>NZ_CP150332.1:3287500-5290000 GCF_051519845.1 Sorangium sp. So ce362 | reverse complement strand
CCCGCCCAGGCTCAGGGCTTCCCGCCCATCCTCGACGGCGCCTCCACCCTGCTGCTCGCCCCGACAGGCTCCGGCAAGACGCTCGCCGCCTTCCTCGCGGCCATCGACCGGCTCATGGCCTCGCCCGAGCCCGACGCCGCCGAGCGCTGCCGCGTCGTCTACGTCTCACCGCTGAAGGCGCTCGCCATCGACGTCGAACGCAACCTGCGCGCGCCGCTCGCCGGCATCGCCGCCGCCGCCGAGCGGCTCGGCCTGCCGTACCGGGTCCCCCAGGTCGGCGTGCGCTCCGGCGATACGGCGCCCGAAGACCGCGCCCGGCTCGCCAGGAAGCCGCCGGACATCCTCATCACGACCCCGGAGTCGCTCTACCTCCTGCTCACCGCCGCCGCACACGAGCGGCTGCGCGCCGTCGAGACCGTCATCATCGACGAGATCCACGCGCTCGTCGCGACGAAGCGCGGCGCGCACCTCGCCCTGTCCCTCGAGCGGCTCGAGGCGCTCCGATCGCCGCCCCGACCGATGCAGCGCATCGGGCTGTCCGCCACGCAGCGGCCGCTCGACGAGGTCGCGCGGTTGCTCGGCGGCGGCGAGATCGACGGCGCCGGCGCGCGCTTCGCTCCGCGGCCGGTGACCATCGTCGACGCGAGCGCGCCCAAGGCGCTGGAGCTCCGCATCGAGGTGCCCGTCGAGGACATGACAAAGCTCGGCGAGGCGGCGCGCGCCGGCGAGGGGCCGCTCAAGGGGCCGGCCGAGCCGGCGCAGCGCTCGATCTGGCCGAGCATCCACCCGCGCCTCGTCGAGCTCGTCCGCGCCCACCGCACCACGATGATCTTCGTGAACAGCCGGCGCCTCGCCGAGCGCCTCGCCGCGGCCCTCAACGACACCGCGGGCGCCGAGATCGCGCTCGCCCACCACGGCTCGATCGCCCGCGAGCAGCGACAGCAGATCGAGGAGCGGCTCAAGGCCGGCCTCCTGCCGTGCATCGTCGCGACCTCGTCGCTGGAGCTCGGCCTCGACCTCGGCGCCGTCGACCTCGTCATCCAGCTCGAGGCGCCGCCCTCGGTCGCCGCCGGGCTCCAGCGCGTCGGCCGCGCCGGGCACGAGGTCGGCGGCACGTCGCGCGGCATCGTGTTCCCCAAGCACCGCGGCGACCTCCTCGCTTGCGCCGCGGCCGCGTCCCGCATGCGTGAGGGCAAGGTCGAGGCGACCCTCTACCCGAGGAACCCGCTCGACGTCCTCGCCCAGCAGATCGTCGCCATCGTCTCGATGGACACCCTCCACGTCGACGCGCTCTTCGCGCTCGTCCGCCGGGCCGCGCCGTTCGCCGACCTGCCGCGCGCGAGCTTCGAGGGCGTGCTCGACATGCTCTCCGGCCGCTACCCCTCCGACGAGTTCGCCGAGCTCCGGCCCCGCATCGTCTGGGACCGCGTGGGCGGCGCCGTGCGCGCCCGCAAGGGCGCGAAGCGCCTCGCCGTCGTCAACGCCGGCACCATCCCCGACCGCGGCCTCTACGGCGTCTTCCTCGACTCCGGCGGCGACGCGGCGCGACCCGGCCGGCGCGTCGGCGAGCTCGACGAGGAGATGGTCTTCGAGGCCCGCGAGGGCGAGGTCTTCCTCCTCGGCGCCTCCTCGTGGCGCATCACCGACATCACCCACGACCGCGTCCTCGTCGTCCCCGCGCCGGGCGAGCCGGGGAAGATGCCGTTCTGGCGCGGCGATCAGGCCGGGCGCAACGCGGAGCTCGGCGCCTCCATCGGCGCCCTCGCGCGCCGCCTCGCCTCGCTGCCCGACGGAGAGGCCGAGCGCGCGCTCGCCGACGAGCACGGCCTCGACGAGCGCGCGGCGAGGAACCTCGTCCGCTACGTGCGCGATCAGGCGGCGGCCACGGGCGAGGTCCCGAACGACCGCGCCATCGTCCTGGAGCGGTTCGTCGACGAGGTCGGCGACTACCGCATCTGCCTCCTCTCGCCGTTCGGCGGCCGCGTGCACGCCCCGTTGTCGACCTGCATCGCCGAGAAGTGCCGCCTCGAGCTCGGCCTCGCCGTCGACACCGTGTGGACCGACGACGGCATCGTCCTGCGGCTGCCCGAGTCCGAGTCGCCCCCCGAAGCGAAGCAGCTCCTGCCGCAGGCCGACGAGGTCGAGGACCTGCTCGTCCGGGGCCTCGGCGACACCGCCCTCTTCGCCTCGCGCTTCCGCGAGTGCGCCGGCCGGGCGCTGCTCCTGCCGCGCAAGTTCCCCGGCAAGCGCTCGCCGCTCTGGGCCCAGCGCAAGCGCGCCGCGGACCTGCTCGCCGTCGCGTCGCGCTACGGCTCCTTCCCCATCCTGCTCGAGACCTACAGGGAGTGCCTGCGCGACGTCTTCGACCTCACCGCGCTCGAGGACCTCCTGCGGCAGATCGCGGCGCGCAAGGTCCGCGTCGTCACGGTCGACGTCCGCGCGCCCTCGCCGTTCGCGGCCACGCTGCTCTTCGCCTACGCCGGCAACTTCATCTACGAGGGCGACCTGCCGCTCGCCGAGCGGAGGGCGCAGGTGCTCGCCATCGATCACGCCCGCCTGCGCGAGCTGCTCGGCGAGGCCGAGCTGCGCGAGCTGTTCGACGCCGACGCCGTGCTGGCCCTCGAGGCGTCGCTCCAGCGCCTCGACGGTCGCGCGCCGATCAAGCACGAGGACCAGCTGCACGATCTGCTGCTCTCGCTCGGCGATCTCACGCGCGGCGAGATCGCCCGGCGCGCGGCGGGCCCCGGCGCCGCGCCGGATGCGGCCGGCGAGGGCGCCGCCGCCTGGATCGACGAGCTCGTCCGCGACCGGCGCGCCATCGAGGTCCAGCTCGGCGGCGAGCGCCGCCTCGCCGCCGCCGAGGACGCAGGCCGGCTGCGCGACGCCCTCGGGGTGGTGCCCCCGCCCGGCCTCCCGATCGCGTTCCTCGAGCCGGTCGCGGATCCGCTCGGCGAGCTCGTCGCCCGCTACGCGCGCACGCACGGGCCCTTCCGCGCGGACGACGTGGCCCGGCGTTTCGGCCTCGGGCCCGCGCCGGTCCTGGCCGCGCTCGCGCGGCTCGCGGACCGGGGCCGCGTCATCGAGGGCGAGTTCCTCCCCGGCGGCCGCGGCCGGGAGTTCTGCGACGCCGAGGTGCTGCGCTCGCTGAAGCGCCGCTCGCTGGCGCGGCTGCGCGCCGAGGTCGAGCCGGTCCCGCCCGAGGCCTACGCGCGCTTCCTCGCCGACTGGCACGGCCTGCACCGCCGCCGCCGGGGCCTCGACGGCCTGCTCGTGGTGCTCGAGCAGCTCCAGGGCGCGCCGCTCTCGGCCTCCGCCCTGGAGGCCGAGATCCTGCCCGCCCGCGTCGAGGGCTACCGCCCCGGCGATCTCGACGCCCTGTGCGCGGCCGGCGAGGTGCTCTGGCGCGGCGTCGAGCCGGTCGGCGACGGCGACGGCCGCGTCGCGCTCTACCTCGCCGAGGCCTATCCGTACCTCGTCCCGCCGCCCGGCCGCGCCGAGGGGCCGCTGGCCGAGGGCATCCGCGCCGCGCTCGCGCGCCGCGGCGCGCTCTTCTTCTCCGACCTCTCGCGCGAGACGGGCGCCTTCGGGGCCGACCTGCTCGCGGCGCTCTGGGATCTCGTGTGGGCCGGCGAGGTCACGAACGACACGCTCGCCCCGCTGCGCGCCCTCGGCCGCGAGTCCCGATCGAGCGGCCGGCGGCGCGACCGCGACCGCCCCGCGTCCGGCCTCGCCGGCCTGCGGGCGCGCCGGATCGGCCCGCCGGGCAGCGAGGGGCGCTGGTCGTTGCTGTCGTTCCCCGGCGCATCCGGCGCATCCGGTGTGCCCGGCGCAGCTGCCGGCGCGCCCGGCGAGACCGAGCGCCGCGCGGCGCTCGCCCGCGCGCTGCTCGAACGGCACGGCGTGCTCACCCGCGAGGCGGCGGCGGTCGAGGGGCTCGCGGGCGGCTTCTCGGCCGTGTACGACGTGCTCCGCGCCATGGAGGAGGCCGGTCAGGCGCGGCGCGGTTACTTCGTCGCCGGGCTGGGCGCCGCGCAGTTCGCGGTGCCCGGGGCCGACGATCGGCTCCGGGCCTGCCGCGAGCCGTCCGACGAGCCGCGGACGCTCGTCCTCGCGGCCACGGATCCGGCGAGCCCCTGGGGCGCCGCCGTCCGCTGGCCCGATCTCGCCCCGCGCGCTGACGGCGCGCCCGACGCCGCGGTCCGCGGCCCGGCCCGGCCGCAACGGGCCGCGGGCGCCCTCGTGATCCTCCACGACGGCCGGCTGCTCGCGTGGATGGGCCGCACCGAGCGGAGCCTCACCACCTTCCTCCCCGAGGTCGAGCCGGAGCGCGGCGAGGCGATCCACGCCATCGCGTCGGCGCTCGCGGCGCTCGTCGCCGAGGGGCGGCGGCGCGCGGTGCTCGTGGCCACGATCGACGGCGAGCCGGCGCACAGCTCCCCCGTGGCGCGCGCGCTGGCGGAGGTGGGCTTCACCTCCGGGGCGCACGGCTACCTCAAGCGCGCCCCCACGCCCGAGCGCGGCCCGTGGCGGCCGCGGCAGACGCCCGCGAACGCGCCCGACTGGGCCCGCCGCGCGGCCGCGGCGGGGCTCGACGCAGAGGGAGATGAGGTCGACGGCTTCAAGCCGCCGCCCGGGCTGCGCTCGTGGCCGGCGGGGCCTCCGGCCGGCGGATGGCGGATGGCGCCGCCCGCCAGCGTGACAGAGGGCGGTGCGCACGCGGCCGACGGCAGCGCGCTGGACGACGGCGAGCTCGACCTCGATGACGACGACGCGGCGATGTTCGAGGACGGCGCAGGGATCGACGAAGGCCCGGAGTGACCGTCGATGGGGCGCGGCTGCGGGGGCGCTGTCCGCCGCGCGCACGCCTCCTGCCAGAAAGGACCCCCGAGCAACCAGGAAAGGGAAGGCCCCTTCGTGGTTCCTCGGCGGCTCTTCGTGGTCCTTGCGGCGCTGGAGGGATCTCGAGCGGCGCCGGGACGGTGTTCAGCCTTGCTGGGGTTGCTCGTCCGCGTTCACGTGCTGAGCGTGGCTCGCGTCGCGGCCCTTCCGGCTCCCGTTCCCCTGGCTGCGCGCCTCGGCGCCCTTGCGCCCGATCTCGGCCATGTGCTCGCGGTTCTGGCTGACGGCCTCGCCGCCCTTGCGGCCCGCCGCGCGCGCTTCCTCGGACGTGAACTCGTGCGCGGTGCCCTTCTCATGCGCCGCCTTGCCGCCCTGGCTCGCGATCTGACGCTGCTGCTCTGCGTTCATCGCCGCGAAGCCCCGCTTGCTGTCGCTGATCTGTCCCATGATCCACTCCTCGCATTGATTGCATCGTGAACGTCACTCGACGATCGTGACCACCTGCTGCGTAGCCACATCGCACCGGCGGTGCCGGCGACGCTGGACGGTGCTGCAACGCGGGTGCCAGACGCGAGCGTTCGGACGAATCCGACGATGCGTCGAGGCCGGACACCCGATGACCACCTCGACAGGGCGCGTGCCTCTTCGAGCGCTCGATGCGGCAAACTGCCTCACTGTGCGGGCGACCGTGCGTAGCTGCCTCAGCCGCTGCGGGCTCAGCCGCCGCACGGCCTGGATGACGCGGTGCGCACTCTGATTTTCTCGTTGCAATCCTCCGATGGTCTGTATCGGCTCATCGAACGAGCCGGCGAGATGACCTGTCGTCGATACGTGACACGAAGGGCGCACCGTCCACGCCTAGGGTATCTCCCGAGCGCACTGGCGACTCCGAGCGAGAGAACCCGCGTTTCTGATGCCTCACCGGCCCGTGCTCCGCGTCGAGGCACTTCCTGTGCGACTGTTAATTTTTATTGCCGTGGCTCTTGTCTCGCCAAGCGACCGAGGTCCTTGACGGGCGTATCGCGCGGCTATCGGAAGCGGTGCTGGCGCGTCGCGTCTTGACATCACGACCCCGCTGCCGCTTCTGTTGCGTCGCATCATCATTTCGGCGCTGGGGGCCTGCTGAGGGGCGTTGCCGGCGACCGGGGTGGCGTGCAGGAGATCCTCACGATGGCGCTTCCGATTCCGGGGGCTCGGCTCGACGAAGGCCAGCTCATCTCACAGAATACGACATCCTCGCCTCGCCGCACGCGCGGCCGCTCTCCGGGCGTCGCGCGTGGCGCCGGCCTGCTCGTGCTGCCCCTTTCGCTCCTCGCTGGATGCGGCGGGTCCACCGGCGGGGCGCCCGCGGAGAGCCCTGCGCCGAGCCCCGCGCCCGCGGCGCAGGAGCCTTTCGACCTTGCCAAGGCCCTCGCCCGCGAGGCCGACGAGCTGCCGGCCCACGAGGTCCGCGCCGCGGACTGGTCGGCGCGCGCGTTCGGGGCAGGGGAGCCGCAGATCGAGCAGAAGGAAAAGCTGGTCGCGATCACCATCCCCCTCGGCACGAGCAGCCCTGTCGAGTGCTTCGTCTACAGCACGATGCTCGACTCGGGAGAGGTGATAAGGAATTTCGTCGAGCTCCTCGATCCCGCCAAGGTGGAGGTCTCCCGCGTCGTGCCCTGGGAGATCAGCGTGCACCGGGAGAGCCCCGCGGTGTTCGTGCAGGCCCTTTACCTCGCCCCGACCGCCGCCGGGAAGGCGGCCGGCCTGCTCAAGATCGCGCTGCACGCGGACAGGGCGCACCCCATCGCCTGCCTGCACGACGAGGTCGGGTATGTCCGCACGTTCGAGCGGCTCGCCAAGGGGATCTTCGACTCGTTCGACTCGAAGAGCGCTGCGCCGAGATCCGAGTACACGGACACGGTGATCCTGCGCATCGGCAAGGTCCCTGTCGGCTTCGAGACGAGCGATCTGTTCAAGGACGAGGGCGGCCAGCGGCGATGGCTCTCGCGCGGGGCCACCCTCCTGCCGCGAGACCCGAGGTCCCTGCACATCGAGGATGATGCGTCGAACGTGCTCATCGACGCTCAGGGGCGCCTCAAGGGCGGCGTCTGGATCGAGTCGGAGGGCGGCAAGACGAACCACCGGATCGAGCTGTCGCAGAAGACGAACTATCAATACGAGTACTCGGGGGAGGTCGAGGGCAAGAAGGTCCAGGGGACGTTCACCCCCTCGGCCAGGGCGTGGCTCGCGTCGCCTGTCGCCACCGCCTCGGAGCTCGCCCGGCGTCTCAAGAAAGGGTCGTTCGACCTCAAGCAGCAGGAATACATGCCTTCCATCGATCCGACAAAGCCCGTGGACGTCCAGTACGCCCGCGACGCGTCGGGTTCGGTCACGGTCTCTCACGGCACCATGCGCCTCGTCGGCAGCCTCGCGCCGGACGGCCGCCCGGAGGCGTTCGAGCTCTCGTCCGGCCCCCCCGGGCTGACGCTCCAGCGGGCCTACGCCAGGGGCAAGCTGTAACCGTCCGCCACCGCGTCACGACGGCTCGCCGATCCACTGCCCGGCGAGCGTCCGCGCGTTCTCGCGGCGGGCCCTGCAATGGTCGCGAAACACCGGGTCGACCTGGCGCGCTCCGCCGGGCCCCGCTGACGCATCGAGCCATTCGAGGAGATGGATTCGATGAACGTTCGCCTGCCCCGGTGTGCCCGCGCCCTATCGAGGGGTCTTTCCTGGGAGGCGGGCCAGGGCGGCAGCATGAACACATGGTGGCCTGGCGTTCCCTGGCGGCAGGTAAGTGGGGTTCAGGCGCAGGATGAGCAGAGTAGGGAGGGCCCGTCATCCAACCGGCGAGCGACACCCCGGCACGACACAAAAATTGTCGCCGAAAATTAGGCACTTCACGGGAACGCTTTCTAGGGTGCTCTCATGGACAAGAAAATTTTAGCCGCAACCCTTCTGCAGGCGCTTGCCGTTGCCCAGCGCGAAGGACGCGCCGAGACCCTCGAGACGCTCGTCGAGAAGCTGCGTGTTCGCCGCAAAGATATCCGCAGCACGCTGACCGTTCTCCATGGCCAGGGCATGCTGGACGTGCTCCGCATGCGACTCACGCTCTCGGGGTTCGCCATCGGCTCGGCGTTGATCGGAGAGACGCTGCCGGCGCTGAGGGCCGCTCCTCGGGCCGCCACCGCGGCGGCGTGAGCCGCCGCGCCGCGTTGCTGTGTGGGCCGTGACGGAGCGTCCGGAGCGCGCCGGGCGCTCGCCCTCGAGGGGGCCGCCTACGCCTCGACGAGGCCTGATCGCACCGCGAGGCGGGTCAGGTCGGCCACGCTGTGCGTCGCCACCTTCGCGCAGAGGCGCGCGCGGTGGGTCTCGACCGTCTTCACGCTGATCGAGAGCTGCGCGGCGACCTCCTTGGCCGAGCGGCCCATCGCGAGCAGGCGGAGCACCTGCCGCTCCCGGTCGCTCAGCGCGGCCACCATGTCTCCCTGGGCGGCGGCGTCGCGCCGCTGGAGCGCGCGCACCATCGCCGCGCTCACGTCCGGCGACACGACCGTGCGCCCTCGAACGACGGTGCGCAGCGCCTCCATGAGATCCGCGAGCCGGCTCTGCTTGGACAGGTATCCGTCGGCGCCGGCCCGCATCGCCTCGGCCACCCGGAACTCGTCCCGGTGTATCGAGAGCACGACGACGCGGAGCTCCCCGATGCTCTTGAGCTCGCGGATGAGCTCGACGCCGCTGCGGTCGGCGAGGCCGAGCTCGAGCACCGCCACCTGACAGCGGCGGCTCTCCTGCGCTCGGAGCGCCTCCTGCCCGCTTCCAGCCTGAACGACCTCGCTCACCCCTGGCTGTGACGCGAGCGCGAGCGCGAGCGCCTCCCGAACGACGTTCTGGTCATCGACGAGCAGGATATTCATGTCGAAACCCCCCTTGCCAATGGGCCTTGTAACAGAATGCGTTGATCTTCACGAACCTGTTTTCTCGGTAAGGAACCGCCTGGCGAGCGTGGATTCATTTCTGCAGAGCTCCTGTGGAGCGGCCCAGGCGCCTCGCGGAATCGCCTTGGACGAGCGAGGAGGGCAATCGGCAATCGGGCGCGGCGGGCCGATGTCACCTGGAACGTTGTTCCATCGGGCCGGGGCGCTCGGCGCTCGTCCCGTCGTCCGGGGCTCGCGGCGTCGCGCGGCGAGCCCTCGGCGGCCCGCCCATGGCGTCGCGGGCTCTCGGTCGATCCATGCCGGTGCGGCCTCTCGGTCGATGCCGCTCCCTCGGCCGTTATGTTTGCGGTAGATAGCCTGCCTCATG
Source organism: Sorangium sp. So ce362 (assembly GCF_051519845.1). NCBI lineage: Bacteria > Pseudomonadati > Myxococcota > Polyangiales > Polyangiaceae > Sorangium > Sorangium sp. So ce362. Next base: position 5,280,877 of record NZ_CP150332.1, on the reverse strand, counting down.
CCTGGCCTGCGCGGAGCTCTCCTCTCCCGTTTGCGACCTGACTCGGCCTTCTGGCGCCGCGCGCTCGCCGCGGGCGTCGCGCGCGGGCCGGAGCCCTGGGTGCGCCACAGTCCTCCGGTCTTCGGTGTGCTCTTCGCGGCCGCGCTCCCCGGGCTGCGCCGTCGCGTCGAGGAGAACCTGCGCCGCGTGCGCGGGCCGCGGCCGCGCCTCGTCGACATGCTCGACAGCGCCGCGGTGTTCGCGACCTACGGAAGCTGCATCACCGAGGCGCTGCTGCTCGCGAGCGGTCGCGGTTACACGGTGGAGCGGCGTTCCCTGGGGGTCGAGCATTACCGTGCGTGTGCCGCGGCTGGCCGGGGTGTCCTCATCGTCACGGCGCACACGGGTGGCTGGGACATTGCCGGCCAGATCCTCGGCGTTGTGCACCCTGAGGGGGTCATGCTGGCAATGCAGCGCGAACGGGATGCCGAGGCGCGCGCCATCCAGGATGCGGCGCGGCAGCGCGCTGGCGTCCAGGTTGTGCACATCGGCGACGGGCCCCTCGACGCGTTGCCGCTGCTCAAGCACCTGCAGCGCGGCGGCGTCGTCGCGATGCAGATCGATCGCGTGCCGCCCGGGATGCGCAGCCGGGAGGTCGCCTTCCTCGGCGCCCGCTGGCGTGCGCCCGAGGGGCCGATCGCGCTCGCCGCGATGAGCGGCGCGCCGATCCTGCCGGTGTTCACGCACCGCCTGGGTTTCCTCGAGTACGAGGCGGTCGTGGCCCCGCCCATCTGGCTCGCCCGCCGGGCGACCGAGGCGGAGCGGGACCGTGCCGCGTCCGAGATGATGGCCGCGATGGAGCGCTTCGTCCGCGCCCATCCGACGCAGTGGTTCCATTTCGCCGGCGACGGTCCGGTCGCGCCAGCGTAGAGCGGATCGCTGCCTGAAGGGGTGAAGCCCGCGAGGGGCGCGATGGGCACAGGAGAGGTGATGAATCCTGTCCCTGTTCGCGCTCCATTGCGGCTCCCGCCATTCGACAGCCTGCTTCCTCGGCGTCGATGGTCTTCAACCACCGTGACAGCCGCGCTGGCGGGTCTTGCGATCTGGAGCGGTGCTCGGACGAGGAGGGAGACAGACTAGACCTCGATCAAGCGCGTCGAAATCGCTTCGTAGCGGGATCAAAATGAAAAGCCCGGGTGTTCGTCGAGTTGCTGAAGCTTGACACAAAACACCCGGAGGCTTTTCAGGTGAAGGATCGACGAAATTGGGCCGAAAGTGAAGCGAGAAAGATCGCGCGCCGACTGAAGCCCGTCGAGGGCGGACGCGAGCCGCGTGGAACGGGTCCCGAGTTCGCTGCACGCACGATTCGTTACGAGGCGTCCGACCGGGTTCACGCCATCCCCTGTGGCGGGCTCGGGGCCATTCATCAACTGGCCTGGAAGGTCGGGCTGGTGACCGCGCTCGACACGAGGCTGCCGATCTTGAAGCGCCGGCGCCCGTACAGCGAGGCCGACCATGTTCTCAACATTGCCTATAATTTCCTGTGCGGCGGAGCGGTGCTCGATGACATCGAGGTGCGCCGCAACGACAGGGCGTTCCTCGATGCGCTCGGTGCGCGTACGATCCCGGATCCCACCACTGCGGGCGACTTCTGCAGGCGCTTCGGGGCCGAGCAGATCCAGGGCCTGATGGACGTCGTGAACGACGTGCGCGTCGGCGTCTGGCAGAGGCAGTCGCAGGCGTTCTTCGAGCAGACGGCGCGAATCGACGCGGACGGCTCGCTCGTCGCCACCAGCGGTGAGTGCAAGCAGGGCATGGACATCGCGTACAACGGAATATGGGGCTACCACCCGCTTGTGGTCTCGCTGGCGAACACCGGGGAGCCGCTGTTCGTCGTCAACCGCAGCGGGAACCGACCTTCCGAGGAGAGAGCGCCCGAATTCTTCGCGCGCGCGATCACGCTCTGCCGTCGCGCCGGCTGGACGGACATCCTGCTGCGCGGCGACACGGCCTTCTCGCAGGCCGCGTACTTCGACCGTTGGCACGACGACGGCGTACGCTTCGTGTTCGGGTACGATGCCTACAAGCCGATGGTGGCACGCGCTGAAGGTGACGATGTGAGCGATTATCAAGAGCTCGTTCGCAAGGCCGACACCCTCTTCGAGGAGAGCAAGCGGCGCGCGAAGCAACCACGCATCAAGGAGCAGATCGTCCGTGAGCGCGAGTATCGTAATATGCGCCTCGAGCGTGAGGAGTTGGCGGAATTCGAGCATCGACCCACCAAGGCGGCGCGATCGTACCGCTTCGTCGTGCTTCGCAAGACGATCGTTGAGGAAAGGGGCCAGCGGTACCTGGGACAGACCTTCCGCTACTTTTTCTACGTGACCAACGATCGCGAGATGACGTGCGAGCAGGTCGTCCGCGAGGCCAACTGCCGCTGCAACCAGGAAAATCTGCTCGCGCAATTGAAGAGCGGCGTCCCGGCGTTGCGCGCCCCGCTGAACACGCTCGAGTCGAACTGGGCCTATATGGTGATCGCGTCGCTCGCGTGGTCGCTCAAGGCTTGGTTCTCTTTGCTCATGCCCACGGCGCCGCGATGGCACGAAGCACACCAAGCCGATCGAGAGCGCGTTCTGCGCATGGAATTCCGCTCCTTCGTGCAGCGTTTCATTCTCGTTCCGGCGCAGATCCTCCATACCGGTCGAACTCTCGTCTATCGGCTCCTTGCCTGGCGTCCCGAGCTGCCCATCTTCTTCCGCTTCCTTGATGCGCTCTGACGGCCGGGGCTGCCCGACGCACTGAGGCACGGGCAGCCCGACCGCGAACCCACAACCTCGAACCACGAAACGAGGGATCCTTGACCAGCCGCAGCGACGATCACCGAATCCCGGCTCTCCGGCAGGACGGATCCGCTCGGCGATTCGAGACGGCGGTTCGGCCCATTTCGAGGGTCGCCAAGCGCTTGTTTGAGGACTAGAGCGGCCCCTCGGTCAACCCATGCACGAACTGCCGCACGCGCGGATCGTCGCTGGCCTTCGCCTGCTCGGTGGTGCCGTCGAAGATGAGCCTGCCGCGGTAGAGCATCCCCACCCGGTCCGTCACCGTGAGGAGCCGATCGAGGTCGCTCGACACCATCACCACGGTGGCGTTCATCGCCCGCTGCTCGGCGCGGAGCAGGTCGAAGATGCGCTGCGACGTCACCGGATCCAGCCCCGCCGCCGGCTCGTCGTAGAGGACGATCTCGCCCCGCGCGATCGTGGCGCGGGCGACGCCGACGCGCTTCTTCTGGCCGCCGGACAGCCCCGCTGGCGTCCGGTCCTCGAACCCCGCGAGCGACACCACGCGGAGCCGCTCCGCGACGCGCTCCTCGATCTCCTCCTCGCTCAGATCGTAGAGCCGGCGCAGCGGGAACGCGATGTTCTCCCCGACGGTCATGTAGTCGAACAGCGCGTTGTTCTGGAACAGCATCCCGAACTTGAGGCGGAACGTCTGGAGATCGAGCTCGCTCAGCGCGTGCACGTCCTTCCCGTCGACGACCACACGCCCGCGATCCGGCCGCAGCAGCCCCGTGATCATCTTGAGCAGCACGCTCTTGCCCGAGGCGCCCGGCCCGATGAGCCCGTACAGGCAGCCGGCGGGCACGTCGAGGTCGACGCCCCGGAGGACGGGCATGCCCCCGAAGCTCTTCGTCAGCTGCTCGATCTGGATCATCGGTCGCGTGGACACGGTCGCCGGGGAGGGCGCGCTCCCCCGTACCCTACCCCCGTTACTTCGAGGAGAACGTCGTCCGGGCCACATCGAGCCGCGGATGGGACGGGAACGACATCCCGCGGATCTGCCCGGAGATGCACGACGCGATGCTCGGGCTCGACGGGCTCGTCGTGATGGTGACCCCGACGGCGCGGCCGTTCTGGACGGCGGCGCAGACGCTCACCTCCATGGTCGACGGCACGCCGCACGCGTTCAGGTACGTGCCGCGGTTGAGCACGTTGCCGTAGGCGCCCGCCGTGAGATCGGCCGGCCCGTTGTTGCCCAGCTTGTACTCCTCGACGTAGCGCGCCTGCGCCGCCTCACAGCTCATCCCGGTGCCGAGCGTCGGGTAGCTGCCGCCGCTGCTCGGCCGCGCCCCGCCGCCCTGGCGCGCCACCTTGGCGCTGCCGAGGCCGGCGTCGACCTCGATCGCGATGCGGTCGGTCGCGCCCTGCACGGCGAGCTCCTGCTCCTTGTGGCTGCGCTCGCGGTACCACCAGCCCGCGCCCGCGGCGAGGATCACGCCCATCAGCGCCATCCCGAGCAGCGCCTTGTACTGCGTGCCCTGCTTCTCGGCCGACACCACGGCGTCGAGCGCGCGCTTCTCCTGCACGATGTCCCGGTTCAGCTTCGCCTGCTCGGCGAACGGCGCGAACTCCTCCCAGTCATGGATGGCGCGCTCCTCCCCGGAGAACGTGTCGCGCAGCACCTGGTCGCCCGTGAAGGAGCCGGACGCGACCTGCTGGAGCAGCTCCACGGACGAGAACGGCCCGTGGTCCATGCCGTCCTTGATGACGACGTACCGCGGCCGCGTATCGGACTCGAGCGCGGCCTTGAGATCCGCGAGCTTGCGCGTCGGATCGTCGCCGTGCAGGCGCGGCGGCTGGTTGACCGGGATCGCGACAGCGAACGGTCCGTCCCCGGTCACCGACTGGATCCGAGGCAAGGACGGCGCCGACGGGACGTGCCCCTCTGCGTGCCCGTTCGGCGGCATCATGGAGAGATTGATGTCGACCTCGAAGTCCCCGTCGCCGTCGAGGTGCGAGGTATCGGCGCTCGGCGGCTGCACCGAGGCGGCCGGGACGATCTGGTAGAGCGCCTGCGCGAGGGCGGCGAGGTCCGCCGGCCGGTGCTTCGGATCGGCCACGAGCGACTTGCCGAGCACGGTTTCCAGCGCGGGCGGCAGATCGGGGATCACGTCCGCCGGACGCCGCATCCCCGGGCCGACGCTGGCATTCGTGAGCAGCTCGTAGAGGATGGCCCCGATCGCGAAGACGCTCGCGCGCGCGTCGCCTTCGCTGCCCTTGCGCTCCTCGGGCGCGAGGCAGGCGCGGTCGCGCGGCAGGAGAGGTGGGGTGTGTGCGAGCTCCTCGATCAGCTGGAGCGCGCCGCCCGCGTCGTAACCGAGGCACGAGGGGTGGACGAACATGGTCCGCCCCTGCGCGTGCAGCTCGTGGAGCTGCGTGCAGAGCGGCACGGCGAGGGCGACGGCCTCGCGGACGTCGAAGCGGCGACCGGTCGCGCGGCGCGACTCCATCTCGGCGCGGAGCGTACCGGCGGGGATGGACATGCCGACCGGCAAGGGGGTGAGAATGACCTGGACCTGAGCGGACATCGGGGAGCAACACTACGCCAACACGCGGGGTCCGCTCAACGCCGCACCACAACGTTGCAGTGTCGACGTTCGGCGAAGCTTGGCGCCGACGTGGGATGCGCAGTGGGAGCGTGCACTTGCGGCGTCAGCGTCCGTCAGCGCGCGTTGGTGTCCGCTTGTGTCGGTTTGCAGCCGCTCGCGTCCGTCAGCGCGCGCTTGCGTTCGGGTGCGTCGGCCAGCGTGCGTGAGCGCTCGTCAGCGCTCGTCAGCGTACGTTTGCGTCGGTCTGCGTCCGGGTGCGCCCGGCGGCGGTGTCGGCCGCGGCGGCGTCCGCGCCGATCGCCAGGACGTGCCCCGCGAAGAAGCGGAGGACGTCGGTCTCGCGCGATTTCGGCCAGCGCGCGTGGTTGATGGCGCCCTTTTTTGCGGAGCATCGGTTCCTGAGCGCGCAGTGGGGCTCGTCCCTGCTGGCCTCGTCGAGGCGCAGGAACGAGGTCTGCGCGGAGAGCGCGTCGCGCGCGCGCAGCCACCGCTCGACCGACTCGCACGAGAACATGTCGTCGCACGCGCGGTAGATCGCCATCGCGGGCGGGGGAGGGCCGGGGCACGCCCACTCGGCCGGCGGCGCGTTGCTGCCGAAAGTGGCGAACGCCGCGACGCGGTCGGCGCGCATCATGGCGTACGTCGCCGCCATGTGGCCGCCGTAGGAGCCGCCGAGCGCGTAGATGCGCCGCCGGTCGACGAGCTTCTTCTCGAGCAGCTGGTCGACGAAGGCGTCGACGGTCGCGACGTCGACGTTGCCCTCGCCGGTGAACTCGACGTCGAACGGCGCGACCGCCGTGTACATCTTCGTGCCGCGCTCGCGCTCGGCCTGGCTCGGCGTCTTGAAGGCGCGGCCCTGGGGCGCGAGCACGATGAAGCCCGCGTGCGCGGGGTCGCCGGTCAGGTTCCACGTGGCGCCGAGCTTGCGCAGGCCGGTCTCCTTGTCGACGCTCGTCGGGTTGTCGCCGTCGGCGTGGAAGAAGACGATGAGCGGCAGCGGCGCGCGCGTCTCCACGCCGCTCGGCGCGATCACGCAGGCGTAGCGGGGCGACCCCTCGGCGTCGCGCGTCTCCAGCACCTGGGCGCCGCGGCAGGGCGGCCTGCCGAGCGTCTTGCGGAGCTCTCGTCCCGGGCGCCCCTGCTCGGCGACGCAGCGCCCTTCGCTGGGCGGCCTCGCCGCGGGCGGCTTCGACGGCGGCGCCGCCGCGCTGGCCGGACCGGTCGCGCGGGCGCCTGCATCCTGCCGCGCCGCCGCCGGCCGCGGCTGCCCGCCGTCGGCCGCGGCTGTGCCGGCATCCCGCTCGAAGACGCCGAGCAGGTCGCCGCCGTCGACCCCGGACGACGGCGTGGAGCAGGCCGCGGCGATCCACGCCGCGGCGCCGGCGAGCGCGGCGGCGAGCAGCGCGCGGCCGCGCCGGAGGCCGGGGAGATCCCGCGTCCAGGTGCGCCGCGTGCGGAGCCCGGGTCGAGGTCGAGGCACGGGCGCACTGTAGTACGACGTCGACCGACCTCCGCCCGGGATTTCTCGTCGGGGACCTTGGGCGGTGTTGCCCGCTCGCTGCGAAGCTCGGCGAGCGCGCCGGCACCGGGGCTCCCTCGACCAGTAGGATCCGTGCCTGCGCTCGGGGGTCCTGGACCGCATCGATACACAACACCTCCCGCCGCAATCGACTGCCGCCGAGAGGCGATCGGCGCGAGCTGGAATGCGGGAAGTGCCACCGGGCAGCGTGTGAAAGTAAGACATCTTACTTTCGATCGCCGCCAAGAGGCGATCGGTGCAAGCTGGGATGCGGCAGGTGCCACCGGGCGGCGTGTCGAAACCACCCTTCAGCCCCGCGTCGGCCCCGCCCGCCGGGGACGAAATTGTATCTACGGGCGCTGCTGGCTTGCGAGGTGGTCCTTCATGGCTAGGCTGGTCCGCGGCCCACCCATGACGCCCTTCGATATCCTCATCGGCACCGCGCTCGCGGCGATCCTCGCTTTCCAGGTCTATGTCACCGTGCGCGTCTTCCGGAGCCGCGTCTACGAGCCCAAGCAGAAGGTCTGGCAAGCGCAGCTCGTCTGGCTCCTGCCGATCATCGGCGCCGGCCTGGTCTTCTCGATCCTCCAGGAAGAGGACCGGGCCCACCGCGACGCCTCCTCGCACCTCCGCAACTGAGCCAGCGCCCCCCGGCCGCTCGGCCGCACCGGCCGTCACCGTCCGCGGTCACGGAGGCGGTCGCGTCGAGTCGCGTGAAACAGCCGCCTCGCTCCCCTCTCCGTCCTCCGCACCCACCCCGTCACCTCGGGGCAGCCGGATGTGACGCTGGCACAATCGAACAGCACGATCCGGTTTCGCCCTTCGGTCTAGCGGCCCCGTGCGCTATGGCTCAGGGGAGCATGGCGGACGACGTCTTCGGCATCGTCGGGACCACGCAGGCGGGTAATTTCCACGTCGAGCAGGTGGTCGCGGAAGGGGGATTCGGCGTGGTGTACCGAGCGCTTCATGCCGGTTTCCGCGCGCCGGTCGCCCTGAAATGCCTGAAGGTCTCCGAGGCGAAGACCCCGCGCGAGCGCCAGCTCTTCCTCGAGAAGTTCCGCGAGGAGGCCCAGCTGCTCTTCCGGCTCTCCGCCTCCATTCCGGAGGTCGTCCGCCCGCTCCACGTCGACGTGCTGCACCTGAAGCGAGGGGAGTTCGTCCCGTTCCTGGCCCTCGAGTGGCTGGAGGGCGAGTCGCTCGACAAGGTCATCGATCGGCGCAGGCTCAAGGGGGATCCGCCGATCCCGCTCCACCGGCTGATGAAGATGATGCGCCCGATCGCGCAGGCGATCGCGCGCGCGCACCGCTTCCCGAGCCCGAACGGCACGGTGTCGATCATCCACCGCGACCTCAAGCCCGAGAACATCTTCATCACGACGCAGGAGGGGACCGAGCGCCTCAGGATCCTCGACTACGGCATCGCCCAGGCGAAGACGCTGGCCGAGCAGGCCGTCGGGCGGGTGACGAACGGCGACCCGCTGAACGCGTTCTCCCCGGCGTACGGCGCGCCGGAGCAGTGGGCGCCGAAGCGGTTCGGGCAGGCGGGGACCTGGACCGACGTCTGGGGTCTGGCGCTCACCATGGTGGAGGCGCTCGTCGGGCGGCAGGTGATCGATGGCGAGGCGCAGGCCATGATGGGGACGGCGCTCGACGTGAAGCGCCGGCCCACGCCCCGGACCGAGGGCGCCAGCATCCCGCCGGAGGTCGACGCCGTGTTCGAGCGCGCGCTCGCCGTGAGCCCGCGCGACCGCACGAGGGACATCGAGTCCTTCTGGACCGAGCTCGAGGCGGCGATGGGGCTCCCGGCCACGTTCGGGCGGGCCGCTGCCCTCGAGGACGCGTACTCCACCCCGCCGCCGCCCTCGTCGTCGATGCGCGCCCCGCAGGTCAAGCGCGCCGGGCACGTCTGGCTCGACACGCCCAGGGACGCGGGGTCGCTCGAGATCGATCTCGACGTGGCCCCGGCGTCGATGCGCTCGCCGCGGGGAGGCCGCCGCGACGGCCCGGCGAGCAGCGTGCGCCCGCTGCCGGGCCCGGATTCGGCCGGGCTCGAGATGGATCTCCCGGAGGCGCCGCTGAGCGCGCTGGGCCGGGGGATGGGCGCGTTCGCCGCCGACAGCGCGCCCTCGAGCGCGCGAGGCCGCGCGATAAGGGACGAGCGCGCGGGCTTCGCGGAGGCGACGCCCGTGGGCGGGCACCCGCGCGGCGGCGGGATGATCGGGATGATGGAGAGCACGCCGCCGCTGGAGATGGCGCTCGGCGTGGCGCCGCGCGCGACCTCGCTGCCGCCGGTCGCGGTGCGCCCGCTGTCGGACATGCCGTCGGCGCGGTACCGGCCGTCGACGCGCCCGCCGGCGGACGTGCGGCCGCGCGCGCCGGAGCCGAGGCCGATCGCCACCGGGCCGACCCTCCTCCAGCAGCTGGGGCTGCCCGTCGCCTGCATCGTGTTCGCGTGCGTGGTCACGGTCGCCGACCTCATCATGAAGCGATCGGGCGAGGTGCTGAGCTTCGGCCCGGTGCGCTCGTTCTGGGTCGCCGGCGTGCTGCTCCTCTTCGGCGTCGGCCTGTTCTTCTGGCGCATGCTCGGAGACCCAGGGGATGCCTGACATGACCCACGGAAGCGCCGCGGAGCAGCGCGCCGACCAGAGTGTGTCCGCCCGCTTCACGCGGCTGATGAACGCGTCGACCTCGCGATGGGGCGTGCTCACCGATCCCCCGCTCGTGGCGCTCGCCTCGAGCGTCTTCCTGTTCGCGTTCCTCGCGGCGCTCGGCCGCGACGCGGGCCCCGCGGTCGCGCGCCCGCTCGGGGCCCTCCTGCTCGCGCCGATCACGGTCGCGCTCGCCGTCAGCGTGGCGCTGCGCGGCGCGCGGCGCGCGGTCGTCGCGTGGCTCGCGCGCCAGCCGTTCCCGGTGGAGAACCTGAACGCCGTGCTGAACGGCCTGGGCGAGGGGCTGGAGGTCACCTTCGCCGGCGCGGTCCCGGAGGCGGCGGAGCTCAACGTCGAGCTCGACAAGGTGCACCCGGATGCGTTCGTGACGGGTGGCGTCGAGGACGCGCGCACGCTGGAGATCCGCATCGGCGTCGTCGACTCGAAGCGCAACCCGGCCGCGACGAACCACCAGCGCTACGCGCGCGTCCGCGAGCTCGTCGAGCGCGCGCTCGTGCCGCTCGCGGAGCGCTACCCGATCCAGAGCGTCCGGGTGAAGTGAGCGAGCCGCGCGCGCCGGTCGCGCGCGTCCGCCGAGGACGCGCCGGGCACGCGCGTCCATCCGAGCGCGCGTTCGCGCCGGTCGCGCGCGCCCAGCGCATGTCCGGGAGATGAAGCAGGGACGTCGCCCGGGCGCTCGCGCGCGTGCTTGCCATGCCGCCCCGTACCCCTGCTATCGTCGCGCCCCATGACCGCCTCGACCTCCGAGAAGCTCTTCTCCGATCTGGAAGCGCGGGGCATCACCCGCGCCAAGATCGGCGGCTTTGACATCGACGGCATCCTCCGCGGAAAGTACGTCTCCCTCGAGAAGCTGAAGAGCGCCCTCGGGAGCGGCTTCGGCTTCTGCGACGTCATCTTCGGCTGGGACATCGCCGACGTCCTCTACGACAACACAAAGGTCACCGGCTGGCACACCGGCTACCCGGACGCGCACGCGGTCCTCGATCCGAGCACGCTGCGCGACCTCCCGTGGGAGCCGGGCACCGTCGCGCTGCTCGCCGACTTCCGCGACGAGGGCGGCGGCCCGCACCCCGCGTGCCCGCGCTCGCTCCTCAGGAGCGTCATCGCGAAGGGCGAGCGGATGGGGCTCTCGGCGAAGCTCTCGTGCGAGTTCGAGTTCTTCCTCTTCGAGGAGACGCCGCGCTCGCTGCACGAGAAGCGCTTCGCCGGCCTGACGCCGCTCAGCCCCGGCATGTTCGGCTACTCGTGGGTCCGCGAGGGGCAGAACAAGAAGCTCATGGCCGCCATCCTCGACCAGATGCGGGCCTTCGACGTCGAGATCGAGGGCCTGCACACCGAGACCGGCCCGGGCGTGTACGAGGCGGCGATCCGCTACGACGACGCGCTCCGCGCCGCGGACAAGGCCGCGCTGTTCAAGGTCGCCATGAAGCAGATCGCCCACGAGCATGGCCTCTCGGTCACGTTCATGGCGAAGTGGAACGAGGGCCTGCCCGGCTCGAGCGGCCACCTGCACCAGAGCCTCTGGAAGGACGGCCGGAACATCTTCGACGACGCGTCGTCGCCCGACCGGCTCCCGACCGCGCTGCGCCACTACGTCGGCGGCCAGATCGCCCTCATGCCCGAGCTCACGGCGCTCTACTCGCCCACGATCAACGCCTACAAGCGGTACGTGCCCGGCGTCTGGGCGCCGCTCAACGCCAGCTGGGGCGTCGAGAACCGCACGGCCGCGATCCGCCTCATCGGCCTCGGCACGCCCGGCGCGCGCGTCGAGTACCGCCAGACGGCCGCGGACATCAACCCGTACATCGCCATGGCCGCGTGCCTCGGCGCGGGGCTCCACGGCATCGAGAACGGGGTCGAGCCGCCCCCGCAGGCCGCCGGGGACGCGTCGTCCGCCGAGCCCTCGCGCCTCTCGCTGCCGCGCTCGCTCGCGGAGGCGACCCGGATGCTCGCGGGCAGCCAGAGGGCCCGGGAGATCCTCGGCGAGAGGTTCGTCGACCACTATGTCCTGACGCGCGACTGGGAGGTTCGGCAGTACGAGCGCGCGGTCACGGATTGGGAGCTGAAGCGCTACTTCGAGGCGGTGTGATCATGAGCCAGTTCACGGTCTGGAGCTTTCCTACACGCATCCTCTTCGGCGCCGGCGTCGTCGAGCAGACGGGCGCCGAGGCGCGCCGGCTCGGGGCGACGCGGGCCCTCATCGTCACCGACAAGGGCGTCGTCCGCTCGGGGCTGCTCGAGCCCGTCGCGGCCTCGCTGCGGAAGGAGGGCCTCGAGGTGGCCGTCTTCGACGACGTGCTCGGCAACCCGATCGAGAAGAACGTGCACGATGGCGTCGCCGCGTTCCGCGACGCCCGCGCCGATCTCGTCGTTGCCCTCGGCGGCGGCTCGCCGCTCGACGTCGGCAAGCTCGTCCGCCTCGGCGTGAACCACGATCGGCCGCTCGTCGATTACGACGACGCCACGGGCGGAGATCGCTTCATCACGCCGAGCGTCCCGCCGATGCTCGCGATCCCCACGACGGCCGGGACCGGCAGCGAGGTCGGCCGCTCGGGCGTCGTGACGCTCGACGTGAACCACCGGAAGACGGTGATCTTCTCCCCGTACCTGCTCGCGAACGCCGCGCTGCTCGATCCGGTGATGACGCGATCGATGCCGGCGTTCCTCACGGCGGCGACGGGCTTCGACGCGCTCACCCACTGCGTCGAGGCGTACGTGGCGAAGGGGGATCACCCGATGGCCGACGGCATCGCGCTCGAGGGGATCCGCCTCGCCGCCGCGCACCTCGAGCGCGCGGTGACGCACGGCGAGGATCTCGAGGCGCGCGGCGGCATGATGAAGGCGGCGATGATGGGCGCCGTCGCGTTCCAGAAGGGGCTCGGCGCGTGCCACTCGCTCGCCCACCCGCTCTCGAGCGAGTGCGGGCTGCACCACGGCCTGGCCAACGCGCTCTGTCTCCCGCCGGTCGTCGAGTTCAACGTCGCCGCGGCGGCGCCGCGCCTCGCCCGCATCGCGGCCCTCCTCGGCGCTCCCGAGGACGCCGCCGCGTGCGCCGAGGCCATCCGCGCCCTGCGCGCCCGCATCGGGCTCACGGCCGGCCTCGAGAAGGCGGGGGTCCCGCGCGACAAGCTCGACGCGCTGGCCGATCTCGCCACGCAGGACGCGTGCCACACGAGCAACCCTCGCCCGTGCTCGCGCAACGATCTCCGCCAGCTGTACGAGGCCTCCTTCGCGAGCTGACGCGCGCGACGCGCCGTGCCGTGGTCGCGCGGCGCGTCGTGCGCCTGTCGCGCGCGCGGGGGCCCGCGTCGCCGCCGCGGAGAGGGGGCGCCCTGGCTTGCGTCGACCACGACGGGATCATGACCATTTCCCGGCGTCCAGCGGGCCGCTGGATGCCGGCCTACCTCTGGCCGACAATGGATAAATGCGGTACCAGGGGGGCACGATGACCGCCACCACCACCGAGCGCACCGCGCGTCCAGCGACATGCCAGATGTTCGAGACGCCGCTCATCGAGAGATTTTCGCGGATCCACCCGATCACGCCGTTCGCCTTCTGGCTCCCGGTCTACGGCTATCTGCTCGTCCGCGCCGCCGGTCACGGCGTCGGCTTCTGGGCCGGGCTCGGGCTCGTGCTGGTCGGCCTGTTCCTGTGGACGCTCGCCGAGTACGTCCTGCACCGCTACGTGTTTCACTATGTCGGGCCGCGCCTGTGGCAGCGCCGGATGCATTTCGTTCTCCACGGGGTGCACCACGACTTCCCGCAGGATGCCGACCGGCTGGTGATGCCGCTCGGCGCCAGCATTCCCCTGGGCGTCGCCTTTTACATGCTGTTCCGCACGGCCTTCGGCCCTGTTCCAGCGGATCCGCTGTTCGCCGGCTTTGGCCTCGGGTACCTCGTGTATGACGGCACCCACTATGCCATTCACCATTTCCGCATGAGCTCGCGCTGGGGGAAGTGGATCAAGCGCCATCACATGATCCATCACCACACGGGAGAACACGCTCGGTGGGGCGTGTCGTCGCCGCTATGGGACTGGGCCTTCGGGACGATGGGCACCTCGCCGTCGGGAAAAGGCAACTGAGCGGGAGAGCCGAGCGCGGCGGGGGAGAGCCGAGCGCGGCGGAGCGCGCGGCCGGCGATCCTCAGGAGATGGGAATGGCCCCGGCGCGCGGCGGGTTGATGGGCCATGAGTCGGTCGCGTCTGTGCGCTTGCACCTCCGCGAGAGACGCGGCGCAGCAGTCAGGCGCTGAGGCCGCGCGCGCGCTGAAGCGGGCAGGGAGGCGTCCGGTCGCGTCGGCTCGCCGCGCGCGGGCAACGACGCAGACGCGGCGGCGACCGGGCCGCGCTTGCCAGGCTCAGGCACGCGGCGGGATCGAGCGGCTGCACGAGCGCTCCTCGGAGCGCTCGTGCAGCGGGCGCTTCACTGCGCGAGCGTCGTGCTCGAAGGGGCGAGCCCTGCCGCAGGCGAGGTGTCAGGCAACCGCCTCATGGCGCCTGCATAGAAGGTCCGGAGCGTGTTGCGCCCGCAGTAGGGGCACAACCACGCCACGTCGAACCGGTCGAGGTGGGCATTGATGCTGTGCGCCGGCGCGATCTCCTTCTCGCCCTCACCGGCGGCCGACCGGCCGCGGGGAGCTCGGCAGGCCCACCCGGCGGTGACGTGCCGGTGCTCGTCCAGGGTGGCTGAGAGGCTTGCCTGGCACTCGCAAGGAGTGGAGATGAGAAACCGACTCATGCATGACCGTCCTTCGTAGATGTTTCCGTAGTCCATGTCGACATGCCGCGACGCGGCGTGCTCGAAGAGCCGCAGCGCGGCGTGCCAGAGAAAGAGCGCGTCCTCATATAAAGGTTGGTCAGTTTGAGCTCAAGGGGTGTTAGCCTGGGGCACGGTTGCCCTGGTGTGACTGAGGAAGGGGAGTCCATGACCGTTCGCCGTGCACCTCGTGAGCGCGCGACGCCGGCTTCGGGGAGGCTGCAGGTCGTCGAGACGGGCCGGCCCGGGCCGCGCTCGGTGCGCAGCTTCAAGATCCTGCTCGCGCACGACGCCCGCACCGCGACCTGCGACGCGCTCGCCCGGACGATCGAGGCGATCCTGGCGAACGTCGAGATCGTGGACGCCTCGTCGATCGACGACGCGCTGCTCGCGTCGGCGACCGAGCGATTCGATGCGTGCCTTGTCTGCCTCGATCTGCCGCCGGCGCCGCTCGGCGGCGCGCGGCTCGCGAGCGAGCTCGTGGACAGCGACCACCCGGTCGTCCTCGTGACGAGGAGCCTGCGCTGGCTGCCGCCGGACAGGCCCACGCTGCAGCAGCTGCCCTGGATCCCGCCGGACGCGGGCGCGAGCGAGATCACGAGCGCGATCGAGGCGGCGACCAGCGAGTGCAACAGCTCCGTCCGCACGCGCTCGCTGCTGCCGGGCGACGTGCTCGGCGCGCCCGCGCTCCGCGCGCGCGCGCGCCGCTAGCTCCGCGCGCGCCGGCCCCGGTCGAACGCGGGGACGGAAAACGAAATGAAGGGGTTGCTCTGCGGCTCCGGATTCGGTAGAAGCTTCCTCCACCTCACGCGGGACTAGCTCAGTTGGTAGAGCATCAGCTTCCCAAGCTGAGGGTCGCGGGTTCGAATCCCGTGTCCCGCTCCGAGGATTGCCGGCCCCCTCTTGCGCTGGCGGTCCTCCTGGTGGTGCCTCGAGCACGATGAGCGCCTTCTGCATCGGCGTCGCCCGAGACGGCTCCTCGAGCTGAGATCGGAGCCGGCGAGCGCCGCAGGCGTCGTGAGCGCCGCGGCGCCGGCGCGCTGCAGGATGCGCTCGTGGCGAGCGCGAACGCCGCATCGTCAGCGCGCGCCGCGCGCCGCATCGTCAGCGCGCGCCGCGCGAGACGGACGCGCTCTGGGGGCGCACGACGCTCGGATCGGGGCCGGTCCCGCTGCGCGGACCGCGGCGCCCTACCCCAGGGGGACACCTGGAGGTGTTCATGAAGGATGGCCGGCGCATCGCGCTGAACGCGGCGCTGATGCTCCTCAAGCAGGCGATCATGGCCGTCCTCGGCGTCGTGTTCGTCGGCTATCTCGCGCGGAAGGTGGGGGTCGCCGCCTGGGGGGAGTTCCAGGCATCGCTCGCGATCGCGGGGATCGTCACGATCGCCGCCGGCATCGGGGTGAGGGGATACGTCGCCCGGGAGATCGCCGTGAAGCCGGAGCTCGGGCCGCGTCACCTCGGCGCGGCGCTGACCCTCCGGGGCGTGACCGGGACCCTGGTCCTCGGCGCGACCGCGGCCGTCGTGCTCGCGACGCGCTCGGGGCTCGGCGCGCAGCTCGTCGTGCTCGCCGCGGCGTCCCAGCTCGCGACGCTGCTCTACTCGACCATGTGGCTCTCGTTCGAGGCCCACGAGCGGTTCCAGTACATCCTCTACGCGGAGCTCGGCGCGCGGCTGTTCGTCATCGCGCTCTCGACGGCCCTGCTGGCGCTCGGCTTCGGCGTCGTCGCCGCGGCCGCGGCGTTCCTGCTCGGCAACGTGCTGGAGCTCGGGATCACCGCGCACTATCTCCGCTCCCGGCTCTACCGACCCGAGCTCACGACGCCCCCCGCCGAGCTCTGGCAGATCGCGAAGCGCAGCCTGCCGATCGGCGCGCTCGGGGCGCTCGCGAGCGCGCTGCTCCAGACCGACCGCGTGATGCTCCGCGCCCTCTGCGATGAGGAGGCCGTGGGCGTCTACAGCGCCGCCTGGGTGCTGAACGAGAACTTCAGGATGCTCCCCGACGTGCTGCTCGGCGCCGCCTTCGCGGCCGGCATGCGCCTCTACGCCCAGGATCGCGACGCGTTCGGGCGCCTCTATAGCGGCTGCATGCTCGTCGCCGCGCTCGTCGGATTGCCGGTCGCCGCCGGCGTCGTCCTGCTCGCGCCGGACATCATCCAGCTCGTCTACGGTCCGGCGGGCGACTACGCCCCGGCGGCGGACGTCCTCCGGGTCCTGGCCTGCGGCGTCCCCGTGATGTTCGCGTTCCAGGTCGTGACGCTGCCGCTGCTCGCCGCGAAGCGCGAGATCGCGATGGTGAAGCTGCTCGCGGTGGCGCTCGTCGCCGACGTCGCGCTGAACCTGCTCCTGTTGCCGCGCTACCGCGCCCTGGGCGCCGCGTGCGCGACGCTCGCCGTCAGCGCCGCGTTGCTGGTCGCGTCGTGGGGCCTGACCGCGCGCTTCGCCCCCTTCGTCGAGCTCGGCCGCATCGCCGCGGTCCTCGCCGCGACGGCGGTGATGGCCAGCGCGGCCTACGCCGCGCGCGTCCTCGCGGGGATGTGGGCGTCGATCGCGGTGGGCATCGCCGTCTACGTCGTGCTGCTGCTCGCCCTGCGCGCCGTCTCCTTTCGCGAGCTGCGCGCGCTGCTCGCGCGGCGCGTCCGCGCCTCGCCCGCCACCGCGGCCTGATCCGCGTTCTGCCGAGGGCGGGGCGCCGCGCGGCCCGCTGCGCTCCCGTGCCGAACCAGGGGCCATCGAAAATTCGGTTTTTTCACCGGAAGCGGCGCTCGCCGCGGGGACCCGCGGCTGCCGACATGCGCGCTCATCCGGCGGGATCCACGCAGGGGCGCGCGATGCCTGTTGCTCGGAGGTGACGGTGCTGCGGCTCTCTCCGTGGCATGCAGCGTGAATAGCGAAGGGACGATGTGGCGGCGCGGGCAGGTCCGGGGGCTGGCCGGGGTGGGGCGACTCCGGCAATGGATGGCGCGGCGGCCGTCCTCGCTCCGCGCGTTCGGCATGCCGGGGCGAGACGATGTGCGCGCGGCGGAGCAGCCGTGGAGGCCCCGAGAGATGGACCTGCCCATGGGCGACGGCGGCTATGCGCTGCTCGCGCGCCTGTCGGCCGGCGGCATGGCCGAGCTGTTCCTCGCGTGCCGGCGCGGGCCGGCAGGGATCGCGCACCCCGTCGTCGTGAAGCGCCTTCGCCCGGAGGCGAGGCGGGATCCGTCGATCGTGCGGATGTTCCTCCGGGAGGCGTGGATCAGCGCACGGCTCCAGCACCCGAACGTGATCCGGTTCCACGACTTCGTCTTTCACGAGGGGCGCCATCACCTCGTGGTCGAGTACGTCCCGGGCTGCGATCTCGCGGTGGCAGCGCGCGCCCTCTTCGCCGAGGGGCGGCCGTTTCCGCTCGAGGCAGCCCTCGAGATCGGCCTGGGCGTGCTGCGGGCGCTCGCGCTCGCGCACGAGCTCCGCGACGACGGCGGGCGGCTCGTCGGCCTCGTGCACCGCGACGTGAGCCCGCAGAACGTGCTCCTCTCGCTCGAGGGCGAGATCAAGCTCATCGACTTCGGCGTCGCGAAGATGACCGCGATGAGCGGGATGGACGACGCCTTCCCCCTGGGCTCCCCGGGCTCGGCGGGCGACGCGACGCCGTCGAGCGGCGCCGGCACGGTGAAGGGCAAGCTCGGCTACGTGGCGCCAGAGCAGCTCCGCGGGCAGAGGATCGACGCGCGGGCCGATCTCTTCGCGGTCGGGGTGATCCTCTTCGAGCTGCTGACGGGGCGCCGCCTGTTCCACCGGAAGGAGGACGGCGCGACGATGGGCGCGGTGCTCTCCGGCGAGGTGCCGGCGATCGCGCCGCTCCGCCCGGCGTGCCCGGCGCTGCTCGAGGAGGCGGTGCGGCGCGCGCTCGCGCGCGATCCCGACGGCCGATTCGAGACCGCGGCGCAGATGGAAGAGGCGCTCGCCGAGGTGCTCGCCTCGCTGCGCAGAGCGCCGGGCGGGGGCGACGAGCCGAGCTCGAGCGATCGCGGCCTCCTCGCAGGCCAGGAGATCGCCGCGCTCGTGCGCGAGATCGCGAGCGGGCGCGATCGGCACCGGTCGCTGCTCGTGCGGGGCTGCCGGAGATCCGCCGGGCTCCGCGGGCGCGCCGGCGCGCGGCGGATCGCGGCGAGCCGCTCGGGGGAGGAGCGCAGCGAGACGAAGATGACGTCCGGGCCGCGCGGGCTCGACGCGGGCGCGGGCGCGACGGAGCCCGAGAGCGAGCGCAGCGAGGCCAGGAACGCCGTGACGCCGCACTGGAGAGACGCGCGCCCGCCGCGGCGCGCCCGCCTCCTGCACTGGCTCGTGATCGCGGCGGTCACGTTCGCCGCCGGAGCGCTCGCGGGCAGGGCGATCGGCGCGTTCGACGGCGGCGCCGCGCCGGCGAGCCGCGGCGCACCCGGCTAGCGCGCAAACGCGGCATTGAAAGCGCGGAGCTCGCGTGATCTCCGGGAGACCTCCATTCGGCAACGCCGCCGTGATGCGCCGAACGCGAACGGCCCTTTGCGATGGCGCGGGCAGGGACGGGCTCGCTAGCCTAGTCCGCCCTGATGCACCTCCGGAATCTCCTGAGCCGCTCCCTCGTGTTCGCCGCGCTGTCCGTCCCCCTCCTCGCGAGCGCCACCGGCGGGAGCGCGCTGCCGCGGCCGGTCGCCGGCGAGCCGGTCGCGCCCGCGGAATCGAGCGCGATCGGCGCGGCCATCGAGCAGCAACCCGTCTGTGTCGGCTCGACGGTCGCGAGCGCGGGGGAGCTGGGCGACGTCCTGTACTACCGCAGCTCGCCGGGCGAGCGCGGCGAGGTCTCCGTCGGCTACTACGCCTTCTTCTCGGAGGAGCGGCCCTGGGGCAACAACTGGCTCACGTGGACCGTGCTGCCCGCGCTCGCCGTGGACCTCGTCTACACGCACGGGCTGCTCTTCGGTCCGGGACTCCAGCGCGTCGCCTACGGCAAGGGCGACGTCGAGGGGTTCAGGATCGTTTACAGCGTGGGCGCCGACGGGGGGCTCGCGGTCGAGCACGGCGTGGCCGATCGCGGCGATCACAGCGAGGTGCGGCTCGAGCGGGCCGAGCTGCTCTCGGTCGATCCCGCGCGCCCGACGGTCTACTCGCGGTGGTGGAGCCACCAGCTCGGCGGGCAGGGCGCGGGGCCGGGCGATCTCGTCCATCGCCGCTGCTACGGCGCGGGCGCCATCCGCCCGCTGCCGCCGGAGGTCGCGCTCGATTTTCGCCTGGATCGGCGCGCCCGGCCGGCCCGCGTGGTGCCGGCTGCCGCGCTGCTCGGGCAGCCCGCTCCGACGGGGCAGGGCGATCAGGGCCTCGTCGCTCTCCGACCGAGCGTCGCGTTGTAGATGGCGAGGAGAATGATGGCGCCCAGGATCGACATGAAGAAGCCCCCGCTCGACTGATACGACGGGTAGAGGCCCAGGGCCCGGCCGATGAAGCCGCCGAGCAGGGCGCCAGCCATGCCGAGCAGCGCTGTCACCACGAAGCCGCCCGGATCGCGCCCGGGGGTGAGCAGCTTGGCGATGACGCCGACGATGAGCCCAAACAGGATCCACAACAGCACGGACATGGTTTGCTCCTCTCGACACCGGGTGACGCCGAGGGGCGTCCTCCAGCGTCAACGCGGAGGCCAGCGTTTGCAGACGACGTGCCGTCCACGGTGAGCTCCGTTCGCACCGGGCTGAAGCGGAGGCTCGGCGGCCAGCGTGAACGGCGTCGCCATCCGGCGCGCGGCGATGGGCATCGGCTGTACATCGGCGCCCCATCCGGCGCGCCAACCTCGAGGCCGGTCTCCTGATCCGGCGGCGCTCACGGCAGCTCGCGGGGACAGGTGTGCTCCGGCTCGGCCGCGCGGATCGCCCTTGGCCGCGCGTCGTCCGCCGGGGGCGCGTCGCCCTCGTCCCCCGGCGAGGGCGGGGCGAGCGGGGCGCCGGCAGCGTTGAAGAGCAGGCACAGCGATCCGCCGAGCACCGTGGCCGCGACGGTGCCGACCACGACCGGAGCGAGCCGCCGGCGACGACGCCGGCGCAGCCTGACCTGGCTCCGCAGCCCACCGGGCAGGCGCGCGCGAAGCAAGAGGATCGGCTCGAGCGCGGCGTCGAGCTCCGGGCTGCGCTGCGCGCTGGCCGGAGCGGGCGATGGAGGTGGCGCCGCGGCGCAGGGAGGCGGCGCGTCCGCCAGCGGCGCGTCCGCCGGTGACGCGGCGAGCTCGACGAGCGCAGCCGGCGGGCAGGGCGAGGAGCGGTGGCCGACCCAGGTGGGAGCGGACGAGGGGTCGCGCCGCACATCCGGCGGGGAGCAGGGCTGATCCAGCGGCGCGCTCCCCGGGAGAGATGACGGGGCGCGGTACCCGACCCACGTTGAGGCGCACGCGGAGCGCGCCGCCGCCGCGCCGTCCGCGGAGCGCGCCGCGTCGGAGTTGTGCGCGGAGGGCGCCGCGGGGCGATCCTCCACGGCGGAGCGCGCCCGCCGGCGCGCGACGTGCGCCAGCGCCTCGCGCAGGGCGCGCGCGCTCTGCAGGCGATCGTCTGGATTTTTGCGCAGGCATTGCAGGATCAGCGCCTCCAGATCCGGATCGATCGCCGGGTGGAGCGCGCTCGGTCGGGGCGGCGGGGACTCGACGTGCGCGGCGGCGAGCGCGACGGGCGTCGGGCGCTCGAACGGGAGTCGCCCGGTCGCCATCTCGAAGAGCAGCACGCCGCACGCGTAGATGTCGCTCCGCGCGTCGACGGGCTGCCCTGCTGCTTGCTCCGGGCTCATGTATGCGGGGGTCCCGATGACGAGCCGGCCGTCGTCGGCAGGCATGGCGAGCAGCGGCGCGCCCGGGAACGCGCCGGAGCGCTCGTCGTGGAGCAGCTTCGCCGTCCCGAAGTCGAGGAGCTTCACCTGCTCGAACGGCGCCCCGTCGTCGTCGACGCGGGGCACCAGGCGGATGTTCTCGGGCTTGACGTCGCGGTGGATGACGCCCGCGTCGTGCGCGTGCTGCAGCGCGGAGCACAGCTGGCGCATGATCGCGACGATGCGCTCCGCCGGCAGGATCGGCGTGGCGTTCAGGAGATCGATGAGGTCCTCGCCGTCGAGGTGCTCGGTGACGAGGTACCAGAGGCTCGGCGGCTCCGGCTCATGTCCGCCGGCGCCCGCGCCGAGCGCCTCGGTCGGCTCGCAGCCGAAGTCGAGGACCCGCACGATGTTCGGGTGATCGAGCCGGCTCGCCGCCAGCGCCTCGACGTGGAACCTCAGCACCGCGTCCCCGGCGCGGGCGCCGCCGCCGGAGCGCGACCTCGCGTCGGTCCGCGACCGCTCGCTCACGCCGCTCGATCCCCGGAGCCCCGGGCCCTCGCGGCGCGGCGGCGAGGCGACGCGCGTCGTGCAGACGCGGCGGCCCGCTCTGCCCGGCGCGCGCGGCGAGGCGGCGCGCTCGCGGATGATCTTCACCGCGCACGCGCGCCCGAGCCCGAGGTGCCGCGCACGGTAGACGCGCCCCATCGCCCCGGCGCCGATCATCTGCTCGACGAGGTACCGCCCGCCGAGCAGGCGTCCCCTGAGGAATCGCTCTGAGGACGGGAGTCCCGCGTCGAGGGGCGCGGAGGAGCGGAGGCAGTCCATGGCGCGTCCCACGCAGCAGAATGGGTGCCATCGCGCTGTGCGGACGGTTCACAGCCGGCCGCGGACGGAGCGTCAAGCGCGGCCGCGCTGCGCGCTCAGGCTCGGCGCGCGCCGCGTCGCTCCCGTGGCGCGCGTCTCGCGCGGGAAGGCGCCGCGAAACCCGCGAAACGCCGGACAGCGCGCAGGACGGCGGCGCTGCGGGGCTGAGTTGTTCCGTTGTCGACGGCCTGTGATAGCGTGGCGCGCGAGGAGGCCTGAGTGCTCTTGAGACGATGCGTTCCGTTCGCTGCGGCGCTGTTCCTGCTGCTCCCGACAGGCGAGGTTCGCGCGCAGTCGGACCAGGACAGAGCCGTGGCCCGGTCGCTGGCCACGCAGGGCGCCGAGGCGTTCACGTCCGGTCGCTTCGAGGAGTCGATCGATCTGCTCGGTCGCGCCGAGGCGGTCGTGCACGCACCGACGCACCTCCTGCTGATCGCGCGCGCGCAGATGCGCCTCGGCCGGCTCGTCGCGGCGAAGGAGACGTACCTGAGGATCGTCCGCGAGGAGCTGCCGCCCACCGCGCCGTCTCCCTTCAAGAAGGCCCAGCAGGACGCGAGGGAAGAGCTCGCCGCGGTCGATCCAAGGATCGCGTCGCTGCGCATCGCGCTGGAGGGCGCCGCCGGCAGGAAGATCGTCGTGAAGCTGAACGGCCAGCCGGTCGCGGAGGCGCTGCTCGGCGTGCACCGCCCGATCGATCCCGGCAACTACATCGTGACCGTGATTCCGCCGGGCCTCTCGCCGATCGAGCAGGCGCTCTCCCTTGGCGACGGCGAGCGAAAGGAGCTGAAGATCCCGGTCCCGGAGAGCCCGGCCATGGCGCCCTCGCCAGACGGCTCGGGGCATGGGCAGGGGACCTGGAGCGGCGGGCCAGGCGAGGTTCCCCGCGTCGACCCACCGGGCAGCCCGGAGCGAAAGACGAACGTGTTGATGCTGGGCGGGGGCATCGCGGCCGCCGCGCTCGGGCTCGGCGGCATCGTGGTCGGCTCGGTGTTCCTGGCGAAGGGGGGCGCGACGCAGCAGGAGGCGAACGACCTGAGCGAGGCGAACCGGTGCGAGTCGCCGAACGGCGTCGGCGCGAGCTGCGGTCCGCTGATCCAGAACAGGATCAAGCGACTCGACGCCGACGCCGCGTCGCACCAGACGACCGGCACGATCAACCTCATCACGGGCGGGGTGCTCCTCGCCGGCGGCGCGACGCTGATCGTGCTGGAGCTGACGTCCAGGCCGGAGCCGTCGAGCTCGGCCTGGATCGCCCCCTACGTGACACCGACCGGGCTCGGGGTGCGCGGCGCGTTCTGACGGGAGCGCGCGCTCAGTAGCCGAAGTCGCCCGGAACGCCCGGCTTCTGCGGCTTCTGGGGCGGCGCGCTCGGCTTCGTCGGCGGCACCGGCTGCGGCGGCTTCGTCACGGGCGGGGACCTCGTCTGGGGAGGCGGCGTCCGCGGCGGGAGCGGCTTCACGGGCGCCGAGGAGGCCGCCGGGGCGGCGGTAGGCTCGACGGTGGCGGGTGGAGCGGGCTCCGCGGCCGTGACGCTCGCGGTGACGACCGGCGGCTCGTACGGGGGCGCCGTCACCGGCGGCGGTGGAGACGGCGTCGGGATGGCGGTCGCGCTGACGGCGCCCGGATCCGGGGTCGCCGCGCCGATCGTCCCGCTGCGGCCGAAGGCGAACCAGACGGCGAGGCCCGCGCCGAACAGGGTGGCCGCCGCGGCGAGCGCGGCGAGGATCGGCACCCTTGACGGGGGCCGCGTCGCGCGGCCCGTGACGCCGGACGAGGCGCCCCACGAGTTGGCGGTCAGCTGCGGCGTGTGGCCCATGCCGGGCACCGTCGGTCCGTTCTGGCTCCCCCACGGGGGGGTGTCGGGGCGGACGGGCGGAAGCGTGCTCGTCTCGGGCTGGGACGGCAGCGACAGCCGCGGGATGGAGGCCCGCCCCGTGCTCAGCAAGGCCAGGCTGGGCCGCGCGGCAGCCCAGGCGAGGAGCGCGCTCTTGAACTCCGCGCAGCTCTGGAAGCGAGCCCCCGGCTCGCGCGCCATCGCCTTCTGGATCATCCCGGAGAACTCGACGTCGAGGTCGGGCACGAGCTGCTGGGGCAACGGCGCCGTCTCGAGGACGATCTTGAAGAGTAGCTCGTTGAAGGTCGCCGCGTCGAACGGCACCTGACCGGTCGTCGCCTGATAGAGCAGCACGCCCATGGCGTAGATGTCGGTCCGCTGGTCGACGGGGCTGGAGCCCCGCGCCTGCTCGGGCGACATGTAGTACGGCGTGCCGACGACGGCGCCCGTGCGCGTCATGCTCATCTCCGCGCCGGCGAGCGGCGAGAACTTCGAGACGCCGAAATCGAGCACCTTCACGAAGTTGCTGAGCCCGGCCTTCGAGGGGACGATGAAGATGTTGTCGGGCTTGAGATCGCGGTGGATGATCCCCGCGGCGTGCGCGGCGCCGAGCGCCTCGAGCACCTGGGCCATGATCGGCACGGTGATCTCGGGCCCGAGCCGCCCCATCCGCTCGATCTTGGCCCCGAGGGTCTCGCCCTCGAGGTACTCCATGACCATGTACCGCGTGCCGTCGGGCAGCACGCCGAGGTCGAGCACCTCGCAGATGTGATCGGAGCCGATCCGCGCTGCGGCCTGGGCCTCGCGCTCGAAGCGCGCGACCGACTCGGCCTGGCTCGAGATGCTCGCGTGCAGCAGCTTGATGGCGACGCGGCGCCGGATGCGCACGTTCTCGCCTTCGAAGACCGCGCCCATGCCCCCCTGGCCGAGCAGCCGGACGATCCGGTACTTGCCATCGATGGTCTCGCCGACCAAGGGGCTCATGACAGCGTTCCCGGTGCGGAGAAGCAGATCACCCGGCCAGACTAGCACGGTGCCCCGAGCCCGGCCTACGCCCTCGCGGGGCGAGCGCGCCCGCCGCGTCGCCTTTACTGCCTGCCCGAGCGCGGGCCTCCGCGTTGGTTGACCCCCGCCCGAACAGAGCGCCCTCTGCCCGAGGGCGGAATGAAAGCCCCGCTCCGCGCATCCGCGGCGCTGGCGCAGGGGATCTTCGTGGTAACGTCGCCCTCGTATGCCGGTTTACGAGCTATCGGTCGATGGAGCCCTGGTTCGCGAAGCGGAGAAGATCGTGTCGCTAGCCGGTCGCGAGTTCCCGACGCTCGTCATGCGCTGGGAATCGCGCCTCTTCGACCAGCCGTGGCTCACCACGCTCGTGCTCGACTACGTGATCGCGTTACCGCCGCTCATCGTCGGGCAGGCGACGTTCAACGAGGTCAGGATTGCCGCCTTCACGGGGCACGCGGGCACGAAGTTCATGTACTTCGGCACCGAGATGAGCGCGAGCGTCCCCCGCATCGCGCCCGAGATGGAGAACGCGATCGCTCCGTCCACGCTCTATCAGGAGTTCCGCCTCGACGAGCAGACTTGCCCGATCCCCTATCTGAAGCTGATCCAGGTCAGTCCGCGCATCTTCGGGGAAGGGCTCCAGAACTACTATTCGCCGCCGATCAAGGTCGAGCGCTACGACGGGGTGGCCTCGCCGGAGCACATCGCGGACTTCTTCCCCAAGGTCGTGGCGAACCTCGATCCGGTGAAGGGGACGACGCTGGTCGACCCCGCGCAGGGCTTCTGGACGGGCGCGCGCTTCCTCGGCGCCACGTCGATCGCCATCCTCCGGCAGGGCCGCGTGGTCGGGCTGCACCGGCGCACAGGCAAGACCGACAAGGATCCGATCCCGCCCGAGGTGAAGCGGCGCGACCCGCGGCTCGACGTGCGCGCCGACTGGGTCGCCGTGGACGTCGGCGCCGCGTCGACGGTCGTCGCCGTCCGGGGAGAGCGCGGCGGCGCCGAGTTCGTCCGGATCGGAGCCAACGGCCCGGTCCGAGTGTCGGCCGACAACGAGAACCCGAGCGAGGTCGCGTTCGAGGCGCTGGCCCGGACAACGAAGGCGTGGCGCGATCGGGTGATCCTGCCGATGACGCGCTGGGGCGACGTGCTCGTCGGGCACGCCGCGCGCGACATGCGGCTCCGGCCGGGCGAAGGCGCCCACGAGCGCGCCGCGGCCTCCCTCCCGGCCGTCACGCTCCTGCGCGAGCGGACCGAGCGCGGCGAGCCGTTCCGGCTCCGGGGCAGGAGCGACCCCGACACCGCCGAGGCGCTGAAGAAGCCGGCGCCGCCCATCATCGACGAGGAAGGGATCGGCGCGCACGACCCGTTCGACCCGATCGAGCTCTACGCGTACTACGTCGGCCTGCAGCTGAACCAGCGCTCGCGGGGGATCTCCACGCGCTACGCGATCACGATGCCGACGGGCTGGTCGCCCGAGCGCCGCGCCAGCGTGCTCGTCGCCTTCCGCCGCGGTCTCTTCCGGAGCCTGCCGGCGGGCCTCTGCGAGTACCACGACCTCGACGGCCTCCAGGTCGTCGACGCGGGCCCGTCGGCGATCGCCTACGCCGTGCAAGCGTTCCGCATGTTCGGGATCCAGCCGCGCGAGGGCGGCGTCCCGTTCTGCGTCATCGACGCCGGGGCCAGCGAGGCGGGGATCGCCTTCGGCATCCTGCGGAGCGCGAAGGGCCACGAGGTCGCGCAGGGGCTGGAGCGGATGGTCGAGTACCTCGAGCCCACGGCGATCCCCTGGCTCGGCGGCGAGCGGCTCCTGCACCGGCTCGCCTACCGGGTGTACGCGGCCAGCCAGGCCGCGATGAGCGAGCGCCGGATCCCGTTCGAGCGCCCGGCCGAGGAGAGCGCGCTCGACGGCGCGGAAGATCGGCTCGCCCCGTCGCCCGACGCGCGCGCCAACACCTGGGCGCTCAAGGAGCTCCTGCGGCCTCTCCTCGAAGGGGGGCCGAGCGCGCCGGTCGAGGAGAAGCTCGCGCTGGTCGGGCTCGACGGGGAGAGCGCCGTGGTGCCGCTCTCGATCGATCGCGGCGCGCTGAGCGGCGCGATCGACGCGTGGCTCCGTGACGCGATCGACGTGTTCCGGCAGCACCTCGGCGTCGCGGTGGCCAAGATCGGGCGCGAGCCGGATCCCTACCAGGGGCTCCGGATCCTGCTCGGCGGGCGCCTCGGGATGAACCCGCGCCTCGCGGAGCTGCTCGCCGGCGTGCTGCCCGCGGGCGTGCAGGTGCACCGCTTCAAGGAGCCGGACAAGGCGAACCTGGGCGCGCCCACGGTCAAGATGGCGACCGCGCTCGGCGCGCTGTCGCTGCGGTTCGATCGGATCGGGGCCACGCTCCGCGCGGAGAAGCGCGACGCGTTCCGCTACCGCGTCGGGCGCGCCCGCCACGGGCAGCTCGCCGACGTCCTCGATCCGTCGGTGGACTATGACGCCTGGCGCGAGATGGGCGCCTGCTTGAAGCCCGAGGTCGAGATCCTGTTCATGGCGGTCGAGGACGAGGGGGAGGTCGCGGCGGACGATCCGCGGGTGCGCCGCGCGGCCTGCGCGCTCGGGCGCGACGCCGTCGGACAGCGGCTCTACATCCGGGCCGTCGGGCCGGCGCGCGCCGAGGTCAGCGTGGGGCCGTCCGGCGGCGAGCCCTCGGCGGGCGCCGTGTGCTGGACGGTCAACCTGGAGAGCGGCGCCGCGGAAAAGACCGGCGGCTGAGCGCATGCGGGCTCCGCGGCTTCACGTGTCCGACGACGACCTCGATCCCGAGGGATCGGTCCACGATGGCGCCGCGCCTGCAGGCGCCGCTTCGGCGGCCGCGCCTGCCAGCGCCGCGCCGGGCGGCGCCACCCCGGCGGCGGCGCCCGCAGAGGCCCCGCAGACCGAGGCCAGGCTGGCCGCGGAGCTCGCGCGCGCCACGGGCGAGCTCCGCGCGCTCTTCCGCGCGATCCCGGACCTCTGCTTCCGCGTCGACGCCGAGCTCCGGATCGTCGACCACAACGAGCCGCGGCTCTCCGCGCTCCGCGTCGCGCCCGAGGCGCCGCTGGGCAAGCGCCTGGCGGAGGTGCTCCCCGGCGAGCTCGGGGAGCAGCTGGAGCGCGGGATCCGGGAGGCCCACGAGACGGGCGCCGTGGTCGCGCTCGAGCACGCCGTCCCGAGCGCGGGCGGAGAGCGCCACGTGGAGGCGCGCATGATGCCGTTCCTCGAGGGGCACGCCCTCGTCCTGCTCCGCGACATCACCGAGCGGCGGCGCACCGAGGAGGCGCTCCGGCAGCGCGAGGAGCGATCGCGCGAGTCGCAGAAGATGGAAGCGCTCGGCCGGCTGGCCGGCGGCATCGCGCACGACTTCAACAACATGCTCATGGTGATGCTCGGCTACGGCGAGCTCCTCCTGCGCCGGCTCGGGACCGAGAGCGCGCTCCGACGCGACGCCCTCCAGGTCACGAAGGCCGGGGAGCGCGCCGCGGCGCTCACGCGGCAGCTCCTCGCGATGAGCCGCCGCAAGGTGCTGCAGCGCGAGGTGCTCGACCTCAACGCGGTGGTGCTCGACATGCAGACGATGCTCCAGCGCCTCATCGGCGAGAACATCGATCTGAAGACGAACGTCGGCCGGGATCTCGGGTCGATCAAGTTCGACAAGAGCCAGCTGGAGCAGGTCCTCCTCAACCTGGTCGTGAACGCGCGCGACGCGATGCCGCGGGGCGGTGGGCTCGTCGTCGAGACGTCCCTCGGCGAGCCCGGCCAGAACCCCGCGGCGCGGTCGTTCGTGCCCGCGGAGCGGGACGAGGGCGACGCGCCCGCCGCGAGCGGTCCGCCGTACGTCGTGCTGTCGGTGGCCGACAGCGGCTACGGGATGGACCACGACACGCTCACGCACCTGTTCGAGCCGTTCTTCACGACGAAGGCGCGCGGCAAGGGCACGGGGCTCGGCCTCGCCACGGTCTACGGGATCGTGAGCCAGAGCGGCGGGCTCATCGAGGTCGAGAGCGAGGTCGGGCGCGGCACGACGTTCCGCGTCTACCTGCCGCGCGTCGAGGACCGCTCCGAGGAGGCGCCCGCGCGCGCCCGGCCGTCGCCGGCCGGCGGCGATGAGACGGTGCTCGTCGTCGAGGACGACGACGCCGTGCGCAAGCTCATCGTCGAGGTGCTCGAGCGGCGCGGCTACGGCGTGCTCTCGGCCGCGAGCGGCGAGGAAGCGCTGGCCGCGCTCGCGGGCGAGGGGGAGGAGGCGATCGACCTCCTGCTCACCGACCTCGTGATGCCGGGCATGAACGGCCGCGAGCTCGCGGAGCGCGCCCTCGCGATCCAGCCGCGCGCGTGCGTGCTGTACATGTCCGGCTACGCCGAGGACGTCCTCGCGGGCGCCGAGACCGACCGCGAGCTCGTGCTGCTGCAGAAGCCGTTCACCCCCGAGGCCCTCGCGCAGCGCGTGCGCGACCTGCTCGACCGGCGGTAGCGTCCGCGGCGAGCGATCCGCCGGGGCGCCGCGGATCGAGGATCAGCGCCCGCTGCGGCCGAGGACGTCGGCGGCGGGGGACGGACGATCGGCGAGCCCGAGCGGCGCCGTCGGCCGCCGCCGCCGCAGGTAGAAGAAGTCGCGCGGCGCCGGCTCGGCGACGTATTCCTCCGGCTTGAACTGCACGTCCGGGATCAGCGCCGACCGCGCGCGCGGCCCCTCGCCGTCCGCGCCGCGCTCGTACAGAAGGAAGCGCGGGTAGGCGTGGTTGACGTCGAGCTCCGCCACGTCGTGCGCGCCCGCGGCCTTCATCCCCTGGGCGAGGGTGCGCGCGGTCACGGCCTCGCCGAGCCCGTAGAAGAGCAGCTTGCCCGCCGCGTCGACGCCGAGCGCCGACCGCCGGATCACCGTCTCGCCGCTCACGGTCGCGCCCCAGTCGCGGTTCGAGTCGTAGAGCAAGTGGTGCAGCTCGCCCTGCTCGACAAGGCAGGGCGGCGTCTGCCGGTAGGCGGCCATGCGGGCCTCGTCGGCGCGCAGCTGGGGCCAGGTGCGGATCCGCACCGCGCCGGTCCGGTAGAGGGCGATCGTGCACGCCTTGTCGCGCGGCGGCAGGAACGTGTCGCCGTCGAGCATCATCCCGTAGTGACCGTGCATCGCCTTGAAGCCCCCGTTGAAGGCGGCGATGAGCCCTCCGGCGTGGCCCTCGGGGACGAGCCCCGGGCGGCGCTCGGCCGGGATGTCCGGCGAGAACGGCTCCTTCGTGCCCGCGACGAGCCGGAGGTCGACGCGCCCGAGATCGATCGCCACCACGGCGATCGCCGCGAACACGCGCCTCGGATCCGGGTGCACGACGCTCCTCCAGAGCACCGGGGCGCCGCCGGGTCGCACGGCGTCGGGGACCGGCGCCCAGACGCCGTCGCCCGTGGCCGCGACCTCGCGGAAGGGCGGCTCGAACGAGGAGGGGGGCGAGATCGATTCGGTCTCCAGGCTCTCGCTGTCCTTCACGGCCTCCGCCGCGGCGGCGGGCGCGGGCTCCCAGAACGTCTTCGGGGGCGCGTGCCGGTAGATGGCCTGGTTCAGGCGATCGGCGACGCCGTAGGCCACGTCCTCGGCCCACGCGACCGGAGCCGGGCCGACCACGGCCCGCGCCCCGTCGGCCAGCGCCGGGCCGAAGCCGCGGACCTCATGGATGCCGTACCAGAGCGCCTCGACCGCGATCGCGCAGACCGCGACGCAGCGCAGCGCGCGCTCGGGTAAGCGCGGGTGGGACCGACGCCTGCGCGGGGGCTCGCTGGCGAAAGGGGGCGAAGGCTTGTCCACGGCGATAAAGAGGCTACCCGATCGTGCGGGCAGCCCCAAGTTCCGGGCTGCGGGCGAGCGCCGCCGCGCTCGCTACGGCTGCCCGTGCGCCATCGTCCGGGGCCCGTCCTTGAACAGGATCTCGATCTTGCCTCGATCGATGACCTTCGCGACCACGCCGTCGCCGAACTTGCTGTGGTGGATGAGCTCTCCCTCGCCGAAGGTGAGGGTGATGCGGTACGGCTTGAACGCCCCGGAGGGCTTCCCCGCGATGGCGCGCTCCCACGCGAGCGTCTGGTCGCGCTCGGCGCGCTGGGCGGCCGTGAGGCGCTCCACGCCGCCGCCGCGCGTCGAGGCCGACGACGTCGCCCTCGGCTCGCCGCTGCTCCGCGACGCGGCGCGCGCGGCCGCCCGGCTCTCGCGCTCGCTCTTCGGCTGGCGGTAGAGGTGGTGGGACATGCAGGTCTTGCACTCGACCTTCTTCACCACGTCACCGACCATCGCGATGATCCGGTGGGTGAGGTCCAGGCGGCACTTGGTGCACCAGGCGTCGACTTCGCCGCCAGTCCTAAGCTTCTTCGTCGTCACTTCTCCTCACGGCGCCGGTCTCGCCCGGTCTCTTTGCTTCGATCCTTGACGTTCACTTGGGCGGTCACCTCCGGCTTCGGCAAGCCCGTCCTCGGCTCGTCCTGGCCGTCGTCTTTCCTGGCCGCATCGTTCGGAACGAAGCGGATCTCGGTCTTGATCTCGAAGGAGAGCTTCGTCAGCACCTTCGTGATCTCGTCCGCGAACTGGGTGTGCTCGAGGACATCCCGGATCTCCTTGGCGACGACCCGGTAGAGACCGTTCTTTGTCTCGTCGATCTGGGTATAGAGGTAGTGGAGGACCTCTTTGGGCAGCTTGAGGTCGCCCACGAAGTGCCGGAGGTTCTCGGGCCCCTCGCTCAGCCTGTCGATGCCGCTCTCGACGGCGCGCTCGACCACGCGCTTGAAGAGCTCGGGGATAGCGCGCTCGAAGAGGCGTTTCTTCTCGCCCTCGCCTTCCACCTTGTCCCCTTCGTCCTCGCGGAGCGGCTCGGTGTCGTCGGCCATGGCTCGGGCTCCCCTAGCGGGACGGGGCGGCCACGTCAATGCAGGGGTTCGTGCAGGGTGCCGGCGTCGCGCCATGGTCCATGGATCTGCCGGATTTTGATGACGATGGGGAGCCTTTCGCGCGTCGGCCCGCTGGCGGGAGAGCTCGGCCTTCGAGCCCGGCCGCGCGGCGGGAGGTCGTGACGGCCAGGACAGAACCTCGCGGCTCCGCGGCGTCCGCGCGCCTGCCGATCGCGGGGCGCGCCGCCGGCTCAGAGCTCCTCGTAAGCGTCCGTCTCGTGCGTCTCGTAGGTTTCGTCGGATTCCGCGCCGGCGTCGCCCTCGCGCGCTCGCTTGTAGGACTTCAGCATCCACACCTCCGCCGCGAACCGGCCGGCGCCGCGGCGAGCGCTGATCTCGACGGTGGCGTCGTCGTCCTCGAGCGGGCAGAAAGGCCGATCCGGCTGGACGATCGGCCACGCGTCCTCGGTGCCGTCGCTCGCGATCATCGCCCCGCGGCTGCTCCGCACGGCGACGTCCAGGTTGATGACCCCCGGTCCGCCGACGGCGAACACCCGGTAGCATGCGCCCCGGACCGCCTGCAGCTGCTCCGTGACGATCGCCCCGCCCTCGGCCACCTGCCCCTCGATCGGCTTGGGCGAGAGCCGGCGCATGCCGTTCTCCGGACCGCAGAGCAGCGAGAGGCGCGTGACGTCCTTCACCGGATTGCCGCTGATCCTGAAGTTCCCGTAGCAGCGCACCCAGGGCCCGCCGACGCGCACCGGGAGGACCGGCAGGTCGAGATCCGCGGGCGCTCCGGCGTCGCCCTCGCCCTGTCCCGCGTCGGCGTCCGACAGCCCGCCGGCCCCGACCGTGACGGCCACGTTCGGCGGCGCTGCCGAGAGCACGACCGGGGGGCCGGGCTTGCCCTCCCAGGGGCGCGGCTCATCGCGGCAGCCCGCCACGACGAGCCCGAGGAGCAAC
This sequence comes from Sorangium sp. So ce362, assembly GCF_051519845.1. Taxonomy (NCBI): domain Bacteria; kingdom Pseudomonadati; phylum Myxococcota; order Polyangiales; family Polyangiaceae; genus Sorangium; species Sorangium sp. So ce362. The sequence continues at coordinate 5,248,210 of NZ_CP150332.1, read as the reverse complement.
GCGGCGCAGAGGCGCGCGGCCCTCGGGAAGAGCAGGGAGGGGCAGGGGCGCCGGGACGACACCGCGCTCGGCTCTTGCGCTAGAGTCCCGCGCGATGGAAGCGTTTTCTGAGCGCAGCGAGCGGCGGCCGCGCAATCCGCACAAAGCGAGGCACGACGACGCGCGCGATCCGCGCCGACGTTGCAGAGGGCGGGCCCCTCGCGCGTGAGCACGACGCCCCGCCCGCCCGCGCGCTCCGGCGCGGGCTCACGCCAGACAACACCCGCGCGCTCCGGCGCGGGCTCACGCCAGAGCCAGGATCAGGAGCGCGCGCCGCGCCGCCGCGCCTCGCCCGGTGAGCAGGGCGCGAGCGCGTCCCCGCCGGCGCCGCCGGACCCGAGCGAGCGCGACCTGGAGATCGCGGCCGCCCTCGGGGCCTGGTTCGACCGCGTCGCGCGTGACCTGCCGTGGCGCAGGACGCGCGACCCCTACGCGATCTGGCTGAGCGAGGTGATGCTCCAGCAGACCCGCGTCGACACGGTGATCCCGTACTACGAGCGCTTCCTCGCCCGCTACCCCACGGTCTCCGCCCTCGCCTCCGCGGAGATCGACGACGTGCTCTCGCTGTGGAGCGGCCTCGGCTACTACCGCCGCGCGCGCGTGCTCCACCTCGCCGCGCGCGAGATCACCGCGCGCCACGACGGCGCGCTCCCCCGCGACGTCCCGGCGCTCCTCGCCCTGCCCGGCGTCGGCGCGTACACCGCGGGCGCGATCGCGAGCATCGCGTACGATCAGCCGGTGCCTCTCGTCGACGGCAACGTCGCCCGGGTGCTCTCCCGCATCGAGGGCATCGACGACGAGATCCGCAGCGCCTCGGGCACGCGCAAGCTCTGGTCGGCCGCGGAACGCCTCGTGCGGGGCCCCGCGGGCAGCGTCCATCCGGGACGCTTCAACCAGGCCTTGATGGAGCTCGGCGCGACCGTGTGCACGCCCCGCAACCCCCGCTGCGATGCCTGTCCCGTCGACGGCGCGTGCGCCGCGCGCGCGCTGGGGCGGCAGGCGGAGCTGCCGGTGATCGCCCCGAAGCGCGACGTCCCGGCGGTCGAGATGGTCGCGGCGGTGGTGCGATCGGGCGACCGCGTGCTGTTCGCCCGGCGCGCCGAGGGAGGTCTCTTCGGCGGGCTCTGGGAGCCGCCCATGGTCGAGGCGCGCGCGCTCGCGGACGCCCGCGCGCTCCTCGAGCAGGTCGGCGTCGGGCCTGACGCGCCGCTCCGCGAGGTCGGCCGCGTGCGCCACATCCTCACGCACCGGCGGCTCGACGTGACGGTGGCGCGCGCCGAGGTGGCGGCCCCGTGGCGCTGCCGGGCAAAGCTTGCCGCCCCCTACGAGAAGGCGGCGTGGCTCGATCCGGGCGTGCTGGAGTTCGGCGTTTCCAAGCTCGCGCGAAAGGTCCTTTCCGTGGCATCGGCGCCGGACGCCGGAGGCGCGCGTCGGCCGCGGTGAACGCGCGCGGCCGGGCGGGCGGGCGCGCGCCGTGGTCCGCGGAGAGGCCGGAGATGGCTCGATTTCGCGTCCTCGCTGCGCTCCGAAGGGCCTCGCTCCGCTGCGGGCGGGGGGCGGCGCCGCTTGCGGCCGAGCTGCTGCGGCGCAGCGGCGCGGGCGGAGCGAAACCCGTATGTCGCCGTGGAACGTCGCCGGCTTTGACGCTGCAGCGCGAGCGCGGTGGCACGGAAGGCGCTTGGTGGGAGGGCGGGCAGGCCCTCTAGCCTCGCGGCGCCGGCGGTGGCCGGAGCTCGATTCAAGCCTGGGAGCTCAAGCAACATGGATGCGCGACGACGGATCACGGAGACGCTGCCCACGGCGAGCGCACCTGTGCGATCCATGACCGTGATGGCGGACGACGGAGCGCTGTACGTGCTGCCGCTGTGCGAGCGGATCGTGCTCGATGTGCTGGCCTACGAGGACGAGGGCCTGCTGGCCTTCATCCGCATCGACGGGGAGGTGGTGGCGGAGCTGCCCGTGCTCGGGCAGGCGTGACCCGGCCGGGGCTGCTCGCGCCGAGCGTGGCGGAGCGCGCCGCGGCCTCGCCGCGCCGGCGCGGGCTGCTTCTCAGCCCACGCTTCGCATCCGCTGGGTCACAGGTTGCTCGTCCTCTTCGGCGTCCGGCTCCACGGACTCGACCTCCTCGTCTTCCAGGAGATAGGGCAGGTCGACGTCGTCGTCGTCGTGCGACATCACGACGTCGCTGATGTCCTGCCCCCGCGTCGCTCCCTCGAGGAACTCCGCCCCGAGATCGCTCGCCAGATCGGCGGCGGCGTCGGCGGCGTCGGGGTTCACCTCGAACTCGGTGCAGCCGGCATCGTTCGGGTGGTGGTGGTAGCCGCGGACCTCGTCGTCGAGCGTCGGGATCACGTCGCTGATCTCGCTGCGCGGGCTCACCTTGCCGCGCAGCGGGGGCGCCGCGGCGGCGTCCATCATGTCGATGAACGGCTCGTCCAGCTCGCTCGTCCCGGGCCAGCGCGCGGCGCTCTGAGGAGCCTGCGCGTGCCTGCGGGGCCTTCCCGGGTCGCTGCGATCTTCTCGTTCTCGGCGCTGCGTCGTGCTCGTGCGCGGCGCGCGTGGCGGTGACGAAGGTGCGGCGGTGCTCTGCCTGCCTCGGGTGCTTGAATTGCTCACGGTGGTCTCCCCATGCAGGGTCCGGTCCGCAGGTGCAGCGGGCGGATACGCAACGGGGGCGAGGACCGTGCCGAAGGCTGCGTGCTGCGCCGTCGCCGGGGCGCGGCGCGCGGACGAGGCGCGCGCCGCGCGCGGCCGGGACGCAATTGAGCGTGCCAGCGAGCGCCACCTCGGGGTAGAAGGCTCGTGGCGATGCTGGAACTCCGGACCGGGCTTGCGCTCGTGGCCGTTCTCCTCGGGGCGTCCTTCGGGCGCGCCGCCGCGGCCCAGCCTGCTGCCGCCCGCGGCGCGGAGGCGCCGCAGGAGGGCGGGGGCGCCGCGCTCGATGCGTACCGCGCGCTCTCGCGGCCGCCGGGGACGGCGGGGCGCGTCGTGTCGACCCTCGCGATGGGGACCGGGATCCGGTTCAACAACCCGTACCGCCTGCAGACGCAGCTCGGGGAGACGGCGGAGTCGCTCTCGCTGACCGCGGGGTACCTCGATCTCGGCGTCGCGCTGGCGCTGGGGCCGGCCGATGGCGTCCAGCACGGCGGTGCGCTGCGCCTGTCGATCGCGGTGGACGGCGTGCCGCAGGAGTCGCTCACGCCGAGCTACTTCGTCGCCTACCGCGGCCTCACGCGCGCGCTCGCGTACGGGCGCCTCGGCGCGGCGATCCTGATCGAGCCCGACGTGAACGTCGGCGGCGAGCTCGCCGTGGGGCTCGGGTACTTCCTCCTCGGTGGCGTGGCGCTCTCGGGCGAGATCGTCGGGGATCTCTTCTACGGCGCCGCGACGTACGACGCGGCGTACACCGTCTATCCGGTCGTCTCCGCGCAGCTCGGGCTCATGATCGAGCACGAGCTCTTGCCATGAGCTCGCCGGGGCGCGAGCGGCGCCGCGGGCGCCTCCGGGCGAGCGAGGCCGCGGGGGTCGCGGCGCTGCTGCTCCTCGTGGGCATCGCGCCGGTCGTGGGCGACATCGGCAGCTGCGGGCAGGCGCCGGAGGAGCTCGACCCGTACAAGTTCTTCGCGCTCAAGGCGCAGATCGACTGCGCCCAGTGCGAGGACTGTGGCCTGCGCACGCGCGCCTGCGCCGCCGCTTGCGGCTTCGAGGCCGCGCCGGAGCTCCCGGCCGGCTGCTATCCGCTGGTCCACGACGGCGAGGTGTGCCTGCACAAGCTCAACACGGCGAGCTGCGGCGAGTACCGCGATCACATGGCGGACGAGGGCGCGTCGATCCCGACGGAGTGCAATTTTTGCCCACTGGAAGAGGCGCCGTGAGCGGGCGCGGCGCAGTCGCGTCGGGTCGACGCCTCGCGAGGGCCGCGCGGGGGCTCTCGTGCGCCGCGCTCGTCGCGGCCCTGTCCGGGTGCGCCTCGAAGCCGGCGCTCCTCGCGAGCTACGACGACTATGCGGCGTACCGGGCGACGCGCGTATCGAGGACCCTCGAGGGGCGGCTCGCGGCGGCGTCGGCCTACCTGGAGCGCCACCCGGAGGGGGCCTTCGCCGCCGAGGTGCGCGCGTACCTCGCGCGGGCCGAGCCGGTCTACTACGCCGCGAAGCGCGGGACCACCGCCGGCCTCGCGGCGTACCTGGCCACGCTGCCCAGGGGCGCGTTCCGCGCGGAGGCGACCCACCGGCTGCGCGCGCTCGTCCGGGAGCGCAGCGCCGGCGACCCGCTCTCGCGCGCGGCCCAGCAGACGGATGCGCACCTCTCGAGGCAGCGGGCGGAGCGCGCGCGGATCCGCGAGGAGCTCGCCGCGTGGCTGCGCCGGTTCCTGGGCAGGGAGGCCTGGGGGCGCCCGCTCGCGGAGGCGCCTGCCGATGTGATCGTCCCGTTCAGCCTGACGCTGCCGGCGCCCCGGTGCGCGCCGGCCGACGAGCGCGCGCCCCCGGGCGCCGCCGCCTGCGCGAAGCGGATCGCGCTCCCGTTCGTCGTGAACGCCGGCGGCGAGAGCGCGCCGCGGCAGGCGGAGATCGAGGTCGCCGTCCTCCAGGACGCGGCGGGCCGCCCGATCGAGGTCGCGATCCGGGGGCCCGATCTCTTCACGCGCCTCGAGGAGGCGCGCTCGGCGCGCGAGGTCGCCCCGGACGACCCCGAGGGCCGCATCGGCGGGATCTCCCTGGCGGTCGAGCTCTCGCGCGGCGCCTTCGCGGCGCGCGTCTCCGGCGATCCGTCGTGCAGCCGCGAGGTGGTGGCGCCCGTCGTGCTGCACCTGGAGTGCGGAGGGGCCCGCCTCGTGGCGCGCGCCGCGAGCGAGGCGGGCGAGGACGACGTCGTGACGATCACCGTCGCCTCGCCGGCGCGCTAGCTCCGAGCGTCTGCGCCCGCTAGCACGGCTTGTTCTTCTTCTTCCCCTTGAGCTTCGCCGTGTTCTTCGGGCAGACGTCCTTGATGGCGGCGGAGCGCTCCCTGTAGATCGCCTTCATCGCCTCGAAGACGGCCGCCTGCTCGCGCTTGAGATCCTTCGTCTCCCCCGGATCCGCGATGACGTCGAAGAGCTCGAACGCGTCGTCGTCGCCGTAGGCGATGAGCTTGTGCCGCCCGTTGATGAGCGCCCTGCGCCGGTCGTTGTCGCTCGTGCGCGGCAGATCGACGATGACGTCGCGCGGCTCGGCGCTCGCGCCGTAGAGCTCGGGCACGAGGCTCGTGCCCGAGAACGACGGCTCCGGCGGGGCGCCGGTCAGCTCCAGGATCGTGGGCGCGAGGTCGATGGAGCTGCGCGGCACGTTGATCCGGCGCGGGGTGATCCCCCCGGGCGCCTGGATCATCAGCGGCACGTGGGTGAGCACGTCCCACACCTCGAAGCCGTGGCGATACATCTTGTGCTCGCCGAACGCCTCGCCGTGGTCCGCGGTCACGATGATCGCCGTGTCCTTCCCCCACGGCTGCTTCGCGACGAAATCGAGCAACTTTCCCACGTGCATGTCGGTGAACTTCACCTCCCCGTCGTACTTGTCGCGGGCGCGCTTGCCGAACGGCTCGATCCCCTCGTGCGTCATGTACACGTCGTGCGGATCGAGGAAGTGGAAGTACGCGAAGAAGGTGCCCGATGTGTTCGCCTTGTCGGAGAGCATCTTGATCGCGAGCTCCAGGTGCCCGGGGCTCGTCACGTTCCGGTCGGTCGTGTTGTCGGCCGAGAGCCCGGGCACGATCTCGTACACGTCGAAGCCCTGCCGGAACCCCGCCTTCTGGTCGAAGTAGAAGTGCGCGTGCGCGCTCATCGTCCGCACCCCGGCCTTCTGCAGGAGCTCCGGGAACATCACGACGCTGTCGGGGTAGTTGCCGAAGAAGTAGCCGCTGCGCTCGACCGCGCTCGGGTACCGGCCGGCGAGGAAGCCGCCGACGCTCATCGAGGTGTACGACGAGATCGCATAGTGGCGCGTGTAGCTGACCGCCTTCTTCTCGAACGCCGTCAGCGTGGGCGCGATGTCGCGCTCGTAGCCGTTCCACGGCATGTCCGCGCGCAGGCTGTCGATCGAGATCACGAGCACGTTCATCTTCGGGCGCTGCGCTGCCGGCGCCTCCGCAGGGTTGCCCTCCTTGCCCGCGGCGGCGGTGCCGTCGGCCGCCGCCGCGGCGCTCCCCTCCGCGGCGGCCTGCGATCCGGCCGCGACGGGCTCCTGCCGCGCCGTGGGCTCCGGCGTGCGCGCGGGCGGGGGGTGGCCGTCGCCCTCGCGGGAGCAGCCCGCTCCGGCGCTGACGAGCGCGAGCGCGAGCGTCGCCGCGAGGCGCCGGCGGGCCAGGCGCGGGGGCGCCGCGAGAGGGGGCGCCGAGCACGAGGGCGCGCGTTGTCCTTCCGGTTCCCAGACTCTCGTACGTGAAGCGACCGTGTGCATGAGCGCCGTCTTACTCCGACTTGCGCCGCTCCGCCAAAGCCGCACACCGCGCGCGACTTCCGGTATGCTCCCTGTTCATGGCCTCGGCCCCTCGGAACCCGCCGCCGCTGCCGCCTTCGGGCCGATCGCAACCCGGTGCCAGGCCGGGGGAGAGGGCGGCGCTCGAGCCGCCGCGGTCGCTCCCGCCCAACGCGCCGCGGCGCGTGGGCGAGCACGTCAGCCAGGCGCTGAAGGACCATATCACCGAGATGGCGCTCGGCCTGCTCGAAGAGCAGATGCAGGCCCGCATCGTCCACTACCGCGCCGATCTCGAGACCAACCCCCAGCTCGACGCGGTCACCGCGCAGGTCGTCGCCCAGCTGAAGGTGATCCAGGCCTCCGCGGGCGCGCCGGAGCGTGGGACGAGGAACCACGACGCGATCCGCGACGCGCACGAGAAGACCCTCCGCACCCTGCTCGAGCGGGTCATCCGCGAGGACGGCATCTCGCTGCTCGTCGAGCGGCGGCTCAAGAAGATCCACAAGAACCTCGCCCGCCTGTTCTTCCAGTCCGAGCTCCACGAGAAGACGCGGGGCCGCGACGGCGCGCCGAAGGTGATCCACCACGGCGAGCAGGCGCTCTTCTACGTGCTGACCCGCTACAAGAACCGGATCGAGACCGAGCTCGACGGCTTCGAGTTCGCCTCCGAGGAGGCGCGGGAGCAGTCGTTCGAGCTGCTCGCGAAGCTCACGAAGGACATGCAGGACGCCTTCCTGTCGCGCCGATCGAGCGAGCTCAGGCGCATCGTCTCGGTGGTGCACGCCGTGCTCGTCGACTTCTTCAGCGTGCGCCTCGCCCAGAGCCTCGGCGAGATCGCCGCGCGGGTCGTGCGTGACGCGGGCACGTTCGAGGGCAGGGCGTTCGCGTACAAGGTGACGAGCGAGGCCTTCCCTCGCTTCCGCGCGGCGTTCGAGCGCCACCTCATGGTGATGCTCATCGGCTTCGCCGAGGACGAGCTGGTCGCCCAGCTGGCCGACACGGCCGGCGCTGAGCGCGACGAGACGATCCTCTTCATCACCGATCCCCAGCTCTTCAGCATGATCTGCGGCGAGGTCTGCGAGGGGCTCTACGAGTTCCTCTGCAACGAGGGCTTTCTCGACCTGCCGCCCGACTGGCGCCGCGCCTCGACGGCGCCTACCGACAGCTGACCCAAGAGAAACCCACGGACATCATGAGACGGTACGACGTCGCGCGAGCGGGCTCCGGCCTGCTCTTCGCTCTCTCTCTGCTCGCCGGCTGCGCGCGCGTCCCCGATGTGGACGCCTCGGGGCTCGCGCTCCGCCGCGTGGTCATCTACAGGAACGGCGTCGCGTACTTCGAGCGCCGGGGGATCATCGACGCCGATCAGGTGACCTTCCGCGTGCGCAAGGAAAAGGTCGGCGACTTCCTCGCGACGCTCGCGGTCATCGAGGCCGGCGGCAGCAGCGTCCGGAGCGCGTCGTTCCCGGTCGAGGTCGACGACGGCTCGGACGAGGACGACGCACCGGCGGCGCCCGGGCCCGAGGTGACGGTCGCGCCGCCGCCCGGGGACAAGGGCGCGACGGCGGCGAAGAAGAAGCGGGACGAGCTCGAGAACGTGAAGCTGACGCTCGACGGGCGCGAGCACGACCTCGTGGTCGGCTACGTGGCCGAGACGCCGGTGTGGCGCCCCTCCTACCGGCTCGTGATGGGCGCGATCGGGGCTCCGGGCGCCGCGAGCGTGGACCCGCGCGCCACGTCGAAGCAGGCGCACCTCCAGGCGTGGGGCATCGTGCAGAACCTCTCGGGCGAGGACTGGAATGGCGTGAAGCTGTCGCTCGTGGCGGGCGCGCCGCTCGCCTTCCAGGCGACGCTCGACCGGGCGGCGATCCCGCCGCGCCCCATCGTCAGCGACCAGGGCGAGGTGATCGCGTCCGTGCCGACGAGCGAGACCACGCTGGCCACCGAGGCCGCGTCGCCCGCGCCGCCCCCGCCGCCGCCCATGCCGGCGCTGGCTGCGCCGCAGGCGGAGGTAGAGGCCGCCCACGAGTACGTCTTCGGTGCCGAGGAGGGCGTCGCCGCCGGCAGGACAGGGGCCGCGAGCCGGGCCGCGACGGCCAAGGTGCCCTCAAGGCCGGCGGCGAAGCGGGCTTACGGTGGCGCGCCTGGCGCCGCGGGGCCGCAGCGGGGCGGGGCGGTGTTCGCCGACGATCCGGCGGCCATGGACAGCAAGGCCATGATGAACCCGTCGCCGCCGCGCAACATGAGCGCCCTCGCCGCGGTCGCGATGGAGGCGGGCACGACGCGGTACGACATCCCGTTCCCGGTCGACATCCCCGACCGGAGCGCGACGATGGTCCTGCTCCTCGCGAAGCAGGTGCCCGGCGAGTCGATCTTCCTGTTCGCGCCCGACGGCGGCGTGCCCGCGTCGAGCTCCCACCCGTTCCGGGTGGCGCGCTTCACGAACGACACGAAGGGGCTCCTCGAGCGCGGCCCCATCGCGGTCTTCGAGAACGGCTCGTTCCTCGGCCAGGGCATGGTCGAGCCGCTGCCGCCGGGGGCCACGACGACGGTGCCGTTCGCGCTGGAGCGGGGCCTCGCCGTCGACACGGCGCGCGAGGAGAGCGCGGAGGGCGCGCGCATCGCGAAGATCGAGGGCGGCGCGCTCGAGATCGAGCGCGACTGGGTGACGCACACCAAGTACGCCGTCCGCAACGGCGGCGATCTCGCGGCGAGGACGCTCGTGAAGCACCCCCGCCTGCACGGGACGCGCCTGCACGCGCCCCCGAAGGGCACCGAGGACAACGTCGGCACGGGCAGCGCGCTCGTGCCGATCGACGTGCCGCGGCGAGGGACGGCGGTGCTGGACGTGGACGAGCGACGGCTCTTCCGGCAGCAGATCGACTGGCTCAGCCAGCTCGCCGACGACGCGGTGCAGGCCTACCTGAAGGACCCGCGCGCAGACGCGACCGTGGCGAAGCAGCTCGGCCAGGCCTGGGACGTCCGGGGCAAGCTGCGCCCCGCCATCGACGAGCGCGACAAGCTGATCGCGGAGCAGGAGCGCCTCCAGCAGCAGAGCCACGAGCTCCGGCAGAACCTCCGTGCGATCGAGAAGAACAGGACCGCCGACGAGCTCCGCCGCGATCTCACCGACCGGCTCGCGAAGGCGTCGGCGCGCCTCGACGAGATCACGAAGCGCGTCATCGTGCTCGAGATGCAGATCAACGAGCAGCAGATCCGCTTCCGCGATCTCACGAACGAGATCAAGCTCCTCGCCCCGCTCGCCCCGGTGCGCGCGGCGCCCTGAGCGCCGAGCTCTCGTTCCCCGGTTCCCGGCGGGGAGGCTCCGCGCCCCGCTTCCGGTGAGGATGCCCTGCATCCCCACCGGAAGCGGGGCGCGCTCGCCCCGCTACCGCGCTGGTTTGCTCGCGATGAGCGGCTGCCGCACGGTGCCGGCGTGGGTCCAGCTCCGCTCCATGCCCGTCGCGAGCCAGGCCACCTCGACGCGCTCGCCGTCGAAGACGGCCGCGACGCGATCGCCCCACTGGGCGGGGGCGGGGAGCTCCACGCTCTTCTGCCCCTTGATGCTGCCGAGCGCCTCCGCGCCGACGAGGAACGTGGCGATCCCCTCGCTCGCGAACGCCGACACCGCGGTGCTCGGCACGAAGGGCGCGACCACCGCGCGCACCGCCGACAGATCGGTCGCGCGCTCGGCGACCGCCCGCACCTCGTCGAGCGTCGACAGGACGAGCGCCACCCCGCCGGCCGCCGCGCTCTCGGCCGGCGCCCTGTCGTCGTCGGCGACAGGCGCGGCCGGCTCGACCGGGCCAGGGGCTTTGCGCCCGCGCACCCCGACCGCCGCGCGCCCGTTCGCCTTCGGCACGCCCGCGAGCACGTCGAGCGTCAGCGGCCCATTCCAGGGCACCGCCGCGGGCGCCGGCGGCGGCTTCTTCGTGCTCACCTGCTCGCCCTTCTTGTCGCGGAGGATCAGCACGTCGTCGGTCGGCAGCGCCCGCGGCACGGTCACCCGCACCGGCCGCTTGAACGACCGCGGATCGCCGACCGAGCCCGTGGCCACGGCGTAGGCCAGCGTCTCGGCCGAGGCCACGACGAACGACGGCGCCCCGGCGATGCGCGGCTCCGGATCGGCGGTGCGCAGCGACAGGCCGCCGGGCGGCGGCGGGTAGATCTCCGAGGTCACGACGCGCCTGTCCGGCTCGATGATCCGCGCGCCCGTCGCCACGAGATCGACAAGCGCCCCCGACTGCGCGAGCACCTCGAGCACCTGCCGCGACGGCGGCGCGACGAGCAGATCGAGCCGTGACGGGACGCGCTTCGACTTGAGCAGCAGCGCCGCCGCGAGCATGTCGCGCAACGTCACGCCGGAGTCGCCCCCGAGGACGACCTGCGCCACCGGCTTGCCGGCGAGATCGCGGACCGGCCGGACCACGCCCTCCTCGTCCATCAGCAGAGGGTCGACCGTGCCGAGGTCGATCGAGACGACCTCCTCGCAGGGCGCGCCCGGATCCGGGACGAGCGCCCGGTGGGCCTTCGATCTGCGCTGATCGCGGAGGAAGACCTCCGTCTTCTCGTCGCTCACGAACAGCGCCGCCGCCGCGCCCACCTGCGGCGCGATGCCGCAGAGCACCGCGCGGTCGCCCACCGAGAGGAGCCGCGCGCTCGGCCCGGCGAACTCGAGGATCACCGGCGCGTGGTGCTCGCCCTCGATGCGCCGCACGACCTCGTCGAGGTTCCTGCGGAGCAGCTCGAGGGCGACGTCCCGCGCGCACACGAACGGCCGCACCCGGCCCGAGAGGTGGATCTGGACGCTCCGCGGCGGCCGGAGCCAGGCCGAGCCCGTGGCGAGCGCCTGCCCGAGCTGGCTCGGCGAGACGACGAGCGACAGCATGCCGATGCCGCCGACCGTCGCGAGGCGCGGGTCGTCGGTGAGGGCGAGCCGCGCCGGCGCGGCGAAGCGCTCGAGGTGCACGGGGGCGGGGAAGCCGATGCCGGGCCGCGCGATCGGGATATTGTAGGTCGGGAACTCGGGCGACACCGAGTGCGGGCTCCCCTCGTCGGTGTCCGCGAGCGAACTCGCGTCGGCCACGCAGGTGCCGTCGTAGGCGACGGCGACTTCGACCGGCGTCTTCTTCATGCCCGTGGCGATGGCCTCGGCCAGCGCGCGCGATGGCGCCCGGGAGAGGATTACCTGATCGACCTTGACCTGAACGAGATCACCCCGCAGCTGAGGATCCGTCGCCCGCCCGGCGAGGATCTTCTGGGGCATCGTGCGGGGGGGATCCCCGGCTCGCGCACGCATAGATGTTGGGCCGTCCTTGTTTTTCTTGATGAGCTGGCGGGTGCGGCGTACGCCGCTCCGACCACGTTTCACGTCGTCCCGCCGGTGAGATGCTCCGGCGGGATCCGCCCACGGCCTTGCCGCGAGGCGAAAGAACGGCCGCACGTTAGCCGCTCGCCGGGACAAGGGTCAAGGCGTGCTTTGGAGCGGGTCCCCTGGGGCGGGAATCGCCCGGCTGGGACCAGGATGCAAGAGGCAAAGCGCGCTCGCCGTTCATCGTTATATCAGCGCGCTTCGCCGCGCTGCCGGGCGGACGGCGCGCGCTTTCGCGGTGTTGCGCGCGGTGGCTCGGCTGCGTCTCCGCGGGCTGTCCGTTTCCTCCCTCCTCTCCGTTTCCTCCCTCCTCACCGCTGGGCGCGCGCTGCCGGACGGCCGGCGCGGGTGAGCGCCGGCCGCCCGGGCCGAGGCGCGTGACGGCGGGTCCCGTTCGTTTGTTTTCCCGATCGTGCCGCGCTTGGGTAGTCTCGGCGCATGTTCCAGGCCGTGCTGAAGGAAGTCGTAGAGAACACCGAGGGCGGCATCGCGACCCTTCTCATGGATTTCGAGGGGATCGCGGTCGACAGCTACTCCAAGCCCGGGGCCGCGTTCGACATCACCACCATCGGCGCGGAGTTCAGCGTCGTGTTGAAGTCGATCCAGCGCGCCGCCGAGATGCTCGACGCGGGCAACGCCGCCGAGATCGCGATCCAGGCGGAGAAGGTCACCACGCTGATCCGCGTCGTGAACAACTCGTACTTCGTGGCCTTCTCGATGACGCCCGACGCGAACATCGGCAAGGCCCGGTACCTCTTGCGCACCAAGGTGCCGGTGCTGCTGAAGGAGCTCGTCTGAGCAGCTTCAGGATCTCGGTCATCTCGGGGCCGAACCTCGATCGGCTGGGCAAGCGCGAGCCAGCGATCTACGGCACGGCCACGCTGGATGATATCCACGGCGCCGTCGAGGAGGCCGCTCGGGCCCACGGCGCCACGGTGTCGTGCATGCAATCGAACTGCGAGGGGGAGCTCGTGACCGCGATCAGCCACGCCGGCGATCGCGGCTTCCACGGCATCCTCCTCAACGCCGGTGCCTACACGCACACCTCCATCGCGCTCTACGACGCGATCCGCGCGTGCGCGCTTCCGACCGTCGAGGTGCACATCTCCAACCCGGACGCTCGCGAGCCGTTCCGCCGCCGCTCCCGCATCGCGCCTGCGTGCATGGCGCGCGTCGCGGGCTTCGGTCCGAGCTCGTACGTGCTCGGGCTGCTCGGGCTGCTCGGGCACCTGGAGAAGCTGCGATCGGACGAAAGAGGTTGAACATGCGCCGTCACTCTGGTTGAAAGGCGGCAAACATCGATGGCCGAACGTCCTTCCATGAACATCAACCTCAAGCAGTTGCGGGCGCTGGTGCGCCTCCTAGAGAAGCGCAACGTGAGCGACTTCGAGTTCGAGGACGAACACGTTCGCATCCGGCTGACGCGCGGGGGCCTCGTGCCGCAGGGCGGGGCGCCGCCGCTCGCGCCGGTCGCGTACCATCTCCAGAGCGCGCCGGCCGCGGCGCCCGCCGCGCAGCTCGCGCCGGCGGCCGCGCCTGCTGCGGCGCTGCCGCCGGCGGCGCCCGACGCGGCGAGCGACGAGGGGATCTCGTACGTCACCTCGCCGTTCGTCGGCACGTTCTACCGCTCGCCGTCTCCTGACGCGCCGCCCTTCGTCGATATCGGGAGCGCGATCCGCGTGGGTCAGGCGCTGTGCATCATCGAGGCGATGAAGCTGATGAACGAGATCGAGGCGGATTCCCCCGGCACGATCGTCGAGATCCTCGTCGACAACGGCAAGCCGGTCGAGTTCGGGCAGCGTCTCTTCAAGGTCCGGGGCAGCTAGCGCTGCCGGGGCGAGGGTGCCGTGTTCCAGAAGATCCTGATCGCCAATCGCGGCGAGATCGCGATGCGTGTCATCCGCGCTTGCCGCCTGCTCGGCATCCGCTCGGTCGCGATCCACTCCGAGGTGGACGCCGCGGCGCTGCACGTCCGGTTCGCGGACGAGGCCGTGTGCGTCGGCCCGGCCGACGCGTCGAAGAGCTACCTCAACATCCCGCAGATCATCGCCGCCGCCGAGGTCACGGGCGCCGACGCGATCCACCCGGGCTACGGGTTCCTCTCGGAGAACCCGAAGTTCGCCGAGCTCTGCAAGAAGTGCCGGCTCACCTTCATCGGGCCGACCGCCGAGGCGATGCGGACCTGGGGCGACAAGGTGTCCGCGCGCGCGGTCGCCAAGCGCTTCGGCATCCCGATGCTCAGCGGCACCGGCGTGCTCACGAGCGCGGAGGACGCGAGCGAGCAGGCCGAGCGCGTCGGCTATCCGGTGATCCTGAAGGCCTCCGGGGGCGGCGGCGGCAGGGGCATGCGCATCGTCCGCCACGACGGCGAGGTGCAGCGCTCGTTCGAGATCGCGACGCAGGAGGCCATGAACGGCTTCAAGAACCCGGACGTCTACCTCGAGCGCTACGTCGAGGCGCCGCGCCACATCGAGTTCCAGGTGCTCGCGGATCAGCACGGGGGCGTGTGGACGCTCGGCGAGCGCGAGTGCTCGCTCCAGCGCCGGCACCAGAAGGTGATGGAGGAGTCGCCCAGCCCGGCGATGGACAACGAGAAGCGCTCCAGGATGGGCGACATCATCCGGGCCGCGGTCCTCGAGACCGGCTACACGGGCCTCGGCACGCTCGAGTTCCTGATGGATGACCGCGGCGATCTCTACTTCATGGAGATGAACACCCGCGTGCAGGTCGAGCACCCGGTCACCGAGATGGTGACCGGCGTCGATCTGGTCGCGCAGCAGATCCTCGCCGCCGCCGGCGAGCGCCTCACGCTGCCCGACACGCGACCCTGGAGCTTCCGCGGCCACGCCATCGAGTGCCGGGTCAACGCCGAGGATCCTCGCTCGTTCGTGCCGTGGCCCGGGCTCATCACCGAGTACCACTCCCCCGGCGGCGTCGGGATCCGCGTCGACTCCGGCGTGTACGGCGGCTTCCGCGTCCCGAGCGCCTACGACTCGCTGGTCGCCAAGGTGATCGCGCACGGCGCGAACCGGGCCGAGGCGATCGCCAGGCTCCGGTGCGCGCTCGACGAGTTCATCATCGGCGGCATCCGCACGAACATCCCGCTGCACCAGGCGCTGCTGCGAGATCCCGACGTCATCGCGGGCAACATCTCGACCCACACGATCGAGCGCGTCGTCTCGCAGGGTTTCTGACCGCGACGCCCCTGCGTTCGCCTCGCCGGCGCGGCGAGCGCGGGGAGCGTGGCGAACGCGGCGAGCGCGGCGAGCGCGCAACGAATGCGCGCTCGCGTCGGCGAGCGCGGCGCACGCGGCGAACGCGCAACGAATGCGCGCTCGCGTCGGCGAGCGCGGCGCGGGCGCGATGAATGTTGTCCGTGATACAGGTCGGCGGTACCGCCCGGTGCTACTTTATGTCGCTCTCGGGATCGGGTGAACGCGCCCTCGCCGAGGGAGCAAACCCCTTGAAATAGAAAGCATTTGCCGCGGGTATGGAAGCGAACGCTGGAGTGCAGGGTGACTTCTCTGCGTGGGTGCAGGCCACCTCCGATGCTTCCGAGCTCGAGCTCGGAATCCCTGGTTTCGGTTACGCCGACCTCTTCGACCCTGCGAAGCTCGCCGAGCTGACGGAGCGCTTCGAAGAGTATTTCCATGCGTCGGACGAGGGCGCCTTCGCGCGCTTCGACGCGTACCGGGCCGCCCTGCGCGCCGAGCCGGCGGGGGCCTCCGGCGCCGCGGGGGGCGACGCGGTCCGGACCGCGCTCACCCCGGAGCAGGTCTCCGAGGCGCTGCTCGCGGCGGCGCCGTACGTCGGCCGCTTCGTGACCACGCTCTTCCGCGTCGAGCGGGAGACCCAGGCGCAGATCGACGCGACCCTCGAGCGCGGCGCGCTCTGGGACTTCAAGCGCGAGTTCTCCAAGAAGCGGCTGTTCAAGCCGAGCCCGGGGAAGGCGTGGCAGGGCACGCACGTCGAGGCGGCGCACGCGGCGCGGCGGTCGCTCGTGGCCATGGGCGCGCCGGCGAGCGCGCTCGACAGCGGCTCCGCCGCCGAGGAGCTCGCGGTCGCGCGCGCGGCGCTCGCGCTGATCGAGGTCGACGAGATCGCGCGCAAGGCCGCCAAGGCCGGCGGCGCGAAGTGGACGGACGAACTCCGCGGGCGGGCGGCGAAGGCGCGCGCGGCGCTGCGGGAGGACCCGGCGCTCGCGGAGCGCGTGGCGCAGGCGGTCTCGGTCGCGGGCGCGGAGCCGACGGAGGCCGAGGACGCGGCGGTCGTCTCGTTCGCGCTCGACGCCGTCGAGGCGTGGCTCGCGGCGCGCCGCGCGGACGAGCACGATCCGGCGCGGCGCTGGCCGACGCTCAAGGCGCCGCGCACGCTCGACTACCAGGCGCTCGTCCAGCTGCACAAGAAGGGCGCGGGCGACGGCCCGGGCTCGGCCGAGCTCCTCGTCGGGCCGGAGCACGAGCGGAGGGAGCGCGACGGCTTCGCGCTGACCGACCGGCGGGCGGGGCCCCGCGAGGTCGAGAGCCAGGTCGACTACTGCCTTCTCTGCCACGATCGCGACAAGGACTCGTGCTCGAAGGGCCTGCGCGACAACAAGACCGGCGCGATCAAGTCGAACCCGCTCGGCGTCGAGCTCCACGGCTGCCCGCTCGAAGAGAAGATCAGCGAGATGCACACGATGCGCGGGCGGGGCGAGTCGATCGCCGCGCTCGCGCTCGTCTGCATCGACAACCCGATGTGCCCCGGCACCGGGCACCGCATCTGCAACGACTGCATGAAGGCGTGCGTCTTTCAGAAGCAGGATCCGGTGGACATCCCGCAGATCGAGACCGCGGCGCTCACGGACGTGCTGTCGCTCCCGTGGGGCCTCGAGATCTACGGGCTGCTCACGCGGTGGAACCCGCTCGACGCGCTGCGGCCGCACGCGCTCCCGTACAACGGCAAGAACGTGCTCGTCGTGGGCCTCGGCCCGGCCGGCTACACCCTGTCGCACCACCTCACCCGGCAGGGCTTCGCGTGCGTGTCGATCGACGGGCTGAAGATCGAGCCGCTGCCGGTCGAGCTCACGGGCGACGAGACGCGCCCGCCGCGGCCGGTCAGGGATTTCAAGCGGCTCTACACCGAGCTCGACGAGCGCGTCCTCCTCGGCTTCGGCGGGGTGAGCGAGTACGGGATCACGGTGCGGTGGGACAAGAACTTCCTCACCGTCCTCTACGTCACGCTCGCCCGGCAGCGCCTGCTCCGGATCCACGGCGGCGTGCGGTTCGGCGGCACGATCGATCTCGACGACGCCTTCCGGCTCGGGTTCCACCACGTCGCGATCGCGGCGGGCGCGGGGCGGCCGACGATCATCCCGCTCAAGAACAACCTCGCGCGCGGCATCCGCAAGGCCTCGGACTTCCTGATGGCGCTGCAGCTGGCCGGCGCCTACAAGCGCTCGGCGCTCGCGAACCTGCAGGTGCGGCTGCCCGCGGTGGTGATCGGCGGCGGCCTCACGGCGATCGACACCGCGACCGAGCTCGCGGCCTACTACATCGTGCAGGCCGAGAAGACGGCTGACCGGCTCGACGCGCTCGTCGCGGAGCGCGGCGAGGCCTCGGTCCTCGCGATGTTCGACGAGGAGGAGCGGGATTTCCTTGTCGAGCAGCGGCGCCACGCCGAGGAGATCCGCGACGAGCGCGCCCGCGCCGCGCGCGAGGGGCGGCCGCCGCGGTTCCAGGGGCTGATCGACGCGTGGGGCGGCGTCTCGCTGGTCTACCGGAAGCGGCTCATCGACTCGCCGGCCTACCGGCTGAACCACGAGGAGGTCGCCAAGTCGCTCGAGGAGGGCATCCGTTACGTCGAGAACCTCGCCCCGATCGAGGCGGTGCTCGACGAGCGCGGGTGCGTGTCCTCGCTCGTGTTCGATCGCCAGGAGGTCGTGGACGGCAAGTGGCGGAGCGCGGGGCAGACGGTCTCGATCCCTGCCCGCACCGTGTGCGTGGCGGCCGGGACGAGCCCCAACGTGACCTACGAGAAGGAGCGCCCGGGCTCGTTCGTGTTCGACAAGTGGCGGCAGTTCTTCCAGCCGCACCGCGCGTACGTCGACGAGGGCGGCGCGCTCAAGGTCGAGCCGGCCAAGCCGAGGGAGGGCTTCTTCACGAGCTACAACGACGGCGAGCACGCGGTGAGCTTCTACGGCGACAACCACCCGCACTACGCGGGGAGCGTCGTGAAGGCGATGGCGAGCGCCAAGGACGCGTACCCGTCCGTCGTCGCGCTGTTCCGGCGCGACATCGCCCGGCTCGGCGAGGAGCCGCAGGCGGCGCGCGACGCGCGGCGGCGCGACCTGTTCGCCCGCCTCGATCACGATCTCGTCGCGGTTGTCGAGCGCGTCGAGCGGCTCACGCCGACGATCATCGAGGTGGTCGTGCGCGCGCCCGCGGCGGCGCGGAAGTTCGAGCCCGGGCAGTTCTACCGGCTGCAGAACTACGAGGTGAGCTCGCCGGTGGTCCGCGGCACGCGGCTCGCGATGGAGGGGCTCGCGCTCACGGGCGCGTGGGTCGACAAGGAGAAGGGGCTGCTCTCGCTCATCGCGCTCGAGATGGGCGCCTCGTCCCGGCTGCTCGCCGCGCTGCGCCCGGGCGAGGAGGTCGTCGTGATGGGGCCGACCGGGACGCCGACGGACCTCCCCGAGGGGGAGACGGTGCTGCTCGCCGGCGGCGGGCTCGGCAACGCCGTGCTGTTCTCGATCGCGAAGGCGCTGAAGGCGCGCGGTGACCGCGTGATCTACTTCGCCGGCTACCGGCGGGGCGAGGATCTCTTCAAGCAGGACGACATCGAGGTGGCGACCGATCAGGTCGTCTGGTGCACGGACAGCGGCGCGGAGATCGCCCCGCGGCGCGCGACGGACCGCCATTTCCGCGGCAACATCGTCCAGGCGATGCGGGCCTACGCGGAGCGCCAGCTCGGCGGCGAGCTGGCGAGCCTCTCGGAGGTCCGGCGCATCATCGCGATCGGCTCGGACAAGATGATGAACGCCGTGCGCGAGGCGCGGCACGGCGTGCTGGCGCCGCACCTGGATCCGAAGCACGTCGGCATCGCGAGCATCAACTCGCCGATGCAGTGCATGATGAAGGAGGTCTGCGCGCAGTGCCTCCAGCGCCACGTGGATCCGGAGACGGGCAAGGAGACGATGGTCTTCTCGTGCTTCAACCAGGACCAGCTCATCGACCACGTCGACTTCAAGAACCTCGCCGCGAGGCTCCGGGCCAACACGGTGCAGGAGAAGCTCTCGAACGCCTGGCTCGATCAGCTGCTGGCCGAGCGCCCCGCGCTCCGGCACGTGTGACGTGGCCCGGGCGCCCCGGCGATCCGGGGCGCCCCCTGCTGCGGCTCGCGGTCAGTCGCCTGCGGGCAGCTTGATCTTCGGCTGCTTGGGGTGGCGCCGGTAGAGCAGGATCGTCCGGCCGAGGGTCTGCGCCACCTCGGCGCGGAGCCGCTCGGAGAGGGAGCCGGCGACCTCGCCCTGATCGTCCGGGCACTCGGTGCCCAGGCGTACCTTCACGAGCTCGTGCCGCTCCAGGGCGGCGTCGACGGCCGCGACGACCCCGTCGGTCAGCCCGGCCTTGCCGAGCTGCACGATCGGGTCGAGGTGATGCGCCAGCGCCCGGAGATGGCGGCGCTGTTTTCCTGTGAGATCCAAAGCGTTCGGCCTTTCTTGAGTCGCTCGCGCGAGGCGGGCCCTTCACCGGACCGACCTCTCCTCGCGGGCGCGCGCCGGGTCATACCGGCCTCCGGGCCAAGGGAAAAGGGCGCGCCGCGCGGACTCCGCGCACAGCCTGTCCGGATCGGAGCGCAGGGCGAGAGGGACGAGGTGAGTGCACGAGCGTTATTGTATGTAAATGCATGTAAATTCATGCAAATACATGTGAATGCGCACATGTCGGTGGTGAATTCCGGCGCTGTGCAAGCGGGCGGGATCTCCAGGCGGCCCCGGGCCGCTCTGGGTTTTGCTTGACGTGACCGCACAACGGGCATCCCCTGGATGTATCGGCCGGCGTGTCGACGGGGTCTCGAGCGCTCGGATCGACAGCGATATGGGCTCATCGAGCGAGCGAGATGCGTCATCGGGGTCGGACGTCGAGCTCCCTCGGCTGGACGAGGTGGCCGGCCCGCTAGAGCTCACGGTCCACGATGAGGTGAGCCCTTGCCCGTACCTCCCCGAGGTCGAGGCGCGGATGCCGCTCCGCGTGCCCATCCGTCCGCTCACGCGCGCGGAGTTCGACCGGAGGCTGGTCGCGGGCAACCGCCGCCACGGCAAGCTGCTCTACCGCACCCAGTGCCCCTCGTGCCGCGCGTGCGAGCCGATCAGGATCGTCGTGCGCGACTTCGTCCCCGGCCGCACGCAGCGCCGGGTGCTCCGCCGTGGCGAGGAGGTTGTCGACGTCGAGATCGGCCCGCCCGTGACCACGCGGGAGAGGGTCGCGCTGTACAACCTGCACAAGCACGGCAGGGGGCTCATGCGCGACGACGTCCCGCTCGGCGCCGCGGGTTACGAGGCGTTCCTCGTGGACAGCTGCTGCGAGACGTTCGAGATGCGCTACCGCGTCGGCGGTCGCCTCGTCGGGGTCGCCATCGTCGATCGCGGGCTGGAGTCGCTGTCGGCGGTCTACTCCTTTTACGATCCCGAGCTCGAGCCGCTGAGCCCCGGTGTCTTCTCGATCCTGAAGCAGCTCGAGCTGTGCCGCACCTGGGGCCTGCGGTACCTGTACCTCGGCCTCTACGTCGAGAGGTGCTCGCAGCTTGTCTACAAGTCCCAGTACCTGCCGCACGAGCGGCTCATCGATGGCCGCTGGCGGCGCTTCGACCGGCCGGCGCCCTGACGTCCCTGACGTGAGCGCGCGGCTGGGCCGGGGGCGCATCGACCAGCTCGCGCCCACGGCGCCCTGACGTGAGCGCGCGGCTGGACTTCGAGGGCGCCCCGTTTCAAGAACGCGCCCATGTGGAATCGCGCGCTCGCGTTCGCCTCCTGCGCTGTGCTCTCCGCCCTGCTCGCCCTTGCGTGCGGCCAGACAAGGCCGATCGTCGACCGTGGCGACGCCGCGGGCGGCGCCGGGGGCGCAGGCTCGTCGACGAGCGGCGAGGGCGGGGCCGGCGGGGAGCCATCCGGTGACGGCGGTCAGGCCGGCGGCGGGGCGGGCGGCGGGGCGGGCGGCGGTGGTGACGGCGGTCAGGCCGGCGGCGGGGCGGGCGGCGGCGGCGGGGCAGCGTAGGGTGTAGGCAGAGAGGCCGGGGCCGCGCCGCCCGCGGCCCGGTTGTGTCCCCGTACCGCCGGGCCTAGACCGCTCGCGTGCATCCGATCGCAGAGAAGGTCCTCGCCCGCGACACGCGCGCGACGGCGCGGGCCTGCCGGCTCGCCGACGATCGCGCCGGCGACTATGCCGCGATCCTGAAGGATCTCTTCCCCCACACCGGCCGGGCCTGGGTCCTCGGCGTGACCGGCAACCCGGGGGCAGGGAAGAGCACGCTCACCGACCGGCTGATCAGCGTGTTCCGGAAGCAGGATCGCCGGGTCGCCGTGGTGGCGATCGATCCCACGAGCCCGTTCACCGGCGGCGCCATCCTCGGCGATCGCATCCGCATGCAGGCGCATTTCGGCGATCCCGACGTGTTCATCCGGTCGCTGGCGACGCGGGGCGCGCTCGGCGGGCTGTCGCGCTCGGCGGTGGACATCGCGCGGGTGCTCGACGCGTGGGGCGCCGACGTCGTGCTGGTCGAGACCGTCGGGGTAGGGCAGGACGAGCTCGAGATCACGCGCATGGCGCACACCACCCTGGTCGTTGTCGCGCCGGGGATGGGCGACGAGGTGCAGGCGATCAAGGCGGGCATCCTGGAGTGCGCCGACGTCTTCGCCGTGAACAAGGCCGATCGGGACGGCGCCGACGCCGCGGTGCGCGATCTGGAGCTCATGATCGCGCTCGGCGGCGAGGTGGCGAGCGCGTCGGGGCGGGCGCGCGGGCACAGCGCCGCGGCGCACCACGCCCGCGTTGTCGGGGCGGCTCCGGGCGGCTCGCCGACCGAGGGGCCGTGGGAGCCCGAGATCGCGCGGACCGTGGCCACGCGGAACGAGGGCGTGGCGGCGCTCGTGGACAGGCTGGAGGGGCACCGGGCGTGGCTGTTCGGGACCGAGGCGGGCGCCGCGCGCCGCGAAGAGCGCCTGCGTGAGGCGATGCACGTGCAGCTCCGCGACGCGCTCACCGACGCCGCGGTCGCCGTGCTCGGGCCCGCGCTCGACGCGGCGGTGCATGCCGTCGCGCGGCGCGAGGTCGACCCCTACACGGCGTCGGAGCGGCTCGTCGAGGCGTTCCGCCGCACCGGAGCTCTCACGCCCGGCGGCGCCGTTGCGGTGGGCGACGGGCCCTGAGCCGGCGGCGAGCGCACAGGGCCACCGGTGCCGGAGACGGCGCTCCTGCGGCCTCCGCAGCAGGCCGTCCGACAGCGCCTGGTTCCATGCGTCAGAGATCCCGCCAGGGGTTGCTGATGCGCGGAGCTAGTCCACGCACTTTTTCAGCGCGTCGTTCTCCTTCTTGCAGGACGTACCCCACTTATAGTCGCGGCAAATCCCGGTATGGTCCTCGCACGCGACGAGCTCGTCGTAGCGGTCGACACAGTCGTGGCGGTCTGCGTCTTCGTACCGGATATCGTAGCGATCGAGGCAATCGCCGTACTCGCGGTCGTTGCATCCCTCGCAGTCACACTTGTAGTCGCAGAGATCGCTTTCCACGCGGCCGCACGCGGTGGTGAAAAGGCAGGCTAGGGCGAGGGTCAGGTGCAAGGCCTTCATGGGCCCAGCTTACCCCGCGTCTCCAGCGTCAGGGCAATAAACAGCTGACGGTAGATGCGTTGAGCCACGATGAGCGATGAGCGATGAGCGATGAGCGGCGACCGATGACCCGCGCTGGTGCGCTCCCATCTTCCGTCTGTGCGCTCGACACCCGGCTTGCGCGGCGTGGATGGCGCTCACGCCTGCGCGCCGCCGCGGCGTGGTGAGCGCGGCGCCTTGCGCCCCACATTCTCGGCGCGGAACGCGCTCGGGCACGCGTCGTTGATCCCGCAGCCTCCACACGCCGGCTTCCTCGCGAAGCAGATCCGGCGGCCGTGGAAGATCAGTGTGTGGGACAGCATATCCCAGTCACGCTGCGGGAAGAGCGCCACGAGATCGCGCTCGATCTGCTCCGGCTTGTCGCTCTTCGTCCACCCGAGCCGCTGCGACAGGCGCTGCACGTGGGTATCGACCACGACGCCCTCCGGCGCCCCGAAGGCGACGCCGAGCACCACATTCGCGGTCTTCCGTCCGACGCCGGGCAGCTTCACGAGCTCCGCCAGCGTCCTCGGCACCTCGCCGCCGTGCCGCTCGACGAGGCCCCGTGCGAGCCCCACGACGTTCCTGGCCTTCTGGTTGAACATGCCCATCCCGAGCCGCCGGAGGAGCGCGGCCACCTCGGCGGGATCGGCGCCGGCGAGCGCGCGGGCGTCGGGATAGGCGCCGAACAGGTGGGGCGTCACCTTGTTGACCAGCACGTCGGTCGTCTGCGCGCTGAGCACCGTCGCGACGAGCAGCTCGAACGAGGAGCTGTGATCCAGCTCGCAGTGGGCGTCCGGGTGCAACGCGCGCAGCCGCGCAAACGTGGCCTGAGGCGAGGCGCCCGGCCGCGCGGGCCGATCCGCGGCGGCGACCGCGGCCGGCTTCCGGGCCTTCGGCGCGCGGATCGCCGCCGCGGGCGTGTCCCCGAGAGCGGCCTCGTTGGGCCGTTTCACGGGGGCAGCGCCGCTCTTCCCCTGATTCCGGGCTGCGGGACGGACGGCGGCGGCCCCGGGCGGGCGGCGCGCGCCCCGTCCGACCGGGGCGGGGCTCCCCCCGAGGCCGCGCTCCGCTGTCTCAGCTGACGAAGGCGCGTTTCCGCGTCTCATGCTCATCGAGGAGCTTCTCGACGCTCGCGAGCGCGTTCTCCACCGACTCCTGCACCATCTGCAGCACCGTCGTCGCCGAGCCCTTCAGCGCCTCGTAGTAGCGCTGCCGCTCGGTCGAGTGGATGATCGACGGGGGCAGACCGGTGCGGAGCAGCAGCATGTTCATGAACAGCCTCGCGACCTTGCCGCTGTCGTTCGGGAACGGATAGACCCGCAGCAGATCGTAGTGCGCGCGCGCCGCGATCCGGATCCCGTTGCGCGTCTTCCGTGTCTCAGGATCGCTCAGCCAGTCGATGATCTGCCGCACCTTGTAGGCGATCTTGTCCGGCGGAGCGTACTCGTGGAAGTAGAGCCGGTGCTGGGGGATGTCCTTGCGGTACTTCACCGTCTTGAGATCCCCCTCCTCCGGGTGGAGGATCAGGTACAGCTTCCTCACGCAGTCGAGCGTGACCGGCGCCCGCTTGTTCGCGCCCTGCTCGCGCACGTAGACGATGGCCTCCTTGTGGCGGCGGATGTCATCGTATGTCGGCTGAAGGCTCGAGTCCGTCACGAGCGGCGCCGGGCCGTTGAGGGCCGCGCGCAGCTCATCGAACGTGTAGACCACGCCCTCAAGCGCGCTGTCGTGGTAAATCCACGACATATCGAGGCTATCGATGTAGCGCCGCCGGAACTCCTCCGTTTGCGCGTTCAGCCGCTGCTCGATGATGGCGCTGCGCTCCTCGATGGTGGCTCGCCGAGGAGGGGGCAGCATCGGCAGGGGCAGCGTGACCACCCGCGGGGGCTCCCGGAGCGGGACGCGGCCCGGACGACGCTCGATCGACACCTTCCCCTTGAGCGCGCCGGGCCGCCCGCTCTTCTTTTCGGCGGCGGGCCTGTCGCTCGCGCGCTGCGGCCTGTCGCTCGCGCGCTGCGGCCTGTCGCTCGCGCGCTGCGGCCTGTCGCTCGTGCGCTGCGGCTTGTCGCTCGTCCGGCGCGGGCGCTCGGCCTCGACCGGCGCGGCCTGCTCCACGTCGGCCTTGAGCTTCAGCTTCTCCTTGAGCTTCGGCTTGTCGTCGAGCCTCAGCTTCTTGCGGAGCTTCGTCGGCTCCGCCGCCGGTGCTGCCAGCACCCGCTCGGAGCGCGCCGCGATCTTCCGCCGCGCGAGCCTCGGCTTCGTGGCCTTGACCCGCGTGAGCTTCGGCTTCTTCGTGGCCTTGACCCGCGCGAGCTTCGGCTTCTTCGCGGCCTTGACCCGCGCGAGCTTCGGCTTCGCGGCCTTCGCGCGCCGCGTCCGGCCGGCGACGGCCCTGGTCTTCGCGGTTCTGGCCTTCGCCGCCTTGGTCTTCGCCGCCCTCGGCTTCGCGACCCTGGCCCGCGTCGCCTTGGCCTTCGGAGCCTTGGCCCTCGCCGTCTTCGCCCGCGTCGCCTTGGCCTTCGTCGCCCTCGCCTTGACCTTCGTCGCCCGCGCCTTCGCCCTGGCCTTTGTGGTCCTGAGCTTGGCGGCGGCGCGCGTCGGCTTCGTGGCCTTCGTCGTCTTCTTCTTGGCGGCTGTCTTCCTCGCCTTGGACGCGCTGGCTCGCTTCGCAGCAACGCGCGTCGTTTTCTTTGCCTTCGCGGCCGCCGATTTCTTCCTGGCGCCCGTCCGGGTGGCCCGTGCCGGTGTGCGCGTTGCCTTGCGCCGCGCCGGGGCCGCCGACTTGCGGGCGGTCGCCCGTTTTGTCGTCACCTTCCGGCGCTTTGCCGCCTTCACGGCAGCGGTACGTCGCGCAGCAGGACGAGAGGACGCGGCCTTCCGCTTCGGCTTGCGCGCGGCCGAACGGGCGGCGGGCTTCGCCTTCCGCGTTCGCGCCGTCGAGGCAGCTCGCCTCGAGCTCACCGCGCTCGCCTTGGTCGCTCTCTTCCGGTCTTTTTTCGAAGTTTTTCGGGTCTTCTTTGCCGCCATGGGCGTGCTTTCACACAATCGCTCAGGCTGCCCGCTGCCACGCTGCGGCGAGCTAACATACGATCCAAAGGGCCTAATGCCGGCCCGCAGCCTAGCAATTTGGGGATTTATCCGTCAACCAGTCCGGTGCAGAAGTGGACCAGAAGCGACATCCTCGATCTGGATCATTGGCGATCCATCCCGCCCGCTCGCCTGCCGGGCAGCGCCCGCGGCGGGCGCGGGCGGCGCCGCCGCGCGACCGAGCGAGACCGCGCCACGGCCCCGCGCCCGGAGCTCAGCTGTCGACGTTGATGCCGAGCCGCTGCCGGACGGTGAAATACTCCTCGCTGACCGCGTAAAGCATGAGCTCCTTGAGTCGCTCTTTCTGGGGCACAGCGGCGCTCGCGTCATCGGCCACCTTGATCATCTCCTGCGCCAGCTCCAGGTCGTTGGCCAGGAGGAACCCGGCGCGGTCGGCCGTCAGGTCGATGCCGGACACCCAGCGCTTCAGGTCGATGGCGCCGCCCTGGAGGAGCTTGGTCACGATGCTCGCCAGCTGATCGCGCGCTGGCCCCACGATGGTGGGCTCCAGGACCGACAGGTTGTCCTTCACCGGCCCCTCGAGCTCCTTCGTGATCGGGAACGTCGGCGAGATCATCTTGATCGCCGCGAACAGCCAGGCGCGCAGGCCGGTGCCCGTCGGCACCAGGTGGCGGAGGTACATGCCCGGCCGGTAGTAGGTGAGGTGGCGGGCGGCGATGAACGAGGCGGCCTGGGTCGGCAGATCCATCTGGAGCGCCGCGGCGCCGAGCACGATCGCCGGCACGTGCGCGTGAAGGAACGAGACGCCGCCGCCGTCGTTCGGGTCCTGGAACGTGAGCGGCGGCGAAAGGCCGAGGACACCCGACGCGTAGTACAGCGTCTCCGACATCGGGTAGGGGTGGCGCGAGAGATCGATCCGGTAGGCGAGCTGGTAGCCGAGCTCCTCCAGCGGCTGCCCGTTCTTCCTCAGCACGGCCGGCTCGATGACGCCGAAGATGGCGGTCAGGAGCGGATCCGCGTCGGGGTGGACGAGCGCGGTCGCCCACGCGTGGTCGTCGAGCGGCTGCTGCGCGGCAGCGGCCGTGTCCGGGCGCAGCCGCCGGAAGAAGCGCTCCTCGTCCGGCTCGGCCGCGTTCAGGCAGCAGAGCGCCTGGCAGAGGCAGAAGGCGGCGTCGGCCCGCTTCGTCTCGGTGTACAGCTTCCGCAGCAGCCGGTACGCGTCCGGCTTGTAGGGGGTGCGCCGCAGGATCGGGAGCTGCGCGGCCACCGCCTTGTCCAGGTACTCCGCCGGGTTGCTCGCGTAGAGGTTCGCCAGGAGCTCGTTCCGCTCCTCGCTGTCCGGATCGAGCGTCTGCGCCGCCTCGTAGGCGTCGATCGCCTCGCTCATCCAGCCGAGCTTGTCCTTGTAGAGGGCGCCCAGGCGGTCGAACATCTCGAGCATCTTCGCCGTGTCGTTCTCCTCGGTGGCCAGGTCGAGCTCGACCTTGAGCAGGCGCTCCACCTCCTCGTGGTCACCCTTCTCGGCGCGGAGCTCGATCGCCTCCGCGAGCGCCCGCGTGAGGGACGGATCGAGCTCCAGCACCTCGTCGTAGAACCGGGCAGCCCGGTCGAGATCGCCGAGCTGCCGCGCGCTCACGATCGCCGCGGTGTGCAGGTACTTCGCCTTCTGTCGGCTGTCGTCGATCTTGGCGGCGAGCTTGAGGACGATGTCGATGAGCTTCGACCAGTCCTTCTCCTCGCTGTAGAGCTGCATCAGCTTGGTGAGGATCTTCCGGTCGTCCGGGCGCTCGTCGAGCGCGGCCACGTAGCTCTTCGCCGCGCGCGTCCGGTCGTGGAGGTGCGTCGCGAGCAGGTCGCCGATCTCGAGCAGGAGCGCGCTCCGCTCCTCGCCGGTCACCACGTCGAGCCGCCGGTGCCTGAGGCGCACGACCTCTTCCCAGTCCTCCTTCGCCTCGAAGACCCGGGAGAGCAGGGCGAGCGGGGCAGGGGACTCCGGGACGAGGTCGGCGGCCTCGCTCAGCGGGGCCACCGCGCCGTCCGGGTCGCCGGCGGCGAGCCTCGCTTCGCCGAGCCGGAGGAGCGCCTCGGCCCGCTCCAGCTCCGGCAGGCCGGCGCCGAAGCGCTCCATGAGGCGCTCGTAGAGCTCCACGGCCTCCTTGGCCTTGCCCGCGTCGAGGTTGACCTTCGCGGCGCGCGAGAGCGCCGCCGGGTCGTCCGGCGCGAGCGCGAGCAGCGCCTGCACCGTGCCGATCGCCTTGCCGCTCGATCCGCTCTTGCTGAGCGCGTCGACGTAGCGGAGGAGCAGCTTGAGCCCCTGCTCCCTCGGCAGGGCGTCGACCCGGCCCGAGAGGAGCTCGTAGTGCCTCCCCGCCTCGAGGAACCGGCCGGCCTCGAACGCGAGATCGCCCGAGATCATGAGCCCCATCACGCTGGTCGGATCGAGGTCGACCGCCCTCGTGGCCGCTTCGGCGGCGCGCGCGTCGTCCTTCAGGCGCTCGCGCAGCAGCAGGGCCATCTCGCCGTGGAGGCGGGCCTTGGCGAGGTTGCCCTCGGCGACCTCGGCCTCGCGCGCGATGAGCTCGACGGCGCTCGTCGCGTCGCCCCGGGCCAGGTAGGCCGCGCGCAGCGCCGATGACGCGCCCGCGTTCTGCGGCTGCGCGTCGAGGGCCATCTTGTACCGCTCGATCGCCCCGTCGCGATCGCCCTTCTCCTCGAGCATCTTCGCCGCGCGGATCCAGAGATCGCCCCGGCTCTCCGCGGTCTTGGCCGACGCCGCGAGCGACTCGATCGCGCTCAGCGCCGCCGCGGCGTCGCCTGTCGCGGCCCGCACGTGCGCCAGCGACTCGAGCGCCCCGGCGTGGTGCGGGTCGATCGCGAGCACCCGCTCGTAGGCCTTGCTGGCGCGCTCGGGCGAGCCGATCTGCTCGAGCAGCACACGCCCCATCGCGAGCAGGAGCTCCTCCCGGCGCCTGTCGTCGGGCACGATGCCGAGGTGCCGCTCGTAGAGGGCGACCACGTCCTCCCACCGCTCGAGCGCGCGGTAGTGCCGCCCGAGCGCGGCGAGCGAGCCCTCGTGCGCGCCGTCGATCCCGAGGATCGCCTCGAGGGCCTCGGCCGCCCTCGCGTGGTCGAGGAACTCCTCGTCGTGGATGCCGGCGATCCGCTCGTAGAGGTTGATCTTCTGGCGCGGCGTCGCGCTGACGTCGATCTGCCGCTCCAGGTTCCGGAGCAGCTCCTTGAAGCGCCCGGTGCGGCTGTAGATGCGATCGAGCCCGCGCAGGGCGGTCAGGCTGGTCGGATCGAGCTCGATCGCCGCCTCGTAGCGGCGCGTCGCCTCGTTCAGGTCGCCGAGCCGGTCCTCGTAGAGCTCGGCGAGCTTGCACACCGTGTCGACGCGCTCCTCGCCCCGCAGCGCCTCCGCGCGCCGCTCGAGGATCTTGGCGTAGCCGGCGTGGTCCTCGACGCGCCGGTAGATCCTGAGCAGCGCGTCGCACGCCTTCGTGTGGCCAGGGTCCTCGGTGAAGATCTGCTCGTAGAGGTCGCGCGCGCGGCCCGCGTCGCTCAGCTTCGACTCGAGGAGCTCGGCCGCCGCGGCGCGGAGATCGCGCGCCTCGCCGGGGGTCGCGGCGCGATCGGCCCGCGAGAGCAGCACCTGGACGAGCTCCTGCCACTGCTGGGCGCGGCGGTAGACCTGCGCCAGCCCCTCCAGCGCCTTCTCGTTCGCCGGGTCGAGCCCGAGCACGAACTGGAAGCACGGGATCCCGAGGTCCGCCCGCGCGAGCTTCTCCGCGTACCAGGGCCCGAGCCGGTTGAAGAGCGCGATCTTCGGCTCGGCGGCCATCGCCTCCTCGGTGCTCGCCTGGCTCAGGATCTGGAGCGCCTCGGACCAGATCTTCATGTCGTTGCCGGCCGCGCGCTCCAGGTCGACGGCGTACGCGTCCTGCTCGGGGTCCTGGACGAGCGCCTGGGCGAAGGCGAACACCCCCTGGTCCTTGTCGTCGAGCTCTCGCACGTAGAGGTGCCCGATCTCGTTCAGCGCCCTGGCGCGCTCGCCCGCGCTCTCGGCGCGCTCGCTCCGCTGGAGGAGCATCTCCACGAGCTCCTCGTGCTTGCCCAGCGCCTTGCGGAGCTCCTCGAGCGCGCTGAAGGCGATGTCGTCGCCCGGATCGAGCTCGAGGAGGCGCACGTAGACGGCCTCGGCCTTGTCGTGGAGCCTCCCCTTCTCGTAGATCCGGGCCGCCCGGCAGTGCAGGAGCCGCTTCGCCGCCGCCTGGTCGCCGCCCTCGCCCGCGCTCGCGTCGACCTGATCGGAGGCCATCACGAGCGCCTCGGCGACCCGCCCCGGGTCTGCCCCCCGAGCGACGGTCGCCTCGACGGCGAGCGCGAGGTCGGTGTCGGTCGGGCTCGCGACCAGCCGGTCGACGAGGGCGTTCAGCTGCGCGTCGTCGACCGTCGCCCCCTGCTGCTGCGGCGCGCCGAGCGACTCGAGCGCGTCGAGCGCCGCGCGCGCGCTCCGCGGCCGGGCGTCCTGCGGCTTCGCGAGCAGGCGCCCCGCGAGCTCATCGATGTCCTTGCCCACCCACCCGCGCGGCGCCACCGCGCTCGGCGCGGGCGGCGGCTCGGTGAGGTGCGCGACGGCGATGTCGACCGCGGCCGCGCCCGCGAACACGGGCTTGCCCGTGAGGAGCTCGAAGAGCAGCGCGCCGAAGGCGTAGAGGTCGCTCGCAGGGCCGACGCCCTCGCCGCGCAGCCGCTCGGGGCTGGCCGTCTTGACGAGCCCCGGGCTGGACCATCCGGCGCCGAGCCGGTCGCCGCCCACGTCGATGAGGACGGGGAGCGGTTGCCCATCGCCGCCGCGGGCGACGAGCACGTTCTCGAGCTTGAGCGCGCCGTGGACGAGGCGCTGCTCGTGGAGCGCGGCGAGCCCGCCCAGGATCCCGCGGAGCAGCGGCTTGGCCTCGTTGATGTGGAGCGGCCCCGAGCGCGCGAGGCGCGCCGAGAGCGGGAGCCCGTCGACGTGCGCGTACGCGACGAACGCCCGGTCGCCCACGAGCCCGGCGTCGACGTCGCTCGCCAGGCTCTCGTGGTGCACCCGTGCGACCAGGCGGACGTGGGTCAGGAACCGGCGCACCGCCCGGCCGTCCCGGGTCACCTCGCGCCGGAGCACCTTGAGCGTCCGCGGCTCGGTCCCCCGCGTCGCCGCGTAGACCAGCCCTCGCGGTCCCTCGCCGATTTTTCTCGTGATGATGTAGTCGCCGAACGAGTCGCCGGGCGCGATCTCCTCGGGCAGGCTGATCCCCTGGGCGCCGAGGGCGCGGACGCGCGCGTCCACCTCGGCGCGTGAGGCGATGATGGCGTCGAGCAACGCCTCGATGGCATCGACCTCGACGCAATGGTCCGTGAGCGCGCGTGCGAAGGAGGCCTTGGAGGCGTTGCCGCCGATCTCGGACGGGCTGAGGCCGAGGAGGTCGGACGACAGGGCCATCATTTCATCTAGCGAGAAGAGGCGCTCGAGCTCGCCTCGGACGATATCAATGGACATAGGTCTCCTCGGGCCGAGCCCTCGTGGCGGCATGCGCGCGCAGCGGACCTGCCGTACGGCCGGGCGTGCGTCATGCTAGCGAAGCTGGCGGCTCCACGCGACCTCCGACGATCGCCGGTCCGGGCGGCGTCCCGGCGGCGCGCGGCCATGGCGGTGCTCGATGAGGGCGCGGTCTCCGCGCCGCGCGGCCGCTCCGCGCGCGGCTGCGCTCACCCCGTTTGCCGAGCTGAAACCCGATGGAAGTCAACGCGGAGTACCAGGAACCGTGGAGGAAAGTTGACAGGAACGCGGGTGATGTGCGAGCGGATGTCTGTGCGTCGAATAACGCAGTTCCTGGAGCGGACCCTGCCCATCGCGGTGCTCATCGTCGCCGTCGTGGGCGCTCCGATCATGATCTTCTCGCCTCAGGGGCTGCCGCGCCTGCGGGAGCTCGAGAGAGAGCTCGCTGACGTCGAGGAGGAGAACGCCGCGCTCGGGCGGCAAATCGAGGCGCTCCGCGGCAAGGTGGCGCGCCTGCGCGACGACCCGACCGCCGTGGAGAGGATCGCGCGCGACAACCTGGGTCTCGTGCGGCAGAGCGAGGTGGTCTTTCAGTTCTCCCGCTGAGGACTCGGGGTCTTCTGGTTCTGTCCAGGCCAGGTGTCGTGTCGGACACCAGGGCTCCTCCGCGGGAGCGCCCGGCGTGATCGCGTGAGCTCGCCCGGCGGTCGCGCCTGCGTCGCCGGGCGCCTGCGTCGCGGACGCGCGCCCCGGCTTCCGCCCGCCGTGGCGCTCCGTGCGCGCGACGGTCTCCCGGCGTCGCGCTCCCCGCGCGGGCCGCCGCGGCGACGCACGCGCGACCGCCGGGCCTCGCTTCGCTCCCTGGCGAGGTGCGATCTGCCCGCCGGCGCCGCCCGCGTCTCCTTATAGGGAGATCCTGCGCGCCGCTCGCGCGAGGCCACGGCGTCCGTCGTGGCCGCATGCGGGGCGCTGCACGCTGGCAGCGTCCTTTCTGGTATCGTGGGGCGAGTGTCGCTAGACCTGGGCCGCCTCCTCATCTCTGCCGGCGCCGTCTCCAAGGCTGAGGTCGAAGCCGCCCTCTTCGTGGCGGTCTTGCGGGGCATCTCGTTCCCCCGCGCCCTCATCGACCGCGCCGCCATCACCGAGCACGCCCTGGAGGGGGAGCTCGAGCGCCGCGGTGGCCTCGCGCTCCGGCAGGTCGTCGGCGCCCGCGATCTCGTCGCTCGCCTGCCGCGTGCCATGTGCCGCCGCCTCGGCGCCGTCCCGATCCGCGTCGATCCCGGCGCCGGCACCGTCGACGTCGCGGCCGCCGATCCGCTCGACCGCCACATCGCCGACGAGTTCACTTTCCACCTCGGCGCGCCGGTGCGCATCTTCCGCGCGCCGATCACGGCGATCGAGGAGGCCATCCGCGCCCTGGAGCTCGACGAGCGCGAGCAGGCCCCCGTCCGCTTGCGCCGCGCGACCCCGGCGTTTCCGCACGGCGCGCCCCAGTCGACCATCCCGCCGCCGCCGTCGCACGAGGTGCCCATCCCGCTCATCCGGCGCGCCTCGGTGCCCTCGTTCGACGAGCCGCCGAGCGGCAAATCAGGTCACCGTGGTCCAGCCCACAACGGCCACGCCCGGCTCGCCGGCGCGCCTTCGCCGGAGGAGCCGATCCTGCCGCTCCGCCACGCCAAGGCAGCGGCCGACGCGCGCGGCCCTCTGGACGCCGGGCGCGGCGCGGCCCCGACCCGGCGTCGTGCCACGCTGCGTGCGCCGGCGGATGCGGAGCCGCCCGCGGTCTCGTTCCCGCCGCCTCTGCCCGTGGAGATCTCGCCTCCCTTCAAGCTGCTCGCCTCGATCCTGCCCCCGAGCTCGCCGGGGCCCGACCGCGGTCTGGACAGCGGCGGGCGGGAGCCGGCCCCCTCGACGCGGCGCCTCGGCCGGCTGCCGCTCGACGTGGCCTCCGGCCTCGCGCCGCCCTCGCGCCGGAGCGCCGCCTCCGCGCCGGTCCCGCCGTCTCGCCGCGGCGGGGGTCGTCCCGAGAGCGCCGCGGCGCCGTCGAGCAGGCGCTCCGGTCGGCTCCCGGTGCTGCCCCCCGCGCCCGAGCCGGAGCTCATCGACCCCCTCGACGACGACCCGCCGCCGCAGCCGTTCGTCGATCTGAGCGACGTCATCGACGCGCTCTACCTGGCGCGCACGCGCGACGACGTCGTCCGGCTCGCGCTGCGAGGGATGCGGCTGTTCGCGGTGCGCGTCGCGATCTTCGCCGCGCATCGCGGGATCTTCCGGGGCTTCGCCTGCAACGTGGAGTTCGGCGACCAGGAGGCGCTGCGGAAGCTCACCCTCCCGATGGATCAGCCGAGCGTCCTGGCCACGGCCGTGGCGACCCACCTCTATGTCGGGCCGATCCCCGGCACGCCCACCCACGCGCCGCTGCTCGACGTCATGGTCAACCCGAGCCTCGACGTCGCCGCGGTCGCCGTCCAGGTGGTCGGCCGGCCCGCGATGATCCTGGTCGCCGACCGGATCCTCGACGCCGCGAGCGGATCGCGCCGCATGATCGAGCTCGCGCGCGCCGTCGGCGAGGCGTTCAGCCGGATCCTGTCCGCGCGCGGGTGAGCGCCCGCCGTCGGCGCGGCGCGCGCGACCGCCGCGCTCGCGCCGGAGCCGCGCTCGATCTCGAGCCGCGCCGACGCCGGGCGCGGGGCACGCGGCGGCGCGGCGCAGGAGAGCGCGTCCATGCACGCCGACGGCATCGCGCGCGTTGACGCCGCCGCGCTCGCCCCAGGCGATGCGGCCCTCGCGCGGGTCTCGTTCCTCGTCCTGCAGCGACCCTCTCCGGCGATCGCGGCGGCACCTCCTTCAGCGAGCGCGCCGGCATCTCTCTCTCCGCGGCAGCGATCGCATCGTCGAGGAGACAGCGAAGCTCGAGCTGCGCCGCGCTGCGCGCGATCCGGGTCGAGGAGATCGCGAGGATCGCGCCGCGCTGCGCGCGATCCGGGTCGAGCATCGGGGAGCGACCTGTACATGAACGCGGGTCATCTCTGCGAGCGCCGCGCTCCGGCGTGCTGCATCGCCGTTGCAGCTGCTGCGCGATCTCGCTGATCGCGCGGCGCGCCCGCGGCTGCCGCTGCCCCTGCAGCTGCCGCCGCACGCATGCAACGCGCCGCTGCAGGCGCCGCGTTGCATGCGTGCGCGCCGCGCCTTTCATCTGCGCAACGAAAGCAGGAAAATCCCGATGCTTGTCGAGGTGCAAGTGCGCGTTGCCAGAGTTCAAGAGGTGTCATTTTCCAGTGTGTCGGTACATGACGAGCTGAGCTTGTTGCGTGTGACAGGAATTTTCTTGTGACAAGAGAACCAAATACACTCCTTTCGAAATTTTTTACAATCCGGAACCCTTTTTCTGAACGGCGGTCAGATTTGGCTATCCGACTGCGGGTCAAATCGGGTTAAGGCATTTGTGTCTCATCGAGTTCGCCTGGACAGCGTGATTCGCCTCCCCGAAAGGAGCTTCAAATGCATCCTGCAAAGCCGCACGAGAGCAATGTGGTCGCCCGTAAGCTCGCGTTGGTGATCGCTGGTTTGACCGCTGCTGCGGTCGGTTGCTCGGCCGACGTCGGCGACGGTAGCACCGAGGCAGTCGGCACCAATCAATTGGGATTTGACCACTTCGAGCGGAGCGTCTTCCGCGAGGCTGACACAGGCATCTACATTGTTAACGGGGACACGCCGGTCGTAGATATCAAGCATCTGCGCGAGTTCTGGGAGACGCATGTGCGCGATGGTGCGCTGATCGTCAACCAGTCAGGCGGCAGCGACATGGTCTGGACGACGGAGCAGCGGCGCAATCTCACCTACTGCGTGAGCACGAGATTCGGGAGCAACTACGAGCCCGTCGTGGCCGCGATGGCGGAGGCCGTCGAGGCGTGGGAGGCGGTCGCCGACGTCGACTTCATCCACGTGGAGTCTGCCGACTCGAGCTGCACGTCGAGCACCAGCAGCGTCCTGTTCGACGTGAACCCCGTGAACACGGGCGGCCAGTACCTGGCGCGCGCCTTCTTCCCCGGCCAGTCGAGGGGGTCGCGGAACGTCCTGATCGACAGGTCCGCTTACAACAGCACCCGGCCCGACCTCACGGGCATTCTCCGTCACGAGCTGGGTCACACCCTCGCCTTCCGCCACGAACACACCCGTCCTGAGGCCGGCACCTGCTTCGAGGACAACAACTGGCGCGCCCTCACCAACTACGACGGTGCGTCCGTCATGCACTATCCCCAGTGCAACGGCACCGGCGACAGGACGCTCAACCTCACGGAGAAGGACATCAACGGCGTTCAAGCGCTCTACGGCGCTCCCGGCGGCGGCGGCGGCGGCGGCGGCGGCGGTGGTGGCGGCGGCGGCGGCGGCGGCGGCGGTGGCGGCGCGCCGACCACCGAGAACTTCAGCGGCCGTGTCGCCCGCGGGGTGTTCGACGCGGTAGGGCCCGCCGAGGGGATCGAGGTGGTGCCCGGGACGACCCTCACCGTCGTCATGACCGGGACCGGAGATCCCGATCTCTTCGTGAAATTCGGCGCTGCGCCGACGGCACGATCGTTCGATTGCCGGCCGTACCTCAGCGGCGCCAACGAGACCTGCACGCTCGAGGTGCCGGCAGGCGAGACGAGGGCCTTCATCAAGGTGCACGGCTACACGGCGTCGACCTATGACATCGAGGTGCGCTACTCCGCGCCGGGGGCGCCGGAAGGCGGGGGCACCGCGACGTCCACGAGCTTCGAGGGCAGCATCGCGCGGCGCGAGACGGCATCCCACGGGCCGATCGCGGTCGTCCCGGGCACGGCGTTCCGGGCCGTGATGAGCGGCTCCGGGGATCCCGATCTCTACGTGCGGTTCGGCGAGCAGCCCACGCTGAGCGCCTATGACTGCCGTCCTTACCTCGACGGCGCGGACGAGACGTGCGAGCTGACGGTCCCGGAAGGTCAGTCGGAGGCCTTCCTGCTCGTGCAGGGATATGCGGAGAGCACGTACACGGTAGACGTCGACTACACGACCCCGTGACGTAACGGCGGAAAGGACCCGGGAGATCGAGGAAACTCATCTCCCGGAGGGACACCGAGGACAGCGAACGCCTGTCCTCGGTGTCTTCCACGATCGCGGCGCAGGGGCGCCTCCGGACCGCCCGCGCGTGGGCTCACGGAGAAGCGCGCTGGAAAAGCGCACGGGAAAAGCGCGGTGGGCGGGCCGCGATGAGAACCTGCGGCGCGCGGCGCGCCTGCGAGGAAATCGACCCCGGCGCCCCGGTGAATGGTAGGCTGCTGGCCCAGATCCTTCCACGGACGCCGCTGCTTGCCCATGCCGAACGAGACATCTCACGCACTTCGCTTCACCCGGCCGCTGGCCGCGCTGCTCGTGGAGCTCGTCGCGCTCGCCGGATGCGTTGGAGACCCCTTTCACATCGGTCACGGCTCCGGGGGAGGGATCGGCGGCGGCGGCGGGAGCGAGCCGATCGGCGGCGGTGGGAGCGAGCCGATCGGCGGCGGCGGGGGCGAGCCGATCGGCGGCGGCGGCGCCGGGGGCGGGACCGGCGGAGGGCCGCCCACCGTGCCGGTGATCTGGCCAGACTCGCCGACGAAACGCTGCTCGAACGGGACGACCGTGCTCGAGGCGTGCCCGGGACCGTCGGAGCCCTTCTTCGGACAGGACGGCAACTACGAGATCGCCGTTCCCTCCTACACAGAAGGCGACGGCACCGTGACGGACTCGGTGACCGGGCTCACGTGGGAAAAGGTGACGGAGAACGTTGTGTTCACGCGGGAGGCCGCGCTCCAGCACTGCGCCGTGCTCGACGCCGAGCGCGCCGGCGGCATCGAGAAGTGGCGCCTGCCGACGCGGCGCGAGCTCGTCTCCATCCTGGATTTCGGCCACATCACGGCGTTTCCGGACATCTTCTTCACGTTCACGGACGCCCAGGGCGGCTTCTACTGGTCCGCGACCGACGTCGACGCGGACAGCACGTTCGCGTGGGGCGTGCTCGCCAGCGATGCGTCCGTCGGGTTCTTCCAGAAGGACATGTCCGGCGCGCGAGCGCTGTGCGTCGGAGGCGAGCGCGAGACGGCGCCGCCCGATCTGTCGTTCGGTGAGGAATGGGTGCTCGATGGGCTGACGGGGCTCGTCTGGCAGCGTCAGGCCTCGTTGACCCGGTTCATCTGGAGCGGCGCGCTCGAGCACTGCGAGGAGCTCACCCTCGCCGGCAAGAGCGACTGGCGGCTGCCGAGCGCGAAGGAGCTGCTCTCGATCGTCGACGATCGGCTCTCCGGGCCGGCGATCGACCGGGAGGCCTTCCCGGGGACGCCGTCCGATGTCTTCTGGTCGTCGACGCCCGCCATCAGCAGCGCCGAGAAGGCCATCCTCGTCAACTTCACGAACGGCACATCGCAGGACCACTCGGTCCGCGCTCAGCGGCTCACGCGCTGCGTTCGCTCCGACGGGTGAGCGCCGCCCGAGCCTGGCGCATCCGATCGCGAAGACCGTCGGCGCCGACCCGCCGCGCGGGCCGAGCGCCCAGCCCGCCGCGGCTCAGCCGCCAGGCTTGACGAACTTCAGGACGAAGCGGTCGCTCGTGCCCCGCTTCTCGCCGGCCACCATGGGCGAGGCGTTCCAGTCGCGCGTGTCCGTGGGGCTCCGGAGGAAGCTCGCCTCGGCCGCGAGCCGGAAGCCGGCCCGCTCGATCTCCTCGCGCACGACCTTCTCCTCGATGCGGTGGAGCGTCTTCACTTCGGCGACGCCAGTCCCCTCGCGCCCGGCGTGATCGATGATCGCGTACACGCCGCCGGGCTTGAGCGCGCGGAAGATCGCGCGGTTCATCGCGGCCCGGTCCGTCTCCATCCACACGGTGTCGTGGTAGAAGAGGATGAAGAACACGGCGTCGAGATCCCGCGCCTCGGGCGGCAGCGGATCGTCGAGCTCGCGGTCGACCCGGACCACCGACTTCATGACGGGCTTCTTGAGCCGCTCGCTCCACGGCTTCTCGGCGAAGCGCTCGAGGACGAAGCGGTTGTTCTGCGCATAGACGGCCCCGCCCGGGCCGACCGCCCGCGCCAGGAGCTCGGCCGTGTACCCGCCCCCAGCCTCGAGCTCCGCGACCTTCATCCCCGGCTGAATGCCGAAAAATGCGAGTGTTTCCGCGGGCTTCCGGCCGACGTCGAGCGCCCGGTCGGTGTCCGCCCGGTCGGCGGCGTCGATGACGGCGCGCAGGGCGGCGGGCACCTCGACCGAGGTGGTCTGGGACGGTGCCGACGCGGTCGCGTCGCTCGGGGGCGGGGTCGCCGTGGCGGGCGCCGTGTCGGGCTGGCCCGCCGGCGTGGCGAGCGGCGCAGGAGGCGGAGCAGCGGGAGGCGCGGCGCCGCACCCGGCGAGCGCGGCGAGGGCAAGAGCAAGGAGGGCGTGAGGGCTTCGCACGCCGCGCTGTTAGCCGAGCGAGCTGAGCGACGCAAGCGGGGCGGTCAGGGCAGCGTGGCGGCGGGCGCAGCGCCCGCAGGAGAGGCCGCGGCGGGCGCTGCGTCGGCGGTGGAGGCCGCGGCGGGCGCTGCGTCGGCGGTGGAGGCCGCGGCGGGCGCTGCGTCGGCGGTGGAGGCCGCGGCGGGCGCTGCCTCCACGGTGGAGCTCGCCGGCGGCGCCGGCGTTCGCAGGGGCAGGAGCGCCGCCTGCACCGCGGGAGCGAGCCGCGGCTGCGCCACAGCGGCGGCGTGCTGCGCTGCCGCGGGGGGCGTCGCGCTCAGACGGCCCCGGCCGACGCGCACGCTCGCGGCCGCGATCCCCGCCAGCGCGGCGCAGGCGATCGCCGCCGCGAGCAGGCGCTGCCGCGTTGCCCCGGCCGCCGGGAGGGCCGCGGCCGGCACCGAGGGCGACCGGAGCTCGTCCCGCGGCCGCTGCGACGAGGAGACCGCCGCCCTCACGGACGGGGCCAGCAGCGGAGCGAGCGAGCTGTCGTCGCCGGACGCCGGCGCCACCGCGTGGAATCCGCCGCTCAGCGGCGCGCTCGACGGCTCCGGCCGCGCCGCGCCGTCCGCGTCGAGCGGCTCGTTCTCACCGCCGAGCGCCTGCGCCGCTCCGTTGAGGCGCCGCGTCACGCGCAGGGTGAAGGGGCTGTCCGCGTCGGCGCGCGCCAGCTCGCCCCCCTCGAGATCGTCGTCGCCGTCGGGGAAATCGGACGCGGGGGGGCCCGACGCGGGGGCTCCCGCCGGGCGCGACTCGGGCGGCTCCTTCAGCGCCGCGCTCACGAGCGCCGCGAGGTCCTCCGGCGCGCCGATCTCGTGGCCGGGCTCGCGGAGCGCCTCGATCGCCTCCAGCATGGCGCGCGCGTCGTGGAACCGGTCCTCCCGGCGGGGCGCGAGCGCGCGCGCGAGGAGCGCCTCGAGCGCGGGGCTCACCTCGGGACGCAGCTCGCCCGCCCGCAGCATCTGCCCTGCGCGCGCCGCGGCCATGCGCGTGGCGGCGCTGGTCCCGGAGAACGGCCGCGTGCCGGTGAGCATCTGGAAGAGGACCACCCCGAGCGCGAACAGGTCGGCGCGGGGGTCGACGCGCTCCCCGTCGAACTGCTCGGGCGGCATGTACGTCGGCTTCCCGACGAGATCGCGCCGGATCGCGTCGCCCGCTCCGCCTCGCGTGGCGATCGCCACGCCGAAATCCCCGATCTTCACCGCGCCGGCCAGCGAGATGAGCACGTTCCCAGGGCTCACGTCGCGATGCACCATCAGCCGCCCCTCCGCGGCCGAGCGCTCGTGCGCGTAACCGAGCCCCTTGAGCACCTCGGACGCAACGAAGAGCGCGACCGGCACCGGGACGGCCTCCCCCCGCGCCCAGAGCCATTTGCAGAGCCGCCCGAGATCCGTTCCGGACACGAACTCGAGCACGAGGTAGAAGTCGCCCGCCTCGTCGACGCCGAAGTCGAGCACCTCATCGATGTTGGGGTGCTTGAGGTGGGTCATCATGCCCGCCTCGGCGATGAAGAGCTGCTTGAGATCGTCGCTGCCGGCGTGCATCGGGACGATTCGCTTGATGGCGACCGGGGCCTCCTCGCCGTCCGGCCCGAGCGCGACCGCGCGGAACACCTCGCCCATCCCGCCGCGCGCCATCCGCGGTCCGACGGCGTAACGCCCCAGAACAAACCCCCTCGATGGCGCGCTCTCCACGATGCCCGACTGTAAATGGCACCGAGGGGTGGGGTAAAGGGGCGACCGCGCCCGACCGCCGGAGATGCTGCGGTCGATTGCACAAATCAACTCGTGGTGTGCCCTCCGCGCCCGAAACCCGGATGTCATGAGCGCGGGCGTAGCGGCACGCCCACGACGAATGCGCGGCCGGCCCGGCGACCCTGCACGGGGTGGGCCGACGTGTGTCGCCGGGCGCGGTGCATGTCGCTGGATCTGGGCGGGTCTGGTACAAGTCCGCTCAGGACATGATGCGCGCTGCCCCGAACGATCCGACTCCGGTTGTCTTCATCACCGGCGCTTCCGCTGGATTTGGCGCTGCGATCGCCCGTCGCTTCGCTGGCCTGGGCGCCCGCCTGATCCTGGCCGCGCGCCGTTACGAGCGCCTGGAGGCGCTCGCCGCCGAGCTCACCGGCGGCGGGGCGGGCTCGTCGCCCGGCGATGGGGGCGGGCGGGCGGCCGCGGTCCACCTCGTCCGGCTGGACGTCCGGGACCGGGGCGCGGTGGACCGGGCGATCGCGGAGCTCCCGCCGGAGATGTCCGAGGTGTCGGTGCTGGTCAACAACGCGGGCGGCGCGATCGGCCTCTCGCCGGCGCACACGGCGGACCCCGACGACTGGCAGCAGATGGTCGACACAAACATCAACGGGCTGCTCCACTGCACGCGGGCGCTCCTGCCCGGGATGGTGGCGCGCGACCGGGGGCACATCATCAACCTCGGCTCGGTGGCCGCGGAGACGCCGTATCCCGGGAGCAACGTCTACGGCGCGTGCAAGGCGTTCGTGGCGCAGTTCTCGCTGAACCTGCGCGCGGATCTCCTCGGCAGCCGGGTGCGCGTCACCGACATCGAGCCTGGCCTCGCCGAGACGGAGTTCTCGCTGGTGCGCTTCAAGGGCGACCAGGAGAGGGCCGCCGCCGTGTACCAGGGAGTGAAGCCCCTCTCGGCCGAGGACGTGGCCGAGGCCGTGATCTGGTGCGCGACGCTCCCCGAGCACGTCAATGTGAACCGGCTGGAGCTGATGCCCATCATGCAGGCGTTCGCCGGCTTCGCCGTGAAGCGGGGCTAGGTCCACGTCGCGCAGGTCCACCCTGGGTTCATAGGCCTCACGCCTGGTGGAGCAAGATCTCGAGGAGCCCGATCGCGGCGCGCCTGCGCATCCCGTCGACGGTCTCGGTCGCGCCGACGCACAGAGGACAGCCGGTCGTGTCGCAGCCGCACCCCGCGATGAGCTGCCGCGTGCGCGCGAGGAGCTCGTCGCGCTGCTCGTAGATGCGCTCGGCGAGGCCGACGCCGCCGGGTACGTTGTCGAACAGGAACAGCGTCGGATCGAAGACCCCGGCCATCTCGCCGCCAGGCGGGACCGCCCGCGCCTCGCTCCCGTCCTCGAGCGTCTGGCCAATGTCCCGCGGATCGCACATGAGCGAGAGCGTCGCGACCGTCTCCAGCGCCCGCGCGATCCCGCGCAGGCCGTCGATGGCGGTCGCGCGGCCGAGGCCGAGCTCCTCGCAGAGCGGTTCGGGCACCGTGAGCCAGAAAGAGGTCGTGTGCATCTGGATATCGGGCAAACGCACGTCGCCATACCCCGCGTTCTCGTGCGTGTAGAACTTGATCTTCTTGTACCCCACCACCTTCTCCACGATGCTCACCTCGCCGAAAGAAGCGGTCGCCCGGCCGAGCGAGGCGGTCGCGCTCTCGTCGAGGATGCTCACCTTGCGGTGGGTGAGCGCGGTCGTGAAATAGTCGGGGACGACCTTCGTCACGAAGGCCTTGTGGTTCTCGTAATCGAGCCGCTCGACCTGGTACTGCTCGCCGTCGTGCTGGTAGATGGCCTGTTCATGGAGCATCGTCGGCGCAGCGCGCCAGTCGAGCTCCGCGAGCGTCTTGCCATGCGCCTTGTCGATGATGAC
The DNA here is from genome assembly GCF_051519845.1 of Sorangium sp. So ce362. Lineage (NCBI taxonomy): Bacteria > Pseudomonadati > Myxococcota > Polyangiales > Polyangiaceae > Sorangium > Sorangium sp. So ce362. The sequence goes on along the minus strand of NZ_CP150332.1, from coordinate 5,205,813 downwards.
GAAGTTGTCCCAGCCCACCGAGCGCAGGCTCACGTGGTTCGCCGGATAGGCGTCGGTCGCCCAGTGAAACCGATCGTTCGATTCGTGGATGACCCCCTTGTCCTGGAGAAAGCGGAGCGCCGCGACGGTGTCGTCCGCCGGCATCGCCGCGTAGGGCTCCCCCTTGAGGAACGGCAGCTCGAACGCCGCGCACTTGAGGTGCTGCACAAGGATCTCGGTGTTCTGCGGATCGATCCGGGCCGACTCGGCGCTGCGCTCGAGCAGGTAGCTCGGGTTCCTCGCGAGGTACTGGTCGAGCGCCGCGCTCGTCGCGCACAGGACGGCGATGCTCGTCTTGCCGCGCCGGCCCGCGCGGCCGAAGCGCTGCCACGTCTCCGCGACCGACCCGGGATAGCCGGCGCAGATCACCGCGTCGAGCTCGCCGACGTCGATGCCGAGCTCGAGCGCGTTCGTGGCCACGACGCAGAGGATCTCGCCCTCGCGTAGCCCCCGCTCGACCCGGCGGCGCGTCTCCGGGAGGTAGCCGCCGCGGTAGGCCATGATCGCGTCCTCCGCCCCGATCTCCTTGCCGACGCCCTCGCGCAGGTACTTCAGCATGATCTCGACCGAGTTGCGCGACTGGCCGAACACAAGCGTCGGCACGCGGGCCCGCGCGAGATCCCCGGCGAGGCGCACCGCGCTCTTCAGGGTGCTGGCGCGCACCCCGAGCTCCGCGTTCACCACGGGCGGGTTGTACAGGAAGAAGCGCCGCGGCCCGCGCGGGGCGCCGGACTCGTCGATGAGCTCGATCTCGTCCTCGGCGATGCCCAGGAGGCGCGCGGCGTGCGCCCGCGGGTTGCCGATGGTCGCCGTCGCGCAGAGGAACGTCGGGCTCGAGCCGTGGAAGGCCGCGACGCGGCGCAGCCGGGCCAGCACGTGGGCGACGTGCGAGCCGAACACGCCGCGGTAGGTGTGGAGCTCGTCCAGCACGACGTAGCGCAGGCGCTGGAACGTCCGCGCCCAGTGCGCGTGGTGCGGCAGGATCCCCGCGTGGAGCATGTCGGGGTTGGTCATGACGATGGGGCTGCGCTCGCGGGCCGCCCGACGCGCGTCGCCCGGCGTGTCCCCGTCGTAGACGATGGCCGGGATCGTGAGCCCGGCCTCGCGGATGAGCGCGTGCAGGCCGGCCTCCTGATCCCGGGCGAGCGCCTTGGTCGGGTACAGGTAGATCGCGCTGCCGCCCTGGCCCGACGCGGCGCCCTCCGCCAGCGCGTCGAGCACCGGGAGATGGAAGCAGAGGCTCTTGCCGCTCGCCGTGGGCGTGGCGACGACCACGTGCCGCCCGGCCTGCGCCGGCTCTTCGGCCGCCTGCGCGCCCCGCGGCGCGCGGGCAGCCGCGAACGCCCGGGCCTGGTGGTCGTAGAGCCGGGAGATGCCGCGCCGCTCCAGCGCGCCGCGGAGCGCCGGCGAGAGCGCCTCGGGCATCGCCGCGGTGCGCGCCTCGGCCGGCGGCAGCTCGCGATCCGCGGCGAAACAAGGGCGAACGTAGCCCGAGGCAAGCCACGACGAGATGACCGTCTCGACGCCGGTCTCGATCTTCCAGGGGGGCGACGGCATGACCCCGGTATACTAAACAGATGCGCCGTGTCGCTCAACCGGATCGGGCGCCGAGGGTGGAGGTGGGTGGATCTGCGATGATCCACCACGCCGGATCTCGGCGGGCGGCGCAGGGGATGGGCGCCGGGGAGGGCGAGGACCGGCGCGGCAGGCGCGCGTACATCGGAGGGAGGAGCTCTCGTGTCCTCGAACGAGATCGGATGTCGGCGGCTCTCCCGCCGTCGAGGCGCACCGAGGCGCCGGCGAATGGCTCGTTTGCGCGCAACGGCTGGGAAGCGCGGATACGGCGCGTGAGGCGATGTCTCAGCGTCTCCGGCCATCCTGCTGCACCGACGGACGGCCGGAGGCGCGCCTCGCGGGGGCGCTCAGGCGCGGCCCCAGGGCGGGCGGGCCTGGTGTGCCGGTTGCCTGAGGACGAGCCGACCGGCGACGGAGATCCGGAGTCGAGGTCCACATCCGCTCTTTGACCCGCCTGCTCCGGGCGACCGCTCGTCCGGGGCTGGCCACGAGGTGTCGCACATGAGAAACGCAGTGATCTTGACGCTCCTCGGCGCGTCGGCGGCGGGGTGCGCCGCGCGCACGCCGCCGTTCAGCGAGCGGGTCGTCGCGTCGGAGGCGATGATCCGGGCCGCCGAGGAGGTCGGCGCCGAGGAGGTCCCGCCGGCGGACATCCACCTGTGCCTCGCCAGGGAACAGGTGGAGCGAGCGAGGCGGCTGTCGGCCGAGGGCGTGCGCGATCGGGCGCGGCGCATGCTGCTGCGCGCGCAGGCGGACGCGGAGCTCGCGCTCGCCCTCACGCGCGAGGCGCGGGCCCAGGCGCTCGCGCGCGAGGCGGTCGCGGAGGTCGGATCCATCCATCGGCGGCTCCGCTAGGGGCTCGCGGGAAGAGGCGCGAAACCATGCGATACAACCAGGGGATCGTGGTCATGCTGCTCCTCGGCGGCCTGCTCGGGTGCGCGAGCGCCCCGCTTCCGCCGAAGGAGCTCATCGGCGCGCGGAAGAGCTACGCGCGCGCCCGAGCGGGCGCGGCGGCGGAGCTCGCGCCCGCCGATCTGCGAGGCGCCCTCGAGGCGCTGGAGCGCGCGGAGCGCGCGTTCGCCGAGGGGAGGGAGCTCGCCGAGGCGAGGGATCTCGCGTACCTCGCGGAGCGCCGGGCGCAGCTGGCCGAGGCGCTCGGGCGCACGGCGGCCATGGAGCGGCAGCGCGGCGCGGCCCTCCAGGCGTACGCCGAGGTGCAGATCGCGCGGAGGAAGAAGCGGGCGCCGGCGATCGAGCCGGCAGAGCCGCGTAAACCGCAGGAGAAGCAGGAGAAGGCGCCCGCGCAGGCGCGCGCTCCGGAGCGCTCGCAGATGATCCTGAACACGCGGTGAACGGGCCCGGAGCCCGCCCGGCGTCGCTCGGCTCCGGGCCGTTTGCTCCGCGCTGCACCATCGCGTAGAAGCGAGGGTGATGTCTTCTGGCGCATCGCAAGCGTCGCCCGCCTCACACCTTGCGGACGAGCTCCCCCGAGGCGAGCGCGCCTCGCTCGCCTTCGTGGCCGTCGTTGCGCTCGTCTCGTGCGCCGCCGATCTGGCGACGAAGGCGTGGGCGCACGCGCGGCTCACCGGGTTCGACGCGAAGCGGTCGGGCCCGAAGATCGTCACGGTCATCCCGGACCACCTGGATTTCATCTTCGCGCAGAACCCCGGCGGCGCCTGGAGCTTCCTCCGCAGCCTCCCGGACGGCCTGCGGCGGCCGTTCTTCCTGTTCGTCTCGGCCGCGGCGATCGTCTTCATCTTCTCGATCTACCGGCGCGTCCACAAGGACCAGACCGCGATGAAGTGGGGGCTCGCGCTGGCGCTCGGCGGCGCGATGGGCAACCTTGTCGACCGGATCCGCTACGGCTGGGTCATCGACTTCATCGACGTGTACGTGACCCGCGGCGGCCAGGAGTTTCACTGGCCGACGTTCAACGTCGCCGACATCGCGATCGTCGCCGGCGTCATCCTGATGTCGATGGACATGATCGCCTCCGCCCGCAACGCGAGCGCTCCCGCTCCAGACCCGAGCGGCGCTCCCGTCAGCCCGGCAGGCAGCGACGCCGCCGCTCCGCTATCGACGGAAGCGCCTCCGCCGGCGCCGCCGGCGGCCTGAAGGACCGAAGCAGGCAGCGCGGCCGGAGCAGGTTGTGCGCGCGCACGCCGGGAGGCACGGCATGAAAGACGCGCGAGACGGGCGATACGGGCCCGCGCGGAGGGAAGCCTTTGCCGGAGCGCTCGGTTTGTCGTAGAGGAACGCGCTCCGCATGACTGAAGACGCGACGCCGCGAGATGCTGCCGTGAAGACCGAGGGGGCCGATGCGGAGCCGGATGGCGCCGCGCCGGTGAAGGCGCCGGAAGGCGAGCCGCTGGCCGCCGGCGAGCGCGACGACGAGGGGCGCGCCTCCTCGCCGGAGGGGGACGCCGACGATGTGGTCGCACCGGCGAAGCCCACCTACCGCCCGTCGTATGCGTTCCTGCTCGGCGTGTCGGCGGTCACGCTGGTGGCCGATCTCGGCACGAAGTGGTGGGCCAAGGACCGGCTGGAGCCGCGCGCGCTCGCCGACCTCGCGGACCTCGCCGCCGTGCCCCGGCCGTTCGCGCTCCGGAAGATCGAGGTGATCAAGGACCACCTGAACATGATCTACGCGAAGAACCACGGCGGGGCGTGGGGCATCCTGGGCGACGAGAGCGAGGCGATCCGCCGTCCCTTCTTCCTCGTGGTCTCGCTCGCCGCGATCGTCTTCATCGTCTCGCTGTACCGGAAGCTCCACCCCTCCCAGATCGCGCTCCGGTGGGGGCTGCCGCTCGTGCTCGGCGGCGCGCTCGGGAACCTCGTCGACCGGATCCGTTACGGGTACGTCATCGACTTCATCCAGGTTCGGTTCACGCCGACGTTCGTGTGGCCGACGTTCAACGTGGCTGACATCGCGATCGTCGTGGGCGTCGGGCTGATGGCGATCGACATGTTCTCTCCCCAGCGCCCCGAGCTCGCGAGGAAGACCTCCGGCGCGACCGGAGCGAAGGCGTCGGCGGGCTGACCATGCGGCCCGAGCTGTTCCGCCTGCTCGACGTCGCGTTCCCTGCCTACTTCCTGCTGCTGCTGACCGGCTTCCTCTTCGCGACCGCGATCGGCGCCCTCTGGGCGCGGCGGATCGGCCAGGATCCGGACGTGGTCGTCGACCTGGGGCTCGCCTGCCTGCTCGCAGGGGTCGTCGGCGGCAGGCTCCTCCACGTCATCGCCGATGGATACTTCTGGGATTACGTGCACTTGTGCACCGATCCGTCGCTGGTTGACTGGAAGGTCGAGCAGGCGCTCTGCGTGCCGCGGTACCACGGCGTCTGGGACGCCGCGAAGGGGGTCTGCCACCCGACCGAGCGCGATTGCCTGGCGTGGGCGAAGTTCTGGGCCGGCGGCCTGACGTACTACGGCGGCTTCTTCGGCGCGTCGGCGGCGGCGTACTGGCTGCTCAAACGCGATCGGTTCCCGTTCTGGAAGGCGGCGGACATGGCGGGCTTCGCCGTGCCGCTGGGCCTCGGGTTCGGCCGGATGGGCTGCCTGCTCGCCGGCTGCTGCTTCGGCCAGCGCACCGACGGGGCGTTCGGGCTCTCGTTCCCGCCGAACAGCCCCGCGAGCGAGGCGCAGTTCAAGCTGCACGAGCTCGCGAGCGCGCGCGTGCCGTCGCACCCGGTCCACCCGACGCAGATCTACGAGTCGGCCATGTCGTTCGCCATCGCGGCGATCTGCATGCTCTACGTGCACGGGCGGAAGCGGTACGACGGGCAGGTCTTCGTGACGTTCCTCGGCCTCTACGCGCTCGGGCGCTTCACGCTCGAGTTCGCGCGCGCCGACGATCGAGGGGGCCTCCTCGGTCTGTCCACGTCGCAGCTCATCGGGCTCGCGATCGCCGGCGCGGCGATCGCGATCCACGTGACACGGAGCCGGAAGACGGCGCCCGCGCCCGCCGCCTGAGCTCCGCGGTCCCGGCGGAGCGCGGGGCCCGCCGACGATGCGCGCGGGGCGCAGAGGACGGGGCGCGGTGCCGCGGACCCTCGATGCGCGCGGGGCGCAGAGGACGGGGCGCGGTGCCGCGGACCCTCGATGCGCGCGGGGCGCAGAGGACGGGGCGCGGTGCCGCGGACCCTCGATGCGCGCGGGGCGCAGAGGACGGGGCGCGGTGCCGCGGACCCTGCGCCGGGCGCAAAGGACGATGCGCGGAGGCGGCGCAGCCAGCCTGAGCCGCGCCGGGCTGGCCCCTCAGCCCTTGGAGACTTCCTTCTCCTTGCGCTTCTTGTACGCCTCGCGCTGGGCATCGGTCGGCGGCTTGCCGAACACATACGCGAGGCCGATCGAGACCACGTAAAGGGCGCACATCGGCACGGCCATGACGAGCTGGCTGGTGATATCGGGCGGCGTCAGGATGGCGGCCAGCACGAAGGCGGCGAACACGAACCAGCGGCCGAACAGGATGAGCTGCAGGTAGTTGATGACCCCCGCGAGGGAGAGAAACAGCACGATGAGCGGGAGCTCGAAGATGAGCCCGAAGCCGAGCAGGAGCTGGGCGACGAAGTCGAGGTAATCGCCCATCATCACGGTCGGCGTGATCGTCACCCCGCCGCTGCCGACCGTGCCGGCCATGCTGAGGAAGTAGCCGAACGAGATCGGAAAGGCCGCGCGCCAGCCGAACAGGCCGCCGCCCACGAACAGGATCGTCGAGAACAGGACGAAGGGGATGACGTAGCGCTTCTCGCGGGCGTAGAGGCCCGGCGCGATGAACGACCACAGCTGGTAGAAGATGAACGGCGAGGCCAGCGCCGCGCCGCCGAGCATCGACAGCTTGAAGTAAGCGACGAACGCGGCCGCCGGCGCGCCGAAGTGGAGCGAGGGGTCGCCCGGCAGGTTCTGCTCCCGCCACGCCTGCACGAACGGGATCGTCAGAAAGTGCAGGAGCTTCTCGCGCACCTCCCACCCCACGAAGCAGGCCGCGAAGAAGACGAGGATGCTCCGGACGAGCCGCTTGCGCAGCTCATCGAGGTGCTCCCAGAACGACATCGGCTTGTCTTCGGTGGCATCCTCAACGGCCGCGGCGGCCGCGCCGGAGCCCGCGGCGGCAGCGCCGGCCGCGGCGGCAGCGCCGGCCGCGGCGGCAGCGCCGGTCGTCTCCGGGGAATCGCTCTTCGCCGCCACCTGCTCCTGGCTCATGACGCCGCTCCGTTCCCCGTCGCCGCGCCCTGCGGCACCCCCGCGGGCTCCGGCGCTGCCGTGGGCCCTTCCGTGATCGCCGCGTCTGCCGTGGCCGCGGGCTCCGGCGCTGCCGTGGGCCCTTCCGTGATCGCCGCGTCTGCCGTGGCCGCGGGCTCCGGCGCTGCCGTGGGCCCTTCCGTGATCGCCGCGTCTGCCGTGGTCGCGGGCTCTGCCGCGCTCGCCGCCACCGCTCCGTTCGCGCCCTCCGCCGCGGCCGCCGGCCCGGCGTCGATCTCGGATTCGTAGGCGTCGCAGCCGAGGACCGGGTACTCGCGCTCGCGGAGCGGCTGCACGTTCGGCGGGGGCTGCGGGGGCTCGGGCTCCGGTGGCCTGATGCGCGGCGTCGCCGAGACGACCGTGCCGACGGTGGCGGCGTCCATCACGGGCTTCACGAACGTCTCGATCACGTTCACCCGCGACAGGGAGCGGAGCTCGCGGATGTCGCGTTCCAGCCCCTCCTGGCGGATCAGATCGTCGATGCCGCTCTGAGACCGGAGCTCCGTGGTCATCCGGCGAATCTTGGTGATCCAGCTGCCCGCCGTCCGCATCATCGCAGGCAACCGTCGTGGGCCGACCACGATGATGCCCACGATGACGAGCACCATCATCTCGCCGAAGCTGAAGCCGAACACGGGCGCAAGCTAGCGCGCACCGGAGCGGGGATCCATAGCGACCCTCACACAGGCCGCGGCGGCGCGTCCGGCCCAACCGCGGCAGCACCCGCCGCCGCTCCGGGCAGGGGCGACGCCCGGCGGCCGCCTGGTCGCTGCGCCTCCGCCGGAGGCCGCGCGAGCTGCCCGCAGGCCGCGCCGACGTCGCCGCCGCCGGAATAGCGCACGATCGAGCCGACCCCGGCGGCGGAGAGGACCGCGCGGAACGCCTGGAGCCGCGCCGAGCGCACGAACGGATCGGCCGCCGCGCCGCTGTCCTCGACGCCGCCGGGCGAGGGCAGGGGAGCGTCGGCCGGGCCGATCGCGTTGTAGGGGATCAGGCTGAGCCGAGGGGAGATCCCGTGCTGCGCGGCGAAGCCGCGGGCGAGCGCGGCCAGGCTCGCGGCGTCCTCGTCCGTGTCGTTCTGGCCCGCGAGCAGCGTGTACGCCCACATCGGCGCGTGCCCGGTCGCGCGCGCGTGCTCGCCCGCGGCGGCGAGGACCTCGTCGAGCGGGTGCGCGCCGTCGATCGGCATGAGCTGGCGCCGCCTGCCGGGCCGCACCGAGCCGAGCGAGAGGCCGAGCCGGACGCCGGGGACCTCCGCCGCGAGCCGCCGGATGCCGGACGGGAGCCCCGCCGTGCACACCGTGATGTTGCGCATGTCGATGGCCTGCGCGCTCGGCTCCGAGAGCACCCGGATCGCCTGGATGACGCGGTCGGCGTTGGCGAGCGGCTCGCCCATGCCCTGGAACAGCACGCCGTGCACGCGCGCGCCGCCGCCCGCGCGCTCGGTGGTCGCGCCGAGATCGCGGCGGATGAGCCGCACCTGCTCGACGATCTCCCAGGCCTCGAGGTTGCGCGTGAGGCCCATGCGCCCGGTGGCGCAGAAGGCGCAAGCGAGCGCGCAGCCGACCTGCGAGCTCACGCACGCCGAGTACCGGCCCGGCCGCTCGAGCGGGATGCGCACCGACTCGATCATCGCGCCGTCCTCCAGACGGAACGCGTACTTCACGAACGGATCCTCGGCGCTCGCGCGCCGCTCCACGAGCGCGAGCGTCCGGATCTCGCCCGCCGCGCGCGCCGCCTCGAGCGCGACGCGCCGGACGGTCGCGGGCGCGCGCGCGGGCAGCTCCCCGAGGCGGTGCGCCAGCGAGACGATGCGGCGCGCGTCGGTGAGATCGATGCCGCACGCGGCGGCGAGCTCGTCCGGGAGCACGGCCTGGAGCGCGAGGCGAGGGCGACGTTCGTCCGAGGTGCTTTTGGGGCGGAGATCCACGGCGGATACCGACTAGCGCGCCAGGGGGGCCCAGTCTACGGTCGCCCGCGCATGCTTCGCCCGATCCGCTGGATGTGGCGCGGTATCGCGCCTCTGCTCGCGGCGGGGCTCGCCCTGGCGCCGGCCGGCGCGGCGCAGGCGTCGCCGGAGGACGTGCTCGGCTTCGGGGCGCGCGCGAGCGCCATGGGCGCGACCGGCGCCGCGGTCGCGGAGGGCTACGAGGCCGTCTACGCGAACCCCGCGCTCCTGTCGCTGTCGCGCGAGCGCCGGCTCACGCTGGGGCTCGCGGGCGCGATCTTCGACCTCCGCGCGGGCGGCCGGCGGCTCTCGTACGCGCCGCTGCGCGGCAGCCTGATCGGCGCCACGGTGCCGATCCCGTTCGGCGGCGCGCTCGCCGAACGCGTGACGATCGGCCTCGGCTTCTTCGCGCCGTTCGACGTGGTCGTCCGCGGGCGGATCCTCTACCCGGAGACGCCGCAGTTCCCGCTCGCGGACCGCACCCAGTCGGTCGCGGTGCAGGCGGCGCTCGGCGCGTCGCTCGGGCGCGGCGTCCGGGTGGGCGCCGGCTTCGCCGCGCTGGCGGCGCTGTCCGGCTCGGTGACGGTGGCGACCGACGCGTCCGGCCGCGTGGGCACGCTCGTCGAGGACACGCTCGTCGCGAGCTACGGGCCGATCCTCGGCGCGAGCTACGACATCGGCGCGTACCGCGTCGGGGCCACGTTCCGCGGCGAGCTCGTCGGGCGCTTCGACGTCGTCATCCACGCCGACGATCTCGGGGGGATCGCCGTGCCGCCGCTCCACATCGCGGGGATCGCGCAGTACGATCCGGCGCAAGTCGCGCTCGAGGTGGCGCGCGTGAAGGGCCCCTGGAAGGTGGCGATCGGCGCGACGTACAAGCGCTGGTCGGACTACCCCGGCCCTGTCGAGGCGACGGTGCGCTGCCCGGAGGTCGATCCCGATACGGGCGCGCCGTTCACCGGCTCCTGCGCGGCGCCGGCGCCCGCGGACCCGGGGTACTCGGACACGGTCGTGCCGCGCGTCGGCGTGGAGCGAAGCCTCGCGCTGCGGCCGGGGGCCACGGCGCACGCGCGCGGCGGCGCCTACGTCGAGCCGTCGCCCGCGCCCGAGCAGACGGGCGCGTCGAACCTCTACGACAACGCGCGCGTCGCGCTCTCGCTCGGCTACGGGCTCGCGCTCGCCGCGCCGCTGCCGCGGCTGACGCTGGACCTGTTCGCCGAGGTCCAGGTGCTCCTGCCGCGCGCGCACCAGAAGCGCGGCGAGCAGGCCGCGGGCGGCGGGGACGGCGGCGACCGCGCGGTGCGCACGCGGGGCGTCCTCGTCGCGGGCGGGACGACGCTCGGGGTCGCGTTCTGATGCGCCGGCTCTCGTGCGCCGCCGCCTCGCTGCTGGCGCTCCTCGCCGCCGGGCGAGCGCGCGCGCACGCGCCCGACGCGTACGGCTTCGGCTCGCGCGGCGCCTCGATGGGCGGCGCGCTCGCGGCCGACGCGACCGATTTCTCGGCGAGCTACTACAACCCGGCGGGCCTCGCCGGCGCGACGGGGCTCGGCCTCTCGATCGGCTACGGTCACGCGTCGAACCGCCTGCGGTTCAACGATCGCGACAGCGGGGTGCGCGACGTCCACGGGCTCTCGGGCGGCCTCGTCGTGCCGGGCGAGGTGCTCGGCGTCCCGTTCGCGTTCGGCCTGGCGACGTTCCTGCCGGACGACGGGCTGTCGCGGATCAAGGCGATCCGCCAGGAGACGCCGCGCTGGGAGCTCTACGACGACCGGCTCTCGATCCTGTTCCTCGCCGCGAACATCGCGGTGCGCCCGCTCCCGTTCCTGGAGCTCGGCGGCGGCGTCGCGTTCCTGGCCTCGACGCGGGGCCGCTTCTCGGTGACGGGCCGCGCCGACGCGCTCTCTCCCCACGACTCCGCGCTCCGCCACGAGGTGGACGCCGACCTCACGTCGATCCGCTACCCGCAGCTCGGCGCCCGGATGCGCGCCGGAGATCTCGGCTTCGTCGGGGTCGTCTACCGCGGGGAGGCGAAGCTCCCGCTGTCGATCGACGCGCGGCTGCGAGGGATCGTCGACTTCGCGGGCATCGAGGTGCCGCTCCTCTACGAGCTCGAGTCGCGCACCGTCGACGCGTTCCTGCCGCAGCAGGTCGTCGTGGGGGCGAGCTTCCAGCGGATCGAGGGCCTGCGCGTGAACCTCGACGTCACGTGGGTGAACTGGTCGGCCTACGAGAGCCCGGTGGCGAGGACGCGGGCGCACCTCGAGGCGGCGCCGCCCCCGGACCTGCCGCTCGATCTGCCCGACGATCCGAGGCCCACGTCCGTGGTGCCGCTCCGGTTCGCGGATCGGCTCGTGCCGCGGCTGGGCGTCGAGTACGTGGTCGTCGCGGCGGGGGGCTTGCGCAAGGTGGCCGGGCAGGGCGCGCAGGGGGGAGCGCGCCGCGCGGTCGAGATCCCGCTCCGCGCGGGGTACGTCTACGAGCGCTCGCCGGTCCCGCCGCAGCGGGGCGTGACGAACTACGTCGATGCGGATCGGCACACGATGTCGCTGGGCGCGGGCGCCGTCCTGAATCGCCCGCTGGAGGAGCTGCCGGGGTCGCTCCGGATCGACCTCCACGGGCAGCTGTCGGTGCTGCCGGAGGTGATCGTGGAGAAGGATAACCCGGCGGATTTCGTGGGCGATTACCGCGCGGGCGGGACGATGGTGAACCTCGGGGCGACGGTGACGGCCGCGTTCTGAGGTGGAGCTTGCCGCCTGCGTCTACTGGTGATCGCGACGCGCGCTAGCATCCGCCGCCATGCATGGGCCTCCTCACCCGCTCGTCCGCCGTTCGACCGCGGTCCCCGCGCTCTTGCTGTCGTGCGTGTCGCTCGCCGCGTCCTGCGCGACGCTGCCGTCGGACAGCGACGAGGGCAGCTTGCCGAGCGCCCTCGCCGGGCCGTTCCGGGCGATCGATCAGGAAGAGCTGGGCAACTCCAGGGCAGCCCCGCACGTGATGAACGACGACGAGCGCTTCGCGCGCGACGCGTCCGTTGTCGATCTCGACGGCGACCCCGCCACGCTCGCGGCCGCCGGCTTCTTCGCCGCCACGCTCCGCCCCGAGGACGCCCCGCCGGACCCGCTGGCCCCGCCGAACGCGATCGTCCGCCACGACGCCGCGGACGGCCGCTCGTTCGGGCGAGCGTCCGTGACGGTCCTCACGCCGGAGCTGCCCTGGGAAGGCGGCGTGGCGGCGGCCCCTTCGGCGCTCCTCGTGGGCGGCGAGATCTGGCTCTACTACGCGGCGGAAGGCGGCATCGGCCTCGCGCGCAGCGCCGACGGGGTCGCCTTTGCGCGTGCGCCATCGCCCGTGCTCGCGCCGCTCGCGTCCGGCGACGGCGGCTGGGAGCGCGGCGCCGTCCCCGGCAGCCCCGGCGTGGTCCGCCTGCCCGACGGCTCGCTCCGGATGTTCTACGTCATCGCGGGCGACGGCGACGCCTCGTTCGTGGGCGAGGCGCGCAGCGACGACGGCCTCGCCTGGGAGCGCGTCGGCGACGGCCCCGCGCTCGCGCCGGCGCCCCGGCCGGCGCGAGCGCGGGCCAGCGCGCCGGTGAGCGAGGACGAGCCCTTCGACAGCGCCGCCGTCTTTGACCCCGCCCCGGTGCTCGCCGTCTCGGCCACGGGCCGCCCGAGCCTGCGCGTCTACTACGCGGGCCGCGACAGCGCGGGGCGATCCGCGATCGGCCTCGCGGCCCGCTTCGGTCCCGACGGACCGCTCCAGCGCGCGGCGGCGCCGGTGTTCGGCGCGTCGTCCGCGCTCGCGCCGCGCGCGCCCTGCGTGGCCGCCTACCCCGGGTTCTCGCTGCTGTTCGTCACGCAGGCGGCCGGGGCGGGCGACGGCCAGCGCTACCCCGCGGTCGCCGCCGGCGTCGCGCCGGCCGACGCGTCGCTCCCGCCGCCCGGGCCGTGAGCGCGCTCGGGCCGCCGGCCCGCCGGGCCTCCCGTCGCGCCGCAGTTGACGCCGTGGGCCCCGGCACAACGACCTCCGCGTCGACACCATCGTTCGACGCACGCACGACGCAATCGCCAGCGCACCGGCCGATCGAGCCCGTGCTCGACGAGGCCCACGGAGGAATCATGTCCATCGCCAGAGTGGGTGAGCCCGCCCCCGAGTTCACGCTCCCCGCGTTCGATCCCGCCGCCCCGAACCGCAGCGATCTCTCGATCTCCCTGTCGGATCACAGCGGCCGGTGGCTCCTGTTCTTCTTCTATCCGATGGACTTCACCTTCGTCTGTCCGACCGAGATCCTCGCGCTGGCCGACCGGCGAGCCGATTTCGATCAGCTCGGCGCGAGCCTCCTCGGCTGCTCGACCGACACGATCTACACCCACCGGGCCTGGGCGATGATGCCCCGGGAGCAGAACGGCATCGCGGGCGTGAACTACCCGATCGCCGCCGACCACTCGGGCGAGGTGGCGCGCAAGTACGGCGTCCTCATCGAGGGCGTCCACGCGGCGCTGCGCGGGCTCTTCATCATCGATCCCAAGGGCCTGCTCCAGTACGCCGTGATCCACTCGCTCAACATCGGCCGCTCGACCGACGAGACGCTCCGTGTGCTCGCGGCGCTCCAGACCGGCGGCCTGTGCCCGTCCGACTGGAAGCCGGGCAAGGACACGATCGAGATCGCGGCGGAGCGGCGCCGTGCTGCCTAGCGGCGCGCCGATGCCCTCGTTCGAGGGCGCGACGCGCTGGCTGCACGGCGAGCCCACGCCCGCGTCGCTGAAGGGCGCGCCGGCCGTCGTGCATTTCTGGGCGGTGTCGTGCTCGCTCTGCAAGGACAACCTGCCCACCCTGCGCGCGTGGAAGGAGAAGTACGGGCCCCGCGGCGTCCGCTTCGTCTCGGTCCACATGCCGCGCCAGGAGTCCGACACGCGCGTCGATCAGGTGGAGGCCGTCGTGGAGGAGACCGGCATGGACGAGCCGGTCGCCATCGACAACGCGCACGCGATCGGCGACCGCTTCCAGACGGGCGGCCTCTGGCCCGCGTACTTCCTGTTCGACGGCGAGGGGAAGCTGAGGGCGCGATCCGCGGGCGCCGCAGGGCTGTCGCACCTGGAGCGCACGCTCGCGCAGCTCACGGCCGGGGAGGGCGGCTGAGCGGCCCGGCCGGACGCGCGACAAGCGCCGGCCCGGCGCGGCTCGCCAGGTCGAGGGCCACCCGGCTCTCCGGGAGCTCGTCGACGCGTGGCATGGAATAGGTCTGGATGCTGGGGATGGCCATGGTTGTTCCTCTCTCACGTGATCCGCGTTTCATCTCGGCGGCTCGGGCGAGGCGCGAGAGGCGTGGTCGCCGCGCTGCCCCTGCCCGCGCCGCGCTTCAGCGTTGGGCGCCCTGCGCGAGCCGGCCTTCGATCCACTGGCGGAGCGCCTTCTTGTCCACCTTGCCGACGCTCGTCGTGGGGAGCGCGTCGAGCCACTCGATGCGATCGGGCACCTTGTACTGAGCGACGCCGCGCTCGCGCAGGAAGGCGTTGATCTCGCGCGCGGCCGGCGGCTGCCCGCGGGGCACGAGGAACGCGCACGATCGCTCGCCGAGGCGCTCGTCCGGCATGGCGACGAGCGCCGCGTCGCGCACCGCCGGGTGGGCGAGGACGTGGTTCTCGACCTCCTCGGCCGCGATCTTCTCGCCGCCGCGGTTGATCTGATCCTTGGCGCGGCCCTCGACGACCAGGTAGCCCGCCGGCGTCCGCCGCACGAATAGGTACGTCGTCACATCCCGCTCCGATGGGCTTCGAGAGCCGCGTGGGCTCGATTCATCGGGCTCTGGACGTGAAGTCGCGGGCCGCTGCTCAACCGATTATATGATAACGAAAATCAATTTCAAATGACTCATGACACGTTGATTGACAACTGTCAAGGATTCGTGGTGCTGGTCCGGGGTGCCCTCTCCGTGGCCTGCCGACGGGCTGCGCTGGGCGGGCGCTTCTGTGCGGGCGCTTCTGTGTTGACATTCCATGAGGAGTCTGGCAGGAGTCGCCCCGCCATCGGTGCTCGCCCGGCCATGCCTGGCGAGCTGAAAAGGGAACCCGGTGTGAATCCGGGACTGCCCCCGCAGCGGTGAACGGGAACGACCATCACCATCAAGCACTGGGCCAAGCGCATGAGCGGCCTGGGAAGCGGTGATCAGTAGGAAAGCGACCGGCGACGGCCGCGGCGCCCGTGAGTCCGAAGACCTGCCGAGGTGCGCGTGCCGGTGCTCCGGCGCGCGCTGACCTGAGCCTTCGAGGGGAAGGCGCGCAGGCTCTGGACCACCCCGCTCACGCGCGGTGCCGTAGCCCGTCACGCAGCCCCCTCGCCTGGCTCTCACCCGAGCAGTGCTGGGTCGACGCGGGCAGGCGGGCGTGAATGGTTCATCCATCGGATCGTGTGGCGCGTCGTCGCTGGAGCGACGGCGCAGGGTGCTGGCTCGTGCTCGCTGCCGGCGGCGCCGTGGCGGTCGCGCCGGCCGCCCTCGCGGAGGAGCTGCGCAGGTCAGGGGGCGATCCGGGCGGCGATCGCGCTGCCGCAGCGCCGGCGCCGCTGGAGGTGCGCGTCGAGGGGGAGCGCGCGCTCGCGCCCGCGCCGCCCCGGGACAGGTCCGTCGCGGGGTCCGTGCTGCGCCGTGATCGCCTCGGCGGCGCGGGGCTCGAAGCCGCGGACGTGCTCCGCACGCAGCCGGGCGTCCAGGTGACCGAGTCGGGCGGCTTCGGCGGACCGGCGACCGCCGCGATCCGGGGCGCGACCGCCGCGCAGACGCCCGTGTACCTCGCCGGTGTCCGCCTGAACGACGACGTCGCGGGGACGGCGGATCTCTCGCTCGTGCCCCTCTGGCTCATCGAGCGTGTCGAGATCTACCGCGGCAACGCCCCCATCGAGGCCGATCGCCTCGGGCCGGGCGGCGCCATCTTCTTCGAGCCTCGGCGGCCTTCCCGGACGATGGCCGGCGCGGGCGCGATGACAGGCTCGTTCGGCGCCTGGCGCGGGTGGGCCTTCGCCGGCGTCAGCGCGGGCCCGGTGAGCTCGATCGTCGGGGTGAGCGCGGAGGCCGCGACGAACCGCTACGCGTTCGTCGACGATCGCGGCACGCTCTTCGACGCGAGCGACGACACCGTCCAGCGCCGGCAGAACGCCGACGTGCGCATGATCGACGCATGGGCGCTCGCGCGCGTCGATCTCGGCCGCGGCGCGATCGTCGACGTGATCGCGAACGGCACAGGCCGCGAGCAGGGCGTGCCGCGGCTCGCGCTCCTGCCGTCCCGGAGGGCGCGGGGGGAATCCCGGCGCGCGCTCGCGTCCGTCGTGGCGCGGGTCCCGTTCGGAGGCGAGGCGGAGCACACGCTCGAGGCGCGCAC
Source organism: Sorangium sp. So ce362 (assembly GCF_051519845.1). Taxonomy (NCBI): domain Bacteria; kingdom Pseudomonadati; phylum Myxococcota; order Polyangiales; family Polyangiaceae; genus Sorangium; species Sorangium sp. So ce362. The sequence continues at coordinate 5,189,640 of NZ_CP150332.1, read as the reverse complement.
CTCGTTCATCGAGGCGCGCTCCGAGATCCACGATCCCCTCCTCGAGCTCGCGATCCACGCGCGCGAGCTCCGCATCGCCGGCCGCCGCCTGGAGCAGACGCTGGGGGCGACGCTCTACTTCTCCGATCGCCTCCGGGTGCGACCCATGCTCTCCGTCGCGCGCGAGGGCATCTCGCGCGAGCCGGGCGACATCCCGCTCGCCCGCGCGGGGCGCTCGTTCGCGCGCGCCGCCGCCGGCGCGGAGGTGCGCCTCGGCGAGGGGCTCGCGCTGCACGCCCTCGCGAGCGGGGAGTGCCACGCCACCGGCGCAGCACCGGAGCGCCCTTGCGATGTGCTCGCGCCGACCGGGCGTGTCGGGGTGGAGGCGGGGAGCGACCGGCTCCGCGTCCTCGCGACCGTCGGCCACTACCTCCGCGTCCCGACGCTCGGCGAGGTGTACGGCGTCTCGGGCGTCGTCCACGGCAACGCGGCGCTCGAGCCGGAGTCCGGCGTCACGATCGAGGCCGGGGTCCGGGCGCAGGCGCGGCGCGGCGCGGCGCTGCGCGGCGCCTACGTCGACGCGTTCGTGTTCGGGCGCGCCGCCTCCGGGCTCATCGCGTACGCGCGCACGGGCCAGGGCTACGTGGCCCCCTACAACGTCGGCCGCGCCCGCGTCCTGGGCGCCGAGATCCTGACGGGGGTCGAGATCACCGCGTTCCTCCGCGCCGAGGTCGCGGCGACGCTCCTCGAGCCGCGGGACACGACCCCGGAGCGGACGATCGCCAACGACGTCCTCCCGTTCCGCTCCCGGCTCGTCGTCGCGCCGCGCCTCCACGCCGCGTGGAAGCCCGCGGGCGGCGCCGTGTTCTCGGGCGCCTCCGGCGAGCTCCGGGCCGTGTACAAGTCGAGCCGATACGCCGACCCCGCCGGCCTCGGCGTGATCGCGGAGCAAGCGACCGTCGACCTCGAGGCGGAGACGACGTGGCTCGGAGGTCACCTCGCGGCGAGAGCTCGCCTGGCGAACCTCCTCGACGGGCGGCGCACGGACGTCGTCGGGTATCCGCTCCCGGGACGGAGCGTGTTTTTCGCACTGGAGTCCACATGGTGAAGCTCAGCCTCTTCGCGGTCGCCGCCTCGATCCCGCTCCTCGGGTGCAACGTGGAGCCGCCGCCGCGGTCGACGGGCGGCGTTCCAGACGGCCGTGGAGGCGATCCGGGCGCGCCGCGCGCGTGCGAGCGCGGCGTCGCCATCGTGACGAGCGACTACCAGTCGACGAACATCGTTGTGTCGAGGCTCGACGGGACCACCCTCTCGCCCTCGTTCGTGTCGAGCGGCGCGGCGAAGCCGGGGCTCAGCCTCGCGCTGTCCGGCGACGTGGACGTCCCGGCGACGGCGCCGCCGTCCGGCCGCGTCGTCCTGATCGATCGGTACGGCACGAACGTGCTCACCTGGATGGATCTCGAGACCGCCGAGGTCATCGCGCAGCTCCCGGTCGGGCAGGGGTTCGAGTCCAACCCGCATGACTACATCGAGGTGGACGCGGATCGCGCGCTCGTCTCGCGCTTCGGGAGCAACCCGACCCCGGGCGCCGAGCCCTTCGACGAGGGCGGCGATCTCCTCGTCCTCGACACGGCGAAGTACTCCATCGAGGGGCGCATCGCCCTGCCGGAGGAGCGAGCGGGGCTCCTGCCGCGCCCGTCGGGGATGACGCGCGTCGCCGACGACGTTGTCGTGTCGCTCGGCCGGCTCGCGGCGGACTTCTCGGACGTGGGGGAGGGGCGCTTCGTGGGCGTCTCGCCGGAGCAGCGCGCCGTCGCGTGGACGGTCGACATCCAGGGGCTCCACGGCTGCGGCCGCGTCGCCGTGTCGCCCTCGGGCGAGCGGCTGGCCGTCGCCTGCTCGAGCCGCTTCGACGCGGACACGATGAGCTTCGATCCGGCGACGAGCGACATCGTGATCTACGACGCCCGCTCCGCCCCTCCCCGCGAGCTCAAGCGGCTCGGCGTCGCCAGGGCGCTGGACGCCGGGGTCCAGCGCTCGCTCGCCTTCGCGTCCGAGGACGTCCTCCTCGCGATGGCCTACGGGGGCAACGCGTCCGCCGGCGACAGCGTCTTCTCGGTGAACGTCGCCACGGGCGATGTCACGCCGCTCGGCGAGGCGGCCCAGCCCTTCGCCTTCGGCGGCGTGCATTGCTCGCCTGGATGCGGCGACGTCTGCCTGCTGAGCGACGCGGAGAGGAGCACGCTCCGGCGCTGGAAGGTGACGGCGAACGGGGCGCTCGATCCGCTGGAGGACGTGACCGTCGACACCGCGATCGGGCTCCCGCCGCGATCCATCGGGGGGCTCTGATGCGCCGCTTCAGCGGGCGAGGGGGGGTGACATGACCGTGCAAGGAATCGACATCGAGCGCGCCGCGAGCGCGCCCGAGGCGCCGGCGGCGCGGCGCCCGGGCGGCCGCGTGCTCCTCGTGTACGCCGTCCTGCTCGCCGCGCTCGCGATGGTCGCCGCGGCCTCGCTCGTCCTCGGCACGGCGAGCCTCTCCGATACGGGCCTCCGGGCGACCCTGCTGACCCTGCGCGCCGCGCGCCTCGGGGCGGCGCTCCTCGTCGGCGCCGCGCTCGCCGTCGGCGGCGTCGTGGTGCAGGGCCTCTTCCGGAACCCCCTCGCTGACCCGTCGGTGCTCGGCACGACCGCGGGCGCGGTGCTCGGCGGCAAGGTCGCCCTCCTCGTCATGGAGCTCGCGGTCGCCGAGCGCTGGATCCGCGGGTTACCCCCCGATCTTGTGCTCCCGGCCGGCTGCCTCGCCGGCGCTGTCGTCAGCCTGGGGCTCGTGCTCGTGCTGGTGCGCGCGCCCGGGGATCTCCTGAGCATCCTCCTCGTCGGCTTCCTCCTCTCCTCGCTGTTCCTCAGCCTGGGGAGCCTCGCCACGAGCCTCGCGCAGGAGCGGTGGGAGCTCGGCCGCGCCGTCGTCGCCTTCGCGCTCGGCGGCCTGTCGGGCGCGAGCCCGCGACACGTCGCCCTGGCCGCCCCGCTCGTGCTCACCGGCGTCGTCGCCGCGTGGTTCTGGGGCAAGCCCCTCGATCTGCTCCTCTCCGGGGAGGAGGAGGCGACGTCGCTCGGCGTGGACGTTCCCCTGGTGCGCCGCTTCTGCATCCTCTGGATCGCGGTGCTCACCGCCGGCGCTGTCGCGCTCGGCGGCAACGTCGCCTTCGTCGGGCTGCTCGTGCCGCACGCGCTGCGGCCGTTCCTTGGCGTCGACCACCGGCGGCTGATCCCCATCGCGGCGCTGGGCGGTGCGGTCTTCGTCGCCTCGTGCGATCTCGTCGCGCGCCTCCTGCCCGCGCGCGGGGAGGTGCCGCTCGGCGTCATCACAGGGCTCATCGGCGCGCCGGTCTTCCTTGTGCTGCTCGCGCGCTCGCAGCGGGAGGCGGAGCGTGCCTGAGGCCATCGGCGTGTCCGGGCTGCGCGTCCGACGCGGAGGGCGCGTGGTCGTCGACGACGTGTCCTTCACGGCCCCCTTCGGCGGCGTGCTCGCCGTGCTCGGCCCGAACGGGGCGGGCAAGTCCTCGCTCCTCAAGGCGCTCGCCGGCGTCGTGCCCTTCGAGGGGGACATCCGGCTGAGCGGGCGCCGCGCGCGCGGGCTCCGCGCGGACGAGCGAGCGCGCCTCGCCGCGTACGTCCCGCAGCAGTCCGAGCTCCGCTCGCCGCTCACGGTCGCGAGCGTCGTGGCGCAGGGCCGCTATGCGCACCACATCGGGCGCGTGCGCGCCGCCTCGGCCGACGAGGACGCCGTCGCGCGCGCCTTGCGCCTGACCGACACCGCGCCGCTCGCCTCCCGCCCGTTCCCCGCGCTGTCGCACGGCGAGCGGCAGCGCGTGCTCCTCGCGCGGGCGATCGCGACGGAGGCCCGCATCCTCCTGCTCGACGAGCCCACCTCGGCGCTCGACGTCGGGCACGCCCTTCGCCTCTACGCGCTGCTCCGGCGTCTCGCGGCCGACGGATACTGCGTCGTCGTGGTGCTCCACCCCCTCGCGGAGGCGCTCGACTGGACCGACGCCGCCGTGCTCATGGACCGTGGCCGGATACGGCAGCAGGGAGAGACGCGTGACGTCATCCGCCCGGGCGCCGTGGAGTCGATCTACGACGTGCGGCTCGTTCCGGGCGGCGCGCTCGGCTTCCGCCTGCCCGTCGATCCGGACGCCCTCGGCGGGGGAGCGCCCTCATGAGCGCCGTCGCCTGGATGAACTACGGCGCGCTCGCCGGCGCGCTCGCCCTGTCGGCGGCCGCTGCCGCGCTGCCGCGCTCCTCCGACCCGCGGTCGCCGTCCGGACCGCAGGACACCGCCGCGCGCGCGCCCGGCGGCATCGCGGCGAAGGAGAACCCGGCCGCGCTCGAAGATCATGCGGGGGCCGCCGTGGCGCTCCTCGATTTCCGCAGGATCGCGTCGGCGAGCTCGGTGGCGGACGCGCTGCTCGTGGAGCTCTGCGAGCCCGATCGCATCGTCGCGTTCACCGGGTACGGCGCGCGCCGCTCGCCGCGCGGCTACCGGTACGCCGGCAAGGCCCGCGTCGAGGACATCGCCGACATCGAGGTGCTCCTCGCGTTGCGACCGGATCTCATCCTCCTCAACGGTTACGGTGACCCCCGCCCGATCGCGCGCCTGCGCGAGGCAGGCCTGACCGTCTACGACCTCGGCCCCATGCGCGGGCTCGCCGCCCTCGTCCGCAACGCGCACGAGATCGCCGCGCTGGTCGGCCACCCCGAGCGCGGCCGGCGGTTCGCGACGGCCCTCGCGCACGGCATGGCCGCGGTGGCCGCCGATATCCAGCCTCCGCAGCGCCGTCGCGGCATGTACCTGAGCGGCTACGGCGGCCGCCTCTTCGGAGGCACGGCGGGCACGAGCTACCACGACGTGCTCGCCTCGGCGGGGCTTGTCGACGCGGCCGCGAGCGCGCACCGCGACTGGCCGGAGTACACGCCGGAGCAGATCCTGACGCTCGACCCCGATGTCCTGGTGACGAACGCCGGAATGCGAAGGGTCCTGTGCGGACAGGCGGGTCTCGATCGGCTCCGCGCCTGCAGCGCGGCCGGCGGCGTCGTCGAGCTCGACGACGCGCTCCTCGGCGATCCGGGGCCGGCCATGCTCGACGCCGCCCGGATCGTTCGAGCGGCCGTCTATGGCGCTCCCCCTGCGCTCGGGGGCGGCGAGTAGCTCGTGTGCAACCCTGCCACCCTGGAGATCGGACAAGACAAGATGAGTGATGACGTGGCTGAACGCTCGACCGAGCGCAATCTCGACGGAACGACGACGGAGTACTTCGATGTCCCGCCGGCGGAAGAGGCGTATCGTGAGCTGGTGAGGGTCCTGTTCGAGGACCACTGGAGCGCCATCGATTTCGGCCCGTGCCTCCAGGGCGCCGTGTTCGAGCTCCGGTTCGCGAGCAAGCCCCGGGTCGGTTACCTCGACGGCTACTTGACGATCGGGCCGGACGAGCCCGGCGCGTGGCACTTCCACCTCTGCGTCGGAGCCCACAAGGGGACGAAGGCGCGGCCCACGCCGCCGGAGCTCGCGCGATGGCGGCAGTGCGCGCGCGCCGCATTTTACTGCGATCGCGACGCGGACGGGCGCCCGAGGAGCTGGGGATTGAGGCTCTGGAACGGCCGGAACGAGCAGATGATGACGGTGTTCTTCCCGAACCCGTGGCTCGACCAGGAGCGCATGAAGCCCGTCAAGGAGCCCGACTGGTCGAGGCTCGCGCTCTGGATGGACCTGCGCGCGCGCTTCGCGGGCGTGCCGGCCGAGCCCGCGCCGGTCGATGATCCTCGGCGCCCGCGGATGTGCGGATAGCGGCAACGTCAGCTCGCCCGGCGGCCTGAGCGAGGGGCCCCGGATCCATCCTTTCTGTCGCCGCTCGCCTGCCGGCGCCTCGTCGGCTGGGCTGGTAGCACGATCTTGAAAGATCGTGCTACCAGGCTCGACCGTGTGTTACGGCGCGGCCCGCCTGGCTGGGCAAAGGGGCTGAAATGACCTCCCGATGGGTGTGGATCGCGGGTGCGATGGTTTCCCCCTGTCGCGTTCCTCGGCTGCGCTGACGAGGGCGAGCCTGTCGACGACCTCTGGCGCAGCGCGCGGGAGGTCAGATCCTCGGTCGAGGAGCGACCCCGGCCCTCCGGCGGCGGACCGGAGGCGCGTCACCGGCCCCGCAACAGCCGGCCGATCAGCTCAGTCGTCCTGGCCGGATCCCTCCGCCCCGTCGCGCACGCCCTGCACACGCACGCGACGCCCCGCGCCTCCTGGGGGACCCGATCGAGCACCGCTGCGGGTATCGACACCTCGAAGCACCAGCATGTCGGCGCCCCCCCCGGCCACCCCGCACGCATTGGCCTCGTCGCAGAGCGGACACCGCGACGTATCGATGTCGGCACCCGTCACGTCGTCACGCCGGCGAGCCGCTGTCGAGCGAGCCGCGCCGCCTCCACCATGTTGACCAGGGCCGCCTCGACCTCTTCCCAGCCGCGGGTCTTGAGCCCGCAGTCCGGGTTCACCCAGAGCTGATGGCCGGGCAGCACGCGCGCTGCGACCTCGAGCAGATTGACCATCTCGTCGAGGGTCGGCACGCGCGGCGAATGGATGTCGTAGACGCCCGGGCCGATCTCGTTCGGATAGCGGAAGCGCGCGAAGTCGGCGAGGAGCTCCATCCTGGAGCGCGACGTCTCGATGGAGAGCACGTCGGCATCCATCGCGGCGATGGAGTCGAGGATGTCGCCGAACTCCGAGTAGCACATGTGCGTGTGGATCTGGGTCTCGTCGCGGACTCCGCTCGTGGCGAGCCGGAACGCGTCCACGGCCCATCGCAGGTAGGCTCCCCAGGCGTCGCGGCAGAGGGGCAGCCCCTCGCGGATGGCCGGTTCATCCACCTGGATCATCGCGATGCCGGCGGCCTCGAGGTCGGCCACCTCGTCCCGGAGCGCCAGCGCGATCTGCGCGCACGTCTCGCTGCGGGGCTGATCGTCGCGCACGAAGGACCACTGGAGGATCGTGACGGGCCCCGTGAGCATGCCCTTCATGGGCCTCGCCGTGAGCGACTGCGCGAACGTGGACCACGGGACGGTCATCGCGGAAGGGCGCGACACGTCCCCGAAGAGCACGGGCGGCTTCACGCACCTCGAACCATAGCTCTGGACCCACCCGTTCTCGGTGAACGCGAAGCCGGCGAGCTGCTCGCCGAAGTACTCCACCATGTCGTTGCGCTCGAACTCGCCGTGTACGAGGACATCGAGCCCGATAGCCTCTTGCCTCTTCACGCAGCGCTGCGTCTCGTCCTTCAGGAATCGCTCGTACTGCTCCGACGTCATCCGACCAGCGCGCAGCGCGGCGCGAGCGCCGCGGACGTCGCCTGTCTGAGGGAACGAGCCGATCGTCGTCGTGGGGAACGCCGGGAGGCCGAAGCGCGCGCGCTGCTTCGCCGCCCGCTCGGCGAACGGCGACGCCCGGCGCAGCATCCCATCGTTCACTGCGTCGACCCGCGCGCGGACCCCCGGGTTCCGGGTCCGCTGCGAGGCGCGCCGCGCGGCGAGCGCGCTCCGCGCTTCGTCGAAGGCCGCCGAGCTGGGCGAGCTCGTCGCGGCGGCGTCGGCGAGCGCGCGGAGCTCGGCGAGCTTCTGCGCGGCGAAGGCCATCCAGCGGAGCAGCTCCGCGTCCAGCTTCTTCTCGACGGAGAGGTCGGCGGGCACGTGGAGCAGCGAGCACGAGGGCGCCACGAAGACCCTGTCCGGCCCGAGCGCCGTGACCGCGCGTCGGATCCGCCGGTGCGCGGCGTCGAGATCGGTGCGCCAGATGTTCCGGCCGTCGACCACGCCCGCGGAGAGGGACATCGACGGCGGGAGCGCCGCGAGCGCGGCGTCGAGCTGCTCCGGCGCGCGCAACAGGTCCACGTGGAGCGCATCGAAGCCCGACCCCGCGGCGAGCGCGAGGTTCTCGCCGAGCGCGCCGAAGTACGTCGCGAGGAGGACGCGCGGTCGCCGCGCGCACGCGGCGAGCCGGGCGAACGCCCTCTGGCAGGCGTCCCGAGCGCGCGCGTCCAGGTCCAGCACGAGGCACGGCTCGTCGATCTGGACCCACGCGACGTTCCGCTCCGCGAGCGTCCCGAGCAGCGCCTCGTAGACCGGGAGCAGCCGATCCAGGAGATCGAGGGGGCTGGCGCCGGCCGGCGACCCCGGCGCGAGCTTGGAGAGGAGCAGGAACGTGACCGGTCCGACCACCACGGGGCGGGTCTCGACGCCGAGCGCGCGCGCCTCCTCGAGCTCGCCCACGATCTTCGACGCTTCGAGCTCGAACTGCTGACCAGGATCGAGCTCGGGGACGATGTAATGGTAGTTCGTGTCGAACCACTTCGTCATCTCCAGGGCGGCGACGTCGACGCCCGCGGCGCGGTCCTGGAGACCCCGCGCCATCGCGAAGTAACGAACGAGAGGATCGGGGATGGCGCGATAACGCGCCGGCACCGCGCCGACAGCGACCGTCATGTCGAGCATGTGGTCGTAGAGCGAGAAGTCGTTGCTCGGGATCTGATCGATGCCCAGCGACCTCATCGCCGACCAGTGCCGGCGACGGAGCGTCGACGCCGTCGCCTCGAGCTCGCTCGCCGGCGAGCTCTTCGACCAGTGGCTCTCGAGCGCTTTCTTCAGCTCTCGAGCGATGCCGAAACGCGGATAACCTAGACACGTTGCGAGCACGGACATGGGAGTCCCTTTCTCCTTTTCAGGATTGTGCGATCGATCGGAACGGTGGGACGCTCGTCGGCTTCCCGTGCGTGTCGAGCGCGACGAGGACGAAGCGGCCGCGGGTGGCGAGCTGCCGATCTCCGCTGATCAGATCCTCGGCGTAGAGGCCAACCTCCACGGTCATGGAGGAGCGCCCGGTGGCGGCGATGCTCGCCACGAGCTCGACGAGCTGACCCTGCCGCACAGGCACATGGAAGTCGACCTTCTCGCTGCTCGCGGTCACCACCGCGCGGCGCGCGTAGCGCGAGGCGAGGATGAAGGCCGCCTTATCCATGAGGGCGAGCGCCTGTCCGCCGAACAGCGTCCCGTAATGGTTCGTCTGCCCGGGAAAGACCATCTCGACGAGCCGAGCCTCGGTGATGAGCCCGGCCTCGATGCGCTCGATCTCAGAAGGAGGCATCGAGGACGACCTCCCCGGAGACGCCGACCTGATAGGCCGACACGCGGCGCTCGAAGAAATTCGTGACCTCCTGGACATCCTGCAGGTCCATGAAGGAGAACGGGTTCTTCGCCCCGTAGCGCTTCGGCATGCCGAGCGTGACGAGCCGCTGGTCGGCGCAGAACTCGAGGTAGCGGCGCACGTCGCGCGCCGACATGCCCGCGACGCCGGCGCCGAGGAGATCCTCCGCGAACCGTGCCTCGCAGTCGATCGCCTCATCCATCATGTCGGCGATCGACCGCGAGAGGCCGGCGTCGAAGAGGTCGGGCTCCTCGCGCCGCACCGTGCTCACGACCTCGAACGCGAAGCGCATGTGCGCGCTCTCGTCGCGGAAGACCCAGCTCGTCCCCGCGGCGAGCCCGTGGAGCAGGCCGCGCGAGCGCAGGAAGTACACGTACGCGAACGCGCCGAAGAAGAAGAGCCCCTCGACGCACGCGGCGAAGCAGATGACGTTGAGGAGGAACTGCCGCCTCGCGGCGCGCGAGTCCAGCCGCCCGAGCGACTCGATGGAATCGATCCATCGCATGCAGAAATCGGCCTTCGCCCGGATCGATGGGATGCTCTCGACGGCCGCGAAGGCGCGGTGACGGTCCTCCGGATCGGGGATGTACGTGTCGAGGAGCGTCAGGTAGAACTGGACGTGCAACGCCTCTTCATAGAGCTGCCGCGACAGGTACATCCGCGCCTCCGGGGCGTTGATGTGCCTGTACAGGTTGAGCACGAGGTTGTTCGCCACGATGGAGTCACCCGTGGCGAAGAACGCGACGAGGCGCTGGACGAGGTGCCGCTCCGCGCCGGTCATCTTCCGCAGGTCGCCCACGTCCGTCGAGAAGTCGACCTCCTCCACGGTCCACGTGTTCCTGATGGCGGCGCGGTACATCTCGAAGAAGACCGGATAGGCCATCGGGCGCAGGGTGAGGCAGTGGCCCGAATCCAGGAGGCGCGCGGGGCGGCTCAGGCGGCTCATTGGCAGGCCTCGCACGCTTCGGGGTTCTCGAGCGCGCACGCCACGTCCGCGGCCGCCTTCGCCGCGGGCACCCACCCGCGCTCGGGGTGCGGCTCGGCGCCGCCCCCGGGCGTCCGGTCCGGCGCCGCGTCCACGGTGGCCTTGGTGATGCGCGTCGCGGGGCGCGATCGCAGGTAGTAGGTCGTCTTGAGGCCCTTCTTCCATGCGTGGAAGTACATGCTCGACAGCTGACCGATGGTGGGGGTCTCGACGAAGAGGTTCAGCGACTGGCTCTGATCGATGAAGGCGCCGCGATCCGCGGCCATGTCGATGAGCGAGCGCATCGGGATCTCCCACGCCGTCCGGTACACGGCGCGGACCTCCTCCGGCAGCTCGTCGAGGCCCTGGGCCGAGCCCTCCGCGAGCTTGAGCCGCGCGCGCACGGCGTCGTTCCAGGCGCCGTGCCGCTTGAGCTCCGCGACCAGGTAGCGGTTCATCTGCAGGAAATCCCCCGAGAGCGTCTCGCGCTTGAAGAGGTTCGACACCTGCGGCTCGATGCACTCGCAGCAGCCCGCGATCGACGCGATCGTCGCGGTCGGCGCGATGGCGACGAGCAGCGAGTTCCGCAGCCCCTCGGCGCGGACGCGGGCGCGGAGCGCCTCCCAGCGCGCCGTGTCCTCCGGGACGGAGTCCCACGCGTCGAACTGGAGCTCTCCGCGCGCGGCGCGCGTCTCGTCGAACGACGGGTGGGGCCCCTTCTCGGCCGCGAGGTCCGCGGACGTCGAGAGCGCGTGATAGTACACCTCCTCCGAGATCCGCCGCGAGAGGTCGCGCGCGGCCGGGGCGTCGAAGGGCAGACGCATCTGGAAGAACACGTCTTGCAGCCCCATCAGCCCGAGCCCCACCGGCCGCCAGCGGAGGTTCGAGCGCTGGGTCGAGGCGATGGGATAGTAGTTGAGGTCGATGACGCGGTCGAGCTGGCGGATCGCGCTCTGCACCGTACGCGCGAGCTTCTCGAGGTCGAACGCGACCGCGCCGTCTTCCCGCAGGGCCGTGTGGCGCGCGAGGTTGATCGAGCCCAGGTTGCAGACGGCCGACTCCTCCTTCGAGGTCACCTCCAGGATCTCGGTGCACAGGTTCGAGAGGTGGACGGTGCGGCCCGGCAGCGCCGTCTGGTTGCACGCGCGGTTCGACTTGTCCTTGAACGTCATCCAGCCGTTGCCGGTCTGCGCGAGCGTGCGCATCATCCGCGCGTAGAGCTCGCGCGCCTTCATCGTCTTCCTGGCGAGGCCCGCCGCCTCGGCCTCGGCATAACGGCGCTCGAACTCGTCTCCGTAGAGATCGGGCAGATCGCGCACGTCCTTGGGATCGAACAGGCTCCATTCGCCGTCGGCCTCGACCCGCTTCATGAAGAGGTCCGGCACCCAGCTCGCGAGGTTCAGGTTGTGCGTGCGCGCGGCCTCGTCGCCCGTGTTGTCGCGCAGCGCGAGGAACTCCTCGACGTCGGCGTGCCACGGCTCGAGGTAGACGCAGCAGGCGCCCTTGCGCTTGCCGCCCTGGTTCACGGCCGCCACCGACGCGTCGAGCGTCTTGAGCCACGGCACGATGCCGCTGGAGTGCCCGTTGGTGCTCTCGATGAGCGAGCCGCGCGACCGCACGCGGTGGTAGGCGAGCCCGATGCCGCCCGAGAACTTCGAGAGCATCGCGACGTCGGTGTAGCGCTGGTAGATGGTCTCGAGGTGGTCCTCCGGCGAGTCGAGCAAGAAGCAGCTCGAGAGCTGCTCGTGGCCCGTGCCCGCGTTGAACATCGTGGGCGAGCTCGGGAGGTAGTCGAGCGACGAGAAGAGCCGGTAGAGCTCGATGGCCTGCGCCGCCGTCTCGGACAGCGCGCACGCGATGCGCAGGAAGAACTGCTGCGGCGTCTCGACGACGAGGCGCGTCTCGGGGTGCTTGAGCAGATAGCGATCGTAGAGGGTCCGCAGGCCGAAGTACTCGAGCTCGTTGTCCCGCCCCGGCTCGATGGCGTCGTTCAGCTTGCGGGCGTTCTGCGCCACGAAGCCGTGGAGTCGCTCGTTGATGAGGCCGAGCCGCCGCCCGACGGCGATGGACTGCGAGAAGGCGTGGATCTCCTGGTTGCGGACCTCCTTGTCGATATAGGTGGCGAGCAGGCGCGCCGCGAGCTTCGCGTACTGGGGCTCATCGGCGATGAGCGAGGCCGCCGTCTGGATGGAGAGCTGATCGAGCTCGCGCGTCGTCGCGCCGTCGTAGAGGCCGCTGATGGTCTTTGTCGCGACGCGGAGCGCGTCCACGTCGGACAGGCCGGCGCAAGAGCGGCTCACGGCCCGGACGATCTTGTTGACGTCGACAGGCTCGCTCGATCCGTTCCTCTTCTTCACCCGCATCGTCGTGTGTGGGAGTGCGTCCTCGGCGCCGCGGGTGCTCGTGTGGGGCGTGTGGAGCGCGCGCAACGGCGCCGCGCCGTTGCTCCTCATCGACGTATCGCTCAGCATGGCAATCCTCCTCGTCGTGCTTCGTTCGGAGCGGTCCCGGACCGCTCGCGTCGATGCCGCGAGAGCGAAGAAGCCAGCCGATGCGCACGGGGCGCGTGCTCTTCAGGAGAGAGCCTTCGGACCGACCGCTCGCCCCCGCGGGCGAAAGGAAGACGACGCGGGAGGGGGTCGGAACCGGGACAAGCGCGAGAGTCGGCGCCAGCTCGGACCTACCGCCCTCCCACGAGGCTTCCAGGTCAAACCGGCGCGGGATGTCTCCCCGACGCAGGATGTTGGCAGGTCTTCGGACTTGCGAGCGCTCCGGCTCTCGCCGGGTTCCTACGGTCCACCGCTTCCCAGCCCGGAGGCCAGTGCTCGTCGTGGAGATCGTTCTCGCTTACCGCTGCGGGGCAGCCCCGGATTCGCACCGGGTTCCCTTTTGAGCCCCGGACCGAAGCCCGAGGCACCAACACGAGGCACTACATATTGTGGTGCGGGCCTCCGGTCAAGCGAGATGTTGGGGGTGGACCGGCATTTCCCCGTTCTGCTTTCCTTACTGCTTCCTGGTTCCTTGGCGTCATTGCGGTTCGCTTCCCGGCCGACTTCCCGCAGCAGAGGTAAAGCTAGGGGCAGGACGCGTTTACGATCGCCACGGCGTCGAGATCGAAGATGCCCGTTGCGCCGGTCAAGTCCGGCCGATCGGTGATCCGCACGTAGCGCGCGAAGCTGAGCTCGAGATCGGCGAGGTCGAATGCATCGCCGCCCGCGACCTCGGGGTCGGTCGGATCGATGGAGCTCGTGTCGGGGTTCGCGAGCACGGGGTGCCAGCCGGCGCAGGAGCCGTAGGGGGCCGCCGTGGCCGTGCACGGGAAGGCTATCCAGTCGACGCCGTTCTGGCTCACCTCCACGGTCGCGAGCTCGGCGAACACGGTGGTCGGGCCCGTCTGGAACGCGTTCTCGAAGACGATGAAGTCCGGTCCTGGCCTGTCGAGGATGAGATTGCCCGAGAAGCCGAAGGTGACGGTGCCGCCGTTGCCGAGAGACACCACGTCGGTCGAGCCAGCGCAGCAACCCCCGCCCTTGGGAGGACCGAAGGCGATGCCCGGGAATCTGTCCTGCCCATAGGTCTGGCCCGGCCCGAAGAGGTGGCTTACCACCTCGGAGGCGAACACCGTTTCCGCGCCCGTGCAGCCCTCGCCGCCGCCGCCGCCGCCGCCGCCAGCGCCGCCGCCGCCAGCGCCGCCGTCACCAGCGCCGCCGTCACCAGCGCCGCCCGCCCCGCCTGTACCCCCTGCGCCGCCGGTGGCGTGCTCTCCGCCAGTGCCGCCGTCGCCCCCGGCACCCCCAGCGCCGCCGTCGCCCCCAGCGCCGCCCGAGCCGCCGGTGCTCGTCGCGCCGCCCGCGCCGCTCCCGGCGTCGCTCGACGACGTGGTTGCCCCGCCGCCCGATCCGGTGGCCCCTCCCTGACCGGCCGCGCCGCCGAATCCCTGCGCGGCCGTTCCTCCCATTCCCCCGGACCCGCTCCCGGACGGCGAGTCCTCCGAGGAACAGGCGATGATCGTGAGAACCGACAGAAGCACGCTCGCGCGCGCGATGCGAAACACCATGAGACCTCCGAGGGCGGGCGCGCGACGCGTCGGAACGCGCCCGACGCGTCGCGCGGCCCGCGTGCTGATCAGTAGAACGGCGCCGACGTACCGTAGCGCGCGGAATGGATGTTATAATCGGTGCTGTTGATGCTCCCATCCCCGTTGAAGTCGGCGTGCTGGTTGTATCCGGAGTTGCCCAGCTGGGTGTTCCACGCCGCCATCAGGATGTTGTAATCGTCCGTGTCCACGTCGTCGTCGTTGTCGAGATCCGCGTCCGCGATGTTCCCGAAGCCGTCGCCGTCGGTGTCGCGCTGGTTCGAGTTCGCGGTGAGGTAGGCGTTGTCCGCGCCGTCGGGCACGCCGTCGCTGTCGGAGTCCGGCGCGCCGTCGGGGAAGTACAGCGTCACCTTCGGCGTCACCCAGGTTTCCCAGAAGTCCGAGGCGCTTCCGGCCGAGTAGCACTGCCCCGCGGGGGACGAGTACTCGTCGCCCGACGGGTTCCAAACGATCGCCAGGGCGCTCGTGTGGCCGACGAACGCGATGGGCGAGGTCGTGCTGTCGTCCTCGCAGACGTCCGGCGCGAGCTCGAGGTACTGCGACGAGCTCGCCTCGTTCACCGGCGTCTGGCTGCCCCCGACGACGCTCGCGACGACGCTGGCGCGGATGAGCGCGGCGTAGCCGTTCTCGCTCGCGCCGCCGACGCCGAACGCGTCTCCGCCGCCCACATGCAGGGTGTCGTCCTCGTCGAAGCCGAGCGCCGCCGCGTTCAGCACGTTGCTCGCCAGGAGCGAGCCCTCGCTGCCGCCATACGCGTAGGCGTTCCACGTGCCATTGATGACGCCCTGGACGTCGGCCGCCGCCCAGATCCGGAGCTCTCCTGTCCGGTTGGGCGAGGTCAGATGGCCGATCCCGGTGACGAGGTTGCCCTCGGAGTCCACGGCGATCCCCGCGGAGGCGCCGGGGATGCTCGTGATCAGCGGGATCTCCGTGATCGGCGACGCGGTCAGATCGAGGGCATAGACGCCGCTCGTGTAGCCGCCCGGGCCGCTCCAGCCGCCGTTGATGACGAGCGCCTCGTTCCCGTACCAGGCCAGGTCGTAGTAGTCGACGTCGAGCTCGATCACGTCCACGTGGCTGAGCAGGTCCGGCGGCGAGGTGATGCTGAGGATGGAGCTCGGGAACACGAGCAGCGGCGCCCCGTACCCGACCCCGAGCGCGATCGTGCTGCCGTCCGGTGAGATGGCGAGGAAGCTCGGATCCATCGGCCCGTCGCTCAGCGTCGCGACGGGCACGTAGGCGCTCGAACCATAGTTCTTCTGGAGGTACACGGTCTGATCGTTGGCGGCGAGGAGCCGGCCGGCCAGCTCGTAGCCATCGATCTCCTGGGCTGTCGTGGGGAACCCATCCAGGGCCACGGACCACCCGCCGGCGATGGCGGGAAGGTCGAACGTATACGACGTGTTCCCCGCGTACTCGTCGAAGGCGTCAGCGAACACCGACGGTGAGAGCAGGAGGAGCGCTGCGGTGACGGAAGACGCGACAATGCGCATAGGGACTCTTTCCTTTCTACTTCTGCTGCAACAGGAGAGGAGCGTGCCTGCGCCCCCCTGTCGCGCTCGAGAGCTGAGCTGTCTCCATCGGGCGACGAAGCGCGCGTGATCGCGCTCCGGCGCGACGACGCGCACGGGGGATACGTTGTGTTGATCCTCGACCGGAAAGGCTCAGCGCGACGTCTCTCGTCGTCGGCTCCGCACGGATCGACGCCAGAGCGCTCGGTACGAGGACGCGAGGCGCGGAGGAGCCAGCTGCGACGCGCGAGGGCGCTGAACCTTCGAGATGATCATCGGACCGACCCTTCGTCCCCGCGGACGATTGCGAAAGAAAGCTCGGGGAACGGGTCGGAACCGGGACCGGCGCGAGAGTCTCGCGCCAGCTCGGACCTACCGCCCTCCCACGAGGCTTCCAGGTCAAACCGGCGCGGGATGTCTCCCCGACGCAGGATGTTGGCAGGTCTTCGGACTTGCGAGCGCTCCGGCTCTCGCCGGGTTCCTACGGTCCACCGCTTCCCAGCCCGGAGGCCAGTGCTCGTCGTGGAGATCGTTCTCGCTTACCGCTGCGGGGCAGCCCCGGATTCGCACCGGGTTCCCTTTTGAGCCCGGGGCCGAAGCCCGAGGCACCAACACGAGGCACTACATATTGTGGTGCGGGACTCCGGTCAAGCGGGATGTTGGGGCTGCGCCCGGACGAGCGGGGCGACGACCGCGCCATGCCGCGCCGCGCGCGTCACGGCGGGGATGCGCTCACGCGTCGCGCTCCCGGAGCTCGTTGTCGAGGCGCTCGTCATACTCGTCATACTCGTCGCGAAGGGCCGCCGCGGTGGCGCCCCTGGATGGACCCGTCTGCGCTGCGTTGCGCCTCCACGAGCGCAGCAGGGCGAAGACCCCGAGCAAGGCCACCGCGATGCCCAGCATCAATCCAAGCGCGACCTTGCCGAGGGTGCCTGACGAGGGCGCCGCGCGGAGGCGGTCGCCATAACGTGCGACGAGGTCCTGCTCGACGGCGCCGGCCGCCTCGCCCTGGCGGAGGCGCGCGCGGATCTCGCGGCGAAGATCGCGCGCCACCTCCGATTCGTGGACATCAAGCGTCTGATCCCAGCAGCAAGGCGCGAGCAGGCGCCCTGCGAGCGCCCGCTCGCCGGGCGCCGGCGTCGTGTCCACGAGCTCGGACGCAGCCTGGCTGGGCGTCGCGGGCTCGGCCCTGCCGCTCATCGCCACGCCCGCGACGAAGGCGACCAGCGCCGCCGCGCGGCGCCAGCGCGCGCCGCGCAGCGACCGGAGGTGCAATGGCGAGCTCACCTCGCGGACCCCGTGCGCGGTACGGGCCGAGTCATTCGCCGACCTGCCGTGCTCTCGCTGGATCATCGTGAGACAGCCTAGCGGGGCCGTCCGCCAGGGCTCTGCGACACGATGTCGCGCTCGTCGCGGCGCGCCCGCGTGCGGCCCGAAGGGCGGGATATCGCTGCATCGTTCGATGAGGTGCGACAGCGTGACGCACTGCCGGCGTGCGCCTCGACTCCCTGCTTGCTGGTCCCAGCTCTTCTGCGCAGCGCCCGTCTCCATGGCTGCGGGGGCGTGTGCCTGGACGGGTGGGCCCGGAGGGGCGCCGTGCCTGTGCCGAGCGTCGTGCCGGCGGGCGGGCGGCCGGCGGCTGGCGGCGCCCCCTGGAACGGGTCACAAACCGGTCCATGCCGCTCGGCGAAGCGCTCCTCGCGGATCCGGTCGACGACCTCATCGCGCTCCTGCGCGGCAAGCGGTTCGTGGCGCTGACGGGGGCGGGGTGCAGCACCGAGTCCGGCATCCCGGATTACCGCGGGCCCGAGACGCGGCGCCGCGCGCGCAACCCGATCCAGGGGCGGGAGTTCTCGCGCTCGGCGGAGATCCGGCAGCGCTACTGGGCGCGCGCGGTGATCGGCTGGGAGCGCTTCTCCCGCGCCGAGCCCAACCCTGCGCATCGCGCCCTCGCGCGGCTCGAGCGGGACGGGCTGCTCGAGGGCCTCATCACGCAGAACGTCGACGGCCTCCATCTGGCCGCCGGCAGCCGCCGGGTCATCGAGCTGCACGGCACGCTCTCCGAGGTCGCCTGCCTCGCGTGCGGCGCGATGGAGCCGCGCGCCGCCCTCCAGGCGCGGCTGCTCGCGCGGAACCCCGGCTGGCTGCGCCTCGCGGCCGACATCGCCCCCGACGGCGACGCCGATCTCCCTGCCGAGCACGTGGCCGGCTTCCAGGCGCCCCCCTGCCTGCGCTGCGACGGCCCGCTCAAGCCGCGCGTCGTCTTCTTCGGCGAGAACGTGGCGCGGCCGATCGTCGACGCGGCGTTCGCCCTCGTCGACGCGGCGGACGCGCTCCTCGTCGTGGGCTCGTCGCTGGCGGTCTTCTCGGGTTACCGCTTCGTGCTGCGCGCCGCGCAGCGGGGCATCCCGATCGCCATGGTCAACCTCGGGTCGGCGCGCGGCGAGGAGCTCGGCGCGCTGAAGATCGAGGCCCGGGCGGGCGACGTGCTGCCGCGCCTTGCCGAGGCGCTGGCCGGCGCGTCCTGGCCGTGGTGAGGGCGCCGCGCCGGGGTCAGTCGCGCCGGTACATCACGTCGGAGCGGAGCACGTACTTGCACCCCCGCGTCACGGCGGCGCCGCGGTGGAGCCGCCGGTGCTCGAACACGAGGGCCATCCCGCGCTGCGGGGTGATGCTCCGGCCGCCCCAGAAGTCGGTCGTGCCGCCCTCGAAGTCGTCGTTCAGGTAGAGCATCGCGGTGAACAGGCTCCGCTCGCCGTCCGAGCGCAGGAACGACCCGTCGCCGTGCCAGTTGAAGTACTCGCCCTCGGTGTACCGGTAGAAGCGGAAGCGCTCGTTCAGCCCGACGGCGCGGTGGTGGCACCAGCGCGGCGGGGTCCACGGCGCGAGCCGCTCCCAGAGGCTCATGGCGAGGGCCGGATCGTCGAGGAGGATGCGGCCGTTGTTGCGCACCTCGAGGTTCACGACGTCGGTGCCCCCGATCGGCGCCTGCTCGAAGCCCCGAGCCTCGGCGAGTGCGATGAAGCCATCGCACTCCTCGGGCGACAGGAGGTTCGTCACCGTGAAGATGCGGAGGTCGTCCGCGTGGGCGGTCCGCTGGGCGGGTCGTTCGGCGTGGATCGTGCTGCTCATGCGGGAACCCTGCGTCGCGGCGGGCCGGATCCGGAAGGGCGGGACCGGGCAGGACCGGGCAGCGCGGTGGACAGGAGGGCAGGGCATCGCCGAACATCGAGGGCTCGCAGCGATGGCACAGGTCCCCAGGGCGGGCCGCGGCGCGGAGCCCGCGGCGCATTTCAACCACGCGCTCCTGCTGCGGGCGCGGCTCGAGCTCGACCTGACGCAGGAGCAGGTCGCAGCGTCGATCGGCGTCGATGTGCGGACCTACCGCCGCTACGAGTCGGGCGCCGTCAACGACCCGCGGCTCGGCTTCTCGGTCCGGAGCCCGTCCCGCCGGCGCATCCTCGAGCGGCTCGGCGCCGAGCTCGGCCTCGCCGAGGCCGACCTGCTCGTCGCCGGGGCGGGGGAGGCGCCCGCCGGCGCAGCAGAGGCGCCCAGCGGCGCAGCAGAGGCGCCCGCCGGCGCAGCAGAGGCGCCCAGCGGCGCAGCAGAGGCACAGGCGCCGGCGATCGCGCCCGCGGCGGCGAACGGAGCCGCCCCGGCGTGGCGCCCGCTGCACGCGCACACGCTCCAGCGGGCGCGGCACTTCGTCGGGCGCGGGGAGATCCTCGATCGGCTCGCCGCGTGGGCCGGCGCCTCGCCGCCCTCCCCCCGCGTGATCGCGCTCCTCGGCGTGGGCGGTGCGGGCAAGACCGCGATCGCCGAGCGCTTCCTCCGGGGGCTCGGTGACGCCCCGCGGCCCGGCGGCGTGCTCGTCTGGAGCTTCTACGACGATCCCAGGACCGAGGCGTTCCTCGACAAGGCGGCGGCCTACTTCGCGCCGGGCCCCGGCGCCCCCGGCGCAGCGCCGCCGCGGCCGCCGGCGGCGCCCGGCGAGCAGCTCGCGCGGCTGAAGGAGGCGCTCGGGCAGGGCCCGCCGCACCTGCTCGTGCTCGACGGCCTCGAGACCGTGCAGGCCGAGGGGGGCGCCGGCCGTGCGCACGGCGAGCTCCACGACGCGCTCCTCCGGCGGCTGCTCTGCGCGATCGCCGCGGGGCTCGGCGGCGCGCGGGCGCTCGTCACGTCGCGCTTCGAGCTCGCGGATCTGGCTGCCTGGGCCGAGGGCGGGCTCTCGACGATCCGGCCGGAGTCGCTCGGCGAGGGCGACGCCGCGTCGCTGATGCGCCGCTGGGGCATCCAGAGCGACGACGACGCCCTCCGCGCGCTGTTCGAGAGCACCGGCGGCCACGCGCTCTCGGTCGCCGTGGTCGGCTCGTACGTGGGCGCGTTCCTCGGCGGCGACGCGGGGCGGCTCTCCGCGGCGCGCGCGGCGCACCTCGCCGAGGCCGAGCGCGACGACGTCCTCGCCCGCCGGCTGAGCTCGGTGCTGTCGGCCTACGCGCGCGCGCTGCCCCCGGGCGAGCGGGACCTGCTCGCGCGCCTCTCGGTGTTCCCGGGCGGCGCGGGCGAGGCGGCGCTGCTCCAGCTGGTCCGGGCGGGCGGCGAGATCGCGGGCGCCATGGCGGGGTGGGGCGCCGCGGAGCTCGCCCGCGGGCTCGCGCGGCTCGAGCGCCTGGGGCTCGTGTTCGCGGCGCGGCAGGGCGAGCGCTGCTACTCGACGCACCCGTTCGTGCGGCAGCACTTCAAGTCGCTGCTCGGCGTGCCGCCGGATCGCATCCACGCCGCCGGGAGCGCCGCGCCGCCGCCGCGCCTCGACGAGGCGCCGCGCCGGGCCCCGCGGGAGCGCCGGGCGCTCGACGCGTACGAGGCCATCCTCACCGAGCTGCTCGGCGCCGGGCGCGCGACCGAGGCGTACGAGATCTACGCGCTCGGCCTCGGGGGCTTCGCGCATCTCGGGCTCCAGCTCGGCGACATGGCGCGCGGCGCCCGGCTCCTGCGCGCGTTCGCCGGCGGCGACGATCCTCGCGGCATGCCGGCCTCGCTGCCCGCGCGCGTCCGCGCGTCGCTCGCGTACGACGCCGGCCTCTACGCCGGCGCGCTCGGCGATCTCGCGTTCGCCTGCGCCTGCTACGAGGCGCACAACGAGCTCGCCGGGGCGCTCGCCGACCCGGCGCCGCTCGCGACCGGCCTGCGCACGCTCGCGTACACGGAGCGGCTACGGGGCAACCTGACGGAGGCCCGCCGCCTGCTAGAGCGCTCGGCGGAGATCGCCGGGAGCGTCGCGCGCGCCGGGAGCGTCGCGCGCGCTGCGGACCAGGCCCACGCGGTACGCGCGCTGGCGCTGCTCGCCGCGGTGCTGCACGACCTCGGCGAGGTCGACGCGGCGGGCGAGCGCTTCGCGCTCCTGCGTGCGATGGGCGACGCCCCGGTGGCGCGCCGCGCGCTCTGGGAGGCGGAGCACGCCCTCGCGCTCGGGCGCCGGGACGAGGCGCGCGAGGCCACCGAGCGGAACCTCGCGGCGTGCCGGCGGCGCGGCTGGGAGGGGCACGTGGCGCACGGCCACACGCTGCTCGGCCTCGCGCTGCTCGACGGCGGCGGCGACGGCGGCGACGGCGACGGCGGCGACGTCGCGTCGGCCGAGGCGCACCTCGTCGAGGCGCGCCGCTGGGCCTCCGCGACGGGCGAGGTGGAGGTCGCGCTGCGGTGCCACGAGCTCGCGGCGCGGATCGCGCTCGTGGCCGGCCGGCTCGACGAGGGCGCGCGGCAGGCGCTGGAGGGGCTGCACGTCGCGGAGGCGTGCGGGTTCGGCCCGTTCCGCGCGCGGCTCGCGGTTGTCGCCGCGCGGTGCGCGCTGGCCCGCGGCGCGGGGCAGGCGGCGTCTGCGGTGGCGCTCGCCGGCTCGGCGGTGGCGTGGGCGGGCGAGGACGCGTGGGCGAGGGCGGACGCGCTGCACTGGGCGGGCGTGGCGGCGGCGCGCGAGGGGGACGTGCCGCGCGGGCGGGAGCGGCTCGCCGAGGCGGCGGCGCTGCGGGGGCGCCTGC
This sequence comes from Sorangium sp. So ce362, assembly GCF_051519845.1. Lineage (NCBI taxonomy): Bacteria > Pseudomonadati > Myxococcota > Polyangiales > Polyangiaceae > Sorangium > Sorangium sp. So ce362. The sequence continues at coordinate 5,167,808 of NZ_CP150332.1, read as the reverse complement.
GCCATCCCGAGGCGGCGGCGTCGCGGGAGGCGCTGTCGCGGCTCGGGTCGACCCCGGAGAGCGAGGCGCGGTTCAGGTAGGCGGGTCAGGCCGCCGCCGTCGTCCCGCGCCGCGGCAGGCGCTGCAGGATGTCCGTCGTCTCGGCGCTGGCCTTGAGCCCGGCGAGGCGCTTCTCGACGTCGCGCTTCAGCACGGCCGCCATCACCGGCTCCAGCACCGGCGCGAGCACCCGCGGGCGCGCCGTGAAATTGTAACGGAAGGTGACGCGGGTCCGCCGCGGCGAGAGCGCCTTGAAGAGCCACGCGCCCGAGAACTGGCGGAAGATCCGCGGCCCGTCGACCATGGTGATCGCCACCTGCTCCGGCGGGTTCAGGGTGATGTAACGGGCCTCCATGGACAGCCCGTTCTTCGCCCGCACCCACACCCGCACATCGACGGCCGGCTCGGTCGCGCCGTCGCGGTAGCGCATCTCGCGGAGGAACGGGTCCCACTCGAGCCGGAGATCGTGGTCCTGGGACAGCGCGAAGAGCTCGTCGGGAGCGGCGTCGATCTCGGCGGTGCTCTGGATCGTGGGCATGGCGCTCAGGATAGGGCCGCGGGGATCGCGATGGCGAGCGCGCGCTGCGACGGCTGTTCAGGTCGCCAGCCCCGCAGCCGAAGTGAGCTGGCGCGGTCCGCGGGGATAGGGGGATAGATTGAGCATCACCGACGCACCCCCCAAATTCAAGCCGCCTCGCCGGGATCTCCGCATGTTCCTGAACATGGTCTCCCAAGATCCTGGATGCTCCCTGCCGGGGGGTAGGTTCTTGACTGCCATGAATGGGTGTAATGCCGCTGGTGCCGCAGTGTCGCAGCACACCGCTCACGCATTGCACACCTTCACCTGGCCAACCCACAACTCAGGAATGATCTGTGCGCTGCGATCAGCAGCCTGCCACCTGCCGCACCGGTCGAACTCGGCCCGTTTCCTGCATCGTCATGGGCGCAACGTCGCGCCCACGGGCGCAACCGAAGAGGGAAGGAGCCGACAAATGAACCACGTGAAAATTCTTGGCCTCATCGCTGTCAGCGCAGGAGTGTGCGGGATCTCTGCGCTTGCTTCTGCGGCGAATACGGTGCCGATCGACAACCTGAACCTCGTCGAGGAGACAGCAACGCCACCATCGCCTGACAACGAGCGTTACGCCTACCGGCCGGCTGTCGGCTACTACCGGCCGGCTGCCGGCTACAACCGGCCGGCTGCCGGCTACTACCGGCCGGCGGCCGGCTACTACCGGCCGGCTGTCGGCCACTACCGGCCGGCTGTCGGCCACTACCGGCCCTATCGGCGCTAGGACAGGTAGGGCCCTACCGTGATGGGCACGGAGTTGGGCGCGGCCATCACGGAATGCCGGGTCCGCTTTGCCGAGCGCGGAGTCGAACATCGCGGGCGATTGCGCTGAGACATCGCGCGTCAAGCGTCGCCGTCCGACCGCGGCCTGCTCTGCGGCCCGGTGGCAACGCATTGGATACGTGGGTGGCGAAAGCGGGTGGCACGCCGCGCGCAATACGGCTCCACGGGGGTGAGCTCCATGGCCGAGACAGGAAACATGGAAAAGCGCGTGCTCTTCGTGCTTCCCGCTGCCGCGATCCACCTCGGGTTGGTGATCGTGCTGGGGGTGCTGCATGTGCGCTTGCCGTACGGAGGATGGGTGGAGCGTGCGGTGGGCTATTATGGCGCGCTCTCCGGGGCCAGCAGCGCGTATTCCTTCTTTGCTCCGAGCGTCGGGCCCCTGCCCTGGGCCACCTTCCAGGTCAGGGATCGCGCGGGAACGCTGACGACCGAGGTGCTGGAGACAGGAGCGAGCCGCGAAGCGGACCTCCGCGTCAAAAATATCATCGGTATGTACTGGGATGAGCAGGACCCGGCCGTGAGGCGCTCTCTGGTTGCGTCCTGGGCAGCGAAGGTGTTCGCCAAGCACCCAGAGGCGGACAGCGTTATTGTCCGGCTCGAAAGCTACGACCTGCCCTCGATGGCGGAGTATCGCGCGGGCAAGCCGCCGCAGTGGGTTGTCGAATATCAGGCCAAGTTCAACCTGAAGGCGCAGCTCGCTACTGGCGAGATCAACAAAGAGGCGACGCCATGAGGCAGCGGACCTGTACCCTGCGCCTGCCGAATGCTCGAGAGGCAGCTGCGCGCCTGTGGGGCTCGATGGGGCGATTCGCGCTCGCACCCGCGTCGGCGCGGCCCCTGGCAGCGCTCCGGATAGGGCTCGCGTCGGTCCTCTTGATGCAGGCGGCGCTGATCGCGCCCATCGCTTCCGAGCTGTACTCGCGTTCGGGCATCGTTCAGGGACAGCTCCTCGACGGGGCTGGCGCGATCGGTTTCCCCCGGATCGGCCACCTCGTGAATGCACTTTCGCGCTTCGGGGTCGGTGAGAGCTCGGTGATCGCTGGAGTGGGTGTTCTCTACGTGCTGTCGCTGGCTGGCCTCCTGCTCGGCTGGAGGACGAGGTTCTCCGCGGCGTGCGCTTGGTTCGTGCATTTCACGTTGATGATGACCGCGGAAAGGACGAACTACGGAGCAGATCAGTTCGCGAACATCTTCCTGTTCTACCTCATCTTCATGCCTTCTGGCGCCGCGCTGTCGCTCGATCGTGTCTTCGGACGAGCGCCGCCTGAGCCGAGCGCGACTGCGCGTCTCGCGCTGCGGGTGGTACAGCTGCACCTTTGTCTCGTCTACCTTTCGAGTGGTGTGGAAAAGGCATTGGGCCCAGCGTGGTGGGACGGCGACGCGGTGTGGCGATCGCTCATGCTGCCCGAGTACCGGCGGTTCGATTTTTCGTGGCTCGCTCACCACGCCTGGATCGCCGTGGCCGCGGGGTGGATGGTGCTGCTCGTGGAGATCGGGTACCCGTTCTTCATCTGGCCACGTCGGACCCGGCGACTCTGGGTAGCAGCCACGGTCGGATTGCATGTTGGAATCGCGGTCTTCATGAGGCTCGATATCTTCGGTGCCATCATGTCGGTGTTCACCATTGCCGCCTTTGGCGTGAAGGCGGACCCTCGACAGGCGCGAGCGCACTCGGCTGTGGGCGCTCTTCACGGACGAACGGGATCGGTGCACGACGTCATCGGGTCGTCAGAGCGCTAGTCGGGTAGGCCGGCGCAGGTGCGCGCCGATGAACAGGAACACCTGGCCCCGGTCGGCGCCGTCGTCCTCCAGGGCCCCCTCCGGCAGCGGCGGGCCGTAGGTCGTGCGGCGCCGGAGCACGCGGTGGATCCGCACCGTGTCTCCGCCCCTCAGCGCGTCGCGCGGGTTCGCGCGCCGGATGTGCGAGCCCGGCGGGGTCTTGTACCCCTTCGGATCGTCACGGTAGAGGAAGGCGTTGTTGCGCGTCGGGTCGGCGCCCAGAGCAGCCTCGTCCTTCTCCGGGCTGAGCGCCAGCGGCGCGCCGCTCCGCCAGCGCTCGGGCTGTCCGGAATTCCGCGGTTTGCAGCGAGCGCCAACCTCTTCCTCGGGAGTCGCCGAGTTCGCCTTCAGGAACTGACGGAAAGCCGAGGTCCCCGTGGGACAGAGGCCGGGAACCATCGAGTATCGGATATTCCCGGATACCTTCGTCAAGGTGGTCGGACACTACCCTCCGGGAGGCGCGCCCCAAGTCGAGGCAAGAGGACCGCGTGCTCTTGCGCTTCTCGTCCGTGAGCTGCAGATCCTTCAGAAGACGCCCGATGTAGGGGGTTACATGCCATGAGATGCCTCCCGAGCCAGCCGTTCGGCCACCGCGGATAGCCGAACAGAAAATGATGTACACCTCGGGGAAGCGTTCTAGTACGAAAACAGCCGCCGGTCACGAAAGCGAGATGATATGAGCCGGACACGGAATTGCGCCGATATTCGACCGCTTGCAGAAGCGCTGCCAAGAGCAGACGAAGAGATAGAGGCAGGGAGATTCGGTACGGTGCTCCCCAGGTCACGCGGGTTCACGCTCATCGCCAAGGTCATACCAGGACGGGAGGATGTGGTTCGCGCACACGGTAAGACCATCGAGAATCTGATAAAGGAGCAACCCCAGGCGCTCGCTCCGCTTGCGCTCCATTATTTGCGCTGGGCCACCTACAAGGAAGGTGACACCACGTGGTTCCTTTATATCGGCTTCTTCGACACGGATTTCGACAAGTATATAGAGGACGCGGTGCTGCTCTTCAAACAGGCAGGCCTCAATACGATCTTCGAGCAGCTCGAAGGCTTTCCGTTGGACTGGAAGGAAAATCCTGCCTCGTTCGCCAAGTTCGCACGTGAGCACGCAGCTGAGCCATTCATGGAATACGCGGAGTATCCGGACGCCACCGGAGTGGAGGTGGTCAAGGCGCTCAAAGTCAAGTGCGCCCTTTCCACGATGCTCGACCAGATGCAGTGAGCTCATTCTCTGGTTGCGAGACAGGGAGCAGAATTCCCGTTCCTGTCGCGATTGACCTGGAGACTTTCTGGAGAAACCTCGCGCTAAATGGAACCAATCGCGATGGAGGAGATCGATGCCCGAGTCAGTCAGCGGCCTGCTCGAACTGGATGACATACAGAGCGGGGTCTTGCGCCCACGGCCTGCGCCGTACGTGGCGACGTACCTCTTGCTCCGCATCGACGACCGCAAGGCAGGGCGGGAGTTGATGAGGCGGCTCAGCAATGTGGTGGTCTCGGCCGCCCGCCGCGAGAGTCCGGCGGCCGATACTTGGGTGAGCGCCTCGCTCACCTTCCAGGGCCTCAAGGCGCTCGGCGTGCCGCAGGAGTCGCTCGATAGCTTCGCGTGGGAGTTCCAGCAGGGGATGGCCGCGCGCGCGCGCCACCTGGGAGACACCGGCGATAGCAGCCCTGAGCACTGGGAAGCACCGCTCGGAACTCCAGACGTCCACGTCGTGATCACTGCGCTGTCGCCGGACGCGCACGGCCTGGAGGCGGCGCTTGAGCGCGCTCGAGAAGCGATCCAGGCGTTGCCGGGAGTTGCGTTGATCTGGCGCCAGGATTGCTATGCGCTGCCCGGTCCAAGGGAACACTTCGGGTTCCGGGACGGCATGAGCCATCCCGCGATCGAGGGCAGCGGCATTCCGGGAACCAACCCGGCGCAGCGTCCTTACAAGGCAGGTGAATTCGTCCTGGGCTACCCGGACGAGCTGGGCGGCACCCTGACGCCCCAGCCCGAGGCACTGGGCCGCAACGGGACCTACGTGGCTTTTCGTAAGCTGTACCAACGCGTGGCGCTGTTCCGCCGATACGTGAAGGAGAACTCTCTCGGACCGGACGACGAGGAGCTTCTAGCGGCAAAGATGATGGGGCGCTGGCGGAGCGGCGCGCCCCTGGCGCTCAGCCCATCCAGCGACAATCCCGAGCTGGGAGGCGACCCGCTACGCAACAACGCATTCCTCTATGGAGACGACCCGACAGGCTTCAAGACTCCTCTCGAATCACACATTCGCCGAGTGAACCCACGAGACTCGAGTGTGGCGGGTATAGTCGGCCTGCACCGGATGATCCGGCGTGGAACGGTCTATGGTCCTCCGCTCGCGGAAGGGGTTCTGGAGGACGATGGTGTCGACCGGGGGTTCATATTTGCCTTCGTTGGAGCGCACCCGGGGCGGCAGTTCGAATTCGTGCAAACGGAGTGGGTCAACAGCGGCGCTTTCATCGGGGCGGGCAACGCCAAGGACCCCATCGCCGGATCGAATGAGGGGGACGGCGATTTTACAATTCCACGACGGCCGATCCCGCGGCGCCTCCACGGATTGCCGCGGTTCGTCGTGACAAGGGGCGGTGAGTACGCATTCATGCCGGGGCTGCGAGCCCTGCGATGGCTCGCTGATCTCCAGACATGAGCTGCGCTTTCACCTGACGATGGAACGAGACGGTCGGTCCCGCAGGATGTGATGTGCGCCGCCGTACCAATGATGCTGGCGTGCGTTTTGCGGATGTTCGCGGATGGAGGAGCTCACAAGGTGGCACGGCCGCGATCGCCGTCGGAACGTGCACGAGGAGGCAGACGATGCCAGCCCACGCGATCAAGCCAATCGGGCTCTTTTTGGGGTTGCTCTGCTTGGGGATCGGGATCGCGCCGGGCGTACGCGCTTCGACCCTCCGGACCACGTCCGGAGACATCGCCGTCTCCAATCTGGAGAGCTCGCTCCGCGCGGCCTGGAGCGACTATCTCCGATTCGCCCGAAAAAACGGCGCGCCGGATCGCATCGTCCAGATCGAGCAGTTGAAGGCGCAGTTCCTGGGCGACATAGAGTCACCGGATCGCCTCCATCACCTTGCCGCAGAGCTCCGTCGCCATGAGCCCGAAGCCGGCGAGACCTACCTGCTATCGGCGAGGATCGCGGCGTACTTGCATCGATTCGAGGAGGCCGAAGCCGACCTCCGCCAAGCCGGGCGCCGCGGCGTCCTGGCGGCCATGACCGAGCCGGTGCGGCTCTCGATCCAGCAAGCGACCGGCAAGCATCTGGCGGAGGTATTGGCTGTGCGTCGCAGAAGGGCGCAGACCATCTCCGGCATCGACGAGCTCCTCCCCCTTGCGGCCTTGCTGGTGGACCTCGGCGAGTACGAGGAGGCGGACCGCGTGTATGCACGGGCGCTCGCCCAGTACCGCGATGTCTCCCCGTTTCCGCCGGCGTGGGTCTGCTTCCAGCGCGGGGTGCTCTGGGGCGAGCGCATGCCCGCGCCGCAGCCCGAGAGAGCTCGGCGCTATTACGAAATGGCGCTGGCGTACTTGCCGACTTACGTTCCGGCGCGCGTCCACCTCGCCGAGCTCTACGCCAGGCGCGGCGCTCTCGCCAAGGCGGAGGCGCTCCTCACCCCCGGGGCACGCCGCGGCGACCCGGAGTCCAGGTGGCGCCTTGCCCAGGTCCTGAAGGAGCAGGGCCGCGCCCAGGAAGCGCAGGAACAGTTGCTTGGGGCCAGGGCCTCCTACGATCGGCTCCTCGCGCGGCACGAGCTCGCCTTCGCCGATCACGCCGCCGAGTTCTACCTCGGTGACGGCAATGACGTGCTCAAGGCGCTGTCGCTGGCTCGCCGCAACCTGGCCAACCGGCCGACGCTCCGCGCCTTCGAGTTGGCCCACGAGGCCGCCGTCCGCGTCGGTGAACGACGACTCGCCGCCAATCTGCTCGCCGAGGCCCAGGCGCGCCTGGGGAACACGAAGGCCTTTCAGGGGTCTCCTCTCTCGCGCAAGAACCGATCAACGGAGAAGAACCCCCATGTGCCACAGGCCCACATCGAGTGAAGCGGTCGCCCGCCGCCGGGGGAATACGGTCATGCCGCTCCTCCGTCTCCTGCTCGGGATCATTGTTCTCGGGCCCATCGGCGGTCTTCCGGCCATCGCGTCGGATCACATCGACGGGCCGCGCTCCATGGGCGATCCGGCGGCAGACCTGAATGATCTGTACGCTTTTCAGAGCCCGGAGCGAACCGACCACACGGTGCTCATCGCCAACGTGTTCCCGTTCGCGGGCGACTCCGCGTTCTTCTCCGACGCCGTGAACTACATCATCGCGATGCGCCGCGTCCATGTCGCCGGATCGGGGAACGAAGCCCGCTTTCAGGCCGCCAAGGAGGAGCTGAAGTTCACCTGCAAGTTCGAACCGCTCGAAGCCTCAACGAGCGGCGGCAAGCCGCGCCAAAGGGGGGCGTGCACGTTGCCTGGCGGGAGGACCTTGCCGCTGGTCGTCGGCGACGCGCGAGGCGCTGCCACGCCCGATGGCGCCTTCCGTATCTTCGCCGGGCTGCGGTCGGACCCCTTCTTTTCCGGCTGGGGGCACCCGCCCCGCAGCGCGATACCGAAGGCCATCCCCAACGCCCTCCAGGACAACAACGTCCTGAGCATCGTCATCGAGCTCGACACGACCAAGGTGCTCGAGCCGCGCAAGGGATCGCTGTTCGGGGTCATCGCAGAGACAACGCCCGGCGCCGCAGGGGGGGGGTTCACGAGCGACGTCCCGCGGATCGACCGGATCGGACGGCCCGAGGTGACCAACCTCCGCATGTTCGTCGATGGCGAGATCGACCTGCGGGACCTGTGGAATCAGGAGGATCCGTTCGCGGTCGACCCGAAGCGCCTGCCGCTCTACAGAGATCGCCTGCTCCTCTCACTCGATCTCTGGGACAGGCGGGACGGCAAGGTCGATTGGACAGAGGCCGGGCGCAGGGCCCTGGTGAACGTGCTCCTGGACGATTTTCTCCTGATTGATGTGACCAAGCCGACCACCGACGACAGCCATCGAGAGATCGAGCACAGCACGCTCGAGGGGAAGAAGTACGCCACGGGCGGGGGCAGGACCCTCGACGCCAATGTCATGAACATCTTCATCTCGTACGAGGTCAACCGTGGCAGAGGGCCTATGCTCCGCGGCGGGGCCAAGGGCGCCACGCAGCCGGGGGGCAAGACGTTCCCCTACGTGCAGCCCCCCAACGTGACGCCGATCGAGATCACCCGCGCAGTCAACCTCGCCGCCGGCAGCAAGGAAGTCTGGAAGGTGATCGGGCGCTTCGACGGGCTGATGGACTGGCACCCGATGGTCGTGCGGTTGGAGACGGTCGGGAGAGGGGTCGGCCAGCTGCGGAAGAGCTTCATGACGGACGGATCTGAAGTCGTCGAACGGCTAGAGGAGCTCGACGACGCCCGGCGGCTCATGCGGTACACGATGGTGAGCGGGTTGCCAGCCTCGGACTACACGGGGGTCATCCAGGTCAGGGACAAGGGCGCGGGTTGCACGGTGGAGTGGCGGGTGAGCTATCGGCTCAAGGGCGCGGGTACCCCGTTCATAGGCGCAACGGTCAATACCATCATCTCCAAGGGCCTCGAGGGCTTGAAGACGCGTTTCGGCGTGCTCCAATAAAGCCCTTTATCGTCTCCCGAGCTGAGCGAACCAATCGGCCGGATCGACGGGGCCGTCCACAAGCTGCGCCGTGGCAAATCCGAAATTGTTCGATCGCGACGAGCGCGACGCCGCTCGCTTTGTCGGAGTCGGGTAGCGCCCAAGCGCACCATCGGCATCAACAACGGTGCTTGGTAACACGGCTCAGCTCACCACGACAGCGCGGCCATCAGCGGTGTAAATCACCGCCTTTGCCGCGGCGAGCGCGGCCGCCGGCGGCGTGGGCTCGATCGACGGGCGATGAGCCGCCACCTTCTTCGACGAGCTCGTCGAGCTCGTCGAGCGCACGAACGGCCAGAAGAGCTGCTCAGCCCAGGGCTCGGCCGGTGCGTCGTCGGGCAGCCCGAAGCCCTCCTGCCGAGCGTGCGGGATCACGAGCGTGCCGTGGATCACATCGAAGCAGATGAGGGCGACGCCATAGTTCTTCATGGCATTGCCGTAGCGGCCGACGCCGTGGTGGGCGTGGTGGGTGTCGGGCAGCGAGATGACGCGCTCGATCACCCACATGAAAGGACGCGTGAAGCGGTTGCGCTGAAGCGGCAGATCCCAGCGGAGATCGGAGTGCTCCATCAACACCATCAGAGTCCTGAAGGCCAACCCAGCCGCGTAGGCACCAGGCTGGCCGAGCCAGATGACGGCCGGGCCCAACCACGCGCCCGGCACCAGCACATGCCACAGCCAGTTTTGCCGGTAACCGACGCCGATATTCATGTTGCGCGGGACGTGGTGCGGTTTGTGGATACGCCACAGCCACGGCCATTCATGGCTCTTGCGGTGGAACCAGTACACCGCGTACTCGTCGGCGAGCACGTAGATCGGGAAGGCGAGCCAGAAGCTCACGCCCGCGAGCGCCCCCTCCGAGCGCGGCCAGATCGCCGTGAACGCCCAGATCAAGGCGGCGAAGGATGCGCCGCGTACCAGCAGGAAGTTACCGAGACTCACGAGGCTCGCGCCCAGCTCCCGCATGGTGAGCACGCCGGGGCGCCGGTACAGGCCGAACGCGATCTCCAAGGCGGCGAAGATCGCGATGAGAGCGAGGGCGATCAGAGCATTTCCGAGCATGATGCCTCTCCTTCCGCGCGTCGTGTCCGGGCTCGTGCCCCCGCCGAGGTGGCGAGGGCGATCGAGCCACGGTCCAGGAACTTGTCGCAATGCACGTGGTCCGGCGGGATCGTGCCGCGCAGCACGTCGAGCGCGCCGTCGATCATCCCGGGCGGCCCGCACAGGTAGGCCGCGCGATCGGCGTGGGCCACGGCGACCTCACGGAGGTAGTCCGTGACGTGCCCCTTCCGCCCTGTCCAGCTCGAGCCTTCGGGCTCTCGCGAGAGCACGGGCACGAAGGCGAACCGCCCTCGCCATCGCGCCTCGATCGAGGCGATGGCGTCGAGCGCGTAGAGGTCCTGCCGGGTGCGCGCGCCGACGACCAGCGTCACGTCGCGAGCGAGCCCGTCCGAGATCCCTTGCTCGAGGATCGCGCTGATCGGCGAGAGGCCAGTGCCTCCTGCCACACACAGGAGCGACCGCCCGGCCTCGTGGTAGCGGAAGCCGCCGTGTGGCCCCGAGAAGCCGAGTCGCGAGCCCGTGCGATCGGCGGCGAAGAGCCAGTCGGTGAAGGCGCCGCCCGGGACGTGGCGGATATGAAAGAGCGCCCTTCGCGGCGAGGCCCGAGCCGGTGCCTGGGCGAACGAGTAGCAGCGCGGCTCGCCAAGCCCCGGGACGCCGGGCGCTGTGAGCTGCGCATACTGCCCGGCCACGTAGCGGATCTCCGCAGCGAGGCCGACCTCGATCGCGAGGATGCCGGGCGCGAGCGGCGTCACGCGCGTGATGCTCGCGTCCGTCTGCACCGGCTGCACCGGCGCAGGCCTCGCCGAGCGCTCGCGGCCGATGCCCGGGACCTCGACCTCCACGTCCTCCGACTCGGCCAGGCTCTGGCAGGCGAGGACGAAGCCGGCAGAGAGCTCCTCGGGCGTGACGTGGCGAGAGATATCCTTTTTGAGACGGACATGCCCCTTGGTGAGCCGGCACTTGCAAGTGCCGCACTCGCCCACGTTGCACATCCGGGGGAACGGGATGTTCGCGCGCGCGGCTGCGCTGAGCAGCGTCTCTCCGGGCTCGATGGTCGCCGCGCGCTCGCTGCCCAGGACATGAAGCGTCCCGCCTCGACCGCCCTTCCGGCGGACAGATGAAAATCCGAACATGATGTGTTCTCTTTCTGTGGATGGCCACCCAGGTCCGCGGCACCTGGCCGCGCGCTCGGGTCGCTCTTCGCTGGGCCGCCCCTTGCTGGTGCAGCCCTGAGCGCACGGATTTCATGGGCGGCGACCCACGAAAAGCCCAATCAAGAAACGGTATGAGTCAGATGGCCAGCGCGAATATTCCGCTGAATCCGGGGTCGCGCGCCTCCTCCTGAATCAGCCCGCCCGCCGAGGACAGGTCAGACGCGGCTGCAGAGATCGATGAGCGATCGCCGGAGCCACTGATGGGCCGGGTCGGCCTCCTGACATACGTGCCACATCATGAACAGCGGGATCGGGTGGATGGGCAGGGGACAGCTCACCACCCGGACGGGGAAGTGCTGCTCGAACAGCCGTGCCAGGGGGAGCGGCAGCGTGCAGACGAGGTTCGACTGCGAGACGATGAACGGCATCGATAGATAATGGGGGACCTGCACCTGCACGCGCCGCGATAGCCCCACGACGGCCTGGGTATGCTCTGCCAGGTCGGTCTGGCCCTCGCGCGGCTCGAGGATGACGTGTTCGAGCGCCATGTACTCGTCGACGGTCAAAGAGGGCCCCACGGTCGGATGATCCTGGCGCACCAGCGGGACGAGCTCGATGTCGAGCACGCGCTCTCGCCGGAACCCCTCGCCCGGGATGACGACATGATCCAGGACGAGCTCGACCTTGCCGAGCCGCATTTCATTCTGCAGCAAGGCCCCAGGCTCGCGGCAGATCTCGATCCGGACGCGAGCGCCGAGCTGCTCGAGCCACTGCAGAAGCCGGGGCAAGAGAACGGCCTCTCCGAGGTCGCCGATCCCCAGCTTGAAGGTGTGGCTCGCCGTGTAGTCGAAGGCGTCAGGCTGAGCGAGCGAGGCCTGGATCAGGTCGAGCGCCCTCCGGATCGGGCCGGCGAGCGAGAGGGCGCGCGGCGTCGGAGCCATCTCCTTGCCGCAACGCACGAAGAGATCGTCGTCGAGCAGGAGCCGCAGCCGGGCCAGCGCGCTGCTCACGGCGGGCTGGGTCATGCCGAGGCGCTCGGCTGCGCGTGTCACGTTGCGCTCGAGGAGCATGACGTCGAGCACGGTCAGCAGATTCAGGTCCACGGCGCGCAGGCGAGGAAGCGGCGGTGCGCTCATGCGGAGAGGGTAGCGCAGCCCCGCCACGTGCCGCGCTCGGCCCGCGGGGGCGAGCGCGGCCTGAACGGATGATGCGTGGTATGGGCGTCCTCGCCCCGCCTGCCGTTCCAGCATGTATAACCTAACTTGGCGCTGCTCCGATGAAAAATCGCATCCGCGATGCCATCGTCGTCGTCCGACATCCACGCGACACGCGTGGTGGAAGGGAGAGAGACGATGCGGATATTGCTGACGGGAGTGGGGACGCGCGGTGACGTGCAACCTGTCGTTGCCTTGGCCGCCGAGATGCGGCGTCGGGGGCACGACGTGAGGCTGTGCGTTCCGCCGAACTTCATCGACTGGGTGGGCGGCTTGGGCTTCACGGCGGCCCCGATCGGAATCGCGATGCGCCAACCGAGCGGGGCCGCCGCCGCGCAGGCCTCCCTGCCGACGCCGGAGCAGATCCGCGCGCTGGTCGAGCACCTCGTGAGAGACCAGTTCGACGCGACAGCGTCGGCCGCCGAGGGATGCGACGTGATCGTGGCCGGCGGAGAGCACCAGTACGCCGCACGGTCGATCGCGGAACGGCTGGGCATCCCGTCCGTGGTCGCCGTGTACGCGTCGGTGGCCCTGCCGTCGCCGGATCATGCGCCCAGCGGGGAGCCCGGGGGTGACCCGGAGTCCAACCTCCGGCGCTGGCAGGACGAATCGCGGAGCTGGAACGAGCGCATTCTCGAGCGGCTCAACGACAATCGGAAGCGACGGGGCCTGGGTCCGCTGAGCGATGCCCGCAGTCACATCCTGGGCGAGGCTCCGTGGCTCGCGGCGGATCCGGTCCTTGGGCCGCTGCCGGCGACTCCCGGCCTGAAGCCCACGCAGACGGGAGCCTGGCTCCTTCCCGATCAGACGCCGCTCGTGCCCGAGCTGGAAGCGTTCCTCGCCGCCGGCGAGGCGCCCGTCTACGTCGGCTTCGGCAGCATGCCTGCGGACCAGCAGACTGGCCGCATCGTCATCGAGGCCGTGCGGGCTGCGGGGCGCCGCCTCGTCCTGTCGCAGGGGTGGGCCGAGCTCGGTCTTGTCGACGACGCCCCCGACTGCATCGCGATCGGCGACGTCAACCACCAGGCGCTGTTCCCGAGGGTCGCCGCGGTTGTGCACCACGGCGGCGCGGGCACGACCACGACCGCGGCGCGCGCGGGCGTCCCGCAGGTGATCGTCCCGATGTTCGCCGATCAGCCCTATTGGGCCTCGCGCGTCCGGGCGCTCGGGATCGGGACGTCCGTGGCTCGTGGAGCGCTGAGCGCGGAGTCCCTCCTGGCCGCGCTGGGGGGCGCCCTCGATCAGGGGGTCGTTGCTCGCGCGGCCGCGCTCGCCGGCGCCGTGGCGGTGGATGGCACGGCCGTCGCCGCCGACCTCATCGAGCGGGCCTCCGCGTAACCTCGGGGGGTCGCCGCGGGCCACGCAGCCGAAGTGAGCTGGCCGGGGGCCTGCGTGACGACCCGCCGGTTGGAGGAGGCTCACGGGCACTGTTGGCTCCTGGAGGCGCCCGCGTGGCATACTCGGCTGGACCATGAACGAGCCGGCGCGCAAGATCCTCGGGACGTACACGGAGTACCTCGATCAGGAGCGGGCGAGCCCGACGAAGCACGAGTTCCTGAACGGCGAGATCTTCGCGATGGCCGGCGGAACGCCGGAGCATGCGCGCCTGTGCGTGAGCGTCGGCGCCGAGCTACGGGCGCATCTCCGCGGGCGGCCCTGCGCGGTCTACTCCTCCGACCTGCGCGTCCGGGTGCAGGCGACCGGGCTCTCGACGTACCCTGACGTCAGCGTTGTTTGCGGCAAGCTCGAGCGCGATCCTGTCGACAAGGACGCCGCGCTGAACCCGATCGTCCTGGTCGAGGTCCTCTCCGACAGCTCGGAGGCCTACGATCGGGGGCAGAAGTTCGCGCACTACCGGCGGATCCCCTCGCTCCGGGAGTACGTGCTCGTCTCGCAGCACGAACCGCGCATCGAGGTGTTCCACCGCAACGAGGATGACTCGTGGACACTCCGGGAGGCCCGCGCAGCAGAGGGCGCGCATCTGGAGACGATCGGATGCACCCTGTCGGTCGACGAGGTGTACCGAGATCCGCTCGCCGAGGTCGCGACAAAGGAGGAGCCCACCCTCGCCTAGGGGGGCCTCGAGGCACAGATCGTCCCCGCCGTGCTCGCCAGCGCGGCGGCCAGCTACTTCGCCCAGAGCACCGAGAGGTCGAGCTCATGTGCGTAACCTGCCCGGGGGCGCGCGGCTGGACAAGGCGGTGAGGAGCAGGCCGGGGCGGCGCGCCGGGGCCGGGCCGCTCATCGGCGCGCGGCGCGGTGTTCATCGGCAACGTGGAGCCGGGGGCGCGCGGCGCGGCGTGCGGAACAAGGCGGAGATCCAGCTTCCCTCACACGCCGGGTGGCGCGCCGGCGGAAGGCACCCGGACGCCTCCACCACCACCCCGCGCCGGGTGACACTACGTGTGCCCCGCCGTTTACAGATCTGCCTGCGAAATGACACTACGTGACCACCGGTATTCTCAGCAGGCCCTGCGAAATGACACTACGTGTGTCCCGCCGTTTACAGATCTGCCTGCGAAATGACACTATGTGACCACCGACGTACCCGCTCCGGGCTCCCGGCGAGGCGTTGCACCTCGGATCCCCGGCCCGCCCCCCGTCGCGCCGTCGCGTCGAGATCCTGCGCTCGTCAGAGCACACTTCCGACGGCGATGTGGCCCCACGGCCGCGCTCGCCTGGATCTACGCTCTCGAGATGGCCAAAGCCAAGACCAACAAAGAACCCACCGGGAAGGCGCCCACGGCGGCTCCCACGGCAACAACGACCTACCACGCCTGCTACAAGCGCTACGCCCCGCTGGCCGAGGCGCTCCCCGATGGGGAGATCGAGGTCTGTCGGGCGGACGTGCGGATCGCCTTCGCCAACGTGAAGCGGGGTGTCCAGGCCGCGTGCGCGGATCCGGCGCGCATCCGGCGGGCGCTGCCGGAGCTGCCGCTCGATGACGTGCTCGCGCTGCCGGACCTCGGCCGGGCCCTGATCTTCGCCGCCACGCGCGTCACGGCGAAGCCGGCGAGCACCGGCGAGATCGAGGCGAAGCTGGCGATCGTGATCGAGCTGCGCGAGCCGATGCTCACGCTCGCCGAGACGCTGGCGAAGCGGGCGCTCCTGCCGAAGGACGTGGTGGCGGAGATCCGGGCCGGCAGCGGCAAGTACGACCTGGCCAGCGACGGGATGGCGCTGGCCCACCTGTACGCGGAGCACGCGGGCGCGCTCTGCGGAAAGCACCCCTTCACGCAGGAGGAGCTCGACAAGCTGCGGGAGGCCAGCGAGTGGCTGCTCGACACCCTCACCCCCGACGGCGCCCGCCGCCCCGTCGCCAGGCAGCGCAGCGAGGCCGAGAAGATGCGCGACCGGCTCTGGACCCTCCTGGTCCGGCGTTACGCGGATCTGCGCAAGATCGCGTACTACTTCCACGGCGAGGCGTTCGACGAGGTGACCCCGAAGCTCCAGTCGCGCCTGTCGCGCTCCGCCGCCGCGGACGAGGCCGAGGAGGTCGAGGCCGAGGAGGGCGGCGGCGACGACCCGGGCGCTGACGAGACCGGCGGCGCCGTCGCGCAGCCGGCGAAGCCCGCCCTCCCGCCGTCTCCGTGAGCCGCGGCGCGTAGCCCGCCGCGCGGCGGGCTACGCGCGCGCATCGCCGCTGCCCGCGTGCAGCCACGCCGAACACAAACGGGTCCGGAGAGCCCCCCGTAATTAAGGGGATATGAGCGCACCTCTCTCGTCCCCCGCCGGCACCTCCCGCGACCGCACCTGGAACGCCCTTCATACAGCCGCAGTAGAAACGCTCCCCCGCACGTTCCGGCTCCTGGGCGTGGCCGAGGCCGACATCGACGACCTCCTCCAGGAGGTCCTCCTCGCTGCCTACCGGTCCCTGGATCGATTCGACCCCACCTGGTGCCCGCCCGCGGACGATGCCGATCCCGCGGGCCGGGACGCCTGGCGCCAGCACCGCAGCGCCGAGGCGCGGTGGGTGTTCGGTATCGCCTGGCGGAAGGTGGGCCATTACCTGGACCGCGCCCATCGCCGCCGCGAGGTGCCGAGCGGCCTGCTCCCGGCGCCGTGCGGCGAGGCCGTCGATCCCGCGCCGCTCAGCGAGCAGCGCGCCGTGGAGCGGGAGCGGCTGGGGCTCGTGATCGACGTGCTCTGGACGCTGGCCCCGGAGCGGCGGCTCCTCCTGGTCCTGCACGAGGCGTACGAGGTGCCGCTCGTCGAGATCGCGCGAGAGCTGGGCATCAACTACAACACGGCGACAAACCGGCTGCGCCTCGCCCGCGAGGACTACCGCGCTGCCATCCAGCGGCTGCGCCCGGAGCAGCGAGACGCGCTGCGCGGGTGCTGGCTCGGGTTCCCGCTGGCTTCGGCGTTTCTCGTGCACGAGGACGCCGGAGCGATGGCGCCCGCGCCGCCTGCGCCCGCGTCGCCTGCGCTCGCGCCGCCCGCTCCTGCGCCAGCGGGGCTCGCGGGCGCTCCTGCGCCAGCGGGGCTCGCGGGCGCTCCTGCGCCAGCGGGGCTCGCGGGCCCGCACACCTGGCTGGGGGAGCTGGGACGCGCGGTCGGGTGGAGCGTGGCGGGCGCTGGAGGCACCGTGGCCTTGCTGATCGTCTTCGCGCCGCCGCAACCGCTCTGGGCTGACCATTTCGGCGCGCTGGCGGCCGAGCTGCCCCGGGTGCGCCTCTCCCGCGTCGTGGAGATGGCGCCGCCGGAGAGGCCGGCGCCGCCGCCCAGCGCGCCGCCGCCCAGCGCGCCGCCGCCCAGCGCGCCGCCGCCCGACGCGACCTCCCGGCGCGATGTGGCGCCGCGTCCAGCGGCGCCGGCGGCCGCGCAGGGAGACTCGTTCGCCGAGGAATACCGGGTGCTCGACGCGGCGCAGGCGATGCTCTCCGCCGGCGATTCCGCCGGGGCGCTCCGACAGCTCGCCTTCCATGAGCAGCGGTTCCCGAGCGGCCGTCTGAGGTCCGTGCGCGAGCGGCTCCGGGAGCTCGTGCAGATGCGCCGGACCGGTCCGGCCGGCGGCGCGGCGAGGGAGGAGCCGTCGCGATGAGCCGGCCTCACGAGGAACGGGCGCAGCGCGCGCAGCGCGGGCGGCCCGCGCTCCGTGCCACGGGGCCTCTCCGCCACGCCCGGCGAGCGGCGTTTGCCGGCGCCGCCGTTCTGGGCGCCGCGTGCCCGCTCTCCGCCGGGGAAGCTCACGCCGAGCCGGGGCTGCGCCCGAGCGCGGCGCGCCTCGAGTACGTGCGCGGGCGTGGCGCCGAACGTTGCCCTGACGCGTCGTTCCTGCGCGCGCAGGTGGCGCGGGTGGCCGGCGCCGACCCGTTCCGGGACGATGCTCCGCTCCTGATCTCGGCCAGGATCGAGCGTCATGGGGCCGAGCTCGTGGCCTCGCTGGCGCTGCGCGACGGCCAGGGGGAGATCGGGTGGGCCGACGGGTTCGGCACCAGCAGGGCCTGCGAGGCGCTCGTCGCCGGCATGGGTCTCGCCATCGCGACGCGGCTCCTGAGCATGGCGGAGCGGGAGTCAGGTGAGCCTTCGCCGCGTGAGCCTGCGCAGGAAGATCCGCCGGGGCCGCCCGGGCCTCCGCCCCCTGCGGAGGCTCCGCAGGGTCCGCCGAGGCCTTTGCCGTCTGCGCAGGCTTCGCCAAGGCCTTTGCCGCCCACGCAGGCGGCGCGCGCGGCGCCGGCGCCGTCCGGCCGGGGCGCGCCGGAGCCGCGTATCGCTTCGGGAGAGGAGGCGACGGCGGATCCTCCCGAGCCGTTGCGGTTCGAGGCGGGGCTCGGGGCGACCGTCGGACTGGGGATCACGCCGGGGGTCGCGGCCGGAACGACCCTGGCCCTCGGCGTGCGCTGGTCCGACTGGTCGGTCGCCGTGGAGGGGCGGGGGCTCGTCTCGCTGGCGAAGGAGGTCGAGGGCACGTCCCTGGGGACGACGGCCTTCACGGCGACCACCGTGACCTGCCTTCGCGGCCGCCTCCTGTTCGGCTGCGGGCTTGCGACGCTCGGTGCTGTCCGGTTCGTCCCAGAAGACCCGTGGAACATGCGTGTACGCAGCAAGGCCCTGGTCGGGGTAGGGGCGCGGCTTGGCAGCGCGTGGCGGCTCTCGGACACGTGGTCCGTGCACGGCCACGCCGAGGCGATCTGGATCGTGGAAGACGTCTTGCTCAGGCGCGAGGTGGACAACGCCGTGACGCCAGCGCCGCTCTACTGGACGTCTCCGCCGCTCGGAGCAGCTCTCGGGCTGGGTGTTACGGCCAGCTACTGAACGGATCTGCGAGACGGGACCCGATGCTGCGAGGATTGGTGAGAAATATATGTGTCATTTCGGAATGGTGAACTTGCTGGCCACTGCCCGCGTCACGGGAGATGGTCGTTGTCTGCGTGGAGCGATATCGGGTAGCTTGTCGCGCATGCAGATCTACCCCTTGTTGACGGCAGGGCTTCTCCTGTTACCTGGCTGCGCCGGCGATCCGACCATCTACGGGCCTTGTCAGCCCAGTGAATACGGCTCTCCAGCATGCCCGTGGCCCGAGGAAGGTGGCGGCGGGGCCGGCGGCGAGGGTGGGGCCGGCGGTGAGGGCGGTGCAGGCGGTGAGGGTGGGACCGGCGGCGATGGCGGTGGGACCGGCGGCGGCGACGAGAGCGCCTGCGCCGGCAACTGCGTCTCGCCGGCGCCGCTCGGCTGGTTCGGCCCGGCGCTCCTCTGGTACGGCCCGCCGGACCAGGCGCCGGACTGCCCCGCCGCCGCGCCGAACGTCGGCTACCAAGGGTTCGCCGACCTGGCGCCGGCGCCGCTCGCCTGCGCGGCCTGCCTGTGCGACCCACCGGCGTCGGCCTCGTGTGAGCTCCCGCTGGGCTGGTCGGCGCATACGGCGGCGGTGTGTCCCGCGGACATCCCCGGCAGCGTCGAGACCGCCTTCGCGGCGCCCGACGGCTGGGACGGCGCCTGCACCGCCGCGAACGCGATCCCCGCGGGCCAGGACTGCGGCGGGCAGCCGTGCGTGCAGTCGCTCTCGGTCGAGGCGCCGACCGTGCTGGTGACTGCCGCCTGCACGCCCCGGGTGGACGAGCCGCCGCCGCCGGCACGCCTCGATCCGTGGCAGACCCGGGCGCTCGCCTGCCTGCCCGGCGCCTACACGGAGTGCCCGGACGACCGGAGCACCTGCATGCCGTCGCCCGGGCAGCCCGGGGTCCCGCCGCCCGGCGGCTTCCTGACGTGCATCTTCCACGAGGGCGACGTCACCTGCAGGGAGCCGTATCTCGACAGGCACGTCTTCTTCGGCGGCGTCGACGACGCCCGCGGCTGCTCCGAGTGCGGCTGCGGGGAGCCGGAGGGCGCGTCGTGCACGATCATGGCCTCGGTCTTCAGCGACGGCGCGTGCACGGAGACGCTCGTGTCAGCCGTCGTGAGCTCGACGACGCCGTTCTGCGGGGTCACGCCGCCCGGCGTCGCCCTCGGCAGCAAGTCGGCGGAGGTCGTCGCCGTCGATCCCGGCTCCTGCACGCCGAGCGGCGGTGAGCCGGTCGGGGAGATCCTGCCGGCCGAGCCGTCGACGTTCTGCTGTCTGGCGTAACACTCGGCTCAACTCGGTTGAGCGCCGTCCTTGGCCGGCCGCTCGCTCGACCCGAGCGCGCCGTCGGGGACAGGCCACACGATGTGCGAGGTCCAGCGCGGCGGGGGCATCGCTCGACGTGCTCACTCCTGGTCCAGGGGCGCGCGGTCGAGCTCCCCGTCGGCTCGCACGTGCTCGGCCGCACGCTCGCAGCACCACGCCGCGGACTCGCCGGACTCGCATGCGGCGCGGGTCGCGCGCGCGCTCGCGCCGAGCCTCGTGAGGCCCTGGCGTAGACGGAGGAGCCCCTCTCGCCTCTCCGACGAGACGGCTCCGCTCGCAAGCAGCGCGTCCGCCTTCTGTTCGTCGGACGAGAGCCGCACGAGCACCCCATCGAGCCGCGACGTCGCCTCCCGCATGGCCTGGAGCTCCCCCGCCGGCGCCTCCGCGGTCCGCATGTCCTCGATCCCCGCGTCCTCATAGGTCGATGTGACGTACCGAAGCACGGCCGGACCCGTGAGGTCACCCGGGTTGTATCCGTCGATGCCGGCCATCTGGGCGCGGAAACCGAGCGCGTCGGTGCTGGCATAGGCGAGCAAGCGCCCGAGCAGATCGGCGCAAGCCTCGACTCGGTCGCCTGTGCAGGTGCTCCTATCCTGCAAGAGCCGCTGGAGGCGGTCCGGGTGGCCCCCTTCCTGGAAGGCGCTGACCTCGATCATGACGTCCTTCGCCGCCTCCTGGATCTCCTTCACGCTCTCCTTGCTCTTCCTCACGAGTCCAAACAGGGCAGACACCGACAGCCTCTTCTTCAACCTCTCGTGCACGGCGCGGGACCGGGACGTCACGGACAACCCGATGTACAGGCGGTAGCCTACATCGATCTGTCGCACGAACTCGGTGCCGCACCGCAGGCGGCGCGCGTAGGCGTCGCTCATCGCGGTGATGCCGCGCCCGTACTGGTTCAAGGCGGCGTTCGGGCGCAGAACCAACGAGCCGAGCTGCACCTGGTATTCGAAGACGACCGCTTCGCGCTGGGTATCTTGCGCTATACGCGCGAAGTACTCGACAGACCGACTCACGCCGAGGATCCCGACGTCCACGCCGCCGCTGCCGTACCGATCGACGTTGTGCAACATGGTCTCGATGTCGCTCGCGTGATAGCTCGTCACCCAGGCGACGTTGCCGCCCAGCCGTGCCTGCTCGCCCGTGACGCAGACGTCCCGCATGCGCTGCGCCGCTGGATCGTAACCTGCGCCGAGCGCCACCTGGCCGTTGTCTCCGGCGAGGACGACGCTCGCCGCGCCTGCGGTCGGGGACGCAGCGAGGCTCAGCGCGGCGACGAGGGAGAGGCCGCGGCGCACCAGCTCACTCGTCGCCATCCTCGTATCCCGGACCCGAACCATACGCGAGGCTCCTCTCCGCCGGGCTTCCGGCGACACGCGCTCGGAGTCGATCGAGCTCCTCCGGATCGTACTCCTCGAGGGACCGAGCCAGCTCGATGCGGTCGCCCACGAACGTCTTGCGGATCTCGATCGGCTCTCCCTCGGCCAGCGCGCCGCTCGCGATGACGTCGCCGATGGCGCTCGCCGCGTAGCGCGGCTCCCCTCCGCGCAGGAGCGCGAACCTCAGGAAGTCGACGAGCACCATCCGCCGGCGGCGCGCCAGCGCCTGCTGCTCCGCGGGATCGTGCAGGCTGAGCCCGCGCGCCGCCTCGTCGATGAGCTCGCGATCCGAGGCGAGCGCGATCGCCTCGGCGATATCCTCGCGGGAGCGCAGCGCCTTGCGCTGAATGTCGACGAACCGCGATAACTCGGGCGTCAGACCCAGCAGCCTGGGATCATCGACCTCACCGAACGTGAGGCGCGCGCTTCGAGGCAAGCGCATCGGCGGCGCCGTCGCCCCCACGGCCGGCCCCGCGCTCGCGACAGCGCTCCGGCGGCCTGCCGTTCCACCACGCTCGTTGGCGGCGAGAGCCCTGCGATCAGGCGCAGGCGAGGTCGCGGTCGCGCCGGGGGCGTCGCGCCGTGGCGGGTCGCGCGGCCAAGCGATCCACAAGGCGGTGCCCGCGACGACCAGCGCGCCGATCCATGCACGTCGACGCGGCGGCGGGGCGGAGCTTTCAGCCACGCTCATCAAGGCCCTCCCTTCCTTTCGTGCATAGGGGGTCATCTCAGGAGCTTGCAGTCCTCGGTCTTTGCCTCGACCAACGCCCGGAGCAGCCCTCGGCATCGGTCATCCTCGTCCCTGCACTGAGCCTGGGCCTCCTGATCCCTGCAGACCACGCGGTTGCGGATCAGAATATCCAAGCGACGTTCGACCGCGCGAGAGACGGCGGCGTCGGGGCGCTCCAGGGCCTTCGCGACGGCGAGCGCGACCGAGAAGGGGATACGCTCCTTCATGCCATATGTCTCCTCACGGAATCGCTGCACCAGCTTGCCGAGCGCAAGGAGTGCCCTGCCGTAGTCGCGTGCGAGGCTTCCACCGCTGCGCACGGGCAGCGCGTCCGACGACGGCAGATCGGCCGACAGCAGGAGCGCCATGCGGATCTGGGCGTTGCTCGCGTCGGGCAGCTCGGCCGCGAGCTGCGCGGCGACGTAGGTCACGCGCGGCGCGGCGAACGATGTCCCTCGATCTGCGAGATCAGGGCTGTCGCCTTCGGCAGCGATGTCGACCACGGCCGCGCCGCGGTTCGAGTACCACTCCATCCGGCCGCCCGCAGCCGCGCCGACGACGATGACGTCGGACGACGATGCGCCGAGGCGCTGCGGACAGAGATCCATCCTGCCCACGTCGCGGCCGTCGTTGCCGGCTCCGATCACGAGGAGGAGCCCCGTGTCGAGCAATCCTTTCAAGCTGTCGCGGCACGCCGCGGCGTTCATCGGAAACTGCACGGAGACCGAGCCGACCCGCGCGCCCGCGCGCGATCTCGCCGCGCGCACAGCGGAGACCGTCATGGCCGACGACAAGGTGCTGCCCAGCGGAACGATCCGCGGTTGACGGAGCGCTCCACTGGAGGTGGGCCCTGCGCTCCCTCTCAGGATGGAGTTGACATGGTAGGTGTGGTTGCCAGCGGGGCGATCCGCGAACGGCGAATCACGATGCGACGGGATGAAGCCGCGCGCGTACTCGAGCGCACCGGAGGTCTCGGCGCGATACCATCCGAGCAGGCTAGCGCCCCTGCTCGGGACCGCGCTGGCGAACGGCCCGCGGAGGATCCAGCCGAAGGTCGCGGGGTCCCGGAGCGAGTAGCCGCTCTCGAAGGAGAGGATGGCGAGCTCGTTGCCTCCGAGCGTGACCGACGCTCGGTCGGTCACCTGGTCGAGCGCATCGGCCGGGTCGAGCAGCACGAAGTCGGACGTCTCCAGCGGCGCGAAGGACCCGTCGTACACCCGCACGCGTGTGATGAGCCTGTTGTCTTCGCGCACGACCGCGGGGACGTAGACGAGGCTCGGGTGATCGCCGAGGTCGAAGACGACCTTGCCCTCGACGAGCCGGTGGCTCGGGCTGAGGAGCTGAACCTCTCGATTCTGGCGGACGCCGTTGATGTACCGGTCGACCACGACCGCCTCACGCTGTCCGGTCGTCTCGTCCTGCTCGAGCACGACGCGCTGGAGCTCGCAGGTGTCGAGGCACGAGCTGCCCGCGCTCGCCGGGAGCCGACGCGCCTTGCGCATGAAGTCGCGGTCCATCGCTCGCGTCGTGGCGGCCGCGAGATCGTCCAGGTGCTCCCCCGAGGTGGTCGACGCAAGCTGCGGCCATGGGCGCGTGTGCGCGGGGTCGCCCAGCGCAGAGGCCAGGCCGTCCAGCGATGACGCGCGGAGGCTCACGTAGCCTGACGGTGGAGCCATGGATCCCATCGAAGGATGATGGAGCTGGTTCTCGAACGCGATCCTGACGACATCCTCGGAGAACGCCGGCGCCGTGCCTACCGCGACAAGGATCGTCGCGCGTGGGCTGTCCACCGGCGTCGCCGGGATCCGCGGCGAGAGCGACGGGGCGACGTCTCTCAACCAGCCGGTGACCTCGTGGGCCTGCACAGGCTCGACGACGAGGCCCAGCCTCGTGCTGCCATGCGTCCACACGCCGAGGCGTAGACAGACCTTGAGATCCCGTCCTGTCTTGCCAGCGCAGCTCGAGTTGAACAACCAGGCGTCGCTCGCGACGCAGCCTCGTGCCTCTCCTGAGAACACGAGAACGGGATCGGGCGGGCTCGTCCTGGGGCAGCGGCAATCCACGCCGTCGAACTCTCCGCCGCCGCCCTCGCACGTAGTGCGCAGCTCCGCGACTGGATCCGCCGGATCCGCGCCATACAGGACACCGGCGTCGCTCGTCCCGCCGCCGGGTCGCGGGGACGGCCGCCGCGGCTCCTCGTCGTCCGAGCCGGCCCCGCAGCCGGCCAGGAGAAATACGATGGCCATCGTGCGTGGCGTGCCGCCGACCCTCATGGGTGCACCGTGTTGGCTTCGAGGGGTGGCAGCGCGCCCGGGGACTGCACGGCGTCTTCCTCCAGCCCACGCGGCTCTACCAGCTCGTCCGGTAGATTCAGCCGGAAGATGTCACGGTTGAGGTACTCTGCGCCGTCGTTCTGGTACCAGGCGGAGCCGCTGAGGAAGCCCTCGGCGACGACGATCTGGCTCTCCAGCGACTCACCCTCCGGCGTGACGTTGTACACCTTCCCGAAGAAGCTCTCGATGCCGATTCGAACGATCTCGTCTTTCGATCCATCCACGCGCGCCAGGTGCTCACGGACGGCCAGCGTGCTCGCCTCGCGCATGTATCCCGCGCCGTCGACGAGCGGGTGATTCCCGGTGACCACAAGCCTCCCGCCGCCCCTGGTCTCGATCACGACGAGCTGGTGGTTGGTATCGCTCGATTCAATGGTGTACCGAGAGACGCGACCCAATTCCAGGGTCGGCTGGTCGAGCGTCGCGCCCTCGGCGAGCGTGACGATGCCGGGCAGGCGAGCGCCGGTGGCCTCTCCGATGGGAGTGTAACCGCCGTCGTAGAGGAGCTTGACAGTGGGTTTGTAGCAGGACGACCTGCACACGGCCCGGATCTGCCCGTCATCCGGCTTCCACCCCGAAGCAGAGCCAGAGATGGGCGCTCGCCACTCGGGCTGCTGCGCCGACTTCCACAGCGGGAACTTCGGCTGCTTCTTATACACGCCGCTCTGAAGCTTCAGCCACTCGGTGCTGGCTGAGTTGGTGGCGACATCGAGAGTTTCAAAGTGTTGGACATAGTCGCGCGTGCCCATTGTCACGAACGAGTAGTATTGCGCGATCGTCGCCGGGAAGTACTTGATCGACCACTCCACCCGGCCAATCGCCTCCGTAGGATTGAGCCAGTCCTCGCTGCAGCGCACGTCGACGTCATTCCGATATAGCATTACTTCGTCCCAGTCTGTCTGCATCTGGGCGAGCCCGATGCTCGCCCAGAGGACAGATGCCGCGCCGAAGAGAGCCGCCAGCTGGAGTCTTCCGATAGGTTTCATGACATCCTCCCGTGCGGGTTTCTTCGTCAGAGCTGCTCGACGAGG
This sequence comes from Sorangium sp. So ce362, assembly GCF_051519845.1. Classification (NCBI taxonomy): domain Bacteria; kingdom Pseudomonadati; phylum Myxococcota; order Polyangiales; family Polyangiaceae; genus Sorangium; species Sorangium sp. So ce362. Next base: position 5,142,392 of record NZ_CP150332.1, on the reverse strand, counting down.
TTTTCACATTCGCCCCATCCGATGATCTCGGAGCTGCGGTCGTGGGCGACCGCGTACTCCGGCGCGTAGTTGATGCGCTGGTAGACGTCGTACTGTCGCTGCGTGAGGGCGCCCGTGCGCAGCGCGTGCAGGCGGGCCGCCTCGCACAGCACGCCGGCGTTGCTGGGAGTCCCCTTGATCTCCAGGAGGGTCCTGTCGATCGGCCCGAGACCCCTCTCGACGTTGCTGGCGTAGTCCGAGCACGGGTGCGTCATCTGGGTGCCGTTCTTCACCATGTACGGGTTCTCGAAGCAGTAGATCAGCGCCTTGGTGAGCTCTCGCCGGTTCTCGAAGGCGGCCTGCTGCACCTCCGCGACCTTCGCGTGCTGCTCCGGTGAGAGCAGCTCGCCGTAGCCGAGCAGGCTCGATGCGCGCGCATGATCCTTGCGCGCTCGGCGCAGGAGATCCTCGATGCGCTCGCGGGTCGCCAGCGTCAGGTCCGCGACCTGCGGCGTGTTCTCCGGTACGAGATCGTCCAGCCCGGAATCGGCGTAGCTCGACGTCTGGTAGGAGATGATCTTCAGGCTTCCTGGCATCTGCGCGATCTGCTGTGGCAGCTGCGTCCCGTAGCTGATGAGGTGGCGGAAGCCCTCGACGCACTGCGCGAGGTTGCTCGCGTCGCAGCTCGCGACCTCGGGGCGGAGGATCGACGCGAGCTGGCGCGCGTCGCCGCCGTCCTGGAGAGCGCTGAGGGTGACGCGCACGCTCTTCTTCTCCGTCTCGTCCGCGACCGCGAGCGAGCCTTCGACCTGCACCGTGCCGGCCAGGACGTCGACCTTCAGGCTCCCGGCGAACCGCTCCTTGTCCTCCTTGTTCTTGAACTCGATGCTCATGGTCGCCATGAAGGTGAGGCCGACGTTGATCTCGTTCACGAACTCGTTCTTGCAGCGCTCGCGCAGGAGGTGCTGGGCGCTTGTCGAGTAGTGCCGTCCAGGCTCGCTGAGCTCCAGGCTGCCGAGGGTGAGCTTGCGCTTGGTGAGATACTTGAACGACAGGGTGTGCGTCTCACGGTACTCGGTCGCGGAGTTGGTGTTGGCGTACTCCGCCTTGCCCTCGACCTTCACGGTGGGGAACCCGACGCCGAGGCTGATCTCGCCCGCGATCGTCTGCAGCGCCTTGTCGTAGGAGATGTCGCGCGTGTACTCGAGCTGGGCGTGCTGCGAGGTCACGGTCTGCTCCAGACCCTTCACGCACGCGATGTTGCCCCACGACGCGCGGTCCGCGTCGTATGCCTGACCCAGATCGAGCTGGTTCGCGATCGACCCGGGGATCTCGGCCCGGGTGAGCTCGGTCGCTCCGGTGTCGCCAGCATCACAGCCGCCCAGCGAGATGAGAAACGTTACGGGTGCCGCCAGGACGACAGCCTTGCTGACGGAGCGCATCGGTGGTTTCCTTTCGGCGGCGACGTGCTGAAGGGGACCAGCGGCGGCCGGCGTGGACGAGTAAGCAACCCGCATGCCGGCGTTGACGGCGGGTGTGCTCCATCTCGCTCCAGGTGAATGACCTCGCGGTCTCGAGCGCCACGACGCGGCGTCGCGTGCGGACACGCGGAGGTTGCGCGCAACGCGCCGGCCGCGGGCCGCGCGGACGCGCGCCCTCGGCCAGCGTGACCAAGCTCGGCGCCGTCACGCGAACGTCTACGCGATGGACAGATACCCGTCAGCGCGAAGGTGCCGCATCGACGTTTCGTTCTACGAGGGCGGCGTACAAAATGCCCGGATATGTACGTCCGACGGTTTATCGGCCGGTGAGCTAGGACTCGTGGGTCCGCGCCATATTGCCCTCCCGTTCGCATGAGCCCAGAGGAGATAATGTGGTCGGTGGCGATCCTCTCCGTTCGGAAATTTCAGCCATTCCCTCACGGCCTCCGCCACGGCGCTCTCGAGGTCGCCGAAATGCGCACTGTAGTCGGTGCTTCCGACCGAAATATACGAGTAAACCTGAGCCACCATGACCGGATAATGTCTTGCAGCCCAGAGCACGCGACCTTGTGCGGCATGGGCGTAGAGTGGATCCTGCGAACAAGATGTGTCGATCTCACCATGGAACAAGACTCCATCCCACCCCTGCGAGCTCTGCGCGAAGCTTGCACCAGGCATGAGCGCCAGGACCGGGGCGAGGAGCTGGGCTTGCCGTTTGCTGCTGGCTTTCATGCGCGACCCATCTCTTTCTTCCCACTCCATCGCCGCCCGCGGCAAGCGCACGGCTGGGCTGCGAGCTCTGGGACCGCCGCGGTGAGGGTAGCCTTCGGACTTCCCGTGTGACGGCGCCGCCGAGCCGCCCGGCGGTCTCGGAAGGGCCCAGCGCGGAACGCGCCAGGAGCTGACTTGCAACGAAATCGCTTCTCTCTATGTTCCACAACATCGAGGCTACAGCGCCTGCCCGGGTGGGGCCCGCGAAGCGACACATGCCAGGAGCGGGCCCATGAAGAAGGGTGCGGAGCTCGCGCAGCAGATTGCCTCTCCGTGTCCAGCGGGCACGCAATCGCCGTCAAGCTCCGTAGCACTACTGCGGGAAGTTGCCCCGGATCAGCAGAAAACCCGCCATGGCGCCAAGGCCGCCAGGAAGGGAAAGGGAAGGGGGCCGTCCCGGCATTCCCCCTATTCCCCTGATTTCTTGGCGCCCTTGGCGTTTTGGCGGTTCGCTTCCCTGGCTGACTTCCCGCAGTAGAGGTAGGCGTCTCCCCGGCTGCCAGCGTCCAGAGCGGAGCGCTCGAGACTGTGGGCCTCGCCGTCGTTCGCTCATCCGCAGCGTGTCTCGCCGACATCCCCGGCAGCGTCGAGACCGCCTTCTCGGCGCCCGACGGCTGGGACGGCGCCTGCACCGCCGCGAACGCGATCCCCGCGGGCCAGGACTGCGGCGGGCAGCCGTGCGTGGCGTCGCTCTCGGTCGAGGCGCCGACCGTGCTGGTGACCGCCGCCTGCACGCCCCGGGTGGACGAGCCGCCGCCGCCGGCTCGCCTCGATCCGTGGCAGACCCGGGCGCTCGCCTGCCTGCCCGGCGCTTACACGGAGTGCCCGGACGACCGGAGCACCTGCATGCCGTCGCCCGGGGAGCCCGGGGTCCCGCCGCCCGGCGGCTTCCGGACGTGCATCTTCCACGAGGGCGACGTCACGTGCGAGAGCCCTTGTCTCGACAGGCACGTCTTCTTCGGCGGCGCCGACGACACCCGCAGCTGCTCCGAGTGCGGCTGCGGGGCGCCGGAGGGCGCGTCGTGCACGATCATGGCCTCGGTCTTCAGCGACGGCGCGTGCACGGAGACGCTCGTGTCAGCCGTCGTGAGCTCGACGACGCCGTTCTGCGGGGTCACGCCGCCCGGCGTCGCCCTCGGCAGCAAGTCGGCGGAGGTCGTCGCCGTGGATCCGGGCGCCTGCGCCCCGAGCGGTGGTGAGCCGGTCGGCGAGATGCTGCCGGCCGAGCCGTCGACGTTCTGCTGCCTGGCGTAGCACGCGGCGGAGCTGCGCCGGTGGGACGTCGCGGCCGCGCTCCCGGTGATAGACGGCCGAGCACTCGCGGCCTGTGGCGCGCGAGATCCGTGTGACCGTCGAGGTCGAGGCGCGTGACCGAAGGGGCCACCGGTCTCCTCCTCTGCATCGGCGCGCTTCGCGATGAGCCGACCCAGGACGTGGAACCCGTCGATGTTCAGCTTCGGTTTCATGGCGCCTTGGCGGTTTCATGGCGTCTTGGCGGTTCCTTGGCATCCCAAATTCCCGCGGTCGAGCTAAAGCCCTGATCTATGCACGATATCAGCCGATAGCTTTCGATGTCCGGCATCTCTTGAATCAGCGGTTCTATCAAGTCATTGGCTGACTCCGGATCGGTCGAACAATGCCACTCCGATACCTCCTGCAAGCAATCGCACGTCGAAACTTGCGCTTCGTAGGTGCAGACCCAGAACGTTTTCCCGGAGCTGCAGATTGTTATTGCCGGGTCACCGCAGCCGGCGATTCCTGTTGCAAGAAGAGTCGACATCACAAATTTTCGGATCGATGCAGGTTGTATCATGGCGCGCCTGACCTTGGACGATTGTAGCGGACGCTGACAATACGCGGGACATCGATCGATGCCAACCACACACCACACGAAGGGGACACCCCGGGCGTAAGGAGGCGCGAAGACCCGCGATGGCACCTCCCGCGGGCCCGGGCTACGGCGGTCAGCCATGCGTGCAGTCGCTCTCGAGCCATGCGCCGGCCGCGCAGGCGACCGGCGCGCGCACGCCGAAGGGGGACGAGCCGGTCACCAGCCCGGCTTGCTCGGGAGTGCAGCCCGGCGCGGTGGACGGTCGGCGAGCGGCCGCATGCGGTCTGCCGAGACCCACCGACGGCCGCTCGCCTGCTCGACCCGAGCTCGCCCCCCTGCGCACCGTCGCGGCACGCAGTTTGCGACGCATGCGGCGCGGGGGCGCGGCCGTCTCATCGCGGGATCGCTCGGCCCTGGAGCAAGGCGATGGACGGCGCAGCCAGGGACATCTTCGTCATCAGCGACCTGCACATCGGTGACGGCGGCGCGCGCGACAACTTCGACGCGGGCAAGAAGACGCCGCAGCTGCGCGCATTCCTCGACCACGTGGGCGGCGAGGGAGGCGAGCTCTTCGTCCTCGGCGACTTCTTCGAGCTCTGGCAGATGAACCTCAGCCTCCTGCTCGTGAAGCGGCGGGCGCTCCTCGATCAGCTCGCCACGCTGAGGCTCGTCTACGTGCCCGGCAACCACGACATCGACCTCGCGCACTTCATCGACACGGACTTCCTCCATCACCCCTTCTTCGCGTGCATGCGCGCGCCCTTCGTCCGGGAGCTCGGGGGCAGACGGTTCCGCTTCTGCCACGGGCACGAGACCGATCCGTTCAACGCAGGGGACGACCCGGGCTTCGGCCGCATGCTCTCCATCTTCGCCGGCGTCTTCGAGGACCAGAACGGCTCTCCCCTCCTCACGAGCGGCGAGAGCGTCGAGGATGTCCTCGAGCAGTTCGGCGACTCGATGTTGACGATCTGGAAGCGCTCCCTGGCGACGGTTCACCGTAGCCAGGGCGCAACGAAGGAGGTGCGCCCCACCTCGGAGCTGACGCCGGCGCAGAACCCGGACCGGCTCGGCGAGCACGTGGTCGGGGTCCGAGCAGAGCTCGACAAGGGCGAATACGACGTGACGGTGCTCGGGCACACCCACAAGCCAGGTCGCATCGGCGACTGGTACTTCAACAGCGGCTCATGGACAGGCCCCCGCAACTCGTTCCTTCGCATCTCTCCGGACGGACACGTGCGCTATCTCGAGTGGAAGGACGGTCACGCCATCGAGCGCGAGATGCCCGTCGTGCTCCCGGAGGCAGGGCCCGGCCGCGCGCCCGCGGCGCCGAAGAACCCGGTGACCGCGGCCATGTCCGCGGCGAGGACGCTCTTCCCGAAGCCGACCCGGCCGGAGCGCTCCCGGTGGGTCCTCATCGCTCAAGGCGTCCTCGCGATCTCCGTGGGCGCCGGCGTCCTGACGATCTCGGTCGGTCAGGGCTCGTCCGCGGGGTGGCGCGTGCTCGTCTCGGCCTTCGCCGTGTACGCGCTCGTCGATGGCGCCCTGTCGCTCTTCGGCGCGTCGCGCGAGCCGACCGTCCGCCGTCTCCTCTCCCTCGTGCGCGGCGTGGCGAGCCTCCTGCTCGGCCTCGTCGTGCTCCGTCGCGGCTATATGGTCGAGGTCTTCGTGATCCTCGTCGGCATCTGGGCGTTCATCTCGGGCGCGTTGCGTGTCGCGGCGTCGGTCGTGCTCAAGGGAATGGTGGAGTCGAGGTGGCTCTTCGCCGTGGGCGCCGGCTCGATGCTCGCCAGCCTCGTCCTGCTCTCGCTGCCCGCGTCGGCGGTGCTGCTCAAGTTCGCCCTGGCCGGCTACCTTTGTTACTACGGCGGGGGGGAGTTCCTGGCCGGCATCTTCGGGCAACGGGCGTCGAGGACGGCGAGCTTCCGTCCCGCCGCATGAGGCCGCTCGCGCGTCGCGGCGCAGGACCGCCGTCCGGGGCGCTGGCCCACCGGTACGATGAGCACGGGGACGCGCTCCGCGGAAAGCACCCGGGAAGGCTCGAGCCTCATGGTAGGTCGGGCTTGTTGGTCAAGGCGCCGGGGTCCCCTCCCGAGGACCTTCGAACGCGTCCCAACCCTCCTCCGGTTCCATTCCGAACTCGTCAAGGAACGTGCGCGCTTCCTGTACAATATCAGCGGGGATGTCAACGGTGGGCGTCCACGTGCTGAAGCGAACGCGCAACCTCTGCGCGGGAGCCGTCGTGATCCGCCTGGTGCTGCCGTCGTATTTTCTCTCCCACTCCGCAGCTACGGGGAGGTAGGCGTCCAGGTGCCGCAGGATGTGTTCGCGGCTCGGCAAGCTGACGCCACTCGCCGCGAGCCGCGGCGAGGCGAAGAAAACCATCATGTCCAGCAGGCGCATGAAGGACGTCATGAAGTCCTTGAATTGCGCCTGTTGCTCGGCTTCCTTGTCGTGGGCGCTCATTTCAGCATCTGCCATTCGTCGTCAACATAACTGAAGGAGACCGGGACGCCCCGGAAGCTGCTGATTATCGTGCCTGCAGAGCCAACGACCTCCGCGCCGACCATGCAGACATACGAGCACCATCCCTTGATCGCAAGGTTCGAGAGCGACCCGAACCATTCTGGGCATGGTTTGCACCGTCCATCGCCGCAGTCGTTCGGTTCGCAAACAGTCCACCGCTGCTTGGATTTGGACCAGACCTTGTGACTGTAAGGGCAACCAAACTCGTCGGCGCACTCGTATTTCACGATGTAGCCCATCGGAAGCGCGGGGAGAAAAGCGGGATCCATGGTTGCTACCCAAGCGTCCGATTGCTCCATCGCCCATGGAAGATAGCTCTCGACCAGCATGCTTAGCGTCGTTTCGTCGAGTGACTCCGGCGCTCTTCCTTCGGCTTCAATAGAGCCGTCGATCAGGTACAGGGCATAGCTCATTTGGGCTGTGACGACGGCTACCTGGAGCGGATCTGTATTCGCTATTGCATCGGTAAGCACGTCTTCCTCGGACGCGGATTCAGTGGGGTCTTCGGCGGTTGTTCCCGCTTCGCCTGGGCTGCTGGAATCCGTTGAGTCGCCGGAGTTCTTGGATTCTGCTGAGCTGGTGCCAAACCGGAACGTGCAACTTGGCGTCAGTACCACACCGAGCGCCACGGAACAGGCAAGGGCGCCGATTTTTCTCAAGACCTGCTGCGCCATGCGAGAATGGTTCCTTTCAGGCTTACGGACATCCGACTGGTTCGCTTCGAATCGATTTGTCGAATCAAACCGCTCCGCGTGATACCCATCTACGAAGGCGCTCATTCCGCTTGGCGTGTCCATGATCGTCGAAACAGGAACGATGCCGCGGCGCGATCGTATGGCGATACTATCATGTACCGAGGCCATCTGGGGAGCTGGCCGTCGAGCCCACCACGCCCGCGTTCTCGGTATTCCTGGACGTAGGCGTCGACGACCTGCCGCCCGGAGTGAAAGACGCAACGATGCCGCGCAACCCTGCACCGTCGCGCTGTGATCCTCGCGTGAGACCGCTCGCACGCCGTGGGATCTGTCCGCCCAGGACCGCTGCCTGCGCGCACAAACACGCCCAGGCCGCGCGCCGTTGATCTACGCTCCCGCCCGCCCCCGCAGTCCGGCGGCCGAGCGCGCAGGAAGCTGCTCTCCAGCCGCCATGCGCGGCCGGGCGCCGGCCGCTCTCGCGCAGCCCCCCCGTCGCGGGGCCCATCGTCCGTGCCGCGCAGAGCCGAGGGCCCAGCGGAACTCGAGCCATGAAGATCCCCCTCCCGATGCCCCCATCCCGCGCCTCGCTCGCCGCCCTCGCCGCCCTCGCCGCCCGCGCCGCGGGCGCCGCGTGCGTGCAGCCGCACGCCCCTCCGCCGGCAGAGCCGCCCCAGGCAGCCCCGGCGCCCACCGCCGCCCAGGCCGCGCCCCCGGCGCCGCGCTTCGACGAGATCCCCCGGCTCGACTTCAACCGCATCGCCGTGGAGCTCGATCTGCCGCTCTTCTGGATCGCCGACCGGAACAGCTCGGGCGCGGTCGAGCCGGACGAGGTCTCCGGGCTCTGGCACCACACAGCGGCCCCTGCCTGGGTCGCCTCCGGGGCGTTCACCCCGGAGTTCACCTCGGCCTACGCGGCCATGACAAGGATCAAGGCCGAAGGCCACCCGCGCGCCGGGCTCGACGAGGCCGAGAAGCGCCGCCGCGACGCCGTCCTCGCGGAGCTCGCGGCCGGCCGCCCTTCGCTCCTCCGGTCCGACTTCCGCGGCGCGTCCGCCGAGGACCGGGCCATCGTCGGCCACCTGCTCAAGGTGGCCGAGCTCATCGAGCAGATCCACGCGAAGCAGCTCGGCTCCGCCGGCATGGCCGACAGGATCCCGCCCGACGATCCGGCGAGCCGGGCGCTCTTCTGGCGCAACCAGGGGCCCTGGTGCGAGCAGCCGAGGAGCCGCAACGAGCCGAGCTGCAGCGCGCTGCCCGGCGAGCCGCCCCGCGTGACAGGCGTCTACCCGGCGCGCCTCCAGCAGGACAAGACGTTCTGCGCCGCGCTCGAGGCGCGGCGGGACCAGCAGGCGCTCCTTTCCCCCTTCACCGTGGTCGTCGAGCAGGGCGGCGCGCTCAAGGCCGTGCCGTACAGCGAGGCCTACAAGCCCGAGATGGAGGCGGTGAGCCGGGAGCTCAAGGCCGCGGCGGAGGCGATCCAGAGCCCCGGCGAGGCCGCGTTCAAGGCGTACCTGCTCGCGGCGTCGCAGGCGTTCCTCGACAACGGCTGGGAGCTCGCCGACGAGCCCTGGGCGAGGATGAACGCCGAGAACTCGGCGTGGTACCTGCGCGTGGGGCCGGACGAGACGTACTGGGAGCCGTGCAACCGCAAGGCGGGCTTCCACGTGAGCTTCGCGCGCATCAACCAGGAGTCGCTGACCTGGCAGAAGAAGCTCGACCCGGTGAAGGCCGACATGGAGGCGGCCTTCGCGAAGCTCGCAGGCGCGCCGTACAAGGCGCGCAAGGTCGCGTTCCACCTGCCCGACTTCATCGACGTCCTGGTGAACGCCGGCGACTCGCGCGCCGCGACCGGCGGGACCGCGGGGCAGAGCCTGCCGAACTGGGGACGCGTCGCCACCGAGGGCCGCGGCCGCACCGTGGCGATGGTGAACCTCCTGCACGACGACGACAGCCGCGCCGCGCTGCGGGAGGCGACCGCGTCGCTGTTCTGCAAGACCACGATGGAGAGCGTCTCGCTCGAGCGCCCCGTCGCGACGCTCGGCACGGTGCTGCACGAGGCGGCCCACAACCTGGGCCCGGCGCAGGGCTACAAGGTGAAGGGCAAGACCGACAGCGAGATCTACGGCGGGCCGCTCGCGTCGATGCTCGAGGAGCTCAAGGCCCAGACAGGCGCGCTCTTCTTCACCGGCTGGCTCGTGCAGCAGGGCGTCCTCGACCCGGCGCTCGCCCGCATGTCCGAGGCGAGGGACGTGATCTGGGCGCTCGGGCAGGTGGGGCAGGGCATGCACACGGCGGGCGGCGAGCCGCGGCCCTACGGCCAGCTCGCCGCGATCCAGCTCGGCAGCCTGCTCGACGCGGGCGCGCTCGGCTTCCACCGCGGCGAGGTGGCGGCGAACGGCACGGACAAGGGGTGCTTCTCGATCCAGGCCGACAAGCTGCCCGCCGCGGCCGAGGCGCTCGCGAGGACGGTGCTCGGCATCAAGGCGCGCGGCGACAAGGCCGGCGCGCTGCGCCTCCGCGACACCTACGTCGAGCAGGAAGGGGCCTGGAAGGGGCTCCGCGGGGTGATCGAGGAGCGCATGCAGCGCATGCCGCTCGGCAGCGTCGTCTACGCGATCGAGATGTAGCAGGTCGTCCCGTCCTCCGCGCTGACGTCCATGCCGGGCGGAGCGCTGCCGGCATCGCCCTGCCCTTGACGATCGAGCGAAAGTCTACGGATACTCGCGCGACATGAGGAGCCCGTGACGCCCTACTACCGCCGCGACCAGGCCGACGGCATCACGCCGCCGAACCTCGCCGACGAGTCGACCTACGCGGAGCACATCGTCCATGCTCGCGGCAAGCGCACGCGGTTCACCTCCCTGAGCATCGACCCGGCCACCATCGTCGACTTCGGGCCTCAGCTCTGGCAGTTGATTCAACCCAAGATCTACGACGACGGTCACGGCGTCGTCTCCCACGACGCCCTGGTCGGCACCCTGCGCGAGGAGCTCAGGTCCGCGCCCGATCCAGCTGCCCGCGAGCTCGCGGCCCGGGCGCTCCCGCGCGCGGTCAAGCGCCGGGAGGCGCTCGTGCACTGGCGCTTCGATGTCTCCCGGATCGCTCGCAAAGAGCTCTCGGAGTGGGCGCGTCCTCACGCGCGGCACTACTTTGTGAAGGCATGAGCTCCGATCTGTTCTCGTGCCGTAACTGCATCCACAACCCGGCTCAGGGGCTCACGCTGGGGCCGGGCGCCGGCTTCTGCCTCACGTGGGGCTCGATCATCGATCGGCCGGAACAGACGACGTGCAAATACCTGCATCGCAAGGATTTGCCGATGTTCCTCGCTCGCCGTGGCGTCCAGGAACACGAGGAGGAGTTCTCTCAGGTAGCGTACATGGCTGACCTCGAGACCCATGAGCCCCTCGTTCCGCGCGCATACGACAGCGACGCCATGCTCGAGGCGGAGCGGCTGGATACCGCGACCCGGGCTGTCGCCGCTTACCACGCGCTGGACAGCGCGCCGGACACCACCGCGCAGCGCCGCGACTGGACGCTCGCCACGTTCGCGGGGGCTGCGGACGGCCGCAAGGCCATGACGCACGCGAGCCTGGTGCGCCGCATGCTCACCAGCGGAGGCCTGACGCGCATCTGGACGCGCCGCGTGCTGGATCTGCTGGACGAGATCGACTCGGACGTCCTGTTTCGAGCCATCGACCTCCTCGAAGCCGGCGGAGCGGCGGCCGCGAGGTGGGAGGTAGCGCATGCGCGCCTCTCGTGCGTCCAGGAGTTCGGCTGGCACGCGGCGCGGGAGCAGCTGATGTATCCGATGACGGAGCTCGGCGCCCACGTCGCCGAGGAAGACTGGAACGGATTCCTCCTCGCGCTCGGGCGGCTCAAGGAGCGCTTCCGGGAGCTCGTCATCGCCATCGACACGGAGCTGCTGGTCCTGGGACGCGAGGCGCGCCCCGGAGCGCCGCGGGTCGGCGCGCCGCCGCCCGCCCGACACTTCGCCTTCGAGGACAAGGACGTCGCCGTCGGCGAGAGCAATACGTTCCGAAGGGCGAACTGATGTACCTCACGGCACAGCGCGTGGTCTCCGCGGCCCCGCCTCGCGAAGGGATCAACGCCTTCCTCAGCGTGCACGGAGAGGAGGGGGCCGCCGCCATCGATTGGGACAGCCCGCGCGTCGAGCTGGTGGCCGAGGAGCTCCCGGGCATGCTGATCCTCCGCGATTGCGATCTGCGACCCGGCGGTAATCGCGTGAGGAGCTTCCTCGACGTGGTCGTTCGCGACCAGGTCGACCGCGGGCACGTCCAGGTTGCCCTCGACCAGTTCGGTCGCCGGCTGGCGAACGCCTTCTTGCCGTTCGTCGATGTCATCGACGGCGTCGGCATCCGGTTCAGCGCGGAGCCGAGCCTCGATCCAGAACGCCTCGACGAGTATCGACTGCTCCTCACTCGGGTTCTCCGCCTGCTGGACATCCGGCAAGAGACGCCGGCTGGTCTGAGCCCCCGGCCCGGACCGTAGCCCGGTGGCGAAGGCCGCCGGCAGGAACCCACGGCTCGCCTGGAGGGCCCCATGACCCCAGCGCAACCGCACCAGACGACCCCGCCCGCGCGCAGATCGAAGAGCGCGCGCGGGCGGCTCCGCGCCCTGGGCCTGCTCGCGCTCGTCGGCCTCCCCGCGCTCGGCCTCGGCGAGCTCGCGATGCACGTCCACTTCAGCGAGAGGGCTCCGGCGTTCGACGCGTGGCGCGAGGTGAAGGCGCCCCTCGCGGCGATGAAGCAGCCCGGGGACCTCGTGGTCGTGGCGCCCGCGTGGGCGGATCCGGCGGCGCGCCGCGCGCTCGGGGACGAGCTGATGCCGCTGCGCGACGCGGCCCGGCCCGACGAGAGCCGCTACGCGGCCGCCGTCGAGATCAGCGTCCTCGGGCAGCGCGCCGAGGAGCTCGCGGGCTTCCGCGAGGAGGCGCGGCAGGAGCACGGCCGCTTCGTGCTCCGGCGCCTCGTGAACCCGGCGCCCGCGCGCGTCGTCTACGACTTCGTCGATCACATCGCGCCGGCGTCGGCCGACGTGCGCGTGACGGATCCGCCGGCCGCGTGCCGCTGGAATCCGCGCGCGCGGGTGGCCGCCGGGGGCCTCGGCGGCCACCCGACGTTCCCCGCCGAGCGCTTCGAGTGCCCCGGCGGCCCGTTCTTCAACGTGGGGGTCACGGTGATCGCGGACGAGGAGTTCCGCCCTCGCCGGTGCATCTGGTCGCACCCGCCGAGGGACGGCGAGATCGTGACGCGCTTCCGCGACGTCCCGCTCGGCTCGGTGATCCGGGGGCACGCGGGCATGTACTGGATCATCGAGCGCGAGCGGCGCGGCGCGCCGGTCACGCTGTCGGTGCGCGTGAACGGCGAGACCGTGGGCGAGGCGACGCACGCCGACGGCGACGGGTGGGCGGCGTTCGAGTTCCCGCTCGGCGCCCACGCGGGCGCGGCCAGCGCCGAGGTGGAGCTCGCCGTGCGGTCCGCGGACTACACGCACCGCCACTACTGCTTCGAGGCAGATACCCGATGAAGCGAACGGCGCCCCTCGCGCCCGCCGACGGCCTGATCGCGCTCGCGTTCGCGGCGGCGTACGTCGCCCTCCTGCTCGCGACCGCGGGCGATCTCGGCTACGCGCGCGACGAGGGGTTCTACTTCCACGCCGCGAGCCGCTACGGCGCGTGGTTCCAGGCGCTGATCGAGGCGCCGCGCGCCGCGCTCGATCCGGCGATCGTCGACGCGGCGTGGTCGGTGAACCACGAGCACCCCGGCCTCATCAAGTCGCTCTTCGCGCTGTCGAACCTGCTCCTGCAGAAGCGGCTCGGGCTCTTCGACATGGAGGGGACGAGCTACCGCTTCCCCGCGATGGTCCTCTCGGGCGCAGGCGTCGCGCTCGTGTACCTCTGGGGCACGCAGGCGCGCGATCGGCTCGCCGGCGCGTCCGCGGCCGTGCTCTTCGCGATGCTGCCGCGGTACTTTTACCACGCGCACCTCGCGTGCTTCGACGCGCCGATCGTGACCGTCTGGGCCCTGTGCGCGTATGCGTACTGGCGCTCGCTGCGGGAAGGCGGCGCGCTGTGGCCCGTGCTCACCGGCATCACCTTCGGCCTCGCGCTCGACACGAAGCACAACTCGTGGTTTTTGCCGATCGTCTGCGTCACGCACGCCGTCGCCCTGGAGCTCAGGGAGCGGATCGTCGCGCACCCGTCGAGGGCGGAGGCCGCGCTGGAGGCGGAGGCCGCGCCGGCGAACGCCCCCGCCGCGGCGCCGGAGCCACCGCGAGGGGCCCGGCGATCGGTCGCCGCGCTCGCCGCGATGGCGACGATCGGCCCCCTCGTCTTCTACGCGCTCTGGCCGTGGATCTGGCGCGAACCGCTCCCGCGCCTGCGCGAGTACGCGTCGTTCCACCTGAACCACGATTACTACAACATGGAGTTCCTCGGCCGGAACTACTGGACGCCGCCGATGCCGAGGGCCTACGCGCCCGTGATGACGGCGGCGACGGTGCCCGTCGTGACGCTCTGCCTCTTCGTCGCGGGGCTGTGCGCGGCCGCGCGCGAGCGCCTGCTCTACCCGCTCGCGCGCGCGGCGGCGCGGCTCGCCCCGGCCAGCGGGAGGCCCGCGCTCGCCGCGGCGCGCGCGCTCGCCGCGCGGCTCCGGCCGCCGTCGCACGACCCCGGCGGCACGGCGCTCCTCTGGTTCCTCGCCATCGCCGCCGTCTACGGCGCGTGGCTCTCCCCGAGCACGCCGATCTTCGGCGGCACGAAGCACTGGATGACGGCCTACCCGTTCATCGCCCTGTTCGCCGGGGCCGCGTTCTCCGCCGCGGTGAGGCGCGCGCGCGTCGGGCTCCGCGCGCTGCTCCTCGCCCGGCGCGGCGCCGGCGCGCCGTCCGGCGTCGCCGCGCGCGGGGCGCAGGGGGCCGCGCTCGCGCGTGCGGCGCGCGGGCCCCTCGTCCCGGCGCTGCTCGGGGCGGCGGTGATCGCGGCGCCCATCGCCGAGACGCTGCACGCGCATCCGTGGGCGCTCTCGAGCTACACGCCGCTGGTCGGCGGCGCGCCCGGCGGGGCGAGCCTCGGGCTGAACCGCTCCTTCTGGGGCTACACGACGGGCGCGGTCGTGGACTACCTCAACGAGCACGTCCCGCCCCGGGGGACGGTGTACATCCACGACACCGCCGGCCAGGCGTGGGACATGCTGCTGCGCGACGGGCGGCTGCGAAAGGACATCCGCGGGGTGGGGGCGGTCGCGGACGCGGACTTCGCCCTCTACCACCACGAGAAGCACATGCTCGGGCAGGCGTACCAGGCGTGGGTCGCGTTCGGGACCACGAGCCCGGATCACGTCGCCGGGCTCGATGGCGTGCCGGTGATCCTTGTCTACCGGAACCACCGGGCCCGCTGAGCGCGATCAGCGCTTCTTCGCCGCGGCCTTCTTCGCCGGAGCCTTCGCCGGCTTCTTCGTGGAAGCGGGCGCGGCCTTCTTCGCCGGAGCCTTCGCCGCCTTCTTCGCGGCGCTCGCCGCGGTCTTCCCCGTCGCGGCCCTCTCCGCCGAGGCGGGCGCCTTCTTCGTCGCGGCGCCATTCGTCGCGGCGGCAGCCTTCTTGGCCGGCTCCTTCTTCGCGGCCCGGACCGCCGCGGCCTTGGGCTTGCTCGACGCGGGCCGCTCCACCTCGGGCTCGGCCGGCTTGCGAGGCTTCCCGCGCGCGGCGAGCCCCTTCGAGGGCGCCTCGTCCTCGTCCGCCTCGCCCTCGAGATCCTCGTCCTCGAGGGCGTCATCGTCGTCCGCCTCGTCCTCGACGTCCTCGTCGTCGAGGCCTTCGTCCTCGTCGTCGAGGCCCTCGTCCTCGTCGTCGAGGCCCTCGTCGTCGAGATCCTCGTCCTCGAGGTCGTCGTCCTCCGCGCCCGCCGGCTGCGGCGGAGGCTCGCGGCGCCGCGAGGCGGGGGCATCGCCGCGCAGCGGAGCGATGGCCGAGGGGCCCGTCGCGCCGAGCTCGTCGAGCGGCTCGCCGAGCAGCGCCCCGATCTCGTGCGTGAGCTCCGTCATGTGGCTGTCGACCTCGAGCGCGTCCTGCTCGGACAGCGGGGTGAGCTTGAGCCTGAGGACGCGGTCGCCCGCGAGCTCCCACGACGCGGCGCAGCCGCCCTCGCGCAGCATCCTCGAGGCGATGGCGTCGATCCGCTGGCGCAGGCCGCCGCGCGCTCCGGGGTCGATCCTGCGCTGCAGCTCGAAGCGGCGCTCCATCATCGGGAGCGTCACCACCCTCGCCTCGACGAGATCGGAGAGCTCGTCGGCCACGGCCTCCTCGATCTCGAGCCGGGCGTCGGGGTCGCTGCTCTCCAGCGAGAACGTCGCCTCGCGGAGCTCGGCATCGTAGGCCGTCAGCTTGCCGCCGGCGCTCTGGGCCGCGCGCGTCAGCGACTCGCGCAAGACCTCCACCGGCGCGCGCTTGCCGACGGTCGAGGCGACGTACCCGAGCGTGTCCAGCCGCACCTGCACCGGACCGTCGTCCTCGATGCCGAGCTCGGGCCGCGGACCGAGCAGCGCGTCGCGCATCACCCGGAAGACGTCGCGCTTGATCACGTTGTCCTCGGTGAAGATGTCCTCGACGTGCTCGGACTCCATCAGCGTGCTCGTGAGGCTCGCGACGAGCTCCTCGACCCGGTCGTCGAGCTCGTCGGTGCCAAACGTGGTCGTGACCTCTCCGTCGACGAGGGCGTACGGATCGAGCCGGGGAGCGATAGCCGCGATGTCCGCGGACATCTTGTCCTCGAGCTCGCGCGCGAGCGCGGTCGCGCCGCCCCTGGCCACCAGGATGTGTCCGTGAGCCTTCAGCGCATCAACGATGCTCGTGGAAAGTCGGCGGGAGAGATTGCGCTCGTTCACGAGGCGCGCAGCTTACACGTTTTGCGCGGCCTGGCGATACGGAGAGCGCGGATCGGCCGTGCTCAGGGGTCGTTCTCGATCACCTTGATCAGCACGCCGCCGATCCGCTCCGGGATGGCCGCGCGCGCTGCCGCAGCCCCTCCCGACCGGACGCTGACGCGGACGATGAAGCCGACCCCGTCCTCTCGCTCTACCCCGACGCCAACACACCACGGCTCGCCGGCGATCTTGGCCTTGAGCTCGTCCTTGGCCCGCCGGGCCGATCCCACGTCGCTCATCTCATTCACCTCTCCATCGGTTGGAGCGCGCCGCGACAGCCGCTCGCGCTCACTCGCTGTATCCGACCGCCAAGACCTGCCACGTCGCGGGCGCGTCGGCGACATCCACGATGCTCGCCGCGAAGTCGCCGCTCGCCGACGGGGCGAGATCGCCGCCCGCCACGGCGATCTGACCGACGCTGACGATCTTCCCGTCGGCGCCGTAAAGCGAGACGATCGCGAGCACGGACCGGGCCGTGAAGGTGGACTCGTTCGTGATCCTGCCCGCCACCTGGTACGGGCTCTGCCCGCGCGTCGGCGTGAACTTCGTGTCCGCGATGCTGAGCTTGGCCAGCTTCCCCCGGAACGACGGGGCCGCGGGGGCGATCTCGGCCTTGAACGCGGCGAGCCCGGGGGGACGCTGCGACGCGAACGCGCACGGGACCTTCTCGCCCGGCGGCAAGAGGCGCACCTGGGTCGCGCAGTCGCCGCTCAGGAGGGCGACGTTGCCGGCGTCGTAGAGCGTCACCTTCGCGCTCGGGGAGCCGATGGCGACCGTCCCGGTGTTGTGGATCTCGCCGACGAAATGCTGGAGCTTGCCGGCGCGCGCGGCGAAGGTCCGGAGATCGCGGATCTCGGCGCGGTGCACGCCTCGCTCCGCGGCCGCGTCGACGGGGCGGTCGGCGGTCGGGGCCGTGGGCAGCGGCTCAGGCAGCCTGGCGATCTCGCGGGCGGTGACGCCCGTGGAGAAATAGATGACCACCGCGCCGGCGAGGATGCAGAGCAGGAAGACAGCTCCGCAGCCGATGCCGAGGATCAGCCCGAGGTTCGACCGCCTCGGCGGAGGCCTGAGCGGCGCGCCGCCGAAGCCCCCCGGAGAGGCGCCGAACGCGTGCGGAGGCGGACCACCGTAGCCGCCGGGAGGAGGGCCGTAGCCGCCCGGAGGACCGTGGCCGCCGGGGGGATCGTGGCCGCCCGGAGGACCGTGGCCGCCGGGAGGAGGGCCGTGGCCGCCCGGTGGGCCTCCTCCCGGCGGATAGCCGCCAGGGGGGTGGTTTGCCGCGCCGAGCGGTGCGCCCTGCTGATCCATGAGGCCCGCAGTATGCCGGAAAAGAGGGCCTCCAGGTCCAACCCGCGGCGCGCGGCTCAGAGGTGCCGGCGCGCGATCTCGGCCCACGTGCCGGTCGGCTCGATCTCCAGGTACCTCCGCCAGCACGGGCGCGCCTTCGTCGGATCGCCGATCTGCTCGTACGCCATCGCGAGGTTGTAATAGGCGTCCGCGAAGCGCGGATCGCTCTCGATCGCGCCGCGGAAGTACCGGATCGCCTCGGGCGCGCGGCCGCGCTCCAGCATGACGTAGCCGAGGTTGTACTGCGCCTCCGGCTGGGCCGCGTCGAGCTCGAGCGCCTTCATGTAGAGCGCCTCGGCCTGCTCCTCGGCGTTGCGCCGGAAGCAGATGTTGCCGAGGTTCGTGTACGCGATGGCCAGCCAGGGATCGATCTCGAGCGCGCGGCGGTAGAGCGCCTCGGCCTCATCCATCGTCGCCGGATCCTCGTCGAGCTGGCTGGCCTGCATGTAGAGATCGTAGGCCGTGCGCGCGCGATCCCTGCCGACCTTCGGGCGGAGCACGCGCACGACGTCGTCGCGCAGCTCCTTCACCTCGAAGTCGAGCACCATCTGCCCGGTGAGCGGCTCGAACGCGCCCGACGCGCCCCGGACCACGACCGCCTTGCCGTCGAAGGCGACGCGGAGCTCGGCGAGGGGGCGCGTCACCTTGGGGAGCGCGGCGCGGATGTTGCCGATCGCCCGCGCGACGTCGCGCAGGCGCACCTTGCGGGCGATGAGATCGCGCGCGGCGCGCAGGGCGATCAGATCCGAGAAGGTGTACGCGCGCCGCCCTTGCCGGCGGCCGCTCGGCGACGCGATGCCGGCGCGATCGAGCGAGCGCAGTCGCCCGGGCGAGATGCCGAGCAGCCGCCCGACCTCCGTGCCGGTGAACATGTCGGTGACCGGCTCGCGCGCGCCCGGCGCAGGCTGCGGCGCCTCCGGCTCGCCGGTCCGCGGGGCGGGCGGGGGCTCCGACACCCGCCCCCCGCCGGGGCCGAACACGACGTGGATCACCTTGTCGGAATCGCCGGAGGCGGAAAGGTCCTTCTTGCTCATCGCAGCGTCGCGGGCTCCGCGCCGAGGATCGGCAGAGGCTGAGCGCGCCGCGGGGAGCGTACCCCGCCTCGCGCCGGAGTGCTCCCGTTCTCCACGTGGACACGCGCGTCAAGAGGGGACACAGCGGACATCGCGAGCGCTCGCCGCGGCGGCGCGACGGCGAGCGGTGCGAGGGGGGCAGCTTTGCTTGGCATGGCGATCACGCGTGCGCCGTCCTGTCGGTGGTGACCAGCACGCGCGCCATGACGTCCACGGTCAACGCGAACACGACCGCCGCCGCGCGCGGCGCGAGCCCGCAGCGGATCTCGGCGTGCAGCGGCCCGAGCGGGCCCCCCGCGCGCGCGGCCGCCTCGCGCTGCGCGACACGGAGCGCCCGCAGCCGGAGGTGAGGGTCGAGCGCGAGCGCCCGGTCGAGCGGCGCCGCGAGCGGCACGTCCGGCGGCAGCGCGACGAGCACGCTGGTCGACCCGTAGTACACGAGCGCGCCCCCCTCGTTCCGGGTGCTCCCCTCGCTCACCACGTCGGCGTCGTCGAACAGCGCGTGGAGGCGCCCCGCCGAGCAGGTCACGAGCTCGACGCGCCGCCGCTGGAAAAGAGGCGGTCGCCTGACCTTCGCCAGACCGGGACCGGGGAGACGCTCGCTGTGCGGCATTGAGATCGCGATCGTGGCACCGACGCGCTCGGCATTCCCAGAAGCGCGCGGAGATCCGCACAAAGTTGCTGCGGCACGCGATTGTGTGCGGGACGCCGGGGCCGCGCGGCGGCGACGAATTTGGCCACGTGCGTCGCGCCTTGCCAGGATGCGCGTCGCGCCGAAGGGCGCGAAGGAGCGACCATGAGCTACACGGGCAACGACCGCCGCAGGCACCGGGTCTTCATCACCCGCAACACCGAGTATCACGTCCGCGACGAGATCTGCGTCGCCGTGCGCGATCGGGCCGCGCGGAAGTTCAGGTCGGCCCACCTCGCGCTGCACCTGAAGCTCCAGGGCGCGGTCCGGATCAACCCGAACGGGATCGTGATCCCGGAGCCGCAGAACGCGCGCGTCGGCGCCCCCATCTACTTCACCCAGATGGACCCCGATGGGCAGGAGCGGCAGGTCGTGACGAGCCGCGTGGAGCGCATCGAGCGGCCCGAGAAGAGCACCGTGGTCCAGTACCCCTCGTGACATCGCGGAGGGCCTCGCCGGACGGCGCGGCGGCGCGGGCGGCGCGGGGCGCTCGGTCGTCGTGCCGCCCGCGCCGCCCAGAGCGCGCCGATCAGCCGATCATGCAGAAGCCTTCGTAGTCGATGTAGCTCGTGATGGTCGGCGACTCGCCGCACGCCGGGCAGGTCTTGTCGCGGCGCAGCTTGAGCTCGCCGAACTTCATCCGCAGCGAGTCGTACGTGAGGAGCCGGCCGATGAGGGGCGTCCCCTGGCCGAGGATCAGCTTCACCACCTCGGTCGCCTGGATCATGCCGACGAGCCCAGGGAGGATCCCGAGCACGCCCGCCTCCTGGCAGCTCGGCGCGAGGTGCGGGGGCGGCGGCTCGGGATAGAGGCACCGGTAGCAGGGGCCGACGCCCGGCAGGAACGTCGTCACCTGGCCCTCGAAGCGGAAGATCGAGCCGTGCACGACCGGCTTCTTCTTGAAGACCGAGGCGTCGTTCACGAGGTAGCGGGTCGGGAAGTTGTCGCACCCGTCGAGGACGATGTCGAACTGGTCGAAGATGCGGTCGACGTTGGAGCTGTCGACGCGCTCCTGGAACTTCACGACCTTCACGTCGGGGTTCAGGTCGCGGATCGCCGCCTCGGCGCTGTCGACCTTGGGCATGCCCACCCGCGAGGTCGCGTGGAGGATCTGCCGCTGGAGGTTCGAGTTGTCGACAACGTCGGCGTCGACGAGGCCGATCGTCCCGACGCCGGCGGCGGCCAGGTACAGGGCGGCCGGGCTGCCGAGGCCGCCGGCGCCGAGGAGGAGGACCTTGGCGGCGAGCAGCTTGGCCTGCCCCGCCTCGCCGACCTCGGGCAGGAGCAGGTGGCGGGAGTACCTGTCGCGCTGCGCCTCCGTGAGGTTGGGCGGCAGCTCGACCGGGTAGCTCAGGTCCTTCCAGCGGACGAAGCCCGGGTTGGCGCTCTCCACGTTGGTGTAGCCGAGCTCCTGGAGCGTCTTCGCGGCGAGCGCCGAGCGCGTGCCGCCGGCGCAATAGGCCACGATGTGCGCCGCCTTGTCCGGCAGCTTCTGCTCCACCTGCATCTCGAGGAAGCCGCGCGGGATCGAGATCGCGCCCGGGATGTAGCCGGCGCGGTACTCCTCCTTCTCGCGCACATCCAGGAGCACGATCGGGGCCTTGTCGTCGAGGCGGCGCTTGAGCTCGCTCAGCGAGAGCTCGCGGATGGACTTGCGGACGTCGGAGATGAGGTCGCTATAGGTCGTAGGCATCGTGGCTCCTCAGAGATAGGGAGACTTAGGTGCGTGGCGCTACGAGTCAACGACGGACGGACGGAGGCGGATTTTCTAGCGGCTGCGGGGCAGGAGATCGGGCCTTGACCGGAGCGAGGCGAGCGGCTCCTCCTTCTGCATGCCCCCTGCGCACTCGATGCGCGCGACGCGGCCGGCGGGCGGCACGTCGATGATCGTCGCCATCTCGTTCTCGGACTTGCAGAGGGCGAGCACCTTCGTGCCCGGGGCGAGGCGCGCGCTGCGGAGCTGCTTGCGCGACAGCTCGACCTCCACGTCGTCCGCGAGCCGCCGGACGAGGATGTCGGCGCCCTGGACGTCGCTCACGACGCCGAGCTCGAAGGTGGGCTGCTTCTCCCGGAGCGGTCCCCACACGCGCTCGCCCTTCAGCTGATCGTTCGGCGGCAGCCAGTCGTCGGTCGGCTCCGGGGCGAGGCGCGGCAGCGGCACCCACCCGATCGCGACCTCGAGCGCCGCCGTGAGCACGGCCGTGCCGGGGTCGACCGCGGTCACCAGGGCGCGATCCTTTGTCTGGCCGAGGATCCAGACGGGGGTCGAGGGCGGGAGGCTGCGCTTCGGCTCGCCGTCGATGTCGGCGGCGGGCGCGACCGCGACCGTGCCGTGGGACCAGCGCATCGAGGGCTTCTTCATCGGCTTCATCCGGACCTGCGTCGCCTCGACCCACGCTGCCAGGGCCGCGCGCTTCCGCGCGAGCGGCTCGGGCAGCGCGCTGCTCCCCGGCAAGTCGGCCGCGCTGATCCCTTGCAGATCGGTCGTGTCGGGCGCGAGCGCGTCCCAGCGCAGGAGCGCGAGGGTCGCGTCGAGCTGCTCCAGCGTGGCGGCCGCGTCCCGCGCGCCGACCGCCTTGCCGGCGAGCTCGGTCAGCCGCGGCGCCGCGGCCGCGCGGACGCGCGCGAGCACCGCGCGCCCCTGTTCCTCGGAGGCGTCCCCCCGCCCGACGGCGGCGTCGAGCTTCTCGACCCCGCTCGCCCAGCGCCCGGCCGTGATGTCGGCCTCGATCTGTCCGTAGAGGGCCTCGGTGATCGTGGCGTCGAGCTCCGCCGCGAGCCGATCGGCCGCCTCGTCGCCGAGGACCGTCCTGGTCGGCGGCGCCGCGACGAACGCGCGCGCGTCCGCGAACTTGCCGGCGGTCGTCGCCGCGTCGACCTTCCCGCTGGCGCACGCCACGGCCTGCGAGGCCACGAGCTTCCGGGCCTCCTGCGTGAACGCCTCGCTCTTCAGCTCGTCGATCCGCGCCGACAGCCTGGCGAACGCGCCCTCGCAGTCCTGCCGATCGAGCAGCTCGGCGGCCTCGCTGGCCCGGAGCTTCGCCTCGCGCCGGTCGAGCTTCTCGCGCAGCTCGCCGATCTGGAACCGGTGCGAGTCGACGCCGAGGCCGCTCGCCTTGTCGAGCAGCGCGCGGGCCTCGGGGTACCGCTTGTCCGACAGCGCGCGGCTCGCCTCGTCGTAGTGCCGCTGGCTCTCCGCGATGCGCGCCATCTCCGCCGTGACGGCGGGCTGGGGCGCGGGTCGCGCGGCGGTCTCGGCGGCGCAGCCGGCCGCGAGGGGGAGCGCGGCGAGGAGGACGAGGGCGAGGGAAAACGGACGACGGAGCGACGGTCCGGGGGAGCGCATAGGGAAAGGACTGTTCCACTCCACCCGGACGATCGTCAATGCCGCCCCTCCGGCGGGGTTCCTTGACCGTCGCGCGCGCACGCTCTACGTGAAATCCCCGTGAGCAACGACGAACCGCGCGGGACGGGTGCCCCCCGGGCAGAGGCCGAGGACAAGGCGGGGCGCGTCTTCAGCGTGCCAAAGATCACGATCAACCGCGTCTACACGCGGCAGGGGGACGGCGGGCTGACCCGGCTCGTCGGCGGGCAGCGCGTCCCGAAGGACGACGCGCGGATCGAGACCTACGGCACGGTCGACGAGCTCAACGCGCTGATCGGGGCCTCGCGGCAGACGCTGATCGAGCTCCTCCCGGGCGCGCCCGCCGGGAGCGCCGAGCGGCTCCAGGACCTCGGGCGCACGCTGCTCCGCGTCCAGCACGAGCTCTTCAACCTCGGCTCGATCCTCGCGACGCTCCCGGAGGACGTGCACCCGAAGCAGCCCCGCGTGACGCAGGCGGAGATCGAGCTCCTCGAGGCCGAGATGGACCGCTGCCAGGCCGATCTGGCGCCGCTGCGCTCGTTCGTCCTCCCGGGCGGCTCGCGGCTCAACACGGATCTCCACGTGGCGCGGACGGTGTGCCGCCGGGCCGAGCGCTGCTGCGTGCGCCTCGCGCAGGGGGGCAACGCCGATCCGCTGGCGGTCGGCTACCTGAACCGCCTGAGCGACGCGCTCTTCGTCTGGAGCCGCTGGGCGGCCGCGCTCCTCGGCACGCCGGAGCTCCTCTGGGAGCCCGACGTCTCGGCGAGCGGCGGCAAGGCACATCTCGCCTGATCCGGGCCGCCCCGGTCGGGCAAGGTCCAGAGGATGATCGCCCACGCGAGCGCGACGTAGGCGTAGCCGAGCAGCGCGTCGATCAGCCAGTGGTGGTCGAGGTAGAGCGCCGCGAACAGCATGGTCACGGCGTAGGCGAGCTGGACGACCAGGGACGGCGCGCTCGCCGCGCGGAAGGTCACGAGCAGCCCGTAGAGCGGGTAGGTGACGTGGAGCGACGGCAGCGCGCCGTAGACGGTCGCGCCGCGGCTGTACAGGTCGCGGAAGTAGGTGATCCCGAGCATCGCGTCGACGCGCACGAGCGCGGCGGGGGAGCTCTGGGCGGCCGGATCGATCGCGCACCCGTGGGCCCGCACGTACCAGGGCGGCGCGGCCGGCAGCAGGCGGTACGTGACGATGCCGAGGAGGTGCGTGGTGAACGCGAGCCAGGCGAACCGGCGCGCCGCGAGCGCGTCGCTCCGGTAGAGGTGGAGCCAGTGCCCCACCATCACGAGCACGTAGCCGCCGTACGGGACGGCGCAGAGCAGATCGAGCGCGGGGCGCTCCAGCCGGGCGAGCAGATCGCCCGGCGTGAGCCGCTGTCCGCCGATCTCCACGCCGAAGAGCGCGAGCTCGGCCGAGCGCAGCTCGCAGCCGAGGATGTCGTCCGGCGCGACGAGCCTGCCGCCGAGCTGCTTCATGGCGTCGTACGCGAGGAACAGCAGGAAGAAGGGCAGGGCGTTCACGAAGAACCGCCGCGAGCGCGCGCTCGCGTAGGCGCTCGTCGCGACGAGGGCGGCCACCGCGAGGTGGTCCCAGCGCGCGGCGCCGCGCCGCGCGAGGAGCGCGGCGTAGGCGACCCACGGCAGCGCCGGCAGCCACCAGAGGGGGCCCCAGAGCGCGCGCGCGTGCCTGAGCATGATCAGAGCGGCGCGCTCGTGGCCTTGCCGCTGTCGAGCAGGCGCCGGCGCTCCCCCTCGGGGCGCGCGGTCGTCCTCGGCCCGGGCAGCTCCGCCGCGTCGGCGGCCGCCAGGGCGGCGCGCGTCCGCTGCATGAGCCGCAGGCCGGCGGCGAGCCCGACGCCCGCGACCAGGGCGAGGCAGGCGAGCGTGATCGGGAAGGGATGCGCGCCGGTCAGCGGCGTGGCCGGAACGGCCGGGCCGAAGACGAGCGCCGCGACGAGGTAGGCGAGCCGCTCGTGCCGGCGCATCAGCCCGTTGGGCAGCGCGATCCGGTAGACGTCGGCCTTGGCGCGCGCGTAGCTCACGAGCGACGAGGCGACCATGGCGACGAGCGGGATCGCGAGCGCGACGGCGTGCCCGCGGTAGAAGACGGCGAGGCCGATGAGCGGCGCGGCGTCGGACACGCGGTCGAGGCACGAGTCGAGCACGGCGCCGGCCCGCGACGCCTTGCCGCCCTCGCGCGCCACCATGCCGTCGAGCGCGTCGAGGACGGCGCCGGCGATGAGCAGCGCGGCGCCGGCCCGGAAGCGGCCGATCGCGAGCAGCGGGGCGCAGGCGAGCGACAGGGCGAGCGAGAGGTAGGTGAGGGTGTCCGGCGAGACGCCGAGGCGCACGAGCGCGCGCGCGGGGGCGTGGAACGACCAGTAGAAGGCCTCGACCACGGGGCCCGGGAGCAGCGCGCTCCCCGGGGACGCGCCGAGCCGCGGCATCGCGGGTCGGCCGTGGCGCGCGACGCGCACGGCGTAGGCGCCGAGCACGGCTGTGCAGATTAGGATCGCAACGGCGCAGGGGAGAACGGCCACCCCGGGAGCGGTTGCAGGGTTCGATCCGGGCCGACGCGGGCGGCCGTCCTGCGCTGCCGCGGGCGCCCCTGCCGCGGCGCCGCCGCGGGCGATCGGCCTGCGGCGGCGACGCGGCGGGGAGCGCGCGAGCGAGCGCGGCGCCGGTTATTTGCAGCTGGCGCGCGAGAGGCGGATGCCCTGGTCTTGCTCCGCGTAGGCGATGGCGAGCTCCTGGCCCGTCCAGGCCAGCGCAGGGTACCGGGCGGGCGCGTCGCCGCTCGCCTTGACGTCGACCCCGGCGGGCGAGAGATCGCGGTTCAGCAGCGCCACGAAGACGGCCGGGGGGCCGTCGCGGAACTGGTAGTACGCGACGGCCAGGTTGCGCCCGGTCCACGCGAGGGCCGGCCAGTTCGCGCTGCCTTCGGTCCGCGAGACGAGGGCCTCGGGGGACACCTCGTTCTGCGCGGAGATCCGGACCGCGCGGATCTGCTCGGTGCCCGTGCGGGTGTCTTCCCAGGCGACGAAGGCGTCGTCCCCGCCGAGCGCGACGCGCGTCAGCTTCGCATCGACGCCCTGGTGGGCGATCCGATCGAGCGGCGCGCTCCCCCGGCCCGGCCTGGCGAAGCCGAGCGTGTCGCCCTGCGTCCAGGCCAGGGCCGTCCTGTCGCCGTCGGTCGCGACCGCGGGGAACTGCGCCTGGTCCAGCGGCGTCGCGTTGCCCAGCGCGCCCCTGTCGAGGAAGCCGAGCAGCGACCCGCTCCCATCCATCCACGCGAGGACGAGCCCGTCCTGGCCCGCGGCGGCGATGGGCCAGGACTCGGCCGCGCCGCTCTGGACCAGCTCGAAGGCGGCGCCGTCGGGGACGCCCTCCAGCGTCGCGCGGCGGCCGCGCACGATGCTGCCCGTGCCGTCCTCGGCCTGCCAGAGGACGAGCAAGCCCTCTCCGTCGCGGAGGACGCTCGGGTGGCTGGAGACGCCCGGACCTGCCTCGATCACCTCTTCTCTCAGCCTGTTGCCGTCCGCGTCGACCACCGCGAGGTGGATGTCGCCCTCGTCGGCGCCGCACTCCTGCCAGGCGATGGCGAAGCCCGACCCGGTCCATGCGATCGATGGCGTGGTCCCGCGGCCGCCGCTCACCTCCAGGCCTCGGGCCGTGATCGTGCAGGCCGCGGCCTGGCTCCCGCTCCCTCCGCCGCCTGTCGCTGCTCCGCCGCCCCCCGTCCCTGCGCCGCCGCCTCCCGCGTCGGCTCCGCCGTTTCCTCCGCCGGAGCCGCAGCCCCACGCTGCGGCGAGGACCGCCGCGCTGATCGCGCCAAGAACCCAGTGCTTCATTGTTCCCTCGTCGTGCTGATGAGAGGCCCTCGGCGCGGCGCGCGCCGGGCGGAGGCCGCGTCGAAGGCCTCGGTTCGCGGGTCCGGCGCGGCGCCTCCCGCCGCCTCGGGGACGGCGGGAAGCGGGTTGCCGTGCGGGACGACCGCTGCTCCTCCGTTCGATGTCCGCGGGGTCGGCCGGTCGCGGCGGAGCCGTGCGCTTCGCGTTGATCGCGTTGCGCTCTCCGGCGCGAAGCACCGTTCGCTCCGCGCGACGCGGCGCCGGCGCGTCGCGGCTGCCAGGCGCTCGCCGATCCGCGCTGCCCGGGCTGAAACGCGCGCCGCGCGCGCTGATCCGGCCGGCGACGCTACTCGTCGGCCCGCTGCGGCTGCAGCGCCTCGGCGACGGCCGAGAGCACATCCTGCGCGGCCTCGAGCTTGCGCCGGGGCATCGTCTTGAGGGCCTGCCGCACGGCCGACTCCACCGTGCCGGTGCGGAGGCTGTCGAGCTCGCGTCCGCGCGCGGTGAGGCCGAGGAGCGCGCGGCGGCCGTCCTTCGGATCGACCCGGCGCTCGATGATGCCGCGTTGCTGCAGCCGCTTGAGCACGCCCGTGAGGGTGCTCGGGTGCAGCTGCATGATCTCGGCGAGCCGTCCGGCGGAGATCCCGGGGTAGCGTCCCACGATGCGGATGACGAGCCGCTGCGGACCCGTCACGCCCATCTTCGCCTCCATGCGCTTCGACGTCGA
Organism: Sorangium sp. So ce362; assembly: GCF_051519845.1. Classification (NCBI taxonomy): domain Bacteria; kingdom Pseudomonadati; phylum Myxococcota; order Polyangiales; family Polyangiaceae; genus Sorangium; species Sorangium sp. So ce362. Next base: position 5,115,124 of record NZ_CP150332.1, on the reverse strand, counting down.
CTGCAGGCCGTGATCGACGGCCCACAGGAGCTTCATGAAGTCGAGCACCTCGCCCAGCCGAGAGGTCTTCTCTGCAGGACGGGCGGCTTGAGACGAGCGCATCGTCGACGCGTGCTAGCTCGCCCGGACGCAGGTGGCTAGTGCTGCCGCAGGGATGGCCGGCCGGCGAATGAGCGGCCGCGGAGCGGGCGCGAGGCGCGCCGCAGGGAGCGACGGGTCGGGCGGGGAGGGGCGGGGGAGGGGCGGGGGAGGGGCGGCGATGCCGAGGGGCAGGGGCGGCGCGCCCGGGGAGGGGCGCGCCGTCGAGCAGCGCACATCGCCGCCGCCGTCTCCGCGCTTTGCCGTAGCGCCCGCGGACGGTTTCGGCGCAAGATCGGCGGTGATGAGCTGGGCACGGCGAGCCGCTCTGTGGACCGGGCTCGGCGCGCTGATCTGCCTCTCTGGCGCGGCGGTCGGCCAGGCGCCCTCGGTGCGCGCGTCCTTCTCGGCGGCGTACCGCGCCTTCCGTGATCCCGGCCTGCTCGATCGGGCGCCGGCCGATGTCGCGCCGGCGCTGGCGTGCGCTCCGCCTGCCGGGGACGCGCCGCCCGTCGTCACGGCGCTGCTCGTGCGCGAGTTCCAGCCCGCGACGGACGAGGATCTCGAGGACCCCGACGGCGCGGCCCTGGCCACGCTGGCGATGCCGGATCTGGACGTCCCCCTCACGCGCCGCACGATGCGGTTCGTCCGCTTCTTCGCCCAGTCGGCCGAGGGGCGCGCCGTCTTCCAGCGCCGCTTCCGGCGCGCCGGCGCGTACCGCGAGATCGTCGAGCGCTCGCTCCGCGAGGCGGGCCTCCCGGAGGATCTCCTCTGGGTCGCGGCGGTGGAGAGCGGCTTCGATCCGCGGGCGGTCTCGCCGGCCGGCGCGGCGGGGCTCTGGCAGTTCATGCCGAGGACGGGCGAGGCCTACGGCCTGGAGCAGTCCGAGTGGATCGACGCGCGCATGAGCCTCACGCGCGCCACCGACGCCGCGACCGCGCACCTGCGCGACCTGTACGAGCGCTTCGGCCGCTGGGATCTCGCGCTGGCGGCGTACAACGTCGGCCATGAGGGCGTCCTCCGCGCGCTGTCGAAGGTCGCGGCGGCGCGCGATCCCGAGACCCGCGGGCCCATCGGCGTCGCCGAGCTCGCGCAGGCCGGCGCCATCCCCAAGGAGACCGCGGACTACGTGCCGCAGATCGTGGCGTTCGGGATCGTCGCGGCGAACCGCGCGCGCTTCGGGCTCGACCTGCCCGACATCGCGCCGCTCGCGTCGCTCGACCTCGGCGAGGTCGCGGTGCCGCCGGGGACGCGGCTCCGCACCATCGCGCGCGCCGCGGGCATCTCGACGGCCGTGCTGCGCGAGCACAACCCCGAGCTCCTGCGCGACCGCGTCCCGCCGGGCCGCGTCGACCACCTGATCTCGCTCCCCGCGGATCGCGTCGCGCGCGCGATGGCCCTCTTCCCGGCGTACCTCGACCACGAGGAGCTCGACGAGGAGGAGGGCGATGGCCTGTCGAGCGTGTCCGCCGCGTTGCCGCCGCGCGGCGCGAGCGGCGCGCTCGCGCTGGACGGCGCGTCGCTGCCGCCCCGCCCCGTGTCGCTCGGCCGGAACCGGCTCCCGCTCTTCATCCCGCCCGGCCAGGCGCCGGCGCCGATGCCGCTCCTCGGCAACCCGGAGGCGCTGGAGGCGAAGCTCCCGATCGTGATGATCGGCGGCGACGTCGGCTTTCGCCCTGCCTTCGAGGACGACCCGCTCGGCATCCGGAGCGGCCGCTTCGTCCCGGCGTCGCCGTTCGACGGCGCCGAGGGCCCGGGCGCGCGCCGCGCCCTCAAGGGCCGAGAGGCGGCGATCGAGAAGCAGATAGGCCTCCTCGCGGGGCTCGGCCTGGAGCAGGTGCAGCGCTTTCGCCTCCCGAGCGGCATCGCGGTCGACCTGCGGGAGGACCCCGCGGCGCCGCTCGTCTCGATCAGCGCGTCCGTCGCGGTCCCGGCGCGATCCGCGAGCGACGCCGGCGCGGCGGGGCCGGCGCTGGCCAGCGAGGCGCGCGTCGCGATCACCGTCCCGCCTCGGGATCTCGAGGTCGGCGTCGACCTGGTCGCGGCGCGGCTCAGGATGCTGCTCGGCGAGGCGAGCGCGGCGCGCGTGGCCGAGCTCAGGAGGCAGGCCAGCGCGGCCTCGCGGCGCGCGCTCGAGCGGACGCCGTACGGCCCGTCATGGCTCTCGCTCGGGGAGGCGCTGTTCCCCGCGGGTCACCCGCTCGAGGGCACCCTGCTCGGGGCGCGCGCCGACGTGGGCGCGGCCAGCGAGCTCCTGCTCACCGAGTCGCTCCGGCGCGAGCGCGCCGCGGCCCAGGCGACGATCTCGCTCTCGGGCGACGTCTCGCGCGCGGCGGTCGAGCAGGCGCTCGCGCGTTCGCTGCAGCGCGTCGTCGCGGAGCCGGAGCGGCCGATCGGGCCGCACCCCCGCGAGGAGCGGATCGTCATCGAGGACGCGGTGCCGGCGCCGCGGCTGCTCTACGGCTGGATCGCGCCGCCGGAGGGAGGCGCGGACGAGGCGTCGCTCCGTGTGGCGATGGAGATCCTCACCGGCCCGCGCGTCGCGCGGCTCGCGAAGGCGCTCGTGACCGAGGGGCAGCTCGCGTCCGCGGTGACGGGGCGGCTGTCGCTCGGCGCGCAGGCGAGCGTGGCGGCGGTGGAGCTCACGCCCGCTCCGTCGCGCAACGCCGCCGAGCTGGAGCAGCGCCTCGACGCCGAGCTCGCGTCGCTCGCGACGTCCGGCCCGACCTGGAAGGAGCTGTCGCTCGCGAAGGCGCTGCTCAAGCTCGATCTGGAGAAGGTGCTCGCGCGCCGCGCCGCCGTCGCGCCGCCGCCTGCGTCCCCGCGGCCGATCACGGATCTGCGGCTGCGCGCCGCGCTCGATCCGGGCAGCCTGCCGCGGCTCTTGCGCGCGCTCGAGGAGGTCGAGCCGGCGGACGTGCGGGCCGTGGTCGCGCGGACCTTCGCCCGCGAGCGCCGCGTGAGCGTCACGACCTGGCCCCGCGGCGGCCCCGGTGAAAGCGGCGCACCCCCCCTCGCGACGACCGCCCCCGCCTCGCCTCCCGCTCCATCTCCGTGATCGACGGCCGCGCGCGCGCCGTTACCACGCTGGGACGTTGCTGCGCTGCGGCGCGCGACCCAACGCAACCCAGCACGAGAGGAGCCGCGCGTTCAGCAACTCCCCAGCACGAACTCAGCGTCTGGAACCTCACCCGGTGTGCCAGCCCGCATTTCTCACCATGGACTTATGGACAGGTATGGACACCTGGCATCAATTGGAGATAGCACGGGAGAATGACGACCCCTGCAAAGCCGCTGATGTCCGCGGTAACAGCGAGCGAACATGCCGCACATTTCCAGGACACCGCCTATCGGCCCTCCTTCTCGTTGGCCGCGGAGGCCTCGTTGGCCGCGGAGGCGCCGCTTCCGGCGCCCCGCGCGACGCGAAGCGGCGTCGTGGAACGCTCGGCACGGGGCGCTGCGAGGGGGATGCCTGCCGAGACGTCCGAGCTGCCTTCGCTGCTCGACCAGGTGCACGCGATCATCGCGCTGGAGGGCCAGCCGGTGCTGCGCAACCTGCTCATCACGCAGTGCTACCACGAGCTCTCCGCCGAGCTCGTGAAGCTGCTCGGCGGGGGCAACGCCCACTGGTGCTCCTTCGCCACGTGGGCCTCCAAGACTGCAGGGACGTTCATCCGCAACGAGGAGGTGCCGTCGGTGCTCCGGTGGCTGATCCTCTCGGACGAGGAACAGCGGGAGGCGCTCCTGCCGCGCATCCTGAGGGGGCGCGGCCTGGGTGAGCCCGAGCGAGGGAGCGCGCTGCGCATCAGCGCCATCGAGCTGATCGCGCCCTGGTGGGGACAAGGGATCGGGCTCCTGGAGCTGCCGGAGCGGATCCTCGGCGAGCTGAGCTCGGACATCGCCGCCGGCAACCTCAAGGTGTTCGGGGAGCTCGGGCCGCTGTTCGCCCGCATGATCCAGCTCTATCGGGGTTGCCCACGACCCGGGAAGGCCGAGCTCGCGGCCTTGCTGGAAGGGCTGCAGCTGGGGCCGTCTCCGCAGGGGGGGCAGGGGCTGCTCCGCAGCGCCATGGAGCACTACCACGAGGCGATGGTCACGGAGGATCAGGACAAGAAGGCGGAGCTCATCCTCCTCGCCAACGCGCGCGTCGGGCTGCACGAGCAGGTGCGGCTCCAGACGTACATCGCGCGGGCGCTCAACGCGCCCGTCCGCTGCACGATCGACACGGTCGGCCCGCGCGGTCGGTACCTGCCCGAGGCGCTGCAGTCCATGGTCCTCGACAAGATCGAGAAGCTGCAGGCGGTCTGGCGTCTGATCGCGACGAAGGCGATGATGACCATGCGCTTCCCGGACGAGGTCCTCGAGCTCGGCCACGACCTGCCCGCGCCGCCCGGCCTGCCGCTCCATTGCGCGGAGCTCGCGACCATCGAGGATCGCGAGCTCTACGAGCTCCTGCGCGAGTACGACGCCCACGACCAGACGACGGACGGCTGCGGCGCCGAGGACTGGGCGTCCCTGAACGAGCGCATGAGCTACATCCTCGAGCTGTTCCGCTCGCGGCAGTGCTGCCCGCGGCTCCTCGAGCGGCCCTTCAGCCGCGAGCAGCACGCCGAGATCGTCGCGTGGCGGGTGCCGCCGCCGAGCCACGGAGATCTCTAGCGCCGCGCGACGGCGCTCCTGCCGGATCTCCCGCCGCCGCGTCGCGCCGCCCCGCGCGCGCTGCCCTTCACGGTTCCTTCAGCGAGCTCCCGCCGCATCGGCTCGCGCTCCGCGGCGCTCGAAGATCGGGGTCACCAGGCCGAGCGCGCCCTGCCGCTCGGCGATCTCGCGCCCCTTCCGGAAGGCGGCCTCGGCGCGCGCCCGCGCCTCCGCGGCGGTCGGTGTGCCGCGAGCGAGCGCGATCTCGCCCGCGAGCCGGTAGAGCTCGGCCTCGAAGTAGCGCTCGTCGCTCTTGTCGACGAAGGCCAGCGTGTCGTCGAGCAGCGCGCTCGCCTCGTCGACGTTGCCCGCGCCGAGCTCCGCCTCGATGAGCGCCGATCGCCAGTAGGTCAGCGACACGCGGCTGCCGACGCCCATCAGCATCGTCAGTCCGCCGCGGATGCGCGAGGCGCCCTCCGCGTAGCGCGCGCGCGCCGCCTCGCCGGCCGGCCCCTGCGCGGCGCGCGCCGCCGTCGCCCAGCCGAGATCGATCTGGCTGAGCGCCGCCCAGTGGGGCATGCCCACCTCCTCGGAGAGCTTGCCGAGCACGAGCGCGTGCGCCTCCGCGCCGGCGAGATCGCCGAGCAGGCAGCACAGCACGGCGGCGAAGTGCTCGACGAAGCCGCGGCTCACGGGCTGGTTCAGCTCCTCGCACAGCGCGATCGCCTCGTCGATCGAGGCCTTGGCCCGCTCCGGCTCGCCGAGGTGGAACGTGATCCAGGCGAGGTGCGACAGCGAGAACGCCGCGGCGTCATGCCCGAAGAGGAAGGCGAGCGGCAGGTGACGCGCGGGGTCGTACATCGCGAGCACCTTGTTGAAGTGCTCGCGGGCCTCGTGGAGGTGCCCCCGGAGGAAGCGCGTCGCGCCGAGCGCCTGGTGAGCGCCCAGCGAGATGCCGGGGTCGCCGGTGCTCTCGGCGAGCGCGAGCAGCTGCTCGCCGTGCTGCTCCGCCAGCGCGTAATCGCCGCGGACGTGGAAGAAGATCCAGAGCCCCCACAGCGCGGGGAAGAGCTGCGGCGAGGAGCCCGCCTCGCGGCAGAGCGCGTGCGCGCGCGCGTACGCCGCCTCGACCTCCGGGGCGGCGTAGCCGCGCGTGATCATCAGCGGGACGCCGAGCGTCGTCTGCAGCGTGATCTCGTCGCGCGTCCGCTCCTTCGTCTCAGGCAGCTGCTTGAGGAGCTCGAGCCCGCGGCGGAGGTGGCTTATCGCCTCGGCGTGCGCGGACGAGATGAGCGAGGCCTCCCCCGCGCGCTGCCAGGCGGCGATGGCGGGGCCGAGCAGCGCGGCCTCGGTGTAGTGGTGCGCGAGCAGCTCGGGCGGCGTCCCGGGGAAGCGCTCGGCGAGGACGGCGGCGATGCGCGCGTGGTACACCTGCCGGGTGCTGCGGAGCAGCGACTGGTAGGCCGCGTCCTGCACCAGCGCGTGCTTGAACGTGTACGTCGCGCGCGGGGGGCGCCCCCGCTGGAAGAGCAGCTCGGCGTCGACGAGCTGCGCGAGCGCCTCGCGCAGCGGCGCCGGGCTCGACGCCACGAGGAGCGGCTCGCCGCCCGCGCCGCCCGCGCAGAGCTCGAGCGCCTCGTAGCCGAACGATCGGCCGAACACCGCGCCGAGCTGTGCGACCTCCTTCGCCGGGCCGAGGCGGTCGAGGCGCGACGTCAGCGAGTGCTGGAGGGTGGTCGGGATCTCGAGCGTGCCCATCCACCCGCGCGAGGCGCTCGGCGTGCTGGCCGACTCGCCTGCGGCCGCCCTGGCGGAGGCCGACTCGAGGATCATGCGCGTGAGCTCCTCGGCGAACAGCGGGACGCCGTCGCTGCGCTCGGCGAGCGTCCGGAGCACCTCGTCCGGAAGCGGGGCCTGGATGGCCGACGCGCCGCTCGTGGCGTAGGCGCCGGCCAGCTGCTGGATGAGCGCCTGCATCCGCTCGGCGCTGAGCGGGGCGAGGTGGATCTGGGTGAAGTGCGATCGCAGCGGCCACGGCGGCGCGAACGTGGGGCGCGCGGTCAGGAGCAGCAGCAGCGGCGACGGCCTCCCTTCGTCGATCAGCCGGCCGAGCAGCTCCAGGGTCGACGGATCGGCCCAGTGCAGGTCCTCGGTCGTGAGCACGAGCGGCTGCCGATCGGCGAGCCCGAGGAAGAGCTGCAGGAGCGAGGCGATGGTCTCCTGCCGCTGGCGCTGCGGGGTGAGCGCCGGCGCGGCGTGGCGCCCCTCGGTCGGGATCGACAGCAGCGCGGCGAGCAGCGGCACGGCGAGCGGCCCCGCCTCCGCCTCGGCGAGCAGCTGCTCCAGCCGGGCGAGTCGGCCTCCGCCCTGCTCCAGCGCCTCGCCGCGCTCGCTCGGCACCGCGGCCGAGCCGCTCAGCGTGCTCGCGCGGTCGCGGTCGCCCGCGAGCAGCGCGTTGAGCAGCTCGATCACCGGATAGAACGCGCTGTTCTGGAGCTGCGGCGAGCAGCGCGCCTCGAGCCAGAGGTGCGGCGTCCCCGCCAGCCGGTCGCGGAAGGCCCGCACGCTCCGCGATTTGCCGATGCCGGCCTCGCCCGTCATCAGCACGACCTGCCCGGCGCCGCCTGCGGCCCGCGTCCACCGGGCGGCGAGCTCGTCGAGCTCGCTGTCCCGCCCGACGAGCGGGGTGAGCCCCTGGTGCATCCTCGCGTCGAGCCGGTCCCGCGCGGTGGTGCGCCCGTGCACCGCGAAGACCTCGAGCGGCTGGCGCGCGCCCTTCGGGCTGATCTCGCCGAGCGCGTCCACGTAGTAATAGCCCTCGATGAGCTTCTGCGTGGCGCGGCTGACGAGCACCGTGCCCGGCTCGGCGTGGGCCTTCAGCTGCGTCGCGGCGTTCAGGGTCGGGCCGGCGAGCGATGGCACGGCGTCGCTGTCCGCCACGACGACGATCCCGGTGTGCACGCCGACCTGCACCGACAGGGGCACGGACACGAGCTCCCGCGCGTTCAGGTGCGACATGTGCTCGACAAGATCGAGCGCGGCCTGCACGGCGCGGAGGGCGTCGTCCTCCTTCGCCACCGGATGACCGAAGTAGGCGACCGTCTCCTCGCCGGGCGAGCGGAGGAACACCCCCTCCTGCGCCCCGATCACCTGCGCGCACGCGGCCTGGTACATCTGCACGAGCTCGTGGAACGCCTCGCTGTCGACCGTGTCCGCGATGCGCTCGGCGCTCGCGAGCCCGCAGACCAGCACGGTGAGCTGGCGGCGCTCGCCGCGGCCGGTGAGGGTCACCGGGCGCGTCCCGGGCGGGACGCTCGGGCGGAAACTGAGCTTCGGAGCCGTCTGCGGGCTCTCGGCGGTGTCGAGCTGGATCGACGCGTTGCGGATCGGCCTCGCCGGCGGCTCGGCGGGCGCGAAGCTGCGGCCCGGGATCGCGAGCGTCGGCGCTGCGCCGAGCCGCTCGTCCTGCCGCTGCTGCTCGGGAGACCTGCGCTGCGTGCCCGGCGGCGGCTCGGGCTCGGAGGGCACGAGCTGCGTCTCCTGGTCCGCCTCGGCCGGGTGCACCGCGCGCGTCGCGATCGACCGCTGCTCCAGCGAGCCGCCGCGCTCCTTGTCGCGCGGCAGCGGCCACGGGATCGTCGACACGTCGCAGCCCTCCAGCTGCTCGTAGGCGTCGCGGGCGGACCGGAAGCGGTGCGCCGGCGACTTGGCGGTCGCGTGCTCGAGCAGCGCGCCGAGGGGGTGGCCGCGGAGCGCGCGGGGGATGGGCACCGGCTCGGGGCTCAGCTGGCGGAAGATGACCTCGGCGACCGTCGCCTCGTGCATCACGGGCGCGCCGATCAGGCACTCGAGAAAGGTGAGCCCCCATGCGTAGATGTCCGCCGCCGTGGTCGGGGTGGCCTGCACGAGCTGCTCCGGGGCCATGTAGGCCGGGGTCCCGTTGAACTCGCCGGTGGGCGTGAGCGCGCGGTAGTCGGCGGAGCGCGCCTCGCCGATGAGCGCGGCGATTCCGAAGTCGAGCACCTTGACGAGCGTCCGCTTGCCTGTGCCGGCGACCATGATGTTGTGCGGCTTGAGGTCGCGGTGCACGACGCCGCGCTCGTGCGCGAAGCCGATGGCGTCGAGCACCTGGAGCATCAGCCGCTTCGCCTCGTTCGGCTCGATCCCCTTCGTGCGCTGGCAGCGCGCGGTCAGCGTCTCGCCGTCGACGTACTCCAGCGCCAGGTAGAGCTCGCCCTCGGGCAGGCGCCCGGCGTCGAGGAGCCGGACGATGTTCGGGTGGCTCATCTGGGCGATGACCTGCATCTCCCGCTCGAAGCGCGCCTCCTGCGAGCCGGACTCGCGCGAGCGCCGCAGCGCCTCGGGCCGCAGCAGCTTGAGCGCCACGCGCTGGGTGGTCACGATCTGGCGGGCGTCGTAGACGACGCTATGACCGCCGCTGCCGAGATGGCCGAGCACCTGATACCGGCCGTCCACGAGCGCGCCGACCTCGAGCAATCCATCGCGAGCGGACATCTCTTCATCTCTTACAGCCGAACGCCGCCGGAGTGGATCGTGAACGCTGCTGCCGGCTCAGGTTGATCGCTCGCGCGGCCTCAGGCCGGCCGCGGCAGCGAGGGTGGGGCCTGACCGGGGCTCAGAGGCGCCCACCCCTGCCGCCCCGAGGCGCAGCGTGCTTCGCCGTCGTGCGCTGGGGGTGATTCATGCAACCGAGATTACTTCGGCTTGAGCGCGTGGTGCGGGAGGACGAGGTCTGATACCCTCGCGCTTGATGGGCAATGCCCCGCATTCCGGCAGCATGCCGCCACCTTCGAGTGGTCGGGGCCAAGGAACTCTCCTCTACGCCGTCGACGACGAGGAGAGCAACCTGGACCTCATGGAGCGGGCGCTCCGCTCCGGCTACCAGGTCCGCACCTTCGGCGATCCGCGCCGCGCGCTGGCAGCGGCGGTGAAGGAGCCGCCCTCCGTGGTCGTCGCGGACTACCGCATGCCTCATTTCAGCGGGCTCGCGCTGCTGCGCGAGCTGCGCCGGCAGGGGCTGAGCTACGTGCCGGTGCTCGTCTGCGCGCCGACCGACGTGGAGCAGATCCAGAAGATCTCCCGGGAGAGCGCGATGTTCCGGATCATCACGAAGCCCTGGATCGCCTCGGATCTGCGCCGCCAGGTCGACCTGGCGGTGAGCCTGCACCAGCTCCACGTGACGCGGAACCTCCGCTGAGCCGAGCGCGCCCGGCGCCTCTTCGGCGCGCTGTCCAGGGCGAATTGACAGGGTCGCCGCCGGTCGGCGCGGGCTCCCGGGGAGCGCCGGTGCGCCCGCGCGGCGCCGCGTGCGCGATCGCGCTCAGACGAACGGGAGCCTGCTCAGGTCGACGTTTCCCCCGCTCAGGATGACGCCGATCCGCGCTCCGTGGATCTTGCGCAGCAGGACCGCCGCGACAGGGACCGCCGAGCTCGGCTCGATGAGGATCTTCATCCGCTCCCAGACGACGCGCATCGCTTTGACGATGTCCTCTTCGCCCACGGTGACGATCTCGACCCCGCGCTCGCGCAGGACCGCGAAGGTGAGCTCGCCGAGCGAGGTGCGGAGGCCGTCCGCGATCGTGGTCGGGTCGTTCGAGGGAAGGAGGGTCCCCTCGCGCAGCGATCGCGCCGCGTCGTCCGCCGCCTCGGGCTCGGCGCCGATCGTGCGCGCGTGGGGCAGCGAGCTGATCGCGATGGCGGTGCCCGAGAGCAGCCCGCCGCCGCCGACGGGCGCGACCACGACGTCGAGGTCCTCCACCTGGCTCGCGAGCTCCAGCGCGGCCGTGCCCTGGCCGGCGATGACGCGCGCGTCGTTGTACGGGTGAACCAGGATGGCGTCCGTCTCGGACAGCACGCTGGCGAGCGCCTCCTCGCGCGACCGGAGCGTGGGGGCGCAGGTCACGATCCGGGCGCCGTAGCCCTCCACGGCCGCGCGCTTCACGGCGGGCGCGCTCGAGGGCATGACGATGTGCGCGGCGATGCCGCGGATGCGGGCGGCGAGCGCGAGCGCGGCGGCGTGGTTGCCCGACGAGTGGGTCGCGACGCCGCGCCGTGCCTCCTCGTCCGGGAGGGACAGGACCGCGTTGCACGCCCCGCGGAACTTGAACGCCCCGATCCGCTGGAGGTTCTCGCACTTGAAGAAGACGCGCGCTCCCGCGATGCCGTCGATCGTCCGGCTGGTCATGACGGGGGTCACGTGGGCGTGCGGCGCGAGGCGCGCGGCGGCGCGACGGATGTCCTCGATCGTCGGCAGGGCGCTCATGGGACGAGCATCGGAGCGCGGTCTGCGCCCGACGTCCACCGCGAGCGCATCCCGCATCGCGCGCCCGCGATCGCGGCGTGGCGTCAGAACAGGTCGGCCGCGATGCCGTCGGTGAAGACCCAGGCGGCCCGCGGGACGCTGAGCCGCCCGCCGGCCACATCGAGGCGGCCGGCGCGCTCGAGCCGCTCCGCGGCCCGCCGTCGCGCGGTGGGCCATGCCGCCACGCCGAGCGCCGCTGCGGCGGCCTCCAGATCGAACCCATCGCGCAGCCTGAGCCCGAGCATGATCCGCTCGGACAGGCGCGTCTCTGGGTCGAGCCGTTCGTCGCTCTCCACGGGGATCGCCGCGCCGCCCTCGGCCATCACGGCCATGTACCGGTCCGGGCTCACGACGTTCCGGTACCGGACCGCGAGCGCCTCGCCGCTGCCCTCCGCGCCCGTCGAGCGCAGGCCCCAGCGCGGATCCGGGCGCGACACGGTCCCGTAGGCGGCGCACCCGAGCCCGACGTAATCGATGCCTTGCCAGTAGCCGAGGTTATGGCGCGCCTCGTGGCCCGGCTTCGCGTAGTTCGAGATCTCGTAGTGGACGAGCCCCGCTGCCTCGAGCGCCTCGTCGATCGCGAAGAACGTGTCCGCCACCCCATCGTCTCCGGCGAGCGGCAGGCGCCCGCGCCGCGCCAGCTCTCCGAACGAGGTGCCGGGCTCGACGGTGAGGCTGTACGCCGAGATGTGGGTCACCCCCGTCGAGGCCACCGCGCGCGCCTCGGCGGCGGCGTGCTCGGGGCGTTGCTCTCGTGCTTCGTCGGCCGTTCCCACCGCGACACCATAGATGAGGTCGCCGCTCACGCGCGGCATCCCGGACCGGAGCGCCGCTGAGAGCGCGCCGAGGCCGCCGTCTGGGTCGTGCAGGCGCCCGAGGAACCGGAGGCGCTCCACGTCGAGCCCCTGAACGCCGACGCTCAGTCGGTTGACTCCGATCGCTCGGAACGCTCGGGCCCGCTGCTCATCGAGCGAGGTCGGATTGCACTCGACGGTCACCTCGATGTCTGGCGAGAGCCGGCCGGCGGCCGCGGTGATGGCGGACAGCACCCTGCCCATCTCCTCCGGCTCCCACAGGGACGGCGTCCCGCCGCCGAAGAACACGCTCCGCAACTCGCGTTCGCCCAGCGCATCCGCTCGCTTCCGGAGCTCGGCCAGCACGGCGTCGGCATAGCCGCGATGGTCGATCGCCTCCCGCGCTTTCGCGAAAGAGACGAAGTCGCAGTAGGGACACTTCTTGAGGCACCACGGGAAGTGGACGTAGGCGGTGATCGGCTCCATGTAATCCATGAAAACGGATGCAATCGATGCAACGAACGTGATGGACGTGGCGGACGTGATGGACGCGACGAACAGCCGACGCAACCGATGTGGTGGAGGCGAGCGGCGCAGCCGGCGCGACCGAGCCGACGGACGCGGCTGAGGCAACCAACACGAGAACGAGAAACGAGAATGGATCGGCGGCGCGCAGCACGGCGCCGGGCACGCGCATGGTGACACAATTGCGGGGTCTAGATCGCGGTGTTAGCGTGCGAAAGGGAGGGGGCGCATTGCGCCCGCCGAACTCTTCATGCTGACGTTGACGGAGCTTGTCGATCGCGTTCGGACCTATCAGCCCGCCGCAGACGTCGATCTCATCGCCCGGGCTTACGCCTACAGCTCTGACGCTCACAGGGGGCAGACCCGCAAGAGCGGCGACCCGTATTTCTCCCACCCGGCGAGCGTCGCCGCGATCATCACCGAGCTCAAGCTGGACACGGCGAGCGTCTGCGCCGGGCTCTTGCACGACGTCGTCGAGGACACCCTCGCGACGACCACCGACATCGAGAACAGCTTCGGCCAGGAGGTGGCGTTCCTCGTCGACGGCGTGACGAAGCTCTCGAAGATCAACTTCGCCTCCAAGGAAGACCGGCAAGCCGAGAACTTCCGCAAGATGCTCGTGGCGATGGCGCGCGACATTCGCGTGCTCCTCGTGAAGCTGTGCGACCGCCTCGACAACATGCGAACCCTCGAGTTCATGAAACCCGAGGCGCAGGACCGGATCGCCCGGGAGACGATGGAGATCTACGCCCCGCTCGCGAACCGCCTCGGCATCGCGCGCTTCAAGAGCGAGCTCGAGGACCTGTCGTTCAGGTACGTCGAGCCGGAGGCCTGGGGGGACCTCTCGCAGAAGGTCAAGACGACCGCGAAGGATCGCGACAAGTACATCCACGAGGTCTCGAAGGTGCTCGCGGGCAAGCTCGCGGAGCAGGGCTTCGCGGTCGACGTCACCGGCCGCGCGAAGCACCTCTACTCGATCTGGCGCAAGATGCAGGCGCAGCAGTGCGATTTCGATCAGGTCTACGACGTCATCGCGTTCCGCGTGCTCGTCGAGTCGGTCGCCGACTGCTACGCGACGCTCGGCGTCATCCACTCGCAGTGGACCCCGGTCCCCGGCCGCTTCAAGGATTACGTCGCGCTGCCCAAGCCGAACATGTACCAGTCGCTGCACACGACGGTCATCGGACCTGGGCGCGAGCGGATCGAGATCCAGATCCGCACCCACGAGATGCACCGCGTGGCGGAGCAGGGCATCGCCGCGCACTGGAAGTACAAGGAGAACAACTCCGGCGGCATCGACCCGAAGGACGCCGCGCGGTTCGGCTGGCTCCGCCAGCTGATGGAGTTCCAGAAGGAGCTCAAGGACCCGGCCGAGTTCCTGGAGAGCGTCAAGGTCGACCTGTTCCAGGACGAGGTGTACGTCTTCACGCCGAAGGGGGACGTGCGCGTCTTCCCCCGCGGCTCGACGCCGATCGACTTCGCCTACGCGATCCACACGAAGGTCGGCGATCACTGCTCGGGGGCGCGGGTCAACGGCGCCATCGTCCCGCTCCGCTCGAAGCTCCGGAACGGCGACGTCGTCGAGGTGATGACCAACCCGAGCCAGCACCCGTCGAAGGACTGGCTCGACTACGTCTCGACCAGCCGCGCGCGCTCCAAGATCCGCAACTACCTGCGCACGGAGCAGCGAGAGAAGTCGCTCAAGCTCGGCCGCGAGCTCCTCGAGAAGGAGATGCACCAGCGGAGCATGAGCCTGAGCCGCCTCACCAAGAACGAGGCCGAGCTGCGCAAGGTCATGGAGCGGTTCGGCGTCTCCTCGGCCGACGAGCTGTTCATCGCGGTCGGTTACGGCAAGGTGAGCGTCCGCGCGGTGTGCGAGTTCCTCGCGCCCACCCCCAAGGAGAACGAGAAGGGCACCCCGACGTCGCCGCCCGAGTCGATCAAGGAGGGGCGCATCGAGTCGCTCGTCCGCAAGGTCACGGGGCGCGACAGCCACGGCATCCGCCTGAACGGTATCGACGATGTCCTCGTTCGCTACACGAAGTGCTGTAACCCGCTCCCCGGCGACGAGATCGTCGGGTTCATCACGCGCGGCCGCGGCATCACGGTCCACCGCCGCAACTGCGCCAAGGCGTTCGACACGGACCCCGAGCGACGCGTGGAGATCTCGTGGGACTCGCGCGCGAAGATCAACCGCCCGGTGCAGATCAAGGTGATGACGGCGAACCGGCCGGGCATCCTCGCGACAGTGGGCCATACGTTCCACGAGCAGGGCATCAACATCAGCGAGGCGACCTGTCGGGCGGGCGACGATGGCCGGGCGATGAACACGTTCACCTTCCTCTGCTCCGACCTCGCGCAGCTGAAGAGCGTCATCCGGCACCTGCAGCGGATCCCCGGCGTGATGGCCGTCGAGCGGACCTGAGCCGGCGCGTCAGCGACCGCGGCGAGCGCGCGCCGCGCCGCTCGTCCTGGGCGGTCCACCCCCGACGCCCGGGCCGGCGTCAGCGAGCGCGCGGGTGAGCGGACGGCCGAGGTCGCCGCCCGGCTCGTGCCGCGCCGCGACCTCCTGCACCTTCCGGACGAGCCGGGTCACGTCGTTGTGGCGCACGGGGGATCCGGCGGTGGCGCGATCGCAGAAGAACGTGCGGCACCCGAGCGGCCTCGCGGCGTAGATCGCGCAGCGGCCAGCGTCGGTGAGCATCGGACACCGCCGCTCCGAGGCTTGCGGCAGCGCGCGCCGGCGGCTCGGCTCGTCGGCGGACGAGGTCTGCTCGGGCGCACCGGCCCCGCTGGCTCGCACGATTCCCTGCAGCGCCCGCGGGCCGCCGCGGGCCGCGATCGCGCGCCGGACGGCGGCGAGCTCGATGGACGTCACATACGGCTCGCGACCCGTGACGCCGAACCGGCAGCACTCGGTCGAGGCCTGGCAGGTCCAGCCGTGGAAGACCTCCTCCGCCTCGCGGTACACGGCCGTGAGCTCGGCGAGCAGATCGGCTTCACGGGCGTGCGGCTCAGGGGTCGCGGTGCGGCGCATTCGTCGTCAGGGCAAGCTCTCGTGCGCCCACGCGCACGACGGCGGCCGGCGCGAGGCGGGGGCGGGGCGGGCTCCGCGGAACGAGCCTAGTGCCACGCGGCTCCGCCGCGAAGCGGCAATCCGCGATCCTGATGGGAGCTCTGACGCGTGGCACCAGGGCGGTCCGTTCCGGAGCGAGCCGCCCCCTGCGACCGAGGGGGGCCGTCGGCGCCGCGGCAGGGCGCGCGAGGCTGCAGCTGGGCGGCGGGCGCGCACGCGCTATCCTCGCGATGGATGTCGTCTCTGCGCCCGAAGCTCCGCGCTCTGGAGGTCATCGTCATCCAGGATGAGCGCCACGGGCGCGCGCTGATGCTGCGCGACACAGAGGGCATCGCGCCGTCCGCCGTCGTCGTGCCCGCCGCGAGCTCCGCGGTGCTCGCGCGCTTCGACGGGCGGCGCTCGGTCGACGAGATCGCGCGCGACGTCTCCCGGTCGACGGGGCAGCAGGTGGATGCCGCCCACGTGGCGCAGCTGGCCGACGAGCTGGAACGCGCGTGGATGCTCGACAGCCCGCGGTTCCACGCGCGCCGGCGGACGGTCGTGCGGTCGTTCGACGCGTCGCCGATCCGGATGGCTGCCCACGCGGGCGGCGCGTACCACGGTGATCGGCTGCGGCTCGCCGATTTCATCGAGCGCCAGTGTCTCCGGGTTGCGCGGCCGCGGACGCGCGCGGCCGTGGCGCAGGGCGCGCCGAAGCGCATGGTCGGGCTCTGCGCGCCGCACATGGACCTCTGGCGCGCCGCGGCGGGCTACGGGCACGCCTACGCCGCGCTGGAACAGGCGCTGGCGGCGCCGGAGCTGGAGCAGGTCGACACCTTCGTTCTGCTCGGGACGTCGCACGCCCCGATGCGGCGCCCGTATGCCGTCTGCGAGAAGACGTTCGCGACGCCGTTCGGCCCGCTCGATCCGGATCGCGAGATGATCGCGGAGCTCGCGGCCGCGAGCCGCTTCGACGTGCACGAGGATCAGTACCTGCACAAGAACGAGCACTCGATCGAGTTCCAGGCCGTGTTCGTCCGGCACCTCCTCGGCGACCGCGCGGCGTCGATCGTGCCCATCCTCTGCGGCCTCTCGGAGTGCCAGGCGCGGCGCCGCGACCCCGCGCAGGACGACGGCGCCGAGTCGTTCCTGACGTCGCTCCGCGACGCCCTGGCGAGGCGCCCCGGCCGCGTCCTCGTGATCGCAGGGGCAGACCTCGCCCACGTCGGTCCGCGCTTCGGCGACCCCGCGCCGCTCGGCGAACGCCAGCGGATGACGCTGCGCGATCGCGATCTCGCCTCGATCGAGCGCGCAACGTCGGTCGATCCGCCGAGCTTCTTCGCCGACGTCGCAGAGGACCTCGGCACCCGTCGCGTCTGCGGCCTCGGCCCCATCTACACGTTGCTCCGCGCGCTCCCGCCGTCGTCGCGCGGAGAGCTGCTGAACTACGAGCAGTGCATCGACCCCGAGGAGGGATCGATCGTCAGCCACACGTCTCTCGGATTCTACGGCTGAAGGTACGCGCCTGCCCGGCGCGCGCCGCGCTTCGTCATGAGGCGCGCCGAGAGCCCCTGCCGGCGCTGGCGCGCCGCGAGGCTCCCAGGCATGGGGCGGCGATCAGCTCAGCCGCGCGGGACCCTGCGGCGCGCGATGTCGAGGCCGAGCCGGTCGGCCTCGCGGTAGATCGCCTGCCGCGACATGCCCAGGGCGCGCGCAGCCGACGCGACGGAGCCGTTGGCCCGGGCGAGCGCGTCCTCGAGGCGGGCGCGCGCGAGCGACGGATCCGTCGCCGGCGGGAGGTTCGGCTTCACGCGCGGGCCGCGCGCGAGCGAGCCCGCGATCGGCGTGACGGAGAGCGGGCCGTCCGGCGAGGCCTGGGCCGCCGTCACGATGGCGGACTCGAGCTGCGGCACGCCGCCCGGCCAGCCGGCGCGGACGAGCGCCTCCAGGAGCTGCGGGGTGAAGCGATCGAGGCCGATCGCGTTGCGCTCCGCGATGTCGCGCACGATGAGCGGCACGTCCTCGCGCCGCATCTCGAGCGTCGGGATCGTGATCCGCTTGCCGGAGAAGAGCGACGCGAACCACGGCGCCACGCGCCCGTCGCCGGCCGCCCGATCGAGCGGCTGCCCCGTCGTCGCGATGATGCTGACGCCGTTCGAGCGGCCGACCGAGTGCGCGATCTCCAGCTGCTGCGGGCGCGGCAGGCGATCGGCGTCGAGCACGAGCCACGTCATCGGCCGCGCGCCCGGCGGGATGACCGGCTTGGTCTCGGCGCCGCCATCGACGACCAGGGTCTCCCCCAGGCCCTCCCGCACCGCGGCCGCGAGGCGGGCCAGCGTGCGCTTGCCGACCCCGGGCGCGCCCTCGATGCAGACGCTGGAGCCCGACTGCACCAGCTTCATCACCGGGTCGATCCAGTCCTTGCGCTGCTTCGAGCCGAACACGAGCGGCCCGAGCCGCGACGGCGCGCCGTCGTACAGCGCGAGGTGCCGCTCCACGAAGATCGCGAGCTGCTGGCCCAGGCGCACCACGTCGCCGTGCATCACGCCGATGCGCCGGGCGCGGACGCCGTTCACCCACGTGCCGTCGTGGGTATCCATGTCCTCGATGTAACAACCGTCCGAGCGGACGCTGATCTTGGCGTGCTCCGGCGCGATCCCGCTCCCCTCGATGCGCCCGTCGCGCGCGGCGCTGCCGATCACGGCGCCGTCCATGAGGCTCACGATCCGCGGCGGGGCGTCGAGACCGATCAGGACGAGCCCCCACCCTCCATCATCGTCCTGTCGCTTGGCGTGGACTCCGGACCGGTACTCCTTCTGAAGGACCGGTGCCGGCGTCTCCGCAACGTCCACTCGCAAAGCAGTCTGTTCGTTCATGCTCCCCCCAAGTCCAAAGGACCTGCCTGGTCGACCCAGGCCAACCAAGAGCGCGCCGAGCGGCGGGCACCCTTATGATGTAAGAGCACGCCACACGGTGCCGCTGTCGCGAACGCGAAGGCTTTTGTGAGCGGCACCGTGCGCGGTGCTGCTTGGCGAGCCCCCTCGCTCGCAATGGCCACACAATACTCGACCAGAGCGGCCGTGCAACCTGCCGGCGACGGAAGTTTTAAGGTTTTGTTCTTGAGAGCTTGACTCTGGTCACGCCGATTGGTACTCATCCGCCACGCATCGACGGAGACGCCCTCCGGTGATGACCCGGCGCGAATCAGGAATTCTCTGACAAGCGCCATCAGATGATGATTTCCTGAATCAGGCGATTGACATCTGCGGGAGTAACTCAGTGGTAGAGTGCAACCTTGCCAAGGTTGACGTCGCGGGTTCAAATCCCGTCTCCCGCTCCACGACATAGGCTCTGCGACAGCGAGCAGCCAGCGAGGCCGGTGCGACCCACCGGCCTCTGTGTTTTTGTTCCACTGCCCGGCGCGCGGGCGCCGCGGGAACGCACGGGGCGCTACGGCGACGATGCGCCGGGCGGCGGGCCTGTGATACGAGGATTCGCCTCATGTCCGCTCCGCTCCACGAGCGCCTGCGCCTGCTTGCCCACAGCCTCGAGCGGCAGTTCCTGGGCAAGGACGAGATCATCCGCCTGCTCATGATCGCGGTCGTCGCGGGGGAGCACTGCGTGCTCCTCGGCCCGCCTGGGACCGCGAAGAGCGCGCTCATCCGCACGCTCGCCGAGCTGATGCAGGCCCAGTACTTCGAGTACCTGCTCACGCGCTTCACCGAGCCGAACGAGATCTTCGGTCCGGTCGACATCGGCGCTTTCCGCGAGGGCGTCTACCGCCGGAACACGTCGGGAATGCTCCCCGAGGCGGAGATCGTCTTCCTCGACGAGGTCTTCAAGTCGAACAGCGCCATCCTGAACGCGCTGCTCACGCTGCTGAACGAGCGCAAGTTCTCGAGCGGCGGGCAGGTGATCCGCTGCCCGCTCATCAGCGTCTTTGCGGCCTCGAACGAGGTGCCGGGCGACGAGACGCTGACAGCGATCTTCGACCGCTTCCTCCTGCGCGTGCAGTCCGACAACCTCGACGCCTACCACTTCAGCGAGCTGCTCCAGCGCGGCATCCAGCAGGAGATCCGGCACATGGCCGGCGAGCCGCTCCGCCCACTCGTCGCGGCGCGCGAGCTCGCCGAGCTCGGCCGGGGGTTCGGCGCGCGGATGAACTTCGGCGACGCGTTCCTCTCGGCCTACAAGGGGCTGGTGTTCCAGATCCGCGCCGAGGGGATATCGCTCTCGGACCGCCGGGTCGTGAAGATGCTCAAGCTCTTCGCCGCCAGCGCCTACCTCGACGGCCGTCCGACCACGGACGCGAGCGACTTCTTCGTGCTCAAACACATCTGGAACAACCAGGATCAGGCGGCGATCCTCGAGGGCATCGTGCAGCCGGTGCTGGAGGCGTTCTTCCGCGAGCACCCGGATCGCCGCCGCGTCGGCGCGCTCGGCGTCGGGGTGGAGGCGCTCGCCGCGGAGATCGACCGCATCCGGCAGATCCTCACGGGCGGCGCCGCGCTCGGTGACGTGCAGCTGTTCAGTCAGCTGAAGGCGCTCGGCGAGATCAAGCAGGCGCTTGCCGGCATCAACGACGCCCGCGCCCGCGAGCTCGAGGCGCGCGTGTCTCAGCTGCTCGAGGCTTCGTTTCGGAGCGGGCGTTTCGCGCAGATCTAGCGGGGGCCGGGCCGGGCGCCGTCGGCGCGGGGGCGCTGGTCCTCGAGCGAGCCCTCGGCCCAGCGGGGCCCGGGCCGGGCGCCGTCGGCGCGGTGGCGCTGGTCCTGGAGCGAGCCCTCGGCCCAGCGGGGCCCGGGCCGGGCGCCGTCGGCGCGGTGGCGCTGGTCCTTGAGCGAGCCCTCGGCCCAGCGGGGCCCGGGCCGGGCGCCGTCGGCGCGGTGGCGCTGGTCCTTGAGCGAGCCCTCGGCCCAGCGGGGGCCGGGCCGGATGCGCTCGGGACGTCGGCGTTGGTCCTCGTGCGAGCCCGCGGCTGCGCGGGCCCGCGGCTGCGCGCGGCCGGGCCGCCGGCCTCCGGCACAGGTCGAGGCGACGCCTTCGCGCTCGACCGGGCCAAGCCCGCTGTGCGGCGATGGTCGACCGGTCCGGACGACGCGCCCATCATCGCGCCACGGATGCGCTTGGGCACGCCGAACGACTCGCGGATGTGGATGAGCTCGTCCACCTTCAAGGCGCGCCACTCTCCGGGCCGGAGCCCTTCCGAGGTCACGCCGGCGAACGTCGTCCGGGCCAGGCGCATCACGGGCCAACCGCTCGCCTCGCCCATGCGCCGGATCTGCTGGTTGCGGCCCTCGCGGAGCGTCACCTCGATCCACGTCTTGTCGCCCTCGCGGCGGAGCAGCCGCGCTTCGGCCGGCAGCGTGACGCCGTCCTCCAGGCGGATGCCCTCGCGCCACGGCGTGAGGTCGTCGTCGCTCATGGTCCCCTGGACCTTCAGCACGTACGTCTTCGGCACACCGCCGCGCGGATGGAGCAGCGCGTTGGCGAAGTCGCCGTCATTCGTCATGAGCAGGATCCCGCTGGTCGCGAAATCGAGCCGACCCACGGGGTAGAGCCGCGCGCCCGTGCCGCGCACGTAGTCGGCGACCGTCGGGCGCCCCTCGGGATCGCGCAAGGTCGAGACGACGTTCCGCGGCTTGTGCAGGGCCACGTAGACCGGCGCCTCGGAGACGAGGCGCTTGCCATCGACCTCGATCCGGTCCTTCTGCCGGTCGGCCTTCAAGCCGAGCTCGGTCACGACGTGGCCGTTCACGCGTACCCGCCCGGCGAGGATGAGCTCCTCGGCCGACCTGCGTGAGGCCACGCCGGCGCGCGCGATGATCTTCTGCAGACGTTCTTCCATGGTGTGCTCGGGACCTATGCCGACGCTGCGCTGCCGGCCGGCGGCTCTGATAAGCACGCCCCTCGCGCCGCGTCGACCAACGTTGGTGCCGCGCTGTTCTCAGGCCCGAGGCCGACGTCGAGGCCGGCGCGCCCGCATGTCCGCCGCGGCGAGCGCCTGCGGCGGCAGGAGCACCGGGGCGAGCAGCACGCCGGCGGGGCCGGGCGGGCGAGATCGACCTCCACTCGGTCGGAGGAGGCGCGCGCTATTTCTTGTCCTTAGGGGGGATCCGCGCTGCCGCTGCCGCCCGCGGCCTCGTTCGCCTTGTCCGCGGCGGACTGATCCTCCGCGGCCTTCTTCGCGGCCGCTGCAGCGGCCTCCTCTTCCTTCTTGCGCTCGTCTTCCTCGACGCGGCGCTTCACCTCGTTGTCGTGGTCCCACCGATCGACCCGCTCGTCGGCGTCGATGTCCACGCCCATCCGCTCGAGCCGGCCCATGCGGTAGATCTCCCAGACGTCCGGCTTGCCGTCGCGGTTCGTGTCCCGCTTGATGCGCGCGAGCTTGCCGCCGCTGTAGTACTTCCACTCATCGGGGTTGCCGTCGCGATCGGAGTCGATCCTCACCTCGGCCAGCCTCCCGCCGGCGAACGTGAGCCAGGTGTCGATCCGGCCGTCGTAGTTCGAGTCGGACTCCTCGTGCAGGCTCTCGCCCTTGTCGTTGTACTTGCGGACGACGTCCTTCACCCCGTCGAAGTTTGTGTCGATCTCGCGGCAGACGAGCGTCCGGTGGCGGTCCTCGCCGGTGCCCACGATCTGCCAGACGCGCCGCACGTTGGGCTGGATCGCGCCCGGCCCCGCGGTCTCGCTCGCCTCGCGATCCTCTCTGCCCTTCCAGTCGCACATCGAGCGATCGTCGATGCTGCCGTCGGCGTTGCGGGCGGCCTCCACCTTCGGCGCCTTCGCGCCCTCGAACCCCGGATCCGAGCCGCACGCCGCGCCGAGCAAGCCGAGCGCGGCGAGCGCGATGAGCGCTTGTCTCCTCATGTCACGGTCCCTTCTTGCCGGCCGGCTGGCTCGCGGCGTTGGCGGGGGCGGGCGCGGAGCCCGCGGGCGCCGCGCTCGTCGCCGGGGCGGCGCCGGCCGGGGTCTCCGCGCTGCCCGGCGGAGGCGGGGGGACCGCCTTCGGCGCGCCGTACGACTCGGCGCAGAGATCAACCACGCTGTTCGGGTCGGGCTTGCCGTCGGCGTTCTGATCGGTGGACACGACCGCGCACCTCGGGTCGTTCGGGTTGTTGAACTGCCACCACTGGTCGATGATTCCATCGCCGTCGGAGTCGCGCTCGCGGCGCGTGAGGCGCGATCCCTCGTAGTAGTCCCAGGTGTCGAGCTTGTCGTCGAAGTTTGTCTCGCGCTCCTTCAGCACGACGGCGCCGCGCTCGTAGTGCGCGATCTCGTCGGCGCGCCCGTCGCGGTCGAAGTCCGACTCGCGCCGGCGCTCGACCCCGTTGCCGTCGTAGTAGATGAAGGCGTCGATCGCGCCGTCCAGGTTCAGGTCGACGACCCGGCAGACCTCCCGGCCGTCCTTCTTCACGTGGATGATGTCGGGCATCCGATCGCCGTTCACATCGACCTTCTGCGCAGAGGCGGAGTCCTTGTCGCAGGGCTCGTGGACGATCGCCGTGTCCCGCTCGCCGGTGGAGCTCTTCGCGCTCGAAGGCGCCGGCGTCGAGGACGCGCAGGAGGCGACGGCAGCGGTCATCAGGGCCACGAGCAAGCACCTGGGCGACGGCCAGGTGAGCGGGAATCGCGTCATCAAGAGATTCCTCCGGCGGGCCCGGGACTTTCGGGACAAAGCTCGACGCGCCGGGCGAGCCACCCCGACGCGGACCAGCTTCGGCGGCAGTCTAGACCGCCGTCCGCGCGCACATCAAGAAGCCCACGGGAGACGACCCCGCCGGCCCGCGTGCGGGATGCCCGCGTGGCGGGATGCCCGCGTGCGGGATGAATGACCGCGCCCCGCCGAGCGACGGCGCCATTCCGATTGACATCATACGTACCGGCATCTAGGGTAACGTCTTGTCAGTCGTACCCATCGAGACTGGCGGGTTTACCCTCCCGGGCGTGACATGTCGCGGAAGAAAGTCTCGACGACCATCTACATCACGCCGGAGCAGGCCGAGCGGCTGAAGATCCTGCACGAACGCACCAAGGTCCCGATCGCGGTCTACATCCGCGAAGGGATCGACATGATCCTCAAGCACTACGAGCACGTGCTGCCAGGGCAGATGTCCCTGGAGAGCACGCCGGCCCCCCCGCCGCCGATCCCGAAGAAATGACCCAGGCTGGAGCGCCTCCGGGTTTGAGAGGCCGGGGGAGGGTATGCGCCTGGACGCCGCGCGCTGTCCGGGCGGATAGCTTTGCGGCGCTGCTCGCGCTAGGAGCAGGCACGCCGCGGTCCACCATTTCCCTCGGCGCCGGCAGCGCCGCGTGCTGCGGTTCGGTTCCCGGAGGGGCACGGGCCTCAGGTCCGCTCCTTCGCATCTCGGTCGAGGCCGCGCGCTGCGGTCGCTAACGCTGGTCAGGTCGCCGCGCCCTGAAGCTCGCTATGCCCGTTGACTCCAAGCTCATCCGCAACTTCTCCATCATCGCCCACATCGATCACGGCAAGTCCACGCTCGCCGACCGCATCCTCGACGCGACCGGGGCGCTCACCGCCCGCGAGCAGAAGGAGCAGTTCCTCGACAAGATGGACATCGAGCGCGAGCGGGGGATCACGATCAAGGCCCAGACCGTCCGGCTCGACTATGCAGCGAAGGACGGGCAGACCTACCGGTTCCACCTCATCGATACGCCCGGGCACGTCGACTTCAACTACGAGGTCTCGCGCAGCCTCCAGGCATGCGAGGGGGCGCTGCTCGTCGTCGATGCCACCCAGGGCGTCGAGGCGCAGACCCTCGCCAACGTCTTCCTCGCCCTCGACAACAACCTCGCGATCCTCCCGGTCCTCAACAAGATCGACCTCCCCTCGGCCGACATCGAGCGGACGACCCGCGAGATCGAGGACGTCATCGGCCTCGACTGCTCCGGCGCCATCCCCGCCAGCGCCAAGACGGGGATCGGCATCGCCGAGATCCTCGAGGCGGTGGTCGAGCGCGTCCCCGCGCCGAAGGGCGACCTGAACGCGGCGCCCCGCGCCCTCATCTTCGACAGCTGGTACGATAGCTACCGCGGCGCGGTGGTCATGGTGCGCGTCGTCGACGGCGTCCTCCGCAAGGGGCAGAAGGTCCGCTTCATGGCGACCGGCCGCGACTACGAGGTCACGGAGATGGGCGTGTTCACGCCCCACGCGACCGCCCTCACCGAGCTCGGGCCAGGGGAGGTCGGCTTCCTCGTCGGCAACATCAAGAGCGTCGTCGACACAAAGATCGGCGACACGGTGACCGACGCGGTCCACCCCGCGACGGTCCCGCTGCCCGGCTTCAAGGAGGTCAAGCCGATGGTCTTCGCCGGGATCTTCCCGACGGACTCGGCCCAGTACGAGGACCTCCGCGACGCCCTGTCGAAGCTCCACATGAACGACGCGGCGTTCGTCTTCGAGCCCGACACGTCCGAGGCGCTCGGGTTCGGCTTCCGGTGCGGCTTCCTCGGCCTGCTCCACATGGAGATCATCCAGGAGCGGCTCGAGCGCGAGTACAACCTCGACCTCATCACGACCGCGCCGAGCGTCGTCTATCACTGCTTCCTGGGCGACGGCTCGATGAAGTCGATCGAGAACCCGGCGAAGCTCCCGCCGCCGAACCTCATCGAGCGCATCGAGGAGCCGATCTTCCGGATGACCGTCCACGTGCCGTCGACGTACGTCGGCGCCGTCCTCGCCCTGTGCCAGGAGCGGCGCGGGGAGCAGAAGTCGATCCAGTACGCCTCGTCCGACCGCGTGATCATCACCTACGACATGCCCCTCAGCGAGGTGCTCTTCGACTTCCACGACAAGCTGAAGAGCGTGTCGCGCGGCTACGCGTCGATGGACTACGAGCTCGTCGGGTACCGCGCCGACGACCTCATCAAGCTCGACATGATGGTGAACGGCGACCCGCTCGACGCCCTGAGCGTCATCGTGCACCGGGACAAGGCCTACGCCCGGGGCCGGGACCTCGCGGTGAAGCTCAAGGACATCGTGCCGCGCCAGCAGTACGAGGTCGCCATCCAGGCGGCGATCGGGTCGAAGATCATCGCGCGGACGACCGTGAAGGCGATGCGCAAGGACGTGACCGCCAAGTGCTACGGCGGCGACATCAGCCGGAAGCGCAAGCTCCTCGAGAAGCAGAAAGAGGGCAAGAAGCGGATGAAGATGGTCGGGAGCGTCGAGATCCCGCAGGAGGCGTTCCTCGCCATCCTGAAGATCGACTGAGGCGCGGGGCAGGGCGCTGGCGGCACGCGGGCGTGGCGGCGCGCGCGCCCCGCCCGTATAAGCCGCCCATGCAGCCCGCCCCCGTCCGTCCGCGCGATCGCCGCGCGGCGCACCCTGTCCTCGCCCTTGCCCTCGGCCTCGCCGTCGTCGCGTGCGACGAGCCGCGCGCCCCGGCGCCGGGGGCGTCCGCCTCAGCTTCCGCGCCGCCGGCCGCGCCGAGCGCCGCGCCGGCCCAGAGCGCCGCGGCGCCCCCCGCGGCCACGGAGACCGCGAAGCGAGAGATGCCGCCGCGGCCGGTCCCGATCGGGTCGAGCGGGCCGATCCAGCCGAGCGCCCCGGCCGAGCAGCAGATGATGGCGATCCAGTACACGCTCGCCATGGTGTCGCCGCAGCCGACCGATCCCCTCGTGGACAAGGCCTACCTCGAGCGGATCCTGCCGAAGCTCGCCACGGCGGTGCGCACCGCGGACAAAGGCAAGACCCCGCCGAGCCCCGTGAAGCCGGCCAAGGGGAACAGGAAGATCGAGGTCGACATGGGCAAGGGGTGCACCGAGCGTACCCCGTCGAACCTGCTCGCGCAGCGGGCAGGCTCGTCTCTCAGGGAGGCGTACGACGCGGGGGTCCTCGTCGTCTCCTGCCACGACGCCCTGTGGGAGTGCCACCAGTCGACACGAGATCCGAGCGACGTCCTATGCCACGCAGCGCCGCGGCGCTGAGCGTGGTATGGGCTGCGTCTGCCATGCAGGAGACGCTTGCCTACTCGGTCCCCGGCGCCAACGCGCTCCCTCGACTGGATCCGCTCGCCGACATGCTCGACGAGCTGAACCGCGACCGCCCGCCGCTCGCCCGGCTGCGCCATGACGCCACCATCGCGTTCGGTCCCGCGATGCGCGTCGAGCGCTTCGTCCTGGGCAACGGGCTCAAGGTGCTCGTGCTCGCCGACGCCACGGCGCCCGTGGTCTGTCTGCAGACCTGGTTCGGCGTCGGCTCGCGCCACGAGCGCGTGGGCAAGACGGGCATCGCTCACCTGTTCGAGCACCTCATGTTCGGCGAGACGGAGAGCGTCGCCCACGGCTCGTTCGACCGGATGCTCGAGGAGGCCGGCGCCGAGACGAACGCGGCGACGTTCCTCGACTGGACCTACTACCACACGAACCTGCCGAAGGACGCGCTCGAGCTCACCCTCCGCCTCGAGGCGGAGCGCATGGCGCGGCTCGTCCTCCGCGACCCCCAGGTGTCGAGCGAGAAAGAGGTCGTCGCCAACGAGCGGCGGCAGCGGGTCGAGGACGACGTCGACGGGGCGGTGAGCGAGCTGCTCTATAAAGAGGCGTTCAGCGAGCACGCCTACGGGTGGCCGACCATCGGCTGGATGGAGGACATCAAGGGCTTCACGACCGAGGACTGCCTCGAGTTCTACCGGACGTACTACGCCCCCAACAACGCGGCGCTGGTCGTCGTCGGCGACGTCGCGCTCGAGCAGGCGCTGCGGGTAGTGCAGGACCACTACGGCACGCAGGAGCCGTCGAAGCTCCCGGTGGAGGACGTGTGCCCCGAGCCGCCGCAGGTCGCGGAGCGCCGCGCCGAGGTGGCGAAGCCGACCGCCACGCACAAGATCGCGATGGGCTACCGCTCGCCGGCGCTCGGGGACTTCGACCACGCGCCCCTCGTGCTGCTGAACGAGATCCTCTTCGCCGGGCGGTCGTCGCGCGTGCACCGCGCGCTCGTGCAGGAGCAGGAGATCGCGAGCGAGATCCGCGGCTGGGTCGGCTCGTTCCGCGACCCCGCGCTGTACGACATCTATCTCTGCGCCCGCGGCGCCCACACCGGCGAGGCGCTGCTCGCGGCCCTCGATCCGCTCCTGGAGGCGGTGAGCCGCGCCCCGGTCAGCGAGGCGGAGCTCGACCGGGCGAAGGCGCGCATCGAGCTCTCGATCCTGCAAGGGCTCGAGACGGTCGCCGGCAAGGCCGAGCAGATCGGCTTCTACGAGACGGTGCTCGGCGATCCCGCGGCCCTGTTCGAGCGGCTCGCCGCCTACCGGCGGGCCACCGTGGGGGACCTCCTGCGCGTGGCGCGGCGCTACCTCGTGAGCTCGGCGCGGACCGTGGTCCACGTGATCCCGGACGGATCGAGCACCGACGACGACGGGGACGAGGCGGACGCGGAGAGCGAGGAGGCATCGTGAGCCAGAGCGTGAAGAGCGGCCTCGCGTGGGGCGCCGAGGGACAGGGCAGGGGAGCGTCGGCCGGGCGCGTTCTGCCTCGCGACGGGGCGGTGCTCGTGGAGACGAGCCACGCGCTCCCCATCGTCAGCATCGTTGTCGCGTTCGGCTCCGGCGCGGCGCACGACCCGGTCGGGCGCGAGGGGCTCGCCCGGATCACGGCGCGCATGCTCCGCCGCGGGGCGGAGGGCCACAGCGCGAACGAGATCGAGGAGACGATCGACGCGCTCGGCGGGGAGTTCGGCGCCGACGTGGCGACGAGCGCGACGACGGTCCACTTCGAGGTGATCAAGCGCTCGCTCGATCGGTTCATCGAGCTCGGGGCCACGCTCCTCGCGCGCCCGACGTTCTCGCCGCCCGAGCTCGCGCGGCTCCTGCGCGAGGCCGAGGCCGAGCTCATCGAGGCGCGCGACAGCGATCGCTCACTCTGCAGCCGCGCCTTCCGGCGCACGCTGTTCGCGGGGCACCCCTACGGCCGCCGCATCGCGGGCACCATCCCGACGCTGCGGGAGATCACGCGCGACGACGTCGCGGCCTTCTATGCGCGGCACTACACCCGGCGCAACGCGATCGTGGCCATCTCGGGCGACATCGAGCCCAGCGAGGCGCACCGGGTCGCGGAGCGCCTCCTGTCCGGCCTGGCCGAGGGCGAGGCGATCGCCGATCCGGTGACGGAGCCGAGCCCAAGGCCGGGGCGGTGCCTCGTGTTCGTCGACAAGTCCGAGCGGACGCAGACGCAGATGGTCATCGGCGGGCTCGGCACCGACGCCCACGACCCGGATCACATGGCGCTCCTGGTCGCGAACACCGTCTTCGGGGGCACCTTCTCGTCGCGGCTGATGCAGGAGGTGCGCGCGAAGCGTGGCTGGTCCTACGGCGCCTCGTCGCGGGCGGGCTTCGATCGGCACCGCGACGCCTTCACCATGTGGACCGCGCCCGCGGCGCAGGACGCCGCCGCGTGCCTCTCCCTGCAGCTCGGGCTGCTCGAGGCGCTGCG
Organism: Sorangium sp. So ce362; assembly: GCF_051519845.1. Taxonomy (NCBI): domain Bacteria; kingdom Pseudomonadati; phylum Myxococcota; order Polyangiales; family Polyangiaceae; genus Sorangium; species Sorangium sp. So ce362. The sequence continues at coordinate 5,086,266 of NZ_CP150332.1, read as the reverse complement.
GCGCGACGGGATCACCGAGGACGAGCTCACGTTCGTGAAGCGCTACCTCGTCCGCTCCCACGCGTTCGAGATCGACACCGCGAGGAAGCGCGTGCACCAGAGGCTCGAGGAGATCCTGTACGACCTGCCAGCGGGGTACCACGAGACCTACCTGAAGCGGGTCGAGGAGGTCACGCTCGCGGACGCGAACGCCGCCGTGCGGCGCCGGATCTCGGAGGACGATCTCGTGATCGGCGTCGTCGGGACGCACGAGGAGATCGGGGAGGCGGTCGCCGCGGCCATCCCGAGGCTGACCGAGGTGAAAGTCGAGCCGCACGACCTCGAGTAGCGGAGCGTCGTCGATCCCAGGCGGGATCGCCGACGCACGGAGCTGGGGCGCACCCGCGACGGGCGCGCCCCCGCAGCGCCGGGCGCACGCCCGTTGCGGACGCCCGATCCGAGGCGGCGCGGCCCAGGCGATGGCGACGCCGGGTGGCCGGTTCGGACGAAGGCGGAGCGACCGCGAGCGCGATCGCAACCGTCGCATGACCGCCGGCATCGAAGGCGCTGCTTCTTCGCGAGATCAGGGCAGAGATCGCGCTGCGATCGAGGATTTTCGGCGCCTTCGGCCGCGATCGTTCCGCACGCGACATTCGATGGGCGCCCCGGCGCTCCCCGGCGCCGGCTCGCGAGGGCGAACGACGGGAGCTCGCGATGAAGGCACGAACGATCAACCCGCTGGTCCTCGCGGCGGCGACCGCGCTGAGCGGGACCGCCGCTGCGGCGGTCCCGATCACGATCACCCATCAGGGGCGCCTGTTCGATGCGGCAGGCCAGCCCATCGACGACACGCTCGAGGTGGTGTTCGCTTTCTACGATGCGCTCGACGCCACCGTGCCCATCTGGAGCGAGGTCCACTCCATCACGTTCGACCACGGGTACTTCTCGGCCGACCTCGGCGATCTCGCGCCCGTCGACAAGCCGGTCTTCAACGGCACGGCACGCTACCTGGGGATCACCGTGGGGGAAGACCCCGAGATGCGCCCGCGCGCCAGGATCGCGAGCGTTCCGTACGCGCTCCAGGCCAGCAACGTCGCCGGCGACATCACGCCGAACTCCATCGCTGTCGGCGGCCGCCTCGTCATCGACAGCAGCGGCGTGTGGGTCGGCGATCCCGTGGGTCTGCAGGGCGCGCAAGGTCCGATCGGGCCTGTGGGGCCGCCTGGTGAGCCGGGGCCGCCCGGTGAGCCGGGGCCGCCCGGTGAGCCGGGGTCGCCCGGTGAGCCCGGGGCGGCCGGCGCACAGGGGCCTCCCGGCGTGCTCTCGAGCACCTCCGTCTCCGGCGTGGGCGCCGACCCCCGGTCAACGCTTCAGTTCCTGGCTGCACCTGCCACCGTGAACGTGACCGACCTGGGGCAGCGCGTCTTCGTCGTGTCGAACAAGGCGCTCGGCGCCGCGGCGTCCCCTGCGGATCGGCTCTTTCTCTGGATCTGTTCCCAGCAGCTCGTGCCGCTCGGCGATATCCAGCGGACCGGGACCGGCGTCTATGCGCTCCGCGTCCCGGCGAACACCAGCATCAGCATGGGGCTGAGCGCGGTGCTCTTGCTGCCCCCCGGCCAGCACAACGTCGGTCTCTGCGGGAGCTCGGAGAGCCCCTTCTGGACCAACAACGATTATTCGTACACCTCCGCTGTCGTCACCATGGAGTAAGGTCCGGGCTGGGAGCCCAGCCTCGCGCACCACGGCCTGCGCGGCGCCTGCCCCGCGATTTCCACCATGCAGAAGGAGCTGATGACCCCCGCGGCGATCCTGCTCGGCAGCCTCTTCATCGCGGTGGGTCTCTACCTGGGTCTCCAGCGCCCGGCGCCCTCCGCCGGGGCCCCTCCGGCCAGCGTGGAGGCTGCGGCAGCCTCCATGAGGGCGCCACCGGTACCGGCGGCGGACGCGCCGTCTCCCTCACGGCCTCGCCCGGCGCCGGCCGCGGCCCCGCCGGAGCAGCCGGGCGCGCTCTACAAGCGCGTCCAGGCGGACGCCATCAGGGCCCTCGAAGCGCGGCGGCCGCTCTTCGTGAAGCAGTGCTGGGAGCCTTCGCTCAGCAAGAGCCCAACGCCGGCGCGCGCCAAATACCTCTTCAACATGACCTTCGACGAGTCCGGGAAGGAGATCGCCCGCGGCATCAGCGAGGTGCGAGGGATGGAGCGCCCCGACGCAGCGCAGTGCCTCCGGCTGATCCCGCTCGGGATCGGCGTGCCGCCGCCCGGGACGCGCGTCGCCGTCGAGGTCGAGATGATCCTGCCGTGAGCGCGCCGCCGCCGCGGCCTCGCAGCAGCGACGCCGCTCCGCCGCCGTTTGGTCCGCGCCGGGCGCTGGGCTAAGGTCACGCCGTGCCCTGGCTCGCTGAGCTCGCCCTGCACCTGAGCCGCGTGCTGCACCTCGCGGTCCTCGCCATCGCGCCCACGTGGCTCTCGCCCGAGCCGCTGCCATCGGCCGCGCTCGCGCTCTCGGGCGCGCTCTCGGCGGCCGCGCTCGCGGCGGCGCTCGGCCTGTCGGCGTGGTTCGCCGCGCGGATCGAGACGCGGCTCGCCAGGAACGGAGCGGCGCTGCTGTGGCTCGCGATCGCCGCGGCGCTCGCGGCCGCGCTCTACTACCGCGGGCCTCGCGCGCCGCTCGCGCAGGGGGTCGCGCTCGTCGGCGTGCCGCTGTGGGCGGCGCTCGCGACGCTCGCCGCGGCCGCGGCGGAGCACTGGCTCGGATCGAGCTTCAAGCACCGGCGGATGGGGGCCGCGATCGTCGTGATCGGCCTCGGCGCCGTCCAGCTGCTCGGGGCCGCGCCCCTGCTCGGGTCGCGCGAGCGGATGTGGTGGGCGGCGCTGCGCCGCGACGGTGCGCACCTGCGCGCGGTCGACGAGGTCGCGAGACCGCTCCTCGAGCGGCGCAAGCTCGACGAGCTCGACGGGGTCGCGGCGCGCTGCCTGAAGATGCACCCCGTCGCCGCCGCGCCCGCAGCGCCGGCCACGTGCGCCTGCCTGGCGCTCCGCGCCGAGGCGAGGCTGCACGCCAGGAACGCCGTCGCCGCCCTCCGCGACGCGGAGGCAGCGCGCGAGCGATGCCCGGATCAGCAGAGCACGCGCGCCGTCCTGGCGGAGGCGCTCGCCGTCGCCGGCCGCCCCGAGCGCGCAGAGGCCGAGGCGCGGGCCGCGCTCGAAGAGGGCGGCGACCCGGCGCGGCTCCGCTACGCGCTCGCCCTCGCGCACGAGCGCGCAGGCCGCCTACCGGACGCCAGGGCCGAGGCGGAGCGCGCGATCGAGGCCGGCGCCGGCCGGAAGGCGCGGCTGCTCGCGGGCGCGCTGGCCATCCTCGCCGGCGATCTCGACGGGGCGAAGGCGCACCTCGCGCCGCTCGCCGAGCAGGATCCCTCCGACGCCGAGGTGCTGTACAACCTCGCGCTCATCGCCGACAAACGCGGCGACTACAACGGCGCCCGCCAGGGCTACCTCGCCGCCCTGAAGGCCGATCCGAGGAACGCCGAGGCGCGCTACAACGTCGCGCTCCTGACGTACCGCGCGGGCATCGTCGAGGAGTCGCGCCACCACGCGCGCAAGTTCCTCGACACGTTCCCGGACGATCCGCGCGGCAGCCAGCTCGCGCAGACGACGGGCACGCCGCTCGGCGCCGCGGGGGGCGGCAGCGCGCTTCCGTCCCGGTCCGGCGCGCGGCGGTCCCCGCAGGCGCCCGCGGCGAGCTCGGGCTCTCGCTAGCGCCGCGCGCCCGAGGTCCTGCGAGGTTCGTGACGCGTGGCACAAGCCGCGATCGCATAGCGCCCTCCGATGCGGGCGAGCTGACGGAACCGACGGCAATCGACGGAACCGACGGCAACCAGCAGCAAACGACGCGCGCCTCGACCGAATTGCGCTGGCCAGCAGTTCCTTTTTGCACGGCGCAAAGGTGACCCTGGACGTCCACCTGTGATATTCCCGAAGGTCTGGGAGGCTGCGTGACACCCGCCGCGGGGACCACCGTTGCCGATCGCTTTCGCCTCGTGCGTCCGCTCAGGCAAGGCGGGATGGGCTCGGTGTGGCTCGCTCAGCACATGGGCCTCGACATCCCGTGTGCGATCAAGTTCATGCACGCGCAGGGCGTCTCGAAGGAGGTGCGGCTCCGCTTCGAGCGGGAGGCGAAGGTCGCAGCGCAGATCCGCAGCCCCCACGTCGTGCAGATCCTGGACCACGGTGTGTGGCAAGGGACGCCGTACATCGCGATGGAGTACCTCGATGGGGAGGACCTCGACACCCGCATCCAGCGGGTGGGGCGGCTCGACCCGTACGACACGATGGCGATCACGGCGCAGGTGGCGCGCGCCCTCACGCGGGCCCACGCGGCCGGCCTGGTCCATCGCGATCTCAAGCCGGCCAACATCTTCCTCGTCCGGGACGACGACCGGGAGATCGCCAAGGTGCTCGACTTCGGCATCGCAAAGGACAGCACGCCGCGCGTCACCTCCACGACGAAGACCGGCTCGCTGCTCGGGACCCCCGCGTACATGAGCCCGGAGCAGGCGCAAGGGACCAAGCGCATCGATCACCGCTCGGACCTCTGGTCGCTCGCCGTCGTGGTGTTCGAGTGCCTGACCGGCAATCTCCCGTTCAACAGCGAGGCGTTCGGCGATCTGCTCCTCAAGATCATGGTCAAGCCGCTGCCCGTGCCGTCGCAGCTCGCCCCCGTGCCGCCCGGCTTCGACGCCTGGTGGGCCCGCGCGGCGTCGCGCGAGCCGGAGGGCCGCTTCCAGAGCGCGAAGGAGTTCTGCGACGCGCTCGCGATCGCCCTCGACATCGCGAGCGACAGCTTCGAGTCGAGGATGAGCCTCGTCCCGTTCCGCGCGCCCGGCGAGCGCGCCTCGGTGGAGCTCGGGTTCGCCCCGCGCTCGAGGGGGAGCGCGACGCCCCTCGACGCCGGGCCCGACAGCGCCGCGCCGTCGCTCGGCGACGCGGCCACGCTGGTCGCCTCGTCGGAGGCCGAGGCCGAGCGGATCTCGACGAGCTCCGGCGTGACGGTGGCCTCGCCGGGAGAGGCGCAGACGGCGTCCGCGATGTCGGGCCGCCAGATGCGGTCGCAGACCGCCAGCGCGCTGGTCTCGGTGGTGTCTCCCCCGATCCGGCGGCCCGTCGTCGGGCGCGTGCTCGCCGCTGCAGGGGCCTCCGCGGTCGTCCTCGTCGCCATCGGGTTCTTCGTCCTGCGCGGAGCGAGCCCCGGCGCCCCGGCGCAGCCGCTCGCGCAGCCGGCTCCCACGGCGTCGGCGTCCGGTGTGCCGCGGGGCCCCGACGTCGCGGCGTCATCCTCCGCGCCGGTGCCGGCGCCCGAGCCGCCCGCCTCGGCGGCCAGCGCCGCCGCGCCGGCGCCCGCGGCCTCGTCGGCGCCCGCGGCCTCGTCGGCGGCGCCCCGGAGCGGCCTGCGCGCTCCCGCGGGGCACCCCGCTCAGGCGAAGCCGCGTGCTCCGGCGCCGGCCGGTAGCGTGCGCCGCAAGCCGAAGCCGACGGATTTCGGCATCTGAAGTTCACCCGCAGCATCTCGCACAGACCTTGTTCGTATGGCTCGTCGACTAGGGATCGCTTCCTTGCTGCTCGCGCTGACCTGCGCGCCCGCCGCGCTGGCACAGGTCTCGGACGCCGATCGCGCGACGGCGCGCTCGCTCGCCGTGGAGGGTCAGGAGGCCCTCGAACGGAAGGACTTCTCCGCCGCGCTCGATCGGTTCGGCCGCGCCGACGCCATCATCCACGCCCCGACGCTGCTGCTCGGCGTCGCTCGAGCCCAGGTGGGCGTGGGCCAGTGGATCGCGGCCCAGGAGTCGTACAGCCGCATCGTCCGCGAGGGGGCGCCGGAGAAGTCGCCCGAGCAGTTCTTCGAGGCGATCGCGGACGCTCAACGGGAGCTCGACGCGCTCGCGCCCCGGATCCCGCAGGTGCTCATCTCGGTGCGCGGGCCGGACACCGCCGCCGTCACGATCGATGGCGAGCCCGTGCCGCGCGCCGCCCTCGGGGTCCGGCGGCCGGTCGATCCGGGCGACCACACCGTCCGCGCGGAGGCGGCGGGGTTCGCTCCGGCCGAGGTGAAGGTGACCCTGGCGGAGGGCGCCAGCGAGACCGTCGCGCTCGAGCTCAAGCCGGTCGCGTTGCCGCCGTCGGTCGCGTCGCCTCCGCCGGTCGCGCCGTCGCCCGACACGGGCCCTGGCGCGCCTTCGGGCGGCAGCAGCCGCACCGTCCTCGGGATCACCGCGCTGGGGCTCGGCGGCGTCGGCCTCGCGGCCGGCGCGGTGGGCGGCGTGCTCGCGATCGGCAAGCACGGCGACCTCTCGGAGCGCTGCCCCGCCGGCCGGTGCGACCCGTCGCTCCAGGGCGAGGTCGACAGCTACCACGCGATGGGCACGCTCTCGACGATCGGGTTCGCGATCGGCGCCGTGGGCGTCGGCGCGGGGGCGTTCCTTCTCCTGACAGCGCCGAGGTCGCCGCAGCGCGCCGGGATATCGATCACACCCGTGATCGGGCTCGGCTCCGCGGGAGCGAAGGGGAGTTTTTGATGCGCCAGGCGCTCCAGGTCGGCTTGATGCTCAGCGTTGCCGTCGCGATCGCCTCTGCATGCACAAGCGTGCTCGGCGACTTCACGATGGGAGAGCCCGGCGCGAGCTCGTCCGGTGGGTCCTCCGGGTGCCCGACGGGCATGGCGGACTGCAACGGCGACACGTTCTGCGAGGTGAACCTGCATGACGACCCCCAGAATTGCGGCGCTTGCGGCGCGGTGTGCCTGGACGAGGGGATGTGCAGCGAGAGCGGCTGCAGCGGGGTCACCGAGATCGCGCGCGGGTTCCCGACCCCGGCGGGCGCGAACGCGAGGCTCCTCGTCATCTACCAGGACGAGGTCTACTGGACGGCCGGCGTGGGCGCGAACGGCAGCGTGCAGAAGGTGCCGGCCCTCGGCGGGCCGGTCACGCTGCTCGCCGCCGGGCAGAACGCTCCGTACGGGATCGCCGTCAACCAGCAAGGCGTCTTCTGGTCCAACCTCAACGACACGAACATCATGTGGGTGGACCGCGAGGGACAGGAGACGCCGAAGGTGATCTACGACTCGAACCACGCGACCCTCGGCGTCGCGGCGGACGAGAGCGACGTGTTCTGGGCGCAGCGCGCGGGCGGCATCGGCGTGCCCGGGAAAGGCAGCCTCATCGGCCAGATCGCGATGCTCGACGCGTGGCCGAACGACGAGGGGGCGAACGACGAGTTCCACGAGGACGATGAGGCGTCGCCGCACCTCGTCGCGCTCGACGCGGAGCACGTGTACTGGGTCGATCGGAGCGCGCGCGGCACGGTGAACCGGACGCGACGAGACACCGGCGACACGGTCGAGCTGGCGGACGAGCAGCCGTTCCCGTACGCCATCGCCGTCGACGACGCGTTCGTCTACTGGACCAACAGCCCGCGCAGCAACGACACCGACCTGCAAGCCGCCGTGATGAGGGCGCCGAAGGACGGCTCGCGGGAGGCGATGGCGATCTGGAAGCCTTCCGAGGACGACAACGTGGAGCACCCGTCCCCCGACTGCATCGCCGTGGATGGGAACGACGACTACGTCTACTGGACCGATCAAGGGACGCCCCGCGTCCTGCGGAAGCGCAAGGACGGCCGCGGGAGGCCGCAGGTGCTGTACAGAGGCGGCGCGCCGCGCGGGATCGCGCTCCACGGCGGGCTCGTCTTCTGGGTGGAGGAGAAGGGCGCCGGCGGGGTGCGCAAGCTGCCCCGCTGAGAAGGAGCGCGCCCGGCGCAGCCTCGCCTCGACGTCGAGCGCGCTGGATCAGCCCGCGGCGTCGCGCAGCCGGTCGACGTCGACGCCCAGCCGGCCCGACATGTCGTCGGCGGCCGCGACGACCCGCGCACCCTGGATGATGTCCCGCGCCATGAGCTGCGTGGAGAGGATCGCGCAGAACGCCATGTCGTCGGTGTTGCTCATCGACTTGCCGCCGGTCTTGCGGCACTTCGCGATGAGCGACGCGACGGGCTGCGCCTGCCAGATGCCCGCGTCCTTGATGGCGTCCGGCGAGAGGCACATCTCCACGTAGTCCGGCGTCCCGCTCCCGAAGAACGGCTGCACGACGGGCGCGCGGTACGGCTGCTTCTTCCGCGCGAGGACGCCGGGCGGCAACAGATCGCCCATCGCGCGCTTCAGCACGTGCTTCTCGTCGAGGGTGCGGAGCTTGAGCGCGTCCGGCAGCGCGTCCGCCACGTCCATCACGTTGGGATCGAGGAACGGGAAGCGCCCCTCGACCGAGTTCGCCATCATCATGCGCTCGCCCTGGGAGGAGAGCAGGTAGCCGGAGAGCAGGGTCGTGATCTCCAGGTACTGCGCGCGCGCGAGCGGCGTCCAGCGCATGAAGTCGGCGGGCAGCTGCTCCCTCAGGCGATCGGCGGCCGCGGTGTCGCTGACGCCCTCGCGCATCGCGGGGTCGAGCATCAGCTTGATGCGGCTCGTGGCGTCCCAGCGCGGGCGATGGGAGTAGAACGGGTCGCCCGTCTGCGCGAGGTTCCGCCCGAAGAAGGCCTTGGCCATCTCGACCTGCGCGACCGGCGACCGCTGCAGGTAAGGGTAGAGCCGGAGGAGGAGCTGGGGCCGGAGCTTGCTGTCCGGGTGGCGCGCCCAGAAGCGGCGGACCCGGTCCTCGCGGAAGATGTCGTAGCCGGCGAAGAACTCGTCGGCGCCTTCGCCCGTCAACACCACGCGGTACCCGCTCTGCCGGACGAGGCGCGCCAGGATGAACAACGGCGCCGGGGCGGTGCGCAGGAGCGGGGCCTCGGCGTGGTAGACGACATCCGGAAAGACGCCGGCGATGTCGGCGTCACTGCACTGGATCGAGGCGTGGGACGTGCCGAGGTGCGCGACGGCGGCGCGCTGGTACTCGGCCTCGTCGAACTCGCGCTCGGCGAACTCGACCGAGAAGGTGCGCAGCGGAACCTCGCGGTTCGACGCGATCAGCGCCGCGACGATCGTGGAGTCGAGCCCGCCGCTCAGGTAGCTGCCGACGGGGACGTCGGCGCGCAGGCGGATCGTCGAGCCGCCGCGGACCGCCTCGCGCACGCTCGAGACGAGCGAGACCTCGTCGCCGCCAGGCGCGCGCCCGTGGGGGAACTCGGGCCGGAAGCGGATCGAGACGCGCGGCGCCACGTCGCGATCGAGATCGAGCGTCGCCACAGCGCCCGGCGGGATCTGCTGGATGCCTTCGTACGAGGTGAGCGGGGCGACTGGCGCCCAGAACGTCAGGGCCTCGTCGAGGCCCTCGCGGGAGATCGCGCGGGGGATGGTGGGGTCCTGGAAGAGCGACTTCACCTCGCTGGCGAACCGGAGGACGCCGCGGTGGACCGTCCAGAAGAGCGGGTTGATGCCGACGCGGTCGCGCGAGAAGAACGCGCGCCTCCGCTTGACGTCCCAGAGGACGAACGCCCACTGGCCGTTCAGCCGATCGACCATGGCCTCGCCGTACTCGGCGTAGGCGTGGATCAGCGCCTCGGTGTCGCTCTTGGTCCGGAAGTGGTGGCCCTTCGCCGTGAGCTCCTCGCGGAGCTCGATGTAGTTGAAGATCTCGCCGTTGAAGCAGACCCAGAGCGTCTCCTCGGCGTTGGCCATGGGCTGCCACCCGCCGTCGAGGTCGATGATCGACAGGCGGGCGTGGGCCAGCGCGACGTGGCGATCGCGGTAGATGCCGAAGCCGTCGGGGCCGCGGTGGCGCAGCGCTCGAGCCATCTTGAGGGCCAGGTCGCGGTCGGGGTTCGGCGCGTCGGAGCGGAGGTTGATCAGGCCGGCGATACCGCACATATCAGATGAGCTCGCTCTTCTTGACTTTGCCGCTCGCCGTCTTAGGGAGCGTATCCATGAACTCGACGAACTTGGGCACGGCGAACTCGTCGAGCTCGGACCGCACCTTCTTGCGGACGTCGTCGGCCGTCACCGCGGCATCGGGGGCCTTCACGACGGCGGCCTTCACCGCGACGCCGAGCACCTGATCCGGCACACCGACGACCGCCGCCTCGATCACGCCAGGGACCTTGCAGATCACCGACTCGACCTCGAGGGGGCTCACCTTCTCGCCGCGGGTCTTGATGATGTCGTCCTTGCGCGCGACGAAGTAGAGGTATCGCTCCTCATCCATCTTGAAGAGATCGCCGGTGTGGAGCACGACCTCGCCCGGGAGGGGCCCTGGCCGGAGCGCGCGCGCGGTCGCGTCGGGGTTCTTCCAGTAACCGCGCATCACGTTCGGCCCGCGCACGACGAGCTCGCCCACCTCGCCCGGCTCCGCCCGCGTGCCGTCCTCCCGCTCGATCCAGAGCTCCTCGTTCGGCATCGCGATGCCCACGGAGGACGGTCGCTCCAGCGCCAGCGATGGCGGCAGGTAGCAGACGCGCGTGCACTCGGTCTGGCCGTACATCGCGACGAACGAGACGTTGGGCAAAAGCTCGCGGAGGCGCAGGAGCTGCGGCGCCGGGAGCCCGTACGCGGCGTTCGTCATGTAGCGGAGCGCCGACAGGTCGGCCTTCGCGAAGTTCTTGAGCGACAGCATCGAGGCGAAGATCGTCGGCACGCCCGCGAAGCCGGTGGCGCGCTCCTCGGCCATCTTCTGGACGATGGGCCACGGCATGGAGAAGCCCTTCTCCAGCACGACGGCCCCGCCGAACGCGTGCGTCACGAGCAGCTGGAAGAGCCCGTAGGTGTGCGACAGCGGCAGCACGCAGAGGATCACGTCGTCCGCCGTGTGCTCGAGGTACGCGCCGATCGCCGCGGTGCTGTTGCGGAGGTTCTGGTGCGTCAGCATGACCCCCTTCGACTCGCCCGTGCTGCCGCTCGTCCAGCAGAGCGTCGCGAGGTCGAGCTCGATGGCGCGGCGCTCGGGGGCGTCGCTCGGCGCGCCGGCCAGCGCCTCCTCCAGGTCGCGCCCCTCGGGCGAGGGGCCGGCCGCCGCGGCCGGGGGCGCCGTGCCGCTCAGGAACGTCGCCGCCGGCCTCGCGGCGGGCGGGAGCTCCGCCATGGCGGCGAGGCCGTCGCGCATGCCGCGCGCCGCCACGAGCACGCGCGGCTCGGCGAGCTCCATCACCTGGGCGAGGCGCCGGGGTCGCATCGCGGTGCCGAGCAGCGACGGCACCCCGTCGGCCCGGAGCGTGCCGTAATAGGCGACGACCGCGTCCACGCCGTTGTCGAGCGCGATCATGACGCGATCGCCGCGCTGCACGCCCGACTCGCGGAAGAGGGCGGCGCAGCGGTCGGCGAGCGCGTCGAGCTCGCGGTACGTGAGCCGCCGCCCCTCGGAGACCAGCGCGACGTGGTCGGGGCGTGAAGCCGCGAACGATCGCAGCGCTGAGTCGATGAGAAAGCGATCCGAGCGCGGATCGCGACGAGCGGTGTGCTGCGTGCTCATGCGCCCCCCGGGGTGTTCGGGCTAGTTGCTGCTCTTCTTCCCGTTGACGTAGGTCACGAGCCGGGCGATCGAGCCGAAATTCTCCGGCACCATCTCCTCGTCAGCGACCTGGATGCCGAGGTCCTGCTCGAGGAACTGGACGATCTCGAGGACGGCCGTCGAGTCCAGGATCCCTTGATCGAGCAAAGGGACCTCGGCCCCAAGATCGGCGGTAGCGCCCCTGTATCCGAACGAGGCGACCAGGAAGTTGCGAATCGTCGATTCGATGCTGGAAGTGCTCATGGAGTTAATTCCTACGTCTATCACCCTCCAGGCTTTCCTGTCGAGAACACTCGGCGGAGCGGCGTTGCGGTGTGCAGACCGCCGCAGGGCGCTGTCCGCCCTCGGGGGGACGCTGCCGAGGTGAGAGTCGCGACTCGCGGTCTCGCGGTCTCGTCGCGAGTCCGTCGTGGAGCGGTCTCGCGCGAGCGCGTCCCGCATCTCACGTTTCATCGTCGACGCGGGCTGCGCTGTTTCCGGCCGGTTTCACGCCCGGGGCAGCGCCGCCGGGCGTCGACGCTGGCCCGGGTGGCGCGAGGGGCGCGGATCGTCAGGCGTGGCTCTGATCGCGGACGAGCAGCGGCTGCGCGTGGAGGTACTGCGCTACCCGGCGCTTCGCCTCGATGTCCTTGAACACGCGCTCGATCTGCTCCGGCTTGATGCCGACGGCGGACGCCGCCTCCGCGGCCGGGACCTTGTTGTTGTAGGCGTAGAGGCAGAGGTCCATCTTGTCGTAGGGGAGCGCGAAGTAGAACTCGTCCTGCCCCTGAGGCAGCGAGAACGTGTCGGTGGTCGGCGCGCGCCTGCAGATGTCGGCGGGGACGCCGATGTACTCGGCGAGCGCGTAGACCTGGCTCTTGTACAGGTGCGCGATCGGCTTGAAGTCCGCGGCGCCGTCTCCCTGCTTCACGAAGAAGCCCTGATCGTACTCGAGCAGGTTCGGCGTACCGGCGGCGGCGTAATTGAGCCTGTCCGCGTGGTAGTACTCCATCATCTTGCGGATGCGCTGCTTGAAGTTCGTCGCGGCGACGAGCTGCAGGTACGCGTTCAGCGGCATCCGCTTCACGCGCGGCTCCTCGCCGGGCGGCTGTGCCGTCAGCTGCGAGACGTTCAGCCGGTCGCTCTCGAGGATGGAGGGCAGGGTGATCTTGAACTTCCAGCTCTCGTTGTAGTCCGGGTAGACCATCCGGATCGCCTCGTCCTGCCGCTCGTAGCAACGGAGGCCGGTCAGCGCGGGCTTGATGTTCTCGATGACCGCCTCGATGCCGAGCTGCTCGGCGAGCAGCTTGCCGAGCCGGAGCGCGTCGTCCGAGGTGTCGCGCTCGGGCATGAAGAGGCCGAGCACCTTGTCCTTGCCGAGCGCGCGGACGCACAGCGTCGAGACGACGGAGCTGTCGATCCCGCCCGAGATCCCGACCACGGCCCCGCGCCGCCGCAGCGTGCCGAATACCTGAGCCCGGATGGCCTGCTCGATCTCCTGCGCTACTGCCGGGGCATCGATCCTGAGGACGTCTCGCGAAAACATGGTTGGCATCCACCCTTTCAAAAAGATGGACCAGCCTATTAAAACGCGGCGCGGCAGGGAACCCCGTTCGCTGCCGCGCCGCCGCAAGCCCGGGCGGCCAAGCGAGGAGCCGGCGCCGGCGCCTCGCGTCGCGCGGGGCGAGAGCAGCCATCCGCCCCCCCTGCGCGGACCGCGGCGGGGCGGCGCGGCCCCGTCAGGGCGCGGGCCGCGGCTCGCCGGTCGCGGAGAACTCGTTGGTCTCCGCGGCCAGGATCCAGAGCACCGCCATCCTGACCGCGACGCCGGCCTCGACCTGGTCGAGGATCACGCTCTGCTGGCCGTCCGCGATGCGCGGATCGATCTCCACGCCGCGGTTCATCGGCCCCGGGTGCATCACGATCGCGTCCGGCTTCGCGAGCGCGAGCCGGGCCGGGCTCAGCCCGAAGGTGCGGCTGTACTCGCGCGTGCTGGGCAGGAAGCTGCCGCTCAGCCGCTCGCGCTGCACCCGCAGCATCATCACCACGTCGGCGCCCTCGAGGGCGGGCTCGATCCGGTCGTAGAGGGTCGCGCCGAGCGACTCGCCTGCGACCGGCAGGAGCGTGCGCGGCCCGGCGAAGCGGACCCGCGCGCCCATCGTCGTGAGCAGGTGCGCGTTCGAGCGGGCCACGCGGCTATGGACGATGTCGCCGCAGATGGCGACCTCCAGCCCCTCCAGCCGCCCCTTGGCGCGCCGGATGGTGAACGCGTCGAGCAGCGCCTGCGTCGGGTGCTCGTGCGTGCCGTCCCCCGCGTTGATGACCGCCGCGCGCGTGCGCGCGACGATGTGGTGCGGCGCGCCGGACGCGCTGTGCCGGATGACGAGGACGTCGGGCTGCATCGCCTGGAGGTTCTGCACCGTATCGAGCAGCGACTCCCCCTTGACGGCGCTCGATGTGGAGACGCTGATGTTGATGACGTCGGCGCTGAGGCGCTTGCCCGCGAGCTCGAACGACGTCCGCGTGCGCGTCGACGGCTCGTAGAACAGGTTCACGACCGTCTTGCCGCGGAGCGTGGGCACCTTGCGCACGCTCCGCCGGGAGACGTCGAAGAGCGACTCGGCGGCGTCCAGGAGGGCCACGATCTCGGGCCGCGTGAGCCCCTCGATGCCGAGCAGGTGTCGGTGCGGGTAGATCCTCCTCATGCGCTGGCTTACGTCCCTTCCGGGGGAGCTGGGGGCTCCGAGATCTTGGCTCCAACGGCGGTGACGAGAGCCCAGAGCTCGCCAGCGCGCTCCACGACGTCGACGCGCTGCCCGGGGGCGAGCTCGACCGCGCGGACGATGTAGTCAGGGTGAATCGGCAGCTCTCTGCCGCCGCGATCGACGAGCGCGACGAGCTCGATCCGCTGCGGTCGCCCGTAGTCGAGCACCGCGTCGAGCGCCGCGCGGATGGTGCGGCCGGTGTAGATCACGTCGTCGACCAGCACGATGCGCCGGCCGTCGACGGGGAAGGTGATGTGGCTGGGGCCGATGCGCGGGTTCGGCAGGGCGGTCGCGGCGTCGTCGCGGTAGAGCGTGATGTCGACGGCGCCGACCGGCGGCGATTGCCCCTCGATCTCGAGGAGCAGCGCGGCGAGCCGCCTGGCCAGCGGCTCGCCGCCCCGTCGGATCCCGATGAGCGCCAGATCGTCCACGCCGCGGCCTCGCTCGGCGATCTGGAGCGCGATACGCCGCAGGCCGCGCCCGATGGCGGCCGGGTCGAGCAGAGCTTCCATGGCGCGGCGAGGGCTAGCACAGCGAGCGCCCTGCACCCAAGGGCCGCGTGCGTCGTCCGCGGGATTCCCCGCTGGCCGGAGGAAGCGGCCCGCTCCCGGGCCCGCGTGCGGAGGAGGGAATGAGCGTCGCGGCGGCTGAGCGGCGGCGCCGGCGCGCTCAGTCGGGCTGGTGCAGGACGCGCTGGGTGCGCTCGAGGAAATAGAACCGCTCGAAGCCCGCCCGCTGGAACGTGACCGCGCCGAACCCGTTCACGGCGATCGCGGCCGCGCCGAGGGCGTAGAACGGGACGCCGAAGCGGCGGCCGGAGACGGCGATCATGGCGAAGAGGAACGGGGCGAAGTCGTTGGAGAAGCGGTAGCCGAACTGGATCCAGCCGGTGTTCTGGTAGAAGAGGCTCGGCAGCGCGACCGCGGATGCCGTGGCGGCGAGCGCCCAGAACATGGGCGGCGTGCGCCGGGGCCAGAGCGCCCACGCGTAGATCGGCGTCGTCACCCAGAGCGCGAGCCCGTGCACGTTGATCTGGAAGGGCGTGCCCTGCACGTGGGCGTACGGCAAGCTCGTGAGCACCACCGCGAGGTTGCGCGGCAGGTAGTGGTACGAGAAGAGCCCCCACTTCTCGATCCGCGCGCGCCAGGCGATGTGGAGGTACCGGTGCCCGAACTCGGTCGCGTCGCCGAACCGCGCGTGGTTGTGCCAGAGCAGCGCGGCCAGCACGAGCGCCGCGGGCGCGGCGAACAGGGCGAGCCGTCGCGCGAGGGCGCGCGGGTCCGAGCGGCCCGCGCGGAGCGCCTCCCAGAGGAACAGCGGCAGGGCGAAGCCGAGCGGCGTGCGGGTGGCGAAGCCGAGGCCCAGGGCGAGGCCTGCAGCGAGGGGGTGGGCGGCGTCGAGCGCGCAGTAGAGATAGACGCACGCGAGCGCGGCGCCGACGACGTGCGCCGCGAACCACACGGTCCCTTGCACGGCGCTGAACCAGTAGACGCTCCCGAGCGCGAAGAGCAGCGAGAGCGCGACGTTCTCGGCCTGCGTGCGGCGGCTGCGCCGCGAGGCCGAGAGCTTCTCGAGCGCGAGGAAGAGGACGGCCGGACCGACGCCGGCGAACGCCAGGAAGAACTGCCCATCGCGTACGCGCTCGGCGCTGCCGACGAGCTGGACGAGCGGCGCGATGAGGACCGCGGGGAAGGGGGGAAAGCTGACGTAGTAGCGATCGCCGAGCACGGCGAAGTCGTTGCCGCCCGCGTACGCCGGCGGCGGCCCGCCGAGGTCGAGGCGTCCGTGGAGCCACGCCTCGGCGAGCAGGGCGTAGTGGTTGTAGGGCGTGTGGACGGTGAAGAGCTCGCGCGAACAGGTGACCGCGTACACGAGCGTCACGAGCGCGTAGAGGGCAAGCGCGACCGTTCCGCGCCGGCCCGCCCGCCGCGCCTCTCCTGACGATTCCGGTCGCTTGTCGGCGGCGCCCGCGGCGGGGACCTCGGGCATTGCGCTAGGGTCCATGCAGGGGCGACGCTACCATGCAGCCCCGTTCTGACGGCGCTCGTACTCGGTCTTGCGAGCCAACGCACCCCGCGCTAAACGCTCCGCCTTCACTGGCCCCGAACCCCATGTCCAAGATCGCCGTCTCCGCCAATGACATCGACCTCTCCGGCACCTCGCTGGACGTGCCGCTGCCGACCGACTGGCTGAACGCAGAGCTCGCTGACGTCAATGTCACCAGCCGCGCGCCAGGCCAACTCTCTGCCCGCCTCTCCCGCACGGGGAACGAGATCATCGTGCGCGGTCGTGTCAAGGCGTCTGTCGCCACGCCGTGCGCGCGGTGTCTCTCTCCGGCCGCGCTGGACATCGACGCCGAGCTCTCGCTCCTCTTGCGTCCGGCGCCGAAGGCCGAGGGCCGAGGGCCCAGCCACCGGCGGGACGACGCGGGGCCCAGCCACCGGCGGGACGACGCGGGGCGCAACGGGGCGACGAAGGCGGTGGCCAAGGTCAAGGAGCCCGAGTACGAGTTCTCGGCCGACGAGGCCGACGTCGACACGTACGACGGCGAGACGGTGGTGCTCGATCCGTTCATCCGGGAGGCCATTCTCCTCGAGATGCCGAACTTCCCCTTGTGCTCGGAGGCTTGCCCGGGTATCGGTCCTGCCGCGTCCCGAGAGGACCGCGAGGGCGGTTCCTCGACCCTCGCCCGCGGGGCGGTGGAGGAGGACGAGGCCGCTCCAGGCCTCGACCCGCGGCTCGCGCCGCTGAGCGCGCTCCGAGAGAAGCTTGGACAGAAGCCCGGCGGCTCTGACCGGCGCGCGCAACCTGCCTCAACTTCCCCGGCCAAGGCCGGGACACCGAAGAAGAAGACCAAGAAGGAGTAGCTCCGTGGCCGTCCCCAAGAGGAAAACCACCCCCAGCAAGCGCGACATGCGGCGCGCCAACCACGACAAGGTGACCCCCGTCCAGCTCGTTTCTTGCGAGAACTGCGGGGAAGCCCGGCTCCCGCACCGCGCTTGTGGCGCCTGCGGGCACTACAACGGGCGCAAGGCGAAGGCGACCAAGGCGACCGCGGCCACATGACAGGGGCGGGCGCGCGGACGCTGGCGGGCGTGAACGCTGCGCCCGCGCACCCGGGCGCGGCAAAGGCCCACGCGGGCGCGCGAGAGGTCGGCGCATGAGCGCCGCGCGGCCGAGGAGCCGTATCCTCGGGACGGGCAGTTACGCGCCCGCCCGGGTCCTGCACAACACCGATCTCGAAAAGATCGTCGACACCTCCGACAGCTGGATCAGCGAGAGAACGGGGATCCGCCGGCGTCACGTCGCGGCCGAGGGCGAGCTCACGAGCGACATGGCAGCCGCTGCCGGCCGCTCTGCGCTGGCGGCCGCCGGGCTCTCTGCGGCCGATCTCGACATGATCATCGTCGGGACGATCAGCGGCGACTCGCCGGTGCCCGCCTGCGCCGTGCACGTGCAGCAGAAGCTCGGCGCCGAGGAGATCCCCGCGTTCGACATCTCGGCGGCCTGCGCGGGCTTCGTCTACGGGCTCACGATCGCCGATCAGTTCATCTCCAACGGCGTGGCCCGGCACGTCCTCGTGATCGGCGTCGAGCTGCTCTCGCGCATCCTGAACTGGAAGGATCGCACGACGTGCGTCCTGTTCGGCGACGGCGCCGGCGGGGTCGTGCTCGGGCCTGCGTCCGGCGACGGCAGGGGCATCGTCTCGACGCGGATCTTCAGCGACGGCGCGCTCGCGAGCTCCCTGGTCATCCCGGGCGGCGGCACGGCCGAGCCGCTCACCGCCGAGGGCATCGAGCAGAACCGCAACAAGGTCCACATGGTGGGGCAGGACATCTTCAAGGTCGCCGTGAAGAACCTCTCCAGCGCCTCGCTGATCGCGCTCGACACGGCGGGCATGGCGGCCGCGGACCTCGACTGGGTCGTCGCGCATCAGGCGAACCTGCGGATCATCAGCCAGGTCGCCGCGCGGCTCAGCCTCCCGCTGGAGCGGTTCGTGCTGAACATCGAGGAATACGGCAACACCTCGAGCGCGTCGATCCCCATCGCCCTCGATGAAGCGGTCCGCGATGGGCGCATCAAGCCGGGCCACAACGTCCTGTTCTGCGCGCTCGGCGCCGGCATTTCCTGGGGCGCATCGGTCGTCCGGATGTGAGCGAGCCATGCGCGCGCGCCGGTGTCGAGGTCGAGATCTGCGCGTCCAGGCGGCCGAGCTCACCGGGCGTCCCAGCGTGAGCGGGGCCTGGCGCGCGCTGGCCTCGTGACGTGGTTCGGGGACGGACGACGTCCGTTTCCCCCGCTTGGAAGTGAGGGCAAACGTGAAAATCGCTTGGCTGTTTCCAGGGCAAGGGGCGCAAGAGGTCGGGATGGGCAAGGCCATCGCGGAGGCCTCGGCGGCGGCGCGCGGCGCGTTCGCGCGGGCGGACGCCGCGCTCGGCGAGCCGATCTCGCGGCTCTGCTTCGAGGGGCCGATGGAGGAGCTGACGCAGACGAGCAACACCCAGCCCGCCATCGTCGCCACGAGCTGCGCCGTGGCCGCCGCGCTCATCGAGCACCTGCCCGACCTCGAGCCGCCGCTGTACTCGGCCGGCCATTCGCTCGGCGAGTACAGCGCGCTGGTCGCCGCCGGCGCTCTGGAGATCGAGGAGGCGGTGCGGCTCTGCCGGATCCGCGGCGCGGCGATGCAGGAGGCCGTACCGGCGGGTGAGGGGGCCATGGCCGCGCTCATCGGGCTCGATCAGGACGTGGTGCTCGCGATCTGCGCGGAGGCCGCGCAGGGCGAGGTGATCGCGCCGGCGAACTACAACGGGCCGGGGCAGATCGTGATCGCCGGCCAGAGCCGCGCGGTGGCGCGGGCGGGCGAGCTCGCCGTCGCCCGCGGCGGCAAGGCGATCCCGCTCAAGGTGAGCGCTCCCTTCCACTGCGCGCTGATGCGACCTGCGGCCGAGCGCCTGCGCCCCGAGCTCGAGCGCGCCCGGTTCAGGCCGCTCGCCTTCCCGGTGATCGCGAACATCGACGCCACGCCGAACGCCGATCCGGAGCGGGTGCGGTCGCTCCTCCTGCGCCAGGTCGACGGCACCGTGCAGTGGATGCGGACGATCGAGCGCATGGCGGAGGACGGCGTCACGCACGCCCTGGAGATCGGCCCTGGCAAGGTGCTTGCCGGGCTGGTGAAGCGGATCACGAAGCAGATCAAGGTGCTCAGCGTGAGCGACATGGCGGGGATTGAGCGCGTGAGCGCGTTCCTTTCGGAGGCATAGGCATCGATGTTCGACCTTACGGGCAAAGTCGCGATCGTCACGGGTGGCTCGCGAGGGATCGGGCGGGCTGCGTCGGAGGCGCTTGCGGCGCAGGGGGCGCATGTGATCGTCAACTACGTGCGCGGGGAGGCCGAGGCGCGCGCGCTCGTCGAGGCGATCACCGCGCGCGGCGGCAAGGCCGAGGCGCTCGGCTTCGACGTCGCGAACCTGCAGGCGACCGAGGCCACCATCGCCGAGGCGGCGAAGCGCCTCGGCCGGCTCGACATCCTCGTCGCGAACGCGGGGATCGCGATCGACGGCCTGCTCCTGCGGATCAAGGAGGAGGACCTCGATCGCCTCTTCGCCGTCAACGTCAAGGGCTCGATCGCGTGCGCCCGCGCCGCGACGAAGGTGATGATGCGCGCGCGCACGGGGCGTATCGTCTTCCTCTCCAGCGTCGTGGCGGAGATGGGCAACGTGGGGCAGACGGCGTATGCCGCGACGAAGGCGGCCCTGCTCGGCGTGACGAAGTCGCTCGCGCGCGAGTACGCGGGGCGCGGCATCACCGTCAACGCGGTGGCGCCCGGGTTCATCGACACCGACATGACGACGACGATCAGCGCTGAGATGAAAGAGGGCCTGACCAAGATGGTCCCACTCGGGCGTACAGGTCGACCGGAGGAGGTCGCCGCGGCGATCGCATTCCTGTGCTCCGACGAGGCGAGCTACGTGACGGGCGAGACGCTGCGCGTCAACGGCGGCATGTACGTCTGAGCGCGCCGGATGGAGACGTGGGCAGCCAGGCGTCCGCTCAGCGGCGAACCAGGCGCACACGAAAAAGCCGGTCGCAGGTAATTCGATGGTGCAACGCCCATGGCGATGGGCTACTAGGGGGTCCGTTTTCCCGGGAGGAATACCATGGCTGAAGGTCGCGACATCACGGCCGAAGTAAAGCGAATCATCAAGGAACAGCTCGACGTCGACGAGAAGGACATCAAGCCTGAAGCGAGTTTCATCGACGATCTGGGCGCCGATTCGCTGGGCCTGGTGGAGCTTGTCCTCGCGTTCGAGGAGGCGTTCGAGATCGACATTCCGGACGAGGACACGGAGAAGATCCGGACTGTCCAGGATGCGGTCGACTACATCGAAAGGAATGCCAAGAAGTAGCGTCCCTACCGCCCTACCGGACGCGGCGTCACCATGGAGGTGTGATGGCGCGTGAGCCAGCGAAGGGTCCGCTCTTCGCCGAAGCACGTGTCCTCACCTCTGTGGTGGCGCTAGGGCAATAAGAGCCATGGAACGCGTTGTCATCACCGGCATCGGGCTCATGACGCCCAACGGCATCGGGACGCAGGCCACCTGGCAATCTTTGCTGGCTGGTCAGTCCGGTATCGGACCCATCACCCTCTTCGACGCGGGCGTCTTTCCGACGCGCTTCGCCGGCGAGGTGAAGGGCTTCGCCCCGGAGGAGTACATCCCCAAGAAGAAGGTGAAGGAGATGGGCCGCTTCGCCCAGCTCTCCATCGCCGCCTCGCAGATGTGCGTGAAGGACGCGGGGATCGAGTTCACCGAGGAGGACCGCGATCAGTGCGGCACCTTCATCGGCGTCGGCCTCGGTGGCCTCGAGTACCTGTTCCAGCACTCGATCACGCTGCACGAGAAGGGCCCCCACAAGGTCAGCCCCTATTTCATCCCGACGGTCATCGCGAACCTCGCCGCCGGACAGGTGGCGCTGGCGCTCGACCTGCGGGGCGCGAGCTACTGCAACACGAGCGCGTGCTCGTCGAGCGCGCACTCCCTCGGCGAGGCGTTCGAGTGGATCCGCCGAGGGCGCTCGCAGATCATGCTCACGGGCGGCGCGGAGGCGACGATCACCGGCCTCGGCATCGGCGGCTTCTGCGCGATGTTCGCGCTCTCGCGGCGCAACGAGGAGCCGCAGCGGGCGAGCCGCCCCTGGGACAAGGGGCGCGACGGCTTCGTCTGCTCCGAGGGCGCCGGGTCGCTGCTGCTCGAGTCGCTCTCCCACGCGAAGCGACGCGGCGCGAAGATCTACGCGGAGGTCGTGGGGTACGGCGCCTCGTGCGACGCGTACCACATCACGAAGCCGGCGCCCGAGGGCGCCGGGGCGCAGCGCGCGATGAGGATGGCGCTCGAAGACGCCAGGCTCGCGCCCGACGCGATCGACTACATCAACGCCCATGGCACCTCGACGCCCCAGGGCGACATCGAGGAGACCCGGGCGATCCTGAAGGTCTTCGGCGACCACGCGGCGTCGAAGCGCCTCTGGGTGAGCTCGACGAAGTCGGCGATGGGCCACCTGCTCGGGGGTGCAGGCGGGGTCGAGGCGGCGCTCTGCGCCCTCGCGCTGCGCCACGGCGCGGTGCCGCCGACGCTCAACCTGGACGACCCCGATCCCGAGTGCACAATCCTGGACTACGTGCCGTTCACCTCCCGCGAGCGCCGCCTGACGCACGTGATGTCGAACTCCTTCGGCTTCGGCGGGACGAACGTGTCGCTCGTGTTCTCCCAGTTCGACGGCTGATCGCGCGCCGCGCTGGATGGCTCGATGAAGTGCCCATTTTGCGGCCATCTCGAAGACCGGGTCATCGACTCCCGCGCCGGCGGCGCGGGTGAGGTGATCCGCCGGCGACGTGAGTGCGCCTCGTGCGAGCGCAGGTTCACGACCTACGAGCGCGTCGAGGACATCTTGCCGACGGTCGTCAAGAAGGACGGCCGGCGCGAGCCGTTCGACCGGCAGAAGCTCGTGCGGGGGCTGCGGATCGCGTGCAACAAGCGGCCCGTGTCCACCGACCAGATCGAGGCCATTGCCGACGCGATCGAGCGCGAGGCGCAGGAGTCCGAGCGGCGGGAGATCCTGTCGACCGAGCTCGGCGAACGGGTGATGAACCACCTGCGGACACTCGATGAGGTCGCCTATGTCCGGTTCGCCAGCGTCTATCGTTCCTTTCGGGACATCGACCAGTTCATGGTCGAGCTTGGCAAGCTTGTGAAGGCCAAGGGGCCCTAGTAGATCCGGCACTTCGATGTCTGCGAAGCTCCCCACCCCCGATCCCGAGTTCGACGCCGCGATGATGCGCCTCGCCATCGAGGAGGCGCACAAGGCGATGCCGTCGCCGAACCCCCCGGTCGGCGCGGTGGTGGTGAACGCCGCGGGGGAGGTCGTCGCCGTCGCGCACCACGCGCGGGCCGGCGAGGAGCACGCGGAGGTGCTCGCGCTCGCGATGGCCGGGGACGTCGCGCGCGGCGGGACGCTCTACGTGACGCTGGAGCCCTGCAACCATGAGGGGCGCACGCCGCCCTGCGTGGACGCGGTGCTGAGCGCCGGCATCAAGCGCGTCGTCATCGGCGCGCCCGATCCGAACCCCGGGGTGGTCGGCGGCGGGGCGCAGCGGCTCAGCGACGCCGGCCTCGCCGTCGAGATCGGCGTCGCCGGCGCCGAGGCCCGCGCGGTGATCGCGCCGTGGACCAAGTTCATCACGACCGGCATCCCCCACATCGCGCTCAAGCTCGCCCTGTCGCTGGACGGTCGCATCGCGACCCGCACGGGGGCCTCGAAGTGGGTCACCGGCCCGGAGGCACGCGCCAAGGTGCAGGAGCTCCGCTCGCGCCACGACGCGGTGGCGATCGGGATCGGCACCGCGCTGGCCGACGATCCGCGGCTCACGCTGCGCGAGGCAGGGCTCGCGCCCGGCGGGCGGAGCCCCATCCGGCTCGTCTTCGACACGCGGCTCCGGCTGCCGCTCCACACGCGCCTCGCGCAGACGGCGCGGGAGGTGCCGACGTGGGTGCTCACGGGCGCCGACGCGCCCGAGGCGGCGGAGCAGGTCCTCGTGGACGCGGGCTGCGTCGTCCTGCGCGCGCCGACCTCGGCGGAGGGCCGCGTCGACGTGACCGCCGCGATGCGCCTCTGCGCCTCGCAGGGGATCGTCTCCATCCTCGTGGAGGGCGGCGCCGAGCTCGCCGGCAGCCTGCTCGCGTCGCGCTTGCCGGACGAGCTGCACGCCTTCGTCGCGCCCATCCTGCTCGGCCCCCGCGGACGGCCGGGCGCGGTCGACTGGGCCGGCCCGGACACGCCGGGGGACGCGCCCCGGATCGTCGATCCGCGCTGGGAGCTCTGCGGCCGCGACGCGTACGTCAGCGGCCCTCTGGCCTTCCCGGCGCGCAGCTGATCAGGGCGCTCGCGCGGCTCAGCCCGCCGCCTCGGCGCCGCGCTTCTGCATCTTCCGCTGGACGATGCGCTTCTTGAGCGTGCCCATCCGGTCGATCATCAGCACGCCGTCCAGGTGATCGAGCTCGTGCTGGACGGCCACGGCGAGCAGGCCGTCGGCCGCGATCTCGAACGTCGCGCCATCGCGCCCGCGGGCGCGGACGCGGACGCTCTCGGCGCGCTTGATGTCCTCGCTGATGCCGGGGAACGACAGGCACCCTTCGGGGCCGACCTGCTGCCCCTCCTGCCGGACGATCTCCGGGTTGATGAACACGAGGAGGTTGCTCGGCTCGTTGTCGGAGGCGATGTCAACGAGGAAGATGCGGTGTGGCTCCCCGATCTGCGTGGCCGCGAGACCGACGCCGGGCGCGGCGTACATGGTCTCGGCCATGTCGTCGATAAGCCTCGTGATTTCGGGGGTGATGTCCCCGACCGGCTGCGCCTTCTGTCGCAGCCGCGGATCGGGATAGTGGAGGATGGTGCGGATGGCCATGGCTGCTCAACAGCATAACCTCCGTTTCTCGCCGGCGCTCGTCAAGACGTTCCCGTCGCGCGCGCCAGAGTTCTTCCCGTCTTTGTCGTTCCTGGCCGTTGCTGGCCGTTGCTGGTGGCCGTTTGCTGGCCGGATCTCGGCGGGCGGAGCTAGCGGTTCCTGCGGAACGAGGTCGACGTATCGACGGTGAGCCCGCGGGACTGGAGGTCTTCCACGATGTCCGGCACCAGCCCGGAAGGGTGGAACGTCCCCTCGAGCGCGCCGCCGGCGGCCGTCCGCTCGACCACGAACGTGAAGACGTCGCGAATGGCGATCTGCCCGTTCTCGACCGCGAGCTCGGCCATGCGGAGCACGCGGTGACGACCGTCGCGGAGCAGCGCGATCTCGATCGCCAGATCGAACGACGACGCCAGCCACTCGCGCGCCGTCTCCGGCGTGATCCCCGGGCGGGTCGCGGCGATGTCCGCGGGGAGCCGCGTCACCGCCTGCCGCAGCGTGGGCGCCCGGGCGGCCGCGAGCACGCCGTCCATGCCGCCGCCGATCGCATCCACGATCTCGGCCGCGACGTGGCCCGAGAACGAGCTCACCACGACCCGTTCGGGCCGGATGCGCACGGCCGCCTGCACCGCCCGCGTCCGCTCCGCCGTCGTGCTGCCGAGCGCGATCGACAGGGTGTTGGGCTGATCGAGGGCGAGCTCGTCCTCGTCCTGGAGCACGACGAACCGATCGTCGGGCTGCGCTGCGGCCGCGAGCGCGCCGAGCAACCAGCCCGTCCCTGCGTCCCGCGTCCCCGTGACGAGGAGGTTGCCGCGCCCGAGCACGCACTGGGAGAGCAGCCCGGCCATCGCGCGCGAGATCGTCCCGTTGCGCACCAGGTCTTCGAGCGTGACATCGGGGCGCTGCGGCTTCCGGATCACCAGCGTGGAGGTCGCCGCCGGCGGGAGCACGGCGAAGAGCCGCTGCCCTCTCGGCAGGGTCCGCTCGACGAAGCGCGCGCCGCCCTCGAGCGGCTGCCCGGCCATCACGCAGAGCCGGCGGATGGCCCGGTCGACCGCGCGCTCGCTGCTGAACCCGACCTCCGTGATCGCGCGCCGGCGCCCGTGCATCGCGATCACGTGGTCGTGACGGAACACCTGGATCTCACCGACCTCGGCGTCGTCGAGCAGGCGATCGAGCGGGCCGAGCGTGAGGAGCTCCCGCTGCGCGTCGGCCATGAGCGCCTCGGCGTCGATCTCGGAGGGCAGCTCGCCCGCCGCGCGCATCGCCTCCGCGCAGGCGGCGATGGCCTGCTCGATCCGCTGGGCGAGCGCGCCGTCCGGCGGCGCGCCGCCGTCGAGCGGCGCGAGGTCGACCCTGTCGCCGAGCCGCTCCACGAGGCGCCCGAGCGCCCTGCGGTGCGCCACGGCCTGCGCCGAATCGCCCTGCCCGCGATCGACCCGGTCCGATACGGGCGGGATGGCGCGCCGGCTGGGGATGGGGACCACGCTGGGGTGGACGGCGACGGTCGCAGCGCCCTGCGGCGGCGCGGCGGCGCTCGCTCCGCCCTGTCCCGGCAGCGGGGTCACGGTCGGGTACGGGCGCGCCATCTGCATGGTCGGGTGGACGGTGTGGACCGCCGCGCGACCGTCGCGCGCCGGGGAGGCGTTGGGCGCCGCGGGAGGGACCGGCAGCGGCGGGGCGTATGCGCCGCCCGGCGCGCCGGGCACGATGGGCGGGCGAGGTGAGGGGATGCGCGGCGGACCGGGGACGGGCGCGGCGGCCTCGGCCGACTCGTCCGGATCGTTCTCGAGCGGGAAGTGGCTGATCACGCCCTGGCTGGTGCGCGATGGCTCGCCCTTCTCGTTGATCAGCGGCAGGGGCGCCGACCGGTGCAGCCCCTTCTCGGCGGACGGCGGCGCGCGGTCGGCCAGATGCGCCGGATCGCCCGTGCCCGTCTCCTCCGGCACGCGCGCCGGCGGCGCCGTGCTGTCCGGGGGCGCCGTTCCGGCCGCGGCCGTCTCGATCCGCAGCACGAAGTCGCCGATGTAGATCTTGTCGCCCTCGCGAACGATCGTCGCCTGAGCGATCTTCCGGCCGTTGACATACGTGCCGTTCGTGCTCTTGAGGTCGGTGACGATGAAGCGCCCGTCGCGGAAGAGCAGCCGAGCGTGCCGCTTCGACACGTTGCCCTTCGGCAGCATCAGGTCGTTGCCCTGCACGCGACCGACGTTGATCTCTGTCCGGTCGAAGGTTTCGCGGCGCTCCGCGCCCCCTTTCTCGCTGATGATCACCGAGAACATCTCGTCGTCGCCTCGCGGGGCCAGGGCGGAGGTGAGACCCGATGCCCTCGCCACGCCATACGAGCAAGCTCGAACAGACATGTCAACGAGATGCCTTCGGATCCTGCTCCCGGGCGGCGAGCGGGCGCGAGCCCAGGCGCGCGCCCGCCGCGCTCAGGCGGCGCGGTGCAGGCGGAGCGCGGAGGCGCGGGTCCAGGAAATCGAGCCGCCGCGCGCTCGCGCCGGGGAGACGCCGGCGGCTCGTCGGCGAACAGGCGGAGCCATCGTCGGCCAGCGCCAGCTGCACGACGCCCGCGGGAGGTCACCCGCCACGCGACACCTCGAGACGCGCGTGGAGGGCGCGACGCCATGCACGGGCCGACGCACAAGGCTCTTCGATAGGAGCGCAAATCTTGACGGCCGCGCGAATTCTGCTTCGCACCGCGCGACGCGCCCGTGATTCGAACGCGCTTTCCACTCGCCGTCAGGATCTGCTGTACGGCGGAACATTCTCGTCGGGAGCTGCTGCAAGGAGGGACTGCCGGTGACGCGGCACTGCCCCCGCGTCAGCGCGTGCCGAACCATCATCGCTGCTTGACCTTGGCGGTTCGAGCCGTTTACGTTGGCGCCCGCTCGGACCGGGGAGAATCGTCGAAGTCGCCGCGCATGCACATCAACCAGCGGCTGGGCAATCGCCCTGCGCAAGCTGGATCTGTCTACGAGGGGGGGTTGCTGCAATCAGCCAAGCCCGCATCGGAATCAGGGACCGCAGCCGCGGTCTCCTCCCGACTGCCAGCCTGCGCGCCTCGGGTATCGACGAGCTCTGAAGTGGAGGAAATATGGCAGTTGGCAAGGTAAAGTGGTTCAACGATGAGAAGGGCTGGGGCTTCATTAAGCAAGAGACTGGCCCCGACGTCTTCGTTCATTATTCGCAGATCAACGGGGAGGGGCGCCGCCGTCTGTTCGAGGACGAGACCGTTGAATTTGAGATCAAAGAAGGTCCCAAAGGTCTCCAGGCGGTCAACGTGATCCGCGCCACCGCCTGACTCTCCTCCTGACCAGCGCCCCACCGGACTGCCCGCGCAGCGCCTCCGCTGCGCACGATCCATCCCACCTCCGAGCCTGATCATCGCGCGCCCGCAAGGCGGGTCCCGCGCGCAGCGGAGGATCTGCGCGCGGCTCCGGTGGGGCGCTCGGCGAGCGCCGCCTCCGGTGGGGCGCGTCGCCGATCGCGCTCAGCGCTCGGGTACCGGGACCTCGCGGAACGCCTCTTGACCCGGCACGAAGCGGTGCGAGGTGATGCCCGTGATCGCCCCCGCGTCGTCGACCTCGTAGACGTTGAACCCGGCCATCCGCTCATCGCTCTCGTGAAGCAGCGAGGCGCTGGCGGCGCCCACGGCGTCAATGTGACCCCGCTCGGTGTGCAGCTTCCGGTGAATGCGCCGGTGCAGGTGCCCGTGCAGCAGCAGGCCGCGGCTGACCTGCCGGAGCAGCCGCCCCTCGGCCGCGGCGTCTCCCAGGCCCTCGAGCAAGGTCTTCGCCCGGCTCGCAGGGTTGTGGAAGGGGTGATGCTGGAGCACGATCGGCGTTCGCCGTCGCACCTCCGGGTGCGACAGCACACGCTCCAGCGCGCGCAGCTGGACCGGGCCGATCCGCCCCGAGGCCACCAGCGGGGGACGGGGCCAGGCGGTCGACAGGCCGATGATCGCCACCGGCCCGCGCAGGTGCACGAAGGGGAACGCCGAGCCCCCACCGTCGCTGCCGGGCTCGATGTCATCGCGTCCCCCCGGCGCGTCGAGCGGGAGGTCGGAGCGCAGGTACGGCGCGAAGTACTGCGAGAACCGCTGCGAGCGGTGCGCGCCCTTCGTGTACGCGTCGTGGTTCCCCGGGACGATGCTCACCCGGTCGGGAGGGAACCCGAGATCGCGCTGCAGGAAGTCGCGGACGAGGCCGAACTCTCGCTCGAGCGCGAGGTTCGACACGTCGCCGGTGATGACGACGTGGTCCACGTCGAGCCGCCGGATCTCCTTCGCCGCCGCGTGCACCGGGTGCGGCTTGTGGATGGCGCGGCGCCGGAAGCGAAGGTTGATGTAGCCCGTCAGCCGCTTGTTCAGCAGCCGGAACGGGATGGCCCCCTCGAGGGACAGGAGGTGCAGATCAGAGAGGTGCGCGATCCTCACGGGCGCAGTATGGGCCCTTCCCGCGCGGCGGCCAACCGCAGCGCGGGCTCGTCGCCTGCGTTCCGGCTCATGCGTCGCGCGCGCAGCGGAAGCCGCGCCATGCCCGGCGGCTCGTCGGAAGGTCGTGCCCTCGCGCGGCGCCGCGCAGCCAGGGCCGACCCAGGATATAGCTGCCGCCCCGCAGCACGCGCTCCTCGCCCATGTCGGGCCCCCGCGGGTCCTTCGCGCTGCTGCTTGGATACTCGGGATGGTAGTAATCGGCGACCCACTCCTCGACGTTGCCGGCGAGATCGTCGATGCCGTCGGGGGTCCGCCCGGAGACGAGCGAGCCCACGGGAGCGAGCTCGAGGAAGCCGTCGCCGTCATCGAGCTCGTCGAACGAAAGCCTCCCGTGGTTCGCGTGGAAGGGGTTGTAGACATGGCCCCAGGGGTAGCGGCGCCCGGCCGCGCCGCGCGCGGCGCGCTCCCACTCGGCCTCGGTCGGCAAGCGACCGCCGGCCCAGGCGCAGTAGCGCTGCGCATCGCTCCACGAGACGAGCACGACCGGATAATCCAGCCGATCGAACCGCTGCCCGCCGGACGCATAGGGAGGCTCGGTGCAGAGTCCGGCCGAGACGCATCGGCGGTAGCTCGCGACGGTCACTTCGGTGCGGTCGATCCAGAAGTCCGACAGGTACACCTCGTGCGGTACGAGCTCGTTCGCGAAGCTCGCCTCGGTCTCGTCGACGCACAGATCGCCGCGCGGCTCGAGCTTGCAGAGCGTCACCGCGTGCGCGATCTCGATCTCGCTCGAGCCCATCGTGAAGCTCCCTGCGCGCACAAGGACCGCAGGTGGGCCGGGCGCGCGCAGCGCGACGACGCTCGCGGGCGAGCGCGGGCCGCCGGCGCCCGCCGGGAGCGCGGCCTCCGCGCTCGCCGGAAGGCGCGGGGCGCGGCGCGTGCGGGAGGGAGGGGCAGCCAGACCGATCATGGAGACTGCGAAAATCGAGGCCAGCGTGGCCAGCGTGAAGAGAGCCGCCGGACGCATGTCGGAGGCGTAGCATGCTCCAGGCTTGCGGACTGTTTCCGCCTGCTCTGACCGCGCTTCACTGCGCCCGAGGCGGCACCGCGCCCGAGGCGACGCGGTCTGTCGTCTGGGACGTCGTGGGCGCGGCGCTCGACGCGGCGTCGCGCGCTCGACGCGGCGTCGCGCGTCATGAGCGAAGGTGAGCGCGACGCGTCGCAAAAGTGCGCCGGGCGCCGAGGAGCGATAGACTCGAGGGGCTCGATGTCAACCCTTATGGACAACGCGAACACGATGAGCGCGGAGCTCGACGCCGCGGTGATCGAAGAGCTGCATGAGGCGTTCGAGAGCGGAGAGCTCGTGCTCTTCGTGGGGGGAGGCATCTCGGCCGCGGCCGGGCTGCCGACGTGGCGCCAGCTCGTCGACCTGCTCGTCGAGCGGGTGCGAGAGCAGGTCGGCGACGACGTCGTGACCGCCGAGGTCGCGTCGCTCGCGCGATCGCAGCGCTACAGCGAGGCGCTCGCCGCGGCGGAGCACGCCCTCGGCGCGGCGGAGTTCAACGCGTTCGTCGAGGACGCGCTCGACGACGAGGGGCTCGAGCCGCCGCGCATCGCGCTCGCGATCGCCGCGCTGCGGGACAAGCTGCGCGCGGTGCTCACCACGAACCTCAACCACCTGCTCGAGCGCGCCTTTGGCATCGAGTGGGACACCATGTCGCGCGTCACCGACGAGGCCGCGTGGCGGCGGCGGTTCATCCTCAAGCTGCACGGTACGCTGAAGGAGCCGGGCAGCTGGGTGCTCGCGCGCGAGCGTTTCCTCGCGTCGATCGCGGCCCCCGCCGTGCGCAGGTCGCTCACGGCCGTGCTCTCGAAGTGCCCCGTGCTCTTCATCGGATTCGGGCGCGCCGACGACAGCTTCGACGAGATGCTGTCGGACATCCACGCGCTCTCGGGCAGCTCGCCGCCGCCCCGCTTCGTCATCGTCCCGAGCGCGAGCCTGACGCCGTACCGCCGCGCGACGCTCGTGGACATGGGGTTCCTGCTCCTGCCCTACGACACCGCCGACGGCAGCCACGACAAGGCGCTCGCGATCCTCGAGCGCATGTGCGCGCCCCGCCCGCGCGCGACGCCGCTCCGCTCCCGCTCGATCGTCCCGCCGCCGATCCCCGACCTGGAGCTCCCGCCGTCGTCGTCGCCGCTCGGCTTCCCGGCGTACGATCTCCCGCCCGGCCCGGCCGCGTACGACGACGCGGTCACGGTGCCGGGGGCGCTCGACCCTCCGCGGCGCGACCGGGTGTCCGAGCCTCCGGCGAGCCCCATCGAGGTGTTCTTCTCGTACTCGGAGAGCAACCGCGAGCTGCGCGACAAGCTCGAGACGCACCTCGCCATCCTCAAGCGCAAGGGCGTCATCCGCGGCTGGCACGACGGCGAGATCGGCGCCGGCGAGGAGCGCGACAGGGCGCTCGCCGAGCACCTCGAGACCGCGAGGGTCGTCCTCCTGCTCATCAGCGCCGATTTTCTCGCGTCGGACTTCTGTTACGACGTCGAGATGCAGAAGGCGATCGATCGTCACGAGCGGGGTGAGGCGCGCGTCATCCCGGTCATCCTCGACGCCTGTGACTGGGAGGGCGCGCCCTTCGGCAAGCTGGCCAGCCTGCCGCGGGGCGGGCGCCCGGTGACGAGCTGGGTCAACCAGAGCGAGGCCTTCACAGACATCGCCAAGGGCATCCGAAAGCAGGTCGAGCAGCTCACCCAAAACCCCCCGTAGGCTCACCGAGCACCGGCGCCCAGCCGGTGAGCCAATCAGAGGTGCCACCGCCGCCCGGGATCTGGAGCGTCCCCGCGTGGAGCAGCCGGAACCTGGCCGCGCGCGAGGATCTGCTCGCCGAGATCGGCGCCGCGCTCGCGAGGCGCGGCATGGCGCCGCTCTGCGGGCTCGGCGGCACCGGCAAGACAAAGCTCGCCATCGAGTACGCGTACCGCAACGCCAGCGCCTACGACACGGTCTTCCTGATCGACGGCCAGAGCCCGGCGACGATGGACGCCGCCTTCATGGCGCTCGCCGCCGAGATGCGGCTGCCCGATCACGAGCAGCTGGATCCGGCGCGCGGGGTCGCGGCGGTGCGCAACAGGCTCGGGCGCCGCGGGCGCTGGCTCCTCTTCTTCGACAGCGTGCGCGACCCGAGCGAGGTCGAGCCCTACGTACCGAGCGTCTCGCACGGCGGCCACATCATCACGACGTCGCAGAATCCGATCTGGCGCGGGCTCACGACGGTGACCGTCCGCGGCATCGAGCGCGCCGAGTCGGTGAGCTTCCTGCTGCGGCGCACGGGCGAGACCGACGCGGAGTCGGCCGACGCGCTCGCCGAGGAGCTCGGTGACCTGCCGCTCGCCCTGGCGCAGGCCGGCGCGTACATCGAGGAGACCGGGCGCCCGCTCGCGGAGTACCTCGCGCTGTTCCGCCAGCGACCGGCCGCGCTCCTGGAGCGCCCGGTCAGCTTCCCGGTGACGGTCGCGACCACGTGGGAGAGCGCGCTCGCCGCGGTGTTCAGCCACCAGGCCGCGGCGGAGCTCCTCAGCCTCTGCTCATTCCTGCCGATGGACGCGATCCCGCGGCGGGCGCTGAACGAGTACGACCCGCTCGCGCTCGACGACGCGATCGCGATGCTGCGGCTGCACTCGCTGATCGAGGTGCGGCCGCACGCGCTCAGCGTTCATCGTCTCGTGAAAATCGTCGTCCGCAACCAGCTGCGACGGGACGATCGGCGGCAATGGATGGAAGCGGCGCGCCGCATCGTCCAGGCTTCCGGCAGGTTCTTCCCCAGCACGGAAGAGGAACGCGAAGGTAGGACGGAGCCGGATTCGGGGTAAGGCAACCCCCCCGAAGCAGCCATGGAGGTTCGACCCGCATGTATCCGCCGAGAGCGTCATATACCGTCTCTTCCTGGGTCTTTCCCGACCGCGTATTCTCGTTGCGCTTCAGGTCCGTCGTGAGACCTTAAGGCCCGCGAGAGGAACTATGGTTGCCTTGGCGACGAGCCCCGCCGATGTGTTCTTCTCCTACGCCCCGAGGGACGAGGATCTGCGGCCCAAGCTCGAGACGCACCTCGACGCGCTCAAGCGGCAGGGGGTCATCCGGACGTACCAGGGCTTCGCGCTCGGCGGGGGGAGGGAGCGGCGAGAGGCGTTCGCGGCGAGGCTGCGCGAGGCCCGGGTCGTGCTGCTGCTCGTGAGCGCGGACTTCCTCAACGCCGACGCGTGGCTCTCGCCGGAGATCCGGGAGGCGATCGCCCGGCACGAGGCGGGGGAATGTCGTGTCATCCCCGTCATCCTGCGGCCCTGCGCCTGGGAGAAGACGGTGCTCGGCACGCTGCAGCCGCTGCCCAACCGCGCGCGGCCCGTGACGAGCTACCCCAACCAGAGCGAGGCCTTCACCGAGATCGCGAAGGGGATACGGAGCGCCGTCCGCGAGACGGAGCCGCCGACGCAGCGGCCGGCCCCCCGGCGACAGTCGAGCTCGCCCGACGCCGAGCCGCACATCAAGAAGCTCCCGCCGCGCAACCCGAGCTTCACCGGGCGCGACCAGCTCCTCGACGAGCTGCGGAGCGCGCTCACGACGGGCGGGCCCGCGGCGCTCACGCAGGCGATCAGCGGCCTCGGCGGGATCGGCAAGACGCAGCTCGCCGCGGAGTACGCGCACCGGTACGCGAGCCAGTACAACGTCGTCTGGTGGGTCCGCGCCGAGGAGCCGGCGACGATGGCCGAGGACTTCGCGCGCCTCGCCGCGGCGCTCGACCTGCCGGAGCAGAACGAGGCCGACCAGCGGATCGCGATCGAGGCGGTCCGGTCGTGGCTGTCGCGCAACGACAAATGGCTCCTCGTCTTCGACAACGTCAACGACCCGCGGGACGTCGCCCCGTACCTCCCGCACCCGCGCACCGGGCACATCCTGATCACCTCGCGCAACCCGAGCTTTCGCGGCATCGCCACGCCGCTCACCGTGCCGGCGCTCGCTCGCGCCGACTCGGTGAAGTTCCTGCTCGAGCGGACCGGGCAGAGCGACGAGCGCGCCGCGGAGAGGCTCGCCGAGACGCTCGGCGGTCTGCCGCTCGCGCTGGTGCAGGCGGCGGCGACCATCAAGGAGACGAGGTCCTCGATCGCGACCTACCACGCGGTCTTCGGCGACCATCAGCGCGAGCTGTTGCTCCGCGGGGTGCCGATGGATTACCCGACGCCGGTCGCCACGACCTGGGGCCTCGCGTTCCAGGAGGCGCAGCGCTTCTCGCCCGTCGCCGTCGATCTGCTGAGCCTGTGCGCGTTCCTCGCGCCCGACGACATCCCGCGCGAGGGCCTCGCCGACGCCGCGCCGCACCTGCCGCCGGCGCTCGCGGAGGCGCTGAGCGATCCGCTGATGCTCGACGAGGCGGTCGCCGCGCTCCGCCGCTACTCGTTCATCGACGTGCACGAGGGCGCGCTCTCGGTGCACCGGCTCGTCCAGGCGGTGGTCCGTGATCGCCTCTCGCCTCAGGACCGGCGGGTGTGGGCCGAGGCGGCGGTCCGCCTCGTCGATCACGCGTTCCCCGAGAGCAGCGACGACGTGGAGACGTGGCCCTTTTGCGCTCGCTGGCTGCCGCACGCGCTCGCCGCGGCGAGCCAGTCCGAGGCCTACGACGTCGCGAAGGAGGTGCGCGGGCGCCTCCTCGCCCGGTTCGCCGTCTACCTGCAGGGGCGCGCGGCGTTCGCGGAGGCGAAGGGATACCTCGAGCGGGCGCTCGCGCTCCACGAGGCGGCGTTCGGCCACGATGACCCGAAGGTCGCGGCCGTGCTGCGCAGCCTCGGCAGCGTCCTGCACGACCTCGGCGACCTCGGCGGCGCGCGGGCCCACCTGGAGCGCGCGCTGGCGATCGACATCGCGAGCTTCGGCCCCGACCACCCGGACGTCGCGCGCGACGTGAACGACCTCGGCAGCGTGCTCATGGATCAGGGCGATCTGCCGGGCGCGCGCAAGCACCTGGAGCGCGCCCTCGCCATCGACGAGGCGACGTACGGCCCCGACGACCCGAGCGTCGCGATACGGCTCAACAACCTGGGCGCGCTCTTCCGCGACCTCGGCGACTTCGCCGGCGCGCGCGTGCACCTCGAGCGGGCGCTCGTGATCGACATCCGGGCCTACGGGCAGGAGCACCCGACGGTCGCGATCGGGCGCACGAACCTCGGCCGGCTGCTCCACGATCTCGGCGACCTGAAGGGCGCGCGCGAGCAGTTCGAGGAGGCGCTCAAGATCGACGAGCACAGCTACGGCTGCTACCACCCGCGCTTCGCGCTGGCGCTGAACAACCGCGGGCGCGTGCTGCGCGACCTCGGCGACCTCGCCGGGGCGCGCGCCGACTTCGAGCGCGCGCTCGCGATCGTCGAGGACACCTACGGGCCGGATCACCCGGACGTCGCGCGGGACATCAACAATCTCGGCAGCGTGCTGCGCGATCTCGGTGATCTCGAGGGGGCGCGGGCGAACTTCGCGCGCGTGCTGAGGATCGCCGAGGCGACGTACGGGCCGGATCATCCGGCGGTGGCGATCGGCTGCAACAACCTCGGCAGCGTGCTGCAAGCGCTCGGCGAGCTGCCCGGGGCGCGCGAGCAGCTGGAGCGGGCGCTCGGCATCGCGCAGGCCACCTACGGCCCGGATCACCCGGTCGTGGCGAGCATCGTGAACAACCTCGGGCGCGTGCTGCAGGCGCTCGGCGATCTATCGGGCGCGTGGCAGCAGATCGAGCGCGCGGTGGCGATCGCCACGAAGGCGCTCGGGCCGTCGCACCCGTCGGTGCAGATCTTCTCGCGGAACCTGGCGCGCCTCGGCGACGCGCTCGGGAGCAGCGCCGAGGCTACCTGAGCAGAAGCGCGGCGCTCGTGCGACGCGGCGGTGCGCTCGGCGCGCGCCCGCGCCGGTGAGGCCAGCGCGCGCCGCGCATGGGGACGCCGGGAGACCCCCGGCGTCCTCTGCATCCTGGCTGTTCTCTGGCCGTGGAGGTGTGGAGGGCTAGCCGAGCAGGATCTGCGTCGGGTGCTCCAGCAGCTGGCGCAGGACCTTGAGGAAGGTCGCCCCGACCGCGCCGTCGACGACGCGGTGATCGCAGGAGAGCGTCATGCTCAAGCGGCGGCCCGGCACGACCTGCTCGCCGCGCACGACGGGCTCGCGGCGGACCTGACCCACGGCGAGGATCGCGCCCTCGGGGGGGTTGATGACGGCCCCGAAGTTGTCGATCCCGTACATGCCCAGGTTCGAGATCGAGAACGTCCCGTTCGCCATCTCCTCGGGCCGCAGCTTCTTCGCCTTGGCCCGCCCCGCGAGCTCGCGCACCTCGGCGGCGATATCGAGCACCTGCTTGCGGTCGACGTCGCGCACCACCGGGGTGACGAGGCCCTCGGGGACGGCGACCGCCACCGAGATGTCGACGCGCCGGTGGATGAGGATCGCATCCGAGGTGAACTGCGCGTTGCACTCCGGCACGCGCACGAGCGCGATGGCGCACGCCTTGACGAGGAGATCGTTGAAGCTGATCTTGGGCGGCTTCTCGCCCTCGGCGGCGGTCGCCGCGAGATCCGCGTTGATCTGCTCGCGCAGCGCGTTCAGCGGATCGGCGTCGACGTCGATGGAGAGATAGAAGTGCGGGACCGTCTGCTTCGACTCGGTGAGGCGCCGGGCGATCGCCTTGCGCATCATGCTGAGCGGCCGCACCTCCGGCGCAGCGAGCTCGCCGGGGGCGGCAGGCGCGGCCGCCGCGGCGGTCGGCGCCGGCTTCAGCCCCTCGAGATCGCGCGCCACGATGCGCCCGCGCGGACCCGTACCGGCGACGCTGGTCAGGTCGAGCCCGCGCTCGCGGCCGAGCTTGCGCACGTAGGGCGACGCCCTCACGCGCCCGTCGGACGACGGCTGCGGCGCCGCCGGCTGCGTGGGCGGCGAGACCGCGTCGCCGCGCGCCGCGGGCGGCGCGGTCGTCGCGGGCGCCTCGCCGCTCGGCGCGGCGCTGCCGGCCGGCTGCGCCGCGCGATCCCCCTTGGGTTGAGCTTCCGCCGCGCTCGGCTTCGGCGCCGGAGCGCCGCCGCCGCTCCCCCCGGCGAGGGCGCTTATGTCCTCGCCCGGGTTGCCGATGATCGCGACAGGCTGGCCGAGCTGAACCACGCTGCCCGCGGGCACGAGGATCTTGAGCAACGTCCCTCGATCGAAGGACTTGTACTCCATGGTCGCCTTGTCGGTCTCGACGTCTGCGAGCAGATCGTCGATGTCGATCGTGTCGCCTTCCTTCTTGTGCCACGCACTGATCTGCCCCTCCTCCATGGTTGGGGACAGCTTCGGCAGTTCCAGAACCTTCGCCATGGGTCTATCAACCTTGATCGGGGATGTGCGTCCGCTCAGTCAGCTTTTGTAGAGAACGCGGTGAACATTTTCGATGATCCGCGCCGCCTGCGGGATCACGTGCTGCTCCAGCCGTGCGTTGTAGGGCATCGGAACGTCGAGCGTCGTCGCGCGCAGGACGGGCGCGTCCAGCTCGTCGAACGCGAGCCGCTGGATGCGATCGGCGACCTCGGCGCCGACGCCGCCGTAGGGCCAGCCCTCGTGCGCCACGACCGCGCGGTGGGTCTTCGTCACGCTCCGCACGACCGTCTCCTCGTCGAGCGGGCGCAGCGATCGCAGATCCACGATCTCCGCGCTGATGCCCTCCTTCTCGAGCTCCGCGGCCGCCTCGAGCGCCACGTGCACCATCCGGCTCCAGGCGATGATCGAGACGTCCGTCCCCTCGCGCACGATCGAGGCGACCCCGAGCGGCACGGTGAAGTCGGGATCGTCGGGCACCTCGCCCTTCACACCGTAGAGCGTCTCGCTCTCCATGAAGAGCACCGGGTTGTCGTCCCGGATCGCCGACTTCAGGAGCCCCTTGGCGTCCGCGGGCATCGCGGGCGCGAGCACCTTGAGGCCGGGGATATGCGCGTAAAAGTGCTCCATCGAGTGCGAGTGCTGCGAGCCGACCTGCCGCGCCGAGCCGTTCGGCGCCCGCAGCACGAGCGGGATGTTGAGCTGCCCGCCGGACATCTGCCGGAGCTTCGCCGCGTTGTTCAGGATCTGATCGAACGCGACGGCGGAGAAGTTCCACGTCATGTACTCGACGATCGGCCGGAGCCCGACCATCGCGGCGCCGATCGAGATGCCGGTGAATCCGCTCTCGGTGATCGGCGCGTCGATCACGCGCCTGGAGCCGAACTTCTCGAGCATCCCCTCGGTCACCTTATAGGCGCCCTGGTAGTGCCCGACCTCCTCGCCGACGAGATACACCCGCTCGTCGCGCTCCATTTCCTCGATCATGGCGGCGCGAACCGCCTCCCGGTATCTTAGGACGGTCATCGCGCAAAAGGTCCTGCGTAGGTTGTGGGCTCGAGAATCTCGGGCCCGGGTTCGGGGCTCTCCTCGGCGAAGCGGACCGCATCGGCGATCTCGTCCTCCACCTCTTTATCGATCGCCTCGAGGGCGGCCTTGTGCCCCTTCTCCTCGAGCTCGATGCGCGAGCGCAGGAGCACGTCCTTCTTCTTGCGCTCCTCGAGCTCCTCCTTCGTCCGGTACTTGCCCGGATCGCTCATCGAGTGGCCCCGGAAGCGGTACGTCCTGATCTCGACCAGCGTCGGCTCCGAGAGGGTTCGCGCCCGCGTGATGGCCTCGGCGAGGCGATCGCGCACCTGGAGGACGTGCTCGGAGTTGAAGCGATCGCGCTCCATCCCGTAGGCGAGCGCCTTCAGCGAGACGTCCTCGACCGAGAGCGTCCGGGAGAGCGGCGTCCCCATCGCGTACTCGTTGTTCTCGCAGACGAACACGATCGGCAGCTTCCAGAGCGCCGCGAGCGACATGCCTTCGTGGAAGTCGCCGATGCTCACCGCCCCCTCGCCGAAGAACACCATCGAGACCCGGTCCTCGCCGCGGTACTTCGACGCGAACGCGGTCCCGACGGCGATGGGGATGTGGCCGCCGACGATGCCGTAGCCGCCGAGCATGTTGTGCTCTTTGTCGAAGAAGTGCATCGAGCCGCCGAGCCCCTTCGAGCACCCGGTGACCTTGCCGTAGAGCTCCGCCATCGCGGCGCGCGGGGTCATCCCGCGGGCGAGCGCGAGGCCGTGATCGCGGTAGGTCGTCATCACGTAATCATCAGGGCGGAGCGCCGCGCACGCGCCGACGGCGATGGGCTCCTGACCGATGTAGAGGTGCAGGAACCCACCGATCTTGCTCTGCGCGTAGGCGCGGGCCGCTTCTTCCTCGAAGCGGCGTATCTGAAACATCTTTCGGTAGAGCGACAGATGGAGATCGTCGCCGTTGGTCAGGGTAGTCATCGCGGAGATCTCAGGGGGCAGGACAGCGTTCCAGACAGTCGCCAGCGCGGCGGTCGGCGTGATCGTGGGCGACATGCCGAGCCCGCGAGGGGCCCGACGAGGCGCTTGACGTCGGCCGTTCCGGACAGCGACGCCGCTTACCCTGGCTCCTTTACGGGAGTTTTTTCCGCGTGACAACGCATCCGCGCTCTCAGCCGTTCAACGCGCGGCGGCATCGACCGCCCCAGCGTCCGGTGCGTCACCTTCGGTGGTCTGCGGACCGCCGAAGTCGTCGGTTTCAGGCGTCCCGGCGTCCGCGGCCTCATCGTCATCGTCCTCGGGGATGGCGTCCGTCGCGGGCGGGTTCGGGGCGCTGGCGCTGCCCGACGGGCTCGCGCTCGGCTCCGCGCTGCCCGTCGTGCGCGGCGCGGGCGAGGCCGGCGACGCCGTGTCGGCGGGCTCGTGCTTCGGGCGCGCGGGCCGCGTCGCCGGGACGACGCGCGGCCGCGGCGGCGTGGGCGCGGACGACGCGCTCGGCGCCGCGCCTGCGGGGGGCGCCTCGACCGGCGCGTCCGTCGATCGCATCGCCGTGCGCACGAGCAGCATGGCCGTCGCAACGACCACGGCCGCGCCGAGGACGATCTGCCCCATCTTCCGCTCGCGGGGAGGGAAGTGGTCGTCGATCGGATCCGCGCGCGTCGCGCCGGGCTCCGTGGACAGCGCCGCCGCCGCGGCGACGGGGGCCTCCAGCATGCGCCTCGGCATCTGGCTGGAGGCGGCCCACTCGAGGCTGTCGGCGAACGCGGCGCCGAACGCGTCGCAGCTCGGGTACCTGTCCTCGGGTCGCTTCGACAGGCCGCGCGCGAGCACCTGATCGAGCGACGGCGGCACGCCGAGCTCCCTCGCGAGGGACGGCGGCTCGTCGCTCGCGATCTTCGACGCGACCGAGACCGCGTCGTCGCCCGGGAACGCGCGCTTGCCGGAGATCGCCTCGAACATCACGGCCGCGAGCGAGAACTGATCGCTCTCGGGCGAGAACTTCCCGGCGCGGAACGTCTCCGGCGCGCTGTACGCCGGCGTCCCCATGAGCCCTCCCTGGTGCGTCAGCGTCGAGTCCGGGATCCGGGCGATGCCGAAGTCGGCGATCTTGCCGCCCTTCGTGGAGAGGATGATGTTCTCTGGCTTGATGTCGCGGTGGACGATGCCCGCCCGGTGCGCGATCGTGAGCGCCTCACCGAGCTCGCGCGCCAGGCGCGCTGCCTGCGCCGCCGAGAGCGGGCGCTCGAGGAGTTGCTGCTTCAGCGTCGGCCCCTCGACGTACTCGAAGACGAGGTAGAGCCCGAAGTCCGGGTCCTCGCCGACGTCGTGGAGCGTGACGAGGTTCGGGTGCGTCAC
Organism: Sorangium sp. So ce362; assembly: GCF_051519845.1. Taxonomy (NCBI): domain Bacteria; kingdom Pseudomonadati; phylum Myxococcota; order Polyangiales; family Polyangiaceae; genus Sorangium; species Sorangium sp. So ce362. The sequence continues at coordinate 5,045,911 of NZ_CP150332.1, read as the reverse complement.
GCGGGCGGCGGCGCGCGCCTCGTGGCGCATCCTCACGACGAGCTGCTCGCGGACGTCGCGCGGGATGCGGAGATCGTCCCGCAGGTGCTTCAGCGCGACGTCGCGATCGAGCAGCGGATCGTGCGCGAGCAGCACGCGCCCCATCGCCCCCTCGCCGAGGAGGCGCTGCACGTGGTAGCGGCCGAGGGAGGCGGGCAGCACAGCGCGGTCGCTCGGCTTTGCGAGCGCGCCGCGGCCGCCATCGGGGGACGATGATCCAGGCACGTCGCGTCGTTTCTATCCGTCCAGCGGCCCCGGCGGAAGGCCTGGCCGGCGTCCCGCTTCCGGTTATGCTCTGCCGCAGCGCGCGCCGGGTCGAGGGGCGGCGCTCGAGGCGCTGCGGCGGCGGTTCCCGCAGGGCCCGGCGGCACGTGGTATCCAGCGAGGGCGCAGCGAGCACAGATGAGCACCGAGAGCGCGTCAAAGCCGGCACGGGCCGCCGGAGCACCCAGGAAGCGAGGCAAGGCCAGGTACATCGTCCTCCTCGGCCTCGTGTTCGCCATCGTCCTCGCCCAGCAGACCGGGCTCCTCGGCTTCGGCCTGTCGCACCTCCGCGCGGCCACGTTCCCGAAGGACGAGTCCCTGCTCGAATATGTCCATGGCAGCGTTGCCGGTGTCGTGATCGTCGACCCTCACCAGCTCGACCTGAACGCGCTCGGCGCCGACGGCGGCTCGGTGCGGCAGCACATCGAGCGCACCCGCGACGACATCAAGAAGGCGACGGGCATCGATCTCGGGTTCGATGTCGACAAGCTGATCCTCTCCCCGGCGCTCGTTGTCGCGCGCGGGCGTTTCGACGAGCAGAAGCTCGCGGCGCGCCTCGCGGAGCACAGCTACGTCCAGGCGGAGTACAAGGGCGTGAGGTACCTGCTCCGCGCCGGCGAGGACGCGATCGCCGTGCGCGATGGATCGATCCTGCTGTACGGCACCGAGCCCGAGATCCGCGCGGGCATCGACGCCGAGGAGTCCGAGACGTCGCTGGCGAGCCGGGACGAGGTCACCTCGCGCCTCGCGCACATCGGGTGGGATCGTCCCCTCCTGGGCGTCGCCCTGCTCGCCGAGAGCAAGCCGAGCCTCCGCGCGATCCTCACCGGCTCCACCGGCCCGCGCGCCGTCACCGTCGGCGTCTCGACGAAGGAGGGCCTCGCGGCGACCGTCGTGATCGATGCCGCGTCGGCCGACGCGGCCGAGGAGCTCCGGAAGCTCCTGGAGGCGAAGCGCGCGAACGTGGATGCGCTGCAGGCGCTCGCCGGTCCGGAGCCCGGCGCGGCGCTCGCCGAGATCGCGAAGCGCGCGACGCTCACCGTGGATCAGGGCGCAGGTCGGCTCACGGTGCAGGTGGACGTGCGCCCCGGAGAGATCGAGCGGCTGGCGAAGGCCGGCCAGGCGGCGGCTGGCTCGCTCGGGGAGATGTACAAGAATATACGGTTGCTCCAGCTCCTCGCGCCGGGCCCCTGACATCGCTCGGCGGAGGGGGCGCGTCCGGCGGCCTCGAAGGCGAAGGCCTGCGCGCCGGCGGGGCGGAGCCCCGTGCGAGCTAGAGCTCGACGCAGCGCGGGCACCGCGACGCGACGCGGTCTGTCGCGCTCTTGACCCGGTTGCGCGCGGCGTCGCACCGCGGGTCCGCGTCGCTGGCGAGCCCGCATAGGTGCTGCGCTGCGCGGCTCATCGACGCGAGCGCGCGGCACGCGGTCTCGCATGGCGTCGCGGTCATCCGCTCAGCCTCGGCCTTCTTCGCCGGGGACTCAGCGCCGGCGGTCGTCGCCCGCGGGGCCGGTGTGGGGGTGCTGTCGGATGCCTCCGGACGCGACGGTGACGCCGCGCGCGGCGGCGATGGCGCCGCTGCCGGCGGCGGTGGCGCCTCCGGCGGAGCTGCCTGCGTCACGGCACGGTCCTCCTCGCGGCCTCCCGGTGCGCCCAGGACCTGATCGAGCTCGCCCTCCGCGCGCTCCAGCTCTGCGAGCGCATCCTCGGCCGTCTCGATGGAGCCCTCGTCGCGCGGCGACATGACGGCAGCACCGGCGGGCTCCGGCATCGCGGGCGCCTGCGCGACGGAGGCGCCGCCGCAGCCCGAGAGCGCGACGGCGCTGATCCAGAGGGGGGCGGCTGCGGCAGACCAGGCTCGGTATCTGTTCATCGGTCCTCCTGCGCCTGACGCCCGGCGCGCGGCTTTCGGCTCATCGCGGCGCCGCGCGGCCCACGCATCCTGCGTGATGGGATCCTGCTCGCGCCAGGGCGCGGGTTGACGCCCGCTCCGTGCGCTATGCTCGCGGCGATGAATCTGCTTCGATCGATCGGCGCGCTCGCTCTGGCTCTCGGACTCGTCGCAGGCTGTCAGCGGAGCAGCTCGCGCCAACCGCCGTCCCAGCCGTCGTACGGCCAGGGTTACCCGCCGTACGGCGCGCCCCCGCAGGGCTACCCGCAGCAGCAGCCCGGCTACCCGCAGCAGCCCGGCTACCCGCAGCAGCAGCCTGGCTACCCGCCGGCGCAGACCGGGCCCGCGCCGGCGCCCACCTTCACCGTGCCCACGGTGCCCGGGCTGCCGGTGGTCGGCGATCCCATCAACGACATCCACGTCGGCTGGCTCCAGTCCGAGGCCGGCGTCGTCATGGGCGCGCTGATCGGCGCGCTGTCCTCGGCCGCACAGCAGAAGGTGAACGGCATCCCGTTCATCGCCGATCCGACGGTCGGCGAGGTGAACGCGTTCGCCGGCTGCGACGACCAGCGGATGCCGTTCATGGCGATCACCGACGGGCTGCTCGAGGTGCAGGCGCAGATCGCGCAGTTCAAGGCGACCGACGAGATCTTCGGGACGAGGAAGCTCGACGAGTTCCTGCGGCTGCTCGCGCAGCGGCAGCGGCCCGGGCAGCCGATCATCCGGCCGCCGATGGGCTTCATCGATCCGGCGCAGCACACGGACGCGCGCAAGGTCGAGCGGCAGCGCCAGCTCTACCACGAGCAGCTCGCGTTCGTGCTCGGCCACGAGCTCGGCCACCATCACCTCGGGCACACGGGCTGCGCGAACGGGCAGGGCGGGAGCCGCGGCGTAACGCCCGCGGATCTCGGGCGGATGCTGTCGCGCACGCTCCCCGTCTTCAACCAGCCGAACGAGATCGCGGCGGACGTGGCGGGCGTGAACAACCTGCTCACCGCCGGCGCCCGGCGGCAGGGGTACCGGTGGACCGAGGGGGGGGCGATGCTCACGCTCGGCTTCTTCGCGTCGCTCGATCAGCTCACGCCGGCCGCGATCCTGTTCGCCTTCGAGCAGACGCACCCGCACCCGACGCTGCGCCAGCCCATCGTGCAGCAGACCGCGAACACCTGGCGTCTGACCGGAGGCGCGCCTGTGTTCTCGTTCCCCGGCTTCGGCGGCTGACCCGCGACTTCCCGGGCTCCTGTGCGCTCGCGAGCGCTCGTCCGGAGCGCCCGCGCGCTGCTTCAGCTTGACGCGACCGCGCAGCGCTCCTCCCATCGCGTCGAAAGGAGTCAGTCATGCAAGCAGAGCTTGGGATCGAGGACCTGAAGGACGGGACGGGCGCCGAGGCAAAGCACGGCCAGCTCGTGACCGTTCACTATGTCGGCACGCTGACCAACGGCAACAAGTTCGACAGCTCGCGCGATCGCGGCCAGGGCTTCTCGTTCAAGCTGGGGGCCGGGCAGGTGATCAAGGGATGGGACCAGGGGGTCGCCGGCATGAAGATCGGCGGCCTCCGCAAGCTGACGATCCCGCCGGAGCTCGGCTACGGCGCTCGCGGCTTCCCGCCCGTGATCCCGCCCAACTCGACCCTCATCTTCGAGGTCGAGCTGCTCTCGCTCAAGTGATGCGCGGCGTCGCCCCCGCAGCGCTGGCCGCGGCTCGCGGTCGGCGCGCGGGGCGGCGCGCGCGCTCGCGGCGAGGCGCCGTGCCTCGCGCGCCCGCGGCGCCGCTCACGGCTTGATGGGAGCGCCGCACTCGACGCAGAAGCGGTTGCCGATGAAGAGCTCGTGCTTGCAGTGCGCGCACCGCGCGACGCGCACCTCGGTCGGGCGCTTCGCGGGCTTCGACGGCGGAGCCTCCTTCACCGGAGGCCTCGGCCCCGTCGCGACCGCGGCGTAGCGGCCGGAGCCAGCGGCCGCCCGGGAGCGCCGGTCGGTGAACGGCACGGCGGCCACGCGCGACATCGCGCCCTGAGCCTGGCTCCGCAGACCGTTGCTCCCGATCGAGTGGACCTGTTGCCCCGCGATGCGCTCGTCGCTCGAGGCGGCCGCGTCGAGCTCGACCTCCTCGACCGCCGCCTGCGCCGCCTGGACCTGCGGCGGCGGGAGCATCGCGCCGAACTCGTCGATGCGGTGGGGCCGGGTGTCTTCGAGCTCCGCGCTGTCGGGCTGCCGCTCGTCCTGCGCCTCCGGCAGGATGCGGATGAGCAGCGCCGAGATGTTGTCGGTCCCGCCCGCGTCGTTCGCCATCTCGATGAGGAGCTCGCAGGCCTCCTGCGGGTCCTGGGTGATGTCGAGCACATCGAGCATCTGCTGCTCCGAGACCATCCCGCTCAGCCCGTCCGAGCAGAGCAGGAAAGCATCGCCGAGCTGGATGCGCTCCGAGCGGATGTCGACCTTCACCGCGTCCTTCATGCCGAGAGCGCGCGTGATGATGTTCTTCGGGAGCCTCGCCAGCTCGTCCGGGCTCAGGTCGGGCTTCAGCGCGAGGGCGTCGTTGATGAGCGAGTGGTCCTTCGTGAGCTGCTCGATCTCGCCCAGCCGGATCCGGTAGCAGCGGCTGTCGCCGACGTGCCCGACGTGGATCTGCTCCGTCTCGCGCGACACGTAGGCGGCGACCACCGTCGAGCCCATGCCCTGGTGCTGGGTGTACGTGTTCGAGATGACGAACACATCGTGGTTCGCCTTGCGGATCGCGGCGACGACGCGCCGTGCTTCCGGATCGAGCTCCTGTTCGTCGACCGGGATGGGGCCGGGCAGGCTGCCGGCGCGGGTCGCCTCGAAGAAGTTGTCGAGCGACTTGGTCGCGAGCGCGCTGGCGACGTTGCCCGCATTGTGCCCACCCATGCCGTCCGCCACGACGAAGAGGCCGAGCTCGGACTTCACGAGGATGTTGTCCTCGTTGTGCTTTCGCTGGCGTCCAACGTCGGTCACGGCAGCCGCGACGGGTCGGGTGCGGCTGCTCGTCCTGAACTCGCCCATTCGCGGCTGATTATACCTGCGCAGCCCTCCGGACCGCCCACATTCCGGCTGCTTTACCGGTGGGCGGCTCCCCGGGAGCCCGCCGCCTGGACGGCGACCCGCCGAGACGTACCGGACGAGACGGCGGGCGTACGCGTACCCCGGGGTACGGGATCCAGCGCGAGGCGCACGCCGAACTGGAAGAATCCGTAGACGGCGGCATCGGAGCCCTCGCCCGGGCGCGAGAGGTACGTGCCGGCGTCGAGCTCGGCGAACACCCCGATGCCAAAGCTCGACACCGGGTAGAAATCGCCGCCCAGCGCAATGCGGGCGACATCGAGCCCATGGAACACGTGGTCGGAGACTGTCGGCCCCGCGGACGAGTCCTCCGACCCTGTGAGGACTGCTCGCCGATATCCAACGCCGTAGCTGATCCAGGGGTCGAAGGCGATGCCCTGGGCGAGGTGGTAGACGAACCCGAGGCCGAGATCGAGGCTTCGACCGGAGCAGCCGTTGCAGCCGTCGGCGGCGGAGAGCAGGGCGTAGGAGCCGCTTGCTTCCAGGACGGTCACGCGGCTCAGGCCGAGTCCAACGTTGCCGCCGAACGCGAAGCCGCCCGAGACCTTCTCGCTGGCCGGCTGGCCGGCGGCCATGCTGCCGAAGGGTTGGCTGTAGCCGGCCCGTCCCTGGAGCAGGATGTGCCCGCTCCGTTCGTCCGGCCCGGCGGGGCGCTTGGCGCCGGCTTCCGGCCCGGCCTCGTCTTCTGCTTCCTCGGCCGCGGTCTCTCGAGCTGCTGGCTGGGCGAGGGCCTGGTTGGCCGAGAGCACCCAGCCCGCCGCCGCCACGCCGAGCGCCGTCCACCTTGTTGAGCGCGATCTCACGAACGGCCTCTAGAACAGCGCGGTCCCGAGCGCAAAGGGGGTGACGGGCCGGCGCGAGGAATGTCGACCGGGCGGAGGAACGACGCAACTGCGCGCCGCGTGCCGACGACAGACCTCCTGGACCATGGACAACGCACCGACCCGCAGCGATCAAGGCAACTACTTCAGGCCCGTCACGTCTTTTCACGCCGCCGCCGAGCCCTTCTCGCCGGCCGCGGCGCTGCGAGGGGAGCCGGCGGGAGCGCCCCGCGAGCGGCCGGGCTCTGGAGCTCACGGCGGTGGAGCCCGAGCGACACGGGACACCACGGTGGAGCTCGCGGAGGATCGCGAAGCGCTCACCACGGTGTGGCTCCGCTGCGATCAGAGCGGCTGGAGCACCCCCGTGCGCATCGCCGTCCCGCCGGGCGCTGAGCTCATCCTGGGCAGCGCCCCGGCCGCGGACGTGGGCATCGACGACGCCGCGGTGAGCGCTCGCCACTGCCGTGTCGCGCACCGCGGCGCATCGATCGAGGTGACGGATCTCGACTCGCGCAACGGCGTTCGCGTCGGCGGCGTGCGGGTACGGCAGGCGATGCTCGTCCCCGGCGGCTGCTTCGAGGTCGGCCGCACGACCGTGTGCGTCGAGGCGGCCCGGAGGGTCCCCCCGATCGAGGAGGGGCCGCCGCTGCCGTCGCTCGTCGGCCGCTCGCGGCCCATGCGGCAGCTCGCCGCAGCGGTGCGGCGGGTCGCGCCGCTCCAGCTCCCCGTGCTCCTGCGCGGCGAATCGGGCACGGGCAAGGATCTGGTCGCCCGGGCGATCCATGCGGAGAGCAACCGAGCCGACCGGCCGTTCGTGGTCCTGAACGCCGCCACGATCCTGCGCGACATCGCCGAGTCCGAGCTGTTCGGTCACCGGCGCGGCGCGTTCACCGGCGCGCATCGGGATCGGCGGGGCGCGTTCGCCGAGGCCCACCTGGGTACGCTCTTTCTCGATGAGATCGCGGCGCTCTCGCTGGAGGTCCAGGCGAAGCTGCTGCGCGCGGTGGAGGAGGGGGTGGTCCGCCCGCTGGGCGCGGAGGGGACGACGCAGGTCAACGTGCGGCTCATCGTCGCGACCTGCGAGCCCCTGGAGACGCTCGTCGCCGAGCGTCGCTTCCGCGCGGACCTCTACGAGCGCCTCGCGGTGTGCCGCATCCATCTTCCAGCGCTGCGCGATCGGCCGGACGACATCCCGCTCCTGGCCGAGCACCTGCTGGCGACCTCCGAGATCGGCCCGCGGCAGCTCTCCCCCGGGGCGCTCGTCGCGCTGAGGGCGCACCGCTGGCAAGGCAATGTGCGGGAGCTACGGAACGTGCTCATTCAAGCCGCGTTGCGCGCCCACGGCCGCGTGCTGCCGGAGCACGTCACGGCCGTACTCGCCGATCGCGAGCCCCCGGTCCGCCGGAAGGTCACGCCGGCGGACGCGCTCCGCGCCTTCGAGGAGGTGGGCGGCAACATCAGCGCCGCCGCGCGCCTCGCGGACATCCCGCGCTCGACGATGCGGGATCTGCTGCGCGTCGCGAGGGAGCGGTGAGCTGGCGTCCGTGGGAGGAGCTAGAAGGTGCCCGCGACGCCGAGGGCGGCCTGACCGGGCGCCACGAACGGCGCGATCACGGTGACGCGCGGGCCGTCGGACGCGGCCTGCTGTTTCCGGGGATACCAGTCGACCATGGCGTACGTCGCGGTGCCGACGACCCCGACGCCGAGGAGGACCCAGCCTGTGATCGCCCAGGGGAGCGCGCCGTCGTAGCTGTCGAGCTCCCCCCGGAGGCGCCCGCACGCGGTCTCGAAGCCGGGGAGGTCGCCCGACGGATCCACGCGCGCGCCGCAGGGTTGGGACCTGCGGTTTGCGGGGATCATGCTCTCGTGGCTCGCGACGTACGCTTTGATCTGCGTTCCGACGTCGTCGGCGTTGCTGCTCGCGTTGACGGCGAGGGTCGACCCGACGATCCCCATGACCAGACCGACCCCCGCGATGCCGGTCCCCGCCCAGGCGAGCGGCTTGCGTGCGTACCAGTGGAAGAACGGCTCGCGACCGCCGGAGCTCTGGTCCGGGCTCATCGAGCCCATCGTGTTGCTCGTCGAGAAGCTCAGCCCACCGGGGCTCGTCGGCGCTGCGGGCGAGGTGCTCGGCGCTGTCGCTCCGGGTGTCGTCGCGCCCGGTGCCGCCGCGCCGGGGGCCGGCACGCCCGGTGCCGCCGCGCCCGGTGTCGGCACGCCGGGGGCCGGCTGCGCGGTGTCCACCGCGGGAGGCTGCGCCGGCGTTGGCGGGACCGCTGCCGGCGAGGCCGAGGTGGGCGCGGTCGGCGGTACACCCGGCGCGGGCGTCGGCGCGCCGGCAATGGGCGCACCGGTCGTTCCCAGGGTCAGCGTCGCGGGCGTGGCTGTGCCGATCTTCGCGTCCACCTGGAGGGTCGCGGATCGGTCCTGATAGGTCGCGAACAGGGTGTGCTTGCCGGGGGTCACGAACACAGGATCGGGCAGCGGCGCCTTGCCGACGAGGACGCCGTCCACGCTGATGTCCGCGCCGTTCGCGTCGGCGGTCACGATGAGGAAGCCGGTCCGTCGCTTGACGTCGGCGATCGCCTTCTCCGCGGCGGCGCGCTGCTCCGGGGTCGCGGTTGTGTGCTCGTGCAGGAACTGCTGGAGGTGCTTGCCGGCATCCTCCAGGTGATTGGAGCGAAGCTCGCTCTGTCCGAGGTTGAGCAGCACGGCCGGGTGTCGCTTGAGCGCGTAGACCTGGAGAAACGCCGTCCGCGCATCCTCGAACCGACCGGCGTCATACGCCTTGACCCCTTCCTCGTAACGCTGGCGCGCGACCTCCGTGACGGGATCGGACGACTGCGCGAAGCTCAGCGGCTCGCTGAGAAAAGAGGAGGTGAGCCCGGCCTCGGTGAGCACAGCTGGCGCGATGAGCGAGAGCAGGAGGACGGGGGCGCAGGCGCGTGTTTTCATGGCTCCTCAGGTCGGGCTTCGCCTCGTCGGCGTCAGCGGAAGATAACGACTGCAGCAAGCCTCGCTGACGAGGCGGGAAACGGGTGCGCTTCAGAAAGGCGCATCGCGGATGATGCCGCCGCTCTTGTTGCCTCCGGTGGAGCTCGTCCCACGCTGCGTCGGCGCAGGCCTCTTCGGTGCGGGGGCTGTCTTGGGCCCGGCCGCCGGCGCCGTGGGCATCGCCGTGGTGGCAGACATCGTCGCCGTGGGAGCCGGAGGGCTCACCGGCGCTGAGGCGCTCGGCGTCGGTCCAGCGCTGCCTTCCGTGGCTGCGGCGGCAGGCGGGTCGCCGGCCGTCGCTTGCGCGGTGGCGGCGGGGGTTGCCGCGGCCGCTGCGGGCGGCGCCTCCGTCGTCGGCGAGGCCGTCGGGGGCCCGGGATCCACGCCATCGTCGTCGTGACGCATGGCCCGGACGACGAAGAACACGAAGACCGCGCCCACGAGGGCGATGACGAGCCGCAGCGCCATCTTGTTCGGCCTGGACACGGGGATCTCGATCGGATCGTGGTCCTCCGTGCGGGCGGCGGATGCAGCCACCGCGTCGGCGCTCCCCACCGCCGGATGCGCCGCACGAGATCGCGTGCGCGCAGGCCGCGCAGACGGCGGCTCACCCTCGCGGGGCGGGGAGGGCGCCGCCTCCGGACGCGCCTGCGGCTCCGCGGGCCGTGCGTCGGCCCCGGCGCCGCGCTCGGCCGTCGACGCGCCGGCCACCGCATCCGGCTCGCCCATTCCCACGCGCGTTTTTCCCGCGGGCGCGGGGGGCTCGCCCGGCCTCGCCGCGCCGCTGTCCGTCGTGCCCGTGGCGCCTGCGCTGGAAGCGCTGCCGGTCGTCTGCGTGTCCGCGAGCGGCTGAGGCGAGGGGCTGGCGTGCACACCGGCACCCGGTGTGCTCCCCGCGCCGTGGGGCGTGGCCTCCGCTGCGGGCGCCCCCTGCACGTCGTCGCCGATGGCGATGGTCGGGACCCCCTCGATCACGGTGTCGGACACGTCGGACGCGCCGGCCGGCGGCGCTTCGAGCACGCGGGCCGCGGGCGCGGTCGACGCAGCGGGGAACGACGCCGTCGCGGGCTCTCGCCACGCAGCCGGCGCTTCGCCCAGGGGCGCCGCCGGGGCTTCCGGCGGTCTCGCGGCGGGGGCGCCGGTCTCCGGCTCGGGGGCGCCGCCGCGCTCGCCACCCCGCGCTGTCGACTGCTCGTCGAACGCCTCCCAGGAAGGCCGGATCGACGCCGCGATCCGATCCGCTTCCTCCGCAGAGAGGGAGCGTTCGCCAGGTTCCGCGGTCGTCGGTCGCTCCCCCGCAGTCATCGCGGTGAGGAACTTACCACCCGCATCCGCCGAACCGCAATCTCGCGACGGATCCGCGCGTTACCGACCTGCCGCGCGAGGGCCCGGGGCGTGCGCCTCCCGAGACCGCCCCCCGGAAGGCATCGCGACCCGCTCATCCGCCGCGCAACTCGCGCAGGAGCGCGTCGTCCCAGGTATCGGCGACCTGGCTCACCGTCGTGACGATATCCTCGAACTCTTCGTACTCGAGCGCGCTGAGTCGCCGCAGGCAGCGCACCACCACCTCGTCGCGCGACCTGTCGATCGCGAACGCCGCGTCCGAGGTGGCGATGAAGCTGAGCTCCAGGAGGCGCCGGTAGACGGCCTCCCGCCCGCTCAGGGGGACGGCCATGATGGGAGCGAAGACCATCAGGACCCCCTGGGCCTCGAGCACGTTGACCCCGATCGTCGCGCTCCCGTGCTGGAGCTGCGCGTATCCGGTCTCGTCGAGCGTGTTCGCGCCCGCTCGAGATCCGGCCCCGCCCCGAGAGCTCGCGGCGTACCGGGCGAGATACGCGTTGACCATGCTCGTCGCGTCAGCAAACCTCTCCCCCGACGCACGATCCGCGTAGAGGGGTTCTGTGGATGAAGTGGGCGTGAGGTCGGGCACGTGAAACCTCCGGGACGTATCGCCATTCACTCGGCGCGCGGGGCTGCTCTGGCGAGCCGACGGCGCACCACCCCAGTGCAGCTGCATCGTAGCGCCCCGGCCTTCGCGGCGATCACGCTTTTCGCCGCGGCCGCGCACACCCTCGGGTGCAGCGCCGAGGGCGGCGCGCCCGCTGCGCCCGCCGCCCCCTCCGACGAGCAGCGCGCCGTCGCGCTGCTCGATCCGGGCGCGCTGCTCCCGCCCCGCGCCGAGACGGTCGCTCTCGCGGACGCCGTCGCCATCGCGTCGTCGCGGGCCGGGGCCGGGGCCCAGGCTGCCTCGCTCGCGGAGCTCGCCGGCGACCTTCGCGTGCGGCTCTTCCGCCTCGATCAGGCGGCCACCGACGCGCGCGAGGCGATGGAGCTGTACGGCGCCGCGGCGACCGCCTTTCGCGCCCTGGCCGATCCGGCCCTCGTCGAGCGCGCGTGCCAGGCCGAGCGCCGCCGAGCGCTGCTCGCCGGTGAGCTCGCCCACGACGCCGCCGTCGCGTACCGCGAGCTCTACCTGGTCTCGCGGCGCTACGCGGCCCTCGCCCCGCCCGCGCCGTCCGGCGGCGCGCCGCCCGCGCTCTCGCCGTGCCTCGGCGCCATCGCGGTCGCGCTGGCGCAGGCCGCCGCCTACCGGCCCAGCGGGGAAGCGCTGCGCGCGCTGGAGCAGGAAGGTCACCGCGTCGAGGGCGTCGCGCTCGCGCTCGCGCCGGGGTCTGCGCCGGGCACCTCCGCCGCGCCGGCGAGCGCCGCGGGCGCGGTGCAGGTGACGACCGCCGACGCCTCCGGCGATCTCGTCGTCGCCCCCCCGGCGTCCGCCGCGCCCACGGGCCCGGTGAAGGTCACTGCGATCGAGCGGCACGGCTCGGACAAGGGGGCGCGCGTGGTCATCGAGCTGTCCGCGCCGACGACGTTCGACGTCGGCACGCTCCCGGCGGACGAGACCGCCGGCAGGGACGCGCGCGTCTTCGTCGACATCGCGGGGGCGACGTCGCGCGGCGTCGCGCGCGAGATCGAGGTCGGCGGCGTCCTGCGGCGCGTGCGCGTCGGCGTGCAGCCGAAGGGCACGCGTGTCGTCCTCGATCTCGCCGCCAACCTGCATCGCCGGGTCTTCTACCTGCCCGAGCCGTTCCGGATCGTCGTCGACGTGAGCACTCGCCCTCCGGTGCGCGACGACGAGGGCAAGCCCGGCGGCGCGCGGGATGTCCGGCGCGTCGCGATCGACCCGGGGCACGGCGGCAACGACACCGGCGCGGTCGGCCCCACTGGGTTGAAGGAGAAGGACGTGACGCTCGACGTCGCCCACCGCGTCGCCCCGCTCCTCGCGCGCGAGCTCAAGATCGAGACGCTCCTCACCCGGGACAGCGACGTCTACGTCCCGCTCGATCTCCGCACCGCGCGCGCGAACGCGTTCCACGCCGACCTGTTCGTCTCGATCCACTGCAACGCGAGCGACAACGGCCGCGCTCGCGGGGTCCAGACCTTCTCGCTCGCGGCGCCCAACGACGCCGAGGGGACGTCGGCCGCGCTCGCGGCGCGCGAGAACGCCGCCCGCGCCGCCAGGGGAGGGCAGGGCGTGGACCCTGGCGATCCCGACGCCCGCCGCGAGGTGGCGGCGATCCTGTCGAACCTCAACGTCGGCGACATGGCGGCCCGCTCGCGCCACTTCGCCGAGCTCCTCCAGCGGTCGTCGCTCGCCTCGCTGTCGCCCCGCTACCCCGACACGAAGGATCAGGGCGTCAAGGGCGCGGGGTTCTTCGTCCTCGCGGGCGCCGACATGCCGGCCGCGCTGTTCGAGACCGCGTTCATCTCGAACCCCGAGGACGAGGCCCGCCTCGCCACCGCCGATTTCCGGCAGAAGATGGCGGACGCCATCGTGAACGCGATCCGCGCCTACCGCGAGGGCAAGTGAAGGGCGAGGCCGGCCCGCGCAGGCGTCGCCCGCGCCGGGATCACCCCCGCTCGAGGCCCATGAGCCGCTCGAGCGAGTCGCGCAGCTCGCTGGCCTCGCCCTTCTTGATGAAGTCGTAGGCGCCGGCCTCGGTCGCGTTCTTCTTCATCTCGTCGTGGTTCGAGTACACGATACAGCGGATGTGCGAGGTCGCGTCGATGGACCGGAGGCGCTCCAGGCAGCGCACCCCGTCGAGGCCCGGCATCATGACGTCCAGGATGAGCGCGTCGGGCTGGAGGTTGCCCACCGCGACGAGGGCGTCGAACGGATCCTGGAACGTGGTCAGATCGAACCTCCGCGAGAGGGTCTTGCGGAGCGCGGCGAGGACGGCGGGGTCGTCGTCGACCACGACGACCTTCGGCTTGCCCATCCGCAGGATCTCGGGGATCGGGTAGCCGTACTTCCGGAGGAAATCGAGCACGTCCAGCCGTCGGAAGCGGAGGTGCCGTCCCGGCGTGCGGAAGTGGCGGATTTCCCCCTTGTCCGCCCAGTTGTGGATGGTCTTGAGGTCCACCTGACAGAAGCGCGCGACGTCGCTCGCGGTGAACAGCTCGGGCTGCGTCGTGTTCTCTTTCGGGTTCGTTTCCATGGCTCACTCCTCGAGATCAGGCGTCGCCGGCACGGAGGGGGCATTCGTCAGGGGGGTGTCGAAGCGGGTCGTGGATCTGGGCTCTCGTTCCTGTTTGATGTGGATCGGGGATCCATGTGCGCAGCATTCTTCGGTGACGAAGCGCCCGTTGCGCAGGACATAACGGGTCGACCCCTCGGTGTGTCGCTCGCGGATCTCGTGCGAAGGGTCGCCCGGCAGCGCCAGGTACGGCGGCTCGGCCCCATCGCCCGGGACGAAGCGCGGACAGATCGGCAGGAGCGGCTGGCGTTCCGCGAGCGCCACGGCGCTGCGCACGTCCGCGACCGCGGAGAGCAGCTCGAGCGCGCGCGAAGTCGGCGGAGCGAGAAAGATCTCGCCACGCTCGGCGCGCTCCAGCACCTCCGAAGGCGCGGCCCAGAAGCTCATCGTCGTCTCGTGCCCGTCGTGGCGCCCGATCTGGCCGCGCGGCAGCGGCAGCAGGAAGAAGCGCGCGTCGAAGCGGCGCGTCTCGGCGATGGGCGTGATCCACCGGGCCCACGGCACGAGCGCCGCGAGGGCGAGCTTCAGGCCACGCCGGGCGAGGATCGCGTCGAGCGGCGTCCCGGCGGCAAGCTCCCGCCCGACCGCGTCGATCTCGTCGCCGGACAGCGGCGGATCCGTCGGCAGGATCGCCCCTTCCTCCAGCGTCTCGCGGCACGCCGCCACGCACAGGGATTGCGCCGGCGCCGTGTCTGTCGCGAACGCGGCGGCGCGCGCCGGCGGCGCGGTCGCCCGATCCCTCCAGACTTCCGCGCCGTCCTGCGCGTCCACCTTCCCACCGGGGAACACAACGGCGCCGCCCATGAAGCTCGAGCTCGCGTGGCGGCGGACGCAGAACACCTCGATCCCCGCGCGATCGTCGCGCAGGACGATCACCGTGGCGGCATCGCGAGGTCGGACCGCGGTTCGGTTCTGATCGAAATCCAGCAATATGGGATAAATTTGTTCCACGTGAGCTGTCTTTCGTCAAACCGTCCGCTGCGTCTCATTTCCGGCGTACTCTGCGGTGAGCATGCGCGTTTGGGGCCAAAACAGCCGCCTTTTCCGGCGACTCGGGGACTTCCCGCAAGTGCTTTCCACGCTCTCCCGACATCGATGCCGCAGCGAGCGATCGGTCGCGGCCATGGTCGGAGAAACTGCGTTATTTGCCGCGTGGATCAGGCGAGCTCTGCCACCGACGGAGGCGTCGTTGACGGGCACGGCGCTCAAGCCTAGAATCCCGCGCCTTGCTATTTCGGGGGGCTATCTGGCCTCTCCGGACATGTCGCGGAGCCGTAAGCCCCGTTCCGGCAGCTGGGGGTCGAACGCCCCGCGGCTTGCATGCGCCAGGGAGCTCAGACGGCAGCGCCGCACGGCGCATTCGACGCGAGAGGACCTATGAACAAGGCCCAGCTGAAAAAGTTCAAGACCCTGCTTGAGACGAAGCGCGACGAGATCGTCAAGAAGGCCAAGCAAACGCTGACCGAGGACATGATGCTCGACGCGAACGATCTCCCTGACGAGATGGATCTCGCGTCGAGCGAGTACCTGCAGTCGTTCACCTTCCGGCTCCGCGGTCGCGAGAAGTCGTTCCTCGACAAGATCCAGAAGGCGCTCTTGAAGATCGAGGACGGCTCGTTCGGCAAGTGCGAGGAGTGCGAGGAGGAGATCTCGGCGAAGCGCCTCGAGGCGCGCCCCGAGACGACCCTCTGCATCCGCTGCAAAGAGGACCAGGAGAGGGTCGAGAAGGACTACGGCTGACGCCGCGCTGCGCGTGAAGGCCCCCGGGTCGGCGGTCTTCACGCGCGGTTGTGCCTCCGCGCCGTCGGGCGTGCGCTCCGCCCCCGGTCCACGTCGTGCGGACCGGGCGGGGCCACGCCCGTTCTGTTATTTGCGGGCCGCGGCGCGGCTGCGCGGGGGCTGCGGGCCGCGGCGCTTGGCCGCCGTGAGCACCTCGCGCAGGTATGCGCCGGTGTACGACGCCTCCTCCTGGGCGATCTCCTCCGGGGTGCCCGCCGCGACGACCGTCCCGCCGCGCTCGCCGCCCTCGGGGCCGAGGTCGATCACCCAGTCGCTGCAGGCGATCACGTCGAGGTTGTGCTCGATCACGAGGACGGTGTTCCCGGCGTCGCGCAGGCTCGTGAGGCTCGCGGTGAGCACCTCGATGTCCGAGAAGTGCAGGCCCGTCGTCGGCTCGTCGAGCACGTAGAGCGTACGGCCGGTGGCCTTGCGCGCGAGCTCGCGCGCGAGCTTCACGCGCTGCGCCTCGCCGCCCGAGAGCGTCGTCGCGGGCTGACCCAGCGTGATGTAGCCGAGGCCGACCCGCGCGAGCGCCGCGAGCCGCTCCCGGACGCGGGGGAGCGCCTCGAACTGCTCGATCGCCTGCTCGACCGTGAGGTCGAGCGCGTCCGCGATCGACATCCCGCGATAGAGCACCTCGAGCGTCTCGCGGTTGTACCTGCGCCCCCCGCACGTCTCGCACGTGACGAAGATGTCGGGCAGGAAGTGCATCTCGATCCGGAGCACGCCGTCGCCCTGGCACGCCTCGCAGCGGCCGCCCTTCACGTTGAACGAGAAGCGGCCCGCCTTGTACCCGCGCGTCCTCGCCTCCGGGAGGCCCGCGTAGAGCTCGCGGAGAAGCCCGAAGACGCCCGTGTACGTCGCCGGGTTGGACCGCGGCGTGCGGCCGATGGGGGCCTGGTCGATCGAGATCACCTTGTCGATGTGCGAGAGGCCCTCGATGCCGTCGCAGGCGCCGATCGGGGCGGAGCTCCGGTACAGCTCGTTCTTCGCGGCCGGCAGGAGCGTGTCGACGATGAGGCTCGACTTGCCCGAGCCCGACACGCCGGTGACCGTGCAGAAGAGGCCGACCGGGATCTCGGCCGTCACGTTGCGGAGGTTGTGCGCCCGCGCGCCGGCCACGCGGATGAAGCGCCCGTCGGGGCGCAGGCGCTTCGTGGGGATCGCCAGCTGCTTCTTGCCGCTGAGGTACGGGCCCGTGATCGACGCGGGATCGGCGCTCAGCTCCTCCGGCGTGCCCTGCGCTACCACGTTGCCGCCGTGCACCCCCGCGCCCGGGCCCATGTCCACGACGTGGTCGGCCGCGAGGATGGCGTCGCGATCGTGCTCGACGACGATCACGGTGTTGCCGAGGTCCACGAGCCGCCGGAGCGCCTCGAGCAGGCGCGTGTTGTCGCGCGCGTGCAGGCCCACCGAGGGCTCGTCGAGCACGTAGAGCACGCCGACGAGCGCGGCCCCGATCTGCGTCGCCAGGCGGATGCGCTGCCCCTCACCGCCGGAGAGCGTCTGCGCGGAGCGGTCCAGCGTGAGGTAGTCGAGCCCGACGTCGATGAGGAACCCGAGGCGCGCGATCACCGCCCGCAGCAGCGGCTCGGCGATCGCGCGCTCGCGCGGAGCGAGCCCGCTGTCGGCCGGGGCCTCGCCCGCGGCGGCTCGGTCGCCGGAGGGCCGCGGCGCCCCCTCCTTGGGCGGCATGAGCCCCTCGAGGAAGACCCGCAGCGTGCGCAGCGGCAGGGTGCCGACGTCCGCGATGTTGCGCTCGCCGAGGCGCACGGCGAGCGCCTCCGGGCGCAGGCGCCTGCCGTCGCAGGCATCGCACACCCGCGTGATGACGAAGCGGC
Organism: Sorangium sp. So ce362; assembly: GCF_051519845.1. Taxonomy (NCBI): domain Bacteria; kingdom Pseudomonadati; phylum Myxococcota; order Polyangiales; family Polyangiaceae; genus Sorangium; species Sorangium sp. So ce362. The sequence continues at coordinate 5,028,664 of NZ_CP150332.1, read as the reverse complement.
CGATCTCGTCGGAGAGCGCGGCACTGTCCTCGTCGAGATCGGCCTCCTCCTCGTCGGCGATGGTGGGCTCGCCGTTGCTGAGCAGGCGCTCGAGCCGCGGGATGATCCCCTCGTAGGCCGCCTTCTTCTTCCCCCGGCCGCCGGCGCCCTGGGCGTCGCTCCCGTCGAGGATCGCTTGCCGCACGCCCGCCGGCAGCTTCGCCCAGGGGACGTCCGGATCGCAGCCGAGCGTGCTGACGGCGCGCTCGGTCTCCGTGGCGAGCGAGAGCGAGCCGCGGCGCCCCCACGCCACAACGGCGCCCTCGCGGAGCGTTCGCCGCGGATCGGGGACCACGCGCTCGGGATCGATGCGGGTCCGCGCCCCGATGCCGTCGCAGGCGGGGCAGGCGCCGTGCGGGCCGTTGAACGAGAACATCCGCGGCTCGATCGGCGGCAGGGAGATGCCGCAGTCGATGCACGCGAAGCGCTCGCTCATCCAGAGCGGCTCGATCTTCATGCCGTCGCTGGAGATGTCGACGAGCAGCCTGCCTTCGCCCAGCTTGAGGGCGAGCTCGACCGAGTCGGTGAGCCGACCCTTGATGCCCTCCTTGACCACGATCCGGTCCACGACCACGTCGAGGTCGTGGGCGCGCGTTCGGTCGAGGACGATCTCGTCGCCGAGGTCGACGATCTCGCCGTCGATGCGCGCGCGCACGAACCCCTCGCGGCGCAGCCGCTCGATGTCGAGCTTCAGCTCGCCGCGCCGGCCCCGCGCGATCGGCGCCATGATCGTGACCCGCGTCTTGTCCCCGAAATCGAGGATGCGGTCGACGATCTGCTGCACGGTCTGGGCCTCGATGCGCTTGCCGCACGCGGGACAGTGCGGGGTGCCGACCCGCGCGAAGAGCAGGCGGAGGTAGTCCGAGATCTCGGTCACCGTGCCGACGGTCGAGCGCGGGCTCTTGGCCAGCGCGCGCTGCTCGATCGCGATCGCGGGCGAGAGGCCCTCGATCGACTCCACGTCGGGCTTGGACAGCTGCTCGAGGAACTGCCGCGCGTAGGCGGAGAGCGACTCGACGTAGCGTCGCTGCCCCTCCGCGTAGATGGTGTCGAACGCCAGGGACGACTTGCCCGAGCCGCTCGGACCGGTGATCACCACCAGGCGGTCGCGCGGAAGCGACACGCTGACGTTCTTGAGGTTGTGCTGCCGAGCGCCTCGAACGACCAGTCGATCCATAGGGGGAACCGGAGAGCTATCACACACGGAAGCGGGCGTGGCGCGCTCCTGCTCGTCGCGCCCCGCTCCCCTGGCGCGTCTCCCCGCTTTCCCGGAGGGCGCGTCACGTTTCCCGCTCGCCCGACGCGCGCGGCCCATCTTCCCGCTCTTCCGGCGTGCAGCGCGTCGAGACGCACCGCGCCGGACATGGTCTTCCGGATGTCTTGCAATTCTTCTCACGTCGCTGTGCCGCGAGCTGGATTATGAGGGGGCGCGCGGGGTGACGTGGAAGCGCAACCAAGGAGTCTCTTGATGGCGGTCGGCGCCGGTGCTGCGCTCGGCGCGGTCGCGCTCCTGGCGCGGTACGCCCCCGAGCTGGACGCGCTGCTGCTCATGCCGCCCGCTCCGCCCGGGCGCTCCGCAGCCCTTCCTGCCGCGCCGCGTTCCACGGGGCCTGCGGCGCTGGCTTTCCCCTCGCCCGGCGCGCCCGCTCGCCCGGAGGAGCCGGCCTCGTCCGCTCCGGGCTCGCCCCCCGGGCCGGCCCCGCTCCCGCGGGGCGCGAGCCCGCCGGCCTCCGCGGCCCCGCTCGTCGATCCCTTCGCGGACGATCCGGTGGCGCGCGCCGCGTGTCCGGCCGACATGACGCTCGTGGACGGCGATTTTTGCCCGTCTCTCCCGTATGTCTGCGCTCGCGCTGGCGACGGGATCGGCCACGGCTGCGCCGAGTACGCGCGCGGCGCGCGCTGCCGGGCTGCCGTGGACCACCGGCGCTTCTGCATCGACCGCCACGAGTGGCCGAACCGGGTCGGCGAGCTCCCGCGCGTCTATGTCGACTGGTACGAGGCGAAGTCGCTCTGCGCCTCGATCGGCAAGCGGCTCTGCCGGCGCTCCGAGTGGATCCTCGCTTGCGAAGGACCGAAGCGGCTGCCTTATCCTTGGGGATTCGTGCGCACGCCCAGCCCCTGCAACATCGATCGCGCGGCGATCGCGTTCGACATCGACGCGATGCTGGACGAGGCGACCCGCGAGGGCGAGATCACCCGGCTGTGGCAGGCCGATCCGATCGGGTCGCACCCGAGCTGCATCAGCGCCTACGGGGCGTACGACCTGTCCGGCAACGTCGACGAGTGGACCGACAACCTCGCCGATGATCCGGGCACGCCGCGCCCGGCCACGCTCAACGGCGGCTACTGGGGCCCGGTGCGGAACACGTGCCGCCTCACGACGGGGGGGCACGGGCCGACCTTCAGCTTCTACCAGGCCGGCTTCCGTTGCTGCGCGGACACGGTGGACGGCGTCGTCACGCCGCCGCCGCGGCCGTTCATCGAGCGCGACCGCGAGAAGGACGGCGTGTACGACTGACATGCGCGAGCGCCTCGCCTTCGTCGCCGCTCTCGTCGTCGCCGCCCTGGTGAGCGCGCTCCTCTTCGCCCCGCGCTTGCAGCGGCGGCCGGAGCCGCTCGACCTCGCGAGCGCGGCGCCGCCGGCGAGCGTCCCCGCGCCGGAGCCGGCGCCGGCGCCGCCCGCGCTCGCGCCTCCTCCGCCCCCGCCGCTCCCTGCGTACGTGCGCGTCAACCCCGCGAGCGCCGCGGCGTGCCTCGAGGGGATGGTGCTCGTCGACGGCATCTACTGCCCCTACGTCGGGCACCGCTGCGCGGCGTACATGGACGAGGCGAAGGATATCTGCGCGCGGTTCGAGCCCGAGGTCCTCTGCGAGGGGCGCCTCCAGCACCGGCGCTTCTGCATCGACGTGTTCGAGTACCCGAACATCGAGGGCGTCCACCCGGCGGTGATGGTCAACTGGCTCGACGCGAAGCGCGCCTGCGAGACCGAGGGCAAGCGGCTCTGCTCGGGCGAGGAGTGGGAGTTCGCGTGCGAGGGCCCGCAAATGTGGCCCTATCCCTATGGAATCGCTCGCGATCCCGAGGCCTGCAACATCGACAGGAAGATCGCGATGCCCGTGCTCGAGACGTTCTCCGACCCCTGGAAGATCTCGGCGGAGGTCGAGCGGCTCGACCGCCGGGTCGCGTCCGGCGAGATGCACCGGTGCGTGAGCCCGTTCGGCGTGCGCGACATGACCGGTAACGTCGACGAGTGGATCAACAACGAGCTGGGCAAGCTGGACGAGAAGCCATTTCGATCGACGCTGAAAGGTGGCTACTGGGGGCCGATCCGCTCGCGGTGCCGCCCGGTCACCTCGACGCACAACCGGTGGTTCCGCTTCTATCAGGTCGGGTTCCGGTGCTGCGCCGACGCGCTCGACGGGGGCAAGGCCGTGGCCCCCGCCGCCAAGACGGCCCGCATCCCGCACCGCAGCCCGATGGTCGATCCGGGCGGGCGGCAGGGGCCGTGAGGGGATCGCCGCCCGGGCGGGCCTGGCGCGGGCGGCTGCGCGCGCCGCCCGCGGCCGGCGCTGTCGGGAGGGCGATCCACCCCGGAGCGCCATGGAGCCGCTGAGAAGCTGAGAACCGGTGGCGCCCGAACCGCTCCCCTTCCAACTGCGCGCGGGTTGGACTACGTTGTCGGCCGGTGCGAAAGTGCGCGGACCCGATCGGGGCTTCGCTCGTGCACCAGGGCCTATAGCTCAATCGGTCAGAGCCCCCGGCTCATAACCGGGCTGTTCCTGGTTCGAGTCCAGGTGGGCCCACGAAAGCCACGAAACACAAGGAGACAAGGAAGCACGTGAGCATCCGCGAGCAGATCGCATTCCTCGAAGAGCTGTCGGCCATCGACAGCGAGATCCGCCGCATCGATGAGCAGCTCGACAAACAGCGCGGCAGCCTGGAAGGGATGCGGTCCGAGCTGAAGCGGCTAGAGGAGCGGTTGAAGGCCGATCAGGAAGCCCTGGCGACCATGGAGAAGACGCGCTCCGAGCTCGTCATCGAGTTCCGCCAGATGTCGAACCAGATCGAGCGCTCGCGGGAGAAGCTGCAACGCTCCCGCAACGAGCGCGAGTCGAACGCCGCGCAGCGCGAGATCGAGGAGCTGCGCAAGCTGCACCGCGATCGCGAGGAGGAGATCGAGCGCCTGAACTCGGCCTCCGAGGGCGCGCGCGTGGCGATCGAGCAGGCGGAGGCGAAGCGCGTCGAGCTCTCGGGGGCGATCGACGGCAGCGCGCCGGGGACGCAGGCGTCTCTGGCCGCGCTCGAGGCCGAGCGCGCGCAGCGCGCCGAGGCGCGCCAGCAGGTGGTCAGCCAGCTGCCGGTCGTCCTGTACCGTCGCTACGAGTCGATCCGCACACGCAGGCCCGTCGCGATCGCCCGCACCTACGACGGCACGTGCCTCGGCTGCCACCTGTCCGTGCCGCCGATGATATTCCAGAAGATGCGTCGCCAGGACGAGTTCGAGCGGTGCCCTAACTGCAACCGGATCCTCTACTACATGCCGCCAGAATCCGCGCCGGGCAGCTCGCCGCCCGCGGACCCTTCCCGCGCCTGATCCCGGGTGCGGATTGAAGACCTGCTCCGCCTGCTTCCGGCTCTTTTCGCATGACAGCGGCTTCTGCCCGGTCGATGGGCAGCGCCTCATCCCCGTCGCCCAGGCCTCGCCGCCGAGGCACCGGGAGGACCGGCGCGTCGGCGCGACCCTCTGCGGCGGGCGCTACCAGGTCTGGCGCATCGTCGCGGACGGGGGCATGGGGCGCGTCTACCAGGCGCTCGATCTCCAGGTCGGCCGCAGCGTCGCCCTGAAGATCCTCCACCCCGAGGTCGCGCTCGACGAGGTGAGCGTCGAGCGCTTCCACCGCGAGTTCCAGGTCAGCGCGTCGCTGCCCCACGAGCACATCGTCGAGGTGCTCGCCTTCGAGCGGACCGAGGACCACAGCTTCGCGCTGGTCATGGAGTACCTCGAGGGGGAGGAGCTGCGGACGGTCCTGAAGCGCGACAAGGTGCTCCCCCCCGAGCGCCTGGTGCGGATGCTGTCGCAGGTCGCGCTCGGCCTCGTCGAGGCCCACGAGCGCAAGGTCGTGCACCGCGATCTCAAGCCGGACAACATCTTCCTCGTCGGCACGCACGACGGCGACCGGGTGAAGATCCTCGACTTCGGCAGCGTGCGCGACAACAGCGAGGGCGCGAAGAAGCTGACCGTCGTCGGCACGACGATCGGCTCGCCCTTCTACATGTCGCCGGAGCAGGCGCAGGGGCTGCTCGCGCTCGATCATCGCGCCGACGTCTGGTCGGTCGCGGCGATCGTGTTCGAGTGCGTCACGGGGCGTGTCCCGTTCCAGGCGTCGACCGGCCCGATGATCCTCGTCAGCATCATGGGCAGCAACCCGATGCCCCCGAGCGAGGCGGGCAAGGCGTACGGGGTGCCGGCCTCGCTCGATCCGGTGATGGAGGCGGCGTTCATGAAGAGCCCGGAGGCGCGCCTCCCGTCCGTCGGTCTGCTGGCCGATCGCGTCGGTCAGGCGTACGGCCTCGCGGGGTCTCACCGTGACTGGGCGTGCATGCCGCAGAAGGAGCTCGCGGCGCAGATCCGCGCCGCGATGCCCGCCATCCTGGCCCGCCACGACCCAGGCTCCGCGGGCGCGGCCGTCGCCCGCGCAGGGCGACCGCCCGTCGCCGCGGTCGCCGCACCGTCGCCGGGAGCGGCCGACGCGTTCGCCGAGGATATCGTGATGGGGGTGCCCCAGCGCTTGCCGCGGTGGGTCGTCCCCGCGGTGGCCAGCGCGGCCGTGCTGCTCTGCGCGCTCGTTGCCCTGCTGATCGCGCGCTGAACTGTCGCGCTGGGGACGCGCCCGCCCGGCGCCGCAGCGCGTGAAGACGTCCATCGCCGCAGCGCGTGAGCCCCGCCAGCGCCGCGGCGCGGTGCGCCCGTCCTCACGGGCGCCGGGAGCCCCCGGTTCGCGCGGACGCCGCCGCTGTGTTATTTGTGTTGACCATGAGCACCCATCCTTCAACTCGGACCCGCAAGCCCCGTTCCGCCGCGATGTGCGTGATCGCACTCTCCGGGCTCGCCGTCCTCGGCTCGGGCTGTAGCCAGAGCGAAGCGGCGACCTCCCGCGGCGCCGCCGATGTGCCTGCGGCATCACCCCAGGGCGGAAAGTCGAAGGTCGAGGATGCGGTCTACACCCTCGAGATGAAGCCGGCGGGGACGTACAAGGCCGGCCAGGAGGGGGTCGTCGAGGTCTCGCTCCTGTCGAAGGGCGACTACCACATCAACGACAAGTACCCCATCAAGTTCAAGGTCGCTGAGGCGGCCGCCGAGGGCGTCACGTACCCGAAGCCCCTGCTCAAGCGAGAAGACGGCGCGTTCGAGGAGAACAAGGGCACGCTCAAGGTCCCGTTCGTCGCGGCCAAGAAGGGTAAGACCAAGGTGGCGGGCGTGCTCTCCTTCAGCATCTGCAGCGCCGCGAACTGTCTGATGCAGAAGCAGGAGCTCGAGGCGGTCATCGACGTGCAGTAGGCACAACGGTAAACTCGGCCCCACGTGAATAACGACACCTCAGGTAGCCGGGGGGGCCAGCCCAGCGAGGTCGGCCCCAGCCAGACAGTTCAAGGCAGCGCAGCTGAGCGGGCCCGAAAGGCCCTCTCCGAGCTCGACACCATCGCCTCGTCGATGGCCCGGCGCTTCAGCGAGGAGCAGCGGGTCCTCTCTTTCCAGCAGTACCTCGAGCTGTTCGCATCCAACCCGGTCCGCTTCGGGCGCGACGCGGCTCGCTACGTCCGCGACATGTTCGATCACTTCGGCACGCGGACGATCAAGAAGCCCTGGGGTGAGCTGACGCGCTTCCAGCTGTTCGATCTCCCGTGGGAGCTCCCTCCGACCGGGCCGGAGCAGCAGGGCGCGATGGCGTCGGCCGCCTACCACGGGCGGGATTTCGCGCTGATCGGCCACGAGGAGCTCCAGGCCGAGGTCTACCGGGTGCTCTGCAACTTCGTGCGCGAGGGCAGGGCCAACCGGCTCGTCCTGATGCACGGGCCGAACGGATCGGCGAAGAGCACGCTCGCCGCCTGCATGCTGCGCGCCCTGGAGCACTACTCGACGCTCGACGAGGGCGCCGTGTACCGCTTCCACTGGGTGTTCCCGAGCCGCAAGACGATGCGCGGCTCGATCGGCTTCGGCGGCGACGTGAAGGCGAGCGCCGCGGACGGCACGAGCTACGCCCACCTCGAGGACGATCAGATCGACGCCCGGCTCGTGATCGAGCTCAGGGACCACCCGCTCTTCCTGCTCCCGGTGCGCGAGCGGCGGGCGCTCATCCTGAAGCTCTACGAGGACGCCGGCGCGGCCGAGCCGCCGCCCGAGTGGCTGATGAGCGGCAAGCTGTCCCACAAGAACCAGCAGGTCTTCGAGGCGCTCCTCGTGGCGAGCGGCGGCTCGCTCGTCGAGACGCTGCGGCACGTCCAGGTCGAGCGGTACTTCATCTCGCGCCACTACCGCATCGGCGCCGTCACGATCGGCCCGGAGCTCTCGGTCGACGCCGGCGAGCGGCAGATCACGGCGGATCGCTCGCTCGCCTCGCTCCCGACCTCGCTTCAGGCCACGACGCTCTTCGAGGCGCACGGCGAGCTCATCGAGGCCGCCGGGGGCATGCTCGAGTTCAGCGATCTCCTGAAGCGCCCGCTCGACGCCTTCCGCTACCTCCAGCTCACGCTGGAGACGGGCGAGGTCAGCCTTCCGCAGCAGACGGTGCAGACGAACGTCGTCATGATCGGCAGCGCCAACGACGTGCACCTCAACGCCTTCCGGGAGCACCCGGAGTTCCCGAGCTTCCGCGGGCGCTTCGAGTTCCTGCGCGCGCCCTATCTCCGGAGCTACCTCGACGAGCAGACGATCTACGACGCGCAGATCGTCCCGTTCGTGACCCGCCACGTCGCCCCGCACGCGACGCGCGTCGCCGCGCAGTTCGCCGTGCTCACCCGCATGCGTCAGCCGGAGGCGAAGCGGTACCCCGACGCGCTCGCGCCGCTCGTCTCGAGCCTCACCGCCGTCGAGAAGATGGAGCTGTTCGCGACGGGAACGGCGCCGGAGCGGTTTGACGTCGAGGCGCAGAAGGTCCTGCGCGCGGGCATCGAGGCCATCTACCACGAGAGCGATGCGTCCGTGGACTTCGAGGGGCGGCTCGGCGTCTCGCCGCGCGAGGTGCGGTCGCTCCTGCTCGACGCGGCGCAGAGCGCGGACCACACGTGCCTCTCGCCGTTCGCCGTGCTGTCGGAGCTCGACGCGCTCTGCAAGCGGCAGGCGGAGTACGACTGGCTCAAGGAGAAGCAGCTCGCGGGCGGCTACCACGACCACCGGCTCTTCCGCGAGGTCGTGCGCACGCGCCTGCTCGACACGCTCGAGGAGGAGATGCGGACGGCCAGCGGCCTCGTCGACGAGACCCGCTACGCCGAGCTGTTCGATCGGTACATCTCCCACGTCGGCGTCTGGGTGAAGGGGGAGAAGATCCGGAACCCGCACACCGGCGACTTCGAGAACCCGGACGAGCGCATGATGCGCGAGGTGGAGGCGCTGCTCGGCGTCCGCACGAAGCACGACGATCACCGGCGCGGCTTGATCTCGGCGATCGCCGCGTGGGCCATCGATCACCCGGGCCAGAGGATCGTGAACGCGGTCGTGTTCCCGCAGCAGATCCGCAAGGTGCGGGAGGCGGTGTTCACGGAGCGGCGCAAGGGCGTAGCGCTGCTCGTCCGCGACCTGGTCGCGCTCCTCCGCGACGCGCAGAGCGACGGCAAGTCCGACAAGGGCTGGGGCGAGCTGCGCGAGGAGGAGCGCAGGAACGCGACGCGCGCGCTGGAGCGGCTGCGCGGGATGGGCTACTGCGACCGCTGCGCGCTCGACGCCGCGAGCGCGCTGCTCCGCGCGCGCTTCGCGGAGCTCGTCACCTGAGCCGAAGCATGCTCATCGACTCGCACTGCCACGTCGATCCGCAGCATTTCCGCGAGGGCGCGGACGCCGTCCTCGACCGCGCGCGGGCCGCCGGCGTCGACGCGTTCGTGGTCGTCGGCGTCGACGCCGATCTCTCGGCGGCGCGCTTCGCCGCGGATCTCGCGGCGCGGCGCGCCGACGTGCACGCCGCGGTCGGCGTCCATCCGCACGACGCCTCCGCCATGGACGACAGGATGCTCGCGGAGATCGAGGTGCTCGCGCGCCGCCCCGAGGTCGTGGCCGTCGGCGAGATCGGCCTCGACTACCACTACATGCACTCGCCCAGGGACACGCAGCAGCGCGTCTTCGCCGACCTCGTCGCCCTCGCGCGGAGGGTCGAGAAGCCGATCGTCATCCACACGCGCGAGGCGCCGGAGGACACGCTCGCGATCCTGGAGCGGGCAGGGGCGAGCGACGTGGGCGGCATCATCCACTGCTTCTCCGAGGATCGCGCGTTCGCCGAGCGGGCGCTCGCGCTCGACTTCGACATCTCGTTCTCCGGCATCGTCACCTTCAAGAGCGCGCGTGCGATCCAGGAGGTCGCCGCGTGGGCTCCCGGGGACCGGATCCTGGTCGAGACCGACAGCCCCTACCTCGCGCCCGTGCCGTTCCGCGGAAAGCGGTGCGAGCCAGGGCACGTGCTGCACACGGCCCGCTTCGTCGCGGAGCTCCGGGGCGAGCCCTTCGAGGCGCTGGCCGCGCGCACCGCGGAGAACACCCGCCGGCGGCTGCGGCTCCCGAAGGCCGACGCGCTCGCCTCGCCCACCGTCTGAGACGAGCCCGCGCCAGCGGCGCCGCCGGGCTCGCCTCGTGCGAGTTTCAAGGCATAGTGACAGGACGATGGCGCAGAGGTCACGCGACGGCCGCCGGATCGCATCCGCGTGGGCGCTCTCCGTCGCTGCCCACGCCGGGCTTCTCGGGGCAGGCGCGGTGGTCGTCGCGAGCTCGCTCTCGGCGCGGGAGGTGACGCTCGCGCGCACGGTCGGAGCGCCGGCGGCGATGAGCGCGCCGATCGAGATCGACCTCCCCGTGGTCTCGGACGGCACGCTCGACAGCGCCGCCGCGATCGCGCCCGAGCTGCCCGCGAGCCTGGCGCGTGGCGGAGGGGAAGCCGCGGCGCGGCCGGACACGGGCACGAGCGGCCGCGGCGGCACCGAGGCGGCCGAGCTGCCGGCGCTGAACCTCGCCGACAGGGACGACGCGACGTTTCTGTCTCCCGAGGTCCGCTCACGCCTCGACAGGAGCCAGATCCAGCGCATCCGCTCGTCGTCCCATCGCGCGTCGCGCGAGGACTGGCGAGCCAGCCGGGAGCCCATGGAGCTCACGTTCCTCGCGGGCGGCCGCGTCGGCAGCCGGGCCGAGCGACGTGCCGCGTCCGAGCGCGATCCGTCGGTCGGGGCGCGCGACAGCGGGGCGCCCGAGCGTCGGGGCAGCGCGCTCGGCGCAGCTGCCCGGCCCGCGGGCGTCGAGCGCGAGGTCGACGTGTCCGGCGCACCCGGCGCGACGCTGTCCCTCGGCGCGAGCCCGCGCGCGGTCGGCGGAGCCGTGGAGGGCGGCGAGCGCTCGTCCGCGGGGCTGGGCGTGCGCGACGGGCGGCCCGGCGCGGATCATCGCGACAGCGCGGCGGTCCCGCTGGCGCGGCCGAGGGTCGCCGTGGGTACGCCCTCGGTCCCCGCCGACGTCGCGGGGCGCCCGAGCGACACGGTCGACAGCGAACAGGAGGTGGCGACGGCGATCCAGTCGCTCGTTCATGCCAGCTCGGCCGGTGGCGCGCGCGGGCTCGGTCCGGGCGGAGAGGCGGGGCCGGGCGCGATCGGATCGGGCGGCGTGGCGGGCCGCGGCGCGCGCTCCAGCGCGCTCGGCTCGGGGCGCGGCCGGCTGCTCGACAACGATCCCCTCGATCGCCGGCGCAACCTCTACATGCGGCAGGTCATGGCCAAGCTGCACCCGCTCTGGGCTGACGCGTTCCCCAAGTGGGCTGCGGGCGAGGGGCTCCAGGGGACCGTGATCGTGACGTTCGTGATCCGCGCGGACGGGACGGTCGAGAGCGCGTCGGTGACGCGGCCGAGCGGCATCCCCGAGTTCGACGAGAACTGCCGGCGCGCGGTGCTGCGCGGCGCGCCGTACCCGCCGGTGCCCCCCGAGCTCGGTGAGAGCTTTCGGTGGTCGATGCCGTTCGAGGCGAGGAACCCCGCCGTCCTGCCGAAGCACCCCGCCGGCGACCGATGAATCGATGAATCGACGAGGTCGATGAGCCCGACGCCCCGATCGACGCGTGTCGACGGCGGGGTCGCAAGGGCAAGACATCGCTTGACAGGCTGGGAACGGGGCGGTACTAGTCCGCCCTCACTTTTGCCGAAGTAGCTCAGCTGGCCAGAGCAGGCGTTTCATACGCGCCGGGTCGGGGGTTCGAGTCCCTCCTTCGGCACCAGCAATGGTGACAGTCGGCCGCTGGCCTCCCTGAACTCAGGGCCAGCGTTTGCGGCGAGCTCCTCAAGGCCGGACGTGGACGAGGGATCCTTCCTCGCCGCTGCTGTGCACGGCGTGCCAGCCATCGGGGAGCGCCGGTTCGGCCCACAGGAAGATGCGCCGCGCATCGACGGGCGTCAGCGCGATGTCGTGAAAGCCTTGCGCTTCGCCGACCCCGGCGCCCCAGTACATGCCGGTGATCGCGTGGCCTGGCGCGAAGTCCATCACCCACGGGGCGTCGGCGACGTCGAAGCTGTCGGCCACCTCGCGCGGGTCGATGTTGCGCGTCACGTGCTTGCTCCGCACGCGGAAGGTGCCGCGCGCCGTGGACGCGCTCGATGCGGGATCGCGGAGCTGATCGCGTCCGGACGAGATCAGCGTGGCGTAGATCGGCTTCTGCCCCTCGTAGGCCGTCAGGGTCTGGTTGGCCAGGCTGACGTCGAGCCAGCGCTGCGAGCCCTTGGCGAACTCGGGGAGCTTGGCGCGCCGCACGATGACGACGAGATCCTGAGAGCGCAGCCAGAAGCCGTCGCGTGCCTCCTCGAAGCGGACGCCGGCCACCGTCCTGAACTTGCCCGTGAGCGGCACGCCCGTGTGCCGCTCGAGCTCCTCCTCGTTGAGAGTGGCCTTGCCGTGGCCTATCGACCACGTGTTGACGTCGTGGCGATGCACGAACGCCACGGGCAGCCCGACCTTCTCGACGTCGAGGCCGTGCCACGGCGAGCCGAGCGCGGCCCGCAGCCGATCGGCCGGGATGAGCCGTCCGTCCGGCGTCACGCCGAGCCTGCGGCCGTCCGTCTCTCCCGCCGTGAAGGTGCGGGTGATCGCGACCCCGCTGCCCTTGCGCAGCGCCACCGTCTTCATCGCGGAGCGCAGATCGACGGGCGCGCCATCCTTCGCGCCGAGCTCGATGCCGAGCGCGGCGAGGGGTGGGAGCGGCGCGATCGCGTCGGCGAGCGGAAAGAGGAAATATCCGGCCTCGGTCCTCCGCCCGTCCTCGCCCACGCCCTCTCGCTGCGGCAGCAGCACCGGCGGTCCGGTGGCGATGCCGCGCTCATCCAGCGGGACGTCGTTGGCCGACGCGCCGAGCTGCGCGTCGCTGCGCTGCACGCGCTCGAGATGGCGCTCGAGATCCGGCTCGGCGTGCCGCAGCTCCTCGCTGCTCGGCACCCCGAAGTACGCCGGGGTTCCCTGGGTCCGCGCGCGCCCGTAGCGGTAGGGGAGGGGCCGCGACAGATCGGGCGGCGCCGGCAGCACCGCGACCGCGTCGGTGTGCAGCGTCGCGCCGTCGCCCACGCAGACGAAGCCGCGGGGGCGGATCGCGTACCACTCTCCGCTGCACCCCGCGCGTCCGTATGGCTCCGCGGATCGCACGACGGCGGCGCCTGGATAGAGCTCTCCGAGCCTGCGCGCGCCTGACTGCGGGCGCGCGAGCACGGGCGTCCCCGCGCGCAGCGCGATCAGCTTGGGCCCGTCCGCGGGCAGCGCGGCGACCTGGAGCTCGCCGCCGTCGCCCGCTTCGTCCTTCGACAGCTCCACCGATGCGCCTGCCGCCTTGCAACCGGACATGGCCAGCACGACGATCAGGCCTGCCAGCCCGTCGAGAAGACGCGGCCGGGCGCCGCCTCCGGAGCGTCGTGGCGCGCGGAGCAGCGGCGCCCGGAGGTCCGGAGGCGAGACCGGCCGGGAGAGCTCCGTCGGCAGGGAAGCGAGCGGCATCGGCCGACGCATGCCCGACTTGCGCGCCCTGGGCCAAGTTCCAGGGCGCCGCCTGCGTGCGTGCGCGACGTGCGCATCGCCCGCGCGCGTCCCGCCCGGCCGCTGGCGCCGTGCGCGCGACGACGCCATGAGATGCGCGTGCGCCTCCGCCCCGCGCTGGTGGTCCTCCTGCTCGCGCCCTACGCCGTGGTTTTCTATGCATTCCTGGCGCTGCGCCGCGCCACCGCGTCGTTCCGACCGCGGCACCCGTGGCGCACGTGGGTGAGCCCGAACCTCCTGATCGGCGGGTTTCTCCTCCCTGGCGACGTCGCCGAGCTCCGCCGCCTCGAGGTCCGCGCGGTGATCAACGTGTCGCGCGAGCTCTACGATCCGGTGCTCGCCCTGCGCGCGGCGGGGGTCGAGTACCTGCGCATCCCCTGCTGGGACATGTGCGCCCCCACGCTCGAGGAGGCCGCGCGCGGCGTGGCGTTCCTCGAGCGCCATCTCGGCGCTGGCCATCGCGTCCACGTCCACTGCGCGAGCGGCGTCGGGCGGAGCGTCACGCTCGCGCTCTGCTACCTCACCACCCGCGGCGGCCTCGAGATCGGCGAGGCGATCGCCCTGCTCGAGCGGCAGCGCCCGCGCGTCGCGCTGCGCCGGGTGCAGCGCGAGTTCGTCGAGCGGTACGTCGCCTGGCACCGCGCGCAAGCGGAGGCCAGCGAGCGCGCGTCGCCGCCCGCGATCACCTCCTGCGCAGCAGGGACCTCAGGCTGAAGAGCCCGAGCGCGGGCGCCGCGAGCGCGAAGGCCCCGCCGCATCCCGCGAGGACGAGCGCGGCGCCCCACGGCGTGGCGACGATCGGCTCCGGCAGCGCGGCCCTCAGCGCCACGCCGCAGCCGACCGAGACCGCCGTGAGCGCGGCGACGCGGCCGATCCGGACCTGGTCCAGCCCGAGCCCGCCGATCTCGCGCCGCACGCGGAGCGCGAGGGCGATCGCCTCGACCCACCCGGCGATGACGGCGCCGAGCACCACGCCGAGCACGTCGAGCCGCTGCATCAGGAGGAGCGCGACGCCGGTGCTGACGATCACGCGATAGAGCGCGTAGCGCGCCGGCGTCCTCGTGTCCCCCAGCGCGAACGAGGTGGTGATCAGCACGCGCCCCGCGGCGTTCCCGAGCAGCGCGAGCCCGTAGGCGCACACGAGCGGCTCGACCCGCGCGGTCGACGCCCGATCGAACGTCCCGGTCTGCAGCAGCAGCGTGATGAGCTCCCGCCCGAGCACCATGAACACGGCCGTCGCCGGCACGGTCAGCACGGTGATCCGCGCGAGCGACGCTCCGAGGCGGCGCGCCAGCGCCTCGTTGCGCCGCGCGACGTCCGCCTCGGCCGTGTCGCGCGCCATCTCGGGCAGCGCCACCGCGGCCTCCCCTGTGCCGAGGATGCTCATCGGCAACAGGTAGATCGTCTGCGCGTAGTTGAAGGCCGCGTTCGCGCCGGCGCCGAGGAAGCTCACGAGGAGCGTGTCGACGAGCCCGGAGACCTGGATGATCCCGCGGCCGAGCAGCGCGGCGGGTAGCTTCTCGCCCGCCTCCCGGACGCTCGGGTCGCGCGTGTCGAGGCGCGGCTTCAGCCCGCCGAGCAGCGAGCGCGCCGCGGGGAGCAGCAGCGCGAGCTGCAGCGCGGCGCCGGCGAGCGCGCTCCACGCGAGCGCCTCGGCGAGCGGCTCCCCGCGCATCCCGAGCCACGCCCCGCACACGAGCAGCCCCGCGATCTGGGCGGCGCTCCACGCGACGGGCGCGGCGTAGGGGAGGAAGAACCGCCGGTGCGCGTTCAGCACCCCGAGCCCCCACGCCGACAGCACGAGCAGGCCTGTCATCGGGAAGATGATTCGGACGATCCGCGTCGTGCTCGCGAGCTTGTCCTCGTCGAAGCCAGCCGCGACCAGGAAGGACAGCCACGGCGCGGAGATCACGCCGACGATCGACGCGGCCGCGGCGGCGACGAGCAGGAGCCCGAGCGCGGAGAGCGCGAAGTGCGCCGCGCGGCGCGCGTCGTTGGCCGCGCGGAGGCGCGCATAGACCGGGATGAACGTCGCCGAGAGCGTCCCCTCGCCGAGGAGGTTCTGGGTGATGTTCCCCGCGCGGAACGCCGCGGCGAGCACGTCGGCGAGCTCGGATGTGCCGAAGAAGTGCGCTGTCACCCGCTGGCGGATCAGCCCCACGAGCCGCGAGAGGATGATCCCCGCGGTGACCATCGCCGACGACCGCGCCGCGCTGGGCGCCGCCTCCTGTCCAGCGGCCGGCCGGCGCGCGCCGGTCGCCGCGGGAGCGCCCGGCGCTGCGCTCGCCGGCGCGGTCCCTGCCTGCGTGGCGGCGGGCGGATCGAGGTCGGGCGGCACGGCGCCGCTTCTATCAGACCTCCCGCCCCTGTGCGACCTCGGCGCCGGCTGGCCGGCGGCTCAGTCCCTGAGCCTCGCGGCGCCGATCCGCTCCGCGTGCGCCAGCACCCGCCGCGCGATGTCCGGACCCTCGCTCCGGCGATCCAGGTGCCGCGGGATGAGCCCGCGCTCCGCGGCCTCCCACAGCTCCGGCTGGGAGATCCCGGTCTCGGTCCGCGAGCGCAGCTGCGACAGGGAGATCTCGACCGTGGGCAGGAGGATCGGGCGCTGAGGATCGTGGAGGAGCGCCGGGTCGATGCAGCACGACAGATCGTTCGCCCCGCCGGAGCGCGCGTTCAGCGTGGGGATGTCGAAGCGCGCCTCCAGCGTGCGGATCACCGACGCGTGGTCGAGCACGGTGCTCACCGCGCAGCCTCTCCGGACGAACGGGCCCGCGACGATCGACGGCACCCGGAACCCGAGCTGGGAGAACAGCGGATCGTCGTCCGTCGCAGTGGGCGGCGCGACGTGGTCGAAGAAGCCTCCGTGCTCGTCGTAGGTGATCACGAAGAGGCACTGACCCCACTGCGGGCTCCTCGCGAGCGCGTTGTAGATGCTGGCGATGAGCACCTGCCCGAGCTGCACGTCGTGGTCGGGGTGATCGTCGTTCGCGGTGGCGCCGAAGAACTGGGGATCGATGACGGAGAACGCGGGGAGGAGCCCAGCGGCCGCGTCCTCGAAGAAGCGCTCGATCCCGGAGACGCCCTTGAACTTGAAGTACGCCCCCGAGCACCACGGCACGTCATGGTAGTAGTTCCTGCTCGAGATCCCCGCGTCGCTCAGCAGCTCGAACACGCTCGTGAAGCCGGTGACCGGCACGTTCCTGGAGACGCCCCTCGACGTGGCGCCGTGCAGGAAGAAGCGGTTGGGCCAGGTCGGTCCGAGCACCGAGCAGAACCAGCGCTCGCAGATCGCCGATGCGTCGGCGAGCGCGTAGAGGATCGGCAGGTGCTCCCGCACGTGATAGCCCATCACGTCGCGCTGATCCGGCCCGGCGTGGGCGGCGACGAACCCGTCGTTCATCCCTTGATTCCACTGCGCGTGGGCTGCGTCCCAGCTATGCGGCGGGTCGGCGGGCGTGAAGTTGTCGAGCTGGAAGGGCGAGATCCGCGCGCCGTCCGGCGCTCGGTTCGACTCGTTCCCTGTCAGGCCGTCGATCGGCCTGCCCTCCTTCAGCCGCAGCGAGCCGAGGTAGTGGTCGAACGAGCGGTTCTCCATACAGAGGACGACGATGGTGCTGATGGGCGCGAGCAGCTCTGCGGGGCTCAGGCCTCCCGTGTCGGCGCAGCGATCCGCAGGAGCGCCGCCGGCGCCGCCCGCTCCCGCCTGTCCCGAGCCGCCCGCTCCCCCTGCGCCGCCGGCGCTGCCCGCTCCGCCGGAACCGTCGCTCCCGCCCGAGCCATCGGTGCTCGAACCGACGTTCCCGAACATCGTCGCGCTCTCCGTGGCGGTGCATCCGAAGGTCGCGGCGCCGACCGCAGCGCCGAGCCCTGTCAGCACATGGCGTCGGGTCAGGGGATCACCCGGCGGTACATTCTGTTTTTTCATCACACACAGGATCCCCAGGAACGCAGGGCCGAGGAAGGACTTTTGGTCTGCCCTCGATTCGACAATGTCCCGCGTGTACCCTGGGTAACCGCCGAGCAACCGCAGCGTGATCCACGTGACCCTCCGCGCACACCCGCGCGACTGCCCACGTAACCAAGAAAACCTTTCTTTTCGCGAGGTCAGCGCGGTGATATGGGTAGAAGACGCGGGGGCCGACGTTTGCACTCTGTCCACTTCCGATGAGCTCGAATCCGCTCCCATCTACGCCCGCCGGGATTGATGCCGTCGAGAACGGCCGGTCGATGAGGCCGCTGAGACCGCTCCGGCTCTGCATCGTGGACATGAACAATGGCCACGTGAACCAGGCGATGCGCTGCCTGCGCGGGCTTGCCGCAACGTTCTTTGAACGTGTTCAGAAGCACAATCCTGGCGTATTTTGCGAGGTTATCGAGGCGTCTCCCCGGGACACAAACACACCCATCCCTACAGACTGTGATCTGTACCTCTCTTCGGGGGGCCCCGGCTCTCCGTTCGATGGAGAGGGCGAGCCGTGGACGCTCGACTTCGCGCGCCTGCTGGACGGCGTGGTCGAGTCGGCGGTCCAGGGGGGCGCGGAGCGGCGAGCGCTCTTCGCGATCTGCTATTCGTTCGAGCTCGTCGTCCATCACTACCGGCTGGCCGACGTCGTGCCGCGTGCTGATCGCAAGTTCGGGGTCATGCCTATCTACACGACCCCGCTCGGCCAGCAGCACCCGTTGCTGTCTCCGTTCGGCGATCGTCTCTTCGCCTTCGAGCACCGCAACTGGGAAGCGGTGAACCTCGACGAGCGCCGCCTGGGCTCCCTCGGTGGCCAGCTCCTCGCCCGCGAGAGCCGTGACGGGATCTCCAAGGGCCGGGCGATTCTCGGGCTGCAGGTCGCGCCGGGGCTCGAGGCGGTCCAGTTCCATCCGGAGGCGGATCGCGCCGGCGTCATGAGCTGGCTCGCGCGCCCTGAGCAGGCGGCCGCCTTCAAGGCGACCTATGGCGAGGTCACCTACCACGCGATGCTGCGCACCCTGGACGATCGAGGGAGGCTCGCGCGAACCTACGCGCTCGTGATCCCAGGTTGGCTCGGTCGCTGCTTCAACGAGATCGCCGGCCCCCGCGGCTACGCGGAGCTCCCGCCGGTCGAGGACATCCCGTGCTCACGCTTCGACGCGCACTGCCGCGCCGAAGATCCGGCCACGCCCTCCGCGCGACCGCCCGGCTCTGGCGAGCATGCCGCGCGCGGCGCCTGAGCAGAGCATCGAGGCGGCCTGCACAGGGGAGCTGCCCGATGCGGCACGCTGCTGAAACGAACGAGAAAGAAGGCGGCGGTAAAGGGGAGCGAGGCGCGAGGCGCGAGCGACGGGACACGGGAGTGGGGAGAGTGGGAGAGGGGAGAGCCCGGGGCGAGATAGAGGTGGAGAGCGGTGTGGCTGGGTGAGCCGCTGGCCGCGCTGGCCGCGCTGGCCGCGGACGAGCCGACGAACGACTGCTCGCGCCTTGCGCGCTGGCCTACCTGCGGCTTATGGTCACAGGATAAAGGATGAGCGCGAGCAGGGTTCGCGGGCCAGCATCCGGTGCCGGGGGTTCCTCGGGCACGCACTGAGAGAGAACGCATGAATCACTCGCGTCCGGCCGCTCCGAGGAGTCTACCTTCGCCGGACGTCCGCGAGCCGGGCGCGCCCGAGGAGGGGCACCGCGGCGACGCGTCGCCGGCGGAGGCCGCGGTCGCACAGCCCTTCGCGCCGGCCGAGGATCCTGACGCACAGGAGGCCCAGCCAGATTCGCAGCTGGGCGTGACGGATCCGATCGCCATGTCGCAGGTCCGTGACGCGCTGAAGCAGCTGAGCCGCGAGCGCGGGACCGAGCCGCACGTGCTGCTCATCATCTACCATCGGCACGGCGCCGAGACGGTGCAGCTGACCGACGGGGTCGGGGTCGTCGTGGGTCGCGATCCGAGCGCCGACGTCGCGATCCCCGAGCGCAGCCTGTCGCGGCGCCACGCGCGCTTCACGTTCCAGCGCGGCGACGTGCTCATCGAGGATCTCGGCTCGACGAACGGCACCTTCCTGAGCGGGCAGCGCGTGGAGCAGGGCACCCTGAAGCCCGGCGACGAGGTGGTGCTCGGGGAGATCACGGCGTCGTTGCGCGTCATCGCGAGCGCCGAGCTGCCGGTGCTCAACCTCGACGCGCTGGACGCGCGCCGCGGCGCCTTGGAGCGGAGAGAGCTGCCGAACGTCGACAACCTGATGGGCGGGCCGACGCCGGCCGGCGGCGTGCGCGCGGTCAACGACGAGGGGCTCGTGATGCGCAGCCCCGCGATGCGGCCGGTGCTCGAGACCGCCATGCGCCTCGCGCGCTCGTCCGCGCCCGTGCTGCTCCAGGGCGAGTCGGGGACCGGCAAGGACGTGCTCGCGCGCCTGATCCACGAGGCCGGCCCGCGCCACAGGAAGCACATGATCCGCGTCGGGTGCAGCGGCGTGCCCGCGCAGCTCCTGGAGAGCACGCTCTTCGGCCACGAGGCCGACGCCTTCCCGGGCGCCACCCAGGCGCAGGAGGGCGTCTTCGAGACGTGCGCGGGCGGCACCGTGGTGCTCGACGAGGTCGGCGATCTCCCGCCTTCCTCCCAGGCCGCGCTGCTGCGCCTCCTCGACACCGGGCGCATGGGCCGCATCGGATCGACCAGAGAGATCGAGGTGGACGTGCGGATCGTCGCGACCACGTACCGCGATCTCGAGGCGATGTGCGAGGCGGGCACGTTCCGCTCGGACCTGCTCTACCGGCTCAACGGGGTGCCGCTGCGCATCCCTCCGCTCTGCGAGCGGCGCGAGGACATCGGGCCGCTGGCGCAGCGCTTCCTCCGGCAGGCGAACGAAGCGCACCGGCGCAACGTGCGCTCGCTCGATCCGGAGACGCTCGCGCTGCTGGAGCAGTATCCCTGGCCCGGCAACGTGCGCGAGCTGCGCAGCGCCATCGAGCGCGCCGTCGTCATCGCGAGGGGAAACGTCATCACCCCGCTCGACCTGCCGGAGAGCATCAACGCCCTCGCGACGCGCAAGCGCTCCACGCCGCCGCCGCCGGACCGGCCTTTCGTCGAGATCGCGCCGCCCAGCTCCGCGCCGACGATCGGGCTCAAGGCGCAGATGGACCGCCTGGAGGCCGAGATCATCCTCGAGGCCCTCCGCGCGACCAACGGCAACCTGGCGATGGCGGCGCGGCGGCTCAGGATGCCGCTGCGCACGCTCCAGGAGAAGATCGCCAGCCAGGGCTTGAAGCGCTCCGATTACCGGGACGGCCCGCCCTCGCGGTCGAAGTAGGCCTCGAACGGGCGGAGCGCCGGCGGCTCAGCCTTCGTCCTCCAGCACCGCCAGGGCGGCGTTGCGCCCGCAGGCGCCGTGGACCCCGGCGCCGGGGTGCGCATAGGACGAGCCCAGGTAGAGGCCGCGGACCGGCGTTCGGTAGCGGAAGTAGGGGAACACCGGCCGGAAGAAGAGCTGATGCCGGATGTCGGCCGAGCCGCCGCCGAGATCGCCGCCGATGAGGTTTGCGTCCATCGCCTCCAGGTCGTCCGGCGCCCAGATCTTCCGGGCGAGGATCCGCTGCCGGAAGCCGGGGGCGAGCTCCTCGATCCGCGCCTCGATGCGGTCGGCGAAGCGCTCGCGCGAGGACGCCCAGCCGCCGTCGATGGAGGAGGGGACGCGCGAGTAGGCCCACAGGGTGTGGCGCCCGGCCGGCGCGCGGGTCGGATCGGCCAGCGACTGCTGCCCGATCACGAGGTACGGGTGCTCGGGGAGCGCGCCGGCGCGCACCTGCCGCGTGAACTCGGCGAGATCGTCGAGGCTGTCGCCCGCGTGCACGACCGCGGCGCGCGCGGCGTCCTCGTGGGACCACGGCGCCGGGCCGTCGAGCGCCCAGTCCATCTTGAAGGTGCCGAACCCCTGGCGGAACCGGCGCATGGCGCGCTGGACCCGGGCAGGGACGAGCTCTGCCGCGAGCAGGCGGAGGTAGAGCGTCGGCGCCGCGACGTCGGCGACGATCGCGCGGCGCGCGCTGATCTCCTCGCCGTCCGCGAGCCGGACCGCGGCCGCCCGTCCCTGCCTGGCGATGATCTGCTCGACCCGGGCGCCGCAGCGGAGGCTGCCGCCGCGCTCCTCGACGCGCCGGAGCAGGGCGCGCGTGATCGCGCCGGCGCCGCCCTCGGGCACCGCGAAGCCGCCGCTCGAGGCGAGCAGGGTGAGCATGAAGCCGACGATCGCGCCGCAGGGATCCTCCGGGCCGACGTCGGTGTGGAGGGCGAGGCCGGGGATCACCCGCCGGGCCGCCTCGGTCCGGAAGGTGCGCGTCGAGAAGCCGCGGCCGCTCGAGAGGGCCACCTGCGCGAGGCGGAGCAGGTTGAGGGGCCCGAAGCGGAGCAGCGCCCCGAGGGCGGGCGGCGTGGCCAGGAGCGCGTTCAGCAGCCGCTCGCGTGTGGCCGCGTGCCAGCCGGCGATCCGGCGCCACGCGGGGCCGTCCTCGCCGAGCGACCTCGCCGTCGCGTCGACGTCCCGCGCGATCGAGGCGCAGGTCCCATCGGGCGCCGGGTGAGCGCTGTCGATCGGCGCGTGCCGCCAGACGAGGCCGGCCCCCGGCAGGTCGAGCGGCAGCAGCGCGGGGCTCGTCTGCCCGAAGGGGAAGAACGCCGCGCCGAGATCGTGGTGGAACCCCGGGAGCGTCACCTCGCGCGTCCGCACGGCGCCGCCCGGCTCCTGCTCGGCCTCGAGCACGAGCACCGAGAAGCCCGCGCGGGCGAGGTACGCCGCCGCGGTGAGGCCGTTCGGTCCCGCGCCCACCACGATCGCATCGGGGTCTCTCTGCATCGTCCTCTGCGGCTCCTCAGCCCGCGAGCTGCGCGCTCGGCATGTTGCGGTTCGAGGCGATCGCCTGGCCGTTGCGCCCCACGACGAGCACGCCGACGGCGATCACGTCCGGGAACATCGCGACGCCGCGCTGCGCGGCGCGGGCGGGCGCGACGCCGTCGGCGAGCCAGTCATAGACCGTTCGCGCGAGGAGGCGTCGCGCGATCTCCTCGCCGACCCCGGTCGCCGCCACCGCCCCGTGCGGGCCGGCGTAGATCCCCGCGCCCATCAGCGGCACGTCCCCGACGCGGCCGCGGAGCGAGTAGGTCGACCCGCCCGTCGACGCCGCCGCGGCGAAGCGGCCGTGCGTGTCGCGCACGACGGCCCCGACCGTGTCGCACTCGACCGGCTCGGCGTCGAAGTTCCAGAACCGCGTCGCCGTGAGCGCGTGGAACCGCGCCGCGTCGTTCGTGTAGTCGCTGTCTCCCCCGCCGCCGCGCAGCGCGGCGAGGGCGCGGCCGTGCCTCTCGCGCGCCGCCTCGGTGACCGGCTCGTGGTCGGCGAACCCGAGCCGGCGCGCGAACGCGGTCGCGCCGGCGCCGGCGATGATCAGGTGGGGCGTCTCCATCACCTTCGCCGCGACCAGGACGGGGTTCTTCACCCGCTCGACGCACGCGACGGCGCCGAACCGTCCATCGCTGGCCATCACGGCCGCATCCATCTCGATCGTCTGCCCGTCGAGGCGGAGGTTCGAGCCTGTCCCGGCGTTGAAGCGCGGGTCGTCTTCCAGGCGGGCGGTCGCCGCGATCGCCGCCGCGAGCGCCTCTCCGCCCGCGTCCAGGGCGCCGAGCGCCTCATCGGCGGCCCTGGCGCAGCTGTCCGCGCCGTTCTGCGGCGCGGTCACCCCGCCGTGCGTGAGGATGACGTATTTCACGTCGTTCTCCTGCGCGTACCATGGCCACGCGCCGCCGCGAAGCCGGCCGGGCGCGCGGCGGCCAGGACGGGGCTCCGTCGCGCGGGGAGCGCGGGTCCGTCGAGCGGGGAGGCCGCGCGGCGCCCGGGCAGGGCCGCTGCGCTCGACACCCTGCCGCGCTCCTGATACGTCGCGCGCTCAGCCCGGAGCGGGGCCGGCGCCAGCTGACCGCCCGCCGCGGGAAGAGCGCGGCCAGGTCGAAGGCCGCCTGCGAAGCCGCCCAGCGAGGAGAGCAGAGACCGTGGCCAAGAACGAAGCGCCGAAGACCGCCATCACGCCCACGCGCAACGAGGACTACCCGGAGTGGTACCAGCAGGTCGTGCGCGCGGCCGACCTCGCCGAGAGCTCCCCCGTCCGCGGCTGCATGGTCATCAAGCCGTGGGGCTACGCGATCTGGGAGAACATCCAGCGCGAGCTCGACAGCATGTTCAAGGCGACCGGGCACAAGAACGCCTACTTCCCGCTGTTCATCCCGAAGTCGTTCCTCGAGAAGGAAGCGGAGCACGTCGAGGGGTTCGCGAAGGAGTGCGCGGTGGTCACCCACCACCGGCTGGTGCCCGGCCCCGGCGGCGGGCTCATCCCCGACCCCCAGGCCCGGCTGGAGGAGCCGCTCATCGTGCGCCCCACGTCCGAGACGATCATCGGCGCCGCGTTCGCGAGCTGGGTCCAGAGCTACCGGGATCTGCCGCTGCTCATCAACCAGTGGGCGAACGTCGTGCGGTGGGAGCTGCGGACGCGCCTGTTCCTGCGGACGTCGGAGTTCCTCTGGCAGGAGGGGCACACCGCGCACGCGAGCGAGGCCGAGGCGCGCGAGGAGACGCTGCGCATGCTCGGCGTCTACGCGACGTTCGCGCGCGACTTCATGGCGATGCCCGTCCTCGAGGGCCCGAAGACGGCGAGCGAGCGCTTCCCCGGCGCGGTCGACACCTACGCGATCGAGGCGATGATGCAGGATCGCAAGGCCCTGCAGGCCGGGACGAGCCACTTCCTGGGGCAGAACTTCGCCAGGGCGAGCGGCATCAAGTTCCAGACCAAGGCGGAGACCGAAGAGTACGCGTGGACGACGTCCTGGGGCGTGTCGACGCGCCTCGTCGGCGGCCTGATCATGACCCACAGCGACGACGACGGCCTGGTGCTCCCGCCGCACCTCGCGCCCGCGCACGTCGTGATCCTGCCGGTTTACCGCGGCGACGACACGCGCGCCAAGGTCGACGAGTACATCGATGGGCTCGCGAAGGAGCTCCGGGCGCAGCGCTTCGGCGAGCGGCGCGTCGAGGTCGAGATCGATCGGCGCGACATCCGCGGCGGCGACAAGCAGTGGGAGTGGGTGAAGAAGGGCGTCCCCGTCCGGATCGAGGTCGGGCCGCGCGACGTCGACGGCGGCGTGGCCATGGTCATGCGCAGGGACCGCTCGCCGAAGGAGAAGTCGAGCATGGCGCGCGCGGAGCTCGCGGGGCGCATCACCGAGATCCTCGCTGACATCCAGGCGACGCTCTACGGGCGCGCACTCGCGATGCGCGACGCGAACACGCATGTGATCAACAGCCGCGCCGATTTCGATGCGTTCTTCGCGTCGAAGGAGGGCAAGGAGTCGCAGGGTGGGTTCGCGCTTGCGCACTGGTCCGGCGATCCGGAGATCGAGACGGCGGTGAAGGACGCGCACAAGGTGACCATCCGCTGCATCCCGACCGGCGGGTTCGAAGGCGCGCCGTGGGCCGACGCGGTGACCGGCGAAGGGACGTGCATCTTCACCGGCAAGCCCAGCCCGCGGCGCGTGGTGTTCGCGAAATCTTACTGAGCAGAGGCGCCCGCCGGTTCACCGGGCGCGCTCGGCGTCGCCGGCGCGCCCGGCGCTTCGCCGGAGAGGACGCCGCGCGTCCCCTCGCAGCAGCGGCGCCTCAACGGCCGAGCGCGGGGAGCACGTGCTCCGCCAGGATCGCGGGGAGCAGCCGCAGCTGCGCGCAGTGTCCGCCGGGGCCCGCTCCGGCGTAACCGCGCACGTAGAGGCTGCCGCCGTCGTACATCCGGGTGAGCCGCAGCGCGTCTCCCGCTTCCTCGGCGCCGAGGCCCGGCGCCCCGGGCGGCGCGCCGTCGCCGCTGGAGGTCACCGCGATGGGGCTCGCTCCGAGCTCGCGCAGCAGGAAGGTGGCCACCTCTTTCGTGGACGCGTAGCCGCTCGTCGGGGTCTCGGTGTGCGTCAGGTAGAAGACGGGCGCGCCGCGCGCGGCGGCGTTCGCTAGGGCCACGTAAGGGGCAAGCTGGCCCTGCACGAGCGACGTCTGCCCAGGCATGTAGGAGCCATAGAGGGAGTCGAGCAGGATCAAGGCGTCGACGTGGCGGCTCCCGCGCTCGACGACCCTGCCGATCGCGCCCGACCCGGCGCTCCAGGACGACAGCACCAGGCGGCGTGCGCGCGCGCCCGTGATCCCGGCCGCAGCTCCGACCTCGCGGTCGATCGCCTGGAGCAGCGCGTCCCAGCCGCCGCCTTCGAGGGCGCGCGCGTAGGCGCTCGAGCGGGTCCCCAGATCGACCCCGGCGATGACAAGCTCCATGTCTCTGGGAGCCAGCACCTTTCGGATCGCCTCGGCGCCGTGAAAATGGACGAGCAGATCGTAGCCGCCGTCCGTCGAGATCGCGCGCGCCGGCGGGACGAGGAGCCTGCCCACCGGGAGGGGGCGCCAGCGCTCGTAGCCGCCGAAGCCGTGGTCGGCGAAGTCGCACCCAGCCTGCGCTTCGTGCTCGTCGAGCGCGATGCGCTCGGGCTCTCCACCCCTGGGCAGCGGCGACGGCTCCGCGGACGCGCTCGACGGCGCCGGGACAGGCGAGGCGCTGGGCTCCCGGCTCCGGCGCAACAGCAGGACGCTGCCCATGACGCCCAGGCTCGCTGCCAGGAGGAGCGCGTCGCGGAGCTGCCGCGCCCTGCGGCCGCTCAAAACCCGGGCGTGGTCACGGTCGGCACCCACTGCGTCGAGGGAGGCTTGCCCGGGGTTGGTTTGCGCGCGCTCGCGGCGGCCGATCCAGCGGCCGTCGCGCTCGGCGCCGCGGCTGCCGCCACGCTGCCCGCGCTGCGGCCGAGCCTCATGGCCTGCTCGGACGAGGCTGGCTGCGGCGCGGGCTGCCGCCGGAGCCACAAGATGCCTGCGCCGAGCATCGTCAGGAGCGCGAGCGCCACGGCTGCCGCCAGCGTCCCCGAGCGACGCCGCGTCGCGGGGGCCTCGATCGGGCCGAGCGGCGTCTCCTGGCCGGGCGAGCTCTGCTGGAGCGCCTCGGGCAGCAGCACCGGCTGCGGGAGCGAGGGAACGCTCGAGCGAACCGTGGGGAGCTGGGCGTCCGGGTGGCCAGGGGGGAGCTGCGTGAAGAAGAGCTCGCTGATGCTGTCGCGAACGAGCATCACCTCGGGCGGGTTCGACACGCGCTCGTCGAGCATGCGGATCGTGTCGCGCAGCGCGGTGCGCCGGCGCTGGTTGCGCTCTCCCAGCAGCCCCCGCACGAACGCCCCGACGTCGTGGTCCGTCACCGTCGGCTCCTTCGCCAGCACGGCCTCCAGCGCGCCCTCGAGCTCGAGCATCGTCTGATACCGCCTGTCGGGGTCCTTCTGGAGGCACGTCATCAGGACGTGATCCAGGTCGGGGGGGAAATCCGGGTTCTTCAGGAGAGGCGACAGCGCTGGCCGCGAGGTGATGTGCTTCAGCGTGAGGAGATCGTTCTCTGCGGTGAAGGGGTGATCTCCCGTCGTGAGCTTGTAGAGCACACTCCCCATCGCGAAGATGTCGGTGCGCCGATCGATCCGCTCGCCCCGCGCCTGCTCCGGGGACATGTACGGCACCTTGCCCTTGATCTGTCCCGCGGTCGTATCGTTGTGGGACCGGTTTGTCGCCTTGGCGACGCCGAAGTCCACGAGCTTCACGTGGCCGTCGTACGTCACGAGGATGTTCTGGGGTGACACGTCGCGGTGCACGAGCCCGAGCAGCTGATCGTCGCTCTGCGGGTCGCGGAGCTCGTGCGCGGCGTGCAGACCGAGGCACGCGCGGCTGAGGATGCGGAGCGCGATGCGCAACGGGATCGCCACGCCGCTCTTGTTCGCCGCCCGCGCGATGACCGACAGCGCCTCGCCGTCGACCCACTCCATCGCGATATAGAGGACGTCGCCCTGCTCCCCGAGGTCGAGGATCTCGGCGACGTTCGGGTGATGGATCCCCGAGGCGAGCCTCGCTTCTTCGAGGAACATCGACTCGAACTGGGCATCGTCCGAGAGCGACGGCAGCATCGTCTTGATGGCGACCGTCTTCTGGAAGCCGCGGAGGCCCTTGCGGCGTGCGGCCCACACCGTGGCCATTCCCCCCTGCGCGATGGGCAGGAGGAGCTCGTAATGCCCGAGCTCCTTTCCCGGCAACAGCTGGGGCTGGGGGATCATGACGTCGCGGCGCGCTCCTGGACGAAATGCAGGGACATCGGAAAGCTCGATCAAGTCTAGCATCCGGGCCCCGCAGGCGCGTTATGTGGTATTGCTTACATGAGTGCGGCTCGGGAGGTGTCCTCGCCGCGCCGGGAGATCAGGCGCCGGGCGGGACCGACTGTCCCCACAGCTGCTGGTAGATCTCGCTGAGCTTCTGGTGGGTCTGGGCCGTGAAGCCGTTGACCCCCTGGTGGGGCCAAGCGAAGCCGTCGCCCATGGCCTGATTGCACGAGAAGGAGATGAGCAGGTCGACCGGCGTGGGGTTGTTCGGCCGGATCATGGAGATGCCCAGGCCCGGGTAGAAGCAGTTGCCGCGGTCCGCGGTGAAGCTGTCCTCATCGCCGAAGATGTCGAGGATCTGGTCCTTGAGCTCCTCATCGCTGTCGCCGGTCGTGAGCTGACGCTGCTGGAGGATGACGAAGTTCTTGAAGCGGGGCTGAGCGGGCAGCACCGGCGTGCTCGCCGTCTGACCAGGGATGAGGTTGGGCGGGATCAGGCCGGGGAGCGCCTGCTGCAGCCCCTGGAGAGCGGCCTGGCCCATCTGCTGGAGCTCGGGCGGGATCCCCGGAATGAGGGTGGGGGCCTGGGTCGTCATGGGCGCGGGGGCCAGCTCCTGCCCCTGGAGGCGGAGCACCGTGATCTGCGCCTTGTCCATATCGTCGAACGGCGCCGAGCGGGCCGCGCAGCCGAAGACGAGGGGGGCGAGCAAGACGATGCCTGCGAATGTACGGGTGGTGAGGTTCATGTTCACTTTGACGGTCATCTAGCACGGCTATGCGCCGGAAGGTGAACAGCGACCGCACACGGAAGGCCCTCGCGCGGGTCCACCCCCGGGCGGGTTCACATGGTGCTCGCGCCGAACTCGTAGAGCGCCCGGATCTCGATCAGGCGCGCCATGATGTCGGCGCGCGTCACCGTCGCGATCCGCTGCGTGCCCACCGCCTCGACACAGAACGAGGCGGTCGCCGTCGCGTGGAGCATGCCGCGTCGGAGCGCGAGCGGCGTGAGCTCCGGCTGGCAAGCGAGGTAACCGATGAGCCCGCCTGCGAAGGCGTCGCCGGCCCCCGTCGGATCGACAACGTCCTCCAGCGGGAAGCCGGGCGCCGCGAACACGCCGTCCTCGTCGAAGAGCAGCGCGCCATGCTCGCCGCGCTTGATGATCAGCCGGCGCGGACCGCGGGACAGGATCTCCTTCGCGGCGCGCCGGATATTGTACTTGCCCGAGAGCTGGCGCGCTTCCTCGTCGTTGACCACGAGCGTGTCGATGCGGCGCAGCATCGCCGCGACCGCCTTCGGCTCGCCCTCGATCCAGAAGTTCATGGTGTCAGCGAGGACGAAGCGCGGCGAGCGGACCTGCTCGAGCACGTCGAGCTGGAGCGCGGGGTGGATGTTGCCGAGCAGGACGAAGGGCGTGTCGCGGTACGCCTCCGGCAGCTTCGGCGCGAACGACGCGAACACGTTGAGCTGCGTGTCGAGCGTCGTGCGATGGATGAGATCGGCGTCGTAGCGCCCGGCCCAGCGGAACGTCTTCCCCGCAGCGCGCTCGACGCCCTCGACGGCGATGCCCCGGGCGCGCATCGCCGCGAGGGTCCCCTCGGGGAAGTCGTCGCCGACCACGGCGACCGTGCGCACCGGAGCGAAGCACGACGCGGCGAACGACGAGTAGGTCGCCGAGCCACCCACGACGTTCCTGGCGCTGCCGGAGGGCAGCTCGAGATCGTCGAAGGCCATCGAGCCAATGATGAGGATCGCGGAGGAGGTCGTCACAGAAGCCTCTCAGTCAGGTTGGCGCGCAGCGGCTGGCTGCGCGGTTCGTTTCAGCGACACCGTCGCCGCGCCCGTGTGGCCGGGCGAGACGATGCCGGCCCGCTGCTCGCTGCCGCGGAGCGGGCGCGGCGACAGCCTTCGCCGCGGAGCACGCTCACTCCGCCTTCTGCCGAGGGCCGATGAGCCACTCGAGCCGTGCCTGCGCGTCGGGCGAGGTCGCGCCGGCCGAGGTCATGATGGATTTCTGCAGCACGTGGCGGGCCGGGCTCTGCGACACGTCGGGGAGGCTGTGGGCGAGGGTCTTCGCGACGTTCCGCGCATGCACGATGTTGCGGTTCAACACGGCGATGACCGCCTCGACGCTCACCGCCTCCTCGGTCACGTGCCAGCAGTCGAAGTCGGTCGTGAGCGCGAGCGTGGCGTAGGGGAGCTCGGCCTCGCGAGCGAGCTTCGCCTCGGGCAGGTTGGTCATCCCGATGACGTGCGCGCCGAAGGACCGGAACATGTGGCTCTCGGCCCGCGTCGAGAACTGCGGGCCCTCGATGCAGACGTAGGTGCCGCCGCGGTGGACGCGCGCGGCGGTGGAGCGCGCGGCGTCGTGGACGGCGCTCGCCAAGAACGGGCACACCGGATCGGCGAACGGCACGTGGGCGACCACGCCGTCGTCGAAGAACGTCGAGGCCCGGCGCTTCGTGAAGTCGATGAACTGGTCGACGACGACGAGGTCGCCGGGCTCGATCTCCTCGCGCAGCGAGCCGACGGCGCTCACGCTGAGCACGTGCGTTGCGCCGAGCATCTTCAGCGCGCAGATGTTCGCGCGGTAGTTGATCGTCGAAGGGGAGAAGCGGTGTCCGCGCCCGTGGCGCGGCAGGAACAGGACGGTCGCGTCGCCGCCCGTGACCTGGCCGCGGAGCACGACGTCGCTCGGCAGACCGAAGGGCGTGGACACCGAGACCTCCTCGACGTCCTCCAGCCATCCCATCTCGTAGAGTCCGCTGCCGCCGATGACGGCGAGCACGTCGTGCGTCGCGCTGGTGCTCATCGCTCGAACCTCCGCTCTGCGAGCAGCCGCTCGCAGAGCGCCGCGCGCCGCTGGCGGCGGCACCGCTCGGCGAAGACGAGCGACCTCAGCTGCTCGTACGCGCGGTTGATCTCGTCGTTCACGATCACGTAGTCGAAGAAGCCGTAGTGCTCGATCTCCCCCTTCGCGTTGCGGAGGCGCCGGAGCGTCGTCGGCTCGTCCTCGGTGCCGCGGCCGCGCAGGCGCCGCTCGAGCTCGGCGAGCGACGGGGGCAGGATGAACACCGCGACCGCCTCGGGCAGGCTCGCCTTGATCTGCCTCGCGCCCTGGTGATCGATGTCGAAGAGGACACCGCGCGCCGTGGCGCGGGCGATCTCGATCTCCTTCAGGCTCGTCCCGTAGAGGTGATCGTGCACGCGGGCCCACTCGGCGAACGCGCCGATGCGGATCATCTGCTCGAACGTGTTCGGGTCGACGAAATGGTACTCGCGGCCGTCGACCTCGTTCGGGCGCGGGCGCCGCGTCGTGTGAGAGACCGAGAAGCGCAGGTCGGGGAACTCGCTGCGCAACCTCCCGCAGAGCGTCGTCTTCCCGGCGCCGGACGGGGACGACACGATGAGGAGGAGGAAGTCGTCACTCAGTGCTTCGGTCGACATGCTCTCCTGTCACTCGATGTTCTGGACCTGCTCCCGCAGGCGTTCGAGCTCCACCTTCATCGCCACGACGTGATGGGAGATGGCGGCGTCCTGCGCCTTGGAGCCCAGCGTATTCGCCTCGCGTACCATCTCCTGAAGCAGGAAGTCGAGCCTCCTTCCGCAGGGCTCGCCGCCCGGCGCCGCGAGCGCGCCGCCGAACTGGTCGAGGTGGCTCCGGAGGCGGGTTACCTCCTCGGTGATGTCGCTGCGCTCGGCGAGCAACATCACCTCCGCCTCGATCCGCGTCGCCTCGAAGCCAGCCTCCACCCCGTGGAGCAGGCGCTCGACGCGCTCGCGCAGGCGCCGCCGGAGCGCCTCGCGCGCGTCGTCGGCGCGCGCTACGACCTCCGAGGCGAGCGCGCGGAGCGTCGCCACGCGCCCGCGCATGTCGCAGGCGAGCGCCTCGCCCTCGCGGTGACACATGCCCTCCATCGCGTCGATCGCGCGCTCGATCGCGACCTTGAGGGCGGCGCGGACGGCGGCGATCTCGTGGCCGCCGGCGGGCGCGAAGAGGTCCGGCACGGCGCAGAGCAGCGAGAGCGGCACGTCGGCGCCCGGCGCGAGCTCGTCGCGGAGCTCGGCGAGCGCGTGGAACGCCGCGCGCGCCTTCGACTTATCGAGCGTGCTCGGGGCCAGCACCGCCCCCTCGGTGCGCACGATGATCTCGATGCGGCCCCGGCGCAGGCGCTCGCGCGCCACCTGCTCGGCGAACATCGTCAGATCGACGAGCTCGCGCGGGAGCCGCGCGCGCACATCCAGGAAGCGCTGGTTCACCGAGCGGATCTCGGCGACGACGCGCCCCTCGGTGAGCGAAGCGTCACCGAGCCCGAAGCCGGTCATGCTCCGCACGCGCCGCCCCTCTCTACCTAGCTCGCCTGGGGCCCGGTGTCCGAGGCCGCCTGGGCCTTCGGCAGCGGAACCTTGCCACAGGTGACCGTGGTCGACGCGGCCGCGGGGCCCTTCTCACGGAGCGTCTGCAGGTACGTGACGGTGGGGGCGATGCCGTCCTCCCAGCGCACGCGGGGCTCGTACCCGATGAGCTCGGACGCGCGCGAGATGTCGGCGAGCGAGTGGCGGATGTCCCCCGCGCGGGCCGGGAGGTGCTCGATCGCGACGTCTCGCCCGAGGACCCGCGAGATCTCCTTGCAGAGCTCGTTCAGCCCGATCCTGCGGCCGCCGGCGATGTTGATGATCTCGCCCCTGAACTTCTTCGGCGACGTCGCGCCGAGCAGGTTCGCGGAGACGGTGTTCTCGATGAAGCAGAAGTCGCGCGTCTGCTCCCCGTCGCCGAAGATCGGGATCGGCCGGTTCTGCAACGCGGCGTCGATGAACCGCGGGATCGCCGCGGCGTAGGCGCCGTCCGGCGTCTGGTTCGGCCCGAAGACGTTGAAGTAGCGCAGGCTCAGGGTCTCCAGGCCGTAGATGCCCGCGAAGACCTTCATGTAGTGCTCGCAGGCGAGCTTCGTGACCGCGTACGGCGACAGCGGCATCGGCTCCATGCCCTCGTGCTTCGGGAGGACGGGCGTCTCGCCGTACGCGCTGGAGGACGCGGCGAAGATCACGCGGCGCACGCCCTGCCGGCGCGCGACGTCGAGCACCGTGACCGTGCCGCCGACGTTGACGGCGTTCGACTCGACCGGCGTCTCCACGCTGCGCGGGACCGACCCGAGCGCGGCCTGGTGGAGGATGACCTCGACCCCCTTCGCCGCCGCCGCGACCGCCGCCGCATCCCGGATGTCCCCGGTGATGCGCTCGATCAGCGACTGGTGCGGGAGCCCGTCGAGGTTCTCCCAGCGGCCCGTCGCGAGGTTATCGAGGACGCGGACCCGCTCCCCGGCGGCGGTCAGCGCCGCGGCGAGGTTGCTTCCGATGAACCCGGCACCGCCGGTGACCAAGTAGCGAGGCGTGGACATGTGCGTGCTCCCCAGCGGGCGCCTACTTCTTCTTGAAAAGGTTGTCGAGCTTGGAGCGCGAATCCGCGATGCGCTTCGAGTTATCTTCCGGTACGCCGTTCTTGAACGTGAAGAAAGTACAATAGTTCGCGCTTTCCCGATCCGGGATGTACTCGGCGATGTGCTCTTTGCACTGGTTATGCGCAGCCGGGTCCCAGTTCTCGCAGTTCTTGCAGCAGTGGAGGTCGACACCGCAATGGGGGCAGGTGTCCGCGCGCTGGAGCTTCACCTCGAAGATGAGCTCGTTCTTGCATTTATGACAGAAGTGCCGCTTCGCCTCGACCTTGGGAATCCAGCTCATGATGTCCTCCGGTACCACGGCGGCGCCCGATCTGGCAGGCCGAACGTTCCACACGGGGAATGGTCGCAGACGGTGCGCTCCTATCCTACAGAAGCATTCCTGTGGAACGGGCGCCGCGGCGCGGTTCGGGCGAGGTCTCGCTGGATCGACGGACGTCAGGGGCGGCCTGCTCGCCCTGCGGCGAGCTCGTCCGCCTGACGCCGGCGACTACAGCAGCCCCTTGCGGCGCTGGATCTCGCCCATGACCCGCTGGTACTCGACCTCCCAGGTGCGGGAGCCTTCCTGCACGTGGCGGAGCTTGCCGCGCACCTCGGTGTCGAGCGCCTCGTCCATCTCGAGGTACTTCCGCAGGATGGGCCTCATCCGGCGCCGCAGGTCGTGGTCCTCGACGAACACCTCCCCGACGTTGTTCGAGTGCATCAGCATCTCGAGCAGCTGGTCGAGGAGATAATCCATCGTTTCCTCGCCGGTCTTGATCCCCTTCTGCTCCGCGGCCAGGCGCTTGACCCGGTTGAACTCGCCCTGGGGCAGCCCGCGTGCCTGGAGGATCTCTTTCGCCCGCTCGGTCGCTTCCCGCTCGGCGTGCAGGTAGCTCGTGAACACCGACTCGACGTCGAGCGCGACCTCTTTTCTCGACTCGACTTCGATGTCACGGTTGTCCACGAGCGCGCGGACGATTTCTTCTGTGAGAGGAGTAATTTTGCCGCTAAAGAGGCGCATCCAACGTCCGTAGCTGGAGGAGCGGTCGAACTGGCTCCCCCGTGCAGGGGTTCATTCACGGGGCATGCCCGGCTCAAACCGAAAGGTACGGGCCGCGTCTCCGAGATGTCAACGCAAGTGGGAGGTTCCGGCACACAAGTCGGTGCCCCCCGGCCGGCGGGGCCCTCAGGGAACAGCAGGACCGCGACACCGCAAACCGCAGGAGCAGCCGCGATGATGATGGGTAAGGATGCGATGGCACGGAGCGTCAGGGTCCAGCCTGGCGCACTCGGGAACGACGGTGGACTCGACCTGGACTCGCGCAAGCGACGGGTTGTCCGGCGTGGGGCGATCGGCAATGCGGCATCCCCGGCCACGCAGGCGGCGCTGGCCGACGGGGGGACGATTCAACGCGTCGCGAAAGGGCGTCACCTCGTGACGCAGGGCGACGCGGCGACCGCCCTCGCGATGCTCAGCCTCGGCCGGGTCCGGCTGGTACGAGGGATGAGCGACGGGCGCAGCCTGTCCCTCGGTTACAGAGGGGCCGGCGACGTGCTCGGCGAGGCCGCGCTCGGGGGCGTCACCGCCCACCGGGAGAGCGCGATCGCCACCGAGGACGTCGAGGCGCTCATCGTCCCCCTGACGACGGTGCGCAACCTGATGGCGAGCGACGCCAACTTCGCCGCGGCGATCGTGACCACGCTGGTCGAGCGCCACACGGACACCGAGGAGCGCCTGGCCTCGATGCTCTTCCGCAACGTGGAGGCCCGCCTCTGTGAATTCCTGCTCAAGGCCGCGACGCGCTGGGGCATCCCCGATCCGCGCGGGGTGCTCATCTCCGCGCCGTTCACCCATCAGGAGATGGCGAGCATGATCGGCTCCACGCGCGAGACCGTCACGCTCACCCTCGGCGATCTCCGCCGCAAGGGGGTGATCGAGATCGATCGCCGCCGGATCGTCGTCCTCGATCGCGATGCGCTGAAGAGTCGCATCTGAGCTCGCTCGCACGGCGGCGTCGCTGAGGGACCGCGCGTCTCCTCCTCCACGCACGCCCGTCACTGCCCTGGCTGCTCGCTCGGCGGCCCCTGCGTCGATAGCCCGACTGCTCCCGGCCTCGCAGCGGCGTCCGCCTCCCTGCTCCAAGCGTTGCTTCCTCCAGGGACCCCCCATCCAGGGATCCTGCGGGCCTCTCCAGCTGCCCGCTGGGCTCTCGCAGCTCCATCCCGCGCCGCGTGCCGTGACGACGTCGCTGCCACGCCTGCGGGTAGTGCCTCGCGCGATCGGCTCCGCGTATGCTCGCGCCTCGCGCCTCGCGCCTCGCGCCTCGCGCGATCGGCGCGCGGTTGCGCCCCGCGCGCGCCGATGGCCCTGTCGATCGGGAGCGTACGCCGCGCCCGCGCTGCGGCGCGCCTAGCGGTCGCGCTTGGGTCCGCCGCTCACCGGGTCGCGGGTGGAGCGCACGCCGAGCTTGAGCCTGCGCATGACCGCGTACTTCTGCCGCTCTTTGTACCTGGCGTGGCTCGCCTCGCCGATCTCGTTCGCCGCCTCGGTCTCGCGGTCGATCAGCTGGAACTCGCAGAGGACGAAGATGATCGGGCCGAGCGCCCAGGCCGCGGGCGGCGCCATGTCGAGGATCTCGGCGGGGAGGCGCACCGGCAGATCGACGACGAAGTGGATCACGCGGTAGCTCCGATCGCTGAAGCTGTTGTCGCCCGCCGTCAGCCCGTCGTCGACGTCCGTCTGCAGCGCCTCGAGCATCGGCTCGAGGAACGGCCGCGCCTCGCAGTAGCTCCGGAACCGCAGGATCGTGTTCGTGCTCTCGCCGGGCACGACGTAGTTGAACGGGAACAGGCGCTCGGAGAGATAGAGGAGGACGGGCAGCAGATCGTCCACGGTGCGGCAGACGATGCGGAAGCGGAGCTTGTCGTAGATGGCCGCCGCGGTCGTGTCCGTCTTTGACAGCAGCTTCGTGTAGAGCGAGTCCTTGTTCTTCCGCCCGCCGATGAACTCGGTGATGGGGAAGCCCGCCGCGAGCATGCCGCCGATCACCCGGTACACCTTCTCCTCGACGAGGTGGAAGACGTCCTGGTCCGACATCGGGATCGAGAACAGGAGCTCGCGCCCGGCCAGGTGATGGATGATGTGCATCGCCTTGAGGATCGTGCAGGCGCAGAGCTGGCGGTGGCCCTTGCCCGAGGCGAGCATCAGGATCTCCTCCACCGACGCGCGCGCGACAGGGCTCGGGATCGGGAACTCGAAGTGGCGGCGCAGGTACGCGATCGCCTCGTTCTTGACGCTCTCGAGGTGGGCGCGATCCCCCGGCTCGTCGGGGCGGAACTCCTGCGCGAGCAGGAGCTCGCGCGCGTCCTGCTCGCTCTGAAGGTTGAGCCTCCGCCAGTCGATGACCGATTCGCCGCGCAGGATGAGGTGCACGGACTCCAGGTCCATGAGCGTGAACTCTTCAAGCCGCTTGAGCCGGCCGACGGAGGCGTCGTGCGTCATGACCTCACGCCCCCCGAGCGTAAGCGCCGGCGCGGTCGAGCGCTCGGGAAAGCGTCGCGTCGACGTGCGGCAGGTGGCAGTTGGGCGAGAAAATCAGGAGACAGGGGCGTTCGGCGGGGCGGGGCGAGAGCTCGGAGCACGCCCGAGCGAAAGGGTCCCGAGGAAGATGCCGATCGTCAATGCCACGACGGCCGCGTGGCCGAGGTACGCGCCACTGCAACCAATGGCGGCGAACGGGGCGAGCGCAGCCAGATACCACGGGGTGATCCTCATCGGTTTTCCTTCTCCGCCTCCAGCGGCACTGTAAAGGCCGCATGGTCGCTCCCTCCGGGGGGGCACCACGATGCTTCACGGTTGTCCCGGTCAGAGCGTGTAAGTGGTTGTAGGATAAGGTGCCACGCCCTGCTGCTGCGGGCCAAGAAGTAGCGGTTCCGGGGTGAACGCATCAAGGGAATTCGTTCTCATATTCCATTCCCATCCGAACCGCCGCCACGGCTTGCGCTAAAAACAGAACAAAAACAAATGCTTGTCGCAAAAGTTGAAACTTTTGCATCAAGGCTGCGCGCGGTCCGCTGGACGCGAAGTGATGCCTCAGGGACACGCTTCCAACTCACGGCAGTGCCTTGCTTGTCAGTTTCCGGGAGTCAACGGTCTCGTGCCCCCGCCGACAGCGGCCGGCGAGGGCGCGGAGCGCCGGTCCTCCGGAGGCTGTCGCGCGCTTCAGGAGGGCGCTGTTCAGTGCACGAAGAGCGTGATCCGGGAGGTGTCCGCCAACGTGACGGTCCGGCTCACGACGTCGTACCCGCGCTTCCGGCCGACGGCGATCTCGACATGGTAGAGGCCGTCCGGAAGCGACACCTTGGTGAGGACCGTCCTCGGCGCCGTCCCCTCGGCGAACTGCCACGAGCTGTCGATGACCGGCGCGGCGTCGGTCGCAGGCTGACCCGAAGATGGATCCGTCCAGGTCACGTCGAGCCGCACGACCGTCGCCGCGTCGTCCAGCCGCAGCTCGACCTCGCGTTCCTCGGGTAGGTTCTTGAAAAGGACGCTCCCCGCGAACAGCGCGCCCAGGACAAGGATCGCCGGAGCGAGCCGCCGGACCCAGCGCGGGCGCCCCACCGGCGCGGCCGGCGGTTCTTCGGGTGCGGCCGGCGGTTCTTCGGGTGCGGCCGGCCGTTCTTCCGGCGCCTGATCGAGATCCTCCTGTGAGGTCGAGCTCATCGGGGTTCAGCGCGCTTTGCCGGTGCGGATCCGCTTCACCAGGCCGTCGATCACCTGCTGCGGCAGGTCGAAGGCGGGCATCTTGTTCTTGCCCTTCCGGATCGCCTCGGCCACCTGGGCGTCGGTCACCCGCTCCTGCCACGCCGGGTTGGTGAGGTCCGGGGCGCGGACCATCGGACCTTGCGGGCCATCGCCGCGGCCGGCCCTGCCGTGACAGCTGGAGCAGTTCCGCTGCCAGGCGAGCTCGATCAGCCCCGGGTCGGTCTCGTTCGAGGCGATCGGCCGCGCGGCCACCTTGCCGCCCTGCCCCGCGTTGGGGCTCGGCGGATCGTGATCGGCCGGCGTCCACTCGCGGACGTCGCCCGTCCCGGGGT
This sequence comes from Sorangium sp. So ce362, assembly GCF_051519845.1. Taxonomy (NCBI): domain Bacteria; kingdom Pseudomonadati; phylum Myxococcota; order Polyangiales; family Polyangiaceae; genus Sorangium; species Sorangium sp. So ce362. The sequence goes on along the minus strand of NZ_CP150332.1, from coordinate 4,990,628 downwards.
CGCAGCCGAAGAGGCCGAGCGAAAGGACGGCCGTGAAGAGGAGGCTGCCCAGGGGCTTGTCGTGGCGTCTCCGCATGTCGTGGAGGAGTACGGATAGTGAAGATGGTGGGGGAGGCAAGCAAAGAAGGACAACAAGACGACGTCCGCCGCCGGCGCGCCCGGAGGGACGCGGCGCGGCGGCGAGCGGGGCTCCGCCGTCAGCTGTCAGCCCGCCGAGCGCGCCTCGGACGCGCGCCGCGACGAGCGCGGCGCGCCATCCGGAGCGCGCCCGGGCGGAGCGCCGTCACTTGCAGGCGTCGCCGGCAACCTTGCCGCCGCCGTCCACGGGCTGCTTGTCGACCGCCTTGCCCTCGATGGCCGCGATGAAGAACCCGGTGCGGCGGTTCTGGGCCTTGCCGTCGGGCGTGCTGTTGTCGGCGACCGGCTTGCTCTCGCCGAAGCCGACGGCGATGAAGCGCTTGCAGTCGTGGCCCTTCGCGACGAGCCAGCGGGCGACCGACATCGAGCGCTTCTCGGACAGCGTCTGGTTCGCGGCGTCCTCGCCGTCGGAGTCGGTGTGGCCCTCGACGCGGAGCAGGGTGACGTCCTTCCGCTGCTTCAGGAAGTCGTCGACGATGTTGAGGACCTCGTCGCTCTCGGGCAGGAGCTTGTCGCTGTTCGTCTCGAAGACCACCGGGCCGGGCAGCTCGACCTGGTTGCCCTTGAGCTTGAAGGTCATCTTGAAGCGCGGGCGGGGCTTCTTCTCCTCCTTCGGCTCGGGCGCCGGCTCCGGCGGGGGCGGGGGCTCGGCCACCGGCTCCTTGCCGGTGTTGAACGAGGCGCTGGCCGTGCAACCCGCCGTCGCGGCGGCAGTGCCAACCATCATCACGGCGCACAGAACGGAAGCGACGTATCTACGCATGGGACGTTGTTCTCCTCTGAGGGGCACGAGCCAGAGCTCGCGTCGGCAACCCGCCGGGCTGACGCCCTGGGACGGCAGCTCGCCATGAATCTTCACTGCCATCGGGTATTTGCGTGGTGGACGCTCGAAACGATGCCGACTTCTAGCGAAAAGTCGGGACAAACGAAACCAGGAAGAGGGCGCCTCGCGGACCCCCACAAGCGGGCGGACCGAGAGAGCACGCCGCCGAGGTCTCCCTCGCCTGAGCGCGTACCCTGGACGGGCGGGGTCGCTTCTAGAGACGCTCGCGGGGCGCGCGACGGCTCAACGGCGCGCACGATCTTCGCGCAGGGCGCGGTCAGGCTGAGCTGACTGCACGTCGCAGGCTGTGTGGTGCTCTGGCCAGAGGGCACCCGGGAGGCGCCCGCGGAGCCCTGAACGAGGGCTCGCCGCGATGGCCGCAGACAGACGGGAGTCGCGCGGCGCTCAGCCTTCGTCCGGGGGAGCGGTCCCGCACGGCACGCCGGTCGTCTCGGCCGGGGGGGCGATCTCGCCCAGCTGGACCTCCTTCGCCGTGAACCCGATGCCGATGGAGATGGCATCGCAGTCCTGGCTCGGGTCCTGGCTACCATCCTTCATGATGTCCGAGGCGCGACGGACCGAGTCGAGGATCGACTCCAGCGCGGTGCCCTCGCAGACGCCCGGCTGGACAGCGCCGATGACGCTGCGCAGCTCCTCGACGAGGACAGCCGTCTCGAGCACGCCCGCGAGGGTGCCTTTGAGCACCGAATTGTGATCTGGCGCGAGGTCCATCGCGATCCTCAGGTTGCGGATCGTGAGGCCGATGGTGGTCCCCGAGATCGTCAGGTTGAGCTTGAAGGCGACCTGCGACTCCGGGCCCGAAACCCACGTGTCGTCGACGACGTAGCTCTTCGGGAACGCGATCTTGGCGCTCTCGACGTCCTGAGCGTCATCGAGCAGCTCCGGAACGATGGGCCACGCATCGCTGCCATCCCAGGCGGGCGCCGCGCCCAGCGTGGCGCCGCCGTAGAGCTTCGCGGTGAGCGGGTTGTAGGACGACTGCGCGCCGAGCCCGTCGACCTTCAGGATCACCGTGAAATCGCCGTTGGCGATCGCGTCGGTGACCCTCGTCGAGGGGTCGCTCAGGAGAGTCCCAATGAGGCCGACGAGCTTGCTTCCGAAGGCGTTGTCGATCCCGTCGAGCCCGTCCGGATAGACATCGGAGGGGGGGGCGTCGTCGACCGGCCTGCACAGGTCCTCCGAGATGGTGTTGGACACCTTGCCGTCGATGTTGAAGCCGTACTGCTTCCAGCTGCCAGCCGTCTTCTTCCCGTCGCGATCGGTGTCGCCGAGGAAGAGGCGGTCGATCGCGTACGCGACCCCCGCGCCGTCGCCGGCCTGCGCCGGGCCCGGCGCCGGGGGCTGGCCGCGGTCGACGTCCTGGTCTTGTTCGGCAGGCGGCGCCGCAGGATCGGAGCCACAACCGGCCACGGACAGGAGCGCCGTCGTCAAATAGACCGCGACGGCGATACGGGAATGACGCATCATCGACCTCACTTTCTGGAAACCCCACCCCAAATCAGGCAAGTGCTCTCAAACGGGCGCATATGCTAGCGCCGGCTCGCGCGCCTCATCAAGGACGATCCCCGCTGCGCAATGCGCTATATGTGAGCTCGCCGGCAAGCGACGGTCGGTCGTCCAATTGCCTACGGATTCCGTTCTCCCTGATTCCCTGTCTTTCCCGATTCGCACGACGATGAGAAGCCACCTGGAAGCCCGCTGTGACCGCTGAGTTCATCCACCTCCACGTGCATTCGCAGTATTCGCTCCTCGACGGCGCGCTGCGCGTCAAGGACCTGGCCACGCGCGCCAAGTCGCTGGGAATGCGCGCCGTCGCCCTGACGGACCACGGGAACATGTTCGGGGCGATTCAGCACTACAAGGCCTGCAAGGAGCAGGGCATCGGCGCGATCATCGGCTGCGAGGTGAACGTGGCGCGCAGCTGGGGCGCGGCCGCAGGGCAGGTGTCGCGCTCGGGCGTGGACGAGACGCCCGTCGATCACCTCGTGCTGCTCGCGGCGTCCGAGGAGGGCTACAAGAACCTCGTCCGCATCGTGTCCAAGGGGCACGTCGATCCCGCGAGCGGGCTCGCGCCGAGCGTGCGGCTCGACATGGTGGCGCAGCACAGCGCGGGGCTCATCGGCCTGACCGGCTGCATGGGCGGCGTGGTCGCCCAGCGGATCCTGGAGCAGGGCGAGGAGGAGGGGCGCGAGGCGCTCAGCCGGCTCCGGGACTGCTTCGAGCCGGGGAGCCTGTACGTCGAGCTGCAGGACCACGGGCTCGTCGAGCAGTCGGTGCTCAACGGCATCCTGGCGCGCGCGGCGGGCAACCTGGGACTGCCGATCGTCGCGACGAACGACGCCCACTTCGGCGCGCGCGAGGACGGCGAGGGGCAGCTCTACCTGTCGTGCATCGCGGCGAACCGCACGTTCGCCGAGGCGAGCGACGCGCACCACGGCAGCTTCGAGATGTTCCTGAAGCCCGCCGGCGAGATGTCGCACCTCTTCCGCGACTACCCGGAGGCGATCCGCTCGACGCTCGAGATCGCCGAGCGGTGCTCGGCGCTCAAGCTCAAGCTCGGCAAGCCGATGCTGCCGACGTTCCCGCTGCCGAGCGGGTTCGCCGACACGGGGTCGTACTTCCGGCACGTGGCGCACGAGGGGCTCACGAAGCGGCTCGCCCAGATCGCGCGCTCGGGCCGGAAGGTGGACGAGGCCGTCTACCGGACGCGGCTCGACATCGAGCTCGGCGTCATCGTGCAGATGGATTTCCCGGGCTACTTCCTCATCGTCTGGGACTTCATCAAGTACGCCAAGGACCACGGCATCCCGGTCGGGCCGGGCCGCGGGTCGGGCGCGGGCTCGCTCGTGGCCTATGCCATGGAGATCACCGATCTCGATCCGCTCCCGTACAACCTGCTGTTCGAGCGCTTCCTGAACCCGGAGCGCGTCAGCATGCCCGACTTCGACGTCGACTTCTGCATGGACCGGCGCGACGAGGTCATCTCGTACGTCACGAAGAAGTACAGCAAGGAGGCCGACAAGCCGTCCGTCGGGCAGATCGCGACGTTCCACGAGCTCAAGGCGCGGAGCGTGATCAAGGACGTCGCCCGGGCGATGGCGTTCCCGGCGATCGAGGCGCAGAAGATCGCGAGCCTCATCCCGCAGAAGTCGCCGGGGATCATGTACACGATCCCCGAGGCGCTCGAGATCGAGCCGAAGCTCAAGGCGCTCAGGGAGAGCGACCCCACGGTCGCGGAGCTCCTGAAGCAGGCGCAGAAGCTCGAGGGCCTGACGCGGCACGCGGGCATGCACGCCGCCGGCGTCGTGATCAGCGAGGGGCCGCTCTGGGACCACGTCCCGTGCTTCAAGAACGGCGAGCAGCTCGTCACCCAGTACTACAAGGACGACGCCGAGCTGGCCGGGCTCGTCAAGTTCGACTTCCTCGGGCTGAAGACGCTCACCGTCATCGACATCGCCGTGCGGCTCGTGAACGCGCGGCCGGACGTCGCCGCGAGGGAGGGCGCGCGGTTCGACGTGAGCGCGGTGCCGCTCGACGACACCGCCACCTACGCGCTCCTCCAGTCGGGCGAGACCACCGGGGTGTTCCAGCTCGAGTCGAGCGGCATGCAGCAGCTCTTCAAGGACCTGAAGCCGGACGCCTTCGAGGACATCGTCGCCGCCGTGGCGCTCTACCGGCCCGGGCCGCTCGGCACCGGCATGGTGAAGGACTTCGTCGACTGCAAGCACGGCCGCAAGCCGATCGAGAAGATGCACGCGCTCGTCGACGAGCTCCTCAAGCCGACGTACGGCGTCATCGTCTATCAGGAGCAGGTCATGCAGATCGCGCAGCAGCTCGCGGGCTACACGCTCGGCGGCGCCGATCTGCTCCGGCGCGCCATGGGCAAGAAGAAGCCCGAGGAGATGGCGAAGCAGAAGGCGACGTTCGTCGACGGCGCGCTCAACAACGGGGTGAAGGCGGAGGACGCCGAGCGCATCTTCGGGCTCCTCGAGTACTTCGCGGGCTACGGCTTCAACAAGAGCCACTCGGCCGCGTACGCGCTGCTCACCTACCAGACGGCCTACCTGAAGGCGCACTACCCGGTCGAGTTCCTCTGCGCGCTGATGACCGCCGACCGCGACAAGATCGAGAAGGTCGTGCGGATCATCGCGGAGGGCCGCGCGTGGGGGGTCGATATCCTGCCGCCCGAGATCAACGAGTCGAAGATGGACTTCACCGTCGTCTACAGCGCAACGCCGGGGACGAACGGCAAGCGCGTGACCGGCACCCGGCGCGGAGGCTCGCGGGTGAAGGATCCGTACGACCCGAAGATCCGCTTCGGAATGGGGGCGATCCGCGGCGTCGGCGAGTCGGCGCTCGAGGCGATCCTCGAGGCGCGAGAGGCGGGCGGCGCGTTCTCGGATCTGTTCGACTTTGCCGAGCGCGTCGATCCGCGGCGGGTCAACAAGGGGGTGTTCGAGGCGCTCGTGCAGTGCGGCGCGTTCGACGCGAGCCTCCAGGCGCGGGGCATCTCACGGGCGCGGGCGTTCGCCGGCATCGACAGGGCGCTGGAGCGCTCGCGCTCCGCGAGCAAGGAGCGGAACAGCGCGCAGATCGGCCTGTTCGCGGCGGTCGCGTCCAAGAACGACGTGAGGCTGGACGACTACCCGATGGCCGAGGACTGGGATCTGCGCGAGACGCTCTCGCGCGAGAAGCAGTCGCTCGGCTTCTACGTCTCGGGGCACCCGCTCGATCGATACGGCGTGGATCTGAACCGCTTCGACGTGACCGCGGTGAGCGCGCTGGCCGGCATGGATCCCTGGTCCAGGGTGCGCGTCGGCGGGATGGTCGAGGGCTACCGCGAGCGCATCTTCAAGGGGGGCGGCGGCAAGATCGCGTTCTTCGTGCTCGAGGACACGGCGGGCCGGGTCGAGGTCAAGGTGCGCGAGAAGCAGATCGAGGCCTTCGGCGAGCTCCTGAACCGGGGAGAGCCGGTCTTGATCTCGGGGAAGGTCAGCTTCCCCATGGTGGAGGAGGGCGCCGAGGAGACCGAGTCCGCGCCGCGCGAGCCGACCCTCCTGCTCGACGAGGTGCAGCCGCTCTCCGACGCGATCCTCGCGCAGACGCGGAGCGTGGCGATCACGCTGAAGTCGCGCAGCGCGAGGCGCGAGCACATCGATCGGCTCGGCGCGCTCCTGCGGGCGAGCCCGGGCGTGTGCCCGGTGCAGCTCGTGATCCAGCTCGACGACGGGGCGGAGGCGGTGCTGTCGCTGGGGCGCGATCTCCGCGTCGAGCCGAACGACGCCATGCTCGGGCGGCTCGAGAAGCTGTTCGGCGAGAAGGTGGCCGAGCTCAGGTAGGCGGCTCGCCCGCGCCCGCGTGCTCGGCCGCCCTCACGAGGGCGCCGAGCTTCGCCTCGGCGTCGCCGCGGTCGCCCTGGTGCTTGAGCAGGACGCCGAGCGTGTCGCGGGCGACCTCCTGGGTGATCGCGCGCTTGCCGAGCAGGAGCAGCGCGCGGGTCCAGTCGATCGTCTCGCTGATGGCGGGGGACTTCCGCAGATCCATGGCCCGCAAGGCGCCGACGAACGCGACGATCTGCGCGGCGAGGCGGGATTCGATCCCCGGGATGGCGACCTTCAGGATGGCGACCTCGCGCGACGGCGGCGGGTAGTCCAGGAACGCGTGCAGGCAGCGGCGGCGCAGGGCCTCGGTCATCTCGCGCGTCGCGTTCGTCGTGAGCAGGACGAGCGGCGGGCGCGCGGCGCGGATCGTGCCGAGCTCGGGGATCGTGATCTGCATGTCGGAGAGCACCTCCAGCATGAACGCCTCGAACTCCGGGTCCGCGCGGTCGACCTCGTCGATGAGGAGGACGACGGGGGCGGCGCTCCGCAGCGCCGCGAGGAGCGGGCGCGCGATCAGGAAGTGCTCGCTGAAGAACGACGCCTCGCTCCCCGCGATCGCGCGCGCGGCGGCGGCGAGGCTCGTCGCGCCGGCGATCTCCTTCGCGACCGCGTCGCGCAGGAGCTGCGTGTAGAGCATCTGCTTCGCGTAGTCCCACTCGTACAGCGCCTTCGCCTCGTCGAGGCCCTCGTAGCACTGGAGCCGGATGAGCCCGCGGCCGAGCGCCTCGGCCGCGGCGCGGGCGAGATCGGTCTTGCCGACGCCCGCCGGTCCTTCGAGCAGCAGCGGCCGCTCCATCCGGAGGGCGAGCCAGAGCGCGAGCGAGGTCGCCGGATCGGAGATGTAGCGGGCCGCCGAGAGGCGCGCGTCGAGCTCGTCCGCGGTGGCCGTGGTGTCGTCGCGAGCGCTCCGATCGCCGGGCGCGCCGCCGTCGTGATCCGGGGGGGGCGTCACGGCGGGACGGTAGCACGCCGTCGTGATGCGCCACGTGGGGGAGGACGCGCCGCGCGTCGCCGCGCTCGTGGGCCCGCTCGCGCCCAGGTAGCCGCCGACGGCCGCACCGAGCTAGCCGCGCGGCTCGGAGAGGATCTCCGCGGCCAGGAGATCGAGCCGCGGCGCCGCGTGATCGGGGCAGGGGAGGTCGGCCTCGCCCCGGAGCGGGCACAGCTCGCAGCGGCGTCGATCCAGGATCAGGCCCGCCCGCATGCCCGCGGCGCGCGCGGCCGCCACGTCGCTCGGCGCGTCGCCGACCATCCAGCTCGCGGCGACGTCGAGATCGAGATCGCGCGCGAGCCCCGTGAGCATGCCCGGCTTCGGCTTCCTGCAGTCGCAGGGGCCGATCAGCGCCGGATCGCCGCCCGGCCCGCCCTCGGGGTGGTGCGGGCACACCGCGAGCGCCGCGATCGCGACGCCCGCCGCGCGCAGGCCGTCGACGAGCGCGCGGTTCGTGCGCTCGATCGCCCCCCACGGGACCTGGCCCTTCGCCGCCCCCGGCTGGTTGGTCGCGATCGCCAGCAAGAACCCCGCGTCCGCGAGGCGCCGCAGGCCCTCGAGCGCGCCGGGGAGGAGGCGGATCTGGTCCGGGTGGAACGCCGTCACGACGACCCCGAGCTCGGGATCGCGCACCACGTCGATGAGGGTGCCGTCGCGGTCGAGCACGACCCCGCGCCTCGCCACGCGGCGCTCAGCTCTCGGCCACGAGCTGCAGGAGCCGCTCGCAGATCAGGTGGTGGTAGACCTCGTGGAAGCCCTCGACGTGCGGCGTCGACGTGTAGCCGGCCCGCGTCCTCGGCACGATCACGCTGGCGTCGGCCATCTGGCGCAGGGCGCCGCCGTCGTAGCCGACGAGCGCGACCACCTTGGCCCCCGACTTCTTCGCGAAATCTGCGGCGGCCACCAGGTTCTGCGACCACGGGCCGGCCCGATCGGCGCCCGATCCGCCGTGCACGCTGAGGCACACGAGCACGTCGCCCGCGACGACGCGGCCGTCGAGCTGCTCGAGGAAGATCCGGTTGAAGCCGACGTCGTTGGTCAGGGCGCTGAGGAGGGCCGCGTTGTCGCAGAGCGATGTGCACTTGAAGCGCGGCTTGCCTTCGACCCACGTGAACTTGGCGATGTCGCACGCGAGGTGGCTCGCGTTGGCCGCCGAGCCGCCGTTGCCGCACGTGTAGATGGTGCGGTCGTTCCGGTACGCCTCGAAGAGGAGCTCGATGACCCGCGTCATGTCGTCCGGGCTCGTCGCGAGGGCGATCTCGGACGTCTCGCGAAGGTATTTTTCAACGAAGTCGTGCGTGCGCTGAGGCATGAGCGATTTATAGCCAGAGTCCCGCGGAAATGCCCAGCGGGAGGCGCGCCGATGCGCCGGCGCGCCCGCTCACGATCGGTGCAGGTTCGCGACGATGCGGGCGCCGTCGAGATCGAAGCGGAAGCGCAGCACGCGCAGGCCCTTCGCGGCGAGCGCCTCCAGCACCCGGCGCTTCTCCGCCGGGCGGACGTAGAACATGAAGAACCCGCCCCCGCCGGCCCCCATCAGCTTGCCGCCGAGCGCCCCGGCGCCCCGGGCCACCTCGTAGATCTCGTCGAGGACCTCGTCGGTCATCTTGGAGGCGAGCTTACGCTTCTGGGTCCAGTGGGCGTGCAGGAGCTCGCCGTAGTCGTCGAGCCTGCCCGAGACGAGGATGCGGTGCACGTCGCGGCCGATCTCCTTGATGCGATGCATCCGCTCGACCACCGCGGGCTCGAGGTCGTGCAGCCGTCGCCCCTGCTCCGAGAGCACGATCCTGGCCGGTCGCTCGATGCCGCTCCACACGATGAGCAGGTTGCTCTCGAGCTCGTCCAGCACCTCGTCGCGGACCGGCACGGGCTCGACGTGCACCGAGCCGTCCGGCGAGAACGTGAACGCGGTGACGTTGCCGTAAGCGGCGATGTACTGATCCTGCTTGCCGATCGGCTCCCCGAGGCGATCGATCTCGATGGCGCACGCCTCGCGCGCGAGCTGCTCGGACGACACGAAGTCGCGCTTGTACGCGTGCAGCGCGTTGAGGAGCGCGACCGTGAACGAGCTCGACGAGCCGAGGCCCGAGTTCGCGGGGAGATCCGCGACGCTCGTGAGCTCGATCGAGTGCTCGATTCCCATCATCCGGAGCGCCTCCCGGAAGATCGGGTGCTCGATCCTGTCGACCGAGGGCACGATCTCGGTCTTGGAGTAGGCGAGGCGGATGTCGCGGTGGAAGCGCTTGTTGGCCGTGACGTAGATGTACTTGTCGATGGAGGCCGAAACGAGGTAGCCGCCGAAGCGGTCGGAGTAGGCGGGCAGATCGGTCCCGCCGCCGCCGAGGGAGAAGCGGACCGGGGCGCGGGAGACGATCATCCCCGCTCCTCCGCCGTTGTCGATGCCGCCAGCGCGGCCTCGAGATCGCGGAGGCCCCGCTCGGAGCCGATCTCGTGGAAGCGCGCCGCGACCGCGAGGGCCCGCAGGCGGCCTCGCGACGCGAGATCGCGCTGCACCGCATCGAAGCCGAGCGGCGTGTCCGCCGGCAGCGCCTCGACGACCCCGCGGCGGAGCGCGGTCGCGCCGTAGTCGATATGATCGAGGGCAGGGTCGGGTGGGGTGCCGGCGCGGAGCTTCTCGTAGCGCACCACGAGGTCGCCCGAGAGCGCCGCGTTCGACGCGTCGAACCGACCCTCGTTCCGGAACACGGCCATCGTACCGAGGGCGCCCGGGTGCGCGGAGAGGTCCCGGAGCGGCGCGAGGTAGTCGAAGGGGAGATAGGAGTCGCCGTAGGTCATGAGGAAGACAGGGGCCAGGTGGGGCAGCGCGCGACGCAGCGCGCCGGCCGTTCCCAGGAGCTCGGGGCCGTCGTCGGCATAACGGAGCGGCAGCCCCGCGAACCGGTCGCCCATCGCCGCTCGGATGGCGTCGCCGAGGTGACCCACGCAGAGGACCACCTCGCCGAAGCCCGCGGCGGCGAGCCGATCGAGGAGCCACGCCCCGAACGGTCTGCCGAGCACCGGCAGAAGGAATTTCGGCGTGCGCTCCGTCCACGGGCGCATCCGGGTACCGAGCCCGCCGGCGAGGATCACGGCTTGAGGGGAGGAGGCGTCGGGGCGCACCAGCGGGACGTACCATAGACGACGGCCGCCTCCGGCGCGCCTCGGGCGCTCGAGCCGGCGGCACGAAGAAATCGTCGTCACAAACTGTACGACCGTTCAGCTACTGAACTAGCTTCGGCGCCATGACGGACAACGACCTCGTTCCTCATCTTCTCCGGACGCTGGTTGCCCTCCAGAGCGAGGGCAAGACGGTGACCCTCGAAACATTGACCACGGCCCTCGCGGTGCGCCGGACCGACGTCCGCCGGGTGATCAACGCCCTGCACCGCGAGGGGTACCTCGATGCCCTCCGGATGCGGTTGACGTTCCGCGGGCTCGCGCTCGGCGCGGCGTTCGCGGCGGCGCCGCTCCGCCCGCTGCGCCGCCCGTCGCTCCACGCCGTCAAGGCGGCTTGATCACCCGCCCCCTCGCAGCCGCTCCCGAAGGACCGCCCCCGCCGGCGCGGCCGCGAGCGGCGAGCGGCGAGCGACGAGCGGCGAGTCGACCTCTGCTCATCGACGTGGCCCGCCCCGCGACCCACGCCGCGGACGGAGGGGCCCGACATGGATTGTCGATGGGTTTCAGATCTTGCCCGCATTTCATTTGATAGAGCGGCAAATTCACACCGGACACGCGCCGCGGCCAGCGATCGGGCGCCGGGTCGCGGGCGCCGGCCGGCGCGTGATCGTCCGGGTTTCTCCGGTCTCTGCGGGCCACTCCGCGCGGAAGACGTTGACATTCCGGGGGATTCGTGAGACGGCGGCTGCGTGATATCCGATGTCGAGATCGAGAATGAGATTCGTTCTTTGGTGGCCAAGTTCCTGGAGGGCATGAGAGCGCTGGCCCGTAAGGACGTTGTCCAGAACGCGGCGCGGTACCTGGAAGTCGACATCAAGGCCGCAGGGATATCGACCGGGCCCGCCGCGACTCCCATGACGCCGGCCCGCAAGGCCGAGCGCGCTCCGGCGCCGAGCCGCCCGGCGCCGAGCCGCCCGGTGCCGAGCCGCCCGGCCGCGCCGGCCCGCAGCGCGCCGTCGCGCAAGGCCCCCACCCCCAAGCGCGCTGCGCCGCACAAGAAAGCGGCGGCGCCGCGGACCACCGGGGGCGCCGCGCGTCCGGCCGCCGCACTGCGGACCACCGGGGGCGCCGCGCGTCCGGCCGCCGCACTGCGGACCACCGGGGGCGCCGCGCGTCCGGCCGCCGCACCGGCCAGGGCGCGCGCCGCGAGCGCCGGCGCCCTGGCGGCGGCCGCCGGGAGAGGGGCCGAGCAAGCCCGTCCGGTGAGCCCGGAGAACCCGCCGTCCGGGATCCCCGGGGACGAGATCGCCGAGGCGCTGCTCGCCCATGTGGAAATTGAGCCGGGCCAGGGCATCGACGACCTTGCGCTGGCGATGGGCACCCCCGCAGCCGAGCTCCAGGAGCCGATCAAGAGGCTTCTCGAGGAAAACAAGATCACCGAGGAGCTGAGCCAGGGGCAGACGTCGTACTACCCGACCTGAGCGACGTCGATGCGCCTGCCATCCGGGCATGAGCGTTGCCGGGAGCCGGACAGATTGACGAGCGGCCGACACGGGCCGGCGCCGGTGCGGCGTTACCGGACAAGCCACCGGGCCGCGGGCCGCAGGCGACTCGCCGAGCGAGCCCTGCGGACTCGTTCGGCCACACATGTGTGTGCGTTGGCTGACGTACACTGCGAGGCCGTCGCCGCGCACTCGACGCGGACACGGGGCCCCGGTAACCTGCCCTTCCAGGCTCTTCCCGGATGACTCCCGCGCACGAACAGATTCTCAACGTCCTGCTCGGCTATCTCTCGGCGATGAATGCAGAGGGAGTCCTGCTCCGGGCCATGCGGGAGGCGGAGATCCAGCCGGAGAGGTTCTCGCTCGACGACCTCCCGGACATCATTCCCAGCATCGAGCGCCGGGCTCGCCTTTATGTCGATCCGGCGCGGCTCGGGCGGCTCAAGTCGGAAATTTCTGCAATCGGCGGCGATCGACCTTCGCGGCGCTCCAGGGTCATGCCCATCAACGTGGAGGCCGACATCAGCGAGGCGCGCCTGAGCGCGAAGGCCATTTGCGACGCGGCCGGCGCAAAGAGCTTCACCTCGCACAAGGTCGCGACCATCGTCAGCGAGCTCGCCCGGAACATCGTTCATTATACCCCGGGCGGGACGATCGAGATCGCCGTGCAGCGCGACAGCCCGGTCCGCTTCCTCATCGTCGCGGCGGACGAGGGCAGCGGTATCCAGAACCTGCAGGAGATCCTCGCCGGCCGCTACAGGAGCAAGACCGGCATGGGTCGCGGCCTCATCGGCGTCAAGCGGCTGGCCGATCGCTTTCAGATCGACTCGGGACCGAAAGGCACGCGGGTGGAGATCGAGGTCCACCTGTGAAGCTCGCCGTCGAGCACACCATCCTCCCCAAGGACGGAGAGCGCGTCAGCGGCGACGCTGTCTTCGTGCGGGCCGGCAAGGATGGCGTCGTCTTCGCGGTCATCGACGCGCTGGGCCACGGCGAGCACGCGGCGGCCGCGGCGGACGTCGCGCTCAAGGCGCTCGGCGACGCGCCGAGCGGCGAGGACGTCCGTGCCCTCGTCGACCGCCTCCACGCGCGGCTCCGCGGGACCCGCGGCGCCGCCGGGATGATCTGCCGCTTCCAGGAGGGGCGGCTCCAGGGCTGCAGCGTCGGCAACGTCGAGCTGATGTCTCACGGCACGCGCGTGCAGTGGCTCCAGAGCCCGGGCATCCTCGGCGCGTCGCTCGGAAAGGTCCGGATCTTCGACGCGCAGCTCGCGCCGGGCGACCGACTCGCCGTCTTCTCCGACGGGGTCTCCCCCCGCTTCGACCTCTCGCTGTTGCGTGGGATGAAGGCCGCGGAGGCGTGCCGCGTCCTCATGAGCCGACACCGGCGCTCGCACGACGACTCAACGGTCTTGATCGCCGACATCGAACCTTAGGATGACCATGGAGCTCAAGCGCCTTCCGATCATCAACCTCTGGGACCGGATCCTGGTGCCCATCCAGGGGGACGTGACCGACGACCTCGCGGAGCAGCTGAACACCGAGGTGCTGCGGGCCATCCACGAGAGCGGGGCGAAGGGGCTGGTCATCGATCTCACGGCCGTATGGATCATGGATAGCCACCTGTGCGCGGTGCTCTCGAACCTGGCCTCCGCCGCGCGGCTCATGGGCACGCCCACGATCCTGTCCGGGCTGAGCCCGGAGATCGCGATGACGTTGCAGGCCATGGGGGTCGAGCTCGAGGCCGTGAAGACGGCGCTGACGCTCGAGCAGGCGCTCACCATGCTCGGGCTCGAGGTGCGCCGGGCCGAGGCGCGCGACGAGGACGACGACGACGACGACGACGATCTCTTCGACGACGAGGACGACGACGAGGACGACGACGACGGATGGGAGGCGGACGACCGCAGCGACTCGAGGCGCGCGCCGGCGGCCGGGCGGACGCCGCGGTCCAGCGCGAGCACCGATCGGCGGGAAAACGGCAAGAGCCGGCTCAGGCGCCGCTGATCTGACGGCCGCGTGACGGCGATGGTCCGGGTGGGCAACGCCGTGGGTCCCTGGTATGCCTCACGACCGCTCTCCGGGCGATCACCATGGACAATTTGGATTGCCTCTCCGCTCCGCCGCCCAAGCAGCGGGGGATCTTCTGCAACCGGACGCTGAACCTCCGCTCGATCAAGGCGATCGGGTACGACATGGATTACACGCTGATCCACTACCGGGTGGAGGCGTGGGAGCGTCGGGCGTATGAGCACCTCCGCCACCTGCTGGAGAGCGAGGGCTGGCCGGTCGGGGACCTGACCTTCGAGCCGGACCTCGTGATCCGGGGGCTCATCCTGGACACCGAGCTCGGCAACCTGCTCAAGGTAAACCGGTTCGGGTACGTGAAGCGGGCCTATCACGGCACCCAACCGATCGACTTCGAGACCCAGCGCGCCACCTACGCGCGGACGATCGTCGACCTCGCGGACGGGCGCTACGTCTTCCTGAACACGCTCTTCTCGCTCTCGGAAGGGTGCATGTACGCGAAGCTCGTCGACCTGCTCGATCAGCGCCGGCTTCCCGAGGTGCTCGGCTACAGCGACATCTACCGCCGCGTGAAGGATCGCCTCGACGCGACGCACATGGAGGGGCAGCTGAAGGCCGAGATCATCGCGGATCCGGAGCGGTTCGTGCTGCTCGATCCGGAGACCCCGCTCACCGTGCTCGACCAGAAGGAGGCGGGCAAGAAGCTCGTCCTGATCACGAACTCCGAGTGGGTCTACACGCACGCGATGATGAGCTACGCCTTCGATCGCTTCCTGCCGGACGGCATGACGTGGCGCGACCTGTTCGACGTGGTCATCGTGTCCGCGCGAAAGCCGGAGTTCTTCTCGAGCCGCAGCCCGCTCTTCGAGGTGGTCACGGAGGACGGCCTCCTGCGCCCGGCCGGCCGGCTGCGCGAGGGCGGGCACTACCTCGGCGGCAACGCCGGGCTCGTCGAGCATCACCTCAGGCTGTCCGGCGACGAGATCCTCTATATCGGCGATCACATCTATGGAGATGTGCACGTGTCGAAGAGCGCCCTGCGGTGGCGCACGGCGCTCATCATCCGGGAGCTCGAGGACGAGATCCTCGCCATCGAGGAGGCGCGGGGGGCCGAGGCGCGCCTCGATCTCTGGATGCGGGAGAAGGAGGACGCGGAGCGCATCTACGCCAGGCTGCGCCTGGAGCTCCAGCGGATGCGCGCCGGCTACGGGCCGGTCGTCGGGGCGACGGAGGCCGAGGTCCAGGCGAAGATGAACGAGCTCAAGGTGAGCCTCGCGGCGCTCGACGCGCGGATCGCTCCGCTCGCGAAGGCGTCGGCCGAGACGCTGAACCCGCGGTGGGGGCTGCTCCTCCGCGCGGGGAACGACAAGAGCCACCTGGCCCGGCAGATCGAGCGCTCGGCGGACATCTACACGTCCCGCGTCTCCAACTTTCTCCTGGCGACACCCCACGTGCTGCTCCGCTCGCACCGCGGGAGCCTGCCGCACGACCCCATGGGCGCGCCGCCGGGCGCCGAGCCGCAGAACGGCGAGCCCGCCCCGGTCGACGACCCGAGCCCGGTGGGGATGTAGGCGGCCGCCTCAGGCCGCGAGCCGCTGCGCGGCGCTGTCGAGGATGTCCAGGCACCCCGCCAGGCTGTCGCAGAAGAGCAGCTCGCGCCGGAGGGCGGACGCGCCGGGGAGGCCGCGGAGGTAGCCGGTCAGGTGGCGCCGCGTCACGCGCACGCCGTGCGGCTCGCCGCGCGCCTCGGTGTTCGCGAGGAGGTGCGCCCGGCACAGGGCGAGGCGCTCCTCGGCCGTCGGCGCCGGCAGCCGCGCGCCGTGGTCGAGCAGGGCCCGGGCCTCGCGGAAGACCCAGGGGTGGTCGATCGCGGCGCGGCCGACCATCACGCCGGCGCAGCCCGTCTCCCGGAACGCGCGGGCCGCGTCGTCGGCGGTCTTGATGTCGCCGTTCACCACCACGGGGATGGACACGGCCTCGCGCGCGCGGGCGGCCCAGCTCCAGTCGGCCGCGCCGCTGTGCCCCATCTGGGCCGTGCGGCAGTGGATCGTGAGCGCGGCGACGCCGGCGTCCTCGAGGCGGCGCGCCAGGTCGACGATCGGCATGTGGGACTCGGGTCCCCAGCCGATGCGCGTCTTCACGGTGACCGGGAGCGCGACCGTGCGCGTCACGAGCCGGGCCATCGCCACCATCGCCTCCGGATCGCGCAGCCAGCCCGCGCCCGCGCCGCGGCCGGCGATCTTCGGCACCCAGCAGCCGCAGTTGACGTCGAGGAACGCCGGCCCTGCCTGCTCGGCGACCTGCGCGGCCTCGGCGAGGCGCTCCGGGTTGGCGCCGTAGATCTGGATCGCCGTCGGCTGATCGTCGGCGGACAGGGCGAGCTTGCGCCGCGCGGTCTTGCACCCGCGCAGCAGCCCCTCGACGTTGACGAACTCCGTCACGCACAGCTCGGCGCCGAGCTCCCGGCAGATGCGGCGGAAGACGGCGTCCGTCACGTCCTCCATGGGCGCGAGGACGACGGGGCGGCTTTCGAACAGCCGGCGAAAGCTTTCAGGCGAGAGCGGCACGGTGGCGAGCTTTCAAGCATGGATCCGGCCGGTTGACCAGGGCGACGCCGCGACCTCCGGCGCGCCGGGCGCCGGGCCCGCCGAGCTCGGTCCCGCGCCGCGACGCGGAGGCGCGGCCGGCATTCATCACCTCGGACCTCGGGGCGTGTATGCGATCAGCGCACGAACACGGCAGGTCGGACGGCGAGCGACCTTGTTGGTATGACATCCTGGGTGGGAGACGGCGAGCGGGGCAGCCCGCCATAGTGACCGAGGAAACCAGCCGCGCCGAAGCCAGCAACGCTGGCTTGACGTTCGGCGCGGCTCTGGCGACCCTCGAGTGTCGCCATGAAGCGTGCGCTGACCAGAGAGGCTCTCCGCGCTGAGCGCTCGGCCTCGTCACGCATGCTCAGGGAGCGCGAGACCCGCCCGATCGGCGCGCCGCGGAGCGCTCTGTCCGCCCACGACACCGAGAGCGTCCGTCGCGCGGTCCGCCGCGCTTTCCGGGTCGCGCTCTGGATCTGGCCCGCGTTCACGCTCGTCGACGTGTTCATGGCGACCGTGCTGTACCCCGCGGCGCCGGTGTGGCGCTGCATCGTCATGCGCATGATCGAGCAGGCGATCGCCATCGCCGTGTACCGGCTCACGGGTCGACCGACGCTCTCGGGGCGCGTCGTGCTGCTCGGGTACGACGCGGCGTTCCTCGTCGCCGCGCTCTTCATCTCGCTCATGGCGCTCGATTTCGGCGGCTTGACCAGCACGTACATGCACGGGCTCTCCATCGTCGTGCTGCTGCGCACGGCGCTCGTGCCGGCGCCGTTCGGCAAGGCGCTCGTCGCCTCCGCGCCGATGTTCCTCGCCTTCCCGGCCGTCATGGGCATCGCCGCGATCTTCTCCCCGTCGATCCTGGCGGCGTGGCTCGACCCGACGACGCTGCTCACGGCCGCGAGCCATTACATCTTCGTCCCCTCCTCGGGGGTGATCGGGGCCCTGTCGAGCCACGTCGTCTGGGCCGCGCGGCAGCAGGTGTATCAGGCGCGCAAGCTGGGCAGGTATCGGCTCGAGGCGCCGATCGGCAAGGGGGGGATGAGCGAGGTCTGGCTCGCCTGGGACGAGACGCTCCAGCGCGGCGTCGCGCTCAAGCTCCTGAGGACCCGTGACGCGCCGGACCCGGGGTTGCTGAAGCGCTTCGAGCAGGAGGCGCACGCGGCCAGCAAGCTCAGCGATCCGCACACCATCCGGATCTTCGACTTCGGCGCGAGCGACGACGGCATCTACTACATCGCGATGGAGCACCTGCGCGGGGCGGATCTCGCCGCGATCGTGCGCAGCTATGGCCCCATGCCCGTGGCGCGCGCCGTGCGCTTCGCCCTGCAGGCCTGCCGCTCGCTCATCGAGGCGCACGAGGCCGGGATCATCCACCGGGACATCAAGCCGCAGAACCTCTTCGTCACCCGCGTCGGCGACGATCACGACTTCGTCAAGCTGCTCGACTTCGGCGTCGCGCGGATGGTGGAGGGCGACCGGGACGCCGAGCTGACCAACAGCGGCATGCTCTGCGGGACGCCCGCCTACATGGCGCCCGAGGTGTGCCGCGGCGAGCGCGCGGACGTGCGCAGCGACGTCTACTCGCTCGGCGGCACGCTCTATTTCCTCCTCACCGGCGAGCTGCCGTTCGAGGGCTCGTCGTCCGGGCAGCTCTTCGTCGCGCACATGACGAAGGCGCCCCTCGCGCCGTCGGTGCGCCGCGGCCCGGCCGTCCCCCGCGCGATCGATCGCCTCGTCCTGCGGTGCCTCGCCAAGGACCCGCGCCACCGCTTCCAGAGCGCGCGCGCGCTGTTCGACGCGCTCCTCCCGCTGCTGGACGAGTCCGCCTGGAGCGCGGCAGACGCAGAGCGCTTCTGGGTGGCCGATCGAGCGGAGAAGCTCGGCCAGATCGAGGCGCCGCCCGAGCGCGTCGCCCCGACGCGGGGCGGCTCGACGCACACCGCCTCAGCTCGATAGAGCCGGGGCGCCGCGCGGCGTCGTGCCCTGTCCTCGCTGCGCCGCCGGCCGTCCACGAAGTCGACGCCGCGCGGAAAAAATGCGTCGAAACGGTTCAGAAACACACGAGAAACTCCGATTTTTGATCTCCAGCGGTATGACGCGAGGGCCGATGCAGAGCAGGAATTGATCGGAGAGCGGCTGCTTCGACTCGCCCTGTTTCAAGGCGGCGCGCCCCGGTCTCGGTGAGGAGGACAGATGTCGACTTTGATTACCGAGTGGAATCCCGATGATGATGCGTTCTGGGAGAAGACAGGGAAGCGGATCGCCCGTCGGAACCTCATCTGGTCGATTATCGCCGAGAACATCGGCTTTTCCGTCTGGCTGCTCTGGAGCGTGACGGCCACCCGGCTCCCCAAGGTCGGCTTCAACTACACGATGGACCAGCTCTTCCTGCTGGTCGCGATCCCGGGCCTCGTCGGCGCGCTGATCCGGTTCCCTTACACGTTCGCCGTCCCGAGGTTCGGCGGGCGCAACTGGACGGTCGTCAGCGCGCTCTTGCTGCTGATTCCCGCGATCTCGCTCTCGGTGCTCGTGACGAGGCCCGACACGCCGTTCTGGCTGATGGCGATCGCGGCGGGGACCGCGGGGCTCGGCGGGGGCAACTTCGCCTCCAGCATGACGAACATCTCGTTCTTCTATCCTGACAAGAAGAAGGGGCTGGCGCTCGGGCTCAACGCCGCCGGCGGCAACGTCGGCGTCAGCAACGTGCAGCTCATCGTGCCCCTCATCATCGGGCCCGGCGCGGTCGCGACGGCGATCGGCGGGTATCACACCGAGTCGGGGATTTACCTGCAGAACGCCGGATTGATGTGGATCCCGTTCATCCTCATCTCGGCGGCCGGCGCGTATTTCTTCATGAACAACCTGGCGTCGGCGAAGTCGAATTTCAAAGATCAGCTGGCCGCCACAAAGAACAAGCACACCTGGATCATCGCCTGGCTGTACATCGGGACGTTCGGCTCGTTCATCGGCTACTCGGCGGCCCTCCCGCTCCTGCTCAAGATGCAGTTCCCCACCGTGACGCTCGAGCTCACGTTCCTGGGCGCGCTCATCGGCTCGGTGGCCCGCCCGCTGGGCGGCTACCTCGCGGACAAGATCGGCGGAGCGCGCATCACGTTCTGCAACTTCGTGGTGATGGGCCTCGCGTCGCTCGGGATCATCCACTTCCTCGACGAGAACAGCTACGCCGGGGTCGTCACGATGTTCATGGTCATGTTCATAACGACCGGCATCGGCAACGGCTCGACCTTCCGGATGGTCCCCGTCCTCTTCCGGCGCGACCACCTCCGCGCGGCGCAGGGCAGGGGCGAGGCGGCGCGCGAGGAGGCGCTGATCACCGCGCGCCGCCAGAGCGCTGCCGTCCTCGGGTTCACCTCGGCGCTCGGGGCGCTCGGCGGCTTCTTCATCCCGCGGAGCTTCGGCGCCTCGATCAAGGCGACGGGCGGGGCCTCGACGGCGCTCATGTATTTCTTCGTATTCTATCTCACCTGCATGGGGCTTACGTGGTGGTGCTACATGAGGACCCGCTTCCTCGTGAACCGCATCCCGAGCCTCGCCGAGGCCGACGCCTGATCCAGGCGTGTCCCGGGGGGGCGCGAGGGGCACGCGGGCGCCTCCGCGGCTGCTGGGCGCCCCCTGGAGCCCGAGGCTCCCTCGCGGAGGGACGAGGAAGCCTCGGTGAATCCGGACATCGCGAGGGCCTTGTCGCGCGGTCGTGAGGGCCTGGGCGCGGCGCCGTGACGAGGACCGAGCCACGGCGCCGCGTTCATCGGCCCCCGGCCGCGCCCCTGGAGCAGAGGCCGCGGCCGGCCGCGCTCCTCGCTAGATGCCGCAGAAGCCGCAGCCGCCGCCGCCCCAGCCGCCCCAGCCGCCCCAGCCGCCGAAGCCCCAGGGCCGGAAGCCCCCCCAGCCGCCGAAGCCCCAGGGCCGGAAGCCCCCCCAGCCGCCGAAGCCCCAGGGCCGGAAGCCCCAGCCGCCGAAGCCCCAGGGCCGGAAGCCCCCCCAGCCGCCGAAGCCCCAGAAGCGTGAAGCCGCGTCCGGGTTCTCGCCGACGCTCTCCTCCTCACCGGAGCTCGTCGAGCCGAGGTCCGCCAAGCCGGGGTCTGCTGCGCTCGGGTCCTCCGGGCTCACGCCCGTCGCCGGCGCCACGCTCGACTCCTGATCTGCAGAGTCCATCTCCTCGGCCTGAGATGCCTGCTTCGCCTCATCGGTCTGGACCGTCGTGTCCTTCGTCGTCGTTTCCGACGCCATCGCCTCGGCCACGCATCCGGCCGCGGAGAGGGCCGTCGCGAGGGCGACGAGCGATGCGAACTTCGTCAATTGACTCATGTTCCCAATCTCCTGTGCACATCAATTCATATGGATGGAGTCATCGCCCATCTCGACGACGAGCGTTGACACGCGAGGACCTGAGCTTCCCCGTCGCGGGATCATGTGTGGTGTCCGGGGAGTAATGTCGATTGCCCCAGGAAGGACACCTGAGACACCATGGACGCTTTCGGCGACATCCTCCGCGGCCCATGCTCGAAGGCGGCCCTGGTGGCGCCCTGAAATACGAGCATCTCGGTCAACCGAGGTGGCGCGGCGCTCCCCGAGGCTCCGGCCCCTGAGCGAGCGCTGCGCGGCAAGCGCGGCGCGCGGAACATCCTCTCCGCGATCCCGACGCGCTCCTCGTGCTCCAGATGGACGGGTCGATCGAGCGCGCGCACCGCGCGGCCCTGGAGCTCCTAGGCTACGCGAGGGGCGAGATCCTGGAGCCGCCGGTCGAACGGGCGCCCGTGGAGGACACGGCGTCCTCGGTGATCGCGCGCCTGCGGCGGACGAACCGGATCACAGGGCCTGAAGCGCCGGACCGGGGGCGGTGATGGTATTGACGACGATGAACAGGGCGGATTGCCAGCGGCGCGCCGGACGTCGGCAACGCGAGGCCCCGGAGGGCCGGTGGTGAACCGGTCCCCGGGGCCGGCGGTGGACCCCGGCCCCGGGCTGCCAGGCCGCCCCGCGCGGGCGTTCAGGCAGCGAGCTTCGCCCGCACCGCGCCGCCCATCGCCTGGGTCGACAGCTTGCCGCCGAGGTCCGCCGTCCTGGCGCCGCCGGCGATGGCCTGCGCCACGGCGCGCTCCAGCGCGGCTGCCTCCTTGTCGAGCCGCAGCGAGTGCCGGAGCAGCATCGCGGCGCTCAGGATCGTGCCGATCGGGTTGGCGAGCCCCTTGCCGGCGATGTCAGGCGCCGAGCCATGGATCGGCTCGTAGACGCCGCGCGTGCCGTCGCCCAGCGACGCGCTCGGACAGAGCCCCAGCGAGCCGGCCAGCACGGCGGCCTCGTCGGTCAGGATGTCGCCGAACATGTTCTCGGTGACGATGACGTCGAACGCCGACGCGGACGTGATGAGCCGCATCGCGCACGAGTCGACGAGTTGGTGCTCGATGCGGATCTCCGGGTGACGCGCGGCGACCTCGGTCGCGACCGTGCGCCAGAGCCGCGACGACTCGAGGACGTTCGCCTTGTCGACCGACGTGACGAGGCGCCTGCGCGACGACGCGAGGCGGAAGGCGAGCTCGACGACGCGCTGGATCTCCTCGTCCGTGTACTCGAGCGTGTCGACCGCGCGCCTGCGCCCGTTCACCTCCTCGCGGAGGCGCGGCTTGCCGAAGTAGAGCCCGCCCGTGAGCTCCCGGACGACCAGGATGTCGACGTCCGCGAGCCGCTCCGCCTTGAGCGGGGAGGCCTGGATGAGCTCCGGGAACAGGCGGATCGGCCGCAGGTTCGCGTACAGGCCGAGGCCCTGGCGCAGCGCGAGCAGCCCCTGCTCGGGGCGGACGCTCGCGCTCGGGTTGTCCCACTTGGGGCCGCCGACCGCGCCGAGGAGGACGGCATCCGCCGCGCGGCACGCGTCGAGCGTCTCCGGCGTGAGCGCGGTGCCGGTGGCGTCGATGGCGCACCCGCCGATGAGGTGCTCCGAGTAGGTGAAGCTGTGGCCGAACTGGGAGGCGACAGCATCGAGGGTGGCGCGGGCTTCGGCGACCACTTCGGTGCCGATGCCGTCGCCGGGCAAAAGAACGATATTGGCCTTCATGCGACCTCGCTGGCAGGCAACGTGGATGTGTACTGCTCTGGCTCTCTCGCTGCGAGCGTGAGCCCATACTCGATCCCGTCCGCGAGCGCATGCCAGGAAGCGTCGATGATGTTCATCGAGGCGCCGACGGTGCTCCACTGGCGCTGCGCGTCGCGGCTGTCGATGAGCACGCGCGTCGTCGCCGAGGTGCCGTCGCGCCCGTCGAGGATGCGGACCTTGTAGTCGACGAGCTGGATGTCGCGCACGGCCGGGAACACGGGCGCGAGCGCCTTGCGGAGCGCGCCGTCGAGCGCGTTGACGGGGCCGGACCCCTCGGCCGCCGTGATCACCACCTCGTCGCCGACCGCGATCTTGATCATGGCCTCGGCGAAGGTGCCGACGCCCTCGCGCTGGCCCGCGGTGACCTTGAAATCGAGCAGCCGGAACGGCGGCTTGTAGCCGGGCGAGCTCCGGTGGAGCAGGAGCGCGACCGACGCCTCGGCCGCCTCGAACGAGGAGCCGCGCGCCTCGCGCTCCTTGATCTGCTCGAGCACCTCCACCTCGGCGCCGATCGGCACCTGGAGCCCGAACTCCTCGGCCTTGCTGAGGAGGTTGCCGCGGCCCGACAGCTCGCTCACCACGGTGCGCATCGCGTTGCCGACGAGCGCGGGGTCGACGTGCTGGTAGGACGCGGGCTCGCGCCGCATGGCCGCGACGTGCACGCCGCCCTTGTGCGCGAAGGCGCTCCGGCCGACGTAGGCCATGTGATCGTCGGGGGCGAGGTTCGCCACCTCGGCGACGTAGTGCGAGAGCTCGGTGATCCCGCCGAGCGCCCCCTCCGGCAGCGCCCGGAGGCCGAGCTTCAGCTCGACGTTCGGGATGATCGCGCAGAGGTTCGCGTTCCCGCAGCGCTCGCCGTAGCCGTTGATCGTGCCCTGGACGTGGCGGGCGCCCGCCCGCACGGCGGCGAGCGAGTTGGCGACCGCGCACTCACCGTCGTTGTGCGCGTGGACGCCGAGCGGGTGGTCGAGCAGCGCCTTGATCTCGGCGACCACCGCCTCGATCTGCCACGGCATCGAGCCGCCGTTCGTGTCGCAGAGCGTGAGCACCTCGGCCCCGCCGCGCACCGCGGCGCGCAGCGTCTCGGTCGCGTACGACCGGTCGAGCGCGAACCCGTCGAAGAAGTGCTCGGCGTCGTAGATCACGCGGCGGCCGTGCGCCCGCAGGAAGGCGACGGTCTCCTCGATCATCCGGAGGTTCTCGTCGAGCGTCGTGCGCAGCACCCCCGTCACGTGCTGGGTCGAGCTCTTGCCGAAGATCGTGCAGACGCTCGTCCCGGCGGCGAGGAGCGCGCGCAGCCCGGCGTCGTCCTCGGGCGCGAGCGATGCCCGGCGCGTCGAGCCGAACGCGGCGATCTTCGCGTGCTTCCACTCGATGTCCTTCGCCTGCTCGAAGAACTGCGCGTCCTTCGGGTTCGAGCCGGGCCAGCCGCCCTCGATGAAGGTCAGGCCGAACGCGTCGAGGTGGCGCGCGATCTGCAGCTTGTCCTCGCACGCGAGCGAGATGCCCTCGCGCTGGGTGCCGTCCCGTAGGGTGGTATCGTAGATGTCGACGCGGTCCGTGGGGCGGGCGCCCTGCTCCGCGCCGTTGAGAGGCGGATTCATAAGGTTCAACTTCCTTGTGCAGCGAGAGCAGGTCGCCGAGCTCGTCGGGCCCTCGCGGGGGCCCTCCGCGCTCCGCTCATCGACCTACCTCGCGCTCTCGACGGCGGCGCCGTGGCCGCTCTGGTTGCTCTCGTTGCTCTCGGACGCCGCCGCGTCGTCCCTGGGCTCGACGCCGTAGGTCGCGAGCAGCCGATTCAGGGCGGTGAGGTACGCCGTCGCGCTCGCGACAAGGATGTCGGTGTCGGCGCCGTGGCCGTGGAAGACCCGCGGCGCGGCGTCGTGCTGCGGGTGCCGCTTGCCCGACGTCGCGTCCGCCCGGACCCGGACGCTCACCTCGCCGAGCGCGTCGATCCCCTCGGTCACCGCGTGCACGGAGAACTCGAGGAGGCTGCTCGGCACGCGGACGATCTCGTCGATCGCCCGGTAGGCGGCGTCCACCGGCCCGGTGCCGATCGCGGCGCGGACGTGCAGCGCCCCGTCCGGCCCGCGGAGGCGGACCGTGGCCGTGGGCATCCCGGTCGTCCCGCAGGCGACCTGGAGCGCGTCGAGCGTGTAGAGCTCGGGGCCCTGCGCCCGCGTGGTCGAGACGATCGCCTCGATGTCGGGATCGGTGACGTGCTTCTTCTTGTCGGCGAGCGCCTTGAAGCTGGCGAACGCCGCCGCGAGCTGGGCCTCGTCCAGGTGGTAGCCGAGCTCCTCGAGCCGGTTCCTGAGCGCGTGCCTGCCCGAGTGCTTGCCGAGGACGAGCCGGGTCTGCGTCACCCCGACCATCTCCGGCCGCATGATCTCGTAGGTCTCCTGGTGCTTCAGCATCCCGTCCTGGTGGATGCCCGACTCGTGCGCGAAGGCGTTGGCGCCGACGATCGCCTTGTTCGGCTGGACGTTGAAGCCCGTGGCCGCGCTGACGAGCCGGCTCACGGTGGCGATCTGGGTCGTGTCGATGCCGGTGCGCAGCCCGAAGATGGCCCGGCGCGTCGCGAGCGCCATGACGACCTCCTCGAGCGCGGTGTTGCCCGCGCGCTCGCCGATGCCGTTGATGGTCACCTCGGCCTGGCGCGCGCCCGCGCGGATGCCCTCCAGCGCGTTGGCCGTCGCGAGCCCGAGGTCGTTGTGGCAGTGCACCGAGATGATGGCGCGCTCGATGCCCGGAACGTTCTTGCGGATCCCGGCGATGAGCGCGCCGAACTCGCTCGGCATGGTGTAGCCGACCGTGTCCGGGATGTTGAGCGTGGTGGCCCCCGCGGCGATCGCGGCCTCGAGCACCTGGTAGAGGAACTCGGGCTCGCTCCGGCCGGCGTCCTCGGGGCTGAACTCCACGTCGGCGCAGAGGTCGCGCGCGTACGCGACCATGGCCCGCACGCGGTCGAGCACCTCGACCCGGCTCATCCGGAGCTTGTGCTTGAGGTGGATGTCGCTCGTGGCGAGGAAGGTGTGGATCCGCGGGTGCGCGGCTCGCTTGACGCCCTCCCACGCCTTGTCGATGTCGACCTTCGTGGCGCGGGCGAGCGCGCAGATGGTCGGCGGGGTCGCGGCGGGCCGGCCGGGGAGCGCGGCCGCGCCCACGCGCTCGGCGATCGTCTGGACGGCGAGCAGGTCGTCGGGGGAAGCGGCGGGGAAGCCCGTCTCGATGACGTCGACGCCGAGCTTCGCCAGCGCGAGCGCGATCTCGAGCTTCTCCGAGGACGTCATCGTCGCGCCCGGCGACTGCTCGCCGTCTCGCAGCGTGGTGTCGAAGATGCGCACGTAATCGGACTGGGGCATCGCTTGATTCGCAATCATCTCAGGCATGGTGTCCTCCGCCGCCTCCCACGAGTGGAGAGGCTCAGTCGCCGGGCTTGATGGTGACGGGGTCGATGAACGGCATCATCTTGCGCAGGTTGGCCCCCACGACCTCGAGCCGCTGCTCCCGCTCCTTGGCCCGCGTCGCCTCGAAGTTCGGCCGGCCCTCCTCGTTCTCCGCGATCCACTTGCGGGCGAACTCGCCGCTCTGGATCTCGGCGAGGATGCGCTTCATCTCCTCGCGCGTCTTGTCGGTGATGACGCGCGGGCCGGAGACGTAGTCGCCCTGCTCGGCGGTGTCGCTGATCGAGTACCGCATGTAGTTGAGGCCGCCGCGGTACATGAGGTCGACGATCAGCTTGAGCTCGTGCAGACACTCGAAGTACGCGATCTCCGGCTGGTAGCCGGCGTTCACGAGCGTCTCGAACCCGGCCTTCACGAGCTCGCTCGCGCCGCCGCAGAGCACCGCCTGCTCGCCGAAGAGGTCGGTCTCGGTCTCCTCCGCGAACGTCGTGCAGAGCACCCCGGCGCGCGTCGCGCCGATGCCCTTCGCGTAGGCGAGCGCCTGCGCCTCCGCCTTGCCGCTCGCGTCCTGGTGGACGGCGAGCAGGGCGGGGACGCCGCCGCCGGCCTCGTACGTCTCGCGCACCCGGTGCCCGGGGCCCTTCGGGGCGATCATCGAGACGTCGACCGACGCGGGGGGCGTGATCGTGTTGAAGCGGATGTTGAACCCGTGCGCGAACATGAGCGTCTTGCCCGGGCCGAGGTGCGGCGCGATCTGCTCGTTGTAGATGCGCGCCTGCGACGTGTCGGGCGCGAGGATCATGATGATGTCGGCGGCCTTCGCGGCCTCGGACACCGTGGCCACCTGCAGCCCCGCGGCCTGCGCCTTGGGCCGGCTCTTGCTGCCCTCGGGCAGGGCGACGATCACCGTGGCGCCGCTGTCGCGCAGGTTCAGCGCGTGCGCGTGCCCCTGGGAGCCATAGCCTACGATCGCGATCTTCTTGCTCTGGATGAGCGATAGATCTGCGTCGTTATCATAGAAAATTTTAGCCATCGCAATCTCCTTCAACAGGGACCGCACCTCGCGGCTCCCTTCCTTCACGTCGTCAGGCGGCGCCGCTGTCGGCCGAGCGCGCAGGGATCGAGTCGAACCTGGCCTCCGCCTCCTCTGCGCCGCGGGTCATCACGATCATCCCCGTCCGCACCATCTCGATGATCCCGAACGGGCGGAGCACGTCGAGCAGGCCCTCGATCTTGTCGCCGGTCCCGGTGATCTCGATGGTCAGCGCCTCGGGGGCGACATCGACGGTGCGCGCGCGGAACACCTCGCAGAGCTGGAGCACCTGCGCCCGGGTCGTCGCGTTCGCCTTCACCTTGATCAGCGCCAGATCGCGCGCGACCGAGGCGGTGTGGGTGACGTCCCGGACCCAGAGGGTGTTGACCAGCTTGTACAGGTTCGCCTCGATGCGGCGCGCCCCGTCCCCGTCCGCCTCGAGGACGAGGGTCAGGCGCGAGATCCCGGCGATGTGGGTGCGCCCGACGCTCAGCGACTCGATGTTGTAGGCGCGGCGCCGGAAGAGGGACGCCACTCGGTTGAGCACGCCGGGGCGGTCTTCGACGTAAGCGATGAACGTGCGCAGGATGGGTCGATCCATGGATGCCTCTCGAAAGTCCCTCTTGTCAGTGGTGCGCGCAGCCAAGGCCGCAGCGCGTTCGGACGCGCGCCGCCCGTCCGACGTGGGCGACGGGGGCGCCGGACGGGCGCTCGGGGCGCGCGCCTCTACCGGTGCGTTCACGGGTCCTCCCCGGTCTCCACGATGGGGCTCGGGCGACGGATCATGTCGTTCAGGTCGGCGCCGGCGGGCACCATCGGATAGACGCTGTCCTCCTGCTCGACGCGGAAGTCGACGACGACGGTGCCCGGCGTCGCCCGGGCGCGCTCCACCGCGCCCGCGATCTCCTCGCGCTTCGTGACGCGGATGCCGGTCAGCCCGTGGGCCTCGGCGAGCTTCACGAAGTCCGGGCTGCGCATCGGGGTCGCCGAGTAGCGCCGGTTGTAGAAGAACTCCTGCCACTGGCGCACCATGCCGAGGTAGCCGTTGTTGATGATGGCCACGTGGACCTTGATGCCCTCCTGCGCACAGGTCGAGAGCTCGCACGCGGTCATCTGGAAGCCGCCGTCGCCCACGACCACCCAGATCTCGTCGTCCGACTTCGCGAAGCGCGCGCCGATCGCCGCCGGCAGGGCGAAGCCCATCGTGCCGAGCCCGCCGGAGGTGATGAGCTTCCGCGGGTGATCGTGCTTGTAGTACTGCGCTTCCCACATCTGGTGCTGGCCGACGTCGGTTACCACAAGCGCCTTGCCGTCGGTGAGCCGCCAGAGGTCGTGCAGCACGTGCGCCGCGTACAGTTTGTCGTGGTACGGCAATTGTTGAATGTCACGGACCGCCGAGTCGCCCTTCAGCACGCTGATGCGCTCGATCCACTCGCTCCGGTTGCGCTGCTTGCACCCGGGGATGAGCGACAGGAGCGTGTCCCGGACGTCGCCGACGAGGCCGACGTCGACCTTGACATTCTTGTTGATCTCGGACCGGTCGATCTCGACGTGGATCTTCTTCGCCTTCACGGCGTAGGTCTTGAGGTTGCCGGTCACGCGGTCGTCGAAGCGCATCCCGAGCGCGATGAGGAGGTCGGCCTCCTGGATGGCGTTGTTCACCCACGCCTCGCCGTGCATCCCCATCATGCCGAGGCTGAGGGGGTGCGTCGCCGGGAAGCCGCCGAGGCCGAGCAGCGTGGACGCGACGGGGATGCCCGCCTTCTCCACGAAGGAGAGCAGCTCGCGCGTCGCCTCCGCCCTGACGATGCCCTGACCGGCCAGGATGAGCGGTCGCTCGGCGTCGTCGATGAGCTCGATCGCCTTCTCGATCTCCGTCTGGACGGCTTGCTGCGAGGGGCGGTAGCCGGGCAGGCGGACCTCGTCCTTCGGCGGCTCGAAGTCCATCGACGCCTGCTGGGCGTCCTTGGTGATGTCGACGAGCACCGGGCCCGGGCGGCCCGAGCGCGCGATGTAGAACGCCTCGCGGATGGCGGGGGCGATGTCCTGGACCTCGGTCACGAGGTAGTTGTGCTTGGTGATCGGGAGGGTGACGCCCGTGATGTCGGTCTCCTGGAAGGCGTCGGTCCCGAGCAGCTTCGAGGGGACCTGCCCGGTGATACAGACGATCGGCGAGGAGTCGAGCATCGCCGTCGCGATCCCGGTGACGAGGTTCGTCGCGCCGGGCCCCGAGGTGGCGATCGCCACGCCGACCTTGCCCGAGGCGCGGGCGTAGCCGTCCGCCATGTGCGCCGCGCCCTGCTCGTGCCGGACGAGCACATGGCGGATCGGGTAGCCGAGGATCGTGTCGTAGGCGGGCATGATCGCGCCGCCCGGATAACCAAAGACCACGTCCACGCCTTCGCGGACGAGGACTTCCCAGATAATCTGTGCACCGGTTCGTTTCATATTCCTGACTCCGATCGAGTCACGCTGGTGAAGGTGGCGCCCGGGGGCGCCTTGGCCGCGGGGTTCTGCCGTCTCTTAAGAGGCCCGGCGAGTTAGGCGATCGCGCGCTGCAGGTCCTCCCGGGGGCCGTCGCCGCTCGTCTCCTCGCGGCGGATGGCCTCGAGCACCCTGCGCGCGTCGTCGAGCGACACGACGCGCGAGAAGCCCGGGGCGCCCGCGTGGAGGTCCGAGCCGGATCGCGTGGAGGGCGGGTCGGAGTGGAACTCGAACGAGGCCTCGGCCGCGCCGTCCGGGCGCGCGCCCTTCAGGTGCGTCGAGGAGCGCTGGGGCGCCCGGGCGGCGCCGCCGCCGGCGCGCGCGCGGATCCCGTCGACGAGCGCCTCGAGCTCCTCGCGCACGGCGCCCGACGCGACGGGCATCCCACAGCCCGCGGCGACGAGCTCCGCGAGCTCCGCGATGCGCTGGCCAACGGCCTCGCTCGAGGCGTCCTCGCGATTCTTCCTCGAATGTTCCTTGCTCACCTGATCCTCCTTGACGACGGCTGCTCTTCGTGAACCCACAGGCCAGAAAAAGGAAAGCCCCCGGACCTTCTCGGTGCGGGGGCCTATCTCCATGCTGCTTCAGCTCAGAGCGGCGGCCCGCACCCGTTCCCGACGCGAATCAGCCCGACGATGTCGGTTAGGCTGACGAGCGCAGGAATGGTTAGGCCCGCTAGGAGCCCGACGGACACGCCGCCCTCGACGACGAGCGAACGGGCCGCCGAGGACGCCGTCGAAGCGCGGTGCACCAGCTTCACAGCGGGGATCCCATCGCCGGAGGCGCGGGCGCTGGCGGTGCATGTCGACTTCTGCATAGCGTGAGTGTCTCTACCTTGCAGAGCTGCTGCGTCGCGTCAAGCTGTTTCTTTACAGATCGCTTGTTTCGGCGGCATTTCGAGACGTTTTTTGTTCGAGCAATGCCTGCAAGAAGCGCGCGATGTTCCGCGCGAACGGTCGCCGTCCGGGTCGTTCGATCTCGTTCCGGCTCGTTCCGTTTCGCTCAGTTTCGTTCAGTCGCTCATCGCCGCGTCTCTCGAGCGGCGATGTCCGCGACGGAGGCGCGCGCGGTGTGCAGGGAAGCGTCGCTCGATCGCGACGCCGAGCGGGTCGCGCGAGGCGCACCGTGCGCATCGGGCGCATCGCGCGGAGCGCGCAGAGGCGAGCGGAGGCCGGAGCGCCGGGGGGAGGTGTGCGCAAACGCCGGACCTCGGCTCGTGCGCGCCCGCGGTGCGGAGTGCTGCCTTGAACCGACTGCCGACGGATCGCGCGACGCCACCATGGATCCGCCATGCAAGCGCATCGCGTTGCGCAGGCGTGCCCTGCCAGTCGAACGATCTCGCCCTGCTGCCGCCGGCGCCGACGCGCGGGCTCTTCCGCCGCGGTCGGGCTCCTCGCGCTGTGCAGCGCCTCGACCGGCGCCGCCGAGGATCGCGTCGACGCCGTGCGACGAGCGGACGTCGCGGCGCTCGCGAGCGCGCAGTCCGCGCGGCCCGCGCAGCCCACGCGGCCGGTGGCGCCTGCGCCCCCGCACCGCGGGCCGGAGCGCCGTGGCGCCGCGGCGCCACGGGCGCAAGCGACGGCGGCCGCCAACCTCGGCACGTTCATCGAGCTCCGGAACGATTACGTCTCGCGCGGCAGCAGCGGCTTCTTCAACGCCGCGGTGCTGCGGGGCGATTACGCCTTCAACAGGAGCTTCTCGCTGCGCGCGGACGTGCCGCTCGCGTACGCGGGCGGGCTCGATGGACAGCGCGACGTGGGGCTCGGCGACGTCCTGATCCGGCCGCTCGTCCGCGCGATCGCCACACCGCGGTTCGCGCTCGTCCTCGGCTCGGATCTCGTCCTCGACTCGGCGACGCGCCGCGCGCTGGGCGCGGGCAAGAACCAGGTCGCGCCCCTCGTCCAGGCGTACGTCCGCGTGGCGCGGCCCGCGCGGCTGGGGCTGCAGCTGCAGCACGCGGTGTCGTTCGGCGGCGATCCGCGGCGGGACGACATCCAGACGTCGGTGGTGCGGCCCTTCGCGATCATCGAGCTGCCGCGCGGGTTCTGGGTGGGGCCGGACCAGAGCTTCCATTTCAACCACCGCGGCGCGCCCCGCGTCGTGTCGACGAGCGTGCTGGAGGTCGGCGCAGAGCTCAGCGAGCGCGTGCAGGTGTACGTCGATCCGGGCATCCAGATCGACAGCCGCGGCGCGGTCGGCTGGCTGGTGACCGGGGCCGTGCGGTGGGCCTTCCCGCAGCGGGCGCGGGGACACGCGGTCGCGTCCGCGCCGGCGCAGGGCGCGGCCGCAGCGGGGACCGCCGCGGGCGAGTAGGCGGGCGGCGGTCGTCCGCGCGCGCCGGCCGCGGGGCTGCCCCAGGCGAGGGGGGCGCGGGGCTGCGCCCGGGGAGGGGGGCGCCGGGGCTGCGCCCCGGGAGGGCCCACGCGCGGCTGGCGCTCGGCAGGGTGGGTGAGCCATTGTCGGGCTCCAGGTGGCAGACCCTTGACCTGGGCCGCCGTCCCGAGCCTGATCCCTTATCCCACCCCACCCATGCTTTCACGAGATCCGCTGCTCCTGCTCTCTGCCACGCGGCTGGCTGCGCTGATCCGCGCCCGAGCCGTGACGTCGGCCGAGGTCGTGGAGGTCCATATCCGGCACATCGAGCGCGTGAACCCGACGCTCAACGCCATGGTGGCGAACCGATTCGACGCCGCCCGCGCCGAGGCGCGCGCCGCCGACGGGCTCCTCGAGCGCGGCGAGGCCGCCGGCGCGCCGCCGTTCCTCGGAGTCCCGTGCTCCATCAAGGAGAGCTTCGCCGTCTCGGGCATGCCGAACTCCGCGGGGCTCGTCGCCCGCGCCGGCGTGCGCGCGAAGGCGGACGCGGTGACGGTCGCGCGCATGCGCGCCGCCGGCTTCATCCCGCTCGGCGTCACGAACGTCTCGGAGCTGTGCATGTGGATGGAGACGAACAACCGGCTCTACGGCCGGACGAACAACCCCTACGACCCGACGCGCACCGCGGGCGGCAGCTCGGGCGGCGAGGCCGCGGTGGTCGGCGCGGGCGGCGCGCCGATCGGGCTCGGCTCGGACATCGGCGGATCCATCCGGATGCCCGCCTTCTTCAACGGCGTCTTCGGCCACAAGCCGACCGGCGGGCTCGTGCCGACCTCGGGCCAGTTTCCGCTGCCCGGCGAGCGAGGGCTCCGCTTCATGACGACCGGTCCGATCGCGCGGCGCGCCGAGGATCTCATGCCGGTGCTCCGCGTCCTCGCGGGCCCCGACGCGGGCGATCCGAGCTGCGCGCCGCTGCCCCTCGGGGACCCGGCCTCGGTCGACCTCGGCGGGCTGACGGTGCTCTCGGTCGAGGACGACGGCGTGCACCGGGTGAGCGGCGATCTCGTGGCCGCGCAGCGGATGGCGGAGGAGGCGCTCGCCGCGCGCGGGGCGACGGTCCGCAAGGCGCGCATCGCGCTCCTCGCGCGGGCGCTCGACATCTGGACGGCGATGCTGGGCGTGACCGGTGGCGTCACGTTCCGGGCGCTGCTCGGGGGCGGCCGCCCGGTCAGCCTGCCGCGCGAGCTCGCGCGCTGGTCGATCCGCCGCTCGCCGCACACGCTGCCCGCGCTCGGGCTCACCTTGCTGGAGGACGTCGGCAGGATGGTCCCCTCGCGCATCGCGCGCGCCCTGGAGCTCGGCGAGGCGCTCCGCGCCGAGCTCGTGTCGCGCATCGGTGAGCAGGGCGTGATGCTCTACCCGTCGTATCCGACGCCCGCGCCGCGGCACTACGCGCCTCTCTTGCCGCCCTTCCAGTGGACGTACACGGCGGTGCTCAACGTCATGGAGATGCCGGCAACGCAGGTCCCGCTCGGCCTCAACGCCGAGGGGCTGCCGCTCGGCGTCCAGGTGGCGGCGATCCATGGCAACGATCACGTGACGATCGCCGTGGCGCAGCACCTGGAGCGCTCGTTCGGCGGCTGGGTCCCGCCGTCTCTGTCGTGGTGCCGACGGTGACGTTCCCGCCCGCGGTCGTGGTATCAAGGCTCCCCCCATGACCATCGACCGCACGTACGACGTGATCGTCTTC
Source organism: Sorangium sp. So ce362 (assembly GCF_051519845.1). NCBI lineage: Bacteria > Pseudomonadati > Myxococcota > Polyangiales > Polyangiaceae > Sorangium > Sorangium sp. So ce362. Next base: position 4,956,935 of record NZ_CP150332.1, on the reverse strand, counting down.
GGCGCGACCGGCTTCACCGGTCGCCTCGTCGCCGAGTATCTCGCCACCAAGGGCAAGGAGGCCTCTGCCCGGGACGACGCTGCAGGACGATCCATCCGCTGGGCGATCGCCGGCCGGAACGCGGGGCGCCTCGCCGAGGTGAAGGCGGCGCTGGAGGCGATCGATCCGGCCTGCTCCTCGGTCGGCGTCGTCGAGGCGACGTCGGAGGACGCGGCGTCGCTCGATCGCATGGCCAGCCAGGCGCGCGTGGTCATCACGACGGTCGGCCCGTACTCGACCCGCGGCGAGCCGCTGGTCGAGGCGTGCATCCGCGCGGGCACCGACTACGCGGATCTCACCGGCGAGCCCGAGTTCGTCGACCGCCTCGTCGAGCGCCACCACGAGGCCGCCCGCGCGCGCGGCGTGCGGATCGTCAACTGCTGCGGCTTCGACAGCATCCCGCACGACCTCGGGGCGCTCTTCACGGTGACGAGGCTCCCCGCGGGCGAGCCGATCGTGGTGGAGGGCATCGTGCGCGCGCACGCCAGCTTCTCCGGCGGCACCTGGCAGTCGCTGCTCGAGATCATGGCGCGCGGCGGCAGCCGGAAGCGCGAAGCGCGCCCCGAGGGGGCGCCCGGCGCGCGGAAGGTGCAGGGGGTCAAGGCGCGCATCCGCTACGAGAAGGGGCTGCGCGCCTGGGTCTGTCCGATGCCGAGCATCGATCCGCAGGTCGTGCTGCGGAGCGCGCGGGAGCTCGACGTCTACGGCCCCGACTTCCAGTACGGGCACTACATGCAGGTCAAGTCCGGGCTGCAGCTCGTGGTCGGGATCGCCGGCTTCGGCGCCGTCGCGGCGCTCGCCAAGGTGGGGCCGGCGCGGGAGCTGCTCCGCAAGGTGCGCCGCCCGGGGGAGGGGCCGAGCGCCGAGGAGCGGGCGCGCAGCTGGTTCCAGGTCACCTTCCAGGGCAAGAGCGCGTCGCGCAGGGTGGTGACGCGGGTGAGCGGCGGCGATCCGGGCTACTCGGAGACGGCGAAGATGGTCGCGGAGTCGGCGCTCTGCATGGCGTTCGACCGCGAGCGGCTGCCGGCGCGCGCCGGGGTCCTCACGCCGGCCGTCGCGATGGGGGAGCGGCTCATCGAGCGGCTGCAGGCGGCGGGGATCCGGTTCGAGCTGCTCGAGGGGTGAGCGGCGGCGGTGATCCGTTGAAGACGGGGGCCACTCCCAGCGTACCAGGCCGCACTGCCCATCTCGGGGTGGTGGGGGCATTGGCCCGGAGAGAGGTCACATGAAGGCGAGAAGGTCATTGAGATTTTCTTCCCGCCTTCCCACCTTCATGTTCAAATGACCCCACCATCTGACATTGTGAAAGGCTGAGTCCCTGGAGTATCCTCGGGGAAAGTGACCGGCACGGAGGAGACCCGCCTTAGCGGGGAGGAGACGGCGATGCCCCTGTCGCCGGGGCTCGTAGCCGGCAGCGGTGGCCTGACGAGCACCTTGACGGCGGAGTCCGCGTTGGCCATCGCGTCGACCGACCCCGCGCGGCGCCCGGAGGAGAGCTCCGCGAGCAGGACGGCCCCTCTGCGGCGATCCTCGGTGGCCCAGGAGCCCTTCGGATCGCCCACGTCGAGCCGGCACGCCGGTCCGGCCATCCGCGCCGGGACCCTCATCGGACATTACGAGCTCATCCGCGAGCTCGGCCGAGGGGGCATGGGCACCGTCTTCCTCGCCCGCGACGTGCGCCTGGGGCGCCTGGTGGGCATCAAGGTCGTCACCACCCTGACCGGCGTCAGGCTCCAGCGGTTCCTTGTCGAGGCCCGCGCCACCGCGCTCTGCAAGCACGAGAACATCGTGACGATCCACGATGTGAACGAGCACGACGGATACCCGTACATGGTGCTCGAATACATCGAGGGCCAGAGCCTCCGCGCCTGGATGGATCAGCGCAGGCCGGCCGGCGCGGACGAGGCGGTCGCGACCGCGCCGGTGTCCGCGAGCGCGGCCGTGGAGATGATGGTGCCGGTGGTGCGCGCCCTCTCCTGCGCCCACAAGCTCGGCATCGTCCACCGCGATCTCAAGCCCGAGAACATCATGCTGGAGGCGTCCGGCGCCCTCAAGGTGCTCGACTTCGGTATCGCCAAGCTGCTCGACACGGACGTCGCCGGCTCGATCGATCGGCCTCCTATCTCGCTCCGGACGACCTTGACGCGCGAAGGCGCGATGATGGGGACGATACCGTACATGTCCCCGGAGCAGTGGCTCGGGGAGGGGATCGATCACCAGAGCGACATCTGGGCCGTGGGCATCATGCTCTACGAGCTCGTCACCGGCGCGCACCCGCTCGCGCCGGTGACGGTGCACAGCCTCATGCAGGTCGCCCTGCTCGACCAGCCCATGCCCGAGCTCGACGGCGAGCGCCCGGAGCTCGGCGCGCTCGGCGCGATCATCGATCGCTGCCTGCGCAAGCGGAAGGCCGAGCGCACCGCCTCGGCGCAGCAGCTCCTCTCCGAGCTCCTGCCGCTCTTGCCCGGGCGTCACGAGATCGTCCTCGGGGCCGACGAGAGCCCGTTCGCGGGCCTGTCGGCGTTCCAGGAGGCCGACGCGGACCGCTTCTTCGGCCGCGCGGAGGACGTCGCCAGGATGGTGACGCGCCTCCGCAGCGAGCCGCTCCTCGCCATCGTCGGCGCGTCGGGCGTCGGCAAGTCGTCGCTCGTCCGGGCGGGGATCGTCCCGGCGCTCAAGCGATCGGGAGGAGGGTGGGAGTCGCTCATCCTCCGGCCCGGGCGCGAGCCCATGGCGGCGCTCGCCGAGCTGCTCAACCATCCCTCCTTGCTGTCGAGGGGCGGCTCGGAGCGGCCGGAGTCGCTCGATATCGAGTCATCGCGCGGGCGCTTGCTGCTCGAGAGGCTGCGCGCCGAGCCGGGCTACCTCGGGGCCGAGCTGCGCGCGTGGTCGGCCCGGAAGCAGCGCCGCGTCGCGCTCTTCGTCGATCAGTTCGAGGAGCTCTACACGCTCTCGTGCGACGCCGGAGAGCGCGCCGCGTTCCTCTCGTGCCTCGGGGGCGTCGCGGACGACGCCTCGTCGCCCCTGCGCGTCATCCTGTCGATCCGGTCGGACTTCATCGAGCGGGTGGCCGAGGACAGGCATTTCATGACGGCGGTGACCCGCGGGCTCGTGGTCCTGCCGCCCATCGGCCGCGCCGGGCTGCGCGAGGCGCTGACCAGGCCTGTCCAGGCGGCGCGGTACGAGATCGACGATCCGGCGCTGGTCGAGGAGATCCTCGACGTGCTGGAGACCACCCGCGGCGCGCTGCCGCTCTTGCAGTTCATGGCGGCGCGGTGGTGGGATCTGCGCGATCGCAAGCGCCGGCTCCTGACGCGGGCGAGCTACGAGGCGATCGGCGGCGTGGCCGGCACGCTCGCGAGCCACGCCGACACGGTGCTGGCCGGGATGAGCGGGCGCCAGGCGAAGCTCTGCCGGGCCGTGTTCGAGCGCCTTGTCACGCCCGAGCGCACGAGGGCCATCGCCAGCCTGCGGGAGATCCGCGAGCTGCCGGGGGAGCCGGACGAGCTCGAGGGGGTCGTCCACGTCCTCTCGGATGCGCGGCTGCTCGCCGTCGAGACGGGCCGCGACGACGCCGGCAACCGGGTCGAGATCGTGCACGAGTCGCTCATCGAGCGCTGGCCGACGCTGCTGCGCTGGCTCGACGAGAACCAGAAGGACGCGGCGTTCCTCGACAAGCTGCGCGTGGCGGCGAGGCAGTGGGAGTCGAGCGGCTGCGGCGACGACACCCTCTGGCGCGGCAAGATCGCCCAGGAGGCGCGCCTCTTTTGCGAGAGGGTCTATTATCAAGGCCAGTTGCCCGAGCGGGAGCAGCGGTATCTCGACGCGGTGCTCCGGCTGGCGAGCCAGGCGCAGCGCAGGCGGCGCACGCTGATCATCGGCATCATGACGGGGCTCTCCCTGCTGGTCGCCCTGGCCGCCCTGGGGATCATCAAGGTGGTCCGTCAGAACCAGGTCATCACCGCGCAGCTCGAGGAGATCCGCCTGACCGAGTACAACCTCGAGCAGGCGCTCGCCAACGAGCGCGCGGCCCGCGAGGCGGCCGAGCGGGCCCGGAAGAACACGGAGGACGAGCGGCTGCGGGCCGAGCTCCTGCAGAAGGAGGCCGAGGAGGCGCGGTACAGGGCCGAGGACGCGGCCGAGCGAGCGCGCAAGGCGGCCCGGGACGCCCGGGCGGCGCGCTACATGGCGCGGGCGTCCGAGACCGGGGCCCGCGACGCCGAGGCCCGGGCCAGCGCCGAGGAGCGGCGGGCCAGGGAGGCGGCCGAGCACGAGCGCCGCAGCAGGGAGGCGCTGGAGCAGCTCATCCTGCGCACCATGGGCAACATCCGGTAGCCGGCGTTCCTCGTGGCGGTCGACCCCAGGAACCCCCCCTCGGGCCGGGCCGCCCGGGATCCCCCGCGCCGGCCTCGGCCCCCTGCTCGGTCAGCCGCTAGTTGACCTCGCTGCCGCCGTCCCCGCCCGTGTGATCCGCGACCCCGTTGGTCCCGGCCGCCCCCGCCGCCGGCGGCGTCGACCCGCCGCTCTCCTCGGCCTCGGCCGCGGCCGCGTCCGCCGCGAACGCCTCGACCGCGACCACCCGCTCGTCCTGGCCGACGTGCATGATCCGCACGCCCTGCGCGTTGCGCCCCGTCTCGCGGATCTCGCTCGCCTTCGTGCGGATCATCTGCCCGCGGTCGGTCACGATCAGCACCTCGTCGCTCGGGCTCACCATGGCGACGCCCACCACCGGCCCGTTCCGCTCGCTCGCGTCGATCAGGATCACGCCCTTGCCGCCGCGGCTCTGGAGCCGGAACTCCTCGAGCGGCGTCTGCTTGCCGTACCCGCGCTCGCACACGGCGAGCACCCGGTCGCGCCCGTCGCCGCTCACGCCGAGGCCCACCACGACGTCGCCGTCGTCGAGCTCGATGCCCTTCACGCCCATCGTCGCGCGGCCGGTCGGGCGCACCTGATCCTCGGGGAAGCGGATGCTCATCCCGCTCCGCGTCGCGATCACGAGCTCGCGCTTGCCGTCGGTGAGCGCCGCCGTGAAGAGCTGGTCGCTCTCCTCGATCCGGACCCCGATGATCCCCTTGTCCCGGTAGTTCTCGTACTCGTTGAGCGCCGTCTTCTTGATCTGCCCGCGGCGGGTCAAGGTCACCACGAACGTCTCGCCGTCGAAGCTCGGCACCGGCGTGATCGCCGCGACCTTCTCGCCCGGCTCCATCCCGACGAAGTTCACGATCGCCCGGCCCTTCGCGTTCCGCGGCGCCTGCGGGATCTCGTAGACCTTCTTGACGAAGACCTTGCCCTTGTCGCTGAAGAAGAAGACGTACGAGTGCGTCGACGCCACGAAGAGCTGGCTCACCCAGTCCTCCTCGCGCGCCTCCATCCCCACCATCCCCTTGCCGCCGCGGCGCTGCGCCCGGTAGGTCGAGGTCGGCGTCCGCTTCAGGTAGCCGGCGTGCGAGATGGTCACGACCATGTCCTCTTCCTGGATCAGGTCCTCCATCTGGATCTCGGCCTCGGCCGGCACGATCTCGGTGCGCCGCTTGTCGTTGAAGCGCGCCTTGATCTCCTCGAGCTCCATCACGATCACGTTCATGAGCAGCTCCATGTCCGCGAGGATCGCCCGGAGCCGCTCGATCGTCTGCGACAGCTCGCCGTACTCCTTCGCGAGCTTCTCCCGCTCGAGGCCGGTCAGGCGCGACAGCCGCATCTCGAGGATCGCCTTGGCCTGCCGCTCGGACAGGAAGTAGTCGCCGCGCCCGTCGGCCTCGGCGCACTCGGGCTCCGGCCGGCCGGCGCGCCGGAGGAACTCGCCGAGCCCGCGGAGCGGCAGCTTCTGCAGGTTCTCCCGCGCCTCCTCCGGGTCGCTCGAGGCCCGGATCGTCGCGACGATGCGATCGATGTCGCTCGTCGCCATCCCGAGCCCCTCGATGAGCTCGCGCTGCGACTCGGCCTGCCGGAGCTCGAAGCGACAGCGCCGCGTCACGACCTCGCGCCGGTGCTCGATGAAGTGCGCGAGCGTGTCCTTCAGGCTCAGCACCGCCGGGCGCCCGTTCGCGATCGACAGGTTGATGACGCCGAACGTCGCCTGGAGATCCGTCAGCCGGTAGAGCTGGTTCAGGACCACCTGCGGGAAGATGTCCTTCTTCAGCTCGACGACGACGCGCATCCCCTCGCGGTCGCTCTCGTCGCGCACCTCGCTGATCCCCTCGATGCGCTTCTCCTTCATGCACTCGGCGATCTTCGCGACCATCCGGGCCTTGTTCACCTGGTAGGGGATCTCGGTGATCACGAGCTGCTCGCGGTCGCCCTTCATCGTCTTCTCGACCTGGCTGCGCCCGCGCATCGTGATCGAGCCGCGGCCGGTCGTGTACGCCTGCACGATCCCGCTCTTGCCGTAGATGAGGCCGCCGGTGGGGAAATCGGGGCCCGGGACCAGGAGGAGCAGCTCCTCCAGCGTGATGTCGGGGTTGCGGATGATGGCGATCGTCGCGTCGATGATCTCGCCGAGGTTGTGCGGCGGGATGTTCGTCGCCATGCCGACGGCGATGCCGCCGGAGCCGTTGACGAGCAGCTGCGGGAACTTCGCCGGCAGGACGCTCGGCTCGAGCTCCGAGTCGTCGTAGTTCGGGACGAAGTCGACCGTGTCCTTGTCGAGGTCGGCGAGCAGCTCGACCGCCATCCGGGACAGGCGCGACTCCGTGTACCGCATGGCCGCGGGCGAGTCGCCGTCGACCGAGCCGTAGTTGCCCTGCCCGTCGATGAGCGGGTAGCGCAGGCTGAAGGTCTGCCCCATGCGGACGAGCGCGTCGTAGACCGCGAGATCGCCGTGGGGGTGGTACTTGCCGAGGACGTCTCCGACGACGCGCGCGCACTTCTTGTGCGAGCCGCCGGGGCCGATCTTCTGCTCGTTCATCGAGTAGAGGATCCGGCGGTGCACCGGCTTCAGGCCGTCGCGCACGTCCGGGATCGCGCGGCCGATGATCACGCTCATCGCGTAGTCGAGGTAGCTCGTCCGGAGCTCGTCCTGGATGCTGACCGGGACCTTCTGCTGGATGTTCGACGTCTCTTCCATGGGATCTGCACCCGAGGCACGGGGGCGGGCGCTGCGCGCACGACCCCGTCGTAGAGGCCCATCCCAGCGCGGCTCGAGCGTCGAGCGGGTCGGTGGAGGCATCTCTCGGCCTCGATCGACGATCGATGAGGTCGAGTCCGGCCTCCGCCGAGCGCCCTTGACCCGCGCTGTTCAGGGGATGCGACGGATGCGTTCAGGTACTCCAAGGGGCGGGCCGGCGCAAAGGGTTTGCCGGCCTGAAGACGTCGTGACGTCAGGCTCGCCGGACAGCGCTGGGAGGCGCCGCGGAAGGGGTCAGCGGGGCGCGCGGGACGCGCTGGGGGCGCACGTGGCGCGGGTGGTCGCGCCGGGGCGGACCTCACCGGCGCAGCTGGCCGAGCGCACCGGCGTTCCCTTCGCGTCGAGCACCTCGACGGACGTCGTGTACGTGCCCGGGGAGAGGGCCGACAGGAGCGCGCGTTTGCCGCAAGGCACGGGGCCGACGTAGGGCACGTGGGGCACCTCCGTCCCGGGCTGCTCGCTGTCGGGCCGCGGCTCGGCCGCCGTGTAGCTCGACGCGCCCGCCCCGCAGGCGAGCTGTTCCGCCGCGAGGAAGGCGTCGAGGTCGAGCTCGAGCGCTCCTGTGTCGGACAGGGGGGCGCAGGTCGCCGTCACCGTGATGCCCGCGCTCGCCGTCGCGAAGCAGCTCGAACCGAACAGGCGGTCGCCCGCGGCGTTCCTCGCCTCCAGGCGGAAGAAGTGGGCTCGGCCCGGGGTGGCGCCGAGATCGTAGACGACCGGCTCGGCCGGCGGACAGCCGACGCCGAGCACCGGCGCGAGCGCGCTGTCTTCGGGGAGGACATCGAACGACGCGACCTCCCGGTCGTCGGCCCCGCAGCGCAGCGCGCCGAGCGCGCTCGCCGGGTCGAGCAGGATGGCCGCGCGCGGCGCGTCGTCGGGGGCGGCGACCGAGGCGCACCCCTGGACGACGACGTTGACGCCCGTCTTCGCCACGAGCTTGCCGGCGTCATCCATGGCGCCGGGGCCGGGGCAGGCCCACGTCCAGCGCGGCGCGACAGGGGCTCCGTCGACGAGCATGTGGGGGCTCCCGGAGGTCTCGTCGCCGACGGGCGCGAGCTCCTCGGCGTGCTGCGTGTAGCCGTCGATCCTCGCCGTGTACTCGTGCCCCTCGACGACGTAGGTGAACGACACGCGCGACGAGCAGGGGATCGGCGGCGACGAGGCGAGGGTGAACGGGCCGCCCTCCGCGCTCTCGTCCGTGAGCGTGGCGACGTAGCTGCGGATCGCCCCCGGCTCGCTCGAGCACCGCACGTCGCCCAGAAAGGCGAGCGGGTCGATGGTGAGCGACGTCTGGAGCCGCCCGTCGTCGTCGTCGTCGTCACCGCTCGCGCTGGTGCAGGCCGCGAGCGCGAGCACGGCGAGCGCCAGGGCATACCGGACGGACCGAAGCCGCGGGGGGAGCCCGGCGCCGCGATCCGCACCGAACGAGGTTCCACAACTAGATCGAGCTCGGCCCATCGGCAGGGGGCACTAGTCCAAGCCGGGGAACGGCGCCACATGAAACGCGGCCCGATCCGGCCCGCTCGAGCGAGCCAGGGTCGACGTCGCGCCGCCGGCGGCGTCGTGGCCATGCGTGGAGGTGGCGCCCTGGCCGTTGCAAGGCTTGAAGCAAGCGTTGAAGCCGTCGACTCGTAAGGCCAGTGGGCCGTTTCAAGGCTTGAGATGGCCGACTCGGTGGTCGAGGCGGCGATCGCAAGCGTCGAGAGCGCCGGCTCGGGTCCCCAGGAGGGCATTTCAAGCCTTGAAACGGGCGACTCGGGAGACGAGTGGGCCGTTTCAACGCTTGAAACGAGCGACTCGAGGAGATCCTCGAGCGAGACGAGCGATGCAGGCCCGAAGATCCAGGGATCAGCCGCCAGCGCCGCCGGCGGTGCCGCCACCCTCACCAGCGCCGCCGCTGCCGTCAGCGCCGCCGGTACCGCCGGCGGTGCCGCCACCCTCACCAGCGCCGCCGCTGCCGTCAGCGCCGCCGGTACCGCCGGCGCTTCCGCCGCCGCCGCCCTCACCAGCGCCGCCCTCACCAGCGCCGCCGGTACCAGCGCCGCTGGTACCGCTGGCGCCGCCGGTACCGCTGGCGCTTCCGCCGCCGCCCTCACCAGCGCCGCCGCTCCCACCGGTCGGGGCGACAACGAACGCGCAGGCCGCGAGCTCATGCGCCTTCTCGGTGATCACCTCGCAGGGGCTGATCGCGCCATCGACGCCCTCCGCGAGCGGCGCAGCGGGGCACTCCGCCATGGAAGCGACCTTGTCGCCGGCGCACTTGCGCGCCGCGCCGACGGCGTCGACACACGCCTTCACCTGGCCGTCCGTCGGCTCCGCCGCGGCGCGATTGTCGCCGCCGGTGCCGTCGTTCTCGATGCCGTGGAGGCACTGATCCCAGTAGAACTCGACGCAGGTCTTCACCCGCTCGTCGGCGTCGGCCGAGCCGACCCACTCGGGGCACGCGGCGGCGGCCTCGCACCGGGCCGCCTCGATCTGCCGGCAGGCGTCGACGCCCACGGCGTCGTTGCCGCAGCTCTGCGTTGCGAGGGTCACGGCCCCGAGGCCGAGCACCCCGGCCACGGCCCAGGTTGCGGAGCTCCGCCTCGCGGCGGAAAGGACGGCGAGCGCAGACGAACCCACCCGGCGGAGCTACCACGTGGCCGCCGAGGGCGTCGAATTTTCAGCCGCCCACCACCTCGCAGGGAGGGCGACCGGCGCGCCCACACCGAAGCCGCCGCCCGCACGCCGGCGCGCGTCCAAGGCGCAACCGGGCCGGCGCAGCCGCAGCGCCCGGGCGTGTCGCGCGGTGGTGTCCGAATGGGCCCCGCAGTGATTCCCACGAAGGCGAGAAGGCATGAAGATCGTTGATCTTTTCTTCCCGCCTTTCCGCCTTCATGTTCAAATCCGGCCCCCTCGGCGGCTTCCGGCCTCGGCCTGCGATCACGCGCTCGAGCTTCTTGGACGTTCCTCGCGGAGGGGCGATCCTCGGCGCATGGTCTCTGCCATGATCCTGGCAGCGGGGCTCGGGACCCGGCTCCGCCCGCTCACCGACGAGCTGCCGAAGCCGCTCCTGTGGCTCGGCGATCGTCCGCTCATCGCGCACATCGCCGATCAGCTCGCCGCGGGCGGCGTCCTTCGCGCCGCGCTGAACAAGTCCCACCTCGCGGAGCGCTTCTCGCGCGATCTCCTCGCGGCGTTCCCGGTGCCGGTCGAGGTCCTGCACGAGCCGGAGCCGCTCGGCACCGCGGGGGGCCTCGCGAACGCGGCGGGCGCGCTCGGCGACGGGGACGTGGTCCTGTGGAACGGCGACATCCTGATCGACCTCGACGTGGCGGCGCTCCACGCGGCGCACGCCGGGCGCGGCGCGGCCGCGACGCTCGCCGTGGCGCCGCGGCCGGTCGGGGAGGGGACGGTGGGCGTCGGGGCGCGGGGCGAGGTGGTCCGGCTGCGCGGGGAGCGCTTCGGCGAGGAGGTCGCGGGCGGCGATTTCGTGGGCGTGCAGGGGGTCGGCGAGGCGCTCCGGCGGCGGCTGCCGCCGCGCGGCTGCATGGTCGGGGACGTGTACCTGCCGTGGCTGCGCGAGGGGCGCGCGCTCGCGACGTTCGCGGCGCCCGCCGTGTGGCATGACATCGGCACGATCGCCGCCTACCTCGCGGCCAGCGCGCGCTGGCTCTCGCAGCGCGGCCTGCCGAGCCACGTCGGCCCGGGGGCGTCGGTGGCCGAGGGCGTGGACGTGACGGGCAGCGTCGTCGGCGCCGGAGCGCGGGTCGAGGGGGCCGGGGCGCTGCGCGGGTGCGTGGTATGGCCGGGGGCGCGGGTCGCCGTCGGCGTGGACGTCGGCGCGCCGTGCGAGCGCGCGGTTGTGACGACGCAGGGACGCGTCGTGCGCGCGGCCGGGTGATCGCCCGGCCGGGGGCGGCCCACGACCGGGAGCGCTCGCGGGCGCGCCGCTCGAATTGCTTCTCGAGCTACTTGCCGAGGTCGGCGAGGGCGGCCCTGGCGGCGTTGTGCCCGGCCGCGCCGATCACCGACCCGGCCGGGTGCGTGCCGGCGCTGCACGAGTAGAGCCCGGCGAGCCCGAACCGGTAGGGCACGCGATCGGCGAAGCCGAAGCCGTTGTCGATGTGGTGGATGTGCCCCCGCGTGATCCCGAAGTGCCGCTCGATGTCCGGCGGCGCCAGCGTGAACGTGTCCAGCACGAGGTCGCTCATCCCCGGCGCGAAGCGATCGCAGATCGAGAGGAGGTGCTTCACGTAGCGCGGCGCGGCCTCGCCCCACGCCTCGCCGTCCGCGAGCGCGTAGGGCACCCACTGCACGAAGAGCGCGGCGTTGTGGTGCCCCTCGGCGTCGCGCAGGCTCGGGTCGATCGGCGTGTGGAAGTACCACTCGATCGCAGGGAACTCGGGGAGGCGACCGCTCATGGCGTCGCGGTGGGCCTGGCGCAGCGTGTCCATCACGACGTCCTCGTCCGGCAGGAGGTGGATGGTCGGACCGAACTGCCCGCGGTCCTCCGGGAGGCACGTGAACCTGGGCAGCCCGGTCAGCGCCATGTTGACCTTGAGCGTCGAGCCGTCCCTCGCGAGCGCGTCGAGCCGCGCCGACAGCGCCGCCCCGATCGCCGCGCTGCCGGCCAGCGCGCGGGTGCGGAACGGATCGGCGTTCGAGACGACCGCCCCGGCGGCGATCCGCGCGCCGTCCTCGAGGAGCACGCCGGAGACGGCGCCCCCCGACGACTCGATCTGCGCGACGCGGGCGCCGGTCACGATCGTCGCGCCCTCGGCCCGCGCCTTCTCGGCGAAGAGGCGGGTGACCGTGCCCATGCCGCCCTCGACGATCATCCAGGTCCCGTCGGCGCCGGGGAGGCGGCACATGTTGTGGACGAGGAAGTTCATCCCGGTGCCGGGCGTGTCGAAGCCGCCCGCGAGCCCCGAGAAGGCGTCGGTCGCGGCGTACATCGCCTGGAGGAGATCGCTCTTCCAGGGGAACCGCGCGAGGTAGTCCGAGATCGTGCCCCGGCAGAGCGCCACGAACGTCTGCCGGAGGGCGGGCCGCACGTAGCGCTCCGCGGTCTCCTCGATGGAGAGCGGCTCCTCGAGCCACGTCGGGGCGATGTCGTCCCGGAGCGCGGCGAGCTCGGCCTGGAGGGCGCTGTTCGCGTCCCAGTCTTCCTGGGAGAAGAACTCGAGGAACTGCCGCTTCATCGCGGCCTGGTCCGAGCCGAAGAGCAGGTAGCGCCTGTCGGTCGTCGGGAGGAAGTAGTGCGGATCGCGCCTTCTCAGGGGGAGGGTGACGCCGACCTCGCGGAGCAGCTCGGGCGGGGCGAGCCCGAGCAGGTAGGCGCCGCTCGAGACGCCGAGGGACGGCGCCTTCTTGAAGGGGTGCTCGGTCTTCACCGCGCCGCCCACGGCGTCCTTCTCCTCGAGCACCACCACGTCTAGCCCGCGGCGGGCGAGGAGGACGGCGGCGACGAGACCGTTGTGGCCGGCGCCGACGATGACGACGTCGGCTCGGGCCGGAGCTTCACTGCGTTTCACTGGGCACCTCCAAGCGCTGTGCGCGTCCGCTGCCGCGGCCGGCGCTGGGGCCGCCGCGCGCGAGGTGTTGCACGGATGGCGCGGCGAGGAGAGGCCTTTTCGGGCCCTTGAATCGGGAGGAGCGCGCCGCGCCGGCCTCGAGGCCCCCCGCACGGGGGCCCTTTCCAGCCTGTCCTCACCGCGTCGCGCGCGCGGTGGGCCCCTGCCACGCCGCGGCGACCTCCTCGGCGATGGCGCGCGCGGTCAAGGGGGCAGAGCCCTCGGCCTTGTTGTTCACCAGCACGAAGCTCTCGACGCGCAGCGCCGCGGCCTCGCACAGGATCCGCGCGACCTCCGCGCGCATGGCGGGATCGGGCTCGACGATCCGGTTGAACGGGTGGAACCGCCGCTTCTCTGCCTCGTAGCGGTGACCGGGCTTGAGCGAGAGCCGGACGAGCGCGAAGGGCGCGTTCGAGACGGGCACCACGTCCGCCTGGGCGCCGGGAGACGGCATGTCGCGCCAGTAGCTGTAGGCGTGGGCGACGCCGTGCGCGCCGAGGATCTCCCGGTACTCGCCGGTGAAATAGGCGCGCTCCCTGAGCTCGACGGCGTAGGCGAGCTCGCGCGGCAGCGCGCCGAGGAAGGCGTCGAGCCGCTCGAGGAAGGCGCGCGGCGGGAGCCGGTGGGGCGGGCCGACCGGGGGCAGCTCGAGCAGCACCGGCCCCGCGTGCGCCCGGAAGACCGAGAGCAGCGGCGCGGCGACGCGCGACAGGAAGAGCGGGACCGACAGGAAGTCCGGGTTCGGCTCGACGCGCGCGCGGTGCGCGCCGCGGCCTTCGCCCTCGTCCGGCGGCGTCTGTGTGCGCTGGAGCGTCTGGGACACGACGGCGTGCAGCGCCTTGGACACGCAGCGGAAGCCGTCCGGCAGCTGCGCTCGATAACGAAGGAAGTCGCTGTCGGGGATGGGGGCGTAGAAGCTCCTGTCGATGCCGACGGTCGTGAGCAGCGGGTGCCGCGCGTACTCGGCGAGGCCGTCGCGCGCGAGCTCCTCCGTGCTCCGCCGCCGGGCGTAGACGAGGCCCTGCCAGCCCGGGAAGCTCCACGAGCTCGTGCCGAGGTGCAGCCCTGCCGGCAGCCGCGCCGCGAGGCGGGCGGCGTCGTCGTGGACCGCCGCCATCGCGTCGAGCTCGGGCGCCTCGGCGGCGGGCTCCGGCGCTGGAGCGAACAGCGAGAGCTGCGAGGGGGCGGGGCCACGGCGCCCGGGAGACCGGCTCACCCGGGCGAGTGTACCGCTTCCGGCGCGCTCCGCGACACCGGCTGCGCGGGCCGGCGCTGCCCGGGGCGCAAGGCGATGCGCGGCGGGAGGTGCGGTTTCTCCAAGAACTGCCGCAAGTTCTTGCTCAAGTACGCAAGGAGCAATGTCGCTGTTCGGCCGGCCAGCTGGCCGGCCAGCGCGTGACCCGCGCGCCTGGTCCAAGGAACGTTGTCATTTGGGCTCTACCTCATGAAGGCCACGGCGCCGGAGAGCGAGCGATGTCGCTGGTACATCGTGTGCAACGACTTTGATGCGAAGAGCTCGGATGTGGAGAGCTCGGATGTGAAGACTGGGGCGGAGCTCACCTGAGCGACGCCGCTCTTCTTACGCGCGCAGGTTACGCGCGCAGGGAGCCGCGAAGATCGCAGACCGCAGGCGATGGCGTTGCCGCCTTCTTCTGAAACGGCAGCTCGCCGCCGCCTGCAGGTAGCGCGATCGCCTGGCTGATGCCGGGCGCGCGGATGGCGAGCTCACGAGTCAACGCGGCGACGGACCGGCCCGTCGCTGCCATGCGGTCAATTGTCCTAACTCGAACCTGATCAAGTACGATCGGAGAGATGCATGCGTAGCTATCGTGGACTGATGTCTCTCGTTCTTTTGGGGCTCGGTATGGGGGTCGGCTGTGGCGGTGACGACGCCACCTCCGCCATCACGCCTCCGGCCAGCAATCCCCCTCAGGCGGCCAGGACCTATGGCCGCGAGGTGAAGGGCGGCCGTGTGCACCAGGGCAGGAGCACCTCGATCTCGCCCGCGCGCTCGCTCAACGCCGTCGACGTGCTGCCGCTGGTCAAGGACGAGCTGAATGGCGCGCTCGGCCCGCTCACGGCGAGCGACTTCGCGACCGCGAGCCAGCATGTCGAGCGCACCCCGGCCCGCGCCACCCTCCACCATGTGAGCTACCGTCAGGTCCGCGACGGCGTGCCGATCCACGGCACGTACCTGAACCTGACCCTCCGCGCCGAGGCGAGCGGCGGGAGCAAGCTCTTGGCGTCGAGCCACCATCTCTACCAGGAGGCCATCGTCGACGCGCGGGATCACGTCGGCGAAGAGCGCGCGCACGCGCTCGCCCGGAGGGCCCTGCGCGCGCAGCCGGACGCGCCCGTCGCGAAGGCCGAGAAGGTGATCCGCCCGATCGCCGGTGCGCTCCAGATGGTCTGGGACATCAGCCTCACCGGCCGTTACGAGCGCGTGCTCGTGATCGCCAACGGCCCGTCCACCGGCCGGAGCCTCACCCTGGACGACCGCGTGTTCGAGGTCGTCCCCGGCTCGGTGTCCGGCTTCACGGTGAGCGGCGGCGCCCCGGGCGCGCCCGGCGGCACGGTCGCGCAGACGAGCCTCCCTCACACGCGCATCTCGGGCCCCGGAATCAGCGCCCACGCCGACGCCGCAGGCGCCTTCAGCATCGACGTGCCGCTCGGCTCGACCCTCCAGGGGACCCTGAACGGCCGCGCGGCGGCGGTGCAGAACGCGTCGGGGCCGAACCTCGTGGCCACCGGCGCGGCGGCCTCAGGCGTCGGCCTCGTGTTCTCGTCGCCGGGCGGGGGCGAGCAGGAGATCGCGCAGGCCACGGCCTATCGTTACGTGGACGCGGCGCGCTCGTTCCTCGAGGCGAACGGCCTCGCGCCGGACGCGCTCGGCGAGCCGCTGCCGACCCACGTCAACCTGGACGACTTCTGCAACGCGTTCTACGACCCTGGCGCGATCAGCATCAACTTCTTCCTGTCGGGCGGCGGCTGCAACAACTCCGCGATCGACAGCGTGATCGTTCACGAGTACGGCCATTTCGTCGATGATCGGTTCGGCGGGATCTTCGATGGTGGTCTGTCGGAGGGGTGGGGCGACACGCTGGCTTGCTTGCTGCTCAAGGACGCGGCCGTCGGCAGGGGCATCACCGATGACGGCCAGCTGATCCGCACGTGCGATAACGAGTATGTGTATCCGCCGGGCGGCTTCGACGAGTCGCACAACCTCGCGCAGGCGTGGGCCGGCTTCGTGTGGCACGCCCGCGCCAACCTGATCGGCGAGCTCGGCGAGCAGGCCGGCGACGCGCTCACGCGCGCCCTGGTGCTGCCCTCCTTCCCGTCGAACGCCCCTGACATCCCGACGGCCGTGCGCGAGGTGTTCCTGCGCGACGACGACGACGGCGACCTGGAGAACGGGACGGTTCACTGGGGTCCTCTCTGGGCTGCAGCCGAGATCCACGGGCTCACCTTCGCGCTCACCACGGACGTCATGCTGCCGGGGCAGGTCACGGACCTGGTCGTGGTGGACGTCGGGGCCACGTCGGCGCTCGTCCAGTTCACCTCGCCCGGCGACGACGGGCTCGAGGGCACGCCGACGGCGTACGAGATCGGCTGGTCGCTGTCCCCCCTCGACGACAGCAACTTCGCCGGCGCCAAGCTGACGTCGGCGCCTCCTGCGCAGCCGAGCGGCTGGCTTGTGCAGGCGCAGATCGAGGGCCTGCCGCCCTCCTCGACCGTGTACGTCGCGATGCGCGCCATCGACGAGGCGGGCAATTCCGGGCCCGTGTCGAACAACGTCCAGGTCACCACCGAGGCCGGCCTCGTGGTGTTCGCGGAGGGCTTCGAGAGCGACTCGGGCGGCTGGAGCGCCGAGGGCCTGTGGCACATCACCACGCGCCGCGCGTCCGAGGGCGAGCGCTCGTTCTGGTACGGCCAGGAGGAGACAGGCAACTACGACACGGGCTCGGCGAGCTGGGGCACGCTCACGCTGCCGATCCTCGATCTCACCGGCGTGGCGAGCCCGTTCCTCGTCGTCGATCAGTTCATCCAGGTCGAGGACGGCGCGTTCTTCGACACGGCGGACGTCATCGTGACCGACGTGGACGACCCGGCCAACGTGGCGGTGTTCCCGAGGACCACCTCGTGGACCAACGGCGCGTTCGAGCCGCGCCTCGAGTCGCTGGCGGGCTTCGCCGACCGGCGCATCACCATCGCGTTCAGCTTCA
Organism: Sorangium sp. So ce362; assembly: GCF_051519845.1. Classification (NCBI taxonomy): domain Bacteria; kingdom Pseudomonadati; phylum Myxococcota; order Polyangiales; family Polyangiaceae; genus Sorangium; species Sorangium sp. So ce362. The sequence continues at coordinate 4,939,995 of NZ_CP150332.1, read as the reverse complement.
ACACGATCGACGAGATCGCGAACGACCTCGAGGGCTGGTACATCGACAACGTGCGCATCATCGGCGAGGAGGCGAGCTCCTGCGCGCACGGCAAGTGCGTGGAGGGCGGCCCGCTCGATCCGGCCTGCGACCCGTGCGTCGCGGCGATCTGCGCGATGGATTCGTTCTGCTGCGAGAGCGCCTGGGATCTCGCGTGCGTGAACGAGGTCACCACGGTGTGCGGCGAGACCTGCTCGACGGAGACGTGCGGCGACGGCGTGTGCGAGCCGGGCGAGGATTGCGGCAGCTGCCCGCAGGACTGCGGGTCGTGTCCGACCTGCGATCATGAGGTCTGCGATCCGGGCACGCCGCTCGATCCGGCGTGCGGTGATCCGTGCGTGAGCGTCGTGTGCGCGGCGGATCCGTACTGCTGCACCAGCGAGTGGGATCGCGTGTGCGTCGAGGCCGCCGAGCAGACCTGCGGGGCCGTGTGCCAGGACGCCTGCGGGCACGACCTGTGCTCGCCCGGGGGCCCGCTCGACGCGCAGTGCGACCCGTGCGCTCAGGCGGTGTGCGCGGCGGATCCTTACTGCTGCAACAACTCGTGGGATCGCTCGTGCGTCGAGCAGGCCGCGAGCACCTGCGGGCTGACCTGCACGCAGGCGTGCAGCCACGACCTGTGCACGGCCGGCGACGTGCTCGATCCGGCGTGCGATCCGTGCGCTCAGGCGGTGTGCGCGGCGGATCCTTACTGCTGCAACAACGCGTGGGACGCGCGCTGCGTGGACCAGGCGGCGGCGGCGTGCGGTCTGTCCTGCGGTTGCAGCCACGACGTATGCGACACAGGCGTGGCCCTCGACGCCGGGTGCGACTGGTGCGCCTCCGAGGTCTGCGCGCAGGATCCGTACTGCTGCACCAACGCGTGGGACGACCGCTGCGTCGGCACGGCGAACAACGTCTGCGGCCTGACCTGCTCGTTCGACTCCACGGCGGCCGCGCTCGCGCGCGAGCCCGCCCGCCGGTGAGATCGCGTCCGGGGTCGCCACGCGGCCCCCGCCGGCCCGCCGGCACGACAAGCGCCTCCGATCCGAACCCATCCCGGTAGAACATCGTCGCAGCGAGGGGGCCCTGAACCCCTCGCTGCGATCGTGCGCGGCGCGGCCCCGGCAGCGTTTGCGGTGGGAAGAGCCGGCCCGCCGCGGTTGTTCCATGCACCCGACGTGCTGCGCCGCTTCGCCCTCGTCCTGCGCGTCCTGGTCTCGACGGCCGGCAAGGACGCATTCGCCCGCGCCATGCCGCTGTACATGGGGCTGGGCCTCGCCGGGGTGGGGATCGCGTGGCTCCTCGACGCGTGCGGCGCGGCGGCCCGGCCCCGGGCGATCGGCGCGGGGTCGTTCTGGCGGCAGCGCCTCTGAGGGCCCGCGCCGCCGGACGCGGCCTACCCGCCGGTCTACCTGAGCGGCTGCGGGCAGAGCAGCTTCTTCATCTCGTCGATCGCCTCTGCGCCCCGCAGCGCGACCGAAGCGATGCGCTGGACCTTGGGCGCGAAGGAGCAGTCGACGCGCTCATTCGGCGCCTTGTGCAGGAGGGATTCGACCTCGTCGGGGGGCCCCTGCACGCTCTTCTTCATGCAGAGGATCGGGCTGCCCTGGTGGTAGTAGTACCGGCGCTGCAGAAGGCGGAGCTCCGTGAGCCCGCCGAAGGGCTCGGCGTCGTTCAGGGCGAAGATGAGCTGTCCGTTGTCGTAATAGAAGAGGTAGGTGGACCCGGCGTCTCCCGCGGCGTGGTCCTTCAGCTCCACCCTCGAGACCGTGTTGTTCTTCCGGTGCAGCCGGACCTCGGCGCTCCCCTCGCCCCCCGGGCACACCATGCGGACCTCGCTCGTGCTGAGCCCCTTGTCCGCCTGGATCTCCTCGTATTTCTTCCGGATTTCATCGATGCGAGGGTCGCCCGGCGCCTCCCCGTCGGCCCCGGGGCTTCCGGCGGCGGCCGCTGCGTCGGGGGCCGCCGTGCGCGGCGCAGGCTGGCCGGAGGCTGGGGCGGCGGCCGGGGGCGGCTGAGCTCCGTTCTCGCCGCGGGACACCGCAGCTGTCCTCGATGAGGCGGAGGCGGGGGCCACGTCGCCGCGCCCGCAGCCGGTGACGAGCAGGACGCCCGTGAAGACGAACGCCGATCGACCCATGAAACGCCCCTATTCTCCATCCTGGGTTGCATCCACCTCGGCGCAACGGGGGAACGGCAGCAGCCGCAGCACCCGCGCATCGCGCACCTCGCGCCCCTCGAGGTCGAGCGACGTGGGGACGAGGCAACGCGCGAGCTCCTCGACGCCTTCCGAGGGGCAGTAGGCGCGCCCCGGATCCCCGACGAGCACCGCCGTGGGCCCCTCGGCCTGACGCCGCAGCCAGGGGAGCACCCGGTCGACCATCGCGCGCTCGTAGAAGATGTCGCCCGCCACGATGACGTCCCACGCGCCGCGCGCGGCGCTCGCCGTGAGATCGTCCGTGATGACATCGACGGCGACGCCGTTGAGGGCCGCGTTCAGCTGGAGCGCGGCGGCGGCGAACGGATCGATGTCGGCGGCGCTGACGTGCGCGGCGCCGGCGCGGACCGCGGCGATCGCGACGACGCCGCCGCCGGCGGCGAGGTCGAGCACGCGCTTGCCCGAGACCGCGGCGGGGTGATCGAGCAGGTACCGCGCGAGCGCCTGCCCGCCGGCCCACGCGAACGCCCAGTACGGCGGCGGCACGCCCGCGCGCGCGAGCGCCGCCTCGGTCGCGTGCCAGAGCGGCGTGACCTCGGTCGCGAGGTGGAGCCTCACCTCGGGGACGAGCGGCGGGCTGGCCACGGCGGTCTCGCGCGCCACGAACGCCGCGGCGCTCGCGGCAGGGGCGAGGGCCTCGACGGGCCCGCGGGGCTCCGGCGCCCGAGCGATCACGGCCGCTGCTTCGCGACCCGCGCTTCCGCCGCGCGCAGCGTCGCCTCGAGCAGCGAGGCGATCGTCATGGGGCCGACGCCGCCCGGCACCGGCGTGATCCAGGCAGCGCGCCCCCTGGCGGCCTCGAAATCGACGTCGCCCACCAGCTTGCCCGCGTCGTCGCGGTTCATGCCGACGTCGATCACCGTGGCCCCTTCCTTGATCCAGTCGCCCCCGATGAGCTTCGCCTTGCCCGCGGCGGCGACGAGGACGTCGGCCTCGCGGCAGATCGCCCGCAGATCGCGCGTGCGGGAGTGGGCGATCGCGACCGTCGCGTGCTGCGCGAGCAGCAGCTGCGCCATGGGCCTGCCGACGAGGTGGCTCCGCCCGACGACCACCGCGCGGGCGCCGGCGAGCTCGACGCCCGCCTCGGCGAGCAGGCGCATGCAGCCGACCGGCGTGCACGGCGCGAGGCCGCCCGGGCGGCCCAGCGCGAGCAGGCCTGCGTTCACCGGGTGGAGGCCGTCGACGTCCTTCGCGGGAGCGATGGCGTCGAGCACGGCGTGCTCCCGGATGTGCCCCGGCAACAGGAGCTGGACGAGGATCCCGTCGACCGCGTCGTCCGCGTTGAGCGCCGCGATGAGCGCGAGCAGCTCGGCCTCGGTCGTCCCGGCCGGGAGCGCGCGGAGCCGGCCCCGAATGCCGACCTCGTTCGACACCCGCTCCTTGTTCCGCGTGTGGGTCACGCTGGCCGGGTCCTCGCCGACGAGCACCACCTCGAGGCCAGGGGGCCGGCCGTGGGCGGCCGCGAAGCGCGCCACCCCCTCCCGCACCTCGTCGCGGACCTTCTGAGCGATCGCCTTGCCGTCCAGGATCTTGGCTGCCACGGCCGCGGAGCTTAGACCAGCCGCGGCCGTCGCGGGAGCGCGGCCCGCACGGCCTGCCCGGGGCCGCGACGACCCGCGACCGGCCGCGACGAACGACCGCGGGCCACGGCGTGAGACGACCGCCACGTCCCGGGCGCGATCTTCGGGTTGACCCTTCCGTCCAGCGTCTCTAGCCATGAGCGGTGGACGCGCTGCACACCGATCTCTACCAGTTGACGATGGCGGCGGGGTACTTCCACCGCGGCATGGCCTCGCGTGTCGCGACGTGCGAGCTCTTCGTGCGGCGGCTGCCCAGGCACCGGCGCTTCCTCGTCGCGATGGGCCTCGAGCGCGTGCTGCGCTACCTCGAGCAGCTCCGCTTCACCGACGAGCAGATCGCCTACCTGAGCGCGCTCCCCGCCCTCGCGGACGCGATGACGCCGGCGTTCTGCAGCTACCTGCGGGACTTCCGCTTTCACGGCGACGTCTGGGCCGTGCCCGAGGGGACGGTGTTCTTCCCGAACGAGCCGCTCCTGCGCGTCACCGCGCCGATCATCGAGGCGCAGCTCATCGAGACGTTCGCCCTGTCCACGGTCAACTACGCCACGACGATCGCGTCGAAGGCCGCGCGCATCGTCCTGGCCGCCGGCGACGCGGGGGTCATGGAGTTCGGCACCCGGAGGGCTCACCCGGAGGCGGCGCTCGACGCGGCGCGGGCCGCGTACGCGGTCGGCTGCGTCGGCACCTCCAACGTGGAGGCCGGCATGCGCTTCGGCATCCCGGTGCTCGGGACGGCCGCGCACATGTGGACCATGGCCCACCCGTCGGAGGAGGCCGCGTTCGAGGGCTACGTCGCCGTCTTCCCGAGCGCGGCGATCCTGCTCATCGACACGTACGACACGCTCGTCGGCGCCGCGCGCGCGGCGGCGATCGCGCGCGACAAGCTGAAGGGGGTCCGGCTCGACTCCGGCGACCTCGGCGCGCTCAGCGTCGCCGTGCGGAGGATCCTCGACGCCGCCGGGTGCGCGTCGGCGAAGATCGTCGCCTCGGGCGATCTCAACGAGCACCGGATCGCCGAGCTCAGGCGCGCCGGGGCGCCCATCGATCTCTACGGCGTCGGGACGGACCTCGTGACGTCGATCGACGCCCCCGCGCTGGGCGGCGTCTACAAGCTCGTGGAGATCGGCGGCGTCGAGCCGGGCGCTGGAGGGGAGCGCACGCCCATCGCGAAGTTCTCGGAAGGCAAGGCGACGCTGCCCGGCGCGCACCAGGTGCACCGCTTCCGCGACCCGGCCGGGAGGCTCGTCCGCGACGTCATCGCGCTCGACGGCGAGCCCGCGAGCCCCGGGGCCGAGCCGCTGCTCGCGCCCGTGATGAAGCAGGGCGCCCGCGTCGCGCCGCCCGAGGGGCTCGACGCGGTCCGGGCGCGCGTGCGCGCCGAGATCGCCGGGCTGCCGGAGGCGCTGCGGCGCATCGACGACGACCCCTCGCCGGGCGCGCCCTTCCCGGTCGAGGTGTCACCGCAGCTCGGCGCGCTCGTGGAGACGGTGCGCGCCCGCGTCGTCTCCGGCGTAGGATAGCGAGATCGAGCGAGGCGCCGCGCGCGCGGCGGCGATGGCGCGGCGGCGCGCCGCACGTGAGGAGAGAGGACATGGCGAGTGGCAACGTGACCCGGCAGGCTCCGCCCCCGAGGGTGTTCGTCGACGTGGACGTGCAGCGAGACTTCTGCGAGGAGGCGGGCGCGCTCTACGTGAAGGGCTCGCCGAACGCGCTGTTCCGGAGGCTCACGGCGCACGCCGTCGCGCACGGGATCCCGATCGTCGGCTCGGTCGACTCGCACGCGTGGGACGCGTGGGAGTTCGCGTCGAACGACGTCCCGGCCCCGGAGGGCGACAAGCCGGGCTTCCCGGACCACTGCGTGAAGGGGACGCCGGGCTGGCTGAAGGTCGAGGGGACGCTGCCGCCGCGCTTCCGCTTTCTCCCGAACGTCGAGCGCGCGCCCATCGACGAGGCGGTGCGCGAGCTCGCGACGGGCACGAGCCACGCGGTCTACTTCGAGAAGGAGGTCTACAGCCTCTTCGCGAACCCCCTCGCCGAGGGGTTCCTGCGCGATCTCGCCGCGGCGCTCGGCGGCGCGCCGGAGCTCGTCGTGTACGGCGTGGCGACCGACTACTGCGTCCGCGCCGCCGCCCTCGGGCTGGCGCAGCGCGGCTACCGCACGACGCTCCTGACCGACGCCGTCGCCGGCATCACCGAGGCCGGCGTCGCCGCCGCGCTCTCCGGGATGCAGGCCGCCGGCGTCACGCTCACCACGTCGTCCGCCCTGCTTCGCTAGCGAGCCCGGCGGGGTCCCCGCGCGGCGCGGTCCCCCGGGCGCGCCCGCGACGGCGTCGTCAGCGGCCCTCCGGAGAGCCCGTCGCGCCGGGATCGCTCGGTTCGCCCTGGACGCGCAGCGACGCGCAGAGGTCGACGAGCGGCTGCGGCTTGTCGAAGTGCCACCCCTGCGCGTAGTGGATGCCCATCGACGTGAGCAGATCGGCGATCTCCTGGTTCTCCACCTGCTCGGCGACGGTCTTGATGCCGAGCGTGTCGCCGATCCTGTGCACCGACTCGACGATCGCGCGGTGGAGCGTGTTGTCCTGCAGATCGCGCACGAACATGCCGTCGATCTTCACGTAGTCGACCGGCAGGCTCTCCAGGTAGCCGTACGACGCGTGCCCGCTGCCGAAGTCGTCGATCGCGAACCGGCACCCCATGGCGCCGAGCTCCTGCATGAACCACAGCACCTCGCCGAGGTTGGCGAGCGCCGCCGTCTCGGTGATCTCGAAGCAGATCTTGCTCGGCGGCACCTGCGCCCGGTGCAGCTGCTCGACGAGGAAGTCGAGCAGGCCCTCGCGCAGGAGAGACACGCCCGACAGGTTGATCGAGCACGTGTCGAGGCGCCGGAGCGCGTGCTGCGGCATCGCGCCGATCAGCCGGAACGCCTGCCGCGCGACGTAGCGATCGATGACGTGGATCAGTCCGCTCTGCTCCGCCGCCTGGATGATGCCCACGGGCGAGTAGAGCCGGCCGTCCTCGCCGAGCTGCCGCACGAGCACCTCGAAGTGCGCGCCGTGGGGGCTGGGCGCCGCGCCCGGCATGACGAGCGGGTGGATGCCCTGCGAGTAGAGCCGCAGCCGCCCCTCGGCGAGGTGGCGCTGCAGGCTCGCGACCCACTGCATCGAGCGCCGGCTCGTCGTCATCTGCTGGTCGTCGAGGTAGACCTGCAGCCGCCCGCGCCCGTTCTCCTTCGCGATCCGGCACGCGTGATCGGCGGCGCCGAGCACGTCGACCGCCCGCTCGAAGTGGGGCGTCAGCACCACGAGGCCGATGCTGGCGCCGATCGAGAACGTCTTCTCCGCCCACCCGAACCGGAACTCGAGCAAGCAGATCTGCAGATCGCGCGCGATCCGCTCCGCCTCTCGCTCGCTCTTGTTCGCGAGCAGCAGCACGAACTCGTCGCCGCCGATGCGCCCGGCCGCGTCCTGCGGGCCGACGATCTCGTGCACGCGCGTCGCGACCCACTGGAGCAGATCGTCCCCCGCCTCGTGCCCGCAGGTCGCGTTGACGAGACGGAAGCGATCCAGGTCGATGTAACAGAGCGCGTACGGCGTCCCCGTCTTCCTGCAGTCGTTCAGCGCCTCCTCGATGCGATCGATGATCGCGTACCGGTCGAGGAGGCGCGTCAGCGCGTCGTAGCGGGGCTTGGCCGGGTGGATCGGCAGGGGCCCCGGCGCGCCGAGCTCGCGGAAGAGGACGATCTGCCCGGGAGGAGGCGGCGGCTTCGAGTCGCGCTGGCCTTCGCGCGTGGGCCGCCCCGCGATCGTGCCGATCGTGTGGAGGATCGGGATGACGGAGCCGTCGCGGCGCTCGAGCAGCGCGGTGTACCGCGCCGGCGGCCGGGTCGCCTCGGGGGCGGCGAGCGGCGCGCCCGGCGTGCGCAGCGCGCCCTCGTCGATGATCACCGGCGAGAGCGGCACCGCGGGCTCGCGCCGCGGCGTGAGCGCCGGCGGCGGCGCGGGCTTCGCGGGCGCGCCCTCGTCGAACAGCTCGTTCATCTCTCCGACGTCGATGTCCGGATCTCCGCTCGTCGTCCCCGCCGCCGGGATCAGGCGGAGCACGCGATCGAGCAGCGCGCCGCGCGCCTCGACGATCGACCAGCCGGTCAGCCGCTCGGCCGCGCCGTTGCAGCGCACCACGCGCTGCTCGGCGTCGATCTCGATCAGCCCGACGTCGACCTCGGACAGCCACGCAGCGAGGTGTTTGTCCGGCGAGCCACGGTGCGCGTCCGAGCGATCGAACGCGGCGTGCAGGCTCGACTCCGGCCGGTCATCGATCTTTGCCACCACCCCGTTATGGTAGTTGCATTCCCGGAGAAGCGGACTTCTTAAGCGCCGACGGCGAGGAAACTCGACGGCCACGACCCACCGCTGGGGTAGGCTCGGGTCATGGGTGGTCACGAGGAGAGCAGGCGCTCCCGGCCGGGGCTCGGCGCCAGCGCCGCCGTCCTCTCGCTGGCGCCGCGGCGATTTGTCGAGCTCCAGCAAGAAACGCCTGGCCACAGGCCCACGAAGGGCGGCGTTGACGCGATGCGTTGTGGTGACGTGTCGGGATCGAGGGACGGTGTGGGAGCGCGGACCGCGCTCGGTGCGGGCTGAGGCATCGATGGGGCTTGTCCTGTTCGGGCTCACCGGCGGCCTGGGATCCGGCAAGAGCACGGTGGCGGCGCGCTTTCGCGCGCAGGGGCTTCCGGTCATCGACGCCGACGCGCTCGCCCGCGACGTGGTGGCGGAGGGGACCGAGGGGCTCGGCGAGGTGGTCCGCGCCCTCGGTCCGGAGGTGTTGCTGCCGGACGGCTCGCTCGATCGCGCGCGCGTCGCCGCGATGGTGTTCGACGACCCGGGCAAGCGCCGGCAGCTGAACGCGATCGTGCACCCGCGCATCGCGGCGCTCCTGCTGGAGCGCGCCGCGGCGCTCGAGGCGCGGGGCGAGCCGCTGGCTTGCTACGAGGCGGCGCTCCTCGTCGAGAACGGGGTCGCCGACGCGTTCCGTCCGCTCGTGGTCGTCGCGGTGCCCGAGGCGATCCAGATCGCGCGCGCGATGGCGCGGGACGGCGCGACCGCGGAGCAGGTGCGCGCCCGGCTCGACGCGCAGCTCCCGCTCGCGAGCAAGGTCGCGGTCGCCGACCACGTCATCGACAACGCCGGCGATCGCGCCGCGACCGAGCGCCAGGCGGACGAGGTGCTCGCCTCGATCCGGGTGAAGTTCGGCGGCGGCGCTGAACGCGCGGGACGCTGACTTGATGCGCAGTGCCCGGCGTGGAAGTCTCGCGGCCGGCCGATGACGTCGTTCAAGTCGAAGCTCGCGCGGCTCGGGCCGCTCCCGGCGGAGCGACGCGCCGGCGCGGTCCCGGGCGCGATCGCACGAGGCGAGGCGTCGCCGCCGCCGGTCGCGGCGGCGGGAGCGCCCGCCGCGGTCGGCGCTCGACCGTCGCTGGACGAGCTGCGCGAGCGCATCTCTCGCATCGTCGCTCGCGGCGCGCCGCCGACCCCCAGGGCCGATCCGGCGCGCGGCGAGCTCCCCTTCCATGTCGAGCAGACGCCCGGGGGGCCGCTCTACGTGAGCCGCACCCGCTCGCTCGCGGCGGCCCGCGTCGGCCGCGCGCCGCTCGTCGCCGCGCGCGACGCCGACCCGGCGATGCTCGCGCTCCTGGCGCTCGACCCGGCGCTCGCCGGCTGCGACCTGCGGAGGGCGCTGTTCCTCGACACGGAGACCACGGGCCTCGCCGGCGGCACGGGCACCGTGCCGTTCCTGATCGGCCTCGCCTGGTTCGACCCCGGGGCCGCCGGCGCGGGGCCGCTCGGCGAGCCGTCGTCCGACGCCTTCATCATGGAGCAGCTCCTCCTGCGCCGCCTCGGCGAGGAGGAGCCCATCCTGCGCCGGCTCGCCGAGCGCCTCGCCGACGCCTCGATGATCGTCACGTACAACGGCAAGGCGTTCGACATGCCGCTCCTGCGCACGCGCTACGTGATGAACCGCCTGCCGCCGCCGCCGGAGCTGCCGCACCTCGATCTCGTCCACGTCGCGCGCCGCATCCACAAGGCGCGCCTCAAGACCTGCACGCTCATCGCCCTGGAGCACGACGTGCTCGGCCGGGTGCGCGTCGGGGACGTGCCCGGCGGCGAGATCGTCGCGTGCTACGCCCACTTCCTGCGCACCGGCGACGAGGACGCGCTGCTGGGCGTCGTCGAGCACAACGCGGCCGACGTGCTCGCGATGGTCGCGCTGGTCGGCCTCTACGGCGAGCCGCTCGGCGGCCTGGCCGCAGGCGATCTCGCCGGGGCGGCGGCGACGCTGCGCAGGGCGGGCGCGCTCGATCGCGCGGCGGAGCTCGCGGACGCGGCCGTCGAGCGCGGCGGCGGCGCGGTCGCGCGCCGCGCGCGCGGCGACATCGCGAAGGCGCGCGGGGACAAGGCGCGGGCGCTCTCGGACTACGAGGCGCTCGCCGCCGAGATCGACGATCCCGCGGTGCGCCTCGCGCTGGCGAAGCTCTACGAGCACCACGTCCGCGCCTTCGCCCGCGCCCTCGACCTGGCCGACCAGGGCACCGCCGAGCCCGAGCCCGCGCTGGCTCGCCGCCGAGCCCGCCTGCGACGCAAGCTCGATCGCAGCACCGCCGGCGCCGCGCTCGCGCTGCCGTTCGAGCGCGCCGAGGCCGCCGCCGGAGCGCGGCCGTGCTCCCTGCCCGCCGCCGCGCCGCGACGCAAGGGCGAAAAGTGAGCGGGCACCCCGCAGTCCCGCGGTTCAGGGCTCCGGGCGGGCCGATCGAGAAATCCATCCGTCTGGCTTCTCGCCGGGGCGTGCGTGGGCTAGGGTGGGGGCGATGATTACCGTCGGCTGTGCCGGTTTCCCCGTCCCAGCGACGCGCTATTTCCGCGAGTTTATGTTCGTGGAGGTGCAGGAGACCCATGTGTCCCTTCCGGGACCTGGAACGATCCGGCGCTGGCGGCGCGAAGCTCCGGTCGGCTTTCGATTTGCCCTGCTCGGTCCGCGTGAAATCGGGCAGGAGGGGTTCCGGGACGGAAAGGTGATCGAGACGGCGCTCAAGAGCATCGAGGCCGTCGCCGACGAGCTCGAGGCGAAGAGCGCCGTCTTCGTCGGTCCCCCGGAGTTCACGCCGACGCGCGCGAACAAGGCCATCCTGCGCGAGTTCCTTGCCAGCGTGAAGAAGCGCTTCGAGCGCGTCGTCTTCGAGCCGCCGCCGGGGTGGGATCCGGACGAGAGCGACGAGCTCACCCAGGAGGTCGGCGCCCTCGCCGCGCGCGATCCGCTGACCACGGGGCTCTCGCGGCTGAAGGTCGCCTACTACCGCCTGCACGGCCCGGCGGGGCACAAGTCGCGCTACGAGGACCCGGCGATCGAGCGGCTCGCGGAGATCGCGCGCGGCGCGAAGCACGACGACGCGACGTACGTGTTCACGAACGTCGACATGTTCGCCGACGCGAAGCGCTTCAAGAAGGCGATGAAGATCTGACGCGGGCGCGCCGCGCGGGCGCCGCGCCCCGGCGGCGAGGTCCGGCGCGCCGGGGAGCCGGCGCTCCGGCCGCGTGGCTCAGCGCTCGGCGCTCCGGAGGCGCAGGCGCTCGGGCCGCGTGAACAGCGCCATGGCGACGCTCGCGACCGCGGCGACGTACCACGGGATGTCCTTGACGGTCCCGTAGACGGTCTGCGCACGCATGAACCGCGCCTCGCCGAGGAGCGATTGCTCCTTGAAGGTGTCGCTTTGCACGACGACCCGGCCGACCGGGTCGACGATCGCCGAGACGCCGCTGTTCGTGGCGCGCACGAGGTAGCGGCGGTGCTCGATGGCCCGCATCTTCGCGAGCGCGAGGTGGATCCACGGCTCCGTCGAGTCGCCGAACCAGGCGTCGTTCGTGAGGTTGACGAGGAGGTCGGGGTCGCCCTCGGCGACCAGCTTGTTCACGAAGTGCGGCAGGATGTCCTCGTAGCAGATCATCGTCGCGATCCTGTGGCCGTCCCACTCGAGCGGGGCGAGCGACGTGCCGGGGCTGAACCGGCCCGAGTTCGGCGACAGCGTGTAGAGGTACGGGATCGTGTCGCCGAGCGGGAGGTACTCGCCGAACGCGAGCAGGTACTGCTTGTCGTATCGCCCGAGGATCTCGCCGTCCTTGCCGGCCATCAGCGCCGTGTTGAAGCTCACGCCGCGCTCGTTCCGGTCGGCCGGGAGCCGGTGGATGACCGTGCCGACCACGGTGGGCACGCCGAGGCGGCCCGTGAGCGACCGCTGGACCTCGGTCTTATAGGCCGACTCGCGGAACGCCTGCGGCACGCCCGCCTCGCTCCACACGACGAGCCCAGCGCCCTGCTTGGCGAGCTCCTGGGTCCTCTTCAGGTGGATCTTAACCGCGTTCCGGCGGTCGAAGAGCGCGAGGTTCGGCTGGACGATCCCGATCTTGATCGGCTCGGCCGCGGCGGCGGCCGCGTCCACGGCGCGCATCCGGACGAGGCCGTACACGGCGGCGAGGGCGGGGGCCGCGACGCCCACCGCGACGACCGCGCGGTTCAGCGGGCGGCCGGGCCGCGACGGGCCGGCGTCGCCGCCCGCCGCGCGCGGCGCGCGATCCAGCCGGAGCTTGACCAGCTCGGCGATCGCGAGGTTCGCGGCGACAAGCACCAGCCCGACGAGGTAGGGGCCGCCGAGATCCGCGACCTGGCCCATCACCGGGGCGTTGTGGACCGAGGCGCCGTAGTACCAGGGAAAGAGCAGCGGATAGACGAGCTCGCTCGTCACGAACGCGAGCGCGAACGCCACGGCGCCCGGCCAGCCGCGCGCCTCGGCCCGCCCGTAGAGCCAGCCGCACAGGGCGATCCGTCCGGCCTGGTAGGCGCAGAGGATGGCCATGAAGACCGTGCAGAGGATCGTGGGGAAGCCGCTGAACACCCGCAGCATCTCGAGCAGCCAGTAGAAGCCGGTCATCGTCATGACGAAGCCGGCGATCCAGCCGAGCAGCGCCGCGCGCCGCGGCGTCTGTCCGCGCAGCGCCACGATCAGCGGGACGAGGCCGAAGAACGAGATCGGCCAGAGATCCATCCCCGGAAACCCGAGGAAGTAGAGGAAGCCGGAGAGCGCCGCGAGCCCGTAGGAGAGGCGCGCGGGCAGCGGCCGCACCGCGCCGTCCGCGCTCGCGCTGCGCGGCGCTTCCGGCCGAGGGAGGTGTTCGGCCGCTCCGCCTCCGACGTCGGCGGCCTCGCTCTCTTGCTGGCGCGCGGTCGTCATCGGCAGCGCCGGGGGAAGGGGAAGCAGCGCGCCGCGGCGACGGCGCGGTGGAACCTGAAGGGGCCGGGCATGGCGCCCCCGTATTGGATGGGCGCCGCCGGTCGTCAACCCGCTCGGCGCTCGCCTGGCAACCCGCTCGGCGCGCGCGCGGTGGCGAGCTCGGCACGACCGCAGGAACAAGCGCGGTGCAAGCGACCCAAGCGGACGACCCGGGCCCCGGCCGGGCCGGCGGACCCGAACAGGCGGCGGAAAGTAACGCAGAACGTGCCTGGCCCCCGTCGATCGCGACTACTATGCGCACGCAGAGCCCATGTCGAAGATACTTCACATCGAGGATGATCCCGCGAACCGCCTGCTCGTACGCAAGCTGCTCCAGAGCGCCGGCTACGAGGTCCTCGAGGCCGCCGACGGGCTCGAAGGGGTGCGTCTTGCTTGCACGCTCCACCCGGACCTCGTCCTCGTCGATCTGAACATCCCCGGCCTCGACGGGTTCGAGGTCACCCTGCGCCTGCGCGGCGAGGCGTCGCTCGCCGGCGTCCCCATCGTCGCGATCACCGCCGAGGGCGATCGGGACACGAGCCTCGCCGTCGGCTGCGACGGCTTTCTCCAGAAGCCGATCGACGCGCGCTCCTTCTCGGCGGTCATCGCCCGCTACCTCAGCGGCGCGCGCGAGGAGCTCCCCGCGTCGCAGGGGCCGCTCCGGCTGCGCGAGCAGAGCCAGCGCATCGTCGCCCACCTCGAGCAGAAGGTGGCCGAGCTCTCGCGCGCCAACGCCCGGCTCCGCGAGCTCGACGCCGCGCGCACCGAGTTCTACCGCAACATCTCGCACGAGCTCGCGACCCCGATGACCCCGATCGTCGGGTACGTGAAGCTGCTCGCCGACGAGGAGCTCGGCCCGCTCAACAAGGCGCAGAAGAAGGCGCTGCTCGCGATGGAGGACTGCGTTCGCAGGCTCCGGTCGCTCATCGACAACCTGCTCGACGTGACCGGCATCGAGACGGGCCGGATGCGCTTCATGCACTCGGAGTACGATTTCCTCGACACCACGCGGCGCGCCCTCGCGCAGGTGGCCGACCGCTTCGCCGAGGGGAAGGTGCAGCTCGTCGAGGACCTGCCGCGCGGCCCGCTCCCCGCCTGGGGCGACGCGGGCCGGCTGCAGAGGGCGATGATCCAGCTGTTCGAGAACGCCGCGAAGTTCACGCCGGCCGGCGGCACCGCGGGCGTGCGGGTCAGCGTGCTCCAGTCGGGGCACTACGAGCTCTGCGTCGCCGACACGGGGCCCGGGGTCAAGGCGGACCGCCTGCAGCGCATCTTCGAGCCGTTCTACCAGGTCGACGGCTCGGCCACGCGCGCCTACGGCGGCGTCGGCGTCGGGCTCGCGATCGCCCGGCGCACCGCCCGCGGGCTCGGCGGCGACGTGCGCGTCGTGTCGCCCAGCAACGAGGTGATCGAGGGCGAGACGCTCACCGGATCGGCGTTCTTTCTGACCGTCGCCCGGCGAGCGCCCCTCCAGGACGACGGCAGCTCGCCGGGCCGGCTCGGCCCGCCCTCGGTGCCGCCCGCCGAGCCGTCGTCGTCCTGATGCGCCCTGCCTCCCCGTCGTCGTCCTGATGCGCCCTGCCTCCAGCGCCATCTATCTCGACTGGAACGCCACGACGCCGCCGCACCCCGAGGTCCTGGCGGCGATGCAGGCCGCCGCCGAGGTGGCCTGGGCCAACCCGGCGAGCGTGCACGGACCGGGGCGGCGGGCGCGCGCGTTCGTCGAGCAGGCGCGGGAGGCGGTCGCCCGGCTGACCGGGCTCGACGCGCGCGACGTGACCCTCACCTCGGGCGGGACCGAGGCCAACAACCTCGCGCTCTGGCACGCCTTCGGGGACGAGGCCGGCGCGCTCGTTGTCTCGCGGATCGAGCACCCCTCGGTGACCCGCGCCGCGGAGGGGCTCGCCGGCCGCGGCGTGCACGTCGCCTGGGTCGATCCCGAGCCGTCCGGCCGGGTCGCGCCGGAGGCGATCGCCGCCGCCATCGATCGGGCGGCAGCGGTCGCGCCCGTGCGGCTCGTGAGCCTCCAGGCGGTCAACCACGAGACGGGGGTCGTCCAGCCGGTCGCCGAGGCGGCGGCGATCGTCCATGCCCGCCGGGCGCGGCTCCACGTGGACGCCGTCCAGGCGGTGGGACGCCTCCCGCCGGAGGCGTGGGCCGGGGCGGATCTCGTGTCGGTCGCGGCCCACAAGATCCGGGGCCCGAAGGGGATCGGAGCGCTCGCGGTGCGGCCCGGCATCCGGCTCCGGCCCGTCCTGCTCGGCGGCGCCCAGGAGCGCGGGATGCGTCCCGGGACACAGGACCCGCTCGCCGCGGCCGGCTTCGCCGTGGCCGCCCGGCGAGCGATCGGCGCCCCCGCCCGGTACGCGGCGCTCGCCCCGCTCCGCGATCGTCTCGAGGCCGCGCTCACCCAGGTTGGGCGCGCGGCCGGCGCCGCGCCCCTCCGCAACGGGGACGGCGCGCGCGCCCCCCACGTCACGAACCTCTCCTGGCCCGGCTGGCGCGGCGACGAGCTCTGCGCAGCGCTCGACCTGGAGGGCGTCGCCGCGTCCAGCGGCGCGGCCTGCAGCGCCGGGACCGCCGAGCCGTCCCCGGTCCTCACGGCGATGCTCGGCCCCGAGCGCGCGGCCTCCGCCGTGCGCTTCTCGATCGGCGAGGACACGACCGAGGCCGACCTGACCGAGGCCGCGCTCCGCATGGCCCGCGTGCTCTCCCGGCTGCGGTCACTTCCAGCCCGAAGCTGAGCCGATCCAGCCGCTTACCGGGACCCCCCCGATTCTTGAACCATCCCTCGAGCCATTCCGGATAACCGCGCAGAGAAGGGTGAGTCCACAGGGGTAACCCTCCGCAATGACTGAGCTTTTCGAGGGGGGTGTGGATTCTTTTTGTCGATCCATTGAATGGATCGAATCGGCCATCTTCCTGCGAGCCTGTTCAGCCATCGATGCGATGCTCGAATCTGCATCACATGTTGTTCGTATCTATGCAAATTTGTTGTTAATTTTGCTTGGTTAAGGGTTCGACCTACGGCGTTCCCGGATGACCTCGCAGCGCGCGGTCGCGCCGAGCCCGGACCTGTTGCGCGCAATCCGGCGAGCGATGTTCCCGGGAGGCTACGGGCATGCCCTACGGCGCTGGCTGGACGGGCCCGCGGCGCGCGGATCGCCGTGGTCGTCGGGCGGCTGGTGTCGCGGGGGCTGCTGCCGGACTACGCGCGCGACGTGCGGCGCTGCCGGACGACTTCGTAGAGCGCGATCGCCCCGGCGACCGAGGCGTTCAGCGAGGAGATCGGGCCGGTCATCGGGAGCCGGGCCACGTGCTGGCAGACGCGGCGGACCGAGCGGCGCGTGCCCTTGTCCTCGGCGCCGATGACGATGCAGACAGGGCCGGTCAGGGGCAGATCGCCGAGCTCCGCCGGGCCCTGGGCGTCGAGCGCGATCGCGGCGACGCCGCGGGCGGCGAGGGACTCCAGGGCGTCGGGCAAGGAGCGGACACGGCAGAGCCTCGCGTGCTCGATCGCGCCGGCGGAGGCGCGGAACGTCGCCGGCGTGAGCGGCGCCGAGCTGTGCTCGGGCCACAGGATGGCCCCCGCGCCGAGGGCGACGGCGCTGCGGATCACCGCGCCGAAGTTCTGCGGATCCATCACGCCGTCGAGCGCCACCGTGATCGTGCCGGCGCCGGGCTCGCCCTCCTCGACGACCGGGATCGCGTCGACCCCGACGATCTGGAGCTCGGGCGCCGACGCGACGGCGCCCTGGTGGCGGCCGCCGGCGCTGCGGCGATCGAGCTCGCTGCGGGGCGCGCGCTCGGTCGGGATGCCCTGGCCCTCCGCGAGGCGCGCGAGCGCGTCGAGCTTCGGGCCGCCGTCGCGCTGGACGAGGGCCCAGGCGACCCGTGCGCCGTGCGCGCGGATCGCCTCCCGGACCGGCTGAAGACCGTAGACGAGGCGGCTCACGGTCAGCGCGGTGGGTGGAGTGTGTGCGCGATCTCCTGGACGATGGAGCGCGCGGTGGCGAGTGGATCGGCGGCGTCCCGGATCGGCCGGCCGACGACGAGGAGATCGGCGCCGGCCGAGATCGCGGCCGACGGCGTGGCGATGCGCTTCTGGTCGTCGGCGGGCGCGCCGGCCGGGCCGGGGCCGAGGCGGATGCCCGGCGTCACGAGGAGCTCGCCCTGCCCGAGCGCCTGCCGCAGCGCCGGCATCTCCTGCGGCGAGGCGACGAACCCGTGGATGCCGGCGCCGCGCGCGAGCTGCGCCAGCCGGACCACGTGCTCCGAAGCGCTCCCCTGGACGCCCTGCGCGGCGAGATCGTCGTCGTCGAGCGACGTGAGCACGGTGACGGCGAGGAGGATCAGCTCCTGGGAGCGCGCCGCCTCCTGGGCCGCGCGCGTCAGCATCTCGGCGCCGCCGGCCGCGTGCACCGTCAGGTAACGGACCCCGTGCGCGGCGGCGCTCGCCACCGCCCGCGCCACCGTCTCGGGGATGTCGTGCAGCTTCAGATCGAGGAAGACGTCGAGGCCGAGCGACCTGCCGATCTCGATCGCGGCCGGCCCCTCGCGGACGAACAGCTCCAGGCCGACCTTGAGCACGCCGACCGAGGGAGCGACGCGGGTCGCCGCCGCCCTGGCCTCGTCCAGGGTCGCAAAATCGAGCGGGAAGACGAGCCTGCGGCGCGCCTCGTCGAGCGAGCTGCCGCCGAGGCTCGTCCGCTGCCTGACGGAGCCGGTGTTCGCCATTCGGTGTTCCCGTTCCGCGTCAGAGGCAGCTGCAGAGCGGATCGCCAGGGGCGCAGTTGCAGGGGGCCTTGGTGCCGCCGCCGCTCGCCGGGTGGGCGCCGGCGGCCGGCCGCCCGCTGCCGCCGCCGCGGCGCAGCTGCTCCTGCTTCTGCTGCTCGGCCTCGAGCTGCTTCTGCAGGGCGAGGCGCGTCGCCTCGTCCTTGGCGCTCGCGAGCTGGTCGCGCAGCCCGGACATCTTGGACTCGGACTCCTTGAACTGCGCCTCGAGCCGCTTGTTCGCCTCCTCGAGATCGCGGGCCCGCGCGGCCTCGGCGGCGATGCGCGCCTCGTTGTCCTGGGACGACTTGACGGCGGCGACGGTGACGATGCCGATCACCAGCGCGCTGGCGATGGCGCCGCCGATGAGGAGCTTGCGCAGCTTGTTCTTCGACTCGTCCTGCTGCAGCGCCGCGAGCGAGCGCTCGTGGTGCTGCTGCGCGGCCATCGCCTCGAGCCGCGCCTTCTGCTCGGCCTCGACGCGCGCCTTCTCGATCTCGGCCTGCCGGATCGCCTCGAGCCGCGCCGCCTCCTCGCGGGAGCGTCGCTCCTCGTTGCGACGGCGCTCCTCCTCGGTGCGGATGCGCAGCTCCTCGGCCTCGCGCGCGGCGCGCTCCGCCTCGACGCGCGCCTTCTCGGCGGCGGCGGCGGCGGCGGCCTTCTGGGCCTCTTCGGTCTTGATGCGATCCTCCTCGAGGTTCATCAGCTCCTTGAGCGAGAACAGGACCGAGCTTTCCTTCTGTTCCGACATGACCTCGTGGCTCCTTCGATCGAGCGCGTGCGGTTGGGCTACCAAGGGGCGGCGCGGAGAACCTGCAGGTCGCCCTGGGTGGGGCCACCGAGCAAGACGATTCTGACCCGCAGAGCGGCTTTCACGCAATTATTCGCGATCACCGCGACCCTCGCGATGTCGAGGAACCGCGGAACCGTCAGCCAGATTATCGCCGTGGTGCACCGCAGGTACCAGCGGAAATCGCAGCGCTCCGTCCCTTCCACGTCTCCACGTCCCTTCCACGTCTCCACGTCCCCTCGTCCGTTCCACGTCCCCACGTCCCCTCGTCCGTTGCGCGCGCACCTGCCCAGCCGCGCCGTCCCGCGTGCCCGCGCCACCGGGCGACCTCGACCGTCCGGAGAGGGTGCCTGGGGGACGCCCGAGCACGGACCGCCAGAGGCCGCGCCGCGCCCCACGCTCCCGTTGGATTCTCGGTGGCTCTCCGGTAGGTTCGCGCGCCCATGGCAAACGTCATCAAGGCGCACATCACCGGTACGGTCTGGAAGATCGAGGTCAAGCCGGGCGACAAGGTCGAAGAGGGGACCGTGGTCGTCATTCTCGAGTCCATGAAGATGGAGATGCCCGTCGAGGCCGAGGAAGAGGGGATCGTCGAGGAGATCCTCGTCACCGAGGGGGCCTCGGTCACCGAAGGCGCCCCGCTGATCAAGCTGGCCTGACCGCCCGGGCCGGCCAGCGTCCGCGCTTTCACGGACTCGCCCCGCGCCGACGCGCCGCCGCCAGGACGGCCGCGGGGCCCGGCCGCGCCCCCGAGGGTGCGGCGCCGATCACTCGCGCCAGAAGAATTTCCAGGGGTTGTGCTTGAGGTCGCGGGCGAGCTCCTGCAGGTCGTCGAACAGCTGCTCGTCCATCACCAGCGCGCCCACTGTCCCCTTGCCGCGCTTGACGTGGGCGAGGACCTCCTGGGCGTCGGCGGTCGCCGACCTCGCCCTGCCCGCGATCTCGGCGATGTCGTC
The DNA here is from genome assembly GCF_051519845.1 of Sorangium sp. So ce362. NCBI lineage: Bacteria > Pseudomonadati > Myxococcota > Polyangiales > Polyangiaceae > Sorangium > Sorangium sp. So ce362. Next base: position 4,920,341 of record NZ_CP150332.1, on the reverse strand, counting down.
GAGCGTCTTCTTGATCTTCGCCTGCTCCGTCTCGCCGCCCACCGTGGTCGACAGCCGGCGCGCGTTGGCCAGCGTCTCGCGCGCGTCCGTCATGAGCGGCGGCAGATCGCGCGCGGCCGTGCTGCTCACCTGATCGGCGTTCGCGAGGATCCGGTCGATCTGCGGGTTGTTCACGTACTTCTGCCGGGCGTCCTTCACGAGATCCGTGCCGTCGAGGCTCATCTGCTCGACGTTCTCGGCGATGCGATCGAGCCGGTCCTGGTTCCGGTGCATGAACTCGCCGGTGCCCTTCAGCGTCTTCCGGAGCCCGTCGAACGCCTCGCCGACCTCCTCCCGGTGCTCGCGCATCGCGGTGACGGTCGCGTGCAGGAGCTCGTAGCCCTCGGCGAGGAGCATGTCGAGGCGCGGCGGATCCAGCCCCCGGACGACCGCGTTCGCGGGGAGCACCGGCCGATCGGTCGAGCCGGGCTCGATCGCGAGGAACTGCTCGCCGAGCACGCCCTGCGTCGTGACGTAGAACGTGGCATTGTCATGGATGCTCTGCTGGTAGCGCTCCTCGACGCGCAGCTGGATCCGCACGAGCGGCTCGCGCCTGCCGTCCTTGCCGACCTGGCCGCCGCGGAAGTGGATCTCGCTGAGCTTGCCGACCTCCACCCCGGCGATCTTCACCGGCGCCCCGGTCTGCAGGCCGCCCGGGTTATCGAACTCGACGTAGATGGAGTACTTCGGCTGAAAGTTGACTCCGCCCATCACGAGGATGAACGTGGCGAGGAGCCCGAGCGCCGTGAGTATGAGGATCCCGACCTTGACCTCGATCGATCGCGGGCTTGCCATGGGGTCTTCATCTTCTCCGATCTGGCGGCGGGGAGGTGAGGGAAATAGGCCAGGATCCAGCTGCCCTGACGCATCGTCTCCGGCGCGCGTCGTGACGCTTCGCGCTGCCTTTGCCCTGACGCAACCGTACTTGCCTCCCAGGCCGCGATGATTTCGTTCCGAAATGTCAGAAAATCCTTTGGGCCCAAAGAGGTCCTCAAGGACGTCTCGTTCGACGTCGAGGACGGCGAGGTGTTCTTCATCATCGGGCAGTCGGGCGTCGGGAAGAGCGTGCTCATCAAGCACCTCGTCGGCCTGCTCTACCCGGACGGCGGGGAGATCTGGCTGGACGGCGAGGAGGTGAGCCGCTTCGACGAGGCCCGGATGTACCCGGTCCGGATGAAGTGCGCGATGGTGTTCCAGCACTCGACGCTGTTCGACTCGATGACGTGCGCCGAGAACGTCGCGCTCCCGCTCCGCAAGCACAAGGGGCTCAAGCCGAAGGAGGCGCTCGCGGAGGCGCGGCGGCGGCTCGAGCAGGTGCACATGCGCGAGTTCGGGGACCGCTTCCCGCCGGAGCTCGGCGACGGGATGCGCAAGCGCGTCGCCATCGCCCGCGCGCTCACGCTCGACCCGCGCTACGTGCTCTTCGACGAGCCGACCACGAGCCTCGACCCGGTGAGCGCGCGGCGCGTCGACAAGCTGATCCGCGAGCTGAGCGACACGCTCGGCGTGACGAGCATCGTCGTGAGCCATGATCTCGTGAGCATCTTCACGATCGCCGACCGCATCGTCATGCTCTATCAAGGGCTCGTCCGCCTGCTCGGAGATCGCGGGGTGTTCGAGGGCTCGCAGGACGCGATCGTCCAGCAGTTCATCACCGGGAGCGCCGAGGGGCCGATCGAGTGAGGCGCCGCGCGGCGCGCGGCGACGCGGCAGGCGGCCTGGCTAGCGGAAGATCACGAAGGCAGCCGCCGAGATCAGCATGTTGAGGACGATGACCGCGAGCGAGGAGTTCACGACCGCGCGCGTCGTCGCCCAGCCCACGCCCTCGCTGCCGCCGAAGGTCGAGAGGCCGGAGTGGCCGGAGACGATCGGGATCGCGGCGCCGTAAGCCAGGCACTTGGCGAGGCCGGTCGCGAGGTCGCCGGCGTCGACGAGGCTCACGTTCATGAACGTCTCGGGGCTCACGTCGAACATGCTGTAGGCGGTGACCATCCCCGTGGTGAACGCGACCGCGGCGCTCCAGACGATGAGGCACGTGGTCATGAGGAGGCTCGCGATGAACCGCGGCTTGATGAGGTAGTCGATCGGATCGGCCGCGCACATGCGGAGCGCGTCGACCTGCTCGGTCACCACCATCGAGCCGATCTCGGCGGCGATGCCCGCGCCGACCCGCGTGGCGAGCATCAGCGCGCCGATCGAGGCGGCGAGATCGCGGATGAGCAGCTCGAGGTAGGTCGCGCCCAGCATGGTCAGATCCGGGATGACCCGCTTCGCCTGCTGGCCGGCCTGGAAGACCATGATCATCCCGATGAAGCCCATCACGACCGTCAGGAAGAACAGCGATTTGTTGCCGATCTCGTACATCTGGACGAGCACGGCGCCCGGCTCGTGGCGGCCCTTCGCGCAGTAGTAAAGCGTCCTTACAAATAGCGAGTAGAGCTCGCGCGCAGACGCGAAGAGGGACAGCGCGGCGCTGCCGATCGCGGCGACGCCGGACTGCTCGGGCGCGAGATCCCGGAGCTCGCTCGAGGGGGGGCCCGCGCTCGCGCGGTCCGGGAAGCTCGGGTGGGAGGGGGGCATGCGCGGCGCCGTCGATCAGTCGAGCGTGAACGAGACGAAGTAGTCGAGGATGAAGATGCCGGCGGCCGAGGCGACGACGGTCGCGTTGACGGCGCGGCCGACGCCGGGGGCGCCGCCGGTCACGCCGAGGCCGTACTGGCAGCTCGAGAGCGCGAGGACGACGCCGAAGACGACGCTCTTGACGAGGCCGCTCATGACGTCGCCGATGCCGAGGAGCCCGCTCGTGAGGCCGTTGTAGAAGACCGCCGGGGCGACGCCGAGCAGGAGATCGCCGGTGAAGGCCGCGCCGAGCAGGGCGAGCGCGTCGGCGAAGATCACGGAGAGGAACAGCGTCAGCACCATCGCGAGGAAGCGCGGGGCGATGAGGAAGCTCACCGGGTCGATCGCGAGGACGCGGAGGGCGTCGATCTGCTCGGTGACGACCATGGTGCCGAGCTCGGCGGTGTTGTTGGCGCCGACGCGGCCGTTGATCATGAGCGCCGTGAGCAGCGGGGCGATCTCGCGGAGCGTGCCGAAGCCCGCGCCCCAGCCGAGCAGGCCGTGCGCGCCGAAGCGCTCGACCAGCGGCGCCGCCTGGATGACCATGATCGCGCCGGTGAAGAGCGCGGTCACGGCGACGATGGGCATCGACTTGACGCCCATCTTGTAGAGGTTGCGCATGAACTCGGCGCCGTCGACGCGGAGCGTGGCCACGCGCGTCGCGATCTGCCCCGCGAGCACGGCCATGCCGCCCACCGTGGCGGCGATCTGCAGGAACGTGGCGCCGACCTGGTGCACCCCGGTGGGCTCCTGCGCGATCGGCGCGCGCAGCCGCCGCGCGGGCGGCCCGCCGGGCGCGGGGAGCGCACCCGGGACGCGCGCGGCGGTGCCTGGGCCAGCAGGAGACGTCATCGGAACAGGGAGCTTAGCCCAAGGCTCCCGGGGAGCGCGGCCCGATCCGCTGCGATCCGGCGTGCGCAGCGGCCCCGGCAGCTACCCAAGCAGGAGATCGTCCTCTATCTGAAAAGCGCATGCCTCGCTTCGAAGCCGTCCTGTGCGATGGTAAACGCGGACTTCCACAGGTAATGCTGGCGCGTCTCACGCCGGAGGCCGCCGGACGCCGCCGAAGGAGCGCCGGCCGGGGAGGGCGCCGCTGGTGACGACGTCCGGTCGACAGCGGATCGAGCCCGTGACGAAAAGAAAAGCGGATCCCACGGCCCATCGCGCGCCCGTGCGCGCCATGACAGGCGGGCTCCCGACTGGCCTGCTCGACGATGGGCAGACGTTCGCCGTCCTCTCCGCCGCGACGTTCGCGCTGAAGGCGATCTTCGTGAAGCTCGCGTACGCCGCGCACCCGATCGACGCGGTGTCGCTGCTCGCGCTGCGGATGGGCATCGCGCTGCCGTTCTTCCTGTGGCTCGCCCGGAGGGAGCGCGGAGAGGCCGCCGAGCCCATGACGCCCCGCCTCTGGGGGGGCGTGCTGCTCGTCGGGTTCCTCGGGTACTACCTGTCCAGCCTGTTCGACTTCATCGGGCTCACGTACATCAGCACCGGCCTCGAGCGCCTGATCCTGTTCGTGTATCCGACGCTCGTCCTCATGATCGGCGCGGTGTGGCTGAAGCAGCCGGTGCGCGCCAAGGCCTGGGGCGCGCTCGCCGTGTGCTATCTCGGCCTCGCTGCGGCCGTCTGGCACGATCTCGTGCAGACCGGGGACGTGCGGACCGTCGCCGTCGGCGGAGCGTGGGTGTTCGCGAGCTCGGTGACCTACGCGCTTTACTACATCGGTGTCGGCAAGCTCGCGTCCAGGGTAGGCTCGACGCGCCTCGCCGCGTACTGCGGGGCGACCTCGTGCCTGATGGTGCTGGCGCACTACGCGGCGACGGGGAGCCCCGCCAGGCTGGGGGAGATCCCGGCCTCGGTGTGGGGGTACGCGGCGGCGATGGCGACGATCAGCACGGTGCTCCCCATCGTCCTGCTCGCAGAGGCGATCCGGCGGCTCGGCGCGGGCCGGGCCGCGACGTTCTCGACGCTCGGCCCGGTGCTCACGATCGCCTTCTCATGGGTCATCCTGGGGGAGCCGTTCGCGTGGCAGCAGGTCGTCGGGCTCGCGCTCGTCGTGGGCGGCGTGACCTGGCTCGGCAAATCGCGCTGAGATCGAGCTCGGCGCCCGCCCGTGAGGTCACCCGGCCGACGTCGCGCGGTGAGGCTCCGGCGCGCCGGTGCCGAAGAACTCGCCCCGGACGCGCTCGCGCTCGCGCTCCACCTGCTCGGCCGTCGCGCCGAGCCGCACGAGGAGGCGCTCGGTCATCGAGAACGCGACCTCCGCCTCGCCGGTCACGACGACGTCCGCGCCCGCCTTCTTCAGCGCGCCCACCTCGCGCAGATAAAAGGCGCGGGCGAGGACGAACAGCCGCGGATTGATGCCCTTCGCCTGCTCGATGACCCCGTCTCCGGGCGCGCCCGCCGACGTGAACAGCAGGCTGTCGGCCTTCCCGACCCCGGCGCGATCGAGGATCTCCCGCTGCGTCGCGTCGCCGTAGATCGCGTGGATGCCCTGGTCATGCAGCTGCCTCACCGTGTCGAGGTTGAGCTCGACGACCGTGACCTCGATACCGTTCTCCCGGAGCAGCCGCGTCAGCGTCCGCCCGACCGGGCCGTAGCCCACCACGACCGTGCGGTGGGCGGGCTCGTCCACCGGAGCGGCCTCGGCGACGGCGTCCGCCGCGGCGCCGCGCCGCAGGAAGAGCGCCGACGTCGACCGCGCGAGGCGATCCCGGATGCTGAAGAGCAGGGGATTCAGGGTGATCGACACGATCGACGCGACGACGAGCGCCTGCGAGGCCTCGTCCGGCACGATCCCGAGCTGCCGGCCGAGCGTCGCCAGGATGAACGAGAACTCCCCGATCTGCGCGAGCGAGAGCGCGACGGCGAAGGCGGTCTGGAAGGGGCGGCGGAGCATCACCACCACGAGGAGCGCGGCGAGGGGCTTGCCGATCAGCACGACCGCGAGCGTCGCCACGGCGACCGGCCAGCTCGCGACGAACTGCGTCGGGTCGAAGAGCATGCCGACCGAGACGAAGAACAGCACGGCGAACGCGTCGCGCATCGGGAGCGCCTCCGAGGCGGCGCGCGAGCTGAAGTCGGACTGGCCGACGACCAGGCCGCCCAGGAAGGCGCCGAGCGCCATCGACGAGCCGAAGAGCTTCGCCGAGCCGACGGCGACGCCGAGCGCGACGACGAGCACCGTCAGCGTGAAGAGCTCCCGCGAGCCGGTCTTCGCCACATACCCGAGCAGCGCGGGGATGACGCGCTGCCCGACGATGAACACGAAGGCCACGAGCCCGGCGAGCTTCAGGACCGCGAGGCCCACGGATACGGCGATCCCCGTCGCGCCCGCGCTGCCGTCCCCGCCCACCAGGGCGGGGAGCAGCACGAGCACCAGCACGGTGAAGACGTCCTCGAGCACGAGCCAGCCGATGGCGAGGTGGCCAGCGGGGGTGTGCAGGACGTGGCTGTCGCTGAGGACGCGCGTGAGCACGACGGTGCTCGCCACCGAGATGGCGATGCCGAAGACGGCCGACGCGGCCCACGTCCAGCCCGCGGCGCGGCCGACCACGACCCCGAGCGCGGTGGCGACGGCGATCTGGACGAGGGCGCCTGGCACGGCGATCTTCCGCACGGCGAGGAGCTCGCGGACGTGGAACTGCATGCCAACCCCGAACATCAGCAGGATGACCCCGATCTCCGCGAGCTGGTCGGCGAGCCCCTTGTCCGCCACGAACCCCGGCGTGAACGGTCCGACGAGGATCCCGGCCAGCAGGTAGCCGACGATGGGCGACAGCCTCAGGCGCTGGGTGATGAAACCGAACGCGAGCGCAGCGGTGAAGCCGCCCGTGAGCGTGAGGATGAGGTCGAGGTCGTGCGGCATTTCGGCACTAGTAGCGCTTCTCTTCACCGACCGCAGCCGCTACCGCGCGACGGGGCGACGAAGGACGTGCGACCTCGTCGGCCGCGCCGCACGCGCCCCGGATCCGCGCCCGCGCCGCGACCGGCGCGTACATCGCGTCGGCGACGCTGAAGCGGCCAAGCAGGAACTCGCCCCCTGGCCGAAGCGAGATCGGCAGTCGTTCCAGGTCGATTGAATGCGCGCGATGTCCTGCGACCCGGCCTCGGTGAGCGCCACGCCCTGGAGCTTCCGCCGCACGTTCATCGGCAGCGCGGTGCGGAGGGCGGCGAAGCCGCTCACCATCTCGGCGCTCACCGCCCGCGCGATTCAGGACGAGCCAGGGCCGGAGCGACCACGACGAAGAGGACCTGTTTCCAATGTAGAGAGTGCGCTCAGCCATGTGCAGAGCCCGCCACCGTCGCCCCCCTGGGGCGGCAGCGCGCCCGGCCCCTCACCCCGCCGGCTCGCCCCCGAACACCTCGCTCGCCAGCGCCTCCACCGCCATGCGCACCGCCTCGTCGCTCGTGTGGCGCACCCGGAAGCCCAGCGTCGCCAGCTTGCTCGGATCCATCCGCGATACCGGCACGTCGCCGGGCCACCCGCGCTCGCCGCCCTGATACCGGATCACCGCGTCGGGATAGGGCGACGCCGCCACGCACAGCTCCGCGATGCGGGAGACGCGGGTCGCGTCCTCGGGCGCGAGGTTGAAGAGGTTCAGCCGCTCTCCGGCCCGGTCGAAGCCGAACAGGATGCCCTCCGCGCAGTCCCGGACATCGAGGTACGGCTTCGACTGGCGCCCGTCGCCGAGCACCTCGAGCTCCGTCCGAAGGGCGCGCAGCTTCTTCAGGAAATCGAGCGCCGCGCCGTGCGTCCCGCGCGGCCCGACCACGTTGCCGAAGCGGTAGATCCACGCGGTGAGGCCGAAGCACTCGACATAGGCGCTGATGAGCGCCTCGCCCGCGAGCTTGCTCGCGCCGTAGAGCGAGATCGGCAAGGCGCCGAGATCGCCCTCCGCGCACCGCCGCGCCGTGTCGCCGTAGACCGTCCCGGAGGACGAGAAGATCAGCCGGCCCACCCCCGCGCGGCGCATCGCCTCGAGCACGTTGTACGTCGCGATCGTCCCCTGATCGAGGTCGAGGCGCGTCCGCGCGAGCCCCCAGCGCGCCTCCGGGTTCGCCGCGAGGTGCACGACGAGGTCGTGGCCCGCCATGGCCTCGGTGAGGCGATCCAGATCGAGGGCGTCCGCCTCGACGAGCGTCGCGCGCCCGGAGGCGAGGTGCGGGGCGACGAACGCGCGGCGCCCGACCGAGAGGTTGTCGTACAGCGTCACGGGGCCGCGCTCGACAAGGCGATCCGTGAGGTGGCTCCCGATGAACCCGGCGCCGCCGACGACGAACGACCTGAGCCCGGTCATCGCCCGCCTCCCGCGGCCAGGCGCTCGACCCGCGCCGCGAACTGCAGGCGATCCTGCGTCACGAGACGGAACGGCATGTCGTGGATCCTGAGCGGCCACTCGAGGCCGGTGATGCGCCCGCCCGCGCCGCGCACGAGCTCGGCGAGCTCGCCCGGCGTGAAGTAGGTGCCGCGCACCTCGACGCCCGGCGCGGCGTTCCCGACGAGATCCATCCAGAGCAGGACCTTCTCCGAGACAGGGCCGAACCGGAAGTGATCCTTGAGCGCGACGACGCGCGACGCGACCCGGAGCGCCTCCGCGAGCAGCGCGCCGGGGCGCGCGCAGTGGTGCAGCACGTCGGAGAGGAGCACCGCATCGAACGCCCCGTCGGGGAAGGGGAGGCGCTCGCCGTCGTACGCGACGACCGGCAGCGCCGCCCCGGGGCGCGCCTTCACGTCCACGCCGACGACGCGCTGCGCGCCCACCCGGCGCGCGACCTCGAGCGCGACCGTCCCGTCGCCCGCGCCCACGTCGAGCAGCGACGCCGCGCGGCCCACCTGCGCGGCCAGCGCCCGCGCGACGCGGCCCACGCGAGGCACGTGGACCAGGCGATGGTGCAAGGAGAACAAGCCGCGCGCGAGGACCGTCATTCCACATCCGAGCCCCGGCGCCGCACGCGCCGGAGAACGGCGCCACGCTAGTCGAGCGCGCGAGGACCGGCAACGCCCGGGGCCACGCCGCGCTCGACGCGCGTGGCGCGGGCCGCCTCCGGCGCTCTGACGCGCGGGGAGCCGAGAGGCCGTGGGCAGACAGGACAGCGGCGAGATCACGAAAACAACACCTCTCCAGGACGACCGGCAAGGTGCCCTGGACTCCGGGGCCAGCGCGCTCCCGCGGTGGCAACAGAGGCCGGCGGCGCGCACCTCGTTATGCCCGGCCCGAAAGGAGAGCTGCCGTGAAACAGCCACTCTTCCAGGGTCTACGACAATGACGTCGTGAGGCTCGCTCCCCGAGCCGTTCTCGCCCCGCTCGCGCTTGACCGATTCGCGCCATCGAACATAGCTGACTCGATGATCGGCACGCGCGGAAGAGGGCTCATGAGAGTTGGTGTGCGCTGGTTCGGTCTGGCCTCCCTCTACATCGCTCTTTCAGGGTGCAGCGGAGAATCTGGAGGCGAGGCGACGGACCAGAACACCGCCCCTCAGGACGGCGCAGAGACGGGCGAGGCGACGTTCGCGCCGGATGAGCCGACGGAGCTCTGGTTCGTGGAGCTCGAGCGCGCGCCGGCCGCGAGGAGCGGCGGGGGCGCGCGCGTCAAAGGCCTCGCGGGCGAGGAGCTGGTGCGCTTCCGGCGCGCGGCCGAAGAACGCGGGCTCCGGTACAGAGTACGATTCTCGTTCGAGGAGCTCTGGAACGGCCTCTCCGTCCGCGTCGCGCGCGGGGGCTCCGCCGCGCTCTCCGAGATGCCCGGGGTCAAGGCCGTCTACCCCGTCGTGCCGGTGGAGCTCGACACCACGCGCGTCGTGACCTCGGTCGACCCGGATCTCGCCGTCGCGAGCGACATGTCGGGCGCGGACCTCGTGCGCCGCGACCTCGGCGTGACCGGCGCGGACATCCGCGTCGGCGTGATCGACAGCGGGGTCGACTACCATCACCCCGATCTCGGCGGCTGCTTCGGGCCGGGCTGCCGCGTGGCGTTCGGCTACGATTTCGTCGGCGACGACTTCGTCGCCGGCGACGCGAGCAAGCAGCCGGCGCCCGACGGCGACCCCGACGATTGCCTGGGCCACGGCACGCACGTCGCCGGCATCATCGGGGCGAACGGGATCGTGCAGGGCGTGGCGCCGGACGTGACCTTCGGCGCCTACCGCGTGTTCGGCTGCCGCGGCGGCTCGCGCTCCGACATCATCGTCAAGGCCATGGAGCGGGCCGCCGACGACGGGATGCACGTCGTCAACATCAGCATCGGGACACCGTTCCAGTGGCCGGACTACCCGACGGCGACCGCGGCGACCGCGCTCGTCGCGCGCGGCGTCGTGGTCGTCGCGTCGATCGGCAACAGCGGCGAGAAGGGGCTCTGGGGCGCGGGCGCGCCCGGCGTGGGCGAGGCGGTCATCGGCACCGCGTCCGTCGACGGCACCCGCGTGACCCGCCTGTCGTTCACCGTGGCGCCTGGCAGCGCGGCGATCGGCTATGCGCGCGCGGTCGGGAGCCCGCCCCCGCCGCTCTCGGGGAGCGCCCCGCTGGAGCGCACCGGGACGCCCACCAGCGCGCGCGACGCCTGCGACGAGCTCCCCGCGGGCAGCCTCGCAGGCAAGATCGCGCTCGTCCGGCGCGGTGGCTGCCCCTTCCACCAGAAGGCCACGCGCGCGCAGGCCGCCGGCGCGGTCGGCGTCGTGATCTACGACGACAGGGCCGGGGTGCTCAGCCCGTCGGTCGAGGCGGACGGCTCGATCACCATCCCGGTCGTGGGGATCGCGCAGGCCGACGGCGAGCTGCTCAACGCGCGCCTCGACGCGGGGCCGCTGACCCACAGCTGGACCGACCGGGCCGTGGCCGCGGAGAGCCGCACCGCGGGCCTCATCTCCGGCTTCAGCTCGCACGGCTTGAGCGCGACGCTCTCCTTCAAGCCGGACCTCGCCGCGCCCGGCGGGGCGATCTACTCGACGATCCCGGTCGAGCAAGGCTCGTACGACACGCTCAGCGGCACGTCGATGGCGGCGCCGCACGTGGCGGGAGCCGTCGCGCTCGTGCTCGACGCGCGCCCGGAGCTCTCCGCGCCGCGCGTGCGCGACGTCCTGCAGAACAGCGCCGTCCCCGCGCCGTGGAGCGGCGATCTGAGCGCCGGGGTGCCCGAGAGCGCGCACCGGCAGGGGGCGGGGGTGATCCGCGTCGACCGGTCGATCCGCGCGAGCACCGTGATCAGCCCCGGCAAGCTCGCGCTCGGCGAGAGCGAGGCCGGCCCCGCCGCGCGCACGCTGACGCTCGAGAACGCGAGCGCGCACGACGTCACCTACGACCTGTCGCACGCGCCCGCGGCGTGCGCGACAGGGCGCGATCACTGGAGGCCGGCGAGCGCGACGACCGGCGCCGCGCGCGTCGACTTCGGCGCCGCGAGCGTCACCGTGCCGGCCCGCGGGAGGGCGACCGTCTCGGCCACCGTCAGGGCGAGCGACGCGCTCCCGGACGGCAGCCTGTTCGGCGGCTACCTCGTGTTCACCCCGCGGGGCGGCGCGGCCGACGGCGCGCTGCGGGTGCCGTACGCGGGCTTCAAGGGCGATTACCAGAGCGTGCCCGTCCTCAAGCTGTCGGGTCAGGAGGCGCCGTGGCTCGGCAAGCTGAGCGGGACGAGCATGACCCCGCAGCGGAGCGGCGCGACCTACACGCTGGCGTCCGGCGATGTCCCGTACGTGATGGTCCACCTCGACCACGGCGCCGAGCGTCTGACCCTGGACATCATCGAGGCCGCGACCGCGAAGCCGTGGGGGCGCGCGGTTTCGCTCTCGCGCGTCGGTCAGAGCGCGTCGACGACCGCGTTCACGCGGTACGGGTGGAAGGGCACGACGAAGCTGAACGGGCGGGCGACGGTCGTGCCGGACGGGGGCTATCGGATCATGCTCCGCGCGCTCAGGGCGCTCGGGGATCCGGGCAACGAGGCGCACTGGGACACGTGGACGTCGCCTGTCGTCACCCTGGACCGGCCGTGAGGGGCGCGCTCACGGCGCCTTGTAGACGAGCACCGGCCAGAGCCGACGAACGACGCGCACGAGCTCGCGCTGCGCCCGCATGACCGCGCCGATGTCCTTGTAGGCCGAGGGCGCCTCCTCGCGCAGCCGGTCGGCGAGGCGATGATCGAACCACACGCCCTCGGCCTCTCGCAGGAGCTGCCGCGCGCCGATCCGGCGGCGCGCCTCGCCCCGCGGCAGCGCGCGCCCGGCGCCGTGCGCTGACGAGCCGAGCGCCTCGGGGTGGCCGCGCCCCTCCACGTGGAAGCTCGGGCTCCCCATCGATCCGGGCACGACGCCCAGATCTCCCGCGCGGAGCCCCATCGCGCCCTTGCGGTGCACCCAGAGCGCGCGTCCGCCGTGCTCCTCGCGCCGGACGTGGTTGTGATCGACCTCCATGCGCGACGGCGCGTCGACCTCGACGCCGAACAGCTCGGCGAAGAGCGCCGCGGCCTCGGCCACCATGCGGCGGCGGCTCGCCCGCGCGTACCCCGCGGCCCAGGCCGCGTCGGCGAGGTACGCGCGCCCGGCCTCGCTGTCGGCCTCGAGGAAGCGAACCCCCGAGGGATCGCGCGCCGCGAGCGCCTCGTGGTGCTGCCGGATCGCCGGCCCCATGGCGCGCGAGCCGCTGTGGAGGAGCAGCCACAGCGCGCCCTCCTCGTCGCGCTGCACCTCCAGGAAATGGTTGCCCCGGCCGAGCGTGCCGAGCTCCATCCGGCCGTCGCGGCGCTTCATCGCATCGAGCCGAGGCACACCGAGCCGGGCCTCGGCGAGATCGTCCGGCAGCGGCGGGGCGCTGGCGGCCGCGTGCAGGACGTACGGGACGCGGCGGTACAGCGCCGAGAGGAGCCGCGCCGCGCGGTCGCGATCCGCGAGAAGATCGGCGTCCGCGTGGAGCCGCAACGCGACCATGCCGCACCCGATGTCGCCGCCGACCGCCGCCGGCAGGAGGCGGCGGGTCGTGGCGGTCACCGTGCCGACGCACACGTCGTCGGCCACGTGCGCGTCGGGCATGACCGCGATGTGCGCGACGTCCTCGGTGCGCGCGAGCCGCGCGAGCGACGCGTCGAGCGCCGCGCCCGCGCCGTCCGGGAGCCACGCGGCGATGCGCGCGCTCACAGCTCTCCCTCCGGCGGCAGCACCTGGAAGGCGAGCGTCGGCGCGCGCTTGCGCGTGATCGCTCCCGCCACCTCCGCGCGCACGTAGCCGGCCACCCGCTCCAGCCGCGCCACCGCCACGTCCGGCGGCGTGCCCGGCCCGACCTGCACGACCACCGCGAGCCGGCTCGCGTCGGGCGCCGGCTCCACCTCCACCACCCAGACGTCCTGCAGGACGTCATCGTGGAGCGCGGCGAGCGCGTCGCTCACCGCCTCCTGCACCTGACGGCAGAGCTGGCGCTCCTTGCGCTGCGCCTTCCGCGCCGCCGTCCCACCGAACAACGAACCTGCATCCACGACGGAGCCCGCGCCTTCGCGGCTCCGCGATCGATCTTTGCCCATGCCATGCTCCCGAGGGCGCGGCGACACACCAACGCGTCGGCCGCGCGGTTTCCAGCGACACGCGAGATGAGCTCGGGGATGTGAGCCTCGCTGGCGCGCTCAGCGGCGCGTCAGACCGAGGCTCGTCGACGCAATCGGGTGCATGGCGGGCCTCCTTCGCCGCGTAGGGTGCACGAGCGAGGGCAGGCGCGCAAGGCGCGCCCCGGCCGCGCTGCGGCGAGCCGTGCGCGCCTGCCTCTCCGGCGCTCGGAGGTCCGGCCGTCCCTGGCCGGACTCTTGGCGGGCGAGGCTAGGTGGCCTGGCGATACGTCTGCGCGGCGCACTGACGCTCGGCGACCTTCGCGGCGTAGCGGAGCACCCGGCGCGTGATGACCCTCATGAGCGGCGCCGTCAGGGCGTCCCAGAAGAACAGCTGCCGCCGCGTCCGCGTGTCGGTCGCGCGGATCCGCACCTCGTACGAGAGCATCGTCCGGCGCTGGCCGTAGGGCGTCACGACGAAGCTGGCCGCCGCCTTGATGTGGCCGGGGCAGTCGAACGCCTTGAACTCGGCGGCGGTTCGCCTCGCGAACAGGCTCTCCGTGCTCATCGGGCGCGCGATCGCGCCGACGACGATCTCGGAGCCTTCCTTCTCGGCGAGCTTGATCTGGCCGTAATCCTCGACGTTCTGGAGCGACACGCGCGCGGGCGCGGGCAGCGGCGCGAGGCGCAGCCTGCGCCGGGCGCGGCGCGCTTCGGCCACGCGGAGCGCGAGGGCCGCGCGCAGCAGGAGAGAGCGGCTCCTCGCGAAATCCACCCTCTTCAGCGCGGCGTACGTGACCTCCGGCGTCGCCATGACCACGATTTCCTCGTTCACGACGATGTCGGCTTCCGGCAGGAAAGACTCGAGCAGCGTCGGGCCGGCGGCGGATCGCTGCTGTCCCTGGAAGGAGCTCTCCGTCATGGCCTGTCCCTCTCCCTGTCGGTTCTCACCCTGTTCTGTCGAGATGTTCTGCATGGCGAACTACCCCCTGCGATGATTCATTGGGGCAGCCTCGACGGATCGCCAGCGGGTGTCTCCTGCTCCCGGCGATGAGCGCGTGGAGCACGCTTTACGGGCGAAACGCGGCGAGAGAGACCACGGTGGGAATCACGGCAAAAGCTCTGTGCTCTCGACGAAAGAAAAGCCGCCAGGAGAGCTGAGAGTTCTCTCTCTCTTGGCGTCACTGGCGCCCTGGCGGCGCGTCTCCTTCTTGACCGAGCACCGCTCGTGGGGGAGCCGGTGCTCAGCCCCTCGCGCGCCGGGAGGACTCCGCCATGCGGTGGGCGATGCGGAAGGCCATCTCCAGCGACTGGCGGTAATTCAGCCTCGGATCGCACAGGCTCGCGTAGCGCCGGTCGAGATCGGACTCCGTGAGACCCGCCCCGATGCACTCGGTGACATCCTCGCCCGTGAGCTCGAAGTGGACCCCGCCGAGGTGGGACCCGAGCGCCTCGTGCACCTCGAAGCTCGCCTCGATCTCGGTGAGGATGTCCTCGAAACTTCGTGTCTTGATCCCGCCGGCCGTCGTCTGGGTGTTGCCGTGCATCGGGTCGGACATCCAGAGCACCTTGCGCCCTGCCGAGCGCACCGCCTCGATGAGCGCCGGGAGCCCCTCGCGCACGCGGCCCGCGCCCATGCGCACGATGAGCATGATCTTGCCCGGCTCGTCCGCCGGGTTCAGCCGGTCGAGGAGGCGGATCAGCTCGGCGGGGAGCGTCTTCGGGCCGAGCTTGATGCCCACCGGGTTCTGGACCCCGCTGAAGAACTCGACGTGCGCGCCGTCGGGCTGCCGCGTGCGCTCGCCGATCCAGGGCAGGTGGGTCGTCAGGTCGTAGTAGCCGGGGCGGCGCGCGACCTTCCGCGTCTGCGCCGACTCGTAGTGCAGGTTGAGCCCCTCGTGGCTCGTGAAGAACTCGACGCGCGACAGCTCCCCGACAGGCACCTCGGCGAGCGCCTCCATGAACCGGAGAGCCTCCCCGACCTGATCGGTCATCCGCTGGTAACGCTCGCGCAGCTCGCCGGGCAGATCCGCCCGCTCGAGGAAGCTCAGATCCCAGTACTCCGGGTGGTGCAGATCGGCGAAGCCACCCTCCGACAGGGAACGGATGAAATTCAGGGTGAGCCCCGCATGCTGGTATCCCGCGATCATCAGGCCCGGATCCGGGCGGCGGGCGGCGGCCTCGAAGGGAGCACGGTTGATGAGATCCCCGAAATAGCTCGGCAAGCTCACGCCGTCGCGCGTCTCGACCTGGCTGGATCGCGGCTTGGCGTACTGCCCGGCGAAGCGCCCGAGGCGCACGACCGGCCGGCGGGCGCCGTGCACCAGCACGAGCGACATCTGCAGCAGGATCTTCAGCTTGTTCGTGACGATGTTCGGGCGGCAGTCGTCGAGCGTCTCCGCGCAGTCGCCCCCCTGCAGCACGAACCGGTGGCCGAGCTGCGCCTGGGCCAGATGGCCTTTGAGCCGCTCGACCTCCCACGAGGTCACGAGCGGCGGCAGCCCCCGGAGCCTCTCGACGACCGCCTCGACAGCGTCGGAATCGTCATAAGGGAGCGGCGCTGCGTTGGGACGTTCACGCCATGAATCTGGCGACCAGGATTGAGCAGGAACGTACATGAGTTGAGCCCTGATATGGCAAGGCTCCCACCCGCGCAACCCTCGGTCAACGGGATCGGCCCGCCGGCGCGATCACCGGCTCGCCGGCGCGTCGGCCGCCCCGGGCGATGGCCCGGTGCGCGCCTCGATCGCCTGGATTGCCGCCTTGATCTCCTTCGCGATCGAGGCGCACGGCGCCGCGCAGCGGCTCATTCCCAGAAAGCCGCACCCCTTGCTCTTGCCGGAGGTGAGCGGCGTGAGGACGTCGATCGCGCGCCGATCGCCGTCCGCCGCCGCGCGCTCCAGGAGCGCCTGCCTCGCCTTGCAGGAGGTGGCGACGCGGAGCTCGTGCGCGATGCGCAGCGCGGGCGTCGCCCGCTCCAGGACCGCGGCCTCCGCGAACCGCCGCGCGGCGCGCTCCTTCAGCGCAGAGGTGCCCACCGAGAGCTCGTAAAGGAGATCCGCCCCGTGGCTCCCCATGCTGCTCGCCATCAGCTCGAGCGCGGCCGACGCCGCCTCGGGAGGTCCGCCGGCGGCGCTCGAGAGGACGCGCTTCACGTCATCGTCCGACGCCGCCCCCCGATCGAGCTCCAGGAGCCGCTTCGCCGCGGCGAGCGCGGCGGCGTGGTAGGGCGGCGGGAGCGCGTGGCGCAGCATGAGGGCGCGGAAGATCGCTGGATCCTTGGGGTAGCGCACGGCGAGCGCCTCGAGCGGGAGCACGCCGCCCGCGGTCGCGGCGGCGAGCTCGTCGGCGGGGACCGCATCGCTCGGCCGCGGGACAACTGGACGCCGGAGCGTCGAGGCCGCGGGCGCGGCGCGCTCGGCGCTCGCGGCCTCCTCGAGCCGCGCGAGCGAGTCGCCGTCGCGCACCAGGGCGGCGGCGAGCACGACGGCCACGAGGACGGCCGCGCCGGCGCCCAGCCACTGCGCCGCGGCCGGCGCCCGCGTCAGCAGGGCGGCGCGCGATCCCGGGGCGCTGCCGCCCGCGGCGAGCACGGCGGTTGTCCCGGGGAGCGAGCCCGGCCGGTCGGGAGGGCTGGCCCGGCTGGCGCTCGTCCCGGGTGCCTGCGGTGCCATGCTCGCTCCCCTAACACAGGCGCTGGCCGAGGCCCATGGGCGGCGTCGCGCAGCCCCGCCGCGGGCTCATCGCCGCTGCGCTCGCCACTGGAACAGGGCGGCCGCGAGCGCGGCGCCCACGCTGATCAGGAAGAGCAGCGCGTCCCAGACCGGCCACGCGATGCCGATGGCGCGCTGCAGGAACACGGCCTCGAGCAGCCGCACCAGCAGCGACGCGACCCCGTAGGCCACGAGGGCGAGCACGACGGGCGTCGTGAGCCGCGGCGCGAGCGTGCTCAGCCTCGTGTCGTCGCGCCAGACGTGGCGGAAGACGTAGAAGCCGCCGAGCAGCCCGACGCCGAACAGGGCGCACAGGATCCCGAGCGTGAGCAGCGTGGCGCCCTGGCCCGACAGCGCGGCGGCGTCGCTCCGCGCCGCGCGCGCGAGGCCGGCAAGGCAGCTGACGAGGCCGGCGCCGAGCCACCCGAGGCCCAGGCTCGCCGAGAGGAAGACCATCTGCCGCGTCAGGTACGCCTCGGACGCGGCCGAGCCGGGCAGACCGAAGGCGTGCGAGAGCGTATAAGGTTTCCCGAGCACCACGGACGCGCGCGCGAGCGGCGCGCGCGCGCTGGACGGGCCCCCCGGCGGGGTCGCCTCCTCGAACGGCGCGAGCGCGCCGGCGAGCTCGCTCATCGAGGCGTGGCGCGCCTCCTTCTCCTTCGCCATGGCGCGCTGGACGACGAGCTCCAGGGCCGGCGGGATCTCCGGGTTCAGCGTCCCCAGCCCCGGCGGCTCCTCGGTCATGACGGCGAGCAGCATCGCCGTCGGGTCGCTGCGCTCGAAGGGGCGCTGCCCGGTGAGCGCGTGGTAGAGGACCGCGCCGACGGCGTAGATGTCGGCCCGGGCGTCGATCTCGTCCCCCTTCGCCTGCTCCGGGGCCATGTAGGCCGGCGTTCCGAGCACCATGCCGGTCCTCGTGAGCGCGGACGGCGCGGAGGTCTTCGAGATGCCGAAATCGAGGACCTTCACGGTGGGACACGCAGGGTCGCCCGTGAGGAAGATGTTCTCCGGCTTGATGTCCCGATGCACGACGCCCGCGGCGTGCGCGGCCGCGATGCCGTCGCAGACCTCGCGCGCGATCCGCACCGCCGTGCCGACCGGCAGCCGTCCCCCGGACGCCGCGAGGAGCTCGCCGAGCCCCTGGCCGTCCAGGTACTCGGCGACGATGCACGGCCGGCCGTCGTCCAGCCGGTTCACATCGAAGATCTCGACGATGTGCGGGCTCCGGACCGACGCCGCCGCCTCGGCCTCGCGCTGGAACCGCGCGAGGACGGTGGCCTGCTGGGCAAGCTCGGGGTGGAGCGTCTTCAGGGCGAAGCGCTTGCCCGGGATGCGGGTGTGGTGCGTCTCGTAGACGCGGCCCATGCCGCCCTCTCCGAGGAGGCGGATGATGCGGTACGCGCCCGCCACGGTGGTGCCGACGAGCGGGTCCGCCTCGACCGGCGGCTCGCCCGCCGCGCCCGCCGGGGAGGGAGGCGGTGGACGGACGGTGTCGGCGGTCGCGTAGTGCGCCGCCGCCGCGGGCCCCATGGAGACAGCATGCGGTCGGACCGTCACCGGGGCCGGGTCGTCTTCCGCCGCGTTCCCCGCAGGGGGAGGAGGAGGACGGACCGTCTCCGCGGTCGTGGAGGGGGATGCAGCCGCGGCGGCCTGGGCCTGCGCTGCGCGAACGGCGGCCAGAGCGGCTTGCCGCTCTGTGTCGCTCATGACGCGGGTGGGTCCATCGCCCTCCTCGGGCGCCGACGAGGGCGCGCCTCCGGCCGAGCGGGATGAGGGTACGGCAGGGCTGCCCGAGCGACCGGGCGAAAAGCTCGAATCCGACACGCTCAGGGCCTCGCTCCCATGGATCCGGGTCGATCCTCGCCGGAGGCGGGGACCGACGATTCGTCGCCAACGCGCGGGCGAACACCGCACAGCGACGCTATCATGGATCGCGCCGCGCGAGGGCGCCGACATGCCGGACCGTGTTCGGCACGCGATGTCGAGGCGTTGGCGCGGCCGGTCCGGTTATCGCCGCACGGTGGTCGGAGGGTCAGCCCGTGGACTGCTCCGCCGGGGCCGGCTTCTGCTTGGCAGCCTTGCGCTTCTCCGCGTCGAGAAGGCCGATCCGCGCTTTCTGGCAGCGCTTCAGGCGCTTCTTCTTGAGCGGGGTGGCGAGCCATTCGTGACGCAGGCGGACATTCCACTTCGGGGTATTGGCCATGATGGTAGGACTTTCTCTGCGAGGGGGGCGGAGACTACACAAACGTGCGGGGGCGTCAAGCTGTCAGTGGGGTCGCCCGCTGCGTATTTCCCGCGCTCGTCAACGTCGGTACGTCGGTCGCTCGCGATCCGCTGCTGGAGGCGAAGCCAGAGCGCGCGCGCGGCGGGCGCGGGGACGGGCGGGAACGCGCGCGCGGCGCGGAGCAGGGACGCGGCCGCGGCCTGGTGGGGGCGCTCCGACGCGGTGAGGGCGCGCAGGGCGCTCCGTCGCTCGGACGACTGGCGCGCGACCGCCGCGCGGAAGTCCTCGCGGGCGAGGCGCAGGCGGGAGCGGACCGTGTTCTCCTTGAGCTGGAGCTCGCGGGCGATGTCGGCCACCGGGACGCCGAGGAGGTCGTACATCACGAGGATCACGCGCCGCTCGGGCGCGACCTTCAGGAGCAGCGCCGTCACGATCTCGGCGCGGTCGGCGCTCGCGAGCGATTGCTCCGGCGTCGGCGTCGGGTCGCGCCCGTCGAACGGCCAGGACGCGCCGGCCCCGGAGGGGATCTCGCGGCGCCGGTGAGCGCGTGCGTGGTAGTGGCTCGTCTTTCGCCACGCGATGCCGAACAGCCACCGCTGCAGCGCCGCCTCGGGCGTGATGCGCAGGGGCGGCGGCCCGTCCGTGGGGGCCCCGGGCGCAGGCGCCGCGTGATAGCGCCACGGCTCGTAGCTCGGCAGGCTCCGGTGGGCCGCGAGGAAGACCTCCTGGAGCACGTCGTCGAGATCGTTCGTCTCGACGCCCAGCCAGCGGAGCGAGCGGTGCAGGAACGGAAGGCCCACGGCATAGACCGTCTCGAACGACGGCCGCGCCGGAGGGGAAGGCGGGGCGGGCGGCGTCATCCGTCGCCCCGTACCGCCGGGAAATCCGCGCCGGCGCAGGTGGGGTAGGGGCGCGGCGCGGGCCGACCGGCCGGCGGATCGAACGCCGGCGGCGGGCGGAGCCAGCGCTCGATCGGCTCGAGCTCGACGAGCATGTCGAGGGAGGTCCGGAGTGAGAGGCGGAAGTCGTCGTCCTCGGCCGCGCGAGCGCTGTGGAAGGCGACATAGAACAACACGGTGCCGAGCTGCATCGCCCGCTGATCTCCCCGGCGCTGCAGGAAGCGATCGGCGAGATCGCACAGGGCATGAAACAGGCGGCCTCCCGGACGACAGCTCCCGGGACCGCACACATCGAGGGTGGCGCACCGGCGGGCGCGCCGGGCCATGTTCTTCGTGGAAGACGCGCGCGACAGCGCCTTCGGAGGGCTCCGATTCGGCATGTTCCTGTCCACCATCAGCCTGGGGTTGACGATGAATGCGTGCTGCGCGCATCCATCTCCCTGGATTACGGAGAGCGCCTGGAGATGATTTCGTCTTGTGCTGTCGCGCGCCCGCGAGGCAGTGGAGCGGCGGGCGGTGGCGGCGATGACGGCGGGATGGACCGGCCGGTGTCCGTCCGCGAGATCGTCAATCCGGCACGGGCGTCAGCTGCACCTGGAGCTGGATTGGCGGGGCGCCGCTCCTTGCCTCGACGAGGCGGTCCCAGGCGAAGTAGCCGGCCTTCTCCACGGTGATGCGGTGCGTGCCGGGCGGCAGCGCGACGCCGCGGGCGGCGACGTAGGCGAGCGCGCCGATGTACTGGTCGTCGATCGTGACCGACGCGTCGGGCACGTTCCCCTGCACTCGCAGCGAGACCGTCGCCGGGGTCCGCGCGACGCACGAGGAGAGCCCGAGCAGGACGAGCGCCAGCGCGGCGCGCGTCCGCCTCGCGTTCCCGGCGGCCATCGTCACTCCCACTCGATGGTCGAGGGCGGCTTCGACGACACGTCGAGCACCACGCGGTTCACGCCGCGCACCTCGTTGATGATGCGCGAGCTCGCGCGCGCGATGAGGTCGTAGGGCAGCCGCGCCCAGTCGGCGGTCATGCCGTCGGTCGAGTGCACAGCGCGGAGCGCGATCGCCTCGTCGTAGGTGCGCTCGTCGCCCATCACGCCCACCGAGCGGACCGGGAGGAGCACGCAGAAGCTCTGCCAGAGCGACTCGTAGAGCCCGGCGGCGCGGATCTCCTGGTCGAAGATCGTGTCGGCCTCCCTGAGCACGCGGAGCTTCTCCGGCGTCACCTCGCCGAGGCAACGCACCGCGAGGCCCGGGCCGGGGAACGGCTGGCGGTAGAGGATCTCGCGCGGCATGCCGAGCGCCTCGCCGGCGGCCCGCACCTCGTCCTTGAAGAGCTCCCGCAGCGGCTCGATCAGGCCGAGGTTCATCCGCTCGGGCAGGCCGCCGACGTTGTGGTGGCTCTTGATGACGGCGCTCGGCCCCTTGAACGAGACGCTCTCGATCACGTCGGGGTAGAGGGTGCCCTGGACGAGCCACTTCGCGCCCTGGACGCGCTTCGCCTCCTCCTCGAACACCTCGATGAAGAGGCGGCCGATCACCTTGCGCTTCTGCTCGGGATCCACGACGCCGCGCAGCCCCTCGAGGAACCGCGCCGACGCGTCGACGGCGTCGAGGTTCATGTGGAAGTGGTCGCGGAACGTCCGCTCGACGGCCTCGGCCTCGCCCTCGCGCAGGAGGCCGTTGTCGACGAAGATGCACGTCAGCCGGTCGCCGAGGGCGCGCTGGCAGAGGACCGCGGCGACAGAGGAGTCGACGCCGCCCGAGAGGCCCAGGATGACGCGATCGTGCTGGCCGGCCTTCTCGCGGACCGCGGCGATCGCCTCCTCCACGAACGACGCGGGCGTCCAGGTCGGGGAGAGGCCGGCGACGTCGAAGAGGAAGGCGTGGAGGATCTCCTTGCCGCGCGGGGTGTGGACGACCTCGGGGTGAAACTGGAGGCCGTAGAGCTTGTCGCGCTCGCGGGCGACGGCGCAGAGCGGGCTGCCGGCCGTGGTGCCGAGCGCGACGAACCCCTCCGGCATCGCCGTGAGGCGATCGCCGTGGCTCATCCAGACGTCGATGGAGTCGCCCTCGGTGAGGCGGGAGAAGATGCCCGCCGAGCGCTCGACCCGCACCGTGGCGGGGCCGTACTCGCCGCCCGTGTGTGCGCGCTCGACCTTGCCGCCGAGGTGGTGCGCCATGAGCTGGAGCCCGTAGCAGATGCCCAGCGTCGGGACGCCGAGCTCCAGCACCTCGCGCGAGCAGTGGGGCGCGCTGTCTCCATACACGCTGGCGGGGCCGCCGGAGAGGATGAGCGCGCGCGGGGCGAGCCGGCGCAGCTCGGCGACGGGCACATCGAAGCGGTGGATCTCGCAGTAGACGCCAGACTCGCGCACGCGCCGGGCGATGAGCTGCGTGTACTGGGAGCCGAAATCGAGGATGACGACGAAGTCCCGCCGGGGTGAGAGCATGGCTGCCGCTAGCATGGCGGGGCTGGATCCGCCAGAGTCGGACGGCCGAGGCGCTGCGAGGCGCTGAACGCGCGCCCGCCCGCCGCGCCGGCGTCACGGCTGCGTGGGCGGCGGCGGGGTGGGCGACGGCGGCGCGTCCGGCGACGGGGCGAGCAGCGGCGCGCCCGGCGTCGCCGCCGGCTCGTCCGGCGGAGCAACGGGCGTCGCCGGCGCGCCGTCGGCGGGCGCGCCGCCGTCGAAGGCGCGCGGGCGCTCGTACTCGGGCGGCGGACCGGCGGGGAGCGGCTTGGGTGCGGAAGACGAGCACGCCGCGGCGAGGAGCGCGGCGATCGCGGCGATCTGCGAGGCGTGGTGAGGGCGTGTCATAGCTCCACTCCGCTCCCCCCGGCGTTCCCGGAAGGAGCCGGATCCGGCGGTGTTTCGGGAACATGGAACGGATCGGGCGGTATCTGGAGGCCCTCCGGATCGGTGAACGGCGAGGAGGGCATGGAGGGTGCCGGCGGCGCCGCCTCGAGCGGCGCGCCGCGCGCGTTCGGCGCCGCGAGCGGGATGCCCGTGCTCGGCGGGGCGGGCGCGTCCTCGGCTGCGTCCGCGCCGCCGCACGCCGCAGGCGCGAGCGCCGCGAGGAGCGCGGCGAAGAGCGCCGCCCAGCGCCGCGCAGGCGTGCGACAGGCCGGGCGGGAGCGGGGTGCGAAGGACGCCTGGCTCGAGCTTCGGAGATCGCCGGACACGGCGGGTACGCTAGCACGGAGGCGAAGGAGAACGGTTGGCCCGCGCAGGGAGGCGAGCTAGGTTCCCGCTGTGGAACAGAGCAACGTCGATCTCGGCAACGTCGATCTCGGCAACGTCGATCTTGAGAGCACGCTGCGCGCCCTCTGCGTGCGCGCCCGGGCGGCTGCCCGGGCCCTCGCCCCGCTGGACCGGGCCCAGAAGGACCGCGCGCTGCGCGCCGTCGCCGAGCGGCTGCGCGCCGAGGCCGGCGAGGGCAAGCGCTCCGCCGTGCTGGCCGCGAACGCCGAGGACGTGGCCGCGGCGCGCGCCGCGGGCCTCTCCGAGGCGCTCGTCGACCGGCTCGTGCTCGACGAGGCGCGGCTCGCGTCGATCGCCGGCGCGGTGCTCGATGTCGCCGCCGCGAGCGATCCGGTCGGGCAGGTCGTCGGGATGGAGCGGCGGCCGAACGGGCTCCTCGTCGGGCAGGTGCGCGTCCCGCTCGGCGTGATCGCCATGATCTACGAGTCGCGCCCCAACGTGACGGTCGACGCCGCGGTGCTCTGCCTGAAGAGCGGCAACGCCGCGATCCTCCGCGGCGGCAAGGAGGCGTCGCGCTCGAACGCGGCGCTCGGCGCGCTGCTCTCGGACGCGCTGCGCTCGGTCGGGCTGCCGGCCGACGCGGTGCAGATCGTCCCCTCGCTCGATCGCGCGGCCACGCGCATCCTGCTCGGCATGACCGGCATGATCGATCTGGCCATCCCGCGCGGCGGCGAGGGGCTCATCCGGTTCGTGGCCGAGAACGCGCGCGTCCCCGTGATCCAGCACTACAAGGGCGTGAACCACCTCTACGCCGACGCCGGGTGCGACGTCGAGATGGCCTGCCGCCTCGTCGAGAACGGCAAGCTCCAGCGCCCCGGCGTCTGCAACGCGCTCGAGTGCCTGCTCGTGCACGAGAGCGTCGCCGCGCCGCTGCTCGGGCGCGTCGCCGCGCTCGCGGAGCGCGGGCTCGAGCTGCGCGGCGACGAGGCCACCTGCGCGCTCGTGCCGTCGGCGCGCAGGGCCTCGGAGGACGACTACGGGCAGGAGTTCCTCGCGCCCGTCCTCGCGGTGCGGGTGGTGCGGTCGCTCGACGAGGCGATCGAGCACATCGGCCGCTACGGGTCGCTGCACACCGAGGTCATCTGCACGCCGCGCTACGAACACGCGCAGCGGTTCCTGCGCGAGGTCGACGCGAGCTGCGTGCTCGTGAACGCGTCGTCCCGGTTCAACGACGGCGGCGAGCTCGGTCTCGGCGCGGAGATCGGCATCTCCACGACGAAGCTCCACGCCTACGGCCCGATGGGGCTCGCGAGCCTGACGGCGCTCAAGTGGATTGCATACGGCGAGGGCCAGACCCGCTGACGCGGGCGAGACGATGGGCGCCCGGCGACCGAGCAGGCGCAGAAGAAAGCGAGAGAACGTTGGCGACGAAGAAGGACGCAGGCAAGGCGAACAGCAAGCCGCGGGCGAAGTCGGGGTCGAAGGCGGACGAGAGCGCGGAGCCTCGCCCTCCGGCGCGGAAGAAGGCGAGCACGGCCAAGGCGGGCGCGGCCGGGCGCGCGTCGTCCACGGCGAAGACGAAGCGGCCGGCGTCGCCCCGGATCCGCGCCTCGCACGCGGGCGTCGGGGACGCCGCCGCGAAGAAGGCGGCGCGCGCGCGCCGCGCGGCCGGCGCGGGCGACGAGGTCGAGCCGCTGGAGCGCCGGGCGCGGCCGATCCCGGCGGATCGGCCGGCGACGCGGGCGCGGCCGATCCCGGCGGATCGGCCGGCGACGCGGGCGCGGCGTCCGGCGCGGGACGAGGGCGACGCGCCGCGGCCCGCGCGAGGCGGCGAGGGCGGCGCGAAGGCGATGCTGCCGCTCGCGGGGCGGTCGCCGGCGCGGGGCAAGTCGCCGCTCGCCGGCCCGAAGCGCTCCGGCCCGCGCCGGAGCGCGCCGCCGCCGGCCCCCGAGCCGTCGGCGGCGGCGCGCGAGCTCGCGCTGGCGCTGGCCGCGGCGGGGCTCGACAAGAAGGCGATCGGCGTCGAGATCCTGGAGGTCGTCGGGCGCGTCGACTACGCGGACTACCTGGTGATCATGACTGGCCGCTCCGACCGGCACGTCCACGCGATCGCGACGGGCCTGGAGGAGGCCGTGCGCAAGGAGAAGCTCGCCCCGCTGTCGATGGAGGGCCTCGCCGCGGCGACCTGGGTGCTGATCGATTTCGGCGACGTGGTGGTGCACGTGTTCCAGGAAGAGACGCGCCGCCTGTACGACATCGAGGGCCTCTGGATCGACGCGGGCCGCGTCCCGGTCCCGGAGGAGAGCCTGCCGCCGGGGGCGCAGCCTGCCCCTCGGTTCGATCCGGACTGAGCGCCCATGCGACTGGTCGTCGCCGCCGTCGGGCGGGTGAAGGACAAGCCGCTGCGCGCGGCGATGGATGAGTACCTCGGCCGCATCCGCCGCTACGTGGCGTGCGACGAGATCGAGATCCCGGACGGCCCGCCGGCGAAGGTCGGGCCGCTGCTCGCGCGCGCGTCGGCGGGGGCGAGCGTCATCGCCATGGAGGTGAACGGCAAGGCGCTCGGCAGCGAGGCGTTCGCGGCCGGGGTGGAGCGGTGGGGCTCGCGCGGCAAGGGGGTGGTCACGTTCCTGATCGGCGGCGCGGACGGCCTGCCGGCCGACGTGTCCGCCGCGGCCGACGACCGGTGGAGCCTGTCGCCGCTCACGTTCCCGCACCGCCTCGCGCGGCTCGTGCTGATCGAGCAGCTCTACCGCGCGATGACGCTGCTGCGCGGCGAGCCGTACGCCCACTGACGCGCGGTGTTCCGGCGGCCCGCGGCGGCCGCCGGCGCCGCGGCCCTCGGGCCGGTCACTCCCTGGGCCAGTCGGGGGACGCGAGGTCCATCGGACCGTTGAACCAGGACGCGTAGGCGGCCTCGTCGGCCTTCTTGTACTCGCCGAAGGTCTCCTCGAAGTACTCGCCCCAGTGGGGCTTTCGGCCGTCGACGTCGGTGAAGCCGTACTCCCGGGCGAGATCCCACGAGCTGAAGACGCGGCCGGCCTTCGCCGCGACGTTCGGGTCGGCGGCGAGCGCCGCGACGGCGCGGCCCACGTAGAACGGGGTCTCCGAGGCGATGAAGTGCGGGTCGCTGGCGGTCGCGTCGCGCCAGTTCTCCTCGGTCACGCCGAAGCCGTCGAGCATGGCCTCCGAGCGCAGGAAGCCGGGCGTGATCGCGAGCGCCGTCATGGCGGGGTGGCGGCGCAGCTCCCAGGCCATGGCGAAGGCGAGGCGGATGACCGACATCTTCGCCAGATCGTAGAAGAGGTTGCCGCGGTAGCCGAAGTTGTCGCCGTCGGTGACCTCGACGAGGAGGCCGCGGTCGCGCTCGAGCATGAGCGGCACCGCGTGGCGGCTCGTGATGATGTGCGAGGTGACGGCCCGCTCGAGCAAGATCTTGCCCTTGGCCAGCGAGAGCTTCCAGAACGGCTGGCCGAACTCGGTGAGCTCGTCGCCGCCCCAGACGTCGTTGACCAGGACGTCGAGCCTCCCTTGCTCGCGCCGGATCCGGGCGCAGAGCGCCTCGACCTGCTCCTCGTCGGTGTGGTCGACCTGCGCGTCGATGCCGCGTCCTCCGCGCGCGCTCACGAGCTCGGCGGTCTCCTCGATGGTCTCCGGGCGCTGCCCCGTGGCGGGGCGGCCGCGGACGCTGCGGCCGGTGCAGTAGACCGTCGCGCCGGCCTCGCCGAGCGCGCACGCGATGGCGCGCCCCGCGCCGCGCGTGGCGCCGGCGACGAGGGCGATCTGTCCTTCAAGCGGTCTCATTCGCTGTCTCCTCCTTGAGCGCCGGGGCTCGCGGCGGCGCGGGATCCTTGCGGTGCGGCGCTGCGGCTTCGGTCGTCCGGGGACGCTACGGGACGATTCCTGACACCTCCTGTCATGAATTGCGCGTAACCTCGGTGCCGGGTCGGATCGGTATCCGGCGCCACGCGGGGGCCACGGAAGGTCAGTCATGCGCGCGGACCGGCTGCTCAGCTTGCTCTTGCTCCTCCAGCAGGCGAAGAGCCGGCAGCTGACGGCCGAGGAGCTCGCGCGCCGCCTGCAGGTCTCGGCGCGGACGATCTACCGGGACCTCGACGCGCTGTCGTCCGCGGGCGTGCCCGTCTATGCGCACCGCGGCCCGAACGGCGGGATCGCGCTGCTGGAGGGGTGGCAGACGAGCCTGACGGGGCTGACGCAGCCCGAGGTGCAGGCGCTCTCCGCGATCGCGGCGCCCGGGGCCCTGGCGGACATCGGGCTGTCGGCGGCGCTGCAGAGCGGGCTGATCAAGCTGTCGGCGGCGCTGCCGGTGGTGCAGCGATCGGCGGCCGAGCACGCGCGGCAGCGGCTCCACGTCGATTCGTCGGGGTGGTTCCAGGGGAGGGAGGTGGTGCCGCACCTCGAGGTCCTGCGGGAGGGGGTCTGGCAGGATCGCAAGGTGTGGCTCGCGTACCGGGATTTCGACGGCGTGGCGAGCGAGCGGGTGGTGGACCCGTACGGGCTCGTGATCAAGGCCGACCGCTGGTACCTCGTGGCCGGGACGGAGCGGGGGCCGAGCGTGTTCCGTGGGGCGCGCGTCGAGGGGGCGCGGCTCCTGGACGAGGGGTTTGCGCGGCCGGAGGGGTTCGATCTGGCCGCGTGCTGGAGGGCGTGGTGCCAGCGGTTCGCGGAGCGCAGGGCGAGCTACGTGGCGACGTTGCGCGTGACCGAGGAGGGGGAAGCGGCGCTCCGGCGGATCCGGCCCAGCGGCGAGCACGAGCGGTGGGGGCAGGGGAGGTGCGGGCGCGACGGGGCGAGGACCGTGACGGTCGACTTCGAGCGGGAGGCGATCGCGGTCTCGCAGATCATCGGGCTGGGCCGCGGCGTCGAGGTGCTCGAGCCGGCGGCGCTGCGGGCGCGGCTCGAGGCGATCGCGGCGGACCTCCGCGCGGTGTACGGGGCGCGCGATGCGGCGCGGGCGCAGGCGAGCGCCGGGGTGGCGGCGCCGCCGCGGAGGCTGCGACGCCGGAAGGCGGCGATGTAGAAGCGCGCGGAGGGGATGTGGGTGATCGAGGAGCGATCAGCGCACGCGATGCCGGCGGAGCGGGTCAGGGGACAGGGCTTCGGTGCGCGAGCGTGAAGGGGAGAGCGTCCACTCGTTTCTCATGGAGAGATTCCCCCTGGCATTCGTTGTGGTGAGCCGCGCCAGGCCTCGCCGGACGCAAGGCCTGAGTCCTGGTGACTCACCTGGATCCCCGCGAGGTCAATCCATCGGCACCGCGCGGCCGCGCACCCAGGTCCCGACGATCCGGATCCACCTGATCTGGTCGGCCGGTGTGGTCAGCGGGTTGGCGCCGAGGCGGACCAGGTTGGCGCGCTTGCCGGCGGCGAGCGTGCCGATGGTGTCGTCGATGCCGAGCTGCCGCGCCGGGTAGATCGTCACGCCCTTCAGGGCCTCGAGCGTGTCGATCGCGAGGTCCTCCCCGAGCACGGCGCCGGTGGCGGTCTGCCGGGTGATCGCGGTCTGCATGTACATCAGAGGGTCCGGCAGTGACGTCGCGTAGTCGCAATGGAACGAGAAGGGCATGCCGCGGTCGAGCGCGTCGCGGACGGCGTCGAGGCGCTCGGCGCGCGGGGCGCCGAGGATGTTGTCGCGGAAGGTGTCGCCCCAGATAGCGATGTGGTTCGTGAGGTACGTCGGTGTGACGCCCAGGGACATCATCGTGTTGTACTGCTCGGGCTTCGTGACGGTGCAGTGCTCGATGCGGTTGCGGAAGCCCGAGCCCTCGCCGTAGGCGTACTTGATCGCCTTGAGCGCCATGTCGAGGCCCTGGTCGCCGTTCGCATG
Organism: Sorangium sp. So ce362; assembly: GCF_051519845.1. Classification (NCBI taxonomy): domain Bacteria; kingdom Pseudomonadati; phylum Myxococcota; order Polyangiales; family Polyangiaceae; genus Sorangium; species Sorangium sp. So ce362. Next base: position 4,891,284 of record NZ_CP150332.1, on the reverse strand, counting down.
GACCAGCACCCCCCAGTTGTCGTTGCGCGCTCGCCCGATGAGCGTGTTCATGTCGTCCTGGCTCCAGTCGGCCTCGCCGTTCGTGGTCTGCTGGCGGAGGCCCTCCGGCGTCACCGGCGCCAGATAGTCCTCGGTGAGGTATCCGGTGTAACCTTGCGTCGAGCCGTCGGCCCACAGCTTCACCGCCGGGATCACCAGCGCCCCGTACGAGCCGGTCGCGCCGGCGCGGGCCGGCATCAAGAGCCCGTCGATCTGCGGCGATTCACCGCCGGGCGGATAGAGGCTGGTGAGATCGATCGAGCCGACGATGTCCGTCGAGATCGGCAGCGCCGCCATCAGGTGATAGACCTCGAGCTCTTCCTTGAGCTTGCCGCCGATGCCGACCGCTGGATCGGCGACGGTGGTGACGCCCCTCATGTGCGCGGTGTGGAGGAAGCCGAACATCGCGTCGATGGCCGCGAGCGGGTCGAGGCCGGCATGGTCGAGGAACGGCTTGAACGTCGGCGGCTCGAACATCACGCCGGTGAGCTTGCCGCCCTTGGCGTCGTACCAGCCGCCGTCGATGGGCGGCGGGTGGTCCGCGTCGGTGATCTTGCAGGTCGCGAACGCGCTCGAGTTGGCGTAGGCGATGTGGCCCGACGCGTTCTCGACGAAGACGTTGACGTTCTGCGAGTTGGGCAGCGCGTCGAGAACATCGAACCCGAGCTGCGGGAAGCCCAGCTCCCTGTCGAACGCGAGCAGCGACGGATCGAAGTTCATGAAGAACTTCCAGGCTCCCGTCGGCAGCTGCGCGATCTCGCGGGCGATCTTCTCCAGCACCTTCTCGTAGGTGTCGAGCTCCGGTGAGTGACGCAGGTCGACGCTGTACGTCGTCTGGGTCGCCGCGACGATGTGCGCGTGGGCCTCGACGAAGCCGGGCGCGAGGGTGTCGCCGCCGAGATCGATCGTGACGGCGCCGGGCCTCGCCTCGCGGGTGATCCGGTCGGCGTCGCCGACGTCGACGATCGTCTCGCCAGTGACGGCGACCGCGGTGACCTGCTCGCCGGCCACGGTCGGCTCGGCGAGCAGGAAGGTGCCGTTGACGAAGATCAGATCAGCGGTCGATGGGGCCGGCGCCTGCCGGCGCGCCCCCGCCGCACCTATCGCCTCCCTGGTGATCGCGCCGGTCGAGACCAGATGCTTCCACGATGCATTGCTGCAGCAGCTCATCCGGTATGAATAACAGGACCCCACGAGCGCGCGGCCCCGGAACGTCGCTTGCAGTCTCGAAAAGCTCCGGTGCCCAAACCTTCTGGCTTCGGCGTTTGGGCTCGAAGCAGGACCCGACCTGATCCAGCGTGGGGATGTCGCCGTCCTGCCACTTGGCCGCGTCGAAGGGCTGGTCGATGGGCAGCTTGTTCACGTTGCTGTTGCCGAACGCCTCGAAGGCGTCTCCCATCCAGTCCTCTTCACCATAGATCTGGGAGGCGGTCTGGACGGTCGCCCCGGCGCTCGTCGACGCTCACGGGGGCCGGACGATGACGCGCGGCGTCATGCGTGCTCGAGCACCACGCCCTCGATGATGTTGGCGACGTCCTCGCAGCGGTCGCTGGCGTTCTCGAGCTGATCGTAGATGTCACGCCACTTCAGCACGAGCAGCGGGTCGGTGCCCTGCTTGAAGAGCGCCGCCAGCGCCCCGCGGTAGTGCGTGTCGGCGGCGTTCTCATGGCGGTTGATCTCGACGCAGAGCTCGAGCAGCCGGGCGCCGTCCTTCACGTCGCGGAGCGAGCTCGTGGCCGCGCTCATGGTGACGCACGCGGCCACCACCGACTCCGCGAGGGGGCGCGCCTCCGCCATCGTGGTCTCGATCTCGAAGAGGACGATTCGCTCGCTGGCGGCCTCGATGCAATCGAGCACGTCGTCGAGCCGGGTGATCAACGCGTGGATCTCCTCCCGATCGAGGGGGGTGATCCAGGTCTTGTGCAGCGCGGCGAGGCAGCGGTGCGTGATCCGGTCCCCCTCGTGCTCGATCTCCTTGATCTTCCTGGCGATGGTCGGGGCGTCCTCCAGCCGGTCGAGCATGTCCAGGAGGAGCTTGCTCGCGATGACGCTCTTCTGGGCGTGCTCGGCGAGGGCGTCGAAGAAGACCGCGTCCTGGGTCAATCCCATGCCGTGTGATACTCCGGCATCGCCGGGCTCGTCAATGCGGGCAAACGAACAAGGCACCTCGTGGATAAATGCAGAACGTCGGAGTCGCCTCCGCCTCTGGCGCGGTCCACCTCCGGCGCTTGCTTCTGTCACCTGCGACGACGTCGACACCACCGCAGCAGCCCGAGATACCGTTGCTCCGGACCGGCGAGCCCGCCTGTCGGCCGCTCACTCCGGAAAGAACGTCTCGACCGTGAGCGCCGGCGTCCCCTCCGCGTGGACCCCGCCGAGCAGCGCGAGCGTCCCGTTCGGCGCGGGCACAACGGTCGCGCCGCGCCGCGGCTCCCGCAGCGGCAGCTCCTCGACGTGCGCCGCCGCGAGGTCGACCACGAAGCTCCTGGTCAGCCCGCCCGCGCCGGCCTCGGAGCCCACGGCGAGGAGGCGCCCGCCGGGCAGCGCGAATGCCGCGACGTCGACGACCGCCGCCGGCAGCGCGGCGCCCGCGACCTCCACGGCGGCACACGCGCCGACGCACCCCGGCGCGAGCCGGCGGGTCGGCGCCGCGGCGCCGCCCCGCACCCCGCCGACCAGCACGATCTCCCCGGGCACCGTCACCGCGGCGCCGGCGCCCCGCGCGGCGTCCGGCGGGAACGGCCGCGGCTCGAACGCGGTCGCGCCGTCGCCGAGCACCTCCAGCCCGGCGACGTCCGCGCCCCCGCCCGCGACGACCAGGCCCACGCCCTCCACCCACACGGCCGCCGCGCCGGCCCGCGCGTGCCGGAGCCTCGCCACCGAGAGCGCCTGGTCCGCGCCGACGACCAGCACCGCGTCCGAGGGCTCGCCCGGCGCCTCCGCGGTCTGCCCCGCGCGCGCCGCGCCCACCACGAACGAGCGCCCGTCCGCGGCCTCGACGGTCCGGCCGCCCGCCACCTCCGCGAACGAGCCGAGCCCCGCGGGCAGCGACGCCTCGGCGCTCTGCCCCGACGCCACATCGGTCCAGGTCGCGCCCTCGTCGTCCAGGGTGAGCAGCAGGTTCGCCCGGACGACGAGCGATCGCGCCGCCCGCGGGAGCGCGCCGCCGGATGCGCTCCCGCCCCACGCCGCGAGGTCGTACCCGTCGATCCGCGCCGGATCGACGTCATCCGCCGCGGCGCCCCCCGCGACGGCGCCGCCGGTGAGCATCAGGTAACGCTCCGCCAGCGCCGCGCCGGGCGCGCCGACGCGCGACGCCGCGAGTTCGCCCGGCGGCCGCGCCCAGCCGCCGATCCGCTGGGCGAAGAGCGGCAGCACCTCGCCCGTCAGCCCGGCGAGGTAGATGCCCGACGCGGAGCGCCCGCGCACCACGGTCGCCCCGCCCGCGTCGACGCCGCGCACCTCGAACGTGTACGCCCGCTCCGCCGGGATCTCGCCGAGATCGAGCTCCCCGCCCGGCGCCGCCGACGCGGACACGGCCACGTCCCCCTCGACCGCCTTCGCGATCACCTCGATCCGGGTGACGGGCGGGTCGTCCTGGAAGGCGGCCGCCTCGTGCCCTGGCACGACCTCGATCGTGAGCGTCCGCGGCCCGTCGGCGCAGCTCGGGAGCAGCAGGCCGATCGCGGGCAGGACACGGCCCATGCGCAGGGTCTTCATGAAGGCGGAGTCTTAGCGCCTCGGCCGCGCGAAAGGCCAGCGGAGGCGCCGGACGGCCCCGTGGCGGCGCGCAAGTGAGGCGGCCCTGGGCACCCCGGACGCTCGCGGAGCCGGACGCTCACGCGCGCCCCGTCGCCGGCCGAGAATTTTTCCCGCAGCCGCCACGCGTGCGAGGCTGCCCGGCCCGAGCCGAGGCGCGGGCTCACCGCCGGGCGCGCTCCATCCAGCGCGCGCTCGTGCAGCGATCGGACCCCTCCGGCGGATGTAGGATAAAGTAAGACACGAAAGTTGTCGCGTATCGGCCGGGCAGGGTAGACGGGTTGAGGAGGCAGCATGAGGCGCAGCAAAGGCGAGAGCATGGACACCGGGGCGGTGCGGAACCTCGAGGAGATCCAGGAGGAGGATCCCGGGGCTCGCCCGTCGCGCGCGGGCGCCCTCGTGCTGGCCTCGCTCGGCGGGGCGTGCATCGTCTTCGCGGCGGTGGCGCTCCTGCGCGCGCCGCACCGCGAGAAGCCGGTCAGCGCCGATCCGCTCGGCGATCTTGTCGCGCGCGCTCATCCGGCCGGCGTGAAGCCGGCCCCGCGCCGCGCCACGATCGGGGCGGACGTGACCTTTCCTGCGATCCTGTCGGACGCGGAGCACCCGACGACGGCGCTCGAGGCCGTGCGCGACCCGCGGGCGGCCAAGGCGGCCGCCGCTGATCGGCTGCCGGCCGCTGACGCCGGTCCGCCGCTCGCCGCGGACCGGCTCCCCGTGGTCTCGCTGCCGGCGCAGCACGTCCTCGGGCCCTCGGGGGGCGAGGTCGCTCCGAACGACACGCTCACCGCGATGGCTCGCCACGTCTCCCGCGAGGAAGGGCCCGAGATCGAGCACGGCGGGCCGGGCAGCTACCAGCTCCAGGTGAGCTCGTTCAAGGAGCCCGCCGACGCGGAGGGCTTCGCGGCGGCGCTGCGCCGCCGTGGCCACAAGGCGTACGTTGAGCCGGCGTACGTGAAGGGCCGCGGCCTCTGGCACCGCGTGCGGATCGGTCCCTTCAAGTACAAGCGCTCGGCCGTGATCTACCGGCAGGAGTTCGAGGCCAAGGAGCGCCTCGTGACGTTCATCGTGGATCCGCCGAAGACCACGGTGAAAGTGGCGGCGAGCCCCGGCGACGACGCATAGAGCAGGGGCTCGGGACGGCGCCCGCCGCGTCAGCCCCGCGGCCGGCGCGCCGCCTCCGAGAGCGCCGCGGCCGGCGTGAGCGCGCAGGACAGCACCCCCTTCGCCCCAGCGAGCTGCCCGGCGAGCCCGGACAGCGCCGCGCCGCGGCCCTTCAGCACCATGACCTGGAGCACCCGGCCCTCGTCGAGGCGGACCAGCAGGCTGGAGACCACCGACCCGGCGTGCTGCTCCTCCAGCGCGGAGATGCGCTGCACGAGCTCCCGCACCTCGGGCGCGTAGACGACGGTCAGCGTCGCTGCCACCTCGGCGCCCTCGTCCCAGGCGGCGCGCGTCAGGTCCGCGCGGACCAGATCCCGCAGCGCCTCCGAGCGGTTCTCGTATCCCTGCGCGGTGATGCGCCGATCGAACTCGGCCAGCAGCGCTCGATCCATCGCCACGCCGAAGCGGACCAGGTCGCTCATCGTGGGCGCAGGCTAGCGGGGCATGGGTCCGGGCGGGAAGGGGGCTCGCCACCCGGAGAGCGCTCGGCCGGCGTCAGGGCGAGCGCCGCGCCGGCCGAGCGCTCGGCCGCCCGCTCGGCCCTTGCGCCGCTCAGCTCTTGCGCCGCTCGAGGTGCCGCCTCGCGGCGTCCTTCACCGGCGAGGTCACGTTCTTGCTCTTCGAGACGCCCCGGAGGTCCGACTCGCGCAGGTGCTGGACGAGCCGCGTCGCGACGAGCACCGGCGTCCTCGGGTTCTCCACGAGGTTCCGCTTCACCGTGTAGCTCTTCATCCACTCCGGCGTGGTCGCGATGATCCGCAGCACCTCGTCCGAGATGTTCCGGTTGCGGGTGATGAGGACGACCTCTTCCTCCTGCATCTGCGGGCTGCGCACGGCGGCGCTGGCCACGAGGCGGTTCGAGTCGCGCACGAGCAGCATGCGCTCCTCGCGCGAGCCGAGCATCGCCCGCCGGATCCGCTGCGACATGGTCATGTCGGCGAGCCGCTTGTAGAGCGGGACGTACTGCTCCTTGATCTCCTCTTTCCCTTCCTCGTCCTCGACGTGGGTGTCGACCGTCTCCTCGGCCGCGAGCGCCTCCGCGAGCGCCTGCGTCTCGGCGAACAGCACGTCGTCCGGCGTGGGCTCCGGCGACGGCTCCGCGATGAGCTCGTCCTTGATCGCGATGCTGACCTCGCGCCACGCCGGGATGCCGGTGAGCTCGACCCCGTTGCGCGCGGCGAGGTCGACGAGGCGATCGGCCGTCGACATCCGCGTGTGCTTGTTGAGGTAGAGCCGCTCGATGATGCGCGGGCCCTTGAGCAGCCGCTCCTCGTTGACGGCGATGAGCTCGGTCACCGCCTCGCCCCCGGTCCGCGCGAGCTCCTCGAGCGTGTCGGCGGCGATGCCCGGCATCGCGCAGAGCCGCTCGACGACCGGGAGGCGGTCCGCGTACAGGTGGGCCAGCCGGTCGATGACGAGCGGCTGCAGCTCCCCGCCGAGCGCGCCCTGGAGGAGCGGGTCGGGGAGCGCCGACAGCGTCTTGTCCGCGGCCGCGCGGGCGGGCTCCTCCTCGCGTGACGCGAGCAGGACGAGCAGCGTGACCACCTCGCCCGGCTTGAGCCCGGGGGCGATGCCGCGCGCCGCCATGTCGCGGAGCTTCTGCGGCGCCCCCGGCTGCGCCATCTTCTGCGCGGGCGCCGAGAGGGCGCCGACGTCGATCGGCGCAATCATCGCGGGGTCCTCCCCGGCGCGGCCGTGCTGCAGCGGGGCGAGCGCGTCGCCTCTCGGGCGGCGGAGCTCGGGATCTCGGATGGCGCCGGCGCCCGCGGCGCGGGTTTCCTCGGTTGCGCCGGTGGCGCGAGCGAAGCGACGGACATGCGGTCCTCCCCGGCGGGCATTGCTGCCCTGCGATCTGCGGATTATCCTGAGGCCGCTGTGTGCCTGAACGGCGCGGCGATCGTCAACGTAGAACGAACAGCGCAGGCCGAGATGCGCCATCTGCCGAAATGAGCCCGAGGTCCCGGGGGGCAGGGTACCGGCAGGCCCGTCACATCCAGCACACCGAAGAGGAGCGCGACATGGGGATTTTCGATTTCGTGAAGAGCGGCGTCCGCGAGATGATGATCGCGCGCCCGGACGCAGCGAAGCATCTCATCGTCTACAAGCACCCGGACCAGAACGTCCCCTTCTGGTCGCAGCTGACCGTCGACAGCGATGAGTGTGCCCTCTTCTTCAAGGACGGGCGATATGTGGGTTACCTGCCGACGGGGCGCCACACCCTCCAGACGCAGAACATCCCGTTCCTGAACAACCTCGTCAACAAGTTCACGGGCGGGGACGTCTTCATCGCCGAGATCTTCTTCGTCAAGACGCAGCCGGTCCGCGGCGTGCCCTTCGGCGGGCCGCTGGAGTCGATGGAGGATCCGACCCTCTACGAGTTCGTGACGCCGCGCATCTTCGGTGAGTTCTCGCTGGTCGTGGTCGACCCGGTGCGGTTCGTCGTCGGCTACCACGGCCAGTGCGGCGGCAGCGGCGACAACGACGTCGTCCTGAGCTGGATCAAGGGCAAGTTCTTCATGAGCGTGAAGACCGTGATCGGCCAGGTCTGCGCGCAGCAGCAGAAGAGCCTGCTCAACCTCGGCGGCATGAGCATGGAGCTCGGCGCCCGCATCGTGCAGTCCGCGCCGAATCTCGAGGAGATCGGCTGCAAGATCCTCGAGATCGGCAACTTCAACATCAACTTCTCGGCCGAGGACCAGAAGCTCCTCCGCGAGGCGAACAAGGCGCGCGGCGAGGCGCGCCGGGGCATCGGCGTCGCGCAGGACTCCGCCCGCGCGAAGCAGTTCGAGCTCGATCAGCGGTTCCAGCAGGACGCGCGGTACGTGCAGCAGCTGGCGGGCAACTGGCAGAACTACGCCGCCGGCCAGGCGATGATGGGGGCCGGCCAGGGCATGGCGCAAGGCGGCGACGGCAGCGGGGTCGCGGGGCTGGGCGCCCAGGTGGCGATCGGCGCCGGCCTGGCGCAGGCGATGAACCCCGCGTTCGCGGCGCAGGGGCAGCCCCAGTTCGTGCCGCCGCACATGCAGCAGCAGGGCTACCCGGGCGCGCCGCAGCAGGGCTACCCGGGCGCGCCGCAGCAGGGCTACCCGGGCGCGCCGCAGCAGGGCTACCCGGGCGCGCCGCAGGCCGCCCCGGCCGCGGGGCCGTCCATCGAGCAGCGCCTGGAGCGCCTCGCGGAGCTCAAGAACAAGGGCCTCATCACGGACGAGGAGTTCCAGGCCCGCAAGGCGAAGATTCTGGAGGAGATCTGAGTCCTTCCGGCCGTTCCGCCCGCCGCGCCCGGCGAACGCGGGGGGGCGCCCCCCCGCGTTCGCCATCCGACGCCATCTGATCCGAAACACCGCACGCGCTTTCGGCTAGACTCGCCGAGGTGCCCGTCACGCTCCGCATGGCCGGGGATGCTCAGCCTGAGATGACCGCCGGCGAGTCCGAAGCTGCCGAGCTGTTCCATCGGGACGACATCCCGCGGCCGCACGGGGACACCCTGGCCTCGCAGCCGCCACCGCACAGCGATGCGCCATCAGTCCACAGATCGGCGCCCCCTGCGCGCAGCGAGGCGCCCCCTGCGCGCAGCGAGGCGCCGTCAGTCCACAGATCGGCGCCCCCTGCACGCGGCTCGGCGCCCCCTGCACGCGGCTCGGCGCCTCCTGCACGCGGCTCGGCGCCCCCTGCACGCGGCTCGGCGCTCCCGCCGCCCTCGGCGCGCGGCGAGGCCCACATGGCGCTGCCGCCCCTGCCGCCGCTGCCGGCGCGCAGTGACGGGTTCGCTGCGCGCCGGGGGAAGGTGAAGCAGGTACCGCGCGCGCGGCGCTGCCCGACCTGCAAGCTGACCTTCTCCGGCGACTCCCGGTTCTGCCCGTTCGACGGCGACCCGCTCGCCGACGCGCCCGACTGGAACCCGTCGGCCGATCCGCTGCTCGGGCGCACGATCGACGGCCGCTACGACGTGCAGGCGGTGGTCGGTGAGGGAGGGATGGGGACGGTGTACGAGGTGCGCCACAAGTCGCTCGGCCGCCTCTTCGCCCTGAAGGTGCTCCGGCGCGACATCGCGCAGGACGCCGAGCTCGTCGCCCGCTTCATCCAGGAGGCCAAGGCGGCGGCGGCCATCGGCCACCCCAACATCGTCGCGGTGAGCGACTTCGGCGCGATCGAGGTCGAGCCGGGGCAGCCGGAGCTGCCGTTCTTCGTCATGGAGTTCCTCACCGGGACCTCCCTCGCGTCGCTGCTGCGCACCGAGCGGACGCTGCCGTCCGAGCGGGTCGGCCAGATCATGCTCCAGTGCGCCGCGGCGCTCGGGGCCGCGCACGCGGCGGGCGTCATCCACCGCGACCTCAAGCCCGACAACGTCTACCTCGTGCGCAACGGCGATCAGGAGTTCGTCAAGCTGCTCGACTTCGGCGTCGCGAAGGTCGCGGGCGGCAAGCGGCTCACCCGCATCGGCATGGTGTTCGGGACGCCGCACTACATGAGCCCGGAGCAGGCCGAGGGGAAGCGCATCGACGCGCGCGCCGACATCTATGCGCTCGGCGTCCTCATGTACGAGTGCTTCGCGGGGCGCGTCCCCTTCGAGGCGGACACGTACATGGGCGTGCTCACCAAGCACATGTACATGTCGCCCGAGCCGCTCGAGCAGGTGATGCCCGACGCCTCCGCGCTCGGCGCGTTCGGCCCGATCGTCATGCGCTGCCTCGCGAAGAACCCCGAGGAGCGCTTCGCCTCGATGGCCGATCTCGCCGCGGCCATCGAGCTCGCCGTCGAGGCGCCGGGGCGCGCGACCGTCACCATGCTCCAGGACGAGCACCCGCGCCGCGAGCCGCTGAAGCTGCGCGCGCACGACGAGATGCTCGGCCCCGTCCAGGTGCCCAGGGAGCCGTCGGAGCCGCTCTCGATGGCCGCGCGCGTCGCGATCGCGCTCGCGGCAATCCTCGTGCCGATCGCGATCGCCTTCGGCTTTCGCGCGCTCCGCGCCTCGACCCGCGCGGTGCCGCCCGAGGCCGCCGCCGCCGGCGCCGTCCACGCGACGACGGCGGTCGGCGCGGCGCCCGACGAGCCGCCCGCGGCGGCGGCGGCGGCGGCAGCGGCCCCGGCCCCGAGTGCGGCGGCCGCGCCGCCTGCGCAGGAGCCGTCCCGCCCGCACGGGGCGCCCGCCGCGAGCCCGGCGAAGCCGGCCGCGGCGACGGCCCGCCCGGCCGCGCCTGCCGCGTCCCCCGACAGGCCGCAGGCGACCGGCGATATCATCGATCCCTGGAAGCACTGATCGCGCGGGCGGCCCACGACGAAACCTGGCCTTTGCAGGCGTCCTGTGCGCACGATGGGCGCCGTCGATCGCCGGGCCCACGGCGGCGGGACGAGCGATCGACGGCAGCGGCGACGCTCCGGGCGGAGCGCTTGACAGCGTCCGCTCGGGCTCGCCATCCTTCGCGAGGCGGAAACCTCTAGTGGCCAAGCAACAGCTCCTCCTGGTCGACGCGGATCCACGCAGCGTTCGGGTCCTCGAGGTCAGCCTGAAGAAGGCCGGTTACAGCGTGACCACCGCGACGGATGGAGCGGACGCTCTCGCGAAGCTAGAGGTCTCGACGCCGGACCTCGTCCTCAGCGACACCCGCCTGCCCCACGTGGACGGCTACGCGCTCGTCCGCAAGATGAAAGAGCACGCCGACTGGGCGTCGATACCGGTTGTCTTCCTCACGAGCCAGCGGTCGATCGAGGACAAGATCCGCGGGCTGGAGCTCGGGGTCGAGGACTACCTGACCAAGCCGATCTTCGTGCGCGAGCTCATCGCGCGGGTGACGCTGCTGCTCGCGCGGCGGACGCGCGAGGGGATCACGACGCGCCATTTCTCGACCACCGGGCGGACGAGGTTCTCCGGGTCGATCCTCGACATGAACGTCGTCGATCTTCTGCAGACGTTCGAGGTGAGCCGGAAGAGCGGGATCGTCCACCTGTCGCACGGGGACAACGAGGCGCAGGTCTACTTCCGCGAGGGCAAGGTCGTCGACGCAACGCTCGGTCGGCTCTGCGGCGAGGAGGCCGTCTACCGCGCGCTCCTGTGGAACGAGGGGACGTTCGAGGTCGAGTTCTGCAAGGTCGACAACCCCGACGTGATCGAGACGTCGACCCAGGGCCTGCTCATGGAGGGCATGCGCCGGGTCGACGAGTGGGGCCGGCTCCTCGAGGCGCTGCCGTCGCTCGCCACCGTCTTCGAGGTCGACAGCGAGGAGCTCCTGGAGCGGCTGAACGAGATCCCCGACGAGCTGAACGGGATCCTGCGCCTGTTCGACGGGAAGCGGACGCTGATGCAGGTGGTCGACGCGTCCCCGTTCGAGGATCTCTCGACGCTCTCCACCATCTCGAAGCTCTACTTCGAGGGGCTGCTGGTCCCCGCCGCGGCGCTCCCGCCCGACGACGTGGTGCCGAGCGAGCCGGAGGCGGCGTTCCACGACGAGTTCTCGCCGCTCTCGTCGCCGTCGGGGGCGCGGCGCTCCAATTTTCCCGACGGCGTGCCGGGGAACGCCGGCTCCGACGATTTCGGGGATGCCGCCGTGGTTCCGGCGCCTCTCTCGACCCGGCTGTCGCCGGCGATGCTCCCGCGCTCCCGGCCCGGACACGAGCTGCCCGCGCCGGCGGCGGACCCCGACGCCGAGTCCGCCGGGCGTCCGGTGACGGCCCGCAGCGCGGTCCACGGGGCCGCGGCGGTCGGCCGGGCGACCGTCGCGAACGCCACGGCGGGGCGCTCGGGCGCGGCGGGGCGCGCGCCGTCGGAGCCTCCGCGCACGGCGGGGCGCGCGCCGTCGGAGCCTCCGCGCACGGCGGGGCGCGCGCCGTCGGAGCCTCCGTGGAGCGCCGCGCGGCGCTCGGGCGGCGCAGCACTGGGCCGGGCGCCGTCGGATCCTCCGCGGGGCGTCGCACCGGGCATCGAGGCCGTCCAGGCTTTGCGCGCGCGTGCCGAGATCGACATCGACAAGGACACCACGCTCACCAGCAGCGACGAGGCCCCGCTCACGCGACCGCTGGTGACGCCGCGCAGCTTCGCGCAGATGCACCGCGCCGCGAGGAGCGACAGGCCCGCGGCCGCGACCGCTCCCGCCGAGCAGCGCCCCCGATCCAGGCCGCCCGAGCTGTCCGCGTCGACGCCGTCCGAGCCCACGGCGGAGCCGGCCGCCGCGCCGCCGACCGTCGGCGACGAGCGCGCCGCCGCTGGACCTCCGCCGACGACGCCCACGCTCCGGCCCCGCCCGCCGAGCGACGCGCCGCCGGCCGTCACCATCCCACGCGAGGCGCAGGCGCCGCAGCGCAGCGAAGCGACGGCCGCGGAGGCGCGCTCGTTCGACGACGCCGCCGCGGCGCCGCCGACCGGCGCGGCGCCGCCGGCGGGCCTCGCGGCGGCGCTGGACGACGCGCCCCCGAGCGACCCCGGGCCGATCAGCGAGAGCGAGCGCTTCTTCCTCGGCGGAGGGGTGGACGCGCCGGAGCGGATCCTGACGCAGGAGCATCCCTCCGCCGAGGACACCGACACCACCGCCGGCGCGGTCGAGGCCACGCTCTGGCGATCCCGCCCGGAGGAGCGCCGGGCGCGCATGACGCGGATCGTCGCCGGCCTGGTGACGGCGCTCGCGATCGGGGCCGCCAGCGTCTGGCTGATCAGCCAGACGCGGCACCCCGTGCCCCCGGCTCCGGTCGACGCGCCCCTGCAGGCGGAGGAGCAGAGCTCCAGCGCCACGATCGAAGCGGCTCCGGCGGCGCCGGAGGCGGAGCCGACCGCCGCGGCGGGGCTCTCCACGGCGACCCCGGCCGACACCTCGACCAGCGAGCCGGCCGACCTCGCGCCGGCCGCGCCGGCCGCGCCAGCCGCGGCGAGCCCCGCCGCGCCGACCGGAGCGCCCGTCCAGCAGGGCTCGCCCGCGCCCGCCGTCCCGGCGGCGCCGCCGGGCGCCCCATCGACCGCGGCCCAGGCCGCCGCACCGGCGCGGGCGGCCCCGCCGAGCGCCCCGGCGCCGCCACCCGCTGCGCCGGACGAGGAGGGCGGGTCCCTCTCGGCCCGCGTGATGCGCGCCCTGGAGTCGGGGCAGGCCGGCAAGGCGGTGCAGCTCGCGCAGCAGCTCACGTCCGCCTCGCCGGGGAGCGCCACGGCGTGGCACCTGCGCGGCGCCGCGGAGCAGGCCGCAGGGCGCGGCGGCCGGGCCTCGTTCCGCAAGTGCGCCGAGCTCTCCTCGGCCGACTCCCCGCTCGGCGCCGAGTGCCGCGCGCTCGCCGGCATGCCCTGATCGCGCGGGCCGCGCGCGCTCAGCGCGACCGCGACCTGAGCCGGGGATCCAGGGCCAGGGCCGCGAGGTCGAGCGCCACGGTGGCGAGCACGATGGCGGCCGCGGCGAAGAGCACCGTCCCGACGATGAGCGGGCCGTCCCGGTTCTGCAGCGCCTCGACCGCCATGCTCCCGACGCCCGGCCAGCGGAAGAGCTTCTCCGTGACGATCGCGCCGCCCGCGAGCGCGCCGAAGTCGAGCGCGGCGAGCGTGGCGAGCGGCAGCAGCGCGTTGCGCAGCGCGTGGACGACGAGCGCGCGCAGGCGAGAGGCGCCCTTGGCCCGCGCGGTCCGGATGAAGTCCTGACGGAGCAGCGTCCGGAGCTCCTCGCGGACGATGCGCGCGTAGAGGGCGCTGCCGAAGATGCCGAGCGTCAGCGCCGGCAGGACGAGCGAGCGCATGTGCTCGGTCGCCGTGGCGCCGTACCCGTCGTACGGCAACAGCCGGAGCTTGTAGGCGAGCACGTACTGCAGCGCGGGGCCGATCACGAAGGTCGGCGCGCTGGCGCCGAGCAGGGTGGCGCCGAGCGCCGCGTCCTCCCAGGCCGTCCCGCGGCGGGCCGCCGCGACGATCCCGAGCGCGAGGCCGAGCGCCAGCTGCACCACCAGCGCGGCCAGCGCGAGCTCGACGGAGCGCGGCACCTTCGCCTCCAGCAGATCCACGACCGGCTTGCGGTAATGAAAGCTGTAGCCGAGATCGAGGTGCACGCCGAGCGGCCCGGCCGCGCAGCTCCGGTGCTCCGGATCGCCGCGCGCGCCCTCGGGCGGGACAGCGGCGCCGCCGTCGCCCCGCGCAGGGCCGAGGTGGACGAGCCGGCGGACGAACCGCGCGAACTGCACGTGGACCGGCCGGTCCAGCGCGTAAATCGTCCGCACGCGCTCGAGATCCGCCGCCGAGGCCTGCGGCCCGACGAGCATCCGCGCCGGGTCGCCGGGCAGGAGGTACGCGATCCCGAACGAGACGGCGGTGACCCCGGCGATCAGGATCGCCGCCCACGCGAGGCGCCGGAGCAGGTGCGCGAGCGCGGCGCCCATCGCGGGAGCGCGGCCCGATCGAGGCGAGGAGGCGCGGCGCGCGTGCGGGGGGCTCATCGCGGAAGGGCGGCGCGCGCGAGCAGCGCGCGGAGCGGCCGGGCGGAGGGGGACGTGCCCGCGCGCGGCCCTCCGCCGGCCGCGGGCCGGGCGGACGGGTCGAGCCAGACCTCGTGGAAGTGCCACGGGATCACGGCGGAGCGCCCGTAGCCGCGCATGTACGGGTGCCAGAGCTCGAGCTGGCGCATCGTGTACGTGGGCACCCAGGGCGCGAGATCGCGGACGACGCGCTCGGCGCGGGCGTAGAGCGCGAGGCGCCGCGCGCGGTCCTGCTCCGCGTGGGCGGCGTCGAGCGTTCGATCGAGCTCGTCGCTGCTGAAGAAGGCGTAGTTCTGCGAGCCCTCGTCGCGGATGGCGCGCGTGGAGAGCGTCGGCTCGAAGACGCTCGCCGGATCGGGGAAATCGGCCTGCCATCCGACCCAGCCCATGGGGACGGCGCGGCGCCGCGACGCCTCGGCGAGGTAGGTCGCCCAGCTGACGAGCCGCAGGCGGACGCGGAGGCCGATCGTCGCGAGCTGCTGCTGGACGATCTCGCCGATCGCCTGCTCCAGGGTGTCAGGGATCGCGATGTAGTCGACGACGCCCGGGTAGCCGCCTTTCCCGGTCGCCGGGTCGTACGCATAGCCGGCCGCGGCCATCTGCGCGAGGGCGCGCGCGGGGTCGTGCCGCCGCATCGGCTCGTCGCGCGGGGGGCCCGGGATCGACGGCGGCAGCACCCGGTCGAGGGCGACGAGATCGGGGCGCACCTTCTCGAGCACGGAGGGGTCGAGGGCGAACGCGACCGCGCGCCGCACGGCGAGCTGGTCGAACGGCGCGAGCTCGGTGTTGAGGAAGACGGCGTTGGTCCGGTTCCGGTTCACCCAGCGCATGCGCCCCTGCCACCGGGGATCGGCGCGGTAGGTCGACGCGTCGATCGCCGTCAGATCGCGCAGGTAGTCGAGCTCGCCCTCCTCGAACTTGTAGCGCTGGGTCGTCGCGCGCATCCCGGTCTGCCACTCGATCGCGTCGAGGTACGGCAGGCCCGGGCGGAAGTACCCCTCGTGCCGGGCGAGCCCGATGCTGCCGTCCTGGTCCCACCGCGCGACGCGGAACGGGCCCGCACCGCACGGCGGCGGGGGGCGCGCCGCGTCGACCACGGCGCCGGACGAGGGGCACACCGGCGCCATGAACGCGAGCGTCATGCGGGGCAGGAACGTCGCGTCCGGCGCGCGCAGATCGATCGCGACGGTGTGATCGCCGAGCACCCGCACGCCCGCGAGGTGCGGCGCCGCGCCCGCGTGGAACTCGGCGAACCCCTCGATCATGTCGTACTGGCTCGCGCCCGGGCTCGGCGTCCCCGGGTGGAGCGTCCGCTCGATCGAGCGCTTCACGTCGGCGGCGCGGAGCTCCGCGCCGTCGTGGAACCGCACGCCCTCGCGCAGCGTGAAGACGTACGTCCGGCCGCCGCGCTCGACCGCGATCGCGCGCGCGAGCTCGGGCGCGAGGCGGCCGTCCCGGTCCCACGTGACGAGGCGGGCGAAGACGAGCTCGGCGATGGCGCTCGAGAGCTCGTCGTAGGCGATCGACGGGTCGAGCGTGCGGGCGTTGACCGTTGTCGCGAGGCGCAGGGTCCCGCCCCGCACCGGCGCGCCGGAGGCCGCCTCGTCGCCGAGGGGAGGGCGCACGCGGCGCGGCGAGCCGCCCGAGAGCAGGAGCAGCGCCGCGCCCGCGACGAGCAGATCGACCGGCAGGCGCCGGCCGCGCGGGAGCTCGGCGCCGGCGGGATCGAGCGCGTCGCGGAGCCCCTCGCTCGCGCGGTGGAAGCCGAGCACGGCAAGCAGGATGGCGAAGCCCGGCGCCGCGACGAGGAGCGGCTTCACCCCGAGGTACGGCTCCGCCTCGTGCAGCATGCGGCCCCAGGTCGCGGTCGGCGGCTGCACGCCGACGCCGAGGTAGCTGAGGGCGGCCTCGGCGAGGATCATCTGCCCGGCGTTGATCGTCGCGAGCGCGAGCAGCGTCCCGCCGACGTTCGGCAGGACGTGCCGCCGGACGACGTGCAGCGGCCCCGCGCCGAGCGCGCGCGCGGAGACCACGAAGTCGCGCTGCGCGAGCTCCACCGTCTTGGCCCGGACGACCCGCGCCGCCCCGGTCCACCCCGTGAGGCCGAGCACGAGCAGGATCGTCCCCGCGTCCGCGCGCCCCACCGCGACGCCGATCGCGGTCACGAACAGGAGGTAGGGCAGGGCGAGGATCACGTCGACGAGCCGCATGAGCGCGCCGTCGAGGGCGCCCGCCCGCGTGCCGGCGGCCATGCCGGCGGCGACGCCGACGAGCGCGCCGAGCCCCGTGGCGAGGGCCGTGGACGAGAGCGCGATGGCGAGCGAGAGCCGCGCGCCGTGGGCGAGGCGCGCGAGGAGGTCGCGGAAGAGCGGGTCCGTCCCGAGCCAGTGGGCGGCCGACGGCCCGGGCGGCGCGCCGAAGGCGTCGCGGGACAGGCTGAAGTCGCTCGCGTTGGGGTCGTGGCCGACGACGGCCGGCCCCGCCGCGGCGAACAGCGCGAGCAGCGCGACGATCCCGAGACCGAGCAGCGCCGACCGGTCGCTCAGGAAGCGCCGCGCCGCGTCGTCGCCGAGGAGGGCCCGGCCCGCGCGCTCGCCCGCGCGCGCCGCGTCGCGAGCGAGCCGGGCCCAGCGCGCCGCCGGCGTCACCGCTTCCCTTCGAGGAACTGCGTCACGAGCGCGACGAACTCCTCGGGCCGCTCCTCGTGGGGCGAGTGCCCGGCGTCCATGATCTCGAGCATCGCGCCCGAGATCTCGCGGGCCAGCCGCTGCGCGCTCGCGGCCGGGAAGATGCGGTCGTCGCGCCCCCACACGACGAGCGTCGGCGCCGTGATCCGCGTGAGGCGCGCGACGACGGGGCGCGCGTCGAGCACCGCGCGTATGACCGCGTGGGCGCTCTCGCGCGCCGAGGGGGCGTTGAAGAGGTCGTAGTGCCGGTCGACGCGCGACAGCGGCACCGCCGCGTCCGCGCGGAACACGTCGTCGCGGAAGAACGACCGGAACATCCTGCGGCCGTGGAGCTGCTTGAAGACGATGCCGCCGACGATCGGCAGGAGCGGGAGCTTCATCCGGAAGCTCATCGGGAACGGGTAACAGAGCGCGTCCTCCAGGACGAGCCGCTGCACGAGCTCCGGGTGGTCGGCCGCGAGCGTGATGGCGACGGCCGCGCCCATGGCGTGGCCGACGAGGTGCGCCCGGCCCACGCCGAAGGCGGCGATGAGATCGGCCACGGCCTCGGCGAACGTCTCGATCCCGTAGGCGTACCGCGCCGGGCTCGGCTTCTCGCTCTCGCCGAACCCCGGCAGGTCCGGGACGATGACGTGGAAGCGCTGGGCCAGCGCGTCGATCACGTCGTCGAACTCCAGGTGGCTGACGAGGAAGTTGTGGATCAAGAGGAGCGCCGGGCCGTTGCCGGCCCCGGCGACCAGGACCCGCATCCTGACACCCCGGGCGGTGACATCCCTGATGACGCGCTCGACGGGTCGGGGGGCGGCGGGCGAGGCCGCGCCCCGACCCTCGCTGGCAAGGGCCTTGGCCATGGTGGCGACGAGACTATCAGCCCTTTTGTCTGAAAGGACCGATGTGTGTCAGGGTGAGGGCCATGCCGCTCCACGAGCCCCGCTGCGGGACGGGCGCCTCCTCGCTCCCACCCGTTGCGCTCCGCGTCGCAATTTTCCCGCCTCGCACCCGGGTTCCCGATGTGCGGAGCGGAACGACCCCCGGTGCCGACGGACGAAAAATGTCCGAGGCGTGTCAAGAACCCCGGGAAAGCACCGCGTCCCGCGACAGCCACACAATAATCGTAGTCGCGTCAATTGACTGTATTCCATTCAGTGGAATAGAGTCGCCCGCGTCGGTTGGGTAGGGCCTCCGGCAATCGATGGGAGGACCGGTGCAAAGGATCCCCGAGGACGTGCTGAATCGCATCGAGCGGGAGCACGCCCAAGGGATTACCTCGAGCGATATCCTCGAGCTGTTCGCGGCGCATGGCATCAAGTTCAGCGAGGCGACGCTCCGGAAATATGTGCAGCTCGGCCTCCTCCCGCGCAGCGTGCGGGTGGGGCGCAAGGGCAAGCATCAGGGCTCACAGGGGATGTATCCGGCCACGGTAGTCCGCCAGGTTCAGCGCATCAAAGAGATGATGGCCCAGGACTACACCATCGAAGAGATCCAGCGTGAATTCCTGTTCGTGAGAGGTGATATCGAGGAGCTCGAGCGCACGATGACCAAGGTCTTCAATGCGCTCAGGGACGCCGCCAAAGAGAGGCGGAGCGAGACGAGCGGCAGGGCGATCGCCCTGGACCTCGCGAGCGCGGAGACGCTCGCGCGGGAGCTCGTCGCGAAGCTGGCATTGATAGAAGAGCGCTTGATGGCGCAAGCGCGGCTCACGAAACAGGCGGCATCCTCTTGAGGGGCCGAGTCGCAGGATCTCTCGTCTTCGTGAAGTGAATGGGGCCGCGAGCGCGGCCCCTCCTGGGGTTGACGCGATCGACGGGACGGGCGTGGCTCGTTTCGTCGCGATTTTTTAGGGACGGCATCCGGCGTTACGTCGGGCAAGGAGCGGGATCTCTTTGCGCTCGAGCTGGGACTCGGGCGCGTGGGGAGACGCGCGCGATTGAGAGCGGAGACGCTACCAAACGGAGGCAGCGCATGGCGACGGTGTCTGACAGCGAGCTCGAGATCTTCGGCCTGGACGGAGCGGATGCGGCGGGGGGTGACTGCGAACCGGCGGGCTCCAGTGAGCCAGTCGTGGAGGGCGCCCTCGCGCTCCAGGCAGACCCCGCGGCGCCGGGAAACCCCATCACGCGCGAGCAGCGCAGGTCCCGGAGGAAGCGCGAGATCCGGGCGCGGACGATCAGCGTCAAGCGCATGACCAAGCGCGAGCTAGAGATCGGCCGGATGCTGTACCCCGAGACCGATTACTACAAGCCGGGGACCCGCGCCGAGTGCGTCGACGGCCCGAGGCCGTGCCCGTACGTCTCGTGCCAGCACCACCTCTATCTCGACGTGTCGGCCAGGACGGGCGCCATCAAGCTCAACTTCCCCGATCTCGAGGTCTGGGACATGAACGAGACGTGCGCGCTCGACGTCGCGGATCGTGGCGGCACCACGCTCGAGGACGTGGGGGCGATCATGAACCTGACGCGCGAGCGGATCCGCCAGGTCGAGGTCAAGGCGCTCGCGAAGCTCGAGGCGCTGAAGGACATGTCGGCGCTGCGCGAGTTCGTCGACGAGGGCCCGGTCGGCAAGCGCCGGCTCCCGGTGCTGACCCAGCCCGAAGAGGACGAAGACGAGGACGAGGACGAGGTCGCGCTCGACGAGGATGAGGACGAGGGCGAGGGCGAGGGCGACGCGGAGGACGAAAGCCTCGAGGCGACGCCCCCCGAGCGGACTGCGGAGATCGAGGACGCCGGCGACTTCGACAGCGGGGAGTGATCAGTCGGGCCGGGCCTCCACGGTCACGATCGCGTCCGCGCCGAGCGCGCCCGCCAGAAAGGCGCGCCACGCGGCCAGCGTAGCCTTCGCCGGCGGCGTCCGGGGGGCGCGGCCGTTGAACAGGTGGATGAGCCGGCGCCGGGGCTCCGCGAGCGCGTCGCGCTCGCGCCGGGCGACCTGGGCCTCGGCGCGACCGAGGTCGGCGTCGGTCACCCGCTGCGCGAGGCCAGCGAGGAGCTCCTTCACGCGGGCCGAGGCCTCGTCGAGCTCCGCGCTCGGCGCCCGGATCTCGACCGCGAGCGCCGCCGCGCGCGTGCCGCCGAGGACGCGCGCGCTCGCGCGGGCCGCGAGCTGCCGCCTCGGGGCCGCGGCGTCCGCCGCGGGGAGGGCCGCCGCGCCGAGGGCGGCCGCGAGCAGGCCGCCTTCGCCGTTGAGGGCGGCGACCGTGATCTCCGCGAGCTCGCGGGCCGCGGCCTCGCGCGCGGCCGGGAGCCGCGCGCCGACGACGGCCTGCGAGAGCGGCGTCCCGGCCGGGAGGCGGGCGTCGTGGTGACCGAGCCGGGGCACCACCGCGCCGTCCGGTGAGGCGCACCCGCGCGGCGCGAGCCGCGGCGAGAGCCATCGCTCGGCGGCCTCCGTCGCTGCCGCCGCCTGCGACGCGTCGGCGTTCGCGAGCACGGCGAGCCGGAGCGGGCCGGTCGCGAGCGCCTGCCAGCGGAGCTGCACCGTCTCGAGCGCGCCGCTCGCCACCCGGTCCCAGACGCCGAACGGCTCGACCCAGGACGGGTGGTCGGGCGCGATCGCGGAGGCGAAGGCCTCGAGCGCCGCGGCCCGCCCGCCGGAGAGGCGCTCCAGGTGCTCGAGCGCCGCGGCGCGCGCCAGCGTGAGCGCCTCGGGGCCGGGCGTCGTCGCCGCGACCGTGCGCGCGGCGGCGCTCGCGACGCGGCGCCCGAGCTCGGCCGGGGTCTCGCGGTCGTCGCGGAACGGCGCGTGCGCGATGACTCCGACGGCGTCCGCCGTGACCCAGGGCTCGATCGTCACGTCGAGCTCGCGCCGCCGGGTCTGCACGGCGGCGAGCGCGGCGAGCGCCGTCGCCCCCGCGTCGTACACCCCTTCCTCCGCGACGCCGCACGGGCTCGCGAGCAGGACCCAGACCTCGCCTTGCCCGCGCTCGACCAGCGTGCGCCGCTCCAGGGCGGGCTGGGCCTCCGCCGCGAGCGCGCGCCCGAGCTCCGTCTCGAAGAGCCGCTCGCCGGCCTCGCCCGGCGCCGCGGGCCTCGGCGGCTCGGCGCGCGGGGGGAGGCCGAGCGCCGTCGCCCACCGCTCGGCCGGCGCGTTCGGGGCGGAGCCCGAGAGCGCCCACCAGGCCGCGCGCGCGCCGGCGTCGCGCGGGTCCTGCGCGGTGAGGATCTGCCGCGTGGCGGTGGCGGGGCCCGGCGGCGCCGCGAGGCCGCGGCGGATCTCCTGCCGCGCCACCGCGACCGCGAGCGCCGCCGAGGCCTCGACGGGCGGCGCCGCGGGCAGCTCGGAGGCCTCGATGGTCACGCTGACGCAGCCGCCGCGCGGGCGGGCGACCCCGAGCACCTCGACGGTGCGGAACGGGGAGGGGAGCGCCGAGAGCCGCGCCCGGAGCGGCGACCCCGGCGCGCCGAGCCGCTCGGCCGCGGCGACCGCGGCCTGCGGGCTCGCGACGCGCACGGCCACGGTGACGCGGGCGGCCCGCCGATCGAGCTGGTTCGTCGTGTACACGCCGATCGTGTCCGCCGCCGGCCACGCGTCCGCGGGCGGGCCGCCCGCGGGCCAGCGGTCGACGCCCTCCGCCGCGCGGGCCGCCTCCGCGCAGAACGCGGCGGGGCCGACCACGGCGATCGAGGTGCGCCCGGCGTGCAGCGCCGCGGTCCGCCACCCCTCGAGCTCCCGCACGCCCGCGGGCGTCGCCAGGTCGACCACGGGCTCGGCGCCCGCGAGGCCCAGCCGGCCGGTGCACGCCGCGACCGGCGAGAGCTCCGGCGCGTCGAGGGGGCTCGCTCGGAGCGCCTGGAGCCGCTCCGTGGCCCGGGCGACCTCCGGGCTGCCGGCGGCGATGGGCTGCGCGAACGCCGCCGAGAGCGCGCGCAGGAACGGCGCGACGCGCGCCGCGTCCCGGACGAGCAGGCGCACGCGGAAGGCGCTGCGGTCGATGCGCGCGTCCACGTCGAAGCCGGCGGCGACGAGCCGCGCCTCGACCACGCTGGCGAGCGCCGTCGTCGCGACCGAGCCGAGATCGGTCGCGACCGAGACGACGAGCGCGGGCGCGGGGTCGCCCTCGCGGGAGACGAGCGTGAGCCGCGGCCGGGCGTCGAGGTTGCGCACCTCGATGCGGCCGACGCTGCCCTCGGGCGTCGAGACGAGCGCGCGCCCCGGCGCCGTCGGGCCGCCGGGCGCCGCGCCGCTGCAGGCGGCGAGCAGGACGAGCGGCAGCGAGAGCGCGGGCCTCAGGGAGCGCATGCGTCGTCGGCCGGCAGGGCGGCGCCCTCCAGCTGGAAGTCGGCCGGGCATCGCGGGGCGATCTTGAAGCCGTGGAAGTAGGTGAGCACGCCGGTGACCGAGCCGAAGGACGCGCCGCCCCCGAGGGGCGGCCCCTCGGCTTCGAGATCGTAGAGCTCGTTCGAGAGGCTCGGGATGTCGTCGCCGAGCACGCCGGCGCCCACGTTGATCCGCGCCGTGTACCGGCCGTCGCGCCTCGTGGGGTCGCCGACGGTCTGGACCCCCTCGATCTGCACGAGCATGCCGAGGTAGCTGCGCGCGGTCGCGTAGCTCGTCAGCGCGTCGAGCGGCACGCGGATCGGCTTCGCGGGGCCGTCCTCGAACCGGAAGCTCATGGTCCCGCCGATCTCGGGCAGGGTGCGGCAGCCGGGGAACCGGCCGGAGGAGGGGCCGCGGAACTCGGTGAGCACGCCGAGCAGGTCGACAACGTCGCCGGGGAAGAGCCGCAGGTCCGGGGGGCTGAACGCGGGCTGGAAGACCGTCATGCCCGAATAGGCGACCGGCTCGTCGGCGCGGTCTTGCACGTAGTAGTTGCCGTGCGCCCCCTCGCCGGTCTCGTCGAAGCGGTCGATCGCGATGAGCGTCGCGGCCGTGACGCTGACGCGGCGATCGGCCGGCACCCCCTCGCAGCCCTCGCTGTCCTGGGTCCTGGGATCGGCGTCGAGCCACGCGGCCTTGCCGACGAGATCCGCGATGCGGGCACCGCCGCCGCGCTCGTCGGCGAGGGGGATCGAGGGGGCGTCTCCGTTGCCGCCGCCGCACCCGGCGAGCAGCGGGACGGCGGCCACGGCGGCGGCGGCGGCGAGCGCGGTGGTGATGCGGAGCGGGGGGCCCATCCTCTCCGGCTCATACCACAGGGCCGACGGCCGCCGAGCCCCCTTCGAGGGAGGGGGTGGCTCAGGCCGCGAGGCTCGCGCCGGACAGCATCGCCTCGAGGCGGCTCTGGATCTTGTGCCGCTTCGAGTAGACCGTCTTCACGCTGATGTGCATCCGCTCCGCGATCTGCTCCGGGGGCAGGCCCTCGCCGAAGTAGAGCGCGACGAACTCGCGGTCCTTGTCCGAGAAATCGTGGAGCACCTGCCCCACGATCGCGGCGCGCTCGCGGCGCTCGGCGTGCTCCTGCGGGGAGGGGCGCTCGCAGGGGAGCTCGACCGCCGCGTCATCGAGCGGGGCGCAGCGCGGCGCGCGCCGCGCCCCCCGCAGGTGGTCGTAGGCGCAGTGGACGGCGAGCGTGCCGATCCAGGAGCTCAGCCGCGTGCCGCGGTCCGCGTCGAAGGTCCGCAGCTTGCGCATGTCGTTCGAGAGCAGCTGCATGAGCAGCGTCGCGTGGATGTCGCGGATGTCGTCCTGCGCCACCACGGCGGAGAAGCGGGCGATCACGCCGCGGATGCAGCGGTGGACCAGCCGGTCGTACCGGGCGTGGAAGGCGCGCCAGGCGCGCTCGCTCCCTGCGATCATCTCCTTCACCAGCACCCCATCGGCGCCGTCGCCGAGGTCTTCCGAGCATCCCTTACCGCAGAGAGGCAAGTCGTTGGGCATGCCGGAGGTCAAAGCACCCGACGTGCCAGCGCCGTCAGCGCGGATAGCAGGGCGGCTCGTCGGCGGCGTGCGGCCGTGGCCCTGTGACCGCACCTCGCGAGCTGTTAACGAGGGTTCACTGCGCGCCGAGGACAGCGCGCAGGCGCGGCTTTCAAGCGCATCTCCGCGGGTACGAGCGACGTTCCGCGATCGTGCGCCGCGCGGCGGGGCGAGGTGCGCCGCGCGGCGCCCCCCGCCGCGAGGAGGTGACGCCCGCTACCAGGATGGAAAGATCCAGCCGCGCTCCCCGGGCCGGCGCCGTTCCGGCGACGCCGGCGCGCATCGGGGTCTGCGCGCGGCCCTGTTTCGGGTTATGGACCGAGCGTGCTTTCCGGCCGTGCTCTAGCCCTTGCGGTCCTCGCGTGGTCGCTCCTCAAGGTCGTGGTGCGCCGTCTCTTCGACGGGCCGAGCGGCCTCGCGCTCTTCCGCGAGAACTACGACGCCGATGGCCTGCCGCCGCTCTCGCCCGCCGAGCGCGCGGCGCTGCCCGGCTTCTCCCGCTGCATCGCGTGCGGGCGCTGCGATCTCGGCGAGGCCGAGCGCATCGCCGCCTCCAGGGGGGCCTACCCCGGGCTCATGACCGTGGTGCTCGCGTCCTCGCGGAGCATGCCGGACTTCGACGCCGCGGCGCTCGCGCTGGCGCACGTGCCGGAGGAGGTGCTCGCCGAGAAGGAGCAGATCTGCCCGACCGGCGTGCCGTTCCGCGAGCTGGCCAGGTTCGTGCGGTCCAACGCCAGGGCCCAGGCGGGGCTGTTCGTGGACGGGGAGGGGAACGCGCCCGCCGAGCTGGCCCTCGTCGCTGCGGTGACCCCGCCCGCGGCCGCCCTCGACCCCTCGTCGGCCGACCGCGCCGCGCCCGAGGCGACGTGATGACGCTGGCGGGACGTCGCGCCGCGGCGAGAGCGCTCGGCCTCCTCTTCCTCCTCTGCACCCCGGCCTGCTCCGCGCACCAGCCGATCCCGGCCCGGACGAGCGGCGACGCGCCGCCCCTGTCCACCGAGGTCTCCCGCCCGCCTGGCCCCCTGGCGGGGCCCGGGCCGGGTCGGGCCGGAGACGACGACCTGGACGAGGCGGGCGGCCGCGTCTCCACGCCGATCGCGCCCGCGAGCGCCCGGGCCGCGACGAAGGGGGTCCCGATCCAGCGCGGGCGCGCCACCTATTACGCCGACAAGTTCAAGGGCCGCGCCACCGCGTGCGGCGAGCCCTACAACCCCCGCGCGCTCACCGCCGCCCACCGCACGCTCCCCTTCGGCACGCTCGTCGATGTGATCCGCCGGGACGGCCGCCGCGTGCGCGTGCGGATCAACGACCGCGGCCCGTTCAAGCGCGGCAGGATCATCGACCTGTCGCGCAGGGCCGCCGAGCGGATCGGGCTCATCAAGGACGGGGTCACCGACGTGTCGCTCGAGCTCATCTGGAAGCCGGCGCGGCGGTCGCGCTGATCGCGCCGCGGCGCCGGGCGGCCAGGGGGCTTCGACCTGCGGGCTGCTACTGGACGAGGCTGAGCCGCGGGGCCGCGGCGAAGGCGGCGAGGTGGCCGCTCTCCTCGGCGACGTAGACGTCGCACCGCTCGTCGACCCGCAGGAGATCCGGGATGAGGTCGGTCGGCACCTTGCCGAGCAGCGCGCCGTCGCGTGGCCGCACGACGTGCACCTCGCTCTGCGGCACGAACAGCGCCCCCGAGCGGAGCACCGGCTCGAGGCGCCGCGGCCGGTCCCCCTCGACGCCGCCCGCGAGGACGTGCCGGTACCGGACCGCGCCGTCGTGCGCGCCGACCCCGACGAGCTCGCCCGTCTCGCTGTTCACAACGACCACGTCGTCGACCATGAGGCACGAGGCCGTCGCCGCGCACGCGGTGAGATCGAAGCGCGTCGCCCCGGTGCGGCGATCGATCCCCACGAGCCCGGTGCCGCGCCGCCCGTGGGTCACCACGCACACCGTCTCGGGCCCGAGCAGCGGCGCGCCGACCGGCGCCACGTGCTTCGGCAGGTCGACCGTCCACCGCGCCTCGCCCGACCACGGGTCGAGGTGGTGCAGCCGCGCCCCGCCGCGGCCGACGAACGCCCCGTCGCCGGCCAGCGCGAAGAGCGCGTCCTGATCGACCGCCACCGGCGACGCGAACGGCAGCCGGTCGCAGAAGCGCCAGACGACCTCGCCGCTCAGCACGTCGAGCGCCGCGAGCGCAGGCTCGCCGCTGCCGACCACGACGAGCTTGCCCGCGCGGCGCAGCCGGAAGTTCTCGCCGCGCCGCGCGGCGTAGCGCCAGCGCACCTCGCCGGAGTAGAGGTCCACCGCCGCGAGGTGGCGCGTCCCCTCGCTCACGATGAGCATCCGGGGCAGCCCCGGGGCGCTCACCACCGCGCCCGAGGCGTTCGCGCCGACGCGCGGCGAGAGCCGCGCCGACCAGGCCACCTCGCCGGTCGACAGCTCGTGCAGCTGCAGCGTGCCGTCGGGCAGGAGCCGCCCGAGGCCGACCGGCGTCATCACCGAGACCGCGCGCGGCGCCTGCTTGCGCCACAGGCACTCGCCGGTGCGCCGATCGATGCAGGTGAGCTCGCGCGTCGAGCCCACGACGAGCACGTCGCCGCAGAGGAAGGTGGCGCGGAGATCCAGCGAGGGGATCGCCGCGACCCACCGGGCCGTGAAGCGCAGCCGCGTCCGCCCGAACGTGTCCTCGGCCGCGGCCTGCGGGCGCGCCGCCGCCGCGAAGGCGCGGTACGTCTCCGGGGCCACGTTGATCTTCGCGTCGTTGCGCGTCAGCTCGCGGAGCCGCTCGGCCAGCTCGCGCACGCGCGCCCGGAACTCGAACAGGCGCAGGTTCGACGTCTGCCCGCGATCTCGGCGCACGAGGCTGCGCGCGAGCGCCCTCCCGAACGCGACGACGCCCTGGGCGAGCGCGGCCACGTCGACGGCGGGGAACGTCCAGGTCTTCGCCCGCTCCTCGGCGCCCGCGAACGGCGAGCCGCGGCCGAGCGCGCGCGGATCGGCGGGCGGGACGCGGCCCACGCGGGGCACGCCGAGCGTGAGCGAGAGCGCCCCCTCGCTGTGCAGCCGCACGCCGAGGATCGCGCCGCCGACGGTCAGCCGCCGGTGGTAGGGCTGCCGCCGCGCCCACGCGTCGAGCGACTCGAGCGACAGCGACGCGAGCTGCTCGGCGAACGGGAAGATGAAGACGTCGGGCAGCTCGCGCGCCTCCTCGCCCACGAGCACGCGGATCTTGCCCCGGAAGAGGAGCGAGAAGAGGTCGGCCCGGAGCACGGCCGGCTGCGCGAGCGCCGCGCCCGGGGACGTGCGCAGGAGCGCCTCGGCCGCGATGGCGATCGGGATCTCGCCGGTCGGCTCGACGCCCACGATGGCGGGCTCGCCGCCCGCCTCGTCGGGCGAGAACGGCAGGGCGGCGGCGAGGCACCTCCGCGCGGCCTGGAGCCGGTGCTCGCCGAGCCCGCCGTGGCCCGCGTCGTCGCGGGGGAAGGTGGCGTCGCGGCGCGCGCCCGAGCCCCTCCGCGAGGCGAACCGATCGACGGCCGCGAGGACGCGCGCGCAGAGCGCTTCGCCCTCGAAGCGCCGCTCGTGCAGGGCGACCTCGGGCACGTCGCCGCCGTGGAAGACGGTGACGAGGAGATCGCGGCCCACGCGCTCCAGCCCGAGCTCCCAGGGGTCGGGCTCGAGGCACAGCCGCACGACGGCGCGCGCGCGGCGTCCGGAGGCGAGCTCCGCCGCGGCCTCGGCGAGATCGCAGAGCAGCGGCAGCGCCTCGGCCTCGGCGCGTAGCGGCAACGCCGCTTCATCGAGTGGAGGAGGCGCGTTGCGCGCCCCCTCCAAGACGAAGTCGAGCACATCGTGCAGCGACGTGCGCTCGATCTCCGGTGAGCATCGGGTGGTGTCGGCGACAAGTGACAGTCCGGGCATCCGTCGAGGGATGCTAGGCATCGTGGGGCCGGGTCCTAAGTTTTGTGCGCGGATAGCCGCGGAGTGGACAAGCACGTGCCACCTGACTAGACAGCGCCGGCGCCTGGCGCCCCCGCCGCTGCTGCCGCTCGACGAGCCCCGCGGCGCGAGGACGGCCCGAGGTCGCCGACGGGCTGCGCGCAGATCGGTTGGCATTCCAACCGGACGTGCAACAATCCGGCCCCCGAGCGCCATGTCTCCCGAAAGACCGCCCCATTTCTCGATGCTCCGGTCGTTCGCGCTGGCCGATTTCTTCACGCTGGCGAACGCGGCGAGCGGCACCCTGAGCATCCTGCTCTGCCTGAACTACGTGGCCGAGCGCGAGCGCATCTATATCTGGGTGGTCTTCGGGCTCCTGCCGCTCGCGCTCGCGTGCGACGTCCTCGACGGCACGATCGCGCGGTGGCGTCGCCGGCACTCGCCGCTCGGGGCCGATCTCGATTCGCTGGCCGACGTTGTCTCGTTCGGCGTCGCGCCCGCGGTGCTCGGTTACGCGCTCGGCCTGCGCGGTCCGTGGGACGCCGCCGCGCTCGTCTACTTCGTCGCCTGCGGGATCAGCCGCCTCGCGCGGTACAACGTGACCGCGGCCGAGCTGTCGGACGATCGCGGGAAGGTGCGTTACTACGAGGGCACGCCCATTCCCACGAGCCTGCTCATCGTGCTGCTCTTCGGGGTGCTCTTCGCGCTGGGGCGCGTGCACGAGCAGCTCTGGCTCGGGTCCATCGCGCTCGGTCCCTGGGCGTTCCACCCGCTCAGCCTGGTCTACGTCGTGAGCGGCAGCGCGATGGTCAGCGGCACGCTGCGCATCCCGAAGCCGTAGCGGCGAGGCTCACCACGATGCTGGCGAGCCCACCGCCGGCCCCGCACGCCCTCGGGCTGGCCTTGGCGCTCACCGTCGTAGCCCTGCGCCGGTGAGCGCACCGCCCCGGCCTGCTCCTCCCCGCCTTGCCTCGCCGCGCGCCCCCCCGGGCAGGCTCGGGTCACGGGCCAGCCCGCCGAGGAGCCGCGCCGCGCCACGTACGCCGATCTCGAGGCCGTCCCGCCGAAGCTGGGGACCCGCGGTGGTCCACCGCGACGCCGCGCGCGTTCGCGTCGAGCCCTTCGACGCCATCGAGCTCGATCTCTCCCTGCTGTGGGCAAAGTAGCCGCAGCGGGTCACGGCTCCGGCTGAACGCAGCCTGGCCGCGCGCTCAGCGGCGCATCGAGCGCCGTCGCTCTCGATCGCGGGCCCCCCGCGGCGATAGACTGGCGCGATGCGGCCCTGCAGGAGCTGTGGTGCCTCGCTGGAGGCAAGCGGTCGTGGGATCACGTGTCCGCGCTGCGGCGCCGAGAACCCCGGCGTGGCAGGCGCGGCGGCCGCTCAGCCGGGCGCCCCCGCTGCCGCGCCGGCGCCGGGGCCGCCCCGGGCGGTGAAGGTGCTCCTCGCCGTGGCGATGGTCGCGGTGGGGGTCGGCTTCGCGGTGATGTTCTTCGCGCGCGTCGAGCCGCCGCGGGATCCCGCGCCGCAAGCGCGCCACCTCTCGACACAGCTCGACGCGCTCTGCTTCGTCGACGCGAACGGCGACGACGCGCCCGACCCGGTCCTGTGGCAGGACGGCAAGACGCGCGGGCGGGTGGTCGCCGTCGATGGACGCAGCGGGCAGTGGCTCTGGGCCTCGGAGGAGCTCGAGAAGCCGGACGCGCTCGCCTGTCCGGACCTGAGCACGGTGCTCGCGGGCGGCACGGTGCTCGCGGGCGGGGAGAGCGCCACGCTGCACGCGCTCGACGCCCGCACGGGCAAGGCGCGCTGGGCGGCGAGCCTGCCCGGGGTCCCCGACGAGGTCGCCGGAGGCGAGGGCTGCGCGACCGTCGTGATGAAGGACGGCTCGGCGACCGGCGTCCAGCTCGACGGGGGCGCGGTGGCCGATTGCCCGACGGCGCCGCAGCCGTCGGCGATCACGGGGCAATTCTGGGAGCGCAAGAAGAACCCCCAGGTGGTCCACGTCGGCGACGTGGAGGTCGTGCTCACGACGCCGGCCGAGGGGCCGCCGCGCCTCACCGCCGAGGGGCGGCGCGGCGGCGCGTCGCTCTGGAAGAGAGAGCTCCCGGCGCGCGCGCCGCGCTCCGGCGGGCGCCCGGATCTCTTCCTCGTCGCGAACGGCGGCGCCGCCATCGTCCTCGGCGTCGACGTCGTGGAGGGCACCGATCTGCGGATCCTCGCCCTCGATCCCGCGTCCGGGGCCAGCCGGTACGAGCGCGCGGCGGGCTACCTCGGCGACCGGCTCGTGGCGGCGAAGGCCGCGGGCCCCTACGTGTACGTCGTGAGCGGCGCCGCGGTGAGCGGCGCCGCGCTGCGCGCGATCGACCCGGCGACCGGAGGCACCGTGTGGCGCGCGACGGCGCCGCAGCCCCCGTGATCCGGCCCGGCGTCCGCGCGCTCAGCAGAGACAGCCGACGAAGGTGCCAGAGAACAGCGGCCGCTCCATGACGGCGGCGCCGCACGTCGGGCACGTGTCGCCGAGCTTGATCTCGCGGGGCGGAGGCGCCGACTTCGCCGGCTGCGCGCCCGCGGAGACGCCGGCGACGGCGAGCGGCTGGAACTCCAGGATCGACACGCGCGAGAACCCCTGCCTCGGCGTGGCGCTGCGCTGCGGCGACGCCAGGAGATCCTGCTTGCTGCAGACCGGCAGGATGGGTCGCGACATGTTGATGTAGGCGAGCTCGGCCGTGTAGAGCGCCGGATCGAGCATGCGCGGGTCCTCGGGCTGGACGATGCCGTGCTGGAAGGCCTCGATCAACATGTCGACGTCGGTGCGCGCGTTGCGGTTGCGCGCGGCGTCGACGAGGAAGAGGCCGTTGCCGTAGTAGGCGGCGTTGAGCCAGAAGCCGGTGCCCGCGGTGTGGTAGCCGCCGGTCGCCCATCTGTACCCGCGCAGCGATCGGACGTGGGCGGTCAGCGCGTTCGCCAGCGCGTACGACGTCATGCCGAGCGGCAGGAGGCTCACGAGCGCCGCCGGGTGGAAGTTCAGGCAATCGCTGCAACAGACAGGCACCGTCGGCACGAGCGCCTGCGTGGGATCGATGCAGACCTGGACCTCCGATTCGCTGCGATAGCAGCCGGTGAAACAGGAATGCCGCTCGACGGCGGCCAGGAGCGCGGCGGGAAGTGCCATGCGCGCAACTATACCGGCCACGAGAGCGTATGGCTGCCACGAGGCGCCGTGTCGTCGTCGCCGTCCACGGCGCGAGCGACACGGCGCGAGCGACACGGCGGACCCGGGCGTTCGCGACGTCCGCGCGCCCGGGTCCGTACGTCCGCGGCTCCTCGTGACGCGTGCCCGCGGTGACGCGTGCCCGCGGTGACGCGTGCCCGCGGTGACGCGTGCCCCGCTTCCGCGCGTCCACGCGGTCGCGGATGGACGAGCGCAATTGCGTCCCTCGTGCGCCTGCCACACGATCGCCGGCCGTGGTGACGGCCGTGCAACCCGAGCGCCTGCTCCTCCGCCGATGCGTCCTCGATGGAGCGCGCGCGGCGGAGCGTGGGAGCCGGTCCGGGTCGCGCGTCCGGTCCTCCTGCACGTTCCAGTGTCGCGCGGACGCACGGGTCGCGTGACGGGGCGGAGGCGCTCGCTGCTCGTCGCGCTCGCCGGCGCCCTCTCGGCGCTGCTCCCGGCGCTCGCCCTCTCGGGGTTCACGGTCGACGACGCGCTGATCACGGCGCGCTACGCGCACCACCTCGCGCGGGGGCTGGGCTACCGCTTCAACGCGGCCGGGCCGGTGACCGACGGCGTGACGCCGCTCGGGTGGGCGTTCGTGCTGGCGCCGTTCGCGGCCGGAGGCCCGCTCGCCGCGCTCGCGGCCGCGAAGGCGCTCGGCGTCGTCGCGTGGACGCTCGCCGCCGGAGCGCTGGCGCTCGCGATCGATCGGGCGTCCGACCGACCCGTGCGGTTCGCGGCGCTCGCGCTCGTGCCCGCGTCGGCGCCGCTCGCGGCGTGGTCCGCGGCGGGCATGGAGACGGGCGTCGTCGCGGCGCTCGGGGCCCTCTCGGTCGCGCTGCCCGCGCTCGGCGGCGCGCTCGCCGGCGCGGCCTGCGCCGGGGCGGCGGCGGCGCTCCGGCCGGAGCTCCTGCCGTTCGCGCTCGTCGTGGCGCTCGCGGCCCAGGCGGCCCCGCGCGCCGAAGGCGCAGGCGGCGCGCCGCCGCGACCGGAGCGCCCCACGTGGGCCCGCGCGCTCGCCGCGCTCGCGCTCGCGGGCGGGCCCTTCGCCGCGGTGGCCGTCACGCGGCTCGCGATCTTCGGGCGGGCGGCGCCGCTCGCCGCCCTCGCGAAGGCGCCGGACGCCTCGCTCGGGGCCCGGTACGCGCTCGCGTGCTTCCTCCTGACCGGCCCGGTGGCGCTGATCGCGCCGGTCGCGTGGCGGGCGCTGCCGGCGTGGCCACGCGGGCTGCTCGCGGCGATCGCCGTGCACTTCCTCGCGGTCGCGGCGGCCGGCGGCGACTGGATGCCGCTGTCGCGCCTCGTCGTGCCGGCGCTGCCCGCGGTGGCCCTCGCGGCGGCCCACGTCGCCTCGGTGGCCGACGCGCGCGCCACCGCGCTCCGGATCGCGCTCGCGCTCGCGGGACAGCTCTTCGTGATGATCCGGGTCGGGCCCACCGCCGCGCGCGTCGGCGTCGACCGCCTGCGCGTCGTCGAGGAGCTCCGTGGAGCGCTCGCCGGGGCCGAGGTCGTCGCGGCGCTCGACATCGGCTGGCTCGGGGCCGCGACCGGCGCGACGCTCGTGGATCTCGCGGGGGTCACGGATCCGGCCATCGCGGCGCTGCCCGGCGGGCACACGACGAAGCGGATCCCCGGCGCGCTGCTGGACGCGCGCGGGGTGGACGCGCTCGTGCTGCTGCTCGCCGAGGGGCAGGCGCTCGCGTCGCCCTGGACCGCGACGCGGTTCGCGCGCGGGGTGGAGCTGCACCTCGCGCGCCTGCCCGGCGCCGGCGAGGCGTTCGCGCCGGCGGCGGTGAGCGGCGTGCCGCACCTCCGCTACGTGGTGCTGCGGCGGCGCACCGCGGAGGAGGTCGCAGGCGCCGCGCCGCGCTGACGCGGTCGCCGTGGTGGTGCGCCAGCGTGCATGCGGCGCTGACGTGGGCGCGGCCGAGGTGCGCCGGCGTGCTCGCGACACCGACGCGGGCGCCAGGGAGCCGCGACGGCGAGCCGGATGCGCGCCGCGTCACGTCGCGCGGCGTCGCCGCAGGCGACAGTGGACGGCGGACGCGCGCAGCTGGCAGGCTGTGTAGAAGCGCCAGAGCGCCCGGAAGGAGCGCGTCAGGTCGATGCAATCAGGAGAGGTCGTCGACGACCGGTTCGAGATCGAGGAGCACGCTGCCTCCGGCGCGACGGCGCGGGTGTACCGCGCGCGCGACCGGAGGTCCGGCGCGCCGGTGGCGCTCAAGCTCCTCCAGACGGCCGCGACCCCGTCGCTGAGCGCCCTCGCGCGCGAGGCGCTCGCCCTCGCGACGCTCGCGATCCCCGGCGTCGTCCGCTACGTCGCGCATGGCGTGACCGCGGGAGGCCGGCTCTATCTCGCGACGGAGTGGCTCGAGGGCGAGACCCTCTCGGAGCGGCTCGATCGCGCGCCGCTCACGATCGCCGAGAGCCTGATGCTCGCCGCGCGCGTGGCCGAGACGCTCGCCGCCGTCCACCGGCTCGGGTTCGTGCACTGCGACGTGAAGCCGGGCAACCTCCTCCTCGAGGGCGGCGACCTCCAGCGCGCCAGGCTGATCGACTTCGGCGCCGCGCGCTTCTCCGGGGACGACGACGAGTTCCCGACGCTCGGCGAGATCCGCGGCACGCCGCAGTACATGGCCCCGGAGCAGGCCCGCGGCGAGCCTCGGATCGACGTCCGCGCCGACGTCTTCGCGCTCG
This sequence comes from Sorangium sp. So ce362, assembly GCF_051519845.1. Taxonomy (NCBI): domain Bacteria; kingdom Pseudomonadati; phylum Myxococcota; order Polyangiales; family Polyangiaceae; genus Sorangium; species Sorangium sp. So ce362. The sequence goes on along the minus strand of NZ_CP150332.1, from coordinate 4,857,515 downwards.
GCAGCGTGCTCTTCGAGTGCCTGACCGGGCGCGCCGCGTTCGCCGGCGGCGACCCGCTCTCGGTGCTCATGAAGGTCCTCCTCGAGGAGCCGCCGCGGCTCAGGGAGCTCCGCGGCGACTGCCCGGCCGGGCTCGATCGGCTCGTCGCGCGGATGCTGTCGAAGGCCCGCGAGGCCCGGCCGCGCGACGGCGGCGCGGTCGCGGAGGCGCTCGCCTCGGAGGCGCTCGATCCGCGCCTCGACGCGGGTCCGACGCCCCCGCTGCAGCCCTCGTCGTCGCACCCTCCGCCGCACCGCGCGCGCGAGATCACGACCAGCGAGCGGAGGGTCATGTGCCTCATCCTCGCCCGCGAGGACGAGGCCGACGCCGAGGCGACCCTCTCCGATACCGCGGACGAGGGCCGGTCGCGGGCGATCCGCGGGATCGTCGAGCGCCACCGCGGCCGGGTCGAGCTCCTGGAGGCGCGGTGGCAGCTCGTCACGCTCTCGGGGTCGGCCGCGCCCACCGATCTCGCGGCGCAGGCGGCCCGCTGCGCGCTCGCGCTCCGCGAGCTGCTCGGCGGCGCGCGGCTCTCCCTGGTCACCGGCCGGGCCGAGGTCGCCGCCCGGCTGCCGGTCGGCGCGGTGATCGATCGCCTTGTGCAGCTCGTCCAGGGCGGTCGCGAGCCGCTCCGCCCGGCGGCCATCCGGATCGACGACATGACCGCGGGCCTGCTCGGCGCGCGGTTCGATGCGACCCGGGACGCGTCGGGGTGCTGGCTGCACGGCCCCCGCGAGGAGCCCGAGGCGCCGCCCGCGCTCCTCGGCCGGCCGACGCCGTACGTCGGGCGCGAGCGCGAGCTCGGGCTGATCGTGGCCGAGCTCGACGCCTGCATCCGCGGGAGGTCCCCGGGGGCGGTGCTCGTGACCGGCGCGGTCGGGGCGGGCAAGTCGCGGCTCGGCTACGAGCTCGTCCGCGCGCTCAGGGCGCGCTGCGAGCCCCTGGAGGTGTGGATCGGCCAGGCCGACCCGATGAGCGCGGGCTCCGCCTTCGGCCTGCTCCAGCGCGCGCTCCGCCGCGGGCTCGGCCTGCTCGACGTCGAGCCGATCGCGTCGAGGCGCCGCGAGATCCGCGCGCGCGTCGAGCGCCGCTGCGGCGCCGCCGCCGGCGCGCGCATCTCGCCCTTGCTCGCCGAGCTCGCGGGCGCGCCGTCCCCGGACGACGGCGACGCGCAGCTCGGGGCATCGCGGCGGCGTCCGCCCCTCGTGAGCGAGGCGCTCCGCCTCGCCTGGGAGGGCTTCCTCGATGCCGAGTGCGCCGCGCAGCCGGTGCTCCTCGTGCTCGACGACCTGCACTGGGGCGATCTGCCGACCGTGGCGCTTGTCGAGGCGGCGCTGCGCGGCCTGAGGGGCAGGCCGTTCGCGGTGCTCGCGCTGGCCCGGCCCGGCGTGCGCGAGCGCTTTCCGGGCCTCTGGGAGCCGCATCTGCTGCGGGAGCTCTGCCTCCCGCCGCTGCCGCCGGCGGGCGGCGAGCAGCTCGTGCGGGAGGCGCTCGGCGCCGGGGCGAGCGCGGACCTCGTGAGGACGCTCGTGGAGCGCGCCGACGGCAATGCGTTCTACCTGGAGGAGCAGATCCACGCCGCTGCCCGCGGCAGGATCTCGTCGCCGCCGGAGACGGTGCTCGCGATGGTGCAGGCCGGGCTCGACGCGATCGCGCCGGAGGCGCGGCGGGTGCTCCGCGCCGCGAGCGTCTTCGGCGAGGCGTTCTCCGAGGCGGGGGTCGCCGCGCTCGTGGGCCGCGCGGAGCTCGCGCGCGAGCTCGACGAGCTCGTGGGGCGCGAGGCGATCGTGCGGCTCGGCGTGCGGGGCGCGGACGGCGACGCCGCGTATCGCTTCCGCCACGCGCTCCTCCGGGAGGCCGCCTACGGCATGCTGACCGAGGGCGACCGGCGCCTCGGCCACGCGCTCGCGGGCGGCTACCTCGCGGAGCGCGGCGAGGCCGATCCCAGGGCGCTGGCCGAGCACTTCGAGCGCGGCGGCGAGCCGGCGCGCGCGGCCACGGCGCACCTCGCGGCGGCGCGGCAGGCGCTGCGGGGCGACGACCCCGGCGCGGCGCTCGCGCGGGCGGCGCGCGGCATCGCCTGCGATCCGGCGCCCGCCGTCGTGGACGAGCTCCGTCGCGTCGAGAGCGAGGCGCGCTTGCTCGAGCGCGCCGCGGACGACGGCCGCATCGAGCGTGTGGCGGACGACGCCCGCACGACCGAGCTCGTGCGGGCGTGGCTGAGCGAGGCGGCCGAGTAGGAGAGGTCGCGCGATTCCCTGTCGGTTGGCCAATCGACTCCTGTGACATGGCCGGCGGCTGGTCGGCGAGGCAGGCGGGTAGGTCCCGACATGGCCGGCGGCTGGTCGGCGAGGCAGGCGGGTATGTCGCCACATGGCCGGCGGCTGGTCGGCGAGGCAGGCGGGTATGTCGCCACATGGCCGGCGGCTGGTCGGCGAGGCAGGCGGGTATGTCGCCACATGGCCGGCGGCTGGTCGGCGAGGCAGGCGGGTATGTCGCCACATGGCCGGCGGCTGGTCGGCGAGGCAGGCGGGTATGTCGCCACATGGCCGGCGGCTGGTCGGCGAGGCAGGCGGGTATGTCGCGACATGGCCCGGGGTGTGCGTGCGCCCGCGGAAGGGTCTGGGGAGCTAGTCGGCGCGCCCTCGGAGCACCTCGACCGCGCGCCGGATACTCAGCACGACGTCAGTCCAGGCTTCTCTCGCCACGGCGCCAGCCCAACAGACGACCTCTCCGGCCTCTGCTTGGGCGGTGGAGCTGCCGCCCTACCGTCCGATGCGCGCGCGGATGGCGGCGCGCGTCTCCTCCGAGAGCGTATCGAGGTAGGAATCGGACAGGGCCTGGAGCACTTCATCCGGCAACGCAAGCAACACCTGCTCGGGGGGCAGGCCCGCCATGCGCTGCTCGGGGGGCAGGCCCGCCATGCGCTGCTCGGGCGGCAGGCCCGCCATGCGCTGCTCGGGCGGCAGGCCCGCCATGCGCTGCTCGGGCGGCAGGCCCGCCATGCGCTGCTCGGGCGGCAGGCCCGCCATGCGCTGCTCGGGCGGCAAGCCCGCCATGCGCTGCTCGGGCGGCAGGCCCGCCATGCGCTGCTCGGGAGCATACGCCGACAGCACCCGCTCGGGCGGGAGGGCGGCCACGAGCTTCCGGACCACCTCGTCGAAGCCTTCCAAATCGTGCATTTCCATGGCGATCTCCTCGGCTCCAAGCTGCTGCGAAAGCCACCGGCGGGCCTCGACGGTCCGGGCCTCGCCGTGCCCGAACAAGCGTAGCAGATCGTCGTCCTCCGCCTCGGCCGCCGCGTCGATCTCGACGACGAACAACGCGAAGGCTCCGCCCCTGAGCTGCCAGTAGCCGCCGCCGAGGTCGCTCCATCCGAGGCCGAGGTCCGCGACATCCGCATCGAGCGACCGGGTGCGCGACGGGACGAGCAACACACCGCACAGATCGCTCCGCTGCTCCATCCGTTCCGTCTCGTCGGCGAAGTACAGATGCAGGTAGCTGTACAGCCGGTCGAAGTTGCGCCGGCGGTAGGGCCGGCCGCTGCTCTTGAACTCCACGATCGTGTCCCTGGGGAGCAGGTCCCAGAGTCTCTTGAGCGTGCCGGCCGACCCGCTCGACCCCGCGCCCCTGCGCAGCAGCAGGTAGTCTGCGCGGAGCGGCTCCGTCGAGAGCGGCACCTCGCTGCGCACCTCGAACCGACCCGAGCCGCGCTCGCTGAGCAGCGCGACGAGCAGCACGTGCCAGGCCGTCCGGGTCGAGCCCATCGGGCGCCGTCTACACGCCTGTCCAGGTCGGGGTCAACAATCGACACCCTCCGGCGGGTCGGACCGGGCATCCAGCCCGCGTCGAGATCGTCGACGCACGGCGCTCGTCGGCCGGCGATCCCCGCGCAACCACGGCGCGCTGGACAGGGCGCGCGACGAGGCGGTGCGTGACCTGCCCGACGTCGCGCGCGACGAGCTCGAGATCGAGGACGAGCCGGCGGCGTGACCGGCGTGCTGCCGCCGCCCGCCGCTGCCCGTGGAGATCGCGCTCGGCGAGCTGGGCTCCGGGGACGCTGCCGCGTCGGAGGGAGCTCTGGAGCGGCGGTGGTCGCCCGGGAAGGGAGAGGCGCTCTCGCGCACGCGGCGCCTCGTCGCGGGAGGCGCGCGGGTCCGGGGAGGCGAGGATCGAGGCGCGGCGCGCGATGAAGCGGCTCGCGCCGGCGCTGTTCGCGACGTACATGGCGCGGGGCGGAGGGGCGTTGCTGGGTGGGTAGGGCAGGGGCGTTGTCGTCCACCGAGCGGCTGAGCGGCAGGGCTCCTCCGCGGGATGGCGATCGGTTACGCTCGGAGGTTGGTCATGAGGAGCCGCCCTCTCATCCGGCTGCAGGTGCCCAGGGTCGTGTTCCCGGGCGAGACGATCGATGTCGGGCTCTCGCTCGACAGCGCAACGGAGACGCCGATCGACTTCGTGCGCGTGACCCTGGAGCACACGCAGAAGGTAGGGAGCCAGGGGAGCCAGACGCTCCCCGTCTCCCGCGACCTGCTGTTTCTCAGCGAGGACGTTGCCGGGAAGGGGCGGCTCGGCGAGGGGGTTCACCGCTACCGGGTCTCGTTCGCGCTGCCGGTGGATCTCCCGCCGTCGCACGCCGGTTCTCTCGCGAGCTGCCGGTGCCGGGTCAGCGTGCTTGTCTCCATTCCGTGGTGGCTCAATGCCGAGGAGAGCGAGGTGATCCTCGTCGGGCGTCCGACCGTTCCGGCGCCGAAAGACGAGCCGTTCACCAGCGCGAGCTCCCGGGAGCACGGCGCCTTCGTCGAGGTGTCGCTGCCGCGCCGGACCTTCGCCCCGGGCGAGCCCCTGGCCGGCGCCATCGCCTTCGGCGATCTCGGCGGGCGCCGCCCTTTCACGCTCGATGTCTCCCTGATCGCCGTCGAGCGGGCCCAGCTGAGCCAGCACACCCTCTCCAGCGAGGGCCGTCAGCTCTCATTTTTCAAAGATCTCGCGGGGGTAGCCGAGGGGGCCGAGGTGCCATTCCGCATCGCTCTGCCGCGTGAGCTCGCGTTTTCTTACAGCGCCGCGGAAGTTTCCCTGGAGTACCGGCTGGAGGTGACGCTCGAGCACGTAGGGGGCCGGGTGCTGCACTCCGTGCCGGTGGTGATCGACCGGCTCGAGCCGCGGACCGGGCGCGAGGGCAAGCGGCCCCCGGTCGGCGCGGATCGTTGGCGCGCGGTCTGGGCGAGCGTGGGGCAGCGGGTCGGGCTCTCCCTGGGGGGACGGGGGCTGCGACTCCGCGGTGTGCGTGCGGGGTGCGCCGTGGAGGTGGCGCCCGCCGAGAAGGAGTCGAGCGCCGGCCTGAGCGCGACGGTGCGGTTCGCGGAGCCCTTGGGGCTGCATCTTGGCGTGCGGCCACGAGGCGTGCTGGATCTCGGCGGGATGGCGACCGGGGAGGGTGGCTTCGAGGAGGGTGGATTCGACCGGCGCTTCCGGGTGCGGGGGCGGGAAGAGGCACAGGTACTGGCGGCGCTCACGCCCGCGCTGCGGGGAGCGCTGAGCGCGTTCCACCTGGCCGACGTGGACGACGCGGAGGCGCGGGTGTGGAGCGCCGCGGGGGCGTCGGACGGGCCGGGGCTGGAGGCCTTCCTGGCGCAGGTCGACGCGCTTGCACGGGCGATCGCGAAGGCCGGCGCGGCGCTGCCGCCGCCGGCGGCGATGGCGGCGTGGTTGCCCGCGTGGCGCCGCTTCGCGGAGGAGAATGCCGGGGCGCTCGGGGTCGGGTCGATGCGGCTGGCGTGGACCTTCGAGGGGGGGCGGTTCGAGCTGGAGACGCTGTTCAAGGGGGCTGCGCCGACGGGCACGCGGCTCGTGTTGCGGCTGGATCCGCCGATCGCGGGCGCGGGCGGGACCATGAAGGCGGCCGAGCAGCGGATCGCGGCGACGATCCTGGAGCAGGCGGCGCGCCTCGGGCGCGTCGCGGACGCGGGCGCGGAGGCGGGGGTCGCGGTGGCGCCGGGGGAGATCTCCGTGGTGATGGCGGCGCCGCTCGCGGATCCGGCGGCGGCGCAGGAGGTGCAGCGGCCCATGCTGGCGCTCGCGCGCGAGATGCGGGGGGAGCGGCGGGGCGGGCCGTACCGGTGAGGGGCGGCGAGGGCGAGACGATCCATCGCCGGGGGCTGGTCGACGCGGCAGGCGGGCGTGTCGCGAGTTGGCCGGCGGTGTGCAGCCAGGGACGTGGCCGGGGAAGCTACCCGGAGTGCCCTCGAAGCGCCGGTGAAGACGCAATCTGGTTTACAAACACGTCTCCGAGGCGACAGGCAACCGGTGGCCGGGCCTGGGGGGCCGCGTCCGAGCCGGCGGGTAGGCCGTTCCCGGGCACCGGCTCCGATTCCTACCTCGAGCCGCTACCGTCCGATGCGCGCGCGGATGGCGGCGCGCGTCTCCTCCGAGAGCGTATCGAGGTAGGAATCGGACAGGGCCTGCAGCACTTCATCCGGCAACGCAAGCAACACCTGCTCGGGCGGCAGGCCCGCCATGCGCTGCTCGGGCGGCAAGCCCGCCATGCGCTGCTCGGGCGGCAGGCCCGCCATGCGCTGCTCGGGCGGCAGGCCCGCCATGCGCTGCTCGGGCGGCAAGCCCGCCATGCGCTGCTCGGGCGGCAAGCCCGCCATGCGCTGCTCGGGCGGCAGGCCCGCCATGCGCTGCTCGGGAGCATACGCCGACAGCACCCGCTCGGGCGGGAGGGCGGCCACGAGCTTCCGGACCACCTCGTCGAAGCCTTCCAAATCGTGCATTTCCATGGCGATCTCCTCGGCTCCAAGCTGCTGCGAAAGCCACCGGCGGGCCTCGACGGTCCGGGCCTCGCCGTGCCCGAACAAGCGTAGCAGATCGTCGTCCTCCGCCTCGGCCGCCGCGTCGATCTCGACGACGAACAACGCGAAGGCTCCGCCCCTGAGCTGCCAGTAGCCGCCGCCGAGGTCGCTCCATCCGAGGCCGAGGTCCGCGACATCCGCATCGAGCGACCGGGTGCGCGACGGGACGAGCAACACACCGCACAGATCGCTCCGCTGCTCCATCCGTTCCGTCTCGTCGGCGAAGTACAGATGCAGGTAGCTGTACAGCCGGTCGAAGTTGCGCCGGCGGTAGGGCCGGCCGCTGCTCTTGAACTCCACGATCGTGTCCCTGGGGAGCAGGTCCCAGAGTCTCTTGAGCGTGCCGGCCGACCCGCTCGACCCCGCGCCCCTGCGCAGCAGCAGGTAGTCTGCGCGGAGCGGCTCCGTCGAGAGCGGCACCTCGCTGCGCACCTCGAACCGACGCGAGCCGCGCTCGCTGAGCAGCGCGACGAGCAGCACGTGCCAGGCCGTCCGGGTCGAGCCCATCGGGCGCCGTCTACACGCCTGTCCAGGTCGGGGTCAACAATCGGCACCCTCCGGCGAGGAAGCTGGCGTCCGGCGAATGCGACGGCGGAGCTCGCGGTCCAGCCGGTCGATCGATGCCCCTGGGAATTGCGGTTCCGGAAGACGTACGCGCCTCGATCGGCATCGGCGCCATCGCGCCGAGCTCGCGACAACTCCGCGCTCAGCTCCGGTCGAGCGCCGGCCGCACCGGGAGCAGCGGCTCGTCGTCCGGGATGCGCAGGCCGGGAAACAGCGCATCGACCTCGCCCGGGTCGAAACGGCAGAGGCTGGCTGCGTGCCAGAAGGCACCGACGACGTTGCCGCCGAGCTTGTAGCGACCGTCGGGGCGGCAGGCAACCCAGCCCTCGGGGAGCTTGAGGAGCACGGCGAGGCACGCGCCGGTGCGCACGTCCCAGAAGCGGACGGTGCTGTCGATGGAGCTGGAGAGGAGCGTGCCGCCGTCAGGGGTGAAGGCCACGCTCAAGACCGAATCGGAGTGCCCTTGCAGCACGTGCGCGAGGTTGCCTGTCGCCACCTCCCACAGGTGGACGCGCCGGTCATCGGACGCCGAGGCGAGCACGGCCCCATCAGGGCTGAAGGCGACACCGTTCACCCGGCCGGTATGGCCGCTCGTCGAGCGCGGAACACCGCGCTCGACGAGCGGACAGAGCCGCACGGTCGAGTCGTCGGAGCCCGAGGCGAGCGTCGCGCCATCCGGGCTGAAGGCCACGCACCTGACAACATCGTCGTGACCCGCCAGCACGCGCGCGGCTCCCTCGCCGTCCACCTTCCAGAGTCGAACGGTTCGATCGACCGATCCCGAGGCGAGCGTCGCGCCATCCGGGCTGAAGGCCACGCACCTGACAACATCGTCGTGACCCGCCAGCACGCGAAGCGGCTCCGCCGTCTCGGCGCGCCAGATCCGCACCGTCCTGTCGAACGCCCCTGAAGCGATCATTCGCCCGTCACGACTGAACGCGATATCGGTGATGCCGTTGGAGTGCCCCTTCAGCACGCGCTTCGTGCGACTTGCGTCGAGCTCCGCGAGCTGGACCGTGTGGTCGTACGCGGCGAAAGCCAGCGTTGCGCCGTCAGGGCTGAAGGCGGGCCTCGCCGAGGGGCAGCTTCTCTCCATCAACGGCGGCAGCGCGCTCCATGGCGACATTCGCCAGAGATGAATGCCGAGATCGTCGGAGCTGAGCGCGAGCGTCGCGCCATCGCGGCTCAAGGCCATCGCCATGGTTGCCCTCGACTGTCCCTCGAGCACGCGCAGCGCGCCGCCGGTCGACACCTGCCACAGCCGCACCGTCCTGTCTTTCGATCCCGAGGCGAGCGTCGCGCCATCCGGGCTGAACGCGACGCTCCTCACGCCGGCGGAATGGCCCTCGAGCACGTGCGACGCGACGCGGAGCTGGCGCCACAGCCGCACCGATCCGTCGCCCGAACCGGAAGCGAGCGTCGTGCCATCCGGGCTGAACGCGACGCTCCTCACGTGCCGCGTATGGCCCTTCAGCATGTGCAGCGCCTCGCCCGTCGACACCTGCCAGAGGCCAATGTCGTAGTCCAGGGAACCGGAGGCCAGCATCTCGCCATCCGGGCTGAAGGCGACGCTGAGCACGCCACCCCGGTGACCGCTCAACAGGCGAAGCATATCGCCTGTCGAGAGCGTCCAGAGCCGGACGGTGGCATCGTGAGCGCCGGAGGCCAGCACCTCGCCGTCGGGGCTGAACGTCACCGACGTCACCCCGTCCAGATGACCCTGGAGCACGCTGAGCTGCCTGAAGGTGGCCACCTGCCAGAGCCGGACCGTGGCGTCGTGAGCGCCGGAGGCCAATAGCTCACCGCCAGGGCTGAACGCGACGGTGGTCACGTGACGCGAGTGCCCCTTGAGCACGCCGAGCACGTTGCCGGTCGATACGTCCCAGAGCCGGATGGTGCAATCGTCCGAGCCCGAGGCGAGGGTGTCGCCGTCAGGGCTGAAAGCGATGCTCGTAATCCAATCGGAATGGCCTGTCAGGACGCGCAGCGCGGTGCCGGTCGCCAGCTCCCGCAGCACGATCCAGCCAGCATGACCGGATGCGAGCAGGGTTCCATCGCGGCTGATCGCCACGGCGTTGCATCGACTGCCTTGCACCCAGGTCGGCTCGAACCGCGCCGTCGCCGGCATCGCCGCGCCGAACGTGTCGCACCCGTCGAAATGCGCGCCCCGCGCGCCCACGAGCTTCGCCCCGCGCAGCCTCACCGAGGCGAGCTTCGCCCCCGTCAGGTCCGCGCCCAGGAAACGCCCCCGTACCGCCGTCGCCCCGGTCAGATCTGCCCCGCAGAGCGCCGCCCCCGAGAGGTCCGCCCCGTCGAGCTGCGCCCCCGCCATCCGCGCCCCGCTCAGGTTGGCCCCCACGAGCTTCGCCTCCCTCAGGTCAGCCCCCCGCAAGTCCCACCCGCTGAGGTCTTTCCCCGAGAGGTCCTGCCCCCGCAGATCCGCCCCCGCGAGGTTCATCCGCTCGCTCACCCCGAGCCCCATCCGCCCGTCGATCCGCAGCGCGTTGCCCGCCGCCACCGCCCCGAACGCCCCGCCGAGCGCCCTCCGCGCCCACGCCGCCGCCGCCTCGCGCCCCGCGAGCGCCCCGAAGAAGTCGGCCATCAGGTCGCTCACCTCCCGCTGCGCGAGCGCCGCCGCCTCGCCGGCGCGCTGCACCTCCTCGGCCGCCTCCCGCGCCACGAGCCACTCGAGCACCGACTGGTGGATGAACCGGAAGTTCTCCTGGTCGTCCCACACGAGCAGCGTCCCCGAGCCGATCTGGTGCCTCGTCACGTCCAGATCGAGCTCGTGCCGCCCGAGCGCCTGCAGCGCCGCGATGAGCTCCGCCGGCAGCTCGCGGATGCTCACGCTCTGCTCCGTCCGCTGCCACAGCCGCGTCGCGAGCTCCGTCACCGCCCGCCACCGCTGCGCCACCGACAGCCCCGGCTGCGCGCCCTTCGGGTGCGCGCGCTCGTACTCCCAGACGATCCACCGATCCAGGAGCAGCCGGTACAGCCCCGCCGACGTGATCTCCCCGTCGCCCGCCCGCGCCTGCCGGAGCTGCGCCTCCTCGATCTCGGCGATGAACCCGAGCATCCGCGGGTTCGCCGACAGGCCGAGCAGGTCCTTCACGTCCGCGAGCTGCCGCATGCGCTCGTCGGCCACCTCCTCGGTGCCGAGCCGGTTCACGAGGAACCTGCGGATCTGCGCCCCGGTGAACGGCAAGAGCCGCGCGAGCCGGTAGCCGGGCAGCAAGGCGGCCCGCTCCGCGAGCGCCGAGCGCACCTGCTGCTCCGAGATGAAGTGCTGGCTCCGGCTCGTGACAACCACCTTCGCCGCCTTGCCCTGCGCCGCCTGGATCAGCGTGTCGAAGTGCTCGACCGCGCGATCGTACGTCACGCGGAAGGCGAGCTCGTCGAAGCCGTCGAACAGGAGCGCGATCCGCCCCTCGGCGAGCATGTGCCGGAACGCGGGGAGATCGATCTTGCCGAGCCCCGCGAGCGCGAGGTGCTGCGCGATGAGCGCGTTCAGATCGCGCGCCTTCTCCAGCGCGCGCATCTCGATGAGCACCGGCGTCAGCGGGCCGCCCGACTTGCCCATCCGCCGCGCGAGCTCGTGCAAGAGGAACGTCTTGCCCGTGCCGAAGTCGCCGAGCACCAGCACGAACCGGCTGTGCTCCGCGTCGAGCAGCTCGGCGAACGCGTCGAGCGCGCGCTCGCGCAGCGCCTCCTCCTGGCCCATCGTGAGCGCGATGCGCTGATCGACGTAGAGCGCCGGCGGATAGGTGGGGTCCCGCTCGAGCCGCGCGCTCTGCCACGCCAGGTAGCCGCGGAAGTCGATGAGCCCCTGGTACTCAAGGAACCGCACGAGGCGCACGCGCCGCGCGCTCGCGTAACGGACGAGCTCCTCCGGCGCGGGCTCACCGCCGTAGACAAGCGTGGACACGAGGCCGGGATCCTCGCGCCGGTACGAGGCGTCGATGCTCTCCAGGAACGCGGAGACCGCCTCGGTCGAGATGCCGCTCTCGAGCGCCGCGAGCGGCGCGATCCGGACGATGCCGCCCTCGTTGACCGAGACGCGCAGGTAGCAGCCGAAGGGGAGGGGCGCGTCGAACCACTCGATGTCCACGCCCTCGGGCTCGCGCAGCCTGCACACGCGCTCGACGCGCGAGAGGAAGTCGTCGCTGCGCCCCTCGCCCGGCAAGAGGATGTCGTCGCCGTGCGGATTCGCCTGGCCGCCCGCCGCGCGCGCAGGGAAGCGGCGCAGCCTCCGGCCTCGCCCGGCCTGCTCGCCGCGCGCCGGCTCCTGGTAGCGCCGCAGGAAGGCGAAGAGGAACTCCGCCGACGCGCGGCACGCGAACGCGCGGAAGCTGTCGTCCTTGTCGCGATCGCCGTGATCCGAGACCGCCTTCGCGATGATCGACCGCCGCCCGAGGCGCTCCGCGACGTAGCCGATCGCGGCGGCCTCCATCTCGACGCCGAGCACCTTCCGCCCGATCGGCCTCAGCCGCTCGAACAGCCCGGCGTCCTCCTGCACCGCCTTGCCGGTGGCGATCGGGCCGATGTGCACGCGGAACGGCCGGGCCTCTGGCGGGCCGTCCGGGTAGATCAGGCGATCCCGGCGGACCTGCGCCATGCCCGCCTCCGTGAGCTCGAGGCCGCCGTCGCCGATGCGGAGCACGCGCTCCGCCTCCAGCTCGCCGATGCGCTCGGCCCAGCCCGGGCATCGCTGCGCGCGTTCCGGCCGCGCGACAGGCGGCGGCCCCCCCTCGACCTGGCTCGCGTAGAGCGCGTGCCGGAGCCACCACGCCTGCGACGCCTTCGACGGCGGGCGCTCGGCCGCGAGCGGCGCCTGCCGCTCGAACTCGCGCGCGAAGAGCGCGGCGTCCATGTTCCACGTCCGCTCGAGGTTGTACGTCTCGATGTCGTGGAAGAACGCGCCGTCGCCGCCCCCGGCGGACGCGGCGACGCGCTTGCCCTCGTCGTAGCTGTAGACCCGATCCGCGACGATGACGTCGCCGAGCGACACCTCGCCGCGCTTGCCGGCGCAGATGCCGCACATCGCGAGGCACCCCGGATCGAGCTCCTCGATGAGCCCCTGCGCCCTCGCCGCCGCCGCGCTCTCGCCCATCCGCCCCGACCACGCCGCGGCGACGCGGAGCGGCTGGCCGCGGTCGTTCGGGAGCTCGCGGACGTAGTACGGAAAGCCGGCCGCATCCCGCGCCTCGCGCCAGCCGTCCCTGCCGCCCTCGCCGAGCGCGAGCACCGCCTCGAGCTCGTCCTGCAGCGCGGTCACGACGAGCGCGTCGACGCGCCCTGTGGGGAGGTCCTGCGGCACCGGGCCACTCTAACAAACAAGCGCGCGCGCCTTCGCGCGGGCGAGGCCTCGTCCCGCCCGGCACGACGGGCGACCCGAGCCGCACCCCGAACGCCCCCGCCCGGGCCGCGACCTGGCCGATTTTCTTGGACGAGCGCCCTCCCGCAAGGCTCTCATCCCGCCCATGGCGAGGCTCGTCGAGGCGCTGAACCGATTCTTCGGGCGGGTCGAGATCCTCGCCCTCGGCCTCGAGAACGAGCGCAGCGCCGCCGAGGCCGCGCTCGCGAAGGGGATGCCGCTCGAGGCCCGCGAGCACGCCCGCAGCATCCTCTCCGTCCTGCCCGACTCGGCCGTCGGGCTCGCGCTCTGGGCCGACGCCGCGGAGGACGCGTGGCTCGACAAGGAGGTCGTCACCGCGCTCACCGACCTCGCGAAGCGCGTGCCCTGGCGCGCCGACGTGTGGCTCCGCCTCGGGCGCGCAGGGCGGCGCGTCGGCTGGGACGGCGCGCGCGACGCGCTCGAGCGGGCCACCACGGCGCCCGAGGAGCGCGACGCGGCGCGGCTCGCGCTGCTCGACCTCTGCGACCTCGACCTCGCCGCCGGCGATCCGGCCCGCGCGCAGCGCTGGCTCGACCGCATCCCGGCGCCGCTCTCCACCGTGCCCGACCGCGACGCCGCCCTCCGCCGCGCCGAGTGCGCGCTCGCGCACGGTGACCTCGATGGCGCGCGCGCGGCCGCGGAGATCCTGGGCGAGCCCACCGCGATCGAGGGGCGCGCCGCCCTCGTGCTGGCCCGCCTCACGCTGGCCGAGGCGGGCGCCGCGCCGGGCGCCCCCGCGGCCGCGCCGTCGCCCGCCGAGGTGGCGCGGGCGCTCGACCTCGGGCTGCGGGCGCTCGTGCTCGATGTCCCCGGCGCGGCGGAGCTCTGCGCCTCGCTCGTCGCCGCCTCCCGCGACGTGCTCGTCGTCGACCGCGTGCGCCGCGTCGTCCGCGCCGCGGGCGCGCTCGACGAGCCGACCTGGGCCGCCGCGTTCGCCTTCGCCGAGGGGCGGCGCGACGACGCGCGGCGAGCGCTCGCGCGCGGGCTCTCCGCCGGCGATCGCACGGCCGCGGCGGCGCTGCTCCGCATGGCCGTCGAGACCCGCGACCTCGGCGCGCTCGACGCGCTCGCGGCGCGGGCGGCGGGCGTGGACCTGCGCGGCGCGACGGCGCCGCCGCTCCCGCCCGACCTCGTCCGGCTGCGCGACGCCGCGGCCATGGCGTCCGAGGGGCAGGGGGGCGAGGCGCTCGACGCGCTCGACGCGGTGACCGGCGAGGGCGCGGCGTGGGCCGACGACATGCGCCGCGCGATCGTGCGCGCGTGGCTCTCCCCCGCGGAGGGCGCGGCCGGGTCCCGCGCCGCCGCCGCGGCGTGGGGCGACGTGCTGCGCGAGCTCGCGCGCACGGCCAAGCGCCTCGATCGGCTCGACCTGCTCGCGGCGACCGAGGCCCTCGCGGTGGAGCGCGAGCGCCCGCTCCGCGCCGCCGTGCTCGGCGAGTTCAACGCCGGCAAGAGCACGTTCCTGAACGCGCTGCTCGGCGAGGACGTGGCGCCGACCGGCGTCCTGCCGACGACCGCGACGCTCCACTGGGTCGCCTGGGCGCCCGATCCGTTCGCGCGCATCGTCGTGCGCGGCGGCCAGGACCGCGTCGTGCCGCACGCGGCGGTGAAGGACACGCTGCGCGCGCTCGGCGCCTCCGGCGCGAAGGTCGCGCGGGTCTTCATCTACGCGCCGATCGAGCGGCTCAAGCGCGTCGAGATCCTCGACACGCCCGGCTTCAACGCGCCGGACCCGGACCACATCGCGGAGGCGCGGCGGGCGTTCGACGAGGCCCACGTCGTCATCTGGCTGCTCGACGCGCCCCAGGCGATGAAGGAGTCGGAGCGGCGGGTGCTCTCCGAGATCAGCGCGCTCGGCGTGCCGGTGCAGATCCTCGCGAACAAGGCCGATCGGCTCAAGCCCGACGCCCTGGAGACGGTGCTCGCGCACGTGCGCGACAGCCTGGCGGCGAGCGCCATCACCTCGCTCACGCCGCCGATCGCGTTCTCGGCGCGGCTCTCGCTGAAGGGGCGGCTCGGCGACGAGGCGGCGCTCGCGGCCTCGGGGTGGGCCGAGGTCGAGGCGCTCTTCGCCGAGCAGATCGTCGACGCGAGCGACGCGCTGCGCGAGCGCGCGCTCCGGCGCAAGGCGGGCCGCATCGCGGCCGAGCTCGCGCAGGCGGCCTCGGCCCGCGCCGCGGAGGACCGCGAGGCCGGGCGAAGGGCGCGCGCCGAGGCCGACCGGCTCCGCGCGAGCGCGGCCTACCTGCGCCGCGAGCGGCGGACGATCGCCGCGGCGATCGACAAGGCGCTCGAGCCCGCGCGCCGGGAGCTCGCGGCCGACCTGCGCCCGATCGCGGCGCTGCCCGAGGAGCGCAAGCGCACGGACGCCAGCGTCCGCGCTTACGTGCAGGAGCGGCTCGTGACGCGGCTGAGCTGGCCGCTGTCGGCCGAGATCGCGCGGGCGGCCCACGCGGGCGCGGAGCCGGGGGCGCGCCGCGCGCGCGGCGTCGACGATGACAACGAGGTCGGCGTGGAGGATGCGGGCGCCGCGCCGTCGCCGCGGGCGGCGGCCCACGTGCGCGCAGTCCTGATGGGCATGGTGGCGGTGCACGACGCCCCCGATGAGCTCGCGGCGCGCTCGATCGAGGGCGTTGTCGAGGCCGCGATCGACGCCTTCGCGATGGCGCTGTCGGCCGAGGCGGAGGCGCCCGTGCCGCCGCCGGCCTCGGCGGCGGTCGAGCTGCGCGCGCAGGCGCTCCGCGCCGCCTTCGAGGCGCGCGAGCCGCCGGTCCACGCCTCGCGCGCCTGAGCGCGGCCGGGCTCGAGGGAGCGCCGCGTCAGCGGCTCAGGAAGAACGCGAGCACCCCGAGCGCCAGCCCGATCACGAGCGCCAGCGGCACCGCGAGCCGGACCAGCCACAGGTCGGTCGGGCGCGGGGGCGGCCGGCGATCCCGCCGGGCCACGAGCGGCGTGACCTCGATGACGTGCTCGGCCGCGGGCCGCGCGGGGTACGGCGGCGGCGCGGCGGCGACGGGCGCCCCGGGGCCGCGCGGCGCCTCCGGCCGGGGGGACGGCGCGCGGGCGCCCGACGGGGAGAAGAGCGGAGCGAAGTCCTTGCGATCGTGGATCACGACGTCGCTCGCCGGCGGATCGCTCGACGGGGTGCCGATCCGCCGCGCCTGCGGGAGCGTGCGCGAGAGGTCCTCGGGCGTCGGCCCGGCGGGCGGGTCGTGCCGGAGGGCGCCGCCCGGCAGCGTCGCGGCGCGCGACGAGATCGCGCTCGACGCCGGCCCCTCCGTGAGCGCGCCCTCGCGGAACATGGCCTTCGCCAGCACCTCGCCCCGCTGCGCCGGCGGCGGCAGATCGATCTCGCGCAGCGGCGGCGCGGCCGTCATCGTGCTCCGGATCGACACCGGCATCGCCGACTCGACGGTCGGTGCGTCCGCGAGCGCGCTCGTCTGGGCGGCGGGGAGCAGCGCGTCCGACAGGTGGGGCAGGAGCCGCTCGAGCTCCTCGCGCAGCTCGCGCGCGCCCTGCTGGCGCTGGCTCGGCCACTTCGCGAGCGCGGTGAGGATGATCGCCTCCAGCGCGGGGTGGATCTGCGGCAGGAACAGGCTCGGCGCGGGCGGCTGCTTCCGGAGGTGATCCATGGCCACCTCCCAGACGAGGGACGTGGGCGGGAAGGGGAGCCGGCCGGTGACGAGCAGGAACAGGAGGATCCCGCACGCGTACACGTCGCTGCGCCCGTCGACGGGGTCGCCGCGGCACTGCTCCGGGGACATGTACGCCGGCGTGCCGACGACCATACCGACCGTCGTGACCGAGCCCCAGACGCTGATCGGCGCGCTGTTCGGCCCGTCGTCGCCGGCCCGGGCGCCGCCCTCGACCATCTTCGCGATCCCGAAGTCGAGCACCTTCACGCGCTCGACCGACGGATCCGCCGGATCCCGCAGGATCATCACGTTCTCGGGCTTGAGGTCGCGGTGCACGATGGCCCGCGCGTGCGCGGCGGCGAGGGCGTCGGCGATGCCGATCAGGATCCGCACGGCGCGGGCCTCGGAGAGGCGGCGCTCGGCGAGCAGGACCTCGAACAGATCCTGCCCCGAGACGAGCTCCATCACGATGTACGGCAGGTGGCCTTCCACCCCCGAGTCGAGGATCTGCACCGTGTTCGGGTGGCGGAGGCGCGAGGCTGCCTTCGCTTCCCGGTAGAAGCGGGTCATGAAGGTCTCGTCGCCGAGGAGCTGCGGGTGCATGATCTTGATGGCGACGTCGCGCGGCTCGCCGTCCTGCACGCCGCGGTAGACCGCCGCCATCGCGCCCTCGCCGATGAAGCCCGTGACGCGGAAGCGCCCCGCGATGGTTCGGCCGATGAGTTCCGGGCCCGCGCTCATGAGCGAGACTGCACCATAGAGTCCTCTGCGTCCTTCTAGAAGGGCTACCCCAGGCGTTCGCGATTACGGCCTCGCCGGCGCGGGCCGGGGGTCGCCCTTCGTCCCGAGGATCGCCTCGAGGATCGGCCGCGATCCCTGCACCGCCGTGCGCTGCGAGTAGAGGTGGAGCCCGCGCAGACCGCCGAGCTCCTCGCCGCCGCCCGCGCGGCCCGGGCCGCCGTGGATCGTCTGGGGGAGCACGGTGCCGGGGCCGGGCGCCTGATCGGCGACCTTCTCGCTGCCGAGCAGGACGCGGCCGTGGTACGGCGCGACGCCGAGCAGCACCTCCGCCGCGAAGGCGCGGTCGTCGCTGTAGACGGCGCAGACGAGGCTCCCGCGGCCCCGGCGCAGCAGGGCGACGGCGTGCGCCGCGCCGCCGTCGTAAGGAAAGAGCGTCGCGACCGGGCCGAAGACCTCGTGCTCGTGCGCCGCGGGCGCGCCGTCGGGGCCGCGCGCGACGAGCAGCGTCGGCGGCACGAAGTACCCCTTTCCGTCGGGAACGCCGATCTTCTCGAACGGCCCGGTCCCGCCGAGCGCCACCGACGCCCCCGCCGCGAGGCGCTCGATGCCCGCGCGCACGCCGCGGAGCTGCTCGGCCGTGGTGAGCGGACCGACGGTGACGCCGTCCTGCGCGGGATCGCCGACCCGCGCGTCGCGGAGGCGGTCGACGAGGTCGTCGCGCACCGCGTCGACGACGGCCGCGGGCGCGAAGATGCGCCGGATCGCCGTGCACTTCTGGCCGGCCTTCTGGGTCATGTCGCGCGCGACGTCGCGGAGGAACATCGCGTACGTCTCGGAGCCGGGGGCGGCGTCGGGGCCGAGGACCGCGCCGTTCAGGCTGTCGGCCTCCACGTTCACGCGGACGCTCTCCCGCGCGAGGCCCGGCAGGAGCCGGAGCGCCGCGCCGGTGGCGCTCGATCCGGTGAACGCGAGGACGTCCTCGCCGCCGAGCTGCGCGAGGAGATCGCCCGGCGGGCCGGCGACGAAGGAGAGCGCGCCGCGCGGGAGCGGGGCGCGCTCGGTGAAGATCTTCATCAGCCGGAAGGCGACGAGCGCCGTGCTCGTCGCGGGCTTCGTGAGGACGGGCATGCCCGCGAGGAGCGCGCAGGCGGCCTTCTCCGCGAGCCCCCACGCGGGGAAGTTGAAGGCGTTGATGTGCACCGCGACGCCGGGGCGCGGGACGAGGATGTGCTGGCCGAAGAACCGCGGCGAGCGCCCGAGCTGCACGCCCTCGCCGTCCGCGAGCAGCCGCGCGTCGCCGAGCTGGGCGCCGAGGTCGGCGTAGTAGGCGAGCGTCCCGATCGCGCCGTCGACGTCGAACTTGGCGTCGCCGCGGGTGTTGCCGCCGTTCTGGATGGCGACGTCGATGAGCGCGTCGCGGTGCGCGTGCGCGGCGCGCGACATGGCGCGGAGCAGCTCGCCGCGCTCCGCGAACGTGAGCGCGCGGAGGGAAGGCCCGCCCTGCGCGCGCGCGAACGCCACCGCGGCCGCGAGGTCGAGCCCGTCCGTGCTCGTCTCGGCGAGCGGCTCCTCGGTCGCGGGGTTGACGAGCGCGTGCGGCGCTCCCTGACCGGCGATCCACTGCCCTTCGACGTAGCTCTCGAGCCGCTCCATGGGGCGCGTAGCCTACTCGCGCGGTCGCTCGGCACAACCCCCACGCGGGACGGATCGCCGCCTCGCCGGTCGCGCGGAGCACGCGCTCGGCCGCGTCGCGCGGGCCCTCGCGTCGCTTCGTTCCCTGCGCGAGGTTACTTGCAGGAGGCGGACGCGAGCAGCGCCGAGATCTTCGCCTTCACCACCTCGAACTCCCGCACCGCCAGGTCGATCTCGGCCTGGCGCTGCCTGCGGCCGGACTCGACGAGATCGAAGCTCGTCACAGTGCCGGCCTCGAACGCGACCTGCGTGAGGCGCGCGGTCTCGCGCGCGAGGTCGCGCGACTGCTCGGCGACCGCGCGCGCCTGCTCGGCGACGGCGACGCTCCGGACCGCCTGCGTCGAATCGAGCTCGGCCGCGCGCTCCGCCAGGCCGATGCGCGCCCGCTGCTGCTCGACGAGCGCCCGGTTCACCCGGAGATCGCCGTAGCGCGCGCCGCCGTCCCAGATGGGGATGGTGAGCACGGCGCTGATGGACCAGTCCCACGACCGCCGGCTGATGCCCTGATCGTTCCCGAACTGGGTCTGGGCCTGCAGCGTGCTCGACAGCTCGGCGTACGGGGCGAACGCGAGCTTCGCGTCGGTGAGGTTGCGCTCGGCGATCTCCAGCTCGGCCCGGGCCGCGCGGACGTCGGCGCGCTGATCCGAGCGCCCCTTGGCGCACTGCGACTGCATATCCGCCGCGATCCCGTTGAGCGAGAAGGTCTGCGGGACGCCGACCTCGCCGCGCTCGCCCAGCACGGCCCCGAGCGCCTCGCGCGACCTGCGCAGCGACTCGTCGCCGGTAACGAGCGTCGCGCGGGCGAGCGCGACGTCCTGCTCCGCGCGGACCACGTCGAGCTTGGTGCCGGTGCCGAGGCGCTCCCGGCGCCGCGTGAGCTCGAGCAGCTCGAGCGCGCTGCGCAGCCCGACGCGGTTGACCTCGCTGACCCGCTCGGCCGTGACGATCGAGACGACGGCGTCCGCGACCGCGCCGATCGTGACGCGGCGGCGATCCTCCAGGCTCAGCTTGGCGACCTCGACCGACAGGTTGGCGGTGCCGATGCCGTACCACGCGCGCGGGGCGAGGATCGGCTGGCTGAGCCTCAGCGACGCCGAGGCGCTGGTCCCCTGGGGCGTCAGGCCCGCCGGTGCGCCAACGATCGTCTCGTCGCCCGCGAGGTGGTGGGTCAGGTTGCCCGTCGCGTCGAGGCTCGGCAGCGCCGCGGCGAGCGCCCGCCGCGCGATGCCCTCGGCGCGGGCGACCTCCTGCACGGCGACGACGAGATCGACAGAGCGCTGGTCGATGATCGCGCGCGCCTCGTTCCAGCTCGTGAGCGTGCGCGCCGGCGGCGGGACGGGCGCGAGCGCCGGGTCGTTCACCTCGATGCGCCGCAGCGCCGGCGCCGCCGCGGGGGCCGCCGCCGCCGGGGCCTGCTGGCCCGGCCGCCCCGGGGGAGGCGCCGGCTGCGCGAGGGCGACGCCTTGATGAAGGGCGAGGAAGGCGAGGGTGCGGACAGCGACCATGCGGAGCCGGCGACGGGGCATGCGCGACTCGATGCGCTGTCCATCGCGCGACGACAAGCCCGAAGCGGACGGGGGCACTGTCCGGGCCTGCGCGCGTGTGCGAAACCGTAGGTGAGGGCCAGGGGGCAGGCCAAGTGATGGCGACGGAACACGGATGCGCCACTATTCTGGATCACCGATGCCAAGCCGGTTGCCCCCGAATGACATCTGCCTCGGCTGCGGAAAGAGGCGGCGATGCGGCGCCGCGGATCCCTGCGCCCGCTGCGGCGAGCCTCCGCGCCGCGCCGTGTGGCGACGGTCCAGACAGCACGGCGCCTCGCCGAGGATCGAGCTGTTCCTGAGCGCGATGACGAGCGGCCTGCTGCTTGCGTACACGGCGCTCTACCTGCTGCTCCTGACCGGCCTCGCCGAGTCCGCGGACAGCTCCCTCGTCTCCGCGACGCTGTTCGTCGCGATCCTGGCGGTCGGCATGAAGCTCTCGCGGTGGATCGTGCGCTCGCTGTTCGAGCTCTGGGGCACCACGTGGTCGTACTGCTCCGCCGACGGCGCCCGCCGGGGCACCGTGAGCACGCTCTTCGGATGGTACGGCGCCGGCGAGGGCGTGAGCCTGACGGAGTTCCGCCCCACGAGCGCGGGCTCGACGCTCTTCTGCTCGGCGGACGCCATCGACGCGGGGCTCCCGGCCGTCGCCGCGAACCTCTCGCGCATCGCCGGCGCGCAGGGCCGCGATGCGTTCTCGCCGTTCGAGGTGCTGATGCTCAGCGCCTTCACGGGCCTCGTCGCGCGCGGCGAGGCGACCATCAGCCGGGCCACGGCGGTGCGCTGGCGCAAGGACTGGCTCCGCGGCGCGCGGCGCGGCGCGCCCCACGCGATCTTCACCATCGAGCGCTCCGGCGATCGCGAGGAGGGCAGCGCGATCGAGCGCGAGCTCCTCTCCGCCATGCAGGCCAAGGCGGACGGCCTCGCGTCCGTCTTGGAGCCCGCGCGGCCGGGGGGGTACCGCGACGCCGCGTGGCGGCCTCCGCCCGTGCGGCTCTGCATCGACGAGGTGCTGCGCCCGCGCGCGCTCGCGCTGGCGGCGCGGGCGCTCCGGAAGGAGCCCCGCGGCGGCGCTCCGGTCGCGGTCGCCGCGGCGCTCGACGAGTTCGGCAAGCGCGACCCCGCCCGGATGAGCCACCTCCGCGTGCTCCTCGCGGAGCACCGCCAGCGCGCGCTCTCGGCGTGAGCCGCCGCGCGGCGCTCAGTGCCAGACGCCGATGCCGGCGCTCACGCTGTCGTAGCGGGGCGCGAAGTCCATGGACGCCTGCAGCGTGTAGGCGACCTCGGGGAGCAGCCCCCAGAGGGTCGTCGACAGCACGCGGATGTCCGCGCCGAAGGTGAAGTGCTGCCGTCCCAGGCGCCCGCTCCCCAGGCGGCCGTAGCGGTTCGGCTCGTAGTAGCTCCCGAACCGCGTGTGCACGCGGCCCGGGATCGGCTCCGTCTCGATCCCGAACCGCGGCGAGAAGCTCACGTGCGCGCCCGAGGTGCCCACCACCGAGGCGTCGTTCTCCCTCTCCGGCTGGTGCTGCGCCAGAAAATGCTCGAGGCTCACCCCGTTCGACACCGCGCCCGTGACGAGGAGCTCCGCGGTGATGAGCAGGTGCTCGCGCGGCCAGTTCCAGTAGCGGGCGCGCCGCTCCCTCTGGAGGACGTCCGGCCCCGCGGCGAGCTCGCGCTCGTCGGCTTCGCGCTCGCGCGCGCGCTCCAGCGCGAAGATCCGCGCCCGCCGGGCGCGCTCCTCCGGCTCCACGATCGCGCCGAGCTGGCGCTCCCGCCGCGCCTCCCGCGCGGCTCGCCTGCGCGCGATCGCGTCGCGGAGCTCCCGCTCCTGAGCGCGCGGGTCGATCCACGCCGGGTTGAGCGGGCGCGGCCCGACCTGCACGGCGAGCCCGATCTCGAGCTCCCACGGGAGGACGACCTCGTCCGGCAGGATCAGCCCGCCGGCGCGCCAGACCTGCCCGTCCACGACCACGTCCTCGCCGAGCAGCCGGCCCGCGTTCACCGGAAAGCGAAACGTGGCGCCGAGCCGGTAGGACGCCCAGTCGGGGCGGAGGAGCATCCCGAGCTCCGGGGAGATGCCCGCGATCGTCAGGTCGCTCTGCTCCGCGCCGAGGCTGAGCGTCACCGCGCGGGCGCCGGCGCCCAGCACGAGCGCGTCGCCGAGCAGGCGGACTCCGCCGAGGAAATGGTACTTGCCGGTCACGACCGTGGTCTCGACCCCGTCGGCGTCGCTCAGCGAGTACCGCTGCAGCTCGGCGTTGACCCCGACGCCGAAATCGCCCGCCTGGAGCTGGCCGCCGAGGGTCAGGTACACGAAGTTCGAGTAGTCGAGGTCGATGTCGCCGCTGTTATCGAAGTCGTTGTTCTCGAAGAGCTCGATGGGTATCGAGATCGACGCGGCGACGTCGGCCTCGAGCCATTTCACGCTGAAGGGCTCGCGGACCGCGGGCGCGGCGGCGTTGGCCACCATACCGGCGATTCCCTCGGCGTAACCGGCGTAAGCGCCGGCGATCCCGGTCACACGCAGCGGCGCCAGGATCGGCCCCTGGAAGAGGTCGATGGTGTAGGCGTTGTCCCGGAGCGGCTGGGCCGGCGCGGCCTGCGGCGGGCCGAGGACGAGGGCCACCGCGGCGAGCGCCGCAGCGGGGCGGCGGGCGGCACGGCGCGCCGCGGTCATCTCGGTCACCTCGCGCTGCTCCGGTCCAACAGCATCTCGTCGCGCCCGCGGCGAGGTGATAGCACTGGCCCGCACGGAAGGGACCGCGGAAGCGAGCCCGACCTGCATTGGCCGGGCCCGGCTCCAGGGCGCCCCGGCTCGCAACCTGAGCGACATCATAGAGCGGCCCGCGCGCCTGGCCGCGCGCCACCCGCGCACAACTTCCCGCCCAAGGAATCGCAGCTCTCATGCCCGCCCAAGCACCCGCGCCCATCGCTCCTGCCCCGGCCGTGCCAGGGACCGAGGCGCGATCGCCCGGCGGGCGGCGGCGCCCCGGCGGGCCTCGCGCCCGCGGCCGGCGCATCGCCCTGGTCGCCTACTACAGCTTCGCCGCGCTCATCATCGTCTCGTGCACCCTCCAGCTGATCCGGCAGGTCTTCTTCCTGCCGGCCCGGCCGTCGCCCTACGGGAGCTGCGAGGAGGGCCTGTTGGCGCTGGTCCGGGCCGTCGAGCGCGCCAGGGAGGCCGCCCCCGGGACCGACGGGGAGGACGCCGCCCTCGCCCGGTTCCGGAGCACGCTCGCTCCGGCGTGGACCTACCGGGACGGAGTCGCCGTCTCGTGCCGGGGCTCCGCGGAGAACGAGCGCGCTCTCGACGCCATCGAGCGGCTCCGCTATGCGGAGGAGCACGCAGCGCGGCGCGAGGCAGGCGATCTGGCTCCGCTACGGCGTCGGGTCCGGGCGATCGTCGATGGCCAGCTTGGGCCCGTGTCCCCGAGATAATACCCCGACGCGGCGATCACGCAGGACGATATGACCGACATGACCGTTCCTTCTCCCCCTGCCGCAGTGGCGGGTGAAGCGCCGACCGGCGAAAAGCCCCAGCCGCTTCCCACATTCGATGTGCTGCCCCTGTCGTCCGAGCTGCGCGAGACGCTCGCGGAGATTGGCTACGTCCACCCGACGCCGGTGCAGCTCGCCGTGTGGGAGCCGGTCACGCGCGGGCGCGACGCGGTGGTGCAGGCGCGCACCGGCACCGGCAAGACGGCGGCCTTCGGGCTCCCGATCGTCGACCACGCCGTGAAGCGCTCGCTCGCGCAGGCGCAGGTGCTCGCGCTGTGCCCGACGCGAGAGCTCGCGGTCCAGGTCTCCGCGGAGGTCGAGCGCCTCGGCAAGCGCAAGGGCATCAAGGTGGTCGCCGTGTACGGCGGCGCGCCGATGCAGCGGCAGATCGACGCGCTCGCCGCCGGCGCGCAGGTCATCGTCGGCACGCCGGGCCGCGTGCTCGACCACCTGCGCCGCGGGACCATCGTCGCCAAGCACATCCGGCTGCTCGTGCTCGACGAGTGCGACGAGATGCTCTCGATGGGCTTCGAGCGCGAGCTCACCGCGATCCTCGCCGAGCTGCCGCCGGAGCGGCAGACGCTCCTGTTCTCGGCGACGCTCCCGCCCGACATCGAGCGCATCGCGCGCAGCAAGCTGCGCTCGCCCGAGTTCATCACCCTCTCGGGCGACGCGGTCGGCGCGCTCCAGATCCAGCACTACGTCTACCTCATCACGGGCGACAAGCTGACGTCGCTGATCCGCATCATCGAGGTCGAGAACCCCGAGAACGCGGTCGTCTTCTGCAACACAAAGGACGAGACGGAGGCCGTCGCCGGGGCGCTGAAGCGCCAGGGCTACGACGCCGACTGGCTGAACGGCGATCTGCCGCAGTCGGATCGAGAGAAGGTGATGAGCGCGACGCGCGAGGGGCGCCTGCGCTTCCTCGTCGCCACCGACGTGGCGGCCCGCGGCATCGACATCTCGCACCTCACGCACGTCATCAACTACGATTTCCCGCAGGACGCCGAGGCGTACGTGCACCGCACCGGCCGCACCGGCCGCGCGGGGCGCACCGGCACGGCGATCGCGCTGATCACGCCGCAGGACGTCGGGCCGCTCTACATCCTCCGGCTGACGTACAAGATCCGGCCGCTCGAGAAGCAGCTCCCCACGGAGGGGGAGCTCAAGACGCGCGCCGAGGCCGATCTCGTCGCGATGCTCGCCGAGGCGTTCCTGCCGAAGGGCACGCACCCCGCCGATCTCTCGCTCGCGCGCCGGCTGCTCACGCACGACCAGGCCGAGGCGATCGTGGCGGGCCTCCTGCGCGACCACCTCGGCGCGCGGCCGACGGCGCAGGAGGAAGCGAGCGCGGCGCGGCGCGCCCAGCAGCCGCAGCGCGCGGCGGCGCGCGAGGGCGCCGAGCCCTCGACAAGGCCCGAGCCAGCGGCGCGCGCGAGCGCGCGGGGCGAGGGGCGCGCGCCGCGCGACGCGATCCCGCGCGCGGCCGACTCCGCCGATCCGCGTCCGCCGGAGACGGAGCGCAGCAGCGAGCGCGATCCCGCGCGCGAGGGCGATCGGGACCGCGGGCGGGAGCGCGATCGCAGATCGCTGCGCCTCCGGCGGGACGAGGGGCGGCGCGGGCCGCGCGGCGCGGACGCGCCGGCCGGGGACGATCTGCGGCTCGATCCGCGCCGGCCCGAGGTGACGAGGGCGCGCGACGAGGGTCCCGTCTCGGTCGAGCCGCTCACGCGGCCGGAGCCGCTGATGCGGCTCGAGTCGCCGCGGGGCGAGGGCGCGCCGGGTCGCGGCCCGGCAGAGCGCCTGCGCGACCGCCCCGGCACCGCGACGCTGCTGTCGGCGCGCCGAGGCCCTGCCGCGGCCGGCGTCGCCGCCGCACCTGGCCGGCCTCAGGGCGGTGCGCCGGGCCAGCCGTTCTCCCGCCATGCCGACTTCACCATGTGGCAGCCGCCGGAGGAGGAGGGCGACGACGAGCCGATCCTCGGCGAGCCGCCGTCCCCGCCGCCCGGCTCGCCCGCGTCGCGCGGCGGCGATCGCGAGCGCGTGAGCAGCGCTGCGCCCTCGCCCCCCGGCGAGCCCGCGGTCGAGATCGAGAGCGGCGAGCCCGGCGAGGCGCCGCGCGCCGAGCCCTCGCGCGACGAGACGGACGGCGAGTTCGTCGAGGTCTTCATCAACCTGGGTCGCCGCGACGGCGCGCGCGCGGCTGATTTCCAGCGCGTGCTCATCGAGCAGGCCGGGATGTCCAAGGGCGACATCCGGCGCATCCGGGTGCGCGAGCGCAACGCGTTCGTCAGCGTCCCGAAGGCGGATCTCGCGCGGGTCGTGGCGGCGCTGAACGGCGCGACGATCGCGGGCAAGGAGGCGCGCGCGGAGCAGGCTCGGGAGCGCACGTCAAGCGCCGAAGAGGTGACGGAGGACGCCTGAGCGCGGCGCGCCGCCGGGCGTGTCGGTCCGCCGTGACGAGGCGGCGGACCGGGCTCCGCGCAGGCGCTCCCCGCTGTCCCCGCGCGCGCCAGACTCCGCCCGCCGGCGTACGTCGGTGGGCGCTCGCGTGCGACGCCGTTCAGGCGGCGCCTCCCGGCGCGCAACGCGCTAGCCAAGCTCGCCCACTGGTCGTATCACGGAACGGATGGCGCGAAGTGGAGCGGAGGATATCGACCGGCTTCGACGGGACATCGATCGAGCGCTTGCTGACAAGCTCGACGCGGACAGGGTCCTCCCGCTGCTCGCGCGCCTGGCCCGCGCGACGGCGCCCGGCAGCGAGCCGTGGCTCTATGCGCACCGCCACCTCGCGGAGATGGGCGTCGAGCACGACCCGTGGCGCGCCGCGCTCTTCGCGCGCCGCGTGCTGCAGTTCCACGAGGAGGACGACGGCGCGTGGGCGGTGCTCGGCCTGGCGCAGTCGCTGCTCGGCAACTACCGCTACGCCGCGCGCGCCTACGAGCGCGCCCTGGCCATCGCGCCCGAGAACCCGTGGTACGCCCACAACCTGGGCCACCTCTACGACGTCGCCCTGAACCGCCCCCAGGACGCCTTGCCGCTCCTGGCGCAGGCCACCGAGGCGCAGACGGGCGAGGCCGACATCGCCGCGAGCTACGCCCACGCGCTCGCCCGGTGCGGCAAGCTGGTGCTCGCGAAGAAAATTTTGAAGCGCGCCATCCGCCACGGGGCGACGGCCGACCAGATGGCGCTGTGGCGCTGGCTCGACGCCGGCGCGCCGACCACCGGCGAGAGCGGGCCGGACCCGCGGCGCCCGGCCGACTCGAAGCGCAAGGCCAAGCGCCGGCGTGAGCGCCAGAGCCTCGGCGACTGATCGACCGGCGCGCTTCTCCGCGCAGAGCGCCCCACGCGAGGAACCTCACGTGCGTTCGGACCTTCCATCCGCTCACTCGAAGCGGAAGCCCAGGTGCTCGGCGACCGATCCCGGCCGCGCTGCGGTGCGGCAGAGGACGTCCGTCGTGACGCAGAGCAGGGCGAGGTTGTATGGGCACGGGCTACCTCGTCTGGGCGACGGCGGATGCCGTCGCCACAAGCGACACGCACGGCCGACGCGAAGCTTGACGGTAGGTTGCCCGGTTAGCGATAAGCTGTGTTTCTCGACTGGTGCTGGACACGGTCCCCGTGCGGGCGAGGGCACCCTGCGAGGAGAAGACATGAGCGTTACGAGCGTGCAAAGGACGGACAGGACGGCGGAGCGCCAGGCGCACTCCGCGGCCGTCTCGTCCGGCCCGCGCGGCTCATCCTCCCGGTGCGCAGATCTCGGGCGAGCCTGCAAGGCGGCTCGCCGCGGCGCGCATCGGAGAGATGCGCTGCCCAGCGCTGCGTACGGCGAGCGCGGGCTCAGGACGGAGAGTTCGCGATGAGCGAAGAAGCTCTGCGGCAAGAGGTTGCGAGGCTCACGGAGCGCATCGTGACGCTCGATCGGCAGATCGAGGGGCACGAGCGCGCGGCGAAGGAGCAGGCCGCGCAGCTCGACCGGGCGATGCGCGAGGCGCGCGAGCGCAGCGAGCAGCTGGCCCGCTCGGAGGACGAGCTGCGGCGGCAGGCTGGCATCTTCAAGCTCGTGCTCGACAGCATGGCGGACGGCGTCGCCGTCGTGGACCACAAGGGCGAGCTCCTGATGCGCAATCCGGCCGCGGAGCACATGCTCGGCCGCGCGCCGCTCGACCTCGCATCGGGCGACGACCCGGGGCCCGGCGACGCCACGCTGTTCTTCCCGGACCAGGCGACGCCCTGGCCTGCGTCCGAGCACCCGCTCGCGCGCGCGCTGCGCGGCGACACGGTCGATCAGGTGGAGCTCTTCGCGCGGAGGTCCGCCGAGCACGACGCGCGGCTCGCCCGCCGGCATCAGGGCATGCCGGGCAGCGCCATGCCGACCCTCGCCCCCGCCTCGGGGCCGCAGGGCGATGACGCCGAGCCGCGCTCGGTCCGCTTGCCGCCGGTGTTCGCCGATGCGCGCATCGAGGCCGGCCCCGCGACGGGGCTGTTCCTGACGGTGAGCGCGAGCCCGATGCGGGGCAAGGACGGCTCGATCTCCGGCGCCGTCGCCGTCTTCCGCGACGCGACCGAGAAGAAGCGCCTCATCGAGGATCTCGAGGGGAAGAACCGCGATCTGGTCGAGAGCGAGAGCGCCAAGAGCGAGCTCGTCGAGCGGCTCCGCTACGCCATCGACGAGATCTCGACGCCCATCCTCGAGCTCTGGGACGACGTCCTCGCGCTGCCGATCATCGGCGTCGTCGACTCGCGCAGGAGCGCGCAGATCATGGAGCGGCTGCTCGACGAGATCGTCCGTCGCCAGGCGCGCTACGTCATCATCGACGTGACGGGCGTCGAGGTGATCGACACGCAGACGGCCGACCACTTCATGAAGCTGATGAAGGCCGTCGAGCTGCTCGGCGCGCGGTGTCGCATCACCGGGGTCAGGCCCGCGGTCGCGCAGACGATGGTGGAGCTCGGCATCAACCTCGGCACCGTCCGCGCCGCGCGCAACCTGAAGCACGCGCTGCGCGAGAGCCTGGCGCTCGCCGGCCAGAAGCCGACGCTCTCGTCCCTCATGGGCGGCCGTCGCGGCGCGGCCAACGGCGACGAGAGGCCGGCAGGACAGCCGTTCACCTCTGGTGGCACGCAGGCCGCATTCGATCCGTCGGGCAGCGGTCCGATGACCACGTCACAGCTGCAGCTCAGCGCGAGGAAGGAGACGTCCACTTGATGCAAGCGGGTAGGGTCCCCATCGTGGGCCTCTTCGGGAATTTAATCGTCTCGGTGCAGGGTGGGCTCACCGACGGCCAGGTCGAGCAGCTGCGCGACGACGTGACGGGGTCGATC
Source organism: Sorangium sp. So ce362 (assembly GCF_051519845.1). Lineage (NCBI taxonomy): Bacteria > Pseudomonadati > Myxococcota > Polyangiales > Polyangiaceae > Sorangium > Sorangium sp. So ce362. The sequence continues at coordinate 4,828,231 of NZ_CP150332.1, read as the reverse complement.
GAAGCGCGCTCACCCCGCGGTCTCATCGTCGACCTGTCCGGCGTCGAGATTCTCGACAGCTATCTCACCCGCGCCATCCGTGACATCGCGCTCACGGCCCGGCTGATGGGTGTCCGGACGGCGGTGTGCGGCCTGCGTCCCGCGGTCGCGATCGCCCTCGTGGAGATGGATCTCGAGATCCCTGGCGTCGTGACCGCGCTGAACCTGGAGCGCGCCGTCGAGATGCTCGCGCCGTCCGCCGAGGACGACATGATGCCGCCGGAGCTCACGAACGAGGTGTCGCATGAAGATCCCTCCTCGTGACGGACCGCCCTCCAGCGGCGGCGCCACGGGGCCGCCGTCGAGCCGGTCCGGTGGACCGGTGTCGACGCGCTTGCCGAGCTCGCCGCAGTCGGCGCGCGGCCCTGTGCCGTCGTCGCCGCAGATCGTCGGCCGCTCGATCACTGATCAGATCGAGACGGTGCTGGCGCAGTTCCTCTCGCCCGCGGTGAGGAAGAGCGTGATCGACTGCGGCATTCGGCAAGCGAAGGTCGACCCGCTCTACGCGCGGGAGGGCGATCTGCGGCGCCTGCTCGTCGAGGTCAAGCGCGGGGTGAAGCTGTTCGTCCGCGACCAGGCGCAGCTCGATCGGTGCATCACCGAGCTCGGCGAGCTCGATCACGCGGCCCCGGCGCCGCGCGAGATCACCATCGAGGTGCGCAACGAGGAGGACGTGCTGCGCGCGCGGTCTGCGGGCCGCGAGCTCTGCATCGAGCACCTCGTCGGCGACGTCCTGCAGACGAAGATCGTCACCGCGATCTCGGAGCTCGGGCGCAACATCGTCAGGTACGCGGGCAACGGGCAGATCGTCGTCCGCTCGCTCACCTCGCCGATGCGGGCGATCGAGATCATCGCGCAGGACCACGGGCCCGGGATCTCGAACCTGCAGGAGATCCTGAGCGGCAAGTACCGCTCGCGCCACGGCATGGGCGCGGGTCTCCGCGGCACGAAGGCGCTCATGGATGCGTTCGATGTCAAGACGGCGCCCGGCGCGGGGACGACCGTGACGGTCAGGAAGTATCTCGGATGACGATCGCGATCGGGACCGCGTGCTGCGTCGCGGCCGGCGAAGAGGTTGCCGGCGACGAGGTGGTGGTGATCCGGCAGGCACCCTGGGTGCTGATCGGCCTCGCGGACGGGCTCGGCCACGGTCCTCACGCGGCGCAGGCGGCCTCCGCCTTCTGTCGCTACGTGGAGGACCACGCCTCGATGCCGCTCGAGGATCTCCTGACAGGGGCAGGGGAGCACATCGCGTCGACGCGCGGCGCGGCGGCGGCGCTCCTGCGCATCGACGAGAGCGCGGGCGAGCTCGAGTTCTCGGGCGTCGGCAACATCGCGATGAAGGCGATCACGCGCACGGCCATGCCGATCTTCTGCTCCGCCGGGATCCTCGGGCGGCGCGTGCGGCGGCTCCGCAGCTTTCGCTTCCCTGTGGCCACGGGCGATGTCGTCCTGCTGCACTCGGACGGCATCGCCAGCGGCTTCGATCTCGGCGCGTTCCGCGACCTCGATCCGGAGGAGATGGCGCGCCGGATCGTGGAGGTCCACAAGAAGTCGTTCGACGATGCGACGTGCGTCGTCGCCGTGCTCCGCGACAGGGGCGCGGCGTGACGCAGCGGACCCCGCCAGCCTTCAGCATCCCCGTCACGCGCGAGGAGGATCGCTTCGCCTGCGCGGCCGAGGGCGCGCAGATCGCGCGCTGGGCGGGGCTCTCGGAGCGCGCGCAGCACGAGCTCGCGATCGCGATCGCCGAGCTCGTGTCGAACGCCGTGCGCCACGGCGGCGGCGGCAGCATCAGCATCCGCGCGATCCGCGAGGACGCGCAGGCGGGGAGCGGCCGCTGGGGCGTCGAGGTGATCGTGCGCGACTCCGGCCCCGGCCTGGATCCGAAGATCGCGATGCTGGAGGACGTGGGGCCGAAGAGCGATCGCAGCCCGTCCTCGTCGAACTCCGCGCGGCTTGTGCCGAGGATGCCCGGTCAGGGGCTCGGCCTCGGGCTCGGCGCCGTGCACCGGCTGATGAGCTCCGTGGTCATCCGCTCGGCGCCTGGCATCAGCACCGAGGTGATCGCCATCAAGTGGAAGTGAGCGGCGACGCCGGTCGCCCTGACGCCGCGGCGCGCAGGCGCCCGCAGCCGTTCTCGCGTGCGGACGTGCGGACGGCCGCCGGCGTCAGTTGAGCTCTTTCTCGGTCCGCTCGTTCTGCTCGGCTTCGAGGAACGTCGCGGTGATCTCGCGCTCGAGCGCGAGGTTGATCTCGCGGTCGAGCGCCTCGACGCTGCCCGCGAGGCGCGCGACGTTGAGGGCGTAGACGAAGACGCGCGCGCACGGGTGGACCTCGGCGCTGCCGCGGAGGCCGCGCTCGCGCTCGTCGGCGTCGAGGCCGTCGAGGAGGACCAGCGCGCGCGGATCGACCCCCTCGGCCACGAGCTCCATCCCGGGCACGTCGGAGATGTAGAGCTCCGCCCCCTCGACGTAGCGCCGGAGCACGGGGTTGAGCGCGGCGATCGTCTTCTCGGCGAGCGCCATGAAGCCGTCGCGGCTCGGCGCCCAGGGGGGCATGCCGAGCTCGACGTCGAGCTCGCGCGAGCGCAGGAAGGCCTGCGTCGCCCCGCGGACATCGCCCCGCTCGTCGCGGATGAGCCCGAGGTAGTAGTGGGCCTCGGCATGCCGCGGATCCTTGAGCGCTGCCTCCTCGATGAGCGCGGCGGCCTTGTCGGCCTGGCCGATCTCGTAGAAGGCGCGGCCCACGAGGAACGTGTGGTTCGGGTTGTCGTAGGGGCCCTCGGGGATCCTGGCGGCGACCTGAGCGGCCTCGTCGAGATCGCCCTTGCCGAGGAGCGCGTCGAACTTGAGGAGGAGCGCGTCGATGATCTCCTCATCGACCTCGGCCAGATCGAGCGCCTGGTCGCACATCTCGATCGCCTGATCGAAATCGCCGAGCGGGTGGATGTACACCTCGGCGGCGTTGAGCATCGCCTCCAGGTAGGTGTCATCGAGGGCGATCGCCTGGCGGTACGCCTCGATGGCCTCCTCGCCCTCGCCCTCGAGGGCGGCGACGAAGCCGAGCAGGTTGTGAGCCTCCGGCGAGTTCGGATCGAGCTCGAGCGCCCGCCGGGCCGATGCCTCTGCTCCGCGCGTGTCGCCACGCTGGACAAGATCCCACCCGCGATCGAGGTGCGCCGAGAACTGGTCCATGGCGGCTCCACAAGTGTGCGAAGGGGGCTCCAGAGTCAAGAGGGAGCCCTGTCAAAGCGACCGTTCAAGCTGTTCCAAACACGACCCGCCCGGATTTCCAGCGACGAGCCCGGCGCTCGCCTGGCGGCAGGCGGCCGGTCGTCCGGTCGAGGCGAGGAACCGCGGCCGCTCGCGCGTGGCCCGCTCATTCGTGGATGGACACGAGCGTCCCGCGGTTCTCCGGCGTCGACCAGACCCCGTGCCAGCCGCGGGGCAGGCTGGGCTCGCTCCAGAAGAAGACCTTCTTCGCGTCGAGCGGCGAGAGGTTCACGCAGCCGTGGCTCATCTCCCGGCCGAAGTTGGAGTGCCAGAAGGCGCCGTGGAACGCGTACGACCCGTCGTAGTACGCGACGAACGGCACGTCCTCGATGCTGTACGGCAGGTCGCCCGCGACCGTCCCGTCGCCATCCATCGTGGTCGCGATGTGCTTCTCGCGGATGCGGAACACCCCCGTGAGCGTCGGGTGGTCCTTCTTCTTGTCCTTCGAGCGCCTCCCCGGGGAGATGAGCGCCGCGAAGACGGGCCTGTCGCCCTCGACCGCGACCAGCGTCTTGCGCGACACGTTCACGTCGATCCACTTCTCGCCCGGCGCGAGGTCCGGCGGCGGGGCGCCGAGCTCGGTGTACGTCCCGTCGGCGCCCTTCATCCACCAGCCCTCGGTGGTCTTCCGGTAGACGACCGACCTGTGCTTGTGGGACTCCCCCGTGAGGCCGAACGCCGCGAAGCGCTCCAGCGAGCCGGCCACGGAGACCGACTTCATCTCGTCGTCGAACCGGTACTTGCTCGCCGACTTCGCGAGGATGAAGCCGACCGACTTCGCGCCCTCGGGGAAGTCGATGCCCTGCGAGGACGGCGGCTTGATGACGTACATGCGGTCGCTCGGCGCGACGAGCCCCGCGGTCGTCTTGTACCAGCTGCGGCCGTTCCAGCCGAAGGTCTTGTCGACCGCGACGAAGAAGCCCTTCACCATCCGCTTCGCGACCGTCGAGTCGGCGTCCTTGTCGAGATCGGCGAGCGTGACGTTGAGCGGCTTGCCCTTGTCGTCGACGTTCTCCCACCACGGCTTCTCGGGCTCCTCCTCGACCGGCGCCGGGGCGATGCCGAGCGACGCGGCCGCGGCGACGGCCGCCGCCTTGTCCTCCGTCGCAGATGCCTCCGAGGTGACCGCGGCCACGGGGGTCGCGCCCGCCTCGGGGGGGCTCGCCGAGCGGCGAGCGGCTGCGGCCGCGGCCGCGACCTCCTTCTCGGTCTCCTCGTAGAGCTCCTCGGCGCGCTTCTTCTCCTCTTCCTTCTTCTTGCGCTTCGAGGACTCGAGGTACGGCTCGTAGCGCGTCATCTCGTCCTTCGAGGGGACGGAGCGGTAGAGCGGCGTGCCGTGCGTCGTGTTGAACGCGTACTTGTACGGGAGGAGCTCGTCGAGGTTCGGCGGCGTGATGCCGAGGCGGACATGCGGGTTCGACAGATCGGTCGTGGCCGACCTCCCGCAGACGTAGCCGCCGTCGAGGAGGCGGTACCAGCCCTTGGCGCAGCTCCCGCCCTTGATCGGCTTCGGATCGACAGGCACCTTGCTGCCGAGCCGGATGTAGCCGAGCCGCTGCTTGGAGAACTCCATCGTCGGGTAGACCGACGCCTGCGGCACGATCGAGCCGAGCAGCGGCCCCGTGTAGGGCTTGTCGGGCGCGGGCGGCTCCGGGGCCGCCGAGGGCTCGACGCTCGGGCTCGGGCTCGGGGCCTCGGCGGACGCGATCGCGCGGGCGGCGGACGTGGGCGACGGGCGGGGGAGGGACGACGTCCGCTCGGGCGGCGACTTGCCTTCGGTGGAGGGGCCGGGAGGCGCCTCGCCCTGGCAGCCGCTCGCCCACGCCGCCGTGCCGGCGAAGGCCGCCGCGGCGATGAACCCGAGCGCGCTCGAGACGAACGAGGTGCGCCCGGCGCCGCCCCCGGAGCGGCCGGCGTCCGGCGCAGGTTGCGGCTTCCGCGCGCCGCCGGTGCGGACGTTGCCGCTGCCGTGCGATCGTGCGGGGTCGTTCTGCCCGCGGGGTCGGGGCGCCTGAGAGCGGTTCATCGCATTCACAGCGTTGGGCGAGGACTGGCCTTCCCGATCCTCGCGGTCTGATGATCGACCCGTAGGGTCGGGTCGGCTCGGCGGTCTTAGTACCTGGTCACTCACGTGTCGATCCACTTCTCTGCGGAGCGCGCGTCCCTCGGTTCACCGCGGCGGGCGCCGGGGCAGGCGGCATCGCATGACCGTCGCCAGAGCGAACGACATGCCACGCAGCCGCGACGCGCGGCGCACGCGCGGGCGGCGCGCCGTCCGCAGCGCGGATGCCGTTCGGGCGGCTGCTGCTAGGGTACCGCCGTGGCGGAACGGACCCCGGGGCGTGGCTTGAACAACACGACTGCGGCCCGGCGCGCGGGCATGGGCACCGGGGTCATCCCGCTCGTCCGCGCCGCATCGAGGCGCGCGCTGGCGACCGCGGCGGCCGTCGCGTTGCTCCTGCACCTGCCGCTGCTCCCGACCCCGCTGTTCTCGTGGCTCGAGGCCATGTTCGCCCTGCGGGGCGAGCTGACCGACTACGACGCCGGCGAGACGATCGTCCCGATCGACCTCGACCTGCTCGCGGACGACCCCAGCGCGGTCGCCGCGGCGCCCTCCGCGACCGGCGGCGAGGCGATGCCCGGCGGGGCGGGCGTCGCGGCGAGCGCGACGCCGCCGCCCGCGCCGTCTCCCCCCGCGGCGTCGGCCAGCGCCGCGCCCGCGGCGCCGGACGCCGGCGCGCCCGAGCCGCCGCGCCGCCGGCCGCCGGGCGACGCGGGCCCGGACGCGGCGGGGGATGGGGGCACGGGCGACGACAGCGATCAACCGAACCTGCGCACCCCGCTGAGCGTCGCTGGCGCGCCGGGCAAGCTCGCGTCGAAGGACCCGAACGTACAGGTGCTCATCGCCGGCGACCGGCTGCGCAGCCACGAGCTCGGCGATTGGTTCGGCCGGATCCTGACGACCATCCCCCAGTGGCAGTCCTTCTTCCAGGACACCACCATCGACCCGATCCGGGACATCGACCACCTTCTCATCGCCGGGCCGCAGCTCCGCGACTCCAGCAAGGTCGTCGCCGTCATGGACTACCGGGCGCCCGAGGCGGCGATGCGCGCGGCCGTCGACGTCGTCGTCCAGCGATCGAACGGGTCGTGGATCGAGGACGCCCCCGTCCCCGCCGCCCGGGCCACCGCCGACCGCAGCGAGCGCATCTTCGCGATGGTCCCGAACCGGCGGCTGCTCGTGGTCCTTCCTGCTGAAGAAAAAGATCAACTATCCAAGTTGAAGTCTATGAAAGGCTTCAATAAATCGTCGACGGCGGGCATCGTCATTTCGATGCTCACGCCGGCGAACGCCTTCCGCGGGGTCCAGGCGCTGCCGCGCAGCATCACGTGGATGCGGCTCACCGTCACGCCGACCCGGGACGGGGGCGCCGACCTGGCCGTCACGGCGGGCGACGAATCCCCTGAAGATGCGCTGGTTCACGCGCAGGAGCTCACGAGGATCTTGAACGCGATCCGGAGCATCAACCTGGGGATCACGACGATCGACGTGGTGGATGAGGTCACCTTCAACACCGACGGGAAGGTCATCTGGTCGAAGCTCCACGTCACGAACCGACAGCTCAAGCTGATCATGGGCTTCGTGGAGCAGGCGCTGCGGGACCAGGCCGCAGCGCGGAGGAAGTAGCGCGTGGGCGCGGAAGAGGCGGCGCGCGGGGCGGGGGGTGGCCGCGCCGGAGGGGGCGGAGCGCCGGCCGCGGCGTCGGGGCCGCGCGGAACACTAGCCAAATGGGCGGCGTTCAGTTAATCCGACCAGCCCGCGCCGATGACGCCCGAACACTCTCCGCACGCCGCGCTCGATGAGCTTGCCGGACACCCCCATGGCGACGACCTCGCGCGGGTCGTCCACACGGCGGCGTTTGCCGCCGCGGACGAGCGGCGGACCACCCTGGAGGGCGGACTCGCGGAGCTCGTGGACCGCGCGGGCCTGTCGGTCGCCGACGCGGAGACCCGGTTCGGCAACGTGATCCGGGCGCTCGAGCGCGGCACAAGCGAGGGCGCGGGGAGCGCCACCCGGGTGCTCCTCGCCACGCTGCTCGCCCGCGGGGTCGCCCTCTCGCCGCCCGAGGGGCCGGAGGCGGAGGGGCGCGTCGCCGAGGCGCTCGTCTGGCTGGCGACGTACACCTCGGTCGACGCGCTGACCGCCCTGGACGCCGCGCTGGGCGAGCGCGCCGCGGGGCTCTGGCGGGCGGTCGCCGCGCTTGTGCGGCGCGCCGACCAAGGCGCGCTGCCGCAGCTCGGCCGGGCGGGCGCGCTGATCGCCGCGGCCGCGCTGCGGGGGAGCGCCTCGCCGGACGCGCGCGCCGAGGCCGCGGCGCTGGTGGACGAGGTGCGCGATCCGATCGTGCGCTCGCTGCTGCGCGACGCGGTGTCGCCCGGGAGGCGGCCGAGCCGCGCGCCGGGCGCCTCGGCCGCAGACGGCGAGGCCGCGCTGGGCGGCGCCGGGGCGACCGGGGACGAGGGCTCGGCGGCCGGCGGGCCGGATGCCGACGGCCGGACGCCGGGGCGGCTCGCGGGCGAGCTGTCGCCGCCGCCGCGCGGGCCGGTGGCGCTCGTGCTGCTGGCCGCGACCGGGATCCTGCTGGTGACGCATGTCGCCCGGCTCGCCGGGCGGCTCCTCCTGCGGTACCGCCGGCCCGCCTCGGTGGAGATCGGCCCGAGGGGCGTGACCGTCCGCAGCCGGACCGAGCTGTTCGGCCGGACCCTGCGGGAGCAGGAGACGTACATCCCTGTCGAGGCGCTCCTCCGCGCGACGCGCGAGGTGCGCTACCCGCGGCTCGGCCTCTACGCGGGGCTCGTCGCGCTGGGGCTGGGGACCTACCTCGGCGTCTCGCTGCTCGTCGACGGCGCGCGGGCGGGGTCGCCCGAGCTGCTCGGGATGGGCGCGCTCGTCTTCGCCATCGGCGCGGCGCTCGACTTCGGGCTGTCCCACGCGGAGACGGCGACCCGCGGCCGCTGCCGTGTGGTCCTCGTCCCGCGGAAGGGGCCGGGGGTCGCGCTCGCGGGGATCGAGCGCGCGGCCGCGGATCTCGCGCTGAGCAGGCTGCCGCGCGCCTGAAACTTGGCCGGATCGCGCCGCCTTCGCTAGGCCGATCGGGCGAGGTGATGGCGATGCGCTCGAAGACCGAGGCGATGACGGGGCTCAGGCGGATGCTGCACGACATGCTGACCGCGCGGGAGGGCGGGGAGAGCGCTCCCCGCCTGGCGCGCACGAAGGGCTACGTGGACGGCGCCATGCGCGAGCTGCTCGACAGCGGGCAGGCGACGCGGCAGGAGCTCCTGGAGCTCGTGGCCGCCGAGCGCGCGCGCGTGAGCGGCCCGGCGACGGCGGAGATCCGCTCGGCGTCCGTGTGAGCACGTGACGGCGCCGCTGCGCGGCTCACTGCGGCGCGCAGCTCGTGTTCGTGGCGAAGTCCCAGCATGCGCCGGTCACCCCGGGCGCGCCGGCGTTGACATCCGCGCCGCTGAACCCCGGGGGACCGCCGTCTCCGGCCGGGCCTCCCTCGAACGGTACATCGGCGAGCGCGGAGGTCGGCGTGACCTTGTAGGCGATGCCCACCGCATGGCCGCCTCGGCCGCCGCCGCCGGGGCCGCCGTCGCCGCCCGCGCCGCCGGGGCCACCGTCGCAGCCCTTCCGGGCGCCCGGGCCTGTATCCGCACCGACCGAGCCGCCCGCAGCGCCGTTGCCGCCGTTGCCGCCGCGCTTTCCGTCGCCTCCGGTCCCTCCGTGGCCCGCGGCGCCGACCGTGATCTTCACCTCGGTCAGCACCAGCCTGGTCCCGAGGCTGAGGATCCCGATGCTCGACCCGCCGGCCTTGCCGCCGCCCCCTCCTTTCCCCCCGCAGCCGCCGGCCCCGCCTCCGCCGCCGCTGGCGCCCACGCCGTCGTCGTACCTACCTTCGCCGGCCGCGCAGAACTGCCCCGCCTTCGCGCCGCCGCCGCCCCCTCCACCTTGTCCGCGCACCCCGCTCGTGCCGCTTTTGCCGTCGCCCCCGCTGACGCTGGCGAGCGTCAGCAGGGTGTCGCTGCCACGGTCGCCGGTCTGGCCATGGGCGCCAGGCGCGCCTTCTTCGCCGCGCGTGCAGTTGTTCAGCGCATCCGGCTGTCCGTATCCGATGCCGCCGAGGCCGTCCCCCGCGGGGTTCTCTCCCGGTAGCGGCGTGCCGTCCGTGCCGTTCTGCCCGCGCCCCTCGTCTTCCGCGATCTTTCCACCGAGTCCCCCGATGCCGCCGCGCGTCTCGCCATCGTCGCAGCTCGTCACGCCGGGCACGCCGCCATAGACGGTTCCGACGCACGTATCCGAGACGTCATCCGGCGCGCTCACGCCGTCCTGCGCCACCGCCGGCGTCTCGCCCCTCGCGCCGCCCCTCCCGTCGCCCGCGATCACGTCGACGCGCACGAGCTCCGCCTCGATATCGGCGACCGCCACGCCGATCGACGAGCCGCCCGGCTCGGTCGCGTCGGCCGCGCGGATCGCGAAGCTCTGCAGCCTCACCCCGCTCGCGTCCTCCGCCAGCGTGAGCGCCACCTTGTCCGCGGGGCCCTCGATCGCGCTCCGCGCCTGATCGCTCCACGTCCAGCCCGCCGCGCAGTCGAACCCGCCGATCACCTCGACGGCCGCCGAGATCGTGACGCTCTCCTCGAACGCCCCGCTCGAGCACGCCAGCACCCGCTTGCCGTTCGCGTTCGCGATCGCCTCCGCGAGCGACGCGTACGGCCTCCCTCTCGTACCGTTCCCTCCGGACGCCGCGCCCGCGCTCGCGAACACAGCGCACCGGTCCGTCACCGTGCTCGCATCCTGGGTCGGATCCGCGTCGCAGGTGGGGCTGGGCGTGTCGGTGCCGCCAGTCCCGGCGGGGGGGCAGTACCTGGAGTCGTCCTCGCAGTCCTCGGAGTAGGACAGCGGCCAGCATCCGGCGAGCTGCAACGCCACGGCCGCCGACGCGGCGGGGAGCACCCACAAGGAGAAAGGGATGCCGACCCTCCGCCGGCGCGCGGCGCGCCGCGCCGGGGCGCCGCCCCTGTCCTGCGCTCCGCCGGAGGGGAGAGGGGATGCGTTGCTCACCGCCTTGCTGCTCGTCCGTTCCGTCGCTCTCATCGTCCCAAGCCTTTCCTGTGACGCTTCGCTCTGCCTGCACATCGTTGCAGAAGACGCACCACGCCCTGGTGGCGCCGACCGGAGCATACTCAGTCGGCGGATCGTCGGATCAAGGGCGAACCGCCGACGGAGCGCTCGCGGGACAGCGCCGCGACCCGGGCGGGCGCCTCACGGGGCGACGAGCGCCACGTCGCCCTTCGTGGTCCGGCCGCCGACGCGCCACCAGTTCGCGATGAGCAGCTGCCCGTCCACCTCGACGATCCGCGAGAACGCGCCCGCGAACCCCTCCTGCTCGATCTGCTGCACGAGCCAGCTGTGGCCGTCGCCGCTCTTCGTCCCGATCGCGAGCCGCAGGGTCCCGCTCGTCGCGTCCTGGTAGCTGATGCGCACCTCCCCGGCCGCCGTCACGAACACGCTCGCGTCGTCGCCGACGAGATGCTGCCCGTCCTCGAAGGGGACGCCCTCGATCCCGAGCCCGTCGTCCGCCACCTCGGCCGGCTCGACGTCCGCGCCGCCCTTCACCCGCGCGTACCGGAGCCCCTCCGAGCGGCCGTCCGCGTAGGCGAGGTGCCAGTCCCCGGCGCGATCGATGAACAGCGACGCCCCCATGCCCACGTCGCCCGTGTCGGTCCCGTCGGGCGCCGCGCCGTCGACGATCCGGGTCTCCCACGCCCCCGCCGAGCGCGACGCGATCACCACGTCGCCGTGGATGCGATCGTAGAACGCCAGGCCGAACCCGCCCGCGTTGTCCGGCGCCATCGCGATGTAGTCGCCGATCGCCTCGGGGTACGTGTCGGTCGGGTTCCCGTCGGAGATCGCGGCGCACGCCAGCGAGCCGCCCTCGTCGATGCACACCTGCCCCGAGGCGCACGCCGGCGCGCAGTCGCCGCTCGCGAGCGGCTTCACGCAGCGCCCCGTGGCCCGGATGCACTTCGTCCCCTCGTCGCAGAGGAACTCCCGGCACGGCGTCGCCTCGTCCGTCGCCACGTCCTCGAACCGCCACGCGCCCTCCCCGGGCGTGGCGCTCTCTCCGGTCGCGAGCCGGACGCTCGACGTGACCGCGCCGTCCTCGCCAGGCTCCATCGCGAGGTAGGCGATGACGGGCAGCCCCTTCACGAAGAGGAGCTTCGCGTAGCGGCCGATATCGCTGTTCGGCGCCTGCTGCACCGAGCTCACGGCCCACGTGTCGCCCTGCCGCTGCGCGAGCTTCAGCCCGCGGTGGGTCCGGTCGTAGTAGGCCACCGCCGGCTCGCCGTCCGGACCTATCGCGATCGAGGTCCAGAGGCCGACGTCGTCGCCCGGATCCGTCTGGCCTCCGCGGAACCCGCTCACGTCGAACCTGGCCGGGTCGACCGGAGGCTCCGCGGGCACGCCGTCGATCGCTTCCCACGCGACCGACTCGCCGTCCCACGTGCCGACCACGAGGTCGCCCCACTGGAACGCGTTGTGCCAGTCGGCCTCCGCGTATCCGGCGACCCAGACCGTGCGCTTGTCGGCGGCGACCGCGACCGACGTGTAGGCCCCGATGAGCCCGTGCTCCAGCGTCATGCAGCCGGGCGCGACGCACGCCGGGTCCTCCACGACCGGCTCATCGCTGCACGAGCAGCCCGCGTGCGAGCCGAGGAGCGCGGTGACGGCGATGCCGGCCAGCGCGCCCCGCACGCCGCGCGCGCCTCGCCGGGCGCGCGAAGGCGCATCGCCCCGGGCAGGCGCGGCGCCTCGGGAGCCGCCGCGCCGCGCGAGCCGCACGGCCGCCGCGGCGGCCGCGAGGCCGAGCCAGAGGCCGCCCGACGGGCCCTCGCCCGGGCCGCCGGCCACGACGCAGCCGCAGCCGGCCGACGGGTCGATGGGGACGCGGCCGCGGAGGATCGCCTGCCGCGCCGCGCCGAGGTTCCCCTCCTCGTCCACGGCCTCGACCTCGATGTCGGCGGCGTCGCCGACGTCCACCGATCGCATCTCCGCCGCCGTCGACCAGGGCGACCACGCCCCGCCGTCGAGCCGCACGCGCACCTTCGCGCGCTCGGCGTCCGACACCCGGTCGCGCACCTCGAGCGGCACCCAGCCGTCCACCGCCGCGCCGACCGAGATGACCGGCGGATCGACGTCGACCACCATCTCCACGGTCGCCGGCGTGGGATCGAGCGACAGCGGGTCGCCCGCGATCCGCGATCGCACCGAGATCACGTGACGCCCCGGGAGCCGCAGCCAGTCGTCGCGCAGGTCGACGATGCGCTCGCGCGTGAACGGGCGCCACACGCCGCTGTCGACACGGTACGAGTACTCGACGACCCGGGTGCCGTCGTCGAGCGGCGAGCCCATGACGAGCCGGGCCGTGGGCCCGTTGTCGCGGGTCATCGTCGGCAGACGGAGCCCCTCGGCCCGCACCTCCTTGCGGCTCAGCTCGGCCTGCGTCTCGCTCCGCATCGAGCGCTGCGGCGCAGCCGTGCTGAACGACGCGAAGATGCCAAGGTAGTTGTCCTGACCCTTCGTGAGCTTCCGCAGGCCGGGGGAGCCCGCCCCCTGGGCCGACTCCGGGACTATCAGGGAGAGCCCGAGCCCCGCGAGCGGCCCGTCGAGATCGATCGTCGGGAGGCCGCTGCCGATCAGCTGCCCGACCTGACCGCCGATGAGGCTGCCGAGCGCGTCCGCGATCGACTCGGGATTTTCCCGGAGCAGCCCGCTGTTCGTCACCTCGCCGTTCGTGACCCCGAGCATCTCGATCACCGGCGTCAGCCCCTCGGGGGTGACCGCGAGGTTCATGGGTACATCGAGATCGAACGTCGCCGTCATGAACCGGATGAACCGATCGAGCGACCAGATGTAGAAATCGAAGCTCGCCCGGTCGAGCCGGATACGGATCAGCGGATCGTCGGTGGCGTTCGTGCCATCCCCGAATGTGACCCGCGGCGGGGTCTGCGGGCGGATGACGAGCGCGACCTGCTGCGACTCGCGCTGCAGTGTGAGGTCCTTCGCCGACGCGGCCAGCAGCCCGAGCGTGCCGGAGTTGAGGAGAGGCACCGTCTCCGTGGAGATCCCGAGGCAGAGCAGTCCACTGTTGTAGAGACCGTTCATGGCGTAATTCGCGAAGCGCTCGGAGATCGCGAGTCCGATGTGCGGGCCGGGGAGGTCGTCGGGCCAGCCGGGGATGGTGTTTGCGACGAGCTCATCGGGAATCGGGATGCCCGCTGGCAGCTTGATGTCCGACAACGGCACACATTTCGATGTCGGCAGCGGCTCGGCGCCGCCGTAGAGGCCGAGGGTGATCCCGTTGCCGACGGGGTTGAGGTCGCCCCACGCGAGATCGGAGCCGTCGTCGCGCTCGCTCATGCCGCCGCCGGCGAGCAGGAGGTCGAACCCGCCCTGGGTGCCGGGGGAGATGCCCGCGAGCAGCCGGCCGAGGTCGAGGTGCCCCTCGATGCCGAGCAGGACCGAGGCGCACTCGTCGGTCGCCTGCGTGCCGTAGCGGCAGACGCCGCCGATGTCGTTCGTGCCGTCGGGGCAGGCCGGATCCAGCGCCGGATCGGCCTTCAGACAGAGCTGCTGGTCGAGCTGGCCCTTCAGCGCGTTGGACATGGAACCCATGAAGCTCGTGATGATCGGCTTCACGAAGTCGAGGGCATCACCCACCCACGTGCCCCCGCAGTCGAAGTGCAGGCTCGATTCGAGCTGATCTTCGTCGATCCAGAGCCGGCTCACCTTGACGCGCGAGTAGCCCTGCCGCGAGTGCTGCGGGTTCACGTCGATCTCGATCGAGAGGTCGACCTCGACACCGATGTTCGTGAAGGTCTGCTCGTCGGGCGGGCACGCGTCGTTGCCGTTGAGGGTGACGTACTGGGTGCTTTCGCCCAGGAAGCCGCCGTCTAGGAAGATGGGCAGGCGCTGCATCCGCACCGGCAGAGGCCCCCGGATGACCAGGTTGTGCGGCGTCTTGGGCTGGATCTGCAACGCCGCGTGCCCCACGTCGATCTCGGCCACGCACGCCGGGGGAGTCGTCGCCGGATCGGCCCCGCCGGGACAGAGGGTGTAATCGACGATGCCGGCAGCCACGGAGCCCGAGGACCTGGGGATCGAGAAGGTGACCACGCCGCTGTCCCCGCCGCCGAGCAGCGCGCGCCCGAGGACACCCAGGTTCTGCTCGAGGAACTCGAGGCCCGACTGCGTGACCCGCGCCGCGCCGGCGTTCTCGATGCGGTCCGCGGGCTTGAAGCCGGCGGGGAGGGGGGTCATTCCACAGCCGGAGCACCCGCCGCCCGAAGCGGCACATCCGGCGATGACAAGGAGCACAAGGATGGAGGAGAAATGCTTGATGATGCGGGGCATAAGGAACCCTCCGAGGAGCGCGGCCCGCAGCGCCGAGCCCGCTGGGCGCGGGCGTCAGGACGCCACGACAGAGCGTACGCTCCCCGGAGAGCCGCCCGCAAGCGCTACTGGGGGCAGAGACCGTTGATCTTGACGGCGCTCGCAGCGTACTCGCCGCCGAGCGCATAGGCGTCTGCGCAGTCGTCCGTCGCAGGCGAGTTCGTCGCGCTGCACCAGTCGCCCTTCAGCACGATCTGGTCGTTCTCGTCGCGCTTGCAGGTATTGGGCTCCTCACCAGTTCCGTATTTTACGATATCGCCCGAGAGCACGACACAGAGGCTCTGGTCGATAGTGTCGACGATCACCCGGTCGACCTCTTCCAGCGTGATGAAGGCGGCGAGCTTGCCGCCGTTGATGAACGCCGGGGGATCGCCGTCCTGGCCGGGAAGGCAGGCGTTCTCCCACTCGAGCCCCTCGACGTTATACCGGCCGATGCAGTTGTTGTCCGCCGACACCTTCGCGTCGGTGAGCCGCACCTGGTGCAGGGGTAGGATGATCGGCTCCGGGCTCGTTTCCAGGAAGATCGGGACGTTGAGGGTCTCGGCCTCCCCGCTCCATGCGCCGTCGGACAGGGGGGCGTCGATCTCCGTCGGCGCGATCTCGAACTCGCCGGCGGTCGTGTTGGCGAAGCAGTAGCCCTCGAGAGGGTCGTCCGTGGGCATCGCGCCGCCGGTGCGCAGCTTGCCCGTCGTCGTGTCGAACTCGAGCAGCCAGGAAAAGGTGCCCGTGCCGTTCAGATTACACTGGGGCAAATTCATCGTCAGGCCCTGGGCCACGAGGCCGGCGACATAGCCGCTCGCGAGCACGTCGGGCTTCGTGATCGTGAGCTGCGCCATGCGCAGCCCGAGCGTGGTCGCGCCCCGATTGTCGTGGACGGCAACGCAGTCCGAGGTGACCGCCGTGCAGACCGGGTGTTTCAGCGAGCAGTCGCGTTCGGCCCCGCCGCTGGTCGCTCCCGGCGAATTCGAGCTCGTCCCGCCGGCGTCATCGCCCCCGCACCCCGCCACCGCGGCCGCGCCCGTCAGCGCGGATACACCTAGTACATAAACTACCTTTAGAAACCGCATCTCTTGCCTCCTCTGGAGTCAAAGATGCGGAGTATAGGCGACCGCAATGGGATGACCACGCGGGAGAGGTGACGCCGCACCGCGTCGCCACCGCTTCATGGCCGTTGATCTCCGAAGCGGTGATGCCTGACGGCGCGCGCCGTGACGCCTAGCGGCGCTCGTAGCGATCGCCGAGGCGGTCGCCGACGGGGAGCGCGCGCAGGAGGCGAATCATGGTCCACACGGTGCCAGCCAGCTTGCGCAGCTTCGAGGTGCCGACGCGCTCGTTGTACTCGATGGGCAGCTCCACCACGCGATAGCCGCACTTGGCCGGGAAGAGCAGCGTGTCGATGGGCAGCGCGTCCCCCTCTCCGTCGAAGTCGAACGCGCGAATCACCGAGCACCGGTAAGCGCGCATGCCGCTGTGGACGTCCGAGGTGGGGATGCCGTGCATCGCGTGCGCCATGGCGGCGAAGGCGCGGTTGGCGAGGTAGTTCGGGACCGGCATGGCCGCGGGCCTGGTGCGGGTGCGGGCGCAGTTCACCACGTCGGCGCCCTCCTCCTCGACGAGCCGCCGGAGCACCGGGATGTTCTCGGCGGGGTAGGTGAAGTCGCAGTCGAGGTAGATGAGCAGCTCGCTCCGGGCCGCGGCGCTGTACATGAGGAGCTCCATCGCCGGGCCGTGGCCGCGGGGCGGCACCTGGCGGAGCACGCGCGCGCCGAGGCTGGCCGCGATCTCGGCGGTCCTGTCCCGCGTGGAGCTGTCGACGCAGAGGATCTCCGCGTCGGGCACGGCCTTCCTGATCTCGCCGATCATGGCGCCGACGCTCTCTTCCTCATCCATCGTGAGCATGCCGACGGTGAGCCGCATCCGGCGGGGGCGCGGCGGCTTCCTGGCGACGATCACGTGCTGGAACGCGAGGAGGCCGGGCGCGCGGTCGGCCACGACGTCCTCCAGCGGGCGGACGAGCGCCTGGTAGGCCTTGTACGGGAGCGAGCGGGCGAGATCGGCGGGGTCCTCGCCGGCGCCGAGGCCGCTCAGGATGAGCCCCTTGGCGGCGCGGACGAGCATCGGGTTCTGCTCGACGCGGAGCACCTCGAGCCCGGCCTGCTCGACGAGCCGGAGCGCCGACGCGCGCGTGAAGAAGCGGAGGTGCGAGTCGTCCAGGATGCCGCTCGGCGCGTAGTCGAACCGCCCGGCGAGCAGGCCGAGGCGCACCGGCCACGCCGCGACGTTGGGGAGCGAGACGATGACGTGACCGTCCTCCTCGAGGTGCGGCAGGAAGCGGCAGAGCGCGGCGAGCGGGTCGGCGGTGTGCTCGAGGACGTCCGCGAACAGGAGCAGGTCGAAGCGCCGGTCGCCGAGCGCCTCGCGCACGGCGGCGTCGCTCGTGATGTCGGCGGCGAGGACCTCGTCGAGCACTCCCCCGGCGCGCGCGCGCGACCCGGGCGCGATCTCGATCCCGGTCACGCGCGCGCCCGTGCGCTTGACGGCGGCGCCGTTGAGCCCGATCCCGCAGCCGACGTCGAGCACCGTCCGGGGCCGGCCGGCGACGGCGACGAGGGCCCGGTTCACCTCCTCGACCGCGTACTTGCGCCCGGCGGGGGCCTCCTCCGGGGCGTGGAGCGGCGCGCGGCGGCCGGGGTTGTCCTCGTCTCTCAGGTCTCCGGGGGGACGCGGCCCTCGAGCTTCCACTTCTCCTCGCGCGCGGCCGGGCTCGGCGTTCACGCGCGGCTACTTAGCACGCTTCTCCCAGGCGGCGTTGAATTCGCGGATCGTCTCCTCGGTCTTCGGATTGTGGAGCATCTTCCGCAGGATGACCGGCGGCACGGTCACGATGTGCGCGCCAGCGTCGAGCGCCTCGTTCACGTCCATGAGGTGGCGGATCGAGCCGACGATGATCTCGGCGCCCAGCCGCTCGCGCTCGAGCCGCACGCGCGTGCGCTCGATGACCGGGGCCGCGGCGTAGCCCATGTCGCGGATGCGCCCGCTGAAGATCGAGACGTACGCGCCGCCGGCGAGCGCCGCGAGGTACGCCTGGTTGAAGCTCATCACGCACGTGACGTTGGTGCGCACGCCGCGCTTCGCGAGGGCGTGCGTCACCTTGAGGCCTACGTCGCTGAAGGGCACCTTGATGCAGATCCGCTCGGGCGCCCACGCGTGGTAGCCGCGGGCCTCCTCGAGCATCGCCGCCTCGGTCTCGCTCGTCAGCTCGACCGACACCGGACCGGCCGACGCCGACAGCACCTCGCGGATGCGCTGCTCGAGATCGACGCAGCCCGCGTCGCGCGAGAGGATGAGGGGGTTCGTGGTCACGCCCGCCAGCACGCCCCAGGAGAACATCTCCTTGATCTCGGCCGGGTTCGAGCTGTCGAGGAAGAACATGCCGCGCTCCTGAGGGCTCGCCCGAGCCCCGGCGGGGTCTAGGCCAGTTTGACGGGATGGAGAAGAAGAAACCGCCCACGCTGCGCGGCTCGCCGGCCCGTCCCGCCCGCGACGCATGCGTGTTGCCGGTGTGAACGGCGTTGCAGTCGAGGGGAGTCCGCGCTTCAGTTCGGGTAGTCGGGGATCTCCCTCCGACCGGATGTTTCGGCACGGATAGCGCGTCGATGAGCAGCGGACGATCGTCGAGAGACCCGGTGGAGCACAGCCCGCTGCTCGCGTCCTGCTCGCCGGCCGGGCTCTACGTCGCCTCGCTCGACGGCCGCCTCGTCGACTGCAACGAGGTGCTCGCCCGGCTGCTCGGCTACGGCTCGCGGGAGGACGCGCTCGCGGCGGCCGAGCCCCCCCTCGGCGGGCGCGTGACGGGCGGCGCGGGCGCGAAGCCGCCGCCGGCGAGCGCGATAGAGACCTGCCTCACGCGTCGCGACGGGTCGACGGTCCGGGTGATGCGGACCGAGGCGCTCACGGAGCGGCGCGGGGAGCGGCTCGTGGTCGGGGCGATCGTCGATCTCTCGTCCTCGCGCTGCACCGAGGAGCGCCGGCGCGAGCTCTCGGAGCAGCTCCGCCAGGCGCAGAAGATGGAGGCGGTCGGGCGGCTCGCGGGCGGGATCGCCCACGATTACAACAACCTGCTCGCGATCATCCTGAACTACACGAGCCTCGTGATGGAGGAGCTCGACGAGCAGAGCCCGGTGCAGAAGGACCTCGCCGAGATCAAGGGCGCCGCGCAGCGGGCGGCGTCGCTCACGCGCCAGCTGCTCACGGTGAGCCGGCGGGGGCTCGCGCAGCCGGTCGTGCTCGATCTGCGGGACGTCGTGCGCGGTATGGAGGGCGCGCTCCGCGCCGACGTCGGGGGCGGCGTCGGGCTCGCGATCGCGCTCGGCCCATCGGGCTGCCGGGTGCTGGCGGACGCCGGGCAGATCGAGCAGGTGGTCATGAACCTCGCGCTGAACGCGCGCGACGCGATGCAGGACGGCGGCCGGCTGTCGATCGAGGCGCGCGCGGTCCGCGTCGGCGCCGCGGGGAGCCTGCACGACGCGCACCCGGCGATCCCGCCCGGCCGGTACGCGCGCCTCGTCGTGAGCGACACCGGCAGCGGGATGAGCGACGACGTGCGGACGCGCGCCTTCGAGCCGTTCTTCACGACGAAGCCGAGGGGGAAGGGGACCGGCCTCGGGCTCGCCACCGTGTACGGGATCGTCAAGCAGTGGCGCGGCTTCATCGAGCTCGCGTCCCAGCCCGGGGAGGGCACGCGCGTCGAGATCTACCTGCCGCTCTCGGCGCGGGCGGCGGCCTCTCGGCGCGAGCGCGCGCCCCACGCCGCGCCGCGCCGGGGCGAGGGCGGGACGGTGCTCGTCACCGACGACGAGGACGCCGTGGTCACGCTCGCGAGCCGGATCCTCGCGCAGCACGGCTACACCACGCTGACGGCGCGCGGGCCGGGCGAGGCGCTGCGCGTCTGCGAGGCGCAGCGCGGGCGCGTCGACCTCCTGCTCACCGACGTGCTGATGCCCGAGATGTCCGGCGGCGAGCTCGCCGAGCGCCTCGTGAAGCTCAGGCCGGACATGCGGGTGCTCTTCATGTCCGGCTACACGGGCGACGCGCTCGACGGCCCGCTCGCCGCCCGGCCGGAGGCCGCGGTGCTGGGGAAGCCGTTCACGGCCGAGTCGCTCCTCCGCGCCGTCCGCAGGGCGCTCGGGGGGGCCGCGTAGCGCGGGCTGCGGGGGCGGCGCGGGGGCCTGCAGCGCCGCGCGCGGCCCGTCGGCGCTACGGCGCCTCGCCCCGCTTGATGCCGTACGCGCGGATCTTCTTGTGGAGGTTCGTGCGCTCGACGCCGAGCAGGACGGCCGCGCGCGAGATGTTCCAGTCGAGGCTGGCCAGCACCTCGACGATGTAGCGGCGCTCGGCCCGATCGCGGAACTCCCGCAGCGTGAGGCGAGGGCGCTCCGGCTCGTGGCGGGCCGCGCCCGCGTGCGGCTCGGCCGCGCCGGGGGCGGGGGGCGCGATCGAGCCCTCCCCGGCGGCCCCCTGCGCGTCGTCCTCGAACGGGTTCTCGTGGGGATCCTCCGGGAGATCGGCGATGGTGACGACGTCGCTCGAGAGGATCGCGGCGCGCTCGATCACGTTCTTGAGCTCGCGCACGTTGCCCGGCCAGCTCCGGCGCTCGAGCGCGGCGTAGACCACCGGATCGATCGCCTTCTGCTTCAGGCCGTTCTCGTTGCAGAACGCCGCCATGAACGCGTCGGCGAGCGCTCGCAGATCGTCCATGCGGTCGCGGAGCGCCGGGCTCTTGATCGGGAACACCGCGAGGCGGAAGAAGAGGTCCTCGCGGAAGCGCAGCGAGGCGACCTCGCGCGAGAGGTCCTTGTTCGTCGCGGCGAGCACGCGGACGTCGACGTGCCGGCTGTGCTCGCCGCCGACGCGGCAGATCTCGCCCGACTGCAATGCGCGCAGCACCTTGGCCTGGGCGGCGAGGTCCATGTCGCCGATCTCGTCGAGGAACAGCGTGCCGCCGTGGGCCTGCTCGAAGAGGCCCCGCTTCGGCCCGCTCGCCCCGGTGAACGCGCCGCGCTCGTGGCCGAAGAGCTCGCTCTCGATGAGCTCGCGCGGGATCGCGGCGCAGTTGACCCGGACGAAGGGCCCCCGCGCCCGCAGCGAGAGCAGGTGGATGGCGCGGCTGATGAGCTCCTTGCCCGTGCCGCTCTCGCCGGTGATGAGCACGCTCGCCTTCGTGGGCGCGACGCGATCGATCTCCTTGAACAGCCGCTGCATCGCGGCGCTCTGGCCGATCATCTCGTAACGCGACTGCACCTGCGCCTTCAGATCCTCGACCTCCCGCGCGAGCCGCGAGTTCTGCAGCGCGTTCTTGACACCCACGAGGACGCGCTCGCGGTTGAGCGGCTTCTCGAAGAAGTCGCAGGCGCCGAGCTTGACCGCCTTCACCGCGTCGTTGACGGTCGCGTGGCCGCTGATCACGATGACCGGCAGCTCGCGGGTGGCGTCGTCCTGGCGCACGCGCTGGAGGAGGTCGAGGCCGTTCATGCCGGGCAGGAGCAGGTCGACCAGGGCGAGGTCGACGGGGCTGTCGCCGTGCGCGAGCAGCTCCAGCGCCGCCTCGGCGCTCGGGGCCTCGGCGACCCTGTAGCCCTCCCCCTGCAGCACGAGCGCGAGGGTGCGGCGGATGTTGCGCTCGTCGTCCACGATGAGGATCGTGGGCGAGGCGGCGCCTCCCGGGTGCAGCGTCGGGGTGGGGGGCGCTGGAGGGGAAGCGGGCATGGGCGGACCATACCCCAGCTCACCCGCGCGCCACGACGCGGGAGCAGGGGCGGGCGGCGCAGCCCGCGGCGGAAGCCCTGGCGCGCCGGCGCCGGATTGGGTACGAGGCGTGCCCGATGAGACCTTCCGCCGCTGTCCTCGCCCTTGCCGGGTGCCTCGCTGCCCTGGGCGGGCTCGTGGGCTGCGACTTCGAACTCAACGACGGCCGCACCGCCACCCTCACATATACCGAGGACGCGCGCGCCGCGTACAACGAGGCGATGGCCGCCTTCGAGGCCAAGGACTGGGAGGACGCGCGCGCCCTCTTCTCCGAGGTGAAGCGCCGCTTCGCGTACAGCCGCTACGCCCGGCTCGCCGATCTCCGGATCGCCGACCTCGAGTTCGAGCAGGGCAAGTACCCCGAGGCGATCTCGGCGTACCGCGCGTTCATCCAGGAGCACCGGACGGATCGGAACGTCGAGTACGCGAAGTACCGGATGGCCAAGGCGCTCTACCTGGACATCGACGACACGGTCTTCCTGCCGCCGGCCGAGGAGCGCGACCAGGCGACAACGATCGAGGCCCACAGGGAAATCCGCACGTTCCTCCGGCAGTTCCCGCGCAGCCGTTACCGCGAGGACGCGGCCTACATGCTCGAGGTCGTGACGGGGCGGCTCGCGCGCCACGAGCTCTACGTGGCCCGCTACTACCTCAAGGAGGACGTGTTCGACGCGGCCCTCGCGCGGATCGACTATGCGCTGCGGACCTTCCCCGGCTCCGGGCTCGATCCGGAGGCGCTCGTCCTCAAGGGCGAGACGCTCCTCAAGATGAAGAAGCCGGACGAGGCGCGCGCCGTGTTCGAGTCGGTCATCCGGGACTGGGGCGGCCCGTTCGCCGTGACCGCGCGGCGCTTCCTCGACGAGATGGGCCCCGGCGGGCAGCGCCGCGCGCCCGCCAAGGCGGCGTCGGGCCCGGCCCGCTCGGGGCCGCAGCTGTGACGCAGGCCGTCGGGCGGCCGTCCTCCGGCGCTCGTTACGTGCTGGAGCAGACCGACGACTTGCCGGGCGAGCTCGTCTACCGCGGTCTCGTGCGGCTCCCGGACGCGGACGTCCCGGTCGAGGTGCGGGTCGTCGAGGCGACCGGCGCGGCCACGGCGGCCGTGGATGCCGGTGCCGTCCCGCACGGCGGGCCGCACCCCGAGGAGCTCTCCCGGACCGCGGCGGCCCTCGTCCGGAGCGCGACGAAGTCAGCGGACGCCCACGCGCGGCGGCCCCCGCGGAAGATCGTGCGCTGGCGGGGGTAGGCCGGCGGGGGCGGAGCGCGCGCTGCGGCCCGGGCGTCCGGCGCTTTGAGCGATCGGCGCGTCTCGCGCCGTCGTCGACCGGCCGGGAGCCATGCTAAAAGCGTCCCCACCATGTCCGAGAAAGTACCGATGACGCCCGAGGGACAAGCGCGGCTCCGCGAAGAGATGCGACGGCTGAAAGAGAGCGACCTGCCGCAGGTCGTCAAGGACATCGGAACGGCCCGGGAGCACGGAGATCTCTCCGAGAACGCCGAGTACCACGCCGCCAAGGAGCGGCAGGGTATGATCGTCGCCCGCATCAGCTACCTCGAGCAGACGCTCTCGCGCGCCGAGGTGATCGATCCGTCCAAGCTGAGCGGGAGCAAGGTCCAGTTCGGCGCCAGGGTCAAGCTCACGAACGTGGACACGGACGAGGAGCAGAGCTTCCGGATCGTCGGGCCGGATGAGGCCGATCTCAAGGTCGGGCGCATCTCCATCGCCTCGCCGCTCGCGCGCGCGCTGCTGGGCCATGAGGTCGGCGAGGAGGTCCGCGTGATGATGCCGGCCGGGCCGCGCACCTACGAGATCCTCGAAGTCTCCTACGCATGACCGATCGCAACGGGGCGGCTCCGATGCGCCCGCGGGGCCATGGGGGCTCCAGCCGGCCTCCCGGGGGGTCCGCAGCCCCCGGTCGATCCGCCCACGGGAGCCGGCCCGACTCGACCGCCGCCGCGGACGGGCTCGCGGGCGTCGCGCCGGGAGCGCCGGGGCACCGGGCTCCCTCGGCGCCGCGCCTTCAGTCCGGGCCGGCGCGCCCGTCCACGCCGGCGCCGGCGCCGAGCCGCGCGACGTTCCCGAGCGGGAGCTCCGACGCTCCTCCGCGCAAGCTGGAGACCGAGGTCGGATGGCGCATGGCGGACGCCTACCTCGCGCTCGCGGCGCTCGCGCTCGCCGAGCTCCTGGTCGTCGGGGCGTTGCGGTGGCGTGAGCTCCTCGGGCTCTACGAGCTCGGCCGCGCCGTGCGCGACCTCCTGCCGCTCGCGCTCGCGGCCGCGGCGCCGTGCGCCGCCCTCCTCGGTGCGGTGCTCGAGATCGTCACGCGCTCCGAGCGCACGGGGTTCCGCGCCGCGGCGGCGCTGCTCGCCGGGGCGTTCGGCGGCGCGGTGGCCTTCGGTGTCTCGGCCGGGCGCATGCTCGAGGGCGGCCGGCGCGCGCCCTTCGTCGCGGCGCTGTCGCTCCTCGCCGCCGGCGTGACCTTCGCGGCGGCGCCGTCCGTGGCCCGCGCCCTGAAGCGAGCGCGCTCCGCGACTGCCGGCAGGTGGCTCGTCCTCGCGGCGGCCTGCGCGGTCGTCCTGCTCGAGGTCGCGAACGTGCGCATCCTGCCGCGGCTCTACCTCGCCTTCCACCTCGGGCTCGCGGCGCTCACGCTCGCGGCGGCGACCTTCGCCACGCCGGCGCTGCCCACGCGGGCGGCCCGCCAGGGCGACGGGCGCGAGCGGCGCTCGCCGAGGCTCGTGCGCGCGGCGCTCGCCCTCGTGCTCTTCGCGTTCGGCGCCGCGCTCGCGCCCGGCGCGGCGGATCGGCTCGCGCTCGCGGACAACATCCGGCTGATCTACGCGACGCACGGCCCGTTGCTCGGCCACGTGGTCGAGCTCGCCGCCGTGCTGTCGCCTCCCGAGCCGCTCGACGCCGCGCCGCTCGACGAGCGCGCGAGCGGGCACGCGATCGATCTGCGGGGGCGGGACATCGTGCTGATCAGCATCGACGCCCTGCGCGCCGATCACGTTGGGGCGTACGGCTACGACAGGAAGATCACGCCGAACCTCGATCGCCTCGCGGCCGACGGCGTGCGCTTCGAGGCGGCGTACACGCCGACGCCGCACACGTCGTACGCGGTCTCGTCGCTCATGACGGGCAAGTACATCCGCCCGCTCGTGCTGCAGGGGCTCGGGGACGACTCCGAGACGTTCGCGCAGCACCTCCGCCGCTACGGCTACAAGACGGCGGGCTTCTACCCGCCGGCGGTGTTCTTCATCGACGGCGAGCGCTTCGGCGCGCTGCGCGATCGGGCGCTCGATTTCGAGTACCAGAAGATCGAGTTCGCGAGCGCGCAGCTCAGGCTGGAGCAGGTGCGGAGCTACCTCGCCGGGCTCGGGCCGGAGCAGCGCTCGTTCATGTGGGTGCACCTCTTCGAGCCGCACGAGCCGTACGAGGCGCACCCGGAGCACCCGCTCGGCGACCGCGACATCGACCGTTACGACGCCGAGATCGCCGTGGCGGACGCGGGCGTGGGCGCGATCGTGGACGAGATCCGCAAGGAGCGGCCGAACGCGGTCGTGATCGTCACGGCCGATCACGGCGAGGAGTTCGGCGAGCACGGCGGGCGCTACCACGGCACGACGGTGTACGAGGAGCAGGCGCGCGTGCCGCTCATCGTGAGCGCGCCCGGCCTGCTCTCGCCCCGCGTGGTGCGGGCGCCGGTGCAGCTCGTCGATCTGCTGCCGACGGTGCTCGCGGGGCTCGGCATCCCGAGGCCCGCGCGCGTGCGCGGCGCCGATCTCGGGCCGCTGCTCGCCTCCGGCGACGCGGCGGCCGAGCAGGGCGAGGCGTCGCCGGGCGGGCCTCCGTCGCTCCCGGGCTTCGCGTTCGCCGAGACGGACACGCAGACGCTGCTCGCCAAGGGCACGCTGCGGCTCGTCTGCGCGCGCAAGATCGGCGCGTGCGCGCTCTACGACGTGGCGACCGATCCGGGCCAGCGGCAGGACATCTCCGCGCTGCGTCCGGCGGAGCTCGGCGCGATGCGGTCGGAGCTGCGCGCCGTCGAGGCGTCACACGGGCGCTACGAGGTCCGCGGCCTCCGGAGGGAGGGCAAGGGCTGGCCCGACGCGCTCCGCCGCGGCATCGCGGGCGACGCCGACGCGGTGGTGGAGGTCGCGGCGCTGCTCGACGACGCCGACGTGGCGATCCGCCGCAAGGCGGGTGAGGTGCTCTTCGATCTGCGCCGCTCCGAGGCGGCGCCGTCGCTCCGGCTCGCGCTCGTGCGCGACGAGGACGACGAGGTGCGGCGGTGGGCGGCGCTCACGCTCACGCGGCTCGGCGAGGGCGCGCCGCTCACGCGCGATCTCGTCGTCGATCGCGACCGCAAGTGGCGGCGCCTCGCGGCGCTCGCGCTCGCCGAGGCGGGGGATCGCCGCGGCGACGACGTGCTCGTGGCGTGGCTCAGGCAGGTGGTCCGGGGCCCGGAGCAGGACGGCGGCGCCGACGCTGGCGAGACGACGTCGTTCGAGCGGGCGCGCGAGATCGTCGACGCGCTCGCCAAGATCCGGGTGAAGGCCGCGCTGCCGCCGCTCATCGCGGCGCTCGGCGACGTGCGGCTCCGCCCGTACGCCGCCGCCGCGCTCGCGGCGATCGGCGAGGACGCCGCGCGGCCGGCGCTCGCCGAGCGGCTCAGCCAGGAGCCTTACCAGACCGCGCGCGTCGCGATCGCGGAGGCGCTGGTGAAGCTCGGCGCCGGCCCGGAGCTGTGGACGCCGCTCCTGCGCATGCTCGGCACGCCCGATCCGCTGCCTGGGGGGCTTGGTTTCGCGCTCCGGGCCGACATCCTCGACCTGCTCGGCGGGCCGCGGGAGCGTGATCTCGGCCGCCTGCGCCGCTTCGCGAAGAGCGGGGTGGGGCTCGGCGTCGTGATCCCGAAGGCGGGCAACGGCAAGGGCGTGCGCGTCCTCTGCCGCGCGCGGACCGACGATGGCCGCCCCGGCGAGGTGCGGTTCGGCAGCCCCAGGCGCGGCGCGCGCCCGCCGAAGCGGGACGGCGCGTCGCTCGTCCCGGCGAGCGCGCCGGAGCTCGATCCGGAGCGCGCGGTCACGCTCGTGATCCCGCCGGGGAGCGAGCCGACCGAGGCGTTCGCGACGCTGCCGCTCGCCGTGGGCGCGAAGCCGGGCTCTTACGCCGATTTCGTGGTGTACGCGACCCAGAACGTCGAGGTGTTCGCGTGCGCCGTCGTCCCGCTGAGCGACGAGATCCCGCCCCCGCCGCCTGCGCCCTGGTCGCCCGGCGGCGCCCGCGACGCCCGCGATCGGCGAGCGCCGCCGCCGCGCTCGGGGGATGAAGCGCCTGCCGCTCACCGGCCAGATTGACGCCGCAAGCCGCGAGACTAGAGTCCGCCGCGTGTCGGACAAGGACCGAGAGCAGGCCGAAGAGAAATCCGCGGGGAGTGACAAGGACGAAGCCACGCGGAGCGATGGCGACGAGGTCGGGGCTGCGGAGGCGGCTCCGGAGCGGCCGCCGCGCGACGCTCCGGTGAAGGAGGCCGGCGGCGAGGGCGATGACGACGCCGCGCAGCGCGTCGCCGATGCGCTCGGCGTCAACGAGCCGGACGAGGCGCCGCCGGCGGAGGCTGCGGGCGAGGCGGCGGTCGAGGCGGCGCCGAACCGCGCGGCCCGTCGCCGCGACGAGGCCACCGTGCGCCGTCGCAAGAAGAAGGCGGCCGGCGACGATCTGCCCAAGGACAAGAACGCCCGCGCGAAGGAGCTGCTCGCGCGCCGCAGGGAGCAGGCTGCGGGGCGTCGCCCGGTCCAGCTGCTGCCGGGCGAGATGGTCGAGGACGCGCTCAGCCGCATGACGAGCGGCGCCGGCCGGTGGCTCAAGAGCAACTTCCACATCGTCCAGTGGGGCGCGCTGGCGGCGGTGGTCGCGACCGGCGGCTTGCTGTTCTACCTGTCGCGGGCCGAGAAGAGGGACGCCGTGTCGTCGTCGGCGCTCGTGGCGGCCGTCGCTGCGGATCGGGGCAGGGTGGTCGCCGAGGACACGCGCAGCGAGGAGGAGAAGGAGCTCGACGCCACGAGGACCTTCAAGACCGCGGAGGAGCGGTCGGACACCGCGCTCGCCGCCTACAACAAGGTCATCGACGAGCACGGCGGCACCGGTGCGGCGATCCTGGCGAAGCTCGGGCAGGCCGGGGTGTTGCTCGACAAGAAGGACTACGCGCACGCGCTCGACGCGTACAGCGCCGTGGTCTCGTCGCCGCTCGCGGGGGCCGATCCCGACGTGAAGGGGCGCGCCATCGAGGGCATCGCGTTCGCGCGGGAGGGCAAGGGCGATCTCGACGGAGCGCTCGCCTCGTTCAAGGAGCTCGAGGCGATCGACATGAGGGGCTACAAGGAGCTCGCGCTGTACCACCAGGCGCGGATCCACCTGGCCAAGGGCGACAGCGACAAGGCGAAGGAGCTGCTCAAGAGCGCGCACGAGAAGCTCCAGGCGCCGTCGGCCGAGGGCCGCTCGTTCCAGTTCCTCGAGGCCGTCGTCGAGGAGATGCTGCGCAAGATCGATCCGGCCGCCGTGCCGCCTCGCGCCGCGTTCGGCGGCCCGAAGGGCCAGACGATGACGCCGGAGGAGATCGAGCAGCTGATCCGCCGGGCGCGCGAGAACGCGGAGAAGAAGGCGGGCGATGCGCCGCACTAGCCGCGCTGTGGGCGCTGCGCTCCTCGGGCTGGCGCTCGCGTCGCTCGGCGGCTGCGGCAACCTGGGCGTCGCCGCGGCGCCCGACGCGCCGCTCTGGCTGCACCATCCGGGGAGCGCGCTGGGCATCACGATGCGCCGCGACCTCACGGCCGAGACGCGCAAGGTCGGCGAGGCCTACGAGCGCGGCCGTCCCGAGATCGACGCGGCGCACCGGCGTGTCTTCGTCGGGTCGAGCGATCACGGCCTGTATGCGGTGCGCGCCGACACGAGCGACGTCATCTGGCGGTTCGAGACGCTCGGCCCGGTGCAGAGCGAGCCGCTCTACGACGCGGTGTCGGACGCGGTCTACTTCGGCTCGAACGACGGCGCGCTCTACAAGGTGCGCGCCTCGGACGGCCAGCTGCTCTACCGCTTCATGACCAACGCCAAGGTCTCGCGGCGGCCGGTGCTGCGCGATGGCGTGCTCTACGTGACGAACTCGAACGACACGTTGATCGCGCTCGACGCGGCGACGGGCGCGATGCGCTGGCACCAGCACCGGACGCCGGCGTTCGGGATGGAGATCTCCGGGCACGCCGGCCCGGCGCTCGGGCGGGACAAGGTGTACACCGCGTTCTCCGACGGGGTCGTGATGGCCTACGATCTCAAGAACGGGTCCGAGCAGTGGGCGCTCGTCGACCTGGCTGCCGAGGCCGAGCAGAGCGCGGGTGGCCAGACGCCGAAGTACCTCGACACGGACACCACGCCGGTCTTCGGCCAGATTGCCTCGGGCGATGTGGTCTTCGTGGCGGGTTATGCGGGCGGTATCTTCGCGCTCGACGCCGAGAACGGGACCCGGGCCTGGGTGAACGAGGCGGCGGTCGGCGTCACCGAGCTTGTGCTGTGGCATCAGCCTGCGCACCAGCCTCGGAGCGGAGGCGGTCCGATCGTGCCCGAGCGGAAGGTGCTCCTCGCGTCCTCGGGCCTGACCGGCCTGTGGGCCTTGGATCCGGAGGACGGCCGAACGATCTGGCGCCGGGATCTGCCGGACGGTGGCATCTCGGCCCCGGTGCCGTTCGCGGGGGCGGTGCTGGTGACGACCACGCGCTACGGGGTCTTCCTGTTCTCGCCGCTGGACGGGGCCGTGATCGACGGCATCGAGACCGGCGGCGGCATTGCGATGACGCCGGCGGCCTACGGTCGGCGGGCGTTCGTACTGACGAACGGCGGCGCGCTGCTCAGCCTGGACGTCGAGACGCCGCCGCTCCCGAAGGGCTGAGCGTTCGTTCAGTTCCGGGGCGCTCTTCTGAAGCCGGCGCGCTGAGGGCGTCCAGGCGTCTCAGGAAATGCCTGCGACGTACGCCCATGTTGTGCGCCAAAGGCGAGCTAGGCCCACATATTTAGCGGACCCTGGTTGGGTCCAGGCCAGCGCCGACCCGGGTTGGGTTGCGAAGCCGACCCTGGTTGGGTTGCGAAGCCGACCCGGGTTGGGTTGCGACGAGACCGACCCGGGTTGGGTTGCGAAGCCGACCCTGGTTGGGTCCAGGCCAGCGCCGACCCGGGTTGGGTTGAGGCCATGAAATTACTCGTGAAACCAAGGTCTGGTCCCCCTGCCCCTGGACCGGTCTTGGATCGCATAAGAAACATTATGTCAACTCGCGCCGTCGGGCGTCTGGGCTGACCTTCGGCCAGAGCCAAACCCGTCCGAGCGCGCCCCGTCGGCGAACCTGGGTCGGTCCACCGCGCCGTCGGCAAACCCGCGCCAGTTCACGGCGCCCCCGCCGATGTCCGAACCCAGGTCAGCCCCACCCAGCGAACCCCGCCGACGGACGCACGCTCGGCAACGCGGCGACCCTGGTCGACCGCCCGCGCTCCGCTCCCCGCCGCGCACCTTCCCGTCGGGCGCACGCCGCCCCACGGCGGCCCTCCACCGGCCGCCTCCGGCAAGGCTCAGCCGTCGCCCAGCGCCTCGTCCTCGTCCTGCGCATCAGCCGCCTTCGGCGGGATGGCCGCCCACAGGGCGACCTCGCCGCTTCGCGTCAGCGGCCTCCCGACGGCCTCCTGCTCGCTCCGCCACGCGCGGACCTTCGCGGGCGCGTCGTCACCGAGCGGCGCGAAGCCCGCCTTCTTGTAGAAAGCCTGCGCCCAGCTCGCCCTCTCCCGGGATCGCAGCACGATCTGCTCCATGCCGAGGTCCCGCGCCCGCTCCTCCAGCTCCGCGAGCAGCCGCGTGGCGATGCCTCGCCGCTGGTGGTCCGGATGCACCGAGAGCTCCTCCAGGTACGCGACCCCGGGCGCCTCGTCGCGCCACGCCAGGTAGCCGGCCACCTCCTCGTCCGCCTCCGCCACGCGCACGTCGTGCTGCCGCGTCAGCGCGATGATGTCCGAGTGCGTCCGCGCCGGGACCTCCGCCGCGTCAACGCCGATCTCGTGGTACATCGCCGTGCAGGCCTGCTCCGTCGCGACAAGCGCCGGCAGCTGGGCTTCCTGCAGTCCTGTCACGCGGATGCGCTTCGGGGCGGTCCGTTCGTCATGCATCCCCCGAGGCTACCGCCATTGCGCGGGATGCCCCACTTCTTGCCGATCCCGCGCGTCGCAGCGCCGCGACGCCTCAGCCGCGCAGCTGGAGCAACCGCGCGATCGTCTCGCCGTCCCCGGGGCTCAGCGGGACGAGGATCCCGAGCGCCGCGCCCCGCGGCGGAGCGTTCCTTGCATCCATCGGGACGAGCCGGAGCTCCCCCGTGCTGGAGATGCCGATCACCGCCATCCGCAGCGCCGGCAGCGGCTCGATCTGCGACGCGGGCAGCCGCGGCGGCGGCGCCTGCCATTCGCCCTCGTAGGGCGGATCGCTCCACGCCGAGTCCACCCCCGTCCCCTCGGACGGCCGCGCCTGCATCGCCCCCGAAGGCGCCGCCGCCAGCGTCATGTCTCCCTGCGGATCCGCAGAGGCGACGCTCGCATCGTCGTCGTCCGGCTCGGCGTCGGTCCAGTCGGCGCGGTCGTCGGACGCGTGGGCCCCCGCCGGCGCCTCCGCTGAAGCCGCGGCGGACGGCTCGTCGTCGCCCGCCTGCTCCAGGCCGAGCGTCGGCGTCTCCTCGTCCAGGTCCTCGAGCCGGTGCTCCATGAGCACCCGCTGCTCCTGCGCGGTCAGCGGCCGGCGCATGGTGCCCTCGTCATCCGGCCAGAGCCGCGGGCGCCGCTCGGTCGCCTCCTGCGACGAGCTCGCGCCGAGCGGGACCGCCTGCCGCCGCGTCGATGCCACGGCGATGGCCGTAGGCACCGTCTCGCGCTGATCGGGCGGGGGGTCCCCGTCCGCCGGGAGCTGCTCGCCGGCCGTGCTCCGGGGCGCAGCGCCGGACGCGCCCTGCCCCGGCTCCTGGCCCGCGAGCGCGCCCGCGGCCGGGAGCTTGACCGCCGGGACCTCCTCGGTCACCGCCGTGGTCGACGACACCCTCGAGTGGGTCGCCGTGAAGCTGGCGATCGGGCGCGCCTTTGCCGGGACAGCACGGCCGGCCGCCTCGGGCGCCTGCGGTCCGGCGGCGGGCCGCGTCGGGAGCCCCGGCGCGGGGCCGGCCATGCGCGCGGCCGGCGACAGCTGCGTGGGGGTCACCTCGCGCACGGCCACGGACCTCGCCGGCGCGGGCGCGCGCCCCGGCGCGAGCGGCACCGCGCGGCCCAGCCCTCCGACGGGCTTGGACGCGCCGGCGTCGCGGGACGACGCCATCGCCGAGGTCATCGGCCCCACCGGCGCGTCGTCGGCAGGCGCGCGGACCGAGGGCGCCCGCGTCGCGGCGGCCGGCGGCACGCTCGTGCCCGCGCCGCCGCGCTCGGTCCGGCCTCCCTCCACGCCCGGCGGCCGCGACGGCGTCGCGAGGGACCCGGCCCCCGACGCGCTCGGCCTGGGCGGCGGCGCGCTCGCCGTGGCAGGCGCCGCGCCGGACGCCTGGAGAGGCGCGCTCAAGGGCGTCTTCGGCGCCGCGCCCGCGATCGCCGGCGGCGAGTCCGTCGCCGTGGCCGAGCCCGGAACCGCGTCGATCGCCGCGATCTTCTGCGCGACCTCCGCGGCGGCCTTGAAGAGCTCCAGGGCGCGCAGGTCGGCGTTGGCATCCGAGGCCTGCTCCGCGGCGCGGCGCAGCCATCTCAGCGCTTCATCACGCTCGCCGCGCCCCCACAGGGCCGTCGCGGTCGACAGCGCCCAGTGCACATCTTCGTCGTCTTCGTCGTGCGGCGGCGGGATCGGGCGCAGATTGGCTTCCATGAGGCCTCGTCGAGCGGGTCGCTCCCCGTGTATCACGACTCCAGCGCCCGCGTCTCCAGCGCGATCTGGCGCACTCTTCGCTACGAATCCTTCCCTTTCGCGCGGTTCGCTTCTCCTCGGCGCGCCCCATCGATGCTCCGGCAGCGCTCGCTGCATTCTTCCTGCCCCACCGTGCTCGCGTAGTATCCGCTGCGATGAGCCGCTCTCGCGCCGTGCACCCGCCGCCGCCGTTCCGCGCGGCCGCGTCGCGCCTCCTCGGCGCCTGCGCTCCTGCCCGCCGGGCGCCGGAGATCATTCCGCTCGGGCGCTGGCGCCCCCGAACTTGAGGTCGGTGTCCCCTTCGTGGCACCCTGGCTTCGCGGGACCTCCTTCGTGACGTGCGAGCGCGATGGCGCTGCGTCGCTCCGGCAGACGTCGAGGCTGCGTGCCTCCACGAACGTAACGGCGGCACTCGAGCCCCACCCCTCCAAAACTCCGCCTCCCCATCTAGGATCACCGCGTGCAGCTCTTGTCGGACCTCAAGCCTGGAGACACGCTGGGCCGCTACGAGATCCTCATGCCGGTCGCCCGTGGAGGGATGGCGGCCGTCTGGGCGGCGCGCCTCGTGGGCTCCCGCGGCTTCCAGAAGATCGTCGCCATCAAGACGATGCTGCCGGAGTTCGGCGACGACCCGGCCTTCGAGGCCATGTTCCTCGACGAAGCGCGCCTCGCGTCGCGCATCCGGCACCCCCACGCGGTCGAGATCGTCGAGCTCGGCGACGAGAACGGCGTGCTCTACATCGTGATGGAGTGGGTCGACGGCGACACGATCTCCACGCTGAACAAGCAGGTCAAATCGGCCGGGGGCGTCCCCCTGCCGATCCTCCTGCGCATCGCCTCGAGCATCTGCGCCGGCCTCCACGCCGCGCACGAGCTCCGCGACGACGACGGGAAGCTCGTCGACCTCGTGCACCGCGACATCTCGCCCCAGAACGTCATGGTGTCGTTCGACGGCATCGTAAAAATCGTCGACTTCGGCGTCGCCAAGGCCACGGGCCGGCTGCACGAGACGCGCGTCGCCGGCCAGCTCAAGGGCAAGATCCCGTACCTCTCGCCGGAGCAGCTCACGTCGGGCAAGGTCGATCGCCGCTCCGACATCTTCTCGCTCGGCGTCCTCCTCTACACGACCCTCAGCGGCTACCACCCGTTCCGCGGCCGGAGCGACGCCAAGACGATGGAGAACATCCTGCGGTTCGCCCCGGTCCCCCTCCGGGAGCTCGTGCCGGACGTCCCGTTCGATCTCGCGGTGGCCATCGAGCGCGCGCTGGCCAAGGATCCGGCGGACCGCTGGAACGACTGCGCCTCGTTCCAGCGCACGATCGACCAGATCGCGATCTCGCTCGGCATCGCGGTCTCGGACGGCGACGTCGGCCACTTCGTCCGCGACACGCTCGGGGACATCGTGTCCGAGCGCCGGAAGAAGCTCGCGACGGCGATCCAGCTCGCGGACAGCCGCATGTCGTCGCGCGGGGAGAGCCGCACCGCGTCCTCGGTGAGGGGCGAGCGGCGCTCCAAGCGGCCGCCGGCCGGGAACACGCCCCTCCCCGCCACCTTCGCCGGCATCCTCCCCGTCTCCCTCGACGAGCCTTCCTCCAAGCCCTCGTCGCAGTCGCCGCCCTCCAGCCTCGCCCGGCCGGTCGCGTCCGCGCCGCCGTCCCTGGTCACCCCGGCGCCCCGCGCCCGGCGGACGTGGCGCCGCCGCGCCTTTCTGGCCCTGCTCGCGATCCTGCTGCTCCTGACGGGCGCGGCGTTCGCCGCCCGCGCAGGCCTCCTGCCCGTACCCAGCGAGGTGCAGGACGTCTTGCGCGACGGGCGCTCGCTCCTGCGCGGCGCGCGCGACCTGCTCCGCGGCGTGCTCGAGCGGCTGAGCGCCCTCCTGGCCGACTAGCTCCGGCCCGCCGGGCGTTCGGTCAAGGCCGGCCGTCCGCCGTCACTTGATGCCGGCGGACGGCTCGGGCAGGCAGACCCCGAGCGTGCAGAGCAGGAGGTTGACGTCGCCGGCCGCGCAGTACACCTGCCGCGCGCAGTAGTCGTCGTAGCCGCAGAGCTGATGGCAGGACGCCTCGTTCCCGAGCGCGCCGGTGAACGTCATGCACGACCAGCCGCTCGAGAGCCACAGCCCCTCGGGCCGCTTCGTGTCGAAGAGGCACGCGTCGCCGCGCGTCTCCGGGTCGAACACCTCGGCCGTGCAGGCCTCGCCCCCGGACAGCTTGCTCCGCGCCGCGGACATCGTGTTGAGCAGGTAGGTCACGTCGCACGCCTGCCCGGCGGCCGACTCCCGCACGATCCGGGCGCGCAGCTCGTCCTTCCTCGCCGCGTAGGCCCGCACGGCGCGGATCGCGCTCGTGACCTGGTTGTTGCCGTCCTCGGGCTTCGGCCCCTCGGCGAGCGCCGCGAGCACCCGCTCGACGAGCTGCTCCGCCTCCGGGTCGGCGCCCGCCGCGCCGTCCTTCGCGTAGCCGAGGCGGATGTACGAGGCGGGCGTGCGCGGCGTGCACGGCTTCGTGTGCGCCCAGAGCTCCTCGCTCACGATGGGCGGCCGCTTCGTCTGCGGCTGCTTGCAGACGCCCGTCGAGCCGGGGGGCAGCGCGCCGGAGGCCCGCGGCGTCGGCTGCCCCGGACCTTCGTTGACGTACTCGGTCGACGCGCAGCCCGCGGTGACAGACAGCGCGACCAGGCAGCCCACCGAGAGAGCGAAAGCGCAGCGGCGCGGAGCGATTCCCACGGCCGCACGGTAGCAGAGCCGGCGCGCGAGCAGAAATTCTCGTCTAGAGGCCGAGGCTCGACTGCTCGATCAGGTCGTCGACGACGGCCTCGAAGCGCGGTGTCCGGGCGTAGACCGCGAGCTGGCGATCCGCGCTCGTCCCCTCGTGGAGGATCGCCCGGATCCGCTCGAGCTCGTCCTGCGACCTGAAGATCTCGGCCGACTCCTGCACGAACTCGAGCAGCTCGCCGACGAGGAGGCGAACGGGGACCTGCTCCTGCTTGCCGAAATCGATGAGCTGCCCGTCGATGCCGTAGCGCACCGCGCGCCACTTGTTCTCCTCGATGAGCTCCTGCCGGTACTCGCGGAAGCCGAGGTTGCGCCGGTAGAGCAGGTAGAGCTTGCCCATGACGGCCTGGATGAGCGCCGCCAGCGCGACGGTGTCGTCGAGGCGCGTGGTCATGTCGCAGATCCGGATCTCGACCGTGTCGAAGAACGGGTGGGCGCGCACGTCCCACCAGATCTTCTTCGCGTTGTCGATGCAGCCCGTCTTCACGAGCAGGTCGACGAAGCGCTGGAAGTGGCCGTACGACTCGAAGAGCCCCGGGATGCCGGTGCGCGGGAAGCGCTTGAAGATCTCGCTCCGCGTGCTCTTCAGGCCCGAGCACCGGCCGAGCCAGAACGGCGAGCTCGTCGACAGCGCGAGGATGTGCGGGAGGAAGTAGCGGATCTGGTTCGCGAGGGCCATCGCCACCTCGCGGTCCTTGACGCCCACGTGCACGTGCAGCCCGAAGATGAGGTTGGCCCGGGCGACGTCCTGCAGGTCCTCCACGATGCCCCGGTAGCGCTCGCCGTCGGTGATCTCCTGCTTCTTCCAGTCGCTGAACGGGTGCGTCCCCGCCGCGACGATGCGCATCCCGCCTTGCTGCGCGAGCGCCCTCAGGCTGCCGCGCAGCTCGGTCAGCTCTCCCCTCGCCTGCCGGACGTCCTGGCAGATGCCGGTGCCCGTCTCGACGACCGACTGGTGCATCTCGGCGCGGACGCGCTCGCGCAGGAGCTTGTGGCCCTGCCCCCCCTCGAGCAGCTGGCTCACGTACGACTTGAGCTCGCGCGTCTCGGCGTCGACGATCTGGAACTCCTCCTCGATGCCCAGCGTGAACTGGCCGTCGAGGAGCCCCAGGGCCGCGGTCACGACGAGGCCCCGAGCCGCACCTTCTGCACGGAAGGCCGGACCAGCCTCGACCACGCGTAGTCGTCGCGCGTCCGCCGGCCGCCGCGCGCGCACTCCACGGCGAACGTGACCATCCAGTCGACCGCGATGTTGAAGTAGCGCTCCCGCAGGTGCTCGATGTGCATGTCGGGCGCCGGGTTCGTGAAGTCGATCGCGTACGGGACCCCGTCGCGGATCGCGAACTCGATCGAGTTCATGTCGTAGCCGAGCGCCCTGTTGATCTTGATCGCGTCCTCGATGATGCGATCGTGCAGCCGCTTCGGGAGCCACCGCTCGTCCTCGTGCTGCACGTAGCAGCCGCGGAGCCCGGTGGGGCCGATCGCCTTCGGGTCGTACTGGATCGGGAGGATGCGATCCTTGCCGACGCAGATGCAGCGGACGTAGTCCTCGAAGTCGATGAACTCCTGCAGGGTCATGACGTTCTGCCCCGAGCCGTTGTAGGCGGCGAGCAGCTCCTCCTGGCTCCGCACCACCGACACGTCCTTCCAGCCGCCGCCGTCCGCGGGCTTGAGGATGGCCGGGAAGCGCACGTAGTCGATGATCGCCTCCCAGTTGAGCGGGTACTCGAGGTTGCGGAGGCTGCGCTCCTTGACGATCCCCGGGATGTAGTCGCGCTGGGGCAGCATGACGGTGCGCGGCGTCGCGATCCCGATCTGCGACGCCAGCGAGTAGCCGAAGAACTTGTCGTCCGCGCTCCACCAGAACGGGTCGTTGATCACGAACGCCCCGCCGAGCGCCGCCGCCTTCAGGTGGAAGCGGTAGTGCTTCACCTCCTGGCTGATCCGGTCGATGAGCACCCGGTAGGGGCTCTCGAAGCGCTCGGGCGTCCCGCCGATCGTCGCGATCTCCGCCCGGATGCCCGGCACCTTGTTGCACCTCTCGAGGAAGGCCTGCGGGAACGATTGCTCCCAGCCAACGAGGATGCCGATCTTGTCCGCCATACGTTGCTGTCTCCTCCCACCACACAGTTTCGCGGCTACGCCGTTGACGCGCAGCGTAGCGCGGATACTCAGGAAATTTATGCTATAATTGTATCCGCGAACCGACCGCTCGAACCGGCCAACGGCTCTGTCCGCCCGCCCGTCCGGTGTGTCGCCATGGAGGTCGCAGGGGCCGTGCGCGGGACGAGCAG
This sequence comes from Sorangium sp. So ce362, assembly GCF_051519845.1. NCBI lineage: Bacteria > Pseudomonadati > Myxococcota > Polyangiales > Polyangiaceae > Sorangium > Sorangium sp. So ce362. The sequence goes on along the minus strand of NZ_CP150332.1, from coordinate 4,790,570 downwards.
GGGGAACGCTCGCGTCTCCGCGAGCTCGGCGCGTGGATGCGCGGCGCTCGCAGGCGCTCGACTTCGGGCGGCAAACCCAGGCTCGATCGGCCACGGGATTCGCCAGGGACGGAGGCCGTCCGAAAATAAATCTTGACGGAACCCGTTCGGCAAGTAGAGTCGCGCACCTCTCCGACGGGGCGGGTAGCTCAGCGGCAGAGCGTCGGCCTTACAAGCCGATGGTCGCAGGTTCGACCCCTGTCCCGCCCACCCCCTGGGTTAGGGCCCCGGGGCAGCTGTGATGAGTTCAGTCTGGGGTGGTAGTTAAGTTGGTTATAACGCCGGCCTGTCACGCCGGAGGCCGCGGGTTCGAGTCCCGTCCACCCCGCCAGCTTTCTTCCGTATTTCCGAGCTGCCGCTCACCTGAGCTTCCCTCGGTCGCCCTGCATCGCTCGATGCAGGGCGACGACGAGATCTGGCACGTGGGCAGCGCGCACCGAGCAGCGCCGGTGTGCGCTGGGCGATCGGATCACTGACATCTGGGGTGGTAGTTAAGTTGGTTATAACGCCGGCCTGTCACGCCGGAGGCCGCGGGTTCGAGTCCCGTCCACCCCGCCAGCACGTCTCGGATCTCCGACGCTCGACCGTCAGGCCGCCATCGGCTGGACCGCAGGCGCGGAGCGCACCACGTCCCGGCGCGCGGAGCTCACAAGGTCGAGCGCCGAGCGCACGCTCCGGGCGATGCGCACCAGCTGCACGATGGCGCGCGAGCCCGAGGCCGAGCCCGCCGAAGTGCCGCGTCGTGTCCGCGTTGCCCTGCTCGAAGGCGTCGAAGATCCGCGGCAGGACCTCGGGCTCGATGCCGACGCCCTGATCCCGCACCTCGATGACCACCTTCAGGTCCAGGACCAGGAGACGAAGTCGCTGATCTCGTCGCGCAGGAGCCGCTCGTCGACGAGGTTCGCGCGATCCTCCTCCACGGGGAGGCGCCGCGCGTACTCGAGCAGCGCGTCGATCGCCGCGCGATGCCCGCGCGGATCCACGAGCCTGCTCAGCCGGAAGACGCCGTCCTGGATCATCGGCGTGGCGTTCGACAGGGTGACGTAGACGTGGTTGGGCTCGATCGGCAGCCCGTCCGCCGCCTCCAGCACGCGCATCGCCCGCCGACGCTCCGAGAGCGAGGATGAGGCCGTTGGACAGCTGCGTTCGCTGGGGCCCCGTCACGGCATCGCGGCTCTCACCTTCACTTCGCACCAAAGCGCTTCGACGTTTCGTACACGTCCGGGACAACACCCAGAGAACGTCGGCACAGAGCGCGCCAGGGGAGCAGATAAGGATCTGCCCGACCGTCATCTCCTGTGGCACGACCGCCTGACAGCGCCTGTGGCTCGATCCGCCGCAATCCATTTCGCGGACGCGAATGCGACGCTTCTCCTTGACAAGTCACATCGTCTTCGCGTGCATAGCCGCCGAGCGGCCGGCTCGGCCGCCGAGACACGGAGCGCTTGATGAGTCGATCTCTTATCTGGTGGAAGGCGACATCCGTCACGGTGAAGGCCGCGGCGGCGTGCGTCGTGGTGGTCACCCTGGGCGCCGCGGTGCTCGTCGGGCGCTGCGCTGTGACGCAGCCGCAGCCGACCGAGCCGGTCCTCGTGAGCGGCGCGGTGATCACGATCGACGTGGTGCCCGCCGCGCCGCCGGGGGTCGTCGTGGTCGGTCAGGCGACGGACTTCGGCGGGCCCCATGCCTCCGGGGTGAACGCGCTGCGCGGCCTCGTGTACTTCGTGCCGAACGGCACGTCGCACCTCCTGAACACCGCCTCGCTGAGCCCGGTCGCGGTCCTCTACACGTCGCGGCTCGATATCTCGCCGCGCTCCTGGCAGAGCGGCTTCCCGGGCGTGCCCGGCGGCCGCAACGAGTGGTTCCAGATCGCGTACGAGGGAGAGTTCGTGACCGCGCGCAGCGGAGCGCACCAGTTCGAGCTGCTCTCGGACGACGGCGCCAGGCTCTTCATCGACGATCACCTGGTGGTCGAGAACGACGGCCGGCACGAGCCGCAGAGCGCGCAGGGCTCGGTGATGCTCCAGCCTGGCAAGCACCGGATCCGGGTCGGCTACTTCCAGGGGCCGCGCTTCGAGATCGCGCTGCAGCTCTTCGTGACGCCCCCGCAGGGCGCGCGGCAGATCCTCGACATCTCCCGGGTGCTCTGAGCCCCTCGCGGGCGGGGCCGCGCCCCCTCAGCCGCCGCGCTGCGCGAGCGCGAGCAGCGCCTTGACCTTCGCGTACGAGATGTAGGGGTTGTCCTCCTCGCCCCCGAGATCGTCGGTGTCCTCGCCCGCGCCCTGGGCCCGGATCGGCATCCACAGGTAATCCGGGTGGAGCTCCCTGCCGTTGATCCCGTTGACGAGCGACGGGTTCTTGATCCACTCGCCCCCGAGGATCGTGAGGTCGTTGTCGAGCTCGAGCACGTAGTGCAGCTCAGAGACGGAGAGCGGGACGTCGCGCTGAGCGGGCGGGCGGAGGAGCGTCTCGCCGGTGACCGAATCGGAGATCATCCAGAAGCGCGCGGCCACGCGGACGAAGCGCCTCGCGTCAGGGTTGAACCGGTAATTGTAACAGTCGGCGCCCATATAGGCGCCGCCGCACATGAGCCGCGCGGCCTGCTGTGGGTCCACCTCCTCGATGGTGTCGATCGCGAACTGCTTGACGGGGAAGCTCCACACCTCCCAGTCCCAGGTGTGGTCGACGATGAACATGAGCCGCTGCTTCTGGGTCGACTCGCCGGCGAGCGGCTTCGCGCCGACCCCGAGCAGCCCGGTCATGGCGACGTGCATCGTGGCGGGGTTGAGGTCGCGGCAGGCGGGGTCGATCGGCCTGCCGTAGACGTCGCGCGCCGTCCGATCCGCCCGCGTCTCGCAGCGGCGCCCCGAGAAGGTCACCGCGTCGCTGAAGTAGAGCTCGCTCATCAGCGCCTCGATGTCCGCCATGCGAAACAGGACGCAGTCGGTCTCCGCCGCGGCGCACTCGGTCACCTTGGAGCCGACGAGCTTCACGCGGACGTCGCGGCGCGGCACGGCGTCCTCGGCGGCGACGTAGGCCGACCACCCGTTGCAGTGTCCCCACCAGTACTCCGGATAGACGCCCTGGTAGAGCCCGTGATGCTGCAGCTCCCAGCGCGTGGCCGGACCGGCCACGACCACCGCCGGCTGGATATAAGGAGGGTTGCGCAGGTACTGGGGCCTCCGGAGATCGTCCGTGCTCCACGTGGCGATGCTCGCGAGCGACTCAGTCTGCCCGGGGTGGAAGAGGACGTCGTATTTCTCGACGGGAGAGAGGTTGTCCGGGTCGGAGGTCCGATCCGAGTAGTTCTTGATGGTCGAGTTCCAGCGGTCGGCGATGCCGTTCTGCCGCTGGGGCCACCAGTTCGAGGCGAACGCGTTCGTCTGCGCCTCGCCTCCCAGCAGCGTCGAGTCGAGCCGGAGCCGGGCGCCCTGGAGCTCTGGGTGCAGGTGCAAGGGCAGGTTGGCGCCGTCGATCGCCTCGCGGGCGCCGTGCCCGGGGAGGAGGAGCTGGTGGGAGCCGCCGAGGATCTGGCCGGTCTCGGGCGAGTAACCCAGCACGTAGGGCACGGGCCCACCCTCGATGAACCGGAAGGTCGCGCCGTTCAGGGTGCTCGCCGCGACGGCGACGCTCTCCTCCGGCGCGCGGTCGAGCTCCGCGCAGCCCAGGACCAGGAATACCGAGCTCACGAGGCTCGCCTTCATCTGCGTCTTCATCGCTGATCCCCCCGCAGACCGACGCTCGCCGATCCCTCGGGTGTTCTCTGCAGAGGCCGCGCCACCGGCCTCGGCGGTAAAGAGCGCAGCCATTGCACGCGGTGGCAGCCCGAGCAATCACCGCGCGCCGATGCGCCAGAGCACGACCTTCACGGTGTCGATGAGGATGGAGATATCGAACCAGAGCGAGAAGCTCTTCATGTAATAGAGATCGTACTGGAGCTTCTCCAGCGCGTCCTCGGCGGACGCGCCGTAACGGCAGCGCACCTGCGCGTGCCCCGTCACTCCCGGCTTCACGCAGAGCCGCTGCCGGAAAAAGGGGATCTGCTTCTCCAGCGCCTCGATGAACTCGGGGCGCTCGGGCCGCGGCCCGACCATGCTCATCTCCCCGACGAGCACGTTCCAGAGCTGCGGCAGCTCGTCGAGCCGCGTCCTCCGGATGAACCGCCCGACGCGGGTCACGCGCGGATCGTTCTCGATGGCCCACGCGGCCCCGTTCTTCTCGGCGTCGGTGCGCATCGACCGGAACTTGTGGATCCTGAACGGCTTCCCGAGGGCGCCTGTCCGGATCTGCGAGTAGAGCGCCGGACCGCTGGAATCGAGCTTCACCGCGATGGCCGTGAGCGCCATCAGCGGCAATGCGATCACGAGCCCGGCGGTCGCGCACACGACGTCGAAGATCCGCTTCGCGACGAGCGTCCGGCGCCGCACGCTGAACCCGTGAGAGAAGATGATCTGGCTCGGCTTCAGCTCGCGCACGCAGATCTTGCCGGTCACGCGCTCGTAGAAGTCCATGCCCTCCTCGATCTGGACGCCGCGGAACTTCAGATCGAGCAGCTCCTCCAGCGGGAACGCCGCGCGGCGCTCGGAGGTCGCCACGATCACCGCCGCGACGCCGCGCTGCTCGACGAGGCGCCGGAGATCCCGGTACCTCCCCGCGACCTCGGGCTCGTCGATCGGCTCCTCGTCCCTGACCACCCGGCCGGCGAGGCGCAGCCCGAGGACGTCTCCGTCCTTCCGGATGAGGGCCGCGCATGCGCGGGCGAGCTCGCCCGACCCCAGCACGATCGCCACCTTCGAGAAGCTCTCGCTGCTCAGCACCCGATTGCACGCCGCGCGCCACGCCGGGAGCACGATCGCCGCCGCCCCGAGCGATGTCAGGAGCACCCGATCGCCGACCTCCGCGTCCGGCACGAGCCAGAACGCGAGCCACAGCACCGCCGCCGCCAGGCCGAGCGCCCGGAACGTCGTCAGGAACAGCGCGCGTGCCCTGGGCGGCTCGGGCCCATAAAGGCCGTGATAGTAGAGCGACGTCAGCGCGACGAGCGAGATGCTCAACGTCTGCCCGAAGCGCGCTCCGTCGAGCGCATGCTCCCAGCCCACGAGCACGCCCGGCGCGCAACACACCAGAAACGAGAGCAGGCTGGCCTCGACAAACCACACCATGGCCCGGCGCGGCGACCGGAACAGCTCCAGCATCGTCCCTCCACTCTCGTCGGCCCCGGGCGCTCGCGCGTCACAGCGCATCGCCTCTGGCGGGGCACACACGGTTGTAGTTGGACCTACATTAGAGCAGACCGGGGCAGATCGCCAGATGCCTCCGACGAATCTCGTTCATCGGCGGCGGACTGAGCCGCCCCGCGCGAAGCTGAGCGCGGCGCAATTGACCTCATCGCGGGCGATTGCGCCGGTGATGTACAGGCCGTCGAGAGGGGTCGCGGCGGGAGAACACCGTCGACGGACTGCATACGTCGCGTCCAGGGGGCGCGCTGGGGCTTTGGCGGATCCGCCGCGCGGCGGGCGCGTCGCTCCCGGCCGGGAGCGCGCTTGGCTCTGGTGCGTCGAAGCGTGTCGAAGCGTCGAGGCGGCTTATCGCGCTTCGCGCGTCGCGGGCGTGCCGGCTTCACCGGCGCGCGCGGGCGGCGTCTCGCCCGGGGTCTCGCCGGGGGCGCCGTCGCTGTCGTCGCGCTCTCGGCCCGGCTCGGGCGGCTGCCAGCGGCCGGACGGCATTCCCTGGATCATCGCGGTGCGGCGCTCGTCGTCCCACGCGCTGTCGGGATCGCGGCGCACCGTCCGGCGGCGATCCGTCGACAGCGTCCCCGAGATCCCGGCCATGACGATGCTCCTCAGCGAGCCGCCGGCCTCGCCCGCGCTCGGGGCCGGGTCGAGCGCGGCGCGCACGTACTCCAGATCGACGCCGCCGCGGAGCGCGATCCCGCGCGCCAGGGGGTAGGCGATCTCCGCGCCGGCGAGCGCCGTGGTCGTGGACAGCGACCCCTCCCTGGAGGGCGCCGGCGCGCCGGGGGCGAGGTGGAGCGGCGGATTCGCGGCGACGGGCGCGCTGCCGGTCGCGAAGCGGGCGACGCCGGTCACGAGGAGGTCGCGGGTCGCGCCGCCCCGCGCGGGCCGAAAGCTCGCTTCGAGGGACGCCTCGTGCTCGTGACCGAATCCGATCCTCGGCCCGAGCGACGTGTAGGCATAGGCATAACCCGCTGTCAGCCGGTAGCGCTCCTGCACGTAGGTGAGCCCGACACGCGCCGTCGGCGCGACCACCGCGTCGCGCGACGACAGCACGGGCGGCGGGCTCGCGACGGTCACGCCGCCTTCGATGCGCGTCGAGGCGTTCCGCGTGAGCTCGTGAGACGCGGAGAGGAGCGCGACGCCGGCGTGGACGCGGGCCTCGCCGCGCGTGAGCTCGGTGTCGAGCAGCGCGTGGTGGTACTGGGTGAGCTCGTACCGGAGCTCGGGTGTCAGCGTGTCCAGCGCGCCGAGCTCGATCGCCGTGCTCACCTGGGCGCGCCCCGTGTGCGCGTCGATCCCGACCGCGGCGGGGTCGTCGGCCGAGAGCGCGCCCGCCTGCTCGTACCCGACGTCGAGGCGCGCCGCGGATCGCCGCGACGTGGTGATCGACAGGGTCGGTCCGCCGGAGAGCGTGTATTGCAGGCGATTGCCGGACAGGAACGGATCGCGCGTGGCGAGCGCATCGGCGGCGCGCACGCCGAGGCGGGTCGCGAGGTAGCCGGCCGTCGCCATCGAGAGATCCGCGCGCGGCGAGAGCGCCCAGCCCGCTCCCCCGCCGAGGCGCGCCGAGACGCTGTCGGACGGCGAGGATCGCGCCGCGTCGAGCGAGATCCGAAAGACCCGCTCGTAGCTCCCGTCGACGCTGAATCCGTAGCGCGACCTCTCGCCGCGCAGCGAGCCCTCGACCGAGCCCCCGACGCCCGCCATCAGCGCGCCGGAGCCCACGTCCGCGACGTTCGACGCCACGCTCTGCTCCACCACGGCCCGCGCCGTCACGTCGGAGTCCCACATCGGCAAGACGAACGAGAACACGCGCCCCCTCGCTGTCGAGCGGCAGCCCCGCGGCGCGGAGCGACCCGAATCGGCCGCCCTCCCCTCCCCGGCAGCACGCCCGGCGCCCGGAGCGTCCCACGTTCGTTGATGTTTGCAACATTACAAATCTGCCTCGACAGACCGCGGCCGCGGCGCGGGGCGCGCTCTCGCGGTGTGGACGTGCGCAGGCAGGGCGGGACGTACCTCGGAGTCCGCCCTTGCCCCGCTGAGGGCGGGAGGACTATTTGTAATATACATTACATCATGAGGTTTGGCGTGGAAGCGGGCGTGGGGGAGGAAGGCGGGTCGAGGTCGCTGCGCGTTCTCTGGGTGACGCGCATCTTTCCGAACCGGGTTGAGCCGCTGTCGTGCGCGTTCCAGCGGCAGCAGCTCGCGGCGCTGTCGCGACGCTGCGCGCTGGAGGTGCTCGCGGCGATCCCGTACCACCCGGGCGTATCGCTCCTGGGCGAGCGCACGCGTCCGGGCCGCCTGACGGCGGTGCCCGAGCGCGACGAGATCGACGGCGTTTCGGTTGTGCACCCGCGCGCGCCGTACCTCCCGGGGGCGGGCCGCGTGCTGGCGCCCGTGAACGCGCCGCTTTACCTCGCGGGGCTCCTGCCGCACGTCCCGGGGCTCCGCGGGCGGTTCGACGTCGTGCTGGGGGCGTGGCTCTACCCCGACGCCTGCGCCGCGGCGCTGCTCGCCCGGATGCTCGGCCTCCCCTATGTGGTGAAGGCCCATGGCACGGACGTGAACGTCGTCGCCCGCTGGCGCTCGGTGCGCCCGCTCGTCGGCAGCGCGCTCCGGTCCGCCGCGTACGCCATCGGCGTGAGCCGGCCGATGGTCGAGGCGCTCGCGGCGCTCGGCGCCCCGAAGGCGCGCGCGGTCCTCGTCCGCAACGGGGTCGACCGCGCGCTCTTCCACCCGGCCGACCGGGGCGCCGCCCGGCGCGAGCTCGGGCTCCCGGAGCGCGGGCGCGTCGTGACGTTCGTCGGGAACGTCAGCCGGGAGAAGGGCATCCACGAGCTGCTGCGCGCGTTCGAGGCGCTCGGCAGGGACGGCTGCGACGGAGGCGAGCCGGTCCACCTCGTGGTCGTCGGCGATGGCCCGGCGCGGGAGGCGGTCGAGCAGGCCGCGCTGCGGCGCGATCGTGAGCGCGGACCGGCGGACCTGCGCGGCCGGATCCTCGCGGTCGGGGCGCGGCCGCTCTCCCAGGTTGCCCGCCACCTCGCCGCGACGGATCTACTGGCGCTCCCGAGCTGGGCGGAGGGAACCCCGAACGTGGTGCTCGAGGCGCTCGCGGCCGCGCGGCCCGTGGTGGCGACGCGCGTGGGGGGCATTCCGGATGTGGTGACGCCGGGGCGCACCGGGCTGCTCGTCCCGCCGCGCGACGCCGGAGCGCTCGCCCGGGCGCTCCGCGACGCGCTCGCGCGGACGTGGGACGACGGCGCGTTCGCCGACGCGGCGCCCCCGTCGTGGGAGGAGAGCGCGGAGGCGCTGCGACGGCTGCTCGCGCGGGCGGCGTTCGGAGGCGGCGGGCGGGTCGCCGCCTGAAGCGGAGGACGCCGGCGCCGGCAACGGCCCGGCGTCGTGCGGAGGATCCGCCGGAGATGGCGGTGGAGCTGGCGCTCGTCGTGGAGGTGGATGGCCCCCCTCCCCGCTCATCCCCACGAGATCGACCAGGTGCACCGCGGCGCCCCGCGGTGCCTGCAGGTCGTGTGCTCGACCGCGATGCGCCGGCTGCCCGAGAGCGCGAGGCCCGCCTCGACCCAGCCCGAGATGGCCTGACTGCACATGTAGAGCGGCAGGCCGCCGCCCGCGAGCGTGGCCGTCCCCGAGACCTCGCTGACGACCCGCACGCTGAAGTCGCCGTATTTGAAGTAAGTCCTGTACACGAGGCCAAAGCGCTTGAACAGCATCGACGGCGAGCCCCCCTGCGCCATCGTCTTGTAGATCGTCGTCAGATCGTTCCGGGCGACGTCCGCGCCGAAATGGCGCATCTTCTCCATCCTGCCGGCAAAGAGCCCGTGCAGGAGCGCGCAGTCGATCTCGATGAGCGGCGCCAGCTCGTTCCAGGTCGAAGGGATCGGCGGTTCGCCGAGGTAGCGGGCCGCCTGCGGCGAGAGCCGACGGCTCAGATCCGCCACGAACCGCTCGCCGTAGCTCTGTCGCAGCGCCTGGGCGCGCGAGCCGATCAGGGTGCCTTTCACGAGATTGCCCTCCCCGAGGATCCGAGGATCGCCGAGGAACGGGGAGAAGTCTGGCGCCAGCATACGACTGAGCACTCCCATCTTCTCGTAGTATAGCGGCAGGTCCGCTCCGATGTGCGACGGATTGGCGTCACGCGCCGTTTTTCCGGGTGACGCGCGGCGTGCACGCTTGTACCCGGCATGACGCGTGCTGTTCGGCGTCGGTCGACGCTGGCCGGCGCGGCGGTTCGCGCCGAGCAACACCGAGGAGCGCATGCGACCGATTCACCACATCCTCACCGCTGCGGTGCTCTCTTTGTGCCTTGTCGGCGCGGCGGCGCGCGCCGACGCGGCGCCCGTCGCCGGTCACCCGCGACTCTGGCTCACGAAAGACCACCTCCCCAGGCTGCGCGGGTGGGCGGCCGACAGCCGCAACCGCATGTACAAGGAGGCCCTGCTGCCCGCGCTCCAGGGCGCGATCGCATCTTACGAGGGCCGCTTCTACCCGAACGGCCGGCCGAACCCGGCGTGGCCGGACGGCGGCACCAACGCCTACGTGCAATATCCGACCGAGGCGTATGCGGAGTTCTTCGCCTTCATGTCGCTCATCGATCCGGACGTCGCGGCCCGTCCGGTGCACGCCGTCAGGGCGCGCAACCTGCTGATGTACGCCATCGAGGAGGCGAGCAAGGGGCGAGCCGCCGGCGAGCCCTTCCGCGCCCCGGGGTTCGCGACCGGCGACCGCTCGCGCTGGTGGGGTGAAGGGTTCCCGCTGACGGTGGACTGGATCTACGGTGCGACCGACGCGAGCGGCCGCCCCCTGCTCACCGCCGGGGACAAGGCCAAGATACGGCAGGTGTTCCTCAGGTGGGCTGACGACAACCTCCACGCCGCCACGGCGGGCAACGAGCACCCCCACCCGGTCGGCGTCATGAACGATCCGGCGCTGCTCCGCGATCCGCTCCAGCTCCGGTGGGCGGCGAACAACTTCTATCTCGGCCACCTGCGCCAGGTCACGCTGATGTCGCTCGCGATGGACGAGGCGGACGACCGCCCGCTCGATCCGAACGCCCCGCCCGAGGCGCTCGGCAACACGCTGCGCAGCTACCTCGCCGACGCGACAGGCGCCTGGCTCTACCAGGCCTTCGCCGTCTTCGAGGCCCCCGAGATCGCGGCCAAGCACCTCGGGGTCTCGTCCGACGGCCTCGGCGTGGCCAGCGGCGGCCTCCCCGTGGAGGGCTTCCTCTACGGCGGGGGCCTCGCGAGCCTCCACCAGGCGCTCCTCGGGCTCCACACGGCCGGCTACGGCACCCGCGCCCTCTCGGGCCCTCCGATCGGCCTGCTGGGCAGCGGGTACTGGGACCGGTTCACGGACGGGTTCCTGCACTCGATCGCGCCGGGCCCGGTCACGTATCCGTCGATGCCCGACCTCGGGCCGGTCTACGAGGCGGCGAACTACGGCGACACGTTGCGGCTCTGGGTCGAGCCGCGCTTCGCCGAGGTGTTCGGCTCGCTGGGCGTCTACGACCACCTCACGGGCAACACCGCGCGCCTGAAGAAGGCGCGGTGGATCGTGGCCAACGCGATGGAGGGCGGCGCGCCCGCGCTCTATGCGCGCACGTCCAAGGTCTGGGGCTCGCCGGCCCCGAGCCGCGCCATCCTGAGCTTCATGCTCTTCGACCCGGCCGCGCCCCTCCCGGCGGATCCGCGGCCCGCGATGCCCACCGCCTTCTTCGAGCGGGCGCCGGGCCGCGGCGCCGTCCTCGCGCGCTCGGACTGGACGAAGAGCGCGACGTGGTTCACCTGGCGGTGCGGCTGGGTCACCATCAACCACCAGCTCGGCGACTGCAATCAGATCGAGCTCTACCGGAAGGGAGAGTGGCTGACCAAGGAGCACACGAGTTACTCGAACAACCTCATCGGGACCACGGTCGACTACCACAACACCCTCTCCCTGCAGAACGACCAGCCGTCGCGGCTGCGCTGGTTCGAGAAGGAGCTCGCCCCGCGAGGCGGCCAGTGGCGCGAGGGGCGCGCCGCCGGCGATCCGACCGCGCGCATGAGCCGGGGCGCGGGCTACGTGTTCGCCGAGGGGCTCGCGACGGATCTGTACAACACCCGCCCGAACGCCTGGACCCCGTCCGACGCCGCCCTCGACGTCGTCCACGCGAGCCGGTCGGTCGTCTGGCTGGAGCCCGATCACGTGGTCGTCTACGACCGCGCGGCGTCGCGCACCGCCGGCCGGTTCAAGCGGTTCAACCTGATGACGACCGCGGCGCCGCGGCTCTCGGGCCGGACGGCCAGCGCCGTGACCCCGAAGGGGCAGACGCTGTTCGTCCAGAGCCTCCTGCCGCTGAACGCCCGCATGACGGCCGTGCCGGTCGAGGATGTCGACGACGCGGCGCAGATGGAGCCGACGACCCACCGCCTCGTCGTGGAGGACCCGGCCGGCCCCGCGGACGTCCGCTTCCTCCACGTGCTGCAAGGCGCGGACGCGGGCGCGAGGATGGACGCGGCCGCGCGGATCGAGGGCGCCCAGGGCTCCGGCTTCGAGGGCGCCCTGGTGGCGGGCAGGGCCGTCCTCTTCCGCTCGGACCTGCAAGCGACCCCGGGGCCCGTGTCCTATCAGGTGCCCGGCACGACGCGCAGGCACGTGATCACCGGCCTTCAGCCGAAGGCCGGCTACGACGTGGCCGTCGTCCCGCGGGGGGCGGAGCTCGTGGTCCGCGTCACGCCGGGCAGCGCCCACACGACCGACGACGCGGGCGTGCTGACGTTCGGCGCGCCGTAGCGCGCGGCCCGCGCAGGGCGGCGCGGCGGGGGCCGGCGCGATCCCGGCGCGGCGCTGCCTTCAGGGCTTCGCGGCGAAGCCCCTGTCGAGCCCCTCTTTCCCGAACACCGGCGCCCAGGGCAGGAGCTCGTACTGCGCCAGCCCGTGCTTCGTGAAGGGATCGTCGTCCCGGATCTGATCGAGCGTCGCCCCGACCGCCTCGTCCGGCACCCGGAGCAGGAGCGCCCCGCCAGAACGCGGATCGAGCGGCCCAGACGCGAGCAGCAGCCCCTGCTCCATCAGCCTCTTCAGATAAGCGCGGTGGTCGTCGACGACCTTCAGCACCTCGTCGAGCGGTCGTCGGTAACGGATGATCGCAATCGCGTACATGATGTCTCGATTCCTCGGGCCGCAATCTACCAGAGCGCAGCGCCCGGCCGGGCCTGTTCCTGCCAGGCCGCCGCCCGGAGGAGATCGCGCGGCCGCGCAGGGCGCGAACGCGCGCCAGCGGGCTCGCCGCGACGGGCAGCGAGAAAAACCATGGCATCGACGGAATGTGTCGCCATCGCGATCTCCAGGCTTGACTTGGCGGCCCGCCATGAGGAAGCGCGGCGGCGTGGCGGATCCCGCGAGGGCGCACGCCCCCCTTTCCCTTCGCGCTCTCGTCTGGCAGTGTGCGCGCCCTCCGCTGGAGACATCTGTATGGCGCGACCCCCGAAAGCAGCACCTGCTCCCGTTCTCCCTTCCTCGCCTGCCGCCGCGCTCGCGGCGTACGGCCGTGTTGAGCCGAAGCTCCTCGAGCTCGGCCCCGACGACCTCGTGACCGTCTACGTCGAGGTCCCCAGGGCCGTGAGCTCCGTGCTCTCCGCCCTGCCCCACCTGCGCGAGCTCCGCGACGAGATCGTCCGCGATCTCCCGAACCACCCGATCGAGATGCTGGACGAGCTCGAGGACTACGCCCTCGCGGCGTGGTACGCCGACCTGCTCTACAGCACGCCCGCGAGCGAGCTCGACGCGAAGAAGCTCACCGACGATGCCGGCACCGTGCGCGAGGGGCTCCTCGTCGCGGCCGAGGCGCTCGCGTACAGGAACCTGCTCGACAAGCAGCGCATCGCCGACATTCGCAAGGGCAAGGGCCACACGGATCTCGCGAGCGATCTCATCGCCCTGGTCGAGCTGTTCCGCAGCTCCTGGGACAAGGTCCGCGCGAAGACGGCGGTCGAGGACGAGGAGCTCGAGCGCGCCGCGGATCTCGGCGTGCGCCTGCTCGCCGCGCTCGCCGCGAAGCCCGGCAAGGGCTCGTCCGCGGCGCCGAAGATCACCGACGCGAGCGATCGCCGCGCGCGCTCGATCTCGCTGGTCGCCAAGGCCTACGAGGAGTGCCGCCGCGCCGTCGCCTACCTGCGCTGGCACGAGGGCGGCGACGGCGATCTGGCCCCGTCGCTCCTGCAGAAGCCGCGCGGCCGCCGGCCGAACGCCGAGAAGGCCGCCGCGGCCGCGAGCGGCGCGGCCGCCGAGGCGTCGGCGAAGGCGACCGCCGACGAGGCGTCCGCCGCGGAAGGCGGCGCGCTCTCGTCCACCGAGCCGGCGAACGACGCCGCGCCGATCGCCAGCGCCTGAGCGCCAGCGCCTCGCGAACGCGACGAGGAAGGGCGCGGGGGCCCTCAAGCCTCCGCGCCTCTCCGCGCCCGCTCCCCTCCGGCGCTCTCTCCTCGATCTCGACCCGCCGGCCGCGATCCGCGGGCTACCGGTTGCGGCTCGACTCCTCGATGAGCTCGACCTTGTAGCCGTCCGGGTCCTCGACGAACGCGATCACCGTCTTGCCGTGCTTCATCGGGCCCGGCTCGCGCGTGATCTTCCCGCCCGCCGCGCGGATGCGGTCGCAGGCCGCGCGGATGTCGTCCACCCCGAGCGCGATGTGCCCGTACGCGGTGCCGAGCTCGTATTTCTCCACGCCCCAGTTGTGCGTGAGCTCGAGCTCCGCGTGCTCCGGGTTCTTCCCGTAGCCCAGGAAGCACAGCGTGAACTTGCCCTCCGGGTAGTCCTGCCGCGACAGGAGCTGCATCCCGAGCACATCCCTGTAGAAGCCGATCGAGCGCTCGAGATCGCCGACCCGCAGCATCGTGTGCAAGATCCTCATGCCGACTCCTGCTCCTTCTCTTCCTTCCGCGCGTCCGCGCCAGCGCGGCGCTCAGCCGTACCGCACCGAGATGATCTCCATCTCCGTCTCGCCCGCCGGGCGGCGCACCGTGATCACGTCGCCCGCGCGCTTGCCGAGGAGCGATCGACCGACCGGCGAGCGCCAGCTGATGCGCCCGGCCGCGCTGTCGATCTCGTCCTCGCCCACGATCTGGTAGGTGTGGCGCGCGCCGTCCTCGTCCTCGATCTCGACCTTCGCGCCGAAGAAGACCTTGTCGCCGCGCTGCTCCGACGGGTCGACCACCACGGCCTTCTCCAGCCGCTTGGTCAGGAAGTGCATCCGCCGGTCGATCTCGCGCAGCTTCTTCTTGCCGTAGATGTACTCGGCGTTCTCGGACCGGTCGCCCTGCGCCGCCGCTTCGGCGACCTCCTGGACGATGCGCGGCCGCTCCACGGAACGGAGCCGCGCGAGCTCCTCGGACAGCTTCCTCGCCCCGCCGGGCGTGATGTAAGCCGGGTCGGACATGGTTCGATCGCGACGGAGCCTACGCCGCGCCGCCCGCCAGATCCACCACCGTTGCGCCCGGTGCGGAGTCCCCCAAAACACCCCCGGCGGAGCCCCTGATCACCTTTGATTTCCACAAGATGGCCTCCCTGTCACGGACGGTTGTTGACGCGGCGCGGCGGCATGCTAGGCGAATGAAGAACTGTGCCGCAGCTGCGCGGAAGACCGGGAAGGGAACCGGCTGCCAGCGCCCCTCGCCGCGGCAACGAGGAGGTCTCCCATGTCGAATGCCCAAACCCACCAGAACCGCTACAAGGCTGACCTCCGCGAGATCCGCTTCCTCCTGTTCGAGCAATTCCGCCTGGACGAGCTGCTCGGCAGCGCGCCGTACGACGCGTGGGGACGCGACGAGGTCTCGATGGTCGTCGACGAGGCGTACAAGTTCGCGTGCGAGATCTTCGGCCCGCTCAACGCGGTCGGCGATCGGGTCGGCTGTCGCATCGAGGCGGGGCAGGTCAAGACCCCGCCGGGGTTCAAGGGGGCGTGGGACAAGCTGTACGAGGCCGGGTGGAAGTCGGTCTCCGTCTCGCCCGCCTACGACGGCCAGGGCGGCCCCTTCACGCTCTACACGGTGGTCGAGGAGTTCCTCTGCGGCGCGAACGCGGCGCTCAACATGTACCCCGGGCTGACGTACGGCGCGGCGGAGCTGATCGAGCACTTCGGGACGCCGCGGCAGCGCGACATCTACCTGAAGCGGATGTACGGCGGGCAGTGGAGCGGGACGATGTGCCTGACCGAGCCCCAGGCGGGCTCGGACGTCGGCTCGTCGCGGACGACCGCGGTGAAACAAAAGGACGGCAAGTACCTCATCCGCGGCACGAAGATCTTCATCTCCGGCGGCGACCAGGATCTCACCGAGAACGTCGTGCACCTCGTGCTCGCCCGCGCCGAGGGCGCTCCGCCGGGCACGAAGGGGCTCAGCCTGTTCGTCGTGCCGAAGCTCCGGGTGGACGACGACGGCGCGCTCGGCGAGCCGAACGACGTCCTCGTCGGCAACATCGAGCACAAGATGGGCATCAACGGGTCGTCGACGTGCGTGCTCAACTTCGGCGAGAACGACGCCTGCCTCGGGGAGCTCGTCGGCACCGTCGAGCACCAGGGCATGCCGCAGATGTTCCGGATGATGAACGGCGCGCGCATCTCGGTCGGCCTGCAGGGCGTGTCGGTCGCGTCGTCGGCGTACCTGAACGCGCTCGAGTACGCGAAGGACCGCAAGCAGGGCTCGTCGATCCTCCAGTGGAAGGACGCGACCGCGCCGCGCGTGCCGATCGTCGACCACCCGGACGTGCGGCGGATGCTGCTCGACATGAAGAGCCGCGTGGAGGGCATCCGCGCGCTGATCATCAAGCTCGCGCGCCACCAGGACGCGGTCGCCGTCTACCAGGGCAAGGACGATCGCGCCGCCGCGTACAACCAGGGCCAGGTCGACCTGCTCGTGCCGCTCGTGAAGGCCTATTCGTCCGATCAGGCGTTCCACGTCTGCGAGACGGCGATCCAGACCTTCGGCGGCGCCGGGTACACGAAGGACTACCCGGTCGAGCAGTACTGCCGCGACGCGAAGGTCTTCTCGATCTACGAGGGCACGAACCACATCCAGGCGATGGACCTCGTCGGGCGCAAGCTCGGCCAGGCCGGCGGGGTCAACCTGCAGGCCTTCCTGAACGACGTGGCCGAGTTCGTGAAGGCGAACGACAAGCACCCCGTCCTCGCCGCGAGCGTCAAGGAGCTGCGCGAGGCGCACGAGGCCGTCGCCGGCTCCGCGATGCGGCTGCTCTCGTGGTTCCAGATGGGCAAGATGCCGATGGTGCCGCTCTCGGCGAACCGCTTCCTCGAGATGATGAGCGAGCTCGCGATCGGCTGGCTCCTGCTCGACGGCGCGGTCATCGCGCTCAAGGCGCTGGAGGCCCTGCCGCCGGGCGACGCCGGCGCGAAGGACCGCGCCTTCTACGAGGGCAAGAAGCACGCGGCCCTCTACTTCGCCGCCAACGTGCTGCCGCACGCGAAGTTCTCCGCCGAGCTCCTCGGCCGCGAGGACTCGTCCGCCCTCGACATCCCGATCGACGCGTTCGCGACCGTCTGACCTCCCTCACCCCGGTCGAGGCGCTCGCGACCGCCTGACCTCCCTCCCCGCGCCGACCCCGCCTCCGGGCGGGGTCTCGGCCGCGCGGGGCGGGCTCACTCCGGGACCGTGAGCCGCTCCGCCAGGTTCCGGACGGGCACCGGCATCGTCGGGTCGCGCGACACGGCCATGATGTCGGCGCGGAGCGCGCGCACCTCCGTCAACCGGAGCCACGAGAGCGCGAGCCGCGTCATGCTCGGCAGGCCCCTCGCGAGCACCGTACGGACGACGTCGGCGGCGGGGAACGAGAAGGCCACCTCCTCGGGAGGCAAGCCCGCGGCCTTCGCCGCCGCCTCGATGCTCGCGTCGAAGTCGTCCCGCTTCGACTCCAGCACCTCGAAGAAGGCGCGCCCGCGCTCGGGCGCCAGGGCCTGAGCCGCCCCGCCGCCCTCGGGCGCGAAGACCCAGGTCGCCGAGCTGTCGAGCCCCACCCGCGCGCCCGACTCGAGCGTGACGAGCGGCAGGAAACGACCGCCGTCGAGCGGCTCCCCACCGCCGGCCTCGAGCAGCTCGCGCACGAGGTCCTTCAGGTTCGCGCTCATGGGCCGATGTTCGCACGGAAACCCCGGCGGTGGGCAATTCGGCAGACACAGACACGCCCCCTTCCGGTCGCGCGGCCGTGCTTCCCGCCACGGCCGCGCGCGGCGGTGACAATTCGCGTCGACCGCGGCCGTGACGAGGAACAGCCGTGGAGAGCGCGCCGCGCGGACGTGCCAGGTCGCTTTGCTTGGAAAACACGTCGGGTTGGCCGGAATAAGAATAGTATGGGGATTCAATTCAAAGTTGATGCACTGGTATTGCTGGGGTTCATTTCGGCTGCCGCGGTGACGGGCAGCGGTTGCGCGTTCGGGGGCGACTCCGTGGAGATGCAGACCGAGGATCGCTCGTCGGAAGACGCCTGCGTCCCGAGCAAGAACAAGAAGAAGGTCGATTCGTCGTGCGGGCTGTGGGTCTCGAGCACCGGGAACGACGGCAACGCGGGGACCTCGGGGGCGCCGCTGCGGACGATCTCGAAGGCGCTCCAGCTCGTCTGGCACCAGGGAAAGCGCGTCTATGTCTGTGCCCAGGAGTTCGATGAGCCGCTGCTCGTGCCCGGGGGACACATGATCTTCGGTGGGCTCGATTGCCGCGACGGCTGGCGCTGGATAGGCGACAAGAAGAAGACCACGCTCACCGCTCCCGAGGGCGAGACGCCGCTCAAGTTCCACGGCGGCAGCGGCGTGGCGGTGATCGAGGACATCCACGTCATCGCGCGCTCGATCCTGCCGACCCACACCGGGCTGGCCGGCCGCTCGTCGATCGCGGCGAACACCTCGGGGATCTCGGTCGACTTCAACCGGTGCATCCTCGAGGCGGGCGACGCGGCGCCGGGCGCCCCGGGAGACGCGTTCGTGAACGACCCTGCCGAGGCGGGGACGTCCGGCACCTTCGGCAACGCCGCGTGCACGTCCGCGACGGTCGCCGGCGCGGTCCCGGTGAACAACACCTGCGGTACGTCCGACGACCGCTCGGACGACTCGCGCAGCGGCATCGGGGGGACGGGTCGGGTCGAGTCGGGCGCCGACGGGGGCGATGGGGTCCCGACCGGCGCGGCGAACGGTGGAACGGGCGAGACAAGCTCCAGGGCCTGCACGCCGGGCAAGGTGGGCGCGGATGGCGCCGACGGGCTGCCGGGCGCGGGGGCGACCGGCTTCGGCTCGCTCTTCCTGGATGGGTACACCGGCCCGCTCGCCAGCAACGGGTTGCCGGGGTTGCCGGGCCAGGGCGGCGGCGGCGGCGGCGGCGGAAAGGGCGGCACGGGCACGCTGATGTGCCCGTTCGCGAGCTCGGCGGGCGGCGCCGGCGGGGGCTCCGGCGGCGCGGGCGGCTGCGGCGGGCTCGGCGGCAACGGCGGAGGCGCCGGCGGGGCGAGCATCGCCCTGTTCGCAGGGAGCGCCTCGGTCTACCTCACCGACGTGGTGCTGAAGACCGGCCGCGGCGGCAAGGGCGGAGACGGGGGCCAGGGCCAGGACGGCGGCGAGGGCGGCCTGGGCGGGCCAGGCGGCATCCTGGGCAAGGCCACCGCGCTGAACTTCGCCTGCAGCGGCGGCCCGGGCGGTCGGGGCGGTCAGGGGGGCCGCGGCGGCGGCGGGCTCGGCGGCCACTCGATCGCCATCGCCTATGCGGTCAGGGAGCCTCTCCTCAAGAACACGACGATCGAGATCGGCGAGGTCGGGACCGGAGGGCGCGGGGCCGCGCCGAAGTACAACGGGGCGGACGGCGTGGCGGCCGAGATCTACGATATCGAGCAGGGGCTCGGGCAGTAGCGGATAGCGCCTAATCCGGCGGCGGCGGCGAGGGCCAGCTCCGATCCTCCTGCATGCAGCGGAGCTGCGTCACGCGCCGTCCCTCCGCGGTGGTCACCGCGATCTCCCGGACCGGCGCGTCGCGCCGCGCGCGCCGGCTCAGCTTCTCGACCACCAGAAACCCCTCCCGCTCGCCCGCGAGGCGGAGGAACTCGTCGAACAGCGCGACGTGCCCGCCGCGCGCCCCGTCCTCGGCCGTCGCGATGCGCCGCTGCGTGGTGACGCCGATCGCCAGCGCGTCGCCGCGGGCGCGCACGACCATCGCCGGATCAAGCCCGCGCTGGCTCTCGTCAGCGACCGTCCAGATCTCGGCGACCCCCGCCTCGGCGAGGCGCCGCTTCATGTAGGAGAACGCGGACTCGAGCGTGTTGTTCCGGTACGGGACCGCCCTCGACTCCATCGGATCGACGTGGTTCCGCCAGAACGCGATCAGCGCGTGCGCCCAGCGCCTGCCGTCGAGCCGGCGGTCCTGGAACGGCCAGTCCCCGGCCGTCGCCTCCGCGCAGGCACCGAGCAGCGCCTGCTCGTCGATCCCGCGCGTCGCCAGGCAGCGCGCGCAGTGCATGTACCCCGTGCCCCGCTCGAGGAGCGCGCCGCACATCGAGCAGATGTCGTTGCCGTAGCCAGGGCCCATGTACCGGAGCCAGCCGGCGCTGAGCTTCTGGTGAGCCGCGCGGCGCTCCTCGTTCAACGCGATCTCCCGCAGCCCGTCCTGAAGGGCCCTCGAGGCCGCGCGCCGCTCGTCATCTCGCTGCGTCATCCGCTGTCCTCCAGCGTGAGCCCTGTCCGCGCCGGCCCGGCAGTGTAACGCCTGGGCCTCCACCGCGCTTCGCGAGGCGACACGAACCGCCCGCACGCGATCCCCTCGCGGCGGCGTCGGGCGCGTCGCCGGGCACACAACGCCCGCGTTGTTGACATTGACTTTCATTTACCGTTGCGCTATGCGTCGAGAAGATGTCGCGATTTGCCTCGGTTCTCGTGCTTCCGCTGCTCTTCAGCAACGCCGGTTGCGGCGGAGAGCCTGCGCCCAGCGACCCGCTGGCGGGCGTCCAGCTGATCGGCGATGACCTCAGCGACATCCCTTTGCACGGCGCCTCGGCGGAGCAGGTGGCCCGGTTCAAGGAGGGCGACGCGCTCTTCGACTTCGTGTTTCGCGAGCGCGACGGGCTCGGGCCGCTCTACATCCGCGCCTCGTGCGCGGGGTGCCACGAGGGGGCCGCGCGCGGCCCGGGCGCCGTCCAGAAGATGGCGCTCGTCGACGCCGACGGCGTGACGCCGGCGGTGGATCAGGCCGGGCTCCCCTACGGGCACACGATGCGGCCCTACGCGGTCGGCGGGGCGACGACGCTCTCGCGACCCGAGATCGAGGGGACGATCAAGCTCTCGCAGCGCCTCGGCCCGCCGGTGTTCGGGCGCGGTTACATGGAGGCGGTCGACGACGCCGAGATCGAGCGGGTCGCGGCCGAGCAGGCCGCGCGGGGCGACGCGATCCGCGGGCGCGTCAACCGCGTGGTGTTCCACTCGAAGAAGAACGCGGACGAGTCGTTCCACACCTTCGCCGAGGGCGACGAGAACCTCATCGGCCGCTTCGGGTTCAAGGCGCGGGTGGCCACGCTCGACGACTTCACGGCCGACGCCTACCAGGGCGACATGGGCATCACCTCGCCGCTCCGCCCGGAGGAGCTGCCGAACCCCGACGGGCTCACGGACGACGCCAAGCCGGGCGAGGACGTGGCCGTCGACACGGTGAACGCCGTCGCCGACTACATGCGCTTGCTGGAGATCCCGAAACGCGCGCCCGCCGACGAGCACGGTCAGGCGCTGTTCGCCGAGGTCGACTGCGCCGGCTGCCACGTCCCCTCCCTGAGGACGCGCGCCGACTACCCGATCGCGCAGCTCGCCGACATCGACGCCCCCGTCTACACCGATTTCCTCCTGCACGACCTCGGCCCGGACCTCGCCGACGGGCTGGCCGACGAGTCGGCGAGCTCCGCTTCCTGGCGGACGGCGCCGCTCATCGGCATGCGTCACAGCACCTCGTACCTCCACGACGGCCGCGCCAGGACCATCGAGCAGGCCATCTTGCTCCACGACGGCCCGGGCTCGGAGGCGGCCGCTTCGGTCGCCGCGTTCCGCGCGCTCTCCCGCGAGGATCGCGAGGCCCTCATCGACTTTGTGCGCTCGCTCTGAACGACGTTCGAGGGCGCGCGCTCGCGCCCACCCACTTCGCGCGCTCGCTCCGGGCGAGCCGCGGCAAGGAGCTCGAAGATCCATGCAACTCCCCGCCTGCCTGCGGTCCGGTCTGGCCATCGCCGCCGCCGCCCTCTCGCTCCCCGCGTGCGGAAGCGACAACGAGACGCTGTACACCGACGCGGATTACGAGCGGCGGGCAGTGCTCGACGTGAAGCGTTTCATCCAGGACAACCTCGACCAGTTCGCCGCCGCCACGGCCGCGCTCCAGGCGGCCGCGCCCGAGCCGGACGAGGACGGGTGGAGCGCGACGAGCGACAAGGAAGCCGTCGACGCCATGAAGGCCGAGTGGAAGAAGGCGCGTCAGGCCTACGAGCGCGTCGAGGGGGCCATCGCGGTCGTCTTTCAGGATCTCGACACCTCGACGGACGCCCGCTACGACGCGTTCATCGAGGTCACGGCCGACGACGACCTCTTCGACGGCGAGGGGGTGACCGGCGTGCACGCCGTCGAGCGCATCCTCTGGGCGGACGAGATCCCGCAGCCCGTCCTCGACTTCGAGTCGGCGCTCACGAACTACAGCCCCGCCGCCCCCCCGGCCACCGAGGCCGAGGCGGCCGCGTTCAAGGACGAGCTCTGCGAGCGGCTCAGGGCCGACGCGGAGAAGATGCAGACCGATTTCGAGGGCCTCGCGCTCGACGCGCCGTCCGCGTACCGCGGGGTCATCAGCTCCATCCTGGAGCAGGTCGAGAAGACGAGCAAAGCGGCGACCGGAGAGGAGGAGTCTCGCTACGCGCAGTACACCCTCGCCGACATGCGCGCGAACGTCGCGGCCGGCGCGCAGACCTACGCCGCCTTCCAGCCGTGGCTGCTCACCAAGGGGGCCGAGGGCGCGGACGTCGACAAGGCGGTGGTCGCCGGCTTCGACCGGCTGTCGAGCGCCTACGACGCGATCGAAGGCGACGCGCTGCCGCCGCTGCCCGAGGGGTGGAGCGACGTGGCGCCGACCGAGGAGCAGCTCGCGACCCCGTTCGGCGTGCTGTTCTCGCTCGTGGCGCGCGAGAGCGACGACGCGACGCCGGGCACGCTCGCGTACGACATGACGCGATCCGCGGATCTCCTCGGGATCGACGAGCTGCCCTGACGGCAATCATGCGTCCGGGAGGGCGCGTCAGGGGGGGGCGCGTCAGCCGGCGGCGTTCCAGCGCACGAGCACGCAGGTCACGTTGTCGGGGCCGCCGTGCAGGTTGGCGCGGTCGACGAGCGAGCGCGCCGTCGCGGCGAGGTCGTCGCCCTGCGCGAGCACCTCGGCGATCTCCGGCTCGGGGACCGGGCCGGAGAGGCCGTCCGAGCAGATGAGCAGGAGATCGCCGGCCTCCGGCCGCTCGATGCGCGTGGCGACGTCGACGGTCTTTCCCATCCCGAGCGCGCGCGTCACGACGTTGCGGGCGAGCAGCGGATCCACGTCATCGGGCAGCTCCTCGCCGCTGCGCAGGTGCTCGTTCCAGAGCGAGTGGTCCTCGGTGAGCCGCTCGAGCCGGTGCTGGCGGTAACGGTAGACCCGGCTGTCGCCGACGTGCGCGATGCACGCCGAGGTCGCGTCGGCGTGGACGCCCGCGAACGTCGTCCCCATCCCGTAGAAGCGCGGATCGCGCTGCCCCACCTCGAAGATCTGCTCGTTGGCGCGCCAGATGGACGAGACCAGGCGGAACTCGAGGGGCGCCGCCATCTCGTCGTACCCCGTGGGCTGCGTGATCTCGCCCTCGCCGTCCTTGCAGCACGACTGCACGATGTCGACCGCCATCCGCGACGCGATCTCACCGCCGGCGGCGCCGCCGATGCCGTCGGCGACGACGAAGAGGCCGAGATCCAGATCGACGGCGAAGCTGTCCTCGTTGTGCTCGCGCTGGCGGCCAACGTGGCTGTCACCGGCGGCTTCGATACGGAGCGGGGAGTTCACGGAGCTTCCTCGTCGGTGACACGCGTGTCGACTCCGGGCAGCATCCAGCGGCCGGACGCCTTGCGCAAGTCAGGAAGGGGCTCAATTCGAGCGGAGAGCGCCGGGCCGCTCGGGCTCGCGTGGCCAGGCTACGTGCGCAGCGCGGCGGTCGCGGGCGACCGGAGCGGCGGCTCGCGGAGCGGCTCGGCAGGGGGCGGGACGCTCGCCGTGCGGACCTCGAAGCGGCCGTTCTTCCAGGTCACGAGCCCGCCCGAGAGGCGCGCGGTGCTGCCCGAGCCCGGCTCGGACCTCAGCCAGACCAGGGGGCGCGCGGCGAAGACCGGCTTGGTGCAGGCGATGTCCTCGAAGGCGGCGGACCACGAGCCGCAGTTGCCGAAGAACAGCCCGCCCTCCCAGGTGCCCTCGGGCGTGTGCGTGTGGCCGAAGACGACCGCCCTGGCGCGGTGGGCGCGGGCGACCTGGCGCGCGGCGCGGCTGACCCGCTGCCACGTCGCGTCGAGCGGGAGCTTCGGAACGAGGCGCTCGTAGACGACGAGCCCCGCCGGCGCGACGAGCGCCGCCGGCGTGAGCCAGCCCGGCACGAGCAGCAGCCACACGAGGGCGACCGCGACCGCGAGCAGCGCCAGGGCGGCCCGGTCGAGCCAGAGCTCGCGCGCGACGAGCCCCAGCCGGTCCTCGGCCGGCCGCGCGAACAGGCGGGCGTGGCGGGCGACGGCGCGGAGCGGGGCGCCCGTCTCCTGCGCGGCGGCCGCAAGGCACTCGCGCAGGCGGGCGCGCCGCTCCGGCTCGCGCCGGCGCACGAGCTCGACGACGGTGCGGAGCGCGCCGAGCGCCCAGGCCCCCGCGAGCGTGCGGCGCGAGAACATGTAGTAGCGCGCCCAGTGCGCGAGGTAGCCGAACGCGGACAGCATGAACGAGGAGTCCACGTGCGGGTTGAAGTAGCCCATCCGCGAGACGAGCAACCGGCACACGAGCGAGCCCATGGTCGGCTGGATCTCGCCCGGCTTCCGACCGAACGGGACCATCGGGTAGCGGTAGCTGCAGTAGGCGTCGTACTGGTTGCCGTGCTCCACGATGATGCCGTCCGGCGTCTTGTGGAACCAGGCGCGGAACACGACGCGAGCGCCCAGCGCTGCGCGCGAGATCGAGCCGGGGCGCGACGCGTCGGCCAGCGCGGCGAGCGCCGCCTCGACCACGCGGGCCCGGACCATGTCGCGCACCTCGGGCAACGTGAGCTGGACGTCGTGGTTGCCCGAGATGAACACGACGGTGTGTCCATCCGCGACGACGCGGCCCAGCGCCTCGATGAACACCGGATGATCCGCGAGGATCGCCGCCATCGCCGGGACCGCGTGCTCGGCGCTGCGCGGGAGGTCGTGGAAGACGCTCTTCTGGTCGATCACGCGCGGCGCGTCGAGGTCGAACACATCGCCGTTGAGCACCAGCGTGAGCTCATGTCGCCGGGCGTCGCGCGCCGTGCCTTGCTTCATCTCGTCCCGAAGCGCGTCCAGCATCGCCGCGACTTCGCTGTCGGGGGAGTACGGAGCCTGACGGTAGCGCATCCACAGACCGTCACCCGGCTCGAGCTCACAAAGATGGATATCTGAGATTGCCACCGTATGGAGCATCTCGTCAAGATGACACACGCGCCTGTTCACGGCCTGTCAGGGAATGGTCACGACCGGGTGTCGGGCGTCGCGTAGGGCGCGGAGGGCGCGTGCGGACGCGGCGGTGCTGCATCGTCCTAGGCTGCTCCTGGCTAGTCCTGGCTAGCCTTGCGAGGGCGTGATCCTCGGGCGCCCTCGGGTGGCCGCTGTCGGGCTGTCGGGGAGTGTGGTGTTGTGGTGTCTTGGGCGCCGTGTCGTCCGCGGTCGTCGCTCTGGCGACGACGCCTGCTCGCTACGGCTGTCCCTTGCGCTTGATGATCATGAACTGCACGCGGCGGTTCTTCTGGCGCCCTGTCTTGACGCGGTTGTCGCCGAGCGGCTGCTCGAAGCCGTAGCCCCTGGCGACGAGCTTCTCCCGCGGCACCCCGGCGGCCACGAGCCACGAGAGGACGGCCTCCGCGCGCTGCTGGGACAAGCGCAGGTTGTACCCCTCGGTCCCGCTGTCGTCCGTGTGGCCTTGCACCTCGACGAGCTCGATGTCCGGGTTCTGCTGGATGGCGTCGCGCACCTCGTACAGGATCTCGTCGGAGACGGGATCGACCGTCTGGGTGCGCGTCTTGCCGTAGACGACGAACTGCACCGGCCTCGACGTCGTGATCTCGTCGGCGCTCACGCGGACGAACTTCGGGCAGCCGTTCTTCCGTGGATCGGGATCGGAGAGCCCCCGCTCGTTCGGGCAGGCGTCCGCGGCGCCGCGGACGCCGTCGCCGTCCGGATCGTCCGGGCAGCCGTTCAGCTTCGGGTTCTTGCTCGCTGGCCCCTTGAGCTTCGGGCAGGCGTCCGAGGCGTCGGCGATGCCGTCGCCGTCCGCGTCGCCCGGGCAGCCCACCTGCTTCGGGTCGTCGCTCGGGCCGCCGCGCACGCTGGGGCAAGCGTCGATGCCATCGTGGAAGCCGTCGTCGTCCGAGTCGTCCGGGCAGCCGTTCGCCGTGGGGTCGGCGCGGCGAGCACCCGGGGTGGACGGGCACGCGTCGTCGATGTCGAGCACCGCGTCGCCGTCGCGATCCGCCGGAGGGCAGCCGTCCTTCGCGGGGTCGGGCGACGGATCGCCCTTGACATCGGGGCAGGCATCGATGTGGTCGTCGATGCCGTCGTCGTCCTTGTCGCCCGCGACGGCGGAGGTCTGCGCGCGCTCCGGGGCCGGCGCCGGGAGGGGCGCCCAGCCCACCAGGCCGACGGCGCGGACGGTCGGCGAGCCGACGGCCGTCAGGAGGCCGGGCCCGACCGCGGCCCCGAACGTCAGGCCGCCGAGGACGCGCAGCTTGGCGCCGAAGAGGAGCTCGGCGTTGACGCCCGCATCCGCGGGCGTGGCCGGCACGCTCGATAACACGAGCTCCTCACCGAGCGGAGCTGCGCCGTACAGCTCGGCGCCGAGCTGGAGGAGATCGCCGCTCAAGAGGAGCCCCGCGGCGCCGCCGAACGTGACCAGCGGCGGGCGGTTCGCCCCTCCGCCGAGCTCGACGCCGCCGGTCGCATTCCACAGGAAGCCGAGCGTCGAACGGGCCGAGCCGACGCGCCCGCCGACGCTCGCGTGAAAGGCGCCGCGGACCTCCGCGTCGCCGGTGTACTGCGCCGGCGAGCCCGTGGGCAGGAACAGGTAGCCGCCGAGCCCGAGCTGGACCGGACCTGCGTCCTCGCCGAGCAGACGGAGCCGCGCGCCGAGGCGGAAGTCGCCGAGCTCCGGCGCCGTCAGCTCGGTGAACTGGACGCCGGGGATGCCTGGGTCGTCGCCGGCTTGCGCGATGGCGAGCGGCGCATCGATCGAGAGCAGCAAGCGCTCCCACAGCGCGAGCGAGGCGTCGAGGCGCAGGTACGCCTGCGAGGAGACGATCGCGACATCCGCCGCGCCGCTCGTGCGGATCGGCTGGTGGGAGTAATCGAGCATCGCGTGGACGCGCGCCGCGAAGTGGCCGGGAGCTGCGGGAGACGGCACGCCGAAGAACGCGTCTCCGGCGGGCGCCGGCTCGAACCGGTTGAGGGAGAAGCCGCCGGTGGATTGACCTCGCGAGGCGCTGGCGAGCGTCATGAGGAAGGCTGCTGACGCTGCCGCTGCGACGGAGGAGGACCTCATCGGCTGGCCACGATAGCGGGGGGGTGAGGCGGGGGGCAACATGCCGTCGCGCCTCGGCGCGTGGGGGTTCATCATGACCCTCTACCGCTGCTCCCATGGGCAGCAGCGGTTGCGCGAGGCCGTGCAGGTCAGTGGCCGACCGCGTTGAGGGCGCGCTGCGGACCGGTGCGTCAGCGCCGGTCTCAGAACTGGTACCGCAGGCTCGCCCCGGGCGCGATCATCAGGACGAAGTCGCCCATGAGCGACTCCGGCGCGTAGGTGCCGATCCCGTCGGTCGACGCCGCGAGCTCGATCGTCCTGTCCCACGCCGGCTTGCTGAGGCCGATCAGGAGCAGCAGCTTCACGCTGGCGGAGAGCTCCCAGCGCTCCCCGAGCCGCAGGCCCAGCCTCGCCTCCGGATCCACGTAAAAGTACGTCGCCGAGGCGAAGTCGACCACCGGGTACGTGTTGAACCACGCCCCCTCGGCCGTCCTGAACCTGCCGTTCCGCTCGTCGCGGACCTCCCCCACGAGCACCCCGGCGCCGAGCCGCAGCAGCGCGGGGAAGCGCTCGCCGAGGTGATACCCGAACGTCGCGCCGGCCAGGAGGCCGCCCAGCCGGAGCGCGTCGCTCGCCGTGCCGCCGAGCGGCTCCCGGTAGCCGATCGGCCTGAGCTCCGCCGGGCGCTCCTCGATCTGCTGCGTCGCGATGAGGCCGCCGATCTCGATCCCGACGCCGAGCCCCGAGCCGAGCTCGTAGCCTCCGTGGATCATGCCGAGCCCGCCGAGGCCGATCGAGCTCGAGCAGCCCGAGCGACAGCCGCTCGCGATCGCGCCGCCGAGCGTCGGCGCCACAAGGAACGAGGCGCTCGCGTCGAGCGTGAACTTCGGCGGTTTGCGCCAGATATCCGCGTTCTCGTCGCGCTCGAGCGGGAGGCTCAGGCCCTGGCGCTGGCCCTTCTGCAGCGTCACCGTGCGCGCCTCGGTGACGAACCCGTCGGCCTTCACCTCGACCCGGTGCGCGCCGGCCTTGAGCCGGCCGAGCCAGACGCCGTTGCCGACGTTGACCGAGTTGATCCAGACGCTCGCGCCGGGCGGCGTGGGGTCGACCCGGAGCGACGCGTCGAGGTCCTCGGCGAGGAGCGACAGCGTGGTGAGCTCCTGCGGCTTCACGGGTGCCGCCGTCGGCTGCGTCCCGAGCTTCCCCTCGCCGCGCAGCGCCACCATGTGGTCGCCGACCGACAGCGGGCCGCTCCACGGGGTCTGCCCCACGACCACGTTGTCCACGAGCACGTCGACCGTCTTGCCGGCCCGCTCCACCACGCGCAGCCGGCCGGAGCGGACAAGCCTGCGGAGCTTCGCGTCCACCGTGACCGTCTGGCCCCCGGCGACGTCGACGCGCGTCTCCACCGGCTCGTAGCCCTCCTTGAAGACGCGGACGACGTGCGCGCCCGCGGCGACGCGGATCGGCTTGACGGGCGGGTACTGCCCGCGCTCCTCGCCGCTCACCACGATGGACGCCCCGGGCTCGGCGCTCGTGATGTCGAGCGTCCCCACCAGCGCGCGCAGCTCGGCGATCTGGCGCTGCGCGACCGCGCGCTCGGCGGTCGACATGGTGAAGTCGCGCAGGAAGGTCTCGAACATCTCGAGCGCCTCGTCGTAGCGCTGGAGCTTGCGCAGCGCGATCGCGGCGTTGTTCGTGGCCGCGCGCGTCGGGTAGAGCTTGCGCGAGAGGAGGAACTCGGCGAGCGCGGGGCTCCAGGCCTCCTCGCGCAGGAGGGCGAGCCCCTTCTCGAAGTGGAGCCGCGCGACCTGCCGGTCCGTCTCGGAGACGGGCGCCTCCTCGGCCAGCGCGGCGCCCTCCGTGCCGGCCGGCGCGGCGCCTTCCGCGCCGGCCGGCGCGGCGCCTTCCGCGCCGGCCGGCGCCGGCTGTGCGAGCGCCGGTCCCGCGGCGATCGCGACGGCGAGCGCGGCCGAGAGCGCGCGCAGCCGCCGCGCCGGCCGGGGGCGTCGCGCGAGGGAGAGAGGGCACGAGCCGCCGCGCCGCGTACGCAGATCCATTCGATCGAGCACCGTACTCAGCCTGTTCTTCTGCTGTTATTTTCCGAACTCTTCGGTGTTGTCGATGATCCCCTTGGGGGTCGTCGGCGCGGGTGGCGGCGTCGGCGCGGCGGAGACGCTCTTCGCCGGAGGCGCCGGAGCGCCCTTCGCCGAGGGCGGCACGAGCTCGATCTTGAGCGGCCGCGCGCCGCTTGTGGTCACGAACACGTCGGTCACCACCTCGTTCGCCCCCTTGAACACGCGCACCCTGTGCTCGCTCCCGAGCGGCCCGGTGATCTCCAGGATGCCGTTCCTGGTCTTCGCGCGTGCGCCTTCGATCTCGACCGAGGCGTCGGCAGGCAGGATGACCACCTGAACGCGCCTCGGATGCAGCTCGGCGGCCTCGACGACCTCCGACGTCCCCGTCGCGGCCGGCGGCGGCGGCGGCATCGGCGCCGGCGCCGGGGTGGCCGCCGCCGGCGGGAGCGCCTCGGCGGTCGCCTGCGCCACCGGCGGCGCGACGGGCTCGGGCGACCGCCGGCTGCTGACGAAGTACACGCCGGCCGCGATGACCGCGGCGAGCAGCGCGGCGCCGGCCACGACCGGCCCCCGCGACGCGCCGGGCTGCGTGCCGCGATGCGACTGCGTGAGCGCCCCGGTCGTCGCGGCGCCGGCGTGGTTGCCGGCCGGGACGACCGCGCCGTGCGGCCCGCTCTGGTTCGCCGGCGGCGCGAACGACGGGTGCGATCCGCCGCGGTGCTCGTGCGGGGCCGCGGGGTACCCGCCGCTCGGGTTCGCGGGCGACGCCGCGAGCGCCGCGTATCCGCCGCTCTGGTTCGCGGGCGACGCCGCGAGCGCCGCGTATCCGCCGCTCTGGTTCGCGGGCGACGCGCCGGCATACGCGCCGCTCTGGTTCGCGGGCGACGCGCCGGCATACGCGCCGCTCTGGTTCGGGGGCGGGAGGCTGACGTTCACCGAGAACCGCGGCGCGGACTGCCTGTGCACGGCCTCCGGCAGCGGCACGAGCATGCTCTCGTGGATGCCCCAGCCGTAGGGGAGCATCGGCCGGATGGCGCCGAACATCTCCTGCGCGCTCTGGTAGCGCTGCCCGGGCGCTTGCAGCAGGCAGCGGTGCACGATCGCCGCGACCTCCGGCGGCACCCACGGCGCGAAGTCCTGCACCGGCGGCGGGGGATCCGAGCAGATGGAGATGATGAGCTCGCCGAGCGCGGTGATGTGATGGTACGGGGTTCGCCCTGTGAGCGCCTGGTAGAGCACGGCGCCGAGCGACCAGATGTCGGTGCGGTGGTCGATCTCCTTCTGGCCGCGCGCCTGCTCGGGCGACATGTAGAGCGGCGACCCGATGAGGTTCCCGGTGCGCGTGAGATCGGCGCCCTCGGTCTCGTTCGCCCGGTCCATCTTGACCTTGGCGATGCCGAAATCGAGCAGCTTGACGAGGATCTCGCCGGCGTCGCGCCGCGCGAGGAACAGGTTGTGCGGCTTGATGTCGCGGTGGACGACGCTCGCCTCGTGCGCCTTCTGGAGCCCGAGGCACGACTGCGCGACGATGCGCAGCGCGAGGTCGGGCGCGAGCGGCCCGACGCGTTTGATGAGCTGGTGGACGTCCTCGCCGGCGAGGAACTCCATCGCGAGGAAAGGCAGGTTCGATCCACGATCGACGCCGGCGTCGAGCACCTGGGTGATGTGCTGCGTGTCGATCGCGCCCGCCGCGCGCGCCTCGCGCTGGAAGCGGCTGACCACCTTCGGATCGCGGGTGAGATCGGCCGAGCTGATCACCTTGACGGCGCAGCGACGGCCGGTCCCCGTGTGCTCGGCCTCATAGACCGAGCCCATGGCGCCCTCTCCGAGCAGCTGGCGTATCTGATATTTGCCGTCGATGATCGTGCCGATCACAGCGTTAGGGGCACTCTAGGGGATTGCGCACGGGGGAGCAATGTCCGCGAACGCGCGCGCGCTCGCGGCTCAACCTGCCGCGGATCCTCGTACAGCTCGGCGGGACAGATCGCGCTCCTGAGGGAAGCCCACCCCCGAAAACGGGGGCGGCCCCACCCGGTCGCGCCCCGTCGGGTCGAGGCGCCGGCCGCCCGCCTCCGCCGCCGTCACGTCCCCGGCGCCGCCGGCCGCCTGGGGGGTGGACCCCAGGCGACCGCGGAGAGGTCTGCGAGAGAGCGCGCGACGGGAGGCCGACGCCCGGTCGGCCATCGAGGACGAGCGACTCGCGCTCTCCCGTGACCGCCCGTGCGCCTGCGGAGGCACGCCGTCAGGCGGTCGAGGGGGCCGCCAGCGCCGCGCGAGCGGGCGTGGCGCCAGCAGCTGCGGAGGTTCGAGCGCCCGTTACCAGCGGAAGCCGTTCTCCCCACCGCAGTGGGGGGGCCGGAACCCGGGGTTACGGAACCTGTCATGATCACGGAAGCAGCAGAAGTCGAAGTCGTCGAACCTGTTGCGATCACGGAAGCAGTCGTCGCGGAAGCAGTCGTCGCGGAAGCAGTCGCCGCGGAAGCGGTCGTCGCGGAAGCAGTCGTGGCGGAAGTCGTTGCGGAAGCAGTCGTGGCGGAAGTTGTGGTCGAAGAGCGTGTTGATGTTGATGTTGTTGTTGTTGATGAAATTCGACGGGCAGCAGCCGAAGCCGCCGCCGAAGCCGCCGAAGCCGCCGAAGCGCGAGCCCACTGCGCCGACGCCCGGCGCGCCGAAGCCGAAGCCCGGCGCGCCGAGGCCGACGCCCGGCGCGCCGAGGCCGACACCCGGCGCGCCGAGGCCCGGCGCGCCCACCGGCCCTTGCCCGACCTGGCCAATCGGCGCCTGGCCCACCTGGGCAATCGGCGCCTGGCCCACCTGGGCAATCGGCGCCTGGCCCACCTGGCCAATCTGCTCCTGTAGACCGGGGCCCGCCGTCCCCTGCCCGAGGTCGATGGGCCCCTGCGGCCCGAGCATCCCTCCCTTCCCCTTGCTCGGCCCGAGCGGCGACTTGCCCGGCGCCTGGAATCCACCCCTCTCCTCGTCCCCCTCGAGCGCCCCGGCAGCCTCGTCCCCCTCGAGCGCCCCGGCAGCCGAATTGACGAGCTCGACCTCGGTGAGGTCCGCGTCGCCCACTGAATCGACGGCGCACCCCGTGCCCAGCGCCGCCATCACCATCGCGAGCCCCATCACCTTGCCATGAATCGAGAGCATGTGTTGTCCTCCTCAATATCCCGTGATGGCCGGAAGCCCCGAGCCATCCTGGGTTCACCGAAGAGCAGGCTGTGTGCCTCAGCGCTCGTGTGCAGACACTGCCGCTGCGAGCTCGCGTCGCCGGCCTCGCCGCATCGGCGAAAAGACATTCTCTGGATCAGCGCCGGCTCTGGTTTTCCGATATCTCAACGCGAGGACCGGCCGGACGGCCCCCCAGCGCCGCGGCCCCTGCGCGCGGGCTGCGTGCATCGGCTGGAGATGGCGAACTCACCGCCTCGGCGGCCGGCGCTCGAGCGGGGCGCGCAAACCCATCTCTCTCGCGCGTTCGAGCAGATCACGTGCGCTCTCGCCCGCGCCGCGGCCGTCGCGAACGAGAGCAGCTGGGCCCCTCCGGCGACGCGCAGACGGCCGCCGCGCGCCGCCTCTCCGCCGCTCGTCTGACCCGGCCAGAACCCGCCCGTACCGCCCCGGAGATATCGACCCTTCTGCGCCTGACCTGCTCAGGATGCGCCGTTTGTGACCAATGAAGGCAGAGCACGAGAATCGATCGACTCGGGCCGTAACCATCCGCCTCCGTCACCGCAGCTCCGCGACGGGCGCTCGAAACGAGCCCCGCCGGCGCGCTCCTGCGCCAGTAGACCACCAGATGCGCGCAAGTGGGCTCATGTGAGCAAGTATGCGCCCTGTGGACCCAGGCGCCGTTTACGTACGGCCGGCGGGTTGGTAGAACTTTTCTCCGGAGGACGCATGAGCAACGAGCCGAGCGAGACGGAAGGGGCAGACACGGGTCGTCGTGGGGTGTTGCGAGCGGCCGCCACGACCGAGGCGACCATGGCGGGCGGGGCTGTCGGGTGCGCGCCGCCCGGGGCGCCTGCGTCCCCGCGAGATGCCGCGGCGCCGGCGCCGCTGCGCAGGCTCGGGCGGACCGGCGCGCAGGTGGAGCCGGTGTCGCTCGGCGGAGAGGGGATCCTCCGGACGACCGGTCGCCACCGCGAGGCGGTGCCGGTGATCCTGGAGGCGCTGCGCCTCGGGGTCAGGTACTGCGACACTGCGCCTGCGTACCAGCAGAGCCAGGACTACTATGGTGAGGCCTTCCGCGCCGCCGGACCGAGGGCCCGCGAGCAGGTATTCCTCGCCTCCAAGACGCACGCGCGCGATCGCGACGGCGCGCTCAGGCTGCTCGACGACAGCCTGCGCCGCCTCGGGACAGACCACCTCGATCTGTGGCAGTTGCACGATCTGCGCGAGAGCGACGAGCTCGACGCCATCTTTGGCAAGGGGGGCGCGATCGAGGCCGTGGAGCAGGCCAGGGCGGACGGCCGCGTGCGCCACGTGGGGATCACCGGGCACCACGACCCGCAGATCCTCGTCGAGGCGATGCGGCGCTATCCGGTCGACACCGTGCTGTGCGCGATCAACCCCGCGGATCCGGCGCGGCTCCCCTTCCTGACGACGGTGGTCGAGGAGGCGCGGCGGCGCGGCGTCGGCGTCATCGGCATGAAGATCATGGCCGCGGGCCGCCTGCTCCAGGATCGCGCCGCGAGCCCAGGCGAGCTCATCCACTACGCCGCGAGCCACGCCGACACGGTGATCATCGGCTGTTCCTCGATCGCCGAGGTGCGCGAGAACCTCGGCGCGAGGGCCCTGCCCTTCCCCATGCCGCCCGCCGAGCGCGGCGCGCTCGAGGCGCGCGTCGCGCCCCGAGCCGGTCGTTACGACACGTTCAAGGCCTGAACGGCGCGCCGGAGCGCGGGCGCGCAGACCGCGGGGCGCGCCGGCGCGCGAGCGCCGCGAGCAGCAGCAGCAGGCTGGCGCCGGCGCCCTCGCTGGCGCCTCCGCCGGCGATCATCCGGCAGTCGCAGCCCCCCTCGAACTCCGGCCTGTCGAGCGGCGGCTCCTCGTCCGCGCCGCCCGCGCCGCCCTGGCCTCCGCCGGCCCCGGCCTCACCGCCGCCGCCTGCGCCGCCCGCGCCGCCCGCGCCGCCTTGGCCGGTCGGCATGCACGCCTCGCCCGGCTCATCCGGGCACGGATCGCAGGCGTCGCCTAGATCGTCCCCGTCCGCGTCGGACTGGTCGTTGTCGACGAGGGGGCAGTTGTCGTCGCCGTCGAGCGTGCCGTCGTTGTCGTCGTCGTCATCGCACGCGTCGCCCTCGCCGTCACCGTCGGTGTTCGTCTGATCGTCGCTCGGGTCGTCCGGCGTCGGCAGGGCGGGCCCGTTCTCGACGAGGGGGCAGTTGTCCTCGTCGTCGGGCGTGCCGTCGTTGTCGTCGTCGTCGTCACACACGTCGCCCTCGCCGTCACCGTCGGCGTCGAGCTGGTCATCGCTCGGGTCGTCCGGCGTCGGCAGAGCGGGCCCGTTCGCCACGTACACGCAGTTGTCCTCGAAGTTCAGGACTCCATC
Source organism: Sorangium sp. So ce362 (assembly GCF_051519845.1). Lineage (NCBI taxonomy): Bacteria > Pseudomonadati > Myxococcota > Polyangiales > Polyangiaceae > Sorangium > Sorangium sp. So ce362. The sequence continues at coordinate 4,755,859 of NZ_CP150332.1, read as the reverse complement.
GTTGTCGAGGTCCTCGTCGTCGCACGCGTCGCCGCGCCCGTCGCCGTCCTCGTCGTACTGCTCCGTGTTGCGGTGGGACCTGCAGTTGTCTGTCTCGTCGAGGATGCCGTCGTTATCCGAGTCCGGATCGCGATAGTCGGGGATCCAGTCGCGGTCGGCGCCGATCGAGTCGGTGTCTGCCGGGAGGCCATCCGGGGTCAGCGGCAGCGCCTCTTCCAGGTCGGGCACGGAATCTCCATCGCTGTCGAGGTCGACCGCGTCGATGCCCCCATCGTCAGGGTCGGTGCCATCGGGGTCGTCCGTGTCGGTCGGCTGCGTGAAGTAGCAGCCCCCCGCCTCGCAGGGCGTCAGGCTGTCGGGGAGCGCGTCGTCATCGGTGTCGACCGGGATCAGGGCATAGCAGGTGCGCGGTTCGCTCTCCGAGCACACCTCGAGCGCGTCGGGGATGCCATCGTTGCGGACCGTATCGACGGCCCTGGCGATATAGCAGTTCCGTGGGGCGTCGTCCTGAGTGCAGATCCGCAGGCTGTCGATGATCCCGCTTGTGTCTCCGTCTCCGGCGATGCTGTTCCACGGGACGCACGTCACGAAGTTGGGGCACACCTCGGTGGCGTCGTCGATCCCGTCAGCGTCGGTGTCCGCGTTCAGCGAGCTCGTGGTCCAGAGCGTCTCCAGCTGGTTGTGAATGCCGTCGTTGTCGGCGTCGGCGTCGCAGGAGTTGCCGAGGCCGTCGCCGTCGGTGTCGGTCTGCGGGGCGCCCGGACCCGGAGGCGGGTTCGCGGCGAACGGGCAGTTGTCGACCTCGTCGAGGACGCCATCGTTGTCGTCGTCGGGGTCGCAGGCATCGCCGCCGCCGGTGCCGTCGTTGTCGGCCTGCGGCCCACCAGGGGTCGCGGGCGGATTCGCGGTGAACGGGCAGTTGTCGACCTCGTCGAGGACGCCATCGTTGTCGTCGTCGGGGTCGCAGGCGTCGCCGCCGCCGGTGCCGTCGTTGTCGGCCTGCGGCTCGCCGGGGGTATCGGGCGGGTTCGCGACGAACTGGCAGTTGTCGACCTCGTCGAGGACGCCATCGTTGTCGTCGTCGGGGTCGCAGGCGTCGCCGCCGCCGGTGCCGTCGTTGTCGGCCTGCGGCTCGCCGGGGATCGCGGGCGGGTTCGCGACGAACACGCAGTTGTCGACGTCATCAAGGACGCCATCGTTGTCGTCGTCGGGGTCGCAGGCGTCGCCCAGGCCGTCGCCGTCGTTGTCGGCCTGCGGCTCGCCGGGGGTATCGGGCGGGTTCACGACGAACGGGCAATTGTCGACGTCGTCGAGGACATCGTCGTTGTCGTCGTCGGGGTCGCAGGCGTCACCGCCGCCGGTGCCGTCGTTGTCGGCCTGGGGCCCGCCTGGGATCGCGGGCGGGTTCGCGGTGAACGGGCAGTTGTCGATGTCGTCGTCTACGCCATCGTTGTCGTCGTCGAGGTCGCAGGCGTCGCCCCCATCCTGGCCATCGCTGATGTCGTTGTCGGCCTGCGGCGCGCCGGGGGTCTCGGGCGGGTTCACGACGAACGGACAGTTGTCGACGTCGTCGAGGACGCCATCGTTGTCGTCGTCGGGGTCGCAGGCGTCGCCCAGGCCGTCGCCGTCGTTGTCGGCCTGCGGCCCGCCAGGGGTCGCGGGCGGATTCGCGACGAACGGACAGTTGTCGACCTCGTCGAGGACGCCATCGTTGTCGTCGTCGGGGTCGCAGGCGTCACCGCCGCCAGTGCCGTCGTTGTCGGCCTGCGGCTCGCCAGGGATCTCGGGCGGGTTCGCGGTGAACGGGCAGTTGTCGACCTCGTCGAGGACGTCATCGTTGTCGTCGTCGGGGTCGCAGGCGTTGCCCAGGCCGTCGCCGTCGTTGTCGATCTGGATATCCAGATCGGGCCCCGGCGCCAGCGGTCCATTGTCGTCATCGGGGCAGTTGTCGCACGCGTTGCCCAGGCCGTCGCCGTCGTTGTCGGCTTGGGGCGCGCCGGGGGTCTCGGGCGGGTTCGCGACGAACTGGCAATTGTCGAGCGGCTCATCTCCCTCGCCGAAATCGGGGACGCCATCCTCGTCGTCATCGGGATCGCAGGCGTCGCCCAGGCCGTCGCCGTCGTTGTCGGCTTGCGGCTCACCCGGTCGTAGGGGCGGGTTCGCGACGAACGGACAGTTGTCGACCTCGTCGAGGACGCCATCATTGTCGTCGTCAGGATCGCACGGGTTCCCGGCTCCGTCGCCGTCGTTGTCGCCGAAGTCCTCGGCCTTCAGATCCGGGCAGTTGTCGCAGACGTCGCCCCTGCTGTCCTCATCCCGGTTCGCCTGGCTTTCGTTCCTGATGCTCGGGCAATTGTCGCAAGCGTCGCCGTGCCTGTCCCCGTCTCCGTTCTCCTGCTCGGGATTGGGAATGTCGGGACAGTTGTCCGCGTCCGCGCCAACGTTGCTGACGCAGTCGCCATCTGAATCGTTCGGCACGGGCGGAGTGCACTGGGCCCAGGCGCTCCGCGTGCTCAGGACCGTCGCCGCGAGGATCGACAAGCCCATGACGAGCAGGCGGGAATGCCACGTCACGGCGGACGAGAGCGTGCCACCACGCAGAGTGCACCGGCGAGAGAAACGGGACAGGAGGCGATGAGCCACGGCGAACCCTCCGCGGTAGGTGTAGGAGAACACGATTGAAAGCGCTTCCCTGATCCGGGAGGTACATTCCCCGCGAGCTGCGCGGCGTCGCCGGGCGTCCATCACAAGGCAGACGCGTCGGCGCTGCTACCGCCGCCTCTCACGGTCGCGGTGCTGGTGCTCGATGCGCCCGCCGTGGCGGTCACGCAGCGGGGCGAATCCTCGCCGCAGCTCATCGGGTCGCAAGCGCATGCGGCCAGGTTGAAGGTTGCCGTCGCGGCGAATGAAAGACACCCCAATCGTCGCATGAACCCTCGCTCGGTTCGGCCGAGATCTTCGTTTTACACCCCTGTTCTCTCCGGCGGCAAGAGGGTGTGACGAGGGGGGTGCCTTTGTGTGGGCCGGTGTGGTGCCCGAGCAACAGAACGTGCGGCGCGACGCCCTCTGGTTCCGGCAAGAGCCAGAAGCACAAGCACGGACCATGCCGGGACGCCGCCGGCGTCCCGGGGCGTGGCGCCCAACGCGCAGCCGTTCCCGTGGAGACGCGCCGTTCCTGCACCTTCGACGGCGGGGGGAGGCGTCCAGGCGGCGCCGCCCGTGCCGGCCGCCTCCCAGGAACTCGCACCGGAGCCGGCCGCGTCGGCTCCGGTCGCGCCGCCTGCACCGGCGCTCCCGGCGCTGGCCGCTCCCCCGCCGGCCGCCCCCTCCCCGCCTGCCCCGTCTCCCCCTCCGCTCCCGCTTGCCCCTTCCCCGTTGAGCGACTCCATCCAGCAGCCCCCTGCGAGACAGATGCCGCCGGAGCAGGGGGTCCCCTCCTGGCGGGGCACGAGCCGACAGGCGCCGTCATCATCGCTGCACCAGCCTTGCTTGCACACTGCGTCAAGAGGATCGGGGCAGACCACGGCGACGCCCGGCGTGCACTCGCGATTCTGGCACGTATCGTTCAGCGTGCATGGATTGCCGTCATCGCACTCAAGCTGCGCTGTATCCATGCATTCGCATGGCATCACCGATGCCGTCGTCATCGTGGTCGAGCTGCGCGAGATTTGGGATGAGCGAGCAGTTGTCGGAGGTGTTGGGAACGCCATCGTTGTCGTCGTCGGGGTCGCAGGCGGCGCCGTACCTGTCGACATCTCCGTTCTCCTGCTCAGAATTGGCAATGTTGGGACAGTTGCCGGGGGACGTACCGAAGTTATTGATGCAGTCGCCATCGGGATCGTTCGGCGCGGGCGGAGTGCACTGGGCCCAGGCGCTCCGCGTGCTCAGGGCCGCCGCGACAAGCCAATGACGAGGAGGCGAAAATGCCGTGTTACAGCGCCGGAGCGACGGCCACGACGCGGAGCGCACGGGCGAGAGACACGGGACAGGAGGTGATGGGCCACGTCGATCCCTCCGCGATGGTGGTGGAAAGATACGATCGAAAGCGCCGCGCCTGCTGCGAGTACGTCCCTCGCGACCTGCGCGGCGCCGCGCGGCGGTTACCGCAAGGCGCAAGCGTTCGCAGAAGGGTCCGTGCAGTCGCCGTCGCCCTCGCATACGCATGCGCCTTCCACGCACTTGCCCGAGCCGCCACATTCCGCGGTGCTGGTGCACACGAACGGCTCGGATGCGATCCGGCAGAACTTGTTACCGGCATCGTCAACCCCGACGCACGTGGCTCTCCCTGAGCAGTCCGTGTCGAGGGTGCAGGGGGTGACGCACTGGCTCACCCCGCCGGATGGCACGCACTGCTTGTTTGGATTGAGACCACCGTTCGTACACTCGTCGTGGCTCGCGCACTGCGGCGCCCCGCAGATGCCGTTGTCGCAAGTATAATTGGTGGGATAGCTGTCGCTCGGACAGTTGCCCTGGCCCGGCGCGCAGCAATCTGCGGGGGTCGTGCACCCCTTGGCGCAGTAGCCATAAGTCGCCCCGCCCGTGCCTCCTGCGCCCGCGCCTCCAGTTCCGCCTGTGCCCGCGCCTCCAGCCCCGCCCGTGCCCGCGCCGCCCGTGCCCGCGCCGCCCGTGCCCCCCCCCTGGCCTCCCTCGCCGCCGCCGCCGGCGCTGCTCCCACCGCCGCTCGTCGTCGTGGTGGTCGCGCTCGCTGCCCCCGCGCCGCCGGTCCCGCCGCTGGACGCGCCGGGCGCGCCCTCATCCTCACCACACGCGGCCCCATGGAGGAGCGCCGTCACGGCAAGTGAAAGTAAGCCCAATCGTCGCATGAATTCCCCTCTGAGTTCGGCCGAGATCTCCATTTACACCCTGGCTCTCGCCCGCAGCAAGCGCGTCCGGCGACGGGATCGCGGCCATGTGGTCCCGTGTGGGGCCGGCGCGATCCACGTTGCGCCCGCGCCGTCCCCGCGCCGCGACCCGCGACCCGTGATTTCCGCGGCGTGGCGCGCTCCGGTTCTGTTATCGTGCGGCCTCCTCGTCCGGCAGCGCCATGCGCCGGCCACCGCTGCGCGGGCCGGACGGGCTCCCGAGGAAGGACCACGACTCCGTGCTCAAGCTCAAGCGCGATCGCGCCGCGCCGCTCCCGCGACCTGCCAGGTTCCTCGCCGGGGCGGGCGCCGTCCTGTTGCTGGCGGTCTGCTCCGAGCGCCCCCGCGCCCCGGCGGATCCGCCGGGAACCCCTCCCACGCCGGTCGACGCGGCGGACAGCCGCGCCCGGCTCACGGCGATCCGCGCGCGCCTGCCGGGCGCCGGCGCCGCGCTCGCGCTGCGCCCGGGGCCGGCACGCATCGCCGTCTCGCCGGGCGCCGTCCGGCCGCACGTCCCGCGCGCGCTCGCGGCCGTGGAGCTCTCGGCCCGCGCCTCCGGGCCGGTGCGCCTCACCGACGTGGCCTCGGGCCTCGGCGTGGCCTTCTCGCTGGACGGCGCCGCGGACGCGCCGCTCGCCGAGGCGGACGGCATCGCGATCTACGCGGCGGGCGGCCCCGGAGGCGCGGATCTGCTCCACCGCGTCGACCGCGCCGGCACCGAGGACTTCGCGTTCTTCGAGCGCGCGCCCGCTCGCGAGGAGCTCCGCTACCGCGTCGACGTGGGCGGCGCCGCCGGCCTGCGCCTCGTCGAGAGCACGCTGGAGTTCCTCGACGCGGGCGGCGCCCCGCGGCTGCGCATCGCGCCGCCGTACGTGCTCGACGCGGACGGCGAGCGGCGGCCGGCGCGGCTCTCCGTGGAGGGCTGCGCGGTCGACACGAGCCCGCGCGCGCCGTGGGGTCGCCCCGTCACCGCGCCGGGCGCGCCGTCGTGCGCGGTGACGGTCGCCTGGGCGGGCGCGGGCGTGCGTTATCCGGCGCTCGTGGACCCGTACTGGCAGGTCACCTCCGAGGCGATGGCGGTGGCGCGCACGCGGCACACGGCGACGCGGCTGGACGAGACCGATCCGCGGAGCCGGGTGCTCATCGCCGGCGGCTTCGGCGCCTCGGGCGCGGCGCTCGGCTCGGTCGAGCTCTACGATCAGCAGAGCCGCTCGTTCAGCGTGATCGCCCCGATGCCCCAGGGGCGCGGCGGTCACACCGCGACGCGGCTCGACACGGGTGCGGTCTTCCTGGCCGGCGGCAGCGGGTCGGCCACCGGGACGGCCAGCACGACCACGCTCGTCTACGCCGACGGCGCGTTCTCGCCGGGCCCGTTGATGAGCGCCGCGCGGATCGCCCACACCGCGACGCGGCTCGCGAACGGCCGCGTGCTCATCGCCGGCGGCGCGAGCTCCTCCGCGGACGTGTTCCCGCTCGGGACCTTCGATGTCTACGACCCGGAGAGCGGTGCGTTCGTCTCCGGCGGCGGCGTGATGCAGGCGTCGCGCAAGGCGCATACGGCCGTTCTGCTGAACGACGGCCGCGTGCTCATCGCCGGCGGCTTCGTGGACGCCGTCCTCGCCGGGCAGACGCTCGAGCTCTACGATCCGGCGGAGGGCTCGCGGGGCACGTTCACCCTGCTCCCCCAGCGGCTGATCGGCAGCCGGGCCCGGCACACGGCCACGCTCCTCGACCCCGACTCGGGGGAGAGCTCGTCGCGCGTCCTGTTCACGGGCGGCGTGACCGCGGCGAGCGGCAACCGCACCTACCTGAGCAGCGCCGAGCGCGTCACGATCACGGGGGACGCCGTCGCCGTCGGCGCGGCGCCCGCGATGGGCGCGCGGCGGTCCGCGCACACGGCGACGCGGCTCTCGAGCGGGGACGTCGTCATCGTCGGCGGGACCGACGGCGCCCCGCTGGCCAGCGCGGAGATCTACTCGGCGCAGGCGGGCAGGTTCGGCTCGCTCATCCCGGGCGCGAGGGACCAGCACCGTCAGGACCATGCGGCCGTGCGGGTCAGCGGCGGCGACTCCATCGCGTCCGGAGACGGCGTGCTGGTGACGGGCGGCCTCGGCCTCGCTGCGGACGATGTCGTCGTGCAATCCAGCGCGGAGGTGCTGGTCAGGGGGCTCGGGGATGCCTGCCGAGAGGACAGCGACTGTCTGTCGGGGTACTGCACAGAGGGCGTGTGCTGCAGCGAGCGCTGCGCAGGCCAGTGCATCTCGTGCCGGGCAGAGCGCAAGGAGAACGACGGCGACGACGACGTCCACGACGACGAAACGGGGTACTGCGGGGTTGTTGTGGCCAATACGGCGCTCCTCGTGGATCCCGTGGAGTGCGTCAACGGCATCGAGGTGCACAAGAAATGCAGCGACGCCGGCGAGGTCGTGGCGGACCCCGGCGAGACGCGCAGCTGCGCTCCCGGCGTGTGCGGACCTGACAACCGGTGCAGCAGCCGGTGCACGACGAGCGCCGACTGCGCAGCGGACGCGTGGTGCGACCTCTCTGCGGGCGCAGAGGGCGAGGGCGGCGCCGGGGGTGCCGGCGGTGCGGGTGCTGGCGGTGCCGGCGGCGCGGCGGGCGCTGGCGGTGCGGGGGCTGGCGGCGCGGCGGGCGCTGGTGGTGCGGGGGCCGGCGGCGCGGCGGGCGGCAGCGCGGCGGGCGGCGGCGCGGCGGGCGCTGGTGGTTCTGGCGGCGTCGCAGGCGCCGGGGGTGCCGGCGGTTCGGCGAGCGCTGCGGGGGCTGGCGGCGCAGGTGGCGCGGGGGCCGGGGGCGGCTCTCCGGCGAGCGCCGGCCTGTGCACGCGCAAGCTGCCCGTCAGCGCGAGCTGCACCGACGACGAGCAGTGCGCATCCGCGCACTGCGTCGATGGAGTCTGCTGCGACAGCGCATGCGGAGCCCCCTGTCAGGCCTGCGACATCCCGAGCTCGCTCGGCAAGTGCACGTCGGTCGGAACGGACGAGCGGCGAGAGCCCCCGCACCCCAACGCCGGCGCTGACGGAGCCCCGCGGCGCGAGGGCTGCGTCGGTGAGGAGAGCTGTCGCGGCTACTGCGGCGGGAACGCCGACGGATCGTGCAAGTTCCCCCAGAGCGATGAGGCCCTGAAGGAGGGCGAGTGCACGTGTGCAGGCGACGACTGCGCCGTCGGCGCTGGCACCCAGGCGCGCTTCCTCTGCGACGGCGAGGGTAGCTACACGACCGAGACCTCGTCATGCCGCGGTTTCCGCTGCGCCGAGGACGGCACGGCGTGCCGGACGACCTGCACGTCGGACGCGGATTGCATCCTCGACTTCATCTGCCAGGAGGGCGCCTGCGCCGATCTGCGCGAGACCGGCCCGAGCTGCGACGGCGATCACACGCTCCGCACTGCGGCCGCAGCGGATCCAGACTGTTCCCCCTACCGCTGCCCTTCCGGCGCCGGCGACTGCTTGAAGCAGTGCCGGTCGACGGACGACTGCGTCTCCCCGTCGGTGTGCAGCCTGGCCGGCGAGTGCGTTGCTCCGCTCTCGCCCCCCGGTGTCCCGTCCTGCTCCTGCCGGGTTCCGGGCGCGGCGGACCTGGGCGAGCGAGGCGCCGGCTCTCCGCTGCTGGCCTTGCTTGCCGGGCTCGGCGTCGCCGCGGCTGCGCGCCGGCGTCGCCGCTGAGCCCGCGGCGAATCCCGGCCACCAGGGAGGGCGAGAGGCCCGGCGGCGTCGCGCCCTGCGGCTCGCCGGGGCCGGGCGGCGCGGCCTCGCACCGAGGGGGGCCACCGCCGCGCGCTGCAGGGCGCGCGCGCCTACGGCGGCGCGATGTCCTTGCAGCAGCGGAATCCAAGCGCGCCTACGGCGGCGCGATGTCCTTGCAGCAGCGGAATCCAAGGTGGTAGTTCGCGTGGCTGCCCTTGCTCATGAGCCGCGTCGCGTGCCAGTCGGGCGCGCGAAAGCGGCAGTCGTCGGCGTGGACCTCCATCGACGAGAACGCGAACCAGCTGCCCTTCATCTCGGTGAAGCCCCGATCGCCGCGCCGCGCGAGCTCGTCGGGCAGGATGGGCAGGCTCATGTGCTCGGCCACGTTGCCGTGCAGATCGAAGACCCCGAGGCTGCTCCGGCACGCGGGGAAGGCGCCGGCCGGATACGTGTTGGAGCCGCAGCGGTCCCACCCGCCGCCTGGGCATCCCGGCGTGCGGGAGCTCTCCGTGCCGCAGAGCGCGTGGTTCTTCTCGGGACCGTAGCTCCACACCTTCTCGCGCAGGAGGTTGTGATGCCAGCTCGCCTCGCTCCGGGGCCTCTCCCACTCGTACTCGACGTCGGGCTCCCTCAGGGCGCCGGCGCACGCCCCCTCCCACTCGTGCGCATCGCAGATCCGCTCTCCGATCGCCCTGCACAGGAGCGCCGCTTCGCGCGCCCGGACGTGCACCACGGGGTACTCGCAGGGGATGTTCGGGAACTCGAGCTGATCGATGCAGACAGGGGCGTCCTCCGCCGTCTGCCCGCGCGTGGGGTCGAAGAGCGGCACCATCCCCGGCGCGCCGCAGGCCGGCTCGCGCGCCCGCTCGACGCCCGCGATCTCCCGGATGCGGCGGCACTCCGAGCGCGACATCGGGTGGCGCGTGAGCGCGGGGTTGCCCTGGCCGAGCACCGGCGACGCCGCGAAGATCGCCTCGACCTGCCGCATCGCCTCGTCGGAGAGCGCGAGCTCGCGCCGCATCCGCGCGAACAGCCGGGCGCGCTGCTCGTCCAGCGTGGCAGGCGCGAGGTCCTCATCATCCATGGTGGGCGCCACGCGCTCCGCCGGCGCGGCCGACGCGGCGGCCGGGCGCTCCCGTAGCGCGCCTGCGAGGAGCGGCGCTGCGGTGCGCGCCACCGGCGCCCTCGACAGGCGCGCGCGTTCGCCGGTCCACACGGCGGCGCCCGCGCCGATCCACACGGCGGCGCCCGCGACGAGCACGCCCGCGGCGACGAGGGCCGCTGTCCTTCCGCGGCCGCCCCCGCGCGCCCTGTCGGCGCGCACGCCCGCCGAGAGCGCCGGCGGCGGTGCGCTCGGCGCGGGCGGTCGCGGCGCGGAGGCCGGATCGTTCGGCGTCTCGGGGCAGGACATCGGCGTGCGACCTCGCGCTTACGGCTACGGACATCCGTCGATTTCGGCAACTTTCAGAGCGCGCGCGATCGCCAGCCGGCCCGAGCGACGCCTTGACGGTCCTGCCCGGGGCACGTCAAATGGGGCATCGTGCGCAGGGCGGCCCTCCGAATTCTCTACCTGGCGCTCCTGCCGGTGCTCGTCCTGTTCGCGCTGATCGTCGCCCCCGCCGTGGTCGTCTCGCGCATCGCGAGCCGCGGCCGCGTGTGGCGGCCCGAGACATGGAAGAAGATCTCCTACGGGAGCCGCTACTTCGGATCGTCGTTTCGGGGGCGGCTCGGCGAGGTCGTCGACGTCATCGACGTCGTCCGCGATCGCGTGATCCTGCTGGTCCTCCTCCTCGCCGCGCTCTGTCTCGCCGGCGGGCTCATCGTGCATCTCTTGGAGATCGGGGTCCCGAGCTGGGTCTCTGCGCGGCCGGACGGGCCTTTCGCCTCGTCCATCGGGTCCGATCTCGCGTGGTTCCCTGCGGGCGGCAGGCTCTCCTTCGGGGGCGGCGCGGCGCTCGTCCTGGTCGGCTGCGTGGCGCTCGCGCTGCTCGCCCTCGGGATCTCGCTCTATGCCTGGCTCGCGTTCGCCATGGGCGAGGCGATCCGCGTGATCCTGCGGTATGGCGGCGCGGCGACGCTCTTCCCCGACCCCGGGGACGCGATCCCCGGCGGGCGGCTCGTGCTCTGCCAGCTCTCCGATCTGCACCTCACGGCGGACGGCCGCGAGCCGTACGAGATCGAGGAGAGCTCGGCCGCGTGGCCCGAGGGCGTCGCGCGCCCCGACACCGCCGATCTGACAGGCCGTCTCCGGCGGCTCGTCGCGGAGATCGCGGCCATGAGGCCGCCGCTCGTCGCGCTGACCGGCGACATGACCGATCTCGGGGAAGAGGCGCAGTGGGCCGAGCTCGAGGCGGCGCTCGCCGGCATCCCTGCCGCCACGCAGGTGCTCATGGTGCCTGGCAACCATGATATCGCCATCAACCTCGGCACGTCGCCCGATCCGTACCTCACGAAGCGAGCGGAGCGCGAGCAGCGCTTCATCGAGGTGCTCACCCGGGTCGAGCGCGGCCCGTTCCAGCCCCCGTTGCACATCCCGGCCCGCAAGCGGGCCCGGCGCCGGCTGCGCGCGATCGCCGGCCTGTATCCGAGGCGGCTCGATCTCGAGGGGGGTATCCGGATCTTCGGGCTCAACTCGAACCGTTACCGGTCGCGGTTCGTGGGGTCGAACGCGATCGGGCAGATCGGCGGCGGTCAGCTCCGGCGCCTGGCCCGCGCGCTCAGGCGGGGCACCGGCCCGGTCGTCGTGCTCCTGCACCACCACGTGGCGCGCCTCGCGGGGCCGATCTCGCTCAACGACACGTTCATGATCGCGATGGATGGCCCGCGCCTGCTCGAGATGCTCGCGGCGTATCAGCAGAAGAACCCGAGGAAGAACAGCGCGCTCGTGCTGCACGGGCACAAGCACCTCGCGTTCTTCGGCCATTACCGCTCGAAGAGCGGCGGTCGCGTCAGCGTCTACGCGCACCCCTCGTCGACGCTGGGCCACGAGACGGACGGCCACCTCGACGGCATCGCCCGGTTCGCGGCCATCCGGCTGACGGACGAGGGCAACTGGCGCGTCGAGACGCACCCGCTCCGCTCCGCGCGCGTAAACGAGGGCGCCCGCGCGCCTCGCGGAGCCCGGGGAGAGCTCGGCCGATGAGGATGCAGCGCAGCGCATTCTCGGCCGCGTTCGCGATGAGGAGCGGCGCGCGATCCATGGCTTCGGACAGCGTGCAGGGAGCCTCGAGGATGGACGAGAACGAGTCGATGCCGCACGCATAGTTCACGCGCGCATCCTCATCGACGGTCCCCGCCAGGGCAATGACCGGCAGCCTGAAGCTCCCGATGACGCTCGGCCTGGAGTCCTCGCTCTCGGGCGTCCACCAGGGCGTGCTCGTCCTGCTTACCCGGCGGCGGCGGACGGCGCGGAGGCGAGCCCGCGCGGCGCGGATCAGGGAACGAAGTAGCAGATCTCGAGCCAGGGTCGGTCGCTCTGGAGGGGGTGGTCGCTCGACCTGTACGACGTGCGCCCGTGCGGATCCTCCTCGACGAGGAAGCCGTGGTTCGGGGCGGAGCCATCGACCCACGCCTGGACGAGGCCGGTCAGATCGGCGGTCATTTCATAGGGGCCGGCCCACGTCAGGTCGGCCTCGACGGCCTCGTCGTAGCTTGCGGCGAAGCGGTTCCATGTGACGGCGTCCTCGCTCCAGGGCGCGGTGATCCGGTGGATACGGACGCGCTGATCGCCGGCGCCGTAGGCGACAACGCCGAAGTCGGCCGAGGTGACGGTGGCGCCGGCGGGGATGCTGTCGAGCCCGAACCTGAAGAGCGCCTGCTTGGGGAGGCCGTGCGCGGAGCCCGAGTCGTTGTAGGGGACGCGGCCGTCGCCGTAGTCGGGGAACGCTTCCCAGATACCGGCGTCCGCGACCTCGCCGGCGGTGCCTCGCTGCACGGTGACGCACGCGTCCACGCATGCGTCGCCGGTGCCGTCGCCGTCGCCGTCGGTCTGGTCCGGGTTCGCGACGCCCGGGCAGTTGTCGCAGGCGTCACCGATGCCGTCGGCGTCGCTGTCGGCCTGGTCCGGGTTGGCGGCGGCCGGGCAGTTGTCGACCGCGTCGCAGACGGCATCGCCGTCGCTGTCGCCGCGCGGACACGGGTCGCAGGCGTCGCCGATGCCGTCAGCGTCGCTGTCGGCCTGGTCCGGGTTGTTCACGGTGGCGCAGTTGTCGCAGCCCGTGCCCAGGCCCGGCGCGACGCCGTCCCCGTCGTGGCTCCCGAGCGACGTCAGCCCGCGGTTGTAGCCGTCGCAGACGTCGCGATCGCCGCACGGAAACGTACCGGAGACCGCGTCGTGCAGGCACAGGAACGACGAGCCTTCGGTCCCATCGACGTGGATGCGCGCGAAGCCGACGAGCAGATTCGCGCCCCTGGCGATATCGACCCGGACATCGTTGCATGTGGCCGGATTGTAGAGGGCGAGCACCTCGGGCTCGGTGAACCTCTTCTGGAGCGTCGTTGTGCCGCATTCGCAGTCGTTGACGCTCGGGATCGTGCCGAGGTGGACCCCGTTCAGGTACAGTGAGAACTCGGCGTCGCCGCAATCGGCGTGGTTGATGATGAGCGTGATCGCGGTCGTCGCCCCAGACGCCGTCCCGGGGAACGCCGCAAGCACGAGGAGGGAGAGGCAAGCGCCAGCGGCGCTTGTACGGATGTATCGCATGATCAACTTTATATCCCTCCTCTGCACGGTATACAATGCTCCTGGGTGGGCCAGGCGTGTGTGTGTTCACGCGTCGGGCGCGGGGGGCGGGCGGATATACGGTGACGATTGGGGGAGCGCTTACGCTCGCCCAGAGTTGGACACGAGGAGAGGTAGGCATGACGCCGAGGTCGTCCCATCCGCGTCGAGCGACCTGGTGCGGGCCGGAGCGAGGAGCACCCCGCCCGCACGCTGCGCGCCGCCTCAGATGGCCGCACGCTTTACGCCGCCTCCCTCCCCCTCCGCGCGGCCCGGCGCAGCGGCGCGACCGCGGCCAGGAGCAGTATGACGAGTGCCGTCTCCGACGAGGACGCCGGAGAGCGGCGCGCGAGATTGCGCTCAGGCTGCCGCTGCGGTGCAACGGGTCGACGTCGTTGACGGGTTCCGGGCAGAGCGACGGCGCTATCTCGGAAACGACATGCGGTCAGGATCAGGATGACGATGTCGGACGAAGTCTGCAGCACCGACGCCGTCGAGGTAGAACGGGACAGGGCGGCCGAGGAGAGCGCCGCGACGAGAGCGCCGGAACGACCGGCCTTTCTCGGGAGTGGGGCCCGCAGGCGGCCCCGCGTCGGCGCAGGATCAGCTGATGCCCATGGGCGCGCCGCCCTCGGCGACGAACCGATCGGCGATGTCCACGAGGAGCGCGTCGGTGGCGGGCTTGCTCTTCACGGTGACCTGCGTCTCGTCGGGCAGGAGCACGAACGAGCCGACCACCTTGCCGTCGAGCCGCACCTCGTGGCTCCCTCCGGGCGGAGCGGGGGCGACCTCGTAGACCTTGCCGTCACGCGCCTTGATCTTCATGCCCTAGCGGTAGCACGCAACGGCCGCGCGCGGCGCACACCGCGCCGCGGCGCGCGCGGCGGCGTCCCCGACGGCCGGCCGGGCGAGAGACCCTCCACCGCGGGCGGGTTGCGCTGTAGGATGCAACCGCGCCGCGCGCGAGGAGTATGCACCGTGCCGAGATTTCGATCTGGTCCTGATCCCGTCGCTCGCATCGGCGAGGCGGGGCTCTGCGCGGAAGCGTCCCGGGGGAGCGTCATGACGGTGGCCTCCTCGCAGCGCACCGAACCACGGACCCACGCAGCGGGCCCCGCGCTCGACGTCGATTGCTGACGCCGACGCCAGAGTCTGGCCAGCCCCCGGAGGCCGGCGGAGGGTGGATCGTCCTCGGCGTCCTGAACGAGATCCTCCTCAAGCTCGCGAGCCAGCCGGATCTGAGATCGCTCTGGGAAGAGGTCTGCTCGAGCGCGCGCTGGATCGTCCCGTCCCAGCGGCTCTGCGTCGTGCTCGGCAACGACGGCGGCGGCGCGCGGGTCGCGGCGCGGTACGAGCGCGGCAGCTTCGAGTACGGCGCGCCCGAGGGCGGCGGCGTCGTCGTGGACGCATGGATGGTCGCGGCGCTGGAGGCGCAGCGCGCCGCGTGGTTCAAGGGGCCGTGGGCCGAGGCGCGGGAGGCGGACAGCGCGCGCGCGTGGCTCCTCGCCGACGACCCCGACGTCGTCTTCCACGTGCCGATCCAGGTCTACAAGAAGACGATCGGCACGATGCTCTTCGCCCTGGAAGACCAGCGCCAGATCGACCGGAAGGCGCTGGCGAGCGCGACCACGTACGCGCTCTACGTCGGGGCGACCTACACGATGCTCAAGAACTCGCTCGACCTCGCCGCCGCGAGCGCGCAGCTGCGTGAGCAGAACGAGGAGCTCGAGCGCGTCCAGCTCGAGCTCAGGCTGCAGCTCGACCGGGCCCGCGCGCAGCACGAGGCGATGCTCGAGATGTCCACGCCGCTCATCCAGGTGTGGGACAGCGTGCTCACGCTGCCCGTGATCGGCATGATCGACGGCGTGAGGGCGGCGCGCATGATGGAAGAGGTGCTCGGCGCGGTCGTCCAGCACGCCGCCCGCTTCATGATCGTCGATCTCACCGGCGCGCACGCGACCGACGCCTCGACGATCGAGCACCTCCTCCGGCTCTTCGCGGCGACGAGGCTGCTCGGCAGCCAGTGCATCATCTCCGGCGTCCCGGCGGTGATGGTCGAGCACATCCTGGAGGCCGGCGGCAGCCTGGACGGGATCCCGGTGTTCAGCACGCTGAAGAGCGCGCTCGAGCACGTGATGGGCGTCCTCCGGCCGAAGCCGCGGTAGCCGCCTCCGGCCGCCTGCGGAAGGAGCGCCCCGATCGGAGCGGCGCCTGCCGCGCGCGGCGCGCAGCTCCCCGTGATACGCCCGCCGTCGCAAACCGGAGCGTGACAGATGAAGCTCGCAATGATCGGACTCGGGAGGATGGGCGCCAACATGGCGCGCCGGCTCATGCGCGGCGGCCACGAGGTCGTGGCGTTCGATCTGAACCAGGACAGCGTGAAGCAGCTCGGCGAGGAGGGCGCAGGGACGGCCTCGTCGCTCGACGAGGTTGCGGCGCAGCTCGCATCGCCGCGCGTAATCTGGGTCATGCTCCCCGCGGGCGCGCCGACCGAGCACGTCGTGCAGGAGCTCGGCGAGAAGCTCGGCGCGGGCGACGTGATCATCGACGGGGGCAACACCTACTTCAAGGACGACGTCCGCCGCGCCGGGGCGCTCGCCCCGAAGGGCATCCGCTACGTCGACGTGGGGACGAGCGGCGGCGTGTGGGGGATCGAGCGCGGCTACTGCCTCATGGTCGGCGGCGCCCCCGAGACGTTCGCCCTCGTCGAGCCGATCCTGCGGACGCTCGCGCCCGGGCCGGGAGACATCCCGCGCACGCCGGGCCGGCGCGCGGCGCAGAGCACGTCGGAGGAGGGCTTCCTCCACTGCGGCCCGGTCGGCGCCGGCCACTTCGTGAAGATGGTCCACAACGGCATCGAGTACGGCCTCATGCAGGCGTACGCGGAGGGGTTCGACATCCTGAAGAACGCGGCCACCGAGCGCCTGCCCGAGGAGCACCGGTACGCGCTCGACCTCGGCGAGATCGCCGAGGTCTGGCGGCGGGGCAGCGTGGTGGGCTCGTGGCTGCTCGATCTCACGGCGATCGCCCTCGCCGAGAGCCCGGAGCTCGGCGAGTACAGCGGCTTCGTGCAGGACTCCGGCGAGGGGCGCTGGACCGTGATGGCGGCGATCGAGGAGGCGGTGCCCGCCGAGGTGCTCTCCTCGGCGCTCTACGCGCGCTTCCGCTCCCGCCACGATCACACCTTCGCCGAGAAGGTCCTGTCGGCGATGCGCCACAAGTTCGGCGGTCACCTGGAGCGCCCGACGGGGGGCTGAGCGGCGCTCCCGGCCGCCGTTCGAGCGACGAGCCGGGAGCGCGTTCCCGGCGCGCCCGGGCCACCCCCCGCCCGGAACCTCTCATCCTCCTGGAGAGGCTCACAAAATGGACGTAAATTGTTGAAATTATTCTGATTTAACTTGTATCACCGGTCCGGAAGCTCTCCGGCAGGTCGCTCTCCTCGGGCTGCGCTCGCTGCCCCGAGGCGAGGAGCGCCTCGGCCAGGAGCATCGCGTCGACCGGCCAGAGCTCGGGCGGGCGCCGGTGCTTCGCCCCTGCCTCGGGGAGCGGGCGGCAGGTGAGCACGAGGCGGCGGAAGCGATCCGGGATGGCGTCCCGGCCGTGCGCCGCCCCGAGCAGCGCGCCGGCGATCGCGGCGTTCGTGTCGGTGTCGCCGCCGGCCATCACCGTCGCGATGAGCCCCTGCTCGAGCGAGGGCGCGTGGAGGAGCTGGTAGAAGGCGTTCTGCAGGGCGATGAGGACCCAGCCGGCCTGGTGCGAGAAGCTCCGGGGTGGCGCGCGGCGCGCGGCCTCCAGCGCGGCGAGGACCACGCGCTCGCCGCTCCGCTCCGCCTCGGCGCGGCCGGTCGCGAAGGCGCCCTCGGCGCCGGCGCCCCCCACGGCGGCGGCGATGGCCGCGACGAACGCGGCAGAGGCGGCGCAGCAGACCGGGTGGGGGTGCGTGAGCGCGCTGTCGTCGCGCGCCCAGGCCGCGGCCTCCTGCGGGCGGCCCGCGCCGAGGATGCCGAGCGGCGCGGCGCGCATCACCGAGCCGTTCGCCTCGCTGGTCAGGCTCGCGGCCGCCCTCGCGCGGTCGCGGCGCGCGCCGGGCGAGGGCGCGCCCGCGGCGGCGGAGAGGGCGGCCGCGGTGGTGTTGCCGATGTCGAACGGGCGGGAGCCGTACCAGTGCACGTAGGCGTCGAGCGCGGCCTCGGCGACGAAGCCGCGCTTGCGCACGATCGACCGCGCCAGCATGAGCGCCATCTCGGAGTCGTCGGTCGGCTGCCCGGCGAGGGTGTTCCACGTCCCGCCGTCGGCGAGATCCTGGACCCCGCCCGGGTAGAGCGCCTCGATCTGCTCCGCGGTCCGGAACTCGACGAGCGCGCCGAGCGCGTCGCCCGCGAGCTGGCCGAGCAGGCAGCCCTGGGCCCGGGAGAGCGCGCCGGCGCCCTCGATGAGCAGGCTGCGGGACGGGCGCAGGAGACCGTACGTCCCCTGCGGCGCCGGGATGCGGCCGTGGATGACGGCGTTCCACGGGCGCCGCGCGAGCTCCCGGACGACCGCGGGGGCGCCGCCGAACAGGCGGCAGATGTCGCCCTCGCCCTGCGCCGTGTACGCGATGGGCGCGCCGTCGTCGTCGACGAGCTCGCCGCCCGCGGCGCGCACGAGCGCGTGGCCGGCCGCGTAGTCCCAGCTGCGAGGCCGGCTGAGCGAGACCGCGGCGACCCCCTCGCCGACGGCCGCCAGCGCGAGCCGGTAGGCGAGGCTCGGGAGCGAGAGGAACCGCGCGGGGGCGACGCACCGGGCGTTGCGGGCCGGGAGGTAGTCCGCCGACTGCGAGAGCAGCACGACGGCGTAGCGATCGAGCGCGGCGCCGGCGAGCGACGACGAGACGGGGGCGCCGTTGCGCCGGATCGGCCCGGTGCCCTCCGCCCAGGCGATGAGGTCGCCGCGGTCGTCGGGGTAGGCGTACGCGAAGACGACGCCGAGCACCGGCGTGCCCTCGCGCAGGAGGCCGATGGAGACCGAGGCGCCGCGGTAGCCGTGCAGGAACGACGCGGTGCCGTCGTTCGGATCCACGATCCAGCGGTGCGACGGGTCCGCGCCGTCCAGGGCGCCGGTCTCCTCGCCGAGGAACGTGTAGGGGGTGGCGCGGGTGAGCGCGTCGCGCAGCAGGAGCTCGACCTCCACGTCGGCGTCGGCGTGCGTCCCGGCGCCGCGGGGGCCGCCGGGGCGGTGGAACTCCGCGCGGAGGAGCGAGCCCGCGCGGCGCGCCGCCTCGACGGCTAGCGCGAGCTCAGCGTCGTAGCCCATGCCGGTCCCGTGGCTCCACGCGAGGCAGCCTAGGCCAGCTCGGAGCGCCGGCACCGGCCGGCGTCGAGCGCGTCTCCCGGAGGCGGAGCGCCGTAGCTGCGCAGGTCGGCGACGGCCGCGTCGACCTGCGCGACGATGCTGCGGGCGTGGTCGAGGAACGCCGCGCCGGCCGGCAGGAGGCGCATGCCGCGCGCGGTGCGCTCGAACAGCTGCGCGCCGAGCTCGTCCTCCAGGCCGCGGATCTGCCGGCTGAGGGGCGGCTGCGCGATGTGGAGCCGGCGCGCGGCGCGGCCGACGTGGCCTTCCTCGGCGACGGCGATGAAGTAGCGGATCTGCGACAGGCTCACGCGGCCGATTCTACTCGAACGCCGCCCGGGCGAGGAGCCGCGCGCGGGCGCCCGAGATCAAAACGGTATTGGATGGGCGCGCGCTGCGCGCGCATACGCCTCGCATGAACGTGGACATCCTCCGGCCTCACGCGTGCGAGGCGATGCGGCGCGCCGGGCGCGCGGCCGCGGCGACGCTGGCCGCCGTCGGGGCGCGGCTCCAGCCCTTCGTGACGACCGCGGACATCGACCGGTGGGTGCGCGAGGACACAGCGCAGCGAGGCGGCCGCCCGAGTCAGCTCGGATACAAGGGCTTCCCTGCCGCAGTGTGCACGAGCCGGAACCACGTCGTCTGTCACGGGATCCCGCGGCGCGACGAGGTGCTCCTGCCGGGCGACATCGTCAACGTCGACGTGACCACGGAGCTCGACGGCTACCACGGCGACACCTCGGCGACGTTCTTCCTCGGGGAGCCGAGCGCCGAGGCGCGGCACGTGGTGGACGTCGCCCGGCGGTGCCGGGACGCGGGGATCGCGGTCGTGCGCGACGGGGCGCGGCTCGGCGACATCGGCGCGGCGATCGAGGAGCTCGCGCGGGCGGAGGGGTGCAGCGTGGTCCGCGAGGTCGGCGGGCACGGCATCGGGCGGAAGATGCACCTGCCGCCGCACGTCGCGCACACCGGCGTGCGCGGGGCGGGCATGCGGCTCCGCGCCGGGATGGCCATCACGATCGAGCCGATGGTCAACCTGGGATCGCACCACATCCGCACGCTCGACGACGGGTGGACCATCGTCACGGAGGACGGCAGCCTCTCGGCGCAGTTCGAGCACACCGTGCTCGTCACGCGGGACGGCTGCGAGATCCTGACGCGCTGAGGCGGCCGCGCGGCGCGCGGCACCGGCGCGCCGCGCGCTGGCTCGCGCCGGCGGCTGCGGCGTCACACCCCCTTGGTCACCCAGGCCCACACGAACTCGCACTCCATCGGCGTCGCGCCGCTGTCGTCCGTCACGGTGACGGCGACGACCACGTCCCCTTTCGGCTGGTCCAGGAAGGACCGCCGCTGCTCGGGGGACAGGGTCGCGACCGCGCGCAGCCCGCCCTGGGTGCGGCGCTTGTAGTCGACCTTCATGCTGCGAAGGAGCGGCAGCTTGTCGTCGGGCAGGTTGACGGCGACGACGAAGCCGGTCGCCGTCTCGGCCAGGAGCCCCGCCGCCGCCGCGTGCACGCCGCCGATGTGGTTCCGCACCTTGCGCCCGTTGGCGAGCCGCAGCGCCACCCGGTCCGAGCCCACCTCCTCGAACTGGATGCCGGCGGTCCCCGTGAACGGCACCATGCGCTGGAGCAGCACCGTCTGCGCGCGAGAACGCAGGAAGGACGGGAGCACCTGGAGCGGAGCGAGCGAGCGGGCGATGAAGTTCGGCTTGGTGGACATGGGGGCCTCTGAGGGCGCCGAGCTTAGCGCATGCCGGGCCGGCGCCTCGCTCGCGGCGCGGGCGGCGCGCGGATCCCGGGGCAGCGCCGCCGCCGTCGTGCCCGCGCCGGCGGCGCGGACATCGCGGCGGGCGGCGCTCTCCTCGGCCTCCGAGGGCGAGCAGGGGGCGCGAACTCGGCGGCTCACGGCGCCGCGCCTTGTGTAAGGTGGCGCCATGTCATCGCATCGAACGATGCTGCTCGGGGTCGCGGTCGGCGCAGCCGGCGGACTGACGGCGAACGCAGTCGCGGCGGGCTCCCCGGCGCTCACCTGGATCGTCGATCATATCACCTATCCGGTGGGCCAGATCTTCCTGCGCCTGCTGTTCATGCTCGTGCTCCCGATCCTGTTCTCGGCGCTCGTCATGGGCATCTGCGAGCTCGATCTGAAGCACGTCGGCCGGCTCGGCCTGCGGACGCTGGGCTACACGGCCGTCGTCTCGACCATCGCGGTGCTGATCGGCCTGGTCCTGGTGAACCTGATCCGCCCGGGCGACGGCCTGCCCGAGGCGGTCCGGGGCCTCGCGCACAGCGGGGTCAAGGCGGCGACCGCCCCGGTCGACACCTCGCCGGTGGGGATGATCATCGCGATGGTGCCCGACAACGTCGTCAAGGCGGCGGCCGCGGGCGACGTGCTCGCCGTGATCACGTTCTCGCTGCTCTTCGGCCTCGCCCTGTCGCTCACCCCGACCGAGGGGGCGACGCGGCTCCGGGAGTGCATCCAGGGGCTGTTCGACGTCTCGATGCGGCTCATCGAGGGGGTGCTCCGGTTCGCGGCGATCGGCGTGGGCGCGCTGCTCTTCACGATCACGTCCCGCATGGGCATCGGCATCATGCAGCAGCTGGCGGCGTACGTGCTCACGGTGCTGCTCGGCCTCGGGCTGCACATGTTCGTCGTGTACTCGCTCTCGGTGCGCTTCCTCGGCGGGATGTCGCCGGTCGCCTTCTTCCGCGGGAGCCGGACGGCGATCGTGACGGCGTTCTCGACGGCCTCGTCGAACGCGACGCTGCCGACCTCGCTGAAGGTGGCCGAGGAGGAGCTGAAGCTGCCGTCGTCCGTGGCGCGCTTCGTGCTGACCGCCGGCGCCGCGATGAACCAGAACGGGACGGCGCTCTTCGAGGGGGTGACCGTGCTGTTCCTTGCGCAGGTCTACGGCGTCTCGCTGACCTTGGGGCAGCAGGCGATCGTGATGCTCATCTCGGTGCTCGGGGGGATTGGCACCGCGGGCATCCCTGCCGGCTCGCTCCCCGTCATCGCGATGATCCTGGGTCTGCTCGGCATCCCGCCCGAGGGGCTCGGCCTGGTCCTCGGGGTGGACCGTTTCCTCGACATGTGCCGGACCGTGATCAACGTCGTGGGCGACCTGGCAGCGGCGGTGTACGTGTCGCGGGATCAGCACCCCAAGCCGCAGGAAGAGGCGCGTGCGTGAGCGTGGTCCCCGTCACGGGATCGCGCAGCAGGATCGGCACCTCCTCGTCCTCGCCGCTCCTCAAGCGCGCGCGGGCCTCCTGGATCGCCTCGTCCACGGCGGCCTCGGCGGCCTCCAGCGCGGCCTCCCCTGCCCCCTCGGGCGTGCCGCCGAACTGGGCCGCCCGCCTGTCCTCCTCGGCCCGCCGGGCCCGCTCGCGGTTGGCCTCCGTGTCGAGCGCGTCGCTCGTCCCGCCGACGGGCACCGCCCCCACGCGGTAGTCGCCCACCTGCAGGCCCGCCAGGCCCGTCTTCTTCAGGTCGCTCATCGCGTCCTCCCTCCCGCCATGCATGAGCTTGCCGCAAACTCGCTCGAGCCACCACCCCGTCACGTCCGCCGTTCGGGAAACAAAAACGCGCGCGGCCGAGGCGCTGCCCTGGCCGACGCGCCGATTCGCGAGGAACGCTCACGCGATCATCAGGAGAACGACCCGTGTTCCGACCGGTAACGACCGCTGGCCGTCGTCGTGGCGTACGCCGAACGGTAGTCGGTCACGAGCCAGACCAGGCCGATGGCCACGCCCGACACGAGATAGAAGTTCCTCGCCGCGGACGCGGCATCGAAGCTGAACAGCCAGGGCGCCGCGACGAGGAACACGGCGACCGCGGCCTCGAGCGCTCCGTGGACCGGGAACGGGATGATCTTGGCGGCGCCCAGCGGAAATGCGGTGAGCAGCGTCATGCCGACGTGCACGGCACCCAGGATGTAGCAGAGCGTCTCGGGGAGCCCGCCGAAGCCGAACAGCGAAGGAGCCAGCAGGAACAGGGCCGCAACAGCGTAATCGATGTACCCATGAACTCGAGGCGACAGGATCTTCATGACCGACTCCTTGCAAACCACACGTTGTTGTGAGTGCCTTCGTCGGTCTGTGGAGTTGCAAGGCGCATGCCGCAGAGCGGCCCGGCGCAGAGGGTCGCCAGCGAGCTCAACGGCCATTCCATCATTCCATCGCGCAGAGATCACGGAGACGGATTGTCGGCCGACCTGTCTTTGTGCGCTGAGGCGGCGCTGGGCACAACGCGCTCCGGGGCACCCGGACGCCGCCGCCGCCACATGGCCCGTCACCATGAGATCTCTTCGTGTGGCACATTGCCCCGACATGCGCCCACCCGCCACATGACACGGTGTCTCTGGGCGCTTCGTGTCGTCGGCGGAGAAGGCGTGTTGTCCCGACTGTCCAGCGTGCTCGCCCGGCGTCCCGAGCCTCGATCCCCGGGAACGCCGGCGTAAGGGACGCTCTTAAGGAGCTTGCCGGCCGTCACTTCGCCGGCGCGAGCAGGAGCTCGGGATCGACGCGCGTCCCGAAGAGGTTCATGCGCCAGTCGAGGTGCGCTCCATTCGTGCGGCCGGTCATGCCGACGGTCGCGACGACCTGACCCTGCTTGACCTCGTCGTTCACCTTCGCGGCGAAGCCGTGAAGATGGATGAACGTGGAGGTCAGTCCGTGGCCGTGATCGATGATCAGGGTGTGACCGCTCAGCGGAAGGTTCTTCTCGACGAACACGACCTTGCCGCAGGCGGGCGCGCGCACCGGCGTTCCGACGGGAGCCGCGATGTCCACGCCCCAGTGGATCCCGCCGTCGGTGCCGTTGAGCAAGCGCGGCTGGCCGTACCGCGAGGTGATCGACCCCTTCGACGGCCAGATGAAGCCGCTCTTGTAGCAGTTCTTCTTCGTGTACTTGTTCCGGACGGCGTCGAGCTTCTTCTCGGTCTGCGTGAGCTTCACGCGGGTCGCCATGTCGAGCTTGACCGTGTTCTCCGGCAGGTTGTCGACCTTGTCGACCTCGAACGTGCGCTGCTCCACGTCGAAGATCTTCTCGAGCACCTGCCCGTCGTCGAACGTGATGGTCAGCTTCTCCTGCGCCGGCGCGTTGCGCGAGAAGGCGATCAGAAACTCCCCCTCGTCGCTGACGGTCACGCGATGGCCGGGGAACGCCATCCGGCGCAGCTTGCCGTTCAGCTTGGCGCGGAGGAGCCCTCCCTGGACGGCGCGCCCCTCGACCGCGAGCCGGGTTTCGTCGGCCGCGGCTGGCCCGGCGTCGGCCACGTCCGCGCTCGCCGCCGCTCCCGTGCCGCCATCGACCGCGGCGGGCGCGGCCCCGGCCGTCGCGTCCGTCGGGGCCGGCGCGCTGGCCGAGGCGACCGGGGCGGCGGCGGCATCCGGCGCCGGGTCGGCGGAAGCCTGGGCCCCCGCGGCGGGCGAGCTCGATGAAGCGCCGCGATCACAGGCGGCGATGGTGAGCAAGCTTACGACGAGGACAGGGACGCGCATGGCCGCGATCGTGCCAGATTTTGCGTACCTCGACGAAAAATGTGGATGTTGGCCATGCCGGCATGCGCCGGTGCGAACGGCCGGAGGGCCGCCGCCTGGGCGCCCTCGCCCGCGTCGGCGAGCGTGAGGAGCGCGGCCAGCGGCGGCCTCGCGAGGCCGCTCAGGGCGAGCGTGCCGCGGCGGATCGGATGTGGGCGGCGGGGATCAGTTGTCCACGCGAGGGGTGGTATCGTGGCGCGGCTGCGGTCGCGCCTGGGGGCGCGCCTGCGGCTGCCCCTGCGCCTGGGGACGGGCATGCCCCTGCGGCTGCGGCCGGCCCTGCCCCTGCGGTCGCGCCTGCGGCCGGCCCTGCCCTTGAGGCCGGCCCTGCCCCTGGGGCCGGCCCTGTCCCTGGGGCCGGCCCTGTCCCTGCGGCCGCCCCTGCCCCAGGGGCTGCGACGCGGGCCTGGGATCGGGCTGGAAGCCGGGGAGTCCGGGGATCGAAAGGAGCGGGAGGCGCTTCTGGATGAGGCGCTCGATGTCGGCGAGGAACGGGCGCTCCTCGCTGTCGCAGAACGAGAGCGCCACCCCCGACGCCCCGGCGCGCGCCGTGCGGCCGATGCGGTGCACGTAGCTCTCCGGGATGTTCGGGAGGTCGTAGTTGATCACGTGCGAGATGTCGTCGATGTCGATGCCCCGCGCCGCGATGTCGGTCGCGACGAGCACGCTCGTCGTCCCCTGCTTGAAGCTCGCGAGCGCCCGCTCGCGGGCCCCCTGCGACTTGTTCCCGTGGATGGCGACGGCCTCGATGCGCGCGCGGCTGAGCTGCTGGACCACGCGGTTGGCGCCGTGCTTGGTGCGGGTGAACACGATCGCGCGGCGGAGCTCGGGATCCTTGAGCACGTGCTCCAGCATCGCCCGCTTGTCGGACCGCTCGACGAAGACCACCCGCTGGTCGATGTTCTCGGCCGTCGTGGCGATCCGCGCGACCTCGACCCGCACCGGGCGGGTCAGGATGCTGTCGGCGAGCTTCTGGATGTCCGGCGGCATCGTGGCCGAGAACAGCAGCGTCTGCCGGCGCGCGGGCAGCATCGCGAGCACGCGCCGGATGTCGTGGATGAACCCCATGTCGAGCATCCGATCGGCCTCGTCGAGCACGAGCATCTCGAGCCGCCCGAACGGGGCGACGCCCTGCGAGCAGAGGTCGAGCAGCCGCCCCGGCGTCGCCACGACGACGTCGACGCCGCGGCGCAGCGCCTCCATCTGGGGGCGCTGCCCCACCCCGCCGAAGATGACCGCGGTCCGCAGGCCGAGGTGCTTGCCGTACGTGGTGAAGCTCTCGGCGATCTGCGCGGCGAGCTCCCGCGTCGGGGTGAGCACGAGCACGCGGAGCCCGCGCTGGGTCGGCGTGCCGCCCTGCGCGAGGCGCTGCAAGATCGGCAGGGCGAACGCGGCGGTCTTGCCCGTCCCGGTCTGCGCGCACCCGAGGACGTCGTTGCCCTCGAGGATGGGCGGGATGGCCTGCTGCTGGATGGGGGTCGGGGTGCTGTACCCCTCGGCCTCGACGGCGCGGAGCAGCGGTTCGATGAGCTTGAGATCGAGAAATTGCATGGACATCGGGCTCGTGGAGAGCCCCTCCTGAGCAAGGGCTGAGAGCGCCGCGGCACCGCGCCCTCCTTTGCAGAGGGTTCGATCACGGAGAGCTGCCGCCTTGCGCCTCCATGAAAGGAGGCTGCGAGGCCCACATGACAGCGACCGAGCACCGCGACCCGTGCCAGGTCAGTCCGAGGCCGCGACTCTAGTACGGTGTGGTGAGGAAGTCGAGGGCGACCACGAACCCGGCGGCGGGTCGTTGCGCCCGCGACCAGCGCGACCGACGCGACGACCGGACCCCGCGCGCGGATCGGCGTCGCGCCGTGCGCGGAGCGGGTTCCGTGCGCTCGGCGCATCGTGCTACACCGTCGCCCGAGCCGGGGACGGCAGCTCGCGTGCGCCCGCGTCGCCTCGCATCTTTCCTCCCTTTCGCAGCACCGCACCACGCCGGCAGCACTCCATGGCCGAAACCGCCGAAGCCTCGAAACCGCCGGCCCAGGCCGGGCACTCCGCCCCGCAGCACCCCGGCGTTCCGCAGCGCCGCTCGCGGCTGCGGCGCTGGGTCCTCGGCTCGGTCGCCGTCTCGGCGCTCGCCGGCGTCGGGATGTGGATCGCGGTGCACCGCATCCCGTGGATGGGCCCACTCGTCGCGAACGGCCTGCGCTCCGTGATCGGGGCCGAGAACGTGACCGCGCTCGAGGAGACGGCCTACAGCGCCGAGGATCGCGTCCACCGGCTCCTTCGCAGCAACGAGCCGCCGAAGACGTACTGGGAGGTGCCCGAGCAGGCGCCAGCCGCCCCCGCCGCCTCGGCGGACGCCGCGGTCGCCGAGGCGATCGCCCCGACGGTCGTGGCGGCGGTGTTCCGGCCGAAGGACGTCGGCCCGTCGCACACGGCCTGGCCGGCTCCCGGCGATGGGCGGTGGGTGCCCATCGAGGATCGCGCGCGCCCGGGCGACCCGCCGCGCCTCTACAAGACGCTGATCCACCCGGATCCACACCGCTCCTGGGCGGAGCTGTTCGTCGTGGCGGTCGATCTCGCGGGGGTCGACGTCCACCTCATGGCCGGCTCGCGGGAGCCGGCGGCGACGACCGAGGAGGGCAAGACCTACGAGCGGCTCGCGAAGATCCCGGAGGCGCATCACGAGCGGCTGCTCGCGGCGTTCAACGGCGGCTTCATGACCGAGCACGGCCAGTGGGGGATGCGGGTCGACGACGTGACCCTGGTGCGCCCCCGGGACAAGGGCTGCACCCTCGCGCTCCACCGCGACGGGCGGATGCAGATCGCGCCGTGGCCCCGGATGGCCGCCGACGAGGGCGGCATGCGGTGGTGGCGCCAGACGCCGAGCTGCATGGTCGACCAGGGCGAGCTCCACCCGCTGCTCCGCGCGCCCGATGTCCGCAACTGGGGCGCCACGCTGGACGGCAACACGGTGATCCGCCGCTCCGCGGTGGGGCTCGACCGCGACGGCAAGGTGCTCTTCGTCGCCATCAGCAACCACACGACGGCGGCCGCCATCGGGCTCGGGCTGCGCCATGCCGGCGCCTCGGCCGTGGCGCAGCTCGACGTGAACTGGTCGTACCCGAAGTTCCTGAGCTACGAGCCCGGCGAGGGCGGGGCCCTCGCGCCGGTCGCGCTGGCGAGCGGCTTCGAGTTCTCGGAAGACGAGTACATCCGCAAGCGCTCCCTGCGCGACTTCTTCTACCTGACCCGCAAGGCCCCGGCGCCCCCCGCCGCGACGCCGTGACCCCTCGCAGCGCGCGGCGGTCCCCTCCGGACCGGGCCTCGCGCTGACGAACACGGCCGGCCGGAGCTCGCGGGGCACAGCCCCGCAGCGGCCAACCTGCCTGTGCCGAGCGCCTTTCAGGCGAGCTCCTCGAGGCTCATTGCGTCGAGCGCTCGATTTTTGCCACACGACAAAGCCTCTTTACGAAGCGCGACCCTTTACGTTCAACATGCCTCATTTTCCGGACGAACTTCGACAAAAGCAGCGGTATCGCCGATTGACAGCGCGAGGGAGTTCGATAGGTAACGACGCCTCAGGCGGACCCCATGCGTTTCTATGCAGACCTTCATGTGCACTCGAAGTATTCCCGCGCGACGAGCAGCGATTGCGATCTTGCGCACCTGAGCTACTGGGCTCAGCGCAAGGGCATCACGGTGATCGGCACGGGGGATTTCACGCATCCGGTGTGGATGGCCGAGCTCCGCGAGCGCCTCGTGCCCGCCGAGCCCGGGCTGTTTCGCCTGCGGGACGACCTCGAGCGCGCGGTCTCGGAGCGGCTCCCCGGCGCGTGCCGCGGGCCGACCCGCTTCGTCCTCTCGGTGGAGATCTCGACGATCTACAAGAAGGGAGATCGGACGCGCAAAATCCATCATCTCCTCTATGCGCCCGACTTCGAGGCGGCGGACCGGATCGTCCGCGCGCTCTCCAGGATCGGCAACCTGACGGCCGATGGGCGGCCGATCCTGGGGCTCGATTCGCGCCACCTGCTCGAGATCGTGCTGGAGTCGAGCGAGGGCTCGTACCTCGTGCCGGCGCACATCTGGACTCCCTGGTTCTCGGTGCTGGGCTCCAAGGCCGGCTTCGACGCGGTCGAGGAGTGCTATGGAGATCTCGCGCCGCACATCTTCGCGCTCGAGACCGGGCTCTCGTCCGATCCGGCGATGAACTGGCGCATCTCCGGGCTCGATCGCTACCGGCTCGTCTCCAGCTCGGACGCGCACTCGCCCGCGAAGCTCGGCCGCGAGGCCACGGCGTTCGACGCGCCGCTCGATTACTTCGCGATCCGGCGCGCCCTGGAGACCGGCCAGGGCTTCGGCGGCACGGTGGAGTTCTTCCCGGAGGAGGGCAAATACCACCTCGACGGCCACCGGAAGTGCAATGTCGTGCTCTCGCCCGCGGAGACGCGCGCGCTCTCCCTCGCGTGCCCCGTGTGCGGGCACCCGGTCACGGTGGGCGTGCTGCACCGGGTCGAGGAGCTCGCCGACCGCGAGGAGGGGGTGCGACCCGAGGGCGCGAGCGCGTTCCGCAACCTCGTGCCGCTGCCCGAGGTGCTGGCCGAGCTCCACGGCCTGGGCGCCTCCAGCAAGGCGGTGCAGCGGAGCTACGACCGGGTGCTGTCGCGGCTCGGCCCCGAGCTGTTCCTCCTCGGCGACGCCCCGCTCGACGAGATCGAGCGCGCCGGGACGCCGCTCCTCTCCGAGGCGATCGGGCGGATGCGCGAGGGGCGCGTGATCCGCGACGCGGGCTACGACGGCGAGTACGGCGCGATCCGGGTCTTCCAGCCCGAGGAGCTCACGCAGCGCCGCGGGGGCGGGCTCCTCTTCCAGCCCGAGCCCGCGGCGCCGGAGCCGCCTCCGGCAGGGGCGCGCGCGTCCGAGGCGCCGCGGCCGGGCCCGCGCCGCGGCCGGGCCCACGCCGAGCCGCGCCGGGGGCCTGTCAGCGAGGCCTCCCTCGGCGCGCCGCCCGAGGCACCTGCGCCGGGCGGCGCGGCGCTGCTCGACGCGCTCGACCCGGAGCAGCGGGCAGCGGCGGAGCTCACCGAGGGCGCGGTGCTCCTCCTCGCGGGGCCTGGCACGGGCAAGACCCGCACGCTCACGCACCGGATCGCGCATCTCGTCCTGGATCTCGGGGTGCCGCCGGAGCAGTGCCTCGCGATCACGTTCACCCGCCGGGCTGCCGACGAGATGCGGGAGCGGCTCGGCGCGCTGCTCGGCGCGTCCGGCGGCCGCGTGCGCGCCATGACCTTCCACGCGCTCGGGCTCTCGCTGCTCCGCGAGGACGCGCAGCGCGCCGGCGGTGCGCCGCCCAGGATCGCCGGCGAGCGCGAGCGGACGGCGCTGCTCGCCGCGGCGCTCGGCGGCCCGGAGCGGCGGGCGGCCCGGCTGCTCGCCGACATCGCCGCGCTGAAGCGGCGCGCGCCGCGCCACGCCGACGCGCACCGGCCCCAGGGCGCGCCGGCCACCGGCGGCGGGATCGACCGCCACGTCGACCGCGCGTGGAAGGTGTACGAGGACGAGCTCGCCGCGCGCGGGCTCCTCGACCTCGACGACCTGATCGGCCACGCGGTCGTCCTCCTGGAGGAGCAGGGCGACGCGCTCGCCCCGGCGCGCGCGCGGGCCCGGTATCTCTCCATCGACGAGTACCAGGACATCGACGAGCGCCAGTACCGACTCGTGCGCGCGCTTGTCCCTCCCGGGGGGAACGTCTGCGCCATCGGGGATCCGGATCAGGCGATCTACGGCTTCCGCGGCGCGGACGTGGGCTTCTTTTTCCGCTTTCAGCAGGATTTTCCAGCAGCGCACATTGTGCGTCTGAGGCGGAATTACCGCTCGTCGCGTCCCATCGTCGAGGCGGCGCTCCAGGTGATCGCGCCCTCGCCGACGCTCGGCGCGCGGGAGCTCCTGCCGAGCGCGCCGGGCGCTGGGAGCGTGGAGCTCGTGGCGGTTCACGAGTCGCCCACGGAGGCGGCCGAGGCCGAGCGCGTTGTCCACACCATCGAGCAATTGCTCGGTGGGTCCACGTTCTTCTCGATGGATAGCGGGCGCCTGGCCTCGTCTGCGCCGGGCGGCGAGTATTCCTTCTCGGATTTCGCGGTGCTCTACCGGACCGAGGCGCAGTCCGAGGCGCTCCGCGAGGCGTTCGCCCGCTCCGGCATGCCGTTCCAGCGGCGGTCCGAGCGCCGCGTCGCCGAGCGCGCGGGCTCCGAGGCGCTCGCGCGGGCGCTCGCCGGCGCTCCGCCGCCGGGGCCGCTCACGGCGCGCCTCAGGGTGGCCGCGGCGCGGCTCCGGGAGGAGGTCGCGCAGCCGGGCCCGGGCGGCGGCGCTCCGCCCGAGGGGGCGGCCGCGGAGGGAGCGGCGGGCGCGGCGCCCCTCGGCGAGGCCGACGTCGATGCGGCGCTGGAGCTGCTCTTGCCGCTCGCGGAGCGCTGCGGAGACGACCTCGATCGCTTCTTGATCGAGCTCGCTGTGTGCGCCGAGATCGATACGTGGGATCCGCGGGCCGATCGCATCTCGCTCCTCACGCTGCACGCGGCCAAGGGGCTCGAGTTCCGGGTGGTCTTCCTGGTGGGGTGCGAGGACGGCCTGCTCCCGCTGCGGTTCCCTGGCAGAGAGGAGACGGACGTCGCCGAGGAGCGCCGGCTCTTCTATGTCGGCATGACGCGGGCGCGAGAGCGGCTGTTCCTCACCCGCGCCATGCAGCGCGCGCGGCACGGCAAGGTGATGGAGACCGAGGTCTCGCCGTTCGTTCGCGAGGTCGAGGAGCGGCTGCTCCTGCGCGTCGGTCCGTCGCCGGAGGCGCAGAGAAAGCCGCGCGCGGGCGCCGACCGCCAGATGAAGCTGTTCTAGCCTGGCGCCGCGCCTACTTGGTCCCGCCGCCGAGCCGCTTCAGGCTCGCGCACACCGCCTTGTCCTGGGTCCGCGTGCACTGGTCCGCGTAGAAGGACCGCGCGCGCTCCTTGTCCTTGCGCTCCAGGAGCGGGCCGAACGCATCGCACGCCCTCTTTTCTCCCCACTGCGTGCACGCCTTCTCGTAAAGCGAGAACGCCCGCGCCGGGTCGGCCGTCACCCCGTCGCCGCGCTGCCAGATCTCCGCGGCCCGCAGGCAGCCGCCCGAGCCGCACGCCCTCTCGTAGAGCGCCGCGGCGCGCGCCATGTCCTTCGGGATGCCGGTCCCCTTCTCGTACATCCCGGCGAGGCTCATGCACGCTTCGGCGCCGAAGCCCTTCTCCGGACAGCCCTTCTCGAAGAACGAATACGCCTTCGCGACGTCCCTCGGAACGCCGTCGCCCTCTCCGTGGACCGAGCCCGCGGCGTTGCACGCGCGCATGTCCCCGAGGCCGCAGCCGCGCTGGTACGCCGCGATCGCCTTCACCCCGTCCTTCGGCGCGCCCTGCCCCTTGCGGAGGATGTCGCCGAGGTCGACGCAGTCCTCGGTCTCGCCCCCCTCGCACGCGCGCTGGAGCACGCCCACCGCCACCGCCACGTCCTTCGTCGCGAGCTTGCCCTCGACGAGCATCTTGCCCAGCGCGCTGCAGCTCGGCCCGTACCCGAGATCGCAGCCGCGCCGGAGGAGCGCGACCGCGCGCGTCGGGTCCTTCGGCAGCACCGCCAGCGGGCCCTCGCTGAGGTACCACTCGGCCACGCTGAAGCACGCCCAGCCGTCGCCCAGATCGCACGCCTTGTCGGCGAACTCGTGCACCTTCGCCCGCCCCGCGCCGTCCCGGGGGGACACCTTGCCGCTCTGGATGTCGCGCAGCTGCTGCTTCGCCCGCGCGTAGCAGGCCTGCGCGACGCCGGCGCCGCAGGATTTCTCGAACAGGTCCGCCGCCCTCGCGTCGTCGCGCGGGAGGTCCTTGCCGTTCAGGTAGTGAATCCCGAGGTGATAGCAGCTGCCGACATCGCCCTTCCCGCACTGCGCCGCGCACGCGCGCGAGTCCGCGGGCTCGCAGAGGTGCGCGGGCGCGAGCGCCGGCGAGGAGCACTTCGCCCCGCTCAGCACCGTCCCGGTCAGGCATGGGCTCGACAGCTTCGGGAGCTCCTCCTCCGTCGCCTTCGCCGCCGGCTCGACCGTCGCTGCCTTCTTCGCGGCCAGCGGGACGAGCTCCAGGCGCAGCGGCGCATGGCAGCGCTCCGTGGGCGCCTGCGCGCTGGGCTTCGCGCCCCGGCACGCCTCGACCTCCCCTTCCCGGCTCGCGGTGCCGCCCTGGCTCGACGCCGCCGCAGGCCCGACCGCCGCGAAGACCTGATCGACCGTCCGCGCCGCGCCCCGGCTGCCCGGCGCCATCGCGAAGGCCCCGAGGAGCGCGGTGCGCACGAAGTGCGTCGCGCCCTCGCAGCTGCCCGAGAGGTCCTGCGCCG
Source organism: Sorangium sp. So ce362 (assembly GCF_051519845.1). Lineage (NCBI taxonomy): Bacteria > Pseudomonadati > Myxococcota > Polyangiales > Polyangiaceae > Sorangium > Sorangium sp. So ce362. The sequence goes on along the minus strand of NZ_CP150332.1, from coordinate 4,723,308 downwards.
TGGCCGCGGTCACCGTGGTCGCCATCTTCCCCGAGGGCACGAGCGCCACGTCGATCGCCGCCGTGCCGCTGCCCTCGATCGCGGTGCTCAACGCCGGGGCGCCGAACGGGACATTCGCCTGCATTTCCGCAGGATTTGTTAATTGTATTACTTTTTCATTCCGGGTCACGCCGGCGTAGGAGTAGGTCCCTTGGAGCTTGCAGTGTGCGAGGAGGTTCAGCGTCGTGCAGTCGTAGGCGACGACGGCGACGCCTTCTTTCATCGCGAGTCCGAGATCCGAGCGGCGGGTCGTGAGCCAGTCGACGATGAGCGGCTCGGTGTGGCCGATGGCCGGACACCCGCCGCTGCTCGCGCTGTCGCTGCTCGCCGGCGAGATGGTGGGCCGGGGAGGGTGCACCACCACCTCGGGTTCCAGGCCCGGTCCACAGGCCGTCGCTGCGAGCGAGAGCCCAACCACGCACAAATCGAAGGCGCGCTTCATCGAGCCGACAGAACCATGAGCCGTGGGGTCCGGTCAATACGGCGAGCGCGGCCGCGCTCGCGACCACCGGTCACGCCTGCCGCGCCGGGCTATGCTCGCCGCGCGTCGCCCTCGCCCGGAGCCTCCATGAACACGTCCAGGTCCCAGGAAAGACTACAAGAGAGCCTGAGCCTGGTAACTACCCTGCTCGAAAAGCAACGCGTCATCGAGGCCCTGACCCACAAGCAGGAGAGCAAGAACAAGGAGCTCATCGAGTCGCTGGTCCACCGTCAAAATCTCGCGCTGCTGCAGAGGAAGCTCAGGGATCTGCACCCGGCGGACCTCGCCCACATCATCGAGGTGCTCCCCCAGGCGGATCGGCTTGTGGTCTGGGCTGAGCTCGATCCGTACCACGCAGCACAGGTGCTGCTCGAGTCTTCGCGCTCGGTCCGCGACTCGCTCGTCGCGGAGACGGAGCGCGGTCGCCTCGTCGCGCTGCTCGGCCAGCTCGACCCCGACGATCTCGCCTACGTCAGCGACTCGATCGAGCCGGAGATCGTGGCGGAGGTGTACCAGTCGCTGGACGCACGCGAGCAGTCGCTGTTCCGGTCGACGATCGCGTACCCGGACGACTCGGCGGGTCACCTGATGAGCCCGGAGTTCGTCTGGGTGCGCGACAGCTGGGATATCGCGGGCGCGCTGGAGGACGTGCGCCGGCGGGCCGAGCTGCCGTCGCACACGGAGACGCTGTTCGTTGTCGACGTGCGCAACGTGCTCCGCGGCACGCTCTCGCTCAAGGACCTGCTGCTCCGCCCGCCGCTGCGGCGCGCGGGGCTTGCGGGCGAGGAGGACTATTTCGCCCCCGCGTGGACGAGCGCGAAGAACCGCTGGCTCTGGCTCCTGGTCAACCTGATCACGGCGTTCGTGGCCTCGCGGGTCATCGGCATCTTCGAGAGCACCATTCGGGATCTCGTGGCGCTGGCCGCGCTGATGCCGATCGTGGCGAGCATCGGCGGCAACACCGGCAATCAGACGGTGGCGCTCATGATCCGGGGCCTCGCGCTCGACCGGATCACGCGGGCGAACGTGCGCCATCTCCTGCAGAAAGAGCTCTTCGTGGGCCTGATGAACGGCGCGGTCTGGGGCACGGTCGTGGGGCTCACCGCCATCGCCCTTTACGGCAGCGTCCCGCTCGGGCTGGTGATGGCCGCGGCCATCCTGCTCAACCTCGTGGTGGCGGCCATGGTCGGCTGCGCGGTGCCGCTCGTGCTCCAGCGCCTGGGCCGCGATCCGGCCCAGGGGTCGAGCGTCCTGCTCACGTTCACCACGGACAGCATGGGCTTCTTCATCTTCCTCGGGCTGGCCCGGGCGTTCCTCGTCTGAGCCTGCCCTCGCGCCGCCCGAGCGCGCTACGATCGCGCCATGGACACCGCCCCGGGCCCGCAGCGGCCGCTCGTCGCCATCCGGTACTGCCCGAAGTGCCGCTGGCTGACGCGCGCCGCCTGGCTTGCACAGGAGCTGCTCATCACGTTCCCCGACGAGATCGACGTGCTCCTGTCGCCCGGCGCGAGCGGCCTCTTCGACGTCACGCTCGACGGCGACCTGCTCTTCTCGCGCGCCGCCGCCGAGCGTTTCCCCGAGCCCAAGGAGCTCAAGCAGGCGATCCGCGACCGCATCGCCCCGGACCGCCCTCTCGGCCACTCCGACCGATAAGGAGGCGCTGCTCCGGCGAGCTCAGCCCGGCCGCGCAAATGCCGACACTGAAACAAATCGCCCTCATTGTACAGTCGCCAGCGGCTACTCATTTGTCTACCTGGACGATTGCCAAGGGTGCGTGTGCTCGCGGCGACAGCGGCGGCTCCTCCGGCGACGCTCCTGCGTACCTCCTCGTGCGCGGCAGCCTCTGATTGCAGAATCGTGCGAAGAAGATTGCAGAGATGCCCGGCGCCGAGTTGACACAACCAAGGCACTGATGTAATCCGTGTAACCGCCGGGGGGGGCAGTTCGGGTTCCCGGCGCGAAACTTGTGTATCCGAACATGTGTCTCGCGCCGCTCGCGCGCGGGCACCGGATACATAGCAGTAGGCGTGCAACAGCGATCCGTCACGGAGGGGGCCGCTGCAGCAATCCCGGCGTCGAGACCGGCATCGGGGTCGACCCGGGAGGCTGTAGCCCTCGGCCACAGCGGATCAGTGCGTCGGGTCCGGGGAGGCGACGGCCTCACCCGAGGCTGGACACGAGAGCGAGACGAGCGAGTTACGAAATGACGTCTGCGGGCCGGCCATGCCGCATGCTCAGCCCGCTTGCGCGAGCCCTCCAGCGCCTTGCCATGGCGCGGGGATCGACCCCACGAGCGGCCACTGTGAGCCCATGATGCCAGCGCGTCCGATTCTCGACGACTGAGCTGGGCCCCGAAGTCCTGGTACACGCGGGAGAATGCAAATGCGATACCATGAATTAGAAGTCGCGCCGCCCGGCCACGCCGACGGCATCTCTACGCATTTGGCGAAAAAGCGCGCCACGCACGGCGCTGACGCGAGCCTGACGGAACAGGAGCTGTCAGCGATTGTTGAGAGAGCGGCCATCTCGTTCGGTGAGTTCTTGACGGCGCTGGGGGTCGACTGGAAGAGCGACCCGAACTCCGCGGACACCCCGAAGAGAGTCGCCAACGCGTACGTCTTCGACCTCTGGAAGGGTCGCTACCAGCCCATGGCGAAGATCACTACCTTCCCGGCGGACAGCTACAACGGGCACATCTTCGAAGGCGGGATCGCCCTCGATTCCATGTGCTCCCATCATCATCAGGCGATCGTCGGGCACGTCCATGTCGCCTATGTTCCGGGAAAGCACGGCCGTGTTCTCGGTTTATCAAAGCTTAACCGGATCGTGGAGCACTTCGGAAGGCGGGCGCTCATCCAGGAGCGGCTCACGGTGTCCATCCACAACGGCATCGACAAGGTGTGCGAGGAGAACGAGGGGGTCGCTGTCCTGGTCGACGCCGTGCACAACTGCGTTCGATGCAGGGGGGTAAGGCATCACGACAGCCGCATGAAGACCCACATGTTCTCGGGCCTGTTCGACGACCCCGCTGGACCAGCGAGGGCCGAGTTCTACGAGCTCATTCGAGGGATCAAGTGACCGTACAGTATATCACCCGCAAGGGCTCCTTCGACTCCGCCCACCGGGTCATGGACGAGGGATTCAAGTGCTTCAACATCCATGGGCACACGTACCTGTATGAGCTCACGTTCGCGTTCAAACAGATGCAGCACATCGGGTACGCCATCGATTTCAAGGAGATCAAGCGGGTAGGATCGGCCTGGATCGACGATTTTCTCGATCATGCATCGATCCTCAACCCTCGAGATGCAGACCTCATCACGGCGGTCCATGCCACGCGGAGCAAGTTCTGGCTCATGAGCCTGAACGGCGACGGCGCTTACTGCAACCCGACCGTGGAGAACATCGCGAAGGAGATATTTCTAGCGATGGAACTGCTCTTTCAGGAATGGGACCACCTGAAGATTCACCACATCCGGCTGTACGAGACTCCAAACTGTTATACGGACTGTGGTGCCGACGCGATACACTCGGATGAGAGAGGTATGTTTCTCGCGCAGAGGCGCGACGAGCTGACATTCTTCGCCAAATCGATAGGCAAGATCGAGTACGACATCAGGAAGTCCAGAGCTTCGTCCAAGCAGGGATAGTCCCGTGATGAGCGTCGGAGATACCAGGGTGACCGTTGCCAGCCGGCTCTCGGACGTCGAGCGGCGACTCCTTCGAAAATCGCTGCTGATACGAGAGACGGAGGAGGCGCTGCTGCGCCTGTATGCAGAGGGAGAGCTGCATGGGACCGTCCACACCTGCATAGGACAGGAGCTGTCCGGTGCGATTGTGTGCGAGTTTCTCCAGCCGGACGACTCGATCTTCTCGAACCACCGCTGCCATGGCCATTTCTTGTCGCGCGTCGGGGATGTGACGGGGCTCATCGCGGAGATCCTGGGGAAGGAGCTGGGGGTGTGTGGCGGCAGAGGGGGCAGCCAGCACCTGTGCAAGGACGGCTTCTTCTCGAACGGGATTCAAGGCGGGATCGTCCCGGTAGCGGCCGGTCTAGCCTTCGCGAGGAAGCTGCTCGACAGCGGCAGTATCTCCGTCGTGTTCATCGGCGACGGAACGCTCGGAGAGGGCGTGCTCTACGAGGTCTTGAACATCGCATCCAAGTGGAGCCTGCCGCTGCTGATCGTGCTCGAGAACAACTACTACGCGCAGTCCACGCATCACTCCGAGACGTTGGCGGGCGACATCTGCGAACGAGCGCGCGCCTTCGGGGTACGCTCTGTCAAGGCCGACACCTGGAACTGGCGTGGCTTGTTCGCGGCGGCAGAAGACCTGGTGGGATACACGAGACGCCAGTCGAGGCCGTCGCTGCTGCAGATCGACACCTACCGGCTGAAGGCGCATTCGAAGGGCGATGACAACAGGGACATCCGCGAGATCGAGCACTTCAGGAGCATCGACCCGATCAACGTCGCTCTGCGCGAGCGCGAGGCGGAGCTCGCGCCGGATCTGGCGGAGGTCCGCGGGACGGTCGAACAGGCGGTAGAGGCCGCACGGTTATCGCCCTATCCGTCGCCAGCCAGCGTCGCGCCCGCGCCACGGGCGCCGTCCTTCTCGCCGGTGCCCGCGAGCCAAGCGGCGCCGCTCCGAATGTCACGCGCGATCAACGAGGCGTTCCTGGAGCTCATGGGGCGGGACCCGAGGATCTTGTTCATTGGAGAAGACGTCAAGTCACCCTATGGCGGGGCGTTCAAGATCTCCGACGGCCTGTCGGATCGATTTCCGGGTCGCGTGTTCAACACCCCGATCTCCGAGAGCGCGGTCGTCGGCATCGGCTGCGGGCTCGCGATGGCTGGATACCGACCCTTCGTCGAGATCATGTTCGGCGACTTCCTCACGCTGGCGTTCGACCAGATCCTGAACCACGCCGCCAAGTTCAGGTACATGTACAACGAGCAAGTGAGGGTGCCCATGGTCATCCGGACGCCGATGGGAGCGGGCAGAGGGTATGGTCCGACGCACAGCCAGACGCTGGAGAAGCATTTCATGGGCATCCCCGGGCTCACGGTGCTGGCGATAAACAACCTGATCGATCCGAAGCTCGTCTATCGGGCGCTCGTCGAGCACCAGGAGGATCCGGTTCTGTTGGTCGAGAACAAGGTCCTCTATACGAGACACGTTCGGAGCGACGCGCCGGCCGGCTTCGAGCGAAGGATGTCCGACGAGCCCTTCCCCACGGTCGTTGTGGCGCCGAGGTCGACCCACGTCGACGTGACGATCTTCGGCTATGGCGGGCTGGGCGACGTGCTGGTGGACGTCGCGGACAAGCTCTTCGAGGATCACGACGTGGTGGCGCAAATCATATGTCCTGTGCAAGTGTTCCCGTTCAGCGTGCTCCCCTATGCCGAGCTGGTGTCGGGGAGCAAGCTGGTGGTCGCCGTCGAGGAAGGGCAAGGGTTCGCGGGCTTCGGCGCGGAGGTCGTGACGCAGCTCGCGGAGCTCAAGGGACCATCGCTGCCGAAGGTCGCGCGCATCAGCCCGCCTAGCGCGACGATTCCGGCGAGCAAGCCGCTCGAAGGGCGGATGTTCTCTGGAACAGACAGCATCGTCGAGCGAATCCTGGAGCTGTTGAGGAGCAGCACGGGCCCCGCTAGGAGCATTTCGCGCACCTCGTCGCCGGCAGAGGAGACCTCCTGCCGCTGACGCGCCGCCCCGGCGCCGATGAGGGCGCCCCCAGAAGGATCGAGCCCCACTCATGAAGAGCATCATTCGTCTGACGAAGTTGAGCTCCAACGACGAGACCATCCTGATCACGGAGTGGCTGGCCAAGAATGGCGACCACGTGGCCGCTGAGCAGGTCATCGCGCGGGTGGAGACGTCCAAGGCGATCGTGGATGTCCACAGCGAGGCCTCGGGATACCTGCGGACGCGGTGCAGAGCCGGGGACGAGCTACCGGTCGGCGCCCCGATCGCCGAGATCTACGCCGAGCGCCGCGAGCTCGACGCTGCCGTGGCGTCGGAAGCATCGCCCGAGGGCGGGGCCGAGGGCGAGGGACGAGCCGTCGGAGCGGTGGCGCGGCTCTCGCGGCCAGCGCGGAGGTTCCTGGAGCAGAACAACATCGATCCCGCTCGGCTCAGCCTGCCCGGGCTGGTGACCGTCGCCGACCTCAAAAAGGTGCTCGCCGACGGCGGCAGCCGCGCAGAGACGCCGACGGATGATGCATCCTTCACCGGGCCGACGGCGAACGAGCGGGCTCTCTTCGGGGCCATGACGTCAGAGGTGACCAGCGCAGCCAAGCGGCGCGAGATCGATGTGCTCTCGGAGGCACAGCGAGGAGCCCTGTGCAGCGCGCTGACGGTCCAGTTCATGTCGTCTCCCCTGAGGGAGAGGCTCAAAGGCGATCCCAGCAGCAACGGTCAGGTGCTCCCCTATTGCCTGTGGGTCCTGGCGCGGCTGCTCGACGAGCACCCGAAGCTGACGGCCTACTATAACGCGGGGCGGATCTATTATTACAACGAGGTGAATATCGCGCTGGCCGTGGATCTCGGGAGGGGCCTACGGGTCCCCGTCGTCCGGCATGCAAACAAGCTGAGCCTGAGCGAGATCGAGGCTGCGGTCGCGGACTGCGTGAGCCGGTACGACGAAGACCGGCTCACGCCCGAGGACGTGAGAGGCGCGACCATGACGGTAACCGATCTCTCCGGCCATGACATCTCGCACTTCCAGCCGATGCTGAACCGCCGGCAGTCCGCTGTGCTGGGGATCGGCGGGGACCGAGATATGCCCGGGCATCCCATGTCGTTCACCCTGGTCTTTGACCACCGCGTCCTGACCGGCGCGGAGGTCGCCGAGTTTCTCCGCGCGTTCAAGCAAAAGGTCCTGACGGGTGGCCTGCAGCCCTTTGCCGAGGCCTGCCAGGGGCGCGATGACCGGGGAGCGCGAGATTCCGCGGCGTCCGGAGATATGGGCTCGGTCGCCGCGGATGTCGCCAAGGTATGGCGAGCGGTTCTCGGGCTGCCGGCAGTCGGCCCCTCCGACGATTTCTTCGCGCTCGGAGGCGATTCCATGTTGGCCGTTCGAGCGGTATCGCGGGTTGCTGGCCTGCTCTCCATGGAGATCCCCTTGAGATCGCTCTTCGAGAACCCCACGCTCCAGGGGTTCGCTCGTTGCGTCTCGGAGCGCGGCAGAGCCTTCGGGCGAGAGACATCTCCGCGCGTACCGGCGCGATCGGCAGGAACCCCGGTCGTATCGCTCGTGCAGGAGCGCCTCCTCCAGCTGTGCGTCGACGGGGACCCATCCGACTACAATCTGTTCCGCGCGTTTCACCTGAAGGGGAAGACCGATACGGCTGCGCTGGCGGACAGCGTGCGCTCCCTGATGGGGCGCCACGCGGTCCTCCGGTCACGGTTCCGACGTGGGGACGGCGCGCCGAGCGTGGTCGTCGACGAGAGCGCGGCGCTGCCGATCGAGATGATCGACCTGTCCGGCCTGCCCGCCGGAGATCGAACCGCGGGCATAGCGAGGGTGTTGCGACGAGAGTCCCGCTGGTCGTGGGACCTGTTCGGCGACCGGCTGGTCCGGGTGACCCTGGCCGGGATGGGCGAGGACGAGCACGTCCTGACCCTGTGCGTGCATCATTTGCTCGCGGACGGATGGTCCGTTGGCGTCCTGGCCGATGAGCTCTCGATCCTGTACCGCCGAGCCCGCGGGGACCAGACGGCGAGGCTGCCAGAGCTTCCGAGGCAATACTACGACTTCGCGGGCTGGCAACGTCGGCACCTGGAGGGGCGCGTCATGGAACGGCAACTGAGTTACTGGAAGCAGAGGATGGCCGGCGCGCCCCCTGCCCTCACGCTGCCGCTGGACGAGCCGCGAGGGGCGAAGCAGACGGGCGTGTCGGCCTCGGAGATCTTCGACATCCCTCGAGAGACAGGTATCTTCGATCTGAGCAAGCGTGAGGGAGCCACGCTGTTCACCGTGCTCATCTCGGCGTGGGGGGTGGTGCTCTCGCGGTATACGGGCCAAGATGACATCGTCGTTGGCGCTGCCTCGGCGAGCAGAGACAGAGGGAGCCTGGAACATGTCATCGGTTTCTTTGCGAACAATTGGCCGCTGCGGATGTCGACCCGCGGTGAGCTGACGTTCTCATCCTTGCTGAGCTCCGTGCGCGCGAGCACCCTCGAGGCATACGACAACCTGGATGTCCCTTTTGGCTGCGTCGCCGACTCGCTGGCTCCCGATGAAGCCCCCAAGGCGCGCCCGCGCGTCTTCCAGGCGATGTTGATCATGCTGCCCAGCGCAGAGTTGACCTGGCCTGACGTCGAGGTGTCCCCGCTCGCCCTGGAGAGCAGCAGCGGCAAAGAGCCTTTCGACGGCACGGTGCTCGATATGACGCTTTGGGCGTCTGTCTCGAAGCAGGGTGCGCGCATGACTTTGTCTTACAACGTGGACCTGTTCCGAAGAGATGCGATACGAGCAATGGCGCAGTCCTACCTGAAGGTGCTCCGCCGGGTGTCCGCCGAGCCTCGCGTGACGCTTGAGCGTCTGAAAGAAATCTGCGGCTGAGCGGCGCCTTTCCGGCTGCGTTCGATGGATGGGCACGTCGTAGCCTCTCGTGCGCCGGAGGGTGTTCAACCTCGTACCTGTGATATCCTATGCGACTCGACGAATTGTACGCGCTGGCCCGCAACGCGCTCGATAGGCTCGACCTCGATGGCTGTGTGGATTCTTGCGATCAGGCGCTCGGCCAGATACGGCAGCCAGACACCTCGACCGCCGACAGTCACCTCGAGTTCATCTATCTGCTTCTGCTGGCACACGATATCCTGGATGGAGGCTCGACGCCCATCCTCGACGGGAAATACACGCAGGAAGATCTGTTCGCGTGGGCCGACGCTCTACCGGCGCGAGCGGATCGCATCGATACGCTCGTGAAGCTGAAGATCTTGAAGGGGAATTGGCTCTCACGCACGAAGTCGGCGATCGACGCCATCCAGGCGATGGGAGAAGCGCTCGCCCTGGCTCAGACGGGCTGCGGGCCGCTCGTCCTGGCGCTCGCCACCGCTGAGCTTGGGCACAAGACCATGAAGGTCAACCTGCGACGCGGAGCCGAGCTGGCTCGAGCGGCGTGCGATATGGTGAGCCCGTGCGCGCCCCAGGATGTCATGTCGATGGAGTCCCGACGCCATGCCAGCACGATCCATGCCATCCGTGGGATCTGCGAGTTCGACTTGGGCTACTACGATACGTCCATCGATTACCTGAATCGAGCTCACCGAGAGAGCGTGAGCCTCGGTCTGAGGGGCGATATCGCCGTGGCCAGCAATTACCTCGCCCAGCTCTACGTCGCGCTTGGAGATTTTGAGTCGGCAGAGTCGGTGCTCGTCAGCGCGATCGAGCGCTTCCGCCAAGGCGGCGCGCTGCACGCATGGAACGCGAACAACCGGGCGCTCCTGGGGAAGCTGTACCTCGAATGGGACAAGATCGACGCCGCGCACGAGCACCTGATCTCCGGGTGGCGTGAGAGCAATGTGGTGCGCAGCCTTCCGCTGATCACGCTCGTACGAAATTACCACGCGGAATTTCTGATGCTGCGCGCAAAGTCCAAGGTTGAACGGGATCTTTTGCTCGCTGAAGAGCTCTTACGTGAGAACATCGAGGAGTGCCATCGGACCGGTATCTACCGGAGCCAAATCCTCTCCCTCTCGCTGCTTGGCCAGCTGTCCCTGGCTCGAGGGGACAACGCGCAGGCGATCCGGTCCAGCGAGGCCGCTGTCGAGATGTTGATGGGCATGGGATGGTTACCGGCCCTGCGGGCCCAGGAGGTCTACTATAATCACCACGTCGTACAGGCGAGGCACGGGGACCTGGAGCAAGCAGCGCGCTGGCTCGGGACGGCTTACGACACGGTCCTCGACATCGCGAGCAGGATCAACGACGAGGCGCGTCGGAGATCATTTCTGGGGCGAGTTCGGATCAATGAGACGATAGTCCGTGAGCGCACGCAGGCGACGTCGCTCGCGATCGCGTCGAGGTGAAGCATGTTGATTTGCTATCGTGGAGCAGCATGATGGGTATCGAAGATTCGGCATCGCGACGTACGGGCAAGGTCGCGCTGATCACAGGCGCGGCCCGCAGGGTAGGAGCGGTCATCGCGAGGGAGCTGCATGCAGAAGGCTTCAACCTCGCTGTGCACTTTCACTCCTCGCGTTCCGAAGCCGAGCAGCTCGTCGACGAGCTCAATTCGACTCGCAGGGGCTCGGCGAGCCTGATTTGTGCCAAGCTGGACGACCTCTCCAGCATATCGGGCGTCGTGAGCTCCACCGCTCGCGACTGGGGGCGCCTGGACGTGCTGGTGAACAACGCCTCGACGTACTACCCGACCCGCGTCGAGACGGCTACGGAGCGAGAGTGGGACGACTTGGTCGACGTCAACTTGAAGGTCCCGTTCTTCATGGCGCAGGCGGCTCTGCCTTGGCTGCGCGAGGCGCGAGGCTGTATCGTCAATCTCGTGGACGTCAATGCCAAGAGACCTCTCAAGGGGTATCCGATCTACTGCGCCGCGAAGGCAGGGCTCGTCAGCCTGACGGAGGCGTTGGCCCTCGAGCTGGCCCCTGAAATTCGTGTAAACGGCGTTGCCCCTGGAACCATGATGTGGCCGGAGAAGCAGAACGCCTTGAGCGAGATCGAGCAGCGCATGGCTCTTGCGAAGATTCCTCTGGGACGGATAGGATCTTGCGCGGCTGTCGCCGATGCCGTGCGGTATCTCGTGCTGGCGGACTACGTGACGGGGCATATCATCACGGTGGACGGCGGGGCCCTGCTGACCTGATGGTGACATGTGACGTCCGGTTCAAGTAGGCGCACGGCAGAACGGCGGCGCGGGTAGGAGCAGAGGGAGTAAGTCTTGCGGCGCAAAAGGACAACGGCGGCCGTCGCGATCGGAAGCAATCTCGGCGACACGTATGGGTACCTGCTGGATGCAGAGAAGCATCTGCTGGCGTTGAGAGGCAGCGAGAACTTCAGGTTCAGCCCCATCTACCGGACCGTCGCCGTGGACAGCGCCGGTTCGCCGGACTATCTGAACGCGGCGGTCGCGTTCGAGACATCGCTGGAGCCGGGCGAGCTGCTGTCGGAGCTGCTCGGAATCGAGGCGAGCAATAGCAGGGAGCGCCCGTTCCGCAATGCACCAAGGACGCTCGATCTGGATCTGTTGTTGTATGGCGAAGAGGTCATCTCCGAGCCCTCCCTGGTCATCCCGCACCCGAGGCTGCATGAACGCTTTTTTGCCTTGACGCCGCTGTGTGATCTGCTGCCCGAGGCGATGCATCCCGGCGTGGGGACCTCGATCCGGGCGCTGGAGCGGCGTCTGGGAGAGCTGCACGCGAAAGACGCCTGTGTATCCAGGTGCGAACTGATGTTCGTGTCGAATCGCGCCGGGTGAGGGGGGCGGCGGTCCGCCCTGGGCCACGTCTCGTGGAGCGTCCGATGACGTGCGCGACGAGCGCCACGGCACGGTTCTGCTGAGCCGTCGGCATGTTGGAGCGACGGGGCCGCCCCGCCGCGCTAGATGTCGAAGTCGAGGATGCTGGACTCCAGCTCGGAGTCGCCAACGGCGGGCGAGCCCTGGGGCGGCGAGGCGACGCGCAGCCTGGGCGCCTCGATCGCCACGCGCTGGCCGCCGGCGACGCTCTTCGTCAGGAACACCGAGCCGCCCACCACGCTCCCCTGCCCCAGCACCGTCTTGCCGCCGAGCACGGTGGCGTTCGCGTAGATGGTGACATCGTCCTCCACCGTGGGGTGGCGCTTCTGGCCGCGCGCGCCCCGCGAGTGCTGGGGCAAGGACAGGGCGCCGAGCGTGACGCCCTGGTAGAGCTTGACGTGCGCGCCGATGTCGGTGGTCTCGCCGATGACGACGCCGGTGGCGTGATCGATGAAGAAGCTGTCACCGATGTTGGCGCCCGGGTGGATGTCGGCGCCCGTCCTCGTGTGCGCCCACTCGCTCATGATCCGGGGCATGAGCGGGACGCCGAGCAGGTACAGCTCGTGCGCGACCCGGTGCACCGTCACGGCGAGCAGGCCCGGATAGGCCAGGATGATCTCATGCATCGAGGCCGCCGCCGGGTCGCCGTCGTAAGCCGCCTGCACGTCGAGCAGGAGGCGCCGCCGGACGTCCGGCAGCCTGCTCACGAACACGCGCGCCACGTTGTGCCCCCGCTGCCTGCACTTCGGGACGTCGAGGCGGCCCGCGTCCGCGGTCTCGTCCTGGAAGCACAGGCAGCGCTCGATCTGCCGCTCGAGCTTGTCCCGCAGCGTCGAGACAAGCGTGCCCACGTGGTAGAGCAAGTCCTCGTCCGACAGGTCCTGCCGCCCGTGGTAGCCCGGGTAGAAGATCTGGAGCAGGAGATCGATGATCTCCGTGATCTCCTGGCGCGACGGGGTGAAGCGCTTGTCGATGAGATGCCCGCGCGCGTCTTCCCTGTAGCTCGCGATCAGCGCATCGACGATGCCGTGCAGGTCGCCCGACGCCTGGGCAGGGGCAGCATCGCTGTTCTTGCTCACGTCGACCTCACGAGGCCTTCATGGTCTCGATATCGGTGAACATACCTTCGAAGAGGGGCCCCGAGAGGTACCGCTCGCCTGCGTCCGGCAGGATGACCACGATCGTCTTGCCTTCCCACTTGGGATCCCGCGCGAGGCGGCTCGCCGCGACCATCGCCGCGCCGCAGGAGACGCCGCTGAGGATGCCTTCCTCGCGCGCCAGGCGCCGCGACATGGCGATCGACTCCTCGTTGGAGACCGCCTCGACCTGGTCCACGAAGGAGAGGTCGAGGTTCTTGGGGACGAAGCCGGCGCCGATGCCCTGGATCTTGTGGGCCGACGGGGTGAGCGGCTGGCCGGCGAGCGTCTGCGCGATGACAGGCGAGCTGACCGGCTCCACGGCCACGGTGTGGAGCGCGCGGCCCCGGACGCGCTCGAAGTAGCGGCTGACGCCGGTCAGGGTGCCGCCGGTGCCCACGCCCGAGACGAAGACGTCGACGTTGCCATCGGTGTCGTCCCAGATCTCCGGGCCGGTGGTGGTCTCGTGGATGGATGGGTTGGCGGGGTTCTCGAACTGCCGCATCAGGACGTAGCGGCCGGGGTCCGAGGCGGCCAGCGCCTCGGCCTTGGCGATGGCGCCGTTCATCCCCTGGGGGCCCGGCGTCAGGAGGAGCTTGGCCCCGAGGGCCACGAGCACCTTGCGCCGCTCCATGCTCATCGTCTCGGGCATGCTGAGCACGCACTCGATCCCACGCGAGGCGGCGGCGAAGGCGAGCGCGATGCCGGTGTTGCCGCTGGTCGCCTCGACGATCGCCTTGCCGGGGCCGAGCACGCCTCGCTGCTCGGCGTCCCAGACCATGGCCGCGCCGATGCGGCACTTGACCGAGTAGGCCGGGTTCCGCCCCTCGATCTTCGCCAGTACGGTGGCGCGGGCGCCGTCGGTGACCCGGCGGACGCGGACGAGCGGCGTGCGGCCGATGCTCTGGGTATTGTCTTCGTAAACGCGGGGGAAGTTGGTCATGGGGGCCGTGCTGGTGAGAGGGAGGAAGAGGAGATCCAGAGGCGCCCCGCGCTGTCAAGATCCACGTGCGCCCCGCCTCCGTCGCGCCGTATTTCCAGAGCAAGAGGCGACGGCGCCCGGCGCGCCCCAGCGCCAGCTCGCCCGTCAGGCGCGCCGCGCTGAGCGCGATCCCTCGGCGGACCGTTGGACCTGCAACGGACCCGTTGGACGTCCAAGGGACCGCGAGGCCCGGCGGGGGCGGCGCGTGACCAGCTGCTCGAGAGTCGTCGGCGTGGTCGCCTGAGCAAGTAAGGTGCTTCCCTGGGGACTCGGTTAGCCATCTCCATGGGACCACGTCAGACCAGGTCCACCTTCTTGACGGGCGCGAATGCGGGCTTATCTTGCCAAATTTGGCACTTGCCCTCCGTGGCACAGGCCTCGCATCATGCTTGACCATGTTCCCCGCTGAGTCCCCCCGCGCGGAGGTCCAACTGCTCGACGATGATGAACCCACTCTAATTTTCCGCCGTCCACCCGTATCGTTTTCGGGCATGGCGATGCCGATCGGGGCGCCGGCTCCGGTCGTGGCCGCTCCGGCGCGGCGTTCCACATCGCGCCTGATCGCGCTGAGCGCTGGTGCGGGCCTGGGCTTCGCGGCGGTGCTCGGCGCGGTCGTCTCGATGCAGCTCGGCGCGGCGGGCATCGATCTCCGCGCGGGCTCGGCGATCCAGCCCGCCGCGGCCGCGGCGGCCGTCCTGCGCTCGACGGGGGCGGCGGCGCGGGTCGAGGCGAGGGCGGAAGCGGCTGCGCCGGTCCAGGCGAAGCCGGAGGCGGTTGCGCCGACCATCGATCTCGACGCTCGCGCCGACGCGACGCTGGATCGCGCGGGGGTGATCCCGATCCCCGACGGGATCGTCACCCTCCCCGCGTCCTTCTCCTCGGCGGATGGGGCTTACGACCTGGTGGTCCATTTCCACGGGATCAACGATGTTGTCCAGGCGGGGTACGAGCGCGCCGGGCTCAACGCGGTCGTGATGATCATCAACATGGGCATCAGCTCGGGGGCGTACGAGACCCGGTTCTCGATCCGCTCCTACCTGCCGGCGCTCCTCGCGAAGGCGCAGGCCGCGCTCGAGGCGCGCGGGCTGCGCGACGCCCGGCTCCGGCGCGTCGCGCTCTCGGCGTTCAGCGCGGGGTACGCCGCGGTCCGCGGGCTCCTGAACCAGCCCGGGTTCGCCGACAAGGTGGACGCCGTTCTCCTCCTCGACGGCATCCATACCGGCTACATGCCGCTCGACCATAGCCTGGACATGGAGCGTCTCAAGCCGTTCGGGCTCTTCGCCGAGCAGGCGGTCGCCGGCAACAAGCTCATGTCGATCACCCATTCGGAGATCACCCCGAACGGCGATTACGCCGGCACGCACGAGAGCACCGACGCGCTCCTCGAGCTCACGGGCGCGCATCGCGCTCCGGGCGCCGGCGCCGATGCGCAGGCGGTCTACGACTTGACCGGGACGGCTGGCGAGGCGAAACCCCGGTTCGACCCGCTCTCCGAGGCGCACCGGGGTGCGTTCCACGTGCGCGGCTATCCAGGCACCCAGAAGCCAGACCACGTGAAACACCTGACCCGCATGGCGGAGACGGCCGTGCCCGATCTCGTCCGCCACTGGAGCGAGTCCCCCGCGCGGTGACGGGCGGAGCGCGCGTGTCGTGGGGGCGCGCCGTCGACGAGACGGTCTATTACGGAGACGAAGTCGTCTTCATTTGAGAATGCGGCTGGAGGGCTCCCGGAGAGGGCCATTCCCGGACGAGGTCGAACCCCAGCTCGCGACCCTGGTCACGGGGCCGCCCCCCGGCGAAGGGTGGCTCTACGAGGTGAAGCTCGACGGCTACCGCATGCTTGCGCAGCTCCGCGGCGGCCGCGTGACGCTCCTGACCCGCCGCGGCCAGGACTGGACCGAGCGGTTCGCAGGGGTGCGCGATGAGCTCGCCCGTCTGCCAGCCCGGGAAGCCGTGCTGGACGGCGAGATCGTCGTCGTCGGGCGAGACGGCGTGACCGACTTCCAGGCCTTGCAGAACGCGCTCGGCGAGGGGAACGACGGGCGCGACGGGCGCCTGATGTACTTCCTGTTCGACCTGCTCTACCTCGACGGCCGCGATCTCCACGGCTGCACGCAGGTCGCCCGCAAGCGCGAGCTGGCTCAAGGTGAAATGCGGCAAGCGACGGGCGGCTCCGGCACCCGTCGTTCGAGGGCCTCCGCGAGGACCGCGCGCCGGAGTCGGTCACCGTCGAGCGCGCGCAACCGCCGCCCGGCAAGGCGGCCGGCGCCTCGCGCAAGGCGACGAGCGCGGCCGAGAGCCACGGGACGCGCACGGCGGGCGGCAGGGCGGCGAGCGCGGCGCGACCGCCGTGACGCCGTACTCGACCCGGGCGCGCCCCGGCGCAGCCGTCGCGACCCCGCTCGCGTGGGACGAGCTCGACGCGCCGCTCGATCCTGCCTCGTTCACCATCGAGACCGTGCCGCGGCGGCTCGCGTCCATCGCAGATCCATGGGCAGAGCTCCCGACCGCGCGCCAGTCCATCACCGGCGCCATGATGAAGAAGGTCGGTCTCTGACCTCCTCCCGACGTCCCCGACAAACCCAGGAGGCGGTGAGCACGCGAAGAAGAAAGACACAGGCGACACAGGGAATGTACATTCACTGATGTTCCGTTCAGCAGGGTCGTCATATCGCAGCAGGGCGGCGTGCGCTTGGTTGACGGGGCCGCGAGCGCGCAGCATCGTCCCTGGGTCTGCCATGACCAAGAATCGGAACTCCAGCGCTCTGGCGGAAATTGCCGAGCGACTCCACCAGTTCGACGGTGAGCCGCTGCGGATGGCGTTCCTGGCGCGCGGCATCGATGCGCTCACCCAGGTGGCCGAGCGGCTCGATCAGCGCGAGCTTGGCGAGGTCGTCGCGTCGCCCAGCAACGCGGACGCGCTGGTGACGGCGCTCACGCAGCCGAGCGCCGTCGGCCTGTTTTCCGGTGCGGATCCGCTCATGCCGGCCCGCCTCCGCGGCCTCCAGGCGAGGGACGCGCTCCTCGCCGCCGAAGGGGGCACGCTCATCGCGGAGGAGGTCGGCGAAGGGCTCCACCTCTCGCCGCAGGCCATCGAGGCGCGCCGCGCAGCCGGAAGGCTGCTGGCCGTGGACATCGGCCGTCGTGGGCACCTCTACCCCGCATGGCAGTTCGCGGACGAGGGCGTGCTGCCGGGGCTGGAGGAGATCCTGACCCTCCTCGACGAGCACCCCCCGCTGGCGAAGGTCCGGTTCTTCCTCTCCGGCAACCACCGCCTCGACGGCGATCGGCCGCTCGACCGGCTCCGCCGCGGCGACGTGGAGCCGGTGCGGCTCGCCGCGCGCACGTTCGGAGAGCAAGGCGCGGCCTGAGAGCGCCGCCGTGCCGACATGACGACGACGCTCGGGCCGCATCCGGACCCGCCCCTCGACTTCGCGGCAAGGCCGCTTCCCGTCACGAGCTTCCGGCGGTGCTGGTTCCGGATTCACTGGCTCGCGCGCGATCCGCTGTACTTCGGCCGCTCGGGCGACAACCGCTTCGACGCCCCAGCCGGCGAGTTCGGGGTGCTGTACGCCGGGAAAGACGAGCATTGCTCCTTCATCGAGGTGTTCGGCCACGCGACCGGCGTGCGCTTCGTGGAGCAAGGCGAGCTCGCCGCGCGCGGGCTCGCGTGCATCTCGCCGAGGCGTCCGCTGCGGCTCGTGAACCTCACCGGAGAGGGGCTCGCGCGCCTCGGGGCCGACGCCCGCCTGACCTCGGGCGAGTCCTACGGGGCCGCTCACCGGTGGGCGCTCGCGATCCACGACCACCCGAGGAGACCCGACGGCATCGCCTACGCCGCGCGCCACGACCCGAGCCGCGTCTGCGCCGCCCTCTTCGAGCGCGCCAGCGCGGATCTGGAGGTGACCGGGCTCGGCTCCCTCGCGGATCCGGCGCACGCGGCGCTCCTCGCCAGGATCCTGGGTGCGTACAAGTTCGGGCTCGTCTGAGGCTCGACGAGCGGACGGCGGCGTGGGGTCCCGGGGCGCGCTGCCGAGCGCGATGGCGGCGCCGGGCGCGGGGGCCCCGTGCGCGTGCGAACCGAGCGCGCGCTCGCGCCGGCACAGCCGGTGCTTCCCATGAAGGCAGGCGCGCTGCGGCGGCGTCGCGGCGGGCGGTGGCCACGGCGCGCGCGGCCGAGCGGCGGGGGGTCCGATGAAAATCAAGAATCTGCGGCTGGAAACAAGCTATCTCGTGGAGCCCATTCCACTCCAGAAGGGGATGGCGATTCACCAGATCCAGATCGCGACGATCGGCGGAGAGGGGTCGTGCCGGGTCCAGCTCTCGCTCGATTCCAACCGCTGCACGATCGACAGCTTCGGCGAGGCCAAGGCGTGCGTGCGGGTGGCGCCGATCCACCTGGAGGCGGACGTGGAGCTCCTCGAGGAGTGCGATGAGAAGCAGCTGCTCGCCCTCAAGTTCGATGGAGGCAACGGGCCGGCGCTCCGGCTCGCGCTCCTGCCCCTCTGCAGTGCGGGCAAGCAGGCGATCGTCGCGCGGCTCCTGGTCTTCGGGGAGACCGGCGAGATCAAGGCCATCCTGCCGATGCAAGGATCGTCGGCGGGCTGCGTGGTGGTCTGAGCGCGAGCGCGGGGCCATGCGGCGCGGCCAGCGCCCGGGGGAGGACGCCGTTCAGGAGCCGCGCCGGCCGCCGCCGGGCCCGAAAGGCCCCGCCGGCCCTCCGGGAATGCCGTCGGGACCAGCGCCGTACGGGCCGTGGGCGCCCGGCGGTGCGCCGTGGGCGCCCGCGGGGGCGCCGTGGGCGCCGGGTGGCGCGCCGTGGGCGCCGGGCTGAGCTCCAGGGAAGGCGCCGTAAGCGCCCGCGGGAGCGCCGTAGGCGCCGTGGGGAGCCCCGGGCGGCGCGCCGTAGGGTCCAGCGGGAGCGCCGTAAGCGCCGTGGGGAGCCCCGGGCGGTGCGCCGTAGGCGCCGGGAGGCGCGCCGTAGGCGCCGGGAGGCGCGCCGTAGGCGCCGGGAGGAGCGCCGTAAGCGCCGGGGGGAGCGCCGTACGCGCCGGGAGGCGCGCCGTAGGCGCCGGGAGGCGCGCCGTAGGCGCCGGCCTGAGCCCCTGGCCCCACGTGAGCCCCCGGCGGGGGATAGCCCCCGAGCGCCGCAGCGGCGGCCGGCCCCTGTCCGGGCGGGTACGCCGCCTCCATCGCGACACGGCGGGGATTGGCCGGGTCGTAGCGCACCGTGACGATGCACCCCGGCTGGATACGGGGAGCCGCCAGCACCGATACGAGCGCGACCGTCTCCACCTGATAGGGCGGCATGCCCGGCGGCATCACCTCGAGGAGCAGCTTGAGGCTGTAGGAATCCTGGGCGCCCATCGACACCTTCATGCCGGTCTCCTGGTACTGCAGCACCCGCGCCGCGCACGACACGCCGATTCGAAGCAGCTGCTGCTGCTCCTGCTGCTGGGCCCGGAGCGGGCCGAGGACCTTCTTCCAGACCCCCCAGAGGACCACCGCAGTGATCCCGAGCGGCACAATGACGCTGAGCACAATGATCAGCAGGGTGGACGTCATCGGGTCAGCGTACCAGGCCGGCGCCCTTCCGCACCAGAGCGTCGACGCCCGTCACCGCGGGTCGCACGACGCGCGGCGGGGCGTCCCGCGGAGCTCAGATGCAGCGGCGGTACGTGAGGGCATAGTCGATCCGGACCTGGACGTCTGTGGTGTCGTTCGTCAGCACCCCGGAGCCCGCCTGCGCCAGGCGGTTCGTGACGTACAGGCTCGTCTTGATGTTGAGCGGCCGCACGGTGCCGCAGTCGGACCAGACCGTGGTCGCGAACGTGTCCGTGCGCGAGAAATCGTTCGTGAACGGCCCGACCATGCTCCACGTGAGCGGCCCCGAGGTGAGCCGTGAGCCCGAGAAATAATACGATGTCTCGTGGAGCCCATGGACCCCCGGCTCCAGGTCGGCAAAGCCCCGGTACGTGGCGTCGAAGAGCGCCACCTGCCATCCCGGATCGAACCGCAGATCCACGGCCAGCTGGCAGAACGCGCGGTTCGCGGCGCGGGCGGTGCCCGGGCCGGCCTGCGCCTCGAACTGGTCGAAGATGACGGTCAACGCCCTCTGATCAGGCGAGATCACCCCCGCAGCGGAGCCGACGGGACATCCGCTGCCGGCATATGTGAACGACTCGATCCGCGCATTCTGCGCCAGCGCAGGAAAGGCGAAGAGAAACGCCGAAGAAAAGCCGAACGCCCATCGCAGCAACATGCTTGCCCCCCTTTTCATCTTCAGACGACATCGCGTCGCCGTCCGTCGGCGCCCGCGCGCGCATCACCGCTGTCGCAGGCCGGCCGACATGTGTTGACGAGCATGCGATGAGGGCGCGCTCCGCGCAACCTGCGCGGGGCGCCCGCGCCGCGGATTGACCGGAATCCATCGAGCGCCGTGAGGTCCGCGGGACCCGAGGACATTCGATGAGAACCCGGAGCGCAGGCGAAAGGTGGATAGAAGACTCACTGTATTTCGAAGCCCGGGAGTGGCGAGGCAACGACGTCGAACACCGGGACGAAGAGCGCCGTGGTCGCGCGAGGGCACCGTGCGCCATGGCGCCGTCGAGCAGCTCGGGGAGGAGCGCGGCGCGGAGGCGAAACATCGCGGGAGTCGACTAAGAGCGCCTCTCAAAACCTCCCGTCGCCAGGCAGCCGAGAGCGGGCGCATCGCGTCGTTGCTCCTCGTCGCCCTACTTCAGTAGGGCTCCTCGTCGCGCCTAGCGCTGCACCCCCCCTCGGCTGCCTGGCTCGGTCCGGTTTTGTTCGGCGCTCTAAATTCCGCGCAGAACGGCAAGGCGTGCTCTCTGGGGCCGGGCCGGGCTAAGCTGCGCCGCGGATGAGCGCGCTCCCTTCCCGCCGTGCGCTGGCCGTCGGAGCGGCCCTGATCGGCGGCGCGGCGCTCCTCACGCCGCTCGGCATCGCCTCGCTGCGCAGCGAGCCGGCGGGGCCGGCCGAGGCCGCGGCGGGCCCGGCAGCCGCGGCGCCCGGGCCCGCGGGCGCGGCGACGGCGCTCGCGGACGGCGGGGCCGGTCCTCTGGACGGCGACGCCGGCGCGCCGGTAGACGGTGGGGCCGGCCTTCTGGACGATGGCGGCGCGGACGCGGGCAGCGCGCCGTTCGAGAAGCCCGTGTGGTCCGCGACGTCGCGCGCGGCCACGTACGGAGGGCTCTCGAGCGACGCCTGCGACCGGGAGATGAAGCGCCGCGGGATCCCGCACGCCCCGGCGGCGCGCGGCGCCCCGCTTGTCGACCGGCCGGTTCGGATCACCGGCGCGCTGCACGGGGTCACGTTCCGCGGCGACGGGGTGGCGAAATCCCGGTCGATCTCCCCCTTCGACATCGCCGATTGCCGGCTGGTCCTCGCGCTCGACGATCTCGCCGCCTTCCTCGCGACGCGCGGGATCATCGAGGTGGTGCACGTCAGCATGCACCGGCCCGCTCCCGCCGGCACGGCCGCGCCGAAGCCGAAGCCGAAGAAGGTGCAGAAGGCGCCCGCGAAGTCGCCGGCTGGCAACAAGGCCCCGAAGGGCGCTGCCAAGGCGGCGAAGCCGGGCGCGCGCGCCCCGGAGAAGCCGGCGGCCGCGCCCGCGCGGCCCAGTCAGCACGCCCTCGGGCTCGCCATCGATGTGGCGGCGTTCGTGAAGGCCGACGGCGCGCGGCTCGACGTGAAGACCGACTGGCACGGCGCCATCGGCGCGCCGCCGTGCGGCCCCGGGTCGGAGCCGAAGGAGCCGAGCCCTCATGCCATCGAGCTGCGGGAGGTCATCTGCGCCGTCCACACGAGCGGGCTGTTCAACGTCGTGCTCACGCCCAACGCGAACGAGGCGCACGCGGACCACTTTCACTTCGATATCAAGCGCAACGCCCACTATTTCCTGCTGGAGTGAGCCGCGCTGCGCGGGGGCGGCGCCGCTGCCAGGAGGGCCAGGACGTCGTCTCTTCCGTCTCGGCGTTCACACCGTTGCCTCTCCAGAGGCCGTGGAGAGCCCTCAGTACTGCGGATGGAGCGCGATCAGCTCCGCGATCTCGTCGAGCTCCGGATCGCCGCCCGGGTTCGCCGCGAGCACCTGCTCGCGCGCCGCGCGCAGCGCCTCGCTCGAATTGCTCTTGAGCGCCTCGGCGTAGGCCACGATGGCCTTGCCCTTGACGAGCTGCTCCTTGCTGCCGGCGGTGAGCTCCGCGAGCGTCGCCTGGCGGCTCGCCTCCTTCGGCTCATGGGTGAGCGGCGTCTGCCAGCGCGCGCGCACGGTGAGGGCATCAGCGTCGTTGATCACGCCGGGATCGCACCCGCGCACGAGCTGGTTGAAGATCATCGCGTCGCCCGGCGCGAGGTGCTGCGGCTCGACCTCCTCGGGGTTTGTCGAGTACTCCTCGCCGTAGAACTTCTCCATCTTGAAGTACCACGGCAAGGTGAGCTCCACCTGCACGCCGCGGGCGGCCACCTCCATCACCTCGTCGAACCGATCCCGGAACATGTGGAACGCCTCGTCCACGTCATCGAGGTAGACATAGGCGCCACGAC
Source organism: Sorangium sp. So ce362 (assembly GCF_051519845.1). Lineage (NCBI taxonomy): Bacteria > Pseudomonadati > Myxococcota > Polyangiales > Polyangiaceae > Sorangium > Sorangium sp. So ce362. Next base: position 4,700,622 of record NZ_CP150332.1, on the reverse strand, counting down.
CCTTGTCGGTCACGGTATCCATGAGCCGATCGTTGTAACCCGGCGCCGCCCCCGCCCCCACGCCGACGAGGTAGATCGCCTCCTTGTCGGCGTCCTCCGCGTGCCGCGCGATGAGATCCGCGGAGGTGACCCCCACGTTGGCGCCGCCGTCGCTGACCAGGATCACCCGGTTGATCCGGTCAGCCTCGTAGTGCTCCTGCGCGAGCCCATACCCCACCCGGAGGCCACTCTCGAGATCCGTGCCGCCGCTGGCGGAGAGCTCGTCGGCCGCCTCGAGCAGCGCCGGGTCGTCCGGGCCGCTCACCACGTGACCGCTCAAGATCACCGAGTTCTCGGTGTTCCAGGTGACCATGTTCACGACGTCGCCCTCGGACAGGCTCGCGGCGACGGCGCGCACCGTGGCCTTCTCGCGCGCCATCGGCTCACCTGCCATCGAGCCGGAGGTGTCGAGGACGAACGTGACCGCGACGGGACGGCGCTGGGCCGGCGGGTCGAACGCGCGAACGCCGATCTGCAGCGTGTAGGTCCCCGCCTCCTCGCCGGGCTCTAGCTGGGGCTCGACGCGGAGCTCGCCCTCGTCCGGCGCCGCGTAATCGATGCGGTAGTAGTTGAGGAACTCGTACGTGCGCACCTGCCACGGCTCCGGCCCCAGGCCCCCGCGGAGGAGCTCGCGCGCATGCACCGGCGAGCTCATCGAGTTGGAGTCGTCGGCCGACACGTACAGGACCACGGGCTGGCTCGAGTCGAGCCCCTCGCAGGTGAACGCCGGGGGCGCGCCGGCGTCCTCGCCCGGCAATGGCTCCGGGGGCGGCTCGGCCTGGGATCCATCGACGGAAGAGCCGCCGCCCGCGCCCGCGCTCCCGAAGCCGGTGCCGGTGCTCCCGACGCCGGCGCCGGTGCTCCCGATGCCGTCGCTGCGGGGCGGCTCCGGGGCGGGATCTTGGTTGCCCAGGAGCCCCCCCGAGTCGGCGGCATCCCCCCCGCTGCAGGCGGCGAGGCCTGCACCGCCGAGGAGGACCGCCGACACGGCATGAAGACAGAGAGATATCGCAACGGGAACGGTTCGCACAGGCATCCTCCTCCGCGATGCGACCGCACCGCGCTCGGGGCGACCCGCTGAGCAACCTCGGTGCCGTACGCGCGGCGCCGTCCCGACGCCGCCCCGCTCCGGAGCGCCGCCCGCCCCAACGCGCCGGATCGCTCGGGCCACGCAGCCCAAACCACGGTCACCAGCGCTCCGATGGCACAAATACCATGACAGTGTTGTCCGGTTCACGTCCCAGCATGGCGCACGCTGGCGTCATCCGACCCACACGAACGCGAAATGGGCTTCGCGGGGAGCCCGGCCGCCCACAACGAATAGCTGACGGGTGTGCAATCTGGACAGACGCAGCGCTTCGTGCGAACTCTTGAAGAAGAACATGTCGATCAGGTGTCGCAACCATGTTCGCGTCGTTTCCGCAGGCGAGGTCCACTGGGAGGAGTGGAGCGCTGCCCGGAACGGCGGCGCGGGCACGCGCCCCGTGGTCCTCGTACACGGCCTGTCCGACAGCTGTCGGACCTGGAACCGGCTCGCGCCCGCGCTTGCGGCCGGAGGGCGCCGCGTCCTTGCGGTCGACCTGCCAGGCCACGGACACTCGGCCCGCCCGGACGCTCCCTACACCGTCGCCTGGTATGCGGGCGCGGTCGCGGAATGGATCCGCGCCCTCGGGCTCGGCGATTTCGATCTGATCGGGCACTCGTTCGGCGGCAGCATCGCCATGTGCGTGGCCGCCGAGCGGCCGGGGCGCGTGCACCGCCTCGGGCTGGTCGCCGCGGGCGGCATCGGGAGCGAGGTCGCGCTGCCGCTGCGCTTCGCCGCGGTGACTGGGCTGCTGGAGCTGGCCGCGCCGGTGCTCATGGGCGTCGGCACCCACGCGGGGATGCTTGTGCTCGGCGGCAACTTCAACGCGGACGAGCGCAGGCACCTCGCCGGGGTGAACGCGCGGCCCGGCACGGCGCGCGCCCTGTCGCGCACGCTCCGCCACGCGATCGATCTGCGCGGCCAGCGCGAGCACCTCATGGACATCGCGCACCGCATCCCGGAGATACCGCCTCTCGCCGTCTACTGGGGCGACCGCGACCCCGTGCTCCCGGTGCGCCACGCGGCCGACATCGACCGCTACCTGGAGGGCGTGGCGGTGCGTCGCTACGCGAAGGCGGGACACTATCCGCACCGGGAAGCGGTGGCCGACCTCACCCCCGATCTCCTGCGCTTCCTCGACGAGCCTCGGCCTGCGCCGCGCCTGCGCGCCGGTGCACGCGCGCCCCGCGCGGCGGTCGCGCCGCAGGCCAGCCCGCGGTGGCAGCCGTGGGCGGACGCCCCGGTCCGGCAATGGGCGACGCGGACGCTCTCCCCGCTGCTCCGGCAAACACCGCAGCAGGACGCCGACCACTCGGCCTCTCCCGCCGACCTCGGGAGCCGCCCGCCGCCCGTCCCCTGCTGACGCCGCGCGACCCTGCCGACACGGCGACGTCCCTTCCCTGTTGACGCCCCGCCCTCCGGTGCGGTTCTCTCGGGCGCCGGTGCAACTCGAATGTGAAACCTGCGGCGCCTCGCTGCGCATCGAAGCGGACCAGCGGACCGCGGTGTGCCCTTACTGCGCCTCGCCGGCGGTGGTGGAGCGCGCGCCGTCGAACGACCGGCCGTCGCCGCACTTCGTCCTCGGGTTCACCATGACCCGGGAGAGCGCGCAGGGCGCCGTCACGGCGTGGCTCGGGAAGCGGAGCCTCTTCGTGCAGTCGAGCGTCAAGAGGGGGACGATCGACGCGATCCGCGGCGTCTACACGCCCGCGTACCTGTACTCGGCGATGGCGCAGACGCGCTACGCGGCGCAGATCGGCGAGAACTACCAGGAGACCGAGACGTACACGACGACCGACGACAAGGGAAACAGCGTCACCCGCACCCGCGTCGTCACGAGGACCGAGCACCGGCACCTCGAAGGCCAGCACGCCACCTACGTCATGGATGTGCTCGTCGTGGCGTCCCGCGCCGTCCAGAACGCCGAGCTCGAGGCGATCGAGCCGTTCGACCTCCGCACGATGCGGCGCTACACGCCCGCGGTGCTCAGCGGCTGGATCGCCGAGGAGCCGACCATGACGCAGCCGGAGTGCTACGCCCTGGCGCGGCGGGAGGCGCTCGAGAAGATCGGCCGCGACCTCGCGGGCTTCATGCCCGGGGACAGCCACCACGGCCTCACGCACGAGACGCGCCTCGACCACGAGACGCTCGAGCTCCTCTACGTACCCCTCTGGGTGCTCGCGATCCGGCACGACCCGCGCGAGCCGCCGTTCCGGGTCCTCATCAACGGCCAGACCGGCGCGATCCACGGCAAGGCGCCCCTCTCCTGGGTCAAGATCGTCCTCGCCGTGCTGCTCGTGATCCTGCTCATCGCGGCGCCGTTCGTCCTGGCCGCGGCCCGCGACCGCGACCCGGCCGAGCGGCGCGGCGTGGCGAGGCCGCCGGCGCTCGTCACCGCGCCCGCGCCCGCGCCGACCGAGCGCGTCCGCCCCGGCGGGAGCAGGCCCACCCCGACCGGAGGGACGCGATGAGCATGAGCATGGGCGTCTCGACGGCCGTGGCGCGGTGCTGCGCCCGCTGCCAGGGGCCGCTGGAGCCGGGCGACCTGCGCTGCGCCGTCTGCGGCCTGGCCACGCCGCAGGAGAGCGGCCCGGCCCCGCCGCCGGTGCAGGTGCTGCGGTGCACCGAGTGCGGCGCGGCGGTCGCGTACTCGGCCGAGGCGCAGGCGCCGAAGTGCCGCTTTTGCGGCGCGGTCACGCGGCTGGAGCAGCCGATCGATCCGATCGAGCAGGCCGACTGGCTGCTCCCGTTCGGGGTGCCCCCCGCGCAGGCCGACAAGGCGCTGCGGCAGTGGATGTCGACCCTCGGCTTCTTCCGGCCGTCGGACCTCTCACAGGCGGCGACCGTGGAGGGGCTGCGCCCGCTCTGGTGGGCCGGCTGGCTCGTCAACGCGGACGCGGTGGTGAGCTGGACGGCGGACTCGAACGCGGGCGCCCTGCGGAGCGCCTGGGCCCCGCACGCCGGACAGACGCAGCTGCCGTTCCGCAGCCTGCTCGTGTCCGCGTCGCGCGGGCTGTCGCTCGATGAGGCCCGGGAGCTCGCGCCGTACTTCCGGTTCGATCAGGCGGTGCCGGCCGCGCACCGGACACAGCAGCAGCTCGGCCCGGCGGACGCGGTGCTGGAGCAGTTCGACGCGCAGCGCTCGGCGGCGCGGAAGATCCTGAGCGAGCGGATCGCCGCGACCGCGGAGGACACCCTGAGGCAGGGCGTGATCCCCGGGTCGACCTTCCGGAACGTGCACGTGGCGGTGCTCCTGCGCGCGCTCGAGGCGCGCCGGGTGGCGCTGCCGTCGTACGTGCTCGCCTACCGCTACAAGGGGCGCAGCTACCGCGCCATCGTGCACGGCCAGGACGCGAGCCGCGTCACGGGCACGGCGCCGATCGCGTGGGGCAAGGTGGCGCTGGTGGTCGCCGGCGCGCTCGCGCTTGTCGCGATCGTCGTCGCGGTGCTCGCGCTCACCCGCACAGGGTAGCTCCTCGCGGGCGCCGCGCGAACCCCCTCCTCCGCTCCTCCGGCCGGCGGCTCGCACGCGCGAGGATCCGCGCCGGAGGCTGTGGCGGAATGCCTCGAACGCACGCCCGGTGCGGCACGGCAGAGCCGCTCCTCTCGCGATCTCGCGCGTGAGCCGGCATGGTCCGGATCTCGCAACTGCCGCCGGGACTCAACGGAGGACACCATGGAAACCGGGTCACGAGAAAAGCTGCTGGAGATCCTCGAGAAGTTCCGGAATGCCATGCTCGTCACGCAGGCGAGCCACGGGGAGCTGCGGGCGCGTCCGATGGCGCTCACAAAGGTCGACGACGGCACCGGGGACATCTGGTTCATGACGAGCCTCGACTCGGGCAAGGTCGACGAGATCGCGTCGCACCCGGAGGTGAACGTCACCCTCCAGGAGGAGCACCGCTTCCTGTCGCTCTCGGGGCGCGCCACGATCGTGCGGAGCCGGGCGAAGATCGAGGAGCTGTGGTCGGAAGAGGCGAAGGTCTTCTTCCCGAAGGGCAAGGACGATCCCCACCTCGCGCTCATCCACGTGAGCCCGCGCGAGGGCGAGTACTGGGACGACCAGGGCGCCGCCGGGCTCAGGTTCCTTGTCGAGGCGGTCAAGGCCTACGTCACCGGGACGACCCCGAAGACCGACGCCGCCCAGCACGCCGCGGTGCCGCTGAACGGCGGGCCAACCGGCGATGGCCGGGTGTCAGCGCGGTAGCGATCTCCGCCGGGGCGCGGCGCCAGATCGGCGCGGCGCATCGCGCCGATGCGGTCCATGCGGGCCGACGCAGCCCGCGCGGCCGACGTGGCGCGGCGCCGCATGCGACATCGCGCCCCACCGCCCTTTGCGGTGCTCCTGAGTCTGTCCCCTTCCCTTCAGCGTCCAGGCCAGCGCGTCGCAGATCGCACCGCTGCGCGCACGCTGGCCCCACATCCATGCTCCCCCACGATGACCGAGCGCCTCGCGCAGCGCGGCGAGCTCGCGAATACCGCCGATGCCGGGCGGCAACACGCGCCGCGCGCCGCGGATCCAGCGGGATGGAGCGTGGCGCACCCCTTGCTATTCGTGGAATCACGTTACGCCGTGCTTCCTCCTCTGGGATGGACGTGACGCGGGAACCCGGCAGCAACGAGGTCAGGCATGGGGATCTTCACGATGTCTCGTCGAGCTCAGATGATCATGGTCGCGGCGGCGACGGTCGTTGTCATCGTGGGGTTGCGCTACGCGGAGCCGTTCCTCGTGCCGGTGCTCTTCGGGATCGCGCTCGCGGCCATCTCCTCGCCGATCGCGAGCTGGGTCACCCGGCGGGGGCTCCCCCCGGCCCTCGGGGCGCTGGCCGCGCTCGTCGTCGACCTCGCGATCCTGGCCTTCGTGGGGGCGGTGGTCACCATCGCCGGGGTGGAGCTGGAGGAGAAGGTGCCGGCCTACCTGGCCCGCGTCTCCAGCATGACCGTGGCGCTCGCGGCGACGCTCACCGAGCGCGGGCTGCCGGTGAACCCGGAGTTCCTGTCGCGCACGCTGCACACGGCGTCCCTTGTGCCGCTGCTCGGCGGGGCCGCGGTGACGGTCGCCAGCGCGGCGTCGAACCTGGGGGTGGTGCTCCTCGTCGTCTTCTTCGCCCTCTGCGAGTTCGCGGGGGCCGGCGCGAAGGTCCGGGCGATCATCACGGACCCGGGGCGCGGGCTCGAGCACGTCGAGCGCATCGTGCGAGAGGTCAAGAAGTACCTTGTCGTGAAGACGATGACGAGCCTGCTCGTCGCCGTGCTCGCCTACGTGATGCTGGTCCTGCTGGACGTGGATCTGGCGCTCCTCCTGGCGTCGAGCCTGTTCGTCCTGCACTTCATCCCCAACATCGGCGCGGCGGTCGCGACGATCCCGGCCGTGCTCGCCGCGCTGGCGAGCCAGGGACCCGGCACCGCGGCGATCGTGGCGATCGGATACCTCCTGATCAACCTGCTGGTGGGCAACGTCCTGGAGCCGCGGGTCCTCGGGCGGACGCTGGGGCTGTCCCCGCTCGCCGTCCTCCTCGGGATGCTCTTCTGGGGCTGGCTCTGGGGGCCGTCGGGGGCGCTGCTGTCGGTCCCGATCATGATGGTCGCGAAGATCACGCTGGAGAACGTGGAGGGACTGTCGTGGATCGCGCGCATCATGGAGCCGGCGCCCGAGGAGCATGAGCGCGAGGCGGCGCAGGCGAGCGAGGAGCCGCCGCCATCGCTGCTGCGGCCGAGCGTCGCGGGGGCGCGGAGATCGGGGTAGCGAGGTTCTGCCGGCGGCCTACCGTGGCGCGTCCGCGGCCACCGAACGATACCTTGCATTTCCCATCTCCTCGCTGAGCTTCAGCGCCTCGCGCATCCGCTCTCGCGCCTCCGCGTAGTTGCGCTGATGGATCGCGAGCGTCGCGAGCTGGCAGCGCCGCCCCCGAGCCCGTCAGGGCGCCGCGGACGGCGCCGGCGCGATCCCGAAGACGCGCTCGTGGCGGGCGCTCACATGACATCCCATGCACGACGCGACCTGGCCGGCGGAGGTCACCTCGCCATCGGGCGTGACCGTGCCATAGACCCAGCCGGCGTCGGTGCCGGGCGTGTCCGGCGCGACCTTGAGCACCACGTAGGCGCCGGCGAAGCGCGACGCGCGGTAGACGCGATCGCCGTCGCGCACGTAAGGATCGAAATGATCCGGTGTGCCGGAGGCGCCGTCCGGCGCCGAGGGCGGATGCGACGGGAGCTCGGGAGCCCCCTCCTCGACGAGCTCGGGGTGGTAGCTCTCCTTGACGAGCACCTGCCCGACCGGCTGGGATACGGGCGCATCGTCCTGCACCAGTGGATAGCGATCGCGGTGCCTGGCGAACACCGAGTAGAGCTTGCGGGCGTGGCCGCCGTCCTCGGCGGCGCTCATGCGGGCACGGCCGGGCAGCGGTAGGCGGCAGAGCCAGGGCGCCCAGCGGAGCTCGTCGTCGACGCGGCCCCAGGCCTTGTAGTCGCGAAAGGCCGACGCGACGAGCGGGGCGAAACGGGCGTCAATCTCGGCGGCCCCATCAGCAGGCGCCGCCGGGGGCGCAGTGGGGGGCGCAGTGGACGGAGAGATAGACGCGCCGCCGGAGGGAGAGGCCCTCTCGCCCTCGGCATCCGGAGAGATGGGCTCATCCAGGGGATGGCTGCATGCAGGGGCAAACACGAGGAGAAGGAGCAGGGAGAAGCGGGTTGTGCACATGAGGCCGATCGTACGATCGATCCGCCGGAAAGGTCTGCCGGTAAACAAGGCGCGCTGTGTGCTCCCCGGGAGCGCAGGCGCTGTCCTCCGGCGGCGGAGGTCACGGCGCGGGAGGCGCAGATCCGGCCGGCGGCGCAGATCCGTCCGCAGGCTCTGCCGCGGCGCGGGTCGGCTGACAACGGGGACAGAAGTACGTCGATCGCATCATGGTGCCCTGCCGGCGCATCTGGACCGCGGCGCCGCAGTCGTAACAGGCGCGCCCCTCGCGGCCGTAGACGCCGACAGGCCGCCTGCCGCGATCGAAGCCGGTGCGCGTCGTGCGCGTGTGGAGGTAGTGCGCGGTGGGGCCGCGGTACGCGCCGGAGGCGTCCCGCGGCTCGACGTTGGCCTGCAGGAGGCGGCGGCCGAGGTCGAGCATCGCGGAGAGCTCCTCGTCCGAGTACGCCCGGACCGGGGCGAACGGGTCGAGCCGCCTCCGGAAGAGGAGCTCGCTCTTGTAGACGTTGCCGATGCCGGCGACGACGCGCTGGTCCATGATCGCGACCCCGAGGGGCACGTCGTCGAGCGCGCGGAGGCGGCGGAGCGCCTCCGCGGCGTCGAAGCCGTCGCCGAGCAGGTCCGGGCCGAGGCCGCCGAGCAGACGGTCGCCGCGCACGGCGCTCGCGCGGAGCAGGCGCACGATCGGCGCACGGAAGCAGACGGCGACGTAGCCCGGGACCGCGAGGATGGCCGAGGCCGTCGCCTCGGACCGCCTCCAGCGCTCCCCCGCGCGGTAGAGGTGCCAGGCGCCGCTCATGCGCAGGTGCGTGTGGAGGACGGTGCCGTCGTCGAAGAAGATCAAGAGGTTCTTGCCGCGCGCCTCCACGCGCTCGACCCGGCGGCCGACGAGCTGGTCGCACCGCCGGTCGCTCCGGGGCAGCTCCAGGGCGATGACGCGCGCGCCCTCCAGCACGGGGCCCAGGGCAGCGGCGATCCGGAAGAGGGTGTCGCCTTCAGGCATGAGCGGCTCCCGGAGGCTCTTGTGCAGACCGGCCGGATCGCAAGGGGCACGAGCGCGGAGAAGGTCAGGTGTTCCACCGCCGGACGCGCCTTCGCGCTGTGGGCGCGTGGCTCGATGTCGCCGCGCCGGAGACAGGGGCCGAGCTCGCCGCGCACCCCGGCGCTCGCGCGACGCGGCGCGATCGAGGGGTTTGCAGATCGGCGCGCCGTCGGTTTTCATGGCCGGAACGAAGGCCGCGTCGAAGGCGGCCGGGGGGCGGCGGAGGACCTGATGGAGCTCGGATTCGACGACATCCTGCCCTACCTCGCCAGCGCGTACCGGCGGGGCGTGCTGGCGCCGTTCATCGGCTCGGGGATGAGCAGACCCGCCTGCGCAGGCTGGCTGGATCTGCTGGTGAGGCTCGCCGGCGAGGCCGGGGTGGACGTCCCCGAGCCTCTCCGGCGGGCGAGGCCCGAGGACCGGCTGGACCCCTCGGAGCTCTACCGCCTCGCCGACAAGGCGGTGCTCGGGCTGGCCGCGCTGGGCGTGGAGGCGCGCGCGGAGGCGTACCGCAGGGCCCTCAACGAGGGCGGCAGGGCCGCGGGCGAGTGCGACGTGCCGGCGCAGACGGCGGCGCTCGCGCGCTGCTACTGGCCGCTCGTGCTGACCACCAACTACGATGATCTCTACGTCGTGAGCCGGATGCGGCAGTCGCGCGCCGGCGAGATGGCCGGCGTGAGCCGCACGGGCAAGCCCTCCCGGGAGGCGAAGCGGGACGAGACCGACGTCCCCGAGGTGCTCGGGCGGAGCATCGAGGACTGCCACAAGGTCGTTCGCTCCCTGGAGTCGCCGACGCGGCCCCTCCTGTGGGCGCTGCAGGGCTTTCTGGGCGGGCAGGCCGCGCGGCTCGATGCGCTTGTCGAGGAGCTCGTCCTCGACGAGCGGCGCCGCGCCGAGCTCGCGGGCCAGGTGGTGGCGGGCTACAAGCAGTACCAGCACGCCGTCAACGCGCAGCCGCACTTCCGGCGCGCGTTCGCCGAGGTGCTCTCCCGGCGCTCGCTGCTGTTCCTCGGCTCGGGCATCCTGGAGGACTACCTCATCAACCTCTTCGGAGAGATCGCCCACCACCACGGGCCCGGGCCTCACCCGCACTTCGCGCTGTTCTCCAGCGAGAAGCGGGACACCCTCGACGTCCGCTTCCTGCAGACGCGGCTGGGCATCGCCCCTGTGTTCTACGGGCACTACGCGGAGCTGACGGAGCTGATCGGCCGGCTGACCGATGCCGTCTGGGAGCGCCGGGCGCCTGCGCCGTCAGGCGCCGAGCGGCCGCCGGTCGCATGGATGCCGGACGAGCTGGGGTTCAGCCTCTCCGATGGCTCGAAGCACCCCTCCGGCGGGGCGAGGAAGCTCCGTCTCCGGTACGCGCCGCTCCCCGTGCCCGCCGCCGGGGACGGCCGCGAGTGCGTGCTCGTCAGCGTCGGCCGGACGCCCTCGGACAACCGCGCCATCCCGGGGACCCAGGCGAACGGCTTTCTCGTCAAGGCGCATGAAGCAGGGCTCGTCGCGGACACGGCGCCCGAACGCTGGCGCCCGCTCGACGCTGCGCCGTCCACCGCTTACCGGTTCGATGGCGCGCCCATCTTCGGCGTCGCCGCCCGCGACCGGAGGCTGGATGTGCCTCGAGACCGAGGTAGCGAGGATCCGGAGGACAGCCGGGATCTCGGCGTCATCGCGGATGCCGTCTGCGAGACCTTGCGCGCCGCGGACGCGGCGGGGTTCCGCCACGTGCATATCGGCCCGGTGGCCTCGGGGAAGCACCGCCTGTGGCACCCGCTCCACCCGTTCGTCCAGACGCTCGCCGGCTTCCGCAGGTTCTTTGCCGAGCATCCCGGAACAGGCATCGAGCTCGTCGAGCTCCATGTGCTCTCGTCGGCGGTCTGGTTCCCCGTGGTCGCCGGCAAGGTTCCTGTCGCGCAGATGCTGTCGTCCACCATGATGAAGATCTGGGTCGACATCCGGGACGCGAGCGGCAGCTCGGAGATCTTCGCGGTGACCGCCCGCGGCCCGACGCGCGTGGGCGACATCAAGGCGCTCTGCGGGCTCCCCCCGGCGCGATGGAATGCCGAGATCCTCCCCCGGCCGAGCAAGGTCGACCCGTCGAGCGCGGACGACCTGCTGGTGACGCCGACGTCGATCGTCGTCCTCTCGCCCCGGCGCTAGACGCCCACGGCTCGAGGGAGCCGTCTTCGCTCCGCAGCCTGCGGGGCGAGCACCTCGAGACCGCGCTGCGCCGCGTGGAGCGATCCATGGCATACTTGCGCCATGAGCTCTCACGAACGCGACTACGTGGCGATCAACCTCGCGAACTGGAACAGTCGTGTTCCGTTTCACGAGAAAGGCTATGAGCTTCACAGGTTCCTCGAGGACCCGCGGCATCTCTCCGGTGTTGTCGACTTCGATCGCGCCCGGCTCGGCGACGTGCGCGGCCTCGACGTCGTCCATTTGCAGTGCCACATCGGCACGGACACGCTGTCGCTCGCTCGCCTCGGAGCGCGTACGACCGGCCTCGATTTCTCCGAGCCGGCGCTGGCCGTGGCGCGGCGGCTGGCCGCGGGTTGCGGCGCCGAGATCGAGTACGTGTGCAGCAATGTTTACGACGCGGTCGCGGCGCTGGGGGCCGAGCGCTTCGACGTTGTGTACACGGGCGTCGGCGCGCTGTGCTGGCTTGACAGCATCCAGCGCTGGGCCACCACGGTGGCGGCGCTGCTGAAGCCGGGGGGGCGCCTGTTCATGCGCGAGGGACATCCGATGCTGTGGTCGCTCGCCGATCCGCGCCCGGACGGCCTCCTGGTCGTGGAGTATCCTTACTTCGAGGTCGAGGGCGGCACGCTGTTCCACGAGAAGCAGACCTACGTGTCCCACGAGGGAGAGCTCGCCGCGCCCGACACCATCGCTTTCAATCACGGCCTCGGCGAGATCATCTCCGCGCTCTTCGCGGCGAACTTGAGGCTGACCGAGCTCACCGAGCACGATTCAGTCCCCTGGAATCCGCTCGGAGCGGCCATGGTGGACGACGGGCGCGGCGAGTGGCGGCTCCGCGAAAAGCCGGAGCGGCTGGCGGCGAGTTACACCTTGCAGGCCGTCAAGGGTTGAATTGGCAGATAGCCGCACAGGGCGCTCCGGCCGGAGCGCTTGCTCTGGCCGGACAATCGGTTTAAGGTGTCCCGCAGAGAACCGGAGGCCGGAACAGGCCTCCTTCGCTCGAGGAGCTTTCATGCGTCGGTTCGGCCCTGCTACCCGATCGCGTGGGGCACCAAGACCCCGCACCACGAGTGCGGCGGGTGCTTCCTCTGCACCCCGCCTCCTCCCTGAGGGAGAGCGCGCCACCCGACGCGCGACGTGACGCCGGGCGCGTGCTCTCCGGCCCGCGCGGATGCCACACGGCTTTCCCGCTCCAAGAGTCACAGCTCAAGATCTTCCTGCTTGCGGGGGTTGGCATGAACAAGGACCCTTCTTCTCGATGGCTGTACGGCACGGTCTCGATCGCGCTCGGGATCGCGGCCCTCTCCGGCTGCTCTGGCAGGGTGGACACGGCGGACGCTGGCCCGGGCGGCTCGTCGAGCGCGGGCGGCGCGACGGGAGCGGGGGGCCATGGCGGCAGCGCCGGCGCAACCGGCGCAGGCGGAGCCGGCACGGACAGCACGGGTACGCTGGGCTCCGGTGCGGGCGGCTCCGGCGACGGGTCGGGGGGTTCGGGCGGCTCGAGCCCCCGCAAGTTCGTCGGCAACATCACGACGAACGGCGCCGTGCGCGACGACTTCATCCAGTACTGGGACCAGATCACGCCCGAGCTCGAGGGCAGGTGGACATCCATCGAGAGGTCCCGCGGCGTTCGCGACTGGAGCAGGCTCGACGCGGTCTACAGGTACGCGCAGGACAACGACATCCCCTTCACGCAGTACAACTTCGTGTGGGGTGCCACGCCGCCAAGCTGGCTCGGGAGGCTCACCGCGGAGGAGCAGCGGCAGGCCGTGCGGGACTGGATGCAGGCGTTCTGCGAGCGGTACCCCGACACGGAGTACATCATCGTCGTGAACGAGCCGCCGCCCCACACCACGCCTGTCTTCAAGAACGCCATCGGGGGCGACGGCGAGAGCGGCCATGACTGGATCGTCAACTCCTTCAAGTGGGCTCGCGAGCTCTGCCCGGGCTCGACCTTGATCCTCAATGACTACAACAACATCGAGTACGAGAGCGAGCACGAGCGCTTCGTCGAGCTCGTGAAGACGCTGCTGGACGCAGGCGCTCCCATCGACGCCCTCGGCGCAGAGGCCCACAACGCGTACAAGTTCGAGACCAGCACCGTGAAGGGCTACATCGACGGGCTCGCCGCGACGGGCCTGCCCGTGTACATCACCGAGTACGACATCGGCCTCTCGGACGACGACGCGCAGCGCCAGGTGATGGAGGAGCAGTTCACGATGTTCTACGACCACAGCGCCGTCAAAGGCATCACCCTGTGGGGCTACGTCGTCGGCTCCACCTGGCTGGACAACACGGGCCTCCTGCACCCGGACGGCACCCTGCGGCCGGCCATGGCCTGGCTGATGGACTTCCTCGATCGCGACGGGTGATCCCTCGCCCCGCGGCCCGGACGGCGCGGCGACCGGCGTCGAGCTTCCTCTGCCGACAACAAAGCTTCGGTGTTGCAAATGGCCGATGAGCCGTTCAGGATGATGGCGTTCACCTCATCACCACAAGATTCGATGCGAACTTCCCAGGGCTTCTCCGCAATCACCCTCATGGGCTCGACCTGATGCGTGGCGGGAGGATGGCCGGGTGAGGAGCAGCCGCCGCTCGCAGGTGCCGCCCTTCGCGGTCATGGAGGTGCTCGCCGCCGCCAACGCGCGGCGCGCGGCGGGCGAGCCGGTCATCAGCCTGTGCGCGGGCCAGCCGGGTTCAGGGGCGCCCGCCGTCGTGCGCGCGCGGGCGGCCGCGCTCCTCGCCGACGGCGACCTCGGGTACACCGAGGCGCTGGGCATCCCGGCGCTGCGGCTTGCGCTCGCGGAGCACTACGGCCGCTGGTACGACGTGGACCTCGACCCGTCGCGCGTCGCCCTCACCACCGGGTCGTCGGGCGGGTTCCTGCTCGCGTTCCTCGCGGCGTTCGAGCCGGGTGACCGCGTGGCGCTCGCTCGCCCGGGCTACCCGGCGTACCGGAACATCCTTCGCTCCCTCGGGGTGGAGGTGGTCGAGCTGCCGTGCGGCCCGGGGAGCCGCTTCCAGCCGACCACGTCGCAGCTCATGGCCGCCTACGACGGCGGAAAGCTCGACGGCCTGGTCCTGGCGAGCCCGGCGAACCCGACGGGCACGATGGTCGACGCCGCGGAGCTCGAGGCGATCGCGCGCTGGTGCGCGGGGCATGACGTCCGGCTGGTGAGCGACGAGATCTATCACGGCCTCACGTACGGCGCGTGGGCCGGGCGCCAGGCGACGGCGGCGCGCTACGGCGACGCGGGCGCCGTCGTCGTCTCGAGCTTCTCGAAGTACTGGGCCATGACGGGCTGGCGCCTGGGGTGGCTCGTGCTGCCGCCGGAGCTCGTCCCGCCGGTCGACGCGCTGGCGGGGAACCTCGCGCTGTGCCCGCCCGCCCTGGCGCAGCACGCGGCGCTCGCGGCCCTGACCCCGGAGGCGTACGCCGAGGCGGACCGGCTGGTGGAGGGCTACGCGGCCGCGCGCGACCTGCTGCTGCGGCGGCTGCCCGAGCTCGGCTGGGAGGTCGCCCCGCCCGACGGCGCCTTCTACCTGTATGCCGACGTCGGTACGGACGACTCTGTCACGTGGTGCGAGCGGCTGCTCGCCGACACGGGCGTCGCGCTCACGCCGGGCACCGACTTCGACGGCGAACGCGGCGCGCGGCACGTCCGGCTGTCCTTCGCGGCCCCGGTCGAGCAGGTCGACGAGGCGGTGACGCGGATCGTCACCTGGCAGCGCGCGCGGTGACCGACGCGCGGTGACCATCGAGCCGGTACGCGTCGCTCACGTCGTCCCTGCCTGTAACATTTCAATGCCACGGTCACGGTCGGCACGCGCGGGACCCAGCAGGACCGACGTTGCGGACGCCATGTTCCCCTGACGCCAGCTCCAGATTTCGCCCAGGACGGCCCAGAGAACCGCGGCGCCGCGATTTCCGACTTGATTCGCCGTCATGGACGGACAAGTGAGCCGGCGCTCGCTCCGGCCGGGGGCGAGCGAGAGGACCATCACCCGTGGATGCATTGTCTTATCAGTCGCTCGTGACGGGCGCCGTCGCGCTCATGGTCGCACGCACCTTCTACGTGCGTGTCAAGAAGGCCCCTGAAGGCAACGAGACGATGGCGCGCATCGCGCGCTACATCCGCGAGGGGGCGATGGCCTTCCTCGCGCGCGAGTACAAGGTGCTCGCCGTCTACGTGGCCGTCGTCTTCGCGCTCCTGGCCGCCACGCTCGGGCTCCTCGCCGCGGGCGCCTTCGCTGCCGGCGCGTTCCTGTCGCTCATCGCCGGCTTCTTCGGCATGAAGGCCGCGACCTACGCCAACGTGCGCACGGCCGAGGCCGCTCGCGCGCACGGCAAGCCCACCGCGCTCGTCACCGCGCTCGACGGCGGCGCCGTCATGGGCCTCTGCGTCGCGGGGCTCGGCCTCATCGGGCTGGGCGGCATCTACGCCCTGTTCCGCAACGACGAGCACCTCGCGACGGTCGTCCACTCGTTCGCCGTCGGGGCGAGCTCGATCGCGCTGTTCGCCCGCATCGGCGGCGGCATCTACACGAAGGCCGCCGACGTCGGCGCCGACATCGTCGGCAAGGTCGAGGCGAACATCCCCGAGGACGACCCCCGCAACCCGGGCGTCATCGCCGACAACGTCGGCGACAACGTCGGCGACATCGCGGGCATGGGCGCCGACATCTACGAGAGCTACGTGGCCGCGGTCGTCGCCGCGATCGCGCTCGGCCTCACGCTGCCGATCGCCAGGCTGCAGCAGCTCGCTCCGTCGGCGAGCGAGCAGGAGCTCCGCGCGATGGCCGTGTCGCTGCCGCTGCTCCTCGCGACGATCGGCCTCGCGGTCTCGGTCGTCGGCATCTTCATCACGCGCGCGCTCAAGAACATGCCGCCGGCCCGGGTGCTGCGCCTCGCGCTCATCGTCCCGCCGTTCCTCGTCGTGCTCGCGGCGGCCGTCATCCTCCCGGATCTCGGCTACAGCTCCGGCGCCGTCATCACCCTCGCGGCCGGCGCGGCGGGCGGCGGCATCGTCGGCCTCGTGACCGACTACTACACGTCGATGGGCCCCATCCACAAGGTGGCCCAGAGCTCGCTCACCGGCCCCGGCACCAACGTCATCCGCGGCATCGCGGTCGGCCTCGAGAGCGTCGCCATCCCCCTCGCGACCCTCTGCGCCGTGGGCTGGATCTCGAACCACTACCTCGGCCTCTACGGCATCGCGCTCGCCGCGGTCGGCATGCTCGCGGGCACCGCGATCGTCATGACCGTCGACGCGTACGGCCCGATCGCCGACAACGGCGGCGGCATCTCCGAGATGGCCGGCCTCGGCAAGGAGGTCCGCGCGATCACCGACGAGCTCGACGCGGTCGGCAACACCACCGCGGCCGTCGGCAAGGGCTTCGCGATCGGCTCGGCGGTGCTCACCGTCGTCGCGCTGTTCGCCGCCTTCAACATGGAGGTCGACGCGGTCCGCCGCGCGAAGGGCCTTCCGGAGCTCGTTCTCTACCTGACCGACGCGAAGGTCCTCATGGGGCTCCTCTTCGGCGCCCTCCTCCCCTGCCTCGTCGGCTCGCTCACGATGACCGCCGTCGGCCGCGCGGCCGGCGCGATCGTCGAGGAGATCCGCCGTCAGTTCCGCGAGATCCCGGGCCTGCTCGAGGGCAAGCCGGGCGTCGAGCCGCAGCCGAAGGTCATCGTCGACATCGCCACGACGGCCGCCATCCGCGAGATGATCGCGCCCGGCGCCATCGCGGTGCTCGCGCCGGTCGTCGTCGGCTTCGTGGCCGGCCCCGAGGTCCTCGCGGGCACGCTGGCCGGCGCGCTCGTCGTCGGCGCGGTGCTCTCGCTGATGATGGCGAACGGCGGCGGCGCCTGGGACAACGCCAAGAAGCACATCGAGAAGGGCGGCCTCGACGGCCACGCGAAGGGCTCCGACGCCCACAAGGCCGCCGTCGTCGGCGACACCGTCGGCGATCCCTTCAAGGACACGTCGGGCCCCGGCATCTCGATCCTCATCAAGGTGATGGGCGTCGTGTCGCTCCTCATCGCCCCGCTCATCGCCTGAGCGAGCGCGTCGTCGCGACGACCGAGAACGCGGCCCCTGCCGGCCGCGTTCTCGATTTTCTCCAAAACCTCTGGATTCCCTGCTCCCCCGGGAGTGAGAACGCCTTGCGTCCCCGCCCCGCGCTTCCCGGGGTGGTTTACACTCGCGGTTCCAACAGCAGGAGAGACCGCATGACCGATCTGTCTTCTTTCCCCGTCGCGCGCAAGTGGCCCGCGCTGCATCCCGACCGCATCCAGCTCTACTCGCTGCCCACGCCCAACGGCGTGAAGGTGTCGATCGCGCTCGAGGAGATGGGCCTGCCCTACGAGGCGCACCGTGTCGCCTTCGACACAAACGACCAGCTCTCGCCCGAGTTCCTCTCGCTCAACCCGAACAACAAGATCCCGGCGATCCTCGACCCGCAGGGCCCGGGCGGCAAGCCGCTCGCGCTGTTCGAGTCCGGCGCGATCCTGCTGTACCTGGCGGAAAAGAGCGGGCGGCTGCTGCCGCAGGAGGCGGCGCGCCGCTACGAGACGATCCAGTGGGTGATGTTCCAGATGGGCGGCATCGGCCCCATGTTCGGCCAGCTCGGCTTCTTCCACAAGTTCGCCGGCAAGGACTACGAGGACAAGCGGCCGCGCGACCGTTATGTGGCGGAATCGAAGCGGCTGCTGGGCGTCCTCGACGGCCACCTGCGCGGCCGCGCGTGGATGATGGGCGATGACTACACCATTGCCGACATCGCGATCTTTCCGTGGGTGCGCAGCCTCGTGGGCTTCTACGGCGCGGGCGAGCTGGTGGGGTTCGACGACTTCAAGGAGGTGAAGCGCGTGCTCGACGCCTTCGTCGCGCGGCCGGCGGTTGTGCGCGGGCTGGACATTCCGGCGAGCAACGCCTGACCGCCAGCCTGGGGGAGGCGCCGGGGCCGGGTACGTCCGTGGGCCCCGGGCCGGGCAGCGCGGCAACCCCTCGCGACGGACCGAAGCGACGAGCTGCTACCGGGGCGCCAGCACCGAGACGCTGTGGGCCGGCATCGCGTACGTGAAGGCGTTCGTGGCGCCCGGGGCGACCGGATCCGCAGGCACGAGCTCCGCCTCGTCGCCCGTCAGCTGCCACACGTCGACGGCCGTGTAGCTCCCGTAGGCGGCGAGGGTCACCGCGGCCGTGAGCGGGGCCGTTGTCTTGTTGATGGCGACGAGGACCATGCGGCTCGGATCGGCCTCGTCGATGCTCGCGTACACGGTGGCCCTGGCGACGTCGCTCGTCTCGGCGTGGATGGACGTGTCGCCGAAGCGCCCGCCTTGCCCGTCGTAGCTCGTGAAGGCGCGCACGCCGGCCCGGAGCATGGCGACCTCGTCGCCGGGGTCCCAGATCGTCGCGACGAGCACGCCCTCTCGGCCGAAGACGCCGAGGGCGTCGGCCTGGGCGATCGCGCCGGAGATGTGGTTGCCGCCCCCGAAATTGTACTCGGTGAAGCCGAGGGCGGTGCCCGGGTAATGGGCGTCGATCAGGCCGCGGAGCCACGGGATGAGCAGGATCGGGCCGTTCACGACGTCGTTCGCGATCCAGCTGTCCTCCACGAAGGTGGGATCCCAGAGCGAGCGCGGCGCCTGGACGCGGGCCTCGACGGACGCCGGGGAGGCATCCTCGCCCGTGATGCGCTCGCCGTTCGCGTAGATCTCGGTGTACCAGTGCAGGTCGAGCACGTCGACAAGCCGGCGCCCCTCGCTCGCCTCGGCGGCCTTCATGGCGTCGAGGTAATGCTCGATGAAGTTGCCGTCCGCGTCGGGCGCGCCCTGCAAGCTGACATAGCCGGAGTATCCATACGAGACGAAGCCGGTGACGAGCGCGTTCGGCGCGACGTCCTTGATCGCGGACGCAAACTCGATGTTCTTGTCGACGAGCTCGGCATAGGTCACCGGCTCCGGGTGGATGCGCTCGTGGGTGTGGTTCCAGAGGTCGGGCTCGTTGTCGAGCGAGAACAGGACGCTCGCGACCTCGCCCTGGAAGGCGTCGGGGAAGGCCTGCTTCATCCAGGCGACGAACTCGTCCTGGTACACGGCGTTGTCGTCGAGATCGGGCGACGAGGAGAAGGGAGCGCCCTTGCGCGCGATCGTGGGATGAAAGCGGGTCTCGAGGTAGTCCGGGGTCTGGTTGACGTCGCCGCCGCCGTCCTTGTCGGCCGCTACATGACCGCAGACAGGGACGGTCGCGATGAAGGCGGCGCCGTGCGCCAGCGCGTCCTCGGCCAGCACGCGCACCGCCTCGCCAGGCACATCGCCGCGCTGGCTGTTCCCGACGAGGTGGGCATCGTTCTGATGCATGTAGTCCGAGCCTGCGTTGGAGGCGTTGTTCTCCCAGTTGTACGCGGTCATGCGGTTACCGCCCATGCGCACGACGGTCGTGCCGCGCTGCTCGCCGTCCAGGTCCTCCGCCCAGTTGACCCCGTAAATGAGCGGGCTGATGGGGCGCACCCCCTGATCGGCGCGCACCGTGAAGGCGACATCGCCCGGCCCGGGATCGCCGGGCTCGACGAGGCCCGCGGGAGGATGGCCGCCCGACCCGCCCTGGCCGCTGCTGGCCGTGCCGGTGCCGCCGCCCGAAGCGCCGGCACCGCCGCCAGCAGCGCCGGCACCGCCGGCACCGCCGCCAGCAGCGCCGGCGCCTCCGCTGCCGTTCGAGGAACTGGCACCATCATCGCCGCAGCCAAGGAAGGCCGCAGACGCGACGAGGGCAAGCAGAGCGCGGAGGAGCGGAGCGCGTCGAGAGGGCGCGGGGCGATGGTGCCCCCTGTTCGGCGGCGTCGCCGCTCCTCCTGGCGTGCGCTCGCCACAGCCGGCGGTCGCGACCAGGCCGGGGCATCTCATGCCATGGGCTCGCGAGCGCCCTCCCCGACCGAAAAGTGACAAGGCCTCGCGCTCGGAGGCGAACGCACCCGATATATAAGCACTCATTACAATGATCTCCTGCCAACCATCATTTTCTGCTCGATCCACCGGTGGTCGGCGTCGTGTGGAACGGCTGGTCCTCTCCCCCCTTTCGCGCGCAGCCAGGAGAAAAGAGCATCTGGCCTCGAAGCGAGCTATCGGCGGATCAGCGCCGGATCCATCGGGTCCACGACGTCGCCGGGGGGCGGCTCGGCGGCAGGGCGTGAGCGCTCGACAGCGGGCGCCGCAGGGGGGCTGTGCTGGGCCGGCGGCGCGGCGGGCCGGGCGCGGGCGCTGGACGGCGGGCGCGCTGGCGGGCTCGGCGATGGCGCCCCGGCCACCGGCCCTGCGCGCTGCGAAGGCGGCGCGCCGTTCGAGGGCCCGGCGCCCCGCGAAGGCGGCGCGTCCGCCGAGGCCTCGGCGTCCGGAGTCGGCGACGCCGCGTTCGTCGTCGCCGCGGGCGGCGAGGGCGCGGCTGCAGCCGCAGCTGCGCTGCCCTGGAGGGCCTGGCTCGCGCTAGGCGTCACCTCGGCCGACGGCGCCGTCGGAGCGACGGAGGCAGACGCCGCGGGCGTGCCGTCCGCGACCCCCGGCGCGCGCTGCGCGGCGAGCAGCACGGCGCCGAGCGCGAGCGCCGCGCCCACGCCCAGGACGAGCGCGCCGCGCCGCCCCCGGGGAGCGGCCGGCGCATCCCAGGTGCGCGCGGAGATCGCCCGGTCCACGGCGACGTCCTCCGGGCGCGCGGCCGGCTCGTCAGCGACCGCGGCGCCGGCGCCGGCGACGCGGGTGATGCGCTCCACCGAGAGCCGAGACCCCTCCGGCGCGTGCGGCCCGAGCGCCTGCGCGAGCTCGGCGATGCTCTGAAAGCGCCGCGCCGGATCCTTCTCCAGGCAGCGGAGCACCACCGCCGCGAGGCCCTCCGGCGCCTCGGGGCAGCCGTCGCGGAGCCTCGCGGGAGCGCCGGCGGCGATCTTCGCGCCCATGGCCATGAAGCTGTCCGCCTCGAACGGCGGACGGCCGGTGAGGAGCTCCTGCAGCACGACGCCGAGCGACCAGATGTCCGCGCGGGCGTCGACGCGCTTCGTGCTCTCGAGCTGCTCGGGCGACATGTAGAGCGGAGAGCCCATGACCGCGTCCGGCGCCGTGATGCTCGCGTCGACGGCGAGCGTCTCCGAGCGCGCAGCGTCGCTCGCGCGCGACATCTTCGAGATGCCGAAATCGAGCACCTTGACGAGCGGCGAGCCGTCCCTCCGGGTGGTGAGGAACAGGTTCGAAGGCTTCAGATCCCGGTGGACGATGCCGAGCGCGTGCGCCTCGGCGATCGCCTCCCCCGCCTGGAGCACATAGTCCACGGCCACCCCGACCGGCAGCCGCTTCCTGTCGTGCAGGACCTGCCCGATGTCCTTGCCGCTCAGGAACTCCATCACGATGAACGGCGTGTCGTCGTCGAGCGTGCCGACGTCCATCACCCGCGTGACGTGCTCGCTCTCGAGCCGCGACGCCGCCCGCGCCTCGCGGAGGAAGCGCGCCACGTCCCCGCCGCTCTTCCTGCCGCGCAGGAGCTTGAGCGCCACGTTCCGGTCGAGCGGCTCGTGCCACGCGAGCAGCACGACGCCCATCCCGCCGCTGCCCAGCGTCCGGATCACCCGGTACTTGCCGGCGATCAGCGTCCCCGGCGCCGCGGGCTGCGCCGGATCGCCGGCGGCCGGCGCGGCGTCGAGGCCCTCGTCGGCGAGGAGGGCGGCGAGCGCGCGCGCGACCTCGGCGGCGCTCGCCGGGCGGCCCTCGGGGGCCTTGGAGAGCATCCGCGCGATGAGCGCCTCGAGCGCCGGCGGGGCGAGCG
This sequence comes from Sorangium sp. So ce362, assembly GCF_051519845.1. Lineage (NCBI taxonomy): Bacteria > Pseudomonadati > Myxococcota > Polyangiales > Polyangiaceae > Sorangium > Sorangium sp. So ce362. Next base: position 4,678,747 of record NZ_CP150332.1, on the reverse strand, counting down.
GACAGAGCGCCCGGACCGCGAGCGGGCGCTCGACGAGGATCTTGACCAGCACCGCCTCGGTGTCCGCGCCCGTGAACGGCGCCCGACCGGTCAGGCACTCGAAGAGCACCGCGCCGAGCGCGAACAGGTCGGTGCGCGCGTCGGGGGTCGCCGCGCCGCGCACCTGCTCGGGCGCCATGTAGCTCGGCGTGCCGACGAGCGCCCCGGGGCCCGTGACCGCGGGCGCGCTTTCCTTCCCGCGCGCGAGCCCGAAATCGAGGAGCTTGACCCGATCGGCGGCGCCGTCCTGCAGGAAGAGGTTGCTCGGCTTGATGTCGCGGTGGACGAGGCCCTTCTCGTGCGCGGCGGCGAGGGCCGCGGCGACGCCGTGCCCGACGCGCGCCGCGTCGCGGACGCCGAGCGGGCCCTCGGCGAGCCGCTCCGCGAGCGTCACGCCGACGAGGCGCTCCATCGCGAGGTACCGCTCACCCAGCGCGGTGCTGCCGTGGGCGACGTAGCCGACGATCCCCGGGTGGGAGAGCGCCGCGAGCGCCTCGGCCTCCCGGTCGAAGCGCGCGCTCGTCGCCTCGTCGACGTCGCGCAGGAGCTTGAGCGCCACGCTGCGGTGCCCCTCGCGGTCCCAGGCCGCGAAGACGACGCCCATGCCGCCCTCGCCGAGCAGCGTGTCGAGCTCGAACCTGCCCGCGACGACCTCGGGCTCGGCCGCGAGCGAGACGAGGCGTCCGACCCCCGCGTCGTCGACGAAGGTCACCGGGCGCCCCCGAGCAAGGCGCGGGACTCCGCCTCGAACTCGGCCTCGGAGCCGGTGATCTCCCGCAGCGTCTCGAGGAGCAGACCGCGGAACTCGCGCCGCGCGGAGGCGAGGTAGTTGGTCACGTCGGTGACCTTGATCCCGAGCTCCGTGGCGAGCTCTGCATAGGTGGGACGGTCCTCGGGACCGTCGTGGAGCACGTAGCGCTCGAAGACGCGGAAGGTGAGCTCCTTGCCGCCGCGCTCGCAGCGCTCGCGGAGGGCATCGACCGCCATGCCGACCAGGTGACGCGTCCACTCCCGGTCGAAGTACGTGTCGAGCGATTCCGGTGCTGGCACGGCGAGCGCACCGATCTCCCGCTCGGCAGAGGGGAAGTCGAGGCTGAGCGTCACGGCATGTCCGCCGCGCTTCTGGCGGCCGCTGCTCTCGGCCTCCTTCATGACGTAGCGGTCGAGGCACATCTTCAGATAGGTGCGGAACAGCGCGCGCGCAGGGTCGTACGCGGAGAACGTGCGCTGCTCGAACGCGCGAGCGAAGAAGCCCTGCGTCAGATCGGCGGCGTGCTCTCCCTCGATGCGCCAGCGGACGCGGAGGTGCTTGTACACCGGCTTCCAGTAGGCGCGCACGAGGATCTCGAACGAGCGCGCCCGCTCCGCCGGGTCGTCGCTGCCCACCGCGACGACGGCCGACCTGTGGGTCGTCGGAAACCTGCCCCGCGGGGCCCCGCGCGAGAAATCGTCGTCCATGTCTAAAGGAACGTGGGGGGCGCGCGGAATAGGATCATCGACGACGCGAAGCTACCACAGGCCGACCCCGGACGGGAGCTCCGGCGGGCCGCCGGCGCAGGGCGCATCACGGGCCTGCCGGCGCTCCGAGCTCCGGCGCTGCTCTGCGCTCCGCGCTGCGGGGCGCTCGTCGCGGCCACGCCGTGGCACGGCCTCGCGGGCGCTCGACGCTGGACCCAACCTTCCGTGAATCCGTGAAGAAGAGGAGAACAGAACATGAAAAAGGCATCTCTCCTGGCGCTCGCCCTGCTGCTCACCGCGTGTGAAGAAGAAAAAAGGATGGCATTCGGGATCGACGTCCAGGCGTACGATCCCGAGTTTTCGGCATCTCACTGCTCTCTTGCAGGGGAGACCGAGACCATCGGCAGTCTCACCGTCTTCGACGACGCACAGCAGCCGCCGCGGCCCCATTACAAGTTCGAGTTCGAGTCGGACTCCGACGAGCAGGTCTACCATGTGCGGGTGTCCGACGCGACTGCGGTCGACGAGGAGGCGAGGTGGCCCGTCCTCGCGGAGCGAACCTACGACAGCGCGTTCGGGGAGTCCGGCGGCCAGGACTCGTTTGTTGTCGACTTGAATGGGGAGCAGGTTACCTTCAGGGTGCTGGGCATTCCGGCCGAGGGCGGGTGCCCGCAGAGCGGCCTCCCGGACCCGAGCGATGCTCCGCCCACCTCCGACCGCTAGCGCCCCCCGAGGACAACGTGAACCCGCTCCGTCCGTTTCGCAGCACGCTCTGGGCGCCCCTCTCGGCTGCGCTCCTCGGCGCCTCGGCGCTGCTCTGGGGCCGGCAGGTCGCCGCCGAGGAGAGCGCCGCCGAGAGGCTGTTCCGGGAGGGCCGCGCGCTCCTTGTCGAACAGCGCTTCGCCGAGGCCTGCCCCAGGCTCGAGGAGAGCCAGCGGCTGGAGCCGAGCCTGGGAACGAAGCTCAATGTGGCCTTCTGCCATGAGCGGCTCGGCGACGTGGCCACGGCCTGGGTCGGCTTCCAGGAAGCGTCGACCACGGCGCGCACCGAGGGCGACGCGGCGCGGGAGGCGTTCGCCAGGAGCCGGATCGAGGCGATCGCGCCGCGCGTGCCCTGGCTCAGGGTGCGCGTTTCGGTGGGCGACGCCGGCGCGGATCCGCTGGCGATCCTGCTCGACGGCGCGGCGCTCGATCCGGTCGCGTGGGACAAGGAGCTGCCGGTGGATCCGGGCGAGCACGTCGTGGCCGCGGCGCGCCGCGGCGAGGTGTTCTGGCAGACGACGGTGACGCTGAGGGAGTCGGAGCGCGCGGACGTCGCCGTCCCGGCGGCCGCGCCGGCGGAGCCGGTCCATGCCCCCGCGGCCGTGTCGAGGCCGGAGCAGCGGCCCGCGGCGCCGCGCGAGGAGAGGAGCGCGCGCGCCGCCGCGCCGGGGGCAGCGGGCCGCTTCGTCTATGAGGCGGGCGTGCTCGTCGGCTATCTCTGGCTGAAAGCAGGCAAGAACGAGGGCTGCATCACCATGGACGGGGCATGCTCCTTCCATGCCGAGACCGATAGCTTCCTCGCAGGGGCGACGGGGTTCGTCGGATACACGGCGATGGAGCGCCTCGATCTCGGCCTTCGCGCCCAGATCGGCCTTCACTCGAGCGAGGGCATTCTCTTCGCGCTCGGCCCCTCGGCGTCGTACCTGCTCGGTGAGCGCTTCAGGGTGGGCGCGACACTGCTCTTCGGCACGGCGACGCATACCGCGGAGGTCTACGAGCAGGGCGGGTATCTACCGGCTGGGTCCAGCACCGGTTACGGCGATGGAGGCGCGGTCGAGACCGATTTGCCTCTCGGATTTTCTCTGGGCCTTGGCGCCGAGCTCGGGATGAAGCTCATGGACAGCCCGGCGGGCTCGCTCTTTTTGCAGGCCACGCCGCTGTTCCTCATCGGCGAGGACGGCGTGGCGGCGTCCCTGCCGCTCGGCGTGGCCTACCGCTGGAACTGACGTCGAGAGCTGGGCCAATTCCGAGCGCCGCTGCCGATTTACCTGACGCACATTCCGTCGAACCCCGCGGTGGGACACGGCGCTCGATTTCATCGCCGAACGGCTCCTAAAGCTGCGCGAGCTTCTCGATCGACGCTCGCCCCCCTCCAGGCAGGAGCGCGCGGATCGTGTCGCGAAGAAGCGCAGCGAAGCGATGCAGCGACGCGGCGAGGCAGCTCTTGCGCCCGCTCGGTACGATGTGAACGGACGCTCGCGGAGATGCCTTGTACTCCGTCCTGGAAGGAGCCGTATCGCCGCACGATCTCCGCCTCCCCGCGCAGCAAACCACCACCTGGGGCGGCGCGTTCGCGTATCCTCCGTTCCCATGAACGGCGCCGCACAGCAGTACGTCGAGGCACCCCTGCCCATCGCGCGAAGGCGCGCTCTCGCCATCGCGGTGGGCGTCTTCGTGACCGCGTTCTGCGACATCGAGAAGCTCGCCAAGCTGCCGCTCCAGCGGCTCATCAAGGACGATTTCGGGCACTCGCCGGCGGCGATGGCCGACTTCTTCGCGGTCGCCGGGCTCATGGCCTACATGATACCGCTCGCCGTCCTGCTGAACGACAGGCTGCCGCTCTTCGGGAGCCGGCGGCGGAGCTACCTCCTCCTCAGCTCGCTCGCCGCCGCGCTGCTCTGGCTCCTGACCGCCGCTGCGCCCCGCGCGTATGGTCCGCTCCTCGTATGTATCACGGCGCTCAACGCGGCGGTCGTCTTCGCCGGCGCAGCCGTCGCGGGGCTCATCGCCGACGAGAAGGCGAAGGGCGGCGCGACGAGCCACCTCAGCGCCCTGCGCGTCTCGATGAAGTACACCGCCCAGGTCGCCGCGGGGACCGTTGGCGGCTACCTGGCCACGGTTGCCTTCGGCTTCACGTGCGCGCTGGGCGCCCTGCTCGCGATGGCGGTGGCGCTCTCGGCCTGGCTGCTCGTCGACGAGCCCGTCGCGGCGGCGCCGCGCGAGCCTCTCCTGGAGAGCGCGCGCCGGCTGTGGTCGGCGCCCTTCCTCGGCGCCGCCGCGTTCCTCGTCTTCTTTTTCGCGGCGCCAGGCTACTGGAATCTGATCTTCTATCACCAGACCAACACGCTCGGCCTGGATACTGGCACCATCGGTATCCTCAGGTCCGTGAACGGGGTGTTCGGGCTCCTGGCCGCCGCGGTCTACGCGCGGTACGGCGGCCGCTTCAGCCCTCGCCGCCTCGCCGCCGGCGTCGCCCTGTTCACCGCGAGCACGCTCGTCTGGCTGGGTTATCGGTCGCTGCCGGCGGCCATCCTCACCGAGGCGGCCGACGGCTTCCTCGGCGGGCTCGGGCTGCTCGCCGTGCAGGAGCTCACCATCCGCGCCGCGCCGCGCGGCTTCGAGGCGGTCGGCTACTCCCTGCTCCTCGGCGCGAGCTTGCTCAGCGGCGCGCTCTCGGAGGTCATCGGCACGCGGATCGAGAGCTGGTTTCAGCTCTCGATCTTCGAGCTCATCGTCGTCAGCGCGGCGGCGAGTGCGGTCGCGCTGCTCCTCGTCCCGTTGCTGCCGCGGGCGCTCTTCACACGGCCGGAGACCGCTACCTGACGCGCACCGAGCGCACGGGGCTCCAGCGGCCCCCCTGGGCCGTCGCCGCGTTGCCCGCCCGGACCCGCCAGAAATAGGTCCGCCCCGGCGTCAGCGAGCGGGTGAGCGACGTGCCCTCGGTACGGTCGTCGTACTCGCACCCGCCGAGGCAGGTCTCCCCGTCGAAGCTGTTCACCGTGCTCGCCTGGAGCCGGTACGCCGTGGCCCCCTGGCGGGGCTCCCAGCGGAACGTTACCGCGCTCGGCGCCTCCGCCCCGTCAGCCGGTGCGAGCAGCGCGACCGGCGCGAACGGTCCGTAGGAGTATGTCAGCGGGTCGAGCGTGGTCGCTGTATTGTCGCGCGCCGGGGCGGCCATGGACGTGTTCCTCCCGGTGCGGATCTCCATGTGCAGGTGCGCGCCGGTCGCGGTGCAGCCGCCGCCCACCGTGCGGCTCGCCTTGCCGAGGTACGTCCCGACCTCCACCCGGTCGCCGGGCACGAGCCCCGTGAGCTCGATCATGTGCGCCATGATGACGGTGTGGTTGCCATCGAAGACGGCGACTTTCCCGCATTCGCCGGTCTTCGCGAGGACGGTCCCCTCCACGGGCGACCGCACCGCCGTCACCCCGTCGCCGGTGCCGCCGAAGTCGATCCCGGCGTGGCCGTCGGCCGGGCGGTAACCGTTCGTGACCCGGAAGTCGCCGCCGAGCACGAGGACGCTCAGCTCGCGCTCGGTGAGCGCATCCGCCGCCGACGCGATCGTCTCCTCCTCGGCGCCGCCGTGCTCGTGTTCGTGGCCGCCCGCGGGATCCGCCGCCACGCAGCCGGCGGCGCACGCGAGCGCGGCCGCCGCCCCGCAGACCATCGAGTTCGTGAAGAGCTGCTTGAACGTTGTCATGATGTATCTCCGAGATGAGGGATTGGTCGATCAGGGCATGCGATACCGGTACGCGGTGTACGTGGTGCCGAAGAGGCTCACGGTCGGCTGGTCGGAAGGCGCGAGCGTCACGGCGAGATCCCTCGCGACCCCGCTGCAGTCGGGCTCTTCCAGGATCAACGCCCGCAGGGCGCTCCTGTCGATCCAGGCGGCGAACAGCACGACATGGCCTGGACCGAGCAGCGCGTCGCCGGGCGCGAGGTGCTCGCTGGGAATGGGCGCGGCCACGTCCGGGATGTTGCGGGTGGTGATCCCCGGCGCGGGGAGGCCCCACGCCCAGGAGACGAAGCCGGAGCAGTCCGAGCGATAGGCGTCCCACGCCGGGTCCTGGGCGTCGCCCGTGCGATTACACGTCCCGCCGCACAGGATATCGCGGCCGCCGTTCGGACCGCCGCAGTAGGGCACGCGCGCCTCGACCCATTTCCAGCCGCGGGAGACGGCGGTCGACGCGTAACGGAGCCGGTACGTCACGTCGCCGCGCGGGGAGGCGCGAGGGTAGACCTTGACGTGATAGAGGCCCGCCTCCAGATCGAGCGGCATGGCGATCTCGACCTCATTGCCGCTCTGCTGGCCTCTCCAGACCGGATTCGCGAGATCGGGGCTCCGGTAGAGGGCCACGTCGTAGTCGCTGCCGGCCGGGATATCCCCGAGGAACAGGTTGACGTACATGCGCGCGGACAGCTCGAACTTCCAGTAATCCGCGGCGTCGCCGGGCCCGAACCGCCCGCGGTTGTCGTCTCCCATCACCATGCCTCGCACACCGGGGTCGCCCGGCGCGTCGTTCGGCTCCGCCTCCTCCTGCGTCGTGATCGCGAGCGAGGCGGCCCCGATGGCGTCTCCCTCGCTCCAGCCGTCCTCCGCGAGTGGCTCTGTCGGCGCGACGCAGCCTGACGGCAGTGTCACGACGGCGACCGCGAGCCACACAGCGCAACCCACGCTCCTGGCATCCATGATCTCATGCCCTTTCCTGATGTTGATTCGACCCGGACAGAGGGAGCGCTTGCGGCGCGAGTGGCCGCTCCGTTCACCCTGCCCGGCGCCGGCAGGACTGACTCTAGGCACCTCGCGAGTTCACAACGCTTCACAGGCCCCGGCGTTGTTACCCTGCGCACATGGAGCTTCGGATCGATGTGAAGGCGGAGCGGGTCGCGCTCGGCGACACGACGCTGACCGGGCAGTGGGTCGATTTCTATGCGATGCTGGCGCTCTCGCGCGCCGCGGAGGGTGACACGCCCGCGTACGTCAGCGCGGAGGCGGTCGCGCGCGCAGGCCCGTGGCGGCACAAGACGGTCGCGAGCGTCGGCAAGGAGATCGCGCGCCACCTGGCGCAGCTCGCGGAGCGGGGGCTCGGCGACGTCGTCGAGCACCGGGGTCGGACGCGCGCCTGGAGGCTGGCGCTCGCGCCGCGCGCGCTGCGGCTCCGGCCCAGCCGCTCGGTGGTCGGCGACTGGCTCCGGGCGAGATCGGCGGGCGCGGCGGGCGCGGACGAGGCGCGCGGGTGGGTGCGCGACCTAGGCGCCCTGGTCGACGCGACAGTCGCCATCCATCGCGGCGACGCCGAGACGGCGCTCGCGCTCGCCGCGTCGCTGTCGCCCGACCTCGGCGCGGTCGAGCCGGCGCTGGAGGGGTGGTCGACCCTGGTGAAGGGCCGCGCGACGCACCTGCACGAGGACGACGACGACGAGGCGCTGAGCCGGCTCTGCGAGAAGTACCTGAAGCGCACCGACGCGCCAAGCAGGGCGGTCGGCGTGCGCCTGCGGACGTTTCTCGCGCTCCGTTATCGGTACCAGGACCCGTCCGCGACCCTGTCCGCGCTGAGCAGGCTGGCCGCGGAGCTCGAGCTGCACGGCGACATCGGCTCGCTCGGCGCGGTGCTCAACGCGATGGGCGTGCTCGCGCGCCGCGCGGGCGATCTCGCCGCCGGCAAGGCCCATCACGTGCGCGCCGCGGCGCTATTCGCGATCACGGGAGATCACGCCCGGCTGCAGGCGACCCTGTACAACGTGGCCCTCTGCCACCGGGCGGCGCTCGTCCGCGAGGGGCGCGCGATGGACAGGGAGCCGCTCGAGCTCGTCGAGATGTGCAGGCGTGTCTGCGCGCAGTTCGGCGTGGGGAGCGACTCGGCGCTGGCCGAGGTGGCGGGCGCGCACTGGTCGCTGGAGATGGGCGACGTCGCGGAGGCGCGGCGCTACCTCAGGGAGGCGGAGGCGCTCGTCGCCCGCATCGAGGCCACCTACGACCAGGCGTATTTCCGCCACGTCCGCGCGCTCATCGAGCAAGCCGATCCCACCGGCGCCACCCTCCCGATCCATGATCTCAAGTCCGCGCACACGCTCTATCTCAAGGCCGGCGACGTCCCGGCCGCGGCCGAGGTCCAGCGCCTCATCGACGCGATGGGCAAGGCTGGTCCACGGCGCCCGCGCGGCGTGTGAACGGTGGTCGCGGCCCGCACGGCGCGATACACATGGGTCCATGCCTGTCTACCCCGAGACCCAGCTGTTTCGCGAAGCGGTCCGCGCGATCACTGGCATAGAGACCGACGTCGAGACGCTGCGCGAGCGCGACTTCCAGCAGTAGGTCCGGAAGATGGTGCGGAGCTCGACGTTCACCTGAAGCGCATTGCGACGCCCGATTTCGAGTCTGTTTGACCGCTTCCCGCACCGCAGCTCCTACCCTCGCGATGTCCTCTCTCCGTCGCTGCGGCAGCCCCTCCGGTGACTGCCCGAAGGACAAGTTGCAACCCGCCGTCGCGCAGTACTGCTAGGCGGGCCGCCACCGGAGCGGCGCAGCCGCGATCGCGCTGGCTGCCAGCGCGACGAGCACCGCGAGCAAGCTCCCTGCTCCGAAGCCGGCGCAGCCCATGGCCGAGGTCGACCCGGGGTGCCCCTCATCCCCGAGCGCGAGGGCGCGGCTCGGGGGGCTGGCGAGCGAGGCGACCACCGCTGCCCGAGGCGACGGCTCGGCCGTCGCGATCTCTCCGACCTCGGGGCCGCCTCATCGTTCGGCGACGCGGCGCTAGCCGGTGGGCGGCGCGCCCTCGGACGTCCCCATCGGTGCCGGCGGCGCCCCCGCGCCGTTCGGTGCTGCGGCGGGCGCCGCGCCGGCAGCCGGCGCTGGCGCGGCCGCCACGGGCGGCGCCTCGGCGTCTTCCGGCTCGGGCGCGGCGTCGCTGGACGCCGCCGCGCGGCCGCCGCGGCCGCCGCGGCCCTTGTAGAGCGACGGCGCGATCGTGTCGGCGTCGCCCTCGTTCCAGCGCAGGTAGGCCACGGCGCGGCGGGTCTGGTCGTAGGCGTGCGCGAGCAGCGCGAACGCGCGCGCCCGCTTGTCCGCGGCCTCGGTCGGTCCGGGCCCCTTGCCGTGCTCCCGCACGCCGAGGGCGGCGAGGAGCTGCGGCCCGATCTCCCCGGCGCGCTTCACCTCGTCCTCGGTCGCCGCCGTCTTGCCGGCGATGTCGGACCAGCTCCCGCCGAAGAGCGCCGAGAGCGCCACGAGGTCGTTGGCCGTGTCGATGTGCCCGTGGCCCGCGCGGATCTCCGCGACCGTCTCCGCGTCGAGCAGCCCGCGACGGGCGAGCGCCTCGGCGTCGCCCAGCAGGTTCTCGCGCAGCGCGGCCGCCTCGGCGAGCAGCGGCTTCAGCGCGTTCTCGGCGCCTCCGGTGGACAGCCATTGAAGGTGCGCGTACCAGGCGGCGAGCGCGTAGATCTCGAGACGGTCGAGCGCCGCGACATCGTGCTGCCGCAGGTGCTCGACGATGGCGGGGCGCAGCGCGAGCAGGCCAGGCAGCACGCCGAGCACCAGCGAGACGGCGCGAGGAATGTCGATCTTGATGGAGATGAGCCGATCCGGGCTCAGCGCCTCGATCTCGGGGAGGATGCTGTCGAACGCCGCCGCCGCCCGGGGCGGGGCCGCGGGCTTCGTGGGAGCTGGCTTCTTCTTGTCGACCGGAGTGGAAGGCTTGGCCATGAGGGGAACACCTCTCGTTGATGCCCTTCGCCGGGCGGCGGAGGAACATGACCCCCCTGCCCCCGGAGCTGGACGCGTTGTGAGCGTCCGGCCCCCGCCGGACGTTCCGGGCAGGAGTAACCACCTGTCCCGTACGGTCAACGGACCTAGCAAGATCCCGACGGCAGCTCGCCGGACGTCGTGAGGGGGCGCCCGGGAAGACCGCCTCCGATGCCCGAGGAAAGCTCAGCTGCCCCGGCAGGACCGCCTCCGATGGCCGAGGAAAGCTCAGCTGCCCCGGCAGGACCGCCTCCGATGCCCGAGGAAAGCTCAGCTGCCCCGGCAGGACCGCCTCCGATGGCCGAGGAAAGCTCAGCTGCCCCGGCAGGACCGCCTCCGATGCCCGAGGAAAGCTCAGCTGCCCCGGCAGGACCGCCTCCGATGCCCGAGGAAAGCTCAGCTGCCCCGGCAGGACCGCCTCCGATGCCCGAGGAAAGCTCAGCTGCCCGGGTGGCGACCGGGAGCGCCTCCGCCTCGCGGCCTCGACGGCGCTCGTGCAGAGGCTCGACCGCAACGATCCGCGGCCGGCCGACCGGCTGGAGGTGCTCTGCGCCGGCGGCGGCGCGGGGCCGGCGGCGCAGAGCGGGCGGATGATCGAGATGGGCTCAGCTCGCGGTCACGACGGTGATCTCGCCGGTCGTGTACAGCGCCGAAGTGTCCCAGGCGAGCCCCGGGGCGAGCGGCAAGGCGATATTCACGGCAGCGAACGTCCCCGTGAGGTCACCGAGCCAACCGAGCAGAACGACGGTGTCCCCGGCCTGGAACGACACGGCGCCGTCGGCCGGCCGGACCTCCAGCGCCCCGTCGAGATCGAGATCCCCATCCACCTGGAGGAGCGGCAAGGCGCTCGAGCCTGCGACCGTGATGGAGAGGGCGGCGCCCGGCCCCTGGCTGTAGCTGCCGGCGACGTAGGTCGAGGGGTGAACCTCTCCGACGGAGAGCTCGCCAGCCTGCATGTTGGCGAGATCGCCCGCGAAGCTGCCGATCTCGAGGCGTCCGCCGGCGAAGTCGAAATCGCCCTCCGCGACCTCCATCGCGCCCGCGACGAGGTCGCCGTCCGCGAGACGCACGGAGGGCCCCAGGTAGCGATAGACGTAGGGGATGCTGGCCGGCTGCGCAGTCCGGAGGAGGCCGCCGATGCTCACGAAGGCGCCGTTGTCGACGAGGATCGACGGAGACTGATTGCCTATGGCGAAGACGGTGACGTCGCCGCTGTTGAGCCACGATGCATAGACATCGTTCACCTTGATGAAGCCCCCGCCGAGCTCGGAGTGAATCTCTGTGTCTTCCGTCACGAGGGTTCCATAAGCCCCGAGGGTAAGCTCGCCGTATCCGAGATCCGTCCCCACGCGCAGGAGCCCCTGGTTGGTCCACGTACCACCCCAACCACTCACGCTGGCCTTACTGCTGGAAAACGTGCTGGAGAGCCCGATCCTGGCATTCACCGTGGAGAGCTCGGCCCGGTAGATGTCCAACGTGCCCGGGCTGTACACGCCCACGATGAACTCGCCCGTGCTGACCCATCTCGTCGCAGAGCCGGCCACGGTCACCGAGCCATTGCAAACCGAGCACCCCAGGGCGCCGCCGATATAGACGTTGTTCGAGAAAAAGCGCCCTCCTTGCCTGAGCTCGGCGCGACCTCGTGCCCTGAGGCCGATGTATGTATTCGTCCGGCTCGTCAGGGTGGCGTCATACCCTTCGACGAGCACACGACCGAGGCTCATCGAGTTTCGATTGCCCACGACGAGCTCATCGGTGCTCACCTCGGCACCGTTCCGGACGATGAGCGACCCATCGCAGTAGCCGCTCGCGCAGAGCTGGATGGATCCGCTGTTGGTCCACATCGAGCCGTACCCGATGACCTGGACCGTACCGCTGGCGTTATTCCCCACCAGCGCGGCTGCGCTGAACAGCTTCCCGCCGCTCGTGACGATCACTTCCCCATTGTCGAAGGTCGGTTCCCAAACGGCGCTCGCGCCCCCCACGAGGAGCGTGCTCGAGCCCAGGTCCCACGGATCGCTCGGGTCCTCGGGCGACACATCCCCAGTGACGGTCACGTTCGCATAGGCTTGTCCTGCCGCGCTCAGCGACGCAACCGCGAGCAGCGCCGAAAGACCGCGTCGAAATTGATGATTCATGATTCTGATCCCTCCACGAGAAGTTCCAGTGCCCATGGGAGACCCCCATCGCCCTGATGCCCCGGCAACGCCGGAGCACCATGCGGATGTGGTCTCCCACGATGGAACACATACGTGGGTCGGGTCACCGCTGCAATGCATTTCGTCAGCTGAGCCACCGCAACTCGGATATGGAGTGACCGTTCGGGCGGCATAAATCAGATAACATAACACCGGACGAGTTGATCTCGTGCGGCGTCCGGGGCCGCTACAACATCACCGTCTTCGGGGAGGAGCCCGGCGAGACCTGCAGCCGCGTGCAGGGCGCTCAGTTCGCGGTCACGACGGTGATCTCGCCGGTCGTGTACAGCGCCGAAGCGTCCCAGGCGAGCCCTGGGGCGAGCGGCAAGGCGATATTCACGGCAGCGAACGTCCCCGTGAGGTCACCGAGCCAACCGAGCAGAACGACGGTGTCCCCGGCCTCGAACGACACGGCGCCGTCGGCCGGCCGGACCTCCAGCGCCCCGTCGAGAACGAGATCCCCATCCACCTGGAGGAGCGGCAAGGCGCTCGAGCCCGCGACCGCGATGCTGAGGGCGGCGCCCGGCCCCTGGCTGTAGCTGCCGGCGATGTCGGTCGAAGCGTGAACCGCTCCGACGGAGAGCTCTCCGCCCTGCATGTTGGCGAGATCGCCCACGAAGCTGCCGATCTCGAGGCGCCCGCCGGCGAGGTCGAAATCGCCCTCCGCGACCTCCATCGCGCCCGCGACGAGGTCGCCGTCCGCGAGACGCACCGAGGGCCCCAGGTAGCGATAGGGGACGCTGGCCGGCTGCGCAGTCCGGAGGAGGCCGCCGATGCTCACGAAGGCGCCCTTGTCGACCAGGATCGACGGAGAGTGATTGCCTATGGCAAAGAGGGTGACGTCGCCGCTGTTGAGCCACGATGCATAGACATCGTTCGCCTTGATGAAGCCCTCGGCGAACGCGGAGTAAATCTCGGTGTCTTCCGTGACGAGGGTGCCGTAAGCCCCGACGGTGATCGTGCCCTGTCTATGACTTGCCCCCACGCGCAGGAGCCCCTGGTTGGTCCACGTGCCGCCCCAGCCGCTCACGCTCGCGTGGCTGCGCCGGAGGTCATCGCCGTCGATGCGCGCGCCCACGGTGAAGAGCTGGCCGCGCCGGATGTTCAGCAAGCTGCCAGTCTTCACGCCCAGGATGAACTCCCCCGTGCTCACCCACGTCGTCGCGGAACCCGTGATGGCGACGTCACCCCCGCAGACTGTGCAGTTGCCGACTCCGCCGATATAGACGTTATGTGAGAAGATGCTCGCTCCCTCCTTGAGCTCGACGTGGCCTTGCCCAGTATGGCCGATGGAGAGGTTCGTCCTGCTCGTCAGGGTGGCGTCATACCCCTCGACGAGTACAAAAGCGTCACCCAGCGAGCCTCTGACGCCCACCCTGAGCTCATCGGTGGTCACCTCGGCGCCGTTCCGGACGACGAGCCAACTCTCGATAAGGCTCGCGCCGAGCTCAATGGTTCCATTGTTGACCCAGGTCGAGCCATACCCGTCGACCTTGACGGTACCGAACCAGGCATCACCTCCCCCTCGCACCGATGCGCCGGGGCTGATCAACGTCCCGCCATGGGTCACCTCGACCGTCCCGGCTCCCACGACGAGCTGGCTCAGCCCGAGGTCCCAAGGGTCGGATGGATTCTGGGGAGATACGTTTCCCGAGATGGTCACGTCTGCATTCGCTGGTCCTGCCACGCTCACCGACGCGGCGATGGACAGCGCCGAGAGAGCGTATCGAACTTGGTGGTTCATGAGTCTGATCCCTCCACGAGAAGTTCCAGTGCCCATGGGAGGACCACCATCGCCCTGATGCCTCGGCAACGCCGGAGCACCATGCGAACGTGGTCTCCCACGATGGAACGCATACGTGGGTCAGGTCACCGTTGCAACGCATTTCGTTAGCTGCGCCACCGCGACCTGGATGTGGAGCGACCGCTCAGGCAGAAAAATCAGACCGCACAATCGCTTCCGCGCGCCTTCACGCGTCGCAGACGCCTCTCCCCTCCAGGCGAACCGGTCGCCGCCCGAGGTCTCGTCGATCTCGACGTCGTCGTCCTCCCCCGCGATGGCGTCGTAGACGCCGCCCCGGTTTCCGAGCGCGAACGGCCCGAAGCTGTAGCCGTCCGAGCCCGCGTCGAGGTCCCCGAGGTCGTGGTGCTGCGCGTCGATCGCGCTGTAGACCTCCTCACCTGGCGCGCCCACGTCGATCTGCGCGACCTCGCGCAGCGCGAGCGCCTGATGGTGGTCGCCGGCGTGGGCATCAGGAGCGCCCCTCGAGGAGCCGGTCCCGATCGAGCGCTACGCCGCCGTCGTCGCGGAGCTCGCCGACGGGGGCGCGCTGCGCAGCAAGGTGCTCTCTGAAGCGCGGCGTGGGAGCGCTGCCAACGAGCATTCGCGACGTGAACCGCGCGCACCGATCGGCCCCCCGTCGATCCCCTGGAAACGAAACGAGATCGTCCGCGACCGGCCGCGCGAGTCATCGATTGCTCGCGACGTCCTGGGCATCGTGCGCGTGCCTTGGCGAGCTCGACGCGCTCGCTCGCGGCGTCCGGCCGCGACCATGTGCACGGATTCATCGAAGAACGGCAACCTTTCCTGTATCCTCCTCCCTCCTTCTTGAGGCAAACGCGAGGCCCCACCAGATGCCCCTGAGAGCAAGAGTCTATGACCGCAGCACTTCATCGTTCAATGACAATCCGTCCCAGCCTCGCCCATATCATTTCCGTGACGGTACTATCCCAGACCGGATGCACGATCTTCGATGGAAAGCCACCACCGACATGCATGGATCCATCCCCCACGTGCCAAGCGCTGTGCGCACAAGAGACCGTCTGGCCCCAGCCAATCTACTGCGAGGGGACGACGCCGCTACAAGACCGATTCCTCCTCATACTCGCCACTAAATCAGGCTCTCCGAGATGTTTGGTGGAAGCGCGGCTGCGTGACCTGGTCCCGGCCCCCGCGGCGTTGCGGGCGAGCTCGGCGCAGGAATGGCGCGGTGCGATTGGGGATGGAACGCGCACAGCCGACGGGCTACCTCGGGGGTTACGACACCAACCCTTGGAGCCCGATCGGCTGTGCGCGCGACCACTCTGCTCAACAATGTCCTCGGAATCAAGTTCACTCGCGTCACGGGCGCGCAATTCACGGCGGACGGGCTGGTCTGCGACGTCGAGCCGACCACGGAGATCCCTCGCTGCGGAGGGTGCGGTCGCCCGGTGAGGAAGGTGTACGACCAGCGGAAACCGCGTTGCTGGCGTCACCTCGACCTCGCGGGGATGTCGCTGGAGCTCCGGTACTCGCCGCGGCGGTTGCGTTGCCCGCGGTGCGGAGTGACTACCGAGATGGTGCCGTGGGCCGACCCGATGAGCTGGTTCACGCACGCTTTCGAGGAGACGGTCGGCTACCTGGCGCAGATGACCTCGAAGACCGTCGTCTCGACGATGATGCGCGTCGCGTGGGCGACGGTCGGTGCAATCATTAGTCGCGTGGTCGAGCGGCGGCTTCCCCGCGACATCCTCGACGGGCTCACGCACATCGGCATCGACGAGCTCTCCTACAGGAAACACCACAAGTACGTGACCATCGTGGTCGACCACGTCACCGGGCGCGTGGTCTGGGCGCGAGAGGGGAAGAACGCCGACACGCTCCGGGCCTTCTTCCAAGAGCTCGGCTCGGAGCGATGCGCGCTCATCCAGGCGGTCACGATCGACATGTCGAAAGCGTACATCTCGGCGGTCTCGGAGTCGGCGACGAACGCGCAGATCATCTTTGACCGCTTTCATGTCCAGCGGCTGGTTCATGACGCGCTCGACGAAGTACGCCGTGCAGAAGTGAGGACAATCGAAGACCCCGAAGACCGCAGCGCGCTGAAGCATACCCGATTCGCGTTGCAGAAGAACCCTTGGAATCTGACTGCAATCGAGCAAGCGAAGCTGACGGAACTGCCGAAGACGAACGCGACGCTCTACCGCGCCTACCTGCTCAAGGAGTCGTTCGCAGCCATTCTCGATCGGCGTCAGCCGAATGTCGTACTGGCGAAACTCGAAGAGTGGATGTCGTGGGCCACGCACTCGGGTCTCAAGCCCTTCGCCAAAGCGGCGCGAACGATTGGTCACCATCTCGACGGCATCGTCGCCTACGTCGCGAGCGGGCTGTCGAACGCACGCTCGGAAGGCACCAATGGCAAGGTGCGCACCATCACGCGACGGTCCTACGGCCTCCACGGAGCCTCCTCCCTCATCGCGCTGATTCATCTCTGCTGTTCAGGTCTCTCGCTGCAACCTGTTCACACGTGGCCACGCTTCCACCAAACCTAAAAGAGAGCCCTAAATCATGCAATGAATGGCGCGAGTCATTACAACCCAACAGCGGTACCACCCTAATCATCAAGCCTCAGAATGTCGGGATAACGCCAACCAAGAAGGATCCCTGCTACTACTAGCTCACAGCACCGGGAGACTCCTCCACACCTCACCAGCTGCGGCTCCGACGACGATCGCCATCAATCCACAAGGCTCGACAGATGAAAACATCACCGAAACCGACAACATGGATTGGATTGGGGTTCATCGCCGTCGCCGCTTTGGCAGCGTACAACCTGGGAAGAATCTCGGCGCCGAGCGACAACCGGCCTCAAACGCGCCAGGACGTCAGAAAGAACAAACCCGATCTTCGGTCAACTCTGAGCGCCACCCAGCAAAGGTTGGCCATCTGCGAAGAGACCCGCCAGCGTCGCGACCACGATCTTCACGAGGGAGCGAGGGAGCCCTACATCAGCGAAGCCAACCCCACGCCTTCACCTGAGCGAGAGCTCTCGAAGCAATGCATCATCGCGATGCAAGCGCAAGATCTGAATATAGCGGGCGCGCACTGCAGGAACTTTAGAAGACACTTCGATGCATACAAGGCGATCCTGGGAAACAGCACGGTCGGCTGCGAAACCGTCTTGAGCATTCGAAACCTAGCCCAGAGACAGCGCCAGACTTGCGCTCTCATTACAAGAATCAACGAGGAACCCGGATCCCAGGACGCGACGAGCGATCCTCTCGCCGTCGGCGCGGTAGACGATGCTTACACAATCACTAGCAAATACGGCGACATCGACATTGATGAGCTGGTAAAGAACCCAGCGTGCATAGTCCGCATGCAGGCCGAATAACTCGAATCCACTCCTCCGCTCAGGTCGCGGGAGCCATCGCCCCGTCAGTCCAACAGGCCAAGGTCGCCGTTCTCGCGAGTACCATCTGGACCTCGATCCGCGACGTTCGACGCATGAAAACATCATCAAAACCGACAAGATGGCTTGGATTTGGGATCATCGCGATCGCCGCGTCGGCGGCAACATACAATCTGGGGCGAGCCTCGGCGGAGAGTAAAAGCCAACATCAATCACACCAGGACGCCGCCAGAAACGACGACTCCGATGTTCGGTCAGCTCTGAGCGTCACCCGGAAGAAGTTGATCAGCTGCGAAGAGACCCTCCAGCGCCGCGACCACCACATCCAGCAGAGAGAGGAACAGCCCCACGCCGGCGAAGGCAGCCCCACACCTCCACCTGAGCCAGCGCTTTCGAAGCAATGCGACATCGCATCGCGAGCGACGGAGCTCAACAGGATGGCCGAGAGCTGCAGGGACTTCAGGTGGCAATTCAACGCATACGAGGAAATACTGAGCAACACCTCAATCGACTGCGAATCTGTATTGAGCGTTCGAGATCTGGCAAGAGACCAATTTTCGATCTGCTCCGCCGTTTTAAGACACTTCGAGAGCGCATCGCAGCCAGACGTCACGAGCGACATCCGCGGAGTCAGCGCCATGGAAAGCGCCTACATGACCAAAGACGAGTACGGCGACATCGACATCGACGAACTAGTAAAGAACCCAGAGTGCATCGCCCGCATGCAGGTCGAATGACTCGAACTTATCTCACGCCGCCGTTCATCTCGTGGGAGCCATCGACCCGCTGGTCGAATGGGCCAGGGCCGCCATTCTTGCGCGCGCTGACAGGTCTCGGAGTATTCACCCTCGCCGCTCTGGCATCAGCTGAGGAGCCACGGCCGCCTGAGAAATTCCATTGGGACGGCCTCCACCTCAACGGCATCGCTCAAACGAAGCTCCCCCATCTCGCGAGACTCGGAGCCACGTACGGCGGCGGAACAGATCCGGGGGCCGTCCATACGGTCATGGTGAGCTTCGGACAGACCGCGAGCCCCACCCAGGAGCTCAACATCGGGTATTTTATCGGCGCTGGAGTGGGCAAGGAGAACATGTCGACGATAGAAGGCAAGAAATTGGGGATCCATGCCACGTTCGAAGCCGGACCGTTCCGAGGGAGCGCGGCTACGAGCCTTCAATTATACCAACTGATCGGAGCCGTTCTTCCCATGTTCACCACGACCTTGAGGCCGCAGGCGACCCTTGTCCGGACCACGCACGTCGATCTCTTCCTCGGTGGGGACGTGTATTCCCTCAATGTCAACGTCCAGCTCGGCCTCACATGCGGATTACGATTCAGGGACATAAGAATATTCGATCGGAGCATGGATGGGCTCCTGTCGATCACGGAGATGAATACCTGGACCAGCGTTCCGACGCATGGAACCCTCTGGGCGGCCTACGTCGAATCGCGCCTCGGGATCGTCGTCGATCTGGAGCCCGACAAGGGAGACAAGGGAGAACAGCGCGACCGGATCCGTGAGTATGGGCAGCTCTGACCGATCGCGCCCGGGGTCGCCACCGGCTCACGAACCGGACCGGCGCAGCAGCGTCTCCGTCCCCGCCTGCGTGCCGCCCAGGCTCGCCCATCGCCCCGTGAGCTGCCTGCCCTCGATCGCATAGCTCACCACCCCGACCTGCTGGCCCGGCGACCAGCCCACCACGAGCTGATCGCCCGAGCGGAGGCCCACCCCCTTCAGCGTGCCGCCGGTGCTCAGCGTCCAGGTCACCGCGTACGTGTCGCCCGTGCGCGCGATCACGACCGTCCCTTTCCGGAGGCCCTCGACGATGCTGTAGCTGCCGGTCAGCCCTTCGGGCCCCTCTAGCGTCTCGACCTCGATCCGGCCCGGCCGATCGGTGGAGATCCACTGCCCGCGGAGGCGATCGCCGTCGATGCGGTAGGCGGCGGCGCCGTACGGGCCGCCGCTCGCCCAGCCCACGGCGACGGTCTGCCCCTGCACGAGCGCGATCCCCTCGTAACCGGCGCCCTTCGTGATGATCCAGGCGATGCGGTACGTGTCCCCGCTCCTCGACAGGAGGACGTTGCCCGCGTAGCTGCCCTGCCCGCCCGGGTTGCGCGACGACGTGATGTCGTAGGTGCCGGCCAGGTCGATGTCGCTGGCCGCGGCGGTGCTCGATGGCCCGATCGGCGCCGTCGGGGCGCTGCCGGGGGTCGCGCCGGCGCTGCCGTACAGCGGCGGGAGGGCGGTGGGCTCGGTCGCGCGCAGGCGCTCCACGACCACGATGCCGCCGACGACGAGGGCGGCGACGGCGAGCAGCCCGCCGCCGGCGATCGCGAGCAGCAGGCCCCAGGGCGCCTTGCGCACCGGTCGGGCCTGGACGAGCGCCAGGGTGCCGCCGGACATGCCGCCGACGTCGGTGCCGGCCATCGTCGGGTAGGTCGGGCCCGTCGTGGCCGGCGGCGAGCCCGTTGTGGCCGGCGGGGTCGGCGCGAACGGCCCTGGCGGCGGGGCCGGCGCGAACGGCCCTGGCGGCGGAGCCGCGGACCGGGGGACGGCCGCGGCGAGCACGGGATCGAGCGCCGCCATCGCCTGCGCCGCGTCGGCGAAGCGAGCGCGGACGTCGCGCGCGACGCACGCGGCGAACCAGGCGTCGAAGCCCGCGGGGATCAGGTGCGCGCAGCCGTGGCGCGCGGCGCGGGCGGACGCCGGCTCCAGCGGGACGAACAGCACCTCGCGCATGAGCGACATGACCGAGGCGCTCGGCCCGCGGGTGGGTTCGAGCCAGTACATGCGCCCGGTGAGCAGGGTGAAGGCGAGCAGCCCGAGCGCCCAGACGTCCGACGCCGGGGTGACGTGCTGGCCAGCCTCGGTCTGCTCGGGCGCCATCCAGAGCGGCGTCCCGACCGACGCGGTCACCGCCGTTGTGGCCCGCGCCTCGGCCACGATCTTCGCGACGCCGAAGTCGAGCACCTTGACCTTGAAGCGGACGTTCTGCTGCCGCGGCCGCGCGACGAAGACGTTCTCGGGCTTGAGATCGCGGTGCACGACGCCCGCGCGATGCGCCGCCGCGAGCGCGTGGCACAGCTGCCCCATCAGCTCGCGGACCTCGTCGGGCGGCAGCGCGCCGCGCTGCGCCACCACGGCCGACAGGTCGGCGCCGTCGAGCAGCTCCATCGCCAGCCAGGGGGTCTGCGTCACCGGATCGACGCCGGCCGCGACCACCTCCACCACGTGGTCGCTCTCGATGCGCGCCCCGACCCTCGCCTCCTGCTCGAAGCGCTCGCGGAAGCGCGGGTCCTGCGCGAGCTGCGCGTGCATCAGCTTCACCGCGCGCGGCTTGCCGGTGGAGAGCTGCTCGGCCACGAGCACGGCGCCCATGCCGCCCTGGCTCAGGGGGCGAACGATGCGGAAATCGCCCCCGAGGACGGTGCCGGGGGCGAGCGGTGCGGCTGTCGTGAAATCGGCCATGGCGAGAGGGACCCTCCGGGCGGCGTCGCGGGCGACGCATCCCGGTAGCGTACCCCCGGACGCGCGGTCCAGGGGCGCCGCAAAGCGCCCGCCGCCGCCGCCGCCAGGGTCGGGTCCCCGCCGCGCCGGGCGCGATCCACCCGACGCAGCTCCTGGACGTGCGATACGACTTCAGATCTCCGCCAGGCCGATGTCGATCGTCGCGAGGCCGCGCACCCCTTCGGGCGCGCCCACGGACAGCTCCAGCACGGTCTCGGGGTGGATGTCCTCGACGATGACGAGCGGCACGTGGATGGCGCCTTTGGCGCCGATCGGGAAGTAGCGCATCGGCTGGCCGTCGCGCCGGAGGAGCAGGTAGATGAGCTCGGACGTGGAGTTGCCCGCGCGCAGGTAGATGAGCTGCGCGCGCTTGTCTCGCGGGACGGTGTACCCGATCACGGGGCGAAGGGGGACCGGCTGCTCCAGGCCCTGCCCCTCGAACGCGTAGACACCCTGTATGAACCTCGGTGTTTCCAATGTGGCCTCCGGGGCGAGTCGCCGGACGGGCGCGCTCCGCCGTCGGATGGGCGCGCGCCGCGTGGGACGCGATGCAACTGCACGACAGGCATACGGCGCACCCGGTTTCGAGGGCACGTTGCCTGGCGACGCGATCCCGTGTAGGTCGAGTTTCCAAGGTGTTTCGAACGTCGATGTCCTCTTCGTCCCACCCTGGCAGCACCGCTGAGCTCGTCGTCGTCGGGGCCGGCTCGGCGGGCGCCGTGATCGCCGCGCGCGTCACCGAGCGCGCGGATCGCGAGGTCCTGCTGCTCGAGGCGGGCCCGGACTACCCGGACCTGGACCGCCTGCCCGCCGACCTGCGGGACGGCACCCGCAACTCGTGGCTCGCGCACGACTGGGGCTACCGCCACCGGCCGACGCCCGGGCAGATCATGTTCCTCTTTCCGCGCGGCAAGGTGGTCGGCGGCTCGTCGGCCGTGAACACCTGCATCGCGATCCGCGGCCAGCCGTACGACTACGACGAGTGGGCCGCGCTCGGCCTGCCCGAGTGGGGCTTCGACGCCTGCCTCCCCTATTTCAAGCGCCTCGAGGACGACCGCGACCTCGGCGAGCCCTGGCACGGCAAGGGCGGCCCGGTGCCGATCCGCCGCGCGCGGCGCGAGGAGCTCGTGCCGTGGCAGGCGGCGTTCGTCGACGGGTGCAGGGCGCTCGGACACCCCGAGTGCGCGGACACGAACGATCCGCGCGCGCCCGGCGGCGTCGGGCCGCACGCGATGAACAAGATCGACGGCCAGCGCATGAGCGCGGCGCGCTGCTACCTGACCGCCGAGGTGCGCCGGCGCGAGAACCTGCGGCTCCGGCCGCGCACGACGGTGCGGCGGGTGCTCGTGCGGAACCGCCGGGTCGAGGGGGTCGAGATCGAGACCGACGGGCGCGTCGAGGTGGTCGTGACGCGCAAGGTGGTGCTGAGCGCGGGGGCGATCGCGACGCCCGGGATCCTCCTGCGCAGCGGGATCGGGCCGCGGGCCGAGCTCGCGCGCCTCGGGGTCGCGCCCGTGTCCGACGTGCCCGCGGTGGGGGCGCGGCTGCTCGATCATCCGGGGGCGGCCATCGGCCTGTGGCCGCGCCGCCGCGGGCTGATCGACGTCCTGCGCCAGCCGCTCGTCCAGACGGTGCTCCGCTACACGTCGCGCGGCAGCCCGTACCCGAACGACATGCAGCTCCAGCCGGGCTCCTTCTTCCCGCTGCACCCGCGCTTGACGATCCCGGCGTTCGCCATCGCGTGCTGCATCGGCAAGCCGCGCGGCGTCGGCCGCATCGAGCACCTGAGCGCCGATCCCCACGCGCGGCCGCGCATCGTCTCGAACATGCTCGTCGACCGCGACGACCTGGCGCGCGCGGTCGACGCGATGCAGCTCGCGTACGAGGTCGCCCGCACCGCGCCGATGCGCGAGCTCGGCTGGTTTCTCTGGCCCACGGAGCGCACGCTGATGCGGCGCGAGGCGCTGGAGCGGTGGATCTACCGGAGCTGCGGCTCCGGCTACCACCCGTGCGGGACCGCCCCGATGGGGCCCGAGGGGGATCCGGCGGCGGCGGTCGACGGGCGCGGGCGCGTCCGCGGCGTCGAGGGGCTGCTCGTCGCGGACGCGAGCATCATGCCGACCATCCCGAGCGTGAACACGAACCTGACCGCGCTGATGATCGGCGAGCGGTTCGGCGAGTGGCTCCGCGAGGGCGCTGTGTAGCCTGTCGTTCTCAGCCAGGTAATCACGCGCGTCACGTCGCATTGTCTCGTGAGGTGTGTATTCCGCCGGGACGAGAACCGGTCCAGCGCGGTGCTCGGAAGAGAAGGATACGGGCCGCCAAGGGGCCAAGGACGCCGGGAGAAGAATCTTCCGACCTCTCCTGGCGTCCCTGGCGTCCTTGCGGTTTTCTTGATCCGGGCCGGTGTGCCTGTCGGAGCCGAGCGCCGCTCTCCAGGTCCTCCCCGGACGCAGGACCCGGCGTCTCCCCTCCAGGAAGCGGAATCCCGGCGGCGCAGAGGACACGGCGGGAATCGCAGAGAGCCTCTGTGCTCTCCTTGCCCTCTGTGCTCTCTGTGCCTCCGTGGCTCGGATCTCGGGCATTCGAGCCGACCGGGGCCCAGGCATCTCGAGAGGGCCCGGGGCTTGCTCTCTCCAGCGCAGGTGCGTTTCATGGCACCGGGAGGGGCTCATGCGGACTTCGAAGATGGGGAGATACAGCCGTAGGTCAACTGGAGGGAGAGGCGTCGTCGCGGGGCTCGCCGGGCTTCTCGGGCTCGGCGTCTGTCTCGGCATCTCCAGCGCTTCCGCGGGCGACGCCACACAGGTCATCTCGCCTCGGGCCTCGACGCAAGGCAGCCTCGGGCCGCAGCGGGCCGCGATCACCACGCAGCAGACCGCCGCCACCACCTACGTCGCGAACCCTCAGAAGAGGCGCTGGATCATCGCGGGAGCGTCCACGCTGGGCGGCTTCTGGACCGCGTCGGCCCTCTACGGCGCCGCCCTCTCGCTCGAGCGGCCGGAGCCCCGCCTCGTGCCTAAATGCACCAAGTGCGCCTGCTCCCTCGTCCCGCAACGCGGCAGGGTCGCGCCCAGCCCCAGCTCGCTGCTCATCCCCGTGGCCGGCCCCTGGATCCACCTCGGCACGGGGCGGCACTCGGCGGCCAGCGCGGTCGGCCTCTCCGTCCTGGGCGCCGGCCAGGCCGTCGGTCTCGGGATGCTGCTCGGCGGCGTCGCCTTGCCGCGGCAGGTGCGCGTGCCGGTGCAGCGCGGCCGCGTGCTCCAGATGGGCGCAGCGCCGCTCGTCACCGCCGACGGGCTCGGGCTCTCGATCCACGGCTCGATGTAGCCACGGCGCGATGGTGCCACGGCGCGACGTCGCCGCTCGCGGCCCGATCGCGGGACGCACCTCGCCGCGGCGTGCTCGCGCCGCGCCGGCGCGCGGGTCACGGCGCGGAGCTCAGGATCGCCCGCACGCGCAGCCGCTCCTCCGGCGTGAACGCGCGCGCGAGCAGCGCCTCCTCGGCGGCGCGCCGCGCTTCCGGATCGGGCTCGCTCGCCGCGATCGCCGCGCGCGCGTCGGCGAACGCGTCGAGGCGCTGCTGCCAGACAGCCCGCTGCCGGTCGAGCTCGGCGAGCCGGTCGGCGGCTTCGGGGCCCACGGTCGCGACCCGGTGCGCGTGCAGCTCCTCGTCCGAGGCGCCCGCGTCGCGGAGCGCCTGCTCCTCGGCCTGCTGGACGAGCGGGCGCACCGCCGCCTCCCGCGCCTCGCGGAGGTGCTCGGGCAGCGCCGCCTCGACCTCCGCGATCCGCGCGTCGCGCTCCGCGGGCGAGAGGGTCGCGTCCGCGAGGAGGCGGGACGTCTCGATCGCCGCCTCCCCCTCCCGCTCCTCGTCGCCGAACAGCTGCGCCGCGACGTCCGCGCCGAGCTGCTCCCGCCGGATCTCGCGCAGCGCGGCGAGCCGCTCCGCCGGATCGGCCGCCTGCGCGACGCGCGCCGCGCCGGCTGCCTCGCGGTAGCCGAGGTACCGGTCGAGCAGCGCGATCGCCTGCTCCGCCGCGCGGCCCGTGGCGCGCTCCCGGATCGCCGCCACGATGCGGGCCTTGATCACCGCCGCCGGCTCCTCGCCGGTCGCGCTCAGGAAGTAGTCGAACAGCGAAAGGAGCTCGGGGCCGACGATCAGATCGCCGTTCGCGTCGACGAGCACCGCGCCGTCGACGTCGGTGCCGCGAAGCGAGGGCGCTGCGACGCGCCGCGGCGCGCTGTCGGGCGGCGCGACCGACAGCGCCTGCCGGAGGCGCGCGGGGGCCGGCGCCGTCGACAGCGCCGGCAACGCCTCCGTCCGCCAGCTGCGCGCGGTCAGCCCGCTCGATCGGGCGCCCGGCGCGGACGGCCTGGGCCGCTCCCGCGAGGCGACCTGCCCGACGCCGAGCAGCGCGGCGAGCGCCATCGCCGCGAGGAGAACGTTTCTTCCACGACGCTCCACGAGGGCCCTCGCCGGCTCAGAGACCGACGTTCTTCAGGCGGCTCGCGTGCGCCCGGAACACGGATTTCGGGTTCGGTCCAGACAGGTTGATGAACCCGAAGAGCTGATTCACCTCGTCGAGGTGGTTCATCCCGTAGTCGTCGCGGACCACCTCTCCCAGGTGGGAGCTGCACCTGCCCACCATCCCGTCGTTCGACTCCGAGTACAGCTTGGAGATGAGCCCGAGCGTCAGGTCGGTCGGATCGAGGAGGCTCGTGATGATCCCGGTCCCCGACCACGAGAAGAAGCGCACGCCGTTCTCCTCGGCGGCGCCCTGCCCGCACCGGCTGTCGGGCAGCCCGGCCGGATAATGCGCGTTGAACTCGCGCATCCCCTCGGCGGAGAGCGACCTCACGGCGGCGACCGAGTCCTGAGGCGTCGAGTGCCCGCTGAACAGGCTGAGCACCGAGCCGAGGCTGTTGGCGAGGAACGAGAGCGCCCCCTGGGTGAGCCCGCCGTCGCGGAGGTTCTCCTGGAGATAGCTGGCGAGCTCGGCCCCCTGGTGCGGCGCCCCGATCGTGGTCACCGAGGCGACG
Source organism: Sorangium sp. So ce362 (assembly GCF_051519845.1). NCBI lineage: Bacteria > Pseudomonadati > Myxococcota > Polyangiales > Polyangiaceae > Sorangium > Sorangium sp. So ce362. Next base: position 4,652,827 of record NZ_CP150332.1, on the reverse strand, counting down.
AGATCCGGCCGCACCGCGGCGACGTACCGGACGTCGAGCCCTCCATGGCTGTGCCCGATCAGGTTCACCTTCCCGCTCCCGGTGCGCGCGACGATATCCTCGACCTGCGCGAGCAGCGCCTCCCCGCGCGCCTCGGTGCTGTCGAACTGGGGCACCGCGGTGGCATACACCTCCGCTCCGTCGGAGCGCAGCGTCGAGGCGATCCCACCGAAGTAGTCGACCACACCGAACATCGCCTTGAAGCCGGCCATCCCGTGACAGAGCACGATCGGATACTGCGTCTTTGCATAGCTCTTCTGCGCCAGAGCCGCCTCGCCGACCTCGGCGCGCTCTGCGTCAATCGCCTCATCCATCGACGCAACGCATCCTTGCGAGAGCAGCAGCACGGCAGCTCCCGCTGCACAGCGCAACGCGTCAATCCACATTCGGCACCCAGCCCCTCGTTTTCTCTCGACTCTCTGCTGATTTCGAGCAGGTGTGACGGTAGTGGGTAGTACAGCGCGCCTGTTGGAGGAATGAGCTCGTCTGATCACCTGTCACCTCTGATAGAGTATTTTTTTAATTCGAATCAAGAGGAACTCACAGGCTCTCAGCACAACAAGCGTCTCGCTTATCCTGGACAATCGGCAGGTCGGTGTCCTTCCCCGCACGGGTCGCGTTGGTCCAGGCGGCGCGACAGGCCATCAGCGCGGCGGCGTCAAACCGTCCATGTCGGGCCGAGTCGCCCGGGAAGCGGATGCGCACGGGCGGGCGAGGCGGAGGGGGGCATGCACCCCTCGGGCCGGCCAGCCCGCTGCGGCGCCCGGGCCTACGTCGCTGCGGCGCCCAGGACGATGCGTGCGTTCTCCGGCACCGCGGTCAGGAACCGCTCGCGCCGCCGTGGGTCTGCGATCCGCTGGGCCCGCGCGAGCAGGCTCTCCCTGGCCTCGGCGAGCACGGCGCCCGCCTCGCCGTGGGCGCCGGACGCCGCGAGCGCCTCGGCGTACGCGAGCCGCACGAGCGACTCGCCCTCTTCCAGGGAGCCGAGCGCCGCGAGCTCGCCGAACGCCTCCCGCGCCGCGTCGAGCGCCGCCTCGACCTGGCCGCCGGCCAGCAGCGCGCGCGCGCGCACCGCCACGGCGGGCGCGCGCAGCCGCGGGGCCACGTGCAGCGCCGCCTCGGCCGCCCTCGCCTCCCGCTCGGCCGTCGCGGCGTCGCCCGAGAGCAGCGCGATCTTCGCGAGGTAGGTCCGCGCCACGCCCTCCATGCGGAGGTCGCCCCGCAGCTGGAACGCCTCCACCGCGCGCCGCTCGACGAAGAGCGCCTCGTCGAGCTTGCCGAGCTGCCCGAGCACGTGGCCGAGGTTGTGGAGCGCCACGGTGGCGAGCTCGCGCAGCCCCATCCGATCGGCGGCCTCCTGGGCGGCGCGCAGGACGGACTCGGCCGCCACGAGCTCGCCGAGCTCCGCGTAGATGAAGCCGAGGTTCGCGCCGATCACGCACGCGCTGCGCCTGTCCCCGGCCTGCTCGAAGGCCGCGAGCGCCGCCTCCAGGCCCTCGAGGCACGCCTCGGGATCGCCGCCGGCCGAGGCGCGGATCGCGCGGAGCTGCTGCGCCATCGCGACGAGCTCGGCGTCCGGCGGCGGGAGCGCGCGGAGGTCCTCGTCGATGCGCGCGAGCAGGGCGTCGGCCTCGGCGTAGCGGCCGCCGAAGACGAGCTGCGCGCCGCACTCGCAGAAGCACGCGATCCGCGCGCGCCGCAGCGCGGCCGCGCCGGAGGGCGGCGACGCGGAGGGCGGCGACGCGAGTGTGCTGGGGGACGGCGACGCGAGCGTGCTGGGGGGCGGCGACGCGGAGGGCGGCGACGCGGCCGGAACGAGGCCCTCGGCGACGGCCGCCCACCCCGCCACGCGATCGACGGCGCCGAGCTTCCCCGCCGCGGCGGCGATCTGGGTGACGGCCCGGAACCACCCGGGTGCGCCGGCGGGGAGCAGCTCGGCAGCGGACGCGCCCAGCTCCTCGGCGGCGGCGAGATCGCCCTCCCAGACCTTGACCTCCGCCGCGACAAGCCGGAGCGCGCCGAGGTCCTCGCCCGCGGCGCCGCACGTCTCGCCCCAGTCGGCGCGCTCGAGCGCGGCGCGCAGGTCGTTCGCCTCGAGCGACTGCTCGGCCGCGCGCCGGTACCAGCGCACCGCGCGGCCGGGCTCTCCACCACGGCGGAAGTGCTCGGCCACGACCCTCGGATCCGCGGAGGCGCCCCGCTCGAGCCACGCGCCCGCGAGCCGGTGGCCGAGCGCGCGATCGGGCTCGGTCAGCATGGCATAGGCGGCCTCGCGGACGAGCGTGTGGCGGAAGACGTAGTCGGCGGCGTCGGTGAGGCTCCCCGACCCGGAGGCCGGCGCGACGAGCTCGCGGTCGGCCAGCGCTCTGAGCCAGGCCTCCACGTCGGCGAGGTGCCCCTCGCCGCCGAGCAGCGCCGCGACGCCTGGCTTCGAGAAGCGATCGCCGAAGATGCTGGCCGCCCGGAGCACGCGCTTGCCCTCGTTGCCCTCGGCATCCAGCCGCGCCTCGACCGTGCCGAGCACCGAGTCGGGCAGGAGCTCGCCCTTGCCGCTCGCGACCGCCCGGATGAGCTCCTCCAGGTAGAACGGGTTGCCGCCGGCGCGCTCGACGAGGTGCGCCACCACGCCCTCGGCCACGGACGCGCCGAGCGCGGCGCGCACGAGCTCCGCGCTCGCGCGGCGCGGCAGCGGGCCGAGCTTGATCGTCTGCACCTCGCGCTCGGCCCAGAGGCTCGGGAACTGCCGGTGGACGTCGGGGCGCGCGAGCGCGAGCAGCATGAGCGGCAGCTCGCGGAGGTTCCGGAGGGTCGCGTCGAGCAGGCGCACGGTGGCGACGTCGCCCCAGTGCAGGTCCTCCAGCGCGACGAGCACCGGGCGCGCGGCGCACTCGGCCGCGAGCCAGTCCTCCCACGCGGCCCACACGCCGTCGCTCACGCCGGCCGCGCTCTGGCGCGCGGCGCGCAACACGCGGGCGTGCTCCGGCGACGGCGCGCCGGCGATCTCGCCGAGGAACGCCGCCGCGCGCTCGAGCGCCGGGCCGGCGAGGTGGCGCCCGAGCCGCTGCTTCAGCTTGCGGTGCCGCGCCGACGCCGGGTCGCGCGCGCGGAGGCCGGCGGCCCGGCAGAGCACGTCGGCGACCATGCCGAACGGCGAGCCGGGGGAGCCCGAGTCGGCGCGGCCCCAGAGGATCTCGACCGGCTCGTCGCGCTGCCGCAGGGCGGCGAAGAGCTCCAGGCGGAGCCGGGATTTGCCGGCGCCGGGCGGCCCGAGGACGAGCACGGCGCTCGCGAGCGACTCGGAGATGCAGCCGGAGAGCACGCCGTGGAGCATGGAGAGCTCGCGGGCACGGCCGACGCAGGGCGTGCGCTTCCCGAGCAGCGCGGGGGCGATCTCGTCGACGGCGCGCTCGCCGGAGAGGACGAGCGGCTCGCCCGGCGCCGAGGGGGCGGGGGTCGTCGAGTGGACAACGCGCGCGACGACGAAGCGCGGCCCGAGCATGCCGGCGGTCGCGCTGTCGAGGCGCACGGCGCCGGTGGGCGCGGCGCGGAGCTCGGCGAGGCCGCGGTCGATGACGTCGCCCTCGGCGAGGCCCGCGGAGAAGACGCCCCGCCCCGTGATGACGCAGAGCGGTGCGCCGGGCAGCTCGGCGCGGAGGGCGAGCGCGCACTGGGCGGCGCGCTCGGCGCGATCGACGGCGCTGCCGGGGCCGGACATCATGACGAGGTCGACGCCCGGGGCGAGCTGCGTGAGCCTGCCGCCGTGGAGCTCGACGAGCGCGCGGAGCTCGGCGGCGCGCGAGGTGGACGCGGGCGGCGGCGAGCTGGCCGACGCGGGCGGCGGCGAGCCCGGGACCGCCGCGGCCAGCGCGGCCGGCTGCGGCGCCCGGGCCGCGCCGTGGTCGGCCTCGCCGAGGAAGATGAGGCTCACGACGCGCTGCTCGTCCAGCGTGAGGGCGACGCGCTCGCGCGGGCCGGGGCCGCGGGCCGGCGCGCTCCCCCCCGCGAGCGTCGGCGCGCCGGGAGGTTCGCTCCCCGAGAGCGTCGGCGCGTCGGGCGGCGCGGTCCACGCGCCACCCATCGCGACGATCCGGTCGAGCTCCGCCGCGACGTCGGCGCCGTCGCGCGGGCGATCGCCGGGCAGCCTGGACAGCATGCGCGCGACGAGCTCGTCGAGCGGCGCGGGCGCGTCCGCGCGCAGGTCGCGGAGGCGGGGCGGATCCAGGAGGAGCATCTTGCTGAGCGCGGCCATCGGGCTCGCGCCTGCGAAGGCGGGCTGGCCGGTGAGACACTCGAACAGGACGCACCCGAGGGAGAACACGTCGCTGCGCGGATCGGGCGCGCTCCTGGCCTCGATCTGCTCCGGGGCCATGTACCCGGGCGTGCCGAGGACGCCGCCGGTGACGGTCACGCGCCCCGCGTCCGCGCTGGGCCGCGCGATGCCGAAGTCGACGAGCTTGACCCGCCCGGCGTCGCCGCCGGGGAGGAAGAGGTTGCTCGGCTTGATGTCGCGGTGGACGACGCCGCGCGCGTGCGCGAACGCGAGGGCGTCGGCGGCCCGGCGCACGAGCGAGAGCCCCTCGCTCGCGGGCAGGAAGCGGCGGGCGAGGCGCGCGGCGAGGTCCTCGCCGTCGAGCCATTCCATGGCGAGGTAGCGGTCGCCTTCCGGCGTGCTGCCGTGCGCGATGTAGCGCACGATGCCCGGATGGACGAGCGCGGCGAGGAGGGCGGCCTCCCGCTCGAACCGCTCGACCTGGATCGCGCTCCTCAGGCGGACGATCTTGAGGGCGACCGAGACGCCGCCGAGGCGGTCGTGCGCCTTGTAGACGGTGCCCATCCCGCCCGCGGCGGCCTCTCCTTCGATGACGAAGCGCCCCGCGATGATCTCCGCGTGGCCCACGTCAGCGCAGGAACGCGGTGACCGAGCCCGGGTGCGGCGTCTTCTCGACGGTGAGCTTGCCCGAGCGGCCGCGGACCTTGCCGCGGCAGTTCGGGAAGCTGCCGTCGCCGCTCGGCGCGTCGCACAGGCTGTCGCACGAGCCGGCGACCTCGATCGCGCACGTCTCGAGCGACGGCCCGCAGACGCGGGGGATGGCGGAGGCCTCCGGCGGGAGGCACGCGTGGTAGCGGGGCACCTCCGCGAAGATGTCGCCGTAGTACGTCGCCTCCCGCATGGGGTACGCGGAGCGCTCGACCTTGTCGGCGCGGAGCTCCGCGCGATTGCCGCGGAGGGAGAGGCTCACCTTCTGTCCGAGGTAGTTGACGCGGGCGAGGACGCAGCCGCTGACCCAGGTACGGCACGCGCCGTCGCAGGAGCCGCCCACCTGGCCCCAGCTCGGCGCGAGGCCGAGCTCTCCCGGGAAGGAGAGCTCGTCGTCGTCGAGCGCGACGGTGAGGCGCTCGCCTGCTGGCAGCGCGCAGCTCGCGATGTACCGCAGCACGGTGCGCGCAGACGGGTCGCGGAGCGCCTGGGCCGTGAGCGAGTTGCCCGAGAGCGCCTGGCCCGTCAGCGCGTTCGACGTCAGCGCCTTCGACGTCAGCGCCTCGGCCGTGAGCGCGTTCGACGTCAGCGCGTTCGACGTCAGCGCGTTGTGCGACCGGACGGGCTGGGACGCGGCGTCGTCCGCGGCCTCGGCCTCCGGATCGAGCGGGGCCACGCATGCGCCTGTGAACAGCGCGGCGACGGCCAGGACGAGTGCAGCCAGCTTCGGCGAATGCTCCATGGTCAACGCCCCCTGGGATGCCCATGAGCTCTTCGCCCGTGAGCTCCCGAAACGACCGGCGCTGCGACGCGGGCCACGGGAGCTCGCGTCGCAGCGCCGGTACGTAGTTCTTGGTTCAAGTGCACGAGCCGCGAAGAAACCAACAAGGCCGGAGCGGCCGATGTCGGTCGTCTCCGTTACAGCAACGCATGGAAAGATGTCACTGATGAATCGCGCGGCAAAGACCGGCGCGCACGCAATACGCTCTTTTTTTGTGTCGCGGCGCGAACGCTCTGTCGGCGCTGTCGACGCGAGACTCCCGCTCTGTCCACGGTATCAAGAACAGCGATGCTGGTACCGGGGACGGAGGCGCGATGGGCGACGTAGCCGCGATGAGCGGCGAGGCGGCCTCCTGTCGCTGACAGCCACCCTCCTGCCGGGCGGCGCGCGGGGGCGTTCGCCGCGCTGGCGTCGCCCCGGGTGGAGGACGGCTCTCTGCCGGCCTGCGGGGTCGGCCGGGAGGGCCGCGCTGAGCTCGTCCGGGCCGGGGCGCGCGCCGCTCTCTGCGGCGTTCGCCCGACGGGGGGGCGGTGGGGAGGACGAACGGCGGCTGGACGGACTGCTCGGCGCGGCGCGTCGCTGCGCCCTTGACGCCGCTGCGCCTTGATCATTACATGCCGCACACCATGAAGGGCCATGCGCGCAATCTGATGACCGAGCGCGTGATCGCTTTGGAGCAGGGCACGCCGGTCACCGACATGTTGCAGCTGTTCGCGAAGCATCACCTGAGCGGCGCGCCGGTCATCGACGAGGGCCACCGCATCGTCGGGTTCGTCAGCGAGACGGATCTCCTGGGCGTGCTCCTGCGCAAGGAGTACGAGAGCATGACGGCCGCGGACGTGATGAGCACCCCGCCCATCTGCGTGGACGAGTTCATGCCCACCGACGAGGTGATGACCCTGCTGCGCGAGAACCGGATCCACCATCTGCCGGTCGTGCGCGAGGGGCGGCTCGTCGGGATCATCACGCCACAGGACATCCTGCGCTATCTCGTGGAGCGGGTGCTGCCGCTCCCGCCGGCCTCCGCCTGAGGCGAAGGGCCCCCGGAGGGCAGCTCATCGCTCTCCATCTCGCTCGGCATCTCGCTCGGCGCCGGCGCGCTGGAAGCGATGTTCACCTGTGTCTCTGAGAACGCTGGAGCGGTTTCAGGCCGAGCCCGATCCGCTCCAGCAGACGGGGAAGTCTTCTCGTGCATCGCGCTGGATACCTCCTGCTCGCAGCGGATGGGATGGAGAGCGAGAGCTGGAATCCATGCTGCGATCGATGCAGTGCGGGATCGCGGAGACAGGCACGTTCGAGCTCGCGTGATCCTGCGCTGAACGGACCGGTCGTCGGCGTGCGCGGGGTGAAGCGCCGGTGAACGCGCCGGCCGCCCTACCGCCGCTCGAACTGGTACCGCGCCCGCTCGGCGCCCTCGATCTCGACCACGATGCGCTTCGGGCCGAGCCGCACGACGGCGTGCGCGGCGGCGGGGCGGCCCGGCGCGTCGTCGTCGAGGTTCTCGATCAGGCTCTGGAGCGTCACGTACGGGATACCGTGGATCACGTCGAGGTGGTTCCAGTGCAGGTGGCCGTTGAAGACGGCGAGCACGCCGTGCTCCTCGAAGAGCCTCCGCATCGCCCGTCGCTCGCGCACGAGGCAGATGTGCGGGCTCCCCTCGAACCAGCGGTTGCCCCGGAGGTCCTGATCGGCCGCGCTGTGGTGCATCAGCACGACCTTGGGCAGCGAGGACGCCGCGAGGTCGTCGGCGAGCCAGGCGAGCTGCTCGGGCCCCACCGACACATCGTGATCCTTGCGCTCGCGCGTGTGCAGGACCGTGAAGTGGAACCCGCCGCGGTCGAACGCGTAGTGGAGCCGGGTCACCTCGGGCCTGCCCCAGGCGGACAGCAGATCGGCCTCGCTCAGGTGGACGACGTCGTGGTTGCCGGCGACGTGGAAGAGCTCGGCCCGCACGCCGCGGAGCGCGGCGATGCACTCGCCGTAGCGCGCCCGATCGGCCTCGGGCCCCTCGTCCTCGATGTCGTCGCCCAGGTTCACGACGAGCTCGGGCCGCGTGATCTCGTTCATCCGCTCCACGAAGGCGCGCGTGAGCGCGGGCGCGTCGCCCGTGAGCTTGCGCAGCTTGCCCCCGAACGACGCCTGCGGGCCGAAGTGCAGATCCGAGACGAGCGCGACGACGAGCTCCATGCGCGGCTCGCCGCTCAGCTCGACTTCGCGCCGGAGCCCGGCGCCGCCTTGGAGCCGCCCAGGCACGCGGGAGAGCGGAAGTCCGCGCCGCCCTGTCGCTCCCACTCGTCCGGCGTCATCGCGCGGATCGTCAAGGCGTGCAGCCCGGCGCCGAACTCCTCGCGCACGACGTCGTTGACGCGCCGGTGGCGCTCGAGGGGGCTCATGCCCCGGAACGCCTCGCTCACCACGAGCACCTTGAAGTGGGTCTCCGAGCCCGCCGGCACGCTGTGCATGCGGCTCTCGTTCTCCACCTCGAGGTGCACGGGATCGAGCGCGCGGGCGAGCTTGCTCTGGATCGACTCCTGCCTCGTCGCTGTCGTCATGGCCGCGCGAAGCTTAGCCTCGGCGGCACCGCCGGTCACCGGGTGAGCGTCGGCGGGAAGGCGGAGGAGCGTCCGCCCGCCGGGGCCCAGGCGGAGCGCGGTCCGCCGGGCCCGAGCGGCGATCGCTCCGCGGCCGCCAGGGGGGCGGCGCCGTCTCCGCAAAACCTCGGCGGGTGCCCGCGGGGCCCTCGGTGGGGCCTGCGACGGCCCCTAGCGGCGCCGCGCGGCCCTTGGCGGTGCCTGCGGGGGCCCTCTGCGGGCCACGGGCGCGGCCGTTCGCGGACGAAGGGATTGCCCGGCGCCACGCCAACGGATAAACCGCGCGGCATGGCATCCCCGATCGCTGCGCGGTTCGCGCTCGTCCTCGTCGCCGGGCTCTCCGGCGCTTCCGGCTGCGGCGACGACGGGACGTCGAGCGCCCCCGGCCCGACCGGAACGCCCCGGATCGAGATCGTGAGCCCGAAGGACGGCGCATGCGTCGCGATCGGGGCGCGCTCGACCGCCTCTTCCGACGACGGGCCGACGGTTCCGATCAGCGTCACGGTCTCGGAGCTCCTCCTCCGCCCTCCCGGCACTTGCTTGACGTACCGGCAGTGCGGGCACCTGGAGCTCAGCGTCAACGGCGAGGAGAACAACGCCGCGGCCGGCCGTGTGATCGACGTGCGTCTCGACAAGCTCGAGCCCGAGGAACGCTACGGCGAGCTCGCGATCACCATCACCGCCGTGAGCGACACGGGCGAGCCTCTCCTCGGCGGCGAGGGCAAGCAGGAGCCGCTCACCCGAAGCCTGTCGCTGACCATCGCGGAGTCGTGTGAAGACGGCGGCGGCGAGGGCGGCTCGGGCGGCGAAGGCGGCTCAGGCGGCGAAGGTGGCTCCGGCGGCGAAGGTGGCTCCGACGGCTCGGGCGGCTCCGGCGGCGAAGGTGGCTCGGGCGGCTCAGGCGGCGAAGGTGGCTCGGGCGGCTCCGACGGCGCAGGGGGTTCGGCTGGCGCAGGGGGCTCAGGCGGCGGCTGAGCCGAACGCTCGGAGACCTGTCACTTCGCCTGTGGATCGGCGCGCGGCAGGCCTCGCTCATCGAACAGCAGAGCGATGTCGACGTGGAACTGAGCTCTGCGGGAGGACGGCGGCGCCCGGTGTGAGCTCGGCGGCGGCGTGGGGTGACCGCCGTAGGACTCACCTTCCTGTGCGCCCGGCGCGAGCGCCTCTCGCTGAGGCGACGCCGCTCCCGGCTGCGACCCCAGGGTCTCCAGCCGCGGGTGCCCCGCCCCCCGGTGCGACGCCGGCGCTGGCATCTCCCGCCGAGGAGGCGCCCCCGCAGGCTGCGTCTCCCGCCGCGAGCTCGGCGCTGCCACCTGCGAGGCCGCCAACGGCGTCTCCCGCCGGGGAGGCGCCCCGGCAGGCTGCCGCGAGCTCGGCGCCGCCGGCTGCGACAGCGGCGCCGGCGTGTCTCGCCGCGGGTACCCCCCCGCGGCCGGCTGTCCGTCTCGCCGCGGGTACACCGCGGCCTGCTGCGACAGCGGCGCCGGCGTGTCCCGCCGCGCATACGTGGCGGGCGGCTGCGTCGCCCCCCGCGAATACATCGCGGCCTCCTGCGAGCCCGCCAACGGCGTGTCCCGCCGCGAGTACCCTCCCGACAACGGCGTCTCCCGCCGCGGGTACCCTCCCGGCAACGGTGTCTCCCGCCGCGGGTACCCTCCCGCCGGCTGCGAGCCCGGCAACGGCGTCTCCCGTCGCGCGTACGCACCCGCCGGCTGCGAGCCCGGCAACGACCCCTCCCGGCGCGCAACCACCACGCCGGCCGGCGTCGGCGGCGACGAGGGCACCTCACGGCGCGCGCGCGAAGATGACGGCGCCAGCGTCATGACGCCCAGACGCTCCGAGCGCGGCGCAGCCGGATCGAGCGGCCGGTACGCCGCCTCCCCGGACGCCCCGGCACCCGAGCGCTCCAGTCGCTGCGCGGCCACGGCAGCCGCCACGCGCTCGCGGGACGCAAGCTCGTGCGCGCCCGCGCTCCGCGGCCCGGAGCGCGGCAGCGGCGTCGACTCGGCGTCGCGCCGCGACGACGCATCCGCCGTCATCACCCCGAGGGTCCAGCGCTCCGAGCGCGGCGCCGAGGACCCATCGTCCCCAGGCGTCATCGAGTAGCGCCCCGGCGTGAGCTGCCACGAGCGCTGCTTGCGGCTCTCGCGCGCCGCCGTGCCGAGCATCGCCCCGAGCTCGTCGTCCTTCAGCGTCTCGTCGACCCGCACGAGCGTGCTCACCACCTCGCGCGCGATCTCCTCGAACGCCTCGGGAGCCAGCGCGTAGGTCGACGACGTGACCACGATGACCACCGGCCGACGCTCCTCCGCCAGCGCCGCAGCCATCGAGACAGGACACGCCTTGACAACGATCCCCACGTCCATCGCCGCCGCCTGGCAGCGCTCCAGCAGCGCCTGATCGCCGCCGATGAGAAGGGCCGTCGGGATCTGGGCGCGAAGCGTGGCGTCAGAAATTCGCGGCATCGGTCCTGGAATTCTAACCTCCCCGGCCCAGAACGAGGTCAGGAAAATCCTGTCATCGGACATTCCCCGTCATGTCTGGAGAGCGAGCTCAACCGATGTCGGGAACGGCTGTCGGGAACTGAGCGCTGCTGGATCACCTCACGGATGCATAGGTACCGTGGGTAGCTCGGTGAGGTGGCAAGCAGCCCAGTGACCAGGATGGCGCTCCTCCAGCGGAGGCGCCTCGATGCTGCACCGCTCCATCGCATAGGGACAGCGGGTGTGGAAATGGCAACCGGACGGCGGGTTCAGCGGACTCGGTACCTCGCCGACGAGCGTCAAGCGACGCCGTTTGCGCTCCACGTCGGGATCGGGGATCGGGATCGCCGACAGCAGCGCCTGCGTGTACGGATGCTGCGGTGAGCGGAATAATGCATCTGGACGAGCGCGCTCGACGATCCGGCCGAGGTACATCACCGCGATCTCGCTTGACAGATGGCGAACCACCGCGAGGTCGTGCGCCACGAACACGTACGTGAGCGACAGCTCGCGCTGGAGCGAGGCGAGCAGGTTGACGATCTGCGCCTGGATGCTCACGTCGAGCGCGCTGACCGGCTCGTCCGCGATCACGAGCTTCGGCCTCAGGGCGAGCGCGCGGGCGATGCCGATCCGCTGCCGCTGGCCGCCGGAGAACTCGTGCGGAAAGCGCCGCATGTACGAGGGCGAGAGCCCCACGAGCTCCATCAGGCGCGCCACCTCGCGGAGCGACTCGTCGCGCGACGAGACGAGGCCGTGGGTGGAGAGCGGCTCGGCGATGAGGTCGTGGACCGTCATGCGCGGGTTCAGGCTCGCGTACGGGTCCTGGAAGATCATCTGCATCTCGCGGCGCGCCTTGCGCAGCGCGCGCGGGTCGAGCGTCAGGACCTCCCGGCCGTCGATCTTCACGCTCCCCGACGTGGGCGGGACGAGGCGGAGGATCCCCCGCCCCGTCGTCGATTTGCCGCAGCCGGACTCGCCGACGAGGCCCAGCGTCGCGCCGCGCTCGACGTCGAAGGAGACGCCGTCGACCGCGCGCACCGTGCCGACCTGCCGCTGGAGCAGGCCGCGCCGCACCGGGAAGTGGACCTTGAGATCGCGCACCGAGAGCAGCGGCGGGGGTGTGGCGGGTGTGGTCATGGCGCTCGTCCGGCGACGTCCTCGACGTGGCACCGCACGACGTGCAGCGCCCTCCTGTCCCCCTCGCCCGAGACGACCCGCGGCAGCGGCGCCTCCTCCTGGCACACAGCGACCGCGTGCGCGCAGCGCGGGTGGAACGGGCAGCCCGGCGGCAGCCGCGCGAGCGACGGCGGCATCCCCGGGATGGGGACGAGGGCGTCGCCGCGCGCGCCGTCGAGCCGCGGGATCGACCGCGACAGGCCGATCGTGTACGGGTGCCGCGGGGCGTGGAAGATGGCGCCGACCGGGCCCTCCTCGACGATGCGCCCGGCGTACATGACGGCGACGCGATCGGCCATCTTCGCGACGACGCCGAGGTCGTGCGTGATGAGCAGGACCGCCGCGCCGAGCGCCTCCTTCCGCTCCTGGATGAGATCCAGGATCTGCGCCTGGATCGTGACGTCGAGCGCCGTCGTCGGCTCGTCGGCGATGAGCAGGTCCGGGTCGCAGAGCAGCGCCATCGCGATCATCACGCGCTGCCGCATCCCGCCCGAGAGCTGGTGCGGGTAGTCGTCGATCCGCGACGCCGCCGCGGGGATGCCCACCGCCTGCAGCATCTCGACGCTGCGCCGGCGGGCCTCGGCGCGCCGCATGCCGCGGTGCAGCTCCAGCACCTCGATGAGCTGCTCGCTCACCCGGAGGTAGGGGTTCAGCGACGTCATCGAGTCCTGGAAGATCATCGCGATGCGGTCGCCGCGGATGCGCTCCATCCGCGCCTCGCTCGCCTCCGCGAGGTCCTCGACGAGGCCCCCCTCGGACTCGAGCAGGATCTGGCCGCCGACGATCCTGCCCGGCGGGTCGGGGATGAGCCGGAGCAGCGAGAGGCTCGTCACGCTCTTGCCCGAGCCGGACTCGCCGACGATCCCGAGGACCTCGCCGCGATCGAGGCTGAAGGAGATGCCGTCGACCGCGCGGACCACCCCTTCCTCGGTGAAGAAGTGGGTCTTCAGGTGCTTGACCTCGAGCAGCATGGTCCGTGCGGGCGCGCCGTGGGAGCGGCGTCCCTTCAGTCCTTTCGGATGCGTGGATCGAGGGCGTCGCGGAGCCCGTCGCCGAGGAAGTTGAAGCAGATCAGCGTGAGCGCGAGCATCAGCGCCGGGAAGATGAGCTGCCAGGGGAAGAGATCCATCGCGTCGGCGCCCGTGGACGCGAGCAGGCCCCAGCTCGACAGCGGCTCCTGCGTGCCGAGGCCGAGGAAGCTCAGGAACGCCTCGGTCATCATCACCTCGGGGATGGTGAGCGTCGTGTAGACGATGATCGGGCCGAGCGCGTTCGGCACGAGGTGCCGGAAGATCAGCGCGGCGTGGCCGACGCCGATCGAGCGCGCCGACTCGATGAACGGCTGGCTGCGCAGCGAGATCACCTGGCCGCGCACGATGCGGGCCATCGTGAGCCAGGAGATGCCGCCGAGGGCCGCGAAGACGACGACGATCTGGAAGATGGGGAAGTAGCTGGGATCCGAGGGATCCTCGACGAACAGGCCGAGCGCGGCCTGCCAGGCGCGGTAGAGGACCGTCTGGTCGTTCGCGAAGAAGACCATGAGCAGGATGACGAGGATGAGGAACGGGAACGTGTAGAGCACGTCCACGATGCGCATCATGATCGCGTCGACCTTGCCGCCGAAGTAGCCGGCGACGCCGCCCCAGCTCACGCCGATGACGAAGCTGACGAGCGTCGCGACGATGCCGACGGCGAACGAGATGCGCCCGCCGAAGAACACGCGGGCCATGAGATCGCGGCCGAAGTAGTCGGTGCCCATCCAGTGCGCGAGCGACGGCGGCTGCGCGCCGAGCTTGAGGTCGGCCTTGTCGTACCGGTAGCTCGACAGCTCGGGGACGAGGATGCAGGCGAGGATCATCGCGACGAGCACGACGCCGCAGGCGACCGCCGCGCGGTTCTTGCGGAGCCTCCGCCACGCGTCGCGCCCGAGGCTCGACCCCTGCTCGAGCGCGTCGAGCCGCAGCGGGGCGGCCGGGCGCGGCGCCGCGCCGCCGGGGACGGCGGGCAGGTCGCCGGGCGCGGCGCCGGCGGCGCGCTCTGCGGCGTGCGGCGGGGGGGCGGCGGGCATGGTCAGCGCAGCTCCACCCGCGGGTCGATGAAGGCGTACGCCACGTCGACGATCGCGTTGAAGAGCATGAGCAGGCAGCCGTAGACGAGCATGACCCCCATCACGAGGTTGTAGTCGCGGTTCGTGGCCGCCTCGACGAAGTAGCGGCCCATGCCGGGGATGTTGAAGATCTTCTCGACGACGAGGGAGCCGACGAGCAGGCCGCTGAAGCCGGGGCCGAGGAAGCTCACGACCGGGAGCAGCCCGCCCCGGAGCGCGTGCTTCAGGACGACCTTGCGCTCGGAGAGGCCCTTGGCGCGCGCGGTGCGGATGAAGTCGGAGCGGATCACCTCGAGCATCCCGCCGCGCGTCAGCCGGGCGATGTAGGCGGCCACCGGGAGCCCGGAGCAGATGATCGGGAGCACCATGTGCCGCCACGTCTCCCAGCGGGCGACCGGAAACCAGTAGAGCTTGAGCGAGAAGACGAGCATGAGCAGCGGCGCGAGCACGTACCGCGGCACGCTGAGGCCGACCATGGCGACCGCCATGGCCGCCGTGTCCTTCCAGGTGTTCTGGCGGATCGCCCCGACGATGCCGAGGGGGATGCCCATCGCGAGGGCGAAGAGCATCGCCCAGAACCCGAGCTGCATCGACACGGGCAGGCTGAGGGCGATGATCTCGTTGACGGTGCGGTTCGGGTACTTGAACGTCGGGCCCAGGTCGCCTTTCGTGACGAGCGCAAGGAGCCAGTCGCCATACTGCTTCAGCACCGGATCGTTCAGGTGGTACTTTGCGTCGAGCTGCCGCTGGACCTCGACGGGCACGGCCCGCTCCTGGTCGAACGGGCCGCCCGGCACGATGCGCACCAGGACGAACACAAGGGTGGCGACGAGGAAGAGCGTGGGGATGATGGAGAGCAGCCGCTTGATGGCGTAGGAGCTCACGGCGCGCCGCCTCCGGGCCGTCGAGCCGCGCGGCTCCCCTCGTCATCCCGCCGTCTTCCGTGGATCCCGAGCGATGTCACGAGGTGCCTCCGAGCTGCCGTCCTTGTGTCTGCGCGTTCTGTGCCCGACGTTCAGCCGCGCCTCGTCACGACTGCCCCTTGAGCTTGCCCTGGTCGCGGAGCTTCACGAGGTCGCTGTGGCCGCCTTCGAGGACCCCGTCGATGAACACCATCGGGAACGTCGGGAAGCCGGCCCAGAACTTGAGAGCGAGCCGCTCCTTCCACTTGGAGAGGTAACTCCCGTACTCCAGGTAGGTATATTTCACGCCCTCCCCATCGAGCAGCTGCCGCGCCTTCTTCACGATGGGATTCTGGGCCATCCCGACGACGACCACCCGGTCGCGGCTCACCGCGGCCGCGACCTCGTCGACGACGGAGCGATGGAAGCTGGCGATCTGCGATTTCACCGCCTCGGAGACCTTCTCGGGCGCAAGCGTGGGACGTTCGATCATGAGATGTGCACCTCTGCGCCGGCAGCGTACCGGCGCGGAGGACGCGCGGTCAACATCGGAGCCGCGTGGAAGAGGAGAGATTTGAACGCCGAGGCGCAAGAAAAAGAGAAAGAAGAAGATTCAACTGCCAGGACGCGACGAAGTGCTCAGAAATTTCAATCGCTTGGCGTCCTTGGCGTTCAAATCATTCATCGCATCTTGGCGCTTTGGCGCCTTGGCGTTCAAATCTGCTTCTGCTTCTGGCGCCATGGCAGCTCGTCCCCTGCCTGCGCTACGGAATGAGCAGCACCTTCCCCGTCGTCGCCCGCCCGGCGAGCGCGCGGTGCGCCTCGGCCGCCTCGGCGAGCGGGTACGTGGCGCCGACGGAGATCGTGAGCTCGCCGCGCGCGATCGCGCCGAGCACGTCGGCGGCGCGCTGGAGCAGCTCCTCGCGCGTCGCGGTGTAGTGCGCGAGGCTCGGTCGCGTGAGGTACAGCGACCCCCTCTGGTTCAGGATCTGCGGGTCGAACGAGGACACCGCCCCGCTCGACTGGCCGAAGAGCACCATCATGCCGCGCGGGCGGAGCGCGCCGAGGCTCTTCGCGAACGTGTCGTGCCCGACCCCGTCGTAGACAACGTCGACGCCGGCGCCGCCCGTGAGCCGGCGCGCCTCGGCCTCGAAATCGGCCTGCGTGTACAGGATCACCTCGTCGGCGCCGGCGCCGCGCGCGAGCCGCGCCTTCTCCTCGGTCGAGACGGTGCCGATCACGCGCGCGCCGAGCCGCTTCGCCATCTGGCAGAGCAGCAGGCCGACCCCGCCCGCGGCCGCGTGGACCAGGCACGTGTGGCCGGGCCCGAGCGGGAACGTGGAGCGCGCGAGGTACTGCGCGGTGATGCCCTGGAGCATCGCGGCCGCCGCGCGCTTCGCGCCGACGCCCGCGGGCACGGGGACGAGCTTCTCGACCGGGATGCGGACGTGCGTGGCGTACGAGCCGGGGCCGCCGGTCCACGCGACCTCATCCCCTTCCCTCACCTCGGTGACGGAAGGCCCCACCGCCTCGACGCGCCCGGCGCCCTCGAGCCCGAGCGGGATCGGCGGATCGAGCTTGTACTGGCCGCTCCGCTGGTAGATGTCGATGAAGTTCACCCCCGCTGCCTCGACGCGGACCACGGCTTCACCCGGGCCAGGCGCGGGTGTCGGGTGCTCCTCGAGCTGCATCACCTCCGGGCCACCGGCGGTCTTGGGACGGATCGCGAGCATGTCGCCCATGTTGTCGAGCCGGCGCGGGCCGTCAAGCAACCGGCGCAGGCACGACCCCATTGCTTGCCCACCGGGCGCTGTGGATGATGCGTCCCCATGTCCGCTTCCACGCCTTCCGAGTCGCTCCCCCAGAACAACGCCTCTGGAGCCGCGTCCGCCCCGTCCGCCGCGGCGGCGGCGCCACCCGTCGCGGCAGCCTCGTCCACCTCCGCGCCCGCGTCGCCGGCCCCCTCGGCCGGCGCGGGCCCGGCAGGCGCGACGGCCGCGCCGTTCCCCGCGGGCTTCCTGTGGGGCTCCGCCACCGCGGCCTACCAGATCGAAGGCGCCGCCGCCGAGGACGGCCGCGGCCCCTCGGTGTGGGACGTCTTCTCGAACACCCCCGGCAAGGTCTTCGAAGGGCACACCGGCAACGTCGCGTGCGACCACTACCACCGCTACAAGGAGGACCTCGGGCTGCTCGCCGAGCTCGGCGCCAAGAGCTACCGCTTCAGCGTCTCATGGACACGGGTCCTCCCGGAGGGCACGGGCAAGGTCAACCCGAAGGGGCTCGACTTCTACGACCGGCTCGTCGACGAGCTCCTCCGCCTCGGCATCACGCCGATGTGCACGCTGTTCCACTGGGACTTCCCCCAGGCGCTCCAGGACCGCGGCGGGTTCCTCCAGCGCGACGTCGCCGACTGGTTCGCCGACTACACGACGGTCGTCGCCAGGCGGCTCGGGGATCGCGTGCCGTGGTGGGTGACGCAGAACGAGCCGCAGGCGTTCATCGGCAACGCGCTCCTCGATGGGCACTTCGCCCCCGGGCTCAAGCTCCCGTACCGGGAGTACCTGACCGCCGCCCACAACCAGATGCGGGCCCACGGCAAGCAGGTGGACGCCCTGCGGGCCGCGGTCAAAGCCGCGAAGATCGGCTACGTGCTCGCGACCCAGGTGCAGCGCCCCGCGACGGAGGACCCGGGCGACGTCGAGGCGGCGCGCGAGGCGATCTTCTCGGTCTACGAGCGGCACCCGTGGAACAACGCCTGGTGGATCGCGCCGGTGCTCGAGGGGCGGTATCCGGAGAGCGGCCTCCGGCTCTTCGGCAACGACATGCCCGACTTCCCCGCCAGCGACTTCGACCAGATCAAGCGGCCTATCGACTACCTCGGGCTCAACATGTACTCGGCGGGCACGTGGCGGCAAGGCAAGGACGGCAAGCCCGAGCGCGTCGCCTCCCCGCCCGGCTACCCGCGCGCGACGCTCGACTGGCTGCAGGTGGTCCCCAGCACCCTGTACTGGGGCTCCAGGTACTTCTGGGAGCGATACAAGCTGCCGATCGGGATCACCGAGCACGGCACCTCCACGAGGGACCAGGTCTTCCTCGACGGCAAGGTGCACGACCCGCAGCGCATCGACCTCATGCACCGGTACCTGCTCGGCCTCGCACGGGCGGTGAAAGAGGGCGTCCCCGTCGTCGGGTACTGGGCCTGGTCGCTCCTCGACAACTTCGAGTGGGCCGAGGGCTACAAGGAGCGCTTCGGGCTCGTCTACGTCGATTACCAGACCCAGCGCCGGATCCCGAAGGACTCCTTCTCCTGGTACAAGGAGGTCATCGCCACCAACGGGCGCTCGCTCCTCGGGCCGACCGCCGTCGCCTGGGAGAACGTGACCGGCTGATCCGGGAGGCCCGCGGCCCGATCTCGCTTCGGGCCGCGCGGCGGGCGCTATCCTGCGCCGTGCACCTCGTCACGCCCGTTCAAATTCTTGTCTCCCTGCTGCTCCTGGGCGGCTGCGGGGACGATACCGAGCTCGCGGGCGCGCCGCGGTCCACCGGCGCCGCGGGGCACAGCGGCGCCGCCGCTGTGTCCACGAACCCGGTTGTTCCCGGGGACTTCGCCGACCCGTCGGTCATCCGCGTGGGGCACGAATCCTGGGCGACGGCGACGAGCTCCGAGTGGGGCGCGCCGTTTCCGCTCCTCCGCTCGACCGATCTCGTGAACTGGGAGCGCGTGGACACCGTGTTCCCCGAGCTCCCGTCCTGGGCCGCCGGAAGCCTCTGGGCGCCCGAGATCAGCGAGGATGGCGGCCGATACGACGTCTTCTACACGGCCCGGCAGCGCGGCGGCCCGCTGTGCGTCGCCGCGGCCAGCGCTGCCGCGCCGGGCGGGCCGTACACCGATCACGGGCCGCTCACGTGCATGGAGGTCGGCTCCCTGGCCTGCCGAGATCGTCGACGAGCTCGACGGCGACGCGCTCGATTCCGCGTCGCGAACGGCGCCCTCGCGGTGGTGGCCGAGACGAGGGCGCCCGACCGCGCGCAGCTCCGGATGACGGTCGCCGACGGGCATCTGTTCCGCTTCACGATCCGCGCCGGCGGGGCCGCCGCCTGGGCCCCGGTCGGCGACGTGGTGGACGCCGAGGCCGGCCCCGATCTGCCGCCCTGGGATCGCGGCGTGCGCGCGGCTCTGTTCGTGCGCGGCCCGAGCGAGGCCTCCGCGAGGTTCGCGTCGTTCCGCATGGCGCAGCCGGCGCCGCGGCGCTGAAGCCCATCGGTCGACCGCGCGACCGCGGGAGTGCCGGGCGTCGACCGTCACACGAGCGCTGCTGTCCACCGTCCCGGAGAACACCTTGGCTCGGCAGATTCGCAATGCGAGGCCAGCCGCGAGCGGCCGGGCTCAAGATTGCAAAGATGTTTACGAAGGCTCTGCGGATCGGGCGCAGATGAGCTACTCTCTGCGCCTTTGCCTGGGCGCGTATGAACACACAGGCGCTCACAAGGAATACAAGGATATGGCTCTACGCAACGTTGTAGTCACGCTCACCGCGGCAGGTGGGATGTTCCTCGCCGCGTGCGATCCCGGCGACCCGCCCTCTTCCGGCGCTGGCGGCGCGGGCGGGGCTTCCGGCTCTGGAGGCTCGGGCGGCACGGTCGAGCCGGGGTGTCGCGCGCCCTCCGGCGGTCCGACGGTCCACGAGGGCGATCTGAGCGAGAACGAGACCTGGACCGCGGAGGGGAGCCCGCACATCGTGAGCTTCCCTGTCCGCCTCCGCGCCGGCGTGACCCTCACGATCGAGCCGTGCGCCGAGGTGCTGCTCGAGGAGGACACGGGCATCTCCGCGATGGAAGAGGGCGCCGAGCTGAACGCCGAGGGCACCGAGGCGCAGCCCATCGCGTTTCGCGGCAGCGAGGGCGCGCGGTGGAACAACGTCCACGTCGCGTGGCCGGCCAGGGCGACCCTCCGGCACGTGATCCTCGAGGGGGGCGGCGGCGATCGCTTCCACGCGAACGCGACGCTCTCCGCGTACGGGGCGTCCGTGACCCCCGCGGCGCCGGCCCTCCTCGTCGATCACGTGACGGTGCGCGGATCGCTCGGCGCCGGGGTGCTCCTCCTGCAAGCGTCGTCGTTCGCCGAGGGCTCCACGGACCTCGTGATCACGGAGAGCGGCAGTGAGGAGCACCCGTATCCGCTGGAGCTCGGGGAGCAGGCGATCGGCTCGATCCCTGTCGGCGAGTACACCGGCAATCGAAGGGACGAGATCCTGATCCTGGACGAGGGCGCCAATCAGACCTACGGGCTGCAGCAGGACACGACGCTGCGCGACCGGGGCGTGCCCTATCACTTCGGCGACTGGCACGACGCCCGCTTCAACATCGGCGCGGGCGGCGACGGCGCGCCGCTCACGACGCTCACCATCGAGCCCGGCGTCACCATCCGGTTCGAGCCCGGGAACGTCATGCAGATGGAGCACTTCACCGGCGAGTTCGCGGCGAGCGGCGTCCTCCGCGCGCTGGGCACGCCGGAGAGGCCCATCGTCTTCACCTCGGCCGCCGAGAACCCGGCGCCCGGCGACTGGGGCGGGCTCTGGTTCGGCGGCATCCCGCGCGACGAGAACGTCCTGGAGAACGTCATCATCGAGTACGCGGGCTATGACTGCGGCTGCAGCCTGCTCAGCTGCAACGACCTCACGACGTTCAACGGCGCCGTCATCTTCAGCGAGGCGCCGGCCAGCGCGTTCATCCAGGGATCGACGTTCCGGCACGTCGCCGGCCACGGCGTCACCCGCGGGTGGGTCGGCACGGCCGGGCCCGATTTCGTCGCCGGGAACACGTTCGAGGACGTGAGCGGCTGCAAGCAGACGCGCCCCTGGGTCGAGGGTCAAATGTGCCCTGACCCGATGCCCACCTGCCCGGAAGACCAGTAACGCATCGGTGTTTCGTGCCTGGTTCCGCGATGGGAAGAATTTGAACCACACAGGGCACAGAGGAGAGGCATCCACCCCGTCGTGAAGCGCTCAGGTGGGAATCCATTCGCCGTCACGGATGTCACGTGACATCCGTGACATGTCACGTGACATCCGTGACATGTCACGATGGACGCCGATGCAGCCCTGACCTGCGGGACGTGTCGCCGAGCGCCCCGCCGTCCGCTGTCCTCGCGCGACGGATCGGCACAGCGCTTGCAATCTGCCCCTGGCCGGCCCCCCCCATGTACCAGACGATCCCGGCGGCGCAGACAACCCGCCAAGGTCACGCTGGACGGCGTGTTCATGGCGGGCTCCGGGTCCGTGGCGGCCCCGAACGGGAGCATCGGCCACTACGTCGACAGCGCGATTCCTTGATACCACCGCGCATGGGCTTCCTCCGTACCGTCCTCGAACGGCAGCTCGCCCCGCTTGGTCGAGCAGCCAGCATCAACGATACAATCACCACAGGAGCACAAATCACATGAAAAGCATTCTCATGCAGGCAGGGGCGGCGGTCTTTCTGTGCCTCGCGACGGCGGGCTGCATCGCGACCGCGGGCGGGGAGCCCGAGGACGACGAAGACCTCGATTCGGCGAGCGCGGCGCAGCTCGATGGTGGAATGAAGAAATGGCGTCTGTACACGGCGACGTTCTCGAACGGCCAGCCTTTCTTTCGAATGCTCGCAATCACAGGGAGCAACGTGGGCCCCTACCAGGCCAACACGGAGTACTGGTATGTGACGAAGGCGAACCTGGGCTACCTCGGCCAGAAAAACGTGTTCTTCAACCACGTCGACGGCGATGGCACGCCTCCGCAGCTGAGCGGTACGCAGCAATTCCAGGTGCCCAGGCTGCTGCCCTGGGCCTCGTTCTCGAACGACCCGGTGAGCGGCGGCTTCCGCTACGACAAGGGCAGCATGTACCTCCGCGTGGACGTCGACGGCGGCGAGATCACGCAGCTGACCTGGTACCAGACGATCCTGGCGGCGCAATCCCCGGCGAACCTCGCGCCGAACGGCCTGTTCGCGATCGGTTCCGGTGCCGTGACGGTCCCCAACGGGAGCGCCGGCTACGCCATCGACAGCGCGATCCCTTGAGGCCACCGGGCCTGCGGACTAGGCCTCGATCAAGCGCGTCGAAATCGCTTCGTAGCGGGATCAAAATGAAAAGCCCGGGTGTTCGTCGAGTTGCTGAAGCTTGACACAAAACACCCGGAGGCTTTTCAGGTGAAGGATCGACGAAATTGGGCCGAAAGTGAAGCGAGAAAGATCGCGCGCCGACTGAAGCCCGTCGAGGGCGGACGCGAGCCGCGTGGAACGGGTCCCGAGTTCGCTGCACGCACGATTCGTTACGAGGCGTCCGACCGGGTTCACGCCATCCCCTGTGGCGGGCTCGGGGCCATTCATCAACTGGCCTGGAAGGTCGGGCTGGTGACCGCGCTCGACACGAGGCTGCCGATCTTGAAGCGCCGGCGCCCGTACAGCGAGGCCGACCATGTTCTCAACATTGCCTATAATTTCCTGTGCGGCGGAGCGGTGCTCGATGACATCGAGGTGCGCCGCAACGACAGGGCGTTCCTCGATGCGCTCGGTGCGCGTACGATCCCGGATCCCACCACTGCGGGCGACTTCTGCAGGCGCTTCGGGGCCGAGCAGATCCAGGGCCTGATGGACGTCGTGAACGACGTGCGCGTCGGCGTCTGGCAGAGGCAGTCGCAGGCGTTCTTCGAGCAGACGGCGCGAATCGACGCGGACGGCTCGCTCGTCGCCACCAGCGGTGAGTGCAAGCAGGGCATGGACATCGCGTACAACGGAATATGGGGCTACCACCCGCTTGTGGTCTCGCTGGCGAACACCGGGGAGCCGCTGTTCGTCGTCAACCGCAGCGGGAACCGACCTTCCGAGGAGAGAGCGCCCGAATTCTTCGCGCGCGCGATCACGCTCTGCCGTCGCGCCGGCTGGACGGACATCCTGCTGCGCGGCGACACGGCCTTCTCGCAGGCCGCGTACTTCGACCGTTGGCACGACGACGGCGTACGCTTCGTGTTCGGGTACGATGCCTACAAGCCGATGGTGGCACGCGCTGAAGGTGACGATGTGAGCGATTATCAAGAGCTCGTTCGCAAGGCCGACACCCTCTTCGAGGAGAGCAAGCGGCGCGCGAAGCAACCACGCATCAAGGAGCAGATCGTCCGTGAGCGCGAGTATCGTAATATGCGCCTCGAGCGTGAGGAGTTGGCGGAATTCGAGCATCGACCCACCAAGGCGGCGCGATCGTACCGCTTCGTCGTGCTTCGCAAGACGATCGTTGAGGAAAGGGGCCAGCGGTACCTGGGACAGACCTTCCGCTACTTTTTCTACGTGACCAACGATCGCGAGATGACGTGCGAGCAGGTCGTCCGCGAGGCCAACTGCCGCTGCAACCAGGAAAATCTGCTCGCGCAATTGAAGAGCGGCGTCCCGGCGTTGCGCGCCCCGCTGAACACGCTCGAGTCGAACTGGGCCTATATGGTGATCGCGTCGCTCGCGTGGTCGCTCAAGGCTTGGTTCTCTTTGCTCATGCCCACGGCGCCGCGATGGCACGAAGCACACCAAGCCGATCGAGAGCGCGTTCTGCGCATGGAATTCCGCTCCTTCGTGCAGCGTTTCATTCTCGTTCCGGCGCAGATCCTCCATACCGGTCGAACTCTCGTCTATCGGCTCCTTGCCTGGCGTCCCGAGCTGCCCATCTTCTTCCGCTTCCTTGATGCGCTCTGACGGCCGGGGCTGCCCGACGCACTGAGGCACGGGCAGCCCGACCGCGAACCCACAACCTCGAACCACGAAACGAGGGATCCTTGACCAGCCGCAGCGACGATCACCGAATCCCGGCTCTCCGGCAGGACGGATCCGCTCGGCGATTCGAGACGGCGGTTCGGCCCATTTCGAGGGTCGCCAAGCGCTTGTTTGAGGACTAGGACCGTCCCCGCCTCGCGACGATGATATCGTCGCCGCCGCCGACCCGCCTTTCGCGTGCGACGCGCGGACCGCCGTCGACACGGCGCCGCAGCGACGGAGTGACGCCATCGCGTCGTCAGGGAGTAGCGCAGATCTCGGGCCGGTCCTACCCCCGGGCGACCGCATCGCTCGACGCTCAGAGCGCATGAACCGAGGAGCGTCGCGTTGTACACAGGCGCCGACTCGCCCTGCTCGGGGCATTGCTGCGTCTCTATCAAGGCGGTCTCAGGATGAGCTCATTCGTCAAGCGTCATCGATTCGCGTTCTCGGTGCTCCTTCTCTGCGTCCCCGCGCTCACCGGCGCCGACGAGAGCGGCTGCGGCCGCCCTGCCCCCGCGCTCGACGAGCTCCGGGCGCCCGGCGTCGAGGAGGCCGCGGGTATCGTGCGTCCCGGCCGATGCGTCGTCACCGGCTGTAGCGGGCAGGTCTGCGCCAGCGAGCACGTGGCCACCACGTGCGAGTGGCGCGAGGAGTACGCCTTCTATGGCGAGCACGGCATCTGCGAGCGCGACGCGTCCGGACAGTGCGGCTGGCGCGAGACGCCGGAGCTCGACGCCTGCATCGTGTCGGCCTCGGGCAGCTGACCGGCGAGACGCAGGCTCGCGGCCCGCGCCGGCGCGGGCCGATCGGAGTCACCTCGGCTTGAGCTCGGTCAGGACGAGCAGGTACTCCGGCGGGTTGTTCGGCGAGAGCTTGGCGTACGGGTTCTCCTTGGTGGGGAAGCCGGTGAAGCGCTTCGTGTTGTACTCGCCCCAGGACGGGTTCTTGAAGAGCGGTATCACCGGCGCGTTCTGCGCGTAGAGCATCTGCACCTCGTCGAGGATGCGCTTCTGCTCGGCGAACTCCGTCGCTGCCTCGAACTGCTGGAGCAGCTTGTCGGCCCCCTTGTCGCCGTAGCGGTGCCAGTTGCGCGCGCTCGCCTCGCCGACGGGCTTCACGAGCTCCGCGGACATGAGCTCGCGGTAGTAGTTGTAGGGCGTGGGCTCGACGACCGTCCACCCCATCGACATGTCGAACGTGCCCTTCTGGAGCGCCTCGAAGAACGCGCTGAAATCGTAGGTCTTGAGCGAGGCGTCGATGCCGAGCTGCTTGAGGTTCTGCGTGATGATCTGGACCGCGCGGACCCAGTCGGACCAGCCGGTGACGACGTTGATCTCGAAGCGCATCGGCTTGCCGTCCTTCACCCGGATCCCGTCCGGGCCCGCGGTGTACCCGGCCTCGTCGAGGAGCTCTTTCGCCCTCGCCACGTCGAGCTTCACCCAGTCGCCCGCCTCAGCGGCCTTCGGGTTGCGCCAGCGCTCGTAGGAGTCGTCGAGCCCTGTCGCGTCCGCCGGCCTTGTGTAGTTGTTGGACGCGATCTTCACGATCTGCTCCCGATCGAGGCCCATGCTGATCGCCTTGCGCACGCGCACGTCGTCGAACGGCTTCTTCGTGCTGTTCGGGTAGAGCGTGGCCATGCCGCCGACGAGCGGGAACCAGAAATGGTGGTTCGCCGGGTCCTTGGCGACGTAGACCTTCTCGATCTCGGGCACGAACGCGCCCGCCCAGTCGACCTCGCCGTTCATGATCGCCAGGCTGATCTGGTCGTTGCCCGGGTACGCCGGGAAGCGGAGCCCGTCGACGGCCGGCTTCCCCTGCTGCCAGTAGTTCGGGTTCTTGCCGAGCTCGTACACCTGGTTCTGGAAGACCTTGACCTCGGTGAACGGCCCTGTCGCCACGGGGTTCTCGTTCGAGTAGGTGACCGGATCGGCCACGTCCTTCCACTTGTGCTCCGGCACGATCGGCTGGTGGCCGATGTAGCTGAGCCCCGGGACGTACGCCCGCTTCAGCGCGAACTCGACCGTCGTGTCGTCCGTCGCCTTGACGGACTCGACGAACTTCCACACCCCCGAGAGATCGAGCGCGGCGTGCTTCTTCAGGAGCTCGAACGTGAACGCCACGTCCTTCGCCGAGAACGCCTGTCCATCCGACCATTTGACGCCGGAGCGGATCGTGAAGGTGAGCTTCTTGTTCCCGTCGCTCCACGCGTACTTCGTCGCGAGCCACGGCGTGTACTCGCCCTTCATCGTGTTGAAGACGAGCATCGGCTCGTAGATGCCGGCGACCGTGGGAAAGCGCACGCTGCCCTCGGCGAGCAGCGGGTTGAAGTTGCGCACCCAGGAGGCCTGCTGCTCCCTGGAGATCGTGACGAACGCGGTGCCCTTCTTCGCGGGCGCCGCGCCGCTCTGCGCGGCCGCCGAGGCGCTGGCGCCGGGCGAGGGCTGCGCCTCTTGCTTGGAAGGACAGCCCGCCGTGACGCCCGCGGACAGGGCCAGCGCCGCCGCCGCGAACACGCGGCGCGTCATCGTTCGACTCTTCATCAGCATGCTCCACGCGGGAGTCAGGACCCGCGACAGTCCACGTCAGCCCCAGCACGCCGCACCGCCGCCCCGTACGGCGGAAAACGCGACCTCAGGACCGCCCGGTCGCGCCGGAGGCGGCACATCAGGGGGCGAACTTTACCGGTTCACCTGGGAGCATGTCAACTTGCGGCGTGAACGCGCGCAGGTCAGCGCGGGCGTCCGTCGCCCGGCAATCGGGAGGGCTCGGGCCGCTCGAGACGCTCGTCGTCAGCCAGCGCCCGAGGCGCCGGCGCGCCTCACCTCGGCACGTCGACGGGCACGAAGCAGGAGATGTTCGTCTCGATGTGGAAGTTCGACCCGTCGGTGTGGCGCTCCGCGTGGAAGATATCCATCGTGTAGCTGTTGCCCGGAGTGATGCCCAGGGAGCTGGCCTGCGCATCGAAGTCGATGACACCCGACTCGGGCCCGTGCATGCTGCCGAGATCGAGGGCGAGCTTGCCGTTGATGAAGATCCACATGTCGTCGTCGCCCCGGAAGCTGAACTGCTGGCCGGCGACGTAGCCGAACTTCAGGTGGATCTCGGTGGTGAAGAGGAAGTTCTGGTTCTTGTGGTTCTGAGGGGTGATCCCGAACCCCTCCTCAGGCGCCAGCGGGAAGAAATCCATGCTGTCGAAGACGTACTGACCCGAGCCGGGCGGCGACTCCTCGAGCTCGAGCTGCTTCGGGAAGGTCATGTTCACGCCCGGCACGTCCCGGTACCACTGGTCGAACGACGCCTTGCTGTTGATGACGACCTGATTGGGGTTCCCACCCCCGCAGTCGAGCGGGGTCTGCAGGTCCGCCTGGCAGCCGATCGAGTCGAGGAACACCGGCTTCCCGTCGCTGTCGAGCGCCGGCTCGACGAGCTTGCGTCGAACCACGTCGCCCCTGAAGTCCATCTCGAAGTCGGGGTGCGTGGCGTTGAAGTCGCGGTAGAGGACCTCGAGCGTGCTCTTGCACTCGCCCCCGCCGGCGCCGCCGGCGCCGACCGTCACGTTGCCCCCCGCCATGCTCCCGAAGTCGCCGCCGCTCGAGCTGCTATCGCCCCCCGAAGGCGTCCCGCTGGTGCCGCCGGTGGTCGTCCCGCTGCTGCCGCCGGAGCCGGAGGTCAAATTGCCGTTCTCGCCGGGCCCCGAAGAGCACGCCAGGGCAGCGACCGCGAAGGTAACAAGAAGGAAGGATCGAGGGGACATAGAGCACTCCAGTGAGAAAGTAGGACAACCACATTTGGTGGAAGTTGTCAACCGCGTCCCATGGACGCTGTACGCGAGATCGCGTGGCACTGTCCGCCGGATCTCGTGATGATCGTTTAATTCAGTCCGGCTGCAGCCCGCCGAACGTGCCCTGTTCGACGGGACAGAAGCGTAATGCGGCGCGTCGCTCTCACGCAGGCGGCTCAGGGCGAGGTGGGTCGGTCCGCCGCGGAAGACAAGCGAGATCGGGGAGCTCGCTTGTGCTGAGCTCCCGCCTTGCTTTTGCGCTGCCTCGCGTCTCCGCGCCTCCCGGCTCAGGACGCCCGCAGCTCGATTCGCTGCCAGTCGGCCGCGACCTCGATCTCGACGACCCCTTCCAGGACGCGGTGCGAGATGGCCCCGGCCACGGCGTGCGGCGGGGGCACGCCGTAGATCCGGATCGTCTCCACCTCGCGCGCGGGCGGCAGATCGCCCTCGACGCGGCGCTCCAGCGTGAACGTCGCGCCGTCGAATCCGCCCGAGAGCCGCGTCATGCGCGACGGACCCTGCCCGTCGCCCTCGTCCTCGTAAAGACGGCCGCTCACCCGCTCCGCCGCGTGCACGTGCCACGTGATCTCCTCCCAGCGCGCTGTCGTCGTGTGCATCCGCGGCGCGGTGAGCGCCACCGCGCCCCCGGCGCGCAGCCACACGGGGACGACCCCGAGCGGCGCATCGGCGATGACGTGGCGCCTGCCCTCCTCGACCTTCCCCGCGCGCTCCAGGTTGGCGAAGTCCATCCATGCGCCGGCGGGCAGGTACGAGAGCCGCTTCGATTGCCCCGGCCGCACCACCGGCGCGACGAGCAGGTCGTCGCCGAAGAGGAGCTGATCGTAGGCATGGAGCGCCTCGGGATCCTCCGGGGCCAGGAAGGACAGCGGCCGCAAGACCGGCAGGCCCGTCTCCGCCGCCTCGCGCATCAGCGTGTACAGGGTCGGCAGGAGCCGGTAGCGCCGCTCGAGCACCGCGCGCGCGAGGCCGAGGTACGGCTCGCCGAAGCGCCAGGGCTCCTGCGCCGGCCTGCCCCTCGCCGCGTGGTTGCGCATGAGCGGATAGAACAGCCCCGCCTGCATCCAGCGCACGAGCAGTTCGCCGTTCGCGCGGCCGGCAAAGCCGGGGATGTCCGCGCCGACGAACGGCACGCCCGAGAGGCCGAGGCCGACGAGCATCGGGATCGACGCCTCCAGATGCGTGAAATTGCTCGCAAAATCGCCGGTCCACACAGCGGCGTAGCGCTGGATGCCGGCGAAGGCCGCGCGCGTGAGCACGAAGGGGCGCCGGTCGGGCGCGTGGCGGGCGAGCCCCTCGTAGGCGGCCCGCGACATGCCGAGCCCGTAGACGTTGTGGACCTCGAGGTGCCGCCGGGCGCCGTGGCGCGCGTCGTAGGGGAGCGTGCTGCCCTCGATCGTGCCGAGCCCCGAGGTGCGCCCGCCGTTCGGCGCGGGCAGGCCCCTGTCGGGCCGGACGGAGAAGCACGCCGGCTCGTTCATGTCGTTCCAGATGCCGGCGATGCCGGCGTCGACGAAGGACTTCTGGAGATCGCCCCACCAGCGCTGCACGTCCTCGCGCGTCAGATCCGGGAAGACGGCGGGATCGGGCCAGACCTCTCCCACGAGGGTGTCGCCGCGCGACAGCCGGACGAGGAAGTCTCGCGCGCGCGCCTCCTCGTAGACGGCATAGCCCACGTCCGCCTTGATCCCCGGGTCGACGATCGTCACGAGCTTGACCCCCTCGGCCGCGAGATCGCGCGCGAGCCGCGCCGGGTCCGGGAAGCGCGAGCGGTCCCAGGTCCACACCCGGTAAGCATCCATGTAGTCGATATCGAGGTGGACCGCATCGAGGGGGAGGCCGCGCGATCGATAGCCGCGGACGACGCCGCGCACGTCGTCCTCGGTCTCGTAGCCCCAGCGCGACTGGTGCGCGCCGAGGCTCCAGAGGGGCGGCATCGCCGGGCGCCCGGTGAGCGCGGCGTAGCGCCGGAGGACGTCGGCCGGGTGCGGGCCGGCCAGGAGGTAGACGTCGAGCTCGGGCCCGCGCGACTCCCATTCGATGCGATCCGGGTCGCTCAGGGCGATGTCGACCTCCGAGCGCCACGGCTCGTCGAGGAAGAGGCCCCAGGCGACCCCGCCGCGGAGGGCCACGAAGAAGGGAATCGAGGCATAGAGCGGGTCGGATTCGACGTGCGGCGGGAAAGCGTCGGTGTTCCAGAAGGTGAAGCGCAGGCCGCGCTTGTCGAGCGGGCCGACCTTCTCGCCGAAGCCGAGGTAGGCCTCGCCCGGGGGCGCCGCGAGCGAGAGCCGGGCGCGGAGCTCGTCCACCGGGAAGGCCGGCCGGACCTCCCCGGAGACGCCCTCGCTGCGCGCGAGGATGCAGCCCTGTCCGTCGCCGAAGGTCCATGTGCCCGAGGCGAGGGAGACCTCGAGAGAGGCGCCCTCGGCGGTCACGTGGAGCGTGTCCCCCTCCCGGCGCGCGGAGAGCGGCAGCGCGCCGTCGGCGACCACGGCGAACGAGCGCTTGGGGGGGAGATCGGGGTGCGTGAAGCCCGTCACGGCGGACGAGGGAGCGTGGCGCACGCGCAGCACACCGGGACCTGGACAGCGGATCTCGATCGCGGCGCGGGCGCCCGAGAGGAGCACGTGAGTCGCGCCGAGCAAGGCGTCGGTGAGGTGCATGGCGCGAGTCTAGCCGGGCGTGGCCGTCCGGACCACGAATCGACCGGGGCGCTCGTCACGGCCCCACGCCCTGCAGATCACCGTCCCGGAGGCCTGCTCACTGCCCCCCTCCGAGCCGCCCCGGCGGCGGCATCTCCAGCGCCGGCGGGGGCTCGCCTGCCGGCCTGTGCTGCCAGTCGGGGTCGATCCAGAGCCATTTGACGAGCTGCGTGTTCCGCGCGTTGGGGATGTACCCCCTCACCCACGGCTTCACCAGGGTCGACTTCTCCTCGAAATAGAGCGGGATCCTGAACATCCCGTCGAGCGCCCGCCGCTCGGCCGTCCGGAAGAGCCGGATGCTCTCCCTCGGATCGGCCATCGCGGCGGCCTTGCGGATCGTCTCGTCGAACTCCGCATCTGCCCAGCCGCTCCGGTTCTGGGGGCTGTACGACAGGAACGTCCCGAGCCACGTCTGCGGATGGTTGTAGTCGGCGAACCAGGCCAGCCGGATCACCTGGAAGTTGCCGTCGCGGAGGTTCTTGAGCATCACCCGCCACTCCTCGTTCCGCAGCGTCACGGAGATCCCGAGATGGCGCTTCCACATGTCCTGGATGGCCACGGCGACCTGCCCGTGCCCCTCGCCCGTGTTGTAGAGCACCTCGATCGGCGGAAACCCCTTCGCGCGGAGCGTGTCCCCCTCGCGGACGACCTCGTATCCGGCCTCGGCGAGCAGCGCGCGAGCGCGCGCGGGGTCGTGGCCGACGTCAGGGCTCGAGAACGGATCCGCGCCGCGCGCCCTGTCCTCCGCCACCTGCTCGGCGTAGCCGGATCCGGTGATGTCGGGCACGTAGTGGGTCGCGGGCTTCCCCATCCGCGTGACCTTCTCGACCAGCTCGCGCTTGTCGATCGCGAGGTTCAGCGCCCACCGCACGCGCGGGTCGTCGAGCGGCGGCTTCCTCGTGTTGAGCTCATAGTACACGGTGGAGAGGTACTCGATCCGCCGGAGGTCCTTCTTCCCGGACAGCCAGCCGAGGTGGTCGTACGGGAGCTCGGAGTTGTCGCCCAGATAATCGAGGTCCCCTGCCTTGTAGAGCTGCAGGGTGGCGTTGTACTGGGCGATCTCCATCCAGACGATCCGGTGGATCCTGAGCGCGTCATGCGCCCAGTACGCCGGGTTCCGCTTCATCGTGATCTCGTACCGGAACTTCCACTCATCGAGCTGGTAGGGCCCGTTGACCACGATGTTCTCGGCGCGGAACCAGAGCTCCGGCTCGCCGCGCGCCTCGAACGGCTCGATGACGTCGCGGCGCACCGGGAACAGCGTGACGAAGCTCGTGAGATCGGTGAAATAGGGCGTGGGCTGCTCGAGCTCCACGTCGAGCGTGAGGTCGTCCCGCGCCCGCACGCCCACGGCGGTGTCGTCCTCGACGAGCTCCGATGCGGCGACGAACCCGGTCACCCCGCCTGAAGGCGGCGCCGCCCGTGGCGCGGCGGAGTCGTACGTGGGGAGGGCCGCGTGGGGCGCGACAAGGGCGTACGCGGCGGCCTCCGCGGACGCGGCCGGCGCGAGCAGGCAGCCCGGGAGATAGCCGCGGCCCTGAGGCCCCTCGATCTCGAACCAGCGGTCGGCCGCGCCGTTGCAGGCGACCGGCGGGCCGGCCGCGAGGAGGGCGACCTCGGCGCCCCGCCAACCGCCGCCGGGGGTCGCGTCGATCGGCGCGGGCACCGGGGCCGCGCCGGCCGCGTCGAACGAGAGCCGCTCGCCGGCGCCGGTCTTCTCGTCGGGCTCGGCGTACGTCACCGAGGCCACCCCGGGAGGCGGCGCCGCGAGGGGCGGCACCCCCGACGCGACCCGGGCGGGCGACTGGCCGAGCACGACGACGAACGCCCCCTTGGGGAGCTCGATCGCCGGCGGCGCGTCGGGGCGCGGCGCGGTGCGCAGTGTCGCGGCCTCGCGCAGCGCCTTGAGCTTGCCCAGGTTGAAGAGCTCGCCGTTCTTGAGGATGTGCAGGTTCGTGGCGGCGAGCGAGGCGGTGGAGGGGCGCAGCACGCGCTTCCACGCGTACTCGAAGTCGTGCGCCGTCACCGGCTTGCCGTCCGACCAGCGCGCCTCGGGCCGCAGGTGGAACCGGAAGATCCGGTTGTCGTCGCTCTGCTCCCAGCGCGTCGCCGCCCCCTGCACGGGATGGAGATCGCCGGCCGCGTAGGTGGTCAGCCCCTCGAACATCTGCTGGAGCAGCGTGATGCTCACGGAGTCGACGGCCTTGCCGGGATCGAGGTACTCCGGCTCGTCGCCGTTGTTGACGTAGAAGGTCGCGACGTCCTTGCCGGTGCGCGTCGTCGTCCCGACGTACCCATCGCCCTCGCCCGTGCACGCCGCGAGCGCGAGCAGCGCGCCGAGGAGGGCGACGCGCGGGCGCAGCGGCTCGCGGGCGAACGGCGTCATCGCTGTTCCTTGGTCCCGGGCTTCATAGGAGAATGAACCGCAGAGGCACAGAGGACGCAGAGGGAAGAGAAGAGAGATGAAATATGATCTTCTTCTCTCTCCTCCGTACCCTCTGTGCCTCTGTGATTCAAATTCCCCCCATCACGGACCCGGGAACGCGCTCAGGAGACGCGGTGTCAGTCGGCAAACCCCTTCGGGTTCTGCTCCTGCCAGCGCCAGCTGTCGCGGCACATGGTCTCGAGGTCGCGCTCCGCGCGCCAGCCGAGGAGCTCCGCCGCGCGCGCCGGATCCGCGTACACGGAGGCGACGTCCCCGGGGCGCCGGGCGACGATCTCGTGGGGGACCCGCTTCCCGCTGACCTTCTCGAACGCGGCCACCATATCGAGAACGGAGTATCCACGCCCGGTGCCGAGGTTGACGGTGAAGCTGTCGCCGACGGTGAAGATGCGGTTCAGCGCGGCGAGGTGCCCGAGCGCGAGGTCGACAACGTGGATGTAGTCGCGCACGCCCGTGCCGTCCGGCGTCGGCCAGTCGCCGCCGAACACCCGGAGCTTGTCGCGCCGCCCCACCAGCACCTGCGTGATGAACGGCGTCAGGTTGTTCGGAATGCCGCTCGGGTCCTCGCCGATAAGCCCGCTCTCGTGCGCGCCGACCGGGTTGAAGTAACGCAGGGACGAGAGCGACCAGCCGCCGGTGGCCGCGACGTCGCGCAGGATGTGCTCCACCATGAGCTTGGATTGCCCGTAGGGGTTGGTCGGCCCGAGGCGGCACCCCTCGTCCAGCGGCACGCGCTCCGGATCGCCGTAGACCGTGGCAGACGAGCTGAACACGAGCTTCCGCGCGCCCCGGGCGTCGAGCGCCTTGAGCAGGCACACGGTCCCGGCGACGTTGTTCTCGTAGTACGAGAGCGGCTTCGCGACCGACTCGCCGACCGCCTTGAGCCCCGCGAAATGGATCGTCGCGTCGATGGGATGCTCGGCGAGCAACCGATCGAGCCGCGCCGCGTCGCGGATGTCGCCCTCGACGAACGTCACCTGCTTGCCGGCGATCCGCTCCACGCGCTCGACGGCCGCCTTGCGGCTGTTGCAGAGGTTGTCGAGGATGACCACCCGGTAGCCCGCGTGGAGGAGCTCCACGCAGGTATGCGAGCCGATGTAGCCCGCGCCTCCGGTGACCAGGATCGTCTTGCTCATGTCGTTCTCCCGAGAGCGTCCATGCTGCTCTCCTTGAATGAGGCCATGGCCCAGGCCAGCACGTCAACGGGCACGTCCCCTCACCCCCCGCGGCCGCGCGAAGGCGTCGCCGCGCGGCCGAGCGGAGCGGCTGTCGGACGGCGACGGAGATCGTGGTGGACGGGGATCGGCTGTCACGGCGCCGCCGGCCCGGCCGGCCCACCCAGCGTCGGGCCGAGCCGGCCCGGCGCCGGGAACTCGAGCTGCGGAAACGCGATCTCGTTCGACGGGTTGTCGCGCCAGCGCGGGTCGATCCAGAGCCACTTGACGAGCTGCACGCTCCGCGCGTTGCCCTTGAACCCCTTGACCCAGGGCTTCACAAGCGTCGACTTCGTGTAGAAATACAGCGGCAGCTTGGGCATGCGGTCGACGGCCCGCTTCTCCGCCCTGCGGAACACCTGGATGCTCTCCTTCCGACCGGCCGTCGCCGCGGCGGTGCGCATCAGGTCGTCGAACTCCTTGTCGGCCCAGCCCGTCCGGTTCTGCGGGCTGTAGGAGAGCAGCGTGCCGAGCCACGTCGCCGGGTGGTTGTACTCGCCGATCCAGCCGAACCGCACGACCTGGAAGTTGCCGTCGCGCACGTTCTTGAGCATCACCTTCCACTCCTCGTTCCGCAGCGTGGCGGAGACGCCGAGGTGACGCTTCCACATGTCCTGGACAGCGACGGCGATCTGCTTGTGCCCCTCGCTCGTGTTGTAGAGGATCTCCAGGGCCGGGAAGTTCTTCGCCCGGTATCCGTCGCCCTCCCGGACGACCTCGTAGCCCGCCTCGGTGAGCTTCGCGCGGGCGCGCTCCGGGTTGAACAGGACGTCCGGCGACGAGAACGGGTCGACCCCGAGCCTCCTGTCCTCGTCGAGCGCCTCGTCGTAGCCCGAGCCCGTGTAGTCCGGGACGTAGTGCGTGGCCGGCATCTGCCCGCCCCGCGTGATCTTCTCGACGATCTGCTGCTTGTCGACCGCCAGGTTGAGCGCCCAGCGGACGCGGACGTCGTCGACCGGCGGCTTCCTCGTGTTGAACTCGAGCCAGTACGTGGAGAGGTAGGGGAACCGCTTGAAGTCCTTCTTTGTCGACAGCCAGTCCAGGTGCTCGGCGGGGAGCGAGGAGTTGTCGCCTCCGTAATCGAGATCTCCGGCCTTGTAGATGTTCATCGCGGCGTTGTACTGCTCGATCTCCAGCCAGACGACGCGGTGAATCTTCAGCTTGTCACGGTCCCAGTACATCGGATTCCGCTTCATCGTGATCTCGTAACGGAACTTCCACTCATCGAGCGTGTAGGGGCCGTTGACCACGATGTTCTCGGGGCGGAACCAGAGCTCGGGCTCGCCGCGCTGCGCGAACGCCTCGATCACGTCCTTGCGCACGGGGAAGAGCGTCACGTAGCTCGTGAGATCGATGAAGTAGGGCGTGGGCTGCTCCAGCTGCACGTCGAGCGTGAGGTCGTCCCTGGCGCGGACGCCGACGGCGCCGTCGTCCTCGACGAGGAGCGCCTCGGGCACGAACCCCACCGGGGGCTCGCCCTGCGCGGCCGCGGGGGCCGCCGCGGCGTCGTACGTGGGGAGGTCCGCGTGCGGCGCGACGACCGCGTAGGTCTCGCGGGGCGCGGCGCCCGCGCCGTCCTTGCCCGCGGCGGGGGGGACGAGCAGGCAGCCCGGGAGGAAGCCGCGCGCGCCGCCCCGCTCGACCTCGAACCAGCGATCGGCGGCGCCGTTGCACTGGCACGGCGGGCCCGCGCGGACGATGTCGACAACGGCGCCCTGCCAGCCGCCGCCGGGCGCGGGGCCGAGCGGCGCGGCGCCGCCGGCGGCAGCGTCGAACACGAGCCGGTCTCCGGGGCCGCCCTTCGCGTCGCCCTTCGTGAACGTCACCGCGGCGGCGCCCTCCGGCAGCGCCGCGAGCGGCGCGATCGCGGTGTCGACCTGGATCGGCGAGCGCGCCAGCACCACGACGAACGACCCCTTGGGCAGATCGAGCGCGGACGGCGCGTCGAGCCGCGGCGCGGTGCGCAGCAGGGTGGCCTCGCGCAGCGCCTTGAGCTTGCCGTGGTTGAACAGCTCGCCGTTCTTCACGATGTAGAGGTTCGTGGCGGCGAGCGAGGCGGTGGAGGGGCGCAGCACGCGCTTCCACGCGTACTCGAAGTCGTGCGCCGTCACCGGCTTGCCGTCCGACCAGCGCGCCTCGGGCCGCAGGTGGAACCGGAAGATCCGGTTGTCGTCGCTCTGCTCCCAGCGCGTCGCCACCCCCTGCACGGGATGGAGATCGCCGGCCGCGTAGGTGGTCAGCCCCTCGAACATCTGCTGGAGCAGCGTGGAGCTCGCCGAGTCGTTCGACTTTCCGGGGTCGACGTACTCGGGCTCCGTGCCGTTGTTGATGTAGATCGTCGCCTCGTCCTTGCCGACGCGCGCGGTCGTGCCGGCGTACCCGCCTTCGCCCTCGCTGCACGCCGCGAGGGCGAGGCACGCGAGCCCGAGCGCAGCGAGGGCGCCCCGCGCCGCGCAACCGGCGCTCCCGCCACCCCCCTCGCCGCCGGCACCTCGTCGCTCCGGAGCCCGTCGCATGCCGCGGGAGTAGCACGGCCCCCGGGGGGCAGGAAGGCAGCGGCTGCCCGGTCCGGGGGGCGTCGCTCGTCCGATCTGCGAGACGACCGCGGCCGGCCCGCGGTCTTCGTGTAAGGTCGCGCGCTCGTCATGCTGCACGCCCGCGTGGTCGTCTCGTCGCGCGCTCTCTCGGTCTGCTCGGCGCTCGTCCTCGGGCTCCTCGCCGTCGGCTGCGGCGGCGCGAGCCCCCCGGGCACCGCGCCCCCGCCAGCGTCGCGCTGCGATCCGGCGCACCTCGACGCGTGCGAGCGCGCCCTCGCCGCGGCCCTCGCCGAAGGCCGCGCGCCGCGCGAGTTCGCCCTGGGCTACGTCGAGGCCCGCGCCGCCCGGGACGCCGGCGATCCGTGGGCGCTCCTGCTCCGCGATCTCGACCGCCGCGGCGGGGCGACGCCGCGCGTCGCGGTCATCGTCGAGGCAGGCGCGGAGGCCGCCGGCAAGGCGCAGCGCGGTGGCGCGGCGGACGCGACGTGGATCCGCGCCGCGCCGCTGCCAGCCCCCGGCGCGCTGGGCGCCGACGCGCTGCTCCTCGCGATCGGCGAGGCCCTCGGGGTCGAGCACCTCGTCCACGCGCGCGCCCGCGGCGGCGGCGCGGTCCAGCTCTTCCCGAGCGACCCGCTGGCGCCGTTCATGGCCGGCGTCGCGCCGATCGCGCGCGGCGACGCGGCGCTCGCGCGCGTCGCGGACGACATCGCGCTCGCGGCGCTCGTGCGCCGCGCCTTCGACGCCGCCGGCGGCTTCCGCTACGTCGAGGCCGCGCGCGCGGCCGACGCCCTCGCCGCCGCGCTGAAGGGGCGCGACCCGAACGACGAGCCGGCGCTGCGCGGCCGGTACGCGCTCCAGCTGCTCGGGACGGCCGGCGTCGCGCTCGAGGACGACGGCGACGCGACCGGCGCCGCCGGCGCGCCCGCGGCCCCCCGGCTGGATCCTCCGCCCGCGCCGGACGATACGCCCTACGGCGACCTCCTCCGCGTGCGCACGGCCCGGGACAGCCGCGCGGCGTGGCGCGTCCGCGGCGCGGCGGTGCTGCGGGCCGTGCCCGCGGGCCGGCGCGCCGCGCTCGACGACCTGCTCGGGAAGGCGCCGGGCTGCGGCCGGGACGTCGCCCCGCCCATGGAAGGCGCGCGCGACCTCGTGTTCGCCTCGGCGCTCGCCGGCGCCCTCGCCCCGGGCGACGCCGCGGCTGTATCCGCTGCATCGGCTGCATCGGCTGCATCGGCTGCATCGGCTGCATCGGCTGCATCGGCCGCACCCGCCACCGGGAGCGCCGCGGCGGCAGCGCCGGGCAGACGGCTGCCGCTCGACGCGTGGCTGCCGCGCTACGAGGCGCTCGTCCGCGCCGTCGATCAGACGAGCACCGCGTGGGCACACGCGCCGAGCCTGCTCTACGAGCGCGGCCCCGCGCCCGCCGCAGGCCAGGCGGGCAGCGCCGCCCACCGGCGCGTCACCGAGCTCGGCCTCGCGCACCTCGCCGCGCTGCGCGCGCTCGCCGAGGCCGAGCCGCGCCGCTACCGCGCGCTCGCGCAGCTCCCCCTCGCCTACAGCCCCGGGGTGCTCGCCGACGAGCGCCTCCGCGACGCCATCATCGACCTCACGCAGGTCGCCGTGCAGCGCCGCATGGCCGATGCGCGCGATCCGGAGGCGGTCCTCGGCGCGGCGCTCGCCGGCGTCTTCGCGGGCATGTCGTACCCGCCCGAGGTGCAGCCCGCGCACTTCCTGGCCCTCCAGGGCGCCCTCACCGCCAAGCTGCGCGGCGACCTCGCCGCGCAGACCGGCTGGGGCGTCGCCGGCCTCTACGCCGCCGACGCGCTCTACCGGCTCCTCTCGGAGCGGTCGCCCGATCTCGCGTTCTCGTCGGCGCAGATCGAGCGCGCGCTCTCGCCCGCGCCGGCGCTCCCCTACCCCGGCCTCGCGGCGCTCGCCGCGAGCCTCTCGCGCTACGCCGCGCTCGACGCCGCCGGCGCGCTGGATCTGCGGGCGATCGACGCGCCCCGGCTCCCTCCCGAGCGCCGCGCGGCGCGCGACGCGCTCCGGCGCGCCGTCGCGGGGCTCGCGGCGGGCGACGCCGGCGCCGGCGCGGCGGGCGACGTGGAAGCGCCGCCGCCCGGCCTCGTGGAGGACGTCACCGCGCTCGCCGACGGCGTCCTCGCCGTGCTGCTCACCGAGCGCTCGCGCAAGCCGCCCCCGGCCGCGGACGCCTGCCCCGCCGCGGGGCGCGGGCCGAGCCCCGAGGCGCGCCGCGCGCTCGCGCGGCTCGGCGACGTCCGCGGCCGGATCCTGCGCGCGCCGCGGTACAGGCAGGGCGACGGCGCGTGGGTGCGCCGGGCGCGGCTCCTCGTGACGCTCCTCTCCGACGCGCTCGATCTGCTCGCCGCGCCCGGCGCCCGCGCGGCTCGCGCCGGCGCATCGGAGCCCCGCGTGCGCTTCACCGTCCCGACCGCGGACGCCGAGGCCGCCGTCGCCGCGGGCCTCTCCAGCTGGGGCGACAGCGGCCTCCCGGACGCGCTCACCGGCGGCTACGCCCTCGCCCGCGCGCTCCTCTCCTCCGCCACCGCGGAGCGCTTCGCAGAGCAGAGCGGCGCCCCGCTCGGCCGGGTGCTCCGCGGGCTCGCCGCGGCGTTCCGCGACGACACGGCGCAGACCGGCGCCGGGCAGGGCCCGGGCGGCGGCGCCCTCCTCGACGCGCTCGCGTCGCTGCCCGCCTCCCGGACGGAGGGCGACCTCCTGGACCTGTTCGTCGGCTACGCCCGGG
The DNA here is from genome assembly GCF_051519845.1 of Sorangium sp. So ce362. Taxonomy (NCBI): domain Bacteria; kingdom Pseudomonadati; phylum Myxococcota; order Polyangiales; family Polyangiaceae; genus Sorangium; species Sorangium sp. So ce362. The sequence goes on along the minus strand of NZ_CP150332.1, from coordinate 4,613,536 downwards.
CGCTCTCGGCGCTCGGGCTGCGCGATCAGGCCGACCTCGGGCTGCTCACCTCGCTCCTCGGCGCGGCCGTGGTGGGCAGGCCGCCGTCGCCGGAGGCCGTCGCGCACGCGAACGAGAGCGGCAGCCGGGTCGCGTGGGTGCTCTCGTACCTGAGCGAGATCGCGAAGGCCCGGCGCGGCGTCCCCCCGGACCCGTCGGCCTACGCGGACGCGATGCGCGAGGCGTCGGACGACGCCTGCCAGACGGCCGACGCGGGCGACGTGCTCGCGATCATGGGCGCCATGCGCGACTTCGCCGGCGGCCGGCGCGCCGAGGCGCGCGACGCGCTCGACCGCGTCCTCGCGGCCGCCGACGATCGCGGCCTGCATGTGCCGCGCATGACCTACCGCTACCAGGAGATGACCGCGACCCGCGTCTTCTCGCTCAGCTTTGACGTCTCGTACGGCGCCGGGCTCCTCGAGAGGTCGACGAGCTTCCAGCTCGGCCTCGGCCTCCGCAGCCGCGGCGAGCCCTCGGGCGCCCTCACCGCGGCGCTCGCGCCCGAGGGCTCGCCCCGCAGCGACGAGGACGCTGGGCGCGCCTACGTCGGCGCCGCGGCGCTCGCGGCCGCCTACCACTTCCTCGATGGCGACACCGAGCGCGGCGCCGCCGCGGCGCGCCGGGCCATCGCCGCCCTCTCGTTCGGCCTCCGGCTCGGGGAGCGGGCGCTGCGCCAGGACCAGCCGCTCGCCTGGGGACGGGACGCGCGCGCGCTGCTCGCGATCGACGCCCAGCTCGCGGCCGAGGCCGGCCACCCCTTCCTGGCCGGCGACCTCTGGACGCTCGTCCGCGGCCTCTTGCCGCCGGACGCGGACGACGCCGCGGTCGCGGCGCTGCTCGATCCGCTCCCGGCGGGGCTCGCCGCCGCCCCGGGCATCCGCCCGCTCGTCGCGAGGACCGCGCGCTCGCTCGCCGTGGTCGCCGGCCCGCTCGCGTGCACCGAGGCGAAGGTCGAGCTCGGCGGCCACGAAGAGCCCGCCTGCGACGCCTACCCGCTCGCGCTCTCGCTGCGCATCGCGGACGTGCTCGGCAAGCTGCCGCACCTCCGGCGCGCGGGCAGCGCGGCGGCGTGCCCCGCCCTGCGCAGCCTCGACGGCTTCCTCACGGCCGCGGAGCGGGGGACGTACGATCCCGACGCGTTCACGGCCGCCGTGGAGGCGCTGCGCCGGAGCGGCCGGCTCTACGACGCCGGCGTGATGCTGGCGCGGCAGCGGCGCGAGGGGCACTGCGGCCCGCTCGTGCTCGCCGCCGCGCGCGCGCTCGGCCGCGCGCCCTCCCTCGGCCCGGCGCTGCGCGCCGACCTGCTCAGCGTCGCGGTGAGCTGCGCGGCCGCGGCGCTCGACGGGAGCGTCGTCGACGACGTGCTGGCGCTCGACGGCGAGACGCGCGCCCTCCCGGACCTCGGCCGCAACCTGAACGTCGTGCTCTTCGCGACGGAGCTCGCCGTGCGCGCGGAGCGCTGGGACGTCCTCGCGAAGCTCGCGAAGCAGCCCGAGTTCGTCGACCGGTGGACGGGGGAGGACGCCGAGGCGGCGGCGACCGCGCACCTCATCGAGACGGCCGCGGCCGTGCTCGCCGGCGCGCCGCCGCCGGGCGACGCGCGCGCCCACAGCGCGCACGCGAAGCTCTGCGGCGAGCCTCCGCCCGGCGCACGCGCCGCGATGTGCGCCGACATCCAGCGCCTGCGCGCCGGCGCCGTGCCCGAGGCGCAGCGCCGGCAGCGCGCGAAGGAGGCGCTGGAGCGGCTGCTCGCCGCCGCGCGCGGGCAGGCCGCCCCGTAGCCGCCTGCCCGCAGCCGATCGCCTCGCGCCTACTTCACGCTGGCGGGCTTCGTCTCTGCCGGCTTCTGATCGGCGGGCTTCGCCGCGGCGGGCTTCGTGTCCCCTGGCTTCGCGGCCGCGGGCGGCGCGGCAGCAGCAGGTTGCGCGGCCGCGGGCGGCGCGGCAGCAGCAGGTTGCGCGGCCGCGGGCGGCGGCGCGGCGGGCTTCGCGTCGGCCGGCTTCGCCGCGGCCGGCTTCGCGTCGGAGCTCTTCGGGGCCGGGGCGGCCTTCGGCGCGGAGGCGGGCACGCCGGCGGGCTTGAGGCCCTTGGTGAGGGCCGCGGCGCAGGCGAGCGCGACGCCCGTGTCCTTGCCATCGAGCCGCATGATCTTGATCTCGACCCGGCGGTTCGCCTCCTTCGCCTCCTCGGTTTCGCCCGGATCGGTCGCGCAGTGCGCGCCGTAGCCGGCGGACCGCACCCGGTTCTTCTCGACGCCGAGCGCCACGAGCGCCTTCACCACCGCGTCCGCGCGCTTCTTCGTGAGCGTCACGGTGGCGTAGTCGCTGCCGACCTTCTCGGAGTAGGCCGCGACCTCGGCGAACTGGATCTGCGGATGGTCCTTGATGACCTGGGCGATGTTGGCGAGGAGCTCCTGCGAGGCCGGCTCGATATCAGCCTTGCCGGCGGCGAAGGCGATCTTCTCGTTGAGCTGCACCTCGTTGTCGAGGAGAACGACCCTCGGGACGTCGGGACAGCCGTCCTCGTCCTTGTAATTGTTCACGACCTCGGCCTCGGTCGGGCACTTGTCGGCCTCGGCCACGATGCCGTCTCCGTCCGGGTCGGTGGACTTGCAACCGTCCTTGGCGTCGGGCGGCAGACCGTCCTCTTTCTCGGCGACGCACTTATCATCGCTGTCGATCACGCCGTCCGCGTCCGCGTCGGGGGGGGGCGGCGGCGGCGCCGGGGGCGGCGGCGGCGCGGGCGGCTGCGCCGGCGGCTGCGCCTGCATCTGGGGCTCTCTCGCGCAGCCGGCGTTCGCGGCGAGCAGCGATACTGCGAATGCCATTCCAAGCCATCTCGTGGTTCGCATCTCCGGGGCTCCTCTCCTTGGCGTCCTTGATTGCGCCGAGCGCCAGCGTGTTTAGACGACCACGCCGGAAACTGCGAGATTTAATCGCACGGCGAGGCGGGCGGCTCCCCCTCGGCAGCGCGTCGGACCCCGCTCCGGAGGTGAGAGCGCCGCTGGCGAGCCATCGAGATCGACCCGGCCCCCGGCGGGTGGTTCGCTTTCCCGGCCGACGGAACTAGCGTTTCTTTGACGAGAAATCCATCGTCTCAGGCGGCACCTTACCCTTCAGGTCAGGCGCCTGCGGCTTCTTCGACTTGAGCGGTTGTCCCACTGGCGCCGACAGGGTGGGCGTCAGTGCGGACGTCGGCGCGGGCGTCGGTGCGACCTTCTGGCGGGGCTGTGGCGAGGAGCGAACATCGTTCGAGTCCCGCTCTGTCGGCTTCTTGACGGGCCCCGGCGCCGGGGGCTCGTCGGTCGGCGCGCGGAGCGCCTCGAGCGCGCGCTGGCGCGCCGCCGCGACGCCCGGCGCGGTGCGGCCTCGAGGATCGAGCCGGTCCGCCTCGTCGAGCTGGTCGAGGCACCGGCGCCACGCCGCCTCGTCGCAGGCGCGCAGCGCCTCGGCCCGCAGCGAGCGCGCGCGATCCAGCGGATCGAGCGGCGACGGCGTCTCGATGGGCGGGGCGCTCGGCGGCGGCTCGGGCAGGGGCGCGACCTCGGGCAGGTCCTTCGTCGAGCGCAGGAGCCGGACGAGGACGATCGCGAGGATCGCCAGGGCTGCGACGGCGGCGAGCTCCGCGAGCCAGCGCTCCCGCATCCACCGCCGCATCCGCGACACGCGCTGACGCACCCGGGCGGCCGGCACCTGCTCGTCGGCGGCGATGCTCTCGAGCTTCTCTCCTTCCCCTTCGCGGGCCATCCACGAGAGCGTCTGCTGCGCGTCGCGGGTCGCCGCGGCCTGCTCTTCTGCCCAGCGCGCCAGCTCGCGCGCCTCGACGGGCGGCGGACCGACCGGCAGGTCGGGCAGCTCGGTCGCGGTCTCGCGGAACGAGCGCCGGTGGTGGTCGGCCACCTTGTGGCGCGCGATCCCGAGCAGCCAGCGCCGGAGCTCCGTCGGATCGACCGGGCGCGCGGGCGAGGCGAGCGCGTCGCAGAGGACGGTCTGCACCACGTCGTCGACCTCGCCGCTCGGCACCCGCCGTCGCACGAACTCCTCGAGGGCGCGGCGGATCCCTGGCTCGGCCAGGGGGTTCGTCGCGGGGGCGCTGCGCTCGGTGGTCATCGTCGTGCTCATCGACCTCTGCATCGCGCGGCGGCCGCGGAGTGTGACGAGCCCGATCGAGAATACGGCAGACCTCGCGTGGGCGTCACACTCCGTCGCGCGGGCCCGACGGGCGGGCATGATCCTCCGGCCCCCTGCTGTCCTCGCCGCGGCGCTGTTCGCTGCGTCCCTCGCCCCGGCCGCTGCCGCCCGCGCGCCGCGCCCCGCGGGGGCCTCCTTGCCGCGGGTCACCGAGATCCGGATCGACAAGAGCGAGCACACGCTCGATCTTGTGGCGGGCGACGAGATCGTCCGGTCCTACCGGGTCGCCCTGGGGCCGGGTGGGCCGGGGCCGAAGCTCTACGAGGGCGACCGGCGGACCCCTGTCGGCACGTACCGCGTCGCCGGCCGCATCAACGGCCTGTTTCATCAGTTCCTGCTCGTCAGCTACCCGAACGAGGAAGACCGCCGGCGCTTCGCCGAGCTCAGGCGGCGCGGCGAGGTCCCGCCGGGCCGCGGCGTCGGGCACAGCATCGGGATCCACGGCGTCGGCGACGTGCAGCGCGCCGGCGTGCACAAGGAGAGCGACTGGACGCTCGGGTGCATCGCGCTCGACGACGACGAGATTGACGAGGTCGCGCGGCGAACGCCGGACGGCGCCAAGATCGTGATCACTGATTGAACGGGGGGGTGCTAGGGTAGCCGGTCACATCGACGGGCTGTCCGCCGATGATGAGAGCGCGACGGCCCGACCGGCGCCGCCCTCATGCCCGCCCGGGAGATCGTGCATGTCTCGCCGTTACTGGCTGATGAAGAGCGAGCCTCAGAAATATTCGTTCGCGCAGCTCATGCGCGATGGCCAGACGATGTGGGACGGCGTCCGGAACTTCGAGGCCCGCAACAACATGCGGGCCATGAAGCAGGGGGATCTCGTGCTCTTCTATCACTCGAGCGAGGGCAAGGCGGTCGCGGGCGTGGCGCGCGTCAAGCGCGAGGCGTACCCCGATCCGACCGCCGATGCGGAGGAGGACTGGAGCGTCGTGGACATCGAGCCGGTCGCGCCGCTCAAGGTGCAGGTGACCCTTGACACGATCCGCGGCGACGAGTCGCTGGTCGAGATCTCGCTCCTGAAGCGGTCCCGGCTGAGCGTGGTGCCCGTCTCGAAGGAGCACTTCGATCGGGTGCTGAAGCTGGGCAAGACCAAGATCGCTTGACGCGGGCGCCCGGGGTAACGACTAATCCCGGCGTGAACCTCCGCCTTGGAGCCCGAGCTCTCGCCCTCCTCTTCCTCTCCAGCGTCGCGTGCGGTGGCCCGCCGACGCCGTCCCCGATCGAGGGCGAGCCGATCTGCCCCGACTTCGAGATCGGCGCGGCGCGCGCGCCGATGCGCGGCAGCCTTCGCTTCCCGATCGCGCTGACGGTGCGCGAAGGCAAGGAGCCGATCACGCGGACGACGCTCACCGGGCGCCGGTCGAAGGACGATCCGGCGAACCGCATCCTCCTCGGCGACGAGGACGCCGAGTACGAGATCGAGTGGGCGCAGTGCGAGAACGAGCGCGCGCCGAGGGCGCGCAAGCAGGTGCGCGGCACGAAGGACGCCTCCGAGTACGAGTGCGGCAACGCGGCCGTGTACAAGACCGACAAGCTCGTCACCCGGAAGGGCGACGCCGCGTCGCGCACGGTCCACTTCGCGGCGCCGCCGAAGCCGGCGTGCTGGGAGAGCGAGCTTCCTCCGGCCGGGGCCCTTCCCTCGCCCGACGCGGGCGCCGAGCCGGCAGCCGCCGATGCGGGCGCCGCCGAGCCGGCAGCCGCCGATGCGGGCGCGGGTGCGGCCGACGCGGGCGCGGGTGCGGCCGACGCGGGCGCCGCCAGCGCGGGGGCCACGGGCGCCGCCGCGGCGCGGGTGGACGCGGGTGCCTCGCGCGATGGGGGGGCAGGCGGCGCTGCCAAGCCGCCCCCCCGCGCCGCCGGGGGCGACGCGGGTCCCCTCCCGCAGGACAACTAGCGGGCGCGAAGGGCTCTTCGCTCCGGGATGTAAGGCGAAGAGAAAAAAACGCAAAGGCGCAAAGACGCAAAGACGCAAGAAGCGGTCAAGAGGCGCGAGGCGGCTCTTCTCCCGGCGTCCTTGCGGATGCGAAGCGGGACAGCACAAGACGCCAGGGCGCTCTCTCCTTCTGGCGTCCTTCGATTCTTTCTCTTCTCCTTGCGCCTTTGCGCCTTTTTTCTCTTTCTCTTCTGTCCGCTCGCCGCCCTAGCTGCGCCCTCCGGGCTTCGTGATCGGCAGCCCCGGCTCCAGCTTCGCCGGGTTGAACATGCCCGCGCGTTTGTGGTGATTCGCGTGCATGTAGATCCCGTGCCAGAGGAGGTTACCGATCCGGTAGTACCCGTGGTTCAGGTTCACCGGCTTGAAGTCGCCGTCCGGCGAGGACGCGTTGTGCGTCGACCAGTTGAAGTGCACGAGGTGCAGAAAGCCGACGATCGACGCCGGCACGAAGAGGACGAAGAACCCGATCGGGCCGAGGAACACGTACCAGCACGCGATGAGCAGCAGGTTCGTCGCGTAGCTCACGTAGGCGCGGATCCGCTCGTAGCGGCGGCTCTCGGGCGAATCGCCGTAGAGCTCGAAGTAGATCTGCTGGAGCTGGCGCTCCACGTTCACCACCGTCTTCACCAGGAACAGCCAGTAGCTGGCCACGACCGGGTGCGGATCCCTGTCGACGTCATCCGAGTAGCGATGGTGGCGCTGGTGGATCACCTCCCACGAGGCGAACCGCGTGAGCGCCACGAGCCCGCAAAACTCGCCGACGAGCCGGTTGATCGGCCGGGGGAAATTGTTATGTGTCGCGTTGTGGATGAACACGCTGCAGAGGATCTGCGCATGGCAGACCAGCGGCAGGAGCAGCCAGAGGCGGTCGTCCCATCGCTCGATCAACGACCCGTACCCGCCGAGGTGCATGCACGCGAGGAAGGTCGCGCACGCGAGCGCGTAGAAGCCGTCGTAATAAAGGTAAAAATACCGGTTTCGTCGGAGCTGCGTGAACGGCAGCGACGTCAACGTGGAGACGATGACAGACACGTGCTTGAGCCTCCCCCGCGCCCGAACGGCGCAGCGCTGGCGCGGATCGGACCGCGCAGCGCCCCCGCGCCCCGGGCTGCTGCCGCCTGGACTCGCACACCGCCAGTCCAGGCTCCTCGAATACACCGGTCCGTCACTTCCGTCCACGGTCTCTCCATGCGCCCGCCACCCTCGGCAGGATTTCGGCGCGCGCGACCGGATTCCTGCGCGCAACGCGCGCGTGCGAACGCGAGTTCGCAGCTCGCCGGGAATCCCGGGAGACGCGCGGCGCGGGTGACGCGACCGTGCGAGGCGCCTCCACGCGGCGCTCTCAACATTGTTTGGGCCGGGCAAGAGTGATAGTGACGGTGGGGTGACAGTCGAAGTCGCCACACCCGCTCCCGCATCCAGCGGGGCGGAGCGCCCCGGCGCGACCGGGGCTTCGGGGAGGGACGAATCACCCGCTCAGGGGGGGCCTGCGGGGCAGCGGGGCGCGGTCGCGAGCAGCCTGCATCGGGACGCGCGCCGCGAGCCCTGGCTCCTGAAGCACCCTGCCGAGCGGCGGCAGATCGGGATCGTCGCCGCTTACCTCGGCCTGCTCGCCGCGATGTTCTGCGTGCCCGCGTGCCGCAACGTCCTCTTCTTCGCGGCGGCCTGCTGCCTCAGCTTCCTCAACGCGGTGGTCATCCACAACCACCTGCACCAGGGCATCTTCCGTAGCCGCCGACTGAACATGCTCTGGCGCTGCGTGCTCAGCTTCGGCGCGCTCTACCCGGCGTCGGCCAACGTCCCCTCTCACAACCTGGTTCACCACCACTTCGACGACGAGGGCCAGCCCGACTGGGCGGCGCCGGAGCACGTCTCGTTCCGGTGGAACCTCCTCAATCTGATCCACTTCCCCAACGTGGCTGGGCCGAACACCTTCGCCGGCGTCGCGCGCTGGAACGCGCTCGCCGGCCGGCGCGAGATCGTCCGGCAATACCGGTGCGAGATGGCCTCCGCCTTCGGGCTCACCGGGGCGCTCCTCCTCGTCGATTTCTGGACGGCGCTCTTCTTCGTCGTGCTCCCGCAGCTCTACGGCGCGCGCTGCATCCTCCGGATCAACCTCCTCCAGCACGACGGGTGCGACGTCCAGAGCGAGTGGAACCACTCGCGCAACTTCGTCGGACGCGCCTTCAACTGGATCATGTGCAACAACGGTTACCACACGATCCACCACAACCGGGCTGGGCTCCACTGGTCGGTGCTCGCCGAGGCGCACCGGCGCGAGGTCGCGCCGCGCATCGATCCGGGGCTGAACGAGCCGAGCCTGCTCGGCTACCTGCTCCGGACCTACGTGCTCCGCTTCAACCGTCCCTCCCCCCGCGACGTCGCGAAGGCCGAGCGGTCCGCCCCGTCGATCGAGCTCTCGCCGCGCGCGCTCCGCCGCGCGGAGGCCGAGGCCGCCAGCGTGTAGGCGCCCGAGCGATGCTGTCGAGAGAGCTCATGGGCGCCCTCGCCCTGGCCATCCTCTGGGGGAACACCCTGCTCATCGTCGCGACCGCGCTCAAGCAGCTCGCCGCCGTCGCGGCGACGCTCCGGCGGCTCGGCGCGCCGCGCGGCGACGGCGCCTCGCTGCTCGAGGCGCGCGTCCTCGGCGGCGACGGGCGCGGCGGCGCGCTCGCCGGCCACCGGATCGAGCAGGTGGGCCGCGCCGGCGCCGGGGGCCGCGCGCTCGACGAGATCGTCTTCGCCGACAGCGGCCACGGCGGCGAGATCTACGGCGGCGCCGTCGTCGCGGGCGGGCGGGAGCTCGCGGTCGCGCCCGCCGTGGAGAGCGAGGTCTGGGTGTCGAGGGCCGAGGTCCGCGCGGCCTCCGCGTGCCCCTCGGAGGCGCGGTTCGACGAGGCCTACCAGCACGCGCGCAAGCCGCGCGGCTTCTCCAGGACCGTGGAGGCCAGGATCTGCGCGGGCGCGCCGGTGTGGCTGCTCGGCGCGGTGGAGGGCGGCGCGGGCGGCGTGGATCGGATGCGCCCGACCCTCGTGTCCAGCATGGATCCGCGCGCCTTTTGCCGCGGGAAGCTCGCGCTGCTCTCGCTCGGCGTGGCCGGCATCCTCGGCGCGCTCGTGGGCTGCACCGCGCTCGCGCTGTCGCGGCCGCGCTTCGGTCCCGAGAGCACCGCCGGCGCCGCGCTCTGCCTCGCGTTCTTCCTGCTCGTCCAGCCGCTCGGGACCGCCCTGCGCGACGCCGCGCGCCCCCCGAGCGCCGCGCCCGCGCGCGGCCGCTGGGTCCGGAAGCGCGCGGGCAGCGCCTCGCGGGTGATCGCCTCCGGCTAGCGGCGAGAGCAACCGATCGAGCGCGTCCACTGGCAGCCGGCCGAGCCGCTCGACCGAGCGATCGGCGCCGAGCTCCGCGTGCCGCGTCACAGATTTCTTGCTATCGCTCCCCCGCGATCCTCGGCGGCCGCAGAGGGACCTCGGCCTTGCCCTCCCGCCGCGCGCGATCCGCTGTTCCGCGGGGAGCCCGTTCCCCAGGACGTGGTCCACCCCGGCGCCCTCGCGCCCTCACCGTTTCCTTCAGCCCCGGATCCCCTGACCTCCTCCATGCCCTCTCCGCAGCTTCCACCCGCGGCGCCTCGCCCGTCGACCTCCCCCGCCCAGGACCCCTCACCCCGCGCCGCGCCGCCCTCCTCGAAGGGTGGCGGGTTCGCCGCGCGCCTCGCCGAGCTCCAGGTGAACCGGCCTGCGCTGCCGCTGCTCGCGGCCGGGCTCCTCACCGTCATCGCCCTCTTCCTGGCGACGCGGCTCCAGGTGCTGACGGGGTTCGAGTCGCTCCTGCCGGCGTCGCGGCCGAGCGTGCAGGAGCTCGACCGGGTCGCGGCCAAGACGGCCGGCGTGTCGACGCTCTTCGTCGTGCTGCAGGGCGGCGAGGGCACGTCCACGGTCGCGCTGCAGAAGGCCGCGGACGCGCTCGTACCCGAGATCGAGCGGCTCGGGCCGCCGTGGGTCGGCAGCGTCGAGAACGGCGTCCACGAGGCCTTCCGCTACCTCTCGCCGCGCGCCGGGCTCTACGTCGAGCACGACAGGCTCACGAAGCTGCGGGACGACATCGAGGCGCGCTACGCCTACGAGGTCAACAAGGCGACCGGCGCGCTGCTCGACGACGACGAGCCGCCGCCCGAGGTGAGCGCCCGCTCGATCGAGCAGAGCCTCGGGCTCCAGGGGATCGACGCGGGTCGCTACCCCGACGGCTACTACCAGTCGAAGGACGGCAAGACCGTCGTCGTCGCCATCCGCTCGAAGGTGCTGGCGAGCGATTTCGCCGCCGGCACCGAGGCGATCCGGCGCGTGCGCGAGGTCGTCGATCGCGTGCACCCCGCCTCGTTCGATCCCGGGATCACCTACGGCCTCGCCGGCGATCTGCAGACCGGGATCGCCGAGTACGCGGCGATCAACGAGGACCTGACCGACGTCGGCGTCGCGGGCGCCGTGCTCATCGCCGCGGTCGTGTTCCTCTACTACCTGCGCGTGCGCATGCTCGTCGCCATGCTGATCACGATCGTCACCGGCGTCGCCTGGACGTTCGGGGTCACCCAGCTCGCGCTCGGCCACCTCAACATGGCGACCGGGTTCCTCTTCTCGATCGTCGCCGGCAACGGGATCAACTTCGGCATCATCTACATGGCGCGCTACCTCGAGGCGCGCCGCAGCGGCGCGAGCCTGCTCGAGGGCGTGCGCGTCGCCCACCGCGAGACCTGGCTGCCCACGCTCACGGCCGGCTGCGCCGCCGCGGCCGCCTACGGCTCGCTGCTCGCCACCGACTTCCGCGGCTTCCACGACTTCGGCCTCATCGGCGGCGCCGGCATGGTGCTCTGCTGGGTCGCCACGTTCGTCGCGCTGCCGAGCGTCCTCGCGGTGATGGAGCGGCTCAGCCCCCTCGATCGGGAGTCGCCGGGGCTGCTCGGCAGGTTCCGGCGGCGCACCCAGGGCGGCATGGCGTTCGGCGAGCCGTTCGCGCGGCTCGCGGCGCGGAGCCCGGCCGGCCTGACGGTCGCGGGGCTCGCCCTGGCCGCGGTCGGCCTCGTCGCGGCGGTCGGCTACGTGCGCGCCAATCCGATGGAGTACGACCTCCGGAACCTCCGCAACGACGAGCGGGTGCGCGCCGAGCAGATCCGGCTGGGCGCGCTCGCGGAGGAGATCACGGGCTACGTGGGCACCGACGGCATGGCGATCCTCGTGGATCGGCCCGAGCAGGTCGAGCCGCTGCGCGCGGCGCTCTACGCGCGGCGCGACGCGGCGTCCGAGGGCGAGAAGCCGTTCAAGGAGATCTACGCCCTCCAGGATCTGGTCCCGAGGGATCAGGACGCGAAGATCCCGCTGCTCCAGGAGATCAAGGAGCGCGTCCTGCGGGCGAGGAAGCGCGGCCTCCTCGGCGACGAGGACTGGAGCCGGATCCAGGCGGTCATTCCGCCGGACGATCTCGCGCCGTTCGGCATCGACGATCTGCCGGCGGGGGTGGCGCGCGCCTTCACGGAGACGGACGGGACGCGCGGTCGCATCGTGTACATCAGCCCGATCACGTCCGAGAGCGTGCACGACGCGCACTACCTCTTCCGCTGGGCCGACGCGTACCGCGAGACGCGGCTCCCTGACGGCAGCGTCGTGCGCGGCTCGGGGCGCGCGGTCATCTACGCGGACATGTGGGCGGCGGTCATCGACGACGTACCGCCGGCGGTGCTCTTCTCGCTGGCCGCGACGGTCCTCGTCGTGCTCGTCGCCTTCCGCGGCGGCCGCCCGGCGTTCGCCGTGCTCGGCGCGCTGCTCGTCGGCGTCTTCTGGATGGCGGGGCTGCTCGTGCTGATGGGCGTGAAGCTCAACTTCCTGAACTTCATCGCGTTGCCGCTGACGTTCGGCATCGGCGTCGACTACGCCGTGAACATCGTGCAGCGCTACGCGCGCGAGGGCGCCGGCGGCGCGCTCACGGCGGTGCGCGAGACGGGCGGGGCGGTGATCCTCTGCAGCCTCACGACGGCGCTGGGCTACCTCGCCCTGATCCGCTCGCAGAACCACGCGGTGCGGAGCCTCGGCATGGCCGCCGTCATCGGCGAGGTCGCCTGCCTCTTCGCCGCCGTGCTGGTGCTGCCCGCGGCGCTCGTCTGGCGCGACCGGCGCCGCGCCAAGGGCGCGGAGAGCTTCGTCGCCGTCGGCCGCCCGACGACCTGAACACGGCGCCGGCGCTCCGCTCGCCTCCTGACGGGCTCGAACCGTTGCGACCCCCGGCGCCGGCCCCTCCCAACGGTTGCGATCCGTGGCTGCCCCCCGGCGCCGGCCCCTCCCAATGGTTGCCGCAGGGCGGCGTTGTGAGCGCGCGCCCCTCACGGCGCCGCGCGCAGATCCGCGCAGCACCGCACGCCGGTCGAGTAGTCGAAGTGCGTGACATCGTGCGACACGACGCGCGACATGCACCCTTCCCTTGTCGCGCGCGCATAGAACCCGCCGACGAACGTCCCCTCCGGATCGTCGATCCACTCGTCCAGGTTCCCCACCATGTCGGCGATCGCGTCGCCCTCCCACGCGCTCGCGCACGTCGCGGTCTCGCCCGTCCGCCGCAGGAGCGGCGCGCCGCCGACGCGCACAAGGTTGAGCCGCGGATCGCTGTGCCCGAGGGTCACGTCGCGGTGGAGCACGGCGGCCGGGTGGGCCTCGCGGAACACGTTGCACCGCCCGTCCGCGTAGGTCGGCCCGTACGGGAACCGCTCGTCGCGCTCGCCGCGGCACGCCGTCCGCCACTCCTCGAGGGCGCAGAGCCGCTTGCCCGCGTTCCGGCACGCGAGCTCGGCCTGCGCGCCGCTCGTGTAGCCCTGCGGGAGCACCCCCCGGCGCGACACGGCGCGCGGCTCGAAATCGCGCCGCTTCTGCCATCCGGGAAGGAGCGGCAGCTCCATGCGCCGCGCCTCCGCGTCGCCGAGCTGAAGCCGCATCTTCGACCAGGCACGCTCGACCGACGAGGCCGCCTGCCGCGACGGCGGGTAGAACGCCGAGATCTCGAGCCCCGTCTCCCTGTCGAGCAGCACCGCTTCATAGCGATCCACGCAGAACCGGCGCGCGACCCGCACCATCTCCGGCGGGCAGCGCGGCTCCGCGGGCGGCGCCGGCGCCCTCGGCCCGGGCGGCGCCCCCACGAGCGGCGGCGCCACCTCCACGGGGCCGGCCCCCGCGTCCGTCGCGCCGGCCCCTGCATCCACGGCGCCGGCCCCCGCGTCCTCCGCTCCGGGCTCCCGCTCCGAGCGGCAGCCGACGAGCGCCGCGCACGCGAGCGCCGTAGAGACGAGCGCCGCCGCCGCAGCCGCTCTCGCGTCGCGGCGGCCGGCGCGAGGCCGCGCGGGGCGCTCAGCGGATCGCGCCGGCATAGGGGTCCATGGACGCGGGCTCGCGGCAGAAGAAGCGGCGGAGCACGAGGTAATGGTGGAGCGGCAGGAGCCGCGTCTGCTCCCGCATCGAGAGCCCCATCCGGCTGATCTCGGCGCCCGGGAACGGCGTCTTCGGGTAGCAGCGGACGATCCCGGAGAGCGCCTCGTACTCGTCGAGCAGCCCGAGCACGTGACCCACCTCGTGGGCGAGCACCGGCAGCGACCAGCCGGCCCGCATCGCGCTGAAGTAGGGCGTCCGCCCGCAGGTCGGCGAGAGCGGCACCGCGAGGTCGACCCGCAGCGCCCTCCCGCGCGCGTCGTCCGCGAGCACGAAGTCGAAATCATAGCGCACCGGCAGCCCGAAGGCGCGCGCGTCGCGGTTCCAGTACCCCTCGACCTCGCTCGACCAGCGCGCGAGCAGCGCGCGGATCGCGGCCGGCGTCGCCCTGGCCGTGAACTCGCCGGAGCCCGGGCAGGCGTCCGTCGACGCGGCGCGCGCGTACGGCGTCCCGCGGCACGCCATGGCGCCCCCGAGCGCACCGGAGAGCCCGCAGTCGGGCAGCTCGAGCCAGCCCGCGCCCGCCGGCGGCTCGACCGCGATGCGGACCTCGACCTCCCACGCGCCGCCGCGCCGCCGCACGAGGTAGCTCATCGGGCCGAAGAAGAGGCCGTAATGCGGCATCATCCCGGCGATCCGCCGCTCGCCCTCCGGCACCTCCCCGCCGAAGACGTCGCGCGGAGCCGGCAGGCACAGGTACGCGTCCTTCGCGATCGTGTCGGCCAGGATGTCCTGGAACGTGGCCTCGCGCCCTTCGAGGAGCGCCCCGCTCATCCCCTCGAGCTCCGCGGCCACCGCCGCGATCGGCAGCTCGCGCCCGGCGGCCGCGCCGCCCGCCGCGCCGGCCCCCTCGCGCGCAGCACCCCCGCAGCCCGCTGCCCCCAGCGAGAGCGCCGCGAGCACCGGGAGCGCCGCGCCGCCATGGACACTTTGTCTTGCGCCTGCAGTCCGAAGAGAGGTACGTCGTCCGTGAAACACTGCACGGTGACGGTGCGTCCGGGCCGCTGAGGACACGCCGCAGGACGCCGTGCGCGCAGGGGGGACTCGCGTGGGCGTGGAGGTCAACGCCGCTCACTTACGGGGAGTTGGATGAAGAATCAACGCGTCCGAGGTGAAACCGCGGAACCGGGCGGGCGTAGTGACGCGTGGCGAGGGCTCGGCGCGGTCGCGGAGACCGGCGAGGCCCGATGAGCCCAGACGCGCGGGCGCGCCATGCGGGCGGGGCGCGCGCTGGGCTCGGTGCACTCGACGAATGACGAAGGTGGAGGTTCAGATGGCGATGGATATGGGCAGGTCGTTGGCGTTCACGGCGGTGTCGGGCATGGTGGCGGGCCTCGCGGGCTGCGGCTCGTCGCCGCCGCCCACCGCCGAGACCGGGGCCCCCCCGGCCGAGCCGGCGGCTGCAGAGGCGCCCGAGGACGGCGCCAAGGCGTGCTGTGCCGGCAAGAACGAGTGCAAGGGCAAGGGCGGCTGCAAGTCCGATACCCACGCTTGCGCTGGCCAGAACGAGTGCAAGGGCAAGGGCGGCTGCAAGCCGGCCGACTGCGGCGGCCACTGATCCGCTGAGGCGCGCGACAGCCCGGCCCCGCGGGGCCGGGCGACGCCGCGACGTGGTGATCCATGGCGAACCTCGAACGCATGCGGCTCGGGCTCCCCGACCTCGGCGTCGGCGTCGGGCTGCGCATCCCGCACTACCGCCACATCTTCGAGCACCGGCCGCGGGTCGACTGGTTCGAGATCATCAGCGAGAACTTCATGGTCGACGGCGGCATGCCGCTCGCCAACCTCGAGCGCGCCCTCGCGAGCTACCGCCTCGTCCAGCACGGCGTCTCGCTGTCGATCGGCAGCACCGATCCGCTCGATTTCGACTACCTGCGCCGGCTCAAGGCGCTCGTCCGCACGGTGCGCTCCCCCTGGGTGAGCGATCACCTCTGCTGGACCGGCGCGCACGGGCTCAACCTGCACGACCTCTTGCCCCTGCCGTACACGGACGAGGCCGTGCGGCACGTCGCGGCGCGGGCGCGCGTGGTGCAGGACTTCCTCGAGGTCCGGCTCGCCCTCGAGAACGTGTCGAGCTACCTGACCTTCACCTCGAGCCGCATGAGCGAGTGGGAGTTCCTCTCGGCGGTCGTCGAGGAGGCCGACTGCGGCATCCTGCTCGACGTCAACAACGTCTACGTCTCCTCGTACAACCACGGCTTCGACCCGGGCGCCTACGTCGACGGCGTGCCGCACCACCGGATCGTGCAGGTCCACCTCGCCGGGCACACGCACCACGGCAAGTACATCCTCGACACCCACAGCGATCACGTGGCCGACGCCGTGTGGGCGCTGTACCGGCGCGCGCTCGTCCACACGGGCGACGTCTCGACGCTGATCGAGTGGGACGACGATCTGCCGGCGTTCGAGGTCCTCGCGGCCGAGGCGGAGAAGGCGCGGGCGATCCGCGAGGAGGTGGCGCGTGCGCGCGCCGCCTGACGCCGCGCCCCCGGCCGGGCTCGCCTCGCTGATGGGCGAGCTCACCCGCATGTTCACCGCCGGCGCGCCGCTCCCCGGCGACGCCGAGCTCGCCGGCAGGTGCCGCGAGCTCGTCGCCGGGAACGAGCGGCTCACGCCCGCCGAGCAGGCCGACATCTACCGGCGGCAGTTCTGGCTGCGCCACCGCGACGCCCTCCGCGAGGACTACCCCGCGCTCGCGCACGTCCTCGGCGAGGACGGCTTCGACGCGTTCTCCCGGGCGTACCTCGCGGCGCACCCGCCCGCGAGCTTCAGCCTGCGCGACCTCGGGCGCCACGTCGCCGGCTTCGCGGCCGCGCACGAGGCGTTCCCCCCCGCCCTGGCGGAGCTCGCGCGCGAGGTGGCGCGCTACGAGCACGCGCTCGTCGATCTGTTCGACGGCGCCTCGCCGCCGCCGCTCGATCCGGCGAAGGTGACGGGCATGCCGGAGGAGGGCTGGTCCACCGCCCGGATCGTCCTCCACCCGCTGCTCGCGCTGATGCAGCTCCGCTACCCGGCGCACGTCCTCCGCAGCGATCTCCGGCAGGGCAGGTCGCCGGCGCTGCCCGCGCCCCGCGCCGTCCGCCTCGCCGTCTTCCGCAGCGCCGCCGATCTCACGATCCGCTACGAGGAGCTCGAGCCCCCGGCGTTCGCGCTCCTCGAGGCGCTCGGGCGGGGTGTGCCGCTCGTCGCGGCGTGCGAGGCGGTGGCGGCGGGCGAGGCGGCGGACGAGGCGGCGGGCGTGATGCTCGGCGCGCGGGTCGGCGCCTGGTTCCAGCAGTGGACGAGCTGGGGGCTCATCGCCGACGTCGTGCGGTGCTCCGGCGCCGAACGCGGCTAAGATGGCGCGGTGAGCACCATCGTTCAGCGCACGCTCGAGGTCCGCACGAGCGGCCGTGGTTTCGTCGACATCACGCGCGAGGTCGCGCGCGTCGTCGCCAGCGCCGGCGTCGACGTCGGGCTCTGCGCCGTGTTCCTCCAGCACACCTCGGCGAGCCTCGTCATCCAGGAGAACGCCGATCCGGCCGTCCTCCGCGATCTGGAGCGCTGGATGTCGCGCCTCGCGCCGGAGGGCCGCGACTACGAGCACGACGACGAGGGCCCCGACGACATGCCAGGTCACCTCCGGAGCGCCGTCACCCGATCGAGCGAGGTGATCCCGATCTCCGGCGGCCGCCTCGCGCTCGGGACATGGCAAGCCCTGTATGTCTGGGAGCACCGTAGTTCTCCCCACGCGCGCCGTGTGGTCGTGACCGTAACCGGCACCACAGCTGCGGGTTGAGTGGTATACTCCAGGGGTTCGACTCCTGGATGAGCTCGGCGCCCCCCGAGGGCTGCTCGTCCGCCGCGCGCGGCAGGGCCTGCCCGCGGGGCGAGCGCACCACGCGACCCCTCACCCTTCAGCGGAAACAGAGCGATGAGCCTTCAGACGACGTTCATGGGGATCCTCGACACGGCCCGGATCTGCGTCCCGACCGTGGTGGACGCGGTGATGGGGCGCGTGACGCTCGAGCGCTGCGATGAGCGGCTGGACTGGTGGGCGCGCAAGGTCCTCGAGGACGCCGACGTGGATCTCGTGGTGCGCGGGCGTGAGCATGCCGCCGGCATGCGGCCGTTCGTTGTGATGTCGAACCACCAGAGCCTCTTCGACATCCCGGTGGTGTTCCGCGCGATCCCCGGGCGGCTGCGGATGATCGCCAAGAAGGAGCTGTTCAGCGTGCCGATCTTCGGCCAGGCGATGAAGGCGGCCGGGTTCATCCGGATCCACCGGGGCAATCACGTCCAGGCGAGCGCGAGCCTGCAGGTCGGCGCCTCGATGCTGCAGGACGGCACCCGGGTCTGGATCGCCCCGGAGGGCACGCGGAGCAAGACCGGCGCGCTCCTGCCGTTCAAGAGCGGGGGCTTCCGGATGGCGATCGAGACGAACACGCCGATCCTGCCGGTCGCGATCGACGGGACGCGCCACGTGCTGAAGGCGAAGGATTTCGTGGTGCAGGAGCACCACCGGGTGGTGGTCACGATCATGCCGCCGATCGATCCGGCGCCGTACGGCGCGGGCGGCCGCAGCCGCCTCATGCGGGACGTGCGCGCCGCGATCGCGGGAGCCCTCGGACACGACCCGGGGTTGATCCACCGGGGGGTGGGGGTCGCGACGTCGTCGCCGCCGTAGGGCGTCCGGCATCGGTCGCCCGGGCCTCTTAGATTCAGAACCTCTCTGCTTGCGGCTCGGATTGCCGCTCGGATCGCCGCTCGGACGCCGTCCCGCCCTGCTGGAGCGCGCTCTCCGGCGGCTGCGCCCTGGAGCGGTGCTCCTCCGGCGGAGGGAGCCGGAGCGACCAGGGGCTGCGCCTCGCCGCCGGGTCGCCCTCGTCCTCGCCGGGCGGAAGGTGCTCCGCCATGAGCCAGGACCAGAAGGCGTCGGCCCAGCGCGCGCCGCCCACCTCGTTCGGGTGGATCTTGTCCTTCTTGCGCGGGAGGGGGCCGGGGACCAGCGCGTCGGAGTCGAAGAAGCGGCACGGGGCCGAGTTCGTCCGGATCACGTCGATGATGCCGGTGTCCTTCCGCCAGAGCGGAGGGGACACCCACACGCACGGGCGGCCGCCGATCGCCTTGACGATCCGCCGGATCGCGCCGGCATGGGCCGGGGGGTTGACGTTCTCGACCTCGTTCGCACCGAGGCTGATGATCACGAGGTCCGGCTGGTAGTTCGCGACCAGGAGCTCCATCCGGGAAGCCCAGGTCACCGTGTACGAGCTGGTCTCCGCCTTCACCGCGTAGCGCACGCGGTGCTCCTCCATCCGCGGACGGAGCGCCTGGGCGAAGCCCGCCAGCGCGAACGAGTCGCCGATGTGGAGGACCGCCGTGTTGGGCGGAACCGTGAACGCCGGCGGCGCGACGGGCGGCGGCGCGACAGCAACCCCGGACGGCGCGGGCGGCGCCGCGGCCTCCTGGAGGCGGTCCGCGGCCGGCGCGGCCCCGGACGGCGGCGCCCCGGCGGGCCCCCCCGGCGAAGACGGCCCGGGCGGCGGCGCGGCGCCGCACGCCAACCCCGCCGCGGCCACCCCGGCGAACGCCCACCTCCCGACCCGGATCTCCCTGCCCATGCTCGCTCCCACGGCCGCGTCCAGCGGGCGGCCGGAGGCGCCGGAGGGGCACGCAGCCGCGCGAAAAGGTCGCGCGGCGCACTCTAGGGCAGGGCGCGTCCGCACGGCAATCATTGAGCGGAGGGCTCCCAGGCCTTATTAGATGCGCATGAGCTTCCGTCTGTTTGGAGTCTCGGTCGACGTCCAGCTCGGGTTCTGGCTCTCCGCCGCGCTGCTCGGGTACGGGATCGTGGCCAGGGAACATTACCAGCAGTTCCTCGTGTGGATCATCGTGGTCTTCCTGTCGGTCCTGATGCACGAGTTCGGTCACGCGTTCGCCATCAAGCGGCACAAGATCGAGCCGGAGATCACGCTGCACTTCATGGGCGGGACCACGACCTGGCGGTCGCTCCTGCCGCTCGGGCGGCTCCAGCACATCCTGATCAGCCTGGCCGGCCCCTTCGCCGGATTCCTCGTCGCCGGAATCCTGCACGTGGTGCTCCTCTACGTGCCGGGGCTCTCGGCCCTCCCGGTCATGGTGCTGCACGGGATGGAGACGCTCATCCAGGTCAACGTGGTCTGGGGCATCCTCAACCTGATCCCGGTGCTCCCGTTCGACGGCGGCCACGTCCTCGAGCACGCGCTCGGCCCGCGGCGCGGCCGGCTGACGGCGGCCATCTCGGGCGTCGCCGCCGTCCTCCTCGCCATCCTCTTCCTGCGCATGGGGTTCTTCTTCTTCTCGTTGATCCTCGTCATGTCGGCGTTCCAGAGCCTGCAGCGGTTCCGCAGCGAGCCGGCGGCCTCGTCGCCCGCGATGAACCGCCGGCGCGCCGCGCTCCACGAGGAGCCGGTGCCGCCCGAGACGGCGGCCCTGCTCCAGCGGGCGCGCCGGGCCGTGGAGGGCGAGCAGACGGGCGAGGCGATGGCGCTGGCGAACGAGGTGCTCGCGCAGTCCCCGGCGCCGCCGAAGCACGCGCTCCGGGAGGCGCACGAGCTCATCGGCTGGTCGCACCTGCTCCTCGGCGACGCCAAGCGCGCGGGGGAAGCGATCGCGCAGGCGCGCAAGCACGGCGAGCCGGATCCGGCGCTGGTCGGCGCGGTGCACCTCGCGCTCGGGGAGCTGAAGCAGGCGCGCAAGGCGCTCGAGGCGGCCCGGGAGGCCGGCGACGACCGGAAGGAGGTCGCGGGACCGCTGATCCGGGTGCTCGTGGAGCTGGGCGAGGTGGCGCGGGCAGCGGCGGTCGCGCTCGACATCGTGGAGCAGCTCTCGGAGGAAGACGCGCGGCGGATGGCGGAGATCGCGTTCGCGCACGGCGCGTTCGACTGGTCGGCGCGGCTCTACGAGGCGATCTTCCGCCGCGCGGGCAAGAGCGAGGACGCGTACGGCGCGGCGCGCGCGAGCGCCAAGGACGGGAACCAGGAGGCGGCGCTCGATCTGCTCCGCCGCGCGGTCGCGGCCGGCTTCTCGGATCGGGCGCGGGCGTGGTCGGACACGGCGTTCGAGGCGCTCCGCGGCTCGGCGCTCGAGACGGTGCTGCCGCGCCCGTGATCCGAAATCCCTGACGGGATCTCCGGCGCGCTGGACTAGGCTCCGGCGCGTGCGCATCCAGGTATCTTTCCTCCGGGTGGGACCGGTCGAGGTCCCGCCGCCCGCCTACAAGTCCGAGGGAGCCGTCGGGCTCGATCTCTGCGCCGCCGTCGACGCGCCGGTGACGCTCGCGCCGGGGGAGCGGAAGCTCCTGCCCACGGGCTACGCCGTCGCCCTCCCCGACGGCCACGAGGGGCAGGTGCGCCCGCGCTCCGGGCTCGCGCTCCACCACGGGATCACCGTGCTCAACTCGCCCGGCACCATCGACCCGGACTACCGCGGGGAGATCAAGGTCGTCCTGATCAACCTGGGCGCGGATCCGTTCACCGTGAACCGGGGCGATCGGATCGCCCAGCTCGTGATCTGCCCGGTCGCCCTCGCCGACGTGGTCCTTGTCTCCGCGCTCGCGCCGACGGCGCGCGGCGCAGGCGGCTACGGATCGACGGGCGTGCGCCGGGAGCCGTAGGTCCGCACGCCGCCCCATCGCGCGTCGCCGAGGTCCTGGGATCGCGCGGCCACGGTGCGCGCTACCGATCCGACGCGAACAGCCGGACCACGGCGATCCCGATCCCCAGGACCACGAGGCCCACCGCGAGGTGGAGGAGCCGGAGCGGGCCCACGCCGATGCGCTGGCCGTCGACGAGCAGCGACGCGGCCCCGAGATCGAGGAGCGTGATGACGACGGCCGCGCCCGCGAGCCGCACCGGCAACGCGAACATGGCCATGAGCTCCGCCGTGCTCAGGCTGTGGCGCGCGGGCGCGCGGTCCATCAGCGGGGGCGGCATCCTGGACGGCGCGTGGGACGGCCTCGCGAAGGGCGCGGGCGCCGGGGGAGACCAGTCGAGCGCGAGCGGCACGACCGGCTCGGTGGGCAGGCTGTGCGACGGGAGACGGCCGCTGCGCTCCGGCGGATCGCCGTGCGGCGAGGGGCGGCCGCCGCGCTGCTCCGGCAGCTCGACGCCGAACCCTCCTTCGGCGACGACCCGCTCCACCTTGAACGCCCCCTGGGTCGTACCGACGATCCCGAAGACGTCATCGGCCATCCGCCGGAGCGGACACGAGCTCGACGCGGCTTCGAAAGGCCCGGAAGCGTGGGCTTCGCAGGGGCACCCACCTCCCCCTACCCTACCTACCCGGCGCGTACCAGGAGCGCCTCCGAGAGCCGGGGCTCCCGCCCACAAACGTCGGCTCTCGCCCCGCCGCGCGCACCCGCTCCGAGCGCGCTGCCGGAGAGACATCGGGGCGAGAATGCAAGAGAAAAAGAGCAATCATTTGGATGACTTCTGCCATCACATAAAATCTTTCCTCTCAGCAAAACTGGGCCCCCGGCTCTCGTCTCACAGGCTCTCCCGCTGCCGCCCCACCCACAGATTCCCACCCCCACCACCACTCGTGCCCCCGGAAGCGCCCTGGTCGTCCGCCCAGGCCACACTCGGTGGTCCGTTTTACGCCGCGTCGCGCTAGGCTCGCCGCATGCCACCGCGTCGCCGTGAGGTCGATCGACCTCTTCGTAAAGAAGTTCGCCTGCTTGGCCGCCTGCTCGGTGAAGTGCTGATCGAGCAGGAGGGTGAAGAGCTCTTCGCACTCGAAGAGCGTATCCGCACGCTCGCCATCCGCCGGCGCCGCGGCCCGAGCGACGGGCGCGCGCACGCGTCCGCGGAGCTCACGAAGCTGCTCGCGAGCCTGCCGCACGATCGCATCGAGCCCGTCATCCGCGCCTTCACGGTCTACTTCCGGCTCGTCAACCTCGCGGAGCAGCACCACCGCATCCGCCGCGCGCGCGCCTACGCGAGGGACCCCGACGCGCGCCCGCAGCGCGGCTCGCTCGAGGCCGCGATGCGCACGCTCAAGGACGCGGGCGTCCCCGCGGAGCGCGTGCGCGCCGCGCTCCGCACGCTCGACGTGACGCTCACGCTCACCGCGCACCCGACCGAGGCCGCGCGGCGCACCGTCCTCGAGAAGCTCTACCGCATCGCGAAGAACCTCGAGGAGCACGACCGCTGCCAGCTCACGCCGGACGAGTCGGCGAGCAAGCTCGCCGAGATCCGCGAGGAGATCACCGCGGTCTGGCAGACGGACGAGGTGCGCCGCGACCGGCCCACCGTGGGCGACGAGGTGAAGAACGTCGCCTGGTACATCGAGGAGATCCTCTGGGATCTGCTCCCCGATCTCCCCGCCGCGATCGGGCGCGCGTTCGAGGCCGCGTACGGCGAGCCGCTCGCCGCCGAGATCGTGCCGCTCCGCATCCACTCGTGGGTCGGCGCCGACATGGACGGCAACCCGCTCGTCGTGCCCGCCGTGCTCGAGGACGCGCTGTTCGCCTACCGCGTCCGCGGCCTGCGCCGGCTCATCCGGGCGACGCGCGAGCTCGGCGGCGCGCTCTCGCAGTCGCTCCGCCACGTCACGCCGCCGGCCTGGCTGCTCGCCTCGATCGAGGAGGACGCCGCCGCGATGCCCGAGGTGTCCGCGCACTTCGGGCCACGCACCGAGGGCGAGCCGTGGCGCCGCAAGCTGCGGTTCATCGAGGCGCGCCTCACCGCCACGCTCGAGCACGCCGAGCTCGGCCGCGCCGAGGCCCGCGCGCGCTCGGGCCAGGGCCCCGCGCGCGAGGGGCGCGCGTTCGTGCGCCCGGAGGAGCCGACGCTCGCCGTCCCCTACAGCGAGCCCGCGGAGCTCGAGCGCGATCTCGCGCTCGTCGCCGACAGCCTGAAGGCCGCGCGCTGCGCGCACTCCGGCGAGCGCCGCGCGCGGGCGCTGCTCTCGCAGGTGCGCGCGCTCGGGTTCGCGCTCGCGGAGCTCGAGATGCGCGCCCCCGCCGAGGACGCGCGCGCCGCGGCGGCCGACGTCGCGGCGGGCCGCGTCGAGCCGGCGCAGATGGGGCCGGAGGCGCGCCGCGTCTTCGAGGCGCTCCAGCGCATCGCCGCCGCGCAGCGCGACGGCGGCGAGTCGGCCTGCCGCACGCTCGTCCTGTCGATGACCCAGAGCGAGCACGACATCCTCGCCGCGCTCGCGTGCGCGAAGGCCGCCGGGCTGTGGGACGAGGCCCGCTCGTGCGCGCGCATCGACGTCGTCCCGCTGTTCGAGTCGCTCGGCGCGCTGAACGACAGCGCGCGGATCCTGCGCGCGCTGCTCGCGCACCCTTCGTATCGCCCGCACGTCCTCGCCCGCGGCGTGCAGGAGGTGATGATCGGCTACAGCGACTCCGGCAAGGAGGTCGGCCTGCTCGCGGCGAGCGCGGCGCTCCGGCGCGTGCAGGAGATGCTGCCGAAGATCGCCGCGGAGGCCGAGCTGCCGCTGCGCGTCTTCCACGGCCGCGGCGAGTCGGTGGCGCGCGGCGGCGGCCCGGCGCACCAGGCGCTGCTCGCCCTGCCGGCCGGCAGCGTCGGCGGCCGCTACAAGGCGACGGAGCAGGGCGAGGCGCTCGACCACAAGTACGCGCGCCCCGAGCTCGCGATGCGCACGCTGGAGCTCATGCTGAGCGGCGTCCTCCTGCACACGCTGGGCGCGCAGCCGCGGCCGCCCACCGCGTCCGAGCTGCGCTACGCCGCCGCGTTCGACGAGCTCGCCGAGTCGGGCCGGCGCGTCTACCGCGCGCTCGTCTGGGAGGAGCCCAGGTTCGTGGAGTTCTTCACGGCGGTGAGCCCGATCGACGAGATCGCGCGCCTGCCGCTCGGCTCGCGCCCGAGCAAGCGGCGCGCGGGCGGCCTGGAGTCGCTGCGCGCGATCCCGTGGGTCTTCGCGTGGACGCAGAACCGCGCCATCCTCCCGGGGTGGTACGGCGTCGGCAGCGGCCTGGAGGCGATGGGCCAGCGCCCCGAGGGCGCGGAGCTGCTGAAGGAGATGATGGCGTCGTGGCCGTTCTTCCGGGCCGTCATCGACAACGTGGAGATGGTGCTCGCGAAGGCGGACATGGCGATCTTCGCTGGCTACGCCGAGCTCGCGCCGGCCGCGGCGCGGAAGGCGGTCGCGCCGCGGATCATCGCGGAGTACCGGCGGACGCGGTCGTGGCTCAAGCGGCTCACGGGCAACCGGCGGCTGCTCGAGGGGAACCCGACGCTCCAGCGGTCCATCTCGCTGCGCAATCCATACGTCGATCCTCTTTCATTCCTGCAAGTCGAGCTCCTGAGGGCGAGCCGCGGCGGGGACTCCGGGTGCGATCGTTCGCTCCTGCTCACGCTGAACGGCATCGCCGCCGGCATGCGGAACACGGGCTGATCGTCGCGCTCGTCCAGGCCGCGTCGCCGCGCGACGCGTCGAGCGCCACGCGGCGCGGCACGATCATTCAACGCCGGGCGTCGTCGGGCGACTGCATCGAACGCGTGACAATCGCTCGGCCAACGCTGGCGCCGCGTGGTAGAAGGCCGGCTCCATGACCAGCATCGTCGAGTTCGGACGTCCCGACACCCTCCCGGCATCGGACAAGCGCCTGCTGCTCGTCTTCGACGGCGGCAATGCCCCCGGCTACTCCTCGGTCGCTGTCGCGCTGACCGAGGAGGCGGCGCGACGAGGCTTCGAGGTGTGGGCCGCGATCGAGGGCTTCCGCTCCCTGACCGCGGACGCGCGCACGCAGCCCCAGTTCGAGCGCCTCATCATGAGCCGCCGCCAGCGCTACTCCCTGCTCGCGCAGGGCATCCCGGCGCGCTCGATGGGGCGCCGCGTGCTCGACGCCGGCAGCGATTTCCGGAGCGAGCGCTACAGCGGCTTCCTCGATCGCGCGCGGCGCAAGCAGGCCGCCGTGACGTTCAAGGAGCAGGGGTTCACGCACCTCATCTGCGTCGGCGGCAACGGCACGTTCGAGGGCATCAAGGCGTGGCTCGACGAGTTCGAGGTCCGCCCGCAGTCCGGCTTCGTCAACGTCTCCATCGACAACGACCTGGAGGGCGATCGCGCGATCGGCTTCCTGTCCGGCGTGGAGACGGGCGCCAACATCGCGCGCGGGCTCTACGAGGACGCGTACACGCACAAGCGCATCTACCTCCTCGAGATGATGGGCAACCGCAGCGGGCGGCACGCGCTGCACTGCGCGGTGGCGGCCCGGGCGCACCTCATCGTGCTCCCCTTCTTCCGCTTCCCCCAGGACGTGCTGAGCGAGCTCGCCGAGAGCCTCGGGCGCGCCGACTACGCGCTCGTGATCGTCGCGGAGGGCTACGAGGCCGAGCGCCGCCGCATGGAGCACCCCGGCGTGTCGGCGAGCGTGTTCCTGAAGCAGCAGCTCGAGGGCGCGGGGCTCCGCGACTCCTCGGAGAAGCGCGTCATCGCCGAGCCGTTCAGCCGCTACATCCGCGGCATCCGCCCCGCCTTCCTCGACGTGTCGGCCGCCTTCCTCAAGGCGTCGCTGCTCCTCTCGGCGTTCGATGAGGGGCGCACCGAGGTGATGCCGTACGTGCTCGCCGCGAACGACGTCGGCGTGCTGGATTTCGCCTCCATCCGCCGCGAGGACGGGGTCGAGCGCGCCTTCCTGCCGCTGCTCGACCGGCTCGACCTGCAGCGCTTCAAGACCTGGATCCTCGACCACTTCGTCAGCCTCGGGGCCAACCGCCCGAGCCGCGCGCCCGCGCCGCTCGGCTGAGCGGGGTGGTGGGGGCATTTGCCCAGAGAGATGTCACATGAAGGCGGGAAGGCGGGAAGATCATTGATGATTTTCTTCCCGCCTTCCCGCCTTCATGTTCAATGACCCCACCACCCTGAGCTGGCACGGCTTAGCCGCGCCAGCTCAGGCGACCGCGGGTCGTGCTCACATCGCCGGCCGCCACGCGCGCGGCGAAGGCGCGCGCGTGGCGCTCGGCCGGGCGGTCAGGGCTCGCCGCTGATCATGCGCGCGATGGTGTAGACGGTCGCGGAGAGGATGGCCGAGGCGGGGATCGTGAAGATCCAGGCCCAGACGATGCGGCCGGCGACGCCCCAGCGGACGGTGGAGAGGCGCCCGCTCGTGGCGCCGACCCCGACGATCGCGCCCGTGATCGTGTGGGTCGTGCTCACGGGGATGCCGAGCGCCGTGGCGCTGAACAGCGTCGCCGCGCCGGCCGTCTCGGCCGCGAAGCCGCCCACCGGCTTCAGCTTCGTGATCTTCATGCCCATCGTCCTCACGATGCGCCAGCCGCCGGAGAGCGTGCCGAGGCCCATCGCGGCGTGGCAGACGAGCACGACCCAGAGCATCGGCTTCGGATCGTCGCCGCCCTGCTGGATGCCGGTGGAGATGAGGAGCGCCGTGATGATGCCCATCGTCTTCTGGGCGTCGTTGCCGCCATGCCCGAGCGAGTAGGCGGCGGCGGAGACCAGCTGCAGCCGGCGGAAGCGGGACCCCACCTTGCCGGGCGTCCAGCCCCGCGCGAGCACCCGGATGGCGTGCATGAGCGCGAAGCCGATGATCGCGCCGAGCAGCGGCGACACAAGGATGAACGCCGCCGTCTTGCCGAAGACCGTCGCGTCGAGCACCGACAGCCGCTCCGCGCTCTTCACCGCGGCCCCCGCGAAGCCGCCCATGAGCGCGTGCGACGACGACGACGGCAGCCCCCACCACCACGTGAGCAGGTTCCAGATGATCGCGCCGAGCAGGCCGCCCAGGATGACGTTCGGGGTGATGAACGCCGGCTCGACGCCCTTCGCGATGTTGCGCGCGACCGTGGGCTCGAACAGGGCGAACGCGATGAAGTTGAAGCTGGCCGCCCAGATCACCGCGGTGCGGGGCGACAGGACGCGCGTCGAGACGATCGTCGCGATCGAGTTGGCGGCGTCGTGAAAGCCGTTGATGTAATCAAACACCAGCGCGATCACGAGGATGGCGAGGATATAGGTCGTCATGCGTGCTCGAGCACGATGCCCTCGATGATGTTTGCGACGTCCTCACAGCGGTCGGTCGCGCTCTCCAGGAGGTCGTAGATGTCGCGCCACTTCATCACGAGGAGCGGGTCGTTCCCCTTCTTGAAGAGCGCCGCCAGCGCCGTGCGATAGTGCCCGTCGGCCGTGTTCTCGAGCTTGTTGATCTCGACGCAGAGCTCGAGGAGGTGCGGCTGCCGCTTCAGGTCCCGGAGCGACTGGACCGCCGAGCTCGTGACCGTGCACGAGTCGACAACCGCCTGCGCGAGCTGCCGCGCCTCCGGCAGCGTGTCGCCGACCTCGAAGAGCACGAGCCGCATGCTCGCCGCGTCGATGCAGTCGAGCACGTCGTCGAGCCTCGTGATGAGCGCGTGGATCTCCTCGCGATCGAGCGGGGTGATCCAGGTCTGGTGGAGGGCGGCCAGACATCCGTGGGTGATCCTGTCGCCTTCGTCCTCGAGGTCGGAGATGCGCTTCGCCAGCGCCGGTGCGTCGGCGGGCCGGTCGAGCATCTCCAGGAGGAGCTCGCTCGCCGCGACGCTCCGCTGCGCGTGGTTGGCCAGCGCGTCAAAGAAGACGGCATCACGGGTCAGTCCCATGCAGCGGGGCGTTTACCCGTCTCCGCGCATCACGTCAACGAGTCGTCACGAAGCAGACAAAACCAGGTAACATCATCCTATTCGCCCCGTCGCGCACGTGGCGCGCGCCGGGCGCTCGGCACGCGGGTGACATGGGTATTCGGAGCAAGCTCATCGCGTTCGCCGTGGGGATCGCGGTCCTCGCGGCGGTGGTGTTCGACGGCTACGTCGTGAAGACGCTCGGCGCGGAGCTCGGGGAGCACACGGAGGCCGATCTGGCCGCGCGGACGGCGCTCGTCACCGAGAGCGCCGCGAGGGCGGTCGACCTCGCGGCCGAGGCGCCCGCGCTCGCGGAGGCGCTGTCGGCGAGCGCGGGGGCGCGCGTCACGTTCATCGATCCGAGCGGCGCGGTGCGGGGCGACTCGTCGGTCGCGCCGGAGCGGCTCGGCGAGCTCGAGGCCCACGCGACGCGCGACGAGGTCGCCGACGCGCGGCACCACGGCGCAGGGCGCAGCGAGCGCGTGAGCAAGACGACGCGGATGCGGATGCTCTACGCGGCGCGGCGGCTCGACCGGCCGGACGGGCCGTGGGTCGTGCGGCTCGCGTTCGAGCCGATCGCGATCGATCGCAGCCTGTCCGCCGCCCACACGCGCGTCGTGGAGGGCACGATCCTCGCCCTCGTGCTCGCCGTGGGCGCGGCGCTCGTCGGGGCGCGCGCGCTCTCCGGGCGGCTCGTCTACCTGACGGGCATCGCGCGGGAGATGCGCGCCGACCTGAGCCGGCGCGCGCGCGTGCAGGGGCGCGACGAGATCGCCGCGCTCGGCGGCGCACTGGACGACCTCGCCGAGAGCCTGGAGCGCTCGCGGCGCGAGCTCGGGGGCGAGGGCGAGCGGTTCGGCGCGGTGCTCGAGTCGATGCGCGAGGGCGTGCTCGTCACGGACGAGCGGGGCGACATCACGCTGGTCAACCCGTCGCTCTCGCAGCTGCTCGGCATCCGCGGCGACCCGGTCGGGCGCCCGCCGATCGAGGTGCTCCGCTCCGCGAGCCTGCACGAGCTGATCGAGGAGGTCTCGCTCGCGCGCGCGGCGGCGACGCGCGAGATCCAGATCGCGCCCGCTGCGCCGGGCGCGGCGGGGCCGCCGGGGCGCCGGATCTTCCTCGTGAACGCGGCGCCGCTCGCGCTGCCGGCGCAGGGCCGCGGCGCGGCGGGGGTCGTCGCCGTCTTCTTCGACGTGACGGAGCTGCGGCGCATCGAGGGGCTGCAGCGCGACTTCATCGCCAACGCGTCGCACGAGCTGCGCACGCCGGTCGCGTCGATCCGCGCGAGCAGCGAGACGCTGCTCGGCGGCGCGCTGGACGACGCGGGGGCCGCGCGGGATTTCGTGGAGGTGATCGAGCGGAACGCGGCCCGGCTGCACCGGCTCGTGAACGATCTGCTCGACCTGTCGCGCATCGAGGGCCGCGAGCGGCCGCTGTCGCCGGGCACGCTCGATCTCGCGGTGCAGGCCGAGGCGGCGGTGGCGCTCCTGCGCGGGCGCGCCCTGGAGAAGCGGAGCGAGGTGATCGTCGAGGTCGCGCCGGACACGCTCGTCGCGGCGGATTCGCGCGCGCTGGATCAGGTCCTGACGAACCTCGTCGACAACGCGATCCACCACACGCCGGAGGGCTCGCGCGTGGAGGTGCGCGCGAGGTCCGTGAACGGGCGCGTCATCCTGGAGGTCGAGGACGACGGCCCGGGCATCGCCGCGGTGCACCAGGGTCGCGTCTTCGAGCGGTTCTACCGCGTGGATCCGGGGCGCTCGCGCGCCTCGGGCGGCAGCGGGCTCGGCCTGTCGATCGCGAAGCACCTCGTCGAGGCGATGAGCGGCGACATCACGGTGGCGACCGGCGACGCGGGCGGCGCGCTCTTCCGGGTGACGTTGCCGAGCGCGGCGGACGGCGCCCAGAGGTAGCCCGGGCGCCGCGCTGCCGGCCTCGCGGGGCGGGCGCTCACGGCGCGCAGGCGGTGCGGCAGTCGTCGAACGACTTCTGGCACGCCGCCGGATCGGCGATCTTCGGCAGGCCGCCGTCCGCGGGGAACTGCGGCGTGAGGCAGGTCTGGAGGATCGACTGGCACTTTGTGGCGCACGCCGCGAGCTTGCCCGAGAGCGCCCCCGCGTCGGGCGTGGCGCTCGCGCCCGCGTCCTTCGGCGCGCCGCCGTCGCCGCCCTCCAGAGGCGCGCCCGCGTCCGTCTTGGCGCCCGGCGCGGCGGGCTGCGCCGGGGGGGCCTTCGCGGTCGCCGGGGGCGCGATCGGGGTCGGCGTCGCGGCGGGCACGGTCCCGGTCGCCGCTGGCAGCGACGCCGTCGCGGTCGGCGCGGGGACGTCGGTCGGCGCGGGGGCCACCTCCTCGAGGTCGTCGCTCGACTTGCATGCCGCGATCAGCAGCGCTGGCGAGGCGATCATCACGGCGATGGCAACGACGAGCTTGTGGGCGCGCATGGGTGCTTCATGCTGCGCCTCCGCCGAGAAGGCAACCCTCGCGCGAGGCGCGCGAGGTGCTGGGCCGCGCGCGCGGCGCTCCGATCGACGTGCGGGATCTGGAAGGCGCCCCGGGCCGGCGTGGGATTCACCCCGTCGGCCGGCAGGCGCCAGAGGTAGCGTGTCGCGGCGCGATATCGAGGCGCGCGCAAAGGGGTTTCGACAGGGCCCAGCGCTCGGCAGGAGGGCTATTCGGTCCTGAAGATCACGTGGAATCCATGGCGGGTCTCCACGACGTCGCTGAGCTGATGGAGGTCGAGATCGAACGCGGCGTCGCCGAAGGGCGGCAGGACATCGGCGCGCTCCACGGTGCCGAGCGAGCCGCCGCGCGACGCAGCGCCCGCCTCCTCGCTGTACTCCGCCACCACCTCGTCGAGGTCGGCGCCGCCGCGGATCTTGTCGCGCGCCTCCATCGCGCGCAGGCATGCCTCCTCGCGCGTGCGCGTCGCGCCCTCGGCGCGGTCGGCGCCGGCGTAGCGGACGAGGACGTGCTTCACGCCGATGCGCGACGGCTCGTCGGCGCGGGCTTGCCGCTTCGCGTTGGCGACCGCGAGGCATGCGGCGGCGCTCGGGGCGCTCGCCTCGGCGGGGGCGGCCTCGCCCGGAGCGGCGCCCGGAGCGACCTGGGGCGCGCCGCACGCGGCGGCGAGCGCCGCGCCGAGAAAAAGGGCGAGAGGAGAGCGTCTTTCGGGCGGGCGCATCGTCCGCGAGCATAGCCAGGCGTTCACGAGATCGGAACATGGGGCGTGTACGCGGCGACGCGCCGGGGGTCTACCTGCCAGGGGGCGCTTGCTGCCAGGGGGCGGCGGTCCTGCGGATCGGCAAGGGTCGTGATGCGCGGGGTTTGCATCGCCCGTCGCATCGCTGGTAAGAAGGCATCATGCAGCGCCTCCTCCTCTCGGCGGCACTGGGTGCCGCGCTGATCGCCGGTTGCAGCACCCCCTTTCGGGACAAACGCACGCCTTCCGGCGAGTTCTGCAGCGACATGCACGTGGTGCCGGCAGGTCAGCTGCCCGATCGCGAGTACCATCGCCTTCAGCCCATCGCGAGCGATCCTGAGGCCCGGACGGAGGCGGAGCGCCTCGAGTCGCTCCGCAAGGCCGCGTGCGGCGTCGGCGGCGATGCGGTCATCGAGGCGGTCAACGAGGAGATCCGCACCGAGGACGGCCGTTATGCCAGCGTCGCGAGCGGGACCGCGGTGATCTGGGTCCGGCGCACGGACGGCGAGGCGAAGCCGCTGACGTTCCATCCGGCGACGAAGCCCGCCGAGCCGGCGGCGCCTGCCGAGCCGGAGGCGCCGCCCCCGGATCAGGCTGCGCCTCCCTCGGACGAGCCGTACGAGGACGCCCCTGCGCCTGCGGCCCCGGCTCCTCCGGGCAAGCCTGGACAGCCGGCCAAGCCAGGTGCGAAGCCCTCGT
This sequence comes from Sorangium sp. So ce362, assembly GCF_051519845.1. Taxonomy (NCBI): domain Bacteria; kingdom Pseudomonadati; phylum Myxococcota; order Polyangiales; family Polyangiaceae; genus Sorangium; species Sorangium sp. So ce362. Next base: position 4,581,408 of record NZ_CP150332.1, on the reverse strand, counting down.
CGCCGGCCGCCGCCGCGGCCTCGTCGGCCAAGCCTTCCTCGCTCACCCCGCCCTCATCGCCCACCCCGCCCTCGTCGGCCAAGCCCTCGTTGCCGGCCGCGCCGAAGAAGTAACGCGACACGGCGCTGCAAGGCCGCTGCGGCTCGGCGCTCGATCTGCCCTGTCCTCCGCGAGACGCGCGGAGGGTGGTAGGCCGCGCGTCTCGCGTGGACAGGGCTCCGATCCGAACAGCCCCATCGACCTCTGCGACCTTACAGAGGCAGTGTTCTTCGCCGGTGTAGACAAGGTAGCTGGAGAACAGCCCCGTCGACACCCGTAGGCCCACGGGGACCGTGTTCCTCGCGCGGCGCGGGGAGGGCCGATGTCCGAGCCCAATTGACAACGCTCCTCCGGCGTAGCTGGAGGAGCGTTGTTTCAGGCGAGTCCGGCGGAGCCCCCGCGCCGCGCGAGGAACACGGTCCCCGTGGGCCGGGCAATCTGGCGCGCTCGCCCCCCTGGGTCGACGCTCTCCTGGCTAGCGAGCCCCCGGAGCGGGCGCGGTGCCTCTCGGCGGCGCCGCCGGCGGCTGGCTCGACGAGGAGGGCGCCGGCGGCGCGGGGCTTCCGGATCGCGGCAGCACGCCCGATTTGCTCGGGAGCCCCCCCGCCTCGCCGCGGTTGGGCAGCGGCCCTGCGCCGCCGGGCACCCCGCCTGCCGGCGGAAGCGCGGAGCCGCCGCTCGGCAGCACGTTCGACTTGAGGACCCCCTGGCCAGGCAGCGTCCCCTGGGTCGGCAGCGTGCCCTGCGTCTTCTGCGGCAGCAGCCCGCCCGACGGCAAGATCTGCTCGCTCCCCTCGGGCGAGCCGGTGAGCGGCTTCGGCCCCGCGTTGCCGTAGCGCAGGATGCGGAAGACCACGCGCCGGTTCTTCGACGTCATGAACTGGCAGTCCGGCGTCAGCTGGTCGTCGGGCCCGACGCAGCCGGCGTCGTCGTAGATCGGCTGCGTGTGCCCGTAGCCGACCGCCTGGAGCCGCGAAGGATCGACGCCCTTCGCGATCAGGTACGCCATGACGCTCGCCACGCGGCGCTGCGACAGGGCCATGTTGTACACGTCGGTCGCGCGCACGTCGGTGTGGCCCTCGATCCGCACCTCGCGGATGTCCGGGTTGTCGACCAGCACCTGCGCGACCGCCTCGAGGGTCGGGTTCGAGTCCTCGAGGATGATGTCCCTGTCGGTCGCGAAGTGGACCTGCTCGGTGATCACGATCTCGTCGCCCTTGATGAAGGCGAGCGGGCAGCCGTTCTTGCCGTGCGGGCCGGCGGGCTTGTCGGGGCACTGGTCGTCGCGATCGAAGATGCCGTCGCCGTCGGTGTCCAGGTCCGGACAGCCGAAGTTCTCGGGGCTCCCCGGCACGTCGGGGCAGCGGTCGGCCGCGCCGATGAGGCCGTCGCGATCCGGATCGTCGTTGTCGCGCTGCTGCAGGCGGTTGATCTCCTCCTGCTCCTGGGACGTCTTCGGCTGCCACGTGATGACGTTGAAGAAGCGGATCGCGGGCGCGCCGAAGCCGCACGCCGCGCCGAAGCTCCCGCCGAAGGTGATCGTGATGCCGTGCTTTGTCTGCCAGCGCAGGCCGAGGAGCGCCTCGGCGGGGATCTGCCCGGGGTCGTCGGGGTAGCTCGAGAGCGACGGGTAGCCGTACACCTCGCCGATGACCGACAGGCCCCAGCGCTGCACCACGTACTGCTCGGCCGCCACGCCGAACTGCGCCATGTCGCCGACGCGCACGCCCGCGAACTGGTTGTCGGGCCGCAGCCAGATGCCGGCGTTCGCGGCGAGGAGCAGCCCGAAGTTGAACCTGTAGTCGGCGATGAGCGTCGCGCCGCCGCTCAGCGCGCCGTCGCTGGCGAACGCGTTCTGGTCGCCCGTGGGGAAGTTGAGGTTGCCCGAGATCGCCATCCCGAACCCCTCCTTGACCTGCTCCTTCCGGTTCAGGTACGGGAGCGAGATCTTCGTGGAGAGGCGGAGATCGCCGACGGTGGTGCTCTTGACCGACCCCTCGGTGCCGAACCGGCGCATGTTGCCGCCCTCCTGGAAGAGGATGAGCGGCATGGCCATCGTGACGTCGAACACGTCGAAGAAGCCGATGCCCGCGAGCAAGGCGAGCTCGAGGCGCCCGGTGATGGCGTTGACGGCCTTGTTCGTGTCGTCGCCCGCGAGGAAGAGCACGAGCGGGTCGGCCGCGATGTCGCTGTAGAGGCCGATGGTCGGGGACAGGTTGCCGATGACCTCGGACTTCTGGACCATCACGAGGTCGCGCGGGGCGGCCGCCGGTCGGAAGACCTGGGCGTCGAAGCGCCCCTCCTCGGCGAGCGCGGGGCGCTCGGTGACCGTGGCGGCGAGCGCGAGGGCCGCGGAGAGCGCGAGGAGGTGCGGACGCTTTTTCACGAGGCACCTCGGCCGTACCGCCGGCGCTGGCGTTCGAGCAACGCGAGCATCGCCAGGGCGATGATCCCGAACGGCCGCGGATCGGCGTTCCTGTCGCCGACGACCGAGACGCTGCAGATCTCGGCGAGGGTGCCGCCGCACGCGACGTTGTCCGGCATCGGGCCGAGCGCGCACTCCTTGGCGTCGGCCTCGTCGGTCCAGCGGCAGTGCTCGTTGCCGAGGCAGTCCAGGTTCGATTTGCAGGAGATGTCGCAGGTGTTCGTCGAGAGGTCGCAGGTGTTGCCGCAGGGACACTGGGTGTCGGCGTAGCACTCGACGCACGCCTGGCCGTCGCAGTAGGGGGTGTCCTCGGCGCAGGTCGCCATGCACCCGGGGTCGCACTCGTGGGTCTCGGGGTTGCACGTCGTGCCGGCGCACTGCTCGTCCGAGGTGCAGCGCACGCAGGCGGCGGTCTCGGGGAAAGCGCCCATGCAGAACGGCGTGTCGCCGCCGCAGCTCTCGCAGCGCATCCCGCAGCGCCGGTCCTTGACGCACGTCTTGCACTCGCCGCTCAGGCAGTACTGCCCCTCGGCGCAGTCCATGTCGTTGCGGCACGCGGCGCACGCCGTCCCGACGGGCCCGGGGAGGCAGAACGGCACCGGGGGCGTCTCCGGGTCATTCGGATCCTCGGGGCGCATGCAGTCGACGCACCCTTCGCCGCAGCAGTTCGGCTGCGCGTTCGTCGGGATCTCGTCGACGCAGTGGCCCGTCGGGGTGTGGCACTTCTTGCCGTCGGGGCACTCCGCGTCGACGAGGCACTCGACGCACATCGCGACGCCGCCCGGCTCGACCGCGGCGCAGTTCATCTGCGTGCCGTTGATCCCGTTAGGGCAGCAGTTGCAGGAGTTGCCCGCGCACTGGTCGGCCGTGTCGCACGGGACGCAGGTGTGCTCGACGCAGATCTCGCCGCGCGCGCAGTCCGGGTCCTCCTCGCACTCGTACTCCTCCTTGCACTCGTGCGTCTCGGGGTCGCAGACGAAGCCCTCGCGGCAGTCGGCGGCGGTGCGGCACTCGGCGCACTGGCGGCTCCCGTTGAAATCGATGCAGAACGGCGTGTCGTTCAGGCAGCGCGAGCACGACTCGCCGCAGTGGAGCGCCGTGTCGCACGGGGCGCAGAGGGCGGCCTCGTTGCAGTAGTAGCTCCCAGGGCAGCCGTTGTTGTTGGGCTGGCCGACGAACCTGCGCTCGCACTGCTGGCACTGATCGAGATCGGGGAACGACGGGGAGCCGGCCAGCGTCTGGAAGAACTGCGTCGGCCGGAAGAGGGAGAAGCCGTTCTCGCTCAGCTTCTCGACGGGCGGCGTCTCCGCGGCGCGGTGGAAGTCCTCGAACTCACCGACGAGATAGGACATCTCGAGCGCCGCGTGCTCGGCGATCTCCGCGTAGAGGATCTCGAGCGGGTACAGGCCTGGCCTGCCGAAGGTGACGGTGTTCGTGAGGCGCCAGACCGGCAGGCCGAGCTCCGGCGGCCGGAGCAGGACCACCTTCTCGCTCGTGACGCCATCGTAGAACGCGAGGCTCACGGCATCGTCGGCGTACAGGCCGAAATGGACCGGCTTGCCGGCGAGCTCCTCCGTGACGGCCAGGAACCCGCGAAGACGGGAGCCAAAGACGATGCTCGTACGGTCAAGGCGATCGTCCCACGGGAAGCTGCAGCCGCCGATCCCGCAATCCGGCGATGTCCGCCTGAAGTCGCCATAACTCCGCGGCTCGTTATTGTCGCCGGCTGCGTCATTGTTGTTGCTCAGATCCAGGAGCGTTCGAATGACGTACTCGAGGCGATCTTCCTTGCGTCCGTCGATAAGTTCGTTGGTCTTTCCGATGAAATTTGGCAGGAAGGTCTCAATCGGCGGCTTGTCGGGGATGACCGACGCGGCGCAGAGACCGGTGCCCTCGACCTCCGGCAGCTCCTCGAGGGCGGGCGCTGAAACGACGACCGGCTGCTCCATCTGCGCGTGCGCGGGCAACGGCAACAGCGCACACAGGGCGGCCGTGGCCAGCGCGACGCCTCGAATGCGCATGGCTCGCTCGCGGGTCCTCAGCATCGCTCGCGGGTCCTCAGCATCGCTCGCGGGTCCTCAGCACCCGAAGTTAGAAGCACGCTTCCCAGGCTAGCCGCGGCGCCTCGCGTTCTGCAAGAGGAACGCGGAGAAACGCCCGCTCCCGATGTAGGGGACGGTCCTCTACCACCCGATGCTCTGATGCTCCCTGCGCATGGGACGGCTGGCGAACCGCGCGGTCGATCGACCGCGCCGCGCGGGACGGCACGGACTGTTGTGACGAGAACACCACGAGATCGGCGAGATCGACGTGCCGCGCCAATTCAGGGGCAAGCGCCGCATGACGCACACGCTGCGTCCTCACGGTCGTGCCGCGGTGCGGCGAACCGTGCGGCGGCGAGCGCCGTGGCGCGGCCGCGCGCCAGGGCCGACGGCCCGCTCGCGATCTCGGGCGAGCCGTCCTAAAGGATCGCGCCATGACCACAACCTCGGGTCTCGCCATCGTTACAGGCTCCTCGTCCGGCATCGGCGCGGAGCTCGCGCGGCAACTCTCGGCGCGCGGGCAGCCGGTGCTCGCCATCGGCCGGCGAGCGCACCGCCTGGAAGAGCTCTCCGCGCAGGCGCGCGCCGCCTCGCATGCGCCCATCCACCCTCTCGAGCTCGACGTCACCGCAGAGGGCGCAGGCGTCCTCGTGCGGGATCGAGCGCGCGAGCTGGGAGGGGCAGCCTGGCTGGTCAACAACGCCGGCACGACACGGTTCGGGCCCTTTCTGGAAGGCGATCCCGCTGAGCAAGCCATGCTGGTGCGGCTCAACTGCGAGAGCGTCGTCGCGCTGTGCGCGGCGATCGTCCCCGATCTCGTGGCGCGCGGCGGTGGGCGCGTGCTCAACGTCGCGTCGCTCGCCGCGTTCCAGCCGACCCCGGGGCATGCGGTCTATGGAGCGACCAAGGCGTTCGTGCTCTCGTTTTCCGAGAGCCTGTCCGTGGAGCTCGACGGGACCGGCGTCACCGTGACGGCCCTGTGCCCGGGGCCGGTGACCACGGAGATCTTCGACGCGGGCGCGCCCGGCGTGCCGCGCAAGAAGCCGCCGTTCGAGATCTCCGCCGAGGAATGCGCCGCGTACGGGATCGCGGCGGCCGATCGGGGTGACGTGGTCGCCATCCCGACCGCGCTGAGCAAGGCCACGGCCCAGCTCGCCCGCGTCCTCCCTCGCGCGGCGATACGCCGGCTCTCATCGCGAATAGGGCTCTCGTTCCTCGGCTATGGCGGTCTGCCGCGAGGTGCCCGAGGCTAGGACGAGAGCCCCGGCTCGTCCCGGCCGAGGCATCGGAACCAGGCCCCTGCGCGCCGCGTCGGCGTGGTAGCCTCCGCGCTGGCGTCGGCGCCCTCTCCTTGCGGCTTCCGGGCGCGCAGGAGCCCATGCAACGACAAGCACAACCTTACGCGCTCGGTTCCCTCCTCGGCCTGGGCCTGTGCGCCAGCGGGTGCGCGCTAGTTCTCGGTCTCGACGAGTTCTCCGACCAGGCTCCAGGCGGCACGGGGGGTGCCGAGGGTATGGGGGGCTCTGGCCGCACGGGTACCGGCGGCGCGGGAGGCACTGAGGATGAGGCCCCCGCATGCACGCCGGACGTGTCGGATGTGTGCTACGCCGGCCCACTGGGCACCAGGAATAGGGGCGCGTGCCGGGAAGGAATGCGCACATGCGGCGCCGACGGGACCTGGGGTGCCTGCGATGGTGAGGTCCTCCCCGCGGTGGAGCGCTGCGATGCAGCGGACGACGAGAACTGCGACGGCCTAGAGTGTATCGTGTGGGCGACCGCGTACGAGCAAACTGGAGACGTCCACCCCATGGGCATCGCGAGCGATGCCCATGGGAACGTGTTCGTCAGCGCCGCCTTCTTCAAGACGATCCGCATCGGCGAGGAGACCTTCTCGTCGGCCGATAGCACCGATGTGCTGCTCCTCAAGCTGAGCCCTGCCGGAGAGCTCCTGTGGGCCAAGCAGTTCGGGGACCTCAGCGCGGACAACCCGTGGGGTCTCGCCGTCGACTCCCGTGGAAACCTGGTTGTGGTCGGCGAGACGAACAGCGGGGCCCTCGACCTCGGCGACGGTCCGCTGCCAGCGGGGGCGTTCGTCGCCCAGTTCGACACGTCGGGTGAACACATCTGGAGCAAGGGCCTGAGAGGGAGCAGCAGGTTCACCGCGGTCACGATCGCTCCAGATGATGACGTCGTCGTGGTGGGACATTTCTACTTTCCAATCGATTTTGGCAGCGGTGCGATCGAGCCCGCCGGCGGCGCGGACATCATCGTGGCGAAGCTCGACGGTGCCACGGGCCTCGTGACCAAGCCGGGCTGTTGGACACGAAGGTTCGGCGACACGGGCTCCGACACCACCAGCGCCGTTGCGGTCGATGCCTCGGGGAACGTCTTCGTGGCTGGCAGCTCCGACGGGGAGATCGACTTCGGTACGGGTAGCCCGCTCTCCCTCGAAAAGAGGCATTTCGTCATGAAGCTGACGCCGAGCGGGAGGACCGGCTGGGTCACGAAGCTAGACGGATCGGGCCTCGTGTCCGCCTCTGGCCTCGCTGTGGACGCGTCGGGGCGTTCCGTTGTGGTGGGATATTTTTCGGGTGAGCTACGCGTGCAGAATTTCACTCTGACCGAAGCAGACAGCGACGACGCCTTCCTGGTGCAACTCGAGGCAGATGGCGCGGTTGGCTGGGTGCGCGCATTCCACGGCGCCGGCGCTCAAACGGCATCTGGAGTCGTCGTGGACCAGCTTGGCAATCTCGTCGTCCGTGGATCCGCCGAGAAACAGCTCGACCTCGGGGGCAACCCGCTCGTGGTAAACGACAACCCAGGCTTCATCGTCAAGCTGACGCGCGAAGCCGAGCTCGTATGGCGCCGCCTTCTGCCCGCGCAGACCAACGTGTCAGCCGTCGTCAGCTCCCCCACCGGTGAGACGCTCGTTGCGGGCTGGACCAAAGCGTTGGACGCCGATCTTGGTACAGGCCCCCTCCCCGGAACCGGCGACGGTTACAAGCAGCGCCTCGTCATCGCCAAGCTGGGTCGATGATAATCTTCCGCTGAGCGCCGCTCAGCTCGGCCGGCCCTTCTTCCGCTGCGCCTTCTTGGCGAAGAACGCCCTCCGCGCGTCCGACGACTTCGCGCTCTGCCGCTTCTTCACCTTCGGCGGGAGCTTCGCGAGCGGGACATCGTTGACGCCGCGCGGCTCGCCGAGGCGGCCGCGCGGCGTCAACGACGCGCGCTGGTAGGCGATGCGCTCGCCCGCCTTCTCGAACGAGTCGTCGCGCACCTCGACGAGGCCCGCGCGCACGAGGCCGCCGAGGAGGTGCTCGAAGTCGCGCCGCGCGAGCGACCCGTCGGCGAACGACTCGCGGTAGAGCCGGCCCGTCGGCTGCTCGCCGTCGCGCAGCGCCGCGAGGATCTTCGCGATCGCCTGCGCCTCGTCGCGGCTCGGCGCCCGGAACTCCCGCGCCGCGCACGCGGCCGGCGCGCAGGCGTCGCAGAGCCCGCAGGGCTCGCCGGTGTCCTCCTGGTCGCCGAAATGGCGGACCAGGTGGAGCATGCGGCAGCCGTGGCTCTCGGTGAACCGCGCCATCTGCACGAGTTCGGCGAGCTTGTGGCGCCGCTGCGCCTCGTAAGGCCCGCGCCACCCCGGCTCACCCAGAGCCACGCCCCCGTCCACATCCACGCGCGCGCCGCCGTGGACCCAGAGCTTCTCCAGGGCCTTGTCCGCGACCTCGGCGTCCATGTCGAGATCGCCCAGGACCGCCTCCCGCGGGCGCGGCTCCGCGGAGAGGGTCCCCTCGAGCCGCTGCAAGATGGCCGGATCGGGGTAGTCGCGCTCGTGGAAGAACTCGTGCATTCGCCGGTCGACATACGAGTGCATCAGCACGGCCCGCGACGGGAGCCCATCGCGGCCGGCGCGGCCGATCTCCTGGTAATAGCCCTCCAGGCTCCCGGGCAGCCCGGCGTGGATGACCGTGCGGACATCGGGCTTGTCGATGCCCATGCCGAACGCGACCGTGGCGACGATGACCTCGGTGCTGCCGTCGAGGAACGCTGTCTGGATCCGGTCGCGCACCGGGGCGGCGAGGCCCGCGTGGTACGCCTCGGCCGGGAGGTCCTCCGCGAGGCCGGCGGCGAGCGCCTCGGCGTCCTTCCGGGTCGGCGCATAGACGATCGCGGGCGTCCGGCCCTCCTGCCCGAGCAGCGCGCGCACCCGGGCGGGGCGCTCTCCCGGGCTGACCTCGAGGATCTCGATACCCAGGTTGCTCCGCCGGAAGCCGTGAATGAAGCGCGCCGCGGACGTGAGCCCGAGCTGCTCGACGATATCGTCCTGCACGACCGGCGTGGCTGTCGCGGTGAGCGCGATGACCGGCGCTGGACGGAGCGCCGGGAGCCGCTGGCCCAGCATGCGGTAGTCAGGGCGGAAGTCGTGGCCCCACTTGGAGATGCAATGGGCCTCGTCGACGGCGACGAGCACGGGCTTTCTGCGGGCGAGCAGCTCGGGGAAGCCGGGCACGCGGAGCCGCTCGGGGGCGATGAACAGGAAGTCGAGCGCGCCGTCCAGGTAATCGATACAGACCTTCCGGGACTCGGCCCGACTCCGGCCGGAGTGGATCCGCTCGGCGGCAAACCCGTACGCCCGGAGCTTCGTGGCCTGATCCTCCATGAGGGCGATGAGCGGGCTCACGACGAGCGTCGTGCCGCCGCGGGCGATCCCGGGGAGCTGGTAGCAGAGCGATTTGCCGGCGCCGGTGGGCATGACGAGGAGCACGTCGCTCCCCGCGGCCGCCGTCCGGCAGACGGCCTCCTGGTAGCGGCGGAACGCGCGAAAGCCGAAGCACTGCTGGAGCAGCTCGAGGAGATCCGCCGGCCGGCGCGCCGGCGACGGCGCGGCGAGCACGGCGCGCGGCGAAGGAGATGCGACGGCCGCCACGCGCGCCGCGGAAGGCGCGCCGGCCGCCGCGCGCGCCGGAGTCGACGCCACGACCGCCGCGCGCGCCGGAGTCGACGCCACGGCCGCCACGCGCGCCGGAGTCGACGCCACGGCCGCCGCGCGCGCCGGCGCCCGAGCCGGCATCGGTGCAACGGCCGCCGCCGCGGCCGTCTGAAGGACGCCGCGCGACGCGGTGCCCGCCGCGCTCACCGCGCTGCCACCTGGAGCGCGGCGGGGCGTCGCGCTCGGCGCCTCGCGGTCTCGACGGGCATCCGGCGCCGCGGGCGCAGCGCCGCGGCCGCCCCCGAGGGCCCGCGGCGCACCGCGCTCCGGAAACGGAGACACCCGCTCTTCCAGCCGAGGCGCATCGCCCCCTGCCGGGCGCCGCCCGGCGCTCACCTCCTCCACCACATGGCGCACGTACGATTCGATGCCCACCATGAACGAGGGCAGATCGCCGCCGCCCCGGGCCATGCGGGCGAGCTTCGCCTCCCAGGCGCCCGTCATCGCGGGGCTCTTCACGTCCGCGTGGACGACCTCGATCAGCCCGACGCCCTTGTCGGTCGCGTGCAACAGCTTGCCCTGGCGCACGATGTACTCGCGCCGGAGGAGCGTCTCGATGATCGCAGCCCGCGTGGCCGGGGTGCCGAGGCCCGAGTCCTTCATCGCCTCGGAGAGCTCCTTCTCGTCGAGGCTGCTGCCCGCGGTCTCCATCGCGGTGAGCAGCGTGGCCTCGGTGAAGCGCGGAGGCGGGCGCGTCTTCTTTGACTGCGCCTGCGCGTCGAGCACGAGCTGCACCTGCCCCCGCGCGAGGCCCGGCGGGAGCCGCTGATCCGCGGTCTCGCGCTCGCCTTCCCCCTCGCCCCCTTCGCGCTCCTCGTGTCCCTCGCCGCTCGATTCCGCCTTCCTGCGCGGCCTCGCCGGCTGCTTGCCAAAGCCGATGTCGAGCACCTTCCACCCGACCTTCTCCACGACGCTGCCCGCGCTGTGGTAGCGGTCCACGATCGGCGCGCCGGCGCCTTCGCCCCGGGCGCGCGTGGTGATCGCGGTGATGACCGTGGTGATCGAGGTGACGTGATCCTCGTGCCACGCCGAGAGCAGGCGCCGGCAGATGAGATCGAAGATCTTCTGCTCGTCCGACGAGAGCTCCGCGCGCGAGGACCGTGCGCCCGTGGGGATGATGGCGTGGTGATCGCCGACCTTGCCGTCGTCGACGAAGCGCTTGCCGAGCGGCCGGGTCCCCGTCCCCGGGGCGAGCATACCCCTGTACGAGCCCTCGATCGCCTGCACCGCGGCGCCGAGCGTGGCGGCGATCTCCGTCGAGAGGTGCCGGCTGTCGGTGCGCGGATAGCTGATGAGCTTCCTGCGCTCGTACAGGGCCTGGGCCACCTCGAGCGTCTTCTGCGCGGAGAAGCCGTAAAGGCGATTGGCGTGCCGCTGGAGCTCGGTCAGGTCGTAGAGCAGCGGCGGCGGGAGGCGGCGAGACTCGGACCTCACCGCGTCGATGCGCGCCTCGCCGCGCCGGGCCCGCTCGACGATGCGAAGCGCCTCCTCGCCGTCCGGCGGCAGGCGCCTCCGCGACGGCGCGGTCTCGCCCTTCTCGTCGCTTCCCGCGGGGCCCGGCGGCTCGCCGGGGAGCGGTTTGTCGCGGAAATACGTGCCCTTGTAGGACGCCTCCGCCGCGCCCGCGCCGTCCTCCCGGAGCGGGCAGAAGGTCGCGACGACCTCGAGGTACGGCTCCGGGACGAACCGCCGGATCGCGAGCTCGCGCTCGACGACCATGGACAGCGTGGGCGTCTGCACGCGGCCGACCGAGAGATCCTGGTCGAAGACGAGGCTGTAGGCGCGCGAGAGGTTCATGCCGACGAGCCAGTCCGCCCGGCTGCGCCCGCGCGCGGCGTCGGCGAGGCCATCGTAGCTGCGCGCGTCGCGCAGCCGCCGGAGCCCGTCGCGGATGGCGTCGTGGGTGAGCGACGAGATCCAGAGCCGCTCGACCGGCTTCTTGCAGCCGGCCGCCTCGTAGAGGTAGCGGAAGATGAGCTCGCCCTCGCGGCCCGCGTCGGTCGCGCAGACGACGCGCTCGACGTCGCGCCGGCCCAGGATCTTGCGGACGATCTCGAACTGCGCCCGCGTCCCGGGGAGGACGACGAGCGGAAACTGCGCGGGCAGCATCGGCAGGAGGTCGAGGCGCCAGCGCTTCCAGGCGGGGTCGATCTGGTGCGGCTCGGCGATGGCGACGAGGTGCCCCACCGCCCACGTGACGAGATAGCCGCCGCCCTCGAGGAAGCCCTCGGCGCGCCGCGAGGCCCCGAGCACCGCGGCGATGTCGCGGGCGACGGCGGGCTTCTCTGCGACCACGGCGATCATGCGGCAACCATGCGACGACCGGGGGCGACGGGCATCGCCGCGCCTCCCGCGGGGCGTTGATAGCGCGTGCCGCGCTCGGGCGGTATGGAGAAGCGCGCCGACGGCGAGGCCCGCGCTCCGGCGGCCATGCGCCGCGCCGGGCGATCACGGGCCGGACCGGGCGGTCGCGAGCGGCGCCGGGCTCGGGCAGCGCCGCGCTCCCCGGCGCGACGATCGGGAGAGAGGCCGATGAGGGGCTGTTCACGAGGCGCCAGAGGAGCTCCCTCGGATAGCTGCTGATCAACGTGCGGTTGACAGGCGGTGCATCGCAGCCGTCAAGTACGTCAACCGGTGGTTGACGGCGCGGTGCCGGTGTCCACCTCGCGTTGACACGTCGACCGCAGCACACGTCCGCGCGGCGGCTCGACGCTCCTCCGTGCGGCATGGATCGCCGCTTGCATTCACCTCGACGCAGAGGCCGGCTGAACGACGTGAAGCGTGGGTTCGCGGTCGCCCCTCGACGGGGTTGCGTCGAGGAAGCGACGGCGCCGGCCTGCGTCGTGCAGGCGCGTCCGGACCGCGGGTCGTCCATCGTGAATCCAGAACGAGAGGTAGCGAGATGAGATTCGGAATGAAGTCAGCTTTCACTTTGCTGCTCGTGCTCGGCGCCGCCGGCGCCTCCCTGCTCGGCTGTTCGGACGACGCGGCGACGCCGGACGACGGCGAGGGGGGCAGCAGCTCGAGCAGCAGCGCCGTCGCGACCAGCGGGAGCGCGAGCGGCACCGGCGGCGGCAGCTCGAGCAGCACGACCGCGAGCAGCACGACCGCGAGCAGCACGAGCAGCACGGCCGCGAGCAGCACGAGCAGCGGCACCGGCGGCGCGGGCGGCGAGGAGCCGCTCGGCGACGAGATCCCGACGGAGATCCCGACGCCCACGAACGGCGCCGGCGAGATCAGGACCTCGACGACGGTGCTGAAGAACGCCGCGCACGGCGGGCAGGACGTCTACGACTTCAACAACCAGAAGATCGGCGTGAACAACACCGCCGACTGCGACGACGGGGAGGGCCAGAAGACGGTGTTCGAGGTCGAGGACGGCGTCACCGTGAAGAACCTCATCATCGCGGGCGGCCTCCCCGGCGGCAACGGCATCGTCTGCAAGGGCGACTGCACGCTCGATCACGTCTACTGGGAGGACGTCTGCGAGGACGCGGCGACCAACAGCGCGGACGGCGCGACGATGCGCATCAACAGCTCGATCGCCCTGCACTCCGCCGACAAGATCTTCCAGCACAACGCCAAGGGCGGCTCCACGACCATCGTCACGAACTCGTACATCGCCGACTTCGGGAAGCTCTGGCGCTCCTGCGGCGATTGCACCGCCAACGGCGGCCCGCGCCACCTGGTCATCGACAACGTCCGCGTGGACCGCGTCAGGACGACGGTCGCGGGAGCGAACCAGAACTACCGGGACACGGTCACGATCACGAACCTCTACGTCAAGGGGGGATACGACGAGGGCGACGACAAGCCGAAGATCTGCCAGGAGTACCGGGCCGTCACCGACCACATGGGCGAGTCGGAGAAGCTCCATGGCGGCGCGAGCCAGTGGAACACCGCCACGTGCCGCGTGAGCAAGAGCGACATCAAGAGCTGGTGAGGGCCGAGCCCGCTCCGCCTCGCTACGATCCCGCCCCGAGCTTCCGACGCAGGTTGTCGCGCGCGCGCGCCTCGAGGCGCTCCCGGAAATACGGCGAGAGGAAGAGGTGCTCCGCCGCGAGCAGCCTCTCGAAGAAGCTCCGCCGGCCCGCGGCGTAGAGCTCGGGCGGAACGGCGCTGTACTCCGCGGCGATCGCCTGGTCGTACGCGTCGAACGCCGCCGCGTCGCTGCCCAGGATCGCCATATCGCAGTCGAGGAACAGCGCCTCGTCCTCGCCGACGTCGTCCGGCCCGAGCGATCCGTGGCGCGCGGTGAGCAGGATGAGCCGCGCGATGAGGTCCTCGTCGAGCCCCTCGCCCGGCAGCCACCGCGCCACGGCGTCGCGCGCCAGCTCGGCGCTGCGCGCCTCGTTGTCGCGGCGGCCGGGCGCGTACACGGCGTCGTGGAAGAGCGCGGCCAGGAACACCTCGCGCGGCCTCCCCCAGCCGACGTCGCGGCCGACCTCGTCCACCCGGCGGAGCACCTCGCGCACGTGGTCGAGGTCGTGGTACGCGCGCCCGGGCTCACCGTACGCCGCGCGCACCGCGCTCCACAGCGCCTCGGGCAGGACCAGCCCGTCCGGCGCCTCCGGCGGCCCGCCCCCCGCATCCACGTCGGCGCGCGCCTCGCCCGCCCCGGAAGCGCCGTCCGGCCTCACACGAGCACCAGGTCCTCGGGGCGGAACCGCTCCCCGTCGTACGTCGCGATGCGCCCCTTCTCGATGACCTTCGCGTGGTTCTTGGCCAGGTTGGCGCGCCCCTGGATCTCGCGATCCGTCAGGAAGCAGTCGACGTCGGCGACGCACAGCCCGGCGGAGATCGTCGGCGGCTGCTCGACGCGGCGGTAGCGGCGGCGGGCGAGCCGCTCCTGCAGCGCGCGCAGGAAGTCCATCGCCCACGCGCGCGTCGCGTTCGGCAGCGTGATCATGTACTCGTCGCCGCCGAACCGGTACGCGTGCCCGTGCGCGAAGACGTGCGCCTCGATGCTCTCCATCAAGGGCGGGAGCACGTGAAGATCGACCGCGGTCTCGGAGTGCTGCACGTTGAACGCCTTGAAGTCGTCGATGTCGATGAACGCCACGGCGATCGCGGCGCCGCGCAGCGCGCAGCGCGCCCGGTAGTGCGACAGATCCGGCAGGAAGAGCCCGGGCGCCTCGAGGATGTGGAACTTCTCGTCGTACTCGCGCGGCCGCAGCGGCGGCGCCTCCGGCAGCACGGCCTCGGCGTGCCGGATCGACATGTAGTCCGTCAGCTGCGGCACCTGGAGCGCGCGCGTGGCGGCGAACCACGGCGCGGCCATCAGCTGCTCCAGCCCGTGGACCTCGCGCCTGAGGTGCCGGATCGTGTCGGCGTTCACGGCCTTCTGCAGCGGCTCCTCGATCGCCGTGGCGCTCTCGCGCCGGAGGCTTATCAGGATGCGCTTGAGCAGCGGGCCCTGCGTGTCGTGGATCTGCACCTGCGGCTGGCGCAGCTCGAGTTGCCGGCCGAGGAGGCTCAGCTGTCCGACGAGCTCCGTCACCTCCGGCGGCTCGTAGCCGCGGAACTCCTGCCGGATCACGTCCGCGACGTCGCGGCGGAACGCGTCCGTGAAGCGGGCGACGCACTGGGACAGGGTCTTGGCCTCCGACGGCGTGAACTCGGGCATCCCACGAGGATAGCCCGGCAGCGGAGCCGTCCAGCGCCCGGGACGCACCGCGCGCTGGAAATTCACGCTGAATTCGGAGATGCTGCCCTCCCCCTCCCCGCCCGCGCGATGCACGACCTCACCCGGACGATCACGACCCTCCGCAGCGACGCGGTCGAGCTCCCGGACCTGCGCGTCGTCGTCACCCCCCAGAAGAGCCCCCCGATCGAGGCCACCCTCGGCGTCGCGCCGCTCGTCCTCGGCACGAGCGGCGAGTGCGATGTCGTCATCCCCGACGCACGCGTGTCGCGCCGCCATGGCCAGCTCCGGTTCACGCCGCGCGGCGTCGTCCTCACCGACCTCGGCAGCAAGAACGGCACGTACATCAACGACGTCCTGATCATCGAGGGCTTCCTCACCCCGAGCGGCGTCGCCTCCCTGGGCGGCGTTCCCCTCACCGTGCGCGTGGGCGGCGCCCCGGTCGTCGTGCCGCTCTCCACCTCGGCCAGCTTCGGCGAGGCGCTCGGCAGCAGCGTCCCCATGCGCGCGCTCTTCGCCCGCCTGGAGCGCGCCGCGGCCACGTCCGAGACCCTCCTCCTCCTCGGCGAGTCCGGCACCGGCAAGGAGGTCCTCGCCCGCGCGATCCACGAGGCGAGCCCGCGCAGCGGCGGGCCGTTCGTCGTGTTCGACTGCAGCGCCGTCGCCCCCAGCCTCATCGAGGCCGAGCTGTTCGGCTACATGAAGGGCGCCTTCACGGGCGCCCAGACCGCGCGCGCCGGCCTGCTCGAGGAGGCGAGCGGCGGCACGCTCTTCCTCGACGAGATCGGCGAGCTCCCGCTCGATCTCCAGCCGAAGCTCCTGCGCGCCCTCGAGGCCCGCCAGGTGCGCCGCGTCGGCGCCGCCGCGTACACGTCCTTCGACGCCCGCGTCATCGCCGCCACGCACCGCGATCTCCAGGGCCGCATCGCGTCGGGCACGTTCCGCGAGGACCTCTATTACCGGCTCGCCGTCGTCGAGTCCGTCGTGCCCCCGCTGCGCGAGCGCAAGGAGGACATCCCGCTGCTCGTCGAGCGCTTCCTCGCGGCGCAGGTGCCCCCGCGCTCGCTCGCCGATCTGCCCCCCAACGCGCTGGAGCTCCTCCGCGGGCACCACTGGCCCGGTAACGTGCGCGAGCTCCGCAACACGGTCGCGCGCCTGGTGCTCTTCCCGCACCTCGCCGAGGAGGCGATCGTCAAGGTGGCGCCGCGGCCCGCCGACATGGGCGTCGGTCAGCTCGCCTCGCTGCCGCTCCGCGAGGCGCGCGACATGGTCGTCGAGCAGTTCGAGCGGACCTTCATCGCCATGAAGCTCCGGGAGAGCGGCGGCAACGTCGCGCGGGCCGCCGCGTCGATGGGCGTCTCCCGGCAGCTCGTCCACCGGCTGATGGATCGCTACGGGATCCGCAGCAAGGGCTGACGGGCGGCGGGGCGTCGCGCGCGATCGGCCCTCGGCCCCTCGCCGAGCTGGTTCGCGGCGCGACGTCCCGGAGCGAAACACCTAGTTGATCCGGCCCGTGGCCAACGTTGCATTACCCAGGTCTCTGCTGCGCGCCGTTCGACACGGACTGAGGCGACACAGGCGCGTCGGTCGCAAAAGAATTTGGCTCGTGTCACACAATGCGGCGACTGTGATCATGGCTGAGCGCAGACTGGACAGGTCCTGAGGCGGCGGCGACGCTCGCCCCCTGAGCGCCCTCGCTCACGGGCCCCGCGCGGGCGCTCAGAACGAGCCACGCAGCGAGAGCGCGGCGCCGCCCGGCAGCAGGGCGGATCCCGCGGCGGGGACGACCGGATCGAGCTGGAAATACACCGCCGTGCCCACCCCCGTAGCGACGAGCCCCGCGCCGGCGCTGATGGCGCCGGCCTTCCAGAGGGTGTCGATCGAAGCGACCTTGTCCGCCGGACACCCAGGCGCGCACCTGCTGCGGAGCTCGCTCCGGTCGAGGTGCCCCTTGATGCCGAGGAACGCGCCCACGCCGAGCCCCACCGCGCCGGCGCCGACGAGCACGAGCGGCCAGCGCGGCCGCACCGGCGCGGCCGCGCCTGCCGCTGGGCGCGGCGGCGCCGCCGCAGGAAAGCGCACCGCGATAGGCAGCGCCTTGTCGCCCGGCGACAGCGTGACCACGGTGACGACGCGCGTCCCCGCCGCGTCCTCGAAGGTCAGCGTGTGACGCCCGGGATCGACCTCGATCGGGTCCCTCGGGAGCGCCTCGACCAGCGGCGCGCCGTCGAGGAGCACGCGCACGCGGCCCGGCGCGCGGCCCTCCGCGGACGTGGCCGACAGCGCGACGCTGGGCATGTCGCGTTCGACCTCCTCGCTCCAGCTCTGGCAGTCGCGGGCGAGCATCGCCGGGCACGAGCTCACGCAGGCACGGAGCTCGGCCCGGGCGCGCAGCAGCGCGCGGTCGCGCAAGAGCTGCTGCGCTTGCTCGTACGACGCCGCGCACGTCGCGCCCACGCCCTGCGCGCGGGCGCGTGCGCCCGTGAGCAGCGTGACCGCCGCGACGAGGGCGACGAGGAGGCCCCGTTTCATCGCCGCGTAAGCTACACGCTTCGGTCGTTCACAGGCACTCACGCTTGATCCGACGGATGCCGTCGCCGTCCACGTAGTAGGGGGGCACGCAGCGCGGGCGCGGCCGCGCGCTGCGCGCGGGGGCCACGGCGCGCACGCCCGCAGCGCGCTCCGGCGCGGCCCCGCGCGCGACCGGCTTCGGCCCCGCGGCGGCGCGCGTGGAGGCCGCAGGCGCCGGCGCGGACGCGCTCGCGGCGGGCGCCTTCGGGGCTGCCACAGAGGCCTTCGGGGCTGCCGCTGAGGCCTCCGGCGTGGCCGCTGAGGCCTCCGGCGTGGCCGCTGAGGCCTCCGGCGTGGCCGCGGAGGCCTCCGGGGCGGCCGCGGAGCCCTCCGGCGCCGAGGCGACCGTGGGCGGCGAGGACTCGTCGACGCTGGCGTGCTCGGCCGGCGCGAGCTCCGGACGCGCGCCGCAGCCCCTGCCGACGGCCAGCGCGAGCACGAGCGCGGCGGCCCCGAACGCCAGCGCGGCGGCGCGGACGAGCTGCGCTGTCGCCCGCCGAGCCGGCGCCGCCGCGACGATCGGCGTCGCGGGCGCGGGCGCCACGGGCCGCGCCATGTCCTCGACCGTCCTCGTCATCGTCGGAACCGTCACCGAGATCCGCTGCGATCGCGCGCGGTTGCCCGACAGCAGCGCCGGGCGCATGTCGACCTCCCGCAGCGGCGTGTACGCCACGGCGGCGGGGCTCGATGGCGTCGGCGCCGCGCTCCGCTGCGACGTCTCGATCGCGGCGAGGCTCTGCGCCCGCGCCTCGAGGAGCGTCCCCGCGGTCGCCTCGACCCACGCGCCGACCACGCGCGGGCTCGCCGGCGGCAGCGCCTCCTCCAGGGCGGCCGCCATCTCCAGCGCGGTCGCATAACGCCGCTCGGGGTCCCTGGCGAGGCCCCGCAGCACCACCTCGTCGAGCGCCTTCGGCACGTCGCCGTACGCGCTCGGCGGCTGGACGACGCCCTCTAGGACCCGCCCGAAGATCTCCGCGTCGCACTCCCCCGTGAACAGCCGCCGCCCGGCGAACACCTCCCACAGGACCACCGATGCGGCGTAGATGTCGGTGCGGCGGCTCAAGGGCGCTCCGCGCAGCTGCTCGGGCGCCATGTAGCTGAGCTTGCCCTTGAGCTGGCCGACGCGGCTCACCTGGCTCCGCACCGCCGCGCGCGCGATGCCGAAATCGAGGACGCGCGCGATCCCGTCCTCACCGACCAGGATGTTTTGCGGCGACACGTCGCGGTGGACGATCTGGAGCGCGGCGCCGCCCTCGTCGGTCGCCTCGTGCGCCGCGTGCAGGCCCGCGAGCGCGCCGGCGATGATGGCCGAGCCGACCGGCTGCGGCACCTGGACCCCTCGCGAGCCGGCCTCGCGCAGCAGGCTCGAGAGCGACTCGCCGGCGATGTACTCCATCACCAGGAAGAGCTCGCCGTCGGCCTGGACGCTGTCGAGCGTGGTGACGACGTTCGGGTGGCGGATGCGCACCGCGAGCCGCGCCTCGTCGAGGAGCATGGCGGAGAACTCGGGATCCCTCGAGAACTGCGGGTGCAGGCGCTTGATCGCGACGGTGCGAGCGAACCCATGGGCGCCGACGAGCCGCCCGAAGTGGACGGACGCCATCCCCCCGGAGGCGATCACGCCGTGGAGCGTGTATCGATCGAGGGTCCTGCCCTCGCGCTCCGGAGCCGTTGCCATCGTTGCCCTGTTCTACAACACTCGGCAGCGTCGCTGGATCGCAAGATTCGCCCCGTGCGCGGCGGCAGCTGACGCCGGGCGACGAGGGACGGGCGCTCGACCGAAGAGGCGGAGAAGGGGTGCGGCCGTGGAGGTGCAACTGCGCGCGTCAACGGTGTCAACTCCTCATTGACACGGATCCGGCCGGCGGCGCGCTGCGCGTGCGCCGCGGCCTCCAGCTATCAGGTCACAGGGGAACCTCGATCACGCGGTCGCAGGTGAAGTCGACGTTCAGCTTCGCCGCCGCGTCGGCCTGGACCGTCGTGCACGTGTCGACGCAGAGCACGATCTGCGTCGGGTTCGCCGGCTCGTCGTAGCGCCAGGCGTCCTCGGTCGCGCAGCTCTGATCGTACGCGAGCTCGGCGGTCGCGCTCGATCTGCTCGTGTAGAGCACGCGGACCTTCTCCTTGTCGAAGCTGCTCCCGTCGGGGGGGAGCGGGATCGCCATCGTGCACGAGACCGAGGCGCCGCGGATCCGGTCGATGGCCGCCTTGAACGCGGCCGTGGTCTGCGAGGGATCGCCGGTGTCGATGAGGACGGCGCTCTCCGTGCCGCCCGCGGCGGCGATCTTGTGGAGGTCGTCGAGGGTATCCGGCGCGCCCTCGATCGGCGGGTTCTCGACCCCGATGACGTACGTGAGGATGCTGTCCGCGAGCGACGCCCGGGCGTCGTCCACGACGGCGTCGATCGTGTCGGATGCCTCGTCGCAGCCCTGCGGGTAGCCGTCCGTCACGAGCACGATCGCGTATTTCCCAGGGCTTTGCTGGCGCTGCGCCTCGATGAACGCGCTCGTGCCGCGCACCACCCACGCGGTCGGCGTGCCGCCGCGCCAGTCGCTCGAGGCCATCGGCTCGATCCGGTCGAGCGCCGCGCCGAACGCCGGAGACGGGAGCGGCGTGAGCGGCACGTCCGGCGTCGTGTAGATCCCGGTCGTGCACCTGTCGTCCTCGGCGGGGAAGAACGTGAGCGACGCCGTGAGCCCTTCGGACCCGGGATCCGCGAAGAACTGCTGGGTCGCCGCGACGACGGGATCCCACTTGAGCGCTTTATCGTGCCATTTCTTGTCGCCCTTGCCCATGCTGCCCGACACGTCGAACGCGAAGGCGAGATACACGGGCTGAAGCGACGCCTCCGCCGTCCGGGTGGCGCACGCTCCGCCTCCCGCGGGGGCGCCGCCGCCGCCCGCGCCGCTCGACCCGGGCCCGGGACTGCCGCCGATGTCGAACGAGCCCCCTTCGCCGGAGGGGTTGCCGGAGCTCGCCCCGTCGCCTTCTCCACCGTCGCCCGGGCTGCTGCCGCACCCGAGCCCGACCGCAGCCACGCTCAGCACCGCCATGGCAAACGCAAGCAATCTCATAGTTCGTCGGCTCCTTGCACCACCGCGCGCCGGCGCCCTGATGCCGGCATCGGGTCACCGGGATGGCGCGTGGTCTCGGGCCTCAATGCACGCTGGGTGCCAGGGGGCGCGGTGGTCGGACGCGAGGTCGTTGCCTCCGCCCATCTGGAAGCCGTTCCCGCCGCCCGTGTACGGGACCCGGGGGGCGGCGTGCTCATGATGGATATAAGAAAAGAGAATATCGAACCACAAAGACACGGAGGACACAGAGGAGAGAGATAGATATATAGCGAGAGAACATCTTATCGTTCTTCTCTCTCCTCTGTGCCCTCTGTGCCTCGGTGGTCCATTCTCTCATCCAATCAGGGACGAACCTGGGCGACGCGGCACGAGCGATTCCGGGGGAGACCTCGCGGAGAGCGTGAATCGAGGAGGCGCCGGAGCGGAGCTCCCCCGGCGTCATTCGAGCAGCCTCCCCCCTGGCGGCGGCTCGCTCCTCGCGCGCCGGCAGCGCCGGTGGCCGGCCCCTCGCGACGAGGCGCGCTCCGTCTCCGCCGCGCGCGCTCCGGACGTCCCGCACGCTGGCGCAGCGCGGGAGGTCACGTCTTGCGTTGCCTTGGCCTCTGAGGTAAGGGGGGCGGCAATGAGTGGTCCCGAACTCGGCCGCCTCATCGACGAGGTCGATCGCACGGTGGACGTCCAGTTCGCCGCCGTCGGCGATCTCGATGAGCTGAACCGCCTGTATGCCAGCCTGCTTGGGCGCCGCGGCTCGCTCAATGCCTTGATGAAGCAGCTGCCCGGGGCGGCCCCCGAGGAGCGCAAGCTCCTCGGCCAGCGCCTCAACGCGGTCAAGGGCCGCGTGGAGCGCGCCCGCGAGGAGGCGACGGCTCGGATCAAGCGGACCGCGCGCGATCGCGAGCTCTCCGCGCCGCCCCTCGATATCACCCTGCCCGGCCGCTGGCGCGCGCCCGGCCGGCCGCACCCCATCATGCGGACCCTCGACGAGATCGTGGATATCTTCGTCGGGCTCGGGTTCGACGTGGCCGAGGGGCCGCAGATCGAGCTCGCGCGCTACAACTTCGATCTCCTCGGCTTCCCGGCGGATCACCCGGCCATGGACATGCACGACACGTTCTACGTGGCCGGCGATCCGGGCCAGAACGTGCTCCTCCGCACGCACACGAGCCCGGTGCAGGTGCGCGAGATGCTCTCCCACCCTCCGCCGGTCATGATCGTCGCGCCCGGGGTCGTGTACCGGCGCGACGACGACGCGAGCCACAGCCCCATGTTCGTGCAGATCGAGGGGCTCGTCGTCGACCGCGACGTGTCCCTCGCCGACCTCAAGGGCCTGCTCGAGGTCTACAGCCGCCGGATGTTCGGTGAGAACACGAGGACGCGCTTCCGGCCGAGCTACTTCCCCTTCACCGAGCCCAGCGCCGAGCTCGACGTGTCGTGCCTCGTCTGTTTCGGCGCGAACCGCGCCTGTCCGCAGTGCAAGGGGACCGGCTGGCTGGAGGTGCTCGGGTGCGGCATGGTGCACCCGACCGTGCTCCGGAACGTCGGAATCGACCCGGAGATCTACACGGGGCTGGCGTTCGGCATCGGCGTGGATCGCACGGCCAACATGAAGTTCGCCGTCGACGATATCCGCGCCTTCTACGAGAACGACGTCCGCTTCCTCGGAAGCCTCTAGGCGGCTCTCCCCTCGCTGCAGCGCTGACTCCCCATGTTGATATCCTACAAGTGGCTTCAAGAGATCCTCGGCGCCGATCCCGGCGTCGACGCGGTGACGTCGGCGCTCGGCCGCGGCGGGCTCGAGGTCGATCGCGTGACGCACGTCGGCGCCGCGCTGCGCCCGGTGGTCCTCGCGAGCGTCGTGGCGACGCGGCCGCACCCGAGCAAGAAGGGCCTCACCCTGGTCCGCGTGGACGCCGGCGGGGCGGGAGGCGAAGGCGTCGAGGTGGCGTGCGGCGCGCCGGTCATCCCGGCCGCGCCCGCGCTCGTCTGCTATGCGCCCGTGGGCGCGCAGGTCCTCGATCGCAGCGGCGCGCTCGTCACGCTGACCGAGAAGGCGGTCGCCGGCTTCACCTCGGCCGGCATGCTCTGCGCCGAGGACGAGCTCGGGCTCGGGTCGAGCCACGAGGGCCTCCTGACCGTCGAGGGCGGGCGCCCGGGGCAATCGCTGCTCGACCGGGAGCCGCGCCTCGAGGACTGGATCATCGAGCTCAGCGTCACCCCGAACCGGCCCGACGCGCTGGGCCACCTGGGCGTGGCCCGGGACGTGGCCGCGGTGCTCGGTATCCCCTTCAAGCCGCCGGCCGTCGCGGCGCAGGCGAGCGGCGGCGGGGCGCGCGCGACGCGGGCGTCGGTCGAGGTGCGCGACAAGGAGCGGTGCCCCCGGTATGCCGGCCAGGTGATCGAGGGCGTCCGCGTGGGCCCCTCGCCGCTCTGGGCGCGGGTGCGGCTGAGCCGCCTCGGGGTCCGGCCGATCACCAACATCGTCGACGCGACAAACCTGGTGATGCTCGAGCGGGGGCAGCCGCTCCACGCCTTCGATCTCGACAAGTTGCGGCTGCCGATCGAGATCCGCAAGGCCCGGCCAGGTGAGACGTTCGTCGCGCTCGACGGGCAGACGCTGTCCCTGAACGAGGACGACCTCGTGATCGCCGACGCGGAGCGCGCCGTGGCCCTGGCCGGCGTGATCGGGGGCGCCGACAGCGGCGTCACCGCGACGACGCGCCGGGTGTTCCTCGAGTCGGCGTATTTCGAGCCGCGCGGGATCCGCAGGTCGGCGCGCCGGTACGGCTTCCACACCGAGGCGTCGCACCGCTTCGAGCGCGAGGTGGACCTCTCCGGGGTCCCGCTGTCGCGCGATCGCGGCAGCGCGCTGATCTGCGAGCTCGCCGGCGGCGAGGCGGCGGGCGAGCCGATCGACGCGTACGTCGCGCCCCGCGCCCTGCGCCGCCTGACGCTGCGGCTGCCGCGGTACGAGCGGATCATCGGCGCCGAGGCCCCGGCGCGGACGCGCGAGATCCTTGAGACGCTGGGGATCTCGATCGTGGAGCAGCAGGCGGATCGGCTGCTCGTCGATGTGCCCGCGCACCGGCCCGACATCGCGGAGGAGATCGACCTCATCGAGGAGGTCGCGCGCGTCGCCGGCTACGATCAGATCCCGAGCCGGCTCCCGCGCGTGGGCGCGGCGCCCGCGGGCGCGAAGGGCGATTACCGGCTCCGGCGCAGGGTGCGCCAGATCTGCACCGGGATCGGCCTGCACGAGGCGGTGACGTACTCGTTCCTGTCGCCGCAGGAGCTGAAGGCGGCGCGCTACGACAGCGCGTCGCTCCTCCGGCTTGTCAATCCGCTCTCCGAGGAGAAGTCGGTGATGCGGCCGTCGCTCGTGCCGGGGCTGCTGACCGTCGCGCAGCGCTCGCAGCGGTACAACGTGCCGCGGGTGCGCCTGTTCGAGGTGAGCCAGGTGTTCCTGCCGCGCCAGGGCGAAGCAGGCGTTGGAGACGGCGCGGGCCAGCCGGCGCGGGTCGAGCGCCCGCCGGTCGACGAGCCGACCCGGCTGACGATGCTCCTCGCGGGGCCGCGCGACAGCTACCTCACGCGGCCCGAGGACGTCGACTTCTACGACGGCAAGGGCGTGGTCGAGGCGGTGCTGGCGGAGCTCGCGGGCAGCGTGGCGCCCGAGTTCGACCTCGAGGGCGAGCCCCCGCCGTGGGCGCACCCGCGCAAGGGCGCCCGCGTCACGCTCGACGGCCGCGCCGTCGGGTACGTGGCGGAGCTCCACCCCGACGTCCGCGACGCGCTGGAGATCACGACCGGGGCCGTCGTGGCGGAGCTCGACCTCGCGGCGGTGGCGGCGGCGTACAAGGCGCCGGCGGCCGCGAAGCCGAGCCGGTTCCCGGCGATGCGGCACGACGTGGCGCTGCTGCTGCCGCTCGACGCGCCGGCTGGCCAGGTGCTCGAGCTGCTGCGGACGACCGCCGGGGAGCGCTGCGAGAAGGTCGAGCTGTTCGACCGGTACCGCGGCAGCGAGCTGCCGGCGGGGACCCACTCGCTGGGGTTCGCGCTGTGGTTCAGGTCGCCGGAGCGGACGCTGACCGACGACGAGGTCGATCGGTGGACGAAGGCCGCGGTGGACGCGGCGAAGGCGCGGTTCGGGGCGCAGCAGCGCTGAGGCGGGCGTGGGGGTCCGAGCTCAGGCCTGCCGAGCTCGGACCTGCCCAACAACGTCGCGCTGGCGCTCGCGCTCCTCGTCCTCTCGTCCCTCGCCGCCACCGTGGGGGCTTGTCGCTTCTCGCAGATGAACCCCGCCCGCTGACGCCCGCGCCCCGAGCCCACCCCCGGCGCGCCGCCGCCGGGCGCCGGGGGACGCGGCGGCAGGGCTACGTGCGCTGGGCGGCGGCGATGGCGACGCGCCGCTCGATCCCGAAGAACAGGAGCGGGATCGCGAGCGTGAACGCGATCGAGAGGGCGGCGACGACCGGCATGCCGTCGAGGCGCCTGTCCGGAAGCTCGTGGAGCAACCTGGCCGACCAGAACGCCGCGATCGCGGCCGCCATGTGCTGCACGGCCGACTGCATCGAGGTGAAGCGCGCCCGCTCGGCGGGGCGCGGCACCTTCGACGTGAGCGTGTTGTACGAGACGTTGCGGAACGTCATGCCGAGCATGAAGACGATGAAGATGCCGAGCACCGGCAGCCCCGGCACGTACGAGAGGAACCCGGCGTACAGGATACCGACGAGCACCGCCGCTCCCACGGAGCCCGTCTGGAACGCGCCGAAGCGATCGACCAGCGGGCCCACGGCGCGCATCGCGACGAAGCTGACCAGGCCCCCCGCGAAGTAGAGCAGCCCGAGCCGCTCGCGCGGATACCCGAGGTTGTACTGCACGTAGGCAGAGATGTTGGGGATCACCAGGAACGACGCCATCGTCACGGTCGCCGTCGTCGCGTACGAGAGCATCACGAGCGGCCGGCCGAGGAGGGCGCGGAGCTCGCTCGGGGCGCTGTCCGACGACCGCTCGCCGGCGAGGTGCTCTCGCATCGAGGGCAGCAGGAAGATCGCGAGCCCGGCGACGAGCAGCCCGAGCGCCGCGACGGCGAAGAACGGCAGCGGGAAGCCGCCGCGCCGGGCGAGCTCCAGCCCGGCCGGGATGCCGAGCACCGAGGCGACCGAGAACGAGCCCATCACGACGCCCATCGCCTTGCCGCGCCGCTCGGGCGGGATGACGTCGGCGACGATGGAGAACGCGACGGAGGTCGCGGGCCCGCCGAACGCCCCGGCGAGCACGCGCGCCGCCATGAGGCTCGGCAGCCCGGTCGCGAAGCCGCCGGCCGCGGTGCCGACGACGAGGCCGAGCATCGCCACCGCGAGCGCGCTGCGCCGGTCGAACCGGTCGAGGAAGAACGCGCCCGCGAGGCCCGAGAGCGCGGCCGCCGCCGTGTAGCTACCGCCGATGAGGCCGAGCTCCGACATCGAGATGCCGAGGGCGACCGCGAAGTCGGGCCCGAGCGGCATCACCATCACGAAGTCGAGGACGTTGATGAACTGGACCGCAGCGACAAGGAAGATGATGCTCCGCTCGGAGCGACGTGTGGACACAAGGAGCCACTCTAACGTCAGAGAGATGCTCGGACGAGGGGATACGAGCCGCCGAGGCGCCAGGATCGTTCGGGGCGCGCGCGGCGCCGGTGGTTGCCCCCGGGGCAACGCCAGGTTGCGCGCGCGCACCGTTGTCCCTCCCCGTGGAGCGCTCTACGATGGCCTCCCATGGATCGCCGCACTGCCCTCGGTGCCCTCGCCGCAACGCCTGTCCTGGCCGCGTGCGCCCGCACGGAGCCCTCGCCCAGCCGCACCGATGAAGCCGCGCTCGCCGCGGAGGACGCGGTCCGCGACGTCGCGCCGCTCGGGCTCGAGTCCCCCTGGGAGACGCTCGACCCGTTCCTGTTCTGCGTCCACCACGACGACGCGTACCCGGCCGGCGACGAGCGGATGGGGCCGGCCGCCTCGCTCGCGGGCCGCGCCATCGGCCGCGATTTCGCGGGCAAGGACGGCTGGCGCATGTACCACGGCGGCGTGGTCCCCGGCTTCCCGCAGCACCCGCACCGCGGCTTCGAGACGGTGACGGTCGTGCGGCGCGGGCTCGTCGATCACTCGGACTCGCTCGGCGCGGCCGCGCGCTACGGCCGCGGCGACGTCCAGTGGCTCACGGCGGGGAGCGGCGTCGTCCACGCGGAGATGTTCCCGCTCGTCGAGAAGGACGGGCCCAACCCGCTCGAGCTCTTCCAGATCTGGCTCAACCTCCCGCGCGCCGACAAGCTCGCCGACCCGCAGTTCGTGATGATGTGGGGCGACACGATCCCCAAGCAGCTCGTGCGCGACGCCGCGGGCAGGGCGACCGAGATCACCGTCGTCGCCGGCAACTTCGGCGAGCTCCGCCCGCCGGCGCCGCCGCCGAGGTCGTGGGCGGCGCGCGCGGACGCCGACGTCGCGATCTGGACGCTCACGATGGCGCCGGGCGCGCGGTTCACGCTGCCGGCCGCCTCGCCCGGCACGAAGCGCGCGCTCTACTTCTTCCGCGGCACCGAGCTGCGCGTCGGCGCCCGCCGCGTCCCCGCGGGCCACAGGATCACGCTCCGCGACGGCGTCTCCGCGCTCCTCGAGAACGGCCCCGACGAGACCGAGATCCTGCTCCTCCAGGGCCGACCCATCGGCGAGCCCGTCGCGCAGCAAGGCCCCTTCGTGATGACCTCGATGGCCGAGGTCCAGCAGGCCTTCATCGACTACCGGCGGACCGGCTTCGGCGGGTGGCCGTGGCCGAGCGACGAC
Source organism: Sorangium sp. So ce362 (assembly GCF_051519845.1). Taxonomy (NCBI): domain Bacteria; kingdom Pseudomonadati; phylum Myxococcota; order Polyangiales; family Polyangiaceae; genus Sorangium; species Sorangium sp. So ce362. The sequence continues at coordinate 4,553,808 of NZ_CP150332.1, read as the reverse complement.
CCTGTCCACGCGCGCGCGGACGGCCGGTTCGCGCGGTACCCCGACGGGCGCGTCGACAAGGCTGGATGACCCCTCGCGGCGCGAGCCCCACCGGCGGCGCTCCCTGAACGCCGTCCGGAGCGGGCACCGCGCGTGGTCGAGGCGCTCACCGCGAGGGCAGAGCCCGGCAGCACCTCGACCACGCGCCCTCGTCATGGGAGCGCCGCGCGCACCTTGTCGAGCAGCGCCTCCCTGTCCGTGTCGTTCGAGCTCGAGAGCAGCACGAGCCCCACACCGGCCCGCGGGTAGAGCTCCACCCAGGCGGAGTATCCGTCGACCGCCCCGCTGTGCCGGACGACCTCGTCCTCCTCGCAGCTCTCGTGAGCGTGCCAGGCGAGCCCGATCCAGCTCGCCCTCGCGTCGACCGCATAGCGCCCCTCGGCGCTCGCCGGCTCGACCGACAGGTGCGCAGGCCGCGCCGCCGAGTGCGCCTCGCGGACCGAGCTCCGCCGGAGGGGCCCTGTCTCCTCGCCGCTGCGCGGCGGATAGGCCGAGAGCTGGAACGCGGCGTAACGTGCCAGATCGCGCAGCGACGCGTAGAGCCCTCCGGCCGCCTCCGACGCGCCGAACCGCCAGTGGGGCTCCGGCTTCAGCTGGCCGTTCTTCCTGACGTGCCCTGTCGCGAGGCGCCCCGGCGGGACGGCGCTCTCGTCCCAGACCGAGGACGACATGCCGAGCGGCGCGAGGATTTTCTCGCTCACGTAATCGCGGTAGCGGCGCCCGGAGGCGCGCTCGACGACGAGCCCGAGGAGCGAGAACCCGAAGTTCGAATAGACCTCCTTCGTCCCGGGGACGTACTCGAGGACCGCGCCGGGCACCGCCGCGCACACCTCGGCGGCGGTGACCTCGCGCGTCGAATCCGAGTAATCGAACCGACCGAGCCGCGGCAGCCCCGAAGAATGGGTGAGCAGGTGCCGCAGTGTGATCCGCGGCGAGTCGGCGGTTGGATAAACCACCTTCGCGAGCTCCGGGAAGTAGCGCGACGCGGGGTCGTCGAGCGAGAGCTTGCCCTGGTCCCGGAGCTGCAGCACCGCGGTCGCGGTGATCGTCTTGGTGATCGAGCCGACGCGGTAGACGGTATCGGCATCCGGAGCCGTCGAGGTCGCCGGATCGCTCAGGCCGAAGCCCCGGGAGTACGCGAGGTCGCCGTCGACGACGATGCCGATCGAGAACCCCGGGAGCCTCTGCCGATCGAGCTCGACGACGAGGTGGGCCTCGATCTGCGGCACGACGGCCAGGAGCTTCGTCCGGCGCTCGGGGTCGTCGACCCAGGCGGGCGGCTCCTCCGCGACGAGGAGCGGCGCGTCGGCCGGCGCGGGCGCCGCCGGCGCCGCCGCATGGAGGACCGGCCCCGGGGTCGGGGTCGGGGGCGCGGCGGGCGGGCGCTCCCTTGCGGCACAGCCGGCCAAGGTGAGGAGGAGCGACAGGACGGAGGCGCGGCGCATGAGCGGGGCGTGAGGCTACCAGCACCGGGCTGACCCAGCCAACGCCTCTCGTTGGCGTCGCTTTCGCCGTGGCTCATCTCCTTATCTTCTGAGCGCCGCTCTGGATCTCACGGGCTCCGTGAAACGATAGCCGTAGTACTCCGCGGTTCCGGCGCTTGTCGACGTGCTCAAGGTACAGCTTGAACATCGCGCACCGCGAGGGCCGGATCTCCACGAGGGCGAGGAGCGTCTTGGTCGAGATCCACAGCTTCCGCCCACCCGCTCCGGCGATGCGCTCCGGCGATGCGCTCCGGCGATGCGCTCCGACGATGCGCTCCGACGATGATAAAGAGCCGACGGAGAGCCGACACGGAACATCGACCACGCTTGACAGGCGTTGCGCTCCAGACAATCATGCGCTAAATGTGACGGTCAGCACGTGGTACCCTGAATGCAGTCCGAGCCAGACAACGATACGGCGCTTGACGAACAGGTAGCCGCGCTTCGGAGGCGCGTCGCGGAGCTGGAGGAGGAGCTGGCCGAGGCGCGACGGCCGCGCGCGCAGAGGCCTTCCGAGCAGCAGCATGGGCTGCTGGCCCAGTTCTTCTCGGTGGACGGCTCCGGCCACGCCGCGCTTCTCGACGCGATCCCGGCGATGGTGTTCTTCAAGGATCGAGAGCACCGCTACCTCGCCGTCAACAAGGCCTACGCCGATCACTATCGCCTCTCGGCCGCGAAGATCGTCGGGAAGCGCGACGAGGAGATCTTCGTCCCGGAGGTCGCGCGCAGCTACCGCGAGAACGACGAGATCATCATGTCGGACGGAGTCCCGCGGCTGAACGTGGAGCTCCGGTGGAAGCTCGAGGACGGGAGCGACGGCTGGACGCTGGAGAACAACGTTCCCTTCCGCGACGCCAGCGGCCGCGTGATCGGGATGGTCGGGGTCGTGGTCGACGTGACCGCGCGAAAGAGGACGGAAGAGGCGCTGCGGCAGATCGAGTCCGACCTCCTCGCCAGCCAGTCGCGGCTCCTCGAGACGATAGCCGCCCTCTCGACGCCGCTCCTGCCGATCGACGAGGGTGTCCTCGTCCTGCCGCTCGTCGGCCACCTCGACAGGGCGCGGTGCCGCCAGCTCATGACAGCGCTGCTGCAAGGCGTGGAGCGCCATGACGCCGAGCTCGTGATCCTCGATCTCACCGGCGTTCCGCTCATCGACAGCGACGTCGCGGATCACCTCCTGCGCGCGGCGCAGGCCGTGTACCTGCTCGGCGCGCAGTGCGTGGTAGTCGGCATGTCCGCGAGCACCGCCGGCTCGCTCGTGCAGACCGGCGAGGCGCTCGACGAGCTCATCCTCCTGAGAGACCTCCGGGCCGGCGTGCGCTACGCGATGGCGCGGCGGAGGGCCATGGCCCACCACCCTCCGATGATGCACCGGTGAACGGCGAGCCCGCCGCCCCGCTCACCTGCTCTCCCTCGCCGCTCACCTGCTCTCCCTCACCGCTCGCCGCTCGTCGGGCGGCCTTCGGTGGGACTCATCCTCTTTCCTCGCACCTCCACCCAGCGTGCGCGACCTTGGGCGCGAGCCCACGCCGCGGCGCGGCTGCGTGGCTCAACGACGCGTCGATGCGCCAGATACCACTTGACGGTCTGCCGCCGGACTGGTGACATCGCTTCGGGATCATCCTTACGAAGGTCGGTTGAAAGTTCGGTTGATCGCCTGGCGCACAGGCCCGGACCAGAGCTCGTCTTCGGGGCGGAATCGCCTCTTGCCTGGGCTCGATCTGCCTCGAATGAACGTCACGATGGGAGGCACGGAGGCCTCCACGAGGATGCTTGTCGACCCGAAGCTGCGCGCGCCGTCGCGACAGTGCGGACAGGCGCCGCCCCGCTGGCTCGCGCTGGGCCGCGCTCTCCCGGGCCGGGCTCGCCTGCCGCTCGGTGCGGCGGGCTTTCTGCTGATGATCGCGGTCTACGCGTGGCTCCCGGATCGCGACGGGGCGAGAGCCGCCATCGTGCCGACGCTCGCGAGCATCGGGCGCGCCACGGCCGACGCGCTCGTCACGAAGGAGCTCTGGGTCGACGTCCAGCACAGCTTCCTGCGCGTCACGGCCGGGTTCGCCGCCGCCGCGATCCTCGCGGTCCCCCTCGGCGTGCTCGCCGGCGCGTTCCGGTCGATCGCCGCGCTGCTCGAGCCGCCGACCGAGTTTCTCCGCTACGTCCCGGTGCCGGCGCTGATCCCGCTGGTCATGATCGTGGCGGGCATCGGCGAGGGCGCGAAGGTCCTCCTTGTGTTTCTGGGCACCTTCTTTCAGCTGCTGCTCATGACCGCCGACGAGGTGCGGCGGGTCCCGGCGCCCCTGCTCCACGTCAGCCGGAGCCTGGGAGCGAGCCGGCGCGAGATCGTCTGGCGCGTCCTGACCCCGGCCGCCCTCCCCGGGATCTGGAGCGCGCTGCGCATGTGCAACGGCTGGGCGTGGAGCTACGTCGTCGTCGCCGAGCTCGTGGCGGCGACCGAGGGCCTCGGCTTTCGCATCCTGCGCTTCTATCGCTTCCTTCAGACGCCGGGCATCTACGCCTACCTGCTGGTGCTGGGGCTCCTCGGCCTCGGGCTCGACTGGGTGTTCCGCGCGACCTCGCGCCGTCTCTTCCGCTGGACGACGGGAGGCGGGGCATGAAGCTGTCGCTGCGCGGCGTCGGCAAATCGTACTCCGGTCGCCGCGGCGCGACGAACGCCCTCGCGCCGCTCGACATGGACGTCCGCGAGGGCGAGTTCATCAGCCTGGTGGGCCCCTCCGGGTGCGGCAAATCGACGCTCCTGCACATCGTCGCCGGGCTCGAGCCGGCGACCGCCGGCGCCGTCGAGCTCGACGGCGAGCGCGTCCTCGGCCCCGGCGCCGAGATCGGCCTCATGTTCCAGCAGCAGACGCTGTTCCCCTGGCTGAGCGTGCGGGAGAACGTCCGCTTTCCCCTGACCCTCGCCCGCAACCGCGCGCGCGCGGTTGCGGGCGCTCGCGATCGGCAGGCGGCCCGGGTCGAGAGCCTGCTGCGCCTGGTGGGGCTCTGGGACTTCCGCGACGGCTACCCCACGGAGCTGAGCGGCGGCATGCAGCAGCGCGCCGCCCTCGCGCGGGCGCTCGTCGTGCAGCCCGAGGTGCTGCTGATGGACGAGCCGTTCGGCGCGCTCGACGCCCAGACGCGCGAGCAGATGCAGGAGCTCTTGCTCCACCTCATCCAGCACCACCGCATCACGACGCTGTTCGTCACGCACGACGTGGACGAGGCCCTGCTCCTCGCCGATCGCGTCGTCGTCTTCTCCGAGCGGCCAGGCCGCGTCCTGGCCACGCTCGACGTGACCTTCGCGCGCGCGGCCCGCTCGTCGGAGCTCAAGCTCGACGAGGCCTTCCTGCACCAGAAGCGGGAGATCATGTCGTTGCTGCGCGGGCGCCCTCGATCCGAGACACAGCGCGACCGCCTGCTGTTCGGGCTCACCAACACGCAACTGGAACAGGGAGAAGGGGGATCATGAAACGAAGGACCGTTTTACAAGAGCTCGGGGCAGCGCTGGCCTGCTTCGTCCTGTCCGTGGGCTGCTCGAACAAGGACGCGGCGCCGAGCGACCCGGGCGCCGCCGCCGGGTCGAGCGCGCGCGCCGGGGCCGCCGCGCCGCCTCCCGCGCCGCCTCCCACGCCGCCTCCCACGCCGATCAAGCTCACCGTCGGTCACGACCTGTGGATCGGCTACTCGGGCGTCTTCCTCGCGAACGAGCTCGAGCTCTTCAAGAAGGCCGGGTTGAGCGTCGAGCTCAAGCCGTTCTCGAACCCCGGCGACACGCTCGCGGCGCTGGCCTCGGGCCAGCTCGACGTCGGCCTCACCACCCTGCAGAACCTCGCGGTGCTCAACGGCAACAGCGAGACCGACGTCGTGGCCATCGCCCTGGTCGACAGCTCGAACGGCGCGGACGCCGTGGTGGCGAAGGAGGGCATCGCGACCATGGCCGATCTCAAGGGCAAGACGGTCGCCCTCACGCTCGGCGAGGTCAACCACATGCTGTTCCTCTTCGGCCTCGAGAAGAGCGGGATCGGCCCCGGCGACGTGAAGATCACGAGCATGAGCGCCGACGACGCCGGCGCCGCGTTCGTCGCCGGGAAGGTCGACGCCGCGGTCACCTGGGAGCCGTGGATCACCAAGGCGACCAAGAACGGAGGTCACGTGATCTTCACGAGCGCCAGCATGCCCGACACGATCACGAACTCTGTGGCCGTGCAGAGGTCCAAGCTCGCGTCGGGGAGCGAGGCCTACACCCGGCTGCTCGGCGCCATCGATCAGGGGGTCCGGGCGCTGCGGAGCGAGCCCGACAAGGCATATCCCATCATCGGCAAGTACTTGAACGCCCCGCCCGAGGACGTGAAGGGCATGCTGAGCGGCGACAAGATCTACGACCTGGCCGACAACAAGCAGCTCTTCGGCACCGCGGACAAGGCCGGCCCCGTCTATGCATCGGTGAAGTCCGTTGTCGACTTCACCGTCCAGTCCAAGCTCGTCAAGAAGGCGCCGGCGCCGGAGTCGCTGCTCGACCCGAGGCTCGTCCGATGAGCCGCGACGAGGAGCTCATGGCGCGGGCGCTGGAGCTCGCGCGCGGCGCGCAGCGCGCGGGCGAGCCGCCGTTCGGCGCCCTGGTGGTCGCCCCGGACGGCACGATCGTGGCGGAGGCGACCGACGAGGTGAACGGCCAGCGCGACCTCACGTACCACGCCGAGGTGGGCGCCGTTCGCCGCGCGTGCGCGGCCGTCGGGCCGGACTTGCAGGGATACACGCTGTACACGACCGTGGAGCCCTGCCCGATGTGCTTCACCGCGGCCTGGCTCGCCCGGATCAGCCGCGTCGTCTTCGGCTGCACGATGCGGGAGGTCACGGAGGCGACCGGCGGCGCGCAGCGCGAGCTGGCCGTCCCGGCGCGCTGGATGAACGAGAACTCCGGCGCGCCCGTCGATCTGGTCGGCGGCGTCCTCGACGATCAGTGCCTCGCGCTGTTCGGCCGAGCGTAGCGCGCCCTCTAGCGGCGGGCTCGCCCCACGGCGAAAGGCGGCCCCATGGCGGTCTATCGCGGCGCGCGGTCAATAGGACAGCGCGATCGTGCCGCGATCGAGCTGCTCAAGGAGCCGTTCACCGTCGATCGGCTGCGCTCCGGCGACGAGGTCTTCGCTCTTCAGGCCGGCCACAGCGAGGCAGTGCGAGCAGACGACCACCCGGCCACCCGAACGGATGAAGTCGGCGAGCAGCTTCTTCACGGGCGCCTCGCCCGGAAGTGCCACGGCGTCGGGAAGGTCTCGCGCCGCGAGCGGAGGTGCGTGGACGTTGAGGAAGAGGACGGCCGGCCGACCGGCCTGCTGCGATCGGGTCGCGAGCATGAGCGCCATGGTGGCAGCGTGGGGATCTTCTTTTCCGCTCGTCAGGTTGATGAGGAGGCCCGGTTTCGGGCTCTCCGTTGCGCTCGCGGTTCGCTCCGGAGCCGACGCACAGCCCACGCCGGCCACAGCCGCGGCGGAGACCATGACGCCCGCCGTCCAACCGCGAAGAGTCGTTCGAATCGACATCGTGCTCCTCCTTGGTCCCCGAGTGGACGGCGCGGGCCACTCGTCGCCGTCTCCGGCGATGTGCACGACATTCCTTCCTCCCCGGTTGACGAACGGTGAACGGCATCGTCTGTGCCACGGCATTTCCGCGCAGGGCCGTAGCGCGCGAACCCGCCGCTTGCGCGGAGACATCGCCGGCGACATTGTGGACGGGATATCTCGCGTAACGCCCGCCCAGAGGAGGGAGCAGCCGTGCAAGCGTATCCGCATCATTATGCCGTCCGCGCCGCAGGGGAGACCGCGGGGAGCGTCCTCATCCACTCCGATGGCCTCCCGGCACTCCCGACGGCGCCGCCGCCGCAGTTCGGAGGCCCAGGAGACCAGTGGTCCCCAGAGACCCTGCTCGTGGCGGCCGCGGCCGACTGCTTCGTCCTCACCTTCCGAGCGATCGCGGCGGCGTCGAAGCTGGCCTGGCGACGCCTCGACTGTGACGCCGAAGGCATTCTGGATCGCGCCGAGGGGGTCGTCCGGTTCACCGCGCTGCACCTGCGCGCCCGCCTCGTGCTGCCCACCGCCGAGGATGCGGACCGTGCGCGGCGCCTCCTCGAAAAGGCCGAGGCGGCGTGCCTGGTCACCAATTCGCTGGCGCTCCGCCCGACGCTGACCGCGGAGGTCACGGCTGAGCCGTGATTCCTCCTCCTCCATCGGTCTTCGCGCTCGGCATCCTGAGGTCGAGCGGGCGCATCCAGATCACGTCGGGGGGGATCACCGCAGGTGCGCGAGCGGGAGCCCCGCGACGGGCGCGCGGAACGTGAGGAGCCGCGGCATCGCCAGCGATCCCATGTAGCAGGTGCGGAGATCGTGCCTGCCGAACGTCAACGGCGCGCCCGCACGGCTACCGGAGTTGGCCCCGCGCGGCGCGCCGTTGCCGTTCTCCGGGCCAACGTTGGCCCTGTACGCGCGCCGCCCGCGCATCTCCCCTGTAGACGGCGACGGAAGCGACGCCGCGCGCGCTGGCGCGTCGACCGCGGGCGTGCGCGGTGCTCAGAGCGGGTTGAACGGCTCGAGCGGGGGCAGATCCTTCGCCCTGCGCCCCTCGGCGCCGATCGCCGGGATCTCCTTGATCTTCTCGCGCGCACGGCCGGTGCCGTCGTCGATCGCTGTCCACTCGTTCCAGTAGTGGCCGTCGGCGACGAAGAGCTGCGGGTGATCGAACGGCGCCTGCTCGAACCGGACCCGCTCGTCCGTGAGCGCCTCCAGGAACGCCACCAGCGCCTCCTTCTCGCCGTCCGTCAGCCCGAGCGGCTCGATGTCCGGATCGAGGTTCGTCCGATTCGGCCCGAACCCCGTCGTGTCGCCGTCCTCCCTGTCGCGCCGGTTGCCGCCTCGGTTGTAAAATTCAACAACCTGCGCGAGCGTCAGCGCGCCGCCGTTGTGGAAATAGGGGCCTGTGAGCGCGATGTTCCGGAGGGTCGGGACCTTGAAGGCGCCGTCGACCGCGTCGCGCTCGCGCGGATCGATCGGCGTTCCCGGATGGACCTCGAACGACGCCGGGTCGATGCGGAGGGGATCCGGGACGTCCTGGCCTGCGGCGAGGAGCCCCCCTTGCCGCGTGAACGAGAGCGGATTGCCGAAGGGGTCGAGGCCTCCGGCGCCCACGTCCTCCTCGGTCGGCCGGACGCCGATGTTGTAGAAGCCGTTGTCGTAGAGCGCGGGGCGGCCGTCCCCCATCAGCATCCGCTCGATCAGCCCGCCTTCCTCGGCCTCGTCCTGCAGGTGGGTGGCGGCGCCCGTGAGCTCGGGGCCACGATGGCAGTTGATGCACTTGCCCTTGCCCTCGAAGATCGCGAGCCCCGCGCGCTCCTTGTCGCTCAGCGCGGCGCTGTCCCCTTCGGCGAAGCGATCAAACGGGGTGTCGTCGGACACGAGCGTGGCCTCGTAGAGCTGGATGGCGATGCCCCAGAACAGCGAGAAGTTCGCCTCCACGAGGGGCCGGTCGTCGACGCGCTGGTCCGAGCGCCAGTACGGGTCCTCGAAGGCCCCCTCGATGAGGTCCCGATACGACGGCGCGAGCCCCTGTCCGCTCGGATGGCGGAGCGCGCCGAGCACGCTGTCGGTCGGGTCCACGCCCTGGCCTGCGAGCGGACTCAGCTTCAGGAGCTTCCTGCCGATGTCTGGGAACGTCCTGCCCTCGCACGACATCTCGAAGGGGCTGAGCGGCGGGCCGACCGCCTGCGACGCGAGGCTCGAGTTGTCCAGGTCGACCTGCTCGCGGACCAGCGCGCCGTCGCGCACGGCGTGGACGGCGGCGTCCGGGTCGCGCCTGCCGAAGGGGTTCACTCCGTTGAAATGGTTGTTCGCGCGCCCGTCCCAGAAATTGCGGAAGTTGAACGCCGCGTTGATGACGGTGGGCGTGTGCCGCGGCTCGACGCGCCGCACGTTCGCCCCTTGCACCTGGAAGATGTCCGGCAGCAGCGTGCAGTCGTCCTTCTCGCTCCCGGGCACGATGGCGTTGAAACGGGCGTGGAACACCCCTTGCGAGGAGACGATATCGTCGGTCTCGAAGAGGATGTCCGACGCGCGGTCACCCGGGTCGGCGAGGCGAAAGAGCGGCCAGTTGCTCGCCTGGAGCGCGTGGTTCGGTCCGCCTCTCGCGCCCGCCCCCGTGGGGTCGAACCGCTCGCGCCGCTCGGGGTCCTGGTTGCTGAGCCCGGGGCTGAGCTGGTTTCTCTTGCGATGGTCGGCGCCGGCGTGGAAGTGGCATGTCGCGCAGGCCACGCCGTCGCTGCCCGCCTGCATGTCCCAGAACAACGCCTTCCCGAGCGCGACGGCCTTCTCCCTGCTCTTGACGTACCGAGACAGGTTGTCCGGCTCCGGGACCCGGACGCCCCGGAGCGAGCCGATGGTCGGCGGCGGATCGCCCGGTGCGGGCGTCGCGCCGTCGTCCGGCGAATACGACGTCGGCGGCTCGCTGCCCCCGGGCGCGACAGGCGATGATCCGCCCGCCGCGAGCGACGACCCCGGTCCGGGATCTGCACCTCCAGAGCCCAGCGGCTCGTGTCCACCCGAGCCCTGAGGCCCGTATTCCCCGTCCGAGCAGCCGGCGGTCGCCGACAGGCCTACAAGGACGCCGGCGATCACCGCCCCGAGCCCGCATGAGCGCGGGCCGCCAGGAAAATCTCTAGCGATCACGAGGAAACCTCCTTCGCTGCTGCGCGAGTGAATGACAGGCGGCGCGAACCGGCCCCCTCGCGGGACAGCGCGAGTCGCGGGCCTGTTCGTCCGTCCTGCGACGACCGGATCTCGCGAGCGCCAACGTGTCGGCGACGCTCCGCCCCCGTCGTTCGAGCTTCTTCAGTCCATCCGAGCCTCAGAAAGACACCGCGTGTCCAGGGCGCGCATCTACGTCTCCTCTCGTCACGGCGATCTCCTCTCGTCGCGAGCGCACCAGCCCGCGCGATGGATTCGAGGGACAGGACAGCCTCTGTCGAGGACCGGGCGAGGAGGGACAAGGGGGCAGCACGTATCCCCTCATCGTGCCGGCGCCGCGCCGAGCAGGGTCAGCCACGCGCGCCGCCGAAACCCTGACCCATCCACCGGCGCGCGGCAATGTAGTCGATGCCGCATCGCAGGCAGGAGCGACCCGAGCGCGGAGCGCCTGGCGATCGAGGGCAAGGCGAGATGGCTGGACTGGGCTCTTCGAGAAAGCCTTGAAGGAACGGGAAGAATGCGGAAGGAGCGCCGCCGCCTACATTCGCGACGGCGCTACCCGTCCCGGGTTGGGGCCAGCGACCCAGGTTGGGGCCAGCCAGACCGCGCGCTCGATCAGCGCGAGCGCTTCCCGAGCGCGCGCTGCTTCGCCTTCAGGTACGACGCCTCGTCGACCGCCTCGTCGTGCGCGAAGCGGACCAGCGCGGGCACGACCGCGGCCTCCCACGCCCCCGCGAGGCGGAGCGCGAGGAAGTCGCTGAAGAGCGCGTCGAGCGTCGCCTCGAGCGCCTCGACCAGGCGCATCCGCTCGTAGAGCACCTCGTGGACCTCGTCGTCCTTCTTCGTGAGCTCCGCCGGGATCGACAGGTTCGCGAGACCGAGCGTGTCCCCCTTGAAGAGCCACGCATACTCGCGCTCGCCGGACACCAGCCGCAGGCGCGCCTCGCGCGGGAGCTTGCCCTGGCGCAGCGCCTCCTTCGCCTCGGGCGCCGCGCCCGGCGCCGCGGTCTTGAGCACGCTCTCATCCTTCTCGAAGGCGAGCGTGAGGCGCGCCTCCAGCCAGAGCGCGCACGCTGGCTCGCCCGTCGGAGCGAGGTTCGTCTCGAAGAGCATGCTCTCGAACCAGAGCCAGAGCAGGAACTCGCGCCCGACGAAGCGATTGCGCTCGATGCGCTCGACGAGATCCGTCACGCCGCGTCTCCGGGCCGCGCGAGCGAGGTCGGCTCGAGCGCCTCCCAGAGCTTCTCCGCGCGCGCGTCCAGCTGGCGCCGTTCCGCCGCGGTGCCGGGGCTCTCCGGGACCAGCTTGAGGCGGAACGTCTTCTCGAAGAGCTCCTGGACGAGGAGGTGCACGCGCGGCGACTGGCTGAAGAAGCGCGCCATGCCGGTCCCCGTGTTCCAGACGAGGTCGGTGCTCCTGGTGACCGGGATGAGCTGCCGCCGGAGCTTCTTCAGCACGAAGAGCTTGAGATCGGCGCGCGCCTTCTTCCCGAGCCGCTCCAGGCCCTTTCTCTCGAGCAGCGCCGCCTCCGCGTCCCGGAGGTGGGCCTGCAGCAGCGGCTTGGGCACGACCCAGCGGTCGACGCGCAGGCCGAGGCAGACGTACTCGTTGAAGAAGACCTTCTCGTGGTCGAGGTCCACATCCATCGGGTCCTCGATCGAGCACCACCCGTAGCGCTCGCTCTCGTCCTCCTCCGGGACGAGCGGCTGCGAGGCGGCGGCGCGGACGCGCTTCATCGACGTGCCGGCGAGATTGTCGGGCGGATCGCCGAGCACGAAGAACCGGGAGAAGGTGAGCTTGCCGCGGAGAGCACCCAAAGTCGCGCCTGCGTAGAGGCGAGCCACGCGCGACGCAAGAGATTTGGGACCCCCATGCACCAGGATTCTGTTGCCGCCTGCGGCGCGATAGCCGTCGAAGGGCGCCCTGGCCTCGAATTCCATCGCCCGGGGGCAGTCGCCCCGAGGTCCCACGGGCAGGCCATGCTTGACAGGAGCGAGAGCCCTGGCGTCTCCTGTCCTCCGCGGCGTTCTTCATGCCCTGCCCCATGGAGTTGGGAGGCGAAGCCGCAGGCGAGACGACTCTCGCTGATAGATTACTTGACGATGGCCGGGTCCTCGATCGTGAAACACTCGACCGACGACGCCGCGTATTTTACCGCGTTGTACCAGAACTGCGGGATCTGAAAGACCTGCGCCGCTGATCTCTGATAGCAGGGGCTGTTCGGGTCCGTGAACATCTGGGGGTTGAGGCACGACGCCGTCCCGAGCCATTGGCCCGAATAGGTCACCCACTCGTCGCCATACGCGACGACACGGCCCTTGCCGACCTCCTCGTGCACCGCGAAGTTGTTCCTGCCGTCGGTGCAATCGACGATCGCGGTCGTCGACTTGATCGAGCGCGCGACGTACGCGCCCACGCTCTGGATGTCCTTGCCGATCGGTGTGTCCTGGTTCCAGGTGCCCACGCTCCCGGGGAGCGGGCCGCCGACCGGCACCGGGCCGCCCCAGCAGTTGCAGTCCGGGCAGCCGTTCTGCGCAGGATCTAGCACGCCGTCGGCGTTGAACTGGATGTCCGTGAACGAGAGGAGCTGGTTTGTCGCCGTGACGTCGTGGACGGTGCATCCCTGTCCATTGCACTGATAACCGCTCAGCGCGATGAGACCACCGCCGTTGTTGACCCAGTCCTTGAGCGCGTTCACCTCGTCAGCCGTGAACTGCCAGGGCGCCCCGTCGTCGTTCTGTACGCCCTTCGTCACCATCCACTGAAGGAGTATCACGTCGTACTTGGCGAGGAACTCCGGCGTGAGCGTGGGCTTCTCCATGTTGTAGTTGTCGACCTGGGCCGTGCTCTGCGTGTTCAACCAGTTCTGAAGCGCCGTGGTGCTGTCACTGCTGCACGGACCCCAGACACCTTCGTGACCGATCGACGCGATGTTGATGCAGGTGCAGTTGCCTGCGTCATCGCAGGTCGTCTGGTGACCGGCATCAGCCTGTGACGGGCCGCCGGAGCCCGAGGTCGTCAGCCCGAAATCGCCGCCGAAATCGTCGTCGAAATCGTCGCTGCCGGTGCTGCTGCTGCCGGCGCCGCTCGTGCTCTGGCCGCCCGCGCCATTCCCCGCGGTGTTGCCCTCGCCGCCACCGCCGCTCGCCGAACAAGCGATGACGGGCAGCCAGAAGGATGCGAGCACAGCGCAGAAGCGAGTCGCGAAATGATGTCTTGTCATGATCCATGAGACTATCACTCCCCGCGCCTCGTTCGAGGTCTAAAATGCTGAGGAAGCTCTCCACCCGCAGGCGCTACAGGCCGCAGGCGCTACAGGCCGCAGGCGCTACAGGCCGCAGGCGCCACGGGCTCCTCGATCCCCGCCGCGCCCCCCCCCGGGCGCGACAGCTCCGGCGTGAGCGCCGCCCCATCCTCTACTGGCCAGACATGCGTAGGCAGCGCCACGAGCATGGCGCTCGGCCCGCGCGGCGCCCTGGGCGCAGAGACGCACACGTATGGTGTGGGTGAAAGAAGTCGGCGCGAGAGGAACGGCCGGGGGCGCGGGCGCCGGCTGCGAGCCGCGTGACGCCGCGCGCCTCGCCTGCCAGCCGATCGAGCTCGTCATGCATCCACCCGGGCGCGCCGCGGCGCTCATTCCATCAAGGCATGATCTTTTCCATGATGGGCTCTCCGATCCCGCGAATCGGAGGCTCCAAACAAATTCTGGCAATTCACTGGCTCACGACGGAGTGGTCGCTACCCGTGCTTCAGCGGGTGCGCTCCCGCCCGGCCAGCCGCTTTTTTCACCTCGCGACGCGCGAAGGCCCTTTTCGTCCTGCCCGGTTGTGCAATGAATCTGCGCGTCGATGCCGCTCGTCTTTCTGCCCGACGATCTCCGCTTCTTCCTGTGGGACGACACGGCCCCTGAGCGGCTCGCGGCCCGGTCGCTCGGCGCGACGACCCCGGCGGAGGCGGCCGTGGTCTCCGAGGCGGGCCGCGCCGTGAGGAAGGCCGGAGAGGCCGCGCCGCTCCTCGACGGCGTGTCCGCCCTCGCCCGCATGGCCCAGGACGACCTCGGCCGAGCGCCGCCGTCCGTCGCCGCGTGGAGCCTGGCGAGCAAGCTCGCGCTCGACCTCGTGGTGCGCGAGCGGGTCGTGCCCCGCGTCACGCCCTCCGGCGCCACCGGCGGCAGCGCGGAGGCCCGCTGGGCGGCGTCGCTCGCGGCCCCGGAGGACGCCGCGCGCGTCGCGGCGCTCGCCCGCGCCATGCCGCCGGCGGCGCACGCGGTGCCGGCGGGCGCGCAGGCCGCGGTCGCTCGCCAAGGCCGCGGGCGCCCCCGCGCGGCCGCCGCCGCGGAGGTCTGGTCCGCCGAGGCGCTGCTGCGCGCCTTCCTTGACGCCGTGGCGGACGCGCTCGCGCGCGGCAGCGCGACGAACCGCCCGAAGGCGCCGCCGCGGCGGGCGCACGCGCCCTGGGAGCACCGGCTGGTCCTCGCCCTGACGGGCGCGCAGCCCGCCCTCGCCACGGAGGGGCTCGCCGAGCGCGCGCTCGTCGCCGACCTCGACGCCTGGGTCCGGCCCGCGCTCGGGGCCTGCGACGCGCTGCGCGCCTGCTTCCGGCTGGAGCTGCCCGAGGGCGACCGCGGCTTCCTGCTCCGCTTCCTGCTGCAGGCCACCGACGATCCGAGCCTGCTCGTCCCCGCCGCCGACGTGTGGAAGGCCCGGGGGCGCACGCTGAAGGCGCTCGGGCGCGCGTTCTCCGATCCGCAGGAGGCGCTCCTCGGCGCGCTCGGCGCCGCAGCGCGGCTGTTCGCGCCGATCGCGCGGGCCCTCGGCGAGGCGCGGCCGGTGCGCGTGGCCCTCGATCCCGCGGAGGCATGGGCGTTCCTCGCGCAGGCCGCCCCGGCGCTGGGCGAGGCCGGCTTCGGCGTGGTCGTGCCGGGCGAGCTCCTCGCCTCGGGGCAGCGCCGCCTACGCCTCCGCATGCGCGTCGGCGCGACGGGCCGCACGGCCGGCGTGGTCGCGGGCAGCGCCGGGCTCGGCCTCGACGAGGCGCTCGCTTTCGCGTGGGAGGCGGCGCTCGGCGACGAGCCGCTCTCGGCGCGCGAGCTCGCCGCGCTCGCGCGGCAGAAGTCGCCGCTCGTCCGGCATCGCGGGGCCTGGGTCGTCGTGGTGCCCGAGGAGCTCGCCGAGATCAAGCGGCGCCTCGAGGCCGGCGGCGGGCGCCTCTCGACGCGCGAGGCGCTCGAGGTCGCGCTCGCGGGCGAGGCCCAGGTCGACGGCCTCTCGGTGTCCGTGGTCGCCGAGGGGGCGCTCGCGCGGGCGATCGCGCGGCTGCGCTCGGGCGCGGAGCGCGCCGCCGCGCCGCCGGAGGGGTTCGCGGGGACGCTGCGCCCGTACCAGGCGCGCGGCGTCGCCTGGCTGCAGACGATGGCGAGCCTCGGCCTGGGCGCCTGCCTGGCCGACGACATGGGCCTCGGCAAGACGGTCCAGCTGCTCGCGTTCCTGGCGGGCCGGCGGGCGGCGGCGCCGGAGGACGCGCGCCCGACGCTGCTCGTCGCGCCGACGTCGGTGGTCGGCAACTGGGAGCGGGAGGCGGCGCGCTTCGCCCCTGCCCTGCCCCTCGTGCGCCACTACGGCGAGGGGCGCGCCCGCTCCGCCGAGGAGCTCGCGGCGCGGGCCTCCGGGGCAGATGGCGCGCAGCGCGCGGGCGGCGCTCAGGGCGCCCGCAACACGGACGGCGGGCTCGTCGTGACCACGTACGGCCTCCTCCGCAGGGACGCCGCGATGCTCGCCGGCGTGGACTGGGCCGCGGTCGTGCTGGACGAGGCGCAGAACATCAAGAACGCCGCCTCGCGCACGGCCCGCGCCGCGCGCGCGCTCCGCGCCCCGCACCGCGTCGCGCTGACCGGCACGCCCGTCGAGAACCGCCTCGCCGAGCTCTGGTCGATCCTCGAGTTCGCGAACCCCGGCCTGCTCGGCCCGCTCGAGGCGTTCCGGCGCACCTACGCGGTGCCCATCGAGCGCTACGGCAACCGGGAGGCCGCAGAGCGGCTCCGGCGCATCGTCGGACCGTTCTTGCTGCGACGCGTCAAGAGCGATCCGGCCGTGGTTCCGGACCTCCCGCCGAAGATCGAGGCGCGGGTCTTCTGCACGCTCACGCGCGAGCAGGTGACCCTCTACCAGGCGGCGCTCGACGAGGCGATGCGCCGCATCGAGGAGGCCGAGGGCATCGCCCGGCGCGGGCTCGTGCTCGCGCTCCTGACGATGCTCAAGCAGATCTGCAACCACCCCGCGCAGTGCCTCGGGGAAGCGGGGCCGCTCGCGGGCCGGTCGGGCAAGCTCGCGCGCCTCACGGAGATGCTCGAGGAGGCGCTCGCGGGAGGGGATCGCGCGCTCGTGTTCACGCAGTTCCGCGAGATGGGCGACCGGCTGGTCCGGCACCTCGCGTCGTCGCTCGACACGGAGGTCCTCTTCCTGCACGGCGGCACGCCGAGGCTCGCGCGCGACGAGATGGTGCGGCGGTTCCAGGGCGATCCGCGGGGGCCGCGCGTCTTCGTCCTCTCGGTCAAGGCCGGCGGCACGGGGCTCAACCTGACGGCGGCGAGCCACGTGTTCCACTTCGATCGCTGGTGGAACCCCGCGGTGGAGGACCAGGCGACGGATCGCGCGCACCGGATCGGGCAGCGGAGCGCGGTGCAGGTCCACAAGCTCGTGTGCGCGGGCACCGTGGAGGAGAAGGTCGACCGGATGCTGGAGCAGAAGCGCGATCTGGCGGCGCAGGTCGTGGGCCAGGGCGAGGCGTGGATCACCGAGCTCGACAACGCGTCGCTGCGCGAGCTGTTCGCGCTGTCGCGGGACGCCGTGGCGATCGCGGGCGAGCTGGACGACCGCGACGAGCCGGAGGGCGAGCGGGGCGAGCGAGGCGAGCGAGGCGACGACGATACCCCGGGCGGCGAGCCGGAGCAGCGGCGCGGGCCACGCGGCGCCCGGGGGCGGGGTGCCGGGCGCCGCGCGCCGCGCGCGCGAGGAGAAGCGCAGACATGAGCCCGCCGGCGCGCTGGGTGCCGTTCCATCGCGAGGCCGGCCCGAAGCCGCCGCCGCCTGCGCGGGGCATCCGGATGAAGCGGGCCGGCGCGACCTGGTGGGGCAAGCGCTGGGTCGAGGCGCTCGAGCGGATGTCGCCGGACGACGCGGCCCGCCTCGCGCGCGGGCGCACGTACGCGCGCGCCGGGCGGACGCACGACCTCACGGTGAAGCCGGGCCTCGTGACCGCGCGCGTGACCGGCTCGCGGCCGCAGCCGTACAAGGTGATCCTCACGCTCGCGCGGCTCGACGACGCCACGTGGGCGAAGGCGATCGACGCCATGGCCGAGCGGGCGAAGTTCGCGGCGGACCTGCTCGCGGGCCGGATGCCGGAGGAGATCGACGAGGCGTTCCGGAGCGCCGGGGCGAGCCTGTTCCCGGAGCGACCCGAGGACCTCACCACCGCCTGCTCGTGCCCCGACTGGGCGAACCCCTGCAAGCACGTCGCCGCGACCCACTACGTGCTCGGGGAGGCCCTCGACAGGGACCCGTTCCTGTTGTTCGAGCTCCGCGGGCGCACGCGCGAGCAGGTGATCGAGGCGCTCCGCGCCGCGCGGGGCAGCGCGCCGGGCGGCAAAAGAGCGCGTGGGGGCCGAAAGGGCGCTCCCTGCGCCGCCGAGGCGCCGCCCGTGGCGACGGTGACGCTCGGCCCCATGGAGGCGAAAGACTTCGACGCCTGGCGCGAGGCGCCGCCGGCGCTTGACGTGACGCTCGCGCCGCCTTCCGCGCATGCGGCGCTCCTGACCCAGCTCGGCGCGCCGCCGGGCTGGACCGAGGAGCGATCGCCGGCGGAGCTCCTCGGCCCGCTGATCCGGGCGGCGTCCGAGCGGGCGCGGGAGATCGCGATGGCGGAGGGCAGAGAAATCACCGAGTGATCCGGGCGTACCCACGTCTGCTGCGGCGCCTCGTTCGCCACTGTCGTCGCCGCGTCCGTCGCCATGGCGTCCCCCCACGACAGGCACCGCACGACTGTCACGGGATGCTCGCGCAACGGCAAGGGCGCATTTGCCATAGGCGTCCTCGACGATCGAATCGCCCTGACGATCCCCCACGAGACGAGCACCGCCGGGGTTCCGGCCTACCGCATCGCCGACGTGCTGGGTAGGGAGCGGACGGACCACAACGACTACGGGCTAAACTGGCTCAGCAACGACTTCGATCCATTTGTCTTCAAGAACAACGTCTCGAACGCCGTCAAGCTCCCCATCGACACGCATGCGCTGATCGCCATGATCGCGCCGCGCGGCCTGCTCGTCCGTAATATCGCAAAGTTCCTGAAGCACGAGGGCGAGGCCCCCGGAGAGCTCGTCGTGGGCTCGGGCGGCTCGCTCAGCATGTCGGACTGGGTAGACTGGGAAGCTCCGACGCTGAAATGATGGCGCTATTCGCCGATCCTTCGTGGAGCGCCGGAGCCGGATCGAGGCGCGCCTCGCGCGCCTCGCGTCAGCAGTTCCGCGAGGCGGGGGCGCCCCCGCGGGACGCTGCGGCGCGCACGGCGGCCCGCTCCGACTCGGAGAGCACGACGTTCAGCTCGAGCACGTCGCAATCACCGCTCCGCTCCACGTTCACGCTCACCTGATCCAGATCGATCCGCTCGTACTTCGAGATGACCTGGAGCAGCTCCTGCTTGAGCCGTGGCAGGTAGTCCGGCTCGCCTGTCGTGCGCACGCGCTCGCGCGCCACGATGATCTGCAGACGTTCCTTCGCCAGGGTCGCCGACTTCGGCTGCGTCCTCCGGAAATAATCCATGATCGACATGGTAGATCCCCCTAGGCGGTCGCCGCCTGGCCGCCGAAAATTCGGCTGAAGAACCCCTTCTTGGCCGGCTCCAGGAAGCGGTGCGGGCGCTCCTCGCCGAGGAAGCGCTGGACCACGTCGAGGTAGGCCTGCGCCGCGTCGCTCGTCGGATCGAGCACCACGGGCGTCCCGGCGTTCGACGCCTGGAGCACCGCCGTCGACTCCGGGATCACGCCGAGCAGCGGGATGCCGAGGAGCTCCATCACGTCCTGGTGCGCCAGCATCTCGCCCTTGGCGACGCGCTCCGGCGCGTACCGCGTGAGCAGGAGGTGCGTCTTGATCGCCTCCTCGCCGAGCTCCGCCCTGCGCGTCTTCGCGTCGAGCAGGCCGAGCACGCGGTCCGAGTCGCGCACCGAGGAGACCTCGGGGTTCGTCACCACGATCGCCTCGTCGGCGAAATACATCGCCATCTGGGCGCCCCACTCGATGCCCGCCGGCGAGTCGCAGAAGATGTACTCGAAGCCCGCGGCGCGCAGCTCGTCCAGGATGCGCCCGACGCCGTCGAGCGTGAGGGCGTCCTTGTCCCGCGTCTGCGAGGCGGGGAGCACGTAGAGGGTCTCGATCCGCTTGTCCTTGATCACGGCCTGGCGGAGCGTCGCCTCGCCGCGGATCGCGTTGACGAAATCGTAGACCACGCGGCGCTCGCACCCCATCACGAGGTCGAGGTTGCGCAACCCCACATCGAAATCGATGGCAATCGTCTTGTAACCGAGAGCCGCGATACCGGACGCGAGGTTTGCGGTCGTGGTGGTCTTGCCGACTCCGCCCTTGCCCGAGGTGACGACGACTACCTTTGACACAAGAAACCTCCTTGAAAAATAGTTCGAGAGACGTGGCTGTCCGACGGCCGAGCCCGCTCGGATGCCCATCTCTCCGGCGCTGAGGAGGCGCCGTCGACGTGGTGAGAGCTCGACGCCCACCCGATTCCATGGAGGCCGGGGGCGCGCTCGACTGGGTACGTCATGGCGCGCCGAACGAACAACTTTTTTGCGGCGAAACTTGCAGCGTACCCCGACCGGCAACCTGGATCCAAATTCCCTACATGTAGGCACGCGATAAATCCCGCGGATCTGCTCCCTCCGGCGGGGCGAGCGGGAGCGTGAAGAAGAACGTGGTGCCAACTCCGGGCCGACTCTCCGCCCAGATCCTCCCGCCGTGGGCCTCCACGAAGCCCTTCGCGATCGTGAGCCCCAGCCCGGTCCCCAGACGCGCCGTCTCCTTCGCCTGCCAGAACTCGTCGAAGACGTGAAGGAGCTGATCCGGAGGAATCCCCGACCCTGTGTCCGCCACGGCGAAGAGCGCCTCGTTACCGCGTGGCTCCGCTCGAACGGTGATGATCCCTCCCGCCCTCGTGAACTTGATCGCATTGCCGATCAGGTTCGCCAGGACCTGGAGGACCCTCTCGCGATCGCACAGCACCTCGAAGCTGCCCCCGCCCGGGAGCTCGCCCTCGAGCACCACGTGCTTCTCCGTCGCCAGCGTCTGCTGCATCGCGAGAGCGTCGTGGACGAGAGCGTCCGTCGCGTGCCTCTGCGTCACCATCGACAGCCGACCCGCCTCGATGGCGGCGACGTCGAGCAGGTCGCCGATCAGCCGGAGCATGTGCTGCGCAGCGGCGCGAATGATCTCGGCCTTCTTCCTGCCTTGCGCTCCCGACTCGCCGGCTGGCAACGTCTGCATGAGGAGAGCCGAGGCCACCAGGACGGTGCTCAACGGGTTTCTCAGGTCGTGAGAGACGATGGCGAGGAGATCGTTCCGCGTGCGAATGGCCCGCCGCGCCTGCTGGTACAGGCGCGCGTTCTCCAGGGCCACGGCGGTCCGGCGCGCCACCTCTTCGGCCACCGCCAGATCGGCGATGGAGTAGCGGCGGCCCGTCTCCGTCCCCACGAACGTGAGCGCGCCGATGGTCCGCCCGCGGGCCAGGAGCGGCACCACCATGACGGTTCCCGAGCTTCCTGCGTGCAGGGCCTCCTGATGGCCCTGGTCGTCGGCGATGCGCTTCAGGGCGAACTCGGTGCTCGCGGAGAGGATGAGGAGCGGCTCGCCCGTCCGCAGCACCCTTGCCTGCGGCGTCTCCCGGCCCGGCCGTCCGGCGATCTGCTCCATCCGTTCGGTCATCCCCTGCTTCGCGGGATCGACGGAGGTCTGCTGGAGGCGCTCGACGCGGCCGTCCTCCTCGATCAGATCGACGAAGTAGAGATCGGAGAGGGCGGGCACGAACAGACGCGATATCGCGGCGACCGTCTCTGCGTAGTCGAGCGACGAGGCGAGGACCGAGCTGACCTCCGCGAACAATCGCTGCGCCTTCTCGGCGCGCCTCACCTCCATGATGTTCTGGAAGACGAGCACCGCCCCCGACACCTGCCCTTCTCGCTTCAGAGGGGCGAACGTGCAGCTGACGTGGAAGGCCGCTCGAGCCCGGCGTACGAACAGGTCATCGTCGTCCCGGGCCGGCTCGCCCGTCCGGATCGCTCGCAGCGCGGGGTGCTCTTCGTCAGGTATGGACGTCCCGGTCGCGTGTTGAATCCGGATGACCTCCTGAACGCCTCGCCCCAGGACCTCCTCCGCTGTCCAGCCGAGCAGGCGCTCGGCGGCGGGGTTGAAGAAGGTGATCCGCCCTTCGAGATCGATCGCGAGCACGCCCTCGCCGATGCTGCCGGTCACCGCGCGCGTGAACTCGAGCTGGTCACGGACCCGCTCCTCCGCCACCCTCGCGGCGGTGACATCCATCGAGACGCCTTGAAGCCGAGGCCCGCCGGCGCCGTCCTTCTCCATGTGCACGCGGGTGTGGAGCCAGAGCACGCCGCTGTCCGCCGTCCGACAGCGATGGTCGCAGCGCTGATCCTGCTCGGAGGCCAGCGTCCTTCGAAACGTCTGCTCGAGCGCGCCGCGATCGTCCGGGTGGACGCAGCGGCTCCAGAAGTCGGGCTCCGCGAGCCACCGCCCGCGCGGATAGCCGAGGAGCTCCTCGGCCCGCGCGCTCACATAGGAGAGCTGAAACGTGCGCGCGTCGGCCTCCCACACGAACGAGCGATCGAGGTTGTCCACCAGCGCCTCGTAGCGCTGCCGCAACGCCTCGGCGGCGGCCCGGTGCCTGTCGGACTCGGCCTGTCTCCGCTGGGCGAGCTCGCGCCCCGCCTCCGCGGCCGCCTGCTTGGCGTCGATGGCCGCCTGGCGATCGAGCGCGATCGCGAGCTGGTTGACCACCGCGTTCACGAACACGAGATCTGGCTCCTCCAGACGGGCAGCTCCCTCGACTTGGAGAGCGCCGAAGATCGGCCGCCGCTCGACGACGAGAGGGAGGAGGACGAAGTACCCGCGCGCCTCTGCCTCCGCCCGCTGGCCCCTGGCAGGCTCTCCGGAAGGCACGGTCGTCGTGGTCGGCTCGCCCTCCAGGTCGGCCGACCGCGCGGCGTCCGATCCGGCGAGATAGGCGTACGAGGTCCTGGCATGAGACCTCGCGGCGTCGAGTCGATCGGCGCTGACCTCTTCGGCGTTCCAGACGATGGTCTCTGGCTGAAGGCGGCCTGGGATCTCCAGGATGAGGAGCGCGGTGCGGAGGGGGAGCGCCCGCGCGACGATCGCGAGGATCGCCGGGACGGTCCGTCGGACGCCTTCGAATTGCGTGAGCTGCTTGCTGATCTCGTAGAGGTACTGGACGCGAAGATACGCGCGCTCGAGACCTCCGGAGGCCGAGCTGTCGTCGCCGCGCCGCTCCGGCTGCTCCTCCGTGCGCTGGTCGCCGCGCCTCGGCTCCTCCTGGGGAGAACTTGGCGGCTCGTTCGTCCGACGCTCGGCGCTCATCCCCGCCCCCCTAGGCCTTGTTCTTCGCGGGCAAAAGGGAGGACTCGCCGGCGCGCTCTCCGATCCGGACGCCTCCCTTCCCGACGGAGAAGTAGTAGGCGCCGAAGTCGTGCTCGCTGCCGCGCGTCTTCACGACCACCAGGGTCGGCCGGATCTCTCCTGGCAGGCGCGTATACCGGAGCACGACGAGATTGTCGGCCACCGGAGAGAACTGGCGGTCGGTGACGGTCTCGCTGGAGTACATCGCGCTCGACTCGAGCGTGAGCAGGCTGGTCACGTCGAGCGCCTTGAACCGCGTGACCAGCGCGTAGAGGAGTTGCCGCAGCTCATCCTCCGCGATGCCCTCGGTCTCGAGCTGGCTCACGCTGTCGAGGACGAACCTACGCGTCTTCTGCGCGCGGATCTTGTCGGTCAGGAGCGAGAGGAGCTGACTCGGGCGGACACGCTCCCGCGAGAGATAGATGACCTCGGCGAGCCCCTGCTCGGTCGCCTCCTGGAGGGGCAGCCCCAGGGCGCCCGCGGCACGGATGATCTGTGCGGGCCCCTCCTCGAGCGCCACGTAGAGCCCCGGCTCCCCGCGCTTGCAGCCTTCGAGGATGAACTGCAGCGACAGGGTGCTCTTCCCGATGCCCGCGCTCCCGGAGAGGAGGGTGACGCTGCGCGCGAGCAGCCCTCCGCCGAGCAGCGCGTCGAACCCGGGTACCCCGGAGGGCAGGCGCAGCTCCGTCTCCAGGGGTAGCGGCGGCTCGGCGAACGCCGCATCCGCGCTGTATCGGGGATAAATGATGATCCCGGTCGGGCCGATCATGATGCTGTGTCGACCCTTGAGGTGGGCGGTGTTCCTCAGCTTGTAAATCTCGATGTAGCGCTGGCGCTCGAGCCCTTCCTCCGTCGAGGAGAGGAGGACGACCCCGTCGACCACGGTCTCCTCGACGCCGAAGCGGCTGATCTGGTTGGCGCCGTAGGGGATGTCGGTGGCGAAGAAGCCGACCGCCTGCGCGTTGTGGACGACGCTCGCGAGCTGGAAGATCTTCTCCCGGTCGATCTGCGGGTCCTTGACCTTGTGCAGGAAGACCGAGACCGAATCGACCGCCACGCGCCTCGCCTTCATACCGAGGATCCGCTCGTTCATCATGAGCAGGTGCCCCTCCACCATGATGTTGGGCTGCGGGATGAACACGATCTCGATCATCCCGCGCTCGATCTCGGCGTCGATGTCCCAGCCGAGGCCGCGGGCGGTCGCGAGCAGCCGCGCCTCGCTCTCCTCGAAGGAGAAGTAGATCCCTCTCTCGCCGGCCTTCGCGCCCCTGTAGATGAACTCGAGCGAGAGCACCGTCTTGCCGGTCCCCGCCACGCCGGCGATGAGGAGGCTGGAGCCGCGCGGGATCCCGTCTCCGAGGAGGTCGTCGAGCCGCGAGATGCCGGTCTTGAGGCGCGGCTCGTTGCCCCCGACGTCCTCCCGGTGGATGGTGAGGCGAGGCGCGAACACGTCGATGCCGGCCTGCGTGATGATGAACGCGTGCTCGTCACGGCTGTGGTCGGTGCCGCGCATCTTGACGATCTGGAGGACCCGCCGCTGCTCGCCGGACTCCTCGCGCTGGCGGGCCAGGATCAGCCCGTCGACGATCGAGAACAGGGGGTTCGTCTCGATCTCGCTCTGCCCGAACTCTCCGAGGAGGAACGTGGTGGTCTCCCACGCCATGAGGCTGATCGCGAGCTCGTAGCCGAACTTCCGGAGCTCTTCCTTCGACCCCGCGAGATCGTCGAAGACCTTGAAGCTGTCGATGACGACCATGGCCGGCTTGACCTTCTTGACGTGCTCCATAATGAGCGCCGAGGTCCCGTCGAGGCCCTTCGTCCGAAAGATGGCGCCGAGGTCCACGAACTGGATGGCCTCGTCGAGCTGCTTGGCGTCGAAGAAGTCGAACTGGCTCAGGAAGCGCAGCGTCTTCGCGGTGGGCTCCGAGAGCGTGTTGAAGTAGAGGACCCGCGCCGTGGCCGAGGCGTTGTGGAAGCAGATCTGCTGGGTGAGGATCGTCTTGCCCGCGCCCGGCGGGCCGGCGATCACGATGACCGAGCCCTTCGGCAGCCCACCGTCAAGCAGCGCATCCAGATTTCGCACCCCCGTCTCGATGCGCGCGATGGCCGTCTTCTTCGTCATGACTCAGCTCCCTCGCCGTCCTCGCCCTCGTGGGACCCGGGCGCGCTCGCCGTGCCTCGCTCGGTCCCGCCCGCCTCCTCCTGCCGCGCGAAATTCGAGAGCTCCGCGTGAAGCGCCGGCGTGAGGATCTCCGCCGTCAGGATTCCGAGGACGACGAGGAACTCGATCATGATGAACCGGATCCCCTCCGCGAGCTGGTCGCGGCGCAGGCCGCCCGCGCGATCGTGGAGCTTCTCGCAGCAGAGCCCGGTCGACTCCACACGGAGGGACGAGAGCATCGTGTATCGCTCGGAGGCGTTGTGGAGCACGCGACTCAGGATGGCGCCGAGCGTGACCTCTCCGAGGGTGACCAGGGCGCGCCGCCACAGGGAGGCGAAGGCGCGTTCGAAGACCTGGACGAGGCGCTCGGCTGGTAAGCCCTCGGTGGTCCGCTGCATCCATGCATCGACGCAGGCGCTGTGCTCGTTCGCGTCACGCATGGGCGCTACATCGCGTCTGGGGATCGCTGAGCACCGGAGCGAAGCACGGCCGAGTATGAGCGTGCTTCGCGACGAGCGTCAAGGTCACCGTCGCATGTGGCCGCTCGTAAGGTGCTCGTCTGCTCGATGATGGCCCGGCTCCGCGTGCGTCCGTCCACGGCGGTGTCGCGAGGCCTCTGTGCACGCGTCCGCCTCGCGTCTCGCCGTGCCAGAGCGCGGTCCCCCGCTGGCGCCCTGCGTGCTCGCGACGCCCGCGAACGGGCCCGAGAACGCCCGCACGCTCGCGCTCGCCCGCGCGTGGCTGGGGGAGCAGGGCGCGCAGCCGTCCCGCTGAGCCGCGCCGTCGCGCGGGGCGACCTCCGTCATCGTGCAATCGTGCATCCCGGGCGCCCCGCGCTTCCGATCGATAGGATCGTCGTGATGCGCACCGCAGAGAAAAACCGTCTGTGCGATTCGAGCGAAGGACGACCGCGGTCGCCGGCATCCACCAGGTAACGATCGAGCGGCGGCGCAGGATCCAGCCGAGCCTCGAGAACCGAGGCCGCCGTGATTGCCGGGGGAGCGTCATATTACGGTCCTCGGGGAGCTCTCGGGGCAGCTCACGCCCATTCCCGGACCCCTCTCGCCCAGCTCAACAACCAAGCGGAGCTTATCATGAGAAAAGGCATCATTTTCGTGGCGGCAGCAATCCTTTCAGACGGCACCATGGACGTGATGCTCGACAGGGCCCACGCCCGAGAAGACGCACACCCGCAAGATCACGCAGGCGGAGGTGCTCGGCTATCTCGGCGGCGTTCTCAGGGATGCGCTCGCCAAGCGGTCCAGGTCGCTGGAGGGCCAGGAGCACACGCGCGCGCTGCTCGGCACGGTCGAGCGCAAGGAAGGGGGCCTGCTTCATGACGTCATCGCCGGCATCATCACGGAGCTCGTGGCGCTGCTGCTGAACGGGGCGCTCGGCTCGCAGCAGGCGCAGATCCTCGCGAGCTTCCTCGAGCGGGAGATGCCGTATCTCATCAAGGACATCCTGAGCGCATTCGTCCCGATCGGGACGCAAGAGTTCTGGGATACGTGGATGTGCGGCCTGCCGATGGACAACCAGATGGACGACCAGCTCTGGCCCACGTGGTTCACGGAGCTCTGGATCCCCGTGGAGAAGACGGCGGAGGTGATGCGAGCGCTCAAGACGTGGTATGACGGGGGCGGCGACGCAGCGACGGCGTACCAGCACACCGGCTCGTTCTCGTGCGAGCTCTACGCCGCGAGGAAGAGCGAATTCTGGATGAGCCCCTCTTACGGCGCCGATGTGTTCCGCGTCGATGTGTTCTGGTTCGCGCTCAACGGCGGGAACCTGAACGATTTCTATGGGCCCTTCTGGGATATCCTGAAGCCATTCGGCTTCCGCCCGCACTGGGGCAAATTCGCGCCGCCGCCGAGCTCGGGGGACTGGGGCGACTACTATCGCCAGAACTTCCCGCGCTTCGACGATTTCCTGGCGCTACGCGCGAAGCTCGATCCGCAGCAGATCTTCGTCAACGACTACTGGCGCGCGAACCTCGGGATCCCTGCCAGGACGGAGCAGCAGCAGCAGTGAGCTGCGTGAGCTGCGTCGCGACCGGCAACCAGGGGCCCCTCTCCTCTCGCGCCAATGCTCACATTTCGGCCTAACAACCGCGATCCACGGACAATGAGCGCAATATGAGCGCGACATGAGCGCGACATGAGCGCGATTTCCGAGGATGGACGCCGGCCATCGTGCTCCGGACTACATCAATGGCTTGAGCTTGACTGCGATCCCCATCCCATTCCTCGCCGATCGGTTTCATGCCACTTGACGGCCCGTTCCCAGACGTCGTAGCAAGAAAGATCGAGCAGGCACGCTGGGACACCGCCCGCGACCGAGCGAGCCCACGGACGAGGAGGAGGGATCTCATGACGACGATTGGACGATGCTGGATGGCGGCTTTCGGGTTGACGCTGACCACGGCGGCGTGCGGTTCGAGCGATCTCGCCGACCAGGGCACGGACACCACGCCCATCACCCGAGCGCAGACGCCAGACAACGAGTTCACTCCCGTGGAGCTCGAGGCGACCGTCGACAGCCTCATCGCCGAGCTCAATAAGAGCTCGCTCGAGCCGATGCAGATGGTGGTCCTGCTGAAGAGCCTCTCCGACTTCTTCGAGCCGATCGCCACGGGGGCGAACCGAGCCATGGGGGAGCTCGAGGTCACAGGGAATGTGCTCGCGCCCATTGACCAGTCGGACGATGCTACGACAACGCAGGACCTCCAGAACCAGCAGATCGAGCTGGCGGTGGCGGACGGCGCCGGGGGGATCGCCGTCTCGCCCTTCGGCGACATCAACGCAGCCGCCATCGACAAGGCGGTCGCGAACGGGGTCCACGTGGTGACGCTCGACACCGATATGGCCGCCTCGAAGCGCTCGCTCTACGTCGGCTCGCTCAACAAGTCTGCCGGCGCCATGGCCGCGACGACCCTGCTCACGATGCTGCCCGAGCCTCCAGGCACGGTGTTGATCCACGGCAGCACCGGCACGGATTGGATCGACGGATACGAACGGACGCTGTCGGCGCAGGAGGTGATCGGGGATGCCGGCTACACGTTCGTCGTGAGCCAGGCCAGCTTCGGCGCCGACAACGAGGCCTTCGACGTTGACGGGATGAAGTCCCGGATCGAGACCGCGGATCCGCCCGTCATCGGGCTCCTCGGCCTGTTCAACATCTCGTACCGGTGCGTGCTGGCCGCGGACGCCGCGGGCATACCGGGTGTCCCCATCGTCGCGTTCGACTACGACCCGAAGACCGTCGACTACATGCGCCAGAAGCGCATCAGGGCCACACACGCCCAGCGGCAGTACTACGAGGGTTACCTCGTGCCCTATATCCTCTACGGCATCAAGACCATCGGCCTCGACGCCACCAAGGAGATCCTCTCGCCGCTGATGGTCGACGGGAATAAAGTCAACATCGGCTTCGACGTGGTCCCGTCGGACAAGATCGACGCCTACAACGACTTCCTCCACACGATTGGCGTGATTCAGTAGCGGGGTCGCAGCGCGCGAAAGGCCTCGTGCGGCGCCGTCAGCAGCTCGAAGCCCGAGGATCCTGGGTCCGACCCGGCAGCGCCGAGGTGGCGCAGGGGGCGACCTCGCGACCCGCGGGCGGCTCGCGCAGCCCGCCGGGCAGGAGCCGCCCCGCGCGGTTCCCGCCCGGCGTCGCGGGCGCCGTGGGATAGACTGGGGCCATGACGGTCATCCGCTTCTATCGCGCCGGCGACGCCCACGGGGCCTTCTCCAACTTCTCGCGCCACCCGGTCTCGCTGCAAGGCAAGGTGTGGCCCACGACCGAGCACTACTTCCAGGCCCAGAAGTTCGCCGGCACGGACCACGAGGAGGTGATCCGCAACGCCCCCGGCCCCGGCGAGGCCGCCCGCATGGGCCGCCAGCGGAGCCGCCCGCTGCGCCCCGACTGGGAGCAGGTGAAGGATGATATCATGCGCGAGGTGGTGCTGGCGAAGTTCACCCAGCACGAGGATCTCCGGCGCGCCCTGCTCGACACCGGGGACGCCGAGCTGGTCGAGCACACGAAGAACGACGCCTACTGGGCCGACGGCGGCGACGGGAGCGGGCGGAACATGCTGGGAAAGATCCTGATGGAGATCCGCGAGCAGCTGCGCCGCTCCGCCTGACGCGGGGCCCGGGCGCGGCGCGGCGCTCAGAACTCCGCCACGCTGAACGGCCGCGCCGAGATCGTCGAGTCCGGTCCGCTCCCGGTCGGGTGGCTCTCGGCGAGCCCGCTGATCATGCCGGAGACGGCGCTGCTGCTCAGCGTGCCGCTCAGGTACACGACGACCTCCCTGAACTCCGCGGGATCGACCTCGGTGACCTCGTACGAGCCCTGGAGCGCGGCCAGATCGATCTTGTGATAGAAGCTGACGTCGTCGATCTGCGAGATCCTGAGCGTGACCGCGAACGACTCGTCGAACGCGCCGTCCTCGGTCGAGAAGGCCAGCGGGACATCGATCTGCAGGTGATCCGAGCAGTCCACGGCGAGCGCCGGCTCGGCGCCGCCCGGTTCGCTGTCCGCCAGCGTGGATCGCACGAAGCGCGAGGCGGCGAGCTCGCCCACGGAGACGGTCGCCGTCGTGCTTCCGCCCTTCGCCCACGTGAGCGGGGCGGAGCGCTCTCCGGAGATGGCCGACAGCGCCTCTCGCGCCGAGAAGCCCAGCGGGGAGACGTCGTCTGCGCCGATGTCCTCCTTCTCCTCGTCACACCCGCCCTCCTCGACCTGGACTCCGCCGATCTGGCCGCCCTGGGGGCCGCCGCCCGCGCCGTCGACGCACCCGAGGAGCCCGACGCCCGTCGCCGCCGCAAGAGCCAAAGAAAGCCAACGCCGCTCGCTCATGTTCATGACCTCCTGCGGTCTACCTTGCGTTCGCTCTCGAGGAGACGCCAGCTCAGCTTCGCACATTTCATACCGCAAACAGGCCTTCAGATGTGCGAATCTGCGCTATGTGGACCATGAATCCCTCGCAAAAGAGCTGATCCGCGCGCTCCGCGGACGGCGCTCGCAGCCCGCCTTCAGCCGCCGGCTCGGCTTCCGCACCAACGTCGTCTACACGTGGGAGTCCGGCAGGCGCTGGCCGACCGCGGCCACGTTCCTCGTGGCGGCGCGGCGCGCGGGCCTCGACGTCGCGGGGGCGGTGGGGCGCTTCTTTCCCTCGACGCCCGCCTGGCTCGCGCACACCGACCCGGCGTCCGCCGAGGGCGTCGCGGCGCTCCTCTCGGAGATGCGCTCGATGTCGCCCATCGTCGACGTGGCGCGGCGCGCCGACAGGAGCCGCTATGCGGTCGCGCGCTGGCTCTCGGGCGAGGCCGAGCCGCGGCTCCCGGACTTCCTGCGGATGATCGAGGCCTGCTCGCTGCGCCTGCTCGACTTCGTGGCGCTCTTCGCCGATCCGGCGGCGCTCCCGGCCGCGAGCGCGGCGTGGCGCACGCTCGAGGCCCAGCGCCGCGCCGTCTACGAGGAGCCGCTGCTCCCCGCCGTTCTGCTCGCCCTGGAGATGCCGTCGTACCGCGCGCTGCCGCGCCACGAGCCGGGCTGGATCGCGCGGCGGCTCGGGTTCCCCGTCGAGGACGAGGCGCGCTGCCTCGAACGGCTCGCCGAGGCCGGCCAGATCCGGAAGAGCCGCGGGCGGTGGACCGTCGCGCCGATCCGGACGGTGGACACGCGCCCCGACCCGGACGCAGAGCACCGGCTCAAGTCCTTCTGGGCCGGCGTCGGGCTCTCGCGGCTCACGCGCAAGGCCGAGGGGCGCTTCTCGTTCAACGTCTTCACCGTCTCCGCGGCCGACCTCGTGAAGCTCTCCGAGCTCCACGTGAGCTATTTCCAGAACATGCGCGCGGTGATCGCCGAGTCACGGCCGCCCGAGCGCGTGGTCGTCGTGAACCTGCAGCTCTTCCCGCTCGACGGCGACTGAGCCGCTCACGGCCGCCTCCGCGGCGCGCCGTGCGTCCGTCGCAGTCGGCCGCAGGCAGTGGGCGCTCCACCCCGTGCGCACGAGGACGGCCTTCCCGGCGAGATCGAGCCCCTCCGTGCTCGACGGCGTGGCTCAGGTCGACGAGGAGTCGCGAGGCGGGGGTGGTCACGGTCCGCTCCTTGGAAGGGCCTCCACGCGTACGGAGCCTCCTGTCCGCCCGGTCGGGTCCCCGAGCCGCCGCCAGTTTCGCGAAAGGACGCGAGGAGATCCAGAAATCAGGCAAGGCCGGTAAGTTGACGCGTGCCCACACGCACCGATAGAGTGTGACCACCGGGACGTCGCGCACTGCCCCGGGGGTCCTCGGGCGAGCGTGATGTCGCGGCGCCTCATCGGGCGCGGGATCGGGTGCTGTCATTGAAATGGAGCGTCGCAGGGAGACCGAGGTCGCCCGCGTGGAGAACTTGATGCCTGGGATGAGTCGAGCCATGCCGCGCCATGCTTTCATCCTGTCGGCGCTGGTCCTGTCGGGTGGTGCCACGGCGGGCTGTCGCTCCAAGGGAGGAACGCAGAACACCTCCGCCGCTCCGGAGCAGGCGGCGACGCCGGCGTCGGCGCCGGCGGCGCCCACGCCGAAGCCCGCGAAGGGCGCGGCGATGGTCACGATCGCGCGGGAGCAGCAGGCCACCTGGGTGCGCAACTTCAACCCCCTGCTCGCCGAGGGGAACGTGCGCTTTCCGACGGTCGCCGGCATCTACGAGCCGCTGCTCGTCTACAACACGATGAGGACCGACTACACGCCGTGGCTCGCGACCAGGTATGCGTGGAGCGACGGGAACAGGAAGCTCACGTTCACGACCCGCTCCGGCGTCAAGTGGTCGGACGGAAAGCCCTTCTCGGCGAAGGACGTCTCGTTCACGTTCGCGCTGATCAAGAAGCATCCGGCGCTCGATCTCTCGGGTGTATGGAGGTTCCTCGGCGCGGTGACCGCGGAGGACGAGACCACCGTCGAGTTCGTCCTGAGGCGGTCGTATGTCCCCGGGCTCAGCTACATCGGCCACCAGCCGATCGTGCCGGAGCACATCTGGAAGGACGTCGCCGACCCGGTCACGTTCGCGAACGAGAGCCCCGTGGCGACAGGGCCCTTCACCGAGGTGAAGGTCTTCCAGAACCAGGTGTACGAGCTCGGCAAGAACCCGCACTACTGGCAGGAGGGCAAGCCGGCGGTCGACGGGCTGCGCTTCCCGGCGTACCCGGGCAACGATCAGGTCACCCTGGCGCTCGTCAACGGCGAGATCGACTGGGCGGGCGCGTTCGTGCCCGACATCGAGCGGGTCTTCGTCGCCAAGGATCCGGCGCACCATCATTACTGGTTCCCGCTCGTCGGCGGCACGGCCACGCTGTACCCGAACGCGACGAGGAAGCCGTTCGACGACGTGCGCGTGCGCAAGGCGATCAGCATGGCCATCGACCGGGACCAGATCGTCAAGCTCGCGGCTGACAACTACACGCACGGCGCGGACGCGACGGGGCTCGACGACTCGTACGAGCGGTTCCGGAACGAGAAGGCGGTGGCGGCGGGCGACTGGGTGAAGCTCGACCCGCAGCGGGCGAACCAGATCCTCGACGAGGCGGGCTACCCGCGGGGCGCCGACGGGATCCGGACGAGGAACGGCAAGCCGCTGCGCTTCGAGATCAACGTGGTCAGCGGCTGGTCGGACTGGGTCCGCGCGGTGCAGATCATCACGCAGAACCTGCAGAGCCTAGGTATCGAGGCGTCGATGAAGACGCTCGACTTCAGCGCGTTCTTCGCGGCGCTGCAGAAGGGCATGTTCGACATGTCGATGGGGTGGACAACGGTCGAGCCGACGCCGTACAACTTCTACCGCGACCTGATGAGCGCGGAGCTCGTGAAGCCGGTCGGCGAGATCTCGGCGCGCAACTGGCACCGGTTCGGCGCCAGGGAGGCTGACGGGCTCTTCCATGCGTTCGAGTACGCGACGGACCCTGCCGACCAGAAGCGCATCCTGGACGCGCTGCAGATGATCTTCGTGCAGGCCGCGCCGGTGATCCCGCTCTTCAAGAACCCGTCCTGGGGCGAGTACAGCACGAAGCGGTTCACCGGCTTTCCCACCACGGAGAACCCGTACGCCAAGCTGACGCCGAACAACCCGCCGGAGTACCTGCTCGTCCTGACCGAGCTCCGGCCGAGGTGAAGGCCCCGGCCGGGCCGGGGGCGGCGGCTCAGTTCGTGTCCTCGGCGGCGGGCCTCGGGGTCACGTCGAGGTTCACGGTGGTGACGCCGCCCTCCTCGACGCGGATGCCCTGGCCCACCGGGGTGGTCATGACGGTGATCACATAGTTCCCCGCGGCGAGGGAGGGCACACGGAAGGTGCCGTCCTTGTCGGTCACCGGCGTGTGGCGCTCGAAGCCCGGCTTGCGGCCGCGGTTCGCGGCGATGAGGAGGCGGATCCCGGCGAGGGGCTTGTCGCCGGCGGTGACGCGTCCGCGGAGCTCCCCGGTCCCCTCGCCGAAGAGGGAGATATCGCGCTTCACCGTCTTCCCCTCCGTAACGTTCACGGACACCATGGTCGCCCGGCTCCCCTCGCGCAGCTCGACAC
Organism: Sorangium sp. So ce362; assembly: GCF_051519845.1. Classification (NCBI taxonomy): domain Bacteria; kingdom Pseudomonadati; phylum Myxococcota; order Polyangiales; family Polyangiaceae; genus Sorangium; species Sorangium sp. So ce362. Next base: position 4,520,141 of record NZ_CP150332.1, on the reverse strand, counting down.
GCACCCTCCCGGCGGGCAGGTCGCCGATGCGATAGCGCCCCTCTTCATCGGCCAACACGCTCACGAAGCCGACCGAGCGGGCGAGGAGCGTGAGCTTTGCGTGGGGGATCGGCGAGCCGTCTTCCCGGCGCGCCACGCCGCGGATGCTCCCGCCGGGGGACATGACCACCTTGACCGGCTCCACCTTGCCACAGTCGGCGATGCTCATGGCCAGCAGGGTCACCGCGTGGCTCCCGTCGTAGGCGCGCACGTGGACCTCCCCCGTGGGCACATGGTCGAGCCGGAAGGTGCCGTCGTCCTCGGTCTGCGTCTGCTGCACGTCGGCCGAGGACCGGAGGGTCTGCTCGCTCAGGGAGCCGGTGCCGAGGCGCGACTCGGCGTCGACGAACACGCCGGGCAGCGGCGTGCCCTGCGGGTCCTCCACCCTCCCCGAGAGGGCGCACCCGCGGGAGAGCGCGAGCTCCACCGTGCCCGTGTCGCCGCGCTCCACGGAGAGCGAGTCGGAGAACGCCGGCGCGTGCTCCTCGGCCGTGGCCTTGAGGATCACGTCCCAGGCGGGAATCTGGTCGATGCGGAAGGTCCCATCGGGGCTGTCGAACGTCCTCGAATACATCGGCGGCGGGGCCGGCACGTCCTCGGGAACGGCGGAGAGGACATCGATGGTGAAGCGGCGCACCGGCTCCTTGCGCTCGTCGAGGACGCGCCCGGTGATGACGCCGCTCCGCGGGAGCACGAGGCTCACGGTGTCGCCGCTGTGCGCGACCGCGGTGGTGGGGCCGTAGCCGGCCAGATCGACCTTGAGCTGGTACGTCCCGTCCGGCAGGATGAGCTCGAAGCGCCCGCGCTCATCGCTCTTCACGGCGCGCGCGGTCGAGGGGATGTTGCCCGCGACTTCGAAGGTCGTCGCGGCGACGGTCGCGCCCGCGAGCGTGTTGCCGTCCGTGTCATAGACGTCGCCGACGATCCGCGGGCTCTCGGGCTCGCGCGGCTGGGACGGCGCGGGGGATCTCAGGATGGCCCGGTTCCTGTAGGTGGGCGGCCTCCTCCGTGTCTCGCCTCCGGCCTCCTCGCTGCTCGCAGAGAGGGTCTCTTCGGCCCAGGGGCGCGCGAGCAACAGCACCGCGGCCGCGATCGCGATGGCGAGCAGGGCGAGCAGGAGGAGCCTGCCAGAGAACCGGTGAAGTGTGCTTGTTCGCGAGCTGTGCTGTTGCATCGTCGTGTCTCCATGTGGCGTACCCCGGCGAGCGCGCGACCGTGCGGCAGACGCCTTGCACAAAAAGGGAGAGCCGCCGGCGAAAGCCGGCGACTCCCTTCCCGTCAGAGACCGGAGCGCGCGCTGTCGTCGGTCACCGGAGCTCCCGTGTGCACCCCGGGAGCTCCGGCCGGCCGCCGATCTGCGGCCCTCCGGATCGTGCGTCGAGGATCAGCCGTCCGTCGGCTACTCCTCGCCGGTCCCCTCCTCCACTTCCTCCTCCGGCTCCACCTCCGTCGCGTCATCGTCCTGGCTCAGAAAATTGCAGCTGTAGTTGACGAAGCCGAGCTCCTTGAAGCTGCACGCGCCCCAGAGGTTGCCCATGGCGTCCTCGCCACCCGAAAACGCCCGCAGCTTCCGCTTCGCATTCTTGAAGAAGAGCTTGCTCACCCTGTCGGGATCGATGGTGACGAAGGTAACGACCGGATCCTCGTCGAACTGCTCACAATCGTAGTGGCCGGTCGTCATCTTCTCGAAGAGGTAGAAGTTGGTGCTGTCCAGCAAATCCCCGGTGAACTTCACCTTGCAGGAGTGCGCACAGAACTCCGCCGGGTAACCGAGGATTCTCCCTTCATCGTCGTCCTGGAGAAAAGAAGGATCGCACTTCGCCGTGTTTGCAGCGGAGACGCCGAAGGCAAAGTCGATTTCGATCTTCAGTTCCTTGTCGATATCGATCGCCATCGCGCTGGTGGAGAGCGTCGCGGCGGAAAGGACAACGAGCGAGATAAGCGACTTCTTCATGGAAACCCTCCCATTATGACCACAGATCAATTATCCCACGCCGGGACATCGCTCCCGGCGCACAGCTCCGCATCGGCCTGTGGTTCGGCGACGTCTGGCGCCAGCTCACCTGCCTCTTGCGGGCCCGAAGGCGGTCACGCGCTCCGTCGAGCTCTGCGTGACAGCGAGCGGTAAGCTATTCCACGACTGCGCCGGTGCAAGAGCTTTTTCAGCTGGTGGTTTTGTTTCAGGGTAGTCGCGCTGGACGATAACTGTTTCTTCCAGCGTCGCCAGCTTGCGGGAACACGGGGTTCGTCCTCGCACCATCACGCCTGTCCAGATCTGTCACCGGTGTCTCCGCGGTGGTCCGGACGCGAGATGTCGACCGTCTCTGGTCCGGCAGAGGGCGTTCGAGCCGAACGTCAGCTGCCATGCGTGAGCGGCGGATCTGCGGCGAAAGCTGCCAGTACGAACGCGCTCGTCCCGGGTGGTCCTCCGTGGAGGAGGCTCGGGAGCCCATGACGGCGAGGCCCCCGGCGGGCAGTTCGCCCCGGGTGGCCAGCCGGGGCGTCCCGAACGGCTCGACGGGCTCGACGGAACGCCGTCGGCGCTGGGATCCCCGCCGGAGGGCGCCTGAGCGCTAGAGCCGCGTGATCACGAGCCCGTCGTTCTGCACCGAGATGCGTGCGGGCTTGCCGCGGTGCTCGTCGGGGATCTCGTCGGCCATGAGGTAGCGGCCGGCGATCGAGACGAACTCCGCCTCGAGGCTCATGCAGAAGATGCTCGCGTCCGCGTTGTTGTGGGCGCCGGCCATGGCGCGGCCGCGGAGCGGCGCGTAGACGTGGATGTTGTCGTTGGCGATGAGCTCCGCGCCCGAGCTGACCGGCGAGAGGACCACGAGATCGCCGTGGGGGACATAGATGACCTGCCCGCTGCGCACCGGCTGCCGCACGGTGAGGCCCGCGGGCGGCGGCTCGCCGGCCACGTCCGGCGCCGGCGCGGCGTCCCTCGGGCGCCGGGCGGGCCCAGCCGCGCCGCGGTCCGCCCCCGCAGGCCCTACCGCCACGGGCCCCGGCGTGGGGGTGTTCCCCTCGCCCGCTGCATCCCTTCGCGGCGAGCGCGTGAGCGGCGTCCGCAGCACGCCGAGGCCGGCGGCGACGGCCCGCTCGCGCTGGGCGTCCGTCGGGTTGCGCACGGCGATGGGCACGAGGTTGTGCTTGCGCAGCAGCCCGGCGAGGGCCCCGAGGTCGACGGGCTCGTCGCCGAGGGCGTCGAGGTCGAGCAGGATCGGCAGGTGCAGGAAGAAGTGCGGCATCTGCGAGATGTGGTCGGCCAGTTGACGCTCGATGGCCGAGACATCCGCCGTCCGCAGACAGAGCATCGTCATCGCGGGCATCGTGCCCTTGAGCGCGAATGCCTGCTGCTCCTGCCGCTTCTCCCCTCGCCTGCCCGACACCATCGCTGTCCTCGCTCGCAAAAAGGTGCTTCCGCCGCGGCACTGTACCCCGGATCCGGCGGCGCGCGCCGGAAAAACCGGCGAGCGCTCCGGCCGTCAGTCCGGCGTCACGGCCGGCGGGCCGGCGGGCCGGCGGTTGGCTGGTCGCCGCGGACGATGCTAACGGTGGTTTGGCCATGCCCACCGCGCGCCGCGCCTCCGTACGGCGGCTCGATCCTCATCTCGGCTCGCCGGCCTCGTCCTCCTCCTACCCGCGCGCGGGGGATCCGCCCGTCGACGCCCTCGAGCGCCACTTCGCCCTGGAGCTACCCCGGGTGTTCTCCGAGGCGGAGCGCGCGGCGCTCGTCGCGGGGGTCCACGCCGCCCGCGACGAGTGGACTGCCGACTTCGACGGCGAGCAGTTCTCGCTGGGGCGCGCCTTCTACACGCACCTGGAGCAGGGGCGCTCCCGGCTGTACTTCGCCGACGCGGCCGCCTCCGACGCCCGCGTCGAGCGCCGCCTCCCCGGGCTCCAGCGCCGGATGCGCGAGCTCGTCGCGGCGCTCACGGGCGGGCTCGCGCAGCCCCGGCGCGGCTTCTGCGGGCCCGGGGTGCACATCTTCCCCGCGGGGGAGAAGGTCGCGCGCGAGGGCGGCGTCGTCCACTTCGACACCGAGGGGCTCTCCGACTACCACCTTTCCCGGCGGCTCCGCGCGATCACCGTGGTCGTGATGCTGGATCTCCCCGACGCGGACGGCGGGCTCAAGCTGTGGGACGTCCTCTACGACGGGCGGGACGACCCGGGCGACGAGGCGCGCTCCGCGCGGCCCCTCATCGCCGGCTACAGCCCCGGCGGCGCGCTCGTCATCGACAGCTATCGCCTGCACCAGATACAGCCGTTTCCCGGCGACCGAGACCGCATCTCCGCGACGGTGCATGCCGCAGAGATCGACCGCGACCGGTGGGAAACGTGGTTTTGAGGCGCCGCTCCACCGCGATGTATAAATTTATATAAAAAGCAAGACGCCAGGATAAGATCCTCTGTCCTCTGCCCCCCTCGCATCCCCGGCGTCCTCGGCGTCCTTGGCGGTCTTCTTATCCGCCAGGCGCGGGCGAGCGCCGCTCTATACGATCTTCCGCAGGTAGTGGAACTTGGGATCGGTCAGATCCTCGGCGGTGAGCCCCCAGCCCTCGTCGCGCGGGATCAGGTAGATGACGTCCGACTTGACGCTGGCGAAGCTCACGTGCCCGAGGCTCCGGAGGATGTGGCCGAACACGTCGCGGCGCCAGAGGCGGTCCTTGGGGACGTCGCAGACGGTGCGGATCATCCGATCGGTGGGCGAGCCGTGGAGCAGGAGGAACGCCATCGTGAAGGTCAGGTAGCGCGGCTGGCCGCGGTACGGGTCCGCCGTCCCCGACGGCCCCTTGCGCGCCCCCTCCTCGGTGATCATGCCGCGGGCCCACATGCCGTAGTCGTTGAGCGCGCGGGAGTCGTCGTCGAAATAGTCCCAGCACCCCTTCTCGAGGACAGGCAGGTTGGACAGCAGCGCCACCTGCGCGCGGCGGTACTGGTGCCACTTCTGGTTCAGGCTCATCGTCTCGCAATGGCCCTGGATGGACTCGTGCAGCGTGCGCTGCAGGGCGCTCCCGGGGTCCAGGCGCGCGCACACCTCCATCGCGAAGATCGCGTGCTCCACGCCTAGCCTCCGTACCCGCCCGAGGCCCGGTTCCACGAGCCGCTCCGGCTGAGCGCCGCCCCGAGGATCGCGCCGGTGCCGAGCGCCACGACGACGGGCACCGTCCCGAAGCCGGCCGGGCTCGGCGGCGTCGCGCCTGCGGCGCTGCTGGTCGAGAACGGCGTCGCGCGCGCCGCCGGGGCATAGCTCCTGCCCGGCCGCCGCACGGCGGGCTCGACCGGCGCCGGCTTGGGGGGCGGCCCCCACGGATAGTCCACCCAGAACCAGCCGTGCGACGTTGCGCTGCCACCGTAGTAATACGGAGGCCAGTCCTCGGTGGCGTCCGCGGGCTTCGCCTCCGTCAGGTCAGGCGCGAAGACGCTCGCGGCCATCATGCCCACGCGGAGCTGGCGCATCCGGTAGGCCACGAGATCGTCGTTGAGATCGTCGGACTCGGTCGTATTCGCCTCCGTGGGCACGACGTACAGCACATGTCGGACCCCGCGGTCCCAGAGCGCGTCGGCGGACGGCAGCCGCGCGACATGCCGGTTGTCGAACTGCGTCGCGTCGTCCGAGTACGGCGAGAGCCGCTGGCGATCGAGGACGAACATCGTCGCGCGCGGGCCGGGGTGCGGGCGGGCGAAGAGCGGCTGATAGTACGCCGCCGCGGCGAGCGTCTGGTGCGCCTTGACGACGCCGCGCGGGTGCGGCCAGTTGTCGAAGGTGAACACCGGATCGAACGCCTCCGCCGCGCCGGCGGCGAAGGCCACCGACTCGGGGCCGTCCAGATCCGCGATGACCGCGATGTCCCGGCGCAGGCCGCTGGCCGTCCGGGCGGCGAGGAGCAGCGACGCGAGCGCCTTGCCGCTCCGGTAGGCGCGCTCCATCGCCGACGTGAAGATCGGCCGGAGCACGTTGCCGAGCGGCGCGATGGGCGCCGGATCCCCCTGGGCGACGAGCGTGGGCACGGCGGAGGGCGACTCGAACAGCGCGGGCACGTAATAGGCGCGCAGGGCCTCGTCTCCGGGCCTGAGGTCCGTCGCCATCCTCGCGATCGCCGCCTTGTCGAACGGCTTCTTCGACTCGCCGTCGAACGTCACGCTCTCCTGCGCGGCGCCGAAGCTCCAGCCGAAGGTCCGCTGCATGTCGAGCGCCCGCTTCCTCTGGACCTCGTGCTCGTCGTCGGAGCACCCGTCGGCGGCCACGGCGATCGCCGCCGCGAACCCGGCGAGCCCGACCGCGCCGAGCGCGACCATGATGGCGCTCCGCCGCGAGGCGTCCTTCGGCGCCTCGGTGAGGCCCTTGTGCCACCAGCGCGCGCCGACGATCCCCGGCTTGTCGAGCACCTCGGCCCGCTCGAACGGCTCGTCCAGCCGGCTCACGCGGTGGCCTCCCCGGCGTCGCGAGGCGCGCCCGCGTCAGCCGCCCGCGCGGCGGCCCCCGTCGCCCGGCCGTTGTCGCGCCGGAGCGCCTCGATGAGCTCCGGGGTGAACGTGCCGTCGATGCGCACCGAGTACCTGAAGAACGGATCCGCCTCGACACCGTGGTAATCGTGATCGTTGAACCAGTAAGCCCGGCCGACGACAGGCGTCCTCCGCCGCGCCCGCTCGTTCCACAGGAACAGGCGCTTGTTGCCCGCGGGACAGAGGGTGATGAAGTGATCGGGCTCGCGCTCGATGCTTCTCACCCCCTCCCCTGCCGCCCCCTCCCCTGCCACGCCGTCTCCGTCGCGGTGGACCGTGCCGTGATCGTTCGCCTCGAGACCCATGATGTTGCAGCGCCCGATCGACGAGAAGGGCAAGCGCTTCACGTAGTCGATCGTTTTCGGGAAGAACGACCGCGCGAGCCGGGTGAAGTCCTTGCCTTCGCTCCGGCTCTTGTCGCTCCAGAAGCGGTTCGGGATCAGCTCGACATAGACCTTCCAGGGGAAGTAGACCCCATGGCGGAACTTGAGCCAGAGCATCTGCCGCCGCGAGAGCGGGATGTCGCGCTCCTCGCCGAACTCGAGCGCGTCGCGCGCCGAGCGGTCGATCGCCGAGGGGTCGTCCGAGAGGCGCTGGAACGTGGCGAACTCCTCGTCCTCGAGGCCGCGGATCACCTCGCCGTAGTCCCCGAGCGCCTCGCCGAGGCGCGACGGCGGCATGATGCCCATCGTGCGGTGGCTGCCGCCTGTGTAATCGATCGGCACCTGCGTGAGCCCGAGGCAGATCTCCTCGTGGATCTCGCCGAGCGGCGCGAGATCGAGGTACGGCTCGAGGTCGATATAGGGCCGCGCGAAGATGCCCTGGATGCCCTGAGTGCCGGAGTCGCAAGGAGGTTCGACCATGGTCCGTCGCGGAGGCCGGGCCGTCGCCGGCCGGTGGACCTTACCCATATCACAAAGGGCGGCTCGCCCCGCAAACCCACGAGCCGGAACGCGCCGCGCGCGGGCCTTTCGCGGCGCGCGCTGGGGCTTGTGACGGCGCTGCGCGTTCTGTAGCGTGCGTCCCATGGATCTGTCCTACGTGATGGGGTTCGGGCTGGGCACGACGCTCGCTCTGCTCGCCCTCCTGCGCATCGGGCAGAGGATCTTCTCGCCGGCGCACACGGTCGCCCGCGATCTCACGGAGAGCAACGTCGCGCGCCGGCTGCTCACGGTGGGCCAGGTCCTCGCGGTGTTCCTCGTCGCCGCGAGCGCCGTCAAGAACTGCCTCGACGGGTCGGGCTTCGCGCGCGATCTGCTCTGGGTGAGCGCGTTCGCGGTCGTGGGCCTGCTCCTCGTGATCGCGACCGGCCAGCTCGGGATCCGGCTCCTGCTCAATGCGCGGCTCCCGGCCGAGATCGAGCGCGGCAACGCGGCGGCGGGGCTCGCGGCGGGCGCGCATTACGTGGCGACCGGGCTCATCACCTCGCGCGCGATCGCGGGCAAGGATCTCGGCGATCTCGCGATCTCCCTCGGCTTCTTCCTGCTCGCGCAGATCACGCTGCACGTGTTCATCACGCTCTTCCGGGCGCTCACCACCTACGACGACGCCGAGCAGATCCAGGGCGAGAACCTCGCCGCCGCGCTGAGCTACGCCGGCGCCTCGATCGCCGTGGCGATCATCATCGCGCGGGCGCTCGAGGGCGACTTCGAGGGGCTCTTCGTCTCGTTGAAGGGCTATGGCGGCGTGCTGCTCTATCTGTTCGCGCTCTACCCTGTCCGGCAGCTCCTCGTGCAGAGCCTGCTGCTCGGCGCGCCGCTCGCGCTGCGCGGCGGCCGCCTCGACGCGGGCATCGCGGCCGACCGCAACGAGGGCATGGGCGCCCTCGAGGCGGCGACCTACCTGGCGACCTCTATCGCCATCGCGCGCCTCCTATGAGCGACGCTGTCCGGGCTTACGACGCCTTCGCCGCCAGGATCGTCGAGACGGGCCTCATCACCGACCCCTGGATCGACGGCGCGCCGCGCTTCCGCGAGGAGCCGGTGCTCGTCACGGCGGCGGAGCAGCGCGCCCTGTACCGCACCGCCGAGGAGGTCGCGGCGGTGTACGACGAGCTGTGCCTGCTCGTCGCGGACGAGCCGTCGCTGCTCGACGACTTCTTCTGTCTGACGCCCTGCCAGAAGGCGATGTGGCTCTCGTCGCAGCCGCTGTGGCACGGCATCGCGCGCGCCGACGTCTTCCTGACGGACGAGGGCCCCGCGATCGCCGAGCTGAACTGCGACACGCCGACGGGCGAGGCGGAGGCGGTCGTGCTGAGCGCGCTCGCGGCGGCGGACCACCCGGGCGCGCTCGACCCCAACCGCGAGCTCGGCGCCCGGTTCTGCGCGATGGTGGACGAGGTCGCCCGCGCGCTCCTCGGCGAGGCCGCGACGCGGCGCCTCGGCTTCGTCTATCCCACGGAGTTCACCGAGGATCTCGCGGTGATCCGCCTTTACCGGCGCTGGCTCGAGGAGCGCGGTTACGCGGTGTTCCTCGGCTCGCCGTACAACCTCGGTCACGACGATCGGGGCCTGTCCCTGTTCGACGTCCCGTTCTCGATCCTGCTCCGCCATTACAAGACGGACTGGTGGGGGGAGCGCTCGAGCGTGTGGACCGACGAGCAGATCCCCGACGCCGAGCCGCTCGCCGGCCCGCTCGGCGCCGTGCTCTCGGCGGCGGCCGACGGGCGCGCCGCGATCCTGAACCCGCTCGGCGCGGTGCTGCCGCAGAACAAGCGGTCGATGGCGTTCATGTGGGAGCACCTCCACCGCTTCTCGCCGCAGGCGCAGTCGGTGATCCAGCGCCACGTGCCGGTGACGTCGCGGCTGGAGACGGTGCACCCCGAGCTGCTCCGCGCGCAGCGCGAGGACTGGGTCCTGAAGAGCGATTACGGCGCCGAGGGGGAAGAGGTGATCCTCGGGCGCCACACGTCCGACGACGTCTGGCGTGCTTCTCTGGCCAAGGCCCGCGAGGGCCGGTGGATCGCGCAGCGGTATTTCGCGGCCCTGGAGAACGGGCGGCGGGAGTCGGTCAATTACGGCGTCTACGTCGTCGCCGGCGAGGCGTGCGGCATCTACGCGCGCGTCCAGGCCGGCATGACGGACGCGGCCGCGCTGAGCGCACCGGCGCTCGTCGTGGGCCAAACCGTGGCCGGCCCCAACGTGGGATAGCCGACCCAACGTGGGATAGCCGACCCAGGTTGAGCGGGGAACGGGGTGGACAGCCGACCCAGGTTGAGCGGGGTGGACAGCCGACCCAGGTTGGGGACGGCCCGACCCCGGATGACCCGACCCAGGTTGGCGATGACCCGACCCGGGTTGCGGCATGTTGTCGGCATGTTGTGCGGCAGGAACGTATCTTTTGCGGCATGTTGTGCGGCAGGAACGTATCTTTCGAGCACGTCGATACCAGCACCTCGGGCGCGCTCGACTTCAGGTCGACGAGCGGGATGGCTCGCCGTCGCTGCTCAGAAGATCGCGCTCTTCCGCACACCTGCGTCGGTCGAGCGCTGTCGCGGAGGCGCTCCCCCCGTGCTCCGCGGCGCCTCGGACGCGCGGACGGGGCGCGCCGCGGCAGGTCGCGGCGCAGGCTCCAGCGGCGTCGTGGCGGGGAGCGGTGCTGTCAGGGGCGCCGCCGTCACGAGCGGCGCTGCCGTGGGTCCGGCCGTCGGGACCGTCGAGCGCACGCTCGCCTGGAGCGCCCTCGGCGTCTGCGCCGCGGCAGCGTGGCGGACCACGGCGCGCACCTCGTCGCCGATCGCCCGCAGCGCGGCGGAGGTGCCCTCTGGCCGGTGCCGGGGCAGCGCGGCCGCGATCGCCATCCCCAGCCCGAGCGCCACGAAGAGGCCAGCCGCCGCGAGGTGCACCTTGGTCCGCCGCGGCGGCGCAGCGAGCGTCGACGCAGCAAGCGCCGGCGTGCCGGGCGCGTCCGGCGCCCCGACCGCGGCCACGAAGGCGGCGATCATCGGCTTGATGCACGGGAATCGCTCTGCAGGATCCAGGGCGAAGGCGCGCGCGAACCAGCTCTCCAGCTCCGGCGGCGCCCCCGGGGACAGCGTCGACAGTGGGGGTCGCCCGCTGGAGAGGATGGAAGCGAGCACATCGGCGATGTTGCGGCCAGCGAAGGGCTGCTGACCGGTGAGCGCCACGTGCGCGACAACCGCGAGGGCCCACATGTCGAGCTGCGGATCCGCGTGCCCGTCGCACGTGTGCTCGGGGCTGAGGTAGGCCGGCGTGCCCAGCACCACGCCCTCCGCGGTCTGGCGGGGGAAGTCGGCCGCCAGATCCTGGCGGATCCACTTGGCGATCCCGAAGTCGGCGACCTTGGCCCGCAGGCGGCCGTCGCGTCCGTCGCGGAGCAGGATGTTCGACGGCTTGATGTCGCGATGCACGATCCCGAGGCCGTGCGCCACCGAGAGGGCCTCTCCGATCTGGCAAAGGAGCGCAGCGAGCTCGACCGCCGGCACCGGCCCTCGCTCCCGGATCAGCTGCCGGAGGGACCGGCCGCGCACGTACTCCATGACGAGATACGGGCCTGTCTCAGGATCCTCGCCGGCGTCGTGCACGGTGACAATGAGGTCGGTCTTCCGCCCGAGCTGCGCCGCGACCTGCGCCTCGAAGCGGAAGCGCTCCATGAAGTCGATGGCCTGGTTCTGGCGAGGAAGCACGAGGAATTTGAGCGCGACATCGAAGCGTCGGACGCGGTCGTGTGCGCGCCAGACCTCGCCCATGGCGCCGTGGCCGAGCGGATGCACGAGCCTGTACCGTCCGGCGACGATGCGGTCTGGCAGGAGCGCCGCTCGGATCTCGTCCTGTCCGGCGCCGCGCGGAGCGGCGGGGCGCAGCTGCGACGACGGCACCGCCTGCTCACTGAGCGTGTCAGCGTCGCGCGCGACGTCCTTCGCCGGGGCATCGGGCTGTTGACCCAGAGCGGGCGGCTGCAGCACGCCCGTGACCTTCGTACCGCCCCCGTGTCCCAGACCGGTGAGTGTGCCCAAAGGGGGACGACCTGAGGCGAGAGGCCGGGACATGTCCGCAGCGTATCGCGAACGCGGTGGCCTTTGAATCGCGAACACCCGGGCTCCGCCGCGCATGCGTACCTGCAAGCCCACGCGTACAGCGTCGCGAGGTGCACGTTTGCAGCACGCGCCGATGGCTGCCGATGGCTGGCGCTCACGGCCCGGTGAGGGCCGCCGCGCGCTGCGCCGACGACGCGGTACCCCTCCCTCTTGCGCCCCGGTCCTCCGCGGATGTGGGGAAGCCGCGCGCGCCAGCGCGTGGTGCGCCGCTGACGACCTGTGCGCGAGCGGCATGCGAAAGCCGATCGACGGCGGACTGACCAGCGGCCATGGCGCCGGCGCTCCCGGCATCACTCTCCGCTGCGGAGATCGCCGAGCCTCCGCGGCGCGAAGCGGATATCCTCGAAGACCGCCGTACATTCATCGCCCGTCGGTGACTGCGCCGAGAAGCCGACAGCGGCGTCCCCGGCGCTGTCGAAGGCGAAATAGCGGATGAGCCGCCACGCCGTCCCGTCGACGGAGGCGTGAAACGCGTAGGCTCGACCGAGCCGCGCCACGCGCAACCAGACGTGGTCGCTGTCGACGACGAACGCGTTGCAGTCGTCCGACAGGCCGCGTGTGACGACGGAGACGATCGTCGGCTCGCGCTGCGGCGAGAGCTCGAAGCAGAGCTTGGCCCACGCGCGCTCGTGCACCCAGAGGAGCAGCACGCCGGCGTCGTAGACCGCCGAAAAGCCGACGGTCACCCGCGCGCTGACGATGAAGTCCCCCTGCGGGGTGCCGAGCAAGCGCGGCGCGGTCAGCGCCTCGGCCGTGCCTTCCGGATCGATGAACAGGTCGGTCTTGCTGCCTGCCGTGATCGTCAGGCTCGATCCGTCCCCGGCGCTGCAGCTCTTCGGCGGCGGCTCCCAGAGGAGCGACATCGGCAAAGGCGCGAGATGCATGGGCTCACCTGCTTCCTTTCTCTCTTCTTGCATTGAGCAGATGTTACCAGGATCTGCGTCCACCTCGCTCTGCGCCGACCCGCTCTGGCGCCGACCCGACCCAGGTTGGTGCGACCCGACCCAGGTTGGTGCGACCCGACCCAGGTTGGGGACCCTGCCGACCGAGGTTGGGAGCAACCCGAACCTGGGTCGGATTGCTCCGACCGAGGTTGGGAGCAACCCGAGGTTGGGAGCAACCCGAACCTGGGTCGGATTGCTACCCGGGTGCGTCGCTGGCTCGCTCAACCCGGGTCAGCTGAGATCGGCGGTGCTGGGCACGCCAGGCGGCGGGGGTGACGCCGTGGTGGCGCCGGAACAGCCGCACGAAGTGGCTCGGGTCGGCATAGCCGACGCGCTCGGAGATCACGTCGACATACTCGTCGGTCGCGAGGAGCCTGCGCCGCGCCTCGGCCAGACGTCCCTCCACGATCCACGCGACCACCGTGCGCCCAGTGGCCTGCTTGACCGCGGTCGTGACGTGGGCAGGCGTCCGGCGCACCGCCGCCGCGACCTCCTTCAAGGAGAGCGGCCCGAGGCACCGGGCCTCGATCACGGCCAGAGCCTCGCCCACGATCGAAGGACGCGGCATCGGGGCGGCCCGGGCAGTGCCGCTCGCGCGCACGACCTCCGCGAGCACCAGGGCGAGCAGGCTCTCGGCGACGACCGGCAGCACGCCCACAGCTTGCTGCTCGCGCTCGAGCTCCCTGAGCAGATCGAGCACATACGCCTGCCGCGCCCCCGGCAACTCGACCACAGGAGATGCCCCGTGGCGGACGCGGTCGAGCGGGGCGAGCAGGTCGCCGTAGCGCGCCGGGTCGAGACACGTCCGGCAGAAGCCGATCCCCCACACATCCGGGCGGCTCGCCGACAGGACGCGGTGCGCGTCGCCTGCGGGAATGAGGTGGAGATGCCCGGCCCGCAGCTCGAATTCGCCGCGATGCTCGACCCGCATACGGCCTCCGACGTGCAGGGCGAGGGCGACGTAGGTGTGAACCGCTGGGCTCCGCATCGGTCGCATGGCGTCGCCGGAGCCCGCATGCCGCATGAACCGGATCGGCATGGGGCCGAGATCGTCGTGGCTCATCGGCAGAGCGTACCACCTCTTCGTGGGCCTGGCTGCGCGAGTGATGCGGCGACCGAAACGAGGCCAAGGCCATCGAAAAGGCGGCCAAGGACGCCACCAGCTCGTATCCCCGTGATCCCGGAGCCGGCCGCATGCCCACGTCAGCCGCCCTCCGGGAGGGGGATGAACTCGGTGTCATCGCCGGGGATCTTGGGGAAACGGCCCTCGCGCCAGTCGGCCTTCGCTCGCTCGATGCGCTCCTTGGAGCTCGCCACAAAATTCCAGTAGATGTGGCGCGGTCCGTCGAGCGGCGCGCCGCCGATGAGCATGAGGTTCGTCTTGCTGATGGCCTGCACGGCGACGTGCGCGCGCGGACGGATCACGACCATCGCGCCCTCGCCGAAGCGCTTGCCGTCGCAGTCGATGCTCCCGTCAATCACGTAGATGGCGCGCTCCTCGTGCTCGTCGTCGATCGGCAGCGTCGCGCTGGCGTCGAGCTGCGCATGCACGTAGAGCGTCGGCGACAGGACCCCTGTGGGCGCCTCCGCGCCGTACGCGGTCCCGGCGATGACGTGCAGCTCCGCGCCGTGGCGGCTCACGACGGGCATCGTCAGGCGCGGGTGATGTTCGAAGCGCGGCTCGATCTCCTCGTCACGCTGCGGGAGCGCGACCCACGTCTGGATCCCGTGCAACCGTGCGCCGCGCGCCCGCATCTCGGGCGCCGTCCGCTCCGAGTGGACCACGCCGCGTCCCGCGACCATCCAGTTCACGTCGCCCGGCCGGATCGGCTGCTTCGAGCCGACGCTGTCGCGATGCACGAACTCCCCGTCAAGGAGATAGGTGATGGTCGCGAGCGCGATGTGCGGGTGCGGTCGAACGTCGATCCCCTGACCTGGCGCGAAATCGACCGGCCCCATGTGATCGAAGAAAAGAAACGGCCCGAGCTGCCTTCGCTGCGTCGATGGGAGCGTGCGTCGCACCGCGAAGCCGCCCAGATCCCGCGGGCGCGACTCGATCACGAGCTCGATGACCGAGCTGTCTGCGTACAGGCACTCCGGCTCTTTGTCGGGGTATCGGCTCATCGAGATCTCCTGGTTCTCACGGCTCGTCCGAGTCAACGTTGACTCCAGAGGAGCCCTTGATGGGTGCGGTCACGATCGCCACGTCGGCCGTTGTCATCAGCTTGTGGATCGGACAGCGAGCGACCACGGTGTGGAGCCGCGAGCGATCCGCCTCCGTCAGCGGGCCGTGAAACGCGAGGCGCATCTTGAGCACATACTTCCCACGGCGCCATCGCTATCCCCTTCTGCTCCGCGTACAACGTCGCCGTCAGCGCCTTGCACGCGGCGAGCGCCGCGTCGAAGCAGTCGTGCGGTCCCGGCGCAAAGTCGCGCCCCCCGGCCGCCTCCGGGACATCTGCACGAGAGGTGTGCCCGCGGACGCGAAGGAGCTGGACGAGCTCGCCTGGATTCTCTATCTCGCAATGGATCGTCATCGGAATCTCCGCTCCACCGCGTGCGGCCGCTTGTGGCTGGTTCGAGAACCGACCGGCTGCCGCGCCGTAGTGGGAGAGCCTTGGCGTCGGCCCGTAGCCCCAGGAATATGCTCCGTTTTATCTGAAAAAGCAAGATTAACGAACCCGGGTAGATTAACGAACCCGGGTTGGCCGGTCGCCCGGTTGACCGATCGGCCGGTCGCCCGGTTGACCGATCGCCGAATCCGGGCTGACCCATCAATCCACGTCCGTCATCCGACACGGAACAATTCTATCCGGCCAAGTCGGGTCAGCAGCGCCTCCGACGGCCTTACGTTGGCGCCGCTTCATGCGCTCCCGGCGCGGCACGACGGATGCGCATTCATTCTCGCATCCTGCCGCAAGGATGCGCCGCTCGCTCCGCCACATCCAAACGCACATTCCCTCCCAACGACGCGTCGAAGCCGTGGCCTGCTCCCGTCCGCCTCGCTGTCGCGCTCCCGTGGACCGCTCTACGCTGCGAGCGCCACATCGGTCACGCTGGCGCCATGAAACGTGCGCATCCACCACGTCCCCGCCGGGAAAAGGACGCTGCGCACGCCGGCGCACCATCGTCCGAGCGCAGCGCGGTACGACGCGCGAAACGCTCGCACAGCGGCCGCAGCGGTTCGCCATGCCTCACCCTGCTCATGGCCGACGGCGAATGTCGGATTGCGCTCGCGCAGTCCCTCGGAGCTCTTCGCTCGGTCGTAGGGAGAGACCTTGCTGACCCGCTCGGCGCCCAAGACGCGGAGCCCTCGCCGCTCCACCTCCGCACGGGCCTGCGCTTCCTGACGCTCGAGCTCGGCAGCGACCTGCTGCCGAAAGCCCTCCGCGCTCTCCTGTTCGATGCCTGGCGGCAGCGACAGCGGCAGCGTCGCTTCCTCGACCCACTGCGGATTCTCCGGGTCGAGATACGCCGAGGGACGCCTCGCGTGCAGCGCCCCACGGCCGAGCTCCCCCACGTCCACCTTGACGCCCGGCCATTCCCTCGCATACCGGACCAGGCCAGCGGCCACTGGGTTCGCGAGCACGTAGGCCATCTTCTCCACCACCGCCGCCGGCGTCGCGAGCCGTACCACGCTCGTGGCCTCGTGGTCCCATACTGGCCCTTCCCACTTGCGCAGCACCTTCGTGCCCAGCGCGACCAGGCGATGAAAGAACTGCAGGAAGCGCGGCAGCACGCCCTGCACATCGGTTACCACGAGGTGCAGATGCGTCGACATCGCGCAAAGCGCGTGAACTTCGACGCCGTAGCGGCGGGCCGAGACTGCGAGGGCGTAGATCAACAGCTGGTTGATGGCCACATCGGGCCGCAACAGAAAGTGCCGCCGAAGGACCCGACGGGTCAGCAGGTACGTCGCGCCGGGAGCGATCTCACGAGGCTGGCTCATGGCCGGAGCGCAGAAACAAGCTCCGTGCCGCGAATCAGTGGAAGTCATTTCAAGGACTTGCCCCGCGCGGCGGGTGGCGGCGGCCGATTTCCGCCAGTGCCCGCCACTCTCGTCCTATGTGCCCGGTGCTGCCCCGACCCGCCCTGCGGCGCTGCGCTGCCAACCTGGGCACGTATACTCCGCCGACCGAGGTTGAGTTCGCCGCGCCGCGGCACCGGGCACCGACCGAGGTTGCGCGGCACCGACCGAGGTTGCGTTCGGGGGCAACCGAGGTTGGGTTCGCGCGAGGTTGCGCGGCACCGACCGAGGTTGGGTTCGCGGCACCCGTCCGAGGTGCTACCGCGCGAGCCGCTCGAGCGTCTCCTCGACCGATGGTGCGGCGAGCCCGGCGAGCCCGAGCTCCGTCGACCCGTAGCGCATGAGCGCCCGGCGGTCTGGCGGGGAGAGCGGCCGCGCGCGAAGAGACTTCGCCGCCGCGGCGGCGTAGGCGCCGCACGCTGCGGGTAGGCTCGAGTCGAAGCGCAGCGCCCGGTGCGTCCGGAGCATCGCGAGCATGTCGAGCGACGCGCCCGCGTAGTGCTCGATCTGATCGAGCAGGAACGTCGCCAACGCTCGCGGTACGGGGACAGCGTCGGGCACGTCGGTCGCGCGGAGCTCGTAGACGACACGCTGCTTCGACGGCAAGAACGTGGTTTGATCGAACGTCGCGTCGCACCCGAGAAAGATCTGCGACGTCGGTACCAGCACGCGCACTGCCGGCGTCACGTCCCACGCGGCGATCGTGTGATTGCTCGTCGGCCAGAAAAGGCCGACGCCTCGGACGTCGAGCCGGCGCGCGAGCCCCGCGAAGAGCGCAGAGAGCTCGTCGCACTCCGCGGTCGCCGAGGGTGCATCTGACGACGCCAGCGGAGGCTTCTGCCTCCACGCGGCCCAGATGTGCCTGGCGGTCGGGTCGCGATCCGTGATGCTCCAGCGCAACCGAAAGGGGCCACCGTCGCGCGTCATCTCGAACAACGTCCGGACGCGCACGGAAAGAACCGCCCATCCCGCCGAAAGACCGCCTCTTACGAGGGCGGGCGTCGGAAGCTACGCAATGGTCGACGAGCTCCCCTCCCTTCCGGGGTACCGTGAGCTCTGGGGCCGGAGCATCTTCCAGTGTCGGTACTGCCACGCCTGGGAGGTGCGCAGCAGCGCGTTCAGCTATCTCGTGCCCGCAGCCGAGAGGCTGGAGTGGTCGGTGTTCTTGAAGGGGTGGACGGACGACATTGTCGCCTTCACCGACGGCGCGTTATGACCGTAGGTCTATAGTCGCTCAGCGCTGCCCATCAGGGGCCCGGGCGTCAAGCCCCAGCGCGAGCGTCGACCAGGGGACCGCGTGTCCCTCTCACCGTTCGGAGCCGATGATGAACACTCGAACACGCGCAATTTCGGTGATGTCAACCCTCGTCGGGCTGCTCGTGGCAGCAAGCTGCGGATCGGGCGCTGGCAGCGACCCCGAGGGAGACGATGGCAGCTCGGCCTCGACGGGCGCGACCTCGGGCGGGGGCTCGGGCGCGAGCGGTGGAGTCACGACGGGCGGCACATCGGGAGCTGGCGCGCCTGGTTCGGGCGGATTCGACGGCTCGGGCGGGGCGGGCACCGAAGGGTCGGAAGCTGGCGAAACGGGCACCGGTGGAGCGGGGGCTGGCGAAACGGGCACCGGTGGAGCGGGAGCCGGCGGCAGCGGCGGTGGCGATGCGGCGTATCCCTGCGACGGGGACGCGAGCGACTACGACGCCGTGGTGACAAGATCGGGATCCACCTGGGTCGCGCAGAACGGCAGCCGCAACATCTACAGCGGTGATGACATGCGATCCGCGATCCAGGCGGCGCTCGATAGCCTCAGCTCCGGCCGTGCCAGCAAGGAGAGCGTCCTGGTTCAGGGCTCGGGAACCATGAGCGCGAGCTCGCGGCTGAGCGTCCCCAGCTACACCGTGCTCAACATCTGCGGCACGATCGACGTCACCGGCAGCGGGTCCGGCGACATGGCGCCCCTCTATGCGCGCGGCCGGACCGACATCGAGATCCCGAACGTCACGATCAGCGGCACCCCGCTCTACGCCATGTTCTTCCGCGACGTCGAGAACCTGCGCCTCGGCCACGTCGAGCTGCGCGTCTCGAGCGGCCTCGGGATCCGGATCGACAATCATGGTCGCTCGAACCGCGCCGACAAGGTGACGAACATCGACATCGACCATGTGTACGCCGAGGGGACCAGCTCACACGGCGTGGAGACCTACGGCGTCGACGGCCTCCGCATCGGCACCGTCATCGCGCGCGACACCGGGGAATGTGGTCTCCTCCTGAACGACACGGTCAACGCCGAGATCGGGACGGTCGACGCCGTGAACGCGGGCACGGGCACCGGCTACGCGGCCTTCCGCCTCGCCAACCGCGCAGGACGCATCGGCAGCAGCTACCCCACCAACATCCGCGTCGGCGAGGTCATCGCCCGCGGCGGCGGGCGCGGGATCTTCTGCGTGTCCGAGAGCGGAGGCTTCACGATCGACCGCATCGACGTCGCCGACACGGGCAGCAACTCGATCCTGATCGAGAACTGTCACAACGTGAACGTCGCCGCGGAATCCGGGACCGTCACCGGCGGCGGCGACATCCGGCTCGCCGCACGCGATGAGTTCGCGAACTCCTCCGACATCACGATTCAGAACCTCACGCTCACGAACACCGCCGTCAACGAAAATCCCTGCGCCGCGAACAGCACCTTCAGCAATCTCACGCTGGTGAACACGCGCGCCAACACCTGCGATTAGCCCCCAACGCAGCCCGGGCCGGCCGGCCGATCCGGGCTCGCCTGCCAGTACGCAAGCGCGCACGCCCACGACGGCGCGCCGACCTCGGCGCCGGCCCCTCTGTCTCGCTGTCGCGTGCCCCGACCGTCTATGACCAGGCATGTGCGGCGGCGGGCACATGGCGCTACGACGACCCCGCGAACCCGACCGCGATCGTGCTTTGTGATGACACGTGCGCCGTGGTGCAGTCCGAGGTCGAGGTGTCTCTGGGCGTCGACTTCACCTGCGAGGACGAGATCGACGTCCCATCGTGTTCATCGAAGCGCCGAGCTGCGAGCGAGCGAGCTCCCTCTGCGGAGGGAGCTCGCTCGGGTTCACCGCGTCAGCGTGACATCAATTACGATCCAGGAACTCCATCAGCCAGCTCATGGCCGGCCGCATCCTGCCGTCCGAATGCTGGATGCCGGTGTTATCCCTCCAGGTGGCGCCGACGATGTAACCCCACAAGGTGATACCGGGGACTGAGGGGTGATTCCAGAACATCGTGAACTGTTCCTCCATCACCTTCTTCTGCTGGTTGTCGTCCGCGATGCCGATGTCGTACTCGGTGATGTACACGGGCTTGCCCAGCTTGGCCATCGCGTCGATGTAGCCCTTGACGGTGCTGGTGTTGATCTTGAACGCGTCGTGGGCCTGCGCGCCGAGGGCGTCGACCGGGGCGCCCGCGTCGATCACCGCCTTCGCGATCCTCATGAAGTTGTTGTGATCGTTCGTGTACTCGATGTTGTTGTAGTCGTTGAGGATCAAGACCGCTTTCGGGCAGTACTCGCGAGCCCACTTGAAGGAGTTGACGATCCAGTCCCAGCCGCTGGCGCCGTCGCCGCCGATACCGTTCTTGTAGGAGGGCGTGGTGTGGGGCGGCGGCTCGTTGACGACGTCGATGTACTTCGTGTCGGGGTAACGCTCGCAGAACGCCCGCATCCAGTCTTTCACGGCCGCCTGCTGATCCATCCCCGAGAGGTTCGCGATCCAGCCGGGTTGCTGGCTGCCCCACACGAAGACGTGGTGCTTGAAGATGATGTTGTTGTCCTTCGCGTACTTGTAGATCGCGTCGAGCTTGCTCCAGTCCCGGTTGCCGCGGGACGACTCGACCTCTCCCCACTTGCCCTCGTTCTCGGGCGTGATCTGGTTCCAGTGCTTCGCGAAGCCTTCGCGCACAGCGCGGTTCGTCGTGATGTTGCCGACGAACTTCCCGGTGGGGGGGTCGTCGCCTCCGCCGGTTCCGCTGGCCGAACCACCCGACCCGGCGCCGCCTTCGCCCGAACCGCCGGTCGTCGAGGAGCTGGTCGTCCCCGGGCCTCCGGTGCCACTGGTGGTAGTTCCGCTGGTAGCCGTCGTCCCAGTGCTGCCGCTGCCGCTGCCGCTGACGCTGGTGCCGCCCGCTCCCCCCGCACCGCCGGCGCCACCGTCGCCTGCATCACCCCCATCGGAGCATCCGAAGAGAGTCGCGAGCCCGAGCGCCATCCACGTCGTGCCGCACAGCCATCGAGAAGAACGGTTCTTGTTCATATAGGACTTCCGCGAGTTGAGCGATTGGAGTTTGTGACTCTCGAAGCGGGAGAGCCGATGGGCAGCGGCACGAGCCGGAGCGCACACGCTCAGAGATACGCACGCCGGCAGCTCGGCCCCCACAATTCCCGCCAGGCCTGGAAGTGATCACGATACGCGCTCGAAGTCGGGCGACCCGACCCGGGTTGAGGATCCCGCGCTGCGCCACACTATTTGCAGCCGTGAGTCAAATTTCCACCCGAAGCCGAACATCGTGGGTCGGGTGGCCGCGAGGCGCGACCCAACCCAGGTTGCACCGACACGCCCAGGTAGGCCACACCACCGTGAAGCAGCCCGGTCGCCCCCTGGCGGAGACGCGCAGGTTTGCCCCCTACCTGCGCGGCCTTCGCGCGTAGAGGAAGCGGGCGTAGCCGATCTCGGCGGCGTTCTTCGTGAGCTCGACGTTGGCCCACGCGACGACGTCACCGAACGGACGGTCCTGGAACGGCCATCGCGTCCGCCGCGTCGAGCGCAGGTCGTCGTCGGTGGCCTGCTCGAGCGCCGCTCGCCACCGTTCCTGAAGCGCGCTGAGCCACGCGCGCACGTCGTCGGCGCTGCCAGGCCACGTCACGCTCTCGCGAGCGAGAGCTCCGCCGCCGAAGGAGTGGTCGAGCACCATGGACCACCAGAAGCCGAGATGCCACGTCAGCCACGCGATGCTCGCCGGGCCGAGGTCGTATCCCTCGTGCTCCGGCCAGTCGGCGCGCCACTGGCCATCGGGGGTTTGACGGACGTGCAATCCCTCGTCAGCAGGGCGCCACAGGCACTCTTCGGTGGCGAGCCCGTCGAGGTGGAAGCTGGTGAGCTGCCACGCTATCTCGAACTGCCGGATCAAGTAGCCACAGGCCTCGCTGGCCATGGGCGGAGTCGGGACGCCAGGGCTGTCATCGCTCATGGCCCGGAACCTAGCATGGCCGCCCGCCCCTGCTCCTTCCCGCGCGCGGGAAGCCGGTCGTCATTCCTGCCGTCTCCCCTCCGCGTGCTCCGCCAGGAGCCCGCCCAGCAGATGGAACTCCAGATATGCCCGCGCCACGTCGGTCGCCTCGGGCAGCGCCTCCCTCGCCTCCCCCAGCACCACCCAGCCGCCGCCCTGCTCGAACCGGAACGAGAGCGTCTCCCCCTCGGTGAGCCCGCGCTCCCGCACCCGCCGCAAGATCGACACGCCCTCCAGCCCGAACAGGAACAGATCGCGGGCGATCACCGCGTCGAGCCACCGCTTCGACAGCGCGGTGAGCGACAGCTCCCACGCCCCCTCGCGCAGCATCTCGGGCACCGATCCGCGGCGGATGAGCGGCGCGTTCGCCCCGTCGAGCGACACGAGCTGCGCCCGCACGATGCCGTGATGAACCCCGAGCGCCCCGAACCCCACCGACAGATCCGCGACGCGATAGCCCGCCTGCGCCGGATCCTGCGCCGCGCCCGGGCGTAGATCCCGCGTGGCCATGATCGCCTTGACCGCGCGCAGCGCGAGAGACGGGCGCAGGCAGAGCTCACGCACCTCGTCGGGCGTCAGCGCGACGACGCGGGTGACCGCGTCCTTCACGATCACCTCGAAGGGCTCGAAAGTCGCCGTCACCAGGGGCTCGCCCGCGCGCATGTGCCGGTGCAGATCGAACGAGAACACGCGCCCCTTCTTGAACACCTTGAGGTGCACGCCGAACGGGGATCTGCGCCCGCTCGCCGTGGTCCCCTCGGCCAGGAACAGGACATCGCCGATGACGGTCTTCTGCTGGTAGGGATGATCGTTGTAAAGAACGATGCGCCGCGCCCCGGTATCCAGATCGATCTGGGAGCGATCATCGTCGAGGGCCAGGCGGTTGCTCTCGTGATCGCCGCGCGTACCCAGCCCGGCAAAGGGGCAGCGGACGCGCCCCGCGAAATGATAGACCCCTCGATCACGAAAGCGCATGATCACCCCCAGGCCTGGGGCGCCACACCCCGGCCGAAGACACGCGCCGAGCCCCACTCCGCCACCAGCAGCGCGCCGAGCGACGCGCCTGCCGTCAGAAGACGCGCCGACCAGGGCGTGGGCGCGAAGTACGCCATTTCTCGGGACGGACGGTGGGCGAGGTTCACGTTGAGCGCCGGGTCGGTCGCGAAGAAGCTCAGCAGCAGCAACGCGACGAACGCGCCCCAGGCCGAGAGCGCGCTGCCCGCGGGCAGGCCGCGCTGCGCGAGGTGGAGCGCGGCAGCCGCGGGCGGCGCGAGGTGCGCGGCGACCGCGAGGGGCGTTGTCTTTCGGGTGGCGATGACCTCGATGAGCCACGCGGGGACGCCCACGCCCACAGAAAAGACGAACGCCGGCCCGACGAGCCACGCAGACCCGGCGAGGAGGCCGAGCGCCACGGCGAGGCCCGCGACGTGGCAGGCGAAGAGCATCTCGCCCATCCTGCCGGTGCCGAGCTTCTCCCGCACGTACCTCGCCAGAATCACGAGGATCGGCAGGGCGCAGGACACCTCCAGGACGCGCACGAGCGAACGGTAACCCGCAACGCCGTCAGGAGGGAAGCGGCTCGCACGCTCCCGGGCGCCGAACGGCGTGGGCACGCGGCGCCCTCCGTCCACCGTCGTCCGGCGCCAGTTCTCCACTCATCTCCACGATGGCGCGCTCTCCGGTATCAACTGACCTGCTGCGTCGCGCCGCCCTCGTTGTGCCCACCCGGGAACACCGCTCATGCCGGACACGGTCCGTAGCGCTCCAACACCAGCGCTGCCGGGATGCACCAGGAGATCCCTCTACCATCGATCCAACAATGATTTGCCAGACCGCCTCTCGCTTGTCACATCTTGTATTAACCACGTGACCCTCAGCAAATATCAGGAAAACGCATGCCGTTCACGCGCTGGATCATGAGGACCTGGACGTGTGGCCTGTTCGCGCTCATCTCCGCCCCGGCCGGGGCGGCGGTGTCCCCGGCCAGCTCCGGCGGCTCCAGCGCTGCTTGGGGCTACCACCCTCCCGCGGAGGAGAGCGCGGCGTACCCCGATCTCTGCAGCCTCGATGCGCCCTACACCGAACCGCCGCTCACCGCAGACGAAGATACCCTCAAACCGTGCCCCACTTACGCTACCGAGTCGCCGCTCTGCACGGGAGATTTTTGTCCCGAGAGCAAGGTATGCGCCGGCACCCGCGTACTGCACGAGGATCTGAACGCGTGCCAGGGGTCGACCTGCTGTCTGGCGGGGTCCGTCGACCCGGACGGCGTGGTGGATGTCCTGCCTTACCTGGCAAGGCCGGCGGAATGGCCCTTCTCCGCCGACCCCTCCGTGGACCGCAGCCATGACGTCGACGACAGCCCGGGCATCGCGCGGGCCATCGAATGTGCAGCGTCGCTGAGGAACGCCAGGCGCACCGTGGCCTTCCCCGCCGGGCGGTACGTGCTGCGCACACCGCTGCGACCTCATTACAACGCGTTGACCCTGGTGGGGCCTGAGCTGTCTCCCGACGCCGCCCCTGGCGATCCGGAGACCGCGACGCTGGTGGCGATCCCCTGCAATCCGGAGCAGTTTCCCGGGGCGATCCAGGTCAGCAGGGTCGTCAGGCCGAGCGGGCACGTGGTCGACGCGGTCGCTGGGCTCCGGATCCGCAATCTGCAGATCGAGCTCACGGAGGGGCCAAGAAAGACGGCCAACAGCGGGATTCATATCAATAACTGCTCGTACTGCGAGGTGGAGAACGTCATCATGCGGTACGCGCCGTTCTCACCTCAGCTGCCTTCCTGCAAGCCATCCAACCTGGATGGAATCACCTTTGCCATGGGGTCCGGAGGCGCGATCCGGAACGTGATCGTGGACGGCGTGCCGAAGGGCGGCATCTACCTGGCATCGGTCGCCAGATACCATGCCACCCCCCCGATCCTCGTTGAAAACTGCGAGATCAAGAACATCAACGGCCCGCTCGGAGCCGGCGGGATCAAGATCGTCACCGCGAATGTGACCGTGCGGAACTGCGAGGTCCACCATAGCCTGATTCACCCGGGCGATGGCTCTACGACCGTCTACGGTGGGCACGGCCTGTGGATCGCCGCCCAGGTCCCCAGCAGGATTGCCCTCCCGGGCTCGGTGCCCAGGAATGTCGTGGTCCAGGACAGCTACTTTCATCACAACGGCGGCGCTGGCGTCGCCATGGCAAGCCCCCTCGTGAGGGATCGCCCGGAGCGGATCGTGCTCCAGAGGGTCAAGTCCGCTTACAATGGGTACCATGGCGTGCATCTCCAGGCGGGCAACGACGTGGAGCTCCATGATCTTTGGTCCTGGGGCAACGGGTATTACGGCGTTCACCTGCAGTCGCGGACGTCGTTGCCCACGAACGCGCTCCGGGTCGGAACCGTGATCCTGGCGAACCCGCTCGTCTTCAACAACGCCTTGCGTCCGGCGTCGGGCGCCTACCCTGGTATCATGATCCAGGCCAGCAACGTCACGGTCTACGGGGGCGAGGTCGCGCGGTGCAGCGCCTCGCGCGGGAGGCAATCGAGATCCGTGCAGCAGCTATGCTGGCTGTCGGGCCCGACGGACGGAGAGGCGCTCTTCTACCCGGAGGACAACCGCATCGCTGGCGTGGGCACGCACGACACGAGCCCGCCCGAAGCGCTGGTCTGCCCTCATGAATGAGCGACGTCTGGCCGCGCTCGCGCCACGCGGAGACGCCGTGGCGTGAAGCGCCGGTCATCCCGCCGTCGCAGTCGCTGGCCACAAAGAAAAACCGCCCGCAGGTCCAGGCCTGCGGGCGGTCTTCATGATCCGCGACTCGGTCTACTTGAGGCGAGCCAGCATCTCGACCTTCTCCGCGTCGAGCTTCGTCCAGGTGCCCCAGCCCGTCTTGTCGGCGTCGGTGTACGCGTGCTCGTAGATGCCACCCGTATCACCCGACTCGGGGTTGATGGACCAGTAGGTGAAGTCCGTCATCCCCTTCTTGATCAGGTAGTCCGTGTACATGTTCTGCCACTCCCAGTCGTAGCGCTTGCCGGCAGGCAAGTGCGCCCACTGCTGGGCCAGCGCCGGGTCCATCTCGTTCTTCGGCCAGTCCTTCACGCCGCCGAACTCGCCGGTGATCACGCAGAACTTCTCGTCGTGCAGGAACCCGAAGTGCTCGTCCCACTGCTTTGTCAGGCTCGCGACAGCCTGTGCGTTGCTCCGCTCCAGGATCAGCCCGCACCCGGCCGCGGCGGCCGCCTCGTCCTCGAGCCCTTCGCAGCCGGCCTTCGACTGATCGACGTGCTGCTTCTGAACGAACACTGCAGGCCCGTAGGTGTGGGGCGAGAAGCAGAGCCGATTCTTGGGGATCTGGATCGGGTAGGCCGTCTGCCCGTAGAAGTTCTCACCCCAGTTCGGGTTGAGGTTCTCATCGCCGTGGGGCTCCGGCTCCAGCTCCAGGCCCATGCCGCCCGGGGTCTGGTGGCTGCCCGACACGCCCTGGACCACCGCGATCATGTCATCATTCTCTTCTTTGATGACGTCGTAGCAGGCCTTGGCCATGTCCGCCCACTCGCGCCAGCTGTACTTCCACGGCTCGTTGAAGCAATCGACGCCGATGATGTTCTTGATCCCGAGCTTCGCGGGCAGCTTCGCGATCGTACGGATGTTCGCGAGCCACTTGTCCATGTCGTAGGCGTCCGCGCCCTCAACGCAGTTGTAGTCGTCCGCCTTGTAGTCGTAGTTCTCGCGCTCGCTGTCCACGTAGGGCTTGTTATCGTCGAGCCTGCCCGCGCGCCACCCGAGGTGGTTCGAGCAGGAGTGGATGCCTATGATGACGT
This sequence comes from Sorangium sp. So ce362, assembly GCF_051519845.1. NCBI lineage: Bacteria > Pseudomonadati > Myxococcota > Polyangiales > Polyangiaceae > Sorangium > Sorangium sp. So ce362. The sequence goes on along the minus strand of NZ_CP150332.1, from coordinate 4,493,496 downwards.
TCAGGTTGTTCGCGGAGGCCTTCTTGAGGAAGTCCTCGAGCGCCTCGAGGGCGTTGGCGTACGGATAGACGGTCTCGTCGTTGTTCCTGATCCGGGGCGTGGTGGTGCTGTAGTTGCCGTCCGGGTGGTCGGCGACCAGGGTCTGCGGCGCGATGGGGAGCCGGATCGTGTTGAACTTGAGATTGGAGCTCTTGAGCTCCTGCATCGTCTTCTCGATGGTGCGCGGGGCGGAGTTCTCCGCCCACCACATCGACCCGATGAAGAGCTCCATGGCGCCGGGACGATCGAGATCGTCCTGCCCCTCGAGCCCGAACCAGTTGCCGCCGCGAACCTGGAACTCCGTGCCGTCGGCCATCAGGCGGCCGTTATCGGGGTTGACCCGGAATTTACCGGCCGGCGAGTCATCGGTGGCCGGCGTGGGGTCCCCGTTCGGGTTGGTGGTGCCGCCACCGGCGCCCGAGCCCGTGGGGGTGCCAGCGCCCGCGCCCGAGCCCGTGGGGGTGCCAGCGCCCGCGCCCGAGCCCGTGGGGGTGCCAGCGCCCGCGCCCGAGCCCGTGGGGGTGCCAGCGCCCGCGCCCGAGCCCGTGGGAGTGCCAGCGCCCGCGCCGCCCGAGCCGGTCTCGCCCCCGCTCGCGCTGTCGCCGCCGCAGCCGATGGCCAGCAGGCCGGCGAGGGAGAAGGAACACAAGAAGATATGGCTTCCTCGGATTCTCATAACTTAGCTCTTTTCGTTAAGCACAAATTCAGCGCACGGAACACGGATTCGAGCGTTCACGCCCGCCGTGGTTCGACCGCTAGCCAATCCAAGATCAACGCTTGATCGCGCTCGATAGTCGGCCCTGCGCAGAATTCGCAGACAGGCAACACACGACCGGTTGCCAACCGGCCGTGTACACTACTCGCCATAAAACAAGGGGTCAAGATGGGACGTGCCCCTCAATGTCGGGATGGTTGGATAATTACGGATAGAGTGTCGCTTTCCCGCGAGGGTGGATCGCTACACGAGCTATCTCACCAACCGTCGCGCGCAGCCGGGCTGAACGATGCGGCCGCTGTCACGAGGAGCTTGACTTTCGGATCGCCGACGAATTTCCGGGCCCACCAGCACGACCGCATGATGCCTTGTGTCAAGCCTTCACGGCATCATAATGCCTCGTGTCAAATCCCGGGAAACGGCGTGTCAATGCGACGATCGCGGCAGCGGTTGCTCCCGGTGCGAGCCGCCGAGCTGGACCGTTCGTCAGCCTTGTCGGTCGTCAGGGCCGGAGAATAGCCGCGGGCGGACCGATTGGAGTTGACCTCGGCCATGTGAACGATCACCTCCGGTTGGAGGCTCATCTTTTTCGGCCTCACCTTGCAGCGGGGCGTCATCCGCACCGGGACCTTCGTCATCGACGACAGCGCGATGGGAGGCGGCGTGATGGCGGGCCCGACCCCGCTGCACGATGCGTCGGCCTGCCTCGAGATCGAGAAGGCGAACGGCATCACGGCGGTTGCCCGCGTAGGTTGCCATGGTCGACGGTTTGACCATGAACAACAATGGGTTCACCACCGGTACGATGACCGAGTGTCGCGAGCGCCACCATCCCCGACGACACGAGGATCGGCCGCGCGGAGGGGCGCAGCGGCTCCGATCCGGGGCGGCCGCGCGGCGCGGTCCCAGCGCGCTTGCCGCAGCCCAGAGGGTCATGGGATTATCCACGCAGCACGGCGGACTCGCCGGGAGGTATCGTGTGAATCGATCTTCGTTATTGGCCGCCGCTGAAGGCGGTGCTCACGCCGCCTTGGAGCCCGCTCGCGACAAAGCTCCAAGGCGCCTCGAGGACCGATGTCGCGCAGCCGAAGTCATGAAACTTTCCACTCGCGTTCCTGATCCGAGCGTCGCGTACGAGCGCCCGGAGGTGGAAACGTTCACTCGCAGCAAGCTCGCCTCTCGACTGCGGGGGATGGTCGCATGCGCTTCGCTCCTCGTTGCAGGGTGCGTTGGCGAGCTCGGTGATGGCGCGATTTCCCCGGGCGGCGAAGGGAATCCCTCGGGGAGCGGAGACGGCCTGTGCAACCCGCGGCTGGAGCGACGGATCGTGCTGCTCGCCGATCTGCAGTTCTCGAACGCCATCCGGGATCTCCTGGGAGATGAGGCCATCGAGCCGGACCAGGCGCCGGACGCGCGGACGAAGCCGTTTGCCAAGAAGGGCGTCGTGGCCGGGACCTCCCTCGTGCATACGCGGCTCGCGAGGGCCGCCTATGCGGCCGAGAGCCTCGCGGGGCGCTTCGAGCAGGTGACCGGCTGCGCCCCTGACGGAGACGACGCCTGCGCCACGGCGTTCCTGACGCGGTTCGCGCAGCGGGCGTTCCGCCGGCCGATGGACGCGACGGAGCTCGACAACCTGGGGTCCGTGGTTCGCCTCGGGAGCGAGACGAGCTACGAACGCGGCGTCTCGCTCGCTGTCGAGGCGATCCTTGCGTCGCCCTCTTTCTCCTACCGCACCGAGCTCGGCGACGGCGCGGACGGCGATGTGGTGAAGCTCTCGGCGCACGAGACCGCGAGCGAGCTCTCGTTCTTCTTGACGGACAGCCTGCCGGACGCAGATCTCGCCGCCGCCGCCGACTCCGGCGCCCTGAACGACCCTGCGGAGCTGATGCGCCAGACCGAGCGCCTGCTCGAGAAGCCCGAGACGCGCCGCAGCCTGAGCACCACGCTGATCGCGGCGTGGGGGCTCAGCAACCTGTTCGGCACGGTGAAGGATCCAGGGCTCTTCCCCGAGTACACCCCCGCTCTCCAGGCAAGCATGTTCCACGAGACCGAGCTGCTCCTGGAGGAGCTCCTGTGGAACCGCGGCGCGGACGTGTCGGCCCTGCTCACCTCGAGGGAGACGTTCGTGAACGGTCTGCTCGCGCAGGTCTACGGCGTGGAGCACACGGGCGCGGACCCGGAGGAGTTCGCGAGGGTCACGCTGCCGGCCGATGAGCGCGCCGGGATCCTCACGCAGCCCGGTCTGCTCGCGGCGCTGTCCCGGACCGACAACACGAGCGTCGTCGCGCGAGGGCTCTTCGTGCACGGGGCGCTGCTCTGCATGGGGAAGATCGGCGCGCCCCCGGAGTCGGTCGCGGACGCGATCCAGGAATTGCTCGATGCCGACCTGAGCGAGCGCGAGCGCGCCGACGCGCGCGCCGCGAACGCCACCTGCGCGGGGTGTCACAACCAGTTCGACGCGTTCGGCCTGCTGCTCGAGCAGTACGATCCGGTCGGCCGGTACCGCGACACCGTCGATGGGGAGCCGATCGACGCGCGCGTCGACCTGACCGGCAGGGGCGACATCGGGGGGATCTACGCGAGCGCCGTCGAGTTCATCGACGCCGTCGCGGAGACCGATGGATTCGCCACCTGCGTCACGCGGCACCTCCTGACCTACGGCACGGACGACGACACGCTCACGCCCCGCGCCTGTCAGGTCGAGCGCGTGATCGCGACGCTGCCGGAGGGCCAGCGGACACTACCCAACGTCGTGAGAGCCATCGTGACATCGCCGGCGCTGACCGAGCGCGCCAAGGGGAATTGACTGTGCGCTACAACCTATCCTATGCATGGTCTCGCCGCCGCTTCCTGCAAGGCATCGGCGCCGCCGCGGGCCTCGTCACGGTGCTCAAGGGCCTCGAGTCGGCCGCGGAGGGCGCGACGGCGCCGAAGCGCTTGCTGATCGTGCAGCGCCCGGTCGGCACCGTGTATCAGAACTTCTGGCCGCAAGGGGACGGGACCGACTTCACGCTCTCCCGCATCCTCGACCCGTTCGCGCCCATGAAGGCTCGCATGGTCGTGATGCGCGATCTGAAGCTGCCCTTCGATGGGTCCGTCGGCGGCGGCCACGAGCGCGGAACGGTGCTGATGGCCACGGGGCAGCGGACCAAGCAGCTGTATCCGGGCAACGGCGGTGACGATCCGATGGCCGAGGGGCCGAGCATCGACCAGCTGCTCGTGAAGCAGTCGCTCGAGCTGCAGGGCCCCCCCATCGCATCGCTCCAGGTCTCTTGCGACAACCGCGCCGACACGCCCGAGGTGTCGACCCGCCACATGTCCTATTCGGGCCCGCGCGCGCCGATGAAGCCCTACTACCAGCCGCTCGAGGCGTACCGGCGGGTGTTCGGCACGCTGATGCCGGGCGGCCCGACGGACGACAACCTGGATGCCCTGGCGCGGGCGCGCCTGGAGAAGAAGAGCGTGCTCGACTTCGCGATGAAGGACCTGAAGCGCCTTCAGAGCCTCGCGCCGAGCTCGCAGCGAGATGCGCTGGAGGGGCACGCCGCCGCCATCCGCGAGGTGGAGAAGGAGTTTGACGCGGCCCCGAGGGATCCCGCGTCCTGCGGCGTCCCGCAGGAGCCAGAGACCATCGACGTGAGCGGGCACATCGATCCCTACGAGAGCTCGCACGTCGTCTCGGAGCGCGACGACGTGAAGCACGCGCGCATCGGCGCCCTGCATTTCGCCGTGATCAAGGCCGCTTTCCGCTGCGACCTGACGCGCGTGGTCACGTTCCAGTGGGCCCCTGGCACGAACCACGTGAGCTTCGGCGAGCTGTGGCCGCCCGACTCCTCCATCTTCAAGGTGCACCACACCACGAGCCACGATCCCGATACGCGCGACACGCTCGAGTTCCTCACGCGGGTAGAAGAGTTCTACGCCGGCCACGTCGCCGGCTTTCTGCAGGAGCTCGCGGAGACGGAGGACGTGGCCGGCGGGAGGCTGCTCGACAGCACGCTGGTCCCCTACATCACGGAGGTCGGCACGCGAACGCACAACTGGGACAACATGCCGTGGTTGCTGTTCGGCGGCGAGGGCACCAAGCTGCGCGGCGGGCAGGTGTGGACCAACCGCAATCGCGGCCTCCGCTCCACCAACGACGTGTGGATGGCGTGCGCGGCCGCCTTCGGTGTCCCGGATCTCGTGATGGGGGACAGCGACCAGCGGACCACGGCGATCGAGGGGCTGTTCGGGTGAGCGGAGGCCGCAGGGCTCACACGCACCTGCGGCGCAGGCTCCCGGTTCCCGTTTGGCATTGCAACCGGCGAGAGATCGTGAGGCGAGAGCGATGAAATCGAGCTGCATGCTGCGCGTCGTGAGTCTTGTGGCGCTCTGCGCTTGCGGCGAGGCCCCCGGCAGCGGCACGGCGACGACGGACGGCGGCGGTACGTCGGAGGGCGGCTCTGCCAGCGGCGGGGCAGCAGGCAGCGGCAGTCCCGGCTCGGGCGGCTCGGGCGGCGCGGCCCAGGGCGGCTCTGCCGGCACGGGCGCCGGGGGAGCCTTCGTCCCCGGCGGCGATGGAGGAGGCGGCTCCGCTTACGTCCTCGATTGCGGCACGAATGGCGTGACCATCGAGAGCGCTGGCCCACCGGTCAACCGCGTCAACTACGTCATCCTGGGCGACGGCTACGACGCCACGACCGTGAACACCACGTACATCGAGCACGTCGAGGCGGCGATGGACCTGCGCTTCAGCAGCCCGATCGGCGAGCCGTACGGCAGATATCGCAAGTTCGTCAACATCTGCGCCATCAAGCTGGTCAGCCCCTCGAACGGCGTCCCAGGAGCGCTCGGCTGCTCGGGCGACGATGAGAGCCGCCTCGCAGACTGCGATACCCGTGCGGCGGATGACGCGCTCAAGGCGAACCTCCCCGATGATCTCGAGGTCGACTGGCACGCCATCGTGTTGAACAACAATCGCTGGTGGAACACGGGCGCGTCGTGGATGCTCTGGTCCGGCGCGCATCCGGAGGCCGCCGGAGCGGCCCTGCATGAAGGTGGCCACGGCTTCCATCAGCTGGCCGACGAGTATTGCGCCAAGGCGACGGGCTCGAGCTGCGGCGCGAACACGTGCAGCGGCAGCGGCACCGAGTACGTCGAGGTGAACTCGACGAGCGATTGCACGACGACGGCGGGCAAATGGGACAAGTGGCTGGGCCATGACGCCGCCGACGCCACGGGCATCCAGGGCACCTTCGTCGGCAGCCGCTATGTCGACAGCGGGCAGTACCGCCCGTCTTCGAACTCGATGATGAACAGCCTGTTTGGAGACAACAAGGACACGAGCTTCAACCCGGTCTCGCGCGAGAAGATCATCATGGACATCTGGATGCGCGTCAAGCCGATCGACTCGACCGATCCACCCGCTGGCACCGTCACGGCCCCGGCGACGCTCGCGGTCAACGTGATCGATCCCGAGGTCATCAGCGTCGATTGGACGCTCGACGGCGACGTGATCGCGACCGACGGCGGCCCCGTCTACAACGTCGCCGCGGCGGGCCTCGCCCCGGGCACTCACACCATCGTCGCCAGGGCCTACGACAACGCCGGCGAAGAGTGGGTGCGCTACCGCAGCGGGGAGTGCCTCGACCCGCCGCCCTCGACGAACCCCCGTTACATCGATCCCTGCTGGGGTCGAGACAGCTGGCTCCGCTCGCAAGAGACGGTGACATGGACGGTGACGATCCCGTGAGGTCGACGCGCGGGCGCTGGGTCGTGGCCGCGCTGATGCTCCTCGGCGCGGCGCTCTACGTCGTCCATCGCTCGCGAGAGCCCGATGGACGACGGCTGCCTTCATCTCGGCAGGAGACGTCGCGGGAGGAGGCGCCGCGCGAGGGAGCGTCGCGCCGCGCGTCGGCCGGACCGCCCGCGGCGCTCGGCAGCGCCGAGGTCGCCGCGGCGGCCCTCGACCTGCCCGTCATCGGGCCGAGCCCCGACGACCGACACGACGGCCCCGCTCACCCTCACCCGGTCACGCCGCGTCACCTCGAGATCCAGCATGAGAACGGCCTGATCGCGCTGCTGAACGACGCGATGAGCGCGCGGAGCGGGGCGCGGATGCGCGAGCTCGTGCACGAGGTTCGTCGCGCGCACCCCAGGGACTCGGACCCGCTCCAGGACGGCTACGAGATCATCGCGGACTGCCTCGAGGTGCCCGGCGAGGCGTCGAGAGCGGCAGCGGAGGGCTACTACGCCGAGCATCGCGCCTCGACCGTGAGGCGCTTCGTGCGCACGATCTGCCTCGAAGGGCGTTGAAATGTGAACGCTCGCAGGTCCCCGCCACGCGGGCTCACGGGTGTCTGAGGGCGGCGGTGCTCTTGCGCAGGACGAGCTCGGTCTCGACCACGACGCGCGACGAGGAGCGCTGGCCGCTCTCGATCTGGTCGAGCAGGAGGTGGAGGCACCGGCGTCCCAGCTCGGAGAAGTCCTGGCGGACGGTGGTGAGCGGGGGCGTGAAGTAGGCCGCCTCCGGGATGTCGTCGAAGCCGACGATGCTGATGTCCTGCGGCGCCTCGCGCCCGATCTCGTGGAGGAAGCGCAGCAGGCCGAGCGCCATCTGATCGTTCGCCACGAACACGGCGGTGATGCCCGGCGTGCGCACGAGCTGCGGGGCGAGCGCGTAGCCGGAGCGCGCGCTCCAGTCGCCGCGCAACAGAGGCGGGATCTCGGCGCCGGCCGCCGTCAGCGCCGAGCGCCAGCCGTCGATGCGCTGGTCGGCATCGAGCCACTCGGGCGGGCCGGCGATGTGCCACACCGTCCGGTGCCCCAGGTCGAGGAGATGCCGCGTCGCGGCCACCGCGCCCCCGAGCTGATCGACGGCGACCACCGGGAACGAATCGTCCGGCCCGCCCTCGACGGCGACCACCGGGACGTCGGACGTGAGATGGCGGAGCGCGTCCACCGCCGAGCGCTGCGGGGCGATGACGACGATGCCGTCCGCCCCCTGATCGCACAGCCGCTGCACGGCCTCCACCACCGGCGCGCGGCTGAGCGACTTCAAGCTCGCGATGCTGATGCCGTAGCCGGCGTCGTGCGCCGCGTCCTCGATCCCGAGCAGGGTCGACGCCGGACCGTAGAGCGTCGTGTCGAAGCTGACCACGCCCAGCGTCCGCGACCGCCCGGTGACGAGCGCCTGCGCCACCGAGCTGGGCCGGTAGTCCAGCTGGCGGATCGCGTCGAGCACCCGCTCCCGCGTGTCGCGATGCACATGCGGGCTGTCGTGCAGGACCCGCGACACCGTTTGATACGAGACGCCTGCGAGCTTGGCCACGTCCACCATGACCGCAGCCCGGCGCCCGCCCCTCTTGACGCGGCGCTCCGGAAGCAACCTATCCACCTTGTCCGTCATCAGGGCGGGAGAATAGCCGTAGACGGACCGATTGGAATTGACATCCGTCGTGTGAACGTTCACATTCTGTTTCGGGCCATACTTTTCTGGCTTCGGCTTCACCTTGCAGCGGATCGTCATGGGCATCGGGACCTTCGTCATCGGCATCGATTTCGGCACCGACTCCGTTCGCGCGGTCGTCGCGGACGCGAGCGACGGCGGGCTCGCGGGGGCTGCGGTCGCGCCGTACCCGCGCTGGGCGCAGGGGCTCTACTGCGACCCACACGCGCACCGGTTCCGCCAGCATCCGCTCGACTACCTCCATGCCATGGAGGCGGCTGTCCGCTCGGCCCTGAGCCAGGCGGGCAGCGACGTCGCCGCGCGCGTGCGCGGGATCGCGGTCGATACCACCGGATCCACGCCGGTCCTGGCCGACGCGACGGGCCGGCCTCTCGCGCTCTGCCCCGGCTTCGAGGAAGACCCGGACGCGATGTTCCTTCTCTGGAAGGACCACACCGCCGTGGCCGAAGCGGCGCGGATCAACGAGGTCGCCCGGACCTGGGGCGGCGTGGATTACACGAAATTCGAGGGCGGCGTGTACTCCGCCGAGTGGTTCTGGGCCAAGGTGCTCCACGTCATCGAGGCCAACCCGGCGGTCGCGCGCGCGACGGTCACCGTCCTGGAGCACTGCGACTGGATCCCCGCCGTCCTGACCGGCACAGACGACCTCGGGCGGATCAAGCGGAGCCGCTGCGCCGCCGGCCACAAGGCGATGTGGCACGCGGCGTTCGACGGCTATCCGTCGAACGAGTTCCTGGCGAGGCTGAATCCGCGCCTGCCCGCGCTCAGGGCCACGCTCGGCGCGCAGACCTGGACCGCGGACGCGCCCTTCGGGACGATCTCGCCGGAGTGGGCCGAGAGGCTCGGCATCCCGGGCGACGTGGTCGTCGCCGTCGGCGCGTTCGACGCGCACATGGGCGCGGTCGGCGGCGATATCCAGCCGCACCACCTGCTCAAGGTCATGGGCACGAGCACGTGCGATATGCTCGTCGTCCCGAAGACGGGCGCGCCGGAGGTCCTCGTCGCCGGGATCTGCGGCCAGGTCGACGGCTCGATCCTCCCCGGCGCGATCGGCTACGAAGCGGGGCAGTCCGCCTTCGGTGACGTCTTTGCCTGGTTCAAGCGGCTCCTCAGCTGGCCGCTCCTCGCCATCCCCCCTGCCCTCCCCGGCGCCGGGGGCTCGCACGGGGAGGCGCCGCGCGCGGCGATCGCCGAGGAGGTCATCGACCGGATCATCCCCGAGCTGGAGAGGGCGGCCGCGGAGATCCCGCCGGCTCAGAGCTCGGTGATGGCGCTCGACTGGCTGAACGGGCGGAGGACCCCGGACGCGGACCAGCGGCTCAAGGGCGCCCTCGTCCGCCTCGACCTGGCCACCGACGCTCCGCGGATCTACCGCGCGCTCGCCGAGGGGATCGCGTTCGGTTCGCGCTCCATCGTCGAGCGCTTCCGGTCCGAGGGGCTCCGCATCGACGGCGTCATCGGCGTCGGCGGGGTCGCGCGGAAGAGCCCCTTCACCATGCAGGTCCTGGCGGACGTGCTCGACATGACCGTCGAGGTCCGCGCCGGCGAGCAGCCGGTGGCCCTGGGCGCGGCGATGTTCGCCGCCACGGCCGCCGGCCTGCACGCCACGATCGAGGACGCACAGCGCGCGATGTCGCCCGGGACCGAGGCCCGGTATCGGCCGGATCCCGAGCGCGCCAGGCGCTATGACGCGCTCTATCGGGACTATGTCGCGCTCGGGTCGTTCGTGGAGAGGGAGCTGACGCAATGAGCAGGGTCGCGATGAAAGAACTTCGGGAGAGCTTCGAGGTGTGGTTCTTGACGGGCAGTCAGGACCTCTACGGCGAGGAGACGCTGAAGCAGGTCGCCGAGCACGCGCGGGAGATCGCCGCGCATCTCGACGCCTCCGGCAAGCTCCCGGTCAAGGTCGTCTGGAAGCCGACGCTCAAGAGCCCGGAGGCGATCCTCGCCGTCTGCCGCGAGGCCAACGCGACGCCGCGGTGCGCCGGCGTGATCACGTGGATGCACACGTTCTCGCCCGCGAAGATGTGGATCGCGGGGCTCCTGCGCCTGGAGAAGCCGCTCGCGCACCTGCACACGCAGTATAACCGCGAGCTCCCCTGGGACAGCATCGACATGGATTTCATGAACCTGAACCAGTCGGCCCACGGGGACCGCGAGTTCGGGTACATCGGCGCTCGCCTGCGCATCGACCGGAAGGTCGTCGTCGGCCACTGGATGGACGACGACGTCCTCGCCAAGCTCGACGTCTGGGCGCGCGCCGCCTGCGCCATCCTGGACGCGCGGCGGCTCAAGATCGCCCGCTTCGGCGGCATGAACATGAGAGAGGTGGCCGTCACCGGCGGCGATCGCGTCGAGGCGCAGGTCAAGCTCGGTTGGTCGGTGAACGGCTACGGCATAGGCGATCTCGTGGGGCGGATCGCCGACGTCGACGAGCGCGAGGTCGACCGCCTGGTGGCGGAGTACGACGAGGCGTACTCCGTCGCACCCGCCCTGAGGAAGGGCGGAGATCGCCGCGGCGAGCTGCGGTACGCGGCGAGGCAGGAGGCGGCGATGCGCTCCTTCCTCGAGGAGGGCGGCTTCGGCGGGTTCACCACGACCTTCGAGGACCTGCACGGGCTCAAGCAGCTCCCCGGCCTCGCGGTGCAGCGCCTCATGGCCGACGGCTACGGCTTCGGGGCGGAGGGCGACTGGAAGTCCTGCGGCCTGGTCCGCGCCCTGAAGGTCATGTCGGCCGGCCTGCGCGGGGGCGTCTCCTTCATGGAGGACTACACCTATCACCTCGTCCAGGGGAAGGAGCGCGTCCTCGGCGCCCACATGCTCGAGATCTGTCCCTCGATCGCCGCGGGGAAGCCGTCGCTGGAGATCCACCCGCTCTCCATCGGCAGCAAGGCGGACCCTTGCCGGCTCGTCTTCGACGCCGGGACCGGGCCCGCGGTGAACGTCGCCATGGTTGACATGCGCGGCCGCATGCGGATCGTCGCCAACGAGCTCGAGGCGGTGGCGCCCGACAGGGCGATGCCGAAGCTGCCGGTGGCGCGCGCGGTGTGGATCCCCAGGCCGGATTTCAAGCTCGCGTGCGAGGCGTGGATCCTGGCCGGGGGCGCCCATCACTGCGCGCACAGCCGCGCCCTGACGATGGCGCACGTGGAGGACTTCGCCTCCATCGCCGGCGTGGAGGTGGTTTGCATCGGCGAGGGGACCGAGATCCGCGCGCTCAAGAACGAGCTCCGCTGGAACGACCTCGCCTACCGGATGGCGCACTGAGGGCCGGGATGTGAGCACGACCTATCGAGAGCTGCGCGAGCGCGCCTGGGAGGCGAACCTGGAGATCCCGCGCCGGGGGCTCGCCATCTACACCTTCGGCAACGTCTCGGCGTTCGATCGCGACCGGGGCGTCCTGGCCATCAAGCCGAGCGGCATCGCGTACGATCGGCTATCGGCCGACGACATGGTGGTGGTCGACCTGGAGGGGAACGTGGTGGAGGGCAAGCTCCGCCCTTCCTCGGATACCCGGACGCACATCGTGCTGTACGCCAGCTTCCACGGGGTGGGCGGCGTCGTGCACACGCACTCGACCTACGCGACGAGCTGGGCGCAGACAGGCACGCCGATCCCGATCTACGGTACGACGCACGCGGATCACCTGGCCGAGGACGTGCCGTGCACCGAGGTGATGCGCGCGGACGCCGTGCAGGGCGACTATGAGACGGAGACCGGGAAGCAGATCGTCGAGTGCTTCAGGGAGCGGAGCCCGATCCACACACCGATGGTGCTCGTGGCGGGGCACGGCCCCTTCGCGTGGGGAGAGGACGCCGACAAGGCGGTGTACAATGCCGTGGTGCTCGAGGAGATCGCGAGGATGGCGTTCATCACCCGCGCGATCCACCCGGGCGCCGCGCGCCTGCCCGAGGCGCTCGTGCGCAAGCACTTCGACCGGAAACACGGGAAGGGCGCGTACTACGGCCAGAAGTGACGCCGGACGTCGCGGGACGACGGCGAGGACGACCAAGGTGCCCCGGGAGACGGGGCGATGGACACGATGAAAGGAGCTGCGCCTTGAAGAGGAGCAATTTTGTCGCCACGACGATGGTGGCGCTGGCCGGGCTGGCGCTGATCCTGGCCGGGCTGGGCTGTCAGAAGGAAAAGAAGCAGATCACGCTCGGGTTCTCCCAGATCGGCGCCGAGAGCGAGTGGCGGACCGCGAACACAAAATCGATCGAGGAGGCGGCCAAGGAGGCCGGGCTCGACCTCAAGCTCTCCGACGCGCAACAGAAGCAGGAGAACCAGATCAAGGCCATCCGGTCGTTCATCGCCCAGAAGGTCGACGTCATCGCCTTCTCGCCCGTGGTCGAGACCGGCTGGGAGCCCGTCCTGCGCGAGGCCAGCGCGGCCAAGATCCCGGTCATCCTCACCGATCGCGCCGTGGACGTGAAGGACGAGAGCCTCTGGGTCACCTTCATCGGCTCGGACTTCGTCGAGGAAGGCCGCCGCGCGGCGAAGTGGCTGGTCGAGAAGACGAAGGATCAGAAGGACCCCGTCAACATCGTCGAGCTGCAGGGCACCGTCGGCTCGGCCCCCGCGATCGACCGCAAGAAGGGGTTCGAGGAGATCATCAAGGACAGGCCCGAGCTCAAGATCATCCGCTCGCAGACGGGCGACTTCACCCGCGCGAAGGGCAAGGAGGTCATGGAGGCGTTCCTCAAGGCGGAGGGCAAGAACATCCACGTCCTCTACGCCCACAACGACGACATGGCGATCGGCGCGATCCAGGCGATCGAGGAGGCCGGCCTCCGCCCGGGCAAGGACATCCTCGTCATCTCCATCGACGCGGTGAAGGGCGCGTTCGAGGCGATGATGGCCGGCAAGCTCAACGTGACCGTCGAGTGCAGCCCCCTGCTCGGGCCGCAGCTCATGAGCGCGGTCAAGGACGTGGTGGCAGGCAAGACGCTGCCCAAGCGCATCGTGACCGAGGAGGGCGTCTTCCCCATGGAGACCGCCGCCCAGGAGCTCCCGAAGCGCAAGTACTGAGCGGCGGGGGCGCGCTCATCTGCCCATCGAGGTTTCACGGGAAGGCCGGGGGACAGGGGGGGAGCTTCTTCCCGCCCTGGCCTCGGTTCGGTTGACAGCGCTGTCCGGGCGCGCGCGGCGGCGATCTCGGCGCCGAGAGGATGGGAGCCATGGGGAGCGACGTCGTGCCCGTGCTCGAGATGAAGCGGATCTCCAAGAGTTTCCCGGGTGTGCAGGCGCTCCTGTCCGTCGACTTCCGCCTGCTGCCGGGAGAGGTGCACACGCTCATGGGGCAGAACGGCGCCGGCAAGTCGACCCTCGTCAAGGTCATCACCGGCGTCCACCCCCCGGACGGCGGGCAGATCCTCCTCGATGGCCGGGAGATCAGGCCGTCGAGCCCGCAGGGCGCGCAGCGGGCGGGCATCAGCGCCGTGTTCCAGGAGGTGAACCTGTGCACCAACCTGTCGGTCGCCGAGAACATCTACCTCGGGCATGAGGGCGAAAGCCCCTTCGCCATCCGGTGGGGGGAGATGCGCCGGAAGGCCGCCGCCCTGCTGTCGGACCTCAACGTCCACATCGACGTCGCCGCGCCGCTCTCGGCCTTCTCCCTGGCCGTCCAGCAGATCGTCGCGATCGCGCGCGCGCTCAGCGCCAGGGCCAAGATCCTCATCCTCGACGAGCCGACATCGAGCCTGGCCGAGGACGAGGTCAAGACGCTGTTCTCCGTCATCCGGCGCCTCACGGGGCAAGGGATGGCGGTCCTGTTCATCACGCACTTCCTCGACCAGGTGTTCGAGATCTCCGACCGGATCACGGTGCTGAGGAATGGCCAGCGGGTCGGCGAGTACCTGGCCGCGGAGCTCTCGCGCATGGATCTCGTCACGAAGATGGTCGGGCGCGACGTCGCCGACGAGGGCCCGACCCGGGCCGAGCGCGCCCGGGCGGCGAAGCCGGCCGTCGTGGAGGCGCCCTTCCTGCGGGCACGCGGCCTCGGCAAGAAAGGCTCGGTCAGGGACATCGACCTCGAGGTGAGGCCGGGGGAAGAGCTCGGCATCGCCGGTCTCCTGGGCGCCGGAAAGTCGGAGACGGTGCGGCTCCTGTTCGGGATCGACAGGGCGGACCAGGGCACCATCGAGATCGGCGGCGCAGAGGCGCGCATCGGCTCGCCGCTCGACGCGATCGCGCGCGGGCTCGGCTTCTGCCCCGAGGACCGGAAGCTCGAGGGCATCCTCGGCGACCTCTCGCTGCGCGAGAACATCGTCGTCGCCCTCCAGGCCAAGCGCGGCATCTTCCGCAACCTGTCTCGCGGACGACAGGACGAGATCGCCCGCACGTACATCCAGCGGCTCGGCATCGTGGCGGCCGACGCGGAGGTGCCCATCTCCAAGCTGAGCGGCGGCAACCAGCAGAAGGCGCTCCTGGCCCGCTGGCTGGCGACCGACCCGCGCATGCTCATCCTCGACGAGCCGACCCGCGGCATCGACGTGGCGGCCAAGGGCGAGATCATGGGCCAGGTCATGGATCTCTGCGACCTGGGCATGGCGGTGGTGTTCGTCTCGTCCGAGATGGCCGAGGCGCTGCGCTACTCGGACCGGGTCGTCGTCCTGCGCGACAGGCGCAAGGTGGCCGACCTGGCCACCGGCGAGACAAACGAGCAGGCGGTGTACCGGATCATCGCGGGAGGTCACGCGTGAGCGCGGCGGCCGCCTCCCTGCGCCGGCTCACCCGGAAAAGCGCCTTCTGGCCGACGGCGATGCTCGGCCTCCTGCTCCTCTTCAACCTCGTCACCAACCCGCAGCTCTTCGCGATCACGGTCAAGGACGGCCACCTGTACGGCAGCGTCATCGACATCCTGAACCGCGCGGCGCCGCTCATGATCATCGCCATGGGTCTCACCCTGGTGATCGCCACCCACGGCATCGACATCTCGGTGGGCGCGGTCGTCGCCATCTCGGGCGCGGTCGCGGCGGCGCTGATCGGCGGCGAGCTGGCCCTGCGCGGCGGGACCGGCATGGAGAACGTGACGCAGTTCCCGCTGCCGATCGTCATCGGCGGCGCGCTCGGCGTGGCGCTGGTCTTCGGCATGTGGAACGGAGCGCTCGTGTCGCTGCTCGGCATGCAGCCGATCATCGCGACCCTGATCCTGCTCGTCATGGGCCGGGGCGTCGCCCAGCTCATCACGAACGGCCAGATCCTCACGATCTATTACGGTCCTTACCATGTCATCGGGAACGGCTTCCTGCTGGGAATCCCTGTCTCGCTGTTCATCGTGGCAGGCGTGGGCGCCGCCCTCTGGCTCCTGACCCGCAAGACCGCGCTCGGCATGTTCGTCGAGGCGATCGGCGTGAACCCGGTCGCCTCGCGGCTGGCCGGGATCCGCGCGCGCTCGATCACCTTCGCCTGTTATGCCGTGTGCGGCCTGTGCGCCGGCATCGCCGGGCTCATCGTGAGCTCGAACGTCAAGAGCGCCGACGGCAACAACGCGGGGCTGCTCTTCGAGCTCGACGCCATCCTGGCCGTGGTCCTGGGCGGGACGTCGCTCTCCGGGGGCAGGTTCACGCTGGCGGGGAGCGTCATCGGCGCCCTCATCCTCCAGACGCTCACCACGACGATCTATTCCGTCGGCGTGCCGCCCGAGGTCAACCTGGTGGTGAAGGCCATCGTCGTCTTCCTGGTCAGCATCCTGCAGTCGCAGAAGGTCAGGGATCTCATCGGAAAGCAGCGTGCAGGGAGAGTGGCCGTACCATGAGCAACATCGCAGCCGCGACCAGGCGGTCCGTCCGGATCCACCCGCGGCACCTGCCGCTCGCCGTCACCATCGGCCTCTTCGCGCTCATGTTCGGGGCCGGGTCGTGCCTGTTCGAGGGGTTCTTCTCGCTGCAGGTGTTCCTCAACTTCTTCATCGACAATGCGTTCCTGGCGATCACCGCCATCGGGATGACCTTCGTCATCCTCTCCGGCGGGATCGATCTCTCGGTCGGCTCGGTCATCGCGCTGACCACGATGGTCTCGGCGTCGCTCGTCGAGCACCACGGCGTCAGCCCGGCCGTGGTCATCCCGCTCGTCCTGGCCATGGGCGCGGGCATCGGCCTCGTGATGGGGGTGATCATCCAGTACTTCGAGGTCCAGGCCTTCATCGTCACCCTGGCGGGGATGTTCCTGGCTCGCGGGCTCTGTTACCTCATCAGCATCGAATCCATCACGATCACCCACGGCTTCTACGTCGACGTCTCGTCGCGCCGCATCCCTTTCCTGTTCGACACGTCGATCACCTGGAACGTCGTCATCGCGCTGGTGCTGTTCGCCGCGGCCATCTACCTCGCGCACTACACGCGCTTCGGCCGCACGGTCTACGCGATCGGCGGGAGCGAGCAGTCCGCCCTGCTCATGGGCCTCCCGGTGCCGAGGACCAAGGTGCTCATCTACACCTTGAGCGGGTTCTGCTCGGCGCTGGCGGGCGTCGCCTTCACGTTTTACATGGTGTCCGGTTACGCGCTGCACGCCGGCGGCATGGAGCTGGATGCCATCGCCGCCGTCGTCATCGGCGGCACCCTGCTGACCGGCGGCTTCGGCACGGTCGTCGGGACCCTGTTCGGCGTGCTCATCCACGGCACCATCCAGACCCTCATCATGTTCGAGGGCACCCTCAGCTCCTGGTGGACCAAGATCGTCATCGGTCTGCTCCTCCTGGTCTCCTGCCTGCTCCAGCGGCTCTTCCAGCGGAGCGCCCGGCCGGCATGACACGGGCGGGATGATGGGGGCGCCGTTCGAGCACGTGTTGCGCCAACAGGCCTTTGCGCTCGTGCGATGGTTGTCTTGAACTCGCGCGGGAATCAATAGTTTCACGACAAGCAGCTTGGAGGTCACCGTGCGTTCATGGGCAGCAGGATTCATCACCTTCGTTGGATTGATCATTGTGGGTTGCGCCTCGTCCGACACAGAGCCCACCCCGGAGGAGCCGAGCACCTCGTCCGGGGCGACCGCGGGGAGCTCCGTGGGTCAGGGTGGATCGGGAGCTGGAACCGAAACCGGAACCGGAACCGGAGCCGGTAGCGGGGGCGGCTCCACGAGCGGGGGCGGCTCCACGAGCGGGGGCGGGGCGCAAAACGAGGGCGGTTCTCCGAACGCCGGCGGTGGTGGCGCCGGCGGCGCGGCGGGCGGCGATGCCTCGTCCACGGGCGGCAGCATGAGCCCTGGCTGCGGCGTGCCCACGAGCTTCAAATGGGAGTCGTCACCCGTGCTGATCACCCCGCCGAGCGGCTCCGTGTCCATCAAGGACCCGACCGTCCTGTTCCATGACGGCAAGTGGCACGTGTACGCGACGCACTATTCCAACGGCTACAACATGACGTATCTGAACTTCACCGACTGGGATCAGGCCCGGTCGGCGCCGAAGACGCTCCTGAGCACGAACCCCAACCTGACCGGGTACAAGTGCGCCCCGCAGCTCTTCTACTTCTCGCCGCAGGACCTGTGGTACCTCGTCTACCAGAGCCAGCCGCCCACCTACTCGACCACCAAGGATCCGAGCGACGTCCGATCCTGGTCAGCGCCTCGGACCTTCATCGCGAACGAGCCCGCGATCGTCACCCAGAACAAGGGTTCAGGGACGTGGATCGACTTCTGGGTGATCTGCGACGACGCGAATTGCCACCTCTTCTTCTCCGATGACAACGGGCACCTCTATCGAAGCCAGACCAGCAAGGCCAGCTTCCCGAATGGCTTCGGCACGCCGGTCATCGTCATGAGCGACGAGAGGTTCGACCTGTTCGAGGCGGCCAACGTCTACAAGATCAAGGGCTCGGACAAGTATCTCCTGATCCACGAGAGCATCGGCGACGGTCGGTATTTCCGCTCCTGGACCGCGGACAAGCTCGACGGCGCCTGGACGCCGCTGGCGGACACGCAGGCAAACCCCTTCGCGGGGAAGAGCAACGTCACGGGCGCCGGCTGGTCGAACGACGGGATCAGCCACGGTGAGATGCTCCGCGATAACCCCGACGAGACCATGACGATCGACACCTGCAACATGCAGTATCTCTATCAGGGCCGGACCAAGGCCGGGGCCGAGTACAATCTGCACGAGTACAGCCTCGGGCTGCTCACGGATGCGCGGTGATGTGAAGCCATGACGAGCCGGACCGCTCGGGCGAGCGCGGCGCTGGCATCCGTGGGCCGGCCGTCTCGAGCGTGAATCGCCGTGAGGTCGACAAATCCGCGCGCGCCGCCGGAAGTCCCCTCGGCGACGGGACGAAGGGCGCGCCGCCCTCGCCGTGCCAGGCGTGATCAGACCGACCCCCTCCGGGAATACCTGAGCCTGACCTGAGCGCCGCGAGCCCGGGGACTCCAGCACGCCTTGCGCGTGGCAACGGGCGACAATCGACAACCTGGGTTATCTGGCAGGGCGAGCAGGCGGGCTCCGTCCTCCGCTGCAGCCTCGTGTCCACGAGGAGCTGCGTGCTTGTGTCGCTTTGTGTCTCTGATTGCGCAGGCGCACCTCGGCGTGCGCCGGGGGCGTCCATTCGAGTGAACAGCCGGGAAGGTCGCACATGACAACCACGCAAGAATATTGCAGCGTCAACGAATTGACGCGATCCAGCCAGGAGAACGCCCGCGCGCGGTGCGCCGGTCGTCCGTGTGCCCGCCCAGGCAAGCGAACGCTCGGCGCGCTGTGGGCCCCCTGGAGGCCCCTGGTGCGGATGGGGATCCTCTGCGGGGTGCTGCCCCTCGCCTTGTCGGTGCTGGGGAGCGGTTGTTCGGGCTCGGACGGCGCGTCGCCGAAGCCCGGCGATCCGGACACGCCGACGGGAGGGGGTGCAGGCGCGCCGACGGGAGGGGGTGGCGCAGGCTCGCCGACGGGAGGCGGCGCAGGCGAACCGACGGGAGGAGGCGCGGGCGAACCGACGGGAGATCCGGACCCGCCGCACCCCGAGGATCCGGAGAAGTACGTCGCGTTCGAGCCCGGGCCCGAGCGCTTCCCCATGGTCGGCGCCGGCAAGGCCGCGCCGCTCGTCGTGAGCTCGAGCGACTACGCGGGCGTTGTCCGGGTCGTGAGCGACCTCAAGACCGACATCGGCCGGGTCACCCAGGTCGAGCCCGAGATCTCGCTCGACGAGATCCCGGCGGCGGACGACGTGGTGATCATCGGGACCCTGGGCAAGAGCCCGCTCGTGGACCAGCTGGTGAGCGAGAACAAGCTCGACGTCACCGACATCGCAGGCCGGTGGGAGACGTCCCTCCTGCAGGTGGTGGACAATCCGGCGCCGGGCGTCCGCCGCGCGTTCGTGATCGCCGGCAGCGACCAGCGCGGGACGATCTTCGGCGCATACGACGTCTCGAGGAACATCGGCGTGTCGCCCTGGCACTACTGGGACGACGTCCCGGCGCACCAGCACGACGAGCTGTACATCCTGCCCGGGCGCTACTCGCAGGGGGAGCCGAAGGTGAAATACCGCGGCTTCTTCATCAACGACGAGAACCCCGCGCTGGGCACCTGGGCGCGCAACACCTTCGGCCCCGCGCCCAACTCGAGCCGCCCGGACGGCTTCAACCATGAGCTCTACGCCCACGTGTACGAGGTCATGCTCCGCCTCAAGGCCAACTACCTGTGGCCGGCCGTCTGGGGCAGGTCGCTCTTCGACGACGACCCCGAGAGCCAGGCGCTGGCCGCCGAGTACGGCATCGTGATGGGGACCTCGCACGAGGCGCCGATGATGCGGGCGCAGGACGAGTGGGATCGCTTCGGGCAATCCGGAGGCCGGTACGGCGGCAACGGGCAGTGGAACTTCGACAGGAACACGGAGGCGCTGAAGAAGTACTGGACCGACAGCATCACGCGGATGAAGGACTACGAGAGCGTGGTGACCGTCGGGATGCGCGGCAACGGCGACCTGCCCATCGACAACGGCGGCAACATCGATCTGATGCAGCGGATCGTGGCGGCGCAGCGGGAGATCCTGGGCGAGGTCACGGGCAAGGACGTCACCACCATCCCGCAGGTCTGGACGCTCTACAAGGAGGTCCAGGCCTTCTGGGACGACGGCATGCGGGCGCCGGACGACGTGATCATCAACTGGTGCGACGACAACTGGGGCAACATGCGCGAGCTGCCCGACCTGTCGGCGCCGGAGCGATCGGGCGGCTACGGGCTCTACTACCACTTCGACTACGTGGGCGGCGGCCGGAACTACAAGTGGGTCGACACGACCCTCCTCCCCAGCGTCTGGGAGCAGCTCCACCTGTCCTATCGATACGGCGTCGATCGGCTGTGGGTGGTGAACGTGGGCGACATGAAGAACGAGGAGCACCCGCTCGAGTTCTTCCTGGACTATGCGTGGAACCCCGAGCGGTGGCCGATCGAGCGCCTCCCCGTGTGGGAGCGGCAGTGGGCGGCGCAGCAGTTCGGGCCGGAGCACGCGGCCGAGATCGCGGAGGTGCTGACGATGTACTCCAGGCTCCAGTCGCGCCGGAAGCCGGAGCTGCTCAACCGGGTCATCACCCTCAACCCGAACGCCAACATCGCCACGAACCCCGACAGCGCCGTTGTCTACGCCGACGGCAGCCCCTTCAGCCTGATCCATTACGGCGAGGCGGAGCGGGTCGTCGCGGAGTGGCAGGCGCTCGCGGCCGAGGCGGAGCGGCTCAACGAGGCGCTGCCGGCGTCGTTCCGGGACGCCTACTACCAGCTCGTGCTCTACCAGGTGAAGGCCAGCGCCAACCTGTACGAGCTCCGCCTGGCCGGGTTCAAGAACATCCTCTACGCCGCCCAGAAGCGCGCCGCCACGAAGGACATGGCCACGACCGCCGAGGCCCGGTTCGCCGACGACAAGGCGATGTCGAGCTACTACAACAACACGCTGGCCGGCGGGAAATGGAAGGGCTTCCAGACGCAGCCCAAGATCGGCTATGGCGGGAACTATCCGAACTCGGGCTGGCAGCAGCCGGAGCGGAACAACACGGCCATCGAGGACTTCATCTGGCCCGAGCTCCGGCAGATCAGCCTGCCGAGCGGGGCCGACATGGGCGTGGCCATCGACGGGTCCGACAAGGTCTGGCCCGCACAGGGCACGGCGGCGGTGCTGCCCGAGCTCACCCCGTTCCAGACGCAGCCGGCCCAGTACATCGAGGTCTTCAACCGCGGTCAGGCGCCGTTCGATTACAAGATCGAGCCGTCCGTGCCCTGGGTGAAGGTCTGGCCGAACAACGGCGCGATCGAGAAGGAAGTGCGCGCCACGGTGAGCGTCGACTGGGAGGCCGCGCCCAAGGGGACCACGGAGGTGCCGATCACGGTGACGGGGCCGAACGGCAGCTCGGTGGTCGTCCAGGCCATCGTCAAGAACCCGGACGTGGACCGCGACGCGCTCGAGGGGTTCGTGGAGAGCAACGGGTACGTCTCGATCGAGGCCGAGCACTTCACGCGTGCCGTGGGCGCGGACCCGATCTCGTGGCAGCTCATCCCGGACATCGGCCGGACGGCAGGGGGCATGACGCCCTTCCCGGTCACCGCGGCCAGGCAGACGCCCGGCGGAGAGAGCCCGCACCTCGAGTACAAGATCAACACCTTCACGTCCGGGAAGGTGACGGTCTGGGCATACCTGTCGCCGAGGAACAACGTGCTGCACTCCGATGGGCTGAAGTACGCCGTGTCCATCGACGACGGGCAGCCGCAGGTCGTCAACGTCACCACCGCGCTCAACGGCATCCCGATGAACAAGTCGTGGGAGAGGAACACGTCGGACAACATGAATCTCACGTCGACCACGCACACAATCGCTCAGCCTGGCGAGCACGTGCTGAAGTTCTGGATGGTCGACCCGACCGTGGTGGTGCAGAAGCTCGTCGTGGACACGGGTGGGCTCAAGCCGAGCTACCTCGGGCCGCCCGAGAGCTACCGCGCGAAGCCGTAGCGAGGCGCGAGCGCGCAAAGGCACGGGATCCCCTCCTGGGCGGGTGATCCCGGCCTGGACGCCCCGACCTGGGGCGACCCAACCTGGGTCGGATCGACGGCGTTTTTGCCACACTGAGACACTCCGCGACGTCCGGGCGAGCGGTGGAGCGTCGCGCGGCGTCAGGCGCACGACGGGAACATCGCGCCCCTTGCCTGGCACATAGCTTGCCATCAAGAAGACGATCGCTCACCATCGAGACCCATCCACCCTCATGCCCACCCGTTTCGACAGTCTGATCGCGCGCCTGCGCAGCGTATGGAAACCGGCCAAGCAACCCACCGCCCCGCGCGCCTACCGGTGCCAGTGCGAAAGGCCGGTGTTCTTCCGCAACAGCGAGTGCCTGGCCTGCAAGGCGCCGCTCGGCTATGAGCCCGAGCGCGCCCAGGTGCTGCCGCTGAAGCCCGGGCCGACCGAGGGCGACTGGCAGCTCTGGCACGATACGGCGGACCCGCCGCGCCTCTATCGACGCTGCGGCAACTTCGACTCGGCCTCGGGCTGCAACTGGCTCGTCCCGGCGGCCGCCGAGACGCCCGCGCTCTGCGACGCCTGCCGGCTCAACCGCACCATTCCGGACCTCTCCATCGCCGATCACGAGGCGCTATGGCGCCGCATCGAGACGGCCAAGCGACGGCTCGTGTCGCAGCTCCTCGCGCTGAACCTGCCGGTGAAGTCGAAGCTCGGCGACGACCCGGAGCGCGGCCTCTGCTTCGATTTCCTCGCGTCGCCGCCCGACGGGCCCAGGGTACTGACCGGCCACGCCGACGGCGTGATCACCCTGAACGTCGAGGAGGCGGACGACGCCACGCGCGAGCGCATCCGCGCCGCGATGCGCGAGCCCTACCGCACGCTGCTCGGGCACTTCCGGCACGAGGTCGGCCATTATTACTGGGACCGCCTGGTGCGCGACACGGCATGGCTGGCGACGTTCCGGGAGCTGTTCGGCGACGAGCGTCAGGACTACGCCGCAGCGCTGAAGACCAACTACGAGCAAGGCCCGCCGGCCGACTGGCCGCAGCGCTTCGTCAGCGCCTACGCCAGCATGCACCCGTGGGAAGACTGGGCCGAGACCTGGGCCCACTACCTCCACATGGTCGACACCGTGGACACCGCCCTCAGCTTCGGCATCGACGCCGACGACGTGGAGCTCGACGCCGAGCCGTGGGGCACCGACGCGCTGTGGCGACCGGACGCGCCGGGGGCCGAGACCTTCCTCGGCTTCCTGAACGCCTGGGTGGAGCTGACGGGCGTCCTCAACGAGATGTCGCGCAGCATGGGCCAGCACGACTTCTACCCGTTCGTGCTGCCGCGCCCCGCCGTGGCGAAGCTGCAGTTCATCCACCTCGTCGTGAACGGAGCCCCCGCCCCGGCGCCCGCCGCTACCCCAGCCCCTTGGGCCAGGTGAACGAGAAGGCGGCGCCGCGCCCGACGTCCGAGTCGAGCGCGACGGCGCCGCCGCTGCTCTCGACGATCTTCTTCACGAGCGCGAGCCCGACGCCCGTGCCCTCCGACCTGTCCCGCGCCTCCAGCGTCTGGAAGATGATGAACACCTTGTCGTGGAAGCGCGGGGAGATGCCGGGCCCGTTGTCCGCCACCGCGAAGCGCCAGTGCGAGCCCGCGTCCGCGCAGGAGACGACGGCGCGGCCGCTCTCCCTGTCGCGGTGGTGCTTGATGGCATTGCCGATGAGGTTCATGAAGACCTGCTGGAGCATCGTGCGCTCCGCCACGACGCTGGGCAGGGGGCCGGCGACCTCGACGCGGAAGCCGCCCGGCGGCGACAGGAGATCCACGACCTCCTCGATGAGCGGGCCCACCGCGACGACCTCGGTGGGCACCCGGATGCGCCCGACGCGCGAGTAATCGAGGATGGCGTCGATGAGCGCGTCCATGCGCTGCACGCGGTTGCGCAGGAGCTCCAGGTTCCGCTTCGACGCCTCGCTCAGGTGCTCGTGCTCGTCGTCCTCGATCCACTGCGAGAGGTTCGCGATGCCCCGCAGCGGCGCCTTGAGATCGTGCGACGTGACGTAGGCGAACTGATCGAGCTCGCGGTTCGAGCGCTGCAGCGCCTCGGTGAGCCTCGCCAGCTCGTCCGCGCGCTGGCGCAGCGCGAGGTCCGCGCGGGCGCGCTCGATGGCGATGGCGGCGAGGCGCGTCGCGACGCGGACGACCTCCTCGTCGGCGGGGGTCGGCGCGCCGGGCGAAGGCCTGTACACGGCCCAGGTGCCCAGCACCTCGCCCTTCGAGGAGAGGATGGGCGTGGACCAGCAGGCGCGCAGCCCGAGCGGGAGGGCGAGGTGGCGGAAGTCGGCCCAGAGCGGGTCGGTCGCGATGTCCTCCACGACGACCGGCGCGCGGCGGTGGGCGGCGGTGCCGCACGAGCCCGCGCGCGGGCCGATGAGGAGCCCGTGCACCGCCGTGTTGTAGGACGCCGGCAGGCTCGGCGCCGCGCCGTGGAGGAGGCGGAGGCCGTCGTCGCTCGCGAGCAGGACGGTGAAGCGGCGGCCGGCCGAGAGCTCCTCGGCGTCGCGGCACAGCACGTCGAGCGTCTCCTCCAGGCCGTGGTGGAGGGCGATCATCTCGAGCACCTTGCGCTGCCACGCGAGGAGGATCTGCTGCCGGCGCTGCAGGGTGGCGTCCATCATCGAGCCGATCATGCGGATGGCCTTCCCTGCCCCGTCGCGCAGCACGAGGCCGCGGTCGTAGATGATCGCGTACTCGCCGTCGGCGCGGCGGAAGCGGTACTCCTCGCTCCACGTCGTCGCGGTCCCGTCGATCGCGTCGTGGATGCTGCGGTAGACGCGATCGAGGTCGTCCGGGTGGATGCGGCCCATCCAGCTCTCGGGTCCCGGCTCGAGCTCGTCGAGCCGGTAGCCGAAGGTGCGCTCGAAGTTCTCGCTCCACCAGACCGTCTCGGCGGCGAAGTCCCAGTCCCAGAGGGTGTCGTTCGTGGCCCTGGCGAGGAGGTGGAAGCGCTGATCGCTGAGGCGCAGCAGGTCCTGCGCCCTCCGGCGCGGCGTCACGTCCTCGAGCGCGCCTTCGTAGCGCACGACGCGCCCGGCCGCGTCGCGGATGGCGCGCGCGGTGATGCTGACCCACACGCGCGTCCCGTCGAGGCGCACGAACTCGACCTCGTGGCCGTGGACGGCGCCCTCGCGGTCGAGGATGCCCATGATCTCCTGCCGCTTCCCGGGGTCGCCGTAGAAGGTCGGGACGGGCAGGTCGACGAACTGCGTGGGGTCCGCGTAGCCGAGGAGGCGCGCGAACGCGCGGTTCGCGTCGATGAAGCGCCCCTCGGGCGTGGTCGTGAAGAGCGCGACCGGGCACCCGGCGTAGAACGAGGCGAGGCGATCGTCGCTGGGGAGCGGGGCGAGCTCCCCCTCGGCGCTCGCCTTCTCGGTGCGGGTCACGGCGTCGGATGGGGTGATGCGGAGGTCGTGGGTCATTCGGGAGGGATCTCGCGGCGGGGCATTTCCTTTGAGGGCGCGCCCCGACGACCGCAAGGGCGATGCGGTCCGCCGCGCCATCCGGCGCGCGCTCCGCCGTACTGCCGCGCCCGCTGCGCGGCCCCTGGCCCCCTGGCGCGATCGCGGGCTCACGCCCGGCAACAGTCAGCCGGGATGGGGGCTGGACGTCGTCGCCGAGGTCGCCCGAGCTGCGGCGTCGATCCACGAGCCCCCCGAGGCGTGGCCCCGCTGGACCTGCGCCTCCACGAGACGAGCCAGGAGGTTCGTAGTGACCACCGAATTCGACTCTCGCCCGAATTGTTCAGTCCACCAACATGGGCGTGACGTCTCGCATCGAGGCATAGGCGAGTATGCCTATACCTGGAGCCAGGTGGCTCGGGTACGACGTCGTGGCAGTCACCTGCATCGGGCGATGCGAGGACGGACGGAGATCTTGGAACGGAGGGGCGAGGGCGAATGGAGACGCTTCGCAATTTCTGCACGACCGCTCCAGGGGTAGCTGCGCTCGCGGCGCTGGCCTGCTCCAGCCAGGGAGACGCGACGACCGAGGCGCCGCCCGGCAACGGCAGCGCCGGACGGCTCGCCGGGACCGGCACCGGCGGCTCCGGTGCCACGGGCGGCTCGTCGGCGACGGGTGGCTCGTCGGGGGTGGAGTGAACGCGGTCCCTTCGATGCCCCGCAGGCTGTGGAGTGAACGCGGTCCCTTCGATGCATGGATAAACTGTGGATATCAGGTGGATGAGGGTCTTTCGTACCTTGAAACCTCGGCGCCGAGCGGACACTGGAGAAATTAAAATGCGGTCAATACGTTTCTACTTTGCTAAAAATCTGAGCGTTCTCGGTCTCCTGAGCATCGGCCTTTGGGCCTGTGGTGAGGCGGCTGACGAGGGCACGCCCTCGACCGGCGGAGGCGGCCCTGACGGGACCACCAGCGGCGCGGGGACCACGGCTACGGTCGGCACGGGCGGCACGGGCGGTACGGGCCCTGGCGGCACCGGAGGCTCAGCAACCACGAGCACCTCGGGCAGCGGCGGCGCAGACACCGGGCAGACCAGCAGCACGGCCAGCACAGGCGGAGAGACGGCCAGCACAGGCGGAGAGACGGCCGCCACAGGCGGAGAGACGGGCGAGTGCGTCAAGGGCCAGACCAAGGGGAATCAGGTCGCGGTCATCGGCGAATCGTTCATCGCCGCGACTCACGGCATCACGCAGCAGATCGAAAAGCAGGCCAAGGCCAACGGCTCCCTCGCTGCGAACGATCGCTATATCGACAACTCGGTCAGCGGCACGACGTTGGCCAACGATCAAATTCCCAGCCAGTACCGCAAAGCTGCGGAGAACGGCATGATCAAGTACGTGCTGATGGATGGGGGCGGGAACGACTGCTTGCTGAGAGGGGACGGCGACGGAGCCCTCGCGGCGGCGGAGTCGTTGTTCGAGACCATGGCGGAGGACAACGTCGAAAAGGTGGTCTATTTCTTCTATCCAGACCCCATCGGAAACAATTTCTCATCGCTCAAGTCCTGCCTCGATACGCTCCGACCGAAGATGAAGGCCTTGTGCGACGGGCTCACGTCGCCGAAATGCTACTGGTTGGACCTTCGTCCGACCTGGAACGGACACAACGACTATACGCAAGACGGGATCCACCCCACCTCTGCCGGTAGCATCGCCACCGGAGATGCAGTTTGGGAAGTGATGAAGGAGAGCTGCGTCGCGCAGTGACGAGCGTGGGCGGCGCATGCTGACGGACAGCATCATGGACCAAGAATGCGTCCGAGCTTGCGTGTGCTGATGCCGGCCTCTGCCTTGTTGCCCTGGGCCTGTACTATCTCCTGCGCTGCGCCGAGATCCTCTGGCGCGACCCCGACCTGACAGCGCCCAATCCCCCCCGCACCGCGCGCTCGCCTCAGGGCGCGGCGCGCGCCTGGCTCGCGCCCCCTGCGCGGCCGGTTTTCTTTGGAACCGGCGCGGCCTGTACGATTTGGCGCGGCCTGTACGACTTCGTGAAGGACGGCCGGCCGCTTCACGAAATCCGGCGTGAACACGCCGTCCACGCGGATCGGGGACCGGAAGGCCGGGTCGGCTTCGACCCCGTGGTCATCCATGTCGTTGAACCAGTAGATCCGCGCGCGCGACCGCTCCTCCCCTGCCCTGTCGCAGAAATAGAAGCGCTAGCGTGCGGCGATCGCACTATAATTGCGCGATGGACGCACGCCGGGACCTCGGGACACTCCTTGCGGCGAGGCCAGGAAGTCCAGACGCCACCTGAAAGTCAAGCCGCTTGCAGCAGCCTGTAATCGTGCAGCCTTGTTGCACACACGGGTTGGCGTAACGCCATTCTGCGATCACCTGGTTCCATCAGAGGTGGGACGTCGGTGAGCAGCGGCCTTTCACCTCCGGCACCGGCGTCCCGTACCGTTTCCTGTATCCAACCGAGCTCGACGAACGACGATCTCTGCCGAGCTCATTCACGACACGAGGAGCCCCCATGAGACGCGTGATTGCAGCTGTGTTGATGGTCATCGGGTCCGGCGCCTGCGGCGACGGCGACGGCGGCGGCGCGGGCGGAGAGGTCGACGGCGACGGGGTCCGGGGCGGCGCCCTCTACGACAGCTGGTGGGCGGTGATCGACGCCGAGGCACCCGGCACCGATCACCCGCTGTGGGCGAGCCGACCGGACACCGCAAGCAACACGCGCTCCGGCGCGGACACGTGGCGGTGCAAGGAGTGTCACGGCTGGGACTATGGGGGCAAGGACGGCGCGTACGGCAGCGGCGGTCATCGCACCGGAATCGCCGGCGTGCTCGGCACGCCGAAGACGCAGGCCGAGATCGTCGACTTGCTCGCGGATGCAGGCGGGCACGCCTTCGGGTCGGTGCTCGGCGAGCAGGAGCTCAGAGATCTGGCGGTGTTCGTCAGCGAGTGGACGATCGACACGAGCACGTACATCGGTCCGGACGGTAAGTTCATCAGCGACACCGTGGCGGGCGAGCAGACGTTCCAGTCGAGCTGCGCAGCCTGTCACGGACCGCAGGGGCTCAACACCACGGTCGTCGGCAGCGAGCCGGGGTTCGAGGACTTCCCGGGCCTGATCGCGAACGACAACCCGCACGAGTTCCTGCACAAAGTCCGCTTCGGTCAGCCCGGGACGGCGATGCCGCCGCTGGCCGAAAGCCCGGAGGTGCTGGGCGACCTCGGCGCTTACGCCCAGACGCTGCCCCAGCAGCCGGAGGCGAACTAGACCGCGTAGCCCGCGAGAGCGAGACGCCCGGCCCCCGGCGGGTCTGTGCGTCATCGACGAGATCTACAGGGTCGCTTCGGAGCGGTGGCGCGGCCACGCCGCGCGCCGCATCGAGAGCGCTTGCTCCGGAATCAGCTCGACGCGCCGCCACGCTCGACCGATGTCCGCCATCTAAAACTCGACTCGATATAGAGAATCGGTCCAGTTTTCCAGGTCAACGCGGGCAGGATCCAGAGTTTATCTTCAAAAATCTGGCTAATACTAAGCAAAATCTAGAGAATCGACTCAAATATCCAGGTAAATGCACCCTGGATCCAGAGAAATCGCTCTGGAATCTAGCGAATCGAGCCGCCCCGAGCGTGCCCGCTCGGTGAGCCCACGGCCTGGCTCGGCTCCCGGCTGCCGGCGTACCACCGCCCGTCTCTCGACGCGCCGCTGCGGCGGTCCTCGAGCTGAAGGCGCGTGGCATGGCGTCGCCGGGCGCGGCGCGTCAGCCGTCGAAGCGGACGCGCGTGCCCGCCGCGGGGCGGAGCACCGGGAGGTAGCGCGAGGCAGGGAATCCGTTCTGGAGCCTGGGGCCCGAGGCCGGGAGGGCCCGCCCGAGCGCGACGAGGAACTGGACGATCTCCATCCAGGCGAGGTGATAGCCGAGGCAGAAGTGCGCGCCGCCGCCGAACTGGGCGATCTCGAGCGGCGAGATCGCCTCCTTGCGGCCGAGCCAGCGCTCGGGGCGGTAGCTGTCCGGATCCGGGTAGAGCTCGGGATCGCGCGAGAGCAGGACCAGCGGGATGGCCACGATGGTCCCGGCGGGGACGGTGCGGCCTTCGATCTCGAAGTCGGCGACGGCGCGGCGGGCGTCGTGAGGCGTCGGCGGGTGGAGGCGGAGCGCCTCGCGGAACACGGCCTCGGCGAAGGGGAAGCGGCGGAGATCCGCGGGCGAGCGCGGGAGATCCGGCGCGCTCGACGCCTCCTCGCGGAGCGCGCGCCAGACCGCGGGGCTCTCGGCGAGGTGAGCGACGCACCAGGCCATGGTCGAGGCCGAGGTCTCATGGCCGGCGAGGAGGAGCAGGCGGAGGTTGCCCACCAGATCCTGCTCGGAGAGCGGCTCGCCGTCCTCGTCGCGGGCCTGTAGCAGCGCGGGCAGGAGGCCCTTCTCCTCGCCGCGGGCGCGCACGTCGGCGAGGATCCGGCGAATGCGCGCGTCGAGCCAGGCGCGGGCGCGGAGGCCGCGGCGTCGCGGCGAGCCCGGCACGTCGAAGGGCAGGTTGAGGACCACGAGCATCAGATCCTCGTAGTTGTGGCGCCACTCGGAGAGCTCGTCGTCCTCGACGCCGGCGATCTTGAACATCACCTCCAGGGCCAGCTCGCGGGTCTCGCGCAGCAACTGGACGTCGCGCCGGCCGACCCAGGAGCGGACCTTGCGCTCGACGCTGGCCGCGACGATCGCGCCGACGTCCGCGGCGTCGAGGCCCTTCGGCGAGAAGGGCCCGTTCATCGCGGTGCGGAGGCGGCGGTGCGAGGCGCCGTCGTGGGCCATCAGCGTCTGACCGAAGAGGTGGCCGACGCCGCCCTCGGTCAGATACGAGGAGTCGAGGGCCTTGCTCTTGAAGAGCGAGAAGGACTCGTTCGAGGCGTAGATGAGCTGCCAGGCCTCGAAGCCATGGCTCCAGAAGAAGAGGGAGCCGAAGCGGCGCTGGCCCTCGCGGAGCAGGCCGAGCTCGTCGACGGCCATCGCCGGCATGTGGCCCACGACCGGGAAGCGGCCGGGGAGGATGGGGAATCCATGCCGGGTCTCGATGCGGCGGGCGAGCGGGTTGCGGCCCCGAAGGAGCGGGAGCTCGGTGATCGAGGCGGGGAGGACGGAGCTCATGGCGCGTGGTACCTCGTCTTGTACCATCACGCCGGCCCGGCATGGGCGCCGGAATCGAGGGGGAACGAACCACCCGGCCTGTCCGAGCGCATCTCGCCGCCGACCGAGCGGTTGCCCGCGCCTACCGCCGGTAGAGCCGCTGGAGCCGCTTCACGAAATCCGGCGTGAACACGCCGTCCACCCGGATCGAGTACCGGAAGAACGGGTCCGGCTCGACCCCGTGGTAATCCATGTCGTTGAACCAGTAGATCGGCGCGCGCACGATCGTGCGCTCCTCCCCTGCCCTGTCGCAGAGATAGAACCGCTTGTCGCCGCGCGGATCGAACGAGATGGACTGCGCCGGCCCGAGCGCGCTCCCCGGCTCGGTGTCGCGGTGCGCGGGCGCGTGATCGTTCGCCTCGAGGCCGAAGATCACGCACCGCCCGATCTCGGCGAACGGCAGGCTCCGGATGAAATCGACCGTGCGCGGGAACACCGCCCTCGCCTCCTCCGAGAAGTCCTTGCCGGCGCCGGAGTGCTTGTCCTCCCAGCGGTCGTTCTCGAGCAGGTGATAGCAGACCTTCCAGGGGAAATAGACGCCGTAGCGGTACTTGAGGTACAGCATCTGCGCCCGCGTGAGCGGGTGATCGGTCTCGTCTCCGAACGTGTACTCGTCGCGCCGGTCGAGATCGAACGCGGACGGGTCGTCGGCGAGCGCCACGAAGTCGCGGAGCTCCTCGCGCGAGAAGCCGGCGATGACCTGCCCGTAGTCCACATAAGGGTCCTCGTGCACCCACGGCGCGACCACGCCCATCCACTTCAGGCTCCCGCCGGTGTACGAGGGCTCGACGCGGCAGAGCCCGAGCACGATCTCGCGATCGAGCTCCGGGAAGCAGGACGTGTCGAGCAGCGGCGACAGGTCGATGTACGGGCGACCCCACAGGCCGCAGAGCTTGCTCATGGCGTCCTCGCGCCGAGCGCCGACAGGTACCTCCGCGCGACCATGCGATCGAAGGCGTGTACGCCGTCCTCCACCATGGCGTAGGTCGACGGCGCGTAGCCCGGCGCGCGGAGCCCGCGCTGCTGGCGCTCGCAGATGGCGCGGTCCTCGCGGTTCACGGTGTCCCAGAAGGCGAACACGTCGGCCGGATCGAAGCCGGGGGTGAACGCCGCCGGATGGAAGTAGGTGTCGGCGACCACGAGGGTCCGGTCCGGCGCGCGCGGGGTGAGCCGGTACGTGAGCAGGTAGTCGGGCTGCAGGCTCGTGAGCAGGCCCGGGAAGAGCATGGCGTCGCGCACGCGCCGCCGCTCCGCCTCGGGGACGATGAGCGGCCGCGCCCCGCGCCCCGCGCCGGTCGAGACCGTCTCGGCGCCGGGGGCGAGGTCCATGATCCCGCCGAGCCACGGGCCGCCCCGGCCCCAGGACACGGCGTCGCCGCACGGGGTGAGCCGCTCCAGCGCGGGGTGAACGCGCGGAAAGTGGTGCGACTCCTGGAAGTTCTCCACGCAGAGCTTCCAGTTCGCGGCGACCTCGTACTCCTCCCGCCTGCCCCGCCGGAGCGAGCGCAGCTCGGGGCGCGTGAGCCACGGCGGCGCGTCGCCGAGCGCGCTCTCGAGCGAGGGCGCCCCGGGGTCGAGCGTCACGAAGAGGAAGCCGAAGAGGGCGCCCGCCCGCGCGGGCAGGAGCCCGTGCGCGCCGCGATCGAAGCCGGGGGGCGCGTGGGGCGCCGCGCGCAGGGCGCCGGAGAGCTCGTAGGTCCAGCCGTGGTACGGGCACGCGAGCTGGGAGAGCCGGCCGCACGCGCCGTCGAGCAGCGTCGCCGCCCTGTGGCGGCAGACGTTGTGGAACGCGCGGATCTCCAGATCCGCGCCGCGGAGGACGACGACCCCCGCCGGCGTGAGCGGCGCGAGCAACCACTCTCCGGGGCGGGCGACCTCGTCCTCGCGCCCGACGCAGACCCAGGAGCGCCCGAAGATCTCGGCCTGCTCGAAGGCGAGCACGCCGTCGTCCCAGTAGGCGCGCGCGGGCAGCGGGCGAGCGGCGGGGAGCGGCGCGAGCACCGCGTGGAGATCGGCGGGGGAGAGAGGCAGCTCCGGCAAGCGGGGCGATGCTACCAGAACGGGCAGCCCGTCACGCGCCGCGCGGCGCGCCGCCGGAGAGCGCGGCTCACGGGGTCGTCGGCTGCGCGCTGACGCCGAAGGTCAGATCCGCCTCGTCGACCTCGACGCCGCGGAACCGCTGCACGTCGACGCACGGCGCGTCGACGTGGGGCGGGCACAGGTCGCCGTCGCACGTCTCCTCGGTCGTCCGCGTCACGACGCCGCTGACCGTCGACCCGTCGACCGTCATGGAGATCTGCACCCGGAGGCTGGAGATCATCCTCGTGTCGCCCACGATCTCCCGGAACCGGTCGTCATCCCCGTCGTCGTCGGCGTCGACGAACGGGTCCTCCACCTCGTCGCGATCGTCGTGCTTGTCGCCGTCGGTGTCGACCTCGCCGTCGCTCGTCGCGTCCGAGTCGTCGTCGCCGTCCTTGTCGGCGTCGACGAACGGGTCGATGTCATCGGCGATGCCGTCCTGGTCGGCGTCGGTGACCCTCTTGCGGAAGGGAAACTCGACGTCTTCGGAGCTGCCCTCGAAGAGGTAGGGATCGTCGTCCGTGGAGCCCTTCAGCGCGAGCCCGCCGATGTCGAGCACCGCCTCCTCGTCGCTCGGGAGGTAGAGGAGCAAGGTCTGGCCGTCCCGGAACGTGGTGGCGTCGTACTTGTCCGCGAGGAGCGGCCTGTCGTCGGGGAAGCAGCCAGGCGACTCCTCGGACGCCTCGAGGGCGACGCGGTACACCGCGTAGTCGCCCGCCGAGAGGCCGCCGCAGGAGGCGACGCCGGCCAGAGAAGCCAGGAGGGCGGCGCGGGCCGAAAGCGCAAGGACGTCTCGTCGATCAAGCATGTTCATCTCCTCCGCAGCGCTGAGGGTAAGCCACGGTTCAGCACTCGAATGCGCTGTTCGCGCCGCACGAGTAATAACACTGTTCGCAGTGCAAGCATGTGTCGTAGTTGTAGTAAGAATCCCGCCCGTCCGGGTACGCGCCCAGGCATTCATTGACGCAGGTGTCGTCCGCGCAGGTCACCATGCACTGGGCGAGGTAGAAGCAGTCGTCGTTGATGGTGCACGCCTCGAGCTCGTCGGCGCAGCTCCCCTCGTTCGCGCACGCGATGCACCCGCTCGTGTCGTTGCCACAGACGGCGAGGTCGTCGCAGGCGACGGCGGGGATGGCGCAGTCGACGAGGTCCGTGCCCTCATCGCAGGAGCCGGTGCCCTCGGGCTCGTCGCACACGTCGTTGTTCGTGGTGAGGCACGGCTCGCCTGCTGGGCAGTCGGCGCGGTCGGTGCCCTCGTCGCAGCGCCCGGTGCCCTCGGGCTCGTCGCAGACGCCGTTGTTCGCCTCGGCGCAGGTCATGACCATGCAGTCGATGACGTCCGTGCCCTCGTCGCAGAGCCCGGTGCCCTCGGGCTCGTCGCAGGTCCCGTCCTGCACCGATTTGCACGGCACGAGGCTGCAGTCGTCGACGTCCGTGCCCGCCGGGCACCGGCCGGTGTTCTCGGGCTCATCACAGATGCCGTTGCCGGTGTACGGACAGACAGAGAGGCAGTCGGCGGGGTCGGTCCCGGCCGGACACGTGTCGGTGCCCTGGGGCTCGTCGCAGATGCCGTCGCCCGCGCTGGGACAGTGATCGCGGTTGCTCGGCTTGAGACAGCCGAGGAGGGCCGCCGCGTGGGCGTTGCAGACCTCGGCCAGGTGATGACCATCCACACACCGGCCCTCCAGACGGACACAATCGACGTACGCCGTGTGCTCGTCCTGACAGCGCTTCTTGGCCCGCTCCTCGACGGCCTCCTGCTCGGCCTCGCACAGCCCTTCGCTGTCCCCGGCGCAGTCCTCGCAGGCGCAGCGGGCCTCGCAGACCGTCGCATAGGCTGGCCGCTCGCCGTCGCCGGGATCCGAGATGGCGCAGGCGGCGAAACTGCTGACGAGAGCTGCTGTGATCATCACGTGTCTGACACGCATGGGGGTCTCCTCATCATCTTCTGAAGCAAGGGGTCGTCCCGCCGGGGCGCAGAGCGCCGCCGCGACGCCGGCGAGGGCATACGACACGGCCGGCGCTGGAAGCTCCAGGTACCCTTCACCGGCGCACACCGCGCTCGATCCGCCTCTCACTTCGAATGTGACTGTAAAATTCTGCCAAAGGAAAACGGCTACCTATACCAGCTCGGATGGCGCCCGGTCAATCACCGAGGCGACGCGCGCGCGGCAGCAGCGGAGTGCGCGCCTCCGCGCTGAAGCTCGGGCCGGGGAGAGGCGCAACGGGAGCGCGCAGCCCAGCGACCGCGCGACGACGTGTGGCATGGCAGGCGCGCGGTGCGCTCGAGGCGGGGCGAGGTCGGCTGGAGGAGGGCGCGGTCGGGAGACGGGCGCGGCGGCGGCGGGGATCGAGGCGAGCGGCTCGGAGCGGGAGAACCGCTGAGGAAGCAAGGCGATGCGCGCGGGCGCAGGAGAGTATCAAGGACGTGCGCGAAGGCACAGGAGAAGAGAGGCGCGCAGACCGTGAGGAGGGCTCGCGCGGGTGGTGGGGGTATTTGCCCAGACAGATGTCACATGAAGGCGGGAAGATCATTGATGATTTTCTTCCCGCCTTCCCGCCTTCCGGCCTTGCGGCCTTCATGTTCAAATGACCCCACCACCGTCGCGCGGCGGAGGAAGAAAGTGATCCTGCTGCCGGCAATGCGTGCTCCGTGAGCCGTGGAGCGGACGCGGCAATCGGCGGTGCCGGCGCGGAACCAGGCGCAGCGCCGCGGAGGTGGGGCGGGAATCCCGGGTGCACCAGGCGCGGAAGAGTGGAGACGGAGTGAAAAGAGCCGTTGGCATCCGTGCCGTTTCGACAGAAGATGCGCGTGCGCCCATCGCGCTGCGGCGCCTCGCCTCCGACGGCCGGCACCGCGTCACTGGACCCCTACCGGCTGGAGAGCAGCGGATGAAGATGCGATCTTTTGTGTGTCTCTTTGCACTTGGTTTGATGACCGCAGCGTGCGGCGATGACGGCCCATCGACCCCCGGGAGCGGCGGCAGCGGGGGCGACGGCGGCACCTCGACGACCAGCGGCACCGGCGGCGACGGCGGCGGCACCGGCGGCACCGGCGGCACCGGCGGCACCGGCGGCGACGGCGGCGGCACCGGCGGCACCGGCGGCGGTACCGGCGGTACCGGCGGCGGCACCGGCGGCGGCGACGGCGGCACCGGCGGCGGCGACGGCGGCACCGGCGGCGGCACCGGCGGCGACGGCGGCGGCACCGGCGGCACCGGCGGCGGTACCGGCGGCACCGGCGGCGGCGACGGTGGCACCAGCGCTGGCGAGGGCGGCGGCGACGGTGGCACCGGCGCTGGCGAGGGCGGCGGCGACGGTGGCACCGGCGCTGGCGAGGGCGGCGGCGACGGTGGCACCGGCGCTGGCGAGGGCGGCGGCGCCACGTCGAGCTCGGCGAGCACGGGCACCGGCGGCGAGGGCGGCGGCAGCGTCACCTCGACGAGCTCCGTCACCACAGGCACCGGCGGCGAGGGCGGCGGCAGCGTCACCTCGACGAGCTCCGCCACCACAGGCACCGGCGGCGCCGGCGGCGGCGAGCTCGGCGCCGACGGCGCTCCCTGCTCGGCGAATGCCATGTGCGCGGGCGACCTCTGCTTGCCCGAGACCTACGGCTATCCTGGCGGCGCCTGTTCAGGCGTCTGCGAGACGGACAGCGACTGTCCCGGCGGCGGCGCCTGCCGGTTCAACTCGCAGGGCAGCTTCTGCCTGGCCGCGTGCACAGAGTCGAGCGAGTGCCGCGACAGCTATGGGTGCATCAACGGGTTCTGTCAGCCGGACTGCACGAGCGACGCTCAGTGCCCGGACGTGGGCGTGTGCGACGAGGGATCGGGCTTCTGCGGCGAGCCGGCGAGCCCGGACGCCGCCCCTTGCACGGTCGACAGCGACTGCGCCGGCGGCCGGTGCCTTTCCGAGCTCAACTCCGGCTATCCTGGCGGCTACTGCTTGGGCGACTGCGATCCGGAGATCGGCGAGTGCGCCGGCGGCGGCACCTGCATCCCGGCGGGCGACGGCGGCTTCTGCAACATGCTGTGCGAAATCTCGGAGGACTGCCGCGCGGGCTATGCGTGCTTGGACAACCTCTGCGAGCCGGCCTGCACCAGCGACGATCAGTGCCTGGTGGCAGGCGCCACGTGCAATGACTTGGGTCGCTGCACCGCGCCGGCAGGCGAGGGCGCCGACGGTGACGCTTGCACCGCCGACAGCGACTGCGCCGGCCTCTACTGCCTCACCGAGGACGATGGCTTTCCTGGCGGCTACTGCGTGAGCCCGTGCGACGCGACGACCCCCTGCGCTGGCGGCGGTCTCTGCACCGACCTCGGAGTCTGCTATGCCGAATGCCTGGCGGATGGCGACTGCCGCGACGGCTACGCGTGTATCAACGAGCTCTGCCAACAGTGACCCAGCGACGGTGAGCGTCCCGCAGACGGCCCGTCCGACAGGACGACGGGCCTCTGCGGCCCTTTCCCGGAGGCGATGAGCCTCCGACTCAACCGAGCTCGCGGCCGCCCCGGCGGCGGCGCAGGCCCGCGAGCGCGATCAGCGCGAGCGCTGCCGCCGTCGGCCCGTGATCCGGGCCCCCCGCCGTCCCGCAGCTGCAGCCGCTGCTCCCGCCGGCGCCCCCGGGCGCGGCCCCGCTCGATCCCGCCGCGCTCCCGGCGCTGCCCGTGGCCGCCGTGCTCCCGCTCGATCCGACCGTGGCGCTTCCTCCTCCCGCACCTCCTCCTCCCGCACCTGCGCTTCCGGTGCTCCCGGCGCTGCCCGTGGCCGCCGCGCTCCCGCTCGATCCGGCCGTGGCGCTCCCTCCTCCCGCACCTCCTCCTCCCGCACCTGCGCTTCCGGTGCTCCCGGCGCTGCCCGTGGCCGCCGCGCTCCCGCTCGATCCGGCCGTGGCACCTCCTCCCCCCGCGCCCGCGCTCGCGGCGCTGCTCGCCGACGAGGCGCTCGACGAGCCCGCCTCGGCGGCCAGCGCGAGGTACGCCTCGGCGAAGCGCTGGCCGAGCAGCTGGTACGCGGCGGAGTCGAAATGCCACGCATCGCTGGGCGGCCGCGGGGTGAAATCGTCCGTGTCGACCCACGCGACCCGAGGGTCCTCCTCGGCCACGGTCACCTGCGCCGCGCGCACGGCGTCGATGTTCGCCTCCTTGCCGGCGGCGATGGGCCCGCCGTTCGCGGGGTAGAGGTTGTCGCTGATCCGGCCGAGCACGACGGGGAGCTCGGGGACGCCGAGATCCGCGCGGACCGCCGCGATGAAGGCGCGCAGCGCGTCGCCGTAGCGG
Source organism: Sorangium sp. So ce362 (assembly GCF_051519845.1). Lineage (NCBI taxonomy): Bacteria > Pseudomonadati > Myxococcota > Polyangiales > Polyangiaceae > Sorangium > Sorangium sp. So ce362. The sequence continues at coordinate 4,455,362 of NZ_CP150332.1, read as the reverse complement.
AACGCGGCCGACCACCCCGCCTCGTTCTCGCCCTGCATCCAGACGAGCGCGGCGATCTCGACGTCGTGCCCCTCCGACTCGAGCCGCGCCAGCGCGTTGTCGAGCCGCGTCGGCTCGTCGGGGTAGCGGAGGGCGCGATCGCCGGCGTACGTCGCGGAGTCGAGCTTGCCGAGGAGCGCATGGTAGAGCTGGGATTTGTAGAGCACCTCCGGATCCGGCGCGAGCCCGCGCCCCCAGTGGTCGACGAGGTTCGTGCCCCCCTGCGCCATCTTCACGATCGCGATCCGGTGCTCGGGGTATGCCGCCGCCATCGCGCGGCCGAACGTGATCTCGGGCCCGTAGCGTCGCGCCTCGCCCTTCGGCTCGAGCGGCCCCCAGTCGGCGCTCGTCGCCGCGGCGTACGGCCCCCCCGTGCGCGCGTCGGGGTTGTGGTGGTCGTACCAGATGTCGGGCTGGCTCTGGATCTCGGCCGGAAGCGCCGCGCCCACGCCGAATCCGACCATGTTGGACTGGCCCGCGAGGACGAACACCTTCACCGGCTGCGCCATGACCGACGCGGAGAGGGACATCACGCCGGCCGCAAGGGCGATGCAAGACCGCTTCATGACACCATATATCCTCCGCGCACCGCGCAACGTCAACACGCCGGGGGAGGCCGCCGCCTCACGATCACCTCCCTTCCGGCGTCGCCTGATAGACAGCGCTCGACGCCGCGTAGACCCCGTTGGTCGCGTACGAGTAGCGGTGCGGCCGGACATGGTGCTCCGAGTGGCGCGCGCACCAGAGCTCGGCGCCGCCGGTCTCCTCCCGGCGCTCCACGCACTCCGGGCAGGGCGGCTCGATCTCGGGCACCCGGCCGGCGGTCGCGTGATCCTTGGGCCGCACGATCCACACCGGACAGCGCGCGAGCCGGGCGACGCGCTCGGCGACCGAGCCGAGGAGCAGCCGTTCGAGCCCGCGGTGGCCGTGCGAGCCGACGACCACGAGATCGGCGTCGAGGTCGGCGGCGAGCTGAGCGATGTTCCCGGCCGCATCGCCGCGCCGGAAGTGGACGACGACGCGCTTCAACCGCCCGCCGTCGAGCTTGCCGCCCATGGCGCGGACGCGCTCGGCCGCGCGCAGCTGGAGCTGCTGGAGCGCCACCTCGGGCGTGGTGGCCGCCACGGGCACCCTCGAGAGCCCGATGCCGACCCAGCTCTCGGGCTCGACGTGGACCGCATGCACCTCCGCGTTCTCGCGGCAGCCGGCGGACTCGAGCGCCTGGTCGAGCGCACGGTTGCTCAGATCCGAGAAATCGACTCCGACGACGACGACGAACCGACCTGCTGCGCTCACGCTCGACATGACATCCTCCTCACCCTCGTTGCCAACCACCCGGGCGGATGGCTCCGCTCTGCCCGGCACTCCGCCGGGCACACTGCACGGACGGATTCGACGTACTCGATGGACTCGCATGCTCCGTGCCACGCGTTCCGGACGCCGGAAAGCGGGCCCCTGGAGCGCGGTGGGCGCCGGCTCCCTCGCGGGAGGGACGCAGGACGTGCATCCCGTTCGTCGCGGCGCAATTGGCGCGCGGCGGCGCGGATGCGGCCGCGGCATTTCGGGGCCGCCTCGGCGTTCCGGGGGATCTCGGGCGTGGCACGGGCGGTGCTCATCCGAGGAAGCGCCTCGAGCGAAGGTCGCGGAGGCGAGCGGAGAGATGACGATGACGACCCTCGGACCGATCAACGGAGAGCACCCCATCCCGCGCCACGCGCTCCGCAGCGCGCGCATCGTTGGAGACGACGGCGAGGAGTCGGTCGTCGCGACCGTCTACTGTCCGTTGAAGGAGCGCTCGGCCACCGTGCCGGAGTGCGAGTCGTGCACTCGCTTCCGCGCGCTGCACTTCGACGCGCCGTCGCGCAGGACCTCCGTCGTTTGCGATACCCGCCAGTGGGCCTCGGAGGTGAAGAGCGGGGATCCGCTGGGCGGCGTGAGCGACCACGTGAACCCGGCGGCGCCGCTCGCCGCCATCATGACCCGGGACGTCCTCTGCGTCCGGCCGGAGGTCACCGTCGACGAGATCACGGCCCTGCTCGTCCGCCACGGGATCAGCGGGATGCCGGTCGTGGATGCCGACGGCAAGCCGGTCGGCATGGTGTCACGGGCCGACCTCCTCCGGACAGCGCAGGAGCGCGGCGACACCGAGGAGTCGGAGCGGGCGACCTTGCACCTCGACGATGTCGCCCCGCTCGACATCGAGATCGAGCAGGGCTTTCACGTGTACGAGCCCGTCAAGGTCACCGCGCGCGACGTGATGACCCCCGTGGTGGTGCAGCTGCACGAGAGCGCGAGCATCCGTCAGGCGGCGTCGCTGATGGCCTATGAGGGCGTGCACCGGCTGCCGGTCGTCTCGGACGACGGCAGGGTGGTCGGCATCCTGTCGTCGCTCGACGTGCTGCGGTGGTTCGGGCGGAGCTGCGGATACCTGATCCCGCCGGGGCCCACGCGGGTCTGAGCGGAGCGCGAGGGGCTGGAGGGGGCCGTCCGCCGGGCGCGCTGGTGGGCTGGTGAGCTTCGCGCTCGCCGCACGAGATCCACGAGAGCTCGTCCCGGCGAGGGCGCCGGGAAGCCGATCGAGCGAGCCCGGCGCGACCGGCCGACCTCTCCCCCATCAAGGCGCGCGGCGGAGCACGCCGCGCTGCCAGACGTACCGGCCGCGAGAGCTGCAGATGCGCCGGTAGGTGGAACGCGTGCTCTGCCAGGAGGCGCTGCTCCAGCCGGAGGCGACCGGGAGGGGCTTGTTCGTGGCGATCGATGGGTGGTCGCACGCGGGGGTCGTCCCAGCCGGCTCCTCGAATCGGACCGCGTCCCCCTCGACGCGGAGGTCGAGCGCGACGGAGCAGGGGATCGGGGTGTCCGGCGCGCAGTCGTCGAGCATCGCGCTGGTGGGCACGTCGAGCACGGCCCGGAGCGCCCCGCCTCGCGCTGCGTGGAGCACCGTGTGCGTCACGAAGGGCACCGCCGTGGATTCCTGCTCGCGTCCGCGCGAGCACTCCATCAGCTCGACCTCGGGCAGGGTGAGCGCCCCGTGGCATGAGCACATGTTGAGGCGCTGAGGCGGGCTCGTGGCGAGGATCGACCAGCACGAGGCATCGGGGCGCCAGGTGACGCCGCGGGCGGCGAGCCAGGCATCCTGGTCGAACGGCTTGCCAACCGGCGCGCTCGGGTTGGGGTTCATCCCAGGAGCGGGCGAGACCGAACCTGGACCAGCCATCGACGGCGGCGGCGATCCCGAGCCGGGAGTCCCGGTGGTGCCGGGGCGTGCGGCACCGAGATCGCTCAGGTCCCCGCCCGCCGCCGAGTTGCTCCCGGAAGGCGCCACTGGAGCGCTCGCCGCGCTGGCCGACGAGGTAAGCTCCCCCGTCGAAGCCTCGCCCTGGGGCAGGCGCTCTCGATTGCAACCCATCTGACCTGCCGCGAGCACGGCGAAAACGACCGGGACGATGGCGTGCTTCAAAACAGGGATTCTTGCAAGAACTGCTGCAGAAAGGTCAAGGCGAAGGGACCGGGCATGGCCACGTAGCCACCGAAGATCGCGAACTGATGCCAGTAGTCCTTCCTCTCGCGCGAGTGTGGGTAGGCGGCGATCACGTGATCCCAGAGCGGGTTGCTGCCGGCCTCGTAGGCCTTGCTGTCCGGCGGCGTCGCGGTGACCCGCGCCACGGGGCCGCCTGCGAGCTTCTCGATGCTGATCCGGATCCCCTCGTTCGCCGTGAGCTGATAGGCCCCGGTCATCCGCAGCACCGCGTCGCTCCGCGCGTTGAACCACTGGATCGCCGCGGGTGCATTCGAGGACGTGCCCCGCGCGTCGAACGCGTACACCTCCGAGACGCGCTGCCGGTTGCCGGCGAGGGCGGCCCACAGGGACAGGCCGCCGGCGCTGTAACCCGCGACGCCGAGGCGCCCGAGCTGGATCGCTCCACGGTTCCTCGCGAGGCGTTGCTCGGCCCAGAGCAGCCGGAGCGCGCCACCGGCGAGGGCAGGCAGGGAGGCGCCGATCGCGGCGCCGAAGTCGGAGCCGCTCGGCCAGGGGTGAAGGATGACCACGGGCTTCTGGCTCCGGGCGAGCGCATCCTCGAAGCCCGCCCGCAGATGCACAAAAGGATGGTTGCCCTCGGCGGGGTTGGGGCGGAACACGTCGCGCCTCCAGACATCCGCGTGCGGTTCATCCACCGGCTTGAGCAGATAGCGGTTGAGCCCGAACATCTCGTGATGGGCCTCGTCGATGCGGGTATACACGTAGCTCTCGGGCCGGAAGAACACGATGCAGCCGACCCCGGACGCGGGCGGCGCGGCGCACGCGGCGGGGACGGTGGCGAACCAGATGAGCGGCTTTCCGCCGGTGTAACCGAGGGCGACGAGCTCCGGATCGCCCGGCTGGTGCTCGGCGACGTACTCGGACGCGGAGGCGGCGTACGCCATCCAGAACGGCGTGATGTTCACGAACTCCGTCCGGATCTGCACCAGCGCGGCGCCGTTCACGTTGGCCATCACCTTCGTGTCCACGAGCGGGTGGCCCTTGACGTACGCAGGGATGTTCGCCGCCTCCAGCATCGTTCCCCCCGCCACGATCTCATAGGGCTGCTCCACCTGGAGCACGGGATGGCTCATCGCGCCCACGCGCCCGACCGGGCCGAACGAGGCCGTGAACATGGCCTTCAAGACGACCCGCGCCGTCCCGTCGGGGATGTCGAACTCGCGCACGCCCGGGGACATCGACGCGAGCGGCAGCGGCGTCCCGCCGGCCTCGAGGCGCACGTCGGCTCCCGCCTCGGGCAGGAGCGCGTGCCCCGCGTTCGGCCAGGTCACCCTGAGCTTCAGCATCAGACCTGCTCCGTCTCCTGGAACACGGGATCCACCTTCCCCTCGAGGGCCAGCTCGACCATCGTCGATCGGTAGACGAGCTCCTCGACGAACGGGGGCGGCGCATCGAGGCTCGGCGCAGGCAGGTCGAGCGGGATGCTCTCGAGGAAGCGCCATACCGGATCCAGGCGCTTTTGGAACAGCGCCTCGTGGAGCGCGTCGACCGCCGCGCGAAGCCACTCGGGCGGCGCCGGCGCGGCGGGCGCCGGCGCATCCGGCGAGGGCGCAGGGCTGGCCGGCAGCGCGACCCACTCCGGGATCGCCTCGGCCGGCATCACGAGCGTGTCGCCGGGGAAGATCACGTCGGGCGAGCGCCCTCCGTAACGCTCCTGGTTGAGCGCCCAGATCTCCCGCCAGCGGGCGCCGTCTCCGAGGTAGCGGGCCGCGATCCGCACCAGCGTGTCGCCGCTCTGGACGACGAGCACGTTGGGCGCGATCCATAGCCCGGCATCGATCGGAGGCGGGGGGATCGGCGGCGGCGGAGCTGGCGAGGGCTCCGGTACCATTCCCTGGACGACGGCCTGAGCGCCTATCGCACCGGAGTGGAGCGCGAGCATCGCGCGCTCCCCGGCGAGGGTGAGCTGCCATGGCCCCGCCCGATCGACCAGGGACAGCGCGCGCCACGGGGATGCCTGGGCAATATGAACGAGGTCGGTGCGCGTCACGAGCAGGAGCGTCTGGGGCTCGGCATCCGGCAGGCTCACGGCGTCCCCGATCCTGCTCGGGACGCGCACGTGCCACGTGTCCCCCTCGGGCAACGGCGCTGTCCGACGCAGGCCCCGCTCCCGGCCGGCGAGCGCCCTGGCGAGCTCACCGGCGCTGGCGATGGCGGCGCTCCCCCAGCCCGCCGGCACGCCGTCGACGCGCACGCGCCCGCTTCCGTCCGTTCGGCGCACGACCTCCCCTGCAGGCGTGCTCACCCGCAGGCTCACGCCGGCGATCGGTGTCTCCAGCTCGTCCAGCAGGACGACCTCGTAGAACGACAGCTCGGTCCCCGCCCCGGGAGATCGGGCCGGCCATGACCTTGCCGTTGCATCATGCGGCGCGCGGGCTTCCGGGCCTCGGGGCGCGGCGGACGCCGCGGCGTGGATCTCGCGGAGCGCGACGAGCTCTCCGTGCTCCAGCGCCTGACGTACCCGCGCGGTGATCCGATCGCGAATCTCTCGCTGGTCCTGCTGGTCCAGGCTCGACCGGCCGCAGAGGGCGAGCTCGCAGTAGATCTCCTGGAGGACGGGGAGATCTTCGCTCCGGCGCGCATCGATGGCGGACAAGGCAAACAGGGGCGGGACGAGCTCGAGAGGGTCGCTCGATGGATCGTCGGGCGCGTGATGCGCGCGCACGAGATAGATTCGCTGGCCGAAGTCCGAGACCGGCCATCTCCTGAGCCAGGGATGCGTCATATCGGGAGCAACCAGATGACCGGCATGGCCTCTATCGATCTGTCAGGGAATATGTCGAGCCTCTGCGAGCCCGGTCAGGAGAGATGGTGGCGCGCCGGCAGGCTGGCTCTCTGCGCGAGCGTGCGCCGCGAACGCTTCGGCTGCCGGCCAGGCTTCGGACTGGCGATCGAGCTTGGGATAACTCGTCTGCTCGTCCACAGGAGGCCCGTTGAGGAAGAAGTAGATCCACGTCTCGATCTCCCTCTTCGGCACCAGCACGGCGACGGATTCGTCCGGCGTGCGCGGCGCGACCCCCCGCCCCTGCAGCTCCTGCTCGAGGGCCGCTTGGCGCTCCTGGACGGTCAGCCGGTCCGCGTCCACGTGGACGACGAGCACCGCCTTCGTGCGGGATGCGCGGGCGCGGTGCCTGCCCAGCTCGTCGGCGTACCGCTCCCGGACGTGCTGCTCTCCGGAGCCGCGGCCCTCGGCCGGATACGGGATCACGCGAATGCGATGTGCGTCGTAATTCAGCGCGATGAGCATCCGGCGCACGAAGACCCAGGCCTGCAGGTCCTCGCAGAGCACGACGGCCTGCACGCCCTCAGGCATCGTCTTCCCACCCGCGCGCCACGGTCTCGGCGGGATCCAGGCCGGTCGCCGGCTGGAACCGCTCGACGCGCGTAGGACCCGTGCCATCCCGGAAGAACCTCCAGCCGAAGTCCACCGCCAGGAGGTTGAGCACCTCCGGGTGGTGGCTGATCATCCAGATCTGCGGGCCGTTCTTCCCGAGAGCGAGGTCGGTCATCTCGGTGAGCCACGGCTGGATCTCGCGGAGGGACACGTAGTTGTCGGGTTCATCGATCGCGAGCGTCTTGCCAGGTCCCGCCACCGCATGACGCAGGACATAGAGCGCGATCAGCGCCCGCTGCCCGTCGGAGAGCTCGTCGAAGCGGAAGCTGACGCTCGCGGCGTCGTCCCCGAACCGTGCTTGCAGGTGGCCGAGGTGCTCGTGGAGCTCGAGGAAGCCGGGCAGCACCTTGCCGAGCGCCGCGGACGCCTTGAACATCGAGCCGGGCTTCGCGGCGAGGGAGCGCAGGTACCACGCCGCGAAATTCGAGAGATCGGCCGCGAGCCACTCCGCGGCCGCGCGCTCTACCCGTGCGGACATGGCACGTGGATCCGGGCGCAAGAGCCAGATCTGGGCCGCCCACTGCTTGAACCACATCAACCGGCGGCCGTCGTCGCCCGGCTCGACGGCGCCGACGCCGGAGCGCGTCTCCTTGGCCTTGAAACGCGGCCCTGCCCCGCCGTCATCACGGAAGAGCCGGAGCTCACCGCCGACGAACTCGACGAGCAGCTTGTCGTCGTGGTGCAAGCTCTCGGAGGTGACGCGGTTCTTGCCGGGCACGCGCTCGAGGTGCTCGACGACCAGCCGGTAGCGGTAGAGGCCGCCATTGCCGCGCACGTCGAGCTCGAGGGTCTGCTCCCGGCGCTGGTCCCAGCGCGTGCGGCTGGTGTCGTCGAGCGCCTCGACCGACGAGGATTCGCCCAGCAGGAACGCCTGGAGCCCCCGGAGGACGTCGAGGAGGGCCGTCTTCCCGGCGCCGTTCGCCCCGAGCAGGATCGCGAGCGGGCCCGGACGCCACTCGAAGTTCACGAAGGTCCGGATGTTGTCGAGGTAGATTCGCTCGATCACGCTCCCGCGCCCTCCCCTCCACCGGCGCCGCCCGTTGTATACGCCACCATGCGGGGCCGCTTCTTCTTTTCGACGAGGCGCCCGGCCTCGACGAGGGCGTCCACGGTCATCTTGACGTTCGCAGGCGTCGCGCGGATCGCGAACAGCCCCTCGACCATCCTGGCCGGGGGCCGCTCGAACCCCACCCCCCACGGGTCATCGTCGTACCAGCCCGACAGGCTGAACACCGGCCCGGGCGCGAAGGCCGCCGGGTAGAGCATCGCGAGGTTGCGCAGCACGAGATCGCAGCGAACCACCGGCGGCAAGTCGCCCCCGTACGCTCGCCACGCCGCGTCGGCGTCGGTGTCGAGCACCCAGTGCTCGTTCTCCCGGTCGATCAGCCGCGCCGTCGAGAGCGCGGCTCGATAGAAGCAGAGGGCCTGGTCTTGCGTCGGTGCGGTGTCTTTCATCGAAGCCCGGGCGGCGGAGGAGAGCGGAGGAGAGTAGAGCGAACGCGGGCGAAATGTCGATCCTCCGCGCGCGGAGCCGCCCCCGCGCTCTCCGAGGTGCGCCGATGGACGACCGCCGCGCCGGAGGAGCGCAGCGAGGAGCCTCTTCCGTGGAGCTCGCCCCGCCCTCAGCTTTCCGCCGGGAGCCCGTGCGAGCTCACATCGCTCGCATCGTCCGCCGTGCGCACGGCGCGCGACCGCGCGCGTGCTCGCAGCTTGCCGCGCTGCCCCCCTGCTGATAGCTGCTTGCTGGGCGCAATCAGGAAGAGAGGCAACGGATGAGCGAATACCGGACAACCGCGGCGGCGCCGGTGCTGGTGGCGGCGTTCCTGGATCAGATCTTCGGCGTCGACCCGGTCACCGGGCGCGTGCTCTGGGAGCACAAGCAGGGCGGCGCCGGGTATTCGTCCACCGCGCTCCTGATCACGCCTGCGGCGATCTACGCGGCGACCTTCAGCAGCATCGCCTGCCTGCGTTACCCGACGGGCGAGCTGCTCTGGCAGGCGGAGACCGCCACGCACGGCCGCGCCACGCTCCTCCTGGAGGGAGACCGGCTCTTCGTCGCCAAGCAGGGCGAGATCGAGTGTTTCTCGCTCACCGGCCAGAGCCTCTGGCACAACCGGTTCAAGGGCAAAGGGATGGCCGCGGTCGCCCTGGGCGTGCCGGGCAACGTCGCCCAGGCCGACGACAAGGACTGATGCGCACCGAGGCGCCCGGCGAGGCGGCGCTCCCCGGATCGGGGTCCCCGCTGTGGTGGAACCACCAGTTCTCGAAAGCGCGCGAAGAGGTGGAATCCATTCCGGCCGATGCGGCCCGGCGAACGGCTTGCGCCCGCGCGCAGCCGCTGCAGGCACGCGCTCGGGAGACGGCGGGGGCTCGCACGTCCAGCGCAGTGCAGGCCGTGCACCGGCTCGGGCAACGCGTCGGAGCAACGCGCTCAGCCGCGTTGACGACGGTGCCGTGAGCGCCGAGCTCCACCCAGTGGTCCGCATCTTGCAAAACCGTCAAGCACCGAATCACTCAATTACGTGATTCACGTGATTCACGAGTCACGGTCACGGACCATCACGCAAGCCCAGCCCCGGCGGAGGCCCCATGAGCTCTTCCACGCTTCGCATCCAGGATTGCATGACCAGGAGCCCGCACTCGATCGGCGCCGATCAGAAGGTCGGGCTCGCCCGCACGCTCATGCGCGGGCACCGCATCCGGCACCTGCCGGTGCTGCGCGGCGGCCGGCTGGTCGGCATGCTCTCGGAGCGGGACATCTACTGGATCGAGACGCTCAAGGACCAGCAGGGCGATGATCTCCTCGTCAGCGAGGCGATGTCGCCGTGCCCCTACGCCGTCTCGCCGGACGCGCGGCTCTCCGAGGTGGTCCGCGAGATGGCCGAGCGCAAGTACGGCTCGGCGGTGGTGCTGGACGGCCCACAGGTCGTCGGCGTCTTCACGACGACCGACGCCCTGGCCGTCCTGGCCGCCTTGCTCGCCGAGAGAGAGACCGGCTGATCGCGGCCCTGTGCCGCGCCCAACACGCGCCCCACGCGGACGCCGGCCCGCGCCTCGCCGGGCGCGCGAGGTGCGCCCGGAGATCGCGCCATGGTACAGTGCATGTCCTGTCCATGAGTCCCCTTGATCGCAACGAACTAGCCACAAAGCCCGCCGCCGTCGTGCCCTCGCTCGACGATCCGCTCGACGAGCGCTCCGGCGAAGCGACCGCGCCCGCCTCGGCGTACGACGCCGCGCTGCGGGAGGCCGAGGAGCTCCGCCGGCGCCCCTACGTGTCCGCGGGCCCGGAGAACATCATCCGGCAGCACAGCAAAGGCCGGATGACGATCTGGGAGCGCATCCGCGTGCTGACCCCCGAGCCGCCGCGCGTCATCTTCGAGAACTGGGGGCCCAACCTGGACGGCGCCTCGCTGGTCACGGCGATCCTGCGCATCGGCACCCGCGACATCGCGCTCTACGGCCACGATTTCACGGTCCGCGCCGGGTCGATGGACGCGACGAACGGCCGCAAGCTCGCCCGGCTGTTCCAGCTCGCGGGAGAGCGGGGGATCCCGCTCGTCGGCCTCAACGACAGCGCCGGCGCCTACGTCCCCGCGGGCGTCGGCGGGCTCGACGGCTACGCCGAGGCGTTCGCGGCGCTGCGCAAGATCAGCGGCGTGGTGCCGAGCATCATGTGCATGTTCGGGTTCAACGCGGGCGGCGGCTCCTACCTGCCGCGGCAGGGCAGCTTCGTCATCCAGCCGGGCGGGACGTTCTTCGGCCTGACCGGGGCGGCGGTCGTCAAATCGGTCCTCGGCGAGGTGGTCTCGCCCGATGACCTCGGCGGCCCGCGGGTCCACGGCGCCTCGGGCGTGGCCGATCTCACGGTGCCCGACGAGGTCGGCGCGCTGCGCACCACGGTCCGCCTGCTCGGCTACCTGCCGAGCAACAACCGCGAGAGCCCGCCCTTCCAGCGGACGAGCGACCCGCTCGACCGGGAGACGACCGAGATCGATACGCTGCTCCGCAGGACGATCTCGTCGCCGACAGGCTACAATACGCCGCTCGATATCAGCATCCTCATCCAGCGCATCTGCGATCACGGCGACTATTTCGAGGTGCAGCCGCAGCGCGCGCGCAACACGATCACGGCGTTCGGGCGGATCGGCGGGCGCGTCGTCGGCTTCGTGGCGAACAACAGCGCGGTCGCGTCGGGGCAGATCGACGTGGCGGCCGCCTACAAGAACGCGCGCTTCATCCGCTTCTGCAACCTCTACAACATCCCGCTCCTCTTCATGGAAGACACCACCGGGTTCCTGCCGGGCAGGGAGCAGGAGGCGATGGGCATCGTGCAGGCCGGCCGGGCGATGCTCGACGCGATCATCGACGTGCGCACCCCGCGCATCCTGCTGCTCGTGCGCAACGCGTTCGGCGGCGCCTATGCCTCGTTCAACAACTACGCGACCGGCGCGGATGTCGTCCTCGCGCTCCCCACGACGCGCGTCGCGGTGATGGGGCCGGCCGGCAAGGAGTTCGTCTACAAGGACGAGCTCCGCAAGGTGCGCGCGCAGGCGAGCGCCAGGGAGAAGGCCGGCGTCAAGGAGCGGCTCGGCCGCGGCATGGACGAGGCGCGGGCGAAGGCCGAGGCCCGCGAGGAGGCCGCGGCGTGGCTCAAGGCGAGAGAGGCCGAGTTCAGCGCGCGGTACGAGCGGGAGCTCATGAACCCGCGCGAGGGGCTCAGCCTGGGCTCCATCTCGCGGCTCGTGATGCCGCGCGAGCTCCGCTCGGCGATCGGAGAGAACCTGGAGTTCCTGCTCCGCCATTACCAGCCAGGGCCGTTCGCCGGCGTTCAGCGGGAGTTTCATTGACCATGGATGGTTTCGTGAGCAAGCGCGGTTACGACCGCAATCCGATGGTGGTGCGCGACCGCAGGCTCGGGCGATCGGGCTCGGCGTGGGTGCGCTCGTTCGCCGCCGAGGACGTGCGGCCGCTGATCGTCGGCCGGGGTCCGATCCGGAAAGAGGCGATGGATGTCTTCGCCCAGATGGGGATCGAGCGTTACGGCATCCTCCTGTCGGAGAAGGACTCGATCGTCTACACGCACGCGCTGGCGCCCGAGCTGCGCTGCATCCACCCCGCGCGCGTGCACCGGGTGAAGGACTACACAGGCGCGACGAAGGACGAGCGCGTCAAGCTGATGCACGAGATCGTCGCGATCGCCCGGGAGTGCGGCTACACGCACGTGTTCGCGGGCTACGGCTTCATGGCCGAGGACGAGGAGTTCGTGCGCACCCTCGAGGGGGCGGGGCTCGTGTTCATCGGCCCTCGCTCGTCGGTCCAGCGCGCCGCCGGGCTCAAGGACGAGGCGAAGCGCACGGCGCTCGCGACAGCGGTCAGCGTGACGCCGGGCATCGACGACGCGACCCGGCGGATCGTGCTCCGCAAGTGGCCGGATCACGCGGCGCTGCGCGCGGCCGCGGCCGAGCGCGGGCTGGGCGGGCCGTCGCTCGCGGCGCGGCTCGCCGGGGAGGTCCCGCTCGCCGAGGCGGCGGACGCGCTGCTCGCGGCGGCGTACGCGCGGCGCGTGGATCTCTACACGACCGACGAGCTCTGCGCGGAGCTCGAGCGGGGCGCGACCGAGCTCCTCGCCCGCCACCCGGGGCGGCGGATCCGGCTCAAGGCCATCGGCGGCGGCGGCGGCAAGGGGCAGCGGCTGCTCGCCGGCATCGCGCCCGGCGCGGCGGAGCCCGGGGCCGCGGCGCGCGCGCGGGCGGCCGAGGTCCCCGCGCTGGCGCGGGAGGTCCTCGCCGAGGTGAAGGCCGCGGGCGTCGGCGACAACAAGAACATCCTGCTCGAGCTCAACATCGAGGAGACGCGGCACAACGAGATCCAGCTGATCGGCAACGGCGCGTGGTGCGTCGCGCTGGGCGGGCGCGACTGCTCGCTGCAGATGCACGAGCAGAAGCTGCTCGAGGTGGCGATCACGCAGGAGGGGCTCCGCGAGGCGATCGAGCGGGCGCGCGCGGCGGGCGACCCGCGCGGCGCGGCGTCGCTCGAGCGCGAGCTCACCTCGCTCGCCCGGATGGAGGCCGAGGCAGAGCGGTTCGGGCGGGCGGTGGGGCTGAACTCGGCCTCGACATTCGAGTGCATCGTCGAGGGCGATCATCACTATTTCATGGAGGTCAACACCCGGATCCAGGTCGAGCACCGGGTGTCGGAGCTCTGTTATGCTCTCCGCTTCGAGAGCCCGGACGATCCGGCCGACGCGTTCGAGGTGACCTCGCTCATCGAGTGCATGGTCCTCCTCGCGCGCCACGGGGAGCGGCTGCCCCGGCCGATCCGCGCGCGGCGGGAGGGGTCCGCGGTGGAGGCGCGCCTCAACGCCACGAACGGCGCGCTGGAGCCGCACGCGGGCGGCGTCATCGTCTCCTGGAGCGACCCGCACTCGCACGAGATCCGCGACGATCAGGGCATCTGCGCGAAGAACCCCGACACGGGGGTGTTCATGCATTACCGGCTCGCCGGCGCGTATGACAGCAACATCGCGCTCCTCGTGACCTACGGCGGCTCCCGCGAGGAGGCCTATCTGCGGCTCTGCGAGATCCTGCGCACGACCACCCTGCGCGGCAGCGATCTGCACACGAACCTCCTGTTTCATTACGGGCTCGTGCACTGGTTCCTCGCGCGGAGCGTGTGGGCGAAGCCGACGACGCGCTTCGTGGTCCCGTACCTCACGCAGGTCGGCCTGCTCTCGGTGGAGCTCGGGGGCCTCGATTTCGACGCGATGTGGGCCGAGCTCGGCGCCCGTCACGCGCGCCGGCTGGCGGCGCAGTCCGGGGCCCACGATGGCGCGGACGTGGCGCTCAGGAAGGTCTTTGCGCTCAAGGACACGCTTGTGCGCCGCCCCGTGGAGCGGATCTGCGCCGAGCCGCACCTCCTGTCGGCGTGGCTCAGCCGGAACATGGGGGCGTTCGAGGTCCGGTCGGGGCGGGTGCGCTGGCTCAAGAACCCGGTCGAGGTGCTCGCGGACACGTACTGGCTGCTCAACATGGCGCCGCAGCCGCACGCCCCCGCGGCCCACGCGATCTGGGATCACGACCAGGAGCTCCTCTCGCGCGCGCTCGGCTTTTATCGCCGCCTCGGCGAGCGGATGCGCCAGGCGGGCAGCGCGCCGTCGTGGCCCGTGCTGCGAGAGGTCCTGTCCCAGGACACCGCGCCTCCCGGCCATGACGGCGAGCTCTGGCGGAGGGTCCGCGGCTCCCACCTCGGCTTCCAGGCGGGGCTGGAGCTCCTCGACGCGCTGGTCCTCGCGGGAGAAGCCACGCGCTTCTTCGAGCTCCACGTGCGGGAGGACGGGACGGTCGCCCTCCCCGAGCGCCTGCTCGACAGCGAGCTCTCGGCCCGGATGCGCAAGGTCCTCGCGCCGCCGCCCGCGAGGCGGGCCAACGAGATCGTCGCGGTCACCGGCGGCATGTTCTACGCGCAGGAGGCGCCGGATCGGCCCGCCTTCGTGACGAAGGGGAGCCATTTCGACGCCGGCGACCCGCTCTACGTCCTCGAGGTCATGAAGATGTTCAACAAGGTGCTCGCGCCGTTCTCCGGCACGATCGAGGAGGTGCTCATCGACGGTGGCGAGGGGGCGATCGTGCAGAAGGGACAGCCGCTCTTCCGCGTGAGGCCGGATGAAGCGCACGTGGAGGAGGACTCGGGGGATCGCAAGCGCCGCCGGCGCGAGCAGACGATGCGGTATGTGGACGCCGTCTTCGACCCGGAGGGCCCCTGAGGGAGGGACCGCGACGTTCCTTATCGCGATCGCGCCCCCGCCGCGACGCGCGCGAACGCGTCGGGAAAGAGGCCCACCTCGGCCTCGCTGCGCGTCTCCAGCGTCTCGGGATCGAGCCGGAGCACCTTGCCCGGCGTCACGGTCTGGTCGCCCTCGCAGACGATGAAGAGCCCGTGCTCCTCGTCGAGCTCCGCGAGGTGCGGCCTGAAGCATTCCCCGCTGATGTTCCGGACGACAGCGTTGCTGTCGTCCTGGGTCATGCCGATCCGCACGATCGTGTCGGGCACCTGCGTCGGCACGTAGATGGCGCTCCCGTCAGGGGTCCACGCGCTGACATAGGGCGCGCCTATCGTGAGGATCGTCCTGGATTCGTCGAACGTCCCCGACGCGACATCGAAGAAGCGAACGTCCCTGCTGTCGGTGTTGCTCACGGCGATGGTCTTCTGATCGGGCGACATGACGGCGGCGTAGGGCCCGTACGACGACGAGTGGGCGTCGGACGGCAGCGGCGGCCCGACGGGGATGAGCTTCACCTCGGCGTCCGGGTCCGTCAGGTCGACGATCGCGAGGGCGTTGTCGCCATAACAGGCGACGTAGGCCCGGGCGCCGTCCGGCCGCGAGAGGGCGATCCCGTTCGCGGCCTTGCAGACCGGGATGAGCGTCGGCGCGGCGGCGCCATGAGGCCAGTCCGCGTCGGGCTCCAGGACCGCGAGCGATGAGCGCGCCGCCTCGGGGTCCTCCGGGTTGTCGAGCGCGCGCTTGAGATCGAAATGAGAGACGACCACGCGCCCGCCGTCCTCCGAGATCACGATGTCGCCCGGGTTGGCCTCGACGCGCACCTGCCCGAGGACGCGCAGGTCGTCGAGCGCGAGCTTCTGGACATAGCCGGCCACCGCGCTCCCGCCGTGCACCGCGTGGGGGCCGCTCGAGCCGGCGATGGCAGGGTACGACAGCGCGATGTAGAGCGCGCCGCCCGCGGCGTCCACGGCCACGCGGTGAGGCCCATCGATCGTCACGGGCTCGCGGCCCACGGGGCGGACGCCGAACCGCTCGCCGGTCTCGAGCGCGATGAGGGAGATCGTATCGGAGAGGCTATCGGTCACCACGCCCATTCCGCCGTCCGGAATCACGATCTCCGGGCGCCGGTTCGGATAGGCGTCGCCCTCGTAAGCACCGTGGCGAGTTTCGATGATGGGATCGGGGTCGCTGCAGCTCGCCAGCGCCGCCGCCGCGAGCGCACAACCCAGGAATCGCGCAATGACCATGGATGACCTCGAGACGAGCGCCGCCAGCCCGCGCACGCCGCATCGTAGCAGCCGCCCGCGCAGGACGCGGCTTGCCCTACCACAGATCAGCCCCGCCCGTGCGCTCCAGGAGGCGCCCGGCCGACGGCCGCTCCGTACGACCCTCGCCCCGGCGACGTCGGCGCCGAGCTCGCCCTCGAGGCACGTCAGGATGCGCGCGCGCTGGAGCGTTGGTGCGCTCCTTGCTGAAAGCCCCGGCTCCCCCGGAGGCCATCTCATGACCGATCGCAAACACCCCGCGAATCCCTCGTCCAAAGAGCCGGCACCGCGCGACAAGGGCGCGGGCAGCGCCAAGCAATCAATGGGCGGCCCGTCGGCGAAGCCGCGGGCGGCGCGGCCGAAGCGCAGCCTCCTCGAGCGCGCGGCGACCGCGCTCGGCAGCGGGACGAGCAGCGACGACGCCGGCGTGCGCAACGTCGCGGCCGCCGACCGCCTCGACGCGAAGGTCGACGCCACCGAAGCGCTCGTCGCCGCGATCCCCGAGAACGTGAACAAACCCGCCGAGTACGCGCTACGCGGCAAATTGCCTCAGCCGCCGCAAGGTGCCACGGCGAAGCCCGAGAACCTCGACGCCACCGCGAGCACGATCACCGAGAGCAACGAGTCCGAGAAGAACGGCGCCAAGGCGGCGCCGGGCGAGAATCCGAACCAGGGGCCGCTGCAGAAGCACCGCGTCGACTCGCTCGGCCGGGCGCTGACGACGAACCAGGGCGTCCCCGTAGGGGACAACCAGAACTCGCTGCGCGCGGGGCTGCGCGGCCCGACGCTGCTCGAAGACTTCATCCTGCGCGAGAAGATCACGCACTTCGACCACGAGCGCATCCCCGAGCGCGTCGTGCACGCGCGTGGCTCGGGCGCGCACGGCTACTTCGAGTGCACAGAAGACATCACCTCGCTCACCAGGGCCGCGCCCTTCGCGAAGGTCAGCAAGCGGACGCCGGTCTTCGTGCGCTTCTCGACCGTGGCGGGCGAGCGCGGCAGCGCCGACACGGTGCGCGACGTGCGCGGCTTCGCCGTGAAGTTCTACACCGACGATGGCAACTGGGACCTGGTCGGCAACAACATCCCCGTCTTCTTCATCCAGGACGCGATGAAGTTCCCCGACGTTGTGCACGCCGTCAAGCCCGAGCCGCACCACCAGATGCCGCAGGCCTCGAGCGCGCACGACACCTTCTGGGACTTCATCTCGCTCATGCCCGAGTCGATGCACATGGTCATGTGGCAGATGAGCGACCGGGCGATCCCGCGCAGCTTCCGCACGATGCAGGGCTTCGGCGTGCACACCTTCCGGCTCGTCAACGCGGCCGGCGAGGCGACGCTCGTGAAGTTCCACTGGACTCCCGTGCTCGGCACGCACTCGCTCGACTGGGACGAGGCGGTGAAGATCTCGGGCGCCGACCCCGACTTCCACCGCCGCGACCTCTGGGAGGCCATCGAGGGCGGCGCGTTCCCCGAGTACCTCTTGCAGATCCAGACGTTCACCGAGGCCGAGGCCGAGCGGTGGAGCTTCGACGTGCTCGACGCGACAAAGATCGTCCCGGAGGAGCTCGCGCCCCTGCGCACCGTCGGCCGGCTCGTCTTGAACCGCAACCCCGACAACTTCTTCGCCGAGACCGAGCAGGTCGCGTTCTGCACGCAGCACGTCGTCCCCGGCATCGACTTCACGAACGACCCCCTGCTGCAGGGGCGCAACTTCTCGTACCTCGACACGCAGCTCTCGCGCCTCGGCGGGCCGAACTTCCACGAGATCCCGATCAACGCGCCGATCGCCGAGGTGCACAACAACCAGCGCGACGGGTTCCACCGCCAGGCGATCCCCCGCGGCCGCGTGAGCTACGAGCCCAACTCGCTCGCCGGCGGCTGCCCCTTCCAGGCCGGCGCGCGCGGCTTCGCCTCGGTCGCCGAGCGGCTCCTGGCGCAGCAGGCCGCGACCGAGCCGAGCAAGCTGCGCGCGAAGCCCGAGAAGTTCGCCGACCACTTCACGCAGGCGCGCCTCTTCTGGGCGAGCCAGACGCCCGTCGAGCGCGAGCACATCGCGCGCGCCTTCCGCTTCGAGCTCACGCGCGTGCAGACGCAGGCCATCCGCGAGCGCATGGTCCGGATGCTGCGGAACGTCGACGAGGGGCTGGCCGCGCGCGTCGCGGCCGACCTCGGCATGCCGCTCCCCGAGCCGCTCTCGATGGTGGCGCCGCCCATCAAGGACCCCGAGGTCGCTGTGTCGCCGGCCCTGTCGCTGTTCGCCCGGCCCGGCGACGGCCGCATCCTCGGCCGCCGCGTCGCGCTCCTCGTCGCCGACGGCGTGAGCGGCGCGGCGTCGGGCGCCCTCTACGACGCGCTGCTGCTCGCCGGCGCGGTGCCCCGCTACGTCGGCGCGCGCCTCGGCGTGGTGCGCACCGCCGAGGGCGACGAGCTGCCGGTCGAGGTCACGATCGAGGCCGCCCCGAGCGTCCTCTTCGACGCCGCGGTGCTGCCGCCCGGCGCGGGCGCGGCGGCGCTGGCGCGCGACGGGCTCGCGGTCGAGTTCGTCCAGCTCCAGTACCGCCACTGCAAGCCCCTGCTCGTCCCGGCGTCGGCCGCGCCGCTCGCCGAGGCCGCGGGCGTGAGGGCCGCCGAGGCCGGCGCGGGCGCCGACCCGGGCCTGCTCGCCACGCCCGACGACGCGGTGGCCGCGGCGGCCCCGGCGTTCATCGAGGCGATCGCCATGCACCGCGCGTGGCAACGCCAGACCGAGCCGCCGGCGGTCTGACGGAGCGATCTCCGAAGGCCACGACCGCCCCTGCAACGTGGGCGTCTCCCGATCGATCCACTCTCAGCGGCTCCTCCTGCTCCTCATGGAACGCGCGGTGATTGTGCGGGTCGGATGGCCTGCCGCCGTGGAGTGCGTGTCTGCCGGATGGCCGGAACGCCGCCGCTCGCGCCCGCCGCTCGCGCCCGCTGGCAGGCTCACCGATACGCTGAGATCGATGGTCTTGCCGCCGTGCTCCCGAGCCGGGCGTCTCGCCACCCACGGTAGATCCGCAGGCGAGTCCCATGAGGGCAAGACCCGCTGCAAATGCTGTCCAATCCACCGCGCCGACCCGCGCGAATTTTGCGATGGGCTCGAATCCCCGCCGTCCCGGATTTCGATCTCCAGATCAGCCTCTACCCTCTCGCCTCCGGTACCACCTGCTCGACTCCGCACTCATAGAATCCAGAGGGACTGACATTTTTTACCTTCAATGCGCCGAGGCACGTGGAGCTCGAGCCCCGCAGGCTGTGCAGTGAAGACGGCCCCTTCCATGCATGGATCAGCTGTTGATACAGCTTCATTTTTCCAGGCGAGAGGCGGATCCCGGACGTCGAGCGGGTCGAGGTGACCGTGCGCGTCGGCGTGCCGCGGCTCGCGACGCTCGGCCTGCTCGGGCGGGCGGCGCCGGTGGCGCGGGGGGATTCCGGGGGGCGCCGCGCCCGCTGGCGGAGGGGATCCCGTAGGAACGAGGGTGACGGCGAGCGGATGGATGTGCTGTCGGCCACAGAGGCGTTCGAGGGGGCGGACGGAGATCGAGCCTCGGCTGGCCCTGGGCCGGAAGCTGAAGCGCTCGTCCGGGTCGCTGGCCATCGAATGTTAGTACTATTCGTGATCAAGAAGTCGGTTGCCGGGAATTTAGACCTGGCCAAGGAGGAAACGTGCGTCCAGCTTCACTACAAACTTACGCTCTTGTCTTCGGGTTCGTTGCCGTTGGCTGCTCGGGCTCCGACGATTCATCTGGGGATCCCGGGTCGGGTGGCAGCGCGGCTGGGACGGGCGGCGCGACAACGGGTAGCGTGAGCACGGGTAGCGGCACCGGCGGTGCGGCTAGCTCGGGCGGGTCGACCAGCGCGACAACGGGCGGCTCGACAACGAGCGGCGCGACAACGAGCGGCGCGACAACGGGCGGCGCGACAACGAGCGGCTCGACAACGAGTGGCTCGACAACGAGCGGCTCGACAACGAGTGGCTCGACAACGAGCGGGACCGGCGGTTCGGGCGGGAACGGCGGCTCGGGCGGGACCGGCGGCTCGGGCGGGACCGGCGGCTCGGGCGGGACCGGCGGCTCGGACGGACCCGCGAGCTCAAGCACGACCGGCGGCACACCTGTCGCGTGCACGGAGGCCGACAAGAGGGTCTGCAGCGATGGCATCGGCACCCATTGCGGACTCACCTACGAGTACTGGAAGGACCGAGGGGAAGGGTGCCTGACCAACACGGCGGATGGCTTCAGCGTAGAGTGGAGCAACATCAACAACTTGTTGGGCCGCAAAGGCGTGAGACCGGGGGGGAAGAACAATATCGTCACGTACGAGGCCAACTACCGGCCGAACGGCAACTCCTACCTGGGCGTCTATGGGTGGACGACGGGCCCGCTCATCGAGTATTACATCATCGATAGCTGGGGCACCTGGCGGCCGCCGGGCGGAGAAGGGTTCGTGGGCACCGTCGACAGCGACGGAGGCACCTACGACATCTACAAGACCCAGCGAGTCAACCAGCCTTCCATCGAAGGCACCGCGACGTTCTATCAGTTCTGGAGCGTCCGGAAGGACAAGCGCACGAGCGGAACCATCACCGTCGCCAACCACTTCGACGCGTGGGGGCGCCAGGGGCTGACCCTGGGGAAATTCTATGAGGTCTCGCTGGTCGTGGAAGGATATCAGAGCAGCGGTAGCGCTGATGTGAAGGTCTCGATTGACTGAACGCTGGGCCTTGAGCATCGCCTCGGCCAGCAACTAGAAGAAGTACGCGTCCACGGTCCGGGAGAGCGCTGAATCGCCGGCGCCCAGGGCATACGAACGGCGCTCTCCCGGAATCTCAGGTGGCGGGTCACGGTGTCAGGCGGCTTGTGTCGGGTGGCGGCACGACCGCCGGCACCGGGGACCCGCAGGCTGCGGAGTGAAGGCGGCCCTTTCGATGCGCGGATAGGTTGTTGATACAGCGTCACCTTTTTACGAAGGAGGCGGATCGCGCAAGGAAACTTCTATCACTCGAGGTGAGCGTGGCGATTCGCCATTGACACGCTCGAATCGCTTTGTTCTTCCTGTCTCCTCGGCTCATCCAAGAGACGACGACGATCTCTTCGTAGCGAATTTTACACCCGCTTATCTGCCCGCGAGCCTCGCGCTCTGCAATGCAACCAGCTGTTGGCCGAGGCCCCATCTGGCGCCTCTCCCAGCGGCTGAGCGGGAGCGCGCACCTGGCATCCAGCGGTCACTAGGAGCACCATGCGAATCAACGATCAGGCAGGCCTGTCCACCGTGTCCTTCGGCAAGATATCGCAGCGCACGCTCGGTTTCCTCTCATGCGTTGCAGCCCTCCTGCTGGGGGCCTGTAGCGGCGAAGATCCCGATTTCGGGGGCACCGCTGGAGCCGGAGGCGCGGGCACCCCGGGAGCAGGGGGAGCGAGCGGCACCTCTTCCTCCGTCACCAGCGGCGCCGACGCGTCCACCGCCACCGCGACCACGGGCTCCTCGTCCACCGGACAGGCCGCCGGCAGCGGAGGCTCGAGCGGAGCGGGCGGCGCACACTCGACGGATCATTGCCTGGTCGGTTTCGATCCCCATCCCAGCGACGCGACGATGAAAGACGGTCCGGCGGAGTTCAGCAAGAACAGCCAGATCGATCTCACGGTTCAGCCGGAGGTCATCGCCTGGATGGAGCAGAACGAATGGCAAGCCGCCCATTTCGAGTGGCACAGCATCCGGCGCTGCGGCGGCGGCGGGTTCGGGGGGATGAGCAGGGTCAATATCTGCAGCTCGTCGGTCCCGGTTCCGTCGGACCAGGAGTGCAAGACGACGGGCGATGGCTTCCAGTTCCTCGCCATGCATCGGCACATGATCCAGTCGTTGAAGCAGCTCTGGCCGAAGCACTCCGAGCAGTTCGAGGGTTTCAAGAAGTTCCCCACGACGGCGGAGGAGCTGCCCGAGCAGTGGAGAGCGGACTTCAGGGCCTGGAGCGCCACGACGCTCGCCAACGCGAAGATCGCCGACGAGATCGACAAGCCGGAGAACCTGAGCCGCTTCCCGGACGAAGGCGCGTTCGGAATGTGGCTCCAGTGCTTCGCCGGTCAAGCCATCCCCGGCGCAAGTGTGTCGGCCAGCGGCCTGCACGGGGATCTCCATTTCAAGTGGGTACGCAGCAACAACACCGACCACGGCCTCGGCAACCAGTTCACGAACATCGACAACTACATGTTCTGGAAGCTGCACGGCTGGATCGACAACGTCTGGGAGAAGTACCGCGTCGCCAAGGGCATGTCGCCCACCGACCAGAAGCTGAAGGACGCGGTAGCGGCCCAGTGTTACGAGATGGACGCGATCGCTCAGGTCATCAATCCTGAGCTGAAGCCGGATCCCGTCGATCCCCTCCCCACGGAGTCCGGCGTGTTCCACACCACGGTCCGTCCGATCCTCGAGAGCGACGTCAACAAGTGCAGCGGTTGCCACGCGGCGCAATCGACCGGTCCCCAAGCAGGCCTGTCGCTCGGCGGCGACGTCAGCTCGGCGGACATCGTCGCGGGCCTCGTCAATCAGGCATCCAAGTACGGCGGGCAGTTCAGGCTCGTGGTGCCGGGAAACCCGGACCAGAGCTGGCTCTACCTCAAGGCCGCAGGGACGGCTGCGAACGCAGGATGCAGGCCCTCCGGCGGCGCCAGCTGCCTCACGGGCGTCATGCCACAGTCCGCGGACGGCAAGCCGACCCTGACGAGCACCGAGCTCGCGACCCTCCGCAAGTGGATCCAAGACGGCGCGCCCGCCCCGACGGCGCGGTAGACTCGCCCCGATCCGCCTCACCCACGGGCCGCTCGCCCCTGCTCGGGAGCGGCCCGTGGGTGGCATCTCGCGCAGCTGTGAGGCGGGCGCCCGCGACGGATGAGGGTGGCTCAGGCCGCCGGCGCGCGGCTCGCCGCCGGAGCGGCCATCGCCGCCGCCTCGCCGGCCGCCGCGGGCCGCGCCGAGGCGGCCCCCGCCGGCCGCCGGGTCCAGAGCCCGGCGACGAACGCCACGAAGGCCATGACGCCGACGATGAACAGGGTGTCTCCGACGAGCCGCATCCAGCGCAGCGCCTCGATCACCGGCTGCTGGAGGAAGTCGGCGCTCCGCGCGTACCACAGGCCGCGGTCGACGCTGGCCCACGCCTGCGCGAGCCCGATCGGCAGGAGGCTCAGGGCGATCATGAGCGCGAGCCCGCCGTTCATCCCCCAGAACGCCAGCCGGAGCCGCGCGTCGCTCCACACCGCGTCAGGGCGCAGGCGGCGGAGCATCACGAGCACGAGGCCGAGCGAGAGCAGCCCGTAGACGCCGAAGAGGGCGGCGTGCGCGTGCACGGGCGTCGTGTTCAGGCCCTGCATGTAATAGAGGGCGAGCGGCGGGTTGATGAGGAACCCGAACACGCCAGCTCCCACGAAGTTCCAGAACGCGACGGCGACGAAGAACTGGATGGGCCAGCGATAGGCCTGCATCCACGCGCTCCGGTGCTGCATCTGCCACGTCTCGTGCGCCTCCATCCCCACGAGGACGAGCGGCACGACCTCCAGGGCGCTGAAGCTCGCGCCGACGGCCATCACCGAGACCGGCGTGCCGCTGAAGTAGAGGTGGTGGAACGTGCCGGGGATGCCCGAGATGAGGAAGATGCAGGTGGACAGGATCGCGGCGCGCGCCGCGCTGTCGGGCCGCACGAGGCCGAACCGCGTGAACAGGAAGGCGATCGCGGCGGTGGCGAAGACCTCCATGAACCCCTCGACCCAGAGGTGCACGACCCACCAGCGCCAGTACTCCATGACCGAGAGGTGGGTCTTCGCGCCGTAGAACAGGCCCACGCCGTAGAACAGCCCGATCGCGACGGTCGCGCCGGTGAAGAGGATCACGATGTGCCGGCTCAGGTCGCGCCGCGCGAGGGCGGGCCAGAGCGCGCGCAGCATCAGGAAGAGCCAGAGGATGAGGCCGCCGAAGAGGGCGATCTGGAAGGCGCGGCCGAGGTCGACGTACTCGTACCCCTGGTGGCCGAACCAGAACGACGTCTCGAGGGCAAACCACTGCTTGACCGCCAGCCACTCTCCGGCGAGCGAGCCGAAGACGACGAAGACGAGCGCCCCGAAGAGGACGTTGACGCCGAGCCGCTGCCCCCTCGGCTCGCGCCCGCCCACGGCCGGCGCGAGGAAGAGCCCCGACGCGAGGAAGGCCGTCGCGATCCAGAAGACGCCGAGCTGGACGTGCCAGGTGCGCGTGACCGCATACGGGAGGTAGTCCGCGACCGGCACGCCGAAGACCTCGTGTCCCTCGACCGTGTAGTGCGCGGTCAGCGCGCCGAGCCCGACCTGGAGCACGAGCAGGGCGACCACGACGACGCAGTACTTGCCGATGGCGCGCATCGACGGGGTGAGCTCCCACCCGCCCAGCGGATCGCGCTCCGGCGCGGGGGCGGCCGGCTCCTCGCTGCGGCGGAACGCGTGATACCAGACGAGGGCGCCGATCCCGGCGAGCAGCAGGACGATGCTCACGACCGACCAGATGACGTTGGCGGTCGTGGGGACGTTGCCGATGAGCGGCTCGTGAGGCCAGTTGTTCGTGTAGCTGGCGCCGGTGCCGGGGCGCTCCGCGGCGCAGGACCACGCGGTCCAGAAGAAGAACGCCGTCAGCTTGTCGCGCCGCCCAGCGTCGGGGACCGCGCCCGTGTGCAGCGCGTAGCTCTCGCGCAGGTCCGTGAGGCCCGGCTCGTCGCCGAACAGCGCGCGGTAGTGCGCCGCCGTCTCCTCGATCGCCCGGGCGCGATCGTCCGAGATCGTGAGCACCCCGGTCGCCGGGTCGACCCCGTTGTGGCGCATCGTCTTCTGGAGCCGCGCCTTGAGCGCGGCCTGCGCCTCGTCGGGCAGCGCCGCGAACGGCGCGCCGTGCTCTCGCTGGCTCCAGATCGACAGCAGCGCCTCGGCCTCGCGATGCAGCCAGTCGGCCGACCAGTCCGGCGCCTGGTAGGCGCCGTGCCCCCAGACGCTGCCGACCTGCTGTCCGCCGATGCTCTGGTAGACCAGCTGCCCATCGAGGATATCGTCCTTCGTGAGCAGCACCCTGCCTGCCGGGGTCTGCACGATCTCGGGGATCGGCGGGGCCTTCCGGTATACCTCCCGGCCCATGAAGCCGAGGATCAAGAATCCAGCGGTGATGACGGCGGCGAGCGCCAGCCAGAGTCGTCGTAGGTTATGCATATCGACCTCGTTGTTCACGTGAGCCAGGCGCGCGCCCGCGCCTCCGCGGCGCGGCTCGGGGGCTCCGGTCGTGATGCCGGGCCATGAAGCAGGCGGCGTGCCGCTCGGCTGCGCCCCTTCGTCTCCTGCATCCAGGCGGCCAATGTTGCGCTTTTTGCAACACGTTGACGTTGTATTTTTTACAACGATGTTGTATCATCCACAACATGCCGAGCCTGAAGGCGCTGCTGTCGGTGGCGCTGGATCTCACGACGTCGCTGGGGGCCGAGGATCGTTACCGGCGCCTGCTCGAGGCGGTGCGGCACGTGGTGCCGTGCGATGCGGCGTGCCTGATGCGGTACGACGACGGCGTGCTGGTGCCCCTCGCGGCGCACGGGCTCACGCCGGAGGTGCTGGGGCGCACGTTTTGCGCCAGGGCGCACCCGCGGCTCGACCTCCTCTGCCATGCCGAGGCGCCGGTGCGCTTCCCGTCGGACACCGATCTTCCGGATCCGTTCGACGGGCTGCTCGCGTCGGACGCGACCGCGCTCGCGCACGTCCACGCGTGCCTCGGCTGCCCGCTGCGGGTGGAGGGCGCGCTGATCGGGCTCTTGACGACCGACGCGCTCGATCCGCGCGCCTTCGACGGGGTGGACGCGAGGACGCTCTCCTGGCTGGGCGCGCTGGCCGGGGCGGCGATGCGCACGAGCCAGCTCATCGACGCGCTCGAGCACAGCGCCGAGCGGCTCGGCCTCGTGGCGGAGGATCTCCGGCAAGCCGCGGAGCGGGAGCGGGGCGCCGACCTGCTCGGGACGAGCCCGGCGATGCAGAAGCTGCGGGACGAGATCGCGCTCGTGGGGCCGTCGGATCTCACGGTGCTGATCACGGGCGAGACCGGCGTGGGCAAGGAGCTCGTGGCGCGGGCGGTCCACGCGGCGTCGAAGCGGCGGGGCGAGCCGCTGCTGCACGTGAACTGCGCGGCGCTGCCCGAGTCGGTGGCCGAGAGCGAGCTGTTCGGGCACGTGCGCGGCGCCTTCACCGGGGCGGAGCAGAGCCGGCCCGGCAAGCTCGAGGTGGCCGACGGGGGGACGCTGTTCCTCGACGAGATCGGCGAGCTGCCGCCGTCGATCCAGCCGAAGCTGCTGCGGGCGCTGCAGGAGGGCGAGGTGCAGCGGGTGGGCGCGGATCGGTCGCTGCGCGTCGATGTCCGCGTCGTGGCGGCCACGAACCGCGATATCGAGAAGGAGGTGGCCGCGGGGCGCTTCCGGGCGGACCTGTTCCACCGGCTCAACGTCTATCGCGTGGCGGTGCCGCCGCTGCGCGAGCGGAGGAGCGATATCCCGCTGCTCGCGGGCCATTTCTGCGACGCGGCGCGCGCGCGGCTCGGGGTGGGCCCGGTGCGGCTCACGCAGGCGGCGCGCGAGCTGCTCATGGACGGCCCGTGGCCGGGCAACGTGCGCGAGCTGGAGAACACGCTGTTCCGGATGGTGCTGCAGGCGTCGCGGGGCGTGCCGCGCGGGGCGCCCGTGGTGCTGGAGCCGGCGCACCTCGGCGGGAGCTTCGCGGCCGCGGCGCCGCCGCCCCGGGCCGAGGGGGCGGAGGACGCCAAGGGCGACGGCGGCGAGGCGCCGCCCGCGGCGGGGGCGACGCTGCACGAGCGGGTCGACGCCTACCAGCGCGCGCTCATCCAGGAGGCCGTGGCGCAGCACGACGGCAACTGGGCCGCCGCGGCGCGGTCCCTCGGGATGCACCGCAGCAACCTGCACCACCTCGCGAAGCGGCTCGGGCTGCGGTGAGGCGCGCCTGCCGCGGGGCCACCGCGGCGGGAGGAGCCGAGTTCCCGGGGACGCCCGGGTGAGGCGTTCATGGGACAGCGTTCCATGCAAGTCGAGATGATGGGCGGGCTCATCGGTCCAAGGGAGCGGTGGACAGAGGAGGAGCCGAGTGGCAACCAGTGTCCATGGACAACCGAAGATCAGACCGCCGGTGGGCCCGGCGTGGGGTGGCTCAGGCGCTCCTGATCGGCGCGGGCGCGCTGGCCTCGTGCTCGCCCAAGCGCGCCGAGGTCACGCCGCAGCCAGCGCCCACCGACAGGATCCTCACCGGCGCTGACGCGCTGGGCGACTGGACAACGGACGCGCCGGGGGTGAAGCGCAAGATCACCGTCGCCGATCTCCCCCCGCCCAACGAGGAGGAGTCGGTGGTCAACAGGCCAAGCAAGGCAGATCGTCCAGCCGGTGTGTTCCCCAAAGTCCCGTCGGGATTCACCGTGACCGAGCTCGCCACGGGGCTGGAGGAGCCCCGCGTCGTGCAGGTGGCGCCGAACGGCGACGTGTTCGTGGCCGAGAGCAAGGCGGACCGGGTGACGGTGCTCCGGGACACGGACGGCGATGGCAAGGCCGACGTCCGCAGCGCCTTTGCCGAGGATCTCAACCGCCCCTTCGGCATCGCCTTCTATCCGGCCGGCGCCGATGCGCCGACGCACGTGTACATCGCGAACACCGACAGCGTTGTGCGGTTCCCTTACAAGGCGGGCGACACAAAGGCCAGCGGCCCGGCCGAGCCGCTGGTCACCAACATCCCCTCGGGCAAGGAAGCGGTGGGCGGCGGGGGCCACTGGACCCGCGATATCGCCTTCAGCAAGGACAGCCAGCGAATGTTCGTGTCGGTGGGATCCCGCTCCAACGTCGACGACGACGAGGACGAGATCCGGCGCGCCTGCATCCTGGCCTTCACCCCCGACGGCAAGAACGAGACGCTCCATGCGTCCGGCCTCCGCAACCCGGTCGGCCTGGCCATCGAGCCGGCGACGGGCGCGCTCTGGACCAGCGTGAACGAGCGCGACGAGCTGGGCGACAACCTGGTCCCCGATTACGTGACGCGCGTGCAAGAGGGCGGCTTCTACGGCTGGCCCTGGTACTACCTCGGCCCGCACCAGGATCCGCGTCACCAGGGCAAGCGCCCCGAGCTGAGGGACAAGGTCATCGTGCCGGACGTGCTGATCCAGTCGCACTCGGCGTCCCTCGACCTCTGCTTCTACACGGGCCAGCAGTTCCCGGCCGACTACCAGGGCCACATCTTCGCCGCGGAGCACGGCTCGTGGAACCGCTCGCGGCGCACCGGCTACAAGGTGATCCGCATCCCGGTCAAGGACGGCAAGGCGGCCGGCTATTACGAGGACTTCATGACCGGATTCGTCACGAGCACCGGCGACGTGTGGGGTCGTCCGGTCGGCGTCGCGGTGGCCAGGGACGGCGCGCTGCTGGTGACCGACGACCAGAGCAACACCGTGTGGCGGGTGGCCTACGGCAAGTGAGACCACGAACCAAGGCGGCCGGCGAGCACGGAGCCTCACGTCGGTCGAGGGGCGGCCGAGGAGCGCCGCGTCACTCCCCGTACTTGCGTGCCACGGCCTTGTATTCGCGCCAGAGCTCCCCGTGCCGGACCGCGCGCAGCGCTCACGATGCCGGCGGTCAGGGCCAATACGGCTCCGATCCCAAGTCCGACCCGAGGCGCTACGTCGAGGGAGGTGGTGGTGAAGAGCAGGGTCATGAGAACCGCCCCCGCCGTCTGACCGGTCAGACGAGCGGTGCCTTGCATGCCGCCCGCCGCGCCGCTCCGTTCCGGTGGCGCCGAGAGGAACATGTTGCGGTTGTTCGGCACCTGAAAGAGGCCGAACCCCAGGCCGCAGACGATGACGAACGCGATGAGCAGCCGAGGGTCGCCCTGCAGCGGCCACACGGCGGTCGCCGCCAGGCCGAGGGCGAGGCAGGCGCCGCCGACAGCACAGAGCCACGCCGTCGGTATGCGGTCCGCAAGGCGACCGGCGACGACAGCTGTCGCAGCGACGGTTAGCGGCCAGGGCGTCATGTAGATCCCGGCCACGAGCGGCGTCTGCCCAAGCTGGTGTTGCAGGTAGAAGGGAAGCGCCACCAGGCCCGCCGTTTGGCCCGTGAAACAGCACACCGAAGCGATCGCCGAGATCCGGAACGATCTGCCGCGCAGCAGGTCGAGCGGGATCATCGGGGCGGCCTTCGGCATCTCCCGACGAACCAGCCCCATCAGGGCGATCGCCGCCATCGCGAGCAGCAGGCCGGCCGCGAGCGGCCGTGTCGGCAAGAGCTCGGCTCCGAGGACGAGCAGCGCAAAGGCGACGCCGTTCAGCGCCACGCTGCGCCCGTCGATCCGCTGCCCCGTTCCGGCGACCGGCGGAAGCGCGCGCGCGGCCAGCAGCGCCGTCGCGCCCACGGGGAGGTTCACCAGGAAGAGCCAAGGCCAGCCCATCCCCGCCAGGATCAGGGCGCCGATGGCGGGGCTCGCGGCCGACGAGAGCGCGACCGTCAGCGCGTTCCAGCCTATGGCGGCGCCGAGCTGCTCCGGAGGAACGGACAACCGCAAGAGGGCGACGCCCAGCGCCATCACGGCGGCGCCGCCAAGGCCCTGGACGAACCGGGCGGCGACGAGCCAAGGCAACGAGGGCGACAGGGCGCACAGCGCGGACGCCGCCGTGAATAGAGCGACACCCCAGACAAACACCCGGCGATAGCCGAGCCGTTCGCCGAGGGCTGCGCAGGGCAGGAGCGCCATGACGAGCGCGGTCTGGTACGCGGTGATGACGAGGACCGCCGAGGACGGCGTGGCGCTCAACGCGCGGGCCATCGTCGGCAAGGCGACGTTGGCCATGCCCGCGTCGAGCACCACCAGGCTCATGGCGCTCAACACAGCGGCGATCGCGAAGGCGCGTCGCGGCGATGGCAGCCCGGCGTCGGCGTGGGCCTGCTGCGGCGTGGATCGGTCCAGGGGGGGCATCTCGGCCCGCCCTTCGGCCAGAAGACGGGTCATGCTGCCGCCGTGGTCCAGACGCCGTTGCGTTCGACATACCGGGTGACCCGGTGCTCTTGCCGGTCCTCGACCCTCAGGTCTCGCTCCGTGAAGCGGAAGAGCAGGGCCGAGCTCGTCATGCACAGCGTGTCGTGAATGTCGCCGGGGAGGTACGCCTGGACCTGGCCGGCCCGCACCAGGGTCGAGTCCCTCTTCACCAGCCGGACCTGGCCGTCCGGGTCCTCCACGCGCGCGTAGGTCCCCATCTCGATTTCGCCCTGCTGCATCGCATAGATCACCCACCCTCTGCCGTGGTCGTGGGGTGGCCGATAGAGCCCGGCGTGCTCGGTGTGCGCTAAGAGCACGAACCCATGGGTGGGGTCGCGATACAGCTCCTCATTTGTGGGCGCGTTCCGGTGAAGCGCCGCGAGCCACGCCTCTGACGGCGAAGCCTTGAGAAGAGTCTCCAAATGCTGGCGGCACTCGGCGACCAGCTCGCTCGTCAGCGGCCCCCAGGCCGCCTTCGTGCCGTCGATGAATGTCTGCAGAGCGCTGTTGGCCATCGTCGTTCCCTCCGTTGAAGTGTCTCGGAAGGGTAGAGGGCCGCGTGACATACCGGAACGCGCAGCGTGTGCATGTCGTCCGTGCGCTGGACGCCATGTGACCCGCGACGACTATTTCGGCTCTCCCGCGATCTCGCCGCTGTCATCAGTCAAGCTCGAGGTTCATGCTATCTTCGGGGCATGGCGTCCCCCGATCTGAACCTGCTCATCACGCTCGACGTGCTCCTGGCAGAAGGAAGCGTGGCGCGCGCCGCTCAACGGTTGCGGCTCAGCCCCTCGGCGATGAGCCGCGCGTTGGCTCGCCTGCGAGAGACGACCGGTGATCCGCTCCTCGTCAGGGCGGGCCGCGGCCTGGTTCTGACGCCTCGAGCGCTGGCCTTGCGTGAGCGGGTTCACCAGCTCGTCGAGGACGCTGAGGCCGTGTTGCGCCCGGATCGAGTGATTGACCTGACCGGGCTCGTCCGGACCTTCGCGCTGCGGACCAGCGATGGCTTCGTGGAGAACTTCGGCCCTGACCTCCTGGCACGAATCGGCGAGGAGGCCCCGGGGGTGCGCCTCCATTTCCTTCAGAAGCCTGACAAGGACAGCACGCCCCTCCGCGACGGTCGGGTCGATCTGGAGACCGGCGTGATTGAAGCGTCCCTTGGTCCGGAGGTGCGCAGCCAAGCGTTGTTCCATGATCGGCTGGTCGGTGTCGCGCGAGCCGGGCATCCTCTGAGCGACGGCAAGGTGACCGCCAAGGCCTATGCCCAGGCGCACCACGTCATCGTCTCGCGCAGCGGCCATGAAAACGGCGCCGTCGAGCGACCGTTCCTGCCCCCCGGCCTCATCCGGAAGGTCGGAGCCATCGTCGGTGGCTTTTCAGCCGCGCTGTCGCTGGCGCGGGCTTCCGATCTGGTGGCCACGGTTCCAGATCGCCATACAGCGAGTATGCGCGATGGGATGTTCAGCTTCCGCCTTCCAGTGCCTGCGATCGGGTTCACCGTGTCCATGCTGTGGCACCCCCGAATGGACGCCGATCCGGCACACCGCTGGTTGCGAGCATGCCTTCGCGCTGTCTGCGCGTCGGAAAGCGCTGGTTAGAGCCCGTCTGGCCGCGTGCCGGGGCTCTCCGTCGCGCTGAAGACCGCTGTCGGGGCCGAGCGGAACACCGCCACAGCGCGATGAACAGCGCAGCGAGCGGGGCGGAAGCGCGCGGGCGCGAGCGCGAGCGCGCCGATCGAGCGGCCGCGGCGCCGGGATGAGCCCGTCGCGCGCGGCGCTCGATCGGGCCGCGGCTCACGCTAGCCTCCAGGCCGAGCGGCCTGCTCCCCCTCGAGCCATGCAGCCCTGCCTCCTGATCCTCGTGCGCCACGGTCGCACCGCCGGCAACCGCGGCGGTCCCGGGACGCCGATGAGCGGGTGGACCGATACGCCGCTCGACGCGCGAGGGCGGGAGGAGGCCGCGGCGCTGGGCCGCCGCCTCGCCGGAGGCCCGGCGTTCGACGCCGTGGTTGCAAGCCCGCTGAGCCGCGCGCTCGAGACGGCGCGGATCGCGGCGGGCGCGTGGGGACCGGTCCGCCCGCACGAGGGCCTGCGCGAGATCTGCTGCGGCGAGGTGGACGGCGCGCCGATCGAGGAGGTCAAGGCGCGCCACGCCGCGCTCTGGGAGGCCAACCTGCGCCAGGACGACGACGACTTTCGCTGGCCCGGGGGGGAGAGCTACCGCGAGTTTCGCGCGCGCTGCCTCGCGGCGATCGGCGCGATCGCCGCGGCGCACCCGGGGCAGCGCGTGCTCGTGGTCACGCACGCCGGCGTCATCGGGCAGATCGTCGGGGCGCTGCGCGGCGCCCCTCCCGCGCGGTGGGAGCCGTTCCGGCCGGGCAACGCCAGCCTCACGTCGCTCTCGTGGCAGGGCGAGCGCGGCGTCCTCCTGCGCTTCGACGACCGCGAGCAGGTCAGCTCCAGCGCGCGTCGGCCCGGCGGATGACGCGCAGCCAGTCCGCCGCGTTCCGGGCCGCGGCCGCGCGGGCGCTCGGCGTCGCGCCGGGATCGCTCGCCCCGCTCGCCGTCGCGAGGTGGTGCCCGAGCGCGCCGGCGAGCGCGTTGGACGCGGCCGCGAACCAGTAGGCGTCGCGCAGCGGCCGGGTCAGCGCGGGGGCGAGGCCGCGCGCCGAAAGGTAGCCGGCGAGCAACGTATCGTGGCGGCGCCGCGCCTCCGGCTCCCAGTAGCCGAGGGCCTGGAGCCACGAGCTCACGTCCTCGAGCGGCGAGCCGATCCGCGCGCGCGCCCAGTCGAGCAGCACCGGCTCCGCGAGGCCGTCGCGCCGGCGAACCATGACGTTGCCCGGGTGCACGTCGCCGTGGATCACGGCGCGGCCGAGCGGCTGGAACGCGAGGAGCTGGCGGCGCATCGCGGGCAGCGCCGCCACGACCCGCCGCAGCGCGGGCAGCGCCCGGGCGAGCGCGGGGACCTCGCCGCGGGGAAGGCGCTCGGCCAGCGAGAGGGTGCCGCGCGCCACGGCGAGGTTCTCGGCCTCGTAGTCCCACGCCGGCAGGGGGGCGCCCGGCGTCGTCTCCCCGTGGAGGCGCGCGAGCCGGTCGAGCACCCGGGCCGTGTGCCCGCTGTCGGCCCAGGGCCAGGCGTGCGCCGGCTCGATCCGCTCGAGGTAGAGCAGCCAGCGCCCGCGCCCGAGCCGCTGCACGCCGAGCAGCTCGGGCGAGAAGCGCCGCGCGACGGACCTCGAGAGCCGCCGGTAGACGGCCGCCTCGCGCGCGGCCACGCCGTCCACGAGCTTGGCGACGACCGCGACCCGGCGCGGCCCGGCGCCGCCGCGCAGCCGCGCGGTGACCAGCGCGACCTCCGAGCAGAGCCCGCCCTGGAGCGGGCGTATCTCGATGGCCGAGCCGCACACGGCGTCGCCGTGCCGCGCGACGAGAAAGGCCGTCACCGCGGCGCGATCCAGAGCATCTCGCGTCATTCCTCACCTTCCGGGTCCCACGATGCGCCGAGGACAGCTCACGATCCACACTGCGCCTCGAATCCGGTCCGCGAGCGAGAGCGACGGCGCCCGACGGCGCCGGGCAAGGCACCTGGCCCGCCCAGCCGTTGGCGCTGGATTCGTTTGCCTGGATGAGTATTCTCTCGCCCGGGTGTCGCGCCGGCGGAGCGCCGCGACAGGTCTTCACGGGACGGTCGGGCCGCCTTCCCCTTCCGCGCGCAACGTCGCGCGCGCCTTGGCGGTCCTTTGAGTCGATCCCCTTCTCAGCTTGCCCCCGGAACCTGGGCCCCTGCCCGCCGCATCGCCGAGCGCGTCCTCGGCCCGATCGAGCGCTTCCTGCACGTCGAGGCCGCCAGCGGGATCATCCTGCTGATCGCGTCCGTGCTCGCCCTCGCGTGGGCGAACTCGCCGTGGGGCGACGCCTACGAGCACCTCTGGCACATCCCGATCACGATCGGCGCCGGCTCGCTGGTGTTCACGCAGTCCCTCCACTTCTGGATCAACGAAGGGCTGATGACGATCTTCTTCTTCGTCGTCGGCCTGGAGATCCGGCGAGAGATCTACGAGGGGGAGCTCTCGGATCTCAAGCGCGCGGCGCTGCCGGTCGCGGCGGCGCTGGGCGGCATGGTCGTGCCCGCGCTCGTCTACCTGTCGCTCAACCCATCGTCGATCTCGCGGCACGGCTGGGGCGTCCCCATGGCGACCGACATCGCGTTCGCGGTGGGGGTACTGGCCTTGCTGGGCAAGCGCGTGCCCCCTGCCCTGCGCGTACTCCTGCTCGCGCTCGCGATCATCGACGACATCGGCGCCATCATCGTCATCGCGCTGTTCTACTCGTCGGGCATCGCCTGGAGCGGGCTGCTCATCGCCGGCGGCGGGGCCCTCGCGGTGCTGCTGCTCCAGCGCTTCGGCGTCCGCCCGCCCTCGGCCTACGTGATCCCCGGCGCCGTCGTCTGGTGGGGCATGCTCCGCGCCGGCGTCCACCCGACGATCGCCGGCGTCGCCGTCGGGCTGCTGACGCCGGTGCGCTCCTGGTTCGGCAGCGAGGGGTTCCTCGCCGCGGCCCGCGACGCGGTGAACCGGGTCGACGCGCTCACCCATCGCGAGAGCCACCGCACGGACGAGCTGATCGCGCCCCTCCAGCAGATCAGGAGAGCCCAGCTCGAGGCGCTGCCGCCCGTGGTCCGGCTCCAGGCGGGGCTCCACCCGTGGGTCGCTTACGGCATCATGCCGCTGTTCGCCTTCGCCAACGCCGGCGTCCGCGTCGACGGATCCTCGCTGGACCACGCGGCCGCGGGGACGATCCTGCTCGGGGTCATGCTCGGCCTGGTCGTCGGCAAGCCGATCGGCGTCCTCCTCGCGAGCTTCGCGATGGTCCGGCTCGGCGTCTGCGCCCTGCCGCGCGGCGTCGGCTGGCGCGGGATCACGGTCGTGGGCTGCGTCGCGGGCATCGGCTTCACGATGGCGATCTTCATCGCGGGCCTCGCGTTCGGCGACGCCGCGATGCTCGCCGCGGCCAAGCTCGGCGTCCTGCTCGCCTCGGCCGTGGCGGCCGTGGTGGGCCTCCTCGTCGGCAGGTTCGCGCTGTCGGAGGCCCCGACGCCCGGCGCGGCGCGGACGCTCGAAGAGGCCGAGATGTCGACGGAGCAGTAGCCGCCGCGGGCGCTCGCCCGCACGGCGGGGCTCAACGAGCGCCGGCGTCCGGCGCCGCACCGGTGTCCGCCGCGGCGCCGGCGTCGGCCGGCGCGGGCTCCGGCGGCGCGCACGGCGCGGTCGAGACGACGGCCCGCCACCGCGCGCCCTCGCCGACGTGCACCCGACCCGAGCGGAGCGCCGGCAGGGACCGGAGCGACGCGAGGACCGCCTCGAGCTCCCCGATCGGCTTCTCCTCGGGGTTCGGGGGCACCTCGACGCATCCGTGGAGCGCCTCCACGTCGTCCACCCAGGCAAGCGCGGGACGGGCTTCCTGGAGCCAGGACCACCCGCTCTCCGGCTCGGCGACGATCGGCTCGGGCGAGAGGGCGCGGTCCTGTACCGCCAGCTCCGCGCCGAGCTCGCGCGAGAGGGCGCGCCCGAGCAGGTCGGCCGCCGGGACGCCGAGCGCGGGGCCGACGTGCACGACCTCCACGACGGCCGGCTCGTTGTCCGGGAACCGGAGCCGCCACGCGACGAGCGGCCCCGCCGCGTGCGGCCACGCGCCCGCGAGCGACGCGGCGAGCTCCTTCTGGACGAGCACGAGCTCCGGCTCCTTGCGCACCACGTCGACGGGCGTCGAGCTCGCCCTGAGCGACGCCGCCACCTCCTCCAGCGCGCTCGCGTCGAGGACCGCGATCACGTCGACCTTCGGGATCATGCCCGCGACGCCAGCGATCTTGTCGCGCAGGTCGCGCTCGATCCGCTCGGCCTCGTCGGCTCGGCCGAGCGTCACCAGGCGCACGGCGACGCTGCCGTGCTCGACGGAGACGCTCGACCGCACCGTGCTCTGCGGCAGCGCGTCCAGCATGCGCACAATCGCCGTGCGGACGCGCACCTGCCACGACACCCGCGCGAGCGCCTCCCGGAGCGGGGAGTACACGGCCCCGAGGAGCGCCAGCGGCATCATCACGCGGAAGATCCACCCGTGGCGCAGCTCGAAGAAGACCTGCAGCGCGCGCGCCACGCGGCGGATCGCCCCCGGCTTCTGCTTCGCGAGCTCCGCGTGCTCGAGCTCCGCGGTGCTGACGGCGCTGTAGCCGAGGAGCAAGAAGCAGAGGATCGCGAACAGGAGGATCGCGCAGAGGTTCGCCGTGAAGAGCAGCGCGGCGCCGCTCGCGATGCTCGTCACCCGCGTGCCGATCCCGTAGCCGACAACGCAGAGCGGGGGCACGAGCGCGATGCCGATGGCCGTGCCCGCGGCGCTCGAGGTCGTCTCCGAGCCGGGCCTCACGGTGGTGTAGGCGGCCGCGATCGCGCAGAAGATCGCGATGAGCAGGTCGAGCGCCGTCGGCGAGGTGCGCGCGGCGATCTCCGACGTCACCTCGTAGAACGGCAGCATCAGCGTGAGGACCGCGGCGCTCGCCACGACCATGACGACGCTGAAGGCGACGCGCGTGAAGGAGCGCAGCGCCAGGAACGGCGAGCCGATCGCGAGGCCCATCCCGAGCTCGACGATGGGGCCCATGAGCGGCGAGATCAGCATCGCGCCGATGACGACCGCCCCGCTGCCGAGGACGAGCCCGAGCGAGGCGATGCCCATGGCGAGGAAGAGCTGGAGCCAGTACCCCGCCGCCCCCTTGGCGCTCCGCTCCAGCATGCTCC
The DNA here is from genome assembly GCF_051519845.1 of Sorangium sp. So ce362. Taxonomy (NCBI): domain Bacteria; kingdom Pseudomonadati; phylum Myxococcota; order Polyangiales; family Polyangiaceae; genus Sorangium; species Sorangium sp. So ce362. The sequence goes on along the minus strand of NZ_CP150332.1, from coordinate 4,418,466 downwards.
GGACGATGGCCTCGCGGGCCTCGGGCTCGATGTCGAACGCGGCGGCGATGCGGTCCTGAAGGACCGCCCACGCGTGCCGCCCGTGCGGCGCTCCGGCGGGCGTCTGATGGTCGGGATCCTGATCCATGGCGCGCCTTATAACGCGCCTCTCCGCCGCGCCCTCCCTGGGAGCGCGGGGCGCTCGCGGGCGGCGCCGCGCAGCGGGCGGCGGCGGCCAAGGTCGTCCGGCATGGGCGAGGCGCGGCGTCCGGCGCGATCAGGCGTCGTATCCGGCGTCGGATCCAGCGTGGACCGAGCGCAGGAGGCGCCGCACAGCGCCCGCGTCGGGCAGGCGGTAGGCGGCGCGGCTGCTCTGGTTGCCGACGTGGATGGTGCACGCGGACGGCGGGAGCGCCGCGAAGATGTCCTCGTCCGTGCGGTCGTCGCCGATCGCGATCACCGCCGCCCGCGCGGGGACATCGTCCAGGATGAGCGGCACCACCCTGCCCTTGTGGACGCCGCGCGGCCGGACCTCGACCACCTTCGCGCCGGCGAGGAGCTCCAGCGTGTCCATGGGGATGCGCGCCTCGAGGCGCGCGCGCAGCTCGCGCACGTGCTCGCCCGCGAGCTCGGGCTCGGCCGTGCGGTAGTGCCACGCCAGGGTCACGGTCTTCTCCTCGATGAAGCTGCCCGGGGTGCGCCGGGTGACGTCCTCCAGGATCGCCCGCACCTCGCCCTTCCACGCGGCGGCGTCCGACTCGAGCGCGACCCAGTCGTCGCTCGCCTTGGGCCGCGACCAGAAGCCGTGCTCGGCGTGCAGGTGGAGCGGCAGCGCGCCGAACCAGCGCTCGATGTCGGCGCGCCGACGGCCGCTCACGACGTGCACGCGGTCGCGCTCGGACAGCGCCGTGAGCAGCGCGAGGAGCTCCTCGTCGGGCGCGGCGAGGTCGGGCACCGACGCGAACGGGACCAGCGTGCCGTCGTAGTCGAGGATCCACACGCGCTGCGGCGCGAGGCGGACGCTCTCGACGACGCTCTCGGGCATCCCCCGGCGCGACGCCGCGGCGGCCCCCGCGGGCTCCGGCGCCGCCGCGCGGTCGAGGTCATCGAGGAACGACTGCGCCCAGGCGTGGACGTCGTGCGTGGCCACACGGCGGCGCAGCGCCGCCATCCGGACCCGCTGCTCGGCGGGCGGCATGGCGATCGCTCGCTTCACGGCGGCGGCGACCGAGCCGATGTCGTACGGGTTGACGGAGATCGCCTCCGCGAGCTCGGCCGAGGCCCCCGCGAATTCGCTCAGGATGAGGGCACCGTCGTCGTCGACCCGCGCGGCGACGTACTCCTTCGCGACGAGGTTCATGCCGTCGCGGAGCGGGGTCACCAGCATGACGTCGGCGGCGAGGTAGAGGGCGACCACCTGCTCGAACGGCAGCGAGCGGTGCATGTAGTGGATCGGCGTGGCGCACGTCGTACCGTGCTGGCCGTTGATGCGGCCGACCAGCTCGTGCACGACCCGCCGGAAGTCGGCGTACGCGCCGGCCATCTCCCGCGTGGGCACGGCGAGCTGGATGAAGCGGATCTGCTCGCGCAGCTCGGGCTCGCGCTCGAGGAGCCGCTCGATGGCGAGCAGGCGGCGCGGGATCCCCTTCGTGTAGTCGAGGCGGTCGATCCCGAGCACGATCTTGCGGCCGCGCGCCTCGGCGCGGATGCGCGCCGCCTCCTCCCGGACGCCGGGGTGGCCCGCGAGCCGCTCGATCTCGGCGGCGTCGATGCTGATGGGGTGGACCCCGAGCGCGACCGTGCGCCCGTCGTGCTCGATCGCCGCCTCGCCCGGCTCGACGCCGAGCACGTGCGCCGCCGACGCCGCGAAGTTCCTGCGGTAGCTGGCCGTGTGAAAGCCGAGCAGGTCGGCGCCGAGCAGGCCCCTCACGATCTGCTCCCGCCACGGGAGGATGCGGAAGACCTCGGCGGACGGGAACGGGACGTGGAGGAAGAAGCCGATCCGCGCCCCGGGGAGGCGCCGCCGGAGGAGCGCCGGGAGGAGCATGAGCTGGTAGTCGTGCACCCAGATCGCGTCGCCCGGCCTGTACTGCGTGGCGACGACGTCGGCGAAGTGCTCGTTGACGCGCTGGTAGGCCTCCCAGTCGAGCTCGGCGTCCAGGTTCACCTTGTCGAGCAGGTAGTGGAACAGGGGCCAGAGGACGCCGTTCGAGAAGCCGTCGTAGAAGCGGTGCTGCTCGGCGGCGCCGAGGTGCACGGGCACGGCGCGCATCCCGGCGAGCGCCTCGTCGGCGTCGTCGCGCTGCTCCGGTGTGAGGCTCGCCACGCTGCCTGGCCAGCCGACCCAGAGCGCGCAGTGGCGCTCGTGCGGGCCGCGCATGGCGGCGGCGAGGCCGCCCGAGGAGCGCGTGAGGCAGAGCGCGCCGCGGTCGACGCGCACGCTGATCGGGAGACGGTTGGAGACGATGAGCAGTCGGGACATGGAACTCCCCTCCTCTGCGGTAACGAGGCGCCGCGCGTCGGGCGCGAGGCACGGCACGGCCCTCATCCGCCGGGCGCGAGGCGCGCCGGCGCAGAGGGACGAGCCGCGAGGCCTCGTGCCGTCGAAGACGAACAGGGCGCGATGCCCACCCGGGATCGTCGCGGGCGAGCGAATACTTTGAACTCAAAACATATCGCGCGGCGTCGTGCAAGCTGATCCGGCGCGCCGGCCGACGTTGCGCGTCGATCGAGCCGCGATCGCGCCGCGCAGGAGCGTCGCGGCGCGTCGCGCGCCGGTGGAGGGCGAGGCGGGCTGTGGGCCGACAGGTCCGCGGGCCGGGCGCGCGATCGCGGTCGCTCGGGAGGGCGCGACGCCGGCGGGCCGCGCGGGCGCGCTCTCGGGGCGGCGCGGCTCGCCGGTACGAGCTGCCTGCTCGGTCGCTTGGCCAGCAACCGAGCGCGCAATCGTCGCACGCCGCACAGGCAGGCACACCTTTCGCTGCTTCACGGCAGTCCATGCCGATCGGATGCGACACCGACTTTTCTCCAGCCGCACAGCAGCTCGGAGCGCGGGTCGAGGCGCGGCTCGTCGCCGGGCTCCGGCACGTAGGGCTCGCCGGGATCGCGAGCGCCTGCCGAGCCCGCCTGATGGTGATCTCGCATCGCTCCGGAATCCGGGTCGAGAGGCTGTCCGGGCGCAGCGTCGAAGAGAGACTTCGGAGTTCGCCCCTCCCGGTGCTCGTCGCCGAGGGCGCTGATCGCCTGGTCGCGTAGCCACATGCCAAGGGGGCCATGCACCGTTCGGCAACAAGGGTTCTCGCATGCTACCGACGCTCGCATGGACCATCGCTGTTCCCTTCCTGGGCGCCGCGCTCGTGCTGTTTCTCTCGCCGCGGTGGGCTGGACGCGTCGCGCTCCTCCCCCCTGCGCTCCTGCTCGTCATCATGCTTCCGCGCTGGCCCGAGGTGTCCGCGGGCGGATCCACGACGGTCCCGATCGCGTGGATCCCCTCCCTCGGGATAACGGCGAATTTGCGCCTGGACCGCCTCGGCGCCTTCTTCGTGCTGCTCGTCGCCGGCGTGGGCCTCGGCGTCGTCCAGTACAGCCGCGTATACCTGGGACCGAAGGGCAGCCCCACTTACTGGGCGGCGCTCCTCGCGTTCATGGGGGCCATGATCGGGGTCGTCCTCTCGGACTCGCTCGTGCTCCTCTACGTCTTCTGGGAGCTGACCACCATCGCGTCCGCGCTCCTCATCGGGATGGACTTCACCGATCCGGAGGCGCGGAGCGGCGCGATCCGCGCCTTCCTGGTCACGGGCGCAGGGGGCCTCGCGATGCTCGCCGGCGTGGTGCTGCTCGGGCAGATGGCCGGCACCTACGACCTGTCCGAGCTCGCCCCGCGCGCGGGCGAGATCGTGGCGAACCCGGCCCATGTCACCGCGCTCCTCCTCCTGCTCGCCGGGGCGTTCACAAAATCGGCGCAGTTCCCGTTCCACTTCTGGCTCCCGGGCGCCATGGCCGCACCCGCGCCCGTCAGCGCCTATCTCCACTCCGCCACGATGGTGAAGGGAGGTGTCTTCTTGATAGGCCGCCTGTTCCCGGTGTTTCATGCATCCCCGGCCTGGCAACCTGTCCTCGTCACGGTGGGTCTCACCACCTTCGTCGTCGCCGGATGGGACGCCGTCCGGGCCTGGGATCTCAAGAAGCTCCTCGCGTACAGCACGGTGGCGTACCTCGGCGTGCTGACCGCGCTCTACGGCCTGTACGCGACGGCAGGGACGCGCGGTGAGCTGCTCAATATCGCGAACCACGCGCTGTACAAGTCCTCTCTGTTCTTGCTCGTCGGCTGGATGGAGAAGGTGACGGGCACACGCGATCTGTCGGTGCTGAAGGAGGAGCACTGGTTCCGGCGCGAGCCGGTCGCCGGGGTCTTGATCGGGTTCGGCGCCGCCGCCATGGCGGGCTTTCCCTTCGTGCTCGGCTTCATCAGCAAAGAGGTCCTCTACGAGGCGCTGCTCACCGTTCACTCCCCGGCCGGCGTGGCCGCGCTCGTGGTGGCCCTCGTGGGCGGGGCCTTCACCGTCGCCTATGCGCTCAAGCTCTTCGTCAGCTCGTTCTGGGGTCCCGAGATCCCGCCCGAAGATCGCGGGCATCCGAGGCACCAGCTCTCGCCCTGGCTGCTGGTCGTCCCGCTCATCCTGCTCGCCCCGCAGGTGATCGGCGGCATGGCGCCCGGGTGGCTGGGTTCCCTCCTCGAGCCCGGAGCCGAGCGGCTGGGGTGGCTGGCCGTGTGGCACCACGTGGACGCCCTCTTCGCCCTCAGCTCGATCACCATCGCGCTGGGGGTGGGCGGTTATCTCCTCTGGAGGCGGCTCGCAAAACCCCCCAGCGAGCCGGAGACACAGATCCTCTCCGACCGCATCGCCGGGGCCGTCCTCCGACTCTCGGGCTGGGCCGGTCGAGCCGCACAGGCAGGGGGGCTGCCTCGCTACCTGGCGGTGATGCTCCTGTTCGCCGCCGCCGCGTCGTGCGCCGCCGTCGCCCTGGGGGATGGGCTCTCCGCGACGAGGACGTGGGGCCCTGATCTCGGGGTCTCCTGCCTTCCGGCGCTCATGATCATCGCCGGCGCGGCGCTGACGCCCTTCGGGCGGAGCCGTATCGCCAGGATCGTGACCATGGCGGTCGCGGGGTACGGCGTCGCGGTCTTCTACATCCTCTTCCGCGCCCCCGACCTCGTGCTCACGCAGATCCTTGTCGAGACGGTCTCTCTCATCCTGCTCCTGCTCGTCTTTCGCAGGCTTCCCAGGCCAGGCCCCGACGTCCGGCCTCGCAGCACGCGCGTCGCTCACGCCGCGGTGGCCGGCACCGTCGCGGCCCTCGCGGCGGCCCTCGCCTGGAGCTCCGGTGTCCATCCTCCGAGAGCCCCTGCCGGAGCCGAGCAGCTCGCGCTGTCGCTCCCCGATGCGCACGGGAGAAACGCCGTCAACGTCATCCTCGTGGATTTCCGGGGCGCCGATACCCTCGGCGAGATCACCGTGCTCGCCGTCGCCGCGCTGGGCGTGGCGGCGCTGCGTCCCCGGCGCGCGCCGGCTCCGACGTCCAGGCATGGGGGAGGCGGGTCATGCGATCGCCCTTCCTGAGCTACGTGGCCGCAGGGGTGCTCCCGCTGATCACCGTCTTCGCGCTCTTCCTGCTGCTCCGCGGGCACGACGCGCCGGGCGGTGGCTTCATCGCCGGGCTCGTCACGACCATCGCGTTCGTCCTGGCGGCCTTGGCCTTCGGCGCGGGCACCGTGCGCGCCGCGCTCGCCCCGCTCGCTTGCCGGTTGCCCTGGCTCGGCCTCCTCGTCGCCACGGCGTCCGGGCTGCCAGCGGTCGCGCGCGGTCAGGCCTTCTTGACCCATTACCACCTGCAGATCGGCGCCGCCGATGCTCCCGGGCTCCGCCTCTCGACGACGCTGCTCTTCGACACCGGGGTCTATCTCACGGTGGTAGGCGCCGCGATCAAGGTGCTCGACACCTTCGCAGCGGAGGCGCCGCTGTGATCGGGACCGCCGCGATCGCGGCCGGGGCGCTCCTCGTTGCGGGGCTGTACCTCATGCTGTCCCGCGACGTGCAGCTCGTGGCGATCGGCTTCTTCCTGCTGTCCAACGGCGTGAACCTCTTCGTGCTGACCGCCTCGGGGATGCCCGCGAGCGCGGCGCCGCCGCTGATCCCGGAGGACGATCCGGCCGCCGCCCTCGCCCGCCCCACGGCCGATCCGCTCGCGCAGGCGTTCATCCTCACGGCGATCGTGATCGGCTTCGGAATGGCCGCCTTCCTGCTCGCGATGGCCCTCGACATCCACCGGAGGGAGGGGAGCGATGAGCCCTCCGGGAGGGACGACGCATGAACGCCACGATCGTGGTGGTCCCGGTGCTGCTGCCCCTGTTCACGGCGGTGCTCCTGGCGCTGCTCTCCGGGAGGCCGCGGCTGGAGCGGTGGCTGTCGCTCGCCAGCGGCGCCCTCCTCTTCGCGACCGCTCTGGTGATCTCCGCCCGGACGACCCGCGGTGCGATCCTCGTGCTCGCCCTCGGAGGCTGGAGCCCGCGCGTCGGCATCGTGTGGGTAACGGACTCGCTCGCCGCCCTGATGCTGCTGTTCGCGTCGATCGTCGCCCTGGCCGCGCTCGCCTACGCGCCCGGATCGCTCCGCGGCGCGCGCGAGCGGCGGTGTTTCTATCCGCTCCAGCAGCTCATGATGGCAGGGGTCAACGGCTCGCTCGTGACCGGTGATCTCTTCAACTTGTTCGTGTTCTTCGAGCTCATGCTCCTCTCGTCCTTCGCGCTGCTCGCGCTCGGCACCCGGGCGGCAGGGCAGCAGCATGCGCTCGCGTACGTGGTGATCAACCTCGTCGCCAGCGCCGTGCTCCTCGGCGGCGTGGGCGCGGTCTACGGCACGGCCGGCACCGTGAACATGGCCGAGCTCGCGGTGCGCGTCCGCGAGGGGGGCCTGCCTTCCGCGTTCTGGGGCGCGGGGGCGCTGGTGATCGTCGTCTTCATGGTCAAGGCGGCCCTGGCGCCGGTGTTCTTCTGGCTGCCCGACGCGTACCCGGAGGCATCGGCCGTGGTGAACGGCCTCTTCGCCGGGCTCCTCACCAAGGTGGGCGTCTACACGCTGTTCCGCGCCGTCCCGCTCCTGGGCGCCGCCGCGCCCGGCGGGCTCCGCCCGGCGCTCCTCATGATCGCCGCGGTCACGATGGTCATCGGGGTCGTGGGGGCGCTCGGGCGAAGCACGATGCGCGGCATCCTGTCGTTCCACATCGTGAGCCAGGTCGGCTACATGATCTTCGGGCTAGCGCTGTTCACCCCGATCGGGGTGGCAGCGGGGCTGTTCCACACGATCCACAACATGGTCGCGAAGACAGCGCTGATCTTCGCAGGGGGCGTCGTGGAGGGCATCGGAGGGCCGGGGGCGCTCGGCCACACCCGCGGGCTCGCGCGCACGCACCCATGGGTGGCCGCGGGCTTCTTCGTCCCTGCCATGTCGCTGGCCGGACTGCCCCCGCTCAGCGGGTTCTGGGGCAAGCTGCTCCTCGTCGTCGGTGGCTTCCGGGCCGGCGCCGTCGTTGCCACCACGGTAGCGCTCGTCGTCGGCCTCCTCACGCTCGCGTCGATGCTCAAGATATGGACGGCTGTCTTCTGGGGGGAGCCCACCGGCCCGCGGTCGCGCGGCGCCGGCGGCGACCGGGGCATGCTGGGCGCGACGCTCGGCCTCGGCGCGCTGACCGTGATCCTGGGCCTCGCGGCGGCGCCGCTCTTCGCGCACCTCGAGCGGACGGCGACCGCGCTCCTGGAAGCGACGCCGTACGTGGATGCGGTCCTCGTGCAGCGACGATGAGCCGATGAACCACCTCGCGTTGAACCTGCTCCTCGCGATCGTCTGGGTCCTGCTCCAGGTGGAGTTCTCTCTGAGGCGACTGATCGTGGGCTTCCTCGTGGGCTTCGGCGCGATCGCGCTCACCGAGCGCGCGCTCGGCCGGAGCCGCTACGCGCGCGCTGCGGCCGGCGTGCTCGCCCTCGCCTGGAGCTTCGTCCGGGAGCTCGTCCTCTCGAGCCTCGCGCTCGCGCGCGACATCCTCCGCCCGCGGCCCGTGTTCCATCCGGCGTTCGTCCGCCTCGACGTGCGCGACCTGAGCCCCGTGCAGACGATCCTCCTCGCCTGCCTCGTATCTCTGACGCCGGGCACGCTGACGGTCGACGTGGGCCTGGAGGAGCAGGCGCTCTACATCCACTCCCTCTACGCGCGCGATCCGGCGGAGCTGGGCAGCCGGCTGCGCCAATTCATTCGTCTCATCCAGCGCGCCGCAGGCCGCGGGCTGCCGTCATCACCGGAGGAATGACATGGGAAGCGTCGATCCGCGATCCGCCGTCCTCTTCGCCTCGCTCGTCGTGCTCGGCGCCGGCATCGGGCTCTGCACGATCCGCATCGCGCGCGGGCCGACGCACTTCGATCGATTGGTCGCGTTCGATTGCCTGCTGATGAACGTCGTCGGCGTGGCGCTCGTGGCATCGATGCTGCTCGAGACGGACGCGTTCATCGACATGGTGCTGGTGACCGTGCTGTTCGGGTTCATCGGCACCATCTCGCTGGCCGCCTACCTGGAGGGCTCCCTTGCTCGCTAGCGCGCTCGAGATCGCCGCCGCCCTGGCGGGGACGTTCTTCATGTTCGTGGCGTCGCTCGGCGTCCTGCGCCTGCCGGACTTCTATGCGCGCATTCACGCGCCGACCAAGGCGGCGACGCTCGGGCTCGCGTTCCTGCTCGCCGCGCTCGCGCTGCACTTCAGGGAGCTCGCGAGCGTGACCAAGGCGGCGCTGGCGCTGCTCTTCGTGGGCATGACCGCGCCCGTCGGCGCGCACATCGTGGCGCGGGCGGCGTACCGCAGCGGCGTGCGGGCGCCCGGCACGCTGGTCGACGACTACGGCTCTTCCGTGCGGCGCCTGCGCGACGAACGCGGGCGTGCGGCGGGTGAAAAAGAGGACGGGTGAGCCGAGCGCGCGCCGCCGCGATTGCTTTGACCTCAAACAATGAGCTGGCCCCCTCCGGACCGGCGCGAGACGATGCTCGTCAGGGACTGGGGCGACTCGGTGCCGCTGCTCGGCGCGCCGGGCGGCGACAGCCTCGACGACGTCTTCGGCCACCTGCTCGACGGCCTCCTGCGCATCACGGAGGGAGCCTCCGAGTCGGATCGCGTCGAGGTCATCGACCTGTAAGCGCAGGCTCACTGGATCCGGAGGTCGATCGTCATGTCCTTGCCGCCCCGCTGGACGGCGATCGCGAGGTTGTTCGCCGAGCGCAGCCGGGCATAGGCCTGGAGCGCGCTCTGCGGGTCGGTCAGATCGAAGCCGTTGATCGACCGGATCGTGTCCCCTTTGCGCAGGCCGACCGCGGGCAGCAGCGAGCCGTCCGTGACGCGCGCGAGGCGGACGCCGATCACCCGCTCTCCCTCCCGGACGGGGACGATCCGCGTGGAGCGCATGAGCTCACCCTGCTTCTCCAGGACCAGATCGATCGCCGTCCGGTCGACGATGAACTCGGTGTCGCTGATCTTCCGGATCTTCGACGCGATCTCGGGCGGGAGCGCGCCGCGCTTCGGCGGCTTCGGCGGCTTCGGCGGCTTCGACGGCTTCGGCGCAGCGCGGGGCGCAGGCGCGCGCCGGTTGTCGCCGATGCGGACCTGACAGCGCGCGCCCGGCTCGGCGAGCCACACGCGATCCCAGGCGATCGCGAGGACGGAGCGGCCCTCGACCGGATCGCCCGCCCGGCGGAGGAGCGGCTCCCCGCGCCCGGACGCGATCGTGGCGAAGGACCACGCGGGATCCTCCGAGGCGGCGATCAAGAGGACGCGCGCGTCCTCGCAGATCGGATCCAGCAGCGGATCTCCGTAGGTGACGGCGTCCCCGTCCTCCTCCTCCGCTTCCGGAGGCTTCGGCGTGAGGGGCCCCGTCCTCGAGTCGAACGGGTTCCGCGCGAGGATGGCCACCGCGCTTGTCGTGTGATCTCCGGCACCCAAGACGGGCCGCGGCGGCGGCGACGGCGGCAGCGACCGAGCTCCGGGCAACCCGGAGAGCAACGCTTCCTCCACGAGGTACGAGATCCCGGAAGCCTGCTGGTACGCAGCCGTCATGATCATGCCGCCGAGGAGCACCGGGAAAGTTCGCTTGATGAGGAGTTCCGGGATCACCGTCGTCTTCCAGAGCGAGTGTCCACACGAGCGCCGGTGCACCCCGCGATCCGCCAGCAGCCATGGTCCATGGATGGAGCGCGGGGGCCCGCGCGGGCGTTCCTTGCGCGCAGCGGCCCTCGCGCGAGCGCAGCCTGCCCGTTGTGGAGCAGCATCCGTGCCCAGGTGGCTTGGGAGTTGCTGCCAGGTAACGCATGACGAAAAGGACAGGCTCCGCACGGCTCCCCCGCCCCATCGCCTTCCTCGCCACGCTCGCCACGCTCGCCGCCACCGCCGGTCTTCTGGCCGCGAGCGCCGCGGGCTGCGCTCCGGAGCCGCGGAACATGCCCTGTTCCAGCGATGCCGAGTGCCGGGGCCGCGACGACGATCTCGCGTATTGCATCAGCTCCACGTGCGTCGAGTGCCTCTCGAGCTCGATCTGCGGCGCCGGGAACGAGTGCGTCGACGGACGATGCGTGCTCCGGTGCCGGGACGCGCGCGACTGCCGATCCGACCAGCTCTGCCGCGACGGCACCTGCGAGGCCCGATGAGGTGCGACATGGTGTCGCATCTGGGACAATGGATCGCATGAACGCGCGAAGCCAAGAGGGGCGGAGCACGATGGGGCTGACGCTCCAGCTCTGGCTCATGCTCCTCGTGCCGATCGTCCTGGCCGTGACGCTCTACGGGGCGGCGATCCACACGAGCCGGCACCAGTTCCTCCGCAGCCAGGCGGCCGCCGAGCTGCGCCACCACGCGAGCCTGGTCGAGGCGGCGATCGGCGGGGCCGTGGAGCGCGGCCAGGTCGAGCTGCTCAAGCACCGGATCGAGCGGCTCGCGCAGGCCGACCGCATCCTCGGGATCGCGGCGTTCGACGCGGCCGGGGGCCCGATCCTCGTGACGGATCCGATCGCCGGCGAGGCGGCGGCGCTCGCGGCGCTCGCGCGGAGGGCGCTCGCGACGGGCGCCGAGATCGAGGTGGAGCAGACGCTCGGCGGGGCGCCGGCGCTCGTGCGCACCGTCACGTTCTCGCAGCGCGGGCTGTCGGTCGTCGCCGTGGTCGTCCGGGAGCTCCGCTACCTGGACGCGTTCGCGAGCAGCTCGAACCGCGGGCTGGCGCTCGCCGGCGCCGCGCTCCTCGCCGCGACGGCGCTGATCGCCGCGTTCGCGAGCCGGGCGACGGTGGGGCGGCCGGCCGGCGCGATCGTGGCCGGCGTCGAGCGGGTGGCGCGCGGGGAGCTCGGGGTGACGGTGCCCGAGGGCGGCGCCGAGGAGCTCCGGCGGCTCGCGCGGGCGTTCAACGCGATGACCGCCTCGCTCGCCGAGGCGCGCGCCCACCTGGAGCAGGAGCAGGCCGCCCGGGCCGCCGTCGAGCGCAAGCTGCAGCAGGCGCACGCGCTGTCGGCCGTCGGTCAGGTGGTCGCCTCGATCGGCCACGAGATCGGCTCGCCCCTCAACGTCATCCTGGCGCGCGCGCGCCGCCTCGCCGATCAGCCGGGCTGGCCCGAGGCGACCCGCGGCGAGCTGGAGACGATCGCCACGCAGTCCGAGCGCATCTCCCGCGTTGTGGCGCGGCTGCTCTCCATCGCCCGTCCGCCCCGGCTCCTCGGCCGCGGCAGCGACGTGGCCCAGGTCGCGCGCGAGGTGCTCGCGTTCCTGGGACCGGAGTGCCGGCAGCGCGGGATCACGACCCGGATCGAGCACGACGCGGCGCAGGTCCACGTGGTGCTCGACGCGGATCACCTGTTCCAGGTGCTGTTCAACCTCTGCCTGAACGCGGCGCAGGCGCAGCCCCGCGGCGGCGAGATCGCGGTGCGCCTCGCGCAGACCGACGGCCGCAAGGCGTCGTTCGAGGTCGAGGATCGCGGCCCGGGCGTCCCCCCCGGCGTCGCCGAGCACATCTTCGAGGCGTTCTTCACGTCGCGGGGCGATCGCGGCGGCACCGGGCTCGGCCTGGCGATCGTCGAGGGGGTGGTGCGCGAGGCGGGCGGCTCGGTCGAGCTCGTCCACACGGGCCGCGGCGGCGCCTGCTTCCGCGTCACCCTGCCGCGCAGCGCCGCCGCGCCGCTCATCGCGCGCGGCGTGGGCGGCGTGGGCGCGGAGACCCGGGCGTGAGCGCGCGCGCGAGGGTGCTCGTCGTCGACGACGAGCTCGAGATGGTGAAGCTCGTGGCCGACATCGCCCGCGACATGGGCCACGAGCCGACGACGCTGACCGCGCCGCTGCTCGCGCTGCCGCTGCTCGAGGAGCGCGAGTTCGATCTCGTCGTGACCGACGTGCGCATGCCCGAGATGGACGGGATCGAGCTCATCGAGCAGATCGCGCGCTTCGACCCGCGGGCGGCGATCATCGCCATGACGGCGTTCGGCTCGATCGACACGGCGGTCCGCGCGATGCGCGCCGGCGCGTTCGACTACCTGCCGAAGCCGTTCCAGCCCGCGGACATGGCGCTCCGGATGGAGCGGGCGCTCGGGCAGCGGGCGATGACGGTCGAGCTGACCGAGCTGCGCTCGGAGGTGGCGCAGCGGTTCTCGATCGCGGGGATGGTCGGGCGCAGCCGGGCGATCGAGGAGGTGATCACGCTCGTGCGGCGCGTGGCGGACAACCCGGCGACGGTGCTCGTGAGCGGCCCGAGCGGGAGCGGCAAGGAGCTCGTGGCGCGCGCGCTCCACGGCGAGAGCCGGCGTCGCGCGCGGAAGTTCGTGGCGGTCAACTGCGCGGCGATCCCGGAGACGCTCATCGAGGCGGAGCTCTTCGGGGTGCGCAAGGGCGCGTACACGGACGCGCGCAGCGATCGGCCCGGGATGTTCCAGGAGGCGGACGGCGGGACGCTGTTCCTCGACGAGGTGAGCGAGCTGGCGCTGCCGCTCCAGGCGAAGCTCCTGCGCGCGCTCCAGGAGCGCGAGGTCCGCCCGGTCGGCTCGGTGTCGTCGGAGCCGGTCGACGTGCGCGTCATCGCGGCGACGAACCGCGATCTGCGCGCGGCGGTCGCCGAGCGCGCCTTTCGCGAGGACCTCTTCTACCGGCTCGCGGTGATCGAGATCGCGATCCCGCCGCTCCGGCACCGGATGGACGACATCCTGCCGCTGGCCGAGCACTTCCTTGCCCGCGCGGCCGCGCACGCGGGCAAGCCGATCGCGGGGTTCTCGGGCGCGGCGGTGAAGCGCCTGCTCGCGCACGACTGGCCCGGCAACGTCCGCGAGCTGGAGAACGCGATCGAGCGGGCGGCGGCGCTCTGCGACGGCGGTCGGATCTCCCCGGACGACCTCCCCGAGGGCGTGCGCGCCCGGCGCGGCGCGCCGGATTTCCTGGAGGTCGCGGCGGATCGGCTGATGACGCTCGACGAGCTCCAGCGCGAGTATGCGCAGATCGTCCTGCGGCGCGTGGGCGGCAAGAAGCAGCGGGCAGCGGGGCTGCTCGGCGTCGACCGGCGGACGCTGCAGCGCTGGTTCGGCGGGGGGAGCGACGGCGACGAGGGGGCGTGAGGGAGCGCGCGGGGGATGGCGGGTGTGCTGGCTGCCTCCGGGCCATCGGATCCGGTCTCCCCGGGGCAGCTGGCTGCCTCCAGGCCATCGGATCCGGTTTCCCCGGGGCAGCTGGCTGCCTCCAGGCCATCGGATCCGGTTTCCCCGGGGCAGCTGGCTGCCTCCAGGCCATCGGATCCGGTTTCCCCGGGGCAGCTGGCTGCCTCCGGACCATCGGATCCGGTTTCCCCGGGGCAGCTGGCTGCCTCCAGGCCATCGGATCCGGTTTCCCCGGGGCAGCTGGCTGCCTCCAGGCCATCGGATCCGAGCTCTCCGGGGCAGCTGGCTGCCTCCGGGCCATCGGATCCGAGCTCCCCGGGGCAGCTGGCTGCCTCCAGGCCATCGGATCCGGTCTCCCCGGGGCAGCAGCTGGCGTCATCGTGAACCCTGGCGAGCCGAGCTGCCGCTCCGCGGCACGGGCGCCGATGACAACCGCCGCGCGCTTGCACTACGGTGCCGGCCGTGCCCTGGAGTGACCACATCATCCCAGCGCCGCACGCCGGGACCCGGCCCGTCTTCAAGCGGACGGGAGACGCGGTGGAGGACGTGCTCGCGGCGCTCGCGAAGGTCGACGACGACGTCGGCGATCACGTAAACATCACCCGCGAGGAGATGCGAGCGTGCTTCGAGTACGCGAGCACGCTCGTCGCCGACCGGATGATGCAGCGGGCCGACCCCGGCGGCGCCAAGGCGCACGTCAGCTCCGAGCAGCTCAAGAGAGCATTCCGACGCCACAAGGATGCCGGACTCAACGGCGCCGAGCTGAGCGACTCGTCGCTGCTCCTCGTCATCTATGCGATCGAGTGCGGCCTCAAGCGGGTCCTGCTCGACAGGCGAGGCAAGAAGACCACGCTCAAGCTCGACAAGGACGACCTGACGCACCACCTCGACGAACTGCTCCGACTGGTCGGCCAGACGCCGCGCTTTCACGCGGTCAGGTTGGTGGAGCCCGACGAGGACGTGGGCCCGGACCGGATCCACGAGGCGCTGCGCTACGGGCGGCGACTGTCCGTGGATTCCCGTAGAAAGCTCCTGATCTCGGCAAAAGCGGTGCTGAAGTACCTCGAGGAGAACATCCGATGACCCCGTTGTACACATGGCGAGACGTGGAGCGCGCCCTGCGAGGCGAGGAGGCTCCGCCCTGGCTCGAAGTCTCGGCGGACCTCGAGACGCTCAACGTCACGTGCGCGCCTGGACGCCGCGCGGACGTGGCGAGGCGACTCGCCGATGTGTTCGGACCCAAGATCGCCGTCGATGGCGTGACGCTGGCGCTCGAGTCGACGCTCAACGCACCCCGATCGCTCCGCATCGAGATCCACGAGTCAGGCGAAGACGCGACACCGTCGCCTCACGTGGTCCGCCCCCTCTGGACCGACGCCAAGGAGGTCCCGGGCCAACTCCATCCGCTCCCCGAGGGCTCTCCGAGGCTCGCCGCGTTCTATTCGTACAAGGGCGGCGTCGGCCGTACGACCACGCTTCTGGCCACCCTCGGAGCGCTGGTCGAGCCGCCCCCGCGAGGGGGCCATGTGCTCGTGGTCGACGCGGATCTCGAGGCCCCGGGGCTGACGTTCGAGATCCCCGGCCCCCCCGACCGCTTCTGCCTGCTCGACTTCCTCGCGCTCGTGCACGACGCGGACGACTGGCGCGCCGTGCTCCCGCTCGCCACCGAGCGGCTCCGCCTGAACAGCGAAGGGGTGGAGCTCTCCGGGGGTCGCGCCACCTTCTATTTCCTCCCATCCCACCGCGACAAGGAGCAGCTCTTCGCGCAGCCGGTCACGATCGAGCAGGTCGTGCGAGGACCGGGGCGGGCGCACGTCATCGCGGAGGCGCTCGCGGCGCTGGGTCAGGCGCTCGGCGTCGACGTTGTCCTCCTTGATCTCCGCGCGGGCGTCACCGAGCTCTCCTCCCCTCTTCTGCTGGATCCGCGAGTCCAGACGATCCTGGTGACGTCGTGCAGCGGGCAGTCGATCCGGGGTACCACCTTCGTGCTGGAGCGCATGAGGAGCCGCGTGCGGAAGGAAAGGCGCCCCGAGGTGGTCCTCTCGATGATCCCTCCCTCCTTCACGAGCGAGGCCATCGCGCGCCTCTCCGGTGATTTGCAGGACTCCATTCCCCACGCCGCGGACGACATCGCGGAGGAAGCGGTGCAGGGCAACGTACATGAGGCCCGCTTCGCGGAGGAGCTCATCCGGTTCGATTCCGTCGAGCAGTTGCTGCGTGATCTGCTCCCCGGGACAGACCTGGGGAAGCGAGCAGCACCCCGGCTCGCGGCGCTGCTCGCGCCCCGGGTGACGCCCGCGGCCACGCCCTCACCGGCTCCATCGGCACGCGGCCTGAAAGCGGTCGCAGCGGAAGCCAGGAAGCTCGAGTACGCGGAGGGCAACGCCAAGCTCGGCCTCCTGGTGACCCCGGCCCTCGCGGCGCTGGTCGACCAATTCCCCATGGGCCTCCCCGCCGCCGTGGTGCTGGGCGCTAAGGGGGCCGGGAAGACCTTCGCCTGGGGTCAGATGGTCCTGGCCGGCGACTGGCGGACGTTCTCCACGCTGGTCTCCAGCAGCGCCCCCGCTCTTCCGCTCCCGGGTCAACATCAGGCATTCGTCTTTCCTCTCCTCAGCCCGGTGAACAAACAGCCGGATCTCGCCGCGAAGGTGGCGGACGCCGAGCGTCTCGTCTGGGAAGCCCTCAGCCCGCGCCCTCCGGGCACGGAGGCACCGCTCACCGAGGACGCGATGCGCACCGACCTCGATCGAGCCCCCACGCGGGACACGGACGACACGGAGTTCTGGACCCGGCGCGTCGCCGCGCGCCTCGGTCTTCCAGAGACCGCCGGGGTGAGCGTCGAGGCCGTCGCCACCGCGCTCGCCAAGCGCGGTGTGGCCGTGTGCCTCGCGATCGACGGAATCGAGGACTCGTTCCAGCCCGGCCCCCAATCCCCTCTCAGCGAAGGCCAGCAACGTCTCCTGCGAGATCTGCTCCAGCGCTTCACGCTCCGGGTGCGCGACCTGCGCTCGCCCCACCTCGGCGTCGTCACCTTCGTGCGCCGCGATCTCGCGCAGGCCGCGATCGTGCAGAATTTCGGCCAGTTCGAGGCGCTCCATGGCAAATTTTCCATCGTCTGGACGTCGACGGAGGCGCTGCGGCTCGTCGCCTGGATCCTCGATCGCGCGGGGCTCCACGTCATCGATCCGGAGCGCATCCCGCTCGCGCCCTACGACGAGCTGCGCGAGGGACTCAAGGCCTTCTGGGGCGACCGCCTGGGCTCCGAGAGATCCCGCGAAGCCCACACCGATCGCTGGGTCGTCGCCGCCCTGTCCGACTTCCAGGGCCGCCTGCAGGCCCGCGATCTCGTGCGGCTCGTCCGAGTTGCGGCGGAGAAGGTGCCCGACGAGCCGAAGCTGACGCCGCGCTCGCTCCGCGATGCGCTCGTCGAGTGCTCGGCAGCGAAGATCAAGGAGATCGAGGTCGAGATCCCCGGCCTCTTGCCTCTGTTCGAACGTCTTCGCAAGGCGCCCGAGGAGCGGCGAAAAATCCCTTTTCAGGCGGAGGATTTCGAGCTCGCGCGCGCGGACGTCACCTTTCTCGAGACCCACGGCGTGGTCATCCGTGTCGAGCAGGATGAGCTCTATCTCCCCGAGATCGTGCGGCACGGTCTCGGCTTCCGCATGGACAAGGGTCGCCGCGCCCGCGTCCTCGCCCTCTACCGCGCCGCGCAAGCCCGGCGCCCGTGAACCGGCGCCAGCGGGTCACGCGGCGGGCGGCGGCGGCGGCGGCGGCGGCGGCGAGGGCCGCTCGCCCTGGAGTCGACGGCGCACGTACCCGAGGTGCAGGTAGAGCTGGTAAAGATCCGCCATCGCCCGGAGCGGGACCGACACGGTGGCGAGGTCGTCCTCCAGCCGCCGGAGCGTCGCGGCCATCTCCGCGCGACGCGCTGGATCCACCGGGCGCGAGAGCTCCCGCTGCGCGCGGCGCAAGGTCTCGTAGTGGCGGTAGATCCGCGCGTTGATCCGCCAGTTGTAAAGGGGCTGCGCGATCTTGAAGATGGAGAAGAGCACCGTCGCCAGGGGCAGCAGCATGAGCTTGAGCCGGCTCACCATCGACGCCGGCCAGAAGGGCAAGACGCGCCGCAGGAACGAGGGCCCTTCCTCATGGTAACGCCGCGCCTCGGGGTGGAGCGGCGCCTCCACGAAGCGCGTGGACGGGAACTCGCCGGGCGCGTCGAGGAGGTTGCCCGGCTCGTGCGCGGCGCGCGCCGCCTCGATCAGGAGCGGGATCAACGCGGGGTGGAGCGTCGCGTTGGCGAGCAGCGCGGCGGGCGGGGCGAGCAGGGAGCTCGGCGCGGGCGGGATGTTGCGCTCGAGGTCGAGCAACCCCTCGCTGAGAGGGACGCTGGAAAGATAGGGATACCGGCGCACGAAGCTGTCGTGCCGGCGCAGGCTCATGAGGTGCACGCCCTCGGCGCGGATCAGCTCCTGCACCTGCGCGGAGCCGGGGCCGACGATGAAGAACGCGGCGTCGATGCGGCCAGCCTGCAGCGCCTCGGCGGCCTGCCGATCGGGCAAGCCCTCGAAGGGCGCGCCGGCCGCGGCCTGCGCGCCGGCGGTGATGCCGCTGTCCGCGAGCAGCCGCTGCACGACCGCGCGGGTGCCGCTGCCCTCGGGGCCGATGGAGAGGCGCTTGCCCGCGAGATCGGTGAGGCGATCGTCGGCCCGGTCGCCGCGGTGGAAGATCCAGAGCGGCTCGCGGTAGAGGCTGGCGAGGCTGCTCAGGCGATCGCGGGCCCCGGACGGCATGGCGCCGCCCTGCACGAAGGCGAGCGAGACCCCGCTCGCCGGATCGAGCAAGAGCGCCACGTTCTCGGCCGAGCCCGCCGTCTCGCGGATCTCGAGGGTGATGCCGACCCCGGCCAGGTGCGCGCGGTACTGCTCGGCGAAGGCGTTGTAGCGGCCGGTGGGCTGGCCCGTGGCGATGGTCACCACGCGGGGCGGCGGGGGCTCGACGAAGAGCAGATAGGTCACGACGAGGGCGACGACGCCGAGGACCAGGAACGGGGTCCAGACGCGCAGGAGCTCCCTGCGGTACCCCTCGGCGACCTCGCGGCGGAAGACGAGCTTGATCATGAGCGGCTCGCCTGGACCTGTCCGCCTCGACGTGGACCCGCGCCCGCCTCGATCGCGCGCGGACCGCCGGCGCGACCGGGGGTGCCAGGGAGCGCATGATGACCCGGCTGGGATCCCCGGGACAATACCGTTGCTCGACGGGTGTCAGGCGCCGGCCGCGCGCGCGTCCGGGGCAGCCGAGGTGGCACGCGTCATGCTGCTGTGCCCGCAGCGTCCGACGTGGGCTGACGACGCGCACGCTCATCGTGCGAGACGCGCATGCTCATCGTGCGATCGAGAGCGGCTGCGGAGCTACGCCTCGCCGCGCGAGGGAGGATCGCCCCGCCATGTAGCAAACTGCCACACGACCCCGCGGTTCACTCAGACCGACAGAGGAGGAGAAGAAGGATGAGCCAGAGTCAGAAGCCATCGCGGCGCGCTGCGTTCGCGAGCCAAGTGGCCCGCCCGGTCAAGCGGGTGAGCGGCCGGACAGCGGCCGCGCGCACGCCGCTCGCGGTGCGCACCACGGGCGTCGAGCTCGGTCCCGACGTGCGCGAGTACGTGCGGGAGCGCCTCGGCCGCAGGCTGGGCAAATTCGCCCCCCACATCGAGCGCATCAGCGTGCGTCTGGAGGACGTGAACGGGCCGCGGGGCGGCGTGGATACGGCGTGTCGCATCAAGGTGGTGCTGAGCGGACTCGAGAGCGTCGTCACCCAGGAAGTCGCGGCGCAGCTCCGCGAGGCGATCGACCGAGCGAGCCACGTCGCCGAGCGCGCCGTCCGCCGCGCCATCGGCCGCTCGCGGCCGGCAGCCCAAGCGCTGCGCGGCGCGGGGCGGAGCGCCTCGCCCCCGGCCGCGCGCAGGGCTCGCGCCGCCGGCGACGGTGCGGCCGGGGGCCGGCGGCCCAAGCGCCGGCCGCTGCCGATGCCCGAGGAGGGCAGCCTGATCGGCCGGCGCGTCGGTCGCCACACGGACAACCTCGCGCGCGCGGCCGAGCGGCCCGACAAGGAGCGGCGCGACGCCACGGTCGACACGGCGCAGCCCGGCTACAGCGCCACCGACCGGCGCGCGGGCGGCAGCTCGACGGCCGCGCGCAACACGAAGCTGAACACCTCGCGCGCGTCCGCCACCCTCGAGGACTCCGCCCAAAGCCGCCCCTCGCGCAAGTCGACGCGCAAGAGCGAAAACCGGCAGAAGCAGGACAACAACCTGCGACAACGGCAGACGCGCGTGGCGCGCGCTCCGAAGACCCGGGCAGCGAAGGCCCTGGCGGGCGCCTAGCGCCATACCCGACGCGCCGGACGGGGGGCCACGCCCCGCCCGCGCGTCCGCTCAGCCGCCGCGGTCCGCCCTGCGGTCCAGGACCGCCATCAGCGCAAAGGTCCTGCGCAGGCTGGCCCGGTGGCGCAGCGCGCTCGCCAGCGGCGCGCGGCGGCGCACGGCAGCGCGCCCGGCGCCCGCGACGGAGCCGCCCGCCGGCGACGCCTCGGTCTGCCCCGAGAGCAGAGGCCCGACGGACTGCGGCGCGGCGTGCCCGGGCCGGGCGGCCGGCCCCCTGTGGAGCGGCGCGCGCGGGGACGCCTCGCCGTCCTGACGCCGCTCGCCCGGCGACTCGCGCCGCCGACCGAGCGCCGCGCCGAACCATGACACCAGCGCGAAGAGCAGGAACAGCGCGATCAGCAGCAGATCGGCCAGGCTCACGGGTGTCCGCTCCGCGGCTGCAGCGCCTCCGGGGTCCCGTCGGCGGTGGGCATGTCCGAGGCGATGGCGCCGCGCATGTCGGTGTCCGCCTGGACGTTCTTCATCCGGTAATAATCCATGACACCGAGGTTGCCCCGGCGGAACGCGTCGGCCATGGCGCGCGGCACCTCGGCCTCGGCCTCGACGACCCGCGCCCGCATCTCCTGCTCCAGCGCGACCGCCATCGCGCGCCGCTCCTCCGCCTTGGCCTGGGCGATCTGCTTGTCCGCGTTGGCCTGGTCGATCTGCAGCTTGGCGCCGATGTTGGCGCCGACGTCGACGTCCGCGATGTCGATGGAGAGGATCTCGTAGGCCGTCCCCGCGTCGAGCCCCCGCGCGAGGATGTTCTTCGAGATGTGATCGGGGTTCTCGAGCACCTGCTTGTGGGTGGCCGCCGAGCCGATGGTGCTCACCATCCCCTCCCCGACCCGGGCGATGATGGTCTGCTCCCCGGCCCCGCCCACGAGCCGCTCGATGTTGGTCCGGACCGTCACGCGGGAGATCGCGATGAGCTGGATCCCGTCCTTCGCGACCGCCGCGATGCGGGCGGTCTCGATGACCTTCGGGATCACGGACATCTTCACCGCCTCGAGCACGTCGCGGCCGGCCAGGTCGATGGCCGCCGCGCGCTTGAACGGCATCGGGATGTTCGCCTTGTCCGCCGAGATGAGGGCGTTGACCACGCGCACCACGTCGCCGCCGGCGAGGAAGTGCGCCTCGAGGTCGTTGACGGAGATATCGAGCCCCGCCTTGACCGCGCTGATGCGCGCCGTGACCACCGTGCCCGGCGGGACGCGCCGGAAGCGCATCCCGATGAGCGTGAGCAGCCCGACGTACGCGCCCGAGGCCCAGGCCGCGATCCAGAGCGGTATCGGGATCATGTAGAGCCCGATGAACAGCGCCGCGAACAGCAGCAGGACGAGCCCCAACAGGCCCAGATCGATCCCCATGATCTCGTCACCCCCCTTCCCCTTCCGCCACGATCCGGCGCACGACGACGCGGTGGCCTTCGACGCGGATCACCTCGATCGCCTCGCCGGCCTCGATGTACTCGGCCTCGGACACCACATCGACCCGCGCCTCGCCGATGTGCGCGATCCCGGCCGGCCGGAGCGGCGAGGCGGCGACGCCGCGCTCGCCCGGGAGCGGCCGGCTCGCCGGGGGCTCCTGGCCGGCGGCGACCTCCGCGCCGAGGCTCGTCTCCAGGACCAGCCGCCGCCCGAACGGGAGCCGCGGCAGGAAGCGCAGCGCGACGAGCGCGCCCGCCAGCGCGAGCACGATGGAGAGCGCGGCCTGGGCGACGGCCTCGAGGGCGCGCTCGAGCGTCACGCCGGCGCCGACCAGGCTCATGCTCAGGCCGGCGAGCAGCGCGATCGCGCCGAGGACGCCGGCGACCCCGAAGCCGGGGATCACGAAGACCTCGAGGCCGATGAGCAGCACGCCGGCCGCGGCGAGCGCGATCTCCTCCCAGCCGACCAGGGCCAGCAGCCACTGCGCCCAGAAGAACAGCACGAGGCAGGCGACGCCGACGAGGCCCGGGACGCCGAACCCCGGCGTGCGCAGCTCGAGGAGCACGCCCATCAGCCCGAGGCTCAGGAGGAGCGAGCTCACGGCGGGCATCGTCAGGAACCGGAGCGCGCGCTCTGCCCAGCTCGGCGACACGGCGTGGATCTCCGCGCCCTCCAGGCCGAGCCGGGCGAGCACGGCGTCGATGTCGCCGGCCTGGGCATCCGCGACGCCGAGCGAGAGCGCCTCGGCGGTGGTGAGCGTGAGCAGCTTCCCCGGCCCCACGACCCCCTCGACGGCGACGTCCTCGTCCACCATCGCCTCGGCGAGCTCCGGGGGTCGCCCGCGGCGCTCGGCGGTCGCGCGGAACTCCTTCCTGACGTACGAGGTCGCCTTCTCCCCGGCGGGCTCCATCCCCCCCGCCCCGGCGCGCACCGGCGCCGCGGCGCCCAGGGTCGCGCCGTCGGCCATGACGATCTCCTCCGCCGCGAGCGCGATGAGCGCGCCCGCCGAGATCGCCCGCGGGTCGACGAAGACGACGGTGCGGAGCGGGGTCGCGAGCAGGGCGTCCCGGATGACGATCGCCGCGTCGACGCGCCCGCCGAGCGTGTTCGTCGGCAGGATCAACGCGCTCGCCCCTGCCGCCTCGGCCCCGGCGATCGCCCGCTTCACGAAGGCCGACACCCCGGCGTCGATCTCGCCCTGGATCGGCGCGCCGTGGACAACCGGCGCGGCCGCGGCGCGCGCCGGCGACGCGAGGAGCGCGGCGACGAGCGCGAGCACATGCGGAATCCAGCGCAGAAGCCGCGCGCTCAAGCGCCCTCCGATCAGCGACACGCGTCACCCCCGGCCGGAGACCTAGGGCGGCGATCGCCTCGGCGGAAGCGCGCCGCCGCCCCGCGCTGAGCGGCGGCGCCCACCCGGGGCGCGTCGGCCGCGCGGCTCGGCCTGGAGGGCGGCTTGACAGCGACCGTCGCGGCGGCGTGAATGCGGCGCGTGGATCCATCGCCGAGCCCGTCGTCGCGGCCAGGTGCGCCGCGCGCTGCGCCGTCCGGCGCCCCTGTCCCGTCGCCGCTGACGGTCACCTCGATGCTCGCGCAGCCCGCGCCGGGGGTCGCCGTCTCCGGCGTCGTCGCCGTCACCGTCAGGCTCCGGAGGCGCGCCGCGTGGATGCGGTCGGCCCCCCTGGTCGTCGGCAGCACCGTCCTGCTCGGGCTCGACCTCGCCCTGGCGATCACGCCGCGGGTCTCGACCGCGCTGACCGCGGTGGAGACGCTGCTCGTGCCAGCGTGGCTCGCGGCGGTGGTCGCGCTCGACCGCGCGCGAACGGCGCGCCCCGGCGCCAGGGTCGAGGCCAGGAGGCCCCGGCTCGCCCTGTTCCTGCTCGCGATCATCCTGCTGCTCGCGTGCATCGGCGAGAAGTGGCTCCTCGTGCTCGGACAGCCGGCCGGGGATCCGGGGCAGCGGGGCGTCGTGCTCTACCGCTCGTACACGGTGCTCGCGTTCCTCGTGGCCCTCGTGGGCCTGCTGGGGCGTCGGCCGCTCGAGCGGCTCCTGGCCACGGCCGCGGAGCACCCGGCCCGGCTCATGGCGGTGTCGTTCGGGGTCGCCACGCTGCTCGGCAGCTTCCTGCTCACGTTGCCGCAGTCGCTCCGGGACATCGCGGACGCCTCGTTCATCGACGGCCTGTTCATGTCCGCGAGCGCCGTGTGCGTGACCGGGCTCGCCGTGCACAACATCGCCGAGACGTACACGCCGTTCGGCCAGGCGGTCCTGCTCCTGCTGGTCCAGATCGGCGGGCTCGGGATCATGGTGCTGTCGACGTTCTTCGCCATCGTGGCCGGCAGGCGGCTCAGGCTCCGCGACGCGGCGGTGATGGCCGAGATGATCGACGCCGACTCGTTCGCCCGGCTCCGCCGCAATGTCGCCGCGATCGTCCTGTTCACGCTCGGCATCGAGGTGGTGGGCGCGCTCGCCTTGCTGTTCAGCTTCCTGCCCCACCACCAGATCGCCTCCGGGCCGGTCCCCGGCGAGCCCCTCTCGGGCGCCGGCGATCACCTCTGGGCGGCCGTCTTCCACTCGGTCAGCGCGTTCTGCAACGCGGGCTTCTCCCTGTTCGGCGAGGGGCTCGTCCCGCTCGTCGGCTCGCCCGCGGTGTCGGGCGTCGTGGCGGCGCTGGTGATCCTCGGCAGCCTGGGCTTTCCGGTGCACGATGAGCTCCTGACCCGGATCCGGCTGCGGCTGCGCGGCGAGCGGTCGCCGCGGCTGTCGTTGCACAGCCGGGTCGTGCTGATCACGACGGCGGTGCTGCTCGTGGTCGGGGCGGCGGGTTACCTGCTGCTCGAGTGGCGCCGGTCGATGGGCGGGCTGTCGTGGCCGGTGAAGGTGCAGGCGAGCGTCTTCCAGTCGGCGATGACGCGGTCGGCGGGCCTCAGCACGGTCGATTACAGCCTGATGGGCCCGGCGACCTGGATGTTCACCTGCATCCTGATGTTCATCGGCGGGGCGCCGGGCTCGACCGGGGGCGGGATCAAGCTCACGACGTTCGCCGCGCTGCTCGCGGCGCTGCGCGCCGAGCTGCGCGGCGAGGAGGCGCCGCACCTCCTCGGGCGGACGCTGCCGGCGGCCACGGTGCGCCGCGCCCTGGGGGTCGCGTTCCTCAGCGTGATGCTCGTGTCGGGGTTCCTGCTGGTCCTGCTCGCCCTGGAGCCGCACAACCCGATGGGCCTCGCGCTGGAGGCGGTCAGCGCGTTCGCCACGGCCGGGCTGTCGGCCAACATCACGGCGTCGCTGAGCGCGCCGGGGAAGCTGGTCATCACGCTGGCGATGTTCATCGGCCGCATCGGGCCGCTGACCCTGGCGCTGGCGCTGGCGAACCAGGGGAAGACGCGGAGCTATCGGCTGCCGGAGGAGCGCGTGGGGATCGGGTGAGCGGGGGGAGCTGGGTGGGCGGGAGCAGGGGGCGAGCGCTCAGGAGCCGGGCGTGGCAAGGAGATCCCTGGCGTCGCTGACGACCGCGGCGCGGCGGATCCAGCGGTCCAGCTCGGCGATGTCGGTGCTCGCGAGGACGCGCTCCCGGACGTCGGCGGGGACCTCCAGGCCGCGGGCCTCGAGGAAGGTGAGCACGTCGTGCGCCTTGGCTTCGAGGATCCCCTGCTGCCGCCCCTTCTCCACGCCCTTCGCTACATAGCTGCGCGCGAATTCACTCTGAAACTCGTATCCGCTTTTCATCATCGCCTCCAGTATCCGCCTCGCCGCTGCGTTCAGCGAGGATAGCACCAGGTCTCCGTACAGGGCGCGGCGCTCCTCATCGAGCCCGGCTGCCGCCGCCAGGAAGGCCACGCCGATCGCCTCCGCCGCCGCGCTCTGCCCGTGCGCCATCGCCGAGAGCACGGCCACCTCGGGCGCCGCCAGGATGCGCTCCCGGACCTCCGGGAGACCTCCAGCCGCGTCCCGGTCAGGCAGCTCCGGCCGGGCCCGCTGTACCGCTATCCCTCACAGCCGAGCGAGCCCGCCATCCTCGAGCAGCACCCAGGGGGCTGAAGGCGAGTACGCCTCGGTCCCGGCGATGGGCAGGCTTGGTGCGTCCGCGAGCTGACCGAGCCCCCTGTCTCGGAGCTGCATCCCACGTTCGGTGAGGCGGTACACCTTCGAGAGCAGCGGGTAGTCAGGCGGCTTCGGTCCAGGAGCGCGCTCCACAGCGGCGCTCAAGTCGTGCTTTGCCCATTGGGCGAGGCGGTCTCCCAGGAATAGGTCCCCTGTGCAGGAGACGAGATCCAGCAAGTCCAACCCAAGCTGCGACTCGTGGCAGTTGACTCTCACTGGAGTCTGCCACTCCTCTAACGATAGGATAGTCAAGATGAGATCGTCATATCGACTGAGACGCAAGGTACCATCGGCGGTCCTTCGCGGAAAGAAGCAAGAGAGAAGCCCCCACAAGGGAGCAAGCTCTCGGAATCCTTCGACACCACGCGCGCAGCTCTCCACGAACGGTAAGGGGTTCTCATCGACGTAGCTCTCCCAAAGGCGAACGGCACGATCGTGGCGTCCTGACGGCCAGGGGCTCGCCTTGTCGAGGCGGTCCAGAAGCACCGGGTCGGGGTGGTGGGCGACCGATCCGCAGCAGTCGAACGGCGGTATCCTCGGTGGCTCGGCCAATCTTTTCGCTGTACCGTAGACAGGTTCGAACTCGACAATAAAGACGTCGCTGCACGGGATCTTCAGGCCTCGCAACCAGCTACAGGTCCTCCAGAGGTTCACCCGATCGTCAAGACTATCTGTCACCCACAAGACAATGGGCGGCTCCCAGCGGACATCAGATGAGTAGAGCCGATCGAAGTTTTCGCCTGACTCATCTCTATCTGAACACTCTTCACACGAAGAAAACCACATCTCACGCGTCCGGACATGCTCCAGCGGGCTCCGGCGGCTCGGTCCGATGAGAAGGCTCTCAAAAGCACTGACGATGCTCGTGGCGCCGAGCTTCACCAGACGCTCTGCTGTTGGCGGATCGAAGGCCACATGTGTTCCACTCAGAAGACTCGGGGTGCTCACCATGTTCTCTAGAATCCGCACTTAAAACATCTCCGTCGGGTATCCAGCACCCGCGCTTCCCGGCTCCACTGTTTCGTAGGTGTACGACAAGTCGCATGCCGACGCGAGCATCATCACGAGCCCGCCGCACAGCACGAGCGCGCTCGCCTTCTTCAATCCGTCTCCCATTGCTCTCCTCCCCATTCCGGATGCGCGCACCGTCTGCGCGCACAACGTGACCCTCCCCTCCCCCCGGGCGCTCACTCCTTCGACAGATACGCGACCATGAAGCACATCTCCTGATTCGTCCCCTCCCCCCAGGGCACGTCCTGCGGCGGGAGCTGGAACTGCCCCTCGCTCTCCGCCGTGTTGTCCCAGGTGCACTCGGCGACGAAGCGATCTCCCGTCCCCCAGCGGAGCGGCTCGTCGAACATGTAGAGCGCCTGGTGGTGGAACTCGAACTCGCCGCGCGCCGCGCACTCGTCCGCGCCGCCGTCGCGCTCGACCCAGGCCCGGTAAGAGCGGCCGAGCAGGTGCATGTGCGGCAAGAGGCCGTACACGAGCTGCGGCGGGCCCTCGTTCGGCGTGCTGCTCCGCTCGGTGTGCGCCCCGGCGCCGGCGGGGATCGTGAAAGGCACCGGGCCGAACACATCCATGTAGACCTCGGCGCGGGGCGGCTCGCTCGAGAGCTGCAAGCGATATCCCGACTTGTCGAGGCTGCTCGTGCCCCTGTGACCGAAATAATGCATCTGCAGGACGAGCTGCTCGCCGGGCTCGACGCGGACGCCGGCGCCCTCCGGCAGCCGCGTCACCCCGACGCCGGGCGCCCAGCTGTGGAGAAGCTGCCAGTCGAGCTCGATCACCGGATCGCGACACGGAAACGCACGCGTCCCCGGCGCAACACCGTATCCGATGCCCGCGTCGCCCCCGAGATCCCGGTACACCGCCATGTGGTGCACCACCGCGGGATCGCCGACCGCCGCCTCGAACGCCGTGATCCAGGCCGGCGCCGTGAAAGGGTTGTCGAGGACCACGCAGAAATACTCGTTGCCGTCGTCGTCGAGCGTCACCTCGTGCGCCTCGGGCATCTCGAGCGTGGCGTCGGGAGACGCGATGGCGTCCGTCGCGCGCTGCGGCGGCGGCGCATCGGAAGGATCGCCGAGCGGAGCGCCGTCGCGCGCCCAGGCGTCGAAACGAAGGCGCTCCTCGGCGGTGAGGCTCATCCGCTCCGCGCCTTCATAGCTGCGGCAGCTCGGGTCCAGCACCGGCGGCGGCATGTCCCCGGCGCCCACACGAAGGGCCATGAGCGCGGCCAGCCGCTGCGCCGTCTCCACGTCCGTCAGCGCCACCCCGCCGACGCCCGCGCCATCGTGGCAGGAAGCACACGAGCGCTCCACGAGGGGCTGAATGTCCCGATACCACGTCACCTCCGGAGCCGGCGGCGAGAGAGCCTCCCCGTCATCGCCACACCCGGCCGCCCCCACCACCCCAAAGACGAACACCGCCGCGCTCCGTGCTCTACGCACGGCTCTGCACCACGTCATCGCACACCTCCTGGCCTCTCGGCTGGTTCAGGGGCCGCATCTCTCCGGCAGACCCCTGTCAATCAACCGTTTCAAACAAACGTTTAACAGGCGAGCGACGGCGCGTCAAGGGCAGGGCCGCCATCCTTCGCCCCGGTCACCGGCGGTCTCGGCCTCGGCCGTCCCGTGCCGCCGCAACAGCCCCCGGGGAGCCGCGCCCCGCAGCGGCTACCCACACGCCGCCACGCGCGATCGCGTAAGATGCTGTCATGCGAAATTTTCACCAGCTTTTGCCGCTGACGGCGGCCCTGATCCTCGGATCGCTGCACGCATCCGGCTGCTCCGGCGAGTCGTCCGCTCCGGCGGGCGCCACGACGGGTGGGGCGGCGTCCAGCACCGGGGATCGGCGCTGCGAGCCGTCGGGCGGCGGGCCGCACTGGCTCGTCGAGGGGGAGACCGTGACGTTTCCCGTGGCGTGCGCGAGCGGCCTTACCCTCCCCGGCGAGGCGTTCGAGCTCGACCCGCTCCCCGAGGGCGCCGCCTACGACCCTGTCGCGCGCGAGGTGACGTTCTCGCCCGGGCTCGATCAGGCCGCGGTCCACGACATCGAGATCCGCGTCGCGCAGACGTCCGAGGTCGGGCGCGTCAAGATCGGCGTCGCCGACAACTGGGCCGATCCATCGAACGTGCCCGTCGTCGATCCGGCCCGTTACCCCGAGGAGCACGGCCTGCCGGTGCTCTTCCTCTCGCCGGTCCCCGAGGCGAAGGAGTACGCCCCGGCCACGGTGATCTACCGCGGCCGTACGTACGCCGCCGAGGCGGAGCTCCGCGGCGAGAGCTCGCTCTCGTACCCGAAGCGGAGCTACACCCTCAAATTCCCCAAGAACGACAAGTTCAGCGAGCCGGGCGAGGCGGGCGGCTTCACCGATCGTCGCAAGGTCGTGCTCATCAGCACGTTCGACGACAACTCCTATGTCCGGCAGCGCCTCGCCTATGACCTCTGGAACCGGCTCGATCCGGAGCACATCCAGGTCAAGACCTACAGCGCGGTCCTCTACCTCGACGGGGAGTACGCGGGGCTCTACACCGTCGCGGATCACGTCGACGGCTATCTGATGGAGGATCACGGATACTCGCAGGACGGCAATCTCTACAAAGCGGTCAACCACGCCGCGAACTTCGCGCTGGAGAACGCGCAAGGCGAGCCGAAGGAGACGCTGCACGACGGCTACGAGAAGAAAGAAGGGGCGCCGCCCGAGGGCGAGCCGGAGGCGTTCGCCGACCTGGAAGATCTCGTGCGCTTCGTGGCCGAGTCCGACGAGGCCACGTTCGCCTCCGAGATCGGGTCGCTGATCGATCTGCGCGACTACGAAGATTGGTGGATCTTCGCCACGTTCATCGTGGCCAACGACTCGGCCGGAAAGAACAGCTACCACTACCGCGATCCGGTCGCAGGCGGCGTCTTCCGCTACGCGCCGTGGGACTTCAACGCGAGCTTCGGCCAGTCGTGGGAGACCGAGCGCGAGTCGGCCTCCGAGCGCGTCGAGTACACGAGCGTGAACCTCCTCTTCCAGCGCCTCCTGGAGGAGCCCTCGATCGGCGACCCGCTGCGCGCCCGCTACGGGCAGGTCCTGCGCGGCGCGCTCGACGACCGCGCGATCCAGGCGATCGTGGACGGCTACGTGAAGCGCATCGACGCGAGCGCGCGACGGGACGAGGCGCGGTGGGGCGAGGCGTACCGCAGCTACGAGGGCTGGAGCGGGCGCAGCGACTTCACGACGTACGAGGAGGAGATCGCGTACCTGAAGGCGTGGATCTCGGAGCGGTGGAAGCACCAGGACGGGCTCTACTGAGCGCCGGCCCCCCGCGCGGCGCCCGCGCCGCAGCGCCGACCCGTGGCGCTGGACGCGCATCCGTGCGACCTTCGCGGCGCCGCCGCGAGGGAGCGGCGCGCGACCGGAGACCATGAAATCGAAGAGCGTCCTTGTCATCGGGCTCGGCCGGTTCGGCACGTCGGTCGTCGAGACCCTGTGGAAGAACCGGGCCGAGGTCATCGCGGTCGACAACAACCCCGAGGCCGTCGACGCCGTGAAGGACAAGACCTCGGCCGCGTTCGTCGGCGACGCCACGGTCCACAAGGTGCTCGAGGGGATCGGCGCGCAGTACGCGGAGACCGCGATCGTGACGTTCGGCGAGCACTTCGAGCCGTCCGTGCTCTGCGTGGCCTCGCTCGTCCGGATGGGCGTGCGCGAGATCATCGCGCGCGCCGCCACCGATCGCCAGGCCGACATCCTGCGCGCCGTCGGCGCGACCCGCGTCATCCAGATCGAGACCGAGATGGGTCGCCGCGTCGGCGCCGACATCACCATGCCGCTCGCGCAGGACCTCCTCGACCTCGCGAGCCACTACCGCGTCGTCCCCTGGAACGCCCACGGGCCGCTCGTCGGACAGACGCTCGCCGGCTCGAAGATCCGCCAGCGGTACCGGATCAACGTGCTCGGCGTGCGGCCGCACACGACAAAGCGGCCCGGCGACAAGCTGCGGCTCGAGGCACCCACACCGGACTACGTGATCCGGGACGGCGACACGCTGCTGCTCGTGGGCGACAGCGACGACGTGAGCCGGTTCGTGGCCGAGCTCGGCGGCTGAGCGGGCCGCGCGCAGCCGGAGAGCGCGCCATCCGCGGACGCGCGCGGCGCCCGATCCCGGGAGCACGGTCCCGGCTGCCGTATGCGTCTTCTCACCTCGGCGTCGCCATGCGAAAGGGCGAGCCGCATGGCTTCCACAGCGTCCCCTGCGATGCACCTCCTCGTCTCCGGAACGCTGCTGCTCGCGGTCGCGATGACCGGCAGCACAGCGCTCGCGCAGCCCGCCGGCGCGCCTCCGCCCGCGCCTCCTCCGGCCGCCGAGGGCGACTCGGGCGGCGCCTCCGTTCCGCGCGGCGGCGCCGGCGCGGTCGTCGTCCCCGAGCCGGGCACAGCCCCGCCGGCGCCCGTCGCCGTCAGCGCGCCCACGCTGATCACGTACTCCCCGCCCGCGTATCCGATCGAGGCCCAGCGCGCCGGCGTCGAGGGGAGCGTCATCCTCAAGCTCGACATCGACCGGACCGGGCGCGTGACAAAGGCCGAGGTCGCGACGCCGGGCGGGCACGGCTTCGACGAGGCCGCGCTCGCGGCCGCGCCCGGCCTCCAGTTCGAGCCGGCGCGGCGCCCGGACGGCACGCCGGCCGCGTCGCGCATCCTCTACCGCTACGCGTTCACGCTCACGCCCAAGCCCGCCGACGCGGCCGCACCGGCGCCGCCCGCCGACGTCGAGACGGTGGTCGGGACCGTCATGGCGGCGGACACCGGCGAGCCGCTGCCGGACATCGCGATCAGCCTCCATCGCCCCGACGGCGGTCGTGAGGACGCGAAGACCGACCAGAGCGGCAAGTTCCGCTTCAAGAATCTCCCTCCCGGCAAGTACCGGGTCGAGGTCACCGCCCCCGGCTTCGAGCCGTTCGCGGCCGACGAGGAGATCGCGCCGGACGAGGCGATCGAGGTGCGCTACCGGATCGGGCTCGCGAAGCCCAGGGGCGGCGCGCCGGCGGGCATCGAGGTGACCGTGCAGGGGGAACGGCCGCCGCGCGAGGTGACCCGGAGGACGATCGAGCGCCGCGAGGTCGACCGCATCCCCGGGACCGGCGGCGACGCGCTGCGCTCGCTGCAGAGCCTGCCGGGCGTCGCGCGCAGCGGCTTCGGGCTGCTCATCGTGCGCGGGTCCGCGCCGCAGGACACGCTCACGTTCATCGACCGCACGCCCGTGCCGCTCATCTACCACTTCGGCGGCCTCTCCTCGGTCGTGCCGACCGAGATGCTCGAGAAGATCGACTTCTATCCGGGCAACTTCAGCGCCGTGTACGGCCGCGCCATGGGCGGCATCGTCGACGTCGGGCTCCGTTCGCCGAAGCAGGACGGCAAGTATCACGGCGTCGTCCAGCTCGATCTCATCGACGGGCGCGTGCTCCTCGAGGGGCCGGTCCCGTACCTCAAGGACTGGACGTTCATCGCGGCGGGCCGCCGCAGCTGGGTCGACGCGTGGCTCGGGCCCGTGCTCAGGGAGGCGGGCACCACGGTGACGCAGGCGCCGGTCTATTACGATTACCAGTTCGTGCTCGAGGGTCGTCCCTCCCCGAACGAGCGCGTGCGCGCGAGCTTCTACGGCTCGGACGACGCCTTCGAGATCCTCCTCGACGAGCCGCCGGAGGACGAGCCGGCGCTCACGGGCGATTTCGGGCTGCACACCGCCTTTCAGCGCCTCCAGTTCAGCTACGAGAACCGCCTGGGGAGCCGGGACCGGCTCCTGTGGACCCTGGCCCTCGGCCGGGAGATCGGCGAGATCGTCGTCTCTCCCCTCACCTTCAGCGTCGAGTCGAGGTCGCTCGACCTCCGGCTGGAGCTCTCGCACCGGTTCGCGAAGTACCTCACGATGAACGTCGGGAGCGACCTCTCGGGCGGCTTCGTCACGGTCAATATCCACGCGCCGGCGCGGCAGCCCGCCGGCCATCCGTCGAACCAGCCATTCTCGACGTACCCGTCCGAGGATCAATCGCTCGAAGGCGTGTACTCCCGGCCGGCCGCCTACGCCGAGCTCGAGATCGTCCCCACGCCGCGCGCGCGGCTCGTCCCCGGGGTGCGGGTCGACTATGCGCTCGACACGCGGTCGCTCGATGTGAGCCCGAGGATCAACGGGCGCTACGACATCCAGAGCGACTTTCCGCGGACGACGGCCAAGGGGGGCGTGGGGCTCTATTACCAGGCGCCTCAGTTCCGCGAGAGCCTCGAGCCGTTTGGCACCGCGGGGCTCAGGTCGAACCGCGCCGTCCACTACGGCCTCGGCGTGGAGCAGGAGATCACGCGCCAGATCGACGTGACGGTGGACGGGTTCTACAAGCAGCTCGATCGACTGGTGGTCTTCTCGCCGGAGGCGGACGGCTTCGCCAACATCGGCACCGGGTACGCCGTGGGCGGGGAGGTGCTCCTGAAGTACAAGCCCGATGATCGCTTCTTCGGCTGGGCGGCCTACACGCTCTCGCGCTCCGTGCGCACGGACGGGCCCGGCGAGGAGGAGCACCTCATGCAGTACGATCAGACGCATGTGCTGACCATGCTTGGCAGCCTGCGGCTCGGCCGGGGCTGGGAGCTCGGCGCGCGCTTCCGCCTCGTGTCGGGCAACCTGCAGACGCCCTATGTCTGCGATCCGGAGAAGAAGGGGTGCAACCCGAACCGGGTGAACGCGATCTACCACGCGTCCTCGGCCAGGTACTCGCCCATGCCGCTCGGGGGTGACTACAGCGAGCGGATGCCGCTGTTCCACCAGCTCGACCTCCGCGCCGACAAGACGTGGAAGTTCAAGACGTGGCAGCTCGGCCTCTACCTCGACATCCAGAACGTCTACAACTACATGGCCGCGGAGGGCATCAGCTACAACTTCAACTACACGAAGCGGGAGTACGTGACGGGGCTCCCCTTCCTGCCCACGCTCGGGCTGCGAGGAGATTTCTGATGAAACGGACCGCACCGCCCGCGCGTCGCGCGCTGCTCGCCGCGCTCGCGACCCTGGGCCTGGGCATCCCCTGCTGCGCGGGGGGCAACTTCGCACCGTCGTCCGAGGTGGAGGGGCTCCGCGTCCTCGCGGTGACGGCGGACACCCCGTACGTGACGACGCCGCTCGGCGACGGCGTGACGTTCGAGATGACGTACGCCGACGCGCCCGGCGCCGGCGCCGGCCCGCGCCCGGTCGAGATCATGTGGCTGGGTGGCTGTGTGAACCCGCCTGTCGGGATCGACGAGCACATCGGGTGTCTGCCGCAGCTCCTCGGCGCGGCGCGGGAGTTCGCCCCCGGGGGCGCGGCGGAGAACGGCGAGAACGAGGAGACGGAGGGCGCGCCCAGGCTCTTCGATCGGGACGACCTGACCGCGGAGCAGAGCGGCGAGCCTGGCAAGGCCAGGTTCAAGATGGTCCTGCCCGACGACATCCTCGAGGGCGCACAGCCGACCGAGACCGGGAGCGTGTACTCGACGGCCTATGTGTTCTTCACCGTGTGCGCCGGCCGGACCCGCGTGGCGACGGCGCCGGCGGAGGCCGGGTTTCCGCTCGAGTGCGTCGGGACGGACGGGTCGGTGCTCGGCCCGGACAGCTTCGTCGTGGGCTACACGCAGGTGTACGTCTTCAGGGACAAGCGAACCAACACGAACCCGCCGATCGACGGGTTCACGCTGAAGCTCGAGGACAATGAGGTCACGCCGGGCGAGGGCGGTCTGCCCGTCGTGAAGCGGTGTGTTCGACCGGAAGCGCAGATCCAGGGCTGCGGCCCGGCGGACCCGGCAGACGACGAGTGCACGACGTACGAGATCGAGGCGCTCGTGCCGTCCGGCGCCGCCGAGGAGGACGTGGAGGCCGCCGGGCTCGGCGGGCCGCCGGTGCGCGAGGCGATCTGGGTCGACTATTACACGGACGGGGGCGGGTTCGACGGGGCGCGTCGCCTTGTGAGCGATACGGTGACGGGCGCCCGCGGCGGCAACGGGACCACGTGGACGCCGCCCTCGGAGCCGGGGCGCGTGTCGCTGTGGGCGGTGGTTCACGACACGCGGGGCGGCGCGAGCGTGATACGGCGGGAAGTGCAGGTGGAGTAGCGCTCGGATCGAGCTTGTGCCGGGGTGCGCGCTCCCGTACGCATCCCGTCATGCCGCCCCTCGATCTGCACGTCGCCTTGTTCGGCGCCTCCGGCGCCGGCAAGACGGTCCTCCTCGCGGCCTTCTACCGGGCGCAGACCCAGCCCTCGTTCCAGCAGGAGTACGCGTACAAGATCCAGGCGGTCAACAAGGCGCAGGGCAACCAGCTCCTCGGGCGCTTTTACCGCCTCGAAGACGGCAGGTTCCCGGACGGCAGCACGCGCTTCGACGAGTACGAGTTCGATTTCTTCCCGAGGGACCTGCCCGAGCCGGCGCTCCGCATCCACTGGTACGACTACCCCGGGCGCTGGTGGGAGGACGAGCCGGTCGACGCGGAGGAGCGGGAGGCGATGCGCCAGGGCCTGCTCCGGCTCGGCATGAGCCAGGTGGGCATCCTCCTCGCGGACGGCGCGAAGTACCGGAACGAGGGCACCGGGTACATCCGGTGGCTCTTCGAGCACTTCGCCGATGAGTGCGACCGGCTGCGCCGGGCGAGCGCCGCCACGGGCGACGAGGTGAGCTTCCCGCGGGAGTGGATCCTCGCCCTCAGCAAGGCCGACCTCTTCCCGCCGGACTACGCCGCGAGGGACTTCGAGCGCGAGGTCTGCCGGGACGCCGACGACCAGCTCGCGAAGCTCTGCTCGGTGCTCCGCGCGGAGCACGCGTTCGGACACCGCTTCATGCTGCTCTCGTCGGTCGCCGCCCCGGCCGACGCGCAGGTCGACCCGGGGACCTCGCTCGGCGTGCGCACCCTCGCCCCCGCGATCCTCGTGAGCACGGTCGAGGGCGCGGTCCGGGAGGCGCAGGCCGCGAGAAAGGAGAGGTCGACCGGAGAGACGTTCTTCCAGGGCCTGCGCGATCTCGTGCAGTTCGTCGACTCGCTCGACGACTTCCTCCCGAAGCGATACCAGATCGTGAGCAAGATCCTGCGGTTCATCTCGATCAAGGACTTCGCGACCACCCGGCTCGACCGGCTCAAGAAGGTGCGCGAGGACGCGATCCGGAAGGGCGACACCTTCACGGCGGTCCTGACCGCCATGGTCGCGGCCCTGCGCGACGACGAGGGAGCCCGCGCTTACCACCAGAACCAGTAGGGTCGTCATGCTCGTACGCGCGCCGCTGCCCCTCGTCGAGACATCGCGCCTCCTCTGGAGGACGCGCGGCGAGCACTGGGATTACGAGCTCATCTGCGTTCCCGAGATCCCGGCGCTCCCCGCCTGGCTCACGACGCTCGAGGCCATGATCGGCGACGCCGACGCGGGCGCCGGAGAGCCCCGCTATGGCCTGCTCGAGATCGACGGGCGCGGACCGGAGGAGCCGCGCGCCTATCCCTACGTGGCGGCGCGATTCCTCGATCCGGCGCGGAAGGACTGGACCGGACGGCAGGTCCAGCACTTCGCGGTCTGGTTCCCTCCGGTCCCGCCGGAGGCGGTCGAGTCGTTGCCCGGGGCGGTCCCCGCCGACTGGCACCTTCGCGTGCTCGACGGGCTCGCGGGGACGTACGGCTCGGGCGAGGTGTTCGGGCTCCCCGAGGCGGAGATCCGCGCCTGGAAGCGGAGCCATCAGGAGAGCCGGGCGGCGACCGCGCTGGCGATCGTCAAGCGCACGCCTCCGGTGGCGCTGCTCGGCGGCGAGGCCCTGCCCGCGCGGTGGAAGAGGGGGCCGACCGTAAAAAAAAAGTCCCCGGAGCCCCCGGGCGCGGCGGGCCTCGTGGTGGCGGGAGCGGGCCCTAGCGGCAAGGGCCGGCGATTCGGCTGCTTCACGATCGGCGCGATGATGCTCGTCGCCTTCTGTCAGCTGATGATCGCTTGCGGGGCGAGCTGAGGCGGCTTCGTCGACACCGTCGCTGAGCGGCTCGTCGACCCGCTGTACGCCTGGTCGTATCTCATCGCGCCGGCCTCGGGTGAACGACCATGACGGAGCGATCAGGCAGAGACGGTCACGCACAGAGAGACAGAGAGCATGGATGGGAGCGAGCCTCGTGAGCCAGACGAGATCGCGATTGACGTCGGGCACCTCGTCCCTCATGTCACCATGGCCTGCGCCACGAGCCGCCCTCGTGGCAACAGCCGCATCCAGCAGCTCAATCCGGGGCGGATCCTCCAGAGAAAGATGGCAAGGCCCGGCACCTCGACCGCCTCCTCACGCGCCATCGTCCGCATGGGCCGGCGCCGCTTCGCCCTCTTCATCTCCGCGCTGCTCGCCGCCGCCGGCCTCGCGGGGCACGTGATCCGCGGCCGGGCCGCCACGCCGCTCGACCGGTTCCTCGCCCTGTCCACGGTGCTCACCGGGGTGGGCGACCTCGCCCGGGACCACGCGCGGATCTACCTCGACTGCCTCCTCGCACGTCCGGAGCAGGCCGCGGCGCTCGAGGACCTCTATGCCAGGGCGGGGCTCGTCGGCGACGCTCCGGCGTGCACCCTCGATGAGCTGACCGCGCGGGGCGTCTTCGCCGACAGGCGCCTGCGGGCGCTCGCGGACGAGATCCTCCTGCTCTGGTACACGGGCGAGTACGACGCGGCCGACGGGCGCGCGCTGGCGACCTACGAGGGCTCGCTCGCGTGGAGATCGCTCCCTTACGCCAGCGCGCCGGGCACCTGCGGCGGGGCGATGGGGTTCTGGGGAGAGCCGCCCGCGGGATGAGGCGTCGGCGCGCGCTGCCGCCGCCCGGAAGGAGCTCTGTATGGGGGACAGGCTGCGAGCGGATGTGGTCATCGTGGGCGCGGGCATCGCGGGGACGCTGGCCGGCTACCGGCTCGCGAAGGCGGGCGCCAGGGTGCTTGTGCTGGAGTCGGGGCCGCGGGTCGACCGCGACAAGGCCGCCAGCGCGTTCCGGAGCGCCGTGGTCAAGACGCTGGAGGCCCCCTTTCCGCGCTCCGTGGCCGCGCCTGCGCCGCGCGAGAGCGCTCCCGGCGGGTACTACGTGCAGGAGGGCCCGGATCTCTTCAAGAGCACGTACCTGCGGGTCGTCGGCGGGACGACCTGGCACTGGCTCGGGACCGCCCTCCGCTTCCTGCCCGACGATCTCCGGATGAAGACCCTTCATGGAGTCGGCGTCGACTGGCCCATCGCGTACGACGCGCTCGAACCCTGGTACGTCGAGAGCGAGATCGAGATGGGCGTGGCCGGCGACGACAGCCTCGGCTCGCCGCGCAGCACGCCTTACCCGCTGGCGCCCATCCCCCACAGCTACTCGGATCTGCGCATCGCCGACAGGATCTCGGCCCTCGGCTATCGGGTGACCGCCACGGCGCAGGCGCGCAATAGCGCCGCGTACGACGGCCGGCCCGCGTGCTGCGGCAACAACTCCTGCATCCCGATCTGCCCGATCGTGGCCCGCTATGACGCCTCGGTGCACGTGAAGAAGGCCGAGCTGGCCGGCGTGCGGATCGTGGAAGAGGCTATCGCCACCGCCGTCGGCGTCGGCCCTGACGGACGCGTGTCACGTGTCCTGTTCAAGCGCCCGGACGGCACCGAGCACGAGGCCTCGGGCAAGGTCTACATCGTGGCGGCGCACGGGATCGAGACGCCGAAGCTGCTCCTGATGTCCCGGACCGACGCGCTGCCGGACGGGGTCGCGAACCGGAGCGGCCAGGTGGGGCGCAACCTCATGGATCACCCCATCCAGCTGAGCTGGGCGCTCGCCGGGGAAGCGCTCGGGCAGCCCCGCGGACCGCTCTCGACGGCGGGGATCGACGCCACGCGGAACAGCGCCTCTCGGGGGGTGCGCGCCGCGTTCCGGGTGGAGCTCGGCAACAGCGGGTGGCAGTGGCCGATCGGCGGGCCGGGGGTCGCCGCGGCCGATCTCGTGCGCAAGGGTCTACGGGGCAAGCAGCTCGCTGCCGAGCTCGCGTGGCATTGCACCCGGCAGCTCTGCGTGTCCAGCCTGATGGAGCAGCTCCCCGATCCCGACAACCGCGTCACGCCCGCCTTCGATCAGCGCGACGCGCTCGGGTTGCCGCGGCCGCGCCTTCATTACCGGGTCGACCCCTATACCCGCGACGGCATGGCGGCCGCGCGCGCGGTCCACGACCGGATCTTCGACGCGCTCGGGGTCACGTTCCGCGAGCACCGGCTCGAGCACGAGGGCGCCGGGCACGTCATGGGCACCTACCGGATGGGCGCCGACCCGAGCGCCTCGGTTGTCGACCCGGACCTGCGCGCGCACGACCACGACAACCTCTACCTGCTTGGCAGCGGCGTCTTCCCCACCGGCGGCGCCGTGAACCCCACGCTCACCATCGCCGCCCTCGCGCTGCGCGCCGCGCACTCCATCGCGACCGCGCTCGGGCGCTGACGCCGGGCGTCGAGACGCCTCCCTCTCAGCGCCCGCCGCCCCGCCGCAGATCCTCGAGCAGCGCCTCCACCACCCCCTCCTCGTGCACCGCGCGCCGCTCCTGGCGCATCGCCGCGCCGAGCTCGTCGTCCCAGAGCGCGGACATCACGGAGCTGTTCGGCCAC
Source organism: Sorangium sp. So ce362 (assembly GCF_051519845.1). Lineage (NCBI taxonomy): Bacteria > Pseudomonadati > Myxococcota > Polyangiales > Polyangiaceae > Sorangium > Sorangium sp. So ce362. The sequence continues at coordinate 4,379,208 of NZ_CP150332.1, read as the reverse complement.
GTCGACGCAACAGCCGTGCCGGCGCGGCTCTCCTGCACGACAGGAGGGTAACCTGGCGCGGCCTGCGCATCGCTGGGAGGATCGGCGGAGCATGGCGAAAGAATCGAGGATCGCGATCTATGGCGCCATCGGCGCCAACGTGGCGATCGCGGCGGTCAAGTTCATCGCCGCCGCCGTGACCGGCAGCTCGGCAATGCTCTCCGAGGGCGTGCACTCCGTCGTCGATACCGCAGACGGGCTCCTCCTCCTGCTCGGCAAGCACCGGAGCGCCCGACCGCCTGACGCCGATCATCCGTTCGGCCACGGCAAGGAGCTCTATTTCTGGACGCTGATCGTCGCCATCATGATCTTCGCCGCAGGCGGCGGCGTCTCGATCTACGAAGGGATCTTGCACCTCTTGCACCCGCGCCCGATCGAGGATCCAACGTGGAACTACGTTGTCCTCGGCGCAGCGGCCGTCTTCGAGGGAACGTCGCTCGCCATCTCGGTCCACGAGTTCAAGAGAAAAGCAGGACAGGGCTACCTCGCGGCAATGCGGTCCAGCAAGGACCCGACGACGTTCACGATCGTCCTGGAGGACTCCGCCGCGCTCGCCGGGCTCGCCATCGCCTTCCTCGGCGTCTGGCTCGGGCACCGCCTGGGAAACCCCTATCTTGACGGGGCGGCGTCGATCGGTATCGGCCTCGTGCTCGCGGCGGTCGCGGTCTTCCTCGCCAGCCAGAGCCACGGGCTCCTCGTGGGGGAGAGCGCGGACAGGGAGCTCCTCGCCGCGGTCCGCGCGCTCGCCGAGGCGGATCCTGGCGTGTCGGCGGTGGGGCCGCCGATGACGATGCACTTCGGGCCGCACGATGTCCTGGTCGTGCTTCGCATCGAGTTCGACTCCGCGCTCACGGCCTCCGGGGTGGCGGAGGCGATCGAGCGCATCGAAGCGCGGATACGGAGCCAGCGACCCGATGTGAAGCACATCTACGTCGAGGCCGGGTCGCTCGGCCGGCGCGCGGGGCCATGACGCGTCCGTGGAGCGACCGCTCGCGGCCTCCGCCATCCTCGGCGGCGCCCGGGCTCAGGTAGCCTTGCCTCGCCCTCGCAGCAGGGCGCGCCTGGCGGGCAAACCGCGCAGACGTCGTCCTTCGACGTGAGGTACACAGGTTGCAAGTCGTCGTGCCGTCTCGCGAGGTCCGGGAGCGCCTTCGCGTCCAACCTCGCGCTGGCTGGCTGGGGAGGCGCCGAGCGCGCCAGGAACACCCCCTGGATCCCCGCCGCCGTGGCGGCCAAAGCGGCCGTCGAGGCGGCCGTGTCCGGATGGCTCCTCGTCCAGATGCGAAGGCGGGAGAGGGCCTGGTGCGCGTACTGCCTCGTCGCCATGGCGGCCAACATGGCCGTGTTCGCGCTCTCGCTCCCGGAAGGGTGGGCGGCGCTGGGGAAGGCGCGAGCGCGCTCGTGACAGGACGGCGCGGTCGTCGCGCCCATGATCTACGTCCGGGTGGTGGCCGGATTTGAACACGAAGGCGGGAAGAAAAGATCAATGATCTTCCTGGTAGAGTAGCCCCCGGACCCGTCGGTCCGGGGGGCCCTCGCCAGATCCGGACAAGGAGATTTCCACCATCCGGCTCTTCCGCCGAGAGGGGGGCTCAGCGCCGATTTCGCGTCCAGGGGGGCACGAGCGAGCCGAAGGCGCCGTGCGAGCGGCGCTCAGCCAAGAGAGTGCGGTTTAAACTACAATTGGCTGACGCCCAGAGCGTCACGAAGGCGCACGCCCCCCTTACCGCCCACGATCATTTCGGCTGGTTCCATGCTCAATTGAGCGAGCGGGCGAGCTGCGAGCACGCCGGCACGTGCAGGGTCGTGCCCCGACCCGACCGGGCCAATCTTCCCGGAGCGAGGATCAGCGCGCAGCGCAGCCACGGCGTTCGCCAGCTCGCCAAGTGCGGAACGTGCTCCAGCACATAGCGGCGCATCAGGTTGGCCGTCAGCAGCTTCAGCAGCAGCGCGGCATGATTGGCGTTGAAGCAGTGGCTCGGCACGCGACCGCACCCCCACCCGTGCTTGAGCTCGCCAATGAGCGGCTCGATGCCCGCGCGCAGGTCATACCGCGCCGCGACGTCTTCCGGCGCTTCGACCGGCTCGTTGGTCAAAAAGACCTGTACCGTGTAGTCGAGCCCCTCCCAAAGGTAGATCTGTTTGCCATTCTCCCGGTCGCGTGTGCGTACGGCGATGCATCAAGGCGCTGCAATCCCCCGCGCCATCGATCCGTACGTAGATGGCCGCGCTCGGAGCTGCGGCGCGCGCGCGTTCAATGCACTCCTCGACGAAGGGCACATCGGCTTCGCCGAAGCTCGTGTCGCCCGGTCGCAGCTTGGCTCCGACGATGGCGTCGGCCTCGGCGATCCGCGCCAGGATCGGATGATAGCTCGGCCGGCCGTGGTAGCGCGGGTTCGGGCCCGGCCGCGCCCCCTCCTGCATTCCGAAGAGCGGCTCCACGGTGGTGTCGACGTCGATATGCACGAATCGGTGCTTTCGGCGAGCAACCAGGGCAAGCCCGTGAGCGACGACCATGCTGTGCAGCGCCTCGAGCGCATCGTCGTCGAAGCGGCACAGGTCGCGGTCGACGGTGTCGATACTCGGGACGACCCCGCCGGCGCACCTTGGAGGTGCTCGGCGTGTGCCTTCGTTTGGTCATAGCAACCCGGACGGGTCGCCACGCCGAGCCTTTCTTTCAAGGTGTTCCTTTTACTGCGCCGGATTTCTCACGCCCCGGATCGGATTTCTGGGCGCGAAATCCACGTTTATTACTCGAGCGTCCTCTGGCAGGCTGTCGGGTTCTCGGAGCGGAGCTCCCTCGCCATCACGGTCATCACCGGCGTCACCAACATCGTGACCACCCTCGTCGCCATCGCGACCGTCGACCGCGTCGGGCGCAGGCCGCTGCTCGTCGCGGGCTCCATCGGCATGGCGCTGACGCTCGGCACCATGGCGGCCGTGTTCGGCGCCGCCGGCGAGGACGCCGCGGGCAACCCCGTCCTGAGGGGTGCCGCCGCCGTCCTGAGGGGTGCCGCCGGCGCTGTCGCGCTCGTCGCGGCCAACCTCTATGTCTTCTGCTTCGGGGCGTCCTGGGGTCCGGTGACCTGGGTGCTGCTCGGCGAGATGTTCGAGAACCGCATCCGCGCCCTCGCCCTCTCGGTCGCGGCGGCCGCGCAATGGCTGGCGAACTTCCTCGTGACCGCGACCTTCCCCGCGCTCAAGAAGGCCGGCCTGGGCGTCGCCTATGGGCTCTACACCGCCGCCGCGGCGGCCTCGCTGGTGTTCGTCGTCGCCTTCATCCCCGAGACGAAGGGCAAGGAGCTCGAGGAGATGTGATGTGATGTGCGCCGTCCGTGGACGGCTATCGCAGCGAGCGCGTCTCGGTCGGCACCCACCTTCCGAACCACTCGAGGCCGGGGTGCCTCACGTAGGCTACATAGCCGAACAGCGCGAACAGCGCCGCCGAAGCCGCGAGCAGCGCGCCTGCTGCGCGCCTCGCCAGCGCGGACCTGTCCATCGCCGGAGCGAGCAGCAGTCCGAGGCCGCTCGCGCCGTACATCGCCGCGGCGAGCGCCGGGTTTTGCGTCATCCCGTGGCGCGCGATGGCCAGCGCGAGCATCAGGTTGGTGAGGCCCCCGAAGGCCCCGAGCAGGAGCAGGGGGCCCAGACGCTCGCCCAGCCACAGCGCCGGTGCACCAACCACGAGCAATGTCCCGAAATAGGCGAGCGGCTCTCCGAAGACGATGTTGTATCCGCCCGGGATGGGCCATGTCAGCACGATGTGGAGGCCCGTGATGAGCAGGAGGAGCCCGGACGCCCCGAACGCCCAGGCGAAGCTGCGGCGGTGAGGCTGCGAGTCGCCGGCGGCGGGCGTGCCGAGGAGATAAAAGGCCCCGAGCGCCAGCGCCGCCGCCGCCGTGACGAGCGCAAGCGTGAGATAATTGATGTACATGGATTCCTCACCGTCGTGCGAGCTGGTCGTCGCCGAGCCAGCGCCCGACGCTGCCGAGCCGCGCCTGAGAACGTAGCGCCGGCGTATGCGTGCCGGCAGCGCGGCGACGCCCGCGGAGATGCGACGTACGTCAGCCAGGCGTGGGCACGTCCGCGTCCAGCCGGTCGAAGCATCGGAACGGGTCCTCCAGCATCTCGCGCACGGTGCGCACCAGCACGCTCGCGTGGAGGCCGTCGATGAAGCGGTGATCGAACGTGGCGCTCACGCGCATCACCTTGCCGGGCACCACCTTGCCGTCCTCCACCACCGGCTCGTCCCTCACCGCGCCCGGGACCACGAGGACCGGCGTCCGCGTGTAGGGCACGAGCGGCACGTAGGCGTTCTCCAGGCCGAGCGAGCCGATGTTGGTCACCGTGACCGCGCCGAACGGGTCGCGGGGCAGCCCCAGCTTCGACAGGTCCAGGTTGAGCGTGTACATCATGAACGAGAGCAGGCGCAGAAAGGCGTTCATGAAGAGAAACGGGATGTGCCGGATCGCGCGCTTCGTCTCTTCCACCGCCCTGTCGCGCCGGTGGCGCGCGCGCTCGATCGTCCGGTCCAGCTCGTCGACGATCTGCACCAGGCTCTTCTCATGGGCCCGTTCGATCGTGGTCACGGTGAGGTCCACCTCGCCGTCGCCGCCGACCGCCTGCACGACCAGCACCGAGACGGTGACGCCGCGCCGGAGGTAGATCTTGTTCCAGCGCAAGATCGCATTGGCGTCGGGGCAGCGGCGCAGCGCCTCGGCGCAGGCCTTGGTCACCAGGTGAGTCACCGTGAGCCGGCGGCCGGTGCTGTGACGGAACGCCTTGATGTAGTCGAGCGCGCGATCCATGCGCAGGGTGAGCGTGCCGTACACCGATGGATCGTACGCGGTGTGCCAGGTGCCGATCGCCAGCTTGCGGAAGCTGGAGATTTCCTGTTTGGGCACGAGATCGAGGTTGGGCATGGTCCACCCCGCCATGGCCCCACGGGCTGCATGGCTCGGGCCACCGAGGCGTGCGGCGCGTCCCGGCTCGTCATGCGAGCGGAGCAACGGCGCCAGGGAGTCAGCATCCAGCGCTGCTCACCGCGCCTCCTGCCCGGCCTCGCCGGTCGCTCCGTGCCCGCCTCGAGCGCGGGCGGGTCGCCCTCGGGCAAGCCGAGCTGGCGTGCCGGAGCAGCCGCCGGACAAACGAGGCATTCGGGACCGAGCGGGCGGGACGGCTCCGCCCGCATCGTCTCAGCAGGTGGACTGGACTACTGCGGCTGACGGGCCAGCAGGCCGATGATGGGGAGAGCCAAGAGAATCGAGAAAGCAATCCCCATCGTCCAGCGCACCCACCGCTTCTGCGGATTGTTCACCCAGTAATACAGCAGCAACGACAGGAACAGGGACTGCAGGAGAACCTCTGGAAGCCCCCTGAGATGGACCCATGCCGGTAATGTCGTATAGAGCATCCCCTCGATCGAGCCCGGAGCTGGTCCGAACGTGCCGAGGATGCCTATCGCCACCAGCGTGCTCCACATCACCAGCCGGCCGCTCTTCGTCCCGAAGAACGGCTCGCGCAGCATGTAGAAGACTCCCCCGAACACGATCCCCCTGATGGGCTGAAACAGCGGTCCCGCCATCACCCAGGGATCGCTCGTCGGCCGCATCAAGAGGTTCAGGCTGGACTCTGCAAAGAACCGCGTGTAATCGAGCAGCGACGACGCCAAAAGGCCCACGATCGTGTATGTGACAGAATGGGTCACGACCGTCTTGACCACGATCTCGAGAAGCGTTGGTCGCGCTGGGCTCACGGCATGCCCCCTGTGAGACGAGGTTGTGGACACTGTGTTGTGTCGATGGTTACAGTTGCACGATGTGGTGATCGCGGTCACACGATCGGCATCGCTTGAGGATCTCGTGCTGCTGGCGAGCCGTCCCGAGCGTGCAAGGCGCGCCAGGTGCCAGGGGGCTTGACGCCGCGCTCCACGTGAAACGTGGTGGTCCGTATCCGTATTTCCGTATCGCCATGTTGATATTGCAGGGCACGTGCCAACGACGGCCCCGGCCACATCACGCCACGCCCAGGCTACCTGACCCCGGCCGTGCGGAGCACGCAAGCCTGGTTTCCGTGCCCAACTCCCGGCCCGGGGAACCCGCGCGGGGACCTCCCGCCGGACTTCATCGAGATCTGGCGCGGCGGCGTCGCCGAGGAGCCGCAGCGGCGGTCATGGGCAGCGAACCTGCAGTTCTTGCGTCGACGCGAACGAAGCGCGCAGGTGTTTCACCAGCAGTGTCCGGACACTCCGTGGTGCCATCGCCGCGGCGGCGTCGCGCGATGCGATGGATCAACAGGCACGCGCTTCGGCGCTAGGTCAGCGGCAGCGTGAACCGGAAGGTCGTCTTCCCGGGCGCGCTCTCCGCCCAGATCCGCCCCCCATGGGCCTCGACGAGCCCTCGCACGATGTAGAGCCCGAGGCCCAGCCCGGCGGCGCCTCCGGCCTTCGCCTCGCGCGTCCGGTAATAGCGGGCGAAGAGCCTCGGCAGCTCGTCCGGCGCGATGCCCTTCCCCTCGTTCTCGACCGCCACGAGCACCTCCCCGCTCCGCCGTTCCACCTCGATCCTGATCGGCGTCTCGGGCGCGCCGTACTTGGCCGCGTTGGACAGCAGGTTGGTGAGCACCTGCTCCAGGCGCCCGGGATCGGCCAGAAGCGGCGGGACCCCGTCCAGCACCTCGACGTCGACCCGATGTCCCCTCGTCGCGTCCGCCGTCCGCTCCACCGTCGCCCGGATGAGCGCTGGCAGATCGACCTCGATGCGCCTGAGATCCAGCCGATGCGACTCGAGGCGGGAGACGTCGAGCAGATCGTCGATCATCCGGTTGAGCTGCATCGCGCTGGCCAGGATGTGCTGCGCCTTGTCGCTGCATTGCTGTTGCTTCGAGAGCACGGCGGCCTTGAGGACGATCGTGGTGATCGGCTGACGCAGGTCATGGGCGATGACGCTGGTCCACTCCTCGCGCATCCGCGCGAGCTCCTTCAACGGGCTGATGTCCTCGCCAGCGACGATGGCGCCCGTGATCTTCCCCGCGCCGTCGCGGAGCGGCGCGGCGGCGACGAGGATGGTCCGGTACGAGCCGTCCGCCGTGGCGACGAGGAGCTCCTCGCCGGGGATCGTCTCGCCACGCATCGCCCGGCTCGACGGCAGCTCGTCCAGCGTGAGGGCGGTGCCGTCCGGGCGCCGCACGCGACCGACGTGCTTGCCCCGCTCCGGCACGCCCCCGGTGAGCTCGCGCGCGTGCGGGTTGGCGAGCACGCGCTCTGGGTCGTTTCGATCGATGAGCAGGAGCGGGATCGGCGCGCTGTCGAAGACGGTTCGCAGCGTCCTCCGCTCGGCGTCCAGCTGCGCGAGCAGGCGCTCCCGCTCCTCCTCGGCCCGCTTGCGCGCCGTCACGTCCTCCACCTGGGCGATGTAGTGAATGGGCTCGCCGTCCGCGCGGCGCACGACGGAACCGTGCAGGATGACGGGGATGACCCTTCCGTCCTTGTGGATATACCGTTTGGCGAGCTGATAGCGCGGGATCTCACCGCGGCGCAGCTGCTCGACCAAGCCCACGTCGGTGTCCACGTCGTCGGGGTGGGTGATGTCCTGGAAGCGGAGCTTCGAGAGCTCGTCGGCCGCGTAGCCCACGATCTCGCAGTAGGCGCGGTTGACGCGGATGAACCGTCCGTCGAGCGCGATGATGCCCTTGCCGATGGGCGCGTTCTCGAAGCTGAGCCGGAAGCGCTCCTCGCTCTCGCGGAGCGCCTGCTCCGTCTGCTTGCGCTGGGTGATGTCGCGTCCCTCGGGAATGAGCATCACCACCCTGCCACGGTCATCGGTGATGGGCTTGATGGAGAAATCGATGCACCGCCGCCCGCTCGCTCCGATCACATCGAGCTCGTCCCGCACGAGCCGGCCCGCCGCGGCCTCGGCGACCGCGGCGCGGACGCGCGCCTTGTGCTCGAGACTCCACCCCGGCAGCTCCCAGAAAGGACGGCCGATCGTCTCTGCCTCCGTGGTCCCGCAGAACTCGAGAACGGTGCGGTTGTTCTCGAGGACGATGCCCTCCGGCGAGAGCAGGCCGACGAACTGGAGGGTTTCATCGAAGATCGCCCGAAAGCGCTGCTCGCTCTCGCGGAGCGCCCGCTCCTGGTGCTTTGTGCGTTGGAGCTCCTGGGCCATGCGGCCCGAGGTCCGCGCCCGTGATAGCGCGAACGCGGCGTGCTGTCCGAGCAGGGCCGCCGCACCTTCATCCTCCTCGGTGAACGTGGCGGCGCTGATCTTGTTGGCGAGGTACAGGACACCGACGAGCTGCTGATCCTGGAGGAGGGGTATCCCAAGGAAGCTCTTGAGCGGTGGGTGCTCGGGAGAGAAGCCATCGAAGCGCTCGTCTTCGCAGAGCTCCGGGAGGCGCAGCGGCGTCCTGTCTCGGTGGACCGCCTGGAGTCGCCCGCGCGGGCGGGGAGCTTGCGCCGACGATCTCTCCCACTCGGCCGTGGCGCTGCTGCAGATCCAGAGATCGAAGGGCGCGTCGTCGCCGGCGTAGACACCGAGGGCCGCGTACTCCGCGCCAGCGATGTCGCGCGTCCGGTCCACGATGCGCTGGAGCGCCGCCGGCAGATCGAAGCTGTCGCCGATGTCGGCGGTGGTCCGCTGGACCGCCTCGATCCGGGCGTCGGCGCGCGCCTTTCCCTGGCGCGCGAGGGCGCTGTCCAGGCCGATCGCGAAGAGCGCGGCAAGCGCGCCGAGATCGACGCCGGCGCGGGGGTAAGGGTGGGGCAGGCAAAAGGAGAGGACGCCGAGGCAGCGCTCGCGGACGCAAAGGGGCATCGATACCACGCTCTGTGCGTCGGTCCGCGCGCAGAGGTCACGCGTCATGGATGGCCCTGGATCGAGGGAGCGCACATCGGTCATCACCTGAATCCGACCCGAGCTCGCCGCCCATGCATCGAGCAGCGGCGCGCCCCGCGCCACCCGCGCGAGGCAGAGACGGATGTCGGCGGGCAGGTGGCGGTGGGAATGGATCCCGAGCTCGCCGGTGTCCTCGGAGGTCAGGAGCAGGTAGGCAGCGCGCGCGCCAAGCTCCATCGCCTGGTCGAGCAGGAGCCCGGAGAGCTCGTTGAGATCGGCTGCGCGCGCCACGCGGAGCGCAGCGCGCTCCACGAGCTCGCCCGGCGCAGGGCGGGGCGCGCAGCACCCGCCCTGGCAAGGCGAGGCCCTGTAGACGACCGCCTCGTCGTGGCCGCTCGACGCTTCGATCTCGATCTCTTCTGGCGACATCGTACCCTTCCCTGATCGGTCGATTGTTGCACGAGGGCCACGCTGCCTGAAGCGCCAGCGTGGACACGCCGATGGGGATGACTTCCCCGCACGCCGATCTGTTCATGCTCGCCGGCGACAGGAGCTCGGCGCGGCGCTCTGAGCAGCTCGCCCCGGCCGCTCTCAGCAGCGCATGCTCAGCGCGCGCACAGCTGGCTATCCCACCATCGCCCCGCGGACCCGGGGCTTGCTACTTGCTACTCCGTTCGCGAGTGCCGAGGCCCGCGGAAGTGAGTCGCTCGTCTCCTCCTGTTCCTCCTCTCGCCGCGGCCGGACAGGCAAAGCCGTCGCGCGGCGCCGGTGAGATCGTCCCGGCCGACTGCATCTTGCTCGGCGCAGACAGCCTCTCGATCGACCTTTCGATGCTCACGGGCGAGACGGCCCCGGTCGAGCGCGACGCCGCGCCGATCACCTCGCCGGGCCGAGGCGCGCAGGAGCTCACGCTCCCGAGCCTGCTCCCGAGCGGCGCGTCCGTGGTGACCGGCGCGGGCGAGGCGCTCGTGTTCGCGACGGGCGCGGAGAGCGCCGCGGGCAAGATCGCCAGGCTCCTCGAGCAGGGCGGGCGCGAAGGCTCGCTGCTCGAGCGCCAGGTCGCGCAGCTCTCGCACGTCACCGCGGCCATCGCGGTGATCGCCGGCGCGGCCACGCTGGTGCTCGCGCAGGCGTTCCACCGCGTCGGCCCGCTCGGCGCGCTCACGTTCGCGATCGGCGTGATCGTGGCGCTCGTCCCCGAGGGGCTGCTCCCGACGCTCAGCGTGTCGCTCGCGATCGGCGCGCAGCGGATGGCGGCGCGCGGGGCCCCGGTGCGGCGCCTCTCCGCGGTCGAGGTGGTCGGGTCGGTGACGACCATCTGCACGGACAAGACGGGAACCCTCACGCAGAACGCGCTCTCGGTGCGCTGCTTCATCCCCGCGCACGGCGCGCCCCTGGACGCGGAACAGGCGGCGCGGGTCGCGGCCGCGCTGTGCAACAACGCGCGCCCGGCGCCGGCGGGCGGCGATTACGAGGGCGATCCGGTCGACGTGGCCCTCGCGCGCTGGGCCGCGACCGGCGGGGTGGAGCTGACCGAGGCGCGCGCCCGGTGGCCGCGGATCGCCGACACCGCGTTCGACGCGCGCCGGCGCTACATGGCGGTGACGTGCGCGGAAGGCGGCGCCACGCGGGACTTCGTGAAGGGGGCGCCCGAGGCGGTCGTCGCGCTGACCGGCGCACCGGCGCCCGCAGGTCTCGACGAGGCGGTGGTGAGCGCGGCCGAGCGCGGTGAGCGCGTCCTCCTGCTCGCCGTGAAGGCGGCCAGCGGCCCGCTCACGTGCCTGGGCCTCGCCTGCCTGCACGACCCGACGCGGCCGGAGGTCCCCACGGCGATCGCCGCGTGCAGGCGCGCGGGCGTGCGGGTCGTGATCCTGACAGGCGATCACCCCGCGATCGCCCGCTCGGTGGCCGCCGCCATCGGGCTGGATGCGGCGGATCGCATGGTCGAAGGGCCCGAGATCGACGCGATGGACGACCGGGCGCTGCTCGAGCTGCTCCAGGCCGGCGCGAGCCTCGCGCGCACGACGCCGGAGCAGAAGCTGCGGGTCGTGCAGGTGCTGCGGCGGTCCGGCGAGGTGGTCGTGGTGACTGGCGACGGCGTGAACGACGCCCCCGCGCTCCGCGCCGCCGACGTCGGCGTGGCCATGGGCCTGCGCGGCACGGAGGTGGCCAAGCAGGCGTCGGACATCATCCTGTCCGACGACAACTTCGCCACGATCGTGGCGGCGATCGAGGAAGGCCGGGCCATCAAGCAGAATATCCGCCGCTTCGTGAGCTATGTGTTCACGAGCAACGTCGCAGAGCTCGTCCCGTTCCTTCTCTACATCTTCTTCCCGATCCCTCTCCCGCTCGCGATCGTGCAGGTGCTCGCGATCGACCTGGGGACCGACGTGCTCCCTGCGCTGGCGCTCGGCGTGGAGCCGCCGTCGCCCGCGAACTTGCTGGTGCCTCCGGAACCGCCCCGAAAGCCGATCCTCACCCGGGCGCTCGGGCTGCGGACTTTCTTCCTTTACGGGACCGTTGAGGCACTGCTCGGCGTTCTGGCGTATTTCGGCTTTTATTGGGCGCACGGCTGGAGGCCATTCGACTCGCTCGAGCCGTTTCGCGGGCTGGAGCGAGAGGCGGCGACGATGACGTTCGTCGGGATCGTCTCGGGTCAGATAGGGTGTCTGTTCGCGCAGCGCGACGGGCCCCTCGGGAAGCGCCTCGCGTTCTGGTCGAACCCGTGGGTAGCCGCGGGGCTCTCGATCGAGGTCGCGCTGACCATCGCCCTCATCTACGTGCCGGGGCTGAACCGGCTCTTCGCAATGGTCCCGATAGGATCGGCGTGGCTCCTGTGGCTGCCCGGGGGCGCCGCGGTGATGGCGCTCGCCGATGCGCTGCGGCGCGCCGTGCTGGCGCACGGTCCGCTAGTCATGCCTGGCGCGGTCCGGAGCTGCTCGGGCCGCCCGCCGGCGCGCCGGCGGCGGCCGCCTCGAAGTGAGCGGTGACGTGGTAAACGCCGGCCTGGAGATCGAGGCAGAGGCGCAGGCCGCTCTTCTCGAGCACCCGCATCATCGCCTTGTTGGTGAGCAGGACGTCCGCCTCGAAGCCCGAGATCCCCCGGGCTCTCGCGATCTCCGCCATCCGCCGCATGAGCAGGGTCCCGACCCCCTTACCCTGCCACTCGTCGCGGACGACGAAGGCGACGTCGGCCAGGTTGTTCTTCTGATCGACGTCGTACCGGGCCATCCCGATGATGGTCTCGTGCTCCGGGCCGGCGCAGGCCACGATGGCCATGTTCTGATCGTAATCGAGGTTCACTAGCTGCTGCATCTCCTCGTGAGGGTGCTCCCGCTTGTGGCTCATGAAGCGGCGGTAGGTGCTCTCGTCCGAGAGTCGATAGAAGAGGTCCTGGAGCGCGGACTCGTCGGAGAGCCGGACCGGCCGGCAGAGCAGCTCCTCGCCCGACGGCAGGCGCGCGGCGCGCGTCTCCTGCCAGGGGTAATCCGCGCGCGAGATGACCTGATCGACGAATACGTAGCGGCGCTGCTTGGCCGCGGCGAGGAGGTCGGCGCGGTGGTCGGGGTGGGCGATCTCGATGAGCGCGAGCGCGCGCTGCCGGATGTTCCGGCCCCAGAGATCGGCGACGCCGTGCTCCGTCACCACGTAGTGCACGTCCCCGCGGCTCGTCACGATGCCGGCGCCCTGCTCGAACGCCGGCTGGATCCGGCTGATCTTGCCGTCCTTCGCGGTGGATCGGAGCGCGATGATCGGCTTGCCGCCGCGGCTCCGCGCGGCGCCCCGGATGAAGTCGACCTGGCCCCCGATGCCGGAGAAGAAGCGGCCCATCAGCGTGTCGGCGGCGACCTGGCCGGTCAGGTCGACGGCGAGGGCCGCGTTGATGGCGACCATCCTGTCGTTCCTGGCGATCGTCAGCGGATCGTTGGTGAAGGCGGACCCGCGCATCTCGATGACGGGGTTGTCGTGGGCCCAATCGTAGAGGGCGCGGCTCCCGAGGAGGAACGACGTCACGAGCTTCCCTGGCAGGAGGGTCTTCCTGCGGCTCGTGATCACGCCGCGCCGGACGAGATCCATCATGCCGTCGGAGAGCATCTCGGTGTGGACGCCGAGGTCGTTCCTGCCGCCGAGCGCGGCGAGCACGGCGTTCGGGATCTTGCCGATGCCCGTCTGGAGCGTGGCGCCGTCAGGCACGAGCGACGCCACGTGGCGGCCGATCGCGCGGTCGATCTCGTCGAGCGGCTCGGCCTCGCGCTCGGGCAGCTCGCGGTCGACCGGGACGAGGTGGGCGATCCGGTCCACGTGCAAGAACGAGTCTCCGTGGGTGCGGGGCATTCGCGGGTTGACCTCGGCGAGGATGAGATCGGCCGCGTCGACGGCGGCGCGGACGATATCGACGGAGACGCCGAGGCTGACGAAGCCGTGGGCGTCCGGGGGGCTCACCTGGATGAGGGCCACGTCGATGCGTACCCGGCGCGACAGGATCAGATCCGGGATCTCGGAGAGGAAGACCGGCATGAAGTCGGCGCGCCCCTCGTGGATCGCCTCGCGGACGTTCTGGCCGATGAAGAACGCCGTGTGACGGAAGCGCCGCTCGAGACCGGGGCGGACGTACGGCGCGGGGCCCTCGGTCATCAGGTGGACGATCTCGTTGTCGGCGAGGTGGTCGCCGGACTCGACCATTGCGTTCACGAGATCGCTCGGCTCTGCGGCGCCCGAGCCGACGAGGATGCGGCGCCCCCGCGGGATCGCGCGGATTGCTTGCTCGGCGGTCGTGATCTTGTCGGCGAAGCGTGTTTGCCAGTCCGTGACCGTTCGCTGCATGGTGCGCCTTCTCCCGTGCTCCACGGGTTTCAGCAAGAAGCGGTCCACCGGCCGGAGCTCGGCGCACACGGTCCCCTCTTCATCGGGGCGGGGCGATAGACCTGATCCAGTGCGCAGCCTGCGCCATGCCGACGGCATCGGGCCCCGCCGCGCCCGAGCGCGCGCCTGCAGCGGCTGCGGGCGAGCGCAAACCGTCCGCCGGGCGGGACCGCGCGCGGCGGCTCAGACCGCCGTCGAGCCAGGGGGGCTCGGCGGGGCGATGCTCAAGGACCTCGGCCAGGCATGTCGCTGGTGGTCAAGAGTTCACCCGCCGCGCCGCATCGAGCAAGAGCCGCCGCTCGGCCGCCGCGATGACCTGGCGCGCCGCCGGCTCGGCGTCCGGGTTCACCGAGATCGAGGTGATGCCGAGCCGCACGAGGTGCTCGGCGAACTCCGGGCGGTTCGACGGCGCCTGGCCGCAGAGCGACGAGGTGATCCCTGCCGCCCTGCACGCCTGGATGATCCGCCCGATGGCGTCGAGCACCGCCGCGTCGGACTCGTCGAACAGCTCGGCGCATACCGCGGAGTCGCGGTCCACCCCGAGCATGAGCTGGGTCAGATCGTTCGAGCCGATCGAGACGCCGTCGATGCCCATGCGCGCGTACTCCGGGATCCAGAACGCGACGGAGGGCACCTCGGCCATGACCCAGCGGTGCAGCCCGCGCTGGCGGCCGAGCGGGCTCCGGTCGATGAGCTCCAGGCAGGCCGCGAGCTCCCAGCGCGTGCGGACGAACGGGATCATGACATGCAGGGTCGGCGTCTCCTCGCGGACGCGGGCGAGCACCTCGAGCTCGAGCGCGAACAGCTCCGGCTCGCGGACGTACCGGTAGCAGCCGCGGTATCCGATCATCGGGTTCTCCTCGGCGGGCTCGAACTGCTCACCCCCCTTGAGGCCGCGGAACTCGTTGGTGCGGAAATCGTACGTCCGGTAGATGACCGGACGGGGCTGGAAGGCGCGGGTGATGCGGAGCAGCGAGGCCGACATCTTCTGGAGGAACTCGTCGCGGCCGCCGGACGCGATCAGGGCCTTCGGGTGCACGCCGCCGAGCGCGTCGAGCAGCATGAACTCGGCCCGCAGCAGCCCCACGCCGTCCACGGGCAACGCGGCCACCTCCTCGGCGCGCTCGGCGATCGCCAGGTTCACGTAGAGCCGCGTGCCGAGCACCGCCGGCGAAGCCGAGCGCGAGCCGACGGCGGCCGGCACGCGCTCGGCCGGCGCCTCGGACTTTGCGGCGGGCCCGGCTGCCGCATCCGCGGGCGCCCCGTCCGGAGCGGCGCCGGGCGCGTCCGCGGCGGCCCGGACCCCTTCGAGGATCTTGCCGTGCGCGCCGTCGACGGTGACGATCTCGCCGTCCCGCAGGGTCCGCGTGGCGGAGCGCGTGCCCACGACACAGGGGATGCGGAGCTCGCGGCTGACGATCGCGGCGTGGCAGGTCATCCCGCCGCTGTCCGTGACGAGGGCCGCCGCGCGCCGGATCGCGGGCACCCAGTCGGGCGACGTCATGGGCGCCACGAGGACCTCGCCGGCCTTCAGCCGTTGCCCCTCCTCCGGCGAGCGGAGCACACGCACCGTCCCCGAGGCCGTGCCCGGGGACGCGCCGAGCCCCGAGACGAGGAGCTCTCCGGGGGCAGGGTGCGGCGCACCCAGGGTGGTGATCGGGCGGGTTTGCACCAGGTACGTCGCCCCGCCCTCGACGGCCCACTCGATGTCCTGCGGGGCGTCGTAATGCTCTTCGACCTGCAGCGCGAGGCGCGCGAGCTCGAGCACCTCGTCGTCCTTGAGCACGCGCCGCGCGCCCTCGTCCTCCGGCAGATCCACGCGCTGCTCTCCGCCGTCCGGCGCGCGCACCAGCTTGAACGCCTTGTGGCCGACGCGCGCCTCCAGGAGCCGCGGCCCGCGCTTCGCGACCGTGTACGTGTCCGGCTCGACCTGCCCGCCGACCATGACCTCGCCGAGCCCGAACGCCGCCTCGATGACGAGGCGTGACGTATCCTTCGTCGCGGGATCCGCGGTGAAGATGACGCCGGAGCGCTCGGAGCTCACCATGCGCTGCACGACGACCGCCAGGGCGGGCTCCTCCGTCAGGCGCTGGGATTTCCGGTAGCTGACCACGCGCTCGCCGAAGGCGGAGGCCCAGCAGTTGCGCACGCGATCCAGCAACGCCTGCTCGCCGGTCACGTCGGTGTACGTCTCGTGCATGCCGGCGAACGAGGTCGAGGCCGAGTCCTCCGAGGTGGCGGACGACCGGACGGCCACGGTGGCGTCGAGCCCCAGCCTCCGGTAGGCGTCGACGATCTCCGCCTGGATCTCTGCCGGGAGCGGCGCGGCCCGGACGAGGCGCCGCAGCGCGGCGCAGGTCGCGTGCAGCCCGGCCGGGTCGCTCGGATCGGCCTCGGTGAAGAGCTCGACGAGCTGCTTTCGCACGCCCGCGGCGTCCATCGCCGCGAGGTACGCGTCCGCGGTGATGACGAAGCCCGGAGGCACGGGCAGGCCGGCGCGCGTGAGCTCCCCGAGGTTGCTGCCTTTTCCGCCGGCGGACGCGACATCGTTGCGGGACAGCGAATCGAACCAGAGGACGTGCTCGGCCACCGTATCTCCTCGTCGAGAGCGGGATGAATCCGCTCGCCGCTGCCGCGCCGGCGGCACGCTCGATCGCCCGTGCGTGCGTCGGAGCAACAAGCGGACCCGCCGCCGTACGCGCGCTGGTCGTCTGCTGCTCGAATCGAGCGGCACGGACCGTGCTCACCGGCCCCGCATGGGCGGCGCAGAGACCGGCTTTCATCCTGGCGATCGCGCGGTGCTCGACCGGCCGGGGATCGCCGCGCTCCTCCAGGGCCTGCGGGAGGAGGGATACCGCCTCATCGGTCCCACGCTCCGCGGCGGGGCCATCGTGTACGACGAAATCCAGGGCGCGGAGGAGCTCCCCGCCGGCTGGACCGAGCAGCAGGATGCCGGCCGCTACCGGCTCGCCAGGCGCGCGGACGAGGCTCTGTTCGGCTACGCGGTCGGGCCGCGGTCGCTCAAGCACCTCCTGTTCGTCCCCCGGCTTCGCCTGGTGCAGCTCAGGCGGCGAGGCGGATCCATCTCGCGGACCGACGAGGCCGAGGCCCCTCCGCGCCTCGCCATCCTCGGCGCGCGGGCGTGTGACCTTGCCGCGATGGACGTGCAGGACCGCGTCTTCGTCGACGGCCCGCATCCGGATCCCGACTATGTGGCGCGCCGCAGGGGCCTCTTCGTGATCGCGGTGCAGTGCGGACAGGCCGGCGGGACGTGCTTCTGTGTGTCGATGCGTACGGGGCCGCGCGCGGAGCGTGGCTTCGACCTCGCGCTGACCGAGCTCCTCGACGATGGCCACCGTTTCTTCGTCGAGGTGGGCAGCGACGCCGGCGCTTCCTTGCTCGCTCGCGCTGGCGCTTCCAGAGCGGGCGAGGACGACGCCCGCGCAGCCTTCGAGGTCTCGCGCCGCACAGCGACCCAGATGGGCAGGACGCTCGATACAGACGGCATCAAGGAGCTCTTCTATCGAAACCTCGAGCACCCCCGCTGGGATGACGTGGCCGAGCGCTGCCTCGGATGCACGAACTGCACGCTCGCGTGCCCGACGTGCTTCTGCAGCACGATCGAGGACGCGACAGACCTCCCGCTCGATGAGGGCCGGGACTCCACGTTCGCAGGTCCCTCCGGCGAGACGGCCGAGCGATTCAGGCGCTGGGACTCGTGCTTCTCCCTCGACCACTCGTACCTGCACGGCGGCAGCGTCCGCGCCTCGCTCCGGGCCCGCTACCGGCAGTGGCTCACGCACAAGCTGGCCACGTGGATCGATCAGTTCGGCACGTCCGGCTGCGTCGGCTGCGGCCGGTGCATCACGTGGTGCCCCGTCGGGATCGACATCACCGAAGAGGCGGCCGCGATCCGGGCCGGAGGCGGCGCGGTCGCCGCCGGGAAGGTGTAGGCGCCGATGAAGGCCGAGGAGCTCCTGCCCATTCTCGGAGCCCATCCGTTCCTGGAAGGGCTCCCGGCCGCGCACCTCGCGCGCCTGGCCGAGGGCGCGTCTGCGCGGAGCTTCCCGGAGGGGGCGTTCCTCCTCCGGGAGGGAGGCGAGGCAGACACGCTCCACCTGCTCGCGCAGGGACGTGTGACGCTCGAGATCCACCGCCCCGGCCGCGACCCTGTGCAGGTCGAGAGCCTGGCGGGCGGGGACATCCTGGGCTTGCACTGGCTCTTCCCGCCGCGGCGATGGGTGCTCGACGCGCGGGCGGTCACGCCGGTCCGCTCGCTCGGGCTCGACGCGGCGCACCTGCGCGCGTGCTCGGACGCCGATCCCGCGCTCGGGTACGCCGTGTCCCTGCGCCTCCTGCGGCAGCTCTACGCGCGGCTGGAGCGCGTGCGGCTGCAGCGGCTCGACGTCTACAGGGCCGAGCCATGACCTTCGTGCCGCGGAACATCCCGCTGCCCTTCGCGCCGGACGCCGCGATGCCGAACCCCTGGGCGCCGGAGCCGGCGCGCGTGCGGCGCGTCCACCGCGAGACGGCGGCGACTTTCACGGCGACGATCGACCTGCCGGGCCGCCCGGGCGGCCTCGTCTTCGCGCCCGGCCAGTTCAACATGCTCTACGCCTTCGGGGTCGGCGAGGTCGCGATCTCGATCAGCGGGGATCCCGCGCGGCCCGATCGGCTCCTGCACACGATCCGCGAGGCGGGCCCGGTCACGCGCGCGCTCGGGCGCCTCCGCTCGGGCATGGAGCTCGGGCTGCGCGGCCCGTTCGGGAATCCGTGGCCCGTCGACGAGACGCGCGGCGCAGACGTGCTGCTCCTCGCCGGCGGGCTCGGGATGGCGCCGCTGCGGCCGGCGCTCTGCCACATCCTCCGGCACCGGGCCGCGTATGGCCGCGTCGCGCTGCTCTACGGCGCCCGCGGGCCCGAGGACCTGCTCTACCGCAGGGAGCTCGAGCGCTGGAGCCGTCGAGCCGACCTGCAGGTGCTCGTGACCGTGGACCGCGCAGGCCCCGGGTGGCGCGGGCACGTCGGGGTCGTGCCGGCCCTCCTGCGTCTCGCCGACTTCGATCCGGGCCGCGCGGTCGCGTTCGTCTGCGGGCCGGAGGTGATGATGCGCTTCACGGCGCGCGAGCTCGAGCGTCGCGGCGTCCCCGGCGAGCGCGTCCACGCCTCGCTGGAGCGGAACATGAAGTGCGCGGTGGGGATCTGCGGCCGCTGCCAGCTCGGGCCGAGCTTCGTCTGCAAGGACGGCCCCGTGCTCCGCTACGACCGCGTGGAACCGCTGCTCGCGGTCCGGGAGCTGTGAGCGCCATGGCGCGCCGCGCGAAGCCGAAGCTCGCCGTGTGGAAGTTCGCCTCGTGCGACGGCTGTCAGCTCAGCGTCCTCGACCTCGAGGACGAGCTCCTGGCGCTCGCGGATGCGGTCGAGATCGCCTACTTCAAGGAGGCCACGAGCCTCGAGCGCGCGGGGCCGTTCGACCTGTCGCTCGTCGAGGGGTCGATCACCACGCCCGGCGACGCCGAGCGGATCCGCGAGGTCCGGCGCCTGTCGAAGGCGCTCGTCACCATCGGCGCCTGCGCCACGGCCGGGGGCATCCAGGCGCTGCGTAACTTCGCGGATGTAAAGGAATTTTTATCTGTCGTGTACGCCTCTCCGGCGTACATCGAGACGCTCGCCACCTCCACGGCGATCGCCGACCACGTCCCCGTCGACTTCGAGCTGCGCGGCTGCCCGGTGAACAAGCGCCAGCTCCTGGAGGTGATCAGCGCCTTTCTCCACGGGCGCCGGCCCAATGTCGCGAGCCACAGCGTCTGCGTCGAGTGCAAGAGCCGCGGCAACGTGTGCGTGATGGTGACCGGGACGCCTTGCCTCGGCCCGGTGACGCACGCGGGCTGCGGCGCGCTCTGCCCGACCTACCAGCGCGGCTGCTACGGCTGCTTCGGGCCCATGGAGGCGCCGAACATGGAGTCGCTCTCGCGCGCGTTCCGGGCGGCGGGCGTGCCGGAGCGCGACCTCGTGCGGCTCCACCGCACCTTCAACGCGAACGCCCCGGCGTTCCGCGAGGAGAGCGAGCGGCATGAGCGCTGAGACGCGCACGATCTCGGTCGACTACCTCGCCCGCGTCGAGGGCGAGGGCTCGCTGACGCTCGTGATCGAGGACGGGCGGGCGAAGGAGGCGCGCCTCTCGATCTTCGAGCCCCCGCGGTTCTTCGAGGCGTTCCTCCGCGGCCGGGGCTTCGCGGAGACCCCCGACATCACGTCCCGCATCTGCGGCATCTGCCCGGTCGCGTACATCACGAGCGCGTGCCGCGCGATGGAGGACGCGCTCGGCATCGAGCTCGGCCCGGAGCTCCGCGCGCTCAGGCGCCTCCTCTACTGCGGCGAGTGGATCGAGAGCCACGCCCTGCACGTCTTCCTGCTGCACGCGCCCGACTTCCTCGGCTACCCGGACGCGGTCGCCATGGCGCGCGACCACCGCGACTGGGTCGCGAAGGGCCTCGCCATCAAGAAGGCGGGGAACGCCATCGTCGCGCTCCTCGGGGGCCGCGAGATCCACCCGGTCAACACCCGCGTCGGCGGCTTCTACAGCGCGCCGTCCCGCGCGGACCTCGAGGGCCTGCTCCCCGAGCTGCGCGCCGGGAGTGAGCGCACGCGCGCGTGCCTCTCCTGGATGGCGACGCTGCCGTGCCCAGTGTTCGAGCGACCCTACGAGTTCGTCGCGCTCCGCAGCGACGACGTGTACGCGATCGCCGAGGGGCGCCTCGTCTCCTCGGGCGGGCTCGATATCGAGGTGCGCGACTACGACGCCCATTTCGTCGAGGAGCACGTCTCCTGGTCGACCGCGCTGAGGTCGAGGATCCGGGGTTCGGGGCGCAGGGCGCCGGCAGGCGACCCGGAGCCCCGAGCGTTGGACCGGGGTTCGGGGCGCAGGGCGCCGGCAGGCGACCCGGAGCCCCGGACGTCCGAACACAGCGGCAGCTACCTGTGCGGCCCGCTCGCGCGCTTCAACCTGAGCTTCGATCGCCTGCTCCCCGAGGTCCAGGACGCGGCGCGCGCCGCCGGCCTCGCCGTCCCGTGCCGCAACCCGTTCCGGAGCCTGCTCGTGCGCCTCGTGGAGATCCTTCAGGCGTTCGAGGAGTCGATCCGGATCATCGAGGCGTACGCGCCCCCGCCGGCGCCGTTCGTCGCGCCTCCCGCGGTCCGCGCTGGCACGGGCTACGGCGGCTCCGAGGCGCCGCGCGGCTTCCTGTACCACCGCTACACGCTCGACGCCGAGGGGACGATCCTGGACGCGAAGATCGTCCCGCCCACGTCGCAGAACCAGCTCTCGATCGAGGAGGACCTCTGCGCGCAGTCGCCGTCGCTCGCGTCGCTGCCGCTCCGCGAGGCGACCGCGCGCGCCGAGCAGGCCGTGCGCAACCACGACCCCTGCATCTCCTGCGCGACGCACTTCCTCACCCTGCGCGTCGAGGAGGCGCCGCGATGACCGCGCGGGTCATCGGGCTCGGGCAACGCGTTGCCGGGGACGACGCCGCCGGGCTCGCCGTACTCGAGGCGCTGCGCCGCCGGGGGCCGCCGAGCGGCGCGGAGCTCGTGGAGGCGAGGGACGCGAGCGCGCTCGTCTCGCTCCTCCAGGCGCCGGCGACGGTCGTGATCGTCGACGCCGTGCTCGCGTCGCCGTCCGGGGAGGTGATCGAGCTCTCGCCCTCGGACCTCGCCGCCGGCGCCCCCGTCCCGGTCTCGACGCACGGCCTCGGCGTGGGGCAGGCCATCGAGCTCGCGCGCCTCACGGCGCCGGACCGGCTGTCGCCCGACATCCGCATCGTCGGCGTGAGCATCAGCAGGCCTTGTCAGCGGGGTTCGGGGCGCAGGGCGCCGGCAGGCGACCCGGAGCCCCGAGCGCTCGAGCAGGCGGACGGCCTGTCGCCCGAGGTGGCCGCGGCGGTCCCCCGGGCTGTCGCCCGCGTCCTCTCGTTCCTCGGAGGGTGAGTCCATGCACGAGTCGTCCATCGCAAGGCAGCTGCTCTCCGCCGCGCTGGACCGCGCCGCGGCCGACGGGGCGACGCGGGTCGTCTCGGTATGCGGCTGGGTGGCCGAGGCCGAGGCGCTCTCGCCGGAGAGCCTCTCGCTCCACTTCGCGGCGCACGCGCGCGGCACGCCGGCCGAGGGGGCGCGCCTCGATCTGCGGCTCCACCGCGTCGAGGCGCGCTGCCTCTCCTGCGGCGGCACGTACGCGCCCGACCATCACGTGCTGCTTTGCCCGCGCTGCGGCGGCGATCAGGCGACGCTCCTCGGGCGTTTGGGGCTCGGCCTGGATGCCATGGAGGTGGAGTAGCCGTGCCGCGCCTCGCGCTCCGCGTGTACGGCATCGTCCAGGGAGTGGGCTTCCGGCCGTTCGTGTACCGGCGAGCGTCCGCGCTCGGCCTGGGTGGCTGGGTGCGGAACCGCCCGGGCGGGGTCGAGATCGAGGTGCAGGGACC
Source organism: Sorangium sp. So ce362 (assembly GCF_051519845.1). Taxonomy (NCBI): domain Bacteria; kingdom Pseudomonadati; phylum Myxococcota; order Polyangiales; family Polyangiaceae; genus Sorangium; species Sorangium sp. So ce362. The sequence goes on along the minus strand of NZ_CP150332.1, from coordinate 4,356,995 downwards.
GGAGCGCAGCCTCGACGCCTTCGTCGCCGGCCTGACCCGCGAGCCGAGCGCGCCCGCGCGCGTCGAGCGCATCGAGATCGAGCGGCGGGCCGAGGAGGATGCCGGCCCGTTCCAGATCCTCGGCAGCGAGGCGGGGAGCGGTGCGCGCCCGTCGGTGCCCGCGGATCTGGCCGTCTGCGAGGAGTGCGCCGGCGAGGTGGACAGCGAGACCGGCCGCCACCGCCGCTACCCCTTCACGAGCTGCGCGCAGTGCGGCCCCCGCTACACGATCCTCTCGGGGCTCCCGTACGACCGGAGCAGGACCACGATGGATCGCTTCCCGATGTGCCCTGCGTGCGCCGCGGAGTACGCGGACCCCTCGGACCGGCGCTTCCACGCGGAGCCCATCGCCTGCCCGGCATGCGGCCCGCGTATCCAGCTTGTCGCCGCAGCCGGAGACCCGATGGATCCCGGCATTCGGGGCTCCGGGTCGCCTGACGGCGCGCTCCGCGAGGCCGCTGCCGCGGTGCTGGCGGGGAGGGTAGTCGCCGTGAAGGGGCTCGGTGGTTTCCATCTGCTGGTCGACGCGACATCGCCGGACGCGGTCGCGCTCCTGCGCCGACGGAAGCGCCGCGACGCCAAGCCGTTCGCGGTGATGTTCGGCTCGCTCGACGCCGTGCGCGGCGCTTGCCGCGTGTCTCCCGCGGAGGCGGACGCGCTGCGCGGTCCCGAGGCGCCGATCGTGCTGCTGCGGCGCCTCTCGCCCGCCGCCGCGCGGGTCGCCATCGCCGACGCGGTCGCTCCGGGCACGCCCCGCCTGGGCGCGCTGCTGCCCTACACGCCGCTCCATCGGCTGGTGCTAGAGCTCGTCGGTCGCCCCGTGGTCTGCACGAGCGGCAACCTCTCGGACGAGCCTATCTGCACCGACACATCGGACGCGCTGGAGCGCCTGAGCGGCATCGCCGACCTGTTCCTCGTGCACGACCGGCCGATCGTGCGCCCCCTCGACGACTCCGTGGCCCGCGTCGGGCCGGCTGGCGTCGAGCTCCTTCGCCGCGCGCGCGGCTTCACCCCGCTGCCTCTCCCGCTGCGGGTCGACGCCCCGCCGATCCTCGCCCTCGGCGGCCACCTGAAGAGCACGACGGCGCTCTTCTTCGACGGCCAGGTGGTCGTCAGCCAGCACCTCGGCGACGCGCACACCGCGGCGGGCGCTGCGCTCATCGAGCGCACGGCCCTCGACCTCGCGCGCCTGTTCCGGGTGCGGCCGGAGCGCGTCGCCTGCGATCTCCACCCCGACTACGCGTCCAGCCGCATCGCCGAGCAGCTCGCGGCGGCCTTCCGCGCGCCGCTCGTCCGGGTGCAGCATCACCACGCGCACGTCGCCGCCTGCGTGGCCGAGCACGGCCTCGACGGACCTGTCCTCGGCCTCGCGTGGGACGGAGCCGGCTACGGGCTCGACGGCGCCCTCTGGGGCGGCGAGGCGCTGGTCGTGGACGGGGCGTCGTTCCACCGCGCGGCGCACCTCCGCTCCTTCCCGCTGCCGGGCGGCGAGCGCGCCATGCGGGAGCCGCGCCGCTCCGCGCTCGGCCTGCTCTGGGAGCTCCGCGGCGAGGGCGCCCGGGATCTCGCGCGCGCCTGGTTCCGCGAGGCCGAGCTCGGCCCGCTGTTCTCCATGCTCGCGCGCGGGACGGGCTCGCCGCGCACGACGAGCGTGGGGCGCCTGTTCGACGGGGTGGCGGCGCTCGCGGGCCTGCGCGGGGCGGCGAGCTTCGAGGGGCAGGCCGCCATGGAGCTGGAGTGCCTGGCCGAGGCGGCCGGCGAGCAGGCGGGCTATCCGCTGCCGCTGCGCGCCAGCGCGCCGGGGGTGCCGGCGGTGATCGACTTCGGACCGCTGATCGACGCGGTGCTGGGCGATCGGCGTGACGGCGTGCCGCCCGGCGTCATCGCGGCCCGCTTTCACGCGGCGCTCGTGGACGTCGCCGAGGCGCTCGCTGCCGCGAGCGGCCTCGGGCGCATCGTGCTCGCGGGCGGGTGCTTCCAGAACGCGCTCCTCGCCGCGTCGATCCGCGAGCGCCTCGTGGCGTGGGGCGTGGAGGTCTATGCGCCGAGGCTCTACCCGCCGGGCGACGGCGGCCTGTCGCTCGGCCAGGTCCTCGTGGCCGCGCGGCGCGGCGCGGACGCGGTGGAGGCGTGACGATGTGCCTCGGCGTCCCCGGCAAGGTCCTCGGCGTCGCGGGCGGCGATCTCCGGCTCGGCCGCGTCGCCTTCGGCGGGATCGTCAAGGAGATCTGCCTCGCCTACGTGCCGGAGGCGGAGCCCGGCGATTATGTGATCGTGCACGCGGGCTTCGCCATCAGCCGCATCGACGAGGCGTCGGCGCGATGGACGCTCTCCTATCTGGACGAGCTCGGCGCGGCGCGCGAGGGGGAGGAGCCGCGATGAGGTTCATCGACGAGTACCGCGACGCGCAGCGGGTCGGGCCGTACGTGGAGGCGATCCGGCGGGTGGTCTCTCGCCCCTGGTCGATCATGGAGGTCTGCGGCGGCCAGACGCACGCCATCGTCCGATTCGGCCTGGACGAGCTCCTGCCTCCAGAGATCTCGCTCCTCCACGGCCCTGGCTGCCCGGTGTGCGTCACGCCGGTCGAGCTCATCGATTGCGCGCTCGAGATCGCCTCGCGCCGCGAGGTCACGTTCTGCTCGTTCGGCGACATGCTGCGCGTCCCCGGCTCGAGCGACGACCTGTTCGCGGTGAAGTCGAGGGGCGGCGACGTGCGCGTCGTCTACTCGCCGCTCGACGCGCTCGCGCTCGCCGAGCGCCTCCCGGATCGCGAGGTCGTCTTCTTCGCGGTCGGCTTCGAGACCACGGCGCCCGCGAACGCGATGGCGGTGTTCCAGGCGCGACGCCGCGGCATCCGGAACTTCTCGCTCCTCGTGTCGCACGTGCTCGTGCCACCCGCGATGGAGGTGATCCTCCGGGCGCCGGATCGGCGCGTCGACGGGTTCCTCGCCGCGGGCCACGTGTGCACGGTGATGGGCGTCGACGCCTACCGCCCGCTCGCCGCCGAGCACCGCGTCCCCATCGTGGTCACGGGCTTCGAGCCGATGGACATCCTCCAGGGCATTTTCATGTGCGTCCGGCAGCTCGAGGAGGGCCGCTTCGACGTGGAGAACCAGTACGCCCGCTCGGTGCGCGAGGCCGGCAACGAGGCCGCGCAGCGCATGATCCGGGAGGTCTTCGAGATCGTGCCCCGGACCTGGCGAGGCATCGGTCCCATCGCCGGGAGCGGGCTCGGGCTCCGGGCGCCGTACGCGGACCACGATGCACAGCTGCGGTTCGGGGGTTCTGGGCGCAGGGCGCCGGCAGGCGACCCAGAGCCCCGAGCGTCGACCGACTGCAAGAGCGGCCTCGTGCTCCAGGGGGTGATCAAGCCGCCGGACTGCCCCGCGTTCGGTGTGCGCTGCACGCCGGAGACTCCGCTGGGCGCCACGATGGTCTCCTCGGAAGGCGCGTGCGCGGCCTACTACCGTTACCGGAGGGCGGACCCGCCGTGCGGTTCGAGATGAGCTGCCCCGCGCCGCTGCGCGAAAGGACGGTCCAGCTTGCTCACGGCGGCGGCGGGCGGCTCATGCGTGAGCTCATCGAACACGTCTTCCTGCCCGCCTTCGACAGCGCTCCGCTCTCGGCCCGTCATGACGGCGCCGTGGTGCGCCTCGGCGGCGCGTCCCTCGCGTTCACCACGGACACCTACGTCGTGTATCCGCGCTTCTTCCCGGGGGGTGACATCGGCAAGCTGTCCGTCTTTGGCACGGTGAACGACCTGGCCATGACGGGCGCCCGGCCCGCTTACCTGAGCGCCGGCTTCATCGTGGAGGAGGGGCTGCCCATCGGCGAGCTCCAGCAGATCGCGCTGTCGATGCGCGCCGCTGCGGACGCGTGCGGGGTCGAGCTCGTGACGGGCGACACCAAGGTGGTCGACCGGGGCAAGGGAGATGGGCTGTTCATCAACACCGCCGGCATCGGCGTGGTGCCCGAGGGCGTGGTCATCGCGCCGCGCCGGGTCCGGCCGGGCGACGCCGTCCTCGTGTCCGGCGACGTGGGGCGGCACGGGATCGCGGTGCTGTCCGTGCGTGAGTCGCTTTCGTTCGAGGAGCCCGTGGAGAGCGACTGCGCGCCGGTCGCTGACCTCGCGGCGGCGCTGCTCGATTCGGGGATCGACGTCCACTGCCTGCGGGATCCGACCCGCGGCGGGCTCGCGGCCGTGTTGAACGAGATCGCGCTCGACGCGGGCGTCCACGTCGAGGTGGAGGAAGCGCAGATCCCCGTGGAGCTTGCGGTCCTCGGGGCATGCGAGCTGCTCGGGCTCGACCCGCTCTACGTGGCGTGCGAGGGCCGGCTCATCGCGTTCCTGCCGGAAGCCCAGGCGGAGCGCGCCCTGGCGACCCTGCGCGGCCACCCGCTCGGCCGTGGGGCCGCGCGCATCGGTCGGATCGTCGGGGAGGGGAAAGGGAGCGTTGTCCTGAGGACCCGGCTCGGGACCCGGCGCACACTCGATCTGCTCTCCGGCGAGCAGCTCCCGCGGATCTGCTGAGGCTGCGGATCGGAGCGCACGAAGCATTCGTGTCGGGCGAGCCATGCACGGATCGAGCGACACGGCACGCTCCGCGCGCCTCGGTCAATCAGCCCGCATGCGCTCCAGCATCGGGCTGATCAAGACAGACCTGTGATCGAACATGACGGCAGCGGACAGGGGGGCCATAGTTCAATCGGTGGGCGGCTCGCTCCCCGTTGGTCGTGTGGGTGACGCGAGTGAGGTGGCGCAGGCCACCTCTTTCTAACGCGTGAGGGCGGGATCGGCGAGCCGGCACCGGAGTACTTGGCGGCGTTGTCGAGCAGGTTCGTAAGGATCTGCGACAGCCGGGCCGGATCGACGAAGAGCTCAGGCACACGCCCCTCCACGTGGAGGGTCACCGGGTGCTGCCCGAGGGTCGGCTCGATTTCAGCGTGGATTTCGCGTCCAGGGGGGCACGAGCGAGCCGAAGGCGCCGTGCGAGCGGCGCTCAGCCAAGAGAGTGCGGTTTAAACTACAATTGGCTGACGCCCAGAGCGTCACGAAGGCGCACGCCCCCCTTACCCCCCACGATCATTTCGGCTGGTGTTCGCCTGCTCGCCAAGTGCGGAACGTGCTCCAGCACATAGCGGCGCATCAGGTTGGCCGTCAGCAGCTTCAGCAGCAGCGCGGCATGATTGGCGTTGAAGCAGTGGCTCGGCACGCGACCGCACCCCCACCCGTGCTTGAGCTCGCCAATGAGCGGCTCGATGCCCGCGCGCAGGTCATACCGCGCCGCGACGTCTTCCGGCGCTTCGACCGGCTCGTTGGTCAAAAAGACCTGTACCGTGTAGTCGAGCCCCTCCCAAAGGTAGATCTGTTTGCCATTCTCCCGGTCGCGTGTGCGTACGGCGATGCATCAAGGCGCTGCAATCCCCCGCGCCATCGATCCGTACGTAGATGGCCGCGCTCGGAGCTGCGGCGCGCGCGCGTTCAATGCACTCCTCGACGAAGGGCACATCGGCTTCGCCGAAGCTCGTGTCGCCCGGTCGCAGCTTGGCTCCGACGATGGCGTCGGCCTCGGCGATCCGCGCCAGGATCGGATGATAGCTCGGCCGGCCGTGGTAGCGCGGGTTCGGGCCCGGCCGCGCCCCCTCCTGCACCCCAAAGAGCGGCTCCACGGTGGTGTCGACGTCGATATGCACGAATCGGTGCTTTCGGCGAGCAACCAGGGCAAGCCCGTGAGCGACGACCATGCTGTGCAGCGCCTCGAGCGCATCGTCGTCGAAGCGGCACAGGTCGCGGTCGACGGTGTCGATACTCGGGGCTCGCGCCGGCGCACCTTGGAGGTGCTCGGCGTGTGCCTTCGTTTGGTCATAGCAACCCGGACGGGTCGCCACGCCGAGCCTTTCTTTCAAGGTGTTCCTTTTACTGCGCCGGATTCTCACGCCCCGGATCGGATTTCTGGGCGCGAAATCCACGTTCAGGGTATCCTGGACACCATCACCTCCCGCTTCACCGCGCGAGCGCGGTAGGCAAGCGGTACCTGGGTCGAGCTCACCCTGCGGCTCTTGGAGCTGAAGGACGAGCTCCTCGGGAGCGACGCGGCGTCACCGCCAGATTCGCCGGTGTTTACGGCGGGAGCGTATCGCCACCGCCGCCACCGCCGCCACGGCGACCACGGTGGCCGCCGCGATGGCGAGGCGCCGGGCCGTGTGCTCTGTCTCGCCCTTGATGCCGCCCCATTTCGCCTTGGCCGCGACCAGGTCGCGCGCGAGCCGCTCCTTGCTGTGCTCGATCTGCTCGGCAGGCCCCGCGGGCGCCGCGGAACCTGCGCCGGCGCTGACGTGACCTCGCTCGCTGAGGGGACGGGCGACCCTCTCCGTATCGAACCGGATTGCGCTGGATGGATCCATATGTCCCGCGCTGCAATCGCTGTTCCCCGTCAGCGCATCGGCGTGCTCGCCGGCTCGCGTGGCAGCGCCGACGCTGTACTTCCATCGTGCAGGCCACCCCATCGGAGGGGCCCTCTCCGGACGGAGGGCGTCGTCAGGACGCCACACGGGCACGAGGCGCGTCGCGGACGGCTCAGCGGCGCTGGCGCTCCGGTGCGCTCGGCTGCTGGCGCCGGATGCGCAACGCGGCCACCTGGTCGCGCCGCATGAACCAGCCCGGCCGCATCAAGGCCCGCGCGACGGCGGGATACGCGCCCGACGCACGAGCTCGCCGGGGAGCGCGACGAGCAGCACGCCGGCGGTGATCGTCGCGGCGTCGGACCAGTCCGCCCTGAACCCGCCGAGCGTGATGAGCATCGTGGTCGCCGCGGCCGGCGCGTGCTGCGCCTTGAGCAGCTCCTGCGAGAGCAACGTCAGGGCCACGGCGAGGACCGACGCCCACGCGCGGCGCGACAGCAGGTGTCCGGAACCCATCACGGACGGCTCGGCCGCGGCGCCGAGCACGGCCACGGCCGCGGCGGCAGCCACGATACCGAGCAGGTGGCCGACGAGCGTGTTGTAGAGCCGCGCGCCCGGGCTCCGCGGCGTGGTCACATGAACGAACACGGTCGGCCCGAGGCTCGGGAATAGCCACGGCTTGCCCATCGCGAGCCCGACGGCCGCAGCGAGCGCCATGAGCGCCGCCCCGGCGAGCGGAGCCCAGACGGCCTCCGGTACCCTGGCGAGGCGAGCGCGCGCGGCGTGGAGCCTTGGTCTGGACGCGGTGCGGTTCATCATCGGTCAGCGCTCGCCCGCGCCTCGGTCCGCGATCATCCCTCCTGTCGTCAGAGCGGGACGCCCAGGATCTGCGGCGCATGCGCGCTCACCTGCGTCAGGAGCCACGCCTGCTGGCGACGGGTGTTCTCCTCGATCCGGTCGCAGCTCGCCATGAGCGCGCGATCGAGCAGCATCATGGCCGTCTTCTTCACGGCGACGAGCGTGATGTGCAGGTCGGCCGCGAGCACGTACAGCTCGTGCAACCCCCGGAGCTGCCCGAGGTGGCCTTCCCTGGCCCGGTTCAGGCGGATCTTCTCCGGCAAGGAGCCGAGCTCGTTCGCGTCGCCGGCCGGCGGGGCCGGATTGTACGGCCGCGCCGCCGGCTCCAGCCATGAAAGCGACTGCCGCGAGAGCTCCTGGAGCCGCGAGAGCCCCATCGACAGCTCGCCCTCGTTCAGCGCGTGCTCGGACGCGGCGTCGCACGCCGCGATGAACCGCTCGTGGGCCAGCCGGAGCAGGCCGAGGTAGTCGGCCAGGCGCTGTCGCTCGGGCGCATCGCCGGAAGGACGCGTGATCGCCGACGCGATCGCCGAGGCCGCGGCGCCGGCCCGCTCGACGACCCGCTCCGCCACGCCGGTGACCTTCGCGACCGCGGTGCGGGCGGCGCTCACCTTCTGCAGTTTGGCCGCAGCGAGCTTCACGGCCGGCTGCTTGCTCACCGGGTCCCAGGTCGTCATCGTCAGCTCGTTCGCGGCCCGCGGCCGCCCGTCCGGCTCGGCCCCGTCGGTCCCCTCCTCGTCCCAGTACCCGTAGTGAAACGGGATGAACAGGTGCCCCGGGAGGATATCCCCGAGCCTCGCCGCCCCGCGCACCCGGCCACGGCGGGTGATGACGTCGACCATGTCGCCCTCGCTCACGTCCATGCGCGCGGCGTCCTCGGCGCTCATCTGCACGAACACGTCCGGGGCCGCCGCCTGCAGCGCCGGGGACCGGCCGGTCTTCGTCCTCGTGTGGAAATGGTAGATGAGCCGTCCGGTCGTCAACCAGAACGGGTACTCGTCGTCGGGCGACTCCGGCGGAGCAAACCAGTCAGCAGCCTTGAGGATCGCGCGGCCCGCCGGGTCGTTGGCCGCATACTGCTCGCGCGTAATCGCCGCGCCGGTCTCGATGTCGTGCCCATAGCTCCCGCACTCGTCGGCGCCGGTCGGGAAGCGCAGATCCGTGTACTGCCGCTCGGTCCCGTCCGGGTGCTCGTCGTTCACCGGCCACTGGATGCCGGAGCCGCCAGTGAGCTTGGCATACGTCAGGCCGGTGTAGTCGCAGTTCTGACCCTTGCTGCACGCGCGCCACGCGTCGAACGCGCCCTCGGGCGTGTCCCACTTGATGAGCGGTTGACCGTCCCTGTCCGTGAAGCCCATGCGCCGGGCGAAATCGATGAAGATATCCATGTCCGGCCGCGCCGCGCCCGGCGGGTCGACGGCCTTGTACGAGATGTGCACCGTCCGATCGGTGTTCGTGAACGTGCCGGTCTTCTCCCCCCACATCGCGCTCGGCAGCACCAGGTCCGCGAACCGCGTGGTCTCGGTCGGAAAGGCGTCCTGAACGACGACGAAGAGATCCTCCTTCGCCAGCGTCTTGCGGATGCGGGGCAGGTTGGGCATCGAGACCGCCGGGTTCGTGGCGATGATCCAGAGCATCCGGATCGACCCCTGCTCGGCCAGCCGGAACAGCTGGGTGCAATGGGTGTGGGGCGCGAAGGTGGGGATCTCGTCCGGCTCGACGTTCCACACGCGCGCGAGGTCGGCCACGTGCGCCGGGTTCTCCATGTTGCGGAACCCGGTGAACTCGCCGTCTGCGCCGGTCTCGCGGGTGTTCTGGGCGGTCGGCTGGCCGTTCGACTGGATCACGCCGCAGCCGGGTTTGCCGATCATGCCGCGGATCAGGACGAGGTTGTTGACCTGGCACGCCGCGGCCGTGGCCTCGTGCGCCTGGTAGATACCCTGGAGCGCGGTGGCCAAGAGCCGCTCGCTCGTCCCGAGCAGGTGCGCCGCGGCGTTCAGCTGATCCACGGGGACGCCGGTGATCTCGGCCACGCGCCGGGGCGGGTACGCCGCGACCTTCTCCCGCAGCGCCGCGAACCCGACCGTGTGCGCGTCGACGAACGCCTGGTCCACGTGCCCGTTCTGGATGATCAGGTGCATGAGCCCGTTCAGCAGCGCCACGTTCGTGCCGAGGCGCAGGGCCAAGTGGACGTCGGCCTCCCGGGCGGTGTCGGTCGTCCGCGGGTCGATGACGACGAGCCTGGGCGGGTTCGGACCCCGGCGGCGGTCGAGGATGTGCATCCACGACACCGCCTGCGTCGCCGCGATGTTGTGGCCGACGTGCAGGATGCAATCGGCGACGTCGAAGTCCCGGTAGCTCGACGGCTGCCCGTCGCGGCCGAACGTCTCGCGGAGCGAGCTGCCAGCCGTGGCGGTGCACAGCCGCGTGTTCCCATCGATGTGGTTCGTGCGGAGCCCGGCGTGGGTGATGACGCTGAGCGTGTAGTAGTCCTCGAGGAACAGCTGTCCGCTGTTGTAGATGGCGACCGCGCCGGGCGTGTACCGGCCGATCACGTCCTTGCACCGGCGGGTCAGGAGCCCCATCGCCTCGTCCCACGTGGCCTCGCGGAACGTGTTGCCCGGTTTCTTGCCGGTGCGGATCAGCGGCCGGGTCAGCCGATCGGGGCTGTTGTTGGCGACCCAGCCGTTCAATCCCTTCGGGCCCAGCCGACCGCGGTTCACGATGTCCTCTGCCCGGCCGCGGACGCCGACGATCCTGTTCCCCTTGACGCCGATATCGAGCCCGCATCCGTTCGTGCACAGCACGCAGCAGGACTGGACCCATCGCTCCGGCTCCTCGTCCGTCTGCTCGTCGACCCGCGTCGGCCACTGGTGCTCGCCGAAGTACGGCGTCCGCTCGCCCCACGGGCTCGTCACGCTATTCCGTGTCTGGTGCATGCTCCGACTCCTTCCGTGTCACCCTGGGTGGGCGTCCTTGGCGACGGTGCACGCCATGAACGCGCCCATCTCCTCGTGCCGCACCTGGATGAACCGGAGGTCCGGAACGCGGTGAAACGCGCCCACGATGCCGTTGATGCCATCGCCCGGACAGGCGTAGACGCGCCGGACGCCCCACGCGACGAGGCGCCTCAGCAGGAACTCGCCGACGGTCTGGGCCATGAGTCTCCCCCCCCGCGAGCTCGAACGTGAGCCCGACCCGGCGCCGGCGTGCGACATCCGTGCCGCCTCGCCGCGCCGCGCGCTGCGTGCCGCGGTTGCGCGTGCGAGCGGCCGCTGCGCGCGCGGGCTCAGGCGATGCATTCCGGGGCGCGCCGGGCGCGCGCTCGCGCCGGCAGGGGAAGCTCGAATGCAACACCAGGCATCCACGGATCCGTCACAAATCGATCGCAGCTCGCAGGACCTCGCCGCCGATGCGCTCCACGAGGCGAAGAAGCTCCTCGCTGCGGAGCTCGCGCTGGCCAAGCGCGATCTTCGCCGGTCGGCGGCGGCCCTCTCGCGCTCGGCGGTCGCGTTCGGGGTCGCGGGCGTCGCGGGGCTCGCCGGTATCGACGCGCTGATGGTGTCCCTGGCTGTGGGGCAGCGCCGCAATCATCCGGCGCGCTCGACGGCCGTGGGGCTCGGGCTGCTCGCGCTCGCGGCCGCCGCCTGGCTCGTCGGGCGGTCCGCGCTGCCTCGCGGCCCGCTGCCGATCGCCGCGCGGATCGCGTCGGACATCGAGGACGTCGCCCAGCGCGTGGTGGGGTGAAGCGGTCGCCTCGGCTCAGCGCTGGAGTCGTCGCTCAGCGCGGGGGTCAACGCCGGAGCGCGGCGGCGGCGCGGCCCGAGGCGGCGGTCCCCTCACGCGAGGAGGCGCCGCCAGGGGGTGCTGCGCCGGGCCGCTGCGCTGTGCGCGGCGGCCCCGGCGAGGGCCGCCGCGCACAGCGCCACGGCGCCGAGCGACCAGCGATGGATGTCGAACCAGAGCTCCAGGCTCGAGGCCTTGGCGCGCCGGTCGAACGGGCCGTGCGCGCCGAAGTCCCCCGGCACGGGCGCCCACAGGTTGTCGAGGCGATCCGGGTCCACGGGCTCATCGGTCATCTGCCGCGTGTACCCGACCTTCGCGAGCCAGTGATCGAGCAGCCCCGGGATCACGCGGTTCCCCCAGATCGCCTTGACGGTCGGGAAGCCGACCTTGATGTCGCGGCGGTCGTGGTGCGCGGCCCAGTAGAGCGCGTCGGCCGCCACCTCGGGCTGGAAGATCGGCGGGACCGGCTGTGGATTGTACGGGAGGCGCGACTTCGACCAGAGGAACTGCGGCGTGTTCATCGCCGGCAGGTGCACCATGCTCACGCGCACGCGGCTTCCGTCGTGGATCAGCTCGCTGCGCAGCGACTCGGTGAAGCCCACGATGGCGTGCTTGGACGCGCAGTAGGCCGACTGCAGCGGGATGCTCCGGTAGGCGAGCGCGGAGCTCGCCTGCACGATGATCCCGCGGTCGCGTGGGAGCATCCGCGCGAGCGCCGCGAGCGTTCCGTGCACATACCCGAGGAAGTTGACCTTGAGGACGCGCTCGTACTCTTCGGGCCGCATCTCCTTCACGGGCGAGAAGACCGACGTCATCGCGACGTTGATCCAGGCGTCGATCGGGCCGAAGCGCTGCTCGACCGCCGCGGCCGCGGCCTCGACCTGCGCGGAATCGGCGACGTCGGTCGGCAGGACGAGCGCGCTCGCCCCGGCGTCCTCCGCCTCGCGCCGCGCCTCCTCGAGCCCGTCGCGCCCGCGCGCGACCAGCCCGATGCGCGCGCCTTCGCGCGCAAACCGCCGCACCGTCGCGCGCCCCACGCCCGCTGACGCCCCCGTGATCACCACGACCTCCGCCCGCCTGGAATCGCCCATGCCCGTCGCGCCCCCGCCTCGCCCGCGGCATCAAGCAACGTGAATGCCACCTGGGCGTGTCACTTCCTCAAGCTCGACAGCACGTCCTTGATCCGCTCGGCTGGGTCCGCCGTGAGCGACCAGGGGCTCGGCTGCCGCACCACGTGCAGGTTGCCTCGACGCTCGAGCACCTCGAACCGCGTCATTCCCTCTTTCGGGTACGGCGCGGGGAACGCTGTGGCGGGCGTCCTCTCGGCGGCTCGGCGTGACGCCCGCCGAGTATCGAGGGCGCTTCGCCGAGAAGGCCCCGCAGGCTGTGGAGTGAAGGCGGCCCCTTCGATAGATCTGCGTCCCCGGACGATCGTGGCTCGACGCGCCGGCGCCCTTTATACTCGCCGCGACCGTCGCGCCATGGCCGGCGCGACCCCGACCAACGCCTGACGGAGATCCCCAGTGAACCACCATCCCGCATTGACACCTGGCCGCGTGGCCGTGGTGACCGGCGCCGCCGGCGGCATCGGGCTCGCCGCCGCCGAGCGCTTCGCGCGCATGGGCCTGAAGGTCTGTCTCGCCGACCTCGATGGGCCGGCGCTGCACGAGGCCGCCGCGCGCGTCGCCGCCCTCGCGGCCGGCGGCGAGGCCGACGTGCGCGCGGCCCCGACCGACGTCGCCAGGCTCGAGGACGTGCAGCGCCTGAAGCAGGTCGCCTACGACGCGTTCGGCGAGGTGGCGGTCCTGATGAACAACGCCGGAGTCGGCAACGGCGCCGGACCGTGGAAGGACTACGAGCGCTGGCGCCGGCTGATCGAGGTCAATCTCTGGGGCGTGCTCCACGGCGTGCACGCGTTCACGGAGGCGATGCTGGCGCAGGACACCCCTTGCGCCATCGTCAACACGGGCTCGAAGCAGGGCATCACCACCCCGCCGGGCGACGCGGCCTACAACGTCTCCAAGGCCGGCGTGAAGGTGCTGACCGAGCAGCTCGCTCACGAGCTGCGCAACGTCGCCGGCAGCAAGGTCACCGCCCACCTGCTCATCCCGGGATACACGTTCACCGGCATGACCGCGCGAGGCCCGGAGAAGCCCGCTGAAGCGTGGACCGCCGATCAGGTGGTGGACAGGATGCTCGCCGGCATGGGCCGCGGCGATTTTTACATCCTCTGTCCGGACAACGCGGTCACGCGCGAGATGGACGAGCGCCGAATCCAGTGGGCGGCCGACGACCTCATCCAGAACCGACCTGCGCTGTCGCGCTGGCACCCCGACCACGCGGACGCGTTCGCGGCGTTCATGGCGGGCGCGGCGAAGCCCTGACGCACAAGGCTCCTCCGGAGCAGAGGTCGTGAGCAGGCGGAGGCCGACTCAGGCCTGCCTCTTCGCTGAATCAGGGGCAACCGGGACGCCATTCGACGCGCTCCCGCAGGTCGTGAAGGTTGCTTCTCTCCCCCACAAAGGTGGCACGCATCTCACAACAAACCCTTGATATGTAAGGGGAATCGCCGCGATCCCTCTCGATCTGGACTCGCGCGCCGCAAGGCCTTGACAGGTCGGGACGGCTCACGCCCTACTGGCCGTTCCAGAGAGGTCATGCAGCCGCCCCGATCCCCTGCGCTCGTGCTCATCGCTGACGACAATCCGCTCAACATCGAGGTGCTCTGCGGCGCGCTTGCGGGTGAGGGGCTGAATCTCGCCATGGCGGGTGACGGCGAGGAGGTGCTCGCGGTGGTCGGCCGCGAGGAGCCGGATCTGATCCTGCTCGACGCGCTCATGCCCGGCCTCGACGGCTTCGAGACCTGCAAGCGTCTGAAGGCCAACCCGGCGACGAGGGATATCCCCGTCGTGTTCATGACGGCGCTCGCCGATGAGCATTACAGGATCCAGGGCTTCAGCGTGGGCGCCGTGGACTACGTGATAAAGCCCTTCGAGAGAGGCGAGCTCCTGGCGCGCGTGCGGACCCAGCTCTCGCTCCGGAGCGCGACGCGGGCCCTGAAGGAGCAGAACCTGCGGCTCTCGGAGGAGATCCGGGAGCGCGACGCCGCCGAGCGGGCCCTCGAGCGCCGCACGGCGGAGCTGTACGAGGCGAACGCGCAGCTCGCGCAGGAGCTCTCGCAGCGCGAGCAGGCCGAGGCCGCGAGGGCGGCGCTGCACGAGCAGATCATCGCCGCCCAGCGGGACAGGCTGCGCGAGCTCTCGGCGCCGCTCATCCCGATCACCGACGGGATCCTTGTGATGCCCCTCGTCGGCACGATGGACGTCGAGCGCGCCAGGCAGGCGGTCGACACCGCGCTGCGCGGGGCGAGCGAGCGCGGCGCCGACTTCCTCATCTTCGACATCACCGGCGTGAACGTGGCCGACGAGACCGTGGCGAGCATGCTCGTGCAGGCGGCGAGGGGCCTCGGCTTGCTCGGCACGCGGGCGATCATCACGGGCATCCGCCCCGAGGTGGCGCAGGCGCTCGTGCGGCTCGCCCTCGGCCTCGGTGAGCTGGTGACCAAGGCCACCGTGCAGGCTGGCGTGGCGCACGCGCTCCGGGCGCGCGGGAGGGCGTTCGGCGCTCCCTGACGCCCCTCGAACCTCCGACGCGACGCAGAGGAGGCGTCCTGCCCTCGATCAGCGATGCCAAGAGCCGTGCAGGGCCACAGATTCGCCCGAGGAGAACAGAGACCATGATGCAGCTCGTGGATTATCTATGGGGCGAGACGCTCTATGAGGGCCTCGAGACCCGCGTCCAGCGCGCCGTCAAGAGACCTTCGGGCGAGCGCGTGGTCGTCAAGCAGCCCGTCGCGATGACGCCGAGCTCGCGCACCGTCGGCCGGCTCCTGCACGAGCACCAGCTCCTGACCAAGCTCGCCGATGTACCCGGCGTGGCGCGCCCTCTGGCGCTCGAACAGCAGGGCGGCAGTGTGGCGCTGGTCCTGCACGACGCCGGCCTGCGCTCGCTCGACCGGGTGCTGGCCGAGCGCGGCCGGCTGCACATCGAGGCTGCCCTGCGCCTCGCCCTGGGCGTGTGCCGCGTGCTCCAGGGCGTGCATGCAGCCGGCGTCATGCACAAGGACGTCAAGCCGCAGAACATCCTTGTCGATGAGACCTGGACCGAGGTCGTGCTCGTCGACTTCGGCATCGCCTCGGAGCTGGCCCAGGAGGCGACCGAGGCGAGCCTGCCCGACGCGCTGGAAGGGACCCTCGCCTACATCTCTCCCGAGCAGACCGGGCGCACCGCCCGTGGGCTGGACGCCCGCACGGATCTGTACTCGCTGGGCGTGCTGCTGTTCGAGGCGTTGTCGGGACGGCGGCCGTTTCTCGAGAAGGACCCGCTCGCGCTGGTGCATGCGCACCTCGCCAAGACGCCGCCCGCGCTCGACGAGCCGCGCCTCGTCGAGGGCGTCCCCGGCGCCGTGGCGCGGCTCGTCGAGCGCTGCCTCGAGAAGCACCCCGAGCAGCGCTACCAGACGGCCAGTGGCCTCGCCTCGGACCTCGAGCGGGCGCTCTCGGCGTGGACCGAGCGCGGCCACATCGCGCCATTTGCCCTGGGACGCAAGGACTTCTCGCCCAGGCTCTCGCTTCCGCAGACCCTGGTGAGCCGCGACGAGGAGAGCCGGGAGATCGCCGCGGCCTTCGAGCGCGCCGCGGGCGGGGCGGTCGAGGTGCTGCTGCTCGCGGGCCCGTCGGGGGTGGGAAAGACGGCCCTTGTGCGCTCGGTCTACCGCGAGATCGCCAGGGCGGGCCGGGGGCTGCTCCTCTCGGGGAAGCACGATCAGCTCGGGCGCTCCGTCCCTTATGCCGCGCTCGCCCAGGCCTTCTCGGGCCTCTTGAACAACCTGACCGCCAGTCCCAAGCCCGTGTTCGAGTCGTGGCGCGCGCGCATCGATCGAGCGCTGGGCCCGAACGCGCGGGTGATCGCCGACCTGGTACCGGAGCTGGAATGGCTGATGGGCACGCTCGCGCCCGTGCCGGAGGTGCCGACGGAGATGGCGTACAACCGGCTCAAGCTGAGCTGGATCGATTTCGTGCGGTCCGTGACCGACGCCTCGCCGCCGCTGGTGCTGTTCCTCGACGACCTGCAGTGGGTGGACCCCGCGTCGCTGGAGCTGCTCAAGGTGCTCTTGACGGACGTGGGGCGCAAGCACCTGCTCGTGATCGCAGCCTATCGGGACAACGAAGTGGAGCCGGGCCACCCGCTGTGGACGCTCGTGGAGGCGGTATCGGCGAGCGGCGTGACGACGCCGCGGCTGACCGTGGGGCCGCTCTCCGAGGCGTCGGTAGCGCAGTGGCTCACGCTCGCGCTGTCCGCCGAGCCCGAGCGGGTCAGACCGCTTTCGGGTGCGCTGCATCGCAAGACGCACGGCAACCCCTTCTTCCTGGGCCAGCTCTTGCTGGAGCTCCACCGTCAGAAGCGCGTGCGGCGCGATCTGGAAGACGGCGCGTGGCAATGGGATCAGGACGCGGTGGAGCGCGCGGCGGTCACCGACAACGTCGTGGATCTCGTGCTCCGCAAGGTGGTGGAGCTGCCAGCGAGCACGCAGGACGTCCTGGGACAGGCGGCGTGCGCGGGCCACAGCTTCTCGTTCGAGGAGCTGACGGTGCTCTCGGGCAAGGAGCCGGCCGAGGTCGGGGCCGTCCTGTGGCCCGCGGTGCTCGCGGGGCTGGTGCTCCCCAGCGATGGGCATTACCGAGAGGCGCAGGCGCTGGCGCAGTCGCTGGCGCACCTGAGCCGCGATCTCGAGGCGCGCTACAGGTTTCTGCACGACCGCGTGCAGCAGGCGTTCTACGAACGGATCCCGCCGGAGCAGCGAGCGAGGACCCACCTCGCGATCGGCCGGAGGCTCCGGGCGGTGTTCGAGCGCCAGGGGGGCTCGAACCAGAAGCAGCTGGAGATGGTGAGGCACCTGAACCTGGGGGCCGCGGCGCTCGAGAACGAGGGGGAGCGCAAGGATCTGGCGAAGCTGAACCTGCGAGGAGCGAGGGCAGCGAAGGCGAACGGCTCCTACAAGCTGCAAGCGACGCTCGCGGAGCAAGCGCAGCGGCTCCTGGGAGAGCGCGCGTGGGAGGACGAGCCGCAGCTGTCGGTGGAGATGGCGCTCGAACGCATCGAGGCGGACTACATGCTGCGCGCGTTCGACGAGGTGCACCGGGGAGCACTGGCGCTCCTTTCGCGGCCGCTGCCCGCGCCGCCGAGGCTCGCGGCGCAGGAGCTGCGCGTGCGCGCGTTTCGCGCCGCCGGGCAGCTCCGAGAAGGAGAGAGCCTCGGGCTCCTGGCGCTCGCCGAGCAGGGCATCCACTACCCCGAGAGCAACGAGGCGTGCATCGCTCAGATCAAGCAGCTGCTCGGGGAGTGCAATGCATGGCTCGACGAGCACCCCGAGGGCTTCACCCGGATGCCCGCCGATCCCTCCCCCGAGCATTCGCTCTGCGATGCCCTCGAGGCCGCCATGGGGCTGTGCGCCGTGATCGGCACGCGCCCCGCCACCTTCGCCCTCGCGGCGGTGCGCAACACGCACCAGGCGATGAAGCGGGGGGCGCTGACGTCCGCGGCGCCGTTCTTCATCGGGATACTCGCCCACGCGCCATCGGCCTTCCTCGGAGATTACCGCGGAAGCGTGCGCTGGACGCGGGAGGGAGAGCAGGCGGCGATACGCCTCGCCTCGCCCTTCTTCCCGGAGTGCTCCTTCATTCGAGGGCTGTATGTGCCCCATGAATCTCCCGTGGAGCAGAGCCGGTCCTGCTATCAAGCCGCGCTGCGCGCGGCGACCGTCTCCGGCTCCTTCGTGGGCACCAGCTACGGCCTGCTCGGCGAGCTTTATTACGTGGATCTGTGGGGAGGACGCCCGCTCGACCAGGTGGCGAAGCGGGAGGAGGCGCAGCGAGACCTGATGGCGCGGGCCGGCGACGCCCACGGACGGCAATTCTTCGCGCTTGTCGCAGACTACGCCGCCTTTCTCCGCGCCGCGACGCGTCCCAGGCCCACCCCCGAGCAGGACTGGCTCACCGAGAGCTCGCGCTCTTTCCTCGCGAGGGGCAATGGGCTCGTGGCCGAGCTGGCGCGCATCCTGGAGGTGCATCTGTTCCTTTCGTTCGGCGAGCACACGCGGGCCCTCGAGCACGCCGAGGAAGCCGAGCGGTTCCGTCCTGCCGTCTACGGGACTCCCTCCGTGACGGACATCCCGCTCTGGCGGGGGCTCGCCGCCGCGAAGTGCTGCGTGTCTACACGCCCGCAAGCGGATACGCGCCCGCACGAGGAGCGCGCAGGGCTCCTCGCCACGCTGGACCACGCCATCGAGCGCTTTCGTACCTTCACCGAGGGGTGCGCGGAGAACTTCGGCCACAAGCTGCGGCTGCTCGAGGCCGAGCGCGCCCGCCTCGACGGCCGCACCGACGACGCGCTCTCGGCCTACGACGACGCCATCGAGCAGGCCCACGCGCACGGCTTCCTGCACGTCGAGGCCCTCGCCGCCCAGCTCTGCGCCGACTTCCATCTCTCGGCGAACCGCGAGCGCCTCGCGGCCCACTACCTGCGCCAGGCCTGCGACGCCTATACCCGCTGGGGCGCGCTCGCCCTGGTCGCCCACCTCCACGAGCAGCATCCGACCTTGCTCCCGGGCCCCGCGGCGGCTCTCGCCGCCGAGCGCGCCCCCACGACGGCCTCCATCAACACGACCGACACGACCGGCAACGCGGCGCTCGACGTCGCCACCACCGTCCGCGTCACCCAGGCCCTGTCGAGCGAGCTCGTCCTCGGCGCCCTCATCGGCCGCATCCTCCGCCTGCTCGCCGAGAACGCCGGCGCCGAGCGCGCCGTGCTCGCCCTGGTCCAGGGCGGCGCCCTGCGCGTCGAGGCCGAGCTCGCCCTCGATCCCGAGCGCCTCGCGCTCGACTTGAACGAGCCCATCGGCGCCTCCGCCCGGCTCCCCAGCTCCGTTGTGCAGTACGTCGAGCGCAGCAAGGTGCCGGTGGTGCTCGGCCAGGCCGTCACCGACCCTCGCTTCGACACCGATCCTTATCTGCGATCCCGGAGGCCGCCCTCGTTGCTCGCCGTCCCGCTCGTCCACCAGGGGCGTCTCTCGGGCGTGATGTACCTAGAGCATGCGCACGCGGTCGACGCGTTCCCCCAGGCGCGGATCGAGCTCTGCGCGCTGCTGGCCTCCCAGGCCGCCACCGCCGTCGAGAACGCCACCCTCTATGCCGAGGTGCGGAGCAAGACCGAGGCGCTCCAGGCGGCCAACGCGCACCTCGAGCAAGAGGTCGAAGCGCGCACCCGAGAGCTGCGGGCCGCCAAGGAAGCGGCGGACGCCGCCAACCAGGCCAAGAGCACCTTCCTGGCCCACATGAGCCATGAGCTGCGTACCCCGCTCAATGGCATCCTCGGCTATGCCCAGATCCTCGAGCATTCGACGTCGCTCTCGCCGGCGGAGAGGAACGGAGTCCAGACCATCCGCCGCTCGGGCGAGCACCTCTTGACGCTGATCAACGATGTCCTCGACCTGGCCAAGATCGAGGCCGGCAGGATGGATCTGACCCCGAGGGAGGTCCAGCTCCCCGCGCTCATCGGCACCGTGACCGATCTCTGCCGCGTGCGGGCCGAGTCCAAGGGGCTCGCGTTCTCCTCACGGGTGTCCGGGCCGCCGCTCTCCCACGTCCACACCGACGACAAGCGCCTCCTCCAGGTGCTGCTCAACCTGCTGAGCAACGCCATCAAGTTCACCGAGCGCGGCCGCGTCAGCCTCCAGGTCGATGTGCTGGAGGAGAGCGGGCCCGAGCGCACCGTGCGCTTTCGGATCGAGGACAGCGGTCCGGGCATCGCGCCCGAGCACCTGCTGCGCATCTTCGAGCCGTTCGAGCAGGTCGGCAGCGAGGTGGCCCGCGCCGACGGGACGGGGCTCGGCCTGACCATCACCCGACAGATCGTCGAGCGGATGGGCGGCCGCATCGAGGTGCAAAGCCGGCTCGGCGAGGGCAGCGTCTTCACCGTGACGCTGCGCCTCACGGAGGCGCGACCTCCCGCGAGCGCCGCGGGCGCGGCGCTCGGGTGGGAGCAGATCACCGGCTATGAAGGCGAGCGACGTCGCGTGCTCGTGGTGGACGACCACGCCGACAACCGCGCCGTGCTGCGCGATCTGCTGGCTCCGCGCGGCTTTCTGGTCCTGGAGGCGGAGGGCGGCGAGGCGGCGCTGAGGCTCGCGGCCGAGCACACGCCGGCGCTTGTCGTGATGGATCTGGCGATGCCGGGAATGGACGGCTACGAGGCCACCCGGCGCCTGCGACAGCTCCCCGCGCTCGCGCGGACCGTCGTCCTCGCCTCGTCGGCGAGCGTCGCCGGGGGCGAGCTCGAGCGAAGCCGTGAGGCCGGGTGCGACGATCTTCTTCCCAAGCCGGTCGAGGCGGGGGCGCTGCTCGATCGGCTGGAGCGCTCGCTGGGGCTCTCCTGGATCCGCGAGGAGCGGCAAGGACCGCTCCCCTCGCCGGCCGTCCTCACCGAGGCCGAGCTCGCCGCGCTGCCCCGTCCGCAGCCCGACGATCTGGCGCGGCTCCTGGATCTGTCGAGCCGAGGGAGGGTCCTCGAGTTGATCGAGGAAGCGAAGCGGTTGCAAGAAAAGGACGAGCAGCTGAGACCGTGGCTGGGGCGGCTCTCCGCGCTGGCGAAGAGCTTTCAGTTCAAGGCGCTTCGCGCGCTGCTCGTCGACAGCCGTCGAGAGCCGCCGATCTGAAACGAGGCGCCGCCCTCCTCGGCGGACCTTCATCGTTCGAAAAACTCAATGATTCTGAGTCAACGCTCGGTTCAGGGCGCGTTTCTTGGTACCCCCCTGCGCGTTCGGATAGCTTGCCAGGCGCCGCCGAATGTTCGCAAACGCCACGCCCTGCGCCGCTCTGGCCGTTCCCCTGCACGATGAGCGGGGCGTCGACGTCGTCGTTCTCCTGGTCAAGGCCACCTATGGCAAGCGCGGCCCCGGGCTCGCTCTCCTGGACGAGCAGGCTCCCGTTCGATTGAGCGACGTCCCCACCGACGAGGCCGCTGTCCGGGAAGGGCGCGAGTCGAGCATTCGCTATCCCGGCGACGTCTCGTGCGAGAAGCCGGGGGCCGACGTCGTGATCGTCGGCAGCGCGGTCTCCACGAAGGCCGTCACGAGCCTCGACGTCGCCGTGCGCGCGCCGGGGCGGTCGATGTCGCTCACCGTGCACGGCGAGCGGGTCTTCTACGAGAGCGGCCTCGGCATCAAGATCTCCCCGGCGGCGCGGTTCGAGCGCGCCGCGATCACCTACGAGCGCGCCTATGGCGGCAAATCGAAGGACGGCACCGTCGTGGACTGGCACAACCCCGTGGGGCGCGGCGTCCATAAGTCGGCCTCGGAGCTCGACGGGGCTCCGGCCCCGTGCATCGAGGATCCCGCATCCCCGATCACGGACACCGACCCGACGGCGCCCGCCGGATTCGGCGCCATCCCGATGTGGTGGCTGCCGCGACGGGCGCTGTCCGGCACGATGGACGCGGCCTGGCAGCGCGAGCGGATGCCGCTGCCGCCGCTCGATTTCGACAGGCGGTTCCATCACGTCGCCCACCCCGGTTTGCAGCTGGATCGGCCGCTCGCGGCCGGCGACGTCATCGCCACGCACGGGCTGTGTCCCGAGGGATTGTTCGACGTCACCATCCCCGATCTCCCGCTCGTCGCGCACCTCCGCCGGACGAGGGGGCCGCCTGTGTCCCTGAGGCTCGTGCTCGACACGGCCGTCCTCGAGCCCGACGCGGCGCGCGTCGAGCTCACGTACCGGCGCGTCGTCCCCCTCGGCCGGGGGGACACGCTGCTCCGGGAGGCGCGGCTCGATGTCGACGCGTGACGCCCTCCTGCGCGCCCTGCCCGCCGACGGCCGGCTCCCCGAGGCGCTCCGCGCGCCCATCGAGGGAGTCTCGCTCGGGCATTACCTCGTCGTGGAGGCGGCGCGGCTCGACGGGCTCCCCGTGCCCGCCGTGCTGGCGTGGCTCGGCGTCCCGCAACGGGCGTTCGCCCGCGCCGAGGAGCTCTGGAGCGAGCGCGTGTCCGACGCGCTCGCGGGCGACGACGACCGCTTCGACGCGCTGTACGAGGACGCGCTCGGCCGGGCGCTCTCGCTCTGGGCGCGGCCCGTCGATCCGCTCGACCGCGACATCGGCGCCTGGATGACGTTCCAGCGCCACGCGCTCGAGGCCGTCGACCCGGGCGAGCTCGCCCGCCGCGCCGGGCTCACCCCGGGCGACGAGCTGCGCCTCGCGCGCCTCTGGCGAGCGCGCCTGGCCGATCCCGAGGTCCTCGCCCTGGCCGAGGCGGCGATGTCCGGCCCGCTCGCGCCCCTGCCCGCGCTCGCCGTGTCCCCCTTCGTGTTTCCGCCGGCGCCGGCAGAGGAGCGCCCGTGATCAACCAGGCAGAGCTCCAGCTGGAAGGGCTCGACGGCGCCGAGATCGTCCGGGTCAGCGGGCGGGAGGCCATGAACGAGCTCGGCGCGTTCGTTGTCGAGGCGCTGCTCCCCGACCCGCACCTCGACACGGCGGCGCTCGTCGACAGGGACGCGGTCCTCGGGCTGGCCGACGCGAGCGGCTTCACGACGACATTCCACCTCGTCGCGCTCGAGGCGTCCCACGAGGGCCATTCCCGCGGCAAGGACCGCTATCGCATCACGCTCGGGCCGCCCGCCGCGCGGCTCGCCCTGCGCGTGGGCCACGCCATCTTCCAGGACAAGACCACCCAGGAGATCGTGGCCGAGCTCCTGCTCCGCGCGGGCTTCCCCGCCTCCCAGGTGAGGTGGCGCCTCGCCGGGCAGTACGCGAAGCGCGACACCACGGTGCAATACGGAGAGAGCGAGTGGGCGTTCATCGCGCGCCTGCTCGCCGACGAGGGGATCAACGGCTGGTTCGATCGCGACGACGACACGCCGCTCCTCGTCTTCGGGGATCACCCGAGCTCCCATGAGGGGATCGAGGGGCCGAGCCCCGTCGTGCCGTTCGAGGACGCGAGCGGCAGGACCACGATGGCGCTGGCCTTCCACGCGCTGCGGCGGAGCTGGTCGATCGTCTCGACCCGGGCGAGCCTGCGCGACATCAACGTGCAGAACCCCGATGTCCCCGTGGACGGCGACGCGGGCGAAGGCGCGCTGGAGGTCTTCGAGTACCCGTCGGGCCTCGTGAACCCGAAGGCGGCGGCCGCGCGGGCCCAGGTCCGCCTCGAGCAGCTCCGCCGCCATCGCTCGACGCTCGTGGGCGAGAGCGGCACCGCGCGCCTCCGCGCCGGGCGGGTCGTGCAGATCACCGGCGCCGCGGACGCGTGCTTCTCGGGCCGGTTCCTGATCACCGCCGTGGAGCACGAGCTCGTTCAGGCCTCGCGGGAGCAGCCCCGCGGCGCGCCGTACAAGAGCCGCGCCACCCTCGTCCCCTTCGCCCCGGAGGCCCCGTATCGGCCCGAGATCCCGCGCTCGCGCCCCGTCGTGGCGGGGATCGAGAGCGCGATCGTCACCGGCCCCGCGGGGGACGAGATCCACGTCGACGACCTCGGCCGGATCAAGGTGCGCTTCTTCTGGGATCGCTCGGGCGTCGGCGACGACAAGAGCTCGCGCTGGGTGCGGACGCTGCAGATGAACCTGACGGCGCCGCAGATGTTGCCCCGCGTCGGATGGGAGGTCCCCGTTGTGTACGAGAACGGCGACCCCGATCGGCCGTTCGTCCTCGGGCGCATCTACAACGGCGGGGCCGCCCCGCCCTACGCGCTGCCCGACCGGTGCGCGACGAGCACGCTGCAATCGGCGACCTCGCCGGGCGGCGGGACGACGAACGAGATCCGGATGGGCGACGACGGCGGGAGCGAGCAGACCTTCGTTCATGCGACGAAGGATCAGACGGTATCGGTCGGCGGCTCGCATTCGATCGAGGTCGGGGCGAACCGGCTGGATACCGTCCAGAAAGGGCAGCAGCTCCTCGTCGACGGCGGGCAGACGACGACGATCGGGGGCAATCAATCGATCATCGTGGGCGCGGACGGGAACCTCGTCGTCAAGGGGGCGCGCTCGGAGAGCATCGGCGGAAACGAGACCATCGGCGTGACAGGCACCTACAAGACGGCCGTGGACGGCGCGTACGTCGAGCAGATAGGCGCCCTCTACAGCCTGCGCTGCAACGAGTACAACGCGAAGGTCCAGGGGGCCTTCACGCAGGTCATCGGCGCGGCGCTCTCCACGACCGCGGGGCTCGGGAGCAACCAGTCGGTGGCGGGCGCGCGGACCGAGCTCGTGAGCGGCGTCCGCAGCTTCACGGCCGCCCTCGCCTACGCCGACGGGACCACGGGTCGAAAGAGCATCACCGCCGGGGCCGCGAACGAGAGCGCGAACGCCAAGGTGGCCTTCAACGCGGGCGCCCGCGCGACCCTCCAGGCGGGCGGAGTCCTGTCGATCGAGGGCGGGGGCAAGGTCGTGTTCGAGGCGGGCACGATCTCGGTCAAGGCGGCGACGCTCACGGCGAACGGGGGGAGCACGATGAAGCTCGCGGGAGCGCTGAAGTCGTCGTCCACGGTCAAGCTCGACGCGCCGTCGGTCAAGAAGAACGACATGGTCAAGGTGGGGCCGTGAGGGCCGCGTTCGAGCTGACCGTCGAGGGCGCCCCGCCGCTCGCGGTCCAGTCGTTCGACGCCTTCGAGCGGACCCACGTCGGCGGCAGCGTGCGTGTCCTCGCGCGCGTCGCTCCCGGGCGGGACGAGGCGCTCGTCCCCGACGAGCTGCTCGGCAAGAAGGCGACGCTCGAGATCACGCCGAAGGACGCGCTGCGCGACGTGGCGCGGCGGTTCCACGGGGTCGTCGATGCCATCGAGGGCTCGGGGGTCGGCGCGCTCTTGACGATCGTCCCGCGCCTCATGCCGCTCGAGGACGGGTCGGATCACCGCATCTTCCTGGAGAAGGACGCGGTGACCATCGCCGAGGAGCTGCTGCTCGAGGCGGGCCTCACCCTCGATATCCGCGTGCCGACCCGGCCGGAGCCGCGGATCCAGTGCGTCCAGGCGTTCGAGTCGGTGCTCGCGTTCGTGCGGCGGATCCTCGCCGAAGAGGGGATATCGCTCTGGGTCGAGCACCAGGAGTCCGAGGACGTCGTGGTGCTCGGTCAGGACACGTCGGCCTGCCACGATCTCCCGGGCGGCGCGCGCCTCCGGGTTGTGCAGGACGGCGGGATGGCGACCGGCGAGGTGGTCACCGAGGTGCGGTTGATCCATCGGGTGACGCACGACGGGGTGGCGGTCTCCGATTACGATCCCGACCGACCCACCGTCGATCAGGCGGCGTCGGTGGGCGAGCAGCGCTTTCAGCGGTTCGCGTATCCGGGGCGCCATCGGTCGCCCGAGGCGGGCGCGGCGCGGGCGCGGCTCCTCCTGGAGGAGGAGCAGACCGAGGGCGTGGTCCTCCGGGCGCGCACGACCTGCCGGCACGTCGCGGTGGGGTTCATCGTGGAGCTCGAGGACGCGCCGCGGGACGACGAGAACGGGCGCTTCCGGATCCTGGAGGTGCGGCACCGGGGCAGCGATTTCGCCGCGAACGGCCCGGGCGATCTGCGCTACGAGGCCGAGATCATGGCGGTCCCCGCGGCGCGGCCCGCGCGGCCGAGGCGGCAGCCGGCGAAGGGGCTGGGCGGGCTGCAGACGATGACGATCATGGGGCCGCCGGGCGCCGAGATGCACACCGACGCGCAGGGGCGGGTCAAGGCGCGCTTCCGCTGGGATCGCCTCTCGCCGGAGGACGACACGGCGAGCGCGTGGATCCGGCCGGTGCAGCCGCCGCTGAGCGGCGGGTTCTTCCTGCCGCGGGCCGGCTGGGAGGTGCTTGTCGGGTTCATGAACGATCCTGCGCCGACGGGGGATACCCCGCTGGAGCTAGGGCGCCTCGACAACGGGCAGGCGCCCCCGGCCGAGAGCCTGCCGGGCCAGAAGGTGCGGTCCAACTGGGGGACGCAGAGCACCGGGGGGAGCGGCAAG
This sequence comes from Sorangium sp. So ce362, assembly GCF_051519845.1. NCBI lineage: Bacteria > Pseudomonadati > Myxococcota > Polyangiales > Polyangiaceae > Sorangium > Sorangium sp. So ce362. Next base: position 4,330,870 of record NZ_CP150332.1, on the reverse strand, counting down.
CAGAACCAGATCCGGTTCGACGACGCCGCGGGCAACGAGGGAATGCACTTCGCCGCGTCGAAGGACGCGACCGAGAGGACCGAGAACGACAAGGTCGTCCGCGTGACGGCGGACGAGGAGAACATCGTCGGGGGCAACCACACGAGCACGGTGACGTTGCAGCAGGTGACGACGGTCACGTCCGGGCAGACGTACTCGGTGGGCGGCAATCGCGACGTGACGACCACGGGCGTGCTCGGGATCTTCGCCGCGAGCGAGAGCGTCAGCGTGGGCGCCACGCGGAAGCTGACGGTGGGGGGCGACTACGAGATGAAGGCGGCGACGCTGAGCCGCATCGTCGGGGCCGCGGAGAACGTCGTCGCGATCCAGAGCACGAACCGGCATGTGACCGGCGCCTCGACCATCGCCGTGGGCGGCACGTGGACCGAGATAGGCGGCCTCACGGCGTCGATGGGCGTGCTCGGCGCCAGCACGCTGACCGCCGGCGGCCCGCTCAGCGTGAGCGCGAAGAATGTGTCGATCAACGCGTCGGTGCTCTCGGAGAAGTACGCGGGGCTGTACCGGGCGCACGCCGGCGCCGATTTCACGGTGGGGGCACCTGTCATCAAGCTCAAGGCGGGCGGGGCCATCCGGGCCAAGGGCGCCGATGTGTCTTTCAAGGCGAAGACGAGGATCGTGCTCAAGGCGGGCGGCGTCACGGTCACGATCACGCCGGCGTCGATCACGGTGAAGGGAAAGCTCAAGGGCGACTCGACGAGCGTCGTGACGACGAAGGAAGAGGTCAAATGAGCTCTGCGAGGACGATGAAGCGGGCCGGCAAGGTGGTGAATCTCGGCCGCCGCACGGAGGCAGCGCCGCCGCTGGGAGGCGGCGCCCATTTCGCGAAGCTGCTGAGGAAGCTCGCCGAAGGGCGGTACGAGGCCTCGCTCTTCGGCAGCGAGCCCATCGAGGTGGGCGTCCTGCCCGACGTGGATCTCGAGCTCGCCGACAGGTGCCTCGCCGAGCAGAGCATCGTCCTCGTGGGCATGGCGGGCGGCGACGCGGTGATCTTCGGCGCGCTCCAGACGAGGGAGCGCAGGACGGAGGAGGTCGTCGTGGAGGCGCCGCGGCGGCTTGTGCTCCGGGCGGGCAAATCGCGGCTGGAGCTGTCGGCCGACGGCCGCGTGAAGCTGTCGGCCGACGCCGTGACCGTGGACGCCCCGCGCGAGGTGCGGCTGGCGAGCGCGCACGTCGAGATCCCCTAGAGGAGCCCACCGGAGCGACAATGAGCAGCGTCGGCAAGAAGGAGATCGCCACAAAGAAGAGCGGACACGGCGCGGTCGCCCCCGGCGCGATCAGCCCGGTCAGCCCGCCGGCGCCCCCCGTCCCGACGCCCTTCCTGTACACGGCGCGCAGCGCCAACAAGAGCGGGACCGAGCACAACTCCAGCTACTGGATCTGGGACACGCAGGCGCTTGTCGAGGGCAGCCAGATGGACGTCGACCCGCCCGCGAACGCGCCGTCGAAGACCGCCGGCGGCGACCTCGTGACGCACGCCGACACGAAGATCGCCGTCATGCGGACCGGCTCGATGGTCGTGAAGGCGGCCGGCAAGAACGTGTGCGGCACGGGCGATCTCGTGAACATGAACGTCCTGACCGCCCAGCAGCAGATCGCGCAGATGGTCGTGCCCCTGCTGAACAAGGTCGATTTCGCGCGAGCGTCGAAATCGGCCGCGAAGGCGCACGCGGTCAACGAGGAGTACTATCGAGCGTTCCACCCGGAGCGCGCGAACCAGACGAACGTCGGCGATCCGATCGACGTCGGCACCGGCTTCGTCGTCGACGACGGCACCGACCTGACCTTGCCGGGCCCGATCGAGCTCGCATGGCGGCGGACCTACTCGTCCGGCTATCACAAGCGGAGGACGACGGCGCTCGGCAAGGGCGGCTGGATACACTCCTTCGAGCAGTGGGTGCAGCCGGGCGAGCAGGTGATCCGGCTCCACGACGACGAGGGGCTGCCCGTCGACTTCGCGGTCCCCGCGCCGGACGAGGTCAGCTTCCACCGCGGCCGGCGGCTCGAGCTCCGCGCGGCCGGCAAGCGTTACCTGATCCGGAGCCTGGACGACCGGCTCGTCCGCGAGTTCAGCGCGCTGCCGGACGGCCGGTTCGCGCTCGCCTCGATCACCGACCCGTACGGCCACAGGATCGAGCTCGAGTACCGCGGGAGCGTGCTCGTGCGCATCTCGGACAGCTGCGGTCGCGAGGTCCGCGTGATGAGCGACGAGAGAGGCCGGGTGGTCCGGGTCGAGGTCTGGGCGCGCGCCCCGGGGAGCGAGGAGGCGCCCGCGCTGCAGACCTGGTTCGATTACGATTATCATGTCGAGGGCACGCTCGCCTCGCATACAAATGCGCTCTCGCACATCAAGCGATGGGAATACGACGGCCTGCACCGGATGGTGAAGACGACCGCGCGCAACGGCATCTCGTTCCAGTACGAGTACGACGAGGAGACCGGCCGGTGCGTGCGGACCTGGGGCGACGGGGGCCTGCACGACGTCCGCCTGACGACCGACGACGACACGGGCGAGGTGCGGACCCACGGCACGAGCCGCGCGCGGCGATATCACGTGAAGGACGGCATCGTGCTGCGCGAGGAGACGTTCGACGGCGGCTGGGCGTCGGAGCGCGGGCGCGACGAGGATGGACTCCTGATCCGCCGGGGCAACGCCGCCGGCGAAGCGATGGAGTATGCGTACGATGCGCGCGGGAACCTTGTGAAGGAGACCGACCCCGCGGGCAACGTCACCGCGTGGGAGATCGAGGGCGACGCGCCGGTGCGGCGGGTCGACGCGGCGGGCCTCGAGACGCGCTACCAGTACGACGCCCGCGGCGCGCTGGTGAGCGTCACCCTCCCGACCGGCGCGTCCTTCAGCCTGGCGCGCGACACGGACGGGCGCGTCGCCGGCGCCTTCGGCCCGAACGGCGCGCTCGCGACGTTCACGTACGACGAGCACGGGAACGTCGCGTCCGAGACCTCGGGGCGCGGCGAGACGACCTGGTTCCGCCACGACGCGCTCGGCAGGCCCGTGGCGCGGGTCGAGGCGTCGGGCCATGTCACGCACACCGAGCACGATCGGCTCGGCCAGATGCTGGCCAGGGTGCGGGCCGACGGGACGCGCCTGGCGATGACGTATGATCCGGTGGGAAACGTCACAAGCACGACCGACGCGGCGGGCAGGACCACCCGCTTCGAGTACAGCGGAACAGGGCACCTGGCGAAGATCGTCCCGCCGGATGGGCAGGTGGTCGCCCTCCTGCACGACGCCGACGAGCGCCCGGTCGAGATCATCAATGCGCTGCTCGAGCGCTATCGCCTGGAGTACGACCGCGCCGATCGCGTTGTATCGGAGCGGACCTTCGATGGCCGGCTGATCACGTACCGCCGCGATCGCGGGGGGCGGGTCACGCGGATCGACCATCCCGACGGCGAATGGCGGGAGTTCGCGTACGATAAGCTCGGGAATGTCGTGGAGGATCGCGGGCCCGACGTCCAGATCACGTTCGAGCGGGACGCGCTCGGGCGGATCGTGCGCGCGGTCTGCACCGACGCGACGGCGAAGGTGGTGACGGAGTTCGAGCGGGACAGGCTGGGACAGGTCATCGCCGAGCGCCAGGACGGGCGCACCGTCCGCTACGAGTACGACGCCTGCGGCCGGCGCACGGCGCGCGTCGCGCCGGGAGGCGAGCGGACGGAGTACCGCCATGACGACGACGATCTGCTCGTGGGGATCACGCACGAGGGACGAGCGGTATCCATCCAGCGCGACGGGGCCGGCCGGGAGCGGCTCCGCGACTTCGGCGCCTGGCGACTGGAACAGGACCACGACGTCCTTGGGCGGCTCGTGCAGCAGCAGGTGATCTCCGCGGGGGCGGCGGGCGCCGCGAGGCTGGCCGTGAGGCGGCGGTATGGCCACGACACGGCAGGTCGCCTGACGTCGGTGAGCGATGGGCCCGACGGCCCGGGCGGCACCACCACGACGTACCGCTACGATCGCGCGGATCAGCTGCTGGAGGCGGCGAGCGGCAAGCGCCGGGAGGTGTTCGCGTACGACCCGACGGGCTCGCTCGTCGGCGCGGTGCGCGGCGCTGGATCACCGGATCTCGCGCAACGCTGGTCGCTCGGCCCGGGGAACGTGCTGAGAGCGGCGGGCAACGCCCGCTATCTTCACGACGGCCGCGGCCGGCGTATCCAGCGCATCGAGAAAGGCGGGGCCGGAGGCGGCGGCGAGAAGGTGACGCTCTACGGCTGGGACACAAAGGATCGGCTCAGGGAGGTCGTCCTCCCCGACGGCAGGCGGGTGCGCTTCACGTACGACGCCTTTGGCCGGCGGGTCCGGAAGACCGTGCTCTCTGCATGGGACGGCGCGGCCCTCGACGCGGCCCTGGCGGGCGGCGCGAGCGGAGGCGCCCCGGTGGAAGCGTCGGTCGATTATCTGTGGGACGGCGACGTCGTCTGCGAGGAGCGGCACGTCTCGGCTCAGGGCGAGCGAGCCCGGGTGCACGTCCACGATCCGGGCAGCTTCACGCCGCTGCTCCAGGTCGAGCAGGGCACGGTCTTCGGCGTCGTCGTCAACCAGGTCGGCACGCCGACCGAGCTCGTGGACGAGCGCGGGCGCATCGCCTGGCGGGCGCAGCACGGCGCGTGGGGCGATGTCGTGTCGGTCGAACGGGACCCGCACACCTTGCCCGTGGAGAGCCCGTTCCGGCTCCTCGGCCAGGTCGCGGACGACGAGACGGGCCTCTGCTCGACGAGGTTCCGGTACTTCGAGCCGGCCTGCGGGAGGTGGCTCTCGCCGGATCCCATCAACGTCCATGGCGGGTTGAATCTGATGGCGTTCGGCGGGGCGCCAACCCAAACGTGGGATCCTCTGGGTCTGGCGTATGACCCCTGGCAGCCGCACTCCGCCGGCACAAGCGACTGGAACGACGGGAAAGGCACGCACTTCTACACCGGCAATCCGGGCGTCGAGCTGGGCGTCCGGACCGACGGCAGGGGCAACGTCACCTTCGAGCGGGTGACCGGCACGGAGAGGAGGCCCGGACCGGTGCAGGATCAGATCAACGCCGCGAACCAGCGGCTGAGGACCGACGCGAGCTGGCGATGGCAGCTGCTCCGGAACCTCACCGAGGGCATCCAGCGCGCTTCGACAGGGACCCCGAGCGACAGGGCCCTGGCCGCGAGGATGGAGCAGGTCAGGGCCGCTCTGGCGAGGCTCATCGCCCACAAGGGCCACTGACATGCTTCTGCCGCAACCCACCGTCGAATTCATGAACGAGCTCGCCGCGCGCCGCGCGCCGGAGATCGAGCTCTACCAGGAGCTTGGCTTCCCGGACTTCTTCTACACGGGCGGCGAGCTGTCCGACCCTCCCTACGAGGTTCAGTTCCTCACGTATGGGCCTCGCGAGTGCGAGGTGGTGCTGAAGGGGAGCCGGGTGCTCGGTCATCCGCATGAGGTCACAACGGACGATGTCCCATGGGACGGCGTGGCGCGGCCGAGGACGTTCCGGGAGTACCGAGCGCACGTGCAATCCCTCGCGCCGCGGATCTCGCCGAGATCGCCCCTCGGACGCGCGCTCAAGGAGCTCCGGTCGGTGGACCGACGCTTTCGGAGCGCAGAATGGCTCCGGCTGATCGACTGGTGGGCGCTGAGCCGTATGACGCGCGACAGGCACCTGGAGCCGCTGCTGAGGAGCGCGCTCGTCCAGGTAAGCGCGGCGTTCCACGGCGGCAGTTTGACCGCTCTCCGGCTCGCCGCGGAGCTTGTGGCGCCCGGCTTTGCCAGGGATACGCTCGTCGCCGCGGGCCAGTGGCCGCCTTCGCGCCTCGGTGTCTCCGCGGCACGCCTGGACAAGGCCTTTCCCGCGGGCTACCCGGACCGGTACAGGGTCTATTGCCGCGCGACCGGAGAGCACCTCGGTCCCCTGTACAGCGTGCGGCCCAGGCTCGACCGCGATCTTCAGGAGGAAGAGCTCTTCGCGGAGGAGGATCGGCGGACGAGCTGGTCGCTCGGTGCCCCCGGCTACGTCCTCACCGGCGATGGCAAGCTCTGGCGGCGGGAGCAGCACGGATGGCGCGGCTTCGGTCCCGCGCTGGACGCGCTCCTCGTGCGGCCGCCGAAGGCCGAACGAAGAAGGCTGGGCTGACTCCCATGCACGTCACGCTCTCCCTCGATCCTCCGGCGACCACCCGCACCATCGAGCTCCGCCTCGTGAGCGCGCTCGGCCGCGCGACGCGCGCCGAGGTCGACGTCTCCGCGCCCGAGCCGCTCGACGGCGAGGCCCTCCTCGGGACGCCCGCGCGGATCGAGATCACCGGCGACGACGGCGCGATCGCTGTGCACCACGGCGTCGTCGCGGGCCTCACCGCGGTCGCCACCGCCGACCCGGGCGCGCAGCGGCTCACCACGATCGACCTCCGCTCGGCCATCGAGTGGCTCACCTTGCGCAAGGACGCGCGGGTGTTCCGCAGGACGACCGCCGCGGCGATCGTGGAGGAGCTCCTCGCCGGCGCCGGCATCCAGGGCGACGCCTTCGTGAACGAGGCGCAGCCGCCGCCGGAGCGCGAGCACGTCACCCAGTGGAACGAGACAGACGACGTCTTCCTTCGCCGGATCTGCGAGGAAGAGGGCCTCTACTTCCGGTTCGATCCCAGGGAGGGCTTCGACGCGTTCGTCCTCTGCGACAGGTCCGAAGGGGCGCCCGAGGTCCTGCCGGATCCCCTGATGTTCGTCGACGAATCGGGCCTTTACCCCGGGAAGCGCGTGGCCTTCGCCGCCAGGCAGCTCCGCAGGCGCCGCCCCGGCAAGGTGGCCCTGCGCGATCACGACCCGGCGAAGCCCGCCGTGAAGCTGGAGGCGAAGGCCGAGGGCGGCCTCGATCCGGAGAAGGCGGTGGAGGTCTACCAGGCGCCCGGCCGGTTCCGCACCGAGGACGAGGGGCAGCGCGAGGCGCGGCTGCGGCTCGAGGCGCTGCGGGCCGACGCCGATGTCCTCGAGTTCGACACGACGGCGCTCGAGCTCCGCCCCGGCGTGCAGTTCGAGGCCGACGCCGCGCTCTCGGTGGGCGTCTCGCCGAGCGGCAAGTACTTCGTCGTCGAGACATCGCTCACCTGGAGAGCGGGCGATCCGGAAGGCAGGCTGCACGTGAGGGCGATCCCGCTCGGCGTGCCGTACCGGCTCCCGCGCGTCACCCCTCGCCCGCGCGTCCCGGGCATCCAGAGCGCCACGGTGACAGGCGCGAGCGGCGAGGAGATCCACACCGACGCGGCCGGCTGCGTGCGCGTCGCGTTCCCCTGGGATCGCGGGGGCCCGAAGGACGGGACATCGAGCCTCCCGATCCGCGTGATGCAGGCCAATCTCCCGGGCTCCATGCTCCTCCCGCGCGTGGGCTGGGAGGTGCTTGTCGGCTTCGAGGACGGCGACCCGGATCGGCCCTACGTGCTCGGGCGCTCCTTCAACGGCCGGCAGCTGCCCGCGTTCGGCCTGCCCGCCAACAAGACGATGACCGCGCTCGGCACGGTGAGCTCTCCCGGGGGCGGCAAGGCCAACATGATCTCGCTGGAGGACGCCGCGGGACGGCAGCACATGGTCTGGCACGCCGGCTTCGGCAAGACGACGACCGTCGGCGTCGACATGCAGAACCAGACCGTGGGATTCGAGAACATCCACATCAAGGGCGCGCAATCGTGGCAGATCAGCGGCAATGAGACGCTGTCCCTCGAGAACGCGTGGACGGTCGGCGTCGACCGCCAGACGGCTTCCGTGGGTGGCAATCAGGACATCACGATCAACGCCACCGGCACGACGAAGGTGGGGAGCGAGACCGTCTCGATCGGCGCCAACCTCATCGAGCAGGTGGGCGATCCGATCAGCGGGCTCAAGGGCTTCGCCGAGGCGGCGGTGCTGGCCGGGGTCGGGCAGATCCCCGGGGTCGGCGCCGCCCTCACGAAGGGCTATTCGTGGGGCAAGGCGCTCGGCCAGGGGTACCAGCGAGGCGGGCTCAGCGGCCTCGCGACGGCCGCGGCGCGGACGGGCCTCGGGGAGGTCGCCGGCCGGATCCCCGGCGGCGACGCCATCGTCGCGGCGGCGGACAGCGCCGGGCTCACGCCGTGGTCCGAGCAGGCCCAGCAACGCGCGGCCGAGCAGCAGGGCGGCGGCGGCGCGGCGGGCCCCGGCGGCGCCGGCGCGGGCGCGGCCGCCGCCGCGCCGGGGCACCGCAAGCTTGTCGTGAACGGCGCGGTGACCGAGGTGATCGGCGCGATCCACGGCATCCAGACGCCGGGGGCGCTCAAGTGGACGACGCTCGGCGCGTCGAGCTTCGCGATCGGGGGCAGCCACACGACGTCCGCGGTCCGCATCTCGCGCCTCACGATGGCCGCCTCGTCGGACACCGCGGCGGCGACCTCCCTGCGGGCGACCGCCGGGCTCGGGCGCAACGTCAAGGCCGCCCACACCCTCAAGGCGGGCGGCGCCATCCGGCTCGACGCGGGCGCCGAGTTCGCTGTGAAGGCCAGCGGCGCGCTGTCGATCCAGGCGGGCGGTCCCCTCACCCTCGACGGCGGGACCGTGGTGTTCGACGTCGGCGACGGCGCGTCCACGGTCTCGGTGCACGGCGGCGGCCTCACCCTCGAGTCCGCGACGATCACCATCAACGGCAAGACCCAGCACACAGGCAAGGAGAGCGCCGGCTGATGGCCCTCGGCGTCGCGGAGATCTCCCTTGTCTCGCCGCTCGGGCTGAGCCCGAGCGAGCATGTCTTCTTCCACCGGGCGGAGGTCAGCCCGCACGCGGGCGGCGCGTTCACGACGCGCGACGGCGAGGCCCTCCCCGTCCACCACTGCCCGTGGATCGCCCCCTCGCGCCCGTGGTCGTCGCGCATCCGCCTGCTCGCGAAGCAGGCGCTGGCGCGCGCGGCGCCCGGGTCGAGGAGCACGCCGATCCTCCTCGTCGCGCCCCCGGAGGCGCTCGAGGGCGAGGCGGACGTCGCGCGGTTCCTGACGCTCGCGGGCCACACCGTCGTGAGCCGGCGCTCGGGGGCGGCGGCGTACGTGCCGGCGCTGCAGGAGGCGCGCGAGCTGCTCCGGAGGGAGCCGGAGGTGGTGGTGCTCGCCGTCGACTCGCAGATCCGGCGGCAGGACCTCGAGCTGTGGCTGGAGCAGCGCTATTCCGCCTTCACGCGCAATCCCCTGCCCCCCTCGGAGGGCGCGGCCGCGGTGCGGCTCGTCGGGGGCGCGGGTCAGGGCGCGCCGCTCGCGGGCAAGGTGCACGCGTACGCCGCGGCGGAGAGCGACGCGCGGGACGACAACGATCTACCCACCGACGGCGCCGCGCTCACGCGCGTGTTCGCGGCGCTCCGGCTCCGCCCGGCGGTGCCGCTGGTGGTCGGGCCGCTCGACGTGGATCCGCTCCGGATCCGCGACTTCCATCTCGCCTCCGTGCGGCACAATGCGCGGCTGGAGCGCGCCGAGATGCCGAGCTTCGAGGGGCAGATCGGCCTCTTCGGGAGCGCCGCGGGCCTGATGTCGGCGGTGTTCGCGCTGGCCTGGCTGCGGCACGGGCTCCCCCTCCCCGGGCCGGCCGGCGCCGGGCAGGTCGGCGGCCGCGTGGCGCTCGCCTGGGCGCGGTCGGGCGACGGGACCGTGGGCGCCGCGCTCGTGGGGGACGAGCGGTCATGACCGTCCGGAAGGCCTCTGCCGGGCTCCAGCGGGGGATCCCCGCCGCGCCCCTCGCCGGGCGGGATCCGCCGCCTGCGGAGCGGGATCTGGGCGCGCTCGACTGGCAGGGAGAGGTCCGCCTCGACGCCGGGCGGGCGGCGGGGCTGTCCGCGGCGCTGTGGCAGCAGCACGTGCGGACCGGCCTCCTGGAGCGGGCGGTCGCGCTGGGGGCCGATCACCGGGCCGGCCCGCACCTCGAGCGGCCCGAGGTCGCGCGCCGCCTCCTCACGCACATCGACGCGCTCGCCGAGGCCGGCCTGACGCCCGCGGAGCTCGCCGCGTTCGCGGGCGAGGCGGACCTCGAGCACCCCGGCGCGGCGTGGGCGCTGGCGGTCCTCTTCGGCTGCCTTGAAGCGGCGGGCGTGGAGGACGCGTTCGAGGGGTGGCTCGCGTCGCTCGACGGCTCGGCGTTCCCCACGTACGGGGGCGTGCTCGAGATCGCGGAGGCGATCGCGACCCAGCCGAGCGCGGATCTGCGCGAGCGCGCGCGGCGCTGGGCGGCGCGCGTGGAGCAGCCGGTCCTCGCGGGGATCGCGCTGGAGGCGACGCCGCCCGGCGAGCTCCCGGGCGAGGCGCTCGCCGCGCTGGCGCGGGTGCGGAGCCCCCTCGTCCAGGCGGCGGTCGAGCGGTACCTCGCGCGCACGCCGCCCGACGCCGCTCACCCGGCGCCGGGGCGCGCTTCGTGGATCGACGTGGCGGGCCCTGCCTTCGCCTACGAGGTGGCGCGCGCGCGGATGCTGCTGCGAGACCTCGAGCCGCTCGACCGGGTGCGGAGGATGGATCCTCGCGCCCTGGCCGCGCTCGGACCGCACGCGCTCGACGTGATCGCGCTCGCGGGCGACGCGGGCGATGGCGAGCTCGCGCGCGACCTCGCGGCGGGGTTGCCCTCGACCCCGGGCTCGCTCGACGCGATGGGGCGGATCGGGCTGCCGTCCTTGTTTCCGCGCCTCCTCGCCGAGCTGGGGAGCGACGAGCTCGACGAGGACGCGCACGGCGCGCTCGTGACGGCCCTGGGCGACCGCGTCGCGGCGCCCACCGTGGCGGCGTGGGAGGCGGCGATCGCGGCGCTCCCCGCGGCCGCCGAGCCGGCGCGCCTCCGGGGGGGCGAGCCTCATTCCCCGCGATCGGTGCTCGCGGAGATGCGGCGCCCGGATCTGTGGGCCGGGGCCGTGCGCGTGCGCGCCGACGAGCTGCTCGCGCGGGCCGGCCGACCGGCGCGGGTGGCGTGGGATGCGTTCGGGGCGACGCTGGAAGGAGCGTTGTCGGATCTGGCTCGCCTCGCGCGCTGAGGGCTTATGTCGAACCAGGAGACGGTCATCTCGTTGGAGTCGTATGCTGCCGTGGTGGCCGGGCTCGGGGCCGGGCTCGACCTGTGGCGAGCCCTCGAGCACGCCGGCGTGCCTGCAGCCGAGTGGGAGCGGGCGTCGGAGCACTGGCAGGCCGGGATCGACGAGAGCGCCGCCTCGGATCTCGAGCTGCTCGTGGCGTTCGACACCGCCCTGCTGACCGCGAAGCGGCGGTTCGATCCGACGTTCGAGCCCATCGCGTCGGACGTGCGCGCGTGGGCCCATTTTCGCCGGCACTTCGTGACCGCGGCGGAGCCTGTCGCGTTCCTTTCGCGCCACGAGCTCCCGCTCGCGACGTACGCGAGCCTCGAGGCGAGCTGGGCGAACCGGGTCCTGGCGGACGAGGCGCTCGCCGCGACGCTCCGGAGCCACATGGAGGGGCCGCTCGAGGAATGTCCGACCCTGACGCGGACGCCGTCGCCGCTGCTCGCCGCGGCGGCGGTGGAGGCGCCGGCGGCCGGGGCGGCGGCGGTCGGGGTGCCGGCGGCCGGGGTGCCGCCGGTCGGGGCGCCGGCGGTCGGGGTGCCGCCGGTCGGGGGACCGCCGGTCGGGGTGCCGGCGGCCGGGGTGCCGCCGGTCGGGGTGCGGCCCGCGATGGTGCCGGCCCAGGTCGCAAGCCCGATCGTGGAGCCGCCTCCGCCTCCGTCGATGCCCGAGGAGCGCGCCCAGCCCGCGAGGGCTCGCAAGGGCGCGACCACGGCGATGGCGGCCGTCCCGTTCACGGACGGCCTGCCGTTCCAGAACCCCGCCCCGCGGGGCCAGGCGCCGGCGGAGGAGTCACCGCCGCCCATCCCGCTCGAGCGGTATGCGGTGATGCTCGCCGACCACACGCTCTTCGGCATGACGGAGGCGCAGCTCTGCGAGAAGCACCGGCTGACGGCCGCGCAGCGGGCGCAGGCGTTCCAGTACTGGCAGGGTCGCATCAACGCCGATCCCGCGCTCCAGGGTCGCGTGAAGGCCGTGGTGACGCGCTATCAGGCGGCCCGCACCAAGGCGGGCGAGCGCGCTCCGGCCAGCTCGGCCACGCCATCGCCGGCGAGCGCGCAGGCGAAGGCGCCTCCGGCCGCGGTGCCGCGCGTCGACTTCGGCAGCACCGTCGATCCGAGAGACGTCGTGATGTCGCCTATCTTGCCGTTCGTCGCCGGTTCCTCGCCCGCGTCGAGGCCGACAGGCGGTCCCAGGGCGAGCGTCGATCTCGGGGCGACCGTCGCTCCGGCAGCGGCTGGCGCGCGCCCGGGCGGCAAGAGCGCGGACCCGCTGCCGTTCGTGAACCCCGCGCCTCCGTCGGCGCCGTCGCGCCCGGCTCCGCCCACCGGCGCCCCCGCGGCGGCCGCCAAGGCCGCGGACGGAGCCGCCGCCGGCGGGCCGGTCCAGTTCTCGCTCGAGCAGTACGCGTCGCTCACGGTCGACCTCGCGCTCGAGCCCGAGCGCGCCCCGGAGACGCTGCGCCGCTACGGCCTCACCCCGGCACAGAGGACGCTGGTCGACGCCACCTGGACGGCGAGGCTCGCCCAGACCCCCGCCGAGCGCAGCGCGTTCGAGGCGGCCTGCAGCTCGTACCGCGCGTGGCGCCTCCGGAGCACGAGCAGGCCGTGAGCCTGCCACCAGGGGGCCAGCACGCCCGGCATGCGCGGGAGAGATGTGCCAGCCAGCCTCCATCTGTGCCAAGGGAGGGGGGTCGAGCACTGGCTCAACCGCAATGCATTGCGACACACCGGGGTCCGGACCCCTCCGAAACGCTCCATCGAGCGTCTTTCCGGCGGAATTCGTGCCAAAAAACGTCCGATTTTGCGCAAATTTGTGCCAATTGCCCCTTCGAAGCGCATGATTTTGTGCCAGATGGGGGGTCCGGACCCCTCCGGATCGCAATCCAGAGCGCTCGCGCGGGCTCGAGACCCCTTCCGGACCGTGTGCGCGAGCACGGCCTGCTCCAGGTCCTGGTGCTCGGTGCTGCGGTGCTTCACCGAGGCGCCCGCGAGCCGCTCGACGAGGGCCTTCACGGCCTCACCGCGCTCGCGGGAGTTGGTCTGGATCTCCAGGCGCCCCTGGTCGACGCGCAGGAAGGCGCGGGAGACCGTCTCCTGGCGCTGCGCGCCCTTGCCCACCCACGACCAGACCTGCGCCTCGCCGGCGCGGGTGATATCGCGCGCGCGGTCGAGCGCCGCCACGAGCTTGCCTTCGTCGATCACGTCGAAGTGGAGAATCACGAAGATCTCGTGTGGAGCTCACGACGCATTCCGATCAGCCAGCCAACTTACCCACGACAGAGCCGGCATTCTGCTGCTCCGAAAGCGGTACCTTCCTCCGAAATATTGGCAATTTGTTGGCTCTGTCAGCAATGCATGGGTGGATGGAGGATGGCTCGTTGCGCTCCCCTGCCCGGCTCGCGTGAGATCGGTCCTCGTGCACAGCAGGGCTCCACTTCGGACCTCGCTTGTGCGATGAGTCGGCGCGCAGATGAGAACTGGATTACGCGATGCCGGACCGGGATGGGCGCACGCGAAGCGGGCCCTCGAGGTCGCCTTCTCGAGCTCCGGGAGGCCTCACCGAGCTCCGCGAGGCGGAGCGGTGGGCCCTCGATCATCTGCCGGAGGAAGCGCCCGCGACGCTCATCCATGGGGATCTCCTGGGGCAGAACATCCTCCTTCACTGGGAGCAGCCGTTCGCCGTCATCGACTGGGAGTACGCGAGGCAATTACCTCTCCATCAATTTGCTCGTCGTGCTCACGGGAGCACGGCACCCAATTGACGCGCGGGGATACCCGTGATGCGGCGAAGACCTGCGAGGGCGCGGTTCAAGATCCAGCGGAGATGCGCGATGGCTACACGAAGCTCGCGAACGAAGAGGTCCGACACGCCGGAGCGCGTGGCAGGCACATCGCGCAGGACGGCGCGGCCGACACGACCGGAGATCGACGAGGCACGGCTCAGGGGGCTCGTCGAGGAGGCGATCGTCGACGCCTACGGAGAGTCCGAGCAGCGGGTCGGATTCTTCACCATGATGGAGGACCACCTCGACGTCCCCTTCGAGACGGAGGTGCTCGGTGTTCCAGTTCAGGTCACCGGCATCGACTTCGATGACGCCGAGGAGATCGTGGCCACCTGCAAGCACGGTGCGCGCATGCAGCGCATCCCGGTCCTGGATCTACCGCTGCCGAAGTCCCCGCCCAAGGGCTTCGAGTGGATCGAGGCCTATCGCTTTTTCCGGCGAGGCGACGGGTGAAGGAGCGGGCGGAGATCTCATCAAGGCAAGCTCGATGGCCCCGTCGGGCGGCTATGCATCGCGAGGGGGCGCCCCCGTCGCCAGCGCCCACGCCCGCGCAGGTTCGCCTGCCATGGCGAGGATGTGCCTGGCCAGCGCGAGGTCCGGCGGCTCCCCGGGCGTCAGCCGCCAGGCTCCGATCCCGAACCGCTCACGGAACTCGGCCGCGAACCAAGGCTGACATTCCGGATCGACCGCTGGGGCGAGGAGCAGCCCACCTCGGCACGCGCCGCCGAACGTCTCCCACCGCAGCGCGTCGCGGTAGATGTGGAGCGACACGAAGGCGTCCGCGAGCGCCTCCCGACGTACCCGGTACTTGGCGTCCAGACAGATCCAGGAACGCGGGCCGTCGGGCCGCTCGAACGAGATCACGATATCGGGTCGACGCTCACCCGAGACGCTGTATCGATCCGAGGTCCCCCGGGCGAGGTATCCGGGAAACGTCATGTTGTACCGGATGTCGACCCGCGCCCCATCCTCCGCGCGCCTCGCGGTGAACGCCGCCCCCGCCCCGAAGCCGGCGAGAAGCTCGCTCGCCGGTGCCTGCCGCCAGGTCCACGTCCACCCGTCGAGGGCCTCGGCGAGCGCCCGCTGGACGGCGAGCAGCGCCCACAGCTCGTAGAGCTCGAAGCTCGGGCGCACCGGGGCCTCGCCGCCGTCCAGCGACTCGCGCAGGCGGAACCGCGGCGAGAGGAAAGGCCGAGCCAGCGCGTGGGCTCGGGCGTAGACAGGGTCGTCCTGCACCGCAAGGAGCGCGGCCTCGGTGGCGGGCGTGGGCGTCAACGACCCGAGGAACGTCCGGCGCAACGTGGCCGACAGCTCGTCCACCGCGCCAGCCGCCGCGCGCGCTCGCGCGCGGCACCATTGCGCCGTGTCCGGCTGCAGCCGTGGATTCCCGGCGGCGCGGCCGAGCGCGCCGCCCAGGTCCCCGAGCACGCGAGCGACCCGTCCGACGAGCCAGGCGATATAGCGGTTCACCGGGTGGTCGATGGTCTCGTGCGTCGTGTCCTGCGGCACGTACGGGTCCAGCTGGCCGGCGCGAGCGGCCAACCAGGGGTCCACCGCACACGCAGCCGCCGGGTGCCGCGCGAGCCAGTGGAGCGTCTCCCGATCCGCTCGCCGCACGGCGCGCAGCGGCACATCCTCGCGCGTCGTCGTCGCGAGCTCCCGCGGCGCGGCGGCGATGGCACGAACGGCACGGACAAGCGCCGGCACCAGCGGCAACAGGGCTGCGGCGAGGACCGTGGCCGTGGTGCCCTCCGTCTGCACGGTGCCGACACCGCCGCCTTCGAGGCCTATGGCCAGGCCCGGCGACCACGCCTCGAGGTCCGCGAGCAGCGCCAGCCACGCGCCCTCGGAGAGCTTCTCTCTGCGCGGCGCCACCTCGACGGCGACCACCGTCTCCTGCGCGCCGTGCGCCACCCTCAGCGACGCCGAGCCGACCCACTGGCCCACGTCGAGCGTGAACGACCCGCGCTCCTCGCTCCAGGGCAACTCCCGCGGCCCGAGCCACGCCCGCGGGGCGCCGGCGCCCGTGGGAGCATCGACGTGGTAGGTCCTTGCCTCTTCCAGATGCAGGACGCCGTCGACGACGCGCTCGTCCGCGCCGGCCGCGTCGCGGACCTGGAGGCTCATGCCCAGAACCGGGTCACGCCGGTGCGCTTCAGCAGCTCCATCATGCTCCCGAGCTTCACCTCGCTCACAGCGAGGCTGCGGCGCTTGCAGATCCCCATGAGGGCCTCGAGCGCGCCCTTGAACGCCGGCGTATCCTCGCCGCGCAGGCGCGGCAGCACCTTCGAGAACACGGCCTGATCGAGGAACGCCGCCGGCGCCGCGCCGCCCAGCTCCGAAGCGGCGTGCATGAACGCGAGGACCTCGCCGGCCGTGCGGTAACCGAAGTGCCGCCGGACCTCGCGCATGGCGCCGTGCAGCTCGCACAGCGCCTCCTCCACATCCAGCAGCCGCTTGCCGGGCGCCTTGGCCGCGGCGCGGTCGAAGAAGCTCTTGAGATCCACGTCCCAGAACTCGAGCGTGAAGGCCCGGTCCAGCACCTTGTCGCTGAACGGGTGGGTCGTCTCGTCCATGTTGACGGTGCCCGCGATGTGGAGGTTCGCCGGCCAGCGCACGCGCGGGGGAACGTCGTTGACATCGACGCCATTGGCGTGGAGCACGAGATCCTTGCCCGTCTCCATGGCCGAGAGGAACGGCGCGAAGTAGCGCTCGACGCGGGCCAGGTTCATCTCGTCGAGGATGAGAAAGTAGGGCCGACCCGGGTCGGCGGCAGCGCGCAGGACGAGCCGGAGCGCTGGCTCGGCCTGGAACGTGGGGTCGGCGTGCAGGGCGTTGAAGTAGCCGAGCAGCCCGGAGGGATCCCGCCAGTCGGGCGAGACGGGCACGATCTCCCGGTGCTCGGAGACGGAGATCCCCATCAGCTCGCAGACGGCGCGCGAGTAGCAGAGCGTGACGGCTGTCTTGCCGGTGCCCGAGAGCCCGGACAGGAGCACGAACCGCTTGCGTGGGTTGCAGCGCCAGGCGGCGTGAAGGGTGGCGAGCTGGCGGTCCTCGAAGACGAAGTCGGCGATCTCCGGATCGGCCTTGAAGCGCGCGAGGATGGCGTCGAAGGCCGGATACGGGATCGCGGGCAGCGCGACGACGGGCGTCCGCGGATCGATACCGGGGCTCGCCTCGGGCGGAGGCTTCGGCAGATTCTTGGGGAGCCTGGCGACCCACGCCTTGCCGTACTGCGTGAGGAAGAGTCCGCCGTGCTCGTCGCGCTGGAGCAAGCCGAGGTAGCTGCTCCAGTTCCGGAGATCGCTGGGAACGCGCGCGGTGGTCCAGTTGGGATAGAGCGCCTGCAGAGCGCCGACCACGGCCTCATCGGTCGACCCTGGGTGCTCATCGAGGTGCCGGAGGAGCTGGGCGAAGCCGAAGACGCGCTCGAAGAAGCGTTCGATAAGGATGTCCAGCTGCTCGCTGCCCAGCAGTTCGTCGCCGTCCTTCGTGGCGTAGAGCAGACCGCCGCGCTCCTCGATGAACCCGAGGCCTTTGGCCCGGATGATGAGCTGGCGCAACAATGGCGTGGGGACATTGTCGAAGCTGCCGCTCGCCTGCAGCACGCCCACGAGGTCGTCTTGCGAGAGCCCTGGAAGCACCGCCTGCACCACGGCGCGGTATGCACCGGCGAAGTTGCGCACCGCGAGATAGCCCACGTACTGCTTCGCGAATGGCCAGACCACGAGGGAAGGCAGCTTGTCGTCGGGTGGGCGCATCGCTCCGCTGTCGACGGCCACATTGCCTTTCCAGGGCGGCATCTGCCCGGCCGCCAGCCGCTCGTAGTTCTCATGGATCCACCAGCAGAAGGTCGAGCGTCGCACGTGCTCGGCCAGGTTCTTCTCTTCGCCGAGAACGGCCCGGAGCCGCGCGCGCATCTGCACCTGGGCCACGAGCTGGGGGTCACTCGCGTCGCCGAGGAGTAGCTTTGCGGCGTGCCGGACGGCGTCGTAGCTGAGCACGCACGTCAGCTCCGCGGGCAGCAGCGCGCCGACCAGCCGCTGGAGCTTGGCGTACGGCCTGGGTTTGACGTCGCGCGCCACGGCCATGCCGAGGATGCGCTCGTATTCGTCCTGGATTGCAGCCGCTCGGGCGGCGACGTCGGACGGCCAGGCGCGCCCGCGGAGGCCGACGATGGCGTCCACGAACCCGGGATCGGCGAGGAGCGCGTCGACGTTGATGGCATCGCCGTAGCCGGCGGGGGTGATCGCGCGGGCGTTCCAGAGCTTCCTCTGCGCGGCCTCGGTGCGCAGCTCGGGCTCGGGAGTGCCGTGCGCCCAGGAGAGGAAATCGAGGTAGTCCTTTTGCCACTTCGCCCAGCTGGGTTGGGCGAAGCCCTTCCAGAGGGCTGTGAGCTGTTCATCGGTCAACATATCGACTCCCTCGGCAATATCAAGTGCCGTCCACTACGACCTACCGGTGCCGACCCGACGGTGGCACCTCGCTGCCATCGACGCTCGGCTGCCCGACAGACTCGCGCACTTGGGCCGCTCGCCCTACACCGTGGTTCTCAATCGCTTCGCGGTCCGAGCTCACCGCGGCTGGACTGCCGCACAGTCTTTCACATAGTCCGGCGTCGCGGAAGCCCTCGTCGGCGAGACCATGGTCTCTTCGTGCGACCCAGAATTCACGAGCTGAGCAGTGCCCACGGGACCACGCGGGCAGGTAGCTCGATCGCCCGATTCATCGTGCATCACATCGCGCGCTCTCCTGATATGCTCTCGCCCCTTGAGGCCGTCGCCCGCGCTCGGGCACCGCCGGAGACAGGAATGGCCGCGAGAAAATCGCACAAAGCTCTCGAGAGCGTCGCTACGTTTCAGCCCTTCGGTCCCGCCCCGGACCCGCTGGCGCCCACCGTGCCCTCGGTCCTCGCCGTCATCTCCGCCGGGCGGCTCCTCGACCTCTGTCGCTTGCTCGGCTGCGAGGTGCGCGACATCGCCGGCAACAAGGACCGCCTCGCCTCCAGGCTCTCCGAGCACCTGGGCGGGCGGCTCCCTACCCTGCTCCGTGAGCTCGGGCGCGACGAGCTCCGCGCCGTCTGCCGCCGGCACGGCCTCGACCCGTCCGCCCGGGCGCGCGGCGACCTCCAGGCGCTCGTGCTCGAGGCCGCCGGGTTCGATCCGCGCGCGGCGACGCTACGGCCGCCCGCCGCCAGCGCGGACAGCCTGCCGGCCAAGGGCCAGATCGTGCACGCCCGGCACCGCCAGTGGCTCGTCGACGACGTGGCCCTGGGCACGGGCGACGAGTCGCCGCTCGTCCGCCTCGTCTGCCTCGACGACGACGATCCCGGACGCCAGCTCGACGTGCTCTGGAACCTCGAGCTCGGCGCGCGCGTCGTCGAGCCGGAGACCCACGGCCTGGGCGACGCCTCGCGGCTCGACCCCCCCGCGCACTTCGGCGCCTACCTGCACGCCCTCAAGTGGAGCGCGGTGAGCGCCGCGGACGCCACCCGCTTCCAGTCCCCCTTCCGGGCGGGCATCAAGCTGATGGCCCACCAGCTCACGCCGCTCATGAAGGCGCTCGAGCTGCCGCGCGCCAACCTGTTCATCGCCGACGACGTCGGCCTCGGCAAGACCATCGAGGCGGGCCTCGTGCTCCAGGAGCTGCTCCTGCGCCAGCAGGCGAGCTTCGTCCTCGTCGTGTGCCCCGCCTCGGTCTGCCTCCAGTGGCAGGGCGAGATGCAGCGCCGCTTCGGCCTGCGCTTCGAGGTCATGACCCGGCAGTTCGTCGCCTACCGGCGGCAGGAACACGGGTTCGGGATCAACCCCTGGAGCACCCACAACCGCTTCATCGTCTCGCACGCGCTCCTGCGCCGGAGCGAGTACCGCGAGCCGCTCCTTCACCACCTCGGCGAACGGGCGCGCAAGGGCCTGCTCATCCTCGACGAGGCCCACGTCGCCGCGCCGGCCTCCGCCAGCAAGTACGCGACCGACACGGACATCACGCGGACGATCCGCGACCTCGCGCCCCGCTTCGACAACCGCATGTTCCTCAGCGCCACGCCGCACAACGGCCACTCGAACAGCTTCAGCGCGTTGCTCGAGATCCTCGACCCAGTGCGCTTCACGCGCGGCGTCCCGGTCGAGGGAAAGAAGGATCTCGAACCGGTCATGGTGCGCCGGCTCAAGCGCGATCTTCGTCAGCTCGGCGTCGAGCGCTTCCCCCGCCGCCTCCTCGTGCAGCTCGCCCTCTCGAACCGCGGTGGAACCTGGCGCCTCGAGCGAACGGGCTACGACGCCGAGACCGGCGAGGAGAGCAAGATGGTGGCGAGCGAGATCGGCCAGGGGCAGCCGATCGAGCTCACGCTCGGCGAGAAACTCCAGCGCTACATGGAGCTCTGCGCGCCGGAGTCCGGGCAGGGGCGGCTCCCGTTCATCCACATGCAGCAGCGGCTCCTCTCGAGCCCCGAGGCGTTCGCGCGCACGCTCGAGGTCCACGCGCAGGGCCTCGCGAAGAAGGGCGGCCCGGTCGCCGCGCCGCAGCAGCAAAAGCTCTCCCTCAAGGCGCCGGCGGCCAGGGGCTCGGCCGCGACCGACGTCGAGGCCGACCCGGAGACGCACGGCCTCTCCGACGACGCGCTCGCCGAGGAGAGCGACGCGGCCGTCCGTCGCGCCAGCGCGGCGCTCCCGAGCCCGACGGACGAGGCCCGCGCGCTCCTCGCCGAGATGCGCGCGCTCGCCGAGAAGGCCCGCGGGGAGCCCGACGCCAAGTCGCTCGCCCTGCTCGGCTGGATGCGGGAGCACCTGTGCCCGGCCATCGGCCTCGGCGCGGACGCGCGCGCGAGCCGCGCCTGGACGCCGCGCCGGGTCATCCTCTTCACCGAGTACGCCGACACGAAGCGCTACCTCGTCGAGCTCCTCACCGCGGCGGTCGCGCACACCGACGAGGGCGACCAGCGGATCATGCAGTTCCACGGCGGCATGGGCGACGACGCCCGCGACGAGGTGCAGCGGGCGTTCAACAGCGCGCCCGACGAGCACCCGGTGCGCATCCTCGTCGCGACCGACGCCGCGCGCGAGGGCGTCAACCTGCAGGCGCACTGCGCCGATCTCTTCCACATCGACATCCCCTGGAACCCGGCCCGCATGGAGCAGCGCAACGGCCGCATCGACCGCACGCTCCAGCCGGCCCCGGAGGTCCGCTGCCACTACTTCGTCTACCCGCAGCGCAGCGAGGACCAGGTGCTCGAGACCGTCGTGCGCAAGATCGCCACGGTGCAGCGCGAGCTCGGCTCCCTCGGGGCGGTGCTGCTCGGCCAGATCGAGGCGGCGCTCGCGAACGGCATCACGCACAAGGCGCGCGCCAGCGTGGAGAAGGTCGGCTCCGACACGAAGACCGCCACGGTCGACGCCGAGCTCGAGGCGCGGCGCACCGATCTGGAGGTCGTGCGCGCCGAGGTCGAGCGCGCCGGCCGGCGCCTGGAGAGCTCCCGGCGCACGCTCGAGGTCGAGCCCGAGTCGCTGCGGGGCGTCGTCGAGATCGGGCTGCGGCTCGCGGGCGCGTCATCGCTGAAGGACGCGGGCAAGACGAGCGACGGCCGCCCGACGTACGCGCTGCCGGCGCTCGACCGCTCCTGGGAGGCGACGCTCGACACGCTGAGGCCGCCCCGCGCGCGCACCGAGGACTTCTGGGAGTGGCGCCAGAAGCCGCCGCGGCCGGTGACCTTCCACCCGCTGGCGAGCCTCTCCGAGGGGGCCGAGCAGCTCCACCTCGCGCACCCGCTCGTGAAGCGCATCCTCGATCGCTTCCTCGCGCAGGGCTTCGGCGCGCACGACCTCACCCGGGTGAGCGCCGTCGTCGCGCCGGGCGAGAGCGTCGTGCGCGTCGTCGGCTTCGCCCGCCTCACGCTCTTCGGCATCGGGGCGGCGAGGCTCCACGACCAGCTCGTCCCGGTCGCGGCCGCGTGGTCCGGCGAGGCGAGCGAGATCAAGCCGTACAAGGACCGCGCCACGTCGGTGAACGCGATCACCTCGACCGAGCGGCTCCTGGCGGGCTCGGGCCGCGCGCCCAACGCAACGATCGGAAAGCGCATCCAGCAGAACGCCGACGTGCTCTTCCGGGCCCTCTGGCCGCACCTGGAGGCCGAGGCCGACGCGCTGGCGGTCGAGGCGCGCCAGGGCCTCGCCGAGCGCGCGCGGCGCGAGGCCGACGACCTGCGCGGGCTGCTCGCGCGGCAGCGCCAGGCGATCGACAAGGCGGAGGCGCGCCTGCGCCAGCCGGACCTCTTCAACGTGCAGGACAAGGAGCAGAAGCGCCAGGTGGACCTCGATCTGCGGCACCTCGAGCGGCGGCGCGCGGCGGCCGCGGGCGAGATGGAGTCCGAGCCGGCCGCGATCGAGGCGCTCTACGACGTTCGCATGTCGCGCCTCACGCCGGTGGGGCTCGTCGTCGCATGGCCGGAGTCGATGACATGAAGGATCGCGACGTTCTCTTTCACAAGAAGTGGCTCGGCCTCGCGCAGCCCATCGAGGGCCTCGTCTTCAGCGTGCCCGCGCTCGCCGACGCGCAGATCGCCCCCGAGGAGCGGCCGGAGCTCTCGGCGGCCTTCGAGGCGCAGCTCACGGGCGATCCGCCGCGCATCCGGAGCCTCGAGGCGTTCTTCCGCGACTTCCTCGGCTACGCGTCGCCGGGGATGCTCGTGCCGCGCGCCGAGCTGCCGGCCGAGCTCTCGTTCTATGCCGCCGAGGGCGGGCAGGAGATCCGGCCGAGCTTCGCCCTCGGCCGCGGCCCGTTCACCGCCGACGACCCGTTCGCCGCGTTCGACGAGGCGCCGAGCGCCTCGCAGGACGGGGCGGCGAGCGACGGCGGGTCGCGGGGCTCCTCGGAGCCCGCCGCGCAGGCGGGCGCCTCCGACGCGAAGAAGCCGTGGTCCGCGCTCCTGTGGGACCTCACGGAGACCGGCGCCAGCCTCGACCTCGACGAGCCGGAGGGCGAGACCGGGCCGTGGCGCTACCCGCCGACGGCGAAGCTCGAGCGCCTCCTGCGGCACGCCGGCGTCCCCGTCGGTTTCCTCTTCAACGGCGCGCACCTGCGCCTCGTCTACGCGCCGGCCGGCGAGTCGACGGCGCACCTCACGTTCCGGGTCGAGCACCTGCGCGGCTCGGAGGGCCGCCCGCTCCTCACGGCGCTCGACCTGCTGCTCCACGCGCGGCGGGCGCACAGCGCCTCGCCCGAGCACACGCTCGAGGGGCTGCTCGCCGAGAGCCGGCGCCGGCAGGCCGACGTCACCGAGGAGCTCGCGAAGCAGGTCTTCGAGGCGGTCGAGACGCTCGTCGCCGGCTTCGAGGCCGCGGCCGCGCGCGACTGCGGGCGCGACCAGCTCGACTGGCTGAGGGCGGCGATCGAGGCCGAGGGCGACCACTTCTACCAGGGCGTGCTCTCGGTCGTGCTGCGGCTCGTCTTCCTGCTCTACGCGGAGGACCAGGCGCTGCTGCCGGTGGAGCACCGCACGTACGCCGAGCACCTGAGCCTCGGCGGCCTGTACGCGCGGCTCAGCCACGACGCCGGCGCCCACCCCGAGAGCATGCACCACCGCTTCGGCGCGTACGGGCAGCTCCTGGCGCTCTTCCGGGCCGTCTTCTTCGGCGTGAAGCACGGCACGATCGAGCTCCCGCCGCGGCGAGGCCGCCTGTTCGACCCGAACACGTACCCCTTCCTCGAGGGCGGCTTGCCGGGGTGGACGGCCGCGGGCACCGACCCGGGGGCGCGGGCGCAGGCGCGGCCGCCGAGCATCGACGACGGAACGGTCTACAAGGTGCTGCACCGGCTGATCGTCTTCGGCGGGCAGCGGCTCAGCTACCGCACGCTCGACGTCGAGCAGATCGGCAGCGTGTACGAGTCGCTGATGGGCTACCACGTGCTCCGGCTCGAGAGCCCCGCGGTGCGGCTCGGCAAGCACGGCGTGTGGGTCGAGACCCGGGCCCTGCGAGCGATGAGCCCGACCGACAGGGCGCGCTTTCTCAAGGAGACGTGCGGCCTGAACCCGGGGCCGGTCCAGGCGATCGAGAAGGCGGTGAAGGAGGCGGGCAAGGACGACGGCGCGCTCGCGGAGGCGCTCGCGGGGTATGCCGCCGGCCGCCGCGGCGAGGGGAACCGCCACCGCGCGGGCGCCGGCCGGCTGGTGCTGCAGCCCGGCGAGGAGCGCCGGCGGACGGGGAGCCACTACACGCCGCGCTCGCTCACCGAGAAGGTCGTGCGGCGCACGCTGGAGCCGCTCCTCGCGTGCCTGGGCGAGGCGCGCACGCCGGAGCAGATCCTGCAGCTCAAGATCTGCGACCCGGCCATGGGCTCGGGGGCGTTCCTGGTCGCCGCGTGCCGCGAGCTGGCCGGGGAGATCGTGGCCGCCTGGACGCGGCAGGGCGAGCTGGCGCGCGTCATCGAGCAGCACGGCGATGCGCACCTCCACGCGCGGCGGCTCGTGGCGCAGCAGTGCCTGTATGGCGTCGACAAGAACGCGGCGGCGGTCGAGCTGGCGAAGCTGTCGCTGTGGCTCGTGACGTTGAGCCGGACGCTGCCGTTCACGTTCGTGGATCACGCGCTACGGCACGGGGACAGCCTCGTGGGGCTCGATTTCAAACAGATCGAGGCGTTCCACTGGGCTCCGTCGGGGCAGACGGAGACGGTGCGGGTGCTGCTGCGGGACGCGCTCGACCAGGCGGTGGAGCTGCGCCAGCAGATTCTGGCGCTGGCCGACCACGAAGATCCGGTGTCGCAAGGCGAGAAGCGGCGGCTGTTCGAGTTCTCGCAGCAGGCGATCGAGCGGGTGCGGATCGTGGCGGATGCGTGCGTGGGGGCGTTCTTCGCCGAGACGAAGGACGCCGCGCGGGAGAAGGAGCGGAAGCGAAGGCTCGCGCTGGTGGAGACGTGGCTGGGGCGGGAGAGAGGCGCGCAGGACGAGACGCGTGCCGAGGAGGAGCGGTCGGCGGATTTTGCGGCGGCGGCGGCGGCGAGTGAGGAGTTGGAGGCGCTCGCGAACGAGGCGCGTCAGCAGCTTTCGCCCTTCCACTGGTGGCTCGAGTTCCCGGAGGTGTTCTTCGAGGAGCGGCCGGATCCGCTGCAAAGGGGAACGGTCAACCGGGAAGCGCGGATGGAGGGCGTAGTCGGGAACCCACCATTCCTTGGAGGGAAACGCATCTCGACGGAGCACGGGGACGGCTACCTCGCGTGGCTCGGTGCCTGCTATCCCGGAAGCATGAGCGCGGATCTGTGTGCTTACTTTTTCCGCCGCGCAACAGCACTCCTCGGCGAACACGGAACATACGGACTCGTCGCCACCAACACGATAGCACAGGGCGACACCCGAACAACCGGACTTGCCACCTTGGTACGTAAGGAGTGGACTCTCTACGATGCCACCGACTCAATGCCGTGGCCAGGGCGGGCTGCGGTCACGGTGTCCATCGTCCACGGCGCGCACGGCAATACGGCATCGCACACTCGGCACACGCTTGGAGGGAAGCTCGTGCCGGTCATCAACTCGCGCCTGCGTCCGAAGCCGGAGCGCCCTGAACCGAGTGCGCTCGAGGCCAACTCATCTGCGGCGTACGTAGGAAGCTACGTCCTCGGCATGGGTTTCACGCTCACACCGTCAGAGCGCGAAGCGCTCGTTGCTAAGGACGCGAAGAATGCAGCGCGAATCTTCCCATATCTCGGAGGCGAAGAGCTCAACACCAGTCCAACCCAGGCTTTCGATCGATATGCCATCAACTTCGGACAGATGGACCTCGCCGAGGCCGAGCGGTGGCCGGATCTTGTCGGCATCCTCAGAGAAAAGGTGAAGCCCGAAAGAGAAAGAACAAGAGACACAGCCTCCGCGGCAGCTTACAAGCGACACTGGTGGCGGTTCGCTCGATATAGCACGGAATGCTACTCCGCACTGGCACAGCTCAAAAGCTGCTTGGTCACAGCGCGGGTCAGCAAACATCTACTCATCACCTTCCAGCCAACGAACCGCATCTTCTCAGAGCAGACATACATCTTTCCCTTGGACAAGGCCTCGCCCTTCGCCGTCCTTCAGTCCCGCATCCATGAGCCATGGGCACGCCTGCTCTCGTCATCGATGAAGACTGATTTACGTTACTCCGCCTCCGACTGCTTCGAGACGTTTCCTTTCCCCAAACCTGACCCGCGCACGGTCATCCCCGAGCTCGAATCGATCGGCGAGGGTCTCTACGACACCCGCGCGCGCTTCATGGTCGACGCCAACCAAGGCCTCACGAAGACGTACAACGCGCTGAAGGACCCGACGTGCGACGATTCGCGCATCCTCGACCTGCGCCGCCTCCACGAGGACATGGACCGTGCCGTCCTCGCCGCCTACGGCTGGAGCGACATCGCCGTGCCGCCCTACTGTCCCCTGACGGACAAGGACCGCGAGGCGCTCCAGGCGTTCGAGGACGAGGTCATAGACCGTCTCTACGTGCTGAACGCCGAGCGCGCGCGCGAGGAGCAGCGGCTCGGGCTCGCGGGGAAGAAGAAGGGCCGCGCGGCGAGCGACGACGCCGGTGCGAACGAGGCCGCGCCGCAGGAAGCCGCGGCACCGAAGAAGCCGGGAAAGGGCAAGAAATCCGCGACCGCGCAGCGCAAGCTCTTCTGAGCCGAGCCTGCGCGCGTGCTCCAGCTACGCTCTCCCCTGCTTCGGTGGCCATTGGCCCTTGAGAATGGCCGGCACGCCTTCAGGCCACAAGAGCGCGTCCTCGAGCTTGATCCCGCCTTCCTCCGGATCTTCGTACGCATCCCACCCGCAGGCGGGTGGCTTGATGCCCTCATGCTCCATGAGCGCCCGTGAAATCTCGACGACCTCCTGAGGCAGCTCAGGCGGTGCCCAGGACGCGAAGAGCTCACGCAGCCGCGTCGCAAGCGGCAGGCGGCGTTCGTAGTGCACAGGCTGAAACTGCGGTGCCATATGGTGAGCCCCCCTCGTCACGTACGCAGTATAGACATCCAGCAAGCGCAGGATGTGCTCGCGAGGTGGTACACGGCTAAATGTCCGGTAGACACGCGGGGCAGCAAACGCCGATAGCCAGTAGATAACATTGAAAATATCCGTCGTGTCCTCGATGTCCTCTCTTCCATCGCCGTCCGTAAATGTGAGGGTGTTCCCGTCCTCGAATGTGATTTTCATGGCTCCTCCCTCACCAGTACGTACATTGACGTTTGCCGGGACCCCAGCCGCTTGAAACCAGGATGTAGGCCCCAGCAACAAGGTTACCGTTCTTGAGACAGCCGTAGGCGCACCACGACTTGAAAAGGACGTTCCCGAGCCCCCACGGGCACCAGGGACATTCACCTGTTCCACAGTGTGTCACCATGCAGAATGCCTGCTCGCCGTTGCTCAACGGACATTCGGTCGTCTGAGGGCACCCATACGGCTCATTGAAGCACGCGAAGTCGGGGTACACGCCATCGGTCGCAGCCAGCGTTGTCGCCTCGGGCGTCTCGATCCAGAGGCGCGCCGAGTCCCACCCGGCCGGTGCGTACTGCTGGATCAGCGCGTCGAGCGCCTCCAGGTCGAGCGCCGCAGGATCGACGACCTGCGTCTCCACGAGGCTCGCGACCATCACCGCCGCGTAGGAGGTCGCCATCGTCTTGAGCGCGACCTCTTGGGGGTCGATGCTCATGAGCTCATCGTAGGCCGCCTCCGCCTCGGGCGACATCGTCTCGCTCTCCTGATCGTCCTCCACGTCGTCGTCGTCCGTCTCGCTCTCGCCGTCCTCATCGGGGCGCGCCGGCGGCGGGTGCTCCGCGGATTCGTCCTCGATCTCACCCCCATCGGACGGACGGAGGTGAATCGTGCATGCCGGCACCAGCGCCGCCACCATGCCTCCCGTCAACACAAGCGCCCCCACGGAATGCATCCACGCCTGCATGGTGCCCTCCTTGACGCGGCGCACCGTATCCAGGCTCGCGAGCGGCGTCCATGCGGCCCTCTCAGGGTGTGAACGTAGGGGCCTACCTGACCCGTTCCCTTCCCGAGATCGACCAACCCGTGACCGCGCATGGAGAGCTCTCCTGGGCCGAGCCCGCGCGTGCTTCGCGACGCCGCGCGCATCCTCCGGCTTCGTCTCGCGTGCGATCCCCAGGATCGCTCCACGCCGGCAGGTTGCCCTCGTTCGACAGAGCCGTGCTGGCGGTCGAGCCCATCGACACAAATCGCCCTGAGGGCTGCGCCGCAGCGCCGCTGCCCCCTTCCCGACTGCACTAGACTCCGGGCATGCCTCACCCGGATCAAATCCTCACGGAAGACCTCGAGGATCTGCTCGACTGGGCGACGATGACCAAGCTCTACGCCGTCGGCTATATCCGCATCGTCGCCGACGCGATCGAACGCGGCGACGCCGATCTCCAGGTGGATCCCGTGGCGTGGGAAAACACCCTGCTCGCCGTCGAGGGGGCGATGGTGGAGCAGGTTCGCGGTCGCCTGCACGGGCCGAGACCCATCACCGTGGAAGACGTCGAGCGGATGCGGCGACTCGGCGGACTGGGTTCCGCTGCGCTCTCGGGTGGTGAGCGGTCGCCCGAGCTCTGCCCGCTCGCCCTTCAGTGCATGGAGTCTCTGTTCGGAGCGGACTGGAAGCGCGCGTCGCGGGAAGCCGCGTTCTACGCGCGCGCTCTCAATCAGGAATTCCACCCTGGTAGCGGCACATGATGGGAGCTCTACCGATGAACGTACAGCTATCTCGGTGGCGGCTAGCGCCCCTTTGAACATACCGGCGGCGCTGGAGATCGTGCCGCCAGCGAACCAGGGGGGACAGAGGCCACCGAGGGGGCGGGCGCGTCGAGCGCGCGCTGCGCTGCTCGTCATCCGCAACGCGCCCGTGCTCGGCCAGGTAGCCGGCATCCCAAGGAACCGCGCGCGGGCGACCCCGCTGCGAGCAAGGAACGACGCGCGCTGGGCCTGCTCGCGTGCATGGCGACCTCGACCGCGCCCTCCGGGCTCGCCACGCGTTCGTTCTCCGGTATATGGTCACGCCGTCCGGACCATGAAGATCACCCGCCTCTCCCTCCGCGATTTCCGGGGCTTCAGGAGCCTCGACCTCGATTTTTCGCCGGACGTCACCGCACTCGTCGGCGTCAACGGCGCCGGCAAGACGTCGATCCTTGACGCTCTCGCGCTCCTGCTCTCGTGCCTCGTGGAGAGCATCCGCTCGGGAGAGCCCGAAACCATCGCGCCAAGTGCGAGCGACGTCCGGGTTGGAGCGTCGACGGCGCAGCTCTCGCTGACCGCGGACATCAGTGTGCAGCCCACCCACTGGAGCATCGCGAAGACGCTGCCGGGGCACCCGCCTGGAGCGCCAAGCGCGCTCGACGCGCTGCATGAGCCCGTCGCTGCCGCGCAGGCCACGATTGCGCTCGGCTCCCCTCTCCTCCCGCTCGTCGTCTACTTCCCCACGAACCGGAGCGCGCTCGACATCCCGGAGCGGATCCGCACGCCCCACGAGTTCGATGCGCTGAGCGCCTACGACGGCGCGCTCGAGGGCGGGGCGAGCAACTTCCGGGGCTTCTTCGAATGGTTTCGCCAGGAAGAAGACATCCTCAACGAGCAGCAGGTCCTCGAGATCTTGCACGAGGAGCAAGGCCTAGACGCGTCCTCCACGGCGTCGCCGTTGCCGGCGGTACGCAGGGCGATCGAAGCGCTCCTGCCCGGCGCGCGTAGGGTCCGCATCGAGCGTCGGCCGCAACGCATGACCGTCGAGCTGAACGGCACGCGCCTCGACGTCGCCCAGCTCTCGGACGGCGAGAAGTGCCTCCTCGCCATGGCGGGGGACCTCGCGCGGCGGATGGCGCTCGCGGCGCCGAAGGCGGAGAACCCGCTCGAGCACCCAGCGGTCGTCCTGATCGACGAGGTTGAGCTGCACCTCCATCCCGGGCTTCAGCGGGTCATCCTGCCGCGGCTTCAGAAGGTGTTCCCGCGGGCCCAGTTCATCATCACCACCCACTCTCCCCAGGTGCTCTCCTCGCTGCACGCGGCGAACGTCCGCGTCCTGGAGCGCTTCGAGCTCCGAACACTCGACCGCGGCACCTGGCGGCGCGACACCAACCGCATCCTGGAGGCGGCCTTCGGCGATCCAGGGCGGCCTCCCGAGGTAGCGGCCAAGCTGAACCTGTTGCGCGACGCGGTCGACGCCGATCGCTACGACGAGGCGCGCCAGCTCATCCGTGAGCTGTCCACCATGATCGAAGGGGACGACCCCGACGTCTTCTTCTACCAGCAGCTCTTGCCGCCTGAAGACACCACCGAGGCCGCTTCGTGAGGCACATCGTGAAGGGCGCGGAGCCGGCGACGGTCACGGAGACGCGCACGGCATCGACGACCGACCTCTCCACGACGACGCGCGCTCGCACCGCGTTCGACCAGATCGACAAGGGTCGCGTGCGCGCCGACCTCGCGCGCGAGCAGGGCTGGCTCTGCGCCTTCTGCATGCGCCGCATCGACCCTGACACCGCCGATGCTCGCGGCGAGCGCACGATGAAGATCGCCCACCGCACGCCCATCGACGTCGATCCAGCGCAGGCCCTCTCGTGGAGGAACCTCTTGGGCTCGTGCGACGGCGGGCAGCGCTCGGGATGGCGGACGAGGAGCTGCGACGCCGCGCAGGGGTCGACGGCGCTGACCGTCGATCCGACCGTGCAGGCCTCCTGCGCTCAGCTTCGCTTCGAGCGCCGCGACACCCGCGAGGGGCTTTTCATCACATCGAACCACCCCGGCATCAAAACCGATGTCGAGCAGACGCTCGGCCTCAACTCGGGAGACCTCCCCGTGCTGCGGGAGCAGGTGTGGAAGGCCTTTTACGCTCTCCAGCAGAAGCACGCGCCGAAGCAGTACGGCCGCGCCGCTCGGGCCGCATTCTTCCCGACGTGGATGAAACAGCACGGCTCACGGCTCCCCGAAATGCTCGGCGTGATCGAGGAGCGCCTCCGGTGAGCACGCCAAAGGGTTGCCTTCCCGCCAGCATGGACGCGATCCTGCTGCGGTGACCCCTGCCGACGTCCGCCGTCACCTCGTCGAAGCCCTCGAAGCCGATCTGATCGGCCCCTTCGTGCCCGACAGCCACGCGCAGGGAGGCCAGGAGATCCTGCCGATCCCGCCGTCGCGCTGGTACCTGACCGGCTTCCTCGCGCCGCAGGGCGGCCGTGTCCCCGATCCGGACGATCGCGACTCCACCGACACCGGACTCGCGGCCGGCAGCGAGAGCCAGAACGAGGACGCCGGCAACGAGGAGCCGGAGCCCAAGCGGCCGGTCCGCTTCCCCGCCTCGATGGGCCTGTCCGTGTTCCTGCCCCCGGGCAAGGACGACACGATCCACGTCGATGTCTGGTACGCGGACTACGACAAGATCGAGGTCGCGCTCGACCACACCGACAAGAAGGTCCCCGGCTGGAAACGGGTGCCGTACGGCCCGGTCCGCGTCGCGGTCCCGCTCGACCCGAGCGTCCTCCAGCAGAAGGACGGGATCCCCATCCCCGGCTCGCGCAACCTCATCTTGAAGGGAGAGCTCCGCACGACGGCCATGGACGGCCTCGATCCCGGCACGCGCGTGCTGAGCCTGTTCCTCGTGAACGACCGCACCGCGGTGGAGCAGGACCGCGACACGCAGTTCGCCTTCCAGGTGCGGATGGAGCTCACCTACGAGCGCGGCTTCGTCTCCCGCCCCAACCGGCGCGGCGAGGACGGCGACGAGGACCAGCGCGCCCTCGCGCTCGCCTTCCGCGATCACAGGGAGTGGGCCGTCGGCCACAACACG
The DNA here is from genome assembly GCF_051519845.1 of Sorangium sp. So ce362. Classification (NCBI taxonomy): domain Bacteria; kingdom Pseudomonadati; phylum Myxococcota; order Polyangiales; family Polyangiaceae; genus Sorangium; species Sorangium sp. So ce362. The sequence continues at coordinate 4,299,212 of NZ_CP150332.1, read as the reverse complement.
AGCGTCGAGCGCCCGGTGGAGAAGAACGGCAAGGTCCTCCGCCTCCGGACCACGCAGCTCCCCTGCTTCGAGGTGCCGCGCGTCGCTCACCGGAAGATCGATGACGCCGCGCTGGGCATGATGGACCTCGGCAAGCTCGACGCCAAGGGCATCGCGAACGCGCTCTCGCCCCTGATCGAGGCGTACGGCGCGTGGATCGACGACCAGCGCTATGCGGGGCTCGACCGGGCATCGCTCGCGGACACGCGCGACGACCTGATGAGCAAGGCGGCGAGGGCCAAGGAACGCATCGCCGCGGGCATCGCCCTGCTGGGCGAGAACAAGGCTGCGCTGAAGGCGTTCAAGTTCATGAACCAGGCGATGCACGTCGCGGCGGTGCAAGCAGACCTGTCCCGCGAGGATCGCCGCTACATCGGCGGCAGGCAGCCCGAGTGGCGCCCGTTCCAGCTCGCCTTCATCCTCTTGAACCTGCCGTCGGTCGTGGACGCGAGCCACCCCGAGCGGAAGCTCGCGGAGCTCATCTACTTCCCCACCGGCGGCGGCAAGACCGAGGCCTACCTGGGCCTCATCGCGTTCGTGCTCCTGCTCCGGCGCCTCCGCGGGCAAGGCACGCCGCACGAGGGCCGCGGGGTCGCGGTCCTGCTCCGGTACACGCTGCGGCTCCTCACCCTGGACCAGCTCGGACGCGCGGCCACCTTGATATGCGCGCTGGAGGAGCTCCGGCGCAAGTACCCCGGGGAGCTCGGCAACGCCCGGTTCACCATCGGCCTCTGGGTCGGCGCGAGCGCCAGCGCCAACCGGCTGAAGGACGTGCAAGAGGCGCTCTCCGACTACACCCCGGGCCGGACCGACTCCCCCTTCCCGCTCACGACCTGCCCGTGGTGCGGCGAGCCGATCAAGATCCAGAACATCAAGCTCGTCGACGCCGAGGGGAAGCCGACGAAGAAGAGCTTCGCGCGCGCCGCCGTCTACTGCGACAATGGAAAGTGCCTTTACACCGAGGCGAGGACGCCGGGCCTCGGCCTGCCGGTGCTGTTCGTCGACGAGCAGATCTACCAGGAGGTCCCGGGCTTCCTCGTCGCCACCGTCGACAAGTTCGCGATGATGCCCTGGCTCGGCGACGCCGGCATGCTGTTCGGCCGCGCCACGCACCTCGACGCGCAGCGGGCCTACGGCGTGATGCACGATCCAAGGCCCGGCGCGAAGCCGCTCCCCGAGGGGCTCTTGCCCCCCGAGCTCATCGTGCAGGACGAGCTGCACCTGATCAGCGGCCCGCTCGGCACCATGGTGGGCCTCTACGAGGCCGCCGTCGACTACCTCTGCGAGCACCCCATCGGCGGCGCGCCCCGGCCGCCGAAGGTGGTCTGCTCGACGGCGACGGTCCGGCGCGCGCGCGAGCAGATCAAGGCGCTCTTCGGGCGCACGATGGTCCTCTTCCCCCCGCGCGGCATCGCCGAGGGCGACACCTTCTTCTCGGAGGTCGAGCGCGACAAGCCCGGCCGGCTGTACGTGGGCGTCGGCGCCCCCGGGCGCGCGCTCCGCGCGGTCTCGGTGCGCTCCTACGCGGCGCTGCTCGCCGCCGCGCGGAAGCACTTCGATCCGAAGGGCGACCCGAAGCAGCCGGCCGACCCGTACATGACGCTCATCGGGTACTTCAACAGCCTGCGCGAGCTCGGGGGCATGCGGCGCCTCGTCGAGGACGAGGTGCGCAACCGCGTCGACAACATCGAGGAGGAGAAGCGACCGCTGCTCTTCCTCGGGCCGCACCCGTGGGCCAAGGACCGCAACCTCGAGATGCCCGCCGAGCTCACGTCCCGCGAGCGGACCGAGAACGTCAAGCAGACGAAGCAGCGCCTCAACGCCCGGCGCACCTCGACCGACCCCGAGCCGCTCGACGTGGTGCTCGCCTCCAACATGATCTCGGTCGGCCTGGACGTCGACCGCCTGGGCCTGATGGTCGTCACGGGCCAGCCGAAGGCGACGAGCGAGTACATCCAGGCGACGAGCCGCGTCGGGCGGGCCTACCCGGGCCTGGTCGTCACCTGCCTGAACGTCATGCGGCCGCGCGATCGCTCGCATTACGAGCGCTTCGTCGCGTACCACGAGAGCCTGTACCGCGAGGTCGAGGCGACGAGCGTCACGCCGTTCAGCGGCCAGGCGCTGGATCGAGGCCTCGTGGGCAGCCTCCTGTCGATGATCCGGCACGGCGTCCCCCGGATGGAGCCCCCGGCGGGCGTGATGAACATCCACGAGCAGCGGCCCGCGGCCGAGGCGATGGTCGCCTGGATGGTCGCGCGGGCCAGCCATCACCGGCACTTCCCCGAGAAGCAGTCCGAGGACCGGATCGCCGAGCTGGTGCGCGCGCGCGGCCGGAGCTTCCTCGACGCATGGGAGCGCGTGGTCGACAAGGCGCGCACCGGCGCGGCGAGGCGCGTCTACAGCAAGAACGACCGCGCCGGCCAGGAGGGCCTCCATCTTCTGTTCACGGCGAGCGACGACCCGCCCGACGACCACGACGCCCGGTACTTCCAGGTCCCGACGTCCATGCGTGACGTCGAGCCGAGCGTGCATGTGTGGCTGCGGTTCAAGCAGCTCGACGAGAGGGGCTGATGAACGATCCGAAGAAGAGGAAGGACGCCCGCAGGGCACTGCGTTCGGACGGCCAGCTCCGGCAGAGCCAGCTCGTCAGCACGTTCGGCCCTGGCGCGATGGTCGACCTTGTCGATCGCGCGGTCGTCATCGGCGGCCTGGAGCACTGGAGCTATGGCGCCAAGGGTTATGTCGCGCTGGACGACCCTCGGCTCCGGCGCTCGCTCATCCCCCGCCTGAAGGCGCTCGATCCGGACCTCGATCTGGCGCGCGAGGGCTATTTTCGCATGGCCCCCGAGGGCGACGCGCGCAGCCACCATCCGAGCGTCGGCGTCCGCGCGCTCGAGTTTCCCCGGTGGTTCGTCTGCCAGAAGTGCCGCCGCCTGGCGCGGGCGTCGGAGCAGTTCGAGAACAAGAACGGTCGCTATCGCCACGAGTGCGCGAAGAACAAGTGGTCGAGCGTCGTGCCGGTCCGCTTCGTCGCCGCGTGCAAGCGCGGGCACCTGTCGGATTTCCCGTGGATCCCGTTCGCGCACCTGGGCCGAGAAGGCGTGTGCGACCGGCCGGAGCTCTACCTCGAGGAGAGGGCGATCGGCGATATCGCGCGCATCCTCGTGCACTGCAAGAATTGCGACGCAACGACGCCCATGAGCAAGGCGACGGTGCTGCCGTACAACTGCAACGGGGATCGCCCCTGGCTCGGCGGTCGCGCGGCGAGCGAGCCCTGCGATCAGCGCAGCGAACTGCTCGTCCGCACGGCGTCGCACGCGTACTTCGGGCAGGTCGTGAGCGCGCTGCGCCTGCCGGACCCGGAGCCCGACCCGCTGCGCCTCCGGCTGCGGGAGAAGGACGTCTGGAAGGCCGTCCAGAAGGTCAAGACGGCGGAGCAGCTCTCGATGATCGCCGGGCTCATGGAGCACGTCGCGAGCGCGATCGGCGAGGCTCCGGCGGAGAAGGTGCTCGCGGCGATCCGCGCCGAGAACGAGGCCACGACCGCGACGTCGGAGCGCCCCTTGCGCAGCGCGGAGTACGATCGGCTGGTCAACGCGCCGACCGAGCAGCCCGGAACGGTCCCTGACCGGGGTGTCCAGTTCGCGGCGTACCGGGTGCCGAAGCCGCGCATCGAGCTGCCGCAGGGTGTTGGCGGCCTCGTCGTCGTCCCCGAGCTCCGCGAGGTGCGGGTCCAGGTGAGCTTCAGCCGGTTCGACTCGATCGGCGCCAACTTGCAGGGCGAGTACGAGTTCGCCGGGCGCAAGGTGAAGCCCACGGTGCTCACGCTGCCCACGGGCAACGAGAAGTGGCTCCCCGCCGCCGAGGTGCGCGGCGAGGGCATCTTCGTCGAGCTGGACGAGGAGGTGCTGTCCGACGACTGGGAGAAGCGTGACGCCGTAAAAGAGCGCGCCGCGCAGCTCGAGCGGGCCTTTGGCCTGGACAGGAGGGGCGATTTTCCGGGCATCCGGTTCTTCCTGCTGCACTCGCTCTCGCACCTCTTGCTCACCGCGGTGAGCCTGGAGTGCGGCTATGCCGCCAGCGCCATCCGGGAGCGCATCTATTGCGGCAAGGCCGAGGTCGATGGGCCGAACATGGCCGCCGTGATGCTCACGACGGGCACGACCGGCAGCGAGGGCACCCTGGGCGGCCTCGTCGAGGAGGGCCGGAGGATCCAGCATCACCTGCGCGAGGCGTGGGATCTCGGGCGGCTCTGCTCGAACGACCCCGTCTGCGCGGCGCACGACCCGAGCTCCGAGTCGAGCGATCGCCGCACGGAGGGCGCCGCGTGTCACGGTTGCCTCTACATCGCCGAGTGCTCCTGCGAGTGGTTCAACCGGTTCCTCGACCGCGCGCTGGTCGTGCCCACGATCGGCAACGATCCCGCGCTGGCCTTCTTCCGGGAGCGCCCATGAGCGGCGCCGCCGGTTCCCGGCCCACGTTGAAGCTCGTCGGCACCGGGGTGCTCGCTGCGCTCCGGGAGGCAATCGCATCGGGGCTCTTGCGGACTCCGGTGGACCGGGCGTCGCTGGTCGGCCTGGGCATCCGGCATCAGGTGGAGGCGATCGAGCACGCGCTCGCCGGCCACAGGATGGCCGCATGCCTTGCGATCCTCGACATCGCGCTCGCCGAGCGCGAGAACCGCCGACCGACACCGGAGCTCGTGTGGACTGGCCCGGACGTGCCCGTCGGGACCGCCCGAGACACGGCGGTCGTGCTGCGGTCGCTGTTCGAGGGCGCACAGGAGAGCGTGCTCCTCGCCGGCTACAGCTTCGATCACGCCGAGGATGTGCTGGCGCCGCTGTACGGATCCATGCGGAGCGGCCAGGTCGACGCCCGGTTCTTCATCGACATCCCGCAGATCGAGCGCCGCGCCGCCGCGGATGCGCACCTCACGCGGTACTTCGGCAAGTTCCTCACCGAGAGCTGGCCGTTCGGCGAGCCCCGCCCGCGCCTCTACTACGACAAGCGCGCGCTCGCGCCCGGCCCGCCGTACTGCAGCCTGCACGCGAAGTGCGTCGTCGTCGACGGTGTGAGAGCCTTCGTATCGAGCGCCAACTTCACGCAGCGAGGCCAGGAGAGGAACATCGAGGTCGGCGTCCTGATCGAGGACCCGAGCTTCGCGAGCTACCTGGCCGGGCAGTGGCTCGGGTTGATCGACGCGCGGATCGTGGGCGAGTACGTGCCAGCGTAGCGTGCGCTGGTTCGGAGACGCGGAGGACGACGATCTGCCATCAACGTGACGAGCTCACCGGCGCTCGGTTTTCGCTAGAGCGGCTGCTTCTTCCAACCGTACTTGTCATCGGCAGCCTCCATGCATCGCTGGAACGTCGCCTTCGTGCGAAGGAAGCTGTACTTTTCCTCTGCAATAAGCTCCTGATAGCGCTGCTCTTTGAAGGCTTCGCTCAAGATGAGGCGCACGCGGGTCGAGGCGAGCGTCTTCAGGTGCTCCAAGAAATCCGCCTCAGCAACCAACCGCGTACCGTAATTTTCGATGAGACGATCAATCTTTGAGTCGTTCAGCATCGCCTGAATGAGCAGGGCCCAGACGAGATTCCGCGCACGTCCCACGTAGGCGTACTTCGCGGCGCCCTTCTCCACGATCTCCCGGATGATACGGCTCAGGCGAAAGTGGATCTTGTAGGCGAGGAGGATGCGTCGGGCGTCGGTTCGAAGATAGGATTCTTTGAACGCAGCTCTGTACATCTGCTCCTGCTCGAACACATCACGCAGGCGCGACATCCGATCGATCTCACCCTGAGCGGCAAGAAATGTCTGGGCCAGCGGACGAATTTTGATGGCCTTGTATTGGTCGACCCCCATCACGTGCAGGTCCTCGTCGGTGAGGGCATCGAAGGCGTTCTCCTGCCGCTCGTAAAAGATGCCGAGCTCATCGCGAAACCTGTCCTGAAACTCGAGCTGAATCCGGTCACTTGCGCGAAGATTCCAGGGCTCCACGGGGTTCTGCCGGTTGGTGTTGATTGTCACCGCCGCAACGAAATCCTCGTCACATCGGCTCACCACCTTGGCCAGCACGCGCACGAGCCCGAGGCGATCTCGATGCTGGTCGAGCAGCCTGTTTTTCTCGTTCTCTTCGAAGAAGCGGGTGATGCTGGTGATCGTCTGCGCACCGTTCAACACCCGCGGCTCGGTGATCGTCGCGCGCCCCCCATCGGGCTCGAACCGCTCCGCGTAAAGGGCCACGCCGTTGTGGTTGAATATGAACTCGCTCGGAAGCGCGTCCCCCTTGACGATTCGCTCGAGAGCTGCCCGAATCGCCCGGTTGACTGGACGTTCGCCCTCCAACCCTGCGCGGATATTCTTCTCGAACAGGCGTTGCCCCATATCCATGTGCATGGCATGCAGGTCGAGGAGGGACACGAAGCCTACGTGCATCAGCTGCCCGTCGTCCGCGTGGGCCTCAACGGACGACGGAAAGCTGATGGTATAGCGGTGCGTCTTCTTGATGATCTGATGACGTTTTTTCCTCGTCTCGTTCGACAGAAACTGGAAGGACAACGTCACATCACGGCCAGAAAAGTAGCTATCGACGAGATACTTCTTTTTCTCGAGATCCTCGCGCATGGCCGTAAGGACCGCACTGCCTTCCGCCTTTTCTGGGTCACCATTGAATATAAAGTAGATGAGGACGCGGTCCACGATGGCCTGGTTCTCGTGCAGGCACATCTTGAGCTGCAGGAGCATCTCGTTCTGTTCGTGCACCTGATGCGGATTACCAAAAATCCGATCCATCCCCGCGACGGCCAGACGCGCGAGCGATCCTTTGAAGAGCTGATAGTCCTCGGACCACTTGAACTGGTACAAATATAAGTTTCGTCGCTCCCGGTCGAAGTGGTAGGCGTCGATACCGAAATCATTGTTACCGAAAGCGACCTGATGAGCAATATCGACAACCGGTTTACCCACCTCTTCTGCGATATACAGGAGTGCGAAGTAGTCCTCCTTCACACCACCATACTTCCCTCGCAGGTCGACGAACGCTTGCTCTAACGCTTGCTTTGTCACACCCATCGTGTACACCCCTCATTGCGGTGCGCCTCACCTGAGCCCCGGCGCGCACTTCGTCGCATGCAGTGTTGACCCGGACCCGGGTACGCGGCGACGCGCAGGCGGTCGAGCCTGACGGCGATGCGCGCGTCCTGGAGCGTGGGATCGGCCTTGATCTGGCTTGCGGGCTTCACGTCGACGAGGCCCGAGCCAGAGACGGCCGGCGGGAGGAAGCCGAACGCGTGCGACGTATGCTCCCACGGATCGGGTACGGACGAGAAGAACCCCTTCGTTTGCGCCTGCACCTCGGCGTCCGGCGGCGGGTCGAGCGCGCGGAGCGCCGCCGCCCGCTCTGCAGGGGGAGGCGACCGATCACCGGGAGGTCGTCGAACCAGCGATGCTCTTCGCCCATGAATCCACCTCTTCGTCCAGCGGCGCGCCCGAAGTGCCCGTTCATCGGGGATTCCCCATCGTTTGGACCACACGCGAACCGGTCCAGTCAAGCCGGTCGCGCGATCCCCTCACCTCTGCGAGGTCTCGCCCGTCCACAATCGAGCACGAGCCGCACGAGCCCAGGGCCCTCGCCCGATCTTCACTCATCCTCCCTGAAGAGCTCCCGGAAGAACCGCTCCCTGTGCAGCAGGAAATCCCGCGTCAGCGCGAAGTGCTCCGTCTCCTCGTAGGCCACCTCCGCGATCCCCTCCTCGGAGAGCCGGTAGATCGTCGCGTCCGGATAGGCGAGCACGATGGGCGAGTGCGTCGCGACGATGAACTGCGATCTCCCCTGCTCGACGAGCTCGTGCATGCGCGCGAGCAGCGTGAGCTGCCTTGCGGGCGACAGCGCGGCCTCCGGCTCGTCGAGGAGGAAGAGGCTCTCGGGCTTGAACCGGTGCTTCACCAGGGCCAGGAACGACTCGCCGTGCGACTGCTCGTGCAGCGACGTGCCGCCGTAAAACTGGGTCGCGGCCAGCTCGTCCACCTGCGTGGCGACGTTGAAGAAGCTCTCGGCGCGCAGGAAGAAGCCGTTCTTCTCCCGGCGCGCCCCGCGGACGAGCCGCATCGCTGTGTGCAGCTCGGACTCGGAGCGCCGGGTCGCGAAGTTGAAGCCCTTCGAGCCGCCCTCGGCGTTGAAGCCGGCCAGCAGCGCGAGCGCCTCGATGAGGGTCGACTTGCCGGAGCCGTTCTCGCCGACGAAGAAGGTCACCTTGGGATGGAGCGCGAGCTCATCGAGGACGCGCACCGCGGGGATGCTGAACGGATACCTGGAGAAGTCCTCGACCCGCTCGCGCAGGAGCTGGACAGAGCGGATGAAGCCGCCCGGGAGGTGGGCGCGCTTCATGAGGAGATCGAGGCCGCCGACGCTGCGCCCGTCTCCTCGCCAGACGAGCAGGCGACGGCGACGGCGGCGGCGGCGGCGGCGAGGAGCAGCGCGCACGGAGACAGCGCGTTGCATGCAGGATGGAGGGCGCGCACGCGGCGAGTATACACGCCCCGGCGGGTCGATCGAACGGCGGCGACGCACGTCCCCCCGGCGCTCGGCGCGCAGGTCAGGCCCGCGCGGCCAGCACGATCCCCGCGCAGGCCTCGGCGTCGCTGAGGGCGTCGTGGTGGCGGAGCGCGAGGCCGAGGTGGCGGCACACGTCCGGCAAGGTCGTGGGCCGGATCTGCCAGCGCGTCCGCGCGAGCTGCACCGTGCACTCGAAGCGCAGCCGCGGAGGATCCATGGCGAAGGCGGCGCAGCAGGCCCGGAGGACCGAGCGGTCGAAGCTCGCGTTGTGGGCAGCGATGAACTCGGCACCTTCGAGCAGCGGAGCCACCCTTCGCCACACCTCCGAGAACCGGGCCTCGCCCGCGACGCGCGCCCAGGAGATGCCATGGACCCCGGTGAACTCGAAGGTTCGCCGCGGCGGCTGGATCAGGTGATGCACGCGGTGGGTGATGCGATTGCCCTCGACCCGCACCGCGCCGACGGCGCACGCGCTGTCGCGGTAGCGGTCGGCGGTCTCGAAGTCGAGGGCGACGAAGGTGGTCATGCGGGCCGAAGTGTGCCGATCGTACGTCACGGAGTCGACGTATACGGCTTCCAGACCTCGTAGTCGAACCGGTCGCACGGGGGCGTCACCTCCTGCCGGCGCTCGTCGTACCGCTCGAGGCACAAGGCCTGCGCGTCGGCGCGCTTGCCCTGCGCCTCGATCCAGCGCGACAGCCCCCTGCAAAGAGCACGGGCGATCCGCGGATCGCACCCCGCTCGCAGGCGTGGCACGGCGCGTGCTCCCTTGTCTCCGGTGCGCAGGGCGGCGAGCATCGCCACTTGCCTCCTTGATCGGCAAGCCTGCCGGAACGAAGGCTCGAAACTCTCTGCTTGAGGAGATCGCGATGAACCGATCCGGTCGTGCGCTCGGGATGACGATGATGATGATGGGGGTCGGGCTCCTCCCGGCGGCCTGCGGGCCGGCGTCGGAGATCGACGGAGAGATCCATGGGCCGGGGCTCGAGGCGATGATAGGCAAGCCCGGAGGCCAGGACACCAACGGCACCCCGAAGCAGGCGTGGCACACATGGAAGGGGCAGGTGGTCCAGGCGCTGCTGCTCCCGCTGCTCCAGGCGGACGACACGCTCAACCCGGGGATCGTCGGCACCGGGATCCTCGGAACCCCGGAGGGCGAGGAGGTCTTCGATCACACCGTCCGCTGCGCCCTCGCGAAGGACAGCGTCGTGACCCACGGCGACAGCGCCTACACGGGGCGAGGGATGGTGGCCGGCGGGTCGAGCTGGGCGCAGGGGGGGCTCCCCCTGAGCGTGATCGACAACGTGCTGGAGTGCGTGGTCGCGTTCGTCAACGACAAGACAGATGGCGTCGAGGTCCTGCTCACGGGCCTCAACGTGGTCGACGACGAGGGGGACCACACGGGGTTCATCCACGGCGAAGCGGTCTGGTGCGCGCACGCCGGGAGCACGCTCTCCGTCAACGTGGACGTCTACCCGACGTACGCGTTCGCGCGGGGATGCGGGATCGACGCCAAGGCAGCGCTGGAGCAGCGGTACTGCCACAAGGTCGGGGCCTGCGGCCTCAACTACATGGGGTACCTGGAGTTCAACCCCGCCTGCAAACCCGTCGGGGCGCCGGCGGACGGCCAGTACATCTGCAACGAGAAGCCGTGCACGATGACGTGGCTGAACGACCCCGAGCCCGACTGGTGCAATCCCCCTCCCCGTCGCCGTCGCTGATCTCCGGGGCGCCCGGGGGGGGTGCTCAGGGCGCGGCGGGGGCGGGCGCCTCGCCCGCGAGCCGCCGCGCCTCGGCGAGGCGCGCGCCCACGGTCCGGGCGCGCAGCGGGTTCGCCTGGATCGCCGCCTCGAGGGCCGCGGCCTCGCCCAGGGTGGCCTCCCTCCGGGCGGCCGCGTCGAGCGCCGCCGCGGCGCGCAGGCGAAAGAGCCCGCCCTGGGCCACGAACGCCCGGTCGGACCGCGGGTTCAGCCCGAGCGCGACGCCCGCGTGCCGGAGCCCCTCGGCGATCTCCGCGGCGGCGTCCTCCCGGCGGCCCGCCCCGAGGGCCGCGCGCGCCTCGTGGATCTCGGCCAGCAGCGCGTGGAGCCGGGGCTCGGCGCGCGGCTCGCCGAGCAGCAGAGGGTCGACCGGGACGAGCGCCGCGTCGAGCCGCGCCGCGTCCGGACGACCCCGCCGCGCGCTCCACGCAAAGGCGAGGAGCTCCGCCTCGGCGCGCTGCACCCGGTCCGACACGTCCCACGGCGCCCCGGCGATCCTGCGATCGAGCGCCTCGCGCACGATCCGGAGCGAGGCCGCCGGGTCCTCGCCCCGCGCCAGCCGGACGCGCGCCTCGAGCATCGCCAGCATCGCCCGCAACGACTCCGGAAAGGTGGCCGCGTCCGGCGCCATCTCCCGCGCGCTCGCCTGCGCGCGCGCGAGCGCCGGGCCGGGATCGGCGCCCGCGTCGAGCGCATGCAGCGCCAGCGCGTGGTCCAGCCAGACCCGCCAGTAGGGCGCCCAGCTCCAGGAGGGGTCCACTTGACGCATTGAGTCAATCACCCCGTGCATCCGCTGCACCACCGCCTCGGGGGAGCGGCCGGCGCGGACGAGGTGCTCCGCCTCGTAGATGCCGGTGATCAGCCGCGAGGAGCGCGCGCTGCCGAGGCCTGGATCGAGCGCCAGGACGCGGTCGCAGCAGGCCTCTGCGCGCTCGAAGGAGCCCGCCGGGTCGAGGCCGCGCAGCGACCGGTAGCGGCCGCGCTCGGCGTACACGGCGCAGAGCTCGTTGAGGGCCCAGGCGAAGTCCGGCTCGCGCTCGAGCGCGGCCTCGTAGCCCTGGATGGCGCGCTCGACGGCCTCGCCCTGGTCGCGGCCGATCAGGTCCGCGTGGAACGCCCGCGCCCGGAAGACGCCGGCGGCCACATACCGCGCCATGGCGTCGTCCGGGCTCCTGGCGAGCGCCTCCTCGGCGCGCGCGGTGGCCTCGCCGAGGGCCGCCGCCACGTCCTCGCCCGGCTGCATCCCGCTCGCGACCCACCAGGCGAAGCAGCCGTGGACCCAGGCCAGCTTCACGGTCGCCTCGGGGCTCCGCGGGCTCGCCGCGAGCGCCCGCCCGCAGGCCTCCCGCGCCCGCTCGAAGCTCGGGCGCATCGAGGCGCCGTGCTTGCCGGCGGCGTTCATGGTCTGGGTCCAGAGCTCGCACGCGCCGGCGTGGACCGAGGGGTCGGAGCGGCCGTGATCGGCGGCGATCCCGTAGGCCTCGGCGGCGCGATCGAAGTGGCCCTTCATCTTCTCGAAATCGAAGGCGGCGTCGTGGCGGTAGCGGCTCCCCATCGCGAAGAGCACGTCGCCCTCCAGCTTCTTCGCCTCGTGGAGCCATGGCGCCCCCGCGAACGCGGCCCGGGCCTTCTCCAGCGCCTCCTCGTGCCGGCCCTCGGCGAGCGCGAGCAGCCCCTCCACGTACCCGGGCGCCTCGATGGCGCCGCCGAGCGCCGCGCGGAGGTGCCGGACCGCCGGGGCCTTGAGCTCGGCCTCGAGCGCGGCGATCCGGGCCTCGCGCTGCGCCGGATTGCGGAGGCGGCGGGCCTCCTCCAGGCCGCGGCGGTAGAGCTCGGAGAGCGCCACCCCGGCGGCGTAGTCGAGCCCCGGCGACCTGTAGCCGGCCTCCTCGGCCGCCCGCAGGTGCTCGAGGGCGGCGCGCGGCTCCTGGAGCGCGAGCAGGCCGCGGCCGAGCGCGTACTCCCCGGGGCCGCGGCCGCGGCCGCCCGCCTGCGCCATCCGGGCCTCCACCGTCTTCAGCCGGGCGCGGACGACGTCGCGCTCGCGCTCGACGTCGTGGAGCGGCATCCCGTGGGCGCCGCGGAGGAACAGCTCCATCTCCTTCACGGTCTCGCCGAGCTCGCGCGCCAGCGTGGCCTGCTCCGCCGCGGCGCGCCGGTCCCGGACGAAGAGGCCGGCGACGACGAGCGCCGCGACGACGAGCGCGGCCGCGCCCGCGACGGCCGCCCGGTGGCGCCGCGCCAGCCGGGCGAGGCGGCGGCCGAGGGAGGCGCGGCGCGCGAGCACAGGATCGCCGTCGAGGAAGCGCTGCAGGTCCTCCCCGAGCGCCCGCGCCGACTCGTAGCGGGCGCCGGGCTCCCTCTCGAGGCAGCGCATCACCACCGCCTCGAGATCGCGGGGGATGTCGCGGTCCAGCGTCCGGAGCGGCGGCGCGTCCGCCTCCAGCACCTGGCGGAGCACGTCCATCACCGTGCCCCCCACGAACGGCGGGCGGCCGGCGAGCAGCGCGTAGAGGGTCGCGCCCAGGCCGTAGACGTCGGTCCGCCGGTCGAGGGCGCGCACCCTCCCGGCCGCCTGCTCGGGCGCCATGTACGCGGGGGTTCCGAGGAGCGCGCCGGTGAGGGTGGACCCGCTCTCGCCCGCGTCGCGCGCGATGCCGAAGTCCATGAGGTAGGGGCGGTAGGCGCCGTCCTCGCCCCGCTCCAGCATGACGTTGCTCGGCTTGACGTCGCGGTGCACGAGGCCGAGCCGGTGCGCCTCGTGGAGCGCCGCGGCGATGGCGCGGGCCACGCGCACCTTCTCCTCGAGGGTCAGATCGCCGCGGGCTTCCTGGAGCGAGGGGCCGTCGATGTGGCGCATCACGAGGAAGGGCACGCGATCGGCGACGCCGGCCTCGTGGACCTCGCAGACGTTCTCGTGGCGGAGCCGCGCCTGGGAGCGCGCCTCGCGCAGGAGGCTCCCGTCGACCTGCGCGCCCGCCGAGAGGAGCTTGATGGCCACGCGCCGGCCGAGCCGGAGATCCCGGGCCCGGTAGACGACGCCCATGCCGCCGCGGCCGAGGAGGTGGAAGTCCTCGAAGCGGGCGTGGAGCGACGGCGGGATCGGCGAGGGCGCCTCCGGCGCGGCGGAGGCGCGCTGGCCCTCCTCGCCGAGGCCGAGGTCGGCGGTGGCCTCGGGCCCGCCGGGCAGGGCCTCGGGCGCGCCGGGCGGGGCCTCGGGCGCGCCGGGCGGGGCCGGGCCGGTGAGGGTCGCGTCGTCGCGGCCGCGCCGCGGCCTCGGCGGGGCCGGGATGCGGGGATCGTCGGCGTCCGCGGGCGGGATCATCGGGCGCGGAGGCCGTGGCGCTGGATCAGCCGGTGGACGAGCTGGCGGGAGACGCCCATCGCGTCGGCCGCCTGCGAGATGTTGCCCCCGTGTTGGCGGAGCTTCTCGGTGACGTAGGCGCGCTCCAGCTCCTCCAGCACGACCTCGCGCGCCTCGGGCAGCGGCAGCTCGAGGAGCGTGCGGAGGCGGGCATCCCCGGGCCCCACGGGCGCCGCGCCGGAGGGCGAGGCGCCCGTGGGAGCCCCGCCGGAGGGATCGGGCCGCGTGGGATCCGGGCTCGCGGCCCCCTGCGGCGCCGGCGGCCCGGCGCCGACGATCTCGTGGAGCAGCTCGGGGAAGAGGACCAGGCGCGCCACGGTGTTCCGGAGCTCGCGCACGTTCCCGGGCCAGTCGTAGGCCTCCAGCAGCGGGAGCGCGCCCGGCGGCAGGTCGGCGAGGGCGCGCGGCGGATCCCGTGCGAGGAGGAAGCGCTCGACGAGGAACGGGATGTCGTCCTTGCGCTCCCGGAGCGCGGGGACGTGGACCTCCACCACCGAGAGGCGGAAGTAGAGATCGGCCCGGAACGAGCCGTCCTGGGCCTTCGCGCGCAGGTTCCGGTGCGTGGCGGCCACGATCCGCGCGTCGAAGGGCGCCCAGTCGTTCGAGCCGAGCCGCCGGATCTGCCGCCCCTCGATGGCGCGGAGGAGCTTCGGCTGGAGCTCGAGCGGGAGCTCGCCGATCTCGTCGATGAAGAGCGTGCCCCCGTTCGCCTGCTCGATCAGGCCCGGCCGCGCCGCCGCGGCGCCCGTGAACGCGCCCCGGGCGTGGCCGAACAGCTCGCTCTCGACGAGGTTCGGCGCGATGGCGCCGCAGTCGACGACCACGAAGGGGCCGTCGTTGCGGCGGCTCCGCGCGTGGATCGCCTGCGCCAGCACCTCCTTGCCGGTGCCGGACTCGCCGAGCAGGAGCAGGGTCTCGTCGGTCGGGGCGGCGCGCTCCAGCTTGGCGAACAGCGCGCGCATGGTGAGGCTCCGGCCCGCGGCGCCGCCGAACGCGTCCGCGGCCGAGAGGGGCAGGACCGCCGCGGGGCCCGCGGGGCCGACGACGATCTCGGAGCCGCCGGCCGTGGCGGGGACGCCGGGCGGGAGGAAGGCCTCGCGGATCCGGATGTCGCGGACCAGCGTGCCGTTCTTGCTGCCCAGATCGCGCAGGAGCACCCCCTGCTCGGTCATCCGGATCTCGCAGTGCCTGCGCGAGGCGCGCGGATCGGAGAGGACCAGATCGCAGTCGGCGCCCGCCCCCACGGTGAGGGGGCGCAGATCGAGCGGCGCGGTGAGCGTGCGCCTGTCCGGGAGGGTGACCGTCACCGAGACCGCCGGGAGCCGGAGGGAACGGCCCTGATCGAAGCTCGTGAGCGTGCAGGTCGCCCCGGGATCGTCGCTCATGAGCGCCATGGTGCCCCTGGAGAGGGCCGCGTCAACCCGGAACCCGTGCGCCCGCGAGAACGCGCCGGCGCCTGCGGAACCGCACCGGCGGGGCCGCTGTCACGCGCGCGCGACAGCGGCCGTCACGCGCGCGCGACAGGTGTCCCGGCGGCGTGTCGGCGCGCGGCGCGGCGATCGCCGGAGATGCGCGGATCGGCCTGAAAGCACGGCGATCCGCGTCGCCGACCGAGGGCGGCACGCGGGTTGCGATGCGTCCTCATCGAACGCGACGAAACGCGGATTGAGAAGGATGTGGACATGACGTCTCGAACCAGCGGCGCAGGCAAAGTGGAGCACCAGGGGATCTTCGGCGCGCGGCGCGGGGCGCGGCTCGGGCTCGTCGGGCTCGCCGTGCTGGCGAGCGCCGTCTCGGTGAGCCGTCCGGCGGCCGCGGTGAGCGCCGAGCCCGGGATCCGCGCGATCCCGCTCGATCCGACCGGCGCGACCTTCCGCGCCGAGGTGATCGGCGACGAGCACTTCGACTACCTCCGGATGGCGGACGGCACGGTCGTCGTGCTCAACGCCCTCTCGGGCGACTACGAGGTCGCCGAGCTCGGAACGAACAGGCGCAGCGGCGCCCTCGCGCTCGTCCCCTCCGGGGTCCTTGTCCGCGATCTCCGCTCGCAGGGCGGCCGCGTGGATCCGGCGTTGCTCCCGCGCATCGACGACGAGGCGCTCGACGCCCTGTGGGAGGCGGCGATCGCGCGTTCCCCGGGCCGGCTCTCGTACGCGGCGGGTCCGACCGTGACCACCGGGGTCCGGCGCCCGCTGCTCACGATCCTGCTGGAGTTCACCCAGGGGGGCGGGCTCACCGCCCCGGGCGCGTTCACTGGCACCTTCTCGACCGACATCGCGTACTGGAAGCAGACGATGTACGGGAGCCTCCCGGGCTCGGTGAACCATTATTACGCCGACATGTCGCGCGGAAAGTTCTCCTTCACCCGCGTGAAGGAGACCCAGGGCACCGCCAATGACGGCATCGTCCGGATCCGGCTCCCGTTCGCGCACCCGAACAGCCACAAGGATTATTCCCTGATCCAGCTGTACCTGAAGGAGGCGCTGGTGATGGCGAATCCGTACGTCGACTTCGCCTCGTTCGACAAGAACGCGGACGGCAAGGTCCGCGGCGACGAGCTCAACGTTGTCTTCGTCGTGGCGGGCTACGAGGCCGCGAACACGCAGAAGACGCCGTCCGTCTGGGCCCACGCGAAGGGCTTCGACACGCCGATCACCCTCGACGGGAAGTCCCTCACCGGCTACGTCGCGCTCGGCGAGCGGCAGATCCACTCGGTCGGCGGCGTGCCCACCACGATGCCGGCGACCGTGGGGGTCATCGTCCACGAGCTCGGGCACGCGGCGGTCGGCCTGCCGGATCTCTACAAGGGCCCGACGCCGCTCGTGGCGTGGTGCGTGATGTCGAGCGGGAGCTGGGGGGCGACGAGCGGCTCGCCCGCCGGCACGGTGCCCGTGGCGATGGGCGCGTGGAGCCGGATCCATGCCGGATTCCTCACGCCGACCGTGATCGAGCCCGGGGCCGCGCCGCAGGACATTCCCATCGTCCAGTCGGCCGGCGCGGAGTTCTTCGGGCAGAGCGTCGAGCCGACGATTTACAAGATCGAGACCTCGGATCCGGACCAGTATTTCCTCGTCGATAACCGCCAGAACGAGGGCTACGACCGCGGCCTGCAGCGCTGGTTCAACTTCGATGACGTCTCCGGCGGCGTCGGGATCTACCGGATCGACGAGGCGAAGAAGGCGGGCAGCGGGAAGATCGCGTTCATGGCGAGCAACTCGGGCTCGCCGAGCTCGCTCGCCAACGTCTACAACGAGGAGGGGGGCCGGACCTTCACGCCGCTCACCGATCCGAGCAGCGACGACGCGGACGGGCAGTTCACGGGGCTGTCGGTCACGGACTTCACCGCCTCCGGCCCGATCATGCTCGCGCACGTGAGCTACGTGCCGTTCGACTGCAACGCGATCACGGCGTCGGTGGCGGAGCACGAGATCCATGGGCGCGTTCAGAAGCAGATCCTGGACGTCGGGGAGGAGGAGCAGATCTTCCTCGGATACCGCACCACGGGCGCGCATCAGGGCCTGGGGTTCGACAAGAACGAGGTCGTCACGCTCCACGTGGAGGCGCCGGGGATGTGGAGCGTGGGGGAGTGCGACTGAGCGGCGTGGTCCGAAGTGCATCGGCATCTCGGCCCTGGATTGCTTGAATCCACGCACGAGCACTGTCTTTGCCATGAGCTCTCGCTTCGCGGCCTGAGCTTTGAGCGTCAGCGTCCGCTCCCACTCATCTACAAGGGAGCGCATCTCGAGCGTGGCGACCGTCTCGATGTCACACTCGGTGGTGAGCAGCGCCGCCGGCATCGAGGCGGAGGCCGTCGGCATCCGTGGTGCGACCCGTCGGCATCCGGCTGGAGACCGCCGTCATCCGGAGTCAGGGAGCGCATGTCTGCCCAGCAGAAGCCCATCCCTTCCCTCGCCTCGTCCGGCAGGGGGTCGCGACGCCTCCCGGTGTCGAGTCCACAACGGTCTGGCCCTGGTCGTCCTCGCCGGCTTGCCGCGGGCGCCTGGATCCGAGCTGTACAGGTCGCGCGACTGACACAGTGCTTTCGCGCGGCGCGGCCCCTGTGCCTTCACGGGTGAACGGCGCCTTCCTAAGCTCCAGGCCACACCTGACCGGAGCCACCCGCGATGACCGAGCTGCTGCCCCTGGCGACCCATTGCTTCGTGATGTCCAGCACCCCGGGGCCGGACAACATGATGCTCACCACCTCGGGCGCCAACTTCGGCTACCCCCGACCGGCTGGGGATCGAGCGCCGCCAACCTGCACCGCGCGCTGATGATCGCGCACCAGCACGGGGTTCTGATCGCCGAGGACGACGTGCACGGGCACTTCCACCCCGGGCACCCGACGCGGCTGGCGCAGCTCTCGGGGCTGGAGGGGTCGTCTACCACTCCAGCTTCTGCAAGGCGCTGAGCCCGGCGCTGCGCCTCGGCTACATCGCGGCCGAGCCAGGGCGGCTGAAGCCGCTGCTGCGCGAGAAGATCTACTCGGTGCTGACGACCGGCGCGCTGAACGAGCTCGTGCTGCTGGAGGTGCTGTCGGCCGGCCGGTGGCGCAAGCACATCGACGAGAGGACCGCTGGGACCACGAGATACCGCTCAACGGGGTGCCTCCTGGACCAGGTACAGCGCGGCCACCCAGCCGACGCGCCCGCTCGCGACGACCTCGACCTCGGCCCACCCCAGCTGCTCGGCGACCCGGGTGCGGCCGGTGAGGCGCAGGGCCGTGCCGTCGGGCAGCGGGTGCCTGTCGCTCCCCGTCGACGGCGCCGCGCGCAGGTACGCGCCGGTGCCCCCGGTATGGCCGATGGTCGCGCGCTGCGCGAGCACGGCGCAGGGCTGCGGGCGCGGCATCGGGGACGCGCCCGGAGTCGCGAGCAGCCTCGAGGTGACGAGGACGCCGGCCGCGCAGGCGCCGGCCGCGGCGATCGACGCGACCGAGGTGAAGACCACCCTCCCCCGCGGGAGCCATACGCGCGCCGGCCCGGAACCAGCCCCAACCTCGGTCGCCCGTCCCCCGGCCCCAACCTCGGTCGCCCGTCCCCCGGCCCCAACCTCGGTCGCCCGTCCCCCGGCCCCAACCTCGGTCGCCCGCCCCCCGGCCCCAACCTCGGTCGCCCGCCCCCCGGCCCCAACCCCGGTCGCCCGCCCCCCGGCCCTAACCTCGGTCGCCCGCCCCGCCGCCTCCTTGACCACCCGCGCCACCGCGCCCCTGTCGAGCCCGAGCCCCGCCCCCGCCCTGTCGAGCCACGCCCGCTCCGCCGCGCTCAGCGCGCCGTCCCGCAAGCGCCCGCGCGCGTGCAGGCCGAGCCAGCGGATCCGCTCGGCCTCGGGCGCCGCCGCCGGATCGCGGACCCGCGCGATCGCGCGCTGGAACCGCTGCTCCGCCGGGAACAGGTCGATCCCGGTGCGCTCCCGGCGCTCGCACCACGGGCAGCGCGGGAGCGCCTTGTCGTGGAGGTGCGCCGGGCTGCGGGCGCAGCGGATCATCTCGCGCTTCGCGCGCAGCAGCGCGGCGCGCCACGCCGCCGCGCCGGGGCGTTCGGCCGGCGCGCCATGGCCAGCGCCGAAGCAGCGGATGAAGAGCGCCTGCAGGCCGGGGTGGAGCGTCGCGAACGGGATCGCGCCCGCGGCGGGGCGGACGCCCGTCACGCCGGGCACGAAGGGGCAGAGGCCCAGGCGGATCCGGGCCGGGATGCGCTCGGCGCCGCCGGCGCCGCCCCGCGCGAGCTCGCCCTCGAACGGGTGCGCCCCGCCGAGGAGCAGCTGGTGAATCAGCACGGCGAGGGCGAACGCGTCGGACGCGGGGGTGCGGGCTGCGCGGCCGGGCTCGGCGCCGCAGAGCTCCGGCGCTGTGTACTCCGGCGTGAGCACCGGGCAGCCGTGCACCTGCCCCGCAGCCGGATCACGGATCTGGAACGAGTCGGCGTCCACCAGCGCGACGCGCCCGGAGAGCGGGGAGACGAGGATGTTCTGCGGCTTCAGGTCGCCGACGCAGTGGCCGGCGCGGTGGACGCCCTCGACCAGGCGCGCGAGCCTGGCCGCGAGGACGCAGAGGTCCCGCTGGGTGAGCCACCCGGCGATCTGCATGCGCTCGTCGGGCACGAGGCAGCGGTGGACCTCGATCGCGCCGCGCTGCAGGGGCATGAGGAACCCCGCGAACGCCGCGCGCCCCTCGGCCTCGGTCAGCAGCGCGACGGGCCAGGCGAGCGCGCGGCGGAGGAGCCACGACGGCCGGCGCTCCAGCATGACGCGCAGCTTCCGCTCGCGTCCTTCGGCCCTGTCGGGGCGGTAGATCTTGGCGCAGAGCGCCCGGCGCCCACGGACGGCGAAGACGGATCCCTCGCCGCCCGCGCCGAGCTCCTCGCCGAGCTCGACGACCCTCCCTGCGGGATCCAGGTACGCCTTCGCGCTCATGCGCGCTCACGGGGGCGCGCGCAGCAGCGCGACGGCGAGGGTCTTGTCGTCGCCCGAGCTCCGCCGCAGCGGCTCGGCGTCGAGCAGCCGTGCCACCTCGGCGCCGGCGTCGCCCGCGTCGGTGACCTCGGCCGCGAAGTCGAGGAGCGGCGCGCAGAAGGGCGCGTACGGCGCGAGGGCGCGGCCCCGCACGAGCGCGGCGCCCTCGCAGCCGTCGGTGAAGGCGCAGAGCGCGTCGACGCCCTCGTGGAGGCCCACGCGCAGGCGCGCCTCCCACGAGGGCGACGAGACGAACCAGGTCTCGTTCGCGTATTCACCGCGATCGGGCGCGCTCAGGACCACGAGCTCCCCGTCGCCGCGGCGGCGCCCGACCACGGCCCCGTCGCCGAGGTGCGCGACGGCGACGGCGTCGCCCCACGCGGCGGCGGCCACCAGCGTGCAGGCGAGCTCCTCGGGCGCGAGGGCGCGCGCCTCGGCCTCGCGGAGGAGCGCCTGCCGGCCGGCCGCGCAGGCGGCGCGCACCGCGTCGCAGAGGGCCCGGGGGCTCTCCGGCGCGAGCTCGCGCAGCGCCTCGACGACCGCGGCCGCGACCGCGGCGGCGCCGATCTCCGAATGCGCGGCGGATCCGGCGCCGTCGCACAGGCACAGGCCGACCCGGCGCCCGCCGGCAGGGCCCGACGCCCAGGCGTCCTGGCAGGGCGAGCCCTCCTGCTCGTGCTGCGGCCCGCGCACCGACGCGCCGAACACGAGCCACCCCGTCACGACGGCAGCGCCCCCCACCCGCGCGGCCCGGTGGGATCCTCGAGCGGGACCTCCTCGCCGGGCCGGGAGCGGCTCCGCGCCTGGAGGCTCCTGCTCAGCCATTGAAACATTGTGTCCCACTGCGCCTCCTTGAGCCGGAGCGGCGCGCGATCGGGCGAGAGCTCCTTGAGGCGATTGAAGTTGGCGGTCCTCGTGCCGACCGCGAGGAGGACGAGCCTCCGGTCGCGTTCGGCCTCGCGGACGCGGCGGACCGCCGCCGGCCAGCGGGCGGTGTCGGTGGGCTCGCCGTCCGTGAGGAGGAAGATCAGCGGGCGGTAGTAATCGAGGCCGCTCTCGCGGTAGGCGCGCTTCTTGGCCTCCAGGAGCTCGAGGGCCTGCTCGATCGCTGCGGCCATGGGCGTATCGCCGGCTGCGACGAGCGCGGGGGGCTCGAAGACGGCGGCCTCGCCGAAATCGCCGTGGACCGTGACCTTGCCGCCGAAGGTCACGACCGCCAGCTCGACCCGGTTGCGGGCGACGGTGTCCCGCGCGAGCGCGGCGCGGAGGCCGTCGAGGCCGGCGGCGAGGTCCGGGAGATCGGCGGTCATGGATCCCGAGGTGTCGACGAGCAGGACCAGCGGCTGGCGGGGCTCGCGGTTGTTGTCGTTGACCCGGACCCGGTCGACGAGGGACGGCGGCATGCCGGAATGGAAGGGCAGGCGGCCGCGGAGGGGCAAGAAAGCGGCGGGGCTCTTGCTACCGCCCCTCGCTCCGCTGCCGGCACAGCCCCGTCGCCCCCTTCGGCGCGCCGTCGCTCGTCCAGCACATCCGGCTGCGACCCAGCCGGATCTCGACCTCCGGCGGCAGCTCCTCCGGCAGGAGCAGGCGCCACGCCTCGTCCTCCGGCTGCTTGAACAGCGCGTAGATCGCCACCCGTCCCTTCGCCGGCAGCGGCACCATGAGCACCTGCCTCACCCCCGGGAGCACCGCCAGCGCGCTCAGGACCGAGTCGTCCGGCGCCATGGCCATGCCCGCCGCGTCGTCGTACGACTCCGTCGAGAAGGCCTTGCCGTCGACCGCGCGGGCGAGCACGTAGCACGAGCGGGCGTCGTTCATGTCGGCCGCGGGGGTGAGGGTGAGGCGGAGCTCCCTGGTCGAGCCGCCGCAACCCGGGAGCACGAGCGCCGCCCCGAGGACCATCAGATACGCGACGCGCATGGGGCGCCCATCTTCCCGCGCCGGGTGCCGCGCGGGCAACTACGGCGCCATCGTCGATCAGGGCGTTCCTCCGGGGGGGTGGCCTGTCCAGATCCACGCGGCCTCCGCCGAGCGAGGAGCGGCGGCGGTCGTCGCGCGGGCGGCGAGGGCTGTCGAGCCGCTGCGCGTCGCGCCTCGCCCACGTACGCTTCAGCCTCGATAGACGTAGCCGACGAGGCTCTGGAACCGCTCGTAGCTCCAGCCGCGCTTCTGGACGGTCTTGCTCTTGCTCGCATACTTGCGGATGCGATCCACCATGGCGTCGCCGGCGGTGCTGATCCCCTCCGGGTTGAGCTCGAGTTCGTCGAGCTCCTCGGCCACGGCCTTCACGGGCGTGAGGCCGCCCTTCGCGGACGTCGTCCATGCCTCGAGCTTGTCGTGGACACGAGCGCTCACGGGCTGCTTGAACTTCGGGAAGACGGACAGGTAATTCCGCCCGTTGGTGTTCTCCTCGGGCATGGCGAGGCCGTTGTCGATCTTCTTCATGCCGAGCTTGTATTTGCCCATCTCGTCGACAGGCTTCTTCAGCAGATCTTTCACCGGCAGCGGCGTCTCCGCGGAGACGCCCGGCCCCGCCTTGACGTGGACCACGCAATTGCCGCCGTGCGCATCATTATCGTGGGTGAGCCAGTTCAGGAGCATCATGTCGGCGAAGTCGTCCTCGTCGAGCATCCCGTCGATGAGCTTGGTGGCCGAGTCGGCCGCCTCGTGGATGGGAGCTCCTCCCTGGCGGAGCCTGGTGACCAGCTCGTCGCGGAGCTCGCCGACGCCCATGATCCCGGGGAGGAACTGCTGGGCGGAGCAGAGCTTCGGCCCTTTCGTGCTGAAGACGCCGGACCCGTCGAAGACGGCCGCCACGGTGCCAGGGACGAGGTGGCCCAGCCCGAGGCGGTTCGCCACGTGGTGGGTCGCCACCTCCCGCTGTACCGCCGTATGCACCGGGATCCCGGCGTGGAGGCGCTTGCCGTCGTAGCCGAACCCTTTGCGGTTGTTCGGGCACATCAGATCTTCATCCCCCGGCTTCACGACCCAGCCGGTCTTCCCGCCCGCCTTCAGGAAGTACGCTCCTCCATCACCGCCGGAGATGGCCGACAGCCTGGCGCCGCCGCCTCGAAAGGTCGCCAGTTGCTTGTAAATGGGCTTCAGGCTCTCGCGCTTGCCGAGCGCCTTCACCTTCGGGCGCCACGCCTCGAAGATCGATTGGGTCAAGCGTTCGCCGGGAGACAGCGCGACTTCGCGGGCCGGCAGGAGCTCGACGAGCTCGGAGGAGCCGATCTGCGAGGTCGAGGACCGCGGCGGCACGGGCAGCAAACCGCCGATCATGCCGGGGGTGCGCACGAGCGGAGGCCGGACCGGGCACACGTCCGTGACGCCGCGAACCGGAACGAGCGCGGTGGAGTTGGAGTAGCCTCCCGGGCTCGACGGGAGCTTCTGGGGAGATCGCGGCGCCGGCTGGCGCGACTGGTGGGCGTCGATGGATCGCGCCTCCGCGGCGGTGATGAGGGAAGCCGAGAGGAGCAACAGCGCCGCCCATACGGGGAGGTTCACGAGGGGCCCGTCCAGCAGGGAGGCGTCGACCTTCCCTGCGAGGTAAGCCCGCTGCTGGTGATCGATGTGCTTCACCCCGCTCACGTGCCGCGCTCGGTCCGCCTTCGTCTTCGCTTTCTTGGAGTCGAGGAACCCCCGGTTGCGTTGACCCTTGCGATACGGCTGGAGAGCCTCCCCGATGGCGGGCTCGGGCTGCGCCACCGTGGCAGGGTGCGGCGGCCTGGGGGCCATGCCGCCGAGGGCGGGCCTGGGCTGCGCCACCGTCGCAGGGTGCGGCGGCCTGGGGGCCACGCCGCCGAGGGCGGGCCTGGGCTGCGCCACCGTCGCAGGGTGCGGTGCTTTCGGAGCGATGCCGCCGATGGCGGGCCTGGGCTGCGCCACCGTCGCAGGGTGCGGTGCTTTCGGGGCCACGCCGCCGATGGTGGGCCTGGGCTGCGCCACCGTGGCAGGGTGCGGCGCGCGGGCGTTCGGGGGCGGAGCAGGCGGTCGACCGACGATGGACATGCGGCTCCCGGAGACCCAGTGCGGTCCTCCTCCCTATTCGCGCTCGCCGCCCCCGGCAAAAAAAGCACCGGCACGCGCCGGCCCCTCGGCCGCCGGCCCCGGGCGCACCGATGCGGAGGTGGGCTCGGGGGCCGAGCCGGGCACGGCCCGCGTGAATTTGGCCACGGGTGGGGGGATTGCTACCGTCCTCTCGGTCATGGCGGGGCCCGACGCCTGCGGGACACCGCACGTGAGCCTGATGTCAGCAAGGTGGACGGTCGCGCCGAGCTCCAGGAATCTTACTCCAGGCCGCGGCGCCGAGCCCGCACTGGCCGAAGGCGCCGTCACCGCGATAACCGTGACGCGACATCCAGAACTGGTAGCCGTACCCGCAAAGTGAGTCGGGGTCCCCCGACCAGTCCTCGATTTGCAGTGTCTCGATGCCCGTTCCACCATCCGGGCCAGCACGAAGGTGGTCGAATTGTCACAGGCGTGCCGTGTTCCCTCCGCCTCGGTGAACGGTACGCGCAGGAAGCCTTATCGGGAGAAGGACGAGCGCGGCGCGAGCACGCCGGACAGGCGCAGCAACGGCTAGCGCGGTGGAGGGATGAGCGCGGCCACGCCGTCCGGCAAACCGCCCCAGCCCGCCACCTCGGTCTTGATGCCGCGGGTGCGCATCACTTCCTCCAACGCTGGAGTCAGGCGCCCGGGGCGCGCACGAACTGCTCGTAGACCACGAGCGTGACCGGCATGTCGTTGGCGACCTTCACGAGGATGCTCTTGACGCGCGGCCATTCGAGGCCGGTCTTGCCGGCGCCCACGCGCGGTACGCCGATCCGCGCGATCCCCGCCCCGGCGGCGTGCGTCACCATCGCGGCCAGCGAGCGTTCGAGCGCGGCGAGCGAGGGCCTCTTCGTCGCGTCCTCCTGGATCGCGAGGCTGTACACCGTGTCGCCGCCCTCGCTCCAGACGAAGGCCTCCCCGAGCTGGAGCTTCCGCTCGGCGCTCCGCTGCTCGAACGCCGGGAGCAGGCCCGGCCAGCGCTTCTTGAACGTCACGGAGATCCCCGTGTCCATCTTGCCCACGCAGCTCACGCCGTGCGCGTACGCATGAAAATCCGGGGTGTTGAGGAGGTCGCCCTTGGTGAAGATCGTCGGCACGCGGGGCCCCCTAGCATCGCCGCGGTCAGCTTCGTGAGATGCCGACGGGCCCGCGAATGCGAGGCGAGGCGCCGCCTATGCCCCGCCACCTCGCGCGCGCCGTTCCGGCCCACCCGGTACGTCCGCACCGGCGCCCCCTACGAGCCGGTCGTGCCTGCGGGCGCTGGCGAGCGGCAAGGCTCCGGCAGCGAGTCGATCCGAGCGGCGGGCCCGACGTTCGGCCCAAGCTTGCTCACCCCTCCGGTGCCAGCGGCAGCCCGAGCAGCCGGCCGATCGCCTCGTGCGCGACCCGGGCCCCCACCTCATCCCCGAGGGCGACGGCGCGGCTCAGGGTGCTGGCGAGCGAAACGACCACCGCAGCCCGACGCGACGGCTCGGTCACGGCGAGCTCTCCAGGCCAGGCGCCGCGGAGGGCGCGGGCGTGGATCTGCGCGAGCTAGAGGCGCGGTGAGAGGGGGGCGCGCCCGTCACGTCGGATCGTGGACCGGATCCGCCAGCATCGCGTCAGCGCCGGAAAACGGGCCGAGCTCTCGGGTCTTCCGCGCGCCGCGTTCATGCAGGTGCTCGGCGAACGTGGCGTGCCGGTCGTTGACCATCCGGTCGAGGCATCAAAGAAGAATGTCGCGCCCCGTCCACCGTTCCGCCATCGTCAAACGGGCGGACCCGCCCGAATACCATTGGGTCGATCATGCGCTTCACGCCATTGATCTCGTGGTAGCCTGGACGACAACATGAACGGAATTCTAAGAAAATTCAGCGCTTGCGGTATTTCGCTGTCGCTGCTCTCACTCGCCGTGGACGCGGCTGCCGCCGCGGCCAAGGTCGCGCTCATCCATTCCAATCCGGGCCTCGGAGAGGTCACCCAGAACGTCGCCGCGCTCGACGCCCTCGTCGAGGAAGCGCTCCAGAACGGCGCCGATATCGTGGTGACCCCCGAGCTCGCCACCACGGGCTTCTCCATCACCCGGGCGGATGTGGTGGACAGCCTCGGGTTCACCTCTCCGTACCCCGAGCTGGACGGCATCCGCGACCTCGCCATTGCGTACCAGAGTTATGTCGCTGTCGGAATCGCCGAGGTGACCCCCTCGGAAGCGGTATACAACACCGTGGTGGCCTTCGGTCCGGACGGATTCATCGAGACGCAGCAGAAGCGGGGTCTCTCCGGCTGGCACGACGCTGGCAACGTCCCCTTCGACGTCATCACGACGCCGTACGGGGACATCGGGATGCTCATCTGCTCCGACTCCTATCTTCCGGACTGGATGCGTATCATCGCCCTGGAGGGCGCGGATATCGTCCTGCTGCCGTCCAACTGGTGGGGCCGCGACGGGCAGGAGGAGATCTGGCAGACGCGCGCCAGGGAGAACGGCGTATGGTTCCTGGCAGCGAACCGGTGGGGGACCGAGGTCGACGAGCGCTTCGGCTCTCCCTTCACCTACGACATGAATGACGCCCCGTCCGCCGCGATCAGCCCGGATGGGAACATCAAGGTCATCTACCGGACGGAGGACGACTCGCTACCTCCCGCCGACACGATCCTTTACCAGACCGTGGTCGTTCCCGACGCGCGGATCGGGAACGTGAGCAACCCGACCTACTCGGTCAGCCACCGGGAGCCGAGCGCGTACGGCGCGATCGCGAATTCGTACTACCGGCGCGACCTCGGCTACGAGCCGGCGCCTGGCCTGCCCACCCCGGGGCCTGTACGCGTGGCCGCGATGGCCTACAAGCCAGCGCTCTCCCCTGCGCACAACCTCACGACCATCAACCAGCTCTGGTCCACGCGGAGCCAGGACGCCGACGTGCTCGTCCTGCCGGGGCTGGGGGCTTCCGTCGTGCCCGTGAACGCCTCCAGCTCGGGATGGTCCTCGGCGTTCCCTTGGTCTGCGCTCCAGACCTTCGTCGAGCAGAACGCGCTCTCCCTGCTGGTCACGACGGTGATCGAGTACGAGCAGGGTGAAACGTTGCACGAGTCCCTGCTGCTCGTCCGTCCGGGCGTACCTCCCTCGCTGCACGCCCAGATCCATGACACCCCCTTCCTCGAGAACGGCAGCGGGGCCGAGCCGGTGTTGCTCGATCTTCCTGGCGCCCGCGTCGGCGTGCTCACCGGGCAGGACGCCCTGTTCCCCGAGACCGGGACGCACCTCGCCAAGGCAGGAGCTGACCTCGTGCTCATCACCTCGACCTCGGGCTCGCTCGCACCGAAAGACCCGCTGAGCCGCATAGGCTACCACTGGGACGTCGACGCGCTCCGCCGCATGTGGAGGACCCGGACCAACGAGGTGGTGCATCTGGCGGCCTCGGATTGGACGGGCAACGGTATCATCGTCGAGAATGGCGGTGGCTATATCAGCAACCAGGAAGACGTCGGCGCCGGGGGCCGGCTCAAGATCCTGAACCTGGACACGAGCACGGTGCGTACCAAGTTTTTGAACAGTTACTATCCGTTCGATCTCGCGGTCCTCCTCGACGACTGAGCCCTCGCTGGGGGCCGCCCGATGGCGGCCGCTGCAGGCCGTTTCGGGGGCGCAGCGCCATAGCCGCCCGGACGTTCCCCGCCGAAGGGGCCTCCCGCCCCCCGCGGGATGGGGGTACAGTCCGCAGCATGGTCAACCCCCCGACGCGCGAGGCACACCACGGCCGGGAGAGGCGGAGCTCAACCCGCGCCTTGATGGTCCTTGGCACGGCGTCGAACGTGGGAAAGTCTTTGCTGGTCGTGGCGCTGGGGCGCTGGCTGCGCCGCCGCGGCGTCGATGTGGCGCCCTTCAAGGCGCAGAATATCGCCCTCAACTCCTACGTGACGCCGGATGGCGCCGAGATCGGCTGGGCTCAAGCGCAGCAGGCGTTCGCGGCCGGAGTCACCCCTCACGCCGACATGAATCCGGTGCTGCTCAAGCCGGGAGCCGACGCCTCGGTGCAGGTCGTGGTGCGCGGCAAGGTGTCACCGGAGCTCGGCAGGCTGCCGTCTGATCGCCGGTACAGCGCCTTGCGCTCCATCATTCTCGAGAGCTACCGTCGGTGCTCGACGCGCCACGACGTCGTCTTGCTCGAAGGGGCCGGCAGCGCGGCGGAGATGAACCTCAAAGCGCGGGACGTCTCGAACCTCTGGATGGCCAGGGCCGTGGGCGCGCCGTGCCTGCTCGTGGCCGACATCGATCGCGGCGGCGCCTTCGCGTCGATCCTCGGCACGCTCTCGCTGCTCACCCCCTCGGAGCGGCGCCTTATCGCGGGGTTCGTCATCAACAAGTTCCACGGCGATCCCCTGCTCTTCGCCGACGGCGTGCGCTTCCTGGAAAAGCGCAGCGGAAAACCCTGCCTCGGCGTCATCCCTCACCTGCCGGACATCTGCCTGAAGGCCGAGGACAGCGTGGCGCTCGGCGACGGGCCGCCCACCGCGGGCGCGGGCGACAGCGAGGCGCTGACCATCGGCGTCGTGCAGCTCCCCCACATCGCCAACCACACGGATCTCGACCCCCTGACGCGGGAGCCGGGCGTGCGGCTCGTTTACGTGACACGCCCGGAGCAGGTGGCGAGCCTGGACCTGCTCATCCTCCCCGGCAGCAAGTCCACCGTCGCGGACCTGGAGTGGCTGCGCCAGCGCGGGCTGGCGGACGCGCTCGCGCGGCACGGCGCGCGCGGCGGTCGCATCCTCGGGATCTGCGGCGGCATGCAGATGCTGGGGCAGAGCATCGACGATCCTCACAAGGTCGAGGACAAGGCCGGCGTGGCTGTCGAAGGCATCGGTCTGCTCCCCGTGCGGACGATCATGAACGCTCACAAGACGACGACCCAGGCGACCGCCGTGCTCGTCGATGCGCGACCGGGCGTGGGACAGCTCGTGGGTTACGAGATCCACATGGGCTGGACCGAACGTACCGACCCTCGCTGCAGGCCGCTGCTGCACCTGAGGCGGGCCGGCGGCGGGGAGGTCATCCTGGACGGGGCGCAGACGGAGGATGGCCGCGTCTTCGGGACCTACCTGCACGGCCTGCTCGACAACGACGAGTTCCGCCTGCACCTCCTGAACACCCTGCGGAAAGAGCGCGGCTGGCCGGCGCTGCCGGGCGTGCGCTCCTATCTTTCAGGCGGTTACGATGCCGAGATCGACCGCTGGACAGGCCACGTCATGCGGCACCTGGACGAGACCTATCTCTCCAGGATGCTGCTGGTCGGCGATGAGACGCCGGGCACGCAGCGGGGGGGCCAAGCTTGACGTTTCGACGCCACAGGGACATGTTCGCGCCATATGTCGCGGGGGGGCCAACGTTGCCGAGGTCGAGCGGCAGAGCCGGGGCCACGAAGGAGGCGGTACAGCTCCCTGCCTGCCGCCTGGTCCGCCGTGGCTTCGTGCTCGGGGCTCTCTCCTCGGCGCTGCTCGCGTGGGCGTGCGACCGGCGCCCGCCTCAGGAGAACGCCAGCGCGCTTCGCATCATCTCACTCTCCCCTGCCATCACGGAGACGCTCTTCGCCATAGGCGCGGGCGGGGCCGTCGTGGGCGTGAGCGATTTCTGCGACTACCCCGACGACGCGCAACGCCGGACGAAGGCAGGCACGGCGCTGACCCCGAACGTCGAGGCGATCGCGAGGCTGCGCCCGACCCTCATCATCAGCCAGCGCACCCAGAACTCGCGCGTGGAGGAGCTCAGAGCGATTGCGCGTGCCGAGCTGCTGCCCTGGCAGACCCTCTCGGAGGTGGTCAGCGGCACGCGAGAGCTCGGCCGGCTGACGTCGCGAGAATCGGCCGCGGAGGCGCTGGCCGGCACGCTCGAGGAGCGGCTCTCCCGGCGGCCTCCGGAGGGCGCTCCACGCGTGCTCATGGTGCTCGGCTCGACCTCCGGGAGGATGAGCGAGATCTGGTTTTTCCGGCGCAACGCGCTCCACGGCGCGGTGCTCGAGGCGGCCGGCGGCCGCAACGCGATCGCAGAGGACATCTTCCGAGCTCCCAACCTGTCGCTGGAGCGGGTCATCGCGCTGGACCCGGAGGTGGTGCTCATCCTCGTCGACGTCGATCGGCTCGAGGAGAGCGTGGAAGCTCGCTATCTCACCGACTGGAAGGCGCTGCCGATCGCCGCGGCCAAGCGAGGTGCCATCCGTGTCATCCACGGCGCTGATGTCAACTCGACGGGGCCGCGCATACTGGGGCTCCTTGACAAGGTCGCCGCGGCCATCCACGATGCGAAGGCGCAGCCCCGATGACCGTCCTCGAGTTCGACCATGTCACGGTCCACGTGGGTGCGCACAGGCTGCTCGACGACGTCACGCTGCGCCTCATCGAGTCCGAGTTCGTCGCGGTCGTGGGCCCCAACGGCGCCGGGAAGACGACGCTGATACGCGTGGCGCTCGGGGTCATCCAGCCCTCGTCGGGCCGTGTCCTCGTCGACGGCGAGCCGCTCTCCGCGCTCTCCGGGAGGGAGCGCGCGGCCAAGCTCGGATGGTTGCCGCAGCGCGGGGTGATCCTCGAGCCGATCCCCGCCGTGGACTTCGTCGCCGCAGCCCGGTTTCGGTTCCGGGAGAGCCGGGGGCGTTCGCTCGCCGCGGCGCAGGAGGCGCTGGCCTCGGTGGGCGCGGCGCCCCTCGCGGGCCGCCTCATCACCGATATCTCTGGTGGCGAGCTGCAGCGCGTCCTCGTCGCGGCGCTCCTCGCCCAGGAGACGCCGCTCGTGCTGCTGGACGAGCCAGCAAACCACCTCGATCCGGCGCAGCAATTCGAGCTCTACGGGCAGCTCGTGCGCCTCTGGCGCTCTGGCCAGAGCGTTCTCTGCGTCACCCACGACGTGAACGCGCTCGCGTACTCGGTCCATCACGGCGAGGCCAACCGCCTGAACGTGGTGGGGATGAAGAACGGACGCATCGAGTTCGTGACCAGCTACGGAGCGGCGGATTTCGGCGCCTTGTTCGGCGCCCTGTTCGGCGTCCGCATGCGGGCGGTGGACGTGGGGGGCCGACCCTTGTTCCTGGTCGAGCCGCCCGACGCAGCGCCGCTCGCATGAGCCCCCGCGCCCGCGCCGGGACGAGGATAGGCGCGCTCGTGCTCGGCGCCGCGCTGATCATCGGCGCCGCACCGTTCGTGGGCCCTCCGCTGGTCGAGGACAGCGCTGAATTCATCTTCTGGCAGCTCCGTGTGCCGCGCGTGTTGATGGCGGTCCTGGTCGGGGGGACGCTCTCGCTGGTCGGCGCGACCTATCAGGTGATCTTCTTCAACCCGCTGGCCACGCCCAGCACCGTCGGGACGACGGCGGGGGCGACGTTCGGCGCCCTGATCGCCATTGTGTTCGGGGTCCGCAGCATGGTCTGGGGGGAGCTGCCGGTCCTCACCCTGTCCGCCTTCCTCGGGGCGCTGGGGGTGAGCGCAGCGGTGACGTTCGTCGCGCTGAGCAGGCGGGCGCGCAACAACGACATCATCCTCGCCGGCATCGCCAGCTCTCTCGCAGTCGGCTCCGCGTCGTCGGCCATCCAGTTTTCCGCCGATGAGACCGCCACGCTCGCTGCGGTGCGGTGGTCGCTCGGGTACCTGCCGCAGGTGGGCTACCGCGGTATCGTCCTCCTGCTGCCGATCGCCGCGATCACGGCGCTGGGCTTGATCGGCCTGTCGCGCTCCCTCGACGTCCTCGCCACAGGCGAGGAGCTCGCGCATAGCCGGGGTATGAACGTCCCGCTGGTGCGCGCGATCGCGATCGGCTGCGGGGCGCTCGGCGTCGCCGGCTGCGTCGCCTGGTGCGGCCCGATCGCCTTTGTCGAGCTGATGGTGCCTCACGTCGTCCGGCTCACTCTCGGGAGCAACCGGCGCGTGCTGTTGCCGATGTCCCTGGTCGTGGGCGGCGCATTCCTGGCGCTGTGCGACACGATCGCGCGAACGGTGATCGCGGGCGCCGAGCTGCCGGTCGGGGTCATCACCGCCGCGCTCGGCGCGCCGACCCTGGTGTACCTGATCGCGCGGCAGTACCGTTGAAATAACACACGCAAGACGGAACATATTCTTTCGTGCCGATCGTAATGGTTGATACGGGGGCAGGTATTGCCTTAGAGTAGTCAACTTGACGGCCTAGATCCTCCTGGAGCGACGTGTTCACCATGGCGAGCAGGAATTGCCCTAGTGTTCTCGTCCTCGGTACATCGTCCCTGGTCGGGAAGACGCTGGTCACGCTGGCCATTTGCCGCTGGCTCAGCGGTCAGGGCAAGGCCGTCGCCCCGTTCAAGCCCATGTCGATGTCGTCTGGGCGTGGCTCCTACCTCACGGCTTCAGGCGGGGAGATCCACGTCCACCAGGCGCACCAGGCCATGGCGGCGAACCTTGAGCCCCACGTCGACATGAACCCGTTGATGTTCAAGGCGGTGGGGGACAAGCTCGAAATCATCGTCTGCGGAGCACCGTCCCCGGGGCTGGCCGAGATCCCGATCACGCATCGGTACAACTCACTCCGCGCCGTCATCGTCAAGAGCCACCGCCGGCTCGCCGAACGATTCGATCACATCGTCATCGAGGGCTGCGGAAGCCCTGTCGAGCTGAACATCAAAGAGCGCGATATGTCGAATTGCTGGGTCGCAGAGACCTTCGACGCGCGATGCCTGCTCGTAGGGAGCGCGGAGCAGACCGGCGTGTTCGCCTCCATCATCGGGACGCTATCGCTTCTCACAGAGAGGGAGCGATCCCGGGTCGCCGGCTTCGTCATCAACAAATTTCATGGGGATCCAAGCGAGTTCGCCGACGGCGTCCGCATTCTCGAGGACAAGACCGGGATTCCTTGCATGGGCGTCATCCCCTTCCTGTCCGGCATCACCCTCGTCGGTCAGGAGAGCGAGGCAGCGTCGGCGCCGGAGACCATCGCGTCAGGCGAAGGCTTCATGAAGGAGCTGGATCGCTGCGCAGATCACATCATCAAACACCTGAATCTCTGGCTCCTGCAGGAGCGTTTCCTCTCCCAGCCCCCTTCGGCGCACCCCCCGGATCCTGGGCCGATGAGCGACCGCGCGATCCCGTGAGGAGACACCTTCGCTCGAGGGGATCGGGAGGATGCTCCGATTGCTGCCGATGTCGTTTCTTGCGATCTGGTTCGGTCAGCTCCTGTCAACGCTCGGGACCGGCATCAGCAGCTTCGTGTTCACGATATGGGTCTGGGACAGAACGCATCACGCTGCGTCCATCACCACCCTCGAGCTGTGTTCCTTCGGCGTCGTCGTCCTGGTCAGCCCGCTCGCCGGCGTGCTCGTCGATCGCCTTGACCGGCGGTGGGCGATGGCGGTGGCCGACCTAGGGGTCGGCGCGGTGACGGTCGGGATCCTGTGCATCAACAGGACCGTCGGGCTGGAGCCTTGGCACCTCTACGTGGCCAAGCTGCTGACCGGCGCCTTCGTCGCCTTTCAGTTGCCGGCTTATCTGGGAGCGGTGACCGTCCTCCTGTCCAAGGAGTCCTATGCGCGCGCCAGTGGCATGATGTCGCTGTCGCTCTCGCTCTCGGGCCTGCTCTCTCCGGTGGCAGCATCGGCGCTCTATCGCAGCGTCGGCCTCGATGGTGTCCTCATGCTGGACGCCGCCAGCTTCGGGATCGCCGTCGCCCTCCTGATCTTCGTCCGGCTCCCAGCGCGCGCGCTGGCCACCGAGCCGAGGGACCGCCCGCGGCTCATCGAGGAGGCGACCTACGGCTTCCGGACGGTCTTTGGCCGCAAGAGCCTCGTCGGGCTGCTGTTCGTCCTCTCGGTCAACAACTTTCTGAGCATGTTCGGGATTCTGCTGCCGCCCTTGGTCCTCGCCCGGACGGGAGGTCACGAGGCAACTCTGGCGTCGGTCATGGTGGCAGGCGCGGCTGGAGGCGTGGCCGGAGGCATCGCGATGGGCTTGTGGGGAGGGCCGCGAAAGCGCATCCAGGGAGTGCTCTTGATGATCTTTCTCAACGGCCTCTTCGGTCAGGTGCTGCTTGGCCTCGGTCGCACGCCTGTGACCTGGGGAATGGCATCCTTCCTGACCTCCTTCTTTTTTCCGATCCTGTACGGGTGTAACCAGGCAATCTGGCAGTCAAAGATCCATCCCGACGCCCAGGGGCGGGTCTTCGCCGCCCGGCGCATCGTCGTCGACGCGATGGTCCCCGTCGCCATGCTCATCGCCGGTCCCCTCGCGGACTATGTGCTGGAGCCGGCGCTATCTCCAGGGGGGGCCTGGGTCCCGTTCCTCTCCTGGCTCGTCGGCTCGGGCCCGGGCGCTGGAATGAGCCTCCTCTTCATCGTCGCGGGCCTGGCCACCATGGGGCTCGCTGCGGCCGCGTACAAGGTCCGCTCGATCCGAGAGATCGACTCTGTCCTGCCCGACGCCAGCGATTCTGCTGGCGCGCGGCACGACGTCCTGCCGAGAGACGGCGCGTAGCATTCAGCATGAAATCCACCCTGACTGAACAGCTTTCGCGCAACGGGTATGCCGACCCCGTTCCGGTCTTCGACCGGGCCAGGGCCGACCACTATCGGCGGAGCTTCCTCGATTCGCTGGGCGAGAGCGGAGGTCGCCCCGATCCCCACGCGCTATCGGGGTACCACCTCAGGCATCGATGGGCGTACGAGCTCGCCACGACGCCGGCGCTCCTCGACTGCGTAGAGGCCGTGCTGGGACCTGATCTGGTGCTGTGGG
Organism: Sorangium sp. So ce362; assembly: GCF_051519845.1. NCBI lineage: Bacteria > Pseudomonadati > Myxococcota > Polyangiales > Polyangiaceae > Sorangium > Sorangium sp. So ce362. The sequence goes on along the minus strand of NZ_CP150332.1, from coordinate 4,264,279 downwards.
CGAGCCACGTCTGGTACAAGCCGCCGCGATCGGAGGACATCGTCCCCTGGCACTGCGACGCCGTTTATTGGCCCGTCTTGGACCGCGACACCAACTTGACGGCCTGGATCGCGCTGAGCGCCTGTCATCACGGCAACGGCGGCCTGCGAGTGATTCCCGGCTCGCATCGGACCGTGCCCCACGACTCCCATATACCGGACATCGACAGCTCAAGCTTCCCGATCGTCGAGCTAGAGATGATCCCCGGCCAGGCGACGTTCTTCTCCGGGTATCTTTATCACGGTTCGGAGGGAAATATGAGCTCTAGTCCGCGCATAGCCTACGCGCTGCGGTTCACGACGCCGGAGGTTCGGTTCGAGCGCGCGGCGGTGGAGTCGAGCTTCGGCTACCTGAGGACCCTCGTTGTCCGAGGAGCCGATCGCTACCACCACAATGACTTCATGAGGACGCCTCCCCCTTTTTAGCCGATGAAATATTGCCCTCTCGGCCCCACGGCCATCAGCGTCAGCCGCCTCTGTCTGGGGACAGTGAACTTCGGGCTGCACACCTCCGAGAGAGACGCATTTCTGCTGCTGGACAGGGCGACCGACTGCGGGATCAACCTCGTCGACACGGCCGAAGTCTACAGCGAGGGGCGAGCGGAGAGCATCATCGGAAACTGGCTGGCGCTCGGACAAGGCCGACGAAGCAGGATCGCGCTGGCGACGAAGGTCTTCCGAGGGCCGGACGAGCCGCGCCTCTCGGCGCGTCACATCTTGGAGGCGTGTGAGCAGAGCCTCCGGCGACTGAGAACAGACCGTATCGACCTCTATCAGGTCCACCATGTCGACCGGGCCTGTCCGTGGGAAGAGCTATGGCAGGCCATGGATCAACTGGTGAGGGAAGGAAAGGTCTTGAACGTCGGGAGCAGCAACTTCGCGGCATGGGACATAGCATCGGCCAATAGCCTCAGTCGACAGCACCAGTGGCCTGGATTCGTCTCGGAACAGAGTGTCTATAACCTCCGCAGGCGGATGATCGAGCTCGAGGTCATCCCCTGCTGTCGGGCCCTCGGCATGGCGCTGCTGGCGTACAGTCCGCTGGGCGGCGGGTTGCTCGGCGGGGGACTGACGAGCCCTGCGCCGGGGCGCCGCGCAGACAGCTGGGTTCAGCGCATAGCGGAGCAGCATCGAGAGCAGCTCAGAGCGTTCGAGGACCTGTGTCAGCAGGCTGGGCATCGCACCGCCGACGTCGCGCTCGCCTGGGTTCTGCGCAACACGGCCGTCACGGCGGCGATCATCGGACCGCGAACCGTCGAGCAGCTGGTGCAGAACGTAGGCGCCATGGATATGGCTCTCAGTGAGGAGGTTGTGACGAGGCTAGAGCAGATCTGGCCCGGCCCCGGTGGCGAGGCCCCGCAGGCATACGCCTGGTGAGCCCGTCTCCGTGGGGCCGCGGCCCGCAGGGTCACCGCGGGCGCTCCTCCAGAAGCGCTCTAGGACGGCTCCCTCGATGTCGAGGAGCGAGACATTGGTGGGTTGGTAGTCCGTGTTCACGATGCTCAAACCTCGCCCGGACCCGTCCGACTGCTTCGTGACCCCTCCGGTGCTTCCCGGAGGCGGCGCCACGTTGCATCCGAGGAGCAGGAGCAGGCTCAGCGACCGTCCCGCCCAGACACTCGCCTTGTTCGCCATCACCACCATACCTCCATGCCCCCATGCACGCTTCGCCCTGGCAACGGGCCCACGGCCCCGACCGTCAAAATGGCAGCGCAGCCGTTGGACGGGAGGCCAATTTGTCCCAGCTGGTGGATCATCGCGGCGCTATATTGACATACACTGGCTCGTCCTGATAGGGATTTCCGGGGCGGATGCCGGAGGGCAGCGACCCAGGCGAGCGCTGCGTCGTTACGTCGTTACGTCGAGATTGCATATAGCAGTGTTCTTTGAGGGTATGGCACATGGACCTCCGTCGTTCCATTGGCAGGATCGGCTGCCTCATGCGGCACAGCTGCGCAAATGGTTCCGCAGCCTGGTCGGCCCCCCTCGTGCTTGCCCTCGGCTGCTCGGGCGGCGCTCCAACGAGCGCGCAGCCGCCGCTGCCGGCATCCGGCGCGGAGGTGACGGTGACGGTCGCCTTGCTCCACATGAACCCGGAGCTCGGCAAGCGTGACCAGAACGTCGCGAGAATAGCGCAGCTCGTCGAGGAATCGCTGATCAAAGGCGCGAAGATCGTCGTCGCGCCGGAGCTCGCCACCACGGGATACTCGATCACGGCGGAGGAGGTGAGCACGAGCCTGGGCTCCGTCTCGCCCTTCCCTGAGCTCGATCGGATCCGAGATCTCGCCGAGCGATATGCGGCGTACGTGGTTGTCGGCGTCGCCGAGCGGACGCGAGCGTCACTGTTCAACTCGGCGGCCATCTTTGGTCCAGGCGGTCTCCTCGGCGTGGAGCGCAAGCGCGGGACGACGCCGTGGAATGCTCGTGGCGACACGCCCTTCAAGGTCATCTCGACGCCGTATGGCGAGCTCGCCGCCGTGATCTGCTCCGACACCTACCTGCCGGACTGGGTGCGCATCGCGACGCTGCAGGGAGCCGACGTCGTCGTCGCACCGGCCAACTGGTGGGGTGACTACGGGCAGGAGGCGATCTGGACCACGCGGGCGCGGGAAAACGGCGTCTGGATGGCGGTGGCGAACCGCTGGGGCCAAGAGGTCGATCGCCGCGGGGCGGACCCGTACGTTTATGACATGAACGACGCGCCGTCGGTGGTGATCGACCCCCAGGGAAAGGTCGAGCTGCGTCACCGGGCGGAGGACATGACGGCGCCGGCCGACAAGATTCTCTACGCCACGATGTCGATCCCGCGGGCGCGGATCGGAGCAAAGAGCAACCCGACCGACACCATCGCGAACCGGCGCCCGCAGGCTTACGCGGATCTTGCAGGGCCTTGCTTCGTGCCAACGGCCCCCGCGTCCTGCCAGGCCGGGCTGCCTCCTGCCGGCAGGGTCGAGATCCGCGTCCTCTCCTACGTCCCTCAGGCCGATCCTGCCGCGAACCTCGACCTCGTCGCCTCGAGATGGGGTGACGCTCCGGCCGAGCTGGTCGTGCTACCGGCGCTGGGGATCTCCGGGGAGACCGCGCAGGAGCCGCTCCCGGACTGGAGCGATCCCCCATGGTCGGCGTGGCGGGAGTTCGTCGATCGGAGAGGCGTTCAGCTGCTCGTCACCACGATCCGCGAGAGGCCATCCGGCGCCGGCGCACGTGAGTCCCTGCTCGTGCTGGAGAGGGGGAGACTTCCGCGGACGGTTCCCGCGATCCACGCCGCTGGCGCTGATCCGGGGAGCGGCAGGAGGCCCGAGCTCGTCGACCTGCCCGATGCGCGCGTGGGGCTCGTGACGGGGCACGACTCGGTCTTCCCCGAGATCGGCGTCGCGCTGGCCAAGGCCGGTGCTGACATCGTGGTGATACCCTCGAGCCTCGCGTCGGACGGCGGCGTCTGGGACAAGGTGGCACTCCTGTCCGCCTGGAAGAGCGACACGAACGCCGGCTTCCACCTGGCAGCGTCCGACGCTGCGGGCTTCGGTCTCCTCGTCGAGAGCGGCGGGATGTACACGATCTCAGCGACGGAGCTCTCGGCCAGGGATCCGGTGAAGGTTCTCGCGGTCGACATCCCGCCGGTGCGTGAGCGGAAGCTCAATACCTATTACCCGTTCGATCTGAGCGTGCTCCTCGGGCAGAAGCCTCCTCCGTGACGACGGCAGGGGGCAGCGAGCGCCCTCGTTGTTATCCACGCTCTTCGCCTTGCGGCAACGGCCGCCGTGGGCGCGCTCGATCTACTGCCTCCGAGGGGGGCGCGAGCGGCGCGCACGAAGCCCCACGGCAGGCGCCCGCAGCGAAGGTAGCGGCGAAGCTCTTGTTCGATGTAGCGCATGCCTTATACGCCTCCCGCCTCCGCTCCCGTCAGGGCATCGGGTACACGAGCGAGAGCCCGGCGACGCACATCTCGTCGAACATATTCCCCTCGCCGTAGGCCACGTCGATCGTCGAGATCATGTTCGCCTCCTTGAGCGCCTTGACCACGTACGGGTTCTCCGTCGAGTTATTGTACGTGCACCGGACCTGGAGCACATCGCCCGGATCGAGCGCCGGGAGCGTCTCGATGGGCGCGTCGTACGAGTACGAGCGCTGCCAGCCGAACTCCCACTTCGGCGCGTGCGCCAGGCACTCCTCCTTGGGTTGATCGGGTGAGCCGTTCGCCCGCGTGACCGTCACCTTCTCGTCGAATCCCAGGTAGTGCATGTGCAGAAAGTCGCCATAGATGCGAGTGCCCGGCGGGAACGGCATCTCTTGCGATCCGGGCGAGTCCGGGGCCGGGACCGTGAACTGCTCCGTCTCCACGTGGTTCTTGCTGTCCGCGGGGATCAGGAACTCGACGCCGTTCTTGTCGCCCGGACCCGGCAGCAGCCCGAAGCCAAACTGGCCGACCGGATCATCGAAGTTGCCGATCAGGTGGTACAGGAAGCCGTACTTCGGCTTCTCTTTGGTGAGCCTGAGCTGGATGCGCGTCAGGTCCGGGTCGGCCGTCGTGCCGGCGGGGTGGTAGTGGATCTGCATCATGATGAGCGACCCCTTCGGGATCAGCTGACCCACCCCCTCGGGCAGATCGACCGGGTCGGTGCCGGGAGCCCAGGCTGTGAGCATCTGGAGCGATCCAATCTCCACGCCATTCGGGACCTCGCCGGCGCCACACGGAAAGCTCCCGTCGGGGCCGGCCAGGCTCGCGGACTTCCACTCCGGATCGATGGAGATTATCCCATGGTGAACGACCTTATGGTTGCCGGGCACCATCTGTAGACCATTTAGGTACTGGTCCTCGGTGAGCCCGGGATCGATGATGAAGCAGCGGAACTCGTCCTGCTCACCGGAGGTGACGTAGGGCTCGTTCGGATGAACCTCGAGGGTCATGCCCGGCAGGTCGGGGCTCTTCGGCACGAACGAGGCGGGCGCGTCCTTCGGATCACCCTTGGGGGTGCCGGCCTCGCTCCAGGCCTCCAGCGTGCTGATCTCCTCGTCGGAGAGGCGGATGTCGCCCTTCCACGCGTGACGGGTCGAGCACTCGTCCGTGTCACGCACGGCGAAGGGCGGCATCGTGCCCGCCTTGGTCGTGTGGACCATCAGCGCCGCGACAGCCTTGGCCTCGTCGTACGCGGTAAGGCTGAAGGGCGCGATGTTGCCCGCGGAGTGGCAGCCCATGCAGCTCTTCGAGCCGGGGCGCATCGCCGGGCGACCGGGTGTGACGCGGGCGGCTGAGCGAGCTACGCCGCCGTGGGCGGCCCGAACCACGTGGTCAGGGCCTCACGAAGGCCCTGGTCCGTGCCGTCTCCCACCCACGCGACGTATCCATCGGGCCGGATCAACACGGCCCTGGGCGCCGCGACCGCGCCGAGCACCGGGAGCGCCCACACCCCGGCGTACCGCGCGTCGACCCGCTTCACCCGATCCGCCCAGGGACCGAGGTCGAGGGCCCCGGGCTCACCGAGGTCGAGCAGCACCGGCCGGGCCTCGTGCAGCAGCGTGAACACCCGCCGTGGCCCGCCCTCGGTCTCCACGTCCAGATCGGGCATGCGGCGCCCGAGCAGCGGGTGTCCCACGCCGAGGTCGTAGCGGATGTCCAGACCCGAGATCAGCCCGGCGTACCGCTTGCGCGCCTCCTCCAGCGTCAACAGCTCGGCCAGGGTCTCGCGCAAGGCCTTCGTCCGCTCGTCGCCCCGATGGACCGCCGTCGCCGCCATGGTGTGCTTGAGCACCCGCGCCCCGACCGGGTGCCGCTCGGCCTGGTAGGTATCGAGCAGGCTCTCCGGCGACGTCCCGTGGACCACCTGCGCCAGCTTCCACCCCAGGTTCACCGCGTCCTGCACCCCGAGGTTGAGCCCTTGCCCGTTCGCCGGGGAGTGCACGTGCGCCGCATCGCCGGCCAGCAGCACCCGCCGCTCCCGGTACGACGCCGCCTGCCGGGTCGCATCGCTGAACCGCGAGAGCCACGTGACGCCGTGCACCCCGAAGTCGGTCCCGTAGGAGGCGACGAGCGCCTCGCGCAGGTCGTCCAGGGTCGGCTCCTCGTCTTGCCGGATCTCCCTCTCGCTCAGCACCGCCCGCACCCGCTTGCCGTCCTCGAGCGGCCCGATGCCATAGACACCCTTGTCTCCCTGGCGGATGCCCAGCGCCGGCTCGACCATCTCGCCCTCGGCCACCAGGTAGCTGACCGACGGCTCCCACCCCGGGAAACCGATCCCGGTCTTCTTGCGGATCAGGCTGCGCCCACCGTCACATCCGACGAGGTACGCCGCCCGCAACGACCGCCCATCGGACAGCGCGACATCGACCCCGGCGTCCTCCTGGGCAAACCCCGTCACCTCGCACCCGCGGTAGCTCGGCACCCCGAGCTCCTCGACCCACGCGGCCAGGATGCGCTCGAAGTGCTTCTGCCACAGCGCCAGCCCGTAGTTGTGGCGCGTCGGAAAGTCGCTGAGATCGAGGGGCGTCGTCGCGAACGACGCGACCTGAGCGATCTTCCCTTCCGCGAGGAAGCGATCCGCGATCCCGCGCTGATCGAGCACCTCGATCGTGCGTGCCTGCAGCCCTCCTGCGCGCGACCCCGCGAGCTCCTGGCTCTCGCGCCGCTCGACGATGGCGACGTCCACCCGCGCCAGCGCGAGCTCCCCCGCCAACATCAGCCCCGTCGGCCCCCCACCAGCGATGACCACTGCGTGCTTCGTCATGGTCAGGGACTGTGCGGCATGACCCGGGGCTTCCAGCAAGCCCCTATGTCTGATATACGCTTGCAGCGGGAAGGGGAAACCGTGGCCTTCCCCCGCGCGCTCCGTGCGTGCTCCCCCCCGCGGACAACGGCGCGCAAATACGGCGCGGCCCCAACGAACAAGGCGCAGCGAAGATCCGCGTCCCGGATCCGGATGGCGACGATGACCTCGCGCTCGGAGATGTCGGCCACGAGCCGCCACCGCCCGCCACACGGGCAGGCCAACACGTCCTCGAGGACCCCCCTGCGGCGCAGGCTCGCCCAGTCGATGCGCGCACCGACTGGCTTCGTGACGCCGGTGCCGAGGCGGGTGCGCGCACCGCTCTGCGCCGCGCCACGACGCGTGCGGCGCGAGCACGCCGGACAGGCCCAGCAACGGCTAGCGCGGTGGAGGGATGAGCGCGGCCAGCCTGGCCATGAACGCGATGGGCTCGAGCACGAGGTGGGTGGCGCCGTTGCAGCGTGGCCTCCGATGCCGAGTTGCGATGCGGCCGTCGGGGAGTTCTACGGTTTCCTACCCGCCAAGGCGATGCGCACGGCTCCCCCCAACGTGGACGAATTTGTTTGCTCGGGCGCCGCTGGACTACACTCAGGCCAGATGGCGAACGACCGCGCGCGACCAGCCAGGGGCCCGCGCCCTCCGGCGGGACCCTTGCAGCCGCACCCGGCGACCGTAAGCGCCCGTCCATTGGCCCATCCGGCCGTGCTCGACCCGGAACCGGCGCCGCCGGCCGCTGCCCAGCGCCGGACCATCGAGCGCCCTCCCCCGCACGCGGCGACGGTGCAGCGCTCCGTGGCGCCGCACCCCGCCACGGCGCTTCGGGTCCTGCCGCCGCACCCCGCCACGGTCGCCCAGCGCGCCGCGCGCCCCGCCGCGACGGCGGCGCCACCGCACGCGGCGCACGTCGGGGCCGCGGCGGCGTCGCTCGTTCAGCCGATGCTGAGGGACGAGGTCAACTACCTGGGCGAGCAGACGTTCGCGCAGCTCTTGCGGTGTCCTGAATACGAGAAACAACCCGCCATCATCCTGACGCTGACCTTCGACGCGAACGGCCAGGACAACCTGTTCAACACGAGCCACGCGTTCTACACGAAGCTGAACAACTGCACGATCTTGAACGATTCCAAGATCAGCTTCGACACCGGCAAGCAGACGATCGGCAAAATCCCCAACAAGGTCCAGAACGCGCTGAAAGACAAGGACGTCATCGTGGTGCTGACGGCGCATGGCAACGTTCAGTGGTTGTTCGGCGAGACGCCCGGCCAGGAAGGCGGGCCCGCGAAGAATTTCGCGGCGGAGCTCCGGAAGATCCAGAAGGAGTGTGAAGTGCGCGCACGGCGCATCGTGCTGGACGCCTGCTGGAGCGCCACGGAGCTGGCCTCCCCTCCAGAGAAATTCAACAACAGCTCGTCGGCCAGGACCCTGAGCAAGCACCTGGGAGACACCTATACCGTGTACGGATTCAACGGCACGGCTGGCTCGACGAACGTGTCCTTCTGCGACGCCAAGGGCATTGCCACGAAGGCGAGCTACGCGGAGAACGTGTGCATCTTCGTGAACGGCGTGGCCGTGAAGGGCTCGACCTCGAACTGGAACAAGATCACCGTGTATCACTCGACCGAGCGGATGGGCAATCCCTTCTACCGGAAGAACGCGTTCGACGGCGAACTCCCCGAAGTGTACGCGTCGAAGTCATTCCCCGATTGAGCATTCTCCAACCGAATACCCTTCATTCGAGCTTGAACTACCGGTCGACCTGCCAGATCTGTCCGGTCACGTAGCTGGCGTCGTCGCCGGCGAGGAAAGCTCGCGTGTACCCAGCTCGCACTCGCAAGTGGAGCTTATCTTGTGCGGCCTTTCGAGCACATGAAGCGTTCGTTCGGGAGGCCAGGACGTGGAATACGCCTTCTACCGCCCAGCCACCGGTTGTCAGGGCGCCTCGGGTCGGTCGGCGCTGCGCGACCGAGCGCGTTTGCCCCGAACCTGTGGCGCGGACGCACGTCGGCGTGGACGCCGGCGTTGCGGGCGCCACACGGGCAGGCCAACACGTCCTCGAGGACCACCCGACGGAGCAGGCTCGTCCAGTCGATGCGCGCACCGAACCGCCGCAACCCCGCTTCGTTCCGTTGCTGGTCGCAGAGGCATGTCGTTGACCCCATCGGTCGGAAGGGAACCTCCTTGGATACCTGACCTGTCAGCGGGCGCCGAGGCGTGGAGTGAGGCGACGCCCCGCGCGGAGCGACCTCAACAGCCGTCGTTCTCCGGAAAGGCGCGCAGGTGGGCGGGGCGCTACGAGCGACTGGAGAGGAGCGGCCTTGGCCCCATCGCCTCCAAGCAGCGTCGTTCGTGACAGAAGGCTCGGGCGAGGTGAGCTTACGTGAAACCCAGCCGTTTACCCGACGGCGCCGATCTCTCTTGAAAATTTCTACGTTCGACTCTCGTCGAACGCTCTCTGTGCTATAGACCCCGCGTTTGCACCTGATTCAGCACACTCGCCGAGGGTATCCCATGAAAATCTCTCAAGAGCGCTTCGGGCTTGTAGCCTCAGCGTGCGCCGTGGCCGGTCTCCTCGCTCGCGGAGCCTCTGCGCAGTCGGTACCCTCCGTCGAGACCACGTACGTCGAAGCGCCCGCGACCGATCCGGGGCGCGTGGAGGGCTGGTCACCGGGGCTGCTCCTCGGCGGCACGTTCAACCTGGCCAACAACCGCAGCGTCGTCGGGCAGGCAGACGGGACAGGCGTATCCGCAGGCTTCATTCTGGAGGGCTCCCTCGACTTCAATAAGGCCGCCCATGAGCTCCGCATGACGCTCGGGGCTGGCGCTGGCGTGACGCGCACGCCGGCCCTGGAGGCCTGGGTCAAGTCGCGCGACGCGCTCGCCTTCGAGGCGATCTACCTCTACCACGTCGTGCCCTGGTTCGGTCCGTTCGGTCGCTTCGCTCTCGATACGCAGATGTTCCCTGGCAGCGACCCGCGCTCGGCGCCGACGACCTACGCGATCACGCGCGCGGACGGGACGACCGAGGCGAGCACCGGGACGCGCCTTCACCTGAGCGACCCGTTCCAGCCCGTGACGCTCAAGCAGTCGCTCGGCGTCTTCGTCCAGCCTGTCAATCGGGAGTCCGTCCTTGTCGAGGCGCGCGCCGGCGCTGGCGCGCAGGAGGTCATTGCGTCGGGCGTGCTCGCCCTGGGGGACGACGACGGGACGCCCGAGGTCGAGGTGAGCGAGCTCTCGGGCTATAACCAGCTCGGCGCCGAGGCTGTCATCGAGGCCTCGGGCACGCTCCGTGAGAAGCAGATCACGTACAAGGCGGGCATCGCCGCCCTCTTGCCGATCGTGTATTCGGATCTGGACGCAGGCGATGAGCGCGGCGCGCTGGACCTCATGAACGTCGACATCGTCGGGGGGCTCTCCTTCAAGCTCGTGGAGTGGGCGTCCCTCGATTACCAGCTCCATGTCGTGCGCCAGCCGCAGCTCATCGACGCCTGGCAGGTGCAGAATAACATCCTGCTCACGCTCTCCTATGCCGAGGGCTCGAAGGTGCCAGGGTTGCCGCCCTGCGTGCCCTGCAAGCCGGCGCCAGCCAAGGCGGAGCCCGCGCCTGCGCCCACGCCGGCCCCGGAGCCCGCGCCGACGCCTGCGCCCGCACCGGACGCGGCGCCCGCACCCGCACCGGACGCGGCGCCCGCACCCGCACCGGACGCGGCGCCTGCGCCGGACGCGGCGCCTGCGCCGATTCAATGATTGATAGACGCTAGCAGATAAACACGATCAAGAATCATCAGGAAGCGGGGATTACACGTCCCGGCCGGGGTGGAGAGGCTGGGACGTCGAATACGCCTTCTACCGCCCGGTCGCCGGTTGTCGGGGCGCCTCGGGTGGGTCGGCGCTGCGCGACCGAGCGCGTTTGCCCCGAACCTGTGGCGCGGGCAGCGCCGCGGGCGCACGTCGGCGTGGACGCCGGCGTTGCGGGCGCCAGGGGGCTTTGCCTGCGGCGCTCACGCCGCTTCGCAGCTCGGACTCCGCGCACGCGCGATGGGAGGCGTCTCTGAGGGATCCCCTCAGGACGTCCACCGCAAGGAGCTCCGGCGACATTTCTGACACCCCCGACGAGCGACCTTTGCACGCGGCGCGACATGGGCCACCGCGCGGGCCGCTCTGCCTTGTCCAGGACCGCTGCCTTGCCCCTCGGATCCCGGCGGCCTCCGCGCCACGAGGGCGCGCGGCCGTCCCGCGCCGCTGGGGCCCGCGCCATGAGGGACGGCGCGGGCCAGCACCTACGACGCCCGGATGTGAGATTTCACGCCGACGACCATGCTGGTTGCGTGGCCGGGGTCGCATTGCGCGATGACGGCCGCGACTCGACGCTGCGTCTTTTCAGACCGTATCCCGCGCAAAGATCAGCGTCATCGACTATACTCATCATCGATCCGGGGCTCCTGCGAGGCATACGACTGGAAAATTCCGCCTCTGGAGACCTCTCGTTGCGAACTAACTTCGTGCCCGCGGACCGCGCTGGCACGCGTTCCAGAAGGAGTCTGGCTCATGAGATTGCCTAGGATAGCCATTGCACTGCCAATGGTGGCTTTGTTCGGCGCGGGGTGCGGAGGGGCCAACGATGGCGGCGGGGACAGCGCTGGCTCGCAGAGCGGCACCGGCGCCGGCAACGGCTCCGGCAACGGCGCCAGCACCAGCACCGGGATTGACGACACCTTCGGCAGCGGAAGCGGCGTGGGCTCGAGCGGGGGCTCCGGCGCGGGCGGCGGCAGCAGCGGGGGCTCGACGGGCGCGGGGAATGCGTGCGCCACCCAGTCGTCCCAGGCCGGGTTTCAACAGGTGTACCTCGTGTTTGCGTTCGACGTATCGGCCAGCATGACAGCGAGCGACGTGGAGTGGCGCAGGAAGGATCTGAAGTGGGATCCCGTCGTGGCCGCGACGAAGGAGTTCTTCGTGGATAGCGCGTCCGCCGGGTTCAGGGCGTCGCTCACGTTCTTCCCGGGCGCGGCTCAGGCGCTTCAGGCGTGCGAGAGCACCCTCTACTCGACCCCGGATGTCCCGATGACGCCGCTGCCCTCCCCGGCGTTCGGCGAGGCGCTCGATGTCATCGAGCCGGAGATCAGCGTCAGGGATTCGTGGCGCACCACCACGCCGACGGCATTCGCGGTCGACGGCATCGTCGATTACATCGAAGCGCAGCGCCAGCAGAACCCCGGAAAATATGCGATCGTGCTCGTGACCGACGGCTATCCGGAGGGGTGCCGGCAAGGCAACACGCTCCAGGACGTCGTGAGTAACGTCGAGGCTGCACTCTCCAACAACATCTCGACCTTCGTGATCGGGGTCGACAGTCCGCAGGGGGCCGGCGCGCCGCCCAGCCTCACCAACCTGCACGAGATCGCCGCAGCGGGCGGCACGGGAGAGGCGTCCATGCTGAACACCGGCGACCCCACGCAGACGACGGCCGCGTTCAAGACCGCGATCGAGAAGATCCGCGGCGCCGCCGTCTCGTGCACGATCCCGATCCCGCCGCCGCCCGACGGGAGGACGTTCGACAAGCAAAAGGTCAACGTGACCTACACGAGCGCCGCGACCAACACGCCGACGACCCTCTCGTATGATCAGGCCTGCTCGGTCACAGGCACGTGGCGCTACGACGACCCTGCGAACCCGACGGCGATCATCCTCTGCGATGACACCTGCGCCGTGGTCCAGGCCGACGTCGAGGTCTCCCTGGGTGTCGACTTCACCTGCGAGGACGTGCTCCAAGTGCCCCTGTGATCGACGACGCTCGCTGGCCGACACAGGTCTTCGCGAGGAGGCGCCGGCCAGCTGCTCGTCTCCCGGTGCGCTGCCGGCGAGTGACGAGCTTCATCCTGCCCTTGCAGGCCGGGCACTCGCGGACGTCGACCGCAAACGTGCGGCGCAGAAGCTCGGCCCACGGCCGATAGCCGCCCCGCTTGCGTTCGGGACGACCCCTTCGCCAGCCCCGGAGGGTTCCTCCGGACGTGACGGATCCCGCGGCCATCGCGCGGGATCGCCCGCTAGTCCGCCGCCACCGCGCTCACGCAACGCCGCCCCCGGTTCCCCGGCGGCACGACGAGCGCCCACGGGGCAGGCTGCATGTCGAACGAGACCGGCGGATCGAACGGCCAGGTCACCACGCCCTCCGATCCCGCGGCCGCGCGGCAGAGCAGGCGGTAGAACCGCCACGCAGCGCCGCTGCTCTCGATCGTCTGCGCCCGCGTGTCGCTGGCCCCGACCAGGGTCTGCTCCATCCCGGCGCTCGCCGCGCTCGACGTCCACCACGTCACCGCCAGCGCCCGCCACGCCGGCGCCTGGTTGAACCCGTAGACCGTCGTCTCGCCCGAGCGCAGGAACGATCGCGTCACCCCGATCCCCGCCCCGTACTGCACCTCCGGAAGCACCTGCGGCCGCACCTGGAGCGCGATCGCCCTGGGGTTTCCCCCGTCGTCCCACAGCGCCGCCGAGAGCTTCTCCGCCCACGTCGCCAGCTCCACCGCCTCGCCCGGCACCCGCACCGCGCGGGACCCCACCGGCGCCTTCGGCGTGCACCCGGCCGCGCTCCCCTTCCGGCACACAGGCCCCAGGATCAGATCCACCCCCGACCGGAACGTCCCCTTCGGCCCCACCGCCGCCAGCAGATCGTCCGGCGACACCTCCACCTCACCCCGCGGATCCAGCGGGAACCGCGCGAGCAGCGGCGCCACCTGCGGCCGCATCTGCTCCCGCCACGCCGCCTCGATCGTCCGCTCCACCCGCTGGAGCGCCATCCCGTAGGCCAGCGCCACGGGGGAAAGGAACGGCTCGCGCTGCGCCTTCTCGTGGATGCGCGCCCCGTCCAGCCACGCGGTCACCTGCTGCAGCGGCGCCGGCTTGTCGACGTCGAGGATCGCGAGCCCGAGCTTCCCGATCGGCGGCAGCCGATCCGCGAGCGGCGCATCGGCCGGACCCGGCGCCGCCGGCGCGCCGTCGTCGAGCGAGGGCACCATCGGCGAGATCGCCGCGTAGTACGCGTCGAGCGCCGGGTACTTCCCCTTGTCGCCCGTCATCACCTCGACGATCGGCCGGAACGCGACGAGCGCGTCCGCGAGCACCTGGAGGTAGACGTTGCCCCCGGGCTCCACGCGCGCGTTCTCCGCCACCGTCACCCAGAAGTCCGTGAACCAGGAGGCTGGACCGACCATGGCCTCCAGATCGACGCGGAGACCCGCGGCGGAGGTCACGTCGAGCCGGAAGCTCGAGACGTACGCCCACAGCGCCGCCCGGTGCTCGGACGCGTGGCGCGCGATGCCGTCGGCGACCAGCCGGGTGAACGCGGCCCGCTCGTCGCGGGGCACCCGCGCGCCCTCGAGCGCGGCGTCGAACGCGAGCAGCGGCGGCTTGATCTCGGCCTCCACGGCCCGCGCCGTGAACGTCCCCGAGAGGCTCCGGGTGGGCCCGCGCTGGCGCGTGTCGCCCAGGCCGACCGCGGGGTAGTCCGAGGTCCGCGCGAAGAAGAGCGACCGCCCCGCGACCGCCACGTCGTCGATGAACGCCCGCACGTACAGACCCGACCGGCTCGATCGGAGCAGATCCGAGAAGGCCCGGGTCTGGTAGGTGCGCGCGGCGCGGCCGTCGACGACGATCGCGTGGGCGGCGTCCTTCACGCCGGCGTCGCCCCCGACGACCGCCAGATCCTTCAGCGCCTCGCGCAGGCTCTTGCCCTTCGCCGAGGGCACGGCGAGGCTCCCCTGCCCCACCATCGCGAGGAGCCCCTCCAGCGCCTCGCGGTTGTCGCTCACCCACCGCGGCTCCCGCCGTCGGGCCGCCACCGACCCGAGCAGCGCGTCGACCTCCTCGTCGCCGCGCACGGCCCTGAGCTCCTCGATCACGGCGTCCAGCCCGCCCACCTCGACCGCGCCGCCGATCGACTCGGACAGCGTGGCGCCCTGCTTCTGCAGCGCGTCGAGCGCGTCCTGGGCGAGGGTCTCCCTCCGCAGCGCCTCGTCGAGCGCGCCGAGCCAGCCCTCCCAGTCCGCCAGCGAGACCTCGGCCTCGCCGCCCGACGGCGGCTCCACGCTGCCGGACCAGGGACGCTCGCTGCGCTCGATGTAGTCGAGCGCGACCCGCGCCGGGATCTCGAGCGCCGCGGCCCAGGCGTCGGGCGCGCTCCGGATGCGCTCGCCGAGCGCGTTGTCCCTGGAGGCGTAGAGCAGCGAGAGGGCATAGATGCGCCGGCCGCGCTCGCCGCCGCGCGCGGGGGGGAGGAGGTAGAGCTCGCGGAGGCTCGTCAGGAAGCGCTCGACAAGGTCCCGCTTGTCGGACGGGAACGCGACGCGCAGCGGGGGCCAGAGCGGCCGGAGCGCGGAGGAGAGCGCGTCGGCCGCGGCGGCCTCGGCCTCGCGGGCCCTCGCGTTCCCGGGCCAGCTCCTCGGCGGCGCGCGCCTCGCGTCCTCCGCGGCCCTCGCCAGCCGATCCACCGCGTCGCCCGCGCGCCCGAGCGCGTGGAGGTGCCAGCCGTAGACGCCGAGGAGCAGCGCCGCCCCCGCGACCACGGCCAGGACCGCGGTCCGCGCCCGCCGGCGGTCGAACGCGCGCGCGTCCCGATCGACGAGCGCGCCGTCGAACGAGAGCGGATCGCCGAGGACCGCGGCGCCGCCCTCCCCGTCCGGCAGCCCCGCCAGCACGATGCCCTCGAGCGTCGGGGCGGCGGCGGCGCCGCGGCCGCCGAGCAGCGCCTCGAGGAACGGCGCGAGCGCGCCGAGCAGGCCGGGGCCGGACGCGGTGAGGAACCGCGTCACCCGGCCCAGCGCCTCGGTGGACAGCGCCGCGAGCGACGGGGAGACGTAGGTCCCGAGCGGCGCGACCGCGGCGGAGAGCTCGGACGCGCCGCGGCCGGCGGGGACCAGCTCCGCCGTGTGGCCGGCGTCGCGGGCGATCGGCGCGAGCTCGCGGAAGCCCTCCGCCGCCTCGTCGAGGTGCGTCAGGCACACGCGCACACGCGGCGGCGTGCCGCGCAGCGCGGTGAGCAGGTCGACCTTGGCGCGCGCGAGCGCCCCCAGCCGCCGCAGCCCGACCGGCGACCACGAGGGCGCGCCCGCGTCGAGCACGACCACCACGAGCGGCACCTCCAGCGAGAGGGGCTCCCAGAGCTCGCGCAGGGCGTCCCGGGCCTCGGCGCGCGTGTCCTCGAGGAGGTCGCCGGAGATCTCCTGCACGAGCATCTGCCGGCCGGCGAAGGGGGTGAGCCGCGGATCCTCGGGCGCGTCCGGCCCCCCCAGCACGGGGCTGCCGCCCTGCTCGAGGGCGGCGAGGACGAGCCGCGACTTGCCCGCGAGCCGCTCGCCGAGGACCACGACGACCGGATCGCGCCGGGCGCTCGCCGGCAGGCCGCGCACGAAGCGCGACCACGCCGCGCCGAGCGAGGGCGCGCTCGGCGCCTTCGGCGCGCGGCGACGCTGCCGGACGAGCAGGACCACCGCGAGGATCACCAGCGCGACCCCGACCACCGCGAGCGCGACGATCATCCAGAGGCTCACGGCAGCGCGCTCTCCGCGCGGCCCGGCGGTGCCGCGCTCGCCGCTCGCATCAGCCCTCCACGGGGGGCGGGGGCCGCGCCGGAAGGAGGAGGAGCGCCTCGAGGATGTCCTCGGCCTGCTCGAAGGCCGGGAGCAGCGCCGCTGGATCGCGCTCCGCATCGGGCGCGCCCAGGGCGGCGCGGAGGGGATCCAGCGCCGCGCGCGCGACCGCGACGAACGCCGGCGGCGCCGCCGCGGCGATCGCCTCCTCGATCTCGGCGAGGAGCGCGACGGGGTCCCGGGGCGCAGCCTCGCGCGGCGCGGCGACGACGGGGTCCCGGGGCGCAGCCTCGCGCGGCGCGGCGCGGCCCTCCACGTCGACCGGATCCGCGGGCGGCGCGGCGGGCAGCTCGCGCGAGGCCGCGGGCCGCGGACCGCGCGGCAGCGCGCCCGGGCGCGACGCCGTCTCGCGCCAGCGCGCGAGCACCGGCGACGTGGGGTGCTTGCTCTCGGGATCGGCCGCCACGGCGGCCACTGCATCACAATCCGCGCGTGATGGCCAAGAGGACGAGCTGCAGCGCGAGCAGGGCGCCTACCACGGCCGCCACGTGGTGCCAGCGCGGCCTCGCCCTCCGCGACGCGGCCTGCGCCGCCTCGGCCACGAGGGGCGCGGCCGGCGGCAGCCTCGCGGCGAGGCGCTCCTTCCAGCGCGGGATCTGGGCCGGCGCGTCGACGAGTCGACCCTCGAAGCCGGCCCTGAGGCAGAAGAGGTAGGCCCCGACCACGAGCGCCGGCGGCGCGGCCAGGCGCAGCAGGGCCGCCGCCTGCTCGTAGAACACGTCGCCGCCGTCGCCCGCCGGGAACAGGTCGCGCTGGAGGGCCGGCCACGCGGGCGGCTCCTCCGGGTCGAGCCGGGTGAGCCGGCCCTCGACCCGCTCGTCGAGGAGGAGCACGAGCGGCACCAGGGCGGAGACGGCGTCCTCCTCGCTGGCCGGAGGCGAGAGCGCCGCGAGCAGCTCGTCGAGGCGGCGGCGCAGGCGCGCCCGCAGCGCATCGAGATCGGGCCGCGCCGCCCGGTCCCCGAACGCCGCGGCGATGATGCGCTCGGCGTCCTGGTGGGCCGCGACGATCTCCGCCCAGAGCCGCGGGGTCACGCCCGCCCCCCGCCGGCCGGGAGCGCCCGCCGGGGCGCGTCCCCGCGCGCGTCGATCTCGACGTCCACCGGCTCCTCGGTCCATGCGTCGAGCAGCTCGACCACCTGCGCCGCGAGCCGCCGCAGGAGCGGCGCGTCCTCCGGGCCGCGCCGCCGCAGCGCGAGGCGGTAGACGCGCCGGACGCCGCCCGCGCGCCGCGCCGGATCGGCCGCCTCGGCGACCTCGAGGGAGTCCACGAGCGCGTGCGCGCCCCGGTAAGGCCCGTCGGCGCCCGTGCCGAGGATCTCCAGCACGCCCATCAGGTCCCGCTGAGAGAGCGAAGGCCGCATCCGCAGCGAGAGCACGTCGAGGCAGCGCGCGGGATCGCGCGCGAGCGGGCTCTCCTCGGGGCGGCGCAGCGGCCCGAGCGCGCGGAAGGAGATCGCCGGCAAGTGCCGCGTCTGCGGCACGATCGCGAGCCGGCCCACCGCCGAGGACCAGAGGCCGGGCTGAGACCACCGCGCGTCCACCTGCACCTTCGCGGGCCGCTCGAACGCGCCGGCGATCTGCAGGCGCAGGCGCGGCGGGCCGCCCTCCTCGTCCTCCTCGAGCTCGTAGGTGTCGCCGCCACAGGCGAGCGCGGCGGGCAGGATCGGCGAGAGCCCCCGGTCGTCGCTCCGGTAGACCCCGCGCACGCCCGTGAGCTCGACGGCCTCGAGGACCGCGCTCGGGCTCTGCACCGGGTAGCCGTCCCGGGTGCCGTCGCAGAGGACGGGCGCGGAGAGATCGGTCCAGGCGTTCACGGCGGGCACGACGAAGAGGTGGAACGCGTCACGCGGCACGACCATGTCCGACGGGAACGCCTCGTCGAGATCGAGGTGGATCGCGAGCGCGCTCCACGGCGTGGGCGCCGCCGGCACCGCGACGTGGACGAACAGATCCTGCTCCGGCAGGTGGAAGAACCCGCGGATCCGCGCGAGCGCGCCCGGCTCGCCGGCCTCGTCGGCGAGCCGCCGCGGCGGCTCCGCGCCGAAGGCGATCCGGCACGGCGCCTCGCGCCCGTCGCCGTCGGCCACGGCGAACGCCCGCACCGCGTGCTGCTCGAGCGCGTCGTGCAACGCGAGCGAGGCGCGGTAGTCGTTGAGGCGCCGCACGTGGATCGGGAGCTCCACCGCGCCCTTGATCGGCCGGAGCGCGCGCAGCCGGAGGGTGAGGCGCAGCCGGCGCCGCACCTCGACGAGGGCCGCGCCCTCGATCTCGAGCGGCAGCACCGCGAGCGGCCGCGCGGTGGAGAAGATGCCGGCCTTGCCCTCCGGCGTGGAGACGCGGAGGAGGGTGCCGGCGGGCAGCCCCGAAGGCTCGATCAGGCCGCCGTCCGGCGCCGCCTGCACCATCATCGCCGCGGGCGACGTCGCGAGGAGATCGTCGAGGGTGCCGGCGGCGATGCGCCGCACCGCCGCGCGGGTCGCGGCGGCGGCGGCGGCGCGCGTCCGCGCCGAGAAGAACGCCATCGCCTCGAGGATCCGGCGGACGTCGGGGTCGTCGCGCCCGGGCAGGAGGCCCCCCTCCGCCTCGCGCCGGGCCGCGAAGGCGTCGAGCGCCTGGAGCTCCGCCAGGAACATCGCAGAGAGCCGCTCGCTGTTCGCGCTCATGCTCCCTCCTCACCCCAGGTTGATCAGGCTGCCCTGCACGTTGGTCAGGCTGCCCTTCAGCGTGGCGATCCCGGACGACTCCAGCGACATCATCCCGTCCGCCTTCACCTGCACCTGCACCCCCGACATCGATGCCTGCGCCTGCGACAGCTGGAGCTTCCCCCCCGAGGCGACCGTCGCGCCCGCGCTCGCGAGGGAGAGCGTGCTCGTCGACGCGCCGCTCAGACTCACCTCGGTCTGCCCATCGGCCGCGATCTTCTGCCCGGAGACGCTCACGTCCGCGTCCGACGTGAGCGTCATGTCCTTCGCGCTCTGCGCGGTGAGCGCGTCGCCGCTCTTCCACGTGGACGCCTTGCCCGAGGAGAGGTCGATCGTCTCCTCCGCCTTCACCTCGAACTGCTTGCAGGTGATGGTGATCTTCTCGGCCACCTGCTGGATGATGCTGGTCGCCTGATCGCCCGCGACCTTCAGCTCGATCTTCGTGCCGTCCATCTTGATGGTCTGCGTGATCTTGGCGTCGGCGTTGGTGATGGTGACGGTGAGCCCCGCGGCCTTGTCCATCTCGATGGTGCAGACGAGGGTCCCCATCGCGGCTAGCCCTGCTTCTCCTCGACCTTGAGGGTGAGCTTGCCCTCCTCTAGCTGGAGGAGGACGGTGTCCTTGTCGTTCGTGCGCAGGACGCGGAGCACGGGCTTCTCGTCCTGGTAGTCGTGGAGCACCGACGTGCTGTTCGTGGCCGACTTGCCCAGGAACAGGTGCTGCCCCTGCCCGTCCGCGGGGGCCCTGGCGTCAGCGCGCCAGTCGAGCAGCGCCTGGACGCGCGCCCGGGAGAAATCGAGCGCGCAGAGGACCCGCTCGCCCTTGTAGAGCGGCAGGTAGAGCGTCCCCGAGCCGGAGGTCGGCTCGTAGGGCGCGGTGATCTCCTGGTCCTCGAAGAGGGGGATCTCGATCGTGTAGCGCTCGACCGAGGTGCTCGAGTCCGTCGCGAACTGGTAGGTGATCTCGGCGTCCTCGCCGACCGTGCTCACCACCTTGCCCTCGAGGTACCCGGGGAAGCGCGGATCCACGATGGGCGGCAGCCGGAGCGCGGGCTCGGCCTTCGCCTCGAGGTGGGCCGACATCGAGAGCTCGAACGCCGTCGACGGCTCGCCGTAGCCCTGCTCCGGCCCCTCGTCGACGGCGCGCGCCTCGATCGAGAGCCGGTGGACGCGAAACGGATCCGCGGCGAGCAGGAGCGCGGCGCTGTGCCCGCCGGTCGCGGAGATCGACACGAGGCTGCCCGGCGCCACCTGCACGGTGGGGAAGCGGCGGAACACCACCTCGACCCCCCGCCCCGGCAGGAGCGGCCGCGCCTTCTCGAGCGCCACCCGGCCGTCCACCTCCGCGGCGATCGGCGTGCGGATCAGCGCGTCGCGGAACACCCCCGCGGCCGCGTTCGCGTTCTCGCCCACCTCGGTGCGCGGCGACTCCGTGTACGAGCAACGCACGCGCGGCTTGTGCCGCGGGATCGCGGGGAAGACCGAGGTGAGCCGCGCCAGGTCCTCGGCGGGCAGCTCGGCGGCCGCGCCGCTCGTGTCCTTGGCCCCCTTGATCGAGTACGCCCGCGCCGCGTGATCGAAGGTGAACACGCCCATCCGGTGCCGCACGTACCAGAGGACGAGATCGTAGAAGCTGCTCCCCGCGGCCGGGTCGAGGTGGAAGAAGATCAGCGGCTCCGCGGTCGTGATCGGGTCGAAGTCGTAGGTCAGCGTCGCCTTCGCGCCCTTGTGGGCCTCGATGACGTCCTTGAACGACTTGTTCGTGGTGAGCTCGCAGGGGAAGTGCTGGCGCCACAGCGCGCGCGCCGGATCGGCGAAGCTCACCCGGTAGTACCGGGAGAGCGCGTCGGCCGCCTCGCCCTCGGGCTGGTGGACCTCCTCGCGCAGCGCCCGCTCCAGCACCACGCCGCCCGTCTTCAGGACCGCGTCGGACGGCTCGGTGTCGGTCTCGAGGTGCCCCGCCTGGAGGGAGAGCGAGACCTCGGCGAGGTCGGGCTTCTGGAAATCGTCGAGGATCGCGTCGGCGTATTTCCCCTGCCGGCCGTCGTCGGCCTGCACGACGAACTCCACCCAGCCCTCCACGCCCCAGGCGTGCATCTCGAGCCCGAGGCCGCGCACGTCGCCGCCGGGGATCTCGTGCGCCGTCCCCGCCAGCGTGAGGGTGAGCGAGATCTGGAGGCGCTCCCTCACGACCGCGCCCCTCCCCTCGGCCCTACGCCGCCGGCAGCACCCGGACGCTGCGGAAGACGCTGTGGAAGAGGATCGCGAACGAGCAGGCCTCGCCCTGGCAGCGCCCGCTGAGCCGGAAGCGCACCCAGAGCGCGCGATCCCGCCCGATCAGGGTCAGCTGGGGCTCGGTGAGCCGCGGCTCGTGGCGCTTGACCTGCTCCAGCATCTCCTGGGAGAGCGCGCCGATGAACGGCTTCGTGGCGTGGATCCCGTCGTAGCCCCCGATCCCGAAGACCTCCACGGCGCCGGCGTGCCCGCGCTTCGCGTTGAGCACCGCCTCGAGGTTCCGCGCGATGCTCTCGAGCGCGCGCTCGTCCGGATTGCCGGAAAGCTTCCCGAAGAACGACACGATCCAGCGCCTCCGTGGCCGAGTATAGGGTACTCACGGCCGCCTCCAGCAGAGGACGACCTGGTGCCCCTCGAGGTGCGGCGGCGGGTGGAACGCGAGGGCGCGCTCGCGCGCGGCGTGCGCCCACTCGCCGCCCTCCTCGCCGGCCGCGCCAAAGGCCACCCGGTAGAAGTCGACCGCCCCGCCGAAGCCGTGCCGGAAGGGCGGGCTCGACGTGGGCGCGAGCCGCATGCCGCGGAGCGCGTGCTCGCGCACGATCCGCAGCCGGGTCGGGCTGGCCAGCCGCACGCCGTCGAGCGGCACCCGATCGGCCGCGCGCGCCTTGAGCACGGCCACGTAGACCTCGGGCGCCGAGAGCGCCTCGTCGGGCAGCTCGGCGGCGACGAGGCGGCCGTTGTCCGGGAGGAAGGCGACGGCCGGCGAGGACGGCTGCGGCGCCGCCGTCCGGCGCTCGAGATGCGCGAGCACCTCGCCGAAGCAGCGCGCCGGCGCGTCGTGATCGTAGGCCGGCGGCCGCCACGGCGAGGCGTGCTCGTCGAGCAGGTAGACGTCGAGCGAGAACGCGCGCAGCGCCGAGAACACGGCGTAAGGGTGGAGCGGCACGCCGCGCTCGATGTCCGCGAGCAGCGCGGCGAGCTTGCGCGCCTCCAGCCGCACGCGCTGCACCGGCCCGAGCGACTCGCCGCGGCCCAGCGCGTCGAGCGCCCGCGCGTCGAGCGCGCTCTCCAGACCGGCGAGATCGCCGCGGAGCGACGCGAGGGCGCGGGTGAGGTAAGGGGTTGTGTCGAGGCGCAGGAGCGGCGGCGCCGAGGCCTCGTCGAGGCGGAACGCGCCGCGCTGCAGGACGAAGCGGCCGAGGGGGACGCGGCCGCGGGCGCCCAGCGCGGCGCGCTCGGTGGAGAGCTCGATGACGTGGAACACCCGCGGGATCTCCCGCGGCGAGGGCAGCTCCATCGGCGGCTCGCCCTCGCCGCCGTCGCCCTCGGGGTCGAGCACGTGGGCGAAGACCTCCACCTCGCGCCGCCCGGCCTCCTTGAGGTCGAGCGGCGCGCGCATCCTGGCGTTGCCCGGCACGTCGATGAGCGCGCCCTCCGGCAGCACCGCGGTGAGGGCGGTGACCCAGAGGACGCCGTCCGTCGGATCGTCGCCGTTCCACGCCAGCCGGGCCACGCCGTAGGCCGGCGCGCTGAGCCCCGCGCGCAGCGCCGTCTCGGCGGCGAGCGCCGCCTCGAGGCCGGCGAAGTGCTCGGGCAGGAGGATCTGCCCGATCCGCCACGTCGGACGAGCCAGGGTGGAGGCCGCCATCGTGCTCCCGGCGGCCGTTCAGCCGACCGTGAGGCCCCAGGCCTTGGCGAAGTTCTTGCCGTCGCCGACCGCGACCTGGAGCGCCTGCGCCGTGGGCTGCGGCTTGATGCCGGTGGTGGCCGCGTAGTTCTCGGGCGACTGCACCTGGGTCGAGGCGTCGTCCGCCACGGCCAGGTTGAGCTCGTCCCCGTTCTTCTCGAGGATGCCCTTCATGTCGGTCTGGTTGCTGTGGAAGCAGAGGAAATACTTCTTCGCCAGCGGGTCGTAGTCGTAGACCGAGAACTGGAACTCCGCGAGGACGTTGGTCATCGACGTGTAGACCAGCGTGAGGAGGCTCTGCTTGTTGGTGATCGAGACCTGGCCGGCGAAATAGATCGCGTCGGTGACGCCCGTCTCCCACTGGATGTCGGACAGCACGGCGACCACCTTCAGATCCGTCGTCGGGTTGGTCGGGTCCTTGCAAGTCTGGTCCGCCGTGAGGTCGGTGTCGCCGAGCTTCAGCTTCGTGATGAAGCCGACCGGCGTCTGCTTGTCCTTCTTGTAGTTGTATCCCTGGTAGATATCGAGGGTTCTACGAAACGTCGGCATGGCCGCTCATCCTTTCTCGCGCGTGGGGGGCTCGTCCTCGTCGACTCGTGGCCTCAGGGCCCGCCGAGGGCCGCCTCGAGGCGCAGCTCCACATCCATCCCCTCGAACTGGACGTGCGGCAGGACGGACAGCGTCGCCTTGTACCAGCCGAAGGGGCCCGGCTTCGGCTCGACCTCGACCGCAACCGCCTTGAACGGGTAATAGAGCAGCGTCAGGTCGTCGGGGTTCGTGATCGTGGTGACGTACTGGCCGAGCCAGCCCTCGAGGACCCGCTGGATGTACGGCCCGTCGGCGGTGCTCCCGATGTACTCGCGCATCATCCGCTTGACGAAGTGGGCGATGCGGGTGACCGAGAAGGTATACGCCAGGTTCGTCACCAGGTGCGCGTTCTTTGTGTTCAGGTCCTCGACGAAGAGGCGCGGCTTCTTGATCGACTGGGAGCTGAAGAACGTGGCGGTGGCCTCGTTCTTCTTGTGCACCAGCGGGATGAAGCCGTTCTTCGCGAACTGGAGCTCGCGGTAATCGGGGATGGCGATCTCGACCGGGGGCTGGATCTCCTCGTAGCCGTTCTTCGTATACGTGTGGACCGTGAGCCCCTCGACGATGCCGCCGCCCTTCGGGCCGCGGATGTGCTGCGCCCACCCGCTCCGCTCGTAGGAGCGCACCATGTTCTTGGCGAAGAGGATCGCCGAGTTGCCCCAGAGGAAGTGGCTCGCGTCGTCGGTGCGGCCGGGGTGGACGGTCTCGCCGAACCCGATCTGGTTGCCCCGCTGGATCGACGCGCCGTTCGCCCAGGGGTGGCGAAGCAGGTAGCGCGGCAGCGTGAGGGCGAGGTAGGCCGCCGCGTCGGTGTCGCGGAGCGCCTGCCATTTCCCGAACCTCGGGTGCGCGAGCACCGCGTCGAGATCCCCGATCTGGGCGACCTCCTCCATCGTCTTGCTGGGCTGGAAGAACGTCGGGTGCACCGCCGACACGAAGGGGCAGTGGCTCGCGTTCGCGACCTTGCTCATGGCGCTGAGCCACTCGACGTCCTCGTCCGAGGAGTTGAACTCGTAGAGGCCGATCATCGACGCGAACGGCTTGCCGCCGTAGCGATCGTACTCCTCGATATAGACCTTCCTGAAGAGCTCCCCGCCGAAGATGTCGGACTTGTGGTCGACGAGGTCGTTGAAGAGCTCCTCCTTGCTCGCGTCGAGGAAGTCGATGGTCACGTCCTCTTCGTTCACGCTCGACGCGAGGTCGTCGAGCCCGCGCCACGCGGCCTCCAGCGCCTGGAAGTCGTCGTCGTGGTAGACGAGATCCAGGTACGTGGCGACCTTCTTGTCGATCGCCGCGGTGAGCCGGCCGATGGTGTCGAGGATATCGCTGAAGCTCTTCAGGTCACGGTTGATGTCGGCGCTGTTCACGAGGAGCACCGCGAGCGCGTTCATGAAGCGCGCCCCCTCGTTGAGCTCCGTGCTGCGATCGTCGAAATGGAGCGGCGCGGCCACGCCGGCCGGCGCGGACAGCAGCGCCCCGGGGGCGGCGGCCGCCCCGGGGGCGGCGACGGTCGCCGCGGGCTTGCTCGCCAGGCTGATGATCGCCTTGGGACTGCCGCTGGGATCGCCGTTCTTGTAGAGATCTCCGGGCGTCTCTCCGAGCGTCTCGAGGAGGCGCTCTTGCAACTCTTTCGCTTTGTCCGTCAGAGCCATCGCTGATTCTCCCGCCTCGTCTTGCCGAGCGCTCTCACAAGGGACCGGTGCTCAGGTGCCATCCGCGCCGCCTCCGCCCGCCGGGGCGCCGCCTCCGCCCGCCGGGGCGCCGCCTCCGCCCGCCGGGGCGCCGCCTCCGCCCGCCGGGGCGCCGCCTCCGCCCGCCGGGGGCGCGACGTCGGGCGGCTCGATCTGGAGCAGCGGGAAGCTCTCGCCCGCCCAGGCCTTGAGCTCGCGGAACCCCGCGAGCTTCGCCTCGATCGCCGCCGTGGACTCGCCATAACCCGGGAGCATGTCCTTCAGCCGCTTGCGCAGATCGGGTCGGTTCCTGAGCCCCGATTGCAGGTCCAGGAGGAGCTGCTTGAGCACGCGCAGGCGGTACACCTCGGGAATGCTTGTGGCGACCGCGTCCGGAGCGAACGAGTCGACGGAGGTGAACGGGATCGTCCGCTCCGCGTGGCCAGACTGCGCTCCTTCGACGGTGACCGCGAAGGCCTTCACCTTCCGGTCCCCGGCGGCCGCCGCGGCGCCGTCCTCCTCGCCCTCCTCCACCGGCGAGATCGTCACCCGCTTGTCGTCGAGCGAGATCCCCCGCATCTCCAGGAACCCGGTGAGGATCCCGACGACCTTGTTCGTCGCCGGATCGACGTAGGTCCCGGTGACGGCGCCCGTCAGGTCGATCTTGGCGCCCTTGGCCGTCGCCGTGCGATCGGCGATGGTCACCGTGAGGGAGCCGTGGACCCGGACATCGCCGGTGATCTCGGTCATCCCGTTGTCGCCCTCCGCGCTCCGGAAGTGCGCCGACCCGCTCAGGCTGAAGGCCGTCTCCCCGGGCTTGTCGAGCGCGGTCAGGGGGATGAGGCACGTCACCTTGTCGAAGTGGATCTGCCCGGGGATGGCGCTCCGGAGCGGCCGCAGCGCCTCGTCCCCCTCCGGGATCCGCCAGATCGGGATCACCTCGCGCAGGTGATCGTTCACCGTGGTGCCGCGCTTGATCGTGCGGACGCCCCGCGTCCCCAGGTCGGGGAGCAGGTTCCCTCGACGGAGGGATCGACCCGCGAACTCTCCGAGGACGAGCAGGCGATAGGGCAGGTTCTCCTGCTGCACCGTCCCGGTGATGTCGGTCCGGTAGGTAATTGTCAGGCGCGACTTAAAGATCTGCTCCTGGATCGGCTTGCTCAACGCCGTCCTCCTTCTTCGCTCGGCACGGTGGACGCTCAGGGGCGCTCTCTGCGCAACGCCATTGCTCCCCGGAACGATGCATAGGCTCACACACCCATCCTCCGCGGACCAACTTTCAGGTCACGTGGGCGGGACCCGCCCCTCGAACAGGAGGGTCGCCTTGGGCGGGCGCGCCCGCACGATCGGCTCGAATCCGAGGTGG
This sequence comes from Sorangium sp. So ce362, assembly GCF_051519845.1. Taxonomy (NCBI): domain Bacteria; kingdom Pseudomonadati; phylum Myxococcota; order Polyangiales; family Polyangiaceae; genus Sorangium; species Sorangium sp. So ce362. Next base: position 4,237,593 of record NZ_CP150332.1, on the reverse strand, counting down.
GACGCGCCCACCAGCTCGAGCCGGCCATCGGCCTGGCGATCGAGCAGGATGACGCGGAGGTGAAGGCCCGTATCGCCGAGGGCGGGCAGGACGCGCGCATCGAGGCGGCGCCGCGCCTCCGCGGCCCAGGGCGCGCCGCTCCAGGTGGTGGACTCCTCGGCGACGAGGATCGCGTCGAGCCCGGGCGCCGTGATCTCCGCCTCGCCCCCGAGCGCCGCGAAGCCGAGCACCGCCTGCCCGAGGCGCGGATCCTGCGCCGGCATGCCGCGCCGCACGGGCGCGCGGCGCACGCTCACCCCGAGCTCGGGGTAGACCTTCTCGAGCAGCCAGTGGAGCGCGAGCGGCGAGGCCGGCCGCGCCAGCGCGAGCGCGTCGCGGCGCACGTCCGCCGCGCGGGGGAAGAGCCGCTCGGAGCGCTCGGGCAGGAGGGCGTCCACGCGGTCGCGGAGCAGGCGATCGTCGAGCATCGCGAGGACGCCCTCCAGCGCCGGGCCGGCGCGCGGGTGCGCGAGCAGCTCCAGGAAATACGAGGGCAGCGGGCTCGTGCTGCTCCGGAGCCCGAGGTTCAGGGTCACCACCACGTGATCGGACGCGATCTCGACGTCGTGCACGATCGCGGAGCGGGTGGAGAGCGACGGGTGGCAGCGGAACCGGATGGCGCGGTCGGGGAGCTTCTCCCGGAGCAGCGCGATCAGCGCCGGCGCGTCGAGCGCGCTCGCGCGCCGGCGGATGGCCGCCTCGAGCGCCGCGGGGCCGTCCTCTTCGGCGGGATCCTCGTCGGGGCGCTCCCGGGCGGCGGTCATCGCGTCGCTCAAGGCTCGAGGAAGGCGTCGAGATCGACCCGATAGAGCTGCTCCAGCGCCTCCCACGCCGGGCTGTCCGCCGCGGCCCAGTGCGGCGCGATCGCCTCGATATGCGTGCTGAGCAGGCGGAAATGGGGCGCGAGGAGCGCGGGCAGGTAGACGCGCGGATCGAAGTCGTCGACCGCGGCCTTGATGTCCCGGGCCACGATCGCGGCCTTGCCCATCTCGCCCTGCTCGACGAGCCCGGCGAACGCCTCGAGCTTGCGAATGAACCGCTCCAGCGCCGGCGAGACCTGGATCATCCGCGCCCCTGGCGCCTGCGGCGCGGGCTCGCTCTGCGCGATCCCGGCGGCAGGGGGCGCCGCGCCTGCGTCCGCATCCACGTCCTTCGCGGCCGCGTCCTCGCCCGCGCCCGCTTCCGGGGCGGCGGCGACCGGCTCCGGCGGGGGCTCGCGCTGGGGCATCCTCTGCAGGCAGAGCTCGACCCGCGTCTTCAGGCCGGCGAGCTCCACGACGCAGCGCGGGGACGCGATCCGCTCGGCGGCGGCGGCCTCGAAGGCGGCGGCGGCCTCCAGGCAGGCGCGCGCCAGATCGCGGTCCACCTGCTCCACCCATGCGCGCCAGGTGGCGTCGCGCGCGCTCTCGTGGAAATCGATGCTCGCCTTCACGCTCCGGAACAGCAGGCAGAGCGCGGAGTCCACCGCCCGATCCCGCCGCGCCGCGGGCCGGAGCGCCTCCCAGCGCCGCCCGGTCGCGCCGGTCAGGACGTCCAGCATTCCCGGGAGCGCCGCCGGTCCCCGCTCCCCGAAGACGCCGAGGAGGAGCGCGGCGATCGCCCGGACGTCGGTCCCCCCCGCCGCGAGCGCCTTCGTCGCCTGCCTCGCCGCCTCCTGATGTTCACCCGCCTGGACGAGGCGCACGAGCGCGTCGACGGCCGACTCGGCCATGTCCTGACCGGGGCCGTCGAGCGCGCGCGAGGCGAGGGCGATATCGATCATGCAGCGGATCCGTGCGGCGGCCCGCGCTCACGCCCCGAGGACCAGGCCCCGCAGCCCGGCGAGGCGGCGGAATACGGGGTGCTGCGCTTTCGCCGCCAGGAAGCCCGACGAGTATTGCCGCTGGCACCACGCGGCGTCCACTTTCCGGCCCTGCATGCGGGGGTAGAGGGGGAGCACGGTGACGCGATCGGGGAGGAAATCGTCGCCGAGGTCCTCGCGGATGGCGGCGTCGATCGCATCGGAGAGCGCGGCGCGCGCGGGGGTGCCGTCCGGCGGCGCGCCCGCGAACGCGAGGAGGAGGAAGGCCCAGCGCGCCCCCGGGTCTCCGGTGGGGATGGGCACCACGCAGGCGCCCAGGATGCCGGGCACCTCCGAGACCCGCTCCGCGAGCTCCGCGGCCGGGAAGGCCCGCCCGGCGCGGCGGGGGACGAGCGTGCCGCCCCACAGGTGCTCCGTGCCGCGCCGCGCGAGCACGAACCACCCGTCCTTCTTCGGATCGCCGTCGGGCATCGGCACGAAGACGCCTGCGCCCCCGGCAGCGGGCTCGCCGCTCCCGGTCGCGTCGAAGAGGGCGTAGGGTTGCCCGGCCGCCGGCAGCGCGAGCGCCTGGACGCTGCCGGGGCGCCGCGTGGAGAAGAGCACGGCGCCGCCGGCGGCGGCGTCGACGAGGAGATTCGTGGAGGGCACGCCGGCGAGGTCGTTCTTCTTGACGAGATCGTTCCAGGCCACCCAGTCGAGCGGCTCGTCGACGCTCCGCACCCACTGGCGCAGCTTCGGCGGCCGCGCGATCGGCGCCTTGCGCAGCGCCTCGCAGAGCGCCGGGGTGATGCCGAGGGTGGTGATGGGCTGCTCTTGCAGGAGGGCCGGGCGCGAGAGGACGTCGGCGGGGGTGAGGTGCACGAAGGTGGCGCCCGCGAGCAGGGCCGCGAGGATCGCCGCGGGGTGATGCTGCTGGGGGTGGAAACCGGGGAGCGCGAGGGCGTCGCCGGGGCCGAGGCGATACGCGACAACGGCGTCGTGGAGGGCGCGCTGCCACGCGGCGCTCGCGGGCAGGTCCACCGGCTCGGCGAGGGGCACGCGCAGGGGCGAGAAGAGGCGCGCGCAGGGCTCGTCGGGCGCATAGGCATGCGGCGGCGCGGCGTGCGGCGGACCGTCGCCGGCGAGCGGCAGGGCGCGCTCGGCGAAGGGCCCGATGGGCGGCGGGGCGGCGGGATCGACGACGACGTGGGCGGGGTCCAGCGCCTCGAGGCGGCGGAGCAGGGCGCGCTCGCCGGCGGGGGCGAGGAAGGAGACGACGAGGCCGAGGCGGAGGGCGGCGCCGAAGGCGATGAGCCAGGGGATGCCGAGGGGAAGGACGAGGGCGACGGCGGCGCCGGGCGCGACGCCGGCGGCGGCCCAGCGCCGGGCGCAGGCGGAGGCGCGGGCGGCGAGCTCCGGATAGGAGAGCGATTGCCAGCCGGCGCGGCGCTGGTAGGCGATGAAGGCCGCGCGGCCGGCGCCGGCGTGGCGGCCGATGGCGTCGTGGTAGAGGTCGTAGGCGTGGCCGGGGCGGCTGCGCGGGGCGGGGCCGACGCGGCGGGCGTGATCGGCGAGGGCGGACCAGAAGGCGGGGGGATCGTCGTGGCTCGCGGCGAGCCAGGCGAGGTCGGGGACGTCGTCCTCGCGGGAGAGCTCGAGGGAGCGGAGGGCGGCGGGGATGTCCAGGGGCGGGAACGTAACGGCGGCCTCTGATGGATGGCAACATTGTGCCGGGTGCGGCCGGGCGGGCGCCGCCGGGCGGGTTACCCCGCCTGGGGCTCAGCGGAGCGCCTCGGCGGCGGGTGGTGGCCTGATTTGCCCCGGAGTGTTTCACATGAAGGCGGGAAGGCAGGAAGATCATTGATCTTTTCTTCCCGCTTTCCCGCCTTCATGTTCAAATCCGGCCACCACCCGGCGGCGCTGGTTGCGTGTTTGCGATCAGGGCTGGATCCCGCCCCGGCTCCAGCGGTGCCGACACCGCGGCCGGGACGGCCGGCGGGCGCAGGGTTGCCTCAGGGGAGCACGTCGGCAGCGGTCTTCGCCCCCAGAACGTTCTCCGCCCACCGATCCAGGGTGGTGCCGTCCTCACACGCCAGGATGCGGTCACGCTGCTCGTCCGAGAGCGCAATCCCCGCCCGCGCGAGCAGCCGGAACAGCACGTCGCGCTTCCCTTGGAGCTCGCCGTCACGGAAGCCCTCGCTGATGCCGCGCTCGAAGATCTTCTGCGCGAACGGGGGGAACGTCGCCTTGCCTTGGGTCTGCCGCTCCATGACCAATGCCTCCAGAGCCCGCCTCATGGGCTCGCGCAGCGCGTCGTAGATGATCTGAAAATACACCGCCGCATGGTCCAAGTCGAGCCGCGCCAGCGCGTGGACGGCCGCCTGCACCACGGCCATGCCGTTGGGGTCATTGCCGTGCGCCACCGCCGCGAGCACGGCGAGCTCGACCTCTCTCTCCGCCTCGGCCAGGTCGGTGATCGCCGGCATGACTGTCGGACCGAGCACCAGCGGCTTGACATGCCCGAGCCCCAGCCCGAGATCGATGTCCTCCGCCGCCCAGGCGGCCACGACCGCGTCCGTCGCGACCACGAGGACGGCCGTGTCGCAGCGCTTCCTGGCGCGCACGACGGCGACGTACACCGGCCAGGAGTACTTCTTATCCCGATCCTCCTCGCGCTGGACCTCGACGACGATCGCCAGCACGAGCGCACCGGCGGCATCCCGCAGCTCGAGCACCAGGTCGGCGCGGAACTCGACCGGGAGGAGCTGATCGAGCGACGACTCGACCACCGCCGCGGAAGCGTGCGGCGGCACGTCCACGTGGAACAGAGTCGTCATGAAATGGGGCGCGAGCTCGGGGTTCTCGCGGAACATCTCGACGATGCCATTGTGCTCGAGCGTCGGCATGCGGGGCTCTATGGGCGGTGGACGCCGTGGCCAGAGGGGGCTGGTGCACACGAGCTACCGATAGCCGACCGGCCGCGGCGGGGCGCTCGCGCGGCATAACGTATCGATACCGCTGGGTGGTGCCAGCGAGAAATCCGCCGAAACAGCTGATTTTGTGCGCACCACTCGTGCGGTTGCACGTAATGCGGTCCTGGGAAAAACCAGCGACGAAATGTGACCGCAAATCGACCACCGACAGGACCGCGGTCCCATCTGCAACACCCCAGGCCCTCGGTGAAACGCCGTGCGCGCGGAGCCGGGTTCTTCGGCAAGCTTCTGGAGCCTCCGCGGGCAGGGGTGATACCCTGCTCGTCATCGGCCATGCGTCCCGCTGCGCCCCCCCGCGTCATCCAGGCCTTCTTCCCCGAGCGCCGCGTCCCTGCGGGCACGGCGGTCCAGCGCTTCGCCCGCACGGTCCTGCCGCCGCACCCGGCCACCGCCGCGCAGCCGCGCGCCGCCATGGACCCACGGCAGCGGCCCCCGCACCCCGCCACCGTCGCTCAGCCCCGCCCCGGGCTCAGCTTCGCGCCGAGGCCGCCGCACCCCGCCACCGTCGCCCAGCCGCGGGCGCCCTTCGGCGCGGCGCCCCGGGCCGCCGGGGCGGCGCAGCGCAAGGAGGCGGACGTCCACGCGTTCCAGCCGCCCACCGGCTTCCTGGAGGGCCCGGCGAAGGCCGGGCAGAAGCTCCCGCCCTCGGTGCAGCTCCGCATGGAGCGCTATTTCGGAGCCGATTTCTCGGACGTGCGGGTCCACGTCGGCCCCGAGGCCTCCTCGATCGGGGCGCTCGCCTTCACGCTCGGCTCTGATCTCTACTTCGCGCCGGAGCATTACCAGCCGCACACGCACTATGGCCAGGAGCTCCTCGGCCACGAGCTCACGCACGTCGTGCAGCAGCGGGAGGGGCGGGTCGCCAACCCCTTCGGCGACGGCGTGGCGGTGGTGCAGGATTTCGAGCTGGAGGCCGAGGCGGACCGGCACGGGAAGGCGGCGGCGCAGGGGAAGAGCGGGCCCGGGTCGTCGGGGCCGGCGCCCGGCGGGGCGGGAGGGCCAGCGGGAGCGCAGGCGAAGAGCGGCGGGGCGCAGGCGAAGGGGAGCTATCGGCTGCTGGTGGGCGCCTACATGCACGACAGGGAGCTGCCCGAGCCGGTGGCGGGACACAGCTTCGTGGCGATCGAGGAGCCGAGCGGGGAGCGACGGGCGTTCGGGTTCTCGCCGGCCCGGTATTCGAGCTACGACCCGCAGCGGGACCTGGGGCGGCTCAGGAGGGGCGTCGAGGGCGTGGTGCACGACGACAAAGGCGCCTTCGACAGGCCAGGGGTGAAGACGCGGGACTACGCGATCACGGGGGAGCAGGCGCGGGCGGCGATGGCGAAGATCGCGGAGTACGAGTCGGGGCGATACCGATACAGCCTGGACAAGCGCCAGTGCTCGACGTTCGCGCTCGACGTGCTGCGCGCGGCGCGGGTGCCGGTCCCCGAGGGCGGGGCGGCGCCGGGGCCGAGGGTGATGTACGAGACGCTGGACGACGAGAGCTGAAGAGCGGAGGAGCCGAGATCGACGTGGGCGTCTTCGGCGCAGCGCTGGAGACCTCCGGAGGGAGCCGGCCCGCTCGAAATCTGGCCCTTCATCGCCCCCCTCCCCTATCCTCCCCCGCCATGGCCGTTCAAGTCTGCGCGGGCGCCACAACGATGTGCAGCTTCGGCATGGCCCCCGCCACGCTGATGGCCCTCCCCGTCCACCAGGCCATGGCCACCCTGCCCGCCGCCAACATCTCGGACTGCGCCCCGGTGCTCAATGTCCTCCCCTTCGGCGCCTGCTCCTCCCTGGCGAACCCCACCGTCGCCGCGGCCACCGCCGCCGCCCTCGGCGTCCTCACCCCCATGCCCTGCGTCCCCGTCCCCGCCGGCACCTGGATCCCGGGGAGCACCAAGGTGCTCCTCAAGGGCATGCCCGCCCTCGACAGCGCCGCCAAGCTGATGTGCGCCTGGGGCGGTGTCATCCAGATCCTGAACCCCGGCCAGACCAAGGTCATCGACGGCTGAGCGCGCCGCCGGGGCCAGCTTTCGTCCTCAACGAGGGAGCGAGGAGCGCGTCCCGGAGGAGGGTGGAAAGAGTGTACAGCGCTTCAGGCTCACGCACCCTCACGCACCGCCGTCCGGGCTCAGGTCAATGCGCAGCTCCGCCATCAGCTCGTCCAGCTCCGACCGGGGTACCCGCTCGATCAGGTAGGCGACAAGGTCCTCCTGTCGCGGCTGGCCGAAGACCATACGATAGACGGCGAGGGAGCTGCGCAGTCGCTGGATGCGCTCTCGATCCTGGCTGAGCGGCAGCGCAGGGACATGCCGCTCGATGCGCGCCGCGCCCTCGAGGAAGATCCAGTACGGTACGATGTGGGTCGTGTCCGCAGAGCGCCGCTCCAGGGCGCGGGCGAACATCGCCTCCCAGCGATCGCGGTCGCCGTCGTGGAGCGCCGCCTCCCCGTGCGCCTCGGCGATGTTCTTGCGCACCGCGTGGCCCTTGTAGCGATGAACGCGGCCCTCACGCTGCTCGAAGTCGACCGGGTTCGACGGCACGTTCCAGTGCACGACGGCGTGACAGTACGTATGAAAGTCGAGCCCTTCCTGGCCGACAGAGGTCGTCGACAGCACAAATGGCCAGAACGGTGAGTTGAACGCTTTGCGCACATGGTCAGCGCGCGTCACAAGGGACCCGTCCTCCGACCGCTCATCTCCATACCGGAGAGCGAAATGCGTCCGCAGGTTGCGGCTCACGCGCTTCACCGTGCGGCCGGCCTCGCTGCGCGCGAGGTCGTCGATGGCGACCCGTGACGTCCGGAGCTCGATCGCTTCCACGATCTCGTCCGCGACCTCGTGGACGCGCTCGCCTATCGTCCCGGCGAGCAGGCCCAGGTGATCGCGGAGCACGTGCACGTACTCGTCGAGCACCGCCTGGAGACAGCCGTTGACGCAGTAGTTGAGGACCTGCCGCCAGTACGGCGTCGCATCATCGCCCCGCCGCATGCCGCGCAGGAGCGCCACAACCTCGGGCTGGTTGAACCGCGCGCGGAACGCCCACGCGGTGGTCCCCGCGCCGTTGCGCAGGGCCGTCCGCGCCGCCTCGTCGAGGGCGGATTCCCCGCCCACGACATGGAGCATCGCCCGGAACATGGTCACCGCAGGCCCGCCGATGGCGAGGTGCGCCAGGACATCGACAAGGTCGTCGGGCATCCGCCCGAGCGCTTTCTGCCCCTCCGCCGACGTCGCCACGGCCGCGCCGCCGAGCGCGACAGCCCGCGCCTCCTCGACATGCTCCGCCCAGCGGCCCCGCCCGGCGCGCTCCTCGCCCTCGACAGGCGCGTCGGCGTCCGCCGCGCCGGACCATGCCGCCGCGAGGTCCTCCTGCTGGAACCAGGCCACCGTCGTCGCCTGCCTGAGCTTGCGGTCGAGGAGCAACGGGGCGGCCCAGTACCAGCGCTCGTCCGCAGGGCCGTCCGCCCGGGTGCGGGGCAGGTGCCTCTCCACGGCGAACTGGATCTGCTCCTTCGCCAGCTGAAGGATGTCTGTCGCGGGGATCGCGCCCAGGCCGCACGGCGCGCCGCCGCACGACCGGTCCCGCGCGAGCTCGACCGAAAGCTTCGCGGGATCGCACGCTTCCGCGAGGTAGAGGCTCGGGTAGAGCAACGCGAGCACGGCCATGCCGGTCAGGCGGCCATCGGCCTCGGCACCGAAGCGCAGCGACCCGCGCCGCCCCGCCCGGTACTCCGTCGTGTACTCCGCGGCCGTATCCTCGCTGAACACCCGTCGCTCGACCTCGTAGCTCAGCATCGCCGCGATCGTCCGGGGGACGACCCGCCACGACGAGAAGACGAGCCGCTTCGTCAGCCGCGCCACGCCCGCGTCCGCGAACGGCCCGCCGAGCGCGTAGTAGGGCATCGCAGGCGGGATCCAGAGCAGGCGGTGCGCGCCGGTACCGAGGAACTCGTCCACCAGCGCCCGCATCCGTGGGTTGCCTGGCTCGACTTCCTTGTAATGGTGGACGTTGTCCCAGGGCAGCGTGGCCGTCGGAGAGAGCGACAAGGCGCGGGCGACAGGCATCCTCTGGTCGCCCGCGTCGAGCGCCTTGCGCAGCTCGGTCTTGAGTTTGTAACCCTCGTCCAGGAAGCTGAGCACATAAGGCGCGCTCTTCCAGTACTCGATGGCGTCCTGCTGCCCGACCACCCGCGACACCGCCTGCACGGCGAGGTAGTCGAGCACATCGCTCGAACGAAGCTCCAGCGGCGCTCCGGGCACCTCGACGAGCATCCCGTTCCGGTCCGGCGTCGAGGCGAGCCGCTCGGTCCGGACCATCACCCGACGGAGCCGCTCCCTGAGCCGCCCGGTCGCCGCGCGGAGGCGCTCGGGCCCCTCGGCCTGCGTCAGCCCGAGGACGGCGGACTGGTACGCTTCCATCTCGTCCTCGATCCCGCTGGCGTCACCCGTCTTCCCCTCGAGAAAGCGGATGGTGCGCACGAAGTCGCGGTAGTGGTCGTCCTCGCCCCCCTCCTCGCTCAGCGTGTACATCTTGTAGGGAGTCGCCGACAGGAGCAGCACCCGGACCTTCGGATACTCGAACACGGCGCGCGCGAGCACGCTCGCCTCGTCGTCGTCGTCGTCGAGCAGGTGGCTGAAGCGCTGGAACTCGTCGAGGATCACGATATCGGGCTCGAGCGCCTCGACGCAGCTCTCCGCCAGCACCGACCGGAGCGCGCCGACGAAGCGGCCGCGGGCGCGGCCGGTCTCCTTGTCGATCACCCGGGTCGACGAGGAGAAGGCCTGGCAGAGCGCGTCGAGCTGCGCGCGCAGATCGATCGCGCCGCCCGCCCTCTCCTGCGCCACGCGCCTGGAGAGCGCCTTCTCGAACGCATCCTGGGCGGTGACGTCGATCAAGGAGGTGTCGAAGCCGTCGAGCCGCTCGCGGAACCGGTCCGCGCCGACGTGACCACGAAACACGTTGATCATCGCCTTGCCGGCGCCGAGCCCCCACGCCTTGCGGAGCATCCAGTAGAGCAGCACCCGCTCCTGCGCCTGGCCCAGCCCGTCGCGTACATCGAACGACGTCGCCGGCGTGAACGAGATGAAATTGACCCCGGTGCTCGTGCTCTTGAGCTTGCTCACCTCGAGCGGGAGCATGGTCAGGCGCGACGCCAGGGCCACGTGACCGTCTCCATCGAGCTTCAGCCGCTGGATGTTCTGCCTCGCGATGTCACCGTTCGAGCAGATGTACAGCACGTCGATCCGCGGCACCGTCGCGCGCAGGTGATCGATCGCGCGCGCGATCACGCCGCGGGCGACGAGCGTCTTGCCGAGACCGACCTCGTCCGCCACGAGAAAGCGGCAACTCCCGCCCTCGTCCTCGTAGAGCCGCTCGAACACCCAATCGACCGTCCGCCGCTGGAAGTCCTTGAGCCCCGCCAGCACCGCGTCGGCGACGCGCACCTCCGTGCCTCCGCTCATGACCGGCCTCCTCTGGAGCGCTGCGCCTCCCAGGCGGCGCGAATGGGCTCCCAGATGCGCCCGAGATCGGGCGGCAGCACGGCAGCGCCCTCCGGCGTGGTCCCGAGCTCCCGCACCGCGCGCTCGAACTCGCGCAGCCGCTCCGGCTCGTGGTCGAGCGCCCGGAGAAGGGCCTCGAGCAGCGGCGTCCCCGAGCCCCCGCCGGACCAGCGGGCGGCAGCCCCTTCCGCGGTGCCCTCGGCGTCGAGCAGCTCCTCGATGCCCTCCACCGGATCGAGCGCGAGGAGCATCCGGAGAAAGCGCATCACCTTGGCTGGATCATCGAGCATCGCCAGGAGGATGCGCGCGTGCCGGTGCTCCGGCGCCCCGTCGAGCGGGACGTTGACAACGAAGACGATCTGCTCTGTCCGCGCGCCTTCCTGCGCCACGGCGCGGAAGGCGAAGAAGCTCGTCAGGGCCTGAAACGAGCACCGGGAGAAGGTGGCCGACGCTCCGGCGCTGGACAGCGAGAGGCCGGTCGCGTGATCCGGCGGGAGCGCGATCGGCCAGCAGCGCACCTCGGTGCCCGGCCCGAGGTCGAGCCGCGCCCCCTCCGCGCGGAGGTGGACGCTGTAGCGCTCGGTGCCGTCACCCGGCGCGGCCTCGAGCTCGACCTTCGCCCGCCATGGAGCGCTCCCGAGCGCGAGGCGCAGGGCGCGTAGCCGACGGTCGAGCGCCGCGTCGACGGGGTCTTGTGGCACGGCGTCCCCGGACGGCGTGAACGCCACGAGGAGCGCCCGCAGGGCGGCCGACCCGCCGCCGTCGCCGAGCGCGGCGTCGATGCCCACCTTGCCCTTCTTTCCCGTGAGCTGGACGAGGAGCTCGACGTTCTCGTGGAACGCCGCTCGCGTCGCGTTGGCGGATCCCGTCCATACCTCCGCGTTCCGCCCCGCATCGGCGATATAGAGCTTGGCGTGAAGCCCGCGCGCGGCCGTCTCCGCGGTGTTCGCCTCGCCGGCTTCAACGTCCCCGCCGGCGTCATCGTCCTCGCCCTCCGCTCCTTCGTTGAGGACGTGCACCTCGTCGAAGCGGGCGAATGTCGCGGGGGAGACGCGGGCGAGCTCCTCGGTGCGCGAAACGAGCACGTGGCCGCTCCCGGTCGTGGTCAGTCGCCCGAGCGTCTCGGCCGCGAGGAATGGCGAGATCACAAGCATCCGATCGATCCGCGTGTCGAACGGCCACCGCGTCTTGTCGTCATGGCCGAGGGGCCAGAACTTGAGATCCTCGAACCCCTCCGGCTCCTCGAAGGCGACGCGGCGCACCTCGTCGGCAAGGAGCGCGGTGTCCGTGGCCACCCGCCCGGAGACGGGGCGCACCGCGAGGCCAGGGAGCGCCGCAAGGAAGTCCCCGAGCGGATGATTCCGGCCGATCGCGTTGGTGCGGTCCTTGAGCTCGCCCTCCAGCGAGAGCATCGTGTCCCACGATCGATCGAAGGTGAGATTACGCGAGTTGACCAGGACCCGATATCGCACGGGGCCGTCGGCCGAGGTGAAGCGCTGCACCCATACCTTGGGGTGGAACACCCCCTGTTCGCTTCGCGCGCGCACCTGGACGACGGACCCTTCCAGGTAGGCGAGGAGCTGGCGGTACTGCGCCGGGCGCGCGATACAACCCGCCTGGCAGAACACCACGAGCTTCTCGGCATGGGCGCGCACGGCCTGGAGCAGCGCCGTCGCCCCCAGCGGCTCGGCCTCGCCGGCCGCTGGATCCCCGCGGCGTGCGATCCGGTCGAAGAGCGAGAACGACAGCGGCGCGACAAGCAAGGCGACAAGGTCGAGCGAGTAGGTCGTGGCGAGGGTCCGGTCGACGACGTAGCCGTCCGGCGGCCGCAGCGCCTCGAGGAGCACCCGGCGATCACCCGGCTGAAGCATCGTCCCCTCCCCGGCCCAGGGCCGTGTACAGATCGGCGAGCAGCCGGCTCGCCGACGGCCACCGGTAACTGAGGCGCGCCGTGCCCGACTCACCGCCCCAGAGCTCCAGCGCGCGCGGGTTGGTGAGCCGCGCCCGGCCGCCCTTGAGCTGCTGCTCCCGCTGCCACACCAGCGCGCGCGCCGTCTTGTCGTCAGCCCCGCCGCCCGGCTTGTCCCAGGGCGTGAGCCTGAGCCAGCCCTCGACGAACGCCTCTGTCGACCCTGCCACGCGCGTGCGCTGGCGGACGAGACGCCAGAAGGCGGAGCGGTCCCAGGCCGCGATCGCCGCGCGCCGACGGCGCATCTCTTCGGACCAGTCGGCGAGCTCGCCCCGGAACCGCTCCACCGCCTCGCCGTTTGCGGTCGATTTCGCGCGCTCCTCGGCGAGCAGCACGTTGTAGAGCCACGCCGCGCCTTGCATCGTCTCCGCGAGCAGCCGCGCGTGCGCAAGCGCCTCCTGCACCTCGCCGGAGAGCTCACCGAGCTGGGGGTGCATCCAGACAAAGTCGACCGCCGCCGGGCGGCCGCGGTCCGCCAGGAAGGCGAGCAGCGAGCGCGGCGCAGAGAGCTGGATCCGTTCGACGAGATAGCGTGCCTCCTCGCGCCGCAAGGCGAAGCCGGCCTCGCCCGGGAAATCCTCGGGGGGATCCGGGATCGCGGCGTGCCAGTTGCGGCGCGCGCGCCCGTCGAGGCTCTCGCCGTCGTCGTCGCGCCCGGCGCGGTCGCGCGCGGCGTAGAAGCGGTCGAGGGAGCGGTGATAGTCGTCCTGCGAGCCATCGAAGGCACGGATGCCCCAGGCCTCGAGGCCGAGCCAGTACACGTTGCTCGGCAGCCGTTTCAGCGTCTCGCCGGCGAGGCCCCCGATCGTGCCGAGCGGGTCGTCGGACGCCTTCAGCACCTGGATGAGCCTCGTCTCCGCCCTGCGCGCCCTGGCCTCGATCTCGCTCGAGGGCGTCTTGCGCGCCTCGAGTTCGCGGTAGATCCAGGGCACGAACAGGAAGTACCTCGCCCGCGTCTGGATGACGCTTGTGCCCGGGAAGAACAGGTCCGCGAAGGCGTCGCGGATGCCGCCGAGCCCGAGCTCGTCGCGCGTGTCGCTCTCCTTGAAGCGGTCGATCGCCTCGAGGACCCGCTGCCGCTCCCGATCCGAATGATCCAGCCAGGTGAACGTCGAGATCAACGCAAGCTCCTTTCCGCTCGGGCGCGCCTCACGCCCTCACGACCCTCCCCGCATCCACCAGGTTGAGCCATTGCCTCTCGAGGCTCGCCGCAAACCCCCGGTCCTCGATCGCCACCCCGGCCTCCAGGTTCCGCGTCTGGCCACGATCCGTGAAGTTCGCCGACGTGATGAGCGTGTACTCGTGGTCGATCACGACGCACTTGGCGTGCAGGCTGACCGCGCTCTGCCTGTCGGCCGTCCTCGGGTCGAAATAGACGACCGGTCTCGGGTCGCCGAACGGCCACATGAGTCGGTAGAACAGCGCCACCACGGCCTGACCCCGCGCCACGTTCCCCCTGGCGGCCTCGAGCGGCGCCGACACGAGAGGCCAGCTCTGCCCTGCGCCCTTGGCCTCCTGCTCCAGCCGCTTGGCGAGCTGATCCACGTCGACGAAGAGCTCCGCCGTCACCCCATGGTCGGCCATGCCCCGGTGCAGCGACGCGAAGAGCTCCGCGCCGTGGTCGATGGAGTAGCCGGCGACGAGCACGTGCTCTCGCGCTCGCGCGAAGAGCTCGGACAGGAGGACCCGCGTGTGACGAGAATGGCTGACGCCCGGGTCGTCGCCCGTCCAGACGAGGGTGAGCCTGGGGGCCTTGCGATGCCGCCGCTCGGCCAGCACGACGCCGACGACCGCGTGAAGGCCTTCGCGATCGAGCCGGAGATAAGGCCGCAACGCGTCGACGAGGTGCCCGAAGCCGTTGGCCCGCAGGCCCGTCTCGCTCATCGGCGCGCGCACGTCCCCCCGGTCGAGCGCGGCGACGAGGGCGAGCAGATCCTGCTCCGTAACCGCGGATAACCCCGCCCCCGTCACGGGCGGACCTTGAAGAAGGCGAGCTCGGGATCGTGCCCCATCGCTGGCACGACGAGCGCCCGGTCCAGGTAGCGGTTGAATCGCTCACACGCCGGCTCTGCGACGAACAGGCACCCGTGGCAGGCGGCGCCCTCGAGATGGCGCCCGGACCGATCCCCGGGCGAATGATGCGCACAGACGGGATCGCTTGAGCACAGCGAGGCCATATCCCAGGCGCGACGGAGGTGCCGGCCGATGGAGCGACCTTGCTCGACGAGGCCTCCGAGCGTGCCCTCGGCGCCGCTCGTGCCGGTCATGATGAAGATCGCCGCCATCGGCAGGTCGTCGGTCGCCGGCGCACAGTAGATGCGCTCGGAGAGCGCGCTCGCCGAATAGCCGCACTGGAGCGAGATCGAGGACACCAGGAGGTGCGAGAGCGAGTGCAGAAGGTAAAACCTGGCCCCCGGAAAGCCCGGCCCCCGGCTATTGCTCTTGAACTCCTGCTTGTACCCGTCCTCGAGCTCGTCCTTCCGGCGGATCACCGCCGGGCGGCCCTCCCATTCCCGTACGTCCTCTTCGTCCAGGCAGACCAGCACACCCTCGCCGAAGATCTCTGCCGCCGGCAGCCAGGTCGGCGTCAGCCCGAGCGGTTGGAGGTTGCTCGTGTCCTCGGTCTCGCCCTGCAGGTTCATCTGGGTTGCCGACAGGCGCGTCAGGCCGATCTGCGCGCGCACCTGACGCACCTTCTTGGCGAGCACGATGCGGCTCACCCTCGGCGGCAGCGGATGGCGCTTCGTGGACAGGCGGCAGGCGAAGAAGTCCTCGTCCCGCGGCGGGAGCTGGCCCTCCACCTCGTCCTTCGCCTCGAGGAAGACCTTGTACTCCGCAGTCCGGAGCTCGTCCCTCGCCGGCACCTTGCCCTTGCGGATCGTCTCCATGGCGGTCCACACCTGGTCGTCGTCGTAGTCGCGCAGCGCATTGCGCACGGAGGCCACGACCTTGCGCAGCAGCGCGAGCTCCTCGCGCCCGGCCTCCTGCACGACATTCCACACGTCCGCCTGGCTGACCTTGTTCAGCACCTCGCGCGCCTTGTCGGGGATCGAGAGCGCGCTCATCCATTGCGAGAAGTAGCCGCTGCTCGCCGTGCGGACGAGCAGGTTGAGCTTCTCCTCGCAGCCCTTCTCCTCGCGTCCCTCGAAGCCGAGCCACGGCCTCTCCCCCCGGCACTGGGGCAGGACCTTGGGCTCACGCGCCTCCGAGAGCTTTCGCTCCGCGCCGCAGACGCCGCAGCAGACGCGGATATGAGCGAAGTCGCCGGACGCGTCCTCCTTGAGGTGGAGATCCAGCGATTCGCACCGCGTCTCCTGGGATGGGTGCACGAACCAGCTCCAGGGGAACTCGTCGAGGTGGCCGCGCTTGCACGTCGCCACGAACCGCACGGGGACGCAGAAGCCTTTCTGGGTGTTTGTGCAGCGGTGAACGTAGCGCCCCTTTTCACGCTCGAGGTTCCTCGAAGGCCCGAGCGCCCGGCAACGCTGGCAGACGAACCACGACGGGAACTCGGCGACCTGGATACCGTTGTGTTGCGACGGCGCGTCGTCGTCGCCCGCGGGGGGCAGCCGGAACGCGCGGTTGATGCTCAGCTCGATCCCGAGCTTCGAGCCGACCCGGGCGAGGATGGCCTCGCGCAGGCGGGGCTCGTCGATGAAGCCCTGATCCTTGTACCTGTCGTAGCGCCAGAAGTCGGTGCCGCCGATGAGCACGGCATGTTCGAGCAGGTCGACCATCGCGCCCGGACCGAACGTCATCACGACCTGGCCCAGCCGGATCTTGCCCTCGGGGGGCTTGTGCCCGCCCTTCGCGGTCTTCTTCGCGATGGCCATCAGCCTTGCCTCCCCAGGCGGCGCCCGATGAGCCAGAGGTGCGCGGTCGACTCGACGTCCCGCAACGACGTGGGCGCCGCGAAGCGCCCATCGGGCGTGTCGGGGCCCGGGCGCTCCTCGTCGAGCGGCGTGTAGAGCAGCGGCTTGCCGCCGACCTTCTCCCGGTCGAATTTCGAGTACCGGCGCTGCTTTGGCTCCTCGGGGGTCGACCGCACCAGGTCGGTCCAGGTGTCGAGCAGGTTGTGGCCGCGCATCCGGAGCTCCTCCTCGAGCTTCTTTTGCCCGTCCTGGTTCAGCTCGGGCTGGCGGCTCGCGCGCGCGGCGATCCGATCGAGGACGGCGTTCGCCAGGTGCCGGTTCGCCGGCAGCCCCATGACGCCCTTCGGCAGCGTCAGATCGCGCGAGGCGAAGCGGACCATCGCGACGAGCGTGCCCACGAGACCGCGATCGAGGGCTGGACCCGAGAACGGCGTCACGCTCGTGGCCTCGACGAAGCGGTAGAAGCTCTCGTGGTAGGCGGCGAAGTGCTCGTAATGGGAGCGATCCCGCGGTTTGTGGAGGTTGTACACGGTCACCACGAGCCCCGGCCACCTGTCCTGGCGGCCGACGCGGCTCGACGCCTGGATGTACTCGGCCGTCGTCTTCGGCTGCCCCGCGACCACCATCAGGCCGAGTCGATCGATGTCGACGCCGACCGAGATCATGTTGCTCGCGAGCAGCACGTCGATCCGCTCGGGATCGCTCCAGGGCTTGTTGAGCCGGTCCTTTGTGCGCTTCACCGCGTCGGTGTGCTCGCGGCTCGTCAGCTCGACCGGCTCGCCGAGCTCCCGGTTGGCGAACCAGAGGTGCTTGCCCGTCGCGTTCCTCGGGCGCGCCTCGTCCGCCTGCGCGGCGCGGCCGAGCACCTCGTCCTCGACCAGCCGCCGCATCCCTCCGAGCTCCCGGAGGCTGTTGAAATAGCCGGCGAGCGTCATGTACGCGTCCGCCGTCTGCTCGGGCGACGACGACGGGTCGTAGGTCTTCATCGCCCCGGCGAGCAGCGTGCGGTACACCCGCAGCAGGATTGCCTTCATGCTGCGCCCCTGCGCGGCCACGCCGACGTATTTCCGGCCGGGGCTCTTCGTGTCCACGGTCGCGAAGTACGTCTCGGAGTCGTCGATGCCGGGCGGCGGGAACACGCTCACCGTGCTCGCCGGACGACCGAAGAGGGCCTGGATCTGCGTATCGGCGCGGCGGACCGTGGCGGTCGCCGCCAGCACCTTGGGCCGCACGACGCCGGCGCCCGTCTGGCGCGAGCAGAGGGCGTCGACCGCCGTCTCGTAGAGGCCGACCATGGTGCCGAGAGGCCCCGAGATCAGGTGCAGCTCGTCCTGCACGATGAGCTCTGGAGGGGCGAGGCCGCCGGGCAGGTTCTTCGCCGTGCGCGGCGGCTTCCCGTCCATGGGGCCGTAGAAGCGCCGGCCGTCGCGCGCGCCGGCCTTGCCGAACAGCATGCCGGCCTCGCCGCGCCAGGGCATCATCGCGAACTTGTCGACGGTGGCGATGAGGAAGCTCGGCAGCTCGCGATAGACCTGCTCGTCGACGAAGACGACCGGGATGCCCTCGTCGTTGTTGGCGCGCGAGAACTCGCAGGTCTCGCTGGTGCAGCCGACCCGCACCTCGTCGGGCGCGGTCTTCGAGGGCAGGAGCGTCAGGCTGCCCGGGCCGAGCTCCTCGCCGCACCACGGGCAGGCGGGCAGCGGGCAGGGATTGCCGTTCGCGCCGAGCTTGAAGCCGGTGACGAGCTTCGACGCCTCGTCCAGGGTGTTGGCCGTGGCGCTGCGCCCGACCCAGAGGCCGACCGAGAAGCGCGTGTCGCCGAGCACCGCGGGCATCTTCCGGCGCTGGGATTCGAGCGCGCAGACGAGCGTCGCCGCGCGGCCGAGCTGGTCGAGCGTGAGCAGGCGCAGGGTATACCGGAGGAGCACGGTGACGCCGAGCCCGCCGTCGGGCAGCTTCGCCCGCCGCAGGCGGCGGAGGAGCAGGCAATAGGCGATGACGCCGAGGTAGGCCTCCGTCTTGCCGCCGCCGGTCGGGAAGAAGATCAGCTCGACGCGCTCGCGATCGGGGTGCTCGCCGCTGGCCACGCCGTGGAGGTTCATCAGCAGGAATGCGAGCTGGAACAGGCGCCATTCGGGGCGCTCGCCGCCCTGGTAGCGGGAAGGGCTCCGGTGGCGCGCGGCCTCGGCCATCGCCTCGTTGGCCAGGCAGAACGCCTGGCGGACCTGCCCGTTGCCCTCGAGGAGCGCGATCCCCTCCTGGATCCTCCGCCGGGCGTCGTCGGCCTTCTGCATGAGCTCGTCGCGGGTCTCGGCGCGCCTGTCGCCCTCGAGCGCGACGCCTCGCTGCCGCTCGATCCACGCCCCGTAGGCGGCCGGCAGGCGCTGGAGCCGGGCGCGCACGTCCTCGGCGCTGTCGAGCTTCGCGAGCTCGTCCATCGCGACGTTCACGTCGGCTTCCTCGTGCGCGATGACCCGCCGCACCTCGTATTCGGGGAGCCACGTGGTCCTCACGCGGGTGACCGGGGAGCCCGGCTTGCCGGGCGAGCCCCCATCGTCCAGCGAGCTCTGGCCCGGGGGCACCACGACGGCGACGCCGTGGCCGACCGCGTACTCGACGCGCTCGCGGAACTGGAGATCGGCGACCTTCTGGTCCCACTGGTCGCTCTCCTCGTCGGAGAAATTCGGCCGCGGGACGATGCCCTCCGCGCACTCGATCTCCAGCTCGATCTGGAAGACCATCTGCTCGTCGCGCCGGCCCTTCTCGCCGGCGCCGCGCTGGTTCACGACGAAGAGCGCGAGCGCCTGCGTCCCCTCGCGGAGCCCGCGCGCGTGCTCGACGGCCTTGATCTGGCCGTAGATCACGAGGCCCACCGTGTCCCGCAGGCGGATCCCGTTCTTGAGGATCTGCGGGTCCAGCGGGACATCCGTGGAGATCGTCTGCCGCGGTGTTCGCTTCCAGACGCGTTGCCCTCGACCGCGCCCTTCGGGCTTCAGGGTCTCGGGGCGATACTCGGCGAAGCGGACGGTGGCCTTGACGTCGCGCGTCTCCCTGGGGACGAGCACGCTCATTCCAATGGATGCGGGCCAGAGGTTGGGGCGCTTGTCCTCCAGCTCCTCCCCCTGGGTCTCCTCCTCGGGCTCGTCGGGGCCGGCGCCGAGGCTGTCGTCGGCGGTCGGATCGTCGGGCTCGCGTTCTTCTTCGGAGGCGAGGAAGCCGGTGAGGTAGTGGCGGGACGGCGGAAGCTCGAGCACCTCCTGTTCGACGAGGCCTTCCTCGTCGAGCTGGTAGGGGCCGATCAGGTCGGCGTGCAGGGCGCGGATCAGGTGGTCGCGGGGGTTCGTGGGCGGGCTCCTCTTCGGCTGCGTCGACGTGCTGTCGCTCATTTCGCCTCCTCGGGCAGCGCGAGCCGCGCGCGTGAATGTTCCACCGCGGCGTGGAGCCTGCGGGCGAGCTCGTCACGGGGCGGCAGGACGGTGAGGTACTCCGCGACGTGGATGCCCGTCTTGCCCAGCTCCAGGAGCTCGATCTGCTCGCGGCGCTTGCCGGCGCAGAGGATGATCCCGAGGGGGGTCTCCTCTCCGGGCTCGCGCTCGTGGCGGTCGAGCCAGCGCAGGTAGAGCTCCATCTGGCCCTTGTACTCGGCCTTGAACGCGCCGACCTTCAGGTCGACCGCCACGATCCGCCGGAGCCTTCGGTTGTAGAAGACAAGGTCGATGTAGAAGTCGTCCCCGTCGATCTGGATCCGCTTCTGGCGGGCGACGAAGCAGAACCCGCTCCCGAGCTCCAGGATGAACGCCTCCAGCTCGCGCAGGATGGCGTCCTCGAGATCCTTCTCGAGGTAGCGGTCCTGAACGCCCAGGAAATCGAGGACGTAGGGGTCCTTCAGGAGCATCTCGGGGCTGACCTGGTCCTCCGCCCGCAGCGCCGCGAGCTGCGCTTCGACGACGGCCTTGGGCTTGCGGGAGAGGGCGGTCCGCTCGTAGAGCATGCTGTCGATCTGCTGGCGGAGCGCGCGCACGCTCCAGCGCTCGACGCGGCACATCTCGGCGTAGAACGCGCGCGCGAGGGGAGCCTCGAGCGGCAGCAGGAGAACGAAGTGGCTCCAGGTCAATTGTCGCGACAGCGTCGCGACAATCGGCTCCTCGGGGAAGGCCTCGGCGAACTGGACCATGCGCCGCAGCGTCTTCTCCGAGAAGCCGCGGCCGTAGCGGCGCTGGAGCTGCTCCGCGAGCGCGGCGATCACCTGCTCGCCGTAGGCGGCGCGGGCGTACCGGAGCACCTCGGTCCGGATCCGCGCGCCGATGCGCCAGTAGAGCCGGGTGAGCACGGCGTTGACGGTCACCGCCGCCCGCTGGCGTGCGGCGTCGATCAGGCGGCGGATGTCCCCGACGAGCTTCGCGGGCGCCACGGCGGGCGCGGGCGGCCGCTTCGCGAGCGGGGCCGTCCTGGAAGCGCCCCGGCGAGGTCGTGCCGCGGCTCGTCGGATCACGGGTCGCTCTCGTCCCCGAAGCCGGGCAGCGAGGGCGTCGCCGGCTTCGCGCGCGGGGTGCGCGGCTTCTTCGCGGGATCGGCGGGCTTCCTGGCGGCGGCAGGCTTCCTGGCGCCCTTCGCGGGAGGCGCGGCGGCTGCGGCGGCTTGCTTCTCCTGCTCGGCGCGCTCGGCGTTGAGGACGAAGAGGCGGTCGATGACCTCGTCCTCGAAGGCCTGGAGCGCGGCGCGATCCTCGTCGGTCTTCGGGCAGTACGGGGGGACGGCGATGTCGCTCCAGCCGTAGGCGGCGAGGACGGCGCGGTCCATCTCCTCGTGGAGGGCGCGCAGGTCGAGGACGCGGGGGTCGTCGGAGTCTGGGTTCTTCAGGGCGTTGTACGTTTTGGTGAGGCCCTGGTTGGTGTCGACCATAAAGCTGGCGCGGGTTTCGTAGAGTTTCTCGCCGATGGATTCGAGCGCGGGGATGACGGTGCGCGGGTCGGGCTGGGGGAAGGGGAATGTGTCGAAGCAGTCGGAAGCGGAGTAATTGAGCCGAGTCTCGAGTGTCGACGATAGAAGCCACGCCCAGGGAACGTGCGTCCTTGACTGCAGCACTGCGAACGGTACAAAACCATCGAATGGGAACACGTAAAGCTTTTCGTTAAAGGCCAGATCAGTAGGCTGAAACGAGAAGCACAGGTGTTTCGTAACACGCGCGGTGACCAAGCATCGCTTCAATCCACGAAGAGCGGCATACAGCGCCCCGCCACTCTCGCCCGGGCGCCACCAGTAGGTACGATACGTGCCGCGATTATCTTTTTCTCTCGCTGGCCTAACATTCTCCTCGATAACCCGCATAAGCATTGGCCACCGCCTCGCCTCTTCAAGCGACATCGACGTGAAGTCGATCATGTACCTATCGAAGGCCCCTCGCGGATGCTTATTAACATCCTCTCCGCCTAGATATGGTCGTAAGACAGTAGCATTCCGAGAGTCAGCAAGAACCAGGGCGTCACGCTCGGCAATGCTCATGGCGAGGCCAGCGCCAACAAGCTTCATCCCCATAAACCCGAGATCTGCATTAGAGACAAGCGCCAAGGGATCGCGCCTCTCTCGACCCACGATGAGCCTGGAATCGATACTGGAAACAACACGACCATCGAGTCGACGCTCACAAACAACGGCTCTCGCATGACCAAAAGCAAGGTGGACGACGGAGATCGAAACCGCTGCATCGCCTGGCCATGGCCTACTCGCCTCCGCCTCGTAGATGATGGCGCCTGCGCCGATCAATGGCGTCAATGCCATCAATCGAGAGTCGCCCTCTGCAATGGTGTTCGTCGCGAGCAGCCCGATCGTGCCGTGGTTGCCGACCAAATCTGCCGCTCGACGAAAGAAGTAGGCACAAAGATCGGTATTGGGCCTGCCCTTGACCTCAGGGCGTATGGCCATCAGCCAGTCGATATAGTGCGCTCCACCAGCTGCGCTGATGCCATTCTTACCGGCGAAAGGTGGATTGCCCACGAAAGCATCCACGAACGCCGCGCCGTTGATCTTGTCCCCATCTAACGGATCCGGTCTCTCCGAGTAAAAAACCTCTGGAAACTCGATCATCCAGTGGAACGGCACCTGCTCCCTCCGGATCTCCTCCTGCATCCCCCGCAGCTCGGCGAGGATCTCCCCCGCCTTCGGCCCATTCCCCTCCTTCTCCGTCGCGAGCCACGCGGTCACCCGATCGAGCCGCCGATTGCGCTCTTTCTCCCGATCCTTGTCGTTCTTCTGCCCGAAGAACGCCCCCACTACGAGGTCGCCGATCAACCTTACCCGATCAAGCGCGTCCTCGGCGTCGGCCAGGAGCCGCTCCTTCTCCCGCTGCGCCGCGTACGTCCCCTCGCTCGCCAGCGCCTGTATCCTTTTGCGGATCCCGATCGCCTCGTCGAGCGCCTCAGCCAGGAGCCCCGCCGACAGCTCCACCTGCGCCTGCGGCTTCCAGTGGAACGCCCGGATCTGCTCGAACCCCAGCCCCACCAGCGAGTCCCCGTGTCGGATCGCGTGGTCCACGAACGTGAACGGCTCGTTCCTGGCCATGGTCACGAGCCACAGCGACAGCCGCGCG
This sequence comes from Sorangium sp. So ce362, assembly GCF_051519845.1. Classification (NCBI taxonomy): domain Bacteria; kingdom Pseudomonadati; phylum Myxococcota; order Polyangiales; family Polyangiaceae; genus Sorangium; species Sorangium sp. So ce362. Next base: position 4,214,871 of record NZ_CP150332.1, on the reverse strand, counting down.
AGCTGCACCGCATACGTGTTCTTGTCGACGCCATAGAGGCACCGCTGCGCCACCAGCCGGCGCGCGTGATTGACGACGTCGTCATGCGCGCTGGCGATGACCTCCATCCGCCCTTCCCGCGTCCACGCCGCCACCACGCGGTCGGCCAGGTACCGGCACGCCGCCACCAGGAACGCCCCCGAGCCCACCGCCGGATCGCAGACAACCAGGTTCAGGAGCGTCTCCGAGCTCGGCGCCTCCCCCATCGCCTTGATCAGCGGCTCCAGCGTCCTCGCCACGATCGGCTCGGTGAGCTCCCGCGGCGTGTAATGGCTGCTCGTCCGCCGCCGCTCCGGCCCGGGCTGGATCACCAGCGTCCCCGCCCCCGCCCGCTCCGGGTTCCTCCCGCTCAGGGGCTCCATCGCCCCGAGCGCCTCCCCGGCCTTCTTCGCCCCCTTCACCGCCTCGGCGATCTTCGCCGCCACGTTCTTGTCGAACCCGAGCTCGTCCTGGAGCCACCGCTCCCGCTGGTTCGCCGGCACCGCGAGCAGCGCGTCGGCCTCCACCCAGACCCGCGCCGCCCCCTTCTTGCTCCCGAGCCGGATCCGCACCGCGCCGTGCTCGATGCGCTTCACCGTGAAGCCCATCAGCGCCTCGTACACGCTGCCGATCTGCTCCACGTCGAGCGCCTTGTACGAGAGCCGCTGCCCGCCCAGGTACAGGAGCTTCCCCAGCACCGAATAGATGGTGAGATCGTCGACGCTGGGCAGCTTCACGGCCGCGCGCGCCTCCGGCTGCGTGATCGGCGCGCTCCCCTCCGGCCCCCACCCCTCGAGGAACGGATAGACGTTCGGGTCGAAGAGTTGCCCGCGCCGCGCCGGGATCTCGAGCTCCCCGTGCGAGACGCCGAGGAACGCCGCGCGAAACAGCCCCACGAGCCGCGGGTAGGCCCCGAAGCGCCTGTGCATCGTGTCGGGGTACTTCCCGAAGTCCGCCTGCAGCGCGTCGAAGAGCCCGAGGAGGCTGTAGTTCCCGGCGAAGAGCGGCTGCTCGGTCGGCAGGAGCCCCCGATCCTCGCAGTAGAGCAGGAACACGAGCCGCAGGAGCACCGTGAGCAGGCCCGCGTAGAGGGGGTCGTCCTTTCGCTCCAGCGCGTCCCGGAGGGCGCCGGTGCCGTCCCGCTCGTCCGCCGCGGCGAACCCGGCGAGCAGCGCCTCGAGCGCCTCGAACACCTGGCGCGAGAGGTCGTTGGTGACGTCGGCGTTGCGCTTGCGGCTCTCGGCCAGGATCGCCGGGAGCGCCTGCTCGGCCGCGACCCCGAACCAGCGCTGCCGCGAGAGCAGCATCACGAAGGCATCGAAGATCGGCCGCCCGCTCACGGACGCCATGTCCGCCACGCGGAACGCGACCCACCCGCTCGACTCGCCGTGCGGCGCGTAGACGAGCCGGATCTCGTGGCCGTTCGAGAGGAGCCCTATCGGCACCCGGCACTCGCGCAGGAGCCGCTCGAACTTCGCCTGGGCGGGGTACTCCCACGCCCCGGTGACCTTCTCGGGCCTGTCGAGCTGCTCGACCTCCGGGGAGACCTCCCAGACCAGCATCGCATACGGTCGCCCCGCCTGCGCCGCCGGCGTGCTGTCGGCGGCCGTTGTCGCGTCCTCCCGGGGCTTGTTCCACGTGAGCGCGCGCGTCGGGCGGAGGAGCTGCTTGCCCTCGACGACATAGAGCGACAGCTCCTTCGGGAGCGCCTCGCCCTCGTCGAAGCGCGGCGGGCCGAGGTCGAGCACGGTCGAGAAGAGCCGCGGGAGATCCGAGACGCGCAGCCTCCCCCCGGCGTCTTCCTCCAGGCACTCGAGGAAGGCCAGGTGCGCCTCCCGGGGGAGCTTCTCCGCGCACTGGGCATCGACCAGCACGGGCAACGACACGACGAGCCCCTCGGAGGGCTGCGCCATGCCTATCCATTGCTCGTGGAATCGCTTGTCGGCGTCGCTCATGGCCTGGTCATCCCTAGAGGCTCGTCGTCGGCCAGAGGTACACGAGCCCGACCGGCGAGAGCCGCTTCAGGCTCACGTGGTAGAGCGCTTCGAGGTCCGCCGGCTCGTCGCGGATCTCGTCCTCGATGCTGGCGAGGCGCTTCTTCATGTCCTGTCGCTCGCTGTCGAGCTGCTCGCGCTGCGGCTTCATGGTCTCGTCCTCGAGGTGGTCGAAGAGCCCGAGCTGGACGCTGAGCTGCTTCTCGATCTCGACGCGCTGGTCCTTCAAGATCTGCCGGAGATCCTCGGCCTCCTTCGCGCCCCGGGCCTGCAGGAGCTGCGCGGCCTCGTGCGCTCGGCCATCGGCTTCGTCCTGCACATGCCGCCAGAGCACGCCGAAGTGCGCGGCGGCCGTCGTCGCCAGGCGCTCGCGGAGGCGCTCCGGGACGGCCGGCAGGCTGCCGACGCGCGTGAGCAGCTCCTCGAGATGGGCGACGGCCTGACGATCCTCGTCGGTGCCCGTCGGCTTCAGGTGGTCGCCCTCGCCGCTCTCGCGGAAGGGCGCGGCGACGGCGATGAGCTCGTCGTGCAGGCGCGCGGCCCCGGGACCGAAGAGCGAGAGGCGTCCCAGGGCGATGACCCGCGGCTCGCCCGAGCGATCATCCGGGACGACCGTCACGCGCGAGAGATCCTGGGCACCGAAGCCCTGGGCCAGGAAGCGCGAGAGGATGCGCTGCACGAACGGGTGCTCGAGGTGCAGATGGACGCGCTCCTCGCCCATGCGGTCGAGCGCCTTGAAGACGACCGGCTGCGGGGAGAGCTTGCGCCACTCCCACTCGGGCTCGTCCCGGTGGCGGGGCCGGCGGAGGCTGTCGAGGGTGCGGCCCCAGCTCGCCGGCAGCGGCGGCAGCGCGAACGCCTGCTGCCCCTCGACCTTCTCGGGGAGCGGCGCGAGGGGCGCGGCCCCGGCGAGCTCGAGGCCGACGTCGATGGCGTCGTGCAAGAGCTCTTCCCTGAAGTCCATGACCTTGCGGGACCGGCCGAGGATGCGGCGGGCCTCGTCGATCTCCTTCTTCAGCGCGGCCGTGTCGGCGCGCTGGCTCTCGAGCTCCCGCCGGGTCGTCTCGGCCTGCTCGGGGAGCCGCTCCGCCTCGTCGAGGGCGGCCGCGGTGCCCCTGTCGATGCCGCGGCTGAGGGTCCGCTCGATGCGGTCCATGACGACCTCGCCGAGGCTCCCGAGCTCGGTCTGGATCGTCTCGATCTTGCCGACGAGCTTCTCGAGCACGGCGTCCTCGACGCGCTCCGGGTAGACGAAGTAATGGCAGCGGACCCTGCTTGAAGGCTGGAGCGTGCGATCGATGCGGCCGTTGCGCTGCTCCATGCGGGCCGGGTTCCACGGCACGTCGAAATGGAAGAGATCGGCGCAGTGGTTCTGGAGGTTCAGGCCCTCACGCGCGGCGTCGGTGGCGATGAGGATGCGCACCGGGTGCTCCTCCGGATCGCCGTTGAACGCCCGCTGCAGCTCCTCGCGGACCTCGTCGCCCATGCCGCCGTGGAAGATCGCGATGCGCTCGTCACCGCGATCCGTGGCCTCGATGGCGGCGCCGAGGGTCTTCTGGAGGTAGCGCATGGTGTCGCCGTACTCGGTGAAGAGGATCACGCGTCGCTCGCTCCACGCGCCGCTCGCGCGCTTGCCACCGCCCGAGACGCTGACCCCCGGGCAGAGCTCTGCGCGGAGCCAGTGGAGGAGGGCCACGACCTTGGCATCGGGCCGATGGCGATGCTGGCGGGAGAGGTCGAGCATGCGCTGGAGGAGCTCGCGGGCGCGCCCCTCCGGGGACGAGAGCGCGGCCGATGCCGAGGCGACCTCGGCGGCGTCCTCCTCGTCGCGTTGCTCGTCGTCGACGCCGTACGCGTCGTCGTCTTCCTCGGGGCGCCGGCGTGCCACCCTCGATGCGGATCGGGGCTCGGCGCTCGCCGTTCCCTCCTCGACGCGCGCCGCGTGCGCGTTCAGGGTCCGGTGGAACGCCTCGACGCTCGAGAGCAGCCGCTTCTGGAGGTTGATGAAGACGAGCTGCCCGCGGCCGCGCCTGGGCTTCATCTTCTCGGAGTACTCGGCGAGCAGGCGCGAGAGCTCGAGCTCGGGCGTGCCCACGGGGCCGAGGGAGATCTCCGCGGCGAGCTTCTCGCTCTTCCCGGCCTCGGCCTCGAAGTACCGCGCCCGAAACCCGTCGCCCTCGCGCTCGAGCGCGATCCGGACGACGCTCCGGAGGGGGAAATCGCTCTTGCCGAGCGCCTGGAGGTCGCGCTTGAGCCTGCGGACCATCACGGCGGAGAGCGCCTTCGATCCCGCCTGGATGGGCACGCCGCGCGTGAAGCGCTGGGGGTCGAGCATGGCCATGAGGGCGCTGAAGCTGTTCGAGTGGCCGTTGTGCGGCGTCGCCGAGAGGAAGAGGCGGTTCTCGAACCGCGGACCGAGCTCGTCGCGGATCAGGGTCGTGACGTGGGAGTCGACGGCGTACAGGCTCGCCGAGGCGGGCGCTGCGGTGTGGGCCTCGTCGAGCACGAGCAGGCTCTTCTTCATGCGCGTGCCGAGGTGGGCGAGCAGCGGCTCGCGGTACTCGGGGCGGCGGAGCGTCTGGTAGGAGACGATGAACCGGTTGTGCGTGCTCCAGGTGTTGACGCCGAAGCCGCGCTCGCGCCGGCGGCGGGCGACGAGCTCGCGCCCCATGACCTCGAAGCGCTGGCCGAAGCGCTTCTCCATCTCGCCGCGCCACTGGAGGCAGAGGGAGGCCGGGCAGACGACGAGGACGAAGTCCACGCGCTGCCGGAGCTGGAGCTCCTGCATCACGAGCCCGGCCTCGATGGTCTTGCCGAGGCCCACGTCGTCGGCGATGAAGAGGTTCGCGCGGGGGAGCTCGAGGGCCTTCTTGAGAGGCGTGAGCTGGTGGTCGAGGAGCTTGATGCCGGCCCGGAAAGGCGCCTGGAAGAGATCGGCGCGCGTGGCCGTGACGCTGCTCCACTTGAGGGCGTGGAAGTAGGCGGCGAAGCGGCGCGTGGGGTCGAGCGAGGCGACCGCGCCAAGGCCCTCGGCCTCGGGCTGCAAGACCTTCGCGCCGAGCTCGATCTCCCAGAGGACCGAGAGGCGAACGCCCTGCGCGTCGTCGTCGAGGCAGACGAGGTCGACGCGGGTGGCCTGGTCCGGGGCTTCGGGCGTGACGACGTCCTCGACGAGGTACTGGCGCTGCCGGACGAGCGCGATGTCCCCCTTCACGGGCGAGAGGCGCGGGGCGGCGTGGGCGCCGAACAGGCCCGTCGGCGGGGCGCTCTTGCGGTCGCCGAGGGCGTGGAGGAGGCGCTCCGCGAGCGCCTGGCGCGCGCGGCTGGAAGCGTCCAGGCCGTGGGCCTGGCAGGCGGCGCGGAGCTCGTCGCGGCCCATCCATTCGACCACGGAACGCATGCGGACCTGCTCGGAGCGGGCCAGGGCGGCGACCAGCTCGGCCTTCGTGCCACGCTGGGGCACGAAGACGCCGACGTAGCGCGCGAGCTCGATCAAGCGCCCCCGCGAGGGCAGCGACTCGAGGAGAGTGCGAACGGAGGGCGAGGAAACGGGGGGCGAGGAAACGGACATCGACATCGGGGTGACACGCGCCGCGTGGAGCTGCGGGTGCACGGCAAGGTACGCCTCGACAACGACACGGTGAAGATTTGTTCTGTCGCCTGTGCCCACCCGGCGCGCGCGAGGGTCGCACGACCTCCTCGTCGATCTTGCCCTCGGCCTGGACCAGGAAAGAGCACAAGCGACAGCAGTTCGTGCTGGCGGCTACGGAGGAGCAGCGCCGAGTGTGCCCATGAGAACTGGGGCCATCGCGCACGAGGTGGGAGGGGCGCGCTTGTATCAGCACAGCGCGCACGCGCCCGCCAACACATGGGACCGCCGAGTTGCACCCATTGCATCCTTCGGAATCTCCTGCTTCCGCTCAAGAGCGCCTCACCCACGTCGCCCGCTCCCGCCGGCGTTCTCCCCGGCGCGGCGCTCCGGATGGCGCGAACATCTCCGCGAGAAAATCAACACACACCCGAACCTTCTTGTTCGGAACCGGAGCGGTGCGCGCCATGGGGCCAGGCATCGGCGCTGCGCTCTGTGCCAATTTCAGCGGCGCACCGGCCTTGGATGTGCCAAACGGCTCGATCCTGTGCCAAGCGAGGGGGGTCCGGCACCGGCACAGACGCAATGCATTGCGACACACCGGGTCCCGGACCCCTCCGGAACGTGCCACGGAGCGTCTTTGGGGGGGATTTCTGTGCCAAACAGCGTCCAAAATTGCGCAAATCTGCGCCATCACCCCCTCGGAAGCGCCAGTTTTTGTGCCAGATGGGGGGTCCGGACCCCTCCGGACCGCAATCCACTGCGTTCACGCGGCCTCGGGACCCCCTCCGGACCGCAATCCGCTGCGTTCGCGCGGCCTCGGGAGGCCCCCGCACCCTCCCTCTCGGCGCGCCGGTGTGGCCGCGTTGCGCGGCCGCGCGACGAGCGCGCTCGGCGTTCTCGCCGGTTCGTCCGGCCTCCACGAGGCTGACCGGAGCGCGCGTGGCAGCTCGCGCCAGCGGCAGCGCAGCGGTCCCGCGTACTCGATCGCCGCGTCAGAGAGCGTCAGTGGAGGGTTGGCGCGCAGCGCAGGTGTTCAACCCGGCAGAGGCAGAGAGCACCTCGAGCTCGCTCCGCGAGGCGGCTCGCAGCACGACCATCGTGCGCCCAGCCTCATCGATGATCTCCAGCGATCCATCGAAGCGCTCGACCCGCGCCTGGCCATTGTAGAACGGCTCCGCCATCGCGAACCGCCGAGCATACGCAGGCTGCGCGCGGCCATCCACGTGCATCCACCCCCGCTCATCGCGGGCGCGCGTAAAGCCCTTACGGACGACACGGGTCCACTGGGGCCAGTCGAGCAGCCGGGCAGTGACAAGGACGACCACATGCGTGGCCGCGCGGAGGCGCTCCTCGAGCCCGCGCTCCACGTGCTCGCCGGCGATACAGGCACCCAGCACCTCGACACGCTCTTTGCGGCACACCTCATCGAGGTGAGGGCGAAGCGCCATCGCGCAGTCGTCGTCGTCCGGACAGTGAAGCAAAAACAGCTGCATCCCGGGGAGAGAATCGCACGGAACACACTCTGCAGAATACCCCCTCACGTGTTCTGTCTTCGGCGCAAGGACCTTCTGGCTTCGTCGGAGGGCTCGCCGGAACGAGATCACGAGCATCGCCGATGCGGCGTGACTTACCTGGTTGCCAGGCCGCGCTCCGTGCAGGCGAGCGCCTCCTTGCCCAGCGTCTTGTCTCATCCAGACTGACATCGTTCATCGAGGGCGGGAGCGAACCGACCGTCGAGCGGGCGAGGCCCACATCACGCCACCGCCGCCGCGAACGAGGCGAAGAGGTCCCCCGGCAGCGCGTGGTGCAGCCTCCACGTGATCGCCATCGGCAGCTCGGACGCGTGCCGCACATAGCTCGCCGGGCCCAGGAACCAGAACGCCCGCTCATCGCTGCGCAGCCGCGCGAACAGCATCACCGCCGTGCCGAGCGCCGCGTGCTGCTGATACCGCCGCCCCGTCTCGCTCTCGGCGCGGGTGCTCGACTGGCTCTCCCAGTGGATCAGCTGCCGGCTGATGGCATGGTCGCGGTAGCGCGTCGTCGGCGAGAACTGCCCGCTCGTCTTGTCGAGCGTGAACGCGAGCAGGTCGGCCCCGGCGTCCTTCGCCCAGTACACGCCGGTCTGCCACGGCGCGACCTTCGCGCCGCCCCCGACCCCGAACGCCGCCAGAATCTCGATGCGCGAGTAGCGCGCGTGCACCTCCAGCGGCACGTCCGGGTGGGTCGCGATCGCCCGGTGAACATGGTCGACGCGGTCCGCGAGCAGGTCCATCACCTCGACGAGCTCCGCGCGCACCTGGGGGTGCGCCCAGACGAGAGCGCACGCCTGCGCGAGGGGGGTCGCTTTGCCGATCGCGCGATCGGCCACGGAGGCGACGAGCATGCGCAGGAGTCGGCGCTCGCGGAGGCTCATCGCTCCCGAATCCGGACACGCCGCGGACGCGAGCAGCCGGCGATAGGCCTCGATCCGCGCGAAGTCGTCGACGTGCAGCAGCCGCCCGCACGCGCGCCGCAGCGCCTCCTCGTGCGGCCCCGCGCCCAGCAACGGAAGCCCCGCATCGGCCCGGAGGTCTGACCACGACCGCTGTCCGGCAACCACGTCCTCGATCTCCAGCCCGGTCTCCTCCAGGAACCGCGCGAGGCTCACGTCGCCACCGCCGCGGGCGAGGCGTCGCAGCTCCTCGATCTTGGCGGTCCACCCCGACGGCACGGCTTGCCGGATGTTCTCGAGCACGAGCTCCGACGCCTTCGGGTCGAGCTCCATGTGGCAGCCCGCCGGCAGAAACGGGAACCCGCCCTCGATCTGCTGAACGAGCTCCTTTCGGCTCCCGCCGAGCAGGGCTCCGAAGCGGCGATCGAAGCGGAATTCGCGGCGATGGTGCCCCACGAAGTCGAGCACCGTGCAGGCGGTCTTGCCGGCGCTGCGCCGCAGGCCGCGCCCGAGCTGCTGCAAGAAGAGCGTGGGGCTATCGGTCGGGCGCAGGAGGATCAGCGTATCGACCGCAGGGACGTCGATGCCCTCGTTGAACAGGTCCACCGAGAAGACAACGTTGACGCCCCGCGCGCCGAGCTCCGCGAGCGCCGCGCGCCGCTCGCCATCGGGGCTGTCCCCCCACACGGCCGTCGCCGCAATGCCGGCCTCGCGGAAGACGCGCGCCATGAACCGCGCGTGCTCGATGCTGACGCAGAACCCGAGCGCCCGCATCTTCCGCGGATCGTCGACGTGCGCGGCGAGCTGGGCCACCACCTGCCGGGCCCAGACGTCGTTGGCCGTGAGCAACCCCGAGAGGCCCTCGACGTCGTAACCGCGCCCGCGGCGCCAGGGCACCTCGCGCAGATCCAGCCCGTCGTGGATGCCGTAGTACACGAAGGGGACGAGCCGGTGCTGGTCGATCGCGTCCCAGAGCCGCAGCTCTGCGGCGATCCGGTCATTGAACCAGCCGAGCAGCGGGAGACCATCGCTCCTCTCGGGGGTGGCCGTGAGACCGATGAGCTCGACGGGCTGCACGTGCTCCATCAAGGCGCGGTACGATCGTGCAGCGGCGTGGTGGAACTCGTCGATGATCACCACGTCGAAATGGCGCGGATCGAGATCGTCGAGCCCTGCAGCGGAGAGGCTCTGAATCGAAGCAAACACGTGCTCGAAGCGTCGCGGGTGACGGCCGCCGACCCACAGCTCGCCGAAGGCGTGATCGCGCAGACCATGACGAAAGGTCGCGAGGCTCTGCTCCAGGATCTCCTCGCGGTGCGCGACGAAGAGCAGGCGCGCGCGGGGCAGCGCCTCCCGGAGCCGGGCGTAGTCGATGGCCGCCATGACGGTCTTTCCCGTTCCGGTCGCCGATACGAGCAAGTTGCGGTGATGCCCGCGCTCGCGGGAGAGCGCAATCTGCTCGAGCAGGCGCTCCTGGAACGGCTCGGGGCGGAGCTCGATCGGACTGAGCATCACCGAGGACGCTCCGCTCGATGCCTGTTCGACGCGCGCGAGGAACTCCTCGCGGTCGTACGGCACGAAATCGCCGCTGTTCCAGTAGCTCTCGAAGACTGCGGCGACCTTGGCGACGACATCCGGGTTGCGGGCGCCGGACACGCGAACATTCCACTCGAGTCCGTTCGTCTGCGCGGTGTGCGTCAGGTTCGAGGAGCCGATATAGGCCGTCGAGAAGCCCGACGCGCGATGAAAGAGCCAGGCCTTCGCGTGCAGGCGCGTCGTGCCCGTGTCGTACGAGACGCCTACGCTCGCGCCGATCCTGCGGAGCGCGTCGAGCGCCGACGCCTCCGTCGAGCCCGTGTACGTCGTCGTCAGCACGCGCAGCTCGCGGCCCGCCTCACGATGCACGCGGAGCGCCTCGAGCAGCGGGGCGATGCCGCTCCGGCGGACGAACGCCATGACGATGTCGATGCGGTCCGCCGAGCGCGCCTCCGTCAGGAGCTGGTGACCCACCCTGGGCTCGCCAGGCGCGTTGGTGAGCAGCGTCGTGTCGAGGAGCGGGATGAGCGGCTCGGCGATCGTCTCCGGCTTGCCGTCCGGCTGGCGCCCCACGATGGCCCGGAGCACCATTCCCGGCTCCACCGGCGCATCCGGCTGGACCTCCGCGCCGGCGATCACCTCGTCGATCTGCGCGAGGAGCCTCCGCGCCAGACCCACGCCCACGCTCACCCGCTCTTGGTCGGGAACACCGGCGATGGCGCGCTGCACGATGCGACCCAGATGCAGCGCGATGCGGTCGGCGGCCTCCGCGGCGCGGAGCGCCCCGGTGCGGGCTTCCAGGCTGGCGTCGAGCTCGCGAAGGCCCGAGGCCAGCGCCTCCGTGATCAGGATCTCGTAGAGACCGCGCCGGCTCGTCGTCATGAACGAGCGAGTCTACGGCAGATCAGCGCGCGTCCAAGAGGCATCACGAGCCAGGCCCTCGATAGACGCCTCCCCTCAATCCTGGCAACCGCAGACGCCTCCATGATGCGAGCAGCAGCCACGGTACGAGGGGCGGCCGCACAGGCAGCTCGGCGAGAGCGTGCCGTCGCAGCACTGCACCCGGAGGCTCGCCTGTCGCCTCTCCTCGGCGGCCTCTTTCATCAGCTGCAGTCTCTCCTCCGCCGCCGCTTTGAGCTCCTGCCGCCGCCGTTCCTCCTCTTCTCGCCGCCGCCGGGTCTGCTCCACGCCCGCGTCGACATCCGGCCGCAGCCGCACGACCTGCGCGAGGAGCGCAGCGCAGCGCTCGGACCGCTGCACGTCGGTCCCCCGGAACTCGTCCAGCGCGAGCTCCGCCTGGCTCAACGCGGCCTGGGCATCGTCCCACCGTCGCTGCGTTGCCCTGGCGGAGGCGACCTGCACCTGACGTGCAATCGCCGGAGCGACGTCCTTGAACCGCACAGCGGCCGCCCGCTCCCTCTCCGCCTGTCTCCGCTCCTCCTCGGCGCGCTCCCGCTCCTCCTCGACGCGCTCGCGCGCCTTGCGGGCGGCTTCCTCCTCGGCGCGCTGCTGGATGGCCTCGCGCTCCCTCGCGTCGACATCCGCCTCCGTGCGCGCGGCCTCCTGCAGCGCCGCCCCCTCGACACAGGTGGTCCGCGCCTCCCGGAGATGCGACCGGGCCAGGTCGAAGCTCGCCGCCTCCAGGGCCTCACCCGCGCTGCGGCGCGCCTCCTGACAGGCGGCGAGCGCCTCCACGCGGGCACGCTCGTCGGCGCTCTGCTTCGTGAGGAAGCCCGCGAGGCCCACGCCGAGCAGGCCGGCGATAGCGGGGTAGATCCCCCACGGCGCCTGGCGCGACGCCCGTGCCGCGGCCGCGAACGGCCGCGGAGCCCCCGCGACGCTGTCGCCAATCGCGATCGCCAGGCCGGCAACGACGCCTGCCCCGAGCACGGCGAGCGCAACGGGTCCGGAGGCAGCGCCGATCACGTAGAGCAACAGCAGCGTGTAGACCTGGGTCCCGGCCCACCCGAGGCGGAAGCCGAGCCTCGCCCTGGCCTCACCGGTGTATCGCCCCTCCGAGCGGGCGATCTCGCGGAGCACGAGCCGGCCGAGCAGGATCGCCGGCACGCCGGCGAACGGTCCGAGCACGATGGCCGCGACGCCCAGCAGGAAGAGTGTCTCGCTCGACGGATGGGGCCGCGGGAAGAGCCCCTCCAGGCTCGGCACCGGGCTCGGGCCGGGCGGCGCTGCGGGAGGCTCGGGCGGCGTGCTGGGCGGATCCTGATCTGCCATCGTCACATCTCCAGCGCCGCGAGCGCCTCCTCGATCCATCGGATCTGCTGCGCTTGCAGGTCGTCCGGGATCTCGTCGGCGCGGAGGGCCTCGAGCGCGGCGAGCAGGTGGCGGCGTTTCGCTGCCGCGGTCTTGAGCCCATCCACCTTCTCCAGGACAGCATCGACCTCGATCCGGGAGGCCTCCAGCAGGAGCTGATCGCGCAGTTCCTGGAGCGTGAGCCGGTCGAGGCCCGCCCGCACGGCGCTCCTCCGTCCGGCAGGTCCCCTCGCCGCCTCGAGCTTTGCGAGCGCCTGCTCGAGCGTTGCCTGCTCCTCTGCCCGCAACGCCCGCTGACGGCGCGCCTCCTCCTCGACGCGCGCCTCCTCGATTCTCCGTGCCTGCTCGATCCTCCGCGCCTCCTCCTCGATTCTCCGCGCCTCCTCCTCGCGTCGCTGCTCCTGCTTGATCTCTGTCCGCAGTGCCTGGAGGCGCTCGACCGCGTCCTCTTGGCCGCCCTGAGCGAGCAACGCCTTGTATTCCCGCACGGCGGCGGAGCGGGACTCGTGATCTTCCAGCAACCGCGCCAGCTTGTAACGCAGGCTGCGCGACAGCTCTGGGGCACAGTTCGGAGCATCCGCAGCTTGCTTCAGCGCCGTCGTTGCCTGGTCGATCTCGCCCAGCGCGACGTGCGCATCCGCCAGCGCGCACACGCCCAAGGAATAGGCGGGATCGGCGATGGAGAGCTTGAGGGCACCGAGCGCCTCGCGCGGAGCCCCGGCGAGCACATGCATCTGGGCCAGCGCGACCTCCACGCTGCCGGCTCCCCCGCCCTCCGGGCGGAACGACAGCGGCGCAGGCAGCCCGGGGAAGGCCAGCGCAATGCCCGACGAGAGCCGACCGATGCCATGGACTCGCGCAGCGGCCCGCTCCAAGGCCGCGAGGGCATCCTGATATCGTGCGCGGCTCGCGGCGTCGGCTGCGACGAGCAGCCACGCGTCGGCCTCGTGCCTTCCGCGGTGCTCGAGCGCGCCGAGCAGCTCGACAGCCCTGGGATCCGACGCGTGGCGGGCCGCCACCGCGTCGAGGAACAGCACTTCCAGGCGCTCGCGCCGGATCCGCCGCGCCACTCGGTAGATCGCGTAGCCGACGCCGCCGACCCCGAGGAGGATCCAGACGGCGGGGATCCTCAGCACCATCACGAGCGCGAACAGGATCAGCGCAACAACGCCGGTCAGCGCCGCTAGCACCGCGAGCACCGCGAGCGGGCGGCCGCCCCCCGATCCCGCCCGCCCGAGCCGCGCGAGGCGCTCGCGGTAAACGATATAACCTGTGCCGACGAGCACCAGCGCGACCCACGGGTACGGCGTTGCGAGCACCGCGCCGATCGCCGCCAGGATCGCCGCGAGCACGTACAGGCTGAACGCTATCGCGATCGCGACCAGGATCGCGACCGCTCCGGCAGATCCACCACCCCGCCCGCCTCCTCGTGGAAGACGCGCACGAGGGAAGAGTCGAGGGCCACGGCGTCCCATTCGTCACTGTCAGGTTCGGCGGGAACGCCCGCGCTTGTCAACGCTCCGTCGCAAGAGGGTGGGACAGCATCAAGCTCGTGGTGTGGCGTCCTCTCGCGATCCATCGTCCGGCCAGACGAGCCGACAGGCCCCAGCACCGCCACGGGTAGCTCTGGAGTGGCTGCCTCGGCGCGCAGCACACAACGTCCGTCTCACTCATGCGCTCGCCAAATCCAACCATGTCACGCTGAACATCCGACGGCCCCGCTGACGGCCGAGCACGTTCGCCGGATGGCCACGTCGATGGAGGACGAGCCGACCTCTCGATGAAGGGATCAGCGCGGACTCGCTCCACGTGGGCTCGCCGGACGAGCGACGCCTCCTCTGACCCGCCGGCCCAGCGCGGCCGTGTGCCTCGACGCGCATGCCGGTCAGCTCGACGCCGGGGTCCACTTCCGTCGCGATGACTTCCGATACCTCTTGCATGACTTCCGATATCGATCCATTCTCGGCCCACAAACGCAGGCGGCGTCCAGGATCCCGAGCGTGGCTCTGGGATGGGTGGGTGGGCCATGCGCCGAGGACCACGTCCGCCTCATGCGATCGTCGACCATGAACAGCAGCGAAGCCGTGAGGAGATGCGCCGAGCTTCTACGCCTGTTCGACGACGCCGATCTGCCCGACAACACCCGCCGGCTCTACGGGGCGCAGTGGCGCCAGTTCGTGGCCTGGTGCGCCGCGCGCCGCTCCCTCCCCCTCCCTGCCCGGCCGCGCCTGGTCGTCCTCTATCTCGCGTCGCTCGCGCGTGAGCGTCTGGCGCCGTCGACGATCAAGGCCGCTGGCCAGGCAATCGCCAAGGCGCACGAGCTCTCCGGCCAGGCTCCGCCGACGAGCTCCCCCATCGTCATCGCGTGGCGCCGTCGCCTCGTCGCCGGCGGCGCTCACGAGCAACAGCAAGCGGCCCCGCTGACGGCCGAGCAGATCCGCCAGATCATCGCCTCGATCGACGACGACCTCGTGGATCTGCGCGATCGCGCGCTCCTTCTCGTGGGTTACGCCGCCAGGCTCCGGCGCGCGGACCTCGTCCGCCTGGACGTCGCCGACGTGCGCATTGCTGCGGACGAGATCGAGCTCGTCGTGCCGGCGCGGCGGATCCTCCTGCCGCGTGGCTGCCACCCCATCACCTGTCCCGTGCGCGCCGTGCGCGCGTGGCTCGACGCTGCTGCGCTGCCTGCACATGGCCCGCTGTTCGTCGGGATCAACCGCTGGGGCCAGCTCGGCGACCGCCTGTCGGATCGCGCCGTCGGCTTGATCGTGCAGGCCAGGGCCCGCGAGGCGGGCTTGATGATCAAGGGCATCAGCGCCGATTCGCTCCACGTGGGCCCGCCAGACGAGCGACGGCTTCTCTGACATCACGGCGCTCGCGCCGTGCCTGGTTCCGACAGTGACGGGCGCCCCTGCTGGGCTGCCGGGCGGGTCGTGCTCTGTCCTCTGGAGATCACCTCATGGAACGGTTACTTCACACGATGGCTCCTCTGTCGCCGGTCGGGCTGGCGATCATCGCCTGTGTTGCCTTCGGCCTGGCGCTCGCGGCGCGGGAGGCGCTCGGGGTGGAGCGCGGCCTGCGCGCAGCCGCCGAACGGGCGCGCGATGCGGCCGTCAAGACCCTGACCACCCACAAGAACTGGGAGCTTCACGAGATCGAACGATATCGCCGCCTCCTCGGCTGTCACATCGACGCCATCGTCGCGGAGGCGACCGAGTTTCGTGAGCGGCTGGTCCCGTCCCCTGGCGGGATCCTGGAGAGCCTGTGCTCGTGGAACGCCGACTGGAAGCGAGACCTCGCCCGATCCGCCGGATTGAGATCCGAGGAGGTGGAGAGGCTCCTGAAGAACGAGCTCCCGATCACGCCGGGCCTCGCGCGGAGCCTGGAGCGCTTCACCGGCGCGCCCGCGCGGTACTGGGAGTACCTGTGGCGCCTGCACGACGAGTACCGGACGGAGACGGACGAGACGTTGCTGCTCCTGGTCGATCAGGCGACGCGGGCGCGGAGGCATCCGGCGCGCGTGCCGGCGCCGGGCTTCGCCCCGGCGCCCCTTGTCGTGGGGCGCGAGCCCGCCCCCTCTGCACCCGCCGAGATCCCTGCGCCGGCTACCGCGCATCCGGAGCTCGTCGTGTCGAGCCAGCGTGGCGCCCTGCCTCCGCCGCCGAGGCCGCGTTCCCCACGGTTGACCGCCTCCAGACCCGAGCTCAGGCCGGCGCGCGCAGCGCCCGACGCCGGACGCGCGGACCGTCCGATACAGCGCCAGGACACGCTTCCCGAGATCGGCGACGCCTGGGACGACCTCGACCGCTCCCCGCTCAACGCCACGCTGCCCGGTGTGGGCAGGCAGCGGCCGCCGCGATGACGGCGGACGGCTGCCCCTTGAGGAGAGGACCGATGCATCGGCCGCCAACCGAAGACACGCGCTCTGCTGCGGCAGCAAGCCTGTTCCGCCCGAAGGTGTTCCGCGACGTGCTGCGCTGGCTGGAGCGCCTCGGCGTTCCAGCCAGCGATCGGGACGACGTGGCGGGCGAAGTCTGGCTCTGCGTCTGGCACAGCTGGCCCACGTACGACCCCGAGCACGCGAGGCCCGAGCGATGGCTGAACAGGATCATGCTGCACGTCTGCTCGCACTACCATGAACGGGCGTCGCGGCGGAGAGAGGTGCTCCTGGACGAGCCGCTGGACGTCCCGGACCCGGCGCCTGACGCGCTGAGCCTCCTTGTCGCGGAGGAGACCCGGCTCGGAGTGCTCGACGCGATCGACAGGCTCGATCCCCACGAGCGCGAGGTGCTCGTCGGGCACGACATCGAGGAGATGTCCATGGGTGACCTTGTCGAGAAGATCGAGGTCCCCATGTCCACCGCGTACAGGCGCACGCGTGCGCTCGCCGCGCTGCGTGCCCTGGTCGAGCCCTGGGATGAGGAATGAGGGGCGCACGCGAGGTCGGCGGCGGAGGGCGTCCGATCCGGGTCGCCCTCAGGCCGATAACAGAACGAGAGACGCTTGCCGAGCGTCTCTAGTGTTTGCAGCACAGCGCGCGAGTGATCCCCCGCTCGAGCGCGCCGCCCTCGACTTCGGAGACAGAAGGGGCGCACGTACCCGGCTCCGTCTGGGTGAACACAGACCGCATCCCCGCGAGCGGTCCGGTGGTCCCCCTGCTGCACATCGGCGGATCTTTATCCGAAATAAAATAGCTATCCAGCTCGTCCAGACAATATTTGTCTTGATATAATATTGTATTCACCGCGCATTTCCCGCCGCTCGGTGCACCACATTTACAAGGGGCACACGTGCGGGTATCGACGATTGTCGTGAGCTCGTGCCGAACGCTGTACCCACGCCAGCAGCTTCCGTCTTCCTGCGGAGGATAGCAGGGGACCGCGGATGTGGGACCGGAACCTTGGGGGTCGGCCGCGCACACCGTGGCGAACGCCAGAGCGCGACGCGACGGCTCCGGCGCTCGCGACACGGGTGCGCAGGAAGCCAGCGTTGGCGGGTCGAACGTCACCGCGGCGAAGGCGTCGCTCTCTATGCGCGGAGTGGGCGCCGCACAGGAACCATCCCACGACGCGCCGGCATCGAATGTGCCGGCGGCGCCGTCCCCGGGGCAGACGGATGCATGTACCGTCACCTTGGACGGCAGGACGCACTCGGCCGGGCCACACTCACACGGCTCGCATTTGTCCTGCTCAACCTCTTCAATCGGTACATCTTCGATCAACGACTCCCACAGGAGCTGCTCATTCAGTATGCATTCCCGCTTATTCTGATAACCCGTCACGTAGACGAACACTCTATCTCGGAGGTCCGGCGGAGGCAGCTCGTCGGGATACGGCGAAGAGCAGCCGAGCAGCGCGAGCGTTACCAGCGTGTAGACCACGGAAAATCGCATCGCAACCACCACCCTTTCACCGGACACCAGGGCTCTCCGCGAGATTTGGACAGTCATACGGCTCGTCGTCCTCCGATACGCGCCGGTTTATCCGCGACGAGTGACTCGTGCGTTGGCAGGAGCGCCCTCCGCGTGCGCAGCTTCCCAGGCGAGCGCTACTTTTCACAGCAGAACACGCGCCTCTCGCCTCGCTCCACCGTGCCAACCACTTTGGAGGTGGCCGGCGTTGGCGTGCAGGAGCCCGGCTCCTCGCGGGTGAGCACTGCGCGCACTGCCGCCAGCGGCAGCGGCGCAGGAACATCGTGACATGGGTTGTCTCTTTGATCGATGAACGCAGCCAGATCGATCTGGGTATTGCACGTGCCGTCTCCATACAGCATGACGTCGGCCATACAGCCGCCCCCGGTCGGAGCGCCGCAGGCACATGGGGTACACGCGCGGTTGTCGCTGAGTCGCATCGTGAACTCCAAGCGATTTGTGAAGCCAGGCCGACACAGCCCATCGGCCTCCGGGGTGATGCAGATGGCAAAGTCCGCCCAGGAAACGTACGAGTCCAGCGGGCAGGCCCTTGCATAGCCTCCCGAGATGGGCGGCGGCTCGAGCGGCGGCGAGGGCGCGCACTGGGGAGCCAGCGCCGGCGGCGCGAAGAGGACGGACGCGAAGCGTTCGCTCGAGACAGGGGGATCGATAGCAACACATGTTCCATGCCAGCCCTCCTCAGCAGCGATCGTGAGCGGCTCTCCTTCGCCGTCGCAGCGGATCGCGGCGTACGTCGTCAGGCTCGACGGCGCGACGCATGCGGCGGGGCCGCAAGTGCACGGGCCGCATTCGTCCGAAGCGGCTTCATAAGCCCACCCCTCCCAGTAGTCCAGGCGATCTCCAGGACACGGCGGCGCCTCCGCGTGACGTCCCACCCAGAGCAACACCGGGTCATCATCCATGCGGGGCCCGTAGAGCTCGAGCTCATCCCCACAGGCGACGAGCGCCAGAGCGCCGAGCATGAGCCAAGCTGCCGGGTGCATCGTGAACCCCTCCTGCTGCCCGCGGTTCAGTAGTTGTCGTGCCCGCATAGATAGCCCGCGTAGATACCGTCACAGTGCTCGACCTCCGGCGACGGCCGCCGCGTTGCGGCTTCCCGCGCGACCATGGCCTGGCCGTTCGCCAGGGACCGAGGCGCGACGGACGGCGCGGTAACTGGTGCTTCCTGAAGGGCGCCCGCGGGCCTGAGAGGACACGGCGCGCCGGATCGAAGGGCCGCGGGCTGGACGATCTGCGCCAGGCGCGCAACGGCCTCGGGAGGGCGCTGCCGCCAGGACCTCGCGCTCCCGGCCCCGAGCGCCGCTCCCAGCACGAGCGCCGCTCCCAGCACGAGCAGCGCGCCGAGCCAGCGCAGCGCGACACGCGTTCCGGTGTCCTCGCTCGAGCGTACCGGGAGAGGCAGCTCCGGCATCCGTGGCGGGCTCGGCGCCGGTCCCGCCAGCTCGCGCGCCTGGCGCGACGGGGGATCGAGGGAAGGCACCTCGATCGGGGCGATATCGTCCTCGAGCACCCGGTCGAGGCTCGGGGTCACCACGGGCACCGGCGCAGCCATCGGCGCCTCCTCGTCGCGCGCGAATGGCTCCCACGCCTCCTCGGGAGCCCCCTGGCGCTCCGCGGGCGATCCGGTCACAGCAGCGTCCTCGAGGTCCGCGGGCGCTCGCCCCAGCTCCGCCCACGCGTCGGCGATGGCCGCCAGCACCGTGAGCATCTGTTCCACGCTGGGATACCGGTCCCTCGGCTCCTTCGCGAGGGCCTTCTTCATCACACAGCGAAGCACCGGAGGAACCGTGATGGGGAACCTGGGCTCCCAGGTCTTCTCGGACAGGGTCCGATGCTCCTCGTCGGCGTAGAGCTCGCGCTGGCACAGGAGCTCGTACATGACGGTGCCGAATCCGTAGACATCGGTGCGCTTGCCCAGCCGGCCGCCGAAGATGAGCTCCGGCGCCGCGTGGCACGGCTCCCGGAGCGCCTCCTCCTCGGCGAGCTGAAAGAGGCGAACGAAGCCGAAGTGGGTGATGGCGTACCCGTTCTCGGCGGCGATGAGCACCCGCTCCGGGCTCAAGGCGCCATGGATCGCGCCGAGGTCGTGCGCGCGCGCGAGGCTCTGCCCGAGCTCGATGAGCATCCTCACGGCGGTGAGCCCGAGATCCGCCGCGCGCGTGGCGTCCCTGAGCCGGATCGCGTCCTTGTGGAACGGCGTCGCTGCCCAGGCGACGGTCCCGCTGAGCCCGCCGTAAAGCACGCGCGCGACCTGCGGCACCTTGTCGGCGAGGCGCTGCAAGCGCTCGATCTCCGCGGCAAACACGTCGCGCTCGATCCGCGCGCCTTCCCGCACGTGCACCCAGACGAGCTCCCTCGTGTCTCCGAGCTGCCTCGCGAGGAAGGTGCGCACCATGCCCCGAGCCAGCTCGTTCACGAGCTCGTGCCCCTCCCAGATCTCGCCCTTGGCTACCATGCGATCGTCACCTCCGCACCGGCGGCGCGAGCCCGGATCTCCGTGTCATGCGGCAATACGACGTAGATGAGCGTCGCGGCGCCCGCCACGGCGCCGGCGATGAGCGCCCCCGATCCGAATCCGTGCAGCAGGTTCGCTCGCGTGTTGGCGGCTGTTGCCTCGTCGTAAACCTGACGGAACTCGGGGCTGCTCGGGAGCAGTTGCTCGTCGCCTACCTGGGCGACCCTCGCGACAGCCTCGTTGTCCGAGGCGTTGGCCGCCAGGTGCAGCCCGATGCCCGTGACGAGCAGGGCCGTCGAGACAGCGGCGCCCGTGCCAACGATCCACGGCTTCGGCCCGGATCGCGCCGGCGCCTGCGCTATCCGCGCCGGCGCTGCTGTGACACGCGCAGGTGGACGAGCTCTCGGCGCCGCGGCCCCTGGCGGGCTCTCGAAGGAGAGGGATATGTTTCGCGACTCGCCGGCTGCGACCTTCACCAGCGTGCGAGCGACCTGCCCGTGCCGCCCGGTGACGGTCACCTCGTGCTGGCCCGGCGCGACGTAGATCGGGCTGCCGGCCTTCACCTCCTTGCCGTTCAGGAGGAGCCGCGCCGCGTCCGGGGGCGCGAGCAGGTGAATCTCCGCCACGCGCTGGCGTACCGCGGCGAGATCGGCTTGCCTCACCTCGTAACGGCGGCGCTCGACGGCGTTGGTGGGCGCAGGCATCTGCTCGACGCATTTCGATAGCTCCGCCGCGGCTTCCTCCAGGCGCCCGAGGCGGAGATCCAGCTGGCCGAGCTGACAGAGCGCCATCGTCAAAGGCTTGAGCGCGTAGACCTGCGCCCAGAGGTCGCGGGCGCGGTTGACATCGAGCCGCTTCACGGCCGCATCGGCTTCGCGGATGAGCGCATCCACCTCGCGGGACCGTGGCGCAGGGTCCGCGGCGAGCGCGCTGGAGCACAGCGCGAGGGCGGCTGCCATAGCCCCTTGTGATGAACAGATCAGTCGTCTACGAGCGCGCATGGTTCGCCTCGCGGCACCGAGGTGGACCCGACGCCGCGCGGACTCGTTCCGCGCGGCGTCGCTCTTATACCAGCATCAGTTTTCAGAAGATCCGGAAGAACAACTCGTAGAGCCGAAATCGGCCGCCATTCGCGTTACGTGAACCCCTCTCAAATTCTCACAAAAATAAAAATAAGCGCTGCGTGGGGTGTCCAATGCAGCTCGCACAGTCCACGGGCCGAGCGCTCTGAACACATGGACAGCGGCGTGTGGCCTCCAGACGTCGAGATGGACGGCCTGTTCCCTACGGTTGCTCGTCCGGGATCCGGAGCTCGTTCCACGCCCACTGCGCGGCATCGTCAGGCGCCACGCGGATCGCCTGGATCTCATCCCGTCCTATCGGGAGGACGTTGCCCTCCTCGTCCCTTGTCAAGACGACCTCAGGCCAGCTGAGGTCGACGACGCGCACGCGCCGCGCCCGCGACCACGGATCGGCCCAGCCCGGCGCTGCGCCGATCACCAGGTCGACGGCCGCGCACTTCTCGCGGGCGCTCTTCAGCTGCTGGTGGAGGCTCACGTCGCCGGGCAGGGCCCAGTCGACGGCCAGCGCTTCGTCGAGGGGGCCATAGCGAAGCCGAACGGAGCCGTGGAGGACACCGTACTGGTAGAAGGAGAGGAGCGCCTTGACATCGCTCTCGATCCGACGCGCAAGCCGCTGGTGGTCGCCTTCGGACAGGTAGCGCGCCATCCGCTCGGGCTCGCCGAGAGGACGGCTGATGCGGGTGGTTCCGGCGATGACGAGCTCCGGCGTGATCTGGAGCGTACGGCCCGTGCGGTCCAGGCGCCTGGACGCCTGCGGAGGCCCGAGGTCCACGACCCGGCAGCGGTCCGCGTCGAACCCCAGCGCGTGCAGCGTGTCGCGGATGTGGAGCCCCGCGATCACGTCGAACCGCGCGAGCAGCCCAGCGAGCTCGGCGGCGTCGCGGCCGATGAAGGTCTGGATCGATCGCGGGCCGACGTCGAGCAGCGCCACGGCCTGCGGATGCGCGGCGGAAGGGACCACGCGAAGGACGGCGCGACGGGACGCGCGCGCGATCTCGGCGTCGCGCTGCGCCTCCGCGTCGAGCTTCGCGCGACGGACCGCCCTGTGCTGCTCCGGCGCGGCGCGCTGCGCCTCCGGCTCCGGGCGCTGCGCCTCTCGCGACGGGCGCTGCGCTCGCTGGACGAGCACCGGCTGTGACAGCTCGCGGATCGCCCGCCGCATCGCGACGAGGCCGGGCGCGGCGGGGTTCAGCGTGAGCCGTCCGCCGTCACCGTGGATGAAGAGGTCGCTCTTCCCCGGCCCGTTGCGGGGGCCGAGCTTCTCTCGGTACCTCGTGAGCCCGGCGAGGAAGGTCTCGATCTCCTCCGCGGTCATCGGCGTCTGCCGCGCATCCAGCACGGCGGCGGCCTGTCGGATCCACGGCAAGCGCGTCACGGACTGATCGCGGAAGGCCGCCTCGATCTCGTCGAGGGACAGGGGGACGTCGTCACCGGGCAGAGGAAGCGTGGACGCCGGGGGCTGCGGCTCCGCGCGCTCGTCGAGGGGGCCGGGCGCCCGCAGGAAGGTGCGCAGCAGGCGGAGGTCGACGACCTTGGGGCGCCGGTCGTCCCGCTGGGTACCGCGCGCCGGGCGCGCCACGGGACGGAGCTGACGATCCTTCGAGATCCGGGGATTCGGCTTCGCCATGCGCGCGCACCGTACCGCAACGTCCGTCTCGATTCAGCACTGCCGACGGGCTCACGACGTCCAGGGTCGGATGGGAGCCGGTCAGTTGAGAAAATGGGACATGAAATGAGAAAATTCAGAAGCCACACGGAATGGCCGAAGCGAATAACGCGATGCTTTCCGGTGAACCGTCGAAATTTTCCAGGCCGAATCCGGCGCGGACCTCCACATCGGATCCTGGCACGCACAGGAGAAGCGCAGTGTGCGTCTGTGTTGCGGGTGACCGCCCACGGATCGGGTCCATCCGGGGAACTCGCGCTCACCCACATGATCCTCTGATATGATCCACTGTTGCGCTCGGCGCTCGTGGCGCGTCCCCGCAGGGGACGGCTCCGTCCTCCCCCAACACCTGACGAGGTCTTACCATGTCTCCCACCGGTCACTGCCATCGTGGTCTGATCGCCTTCCTTTCCCTCGCCGCGCTCGTGGCCGCCGGCTGCGGTCCTGCATCGGAGCCCGCGGCGCTCGCGGAAGCGGCGCTCGAAGACGCGGCGCTCCAGGCGAACGCGGCGCCGTCGGCCGACCACCACGCGAAGAAGCAGAAGGAGAAGCAGAAGAAGAAGTGCCGCGGCCACATCGGTGTCCACGCGGAGTGGTCCTCTGTGGCGCCGCTGCCCCGGGCGCGAGAGCGGCACATCGCCCTGCTCATGCCGGACGGCCAGGTGATGGTCGCTGGCGGCAGTGGCGACTACCCCTACCCCACGACGGTCGACTTCTACAATCCCGCCGCCGACGCGTGGACGACCGGCGGCACGCTGCCCTACCCGCTGTTCCCCGTGGGCGCGGCGCCCCTGCCGGACGGCCGGGTGCTCTTCAGCCCGGGCGGGCTTGTTTACGATCCGAGCACGGGCGCGACGACGAGCGTCCCCCTCACGCCCGGTGAGGCGGCCCGTGGCTGGGAGTTTGCCCAGACGGCGCTGACTCCCCTGCCGAACGGGCTGGTGCTGCGCACGGGCGGCAGCGACGACGACAGTGCTCTGAAGGAGGCCGTGCTCTACGATCCTGCCACGAACACCTGGTCCACCGCAGGGTCGATGTCGGTGACTCGCCACCTGCATACGGCGACGCTGCTCCAGGATGGGCGCGTGCTCGTCGCCGGCGGGTACAAGTTGAATGGCAACGAGATGCCCGAAGGTCGCACCGGCGTCGAGATCTACGATCCGGCCACGGGCGCCTGGACGGCGGCGGCGCCGACGAACCTGCCTCGCATGCAGCACACGGCCACGCTGCTGCCCAGCGGGCGGGTGCTGGTGGTCGGCGGCGGCGGCCAGATCTACGGCGGCACCGAGGAGGAGATCGTGGTCCTCGTCGATGCGGGCGAGACCGCCGAGATCTACGATCCCGCGAGCGACACGTGGACGCTGACCCCGCCGCCAAATTTCCGCCACAGCTGGGCCTCCGCCGTGGCGCCCATGTCCCACGGCCGCGTGATGGCCATCGGCGATGAGGGCGCCGAGATCTACAAGGAGGCAAACAACACGTGGACCGTGATCGACGACCCGATCCCGAGGGCCTTCCACACCGCGACGACGCTGCAAGACGGCTCGGTCCTCATCACGGGCGGGTATGACGCGACGTACTTCTCCAATCCGCCGGCGATCGAGAGCGTGGAGCGCTACGGGGGCTGCAAGAAGAAGCGGTGACGCGTCCACGGCTCCGCGCGCTGCGCGGGTGATCCACCCAGGCCCGCTCACTCTCCCCGTCGGCGCGCGGGTGTGCCGCGTTGCGCGGCGACGGCGGCCGACGATGCGGTGAGAGCCGGAGCGTCTAGCGCAGCTTCGCCACCGCCGCCTGGGCACGCCTGACCGCGAGTGCTCGTCACGATGCGCCGCGTCGTTTGGCAGCGCGGCCAATCGAGCGCCCCATCCACCTGCACGAGCGGAGCAGATCGGTGTCGACACCCGAACATCGTCCGCACGCTCTGTCCACCGCGGACCCCGGTCAAGGACGTCCCGTCAGAGCAGGCTCTTGGAGGTCACGGCGTGATCTTGTCGAACGCGAGGTACCGATCGTCGAAGGCGGCGAGCCACGCAGGCGTGCCCTCGGACCTGAGCGCCCCGGCGACGGCTTCGAGTGTCCAGGCGGAGAAGGTCCGCGTGTCGGCCAGGCAGGCCCGGTACAGCTCGATCGCTCGCGCGCACGCCGCGTTGCCCGCAGGGTAGACGATCGCGAACAGCCCCTCGGCAATCCCGCGGTCCCCATCGAGAACGAGGCTCCCGGCCAGGAGATGGTCCCGCCAGATTTGCTGGACCGGCTTCGTCCGAAGCAGCGCCATGTGGCTCGGCTTGAAGGTCCCCATCGACGCGGCGATCTCGTCGTACCGGGCCCGATGCGGAGCGGGAGGGTCGCTCAGGTCCTCGTGGTACTTCACCTCGACCCCGAGGAAACCCTTCGCGCCGCTCGGCGTCCGGTACTCGACGAAGACGTCGAACGCCGAGCGGTCGCCGGTGTACTTCGGGTCCCCGCGCCCGGGCGAGTGCTCGAAGTCGATCGCGCTCACCGTCGCGATGCGGCCGCCGGAGAGGCGGCCCAGGACGCGCGACGCGAGAGGGAGGTCGCGCTGTAGCTCGCCGAAGAGGTTGAAGCAGAGTGGCTGGCTCGAGAGCAGGTCGTTCCAGATCCGAGGCTGGCTGAAGAGCTTCCCGCGGCTTCGCGCCGGGTCGAGCACCTCCGCGCGAACCACGTCACGGATCGTGCCGGTGAGGTAGTTCGCGAGCGTGTCCTTCGCGCTCGGCATCGTGAGCCGCGAGCCGAGAGGCTGCCCGCGATGTTCGCCGATCGGAAGGCCCTGCTCCTCGCGCCAGAGAGCCTGCAGGAGCCGCGCCCGCCGCTGAAAGTCGTTGTCGCTCGGCACGTACGCGTGGTGCCGCAGGAGGAGCTCTCGAAGCAGGTCGGGCATGCGCTGCACGGCCATCGGTCTCACAGAGACGCCGCGGTTGACAAGCTCGCCGGCAACGACCCCGGCGTTGCCTCCGCCAAGCCGGTGAAGAGCGGACGTGCCCGTCCGGATCGCGCTCGGTGATCGTCATTCGACCGAGCGGGTCGGTCACAGAGAGCTCTCGGCCGAGGCGGCGCCGCTGCCAGACGATCCGGAGCGGTGCGCGCCATGGGGCCAGGGTCATCGGCGCCGCGCTCTGTGTCAATTTCAGCGGCGCACCGGCCTGGAGTGTGCCAAACGGCTCGATCCTGTGCCAAGCGAGGGGGGGTCCGGCACCGGCACAGACGCAATGCATTGCGACACACCGGGTCCCGGACCCCTCCGGAACGTGCCACGAACCGTCTTCCGGGGGGATTTCTGTGCCAGACAGCGTCCGAAATTGCGCAAATCTGCGCCACCGCCCCCTCGGAGGCGCCAGTTTTTGTGCCAGATGGGGGGTCCGGACCCCTCCGGAGCGCAATCCACTGCGTTCGCGCGGCCTCGGGACCCCCTCCCGACCGCAATCCACTGCGTTCGCGCGGCCTCGGGACCCCCTCCCGACCGCAATCCACTGCGTTCGCGCGGCCTCGGGACCCCCTCGGGACCACCATCCGCAGGCTGAAGCTCCCCGTCACTGCTGGCGAGGTGAACCAAGCGTTTCGCAGGGTGTGTCAACAGTGAGAGGCCGCACCCCGGCCAGCATGGCAGCGACGAGGCCTTCCGCGAGCTGGTCGAGCTTCGAGAGCAGGTCTCATGTACGTCGAGAAGAACGAAAGAAGGTAAGCTGCGAGCGGTTGGAGCTCGAGATCATCGCTCTTCTGCCCGCGGTGAGTACGCGCGGTCTCGACGCAGGTCGCGAGCCGAAGCGTCAGCCCCCGCGGCCGCGCCAGTAACCGGGGCGGCGCCGGCGGTGCGTCACTGCGAGCACGAAGACGCGCTTCAGCTCGACCGCGTACAGCACGCCGTACGGGAAGCGTTGCAGGAGCAGGCGCCGCACGCCTCGCTCGATCTCGGGGCCCTGCTCCGGGGCCGCCGTGATAAGGACAGGACGCGTCGCGCCATGTCAGCCCCGCGCAAAGATGCGCTTCCGGGCTTCCTCCCAGAGGATCGGCTGAGTGCGTTCGGTGCGGAGATCCTCGAGGCGACGTAGAGCCTCGTCGGTCCACGCGCGCTCGATCTCCTCGGGCGGCTCCTCGCCCACGCTGTCGAGCAGGCGGAGCGCGATGACGCGCCGCTCGCTCTCAGGGAGCTTCAACGCCTCGTCGAGGATCTTCTCGGCCGGATCGCTCATGGAGCGCAGTGTAGCAGTCCCGGCCACGCCCCGGGAGGTCAGGTCGGGCGAGCCGAGCCACCTCGGGAGAGCGGCGCTCCTCGGGGCGTGACGTGCCCGTCGTTCACTTCGGGCGATCTATCGGGCGGCTGCTCGGGCAGGCCCCGCAGCGGACAGCGGCGCATGCCAGGCGCCGGTGATCCGCTTCCCGGCCAAGCGGCAAACGCGTGGTCGCTCACGACGCCGCCAGCCACCGCACCGTCCCCGCCACGTCGAGCAGATAGCTCTCGATGACTTCCAGCGCGAGCTTCTCGGGGAGGCAGTCCTGGAACTTCGACAGCCGGTAGCCCGGCAACCGCGCGAGCACGGCCTGGCGCAACTCGGGTGCGTCCCAGAAGGCCGACGACGACATCCTGCCGATCGCCCCCCGAACGCTCTCGTGGCCAATCCCGTCCCCCTCGATGCGAAGCTGGAAGTTGTCGGCCACGACCTTCCACCCTTCCGCGACCTCGAACCCGTACTTGAGCGTGTGGTTCACGCGCCCCCCCGCGAAGGTCCACCAGCGGGCGACGCTGCCGTCGATCTGCACCGCGTGGCCGGATCGCCGAAGAAGATCGCCCAGATCCTCGCGCTTCTCCTCGATCTGCTTCATCCCGCGCGCGTCGACGTACGGGTAGCGAGCGGAATCCGTGAGCACCCGCTTCATCCGCTGGCAAAGCTCGAACCCGAGGAGCTGCGGGATGAACCCGCCCCAGGTCGGCTTCACGCCGCCCGGCGCCTCGCGAACGACGACCACGCGATCGCCGTGGCTCACGCGCTCGACGGCCCACGCACGGCCGCCCAGGAGGAAAGAGCTCATCTGTTCGACGAGCCGGTCCACGAAATCCTGTTCGAGCGATCCCAGGTCCCGCCCCGCACCCGTCACCACCCGGTACAGCACCGGCGACGAGAACACCGCATACAGCTCCATGAAGTTCTTCCTGCCGTATGCCCGTTCGGCCTTCTGCCCCATGGACAGCAAACCTCCTGCCTCGAACAGGAAGTCCTGCGTCTTCATGTGCTCGACGAGCTCGTCAAGCTCGGTCCGTGGAATGGACCTGAAGTCGGGGACCTTCGCGAGCTGCTCCCAGCAGCGCTCGACACTGATTGCGCCGTACTGGAGCGTCATGGCGAGGAGCTGGTGAACCAGCACCGGCCAGCACCGCCCCTGCTGGGCTACCCGTTCGACCCAGCCCTCCCGGGCCAGCTCGATGAGCGCGATAGCTTGCAGGACGGCTTCCGGGTCCTCGCAGAGGAACGTCGTGTTCGCGGTGGTGCCCGCTCGGCGCCCGGTGCGTCCCATGCGCTGCATGAACGACGAGACCGAGCTCGGGGCATTCGCCTGGAACACGAGGTCGAGATCGCCCACGTCGATGCCGAGCTCCAGGGTGGACGTGCAGACGATGCAGGCGTTCGTCCCGTGGGCGAACCGCTCCTCCGCGGCCCTGCGTTCCTCCAGCGACACGGAGCTGTGGTGAACGAACACGTCGATGGACCGCCCGCGCATCCGCTCGGCGACGCTCTCCGTGAGCGACCTCGACGGGCAGAAAAAGAGGCTCTTCTTCCCAACGGCGCGAGCCGCAGCCTCCACGGCCAGGCCCGCGACGCTGTCGTGCAAGCCGACAAAAAGGTCCCGCTTGGCCGGGATCTTCGGCGGATCGACGACCACGCCATCGCGCCTGGACGAGCCCGCAAGCCACGCGAGGATCTCGGTGGGATTACCCACCGTCGCGGACAGCCCCACGCGCTGGACGTCGTTCTGGCTCGACGGAGCGAGCCTCTCGATGACACTCATCAGGTGGGCGCCTCGATCCGTCCCCGCGAGCGCGTGGATCTCATCGATGATCACGAGGCGGAGCTCCTTGAACAGCCGCTGCACCGGCGACTTCGGCGAGACGAGCATCACCTCCAGGGACTCCGGCGTCGTCATGAGGATCTCCGCCGGCTCCTTGATGAACCGCCGCTTCGCCCGATCGGTGACGTCGCCGTGCCAGACGAAGCGCCGGAGCCCGACCATCTCGGCGTACGTGCCCAGGCGCTCCTCCTGGTTGTTGAGGAGCGCCTTGATCGGAGCGATGTAGATGACGCCCACGCCCTCGGGCTCGCGCTCGATGAGGCTCGCGAGCGCCGGGAACATCGCGGCCTCCGTCTTTCCGCCGGCCGTCGGCGCGAGCACCACGGCGTTCTTCCCGTCGAGGATCGCCTCGCCCGCCATCTCCTGGACGGGCCGCAGGCTGGTCCACCCGAGGCGGGACACAATGGCCTGCTGGAGGCGGGCGGGGAAGCGCGCGAAGGCCGTCATGTGCGCCCGCGGTCCGCGCGCCGCCCTCCCGGCGCGCGCCGCGTGCAGGACAGCTGAACCGCGTCCCGAACCTCCCGGCTCCGCATCGCGTCCTCTCCCCCTCCGATCAGAACTCCACCGACGCCACCGGATAGCCCTTCTCGTCGTCGGGCTCCGGCTGGTATTCGTAAGGTCTCTTTCCCTCCGACGCGCGCTGCTCCTCGACGGTGGGCTGCGGCTCGGGGAGCGACGCGTCGGGGTTCTCCGCCACGGTGTCGAAGAGGTTCACGAGCCGGCGGAGGAACTGACGCGGAACGACGCCCACGTCTCCGCCGAAGCCCCGGCTCACCTCGCCGACGAGCGACTCGATCCGCTCCGGCGTCACCTTCTGAGCGACGATGTTCGGGTCGCTCATCGTGTAGAGCTGCTGGAGCCGGAGGCCGACGTCCTTCAGGCGGCCCTTGTCGAAGGGCTTCAGCTCCAGCTGCGGCTGCCGCATCGTGACGAGACCGCCCTCGTTCAGGAACTGGATGCGATCGTGGAGCGGTTGCAGCCCCGCGACGCCCCGGCGCGCGTCGAAGAACTCGGGCGTGCCCGTGAAGATCCAGAGCAGGCCCTTGTAGCGGTCGGCCGCGTCGATGATCTGCCGGACGCCGTTCAGCGACTTGCCGCGCACGTCCTGGCGCATCCGCAGGATCGTCTCCGCCTCGTCGATGACGATGACCAGGCCGTTGTAGCCGGCGGCCTTGACGATCTCCAGGACGCCCTGGAGGTACGCCATCGCGTCCTTGCTCGCGATGTCGCCCTTGATGCCGGCCGCCTTCTTCTCGGACGCGCTGACGTTCTCGCTGCCAGAGAGCCACGACAGGAGCGCCCCCGCCTCGCGCACCTTGCCCACCTGCTTCAGCTTGAAGACCTCGCGCAGCACGCGCCCGAGATCCTCGGGGGCCTTGCCGCCGGTCATCGACGTGATCTCCTCCTCGATCCGCCGCTGGACCTTCTGATCGAAATCGAACGCGCGCTCGTCGGCCCCCCCGCCGATGAGCGCGCTTTCTACCTTGGCGATCCAGCGGTCGATGATGTCGCCCAGAGCGCCCCGCGGGCACGAGCTGGTCCCGAGCTCCTGGACGACCTTCCGGTATACGTCGTCGAACTTGTGAAAGTGCAGGTCGTTGTCCGAGACGACGACGAAGCTCGTGGCGAATCCCTTCGCCTGCGCGTCGAGCAACGCGAGCCGGGCCATGAAGGTCTTGCCGCAGCCATAGCCGCCGCGGAGGAACTTGAAGACGCCCTCGCCCGCCTTGGCCAGATCGAGCAGCCGGCCGATCTCCGCCCGCTGCTTCTCGATGCCGACGGCGAACGCCTCCAGGCCGCGCTCCGGGACGACGCCCGAGCGGAGGCGCTCGAAGATGTGCTCGCGGTCTCGTTGGCTCGTCATCGGTCACCCTCTCGCACGTAGCGCTTGCCGCCCTCCCCGGGCTCGATCCGCACCTTGAACGGGAGCCTGGGCAGGTAGTCGTCGAACTCCAGCGAGAACCTCCGGAAGGCGCGGGCCGATCCGAGGAGGTTCGTCACCTCCGGCTCCGTTACCACGCCGTGCTTCTCGATGTGCAGGAACACCTTGCGGATGCCCTCGTCGGCGATCGTGCTCGCCCACCCCTCCGGCGCGGGCGGCGGCGCCGAGGGCGGCGTCATCCCGCGGGAGGTGCCGCTCACCGAGTACCACCGGTCAGGGGTCGCGCCGTGGACCTTCTCGGTGCTGTCCGGGTGGTACACCTCGACGCGGACGCGCTCGTCGGCGGGCCCTTCGAGGCCGAAGAACACCTCCGTCCAGGCCTCGCCGACGGTCACCTGCAAGCGCCCGGGCCTGAGCGACGACGGCCCTGCCACGTCCTTGATGATCACGCGGATTGAAGGGCGGTCGGGGACCCGGAGCGCCAGATCGACGGCCCGCGCCGCGGCGAACCCGAGGCTCGTCGTCGTCTGCCGGGCGAAGCCGATCCGCAGGTGCAGCCGGTGGAGCCTCAGCGTGGGCAAGCGTCCCAAGGCCGTGACCGGCTCATACTCGCCCATGGGGGAATGGGACGTGCTGGTCGGCGAGAATCTCCACCTCAGCGTCGATGAATTGATGTGGTGGGAGCCGCTGGACGAAACGCTCGTGCAGACGAACGTGACCTGGCTTCGCGTGGTCACGTCGAGCGCCAACCTGCCCGTCCTCTCCTTGCTGAAGCGGATCGGGACCATGAACTTCCACTTCTTCGGCGAGGAGAGAAAGATGCTCGCGCGCTTCACGTCAGCAAGGCTCAGCGGCGTGATGTTCGAGCAGCTCGGCAGACGGAATCCCGATGATTTCCGGGCCACCGGCGAGTGCGGGCCAATCTCGCCGCCCGAGTCGATGGCCGGCGGAACGCCGGCCGACATGCTCGCGCGGCTGCCCGCCTACTCGGAGGATCCGCTCGCGTGGCCAGCGGGGCCGCCGTGCGCGCAGGGGCAAGGTTGCGGGTCCGGAAGCAGCGACGCGACCGGAGGGGGCGGGGCTGGAGGCACCGGCGCGACGGAGGGCGGGAGTTCGCTGAGCAGCGGGGCCGGTGGTGGCGAGGCGGGAGGCGGAGCGGGGAGCGATCGGCCGATGATGGACGGTGCCAGGTGCAGGTGGATCCGGCGTGGCGCTCGCGGCCGGCTTGGGCGTACTAGCGGGGGGTTGCTGCGCATGCGGTGGGGGGCGCGGATGAGACCATGGATGGGTCGGCGTCGGGTGGGCACACGATAGCTCAACCCCGGCCGACGCCATCGTGCAGGCGCACTCGCAGCAGCCACGCTGGTCAAGGGACACGCTGGCGAGGTCTTCCCGGCACGCATGCTACCAGCCAGCCGTGACCCCGTCCTCCAGCAACTTCTCCCAGCACCTCGGCTTTTTCGCCCACTCGGTGACGTTCATCCCGGGCGTCTCGGGATGCACGAGGTGGTAACGAACCTGCGGGATTGCCGCGACCATCCAGTCCTCGGCCTTCTTCGGAACCCGCTGCTCGTGCCATACCCTGCGCAGATTGATCGCGTCGGAATGTTTCTCGGTGAGCAGCGCAACCGCGTAGGCAACGATGTTCGCCTTGTATCCCGGGATCCGCGTCAACCGAACCAGCCGATCGCACGCCTCGATGATGATGGCTTTTCCGATGAGCTCCTGGAACCACTCCTCGCCCGGCACGACCTTCATCTCGTCGATGAAACGCCTCTGGAAGGCCACATAATTCTTCTCGGCGCCCGTACCGACCACGTGTGGCAGGCGCTCCCAGATCATTATATAGCGTGCGACGTCGGTCTTCGTGATGCACTGTGACGAGGGGAACCTCGCCCGGAAGTCTTTCTTCTGGGACGATGTCTTGAGGCGCCCGAGTTCGTTGTCGTACTGGCCGCGCATCCGCTCGTAGAACCACCGCGACGCACCCCGGCCGTTGGAGAACGGTCCCTTCGGCACCTGAACCTGTGACAGGCGGTGCAGTTCGACGTGAAAGCTGCGGTTCGAACCGAGGTCCGAGAAGTTCACCTTGTTCTGGCTGTTGGCGAACTGGCTGATCTTCTGGACGATGTCCTCGGACCGGGACGGATCGAGCACCTCGCTGATCTTCATCGCGACGAAGACCCCGTCAAGCTTCTTTCCTGTCCGCTTGGCGTGATAGATCGAGGCCGTCGTCTGACCACCATTGACGATCTGAAGATTCCGGCACCGCATGATGCGCAGGCCGTCCTTCTCGGGTCGCACGTCGAGCCCTTCAGCGATCGCCGTTATGCCGTTGTTGTAGGCAAAGAACATGTGCGGTGAATCGGCCACGGTCTGGATGATCCCGCGGTTCACCTTGCCGCCCGACTTCAGGTAAGCGCGTACGTTCGCCTCGAGCATCCGCTGGCCGTGCTTGCCGTACAGGTCGGCAAGTGCGCTCCCTGGTACCACGGCCAGATACGAGCGAAATACCCCGTTTTCCTGAGGCAGCTGCACGCAGGCAAGACCGACTTGGTCGTTACTCGAGAATTCGACGATGATGTCGTCGGGTTCGTTGAGTCTCTGGATACCCCGCAGATCGAGCACCTTGCGCTTCACGACGATGCCGTCGAGCGTCGAGGTGCTGCGATCGCAGTTCCTCACCTCGCCGTTCGTGACCAGCGTCAGGTTGACCTCCTGAAGCGCCTGCAGGCCGCCAATCTGCTGCGCGAGCGGCTCTGCTTCGTCGCCCTCGAGGTCCGCAGCCAGACCCTTGCGTGAGCGCTCAAAGAACGCCTGCACCGCACGGAACGCCATGTTCGCGTCTGCAGGGGCGACGCGCTCGCAAGGCTGGTCCGGGAAACCCAGCACGACGAACAGGTCAAGCGTGGCACCCTCGTCACGCACGTCGTACCCGTTCACCTTGAGTTCGAGATCCGGCGGATCGGCATACATGTCCTCTCGCTTGTGAAAGCAGAGAGTGAGATCCTCCTGCACGGTGTCGTCCTCGAGCAGGCCGAAGACGTGCCGGAGCAGGATTTCCTCGAAGTCTGCAGCCGTCGTCTCGCATCGCTCGCCCAGCGTATCGATCAGCTCCTGCCCGAACTGCTGAAGTGTGGCCATGGTGATGATTCCTCTGTGATATCAGCCTGCGTTCATCTGCTCCAGCCAGACGGGATTGGCGACGAACTCGTGGTCGAGAAGCTGGCTCGAGCGCGGGAAGCTGAGCGCCATTCCCCAGATGGTCGGGTTGCCTCGCAGATCCGCCCCCTTCGGCCCCAGCACGAGCGGGTAAAGGATGAGCAGGCCCCTCGAGGCAGGCCGCCCTATGCGCATCGGAGGCGGGCCCTCGACATCATAACCCCTCGCATCCTGTGCCGTGACCGGGTCCTGCAAGCTCTTCCCCTTGCGGTGGCGGGCCAGAAGACCGAGCTCGGTCTCGTCGATGTCGAGCAGCTCGTCGTCGGGGCTGAGCATGCGGCGGATCCGGGTGCAGTCGGGGGTCGACACGTCGGTCAGGATCGCGCGCTGGAAACGATCCACGACCCGGCCTCCGGCCGTGCCAGTGCCGCTGCAAGCGATCGGCTGCTTCGTGCTCATCACCGCCACCATCCAGGTGGTCAAGATCCCCCGGGGCACATGTTGCTCGACGTAGTCGGCCAGGCGGGACGAGATGACCGTGAGGGCGTTCCGATGGGTCCGGTACGCCCTCAGGAATTGCAGCGTGTTCGCCGCTGGAATATCGCGCCACAGGTACGGTCCCCGGTTATTCTCACGCGGAGCGGGCTCACCAAGGCCCACGACGAACGAGTGAACCGCCTGATGGTTGGCGGCCGTGACATCCGCCGCTAAGTCGAACATGATCGTCTCTTGCACAGCGCCCGAGTAGTTGAGCGAGATCCGCTCGGCCTCGCGCATCTTCATCGGGCTCGTCACCTCGATCGCTGGGTGCGCCATCACACGCAAACCGAACTGTCGGGGTGTGCTGCCGAGCCGCTGCATCGTCTCGAATTCATCCCAGAGCTCCTCTGTTGCCTGCACGATGTGCTGAAACCACGATACCAGCTCGGCCGTGGTGAATATGCGACAGAGATCAGCGTACCCCGGACGGTAGCCGAACCAGCGGCCCATCTGCATCAGCGTGTCATAGGTGCGGCTGGCGCGTAGATAGTACGAGACGCATAGCCCCTCGAGCGTGAGCCCACGAGAGAGCTTGTCGCCTCCCACGGCGATCACCCAGGCGCCTCCTCTCGCTTGCCTCTCGTAGTCGAGCACATCGGCCGCATCGCCATTTATGATGCGAAGACTGACACGCCTGAGCCCGGGCAGAAGCTGCTGCTGCACCAGTTCCCAGGGCGGCAGGCTTGCGTTCATCGCGCCAGAGGTTAGTACGAAGTCTCGGTCCCAGACAGATCTGAGCTCGGCCAGCAGGGCACCGGGGCTCTCCGGGGTTCCGGGTGCGCCGGAGCCGTACTCGAGGATCGAGCACAGTCTCGCCAGCAGTCGCTCGATCAGGCTCGCCACTCGCTGCTGCACGGCGGTGAATCGCGTCACGTGAACGAGCAGGGTATGATGCCGCGTCGACTGACCCCGGCAGCATCGCACGGCACCGGCGATCAGGTACGAGAGAACGGCGTTGCGGAGCGAGGACGGGACCGCTGTGGGAGCGTGCTCCTGACGGTGCTTCTCGGGTATGAACTTCTCGTGATCGCTCACGACGCGCACCACAGGCATGCCCGTGACCTCGGTACCGTCTGGCAGAAGCCCCGTCCCGAAGACCTGACGAGGGCCGATGTAGTCGTCGGGCGGATGCAGCGCGACGATGAAATCGCGCGGAAACAGGTCCGGACCCAGCATCGGGTGCACGCCCTCGGGCGGGATGAGCACATTGGCAAATGGCGTGGCGGTGTAACCGACGTAGGTGCGCTGCGCGAACGTGACCAACAATTTTCGGATCTGCTCGTTCACGCGGCTCGGGTCAAGCGACGGATCGAACTCATCGAGGTCGCCCCGCACGGGGCGAAAGTTGATAGATGCCTGGTCGGCCTCGTCATCGATCAGCAGCAACGGGATTCGCTGCAGCTGCTTCATGCCGTGGCCAACGTTCACAGCCACGGGAAGGCCACGCAGGTAAGATATGAGATTCTCGAGGACGACGACGTTCTTCTTCACCACGAGCAACAGCGGGGTCTGGCCGAGGTGTACGCCGACCTTGCGGGCGACCTGCGCCGAGAAATCGCCGTCCTCGCCGCGACCTGTTAGATACTGCATTGGAGGGTGCTCTGCCCTCGGATCGAGCAACCCCACGCCGACCACCTCGCGCTGTGTACTACCGAGCTGTGTCCCGATGCCGACGATCTCGTCGTCGATGCGCGTCTGGGTCTGGTGACGCAGACTGTTGTGGATGCCAGCGAGCACGATCACTACGCTGTAGCCCGCGTCAAGCGCCTTGCTCATCAGCGCCATGTAGCTCGCGGTCTTGCCCGATTGCACGGAGCCAACCACGAGGCCGTGTCGGTCGAACGCGCCCCCCGACGCCGGATCACCGAGCTGGCGTACGATGTCGTCGGAGCTCGCGTCCAGCGCCGCCACACTGTCGAAGGCCCATCCCTTCTTCTCGAGCAGGTAGCGCCGGTACCGTCGCCAGCGGAGCCAACCGTCCTTCATCGACGGCTCGAACCAGGGTGCGAAGGGCAGCTCACCCTGCATCACGGTGGGCGCCTCCTGAGAGCGGACCTGTTCGCGCAGAAACGCAGCTGTCGCGGCGACCTCCGCTGGCGTCGCTCGAGGCGAGATCACCGGCAGCGCGGCGGCGACTCGGTCGATGGCAGCGTCGTGAGCGGCGCCGTCTAGACGAGCATGATCATAGATCTTCTTCGCAATGTCGTTCAGCGACGCATTCACGGCAATTGCTCCAGCAGAGCCTGGAGCGCCGACCGCGGCAGCGCTGACCAGGGCTCGACGAGCGCGAGCCGGTTCTCGATATCGCCCGCTGTCATTCCATGCATTTTCATCAGATTCACCACCTCACTGGTCATTGACCGGAGCTCCTCGGGAACCGATTTCTGAGAGGACGGCTGCCGCGACGGCGACGGATCCCCGCCAAGCTGCAGGAGTGTGTCAACGGGAACGGATCCTCCCAGAAGCGCCAGGAACACGTCGAGAAACCCATCATCGTTGCCCAGCTTGCCTCGCAGCAGGGCCACAACGGGGTGTACAGAGTTCACGCGCAGCCGCGGCGACGGCAGCGTGGCATCCACGAGCCAGACAGGGTGCACCTCGCCACGAGCGGTCAGGTGCCGACGTGACACCGAGTGATCTCGCCAGGCCTCCGCGGCAGCCAGCCTCGTCTTCTCGACGATCTTCTGCATGCGGGGACGCACCTGGTCGGGGATGCGGGCGCTCGCCTTGCGGATGTCGATGCGAAGCAGGTCATCCAGCCGGTTGTCGACATCAAGCCGGATGCGGGCCAGGGAGCACTGCGGATCACGACGGGTGAGGCCCAGCCAGCCGCCCGTCACCAGCAGGCGGCGGTTGCGATACAGATAGAAGCCCTGGTGAGCGAGCCACCCGTGCGGACCTGCGGCTCGACGAGCGTCCTCGGCAGAGAGCCTGCTCTCGGGCGGAATCACGTATGGCACGACGTGCATCATCGAACCGCCAACGGGCAGCTTCGCATCATGCAGCTGCCGGGTGAGCCGGTGGCGATGCAGCGTTGGATCCCAGCCCTGCAGCTGCCTGCCGTTCACCGCGAGGCAGAGCCGATCCTCTTTCGCGTCGATCAGGCGATGAAAAACCATCGACAGGTGCTCGATCGTCTCGCCGATTTTGCGATCGAAATCCTCGTGTGCCTTCGCTCTCTGCGGTGCCTCGATCACGCGGTCGAGCTTCTCCCAGAGCACGATGGTGCCGCTCACATTCTCCGGCACGTGGCCTAGGCGGGCCTCGGACGTCGCGTCCCACGCGCCATGCCGGAGAGCCCAGACGTCCGCGTTCTCGATGTGATCCAGATCCCACGAACGCGTCTCCTGTGCACCTCCAAGGGACCGTGCTCTCACGGTGAGACGGCGACACTGGCTGAAGGAAGCCGTCTTCAGGCCGAGCCCGAAGCGCCCGTGGTCGCTCGACGCCCTCGCGACCGACGGATGATGGGTTCCCAGGCGCATCGCAGCCTCGAGCACGTGGGCCGACATGCCACATCCATTATCCTCTATGCGCACATGGCTCGAGGCGCCATCGAACTGCATCGTCACGCGGACGTGCGTCGCACTGGCACCAAGGCTGTTGTCGATGATGTCCGCGATCGCCGTCGGCAGGTCGTAGCCCACCGCTCGCAGCGAGTGCAGGACGGCGCTGGCGCGAGGCGGCAGCTCGGAGAACTCACTGCCCACCGCAGGCTCCTGATGCAGGTGTACAGGAAAAATCACGCCAAGATGGGGCTGCGCATCGTCGTCCCGCCACCCTCGGGATGACAGGAAACACGGCCAGCCTCCCTGCGGTTCGCACCCTCATCGACGAGGCAATATACACAAACTGTACAGGATTGATCCGGACCTCTGCTCGGACAGCGCAGATCATCCGCGCGTCGCGACCGACAGTGGGCACGGCAGCGACGGGCGGCCGAGCAAGCGCAGGATGTGGTCAGCAAGCACCCATGCAAGCACGGGAGGAACGGCGTTGCCGATCTGCGTGAAGCAGTCGCCCATGTTGCCGACGAATTCGAAGGCGTCAGGGAACGACTGCAGCCGGGCGGCCTCGCGCACCGAGATGGCGCGGGCCTGCTCGCTGTCGTGATGAATGTGAGAATATGCGTCGCGCGACAGATGGGCGGGCACGGTCCACGATGGGCGGTCGGGGTTCAGCTTCCGCCACTTGTCGACGAATCTGTCCTCCGGGTACGGCGGAACGAAGCGCCTACGCAGTTCCTCGTACGCAGCTGTGCCCTCGACAGGAGCATCGCCAGTGGCGGCACGGCGAGCCAGCTCCTCGCGGAAGCGCTCTCGGGCGATGGGCATCGCCTCGGGGTACCGGTCGTCGGGCCTCATGCGCCGGAACGTCTCGAAGTCGCGAGGAGTGCGGCGGATGGCGTGATCGCGCACTCCATCGAGCTCCGGCAGCCCTGGCCAGCGGCGCATCAGCTTGGCGAACGATGTCGTCGGCTCGCGCTCGTGCAGCCGCAATATGCGAAAATCATCGGGGCGAGCCTTCGGGGGCGTCGACGACAGGTGCTCGGTGATCCGCGGCAGATCATCGAGGGCGTCGGATACGGTAATGGCGGAAGCACGCCCACGCGCCGTGCGCACCTCGAGCTCGAAATGCGGCATGAAAGGCAGCGACAGCGTTATGGCCTCCGGGGGCCGGAGATAGCCGGACGGCGTCTCGACCCGGTGTGTCGGATCGGGAACTGACGGCAGAAGGCAGAGATCCTCGCGCAGCGCGACAAAGAAGAGGCGCTCTCGAAACTGGGGCACGCCGTACCAGGCGGCGTTGAGCGGGGCATAGCCGATCCGATAACCGCAGCCCGCCAGCTCGTCACACACCGCCTCGGCGACATTCTCGCCCTTCACCGAGAGCATGCCCACCACGTTCTCCATCACCACCGCCGAGGGCCTCCAGAAGCGCGCAGCCCCGACGAAGCGGTGGTACAGTTCGTTGCGGGGGTCGCCCGCCTCCGGATCGTCAGCCAAGCTGGCCAGCTTGGCCCGGCCCACACGCGAGAAGCCCTGACAGGGTGGCCCACCGACGAGAATATCCGGCCCCGCATCGCGCCGCGCGATCCGCTCGATATCCAGGTCCTCGATATCGCCCTCATCGCCGATAAACACGCGCGGAGGCGCATCGGACTGGAGAACATCGAAGTTCTTCCTGAAGGTGCGGCCCGCCGCCTCGCTCGCGTCGACGGCGGCGAGGATGCGCGCGCCCGCTGCTTGGAAGCCGAGCGACAGCCCTCCTGCCCCGCTGAAAAGGTCGACTACCGTCGCTTGCTCGCCGGTCATGCGGTTCGAGGTGAGGTGGCACGAGATCGCTTGCGAGGCAGATGGATGCGGAAGGTCGCGCCTTTCCTGCGGCGATCGATGACGAGCACGATGCTGCCGCCGTGCGCGGTGATGACGTTCCTCGCGATCGTCAGGCCCATGCCAGCCGCATTGTGGCCCGAGATCTCGGGCTCGAACAGCTTGTTCTCGAGCGAGGCGAGAACGCCTCGGCCGTTGTCGGAGAACTGGATCTCGAGTGCATCGTCCGCCTCGCGGAGGACGACATTCATCTTGAGCGCCCGATCGGGCACGCGCCACTCGAGCGCATTACGTACGAGCACGTTCATGACCGATGCGAACGTCTCGGGTCGCATCTCCGTCCGCAGCACGCCCTCCTCGGGCGCCTCGATCTCGAGCGACGCCTCCTCCTGCACCAGCACCGGGCGGAGCGAGACACGGAGCCGGAAGAGCTCCGCCGGGATCTCTATGCCGCGACGCCGCCGCGCAGTCCCCGATCCGGCCGCGGATACAAGCGCGAGCTGCCCGGTGACGCTGTCCAGCGTCGCCTCCAGCTCGTCAACCCTGGTCACGAGCTCCACCGGGTCGGCACCACGTCGGCGGTCGATGCTGGAACGCAGCAACGACACGCGCGCACGCATGTCGGCCAGACTGGCGTTCACGCTGCGTCCGAGGAGTGATGCGGTGTGTCCGATTGCTGCCAGATCCGAGTAACCGTCGAGAGTGCGCCGGTGTACCAGTTCCCGGCTCTCGATCTGGATGCGCACGCGCTCCGTGGCACGAAGCAACTCGTCGCTGAGCGGGCCGTCGGCCTTCCGGGCGAGGCGCTCGAGCGTCTCGGTGAGACCGTCAAGCTCCCCGGCTGCTGACTTGCCCGTCCTGCGTTCGGGTTTGTTCCCGCCAGGGTGCCGCTTGCTCTGACGCTCGGCCTCGATGACCAGCATCACGTGAAGGACGAGCCGCTGCAGGTCGTCAAACGCCGCGTTGTGGATCAAGCCCTCGCGATTGGTCTGATCTCGGAGGTGCGGGTTGTGGTCGGCGGAGATCTCGATGAACCCGACGACCTGGTTGTTGCTCAGGCGCACGACGGGGTTGTTCACGCGCCGCTGATCGAGGCGCAGCCAGTCGTCATGGGGCTCGCCGTAGGGCCAGATGCGGAAGCCATCGCGGTACACCGAGATGCCGGACCACTCGCGCAGCCACGCCCGCACCTCGGTGCGCGGGCCGATGCGAGCGAGCGCGTCGGCCTCGAGGTCGAACGCGAAGATACGGGCACGGACAGGCCCGCACGTCGGCGGCGACCGCGCCGACCAAGGTTGCGTCAGCCTGGGGCCGCCGTTGAGCTGCAGCGTGATGGCGGCCTCGCCGTCGAACTCGGCCTCAAGGGTGTAGGGCGCCGCGTCGAGAAAACCCGTGGAGACCTCGCCCGAGTAGTCGGGAAACTCGTCCGATTCGATGCAGATCGAGAAACCCTTCGCACCCGTCCCGAACGGTGA
This sequence comes from Sorangium sp. So ce362, assembly GCF_051519845.1. Classification (NCBI taxonomy): domain Bacteria; kingdom Pseudomonadati; phylum Myxococcota; order Polyangiales; family Polyangiaceae; genus Sorangium; species Sorangium sp. So ce362. Next base: position 4,173,922 of record NZ_CP150332.1, on the reverse strand, counting down.
GATCAACCGGGAGAGCCGCGTCGACAGCCGCCGGAAGAGACGCTCGTTCCAGCGAGCGCGAAGTCTGGTGAGCCTGAGCACCGTGCCCTGCGACTCCAGCCAGTCAGGCGGCCTCACCTCCCAGCGACTGTGGATCTCGGAGAGCATGCGATCGTCGCACTCGAACTGATCCCAGTCGAACACCGCGTGGATCTCTGCCGACGCGTCTGACGGGCGAGACACGAGCTCGAGGTGCGCTGCGAGCTTGTCGGCGGCGAACCTGCCGACGCCCTTTTCGCCCAGCACGCGACGACCGCCCCGGCTGAAGCGTCGGCCCTCACGGCCCTTCGCGCTGCCGGCCGGCTGCATCCACCGCGACATCAGCGTGGCGAGATCCATGCCGTGGCCATCGTCGCGAACGAGGATCTCACCCTGATCTCCCGTCACGCCGACGAACTGGATCGTCACCGTGGAGGCATCCGCATCGTGCGCGTTCTTCACCAGCTCGGTCAGCGCGACGATGTCGTCGCTGATGAGCTCCGCCCCAATGAGCTTGAGCAGCCTGGCGCGTGGCTCGAAGGCTGCGACGCCCGACTGGATCTGGTCTATCTGCATCATGTTTCCTTCGCAAGAGCAGCAAGAAAGCTCCGGGCGATGGCCGCGGCCATCACGGGCGGCACCGCGTTTCCCAGATGCACCCACTGATCCGTGGGCGACCCGCAGAAGACGTAGTCGTCGCGGAACGACTGGATCCGCGCGGCCTCCCGGAAGCTGATCGAACGTACCTGTGACGGGTGGATGTACCCGTTACCATCCTTCGCAAGATGCGAAACGATCGTCTTGCAAGGCCTGTCGCCCCGAAGACGGGCGTACTTGTCATCGAAGACATCCGCACGGTACCGCATGAGGTCCGCGCGGCCGTAACGCTCGATCGCATGGACGCTGTCCTCGCCCGGCTGCAGCAGAGCATAGAGCTCGAGATCCCGCTCGTTGTGGTAGCGGACCGTGTGATTGAAGAGCAGCCGTGAGCGGGAAAGAATGCCGAGCTTCTGCAGGTAGCGGCGGAAGCGCGCATCGTCATCGATCCGCTCGCGGCGGGGCCAGAGACTGACGACATCGCCGTCATTAGCGCCGAGCGGTGGCAGGTCGAACGTGGCCTCATCGAACGTGATCGGTGGCAGGGCGTGCGGATCGAACTCCCTCGCGAGGCTGTCCTGGTAGAGTTCGATCGGTCGCTCCGGGAACCGGGCATCGAGTGCCGCGACGAGGAAGTACCGGACTCGGTCCTGCGGAACGCCGAACGCCGCCGCGTTGAGTCGCCACGTCGCCGTCCTGAAGCCCGCACGCTCGAGCGAGCGAGAGGCCTCGTCGAGGAACGAGATATCGCCCTTGCGGGCCGATTTCATGCCAGGCACGTTCTCCATCAGGAACAGGCTCGGCCGCAGCTCGAGCGCCGCGGCAACCATGTTCTCGTAGAGATAGTTCCGGGCGTCGTCGCGGATGCTGTAGCCGGTCTTGGTCCGCTTCGATCGGTGCCCGACGTGCGAGAAACCCTGGCAAGGCGGGGCGCCGATCAGCACGTCGATGTGCCGGCGGCCAGCGAGGCGACGCAGTTCACCCTTCTCGAAGGATCTGATGTCGCGGCACAGGATTCGGTCCTCGCGCACCGCGGGGTGGTTGAACCGGTAGGTGCGCATCGCGACCGGATCCGCATCGACGACGAGCGCAACCTCGAACCCCTCTCGCTCGAACCCCTCCGAGAGCCCTCCGCCTCCCGCGAACAGGTCGACGACGCGTGGCCTGCCAAGCGCTTCGACGCGCTGGACCTCGCCGCGACGGAAGTGACCACAGAAGCCACGCAGATCGCACTCGGTGCAGAGCGGCTTCTGCGCGCGACAGATCTCCCGGCCGTGAACGAGCAGGTTGACGTGAAGTGCAGGACGGAGATCGGGCGGGATCAGCTCCGGGAGGATCGCCTGCAGCTGTTTGTGATCGAGCCCCTCGAGACCGAGCCCGAGATCGCGGTAGAGGTCGAGCCTTGACATCACGCGACCGACGTGCGCATCGACCGGAAGCACTTCGCGGTGGAACGCGAACATCATCACGCAGTACGCGCTCTTCCGGCTCACCTCGGGCAGCGAAACGAGAAACGCCTCGAGCTCGGCGTCGCTCCACGAGCGAGCCGGTTCCATCGTGCAGGCCCCGAAGCGCTCCTTCACCGCACGGAGTGCACCGATGATGCTGAGGGCCTTCTTCTCGCCGAGCCCGCCGGGCGATACAATGCGCTCGATCTCGTCGGGAGGTGCATCCAGCACGTCCTCCCACCGAGGGAACCTAGACTTCAGCGCGGCGAAGGTCCGCTGGTAGGCGTCCTCGCGCGTCTTGCGCGAGAGGATGATGTAGATCAGCTCGTCGACAGGGTCGTCGTGATTGCCAAGACGCGGCGTGCCATGCAGAACGGCGGCGATGCGGGCGACCTCGCGAAGCGCGGAGAGGAGGTCGTCGATCAGGGCGCGCAGTGTCTCGACGATCAGCTGCTCCTCGGCCTCGCCGGTCAGCTTCTCAACGGCCGCCCTGCGCGCGCGGGCGAGCGCGGCGCGAACCGCCCGCGCGGCCAGAGGGGAACGTTCGGGCTCATCGCGTAGGCGCGCGATCATGGCGGCGCGCCAGCGATTCACCCCTGGGGGAAACTCACGTGGTCGGTGGTGAAAGTCCCGTCGCTCTCGCTCGTCGGTAGGCCAGCCACTGGACGCAACCCTGCGCGGCACGTCGGCGAGGACCGCCGGCGGCAGGACCTCCGCGACATCGAGCGAGGCGACGGCCGGAGCAGCGGACATGCATGCAGGCGGGCTCGTCGGCGGCGGCACCGGAGCGTCGTGCGCCGACGAGGCCAGCTCGGCGAGGCGCCGGGCGAGTGCGGGGATCGGACGGTGCCGTCCGTTCTCCCAGCCGTTGATCGTCGCGAAGGAGACGCCGAGCTCACGTGCGAGCCCCTCCTGCGTGAGGCCGCGCTGCGCACGGATCCGCTTCACAAGCGCCGCAGTCTCGGCACTGCCCTCGTTGCCGACTAGGTCGCGCTGGGTCACGGTCTTCGCTTTTTATAGTACCCGCGGCGCGGGTCAAGTCCGTCGCGCGCCGGCGGGTGCGCGGGCCTGCGCGACCCCCGCATCGCGGGTGCGCTGCGCGACGCATGACACGGGCACGCAGATCTCGGCCGGCGACCGAGGCGGTCCTGTCAATGAGCTGGCGAGCCACCTCTCGAGGTGCGCGGGCGGAGGACCGTCTCGCGCTCGACAGCGATCCTCCATCGGCTGGTGCGTCGTCCCATCTCGCCGCGAAGGTCCCTCCACTATCAGAGTTGCTGTCTTCCCGCAAGGAGAGATCTTGATGGACGACGTACACCCGACGGTGGAGATCCGACACAGACGCTGATTGACTTACAGGCGCCCGCCGGAATGAGGTATCGGGCGACCGGCCAGGCGGAACTTTTCCTCGACAAGGCATCGCTACGTGTTCTCATGGACGGGATGCCGATGTTACCGTGACTCACTCGTGCCGAGGATAGATCCCCCCTGATGCTCGATGCTGACCAGCAGACCGTGGTGACTGCCAGGCCTGGCGCCAGGCAGCTCGTCGAGGCGGGTCCCGGCTGCGGCAAGACCCACGTCGCATGCGCTCGCGTCGCTCACCTGCTCGACGCAGGCGAGGTTCCCGAGCGCATCCTCCTTCTCAGCTTCACACGCACCGCGGTTCACGAGCTGCGCAATCGCATCGCCGGGATGGCAAGGCGGGGTGCCTCGCTCGCCCGTGGTGTCGAGATCCGCACACTGGACTCTCTTGCATGGCGGGTGGCCACCGGTACACGCGAGACGGGTCCAGTCGGCTCCTACAGCGAGTCGATCGAGAGTGCGATGGCCGCGCTTCAGCGTGCTCGCTCCGGCCAGGACCCAGAGCTCGCGGAGTACGTTTACCACTTCAGTCACGTCTTCGTCGACGAGGCGCAGGACCTCGTCGGCGTACGCGCGGCGCTCGTCATCGAGCTGCTCAATGCACTGCGTGCCGAGGCAGGGTGGACCGTGTTCCTCGACCCCGCGCAGGCCATCTATGGCTGGTCGACGGATGCCGGAAGCGAGACCGACGGGGAGCGGTTCATTGACGTCCTGGGTCGCCTCGATGGCAAGATATCGCGACCATCGCTCGTCAAGGTCCACCGGACCTCGAACGCAGCGCTCCTCGGACTCCTCGCCGGGGCCCGCGGGATGGTGATGGATACGCCTCGCGGCGAGCGGCTCGCGCCGATCCGGTCGCTTCTCTCGACGCACGCGGCACCACAGGTGCTTCACACCAGAGAGCTCGCGCCGGTCGTCGACGAGCTCGCGACCGATGCCGAGCGTTCTCTCGTCCTGTTTCGTCGCCGCGTGGATGCACTCCTCGCACTCTCGTATCTCAGGTCCGCCGGTCTGATCTGCCGCCTTCGTCTCGGCGGCCTCCCGCGCGTCGCGGCACCGTGGATCGCATCGGTGAGCAACGCGCTGGTGTCGCAGGGCCGGTCCCCCGGCAGCATCTCGCGCGGACAGTTCGATCATGCGTGGGCGGTCGCCTGCAGTGACAGCTGGCTGGCGCGCGACTGGACCGCCGAGCAGGCCTGGAACCTTCTGCTCCGGATGGGCGCCACGGGCACGATGGTGGATCTGCGGAAGGTGGCAAATCGCCTGGCAGCGACCGTGGTCCCGGATGAAGCCTTCACGAGGGAGCTCGGCCCTGGTGGTCCCATCGTGGGCACGGTGCACGGCTCCAAGGGCCGCGAGGCGCATCGCGTCGTCTTTTGCTTGCCCGATGACGATTCCGTGCCGACGGATATCGATGCCGCCGACGAGGAGGCACGCGTGATGTACGTGGCAGCGAGCCGCGCCATCAGCAGCCTCGAGATTCGCCGGCACAAGGCCGCGGTGTGCGGATACCATGAGGACAGGGCCTGGCACTCCACCCACAACGGATTGCAGGTCGAGATCGGACGGGAGGGAGACACCGATCCCGTCTGGGGGATGCTGATGAAGGGGAGCGCGCATGCGACGAGCATCCAGGAGCGCCTCGCCTCGTTCGACGGCATGCTCGCCTCGGTGCACGTCAACACCGACAGAGGCGGTACCTGGACGCGCCAGCTCGAGATCGACGACGGAAAGGTCATCGGCGCACTCTCGCACGGCTGCGGCGATGCGCTTCGATCGGTCGTCAGCGCGCGCGCACGCAGGCGAGTGAGCGCACCGATGCGAGTAGGACACCTGACCTGGCTCGATGTGACGACGGTCGCGCTGGGGCAGGATCATTCTCACGTCGAGAGACTCCCCTTCCCGTGGCGCGACACCAGGCTGGTGCTCGCACCTGTGATAGCAGGCATGGGTTTCATCAAGCGATACTGGTGATGCGATGAATCAGACTCGACAGGCGTTCATCGAGGCAGTCAAGGCAGATCTCGTGGGTCCGGTAGGTGGAGAGCGCGAGCGCCTCGTGCGAGAGCGACCATCCGACCGCTACCTGACGGGCATCCTCTATCCCGACCAGGCGGAGCTCTTCCAGGCCGAGGTCAACGCCGAGGAAGACGACGATCGCGGCGAGGCATCGGACGACGACGGTGGTCCCGACGTGCCTATACCGATGAGCGCGATGCGGCGCCCCTCATCGATGGGTGTCTCGTTCTCGCTGCGCGGGAGCTCGATGAGGCTGGAGGGCACCGCGGGCCGCTACGCTCGACGGTGGCTGGAAGGTGACGATGTCACCGAGAACGAGGGACATCGGAGCAAGGAATGCTGGGTGCGTGAGCCCGTCGAGTTGACCATCGACATCGAGCTCGGCGACGGCAGGCTCATGCCGCACGCCGCCGTGGACGGTCTGAGGTGGTGGACACGCACCCTGCCGTCCGGCGACGGCCTACAGGTCACGGTCGTGCTGGAGAACGTGCGACCTGCCGTCAAGGGGCGGATCGAGCTCGAGGAGTCCTCGTACTTCCAGGTCTCGTTCCGGGTTCGCGCTGGCGAGGGTGCCGAGCTCGTGCCGCGTCGCCCGGCGAGAACGCGCACCTCGAGCGCCGACGAGGACCTCGCCTCGAGCAATCTCATCTACCGCGGGATGGAGGAATGGGCCGTCGGCCACACCTGCTCCGCGACTTGGGGCAGCGATGAGCGGGGCCGGTTCGTCGAGGCCACCTGGGTTCCAGAGCAGCACGTACCCGCCATGAACCCCGACGGCCACGAGGTCTTCGCCGCCGGATCCAGCGCCGTCACCGGCTCCCGGACCGGCGCATTCCTCGCGAGCGGTCTGGCCAGTGCATCGCGAGAGCAACTTCTCGCGATGCTGGAGGTGATTCCTCGTGCCTACACGAGCTGGATCGACGCACGCCAGCATGACGCGTCAGCGCTGCCACCCGGACATGCCCAGCAGGCGCGACAGCACCTTGCACGGGCAGGTCACATCGCGGCGCGGATGCGCGGTTGCATCGAGCTGCTCGCGAACGATGAGCCCGCGCTCCGGGCCTTCAAGCTCGCGCAGGATGCCATGCTCCTGCAGAGGCGCTGGACCACCGGAAACGACGAAGAGGAGCTTCGCTGGAGGCCATTCCAGCTCGCATTCCAGCTGCTTGGCATCCCTGGGCTCGTCACCGCGGAGCGCGACGGCAGGCCCACCGACGAGCGCTGCACGATGGATCTTCTGTGGTTCCCCACCGGCGGCGGCAAGACGGAGGCCTATCTCGGGCTCGTGGCATTCCTGCTGTTCCACCGCAGGCTCCGTCACGAGCCGCGGCCGGACGACGGCGCAGGTGTCGCCGCCATCATGCGCTACACGCTTCGCCTGCTCACGGTCCAGCAGTTCGAGCGTGCATCAAGGATGGTGCTCGCCTGCGAGCTGCTCCGCCGTGAGGCAGCACAGCAAGAGGACCTCTCGCTCGGCACCGAGCCCTTCAGCATCGGGCTATGGGTCGGAGCCGAGGCGACGCCAAACACGCTCGCCGATGCACGCTCCTCCGCCGACGAGATGCGCAAGGCTCGCCAGCTCACACGCTGCCCCGCCTGCCGCAGCCCGGGCCTGGTCTGGGACAGGGCCGGCACTGGACCCGACTACACCGTCGAGTGCGATCTGTCATCGTGCCCGCTGCACGGGGCGCCCCTCCCGGTGTTCACGATCGATGAGGTGGTCTACCAGCGGCGCCCCTCGCTCCTCATCGGCACAGTCGACAAGTTTGCCCAGATCGTCCGCAAGGCGGCGACCGGCCGCCTGCTGGGCAGGAACGGCCTGCCCCCCGACCTCATCCTGCAGGACGAGCTCCACCTGATCTCCGGGCCGCTCGGCACCGTCGTCGGGCTGTACGAGGCTGCGATCGACAGGATCTGCGCTCGCGACGGCATCCCGCCGAAGGTGATCGGCAGCACAGCAACGATCCGGCGTGCACGCGAGCAGGTTCGGGGACTCTTCGATCGCGATGTGTCGCAGTTCCCGCCTCCCGCCATCGACTGGGAGGACTCATGCTTCGCCGTGAAGGATGACTCCGTGCCGGGCCGGGTGTACGTGGGTGTGACAACCGTCGGGCGCAGCCCCAAGTTCACGCTTCAAGCCACCTGCGCGGCTGCGATGCAGAGAGCAGCGCCGACCGAGGGGCTCTTCGCTTGCGACGAGCAGCGAGACCCCTACTGGACGCTGCTTGCCTACTTCAACTCGATGCGCGAGCTCGGTGGCGCTCTCGTGATGATGCTCGATGACGTCAACGATAGCATGGCTGTGTACGCCCGCTCGCACGGAAGGAATGCTCGCGACCGTATCGAGGAGCCCCTCGAGCTGACGAGCCGCGTGCCCTCCGCCGAGATCCCTGACATCCTCGTGAGGCTCGAGCGCTCGCTGCCTGACCAGGACGTGAGTGTGGTGCTGGCAACCAACATGATCTCGGTCGGCGTCGACATCCCCCGGCTCGGCCTGATGGTGATCAACGGGCAGCCGAAGAGCATGGCGGAGTACATCCAGGCGAGCTCGCGGGTCGGCCGGAATCAAGTTCCCGGGCTCATCTTCACCGTCTACAATGCAGGTCGCGCGCGAGACCGGGCGCACTACGAATCCTTCCGGACCTGGCATCAGGCGCTCTATCGCGAGGTGGAGGCCACGTCGGTGACGCCCTTCGCTCCCCGGGCCCGGGACAAGGCGCTCCATGCCGCGCTGGTAGCACTGGCTCGCCATCTGGTGCCCGGAATGCAGGAGGACGCGGAGCTCACCGACGAGCGGCGGGAGATGCTCGATCGGTACGCCCACGCGCTGTATGACCGGGCGTCGCACTGCGATCGCGGGGAGGCAGACGAGACCCGCACCCAGATCTCGGCCTTGCTCGAGATGTGGGCCGCCCGTGGCCCGCTCGCGAACTTCTGGGACGACTATCGCCCGGCGAGTAGCCTGCTGGTCTCGGCCGAGAGGGTCGCCGAGGCGAAGGCAACATCGCGGGGCTGGAGGCACGCCGCACTGAGCACCCCCAACTCGATGCGCGAGGTGGAACCGAGCGTGCGATTTCGCATGGTCCACGCGTTGCGGACAGCGGCCCCGACGAGCACCACAGGAGATGTCAGTGGCAGCAAGCAAGACCAGGAAGGCTAAGCGCCCGAGGACACCGGCCACGCCCACCTCCGGCCCAACGGCCCCGCAGGGTCCGAGGATCATCGGCAAGGTGCGTCGCAGCCACGTGGCCAGCACATTCGGAGCGGGAGCCGTCGTCGACATGCGTGCACCCACCGGCGCCCCGCTCTCCGGCCTCGTAGCAGGGCTGGAGGAGTGGGATGACGCCGCGCCGAAGGGCCACGCGGGGCTTCTGCACGTCCAGCGAGCAAACGAGCCCCGGCTCCAGAAGCGACTCTCGGTCGGTGGCTTCCGCCTGCCTCCGGTCAAGGACGACGACGACACCTTCTGGTCGGACGTTCTCCCGATCGTGCGCTTCCCCCGCTGGTTGCTCTGTCCCCGGTGCGAGAAACTGGCACGCGACGACGACTTCTTGCAGGAGCCGAACCGCCCCGAACGCTGGTGCGGCGTGTGTACCGATGGCGGTAACAAGGTCTTCGCCGTGCCGGTGCGCTTCATCGTCGCCTGCAAGCGCGGTCACATCACCGAGTTCCCCTGGATACGCTGGATCGGCTGCACATGCGAGAAACCTCGCCTGAAGCTCGAGACCGTCGGAGCCGGTCTTGCCGGCAAGCTGGTGAGCTGCGCAGGCAAGGACTGCAGGTCCACACGCCGGAGCCTCGAGGGTGCCTTCTCCACCGGCGCGCTCGCTCCACTCCGCTTCAGATACTGCACCGGTCAACGTCCCTGGTTACCCCTCGCGCCCGAGTCCTGCCAGGAGACGCCCAGGGTGCTGCAACGCGGGGCCTCGAACGTTTACTACCCCGTGATCGAGTCCGCGCTCGACATCCCGCCCTTCTCGACAGACCTATCGCAGATCGTCGGCATCTACGCAGCGGACGTGACGCGCAACGCACCGGAGAGGTGGCCCGATCTCATCGACATGCTCGACCTCACCGGCAAGACCGGCAAGCCGAAGGATGTGCTCCTGCGTCTGTTCGCCGACTGGAAGCAGGCCCTCGACGCCGACTCGCCCGACGTGCCGCTCGAGTGGGCGGAGTATCTTCAGCTGCTGACGTCGGAGAAGCAGCCTGTCGATCAGGGGGAGTTCCAGACGCGCCCCGAGTCTGTTCCCCCCGAATTCGGTACCCACCTCGGTGGGGTCGTGCTTGCCCGGCGGCTCCGTGAGGTGCGAGCGCAGGTCGGCTTCACCCGGGTCAATCCGCCGTCGACCTCGTTCCGCTCACCGACGAGCCGGATGGGCATGCTCTACGGGCAGGCTCTCCCTTGGTTGCCGGCCGTCGAGCTGCGCGGCGAGGGCATCTTCATCCGCTTCGAGGGTGAGACACTCCATCTCTGGGAGACCAACCTCGCTGTCACCGAGAGGGCCAGGTTGCTCGCCGAACGGCGCGGCGCACGTGAGACCGACCCGATGGAGGAGACCCGCAAGACCTCGCCACGTTTCCTGCTGCTGCATTCGTTCGCTCACGCGCTGATGCGCCAGCTGTCGCTCACATGTGGTTACAGCAGCGCGGCGCTGCGCGAGCGCCTGTATGTCGGCTTCGAGCCGCGTGACATGGCCGGGGTGCTCATCCACACCGGCAGCGCGGACTCGGAGGGCACGCTGGGCGGCCTCGTCCGACAGGGCCAAGAGGAGCGCCTCGAGAACGCTATCCGCGAGATGCTGGTCTCGATGGACTGGTGCTCCTCGGACCCCCTGTGCATCACGGGCACCATCGCGCTGTCGTCCCCCGGTAATCTCGCCGCCTGCCACGCGTGCCTGCTGGCCCCCGAGACCTCCTGCCAGCACTTCAACCTGCGACTCGACCGAGCCATGCTAGTCGGCACCCCGGAGGCACCGCATGTGGGGTATTTCCGCGATCTCCTGGCGGAGCTGACATGATGAGCCGCATCGCGCCTCGCACGCTCGTGGCGGCCTGGGAACTGGCGAGGTCCCGCGCCCTCGACGTGTTCACGCCCGGCGTCATGAGGGCGCTTCCGGGCTTGCCCGGCTGGTCAGCCCTCGGCTTGCCCGCGGAGGCACTCGATCACACCCCATCCGTCACCCTGCTCGAAGCGCTTCGAGCCCTCGCGCTGCGGGAGCGTTCTGGCGTCAAGAGCCACGACACAACGGTCGAGCTCGTCGCGACCCTGCCGACGCCAGACCGGAGCGTGCTATCGACCTCCGATGTGGTGCGCACACTTCTGGAAGGTGCGCAGCAGAGCATCCTCATCGTGGGCTTCGAGATAACCGAACCATCGCTGTACAGGCTTCTGGCTCGCCGGGGGCTCGACCAGCTCCACGTGACGGTGGTCGGGGATCGGGAACGAGGCTCGGCGCGCCAGTTCCGGCGCTCTTGGCCGGCAGCCGCCCGTCCGCTGCGGGCCCTCGAGAACGTGGAGCCCGCGATGCAGATCCCCGCAATGCTACATGCAAAGGCCATCGTTGCAGATGCCCATGTCGCGCTGGTGGGTTCCGCCAACTTCACGGCGGGCGGCCTCCGGAACAACATCGAGTTCGGGGTTCGCGCAACGGGGCCGCTCGTCCAGGCGATCGTCCGGACGGTGGAGCGTCTCGAGCGAGAAGGGTGGCTGGTCACGGCGCGCCCGTGAAGGCGCGCCTCCGCGGTCGCGTATCGGTGCACGAAGCTCGAGAGGAGGAAGCGGACGCGCTCGAGGCTCTTGCTCCCGAACCACCGCTGCTCGAAGGCGAGGAGGGCGCGCTCGGCGGCGAGCACCGTGGGGTCGACGTGCTCCCAGTACGCGCGCGAGTCCTCGATCCCCAGGGCGAGGCGGAGGATGCGCGTGTGGACCTCCGTCGCCTCGGAGGCGCGTGCCGCGGGTCCGCCCGGAGGGTCTGTCGCGATCGTCACGGCCTCCACCCGCCGGTCACCCCTCCAGCTTGTAGAACGGCAGCGGGTACTGCTCGGCGAGCGGCACGAGCGCGGCGCAGAGGCGCTTGGCGAGCCCGTCGGCCGTGTCGGGCCGCTTGCCCTTGAGCTGCCGCCCGTTCGGGACCGTCGTGAAGGGCACGTCGCCTCCCTGGAGCGCCGAGACGAGCTTCTCCTTCGAGAAGTCCGCGGTGAGGGGCAGCGGCAGCGGCAGGACCTCCGCGGGCGGGCGCACCGAGCGTTTGTGGGCTGCGAAGCGATCTCCGAGCTGCTCGTCGAGCTCGAAGCCGAGGAAGTAGAGCGTCCGCAGCTTGTCGGGATCGGCCATCTTTGCGCGCGCCTTCGCATCGGTGCGCCGGGCCGCTTCACGCACGGCTTCGAGGGACGCCCAGACATGCGTCTGCGGCAGGAGCCGCGCGAAGAGGTCGCCGCCACCGGCGTCGTCGATCAGATCCGTGTCCCACCAGCCGAGGCGCCGCGGCGAGCATCGACCTTCGCCCGCCCACGCGATCGTGACCTGCATCGCGAGGATCGCGTCGAGCATCTCATCCGGGATCGGCGTCGTCATGCGGGCCGTCGACGTTACGCTCAGGTTGCCGATCTGATCAAGGTTCGTAGCGGCGCCCCTCGTGCCGCGTCGTCGCCCCCTACTCCTTCTTCTTCGCGTGTTCGCGGAGTATCCGCTCGCTGACGCCGAGCTCCCGAGCCGCCGCCACGTACGACCCGTGCTCCTGCCGGGCCGCGCGGGCAAGCCTCCGCTTGAACCCGTGCACGCGGTCTTCCCACGTCCCCGTTCCGAGCCCGACGAGCTTCGTCACTCCCTTATGCTCCGCGCCGCGGAACTGTGCCTGCAACCCCCTCCACTCGCGCAGCCCCTCCTCCGTGTCCCCACCGCCAGGCGAGCCGACGGCGCGCGCCATGAGGATCAACGCGAGGCGCTGCAAGTCCCGCAGGTTCCCCGGTAACGGGTCCTCCTGGAGGGCACGAGCGATGGCCGTGCTCCACGGAGCCTCCAGGGAGAGATCTTCGAAGGAGCGCGATTCCCCCCATACGCGGGCCCAGTCGTCTCGCAGATCCTCGCGGCACTCGCGCAGCGGCGGAATTTCCATGAGCAGCAGGCTCAAGCGATCGAACAGGTCGGGGTCGAGCCGCCTGCGAAGCGCCTCGAACGGAAGGTGTGAGGCACACACGACCTCGACATCGGCCTTCCTCTCTTGTGTCTCGCCGACGCGGCGGAATCGGCGCTCCGGATCCTGCAGCGTGCGCACGAGCTGCCGCTGTACCGGCCGCTCGAGGTCCTGGACCTCATCGAGGAAGAGAACGCCGCCGGCCGCCTCCTCGATGAAGCCCTTCCGGTCGCGAACTGCGCCGGTGAACGCGCCCCGCACGTGTCCAAAGAGCAGGCTCATCGCGAGGTGCGGATCGAGCGTGCCGCACGTCACCGTGATCACTTTCGTCCGGTTCTTCAGCGGCCCCACGAACGTCTCGACCAGCCGTGTCTTCCCCGTCCCCCGCTCCCCGAGCACCAGCAGCGGCGCCCGCGGGAGCCGGGCGTAACGGGCAAGGGTTTCGAGCGCTCGTCGCCGCCGAGGCGAGCGGCACTCAGTGTCGTAATGCGCCTCCGCGGGGCGAGCTGCGGCGCTGCGGCGGATCTCCGCAAGATACGTGTCGATCGGGAAGTCGACCGGATCAAGCCGCGTCGGGCCGGTCCTTGGCCGCTGTGCGGACCAGAGCCGCACACCTGGCGGCAGCGCGCCCCCGGCGTGGAGCACGAGCCACACGGCGTGCATCGCCGGGGTACCCGATGACACGTTGATATGCAGCGGCCCGTCCAGCGCGCGCAGTCGCGGAAGGACGATCTCTCGAAGAGCATGATGGATGACGCGGTGATGGGTCGGATCTGTGAGCGGAACGAGGATCCGATCGAGCTCGACGTTGCCCAGGTCCCCCCTCGCCGGCAGTGGCATGTCCGCGGACTGCATCAGGTACAGCACCCGGCGGATCCGCGCATTTTTCTCGCGCAAGAGGCGCAGCACGTCCCCCACCACCGCCGGCCCGCCGCCAATCGACGCCCAGGTAAGCAGCCCCTCCGTCGCCTGTACACCCATCGCTCACCCCCGTAGCACGACCGCCTGGACGCCGAACGCCGCCATGGCCGCCCGCGCGGCGTCGAGCTCGCCGAGGCCGTCGATCGCGAAGACGCGCCGACCGCCGGGCTCCACGTGGATCGGGAACGGCGGCACCGGCCCTTCTGCATCCTTCGGGGCAGGCGAAGGGCGCGCGCCCTTGGCGATGACCGGCGGCTCGATCGACCACACGTGCTCGACCTGCTGATAGAGCCTCCCGTCCGGCGCGCGGCGCTGCGGGGGAGGCTGAGCGCTCGCGATCCGGGTGCAGCAGTCGACCTTGGTGACGCCGTCGTCGAGCCGCCCCTTCGCCTCGACCGTGAGATCGCGGTAACCCTTGCCGTTCATCACCTGGACCGTTCCTCGCAGCTCACCGAGACGCTCCGATGCCCGGAGCCGCGACGCAGCCGCCGCTCGCCAGGAGGCGAGCACCCGCGCGAGGTCGCCGGCGTCGTCACCCGCGAGCTGCACGCCTGCCTCGAAGCCTTGCTCGAGTCCGTGCGCCTCCAGGTTCGCCGTCAGCAGAAGGCCGCGCGCGCCGTCGGCGACGATCGCCTTGGCGTGCAGCCACTGGCTCACGCCCAGCACCTCCACGCCCGCGCGCGCGAGCCGGCTTAGGGTCTCGAACATCGCTGAGCGAGGATGGCGAACCAGGAGCGTGACCGCGACACCGCTCCGAGCGCGCGCCTCGATCAGACCCACCACCTCAGGGTCCGATATTCCGAAGGTCGCGACGACCAGCGAGCGCTTCGCCTGCGCAATCAGGTTGAGCACGGCAGCGCGCAGATCACGCCTCGTTCCAGCTGTCGCAACGATGCCGCCCGCGGGAGCCGGGAGCGGGAGCCGTGCCGGCGCCGCCACCGGTGGCAGGCGCCCCTCCTCGAGCAGCTCCCGCTGCGCCGACTCCCAGAAGGCCCAGGTGAACAGCCCGGAGAGCGCTCGGGCCTCCTCGGGCCGCAAGCGTATACCGAGCTCGTGATTCCGTGTGAGCGCAGCGCGGGTGAGGTTGGCTGTGAGCAGCACACCCCGCGGCAGACTCTTCGGATCGGCGATGACGAACTTCGCATGGAAGTGCTCGGCCGAGCGCACATAGACCCATCCCGCGAGCCGATCGAGCAGCCGCTTGTGCTCCTCGACGGTCTTGGTCGCGAACGCGTCGTCGGCGCGGACCTCTTTATCGAGCCGCGCCTCCGAGGCGACCAGGAGGTAGACCCTCACGCGGCGCTGCCTGGCGGCGTCGAGCAACGCACGCTCCGTGTCAGGATCGGCGAAGAGAAAGCTCGAGACGAGCACCACGTCGCGAGCCGTCTCGACCACCTCTGCCACGGCGCGGCCCAGCATCCCGCTCTCCTCCGCCTGGAGGATGCGGCCGGTCGACGGCGCCCGCGCCGCGGTGGCCGCGCCCGTGGGAGCCCAGATGTCCTCGATGACGTCACTGGATCGATCCTCGACCCAGGGTGTGCCTGGTATGCTGCTGCTGATCACGATACCCCTCCATCAAGGTCCAGCGGTGCCTGAAGATGCCAGTACGCGGCGCGTGGGCGCTCCGCTCCACGGACCCCGCGCGCGAAATCGCTCTGGGCCTGCGCACGGACGTTGAGGCCCGGAAAGAGCTGCATCAGTTCCACGGCGTTGGACGTGAAGACGTCGGGCCACTGCGTGCGGTCGGCCCGTCGCTCCAGCAGCCACTCGAACCAGCGCTGCGCGTCGCCTGGCGTGGCCGGCTCGATGGGAATGCCGTCGACCACCGTGTCGTCGAATCGCCCGAGCCGATCGAGCTCCGGCGTCCTGAAGGACATCTGGAGCCGGAAGCTCTCCCGGGCCTCGTCGCGCAGGCCCTTGAACGGCACCTGCAGCTTCCCCGAGCGCGGATTCCACCAGTCCTCTGCTCCCTTCGACCCGAGCAGCGTGCGCCATACGTGCGCGTGCTCCCGACCTTGCAGCGGTGGCAGCGTCCCATCGATGCTGCTGTCGGCCACACGGCCACGGAGCCGGAGCAACCCCTCCGTCGCATCCGGCTCGAACCTCAGCTCGACCGTGAACCGGTCCTCCGAGCGCAGGAGCTCGACCTTGCGCTCGAGCGCGACGATGCGGACCGGACGGCCATCCCTCGCCGCCGGGAGCTCCAGCGGCGGACGCTCGCCGCGCTCATCGCAGAGCGCCGCGATCGGGTCGGGCAGGTCATGGAACTGCCGCCTCGCCTCGCCGCGCTCTCCGTTCCTCGCCTGGCGCTCTTTGTGCGCTGGCGGCTCCTTGCCGGGCTCGACGCGCAGCAGCGGTTGGGAGATCAAGGGATCCTCGGCCCAGAAGACCCACCAGGCGCCGCTCTGCGGGACGAAGACACGCGGCTCGTCACTCGCCGCCACACGCTCGCCCTCCGGCGTGAGCCGGACAATCCGCTCCTTGTCGAGGTGGAGCAAGCCGAGCTCTCCGCAGACCCGGGCAAGCCTCCGGCCCACCACGGGCGGCAGCCCGAGGAGCGGCCCCTGTGTCGCGGGCTCGCAGAGCTGCTCGGCGCGCGTCTCGAGTCCGTCACGCAGCCGCTCCGCCGCCCAAGCCACCACGGCGTGCTCCGCCACGCGTCTCTCGGCGAAGGCGACCTTCCCTTGCACGAGCGCCCATTGGACGTTGACAGTCCGTCGCAGTACGATGTTCATGGCTCATCCCTTCTAGTAACGAATTTCGACGTAACCCCGGTGTTTGAGATCCCATGCGAGCCGGGAGCAGAGCGGTGCGCGCTCCTTCTGCTTCGCCAGAAATTGCCCGTGCCCGATGAGCACGAGCTGGTAGCGCGCCCTCGTGATCGCCACGTTCAGCCGGTTGGGGCTGTTCAGGAAGCCCGGGCTCCGAGTGCGGACTAGCGAGAGCAGTACAATGTCCGCCTCCTGCCCCTGGTACCGGTCGACGGTGCAGAGGTCGACTTCGAGGAGCCGTCGACCTTCGTCATCGAACGTGAAGTGCCGTTGATGGCCGTGCTGGCCCGTCTCTGCGCGGAGCAGGTCTCGGATCAGCCGCTCCTGCCCGCGGTAGAACGTCAGCACGGCAACGTACCAAGGCTCCCTGCGCGGCACGCCTGCGGCCCAGGTCACGAGCGCGCGCAGCTCCTCGAGGACGACGCAAGCTTCGGCCTCGTTGGCGAGAGGAGGACGGCTCGTCTCCTGTCCACGGACATCGAGCAGCACCACCCGCGAGCGATACCTCGGGCATGGGAACGGGCGATCCTCCGCCATGCCCTCGGGAGTCTCAAGCAGCTCGCCGCCATAGATGTGCCTGTGTGGAAAACTGGCGATCTCCGGGTGCATCCGGTGCTGGTAGCGGAGCGAGACGAGCCGTTCCGTCTTCTCCGCCGGCGTCAGCCCCAGGGCGAGCGTGTTGCTCCAGAAGCCCCGCCCTTGCGCCGTGCGCGCCGGATCGAAGCCTACCTGGAGCGATTCGAGGATCGACGGCAGCGCGACCCGACGGACACGCTCGATGTTCTCGCGCACCCGCGCGAACAGATGGGAGCCACCCGCGCGGGGCAGCAGCAGATCGAGCTCCCGCGCGTACTTCTGCGCGACGGAGGTGCCCTCCTCGCCACCCAGCAGCTCAGGCAACAGACGCAGCTCGTAGTCGCGCACGAGTCGCCATGTCACGGACTTCGCCCAGGACTCCTCGTCATCTTGGCGGCGCCGTGCCCGCGCTTCGTGCCGACGTCGTGTCGCCTCGAGCTCGCCGGCCGGAAGGCGGACGGCGCAGGTGGGGAGCGGGAGCTTCTCTTCGACCGCTGCAAGCTGGGCTGGCGTCCCGATGACCGCGCGGGCTGCGGCGAGGAGCAGCGGCCCAGGCAGCTCACCGGCATCGAGACGAACGACGGGCTCACCGGGGAAAAGCTCCACGATCCGCTCTGCGTAGACCGAACGGACCTCCTCGCTCTCGGACGCCACGAGCAGGGCGCCATCCTCGGACCGGCTGAGCGTGAACGCGTCCAGAAGTACCCGACCCGTCTCCTCGCGCGACGCCGCGGGAAGCGCAGCCTCCACGTTCGTCTCGATCCACCCCTCCTCGACATAAGGCGACAGCTGGCGACGATCACCGACGATGATCCAGCGCCGGGCGAGCAGCGCCGGCACCAGAAACTCCGCAAACGGCGTTTTGCTCGCCTCGTCGAGGATGAGCGCGTCGAAGATGGGCTCCCACACGCCGCCCCCCCGGACCCTCCCCTCGATATCGGGGTGCTTGAGGATCCCGATCGTCGTGCCGCATACGACCTCCGCGCAGTCGAGCAGGATCCTCTTGAGCGTCTCGGAGCCATCCTCGGCGCGCAACGCCTCGAGCATGTGCGTCTGGCCCGCACTTCGCTCCGAAGTCTCCTCCAGGGCCGCGCGCACGTTCGCGAGCTCTTTCGCGACCATCCGATTCAGGCAGTAGTCCTTGATCTTCTCGCCGACGCGCTTCTCGGGTCCGATGCGCACCGCGAGCACCGGGCCGCCGGGGCGCTTCGCGTCCTTCAGGCGCTCGAGGACGTTGTCGACGGCGACGTGCGTCGATGCGCAAAGCAGCACACGTTGGCCACGCGAAGCGAACTGGAGGATGAGCTCGACGATCGCTGTCGTCTTCCCCGACCCTGGCGGTCCTTCGAGCAGCAGGAAGTCCGGCGTCCGGAGCGCACGCTCGACGAACTCGCGCTGATCGCGTGTGCCAGGCCGCTCCTCACGGGTCAGCACCTGCCAGGCAGGGGAGTCGGCGGGCGGCGATGGCCGCGGCCACTCGACTTTCTCACGGTTCTCGAACAGCCGGATCAGCGGACGATGCCCGGCCAGCGGCTGATTCTCCAGCGCCTGGATCGCGCGCATCTCGCAGTCGACCACGTAGGTGTTCGGGCGCATGCACAGGACAGGGGTCCGCGGCAGACGCGTCAACAGGAGCGCAAAACGGTCGGGGTCGCGCTCCCGCACGCCAATCCGGCGCGCAGCCGCGTAGGCATCGCGCTCGCGCTCGCCCGACACAACCTCGTAGACCTTGTCCGTGTCCTCGTCGAGGAACGCGTCCATCGCGGCTGTGCTCCTCTCGTCCGCGGGCTGCACGAGCTCAATCCACACCGGGCCCGCATCGGCGAGCGCCGGCAGGATGTGTTCGTCGGCACTGATCGGTACCGGGAGTGCTCGAAGCGCCTGCCCTGTCCCCTCGACGCTCACCTCGATCTCCACGCCGGGCTGCGGCGCCGCGTCCAGCACCACGAAGCCGCCCTGGGCGTGAACATGGATCGGGGCGAGCGCAGGCCCGCGAGCGGGGCGCAGCAACAAACGGCGCTGCCCGAGAAGCTGTTGAAGCTGTGCGCGCCACGAAGACGCGTCACGCGCGCCGCGTGGCGGGTCGAGCCGCACGACCGCACCGAGCAGCGTCCAGCCGAGCTCGAAGCGCGTGCGATCGAGGTGGTGCTTCGCGCGTTCGAGATATCGGTAGAACGCCTGGAGGTTTTCGTACGTCGCCGTCAGGACCACGTCCGGGCGGTGGTTCACAAGGTTCTGGAAGAAGAGCTCTGCCATGGGTCCGTCCTTCTGGGCATCGGCAGGAGCACGAGCGATGCCAGCCTCGTTGCCACCTCAAAATGCGCGCCTTTCTGCGGCTGCGGCAACCGGCATCACGAGCCGGCCGGCAGCCAGGATCCGGCATGCGGAAGAAAAAGGCCGCTGCTCGTGCGCGAGGAAGCTACCGCGCAGGGACGGGCCCAACCGAGGCGCCGCGGGTGGTGTGCGACAGGTGATCGCGATCAGCGATCGGCTGATCGCGATCAGCGCTCTGTACCTGGCCTCGCACGGTGAAGCCGTCTTCAGCACTGCACCCGGGGGTTCGCCTGTCGTCTCTCCTCGGCAGCCTCTTTCATCTGCTGCAGCCTTTCCTCCGCCGCCGCTTCGAGCTCCTGCCGCGCAGCAGCAGGTGCCACTCGCGGCGCGTCCCTGTCGAGTTGGCTCGCGCAGGCCGCCCCGCGCTTCGCTCTCGTCATGTTCCCGCTGCCCGCGACCACGCCAGCCATCACCATCGCGCAGGCGTGGCACCCCCGCTTCGATGCCGACCCCGCGCACCGGTGGCTGCGCGACCGGCTCCGCCGCGTCTGCCGGTCAATCGCGGAGTTCGGGGCGTAGCGACGCCCGGTCCAAGACGCCAGACCAGAGCCATCAACTCCCCTCTCACCCACGCCGCGCGCTCCGCCGGCGCTCTCCCCGCCGCCGCGGCCCTGACGGCGCGAAGATCTCCGCAAAGAAATCAATAAACACCCGAACCTTCGGCAACAAATGCCGATTCTTCGGATACAGCGCGTGAATCGGCCAGCTCATCGTCCGAAATTCCTCGAGCACGGTCACGAGCGTCCCCTCGGCCAGCGCTTCCTTCGCGAGAAAGTCGAACATCGCCACGATCCCGCTCCCGGCGATCGCGAGGCACTTCAGCACTCCACGTCGTTCGCGTGGATCGGCGCTGCGCTCTGTGTCAATTTCAACGGCGCACCGGCCTGGGGTGTGCCAAACGGCTCGATCCTGTGCCAAGCGAGGGGGGTCCGGCACCGGCACAGACGCAATGCATTGCGACACACCGGGTCCCGGACCCCTCCGGAACGTGCCACGGACCGTCTTTCGGGTGGATTTTTGTGCCAAACAGCGTCCAAAACCGCGCAAATCTGCGCCACCACCCCCTCGGAAGCGCCAGTTTTTGTGCCAGATGGGGGGTCCGGACCCCTCCGGACCGCAATCCACTGCGTTCGCGCGGCCTCGGGACCCCCTCCGGACCGCAATCCACTGCGTTCGCGCGGCCTCGTCGATGCGGGCGAGCGCGCCGAGATCCACGATTCCGCGAGCGACACGTGGACGTCGACCCCGCCGCCGAATTTCCGCCACACCTGGGCCCCTCACCCCCCTTCTCAGCGCGCCGGCTGTGGCCGCGTTGCGCGGCCGCGCAACGAGCGCACTCAGCGTCTCGCCGATCATGGCGCGGACGGCGGCGATTCAGGATGGGAATCGCCGCGCTCCGAAGGTCACTTCCTCTGGGCGAGGCCGGCGCGCCGCGGTTCCCATCCTATCCCCAGGGGGCCAGCACCGCCTTGCGGAGCGCGAGCGCAAGGGCGAGCTGGTCATCGAGGCGCTCTCGCCGCAGCTCCGCGATGATCCCGGAAAGCTCACGGACGGCGAGGTCCGCGTGCTCCTCCTTGAGTGCCCCCAGGAAGTCGTCGACGCCGCGGAGGAGCCCGTAGTTCTCCCACGCGGCGAGCTCGAGGAGGTCGCGCAGGAGCCCGTCGAGCCCGGCATGCTCGCGGGCGAGCGCGAGGTACGCGCGCTCGCTCGCCGCGAACACCTGGCTCATGTCCGCGAGGGAGTCGTCGACCCGGTCCATCATCTCGATGATGACCGTCATCGCCGCCCGATCGCCTCCGGGGTCCGCGCGAGGCGCGCGAGCCGGCCACGAAGGTCGACCACCTGCGCCAGCATCGCCTCGGCCACGTCGCGGTCGAGGCGCCGATTCGCGGTGCGCGCACGGAGCTCACGCTGGATCGCAGCGAGGCCGCGCGGCTCCGCCAGCGCCAGCCGCAGGAGCCACCGATCCCAGTGGCAGAAGGCGACGCCGTCGATCTCGCGCCACGTCTCCGGGCCGTAGCGCACGCCGTCGTCGAGCGGACGCTCCGCTGGCTGCGGCGGCGGGCGCCTGGCTCGGCCCTCGTCTTTCTTCACCATCTTCACCATCGCCTCGGCGCGTTCTCCCGCTTCCAGCGGTCGAAGAAGCCCCGGCGCCGCGACTGTCGCTTCCGCATCACCTCGAACCTCTCCGCGAACCCAGCGCTCGTGCCATCGCGCGCGGCAAGGTCGCGAAGGTCGATGGCCAGCTTCAGCGCCTCGTCGTGGGCGCTCTTCGCGACAAGCGCCTCCAGCTCGCTCCACGCTGCGTCGAGCCGCCTCGCGAGCGCGTCGAGCTGCTTCGTCCGGGCGGCCTCTGCGGCCTTGCGCGACCGCTCGGCGCGGAGCGCCTCGGCGCGCTCTCTCTTCGCGCGGCGCTCCTCGGCCGCCGCGCGCAGCTCCGCGACGGTCCGCGGAGCCCTGGTGGCTTTCGCCTTCACCCGGGCACGGAACGCGCGGCGCAGCTCGGCGCCGAGCGCGAGATCCGGCTCATCCACCGCGCGTCGTAGCCACTGATCCTTTGTGCGCGCGGGGAGCGCGCCGACCCACGCGCGGAGGGCGTCGGCATCCTCTGGCTCCGCGCCGCTCGGCTCCGCCGCGGCCGACAGGAGATCGCCGTCGAGGCGAAGGAAGCCGACCATCGCCTGGAGCGGCGCGGAGAGCTCGCGAAGCCCCGGCGGCAGTGGCGGCTCCGTCTCGTCGTCCTCGACATCGCCCGCCTCGACCGCGAGGAGCCACGCGAGGTACGCGGCGCGCAGATCTCCGCGCAGAAGCTCGTTCCGTACCGGCACCAGCGAGGAGAGCGACGCGCCGCTCGTGAAGTCGTCCTCGGGCTCCTCGGTCTCGCTCACCAGCTCGAGCACGACGCGCTCGCCGGCCTCCGTCATGCGTGCTGCGCCGCCGGGGAAGTACGGGTGGAGCTGCTTCCTGTCCACGCGCGCCGCCGGCAGCCGGAGCATCAGCCGCCGCGTACCCCAGTTGGCGAAGTAAAGGTGCGCGTCGAAGTAGCGTTCGAGGAGCTTCGCCGGATCGGCCTTGAGGTTGCCCCACTGGTACTCGTTCCAGAAGCGCGTGGGCGTGATGTCGGCGCGCGTCGAGATGGCCCTGAGCTCCGCCATCTGCTTCGGCGTGAGGGGACGATCGAGCGCGACGAACTCGTACCACTGGTACTCGCTCATCTGTCCGCGAGCTCCCTGGCTAACACGCGGGCGGCCCCGGCACAGGTACGCCAGCGAGACATGGCGTCTCCTTGGCGAGCAGCCCGGCGCCCGCGCCGTTCAGGTACAGATTCACAGCCCGTGCCGGCACAGCCCGAGAAAGCGGAGCCGCGCTCTCCCACGTATCCACCGCTTCATCGGCCACTGTTCCTGCCGCGACACTCCCACCGGCAGCGCGTCGTTCCATCCATGGGCCTCCGGACGCGGACGAGATCATGGCCCGGCGAGATCGTCTAGCTTTCCGCCGATGCGTTTGAATTTCTCACAAAATCAAACCGATGCTGGATGAAATAGCGGGCTTGCCGCTCTCTGTCCGCGCGGGTACCCAGGCCGGCGTGCAACACGCGGAGCACTTCCTCTCACGCCTCGATCGCCTGCCGCGCAGCGAGGTGGATCTCGCTCTCGAGCTCTACCGCGACCCGGAGCTGCTCCGCGCCGTGCTCGACGCCGCGACGCTGCCGGAGCGCGTGGAGCGGGTGGCGATCTCGCTCGACGATCCCGTGCAGGGGCCGTTCCTGGTCGTCACGCGCAGCGGCCACTTCGTCACGTGCCTCGGTCGGGGCATGCGGGCCGGGGATCTCCCCATCGTGAAGCGCGGCGAGCTCGACGCGATCGCTCGCAAGGTGACCCGGCTCCGGGAGAAGATGGTCCTCGCGAAGCAGCTCGGCGGAGAGCGAGCGCACGCGCGCCTGCTGCGGCGCCTCCTCGTCGCGTCCGACTCGGTGAGCCGGGAGGACTTCCTCGCCGTCGCGGCCTGGGAGCCGCTCCTCGGACCGGTGTTCCTCGACCTCTACCTGGCCATGGGGCGGGAGCTCTCGCTGCAGGGGCCCATGCTCCGGACGCGTCGCAGCCGCCGGGCCCAGGACGAGGAGGTCCTCCACGCGTACTGGAACCTCCTGCACGCCGCAGGGCACATGGCGCTCCTGGGCGCGATCACGGCCGATCGAGACCAGTACGTGTCGCTCACCGACCAGCACAAGGGAGCGCGAGCCGCGTTCAGCTATCCCCTCACCGGGACGGGCGTCGTCACGTTCATCCTCAAGGGCGCGTGGGCGGCGGCGCGCCTCGGCAAGCTCATGCTGCCCGACTACAAGCGGGCGCTCGCGGAGGACGTGAGCTTCTTCGAGCTGCTCGACACGTTGTTCGCGCTCCTCGCGATCGGGACCCGGGCGAAGAACACCCGCGCCGAGATCGTGAAGGCGCTTCACGCGGCCCCCAGCACCGCCCTCACGCCGCAGGCCAAGCGCCTCCGGGAGGTGATGGGCCGCGAGGTGCAGCTCTGCTGCGAGATCACAGCGCAGTTCCTTGAAGCCCCTGCCGAGGAGCTCGAAGCGATGCTCCGCAGGGTCGGCGAGAGCTACTTTGAGCCGGACGCGGCGAAAGTGGATGACCCGATCCGAGAAGAGCTCGTCCGCACGCTACCGTTGATGTCCAGGGCCGACGGGATCACGGACGGCAAGAAGCTGCTTGTGTCGCTGAACCTCATCGCGGCCACGGCTCGTTGCACGCCGGAGCAGTTCTACCTGCCGGGCGCGCTCGCTGAGGCGCTCCACGAGCCCTGGACACCGGCCAATACGTGGATGGTGCTCGACCCGCTGCTGAAGGCGGCTCAGGCGGGGCGCAGGCCGGGCGCGGGCACGGCACCGATCGGGCGGCAAGCTCCCTGTCCCTGCGGAAGTGGGCGCAAGTGGAAGAGGTGCTGCGGGAAGTAGGTCCAGCGAGAGGCTCCAAGCAGCTACGGCAGGAGTAGGCTCGAGAGGGGCGCGTCCGGTGATGCGACAAGCGCGTCGGTGAGCGAGCGGAGGCGCCCCACGAGCGCCGCGATGTCCGGCGCTTCGAAGAGCTCCGCGCTGTGAGACCACGACGAAGGAGGTGCCCACGCTCAGCGAGTTCGCCCCGCGGTTCATCGAGGGCTACGCGGAGGCGAACCGGCAGAAGCCGAGCGGGATTCGAGTTCGACGAGCTCGACCGGCTCGTCGAGGGCGCCAGGAAGGGGCAAAGTGGGCAGGAAGGTGGGCAGACGGGAGGAGGGGGTGGTGCGGGTGCAGGCGGGGGGCGAGAGCTGGCGATGGCGGCGCTGAGGGCGAGAGCGCGGGGGCGGAGACGGGGGGGCGGGGCGGAAGCGGATAACGCTGCATTGGCGGAGCCCATGACGCGCGCCATAGCGGCGGGATACCTCCCGGCCACGAGCCCCCTGCGGCACGCCGCGTGATTGACGGCTTCTGGCGGGAGCACCAATGAATGTACAAGGTTGGCGCCGGTCGCCCCCGTCGAGGGCACGAATGCGTCAACCGCCGGCCGCGGCGCCGAGGAGGAGGACCTCGCCATGAATCCGCTGTTTTCCAAGGGCCGCGCCCTGGCGATTGCCATCGCCATCGCCATCGCCCTCCCCGCTGCCGCCTTTGCGGCGGAGCGCCGCCCCCCGCAGTTCGTCGTGTTCTCCTTCGATGGGTCGCTCGCGCTGGACCGCTGGGAAGACACCCTCCGCTTCGCGCGCGAGCTCAGGGCGAGACAGGCGCCGAGCTTCGGCTTCACCTACTTCATCAGCGGGGTCTATTTCCTCGCGCCCGAGAACAAGACGATCTATCACGGGCCCAGGCACCGCCCCGGCCAATCGGACATCGGCTTCAGCCGCAGCAGGGCCGACATCCTCGAGCGCATCGATTACGTCAATCAGGCCGACGCGGAAGGGAACGAGATCGCCTCGCACGCGAACGGGCATTTCCAGGCCAAGGCGGAGGGCTGGACAGAGGAGGACTGGGAGAGTGAGCTCAGGCAGTTCAACCTGCTCACCTTCGATGAGGTCTTCAGGAACAACGGCTTCACGGCCGCCGAGGCCGGCGAACATGCCTGGCGCCCCGGGATCAAGGCGGACGTGATCGGCCTCCGCGCTCCCTACCTCGCGGTGACCCCCGGTCTCTGGCCTGCTCTGAGGAAGTTCGGCTTCAAGTACGATGCGAGCCGCACGGCGCCGGCGGATTACTGGCCAGAGAAGCTCGATGGCGTGTGGAACTTCCCGCTGGCCGAGCTGAGGATCGCGGGCACCGGCAAGAAGACCCTCTCGATGGATTACAACTTCTACTACGCCCAGTCCAGCGCGCGGCCGGTGAGCGATCCCGTCAAGTGCAAGCAGTTCGAGGATCAGACCTACGAGACGTACCTCGACTACTTCCACGGCAATTACAGCGGCAACCGGGCGCCTCTTCACATCGGCCACCATTTCTCGCTCTGGAACCAGGGCGCCTACTGGAACGCCCTCAAGCGCTTCGCCAGCGAGATCTGCGGGAGGCTCGAGGTGCGATGCGTGACCTACCGCGAGCTCCAGGAGAGCCTGGAGGCCTTCGGCGAGGAGCGGATCGCCGAGTTCCAGAGTGGAAACTTCCCGCGGCTGGATCTCGACAATCCGTGGATTGCCGCCTCTCCCGAGGGAGGCGATCGGGCAGCGGCGCCTGACGAATAGGGGATGAAGAGAGCCCGGGGCCCCCGGGCCCTCCTCCCGCGATCCAGCGACGAACCTGGGAAGCCCGCTGCTACTGCAGCAGCGCCCGCCTTATCTCCGCCGCGATCGGCGTCCCCGCCCAGCCACGCCCCCTCTCGGAGCATGGTGCCCTCGGGAGGGGGGTCAGCCGGGCGCCCCCTTCTTCTTCGCCTCCACGGCCTTCTCGATCTCATCCTCGATCAGACGCTCCATCCTGTCCTCGAAAGCGCGGCCAAAGATGTACGGCACGGCGACGGGGAATCCCGTCTCTCCGGGCTCTCCGTCGCACCAGGTGACCGGAAGCCCAGAGTTCTTGAGGGACTGACGAGCCGTCTCGAAGGCGAGCTGTAGAGCTTGCACGGCGTCCACACCGTAGGCGGAATCTCGCACCGCTTCCTGAAGTCCCTGAATATCGACCGGGCACGCCCAGTCGCCGGACGGCTTCCGCATGGGCTTGCCGATGGTGACGGTCACCACCCGGCCGGGCTCGCCTACGACCGAGAGGCGGCGTTCTGCGATGGGTTCGAGCGGGGTGTCGTCCTGCATCAGGACGCACCTTGCGGCCCCTTCCCGCAGGGTGTCAAGCGGACGTTCTCTTCACGTACCGTAGTGCCAGTAGCACCAGCCGAGGCACGCGACCAAGCTACCCTTCGCCGCCGCCCAACAACCGGCCCTCAAGCGAGGATCCGGTGGTAGCTGGGCGCAAAACTGCTCCATCGCCTGCTGTCCGTTCCGACATGCCCGGTTGCACTCGTCCAGGGAGTCAGGCAGTTCGACCTCGCCGCTGGCCGCTTCAGGTTCGTCCACCTCTGGCGATGCTCCACATCCCATCGTCATCGCCAGACCTGTGGCTCCGAGAAGACCCAGCACACGCAGCAGCCGTCTCATGTGCTCCCCCCGAGGAGCACGTGGAGCCCGGCCCCTGGCCACGTCAAGGACGAGCCTGCCTGGTCCGACCTCCCGCCCCTCCGGGCAGGTTGGGCCAACCCGGTCAATCACGATCCCACTTCGGGTCACGCTCGGGTCAACGAGGCACCCTCTGGTCAGCGCCGGTCAGGGTGGGTCATTATAGACCTCAATCAAGCGCTTGATCGAGGACTAGGTCGAGGAGGCGGTGCGGTTCGGCAGTATTGAGACTCAGGGCCAGGGGAAGGGCTCGGTGCGAGAGATCTCTCCGCGGACGCTCAGGGCATCCACCGCGCGACGTCGGCGATCTCCCGGGCCACCTCGGCGACGCCCTGCGATCCAGCGACGCGGGCGAACAAGGGCGCCAGGTGCCCGAGGTCGTCCTTCGTCCAGTCGTCGAGGAGATCAGGCCGCCGCTTCCAGTCGAGGTCGTTCAGGAGGCGCTGGCAGAGGCGACGCGCGTGCGGATCGGTCATCGAGGCGGCCAGCGGGACCAGCGCAAAGAGCGCCTCGTCCTCGTCGCTCGGCAGCTCGAGGGCGCGCGCGAGCAGATCGCGCGTGATCGCCGGCGCATGGTCTGGCGAGGCCCCGGCGATCGCGACCAGGGCTGGCCACGTGGCGCCGAGCTCGCGTGACAGGTCGAGGACCGCATCCGCCCCGAGAGCCCGGGTCCACGCAGCGGCGTTCCGCTCGAGAAGCGTGCGCGCGCCGTCGCTCGCTCGCAGCTCGCTCGACAGCTGGGCCCAGGCGGCCTCGCGGATCGCGGCGGGGAGATGCGCGAGCAGCGCGGACCGTACCTCGATCCGGTCCGATGCGTCGGGCAGCGTCGCCACGAGCGCGAGCGCATCATCCACGCGGCCCAGATCGCAGAGGCGCGCGGCGACGGCCGTCACCACCGGGCGCCGGAAGCCGGCCGCAGCCGCGCACGCCTGGACCAGCGCGGGCGCGGCGCCGGCAGGTGCGTGCGGCGCAAGCACGCAGATGCTCCAGCACGCGTCCGCCGGCAGCGCGTCGTCCGCCAGCAGCGACAGCGCGAGCCCCAGCGCCTCCGACGCGCCCGCTTCCCGCTCCGCCGCGGGCAGACCCGCAGCAAGGCGCGCGAGCACCAGGTGCCGCTCCGAGGGGGGCAGCGCCTCGGACCATGCCCAGAGCCCGCGCACCACCGAGGGAGACAATCGCGCGGCGGCCTCCGAGAGCCGCCGCAGCTCGTCGCTCCTCGCGTCGGCCGGGACCTCGGCGAACGCGGCGCGACCGAGGTCGAGCGCCTCGGAGTCGGGCAGCAGCGCCGCCAGGGACACGCGCGCGATCCGGCTCTCCTCGGTCCGCTCGCGACCGAGCCGCGCCGCCGCCGCGCGCGCAGCCGTCACGCGCGTCTGCCCGTCGAGCTCGCACACCGCGGCGGCGAGCGCGGCCCCGCCGGCGTGCTCCTCGCTGGCGGCCTCGAGCGCCCAGCCGAACACAACGGCGCGCTCGGCGTCGGGCAGCTCGCGCGCCAGCCGGATCAGGGCGCCGGCGCGCTCCCCGGCATCGGCGATCGGCCGGACGGCGTCGAAGACGTCCTCGCCGACGCGCGGCATCTCGATGCGCGGTCCGGCGGAGCCCTCGCCGCCCTCGGCCCCTTCCCCTTCCTCCTCCTCGTTCTGCGCGGCGAGCGCGCGCCGCGCTTCCTCGAAGCCAAGGATCGTCCGCACGGAGCTCGTGACGAGCAGGCAGCGGACCCGCGCGGCCAGCGCCGCCACGACATCGCCCCCGGCGGCGGCATCGATCAGAAGGCTCGCCGCGCAGGCTGCCGTCGCGTCCACGTCGGCGATGAACCCGGACGACCCATCCGGGCGCGTCCTCCACACATCGAGCCACGCACTCGAGACCAGCTCGAGCCGCTCTGCGAGGCTCGCGTCGACCCGCTCCAGGTGAGCGCGCCAGTTCCGGCATACGTACTCGGAGACCGTGCCCGAGGCGAATGCGCGCTTCCCGTGGTCGGCGAACCGGTGATCGATCGCCGCGCGCTGGTGCGGCGCGATCCGCGCTAGGGCGGCCTCCGCCCAGGCCGGGTGACGAAGCGCGAGGCCGGTCTCTCCGGCGGCGACGAGCGGTCCGATCAGCTCGTTCCAGGCTCCGGCGCTCACCGTCGAGATCGCGAAGAGCTCCTCCCCCTCGATCGGCCCGAGCGCGCCTGCAAGCCATGGCAGCGCGGAGAGGATCGAGCCGCCGGCGCAGAGCTCGAGGACCCCCGAAGCTCCGACGGGAGCGCCCGCGAGCGCCGTTCCCACAGCCGCGAGATCCCGCGAGAGGGCCTCGATGAGCGCCTCCACGAGCAGCGGCTCGCCGCCGCTCACCCGTGCAACATCATCCTTCACGCTGGCCGGCAGATCGCCGCGCCTTCGCCCGATGGCCTCCACGACCTCGTCGGCCGCGATCGGTGGCAACGCGACCACCTCCGTCTCCTCCCGAATGCCTCCCTGCGCCTCAAGCGAGCGCGCCGACAGCACGGCGCGCACGCCGGGGCCGAGCTCTCGCAGGAAGCGCTGCGCTGCATCGGGGGTCCAGGTGACGGCCTCGTCGAACCCGTCGAGGATCAAGACGAGCGGCCTGCTTCCGGGCGGGCGGCCCTCCTCAAGCATGCTCGCAAGGTCGCGCCGCGTCTCCTCGACCCCGTGCGGCCGTTCGCCGGTGCGCCGCGGCGACCTGAGGAACGGAGCCACGCGCGCGTAAAGGAGGTTCAGCGCCGTAGGCTCCAGCGCCGTACCGAACCGGCGGCTCACGGGGACGAACGCGACCTCGTGTCGGCCCGCGCGGGCCAGCTCCAGGGCCCAGGTGCCCAGCAGCGCTGACTTTCCGCGCCCGCTCGGCCCGAGCAGCGCCACGCGCGCACCACCATGC
The DNA here is from genome assembly GCF_051519845.1 of Sorangium sp. So ce362. Classification (NCBI taxonomy): domain Bacteria; kingdom Pseudomonadati; phylum Myxococcota; order Polyangiales; family Polyangiaceae; genus Sorangium; species Sorangium sp. So ce362. The sequence continues at coordinate 4,144,219 of NZ_CP150332.1, read as the reverse complement.
TCCAGCCACCCTTCGAGGCCCGCCACGGCGCCGGCGCGCGCCTTCCCGCCGAGCGGGGTGCTGCGGCAGCGCTCGACCTCGCGCCAGAAGGCAAGGACGCCGCGCTCCGCCGCCGCCGGGCCCATGGCCGGCGCATCCGGTGCTCGCGAAGGAGGGATCATGGCTCGGCGAAGGGCGGCGTGCTCGAGGGAGCGGTCCTGAACGACGTGACGTGAGCCCGATGGGGCTCGTATGTGAGGTGAGGAGGGGTTCCTGGTAGGTGTAGCGCGTCGTGTATCCGTCAGCGTCGGTCGCGGACGTGAGATCCCCGGCTTCGTCGTACGTGTACCGCGCGAAAGCCACCCAGACACCACGCTCCTGCGCGTTCTTGATCTCGAAGGCGCCGATGCGCCCGTCGGGCGCCCGCCGGACTCGGACGGTCCGGCCGACGCTGTCGGTGATCTCGGCGAGCACGCCTTCGCGGTACGAGAGCCTGATTTCGTTGTTGTATCGGTCCTTGATCGCGGTGAGCCGGTACCGCTTCCCCGCCGCTTCGGCGAACACGTACCAGCGGTCATCGCCGGTATCGAAGACAAAGCCGCGCTCCTCCCGCGCGAGGACCCAGCCGTGAGGGCCCGCCGCGCCGGCGCCCACGGGCATCGCCTCGAGATCGACCGGCCCATCGTCGGTCCAGACGCGGATGATGCGCCGGCGCACCTCGATCTCCCACGCCAGCGAGTGGCTCCACCCGAACCCCAGCCCGACGTCGCGCTCGTGCGCCGCGGTGGTGTACGCCCGCACGATCGAGAGCGGCAGCGGTCCCGGAAGCTCGAGGTCGACGGCGGGAATCGTGAACACCCGGCCCGTCACCACATCGACCGGGTCGCCCTTCGCAGCCATTCCAGATTTTTTGCCGCCATGGTGGTTCGGGCAGCCGGCGCCGTCGCCGCCTGCGCTGCCACACGCGGACTTCCCGCCGCCGCTGGCTTCCTTGCCGCCGTTGGCTCCATTGCCGCCCTGCTTACCTCCAGAGCCGTTACCGCCAGCGCCGCCGCCCCCGCCTCCGGCCCCACCCCCTCCCATGATGAAGACGCCCGGGTTCATTCCAGGGATGGCGGGAATGTTCGGTACAGGCGCAGTGCGGGCCATGGTCTTCTCCCGGATCTCGTGCGGCCTTCGCCGTGCGATCCCGGCGAATGTACACCACCAGGCACAACCCCGAGGCCTTGGTCTTCCCCGGCGCCCGGGGCGGCCGCGTCTCCAAGGGCAAGACCCCGCTCATCCGCAGCGAGATGGTCCCCCTCCCGACCGGCCGCCGGAAGCAGAAGAAGGCCGACCTCTTCGACCGCTACATCGCCGCGACCGGCATCACCCGCCCGGTCCGCTGGCACGACCTCCGCCACACCTGCGCCAGCTCGCTCGTCGCCGACTGGTGGGGCCGTCGCTGGACGCTCGAGGAGGTCCGCGAGCACCTCGGCCATACGTCGATCGCCTCGACGCACCGCTACGCGCACCTGAGCGAGACGGCCATCAAGGGCGCCGTCCGCCAGACGCCCGGGTGGGCGCCGCTGCTGCCCACCTCCGCCTCGATTCCACCTGAGGTTTCGCGTCTAACCCCTCGGAATCATTCAGTGGGTCGACAGGGACTCGAACCCTGGACCTACGGATTAAAAGTCCGCAGCTCTACCGACTGAGCTATCGACCCGATTCAGCGGCGGGCGAAGCTAGCAGAAGCCCCTGGCAGGTTCCACCTTTCCTTTCCAGCCGCGTCGTCGCCCATCCACCCGGCCCGTCGCTCCGGCCAGCCCGCCGCCGGCGGCTCCGGCTCGGCTCATCCGCCTCCTACTCCCCTCGCGACCTCGCCTCCCCCGCGCGCCCAGCCGCATCCCTCCGCGTCCCGCGTCCGCCTCTGCCCCCGTCCCCCGCCCATCCTCCCCTTCCCACCTCCCCTCCCTTTCCCCCTGCTCGCCTCACCTCCCCGCTTTCCACCCCGTCCCTCGCTTCCCCTCACCGCCGCCTTCCTCACGCCCTCGCCTCGCGCTATGAGGTCGCGCCATGTCGCCGTCACGCCCTTCCGCCGCCTCCAACGAATCGTTCGCTTCGCTCTTCGAGCAGTCGGAAGGAGCTGGCAAGCAGCGTCGCCGTCAGTACCACACGGGTGAGACCGTCGAGGTGACGGTGGTCGCGATCGCTCGCGAGGCGGTCTTCGCGGATCTCGGTGGCAAGCAGGAGGGCATGTTCGAACGCCCGGCCCTCAGCGACGGCGACGGCAAGCTCCGGGTGGCGGTCGGCTCGCGCGTTTCGGCGGTGGTCTCCGGCGTCGACTCGGGCACCGGCCAGGTGCGCCTCTCGCCGGTCGTCGTGCGCGCGAGCGACGACGGCGACGGTTCGACGTCGCTCGCGGTCTCCGCACCTGCTGCGGGCGGCGCGCCGTTGCTCGTCGAGGGGGCGCGGGTCAAGGGCAAGGTGACGGGCATCGAGCGGTACGGCGTTTTCGTCCAGATCGCCGGCACGTCGGGTCGCTCGGGTCGTGGGCTCGTCCCGACGGTCGAGACGGCGACGCCTCGCGCGGCCGACCTGAAGAAGCACTTCACCGTGGGGCAGGAGATCGAGGCGAAGATCCTCAACGTGGACGAGTCCGGCAAGATCCGCCTGTCGATCTCCGCCCTCCGCGTCGACGAGGAGCGCGGCCAGTTCGAGTCGTACGCCAAGGGCGACCGCCCCGGCGGTGCCGGCGGCGCCGGCGACAAGGGCGCCAAGCCTGCCCCTCGCAACTTCGGCACGCTGGGCGACCTGCTCGCGAAGAAGGTCAAGCGCTAGCGCGCCTTCTCCGTCTTCATCCTCCCTCCCTACTCCCTTTCCCTCACGTCTCTCTCGGCCTCCCCCCATCCCGCCGGCAGGAGATTGCATCTCCCCCTCGGTTGAGCGTACACCTCGCCCGCTGAGCCCCTTGCGGCCCCGGTTTCAGCTTCTCTCGCCCGCCGGTCTCGCGCTCGCGCTCGCGCTCGCGCTCGCCCCCGCGGCCCTGCTCTCTCTGCCTTCGCCTTCGCGCCGATGCTTCCCTTCGCTCGAGCCTCCGCCCCCGCGTCGCTGCCCCCATCGCAGCGCTCCCCGCGCGCCTCGCGCTCCCGCTCTGGCTCCCGCTCCTGCCCCACGGCGCTCACCGGCTCCCTTGCCAGCGCCGGCTCGCTCCCTTTCTCGCTCGCCTCCGTCGCCTCCGCCCCCATCCTCGCCTTGCTGACCGCAGCCTGCGCTCCGGCCCAGGATCCTCCCGGCAGGGCGACCGACGATCCCCTTGCCGGCTCCCCGGAAGCGCCCGCTCCGCTCGCCTTCTCTGCCGCTTCCGCCAACCCGGGTCTCCCCTCGCTCGCCCCGGCAGCGCCCTCCGCTGCCTCTCTCTCGCCCTCGCCTCACCCGCTGTCGTCCGCGCTCGCGGACCAGGCGCCCTCTCCTGGCTCCCCCTCTCCTGGCTCCCCCTCTCCTGGCTCCCCCTCTCCTGGCTCCCCCTCGCCCGGCGCCGCGTTCCCTGCGTCCCTCACGTCGTCTGCCGCCTCCTCCTCGTCCGCGAAGGAGGCCACCCTTCCGGGCCAGGGCGCGAAGATCGCCAGCATCGCGATGCGCACCTGGATCTACGTCGCCCCCGACGAACGCGCGACGAGGCTCGGCTACCTGCGCGCTGGTGCGGTGGTCGACCGGGCCGAGCTCCCGGCGGGCACCGACGGCTGTGCCGGCGGCTGGTACCGGATCGCGCCGCGCGGTTACGTCTGCGTTGGCAAGGGCGCCTCGCTCGCGCTCGAGCACCAGGTGGTCGCCGCTGCCGTGCGCGGCCCGCGCCGTGGAGCGCCCGTGCCTTACCACTACGTCATGTCGCGCTCGCGCCCGCCGCACCTCTACTTCCGGCTCCCGACCGCCGAGGATCAGCGCCGCGTCGAGGGCTCCACGCTCGGCGTCCACCTCGCTCGCGCGGCTGTTGCGCCGTCGTCGTTGCCGCTCGACCCCGTGCCGGCCTTCCTGCTCGCCGGCCGGGATCTCCCCAAGCCGTACGGCGCCGAGGAGAAGCTCCACTACTCCGTGCACACGGGCCGCGCCAAGGAGAGCTCCGCGTTCGGCCTGATCACGACCTTCGAGTGGACAAACCGCCGCTTCGGCCTCACGACCGAGCTCGACCTCATCCCGCTCGATCGCACGCGTCCCGCGCGCCTCAGCGAGCTGCGCGGCGTGATCATCAAGGATCTCGACGTCGGCGGCGCCGACGCCCCCGCGAGCGCCGCCCCGGACGCCGCGAGCTTCTCCATCGCCGAGCCCCCTGCCGACGAGCTGCCGCCCGCGCCGCCTGGCACCGACCCTCGCGTCGATCCCAGCCTGAAGGGCGCCCCGGCCTTCGTCCGCGTCCACGGGGCGACGCGGCAGCGCCTGTCCGCCTCGGGCCGCGCGCTCGTCGGCGCGGGCGCTGCGCCGTTCCGGTCGGGCTGGGTGCTCACCGGCCGCACGCGCGGCGGCGCCAAGGGGCTCGTCGAGACCACGGAGGGCTCATGGCTTGCCGGGAGCCACCTCGTCATCGCCGAGCTGCGCAAGGACCCTCAGGGGTTCGCGCGCGACGGCAAGAAGTGGATCGACATCTCGATCCGCCGCCAGATGCTCGTCGCTTACGAGGGCACGCGCCCCGTGTTCGCGTCGCTCATCTCCAGCGGTCGCAGCGGCATGGCGGATCCCGGGGAGACCGACGCCACCGTCCGCGGCTCGTTCTACATCCACGCGAAGCACGTCTCGACCACGATGGATGGCGACGACGAGGCGACCGAGGCGTTCGATCTGCGCGACGTGCCGTACACCCAGTACTTCCACGGCGGGTACGCGCTGCACGGCGCCTACTGGCACGACGAGTTCGGCAAGGCGCGCAGCCACGGCTGCATCAACCTGGCCCCTGCCGACGCGGCCTGGCTCTTCGAGTGGACCGAGCCCGCCGTCCCGCCCGAGTGGCACGGAGCCCTCAACATCGAGGGCGGCGGCACGCTCGTGTACGTGCACGGCTGAGCTGGCGTCGCTGCGCGAGGCGGCCGATGCCTCGCGCGCGAAGCCAGCTCACCGCCGGTGCGCTGCTGGCTCTCCCGTCCCTGTTACTGGCAGGACGCCGGCATCTGCGCGCCGAGCAGGAGGCCGCGCAGCGTCGAGAGCGCCTGCCGGCCCTGCGGCGAGTTCGCGAGGCCGTCGCACGCCGAGGCCGCCGCGAGGTAGCCGCCCTGCTGCTCGGGCGGCGCCGACTTCGCGTTCTGGCGCAGCGCCGCGCAGCACTTGCGGATCCCGCTGGAGTCGCCGGTGACCACCTTCTTTCCGGCGTCCGCGTCCGCCGCGTCGACGTCCGCCGCGTCCGCCCCGGCGTCCTCTTCAGGCACGATCTGCGTCGTGGGCGTCGGCGTCGGGGCCGGCGTCTCGACGGTCGGCGCCGGCACCGGCGGCAGCTCCTCTTCCTCCTTCTTGCACCCGTTGCTGACCAGAGCCACCGCGAGGGGGAACGTCAGCGCCCCCAGAACCGTGAAGAGCCGTGTAGGTTTCATCTCGCCTCAAGTATCCGATTCGCGTTTGCGTGGGAACTTCTGTTCGACGACGGACGCCCCGATCGTAACCAACTTCCCCGAGGGCGTGCGGTCATGAGCCCCGCCGACCGCACGCCCTCGGCGCTCCGAGCGGTCGAAGTATGGGCGTCGCAAGCCCCCTCGCAAGATCGCGAACGCCGCCGACGGGCACGCCTCAGGTGCGCCCCGACCGCGCCTGCAGGCTCGTCCGTCGCCGCGCGCGCGGGGCGGAATGGAGGGCGGCGAGGTGCGCTGGCCGTCGTGCAAGGCGATCCGGCGCGCGCGCCCCTGGCCCAAGCGCGCGCTCGCGCGCATGTCCAAACCACGAAAGGACACGCCGACCGGCCGGGGGAGCGTCACGACTCCAGCGTTCGACCGATACGGCTGAAGCAGAAGCAACCATGAAGAGCACGCAGCACAAGGAGTGGAGGAACGAACACCGATCGGCTGTCACCGGCCCCGCAGATGACACCTCGGTCACGTTCGCGATCGACGCGCCGGCGGCCGGCGAGACCGCTGCCGCGGCGCCCTCGCCCGCGTCCGTGGAGCGGGCCGCGGGCGAAGATCGCGACGTGCCCTCGGGGCAGATCGACCTCACCGCGCTGGGCGCCGACGCGGAAGGCGCTCCCCCCCAGGTCCTCGACCTCTTGCCGATCTTCCCGTTCGGCGAGCCGCCTGCGTCCATCCGCGGCCCTGCATCCGCGCGCGGCCCTGCATCCGCGCGCGGCCCCGCGTCCGCCCGCACGCCCGCGGCGCCGTCGCTCGACGCGCCGGGGCGCGCGTGGCGCGGCCGCTCGGCCGCCGCCCTGCTCGCGGCCGCCGCCGCGGTTGCGGCCCTCACCGCGGGCGTCTCGGCCCCGGACGCTGCCCCCGGGCCTCCCGCGACGGCTGGGCTCGCGGCCGCGGCGCGCTCGATCGAGGCGCGGCTCCCGCGCGTCGATGCGATCACCGTCGATGCGACCGCTGCCGCGCCTGCGGAGCGCGCGCCCACCGCGCCTCGCGTCGACGGCGCCGTCCCTGCCGACGAGCCCGGCACCACGACCTCGCCGCGCGCGCCCGAGGGCCGCGCGCGGGCCACCGGGGCAGCCGCTCCGCCGCACGGCAAGGCCGACCCCGCGGCGCCGGGCACGACCGACCGCCGCGCTCCCGCCGACCCGTGCCGCGGCGACCTGATGTGCGCCATGCGCCGCGCGACCGGCGGCTGATCCACCGCGGCAGAAGCGACCCATGCGCCGCCGAGCGACGGATCCGCGTCGCTCGGCGGCGGCCCCTCCACGCCGCCGAGCGGCCCCTCCACCGCCGAGCACCTCGGGCCCGGATCGCGCCCGGCCTGACCCCGCTCAGGCGGAGGCGGAGCTCGGGCCGGGCGCCGAGCCGGCGTGCACCGCGATCGAATCGAGCAGGCGGTTCAGATCGAACGGCTTCGCGACCGACGCGCACGCGCCGACCTCGCGGGCCCAGCTGCCGGCGTCCACCGCCGCCGTCATGACCAGGATCGGCGCGCGCGGACCGGGACACGACGCGTACGCCCGCGCGAACCCCCAGCCGTCCATCACCGGCATGCGCATGTCGAGCAGGATGAGGTTCGGCCTGTTGCGCTCGAGCAGCGCCAGCGCAGCCTCTCCGTCGCTGGCCGAGAGGACGTCGTAGCCCTCCTCCACCAGCGTGATCTCGAGCATCTCCCGGATCTCCTGATCGTCGTCCACGATCAGGATCTGCTTGCGCCGTTTCACGCGGCTCCTTTCGGTTTGCAGCTTGGCTCGAGGCGCGATGCTCGCCTGCCCCTCCATCCCGGTTCCACAGGTTCCGTCTGCCACGCGTCCCCCCCACACGGGCGGCCCCGTGCGATCTCCACCCAGGCAAACGATGTCACGCCGGCGTCCCACGTCGCACGTGACAAGCGCAATCTCGACTGCGGAGCCCGTTCTGGGCAGAAGTTCACGCCCGCGGACGCGCGCCGGCCGGTGAGGACGCCGCGATCTCCATCCTGGGCAGAAGCGACGCATCGAGCTCTGTCCTCCCCTCGCTCGCGCGTTGTTCGATCGCGCGCGCTGCGCGGGCGATGTCGCCGGACAGGAGATCGACCGCGACGCCGCCCATGCCCTCTGGCACGCCCGCGAGCCGCGCGTGCGCCTTGTCGAGCAGGCGCACCGCCCCCGACGGGCTTCGCATCCGCGTGAGCTTGTGCAGGGCCGCTGCGACGAGGATGAGCCCCTGGAGGAGCGCTTTCCGCACCGGATCCGGCTCGTCGCGCCACCCGGCCTCCCACAGCTCGTGCGCCTCGTAGAACAGCCCGGCGCGGTAGGCTCCCAGCCCGCGCAGGACGATCGCTTCGAGCTCGGCGTCGGGGGTGTTCATGGCGCGGACCGGCGGCAGAGGCGAGCAGATGCAGAAGACGAGCGGAAGACGAGGAACGATAGCATGCGCCCCGGCGCGCCCGCGCTCCGCCCCTGCGGTGCTACGCTCGGCGCGTGCAGCGGTGGATCCTCGTCGGGGTGATCGTTGGGCTCCACCTCGTGGCGTTCGGGATCGGCCTGTTCCTGCGCCGCTACCGGCTCCGGCGCCGCCCGCTGCCCTCCGCCGCGTCAGCGCGGCACGCGCCTCCTCCCGCCGCCGCCCGCCGCGCTGACGCCGCACGCGCCCCCGCCGCCCGCCGCCCGCCGCGCTGACGCGCCTCCGCCCGCCGCCGCGGCGCGCTCAGCGCGCGAGCAGGCTGCGCAGCCGCTCGAGCGCCACCGGGTGCGCCCGCACCGAGAGCCGGCCGCCGGCGTCGTCGTACTCCTCCGAGAGCACGCGCGCGTTGTCGTAGATCTCCCCGATGAGGCTCTGCTTCGCGTACGGCAGGAGGAGCTCGGCCTCCACCATCGACTGCTCGAAGAAGACGATGATCGCCTCGCGCAGCGCCGCCACGTCGGCCGGGGTCTTCGCCGAGAGCAGCGTCGCCTCGGGGAACTCGAGGCGCAGCGCGTCGCGCTCCTCCTCCGGCAGCCGGTCCACCTTGTTGAGCAGGAGCCGGCTCGGCACCTCGCTCGCGCCGATCTCCGAGAGCACGCCGCGCGTCACCCCGAGCTGATCGCGGAACGTCGGGTCCGACGCGTCGGCCACGTAGAGCAGGAGCGACGCCTCGAGCGCCTCGTCCAGCGTCGACCGGAAGCTCGCCACGAGATCGTGCGGCAGCTTCTTGATGAAGCCGACCGTGTCCGAGACGAGGATCCGCGGGCGCACCTCCGGGTGGAGCGCGCGCACCGTCGTGTCGAGCGTCGCGAACAGCTTGTCCGCGACGAGCACCTCGCTCCCCGTCAGCGCCCGCATCAGCGAGGACTTGCCGGCGTTCGTGTAGCCGACCAGCGCGACGCGGCGCTGCCCCTGCCGGAGCGCGCGGCGCGTCGACTGCTCGCGCTGGACCGCGCCGAGCTCGTGCTTCAGCTCCGCGATGCGGTCGCGGATCTTGCGCCGATCGAGCTCGAGCGCGCTCTCGCCGGCGCCCTTGCCGCCGATGCCGCCGCGCTGCCGGTCCCCGCCGCCGCCCGTCTCGCGCATCCGCGGCGCGACGTAGTTGAGCCGCGCGATCTCCACCTCGAGCTTCGCCTCGCGGCTCCGCGCGTGGCGGTGGAAGATCTCGATGATCACGCCCGCCCGATCGAGCACCTGCGCGCCCGTCGCGCGCTCCAGGTTGCGCGCCTGGCTCGGCGAGATGTCGTGATCGACCGCCACGACCGTCGCCGTGCGCGCCTCCCGCCGGGCGCCGCCCGCGCCCGTCGCCGCGACGCCGCCATCCTCGCCGTCGTCGTCTGCGTCGTCGGCGTCATCGCCGAGCTCGCCGTCGGCCTCGTCGCCCTCGCCGCTCTCCGCGGCCCGGCGCGCGCGTGCCTTGTTCTTCCGCTCGGGCGCGCCCGAGGGCACGACGCCGCTGCCGCCCGTGAGCTCCGCGAGCTCCTTGAGCTTGCCCTCCCCGAGCACCGCGGCCGCCGCGAGCGCGCTGCGCCGCTGTGACACGGTCGCGATCACGTCGAAGCCGAGCGTGTGAACGAGGCGGCCCAGCTCGGCCAGATCAGCGGCGTGCTCGACATCGTCGACGCCGGGGAGCTGCACCCCGACAAGCACAGCGAGAGGACGTTCCGTTTGGGTCGTGGTCATACGATGGTGTGCGAGGGCGGGAGCTTCGCCATATCCACCCCCGCGACGCAAGCCGCGCGCTCTCCCGGCGCACGCGAAAGACCGCCCTCGGGGCGTCCCCTGGGCTTATCCCGGCGCGGACCACGGCCGTGCAGGGCCGCCCCGACGCCGCCGGCAGGCCGTCACCTCGTCGAGCGCCCGCCCGCCGCGCTCCGCGCGACGCCGCCGCGCTCGCGCCGGCTCACCGCGCTCGCGCCGCCTCGCGGTGCAGCCGCGCGCTCTCGATGGCCAGCGACGCGAGGCGCCCGAGCTCCGCGGCGACGCCCGTGTCGTCGTGCCGGAGCTCGCGCTCCACCGTCCAGAGGCTCAGGAGGCCGAGCTTGCGGCCGCGCGCCGCGAGCGGCACGAGGATCGCCGAGCGGGCCCCGAGCTCCCGCAGCGCCGCGAGGTGCTCCGGCCCGCGGGCGACCCGCTGCAGCCACGGATCGGTGACCAGCGGGACGAGCGTGGGCTCCCGGCGGGCCACCGCCTCGGCCAGCGGGCCGGCCTCGCCGAGCAGCAGCGGCGGGTGCTTGATGAGCCGCGGCAGGAGCGCCCGCGCATCGGCGAGGCGCGCGGACGCGACGAGCCGCGGGAGGCCGCCGTCGTCATGGTCGAGCGCGCAGAGGTCCGCGAAGCGCTCGCCGCCGAGCCGCACCAGCTGCTCGACCGTCGCGTCGTGGTCGTGCGACTCCGCCAGCAGCGCGCTCGCCTCGATCACGATCTCGCGGCCGCGCTCGGCCTTGCGGAGCTCCGTCATGTCCTCGACGGTCATCACGGCCGCCGAGATCCGCCCGTCGGCGTCGCGCACAGGGGTCGCGCTGAAGCTCCCGAGGCGGCGCTCCCCGTCGCCGCGGATGAACTCGAGCTCCTCGCGGACGACCGTCTCGCCGCCGTGCAGCGCCCGGAAGAGCAGCCAGCGCGCGCGCTGGTCGTCGTCCGCCTCGCTGAGCAGCGTGCGCATCGGCGCGTTGCTCGGGGTCTCCTCGGGGCCGCGGACGATCTCCGCGAACCGCCGGTTGCTGAGCGCGACGGTGCCCGCCGCCCCCTCCGCCACGGCCACGCCGACCGGGAGCCGCTGGATCGCCGTCTCGAACCGGCTGCGCTCCGAGGCGAGCTGCTCGCGCAGCTGGGCCTGCGTCGCGAGCGCGGCCGCGCGCTCGGCCGCCTTCCTGAAGAGCAACCGGTCCCCCTCGGAGAACTCGGCCACGCGCCGGGAGCTCACGACCGCGACGCCGACGAGGCGGCCCTCCGAGAGCATCGGCACGCCGTAGAGCGCGTGCAGCGCGTCGCTCGGGCGCTCGCTCTGCGCGCCCGACTCGGGCCCCGCCGCGCCGCCCCCGGCGTCGGTGGCGAGCGGATCCGGCGCCGCCGAGCGCAGCGCCACCGGGCGCCGCTCGCGGACCACGCGGCCCACGAACCCCTCGGCCAGCCGGTAGGCGCGCAGGCCCCACAGCGCCTCGTCGACGCCGATGGCCGCGCGGATCCGCAGCACCTCGCCCTCGATCAGCAGCATCACCGCCCAGTCGACCGAGCGCGCCGACTCGAGCAGCACCTCGATCAGCCGCCGCAGGAGCCGGTCGATGTGCACGCTGCCCATGCCCTCGGCCGAGACGCGATCGAGCGCCCCGAGCGCGCGCTCCCGGGCCGCGGCGCTCCGCGTGGCCGGATCGATGATCACCTGATCGAGCGCCTCGTGCAGGACGGTCATCTCGAGCCACGACGGCTGCGTGCCGGTCCGCTCCAGGAGCCGGAGCACGCAGCGGCGCAGCACCGAGTACTGGGCCGTCACGTCCTCCAGCTCGAACCCGTCGCGCAGCCTGTCGAGCACGCGGAAGCCGAGCAGCGGCTCGGGGAACTCGGCCGACAGCGACTCGACGCCGGTCCACGAGTCGCGCGCCTCGTCGCCCTGCGGCACCACCGCCGCGGACACGGCCGCGTCGAGGCGCTCGGCGATGCGCTCGAAGACGGAGGGCAGCTCGTCGCGCAGCGCGACGTAGCCCGGGGACTGCTCGCCCGGCGCGCGGCGTCTCTCGGCGCGCTCCCACGCCGCCAGGATCTCCGCGCCGTGGGCGCGGAGGAAGGCGGCGAGCGGCGACTTGGGGAGATCTCTAGGGGCCATTCACGCGCTGGCCGTAGCCGAGGCCCCCCCAGTCTACGTCAGCCCGCGATGGCGTAGATCCAGAAACGAACCGGCGGGCCTCCGGCCCACCCGGCTCTCGCACGGACGGCGTGGCGTCGGTCACGATCGCTCCGTCCGGTCGCTCCGACCGGCGCTCGCGTGCGCCCGCCGGCGCGCCAGCGCGAGCGCCCCGGCGGCCGAGAGCGCGAGCCAGATCACGCTCCTGCCACCGGGCAGCGCGGCGGCGCCGACGTTCGCGGCGCCGGGCGCGCCGATCTTGCACCCGCACCCGGCCGGCTCCTCGACGGGCGGCGGCGCCGATCCCCCGCTGCCGGTGCCGGCGTCGCCGCCGCACTGACGGGAGCCGATGGTGAGCGCCGTCGCGCCCCAGAGGTCGGAGCAGGTCGAGGCCGCGTCGCTCTCCTTCGCGCACTCGATCGGACCGCAGAGCCCGTCGCGGTGCAGGAGGGCCTCGAAGCTCTCTCCCTCGTCGACGGAGCGACCGACGGTGAAGCCGTCGGCGAACTCGTCGCCGCAGGCGAAGAGCGCCGCGGCGGTCCAGGTCAGGCAGCGCGCGCCGACGTCCGAGATCTTCTCGAACTCGAGCGAGCTCGTGGGCGCGCGCAAGATCCCGTCCCGGGGGCCGCTCACGATCACGCTCGCTCCGTCCGGCGACAGCGCGAAGCCGAGGAGGTCGCCCTGGCTCTCGAAGACCGTGGTGAAGCTCTCGCCACCGTCGTGCGAGACGATCAGCGCGTCGCTCGGATCGCCGTCGAGCCGCACGTAGAGCGTATCGGGGTCGGCGGGATCGATCGCGCCGATGTACGGCAGGTGCATGTCGTCGCTCCCCGGGATGTCGAGCCGCTCCCAGGTCGCGCCGCGGTCGTCGGTCCGCTGCAGGGCCCCTGTGTACTCGGGCGCGCCGAAGCGGCCGCTCACGTAGACGCGATCGCGGTTCGACGGGGCTGCGTCGACCGTGTGGGCGAGGAAGTCCTCGGGCAGATCGGCGCCCGCCTTCGTCCAGCGGTTCGCGTTGTCGCCCGTCTCCCAGAGCTGGGTCAGGAACCGCCCTGCCCCGAGCCCCGTGCTGACGACGAGCACGGCCCGCGCGGGGTCCTCGCGATCGGCCGAGAGGTCGATGACGTAGCGGTCCAGCAGCTCGCCCTGGGCGAACGACCAGTCGCAGCCGCCGTTCTTCGATGCGCTGAGCCCGTCGAAGACCCCGGCGAGGATCGTCCCGTCGGCGAGGAAGGCCAGCATCGGGTCCTCGTTCCCGCCGAAGCCGACGACCGGCTCGCAGATCCAGCGCCACGTCTCGCCGCCGTCGTGCGTGGAGAGCAGGCCGTAGGTCGCGCGCACCATCAGGCGCGACGGATCGCTCGGGTGGCTCGCGATCAGGCCTGCGGCCGGGAAGCGCCCGTTGGCCGAGGCCGGCGCGGCGAGCGACGCGATCGCGAGCAGCGCCGCGGCGGAGAGGGCCAGGCGGCCGCGCCGCGGCGCGCTCGGCCTCGGGCGAGACGTCGCCTTTGCGAAGGTGTGCACGGGGCGGAAGCCTACTGCACCTCGAACGTGAATCCCGCCTCGTCGATGAGGGACGCGGCCAGGGCGCGGCATTCCACATCCCAGGCGCCCTGCATCGACAAGGGCACGTTGGCCACCTGGTACAGGCCGGGCTCGATCTCCACGCCGTCGTGCCCGGACCCGTGCCCCATCGAGAGCATCCTGGCGTACACGCGGAGCTTGATCCGCTTCACCGGGTTCCCCGAGTCGGTCCAGGTGAGCCGCACGTTGAAGGTGTTCGGGCCCCGCTTGATCGGCTCGGTCGATTGCACGGCGAACTCGATGCGCCCGTTGACGCCGACGTCCTGCCGGTCCCCGGGATCCGGCTCCCGGTCCGAGGATCCGCAGCCCTGGAGCAAGAGGACGGCGAGCGCCGCGAGCGCCGCGCGGCGGGCCCGCGCCCCGCGGCGCTCCCGAGATGACCTGGTGAGCAGCCGATCCCGCGGTTCAATCATGTCGTCCCCACACGTAACGGAGGCCTGCCGACAGGGCGGCGAAGGCGCCCTCGCTGCGGCCGATCCCGGAGATCGGCACGTCCACCTGGAGGTTGCCGACGGCGGTCCAGCGCGCGCCGACGTCGTGGGCGAGCACCGCGAGCAGCGCCGTCCGCTCACGCGCTCCGCCCCGCGTGGGGCGGCCGCCGGCCACGCGCGGGTATCCCTCGCGCTCGTAGAGGCCGCCCACGCTGAGCGAGGTGCCGGAGGCCCACACGGGCCCCGCCGCGGCGAGGACCTGCAGGCGGCGCGCGGGCTGCACCTCCTCGCCGCCCGCGGCGTGGTAGCTCGTACGGACGCTGATCGACGCGGCGAGCAGCGCATGGACCGAGTCCCACGACTTCTCGAAGACCATCCCCGGCCGGAATTCGGCCACGCCGAGGCGGGTCGTGTCGGCGCCGTTCGCGCCGACGTCGATCGCACTGGCGCCGCCCGTGTCCACGCCGGCAGCGCTGACGCCGACGGGCTCGAACACGGGGTCCTCGCCGTACCCGGTCGGGAGCGTGACGCCCAGCGTGAACGCGGCGGACGGGATCCACGGGGACATGGCGCCCTCGATCAGCGCGATGCGGCCTGCCGCGCCGATGTCTCCCACGTCGCCGCCGGATAGCGTGTCGTCGAGGCCCGCCCCGATCCAGGTGTGCCGCAGCGGGAGGGAGATGCCGAGCTGGAGGCGCTCTTTGATCCGCACCATCCACCCGACGTCGGCCCTCAGCTCGCGGTGGTAAACGCCCTCGCCGTAGGCGTCGAAGTCCCGCTCCGGCGTCCACGTCCCGAGCTGCTCGGTGAACCGGAGCGAGAAGCTCGCCGCGGCGCGCTCCGAGGGCGCGAGCCACTGGGCGATCCCGTGGCCCGCCCCGCAGCAGGCGGACGCGCGCGCGACGCCCGGAGACGCCGCGAGCGAGAGGAGGATCGCGGCGCCGGCGAGGGCTCTGGGCAGCACGGACGCTGCTATAGGCGACGCGGCTCCCCGGTGACATGCGTCATGTTGTCGCGCGGGGAGGCGCCGTATCGCGGTCGGGTCGCCCCTTGCGGCGGGCCCCTCCGGCGCTCCGTCCGGCGCCGCGCGCTCCGCTCCGGCGCGCGGTGATCAGCTGGCGAGCGTCTGCCGGTAGACCTGGACGTAGCGGCGTGCGGGTCGGTCCCAGCCGAGGTCGAGGCGCATGATGCGGCGCTGGACGGCGGGCCAGCGGGGCGACGTCAGGGCCGCGAGGGCTCGCTGCACGCCGCCGAGCAGCGAGGTGGCCGTCGGCTTGTCGAACAGGAACCCCGTGCCCGTCTCCAGGGCGGCGTCGAGATCGACGATCGTGTCGACGAGGCCTCCGGTCCTGCACGCCACCGGGGCAGCGCCGTAGCGCTGCGCGTACAGCTGCACGAGGCCGCACGGCTCGAAGCGCGACGGCACGACCACGAGGTCGGCCGCGGCCATGAGCCGGTGCACGACGGCCTCGCTCACGCCGCCGAGGAACTTCGCCCGCTCGGGCGCCTTGGCCGCGGCGGCGGTGAGCTTCGCCATGAGCTCGGGGTCGCCCTCGCCGGCCACGACGACGCTGACGTCGCCCTTCAGGATCTTCGGCATGGCGTTCGCGAGCAGGTCGCTGCCCTTCTGCGCGACCACCCTGCCGATGGACACGAGCAGCGGGCGGTCCGGCCGGATCTCGAGCCCGATCTCCTGGAGGAGCGCGCTCTTGCAGCGGCCCTTGTTGCTCACGTCCTCGGCGTCGTAGCGCGCGATGATGGCCGGGTCGGTCATCGGGTTCCAGACGGCGTAGTCGATGCCGTTCACGATGCCGGTCAGCTGGTTCGCCCGGGTGCGGAGCACGCCGTCGAGCCGCTCGCCTTGCTTGGGCGTGAGGATCTCGTTCGCGTAGGTGGTCGAGACGGTGGTGAGCGCGTCCGCGGCCAGGATGCCGCCCTTCAGGAAGTTGAGCTGGCCGTAGAATTCGAGCCGGTCTGGCCGGAAGTGGTCGCCGTCGAGGCCGAGGTACGGGAGCGTGTCCTTCGGGAAGAGGCCCTGGTGGGCCACGTTGTGGAGGGTCAGCACGCTCCGGCCGGGCACGGGCGGCTGCTGGTGCCGGAGCAGGTACGCCACCATGGCGGTGGGCCAGTCGTGGGCGTGCACGATGTCGAACGGCGAGCCGGACCGTGCCCGCTGGCGGACGAGCTCCACGACGGCGCGGGAGAACAGCGAGAACCGGCGCGCGTTGTCCTCGTAGTCGCGCCCCTCCTCGCCGTAGATGCCGGGCCGATCGTGGAAGCCGGGCACGTCGAGGACGATGAGCTCCACGCCCGTGCTGAGCCGCCCGTCCAGGAGCGTCACCTGGATGGGTCCGCCCGGCGACACCTGCGGGTCGACCTCGAGCGGCATCGGGGTGAGGCGGCGCGCCATCATCAGCCCGCTCGAATCGAGGGCCCGGTAGCGCGGCAGCGCGATCGTCACCTTGTGGCCGAGCAGCCGGAGCGCCTTCGAGAGCGACGACACGACGTCAGCCAGCCCGCCGACCTTGACGATGGGCGCGATCTCGGAAGCAGCGAAGAGAATGTCCATGCGGGCGCGGTGTGTAGCACGAACCGGGGGGCGTACGGGGCGGCTTCCGCACACCCGGGCGGGAGGCTCGGGGGGGAAGATCCCGGGACGGCTGCGGCCGTTCGGCGGGGGCGGGCGGCTCCGGCCCGAGCTCCGGTCGATCCGGAGCACGTTCATCCCGAGCGTGTGGCTGTCGCTCACGCAGCCGTGATGATGGACTGGCAATATCGAGCGGATCGACTCACGGCGTCACACCTTCACTGCCCGTCGCCGCAGAGGTGGCGCGGCATGCGCCATCTGGAGCAACTTTCCACCCACGCCGCATCCACCGCCGGGGACGTGCACGGCGGAGACACGCCGTCCCGGCCTGTGTATCTTTACCTCGTGAGCAGCACCCTTATCTTTCCCAGGCTCTCTTGGTACCTCGCGCTTCTCGCCACCGGCATCGCGGTGAGCTGCAGCGGCACGAACGACGGCGATCCATCGCCCCAGGGCTCCGGCTCCAGCGCCGTGAGCGGCAGCGGCGGCGCGGCCGGCGGCGTCGGCTCCACGGGCGGCGGCGAGGAGCCGATCTTCGTCGGCAGCGGCGGCGGCCTGATCGCCACGAGCGGAGGCGGCGGCGCCGGCGGCGCTTGCCAGCAGCTCGACATCGCGTTCGAGCCGCAGACGCCGACCGTGATGATCGTCGTCGATCGCTCCGGCAGCATGTACGACAGCGGCTTCTGGGTTCCGCTGCAGACGGCCGTGCTCAACGTCGTCGAGAGCCTGCAGGCGAAGGTGCGCTTCGGCTTCCTCACGTTCACGGGGGTCGCTCCGGCGCAGTGCCCGCTGCTCACCGGGACCGACGTCATCGCCCTCAACAGCCACGCCGACATCGCGGCCGCCTACGAGGAGGCCTCCACGAGGCCGGCTCAGAAGCTCGAGACGCCCACCGGCATGACGTTCAACGAGACGGTCATCCCCGATCTCGTCGCCTTCGGAGAGCCCGGCCCCAAGTACATCCTCTTCGTCACCGACGGCGAGCCCGATCGCTGCGACGACGGGCCCTCCGTGTGCGCGCGCGACGACGTGGTAGGCGCGGTGCAGTCCGCGTACACGCAGGGCATCGGGACGTTCGTCTTCGGCCTCGGCGACGGTGATTTCGCGGAGCACCTCCAGGATCTGGCGAACGCCGGCGTCGGCCAGCCGGTCCGGCGACCCCAGAACACCCAGCAGGCCTGCTTCACCGGCGCGGGCACGTACGCCGACGCCGGCGGCTCGGCGATGTACTACACGCCGGACCCGACCAACGCGACCGCCCTGGAGAACGAGCTCAACGAGGCCATCTCCGGCGCCAAGAGCTGCACGTTCGACCTCCAGGGCTCGATCGCGGTCGATCTCGCGCACGCGTCCGAAGGCCAGGTGCTCATCGACGGCACACCCGTGCCCTACGACGCGCAGAACGGCTGGACCATGGAGAGCCCGACCCAGCTCGTGCTCACCGGCGACGCCTGCGCGCAGCTCAAGAGCGCGACGCAGGGGATCTCGTTCGACTTCCCCTGCGAGATCATCGACCCCCTGTGAGGCCCCTGTGAGCGGCGGGCCGGCGCGCCTTCCGCGGGCGCCGCGTCGAGGCGCCCGCGGGCGGCTTCCTTTTCCGCGCACCCGGCCGGCGCCTTTGCTAAAGCCCCACGGCAACCTCGACCCATGACCAGGATCAGCGCGCGGGAGCTCGCCGGCACGAGCGGCCCCTTCGGCCGCGGCACACAGGTGGTGCGGCCGGAGGAGGTGCCGGAAGGGTCGGTCGTCACCGTGCTCCGCGTGCCGCCCGAGTCGGCGGGCATGCGGCTCGACCGGTTCGTGCAGTCGCAGCTCAAGCGGACGAGCCGCACGCGCGCCGCCGAGATCGTCTCCCGCGGCGCCTACTCGCCCGAGGCGCGGCGCCTGCGCGGCAGCGATCGCGTCCGGCCGGAGCAGTGCATCCTCCTGTGGCGCGCGCCGTGGGACGAGCAGGCGCCCGACACGGCGATCCCGGTGCTCCACGAGGACGAAGCGCTGCTCGCCGTCAACAAGCCGCCGGGCCTGCCCGTGCACCCCACGGCGCGGTACCACAAGAGCACGGTCATCAAGATGATGGAGGCCGCGCGCCCCGGCGAGCGGCTGTTCCTGGCGCACCGGATCGACAGGGAGACGAGCGGCGTGCTCCTCCTCTGCCGAACGCCCGAGGCCGATCGGAGGGTGAAGGCGCAGTTCGAGGAGCGCACGGGCGTCCTCAAGCGCTACGTCGCGATCACCTGGGGCTGGCCCGAGCACGACGCCTTCCGGGTCGAGCTGCCGCTCGAGCTCGACACCGCGAGCCGCTACAAGGTGAAGATGCGGGTGGCGCCGCCGGGCCGCGGCCTCTCGTCGGCCACGGCGTGCGAGGTGCTGGGCCGCCGCGCCGACCCCCTCACCGGCCGGCGCTACGCGCTGATCCGCTGCACGCTCGAGACCGGCCGGCAGCACCAGATCCGGGTCCACCTCGCGACGAGCGGCCTGCCGCTCGTGGGCGACAAGCTCTACGGGCCGGACGAGGGCATGTTCGCGCGCGGCGCCGACGGCGAGCTCACCGACGAGGACCGCCGCGCGCTCGAGCTCGACCGCCACGCCCTCCACGCCGCGCTCCTGGAGCTCACGCACCCGGCGACGGGCGGACGCGTGAGCATCGAGGCGCCGCTCTCGGACGATCTGCGCTTCTTCTGGGACGCGCTCGACGCTTGATCCGCGCCCGAGGACGGGGCCGCCTCGCGGCCCGCCCCTCGTGGCCTCTGTGTGCGAGGCGACGCCGGCAGGCGCCATGGCCCCCGCGGGCGAGGTCGAGACGCCCCGCGCGCGGCGCCCCCGCCGCGGCGGCCCCGCCGGCGGCGCGCGCGAGGGGCCGCGGATCTTGTACCGTCGCGCCGACTTACGTACGATGACCCGGATGACGCGTGCGCGAGACGACCTCGAGGCGCTGCGGGATCCAGCGCTTTGGTCCACACCGCTCGAGGCCGAGAGCACGGCAGCCGGGCCGGTGGAGCCCGGTCCGGGAGAGACAACACAGGCCGCCGAGGCGCCCTCTCCAGGGGAGCTTCCCGGCGCGGACGGCGAGCGCCCCGACGCGGACGGGCCGCAGCGGGCGAGCTCGGAGCGGTCGGAGCCGGCCTCTTCCGCCGGCGTCGCGCCGTCCCAGGCCGACCCGCGCCCCCGGGGCGACGAGAGCCTGGATCGCGAGCGCTACGAGCGGTACGCGATGCCCGCGAGCGACCTCCCGGCGGCCAACGTGCAGGCCTTCCGCGGGGACGCGGGCGGGGTGCTCGCGATCGTCCGGCGCGCCGTGCAGTCCGTGACGCGCGATCCGGCGCGCCACCGGCGCCGGCTGCCGAAGTCCCGCTTCGACGCCATCCGCAGCCTGCCGGAGCTCGCGATGGCGCTCGACCATGCGGTGGCGCGCATGCAGCCCGAGAGCGCGCCGCCGCCCGAGGTGGCCGAGCGGCTCGACGTGCTCTACGAGGCGCTGCGCCCGACGCTCGCCGCGGCCGAGGTGTGCTTCCCGCGCGGGATCGTCCCGGAGACCTACGGCATCGTCCGGCGCGCGCTCGTCGCTGGAGATCCCGCGAGCGCGGCGGCCAGCATCACCAACCTCATCCTGGACCGGTGGAACCACGTGCAAGGCCGGATCTCCCTCACGAGGGACGAGGTGACCCGGGTGAACAGCACCGCGAAGTGGCTGCTCAGCAACACCCGCCCGACCGAGCGGCTCGACTCGCGCGACATCCGCGATCGGCTGTGGTCGCTCCTGCGTGAGCGCTACGAGCAGCTCCGCGTCATCGCCCAGGAGGTCTCCGGCGACGACTCGCGAGACTACGCCCCCGAGCGGCTCGCGGCCGACTAGCCCCGCGCGGCGCGGTGTACCGCCGCGCGCGCGTGATCTACGCTGCCGCCGTGCAGGAGATCCGCAAGACGGTCTGCAACCGCGACTGCCCCGACGCTTGCAGCATCGTGGCCACCGTGAAGGACGGCCGCGTCGTGCGCCTCGCCGGCGACCCGGACCACCCGGTCACGAGGGGCTTTCTCTGCTACCGGACGTCGCGCTTCCTGGAGACCCAGTATTCGCCCGAGCGCCTGACCACGCCGCTGCTCCGCAAGGGCGGCGAGCTCGTCCCGGTCTCCTGGGACGAAGCGCTCGACACCGCGGCCGAGCGGCTGCTCGCGATCCGGCGCGAGTCGGGCCCGGCCGCGATCTTCCATTACCGGAGCGGCGGCTCGCTCGGGATGCTCACGGGGCTCACCGACGCCTTCTTCGCGCGGTTCGGGCCGGTCACCGTCAAGCGCGGCGACATCTGCTCCGGCGCGGGCGACGCCGCGCAGCTCGCCGATTTCGGCGAGGAGGACAGCCACGACCTCGCCGACCTGAAGAACGCCCGGCAGATCCTCCTCTGGGGC
Source organism: Sorangium sp. So ce362 (assembly GCF_051519845.1). NCBI lineage: Bacteria > Pseudomonadati > Myxococcota > Polyangiales > Polyangiaceae > Sorangium > Sorangium sp. So ce362. Next base: position 4,123,366 of record NZ_CP150332.1, on the reverse strand, counting down.
AAGAACGTCTTCACGTCGAGCCCGCACACCCTGCCGGTGCTGCGCGAGGCGAGGGCGCGCGGCGCGGAGCTCGTGCTCGTCGATCCCGTGCACCACAGGACCGCCTCCCTGTGCGCGGCGTTCTACCAGCCGCGCCCGGGCGGCGACTTCGCGCTCGCCATGGCCGTCGCCCGCGTGCTCTTCGACGAGGGGTGGACCGATCCGCGCGCCGCGGACTACTGCGATCACCTCGACGCCTTCCGCGCGCTCGCGCGGGGCCGCTCCGTCGCGGCGTGGTGCGGCGAGGCCGACGTGCCCGAGGGCGCCGCGCTGGATCTCGCGCGCCGCCTCGCCGACAGGCCCGCGGCGATCCTCGTCGGCTGGGGCATGGGCCGGCGCACCACGGGCGGGGCGATCGTGCGCGCGCTCGACGCGCTCTCGGCGGTGAGCGGGAACCTCGGCATCCCCGGCGGCGGCGTCTCGTTCTATTTCAAGCGGCGCGGCGCGTTCGACCTCTCGCCGTTCGGGGGCGATCGCCCCGCGCCCCGCACCGTCTGCGAGCCGCTGTTCGGGCAGGAGGTGCTCCGGATGAGCGACCCGCCGATCCGCGCCGTCTGGGTGACCGCCGCCAACCCGGTCGCGATGCTGCCCGCGTCGGACGTCGTCGCGGAGGCGCTCGCGACGCGCGAGCTCGTCGTCGTCGCCGACGCCTTCCTCACGGACACGGCGCGGCTCGCCCACCTCGTGCTGCCCACGACGACGCTGCTCGAGGCGGACGACGTGCTCGGCGCCTACGGCCACCATTACCTCGGCGTCGCCACGCCCGTGGTCCCGCCCCCGGACGGGGTGAAGAGCGATCTCGAGATCATGCAGGCGCTCGCGCGGCGCGTGGGCCTCGGCGACGCGCTCGACGGCAGCGCCCGCGACTGGAAGCGGCGGGTCGCCGAGCCCAGGCTCGCGCCGTTCGGCATCCCCCTCGAGGCGCTGGAGCGCGGGCCGGTGCGCAATCCGCTGGCGCCGAAGGTGCTGTTCGAGGACCGCAAGTTCCCGACCCCGACCGGGCGGGTCAACCTCATCACCGAGGGGCCGGAGGAGCGCGCGGATCCCGACGCGCGCGAGCTCCCGCTGCTCCTCATGGCGCTGTCCACCGAGAAGTCCCAGTCGTCGCAGTGGGCAAGGCCCCAGCGAGGCCCCGCCGTCGTGACGGTCCACCCCGACGCGGCGAGCGGCGTGGCCGACGGCGGCCTCTGCCGGATCGTGTCGCGCGTCGGCGCGATGACGGTGCAGCTCCGCCACGATCCCGCGCAGCGCCGCGACGTCGCGCTCATCCCGAAGGGCGGCCACCTCCGCGACGGCCGCTGCGCCAACGCGCTGATCCGCGCCCGCACCACGGACATCGGCGAGGGCGGCGCGCTCTACGAGGAGCGGGTGCGCATCGAGCCGGACGAGGGCGGCTCCTGACCGGCGGCGCGCCGCGGCTCAGTCCTCCTGCGCAGGCGCCCGCATCGGCTCTCTCGGCGTGGTGCGCTCAGGGGGAGCCGCGGCCGAGCCCTCCACGGCGTCCCCGATCTCGCGCGCCGCGCCCTCGACGGTGCAATAGCACATCGCGTCAGGGAGGGAGTCCAGGCCGTGATCGCTCACCGTCGTGTGATCGAGCCGGAGGTCGCCGTACAGGGCGGAGTCGACCGGACCTGGCTGATGCCACGCCTCCAGCGTGCGATGCGCGTAGCGAAAGAACGCCGCCGAGAACGCGATGTTCCGGTCCTCGATGCGGATGATGGTGGCCGGGTTCAGGAAGGGCGCGGCGCCGTCGACGCCCAGCACGACCCCTGTGCCTCCGAGGAGCGCCGAGCGCCCGCCGAGGAGCGCGGACTCGTACCGTCCTTGCGCGTGCGCCGCGGATCCATCGAGCGTCCCGAGGAGCGCGCCGGCGATGCCAGCCAGCGCTCCGCGCGCTCCGGAGCGAAGGACGCGGGCGTGCGGGCTCGGCGGCAAGTCCGGCGCCAGCAGGGCTCGTGTCGCCGTGACCGCGGCGGCAGCGGTGCCCCGCTGTGGCAGGACGCGACGTGCGTGCGCCGGGAGACGTGCGCGCGACGGGACGTCCCTGGGCGCGACGGGACGTCCCTGGGCGCGACGGCGCGCATCGTCTTCGCCCCTCCCTCGCCTCCGGGGCTGCGCGCTGCTTGCGGCGGTGCCGGGGCTGGGGCCCTGGCGGGCGCACCGGCGCTCGACACTAGCGGCGCGCCGCCAGCGCCCCCAGGCCGAAGGCGATGGCGTCCTCGACGACGGCTGCGATCGGGGCGGGAATGCGCGTCTCGCGGTCCAGCCACACGCGGGCGCGATTCCCGACGAGCGCGCCGATGGCGGCCGCCGCTGCCCCGACCACGGCGCCTGCGAAGCGCATGTTCCTCCCGGGGCTTTGCGTGCCGACGGCGGCGCCCAGGAGCGCCCCGATCAGGAGCCGCGCGCCGAGCGGACCTCTCGCGAGGCGGCTCGGCGCGGAGGGCAGCTTGTCCATCAACAGCTCTCCGCCCGCGAGCACGCTGAGCGCGCGCTGCGCTCCGGGCGAGCGAAGCGTGCGCCAGAAGCTCCCGCGTTGCCCGTCGAACGCGCCGCGCCGGGCGCTGGCCGCGAGGATCCTGACGCCCAGCATGGAACGCATTCCTGTCACCATTCCGAGCCCTGCTGCCTGCCCCAGGAGAAGAATCTCCGAGTGGCGCGACTGCCGGGCGCTTCCCACAGCCCTTACCGTCTCCATGGTGGTCCCAGAAGCAACGCATATGCCCTGGTTGGCCTGGAGCGCGCGACGTACACTACGAGGGACAGCTCACCCGGCCCAGACCGGTCCGTCATGCCTGTGACACCCCTCACCACGCTGAAGACCGTCGACCTTGAGGAGGAGCGGCTGAAGCGCCTGAGCGCGCTCGGCCACTTTCTGGACAATGCGATCCGCATCCCTGGCGTCGGCTATCGGGTCGGTTACGACGCGCTGATCGGGTTGGTCCCGGGGGTCGGGGATCTCATCGGCTTTGGCCTTTCGATGTACATCGTGCTTTCGGCGGCGCGTTATCGTCTCCCCGTCTCGACGGTGCTTCGGATGATGCTCAACGTGGGTCTCGATACGTTGTTCGGCGCGGTTCCTTTGCTGGGCGACCTGTTCGACGCGGCCTACAAGGCGAACGTGCGCAACCTCGACCTCCTGCGGGCGCACCTCGTCGCGCGCGCGCAGAGCGGCGCCCGCCCCTCTGATCGAGGCTTCTACGCCGGCCTGGCCGCAGCGCTCGTGTCCCTCCTGGCGCTGGCCGCCCTCCTACTTTTCTCCCTGACCAGAGCGCTACAAGCCCTCCTCGCCCCCTAAACCCCCGCCCCCCGTCCCCCCCGGCCGTCCTCCCCGCCGTCCGAGCGGCGCGCGCCCGCACAGGAGACGGGCCCAGATCGGCGTTTTCGGCGCGCAGGCGTACTCCAGTACGCCGAGCACCGAAAGCGCCGAGGTGGGCCCGTATCCGCAGCGGGCGCGCACCGCTCAGTTGCGGGAGGAGGTGAAGAGGCGGAGGACGTACCAGAACAGCAGGGCGACGGACGCGAAGAGCTCGAGCGCGGCGCCGACGTACCGGTCCTCGGGGAAGTGGTGCAGGATGTTCGACGTGTCGTAGAGGATGGCGGCGCCGGCGAAGGCGACCATGGCGACGCTGAAGAACGTGCCGAGCTGGAAGCCGAACAAAAGACCGGCCCCGATGAGGACGAGCGCGCAGATGCCGCCCCAGCGCAGGAGACCGCCCAGGAACGAGAAATCCTTGCGGGTCACGAACGCGATCCCGGTGAGCCCGGCGAAGCCCGCCATCGTGGCGAGCGCGGCGCTCTGGATCGCGCCGGGCGCGACCATGTCCGCGATGTAGAGGAGCGGCACGAAGATGATCGCCTGGGCGACCACGTAGCCGCCGAGCGCGGCGTACTGCACCGGCTTCGACATCGACGTGTGCGCCGCGCGGCTGGCGAGCCAGCTCACGAGCATGAACGCTCCGAGCACCACCAGCCAGCTCGTGCCCATCATCGCCCTGGCGATGACCGAGGCGACGCCGGTCTTGAACAGCGCGACCTCGATCGCCGCGAAGAGCACGATCGCCCCGAACAGGTGATTGTACGTTCGCACGAGGAAGCGCTCGCGCGAATCCGCGGCGGCACGGAGCGCCGAAGAGCGGGTCCCGTATCCTGCGAAGTTCTGGTCCATGTTCCCTCTCTGGGTACGCCTCGGTTGTCGGCTCGTGGCTCCCCGGTTCCTGATTACCGACACTAGCACGCGGCATCCCCGCGGCGCTGCTGCCGGGCGAGGGCACGCCGCGCGAGGACGCGCATCGCCCTCACACCGCGAGCGGCGGCGCCGGTGCCCCGCCCCTCCACCGCTCGCCGGAGCCCAGGGAGCCGGGCTGCCTCTGCCCCACCGGTGCCGCTGGAGGCCGCCGCGGCTCGCGCGGTGCCCGTGGGGCGATGGTGGAAAAGCTGGCCTCGATCCCGTCGCCCGGTCGAGGTCTCCCTGGAAAGCCGACCTAGATCCCCTTGGGGATCTTGTCGAGGTCCACCTGGGAGAGCGCATGCCGGATCAGCGCGCTTCGGTTGGCCTTCGTCATGCCGCGCGCCTTGAGGGCGCTGACCATCTCATCCAGCCTCCCGAGATCCTCGGTGTACATCGAGATACAGATGACCTTGTAGTGCTGCGGTCTCTCGGGCGGCGGCGCAGCACCTGGCTCGGATGCAGCGCCGGTCGTCCGGGTCTTCGCGCGTGAACGCGGCGCTTCCGTGGGTGCATAGAACGCCCCGGACAGAACACCTTCCACCTCGTCGCGATCGAGCAGCGCCCGCGCGGCTCCCCCGAGATCGCCTTCGCTCTTCATTGCGTCCTCCAGCTCTCTGCCCGGTCGGGGCTCCGCGAGCGCGGGCCCTTCAGCCACGAGACCCGCTTGCCACAGGTCCCTTCATCCAGCGGGCCCCGCTGCCGCAGGTCCCTTCATCCAGGCGGGCCCCGCTGCCGCAGGTCCCTTCATCCAGCGGGCCCCGCTGCCGCGGGTCCCCTCATGCGCCGGCCGCCGCAGCGCCCGGCCGCTCTGCCGCCCCATCCGCCCGGTCGGTGCCCCACGATCCCGGATCGCGCACCGCCCCTGCCTCCGAGCCGGCCGCGCCGCGCTCGCGACTCTCGATGATGCGATCGACCACCGCCAGATAATCGTCGGCCGCCGGCGTCCCCGGCGCATACTCGAAGATCGTCTGCCCCTGCGCAGGCGCCTCCTTGACCTTGATCGCCTGCCGGATCGGCGCGAGGCAGCGCTCCCCGAAGTGCTGCTTCATCGTGCTGACCGCCTCGCGCGCGATCTTCGCGCGACCGTCGAAGAAGGTCGGCAGCACGCCCCAGATCTGCACCGGATGGTGCAGCAACGCGTTCACGTTCTTCACCGTCTTGATCACCTGCCGGACGCCGACCAGCGACAGGTAATCGCACGCGACCGGGACGAGCACGCTGTCGGCGAACACAAGCGCGTTCTGGTTCATCAGCGACAGGCTCGGCGAGCAGTCGAGCACCACGTAGTCGTAGTCGGCCGCAGCCGCGGAGAGGCGATCCGAGAGCACGCGATCCCGGTTCTGGCGCCCCGCCAGGTAGAGCTCGGCCGCGGCCAGGGTCTCGTTGGATGGGAGGAGATCCAGGTTCGGCCGCACCGCCCTCGTCGCGTCCGCGACCCGGAGCCCCATCACGAGCACGTGATAGAGCGAGCGCTCCGCGCCCGCGCCGAGCGAGACGGAGACGTTCCCCTGCGCGTCGGTGTCGACGAGCAGCACCCGCTTGTCGCGCGCCGCGAGCCCGGCCGCCACGCTCACGGCCGTCGTCGTCTTGCCCGTGCCGCCCTTGTGGTTGAACACGGCCAGATACCGGGGCATCCCGGCCGGGCGCTGCGGCGCCCGCTTCGCGCTCCCCGCCGGCGACACGGGCACCGCGACCGCCCCCTGCCCCCTGGGCTCCGCCGGGCGCGCAGCCGACGCGCCCGGCGCAACGGCCGACGCCGCTGCCTGCGCGCCAGCCCGCCCCGAACGCTCCGGGGACGCCGGCTCACTGGCCTCCGCGACGGCGCGGGAGCCGCTCCCCGACAACGGCACATCGCGGCGGGTCGACGGCAGCCCCTCGGCCGGCGCCGCGGCCGCCGCCGCGATGTCTCCGAGCCGCACCCCCTTCGCCTCGCGGACCAGCTGCGTCCGGCACCCGAGCGAGCACGCGTAGTGCCGCCGCCCGGCGACGTAGAGCACCTGCGACACGAGATCCGGAGGAAAGCGCTTCGCGCACGCGTCGCATGTGGCGAGCGAGACGCCGCTCTCCCCGCCGAGCTGGCTCTTCTCCAGGCATTTCTGCGAGCAGAAGAAGGAGAAGCCGCCGTCCTTCTCCTCCATCTGGTACCGGAACTGGACCTCGAATCCGGTCCCGCACACGCTGCACGTCTCGCTGATTCCGCCCACAGCTCGCTCCTTCGCGCCGCGCACAGCGCTTTGCCCAGGCGCAGCGTTGACCATCATCACAGTCAAGCAACAAAGGTCAACTTTTCTGCGAACGCGGCGCACCCTTCCAGCGCAAGGGGAGATCGCGCACCCCGGGGCGGGGCCGGGACCGAGGCGGGCCGATCGGGGCGGGGCCGGGGCGGGGCCGGGGCGGGCCGGCTCAGTGACGGAAGTGCCGGACTCCGGTGAACACCATCGCAACCCCCGCCGCGTCCGCCGCGGCGATGACCTCCGGGTCCCTCACGCTGCCTCCCGGCTGCGCGACCGCCGTGATCCCGTGCTCGGCGGCGAGCACCAGGCCGTCCGGGAACGGGAAGTAAGCGTCCGACGCGAGGACGCTCCCGCGAGCCCGCTCACCCGCCTTGCTGCAGGCGATGCGCACGCTCTCGACCCGCGACATCTGTCCGGCACCGACCCCGACCGTGCTCCCGGCCACCGTGAGCACAATCGCGTTTGATTTCACATGCTTGCAAACGCGCCAGCCGAGCTCGAGCGCGTCGATCTCCTGCGCCGTGGGCGCCCGCTTCGTCACGACCTTGCCGCCGCGCACCTCGCCCCCCGCGGTCGCGTCCCGATCCTGGACCACGAGGCCCCCGCCGACGCGCTTGAACGTCAGCTCCGGGTGATCCGCGGGCAGGAGCGCGCCGGTCGCGAGCACCCGGAGGTTCTTCTTCGTCCGGAGCACCTCCAGCGCCTCGGGGGCGTACGCAGGCGCGATCACGCACTCCAGGAACGTCTCGACAAGCACCTCCGCAGCCGCCCGGTCGACCTCGCGGTTCAGCGCGACGATCCCGCCAAAGGCGCTCACCGGGTCCGCCTCGCGCGCCGTCCGGTAGGCGGTCGCGAGATCGTTGCCGATCGCGACGCCGCACGGGTTCGTGTGCTTCACGACGACCGCGGCGGGCTGGGTGAGCTCACGCACCGCCTCGAACGCCGCGTCCACGTCGACGAGGTTGTTGAAGGAGAGCTCCTTGCCGCCCGCCCCCAGCGACTCGGCCAGCGCGAGCGACCCCGCGGCCGCGCCGCGCTCGCGGTAGAAGGCGCCCGACTGGTGCGGGTTCTCGCCGTACCGGAGCGGGTAGGCCCGCTCGAGGGCGAGCGTCAGGAAGCGCGGATAGGCCTCGCGCTCGTCGGCGTTCGGCTCGCCCTCCTCCGGCAGCGACGACAGGTAGCCGGACACCATCCCGTCGTAAGCCGCCGTATGCGCGAACGCCTTCGTGGCCAGCCGGCGGCGCGTGGCGCTCGACACCTCACCCGCCCTGTCGATCTCGGCGAGCACGGCGTCGTAGTCGGCCGGATCGACCACCACCGCCACGCGCGCGTGGTTCTTGGCCGCGCTCCGCACCATCGACGGCCCGCCGATATCGATGTTCTCGATGATCTCGGGGTGCGTGACCCCCGGCTTCCGGACCGTCGCCTCGAACGGATAGAGATTGCACACGACGAGATCGATCGGCTGGCCCCCGAGCCGCGCGAGATCGTCCTCGTCGATCGCGCCGCGCATCAGGATGCCGCCGTGCACCCGGGGATGGAGCGTCTTCACCCGGCCATCCATCACCTCGGGCGAGCCGGTATAGGCCTCCACGCCGACGACCGGCACGTTGGCGTCCTTGAGCGCCCGCTGCGTCCCCCCGGTCGAGAGGATCTCCACGCCCTTTTCCGCGAGCCGCCGGGCCAGCGGGAGCAGCCCCGTCTTGTCGGATACCGAGATCAATGCGCGTCGAATCATCGCGACGCCAGCTAGTGCGTCTCGGCGCGCGCCGCCAGCCTATCCGTCCGTCGCCGCGCTCCCGCCGCTCACGCGCCGGGCGGGGCGGCCGGCGTCGGCTCACCGGCCGCGGCCGGCGGCGCCTTGACCGGCGCCTCCTCGGTCACGAGCTCGCCGTCCCGGTACTCCAGGATGCCCTTGGGCGGCCCGAAGATCGCGTAGGCGTCGGGCAGGACGAGCGCCTCGCGGAGCACGTCGTCCACGTGCTCCACGAGCACGAGCCGCAGCGACTTCAGCACACGCCGGGGCACGTCCCGCAGATCCTTCCGGTTCTCCTTCGGCAGGATCACGGTCGTGATGCCGCCGCGATGGGCGGCGAGCAGCTTCTCCTTGAGCCCGCCGATCGGCATCACCCGGCCGCGCAGGGTGATCTCGCCCGTCATCGCGAGATCCCGCCGGACGGGCACCTTCATCAGCGCGCTCACGAGCGCGGTCACCATGGTGACGCCGGCGCTGGGCCCGTCCTTCCTGACGAAATCGGGGAAGTGAATGTGGACGTCGACCTTCTGATAGACGTCCGCCTCGAGTCCGAGGCGATCCAGGCGCGAGCGCACGTAGCTCATCGCCGCGTGCCCGCTCTCCTCCATCCCCTTCTCGAGCAGCCCGGTGATGACGAGCTTGCCCTTGCCCGGGACCACCGTCGCCTCGGCCGGGAGCAGATCGCCGCCGACGTTGGTCACGGCCAGGCCGTTCACGAGGCCGACCTCGTCGCGCTCCTCGCGCCTGCCGAGCCGGAACTTCGGCACGCCGAGGTACTTCGGGATGCTCTTCGCGACGACCTCGATCGGCTTGTCCTTGCCGTCCGACACGACCTTCCGGGCCACCTTGCGGCACACGCTCGCGATCTCGCGCTCCAGCGAGCGCACGCCGCTCTCCTTCGTGTAGTGGTGGATGATCGTCCGGAGCGCCCCCTCGGTGAAGTCGAGCGACACGTCCTCGAGGCCGCACTCCTTCCGCTGCCGGGGCACGAGGTACTTCACCGCGATGTTCAGCTTCTCGAACTCCGTGTAACCCGAGAGCTGAATGACCTCCATGCGGTCCTGGAGAGGCACCGGGATGCCGGACAGCGTGTTCGCCGTCGTGATGAACATCACGTCGGAGAGGTCGTAATCGAGATCCAGATAGTGATCGTTGAAGGTGTGGTTCTGCTCCGGATCGAGCACCTCGAGCAGCGCCGCCGCCGGATCCCCGCGGAAGTCGGTCGACATCTTGTCGACCTCGTCGAGCAGGAAAACGGGGTTGTTCGTCCCGACCTTCTTGAGCGACTGGATCAGCTTGCCAGGCAGCGCGCCGATGTACGTCCGCCGGTGGCCGCGGATCTCCGCCTCGTCGCGCACGCCGCCGAGCGACAGCCGCACGAACTTGCGCCCCGTCGCGCGCGCGATCGACTTCGCCAGGCTCGTCTTGCCGACGCCGGGCGGGCCCACGAAGCAGAGCACCGGCCCCTTGAGCTTCTTCGTCAGCGCCTGGACCGCCAGGTACTCGAGGATCCGCTCCTTGATCTTCTTCAGGCCGTAATGGTCCTCATCGAGGATCCGCTCGGCCTCGACGAGGTCATAGCGCTCCTCGCTCTTGTCGTACCAGGGGAGCTCCAGGATCCAGTCGATGTAGTTGCGCACCACGGTCGCCTCGGCGCTCGTGGGGTGCATCATCTTGAGCTTCTTGAGCTCCTTCTTGACCTTGGCGGCGGCCTCCTTGCTCATCCGCTTGGTCTTGAGGGCCTCCTCGATCTCCTGGATCTCGTTCTTGAACTCGTCGCGCTCGCCGCCGCCCAGCTCCTTCTGGATGGCCTGCATCTGCTCGTTGAGGTAGTATTCCTTCTGCGTCTTCTCCATCTGCTTCTTGACGCGACTCCGGATCTTCTTCTCCACCTGGAGAATCTCGATCTCGGACTGCATCAGCTCGATGAGACGCTCGAGCCGCTTCTGCGGCTCCTCCATCTCGAGCAGCGCCTGCCGGTCCGTCAGCTTGATGGTCGGCAGGTTGGCGATGATGGTGTCGGCGAGCCTCGAGGCCTCGTCGATCGCCTGCACCGCCATCAGGACCTCGGGCTGGATCTTCTTGTTGAGCTTGACGTACATCTCGAACGTCGACTGGACCGAGCGCATCAGCGCCTCGACCTCGACGCTCGCGACCGAGCTCTCGACGATCTCGTCGTACTCGATCAGAAAGTACGCATCGCTCTGGACGTAGCGGCGGATGCGCGCCCGGCGCTTGCCCTCGATGAGGACCTTGACCGTCCCGTCCGGCAGGCGGAGCAGCTGCATGATCGCGCCGACCGAGCCGACGCCGAAGATGTCGTCCGGCGTCGGGTCGTTCGTCTTCGCGTTCCGCTGCGCGGCCAGGAAGATCTCCTTGCCGCGGTTCATCGCCTCGTCGAGCGCGGCGATGCTGCGCTCACGCCCGACGAACAGCTGTGAGACCATGTGTGGAAAGACGATGATGTCGCGTAGCGGGAGCAACGGGACGATCCCGCGCTCGGGTGCGTTCTTGCCGCGATCACTGTCGTTCTTGAAGAACATCCGCCGTCTTTCCGGGAGTATCGGGAGGCCGGGGCAGCCCCCACCTCGGTTGTCACACGTGGCTTGATCTACTGCTGAATTTCCACCGGAGCCGCGCGCGTCCCCCCGGGGACGCGCGCGATGCCGGATCATCGAGGGGGGCGATCCAGGCGATCGAGGCGAGGGCGCGCCGCACGCGCGCCTTCCACCAGGGCGCGCGCTCGCGCCGCGCGCCCTGGCCCACGAACCCCCTCGGGGCGAGCGCTACGCGAGCTCCGCCTCCTTCGTGTACACGATGAGCGGCGCCTCGTGCTTGACGATCACGTCCTCGCTGACGACGACCTCCTTGATCCCCGTGCGGGACGGGACGTCGTACATGATGTCGAGCATCGCCGACTCGAGGATCGCGCGCAGGCCGCGGGCGCCGCTGTTCCTCTCGAGGGCCTGGCGGGCCACCGCGACGAGCGCGCCCCGGGTGAACTTGAGCTTCACCCCGTCCATCTCGAAGAGCTTCTGGTACTGCTTGACCAGGCTGTTCTTCGGCTTCGTGAGGATGTCGATCAGCGCCTCCTCGTTGAGCTCGTGCAGCGTCGCGATGATCGGAAGGCGGCCGATGAACTCGGGGATGAGCCCGAACTTGAGGAGGTCCTCCGGCTGGACGACGCTGAGCAGATCGCCCAGCTTGAAGTCCTTCTTCGCCTTGATCTCTGCGCCGAAGCCGAGCGTGTTCTGGCCGATGCGCCGCTGGATGATCTGGTCCAGGCCGACGAACGCACCGCCGCAGATGAACAGGATGTTCGTCGTGTCGACCTGGAGGAAGTCCTGCTGCGGGTGCTTGCGTCCGCCCTTCGGGGGGACGTTGGCGATCGTCCCCTCGATGATCTTGAGCAGCGCCTGCTGCACGCCCTCGCCGGAGACGTCGCGCGTGATGCTCGGGTTGTCGCTCTTCCGGCTGATCTTGTCGATCTCGTCGATGTAGACGATGCCGCGCTGCGCGCGCTCGACGTCGTGATCCGCGTTCTGGAGGAGCTGGACGATGATGTTCTCGACGTCCTCGCCCACGTAGCCGGCCTCGGTCAGCGTCGTCGCGTCCGCGATCGCGAACGGGACGTTGATGATCTTGGCGAGCGTCTGCGCGAGCAGCGTCTTGCCGGAGCCCGTCGGGCCCAGCAGGAGGATGTTCGACTTGGACAGCTCCACGTCGTCCGAGGCGACCCGGCTGTCGATGCGCTTGTAGTGGTTGTGAACCGCTACAGCGAGGATCTTCTTGGCGCGGTGCTGGCCGACGACGTACTCATCCAGCGTTGCTTTGATGTCGGCGGGCTTGGGAACCGGGGTCGACCCCGCGTACGGCTCGTCCTTCTCGACCTCCTCCGCGATGATGTCATTGCAGAGCCCGATGCACTCATCACAGATGTACACCGTGGGGCCCGCGATGAGCTTCTTCACCTCTTTCTGCGATTTACCGCAGAAAGAGCAGCTTAAATTGCCATTCGAGTGATCGTCCCGCCTTCGCTCCACTTCGACCCTCAGTGCGGCCTGCCGACGCGTCCGCTTCGATGAGAGGTAGGGTCCCGCCGCGGCGGCCCCTCCAACTTGGGACGGGAACGGCTTCCACCGTTCCCTGTATTTTCAGCGATGCGCAGCCAAACGCCGCGCCCGGATTCTAGTCCGGTGCCCGTACCGTCGCAAGCTAACGGGGGTGGTCTCCAGCCTGTGGCCGAAGTCAGGGAATCGCCCGATGGCGCCGCGGCGCGAGCGCTCGATGAGGCTGCGCGCCGCCGGCCGACGCCGCTCGCGCCGGCCCTCCGCCAGGGCACGCCCGCCGGACGAGGGGGCGCTGGCACCTACTTGTTCCGCTTCGGGAAGACCTCGTCGATGAGGCCATACTCCTTGGCCTGCGTCGCGCTCAGGTAGAAGTCGCGCTCGATGTCCTTCGCCAGCTCGTCCCGGTTCTTGCCGGTCGCGTCGACGAGGATGTCGATCAGCGTCTCCTTGATCTTCTTGATCTCGCGCGCCTGGATCTCGATGTCCGTCGCCTGACCGCGCGCGCCGCCGAGCGGCTGGTGGATCATCATCCGGGCGTGCGGCAGCGCGAAGCGCCGGCCCTTGCGACCCGCGCCGAGCAGCACCGCGCCCATCGACGCGGCCTGGCCGATGCACATCGTCGACACGGGGCACCGCACGTACTGCATCGTGTCGTACATGGCGAGCCCCGACGTCACCACGCCGCCCGGGCTGTTGATGTAGACCTGGATCTCCTTCTCGGGATCCTCGCTCTCCAGGAAGAGGAACTGCGCGATCACGGCGTTCGCGACGAAGTCGTCGATCTCCGTGCCGATGAAGACGATGCGATCCTTGAGGAGGCGGCTGAAGATGTTCCACTCCCGCTCGCCGCGGTGGGTCACTTCCGTGACCGTCGGGAGGATGTAGGCCTTCTCGCGTTCGAGAAACTCGATGGCTTGGGTGCGGGTTTCGACTCGTCGGGTCATCCGGTGCTCCGGGGGGTTTCCTGCCGCGCGGCAGGGGTTCTACTCCTGGGCCAGACTGCGTCCGATCGCAAGACCGAACGCGCCCGAGGTTACCGGAAATATCGGCCGCTCGTTGACTTCCGCGCAATCCGCGCCTCGGCGCCCCCGCGCTCCGCACGGATTGCGCGGGACACGCGGAGCGCCGGCGCGCCGCCGGTTGGCACGCGCGACGCACGCTCGACGCACGTGATGTGGCTCGATGAGGGCGCCGCGCGGCGACGCGCGACACGACCCGGACGAACTGCGCCGCCGGAGCCGATCCGGCGGCGCGGCGCCGCGGCTAGCTCGCGTCCGTGACCTTCGCGGCGGCCTCGATGATGTCGAGGATCTTGTCCTCGAGGATCATCCCGGCGAAGAGCTCGCGCTTCTGGGGCTCGCGGTACTCCGCCTTGATCTTCGCGACGTTCTTGCCGCTCTGCTCGGCGAGCTCCTGGTAGCCCTTCTCGAGATCGGCCTCGGTGATCCTGACCGCCTTCGCCTTCGCGATCTCGGCCATGGCCAGGCCCGCGCGCACCTTCATCTCGGCGTCGAGCCGCACGCGGGCGCGGAACTCCGGCGTCGGATCGACGCGCTGCCCCTGCCGCCGGGCCGTCGCGAGCAGCTCGCGCTCGGCGAGCTGCGCCTGCTGATCGACGAGCGACGGCGGGACCGGGATCGGGTTCGCCTTGCAGAGCTCGATCACGAGCTGCTCGGCGACCGCGTCGCTCGCGCGCTGGGTCAGCTCCTTCTCGATCTTCTTGCGGACCGACTCGCGGAGCGCGGTCAGGCTCTCCTCGCCGCAGTCCTTCGCGAACTCGTCGTCGACCTCCGGGAAGATGCGCTCGCGCAGGTCCTTCAGCGTGATGTGGAAGAGCGCCTGCTTGCCCCGCAGATCCGCGTTCGAGTGCTGCTCGGAGAACGTGACCGGGACGTCCTTCGACTGGCCGGGCGTCATCCCGAGGAGCGCGTCCTCGATCTCCTTGAAGATCTGGCCGCTGCCGAGCTCGGTCTCGATCTCCTGCTGCTTCGCGTCGCGGAGGGCGCCGGCGACCTCGAGGGTGAACGAGAGCGTCGCCATGTCCCCCTTGGCGCCCGGGCGCTCCGGCTCCGGCGCCTGCAGCGTCGAGTGCTCGCGCCGAAGGGCGGTGAGCTCGGCGTCGATCATCTCCTCCGTCGGCGTGGTCGAGGGGCGCTTCACCTCGAAGCCCTCCCACGTCACCTCGGCGATGTCGGGGCGGACCTCGAAGCGGGCCTTGTAGGAGAACGCGTCGTCGGGGCGCAGCTCGGCGGGCGCGATCGCGGGCTGGGACAGGGGCTGCACCTGCTTGTCGGCGAGCGCCTGGTTCAGCGTGGAGTCGACGAGCCGCTGGGCGACATCGGCGTGGATGCGGCCGCCGTAGAGGTGCGCAAGCACCTGGCGCGGCGCCTTGCCAGGCCGGTAGCCCCGGACCCGGGCCGTCCGCTGGAGCGCCGAATAGGCCTTGTCGACCTCGCTCCGGACCCGGTCCGCGGGGACCTCCACCTGAAACTCCATCAGCACGGGAGAAAGCTTTTCGACGTTGACTTGCATGGCGTTTTTTTCGAAGGGCGGCACTCGTGCCACGCGTCGCTGGGGGGGTCAAGACGACCGACAGGACGCTGCTTTAAAAAAAGGAGCCCCGGCGGAGAGGCGGCCGCCGAGGCTCGGGGATCCCGGGAGGGATCGTGCAAGCTGATGGGCTGCGCGGCGCCCGCACCGGGCCGAGCGCGGGGCCGTCGGGTCTCGCGCGCCGCTCCGTCGCGCTCAGTCGTTGTCCGAGGCGTCGAAGGGGTCCTTCTCGAAATCGAGCTCGGCATCGAAGGGGCCCTCCTCGACGATGTCTTCGAGCGAGAAGCCCACACGGTTCGGGCGGAGAATCTCGCGCTCGAACTCTGCAAAGTTCTGATACGACCTGGGAAGCGGCATCTGTCCTCCTCACATGTGCCGAGGCGACGTCGTGGCGTCGATCTGCTCGGCGAAGCTGGGCACCACGTCCGTGATCAAGGAGCGGTCAGCGCCGACCCTCGACGCGCGTCGAGGGCAGACGACGGCGCGAGCCGAGCGCCGACCTGCGTTGAAGCGAAGGCGAAAGCACGAGGACCTGCGCAGGAGCGAGCAACGCAGGCTCGCCCCCGTCGCACCAGAACGCGTGGGCAAGGATCCGATCGACCGGGCCGGAGTCGCCGCCGGACAGCAGCGCCCCCCCGAGGCCGAAGCAACGACCTCGCCCCGGGGCTCGCCCGCGGACCAACGGCCTCGTCGTTCGGTCACCTTTGACCACACCAAGCGACATGTGGGCCACTGTAGACACCACTGCCGTTCAGGCCAACAATCCGACGAGCGAACGGTGGGGGAACGGCGAGCAGGCGGGCGCCGTCCAGCGTCCGGGTCCTGCCCGAGCGCCGCGGAGCCGCCCGGAGGGGTGCTCCCAGGGCGTTGAAACGAGAGCCCGGAGCCCGGGCCAGGCCGGGCCGGACCTGCGCGTCCGTTCGAACATGCAGCGGAGACACCTGCATCTCTCGACGTGCCGGTGGGGGTCGTGTAAGCAGCCGGGTCGGACGCGACACAGCACGATGCCATCGCTCAACCAGGGGGGCGCGCCCGGCAAGCCCGGTTCCGCTCCCAAGCCTTCGCCTGTCATCTTCGCCGTCGCCAACCAGAAGGGGGGCGTCGGCAAGACCACGACCTCGGTCAACCTGGCCGCGAGCTTCGCCGCGGCGGAGTACCGGACGCTGCTCGTCGACTGCGATCCTCAGGGGAACGCGTCGAGCGGCGTCGGCGTGCGGCGGGGGAGCTTCGAGCTGTCCCTCTACGACGTCCTGATCGGTCAGGCAGCGCTGAAGCAGGCGATCGTCGCGACCGAGGTGCCCTTGCTCGACGTGGTGCCCGCGACGCAGGACCTCGTCGCGGCGGAGCTCGAGCTTGTCGACGCGGACGACCGCGCGACGCGGCTGCGCCAGGCGCTGCGCCCGCAGCTCGACGGGTACGCGTTCGTCGTCCTCGACTGCCCGCCGTCGCTCGGGCTGCTCACCTTGAACGCGCTCACCGCGGCGCACCGCGTGCTCGTGCCGCTCCAGTGCGAGTACTACGCGCTCGAGGGGCTGACGCACCTCATGGCGACGATCGACCGGGTGAGGAGCGCCTTCAACCCGGAGCTCACGGTCGAGGGCGTCGTCCTGACGATGTTCGACGGGCGCAACTCGCTCACCCACCAGGTGGCCGACGAGGTGAGGGCGCACTTCCGCGTCTTCGACGCGATCATCCCGCGCAACGTGAAGCTCAGCGAGGCGCCGTCGCACGGCAAGCCGGCGCTGCTCTACGACGCGCAGTCGAAGGGGGCGCAGGGCTACCTGAGCCTCGCGCGCGAGATCCTGGACGGCCCGCCCGCCGCCGCGGCAGCTCCGAAGAAGGCGCAGCGCGGGGACGACGAGGCGGAGCCGCAGGCCGAGCCCCCGCCCACCACCGGAGCGCGCGCGAGGGACGCACGACCCAGATCATGAATGCCGATCAGAAAGGGGCGCGACGCGCGCTCGGACGGGGGCTCGACGCCCTGCTCCCGGCGCCGCCGCCGGCGACGTCGACGGCGGCCGAGGGGCGCAGCGTGTTCGTCTGCGCGATCGAGAAGATCGTCCCGCAGAAGGGGCAGCCGCGGCAGCACTTCGAC
This sequence comes from Sorangium sp. So ce362, assembly GCF_051519845.1. NCBI lineage: Bacteria > Pseudomonadati > Myxococcota > Polyangiales > Polyangiaceae > Sorangium > Sorangium sp. So ce362. The sequence goes on along the minus strand of NZ_CP150332.1, from coordinate 4,106,391 downwards.
GAGGCCGAGCTGGAGGAGCTCACCGGGAGCATCCGCGAGCACGGGCTCATCGAGCCGCTCATCGTGCGCAGGACGCAGGCCGGAAAGGACAGCTTCGAGCTCATCGCGGGCGAGCGGCGGTGGCGCGCCGCGCAGCGCGCGGGGCTCAGGGAGGTGCTCGTCGTCGTCAAGGACGTCTCCCCCAAGGAGGCGTTCGAGCTGGCGCTGGTCGAGAACGTGCAGCGGGCCGATCTGAACGCGATCGAGATCGCCGAGGCGTTCGACCGGCTGCTGCGCGAGCACAGCTACACGCACCAGACCCTGGCGGAGCGCGTCGGCAAGGACCGCACGACGATCGTCAACTCGCTCCGGCTCCTCCGGCTGCCGCAGCGGATCCGCAGCATGGTGATCTCGCGCGAGCTCAGCGAGGGCCACGCGCGCGCGCTGCTCGGGGCGCCGAGCGACAAGGTGATGGCCGACGTCGCCGAGCGGACCGTCCACGGCAAGCTCCCGGTCCGCAAGGTCGAGGCGCTGATCAAGGCGGCGAAGGAGAAGGAGAGCCGGGCCGCGAACGGCGCGGAGGACCCTGGCGAGAAGAAGCCCGAGGGGAAGTCGCCCGCGATCAAGGACCTGGAGGCGCGCCTCACGCGGAGGCTCGGGACGCGCGTCGAGGTGCGCGACGAGGGCGGCCGCGGCGAGCTCGGCGTCACGTACGGCTCGCTCGACGAGCTCGACAGGATCATCGCGCTGCTCGGCGCGTGAGCCGCCGCCCCGCGCCGGACGCACCGCCGCCCCGCGCCGGACGCACCGCCGCCCCGCTCCGGCGAGCGGGATCGGCGGAAGGCCGCGCTACTTCACCCTGGCGCTGAGCTCCTTCACCCTGGCGCGGGCGCGCTTGCCGATCTCGGTGTCGCCCCCGTGCTTGCCGGCCTCGGTGAGCGCCGCGAGCGCGCTCTGCGGCCTGCGCTCGGCCAGGAACGACAGGCCGAGGTAGTAGTGCGCGGCCGCGAACCGCGGGTCCACCTTGATCGCCGCCTGGAAGTCCGCGCGCGCCCCCGGCTCATCGCCGAGCTCGTGCCGGCACGTGCCGCGGCGCACATGGAACTCCGCCTCCGGCTTCAGCTTGATGGCGCGGTCGAACGCGGCCACGCAGTCGGCGTACGCCCTGGCCGGCCCGAGCATCCGCCCGATCGTCGCGATCGTCGCCACGTCGTCGCCGGTCGCGGCGAGCGCCTTCTTGAGCTCGGCCGCGGCCCGGTCGAGCTCCTTCGCCTCGAACAGCATCGCGCCGTAGGCGAAGCGCGTGGCGGCCGTGTCCTCGGCCTTGAGCGCCGCCTCGTAGTGCTTGCTCGCGCTCGCGACGTCGCGCTTCAGGCCGTACGCGTAGCCCAGGTTCTGGTGAAGCGCGGAGCGGCCCGGCGCCTGCTCGATCGCCTTCGAGAGCACCGCGATCGCCTCGTCGGGCCGGGGCGGCTCGTCCAGGTAGAGCGCCGCCAGGTTCAGCGCGGCGGCCTCCAGCTTGGGATCGCTCGCGAGCGCCTTCTTGTACGACGCCTCGGCGCCGGCGCGGTCGCTCGTCTTCTCGCGCGCGAGCCCGAGGTAGTAGTGCGCCTCGGCGCTGCTCGGCTCGTGCTCGATCGCCCGGAGGAGGTGCTCCTTCGCCTCCTCGTACTTCTCGTTCTTGATGTAAGCGACGCCCCGGTCCAGCGCGCTCGTCGACGTCCCCTTCGAGGTCGCCGCGTCGCTGCCGTCGGGCGGATCGGCGAGCAGCGGATCCGCGAACTGCTCGCGCGGGGGCTCCTGCGCCCCCCCGCACGCCGCGACGCACGCCGCGAGCGCCACACACACACCGCCGCGACGCGCGGCGAGCCCCGCGCGCGAAAGCCATCTCTTGTTCATCCGACACTCCCTTCGCCGTCCAGGCCCTGGAGCACCGCGTGCAGCCGCTCCTCGACCTCTTGCAGCCGTTTGCCGTTCGCGACCTTCGTCCCGTCCGCCTCGCTCACATAGAACACGTCGGCCACGCGCGTCCCCTCGGTGTTGATCTTGGCGACCGAGATCGAGAGGCCGAGCTGGTAGAGCGCGTCCGAGATCGCGAACAGGAGGCCGGGGCGGTCGCGCGTGAGGACCTCGATCACCGTGTGATGGGACGCGCGGTCGTCGATGGATATCTGCGTCTTGACCTTCGGCGTCGGGCGCTCGCGCAGCCCGCCGCCCCGGCGCTTCCTGGCGAGCTCGGCGCCGGAGATCTGGCCCGAGAGCGCCGCCTGGATGTCGGCCACGAGCTTCGGGATGGCGCGGGCCACCCCCGCTACCCCCTCGCTGCGATCGCGCACCCAGAACAGGTCGACGGCCTGCAGGCGCACGCCCGCGGGCGGAAACGAGCCCGTCCTCGCGCGGAGCGCGCCGCTCTCGTCGGCGCCCGGGTCGTCGCTCGCGCGCGAGTGGATCTGCGCGGCGTGGACCTCGAGGCGCGAGGAGGCGAGCGCCGCCGTGATCGCCGCGAGCAAGCCGGGTCGATCCGGCGCGACCATGCAGAGCTCCGCGGCCTCCGGGTGGCGCGACGGCACGAGCGCGACCGAGACGCTGTTCCCGCCGCCCTCCTGCTGCCGCGCGAGCTCGGAGTGCGCCGCGATCGCGGCCGGGCTGTTCGCGAGGAGGTAGCGCTCGGGCATCGACGCGAGGTATCGGGCCAGGAAGTCCCGCTGCGCGCGCCGCTCCGCCTCGCTCGCGGCCGGGAGATCCTCGAGCGCGCCCACGGTCTCGCTGATCGCGCGGGCCATGCGCTGATCGTCGACGCCGAGCGGCCCGCCCTCCCCCCGCGCGCCGCGCAGGGCCGCGTCCGCCGAGAGGTAGAGCTCGTCGAGCATCCGCGCCTTCCACGACGTCATCGACGTGGGGCTCGTTGTCGACAGATCGGCGACCGTGAGCAGGTAGAGATCGCGCAGCCCCTCGCGGCCGTGCACCTCCTGGCAGAACTCCGAGATCGTCGCGGGGTCGTCGAGATCGCGCCGGGTCGCGATGAGGTACATCACGAGGTGCTTCAGGATGAGGTGGCACGCCTCGTCGATGTCCTCCGGAGGGAAGCCGAGCCGCTCCAGGATCTTCCGCGCCATCTCGGCGCCGCGCCGGCTGTGATCGGTCCCCCCGATCGCCTTGCCCACGTCGTGCAGGAGCGTGGCGAAGAACAGCATCGTCGGCCGCGTCGCCTCGGCGGCGAGCCGGCACGGGAGCCCGAACTCGCCCGCGAGCTCGCCCCGCACGAGCGACGCCAGCCGATCGACCGCGGCGACCGAGTGCACGTCCACCGTGTACACGTGGTAGACGTCGTGGTGGACGCGCCCGACGACCGGCAAGAACTCGGGGATCATGGCGAGCAGGAGGCCGAGGTCGTGCAGCTCGCGGACGACGGAGCCGCTCTGGAGCGCCGTCTCCTTGCACGTGGCGACGAGGGTCCGGAACAGCTCGGCCGCCTCGGGGCTCTCGCGGAGCACCGCGCAGAACGCCGGGTCGCCGGCGGCGCGGACGATCGCCCCGCGCGCGTAGGGCAGGAGCGGGACGCCGCGCTCGACGGCCGCGGCGACGAGCCGCAGCGCGATCGGCGGATCGGTCCGGAGCAGATCCGGATCGCTCATCGTGATGCAGCCGTCGAAGAGGCGGATGCCGCCGCCGAGGTCCTCGTCGCGGCGGCGGCGCTTCGTGAGCGTCGGCGTGGCGCGCGAGACGATCATGTCGAGGGCCCGCGAGATGGTCCGGGCGCTCCGGTAGTAATCGCTCATCATCCGCTCGATCGCCTCGGGCGACACGGCGGGCTCGTCGGGCGGTGGCGCGCCCTCCCGGCCGCTCCCGGCCGCCTCGGCGGCCTTGTTGTAGCCGAGCACGCCCGCGCAGAGCTCCTGCTCGTCGAACGTCAGCCGGTCGGTCCGCCGCCCGGAGTGGGCGTGGAGGAGGTTGCGGATGCGCCAGAGCATCTCCGCGGCGTTGCGGATCTCCTCGGCCTCGCGGGCGACGAGCGCGCCGAAGCGGACCAGCGCGCCGAACTCGCCGACGCCGTAGCGCGCCTTCGCCGCCCAGCGGGCGACGTCGAGGTCGCGCAGCCCGCCCGCGCCGTTCTTCACGTCCGGCTCCAGCAGGTAGACCGAGCCGCCGAAGCGCTCGTGCCGCTGCGAGATCTCCTTCCCGAGCCGCTCGATGAAGCGGGGGAGCTCCGAGTGCGCGAAGAGGCCCGCGGCGGCGCGCTGCCAGAGCGACTCGGACATCGACGCGTCGCCGACGACGTGCCGCCAGTCGAGCAGGCTCGTCGCGGTGGGCAGATCCTCGCGCGCGCCCTCGACGAGGTCGTCGATGGTGACGACCTGGTGTCCCACGGTGACCCCCATGTCCCAGAGCGGGTAGAGCAGCGCGTCCGCGATGGCGCTGGCGCGCTGGGCGTCGTGGGCGAGGATGCGCACGTCGAGGTCGCTCCGCAGGGCGGCGGCGCCGCGGCCGTAGCCGCCGACCCCGGCGATGGCGACCGCGTCCCACGCGGCGCGGCTCGGGGAGCCGGACTCGCGCAGCAGGTGGAAGAGGCGCGCCAGGAGCTCGTCGAGCAGGCGCGCGTGGCGCCGGCCGAGGGCGACCCCGAGCGAGGACGGATCGGCGGCCGGGGTGGGGCCGCTCGGCGCGGTGCGATCGAGCTCAGCGCGCTCGCGCGCGTAGGCGGCGCGGAGCTCGGCGAGCCCGCTGGGCCTGGACATGGGGGAGAGGTCGACGCTCATGCGATGGGTTGTCGCTTTCTCAGGCGCCCGGGGCGCGGAAGGCGGTGACGTGCGCGTTCACCCTGACCGCGGTGAGGCCGGCGCCGCACAGCCGCGGCGCCTCGCTCGCGGCCGAGAAGAGGAGCCCGCCGGGGCCGAGCTCGGCGGCGAGGCGGCGGGCGACCGCGTCGCCCGCGGGCTCCGCGAGGTACAGGAGGACGTTCTTGAAGAAGATGATCTGGAAGCCGCCGCTCGGCACGGCGTGGACCAGATCGCAGACCTCGAAGGAGACGACGTCACGGAGCTTCTGGCCGACGTGCAGCGCGCCGCCCTTCTGCTCACAGTAGCGCTGAGCGAAGGCCGGGGGGAGCTGCTCGGCGGCCTCGGCCGAGTAGGCGGCCTCGCGCGCCGCGTCGATCGCCGGAGCGGCGCGATCGACCCCGAGCACGCTGAAGCGGCGGCCGGCGCTGGCGAGGACCATCCCCAGGGTATAGGCCTCCTCGCCGGTGCTGCAGCCGGCGGAGAGGCCGGCGATGGGGACGTCGGGCGGGATCCTGGGCAGCACCGAGGTGGCGATGGCCTCCCAGATGATCGGATCGCGGTAGAAGCGCGTCTCGCCGACGCGGAGGGCGCTGACGATGTCCTCGATGGCGTCCCTGTCCTCGTGCAGCCGCTCGGCGGACGCGAGCGGGGACACGCCCTGGCGCGCGGCCACGGCGCTCAGGACGGCGAGGACCCGCTCGCGCACCCATCCCGGGGCGGCGAGGCTGCGGCCCAGGCCGAAGCGGCGCTCCAGCTCGGCGAGCGCGAGGTCGACCGCCCGCTCGGCGGAGCGTGCCGCAGGACCTCCTCCCGCTCTCGGCGATCTGGCCATGAAAGGGCGCCGCGGTCAGCCGAGGAAGCCGGCCTTCCGGGCCTGGGATCCCTTGCCACCGCCGCCGTCGAGGGCGATGGCGAACACATCCTTCAGCGCGAGCACGAAGGTCTCGCCCTTGGTGCTGCGCGCCTTGAGGAGCCCGCCCACGCTGAGCACGGCATCGATCTTTGTCACCGGGAGCGACACGCCCTCGTGGGCTGCGTAGAGCGTGAGCGCGCGCCCTTCGGGGAGCTCGGCCCAGCCGTCTTTGTCGGTCTTGGCCTCGGCCGTGTCGAGGGCTGCCTTGAGTAGGTCGTCGGTCATGAGCAACGTTTCCGTCCCGCGCCCGGCCGCGTCAAGCGCGTGCTCGCCCTTACGGCAATGCAAGGCGATCGGCGTCCTGCGGGGCCCCCTCCGTGGTACCGTGCCGCGCCGATGTCGAGAAGGCCGCCCAGCCAGCCCCCCCGGAGCGGGGCCGCCTCCGGGGCGCAGCCGGGGGTCGCGATGCCGGCGGGGTGGGAGCCGGGGGATCATCTCTTCGTCGACGACATCAAGAAGTCGTTCGGGGCGACGAAGGTGCTGCACGGCATCACCATGCACCTCCGGCGGACCGAGACGGCGGTGATCATCGGCGGATCGGGCGCGGGCAAGACCACGCTGCTCCGGCTGCTCATCGGCCTGGAGCGGCCGACCAGCGGGCACATCTGGGTCGACGGCGTGGATATGGGCGTGCTCGACGACTACGAGATGAACCGGATGCGCCAGCGGTTCGGCATGGTGTTCCAGTACGCGGCGCTGCTCGACTCGCTCACGATCTTCGACAACGTGGCGTTCCCGCTGCGCGAGCACCGGAAGCACATGTCGAAGCGGGACATCCGCGAGAAGGTCGTGGGGATGCTGAACTCGCTCGGCCTCGAGAACAAGGAGGACCGGATGCCGTCGGAGCTCTCGGGCGGGCAGCGCAAGCGCGTGGGTCTGGCGCGCGCGCTGATGCTCGAGCCCGAGATCCTGATCTACGACGAGCCGACCAGCGGGCTCGATCCGCTGACGAGCCGGATGGTCGACGATCTGATCGAGGAGACGCGGTCGCGCCACAAGGTGACGAGCGTGGTGATCTCGCACGACATGGCGAGCACGTTCCGCATCGCGCACAAGGCGTTCCTCGTGATCCAGGGGCGGGTCGTCGCGTCGGGGACGCCGGACGAGCTGGCGTCCGGCGAGAACGAGCAGGCGCGCCAGTTCATCGCGGCGGCGGGGGTCGCGCCGGATCACATCTCCCGGGTGAACCGGCCGGCGCTGGCGGACAGCGAGGGCGGCCGGGTGATCGAGTTCAGGAAGGCGGCGGAGTAGGGCGCGGCGGCGCGGCCGGCTGCGACGCGCGGCCGGCTGCGGCGCGCGAGGCGCTGTTCGCTGCGCTGCATGAGGCGCTGCCCGCCGCGATGCACGAGGCGCTGCCCGCTGCGATGCACGAGGCGCTGCCCGCCGCGGCGGCGCCGCTACAGGCGGAGCACCGAGGCGCGGCGGCCGCGGGGCGTCGTGGCCTCGTCGAACCGAGGTGCGTTGCGGGCGAGCGGCCCGCGGGCGTCGAAGATCACGAGCGTCCCGCGCCTTTGACGCAGGCACGCGAGGTAGTCGTCGAGCTGGGCGAGGCCCTCGCGGAGCGGGTCCTTCTGGCCCTTGCGCCACACCTTGAGCTCGAGCGCGCGCCGCTGGACGGCCCGGGAGCCGTCGGGCTTGCGGTAGGGAAAGCGGACGAGCAGATCGATGCGCCCCCGGCCGACGCCGTACTCGCGATCGATGAAGCCGCCGCCATTCACCGCGCGCTGGAGGAAGGCCATCAGGACGAGCTGCGGGGCGACCTCGGGGTACGGCATCCCGGAGGCGAGCACCTCGCCGTGCTCGTGCCAGAAGGCGGCGAACGCGCGGAGCAGGCGCCGGAAGGCGAGGCGGCCGTCGGGCAGGAGGAAGCGCTCGGGCGGGGCGTCGATCCGCTCCTCGGCCGACGAGGCGAGGACGCGGGCGATCACCTCGCGGTAGATGGGGTTCGCCACGCGCAGCGGCTTGCCCTGGGCCACGAGGCCGAGATCGCGGACGTAGGAGGCGTCGTCGTCGTACGTGTCGCCGCCGCCCTCGTACGTTCCCGCCAGCATGGGCTCGAGCACGCGCCGGACGCGGGGCTCGGCGAGCTTGCTGACGAGCGAGTCGAGATGGGTGGCGCGCTCGAGGATGAGCCGCTCCTTGGCCTGCTCGACGTGCGCCAGGGTGATGGGCTCGTCGAGGGGGACGGCCATCTTCTCGACGATCTCGCGGCCGAGGGCATTGACCAGCCAGGGTTGGCCGGCCGTGAGCTCGAAGGCCCGGCCGAGCGCCGCATCGACGAAGACCTGGCCGGTGTCCTCGGTGTGCTGGGCGTACAGCGCACGCAGCTCTTCCTCGGAGAAGTCTCCGAGCCGCAAGGAATCGACCTTGATGTTGAACGGGCTCGCGGTGCCGAGGCGCTCGGGATCACCGCCGCTCGCGGCCTTGTAATCGCGCACGTCGCGCAGACCGCAGAGGATGACCGACGCGGGGAAATGCTCGGGACGGCTCGGGAAACCGGCGCGGAGCTGGCGCAGGACGCTGAGGAGGCCCTGGCCGCGCAGGGAGTCGATCTCGTCGAAGATGAGGGCGAGCGGGCGCGGGCAAGCGCGCGCCCAGCCGGTGAGCGCCGCGGAGAGGAGGCCCTCGTCGCCCTCGAGCGAGAACGGGGGCGGCTGGAGCTCGGGCGGGAGCGCGATCTGGGCCGCGCGCGTGAGCTCGCGCAGGATGGCGCGCTGGGCGGAGCCGTAGTCGTCGCCGGCGGCGCTGCCCTCCTCGCAGGAGAAGAGGACGGCGGCATGGCGGCCCGAAGCGGTGAGCCGCTCGGCGACGGCGCGCAGGGCCGTGGTCTTGCCCGTCTGCCGGGGGGCGTGGACGACGAAATAGCCCATCTGCTCGACGAGGCCCGGGGCCTCGGGCAGCCGGCTGTCCGCCGGGATCATGTAGTGCAGATCGGGGCGGCAGGGGCCGGTCGTGTTGAAGCGGCGCTTCACCCGGCGAGCCTTGGGACATCGGCCGGGAAGAAGCAAGGGAGCAGCCGCCGGGCGCAACGGGTGCGACGGGCGCGATAGAGTGAAGCGAATGGATCGGTGGTTCTGGATCGGGCTCGGCGGCGCGGCGGGGACCCTCGCCCGCTACGGTCTATCGACGTGGTGCCAGCAGCGCTTCGGCGCCGGGTTTCCGTATGGGACGCTCGCGGTCAACGTGATCGGGTCGTTCTTGCTCGGCGTCATCCTGCAGGTCGCCGCGACGACGGAGCTGCTGTCGCCGACGCTCCGCCTCGGGTTGGGCGCGGGCGTGATGGGGGGGTTCACGACGTACTCGAGCTTCAACCACGAGACGCTCAAGCTCTTCGAGGGTCGCGCGTGGATGACGGGCGCGGTGAATGTCGTGGTCACCGTCGTCGGGTGCCTGCTCGCCGGTGTGCTCGGGATGGCGTTCGCGCGGCGGCTCGTCGCGAGCTGAGGCGCGGAGGGGGCCTCGTACGATCGCGCGCGGCATGCGCCGCCCAGGGGGGCCGGGGACGAGGATCAGCCACCGGCGCCGAGGATCGGCGTCGTCTCTTCCTGCGCCGCGGGGACATCGCCCTGCGCTCCGCCTCCGCCGGGCGCGGGCTTTTCTCCGCCGGGCGCGGGCTTCTCTCCGCCGGGCGAGGGCTTCTTGGCGGAGCTGCCCGAGCGGGCCTCGAACATCCAGGCGGCCTTGTTCAGCTCGGGGACCAGGATCGTTCCATCGACCCGGCGCGCCGCCCTGAAGGCGCGGAGGATCTTCTCGATCACGATCGCGACCCTCCCGTCCTGCAGATCGAGCGCCCGCTGCGTCACCCGGCGCCCTGCGGCGATCTGGACGCCGCCGATGCCGCGCACCCGCTGCGCCGCGACGCGGAGCGCGGCCGCGCACTCGGCGCCGACGCCGTAGTCCTCGAGGACCTCCGCGTCCTGCGCCGGATCGGCCCTCCGGGTCTCATCGATGAAGCTCGCGAGCGCCTCGAGGCCCTTGGCGAGGCTCTCGGGGGAATCCGCGCGCCCCACCACGGCGTCGACCCGCGCCATGCGGCGCGCGCCGAGCGCGTTGCGCAGGCCGTCGTAGCAGAGATCGCGCTCGCCGATGCCGTCGCGCATCGCGCTCCGCCCCTGCACCTCGAGCGCGGCCCTCGCGCCGGCGACCTCGGTCGCCGCGGCCTCGTGCGACCGCTTCATCGCCTGGAGCCTGCCCGCCTCGGCGACGAGCAGCGGCAAGAGCGCCGCGGGCATGCGCACCTTGCCGCGCTGCGCCTCCGACAGCGAGCCAAGGATCCGCCGCGCCGAGGCGACGAAATGCGGGACATCGTCGATGAGGCTCTGCGAATCGATGCGCGTCCCCTCCGCGACGAGATCCTCCTCGGGGATCCCCGCGTACGTCCGCGCGGCGAACGCGCCGTCCGCGGGACCGAGCTCGCGAGCGAGCGAGTCGAGGGTGACGGTGGTGGATGAAACGGTCGGTACCTCCGCCGGCGAGGTGGCCGGCGCGGGCTTCTTGATCTTGGAAGTGGTCATGAGAGGAAAATCTAGGGGAACGCGTCGATGGAAGAAAAGCGGGCATCTCCGCTGAGCAAGATCACGTCGCGGCGATCCGTCCCGGCCGGCGGGACACACCGCGCCGGGATGGCGCACGAGGGCGGCGAGGGGGCGCACGGCGGGGCGCCGCGCGCGCGCGACGCGGGGTGGACGGCGCCACGACGGCGGACGGCGCGCGTGAGACCGGCGCAGAGCCGCGCGCAACCCCGGTCAGGCCAGCGCACAAGCGGGCCGAGGCGCGCGCGCAGCATGGCGAGACGCGCGCGCAGGCGGGTCGAACGCGCGCACGAGGCGGGAGTGGCGCGCGGGAAGCCTGTCGCCCCCGCGCGCCGGAGACCTCGGGAACGCGCACGACGCGCCGGGGATGCGCGCACGACGCGCCGGGGACGCGCGCACGACGCATCGCATCATCGCCTTCCCTAGCCTCCAGCCGGCAACAGCCGCGCCGCAGGCCTGCCGCCGACTGCGAGGCTCAGAGCGAACGCTCTGCGGCGCGGCGCAGCTCGTCCCACACGGACACGCCGAGGCCGCCTAGGACACCGAACAGGTTGAAACCCCGAGAAAATGAACCACAGAGGCACAGAGGGCACAGAGTTTTTTTGTTGTCCCTCTGTGTCCTCTGTGCCTCTGTGGTTCAAATCTCTTCATTCCCGGGCATTTCAAGCTGATCGGTGCTCTAGGGGCTGACGGCCCCCTGCTCGTCAGGCAATTCGCGCCGCCAGCCGACGTCGACTCCCCGTCACACGATGAGCCCGCGCTCGCTGGCCGCCTCGTCCAGCCGCACGAACGTCGCCCCTCCCCGAGCAACCTCCTCCACGAACGCCTCCAGCGCCGCGAGCCGCCTGCCGAGCGGCACACGGAGCTCCGGCTGGTACGGCGCGAGCGCCTCGAGGCCGTCGCCCCGGTCGAGGAAATCCATCCCGTGCAGCTCCAGGTTGACGAGCGCCTCCCCCGCGCACGCGCGCGCCAGGAGCCGCGCACCGGCGGCGCCCGAAAGCGCCACGCTCGTCCCGATGACCGGCAGCCGCAACCCCGGCGTCACCTGGATCGGCAGCTCGACGAAGCGCCGCCCGCCCCGCGCGTACCACGGGCGCCCGGGCCGGTAAGGCCGGCGCGGCGCCGCGAGCACGCGCGGGGTGTCCAGGATCGCCGACGATCCCCTCCCCTTCACGCGCTGCACCCCCATCGCGAGCGCCTTGGCAGCGTAGTACGGCGGGCACGGGAACACCGAGGAGTCGAACGCGACCCCGACCGCATCGAGCGCGTCGAACAGCGCGTCGCTCACCGTGTACCCCGGCGCGCGGAAGCCCGTCGGACGCCGGCCGACCGCCTCGGCGATCGCCTCGGCGCCGAGCAGGACGTCCCACGCGATCGCGGCGCGCGGGAGCTGCGAGAGGTCGTAACGGTGCCCGAACGAGTGGTTCTCGACCGCGTGACCCGCGTCGCTCAGCGCGCGCAACGCCGCCGCGCTCTCGGGGCGGGCGAGGTCGCGGCCGATCGCGAACAGCGTGACAGGGATGCCGTGGGACGCGGCGAAGGCCGCGATGCGCGGCAGCGCCGTGTCATAGACGGCGCTCAGCGAGACCGCCGCCCCGGAGCGCTCCGGGACGGCGAGCCCGTGAATGGCAAAATAGTTCGGGACCTCGTCGAGGTCGATCGAGACGGCGGCGAGGCGCCCCCGCATCGGACCGCGTCAGCTCGCGGCCATCTTCGCCACCTCGGCGGCGAAGTCGTCCTCTTTCTTGGCGATGCCCTCGCCGCGCTCGTACCGCACGAAGCGCGTGAGCGTGAGCTCGCCGCCGGCCGCCTTCTCCGCCGCCTGGCGCAGCTTGTCGATCGTCTGGCCCGCCACGCCGCGCGACGCCGCCTCGACCGACTCCTGCTCGAGGAGCGCGACCTCCGAGTACCACTTGTTGAACTTGCCCTCGATGATCTTCGGCCACGCCGCCTCGGGCTTCGGCTTCGGATCCTCGCGCAGCTGCGCCTCGAAGATCTCCTGCTGCTTGGCCTTCAGGTCCGCCGAGACCTCGTCGCGACGGAGGACGAGCGGGCTCATCGCGGCGGCCTGCATCGCCGTCTCGTCGATGAACTTCTGCACCTCGGGGTGCTCCGCCACCGCCTGGCTCGACGCCTCGACCGCCACGAGCACGCCGATCTTGCCGCCGAGGTGCACGTACGCGTGCGCGACGCCGTGCTTGCCCTCGGGGATCGACACGCGATCCCAGCGGCGCACAGCGACCTTCTCGCCGATGCGCGCGGTCAGCTCCGTCGCGGCGTCGGCGACCGACTTGCCGCCGATCGAGAGCTGGCTCGCGTCCGAGCCCCCGGGCGCCTTCTCGGCCGCGGCGAGCACCTCGCCGACGAACTGCCGGAACGCGTCGTTGCGGGCGGCGAAATCGGTCTGGATGTTGACCTCGACCATCGTCGCGCTGCGCCGATCGGCCGCGACCGCCGCGCGAACCTCACCCTCGGTGGCGGACGCGCCGGCCCGCTTGGCGCTCTTCGCGAGACCCTTCTTCAGGATGATCTCGACCGCCTTCTCCATGTCGCCCTCGGCCTCGGTGAGGGCGCCCTTGCAGTCGCTCATCCCCGCCTGGGTACGCTCACGAAGCTCCTTGATCGCCTGAGCATTGATGCCGGCCATGGCTCTTTCTCCTTCACAACCTAGATAGGAAGAGGCCGCGCCGAGCGGCCCCTCTTCATCGCACTTCAGACTGATGACCACGAGGGCCCGCGCGACGAGCCGGCCGAACCGCAGAGGCACAGAAGGCGCAGAGGCGCGAAATTTTCATTTCTGTCCCCGCGCCCCCTGCGCTCCTGCGATCGCCGCGTCTCCCGGGCGGAGGCGACGCCGTCACCCCCGCCGCCCGAGCGCTGGGCCGCTCCGACGCGGCTCGCGCCGCGCTACGACGCCTGCTGGCGCGGACCGCCGCGGCCGCCGCGGCCGCCCTGGTACACGTTGATCTCGTCGCGCTGGCCGCGGCCGCCGGCCGGAGGCTGCGAGCCGTCGCCGTGATCCCGGCGGCGCTGCGCGCCCTCGACGCACGCGTCCGCGACGCGCGCCGTGATCAGCCGGATCGAGCGGATGGCGTCGTCGTTGCCAGGGATCACGAAGTCGACGAGATCCGGGTCGCAGTTCGTGTCCGTGATGGCCACGACCGGGACGTTCAGCTTGCGCGCCTCGCTGATCGCGATCGACTCCTGGTGCGGATCGATCACGAAGATCGCCGCCGGGAGGCCGCCCATGCCCTTGAGGCCGCCCAGGTACTTCTCGAGCCGATCGCGCTCCTTCTCGAGCCGGACGACCTCCTTCTTGAGCAGCTGCTCGTAGGTCCCGTCCTCCTTCATGCGCTCGAGGGTGCGGAGGCGATCGAGGCCCTGCTTGATGGTCCGGAAGTTCGTCAGCGTGCCGCCGAGCCAGCGGTTCGTGACGAAGTACATGCCCGACCGCCGGGCCTCCTCCTGCACGATGTCCTGCGCCTGGCGCTTCGTGCCGACGAACAGCACGTGGCCGCCGCGGCCGACGGCGTCGGTCAGGAAGTCGTACGCGCGCTTGAAGAGCCGCGTCGTCTGGTCGAGATCGATGATGTGGATACCGTTGCGCGCGCCGTAGATGAACGGCCGCATCTTCGGGTTCCAGCGCTTGGTCTGGTGGCCGAAGTGCACGCCCGCGTCGAGCAGCGAGCGGAGCGGGAGCGGGAACTCCCCGGGCTGGGGGGCAACGGCCTGCATGGTGTCGGCCGCGGGAACGGATTCGGAGAAGCTTGTATCGGTCACGGCTTTGTCCTTTCGGTTGGTCCGCCGCTCCCCCTCCCGCCACCAACCCCTCGCGCGGACATGGGAAAAACGTCCGTGTCGAGGGGCACCGGGTCGCGGAATGCCGTGGGTGCCAGGAGAGCGTGTGGATTTGGGCGCTGCGACAGCGAAAGCGAGGATTCAACCTCCGCTGTCCCCCTCGTCACGAGCCGCGAGAAGGGGGCGGTTTGCTACCCCGATGCGCCGCGCTTGTCAAGCGGCGGCGCCGGGGCGCCAGCGGGCGACATTATCACGTGGTTCCGCAGGGTTCGGGAAGCGGGAGCGCGGCGCCCCGCGCCGCGCGCCGCTCCTGCGCGCGCGCCGTGGCCCGGCACCCACGATGGCGTAGACTCGGTTCCGTGCGAACCGCGTCACGACGCTTTCTTACTGCACGCTTCGCCCCGATTTGCGCAAGCCTCGGGGTCGTCTCCGCCTGCATCGCCTCGGCCCCCGAGGGCATCCGCCGGCAGACCGACGGCGACGGCGGCGGCGACTTCGGGGTGGACCCGCAGACAACGTCGTCCACCACCAGCACGGGGCTGCCAGACGCCGATCCCCACGCCCTGCTCGGCGCGGACCCGACGCACGGTCCGTTCAACGGAGGCCAGCGCGTCCTGCTCCATGGCAACGGCTTCAGCTCCAAGGTCCGCGTCTGGTTCGGCGACGTCGAGGTCGATCCGTCCGCGATCGTGCCCATCGATCCCAGCCGGGTCCAGGTGGCGGCGCCGCCGGGCGAAGCAGGGCCGGTGGAGCTCGCGGCGCAGAACGGCGACGACACCTCGACCCGGAGATCGCTGCCGGGCGGCTACGTCTACGACGCGCTCTATGCGTCTCCATCGAGCGGGCCGATCTCCGGCGGGACGACGATCGAGCTCGTCGGGCAGAGCACGCGCTGGGACGCGACGACCGTCGCCAGGATCGATCAGAAGCCGTGCACGTCGCTCGCCGTCGACGGGCCGACCCGGCTCGTCTGCACCGTGCCCCAGGGCACGCCGGGCGCGAAGACGATCTCGGTGACGACCGGCGACGACACGATCCTCGTGCTCGACGGCTACACCTACGAGGACAGCCAGAACGGCTACAAGGGCGGGCTCAGCGGCGCCCCCCTCGCCGGGCGGCTCAAGGTCCTCGCCTACAACAACTTCACGGGCGACCCGATCCCGGGGGCGCGCGTCCTCGTGGGCAACGACGTGTCGTCCGCGCTCGACGGCGTTGCGGACGCGTCCGGCGTCGTCGTTTTCGAGAACCCCTCGCTCGACGCCCCGCGGACCGTCACCGTCGCCGCGACGTGCCACAGCCCGATCTCGTTCGTCGACGTGCCGGTCGACACGGTGACCGTGTACCTGGACCCGGTGCTCACCCCCGCCTGCGGCGCCTCCGGCGATCCGCCCCCGCCGGTCGGCGGCAAGGTGGGCAACGCGGGCGCGCTCGAAGGCGAGCTCGTCTGGGATAAGTCGCTCGACCCGGGGAGCGCCGCGTGGGGCAACATCCCGAGCCCGAGGCGCGCGACAGAGCGCCAGGCGGCGTACGTGTTCACGACGGGGGTCGATCCGCTCGCGACCTTCAGGCTGCCGCCCGAGTACCAGGCGATCACCCCGGACACGTCGGGAGAGCTCGGGCACGGGTTCACGATGTACCTCGCGCCCGGCAACCGCTCGATCTACGCGCTGGCAGGGCTCGAGGATCGATCGACGACGCCGCCGCGGTTCACCGCCTACGCCATGGGGGTCGTCCGCGGGATCCCGCTGCTCCCGAACCGGGTGACGAGGGACGTGTTCGTGCGGATCGACCAGCCGCTCGACCACGCCCTCTCGATGGACGTCATCGCGCCCGCGAAGGGGCCGAAGGGGCCGGATCGGATCCAGGCGAACGTGTCCTTGATGGTCGGCAACGACGGGTTCGCCACGCTGCCCATCGGCGCGCAGAGCCCGCTGATCCCGTTCGACGGGCGGCTGACGTTCGTTGGCGTCCCGCCGCTCAACCGCGATCTGTTCGGGGCGAGCTACCACTCCTCGGCGCGCGCCGTCACCGGCCAGGCCGGGCTCGCGCCGCTGTCGGTCGTCGGGCGGGTGCTCTCGACGAGCACGAGCGCGCCGGTGCGCATCGGCGATTTCGTGGGCGTACCGACCGTGGAGACGCCGGCGCAGAACACCGCCTGGGACGGCGCGCACCTCGCGACCTCGTTCAGCGCGGGCGCGCCCGTCGACCTCAGCGTCTACGACATCGCGAGCGGCAGCGGGCTCATCCGGTGGACCGTGGCCGTGCCGGCAGGGTCGCACGCCGTCGAGCTGCCGGACCTCCGGCAGCTCGGGCTCGAGCACGGCGCGCTGCCGCCGGGGCCGGTCACGATCGGCGTGTACGGGGCGCGGTACGGCGCCTTCGATTACGGCAAGCTCGTCTACCGGCAGCTCAAGCCGCAAGGGATGGCGGCCTACTCCCTCGACAGCTTCAGCGCGCACCTGTGATGAGCGAGCCGCTCCCCCCGACGCGCGCCCGCAGGTCACGACGCCGCGCCCGCCCGCGGCCCGCGGCGGCCGCCGCCCTCCTCGCCACCGCCGCGGGGCTCGCGCTGTCGCCGAGCTGCTTCGACAGCGGCGTGCGGTGGGGCGATCGCCCGGAGGAGCCGCCGGCCTGCACGACCGGCGAGACCCGCTGCGGCGCGGAGCTCACGCGCTGCGAGGAGACGGCGGCGGGGCCGGCCTGGGTCACGCTCGACGACTGCGCCGCCCGGGGGCTCGTGTGCGCGT
Source organism: Sorangium sp. So ce362 (assembly GCF_051519845.1). Taxonomy (NCBI): domain Bacteria; kingdom Pseudomonadati; phylum Myxococcota; order Polyangiales; family Polyangiaceae; genus Sorangium; species Sorangium sp. So ce362. Next base: position 4,089,644 of record NZ_CP150332.1, on the reverse strand, counting down.
CGATCGCGCTCGGGTGCAGGCCGTGCGTGCCCGGCGTGACGTCGTGCCGAGGGCAGGACGTCGTGACCTGCGAGCCGGACGGCAGCTTCGGCGACGTGCTCGACACGTGCGACACGGACGCCGCCGAGGCGTGCCGGGGCGGCAGCTGCCTCCCGCTCTGCGCCGTCGCCGAGGTCGAGCGGAGCAACGTGGGGTGCGAGTACTGGGCGGTCGATCTGGACAACGCGCGGATCGACGCGACGAGCAACGCGGCGGCGCAGCAGTTCGCGGTGGTGGTGTCGAACCCGCAGCCGGACGTGCCCAACGAGGTCCACATCTTCCGGGACGACGGCGCGCCCGGCGACGCGCCCGCCCCCGTGGAGATCGCGAGCGCGCTGATCGCGCCGCTCTACCTCCAGGTGTTCAAGCTCGGGCCGCGCGAGGTCGATGGCAGCCCGGAGGGCAAGTACAACACGGGCACGCACACGGCGCTCACGCGGCACGCGTACAAGATCACGTCGAAGTTTCCCGTGGTCGCCTACCAGTTCAACCCGCTGGAGAACGCCAACGTGTTCTCCAACGACGCCTCGCTGCTGAAGCCGCGGGAGGCGCTGACGTACAACCCGGGCGCGATGTCGACGGCGTACGTCGTCGCCGGGTGGCCGCAGACCATCGCGAGCACGGACGATCCGGACACGAACTTCGATCCGCTGAACCCGATCGATCTGCGGGCGTTCTTGACCATCGTCGGGACGCGCGAGGAGACCACCGTGCAGGTGAAGACGACGGCGAAGGTCGTCGGCGGCGGGCCGGTCCCGGAGACGCCGGCGGGCGGGTCGATCGAGGTAAAGCTCGGCGCGTTCGACGTGCTCAACCTGGAGACCGGCGGGTTCAACGCGGATTTCACCGGCTCGATCGTCAGGGCCGATCAGCCGATCGCGGTCTTCACCGGCAGCGAGGCCTCGGACGCGCCCCACTTCGCCACGCTCGCGGATCGGCGCTGCTGCGCCGACCACCTGGAGGACCAGCTCGATCCGATCCGCGCGACCGGCAAGCGGTTCGCCGTGCCGCACACGCCGAACCGGTCGCAGACGGTGAAGGAGGCCGGCGCGCAGATCGAGGTCGTGCCCGAGCCGGAGTACGTCAGGATCATGGCCGCCACCGGCCAGGGCGCCGTGATCAAGACGACCCTGCCGCCGCCGGACGACCAGATCACGCTGTCGTCGCAGGGCCAGTTCCACGAGGTGATGGCCTGGGGCGACTTCCTGATCGAGAGCTCCGAGCCGGTCATCGTGTGGCAGATCATGGCCAGCCAGAACGCGACCGGGGTCAGGCAAGGGCTGCCGGGCGGAGACCCGAGCCTCGTGATCCTGCCGCCGATCGAGCAGTTCCGGCCGGATTACGTGTTCCTGACGCCGGACAAGTACGCGTTCGACTTCATCTCGGTGATCGCGCCGCCGTCCGCCGTCGTGCGGCTCGACGGCGTGGCGCTCGGGCCGGAGGAGTGCGAGATCGCGCCCGCCGACGGGCTCACCGACGAGGAGCGCGGGCGCCGCGCGCCGCCGTTCGTCGTCTATCGCTGCCAGCTGAGCTTCGCGACGATCGATCCGGCGCAGCCGGCGCCGGACAACGTGCTGCCCGGGCGGCAGCGCGACGGCGTGCACCGGATCGCGGCCTCCGCGCCCGTGGGGCTGCTCGTCACGGGGTTCGACTCGTTCGTGAGCTACGCGTACGCGGGCGGCACCGAGCTCCGGGAGATCGCGCCGCCGGATTGAGCCGCGCCGGCCGCGGCCGGCGCGATGGCCGCCGTCACTTGCCGGCGCCGCCGAGCAGGCCCTTCAGCTTCGCCACGAGCCTCAGCGCGTCGAGCGGCGCGAGCCGATCGACGTCCACCGAGCGCAGGGTCTCGATGACGGCCGCCTGCTCCGGCGCCACCGCCGCCTGCGCGGGGACGAACAGGTCGAGCTGCGCGGCGCCGCCGCGCGTGCGGCCGCGGAGCGAGGCGTGCTTGCCGCCCGGCAGCGCGGCGCCCGACTCCAGCGTCGCGAGGATCGCGCGGGCGCGCGCGAGCACCCCCTCGGGGACGCCCGCGAGCCGCGCGACCGCCACGCCGTAGCTGCGGCTCGCGGGGCCCGCCTCGAGCTTGTGCAGGAAGATCACGTCGTCGCCGTGCTCGCGCGCGGCGACCGAGTAGTTCGCGATGCCCGGCGCGCGCGACGAGAGCTCCGTCAGCTCGTGGTAGTGCGTCGCGAACAGGGCGCGACAGCCGATCGCGTCGAGCAGGTGCTCGGCCACCGCCCAGGCGATCGCGAGGCCGTCGTACGTGCTCGTGCCCCGGCCGATCTCGTCGAGGATCACCAGCGATCTTCGCGTTGCGTCGCGGAGGATCTCGGCCGTCTCCCGCATCTCGACCATGAACGTGCTCTCGCCCCGCGCGACGTTGTCGCTCGCGCCCACGCGCGAGAGGATCCGGTCGACGAGGCCGATCTCCGCCTCGCGCGCCGGCACGTAGCTGCCCATCTGCGCGAGCACGACGATGAGCGCGACCTGGCGCATGAGCGTCGACTTGCCGGCCATGTTGGGGCCCGTGATCAGCCAGAGCCGCTCGCCCGCGAGATCGAGGCGGGTGTCGTTCGGCACGAAGTGCCCCGCGGCCGCGTAGCGCTCAACCACGGGGTGGCGGCCGTCGCGGATCGCGATCGCCTCGCCCGACGTGACGTGCGGCCGCACGTAGTCGTTGCGGTGGGCGACGTCGGCGAGGGCGGCGGCGACGTCCCACGACGCGACCTTCCGCGCGAGGGCGCGGAGGCGGCCCTCGCTCTTCGCCACGAGGCCCCGCAGGCGCTCGAAGAGCGCCGCCTCGCGCTCCAGCGCGCGCGCGCCGGCGTGCTCGATCTTGTCGGCGAGCTCGTCGAGCTCGTCGCTCGTGTACCGCTCGCCGGTCGCGACGGTCTGCTTGCGGCGGAAGGTCTCCGGGACCTTGGCGACGTGCGCGCGCGTCACCTCGATGTACCAGCCGAACACGCGCGTGTACTTGACCCGGAGCGACGGCGCGCCCGTCTGCGCGCGCAGCTTCGCCTCGAGCGCGAGGATGAGCTCCGTCGCGTTCTTCTCGACGGCGCGCGCCTCGTCGAGCTCCTCGTCGTAGCCCTCGCGGAAGATGCCGCCCTCGCGCGCGTTCGGCGGCGGCCGCTCGATCAGCGCGGCGGCGAGCTCGGCGCGGACGTCGGCGACGACATCCACCGCCGCCGCCTCGGCGAGCAGCGGCTCGGCGCCCGCGTCGCCGAGGTCGGGGATCGACCGGACCGCGGCGACGGCTCCCGGGGCCGCCGTGAGGCCGTCGCGCAGGCAGCCGAGGTCGCGCGGGGTGGCCTCGCCGAGGAGCGCGCGGACGCTGAGGCGCTCGAGGTCGCCGACGCCGCCGAGCGCCTCCCGCAGCTCGCCCCGGGCGCGCGGGTGCGCGACGAAGAGCTCCACCTCGTCGAGGCGCCGGCGGATGGCCGCGACGTCCGCGAGCGGCGTGAGCAAGCGGCGGCGCAGGAGCCGGGCGCCGCCCGGGGTGACCGTGCCGTCGATGACGTCGAGCAGCGAGCCGCGGCGGCCGCCGTCGGCGGCCCGCGCGAGCTCCAGGTGCGCCTGGGCGGTCTCGTCGATGCGCAGCGTGCCCGAGGTGTCGTGCGGGGCGATGCGGCGCACCGGGATGCGCGCGCCGGGGCTGCAGCGGCGCGCGAAGCGCAGCGCCCGCGCCGCCGCGCGCACCGCCGGGAGCGGGTGCTCGGCCAGCGCCGCCGCCGAGATCGGCTCGATCGCGGCGTCGTCGAGGATCGACGCGACCTGCGCGCTGTCGAGCTCGTCGTCGTCGCGCAGCGCCGCGCGGCAGGAGAGCGAGGTCGCGGCCGCGCGGATGTCCGGCAGGTCCCGGGCGATCAGCGCCTCGCGCGGATCCGCGCGGGCGAGCTCCGCGAGCAGCGCCGTGGCGTCCGGGAGCGAGGTGGCCGAGAGCTCGCCCGTGGAGAGATCGAGCAGCGAGAGGCCGTACGGCCCCCCCGCGGCGCCGCCGTCGCCCCGCGGCGCGCCGCCGCCGTCGACGGCCGCCAGGTAGTGGTTGGCGCGCGCGTCGAGCTGATCTGTCTCGGTCACGAGCCCCGGCGTGACGACGCGCACCACCTGCCGCGGCACGAGCCCCTTGATCTTCGACGGGTCCCCGATCTGCTCGCAGATCGCCACCTTGTGGCCGAGCGCGAGGAGCCGCGCGATGTACCCGTGCGCGGCGTGGTGCGGGACGCCGGCCATCGGGGACTCCTCGGGCTCCCCCTTGTTGCGGCTCGTGAGCGTCAGGTTCAGCGCGCGCGACACGAGGACCGCGTCGTCGTTGAACATCTCGTAGAAGTCGCCCATCCGGAAGAAGAGGACGGCGTCCGGGTGGAGCGCCTTCGCGTCCTCGTACTGGCGCATCACCGGGGTCAGCTTCTTCCTGGCCGCAGGCTGCTCGGACGGATGCATCGCCGGCGTATTAGCCGCGACGCCCGATGAGGTCTACGCGGGATTCGAGCGTTCTTTCAGCGTTCGCCCCACGTTTTTGCCACGTTTTCGTGGAAAAATTGGCGAGGAGATCGGAATGGCGCGCGGGCTGGGCGAGCGCCTCAGTGGAACCGGCGCACGACCTCGGCGCCGCTCCCGCCCAGCAGGATCAGGCCCTGGAGCGAGCCGTCGGTGATGGCGAGCTCTCCGGTCGCCGGGACGAGCCGGATGGCCTGCGGCTGGAGCTCCGCCTCGTTCACGAGCTCGACGAGCAGGGGGTTGAACGCCCCCTGGGTGGTGAAGCGGAACTGCATGTCCTGCTCGGGCTCGGGCGCGCCGCCCGTGATCGCGAAGCGGAACATCGGGTTGACGAACGCGCCCGGATCGCCGTCGGTGACCCGCCCGTCGCCGGGCGTGTGCACGACGCGCCCGTTGAGCCGCCCGAGGCGCGCGTCGCACGAGTTGCGGCACGCGCCCGTGGCCGGATCGGCGATCACGTGATGCAGGAAGCCGGCCGCGTTGCTCCGGACGACCCACTGGCCTCCGGCGCGGACGCCGATCTGCACCTCTCCGGGGAAGCAGCACGCCGCAAACGCGACCTCGGGGTCGCCCTGATCGAGCTCGAGGTGGTCCTCGTAGGCCTCCACGACGCGGAGCCCCGGGCGCGACGTGATGACGTTGCCGTATTTCGCGTTGCAGCTGTCGAACGAGCACACGGCCTCGTCGACCTCGGTCCAGTACGGGGTGTCCTCGCCCGGGAGCTCGGACGTGATCTGCACGAAGTCGGCGAGCTGCGCGGCGTCGACGCCCGCGGGGACCGGCTGGTCCTTGACGCTGTTCAGGCTCTGCACGCCGCGACGGCAGAAGCGGGCGTCGCCGCTCCGGAGGTGGCCGTCCCCGTCGAAGTGGACGAAGGTCTTCGTGAACCCGGGGAGCACCCCCTCGTAGGTCACGGTCCACGTCTCGTTGACGAGGTGCACGCGGGGGTCCTCGACGTTCATCGTCAGCGCGTGATGCGGCTCGCCGGACCTCAGCACGAGCCCCTGCTCGTCGAGCGCGCTGTCGGCGCTGTCGACCGACTCGATCGTCAGGGGCTCGACCCCCACCGCGAGCGTGAGCGCCGGCGCGTCCGCCGCGTCGGACGGGAACGTGGCGCGCATCTTCGGGCTCGCCGCGGAGAGCTGCACGACCGTGCCGCTGCGATCGTAGAGGATCGGCAGGCCCTGCACGCCGGGCTCGCGCACACCGACGGCGTCGCTCGTCGCGACGTAGCTCCGCGAGCGGAGCGCGTGCGGGAGGACGACGTTGCAGGAGGCCTCGCCGCTCGTCTTGAGCCGCGGGTCGCCCTCCGATGCGCCCTCGGCGCAGCCGGCGCGGAGGCTCCGCTGCTCGGGCCCGCGGCAGGCCGCGTCGAGGTCGTCGACGTCGACGACGGCGACCTGGCCGTTCGTGAGCACCAGGTACGCGAACGAGCCGCGGAGCTTCAGCGGGCCGGCGCCGGCGTCGCGGTTCGCCGACGTGCGGAACAGCGTCTCGAGGTCGCACGAGGCGACGTTGCTGTCGCACGGCTTGAGGCTCGGATCGGGATCGCACCGGAGCCCCTCCGGGGCCACGCCCGTCGCGGGGAGGATGGCGGGGGCGTCGCGCTGCACGACCACGAGATCGCGGACCGGCGCCGCCAGGCGGATCCGGTCGGGGGGCTGGAACGGGTTCCACTCCGGATTCGGGCGCGCGAGCGGCGACTGGCCGGACGCGCCGTCGCTGACGTCGAAGACCATCACGCTGCCGTCGCCCGCGTCGACCGCGTAGAGGTAGCGGCGGAAATCGGGCGGCAACGCCTGGCTCACCGCGAGGCGGCTCGTGGTGACGACGCGCTCGGGGTCGAGCGTCGACGCGGGCAGGAGCGGGGGCAGCTCGGTCGGCTCGCAGGGCGTCGGGAGGTCGACGACGTGGATCACCGGGGCGTCGAGATCGGCGATGAACAGCCGGTCGTCGGCGAGCGCGAGCCCCCGGGGCCGCGGCGTCGCGAGCGCCTGCGCCGGGCTGGCCGCGACCGCCGGCTGGACGCACGCCGCCGGGCCGCCCGGCGCCTCATCGGGCGGCGCGGCCGGCGGCGAGAGCGGCAGCGAGGCCTGGAGGGGGACCCACCGCTCCACCTCGCACGGCGCGAACCCGCCGTCCTGGTACCGCTCGTCCTGGAGGAGCGCCTGCGCGTCGATCACGGCGAAGCCGCCGAGCTCGGGCAGGGTCACGAGGAGCTTCTGCCGCCCGAGCCCCTCCTGGCTCAGGTCGCCGCTCCCGCTGCCGCAGGCGTCGCCGCCGGCCTCGGCCTCGCCGGGGCTCGTCGGATCGACGTCGTAGTCGCTCGAGCACGAGGCCCGCAGCTTGCCGTCAGGTCCGGGCGGATCGGAGACGAGCAGCAGCTCGCCGGGCGACGACGGGAGCGAGCACGCCGGCCACGAGGCGAGCGACGGGACCGGACAGCCGCCGCGCGGCAGCACCTTCGCCGACGGGAGCGCGAAGATCCCCGCGCGCCCCGGCTCCGCGACGGCGACGAACGACGCGGTGCCCCCGGGCGTCGCGGCGATGTCGACCGGCTGCGCGCCGACCGGGAGGAAGCTCGCGCCGGGCGTGCCCGTGTCCTGATCGAGGATCGGCGAGCTCTCGGTTGTCATGTCGACGACCGCGATCTCGCCGCGCAACGTCTGCGTCACGAGCGCGTAGAGGTGCGGCAGCGTGGCCTTGCCCCCGCTGCCCTCCTCGATGCCGAAGTCGCCGGGCGATTCGACCGTGCGGCTCGAGCAATCCGTGATCGGCAGCGAGCGCACAACGCCCGGCGCCTTCGGGTCCGGCCGATCGACGGCGAGGCAGACGAAGGCGCTCCGGCCGGACTGCGCCAGGGCCTCGACGGCGACCGGCTCGGGCTCCTCGCCGCACCCGGCGAGCGCCAGGACCGAGGCGGGGGCGATGAGCGCAACGCGCAGCTTCATTGGGACTCCCGGGGCGGGACGGGAGTGCCCACCGTGAGGATCATCGTTCCGGACGTGTTCTTGCGCATGTCGAGATCGACGACGCCGAGGTACGAGTCGGTGAAATGTGCGATGTACATCAAGGAATAGGGCTCGCAGCCGTCGCTGCCCGGCGCGCAGTCGCAGCGTTCCTTCTCGTCGCCGCAGGTGTGGCCCGTGTCGAACGCGAGCGCCTGCGGTCCGCGCCCGGTGGAGATGACGGGGTCGAAGCCGCGCGCTTCCGGGTCGTAGGAGAACACGCGGCCGGAGTCGAACGCGATCGCGAAGATCCTCCGATGGCGCTCGTTGTCCGCCCCGATCACCTCGCCCACCTCGACCCGCGACGGGTAGGCCGCGAGCGGCACGGCGTCGCTGATCGAGAGCGTCTCGTACGCCGCGGCCCACGTGGTCTCGGGCTTCGCGGGATCGGCTGCATCGTTCTCGACCAGCGTCGTCGTCACCTCGCCGATGAGCAGCGAGTTCGGGAAGCGATGCGCCACGAACACCTGGAGCGGGATCGCCGCGCACTGCGCGAGGCACGCGTAGTGGCGCTCGCGTTCCTCGACCTCCCCGCAGTCCCCCTCGCACGCCCCGCAACCCACCTCGCACGCCTGGCGCTCGCGCGCGTCGACCGCGATCCCGCGGTTGTCGGTGCCGCTCGTGAGCGCGGTGATCGGGGTCGTGGGCGACTGGTAGAGGAGCGCCGGCGCGCCCTCGAGAGGTTCCTGGTAACGGATCAGGCCGAGCTGCGGCGCCGCGATGAACGTGAGCGCGAACGCGGGCTGGTAGTCGATCTCCTGCTTGGCTGCCTTCACCTCGGTGATGAGGCGCGGGCGCGGCACGGCCGCGAGCTCCGTGGGGCCGAGGGCGAGATCCGGGAGGACCGCGGCCAGCTGCGGTCTCTTCCCTTGCTCCCAGGGGTTCGCGATGACGCTCACGATGTCTTCCGTCTGGTGCGAGACGACGACGCTCGTCCCGTCCGGGCCGGCGGCGATCCCGAGCGGCTCGAGCGGCAGCTTGCGCCGGATGAGCCCCTGGCCCGGATCCTCCCCGATGCGGTGGTCCCTGCCGCAGCGCCCGCCCGCCGCGGCAGCGCCGCAGTCCAGGCGAAAGCAGGAGTCCCCGCTGCAGCGCTGCGCGTCGGGGGCGTCGAGCCGATCGTCGGCGAGGTCGAAGAAGGTCACCGAGGGGTCGCCCCGGACGGGCACGAACAGCCGCGCCTGAGGCGCGTCCGCGGCGCTGTCGGCGAGCTCGCCGAGGAGCGGCCGGTGCACGAGGAGGACGTTCGACGCAAACGCCCCGAGCACGGCCGAGCCCCGCACGACCTCCTCGTCGCCCTCGAGGGCGGAGAGGTCGAGGGGCGCGCACGGCCCCGGGTGGAGCAGCGGCGCAGGGTTTGTCGAGAGGCCCACGGCCTGGCACGCCGCGCTCACGGCGCCGCCGGCGCCCTCGCCCGCCTCGCGCGGGGTGAGCGCCCCCTGGAGAGCGAGCGCCCTCTTGCGCAGCCGCTGGAGATCCAGCGCTTGGACCGTGCCGCCGTTGTACCGGAGATCGAAGTCCGAGTTCGCGACGTAGAGGACCCGGCCGCCCGGAGACGTCGCCAGGCCTGTCGGGAAGTAGAACCCCTCGGCCGGCGGCGGGAGCCCCTCGCTGTCAACGAAGCAGCCGGCAACCCCGAGCCCACCCAGGATCGAGGCGACGAGGCCCACACCGACGACGCGAGGTGTCTGGAGAAGTGCGCGGGCTAGCTTCATGCGGGCGCGGAGACTAGTCAGCGTCACGAGCACTGGCAACCCGCTCCACGAGTTCGTTTGCGGCGGACGCACGCCGAACACGCCGGCGCGAGCGTCGGCTCACGAAGCCGGCGCCGGGGAGCGCGCAGCGTGCCGCAACGCAGCACGGCCGTGGCCGACCCCTGGCGAGCGCACACAGCAGGGCGGGGCCGCCTCCTTTAGAGCGCGCCGTTAGAGCGCGCCGTGGCCTGCGGCAGCGTGCCCCACGACGGGACGCAACGTCGCTCTCCTGCGCTGATGGGTACCCAAGGTGGGCCCTTCCGGCGCGGGGCCGCCGGCCGAAGCCGGCGCAAGATCGATCGCCGTCGTCCGTCCCCCTGCATGTTGATCTCGGAGACGCGGCGCGCCTTTGCTACGTTGGTCGCCGGGACATGGCCGATCTCGCAGCCGCCCTTGTCATGGGAATCGCCCTTCTCGGGCTAATCTATTGGTATTTTCGTTCAAACAACGGCGACCGGGCCCGGCCCCGCGCGGCGACGACGCCGGCGCTGGGTGGCCCAGGAGCCCATGCCCTCGACGAGGGGGAGGCAGATCTCGAAGATACAACGACGAGGCCGGACGCAACCGGCACGCAGGACGGCGCGCGTGTGCCCGCAGGCGAGAGCTCGCACGCGAAGACCACGGGTGGACATGGCCGCGCGGAGCGGATCTCGGGCGCTGACTGGAGACGACCGAACGGGCCAGCGCGCCTCGACGACGACGACGCCTTCGACGACGACGACCTGACGCTGATCACGCTGGCGCCGCCGGAGGTGCTGAGCACGATCAGGCGCGCGAGCGCTCCGTCGTACGGCGGCGACGACGATGACGACGACGACGACGACAACGAGCGCGAGGAGCCCTCCGCCGTCCCGATCATCTACGACGACGATGCAGCCGTCGACGAGCCGACCAGCTCGTCGCCGCTCCTGCTCATCAGCGCCGTCGGGCAGACGGACCCCGGCCAGAAGCGCAAGAAGAACGAGGACTGCTATCTCTGCCTGGACGAGCACTACCTGTTCGCCGTGGCGGACGGCATGGGCGGCCACGCGGGCGGCGACGTCGCCAGCCGCCTCGCGGTCGACACGATCGCGCGGTCGTTCAAGGACCAGTCGTTCGTGGACAGCGACGCCGAGAGCCCCTACCCCGACGTCCCGCGTCGCGGCGGCGAGCTCGCGGTCGCGATCCAGCGGGCGAACCAGGCCATCTACGACCGGGCCCACGCCGAGCGGAGCCTCAACGGCATGGGCACGACCCTCGTCAGCGCCCGGTTCTCCCCCAACAAGCAGCGCCTCTACATCGGCCACGTGGGCGACAGCCGCTGTTATCGCCTCCGCGACAACGAGCTGACGCAGCTCACCACCGATCACACGATGGGCGCCGCGGGGATCACCGGACCGATGGCGAACCACCTGAGCCGGGCGATCGGGATCTCCCCCGCGGTCAAGGTCGACCTGATCATCGCTCGCCCCCACCCCGGCGACGTCTACCTCCTCTGCTCCGACGGCCTGTCGAAGATGACGCCGCACGAGGCCATCCGCGACATCCTCCTCGCCGAGCCCGATCCCGAGAAGGCGTCCCAGGCGCTCATCGAGAAGGCGAACGCAGGCGGCGGGCGCGACAACATCACCGTGATCCTCGTCCGGGTCAGCGACCCCAAGGACCTCGCGCGGCTCGCCTCCCGCGCCAGCGCCGGCGCCGGCGCGGGCTGATCGCTCGACGTCCTCTCTCCCTCCTCTCCCCCTCTCCCGCCATCTCCATCGAGCCCGACCCCGCGCAGCGCCGACCGAGCGGTCCGCGCTGTGTCGGCGGAGCGCGCTCGTCCGCCGCGCGCCCGCGGTCGCCACGCGCTGTTCGCACGCCATGGTTGCGCGCCTTTACGGACAGCGCGCTTCGATTGCCACGAACATAGACACACTCGCTCGATGGGCCGCTCGACAGCCGAATACGGGCCACTGGCCAGAATCGTCACAGATTCGTCTCACGCTCACCCGTAATCGCCCTGACGCACCCATTACGGTTCGCCATCTTCGATTATCGCACCATGACTGGCTTGCTGGGCTCGAGCCTGCATCAAAAGAAGCGTCATGAGCTCTTGACGCGCTATGCCTCGAGAGCTCTCAATGGCTGCCGCGAGCAGCTCCTCGGCGGAGCCATTGAACCGGAATGCCACGATCCTTTCTCTGCAAGATTGTTTTCGCCTCTCTCCTGCTCAGCGCGCCCGCGCTCGCAGCAGAGCCGACACGCCGCATGCTGCGGATGCACTACAGCGAGGATGCGCGAGCGACGTCGTGCTCTGTCGAGGGCGCGCTGCGCGAGCAGGTCCGTCTGCGCACGGGTTACGACCCTTTCCGCGAGGACGCGCCCGAGGAGGTCGACGTCGCGCTCGGGAAGCGTGACGCGATGCTGGTCGCGACCCTCCGGTACCGGGACGAAGGCGGCACGGCCTCCGCCCCGCGCTATTTCAGCGCTCCTGACAGCGACGCCGGCTGCGAGCTGCTCACCAGCTACATCGCGCTCTCGATCGCCTTCGCGCTGACGCCGTTCGGCAGCGATGCACAGGCTCCCGCAGCGGCGCCGCCTCGCCCCGAGCTCGCGCCGCCCCCGGCTCCGCCGCGGTCACGACCGCCGCCGGCGCGCCCGGCCCCCGCGAGCGAGCCCGCCGGGATCTTGAGCACGCTCCGGGCAGGCACCGGCGTGTTCGCGCAGATCGGGCTGACCGATCAGCTGATCGGCGGCGCCTCCTGGTTCTGCAGGGCGCACTGGTCGAACCGCCTCTCCTTCGCGCTGGAGGGCCGCAGCGCGTTCCTCCCCCTGAGCTCAGGCGCGAGCGGCCGGGGGTGGAGCCTGGACACATCGAGCCCGGGCGGGGAGCCGATGAACACCCGCATCCTCGTCACGAACGCCCTCGTCCCGTGCCTTCACACGAACGACGTGCTCGCCACCTGCGCCCTCGTGGAGTTCGGCCTGCTGACGCTCACCGGGCAGCGCGGCAGCGACAGCGCGCTGCTCCTTGTGTTCGTGGCCCTCGGGTTCCGCACCGGGGTCGAGCTCGCGCTGAACGACTGGCTCTCGTTCACCACCCACCTCGATCTCCTCACGGCCGTCGGGCTCCAGGAGCGCCCGCACGTCGACGTCCTGCGGGCTCCTCATCTCAGCGCGTCCGTCGGCGCCGGCGTGATCGCGGCGTTCTGAGCGCGCAGGAGCCACGCGCGGGATGGATGGTGGTGAGGACGGCGCTGCGACGTGGATCGTGGCTGGAATTTTCGAGGACCAGCCCGGCTCCATCGGGCGCCGCGCGGCGCGCGGGACCCGCTTGAGCCGGGCGCCGCGCGGCGCGAGACGCGCTTCGGCCCAGGCCGCCCGCCGGCGCCCCTCGTGGCGCGGAGCGCCTTCTCGCTGGCATGAAGCCGCGGAATTCGCGTAGCCTTTCCTGACGGTGCTCCCGGAGTTCACCGATCCGAACGACCGCTTCATGATCGAAGCCCGCAGCCGAAGCGGCGGCATGGGCGATATTTTCAAGGGCACCGATCAGTCCACCGGCGCCCCGGTCGCGATCAAGGTCCTGCGCGCCGCCGCGTCGCCCCAGGAGCGCGCCCGCTTCGCGCGCGAGATCGCCATCCTGGCCGATCTACGGCACCCGAACATCGTGCAGTACATCGCGCACGGCACCTGGCTCGACGGGCGCCTCTTCTTCGCGATGGAGTGGCTCGACGGCGAGGACCTCGGGCAGCGCCAGCGGCGCGCGCCGCTCGGCCTGCGCGACTCGGTGGAGGTCGTCCGGCGCAGCGCGGCCGCCATGGCGGCCATCCACGCCCGCGACGTCGTCCACCGCGACCTCAAGCTCTCCAACATCTTCCTCGTCCGCGGCAAGGGCACCGCGATCAAGCTGATCGACTTCGGCGTCGTGAAGCTCGCGGTCCCGGACGACTGCCCCACCGAGCGCGGCACGATCATCGGCACCCCGCACTTCATGGCGCCCGAGCAGGCGCGCGGCGAGCACGTGGACGCGCGGGCCGACGTCTACTCGCTGGGCTCCGTCCTGTTCCGCCTGGTCACCGGCAGGAACGTCTTCGAGACCGAGCACGCGATCGCCCTGCTCGGCCGCCTCGTCCTCGAGGACCCGCCGCGCGCGGCGCAGGTCCGCTTCGACGTGCCGGAGGCGCTCGACGAGGTGATCACGCGCGCCATCGCCCGCGATCGCGAGGTGCGGTACGAGAACGGCGGCGAGCTCGCGCGCGCGCTCGCGCGGGTCGGGGAGCTCAACAACGACCCCCCCGCGACCGACAGGTCCGCCTCGGCGATCCGCCGCGCGGCGGCGCCGGAGATCCGGTCGGGCCCGGCGAGCCCCGCCGGGCCGGTCGACGAGCGGCCGCAGGTGCGGCTCGCCACGAGCGAGCGGCGCGTTGTCGCCTGCGTGCTCTTCGAGCTGGGCGCCGGGCCGCTCCGCCCCGAGGTGGACGCCGCGCTCCGCGAGGTCCTCGGCGACGACGCGCGGCTCGAGCCGCTCCTCAGCGGGAAGATGGTCGCGGTGCTCGGGGTGGAGCGCTCGCGCGGGGACGAGGCGATGCGCGCCGCGCGGGCGGCGCTGACCGTCGCCAGGTCGACGCCGGGCGCGCGGGTCTCGGTCGCGGTCGGGCACGCCGTCCGCGGCCGCACGAACCTCGCGGGCGAGGCGCTCGAGCGGGCGGCGCAGCAGCTCGAGTCCGCCGTGCCCGGCGCGGTCCGGATCGACGGGTACGCGACCGCGGCGCTCGAGGGGCGGTTCGTGGTCCAGGAGGACGCGCGCGGCGGCGTGCTCCTCCACGAGGACGCGGCCGGCTTCGACGCGCGGAAGCTCCTCGGGCACCCCACGCCGACCCTCGGGCGCGAGCACGAGATCGCGCGGCTCCAGGGCATCTTCAGCGACGTCGCCGAGGACGCGATCCCGCGCGCCGCGCTCGTGACCGGCCCGGCCGGCATCGGCAAGAGCCGCGTCCGCGCCGAGCTGATCCAGCGCCTCGACATGGCGCCGCACGCGCCGGTCATCCTGCTCTGTCGCGGCGATCCGATGAGCCAGGGGTCGGGGCTCTCCGGCCTCGGCCGCGCCCTGCGCGCGCTCATGGGCATCCACGACGGCGAGCGCCTCGAGGACCAGGTGCAGAAGGTGAACGCCCACGTGGCGGTGCGCCTGGCCCGCCCGCTGCGCTTCCTCGCGGGCTTCATCGGGGAGCTCGCCGGCGTGCCCTTCCCCAACGAGGGCAACGAGCCGCTGCGCGCCGCCCGCGAGGCCCCGCAGCTCATGGAATCGCGCATGCGGATGGCGATCGAGGCGTTCTTCCGCTCGAAGTCCGAGAGCACGCCGCAGATCCTGGTCATCGAGGACATGCACTGGGCGGACAGCACCACCGTCGAGCTCGTCGACTGGCTGCTCGGCTGCACCGACCTCCGCTTCGGCGTGTTCGCCTTCGCGCGCCCCGAGCTCGCGAGCCGGTTCCCGTCGCTGTGGCAGCAGCGCAACGTGACCCGCTTGACGCTCTCGCCGCTGTCGCCGCAGGCCGCGGATCGCCTCGTGGCGACCGCCCTCCCCCAGGCCGACCCGGCCACGCGCAGCGCCATCGTGCAGCGCGCCGGCGGCTACGCGCTGTTCCTGGAGGAGCTCATCCGGCACGCCGCGGAGGGGCGCGACGACGTCCCGCTCAGCGTGCAGGCGCTCGTGCAGCTCCGCGTCGACCGCATGTCGAGCGGGGTGCGCGAGGTGCTGCGCGCCGCGTCCGTCTTCGGCCAGGTCTTCTGGACCGCGGGCGTCGAGGCGCTGCTCGAGCGCGCCGTGGGCGCGGAGCTCGCCGAGCTGGAGGCGGGCGAGATCATCGCGCGCCAGCTGGAGCCTCGCGTCGCGGGGCAGGTGCAGTGGACGTTCCGCCAGGCGCTCGTGCGCGACGCGGGGTACGCCTCGATCCTCGAGGAGGACCGCGCCGCGCTCCACCGCGCCGCGGCCGCCTGGATCGAGTCCGCGGGCGACGTCGATCCGGGGCTCATCGCGCGCCACGCGGAGGCCGGCGGCGAGAAGACGCGGGCCGCGCTGCTCTACGCGCGGGCGGCCCGGGGCGCGGTGGCGAGCGGCGCCGAGCTCGACGCGGCGCTCGATCTCGCGACGCGCGGGCTCGCCTGCGGGGCCGAGGGGACCACGCGCGCGACGCTCCTGGTCCACCGGGGCGAGGTCTGCGAGCTGATGGGCCGCATCCCCGAGGGGCTCGACGCCGCGGAGGAGGCCGCGCGCCTCGCGCTGCCCGGCTCGGATCTGTGGGGCGAGGCGCAGCTCCTCGCGGTGACGTGCATGATCGCGGCCGGCGAGAGCGCCGAGGGGGACGCGCGCGCCGCCTCGGCGCTCTCGCCGCAGTTCGCGGCGGCGCTCTCCCCGTCGATCCGCGCGAGGCTGCTCGCGTCGCGCGTCCGCGGCCTCGTGGACCTGAGCCGGCCCGCCGAGGCGCGGTGCGCCGCCGAGGCGGCGATGGAGGTCGCGCGCGCGAGCGGCTCGACGGCCGCGCTGCTCCACACCCGGGAGGCGCACCTCGCCGCGCTGATGCACGTCGGCGACCTGTCCGCCGCGGCCTCTGCGGGCGCATCGCTCATCGCCGACGCCGACGCCGCCGGCGACGCGATCATCGCGGCGAAGGCCCGCCTGAACACCGGCTCGGTCCTGAACCACCTCGGCCTGTTCGAGGAGGCGCAGGCGCTGCTCGAGCGCGCGCTGCAGGGCGCGCGGAGCCGGAAGATCCGGGCGATCGAGGGCTTCGCGCTCCACAACCTCGGCATGTCGTACGCGCGGCTCGGCAACATCGAGGAGGGCATCGCGCACGAGCGCCAGGCGGGCCGGATCGCCGACGACTGCCACCTCGCGCGCCTCAGGATCGTCGGCCGGCTGTACGAGGCGATCTTCCTCGTCTGGCGCGGCGCGCCCGGCGACTATGGAACCGCCCACGCCATCGCGCGCTGGCTCTGCGAGGAGACCGCGCGCCACGCGACGGCGCTGCAGGCGATGGCGAGCTTCGCGCTCGCCCGCGTCCAGCTGGCGCGGCGCGAGCTCCGGGCCGCGGTCGACGCGGCGCGCGAGGCCGCGCGCCACCTGGAGGGCGGGCCCATCGAGGCGTGGGACGACGCGATCCGCGTCACGCTCGTGGAGTCCCTCCTCGCGACCGGGGAGGAGCGGGAGGCGGACGCCGCGCTCGACGCCGCGTTCACCTCCCTGGCCGCGCGCGTCGAGGCGCTCCGGGATCCCCGCCACCGCGAGGCGTTCCTGCGCGGGAGCGACGACGTCGGGCGGCTCATCGCCCTCGCCCACGAGCGCCTCGGCCGGTCGCTGCCCGCGCCCTCGGCGCTGCAGACTCCGCACGGCGCGGATCCATCCGCCAGGCAGGCCGTTGCGGCGCCGTCGCCGAGCAAGGGCGCGAGGACCGCCAGCGGCACCGCGTCGCGGAGGGATCGCGCCGAGGCGCCGGGCGACGATCCCGCGGGGCCCGCGCAGGGCAACGATGCTCACGCCGAGGGCGCGGCGGCTCCGGCGCGCGAGAAGGGCGCGCCACGTTCTTGACGTTGGGTGGCCGGGTAGCTAAGGCCATCCGCGATGCAAGACAACGCTCCTGAGCGGCCCTTCGCGCGCTGCTCCACGATCTCCGGCTCTGTGCGTTCGGCCGACGCGAGCCGGGGCGCCGCGCTCCGGGCCCGGCCGATCGCGGGCCGGCGCTTCGCGGCGCGCTTCCTGCCGCTGCTCGCGGCAGCGGCGCTGGGCGGGGCGGCGCTGCTGTCGTCCGCGCCGGCGTCGGCGCAGTCGAAGATCGCGGTCGTCGACGTGCGCCGCGCCATGCTGGAGACCGAGGAAGGGCTCCGCGTCCAGGCGACGCTCAAGAAGCTGTTCGACAGCCGCCAGGTGGAGCTCGACACGAAGCAGCGCGCGCTCGCCGACGAGCGCGACAAGCTCGACAAGGAGGCCCAGGCGGGCAAGACGCCGAAGGACGCGCTGCAGCGCAGGTTCGAGACCTGGCAGCGTCAGGCCGCCGAGCTCCAGTCGACGATGGTCGACTACCAGCGCGAGATGCAGCGCAAGGAGAGCGAGATGACCACGCCGATCCTGCAAAAGGTCCTCGGCCTGCTCCGCCGCCTCGCCGCGCAGGAGGGTTACGACCTCATCCTCGACAAGTCGGCAGCGCCCTATTACCGCGCCGATCTCGAGCTCACCGATCGCGCCATCCAGATGTACAACAGCGGACAGGGCGGCGAGGCAGGGCCCGCGAAGGGCGCGCCGCCGGCCAAGGGCGCGGCGCCTGCGAAGCCGGCCGGCCCGGCGCCCAAGCCGGCCGCACCCGCCAAGAAGTAGCCGAATCACCTCGCGCCGGCCCGCGGCGGAAGCGGCGGGCGGCGGCGCGCGCGTGAGCGCGGCGTCGCTGCCGCCTCGCGCTCACCCCGCGCGCCGGCGCGTCCAGCGGCCCGGGGTGCCCGAGGCGCGCGCGGCGATCGGCCGCCACGCCGCGATGGCCTCCTCTTGCACCACGACGAAGTCGTGCGGATCGAAGCGCACGAAGCGCCCGGTGCGGACGATGAGCTCGCGCTGGAGGTGCCGGCGCTCGGCCGGGGTGACCCGGCCCGCGTCGAGCTCGTCGAGCACGACCTCCGGGGTGTACGGGCGCCCGCGCCGGTACCGCGCGCCGAGGTCCCAGCCCTGGCAGCGCTCCATCCAGAAGGCCCGCCAGCGCGCGGCGTCCACCGTGGGCTGCTCCACCACCTCGGGCGCCGGAGCCGCGGGCAGGTCGCGGGGATCGCTGACCAGCTGCGCGAGCTTGAGCTCGCGGGGCTCGCCCACGTCGGGGTCGGGCGGATCGGCGACGGCGATCTCCTCGTCCTCCACCGCGACCTCTTCCCACATCTCCGCGCCGGTGATCCGCTCCAGCGCGTAGGCAGCGGTGAGCTTCACCGCCTTGTCCCCGTCGCGCTCGAGTCGATCGATGAGCAGGGGCACGGCCGAGGCCGCGCCCGTCCAGCCCGCGGCGGCGATCAGGCCGCGGCGCGGCGCCTCGAAGGCGCGCGCGACGAGGTGCCGCGCGTCCGCCTCGTCGCCCGCGATCGCGAGCAGGAGCGCCGCCGCGTCGCCGCCCTCGGTCCCCTCCAGCGCGCCGCGCAGCGTGATCGAGGCGTGCGGGTGGTCCGAGAGCGCCATGGCCGTCCAGGCGGCCTCGCGGAGCGCCGGGTCCTCCGCCGCGACGGCCCGCTGGATCAGCTCGGGCAAGCGCTGGCTCGGCCCGCAGGCGAGGTGATGGAGCGCGCGCGCCGCGACGGGGGCCGCCTCGTCCGAGGCCGCCGCGACGAGCTCGTCCTCCGTGGCGAGGCCGCGGTAGGCGAGGACGTCGATCGCCATCGCGCGGACCAGCGGCTCGGGCTCGCGGAGCAGGCCGCGGAGCGCGAGCGGCAAGAGCTCGTGCGGGGCGAGCTTCAGGGCGGCGCCGAGCGCGTCGATGAACGCCCTGTCGCGGTCGCACCGGAGCAGCGCGTGCTCGGCCGCGGCGAGCGCGTCGCGGCCCGCGAAGCAGCCGAGCACCATCGCGCTCGCGAAGGCGAGGCTCGGATCCTTCACGGGGGCCTCGGCCACGAGCCGCGGCACGTGCTCCAGCGCCGGCGCCCCGATGGCCGCGATCACGTCGATGGCCGCGAGCATGCGCCGCTCGAGGATCAGCGCCTCGCGGAAGGGATCGCCGAGCAGCGGGGCCCGCTGCATGCCGACCATCGCGACCTCCTCGAAGCACTCGCGGGTGCGGGCGCGGAGGAAGGCGAGGTCGTCGATCGCGGCGCCGATCTCCCGCGCGAACCCCGGCGGCGCCTGGGGCGCGGCGGGCTCGTCACGGCGCTCCGGGAGCGGCCGCGCCTCCGCCGGGCCGGGGAGCGCGCCCGGCGCGGGCGCCTGCTTCCTCAGCGCCTCGACGGCGGCCTTGAGCTCCTCGAACGTCTTCGGCCGCGCGATCGGCGGCGGCGGCTTCGCGACGAGCTCGGCCGGGGGCGGCTCCGGGACCTTGATCCTCGGCGCGAGCGACGCGCGCGGGACCGCGTGGAGCCGCGGCCGATCGCGGCTCGCCAGGATCGGCGGCGGGTCGAGCGGCGGCGCCGGCGGCACGGTGGCGAGCCGCGCCTCGGCGCGCTCGAGCCAGCCCCGCGCGCTCCGGAGCCGCTCGCCCACCGCCGTAAGGCCCGCGTCGAGCCCCGCCGCCCCGCCGACGGCGACGGCGACGCCGTCGATCTCCGCCATGGCGGCGCGCACGGCGGCGATGCGATCGGCGCGGCCGTCGAAGGCGTCGTAGATCGCGCCGAGGGCTCGCTCCAGGGCGCGCGCGGGCCCGGTCAGGTCGGTGACGGGCTCGACGTCGTGCTCGAGCGACAGCGCTGCGCGGCGGAGCGCGGCGTGCGCGCTCTCGAGCGTGTCGTGGGCGAGCAGGTCCAAGCCGACGGGCGCGGAGGGCTGCTCGTCCTGACCGCCGGGCGCGACGAAAGGCAGGTACGAGAAGGACACGCTTCATGGATACACCTGCGCGGAAGAGGCCCCAAGCCGCGCGCTGCGGTAGCCTGGCCGCGCGATGAAGGATCCTTCGCAGGACGTCGAGGTCTACGCGACGCTGGCCGCCCGGCTCGCGGACCCGGGCGCCGACCGCGCGGCGCTCCTCGCCGAGCACGGGCTCGACGAGGCGAGCTGGGAGGCGCTCGACGACGCCTGGCAGGCGCGCATCGACGAGGCGGACGAGGATGACGGCGAGGAGGTGGGGGTGCCGCCGCTCGTCGCCGCGTTCGCCGAGACGTTCGCCCGGGTCCAGCGCGGCCGCGCGAAGCGCGAGCTGTCGTTCGAGCGGTTCCTCGAGGCGGCGCGCGCGATGAAGCGGGGCACCGACATGGCGACGGTGCTGAGCCGGCTGGACCTGACGCTGGAGGATTACCTGAGCGCGCAGCAGCGATGGACCGCGGCGATGCTGGAGGACGACGAGCTCATGGCGCAGTTTCAGCGGGCGATGAGGTAGCGGGGATGGCCGCGCGGCGAGATCGGTCGGGGCAGGCGCCGCACCGCTGAGCGGCAGAGAGGCGTAGGTTCGGGGAGGCATGGTGGAGGGCGAGGGGACGGTCCGATCGATCACGCTCGAGGAGCTCGCCGCCATCACCGGGGCCCTCGAGGCGGGCTTGCCGCGGGACGAGGTGCTCGCCGGGGCGGGGCTCTCGGTCGAGGGGTGGGAGGCGGCGCGGGAGGGCTGGATGTCGAGGCTCGCCGCGCGGGCCGCGCGGGGGCAGCTGCGCTCGAGCCAGCGTTACCTGGAGCTCGTCGCCGAGCAGAAGGGCCGCGCCGAGGCGAGGGCGCGACAGGCGCGCCGGAAGCCGGAGGGGCCGATCCCGGTGGCGCCTGCGGCGCACCTCTCCCCGTTGCAGGGGGCGCCACGAGACCGGGCGACGCCGCTGCCCGTCGCCGGCGCGGGCGGCGAGGCGGCTGCGCGATCGCCGTGGGCCCGGCTGGTCGCGGTCGCGCCGCAGGGGCCGGGCCTCGTGGAGCCGGCGCCGGTGCCGCCGGCCATGCAGTCGTCGCTGCCGCCGGCCATGCAGGGGCCGCCCTTGCCGGCCATGCAGTCGCCGCCTCCGCCGGCCATGCAGCCACCAGTGCCTGCAGTCACGCCCACCCCGTTCTCGGACCCGGCGCCGACGGCGCCGCCGGGCTTCGTGACGCTCGTCGGCATGCAGGCTGTCGTGCCGCGCGAAGCGCTGCCCTTCCGTCAGGGCGCCTCGAGCGCACCCCGGGCCGAGAGCGCCGCGATCCCGGCCGTAGAGAGGATGGGTGCCACGCGCATTGGCACGGTCGGCGCGCTGCCGACCGACAGGGCCCTGCCGTTCTCGCGCACGGCTCCTGTGCTTCCGACCGACAGAGCCCTGCCCTTCTCTCGCACGGCTCCTGTGCTTCCGACCGACAAGGCCCTGCCCTTCTCGCGCCCTACCCCTTCGCCTCAGGCCGACAAGGCCCTGCCCTTCTCGCGCCCTACCCCTTCGCCTCAGGCCGACAAGGCCCTGCCGTTCTCACGCCCTACCTCTTCGCCTCAGGCCGACAAGGCCCTGCCGTTCTCGCGTCCCACCTCTTCGGGCCCCGTCAAGGACGAGACCGCACCGCTACCACCTCAGCGCTCGCAGGGGAGCTGGGCCCTGCCCTTCCAGCAGCCGAGCTCCGCCTCCGGATCGCCCGCGCGCGCGTCGACCTCCGAACCCGCCGTGCAGGCGCAGCCCGGCGTCGATGCGCAGGAGATGCGGCGCGTGGAGCTGATCACCCTCGGAGAGTACGCGCGCATCTGCGCTGACGCGCGAGACCGTTCAAGACACATCCAGCAGATCCAGAGCCATTACAGGCTCAGCCCGCAGGGCTGGTCCGCGCTCCACGCGATGTGGCACGAGCGCTTCCGGTCCGATCCGGCGCTCAAGGCGCGGTGGCAGGCGCTCGTCGAGCAGAGCGCGCAGCGCTGAGCCGCAAGCGCCGAAACGCAGCTTCCCCTGCCGCAACGCGCGTGAGACCATCGACCTGCAATGGGTAAGGTCACCGCCCTCCACCTGGACACCATCACCGAGAAATCCGGGCATCAGATGACCGGCATGGCGGTGAGCGTATGCCTTACCCCTGCCGCCCCGAGCCCGCTGCCGATTCCCTATCCCACGATGGGAACGGTGGCCGAGGGGATCATCGATCCCTGCATGCGCACCAAGATCGAAGGCGCCAAGATACTCACCGTGGGCGGCTGCATGAAGGCGTGCCACGGCAACGAGCCAGGCACGCTGAAGGAGGTTGTCAGCCTCAACACCGGCGGACCGTGCTTCCCCTGGCTCGGCGCCCCCAACGTGCTCATCGAGCTCGGCATGGCCGGCATCACCGGCAGCATGGGGCAGATGAACAAATCGATCACCGTGGGCGCCGGCGCGAATGCGAGCGGCGCCGGCGGGGGCGGCGGGGGCGGCGCCGGCGCAGGGGGCGGCGCCGGCGGACCGGGCGGCGGTGGACCGCAAGGCGCTGGCAACAGCGGCGAGGGCGGCGGCGGCAGCAACCAGGGCGCGGCCGCGCCCAGCCCGCCAGCGCCCCCAGGCACCGAGGGACAGGCCGCCGGCGGCCACCCCGTCGACGTCGTGACCGGCACGCTGTTCACGGAGCCGGTCGTCGACTTCCAGCTCCCGGGCTTCTTGTGGGTCACACTGATTCGCCACTACAGGACCTCCTCGGTCCCGTTCGACGCCGGCATCGGACGCGGGTGGTCTCACAGCCTGCTCTGGTACGCGGAGCGCCACGGCGACCACCTCGTGCTCGTCGATGAGACGTTCCGTCGGACCGCGCTCGCGCTGCCGGGCGCCGACGAGGTGCTGCTGCTCCCCTACGGGTGGCGCCTCTGGCGCGAACAAGACCGCCTCTTCGTCGATCTCCAGGACGGCGTCATCCGCGTGCTCGCGCCCTCATCGACGCGCGATCGCTGGGAGCTCGCGGAGCTGCGCGACACGAACGGGAACATCGCCGAGGTCCGGTGGCGGGATGGCGAGGTCGTCGAGATCGTCGACTCGGTGGGGCGCCGCGTATGGATCGAGCGCGACGACCGGTTCGCGAGCTGGTGGGTCGTCGCCTCGGATGACCAGGGACGCGAGCACCGGCAGCGCCTCGTCACGTACGAGCTCGACGAGCGCGGGGACCTGGTCGGCACCGTGGACGCGGGTGGAGCCGAGACACGCTACGAGTACGACGAGGACCACTACCTCGTGCGCGAGAAGCGGCCGGACAAGATCCGCTACCATTTCGTCTACAAGACCGTCTTCGGACAGCGGCGCTGCGTCGAGACCTGGGGCGATCTGGAGGGCGAGGACATCCTCGCGGCGCTGGGCGCGCCGGAGGCGAGCTCGCCGGACCGGCCGAAGGGCATCTTTCACACCCGCTTCACGTACGGGCCAGGCCGCCACGACACCACGATGATCGACGCGGGCGGCGGCGTCCATCGCTACTGGGGTAACGAGCTCGGGCTCATCAAGCATTACGTCGATCCGTGCGGGTACGAGACGCACTTCACCTACGACGAGGCTGGACGGGCCATCTCTTCCACCCAGCCCAACGGGCTCCGCTGGTCGCGCTCCTACGACGCCGCCGGCGCGCCCGCGCGCACGAGCGCCAACGAGGCGCGCGCGCAGGTGAGCGTCAAGGACGGCACGCGCGTCAGCCGACTGCCGAACGGGCTGTCCATGACCGAGCGCACGCGCAATGGACGCACGCTCGAGCGCATCGCCCCCTCGGGCGCCGCCACACGCGCATCCTATGACGACCGCGGCAAGAACCGCGCAATCGCGTGGCCGGACGGCTCCACGACCCGCTTCGAGTACGACGCCCACGGCAACGTGCGCGAGGTCGTCGACGCGGCGGGCGCCGTCTGGCAGTACACGTTCGACGTGTTCGGGTTGCCGGTCCGCCTCCGGCTCCCGACGGGCGCCGCCTTCGAGCTGTCCTACGACTCGCGCGGTGACCTCGTCGCGCTCGATGGCCCCGAGGGGCAGCGGACGAGGTGGACGATCGACGCCGCCCAGCACATCGTCGACGTCGAGTGGCCAGGGGGCGGCCGCGAGTCGTTCCGCCATGTCGCCGGCGCGCTCGTCGAGCGCGCGCGGCCAGACGGCGTGCGCATCCGCGCCGGATACGACGCCCTGCTGCGGCTGCGCTGGATCGAGAACCCGGCCGGCGAGCGCCACGAGCGACAGTACGACGGTCGCGGGCGGCTCATCGGCGAGCGGTCGTTCGCGGGCCTCTGGACCCGCTACGACTACGACGGCGGCGATCGGCCCGTCACGATCTCCCGCCCGGACGGGACGTTCGTGCGCTTCGTCCTCGACCACCTCGGCCGCGTCGTCGAACGCCAGCACTCGAGCGGCGAGCGCGCGCAGTTCGAGTACGACGCTTTCGGCGAGGTGCGCCGCGCCTCGAACGCCTCCACGTCGGTGCTCTTCGAGCGTGACGCGCTCGGCCGGGTGGCGCGGGAGGTACAGGAGTGCGGGGGCCATCGCTTCACGGTCGAGTACACGCACGACCTCCTCGGTCGGGTCGTGGCGCGCCGGTTCTCGACCGGGTGGTCGGCGGAGCTACAGCGCGGCATCGGCGGCTGGCTCGACCGGGTCGGGATGCGCGAGGACGAACGCGGCGCGACGCCGCTCGATCTGTCCCTCGAGCGCGACCGCGAGCGCCGCGAGATCGGCCGCTCGCTCGGGGATCTCCGCCTCACCACCGAGCGCAGCCCCCTCGGATTCCCGACGCGCGTCTCGTTGCTGCGCAGGGGAGAGCCCCTGCGCACGCGCGCCTACGCCTGGGACCCGCGCGGCCCCGTCGCCCACATCGACGACGACCGCCACGGCGCGCGAAGCTACGTGCTTGATTCGGTCGGGCGGCCGCTCTCGGTGCGCGGGCTCGGGGCGAACGAGGCCTTCGAGATCGCCCCCCAGGGGACCTCGGTTCCGCGCGGCGCCGGCTGGCGGCTCGGCCCGGGCGGGCGGCCATTGCGCACCACCACCGCCGAGCTCTCCTGGGACGAGCGCGGCCGGCTCGTGCGAAAGGTGACCGGCAGCCCGGCGAGGAGCTGGACGTTCGAGTACGATGCCGACGATCAGCTCGTCGTCGCGCGCTCCGACGCCGGTCAGCGCATCCGCTACGTCTACGATGCCTTCGGCAGGCGCCTCGCGGAGCTCGGCGACGACGGCCGGAGCACGTTCTTCCTCTGGGAGGACGAGTCGCTCGTCGAGGAGGTCGACTCGGGCCATGCGCGATCGGTGAGGCGTGTCTTCGACGATGACGGCTTCACGCCGCTCGCCGAACGCACCGTGGAAGGCCAATGGCGCCTCATCGCCACGGACCTGACCGCGACGCCCTGGCTCTACGCGACGCCGGACGGCGAGATCGCCGACGTCGATCTATCGGCATCGGGCCGCGTCGCGCGCTCGAGCGGCGCGATCGGCGCCCTGCGCTTCGCGGGGCACCGCGCTGACCCGAGGACCGGCCTGCATTACAACCGGTTCCGGTATTACGACCCCGAGCTCTCCGTTTACCTGACGCCAGACCCGCTCGGCTTTCCGGCGTCGTTTCAGGACATCGGGTTCCTGCCCAACACGACCTTCTATCTCGACCCACTCGGTCTCGTCGTCATCATCCAGGGGAGCAACGACAAGGTCATCAACGACTCGGTGGCCATGTACAAGAAGCAGTACCCAGGAGCGACCGTGGTCCAGGGGCATGCGCTGCCGAGCGCTAATCTCGCCGGGGAGGACCACGTGATCGTGATCTCGCACGGCGATCCAGGCTCGATCGAGTGGAACGGCAAGAAGAACAGCATCGGCGGCAAGGAGCTCGGGAAGCAGCTCAACGCGGCCGGATTCAACGGCGCCGCGCCGGGCGCGAAGGTCGAGGTCGCGTCCTGCAACGGCGCCACCAAGCCGTTCTTTGGGCCCAGCATGGCGCAGGGAGTGGCCGACACGACGCTCGCGCCGACCTCGGGCGCCAAGGCAGACAGCCGTATCGGCGCCTATCTCGGCTCGGACATGGTCATCGGGAAGGTCGTGCCTTCCTACGGCGCGACGATCACAAAGCCCGGCCCTCCTGTCCACGAGAAGGTGATCAAGGGCTCCTGGGTGACGGTGGATCCGCGGCCTTTCTAGAGCGGCGCTCTCCCGCTCAGGGAGACTCCACGGGGACGAACGCCGCGCCCGACTGCAGCCACGCAGCGAAGTACGGCGCCTGCGCCCCTGCGCGCCGCAGCGCGAGCAAGAACGGCCCGTCGCACACGAGCTCGCGCCCGCGGCGGCGGCGGCTCTTCACGCCGAGGGCGAGCGCCTCGGATACGAGCCGCGCCCCGCGCTCGTCCACGTCGAGCTCCAGCGTCTGGCACGCGGCGACGAGGGCGCGATCTCCCGGGACGATGGGCCTGCCGAGGAGCTCATGGAAGGACGCGTCGACGCGCAGCGACACGACCGGGACCTGGAGGATGTCGTCGTCCTGCAGCGAGACCTGCCCCCGGAGGCGAGCCCACCGGCCAGGTCCGCGATCGACCGCGTCGAGCGCGTCGTGCGTCGCGTCCGCGAGCGTCGACCACCCGCCCCGGCGGGCGACGACGACCGATGCGCCGCCGCGCCCGCGGAGCTCGATCACGAAGTCGCCCGGAGACTCGTAGCGGTGCACGGTCGCGGCGCCAGCATAGACGCCCGCGCCGGCGCCACCCCAGTGGCCGAAGCACTGCACGCGCGCCTCCCGGAATGAGAGGCCATGGGAACGATCGCGGACGAAAGGCCGCTCGAACGCGATCGTGGCCCGCAGCAAGGCGAACGCCACGAGCGCATGCGCCGGAACGCTCTGCGGCAACAGCCGGGTCTGCTCCTCGCCGAAGCGGCGAGCCAGCTCGGCGCGGATCGTCGCAACCGCCGCGCTACCCTCTCCGGCGCAGACGAACGACTCGGCTGGATCCACGGCGCCGGCAGCGAGGCGAGCGGCTTGGCTGAGGGAGCGAGAGAGCGCCGTGGGTTCGACCAGCACGTCCTCGGATCCGAGCTTCCGCTGGAGCTCCGCCCACGCGAGCACGAACGTCGCGCAGTGGACGAGATCGCGGTCGCCCGGCAGCGCGTGATCGAGTGTCGGGGTCACCAGGGGGGCGATCATGACCTGCTCGTGATGGGTCGTACACCGATCAGTGAGGAGTAGACGAGGCCGCCGTGGGTCGCCAGGCTCACATCGCCGCCACGCTGGAGACGGCTCCCGCGAGAGAAGGGCTCCACCTCGCCGCCGCAAGCTCACCCGACGAGCCCGATTAGCACGTGGATCCGGCCCCGCCCATCGGTTACGCGCGGCTGCGCATCCGTCGAGGGCGGACACGGTCCAGGGGAGGCAGCTGGCAGCCTCCGCGCAACCGGACACGGGCCCGGGGAGGCTGCTGGCAGCCTCCGCTCAACCGGACGCGGGCCCGGGGAGGCAGCCGGCAGCCTCCGCGCAACCGGACACGGTCCCGGGAAGGCTGCTGGCAGCCTCCGCGCAACCGGACACGGTCCCGGGAAGGCTGCTGGCAGCCTCCGCGCAACCGGACACGGTCCGGGGAAGGCTGCTGGCAGCCTCCGCGCAACCGGACACGGTCCCGGAGAGGCTGCTGGCAGCCTCCGCGCAACCGGGCACGGTCCCGGGGAGGCTGCTGGCAGCCTCCGCGCAACCGGACACGGTCCCGGGGAGGCTGCCAGCTGCCTCCGCGCAACCGGCGAGGATCGCCAGCGCACCTCCCCATCGGTGGCACAGTCCATGCTGACAGTCCCCTGACGCCAGGGCTTTCTCCGCTGTCGTTCTCGGGCGGCACGAACTTCGGTTCCGGCGGCGGCGGCGGCTTGTCCGGTCGCCTGAAGCTGCCCTGCGCATCCTGGTCAGTTCAGGCGCAAGAGCCTCCCCACGATCCGGAACAGCCCTCGCGACGCGGCGCTGATCCGACTGCCCACCACCTCGATGTCGCCGTCCTCGCGGATGCGGACCGCGCCCCGGCCGGAGCGCAGCAGCAGCTCCTGCTCGCCCTCGATGGTGATGGTCGCCGCCTTGAGGTGGAGCGCCTTCGGCCGCTGCGTCGTCAGGGCCGCGACGATCAGCGGCGGCGCGCCCTCGCAGAGCTCGACGAGCACCGCGTCGCCGCGGGCGTGCGCGTCGGCGATCACCTCGGGATCGACCTCGGGCGCGACGAGCGCCTCGACCGGCTCCGCCGCGCCCCGCACGACGATCCGCGCCCCCCGCCCCGCGATCGCGGCGACGCGCGCGGTCCGCATCGCGGCGCCGAGCGGCTGCGCGTTCCGCGCCGGAAGCGGCGCCACGGCCGGCTCGGCGAGCACGTCGTCCAGGGTCACGCGCGGCGACTCGGACGCCTCCTCCACCGGGGTCCCGGCGTCCGGCTCCTCGAGCAGGCGCGACGCGCCGGCCTCCCGCGAGCCACCGTCGAATCGAGCCGCCATCACACCTCCGAGACCTTCTTCGGCAGCTGGATCTTCGGCGCCAGGAGGGTCACGAGCGGCGAGCTGATGGTGACGCCGCCGCCGTCGATCACCACCTCGCTGGCGCCGCACTTGAAGACGATCGCGCCCTTCGCCTCCACCTTGTGGAAGGCCCCGATGAACGTCGCAGGTCCCACGGCCTGCACGACGTGCGACCCCTTGAGCTTGTCGACGACCGCGCCGCCCACCATCGCGGTGCGCGAGCCCGTGATCGTCTCGCTCTCGCCCGCGTTGCTGAGGACCACGAGCCCCGTCGCCTTCTCGTTCTTCGAGCCGGTGACGCTCTCCGCGTAGCTGCCGAACGCGACCTGCACCGTCGCGGCGCCGACGTCGATCGTCTTCTTGCCGGTCACGTTGTTGTCGATGTCCTTGATCGCGCCGAGGACCTTCATCGACCCCACGTCCTCCTTGTGGGTGCCCGCGACCTTCGCTGTCGAGTGCCCGGGCCCCTTCTCGCGATCTGTCGCGTCGACGCCATCGACGTTGCCCTCCGGTCCGGCGGCGTTCGCCATCGACTCGCCTCCGCCGCCGCTCGAGTCCATCCCGAGCGCCGAGGCGATCGCCTCCGGCTTGACGAAGACCCGACCGGCGAGGCTGCTGTGCGCCGCGTTCGCGGCGATGGACGCGAGCATGTTGGGAGGGCCGGACCCACCCGGCGCGCCGCCGCCGCCGCCGCCGCCGCCGCCCATCGAGGCCGCGAGCTGGCCCGCGCCGGGGATGCCCGACGCGCCCGCGATCATCGCGGGCATGCGGCTCATGTCCCCGCCGGCGACGGCGCTCATCGCGCCCGCGACCCCCTGCGCCTTCTGGGTCAACGCGTTGATCGGCCCCATCACCTGGTGGATGGCGCCGTCGACCTGCCCCTGGATCGCCGAGATCGCGTTGTTGGCCATGACGCTCGCGAACTGCACAGCCGCCTGCGCCGCGAGGGCGAGCATCGCCTCGAGCGGGTTGCCGTCCATCTCGAGCTGGTTCCCGCCCACCGTGGTCGTCGCGTTGCCCTTCGCCGTCACCGCCGACACCGCGTTCACCTCGACGGTGCGGTTGCCGCCCACGCTGATCGTCTGATCCGCGCCCACCGTGTTCGACGAGCCCTTCGTGATCTTCGTCGTCTGGTTGCCGCCGACCTCGAGGGACGCGTTGTTCCCGATCACCGTGGTCTCGTTGTTGCCGATGTTCTTCTTGGCGTTGTTCGCGGCGGCCGTCTTCATGTCGTGCTGGGCATGCATCATGATCTCCTCGGCGCCCGCCTTGTCCTCGAAGCGGACCTCGTTGGCGCCGCCGCCGCCCGGCGTGCTCGCGGTCCGGATCGCCGTGCGGGTCTTGCCCTCCGGCAGCGCGTACGGCGGCATATAGACGCCGTTGTAGAGCCGGCCGGTGACGATCGGACGGTCGGGGTTCCCCTCGAGGAACTCGACGATCATCTCCCAGCCGATGCGCGGGAGCATCATCGAGCCCGAGGTCTGGAGCTGCGCGACCCGCATCCAGCACGAGGCCTTGTCGTCGGTCGCCTCGCCGCGATCCCAGTGGAACTTGACCTTGCAGCGGCCGTGCTCGTCGGTGTGGATCGCCTCGGGCTGCGCGCCGGCCGGCGCCACCACCGTCGCGGTCTGCGGCCCCTCGATGACCGGGCTCGGCGTGATGCGCCGCGGCCTGTACTTCACGTCGGCCGGCACGAGGCGCGCCCGCGACCTCGATCGCGGCGCGGCGCCCTCGCCGGCGTCGTGGACGAAGGTGTGCGTCACCTCGAAGAGGAAGTACTCGCCGTCGAGCTCACCGGCGTCCGTGATCGTGAGCTTCTGGCCGACCGCGAGGCGCGGGCAGACCGCGTCGATCTCGAGCGTGCGCCGCTCGACCTGCTCCTCCTCGAGCCGGATCTGCGCGAGCCGCTGCCCCTCGCTCGGCTCGACATAGCCGCCCGGATAGTCGTAGCGCGACAGCTCGGCGTGCTCGCTCGACGCCGCTGTCGCCGTGAGGTCGAGCTGCGGCCGCTCGAAGTCGAAGTCGCGGAGCACGAACTCGCCGGAGCGCACCCGCTCGAGCTCGCGGATCGCGTAGATCGCGTCGCGCTCGTCGGCCGCGCTCAGGCCGGTGCGCCGCCGGAGCGGCAGCGCGGGGTCGCCGGGGACCGGCGCGGCCACGGTGCTGTCGTCGTCGAAGACGAGGAGCTCCCCGTCGGAGTCCACCTCGACGAAGCTGTAGATGCCCTCGTGCTCCATGAGCCGCGAGATGAACGCGAGCGCGCTCTCCTGGTACTGCACGCAGTACTCGCGCTTCGGGCAGTCGCCGCTGAGCCGCCACGCGACCCGCGCGACCCCGTGGTCCTCGAGGACCTGC
The DNA here is from genome assembly GCF_051519845.1 of Sorangium sp. So ce362. NCBI lineage: Bacteria > Pseudomonadati > Myxococcota > Polyangiales > Polyangiaceae > Sorangium > Sorangium sp. So ce362. Next base: position 4,058,977 of record NZ_CP150332.1, on the reverse strand, counting down.
TGGGCGATCTCCTTGGCGCTCATCTCCTGGAAGATGCGCGAGTCGACGCTGCGCGCGAGGAGCGCGAGGGAGGAGACGACGCGCACGGCGTAGCGCGCGCCGATCGCCGCCATGCCGAGCTCGGTGGAGCCGATCGAGGTCGCCGCCTCCACCGTGCCGGCGATGACCCGCGGCGCCTCGCCGGGCGCGCCGAAGGAGAGCACCGCGCCCTTCCCGATCATCGCGTCGAGCTCCTGGAACATGTGGAGGATCACCTCGACGTCGAGCACGAGCGGCCTGCCCGCCTCGTGGATCGACTCGAAGCGGAGCACCCGGGCGGCGGGGATCTCCTCGATCGTGAAGTGCGCAATCGTCTCGCGTGCCACGTTCGCCTCCTGCTCCTCAGTTGTCGAGCACCAGCGCGGCGGTGTCGGCGACGTCGCCGTCGAGCTTCGCCGACAGGCCGAGGATCGCGACGCTCGCGGGCGTCAGCGACACGATCGACGCGCCCATGACCAGCGTGAGCGCGCCGGTCGCCTCGAAGACGACGTTGTTCGCCTTGACGATCTGCGCGCCCCCCGCGAGCTCGGTGTAGGCGCCGAGCGAGCTCTCCACGCGATCCCCGTTGGCGACGTTGACGATCGCGCCGCCGACCTTCACGTTCATCGATCCGCCGACCTGGACGCCGCGCCCGGCCTTGACCGCGATCACCTTGGCGCCCGTCGCCGTCTCGCTCCGGTCGCCCTGCACCGTCACGGAGCGGTGGCCCAGCGCGAGCTCGACGAGCGCCGCGCCGACCTCGTGGTTGAAGGCGGCCAGGGTCTGATCCGTGACCGAGCCGACCACGAGGTCGATCTGGTTGCCGGAGACGTCGAGCGTGCTGTCGCCGGTGACGTCGCGCTTGTGATCCCCGCCGACCTTCATGTCGCGGTTCCCGCCGATCGAGAGCGTATGGTCGCCGCCGATGTCGTCCACGTGGAAGGTCTCCACCTTCATCGACTGGTTGCCCGAGACCGAGATCTTCTGGTTGGCCCCGACGCTGCTCGTCATGCTGTTCGTGACGTTCGTCGTCTGGTCCGCGCCGATCGTCTTCGTGTGGTTGTTGCCGATCGACTCGGTGGCGTTGTTCTTCACCTCGGTGGACATGTCCTTCGAGGCGTTGATGAACATCTCCTCGCCGCCCTTCGTATCGGACATGCGGAGCTCGTTGCTGCTGCCCCCGCCCGGCGTCGTCGCCGTCTGGAGGGAGCTCTTCCCCGCCTCCTTCGGCAGCGCGTAGGGCGGCGGCGTGAGCGCGTTGTACATCCGGCCCATCACGAAGGGCCGGTCCGCGTCGCCCTCGACGTGGCGCACCGTGACCTCCCAGCCGACGCGCGGCAGCAGCATGGAGCCGCCGATCGGCACCTGGCTCGTGCGGATCCAGCGGCTCGACGTGTCGTCCTTCTTGCCGGATCGATCCCAGTGGAAGGAGACCTTCACCTGCCCGCTCGCGTCCGTGTGGATCTCCTGCCCCGAGGGCCCGGTCGTCATCGCGGTCTGCGCGCCCGGGATGACCTGCTCGCGGGCGCGCCGCGGGGGGCTGTAGCGCGTGGTCCCGGTCGGCACGCCCCAGAACTCGCAGACGAAGCGCAGGTCGCGCGCGCCCTCCTGCGCGCCGGCGCCGCCGGAGAGCTCGAAGCTCCGCGGCCGGCTGCCGGCGATGCGCGAGCGGACCACGAGGTACTCCTGGTTGAGCGGGTCGTAGGGGTGGCCGCCCACCGAGAAGCGCCGGCCCGGGAGCAGCGCGAGCGAGCCGGTCTCGCCGTGCACGACGTCGCGCTCGGCCTGCACGGCGTCGAGCAGCACCCTGGCGAGCCGCTCCGCCCCGCTCACGTCGGCGGTGCGCGCCGGATAGTCGTAGATCTCGAGCACGTGCTCCCCGGGGTCGCTCCCCTCGGCCGACGCCTCCAGCTTGAGCGACGGCTTCTCCGGGTCGTAATCGCGGACGAACACCTTGTCGCTCCGCACCGAGACCTCGCGGGAGAGGCGCACCACGCGATCCGCCGAGCCCTCCACGCCGAAGTCCTGGGAGAACGGCAGCGAGGTCGCGCCCTCGATGTCCTCGAGGCCGGTCGGCGAATCGCCGAAGACGGCCACGTCCGACTCGTCCTTCGTGTGGATCGCGAAGTAGATCCCCTCCTCGGCGAGGAGGCGGTGGACGAAATCGAGGTCCCGCTCGCGGTACTGGACCGTGTAGACCCGCGCGGGGTGCGGCTCGGTCAGGCGCCAGTCCTGCTGGCTCGCGGGCACACCCGCGCTCTCCAGGACCTCCTTCGCGATGTCGACAGCGCTCTTCTCCTGGAAGATCCGGCAGTCGGCGCGCTGCGCCAGGTTCCATAGCGCCGGCGCGACGTGGACCCGCAGCGTGGGCACGTCGTCGGGGTCGGGCAGGAGCTCGGCGAGGACGATGGTCCCCGCGAAGGTGCGGGTCTGCGTGTCGTCGCTGCGCGACAGCGTGAACACCGCGCGCTTGCCGAGGACCTCCTTCGGCCGCGGGAGCGCCGCCTCGTCGTCGAGCAGCTCGCATTCCAGGCGGGTGAGCTCCGAGAGCTGCTCGGCGAGCTCGAAGCGCAGCACCCGGTAGATCTTGCCCTCCACGCTGACGGAGGGGATGGCGAGGATATGATGATCAGCCACTCTTCACCTCACAGGCGCCCCTGGACCTCACGAGCCGAGCTTCATCGACGCGCCCATCTTGACCACCAGCGCGCCCTTGACCGCGATCTTGGCCCCCTTGATCACGATGGGTCCGCCGCCGAGCTTGAGCTCGCTGCCGCCGCCCTTGAAGGAGCCGACCGCGCCGAGGAGCGTGATGAGCGGCGCCTGCACCACGAAATCGCCGTTCAGCTTCTGGTAATGGAGACCGCCCACGAGGTTCGTGACGCCGGCCGCCACATGGGAGAGGGAGCCCTTCGTGAGGTGGAGCTCGGCCGCGAGCGACGTCTGGTCCTTGTTCGCCGAGATCTGCTCTCCGTGGCTGCCGTTGATGAGCTGCACCTTCACGGCGCCCACGGTCTCGGTCATGCCGCCGAGGACGTTGTCGTTGATGGAGGCCAGGCTGCCCGAGAGCTGCAGCGCGCCGACCTTGCGGCTCATGTCGCCGGTGATCGACTGCTCGATGCCGTTCGAGATCGTGATCTGGTTCCCGCTCACCGTGTAGGCGCGGTTGCCGGTGATCTTCTCGACGTAGTTGCTGATCGCGTTGGTCGTGTCGTTGCCGCCGATCGAGATGCTCTGGTTGCCCGTGATCTTGTGCGAGAGCACCGCGCCGACGTCGAGCGATTGATCGCCGGCCACGGAGATCGACTCATCGACCTTGACCGACCGGGAGCCGTTCACGCTGATGTGCTGCTCCTCGTTGACCGCGACCTCGTCGACCCTGTCATTCTTGACGGTGACGTTGAGGTCCTTCTGGGCGTGGACGCCGAAGCCCTGGCTCCCCGAGCTGTCGGACATGCCGATCTCGTTATGGCCGCCCGCGCCCGGCGACGACATGCTCTTGAGCGTCCCGGAGGCCTTGGCGGCGGGGAGCGACTGCGGGGGCGTCTTCTCGGCGTTGTAGGTGCGCCCGAGGGCGAGCGGCCGGTCCGGGTCGCCGTCGAGGAAGGCGACGGAGACCTCCCAGCCGACGCGGGGGAGGACCATCGAGCCGCCCATAGCGACCTGCGAGACGCGCAGCCAGCAGCTCGCCGTGTGGTCCTGCTGGCCTTGCCGGTCCCAGAAGAAGCGGACCTTGATGCGGCCGTATCTGTCGACGTGGATCGCCTGCTCCTGGGTGCTCGACCCCGTGACGACCGCGGTCTGGATGCCGCGGATACGCGGCCTCCGCGCGCGGCGCTCGGCCGCGAAGGGCGCGCCCTTGGGGACGCCGCGGAAATGGTTCTCGACGTCGTAGTTCGTGTCTCCGCCGGTGAGCGTCTGGTTGCCGCGCGAGCGCAGGTGGGTGACCACGAACTCGCCGTTCAGGCACGGCTCCGCGGCGCCCTCGACGAGGAACGGCTCGCCCACCTTGAGCCCGGAGGCGCGGCTCTCGCCCTCGCACACGTCGGCGTCGGCGGAGAGCTCGCGCATGCGGGCGTCGGCGCGGCGCGCGCCCACGCTCCCCTTGGTGAAGCCGCCGGGGTACTCGAAATAGGGCAGGTCGAGGGCCTCCTTGCGGGGCAGCGAGGACTCGGGCTTCACGTCGGGCTTCTCGAAATCGTAGTCCCGGAGAACCACGCGATTCGTGCGCAGCGCGCGCGTCCTCGTGAGCCTGGCGAGCGGCAGGCTCCCGGGGAGGCCGCCCTGCGCCATCCGGAAGAGCACCGGCGTGCCCTCCTCGACCGCGAAGGAGGCGGGGTCGTCGGTGATGATCATCGTGTGCCCGTCGGCCTCGTGCCGGAAATAGTAGAAGAGGCCGTTGTCCTCGAGGAGGCGTGAGACGAAGTTGAGGTGCGACTCGCGGTACTGGACGATGAACTCGCGCGGCTCGTACTCCTTCGCGTTCCGCCACGCGACCTTGTCGCCGAAGCCCGCCTCCTCGAGGACCGTCTGCACGACCTGGACGACGCTCTTCTCCTGGAAGATGCGGCACCCCTCGCGGTGCGCGAGGGCCGCGAGGGCGGGCCGCAGGCGGACGTCGAACTGGCGGGCCTCGCCCACGATGCGCGCGAAGCCGGCGCGGTCGACGATGCCGTCGAACAGGCGCTCGTTGCCGGCGGTGTCGACGACGCGCAGGCAGAGGCGGCTGCGCAGGCAGTCCTCGACCCGGAAGGCGGCGTCCATCGTCGCGAAGCGCACCTCGACCGTGTAGGGGGTCGAGACGGCCTCGACGGCCTCGAAGCCGGTCACGGCGGTGTCCGCGGGGATCTTGTCGCCCTCGAGGGAGAAGGTGGCGAAGGTGGCGGCCATCGGGGCCATGCTAGGCGATCGGCGGGCGGCGCCAAGCCCCGCGCCGGGCCGCGGCGCGGAACCGACGCGGGGAAAGCGGCGTGGGGTCGGATTTTTCGGCGCTCGGAGCGCAGGGCGGCGCGTGACGGTTTCCTGCCCACGCACCGATGAGGAGAGCCCTGCGCCGGAGTCTAAGCCTGAGCCTTTGAGCAACGACATGAGCATTGAGCACGTGATGTTCACGACGCGGATCACCCGACCCCGCCGGCAGCGAGCTCGGGAGCGGGATATTGATGCGCTCGCCCGCGACCTCGATTCGGCAGCACCTCGGCCACGCTGCGAGGAAACGGCCGCGCTTGCGCGGGCTGCGGCGGTTGAACAGCGCAACAGCGTCGGGTAGCCTCGATCTCAACCCGATGCCACCCCGAAATTCTGATACGGGTACACGGTCGCCGTCGCGGTCGCCGTCTCCGGCCGGCGCGACGGGGCAACCCCATCCAGCGACCGTGGTGCAGCAGAGACCCTCACCCCCTGCGACGGCGGGCCAGCCTCGCGCCGCGACGGGCGCGCAAACACCTCATCCGGCCACCGCCGCCCGCTCACCGCGCCCTCCCCACCCGGCGACGGTCGCCCAGCCGGCGGCGGGCGCGAGGCGTCCCCCACACCCCGCGACCGTCGGTGTGGCGCAGAAGCAAACCGCGCTCCGGGGGCCCGCGCGACCGCTCCCCCATCCAGCCACCGTCGCGCAGGCGCGCCCGGCGTTCGGGCGAGCGGCAAACGTCGGTCCGGGCGCACGCGGCGACGCGGCCGAGCCCGCGGTCGCGCAGCCCATCGGCCTCGCCGTCGGCGGCCTCGCCGTCGCGGCAGGCGCCGGCTACCTGCTCTACAGGTGGTTCACCGGGAGCCGGTGGGTCCAGGGCGTGAGAACGCAGCGGCTCGGCGTCGCCGTCCCCGGCGCGCTCGCAAACGCGATGGCCGGGGCCACCGCCGCCGAGATCCGGCAGAACCTCGTGGGGCTCACCACGGTGCGGCTACCGGCGTACATCGACGGGCTGTCGGCGTACAACGGCCAGTTCAACGGAGCCAATTACCTCAGGACGAACAACTGGGCCAGCGGCGGAGCCGCGGACCCCCTTACCGGCCTCCGCACCCTGGACGACGTGGCCGTGAGGGCCTTTTTCATCGCGCTCTTCGAGAAGGTGAGGGTCATGACCGCCTCCCGGTTCTCGAGGGCAGACCTGTTTCACGGTCACATCAACCGATGGAACGGCGACGTCATCATCGTGTTCCACGCGAAGGAGTACCCGTCGGACCTGGAGCCGAACAAGTCGCAGTTCGCGGCGCAGATCGAGGGGATCCCCGCGTTCGACAGGCACGATCCCGCGTTCAGGTTCAGGAACGCCGTGTACTCGTTCAACCGGAATGCGGTCGACTCCCTCGACACGCCGAACGTCGGAGCGCACCCGGTGTACGGCGCCTTGATCCGCGACGGCTACACGCTGGCGGAGGAGCAGATGGGCACGCCGGTCGCGGGGATCAACTACTTCCCGGGCGAGAGTCCGGATCTGCTCTTCCTGAAATGACGCGGCGGCTCGCCCGCGCGAGCGCCGCCGTCGGGTATCCTTTGTAGTTCGAATTCCTCCCCATCACAGAATCAGGAGCGAACCTCGGCGATGCACACCGCCGTCAGCCTGCCGCCGCGACCACCATCGCCGCGCGCTCCCCGCCGTCGCTCCCCGCGACGGAGACCGCGCACGGGTGCGGCGCGAACCCGCGCGTGAACGCCTCCGACGCGATGGCGAGGTGCAGCGGCATGGCCGCGGCGCCGAGGTGGCCTATCCGCTGGGCGGGGCTCTCCACCTGCTGCGGGTCGCAGAAGAGGTGCTGTGTGCGCACCGAGGCGGCCTGGAGCTCGAAATGGCGGAACGTCTCGAACGTCAGGTCGGTGAGCATCCAGCCGGCGCGCAGCCCGCGCTCGGACAGCGGCGCGAGCGCGGAGCGGAGCGCGGCGGTGAGGCCCGCGGCCTGGAACGCGGACTCATCGTTGTCCGGGCGCGCCCGCTCGTGCGCTGTCGCCACGCCGACGATCTGCCCCTGCTCGCGGAGGAGCGCGCGGCGCGCGACGTCGGGGCGCATGAGCACCACGAACGCCGCGCACTCCCCGGGGATCAGCGCGTCGAGGTTGTCCGGCCGGAAGATCCGGCCCGCGGCGTCGAGCGCGGCGATGCGCGCGGGATCGTAGTCGGTGTGCACGCCGCCGAGCAGCGCCGCGTCGATCGCGCCACGCCCGAGCGCGTCGCACAGCTCCGGCAGCACGAGCCCCGCCGCGGCGGGGCCGCGCGTCGAGACCTTGACCGCGAGCTCCGGCGCGTGCGCCTGCGCCCGCGCGGCGAGCTCGACGGCGAGCCACTGCGCCGGGGCCTCCCCCCCGGGCGGCCGCTGGCCGAGGTGCTCGTCCAGGCACAGGGTCATCTGCATCCGCAGCCCCCGCGCCGCGGGGCCGAGCTTCTCGAGCGCCTCGCCGAGCGCGCGCGCCGCGAGCAGGGCGGCGCGCGGCGTCCCCGTGACGAGCGGATCGAGCGTGGGGAGGAAGCACATCGTGACCGGCTCGCCGGTCCCATCCACGAGCGGCGCCTCGCGCATCGCCGCGGCCGCGGCGCGGTGCGAGAAGGCGGTGTCGATCGAGCGCAGCCCGACGGGCGTGACCGCGCCCGCGGCCACCATGACGGCGAGCGGCCTCACGCTCGCCCCCGCTCGCGCACGATCACGCGCGCGTCCTTCATCCGCCGCGGCGCCTTGACGTGCGCGCGCCAGACCATCTCGACGGCCACCGGCTTCTGCGGGCCGGTGGCGTAGAGATCGACGAGCACCGTGTCGAGGTGGGGCGCGAAGCCGACCGGCGCGCGGTCCTTCACCTGGAACTCGATCTCCACCTGCACCCGCGGGAGCTCGAAGCTGAGCGCCCCGTCGGGCGTCAGGTTGAGCACCCGCACCGGCTCGCCGCCCGCGAGCGGCGGATCCGCGATCAGGCCCGGCGAGGCGCAGAGGTTGTAGCGAGGGTCGAAGTCCTCGGGCAGCAGCGGCGCGCGGAGCTCTCGCCAGGTCGCGTCGTAGGTCCCGGCGTACCGGCGGCGCGGCTCCCAGTGCCGGCCGACGACCCCGATCCCCGCGGGCGGCGGCGCGGTCTTCGCGGTCCGGATCGGGTACGCGGGGTCCTCGATGTTCGGCGCCGGCTGATGGGTGAGCGATGCCGGCGCGCGCGTGACGCCCATGCCGATGGGGTTGCGCGGCTCCTCGACGAGCGCCGCGGGATCCTCGTCGTCCCTCCCGCCCCAGGCGTGGTCGTAGCGCATGTCGATCTCCTCGATCGGCGCCGGCGCGGTGAGGCCGGCGCCCCTGTCCACCCAGAGCCGCCTGCCGAACACGACGAGCGACTTTCTGAGCGGGCCGACCTCGACGCGCACGTCGAAGGAAGGCACCGCCCTGCCGCTCGGCGCGTACGCCCGGGCCACGAAGATCACGTCGGTGGCCGGCTTGAAGAGGCACACGTCCGCCGGGTACGCGATGCTCTCCGGCTTGTCCTCCTCCCAGGGCAGATCGGCGAAGCGGACCCCGCGCGCGCGCTCGGGCGGCGACAGCTCGAAGCCGCCGTCTTCCTGGAGCTCGAAGCTCGCCTTGACGATGGCGACGAGCTTCTCGCCGTCCCGATCGACGAGGAGCTGCGGGTGCGCGGCGAAGTCCGTCTTGTTGTCGAGCGGGGGCTGGTCCATCGCTGGCGCATTATCGACAAGTTCGGCGGCCGTGTCTCTCCAGCGGCGCGCTCACCGCGCCCCGGCCATCTCGACGGCGTAGGCGTCGAGCCCGTGGCCGCGCAGCATGGCTTCGACGAGGGCGAGCGGCTCGGCGCAGGCCGGATCGTCCGCGTCCGCCCCGGCGACGATCACCGGCAGCGCCCGCGCCACGACGAGCCGCGCCGCGCGATCGCGCAGCGCGAGCGAGAGCGGCAGCGCCCCGAGCAGGCGGTGGCCGTGCAGCGCCGCGCGGAGGTAGAAGCGCTCGCGGTCGGGGGCGCGCACGGGCGCGAGGAGCAGCGCGCCGAGCAGGTCGGGCTCGGCCAGCGCGAGGGTCGCGGCCGCGATCCACCGGGTGGCGCGCCGGGCGAGGTCCCGCTCGCTGCGCCAGGCGGCGTCCTCGCGCGCCCGCCGCGCCGCGCGCCCGTGGAGCGCGGCGAGCCACGGCCCGAGCGCCGCCGGAGCCAGCGCCTCGGGCCGCTCGAAGCGCGCGATGGCCCCACCCGTGAGCCCCTCGGCCTCGACGGCGTCGGCGAGCGCAAAGAGGCCCGCGGCCACGTCGGGCGGCGGCGCCGCCGCGGCGAGCCGCCGCGACCACGCGACGAGCTCGGCCCGCGCCGCGGTCACGCCGGGCGCCACCGCGGCGCGATCCGGCAGCCGCGCGACGTCGATGCGCCCGTCCAGATCGCCCCGCACCCGCAGCCGCGGATCGAGCAGCGGGGCGCCGCCGGGGCGGCCCGCGCTGGCCAGCACGCAGGCGCACTCCACGGCGACCGAGACCCGCACCGACTCGCCGTCGTCGACGAAGCTGACCGGGAAGGTCCGGCACCCGAGCGGCTTGGCCTCGGGGCCGCCGAGCGCGTGGAGCGCGCAGCGCCCCTCGCCCTCCAGGTAGGCGCACCGGCCGTCCCGCATCGCCACCACCGACGCCGCGCACGGCCACGTCCCGCGCTCCGGCATGAAGGCCAGCTCGTGCCGGGCGCCGCCGCTCAGCACGTCGGGCCGCAGCGCCCGCGCCCGGGCCGCCTCCTCGGGGTCGAAGAGGATCGAGGCGTAGATCCGGCAGCAGCTCCCGCGGCCGTCGCAGTGCAGGGTGAAATCGGGCAGCACCTCCAGCGGGCGCTCGCGGGCATCGCGCTCCTCCGGCGCGGGCGCGGGCGACGCGGGCGCCCCCGACGCGGGCGCTCCCGACGCAGGCGCCCCCTCCGCCGGCGCCGACCGCGCCGCGTCCTCGCCGGTGTCGTCGGCCTCGAGCAGGCCCGCGGCGTGGAGCTGCGCCAGGAAGGCCTGCACCGCGGGCACGCGCGCGTGCGCGCCCTCGCGGGCGGCCGCGATCGCGATGCCCTCGACGTCGCGCGTCCCGTCGGCCGCGGAGAGCAGGACCCACTCCCGCGGGCCGAGCTGGAGCAGCTGCCCGGAGCGGAGGTCGTGCAGGATGACGCGCTCCTCCTCGCCGACCAGGTGGCGCCGCGCGAGCACGTGGGCGGCGAGGCGAGGGCGCGCCGGCAGCGTGCTCGGGCTCACCCGGGCACGCTAGCCGACGCCGGCGGCGGCGCGCCACCGAAACGAGGCGCGCCGGCCGCCGCGGCTCGGCCCTGCCCGCCCGGGGCGCGCCGCGGGCAGGGCCGGCGACGTCAGCGCACGCACTTCACCCATGCGGCCGTGAAGTGGTTCCACTTGCCGCTGGCTCCGGCGTTGAACCCGGTGAAGCCGTCGTCGAAGTTGAGCGCCCACGCCGCCGAGGCGTTCCCCACGGCGGCGTGAGAGCCCCAGTACCAGTCGTTGCTGCGCGCGCCGTACTGCGTGTCCGGGAACATCGTCCGGTGGATCGACGGCGCCACCTGGGCCTCGTCGACCAGGGTCGCCAGCTCCCGGATGCTCGGCAAGCGCCAGGCGTGATCGTTGAGGCCGAGCATCGCGCAGTAGCTCTCCGCCTCGGCCCAGGTCATCGTGGCAGGCGAATAGCCCTGCTGCCAGACGAGGCCTGTGTACTTGTCCATCACCTCACCGGGCGATACGACGGTGTACTGGTCGGGCGGAGGCACGGCCGGGCTGCTCGGCGCCTCCCCCTCGCCGTTGCCCCGCACGCAGCGCAGGCTCGCCGCGGTCGCCTTGGAGTAGGCGTTGCTGACGATCCCGTCGCTCATGTTGAAGGCCCACGCAACGTCGCGACCGGCGCCGGCGCCTGCCTGTCGGATCGTGAGGATCCAGTCGGAGGACGTCTTGTGGAAGCCCCCCCGCGCCCCCGGGAATGCGGCCCTGTCGATGGCCGGGCTCCGGGTGAAGTCCACGATGGACGTCATCTCGATGCGCGTCGGCAGGCGCCAGTCCGAGAATCCGCCGAGCGTCAGGTTATCGCAATAGCTGATCGCCTGGTCCCACGTGTACGCCTCGGCGGGAGGGCTTTGCTGCCACTCGAGGCACGTGACGTTGTCGCGCACAACGCCGTCCCCCACCTCGGTATAGCTCGCGGGGTTGGGCAGGTCGCTGCCCGCCGGATTGGGCATCGGCCAGCACGCCCACTTGTGCGTGCCGCAGGCCGCGGCCCTGCTGCACGTGTCGGGCGCGCCGCCCGCGCCGCCGCCCGGGCCGCCGCCGCCCTCGCCCGGGCCGCCGCCGCCCTCCCCCGGCGCACCGCCGCTCGCGGTGCTCCCCGCGCCGCCGGCCCCGGCGCCCGTCTCGGAGCCTCCGCCTGTCGCGAGCGCGCCGCCCGTCCCCGACGCACCGCTCTCCGTGAAGGGATCGCCCCGGTCGCCGCCATCCACGCCCGTCCCCGCGTCCCCGCTGGAGCACGCAGCGGCCGCGAGCGCCACGCCGAGCACGACCCCCGTCCTGGCACGCGCTGCCGTGACGGACGTCGCCAACGTCGCGTGAAGGACCCACCGCTTCCTTCGATTCACAGGCACCTCCGTACACTCAAGCCAAAGCCGCAAGATAAAATGTTCGGACCGCACCAGCCTATCACACGCTGCGCGATCATCGTCGATGCACGCAGCGGAAGCAGGGCCTATTTGGGGCGATCGACAGAAACATCCAGCGCTGTCACCTCAACCCATCTCCGATGTTCCGTGTCGCATGCCTTCCGCGCTTTCTAGCGCACTGGCCAGCGAGGCGGACGCCGAGCGGAGGGGTTGCCGTCCCCGTCGGCTCCAGCGCGGGGGCCGTGTACTTCATCGCGCGCCGACCCGCTCACCGGCCCCGCGTCTTCTCGGCCTTTTGCCGCCGCACCATCTCCGCGATCCAGACCGGCGCGAACGGCGGCGTGCAGCCCGGCGATGCCGGGTAGTCCTTGAGCACCTCGAGCCGCTCGCCCATGGCGATTGCGCGGGCGCGCAACCCGGGGTTGCGGATGCCGATCTCGGCGAGGCAGTGGTTCATCGACCACTGCTTCGGGCCCGGCGCCGCCTTCATCTCCGCCTCGATCTGGTCGAGCAGCGCGGGGAGATCGAGGCCGGCAGGGCTCTTCACGACGCGGTCCGTCGTCAGGCTCCAGCCAGCGCGCCCGACCAGCTCGCTCGCGGAGTCCTTCCAGCGGACACGCAGCTCCTCGACGTGGCGCGACGCCTTCACCACGTTGACGATGAACCAGTCGAGCAGCTTGGGGTAGCCGATCTCCCGGACCATCGCGTCCAGCTCGTCCGCCGAGAAGGCCTTCGGCTTGAACACGAGCGTCGCCAGGAGGCGGGCGTCGGGATCCCCGGTGCGCCACAGCTCGCCGGCCAGGGCGTGGTCCGTCTTCAGCTGCTTCGCGAGCGCGCGGAGCTGGGTGAGGTTCACGCCGTGGGCGTCTCCGGCGCGGGCGTTGACCTCGCGCATCTTCTCGTTGCCCAGCGCGGCGAGGTCCCGCATGACGTCGGTGAGGTTCATGGATTGGAGCTAGCCGTATCCGCGGGCATCGTCCAGCGACGCGGCGTCGCCTCGGGTTTGAACCTCCTTCTCCCCAGGCGCGTCTGGTAAGCTCAGCACCGATGCCTCTGGACCCTGTACGAGCGACAGAGCTTGTCAGTTGTCGACGATTCAGGTCCCTCGACCTGAAATACACACTTGACGAAACCGAACCCCTCTCGGAATCCGAGCGCTACATCCTCGAAGCACTGAGCATGGCACTCGAACGACTCATCGCTCTTCGGAGCGACCCGGACCATCAGCTCAGCGAGCTTCGGCAGAGCGTGCACGCCAGACTCCGAGCGACGCCCCAGTGCCCCCGTCGCAAAGCCGCCCAACCAGCCGATGGATCCGTCCTCGGGGCGGCCGATGCCGTTCTCATCGGAGACGCCGACCGCGGAACCGATCACGGCATAGCGAGGCCCGAGCGTCCCCTCGAGGTGCGCTCCCGCCGGCCACCAGGCGGGCACCTCTGTGCCGCTCTGTGGTTCAAGTTCTCCCCCTCACGGAACCAGGGAGGAACTTGGGCCTCGTCGCTGGTGCGGAGGAGCGGGCGACGGAAAGGTCAACAATTATCGATAGCTCCAAGGGACGGGAGCGTCTGGTTCCTCTTCCAGTGTGGCCCAACGCGGGCCCAATCGGCCGTCTTCGTAGCCTCAGCGTCCACCATGAAGGGGGGCGCGGCAGTGGCGCTCCGGCCGACGCCTGTACGGAACGGCGCAAGGCGCGGGGGCGGCGCGCCTCGGGACCGTCCCCGAAGTTGATCCATCGTCGGCGTCGTGCCCTGCCCGCGGGCGCGCGGGATGACGCTCTCACCGGAACGGCCACGGCTCGCCGACGCTCCGCGAGGCGATGCGGTAGTCGCCGGACTCGCCCCACACCGCCGCCTCCCTGTCGGGCGCGTTGGGCCCCATGGCGAACGTGAACGACAGGACAGGCCGCTGCCCCGCGCGCGGCCGCCGCTGGGGCCCCGACCAGCGCACCTCCAGGTTCGTGGCGAGCGCCGCCTCCAGGGCGGCGACGGCCTCGTCGGCGTCGGTGGTCGTGACCCGGGTGCCGACAAAGAAGCCGGGGGTGTTCTGCTCCACGATGTGGAGGTGCTCGCGCAACCACGCGGCCCCGTGCGCTCCCGACGCCGGGGCGAACGGCGGCGCGTAGAAGACCTCCGCGACCGCGGCGCCGACCAGGCCGGCGACGCTGATGTGATGCCACTGCAGGCGCTCCGGCTCGGGCGGCCAGGGCTCCGTCTCCAGCTCGATGGCGAGCGCCTCAAGGTACTGCGCCGGCCCGTCGAACGCCGGCGACACGCCCGCGGCCTCGGTGTCGACCAGGTACACCTGGCCGCCCTCGCCGATCCAGACCGAGGGGTACCCCTTCGCCACCACCGGCAGCAGCACCTCTCTCCCCGCGCGCGGCAGCTTCTCCGGCCCGAGCGGTCGCGCGCCTTCGAGCGCCTTCAGCGAGGCGAACACGCCGAGCCGCTTGTCCGGCGGGAGCGGCGTGCCCCCGGCGAGGCCCTCGAGCTCGAGCGCGCCCTCGTAGACGGGCAGCCCGCGCGCTTCCAGCAGAGCCCGCAGCGCGTCGGGCGACGTGGTGTGCGCCGGGTCGCGGAGGAGGTCGAGCTCCTGGAAGACCTCGACCGCGTGCCGGCTCAGCCGCCTGCGCGCGCTGTCGGCGAGCCGGATCGGACGGTCACTACCACTGCGTGCCTTGCTCATCTCCGTCGCTCCCTGCGGCGCTGCTGCCGCATTCCCTGCGCCCATCGCGGGTCGGGCGGCGTGCTGCGAAGCGAGTCTGTCCCGGTCTCGCTGCTGGCGCCTGGCTGCACCACGCGCTCCCGCGGCGCGCCCCAGCGGTCGCGCAGGTTCTGCAGGAGCTGCGAACAGTTCGGGCAAGGCGCCCGCGCCGTCCCGTCGGGGTGCTGCGCCTGTATCGAGGTGATGTCGCCCAGGCAGCGCTGTATCCGCCGGCGATCGCGCGGGTTGTTCGGATCGAGCGGGCGGCCGTTGTTGTTCTGGCGCTCCCAGTTGCGGATGTATTCGCTCAGCGCGCCGGGCTCCGCGCAGGTCTCCGGGCTCCGTCGTTCGGCCGGATAGAAGGGCTCGCCGCGGAGATCGACCGGCGGCGGCATCGCCGCGACGACGACCGGGTGTAGCGCCGGGTCGCTGCTCCGGCCGGCGGCACTGGCACCGCGGCCCCTGACGCCGTGCCCCGAGACGGTGCACAGCACCGGCGTGAGCCCCTCCGGATCGACGACGCGGAAGGGCTGCCCTCGGGCGTACTCGAATGCGTTCAGTCCGCCGGCGATCCCCAGCGGATCGGGGCTCAGATATAGGCCGACAGCAGCGTCGTAGAAGCGGTAGCGGTTGTATGCGAGCCCGGTCTCGTCGTCGTGGTACTGGCCGGGGTAGCGCCAGGGGGTCGGGGCCGGCCCGAAAGGCGGGGTATCGAGCGCGCCCCACACGCGGAGCCGGAGGCGCGCGAGCACCTCGCCCGTGTCCGAGAGCAGCAGCGAGGGCGCGCCGCCTGCGCCGAGCACATAGTGCACCCACCGGCTGACCTCCGGCTCGCCCCCCGGCACATGCTCCCGGTGCGCGAGCGGGCCCTCGCCCTGCTCGCCCCAGAGATAGTCGCGCACGCGGATAACGCGCCGCTGTCCCGCAACGACCTCTTCTGTGATTTCCTGGAGCAGGTCGTCCCCGCTCCAGACGAAGTGGGTCTCGAGCAAGGCCCCGTCCGCGCGGCTCACGCGCTTGAGCAGGCGGCGCGCAGACGCGTCATAGACGTTCTCGGCCCGGGTCCCGTCCGGCAGCACCACCGCGGCGAGCAGCCCACGGCCGCTCCACGCGTACCTGACGCGCTCACCCGTGGTCCTGTCGACGCGCGCCGTGCGGCGCGCCTCGGCGTCGTGCTCGTACGAGATGTCGCCACGCGAGAGCAGCACCCCGCCTGGGCCGTAGCGGCGGGCCGGCGCGTCGTCCCCTGCCTCCTGCAGGCGCCCGCCGCCGCCGTGCGAGAACCGCTCGGCCGGGGTGTGCGTCGACAGCTGCGCGAGGATGCGCCCCGCCGCATCGTGCTCGAAGCGCGTTCGCTCGCCGCCCGTCGCGACATGCTCCACCAGGTCACCTCCCGGCGAGTGCGCGAAGCCTTCGGCGTACGTTGTGCCCGGCGGCAGCGGGCCCACCCAGTCTGGCTCTGCCTCGCGCGCGTTCGACCGCCCGAGCACGCGGCGCTCCACCAGCGCGCCGACGCCATCGTAGCGACAGAGTACGCGGCCACCGCCCGGGAGCTCGCGCAGGAGCTCCCGCCCGAAGGTGTCGTAGGTGCGCTCGATGGCAGCGCCGGAGGTCACAACGCGCCGGGCGCGGCCCATTCGATCGCGCTCGTAGCGCGCCTCGTGCCCTGTCGAGGTCCGGAGCGCCGTGCGGCGCCCGGCAGCGTCGTACGCGCTCTCGATCACGACCCTCCGACCAGCGCAGGTCTGCACCTCGCGCACGAGGTTGCCGCGCTGGTCGTACGTGAACTCGCAGCAGGTGGCCTCGGTCTCCGCGTGGATCAGGCGGCCCACCGGGTCATAGTCGAACGCGTCGAAGGTGTCGTCGGCGTACCCGCGCCGGACCACCCTGCCGCACGGGTCGCGCTCGATCTCGGTCGTGTGCGCGGCCGCGTCCCGGATGTGCTGGACGCGGCCCGCCGCGTCCAGCCGGTAGCGGAGCTCGCGCCCATCGAAGAAACGCTCGGCCACGATCCGTCCCGCCGCATCGCGCTCGATGCGGTGCACCTCCCCGCGCTCATTCTCCACCTCGACGAGCTGGCACTCCCGGTCATACCGGAAGCGGATGGTCTCGCCGTTCGGCTTGCGGAGCTCGTGAACGAGGTTGTACCCGCCCCACGCGAGATCGTACGCCCCGTCTGGCCCGCGGTACCGCGTGATCCGCCCGTCCTCGTCGCGCTCGATCGCGACCTCGGCGCCGCCCGGGAAGCGCAGCCCCCAGAGGGCGCCGCGCTCGTCGTAGTGGAAGCTGGTCCTGTGCCCCTCCTCGTCAGTGACGGCGAGCACCCGGCCCACATCGTCGTACTCCATGCGGCGCGGCTTGCCGTGCGGCTCCACGAGCTCGATGAGGTTCCCCTCGGCGTCATGGCGGAAGAGGGTGACGCCCCCATCGGGCAGGACGGCGGTTATGCGCAACCCCCGCTCGTCGTAGGTGAAGCGCAGAAGCTCGCCGAGCGCGTCCCGGACCCCCAGCAGGTTCGCTGCGTCATCGTAGCTGTAATGGCACGCAGCGCCGAGCGCATCGGTGGCCTCGACCACGTTGCCCTGCGGATCGTGGCGATGCTCGATGCGCGCGCCCGTCGGATCGACGATCGCGACGACCCGGCCCGCCGCGTCCCGCTCGTAGAGCGTGCGCGCGCCGGTCGGGTCGCTGTACGCGACGAGATCGCCGCGCGCGTCGTACGCGGCGCCCTCGACCCACAAGCCGGCAGCGAGGTCGATCTTGCCGAAGGCGTTGCTGTCAAATCGCCGCGCCTGCCGGGAGTCGTACACCATGGTGAAACCGTCGGCGTACTCCAGGCGGCAGTGGAGCATGCCCCGCGCGGGCGTCTGCCCGTCGGCGAGGACCGTCGGGCTCCCTTCGGCCAGGGCCGGGTCGCGTTCGCCGGGGTGTGCGCACCAGGTCTCGGTGCAGCGGCCCTTCCCGTCGTAGCGGTAGAAGACGCGCAGCCCCGAAGGGGAGGCTTGCTCGACCAGGCGATGCTCGTCGTAGGCGTAGCGCACGCTCCGGCCGGCGGCGTCCGTGGCCGCGACGAGGTCGCCTCGATCGTCGTAGGCGTAGGTCCGGCAGCGCACGGTGCGTCCCCGCGCGGTGACGAGCTCGAACGCTTCGATCCGCCCGTCCCGGTAGCGGCGGACGCGCACGGTGCGGCCGGCGCTGTCGCGCAGCGATTCGAGCAGATCGCCCTGGTAGGCGAGGTCGACCCGGTTGCCGGCCCGGTCGACGATCGTGGCGAGCCGGTGGCGCTCGCGGGACGCCGCGAAAGGCTCGAAGAGGTAAACGAGGCCGTCCTCGCCGGTGACGAGGAATCCGTTCTCGTCGCGACGAAGGCGGCCGCCGCTGTTGAGCGCGACCTCGCCGCCTGGCGGCGGGATATCGCGGAGAGACGCGGCGCCGCTCGGCGCGTGGACGACCAGGGTGCGCCGCCGGAGCGCGATCTCCCATGCGAGCGAGTGTGTCCATCCCGCGCCCAGCCCGACGTCGTGCTCGCGGGCGAAGGACGAGTAACTGCGGCGCAGCTCGAAGACCATGGGGCCTGTCAGCACCAGGTCCGTCTGCGGGAGCGTGTAGACCCGCCCCGTCACCGGGTCGACCGGGTCGCCGGCGTGCGTGCCGCCGTTGCCTCCGTGTGCCGGGTTCATGCAGCCGCCGCCGCTACCTGGTCCGCACCCGTTCGCGCCTGGCCCCCCGCCATTCGCGCCGTTGCCGCCGTTGTTCCCGCCGGCGCCCTGGCCCGCGCCGCTGCCGCTGCCGCCTCGTCCGTTGTCGCCCCCGCCGGCGCCGCCGCCGCCCAGGATAAAGACGCCTGGATTCATGCCAGGGATCGCAGGGATGTTCGGGACCGGAGCGGTGCGCGCCATGGCTGGAGAGTATCGCCTAAAGCGTCCTAGGCGCACCAGCGGGAGAGCGGGAGCCCCCGGGTCCGCCGCGGCCTCATCCGCTTCCTCCCGCGGGGGCCGGCGGCACCTCCACCACCTCCGGGAGCACCTCGCCCTCGGCTGCGGCCGGCGGACTCCCCTCCGCGCGTGAGCTGGACCTGGTACCGATGAGTATCCGCCGTGTGGACGTGTCGATGCGGCGTTCATAAACGCCGGCACATCTGTGCTTGTGCTGTTCTTTCTCGCTGGGAAAGGCTCATGCCATTCGGTGAATGGTTTCTGTCATGAGACGTTTTCATGCGCTGGCCCGGGGCCGACATGCGTCCCAATACCGGAGGTGGCGTTCCGGCGGCGAGGCGAACGGCGGGCTAGACTATCGGCGTGAGCTTGCGCGCCTCTCCGGTGCCACCGGCGGCCCGAGCAGCCGCCCGATCGCCTCGTGCACGACACGGGCCGCCTCTTCATCCCCGAGCGCGACGGCGTGCGTAAGCGCCTCGGCGAGCGAGGCGACCACGACGGCCCGATGTGCCGGGTTGGCGCTCGCGATCTCCCCAGGCCCGAGGCTCGCCGGTTGGACCCGGGTTGGGCCCACGCCGTCCGAGGGGCTGCGATCCGTCGTCACGCCTCCCCGAAATCGCGCCGAATCGCACGGATCGCCCCGGTTCGCTATGGCAAATTCGTCCTTGGTCGACACTGTACCAGAGCACGGCCGGCGGGCGAATCGCCATGACCGGACGGCAAAGCTCTGCTTGAGATCGCTCCCGTGCGTCACGCGCCCTGACGGGCCATCCATGCGAGCTCGCTCATCGGTTGTCGCGCGCGGACTCGCGTCGATGGAGGCCAGCTCGGCGCAATCGACGCCGGCCCCCTGTCACCCGGCCCGCGACGGCGCCACGGATCGGCCCATGTCATTGCCGACGAAGAAGACGTCTATCGGCCTCTCCAGCAACAGCAGGCCGAAGAACAAGAACAAGCGACACCACTGGAAGCGCTACCGCGGCCAGGGCAAGTCGCATCACGGGTAGCCGCTCCGGCGAGCTCCGGCGAGCTCCGCGACTCGCCCGCGGCGACGGCGCATCCCTCGCCCCTGCGCGCCCCCCGGTCCCCCCACGACCGCGACCAGCTCCCCCATGCGCCCGCCGCCCGTCCCACGAGCGCGGCGGCCGCCACCACGCCGCGCGCCCGCAGCGTCGTCCGGGGCAGGCGCGGCTCGAGCGGCGGCGCCACGAAGGCCTCCAGCCAGGCCTCGGCCGGCGGCCGCGCCAGCACCCCGCCGAGGTCGAACAGCGAGAGATCCTGGACGCCGGCCGCCTCCGCGACGGCCACGTCCTCGCGGAGCTCGGCGACAGAGCGGTAGACCGGCTCGTCGCCGAGCGCCCCCTTCCCCACCGCGCCCACCGAGACACCCGCCCTCGGACCGAACCGCCCGGCGGCGGCGCGGCACGCCCAGCCGAGCAGCGCGACAGCGTCGTCCCGGCCGAGCGCGCCGCGCGAGTAGCCCTCGATCAGCGAGGTGTACAGCATCGCGCTGACCCGCCCCCACGGCGGCGCCGACACGGGCGTCCCGAGGATCCGCTCCCAGCCGCCCGCCGGCCCGTCGGCCAGGACGAGCGGCACGATCGCGGCCGAGGTCGCCACCCCGCGCGCGTGGATCGCGCCCGCCACCTCGACGTACGCGCGCTGCGCGTCGCGCCACCGCGCACCCCGCTCCCCCGGGCTCTCCCGCGCTCCGCGGGGGCCGCCGCCGAGCAGAGCGAGCGCGCCGCGGCCGCCCCCGAGCGCCCGGCGCACCTGCTGGATCGGCGGCTCCAGATCGACCGCGACCTCCGCCGCCGCGAGGCCGCGGGCGTCGAGCGCGTCGAGCAGCCGCGCGACGAACCCGCCGAACGCCGCCGCGTTGCCGGCGCTCGCCCACCGCCCGTCCTCGTCCGCGATCATCGGCCACACAGCGACCGCCACCCCCGCGTCCGCGCACGCCGCCGCGAGATCCGGCAGGCCCGCGGCCGTCTCCGGCCGCACGGCGATCGCGAGCTCCAGCGCGTACCGCCGGAGGAGCGCGAGCGTGCCAGGCGCACGCACCGCCTCGAGCGGCAGGAGCTCGCTCCAGATCCGGCGGCGCGGCGTCACACCCGCCGCCCGCGGCGCGGCGGCGGCTGGACGCCCGCGACGCCTGCGCCGCCCCCGCCCCGGCGACGCCGTTTCCTTCCGAACCCCCGGCGGCCGCCGCTACAGTCGCGCTTCATGAAGATCCTCTACGGCGTCGTCGGCGAAGGGATGGGGCACGCCATGCGCTCGCGCGTCGTGATCGAGCGCCTGCTCGAGCTGGGACACGAGATCGAGATCATGGCGTCCGGCCGGGCGACCGACTTCCTGTCGAAGCGCTTCGCGGGGGTGAACCGCATTCACGGGCTCCACATGATCTACGAGGAGAACCGGGTCCGCCGCGGCAAGACGCTCTGGTCCAACGTGCTCTCCGGCGCGACGGGCACGCCGAAGAACATCGCCGCGTACTTCGAGCTCATCAAGGACTTTCGCCCCGAGCTCACGATCAGCGACTTCGAGTCGTGGACGTACCTCTACGCCAAGCTCCACCGGCTGCCGATCCTCTCGATCGACAACATGCAGATCATCAACCGGTGCACCCACGACCCCGAGATCGTCGCCGGCCACGAGGCGGGCTTCCAGCTCACGCGCGCGTTCGTGAAGAGCAAGCTGCCGTTCTGCAGCCACTACGTCATCGCCACGTTCTTCCGCCCCCCGGTCCGCAAGCAGGAGACGACGCTCGTGCCGCCGATCCTCCGCCCCGAGGTCGTCGCCGCGAACCGCCGCCCCGGGGAGCACCTGCTCATCTACCAGACCGCCGAGGGGAACGAGGCGCTCGCCCAGACGCTCGCCAGGACCGGGCTCGAGTGCCGCATCTACGGGATGCGCCGGAGCATCACCGAGGAGCAGGTCGAGGGGAACCTGCGCTACCGCCCCTTCAGCGAGGAGGGCTTCATCGACGACCTCGCCTCGTGCCGCGCCGTCATCGCCGGCGGAGGGTTCACGCTGATGGGCGAGGCGGTCTACCTGCGCAAGCCGATGCTCGCCGTCCCCCTCGGCCGCCAGTTCGAGCAGGTGCTCAACGCCCGCTACCTCGAGCGCGAGGGGTTCGGCCGCGCCGCCGATTCGCTCGACGACCCGGCGGTCATCGCGGACTTCGTGAAGGCCATCCCGGGCTGCGAGGAGAAGCTCGCGGGCTACTCCCAGGACGGCAACCGGCGGCTGTTCGAGGTGATGGACGAGCTGCTCGACCGCGCGCACGCCGGCGTGCTCTGAGCCCGGTCCGCGGCGGAGCCCAACGGCGCAGCGCCGGCGTGCGCTGAGCGCAGCGCCGCTGCGGCGCGCCCCCTCGCGGAGCGTCGCCCTTCCTCGCCTCCTCCGACCGTCTCCGGATATTACCGCGCGTTGCGGCTCTTCGCGCCCTGGCGCTGGCTCTGCGACGCCGAGGCGGTCTCCTCGATCCGGACGAGGACGGCGGTGATGTTGTCGCGGCCGCCGTTCTCGTTGGCGCAGTCGATGAGCTTGCAGCACGCCTCGGCGAGCACGGCGTTCTTCTCGATGATGCGCGCGATCTCGTGGTCGTCGACGAGCCCGTGGAGGCCGTCGGAGCAGAGGAGGAACACGTCGCCGGCCTCGACGCTCTCGGCGCGCAGGTCGACGTCGACGCTGGGGCTGATGCCGAGCGCGCGCGTGATCACGTTGCGGGGCAGGTACGCGAGGTCGCTCTCGGTGAGGTCGGGCCGCTCGAGGAGCGCGTCCGCGATGAGCGAGTGGTCGCGGGTCAGCTGCGCGAACTCGCCCCCGCGGAGCAGGTAGCAGCGGCTGTCGCCGGCGTGCGCGACGTAGAGCTTCCGCTCCCGCGGCGCGAACGCCGCGGCGACGACCGTGGTGCCCATGCCGCGGTAGAACCGCGAGTCGTCGGCGTGCGCGAAGATGCGCGCGTTCGCGTACGTCACGGCGGCGCGGAGCCTGTCGCCGGTCGACGCCTTGCGGCGCTTGCCGTTCGCCTCGCGGAAGTAGCCGGCGATGGCGCTGGCGGCGATGCGGCTCGCGACCTCGCCGGCCTCGTGCCCGCCCATGCCATCCGCGACGACGTAGACGTTGAACTCGGGGAGGAGGATGTATCGGTCCTCGTTGTGGATCCGCTCCCTGCCGACGTCCGATAGCCCTGCCGCGGTGGCGCGCATTCGCCCCGAGTCTAGACGACACTTGGCCTCCCAGGGAACTGGGTTAATCTCCCCCGCCATGCCCGACCTGGTGATCGACAACCCGTATACCCTCGAAGAAGCCGTCCGCCGGCCTCTCGCCGGCGAGACCGAGGTCGACCGGCTCCTCGACGCCGCGACCGCCGCCGCGCGGAGCTTCTCGCGCACATCCCTCGCCGAGCGCGCCGCCCTGTGCCTGCGCGCGGTCGAGCGCATCGAGGCCAGCGCGCCCTCGATCGCCGCCGACATCACCCGCATGATGGGCAAGCCCCTGCGTCAATCCCGCAACGAAATCGCGGGGATGGCCAAGCGAGCCCGGCACGTGATCTCGATCGCGGAGGGCGCGCTCGCCGACGTGGTCCTCCCGGAGCTCCCGGGGCTGGAGCGGCGGATCGTGCGGGCGCCGCTCGGTGTGGTGTTCAACCTCCCTGCCTGGAATTACCCGCTCCTCACGGCCGTGAACGTGGTCATCCCCGCGGTGCTCTCGGGCAATGTCGTGCTGCTCAAGCACTCGCCGCGCTCGCCGCTCTGCGGGGAGCACTTCGCGGCCGCGTTCGCCGAGGCCGGCGCCCCGCCCGGCCTCGTCCAGGCCTTCCACTGCGATCACGCCACGTCCGAGCGCATCGCGTCCGACCCGCGCGTGAGCTTCGTGGCGTTCACCGGTTCCGTCGAAGGCGGACGGAGGATCTACGCGGCCACGTCGAAGAAGGTGGCCGTCGACGCCGGCCTGGAGCTCGGTGGGAAGGACGGCGCCTATGTCGCAGCCGACGCGGACCTCGAGAAGGCCGTGGACGGGATCGTCGACGGCGCCTGCTACAACGCCGGACAGAGCTGCTGTGCGGTCGAGCGCGCGTATGTTCACCGCGATCTCTATCCGAGGTTCGTGGAGGCCGCGCTGGAGCTGATGAAGGGCTACGTCCTCGGCGATCCGACCGACGAGCGCACGAACCTGGGTCCGATGGCGCAGCCGCACGCGCCGGCGTTCCTGGAGGCGCAGGTGAAGCAGGCGCTGTCGCGGGGCGCGCAGGCGCTCTGCGGCGGCCGGGCGACGCAGGTCGACGGGCGCGGGCGCTTTTTCCAGCCGACGCTGCTTGTCGACGCGGCGCCGGATCTCGACGTGATGCGCATCGAGTCGTTCGGGCCGGTGCTGCCGATCGTGCCCGTCTCGTCGGACGAGGAGGCGCTGGCGCTGATGAACGACAGCGATCTCGGCCTCACCGCGTCGGTCTGGACGCGGGATCGCGAGCGCGCGGCGCGGCTCGCGCGCGAGCTCGAGGTCGGCACGGTCTTCATGAACCAGTGCGACACCCTGGATCCGGCGCTCCCGTGGACGGGCGCGAAGAACAGCGGCAAGGGCGCGACGCTCTCGACGCTCGGGTTCCTGCACCTGACGCGGCCGAAGTCGATCAACTTCAAGATCGGCTGAGGGCCGGATCGCGCGGCGCCGGCGCGCTGCGGGGCGCCCGCGCCCGGCGCCCGGTTCGACGAGCGCGCAGCGGGGGTCGTCGTCGTTCGGGCTTGCCATGCGCCATGGGTCGTGGGGATATCCGATAGTATGGAAACCCAACAGATCTACCGTGGGCGTCTCATCGATCACATCCAGCTCGTCGTGGCGGACATTGCGGCGAGCAAGAAATTTTACCAGGCAGTCTTCGACGCCGTCGGTATTCCGATGGGCGGCGAGGCCGACGATTACTTCTGGGCCGACGAGCTCTTCGTATCGAGCGCGAGCTCAAAGGCCGCTGCGGGCGTCCTCACCGGCCGGACGCACCTCGCCTTCCAGGCGAACGACCGCGCCACGGTCGAGCGCTTCCACACCGCCGCGCTCGCCGCGGGCGGCAAGGACCAGGGCGCTCCAGGCGAGCGACCGTACCATCCCGGCTACTACGCGGCGTTCGTGCTCGATCCCGACGGAAACAACATCGAGGTCGTCCATCACGGCCCGGCGAACAGGTCGGCGGACGCGATCGAGATCACGTTCTGACCTGCAAAGACCCAGCTGGTGCCCGGAGAGAGAGTTCACCTGAGAAGAAATCAAGGGGCCAAGTAATGCCATGACCCCTCTCTCTTCTGTACACTCTTCCTCTCCTCTCCCTTGGCGCCTTGGCGTTTTATTCTCCTCTCATCAACACGACCGCTGCGCCGGCTCCCCCTCGATGCAGATCCGCTTCCTCGCGACCGGCCTCGCCGCGATGTCGTTGAGGACCACGCCGAGGATGCGGCGCTCGCCGAGCTGCTCGGCGGCCCTGGTGAGCGATGAGGCCCGGGTCAGCGAGGCGCGAGCGACCAGGACGATGCCGTCGGAGGCGTCCTCGATGACGTTGGCGTCGCCCGACCCGAGGACGG
The DNA here is from genome assembly GCF_051519845.1 of Sorangium sp. So ce362. Lineage (NCBI taxonomy): Bacteria > Pseudomonadati > Myxococcota > Polyangiales > Polyangiaceae > Sorangium > Sorangium sp. So ce362. Next base: position 4,034,168 of record NZ_CP150332.1, on the reverse strand, counting down.
GCGGGCCGTCAATCACCACGTAGTCGAAGTAGCGCCGGAGGGTGCGCATCGCGGCCTCGAAGTGGACCGAGTGGAGCGCCGCTGGATAGCTCGCCTCGAGCGACGGCTCCGCGAGCACCGACAGCGAGGGGCTGAGGGCGATGACGCCGAGAGGACGGGCCTCGCCGGCCATCCGCCGGCGGAGCTGCTCCGAGAAGCCCGCGTGCGGGGGAAGCCGGAGGCCGAGGAGCGCCGCGACGCGGGGGCGCGCGAGGTGGCCCTCGACGAGCAGGACCCGCGCGCGCTCGGCCTCGGCGAGGGTCATCGCGAGGCGCGCCGCGAGCGCGGTCTTGCCCTCGGCCCGGCCGGGGCTCACCACCGCGATCGCGAGCGGCTCGCCCCCCCGCCGCTGATCGAGCCGGTGCCGGAGGACCCGGAGCGCCGCGAGCGCCGGCGCGGGAGCATCCCTGAGCAGCTCGAACACGCCGCACCCCTCGGGGTCGACGTCGGCGCCGAGGATCTCCACCTCGGGCTCGCGAAACCCAGCGCCCCCGACGTACGCGAGGTGGCGCGGGCCCACGCAGGCGAGCGACCCGCCCGGCGCGCTCCACGACGGCTCGGGCGCGCTCCAGGCGGGGCCGACGTCGCCGTCGTCGAGCTCCAGGCCGTCCGGGAGCGTGTCCTCCAGGGTGAACCCGGGTCGGGCGGACGCTGGCTCCGCCGGGGCGCTGGGCCCCGCGATGCTGTCCCCGGGCACGGCCGGCGGCTCCGCGCCGTCTCCGGGCGCGCCGGGCCGCTCTGCGTCGTCGTCGGGCGCGCCGGTCGGCTCGCCGCTGGTTCCCGGCGCGCCGGTCGGCGCAGCGCTGTACGCCGGCACGATCGCGCGCTCGCGGAGCGGCGGGCGCGCCGGGAGCTCCGGCATCGCGGCGAGCAGGGCGGGGCCGCCGAGCGCGTGGATGTCGCCCCCGTCGTACACCGTGTCGTTGAGCAGCACCCGGGCCCCGGCGACGCCGAGCGCGAAGAAGAACGTCACCGCGGCGCCCGCGAAGAAGACACGGCCCCGCCCGCGATCCGGGCGGCTCGGCAGGTACGCCGGATCGAGGACGTCGAGCTCCGTCTCGCTCTTGTTCTCGGCGGCGTCCGCGGAGAGGTTCGCGGCGCGCTCGTTGGCCTGGACGGTCTTCAGGTACTCGCGCGCCCGCTCTAGATCGAGGCGGAGCCGGTGCCACTCGGTCTCGAGCTCGATCACGCGCTCTTCCGCGCCCCCATCCGGCCCCGCCGGCGCCCGCCGCGCCTCGTCCACCACCGCCGTCCCGCCGCCGCCATGGCGCGCGCGCAGGCCCGCGATCTGCCGGAGCAACGCGCTCCGCTCGGCCGCCAGCGCCGCGCGCCGCGGCGGCGTGAGCGCGCGCGCCTCGCCGCTCGACGCCTCGGTGAGGCCCGCGCGCACAAGCCGGAGCGCGCTCTCGGCGGCCGCGAGCTGGCTCCTGGCCGCCTCGACGCGGCGCTTCGCGCCGATGGCGTCCGGGTGGATCGGGGTCACGGTCGCCAGCTTCTCGGCGAGCGCCGCCTCGGCCGACACGACCGCCGCGGCGGCTGCGTCGCGGGCCCGCTGCGCCTCGAGGACGCTCGGCGGCAGCGGCCGCCCCGGCGCCGCGGGCGAGCGCGCGGCCCCGAGCAGCGCCTCGACCCGGGCGAGCTGGCGCTCCAGCGCGACGAGCTGCGGGTCCGCAGGGCGGGCCGGCTGCGCGGGCGCGGCCCGGGCCGCCGCCGGCGCGGGGGCGCCGGGGGGGCCGAGCGGCTGGGGCACCGGCGCGTACGGCGAGTCGTTGAGACCCCACTGGAACTGCGGGTTCCTGGCGAGGAACGTCGCCAGCGCGCGGCTCGCCTCCTCGACCTTGGCGCTGGCCTCGTCGAGCTCCCGCCGCAGGAAGTCGCGGGTCATCGTCGCCGCGCCGAGGCTGTCGCGGCGGTAGTCGTCGATCAGGATCTGCGTGAGGCGGGCGGCGACCTGCTGCGCGATGAGCGGGTCGTCGTGGGTGAACGAGATGACGTACGTGTCGCTGCTCTGCGCGCGGAACCCGACGTGGTCCTTCATCTCCTCGACCGCCTCGACCATCGAGCGGGCGGATTTCTCCGGGTACAGCCCGAACGCCTCGATGACGCCGGCGAGCGTCCCGCGCGCGATGAGCGTGTCCTTGAGCTTCGGCCCGAGGCGCGCCGCGCGCGCGGTGCTGCTCTGGGGATCGCGGCCGGTCTGGATGGTCTCGCGGTAGAGGATTGTGGCCTCGCTCCGCCACACCCGCTTCGTGGCGAGCGCCAGCGCGAGGGAGATCGAGAGCCCGACGGCGATCATCGCGGCCACGCTGCGCCAGTACATCCGGACCCGACCGAGGACGCTGATCGCGCGATCCAGGCGCTCCCGGGGTGTGCTCTCCGTGCTCAGGCTGGACATGATGCTCCCCTCCCCGTGGGCAGCGCCGCGCGGCGCGACGCGCGCGCGCGGGGGCGCTCCGGGCCCACACGGCAAGGCGCGTGCTCGCGGGCGCGTCACCCAAGGACGCACCCGCGCGAGGAGATGGCGCGAGGCCGCGAGGAGGGGTGAGGAGTAACGAGCGCCGTGGACATTTCGCGTCAGGGGAGCGCGAAGTACTTCGCGGACAGGCGCGGGGGCCCCGGCGCTCTCCCTTGCAGTGTTTCCTGCCGGCGAGCACCGAGAAGACCGGCGAGGCGCTCTCGGCGAGGAACGGCGCAGGCCTCTATTCGCGGAACGTCATCCCCGCGTACGGCTATATCGACTGCATCTTCGGCAAGACCGCGGCGACCGACGTGTACCCGTTCATGGTCGAGCACCTCGACCGCACCTGAGAGCGGGACCGAAAGCGCGGGAGCAGCCCTCGCGCTGACAGGCGAAGATCCTCCGCGACGTCAGCGCTCGCCGGCGCGGTGAGACCTGCTCTCCGTCACAGTCGCTGCGAGTAGAACTCGATGATGAGCTGAACCTCGATCGGGAACGGGATGCTCGTCTCGTCCGGCAGGCTCGTCATACGCGCCTGCCGGGTGTCCTTGTCGACCGCGAGCCACGCGGGGGCTTCCAGATCCGCTCTCGCGAGGCCGGCCACGACGGTCTGGTGGTCACGGCGCTGCTCGCGCACGCTCACCGTCTCTCCGGCGCTGACGCGGTAGGAGGGGATGTCGACGCGCTTTCCGCCGATGAGCACGTGCCCGTGCGCCACCAGCTGCCGCGCGGCCGGGATGGTGCGCGCGAAGCCCGCGCGGAAGATGACGTTGTCGAGCCGCCGCTCGAGCAGCTCGATGAGCTTCGTCCCGGCGGCCAGCTTGCTCCTGCGCGCCTCGAGCATGAGCGCTCGGAGCTGCGTGTCGGTGAGGCCGTAGTTGAGCCGGACCTTCTGCTTCTCGCGGAGCCGCAGGGCGTACTCGCTGTGCTTCTTGCGGGCCTGGCCGTGCTGCCCGGGGGGGTAGGGTCGGCGCTCGGTCTTCTTCGCCGATAGCCCGGGGAGCTCGACCCCGAGCGCGCGCATGACCTTGACGCGAGGTCCGGTGTAACGGCTCATGTCCGGCCCCTCCCCCGGGACGCGCGCGCGGCGTGAGGAGCGAGCCCGGCGCCGTCCGGCGCCGGTGCGTCAGCATGTTCCTGAATGTTCATCGAGATCCTTTGTCTTCTTTCCTGGTCCTGTTTTTGAGGGCTCACACGCGCCGGAGGTGGCGGAGGATCGGTAAGTGCGCGCTGCGAAGGACGCGCGCGAGCCCGTTCGCGGCCCGGACGCGGGCGTTGAGCGGCTCGGGGTAATCGTCTTCATCGAGGACGCGTAACCACGGGAACGTCTCGACGCCGCCGCCGGGTCGGCGGAGCTCCGCGTGGCGCGCGCCCCTCGCCGTGGCGGGGCGAAGGTGGAGGCACGGTGTCGCGTCGAGCAGGAGCTCCACGTCCTTCGCGAGGCGCAAGGAGGCCTGGGTCAAGAAGGCGGAGATCCGCTCGGGACCGAGCTGGGAGAAGAGGCCGAGGCCGATGATCAACGTGGGGAAGCCCTGCGCCTTGGAGAGCTGATCGATCCAGTGATCGCAGCCAGGGGACGCGGCGGTCAGCGCGTACCGCGACGTCCTGGGGGCGCGGCGGAGCTTCCATGCGATGACGCGGGGGACGTCGAGCTCGACCCAGTGGAGCAGCCCGTTGTCAACGCGCGAGAATCGGGTGCACGGCCCGGAGAAGAGCCCGATGGCCAACCCGTCCGGGTGGCGGCGGAAGAAGTCGTGCACGACGTCGTCCACCAGCCGCGTGCGAGCGGCGAGCGGGCGGAGCTCCTGTTCGGTGAAGCCCGCGCGCTCGACGTCGAGCACGCGGGCGAGATGGCGCGCTTCGTCGTCGTGGAACCCGAGGTCTGGAAGAGCGTCGGTTGCATAGGCGCACGCGGCGACCCCCGCGAGCTCGCGCCGGGCAAAGGAAGGGGCGGCATCGATACTGAAAATCATTTTCATTTTCATGACACATTCCTGCGTCCTACGTCAAGCGGAGGGCGGAGACGGAGACGTGGCCCACCCAGGTTGGCCCTCGCGACCTCACCCAGGTTGGCCCTCGCCCAGGTTGGCACCCCGCCGCGACCTCACCCAGGTTGGCCCTCGCCCAGGTTGGCCCTCGGCACCCCGCCGCAACCTCACCCAGGTTGGCCCTCAAGGTGCCAGCCACCGGGACGACACGCCGACCACGTGGGGCCGCCGCTACCCCTCCCTCCCAGCAACGGCGACCGCACCGAGGCCTCGTTCGCCCCGTCGTTCACCCCCGCTGCGCGCCAGACGCGTCGGACGGGTCCAACGCGACGCGCCGGCCGTCCTCATCGAAGTTGCCATGGCCCGGAGCGCGCGTAGCTCGACATCGTCGGCGATGCGCTCTTCGAGGAAGCGCATCGGCGAGCCTGGTGCTCGCGCGCTCGTCCACAGGATCGCCGCCGCCTCCCTCGCCGACGCTGCCGCGCGCGCTCTCGCCCAGCGCGCCGCGAGCTCCGAGACGCAGAGCCCGCGGTAGCTGCACGCCTCGCTCACGAGGGCGACGTCGAGCGCGCGCGCAAGCCGGCGCGCCGCGCGAGCGTTCGTCAGCACGCGGTCGATGAGGACGCGCAGCGCCTCGCCGGACGGCTCGTCCGCGGCCTCACGGACCTCCGCTCCCGCCACGGCGCTCACCACGGCGCCGATCTCTTCGCACGAGAGCGCGAGCGCGACGATCAGCCGAAGAACGCGCGGCGAGCAGTGCCAAGGGGGCGAGCCGGCCAGCGCGAGCGGTCTCCTCCTCCCCATGAGCGAGCCCTCGCGCGCTGCGCCGAGCCGCAGGTCGTCGCTCCCCCAGCTCCGAAGAGCTGCCGTGCGATCGGGGCCGATCGATCCCGGCGCCGCCGGGCCCTTCACGACCGCCTCCCCCCACCGCAGGCGACGCCGCGAAATGCACGGCAACCAGCGCCGCGAAACGAAAGCTGCCGCCAGATGGCGCCGGCGACCAGCCCGCTTTCGGAACCCACCAGAGCGTGTATTGAATTGATAATGATCTTCATTTTCAATAAATGTACGGTGGTACAGCTGTAATCGTCAAGAAATTTCGCGAGCGGCCCTCGACCGAGGTTGCGCGGCCCGACGTGGCGCGGCCCGACCCGCGCGGCCCGACCTGACCGTGGTTGGGTCAACCCAGGTCCAACCCAGGTCGGGTCAACCCGGCCCGACCTGACCGTGGTTGGGTCAACCCCAGGTCCAACCCGGGTCGGGTCAACCCGGGTTGGGTCGCTAGGGTCGGCTCAACCTGGGTCGGTTCAACCTGGGTCGGCTCAACCTGGGTCGGCTCAACCTGGGTCGGCTCAACCTGGGTCGGTTCAACCTGGGTCGGCTCAACCTGGGTCGGGTCGCTGGGTCGCTGCGCGGATCGCGCCTAGGCGGACAGCAGCGCGCGCATCGCCGGGGTGACGACGTCCGCGATCGCGCGGCGCCTGGAGCCGACCAGCACGGCGCCGTCGGGGCGCCCATGCGCGGCGCCGGCCGCCACGGCAGCGGTCTCCGCCGCCGTGGCGGCCGGCGGATGCGTGTCCAGGCCCGCCTCGAAGGCCGCCGCGACCGCCCGGCGCACCGCGTCCCCGCCCGTCTGAAGCGCCCAGGCCACGAAGCGCCACGCGAGCTCCGCGTGCCGGGCCTCATCGTCGGCGATCGTGGCGAGGACGCTCCGGACCGCGCCATCGGTGGCGTGCGCGAGCTGCTCGCTGGCCTGCACCGCGGCGAGCGTCTCGCCGATGCACCCTTCACGGACGGCGCGCGCCGCGAGCTCCCCGAGATCCGAGGTGACCTCGACGAGGCCGCCGAACGCGAACGGCGCCGGCTCGAGCGCCGCGCCGGCGTACGCGCTCGCCAGCCCGAAGCAGAGCGCTGCGTGGCGCACCTCGTCGCGCGCGGCCTCGTGCGCGGCCGCGAGCAGCTCGGCGGGGGCGCCGACCGCCATCATCTCCAGCGCGAACCGCGAGAACGAGGCGACCGACGCGTGCTCGAGCAAGGCGTCGCGGAGCCACGCCTCGGCCAGCGCGGCGCGGGTCGCCTGCGCCAGCTCCGCGAGATCCGGACGCGCCGCAGCACCCCACCCGCCCTCCGTCCTCCGCTGCGCTCGGGCGGTGCGGGCGCGCTCGCCCACGAGGAAGGGGCGGCCCGCGCCGGCGCTGCAGTTCGCGGTGAACTCGTAGCAGCACCACTGGCCGTCGAGGAGGAAGCCATCACCGAGGGTGTCGGGCCAGCACCCGGCGGGCTCGAAAGGGATGTTCGGGTCCGAGAGATCGAGAGGAGGGCACGCCCCCCCGTGCGCGCCGCCGGAGCCCCCCGAGCCGCCGTGTCCGCCGTCCCCCTGGGGCGCCCACGCGACACAGACCCTCGTCGTGTCGGGCGAATCGTAGCTGCCGCCTGCCTGGACCGACGAGGCGGCATCCTCGACGTCGTCGCCGCCGTTCCCGCCCATCCCTCCACGCGTTCCCGAGCTCTCGTCGCTCGCGGCGCCGCCGCCACCCTCGCTCGACGCGCCGCCCTGCATGACGCTCCCGCCGCAGGCGACGCCTTCAACCGCCAGACCGAGTGTCGCGGTCGCGAGAACGGCGCGAGTCAACCGGCGAGCCAGCGCGCTTCGAAATTGAGATGAAGAATAAGGTGTGATGATCATGCGATCACCACGAAGCAGCATGCATGCCAGCGCAAGATTCGCGGAACTCACAGCTTCCGTGCCTGAATGACCGGCACAGCGTGGCACAGCGCACCGGCATGGCCCTCCTTCAATTCAGCCCAGGAACCCCCGCGCCCGGGCGATCGCCTCGATCGACGGCCGCCGCCGCTCCAGCTCGCCGACATCCTTGACGGGGAGGAACCGGGCCGCGAGGCCCTCTCGAGGCACGCGCAGGAACCTGGCCGGGAGGCCGAAGGTGATCTCGTTCAGGATGCGCTCGAACTGGATCGCCTTGCGATCACCCACCTTCTTCTCGACCTCCACATAGACCCAGTCCATCGCGAGCGCGCCGAGCGCCTCGGCGCTGGCCAGAAAAGTATTTGTGTTGAAGACGGGCACGACCTCCGGATCGAAGCCGACCGGCAGCCGGAAGTCCTCCGCGATCACCGGGCGGCCGTTCCATCGCATCGGGCCGCCCCCCTTGTCGCCGCCCTTGTCGACCACCTCGACCGTGAGGGGCCCGCCGTGGCCGAGGTGCCAGCCGAGGATGACCGGATCCACCGTCGCGCCGAGGTTGTCGAGGTTGGCGATCCACACGGTCTTGCCGCCGCGGGCGATGAAGCGGCCGAGGACGCCGCTCTCCCGGAGGGCATCCGGCAGGTCGCCGTGACCGGTGGCGTGGACGCTCGGCTCGCCGTCCTCGTCCAGGAACAGCCCACCTTCCGGGGTCAGACGCAGGGAGACATGCTGCTCGAACGTGGTGCAGAGCTCGCCCGGCTCGTCGAGGCGCGCGCCGAGCGCCTCGCGGATCGGGCCGTTCGTCGCCTCGCTGGTCATCAGCCACAGCGGCACCGGGACGCCCGTCGTGCGCCGGAGGTGATCGCTCTCGGCGAGGCGCAGGTCGAGGAAGGTCCGGCCGGGCAGCACCTCCACGAGCGCCTTGACCACACCGCCCATCCGGGTGGCCATCCCGCCCGCGAGGACGCAGAGCGCGACCTCGCCGCGGCGGAGCGCGGCCAGGCCCGCCTCGCGGCAACGGGCGTGCTCGGGCGTGCCCTCGGCCGGCAGATCGACAACGTCGCCGGGCGCCGGCGGCTCGACCGCGCCGGGGAGGCGGTTGCGGGCGTCCCGATCCTTGCCGATGGACGCGGCCCACCGGACGACGCGCTCGGGGTCGAACCCGCGAGCCCGGAGGCGAGCGAGCAGAGGGGCAGGGAGCGCGGCGATCTGCTGAGCGAGGGAAGAAGACATGGTATCTTCAAGAAGCACGATGCGCGGCGGGAGGCAACGGCATCCATCGGGCAGCGGCTCAGGCGCCGAGCGAGCCTGTCACCGGCGTCGTTCCCCGGCGCGCGCGACCGGTGTCCGGGCCGGGCTGAAGGCATCGCAAGCTGTTCCCTGATGGCCATCTGGAGATGCCGAGCTCGGGCATCGACGAGGGACGAGCTCTTCTGTTGGCCGCTGCCCCGTCAAGCCTTGGCCTTGGGGCTGGCGAACGCCTGGGCGATCGCCGAGCCGCATGCGGGCGGTCGTACATTCGCTCCATGCAGGCCACCAGCTTGCGATCAGCGGCCAGCCGTCTCCCGGAACAGCTCTTCCACTGCGGTCGCGGTCGCCGCCCGCTGGAGCCATCGTTCCAGGACGCCGAGGTCCGTCTCTCCCAAAATCCGGCCTCTTGCCTCCTCGCTTGCCGGGACGCCGCGCGCGCCCAGAATCATCAAGATCGCCGCCGACAGCCGCCCCAACGCCAGCTCCGCCCGCGCCTGCTCCTGCTCGATCCGGGCCTCGGCGGCCTCGATCATCCTCTCCAGCTTGCCCACCCTTGATCTCGGCGCCGATGTAGATGCGCCGCCCGCGCCGGCCGAACCAGGCGCGGAGCGTGTCGCGCGCCTCCATCTTGGCGTCGAGGTGCGGATCCCCTTCGGCCATGGCCTCGCGCTCGTCGATCTCTTCCTGGGACTCGGAGCCGATGAGCGCTGCAACGGCCTGCTCTCGCTGAGCGGGCGACATCGCCGCCCACTGGGCCTCGGTGGGGGCCCGCGGCGCTTCGGCCGGGATCGGCGCCGCGGTGGGATCGCCGGGCTTGCGGATGGAAGCCGACATACCGACCAGCATACCACCCCGGGACGCGATCACCCGAGGAACCGGAGCAGGACGTTGAGCAGCACGAGCACAGCGAACATCCCGCCGCACACGAGCGCGACCTCCCTGGCGGACACGCGCACCGAGACGCGGCCGTCCTCGGCCCGCGCCGCGCCGTACAGCGCAGCGGAGGCGCCGAGCGTCATGTAGAGAACGTCCTTGTAAGCCCACGACAGGAAGAAGATGCCTATCAGCGCGCCGCACAGGCTCACGAAGATCGCCGGCGCGAACCGCCTCGCTGCGGGGCCGACCTCGACGTCGCCCAGCCAGATCGAGAGCGGTACTTTGATCGACGCGTAGAGGACGAGCGCGAACAGGCACATCCCGAGCAGGCCCGTCTCGGACGCGGCGAGCAGGTAGGCGTTGTGGGCAGTCAGGCCGAGCGATGACTCGTCGCCGAACTGCCCTGCGCCGACGCCGATCCCCCGGGTCCGCCGGATCATCTCGAACGCCTCCCGGAGCAGCTCGACGCGCTCCTCCGAGCTCTCGCTCGCCTCGTCGCCGCTCCGGCCGCCGAGCAGGAGCATGGGCGGCCCGATGAAGCAGGCGGCGATGACGCCCAGCGTCCCGCTCCGCCGGATGAACGTGAGGCCGAGGACCGCCAGGTACACGATGATCCCCCCGCGCGAGCGCGACATGACGACCATCACGCCGATCGCCACGAGGACGGCCGCCACGGGGAGCGCGCGCAGCGCCGCGGCCGCGCTCGAGAGCAGCCGATCGGTGAGCAGGAGGGGCAACGCAGGCGCGAGGCGCGCCCCGCAGGGCGGCGCCGGCGCGCGCGGGCCAGCGCCGCCCTGCGGGCGCGACGGGCGCGGGCCAGCGCCGCCGGGCGGGCGCGACGGGCGCGGGCCGCCGCGCCGCTCCGCGAGCGCGATCACGAGCGGGATCGACATGCCGGCCATCAGGGAGAGCTCGTTCGGATCGGCGAGCGAGCCGCGGTAGCGGACGCGGCCGTCGATGGTCGACGTGCCGAGCGGCCCCGGGCGCTCGCAACGGTAGTTGCCGTCGGGCACCGGCGGGTCCCTGCGGCAGTCGAGGTTGGTCTCGCACGGGCGTCCATCGGGCTCGAGCTCGCCCTTGCCTCCCCAGTCGTCGGGCGCGGCGAGCATGCAGCCGTAGGGCCGGAACGCCTGCACGATCGCGACCGCGGTGGTGAGGACGGCGCAGCCGACGAGCGTGATCGCCAGCGCGCGCAGCCCGCGCGGCGAGGCCGCGGCGATCGAGACGGCGAGGAAGACGCCCGCGACGGTCGCGAGCTGCAGGCCGCGCTCCTCGAGCGCGTCCGGGCGCTTGAGCGCGGTGGTCAGGGCCGCCCAGGCGAGGAACGCGAGCACATAGACGACCTGAGGGGCGAGCGTCGGTCTCAGCCGCCGCCACACGACGTCGAGGGCGACGCAGAGCAGGGTGAGCCCGAACGCCGCGTGAACGAGCGGAATCCCCGAGAGCGCGGGGATGAACTCCTGCGGCTTGATGATGACGAGCGCGCAGAGCGCGCACACGACCCACGCTGCCATGATGTGGCGCGCCGCGAGCGCCGCGCGCGGGCCGCCCGCGCGGCGTCCTCGTGACGGCCGCCGAGAGGCGCCCTGCGCGGGCGCGAGGCGCGCATTCCCCCCTTCCGCGCGACGGATCTAGCACCGTGGGCTCGACCGGCACGCGGGAAGCGCGCCGGTGCGCGCGCGAGGATCAGGCGCGGCGCGCGGCCGCGGGCTCGGCGCTTGCTGGTGCGCGGTCACATCAAGGAGGCTGGAAACCGCATGTGCTCCCGCTGTGTCCGGATTGCCCTGCTCTGCTCCGCGCTCATGGTCCTCGTGGCGCTCTCGAGCTGCGGCGCGAGCGCCCCGCGCGTCGATTTCGAGGCGGAGCGCCGGGCGACGAGCGCCTATGCGGTCGGCCCCGGCGACGTGCTGGAGGTGCGCGCCTGGAAGAACGAGGCGCTGAGCCACCGCGTCACGGTGCGGCCAGACGGGTTCATCACGATACCGCTCGTCGGCGATATCCTTGTGTCGGGGCGCACCGTCATGGGCATCGCCGAGGAGATCGCGACCCAGGTGGCCAAGTTCTATCATGAGAAGCCGGTCGTCAGCGTGGAGGTGGCGGAGCTCCACAGCTACCGGGTCTATGTGATGGGCGAGGTGTCGCGTCCTGGCGAGTTCACGCCGCGGGCGCAGATCACCGTGCTCCAGGCGCTCGCCCTCGCCGGCGGCTTCACGCGCTTCGCCGATCCCGACGACGTGGTGATCGTCCGGCGCGACGCGCTCGGCGAGCGCAGGATTCCGTTCGTGTTCGAGCAGGTCGTCGAGAAAGGCGATCTCCGCGGGGATCTGCCGCTGCAGACGAACGATACGGTGGTGGTGCCGTAGGGCGTCGCCGCGGAGGAGAAGGAGAGCTGGTGATCGGCGCGGCCTATTTTGGCATCCTGGGCTGAATGCGCCCCCGCCCCGCGTTGCCGCTCATCGCCGCGTTGCTCCTCGCGCTCCCGGCGCTCGCGGCCGCGTGTGCGCCCTCCAGCCCGGGCAGCCCGACCCCCGCTGGCAAGGCTGCGGCGCCTCCGGCCCTACCGGTGCCCGCGGCGCCCGGCGTGTCCTCCGGCGCGGGCGGCCCTGTGCCTGCCAGCGCGGCGTCCGCGGGGGCAGCGCCGGCAGGCGGCGCGACGGGCGATGTCCCCTTCCCGGCTGCGCCCCGGCCGGCGCCCTCCATCTCGGCCGACGACGCCGACGCGCTCCTGTTCCCGGAAGACGCCGCCGCGCACCAGGACGGCATCGACGCCTGCCGGCGCGGGATCGCCGGGGCGGCCGCCTCCCGGCCGGGGCACGAGCGCGTCCGCTGCCTGCTCGCGCTCCGCTATCATGGCGATCCGCAGGCCGCCGCGAGCGCGACCGCGCTCTTCGAGCAAACGGGCAGCATCGCCGGGCTGGAGCGGGAACACCTGATGGACGGCGGCTACCGCGGCACGCTCCACCTCGTCCCCGAGCTGCCCGTGAGCGCAGAGCGCCGCCACCTGGAGTGGACGGCCGCGGCGCTCGCCGACTTCGACGCGTTCTTCGCGGATCTCGCGGCCGCGGCCAGCTCGCCCCTGCGCTACCGCCACCGCGCCCTCGCGCTGCGGTACTTCCGCTCCGTGCGCGCACGGACGCCCTCCGCCTACGCCTCGGGCTGGACGGTCGCGTACAACCTCGCCGGCTCGCTCCATCGCTCCGCAGACGCGGTGCGAGAGACGCTCTTCCACGAGATCTTCCACCTGAACGACAGCGCGCACGGCGGTTGGTCCCAGGCGGCGCTCTCGCCGATCTATGACGGGATCGTCGCGCGCTGCGGGACGAGGATCCCGTGCCTCGCGGCGTACTCGCCCAACGAGACGATCGTGAAGGGCGGTACGTACTACGCGTTCCAGCCCGGCAACGGCGTGGGGGAGTACGCCGCCGAGCTCGCGATCCGGTACTACCGCGAGCAGCGGGCGGCGATCCGCGGCGAGCGGCTCGGGAAGGCGCCGTTCAAGTGCGGGCCGCCGGAGAACGCGCGGGCGTGGTCGCTGCTCGCGGGCGAGTTCTTCGGGGGCGCGGATCGGGTGGCGCCCTGTCCGAGCGGCACCGGAGAAAGGTGAAGCCTCTCCCTCATCGCTCCACCGAGGGGCGGAGCGCTGGCGGCGATCGCGCGCGTCGCGCGTTCACGCGAGCCGCGCAGGCCGTCGAGCGCGTGCGCTATCCTCGGCGCACACCATGTCCGACGGCGAACTCGTCTTCGCATCCATGCCTGCCGCGCTCATCGCGTTCGCGTCGTTGCGCGGCGAGCGTCTCCGGCGTGAAGCCGGCGGCGCGGAGGAGATCGCCGTACGGGGCGCCGCGCAGGAGCACAAAAAGCAGAGCGCCCATTCGACGGCGGGGGGGGGGGGGGAAGCCGTCACGGGCGCTCTGCCCTGCATCTCTAGCAGGACACGGGCCAGGGGATTGCTGTACTCATTTCGTGCATTTACCTGTCGGGAACACCCCGAGGCTTTCGATCCTGAGATCGCCGCTTGCAGACCTGGCAGCGGATGAGCTCGCGGCCGCGCGGGCGCGGGTCGTGGAGGAGCTCGATCCGCGCTCAACCGGCGGTAGCGATGTCGTCGTAGCCGCGACCGCTGAATTGAAGCAGGCAGACGCCGTGGCCGAAGGGATCGGCCAGGCGGAGCATGCGCCCCCACGCGGCCACCTCGATATCCGCTTCGGGGACAGCGCCCGCCTCCTGCGCGAGGCGCGCAGCGGCCTCGAGATCGTCGACGACGAAGTCGAGGTGGACCGGCGTCCAGTGGCGCCGGTAGTCGCGCGAGGGCGCGCCGGCGGCGGGCGCGCTGCCGGCCGGCTTCTGCAAGAGATAGATGGGGGCCGCGGCGCCGAGGAGCTCGACGAACGAAGCGCCGAAGCGCCGCCCGACGCGCAGGCCGAACGCCCGGGTGTAGAACGCGATGGCGGGCTCGATCTCCGGCACATCGATGTTGACGAGCAGGTCGGACATTGCGGCCAATCTAGCTGCGCGGCGCGTCGCCGCGCAACGCGGGCGCGGCGGCGGTCGCAAAGACGGTGTCGATGTTGCTCCCGAGCGCCCGCCCTCCTCAGGATCCTCGCCCGCCGCCCGCCCCGGCCCATCTTCTGCCATGGATACGAGCTTGTCAGTCGCGACGGTCCTTCTCTCTGCGCGCCTGGTCGCCAGCGCGCTTTACCGGGACGCGGCTCGACATCCTGCCTTGGCGGCAGCCCCCGCCCAGGCATCGATTCTGCAACTTTACGCGGCCACGCGGACAGGGCATTTCCTCTTCCATGATGGAGGCCCCTCGAACCCCGACCGACGCGCAGCCCCCCGCCCCCAAGGCCGATCCGCCGGAGTCGCTCGACGCGCTCGTCGCGAAGCGCAGGCTCTGGCCGGTGTTCGCGGTGCTCGGCCTCGCGCTCGCGGCGGCGGGGGTCCTCGCCTTCCGCTCGCTCACGGCGACGGATCCGCTGCGCATCCTCGTGGCGATCGATCTCGACGGGTACTGGTGGGAGGGCTCGCAGCCGGCGGCGCGGCTCGCCGACGAGCTCAGCGCGCACCTCGCCGAGCTCGGGTTCGATCCGGTGAAGGGCGGCGACCCGGAGGTGATGAAGGCGCTGGAGAGCGCCAGGGACCCGAGGGAGGCCGCGAAAGCGCTCGGCGCCGGCTTCATCATCGAGGCGCGCCTCGCGCCCGAGATCGTGGAGCACCCGGTCAAGGAGGGGTACTTCGAGCTCCGGGCCGACGCGCCGGTGACGCTCACGTTCCTCGACAAGGGCACGTCGACCGAGGGGCGGATCCGCGGCTACGCCGGGGCGACGAAGAAGGACCGGGCCATGGCCCTGCTCGCGAACTCCATGGCCTCCCAGGCGCTCGACGCGGTGATCGCGCAGCTCATGGACCACCCCTCGGTGCGCGAGATCACGGAGGGCTCGGACATCAAGCTGCTGGAGCGGCTCGCGTCGGCGAGGAGGTTCGTGAAGGACCGCGCAGCGAACCTCGACCGGGCCGCGGGCGCGTACGCCGCCCGCGCGAAGGAGGTCGAGGCCGAGGAGCAGGGGCGCGTGACGTTCCTCTCGCACGCCGCGGCGGAGGACCTGCTCGTGGGCACCGCCGAGGGCGGCTACTTCGTGAAGACGGCGGACGTGTCGGTGTTCCACTCGGCGAGGTCGAAGGACCTCGCCCGCAGCGAGGCGCTGGAGACGGTGGAGTGGCGGCCGCTCGATCAGCAGGCGGCCCCGACGGCGGATCCCGGCGCGGTCAAGCCGATGTGGAGGGGCTATCACGTGTACTCGTACCCGTCGTCGCAGCGCGACGGCGACCGGGTCGCGCTGGTGGAGGACTTCTTCGGCTGGGCGAAGACGATCACGATCGTCGACCGATCCGGGCAGAGCAAGCGCGTGCGCGTCGACCCGGAGCACCGCTTCGTCGATCCGAAGCTCGCCCCGGGCGGCAGGTTCGTGGCGGTCTACGATCGCCCGGAGGCCGACGCGCAGGCCGATCTGATGGTGCTCGACGCGGACAGCGGCAAGGAGGTGTTCGGCCTCCACACCGAGAACGAGTCGCTCGGCGGGTTCGCGTGGCTCGACGGGACGAGGCTCATGTTCATCTACGTGCCCGACGCCTCGAAGGACGACGTGCGGCACCTCGCGGTGGTCGACGTGAGCAAGCAGCCGCTCTCGATCGAGCGCCCGTTCCGCGCGAAGCCCGGTGAGGACCTGCGCAACCCGGCGGCGTCGAAGGACGGCACGAAGGTCGTGTGCGTCGTCGACGGCGACGAGCCGGGCATCGCGGTCATCGACGCGACGACGTGGCGCCGGAAGGTGTACGCCGCCCCGGGCGGGGCGTCGTGGCCCACGTTCTCGCCCGACGCCGCGCGCGTCGCGTTCGAGGCGCGGGGCGCCGGCGGCACGGACATCGCGGTGCTGGCGCTCGCCACGGGCGAGGTGAAGAAGCTGACGGTGGGCTCCGCCCAGGAGCGGACGCCGTGGTTCTCCGAGGACGGCAAGCGCGTGCTGTTCGAGGTGCGGTACCGCGACCCGGTGTTCCCGCAGAAGCGGTCGCTCTCGCGCATCGCGAGCGCGGCGGTCGATCCGTGAGCGCGCCCCTCCTCCCTCCGCAGGACGGCGCGGGCGAGCCGCCGCAGGCCGGCGCCGCCGCTCCGGCAGCACGCACCGGCGCGCCTCCACCACGCGGCGCCGGCGCTCCTTCCCAGGAAGAGAGCGCCGCGACCGCGATGTTCTATCGGATGTCGGCCGAGCGCCTGCGCGCGCGCTGCCTCCTCGGCGGCCTCGCGCTCGCGCTGTCGGCGCTCGTCCCGTACGAGGTCGCCTTCGGGCACGGCATCTTCGTGTGGAGCGTGCTCCCCGAGCTCGCGCCCGCAGCGCAGTTCGCCGCGCTCGCGCCGGCGATCGCCGGCCTGTGGCTGCTCTTCCTCGGCGCGCGCACGGAGCGCCGCGCGGGCCTCTTCATCGAGCGGCCGACGTCGCGCGCGATCGCCGTGCTCGCCGCGTTCGTGGCCGTGAACGTCGCTGTGTGGCTCGGCCGCCGGAGCTCGGCGTGGGACATGCTGCCGCTGCCGGACAGCCTGATCACGCGGCCGGCCCCGTTCCTCGCCGTCTTCGCGTTCACCGCGGCGGGCGTGGTGCTGCGCTTCCACGCGCGGGCGCGCAGGAGCGGCAGCGCCCTGCTCGTCGCGTCGGTCGCCGCGGCGCTCGTCTTCTACCTGTGGCCGTCCCGCGGCGAGCTCCCCGCGCAGACGATCGCGCGCGCGGCCGTGCTCGTGGCCACGCTACCCGACGTGCGCTTCCAGCTCGGGTACGGCATGGTCCTGCTCTTCGTGCTCGGGCCGCTCGCGATCGCGCTCCTCGGCCTCGAGCACGTGCGCCGCGTGCCCAGGCGCGAGCACCCGGGCCTCGCGATCGCGGCCGTGTGGACCATGCCCGGCCTCATGCTGCTCTTCGTGTACCGCGCGTTCCTCGCGGGCGGCTGGGGCGTGGAGGCGGCCACGGTCGCGTTCTTCGCGCTCCTGCTCGCCGCGGTCGTGGCGGTGCTCGCCTCCGCGATCGAGGTGCTCGTGCTCGGCGTGACGGTGCCCGACGCCGAGCTGGATCCCGGCCCGGCCGGCGCGGCCGGCGCGCGGCCGATCGTGGCGGCCAGCGCCGCCGCGGCCGCCGTCACCGTGCTGCTCGGCGCGCTGCTCGTGCTCGGCCGCCCCGCGCCGAAGGGCGTCGACTGGGCGCTCGGCGCGCCCACGGCCGAGTGGGACAAGGTGTTCGGCGAGCTCTTGCCGAGCTGGGAGCGGGCGCGCATCACGCGCGACGCGCTCGCGCGGGGCGCGCAGGGCACGGGCGCCGAGGCGCAGGTGCTGACCAGGGCGCGCAGCCGCGAGCTGCTCGCGACCGCGAGGGCGCAGCCCGACGGCAAGGACTTCGCCGCGGCGCTGGCGGCGCTGGCCAGCCAGGTGGACGATCTCGAGCTCTCCGGCCGCGCGTTCGGCCGTCTCGTCGCCGAGGTGAACGACGCGGCGCGACGCGCCGGGCTGGCGTATTACCTCGACGCCTCCATCAACCTCGGCGTCTCGGCCGAGGGGGCCACGCGGCGGTTCTACACCACGCCCTACCGCGTGAAGGAGGTCCGCGCCTTCCGCGTCGACGGCGACCGCTTCGCGACGCTCCTCGTCGAGCCGATGACGGCCGAGCGCCGCGTCCACCTCGGCTTCTCGCGCGACAAGGACCCCTTTGCGCTCGTCATCGGCTCCGAGATCCGGACCTATGCCGAGCGCATCGGCCAGGAGGGCGAGCCCTGCCACGCGGCCGCGGGCGGCGCGGCCGGCCCTCACGCCGGCGCCCTGTCGCGGTGCGACGCGGCGCTCGCGAGGCTGCGCGAGCGCCTCGGCGCGGCGCTGGAGCGGGCCGTGCTCTCCGGCACCGAGCGGCACGAGCTCCAGCACCAGATCGACGGCCCTCACCTGCCCCTCCCGCCCGCGGTGACCGAGCTGCTCGCCGGCTACGCCGACGACGCGCAGGACCGCGTGGGCCGCGAGCTCTCGGCGTACCTCGCCGAGATGACGGCCGGGGACGCGCCGCCGCAGCTCACGCTCGTGCACCTGTTCCCGTTCGGGGTCGTCGCGCGCGGCGGCGCCGAGCACCGGGTCGCCACGCTCCTCCTGGAGACGCTCTCCGGGAAGAAGCTGCGGCTCGGCGCGCGCGAGGTCGATCCGGAGGCGTACGCGCGGGCGTTCGAGGAGCAGGTGAGCCGCGGCGACGACGAGCTGCGCGAGGCCGCGCGGCGGGGATACCGCGAGCACTTCGGGGTGGACCTGCAGGAGCCGGTGCGGGAGTGACCATCGCGGCGCAGGTCGCGAAGCGGACTGCGCGCCTCAGTGCAGGACGCGCGTCGCCCGGGCCTCGACGAGCGCCGCGCCGCCGGCCCACGGCTCCACCCGGTCTCCCAGCGAGGCGCGCACCTTCGCCACCTCGTCCTTCGTGATGGCGGGCGCGCTGTTCCCCCAGCTCGACCGCACATAGGTGAGCACCAGCGCGATCTCCTCGTCCGACAGCGTCACGCCGAGGTTGGGCATCACGTCGTTGTACATCGCGCCGTTCACCTCCATCGGGCCGGCGGCGCCGAGCAGCGTGAGCCGGATCGGCGTCTCCTTGTCCTCGAGCAGCCATGACGTGCCGACGAGCGGCGGATACCGCCCGGGCTTCCCCTCCCCCCTCGCCTGGTGACAGCTTGTGCACGAGCGGTAATAGATCTTGCCGCCCTGCGCGAGATCCGCGTCCGTGACGCCGGAGGCCGCCTCGCTGCGGGTCTGGTTCCGGGCGTCCAGCTTCCGCAGGACCATCCACGGCAACGCGAGCACGCCGAAGGCCACGATCAGCATGATCACCACGACGTGGGCCGTGTTCTGCTCTCCGTTTGGAGCGTCATCGCGCTTGCCGGTTTCACTCACGGGGCATTCCTCCGCCGCAGATGAAGCGCACGCGATCCCCGCCGTCAAGTCCCCATCCGGCGGCCGCCGCTGGCGCCGGCGCTGCGCAGTTCGCTTCATCGGTCGGCGCGCGCATCTTCCGGTGGCCGGATGAGGCTCGCGGGGCGATGCGATGCGGCATGGAGCGGGCGAAACCTCGCTCCCCTGCGCTCCTTTCCTGTGGCACCATGCGCGCATGCTTCATCATGTCGTGAGGAGAGGTCGTGTCGTCGGTGCGCTGCTGTTGGCGTCGGGGTGTAGCTCTGGCGGCGGCGAGGGGCCGCCCGACGTCCAGCCGGGGCCGGACGCGTCGATCCCCGACGCCGGGCCGGACGCGCCGCCGGACGGCCCGGTGGAGCCGGGGTGCGTGGAGTTCGCGATGCCCACCGACGCGGACTGCGCCGCGCCGATCGATGGCGTGCTGCCGGTGGACCTGCGCTGCACAGGCCTTTACGGCGATTTCGACAAGCGCGAGCTCGCGTGCGGCGTGCTCGAGTACAAGCCTGCCATGGAGCTCTGGAGCGACGGCGCCGAGAAGCGGCGCTTCGTCTCGATCCCGAAGGGACAGCGGGTGGACGTGAGCAATCCGGACTCCTTCGTGTACCCCGAGGGGACACAGTTCTGGAAGGAGTTCCGCGTGCACGGCGCAGGCGGCGCGTCGCGCCTCGGCGAGACGCGCCTCCTGCGCAAGACGGCCGCCGGCTGGGTCTACACGAGCTATGTCTGGTCCGAGGACGAGCGGCAGGCGATCCAGATGCAGAACGACTTCGGCGTGCCCGATCTCCACGGCACCGGCCACGCGGTGCCGACGCGCGATCAATGCAAGGAGTGCCACGTCGGGCGCGTCGATTTCGTCCTCGGCTGGGACGCGCTGATGCTCGGCCCGGGCGCCGAGGGCGTCACGCGCGAGTCGCTCGTCGCGCTCGGGGTGATCGAGGACGGGAGCGCGCTCGCGCTGTCGATTCCGGGCGATGACGTGGAGCGCCAGGCGCTCGGCTACCTGCACGCGAACTGCGGCGTGAGCTGCCACAACGATCACCCCGAGGCGGCGGCCCAGGAGACGGGCCTGTACCTCAGGCTCGAAGCGAGCGAGCTCGGCAGCGTGGCCGCGACGGACGCCGTCCGGACGGGCATCAACAAGCGCCCGGCGGAGAACGCGAAGTACGAGGGGTTGACGAACCCCGACCCCGCCAACTGGTACGCCATCCGTCCAGGGGACCCGGCGCGCAGCCTGCTTGTCGCCCGCCAGGAGCTCCGCGACTTCGAGGGGCAGATGCCGCGCATCGGGACCCGCAAGGTCGACAATGCCGGCGTGCAGCTGGTCACGAGCTGGATCCTGGGCATGAAGGAGGGGACCGGGTACCCACCTCCCGGGCCCTGAAGTACTGCGTCGCCCCAATTCGCCCCTGGTTGGGCGGGAGGTCTCCCCGAGCTGCTCGGGCCTACCCTCTTCCGGAACCAGGGACGAACTCGATGCGATCCTATGGGTCGGCTACGCCGCGAACCAGGTTCCAACCTGAGCGTCAACGGCGCGGCAGCAGGGTTACGCTCCCAAAGCAAAAATTCATCTCTGCGATATTCGCTCTCGCGGTGAGCCGATCCGAGGGCGATCCGCTACTGCCTGACGGGTGCTTCGCTGGATCTTGCTTTCGCTGATCCCTCCCCATCAGTCCGCCGCCAGGGGGCGGCGCGTCCCAGTTCGTTGAGGGCAGATCGGCGATGGCGCGCCCGCCGAAACACAGCACGTCCATCGAGATGATTCCCTAATTTTTTCACTGGAGCATGGATCAACCAGCACAGCTCCGGCACGTCCTACACAGTAGCAGGACCCCTCCTGAGGCTGCACGATAATTTATAATTATAGAACAAATACTGTTGTTCGACAATGGGACTTCAGCGCGCCCAGAGCGGGCGAAGAGCGACATCGATGTACAAATCCTTGAACCATGATCAGGCGCGTCCTCTCAAAGGCCTTCGGTCAGCTGTCCCGATCGCGTTGATCGTCGCCAGCGGTTGCACTGGAAACGTGGGCAACGCGGGCAACGCGGGCAACGTGGGCGAGCCTGGCGCAGAGGATCCCACCACGGTGGACCCGCGCGCTTGCGAGGACGGCACGGTGCACCCCGGGCGAGCGCCGCTGCGGCGGCTGACGCGCTTCGAGTACAACAAGACGGTTCGCGACCTCTTCGGTGACACGACCGAGCCAGCCTTTTCGCTGCCGAGCGAGGATGTCGGAAACGGCTTTGGCAATGACGCCGACGCGCTGTCGGTCTCGAGCCTGCTGGCCGAGCAGCTGAGCACCGTCGCGGAGGGCGTCGCCCGGCGCGCGACCGCCACCCGGGAGGCGCTCGCGAAGCTCGCCCCTTGCGCGAGCAATGTGAGCGCGGAGAGCGAGGAAGCGTGCGCGCGCACCATCGTCGAGCGCATCGCGCCGCTCGCTTATCGAAGGCCGCTCGCCGCCGGCGAGGCGGACGAGCTCCTCGCGCTGTACAGCGTCGGGCGGATGGATGCGGCGTTCGATGTCGGCGTCGCGACGATGATCGAGGGGCTGCTTCAATCGCCGGATTTTCTCTACCGCATCGAATGGGGCACATCCGACCCGGAGCGCCCCGAGCTCCGTCGGCCCACGGGCGACGAGATGGCGACGCGGCTCTCGTACCTGTTCTGGGGCACGATGCCGGACGAGGAGCTACGCCTGGCCGCGCAGGCAGGCGAGCTCTCGACGAAGCAAGGCGTGCGCGCGCAAGCCGAGCGCATGCTCGAAGACCCTCGGGCTCGGACCACCATCCGGTTCTTCTTCGACAACCTGCTCCCTATCAGCAACCTCGCGGATCTCGAGCGAAACGCGGAGGCGTTCCCGACCTTCTCTCGAGCGATCGGCGCGCTCATGCGGGAGGAGACGCAGCGGTTCCTCGAGCACGAGATCTTCGAGGGGACCGGCACCTGGGCATCCATCCTGACGGCCCCGTACACGTTCATGAATGGACCGCTCGCGGCGTTCTACGGCGTCTCCGGCGTGACGGGCGACGAGTTCCAGCAGGTGCAGCTCGACACGACCCAGCGCCTCGGGCTCCTCACCCAGGCGGGGGTGATGGCCGGGACGACGCACTCGAACACGACGAACCCCGTGGTCCGCGGCTCGTTCGTGCTCCAGAAGCTGATGTGTGAGAAGATCCCGCTCCCCACCGGCGACATCCTGGAGCGGGTGAAGCCGCCGGATCCGTACACCGGCGCGACGGCGCGGGAGCGCTTCAGCCAGCACAGCCAGGATCCGGTCTGCGTGACGTGCCACCAGTACATGGACCCGGTAGGCTTCACGTTCGAGAACTACGACGCTGTCGGGCTGTTCCGCACGACAGAGAACGACGTCACGATCGACGCGAGCGGCTCGCTCCCGGGCACGCCGGGCGCGGTGAGCGGTCCGACCGAGCTCGTGAAGAAGCTCGCCGAGGCCGAACAGGTGCATGGCTGCTTCGCGACGCGCTGGGCCGAGTACGGCTACGGCCTCACCCTGCGCGCCGAGGACGCTTGCACAAAGCAGGCGATATCGACCGCGTTCAAGGCGTCCGGGTACAACGTGAAGCAGCTCCTCATCGAGCTCACACAGACGGATGCTTTCCACTACATCTTGGTTGCCCGCTAGGAGTGATGGTCATGTCCAACTTTCGTTTGAGCCGACGTGCCATGCTGCGCGGTGCTGGCGCCATCGCCATCGCGCTCCCCTGGCTGGAGATCATGGGCCCCGAACGCACGGCGCGCGCGGCCCCCGCCCCCGCCAAGCGTTTCCTCGCCGTCTACACGCCGGGCGGGACCGTGATCGATCGGTGGCGGCCGACCGGCAGCGAGACGAGCTTCACCCTGGGCCCCATCCTGTCGCCGCTCGCGCCCGTGCAGGACCGGCTGCTCGTCGTCGACGGCCTCGACATGAAGAGCGCGCGCGGTGAGCAGCACCAGAGCGGGATCATCGCCTGGCTCACGGGCAGCCCTCAGGAGGGCTCCCCGAACGGCGGTTACGGGAACGGGCCGTCGGTCGATCAGGTGATCGCCTCCCAGATCTCCGCCGGTATCAAGGCGAAGGCGAGCATCCAGATCGCGGTGCGCTGGGCGACGGGCAAGTCCCACGGCCTGCTGTCGCCGATGAACGCCGCGAACTTCGAGAACGCCGCGCCGTTCAAGCCGATCCCGCCGCGCCTCGATCCGATGGAGATCTTCACCGATCTCTTCGGCTCGCTGGATCCCAGCGCCGGCAACGAAGCCGCCCGCCGCCTCGCGCGGAAGAAATCGATCCTCGACTTCCTCGACGGGCGCTACTCCGCCCTGTCCGCGCGGCTCGGCGCCGCCGACAGGCAGAAGATCGACCAGCACCTGACGAAGATCCGCGAGATCGAGATGAGCCTCGCCAACGTGCCGGTCGAGACGAGCGCGTGCAAGGCGCCGGGCAGGGTCGACACGTCCGACTACAACCCGCGCACGGGGCTCAACTCCGCCGTAGACGGCTCGATCAAGGACACCTCGACCGACGCGGCGATCCCCAAGGTCGGCAAGCTCATGATGGACATGCTGGTGATGTCGCTCGCCTGCGACATCACCGCGGTCGGCACGCTGCAGTGGAGCGACACCGAGGCGAAGCACACCTTCCCCTGGCTCAACTTGACCGAGCACCACCATTTCTACCAGCACGACGGCGGCTTCAGGCCGGACGAGTGCGCGCGCATTTGCAACTGGTATTCGAAGCAGCACCTCTATCTCCTGCAGGAGATGGAGAAGATCGACATGGGTGGACACTCGCTGCTCGACGAGAGCGTCGTCTTCTTCGGGTCCGAGCTCTCGGATCCGCCGAGTCACACCAAGACGAACATGCCGTTCCTGCTGGCCGGCGGCGGCGGAGGCCTGCGCACCGGACGCTGGGTCCGGTACCCCAACCGCCCGCACAACGATCTGCTCGTCTCGATATTGAACCTGTTCGGCGACGACCGGACAACGTTCGGCGACCCGCGCTCCTGCACCGGGCCGCTCACGAACCTGACGTAGCCATCCCAGGCGGGACACCGGCTGCTTCGATAGGAACGAGACGACGTCCGGCAGTTCCAGCTTCTACACCGGCGCTCACGCCGGAGTGGTATGATACGCAAGTATATCTTCTTACGATCCCGGCGATGATGGTCGCTCTTGCCTGGCGCCCGAGCCTTATGTCGGTCAGTTCATACAGCTCGACGTGCAGTCCGTCGAGATCGCGCAGCCCTGATCGCGCTCCGTGACGCTGGCAGCTGCTCAGGAAAGGCGCAGGCCTCCGCAGGGCGCCCGCGTCGCGCTAGGGTGCGACGCCGCCGCGGACCGACGCGGGTGCCGACCGGTCTGGTGATGCTGGACGACCTAGGTGCCTCAGCGGACGTGGATGTCCGGCTTCGGCACCGGGACCATCCCCTCTCCGATGTGGAAGCTCGGGTGGGGCGGCTGGTTGTAGGCGCCGTTCTGCCACGAGATGGCGACGCGGTACTGCGGATCGTGCATCAGGGTGTGGATCCGGTTCTTCGCGACCTGGTTCGTCGTGAAGATACGGATCGAGTTGCCGCAGCGGAAGATCACCTCTTCGCGCCAGTCGCCCAGGATATCGGCGCTGAGGGTCGGGCTGCTCTTCGTGCCGTTGTTCGCGGCGCACCCGTCGGCCGTGAAATTGGCGCCCTCGCCGTCGTACTGGCGGATGGCGTTGCCGTCGAGGAGCTCCCGGCTGAGATCCGCGTCCCACCAGATGAGGAAGTTGGACGACGAGGGGCGGCTCCCGACGTTCTTGCCGTCCGCGCCGCTCAGCAGCTGGCTGCTGTTGACCCACGCCTCGCTCCCGGGGTTGCGCGGGTCGATGTCCGCCGCCACGCCCCTGCCGGGGCCCTCCTCGCCGCCGTTGTCCGGCCCCTTCCAGATGATCTCGCACGTGCGGGCGTCGCGCATGGCGTAAGCAGGCGCGTCCCCGCTCTCGTACGGCATGAACACCTCGAGGCCGGGGCGCGAAGGGATGTGATCCGTGACGTGCAGCGCGTCGCCGTGAGCGTAGAAGTCCACCGTGCATAGGCCCTTGCCGTCGTTGTCGAACGTGGCGCCGCCGTTGATGATCTCCTGCTGCGGGTCGTCGTCCACGTTCGCGACGCTGATGGAGTGGGCGCCCTTGCCGCCGTACGCCCCGTTGTCGCGGCTCGAGCTGGAGTCGAACGTCCAGTGGTTCGTGAGCTTGCCGTCGCGGTAGTTCCAGGCCGAGAGCGTGGTGCGCGCGTAGTAGCCCCGACCGAACACCGCGCTCGGGCGGCCGGTGTCATCGAGGAACGCGATCGTGCCGACGAAGCGGTCGACGCGGTTGCCGTAACACTCGTTGTTGCCCCAGCTGCACGGGTCGCTGCGCCCCACCTGGAACTCCGTCGTGGCGAGCTCGGCGCCGGTCTCTCCGGAGAACACGGTGAGATACTCCGGGCCGGTGAGGATGTAGCCGTCGTTGTTGCGGTAATCCCTGGAATCGTCGTCGTTCGCCGCGGGCCCAAGGCTCAGCGGCTCGCCCCTCCCATCGCGCGTCCCCGGCGCGGTCTTGACGACCACCTCCGCCTTTCCGTCGCCGTCGAGATCGTAGACGAGGAACGGCGAATAGTGCGCCCCGGCCCGGATGTTCACGCCGAGATCGATGCGCCAGAGCCGCTCGCCGTCGAGCGTGTAGGCGTCCAGGTAGGTCTTGCCGGTGCGGCCAGCCTTCGAGTTGTCCTGGAGGTTCGACGGATCCCACTTGACGACGATCTCGTACCGCCCGTCGCCGTCCAGGTCTCCCACGCTGCCGTCGCCGCTCGAGTACGTGGTTCCGTCCCCGGCGGGCGGCGCCATCGTTGGGATGGAGAGGTATCCATCCTTCCACACCGGCGCGGCCTCCGACTCGCCTTGCTCGACGCCGTCGACGACCGGACGCACCGTGTAGACCGAGCTCGGAGAGCCGCCGCGGTCGACGAAGTTGGTGGAATCCGCGATCGGCGCGTCGTTGACCTTGGTGCCATCCCGGTAGACGTTGAAGGCGATGTCGTCGGGATCGTAGCCGAAGAGGCGAAAGCCCACGTAGATGCCGCCGTCCGTGGGAACGGCCACGACGCCGCGGTCGAGATCCTCCATCTGCGCGAACCCCGTCGGCGGGGGCGCGCCCCCGCCGACGCCCGTGCCGGGGCCTGCGCCCGCGCCGCCGCTGCCCGACGCAGCGCCGCCTCCGGACGCCGTGCCGGTCGCGCCGCCTCCGGACGCCGTGCCGGTCGCGCCGCCTCCGGACGCCGTGCCGGTCGCGCCGCCGCCGCCCGTGCCCGTATCGCCGCCACCGGCGCCGCCCGCGCCGGTATCGCCCGACCCGCATGCCACGAGCCCGGCAGCGAGCGAGAAACAGATCAAGAGAACAGGGCGCCTCATAAATTACCTCGCGTTGCCGCTCCTCCTCCGGGCGGCGGTTCGCCTCCAGGCCGTGAGCGGCATGATGATTTGGTTGCTGGCCTAGGTTGTGACATCAGCGCAAACTCAATCACCTCGAACGCTCAGGTCATGCGTTTTCTCGGTGGGCTGGAAATTTGAATATCCCTCGCGAGAACGCGGCTGTGCTCCGAGCAACACCGCGGGGCCAATTGGCATGCCAGCGGAGTTTTATGGTGAACCGTAGAAGTTTAGGGTACGCAAGAGGGCCTGACATGCAGCCGTCGCGCACGCCGCACCGCGCCATCACCAGGACGCTCAGCGCAACGGCAATGGCGGGCGGACGCGCCGCGCCCCGCTGCCTGGCCGCGGTCGCGTCGCTCGGGCTCGCGGCCTGCGAGCAGAGGCCGATCGACGCCGTCGAGCTGACGCCGACGACGTTGACCCAGGGCATGGTCGCATACTGGGCGTTCGACGAGGGCGAAGGGACGGTCGTGACCGATCGGTCCGGCAACCGGCGCGACGGCGAGCTCACCGGCGGCACGTGGGTGGAGGACGGCCGCTTTGGGCGGGCGCTGCACCTCGATGAGGGCGAGTTCATGACGGTGGGCGAATTCCCGAACGCCACCTCGAGCTGGACCGTCTCGGCGTGGGTCCGCGTGCTGACCGACGAGCCCCCTGCCGACGGCCCCCTGAGGACCGTGATCAGCACGGAGAACACCGGCGGATGGGAGCTCAACGTCGACTACGACGGCGAGGCGCGGGGCATCCGCTTCGGGTTCTGGAAGGGGCCCGAAATCAGCGACTACCACCACATCCTGTGTTCCTGCCTGGAGCTCCAGCGGTGGACGCACGCCGCCGGGGTCGTCGACGGCGAGGGGCTCTCCATGAGCCTCTACATCGATGGGCGCCTCTACCGCACCGAGCCCATCGAGAGGACGATCTCGCCCGGCCCTACCAGCCTCTACGTCGGTCGATGGCCGCAGGAGGGTCGGCTCCTTGTCGGGGACGTCGACGACATCGCGATCTACAGCCGAGCGCTCGTTCCGGCGGAGATCGCCGAGCTCTCGCAGCACGCCGTCCCGGCGGAGGTCGAGGCGGACATCTCGACGAGCACCACCTACACCCTGGTCGGCGTCCAGAGCGGGCGCTGCGTGGACGTCGACGCCGCCGTATCCACGGCCGACGACGTGGTCCTGCATCTCTGGGATTGCAACGGCGGCACCAACCAGCAGTTTCGCTTCGAGGCGGTGGACGGCGGGTATTACCGGATCCGCAACGTCAGCAGCGACAAGTGCCTCGACCTCCGCGGCGGGTCGACCGCCGACGGCGCCGCCATCGTCCAGTACACCTGCCACGGCAACCCCAACCAGCAATGGTCCGTCACCTATCTCAGCGGCGGCGCCGTCCGCATCACATCGCGCCTCAGCGGCAAGGTCATCGACGCTTACGGCTCCCCGCCCGCCGACGGCACCGCCCTCGTCCAGCGGCCTTTCAACGGCGGCACCAGCCAGCAGTTCAGGCTGAACCCGGTCGGAACCGACACCGGCACGGGCGCCACCAGCGGCCCGGAGCCGTGACGCCCGGCGCCCCTCCGCAGGCGTGAAACCTGCTCGGCTACATCGACAGCCTGTGCGCGCGGCGGCGGGCGGCGCGGGCGACAACGCCTTGGAAGATCTCCCGCCGGGCGCGCGGCGCGACACCGCTCGTCCTCCGATCACAGCCACCCCACGAGGCTGAGGCTGCCGAGCAGCGCCGGGCGCGCGCCGCGCGCCGCCTCGGTCTCGACGAAGCGGACCACCGGATAGGGGTGCGCGACGAGCGCGTGCGCCTCGACGACGACGTCGAGCCGCTTCACGATCCCGAGCTCGACGCCGGCGCCGGCGTCCGCGGCGAACGCCCACTGCGCGCTGTGGACCCCCCGGTACGGCCACGATGCCTCGCCGTCGACGGCGACGTGGAGCGCCCCGAGGCCCACCGAGAACCTCGGGCGTAAGCGCAACTCGGGCCAGGGGAGCGCCGCGAGCTCGACGAGCCCGAACCGCTGCTGCACGGTCGCGCTGCCCTGCGGCGCAGCGACGCGCGGCGCCGTCCCGAGCCCGGCGAGCGAGAGGCGCCCCTCGATCGGACCGGGCGGCGCGACACGCAGACGCGCGATGAGGAGCAGCGCCGGGCCGATGCCGCCCGGGCTCGCGAGGAGCCCGCCCCCCAGCTCGACGCCCCACATCGATCGGGGCGGCGGGTCGAGCGGCCGCTCTGCCCGTCGAGCCACCTGCCGGCTCACCTCGCTCGGGGGCGGCGCGGCAGCGGGTGCCGCGGAGCGCCGCGAGGACATCAGGAGCTCGAGCAGGCTCGCGCGGAGCAGCTCGACGGCGCGCACCGCGAGCACCTCGACGATATGCTCCCGCGCCTCGCCGCGCGTGTCGATCTGCCGCACGAGCGTCTCGTTCGTCCGCGGGTCGACAACCCAGAGCTCGGCGGCCTGACCATCCGGCGCCAGGAACAGCCCGATAAGGGCCGCGGAGCCGGCCTGCTGCCCGGCGTCGTCCATCGTCGGCCGGGGGGCGGAGGCCGACTGCGCGTCGAGGAGCTCCACGTCGAATCCATCGGCGACGAGCTCCCCGCGGATGCGGATCAGCGCCTCGGAGATCGACGGCTCGGCGGCGCCGGGCCGCACGAGGACCACACGCGCAGGCTCCCCCGACGCCGCGGGGCTCGCCGCGCAGAGGAGGAGGAGCGTGAGGGCCCCGGCCAGCGCCTGCGCCCGCGCGAACCTCACGGCGTCCGAGCGAGGGCCCGCGCTGCCTGCGTGTAGGTTCCGCCCGGGAACCGGCGCAGGTACGCCCGCGCGACGGTCTCGGCCTGCGCGTCGCCATGGAGCCGCTGCACGATCACCATCTTGCGCCCGAGCGCTTCGGAGGCGTAAGCCCCCTGCGGAGCCTCCTTGAGATAGGTCTCGAACCAGGCGAGCGCCGCGGCGCCTCCCTCCTGGGTCTCCGCGAGGCGGCCGAGCAAGAACGCCGCCTCCTTGCCCCGTTGCGTCGCCGGAAAGCGCCGGCGCTGGGCGAGGAGCGCCCGCCGCGCGATGTCGTTCCGCCGCGTGTAACGCGCCGCGTCCGCGAGGGCCGAGAGCTCCTCGTTGCTGCTCTCCGCGAACGAGGCGTCGAGCCCGCGGCGCTGCGCCTCGTCGACGATGACGTCGAGCTTCCCGGCCGCGAGCTTCCCGGCCCAGTCGCGCCTCGGCTCGGCCGCGGGCGCCGCCGCGGGCGCCGCCGCGGGCGCCGCCGCGGGCGCCCCGGGCGGGTCCGGAACCGGCGCAGCGCTGGGCTCCTCGGCGTGGTCGGACGACGACGGGGCGGGCGCCGGCGACGCCGCGGCGCCCTGCTGAAGATCGAGATCGCGCAGGAGCACCTCTCCCGTGCGCTGCCGCAGGGTCAGCCATTGCCCGGCGCGCACCGCGATCGGCTCGCCGGACAGCGGCCCGCTGACGACGACGGCGCCACTCTCGAGCCGCAGATCGAGGCGCTCGTCCTCCGGCGCCCAGGAGAGCGCGAAGGCTGTCCCGGTCACGGTCACGAGGAACGGCCCCGCATCGAACAGCCACTGCGCCTCCGACCGATGGACCACGCGCGCGTGGACCTCTCCCCGGTCGAGGGCGACCCTGGCGCCCTGCTCGTTCACCGACACGATGTGCGCGCGCGCCATCTCGGCGAGTTGAACCTCGGTGCCGTCGGAGAACCGGACCTTCGGACGGCTCGATGTGTCCGCCTGGACGGAGCCGTCCTGCTGCACGGCGCCGCCCTCCACCTCGTAGGAGAGCTCGTAGGAGGGCCGATCGGAGCGCGTTCCTCGCTGCCACCCGTTGACGCCGAGCAGAACCGCGGCGGCCACGGCGAGCGCGAGCGCTCCGACCCGGAGGGGCGACAGCCGGAAGCCCGGGCGCCTCGCCGTCCGCTCCGTCAGGCGGAGCAGCCCCTGGACACGCTGCTGGGGAGACATCATGCCGAGCGACAGGCGAGCGAGCTCGACCGCGCGCGCGGCCTTCGGGCTGAGCGCCAGGTCCTTCTCGTCGTCAAGCGTCATCCCGCACCTCCCCTCTCATGCAGTAAGCGGCGAGGGACATGTCCTTCTCGACCTGGGACGACACGCGCTCCGTTGCCCGGCTGAGCCTGCGCTTCACGGTGGCCAGCGATATCCCGGTTGCCTCCGCGATCTCCGGCAGGCTCATCCCCTCCATGTGGCGGAGCACGAACGCGGTCCGGTCGTCTGCGCTCAGCGTGTCGAGGATCGCATAGAGGCGGCCCAGCGCCTCGCGCGCCTCGCTGTCCGCCGGCTCGACCGCCTGCTCCGGGAGCTCGGCCGTGTCCGCGAGCTGAAGGATGCGCCTCACGCGCCTGCGGCGGAGCTCCCACTTCAGGAGTCGAACGGTCACCGAGAACACGAAGCTCCCCAGCGCATCGGGGTCTCTCAGCCCCGATACTCTGGAGAACACGCGAACGAAGACCTCCTGGGTGACGTCCTCTGCGTCGGCGCCGGGCCCGAGCACGCGCGCGACGATCCGGAACACCTTGGGCGCATGCGCGTTCCACACCGCGGCTGCCGCCCACGGCTCTCCTGCCATGAGCGCGCGCACCACGTCACTTTCGTCAGTACCGCCACGCGCTGACGGAGCGATGGCAAGGCTGGCTCTACGCACAACGTCATCGCTCCGAGGGCTCGTGACTTCGCAGATCGGTCGTGATGAGCGAGCACAGTACCGAGCCGAGGTTCCCGGCGCAAGGCGGTCAGCGCGCACGGCCGGGGAGGTCGCTCCGGCAACCAGGGTGAGAGCGGCTATCGGCGCGGTGGGGCACCAGGGCGCCCAGGCCGGCGAGTTCCGGAGATATCTGCTCTGCGACGGCGGTGCGAGCACCGCCTCAACCCCTCCAGCGCGCGGCTCGCGCGGTAGAGCTCGCGAGCCGCGCGAGGCAGCCGGCAGCGAGGTCCCTGTACACCCGGACTGCGGCAACGGCCCCCTAGATGACCTTGAGTGGAGTCGACATTGCATCGGACGCTCCCGAGCTGCGTTGCCCGGATGCCCGGCACGGCGACCCCCCCCGGATGTCCGCGGAGGTCGCAAGGACCTCGGTGGGTGCTTCGACCCAGCCAGCCAAGCGCACGTCTGTCAGGCAGTAGCGGCGCGCCCTCGAACCGGCTCACAACGAGAGCAAATAGCGCAGGAACGGAAATTTCCCGTCGTGAAGTGCCAGGGGGCGGCGCGCGAGCACGGCGGGGTGCTCGGGCTCCAGGGCGACGTGCCCTGCGGAGGCGACGGCGTGTTCAGCAAGTACTCGCCCGACCCCGAGGCGCAGGACCGGCGCATCCGGAGCGCGCTGGCGGCGAGCGGGGGCGAGGCGGAGGACCTCGTCGTCATCGGCTACTTCGGGAGATGCCCGGAGCGCGCCACGGAGAGATGCGGACGCCGAGCGGGTCATGGATGAGGCGCTCGACTGGCTGGACGCGCTCGACGAGAACGCGCGGCCGCGCCCCTGAGATCGGGCCCGGGCGCGTGCTATGGAGCTCGCGCAATGGTCGAGCGCGCGTCCTCCGGGGCGCCGCGGGAGGTGAGCGCGGCGCTGGCCCCCACCGACCCGCTCGGCGCCCTCAACCAGGCCTTCCTCGACGCCTACGCCGCGCGCCGGGAGGCCGTCCTCGCCAGCATCGAGCCGATCATCGCCCAGATCGACGACAGCCTCATCCTGCGGCGCGGCGGCCGGCGGATCGAGGGCCCCGCGCGCACCCGGCGCTACCATGAGCTCAAGGTGGTCGCCCACGCCCCGCTCGCCGTCCACACGCTCCTCTCGGGCCGGCGAGGCGCGCTCGACGGCGACGCGCAGGGCCGGCTGGCCGAGCTCCGGCAGCGCATCGCCGCGGCCGCGGCCGACCTCGACGGCCGCGGCTTCACCCCGGAGCAGCTCGCCCGCCAGCGCCGGATCCTGGACGCGTCGCTCGCGCTCCTCGACGAGGCGAGCGCGGCCGGCAGCGTCGCGCCCGAGACGCTGTCCGCCTTCACCCGCGCGCAGACCCCGGACGTCCTCCTCAACGCCGAGGACGCGGCGCGCGACCAGATCGAGACGATGCACGCCACGGTCGAGGCCTGGAAGCGGGAGATGACCCCCGAGGAGCGCGAGCGGCTCCGGGCCGTGGTCGCGGTCTCGCACATGGCCCGCCCGGGGAACGTGGCCGCGCAGTACTTCTCGGTCACCCTGGGAGAGACCTGGCGAGGTCGCTTCGACCAGGAGGGCCTCCGGCCGGGGAAGCGCGTGCTGACCGCCGAGGCGACATTCGACGAGGCGGAGGCGTTCGCGCTCCTCGCCACGCACGCGCTCGACGCCGGCGTGGCCACGCGCTTCTTCGGCGAGGAGACCCGGCTCACGCGCGACATCCTGGCCGACGCGGCCGAGCGGATCCTCGCCGGGATGTTTCACAAGGAGCCGGCGCCGCCGGCGGAGGCCGGCGCCGGAGCGTGACGGTCGAGCCGCAGGGGGCGCGCACGCTGGGCTTCCTCGGTCGAGCCGGGTGAGGACGAGGGCCCCGTGTCGGGGGCCCTCTTTGCGTCACATCACGCTACCTGCGGCGGTTCCTGAAGCGGCCGCGCCCCCGCCGGCTGCGCCCCCGCCGGCTGCGCCCCCGCCGGCTGCGCCCCCGCCGGCTGCGCCCCCGCCGGCTGCGCCCCCGCCGGCCGTGCCCCCGCCGGCTGCGCGGCGGCGGCCGCTCCCTTCGCGGCCCGCGCTCGCCCCGCCACGATGGACGCCGCCCGCGTCTCGAAGAGCGTGCGCAGCGCCGTGTAGCGCTCGGCCAGCTCGGGCGCGTGATCCAGCGCGTTGGTGAGCTGCTTGTTCTCCGCCTCCAGGAACACCAGCGCGTCGCTCAGCGCGATCTGCTCCATCTCGCGGGCATACAGCGCGAGCCCCTGGACCGCGGCCAGCAGCCGCCCCACCCGCTCGAGCCGCTCGGCCAGCGCGGGCGCCCGTTGCGGATCGGGCGCGTATTTGCCCAGATCCGCCATGAGATCCAGGCCGGCGGCCTCCTGCAGCGCGTCGAGCGCCTCGGCGCGCAGCTCGGACGGCACCTTGCGCAGGCGGCGGTTGCGCGTAGCCGGGTCCGTCGGCCGGAAGCCGGCCGGCGGCCTTGGCACGCTCGCCGGATCGAGGATGGGAAGCGCGCGGTTCTTCGCGATGGTGTCGTCGAAGTCGGCCTCCGCGTGCCCGCCGCCGGGCGCGGGCTCGGCGCTGGCGGGCGTCACGGGGCTCGGCGTGGTCGTCGTCTTCTTGCGCGATGTCATGATCTCCTCTTGCGGGGCGCGCGCCGCCGCGCCGTCATGGCTCGCGCGGCGCGCAGGTCTCCGCAGCGGATTGTCAAGGACGATGCCAGCCGGCGCACGCCTGGCGACAAGGCCGATCGAAGGCGCGGGCGATCGTGGAGGCGCAACGGGTTGCGGCAAACCGTTGCATGATTGCGCAAGGATGTGCGGGCAGGGCAGGGTCACCCGTCCGCCGAGATCTCGGCACGTCCCAGCCAGGGACTCGATCCTGCCCCACCCGAGGCTCCGCCACGCACCCACCCAAGCAGGAGGGTCGACCCTCCGCTCGCCCAGGGTCGACCCTCCGCTCGCCCAGGGTCGACCCTCCATTCGCCCATAGCCGACCCTCCATTCGCCCATAGCCGACCCTCCATTCGCCCATAGCCGACCCTCGATTTGCCCAGGGTCGACCCTCGCTCCGCCGAGTAAGCGACCATCTCCTGGGCGACCCACCCTCCCTCGGTCGGGTGGTGCTGTGATCTGCCCAGAGAGGTTTCACATGAAGATGGGGAGATCACTGGTCATCAGGTGACTCCATTGGGCACGCTCGACGTCCAGTGCTGCAGCGGCCGCTGTCACATGAACGAGTGCCAGTAGGGTGAGGTCGGGAGCCGCGGCACCGGCGGGCACGGCGGTCGGGGACCGCGGCACCGGCGGGCACGGCGGTCGGGGACCGCGGCACCGGCGGGAGCGGCCGGTGCGCTGCCGCCCGCGGTTACCCCTGCGGCGCCGCGCCGCCGCTCGCGCCGCGGCACCGCTCGACGTCCTCCCAGAACGTCGGGTACGTCTTCGCGACGCAGGCCGGGTTCTCGATCGTGATCCCCGGCCGGCACAGCCCCAGGATCGCGAAGCTCATCGCCATGCGGTGGTCGCTGTAGCTGTGCACAAGCGCGGGCGTCAGCGGGCGCGGCTCGATGCGGAGCCAGTCGTCGCCGTGGGTCACCTCCTGCCCCAGGCGGCGGAGCTCCGCGACCGTGGCGGCGAGGCGGTCCGTCTCCTTGATCCGGATGTTCGCCACGTTCCGGATCGTCGTCGGCCCCTCGAAGAGCGGCGCGATCGCCGCCAGCGTCATCACCGTGTCCGAGATGTGGTGCATGTCGACGTCGATGCCGCGCAGGCGCCCGTCGCTGCGCACCGTGGTGGCATCCCCCTGCTGGCTCACGCGCGCGCCGGCCTGCTCCAGGAGCTCGACGAACCGGTAGTCCCCTTGCAGCGCCCCCTCCCCGAGGCCGGGCACGGTGATAGCGCCGCCCGCGGCCGCGGCGAGCGCGAACGGGTAGCTCGCGGACGACGCGTCGGGCTCGATCGGGTATCTCCGCGGGCGGTACCCTCCTTCGGGATGGACGGTGAACCCGCCCGTGACCTCGTCGATTCGACCGCCGAAATCCGCGACCATGCGGCGCGTGATCTCGACGTACGGGCGGCTCACCAGCTCGCCGGCGATGCGCAGATCGATGGCGGATTCGGCGAGGGGGCCGGCCATCATCACCGCCGAGAAGTACTGGCTGGAGCGGTCCCCGCGCATCGTCAGGGTGCCGCCCTTCAGCCGGCCGCCCCGGATCCGGAGCGGCGGGCATCCGGTCGCGCACGCCACGTCCACCCCGAGCTGCCTCAGCCCGTCGACGAGATCGGCGATCGGGCGCTTGGCCATGTGCTCGTCGCCGACCAGCACCACCTCGCCGGGCACCAGGCACGCGAGCGCCGCCAGGAAGCGCACCGTGGTGCCGCTGTTCCCGATGAACAGCTCGCGCTCCGGCGCGCGCAGCCGGCGCCGCCCCCCCTGCACCACGAGCGTCTCGGGCCCGGCGTCCTGGATCCCGATCCCCATCGCTTCCAGGGCGGACCGCATGTGCCGCGTGTCGTCGCTGTGGAGCACCCCCTCCAGCGTGCTCTCGCCGTCGGCCAGCGCCGCCAGCACGAGCGCGCGGTTCGTGATGCTCTTCGAGCCGGGGACACGCCAGATCAGCTCAGGCGGCGAGGAGAGCGGGACGATGGGCAAGGGACCGGCAGGGATCATGGGGCCGGCAGACTAGATCTTCGTGGCAGCGCTGGCTACGTGCGGCAGCACGGCCCTGGGGTTCCCTGGCACGTGCCGCGCACGCGTCGCCGCTGTACTGCTCTGAACGTCGCTGCTCCGGCGCGCATCGCAGCGTGAAGAACCCCAATCGTCACGACCACCCCTCGCCGCTCCCTCGACGGGGCCACACGAACCGAGTCCCTGCCACGATGCCTCTCTTGCTTCCTCGCCGGGCCCAGCCCGAACACCACCGCAGCGCCCGCTGCCGCCGCCTCGTCGTCGTGACGGGGCTCCTGCTCGCCGTGGCGAACGCCGCGATCGCCGCGCCCGCCGAGCCGCCGCAGCCCGCCGCTGGGCCAGCGCCGCCCGCGGTCGAGCTGGCGCATCTCGCCGCCGAGCCGCCGCAGCCCGCCGCCCCATCGGCGCGGGAGATGGCGGCCGAGCACTATGGAAAGGCCCGGGCGTTCTACGAGCGGCGCGAGTGGTCCCGGGCGCTCGCCGAGTACCTCGCCGCGCGGCAGGTCTACTCGAGCTGGGCCGCGACCTCCGGCGCCGCGGTGTGCCTGAAGCAGCTCGGGCGCCACGACGAGGCGCTGGAGATGTTCGAGGAGCTGCTGCGCGAGTTCAGCCACCGGCTGCCCGACGCGGCGAAGGAGGCGGCGCAGCGCCAGCTCGACGAGCTGCGCCAGCTGGTCGGCATCCTCGAGGTCGACGCCGCCGAGCCGGGCGCGCTCATCGCGGTCGACGGGCGGCACCGCGGCGAGGCGCCGCTCTCCGGGCCGCTCCGGCTCACCTCCGGCAGCCACTGGGTGCGCGTGTTCAAGGAGGGGTTCGAGCCCTTCGAGCAGCGCATCGAGATCGCGGGCGACCGGCTGGTGCGCGTCAGGGCGCGGCTACGGCCGCTCGCGCGCATGGGGCGCTTGCGGGTCATGGAGAGGGAGGGCCGGCCGCTCGAGGTCGTGGTGGACGGCAGCGTCATGGCGAGGGCGCCCTGGGAGGGGCTGCTCGCGCCCGGCGTGCACACGGTCGCGCTGCGCGGCGAGGGCCGCCTCGGCTCGCCGCCGGTGCAGGTCGACGTCGAGGTCGACAGGACCGTGCCGCTGACGCTCTCGGCCGAGGAGCTCGCGTCGGCGCTGCGGATCGAGCCGGTGCCGGTCAACGCCACCGTGGCCGTCGACGGCGTGACCGTGGGCCGCGGCGTCTGGGAGGGGCGGCTGCGCGCGGGCGCGCACCGGGTGGAGATCGCCGCGCCTGGGTTCCTGCCGGAGTCGCACCGCGTACTCCTCGGGCGCGATCACACGGAGGTCGCGCGCGTGACGCTGGAACGCGACCCGCGCTCGCCCTTCTGGCGCAAGCCCGCGCGCCCGGCGCGGTTCGTCGTCGAGGCGGTCACGGGCGCCGTGCTCGTTCCCAGCTTCGGCGGCGAGGTCGCGGGCACCTGCATCCGCGGCTGCGAGGCGGCGCTCGGCACGGGCGGCTCCGCCGTGATCCATGCGGGTTACGAGCTCGGCATGGGCCTCGGGCTCGGCGTCAGCGTCGGCTACCTCGCGGTGTCGCAGCGCCTCCAGGGCCGCGCCACGGAGGTGATCCCGATGGGCCTGCCGCCCAACCGGGGCACCGTCGATGATCGGCTGGCGCTGCGCAGCGCGCTCCTCGGCGGGTGGATCAGCTTCGCGCTGCCGCTGGGCGAGCGCGTCCCGCTGCACTTCCGCCTCGGCGCCGGCGCCGCCGCCGGCGCGCTCCTGGAGGAGCGCACGAACGGCGCGTTCCGGACGGGCGACGGGGCGCCGTACGAGCTCGCCCCCTTCGTCCAGAAGCACCCGGCGTTCTTCTTCCACGTGACCCCCGAGGTGCGGATCGGCCTGCCGATCGGCCGGGTGGTCCAGCTGAGCGCGGGCATCGCCTTTCCCGTGCTCGTCGACCTGGAGCGGCCCACGTGGGACGCGGCCCAGGCCGTGCTCGCGGGGGGAGACGGCCGTGGCACGTTCCCGGTCGAGAGGCTCGCCGGCCCCGTGCTCCTCACGGTCGCTCCCGGGATCGGCGCTCGTTACGAGTTCCACTGACGGAGACGCTCGTGCGAGCCCTGCGGACAAGGACAGAGGGATTCGATATGCCCATTGCTGGTTCGAGGCGCCGACCTGCCCGGTGGACGCTGGCGTTCGTCTGGATGGTGACCCTGGCCTTGCTGCTCGGCTGCAGCGAGGTGGCCGATCCGATGGATGCGCGCCTCCTCAGGCGGCAGTTCCCCGAGCAGGCCGACGCCATCCTTCAAGGGCCCTTTGCCTTCGCCCCGGCGGACGATGGGTTCGAGGCCCCGCGGCCGCTCGATGTGCCCCCCGCCCGCGCCGGCGCTGGCGGGCTGCGCTCCCGGTTCCCGCGGCGCGGCGACGGCGCCGTCCGTTTCCCCCTGCCGGACGGCGCCGAGGCGCTGGTCAGGGAGCTCGGCGCCACCGGCGCCGGCGAGCTCGCGGAGGGCGCGGTGACCTATGCGCGGGCGGGCGGAGCATCGTTCTGGACCGCCCTCGACGACGGCTACGAGGAGTGGCTGCTGCTCGAGCCGCGCGCGGTGCGGCGTGACGCGCCCGTGGCCTCCTGGCAGGTCGACGGGGCCGCGCTGCGCCAGGACGGCGAGACCGTGGAGGTGGCGGACGCGCGCGGCGCGACGCAGATCCGCGTGACCGCGCCCGAGGCCTACGCGGCGGGGGGGAGGCCCGTCGGCGCGCGGCTCATCGCGCGGGCGGAGCGGATCGAGCTGTGGGTGGAGGCCGAGGGCGAGACCGTGCTGGTGGATCCGCGGTGGAGGCCCGTCAGAGCGATGAACTCCCCCCGCTACCGGCATACGGCGACGCCGCTGCCGGACGGGCGGGTCCTCATCGTCGGCGGCTATCATCGCTGGGACGCGCACGACAGCGCTGAGCTGTTCGACCCGGCCTCGGGCGAATGGTCGGTCCAGGGGTCGATGAGCGCCGCCCGCGCCGATCACACGGCCACGCTGCTGCCGGACGGGCGGGTCCTCGTCATCGGCGGCGATACCGGCGGCACCGAGGGCGATACCGCCGCCCCGGATCTCGAAGGAGCGCTCGACAGCATCGAGGTGTTCGACCCGGACTCCGGCCAAGCAAGCGGGTGGTCCACCGGAGATCCCATGAACGCTGCCCGCGCCGATCACACGGCCACGCTGCTGTCGGACGGACGGATTTTCGTCGCCGGCGGCTACGGCCCTGAAGGAGCGCTCGACAGCGCCGAGCTGTTCGACCCGGTCTTCGGCGTATGGTCCCCGCTGCCTCCCATGGGCACCGCCCGCACCGCGCACACGGCGACGCTGCTGCAGGACGGGCGGGTCCTCATCACCGGCGGCGACGGGCCTGACGGCTTGGTCGACAGCGCCGAGCTGTTCGACCCGGTCTCCGGCGTATGGTCCCCGCTGCCTCCCATGAGCGCCGCCCGCGCCGCGCACACGGCGACGCTGCTGCCGGACGGGCGGGTCCTCGTCGTCGGCGGCGCCGATCCAGACGGCGCGCCCAACGACGCCGAGCTGTTCGACCCGGGCACGGGGACATGGCTCACCGTCAGGCGCATGGCCGCCGCCCGCACCGCGCACACGGCGACGCTGCTGCCGGACGGGCGGGTCCTCATCACCGGCGGCGACGGGCCTGAAGGGTCGCTCGATGGCGTCGAGGTGTTCGACCCGGGCTCCGGCAGGTGGCTATCGCTCCAATCCATGCAGATGTCCCGGGCCGAGCACACGGCGACGCTGCTGCAGGACGGGCGGGTGCTCGTCGCCGGCGGCTCCGTGCATGGAACGATCGACGACGCCGAGCTGCTCGACCCGGACGCGGGCATGTGGCGGTCCGTCGACCCACTGCGGACCGCGCGCTACTCGCATACCGCGACGCTGCTGCAGGACGGGCGGGTGCTCGTCGCCGCCGGAGACGGCGGCGATGGCGGCGCACACCCCGGAGGGTTCGTCGACATCACCGAGGTGTTCGACCCGGACTCCGGCACATGGCGCGTCGTCGGCCCCATCGGCCAGGTCCGGATCGGGCACACGGCAACGTTGCTGCCGGACGGGCGGGTGCTCGTCGCCGGCGGTTACGCGTACCTCGATGGCCAATCGAGCGAGATACGATCGCTGAAACACGCCGAGCTGTTCGACCCCATCTCCGGTACCTGGCAGCCCGTCGTCCCCATGAACACCGCCCGGCATAAGCATACCGCGACGCTGCTGGAGAACGGAAAAGTGGTCGTCGCCGGCGGCCGCAATCAGGACGGTTATCTGGACAGCGCCGAGCTGTTCGACCCAGCTTCAGGCAGGTGGTTGCCCCTCGGGCCCATGCTCGCTCCGCGACAGTCGCACACGGCGACGCTGCTGCTGAACGGACAGGTGCTCGTCGCCGGCGGCTATGGCCCTGATGGAACGCTCGACGGCGCCGAGGTGTTCGACCCGGGGTCAGGCGGGTGGCTGCCCCTCGGGCCCATGATCTCTGCGCGTTCGATGCACACGGCGACGCTGCTGCCGGACGGACGAGTGTTCGTCGCCGGCGGTTTCGAGTCGGCGGGCTCGCTCGACAGCGCCGAGGTGTTCATCCCGGACTCCGGCAGGTGGCTGCCGCTCGGGTCCATGCACACCGCCCGCATCGATCACACCGCCACGCTGCTGCCGGACGGGCGGGTGCTCGTCGTGGGCGGCGCCAATATCCAGGCTTCTACCCTGCAGCCCCACACCGTCGAGGCGTTCGACCCGTCCTCCGGGACGTGGTTCCGTCTCGAGCCCCTGCCCTTGGGCCGGTATTGGCACAGCACCACGCGGCTGAAGGATGGCCGGGTGCTCGTGGCCGGCGGCGGCGATGAAGGACCGCTCGACAGCGTGACCATCTTCCACCCGATGGCGGACGGCAGCCCCTGCGCGGCGGA
Organism: Sorangium sp. So ce362; assembly: GCF_051519845.1. Lineage (NCBI taxonomy): Bacteria > Pseudomonadati > Myxococcota > Polyangiales > Polyangiaceae > Sorangium > Sorangium sp. So ce362. The sequence continues at coordinate 3,993,679 of NZ_CP150332.1, read as the reverse complement.
CGTCGAGTGCGGCAGCGGCCACTGCACCGACGGCGTCTGTTGCGAGCGGGTCTGCGACATCTATCTCTGCGAAGCGTGCTCGGCGCTCCGGGGCGCCTCCGCCGACGGCGTTTGCACGTCGCTGCACCCCGATTACCTGCCCTTCGCCTGCTCGCCGCAGACCGGGGAACAAACGAGGCCCTGCAAGTCGGTCCACCACTGCGCTGAGGGCTTCGTCTGCGATGTCGAGGGCGAGTGCGTCCTGCCGCCGCAGAGCGGCGGGTTCCTCGACAAGGGCGGCTGCCACCTCGCCATCGCGACGGCCGCGGGGCCGGGGACGCGCGTGCCCGCGGAGCTCGGCCTGCTGACGCTCGCCGCCGTCTCGGCGGCGCTGCGCCGGCGCCGCAGATGACGGCGTGACCGCGCCGGGCGCCCCCGCGCGCTCGCTACCGAAGAGATGGCTCCACGCTGCGGCGAGCTTCGAGCGCGTCCACGGTGCCACGCGATGATCATCGAATCAACAGGGCGGAATGCACTTTGCAAAGGCGGAATGCACTTTGCAAAGACATTTTACACACCGCTCTCTTCACCCCAGTCCCCGGCCGCCGCCCACGACATCGTCTCTGTCGACCGCGCCAGCCCGAACCGCCCGCACCGGTCGATGGCGATGACGCCCCCGGTCACGTCGAGCCGCTCTGCCAGGTGCGCGATGATCCCCCGTGCGGCGTCGGCGGCGCTGCAGCCGGCGCGCATCCGCTCCACGGCGGAGTGCGCCGACGCGAGCCGGATCATCCCCTCTCCGTAGCCGGTCGTCGACACGGCCCCGGCCTCGTCGTCGGCGTACGTCCCGGCCCCGATGAGCGGCGAGTCCCCCACCCGCCCGACCCGCTTGTTCACCGTGCCGCCCGTGCTCGTGGCCGCGGCGGTGAGCCCGCTCGCGTCCCGCGCGACAGCGCCGACCGTGCTGCCCGCCCAGGAGGTCGCGCGGCCCGCGCCCTGCTGGACCGCGGCGAGCGCCTCCCGCGCGGCCTCGGTGATGAGCGCCGCCTCGCCCACGGGCGAGAACCCCATCCGTCGCGCGAACCTCGCGGCGCCCTGGGCGGCGTAGAGCACATGCCTGCCGTCCTCCAGCGCCGCGCGCGCGATCGCGATCGGCTCGGCGAAATCCGAGAGCGCGCAGACCGCGCCGGCCCGCAGCCCGCGGCCCTCCATGATCGACGCGTCGAGCTCGACGTGGCCCTCCTCGTTGAGGACCGCCCCCGTGCCCGCGTTGAAGAGCGGATCGTCCTCGAGGACGCGCACCGCGCGCTCGACGGCGTCGAGCGCGCTCCCGCCCTCGGCGAGCACGCGCGCCCCCTCGCGCGCCGCGCAGAGACACCCCGCCGCGTGCAGCGGCCGCCGCTTGGGGGCGACGTTCCCCGCGCCGCCGTGCACCAGGATGGATCGCTCCCCTCCGCGCCCGCCCAGATGATGGATGACGTGCATCACGCTCGCGGCACCCTACCGCGGCGCGCGCCCGGAGGTCCACGCCCACCCGGCGCTACTCGGCCGGAGACGCGCCCCTCTTGGCCGTGAGGTCGTAGTCCATCCCGCACGGCAGCGCCGCGAACACCGGCGCGAAGCTGAGCTCGCCGGCCACGAGGTTCTCGCAGTGCGATCCCGCCGTGGGCGTGAACGCGTAGGACATCCGCGCCTTGAACCGCGCGACGTCGTCGCCAGCGTCGCCAAGCTCCCCGCTCGCCCGGTCGCGCCGCTCGACGGAGCACGGCGGCCCTGGCGGCGCGTCGCCGGTGCGCATGTCCGCGATCACGCGCCCCTCGATCGAGAAGCTCACGTTGTCCTCGGCGAGGACGCCCTCGATGACGCTGGCGCCGTTGTCCCAGAACAGCGCGCCCTCGCCGCGCGCGAGCTCGACATCGAACTCCCACAGGCGCGTCGCCCCGAGCGCCCCCTCACCGCACGTGTTCGCCGTCTGCGTCCCGACCACGTGGAAGGTGCCGAGCGCGGTCCCCTGCGCCGCGGTCTCGTCCCCGAAGGCGTCGACGCACGCCGGGAGCACAGCCGACAGCAACGCGAGCAGCAGCATCCGCATCGAGCCCGCCTACCAGACCGGCCCGGCGAGGGACAAAAAAGCGCCCCAGGCAATGGAAATAAAAAACGGGTCGGGTGCTTCGCTTGCACCCGACCCGTCCCGTGGGCCTCTACCGGAGGCCTTCTGGACCCCGCATGATCCCGCCTGTGCGGCGCCTCCCCTGCCCCATCGCGACGAGCGATCGACCCCGTAGAACCGGTGAGAATCGTTTCCGGAAGACCTGAGTCTCCCTCGATTCCCTCTCTGCCGGTCTCGCGGAGGTCGCGATGGCAATCAACAGGTTGTTAGGCACCGGACCTGGCCGAGCGCGGAGGCGTCTCGCAAGGCCCCGATGACCCTGCGTCACGCTCCACGAGGGTCAGCTGTTCCCAGCCTCCGGTATAGAAGAGCCACTGGTACTGTGCATGGTGTCCATCCCTCCTCCGGCGTGCCGGCACCCCGCGCCGGATCGAAAGAGATCGTCCGGCATGGCAAGGGTGTTCGATTGCGGATCAGCGGAGAGCCCGCCGATCTGGTATCGACCCCGGCACCGTGGTGCTCCACGGCAGGACCATCCTGGAGCTGATGCTCCGTCCGAGGCCGAGGACCAGCCTATCACCGCTGTTCAGGCGAGCAAGGGGCTCACGCACTGAAACATCGAAAGCAACTCGCTTCCATTCATTCCTCACCTCGCGCGCCGGCGCAGCGCCCAGAGCCGCTCGGAGCGACCAGGCCGGACAGGGCGCAGCGCCCGTCGGTCGCACAGCGCACGGCCGCACAGCGCGGTTCAGAGGGGCTGCGCGCAGAGCGCGGGCGAGCAGCGGACGGAGCGCGTCCGGACACGGGAGCACATCCGACGGAATGTGTCCGGCGGAGCGGAACAGCAGCGCGGACGGCAGCGGCGGCCGGGGCGCGGCGAGCTCGCGGAGGCGCCGCGGCGCGCGTGGCGCCAGCGCGCGCCGGCTACACGTGCATGAACCAGCTCGGCTCCTCGGCCTCCGGCAGCGCCGTGGCGAGGACCGCGAGCATCGCGTCGATCTCTTCCTTCGTATGCACGCCGCTGCGCAGGATGGCCGCGGGCCCCTCGCCCGCCGGCACCACGACCGACTCGACGGCGAGCGCCGTCTCGACCCCGTAGCCGTAGGACGCCAGCGTCACGACCGCCGTGGCTTCCCGGTCGTCGAGCAGCCTGCGGATCGTCATCGTGCGCCGCACGCGCTCGCTGTCCTCGGCCCACGACGCGAGCCACACACGCGTCGCTTCGTCGAGGCCGACGAGCACGAGCTGAGCGGGGGGCATGGCGTCGGGATCGGCCGCGGCCACCGCGGCGCGGTGGAAGCCCCGCACCTCCCGGCACCAGAGCGGCGGCGCGCCGTCGACCCGGACGAGGAAACCGCAGGGACCGCGAGCCCCCTCTCGCTCGGAGCCCCCCGAAGAAGCGGAAGAGAAACTGTCGTTCGACACGAAGGGAGACGATACACGAGCTCTGCTCGGCGGAGGAAGCCCGCTCGATTGCGCAGCACGTCGAACCGCCAAGGCTCCGCCCAGGTCACACAGGGTGCCTGGGTGCGCTCGCCGCCTCCCTTGGCTTCCCGTCGCCTCCCGTCGCCTCCCGTGCCTCCCGTGCCTCCGTGCCTCCCGTGCCTCCGGTGCCTCCCGTGCCTCCCATGCTTCCCGTGCTTCCCCGTCGGATTCCTGCGCTTCCCTCCCCTGGCACGGTTCCCACAACGAGAACGCCACACTCCCTGGATTTCGGCTAAGGTGGCCCCCGCCTCCCCCGTGGAGCCCGTCCGGGACGGGGTGCGTTCTGCACCTACGGCGTCGCCCCGGCCGACGGGCTCCAGCCCGCAGCGGCGGGTCGGGGCGGCGGCAGCAGCGCTCGTCGCCGGGCGCGCTGTCGCGGCAGCCGGCGCAGAGGCCGCCGGCGCGCCCCCCACGTCACCTCGATCCCGATCCCGAACCGCAGGCAATGAAGCTCACGTCGCAAGAAATCATCGAGATCGTCGCCGCGTTCTGCGCCTACTTCGGCGCCGCGTACGCGCTCAACGCCTTCGCCCCCCCTCGCCTTCGCGTGCTCGCGCGGTACGGCACGGTCGCCGCGGGCGCCGTGCTGTTCTTCTATGGCCTGCACCGGTACATCGACGAGCACGCCCGCGCCGTGGACCTGGCGAAGGTGCTGATCGCGATGGGCGCCGCGCTCTGCGTCTTCTACGAGACGCAGCGCGAGGGGATGCGCCGGCCGATCGCGGAGCGCTGGAAGCGGTACGTCGGCGTGGCCCTCGGGGTCGCCGCCATCGTCGCCTACTTCAACGGCTTCCGCTTCGGCTATCCCAAGTATTACCATCGATGGGATCAGTTCCACTACTACATGGGGGCCAAGTACTTCCCCGAGATGGGGTACGACGGCCTCTACAAGTGCGCGCTGATCGCGCAGGACGAGCTCGGGCTCGTCACGTACACGAACGAGGACACCGGGCGGTCCATCAAGCTGGACATGGCGAAGGAGGTCCGCCACCCGGACAAGAAGATCCGGAACCTCGGCGGCGACAACCTCCTCATGCCGGCGAGCGAGGTGCTCGACAAACCCGAGATCTGCAAGGCGCACTTCGCCCCGGAGCGCTGGGAGAAGTTCAAGGCCGACGTGCAGTTCTTCCGGACGTCCTCCGACAAGGGCTACTGGGAGGACATGCAGAAGGACCACGGCTACAACCCGCCGCCGGTCTGGACGATCATGGGCAAATTCTGGGGGGACCTCCAGCCGGCCAGCACCGGCTACCTCCAGTTCCTCGCCAGCTTCGATATTTTCTATCTGCTCGGCATGTTCGCCGCCATCTACTGGGCCTTCGGATGGCGGGTCTTCGCCGTCGCGGCGATCTTCTGGGGCTGCCAGTCGTCGGCGCCGTTCTACTGGACCGGCGGCGCGTTCCTCCGGCAGGACTGGCTCTTCTACCTCGTCCTCTCGGCCTGCCTCATCCGCAAGCGCTACTTCAAGCTCGCCGGCGCGAGCATGGTCTACGCCGGCCTCCTGCGCATCTTCCCGGGCCTGCCGGTGATCGGCTGGCTGACCGTCGCGGGGATTTACCTCGTCCGCCACAAGCGGATGGCGCGATCGCACGTGCAGGTCCTGATCGGCGGCGTCCTCGCGGCCGCCGTGCTCATCCCGGTGAGCATGAAGGTCTCCGGCAAGGACTCGTACGTGCAGTTCTACGAGCACACGCTCAAGGTGCACGACCAGACGCCGCTGACGAACCACATGGGCCTCCGCGTCCTCGTCGGCCACAAGCCCGGGACCGGCGTCGAGTCCGGCCGGATGAAGTACACGAAGGACACGAAGCTCGTCGATCCGTTCGAGGTCTGGAAGCGGATGCGCAACGAGCGCTACGCGAAATACCGGTGGATCGCCTACGGGATCATCGCCGCCAGCTTCGCCGGCTTCGTCTACGTGTGCCGGCGGATCCGCTCGCTGTGGGTGGCCCAGTGCCTGGCCCAGATCTTCGTCATTCTGCTCTCGCAGCTCACCTGTTATTACTATTCGTTCATGATCCTGAGCGCGCCGCTCACCCGGCTGAAACGGCAGATCGAGGTGCCCCTGTTCGGCCTGGCGGCGCTCAGCCAGTTCATCTGGATCACGTTCCACTATAACGACGACAAGTACACGGCGCTCACCGTGGTCTCACTCGCCTTCTGCTATTACCTGCTCTGCCTCTTCTCGGGTAAGCCGATGCCGTGGGCGCGGCGCCACGAGCCGGCGAGCGCCGAGGAGGCGAAGCCGACGGCCCAGAAGGCCTGAGGCGCCGCGCGTCCGCGCTGGCCCCCCGCGACACCGCCCCCCCAAGAACGCCTGGAGACGCCTGGAAGCGAACGATGACGGACGTAGAGCGAGAGCATCCTGAAGAGCCCGGAGACCTCCAGGGAGACGAGGCCCGCCCGAGCTACCCCGGGGCGCCGGCGGAACGGGAGCACAGCCCCCCCCAGCGCGGCGACGAGCGCGCGGTCCACGCCTTCCGGAAGGTCCCGCGGACGGGCGTCATCTACGTTACGACCGAGGCCGCGCGCCTCGGGTTCAATCCGGGCGCCGACGAGGGGGCGGACGGCTGGTGCAACCTCGGGCAAGGTCAGCCGGAGACGGGGCCGCTCCCCGGCGCGCCCGAGCGCTGCTCGGCGGTGCCGATCGCCGGCGACGACCAGGAGTACGCGCCGGTGGCCGGCCTGTGGGAGCTGCGCGAGGCGATCGCCTCGCTGTACAACCGTGCGTACCGGCGTGGCATGCCGTCGCGCTACACGGCCGAGAACGTCGCCGTGTCGGGCGGGGGCCGCATCGCCCTCACCCGCGCCGCGGCGGCGCTCGGGCAGATCAACCTCGGCCACTTCCTGCCCGACTACACCGCGTATGAGGAGCTGCTCGACGTCTTCCGGCTGTTCTCGCCGATCCCGATCCTGCTCGAGGGCGAGCGGGGCTACTCGTTCTCGGTCGGCGATCTCCGCCGCGAGATCCTCGGCCGCGGCCTGAGCGCGATCCTCGCCTCGAATCCATGCAACCCGACCGGAAAGCACGTGCGGGGCGAGGAGCTCGCCGCCTGGGTCCGCACCGCAAAGGAGCTCGATTGCGCGCTCTTGCTCGACGAGTTCTACTCGCACTACGTCTACGGGATGGGCGACGTCGCCCCGATGGAGAGCGCCGCGCGCTACGTCGAGGAGGTCGACCGCGATCCGGTGGTGATCTTCGACGGCCTGACGAAGAACTGGCGCTACCCCGGCTGGCGCGTCACCTGGACCCTGGGGCCGCGCGAGGTCATCGAGGCGGTGGCGAGCGCCGGCAGCTTCCTCGACGGCGGCGGCTCGAAGCCGATGCAGCGCGCCGCGGCAGAGTTGCTCACCATCGAGCACACCCGCGCCGAGACGACGGCCATCCACCGCGCGTTCTCGCGCAAGCGCGAGCTCTTGCTCGCGGGGCTGCGCAAGATCGGCGTTACCATCGACGTGGCGCCCGAGGGCACGTTCTACGTCTGGGGCTCGGTCGCCGACCTGCCGCCGGGGCTCTCGGACGGCCACGGCTTCTTCCGGGCGGCGCTCGGGGAGCGGATCATCGTCGTGCCGGGCGAATTCTTCGACGTCAACCCGGGCAAGCGCCGGGCGGGCCGGCCGTCACGGTTCCGTCACCACGTCCGCTTTTCGTTCGGCCCGAGCGAGGAGGTCCTCGTCCGGGCGCTCGGGCGGCTCGAGCGCATGGTAGGCGAGCGTCGCCGGGCCTGACACCGGAGGCGCCGCGCAGCGGAGCGGGAAGACGGGGCCGAGCGCCAGGTCTTGTCGCGCTGCACGTCTTCCGACATGGTGGGGGAGCGCGTGGCCAAAGATCCGTGGAGTGATTGGAACGACGACGACCCCGGTAACTTCCAGCCGGGGGATACCATCGGCCCCTACGAGCTGCTGTTTCCTGCGGCCGTGGGCGGCATGGCCGCCGTGTGGGCCGCGCGGCTCAGGCGGCCCAACGGCACCGTCCAGATCGTCGCCGTCAAGCTGCTGTCGGACGCGATGCGCGGGGACGACGACGCGCGCGCGATGTTCCTCGACGAGGCGTGCACCGCGTCGCGCATCCTCCACCCGAACGTGGTGCACATCCTCGCGTACGGCGAGGTCCGCGATCGGCCGTACCTCGCGATGGAGTGGATCGACGGCGCCCCGATCGCGAAGATCTTCTCGAACCAGAAGGCGAAGCGCGCGCTCCTGCCGCTCAGCTGGGTGCTCCACGTGATGATCGACGCGTGCGCCGGCCTGCACGCGGCGCACGAGGTCCGCGACGACACGGGGGAGCTGCTCAACCTCATCCACCGCGACGTCACGCCCGAGAACGTGATGGTGACCTTCGACGGCATGGTGAAGGTCGTCGACTTCGGCGTCGCGAAGACGCGGGCGCGCGCGCAGGTCAGCCGCGTCGGCGCGATCAAGGGCAAGACGGGGTACTTCTCGCCCGAGCAGGTGATGGGCGGCGCGCTCGATCGCCGCAGCGATCTGTTCTCCATGGGCGTGCTGCTCTACCTGCTCGTGACGGGTCACACGCCGTTCCGCGGCAAGGGCCCGCTCGAGGCGATGCAGCAGATCGCCAACCGCAACCCGCAGCCGCCGCGCGAGATCATGCCCGAGGTCCACCCGGAGCTCGATCGCATCATCATGCGGGCGCTCGCCAAGAACCCGAACGAGCGGTACCAGACGGCCGCGGAGCTGCGCCGCGATCTCGAGCAGGTGAGCATCGCCATCCGCGACAGCTACAACGACAAGCAGGTGGGCCAGCTCGTCCGCGAGCTGCTCCCCGGGGTCGCCGAGGCGCGCAAGGAGCGGATCGACCAGGCGATCGACGAGCTCGATCGGATCCTCGCCGAGCGCGCCCACCCGCACAGGCCGCAGGCAGCGCGCCCCGAGGACGCGACCGAGGTGATGCTCCGGCGCATCTCCATGCTGCCGATCCTGCAGGACGGGCCGGAGGCGCCGGAGGACCCGGCCGACGCGGCGCCGCCCTCCGCCGGGGCGGGCCCCGCGAGCTCGCGCATGTCGGGGCCGGCCAGCTCGCGCATGTCGGGCCCCGCGAGCTCGCGCATGTCGGGCCCCGCGAGCTCGCGCATGTCGGGGCCGACCAGCTCGCGCCGCTCGAACCCGGATCCGATGCGCAAGTCGAACCCGGACGCGACCCGCAAGTCGCATCCGGACGCGACGAGCTCGCCGCTCGAGTTCGCGGCAGGGCTGCCGCCCCTGCCGATGGGCCCGCCGCCGCTGCCCGCGGGCCGACCGGCGGCGCACGTCGGGGCGGCGCACGCGGGTCCAGCGGTGCACGCGAACGGGCCCACGAGCGCGGTCACGTCGACGCCCGAGCAGCGCGCGCGCCCGGGCTGGGCGAGGGGGTCGTTCGTCCGCGTGGCGCTGATCACGCTGATCGTTCTGGGTCTGGCCGCGGCGGCAGCGTTCCTGCTGGTCCGGCGTTCCGGCGGCCTGTCGTTCGGCTCGCTGGTGTTGCCCTTCGCGCGTCCAAGCGCGTCCGGGCCGACGCTGGCTCCGCCCGACGCCGGGGTGACGCTGGACGCAGCCGCGGCGCAGGACGCAGCCGCGGCGCAGGACGCAGCCGCGGCGCAGGACGCGGCCGTGACGGCCGCGCTCGACGCCATCGCTGACGCCGCAGCCTCGGCCGACGCAGCCGCGGCTGAGCTGGCCGCCGACGCGGCCACCCCGGCCGACGCAGACGCCGACGCCGCGGTCCCCGCCGACGCAGCCGCACCTCTCCCGAGCGGACAGCCGGCGTATGTGCCCGGCGGCGCCGCCCCCGCGCCGCGCGTCCCGGGGCCCTTGCCGGCGCCGCCTGTCACCGGCGCGCCCGTGCTGCGGCCTGGATGGCCGTCGAACCCGCCCCGCCCCACGCCGCCTCCGCCGCGCGCCCCCGCGCCCGGCCAGGCTCCACGGCGCTCGCCCGGGCCTGCCTCGCCGCCCCCCCTCGACCTGGCGCCGCGGTAGCGAGCGCCGTCGGACCGGGTGCGGCGGCGGCCTCCGCAGCCCTCCGCGTACCGGTGCATCGCCGCGAGCTTCGCCGCCGCGGGCGCGCTCAGTCCTTCTGCGGCTTCTCGGCCTGCGGCTTCTCGGTCTGCGGCTTCTCGGTCTGCGGCTTCTCGGTCTGCGGCTTCTCGGGCAGCGGGGTGGCGCGAGACGCGGCTTTCTTCAGGGACGACTCCGCGAGCGACACCAGCATTGCGAGGTTCACCGGCTTCGAGAGCAGGAAGATCGCATGCCGCCGCAGCGCGCGGATGCGGGCCTGCTGCGACTCATCGGCGGTCACGACGAAGACGGGCGTGTCCCGGTTCAGCGCCCCCTTGGCCGAGAGCGAGTCGAGCACGCTGAAGCCGTCGACCAGCGGCATGTGCAGGTCGAGCACCACGAGATCGAATTTGCGCGCGGCGAGCCGGCGCAGCGCCGGCGCCCCGCCGTTCGCCTCCTCGATGTCCCCGAGCGTACGGAGCGCGCGTCCAAACATGCCTCGGATCGCGGTGTCATCATCGATGACGAGGATGCACGTCACAGCATGACGATGTTTGCATGGATACGGAAGCGCTGGAAGCCCGCCGCCCGTCTCCGCATCGCGCGGAGCGAGCGTCCACAAGGCCGCGCGCCGCGGATCTCCATCTCGGGACGTCGCCGACGTCGCCTCGGCCCAACCGTGATCCCGCGTCCGCTTCGCGCCTTCGCTCGCAGGAAAACGCTCGGCCGGACCTCGCGCTCGACGCAGTGAGCGCGAGGTCCGCACAGCGAAGACGGACGCCTCGTCATCGCAGATCCTGTGTTCAGTGGCCCCGGGCGAGACGTGGACGCCACGGACGGGCTGCGGTAGACGCGGAGCAAGACCTCATCCGCACCGCAAAGGAACGATCCATGGGCAAGTTCACCCTCACGAACGAGATCAACTGCAACGTCGACACCTTTTGGAAGCTGTTCCTGGACAAGACCTTCAACGAGGAGCTCTACCGGAAGGAGCTCGGTTTTCCCGAGTACACCATCACGGAGCAGGTCGAGACGGAGACGGAGATCCTCCGGAAGTCGGCCGGGAAGCCGAAGATGAACCTGCCCGGCCCCGTGGAGAAGCTGCTCGGCTCGGGCTTCCGCTATACCGAGGAGGGCAGGCTGAACAAAGCCACGAAGGTGTGGAGCTTCAAGCTGACGCCCAGCACCCTGGCCGACAAGATGCGCAACGAGGGCGTGGTGCGCGTCGAGGCGATCGGCGACAACAAGGTGCGTCGGATCGCCGAGCTCATCATCGAAGCGAAGGTGTTCGGTATCGGCGGCTTGCTCGAGAGCAGCGCCGAGAAGGAGCTGCGGCAAGGATGGGAGGAAAGCGCCGTCTTCATGAACAAGTGGATCGCCCAGGGCCGAGCGGTCTAGCCGCCCAGGCATCCGCCGGTCGGCCGGGCCCCGCTTGCCTGCACCAGGCAGGCGGAAGCGAGCGCCGCCAGACGCATGGCGGGCGACGCCGCCGGGCGAGGAACGCGAGCGACGTCTCTCCGCCCATCCCTCGCCCGGTTGAAGAACGCGACCCGCACGTCCAAGGTCAAAGCGCGCGATTTTATGTAACCCCGCTTGCTGAGATAGCTCACAGGTAACAGGGCCACGGCATGGAGCACGTGGTCATCCTCGGCGCCGGCTTCGGCGGTCTCTACGCGGCGAAGGCGCTCCGGCGCGAGCCGGTGCGGGTGACCGTGATCGACCGGCGCAACCACCACACGTTCCAGCCCCTCCTGTATCAGGTCGCCACCGCAGGCCTGAACCCGAGCGACATCGCCGCGCCCATCCGGCGCGTGCTCCGCAAGCAGAAGAACACGAGCGTGCTCCTCGCCGAGGCGACGGCGATCGACCCGGCGCAGAAGCGGGTGATCTTGGAGGACGGCGAGCTCGGCTACGACAAGCTGATCGTGGCGGCCGGGGCGTCGCACTCCTACTTCGGGCACGATGAGTGGGCGCCGTTCGCGCCCGGGCTGAAGACCATCGAGGATGCGCTCGAGATACGGCGGCGCATCCTCCTCGCCTTCGAGGCGGCCGAGCGCGAGCCCGATCCGGCGCGGCGGCGCGCCTGGATGACGTTCGTGGTGGTCGGCGGGGGCCCGACGGGCGTCGAGCTCGCCGGGGCCCTCTCGGAGCTCGCGCGGCACACGCTCCTGCACGACTTCCGGCGCATCAACCCGCGCGAAGCGCGCATCCTCCTCGTGGAGGGCGCAGGGCAGGTCCTGCCATCGTACGTCCCGGAGCTGGGCGAGAAGGCGCGAGAGCAGCTGGCGGCGCTCAACGTGGAGGTGCATACGCGCTGCCTCGTCACCGAGATCGACGACGAGGGGGTCTCGATCGGCGACAAACGGATCGAGGCCAGGACCGTGCTCTGGGGGGCCGGCGTCGCAGCGTCACCCCTCGCCCGCAGCCTCGGCGTGCCGCTCGACCGGGCAGGGCGCGTGCTGGTTGCGCCGGACCTGACCGTGCCCGGCCACGAGGACGTCTACGTCGTCGGCGATCTCGCGTCGCTGAAGCAGGAGGACGGGACGCCCGTGCCGGGCGTGGCGCCCGCGGCGATCCAGGCAGGCCGCCACGCCGCGCGCAACATCGCGCGCACCGTGCGGGGGCTGCCGCGGCTGCCGTTCCGGTACCGCGACAAGGGCGCGATGGCGACGATCGGGCGGGCCGCTGCGGTCGCCGACTTCGGCAAGGTGAAGCTCTCCGGGTTCCCGGCGTGGCTCGCGTGGCTCTTCGTCCACATCGTGTTCCTGATCGGCTTCCGCAGCCGGTTCCTCGTGCTGTTCTCGTGGGCCCTGTCGTACCTGACCTACCAGCGCGCCTCGCGCCTGATCACGGGAGAGACCCCGCAGCTCGTGGAGGACCACCACGCGCCGGCGCTCGAGCCGCGCAAGGACGACGGCGCGCTCGCGAGCCAGCCGCTGGAGCACGCGCGCACGCGCGCCTAGGCGCCGCCGGACACGCCGCTGCGCGGCCCGTTCCGCCGGTCGACCGCGCGCAAGGCACGGCGGCGCGCCTCGCTCGACCACCGCGGGCCCGGGCGTCGCTCGCGGCGTCGCTCGGACCGGGCCCGGGATGGAGGCCGCGCGGCGCCCGAGAGCACACATGCGGCAGAGCGGGATCCTGCGCTCGTCTGGACCTTTGCGCGCGAGCTGCGTTAGCGTCGTAGACCATGCACATCTATCCCGGACAGGGCGCCTCGGCGCACCCATCGCGAGCCCTCTTCGCCAGCGCAGCATCTCTCGCCGCACTCCTGCTCGGCGCCTCCTCCGCCTTCGCGCAGGCGCCCCCTCCGGTTGAGCCCGCTCCTGCCGGAGCGCAGCCGCAGGCCGCGCCCTATGGAGCTCCTCCGACGTACGGCGCCGCCTACGGGCAGCAGCCCGGCTACTACCCGCCGCCCGGATACGCCCCCCCTCCTGGGTATGCCCCGCCGCCCGGATACGCCCAGCCTTCCAGCACGTATCCCGTCGGCCCGAGGATCATGAACTACGAGGAAGGGCAGGCGGTCCCCGAGGGCTACCGCGTCGAGGAGAGGGCGCGCCGCGGCCTGATCATCGGCGGCGCCGTGACGTTCGGCGTCACGTACATCCTCTCGGCGATGGTCGGGCTCGTCGCGGAGAGCGCGGATCGCGCGAGCGGCGGCACCGGAGAGAGCTACATCCCGCTCTACATCCCCCTCGCCGGCCCCTTCATCACGATCGGCACGTCCGACGCGAAGGGCGGCGGCGTCTTCGTCCTCATGGTCGACGGGCTGGCTCAGGTCGCCGGCGCTGCCATGTTCATCGGCGGCCTCGCCGCGCCGCAGAAGAAGCTCGTCCGCAACGACGTCGCCCTCTCCGTGAAGCCGATCGTCACCGGCGACACCCTCGGCCTCGGCGTCTCCGGCTCGCTCTGAGCGCGCGCCGCCGGCGCCCCGGCGTCACGTCACGACCGGGGCCCTCGCGTCACGTCACGACCGGCGGCGTCTCGTCCATCGTCTTGACGGCGCGCTTGGCCCTGCGGCGCACGTCGACGTGCAGCGACTCGTCGAAGTTGATGGCCGAGAACGCCGCCCGCGCCTCGATGTTCTTGCCGAGGGCGGCGTAGGCCTCGGCCTCGTTCCAGCGCAGCTTCCAGTCGCGCTTCGCGAGATCCGAGAGCCTCCCGGCGTCGGCGATGATCTCCTGGTACCGCTGCTGCTTTCCGAGCTCGCTCCAGTACTCGGCCCTGAGATCGTCGTCCTCGGGCGCGAGCGCGACGGCCGCGGCGAAGCCGGCGAGCGCGTCGTCGATCCGGCCCGCGACGAGCTCGGCGCGGGCGAGCGAGCGGCGCGCGCCGGCGCTGTCGGGGTGCGCGGCGACGAAGGCGGCGAGCGCGGGGATCGCCGCGTTGACCTTCTGGATGTCCGCGGGGTCGCTCGGCCAGAACCGGAGCGAGAGCGCGGCGAGGTCGCCGGGGTCGCTCTCGAGCGCGCGCTCGATCGCGGCGGGCGCCTCCTCGCCGCGGCCGGCCTGGGAGAGGCACTTCGCGAGCTCGACCCACGCGCCGGACGAGGACGGCGCCGTCTTCACGAGCGCCTCGGCCGCGGCGAGCGCCTCGTCGATGCGCCCGAGCGATCGGAGGGCGGCGATCCGCGCGAGGTGCGCTCGCTCGACGCCCTCGCCCTCGCCAGAGACGGCGCGGTCGGCGGCGGCCAGCGCGACGTCGTGGCGGAGCTCGCGCTCGTGGTAGGCGAGCTGCTCGAGATAGAAGGCGCTGTCGCGCGGCGCTGCGTCCCACTGGCCCGTGAGGTAGTCGAGCACCGCGTCGGAGCGCACGTAGACAAGCGAGGCCGCGTCGCGCGGGTTCTCGTAGATCGGCACGAGGACCCCGAGCTGCACCATCGCGTCGAGCGCCGGCTGGCAGTCGGGCTTCGCCTCGAGCGCGAGCACCATCTCGTCGAGGGCGGCGTCCTTCTTCTGCATGGCCAGGTGCACCTGCCCGACCGCCACGTGGTAGTCGGCGTCCCCCTGGAACGTCTTCCGGATCGCCTGGAAGCTCTTCAGCGCCGCGGGGTGGTCGCCCATGTTGGCCTGCGCCGAGGCGAGGTTCAGCCGCGCGGCGTGGTCGTCGGGGTCCATGGTGACGATGCGCTTGAGCGCCGAGATCGCCTTCTCGTAGTCGCGCTCGCCGAAGGCCTTCTGCGCGCGCTCCCAGACCGGCGTCTTGTCGAGGAAGGCCTCGAACTGCGAGACGAGCGTGCTGTTCTGCTTGCGCCAGACACCGCTCTTGCCGGGCTCGGAGCTCGTGAGGAAGTCCTTGATCCACTTGCGGGCGGCGTCGATGCTGAGGCCCTTGTCGGCCAACCCCTCGAACTCGCCCCGAGGCACCGGCATGCGCGCGGGGATCCCCTGCCGGCGCGCCATGTTCTCGTCCAGGCCGATCAGCACCCAGTCGCCTTGCTCGCTCATGATCCTAGGACGGTAACCGCCGTGCCCCGCCAGGATCAAGCGACGTCTCGGCGCTGCGCGCCCGCGCAAGAGCGGGCTCTCGACGTGCACGCCCGCGCGAGGCGGGCTCCTCGGCGCGGCGCGCCGGCGCGTCAGGAATAGAGCCAGGCCAGCAGGACGAACGCCATGAAGGCCGCCGCCGCGACCGCGAGGGCGAGCGCGCGCGGTACCCCGAGGAGCATCGGCCGGAGGCTGGCCTGGAACGCGACCGCCTCCACGGAGCTCGGCGGGTTGGCCCGCGTGTCGGGGCCGGACGCGTCGCCCTGGACGGCGAACGCAGCGGTCGGTGTGCCCGCAGCGCCCCCGTTCGCGCCGGCCGCTGCCGCGATCTGCGGGGCCGCGCCGGCGTCCCGAGGCCCCGGAGGGAGCCCAGGCGAGGGGGCGCCGAGGGCGAGGGGCGACGGCGGCGCGGGGGGCGCGAGGTGCTCGAGGCCGAGCTGGGCGAGGATGACTTGCCGCTCGTTGCCCCACGCGACAGGCAGCGCGGTCGTCTCGGGCGCGAGCGTGAGCGGCGCCGACATGACCTTGTGCATCGCCCGCTCGAGCGCGAGCGCCTCGTCGAGGCGGCGCTGCGCGCTCTCCGCGCCGGCGCTCGCGGAGAGGCGCAGCACCTCGGCGGCCATCTCGGAGATGTGCGCCGCCACCTTGGCCAGCGCCAGCTTGCGCTCGGCGTGCGCGACCGCGAAGCGCGCCTCCTCGCGGCTCCGGATCGCCTCGGTCGTGAGCCGGTCGACCTCCGCGTGGAGCTGCTGCGCGCTCTCCGGCGCGCCCTGCGCCAGGGGAGCAGCCCCGGCGTCGTGCTCCGGGGAGAACGCGGCCGCGGCGGTGATCGAGGGAGGCGGCTCGGCGTACGTCGGCGTCGTCGCGGACGTCGAGCGCGGCTCGGCGTCCTGCGCGGTGATGGAGCCGTACGAAGGCAGGCTGCCGCGCTGCCGCCCGCCGCCCGAGCTGCTGGACGCGGGGTCGCCGCGCCCGCGGCCGCTGCTCCCGACGATGACGGTCTTCTCGTCGGCCGTCTCGGAGGGCAGCGTCCCGCGCCGGCGCGAGCTGCCGTCCGCCGTGTCCGTTCCGCGCGAGCCGGGGCCCGACGGCAGCGGCGATGACGTGCCGCCGCCGCGCGTCTCGAGGTCGGTCGCATCGTCGTCAGGGCCGCGCGCCGCGCCGTTCCGGCGGAGCCGGTCGGCGGCGTTCGCTCCCCTGTCTCGCGCGGCGTCGGCGGAGGGCCGGCGCGGGTGCGTCGTCGTCGTGGCCGAAAGCGAGGGGCGCGGCGCCTTGGCGACCCCGGCGAAGCCGCCGGAGACGGCGCGCTCGAACCAGCGCATCTGCCTCATCGCGTTGCGCCGCACGAACCGGCCGAGCGCCTCCTCGTTCCCCTCGAGGTACCCGTGGCTGTGCAGCCAGCCCTCGAGCCGCGCGAGGATCTCGTCCGCGCTCTGGAAGCGCGAGGGCGCGTCCCGCTCGAGACAGCGCATCACGATCGCGACGAGCTCCTTGTCGATCTTCGGCCGGAGCTCCCGCAGATCGGCCGCGGGCTGCGTCGTCATGTTCCGCAGGAGCTCGTAGTCGCTCGACGACGGCCACGGGTGCTTGCCCGAGAAGAGCTCGAACAGCACGACGCCGAGCGAGAACAGGTCGGAGCGCCTGTCGGCGGGGCCCCCGCGGGCCTGCTCCGGCGCCATGTAGGTCGTCACGCGCCGGCGCGCCCCGACGGCCGTGGTCATCACGCGGAGCGACGATTTGGCGAGCCCGAAATCGGCGACCTTCACCTCGCCCTGGAACCCGACGAGCACGTTGCCCGGCGTGAGATCGCGGTGCACCAGGTTGAGCAGCTCGCCGCTCGGCGAGCGGAGCTCGTGCGCCGCGCCGAGCCCGCGGCAGAGCGTCGCGCCGATGTGGACGACGAGCCGCTCGGAGAAGACCTCGCCCGTGTCGAAGACGGTCTTCATGAGCCGCGCGAGGCTCACGCCCTGCACGAGCTCGACGGCGAAGTACGAGCCCTGGTCGTCCGTCCCCCAGCCGGCGACCTCGACGACGTTCGGGTGCTTGAGCGCCGCGGTCGTGCGCACCTCGTCGAAGAACCGGGTGGACACCGTCGGGTCCTCGGCGAAGTGCGGGTGCAGACGCTTGACGGCGAGCAGCTCCCCGGGCCGGTGCGGACCTACCGACCTGCAGAGATCAACGCGGGTGGTCGCTCCGGACGCGATCTCGGCAAGGAACTGAAGCGAGAGCGCAGCCGGCGAGGGCTCGGGGAGCCGAGACATGCGCGATGAAGTCTAGCGGGCGACAACCCCTACCGGAAAGACCCTCAGACGCCCGCGCGCGCCGCGGCGATCGCGGCGGCGACTCCGGAGGGGGTGGCCTTGAGGTGCACGTCCAGGTGGTCATCCTTGGTCTTCAGCGCACGAACACCGAGCACCGGCGCACAGATGCGCAGCGCCCGCGCGACCGCCGGATTCCCGCCGACGGCGGGAATTTTGAGCAGATCCAGGGTGATCCTGTCATCCTTCGCGTCGATCAGCGCGGCGGGCCGCTTCGGCATGAAGGAAACGAGGTTGCCCGGCTTGTCGAGATCGATCGTCCCCGAGTTAATGAGCCCGGCGATCGGCGAGCTCTCGTCGCCCATCACGTGGAGCTTGAGGTCGGCGATCCGCAGGCCGACCTGGATGGCGTCGGCGCGCACGTCGAGCTCCTCGGCGTAGACGGCGAACGAGGCCCGGATCGGGGCGCCCATCACCTTCACGGTGAGCGCGAGGCGCAGGCCGGGGGGCGCGGCCTCGATCACGATGTCCTTGGGTGCGCGCTTTCCGCCGCTGAGCTCCCGCGCCAGGTAGCGCAGCGCATCGATCGGGACGCCGAAGCGCAGGCCGAGCGCGCCGCGCAGCGCCCTCACGATCTCCTCCGGGTGAGCCTTGAGGTAGTCACCGGCCTGGCGGAGCAGCACCTTCGGGTTGGGCTTGGGCATCGTCGGGGCAGCTACGATTGCCCGGAGTCAGCTCCGCGCGCAAGGGGCGAGCGCGATCTGCCGCGAGGTCGTGCGAGGTCGTCGATCCACCGGAAAGGCCGTTGTTCGGACGGGGTCGACTCGTCACACTCGCGCGCGATGCAGACCAGGATACTTCTTGTCATGGCGACAACAATGCTCACGATCGGCTGCGGATCGGCCGACGCGACGCTCGGGTGGGCGCCGGTCGATGAGCCGCCGGGCGGCGGCTCATCGAGCCAGGGAGCCGGCGATGGCCAGGGCGGCAGCGGTGATGGCCAGGACGGCAGCGGCGATGGCCAGGACGGCAGCGGTGATGGCCAGGACGGCAGCGGCGACGACCCGTCGAGCGGTGGGGGCGGCGACCTCTCGAGTGGCGGCGGGCCACCGGGCCCCCTGTGCGACCTGGTTCGCGGGTGCGATTCCGCGCCGCCGGATCCGGGCGAGGAGCTCTCATGGAATCACACGTCTTCGTACATCATCACCGCTGCTGGGTTCCCCAACCACCGCGGGCGCGATCTCTACCTGACCCTGGATGAGCCACAGTGGATCATCGGGAAGTTCGCCTACGGGCTCACCGACAAGGATCTGAAGGGTGAGCGGGTCGACATCTATGTGCTCCGCGGCTGCGGTGGCGAGTGGGAGCGCCTCGGCTCGGCGACCACGACGGAAGCGGACGCGACGCACGCCGAGGTCGAGGGCGTGAGCGACGACGGCGGCCGCGTCTACTTCGAGATCCCTGCGGCGCAGCGGCTCGGTGTGGGCAGGCACCGGGTCCACATGGTCGTCCGCGGCGACCTGTCGAGCGCCGACCTCTTCCTCGAGGTCGTCCCCCGGGGCGCCCCGATGTTCGTGAGCGACGTCGATGGGACGCTGACCGGCACGGAGACCGAGGAGTTCACCTCCCTCCTCGTCGGCAAGCTGCCCGGCGTTCAGCCGCACGCCGCGGCGGCGTTCCACCGGCTCGTCGCCAAGGGCTACCGCCCGATGTACCTGACCGCGCGGCCGGAGTGGCTCGTCCAGCGAACGCGCGATTTCCTCGACGCCTACGGCTTCCCGTCCGGCATCGTGCACACAACGCTCGGCCTGACCGGCGCGACGGGTGAGGCCGCTGCGGAGTACAAGACAGCGGAGCTGCAGCAGCTCTTCGACAGGAGGGAGATGCTGCCCGCGTGGGCCTTCGGCAACACGGCGACCGACGCGGAGGCTTACGAAAACGCCGGCGTGCCCCTCACGCGGCGCGTGCTCTACAAGTTCGACGACGACGCCCGCGGGGGCCGACGCATCGAGGACTACGCCGAGCTGCTCGCCGAGATCGACGAGCTCCCCAGCTTCTGCGATTGATCCGGGCGCGCCGGCGCGTCAGCCGGACGCCTGCTCGGTCCGGGCGCCGCTCGCCGGCGGCTCCGAGGCGGCCCCGGCGGCGGCCGGTGCCTCGACGCGACCGCCGATCGACCGGAGGAGCTGGCTCACCGCGGCCTGGGCGCGCTCGCGGAGGTCGTTCACCCGCGCTGCCTCGCGGCCGTCCGGGCACACGGAGATCGGCGCGCCGACCCGCACCTGAACGAGCCGCAGGGTGCCGTCGCCCGAGTCGATCGCCCCCTTCTTCATGAGCAGGTGCGTGCCCTCGATGGCGACCGGCACCACGGGCACGCCGGCGCGGACGGCGGCATAGAAGCCGCCGTTCTTGAACTGCCGGAGCACGCCGTCCTCGCTCCGCGTCCCCTCCGGGAACACGAGCAGCGGCTTGCCCCTCCGGAGCACCTGCTCGAACCGCGAGATCGCCTCGACCGCGGCGCGGGAGCCGACCGTGCGATCCACCGGCACATGGCCCGCGAGCTGGAGGTGCCAGCCAAGGAACGGGATCTTCATGAGAGAGCGCTTCGCTGCCCACTTGAAGTCGCCCGGCAGCACCGCGCCGAGCGCCAGGATGTCGAGCACGCTCTGATGGTTGGAGCAGTAGATAAAGACCCCAGGAGGGACGTTCTCGAGGCCGCTCACCTGGAGGTCGATATCGAGCCCGCGTGCGCTCGCCTGGCACCAGCGCCGCATCGCCCAGAGGCTCGCAGAGCGCTGCGGCGTGAGAGGCCCCAGCGTCAGCGATACGGTGCCATAGGCCATGGTCCTCAGGGTGAAAGGAACCCACTGGCGCGTTATCAGCCAGGCGCTCTTGAGATCCATACTACAGCGCTTACCACTCTCTATGTCGGGCGAAAACGCGTAGCACCTTGCGCACCTGCGTCGCGCGCGGCTATGGCTCGAGCGGCGGCGTGAGCAGCCCCCAGCCGACCGTGACGGGCCGCCCTGCGCGCTCGAACTTGACGGTGTACAGCCCCGTCTCCTCGGCGCTCTGCACGACCGCGGGGCGCAGCGCGCCGACCCACTCGGCCCAGACGCTCGCCCCGATCTTGAGCCGCGGCTTGACCGGGAGCGGGCGCAGCGCCGATTCGTCGGCGAGCAGGGCGGCGCCGCCGTAACCGAGGGCGAACCACCGCGCCGAGCTGCTCGGCAGCGATGTCAAGACTGCGCCCGGCTCCGCCGGGGAGTTGCCGAGCCGCGACACGAGGAGCACGTGGCGCCACGTCTCGCCATCCTTCCATGCGGCGAAGTTGCCGGGGGCGAGCCCCTCGGTCTGCACGACGAAGCGGACCCCCTTGAGCTGCGCGAGCGGGGTCCGCGGGTCCATGTCGGTGTAGCGGACCTCCATCTTGTCCTTCACGAAGCGGGTGATGACGGCGTGCTTCATCACGCCGCTCCACTCCGTGAGCACCGGCTCGTGCGGCCGGAGGCGCGGCGCGTCGGGCACGGGGACGACGTAGCCCGGGTGGACCTTGTACGACGGTCCCCCCCTCCCCTCGATGATGAGGTCGTCGCCCTCGAAGCCGACCACGGTCGCCGCGTAGAGCACGAGCGTCGATCCGAGCTTGGCCCCGGCGAGCATCCGGTCCGAGAAGGTGAACACACGGCGGCCTAGATCGAGCTTGACCGGGTGCGCGGGGAGGCCGAGCGGGTTCGACGCCTGCGCCGCGCCCGTCGGCGCTCGGGTCTCCGCGACCGCGGGACGCGGCAGCGCCGCGAGCGGCGCGATGGGCGGGCTGTGGGAGGGCGTGGGCGTCGGGGGCGACGTCGACGCAGGCTCGCACGCCGCCGCGAGGCCCGCTGCCAGGAGGCAAGCGAGCACGCAGGCCACGCCGCGGGAGCGCGGCGCGGCGGTCCCGAGGTGTCGCGTTGCGCACCTGTCGTGGTCCTTCCCGGTGGCGCGGCCCAGGCTGCGGGACCCGGGCCCGAGGCCCCCGGGACATCGGTCAGCCATCAGGGGCGAGCATGGACCGCGAAAGCGACGGCGGCGAGCAGAAAGGGACGGAACGGCCACGTGACACCGGGCCGGCTGCCCGGCGAAACCGGCCGCGCCGGCGCGTGGAGGTGCGGCAGCGCGGGGCTCCGCTCCCGGCGGCGCGCCGCGCTCCTCGTGACGCGCGCGGCGCCTCCTGCGCTAGCTTGCTGCGCGATGAAGCGCGCCTTCAGCATCGATGAGCTCAAGCAGACCGCGCCCCGCCTCGCCGTGGAGCGCCGCGCCGTGCGCTTCCAGGACGTCGACGCGGCCGGGATCGTCTTCTACCCGCGCGTCCTCGAGTACTTCAGCGACGCGTACATGATCGCGCTGAAGGAGCGGGGCATCGACCTGCCCGCCCTCATCGCGGGCGGCGCGATCAAGCTGCCGCTCGTCCACGCCGAGGCCGATTACCTGCTGCCGCTCCGGTTCGGCGACGCGATCGAGGTCGAGGTGCTCGCGCCGAAGCTCGGCGACACATCGTTCACGGTGGGCTACCGCGTGACGACCGCGGGCGGGATCGCCGCGATCGGGCAGACGGTGCACGTGTGCATCGACGGGGCGCGCTTCATCCCGTGTCCGCTCCCGGACGGGCTGCGCACCGCGCTCGGATGACCGCGGCGAGCGCCGGCGGCCGGCGCCGCGCGCTAGCGCGCCGGGAACGGCGCGAGCGCGGCCGCGAGCTGCGCCGCCGCGCCGGCGCGATCGAGCTTGCCCGCTGAGGTCAGCGGGAGCGCCGCGACGCCGCAGAGACGCCGCGGGCGCTTGTGCGGGGCGAGCCGCGCCGCGACGAGGGCCGCGAGGTCGTCGAGCAGCGCGGGCGAGAGCGCGGAGCCGACCGGCGCGCCGGGCGCGGTCTGGTCGGGGACGATCGCCGCCGCGACGATGTGGCCCCACCGCGCGTCCGGCACGCCGAACACCACGGCGCCGGCGACGCCCGCGCAGGAAGCGAGGACCTGCTCCACCTCGGCGGGATAGACGTTCTCGCCGCCGGTCACGATGAGGTCGCTCCGGCGCGCCGCGACGTGGAGCCGCCCGGCGGCGTCGAGCGCGCCGAGATCGCCGGTGCTGAACCATCCGGCGCCGTCGACCTGGAGCTCCGGCGCGCGCGCGGGGCCGCGGTAGTAGCCGCGGAACAGCGCCGGGCCGCGGATCTCGATGCGGCCCACGCCGTCGCCGCCGGCGCCCTCGATGCGAAGATCGATGCCGGCGATCGGCGCGCCGGAGCCCGGCTCGCGGGCGCGCGGATCGCGCGGGCGCTGCACCGTGACCTGCGAGCACGCCTCGGTGAGGCCGTAGGTGGTGAGCGCGGGGACCCCGCGGCGCGCGCACTCGTCGAGCGCCCGCTCCGGAGCGCCCGCGCCGCCGACGAGCACCGCGCGGAGCCGGGCGAGGACGTTGTCACGATCGGCCTCCAGCAGCGCGAGCAGCATGGTCGGCACGACGGAGAGCAGCGTCGCGCGGTCGCGGACGATCGAGGCGAGCACCGACGCGGGATCGAAGCGGGGCGCGAGGATGACGGCGCGCCGCGCGAGCAGGCAGCGCGTCACGATCGAGAGGCCCCCGACGTGGCAGAGCGGCAGGCAGAGCAGCCAGCGATCGTCGTCGCGCATGCCGAGGTTGGCCGCGCTCCCCGCGGCGGCGGCGAGGAACGCACGGCGCGGCAGCACCGCGCCCTTGGGGCGCCCGGTGGTGCCCGAGGTGTAGACGATCGCGAGATCACCGGAAGGGTCCGGCGCCCGGACCTCGACGGCGCGCGGCCCGCGATCGCGGAGCGCGGCGATCTCCGGTCCGGCCTCATGGAGCAGGGCAGCGAGCGCGGGCTCGCGCAGCACGAGGTCGGGCCGCGCGTCGTCGATCAGAACGCCCGCCTCGCCGGCGGTGAGCCGCGGGTGAATCGGGACGAGGACGGCGCCGAGCGCGAGCAGCGCATGGAGGACGACGACGGTCCCGAGCGCGTTCGGCGCGACGAGCGCCACGCGAGCCCCCCGCCCTACCCCCGCGCGGGCGAGCCGGGCGCACACGGCCGCGACCGCGGGCGCAAGGTCGCCGAAGCGGAGGGCGCCGCCGGGGCCGACGCCGAGGCCGGGGACGTCGATCTCGCGCGGAGCGTCGGCCTCGGCGCCGCCATGGACGAGCGCCGTCCGCGCGGCGATCGCAGGATCGCGCACGGCCTCGAGGAGGCTCAGGCCGTCCATGTCCAGGGTCGGATGCCGAGGCCAGGCTGCTCGCTGGCGACGACCAGGCCGCCCTCGCGGAGCTGCGGGATCGAGATCTCGGGCCACGCCTCCAGGCCGGCGTGCGCGTCGAGGCCGCACGCGAGCGGCGGGCGCGGCAGCGCGAGCGCGAGCTCGCACGAGGCGGCGAGCGCGACGGGGCCGTCGAAGAGGTGCGTCACCACGGCGCCGAGGCCGCGCTCCTGCGCCCTCTGGCCGAGCTCGTGCGCGCGCAGGAGGCCGAGCATCGCCGGCTTCAGGATGAACGCGGCGCAGCCCTCCGCCTCGAGCAGGCGCTCCGGCATGCCCTCGACGGCGAGCGACTCGTCGGCCGCCCACGGGACCTCGCGCGCGCCGAGGAGGTGGAGGAGCTCCGGCGCGACCGGCTGCTCGACGAAGCGGGGACCGAGCGGCGCGAGCAGGGCGAGCCGGCGGGGCGCGTCCTCCAGCGACCAGGCCGCGTTCGCGTCGAGCCGGAGCTCGATGGCCGGGTGCTCCTGCCGCAGCGCGCGCAGCGCCTCGAGGTCGCGCGCGAACCCCTCCTCTCCGCGCGAGCGGAGCTTCACCTTGATCGCCCGGACGCCTCGCGCGACGAGCGCGCGAGCGCGCGAGCGCAGCTCCGGCAGGGCGACCGAGGTCGTGAGCAGCCCGTTGACCCGGACCTCGGCATGGCGCCGGTGTCCGCCGAGGCACGCCGACACCGGGAGGCCGAGGCGCTGGCCGAGCAGATCGAGCAGCGCCGTCTCCAGGGCGAAGCGCGCCGCCGGCAGGCCGCGCAGCTGCGGCGACAGCGGAGCGATCGCGCGCTGGATCGCGGACGCCGTCGACGTCACGTCCTCGAGCGGCAGGTCGATCGCGCCGAGCGCCCCGGGCAGCGCGGCGAGCGCGCGCTCGTCTTCATCGGCCGTGTCGGGTGAAAAACCGGGGAGCGGCGTGGCCTCGCCCAGGCCGACGCGCCCCTCGTCGTCGGTGAGCGACAGCACGAGGCCCCGGCGCGCGCCCTCGATGTCCCGTGGCGCAAGGCTGGCGGCGACGACGCGCATCGTTCCTACAGCCGGGCCGCGAGGCCCAGCGAGAAGATCAGCGCGTAGGCGAGCAGCAGCTTCGCCGTCCCGGCGAGGCAGTCGTTGAGCGGCCGGCCGTCGGTGGTCGCCAGCACCCGGAGCAGGCGCACCGCGCGCGGGAACGTCGCGAGGACGAGGAGCGTCCACCGCCGGCCCTCGCCGACGGCGAGGGCGACAGGCACCGCGTAGGCGACCGCGAGGAGCATCGCGTATTCGAGGACGCCCGCCCTGCGGCCAAAGCGAACGGCGAGCGTGCGCTTGC
This sequence comes from Sorangium sp. So ce362, assembly GCF_051519845.1. Lineage (NCBI taxonomy): Bacteria > Pseudomonadati > Myxococcota > Polyangiales > Polyangiaceae > Sorangium > Sorangium sp. So ce362. Next base: position 3,968,778 of record NZ_CP150332.1, on the reverse strand, counting down.
CGGCGACGACGTCCGTGTCGCGATCGCGGACATTGTTGACGACGAGCACGGCGGTGGCGATGGCGCCGACCGGCACGGCCGCCGCCCAGGCGAGCGGCGGCACCGAGCCGAGCTGGACGAACGCCGTCCCGCAGACGGCGACGAGGCCGAAGAACACGAACACGAACACATCGCCGAGGCCGTGGTAGCCAAGCGGGTACGGGCCGCCGGTGTACGCGACGCCGGAGAGGATCGAAGCGACGCCGATCACGACGATGGGCCACCCGCCCACGAGCGCAAGGTGCACCCCGAACGGCGCCGCGAGGGCGATCGTGACGAGGAGCCCGACGCGCACCTGACGCGGCGTGAGCAGCCCCGCCTGCACGGCGCGCGTGGGACCGAGCCGCTCGTGCGTGTCGGCGCCCTTCTCGTGATCGAAGACGTCGTTCGCGAAGTTCGTGGCGATCTGGATGAGCATCGCGCCCGCCAGCGCAGAGAGCGCCGGGCCGAGCCGCATGCCGCCGAGCGCGTAGGCGACCGCCGTCCCGACCATCACCGGCGCGAGCGCGGCCGTGAGCGTCGCCGGCCGGCACGCGAGGAGCCACGCTCGGAACGAGCCAGGGCGCACGCCGCCCGCTGCCGCTGCTCCGGCCGCCTGCGAGGCCGCCGCCGCGCTCACGAGCGCCTCCCCTGCTTGCGGACGCCGCGCCCGCGCGCGGCGGCGCGATCGCGCCGCCGCGCGGACTCCTCGCCTGACGCCGCCGGTGTCGGGGACTCGGGTCCGGGGCTTCTGTTCGCGTTGACCTGGCTCATGACCGTGGATCCCTCTCGGCAAGCTCGGGGTTCTCGGCGCGCGCGCCGCTCATGAAGGCTCGAGATCGGCGGCCGCCCCTGCCGCCGCCGGCGCGCTGCTCAGGGCGGCAACCTCGCGGCGGACGTCGGACCAGAGCCGCGCGACGCGGGCGGCGCCGTCGTGGGGCGGCACCACCGCCTCGATCAGCGTCGCGCCGGGTCGCTGGTACGCGGCCGCGAGGGCGCCGGCGAGCCCGCTGGAGGTGCCGGCGCGCTCGTAGGCGAGCCCGAACATCGCCGCCGCGGGCGCGAAGTCGAGGTGCTGCGGCATGGTGAAGCACCGATCGAGCAGATCGGCGCCGCGCCTGGCGACGGGGAGGTGCTCGAAGATGCGGCCGCCGTCGTTCTGGACCACCACGATGACGAGCGGCGCACCGCCGTCTCCCGCTGCCCTCGCGGCGAGGAGCAGCCCGGTCAGGTCGTGCAGCAGGCTGAGATCGCCGAGCAGCAGCGTGAGCGGCGCGGCCGCGACCGCGCGGGCGCCGGCCGCCCCCGACACGAGGCCGTCGATCCCGCTCGCGCCGCGCTGGTGCAGGACGCGCAGCGCGCGCGCCGACGGCGGGCAGTACGTGTCGAGATCGCGCACCGGCATGCTGTTGCCGATCGCGAGCAGCGAGCCCTCCGGGCACGCGCTCGCCACCGCCCGGGCGACCGCGCCCTCGGTGAGCTCGTCCCCGGCGCACGCGCGCGCCGACTGCGCCGCCGCGACGTCGCCGGCGCGCGCGAACGTCGCGGCCCAGTCCCGCCGCCCGCGCCCGAGGTCCAGCGCCGCCCCGGCGAAGCGGACCGCGAGCGCCTCGCACAGCTCGGCAGGCTCGGCCATGACGAGGGCGGCCGCGGCGCTCGTCGGATCGTTCCAGCCGTGCGCGGCCACGACGAACCGGCGGCAGCCCGCGTGCTCGGCGATGTAGGTCGCGTACCCGCCCGACGTCGGCGGGGCGCCGAGTTCGAGGATGAGATCGGGCGCGTTCGCCGCGCGGAACTCGGGCGCGCGGAGGAACGAATCGAACGAGGCGGGCATCACGACGCCCTCGGCCAGGCCGCCGAAGTAGATCTGGCTCGTGCCCTCGGCGAGCACCGGGAAGCCGGTCGCCCGCGACAGCGCGAGCACCGCGCCGCGCGCGCGCGCGTCGTCCTCGCGGCTCGGGGCGGGACCGCAGACGATGAGCCCCCGCTCGGCGCGCGCGCACCGCGCCGCGATCTCCTCGGTCGCGCGCGCGTCGACCCCGGCGCGCGCCGCCACGACCCGCGGCCCGGCGCGGCGCATCTGCGCCTCCCACTCGGCCTGCCAGGCCTCGGGTCCCGCCGCGTCGACCGGCTCGAGCGGCTTGCGGAAGCGCGCGTTGATGTGGACCGGGCCAGGTGTCGGGGCGAGCGCGCGCGAGACCGCCTGCGCCGCGATGCGCGCCACGGCGCGCATCGCGAGGGACGACGGATCCGGCAGCCCGAGCTCGGCGAAGTGACGCACATGGTCCCCGAAGAGCTTCGTCTGATCGATGGTCTGCGAGGCCGCGGCGTCGGCGAGCTCCCACGGGCGGTCAGCCGTGATCGCGACGAGCGGGGTGAAGCTGTGGTGCGCCTCGATGATCGCCGGCAGCGCGTGGGCGCCGGCGGTGCCCGAGGTGCAGACGAACACGCTGGGCCGGCCGGTGACGCGCGCCTGCCCGAGCGCGAAGAACGCCGCGGCGCGCTCGTCGACGACGCTGTGGCAGCGCACCTCCACGCTCTCCACCGCCGCGATCGCGAGCGGCGTCGAGCGCGACCCCGGGCAGAGGACCACGTCGCGCACCCCGGCCTGCGCCAGCGCGCGGACGAACAGCTGCGCCCAGGCCGAGTGGAGGTTCGAGCCGCTCATCACCGTCCCCGGTTGCCCTCGACCGCGCGCACCTCAGGCCCCCTCGGGCGTCGCGACGAACAGGCACACGACGCCCATCGTCAGCGGCTCCACCCGCAGCACGCGCAGCCCCGCGCCCCGCATCAGCTCCGCGAACTCGTCCGGAGGAGGGAACCTCGCGATCGAGTCCTGCAGGTACCGGTACTCGTCCCGCCCGGAGATCGCGCCGCCGACGTACGGGACGACCGTGTGGATATGGAAGCGCGCGAGCTTGCCCATGATCCCCCCGCGCGGCTCGCTGAGCTCCAGGATCGCGATGCGCCCGCCGGGCCGCGTGACGCGCGCCATCTCGCGGAGCGCCCGCGCCCGGTCGGGGACGTTGCGGATCCCGAACGCCATCGAGATGCCGTCGAGGCTCGCGTCGCCGAACCGCAGCTGCTCCGCGTCGCCGACCTCGAGCTCGATCCGCCCGGCGAGCCCCGCGGCCTCCACCTTCCGGCGGCCGACGCCGAGCATCCCCTGCGACGGGTCGACCCCGACGACCTTCACGTCGTGCGTCCGGGCGATCTCGATGGCGAGGTCGGCGGTGCCGGTCGCCAGGTCGAGCACCGTGGCGCCCGGCGCGAGCTCGAGCGAGCGCACCGCGCGCCGCCGCCAGCCCTGATCGAGCCCCAGCGAGATGACCCGGTTCAAGAGGTCGTACCGCTCGGCGATGCCGTCGAACATCTCCCCGGTGCCGAACCGGCGCCCGCCTCGCGGCGCCTCGCCGTGATCCGTCTGGCTCATGTCCCGCCCTCCGCCTGCTGCACCGCGCGCGACCCATCGGCCCGCTCGGGCGCGAACCGCTTGCCCTCGCCGGACGGCGGCGCGGTGGCCTCGTCGCTCCCCGTCCCCGTGACGGCGAGCGCGCGCTTCCGCTCGTGGAGCCGCATGTGGCCTCGCTGGATGCCCTCGCTCGCGAGCGCGCGCAGGGCCGCCAGGTTCGAGGCGAGCCCGACGGAGGCCAGCACCACCGCGAGCTCGCGCGCGCTCTTCGCGCCCACGAGCTGCAGCGCGGCGCGCACGCCGGCGTGCACCACCGTCGAGCCGCCCACCGTCCCGACGGCGAGCGGCAGCTCCGCGCGGCCCACGAGCCCGCCGGGGACGCGCTCCCACGTGCTGAGCGGCCGGTACCGACCGCTCAGGGATGCGTACGCGTGCGCGCCCGCCTCGATCGCTCGGAAGTCCTGGCCGAGCGCGACCGCGGCCGCGTCGAGCCCGTTCATGAAGCCCTTGTTGTGGGTCGTCGCGCGGTACGGATCGAGCTCCGCGAAGCGGCTCGCCCGCGCGATGCCGCTCGCCACGTCCGCGCCGCCGAGCGCGTCGTCGCCGACGGCGGCCGTCACGCGCACGAGGCGGCGGACGCTCAGGTTCGAGAGGATCCGGAGGCCGATCGTCCCGCCGGCGATGCGCTGCACGAGCGGCGCCACCGCCTCGGCCACGGTGTCGACCAGGTTGGCGCCCATGGCGTCGCCGACCTCGACGTAGAGGTGCACCACGAGCACGCCGAGCTCCGCCGACAGGACGCGCACCTCGAGATCGCGGCAGCCGCCGCCGCGCGCCACCATCCTCGGGATCGCCGCGTCGCCGGCCGCGAGCAGGCTCGCGCGCGCGGCCTCCAGCCGACCCGCGGCGGCCTCCGCGTCCGGCACGTCGTCGAGCTGGACCTGGGCGGTCATGATCGGCGGGTCCGCCTCGCCGGAGAAGCCGCCCGACAGGCGGACCATGCGCGCCGCGTTCGACGCCGCGGCGATGACGCTCGGCTCCTCCACCGCCATCGGCACCAGCACGTCGCGCTGGTTCACGCGGAAGTTCAGCGCCAGACCGAGCGGGAGCGCGTGCGTCGCGATGACGTTCTCGCACATCCGGTCGGCCACCGCCGTCGGCAGCCCGCCCCCGCTCGCGAGGTGCGCGATCGCGTCCTCGTCGAGCAGCCCGAGCGCCTGGATCGCGCTGAGCCGCTCCTCGACGCACCGCTTGTAGAAGCCGCTGATCCGGCTGGACACGTTCTGGCTCATCGGCCGCCTCCGCGCGCCGCGCGCGCTCGCGAGGGCGGCGCGCGCCCTCCGCCTTGTACCGGGAAATCCGTCATCGCCGCTCACCGCCTCCGCCGGGGCGTCGACATCGCGACCCCCTCCAGCGCCGCCTTCGCCGGGCTCTCCGGGAGCGGCTCGATGCTCCGCACCGCGTCCCCGCAGAGCCGCGACGCGAGCTCCAGACAGTCGTCCACGACGCGCTGCTCGACCATGACCTTCGCGATGCGCCGGCCGAGCTCCGGCGGGGCCACCGTCTCCTCCGACGCGCAGTGCGCCTCGAGGGCGGGCGTCAGCTCGCGGTCGCGCTCCATCGCGAGGAGCAGCGGGTACGTCATCTTGCCTTCGCGCAGGTCCGTGAGCAGCGCCTTGCCGGTCGCGTCCGGATCGCCCGCGAAGTCGAGCACGTCGTCGACGAGCTGGAACGCGACGCCGAGGCTCGTGCCGAAGCTCTCGAGCGCCTTGCAGAGCGGCTCGCTCACCCCGCCCGCCCGCGCGCCGGCGAACATCGCCCAGCGGAACAGCGAGGCCGTCTTGCCGTCGACGATCTGGAAGTACTCGCTCGTGCTCGTGCGCACGCGGCCCCGCGACGCGAGCTGGAGCGCCTCGGCGACGACCATCTCCTTGACCACCTGGAGCACCCGCTCGAGCACGTCGGGCATGCCCACCGCCTGGATCTTGCTGAGCGCCTCGACCAAGAGGTAGTCGCCGCCGAAGATCGACGCGGCGTTGCCGTAGATGACGCGCGCCGCGTCCGCGCCGCGCCGGCGGTCGCCGAGGTCGACGACGTCGTCGTGGAGCAGCGTCGCGTTGTGGACGAGCTCGACCGCCACGGCGAAGGTCCGCGCGGCCTCGTTGAAGCCGCCCCCGATGTGGGAGGCCAGCGCGACACAGATCGGCCGCAGCCGCTTGCCGTTCAGCCCGAGCAGGTGCCGCGCGCTCCGGTGCGCCGGCGTCTCGCCGTCCAGCCCGACCTTCGCGATCTCGCGCTCGACGTCGTCGAGGTCCCCGTCGAGCAGGCGCCTGAGCTCCGCGAGGCGCGCGGCGAGCGGTTCGAGCCCTCGCCCAGCGCACATGCCTCCGAGGCTCGAGACGACATCGCTCCGCTGGACCGTCCCAGTAAACGTAGTTGTCGCAGTCATCCCATCTCCACCTGGAAGCACGAGCGCACGCGCTCCCCGCACCGCGCGGGGCCCACGAGCGGCCGAGCTCTCCCAAATCACGAGCCCGCTAGGCGCCTCGCCGGGACCGAACGGCCCGGATCGGGAACCGGACAAGGTCCCCGAACCGCGAGAAATCCACGGTCCTGCTCTTGATGAACCCGTCGAGCGCCGTCTGCGCGACGATCACGAACGAGAGGAGCCGCTCCACCCGATCGAGGCTGAACCGGGTGGCGTCGGTGGCAGGCAGGCTCTCGAGCAGCGCGGACGCCCGCTCGAGGCGTTGCCTCACGGAGTCGGCGATGAGCCGCTCGCGCTCGGCGAACACTTTGGAAATCATCTTCCAGAAGTCCGTCTCGGCCTCGAAGAACTCCTTCCGCTCTCCCGGTTTCCATACCCTTCGTACTACACCCCACCTCTGCAGTTCTGTCAGCGACATACTCATCGCGCCGGACGAAACCTGCAGCCGTTCACCGATTTCGGCGGCGGACAGGGCGCCGCCGGCGATGAACAGGACGGTCCAGATCCGCCCGAGCACGCGGCGGAAGCCCCAGTGCTCGATGACGTCGCCGATCGCGTCCGCAGCGAGCAGCTCCGCCTGGCGCTGGATGTCGTTGGGAGGGCTCATTAAAGTTTCAAAATTCTTTGAAAGAACTGTGTGGGCCAACCTGTGCCGGCGTCAAGACATTCCCGACCGTCCTCATCAGAGAACGGACGAGCGCGGCCGCGACAGCTTTCAGTAAGCTTCTGACCGCGAGGCCGCTTTCTCCGGACTCCCGGCGCGGCGCGCTCGCGTCGAACAGAGCGCGCTCGCCTCGGATAGAACGTGCTCGCCGCGGCGGCGGCCGCTCCGGTCGGGGGCGGCCGGCCTCAGGCGCGATGCCGCTCGAGGCCTCGCGGGTGGCGTGGGTCGGATGCGTCGCCCGGGGGGGACGGCGCTAGCTCACACCTGCATCCGGGCCACGAGATCCCGGTTCTCCCGGAGCAGCGCCTCGGGAATGCGCGCGCCGAACGACTCCAGGAACGCCTCGCGATCGCGCGCTTCCTCCAGCCACCCATCGCGGTCGATGGCGAAGAGCTCGCGCATCACCTCGTCGTTCAGGTCGAGGCCACTCGTATCGAGCTCGCCGTCCGTGGGCATGATCCCGACCGGCGTCTCGCGTCCCTGCGCCTTCCCGTTCACGCGCGCGTGGATCCAGCGGAGGACGCGGAGATTCTCGCCGAAGCCGGGCCAGAGGAACTTGCCCGACTCGCCCTGCCGGAACCAGTTCACGTGGAAGATCTTCGGGAACGCCGCGCGACCCTGGCCGAGCTCGATCCAGTGCCGGAAGTAATCGCCCATGTTGTACCCACAGAAGGGGCGCATCGCCATCGGATCGCGGCGGACGACCCCGACCTGGCCCGTGGCCGCGGCGGTCGTCTCGGAGGCCATCGTCGCGCCCAGGTAGACCCCGTGGGCCCAGTCGCGCGCCTCGCAGACGAGCGGCGCGAGCCGCGCGCGCCGGCCACCGAAGATGATGGCCGAGATCGGCACGCCCGCCGGCGCCTCGAACGCCGGCGAGATGGATGGGCACTGGCGGGCCGGCGACGTGAAACGGCTGTTCGGGTGCGCCGCCGGCTCCTTTGTGTCCGGCGTCCACCGGCGGCCCCTCCAGTCGGTGAGGACCGGCGGCGCAGGACCGTCGAAGCCCTCCCACCACGGCGTCCGCTCCGGCGTGAGCGCCACGTTCGTGAAGATCGAGTTCCTGGCCAGCGTCGCCAGGGCGTTCGGGTTCGTCCTTGAGCTCGTCCCCGGCGCCACGCCGAAGAAGCCGGCCTCGGGGTTGATCGCCCAGAGCCGGCCGTCCGGGCCGATCCGCAGCCAGGCAATGTCGTCGCCGACCGTCCATACCTTCCAGCCCTTCTGCGACGCCGGCGGCACGAGCATGGCGAGGTTCGTCTTCCCGCAGGCGCTCGGGAACGCCGCGCAGACGTACGTCACGCGGCCCTCCGGGTCCTCCAGGCCGAGGATGAGCATGTGCTCCGCGAGCCAGCCCTCGTCGCGCGCCATCGTGCTCGCGATGCGCAGCGCGAAACACTTCTTCCCGAGCAACGCGTTGCCCCCGTACCCGGAGCCGATGCTCCAGATGAGCCGCTCTGCAGGGAAATGGCACACGAAGCGGCGCTCCGGGCTCAGGTCTCCGAGCGAGTGCAGCCCCCGGCAGTAATCCTCGGAGCTGCCCAGCGCCTCGAGCGCGACCCGGCCCATACGGGTCATGATCCTCATGCTCGCGACGACGTAAGGACTATCGGTGATCTCGACTCCAACCTTCGCCGAGGGCGACCCGACGGGGCCCATCAGGTACGGAACAACGAACATCGTCCGCCCCTTCATCGCCCCGTCGAACAGCCGCCCGACCCGCCGCGAGGCCTCCTCCGGCGACATCCAGTTGTTCGTCGGGCCCGTATCCTCTTCATCGCGAGTGCAGATGAACGTGAGGTGCTCAGTCCGGGCGACGTCGGTCGGGTCGCTCCGGTGAAGATAGCAGTTGGGGTACTTCTCCTCGTTGAGCGCGATGACCGTGCCGTCGCTCAGCATCCCCTGGATCAGCGTCCGGTTCTCCGCCTCCGAGCCGTCGCAGAAGACGACCCGATCGGGCCGCGTCTGGCGCGCGATCTCGTCTACCCACGCTGAAAGATTCCGGTTTTGCATACAGCTGGGAGCCTAGCCCGGGCGAGAAGCCCCGCCAAGGGACAGCAACGCTGTAGAATTACAGCAAACATGGACGATCTGGCAGATTGCAAGTGAATCGGCAGCCGGCCGGCGCGGCGCCTCCGCTCGGGCTCAGTTCGCGCGAGGCGAACGCAGGGACGTTCGGCTATGCTGGAGACGTGCACCGTGTCGTCGACCTCCCTGATCGGGGCAGACTGATCGTCGCCACCGACTTTCAGGGGAATGTCGCGGATTTCGAGCGAATCGCCGAGATCTTCGACCAGGCGGCGGCCGGCCCTGACGGCGCGGTGCTCGTCATTACGGGCGACCTGGTCCACGGGCCCGAGCTCGACGAGGATGAATGGCCCGACTACCTGGGCTCATTCTACCGGGGCGACTCCGTGACCTTGTTGAAAAAGGCGAGGAGCCTCGCGGAACGGCACCCCGGCAGGGTTCATTACCTGCTTGGCAACCACGAACACGCGCACGTGGGGGGTCCGGTGGTGGCGAAGTTCTTTCCGGACGAGGCGCATCGGCTCGAGGAGCTGCTCGGTCCGGAGGACACGCTGGCGATGCGGAGCTGGTTCCGCGGGTGGCCGTTCGTCGCGGTCGCACGCGCGGCCCGGCTGGTCATGCTCCACGCGGCGCCGCACGCGCGCATCCAGAGCCGGGAGGACCTCGAGCGGCTCCCGCTCGACGGGTTCCTCGACATACCGCTCCCGGAGATGAGCCTGCAGGGGACGCTCGGCGCGCTGCTCTGGGCGCGGAGCACCTCGAGCGAGCGCGCCTATGCCTTTCTGCGCGCGCTCGACCGGGACGCTCGCGTGGCGGTCTACGGGCACGACGTCGCGCGCACGGGGTACGCCATCGAGCGCGAGCCGATGCTCTGCCTCTCGACGAGCTTCGGCTGCTACGACGGCGACAAGCTCTACCTGGAGTGGGATCTCGCCGAGCCCGCGGAGAGCGCGACCGACGTCGCGTGGCGCGGGCTCCGATCGCTGTACCCCGAAGCGCCGCGCGTCCACAGCGACCCCTGAGCGCCCCGGCGAGGACGTCGCCGCGGGCGCCGCGACGACGAAGGCGAGATCCCTGCGGCCGGCGTCGGAGAGGAAGGAGAACGGGACCATGAGCCGCCGTCGGGGACGGCGCTAGCGGCTGAGCTCCTCGAGGAGGGCGGCCACGCCCGCGTCGATCTCGGCATCGGTGAGGTACGGCGCAGGGCCGACGCGGAGCACATCGCGGCGCGCGTCGACGAGGACGCGCCGGGCGCGGAGGCGCCGCACGACGTCGCCCGCCTGCGCCGCGTGGACGGCGACGAAGCCGCCGCGGCGCTCGGGCTCGCGCGGCGAGACGACGTCGTCGCCGCGGCCCGCGGCGTCGAGGTGGCCGAGGATGCGCCCGGTCTGCCGGAGCGAGATCGCGCGCAGCCGCGGGACGGTGAGGCCGAAGCGATCCCAGTGCTCGAGCACGGCGGCAGCGCGGTAGAGCGCGGACGGATCGAACGTGGAGCCCGCGAAGCGCGCGCCCCCAGGCGCGTACGCGACGCCGCCGCCGCTTCCCGCGAGCGAGTCGAAGTCGGCGAACCAGCCGGTGAAGACCGGGCGCAGCGCGCAGCCGCGCGGGACGCGCATCCAGCAGATCCCCTCGCCCATCGCCGCGTACTTGTAGCCGCCCGCGACGGCGAAGACGTGAGGCGCCGCGCTGCCCCACGCGATCGGGACGACGTTGAAGGCGTGGTAGGCGTCCACGAGCGGGACGGCGCCGATCTCGGCCGCGCGCGCGACGATTTCGTCGAGCCGCGGCACCACCGTGGCGCTCTCGAAGAGCACGGCCGAGATCGCGAGCATCGAGGTGCCCGGCTGGAGCGCGGCGAGCAGCCGATCGGGAAGCGAGCCGCGCGGCTCGACGCTCACCCACGCGACCTCGACGCCGTCCTCGCCGAGACGCGCGAGCTGGCGCCTGAGCGAGTGGAACTCGCCCTCGGTGGTGACGATCCGCTGCCGACCGCGACGGGGGAGCGAGGTGATCAGCCGGTAGACGAGCTCGTGCGTGTTCTGGCCGAAGGCGATGTCGTCGCCGCGCTCGAAGCCCATCCGCTCCAGGATCGCCGCGCCGACCGCCGAGCGTCTCGGGAACACCGCATCGTCCCACTTGCCGTCGACGAGCCGGGCGGCGTCGTCGAAGCACGCGGCGACCGCGTCGCGCGCCACGTCAGGCCAGGCCTGATGGGAGTGCCCCGTGAGCAGGATGCGCGGCGCCGCGTCCTCGGCGGGCGCGAGGAAGCGCGAGTATGCGGCACGGAACGCGTCGAGGTCGAACGAGAGGCCCGGTTCCACGTCTCCTTGCATTCCAGCTCTTCGGTGCGGTACCCGCGCGACGGACGCGCAGGGCGGCAGGGCTCCGCGCGCGCTCCCGCTTAACCCACTTCGGCGTTCACTTCCACCCGCTCGATCCGTGTCATCCCGCGCGCACGTGGCGCGGATTGCGTCCTCGGCGCGCGCGCGGCGCGACCGGAGCGCGCTGTCGCGTCCGCCGACGGCCCAGGCGGCCGGACGCGAGAGGAGCCGAGTCTGGTCGCGCATCCAGCGACGACCGCGCTGGCACGTTGGCCTTGTCCGCAACGTGGTCACCCGGGCGAGGCAGCGGAAAGCGCGGCGAGGGCGCGCCCCCGGCAGGTCCGATCATCGTAGGGGGAAGTGGCTCTGTCGGAGCCCGGTGGAGCGGCTCGCGCTCCGGATCGATGTGGGAGGTTCCATGACGCGCGAGGATTGCGGCGGCGTGGGAGGGGGGCCGGCGCGCCGTCGCGCTAGACTGCGCCATCTGTCGATGCGACCGCGCGCGGAATACCTCGAAGGGCTCGTCGATCTCACGTCCCACGACGACCCGAACGTCCGGCGCGCGCTCTTCCGTCAGACGATCGCCTCGCTCGCCCTCGTCGACGCGCTCGATGGCTCGACCCCGCTCGACTCCCTCAGCCCGGATGCCCTGCTCCGGAGCGTCCAGACCGCCATGGCCGACGGCCTGCTCGACGATCTGAGCTGGCTCGCGCCGGCCGCGGCGAGCGTGGCGCTCTACGAGATCGCCGGAGCGCTCCCGCTCGGGCCCGAGCGGCGCGAGCTCGGCCGGCGCGTGCTCAACCAGCTCTATGCCGGCAACGCGGCGACGTTCGTCGCCCTCGCCACGCGCATGGCCGCCGGCTCGGCCCGGGGCCTCTCCGGGGCGGGGATCCGCGCGCGCGTGATGCTCTCGCTCTGGCTCCCGGCGGGCACCGACATCCCGGTCGATCCGCTCGCGCTCCTGCTCGCCTCGCGGCGCGAGCTGTCGCGCGACTGGATCGCGGCGCCCTCGACCGGCTCTCTCCCGGAGCGGCGCCTCGCCGCGCGCCTCCTCGAGCGCGCCGCCCGCGACGCGACCCGCCGGGCCATGCAGGGCGACGACCTCCCGCTCCGGCTGTTCCGCAACGTGAGCGACGGGCGCCGGCGCGATCTCGACCACAGCGCCGACGGGATCGCGCTCGCCTGGCAGACGCTCCTCGCCGATCGCGAGCCGCTCGTGTGGCGCCACATCGCCGCGGCGCGAGGCCTCCTCGCGGGGGCGCTGCCCGACTTCGCCGAGGAGGTGCGCGCCCTGCTCGTCCAGGATCTCTCCCCCACCGAGTGGCGGCGCGGCGCGGCGTCGCTCGCCGCGAGCCTCGCCGTCGATCCGGACGGCGCGCTCGGCCGCGCCGTCGATCTCCTCCGGGGGCCGCTGCTCGCGCACGATCCAGGCATCGCCACGGCGATGGTGTGGGGGCTCCCCGTCGCGGCCGACGCGGAGCCCGAGGCGGCCGACGCGCTGCTCGACGAGATCGCGCGCGCGGCCCCGATGGCGACGGCCGAGGCGATCGTCGAGCTCCGGCGCGACCAGCGCGGCGTGATGAGCCGCGGCGAGCCCTTCGGCGCCCGCGCGGCGGCGCGGTGCGCCCGCGCGCTGGAGGACGCGCTCGAGGCGCCGCCCAGCGCGCACGTCCGCGACGACGGCCTCGCGGCGCTCGCGCGCGTCGTCCACCGCGACCTCTCGATGGACGGCGCTGGGGTCGCGCTGCTGCGCGGCGCGCTCGACGGCGCCGTGGCGGCGTTCGTCGAGACGGGGCCGCGCGAGGCGCACGGCCGCGCGCTCGAGGCGTACGCCCTGGCGGCCGAGGTCGTGGGCGCGCTCGAGGAGATCGAGCTCTGCGATCTCGACGACGCGCAGAGCACCGCGGCGCGCAGGGCGGCGGTGGGGCTCGTGCGCGAGCTCGACGCCGAGCTGCTCGGCTCCGGTCTGCTGAAGGGCCTCTTGCTGCTGAACCGCCGGCCGAGCGAGGACTCGACCGGCGTCGCCTCCCTGGACGACCTCGATGAGCGGCTCGCGCGGTGGCTGCTCCGCGCCGAGGGGTCCGCGGCGCGGGCGAGCGCATCGCCGCCGCAGCACGTGACCGTGCACCAGCGCAACCTCCGCGCGCTCATCCACCTGATCGACGGCGAGAACACCGACTTCGGCGGCGAGCCGGAGCTCAAGGCGCGCGTGCTCGCCCGCTGGACGGGCGCCATCGGCGTGCTGCTCGACCGGCTGCGCGCCGACCGCGGGTCGTCGCTCCGCCGCGCCATCGCCGCGTCTGTCGCCCGGGGCCTCGACGCGCTCGTGCGGGAGGGGGCGGCCGACGCGGCCGACATCTTCCTGCACGCCGCGATGCGCGGCGGCGACCCCGACGACCTCGACGTGCTCGGCCAGGCGAGCATGCACCCGGACGTCGCCCAGCTGCTGCGCGCGTACGCGCGGTTCGCGCGCGGCGGGCGCGAGGGCGGCGCGCGCGCGCGGGACGACGACGACGCGGCGGTGTCGCTCCGGTCGACGCGGAAGGGGGCGCTGGACGCGGAGCTCGCCGAGGCCGAGCGCGCGCGCGCGGCGCTCGATCGCATCGCCGCCCTCGACGCGCTCGTCACGGCGCTGCCGGCGGGCGCGTCGCAGCGCACGGAGATCGTGCGCGGCGCGCTCGCCCGCCTCGCGCGCGCGCTCGGCGTGGTGAACACGGCCCGCGCGCTCAGCGCGCTGACCGCCGCGGGCGACGGCGACGCGGACGCCTCGCCGCTGAGCGCTCTGGAGGACGCCCTGACGCGGCTCGCGCAGCTGACCGCCGGCGCCCGCCGGCGCTGCGGGGATCACCCGCCCTCCGCGCCCTCTGGCGCGACGGAGCCGCTGCGCCTCGCCATCGAGGTCGCGCTGCAGGAGGAAGAAGAGGACGTGGAGCCGAGCGTCGCCGCGCCCGTCGAGGCGCTCGTCTCGGCCGCGCGCGCGAGCATCCCGGGCGCGCTTGCCGACGTGGTCGCCCTCGTCGTGCCGCGCGTCATGCTGCTCCCGGTCCGGCGGCCGAGCGCGCCGGGCGGGATCGCCCTGCCCGAGCAGCCGCTGCCCGCGTGGTTGCCGAGCCGCCGCACGCTCGGCGGCTTCTACGTGCACCGCCAGCTCGGCGGCGGCTCGCTGGGCACGGTGTTCGTCGTCACCCGCACCGAGGAGCGGCACGATCCGTCGGCCGAGCGCTTCGCGCTCAAGGTGCCGGAGTACGATCACACGGCGGCCCGGAGCGTCTCGGAGGCGGACTTCCTCCGCCTGTTCCGGGAGGAGGCGGGCGCGCTCCTCTCGTTGCCCGATCACGCGAACATCGCCCGCTTCGTCACGTTCGACGCCGGCGCGCGCCCCAAGCCGATCCTCGTGATGGAGCTCATCGAGGGCATCCGCTGCGACAAGCTGCTCGACGCTCGAGGCCTCACCTCGCGCAGCGCGGTGGCGCTGCTCGACGGCATCCTCGCCGGGCTCGAGGCCATGCACGCGGTCGGCGTCGGGCACCTCGACATCAAGCCGACCAACGTGATCCTGCGCGGGGGACGGGAGCCCGTGCTCGTCGACTTCGGCCTGGCCGGTCGCCACATCCGACCCGGCTGCGCCACCGGCTGCTATGGCGCCCCGGAGATCTGGGGCGTCGTTCCGCCCGGCGCCACCGCGACCCCGCTCACGGCCGACATCTACAGCTTCGGCTGCCTCGCCTACGAGATCCTCACCGGCAAGACGCTGTTCGACGCGCCCACCGAGGTCGCGCTCATCACGGCGCACATCACGCACGACGGGCTCCCCACGCCGGTCAAGCGCCTCGCCGACGATCCGAGGACCGCCGACATCGCGGCGTTCATGTACGCATGTCTACGACATAACCCGCAGGACCGCGCGACGACGTCCTCCCTGCGCGAGATGCTGCTCCGTATTACCGGTCAGCTCGCCGATCTGAGATGGCCGCTCGACGACGGGCGGGCCTCAAGGCACGGCGCCGGTGGACCTCGGAGAGGTTATACAGGAATTTCCTGATGCTTTTTTCCTTTCAATCCTGTGGGCGCAAGGGGGGACTTAGGCAGTAGGCTCTCTCTTGGCGGCGCGTTCGGGGGGGCCGCGTGTATCAGGCCGCCATGGCCCCCGGGTCAGCGCTGCTCGATTCCCATCGACGTTCCGGCGCACCCCGGCGGCCAACCTATCTCGATCGCGGCCGAACGCTGGAGTCGGGCCGCGCGATGCTCTAAGGCGGCGTCGTTGATCCCCGCGCTGGAACCGCCTCGCGATGAAGCCGAGCTCCGAGGCCGGGCGTCCGCGCTCGCCGGCCTGACGCTCGCCGATCTCGCGCGCGCGCTCGGACGCGCGGTGCCCCGAGGCGGCGTGCGCACGAAGGGCGCCGCCGGCGCGCTCGTCGAACGCGCGCTCGGCGCGACGGCCGGATCGACGTCGAGGCCCGATTTTCCCCACCTCGGCATCGAGCTCAAGACGATCCCCGTCGACGGGGCCGGGGCGCCGCAGGAGTCGACGTTCGTCTGTTCGATCTCGCTCTCGGACGCGGATCGTGCGGAGTGGGGGACGTCGCGCGCTCGCGCGAAGCTCGCCCACGTGCTCTGGGTCCCGATCGTCGCCGCTCCCGGCCGGCCGAGCGAGGAGCGGCGGCTGGGCGCCCCGCGGCTCTGGCGCCCGACCGAGGCGCAGGAGCGCGTCCTGCGCGCCGATTTCGAGGATCTCATGGGGCTCATCGGCATCGGCGCCATCGAGGCGCTCACCGCGCACGCAGGCCGCTGGCTCCAGGTGCGACCGAAGGCCGCGAGTGGACGCTCGCGGACGCTCGCGTTCGGGCGCGACGGCGAGATGATCGCGGCGCTGCCGCGCGGCTTCTACCTGCGCCCCGGCTTCACCGGCGCCATCCTGAGCGATCCGGCTGCGATGCCGGCGTGATCGGGGCGCGGACGCGCGTCACTTGCAGGGGACGACCTTCTTGGTGCCGTCCGGCATCGTCGCCGTGCACGTCTCCATCGAGAGATCGCTGTTCACGGTCGAGACGGGTCGCGCCGGCTCCGGGTCGCTGGCGGGCGACGGGCCTGTCGCCCCCGTCGCGCGCGAGCGCCCTCGCCCGCCCGTGCTCCCGCGCTGCGGCTTGCCCGGTCCAGCGCTCGGCGCCGCTGTGCTTGCTGCGGACGGCTCGGCCCCGCCATCCGCTGCCGCCCCGGTCGCGCTGACGGCCGCGTCCGCTGCGCCCGCGTCCGCTGCACCCGCGTCGCTCGCGCCCGCGTCGGCGGCCCCCGGGTCGTCCGCGGGGACGACCTTCGGGAGGGTGATCGCTGTATCCGGCGCCTGCTGCTGCGGCGGCGCCAGATCGGCGGGAGCCGCGGTGTCGTTCGGCGGAGGCGCGCCCGCCGGCGAGCCCGCGTCGCCCGTTCCCTTGGCGAACCGGCTCTGGAACTGGAGCGCCCCCCACGCGCCCACGGCGACGGCGACGGCCCCAACCGCCACATAGAGCAGCGTGCGCCCGCGGCGCGGGGCCTCGTCCTCCGCCGGCGGCGCTGAGCCGTCGGTGCGCGCCGCCTTGTCGCTCACCGACGGGCCGCCGCTGCTCGCGCGCGGCGCGCGCGACGTGGTCCGCGACATGGCCGCGCGCGAGGCCGGCGGCGGCAAGTCGAGCTCGGCGGCGTGAAGGCGGAGGATCCCCGCGATGGTCGTGCGCGTGCCCGGCGCGGCGAACGGCGCCAGCGCCTGCACGAACTCCGAGATCGACTGGAAGCGATCTTCCGGCTCGCGCGCGATCGCCTTCTCGATCACCTCGACGAGGCCCTCCGGCACCTCGGGACGGAGATCCTCGAGCGACTCGGGCGGCGACGTGTAGATCTTCGCGCACAGCTCCGGGAAGCTGTCGGCGACGTACGGCGGCCTGCCGCCGATGATCTCGAAGAGGCACACGCCGAGCGCATAGATGTCGGTGCGGGGATCGACGCTCTTCGACGAGCGCATCTGCTCGGGCGACATGTACAGCGCCGATCCGAGGATCGTGGTCGTCTGCGTGAGGGAGACGTTGCCCGTGTCGCCGGTGAGGATCTTCGAGACGCCGAAGTCGAGCACCTTGATGAGCGGCGCGCCGTCGGGGCGCCTCGTCAGGAACAGGTTCGCCGGCTTCAGATCGCGGTGGACGATGCCGAGCGCGTGCGCCTCCGCGAGCGCCTCGCACGCCTGGACGATGTGATCGATGCACTCGCCGATCGCGAGCGTGCCCGTCTCGGCCGCGTGGCACGCGAGGTCCTCGCCGTCGAGGAGCTCCATCACCATGTACGGCTCGCCGCTGTCGAGCGCGGCGACGTCGAGCACGCGCACGACGTGGGGCGTCTGCAGCTTGGCGACGGTGCGCGCCTCGCGCATGAACCGCTCCGCCGCCTCGGTGTACGACATGAACTCCGGGAGCAGGAACTTGATGGCGACGCGCGTATCGAGGTCGAGGTGCAGCGCCTCGACCACGAGGCCCATGCCCCCGCGGCCGATCGTGCGCTCTACGCGGTATTTGCGCGCAATGACGGTGCCGGGCGCGATCGTGTAGACGTTGTCAGCCTTGGGTTCCCCCGCGCCGAGCGGAAACGCAGCCGTCTCCGGACCGACGGAGTCCACTCCTTCGGTCGAGTCCGGCTCACCAGAGGAGCGCGCCATCGAGCTAAGGTATACACGTCACGCTTCTCCGAAGCGATTCCCCTCACGCCGCAGGAATGCAAAGTGTTGCGAAAAAATGCCTCCGAGGTGGGATGAGCGTCCGGAGGAGGCGGAGCGAGCGCGGCTCAGGGTCTGCCTGCTCTCGTGACGCACCGCGGGCGCAGCGCTCCACGCGGCCCGCAGGCGCGGACGTCCCCTGCCGCCCGTTCGGCCCGGCATCGGCCCGCGCTCGCGCGATGCCAGTTGACAGCGAGCTCAGCGGGTGCGCGCCGGCGGGGTCCGGGAGCGGCGCATGTTGGCCGTCGAGGAGGTCCGGTGCGGCCCCTCGGTGCCGTGCGCCGGGGTCTGCCGCGTCGCCTTGAGGTTGCCGAGATCGGCCTCGATCTCGATGCCGAGCGCGCGGCAGCGCCGGATGAGCCGCTCCAGATCGACCCCCGCCTCGATCAGCAGGCCCGAGGGGGGCGACGGATCGACGAACATCTCGGCCGCCGGCTTCCGCGTACGGAGCAGCTCGCGGATCTCGGGATCCTCGATCCAGAGGAAGCCGGAGGCGCCAACGAAGCTCGCCTTGCCGATGACGACGCTCGCCTGGATGAGCATGCGCGAGATGGTGTCCGGCAGCGGCGCGACCGCCTCGATGCGCGTGCGCAAGGCGTCGCTGTCGAGCCCCACCGACAGCGCGCGCGCGATCGAGGGCGGAGTGAGCAGGAGATCGACCTGATCGCCGACGCGGCCGATCTCGGCGAACGCCGAGAGCCCGAGCACGGCCGAGACCTTGGCGCCGGCGCCGACGCGCAGCGCATGCGCCTCCACGAACTTGCTCTTGCCGTTGTCCGAGCTCGGCGCGGAGCCCGCGAGCAGCGCCCGACCGCGCGGCGTCAGCCGGAGCGCCAGATCCGCGCTGGCCACGTCCTCGGCCCCGCCGAGATCGATGATCCCGAGCGCCGGCAGTGACTCCAGCGCGATCCGCCGCGTGATGTCGGGGACCTCCGGCGCCTCGACCGAGGCGCGCTCGGCCCAGCGGCGGACCAGCCGCTCGACCCCGGCGATCCGCTCGTCGGCCGCCAGGTAGCCCTGCAACGACTGCCACGGCACCCAGCGGCCCTCGCCGAGGTCGTGCAGCGCGTCGAGCACCATCTCGCGGAGCGCGCCGATCGGGCTCGCGTCGCGGTTGTCGGACGCGACCCGGAGCACCTCCCGCTCGGCTCGCGCTTCATCCCACGCGCCGCCGCGGCGCCACGTCGTGAACAGGAGCGGCGTCAGCTCCTGCACCTGGAGCGAGCCGGGGGGCGTGGCTGGCGACGCGGCCGAAGCGTCCCAGAGCCCGACCGCGCGCGACAGCGCGGCGACGAGCGCGACGCCCTCGACGTCACGCCCGAAGCGCTGCGCCAGCCGGACGAGCAGCGACCGTGGCGTCCCGACGCCGGGGCGCACGTCGCTCCCCGGCTCGCGCACGCAGTACGCGAGCGCCAGCGCGAGCATCCCCGGATCCGAGGCGAAGCGGGCGCGCCGTGGGGCGTGGTCCTCCTCGAGAACGAACGACCGGATCTGCTCCCGCCGCTTCTCGCGCATCCGGCGGCGATCCGCGCCCACGATGGCGGCCACCTCGGTCGGCACGACGTGGCGGTTCGGGTGGATCGGGATGAGGAAGGCGCGGCGCTCGAGCGCGAAGCCCGCGCCACGGCGGCTCGCGGTCACGCCGCTCGCGCTGCGAAGGCGCATCGGCTCCCGCTCCAGATCGAGCAGCTCCTGCGTGTCGACCTCGCCGCCGACCGACTCGATGGCCTCGAGCAGACGGCGCTCGACCGGCGCGAGGCGATCGATCTCCTCGCGGAGCCGGTCCGGATCGCTCAGCGTCTCCCACGCGATCTCGAGCGACAGCGCGATGGGTGGCGTGGCAGGGCGGCCGAGATAGTGCGTCGCGATCGCGCTCATCGTCTCGAACGGTGCCTGCGCGAGCAGCGCCCGGATCGCCCGGGGGTCCTCGCTCTCCCAGCTCTTCAGCTGGACGAGAAACGCAGCCGGAAGCACGAGCTCGATGCCCTCATCGGTCTTGCGCGCGTAGACGACGCCGCGTGCGATGAGCGGCTCGAGCCCGGCAGGGAGCGAGGGGACGACGAGCACGCCGCCCGCCTCCGCGATGCGGTGGAGCAGCTCGCGGCTGGCGGTCGGGAGCCGCGACGGATCGCGCACGTCGGGGAGGCCGACCAGAGCCCGCGCCGCCTGAGAAGGCGCGTCGATGCGCTTCGCGGCGTCGATGCGGATCCCCATGCGGGTGATGAGGCCCTTGAGCTCCGACTCCGGGAGGGCGCGGAGGATCGCGTCGAGCCGCCTCGGCGACTCGTCGAGCTCAGCATCGCCACGGCTCGCCACGCCTCCCGATTCGCGTGTCACCCGACCTAGCTCCTCACCTGCAGGATGCCCCCGCCCCGACTGTCGTCCGTTGGTCGTGGTCATGCGCTCGACCTATCTCCCGGATATCCGATGACCCACATTAACCAGCGGAATAGCCAGCCTCCTAACGTACACCAGGATGCTCGTCCAGCTTCAAGAAATCGAGCACTTTCCTACTCCGTTCACAATTTTCTCCGTTCACAATTTCGGTCGCAGGCAGCGCGCATCGTCTGCGTCGCGCGTCGCGCGTCGCGCATCGCCGCCATCGCCGGTCTCCCTGATTCCTGATTCCTGATTCCCGATTCCGATCGCCGCGTCGCTCTCCACCGGAGGCGTCCTGAGGCGTCTCGAGATCTCGTCGGTCTCGCGTCGTGTCGTACGGCGCAGCCGTAATCGCACGCCCTCGTACGCGCGCATGCGTCGGCGCGTTCGCGGTGCCGCGCTGCGCGACGCGCGCCATGACGCGTTTTTACGTCACGATCGAACGTTACGCTCGAAGTCCCTGCATCATTCCGCGTCGGCGCGCCTGGCCCCCACCGCGGGCTTCCGTCGCGCGCCGCGCACTCCGGACGCCGCGATCTCACGCGCACGTCTCGTCGCCGGGGGAGCCAAGGAGATCGCTGGCTCGCTCACGAGGAACGCTCCGCCGCGAGCCGCGCTTGCCTTCCCGTAGGCTCGCGTGGGAACGTCGCGCACCTCCTTGATTTCCCGCCCCTGTTCGACGTGCATCATGCTGTGCTCCACGCCGCACGCCCGGAGCGACGCGTCCTCCTCCCCGCGCACACGCCCGCAGCTGGACGCCATCAGGCAACTCCTGAGTGACCCGGCTCCGTTTGCGCCCATGGGGTCGCGTGGAGATCCATCTTGATCCTGCGCGACCCGGTCCACGGCCTGATCGAGTTCGAGAGCGGCGAGGCGGCCATCGTTTCGCGCCTGCTCGGCACCCGCGAGGTGCAGCGGCTGCGGCGCATCCGTCAGCTCGGGTTGACGTCACTGGCGTTCCCGGGCGCCGAGCACACCCGCTTCGCGCACGCGCTCGGGGCCGCCCACGTGATGCGCCTCCTCATCGCGAGGCTGCGCCAGATCGACCGCGACCTTCCATTCTGGCAGAGAGTGACCAGCGACCGCGCGCGCGACGCGATCGCCGCAGCGTTCCTGCACGATCTCGGCCATGGCCCACTGTCCCACCTCTTCGAGGAAGCCATGCCGGGCGCGCTCCACCATGAGCGCTGGACCGAGCGCATCCTGCTCGACCCGGCCTCGGACGTGCACCAGGTGCTCGTTCGCCAGGATCCCTACCTGCCGCAGCGGGTCGCCGACCTCATCGGCGGACGACACGAGCTGCCGTACCTCGCCAAAGCGGTGAGCGGGACCTTCGACGTCGATCGCTGCGACTACCTGCTGCGCGACGCACACGCGACAGGCGTCAGGTACGGCGAGTACGACCTGCCGTGGCTGCTGCGCAGCCTCAGGTTCAGCGACGTCCAGGTGGAGATGCCCGGCGGCGGCGCCGCGTCTGCCCCTCCCGCTCCGGCGCTCGCCATCGACGGAACGAAGGGGATGAGCGCGATCGAGTCGTTCCTGCTCGCCCGCTTCTTCATGTTCCAGCAGGTCTATTTCCACAAGACCACCCGGAGCGCAGAGTGGATGATCGGCGCCATCC
This sequence comes from Sorangium sp. So ce362, assembly GCF_051519845.1. Lineage (NCBI taxonomy): Bacteria > Pseudomonadati > Myxococcota > Polyangiales > Polyangiaceae > Sorangium > Sorangium sp. So ce362. The sequence goes on along the minus strand of NZ_CP150332.1, from coordinate 3,947,117 downwards.
TCCGGCGCGCCGTCGCCCGCCTCGCCGCCGGCGATCGGATCCCCGAGGTCCCCGCCGCCGTCGAGGCGATGGCCGTCGGCGAGATGCCCACCCTGGAGCAGTACCTGGAGCTCGACGATCAGGTCCTGCTGGGGGCCATCCACGCCTGGGAGGCGGCGTCCGATCCCGTGCTGTCCGATCTCGCCCGCCGCCTGCGCGTGCGTTCGCTCTTCAAGTCGGTCGAGCTGTTCCCCGAGCCCGGCGAGGCGCCGGCCGGGTGCGACGCGCGGCGCACGGCGGCGCTGGAGACCGTGCGCGAGATCGCGCAGGGCGCCGGGCTCGACCCGGAGGTGTACGTCGGCGTCGACATCGCCGAGGACACGCCCTACGCCGAGGACGAGTCGCTCCTGGTCGTTTACCCCAGAGGACGCCCGCGACGCCCCGCCGAGGTGTCCTTCTTGCTGGATCGGCTGCGCAACGAGACCATGACGCGCACCCGGATCCTCTTCGCGCCCGAGCTGCGGGACGCGGTGCGGGAGGCGCTGATACGCTGATGATCACCACGAACAAGCCAGCACGGGGATCGTTCGAGCCCGCGCGCGCGCGCCGCGCCGCCGCCAGGGCGCTCGCCGGCGCCGCGGCGATCGCGGCGATCGCTGCGGCGTCCACGGCGCGCGCGGACGGCGACGGCGCGTACGGCCGCCTGGACGGAGATCTCGCTCTGCGCGCGGGCGCAGGCGCCTCGCTCACGAACGGGGGCCCGGCGCTCAGCGCGCACGGCGCCGCGGCCTACCTCTCGACCGCCGGGCTGTATGCGCACTACACCGACGCGCTCGGCGCTCAGGGGGCGACCGTCGCGCGCTCGATCGCGGGCGGCGTCTTCATCCAGCCGCTCTTCCTCGCCCGGTACGCGCGCAACCTCGAGCTCGGCACGCCGTGGCTCGACCTGTTCATCGATTCCGTCGCGCTCGGCGTGGGCTCGTTCTGGGAGTCTTCGCCGGGAGCCGGGCTCGCACCGGAGCCCGGGGTCGAGCTCTCGCTGTCGCTCGACGTGCCGTTGCTGGGCCACGCCACGGGCCCGTTCCTCGGGGTGCGGGGCGCGCTCCGCTGGCGCGGCTCGGAGCTCGCAGGGGGCGTGAGCCCGCGCGACGAGCAGCGGGCGCTCGTGTCGGTCACGCTGAGCTGGCATCACGTCGTCTCGGCGCACATCGTCGACGCTGGCGACCGCGCCCCCGCCCAGGTGGCAACGAGGCGCAGCGAGGCCGGCGCGAGGAGCCGTTGAGCGGCGCGCTCGACGCGCTGCGAGCGGAGCTGGTGTCCGCGTTCCGCACCGGGCTCGCGGAGCTCGATCCCGCGGGGCTCGTCGAGCGCGCGCTCGACGCCGAGGCAGGCGCGCTCCGCGGCCGCGTGCTCGCGATCGCGGCGGGCAAGGCGGCGCTCGGGATGGCCCGGGGCGCGCTCCGCAGCTGGGGCGACCGGATCACCGGCGGGCTCGCCGTCACCGTCGCGGACGCCGCGACCTCCGCGCGCGATCGCCAGATGACGCCGGCCGATCCCGAGGAGGCCGCGCTGCACCCGCTCCGCGTGATGCGCGCGGCGCACCCGATCCCCGACGCGCGCAGCGTGGAGGCGGCCGAGGCGGCGCTCGCCGCGGTGGCCACGCTCGGACCCGACGATCTCCTGCTCGCCCTCATCTCCGGCGGCGCCTCGGCGCTCCTCGCGGCGCCGCCTGCAGGCGTGTCCCTCGCGGACAAGCAGGCCCTCGTGGCGGCGCTCCTGGAAGGAGGCGCCCCAATCCAGGAGGTCAACCTCGTTCGCCGCCATCTCTCGCGGATCAAGGGCGGGCGGCTCGCGGCGGCGGCGGCTCCGGCGCGCGTGCTGACGCTGATCATGAGCGACGTCGTGGGCGGGCTCCCGCACGACATCAGCTCGGGCCCCACCGTCCCGGACTTGACGCACGTGGAGGAGGCGCTCGCCGCGCTCGGTCGCCGGGCCCCTCAGCTCGCGCGGCTCGCGCCCGCGTTCAGCGAGTCGCTGAAGCCAGCGGACGCGCGTCGCCTGGAGGCGCGCCTGCTCGCCGATCCGGACAAGCTCGCCGAGCGCGTGGCGGCCGCGCTCTCCGGCAGGACAGGGCTGCGCGCGGTCGCCGCCCCCGCCGAGGATGGCGACGCGCGCGCGCTCGTGGAGCGTCGCCTCGCGCTCGCCCGCAGCCTCGCCCCGGGCGACGCGGTCGTGATCCCGTGCGAGCCGACGCTGGCGCTGCCGGCCCAGCGCGGCGCCGGCGGCCGCGCGGGGTGGATCGCGCTCGCCGCCGTGCGCGACTTGCCGCCGGACGTCGCGCTCCTCTGCGTGGCCTCCGATGGCGTCGACGGCAGCTCCGGTGCGGCGGGCGCGGTGGTCGCCCGCGCGGCGGCCGCCGCGATGGACGACCGGGGCATCGAGGCCGCGCTCGCGGGCTTCGACGACGCCGCCGCGCACCGCGCCCTCGGCACGCGCGTCGAGACCGGGCCGACAGGCCACAACCTCACGGACCTGCACATCGTCGCGCGGGACGTCACGCTCGGCGCGCGTGCGCGCTGATCTTGCAGCGCGCGCTGCCCCGCGGCGCGCGCGCCGCTCACCGCGCTGCCCGGCGCGGCCTCACTGCGGCTCGACGGCGGCCGCGGTCGTGTCGCCCATCGCCTCGCGCACCGCGAGGGCCAGCGCGCAGCTGTTCGCCTGCCGCTGTCGCGCCTCGAGCACGCTCCCCTCGACGGACGGCGTTCCGCCGATGAGATTGCCGCTCGCCTCGCGGCGGACCCGCAGGATGGGCTTGCCGTCCGACAGCCGCCACACCCCGATCCGCGCCATGTGCGGCACCCCGAGCAACGCCTCGGTGCTCGTCGCGCCCTCGACCGGCTCGTCGAGAACGAGGAGGTAGTACTGTGCCCGCGTCAGGAGCTCCGCCGCGAGCGGCACGTCGTCGCGCATCGTGTCCTCGAAACTCCACTCCAGGAGCCGCAGCCGCAGCTCGTTCGAGGCGTCCTGCGCGTCGCGCACCCACTCGTCGGAGAGGACGTGCATCGTCCGGTAGGCGACACGCAGGTTGAACGGCTGCGCGGGACGCGAGCAGCGCTCGGCCTCGTTGCAGTAGTCGCCCGCAGGGCAATCCCGCGTGCGCTTGCACTCCGCGCCCGCCAGCGGGTTCGGGTTCGGCACCCGCAGGAGACACGCGGTGAACGCGTCGCGGAGCGACTGCTGCGCGTTCTTGCGGATGGCGTCGACGCTCGTCGCCTCGTCCACCCGAAGGCGCAGGTAAATGCCCGCAAGGTCACGAAAATTCCACGCCTTGAGCGCCTCCCGGTCCACGAGCTCGGCCCCCGCGCTCTGCGACAGCTCGAGGGTCCAGCCCTCCACGCGCTCGCGCATCGGGAACCAGCGCGGGCCGAGCTCGACGGCGACGGCGCGCTGGCGCGCCATCAGCTTCTGGCGCGCGCTCTCGATCTGCCCCTGGGACCACTTCCAGTGCAGGATCGCCGAGACCGCGAGGACGAGGGCGGTGTAACCCCAGAACTTCGCCGAGGGCCAGCGCATCCTCGAGCGCGCTTCCCGCGCCTTGTAGACCGAAGGCAAACCGCGTTCGCGGGGCGGCTGTTCAGAGGACATAGGAGAGGCTCCACGCAGGAGGCACCAGCCCGATCAGGCGCGCGGAACAGCCTCCTCCACACGAGCTGCGCGGAGGGGAAGGCCGCGCCGAGCGCGCCGCTAGAGCCACCTCGTTCGATGGTGGCCGGGGCCGCCAGGCACCGCCGGGCGCGCCCCGTCCTTCTCTGCTCGATAGGTCAAGAAGCGAGGATCACTGCGACTTCGGGAGCTTGCTGACCATGAAGCTGACGTTCGGGTAACCGGCGAATGCCGCGGTCTGGAACACGCTCTTCACGACCAGCGCGGGCACGTCCTGATCGACCTGGAGGATACACACGCCCGGGAACGGCTTGTTCGGCTGCACCTGCTTCCACAGCTCGCGCTTGTTCTTGAGCAGGTTGAAGAGCTCGTCGATCTTCTGGAGGCGCCCGAGCTCCTCGATCGCGCGGGTCGACCCGGCCAGGGCGCCGTCGACGAGGATCTGGTTGCCGTTCACCGCGACCATCGGCGCGTCGATGATGTCCTCGACGTTCTCCGCCTTCGGTAGCCTGACGTTCTTGTCGACGGCGATCTCACCCGACGCCGAGAAGGACATCAGGAGGAAGATCACGGTCACGACGAGGAAGTCGATGAAGCTCACGAGGTTGAGCCCCGCGTTCGGGCTGCGAGAGCCGTGCCCCGACACCTTGTTCCACACGAACCGGAGCGGCACCCCCAACATCAGCCGGCGGCCCGGCTTGTGGATCACGTGGGCGTGCGGGTCCTTGTGGTGCTTCCGAGTGAACCTATCCATGTGCGCGCTCCTGCCTCACCGGACCGAGAACGTCATATTGAACGCGGGGATCTGCTTCGTCCCCTCGGGCAGCTTCATTTCGCGCTTCGGCGAGTAGAGCGCGTCGAGCACCGCAACGATCTCCTTGAACGGAGTCCGGTTGTCGGTGTGGAGGATGGCCTGGTCGAGCTTCTTGTCGCTCGGATCCCGGTGGCCGCCGTGCTGCTTCCACTCCTCCTCGATCCGCTTCGCAAGCTCGGGGTAGCGGATGACCTTCGAGCTCCCGTCGCCGGCCTCGAGCGGGGTCTTCGGCACCTTGACCTCGTTGACCACCGTCGCGCCCTGCTTCCACACGAGCCCGAACTCGCTCTCGCCGATGTGCAGGTTCAGCACCTTCTCCGGCGTCTGCGGGGTGAGCTCCTTGTTCGGGTCCGGCGGGCCGGGGACCTGCGCGTCCGCGTTCATGCGCGAGTTGGTGACCCAGACCGCCGTGATCAACAGGAATGAGATCGTGACCATCAGCAGGTCGATGAACGGAACCATGTTGATTTCGCTGTTCGTCGACCGCTTCTTGCCATTATCGCCGACGTCTACGCCGCCCATAATGCCTTCCCAACGTGAGCCTCGGCCCACAGATTCAAGTTGTTCCGGGGGACGCCCTGCCGGCTGCTCGCGCGGAGGGATACGTTGCTGGGTCTGACCTCGTCGCCCTTCCGAAGTTCCCGGGATCCCGAACGGCGCACGCGACCGTCCAAGGATTTGTGACGCGAGAGCGGGCCCAGGTGGGACGAAGAGCGCCCGGCAACCTGGACCCGCCGAGGACCATCAGGCAGCTTGACCGACCGCCGCGACATTCACCTTTTGTCGGTTCGTGACGACCAGGTTGAGGATCTGTACCGACGCCTCGTTGATGTCGTCCTCGACTTGCTGCGTCTTGCCGTTCAGCACGGCGAAGCCGACGAGGCCGATGATGGCCACGCCGAGGCCGAAGGCGGTGCAGTTCATGGCCTCGGAGATACCGGCCGCGAGCACGCGCGCCTTCTGGCTCGGGTCGACCGACTCGCCGCCGACGGAGCCGAACGACTTGATGAGGCCCAGCACGGTCCCGAGCAGCCCGGAGAGCATCGCGAGGTTCGCGCACAGCGCGAGGTACGAGGTGCGCGCGGAGATCTTCGGCAGCTCGCGGAGCGCCGCCTCGTCCATCGCCGCCTGGACCTCCTCGTCGGGGCGGTTCACCTTGACGAGGCCGGCCTGGACGATGCGGGCGAGCGGGGCGTTCGCCGCCGAACACATCTTCACGGCCTTGGCAACGTCACCCGCCAGGATGCACTTCTGCATGGTGGCCAGGAAGACATCCTTGTTGATCGACGAGCCGAACAGGTAGAGGGCGCGCTCGACAATGATGCCGATCTCGATGATCGACCAGAACAGGATGATCCACATGGCCCACCCACCCTCTTGAAAAGCTTCATATGCTCCGTGCATTGCTTCTGTCCTCCAGTTCGCCTCGCGTCCCCGGGATGAGGTTTCGCGCAACTCGATCGGTTCCCTTTGTCAGACTCGTGTTGCCGAGGGGCGGCAGTCTTTCACTCACACGTAAGAACGGATGAGAGGCCTATTTCGCTTGGCGTCGCTGGCCGTGGACGGCGTGCTCCTGTCGCTCTCTGGCGAGATGCGCACGGGACGCTAGCCGAGCGGCGCTGACCTCTGCAAGAGTCCTGATCGTCTCTCCTGGTCCCGGCGCCCGGCGCCGTCCCAGCTCTCTCACCTGTCGTCCAAGACTGACTTCGCGTCGTCACCCCCGGGGCCCGTGATGGCTCTGGGCGCGGCTCCCCGTCACCGCAGAGCGTGCCGCCTTCTGGCCGAGCTACGCCGATGCGCTCGGGGGACTCGCGCATCTTCGCGATTGAGACCCGGCGCCGTCAAGAGAGATTTGGCCACACGTGAGCGCTCTGATACGGGCAAAACTTTACAACAATCGCAGGGTTATGTAACGTTCCGCCGGGCGCACCGCGCGCACCGGCAGCCCATCCCGCGAAACCTCGGGAGGCGAGGCGCCGGCGCGACGTCCGCCGGCGACAGCGCACCGCGGCAGTGCGAGCGACATTACGCCAGAGGGAGCGCAGTGGCTCAGCAGGCAAGCGGACGCGGGAACGGCCGAGCACGGTGGCCTGGTCGGGCGCCGTCGACCGGAGCGATTCAGGGGGCTCCGTACCCCTCCGGCGTCGGCCGCTCCCGCGCTGCCTCGCCGTACCCCGAGGGCGCTCACCGCGAGAGGCACGCTGATTCGGCGGGGATTTTCGCCGATCCAGGCCTCTCGCCGCGCGGCGTGGCCGCATCGCCGAGCTTGCGCACGGGATCGGGCGGCAGTTATAGTCGCCGCGCCTGGAGATTGTCGGGCTTCTGACGACGCTGAGAAAGGGACTTCGAGGATGCGTCATCTGCTGATGTTGGCGGCCGAGGGTGGTGGCGAAGGTGGGATGTGGGAGGCCATCAAGCACAATCCGACCTTCCTGATCGCGAACCTGGTCGTCTCGGCGGTCGTGGTGACGATCATCATCGAGCGGACCGCGTTCCAGCTGGGACGCTACCGCGTGAACTCCAAGGAGTTCTTTGCGCAGGTCAAGAAGCTGGTGGCGGCCGGCAACATCGACCGCGCCATCAAGCTGTGCGACGCGAGCGATTACCCGATCCTGCAGCTCGTGAAGGCCGGCCTGACGCACGCGAACAAGGGCGCGGACGAGATCGACGCCGCCCTCAGCGAGAAGCTGTCCGAGCTCAAACCCGCCGTGGAGAAGCGGGTCGGCGCCCTCTGGTCGCTCGCGAACATCGCGACGCTGATCGGCCTCATCGGGACGGTCTCTGGCCTGATCAACACGTTCGCCTCCATCGCCGCCCAGGGCCTCTCGCAGGCCGACAAGCAGCGGATGCTCTCGAACGGCATCGCGGAGGCCATGTACAACACGGCGTTCGGCCTCGCCATCGCCGTGGTGTGCATGATCGCGCACGTCCTCCTCCACACCCGCTCCAAGAACATCCAGCACGATCTGGAGGCGACGACGGAGCGCGTCTTCAACCTGCTCACGATCAGCAGCAAGCCTGGCTACTAGCCCATGGCGGACCCGCAAGACGTCCCGCTCAGCTCGGCGCAGCGATCGAAGATCCGGCGCCTATCACAGCCCAAGGAGCCCGACGCCGGGGAGGAGGCCGGCGAGCTCAACGTCGTTCCGTACCTCGACATCATCATGAACATCCTCATCTTCGTGCTCGCCAGCGTCTCGGTGACATTCGTGTCGTCGATCGACACGACGCCGCCATCCATCGGCGGGGGGAAGGTGCGCAGCGAGCTGTCCAGCAAGGCGTTGAACCTCTCGGCGTTCATCACCAGCCAGGGGATCTCGCTGAAGACGTCGAGCGGCAACATCGCGACCGGCTGCCAGGACGTCGGCAGCGGGGTCACGGTGCCAAAGACGAACGACAGCTACGACTATACCGCCCTCATGGCGTGCGCGAAGCGCCTCAAGAACGCCCGCCCCGAGTTCAAAGAGGAGACGCAGGTGACGATCACGGCGAACCCGGGCATCGACTACAAGACTATCATCGACGTGATGGACGCGCTGCGAAGCGACGACGGGGAGGAGCTGTTCCCGGAGGTCCACTTCGGAGTCGCCCGATGAGCGCCGAGCTGCCCCCTCCGCCGCGGCCGAAGGCGAGCGTCGTCCGCTACAAGGCGGCCCTCCGGAAGGCGATCCGCAGGAACCGGCGGGAGCCGGAGATCGACTTCCTGAACATCACGGCGATGCTCGATCTGATGACGATCATCCTCGTCTTCTTGCTGAAGAGCGTGGGATCGTCGGCGGCATCCATCCCGCAGTCGAAGGATCTCACCCTGCCGAAGTCGGTGATGCAGTCCGAGCCCTCGCAGGAGGGCGTGGTCGTCATCGTCTCGAAGTCGCAGATCCTGGTCGGCGAGGATCCGACCCCGATCGTCGTGCTGCCCAACCGCGAGCAGCTCGCCCAGTCCGGCGTCGACGCGAAATACAAGCGCAGCGGGCCGAACGATCTCTACGTCGTGCCGCTCGCGAACGCCCTCTCCCACGCGCGCGAGACGGACAAGGCCATCCGCGCCGCGAAGGGGCTCGATCCGTCGTCGTCCGAGGCGGTCATCGTGGCTGACGCGACCACGCCGTACCGCCTGCTGATCGAGGTCCTGTTCACCCTCGGGCAGAGCGAGTTCGGCAAGTACCACCTGATGGTTCTGAGCGGCGGCAGCAAGCAGTAGCCGCCGCCGGCCCTGCCGGCTGCCCCCGCAGCCGCGAGCGGCGCGCTCCCCCCCGGCGCGCGCCGTGGTCCGGTCAGTCCACCGCGAACAGCTCTTCCAGGTCGGCCTTTGTGAGCTTCTTGGCGCCGCCTGCGTCCTCGCTGAGGACGGAGGAGACGAGCTGGCGCTTCTTGTCCTTGAGCAGCAGGATCTTCTCCTCGATCGTGCCCGCGGCGATGAGCCGGTAAGCGGTGACCACCTTCGTCTGTCCGATGCGGTGGGCACGGTCGGTGGCCTGCTGCTCGACGGCCGGGTTCCACCACGGATCGAAGTGGATCACCGTGTCGGCCGCGGTGAGGTTCAGGCCGGTGCCGCCTGCCTTGAGGCTGATGAGGAAGACCGGCACGCTCGGATCGCCCTGGAAGCGATCGACGCGCTCCGGCCGGTCCTTCGTGGACCCGTCGAGGTACTCGTACGCGACGCCATCCTCCTTCATCGCCTTCTCGATGAGCTTCAGCATCATCACGAACTGGCTAAAGACGAGCACCTTGTGCCCGCCCTCGACGGCGTTCGCGATGAGCTCGCGGACCGCGATGAGCTTGCCCGAGTCGTCGTCGCCGAACTCGCGCGGCAAGCCGAGCAGGCGCGGGTCGCAGGCCGCCTGCCGCAGGCGGGTGAGGCCCGCGAGGATCTGCAGCTGGCTCTTCGCGAGACCGACGCGCTCCACCTCGCCGAGGACCTGCGCCCGGACCTCGCGCGCGACCTGCATGTAGAGCGCCCGCTGCTCGCCGGTGAGATCGCAGATCTGGTCCATCTCGATCTTCTCCGGCAGGTCCTTGGCGACCTCCTGCTTCGTGCGGCGCAGGATGAACGGGTGGATCGCGGCGCGGAGCCGCTGCGCGGTCTTGTAGTCGCCCGCCTCGATCGGCCGCGAGAAGCGCGCCTCGAACTTGTCGAGCGAGCCGAGCAGGCCCGGCGAGACGAAGTCGAAGATCGACCAGATCTCCGACAGCCGGTTCTCGATGGGCGTGCCCGTCAGAGCGAGCCGGCGCTTCGCGCGGAGCCGCTTGGCCGCGGCGGCGGTGGCGCTCATCGGGTTCTTGATGTGCTGCGCCTCGTCGAGGATGGCGTAGGTCAGATCGAGCTGCGCGAGGAAGTCCTCGTCGCGGCGGAGGAGCGCGTAGCTCGTGATCACGACCTCGGCGGCCTTCACCTCGTCGATCTGGTCCTTCCGATCCGCGCCGTGCCAGAGGGCCACCGAGAGCGAGGGCGAGAACCGGGCGAGCTCGCGCTCCCAGTTCGTGACGACGCTCGTCGGGGCGACGATCAGCGCGCGCATGTGCTTCTCCTCCTGCTTGACGGCGAGCAGGAGGGCGATCGTCTGGACCGTCTTGCCGAGGCCCATGTCGTCGGCGAGCACGCCGCCCGAGCCGATGTCATGGATGAACTTGAGCCATGACAGGCCGGCCTCCTGGTAGGGACGGAGCGTCGCCTTCAGGTTCCGGGGCCGCTTGGTGCTGCCGATCTCGTCGATATTGCTGAGCTTGTGGAAGAGCTCGCGCGCGGAGGCGGTCACGTTCGAGCCGCTCGCGTGCTGGATCAGCTCGTGCACTCGCCCGGCCTGCGCGAGCGGCAGCCGGCCGTTCTTGCCGGCCGCCATCATCAGCTCGACCTCGCGATCGAGCATCGCGCGCACGGCGTCAGGGTCGAACGCGGCGAACGAACCGTCCTCGAGGCGGACGTAACGCTTGCCCTCGGCGAGACAGCGGCGCAGCTCGTCGCGATCGACGCCCACGCCCTCGCTCTCGAAGCTGAGCTTGACGTTCAGCCAGTCCATCCCCGAGGTGACCTTGGCGAACACGCCGATCGGCCTGCCGCGCACCTGCGTGTCGACGAGATCCTCAGGGACGAAGAGATCCCAGTCGTCGGGGAGCTCGGCGAGCCCCTCGGTCCAGAACGTGAGCGCCTGATCGCCGTTCGCGATGAAGCCCTGGCCTGTCTCGTCCGGCTTGAGCCCGAGGGCGAGCAGCTTGCTCGCCGCGTCCTGCTGCGCGGCGATGTCCACGCGGATGCAGCGGGCGCGCTTCATCCCCTCCTCGGGCGGCTGCACGAGGACCGGGGGCGACATGCCGTCGGCGCGCACGGCGACCTCCGCGTCGCCGTACGCGGCGAACAGCGTGACGCGCGCCTCGATGAGCGAGCCGCCCGCGCGCATGCGGAACGTGGGAACGAGGTCGACGACCTCGGCGATCTGGTTCAGGTCGGGCAGCTCGGCGCCGACCTCGAGCGCGATCTTGGGCAGCCCCTGCATGATGATGCGGGGCAGCTCGCTCATCGGCTCGCCAATGGTGGGCGAGCGGAGCAGGCGGCGCATCGCCGCGGGGGAGACGCGCTTGTCGATGCGGCGCGCGAGCCCCTCCTGCGTGTCGATGTGCCAGCCCGGCCAGCCCTCGAACCACCCGCCTTGCAAGAGCGAGAAGCGGCGCTTGTCGTTCCCCCGCTCGAAGCTCGCCTTGACGATGATGGTGTCGCCGCCGACGGTCTCGAGGTCGAAACGCGGCCGCAGGCTGTCCTCGCCGAAGCGGAGCTGCATCAGCGCCGGCTCGAGGAGCACGCGCTGGCCTTCCAGCAGCGGGAGCAGCTCGGCCACGTCCTCGCCACGGATGTCGACGGCCGGGTGGCGCGGGTTGCCGCTCTCGAACCGGGCGAGCAGCCGGAGCGCGTCCCGGTCCGGCGTCGGATAGAGCGCCTGCCAGGCGAGCGCCGCGGAGGGCAGCACCGGGACGCGCGCCTCGGCGTCGAGGACGGTGACGGTCAGCGCCCCCTGCCGGACGTGGAGGCGGAACTCCACGCGCCGGGCTCCGCTGACCCCTTCGGGCGGGAGCCAGGCGCCGATCCCGGTCTGCTTGGCCGTGGCGTCCAGGATCGGCGCCGTGAAGGCGACGCCGGAGCCCGGCGGCCCGTGGGTGCCGACGACGGTCGGGACCGGCACCGACGGCGTGATCGCCAGTCGCCCGCGGCGGTCACGCCGGCGCACGCGCTTCAGGGCGTCACCGCCGGCGTGGGCGGTCTGCGGGACGAGCGCCGGGCTCGGCGGCTCGCGCCGGGGCTGCGCGCCTCGCGCCTGATCGCGGATGCTGATGAGCAGCGCCGCGACATGCTTGCAATGCTGGCCAGCCTTCTGGAAGGCCGGACAGGAGCACTGCGACTGGATTCCATCGGGTGAAAGCTCGACCTTGACCGGATACGGCTCGGAGTCGGCGGCGCGGACGGTGCCGCTCGCCATCGTCTCGTTGATGGAGATGTCCTCGACGACGCGGCGGCGGAAGTACTCCAGCCCGCGGAGAAAAGTGCGGGCGCCAAGGAGCCTTCGCAGGCCACGATCGCTGAGGGTGGAGAGTGCGTCGGAGATCGGAGGCGGCACGTCGTGGGCTCGGGATACGGGTGCGGCGGCAATTCGCCGGGATGGGTCGGGTGGACGGGATCCCTGGCGGATCCCGCTGGATGAAGAACCGTCATCAGATGAAGAACGGCAAGAACACGATGGTCACGGCGGGGAGCATCTTGATGAGCACGTGGATCGCTGGGCCGGCCGCATCCTTGAGAGGATCGCCGATCGTGTCGCCCACGACGGCGGCGCCGTAGGTGGGGTTGTCCGCCCGCGCCCCGGTCTCGTCGACGAGGTAGCGCCCCCCGTGCGCGCCGGTAGCGATGTACTGCCTCGCATTGTCCCAGATCGCCCCGGTATTCCCCAAAAAGAGCGACCCGAGGACGCCTGCGACCGTCGCGGCCATGAGCAGGGCCGCGACTGAATCCGCCGCGACCAGAGGATTATCTTCCGTCCTTGCAAAGCGCAAGGCAAGTCCCACGACCACGGGGACCGCCGCCGAGACGAGGGCCGGCACGATCATATGGCGCAGCGCCGCCCGAGAGACCATCTCGACGCAGGGCTCGTGATCGCCGACGAAGCCCGGCGGCCGGGCCCGGGTCTGACGCCTCACCTCATCAAGGACGCGGCGGCCGGCCTGGAGCACATTGCGGATGCAGCGGCCGGCCAGCCAGAAGACCAGGAGGATCCCGACCAGCGCGCCGAGGTAGACCTCGGGCCGGTCGAGGCGCACGACCATCGCGGTCGTCTCGCCGCTGCTCGGCGCGCTCAACGTCAGCGCGCGCCGCCTGGACTCGTCGAGGTAACCAGCGACGAGCAGCAGCGAGGCGAGCGCGGCCACCCCGGCCGTGTACGCCTTCGTGAGCGCCTTGGTCGTGTTGCCGACCGCGTCCAGGACGAGGGTGCGTCCACGCACGTCCGGCCGCTCGCGGGCGACCGTCAGGGCGACGATGCCGCCCGCGTTGTCCACGATGGGACCGAACGCGTCCATGGCGAGGACGTAGCCCGCCGTGCCCAGCATCCCCATCGTGGCGACCGCGGTCCCGAACAGGCCGCCCCAGGCGAGCCCGGAGCGGGCGCCGAGCAGGTAGGAGCCGAAGGTCGCGCCGACGACGACGAGGAGCGGGAGCACCGAGCTCTCGAGGCCGATGGCGAGCCCGCGCAGCACCGCCATCGCGGAGCCGCTGCGGGCCGCCTCGGCGAGCTCGCGCACCGGGCGGTGCCGCTGCTCGGTGTAGTACTGCGTCACGTGCAGCACGCCGATGCCCGTGACGATGCCGATGACGCCGCACGCGAAGAAGACCACCCAGTGGGCGCCGAGCAGCCACTTGGCGGCCCCGGCGATGCCGACGGCGTGCAGGATGGCCGTGACGTAGAGCCCCCGCAGGAGGGCGTTGGAGGCGTCCTCGCGGTCGTCGGTCTTGACGACCATCACGCCGAAGAGCGTCGCGATGAGGCCGAACGCGCGGCTGACCAGCGGAAAGAGCACGACGGCGAGGGCGCTCGGGAGCCCGGCGTTGCTGCGGAAGAGCATGGCTCCGACCACCATGGCGCCCGCGTTCTCGGCGACGGTCGAGGCAAAGACGCCCGCCGCGCGCCCGGCGCAGTCGCCGACGGTGTCGCCGGCCAGGTCGACGATCGTGGCCGGGTTCTGCAGGTCGTCCTCGTCGAGGCCGACCTCCGCGCCCGCGAGATCGGCGCCGAGGTCGGCCGCCTTGGCGAACGTGCCGCCGCCGAGCTGCGCCATCAGGGCGGCGAAGGAGGCGCCGAGGGGGTAGCCGGCGATGACCCAGGGGATGGTCGGCGCGAGCGCGAGCGCCTCGGCCGGCTCGGACCCGAAGCCGCCGCGGAACGCGAGGACCGCGGCGAACAGGCCGCCCAGGCCGAGCAGGCTCATGCTGACGACGAAGAGCCCCGACACGGCCCCCCCGCGGAGGGCGATCTGCAGCGCGAGGTCGAGCGAGCGGCGGGCGCCGCTCGCCACGCGCACGCCGGTGCGAGGCGCGATCCAGGTGGCGACCCGGCCCGTCGCGACCGCGCTGGCCGCGCCGACCGCGAAGGAGAGCGTCAGCCAGACCCCGAGCTCCAGCGCCGGGACCGGGTTATTCTCCCCGGCGCGCCGGAGGAGGCCGTACGCGAGGAAAATGGCGCCGCCGAGCATCGCGGAGACCGCGCCGATCACGCTGCTCTGGCGGCGAAAGTACGCCTCGGCGACCCCCTGGATGATCGCGGCCACCCGCTGCATCTCGGGCTCGACCGCGGGGCGCGCGATGACCCAGCGAGCGAGGTAGACCGCAAAGGCGAGCCCGATCAGGCCGCCGCTGAGGATGAGCGCAAGCTCCGTCATGACGGGCGGACCGGGCGCGCACCGTGGACGCGCTACCTCGGCCGGTGAGGGATAGTGCGGGCGGTGCCCGCGGAAGCGCCGCAGGAACCCACGCTGCAGCGACGCACGCCTTCCCTACTCCGGCCAGGTGGGCCGTGCAAGCGAAGACGACGCGCGCAGCTCGGTCATTTCACGTCATTCGCATCGCGTCCGACCACGTGGTCCAGGCGGGTCTTCGCGGCGAGCGCGCCGACGCGCGCGTTGAGCTGCTGCAGCCGCGCGCGAGTGACCTCGGTCTCCGCGTCGACCACGTCGACGCTCGTGGCTCGCCCGGCCCGGAACAGCTCGGACCTGACGCGCATCGACTCCGCAGCCGCCGCGAGCTGGCGCTCGGCGGACTCGATGCTGCTCGCGGCCTTGCTCAGCTCGGCGTACGCCGACGCCACCTCGAGCCGGAGGGCGTCGCGCAGCACGGCCTTCTGCTCGGCGACCTGCGTGGTGCGGGCGTTCGCCTCGGCGGAGGCGGCCGCGGTGGTGAAGACGTCGTTGAGCACCCAGGTGGCGCGGACGCCGGCGGCCCACGTCATGTCGAACTGGTTCTGCGACGGAAAGACGCGCTGGTTGGGGTTCGCGTAGGTGAGGTCGGCGAACGCGTCCACGCGCGGGAAGTAGCCGGCCCGCGTGACCGCCTCGGCCTTCTCGAGCGAGTACTGCGTCTCGTCGAGGGCGCGGATCTCGAGGCGCTTCTGGAGCGCCTCCTGGAACAGCGCCGGGAGCGCCTCGGCGGGCGGCTTCGCGGGCGCGCTGCCCATCACGTCGATCCCGAGGGCGAGCGGCCTGTCCTGCGCCGCCCCGAGCGCGATCCGGATCTGGTCGTCCGCGACCAGGAGCGCGGCCTGGGCCTCGATGAGCACCTGCTCCGCGCCGGCCACCTGGGCCTCTAGCCGGAGCACGTCGGCGCGCGAGAGCAGCCCCACCTCGAAGGTGCGGCGCGCGTCCTCGACGTGGGCTCTGGCCTGAGACACCGCCTCGCCTGCGACGACGACCTGGCCCTTCACGCGGACCCAGTTGAAGAACGCGAGCTTCGCGTCGGCGGCGGCCTGCAGCGTCTCCGCCTGCAGCTCGAGCTTCTTCGCGCTCTCCGCGTGCGAAGCCGATGCATACGCCTGCGAGAGGCGGAGCACGTAATCCGAGATGGGCACGGCGAGGTTGGCCGTGAGCGCGTACGTGTTCACCGCGTTGTAGGGTTCGATAGCAGGCTGTCCGCCCGGCCCCGGAATGCTCGCGAACAGGTCGGCGAGCGGGTTCTCGACCTCGGACAGCCGGGTGTACGTCGCCGTTACCGTGACCCGCGGAAAGAAATTGACCATCGCCTGGTCGACCCTCGCCGACGCCGCGCGGAGGTCGGCCTGCTTGGCGCGGAGCGACGCGCGCGTCCGCAGCGCGGCCTTCGCGACGTCGTCCGGCGTCAGCCCTCCTGGCTGGGGCGCGAGCGCTGTGGCGAGCGGATCGGCCTTCGGCGCCGCCGGCTGGGCCGCAGCGACGGGAGCCTGCAGGGGCTGCGGCTCCCCCGGGGCGGAAGGCGCCGGCGCGGGCTGCGGGGCGACCGGCTGCGCGGCGGCGGGCTGTGCGATGAGCCCGAGGGCGAGCAGCCCGGCGAGCGTCGAAGCGAGCGAGAGGCTGCGTCGAGACGGGATTGCGGTGCTTTTCATGACCGGTCGGTCACTTATGGGCGGTGACAGCACCCGTCAAGATCGCAGGCGATCCCGCGCCATCGCGCCTCGGCGATCGCTCGCGCCACCGTCCCACGAACGTGACCGCGCAGCCTGCGCTCTCGTCCCACGACGCCCGTGGCGGCGCAGGCGCACATGAACGCGTGATGGCGCCCCGCGCTGTCCAAGACCGCGCTGGCACCATGGTCTGACGTGTTCGTCATGCCGTGCCGCACTGGGCCAGGACAGCCGGGACATGACGACCGGCTCCCGGGAGGGGGGCCCCTCGTCCAAGACAGCGTTCGTACCCGTTCACGCGCGTCGTGGACGGCAGAAATCCGTCGCTCACTCGGAGGCAACGCTTATTGCGGCGCTCGATCGAATGGAAGAACATCTCATCAAGTGGCCGCCATCTTGCTTGGCGGCTGACCGGAGGCCTCAATGCATAGACTGCTTGCATCGCGCTGCAGCTTCTCCCCGATGCTCGCCATCCTCGCGAGCGCATCATCGTTGGCCGCCTGCGCTCCCTGGGATCTCGGTGAGGACGAGCCCCCCCAGGTCGATGATCCCGGGAGCGTCGCGATCGCGGCTGAGCCGCCGCCCGCCATCAGCGGTGGGACGCTCGCCGTGAGCAGGAGCGCTGTCAGGGCCGTGGCCTCGGATCCGGATCGCGACCGGGTGTGGATCGTCGATCTGCAGGCGCAGAAGCTGACCGCGGAGATCGTGCTGGAGAAAGGCGATGAGCCGGGCCGGGTCGTCGAGGACGACGCGGGGCGGTTCCACGTCGCGCTCCGCCGCGGCAGCGCGATCGTCACGGTCGACGCGGACAGCGGGAAGATCGTCGAGCGGCGCGCGGCGTGCCCGGCCCCGAGGGGGATCGCTTACGACGCGAGGACCGACGAGCTCCACGTCGCCTGCCTCGGCGGCGAGCTCGTGACGCTCCCGGCCGGCCCCGGAGACGCGACGCGCCGCCTGCAGCTCGATCGCGACCTGCGCGATGTCGTCGTGGATGGAGAGCGGCTCCTGGTCAGCAAGTTCCGTGCGGCTGAGCTGCTCACCGTCGACGCGGACGGCAGCGTCGCGGAGCGGCAGAAGATCCCGCAGTTCAACCTGTTCGGACAGGAGTTCGTTCCGACCGTCGCCTGGCGGACGGTCGGCCTGCCGTCCGGCGGCGTCGCGATGGTGCACCAGCGCGCCCTCATCGCGCCCGTCGAGATCGTCGAGGGGGGCTACAGCTCCGGCGGATGCGACGGGAGCATCGTGCACAGCACGGTGTCAGAGGTCGGGACCCCCGATTCCGGCGACGGGCCGAGAGCGTCCCCTGCCCTCCCGTCCGCGACCCTCCCGGTCGACCTCGCGGTGTCGGCCGACGGCGCATCGTACGCCGTCGTCGCGGCCGGCACGAACGAGATCCTCATCACCACCCCGACGACCTTGAACGCGAACATGGGCTTCGAGGGCGAGGGAACCTGCATCGATGCGCAGCAGCGGATGGCGGTGAACGGCGAGCCCACCGCCGTCGCGTTCGCCGGCGACGCCGTGATCGTGCAGACGCGCGAGCCGGCGGGCATCCACGTGCTCGGGATCCCCGGCATCTCCAGCAACCGCGTCATCACGCTCCCCGGGGAGAGCCGGAGAGACACCGGCCACGAGATGTTCCACCGGAACGCGGCCGGTCCGATGGCCTGCGCGTCGTGCCATCCGGAAGGCGGCGAGGACGGCCATACCTGGGTCTTCAACCCCATCGGGCCCCGGCGCACCCAGTTCGTGAGCGGCGGGATCCTCAACACCGCGCCGTTCCACTGGGACGGCGACATGTCGGGCATCGAGGCCATCATGAACGAGGTCTTCGAGCGCCGCATGGGCGGCGTGCACCAGGGGCCGCGCCGGGTGAACCTCTTCGCCCGGTGGATCGACAGCCTCCCCGCTCCGCCGGTGTCGCTGGGGCCCGACCAGGGCGCCGTGGCGCGAGGTGAAGCCGTCTTCCACGACAAGACCGTGGATTGCGCGCGGTGCCACGCGGGCGCTCAGCTCACGAGCAACGAGTCGTTCGACGTCGGCACGGGCAAGGCCTTCCAGGTGCCGTCGCTGGTCCGCATCGGCACGCGCGCGCCGTTCATGCACGACGGATGCGCCACGTCGCTGAGGGACCGGTTCACAAACCCCGCCTGCGGCGGCGGCGACCTGCACGGCAAGACGTCCCACCTCGCCGAGGACCAGATCGACGATCTGGTCGCCTACCTCGAGACCCTCTGACCCCCCGCCCCACCGGCCCCCCGGCTGGATTTTCGCCGGGGAATCTGCCCGATCGCGCCTCCCTCACCGCGAATGATGTAACGAGCGCCGAGCCGCGATATGCTGACGCGGCGTGAACGTCGCCGAAAAAGTCGCCACCCTCGAAGCGCTCCTCCAGCGGGTGCAGCGGAACACCGCTGCGCCTCGAACCCGGTCGCAGCTCCCGGTCTCCGCGGAGCTCGTCCCGCACCGCGGCGAAGCGCCCGGCGCCATCGCCACGGCGGGCGCGGCCTTGCCCAACGTCAGGTTGATCGCGCCAGAAACGTCGCCGGCGAACGAAGCACGGCCGGCAGGTGCGGCCAGCGCGGTCGCCCTGGGCGGGCCGTCCGCGCCGCGCGCCCCCGAGCCGTTCCTGGACGACGTCGGCAGCATCGACGGTTCGGGCCTGCCCGGCGATGCGCGCCAGGCTGCCGCGCCGCCCGCCGCTCAGGCGCCGCAGACCGCGGCCGGCGGGGTCGCGAGGCATCCTTCCGCGGCCGCGAAGGCGCCGCAGCAGCCTGCCGCGAAGACGCCGCCACAGCCTGCGGTGAGGACGGCCGCAGCGGCCACGCCCGCCGCGAGCGCAGCCAAGACGCCGGCCGGCAAGCCGGCGGCCGCGACCCCGGCGCGGATTCCGGCGCCGCCTCCCAGCTACCCCGGGAAGCCGGCCGCGAGGCCCGGGGCCTCCCTCGATCTCCCGCGGGGCGAAGCCCGTGACGCCGGCCCCCAGGAGACCTTCCGCCCGCCCGCGGAGCCCGCCGAGCCCAGGCCGAGAGAGGCGACCCGACCCGCGGCCAAGGTCACGGCGCCGGCCGCCAGGTCAGGCCAGGGCAGGGACGCGCTCTCTGCCGGTCCGGCAGTGCCCCCCGCCCGCGGCTCCAGTCCGCGCGCAGAAACGAAGCCGTTCTTCCCGCACGAGGACACCGCGGGAAGGAAGATGGTGGCGGAGAGCGACAGCGAGCTCTCGTTCGCGGGGCTCCTCCCCGACGAGCCGGAGCCCGCGCAGAGGTCGGCTGCAGCGCTGAAGATCCCCGTCGAGCGCAGGCAGACGCCGGAAGCCGCAGCGCACGAGGCGCGCGCCGAGCGCAGGTCGTTGCCCGACCGCGCCGAGGCGCCCGCCACGACCACGCCTGTCGGGAAGGAAGGCGCCTTCGCGCTGGACGCGGTCACGGCCCACGTGGCGTCCACCGCGGAACCGGTCACCCCCAAGGCGGAGCAGGTCACCGCGGCCACACGGCGCGCGTTCGGAGAGCCTGCCACCGAGCGCGAGCTCAGCCGCGATATGGTCGACGACGAGCCGACCGTGATCCGCGGCATGCTCGAGGACGAGGCCACCGTCATTCGCTCTCGCCCCGAAGGCCTTGAAGACGAGGAGACGGCCGTGCGATCCGCGCGGTCCGAGGCCCAGGCGATCGCTCGCTCGATCCAGGATCAAGAGACCGTCGAGGCGCCGCCGGGGGTGCTGCCCAAGGACGCGCACGAGGAAGCGGATCGCAACTCCAGGTCGAAGCCGGTCGATCGCGATCTCCTCCCGAAGGTCATCACCAAGGACCCGCCCATCACCACGGAGAAGGGGCTGAAGCCGTCCGAGCGCGTCACCGCGCGTCCGCCCGCCGACGCAAGCGTCACCGATCGCCCGCCTCCGCGCCCGCGTTCCCGCGTGGGCATCCTCATCGCGGCCGTGGCGCTCCTCGTGGGCGGCGCAGCGGTTGCGCATCGCCTCGGGTTGTTCGGCTCCGAGCCCGCGCCCCTCCCGAACGTCGTCCCCGACACCACCCCGGGCGCAACGCAGGACGTGACGGCGCAGCCTCCGACGCCGACCGCAGCGCCGGCCGAGACCGCGGCCGCACCGGCGCCGGCCGAGACCGCGGCGCCGGCCGAGACCGCGGCGCCGGCCGAGACCGCGGCGCCGGCCGAGACCGCGGCGCCTGCTGCGGGTAGCGCCGAGGATCTGCCGCCGAACCGTGGTCATCTCTTGGTCAACTCGCCCCAGCAGGCATCCGTGTACGTGAACGGCTCACTCGCCGGAAATACGGGAGAGACGCTCGACGTGCCCTGCGGGACGCGTTACGTGCGGCTCGGCAAATTGACGACGGAGAAGGTGTCGAGCCCCGCGTGGCTCTCCTCGGGTCAGGCGGTCATCGTCGGCTGCCGCAAGAAGACGGTCCTGTCGATCGCTGCCACCATGGCAACCCCGTCGACGGACCCGCCGGCCAAGCGGAAAGCCAACCCCGCCGGCACCGCCGCTCCTGACGACGAGGGCTCGGCGCCGGCCCCCGCCGAAGAGGCCACGCCTCCCGCCTCGACGGCCGACCCCGCCCCGTAGCAGCCCCCCGCGCTGGTCCGCTCGAGAACCCCTGCCCCCCTCGAGGGCGGCCCACACGCCCTGCAGGGGGGCAGAAGCGCGGTGCTAGGCTCGGCGCCCCATGGAATCCAAGACAGCTGCCATCGGCGAGGGTTGCGCGGCAGCGAGCGAAGCGGCGGCCTCGCCGGCGTCCGGCAGGACGGCGAGCGCTGGACCTTTCCCGACGCGCAGCCCGGCAGGAGGAGAGCCCCTCGACGCCGTCGCGGGGACAGAGCCCAGCGCCGTCGCGATGATCGTCGAGAGGGCGCGGGCGGCGCAGGTCACCTGGGCCGAGATCCCGATCCGGGAGCGGGCGGAGCTCATCGCGAGGGTCAAGCAGCGCCTGCTCGCGCGGGCCGAAGAGATCGCAGCGCTCCTGCATCGCGAGTGCGGCAAGCCGATCGAGGAAGCCGCGCTGGCCGAGGTGCTGCCGAACGCCAATCTCGTCGACTACTGGACCCTGTCCATCGAGGAGCTGCTCGACGAGTCCCCCGTCGATCTCGACGCGCTCGCCTACCCCGGCAAAGTCGGGCGCATCCGGAGGGACCCGCGCGGCGTCGTCGCGCTCATCACGCCCTGGAACTACCCCGTCGCGATCCCGCTGCGCACGATCGTGCCAGCGCTGCTCGCGGGCAACGCCGTGGTCTTCAAGCCGAGCGAGGTCACGCCGCGCGCCGGCGCGCTCGTGGCGTCGCTGTTCGACGGGCTGCTCCCGGAGGGTGTCCTCGGCGTCGCGCAGGGCGGCAGCGACGTCGGCGCCGCGCTCATCGAGGCCGGCGTCGATCTCGTCGTCTTCACCGGCAGCGTCGCCACCGGCAAGAAGATCGCCGTCGCGTGCGCCGAGCGCCTCGTCCCGACGTCGCTGGAGCTCGGTGGCAAGGACAGCGCCATCGTGCTGGACGACTGCGACCTGGAGCGCGCCGCGCGCGGCGTCGTCTGGGGTGCCTTCACGAACGCCGGACAGAACTGCGCTTCCATCGAGCGCGTCTACGTCGAACAGGCGATCGCGGATCGCTTCATCGCGCGCGTCGTCGCGCTCACCGGGCAGCTCCGGGCCGGCGTCGACGTCGGGGCGATGACGACCGCGCGGCAGGCCGAGATCGTGCGGCATCAGCTCGACGCGGCCGTCGAGAGCGGGGCGGAGGTCCTCGCCGGCGGCGCGCCGGCAGCAGGATCGCTCGCCTTCCCGCCGACGGTCGTCAAGATCGAGCGCGAGGACACACCGCTGCTCCAGGACGAGACGTTCGGCCCCATCCTCCCCGTCATGGTCGTGAAGAACGCCGAGGAGGCGATCGCCCGCACCAACGCGTCCCGCTTCGCGCTCACGACGAGCCTCTGGACCCGCGGCTACGAGCGAGCCCATGCGCTCGCGCGGCGGCTGCGCTCGGGCGTGGTGACGATCAACAATCACGGCTTCACGGGCGCGCTCCCGGCCGCTCCGTGGACGGGGACGGGCGACAGCGGCTCCGGTATCACGAGCAGCCCGCACGCGCTCTCGGGCCTGACGCGGCCGCGCTTCTTCCTCGAGGACCGCAGCAGAGCGAAGAGCGAGCTGTGGTGGTATCCTTATACTCCGGCGCTCCGGACCGTCGCCTTCGCGATGGCGCGGGCGCGAGGTGGAGCCGGCTTCTTCGGCCGCATGAGCGCCCTGGTCGAGCTCGTCGCCGCGTTCGCGAGGCGCCTGCTCGGCAGCTGATGCGGGGGCCATCGAGCGAAACGCATGCGCCCACTGATCCTCCTCTCCAACGACGACGGCTACTCGGCCCCGGGTCTGATCGCGGTACGCGACGAGCTCGCCCTGCACGCCGACGTGGTCGTGTGCGCCCCCGCGGTCAACCAGAGCGCGACGAGCCACTCCCTGAGCCTGCACCGCGTCCTCCGGCTGCAGGAGGCCGCGCCCGGCGTGTTCGCGGTCGACGGGACGCCCGCCGACTGCATCTATGTCGCCCTCCACGCCGGCACGCGCGTGCTGCCGCGCCGCCCGGATCTGGTCGTGTCGGGCATGAACCACGGGCTCAACCTGGGCTCGGACATCTTCTACTCGGGCACCGTGGCCGCAGCGCGCGAAGGAGCGCTCCGCGGCATCCCCTCGATCGCGCTCTCCGCCGACGCGGGCGCGTCGCGCCCGGCCGCGGCGGCGCTCGGCGTGAAGCTAGCCCTCGCCCTCCACCGCGCCGCCGGGCCGGAGGGGCGCCGGCCGGCGCCGCTGCTCAACGTCAACATCCCCGCGGGCAGCAGCTGGCCCGTGCGCGCCACGCGCATCGGCGCGCGCCTCTACACCGAAGAGGTGATCTTTCGCCGGGATCCCCGCGGGCACGAGTACCTCTGGATCGGCGGCGCAGGCGTGCGCCACGACCTCGTCCCCGGCTCGGACACCGAGGCCTACGACGAGGGCGCCGTCAGCGTCACCCCGCTGACGCTCGACCTGTTCGCGGCGCAGCACGAGGGCGTCGCGCTCCAGCTCGCCGCGGAGCTCAACGACGGTCGCACCGGCTGACGGCGCGCGCGTCGCCCTGGCAGCGCTTTCCGGCTCGGGTGCGCTCGCCTACGCTCGGCGCCATGTTCAACCACGACGCCCTGCCCTCCGAGCACGCGCTCCGCTACCTCAAGGCCCGCCTCCGCAACGTCCCGGATTTTCCGAAGCCGGGCATCCTCTTCAAGGACATCACGCCGCTCCTCGCCGACCCGCGGGCGCTCCACATCACGCTGGATCTCCTGGCCCAGGGTTACATCGGCGAGCACGTCGACGTCGTGGTCGGCGTCGAGTCCCGGGGCTTCATCTTCGGCGGCGCGCTGTCGGCCCGGCTCAACGCGAGCTTCGTGCCCGTGCGCAAGCCCGGCAAGCTCCCGGCCGCGGCCGATCGGGTGGCGTACGCGCTCGAGTACGGCACGGCGGAGCTGGAGATGCACAAGGGGTCGATCAAGCCCGGGGCCAGGGTCCTCATCGTGGACGACCTGCTCGCGACCGGCGGCACGGCCTCGGCCGCCGCGGAGCTCGCGCGCAATCAGGGCGGCGAGGTCGCCGGCTTCGCCTTCGTCGTCGAGCTCGACTTCCTCGGCGGCCGGGCGCTCCTCGCGCAGCGCGCCGGCGACGCGGCCCGGGTCTACTCGATCGTGCACTTCGCCGCGGGCGAGTGATCGTTCAGTCCTGCCCCACGCCGACCTGCAGCTTGCGCGCGACGATGCGGCTCGCGCTGGTCGCCCGGGTCGGCCCGCCGACAGGGAACGTGATGACGACGGCGCCCGCCCCGCCCTTCGTGATGCCGCCGCCGTGCGCCCCCACGAGCTTACCCAGGCTCGCCGCGTCGAGCGAGGCGCCGGCGCCTCGCAGCGCGTCGATCGGCCCCGCCCCTCGCAGCGCGGCCAGCGCCCCTCGATCGACCGCCGGCATCTCGGCGAAGACGCCGGACGCATAGACGAGCGCCGTCGCCGCAGCGGCCGGATCCGGGCCGCGGAACCAGGCGCCCGCGTCGTGATAAGGCAGGTGCGCGCAGCGCGCGTACAGGGCGCCGAGCTCAGCGGACGCGCCATCGGCCATGCGGTCGGCGAGCGCGACGAAGCGCGCCCGGAGCGCGGGATCGAAGTATGCCCGCGCGTACCCGCTGGAGAACCGCGCGGTGATCGCGCGCCACGACGGCGAGCGCCCCGCCTCCTCCTCGTCGAACCCGGGGACGATCTCGACGAGCCCGTCGGTGACCGCCGCGAGCTCGGCGTCGGCGGCCGCTGTCAGCTTCCCCTGGGAGATGAACGCGCCCAGCCCCACGGACTCGGCGGACAGGGCATCCTGCCCCGCGGCACCGGCGGCGGCCTGCGCCGCGCCGCCGCGGGGCGTCGCCAGCCAGAGCTCGGCGACCCAGCCAGCGAGCTCGAACGGTCCCATCGACGCGCCCGAGTAGATGCGCTTGCGCGCCGCCTCACAGGTGCGCGTGTTCCGCGCCGCGTCCTCGCCGACGTCCGTCTCCGGCGCCGCCGGCAGCGTGGCCGGCGTCTCCCGCGATCGAAGCAGGCGCACCGCGACGAGTACGCCGACGACCGCGAGCAGCACCGCGCCGATCGGGATCACGACGTGCCGCACCGGCCGGATCGGCACGGTCGGCGCCGGCGGGGCCAGCGAGCTGACCGCGCGGTGCGCCTGCGCGAGCCGCCGCGCCAGGTCGGACGCCTTGCGCGTGCGCAGGTCCCGCGGCAGGAGCGGCCACTGCTCGACCAGCTGCTCCAGATCGATCGCCACCGGCGCCCCGCGCCCATGCAGCGCGATCTGCCTTCCCTGGACGCTCACCGCGCCCGAGGTTCCGAACAGGCCCAAGGCCTCCTGTACAGCCGCTTCGATTTCCCGCGCGCTGGAGTCGTCCACGATCGCAGGTTACCCGGATTTGCGGCCGGCATGCCGCCGCTTCTTCGCGGAGGGCGCGGACGCGGACGCGGACGCGGCCGGCGGCCGGGCAGCGCGGGAAATGCCGCGGAGGGGCGATGAAAATGGCACATTCTCGCGCGTGCAGAAGACGCGCGTCTACCTATCGCCAGGCATGTTCGGCTTCGCGACCCTCGCCTCCCTCGAGTACTTCGAGCATTTCATCCGAGCGCTCGAGGAGCGCTTCCGTGATCGCGGCCGCATCGTCGAGATCCACGTCTGCGAGGTGCATCCGACGGCCTCCATCCTCCGCCGCGCCGCGAAGCTCGCCCGCCTCGTGGACGAGAGCGCCGGGGACGACGATGGCCCGATCCACATCGTCGGCCACTCGACGGGAGGCCTCGACGCCCGCCTCGTCGCCTCACCCACGGTGCGCCTGCCCGGCAACGCGCACCGCCGGCTCGGCTGGACGATCCGGCTGCGGTCCGTCACCACGATCAACACGCCTCACTTCGGCACGCCGCTCGCCGCGTTCTTCGCCACGGTGAGCGGCCAGCGCCTCCTCTACGCCATCACGGCGCTCACGGTGGCGGGCCTCAAGCTCGGCGCGCCGCCGCTCGCGGCCGCGTCTGCGCTCGTCGCCGCGTTCGGCCGGGCGCAGCTCGGCTTCTTCGAGATCGAGCTCATCGATCGCGCGATCGAGAGCTTCATCCGCGTGCTCGACGACGCCTCGAGCCGCGATCTGCGCGCCTGGTTGAAGCTCCTGCGCGACGACCAGGGCGCCATCGTCCAGCTGATGCCCGAGGCGATGGACCTGCTCCACGCCGGCCTGGTGGACCGCGCGGGCCTGCGCTACCAGAGCGTCGCGACGTACGCGCCGCGCAACGCCGTCCGCGACTGGGTGTCGGCGCTCCGGTCGCCGTGGGGCGCGATGTCGGCCGCCATCTTCACTGCGCTCTCGAACATCACGGCGCGACTGAACGAGCACTACCCGTGTCGCTCGCATGACGGCTCGATCGAGCAGAAGCTCGCGCGCCTCCTCGGCGAGCTGCCGCCGCCGGACGCCAACGACGGCGTGGTCCCGCTCGCCTCGCAGGTCTGGGGGGACCTCATCTGGGCCGGCAAGGCCGACCACCTGGATATCGTCGGCCACTTTCCGGGCAAGGGCGGGCACATCGACTGGCTGGCGAGCGGCGCGCGCTTCAATCGCCTGCGCTTCGACGCGGTGCTCGACCGGATCGTGACCGGGATGGTGGCCGGCGAGCAGAGCAGCGCGGAGCGCGCGGCGGCGCCGCCGCGCCCGGTCGTGGAGACGCGCGTGGTGGAGCGCGATCTGGTGGACATGGCGCAGGGCGGCGCCTCAACGGGATCGAGCGGAGAGCCCGCCGCGTGAGCGGCGGCGGCGCAGCGCGCGCGCTCGAGCAGATCGCGACGGAGCTCGTCGAGTGCCGTCGGTGCCCGCGGCTCGTGGCGTGGCGCGAGGACATCGCGCGGGAGAAGCGGCGCGCTTACCGGGACCAGACCTACTGGGGTCGCCCCGTGCCAGGCTTCGGCGATCCGGATGCGCCGCTCGTGATCGTCGGGCTGGCTCCGGCGGCGCACGGCGCGAACCGCACCGGCCGGATGTTCACGGGCGATCGCTCGGGTGACTTCCTCTACGCGGCGCTCTTTCGCGCGGGGCTCGCCTCGCAGCCGACGAGCACCGCGCGCGACGATGGGCTCTCGCTGGAGGGCGTGTTCATCACCGCCCCCTGCCACTGCGCTCCCCCGGACAACAAGCCGATGCCCGCCGAGCTCGCGGCGTGCCGCGGCTGGATCGAGCGAGAGCTCGCGGCCCTGCAGCGCGCGCGCGTCTACCTCGCGCTCGGCAAGATCGGTTACGACGCCGTCGGCGCGCTCGCCCGTTCGCGCAGCGCGTCCGCCGCCGGTGAGGGCGCGCAGCGCGGCGCCGACGCTGCCCCGCACCTCCCTCCGTTCGCGCACGGCGTGGAGGCGCGCCTCCCCGACCCGCGCGGCGGCGCCGGGGAGGCGCGGCTCTTCGGCAGCTACCACGTGAGCCAGCAGAACACCCAGACCGGGCGGCTCACCGGCGACATGTTCGACGCGGTCCTGCGCCGCGCCCTGGAGGCAGCGGGGCTGCGTGCCCTGGAGCGATCCGGAGGCTAGCCCTGCTTCGACAGGATCTTCTGCAGATCACCCGACTGGAACATCTCCATCAGGATGTCCGAGCCGCCCACGAACTTCCCGTCCACGTAGACCTGCGGGATCGTCGGCCACTGCGAGTAGTCCTTGACTCCCTGGCGCAGCGAGGGGTCGCTCAGAACGTTGACGTCTTTGAACTCCACGCCGCACTTCTTCAGGATGTCGACGGCCCGGGCCGAGAAGCCGCATTGCGGGAAGGTCTTGGTGCCCTTCATGAAGAGGACGACGCGGTTGCTCTCGACGGTATCCTTGATCGCCTGGTGGATGTCGCTCATGGCTCGTTCCTGATCTCCCGCCGCGAGCGGGATCGCCCGTTGTTCAATCTACAGGGAAGCGGCGCGTGCCTGCCGGACCGCGCATGGGCCGGCCGGCGGGGCTCGCGCCGGTATCGGCCTTGGATCGCCAGGCGGACCACGTGACCGCCGCGCCCCGGACGCGCAGTTGTGGACCGGGTTTTTGGTGTCGCCTTTCGCCCGCGTCAACTGGGCGAAAGCGCCGCAGGGCTTCCAGTGCGGTGAGATAGGGGGCCGGCGCGCGCCTCGCGGGCGGATGCGGCGACGGCAGGGTGCCTCCTTTCGTTCAACACAGCGGGGCGATGAGCGGCGGCGCGCTGGGACGCCAGGCGAGCTCAGCGCATCCGGCGAGGGTCGAACGGCCGCAGCCTGGGAGGCCGGGGGGGCATCGTCGACGCGATGCGGTGCCCTCCTCTCTCCGTGGGCACGGGAGACGCACGCCGGTCGGCAACGTGCTCCTCGGTCCGCGGCCCAGCCGCGGCGACCTCCGCTCTCCTCTGGCTCTGCACGCTTCAGCCTGGCCGCACCTCAGCGTCTGGCCTCGCGCCGCCAAGTCGTTGTAGAACACGCCCCCACCTCAACCGTCTTACCGCCCGTGACCAGCGGCCGTGAGCCGCCGCGGGTGCGGCGAGCGTCCCAATGTCGTGGCCTCACCCCGCACAACCCTGAAGGAGCCTCGTATGCGCTTGTACGTCCTCATCCCTGCGGCCCTGCTCGGCCTCGCGCCCCTCGCCTGCGGAGGCAGCGACCCGGAGCCGAACAACCCGTCGCAGATGCAGAACCAGTACGGGGCCCCGCCCGGCCAGTACCCCCCCGGGCAGTACGCTCCGACCCCCCAGCAGCCGGGCCAGTACGGTCAGACGCCCCCCCAGCCGGGATACACGCAGCCTGCCCCCACGACCCCCACGACGACCCCCGCCCCGACGCAGACGGGCACGAGCACCGGGCAGGCGACCCCGATCGCGCCCGCGGCGGTAAGCGCCGCGACCCCGGTGCTCACGGCCATGGCGGCCTCCGAGGTCCAGGGCATGCAACCGGAAGGCGGCGCTTTTGCCGGGCAGTTCCAGGACGGCCAGACGCTCGAGCAGCCGTTCAACATCCAGCCGGGCAAGTGCTACTCGGTCATCGGCGTGGGCCTCGGCATCCAGGAGCTCAACCTGCAGATCGTCGCGCAACCCGCGCCGATGCTGCCGCCGGTGGTGCTCTCGCAGGACAACACCACCGGACCGAACGCCACGCTCGGCGGCAAGGGGCAGTGCTTCAAGAACCCGCTCCCCGTCGGCGGCCCTGCGAAGGCCGTCATGACCGTCCGGGGCAGCGGCCTCGCCGTCGCCCAGATCTACGTGAAGTAGCCGCATCCCGCGGCTCGACGCCGCCTGCCACGCATCCCGCGGCTCGACGCCGCCTGCCACGCATCCCGCGGCCCCGCGCGGCGCCGCCGTTCGCGCCTCGCGAGCCCCTGGCGTCGCGGCGTTGCTCGCGGGCTCGTCCGGTGTGCGCCCGCTGACCTCGCGCGCCGACGCTCGGCAGCGTCGCTGGCCACGGCTCGCCGGGTGAGCCGCCGTGCGCTCGGCCCTCGGCTTTCCGCCGGGGGAGGTGCGAGGTACACTCCACGGGTGAACTTGCCTTCGAAACACTGGGCGCTCCGGATTTTTATGGTCGGACTGGCGTCCTGCTCGCTTCGTCTGACCGACGGGTCGGCAGAGGACGCCGATGTTCCCACGGATGTCCCTCGACCGGGAACGCTGGCGTTCGAGCAGCAAGGGACGCTTCAGCTCGTGCCGGGGGAGCTGCGCACGCTCTGGATCCGGGGCAAGCCGCCCGCGCCCTACGAGATCAGCTTCACCCTCCTCGGCGAGGCCGCGGGCGCGTGGGTCGACCGCACCACGGCCATCGCGGACGCCAACGGCAGGGCCTCGGTCCAGCTCCACGCCTCGAACCTGGGGAGCACGTTTCGACTCCGCGCCGCCACGAAGGATGGCCCGGCCGCCGAACTCGGCGTGTCGGTGAGCGCGGAGGGCTTCGGCACGCTGCGCGTCATCCCGGTTTACCAGGGCACGCGCGTCGCGAAGAGCTGGACCGCGAGCGTTGTCGCCGAGTCCACATGCGAGGAGCTCGCAACCGCAGCGCCCCAGGCGCCCATCGGTGCGCTCGTGGCGCACGGCGGTCCGGACGAGCCGGTCGTCGTCGAGGGCGCTCCTGTGGGGCCGAGCCTCACCATCGCGCTCCACAGCGGTCGGATCATGTGGGGATGCGTGGGCGAGCGGGAGCTGCAAGCCGGGTCCGCGCGTGACGTGTACGTCCCGATCAGGGACCTGCCCATCCACCTGGCGGCGACGCACCTGAACACGAAGCTGACGCTCGTGACGGACGATGGGCTGAACGCGTTGCTCGAGGCGGCGACCGAGCAGCTGCTCGACGCCTTTTTGCCCGCCGGCGCGGAAGCCGCGTCCCTGCTCGACGCCATGCAGCGCGCGGCGCCGTCGGTGCAGGCAGGTGCGTTCGCTGCGCAGCGGGTCGAGCGCGGCTGGGACGCGGCGGCGCAGGCGCACCTCGCCGCGCTCCCGATCCCCCTGCGCAACAGGTGTCGTGCATGGGCCCGCGCCGGGCTCGCGGATACGCCGCTCGCGATCGACGGCCATCTGAGCGGGCTGGAAGAAATGCCGGGAAGCGCGCTCTTCGAGGCGAGCTGGCTCGGCAGCGTCACCGCCGACAGCGCGGGCGTACCGCCAGAGCAGCTCATGTCGTGGACAGCGGATCCCGGCGATGTGCTCCGCCTCGCCGGGACGCTCTCGTGGGTGCCGAGCGGTTACATCGGCGGCGCGGCCGGGCTCGGGGCTGCAGCGGAGACGACGGCGGAGTCCGTCCCTGCGGCGCTCGCCGACGGAGCGGAATGCTCGGCGCTCGGCGAGCTGCTCGGCGGCTACGCCGGCTGCAACAGCGACTGCATGGCGATGCTCTGCGCAGGCGGGCTCAAGCTCCTCTGGCGCGAGGGCATGGACGCCTCGGAGACCGCCGGGCTGATCGGCGAGATCGTCGTGAACGCCTCGGGGCCGGCGCAGGTCAACAGCGCCGCGGCGCCGATCGCCTGGACGGCAGACTGGCTCGGAACCATCCGCTACGGAGACGGCGAGGAGGTGAGCGTCGAGGGGCAGGTGAACGCGGTCTCCACCGACGCCATCGCAAACTAACGCTCACCTGGCAGCGTCCTTCGGCTCGCAGCGCAGCCGCCACCTCCGGCCCGTCGTCCGCTCGGTCGCCGCGAGCGGGATCGCCCCGGCGGCGATATCGAGCTGCTTCTCGGGCGCCTTCGAGAAGGTGCCCTGCAGCCTCACCGACATCGCCTCGACGCACGCGCTGCCGGGATCCAGGCGAAGCCGGAACTCGGCGCCATCGACGGACGGATAGCTGCCGCCGAGATCGAAGCTCGGCGAGCCCTCCAGGCTGGTGTCGAGCAGCCAGCCGTCCTGACCCGGATGACAGCGGTCGAGCGGCGTGCCCACGAGATCCTTGCGGCCGAGCGGCACCGCCTCGCCGAGCGCGCCCGTGTCGCGATCGATCGGGAGCACGTGCCAGGAGCCGGCGCGCACGCCAGGGTCCGGGGCCGTCGAGATGAGCAGGCCGACGCCGCCGCCCAGCACACGCCGGACGAGGCGCGGCGGATCGACGCCGTAGCTCGTGCGCCCAGGGCGATGGTAGGTCGCCAGCTGCCGCGCGATCCCGAGATCGGCGCGCCACAGCGCCACGGCTTCGTACGAGCCGCCGGGCGTCACGAAGAACCAGGTCTCGCCGAGCCGGACGGCGCCGTTCGGGAACGGCCGGAGGAAATTGCCGGCGCGGCCGGCGCTGTCGCGAAACGGAAGGACCGACAGCCCCTCGGAGACGGCGAACAGGTTGCATCCAGCGCCCCGACACACGTGGGTCAACGCAGCCCGTCCGCCGGGATCGAGGTACGCGCCCCAGGAGGCAGCCCCGTAGTTCGCCACCCCGAGCGCCTCGGCGGCCGACGCCTCATCCGACCACGGTGAGGCGCTCACGCCGCTGGAGCGCACCCCGCCCTCCGGGTCGAAGCGGTCATCGAAGCGGATGAGCCATCGCCCAGCGCGCGCCCAGTCAGCGCCCCGCTTGCCCCACGCGTAGGCGCGCATCGTCACGATGTCGTACGGGGCTCCGTTGTCGAAGCCGATCTCATCCGCCCCGAGCGCGGGCGGCGGGGTGTTGCGGAACGGAGCCCACGCGGAAGCCGCCGTCGCCTTGGACACCGAGCGCGCGGCCGACGGCGCTGGCCGCACGGCGGGCGCGGCGCGCGCGGCCGACGGCCTGTCCGGCAGCGGCGGGGTCGAGGAGCCGAGCGCCTCGCAGCGCATCCCGATCGGGCTCCCCGCGCGGAGCGGCGTCTGAAGCACCGGCGGCGGCTTCGCTTCGGCGAGATCGTCCGGCACCGTCGTCTTCCCCCAGCCGACCCGGATCCAGCCCTTGAAGACGCAGCCGACAGGGCCGCACGCGCGCGTCCGGGACGCCGCCCTGTCGTCGTCGCGCTCCGGCACCTCGATCGAGCGCCACGTCATGCCGCCGTCCGTCGACTCGGCGGCGAGCTCGCCCTCTCCCAGGGAGAGCGCGAACCGTCCT
Source organism: Sorangium sp. So ce362 (assembly GCF_051519845.1). Lineage (NCBI taxonomy): Bacteria > Pseudomonadati > Myxococcota > Polyangiales > Polyangiaceae > Sorangium > Sorangium sp. So ce362. Next base: position 3,914,962 of record NZ_CP150332.1, on the reverse strand, counting down.
GACAGGAGCGCGCCCGTACCGTCCTGGCGCGGCGCGCCGGCGGTCACGTTGCCGCTCTTCACGTCGATCCGGACGCCCACGATCGGACCGCCGGCCTCCACCCAGCCGCCGAGCACGCCAGGCTCCCGCTCCTCGAACCCCTCCAGCCACATGCCGCGCTGCAGGTCGCGGACCGTGCTGCGGGGCTTGGTCGGAAAGATCAAGGGGACGGCCGTAACGTCGCTCCCCTTCAGCAGCGTGAGCTGCCCCGACACGCCGGGACGAGGCGGCGAGAGGACGGCGACCCGGCCGTCCGCGAGCGCGACGACACGCTCGATGCCGATGTCTCGCGCGGGCGCGCGGACGTGGATCTCGCGGGCGCCTCCCTCGGCGGCGACGATGCAGTACGCGCGGCCGTCCCGCACATCGCCGTCCTCACCGCACGAGCCGCGGATCACCAGCGCGCCGTTGCCGCTCGAGGCCACGAAGCGAGGCTTGTCGAAGCGCATCAGCCGGCGCATGCCGAGCGGCGGCTGGAAGGCGTAGAGCGTCGTCGGCCCCTCGCGCTCGCCGCAGACGAAGCCGAACGATGCGCCGGTGCGGATCGCATGGCACGTCGCCTCGCGCTCGGGGTAGGCGTCGGGCGCGACGTCCACGACCGACCCATCGCGCAGCGACACGCGCGCGAGGGCGCCGCCGCGCGCCACCACCGCGGTCGAGCTCGATTCGGGCCACCCGTCCTCGACCGCGGTGCGCAGCGCGCGCCGCCCGAACGGCCCCTGGGCGCGCGCCGGGGGCTCCTGCACATCGTCCGACGCATCGAGGGTCCGATACGTCACGCCGCCGCGGGCATCGACCGAGTAGAACCCGTTCGCCGTCATCACGGCCGGGTCGCCGCCGATGATGCTCACGGAGGTCGGCCGCGCGTCGATCTCGACCTCACGCCACGTGGCCCCGGCGTCGAAGGTGACGAGCAGGCCGCGCAGATCGGCCTCGACCACGGCGCGCCAGCCGTCGGCGAACGCGAGCTGGCCGTAGGCGCTCGCCGGCGGAAGCGGGCCGAGCGGCATCGCCGCGCCCGTCTGCGCGTCGATCGCGAAGAGCCGATGGCTGTGCGAGAGCCGGGCATAGAGGCGATCGAACCCCGCGATGATCTCGTTCGCCTCCGACGGCAGCTGGACGAGCGGCTCGAGCGGGGCGAGCCACGACTGAGCTCGCCAGAGCTGCGCGCTCCCGCGGTTCGACGCGTAGAACAGGTAACCGCCGCCGAGCCGCGTCGGGAGCTTGAGCGCGGTGACCTGACCCGACGGCAACAGGTCAGCGGCGCGTTCGAGCGATCCATCGTCGCGCGCGATGACGCGCATGCGATCGATGAGCACCCGCTTGGCCCCTGCCTCGCTGGCCACCACGCCGCGCTCTCCGACGAGATCCGGGAGCAGCAGCGACGGCGTGACCATCGTCACGAGCGCCCCCCGCGCGGCTAGGCCGCCCGGCGCCGAGAGCGACGCCTGCGCAGCGCCGCCGTGATCGCTCGACGCCTGCCCTCCGGCCGACGCGATCGCCGCCTGTCCGCCGCACCCTGCAGCGCTCACGCCGAGGAGCAGCGTCATCGCGAGGAGCGGCGCAGCGCGCGGCGTCCACCGAGGAATCGGCGCGTGCAGCCGCCCGTCGGGCTCGGTCATGACGGACGATGCTAGCGCGCCCCCCGGGGCGCCGCACCGTTCTTGCTGCCGTCCGCTCGACGGAGGCAGCCACGGCTCATCTCGTGCGTGGTCTGGTCCGTCGGCTCGCGGCGATCGCGTCTCGCGCGGCCAGCGCTGGCGAGTCGCCAGCCGCAGGAGCGCCGCTCACCCGGCGAGGCGCTCCGGATCACAGCGGGGCCTGACGACAGGCCCCCGCGCGTTCACTTGCCCTTGGCGGAGCACTGCATCGCGCACATCAGATCGCCCACCGCGCACCCGCAGCCGCCGCGCTTCGGGGCCGGGGCGGCGGGCGTGGGAGAGGCCGCGCCGGACTGCTGCGCCTTGCCCCCGGTGCTGCCGCTCGCCGGACGCGCCGGCCTCGATCCCGCGCGCGCGCCCGCTGCCGCCGGGGCGGCGGTCGGCGCCGCGGTCGCGACCGGCTCCGCCGTGGCGCTCGCGATCGCCGTCGCGGTGGGCGCCGGCGGCGGCTCGGGCTCGGGGGGCGCCGTCGTCGCCGGGGCCGCCGCCACGGGCGGCGTGATCTCGGCAGCGGTGGGCGCCGGCGCTTCGCCGCCGCCCTTCATCAGGAGGAAGACGCCTGCGATCGCGATGCCCGCGATCGCGATGCCGGCGCCGATGATGATCGGCGCCCGGTTCTTGGCAGGGGCATCGACGGTCGGCGGCGCGACGGACGGCGCCCGCGCCGTGGTCACGATGGGCGCGCTGAGCTGGAACAGGCCGCCGTCGCTGGCGACGATGCTCGCGACCGGCGACGGCGCTCGGACGCCGGCCCCCGAGGCGAGGGCCTTCAGGTCGATGAGGCCGGAGTCGTCCGAGGCGCTGACGGCCGCCCGTGCCGGAGCAGGGGCGGCCTTCGCCGTGAGGGCGCTCAGCGAGAACAGCATCGAGTTCTCGTCGCGCTGGCCAGGAGCAGCGCCGCTCTTGAAGAGCGGAGCGCTCGTGGCCACGTCGTCGGAGCTGGGCCGGTGCGCCTCGGGCCCCGGGCTCGCGCCGAAGAGGTCCTGCGTCGGGCGCGCCGGATCGCGGCGCACCGCCGCCGCGCGAGGAGCGGCCGCCGCGACCGCCTCGACCCCCGGGGACGTCGGACCGACCGGCGCGGCGGCGCTGGGCACGGACTGCGACTGCACGGGCGCCGAGTCCTGCGCGGCCACGGAGGCCGGGGCGCTGCCAGCGTGCAGCGCCGCGACGATCGTGTCGACCTGGCCGAGCGGCTGCCAGTCGGCCATCCCGTCCGCCCAGATGTACGTCTCGGCGTTGATCGTCCCCGCCTGATAGCTGGCGACGATCTCGGCCACCGTCATCGAGCGTTGATCGCCATCCGCCACGTTGACCAGGTACGTGGTCCCGTCGGCCGGAATGCTCGTGCCGGAGACCGGATCGGCGACCCCGCCGCTGGTCGTCACGCCCGAGCTGTTCACGAGGATCGTGGCGCCGCATTTGCGGCACTTGATCTTGACGGTTCTGCCTTGGACCTTCTCGTCCGAGACGGTGTATTTCGACTGACAGGACTGGCAGGTGATCTTCATTGGGGGCTGGCCCGCAGGGGTGTGGTGCCGGCGAGGCGTCGCGTAGAGTTTACCTTGATGCCGCGCCGGTGGCCCGCTCTCTGACGTGCCAGTCGCGCGTCTGATCTCGCAGCTCCGCTTTACGATAGCCGAGGTCGTCGTCCCTTCGTAAAGCACAAAGGGACGAGCCGCCGACGTAACCGTTGTCGGGACGCATCGTAGGAGCCCGCAGGCCGGCGCCTGGAGTGAGACCAGCCGCCGTGCGGAGCGCCTCAAACGCCGGTGCTCGGTGGGGATCTGGCTCACACCCAGCGGTGCCGGGGTCCGGCAGGGCTGGAGTGCTGCCGTACGGCAGGACGGCGCGGCGAGAGATCCCCGTTCAGGCGTCGCCGCGCACGGAGCCGAGCTCGTCGAGGCTGGGCTCGTCGGCCACGACCGGCACATCGTCGACCGGGTCCTGCGGCTCGACGCTCTCGCTCGGCCCCTGGGCCTCGTGGCTGCCCACGTGCTCCCCGTACGCCTGCAGCTTCGAGTACAGGCCGCGGCGGCTGATCCCGAGCACGCGCGCCGCGCGCTGCTTGTTGCCGCGCACGGCCTCGAGGGTCAGGAGGATGAGCTTGCGCTCCGCGTCGGCCAGGCGCGTGCCGACCGGGAGGCGCAGCACGAGCGGGTGCTCCGCCGCCTCACCGGCGTCCCGGGGCGGCTCGGCCTCGTGCACGCCCGCCTCCCCCTGCGGCCTCCGCGGGAGCGAGGCAGGGCCCGTGGAGGGCGGCGCAGGCGGCGCTGTGACGACGTGCGATGGCGCCGGCTCGGAGGGGACCGCCATGTCGGACACGTGGACGATCGGCACCGACAGCGGCTCGGCCGGCTCGGGATGGACGACCGGCGCCGCGGCCCTCCCCGTCGAGATGCTGTCGTAAGAACGCCGGGCAGACCGCCGCTCGATCCGGCCCTGGCCGAGCTGGACGTCGTTCGCCGAGACCAGCTCGTTCGACGCGAAGAGCGCGGTCTGCTCGATGACGTTGCGCAGCTCGCGGACGTTGCCCGGCCAGTCGTGCTCCGTCAGCCGCTCGACGGCGGCGTCCGAGAGGCGGCGGGCCGGGGTGCCGTAGCGCTTGGCGAACTTGAGCAGGAAGCGCTCGGCGATCGGCAGGATGTCGTCCCGGCGCTCGCGCAGCGGCGGCAGCGTCACCGTGAACACGTTGAGCCGGTAGTAGAGGTCCTCGCGGAAGACGCAGTCGTCGACGAGGTCGAGCAGATCCTTGTTCGTCGCGGCGACGACGCGCACGTCGGCCTCGATCTCCTTGCGGCCGCCGACGCGGGTGAACCGGTACGTCTCGAGCACGCGGAGGAGGCTGACCTGCACGGCAGCGTCCATCGTGCCCACCTCGTCGAGGAAGACGGTGCCGCCGGCCGCCGCCTCGAACTTGCCCTCCGCGGCCGCGAACGCGCCGGTAAACGAGCCCTTCTCGTGACCGAAGAGCTCGCTGCCGATGAGCTCGCGCGGGATCGCCCCGGTGTGCACCGGTACGAACGGGCCGGCGCGACGGCGGCTCCGGTTGTGGATGGCGCGCGCGACGAGCTCTTTGCCCGTGCCGCTCTCGCCGACGATCAGCACGGGCGCCATCGTCGCGGCGACGCGATCGATGCGGGTGAAGACCTCCCGCATCCGCGTCGAGCCACCGATCATCCCCTCGAACACGAGCTGCCCGTGGAGGGGATCGTCGTCGTCGAACTCGGTCGGCGGCGACGAGAGCAGCTCGCGCACGAGCAGCACGAGGCGGGCGGGATCGAGCGGCTTCTGCAGGTAGTCAGCCGCTCCCAGCTTGAGGGCGTCGACGGCGCTCGTGATCGACGCGGCGCCGGTGACCATGACCACGTGGGGCGGCGGCGCCTTCGGCTCGGGGCCATCGAGCTCGCTCGGCGAGAGCCGGCGCATGAGATCGACGCCCGTCATCCCGGGCAGGTTGAGATCCGTGACGAGCACGTCAGCCGGCGTCCGCTGATGGATCTCGAGCGCCTGCTCGCCGCTCGACGCGACGACCACGTCGAGCCCTTCATGGCGCAGCACCGCCTCGAGGATGGCTGCCTGGTCAGGCTCATCCTCGACGAGGAGCACCCGGCCGTGGTGGCTGTGGCTCCGGTGCGGCGAGCGCGCCTGTCCGCGCGGAATTGCAGCAGAAACTGCGTTCGGTCCCAAAGCTTCCCTCCCAGCTCGGCGGACGGACGGCTCGGCCCCGTGCGTTATGAAACGTGCCGTTAAACTTGTAGCTCGCGCGGGCCCCTCATCAACTCGGGAGTTGCCTCCTTCTCGGGTGCAAGGCCCCCCTCACATGCCGTCCGTGACATGTCGTTCCTGCGCAACGGACGCGACGCCCCCGGATCGCTGACTCCTGTGGTGACACGCCGCCGCGCGCATCACCAGCGCTCGATGATGCCGTACGCGATGCGATCGGCCAGCGCCATGCACGTGAGCATCGGGTTCACGGCAGGACTTCCAGGAAAGATGCTCGTGTCGGCGACGTAAACGTTGTCGAGGTCGTGGCAGCGCCCCTCCTCGTCGACGACCCCGTCCCGCGGCCTCCGCGACATCCGCGCCGTGCCGAAGGCGTGGTTCGCCGCGGTGATCGTGTCGCGCCCGTCGAGCCGCTTGCTCTTCAAGATCTCGGCTTCCTCCGGCGACGTCAGCTCGTCGGGGACGCCGTGCAGCCCGGGCAGGATCGACGCGGCCCCGGCCGCCCAGCAGATGTCGGACAGGATGCCCAGACCGCGCTGGATCTTCTCGACGTCGCGCGGTGCGTAGTCGAACCGCACATCGGGATCCCAGCTGCCGCGCTTCGGACGGACCGTCCCGCGCGACTGCTCGGCCGCGATGATCACGTCGAACGGCGCCATCCGGTTGTAGGTCCGGAGGTGACGCTGGTAGTCGTACCCGAACCCGGGGAACCGCGCGGCAAGCACGGCGGGGGGCGACCAGAGGACCTCGAGCTTGATGCCCTGCTCGAGGAAGTGGAGCGAATGATAGCCCTGGGTCGCGCCCTCCCACGGATCGGTGGGATCCGGGAACACCGCCATGATGGCGAGCCCCGGGTGGAGCTGCAGCTCGTTGCCCACGTGGCCGCTCGAGTTGGCGGCGCCGCTGCGGAGCAGGATCAGCGGCGTGGCCATGCAGCCCGCGGCGAGCACGACGAGCTTCGCCCGGATCTCGACGGGCGCGCCCTCGCGCCACGTGAAGGGCTCGATGGTGCGACCGCGCATCCCGGCGGCCCGCCTGCCCGAGACGAGCAGGTGCTCGGCGCGGACGCTGGTGAACACGCGCGCGCCTGCCCGGATCGCGGCCGGGACGTACGAGATGTCGGTCGACATCTTCGCGCGGTTGCGGCACCCGGTGAAGCACTCGCCCGAGCCGCGGCAGCCGCGCACGTTGCGGTGGGTCGGCTCGCTCGACAGCCCCAGCGCGTCGCAGCCGCGCTTGAAGCGCAGGTTGCGCTCGCCCTGCACCTCCACTGGCGTCGGCGAGACGCCGAGCAGGCGCTCGACGCGCTGGTAGTGGGGCAGCAGCGCGTCGAGCGTGATCGCCGCCGTCCCCGCTCGCTCCGCCCACTTGTCGAACACCCAGGCGGGCGAGCGCGCGCAGATCGCCGAGTTGACGACCGAGCCGCCGCCGAGCGCGATCGCCTGCATGGTCGGGATGAGCATGCGCCCCCGGGCCGCTCGCATCCCGCCCTCGCGCAGCGTGCGCGCCAGCGACTCGCCCGCCTCCTGCCGGAAATCCTCCACCCCGAACGGCGGGCCTTCCTCCACGAGGATCACGTCGCGCCCCGCCTCGGCGAGCTCCTTGGCGACGACCGCCCCGCCCGGCCCCGACCCGACGACGAGCACCTCGCACGAGGCCTGCACCTCGCCGTCGTAGTCGGCGAACACCTTCACCTGGGAGCGCGGCTCGACGGGCGGGAGCGGCTCCACCTCGGCCCTCGAGCGGAGCGTGGCCCCGGAGAGCAGGCGCTTGTCGCCGCGATCGGGGTGCGCGGAGCGCGGCGGCTCCTGAGGGGCGGGTAGCTTCATGCCGTCACCCCCGGCGCGAGCGACGGGGGCTTCACGGCGACCGGCTCTCCCGACGCGCGCGTGGCGGCGCGGCGCTCGAAGGGCGTGGCGCAGCAGGCGACGCCGATCGCGCGGGCGACCTTCTCGTTCGCGAGGTAGCCCATCGAGAGCATCGTCCGGAGCGAGAGGAACGTGACCCGCCGGAGGTAGATGCAGCTCTGCGACATCGACGCGAGCACCGCGATGCGATCGGCCTGCGGGAGGCGCGTGAAGCGGGCGCGGCGCGGCCCGAAGACCCAGGGCGAGAGCTCGACGAAGTGGAAGAGCAGCCGCATGTACGGCCGCAGAGGCCGCGGCGTGCGGGCGACGTAGTGCTCGATGTACTCGACAAGCCCCGCCTCGGTGCCGGAGACCGGGATCGGGCCGCCGGCGGGAAAGAGCGCGTCGGCGCAGGCAGCCACGATGGCCCGCTCCCTCACGGAGAGCGCGCGGGAGCGCGCCCCGGGGGGCGAAGCCCGGCGGGCGAGGCCCACGGCGGCGGCGAGCGCCGCGAGGGCAATGACGAGACAGATCACGGGCAGATGCGCAACGAGCTCGCTCATCACTCGACTCCTTCCTTCCCAGCGGGAAGCCATCGCCTGGCTGCCTCGACAGCGTAGTCCGACGCCCAGAGTGCGCAATTTCGTTCGCGCTGCGTCGGGGTGTTCGCACACCGTCCTGTCCTGATTTACGCAGCCCGACGTTGCGGCTGTGACAGTCGCGGTATGGTCGGCGCCCGATGAGCGAAGAGCCGAAGAGCGCCGTGGACATGAGCGAAGAGGCAGGAGGCGAGGTGCCGATGGAAATGGAAGAGGAGCGCCACACCTCGCCGGCGCGCGACCTGCGGACGTGGCTCGCCGGCGCTCCCCTCCCCGCCTGGCTGCAGCTCACGCTCGGGCTGGCCGTGCCGATGCTGATCACGCTCGTGGCGGCGCTGCGCGTCGCGAGCTTCACGATCGACGACGCGTACATCTCCTTCCGGTACGCGGAGAACCTCGCGAACGGAAACGGGCTCGTCTACAACGTGGGCGAGCGCGTCGAGGGCTACACGAACTTCCTCTGGACGGTGCTCCTCGCCGCGGCGGTGAAGGTCGGCGCGACGCCGGAGGCCGCCGCGAAGGTGCTCGGCGCCGCCTGCGCCTGCGGCGCCCTCGTCCCCACCTACCTCCTCTCGCAGCGGCTGCGCCCGTTCTCGAACGTCCCCTGCCTCGCGACGTGGCTCCTCGCGACGAGCATCCTCTTCTCCGGCTACGCGGTGTTCGGGCTGGAGACGCCGCTCTTCCTCCTGCTCACGCTCGGCGGGACCGAGCTCTTCTTCCGCGAAGAGGACGCCGCCGCCTCCGGCGGCGCACCTCGGCCCGCGCTCGCCTTCCCCTGGTCCGGCGCGGTGTTCGCGCTCGCCGCGCTGACCCGCCCGGAGGCGCCGCTATTCCTCGGGTTGCTCGTCGTCTGGCACGCGGAGCAGGCGTTCTCGCGGCGGAGCGTGCTCCGCCTGCTCACCTTCGCGCTCCCGGTCGCCGCGCACCTGCTCTGGCGGCACAGCTATTACGGCGAGTGGCTCCCGAACACGCTCGCCGCGAAGACCGGCAATTTCTCGCATCAGATCCAGGGCGGCAGCGACTACGTCCGCAAGTACGCGCAGCACGCCGGCACCTTCCTCTGGCTCGGGCTCCTCTCGGTCGCCTCGTCCATCGTCCACCGGCGCCGGAGCGGCCTCGCGCTCGCGTCGATCGCGCTGCTCTTCGGCGTGTACGTCGTCTTCGTGGGCGGCGACTGGATGCCGTACTTCCGGTTCCTGGCCCCCGCGGAGCCGTTCGCGTTCCTGCTCGCCGACGACGCGATCCGCGCGATCGCCGCGCGCCGCGAGCGGGCAGCGTCGCTCGCGATCGCCGCGTTCGGCGCGATCACGCTGGCGACCCGCACCGGAGAGCTGGTGCGGGCCCAGCGGAACCTCCTCGTCAACGACAAGGGCTTCTGGGACGACGCGGCCGGGCGCACGGCCGACTGGCTCGTCCAGAAGGGGGAGCCCGGCCCCATCGCGGTCGCCGACATCGGCTACATCGGGTACCGCACGGGCTTCCCGGTCGTCGACATGCTCGGGCTGCTCAGCCCCGAGGTCTCGCGCCTGCCGGGCGGGTACACGCACAAGGTGGGGACCGGCTACACCGACGCGCTCTTCGCCAAGAACCCGCGCTACTTCGTGATCATCGCCTCCGGGGCCGACTGCAAGAGTCCGACGGTGCCCTCCTCGCGCGCCTCGTACGGCGATCCCAGGTTCAAGAAGGACTACAAGCTCCGCCAGGCCATCGCCCTGAAGAAGGGCGGCGCCTGGTGCATCTACGGGAAGACGTCGTACCCCTGACGATCGACGGAGCGGCCGCTCGCCCCGCCCCGCGACCGCCTCACCGGGACGCTCGCCCTGCGCCTCGCCTCAGGGCGCCTCTCCCGGCCGGCGCTCCTCGCCTTCCGCTCCCGCGCCGGCCGTCGCGGCGGCCCAGAACGCGCGCACGTCCTCGATTCGCTCGGTCCGGCGCGCGTCGGGCAAGCTGTCGAGCAGCACGCGGCCGTAGCCGCGCGTGCGGACCCTGCGGTCCAGGATCGCGACGATGCCCCGATCGGTGCGCCCGCGGATAAGCCGGCCGAAGCCCTGCTTCAAGGTGATCGCGGCCTGCGGGACGCTGTAGGCGATGAACGGGTTGCCGCCGCCCTGCTCGATCGCCGCGCACCGGGCCGCGACGACAGGATCCGTGGGCACCGCGAACGGGAGCTTCTCGATGATCACGAGGCGCAGCGCCTCGCCGGGGACGTCCACGCCCTCCCAGAAGCTCATCGTCGCGACCAGCACGGCGTGCCGCTCGGCGCGGAAGCGGCGGAGCAGCGCGCCCTTCGGCGCGTCCCCCTGCACGAGCAGCGGAGCCGGCTGCCGCGGCGCGCCCCCGCCCGCCCGGGCCTCGGCCGCGGCGCGCGCGAGCCGGACGCGGAGCGCGGCGGCCAGCGCGTTCATCGCGCGGACCGAGGTGCAGAGGACGAACGCGCCGCCGCCCGTGATGCCGATGAGCTCGGCGATGCGATCGGCCCCGCGCTCGACGAACGCCGCGTCGGTCGCCTCGGGCAGGTCGCGCGGCGTGTAGAGCAGCGCCGCGTTCGGGTAGTCGAAGGGCGATGGAACCGTGAGCTCGTCGACCGGCACCGGCACGTCCGCGTCGAGCCCCATCCGCGAGCGGAGGAAGCGGAACCCCGACCCGGCGGAGCCGCCCGTGGTCAGCGTGGCGCTCGTCAGCACCACGGCGCCGATCCGCTCGAAGACGTGCTCGCGCAGCATGTGCCCGAGATCGACCGGCGACGCGCCGAACGAGACGGCGCGGCCGCGCACCTCGACCCACGTGACCTGGTTCGTCCCGGGGTCGACGATCCGCGCGGCGTCGTCCCGCAGCTGGGCGGCGCGGTTGCCGACGAGCTGCACCGCCTCGCTGCTCGCGTTCGCGCTCGCGTACCCCGCGAGCGCCTCGAGGTGGTTGTCGAGCCGATGGTAGGCCCCGAGCAGCTCGCCGGACCACGCGTCCCTGGCGAGCGGGACCCGGGAGTCGCCGCGATCTCCGCTGCCCGCGGCGCCGCCGAGCGCGGCGAGCCGATCGAAGAGGGCGTCCGCGGACTCGCGCACGATGGCCGTGATCGCCGTCCCCTCGCCCCGCCCGAGGATGCGGTCGGCGAGGCCCGACGTGATGAACGCGCGGTCCGCGTCGCGCAGCATCGAGTCGACCCGCGCGCGCGAGACGCGGACGCCGAAGAAGCTCGTCGCGATGTCCTCGAGCTGGTGCGCCTCGTCGAAGATGACCGCATCGTACGGCGGGAGCGCGCCCGCGCCGGCGAAGCCGCGGCGCGCCCCGGCGATCTTCAGGGCCAGGTCCGCGAAGAAGAGGTGATGATTGACGATGAGGAGGCGCGCCGCCTCGCTGTCGCGCTTCATCCGCGTGACGAAGCACTCGTCGAAGTAGTCGCACGACGCGCCCAGCCGCGTCTCGCTGGACGACGCCACCTCCCGCCAGACCGGATCCCCCTCGGCGAGGTAGGCGAGCTCGGCCACGTCGCCCATCTCGGTCTCCTGCGCCCACGCCTCGATGAGCGGCAGCGAGCGCCCCGCGGTCCCGGCGCCCGCGCCGGGGCTCTGGCGGAGCTCGTTGAAGCGGCGCAGGCAGAGGTAGTTGCCGAGCCCCTTCACCAGCGCCGCGCGCGGATCCAGCCGGAGGTGCTCGGCCACGAGCGGCAGATCCTTCGTGTAGATCTGGTCCTCGAGCGCCTTCGTCGCGGTCGAGACGACGACCTTGCGGCCGCTCAGGATGGCGGGGACGAGGTACGCGAGCGTCTTGCCGGTCCCGGTGCCCGCCTCGCAGAGGAGGATGCGGTCCTCCGCGATCGCCCGCTCCACGGCGCTCGCCATCGCGACCTGCCCCTCGCGGTCCTCGTACCCCGGCAGCCCGCGCGCGAACGGGCCCGAGGGCCCGAGCAGGCTCGCGGCTCGGTCGAAGGGCATCGTTGACCGCTTACCGCGGCAGGGCAGTCTTCTCGAGCGAGAGGGCGAACCCCACCTCGCCGAGGGCGAGCTCGAGCGACGCGACCGGCTTCTCGAACTGGACCTCGCACCAGGTGTCCAGCGTCCGCTCGGCGTCACCGGGGTCGCGGACGTGCAGGAGCGCGGCCTCGCCCTCGGTGTAGCCTCGCGCCACGGCGGGCTCGGCCATCCGCCGCGCCCGCTCGAAGAGCTGCTCGTCCGTCGCGCCCGGGAAGTCGTTGCGCTGGGCGCGCACGACGAACCCGACCCGCAGCGGCTCGGCGCCCACGACGATGCCCGAGTCCATGAGGAGGTTCTCCCGCACCCGCTCGGCGACCTGAACGGCGTCGCCACGGGTGCGATAAACCTCGAATCCGGCTTGGAGCAGGGCCTTCTTTATCTCCGCGGGTGTCGGCATCTTCCGCTGGTTTCCGGCTACCCCCAGCTGCGAGCAGGACCATCCATCGCAAAATTACGGGTGCCTCGTCAAGCTGCCAGCGCTGACCGGGGTGGGGCGCTCTGGCGGGCCGGCGCGTTTGTGCCCGCTCACGAGCTCGACCGTGACGACCTCGACGCCCCGTCGTCCAGGCGACCCGGGACCTCTGCCCCCTCGGGGGCATCCAGGAAGCAGACCCCCACGATCGACCCGTCCGGCTCGTCCTGCACCCACATGATCCGACCCGGGCGCGGAGATCTACCGTCGAGCCAGACCGTTAGCTCCGTGCCGGGGTCGAGTGAATTTTCTATCACCACCCGGAGCCCGCCGACGCTCATGTTGAGCGTCCAGCCGGAGACGGCGCGGTCGGCGGCCTCGAGGCGGACCCGCTCGCTCAGCTCGCGGCGCGGGCTCCTGCGACGGTTGGCCAGGAGCTCAGGGGGAATCTGGAGCGACGGGGGAGTGAGGGTTCTGCGTCGAATCACAGAAGAAATTTACAAGCACAAGCCGTGCCCGAGGACAGAAATATTGGCTACGGCTGATATCCAGCAGGGACGGGAGCGTGGGACCGCTCAGTGGGCTTCGGCATGGTCGGGCTTGTGACCGGAGCCGTCGTTCGGCTCCTCGAAGACGGAGACGGGCTCGAGCAGGGACAGCTGGTCGCGTTTGATGCCCACGCCCTTGTCGGAGAAGAAGAGGTCGTTCTCCTGGAGCCGCGATCGCACGCGGGCGATGAACAGGATAGGCATGCCCGCCTGCGTGTAACCGAGCTGCACCAGCGTGCCCTTCGGCCAGTTGCCGCCGTCGAACGAGAGCTCCTTGCGCAGCGTGTAGAACCCCTCGGCGGGGAGACGCTGCAGCGAGTCCGCCCACGTCGTTCCCCGGAACGCGACGGCGGGGCCGTGGAAGTGCCAGCGGTTGTGCACGTTGTGATCAGGCGTCGTGACCGTCGGCAGACCGTTGTCCGAGTGGTTGTGGAAGGAGACGAGGATGCCGGCAGGCACCTTGTCCTCGTTTCCGGGGAGCGGCTTTGTCGTCAGGTAGAGGCCGCAATCAGGGAGGTGTGACTTCGAGCTTGCCATGGCCTGTGCCCCTAGCCCCGCTCTCGACCGCCGTAAAGACACGCCGTCGACGCCGTGCTATGCCGCGCCTGGCCAAGGCGGGAGGCCGCTCGAGGAGCGAGCGGCGCACGCCCCGGGAGCAAGCCCTTCGTGAACAGATTGAGCCAAATCTTCGGCGCTGCCATCGTCATCGCGATCGCCGTCGTCTTCATCGTCCAGTTCCGCCCGAGCACGGGCCCCGTGCAGTCGACCGCGAGCAGCTGCGCCGTCGAGGTCCGAGGCAGCTGCATCTCCTCGGTCGACTTCAATGCCTCGAGGAACCTGCTCGCGATGCGCGCCGTCGACGAAAACCGCCTCCGGGCGATGGGGTACCGGCGGCTCACAGCGGAGGGGCTCTACGAGCGGTGGCTGCTCAACGAGGACGCGGAGCGCCTCGGGATCAGCGTCTCGGACGACGAGCTCACGGCCGAGCTCGTTGCCGGCAGGGTGCGTGTCTCGCTGCCGGCGGACAAGATCCGCCAGGTCGGTTACGCCCTGAATCTCCGGGAAGACCTGATTCGCTACCTGGACGTCCGCAACCGCCAGACAAAGAAGTTCGACAGCAAGCAGTACGAGAAGCAAATCCGGAACATCACGAAGATGAGCCCGACGGACTTCCGCGAAACTCAGCGGAAGGAGCTCGTCGCCGCGCGGATGCGCGACCTCATCCGCGCGCGGGTCCGGGTCGGTGAGAGCGAGGCGTTCGAGCAGTTCTCGCGCGAGAAGTCGACCCGGACGCTCGGCTACGTGCGCTTCGACCGGCGCTTCTACAGCGACCTCATCGTCGACACCTCGGAGAAGGCGATCCAGGCCTGGGCGGACGTCAACAAAGAAGAGCTCGACAAGACCTGGGAGGGGCGCAAGGCGCACTATCTGCCCGAGTGCCGGGTCGCCCGAGACCTCATGGTCGAGGTGCAGCCCGCGGAGGCCGAGCAGGGGCCGGAGGCGGGCAAGGCCGCCGCGAAGGCCCGGATCGAGGCGGCGGTCCAGCGCCTCAAGAAGGGCGAGGGCTTCGCCGACGTGGCGCGCAGCGCGAGCGACGATCCGAGCGCGGCGCGCGGCGGCGAGCTCGGCTGCGTGACCAAGGGCCGGCTCAGCAAGCCTGTCGAGGACAAGCTCTTCGAGATGAAGGCGGGCGAGGTGTCGGACCTCATCGAGACCGAGGACGGCTTCCACGTGCTCAAGCTCGAGCAGATCGCGAAGGACGCCGACGCCGAGAGGATCGGCCGGCTGGAGACGGCGCGCGACCTGTACATCGCCCACGAGTCGGAGCGGCTCGCGGCCGAGGCCGCGAAGCAGGTGCTCGCCGCCGCCGCGGGCGGCAAGTCGCTGGAGGACGCGCTCGCCGCCTACCTGGCCCAGCTCGCGCCCGCGCCCGCGAAGGACAAGGCCGGCGCCGCCGCGGGGGCGCAGCCCGCCGCCGCGAAGCAGGACGGGAACAAGAGCGAGGGCGCGAAGGACGGCGGCCAGGCCGAGCCTGGCGAGGCGCGGCCGCCCTACACGATGGCGAACCACCCGAACCGGCCGACCGTCGAGACGAGCTTGCCGTTCAACGTGTCGGGCTCCCCGATCACGGACGCGAGGGACAGCACCGAGGCCGCGCGCATCGCCTTCCAGCTCGACAAGCCGGGCGCTCTGCCCAAGGACGTCGTGGCGCTGGAGAACGGCTACGCCGTGATCCAGCTCAAGGAGAAGACGTCCGCGAGCCAGGAGCAATGGGACAAGGACCGCGAGTTCTACACCGCCGCGATGCGCGCCGCGAAGCAGAACGACGCGCTCATCGGGTACATGCGCCGGCTGAAGTCGACGATCGGCAGCGAGGTGAAGTACGACCAGAACCTCCTCAAGGAGTCCAGGCCGGCCGAGGACGGCTCCGGCGAGTCGGAGCTCCCGCTCGGGGACGAGGGGGAATGACGTCGCTCCCGCCGCGTGACGCTCGCGACGTCCTCCTCTCGAACGGCCTCAAGGTCGTCCTCGTCCCGCAGCCGCACGTTCACCGGGCGGTCGCCTCGCTCTACCTGCGCGTCGGCTCGCGGTTCGAGAACCAGGAGAACAACGGGATCTCCCATTTCCTGGAGCACATGGTGTTCCGGGGGACGCCGACGCTGCCGTCGGCGCACGCGCAGGCGCTCGCGTTCGAGCGACTCGGCGGGACGCTCTACGCGGCGACCCACGTCGACCACGGCGTGATGAGCATCTCCGTGCCGCCCGCGAACCTGGAGCCGGTGATCGCCCTGCTCGGCGAGGTCGCCACGTCGCCCCGCTTCACCGCGATCGAGGTCGAGCGCGGCATCGTGCGCGAGGAGATCCTCGAGGACCTCGACGACGAGGGGCGCGACATCGACCCGGACAACAACGCGCGCTCCCTCATGTACGAGCGGCACCCGCTCGGCTTCACCATCACCGGCGGCATCGACGCGCTCGATCGCTTCGACGAGCCGATGCTGCGCGCCCACCACGCCCGGCACTACACGACGGCGAACGCGGTGCTCTGCCTCGCCGGGCGGCTCGATCCAGACGCGTGCGCGCGGGCCGTCGAGCGGCACTTTGGCGCCATGCCGCGCGGCGAGCAGGTGCCCGCCGCGCCGCCGCCGAACGGACAGAAGAAGCCGAGGTTCCGCTTCATCGAGAACCAGTCGAGCCAGACCGAGCTGCGGGTCGCGTTCCGTGGCGTGAGCGAGCGCGATCCGCGCGAGCCCGCCGTGGAGATGCTGCTCCGCGTCCTCGACGACGGCATGTCGACGCGGCTGTACGAGCGGATCTGCGACCGGCTGGGCCTCTGCTACGACGTGTCGGGGATGTTCGAGGCCTACGAGGACGACGGGGTCGTCGACATCGCCGCGGGCGTGCAGCACGACCGCGCGACCGTGGTGGTCCGGGAGATCTTCTCGCTGCTCCGCGAGCTCTCCGAGGTCGGCCCGCGCGAGGACGAGCTCGCCAAGGCGCGCGACCGCCACCTGTGGTCGGTGGAGGCGATGCTCGACGACGCCGAGGCGACCGCGGGCTTCCACGGGCTCGCCGCGCTCGCCGACATCACCCGCACCCCGGAGGCGCGGCACGAGGAGCTCGCCCGCGTCACGGCCGAGGACGTGCGCAACGCCGCGCGCGCGCTGTTCCGGCCGGAGCGCCTCACCGTGGTGGCCGTGGGCCTGCTCCGCTCCTCGGAAGAGGCGAAGCTCGACAAGGCCGTCCGCTCGTTCGGCTGATCCCGTCCGCAACTTCAGCGGCTCCCGTCCAATCGCTCGACTGAGCCCGTCCGCGCCTGACTGGCGGACGTCCGCGTCACCGCACGTGCGCTCCTGCGCGTGAACTTTCAATTTGCATTCATGCGCATCGATACATATATGTGAACCGTGATGACGCTCACGGAGGTCTCGGCCGAGCCGATGGGGGCGGTCGCGCGGTGCGAGCTGTACCGGCTCCTTTCGGATCCGGTGCGGGTGCGGCTCCTCGGCCTGGCCGCAGCGGAGGAGCTGGCGGTCGGCGAGCTGGCCGAGCTGCTCCGTGAGGGCCAGCCGAAGATCTCGCGCCACGCGGCCGCGCTGCGCGAGGCGGGGATCCTGCTGGCGCGCCGTCAGGGCACGTGGACGCTGCTCCGCCTCGACCCGCGCGCCACGAGCGACCCCGTTGTCGACGACGCCGTGCGCGCGGGGCGGCGCGCGTGCGCGGCCGACGGGACGCTCGCGCGCATCGAGGAGGTGCTCGCGGCGCGCGACGCCGAGACGCGCGAGTTCTTCGCGCGCGGCGGGCGCCCGTTGCGCCCGGGGCCGCCGTCCGAGCTCGCCGCGTACCTCGCCGCGCTCGCGCCGCTCCTGCCCCACCGCCGGCTGGCGGTCGACGCGGGCACCGGCGATGGGGCGCTGCTCGAGGTGCTGTCCCCCGTCTTCGACCGCGTCGTCGCGCTCGATCGCGCGAGCGCCCAGCTGCAGCTCGCGGGCGAGCGCCTGCGGCGGCGCAGCCTCGAGAACGTCGAGCTCGTGTGCGGCGAGATCGACGGGCCCGAGGTGATCCAGGCCGTGGCCCGCGCGCTCGGCGGCGGTCCGCCGGAGGCCGGCGAGGCCCTCTCCGGCGGCGCGGACGTGGTCCTCGCGGCCCGCGTGCTGCACCACGCGCCGCAGCCGGCGAGGGCGATGCGCGCCCTCGTCGAGCTCGCGCGGCCGGCCGCGCCCGGCCGCGGCGAGGACGCCGCGCACGCCCGCGGCGGCGCGGTGTGCGTGCTCGATTACGAGGCGCACCACGATCAGACCCTGCGAGAGCAGGAGGCGGACATCTGGCTCGGCTTCTCGCCGGACGACCTCCGGTGCCTCGCCGAGGAGGCCGGGCTCTCCGGCGTCGAGATCCGGCGGCTGCCGTCCGCCTGGCAGGGCGAAGGTCCGGATCGACACCTCGTTTGGCAGCTGCTCGTCGGCTGGCGCGGCGCGCGCTCGAGCGCATTCACCGGAAAAGGCAAAGGGACACCATGACTGCTGAGAAAAAGCTCTCCTACAAGGTCGCCGACATCACGCTTGCTGACTGGGGTCGCAAGGAGATCCGCATCGCCGAGAAGGAGATGCCGGGCCTGATGACGCTCCGGGCCGAGTACGGCTCGTCGCAGCCGCTCAAGGGCGCGCGCGTCGCCGGCTGCCTCCACATGACGATCCAGACCGCGGTGCTGATCGAGACGCTGGTCGCCCTCGGCGCCGAGGTCACCTGGTCGAGCTGCAACATCTACTCGACGCAGGACCACGCCGCGGCGGCGATCGCGGCGGCCGGCATCCCGGTCTTCGCCTGGAAGGGCGAGACGCTCGAGGAGTACGACTGGTGCATCGAGCAGCAGATCTACGCCTTCAAGGGCGGCAAGGGGCCCAACATGATCCTCGATGACGGCGGCGATCTCACGATCATCGCCCACGAGAAGCACCCGGAGCTCTTCGCCGGCACCGACCCGATCCGCGGGCTCTCGGAGGAGACGACGACGGGCGTGCACCGGCTCTACGAGATGCACCGCGCCGGCAAGCTGAAGGTGCCCGCGATCAACGTCAACGACTCGGTGACGAAGAGCAAGTTCGACAACCTCTACGGCTGCCGCGAGTCGCTGGGCGACGGGATCAAGCGGGCCACCGACGTGATGTTCGCCGGCAAGGTCGCCGTCGTGTGCGGCTACGGCGACGTCGGCAAGGGGTGCGCGCAGTCGCTGCGCGGCCTCGGGGCGCGCGTGATCATCACCGAGATCGACCCGATCTGCGCGCTGCAGGCGGCGATGGAGGGCTACGAGGTGAAGCGCCTCGAGACCGTCGCCCCGGTCGCCGACATCTTCGTCACGGCGACCGGGTGCGCCGACGTCGTGCGCGCCGAGCACATGACCGCGATGAAGGACGAGGCGATCCTCTGCAACATCGGCCACTTCGACTCGGAGATCCAGATCTCGTGGCTCGAGAAGAACCCCGAGATCAAGGAGGAGAACATCAAGCCGCAGGTCGATCACTTCATCTTCCCGGACGGCAAGCGGCTCATCGTCCTCGCGCGCGGCCGGCTCGTGAACCTCGGGTGCGCCACGGGCCACCCGTCGTTCGTGATGTCGACCTCGTTCTCCAACCAGGTCCTCGCGCAGATCGCCCTGTGGACGGAGAAGTACACGGTCGGCGTCCACCTGCTGCCGAAGAAGCTCGACGAGAAGGTCGCCGCGCTGCACCTGCCGAAGCTCGGGGTCGAGCTGACGGAGCTCACGCAGGAGCAGGCGAAGTACCTGGGCATCCCCGCCGAGGGCCCCTTCAAGGCCGAGAACTACCGCTACTGAGCGGCGGGCTTTCGGCGCCTCCGCCGCTGGGGTAGGCGGCCGAACGATGGATCCTCGCCACAGCAGGGACGAAGCCCAGCGCTACCTCGACACCTACGCCGCTACCTGCGGCGAGGATCTCGCCCTCCGCGTCTACACCTCGCGCCTGCTCGGCGCCGATCCGTCGCTCGTGCTCCACGGCGGCGGGAACACGAGCGTCAAGAGCACGGCCGTCGACCTGCTCGGCGATCGCGTCGACGTGCTCTTCATCAAGGGCAGCGGGTGGGATCTCGCGACCATCGAGCCGCGCGGCTTCCCCGCGTGCCGCCTCGCGCCGCTCCAGCGCGCGTGCGAGCTCGAGGCGATGACCGACGAGCAGATGGTCGCGCTCCTGCGCGGCCAGATGCTGGATCCATCGAGCCCCACGCCGTCGGTCGAGGCGCTGCTGCACGCGATCCTCCCCGCGAAGTTCGTCGATCATACCCACGCGGACGCCGTGCTCTCGGTCATCGATCAGCCCGGCTCGGCCGAGGTCGTGCGCGAGATCTACGGGGACCAGGCGCTCTTCGTGCCGTACGTCATGCCGGGCTTCGCGCTCGCCCGTCGCGTCGCCGAGCTCGTCCGGGCGCGCCTCGCGCAAGGGGCGCTCCCGTCGGTGATGATCCTCGACAAGCACGGGGTCTTCACGTGGGGCGACACCGCGGAGGAGAGCTATGCGCGCATGATCGACGCCGTGACGCGCGCCGAGCGCTACATCGCCCAGCGCAGCGCGATCGTCCCGCACCCGACGGTCGCGGCGCCCGATCCGGAGTTCCGCGCCGCCATCGGGCCGGTCGTCCGGGGCGCGCTCGCCCGCGCCTCGGGTCGCCCCTGGGTTTGCACGCTCCGCACCAGCCTGCAGCTGATCGCGTTCTGCGACCGCGACGACGTCGCGCGGGTCTCGCAGATCGGCTGCGCGACCCCGGATCACGTCATCCGCACCAAGGCGCGGCCGCTCATCGTCGACGGCGGCGACGTCACCGACACGGCGCGCTTCCGCGCGGCCGTCGAGCAGGCCATCGCGAGGTACGTGGCCGAGTACCACGACTATTTCCGCCGCTCCTGCGCCGCGCGGGGCGTCGCCCGCGACGAGCTCGATCCGTTCCCGCGGGTGCTGCTCTTCCCCGGGGTGGGCGCGCTGTGCGTCGGCGGCTCGCACGCCGAGGCGGAGATCGTCGCGGACGTCTACGATCACACCGTCTCGGTGATCGAGGCCGCCGAGGCGCTCGGCGGGTACCAGCCGGTCCCGGAGCTCGACCTCTTCGACATGGAGTACTGGAGCCTCGAGCAGGCGAAGCTGAAGCTCGGGGCGGGGCAGAGGGGCCCGCTCGATCGGCGGATCGCGCTGGTGACGGGCGCCGCCTCGGGGATCGGCCACGCGACCGCGGCGGCGTTCCTCGCCGCGGGAGCGCACGTGGTGCTGGCCGATCGCGACGAGGAGCCCCTCGAGAAGGCCGCCGCCGAGCTCGGGGGACGCCACCGCGGCCGCTGCACGAAGATCGCCTGCGACGTGCGCAGCGAGGCGAGCGTGAACCGGGCGTTCGCGCAGGCCGCGGCGCACTTCGGCGGCGTCGACGTCGTCGTGTCGAACGCCGGCCGCGCGTTCTCGGGGCCCATCCACACGTCCGAGGGACACGAGGCCCTGTGCGCCTCGCTCGAGCTGAACCTGCTCGGCCACCAGAACGTCGCCCGCGCGGCGGCGCGGGTGCTGCTCGCCCAGGACTCGGGCGGCGCGCTCCTGTTCAACGCGTCGAAGAGCGCGTTCAACCAGGGGCCCGACTTCGGCCCGTACTCCGTCGCCAAGGCGGCGCTCGTCGCGCTGATGCGCCAGTACGCCGTCGACCTCGGCCCCCAGGGCATCCGGGCGAACGCCGTGAACGCCGACCGCATCCGGACCGCGCTGTTCGGCGCCGGTCTGCTGGAGGCCCGCGCCCGCGCCCGCAACGTCTCGGTCGACGACTACTTCCGCGACAACCTGCTCCGGCGCGAGACCACCGCCGCCGACGTGGCGCAGGCCTTCGTCTACCTCGCGACCGCCGAGGCCACGACGGGCTGCGTCGTGACCGTCGACGGCGGGAACGCCGCCGCGTTCCCCCGCTGAGCCCGGGTCAGAGCCCCTCCACGCCCGGACCGCCGCCGCCCCCGCCGAGCACGGCCTTGTCAGGTGGATGCTGGGCGTCGAGCCGGATCTTCTTCCAGTCCCCCGAGCGGAACTTCCACACCATGGTCGCCGCGAGGAGGACCACGTAGATGACGCCGGCCCCCCAGATGCCCATCAGGCCGAAGCCGAGCGTGATGCCGAGCAGCCACGCGAGCGGGACGAGGCAGGTGAAGTGCAGGATGAGCTCCACCACCATCACGAACACGGTGTTGCCCGCGCCGAAGAGCGCCTGCGTCAGGATCATGCCGACCGCGACGATCGGCGTGCAGATGCCCATCACCTGGAGCGGCCGGAGCGCCGCGGCCTGGACGAGCTCGCTGCTGCTGGCGAACGCGAGGATCTGCGGGGCGAAGATCGCCTCGAGCAGGCCGACGACCCCGAAGATCGCGAGCCCCAGCCGGACGCTCACCCAGCCGAAGCGCGCGGCCTTGTCGCCGTCCTTCTCGCCGAGCGACTGCGCGACAAGGGTCGCGGTCGACGTGCCGAAGGCCAGGCAGGCGGTGAACGTGAGCTTCAAGATCCCGACGATCACCGTGGTCGCCGCGCCGTAGACCGGCTCGGCGCGGCCGCCCGGGCAGAGCGGCGAGATCACGCCCGCCGGCGCGACCTGGTCGAGCTTGCTGGCGATCGCGTAGAACAGGGCGAAGCCCGTCATGATGGCGACGGTGGCGACGGCGCTCGGGATCGACAGCTTGAGGATCGACCAGGTGAGCGGGGCCGAGAGCTTGCTCGTGGCGAACGGGCGGTAGAGGCGCCGGTACTGCGGCAGGAGCGCGTACACGACCATGATCGCGAGGCCGACGTAGGTCGAGATGAAGCCCGCGATGCCCGCCCCGGCGATGCCGTACTTCGGGATGCCGAGCGAGGCGTTGCCGAAGATGAGCACGATGCAGAGCACGATGTTCAGCGCGTTCATCGCGAGCGCCGAGACGAGGTGGATGTGCGTCTTGCCGATGCCGTCGAAGAACGCCTTCAGGGCGAACGTCGCCGCCATCGACGTCACCCCGAGCAGGCGCCAGCCGAGGTAGTCGAGCGCCGCCTGCCGCGCGTCGGGCACCTTGATGATGACCGACAGGATGTACGGCATCGTCAGGTACCCGATCACGGAGAACGCGACGCCGGCGACGATCGCGAAGAAGAGGGCGTTCGCGAGGACCGCACCCGCGTCCTCGGACCGCTTCTCGGCGAATCGGCGCGCGGTGAACGCCTGCGTGCCGACCGAGATCGCGCTGAGCGAGCCGCCGAACAGCCAGAGGACGATCAGCGACGGCAGGAGCGCCGCGTGCGCGTTCGACGACTCGGGGCACGGCAGGTGCGCGAAGAAGACGATGTCGACCTCGTTGACGATGCTCTGGGTGAGCATCGCCGCCACGGTCGGCAGCGCGAGCCGCAGGATGGCGCGATGGGGTGGGCCCGAGGTAACGGCGTTCGATCCCGGGGCGGACAGAGCTATCTGAGCCATCGCAGGCTGCGCGGTATACAACGCCGCAGCGTGCGCGCGAGAGAAATGCTCCCCGTGGGGCGCAGCTTACTCGGCCTTGGCGACCCGGGACCGCCGCTTGTGACGGCGCCGCTTCGCCTCGGTGGGTTCCTCGTGCTCGTTGCCGTCTTTCTCTGCCGCGTCAGCGTCGCCGCGGGCAGGCGTCGGCGTCGACGGCTCGCGCGCTGAGGACGAGGACGATCGCTCGCGCGCCTTCGACTCGCGCTTCGCGACCTCACGGGAGGCGCGATCCGCCGCGCCGCGCGCCGCAGGCTTGTCCGCCTTCAGCGCCGATCCGCGCGTCGCGACCGCCGGCCTGCGCGGGACGGTCTGGTTCCTGGCGGGCGGCTTCGCCGCGTCGGCCTTCGCGACGGCGGGCTGCGCAGGCGGCGCGACGGCGGCGGGCTGCACGGCCCCTGCTCGGGGCGCGGCCGCATCGGGTCCGGCGGCGGGCGAGGCCACGAGGGCCGAAGGGGCGCCGCTCCCCTGCCCCGCCTCGCTGGGCACGAGCGCGCCGGCTGCGCCGGGCGCCGCCGCATCCGGGGTGACCGCGGCAGCCGGCGCACCGGCCGCCTGCGCCGGTGCGGCGGCCGCGAGGGCCTGCAGCGCCGCGCCGGCCGCTAGCGCCTCCGAGACGACCGCCGGCGCGTCGCCGGGCGCAGCAGGCTGAGCCGCCTCGCCCGACGGAGGGGCCGCCTCGCCCGCGACGCCGAGCAGCGCAGCGGCCGCTGGAACGCGCGCCGCGATCTCGCGCCCCTTGCCCACGACGACCACGCCCGCGAGCGCCATCATGGCGGCCACCGCCGCGAAACCGAGCGCGCGGCGGCGGGCGCGCGCACGCCCGGGCGTGCCCAGCGCCGTCAGGATGGCCTGACGCATCTCGGTGGCGCTCTGGAAGCGGACGCTCGGATGGCGCGCCAGCGCGCGCATCACCAGCTCGTCGACGAAGGGAGGGATCTGTCGGGCCGGCGCGCGCTCGCGGAGGCGCTCGGGGCTGCCCTTGACCTTCGCGTCGAGCAGCGCGACGAGGCTCGGCTCGACGAACGGCAGGCGCCCCGTGAGCATCTCGTAGAGGACGCACCCGAGCGCGTAGAGATCCGCGCGCCCGTCGATGCGCCCCGACGCGGCCTGCTCGGGGGCCATGTACTCGGGCGTCCCCACGATCGCGACCGCGGCCCGCGCCGGCCCCTCGCCCGCGCCCGTCGCGTCCGCGACGCCGTCGACCTCGCCGCGGTCCTCCGAGAGGCACTTCGCGAGCCCGAAATCGAGCAGCTTCAGGCCGGCCTCCGCGATGGAGGGCGCCCCCTCGGCGCCGCTCGGGCGCGTCAGGAACAGGTTCTCGGGCTTGATGTCCCGGTGCACGAGGCCCTCGGCGTGCGTGAGCTCGAGCGCGCTCAGCACCTTGACCGCCATCGCGAGCGCGTCCCTCCAGTCGATCGCGGCCCCGCGGGCAAGCACGGCGTCGAGCGTCGCGCCCTCGAGCAGGTCCATGCCGCAGAACAGGCGGCCATCCGCGGCCATGCCGAAGTCGTGCACCTTCACGAGGTGCTCGTGGGACAGGCGCGAGAGGACGCGCGCCTCGCGGCGGAAGCGGTTCGCGACCACGTCCGTCGCGGAGTGCTCGGCGGAGACGACCTTGAGCGCCACGCGGCGCCCGAGGTCGACGTGCTCCGCCTCGTAGACCGTGCTGCTCGCGCCGGCGCCGATCTCGCGCAGCAGCCGGTAGCGCGTGCCCGGCAGCATGCCCTCGTCGCCGCGCTCGGCCGAGGCCATCGCCTCGGCGCGAGGGCTCACCGGCGTCACGGCCGTGGCGCGGTGCGCCTTGGCGGCGGCGGCGAGGGTCGCGAACTCTCCGCGCGAGCGCCCCGGCTCGCCCGGGAAGAGCCGCTGCATCAGGTGCGCGGCCCGCGCGCGCACGCCGCGCTCGCCGCCCGGCAGCGCGACCGCCGCGCCGAGGAGCGCGGCGAGGTCGCGCGCGGCGGCGCGGCTCGACAGGTACCGGGCCTCCCTGTCGAAGGCCGTGAGCCGCGCGATCGCGGCGTCGAGCGCCGGCGTCGCCCCGAGCGAGAGAGCGATCGGCGGCGGGTCGTTCTGGTTGCGCGCGACCGCGGCCATGTGCGTCTGCGCGTCGCCCTGGAGGAAGCGGCGCCCCGCGCACAGCTCCCAGAGCATGATCCCGAGCGCGTAGAGGTCGACCCGCGCGTCGCCCGGGTCGCCGTTGGCGACCTCCGGCGCGACGTAGCCCGGCTTCGCGAAGACGACGCCCGCGACCGTGTGGCAGCGCCGGTTCTGCCCGCGCGCGGTGCCGAAGTCGATGATCTTCACGTCGCCGGAGAAGCCGAGCATCACGTTCTGGGGCGACAGATCGCGGTGCACGATGCCGAGCGCGGCGCCCGACGGGTCCCTGCGCTCGTGCACGTGGGCGAGCGCCTCGGCGATCATGGTCGCGATCGCGACCGCCTCCGCCCAGTCGAAGCGGTGCCCGAGCTGCACCGCGCGCGCCCGGACCTCGCCGAGGCTCCGGCCCTCGACGTGCTCGACCACCGCGTACGGCTCCCCCGTCGCCGGGTCGACGTCCGCCTCGATGACCTGCGCGACGCCGGAATGCTGGAGCTGCGCCTGCACCCGCGCCTCGTCCAGGAAGCGGGCGATGTAGCTCGGGTCGGACGCGTGCTCGCGGCGGATGATCTTCACGACGACGGCGCGCTCGGCCCCCTCGAGGCCGGTCGTGGAGGCGAGGAACACCTCGCCCATGCCCCCCCGAGCGATGCGCCGCAGGAGCACGTAGCGTCCGAGCGGTCGGGGAACATCGTCCGCAGCGAAGCCGCTCTTGTTGGGCTCATGCGAGGGCGGAAGAACCGGGCGAGGCACGGTCGCGGAGGAGTTCGCCATGAACCGAACCTACCGGATGTAGGACAAGGTGGGCCAACTTCGGGAGGTTCGCTCTGCCGCGCCGAAACGGGCCGCGCTTTCGCGGTGCTCCCGCCGTGCCGCGCCGTTTCGACACAGGGGCTCTCCAGATTATCCACAGGGTTATCCCCACCCTGTCGACAAGTCGCGCGCTCCGGGCGGCCGCCCTGAGCGGCGCCGGAATCCGTCCAGGGAGTCCAGAAAACGCCGCAATCCCCCGAGGCCCCGGCCATTGCTCTCCCCGCTGGCCTCGGCTACTCCTTGGCAGGGATGTCGCGACACGCCGTCCAGCGCCTGATGACCTTGCTGACGTTCGCGTTGGCGCTGGTCCTCCCGCTGCGCGCGGGCGCTGCGATCGTTCCGGTCTGCGAGGAGGACCGGATGACGATCGTCGCTCCCCCGGACGAGCCATCGTGCACCGTCCTGACGAGCGTCGACGACGCGACGGGCGCGACGAGGGCTGCGCCCATCTGCGATCCCCGCGGCGCATCGTCGGTCGCCCCGCCCCGCACCCTCCCGATCACCGATGCGCGGATCGACGCGGTCCCTGGATGCGAGGGGGGCGATCTCTGGCCGAGGGTCGGACCGAGCTCGCGCCATCCCGGCCCTGTGAGCGAGCTCTCCAGCCCGCCGCAGCAGGCGCTGCTCGTTCCGGAGCTCGTCCTCCCTGCCGTGGGCACGCCCGTGGGGCTCTTCTCGTTCCTCGCGGTCCCCGGGGGGCCGCGCTCCGGCGTGGAGCAGGGCGTCTACCACCCGCCTCGATGAGGCGAGCTCGCCGGCAGGCCGTGCTCGATCGCGCCGCGTGGTCTCTCGGAGCCCGCTGCTGGCGGTTCGTGGCCGGCCCTGCCGCGAGATCCGGAGCGTTCGCCGTTCTGACCCGAGCCCGCTAGGCGGCTCGTCCGGCTCCGCGTCGCGCAGGCTCGCCCTCTCCGGGGCGACGCGCCCTCGCGACGGAGGCCGGGCGCAGACGCCGGCGTGGCGGGTCCAGAGCGGTCCCGGCGCTCCGCCGGGGGGCTGCGGCCGCACTGCGCGGTGGCGGCTCCTTCGGCCCAGGGTGGCTCGCCGCCCTGGGAGCGCACGATTGGCGATCTTGTCGCGGGCACGCCACCTGGTGTCGCGCCCGCGTTGAAGGAGGGGCCCGCCTGGCGGAGCCCCACCACCGTTGAGAGAGGAAATATCATGAACAAGGGAACAGCCATCGTCGGCTTTCTTCTCTGCTTCATCGCAGGGATGGGGCTGATGTGGAGTATCGATCGGAGCGCCGGCTCGCGCGGGCATGAGATCTCGGCGGCCGTCGATGACGGTCAGCCGTGGACCGACGAGGACGCGGCGGTGCCGGTGTCGTCGAAGGACCCGATGTGGGGCGCGCGGACGGCGCCGGTGACGATGGTCGTCTTCAGCGACTTCGAGTGTCCGTTCTGCACCCGGGTCGAGACCACGATCAACCAGCTCAAGGACAAGTACGGTCCCGAGAAGCTGCGCGTCATCTGGAAGAACAACCCGCTGCCCTTCCACAAGAACGCGCGCCCGGCGGCGCTCGCGGCCGAGACCGTGTTCCGCCTCGGCGGCTCGAAGGCCTTCTGGAAGTTCCACGAGCTCGCCTTCCAGAACCAGAAGAGCCTCACGCCCGACAACTTCGAGAAGTGGGCGGTCGAGTCCGGCGTCGACAAGGCGAAGTTCAAGGCGGCGTTCGATCGGCAGGAGTACATGGCCAAGATCGACGCCGACATGGCGGTCGGCAAGTCCTCCGGCGTCACCGGCACGCCCGCCTCGATCATCAACGGCGTGTTCCTGAGCGGCGCTCAGCCGATCGACAAGTTCACCGCCGTCATCGAGGAGCAGCTCAAGGCCGCGCAGGCGGCGGTCGCCGCGGGGACGAAGCCCGACAAGGTGTACGCCAAGCTCGCCGGGGAGAACAAGGCGAAGGCGCCCCCCCAGAAGGACCGCGAGCGCCCGCAGGAGGACGACACGACGGTCTGGAAGGTGCCCGTCGGCGACTCGCCCGCGAAGGGGCCGGCCACCGCGCTCGTCACCATCGTCGAGTGGTCCGACTTCCAGTGCCCCTTCTGCACCAAGGTCGTCCCGACCATGGAGGAGCTCCTCAAGACCTACGGGGACAAGGTCCGGTTCGTCTGGAAGAACAACCCGCTCCCGTTCCACCAGCGCGCCGAGCCCGCGGCCGAGCTCGCCATGGAGGCCCGCGCTCAGAAGGGCGAGAAGGGCTTCTGGGACACGTACGACCTGCTCTGGAAGAACCAGCAGAAGCTCAGCGACGACGACCTGCTCGGCTACGCCAAGGAGCTCGGGCTCGACGCCGAGAAGGTGAAGGTCGCGATCGCCACAAAGAAGCACGGCGCGTCGATCGCCGCCGATCAGGAGCTCGCGGACGACCTGCAGGCGTCCGGGACCCCGCACTTCTTCATCAACGGCCGCCGGCTCGTCGGCGCGCAGCCGATCGACAAGTTCAAGACGATCATCGACGAGGAGATCAAGAAGGCCGAGGGGATGCTCGCCAAGGGCGTCGCCGCCAAGGACCTCTACGCCGCGATCATCAAGGACGGCAAGGAGCCGCCGCCGCCCGAGCGCAAGGAAGTCGCCGCGCCGGCCCCGAACAGCCCGTGGAAGGGCGGCGAGCGGGCCAAGGTCGTCATGCAGGTCTTCTCGGACTTCGAGTGCCCGTTCTGCAAGCGCGTCGAGGATACGGTCTCGCAGGTCTCGAAGACCTACGGCGACAAGCTGAAGATCGTGTGGCGCCACCGGCCGCTGCCGATGCACAAGAACGCGCCGCTCGCGTCCGAGGCCTCGCAGGAGGCCTTCGCGCAGAAGGGCAACGCCGGGTTCTGGGCGTACCACGAGGTGCTCTTCAAGAACCAGGGGCAGCCGGACGCCTTCTCGCGCGCCTCGCTCGAGAAGTACGCCGAGGAGCTGGGCCTCGACATGACGAAGTTCAAGAAGGCGCTCGACACGAACACCCACAAGGCGTTCGTGGACGCCGAGAACTCCGTGGCGGACAAGTCGGGCATCAGCGGGACGCCGGCCTTCGTCGTGAACGGCTACTTCCTCAGCGGCGCGCAGCCGTTCTCGAAGTTCAAGAAGCTCATCGACAAGGCCATGAAGGAGGCCGGCGAGACCGTGCCTGCCGCCGCTCCCGCGGCCCCCAGGAGGCCGGCGCCCGCCGCGCAGCCTGCCGCCGCTCCCGCCGCCCCCAAGTGAACCGCCGCTGCGCGGTCTGATCTCCCGCCTGCCACAGCCAATCCACCCGAGGGGCGGCTCCCGGTGACCGGATGAGCCGCCCACCCCCTGCCCTGCGCGGGCTCGGTGGGCATTCTCGTCGCTCCCGCCTCCTGTGAGGGCGGGCCCGCCCCCCCACGTCCCACGCGCAACGGCGTCGCGCGCCGCTGCGAACAGCAGGTCGCGCGCCGCGACGGGCAGCAGGTCGCTCGCCGCTGCGGCCGCAGGTTGCGCTCGGCGCGGCTACGTCAGCCCGTGGTGCGGAACCGCGAGCGCCCCTCCGAGGTCCACCACGCGCGATAGCGCTCTTGGGCGGCCTCCCGCTCCTGTCGCGGCAGGTCCTCGTAGTAGCCGAAGTACTCCCGGGTGATGCCCTTCAGCTCGTCGATGGCCGCGCGGCGGATGGCGGGCTTCTCGTGCGTGAGCGCGTCGATGATCCACTCGATGCGATGGCGCTCGCCGTTCCTCGACCACCACGACATCCACTTGCGCGCGTCGCGGCCGTGATCTTCTCGCGCGATGACGAGCAGCGCCCGGGCCGACGCCTCGACGATCACCTCGTGCGGATCGGAGAGCGCGCTGACGAGCGCCGGCACGCTGGAGCCGGAGCGGATCTCGGCCATGGTCTCGATGGCGGTCAGCCGCCGCACCGGCGACTCCTCGCGGTCGCGCGCGATGTGATCGAGCCCTTGCAGGATCGGGCCGCCCGCGGGCGGCGCCGCGATCAACAAGGCGGCCGACCGGACGGCGATCCGCCGGACGGCGATGCTGTCGTCGAAGAGCCGCGGGAGCAGCGCGTTGGCAGCCTCCGGATACGGCAGCTCGCCGAGCACGTGCGTGGCCCAGAAGCGCACCTCGGGGTCGGGCGAGGAGCTCCGCACGGTCATGAAGGGAAGCGCCGGGCGCCGGATCGCGACGATGAGCTCGAGCAGCGTCCCGCACTGGGAGGCGGGGGGCGCCGCGGCGACGCTCGCGACGCCATCCGGGCCGGCGATCTGCTCACGGAAGCGCTGGCGATCGACCCGGAGCGGACCGGGAAAACGCGCGGCGACGATCGAGATCGCCGTCTCGCCGTTGCGCACGAGCTCAGCAAAAGCCCTCGAGCCCGCCTCGCCGCCCGCGAGGACGTGCTGCACGAGCGAGCTGTACTCCGCGCGCAGCTCGCCGGCCGGAGAGGGCGAGGCCGCGGCGCGCCGCTCGGACGGGGGCCTCGGATACGCTGCGGCGGCCTCGAGGGCGACGGGCGTGCGGCGGCGCCAGTGAGGGCGCGCCGCGTCCGACGACGGCGCCGGCCCGGCGTCCCGGTGCTCTTCGCCGGGCGTGATCGAGCTGTCGAGCATCCACGGCGGACGTGAGTACCGCTTCGTCCGCGCCTCCTCAGGCTCGCCGAGATCG
This sequence comes from Sorangium sp. So ce362, assembly GCF_051519845.1. Taxonomy (NCBI): domain Bacteria; kingdom Pseudomonadati; phylum Myxococcota; order Polyangiales; family Polyangiaceae; genus Sorangium; species Sorangium sp. So ce362. The sequence continues at coordinate 3,884,636 of NZ_CP150332.1, read as the reverse complement.
AAGTCCTCGGACCGCGAGAGCGCCGGCGCCGCGGGGATCTCCAGGTCGGGGATCTCGTCGATGGCGGGCGGCGCCGACGACGCCGTGATGACCGGCGAAGACGGCGCCTTGACCGCCTGCAGGAGCGGCTCGGTGACCGCTGGCATCATCGGCGCCGTGACGGCCGTACCCGATACGACGTCCACGCTCGCCTCGCGGCCGAGCCGGGACTGCGGCTCCGCGCCGGGGATCGGCGTGTGCAGCGCCGGGGCCGACGGGATGGTCGAGCTGAACGCCATCGTGTGCGCGACGCCTTCGTCCGGCGGCACGGGCTCGGCCTCCACGCCGGTGCCGCGGAGCCCGAATGCCCGCGCGACGGCATCGATCCCGGATCCGCCGTCCTCCGTGGACCAGCCGCTCTGGTGCCGCGGGCCTTGCGGCTCGACCTCCTCGCGGTCGGCATGCGCTGCCTCTCCCACGCCGAGGTCTGCATGCGCCGCGGGCGGCGGGGATCCAGCGTCGGGCGCGGGCGACCCGTGCGACGCCGCGCGGACCCTGCTGCTCAGCTCCAGCAGCGCGGCGCGGGTGCGCAGGGAGAGCGGGCCATCCTTGGCGAGCTCGTCGCCGTGCTCGTCCAGCGGCGCGGCGGCCTCGGCCGGCGGCGCGGACGCCCTCTGCGGCGCGGCGGCCTCGGCCGGCGGCGCGGACGCCCTCTGCGCAGGCGCGGCGGCCTCGGCCGGCGGCGCGGACGCCCTCTGCGGCGCGGCGGGCTCCTGGGCTCCGCCGCTCCGGTTCAGCTTTTTTCGCAGGATGAGCCGCTCCAGCACCGCTGCCGCGAGCCCGGCGAGCGCGATGAGGTCGCCGATGCTGGAGAGCTCGACCGACGCGGCGCCATCGTCACCGTGGACGAGCGCGACGACGCGGCCGCGCACGACGATCGGGACGACCGCCACTGCGGCCGCGTGAACCTTCCTGCCGAGCTCGCGCTGGAGCTCCGCGTCAGGGGCGCTGCCGGCGAGGGCGCTGATGAGCGGCGCACGGAGCGCGCGCGCCCTGGCGAGGGCGGTCGGACGCTCGAACGGCACGGTGATCTTCGTGACGCGCTCGCGCTCGGCGCCGGGGCCTGCGGCGTTGCGGCCTTCAGCGCGCTCGCCGTGGACGGTGAACAGGACCGTGTATTCGAAGTACTGCTGCGCGAAGTCGAAGAGGATCGCGAGCACCGCCTCGCTCGAGTCGACCGCGGCGAGCTCCTGCTCGGCCATGGCCAGCGTGAACGGGCCCTTGCGCCGCTGCGCAGTCGGCGCAGACCGGCCCGCTTCGCGCATCGAGCCCTTCGCCGGCGGCGCGCTCGCCGAGACCGCGCGCGCCACGGGCGCGGGCGTCGCGGGCGTCGCGGGCGCGGATGCCGCAGGTGCGAGCGCCGCTGCTGCGGGAACCACGGGCGCGGATGCCGCAGGAGCAGGCGCCGCAGGCGCGGGCGCCGCGGGTGCAGATGCCACAGGCGCCTGCGTCGCAGGCGCGGAGTCGCCGGGCCGGCGCTGGTGTGACGCGGTGGCTTGCGGCAGCGCATCTTGCCGAGCGCGGGGCGCGGCCGACGCCCGCTTCAACCAGCCGGTCAGCAGGTGAGTGCCCGGCGCTGAAGGACGCGCGCCGGACGGAGCCGGCACCGGCGCCGCCGCTTCCACGGGAGCAGCCGCGTGCACACCCGCCGCGAACGCCGAGAGGCGCGGCGCGAGCTCCTCGGGGCGGGGCGTCGGCTCCGCCGGCTCGATCGCGGGCTCCTCCTGCGGCGCGGCCAGGTGGCCCGGTGGCGCGCTCTCCTCGCCCGGATCTGCCGTGGCGAGATCGCGCGTGGCCGGCGCCGCAGCCGCTCGGCCGCGCCGCGGCGCGAGCTCGGCGAGGCGTGAAGCGAGCGCCTCTGCCCCAGGCGTGTTCGCCTCGAGATAGCGGAACGACGGCAGATCGATCGGGTACTCAGCGACGACGGTCGGCTCGTCATCCAGCTCGTGGAGCGGCGGCTTCCTCGGCGTGGGCACGGCCTCGTTGAGCGAGACCTCCGCGACGACGGTCTCCTCGTCATGGATCGAGGTCAGCGCCTCGACCGTCGGAGCATCGTCGATGATCGATCGCTTGTGCTGCTCCGCTTCAGCCGCCTGCTCACGAGCACCGACGCCGTCGGGGAACGTCGCGTCGGCGTCCTCAGAGGACGCCGCGTCGACCTGCGCGGACGAGGACGCGTCGACTCGCGCGGGCGGCGCCGCATCCGCACCGGCGGGCGAGGCCGTCGGCGGAGGCGCTTCCGGCGGGAGCGCGGCGGCGGCCGCCGGGGCGGGCTCGACCCGCTCCGCCGGGCTCGGCTCGGCGCGCGCGTCGAGCTGCTTCACGAGCCGCGACAGGCGCCGCTCGAGGGCGATCCCGTAGTGCTCCGCGAGCGCCTGGCGGATGCGCACCAGCGGCGCAGCGAGCTGCCGCAGGCTGACCCCCAGCGCGAAGCTCAGCTGCTCCGCCACGGCCGGCGCGAGGGGCTCGGCCGTGGCGATGACCAGCGTCGGCTCCGGCTGCGCGGCTCCCGTCGCCGCGCTGTCGAGGCCCGTGCGCACGTCGAGCGGGAACACGCGGTGCTGGACCGCGAGATCGACCGGGATGGTCCGGAGCACGTCGGGCGACGCAGGCTGCAGCCGACCCACGGCGGGCGGGAGCCCGAGGCTCTCCGCGAGCAACGCCGTGAGCTCGCGCTCGCGCACCGCGCCCAGCTCCAGCACGTTCGTGGCGAGGTCGCCGCCATGGAGCACTTGGCGGGCGATGGCCTCCTCGACCACCCGCATCGAGGTAACCCCATGCTGCACGAGGAGAGAGCTCAGCGTCGGCATCGAGGCGCATTCATCGGTGTGCGGTGGAGGTTGGAGCACGCTCGCGACGTGCGGCCCGGTCCATCCTAGACGAAGTCTTCATCGGACACGATCCACGCGTTGGGAGGCCTCGGAGGGGCCTCATTGGTCGCCGCCGCTCGCCGCGTAGCAGCGATCTTCCGTCTCAGGCAAGCTGGGTGGGAGAATCCCGCCCAACGCCGCCGAGGAAGCATGTGAAGCGCAGCCCGGTCGCGGAGAGGTCCGCGACCGGCGCCGGCGCGCCGCCGTCCGTGCGCCCGGACGAGGGCTCCACGGTCAGCCCGCCCCCATGCGCGTCGAGGATGCCGCGCGCGATCGCGAGCCCGAGGCCGAGCCGCTCTCGACGGCGCGGCGCGACCGGGTCGGCGGGGATCGCCGCCCGCTCGCCGAACGGATCGAGCAGCCGGGCGAGCGGCTCCGGCGGGACAGCGCCCGCCTCGTCGATGAAGGTCACCACCGGCATGCCATCGGCGCTCGAGACGCGGACCTGCACCGGCCGATCGCGCGATCGCAGGATGGCGAAGCCGAGCACGTACTCGAGCGCCACCCGGAGGAGCTCCGGATCGCCCTCCACGGTGGGGACCCCATCGGGCTCGGCCTCGAAGGAGATCTGCACACCGCGAGCAGCGGCCGTCCCCTCGAGCTGCACGGCCGCCCGGCGGACGAGCTCGCCCGCATCGCAGCGGGCGATCGTCATCGGACGGCTCGCGTCCGCGCGGAGCCAGATGGAGTTGTCGAACTCGTCGAGCAGCCGCTTCAGCCGCTCGCCAGCACCGCGCACGCGCTCCAGCATGTCGCGCGGCGCTGGCCCGAGGTCCTTCTGGTAACGCAGAAGATAGTGGACCCCCGCCAGCATGGTCGCCAGCTCGCCCCGGAGATCGTGGCCCACCCGCGCGAAGAACTCGTCATCCATCCACATAGACGCCTGCTCCGAATATGCAGCAACGCGGACCTCGAGCATCGGACGAGCAAGCCAACTGTCGTCGGGACCGCCCCGAAACAGCCGTCGCCAGACGCTGAGGTCGAACCGCGCCGAGACCTCATCTACGCTGGACAGTTGATGGTTGCGGATAAGCGACCTGGGCACAAGGTGTACCCGGGGTTCAGGTTTCGCCTCCACCAACGCAGGGGGGCCTTTCCAGGAACGCCGGCGGGGGGTCGTTGCCCTGCTGCCACGCATCGAAGCCGAGCACCTGGGGAGCCGCTGTCAGCCGAGCCGCGAGCGGGGGAGCATGTCCGAGGCAGAGCGCCGAGAGTTCGCCGAGCAGCACGACGAGGAGGTCGACGAGGACACCCTGGTGGTCGAACGACGTCGCCGGGTCCTCATCGTGGACGATGATCCCGATTTCCTCGTCATGGCGGAGGCGGCGCTCGCCGCGCACGGCTTCCTGGTAGAGCGGGCGGCGGGGGGGCTGCGCGGCGTGTTCCTCGCCACGCAGGACGTGCCGGATGTGATCCTGTGCGACCTGAGGATGCCCGGCATCGACGGCTTCGTCGTCGCCGAAGCGTTGCGCGCCGACCCGGCGACCCAGCACGTCGCCATCTTCGCGTGCACCGGCCGGCGCGATCTGGAGGCCCGCGCCGCCCTCAACGCCTCGGCCTTCGACGGCGTGCTCGTGAAGCCGGTCGACTGGGACAGCGCCGCTCGTTTGCTCCACGACATCGTCGGCGTCCGCCGGCCCTACGGGCCTACCTAGGGCATGTAAGGGACAACCTTAGATCCCTTCAGGGCAAGTGCAGGGCAACCCCTGCGGGGGAGGGGAAATGCCCGGCGTCGGGCCGGCAATCAGGTATACAAACATCGCGTGACCCGAGCGGATCGCCCCCTACATGACCTGCGTGACAGGCCGACCGCACGGTGCCGGAGTCGTTCACGCCGATCGGGCGGCGCGCCGAGGAATGGAAAGGTTCACTGGGATGGAAGTGAAGTGTGACGACAACGCGTTCTCGCCGCTCGTCCTGGTCGTGGACGACTTCCAGGACAACCGGGAGATGTTCGCGGAATACCTGTCCTTCTCCGGGTTCCGCGTGGCCGAGGCCGCGACGGGGCGGGAGGCGCTCGATCGCGCCTTCGAGCTGCTCCCGGACCTCATCCTGATGGATCTGTCGCTCCCGGAGATCGACGGCTGGGAGGCGACGCGCCACCTCAAGAGCGACCCTCGCACGAAGCGGATCCCCATCGTCGCGCTCACCGGTCACACGCTCGCGGGGCACTCGCGCGAGGCGAAGGACGCGGGGTGCGACGCCTTCCTCACGAAGCCGTGTCTGCCGGACACGCTCGTGCTCGAGATTCGCCGCCTCCTGTCGCGCGGCGACGGCGACGCGCGGGGCGCGTCGTCGCAGCCGGAAAGAACGACCTGACGCGTCGCCAATCCCCTCCCCGGCCAGCCTGCGAAACCTGTCCCGCGCACACGAGCTCGCGAGATCCTCGAGACGCGCGAGACGCGATACCGACGAGAGAAACAGCGCACGTGCGCTCCCGCGTTGGCAGGACTTGACTGAGGCACCACCTGACTATCCCAAGTACAGTCTTTCTGGCTAACTGATCGCCTGAGAGACAAGAGGGAACCAGGATGGCGGGGGTGACGAGAAAAAAAGCCGGTAAAGACGCGACGGACAGCGCGGATGCAGCGCACGGCCGCACGCTCCGCGGGCGCGCCAGCACGGTGCCCCTGCGCTCGCCGAAGAGGGGCTCGACGTCCACTGCGGCGAGCGGGCCCCGCTCCGCGGGACCGGCTACCCTGCGCGCCAGGGTGCCCAGGCGATCGAAGGCGGACGCGGACCGGCATGCCCCACGGGGCGATGCGGCTGAGCGTGAGCGGCTCGAGGAGCAATGCCAGCTTCTGGAGGGTCGCGCGGAGGCGGCCGAGCGCATGCTCCGCGAGACCGTGTCCACCATCTCCCACGACCTCAGGAACTCGCTGAGCGTGATCGTGGTCAGCGCCCGCATGCTGATGCGCTCGATCCCCCAGGACGGCCCGGGGCGGAGGCAGCTCGAGGCGATCACCCGCGCGACGGACGAGATCAACCAGCTCGCGCAGGACCTGATCGACGCCATGAGCATCGAGAGCGGCTCGCTGAAGGTCGGCAAGGGCGCGCACGAGGTCGAGCCGATCCTCGACAGGGCGATCGAGCTCGTCGCGCCGACCGTCGCGCTGAAGCCGCTCGAGATCGCGAAGGAGCTGCCGCACGACGTGCCGCCCATCGCGTGCGACCGGGAGCGCATCGTTCAGGTCATCGCCACCCTGCTCGGCAACGCGATGCGCTTCACACCCAAGGGCGGACGCATCACCGTGCGCGCGGAGCCCGCGGGCACCGACGCGCGATTCTCGATCTCCGACACCGGCCCCGGCATCTCGCCGGATCAACAGCCGCTGCTGTTCGCCCGCCACGCGCCCCCTCGCCGGCCGCTGGGACAGGGGATGGGGCTCGCGGCCTTCGTCACCAAGGGCATCGTGGAGGCCCACGGCGGCACGATCTGGGTCGAGAGCTCGCCCGGCCAGGGCAGCACGTTCTTCTTCACCATCCCCGCCGTCGGGCTCTCGGTGCGCGCAACGTCCTGACGGACAGCCCGTGCGCCGCGGAAGGGGTGCGCACCGCCGCGCGCCGCTGGAGCGGGGCGCGCGTGCGGTCAGGCCGGTCCGAGCGCCGAGAGCCAGCGGCGGAGGATCGCGCGACCTTCCGACAGCTTCTGCAGCGACGCCCACTCGTTGCGCTGGTGCGCCTGGGCGTTCTCGCCGGGGCCGAAGTTCACCGCGGGCACGCCGAGCTCTGCGAAGCGGGCCACGTCGGTCCACGCCTGCTTCGGCTCGACCGCGGCGACGCCGGCCTCGCGCAGCGCCACGACGAGCGGGTGCGACGCGTGCGGCGGCGCCGAGGGGCTGAGGTCGCGCCAGTCGATCTCGGCGCGGCCGCCCACGAGCGCCTCGATGGTCCGCTGCGCCTCCTGGATCGAGGTCCCGGGCGGGAAGCGGTGGTTCAGGTTGATCGTGAACTCGTCGGGCACGACGTTCCGCCCACGCCCGCCCTGCGCCATCGTCGCCGTCGTCACGGCCCGGTAGACGAACCCGTCGATCTCGACCTCGCGCGGCGCGAGGGCGGCGAGCTCGACCAGGAGCGGGCCCGCCTTGTAGATGGCGTTCTCGCCCTGCCACGGTCGCGCGCTGTGCGCCGTCCGCCCGCGGAACGTCAGCCCCGCGTGGAGCGAGCCGCTCGCGCCGAGGCTCAGCTTGTTGTCGCTCGGCTCGAGGCACACCGCGAGATCGAGCGCGCGGAGGCCCGGCTCGCGCTCGATGACCAGCGCGAGCTCGTTCTCGAGGTACGGGCCTTCCTCCCGGGCGTAGAACACGAGCGTCAGATCGACCCCCGCGACGTCCCTCCGCTCGCCCTCGGCGAGATCGAGCATCAGCGCGAGGCCCGACTTCATGTCGCTCGCGCCGGGACCGTAGAGGCGATCCCCCTCGATCCGCGGCGGCCCGTCGTGCGAGGTGCGCACCACGTCGAGGTGCCCGGCCAGCGCGATCTTCGGGCCGCCCGTGCCCTGCGTCACCTGCACGACGAGCGAATCGCCGTGACGGCGCACCGGCGCGGCGAGCTGCGCTCGCCCGAGCCGCTCCGCCACCGCGCAGCACAGCTCCTGCTCTTCGCCCGTGGGCGACGGGACGGAGCACAGCCAGAGCAGCGTGTCCACGAGCGCGGCCCCGGCCGCCGCGTCCTGGTCGGGCCGCGTGCTCACACCGGCACCGCGAAGTCGCGCAGCGCCGCGTTGAGCGACACCTTGCGGTCGGTCGCCTCGCTCCGCTTGCCGATGATGAGCGCGCAGGGGATCGCGAACTCCCCCGCGGGGAAGCGCTTCGGCCGCGTGCCCGGGATGACCACGCTGCGCGCCGGCACCCGGCCGCGGTGCTCGACGACCTCGGCCCCCGTGACGTCGAGGATCGCCGTCGACGCGGTGAGCACCACGCCGGCGCCGAGCACCGCCTCCTCCTCGACGACGACGCCCTCCACCACGATCACGCGCGAGCCGACGAAGACGCCGTCCTCGATGATCACCGGCCGCGCCCCCGGCGGCTCGAGCACCCCGCCGATGCCGACGCCCCCGGCGAGGTGCACCCCGCGACCGATCTGCGCGCAGCTCCCGACCGTCGCCCACGTGTCGACCATCGATCCCGAGCCGACCCACGCGCCGATGTTCACGTAGCCGGGCATGACGATCGCGCCCTGCTCGAGGAACGCGCCGTAGCGCACCGTCCCCGGCGGGACGACGCGGACGCCCGCCTTGTCGAGCCCTCGCTTGAGCGGGATCTTGTCGTGGAACTCGAAGGGGCCGACCTCCATCACGCTCATGCTGCGGAGCGCGAAGTAGAGAAGGATCGCCTCCTTGATCCACGCGTGCGTCACCCACCGGTGCGCCGCGCCGTCGCCGCCTGGCGCCGCGACCTCGCCGTCCGCCTGCGGGGTCTTGTCGGGCTCCGCGACGCGGAGCAGGCCTTGATCGAGGCACTCGATCGTGCGGAGGACCGCGGCCTCGTGCGCGGGCGAGCGCAGGAGCTCGCGGTCGCGGAACGCCGCCTCGACAAGGGACTTCATGGATTCTTCGGTGGCCATGGCGCCGCCTTAGCACGGCCGCGCTAGCACCGGCACCGGCGTCAGAACGTCATGGTGACGACGCGCCCGCCTGCCCCCTCGACGAGATCGACGCGCGCGCGGCGCGCGACGACGCGGGCGACGGCGGCGGCCCGCTCGCCGCCGTCGCGCAGCACCACGTCGAGGGAGACCACCGGCGCCCCCTCGCGCGGGCCGCGCTCCGCGATGCGCACGGTCGAGCGCCCGTCCGGCAGGCGGGAGACGGTGAGGTGAGGGCTCGCGATGCCCGCGGCGCTGACCATGCCGACCGCGAGCTCCATGAGCCCGCTCACGGCGCGCACGTCGCCCTCCACCTCGTTGGCGCGGCTGTCCGCGGAGGCGACCGAGATGCCGACGACCGGCCGCCCCTCGACCGCGGAGGCGCTCCAGTTGCGGAGCACGTCGATGAGATCGAGCGGCGTCGGGCGCAGCTCGAGGGTCGCGATCACGAGCTCGGACAGGCGCAGCGCGCCGCTCAGCTCCCGGGCCGTCCTGCGCACCGACGCCTCGAGCGCGAGGCGCTGCCGCGCGTCGATGCCGCGCTCGGAGCCGGCGCGCTCCCCGCGGCCGCGCCCGGGGCCGCGCCCCGGCGGGGCGCTCGCCGCGGCGCGCGACAGCTCTTCCGTGAGGCGCGCGGCCTCGACGCCCGCGTGCTCGAGCAGCGCGCACGCGGCGTCGGCCGCCGCGGCGTCGTCGGTCTCGACGAAGCCGTCGCGGACCGCCGCGGAGAGGCTGTCGAGGGCGGAGACGAGCGCCGCGCACCCCTCACACACCTCCGGCAGCGCGAGGGCGACCCCGCGCGGCCCGACGCGGCGCGAGCCGAGCAGGTGCGCGAAGCTCTCGATGCCTGCAGCGCCGTCCCGCGCCGCGCCGAGCGCAGCGGCGAGCCGCTCGCCGAGCATCAGTTCGTCGCGCTCGGAGCGACCTCGTAACCCGCGAAGAAGTAGCCGATCTCGCGCGCGGCGGTCGCCGTCTTGTCGGACCCGTGGACCGCGTTCTCGCCCACGTTCGCCCCGTACAGCTTGCGGATCGTCCCCTCCGCCGCCTTCGCCGGGTCGGTCGCGCCGATGACCTCGCGGTACTTCGCGACCGCGTCCTCGCGCTCGAGCGCCATCACCAGGATGGGGCTGCGCGACATGAACGTCACGAGCTCGTCGAAGAAGCCGCGTCCACGGTGCTCGGCGTAGAAGCCTTCCGCCTCCGCGCGGGTGAGGTGGATGCGCTTCATCGCTTTGATCGTGAAGCCCTCCTGCTCCAGGCGGGCGATGATCGCGCCGGCCGTGTTCTTTTCTACCGCATCAGGCTTGATGATTGAGAGGGTTCGCTCGAGGGCCATGGGCGGCCCAGTTAGGCGAAAACGCCCAGCGTTGCAAGCGCCACGCATTCCGTCCTCAAGGTCCGCGATCCGTCCCGCTGCGCGCCCCCGGCGTGCTCTCGCGCTCCCGTCGCTTCCGCCCGCCTGCCGCCACGCCGCTCCCGGCGGCCCCCCCGGCTGCGCCCGGCGCTGCCCAAGAGCTTGCCTCCGCTCGGGCCGCCCGCCCTCCGGTGCGCTTCCCTTCCGCCGTCCGTCGCGCCTCGCTGCGCTCTCCTCGCCCTCGAGCTCCACCGCCTGCTCGCAGGAGCTCCGCCTCGCGACGACGACGCGCGGCACGTGCGATCGCCATCAAGCTGTCACAATGCGCTGCTACACCCATCGGCCATGCCGAGCCACGTGCTCATCGTCGAGGACGAGCGCGACCTGCAGCGCGTCCTCACGTACAACTTCCGTCAAGCTGGGTTCGATGTGGTCTCCGCCGGGAGCGGAGAGACAGCGCTTCGCGCGGTCAAGGAGGAGCGGTTCGATCTCGTCCTGCTCGACCTGATGCTCCCGGACATGTCGGGCACCGAGATCTGCCGTCGCCTCAAGCAGAACCCGCAGACCTCCGCGGTCCCCGTCATCATGGTCACGGCCAAGGGGGAAGAGATCGACCGGATCGTCGGCTTCGAGCTCGGGGCCGATGACTACGTCGTCAAGCCGTTCAGCGTGCGAGAGCTCATCCTGCGCGCCCGGGCGATCCTCAAGCGCTCCGAGAGCCCCACGTCGGCCCCGGAGAAGTTCGACTTCGGCATCCTGCGGGTCGACAGGGCCGCGCACAGGGCGTGGGTGCAGGAGAACGAGATCGCGCTGACGGCGCTCGAGTTCCGCCTGCTCATGATGCTCCACGATCGCCGCGGGCGCGTGCTCTCGCGCGATCTGCTCCTCGACGAGGTGTGGGGCTCGCACGTCGACGTCACCGCGCGCAACGTCGACACGCACGTGAAGCGCGTCCGCGAGAAGCTCGGGGCGGCCGGCGACTACATCGAGACCGTGCGCGGCGTCGGCTACCGGTTCCGCGCCGGGCCCGAGGTCGCCTAGGGGCTCCATGCTCGTGCTGAGGCAGCTCGGCGTCGGCGCGAAGCTCGTGGCGGCGACGGTGCTCGTCCTCCTGCTCGCGGGCGTCCCGATCGAGCGCCTCGCCGCGCGCGACATGGAAGCGGCGCTGCTCGCGGAGCACAGCCCGCGCGCCGCCGTCGACGCGGCCCTCTCGCGCTCGCGGCGGACCTTGCTGTTCGGCATGGGCGCCGTGATCGTCGTCGCCGTCTCGGTCGGCGCCGCCACCACCTTCTTCATGACGCGCCCCATCCGGAGGCTGACCCGCTTCGCGCTGGCGATGTCCGAGGGCGACCTGTCGACGCGCGCGCCCCTGCGCGGCTCGGGCGAGCTCCGCCAGCTCGCGCGCGCACTGAACCACCTGACGAGCGAGCTCTCCCGCTCCATCGCCGACGTCCGGACCGAGCGCGACCTGCTCGCGGGCATCCTCGACGGCATGAGCGAGGGCGTGCTCGTGCTGGATCGCGACGGGCGGATCCTCCTCGCCAACCGGGCGCTGCGCGCGATGGCCTCCCTCGACGAGGACGCGCTGGGCCGCTCGGTCATCGAGTCGATCCGCAACGCGCGGCTCACCGAGGCGATCCAGCTCGCCGGCCAGCGGGACGAGCCGGTCGACGTCGAGGTCGAGCTCGGGCGGACGCTGCCGAGGCGGCTGCTCGTGCGCGTGTCGCGCCGGAAGGGCCCGGCGCGCGCCGGACGTGACGCGCTCGACGCGCGCGCGGAGCACGGCGGCGCGTCGGCGGAGCCGGGGCTCATCGCGGTGTTCCACGACGTCACCGATCTCCGCCGGCTGGAGACGATCCGGACCGACTTCGTCGCCAACGTGTCCCACGAGCTCAGGACGCCGGTCACCGCGATCAGCACCGCCGCCGAGACGCTGCAGCTCGGCGCGCTGCAGGACCCCCTCGAGGCCGCCGAGTTCGTCGACGTGATCGATCGGCACGCGAAGCGGCTCCGCCACCTCGTCGACGACCTGCTCGACCTCTCGAAGATCGAGGCGAAGAGCTTCCCCCTCGCGCTGGCGGCGCTCGACATCGCCCCCGCGATCGATCACGTCACGCACCTGCTCGCCGAGGCGGCGCGCCGGCGCAGGGTCACGCTGACCGTCGATGCCGCCGCGCTCGCGCCCGCGCGGTGCGACCGCCGCGCGCTGGAGCAGGTGCTCATGAACCTGCTCGACAACGCCATCAAGTACGCGGGTGAGGGCGCTCACGTCACGGTGAAGGCGCGCTCGATCGATCACCAGGTGACGATCGCCGTCGCCGACGACGGGCCCGGCATCCCGCCCCACCACCTGGGCCGCATCTTCGAGCGGTTCTACCGCGTGGACGCCGGCCGCTCACGCGATCTGGGCGGCACGGGGCTCGGCCTCGCCATCGTGAAGCACCTGGTCGAGCTCATGAACGGCTCGATCGAGGTCGAGAGCACCATCGGCCGCGGCACTCAGTTCACCGTCCGCCTCGCGCGCGCGGCGTGAACCCGCAAAGTCAGGGAAACACGGTGCTCGCCGTTCCACCCTGCTGTCACACAGCTGTCACAGAACTCGACTACGCCTGGCGGTGCATGGCTCGAATTCTGCTCACCCTGACGATGCTCCTCCTGGCCGCCGCATGCGGTCGCTCCGACGCTCCCCAAGAGGCCGGCTCGCTCCCTGGCACGAACAAGAACGCGGCGCCCCAGCCGGCCGCCGGCGGGGAGGTCCCCCTCACCGGTGCGGGCGCGACGTTTCCGTACCCGCTTTATGTGAAGTGGATCGCCGAGTTCCAGAAAGCGAACCCCAAGGTCAAGATCAACTACCAGTCCATCGGCTCCGGCGGCGGGATCCGGCAGATCACCGAGCGGACCGTCGACTTTGGCGCCACCGACGCGCCGATGACCGAGGAGCAGCTCGCGAAGGCCGCCGGCATCCTGCACCTGCCGACCTGCCTGGGCGCGGTCGTCCTGACCTACAACATCGAGGGCGTGCCGTCGGGCCTGAAGCTGACGCCGGAGGCGGCCGCGCACCTCTTCCTGGGCAAGATCAAGAAGTGGAACGACCCGGCCATCCAGAGGGAGAACCCGGACGTGAAGCTCCCCGACAAGGACGTCGCGACGGTTCACCGCTCGGACGGCAGCGGGACGACCAAGATCTTCGTCGACTACCTGAGCGCGGTGAGCCCGGAGTGGAAGAGCGGGCCCGGGACCGGGACCAGCGTCAACTGGCCGGGCGGCCTCGGCGCCAAGGGCAACGACGGCGTCTCCGCCCTCATCACGAGCACGCCCGGCGCGATCGGCTACATCGAGCTCGCGTACGCGGTGCAGAACAAGCTCACGTTCGCCTCGCTCAGGAACAAGAGCGGCAAGTTCGTCGCCCCGTCGCTCGAGAGCACGACCGCCGCGGGCGCCGGCGTCGCCACCCGGATGCCGGACGACCTCCGGGTCTCGCTCGTCGACGCCGAGGGCGAGGACGCGTACCCCATCGCCGGCTTCACCTACCTGCTCGTGTACCAGGAGCAGAAGGAGCTCGCGAAGGGCAAGGTGCTCGCCAGCTTCGTGAAATGGGCGCTGCAAGACGGCCAGAAGTTCACCAACGATCTCCACTATGCGCCGCTGCCGACGGCCGTCGTGGAGAAGGTCGACAAGAAGCTCGCCGCGCTGGTGGGCCCTGACGGCAAGCCCCTCCTCGCCCCATCACCATGAAGGAAGGCGCGTCAGCGGCGCATACGGCGCTCCGTCGCGCGCCGCCGACGCGCGCGCAGGATAGGTCCATGAGCACGGTGGAAGTCCCGATGCAACAAGCCGCATCGTCCGCGCCGGTGATCGACGCGGCGCGCGGCGCGCGCGGCGCGGATCGAGCGTTCCGCGTCATCCTGACGGTGTTCGGCCTGACGGTGCTCGCGGTGCCCACGCTGATGGTGCTGCAGCTCGTCCAGTCATCCCGGCTGGCCATCGACAAGTTCGGCCTGGGGTTCCTCACCGGCACCGTGTGGGACCCTGCGCGCGAGCAGTTCGGCGCGCTGCCGTTCGTCTACGGCACGGTCGTCACCTCGCTGATCGCCATCGTGCTCGCGGTCCCCGTCTCGCTGGGACTCGCGATCTTCCTGTCGGACCTGGCTCCCCACCGGATCCGCAAGCCGCTCGGCTTCATGGTCGAGCTCCTCGCGGCGATCCCGAGCGTCGTCTACGGGTTCTGGGGCATCGCCGTGCTCCGCCCCTGGCTCCGGGACACCGTCGAGCCGTTCATGATCGAGTACTTCGGCTACCTGCCCCTCTTCGAGGGCCCGCCGCTCGGCTTCGGCATGTTCGCCGCAGGCGTCATCCTCGCGATCATGATCGTCCCCACGATCACCTCGGTGTCGCGCGAGGTGATGCAGGCGGTCCCGCAGCTGCATCGCGAGGCGGCGATCGGCCTCGGCGCGTCCGCGTGGGACACCATCCGCTACGCGGTCCTGCCGTCCGCGCGCTCGGGCATCATCGGAGCGATCATCCTCGGGCTGAACCGGGCGCTCGGCGAGACCATGGCGGTCACGATGATGATCGGCAACGTCCCGAAGGTGAGCGCCTCGATCTTCCACCCCGGGTACTCGATGGCGAGCGTCATCGCCAACGAGTTCGTCGAGGCGACCAGCGACATGTACGTGTCGGCGCTCTCCAAGATCGCGCTGCTCCTCTTCGGGGTCGCCCTCGTCCTCAACCTCTTTGCCCGGTGGCTCGTGAGCTCGACCAAGAGCAAGCTGGAGAGGCACGCATGAGCAGCGACACCCCTGCCCCCGTGGCGAGCCCGTCCACCGCCCCCCGACGCACGCTGCTCACGCCCGCGCCCGGCGAGCGCCTGCGCCGCGCCCGCGGCTACTTCTTCGAAGGGCTCTGCGTCGCGAGCGCCGTCGTCGTCCTGGTCCCGCTGTTCTTGATCTTCATCTACGTGGTCAGCAAGGGCCTGAGCGGGCTGTCCCTCGACTTCTTCACCCAGCTCCCGAAGCCGGTCGGCGAGGAGCGGAGCGGCATGGGCAACGCCGTCGTCGGCACGCTCATCCTGGTCGCCATCGGCTGCGGCATCGGGCTGCCGACAGGCATCCTCGCCGGCATGTACCTCGCCGAGATCGGGCGGGGCAAGCTCGCGAGCGCCATCCGGTTCATCGCCGACGTGCTCGGCGGCGTCCCCTCGATCACCATCGGCGTGTTCGTCTACGCCCTCGTCGTGGTCACGATGAAGCGCTTCTCGGCGCTCGCCGGCGGCATCGCGCTCGCGATCGTGATGCTCCCGACGGTGACCCGCACGACGGAGGAGCTGCTCAAGCTCGTGCCCGCGCACCTCCGCGAGGCGTCGCTCGCCCTCGGCGTTCCGGAGTGGCGCACGAGCCTCCTCGTCGTGCTCCGGACGGCCTCTCCGGGCATCGGCACCGGCGTGATGCTCGCCGTGGCCCGCATCGCCGGCGAGACCGCGCCGGTGCTCCTCACCGCGCTCGGCTCCCAGTACTGGAGCGTCGCCATCGACCGCCCCATCGCCTCGCTGCCGGTGCAGATCTGGAGGAACGCGACCTCGCCCTACCCGAAATGGCAGCAGGAGGCCTGGACCGGCGCGCTCGTGCTGATCGCCATCGTCTTCTTCCTCAACTTGCTCGCCCGCATCGCGACGTCCCGGAGCGTCAAGGCACGTTAAAGGCACCCGATGAGCTCGCTCGACTCACCGCACAATGGACAGACCGGGGAACACCGCGGAGACCTCGACGCCGACATCGTCGACCACCGCTCCGCGGAGCCCGAATCCGAGGCGCCGCCGGCCAAGATCAGCGTCACGCGGCTGAACGCATATTTTCACAAATTCCACGCCATCCACGACATCACGTTGGACATCCCGGACGGCCATGTCACCGCGGTCATCGGCCCGTCCGGATGTGGCAAGTCGACGTTCCTGCGCTGTCTCAACCGGATGCACGAGCAGGTGCCCGGGGCCACGGCGAAGGGCTCGGTGATGATCGACGGCGTGAACATCTATGATAAGGCAGTCGACCCGGTGCGACTGCGCCGCCGCGTCGGCATGGTGTTCCAGAAGCCCAACCCGTTTCCCACCATGTCGATCCGCGAGAACGTCCTCGCCGGGCACAAGCTGAACGGCGTCTCCGTCAAGAACTCCACCGGTCTCGTCGAGAAGTGCCTGCGCCAGGTCGCGCTCTGGGACGAGGTGAAGGACAAGCTCGACCAGTCCGGGCTCTCGCTCTCCGGCGGCCAGCAGCAGCGGCTCTGCATCGCCCGCGTCCTCGCCGTCGAGCCCCAGGTGATCCTGCTCGACGAGCCGTGCTCCGCGCTCGATCCGATCGCGACCGCGCGCGTCGAGGAGCTCATCGATGAGCTGAAGCAGCGATATACTTGCGTGCTCGTCACGCACAACATGCAGCAGGCCGCGCGGTGCTCCGACTACACGGCTTTCTTCTACATGGGGGACCTGGTGGAGTTCGACAGAACCGAGACAATTTTCACCAACCCGAAGGAAAGCAAGACGGAAGATTACGTCACCGGTAAGTTCGGCTGAGGGGAGAGGGGAATTTCATGCCGACGTCGCGCACGAGCAAGGTCTACGAGCACGAGCTGCGCACATTGCGCGAAAAACTGCTCCTGATGGGCAGTCTGGTCGAGGAGATGATCCAGAAGGGCTCGACCGCGCTCGCGACGCGCGACACGGGCCTCGCCAAGGCGACGATCCGGCTCGATCGCCGGATCAACCGCCTGGAGTGCGAGGTCGACGAGCTTTGCATGAGGATCCTCGCGACGCGCCAGCCCGTCGCTTCCGACCTGCGCTTCGTCACGACCGCGCTCAAGATCGTCACCGATCTGGAGCGGATCGGCGACCTCGTGGTGAACGTCTGCGAGCGGGTGCAGGAGCTCAACGAGGAGCCGCCGCTCGCGCCGGCGGCGGAGCTGCAAGGCCTCTCGAACGAGGCGATCGAGGTGGTGCACGAGGCGCTCGACGCGCTGGTCGCCCGCGACTGCGAGCGGGCGCAGCAGCTGCTCACGCGCGACGACGTGATCGACGAGCACTACGCCCGCATCTTCCAGGAGGTGCTCCGCATGATGAGCCGCGATCCGAGCACCGTGTACAGGGCCACGCGCATCCAGTCGATCGCGAAGTACCTGGAGCGCATCGCCGATCACGCCATGAACATCGCCGAGTCGGTCGTGTTCCTCGTCAAGGGCACGGACATCCGGCACAGCAACCGCCTGAGAGAGAACGACCCGCTCACCTCGCCGCCGCCGCCGCCCGGGCTGCGCCTGCGCTAGACGCCGCCAGTGCCGTCCGGAGGCGCCGCCCCACCGTGGCCGTGCGCGTGCCCGTGGTGCTCCTCGGGCCCGTGCTCGCCGCCGCAGCGGGCGTCCTCCCAGCCGACCCAGTACGGGCCGTCCGGGCCGTGCTCGCGCTTCCAGATCGGCAGGCGCGCCTTGATGCCGTCGATGAGCAGGCGGCACGCCCGGAACGCCTCGCCCCGATGCGGCGCGCTCGCGGCGCAGGCCACGGCGACGTCGCCGATGTGAAGCGCGCCGACCCGGTGCGTCGCGGCGACGCGCACACCGGGGATCTCCGCGGCGATCTCCGCCAGGACCCGCTCGAGCTCGGCCTCGGCCATCGTCCCGTAGGCCTCGTACTCCAGCAGCGTGACCGACCGGCCGTCGTTGACGTCCCGGACCACGCCGAGGAACGTGGCGATGCCGCCCGCGCCAGGATGGGACACGGCGGCGATGAGCTCGTCGAGGCTCAGCGGCTCGGCGCGGATCCGGCTCACGGCGCGCTCCTCTGGAAATGACCGGAACGGCCCCCGCTCTTCTCGAGGAGCTTGATCTCCGAGATCACCATCTCGCGGTCGATGCCCTTGAGCATGTCGTAGATCGTCAGGCACGCGGCGCTCACCGCGACCATGGCCTCCATCTCGACCCCGGTGCGATCCAGCGCCTCCGCGGCCGCGGTCACCCGGATCGCCGCGGAGGGCTCGTCCACGTCGAGCTCGACCGCGACGTGGGTGAGCGCGATCCCGTGACAGAGCGGGATGAGCTCCGGCGTGCGCTTCGCCGCCATGATCCCGGCGATCCGCGCCGCGGCGAGGACGTCGCCCTTCGGCGCGTCGGCGCGCGCGACCCGGGCGATCGTCTCGGGGCGCATCAGGACGGCGCCCGACGCGACCGCGCGGCGGTGCGTGACGGGCTTGCCTTCGACAGGCACCATGCGGGCCTCGCCGCTCGGGGACAGGTGGGTCGAGAGCGCTCCGCCCTCGCCGGGTCGATCAGGGGTCTGCGACATCGCTCCGGAATCTGACACGGCAGCCGCCAGGACCGAAGCCGATCCGTGATCCGGCGCCGCGCAGGTCAGCCGCCGATCGCGCGGATCGACACCGTGGAGGCCGTCTCTTCCGTGCAGCCCTTCCAGACCTTGCCGTCCGGCTTGAGGCGCCACGCCTCGTCCAGGCGCCGGCGGATCGCCGCCGGATCGCCCGCCTTCGCCTCGCGCGAGGCGTCGACGCCGTCGTCCGTGGCGAGGCACGGCCGGAGCACGCCCGTCGAGGAGACGCGCAGGCGATCGCAGCTCTCGCAGAACGTGTCGCTCGTGCCCGTGATGAACCCCACGCGGAGCGACGGGTCGCGACGCGCACGGACGTACCTCGCCGGCCCGAGCCCGGGCTCGGTGACCGCGTCCTCCTGGAGGAGGTGCTCGGCGAGGCGCGCCCTCATCTCGGGCGCGGTGACGAGGTGCTCGCCGACGAGCTTCGCGCCCTCGGCGATCGGCATCACCTCGAGGAAGCGCGGGACCATCCGCCGCTCCCAGGCCCACAGCGCGAGCCGCTCGATCTCGTCGTCGTTCACGCCACGGAGGACCACCGTGTTCAGCTTGATCGACGAGAAGCCCGCCGCGATCGCGGCGTCGATGCCCTCCAGCACGCGGGCGAGCTCGCCGCCGCGGGTCATCTCGCGGAAACGCCGGGGATCGAGGGAGTCGATCGAGACGTTCAGGCGATGCAGCCCGGCCTCGCGCAGCGGCGAGGCGAGCCGCGAGAGCTGCGAGGCGTTCGTCGTGAGCGCGAGATCTTCGAAGCCGAGCGAGGCGAGGCACGCGACGATCGAGACGATCTCGGGGTGGAGCAGCGGCTCGCCGCCGGTCAGGCGGACCCGCCGGATGCCGGCGTCGCGCAGGGCCTCGAAGATGGTGCGCCAGGCGGACGTCATCAGCCGGACGTCGGCGTAGCCGTCGTGGCGCGACGGGCGGCAGTAGGTACACGCGAAGTCGCACCGGTCCGTGACCGAGATGCGCACGCTCCGCGGCGCAGGCCCCGCATGCGCAGAGGGCGCCCCGCCGGCGCCCTCCCGGTACGGGATCACGGCGGCGCGGCGGCCGGGCTCCCCGCCGCCGACGAGCGGCAGCGAGCGCCGCTTCGAGGCCGAGGCTTCGGCCGCCGTGCGCGCAGAATCGAGGCCGGTAGAAGAAGGCATGACGTGTCCCTAGCGGGTCCCCTAGCCGCCTGCCACCGGTGGGATGAGCGCCACCTCGTCACCGAAACCTACAGGATCGCTCGAGGTCGCATAGACGCCGTTCACCGCCACCCGGATAGAGCCCTTGTAGGGCGTCAGCCCCGGATAGCGAGCGCAGACGTGATCCAGGAGCTCCGCCGCAGTGCAGGGGCCAGGCAGGGGCAACGCCACTTCTCCGGCGCCGAGGACGTCCCTCGCGCCTGCGAAAGCGAGCACGCGAACCGCTGCATCCATGGCTGCAACCTAGCATCGCGCCGCTGCCGCGACACGACGAACTGGGGCCGAGCGACCTGGGAGCGCCCGAGCGAGATCGAGTCTACCGGGCCCGGCCGGCACGGCTATCATCGGACCGCTCACCGCCATGTCCGAAGAAGGCTTTTTACCGGGCACGATCCTGGCCGGTCGCTACCAGGTCCGCCGCGAGCTAGGGCGCGGCGGCATGGGGGTCGTCTATCTTTGCCGCGATCTCGTGATCGACGAGCGCGTCGCCGTGAAGCTGCTCGACCGGCCAGGCGCGGCCGCGCGCCCCGAAGACGCCTGGTGGTTCCAGGAGGAAGCCCGGGCGCTCGCCGGCCTCTCGCACCCGGCGCTCGTGAAGGCCCGCGACTTCGGCGCGCTCAGCAACGGGACGCCTTACCTCGTGATGGACGCCGTCCCGGGGAGGTCGCTCCACGAGTGGCTCTACCTCGCCCGGCTCGAGGACCCGCTGCCCTGGCCGATCATCTGGAGCGTCATCGACCAGGTCCTCGGCGCGCTCGCGCACGCGCACGCGCGCGGGGTGATCCACGGGGACCTGAAGCCGTCCAACGTCCTCGTCGACCTCCAGCACGGCGGCGAGCCGCCGCTCGTGCACGTGCTCGACCTCGGGCTCGCGTGGCTCATCCAGGACCGGGTCGATCACCGGCTCGACGGCTCCAGGGAGAGCGAGCCCACCGTGCGCTGGGGCGCGGGCACCCCGGGCTGGATGGCGCCGGAGCAGATCCGCTTCGCGGCGCCGCACGTGGGGTCCGCGACGGACCTCTACGCGCTCGGCTGCATCCTCTACGCCCTGCTCGCCGGCGGCGAGGTCTACGACGGCACGAACGACGAGCTCCTCCAGCAGCACCGGAGCGCGCCGGTCCCGGACCTGCCGCTGCCCCCGGAGGTGCCGGGCGACGTCGCGAAGTTCGTGAAGCGGCTGCTCGCGAAGCGGCCCTGGCACCGCTTCGACTTCGCGGGCGACGCGCGGCGGGTCTGGAAGCGGTTCGAGCCGCGCAGCGACGTGAACGTGACCGCCACGCCGCTGCCGCTCGCCCTGCTGACGAGCGGCCGGCTTCCCCCGAGCCGCAAGGAGCTGCTCACCCCCGAGCTGATCGAGCCTCCAGACGACGATCCGCCGCCGTCCGTGACGACCACCGGCCTGCTCGCGCTCCGGCCGAGCCCGTTCGTGGCCCGGACTGGCGAGCGGGCGCGCCTCATGGAGGTCGTGGCCGAGATGGTCGACGCGCCGAAGGCGATGCACCGGTTCGTCCTGCTCGCGGGCGAGGCGGGCGTCGGCAAGAGCCGGCTGGCCGAGTGGCTCTGCGAGGAGGTCCACGAGCGGGCGTTCATGGTGCCGCTCCGCGCGCGCTACCGGCGGATCGCGGCGCCGCTCGACGGCGTCCTCGGCGCGGTGACCCAGCACTACCGGCTGGAGCGGGCCGAGCGCGAGATCGTCGAGAAGGTGCTGATGAACCTCTGGGAGGTCCCGCCCGAGGACGAGGTCGGCAAGACGTGGGTCGCGGCGACCGCCGAGTGGATCAAGCCGTCGCCCCCGGGGAGCGAGGCGGTCGGTCCGACGGGGAAGCGCTTCCGGCTGGACCGGCCGGAGCTGCGCTGGCTGATCATCCGCAAGACCCTGGAGCGGATCGGCCGCGACCGGCCGGTGCTCCTCTGGCTCGACGACCTGCACTACGCGTCCTCGACGACGTTCGAGGGGCTCCTCACGCTCCACCGCGACGCGCCGAACCTCGGCCTGCTCGTCGTCGCGACCGTCCGGAGCGAGGCGGTCGAGAGCGATCCGGTCGCGGCGAAGCGGGTGGAGGGGGCGCTCGCGGCCTACGGCGGGGAGCGGCTCGACGTCGCCCCGCTGAACCCCACGCAGACGCACGCGCTGCTCCGGGAGACGCTGCCGCTCGACGACGCCGCGGCCGAGGCGGCGACGGCCCGCTGCAAGGGGAACCCGCTCTTCGCGCTGCAGCTCTTGCACGCGTGGGCGGGCGGCGGCCATCTGCAGCTCCGCGCGGGCAAGTACTTCGTGCCGAAG
Organism: Sorangium sp. So ce362; assembly: GCF_051519845.1. Classification (NCBI taxonomy): domain Bacteria; kingdom Pseudomonadati; phylum Myxococcota; order Polyangiales; family Polyangiaceae; genus Sorangium; species Sorangium sp. So ce362. The sequence goes on along the minus strand of NZ_CP150332.1, from coordinate 3,862,960 downwards.
GCGTCGATGGCCGTGCAGGCGGCGACCACCGCCGACCTCTGGGAGGAGCGGCTCGCGGCCCTGCCCGAGGAGCTCCGGGCCGGCGCGCGCGCCGCCGCCGCGCTCGGCGGCGACATCCGGCGCGAGATCCTGCGCGCGCTGCTCACCCCGCTCGACATCCCCGCGGACCGCGCGATCGCGGCCATGCAGCGCGCCCAGATCCTCCTCGCGGTGGGCGATCGCCTCCGCTGGCCGCACGCGCTGCTCCAGGAGCACCTCCTCTCGCAGCTGTTCCTCGAGCCGGACGCGGCCCGCGTCTTCCGCGCCGCCGCCGACGCGCTCGGCGCGCACCCGGCCGCGTCGAGCCGCCGCATCCTCCGGCACCGGGTGGTCAGCCTGCTGCGCGCCGGCGACACCGACGAGGCGGCGGCGCTCATGCACGCGCACGTGGCGGCGCACTGGCAGAGCTCGCGCGACATCGCTGCGACGCTGCGCGATCTCGCCGTGCTCGACGGCAAGCTGCCCGGGGGCAGCGACTCGCGCCCGGGCCTCCGGGGCGGCGTGGAGACGCGGCCCGCGCTGACGGGGACGCGGCTCGGGACGCAGCTGCGCTTCCGGGCCGAGGCGCTGCGGCTGGCGGGGCGGCTCGAGGAGGCGCGGCGCGACGCGGAGGACGCGCGGCGCATCTTCGAGCACGCCGGCGATCGGGAGAACCAGGCGCACTGCCTGCGCCTGCTCGGGCACATCGCGTCGGACGTCGGCGCGGAGGCGCAGGGCCGGCGGCTCGTGGCGCGCGCGCACGCGATCTTCGACGAGATCGGCCACCGTCACGGGCAGGCGCAGTGCGAGGTGCTGCTCGGGGAGATCGACTACCAGCTCGGCGAGCATGCGCGGGCGCGGGCGGTGCTCGCGTCGGGGGAGGCGCGCTTTCTCGAGGTCGGCGATCGGCTCGGCCGGGCGCAGTGCCTGCTGCTCCAGAGCATGGTCGAGCAGGCCGGGGCGCTCTCGGAGGCGGCGCGATCGCTGCTCACGACGGCGCGCGCCAACTTCGACGCGATCGGCTACCGGCTCGGGCTCGCGCAGTGCGACCTGACGCTCTCGCACGTGGATCACCGCCTCGGCCGCTTCGAGGCGTCGCGCGCGGGCGCGCTCGCGGCGCGGCAGAGCTTCCGCGATCTCGCGAACCCGCGCGGCGAGGCGGGGTGCGAGCGGCTCCTCTCGATGGCCGCGCTCGACGCGGGCGCGCCGGAGCTCGCCGAGGAGCACGCGCTCTCGGCCGGCAGGATCTACGAGACGCTCGCGGACCCGTGGGGCCTCGTCGAGGCGCGGCTGCTCTTCGCGCAGATCGCGCTCCACCGCGGGGACGCGGAGCAGGCGCGCGAGCACCTCATCGCGTGCGAGGCGGTGGCGCTCGCGGAGGCGGAGCCGCGGCAGCACCGGCACCTGACGCTCGCGTGGCTCGCGTACCACGAGGGGCGGTTCCACGAGGCGGCGCGGGAGCTCGACGCGGCGCGGGCGTCGTTCAAGGACAGCCGGACCGGGGACCACACGCCGCAGCTCCTGGAGCGGTTCGCGCGGATGGGGTGGCCCAAGCCGGCGGGGACGCGGATCAGCGGGTGGATGCGGACGCTGGCGCTCGCCTGATTTCCGAGGCGAGTTAGGCGTGTTCCGTGGCGCTACAGACGCTTTCAGCCGAGACGAATGTCAGGCCCGAAGCGGCAACACGTCCCCAACGGCTCGTGTGGTTCGCGGGGTGGTGGGGCCCCGACGAGCTTTGCTCGGCGGGGCGGCGGGGGCGCGTGCCCCCGCCGTATAACTAACGTGGTGGGGCCCCGACGAGCTTTGCTCGGCGGGGCGGCGGGGGCGCGTGCCCCCGCCGTGTAACTAAAGCGGTAGCCAGAAGTCGGGGCCGAAGAGGCGGCGCGCGGCCTCGATGGTGCGGAGGGCGCGGGGGAGGTCGAGCTTGGCCTGGTGCTCGGCCAGCTGCACGACGTAAGGGATCCAGAGCGGCCGGCAAACGACGAGCGCCGCGAGGTGGAACTCCGCTTCCTCGGTCTGACCGAGGTCCACCGCAACCCGCGCAAGGAGGCTGTGCACCGGGACCGGCGACCCGAGCGGCGCGATCGCCGTCGCACAGCGACGCACGTTCTCCGCGGCCGCCTCGCTGGGATGCCGCCGGAACTCCTGGAACGCCTCCTCGAGCTCGTGCTCGTCGCTGACCTGCTCCGGCAAGTGCTCCGCAACGAGCTTCTTCCAGTGATCGACGAACGGCAGCTCCGCGAGCGCGCTCGACCTGTCGACATGAGCGAGGAGCAGATCGGCCTCCTTCCAGTCGCCAGCCTCGCGGGCGAACTCGAGACCGGAGACGACCCGGGCCTCCTCATGGAGGCCCGGCTCCTTCGTCAAGAGCCAGCGCTGCCAGTAGAGCGCACCCCGGAAGGCGACGCGCGCGAGCGGATCCTTGCCCTCGGCGCGCATCTGCAGCGCCACATCCATGAGCGCGCTCTTGTGCCGCTGCACGTCCCCGACCTCGAGGCTCACCGGCCAGGCGCAGAGCCCGCACGCCTCGGAGATCATCGTGCCCCCATCGCGCCGCGCGAGCGCGGCCCGCCAGCAGGTCGTGCAGCAGGAAACCTCCCCGACACAGCACAACGCTACCACGACGCGCGCGGCACGCGAGAGGTCGTCGCCGGCAAGTGGCAGGCAGACAACAGCTCCGCGCGCGACGGCGACGCACAGAGCGGGCTCATGGTTCTCGATCTCCACCGAGGCTTCCTGCACAATGGCCGTTGGCGGCGGCAGAGGGGGAAGCAGGCGGCCGCTCGAGGTGCGGATTGGCGATCGAGCTCGAGAGGACAACGCGGCAGCAGGACACTCCCGGCGCCAGGCGGCGCCAACGATGAGCCATCGTGATCTCTACCGGGCCGCGTTCGAGGCGGCCGAGGACGCGCTCCTCCTCCTCGAGAACGGCCGCGTGATCGACGCCAACCCGAGCGCGGTGCGGCTGCTCGCCGGGCCAACGGAGGGCCTGCTCGGGCGCGAATTCACGGGCCTCTCGCCGCTCCTGCAGCCCGATGGACACGCCTCGGCGGAAGGCCTGAAGCAGCGGATCGACGCGGCGAGCCGCGGCGAGCCGCAGCGGTTTCGATGGCTCTACGGGCGACCGGGCGGCGGGTTCATCCAGGCCGACACGCAGCTCGCCCGGCTCGCCCTCACCGAGGGCACGGGGACGATCCTGCGCGCGGTGGTGCGCGAGGAGGACAAGGAGCAACGGCGCCTCTACGCGCTCGCCGTCGACATGCTCGGCATCGCGACGCTCGACGGACGCTTCAGGGAGCTCAGCCCCTCGTGGGAGCGCACGCTCGGGTTCAGCCGCCAGGAGCTGATGGACCGGCCGTACGTCGAGTTCATCCACCCCGAAGACAGGGCGCGCACCCTCTCGGAGACCGATACGTTCTCGACCGGCGCGCAGACGCTCACCTACGAGAACCGCTTCCTCTGCAAGGACGGCTCGTACCGGTGGCTCGAGTGGAACGCGATGCTCGCGCTCGACGAGGGGCTCGTCTACTTCGTCGCCCGCGACGTGACGCGGCGCAAGAGCGCCGAGCTGGCGCTCCGCGAGTCCGAAGAGAAGCTGCGTGCGCTCTACGAGGGCATCCCGCACGTCCTGACCGTCGTCGACAAGGACGCGCGGATCGTCTCCGTGAACCGGACTCCTCTGGGGATCGATCAGGAGAGCCTCGTCGGCCGGAGCCTCCACGATTTCACGTCGCCGGAGTACCACGCCACCGTGAAGGAGGCGCTGGAGACCGTGCTCCGGACGGGCGACCGGGCGCACTACGAGGTGGTCGGCGTCGGGATGAACGGCGGGCGAGCGTGGTACGCGAACCACGTCAGCCCGATCCGGGGTGCCGACGAGGTCACGAACGTGCTCATCGTGGCGGAGAACATCACCGAGCGCCGGCGCGCCGAGGAGCTGCGCCGGGAGAGCGAAGCGCGGTTCCACGCGGCCGTCGAGGCCAGCATGGACGCGTTCCTCACGATGAGGTGCCGGCGCGACGAGGGCGAGGAGATCGCCGACCTCGTGATCACGGGCCTCAACGCGCGCGCCGCGGCGATGCTGTCGATGCAGCGCGAGCAGCTCCTCGGCCAGCGCCTCTCGGAGCTCGATCACTCGGTCGAGGCCGGCGTCCTCCTCGAGAAGTGCCTTCGCGTCATCCGGAAGGGAACGCCGCTCGCGGAGGAGATCTTCCTGCCCGCGCCGCCCGCCCAGCCGGCGCGCCCGGGCGCCTGGGTGCACCACCAGGTCGTGCCGATCCAGGACGGCGTGGCCGTGACGATGCGGGACACCACCGACCGCAAGCGGCTCGAAGACCAGCTGCGCCAGTCGATCGAGCGCCTCGAGGCGTACGCCGAGGAGCTGGAAGGCAAGAACCGGATGCTCGCCGAGGAGAACGCCGAGCGCGAGCGGACCGCGAGCGTCCTGCGCCAGCAGCAGGAGGCGATCCGCGCGCTGTCGACGCCCATCATCCAGGCGTGGGAGGGCGTCCTCGTGCTGCCGATCATCGGTGCGCTCGACAGCGGCCGGGCCACGCAGATCATGGAGAAGCTGCTCGGGGAGGTCGTCCGCACGCAGGCCCACTTCGCCGTGCTCGACCTGACCGGCGTGGAGGACGTGGACGCGCCGACCGTCGACCACCTGTTCCAGGTGGCCCGGGCCGCGAGCCTGCTCGGCAGCCGCTGCCTCATCTCGGGCATCTCCCCCCGGGTCGCGCAGGCGATCGTGGAGCTCGGCAGCGACGCGCGGACCTTCGAGACCTTCGGCGAGCTGGAGGACGCCCTGCGCCACGCGCTGCGCGTATCCGGCGCGCGCCTGCCGAAGGTGCAGCGCAAGGCGCGGTAGCTCCCTCGGGGCTCCGCCCCGAACCCGCGCCGCGCGCGTCTACGCTTCGTCGGCCGCGAGCTCGTCGTAAAGCTCACGGGCTCGCGCCGCGTGGCGCGCCGCCTCGGCGCCCTCGCCGATCGCCGCGGCGTACGCCACGGCGCGGTCGTACGCCGCCGCGGCTGCCCGCAGATCGCCGCCCCGATCGTAGTGGTGCGCGAGGAGGGCCGCGCCCTCGTCGCGCGCCACCGCGTCCGGGGCGCGGTGCTCGAGCCAGTCCGCGACGAGCAGGTGGATCCGCCGCCGGATCTTGAGGCTCAGCATCTCGTAGGCGACCTCGCACGTGGCGTGCTCCGCGAACACGTACTCGCGCTCGCCGGGGAACGACGCGGGGGTGCGGAGCCGGATCAGCTGGCGATCGCACAGGCGCGCGAGCAGCTCGGCGGTGGAGGCGCCGGCGCCGTGCCGCACCGAGAACGGCGGGTCGAGATCCTGGAGCTCGGCGAGGATGCGCTCGCTCGACATCGGCGAGCGCGCCTGCGGGGCGTCGTTCCGGAGGCGCTCCACCGCGCCCTCCCAGAAGGTCCGGCCCACGACGGCCGCCTGGGCGAGGAGCCCGCGCGCGTCGGCGTCGAGGCGATCGAGGCGCGCCTGGACGACGCCGTGCACCGACGGCGGCAGGCTCAGCGTGCCGATCGCGTCCTCGCGCACGCGCCAGGCGCCGTCCTGCACATCGATCGCGCCGGCGTCCACGAGGAGCTGGAGCATCTCCTCGACGGTGCGCGGGTTGCCCTCGGCGCGCTCGGCGAGCGCGCGCACGAGCTCCGGGTCGAGCTCCGAGACGCCGCGGAGCCGATCCCGGATCATCTCCTCCGCGTGCCGCCGCGCGAGCGGGAGCGCGTCGACGCGGACGTAGGCTTCCTTCGCGATGCCCCAGTCCGGGCGGCGCTCGTAGAGCTCGGGGCTCGCGGCGCACACCGCGCAGAGCGGCAGCCCCTCGGCGTGCGCCACGAGCTCCTCGATGAGGTCGAGCGTGGCGTCGTCGGCCCACTGGAGGTCGTCGCACACGATCACCATCGGCGTCCGCTCGAGCGCGAAGGTGACGAGCTGCGCGAGCGCGGCGGCGATCCTGCGCTTCGCCAGCACGCTGCCGCGCGCCGCGGCCTCGAGGAGCCCGGCAGGCGCAGGCCGCGCGCCCAGGATGGCCGCCAGCCGGGCGAGGATGTCCTCGAGGTCGCTCGATCCGCTCGACCTCGCCAGCGACGGGGATGGATCGAGCTCGTCGTCGTCCTCGTACCGCACCGCGCCGGCTGCCCTGCGCCCGCTCACGGTCGAGCTGACCGGCCCTCGCAGGGGGATGGTCGACGCGCGGGTCACCATGGGCGACGCGCCCCCCAGCGCAGCGCGGGTCCCCGCGCCGGCGGCCTCCTGCTCGGCGCGGGCGCGGGCGCGCGCGGTGCGCAGGCGGAGCCAGCGCAGGCCCCGGCGCAGCTTGCGCAGGATGACCTGGGCCGGGTCGGCCTCGTGGATCCCGAACCAGCGGCGGAGCAGCGCGCCGGCCAGCCCGTAGCTCGTCTCCCGCGCGAGCGCCGAGCACTGCGCCGAGAGGACGAACAGCCCCTCGGACGGGGAGGACGCGGCGCCGCGCTCGGACGAGGGCGCGCCGAACGCCGGCCCGTCGCCGAGGCCCGCGATGAGCTCGGCGAGCATCCGTGTCCGGCCCACGCCGGGCGCGCCGACCAGCGTGACGAGGCGCGGCCGCCGCTCGTGGAAGGCGGTCTCGACGAGATCGCGCAGGCGCTGCATCTCCGCGCCGCGCCCGACGAGCCGCGTCGCGAGCCCGTGGAACTCGGCCGGCGCGAACGCGCGATGGAGCGGGGCCTCGCCGAGCACGCGGTAGATCGGCAGCGCCGCGCCGCGAGCGGCGGGCACCGGCGACGCCGGCGCCGCCCGGACCGCGCCGGAGTCCGCGCTCGCCTCGATCGGCTCGACCCGGAAGCGCCCGAGGACGAGGCGGTGGGTGTCGCGGCCGATCACGATCGCGCCGCGCGGCGCGAGCTGTTGCAGGCGCGCGGCGACGTCCACCGCGTCGCCGAGGACCGCGAGATCCTGGCGCGCCGAGCTCGCGGCGCCGACGAACACCCGCCCCGTCGAGATCCCGATCCGCACCGAGAGGCGGAACGAGCGCGCCGCGCGCGGCAGCGCGAGGCGCGGGATCGCGGCCTGCGCGCCGAGCGCCGCGACGATCGCCCGCTCCGCGTCGCAGTCGGTCGAGCGGGGGACGCCGAAGACGGCCATGACACGCCCGCCGATGGGCCGCTCGACGATCCCGTGCATCTGCTCGACGTGCTCCGCGAGCGCCTGGTAGCAGCGATCGACCACGTCCTTGACGTCCTCGGGATCGAGCCGCGACGAGAGCGCGTTCGCCTCGGAGAGATCGGCGAACAGGACGGTGCAGACCCGGTGCTCTCCGCCCTCGAACGGGACGCCGGCCCGGCCCCTCGGCGCGCTCCGATCCGGGCTGACGCTCCCCCGGCCCCCGCTGCTCTCCGGCGGCCGCCGCTGCGGCCGCGACGCCGGCGGCCGCGACGGCGGCGGGACCGAGAGCGCGGGCGGCGGAGGCAGCGGCGGCAGGTGGACGGCGGCGAAGTCGAGCAGCCCGTCGGGGTCGTTGTCGGCGTCGTCGTCCGCGGCGCCGCCGTCCGGGCCGAACCCGGGCGCGCGCAGGGTGTCGCGCGCCACAACGACGACGCTGGAGCGCTGGGCGGCCTCCAGGGCGGACCACATCTCGCCGAGGTTGTGGAACCGCTGCGCGGGGTTGATCGCGAGCGCCCGGCCGAGGACCGCATCGACGTCGGCGCTCGCGTTCACCCCGCGGGCGCGGAAGCTCGGCCGGATCGACTCGTCGCTCGACGCGACGAAGAGCTGGATCACGTCGCTGCCGGAGAGGGCGGGCTGACCGCTGGCGACCTCCACGAGGATGAGGGCCATCGCATAGACGTCGGTCCATGGCCCCGTGGCGCCGAACCGCGGGCTGAACTGCTCCGGCGCGCCGTACTGCGGCGTGAAGGCGCGGAACGTTCGTCCCGTCTGGACGAGCGCCTCGGCGAACGTCGGCGTCTCGGAGAAGACCTTGGCGAGGCCGAAGTCGAGCACCTTCATGCGGTCGCCGAGCAGGAACAGGTTGGCCGGCTTCACGTCCCGGTGGGACACGTTCTCGTCGTGGGCGACGGCGAGCGCGGAGGCGACCGGCGCGAGGAGCTTGATCGCCTCGGCGAGGCTCCTCGGCGGCAGGTTCTCGGCGCGGCGGCGCCTGAGGTCGTGCTCGAGCGTCTCGCCCTCCAGCCACTCCATGACGATGTACGGCGTCCAGGGCCCCTTCGGCGCGGCCGCAGCGCCGATGTCGAGCGCCTGGACGATGCCCATCGTCCGGCGCGAGAGCTGGTGGAGCAGGCGCGCCTCCTCGCGGAACTTGGCGAGGAAGGCGTCCTGCGGCTCAGGGCCCAGGCCCGTCGGGATCTTGAGGCATTTGACGGCGACCGGCGCGTCGAAGCCGAGGTGCCGGGCCCGGTAGACGACGCCGAACGCGCCCTCGCCCGCCAGCGCCTCGACAGCGAACTGACCGTCGATGATCGACCCCACCCAGCCGAACGGGTCGCTGGCCTGCATCGTTACCTAGGCTACCTGCTGCGACGAACCACGAGCAAGAGAGGCAGAGGCAACGGCCGGCGCAAGTCGCGGGCCCGGACCGCTGGGGCCGGCGAGGAGGGGCCACGCGGGGGCAGTGACGGTGGGGAGATGGACGGCGGTGTGGCTGGCACGGCGTCCGAGAAGATCAGCGGGTGATGAAGGTGAAGAGATCCTCGTCGCCCGTGAAGGTGAGCACCTCACCCCCCTCGTGTTGAGCTCGTGTTGAGATCGACCACGGGGCCAGGGCTCGCGCAGCTCACGCCGCAGGGACGCCGAAGAAGTAATAGCCCTTGCCACAGAGCGGGAATTCATAGGTGCCGTACTCCCACCGGAACGAGCCGCCGAGCGGGGCGACCATCTCCCGCAGCTCGGCCTCGGTGTAGACGCGGAGCGTGCTCACCACGCCGTCCCACACGCTGGCCGCCGCGGCGATCGGCGTCGCCCACGTGAGCCACGCCTTGGCGGCCCGGGATCGGCGCGTGAGCAGCGGGTTCGCGGCGAGCGCGGCGACGCCGACCGGCACCATGGGCAAGAACCCCAGCGGGTTCCGCTCGAACCCCTCGGACAGGAAGATGCCGGACGAGCCGCGCGCCGCGTCCGCCAGGATCGCCCGCGCGAGCTCGGGAGAGAAATGGTGGAAGGCGTTGATCATCAGCCGCGCGCGGCCCTCGGCGAGCGCCCGCGGGATGCGCGTCGCGTCCACCGGCGAGGGCTCGAAGGCGACGAGCGACGGGTGCCGCGCGGCGGCTGCCGCCCACGCTTCCGGCTGCGGCAGGACATCGGTGAGCACGAAGCGCGGCGGCGTCGCGCCCGCGCGGAGGAGCTCGTCGATGAGCACCTCCGACGGCCCGGCCGCGCCTGCGCCGAGCTCGATGACCTCTGTCGCCCCCGAGGCGGCGAGGAAGCGCCGGAACGGCGCGATCAGGCCGCGCAGCATGCCGCCCCACCGGATCGTCCGGCTCAGCGACTCGATGATGAGCTCGCGCAGCGGACCGGGAGACCACGGCGAATCGTTCCACTCGAAGAGCGAGAGGCGAGGGAGACCGCGCTGCATCCGTTCACCGTCGACCGCCGCGGGCGGCGGCGCCATCCTGAACGCATGAACTTCCTGCTTCATCGGCACCTCGCCGCGCGCGACCTCGGCTCGGTCGCCGCCGGCGCGGGCGCGATGCTCCCTGACCTCTGGCGCATGGCGGACCGGCGCGTGAAGCCCGCGCGCGCGCCCGAGCGCCCCGACGCCCCGACGACCTGCCTCGCCGAGGTGCTGGCCGGCATCGATCACCACGTCGCCCTCGACCGCTGGTTCCACGCCGCCCCCGTCTTCGTGGAGGGGGAGCGCCGCCTCTCCGAGGCGCTGCGCGGCGCCGCGCTCGGCGCGCCGCGGCTGGCGCTGTTCGCCCACGTGCTCTGGGAGATGTGTCTCGACGGCGCGCTCGTGCGCCGGACCGGCCTCGCGCCCCTCCTCGACGACCTCCGCGCCGGCCTCACGGCCATCGCCGGCGCGCCCACCGAGGCCGCCGCCTCGCTCCATCATTTCGACCGGCGCGCCCCCTCCCCCACCGCCGCGCTCACCGATCGCCCCGCCTTCGAGGCGCGCCTCCGTCACATCTGCGACGAGCTCGCCCGCGGCCCCTGGATCGCCGGCTACCAGCACGGCGCCGGCCTCACCCTACGCCTCTCCGGCGTGCGCGCCCGCTTCGGCATGCCCCCCTTCACCCCCGAGCAGCACGACCACCTCGCCGCGCTCCTCGACACCCTCACCCCCTCCGCCGACGACGCCCTGGACGACCTCCTCCACACCGCCCCGCCCCGCCGCTAAGCCGTCCCCCATCCCTCCCTCTTAATCCCGACGGCGCCCCGCGGCGGTCACCCGCACAGGAGACGGGCCCAGATCGGCGTTTTCGGCGCGGAGGCGTACTTCTGTACGCCGAGCACCGAAAACGTCGAGATGGGCCCGTATCCGAAGCGGGTGACCGCCTCACTCATGGATGATGATGGTGGTACCCTCGCCCAGCTCTTCGCCTGTGTTGATGGCGTGCCACCCCGGCGGCACGGGGGGCTCGGTCCACAGGAACACCCGGTGGGCGTCGACGGGCGACAGGTTGATGCAGCCGTGGCTGCGCGGCGTGCCGAAGACGTCGTGCCAGTATGCGGCGTGGAGCGCGTAGCCGCTCGCGAAGTACTGGATGTACGGCACGTCCTTGAGGGCGTAGGTCCCCTCGCCGCGACGCCGCGTGACGCCGTACTCCCCGTCGCCCTTGCGGGGGGCCGCCTTCTGGCCCGCCTCGGGCTTCGCCGCCGCGCTCGCGCCCGGCTTCTTCGACGAGCGCTCCTTCGACGAGCCGCCCTTGTCCGGCTTCGCGCCGCGCGACGCGGAGGGCGCGTCGGCGGTCGTGTCCGCGCGGCCGCCGACGCTCGACGACTCGTTCGAGTCCATCGTCGCCGTGATGTGCTTGTTGCGCATCCGGAAGGTGCCGCGCACCGTGGCGGTCGTGGTCTTGGGGTCGGCCACCCCCGCCTGGCCTGTCGAGACCAGCGTGGCGTAGATGGGGCGCTTGCCCTCCCAGAGCACGAGCGTCTGGTGCGTGATCGAGACCTCGATCCACTTCTCGCCCTTCTCGGCGACCTGGGGCCACACGGACGGGGCGACCGCGAGCCCGACGTCCAGCTGGCTCACGTACCGCTGATCCTTCGTGCGGTAGTACTTCACCCCTTCGATCCGGCGCATCCGCCCGGTCAGCGGGACGACGTCGCGGAACGGGAGCTCCTTGCCCGGCGTGGCCTTGTCCCCCTGGATCTGGACGTCGCGAGCGTTCCGCGCCCGGACGAACGCGAGCGGCAGCGTGAGCTGCTCGTTCAGCTCGACGCCGTGCCAGGGAGAGCCCGTGTCGGGCTTGATCTTCGTGGCGGGCGCGAGCCGGAGATCGGTCGTGATCGCGAACCGCCGGTTCAGCGACTCCGGTCCGGTCGGGAACGACCCGATCAGCGACAGGCCGGTGAAGCGCCGCGCGCGATCGGCGAACACCGCGTAGTCCGGCACCTTGAAGTCGCTGATGTTGCGGATGAGGCGCTTGCCGCCCTCCAGCCAGAACGGGATCGGGTCGCTGTCCCCCTCCGCGCCGAGCAGGGCGCCCTCGCCGAGCTCGAGCGAGTTCTTCCCGAGGCCGAGCTCGCCGATCCGCTTGCCTGGCAGCGGCACGCCGCGCGCGTCGATCGCCACGTCGTTCGCGCCGAGGATGACCCGCTGCACGGTCGCCTTGTTCTCCTCGAACCACGAGAGGTGCTCGTCGAGCTTGAACTCGGATTTGCGCTGCTCTTCGGCGGTGGGCACGCGCAGGTAGAGCGGCAGCACGGCGCGGACGAAGGCGTACCGGTACGGGAGCGCGGCCCTCAGGTTCGGCCCGGGGCCGGCGGCCTTCAGCAGGGGGTCGTCGAGATCGAGCGTCGCGTCCTGGCCGACGCAGAGGAAGCCGCGGGGCTCGATCGCGTACCAGCCGCCCGGGCAGCCGGCGGTGCCGGCGGGCTCGGCGGCGCGGGGCACCCTGGAGCCGACGCGCAGGTAGCCGAGCTTCTTCGACGTGTCGCGTGGCTCCTTGTAGACGGTCGCCACGAAGCCGGTGATCCCGAGCAGCGGCTTGTCGCTCGGCGGCCACGCCGTCACCGCGGGCGCCGGCTCCCCCGCGGCGGCCGTGAGCGCTGCGGCGGCCGCCTCCGCGCCCGCGTCGTCGGCCACGGCGTCCGCCGGCGCGTCCGCGGGCTTCTTGCACGCGCCCGCCCCGCACACCGCCCCCGTGAGCGCCGCGGCGCGCGCGAGACGAGCGAGACGAGCGAGACGAAGAACGAGGCGCGCCGCGCGCATCGACCGCGACGCACAGCGAGGCTTCCCGGAAGACAGCAGGCCGCCCATGCGGGCCTACTTGCCAAAAACGGGGCGCGACGAAAAGCCCAAAACACCCGCCCGGCGCTCAGGCCAGGAGGCCCGGCAGCGGACCCGTGCAGTACGCGGGGTTGCCGAACGTCGACACGTCCACGCCCATCGCGTTGCACAGCGTCACGAGCAGATTGTTGTGGGGGTCGCCTTCGTAGCGCAGGTACCTCCCGGTCCGGAGCGCCCCGCCGGCGCCGCCGGCGATCACGTACGGCATGTCGCGCCGCGCGTGGCTCTGCCCCTGCGCGATGTCGGTGCACCAGAGGACGAGCGTGTTGTCGAGGAGCGTGCCCGTGCCCTCCTGGACCGCGTCGAGCTTCCCGAGGAGGTACGCGAGCTGCTCCGCTTGCCAGCGCCCGATGTCGATGAGCTGCCGCTGCTTGTCCGCGTCGCCCAGGCTCGAGTGCGAGAGCGCGTGGTGCGTGTCCGACTGGCCCAGCCACGTGAACACCTTCCCGGCCTGCGTCGCGCTCCACTGGATGGACGCGACCCGCGTGAGATCGCAGGCGAGCGCCATCGCGAGCTGGTCGGCCTGCAGCCTCCCGATCGCAGGGAAGTCGTCGTTCGCGTAGACGTCGAGCGGCTCGCCCAGCTCCGGCAGCGCGCACGCGCCGCCGAGGAGCCCCGGCGCGTCGAGGCGCTTCTCGATCTCGCTCACCGCGTCGAGGTGCTGCTCCAGCTTCTGTCGATCCTCGCCGCCCAGCGTCCTCGCGAGGGAGCCGTAGTCCTCCATGACGCTGCCGAGCACCCGGCGGCGCAGGGCGCGCCGCCGCTCGAGGTCCGCCGGGTCGGCGCTGAGATCCAGGAAGAGCCGGTCGAACGCCGCGCGCGGGTCGTCCTCGGGCGGGACCGGCTGGCCCGGGCCGAGGTACGAGACGCGCGACGAGACGTTGGCGTACTGGACCTGGACGCCGAGCTCGAGCGACGAGAGCTTCGTGCGCTCGCCGAGCTTCGCGGCGAGGAACTGGTCGACCGAGATGCCGCCGCCCCAGCCGACGCGCGCGGCCGGATCGCAGGCGTACGGGAAGAGCGTCCCCTCCTGGAGCTCCGTGCCGGTGAGGGCCTGTCCGATGCCCTGCTGGTGGGAGTCGCCCGGCCCGTGGTGGGCGGACTCCATGTCGATGCCCTCGATGACGAGCAGCTTGTCCCGGTAGGGCGAGAGCGGGGCGAGGATCTCACCGAGCTCGAACGACGTCTCGGTCCCGATCGGCTGCCAGGCGTTCTTGACCGTGCCGAGGCCCGTGAAGAAGACGACGAACCGCTTCGGGAAATCGACGGCGCTCGCCGAGCCGGCCATCGCGTCGAGGAAGGGCAGCGCGAGGGCGAGCCCTCCGGCCCCGCGCAGGAAGGTGCGTCGGTCGAGGCGCCTCCTCGACGCGCGATGCCGCGCGGCGCCGCTCACGGCTCACCCCACGCGCCCGGCCCCCTGCGGCGGTAGCGGAACGCGTCCGTCTGGGTCAGCGCCACGAGCAGCGCCTTGATGCTGTACCCGCCCTCGGCGAACGCCTCCTGGATCTGGTTCATGCTGCACTCGTCCTCCGCCTGCTCGGCGCGGCCATGGCCGAAGCGGAACCACTGCGTCGCGACGCACTGGCGCACCTCGTCGCTCTCGGCGAGGCGGTGCGCGAGCTCCACCGCCCCGTCGAAGGGTCCATCCGTGCCGCGGCTCCCGGCGATCTCGCCGCTCGCGTCGACCTGGACGCCCTCGTCGACCTCGCGGTAGAGGCCGATCCCGTCGTAGCGCTCGAACCCGAAGCCGATCGGATCCATGAGCCGGTGGCAGCTCGAGCAGCTCGGGTCCTCCGCGTGGCGCTCGAACCGCCTGCGGGTCGGGATCCCGCCCCGCACCTCGGGTGGCTGGATGTCGATGTCGGGCGGCGGAGGCGGCAAGGTCTGACAGAGCAGCCGCTCGCGGACGAACTTGCCGCGGTGAACGGGCGAGGACTGGTTCGGCTTCGCGAGCACCGAGAGCAGGCTCGCGTGGGTGAGGAAGCCGGCGCGCTGCGCCGGATCGAGCGGCACGATCGCGAGCTCGCCCGGCGCCCCGGCGCCGCCCGCCGGGGCCGGGAGCCCGTAGAACGCGCGGAGCTCGGCGTTCATCAGCGAGTAAGGCGCCGTCAGCAGGGTCGCCACGTCGCCGGCCGCGTCCTCGAACACGACGTGCTCGAGGAACGCCTCGGTCTCCGCCCGGAAGAGCGCCGGGAGCCCGGCGTGGAAGCCCGGGTAGACCGCCGTGTCCTTGGTGAGGGTGTCGATGTTCGACAGCTGCAGCCATTGCGCATGGAAGTTCGCGACCGCGGCGCGGGCGCGCGGCTCCTCGAGCAGGCGGCGGGCGTGCGCGGCGATCTGCTCGGCGGTGCGGAGCTCGCCCGCGTCGGCCGCGACGAACAGCGCGTCATCGGGCATCGAGCCCCAGAGCAGGTACGAGAGCCGCGAGGCGATCTCGTGATCGGAGAGCGGCACCACGCCGTCCCCTACCGGGTCCGGCATGCCGAGCTCGACACGGTAGAGGAAGTGCGGCGACTGGAGCATCCCCTGGATCACGAGCTCGACGCCGGTCGAGAAGCCGTGCTCGTCGTTCCCCCAGGCGAAGAGCCGCGCGAACCGCTCGCCTTCCAGCGGCGCGAGGGGCCGGCGGAACGCGCGCTTGCCGAAACGCGCGATGAGCTCGTCGGCGCACACCTCGGGCCCTTGCACCGCCGGGTCGCACCCCTCGAGGAGCCTCTCGAGATCCCGGACGGCGCGCTCCGCGATCTTCTCGGAGGCCTTCATGAGCTGCTCGCCGAGGAGCGCGGTGACGCCGAGCGCCGCCGCCTGGTTGTTGAACCCGAGCGCCTCCTCCTCGATCACGAAGGCGTCGGCCGGCGCGCTGTCATCGCCGAGGAGATCCCGGATCGTGTTATTGTACTCGAAGCGCGTCATCCGACGGAGCGGCGAGGCGCCCGGCCGGATCTCCGCGCAGCGCGTAGGCTCGTCCGCCGTTCCGGCGACGGGCCTGCCGGAGCAGGCGGCTGCCGCCGTCACGACGATCGTCGCGGGCCCCAGCCAGCCACCGGGGCCGCGCTTCGCGCGGGGATGCCGTCCTCTTGACCGATCCATCTGCCCCCTGCCTGGGACGCGCTGGTTTGCGTTGCGTTGCGGCGCCGCGCATCGTGCGACGACTTTTCTTACTCCATTGAAGCCAGTCGCGAAAGCCGGGCCGCGACGCGGCGAGCCTTCGGAATCCGGTTGTAGCGGAGTCTCCTACCGACACTGCGTGTCGCTCGAAAGAATGCTGAGCCCCTCGAAAGACGCTGGATTCTGTCATGACATCGCCTGTAGGCTCGCGCGCGTGCAAGCTTCAGTTGACGCCGCAACCTCCCCCCAAAGGCCCGTGCGCAAGCGCACCCGGTTCACCACGCTATCTCTCTCTTTGAGCCTCTGCGGGAGGATCCTCCTCGGGCTCTCCGCCGCGACCGTAGCCACGTTCGCGGGTTCGCCCGTCGTGCTCGCCGCCCCCAAGGCGTCGACGTCGATCGCGGTTCACATCGAGGGGCCCAACGCGGATGCCATCCGCGACGACATTCTCTCCTTCGTTCCGGAGACGCTGGAGGTCGTCGAGCCCGCCGCGTTCTCGAAGTCGCTGAAGGGCGCCGGCCAGACCAAGCCCGTCGGGGACGCCCTGGTGAGCAAGGCCCAGCGGAAGAAGGCCCTCGACCGCATTCGCAAGGCAGGCAAGGCCGCGAAGGTCGAGGGGGTGATCTACGGCGTCTCGCGGACGAACAAGAAGAAGAAGAAAGAGGTCCACCTCGTCTACGTGGACCAGAACGCCGGCGACCTCGAGGTGGACAGCGCGGTGCCGCTGGGCGGCTCGAGGGACGAGCGCAAGAGGGCGCTGGAAGATCTGCTCGGCCCGACGCTGGCGCAGATCGCGCCCCCGCCCGCCGTCGAGGAGGACAAGAAGGACGGCGACGGCGGCGAGGGCGGCGACGGCGACGGCGACGGCGAGAAGAAGGCAGACGAGGACGAGAAGGACGACGGGGGCGCGAAGCGCACGCGCAACGACGTCCGCTCGGCGCTCTTCTCGGTCGAGCTCGGCCTCGAGTTCGTCGGCCGCTGGTTCGACTACTCCGATCCCCTCTCGCAGAACCTCCGGCCCTACGGCGTCTTCGGTCAGCCGGCGCTGTCGCTCTCCGGAGAGCTGTACCCGCTCGCGGGGACGGACATCTCGGTGCTCAAGGGCCTCGGGATCACCGCCGGGTACGCGCAGGCGCTCGGCCTCAACTCGGCGGTGGGCGACGGCGACCCGATCAGCACGACCTACCAGCGCATCAACCTCGGGCTGCGGCAGCGGCTGTCGATCGGCGAGTCGTCGGTGCTCGGGATCTCGGCCGGGCTCCGGTTCCTGACCTTCGAGATCGACGCGCAGGGGGCGCTCGCCAACACGGTTCCGAACGTCTCCTACACGATCTTCCGGGTCGGCCTCGACGCGCGCGTGCCGGTCGGCCCGGTCGCGCTGGCCCTGGGCGCCGATTACCTGATGCCGCTCTCGTCCGGCCCGGTCTACGACCGGTTCACCGGGGCAAGCGTGCAGGGCATCGGCGCGACGGCCGGGGTCCTCATCCCCGTCGCGACAGGGATCGAGGCGCGGCTGCTCCTCGAGTACGCCCGGTTCTTCTCGTCGTTCCAGCCCGAGCTCACCGACGCCTACGCCGCGGGCGGGGCCACCGACCAGTACCTTGGAATCCGGCTCGCCGGGGCTTACATCCACTGAGAGTGAGGTAGTACGTGACGTTCATCGCTTCCTTTCACGGGCGCGCCGCGCTCGCAGCTGCCGCGCTGATGAGCGGCGCCGCGCTGCTCGCCAGCTGCGCGGGGACCCTCGACGACGACTTCAAGGACGAGTACGCCGCCGGCGGCGACGGGGCCGGCGCCGGCGATGGCCAGGGCACCGGCGAGGCCGCTGCGACGACCGGCGCGACCAGCGGCGGCGGCGGCGCCACAAGCGCCACCACCGCGACCACCGGCGGCGAGGCGGCGGCCACCACCGCGACCACCGGCGGCGAGGCGGCGGCCACCACCGCGACCACCGGCGGCGGGCCGGATTGCGGCGACGTTCCGGCGCTGATCGTCGGCACGTGCGGCGGCACAAACTGCCACAACGCGACCACGAGGGCCTCGGGCCTCGCCCTGACGGCGGGGTTCGAGACGATGCTCAAGAACCAGCCGTCCGGGTCGTGCGGCGGCTCGGTGCTCGTGCCGGGTCAGCCGGACATGAGCTCGATCTACACGAAGATCACGGCCGCCAATAAATGCGGTAACCGGATGCCGTTGAACCAACCGGCGCTCATGGAAGAGCAGATCGCGTGCGTGCGCGACTGGATCATGACGCTCCAACCGTGAGGAGCTGAGGGAGCGGAACGCCGCGGGCGGCGGCGCGGGCGGAGCGTCGTTCCATCGACGTGCCCGCCTCGTTGGCGCCCCCTCGGCCAGACGCTACGCTCGCCGCAATGCTGCGCCGGCGCTCGTTCTGGATCGCCGCGGCGGCCGTCGCCTACACGGCCTTCGCCGCGCTCCGGGCGTCCGGCGGCCACGGGCCCGCGTGGCTCGCCCTGCTCGGGCTGCCGGCGCTGCTCGCGCTCGGCTTCCGGTGGGTCGAGCGGCCGCCGCGCGGCGAGGACCGGATCGAGCCGGCCGCCCGCAGCGCCGCCGCCGTCTGCCTCACCGGCGCCGCGATGCTCGCCGCCGCGCGGAGCGGCCCCACCGGGCTCGCGCTGATCGCGCTCGGCAACCTCGGCGCCGCGGCCGCGGCGATGGCCGCCCTGGTCGGGCTCGCGCGCATCGCGGGCCTCGGCGGCCTGCTCGAGCCGCCGCCCAGCACGCGGCGCCTCGACGCCGCGGCGTTCGCCTCGCTCTTCTGGACCGTCGCGGTCGCCCTGCCCGCCGTCTCGGCGGTGGCGCCCGAGCGCGCGGCGGACCTCGATCCGCTGCTCGTGCCCTACGCGACGTCCGCGGCGTCGCTCGGCTCGCTCACGGTGATGCTCGTGGCGATCGCGCGCGTCCGCATCGCGCGGCGGATCGAGCTCGGCGTCGCCGACCGGGTCGAGGCCGCGCTGCTGCTCTCGGCGACCGCGCTCGCTGTCGGCCTCGCGGCGGCCTTCGTCGGCGTCGCGCCGCCCGAGTCGATCCTGCCCGTCACGAGCGCCGTCGCGGCGGTCTGCGTCGCGTTCTGCACGGTGGCCGCGGACGCCGCGCAGGTCTCGCGCGCGCTCCGTCGCACGCTCGCGATCGCGACGCTCGCGACCCCGCCGGCGCTCCTCGCGGTCTACGCGGTGCACGAGGCGCCGCGCGGCGATCTCGGGCTCCGCGGCGCGCCGCCGTCCTCCGTCGGCGTCGCCGTGTTCGGCGCGTGCGCGCTCTGCGCCCTCGCGGGGCTCGCCGCGCCGGCGCTCGCGCGCCGGTTCGCGCCGGAGGGGGCGCGCTGGCTCGGCGCCTTCGACGCCGCGACGCGCGCGGCCATGAACCCGGAGCCGGAGGCGGCGCTGGAGACGGCGCTCGCCGCCCTGCGCGACGCGTCCGACGCGGGCACCGCCGGGCAGGCTCCGCCGGCGCTGTACCTGCTCTCGCCGCCCGAGCGGGTGACCGTCGATCGCGCGGGTTACGCGCACACCGCGCCTGCGGAGGTGCCGCCGCGCCTCATCGAGCTCGCTCAGATCGAGCCGGAGCGCGTCCTGCGCGTCGAGGCGGCCGAGGCGGTCGAGGTCCGGCGTCCGGAGGTGCGCCCGCTGCTCGCCTGGCTTGCCGAGCGCGACATCGGCGTGGTCGCCCTGGTGAACGACGCGGAGGGGCCCATCGGGGCGCTCGCGATCCCGCGGGGCCGGCGCGCGTCGCCGATGACGCTGGAGGAGGTGAGCGGCCTGCGCGCGGTCGCCGACCGGCTCGGCGCGGTGATCGCTGTGTCGGCGATGCTGTCGGGGTCGCGCGGCCGTGAGGTCGCCGCCCGCCGCGAGGCCGAGGCGCGCGCGGGCGAAGTGAGGCGACTCACGCGCGCCGTGACGCAGGGCGCGGGGCGGTTCCGCGCGATCGCGGCGCTGCTCGCGCGGCCGGCGCGGGCCGCGGCCTACAGCCCCGCTGCGCGCGCGGCGATCGAGCAGCTGGAGCGGCTCGGCGCGGCGGGCGGCCCGGTCACGCTGCTGACGGCGCCCGGGATCGACGCGGTGGCGTGGGGCGCCGTCGTCCACCTGTCGTCGGCGCGGGCGGGCGGCCCGCTGGCGATCGTCGACGGCGCGGCGCCTGTCCCCGAGGGGTTCGCGCAGGCGTTCGCGCAGGCGCGGGGCGCCTCCTCGGAGCGCGCGGGCGGCGCCGGGTCCTCGGGCTCCGAGGAGACGCCGCCCGCGCTCGCCCTGTGGCGCGATCCGGACAGCTCGCCGATCGAGGCGGCGAAGGGGGGGACGCTGCTCGTCCTCGACGCCCAGGCGTTGCCGGCCGAGGTGCAGAGCTACCTCGGCGCGGCGCTGCCGGACGACGTGAAGCTCGTCGTGGCGGTGCCTCAGACGGTCGACGCGCTGGTGGCGACCGGCCAGATGAGCGAGCGGCTCGCCGACCGGCTCGGCGACCGGGCGGTCGCGCTGCCCTCGCTGTCGTCGCGCGGCGAGGACCTCCGGGCGCTCTCGCTGGACCACCTCGCGCGCATCGGCGTCCGGCTGCGGGGCCGGCCGTTCGGCCTCGATCTGCGCGCGCTGCAGGCCGTGCTCGACCATCCGTGGCCCGGCAACGACGCCGAGATGGGCGCCGTCCTCCTCCGCGCGGCGCTCGTGGCCAAGGGCGACGTGATCGGCGAGAAGGAGCTCGCGGCGATCGGGTTCGCGCCGCAGCCCGAGCCGTCCACCCACGGCGACGGCGCCCGGAGCGAGCCGCGGCGCGCCCGGCGGCGGCGCGCGGAGAAGGCGGGATAGCCGAGCGGCTGGTGGTCGCGGTCCGCGTGGGGGGACGCCCGCCGGCGTGCAGCGCCGCGTGGGGGGACGCCCGCCGGCGTGCAGCGCCGCGTGGGGGGACGCCCGCCGGCGTGCAGCGCCGCGTGGGGGGACGCCCGCCGGCGTGCAGCGCCGCGTGGGGGGACGCCCGCCGGCGTGACGGCGCCGCTCAATAGAAGCGGTAACCGAGGCCCACCGGCGCGGCGATCACGAAGCCGTCGAGCCCCTTCATGAACGTCGGCCAGGCGCTCAGCAGGAGCGCCCCCGACGTCCAGCTCGAGCTCGGCAGATCCGCGAGCACGAGCGACACCTCGACGCTGCCGCCGAACGCGAGCGTCTCGACGAGCGCGGTCTCGGGGAGGCTGCCCTCGCGCGCGGTCACGTCGACCTCGCTCCGGCCGTAGTTGAGGTCGACGAACTCGGAGGGGATCTCCCCCTTCACGCCGGTGACCTTCGCTTCCTGCCCCACCATGCCGACGAGCCCCGTGAGGCCGAGCCAGAGACGCCCGAAGCGCATCGAGGCGGACGGGCCGCCGACCAGCAGGTAGCCGCCGCCGAACCGGTAGCCGCCGAGCGCCCGGGCGCCGAGGTGCAGCTGCTCGGAGAGCGCGACCCCGACGAAGGCCTGACCACCGGCGAACGGCCCGAATGCCGGGTCGAAGCTGGCGTGGCAGACGTCGTCGTTGCAGGGCGCGATGAGCTCCCCCTCCGGGATGTTGTAGCTGTACGAATAGGCGCTCAGATCGCCGAAGCTGCCGGAGTCCATCAGCCCGACCAGCAGGCCGCCGGCCGCGCCGACCTCGAGCACGAAGCTCCCGGAATGTCCCGGCGAGGGGCCCTGGGTCGACTCCGGCGCCTCGGCCGAGGGAGGCGCCTCGGGCTGCGCGGACGCCTCCGGGTCCGCAGCGGCCTGCTCCGGCGCCGCCGCGCCCTTCCCTGCCCCGGCCGCCGCGCCCTTCCCTGCCCCGGCCGCCGCGCCCTTCCCTGCCCCGGCCGCCGCGCCCTTCCCTGCCCCGGCCGCCGCGCCCTTCCCTGCCCCGGCCGCCGCGCCCTTCCCGGTCCCCGCGGTGCCCTTTCCTGGCCCCGGCGCTGGCGCGCCCTTCCCTGGCCCGGCCGCGCCCTTCTCCGGCGCCGCGGCCGCCGGCGCTGCCGCCTCCCTCGCGGGCGCCGCCTCCGCCTGCGCGGGCTCTGGCGCCGCCGAGCCGTCCTTGGCGAGCGCCGGAACCGCCACGGCCTTCCGTTCGCCCCGCTTGATCGAGACCGAGCCCTCCCACGTCTTTCTGCCGGGGGCGCTCGCGCTCACCTTGTGCGCACCGGGGTCGATCGGCCGGGCCTGGCCCCAGATCGAGCTGTCGAGCGGCGCCCCATCGAGCGTCACCTCGAGCCCCTCGACGGCGGCGGCCCGCGACACATTCACCGTGAGCCGCGGGAGCCGCGGCTCGAGCCTCGCTCCCCGCGCCTTGGCGTCGGCCTCGAGGCGCTTGTTGCCCTCCTTGCGGGCCGCGGCGCCGAGATCGATGTACTCGGACCAGGCGGTCGCGAGCTTGCCCTGCTTCTCGTGGCAGGTGGCGAGCGCGAGGAGCGTGGCCGATCGCGGGCTCAGCCGGTAGCTCTCCTCGATCTTGGGGCACGCCTCCGCGAGCTTGCCCTTCTTCATCAGCGCCTTGCCCTCGTCGAGCAGCGCCGCCGCCTGGGCGAACGCGACGCCCGGGCTCACCGCCAGCGCCAGCGCCAGCGCAGCACCGGCGATGCGTGCCCACGGGCGCCGCGCGCGCCCGACCGCCTCCCGGAAGAGGCCGCGGCGGAAGGAGCGCCAGGGAAAAGAAAGCCGGTTCTCGGAGGGCTCAGCGTCTTGCCGGTTCAAACGGATCGTCGCTCCAGGCGAGGCTCGTGAAGAGGGGGCCCGAGCGTATCACGCCCCGGTCGAACCGATCAAAACCGCGCGGCGCGCGATGGAGGCGCGCGGCGACGGAGGCGCGCGGCGGACGCGGCTCACGCGGCCCCGGAGCGCTCGTCGAGCAGCTTGATCCCGGCGGCGACCTCGCTCGCGAACGACTCGGCGATCGCCAGGGCTTGACCGAACCGCGGCGGGACCTCCCTGGCGGCGCGGGCGAGCGCCGCGACGGCGAGGTCGTGGGGCTGGCGCAGGAGGACGCGGTACGCGAGGCTCCGGCCAGGGGGGGTCGCGACGATCGCGAGCGTCGAGGACGACCACGCGAACGGCGGGCTCTTCCGGGTGGCGGTCGCGAGATCCGTGAGCGGCGTGCGCGTCATCCAGAGGGCGACCGCGTCGGTGAAGTCCGGCGGGGCGAGCCCCGGGATGTCATGGCCCATGTCGGCCAGGCCGACGCGGCGGGTCTCGACCTCGACGTTGCGCAGCTGCCGCCACCGGAGCAGCCGCGCGGGCGGGCGCTGGCCGCGAAAGCTCGCGCGGCCCGTCCACCAGGCGACGAGCGCATCCGTGCGAAAACAGTCGAGCACGCGCGCGAACGTCGCGTGCCGCGAGAGCGCTGTCGCGACGTCCGCCGGCGCGGGCACGAGCTCGCAGAGATCGCGCACGCTCGCGAGCAGGCGGGGGTAGCGGCTCCGCGTCAGGACGCCGGCGAGCTCGTGGTTCGTGAGCTGGAGCAGATCGTTCAGCGCGGCCAGCAGCGCCCAGTCGGCGGAGGTGAGCTCCGGGAGCACGTCGACCGGAGCGACGAGGCGGGCGACGCGGACGCGTACCAGATCGACGCGCGAGCCGAGGTCGCGATCGAGCGCCGGCGCGCCGTCGCCGACGAGGAGCGCGAGCCGGACGCCGAAGGGGCGCACCGGATGGAGAGGGCCGCCGAGGACGAGCGGGGCGAGCACGTTCGCCTGGAGCTCGGAGAGGCGCTCGGCGATCGCTTCGGGCTCCGTCATTGAGGTGTCCGACCGGTGCCCGGCGGGAGCGCCCTCGGCTCGGCGCTCCCGTCGGGCGGGGCGAGGTCGCGCAGAGGCCGGATGCCGACGCCGCCGAGGACGACCTCGGGCAGCTCGGTCGCCAGCGCGGCCGTGAGGCCCGCGGACCGCGCGGCCACCGGCGACCACTGCTGCGCCTCGAGGAGCGCCGTCTCCAGGGAGACGAACGCCTCCTCGGGCACGCCGATCGCCCGACCGTCGCGCCCGATGAACAGCGCCTGCCCGGCGGGGGCGCCCATCGCGCGGAACAGCACGCTGGGCGCGACCGCGGGGACCGCGTCGTAGCCGGCGGGGATGTAGAGGCCCGGGTGGACCTCCCGGAAGAACTCGCCGACCGGGATCCCCTCAATGCCGGTCGGGTGACGGAGAAAGGCGCCGGCGGCGGTGAAGGCGATGCGGGCGCGGCGCAGGGTCTCGGGGCCGAGCGCGTAGGCGACGTGCCGCAACAGCTGCATCTCCTCCGGCCGGATCCACGAGGCGGTGACCGTCCGCCACGGCTCGGAGCTCGGGACGAGGCGGAGCGACAGCACCACCGACGCCGGGCGCAGGGCGTCGCCCTCCGGCGTCGCCCGCGCCACCGCGGGCTCGCGGCTGAGCTCGACCCGGGCGAACGCCGAGACGTCCCCCATCGCCGGCAGCTTCGCGATCTCCAGCGCCTCGCGGCCCTTGCCGCGGAAGAGCACGAGGCCCGCCTCGCTGAACACCGGGCAGGCGCGGAGGTTGACCGGATGCCGGAACCCGACCTCCACCGCGGCGCCCGGCGCGACCGGGACGAAGTACCCGAGGCCCGGCGTGCTCGTGAGCAGCGGGACCATCCGGCCGGGGATGGCCGGTACACGGAAGAGGTACCGGAGGACCGGGGCGTCGTCGAAGCTCGACTCCGGCGGCCACTCGCACAGGCCCACCTCGGCCTCGACGCTGCTCCGGGACAGGTAGCGGATCAGCGCAGGGCCGAGCCCCGACTCCGCGAGGAGCCAGCGGGGCCCAGGCTCGCGTCCGGCGGCCGGATCGAGGTGCGGCTCGAGCCGGAGCAGCAGCCCGCGCACGTCGAGGCGCCGCTCGACCTCGTAGGTCTGCGAAAAGGCGTTGTGGTAGAGCGAGAGCGCCGCGTCGCTGGGCAGGATCTGCGGGATGTCGTACCCGAACGGCGCGGCGGCGTCGCGGTACTGGACGAAGTGCCGGCTCGTCCCGGTGAAGCAGTAGCCGCCGGCGAGCCGCGCGATCTCGGCGACGCGGTCGAGCCGGTCGCTGCTCTCCGCGGCGAACACGAGGGTGACCTCCCGGGCGCCCAGCTTCGATCGCACGATCTCGACGACGAGCGAGCGGATGATGTCGCCGAGCGAGCCCTGCCGCGTGTAGAGCGCCAGGAAGGCGACGAGCCGATCGATCGACGGCAGGAGGACGAGCCCCTTGGCCCCGAGCGCGACGCCCTTGGCATCCAGCCCGAGGCCGGGCGTGCGCAGCCGGGTCTGGTGAACGGCGACGCGATCGAGCATCGATTGGCTCCCGACGTTAGCGCAGAGCCGCAGACCGTAAGAAGCGCATTCGGATCCGTCAAGCGAGGCGCGGCGCGGCGACGCGAGAGCGCGGCGCGGCGAACGGCTCGGGCGGTCGCGTACGGCGGTCGCGTACGGCGCACGGCGCGGCCGCGGAACCGCGCGCAGCGCGACCGCGACGCTGGAACTACCATGGACGACAGCGTAGTCTCCTTGGCCAATGCGCCTTGTCGGAACACCGCAGGCCCACCCGCCGCGGCGCCATGAGATCGCCTCCCCGCCGCGCCGGGCGCCCCCGGCGCCCATCCCACGCATCACGTTGGCCAGCGCATGAACACCGCGCGCATCGAGTCCGCAAGGCCGCTCATCGCAGGCCGATTCCACATCGAGCGCGAGGTCGGCCGCGGCGGGATTGGCACCGTGCACCGCGCGTTCGACGTGCAGACCGAGCGGTACGTCGCGCTGAAGCTGATCACCGCGCTCGGCGTCGACGCCGAGAGCCAGGCCCGGCTCTCCCGCGAGGGACAGATCCTCTCGGAGCTCGATCATCCAGGGATCGTGCGGGTCGTGGCGTTCGGGACGCTGGATTCGAGCACGACGGACGGGGAGGGGCGGCGGATCGAGGAGGGGGCGACGTTCATCGCGATGGAGTGGCTCGACGGGGAGGACCTGGCGTCGCGCCAGCGGCGCTCCCCGCTCTCGCTCCGCGACGGGATCGAGGTCGGGCGCCAGGTGGCGAGCGCGCTCGCGGCCGCGCACGACGCGGGCGTCGTCCACCGCGACATCAAGCCGTCGAACATCCTCCTCTTGCGCGGACCGCCGGACGCCGAGATCCGGGTCAAGCTCGTCGACTTCGGGGTGGCGGCGTCGAAGGAGCTCGTGCTCACGACCGACGCGGGCGGCCTCGTCGGCACGCCGGCCTACATCTCGCCGGAGCAGGCGCGCGGCGACGCGACGGTGGACGCGCGCAGCGACCTCTACTCGCTCGGCGCGACGCTGTTCGAGCTGGTCGCCGGCCGGCCGCCGCACATGGGGCCGACCTCGATGGCGACCCTCGTGCGCCTGGCGACCACGCCCGCGCCGCGGCTGTCGGAGTTCCTGCTCGACGTGGTCCCGGCGCTCGACGAGCTGATCCACGCGCTGCTGCTCGCCGACCGGCAGCTCCGGCCGAGCTCTGCGCGCGAGGTGGCGGAGAAGCTCGCGGCGCTCGTCCGCGAGCCGCACCTGCCCACCCCTTCCCCGCTGCGCGTGAGCGACAACCCGCCGGGCGTGATGGGCACGCGGCTCGTGACCACCATCGTGGCGCTGCACGTGGCCACCGGCGAGGAGCGACAGCGCGAGCTCGAGGCGCTGCGGCGCCGCGGGGCCGACGCGCTGCCGCTCGGCGCCGACTCGATCGCCGCCCACCTCGGCGTGCGGCAGGCCCACGGCGACGAGGCGTCGCGGGCCCTGGAGCTCGGGCTCGCGCTCGGCGACCGCGGCGGCCGCGTCGGCGTCGCCTCCGGCCGCATGCGCGTCGACCGGACGCGATCGGCCGGCGAGGTCGTCGACCGCGCGGTCGCGCTCGCGCGCGAGGCGGGCCTCGGCCGGGTCCTCGCGGACGCGACCACGGTGGAGCTGTCCCGCGGGCGCTTCCTGGGCGAGATCCAGGACAGCGGCGCCGTGCGGGTGCTCTCGCGCGCGCCGAAGCGGCCCGACGCGCAGACGCCCTTCGTGGGGCGGGACGCCGAGCTCCTCACCACCGTCGCCGCGTTCGACCGTTGCGTGGAGGAGCGGACGCCGGTCGTGGTGAGCATCTCGGGGCCGCCGGGCATCGGCAAGAGCCGGCTCGCGCGCGAGTTCGCCGCGCGCATCGCGGACCGGCCGGATCCGCCCCGGCTCGTCCAGCTGCGCTGCGAGTCGTTCGGCCGGGCGCAGGCGCTCGGCGTGGCCACCGACGCGCTGCGCGTCCTCACGGGGCTGCCGAAGGGCGCGTCGCTGGAGCAGGCCGACGACGCGGTGCGCGCGCGGCGCATGCCCCACGGCGACGGCGGGCTCCTCGCGCGCCTCCTCGCGAACCAGCCGTTCCCCGACGGGGTCGACCTGCGCGGCGCGCGCGACGCGCTGTACCTCTCGATGACCGACATCGCCGTCGGCGCGGCCTCGATCGAGCCGTGCGCGCTGCTCGTCGAGGACGTGCAGTGGGCCGACCCGGAGAGCGTCGCGTGGCTCGATCACCTCCTCGGGCGGGCGGCGGGCCGGGCGCTCTTCGTCATGCTCATGGTGCGCCCGGCGTTCTGGCGCGACCAGGGCCAGCGCTTCACCGGCCGCGACCACGTGCGCGTGGAGCTGCGCCCCATCGCGCGCCGGGCCACGCGCGAGATCGCGCGCGCCGTCTTCAGCGCCGCCGCGGCCGCGCGGCCCGTCGACGACGCGACGCTCGACCGGGTCGCGCAGCAGGCGGCCGGCTCGCCGCTCTTCGCCGAGGAGCTCGCGCGGGTCATCGCCTCCGGCAAGGACGCGGCCACGGCGCCGACCATCGAGGCGGCCATCCAGGTGAGCCTCGACGCGCTCGACGAGCCCACGCGCGAGGCGGTGGTGCGCATGAGCGTCTTCGGCCTGTCCGTCTGGGACGTGGGCCTCGCCGAGGTCGGCGTGGTCGAGCCCGAGATCGCGCTGAAGAAGCTCATCGCCGCGGAGCTCATCGTCGAGCAGCCCGCGTCGCGCGTCCCGGCCGCGCGCGAGTTCCTGTTCAAGCACGCGCTCGTCCGCGACGTCGCGTACGCCTCGGTCGGCGACGAGCTCCGCCAGAAGCTGCACGCCGCCGCGGCGCGCTGGCTCGACCGGCACGGCGAGGACAGCGCGACGGTGGCGCAGCACTTCGACCTCGGCGGCGAGCACGAGGAGGCCGCGATCCGCTGGGAGGCCGCCGCGCGGCGCGCCCTGGCGACGAACTCGCTCCGGGACGCGGTCACCATGGCCGATCGCGCGCTCGTGTTCTCCCCCGACAAGCCGACCGGGTTCTCGCGCGCGGTCCTGCTCGAGGAGGCGTACTCGCGGCTCGACGCGCGCTCGCCCGAGCGCGACTCGGCGATCCGGGCGATGTGGGAGAACGTCCACGACGAGGCGAGCGAGCTGCGCACGCTCACCGCGCGGGCCCGCTACGACCACGCTTGCGGCTCCGGGATGGACCTGGAGGGGCGCCTGACGGCGCTGCGCGACCGCGCTCGGTCGATCGATCGGGTCGAGGAGGAGGCGCAGTGCTCGGCCACGCTGGCGCACGTCCACGCGTTCGCCGGGCAGCTCGCGATGGCGGAGCAGGAGGCCGCGCACCTGCTCGACCTCGCGGCGCGGCGGGGCCTCGTCTGGGCGGCGGTCGACGCCTGGCAGACGCGCGCGGTCGCCCACCAGACCCGCGGCGAGCCCGCCGCGGCGCTGGAGGCGCGCCGGAACGCGGCGCGGGCGGCGCGCCGCGCGGGGCTCCAGGAGCGCGAGGCGATGCTGACGATGAACGTCGGCTTCGCGCTCACGACCATCGGCGCGCGGGCGGAGGCGCTCCAGGAGATCGAGGGGGGCATCGCGAGGGCGCAGGCGATCGGCAGCTCCGGGGCGGCGCGGCACGGGCAGATGATCCTGCTCTGCTGGGCGGCGACGTTCGGCCCCGAGCCGCAGCTCGACGCCGCGCTCGCGGAGCCGCGCGCGAGCGCGGACGAGGCCGCGGGGAGCATCTGGGTCGTGCGCGACCGGGTGACGCTCGGCATCCTGTTCTACCGGGGCTGCGAGCTCCTGCGCTTCGATTCGTCGGGCCTCGCGCGGGCGCGCTCGCTGCTGAAGAAGGCGACGGAGGCCTACCGCGTCACGGAGAACCGCGACGTCCTCCCCGTGGCGCTCGGGTTCTGCGCCGAGGCGGAGCGCCGCTTCGGCAACGCCGAGCAGGCCCGCGAGATCGCGCGCGAGGCGGCGGCGCTGGTCGAGGCGGGCGCGCCGAGCCTGCTCAACGAGGCGCCCATCTACCTCGCGCTCCACGACGCCTGCGTGGACATGGGCGACCTGGAGGGCGCGCGGGACGCGATGGAGCGCGCGATGCCGCCGCTCCTGCGCCGGTTGAAGGGCCTGGAGGGGACGCCCTACGCGAGCTCGTTCCTGCTCAACCTGCCGCAGAACTCGGCGCTGCTCGCGGCCGCCGAGGCCTACGGCTGCGTACCGCCGCCGCTCGAGGCGATGATGAGCGGCAAGCTCTAGCTCCGCCCGCCAGACGTCCGGCCAGGGTTGGCCGGACGTCTGCGCCGCTCCGCGGCGGCTTCGCCCGGGCGGCCCTGGTGTCGTTTCCTCGGGGCTCCGCCCCAACCCCGGCGTCCGCTTCGCGGCAGCCCTCGCCGCCCCCCGGCGGCTACGGCGAGCCGGCGGCCCCGCCCGTCACTTCCGGGGCGCGGCGCCGCCGCCCTGCTTGGGGGACGTCGACTGCACCGGGCGGAGGTTGATGGTCAGCACCTCGTCACGCGTGAACACCACGAAGCGCGCCTCCGGGGTGTACCCGTCGGCCGCGACCCGGATGCGGTGTCCGGTGCCATCCCGGCTGAAGCGCGCGAAGAACGGGTTGCTGGGGAGCTCGACATCATCGAGGTAGATCTTCGCGTCGAGCGGCGTGGCGATGATCCGGAGCTCGATGAGATTGGCGACGACGGGCGGAGTGAAGGTGGGCGTCGGCCCGGGGCCGGACGTGTCGGCCGGAAGAGGATCCGGCTCCGACGACGTCCAGGGAAACATCGAGATGACCGCCCAGGCGCCGCCGATCAGCAGCACCGAGAGCACGGCGATCCCCGCGCTCCACAGCGCCTTGCGCCGGGTCGACCTGGCGTTGGCGACCATGATCGTCGGGATCGTCTGGCGGTCCGAGATGCTGTCCTCGCGCGAGCTGTCGTCGCCCAGCATCGGGTCCGCCACCGGCGCGGAGAACTGCTGCGACATCTGCGACATCGGCATGCGCTGGGACCACGGCACCGCGGCGCGCTCCTCGAGCACCGGCAGGACCTCGAACTCCTCCGCGCCCTCGCCCGCGACCGCGTGGAGCCGCCCGAGCTGGTCGCTGATCGCGGACCGCACCTCGGCCCGGCGGTTCGCGAACGTCTCGCCGATGAGGCGGCCGATCTCGGCCGACGAGGGGCGCCGGCCCATCGTCGCGAGGTAGGCCTCGACGTCCTCGCGCATCAGGGCCGCCGTCGCGTACCGGTCGTCGGGCGCCATCGCGAGGGCGCGCGAGCAGATCCGCTCGAGCGCTTCGGGCGCCGCGGGCCACCGCTCGCGCAGCTGCGGGATCTCGCCGAACGTGAGCCGCTGGAGGATCTGCACGTCGGAGAGATCTCCCCAGAAGCGCTCGCCCACGACGAGCTCCCAGAAGATGAGGCCCATCGAGAAGACGTCGGCGCGGCGGTCCACCATCGTCGCGAGGGCCTGCTCCGGCGCCATGTACCGGATCTTCCCCTTCACGACGCCGGTGCTCGTGTCCGCGTCGCGCGTCGCCCACTTGGCGATGCCGAAGTCGACGACCTTCGCCTGCCCGTCGTAGGTGACGAAGATGTTGTGCGGGCTGATGTCGCGGTGGACCACATGGAGCGGCTGCCCGTTGAAGTCCATGAGGTCGTGCGCGTAGTGCAGCCCGGCGAGCGCGTCCGAGAGGATCGCCAGGTAGACCGCGCGATGACGTGAGGGGTCGATCTTCCGGCAGATCCGATCGAGCGAGTGCCCCTCCAGGTACTCCATCACGATGTAGTACTGGTCGTCGATCTGACCGCACTCGTACGTCTGCACGACGTTCGGGTGGTTCAGCCGCGCCGCGAGCCTCGCCTCGTCGAGGAACATCGCGTTGACCTCGGGCTCGGTCGCGATGCCCGGCCTGAGCCGCTTGATCACGACCAGCTTCTCGAAACCGAGCGGGCCGCGATGCGCAGCGAGGAAGACCTCGGCCATCCCTCCCTGCCCCAGCTTTGCGATCAGCCTGTATCTCCCGAAGCCTCTCGCGGACTGCACGGGGAGCCGGACGATCATCGATGACGAGGTCACAGCACCCGATCGTTCGTAAGGATTGCTGACTCGTCAAGCAGACTCATGGAGATGTGCCTCCCGAGGACGCCGGCGAGATCTGGGGCCGGAAGCGGACGGCTCCCGGCCCCAGATCTCCGATTATGAAGTAAATTCAGCTACTTAGGACCCGCAGTCGCGCGCGCTCACCCCTCGCCGATGGCGATGCCGAGCGCCTGACGCAGCGCGAAATACTGATCGCTGGTCGAGAAGATGATCAGCTCCTTGAGCTTGTCCTGGGGCGGGAGATCCCCGGGCTGCTGCGGCTCGGCGGCGATGATCTTCTTCGCGATCTCGAGATCGCCCGAGAGGAGCAGGCCGGTGCGCGCCGCGGTGATGTCGACGCACTGGACCCACCGCTTGATGTTCGCCTTCGCACCCTCCGCGAGGAACTTCTTGACCACCATGCGGAGCCCCTCGAGCTGCATCGGCTGCATGAAGCCGCGGAGCGTCTGCGCGGTGGCCATGATCTGCTTCTCGATGTCCTGCGGCACCTGCGTGTCGGGCGCGACGAGCTTGATCCCGGCGAAGAGGAGCACCGTCAGCTCGGTGACCGTCGGGAACAGCGTCTTGATGTAGTGCTCGCCACGGTACATCGCGAGGTGCTTGCCCACGATGAACGTGAGGTCCTGCGGCGAGAACCCTGTCAGGACGGTCTGCCCCGCGACGGACGCCGGCTGCTCGTTCGCCACCGCGACGAGCGCGCCGGGCACGTCGCTCCGCACGTAGAGCCGCGGCGCCGGGAGGCCGAGGACGTTGGCCGCCCAGCCGAAGGTCCGGGCGAACGTCACCGTCGAGGTCGCCGGATCCTGCAGGAACCGCTGATCGAGGACCGGCAGCTCCCTCCTCTGCTTCAGCGTCTCGATCTTCGCCCTGAGCGCGGCCCCCGCGATCATCTCGAAGATCTTGCCGACGTAGAGGTTCTCCTCCTCGTGGAACAGGTTCCTGATCCACTGCTCGTTGTCGAGCCGGCTCTTCGCCGCGATCAGCCCCTGCGGGCGGTAGTCCTCGAAGTACTGCTGCTCGTCCGGATCGGCCTTGCGGAGGAACGCGAGCGCCGCCGCGACGCACCAGGCCTGGTCGTAGCGCTTGCCGTCCACGTACAGGCGGTAGAGCCGCTTGTACGGGTCGATCTTCATCGGGTCGATCTTGACCATCGCCTGGAACTCGCCGGTCGCCAGATCGAACTGCTCCGACTGCTCGTAGAGCTCCGCCAGGATCAGGTGCTCGGTCGCGTCCTCGGGCTTGAGCCGCGACGCCATGCGGAACGTCTCGACCGCGGCCGTCCGGTCGCCGAGCCGGTCGCGGTAGATGAGCCCGAGCGCGTGCCAGAGGCTGTACTCGAGGTCCGTGTTCCCCTTGCCGGCGACCCGGTGCAGCATCTTGCGGTACGCCCGCTCGAGCTGCTTCCACTCCTTCTGCGCCGTGAGGATCTTGTTGATGCGCTCGAAGGCCTCGAGGGAGTGCGGGTTCAGGTCCAGCGTGTCGTTGAACAGCTCCACCGCGCGCGCCGGGTCCTCCAGCTTGTCGCGGTAGATCTGCGCCATCGTGTAGAGGTAGCGGCTCTTGCGATCCGGCTGCGTCTCGAGCTCCGCGATCCGCTGGAGGCAGTCGACCATCTGCTCCCACTGCCCCGTGCGCTGGTAGAGCTGGAGCAGCTTGTGGAGCAGGACGTGGTTCTGCGGCTCGAGATCGAGCGCCTCCTCCAGGGCCTCCACGCCCTTCGAGGTGTTGTTCTCCTTCTCGACCCAGATGTCCCCGATCTCGTTCAACATCTTGAACCGCTCGAGGCCGTCCATGATGTTGTCGAGGATCAGCCGCTTGTAGTGGCAGACCTGCTTGTAGTCCTTGAGCGCGTCGTAGACGGAGACCATCGCCTCGAGCGTCGGCCGGTGCGCGGGGTCGGCCCCGAGCGCCTTCTCGAAGTTGTTGACCGCCTGCTTCGACTGCCCCTGCGCCTGCTTGATGCAGCCGAGCTTGTAGTAGACGGTGGCGCGCTCCTCGGTCTCGACCTCGTCGAGGCTCGTGAGCACCTTCTGGTAGTTCGTCAGCGCGCTCGCCCAGTCGCCGAGCTTGAAGCTCACGTCCGCGAGGCCACGGATCGTCTCCTGGTCGGTCAGATCGAGGTTGTGCGCGGCCGTGTACGCCTTGAGCGCCGCCTCGTCCTTGCCGAGCCGATCGAGGACCCTGCCGAAGGTCCGCTGCAGCCTGTGCTGCTCTGACCGGTCGCGCTTGCCGCTCTTCCTGACGAGCATCTCAGCGAGCGGCTCGGCCTGGGCCCACCGCTCCGTCGAGACGTACTCGTTGAGGAGTGGCATCGCGGCGTCCTCGTTGTCGGGGTCGCTCTGGAGCGCCATCTCGTACGCCTGCACCGCGAGCGTGTGCTCGCCGAGCATGTCGTCGCGGAGCTTGCCGAGCTCGACGAGCAGCCGCGCCTTGGCGCGGGGCGCGTCGGTGTTCATCTGCTCCTGCTCGAGGTAGCGCGCCGCGCGATCCCAGTCGGCCGCGTCGATCGCGATCACCCGCAGCGCCGCCAAGGACGGCACGTGGGTGGGATCGAGATCGAGCGCCATCTCGAAGCGCTCCTGCGCCAGCGTCCGCTCGCCGAGCTTCTCGTCGAGCTGCCGGCCGATCCGGAAGTACATCTCGACGCGCTGCTTGCCGTCGGCGGTCAGATCCGCGACGCGCGTCATGTACTCGATGGCCTTCGCCGAGTTGTCCTGCTTCTCGTAGAGCTTGGCCAGCGACTCCAGGGACGGGATGTGCGTGTCCTGGATCTCGACGATGTTCAGGTAGGCGTCGATCGCGCGGTCGAGGTCCTCGATCTCCTCGGCGTAGACCTTCGCCGTGTGGGACCAGAGCTCGATCTTCTTCTGGCGATCCTCCGCGGCGTTGATGTGCCGATCGTACGTGTTGATGAGATCGTGCCACTGCCGGAGCCGGCGATAGCAGCGCTCCAGGGCCTCGAGCGCGGGCTCGTGCGTCGGGTCGATCTCGACCACCTGCTCGAGCCGCGCGGCCGACAGATCGGGCTTCAGGAACTGCTCCTCCTGGAGGGTCGCGATCTTCATCAGCACGTCGATGCGCTCGCGCTCGGTGGTGACCACGTCGAGCTGCATCTCGAGGACGCGCACGAGATCCGGCCACTGCTGCGTGGTCGTGTACACGCGCTCGAGCCCCCGCATCGCGAGGAGGTTCGACGCGTCGATCTCCAGCACCTCGCGGTAGACCGCGCCTGCCTTGTCGATCAGGCCGAGCTTGGTCTCGTAGAGGCCGGCGGTGCGCAGCTTCACGGACGCGACGACGTCGGGCTCGCTGACGGCCCGCGCCTTGCGGAGCAGGACGTCGACGAGATCGTTCGACTGGTCGCGATCCGTGTAGATCCGCTCCAGCGCCTCGAGGGCCGCGAGGTGCAGCGGATCGACGTCGAGGGCGCGCCTGTAGAAGCTGAGCCCCTGCTCGACCTCGCCCATGTGCTTCTCGAGGACCTCGCCGAGCTCGGTCAGGATCTCCTTCCGGTCGACGTCGATCACCGCGACGTTGAGGGCGTTCGTCAGCATCTCGCCCTGCCGCTGCCACTGGCCGGTCTTCTTGAAGAAGTTCGCCATCTGGCGCAGCACAGCGACGTTGTTCGGGTCGTACGCGTAGATCTGCTGGTAGTACGGCTGGGCGTACTCGGGGTGACCGAGGTCCTCCGAGTACCACTTGGCGAGCCGCAGGCAGAGCGTGATCTTCTGGACCGGGGACGTCTGCTGCTGCAGCCACCCGTTCACCGTCTGCACGAGCTCGGGCCAGCGGTTCGTCGCCTGCGCCATGCGCTCGAGGTACCGGACCGTCTCCATGTCGGAGAAGTCCATCTCGAACGCCGTGAGCAGCGCGTCGAAGGCCTGGGGCCTGTCCTCGAGCTGCTCCTCGAAGACCCGGGCCACCTTGCGGAGGATGTCGGTCTTCTCGTGGACCTCCTCGCGCGACTCGAGCCGCGCGAGGTAGAGCTCGATGAGCGGCTCGCTGCGCCGGGCCGCGTCGTGGAGCTCCTCGAGCGCCGCGAAGGCCTGGTCGTGCGTCGGGTCGAGCTCCAGGACCTTCTCGTACGCGAGCGTGCCCCGGTCCTTCTCCTCGACCTGGTGCTCCCAGATCTGCGCCACCTCGAGGTACTCGCGTACCTTGTCCGCCGGCGACTCGTAGGCCGCCGCTCGGCCCATCTTCACGTCGATGACCTCGACCCAGCGCCCCTCGGCCCGGAGCAGGTTCTCCAGGGCGGCCATCGCCTCGAAGTCCTTCGGGTCGACCTCGAGCAGCTTCCTCCAGGCGTCGATGGCGTCGTACGCCTGCCCGAGGACGTGCTGGTAGGTCGTCCCGAGCTCGCGGTAGAGCGCGATCACGTTCTCGGCCGGCAGCACGTCCCTCGCCCGATCCACCGTCTGGTGGAGCGAGGTCACGATCTGCTCGGGCTCGTTGCGGAGCCGCCAGATCGCCGCGATGGCGTAGAGCGCCTCGAGGTTCGCGTAGTCGATGTCGAGCACGCGCTGGTAGTCGTCGAGCGAGGAGTCGTCGCGGCCGAGCTGCTCGTGGAACAGCTTGGCGCGGCGGAGGAGCACCGCGACGCGCGACTCGTCGTCGAGCGCGATGTCGTAGTGTCGCTCGAGCACGTCGCAGAGCTCGGCCCACTGCCCGACCCGCTCGTACAGGTTGGACAGGGCCCCGAGCGCCTCCGGATCCTCGCCGCGGAGGTCGAGGACGCGCTTCCACGTCTCGACCGCGCCCTGGACGTCGTTCAGCCGATCGGCGAGCAGGTGCGCCATCTTGGCGCGGATGTCGGCCTCCTGGCTGTCGCCCATCGCGTTCTCGAGCTCGCGCTCCAGCACGACCTTGAGCTGGGTCCAGGCCCCCTTGGTCGTGTAGATGCGCTCGAGGGCGCTGATCGCCTGCTCGTTCGTCGTCTCGAGCTCGTCGAAGATGCGCCGGAAGGCGCGGATGGCGTCGTCGAGCTGCCCGAGCCGCTCCTCGTACGTCTGGCCGAGCCGGAGGTACAGGTCGACGAGCTCCGGGCGATCCTCGGTCGCGCGCACCCGCTGCTCGAGGACGCTCGCGAGCTCCGGGTACTGCTCGAGCTGCGTGTAGATCCGGTCGAGGTTCGAGAGCGCCTCGGCCTCGAGCGGCTCGATGCCGAGCACGTACCGGTACGTCTCCTCGGCCTTGGCGACGTCGCTGAGGTCGGTCTCGAAGACCCGCGCGAGCCGCTTGCCGATGCTGGTCTGCACGTCCTTGTCGGCGTGGATGCCCAGCACGTCGGCGTAGGCGTTGGCGAGCAGCTCCCAGCCGCCGTCGACCGAGCCGGCGAGCCGCTCGACCTCCTCGATCGTCTTCTCGTCGCCCGGGTACTCCTTCAGCGCCCGGATGAAGACGGCGAGGGCCCCGTCCGGCGAGATGAGGCGCTCCTCCTGGAGCTCGCCGAGCCGGTAGTACATCGACAGCCGATCCGGCTCCTGGGTGAGGTGGGTGAGCTCCGCCTCGAGCACCCCGCCGAGCTTCTCCCACTCCGCCGCCGCCTGGTAGAGCGGCTCCAGGATCGCGCCGATCTCGATCTGCTTGATCCCGGCCGCGAAGAGCCCCTCGAGGGCCTCGAGCGTGGGCGAGTGCTCGGGGGCTGCGGTGAGCACCTCGCGGTACGCCGCGATGGCCGCCGGCAGGTCGTTGAGCCGCGTCTGGTAGACCACGCCGAGCCGGTACTTGAACTCGAGGATCTCGTCGGGCGACTGGGCGACCTCCGACTCGCGCGAGAGGATCGTCACGAGGTCGCTCCACCGCTCCGTCGCCGTGAACAGGCGGTCGAGCGACGCGATCGCGGTCTGGTTCTCCGGCTCGACGTCGAGCACGCGCCGGTAGCGCGCGACGGCGCTGTCGATGTCGTCGAGCTGCGTCTCGAAGATCTGCGCGAGCCGGAGCCCGAGCTCGACGAAGCGCGACGGCTCCTCGTCGAGCCGGCCGAGCTCCGTGTCGTAGAGCGCGGCGACCTGGGGCCAGCGGTTCACCATCATCGCGAGGCGCTCGAGGTTCGCGAGCGACTCCTCGTTGCCGATGTCGAACGTCACCGCCCGCGCGTACGTCTCGAAGGCGGTCACGTGGTCGCTCAGCATCTCCTCCGAGAGGCGCGCGACGCGGTGGAGCAGATCCACCTTCTCGTACGGGTCCTCGGCCACCCTGACCCGGACCTCGAGCACGCTGATCAGCCTCTGCCACTCGCCGGACGCGTCGTAGATCGGCTCGAGCACCAGCGCGGCGCCGAGCGGATCGCGGCTGCCGTCCTTGATCTGCTCGAGCGCGCGGAGCGTCGGCTCGTGGTCGGGCATCTGCTGGAGGAGATCGCGGTAGAGCTCGATCGCCCGGGAGACGTCGTCGAGGTGCTTCTCGTAGAGCTCCGCGATCCGGTACTGGTAGCTGATGCCCTCGGCCGGGTCCGCGGTGATCTCCGCCTCGTGCTGGAGCACGCTGAGCAGCTCGAGCCAGTTCTGCGAGGTCTGGTAGAGGACGTCGAGCCGCCCGAGCGCCTGCAGGTCGTCCGGATCGATCTCGAGCACCCGCTGGTACGTGTCGATCGCGCTCGCGACGTTGCCGAGCTCGCGCTCGTACACCGCGCCGATCTGGTAGTAGATGCGCTTCTTCTCGTTCGAGTCGAGGACGAGATCGGCCTTCTTCGCGTAGACCGAGAGCAGCTCCTGCCAGCGCGAGAGGCTGAGGTAGAGCTTGGTCAGCGCGTCGATCGCCCGCAGATCCTCGGCGTCGAGATCGAGCACCTTGCCGTAGACCGCGATCGCCTGGTCGTGCCGATCGAGCACCTCCTCCTCGATGCTCGCGGCCTGGAACAGGGCGAGCTTCTTCTCGCTCAGGTCGTCGAGGATCTCCGCCTTCTGCTGGAGGATCTGCGACAGCTCGTTGTACCGCTCCGAGGTCCGGAACAGCCGCTCGAGCGACTCGGCCGCGTGCAGGTTGCGCAGATCGATCTCGAGCACGCGCCGGTAGTGCCCGACGGCGCTGTCCATGTCGCCGAGGTCACCCTCGTAAATGCGCGCGCTCATCGTGTAGAGCGTGCTCGCGAGCTCTGCGTCGGTCTGCTGCGCCGCCAGCGTCTCGAACACGCGCGCCAGGTCGGCGAAGCGACCGGTCGCGCGCGCGAGCCGATCGAGCCCCTCCTGCGTCGACTCCGAGGCCGGATCCTGGCTCAGCGCCCGCGCGTAGGTGTCGAAGGCCGAGCTGAGATCGGCGCCCGCGTCCTCGTAGAGCACGGCGATCTGGTGGAGCAGCTCGACGCGACGGGTCACGTCGTCGCTGCGGCGCACCTGCACCTCGTGCACCCCGATGAGCTTCTGGTAGTCGCCCGACTGGCGGTACAGCGGCTCGAGGATCTCCGCGATCGCGACCTCGTGCTCGGGGAGCTTGCCGAGGCGCTCGAGGGCCGCGAGCGCCTCGACGTTGGTCGGCTCGCGCTCGAGCACCTGCCGGTAGATGTCGATCGCCGAATCGACGAGCCGCATCCGCGACTCGCGCAGCGCGGCGAGCCGGAGCATCAGCCGGATCTGCGCCTCCTCCTCTGCGGCGATGTTGAGCTGCGCCTCGAGGTTGTCCGCCAGCTCCTCCCACATGCCCTGGCGGCTGAAGAGCCCGTCGAGCGCCGAGAGCGCCACAAGGCTCGTGTCGTCGATGGAGAGGACCTCGCGGTAGGCGGCGATCGCCTCCTCCGGCTGCCCGAGGCGCTGCTCGTAGACCTCGGCCATCTGCGCGTAGAGGCCCTCGCGCTCGGCGGGCTCGTGCACGAGCTCGATGCGGCGCCGGTAGACGCCGATGAGATCGCCCCAGCGCTCGGTGCGCCGGTAGAGCGCGTCCATCGCCTCCAGCGACTCCGAGTCGGCGGGATCGATGGAGAGCACGCGGAGGTAGCCGTTCGCCGCCTCCTCGACCTTGCCGAGCCGCTCGTGGGTGCTCGCGAGCCGCATCCAGTACTCGCGGCTCAGCCGGGTGTCGCTCAGCGAATCGGCGATCTCGCTGAAGATGACGTCGAGCCGGTCCCAGGCGCCCGCCTGGGCGGCGAGCGACTCGAGCTCCGCCCGCGTCTCGGCGTGCGACGGGTCGTCCTTGAGCGCCCGCGACTGCGCGTCGAAGGCGCGGTTCAGATCGCTCAGGCTCTCGGCGGCCGTCCGCGCCACCTTCCGGAGCAGCGAGACGCGCGTCGCCGTGTCGCCCTCGGCCGCCGCGAGGATCTCGAGCGCCTGGATCAGCTTCTCCCAGTCGCCGCGCCCCTCGTAGATCTCCTGCAGGATGGCCGCCGCCTCGGCCCGCAGCGACTCGTTCGTGAGCAGCGCCTCCAGCGCGAGGCGCGCCGCGTCGTTGCCCGGATCGAGGATCAGGATTTCCTTGTAGTTCTCGAGCGCTCCGGCCGCATCGTTCAGGTGCTTCTCGAGGGTGCTCCCGAGCCGGAACTTGAGGTCGATGAGCGCCTCCTCGTCGAGCGGGGAGTCGATCCGCTTGCGGAGCACGTCGACGTAGGACTCCCAGTCCTGCTGCTCGCGGTAGAGCTTGTCGAGCGCCGCGAGCGCCTGCGGGTCCGTCGGCTCGTCGTCGAGCACCTGGCGGTACGTCGCGATCGCCTGCACGGCGTCGCGCAGCTCGCCCTCGTAGAGCTCGGCGATGGCGTAGAGGATCTGCTTGCGCTCCTCGGGCTCGGTGACGATGCCGAGCTTCTTCTCGTAGATGCCGAGCAGCTCGCCGAAGCGGCCCGTCTCGCGGTACAGCCGCTCCAGCGCGCTGATCGCGGCCTGATTCTCGCCGTCCGCCTCGTACACGGCGCGGAACTGCGAGAGCGCCTCGTCGATGCGCTTCACCTCATCGAGCAGCACGCGCCCGAGCCGGAGCCGGAGATCGACCCCGAGCGCGATGTCCCCCTCGCTCTCGCCGCGCGCGATCGCCGTCGAGTAGGCGTCGATGAGGGCGTCCCAGCCCTCGGTGGAGCGCGCGGCCCGCTCGACGTCATCGATGCACTGCTCGTCCTGCGGCGCGATCTGGAAGGCCGAGAGATAGCGCTCGAACGCCTTCTGCGGCTCCTTCAGGCGCGTCTCGTAGAGCGCCGCGACCTGCCGGTAGAGATCGAGCCGGGAGACATCGTCCTGGTCGTGCGAGAGCTTCACCTCGATGGCGCCGGCGAGCCCCTTCGAGTTGTTCGCGTGCGTGTAGATCGGGATCAGCGCCTCGGCCGCGGCGAGGTGCGCGACGTCGATCGAGAGCACCTTCTCGTAGGCGCGCGCCGAGCGATCCGCCTTCTGCTTCTGGACCATCCAGAGCTCGGCGATCTTGAGCAGCAGGCTGATCTTGGCCGCGTCGTCGGTCTCCTTCGCCTCCTGCGACTCGAGGACGCGGATGAACTCGTCCCACTTGCCGCTCTCGGCGTAGAACACCTCGAGGTCGTCCCAGCGCTGGAGCTGGAGGTACGCCTTCTTGAGCGCCTCCTGCGCCTTGCGGTCCTGGGGGTTCAGCGCGATCACCTCTTGCCAGGCCTTGACCGCGGCCTCGTCGTCCTTGAGGCGCTCGCCGTAGAGCTGCGCGAGCTTGCTGAGGAGCGCGAGCTTCTGGGTGCTGTCGAAGGTCGTGTCGACCTGCTTCTGAAGCACCCGCGCGAACGCCTGGTAGTCCTTGTTCTTCTCGTAGAGCCCCGCCAGCGCGTTCAGCGCCTCCGGGTTCTCCGGATCGTTCGCGAGGACCTCGTCCCAGAGCTCGATGCAGAAGTCGACCTTCTTCACCCGCTCCGACGCGAGCTTCGCGATCTCGAGGTACTTCGCGGCGCGCTCGCCGCCCTCCGGGAGCGCGGCGGCCTCGCGGCGGAGCAGCCCGATGAGCTTCTCCCAGTCGCGCCGCTTCTCGTAGCTCTGGCGGAGGAAATCGATCGCCTGCGCGTGCTCGCCGTCGATCGCGAGGATCGCCTCGTAGCACTTCACCGCCTCGGCCGCGTTCGAGAACTTGCCCGAGTAGAGCTCCGCCGCCTTCGCGTAGTTCTCGATCTTCTCGGCGGGATCCGAGACCGCCTCGGCGATCTCGATCAGCGTCTTGACGTACTCGTTGTACCGCTTGGCCTGCTCCTGCTTCTGGGCCTTCGCCTTGAGCTCCTCGACGCGGCCCGCGACCTCGGCGGCCGGGGGCGGCGGCGCGGTCGGCCGCCGGCCGACCTCGGAATCGGCAGGCCTGCTCTCGGCGGGAGCGCGCCGCGGCGACGCCGGCTCTGCGCTGACGACCGAGGACCTCGCGTTGCCGTCGTCGTCCGACGCGCCATCGACCGGAACGTCCGCAGGCGTGCTCGCCCTGCCGCTCAGGGGGGAAGTCGCGCTGACCGGAGCCTGCGCGCTGACCGGAGCCTGCGCGCTGACCGGAGCCTGCGCGCTGACCGGAGCCTGCGCGCTCACGGGCGCAGCCGCGCTCACGGGCGCCGGCGTGCTCACGGGCGCCGGCGTGCTCACGGGGAGCGGCGTGACGTCCGCCGCCCGCTCGACCGGCGCGATGGCGACCGGCGCAGGCGTCGCAACAGGCGCGGCGGCCGTGAGACGTTCGCCGATCTGCGCCTCGAACGCACTGACGCTCGGGTGCGTCGGTGCGACCGCCGAGAGCCGCTCGAACCAGCTCCTTGCCCGGATGAGGTTGCCGAGCTGCCGCCAGGCGATGCCGCCCGCCTGAGCGATCATGAACGGGGAGTTGCCGTTCTGGTTCGCAGCGCTCTCCGCCAGCGCCGCGACGCGCTCCCAGTTGCCTTCCTTCGTCCCCCAGAGCTCGCGCAGGTAGGCGAACGCCGCCTCGTTCGAGGGGTCGTACCGGAGCGATTCCTCCAGGAGCTTCGAGCCGATCTCGACGTTCTGGTGCCGCGTGGCCCAGCGGACGCCGAACTTGAACGCCGCCTCGCCGCGCGCCACGCCGGCGCGCGACTCGAGGATGCCACGCTGCGTCTCGACGATCGCCTGCGGCCGCTCCTCCTCGGCGAGCAGCCCCTCGAACATCGCCGCGGCTTGCTTGTCGGAGGGCGCCGTCTCGTACGCCCGCCGGAGCAGGCCCTCGAGCTGGCCGCGATCGAAGCGCTTCGCGAGGCGCGCCGCGCGCAGCAGCAGCCGCTTGCGCTCGCTCGTGGTCGCGCCGGTGTCGGCCGCGTCGACCAGCTCCGCCATGTGCGCGGCCCACGACGACTGATCGACCTGCATGTCGCCGAGGCAGGCGCGCGCCTCCTCGCTCGTCCCGCCCGAGGCGCCGAGCGCGCGCGCGTACGTCGCCGTCGCTCGCTCGAAGTCGCCCGCGTCGCAGAGCACGTCGCCGAGCTCGACGAGGAGCTCCGCGGCCGATGTCCCTTCGGGGGCGTTCCTCAGCTCGAGCTCCAGGAGCTTCTGGACCATGTTGGTCTTGCCGAGGTCCCAGTAGATGGAACGAGCCGACTCCAGCGCCTCGAGCAGCGCTGGATTCAGCTTGTACGCGTCCTGGAAGTGCTTCAGCGCCTTGACGGCCTGAAGGAACTTCTCCTCGAGCAGCCGCCCGAGCTTCAGGTGATATGCCGCCTTCCGGGTCGCGTCCCCTTCGGCCGCAATCCCCTTCTCGAGCTCCTCGACGAGCCCTTGCCAGTCATGAACCGACTCGAGATGATTGAGACGCTGCGCAAGATCCATTGATTATCGACCCTCGGCCCCGACCTTCGAACGGATTGAAACGCCTTACGTGTCCCGCGCCACGCGCGGCATCACGGCTACTGGCCACCGAGCCGCGCGACGAGCGTGTTCGCCGTCTCGCACTCGGTCTTGAAGCTCGCCGCCCTCGATCCCTTGCAGGCGCGCGTAGTGAACCCCTTGAGCATCTGGATCGCCTCCTGCTTGCGCGGCGGATCCAGGGTCGCGTAGGTGCTCCCGAGACTCCAGAGGATCTGTACTGACTCCGGACCATCCGCCGGGGCAACCGCTCGAGCGGCCTCGAGCTCGGTCACCATCTCCGCCGTGGACCCGCGCTCCTGGTAGACCGACGCGAGCAGGCTGTGGACGCCGAAGAGGTACTTGTCCCCCGGCTTCGCGAGCGACTTCGCCTCCTTGAGCACCTGCTCCGCCTCCTTCGTGTAACCGAGACGGGTGTACAGGTCGGCGAGCGCCGCGTAGTAACGGATCTCGCTCGGGTTGTGCTCGATCGCCTTGGTGAGGTTCTCGAGCGCCTTCTGCTCGTCGTCCGTCCAGAGGTAGACGTTCCCGAGCTGCGAGTAGCAGTCCGCGAAGTTGGGATCGTTCTCGATACACTTCTGGTAGGGCTCTTTGGCCTCTTCGTAGGAGATCGTCTTCTTCTTCGCCTGCTGCTCGAGCGCCCAGCCTCGCTCGAACCAGTAGTTGGCGAAATTCGGAGCGATCTGCGTGGCGCGAGCCAGCGTGGATGCGACCTTATCCCACGCATCTCTCTTCTTGTGCGCCATCGCCAGCTTGAAGAAGATGCGGTGGTTCGTGGGGTCGAGCTTGGTCGCTTGCTCGTACTTGTTGGCCGCCCCCTCGGGGTTCACGGCGACCTCCTTGTCGGCCTGATTCGCCAGGATGACGGCCTCCTGCCGATGCCGGGAGCAGCCCAGCCCCGCCGCGCTCGCCGCGACCAGCCCAACCATCAAGAATGCCCCAAGCTTCATCTGCTCACCTTTCGAATGGGATCGGCTCTGCCGGCGTCCAAGTGTCCGCGGGGTCACGCCGCCCCTCTCCAACGGTTCCCGGAGTCGGCTCCGCCGCTCCTCCAACAGTTCCCGGAGCCGGCTACGCCGCTCCATCAGCAATCCGGAGACGGGCTGCGCCGTTCCGTGTGGCACCGTCACAAGCGTCCTGAGGTGGCGCGCGTTCAACCTCGCGCGGCGTCGCGAGAATAGGCGGAGGCTACCGCGGAAGTCCAGGGCTTCGACCCCGGTCATGCGCCGGCCGGCAGCGCCTTCCGGCGAGCCCCCGTCCCCTCCCCCGCGATGACGCACGCCGACGTTGGCCCCCCACGACCGCAGCGCGGCGAGCGCCGGCGACGCCGAGCGGTGCCCGGCGCCTGCCGCACCCGGCTCCCGAAATGGCAAACGCCCCGCACAGTGCGTGCGGGGCGCTCGCGAGAGCCGACCGGCGAGGCGAGCTCAGCCGCCGGGGCTGAGCATGATCGGGTAGACGACGGTGACGATACCGCCCTCGGGTTGCGGGAACGACAGGCCGTAGAACGCCCGCACCACGCACGAGACCACGCCGTTGTCCGGCAAGTCCGAGCCGCCGTTACCGACGTTGGAGACCGCGCCGTCGCGCCCGATGACGAAGCGCACCGCGACGCGGCCCTGCAGATTCGGGTTGTTCCTGAGGCCGTTCTCGTAGCAAAGCCGGAATCGGCCGAAATTCTGGCGAACGATACGCTGAATGACCTCGGGCGGCAGACGGCCGCTCACGCTCGTCGCACCCATGCGCACCTGCGGCGGCTTGGTGCGATGCGACCCGCCGAGGCGGCCGTGGCCGGAGCCGAAGCCCTGGCCCGTGCCGGTGCCGGCGCCGTGACCGATGGTCCCGATCGAGCCGAGGCCGATACCCTCGCCGCGCCCGCCGCCGCCCTCGCCGATGCCGGAGAGGCCGAGGCCGCCCGCGCCGAACGAGTCGCCGATCTGATCGCCCCACATGTTGCCGCGGGCGCTCAGCGCATCGTTGCCCAGCGAATCGTCGCGCCCCCACGGCGCGGTCGGGGCGTTCGGGTCGCCGCCGGCGCCGGCGTTCAGCAGGCCGATCATGCCGAACTCCGCGGCGTCGCGCAGCGCGGCCTGGCGGGCGATGTGCGGATCGGCGTTGTCCGCGGGGCCCTGGACGCCGTAGCGGTTGCCGGT
This sequence comes from Sorangium sp. So ce362, assembly GCF_051519845.1. Lineage (NCBI taxonomy): Bacteria > Pseudomonadati > Myxococcota > Polyangiales > Polyangiaceae > Sorangium > Sorangium sp. So ce362. The sequence continues at coordinate 3,818,163 of NZ_CP150332.1, read as the reverse complement.
GGCCTTGGTGTTCGGGTTACCCATCGAACCCTCTTCACCCTTGGCGCGCGTACCGGTGCCACCCTCCTTGTTGTCCGCCGCGTTCTCGGCGACCTGCTCGGTCTCCTTCTCCTCCATCTCCTTCTCGGCGGCCGCCGCGAGGTACTGCTGGATAAGGAACTGCTGGTCCGCCGAGATCCCGTCCTCTCCCGTGTCGCCCAGCGGCGGCATGAAGAAGGCCATCGCCGCGAGCAGCCCGAGGTGCACCGCCATGGAGAGGCCCGTGTACAGCAGGCTCTGTGAGTCCATCTGGAAGTGGCCGGCCACAGCCTTGCCTGCGTTCACGGCGGACACCTGGAAGGCGATGCCGTCGATCTCGACCTTCGCCTTCGCGCCGGACGGAAGCGCCATCTGGTAGGCGCCCGACAGCTCGGAGCAAGGCTGCGCGCGGCCCTGGTCGATCGCCTGCTGCACCGTCATCTTCGGCGTCCCCGGGATATCGATCGTGCCGGTGGCGCGGGGAAGGAGCACCACGGAGACCGAGCCCGTGCGGTCGGCGAGGACGATGGGCGCCCGCGTGGTGCCGAGCTTCTCCGAGGGGATGAAGTAGTCGCACTTGAAGTTCTTGCTCTCCTCCTCACCCACGTAGAAGGAGCGCGGCGGCGTGAGGTGCGCGACGTGAAGCACCGCGGCATCCCACAAAATCATGATCTCGACGGAGGCCGCCGGGACCTCGACTTCCTCGTTCGGCACGTCCGGCCCGTTCTTCACGAGCGTGTACGTGTACGAGCCTTCCGGCGCGTCCGGGGGCACCTCGTCGACGGCGGGCGCCGACTGCGCGAACGGGTTGTTGTAGGCAAACGGGTCTGCCCCGCTCGTAGCGGTCGCGGCGAACGGGTTCGACGGCGCGGCCGCGAACGGGTTCGACGGCGCGGCCGCGAACGGGTTCGACGGTGGCGCGGCGGCGAACGGGTTCGCGGGGACCGGCTTCGCAGGGCCCGCTGCCGCGGCCACCGCCACCGGCTCGGCGCGCTCCAGCATGATCTTCGTCCCGCCGATCTGGAGCTGATCGCCTGGGCTGATCTTGCACTTGTTGACGCGCGCCCCGTTCACCATCGTCCCCGGCTCGTTGCCGAGATCGATGAGCGTGATGTCCTGCGGGGAGGCGACCTCGATGACCGCGTGCATGCGCGAGGCAAGCTCGTCATCGACACGCAGATGGCTCTTCGCGTCCTTGCCTACCTTGACGATGTCCTGCGTGATCGTCTCTCGACGGACGAGCGCTTCGTTTTGGTAGAGCGCAAATGTGAGAGCGACCCTTTGCTTGCCTTCCATCTCCGCCAGCCTTCCCTATACGCCCCGCGGCGCACGCCCCCGGCACCGGGGGATAAATCGATAGGGCAGGCGCCAACCTGCCCGACACATCAGAGGTTCTCGACCGACTTGAGCATCTCCGGAACGAACGAGGTGCGGGGCCGGATCAGCGTCGTCCGGACGGGGCCGGGTCGCACGCGGATGGTGGCGTCGTTGGGGCCGAATCCACCGGCGTTCAGCGGATCGTCGGAGAACTCGTACCCGTAGCCCTCATCCTTCTTCCCAGCGCCGGCGCCGCCCGGAGCGGCCTGCGCGAACGCCGATGAGGCGACCACGCTCGTAAGAACGGCAGCCACGACTCCCGCACCCAATCGGGTCAACCCTCTCATTCCAGCCTCCTCACAATGTTTCGACGCGGTTACAGTGCCATTGTACCGCCGGACGCGGCGGCCGGTCAACCAGCTTCGCATGCCATCGAGGCGTCGGAGAGCACGACCCACACTCACCTCGACAACCGAATCAACCCAAGGTTCCCAGAGCGTTGCGAAGAAACGACGAACCCCCCTCTCCTTACGTGCAGCGTGTTACGTGCAGCGAGAGAGGGGGGCTCGGAGCACTGTCTGACGCACCGCTACACGGCCCGGGACGCCGGTTGAGCTCACTCGGAATATTGCAGTATCCCTGGCTTGCTCTCCCTGGGGCTCGGGCCGCTCGCGACGTGCGTCAGACGGCGCCTGGGACAAGGCTCCTTCTGCCTAGGGCGCCGGAGTCGCCCCTTCTCCCCCTTCGCCCTCGTTCCCGGCAGCGGCCTCCTGCTCGGCTTCCTTCGTCTTCATGTCAGCCTCGGCCGCCTTGCGCTCGGCCTCGGTCTGCTTGTTGAAGGCGATGATCTGGTCGATCTCCTCCATGCGCTCCTTCGAGCGCTTCACCGCGTCGACGAACTCGGCATTGGAGCCCGCCTTCTGGATGAACTGGCCGAACAGCCCCTTCGCCGACTGGAGGGCCCCCTCGGCGGACTTGCCGCCCGATTTCGCCTTGTACTCCTGGGTCAGGATCGCCTCGTTGTAGTAGGTCTCGGGACGCTCGGGGGCGAGCTTCTTGGCGGAGTCAAGCTCGGCGCTGGCGGCCGCCACCAGTTTGTCGAAGTTCGCGTCGTCGATCTGACCGCGCAGGGCGAGCGCGAGCCCCAGGTGTGCGTCGTAGTCGTTCGGACGCATCTTCAAGGCCGCGCGGTAAGCCTCCTCTGCCTGCTGGAACCCGCGGAACTGGAGGTTCACCGCCGCGTAGTTCATCTGCGCTTCGTAGAAGGTCGGGTCGAGCTTCCTCGCGAGGTTGAACTCCTGCACGGCGCCGTTCAGGTTCGCGAGCTCGACCTGGATCATGCCAGCGGTGTTGTGGATCGGCGCGTAGTTCGGGTTCTTGCGGATGGCCTGAGAGCAGACCAGCGCGGCGAGCTCCAGCGCCTGCGTGTCGATCTTCTTCTGCTTGCTGACGCTGGCCGCGACCGCCTTGCCCGACCTCCGGCCCGCCTTCTGCTTCGCCGTCTCCAGGTAGTAGATGGCGAGCTGGTTGAACGCGGGCATGAAGGCGTCGTCGACGGCCAGCGCGCTCTGGATGTACCGCTTCGCGCGCTGGAAATCGTTGGGGCCGTCGCTGTCGGCGACCTGGTTGCCGCGCTTCATGTACAGGAGCGCGAGGTGCACGAGCGCCTCGACGTTCTTGTACTGCGCATCGACGACGGCGGCCTGGCGCATCTCGCTGATCGCCGCGTCGATGTTTTTCTCGCCCGATTCCGCCAGGTTGTAGAGCGCCACCTGGACCCGCGCCGGGTGGAACTTCGGGTTCTTCTGGAGCGCCTGCTGGAAGTGCTTCTTCGCCTCAGAGTCCTTCTTGCAACGCTGGTACGCGAGCCCCGCGTTGTAGATGGCCTCGGCGAACATCGCGTCCCCTTGCTCGTCCGCCGCGTCCAGGAACAGCTGGGCCGTCGAGCTGCAAGTCGCCTCGCTCCAGTCCCCAACCTTGTCGTGCTGGACCATGGTGTCCATGGCGGTCTTGAACTTGTTGGCCGCCTTGACCGACACGGCGTTGCCCTTGCTGTCGGTGAGCTCCTTGCCGGTCGTCGGGTCCTTCGCCGCGCGAGACGTACCGCTGACGCTCCCGCCGCCACAACCCGTCGCGGCCAGCAGGAGCACCGCAACCGCTGCCAATGAGGTGATGCTTCTCATATTTCGCTCCATCACTTCCTGGGTCGGGTCGTGGCCCGATCGAGCGCCGAGCCTTCCTTCGAGCCGCCGGGCGCCGCCTTCTTGTCCTCACCCTCTTCCTTGGTCGCAGCCGGCTTGTCGGTCGCGGTCAGCGCTTCTCGGAAGGGGGTCCCGTCGAGGTTCAGCGGTGCCGGACGATCGCTCAAGCCGGAGTTGACCCGCGACGGAGAGCCGCGGAATTCGTCGATGAGGTGGTACTCGGCGCCGTAATTCTTCGAGAGCCACACCTCGCAGGTGCGCGAGTAATCGTCGAAGTACTGGTACTTCACCGACAGGTCGAGGCAGGTCTTGAACGCGCCCTTCGCCATCTGCTTCTGCGGCTCGCTCGCCTCATCCAGGCGCGAGTAGTACTCGCCTCGGATCTCGTCGTACGAGACGTCGGTGCCCGGCACCAGGCCGTGCCCCTTCCACTCCTTCGGAATGGGAGCGGCCCGGAACTCGGCGACGAACTTGCCCCACATCTGACCGACGCGCGCACCGGCGGCGATGACCCACTTCGGCGGGGGCGTCGGCTCCAGCTTGAGGATCTTCTGGTACTCCGCGTCGGCCGCCTCGATCGCCGGGCGCTTCTTCTTCACCCAGTCGGCGACCTTGGTGTTGATGTGCTTGAGGACGTCCTCGCGGTTCCCGGCGCCCTTGTACTCGGGGAACTTGATCTTATCGACGTCCTTCCGCTTCTGCTCCGCGAAGTGGAAGTAGGCCTCGCCCACCGCGGTCAGCACCTTGCCGAGCCGGCGCAGCTGCTCCGGCTCCTCGCCGCCGATCGCGTTGAGCTTCTTCAGCGCGGCCGCGGGGTCCTTCCAGTAGCCGCGGACCTTGTTGTACTCGCCGTTCGCCGGGGTCACGCTCTTCGTCTGTAGCAGGACGCGCGCGTACATCGCGTGCGCCTGCACCTGGACGTCGAACGTCGCGTTGCGGTCGATCTGCGGCATCGCCGTCGACAGCCGCCTGCGCGCCTGGTCCCAGTCCTCGCGGTCGATGTAGTGCGCGCCAATCGCGAACGCGATCTGCGCGGTCTGCGTCGGCTTCGCCCTGCCGTAGTTCTTGTTGAAGAGGTCGGCGTCCTTGATCGCCTGGTCTTCCTGGCCGAGGCCGAGCCGCAACACGACCGCGTCCTGGAGCGCCTCCGCGGCCTTGTCCCCCTTCGGGTTCTCGCGGGCGTAGCGCTCGTACCAGTTCGCCGCCTCGTCATAGACCGCGATCGCCTGGTAGTTGCCGCCGATCTCGTAGATCGACGTCTTCGCCAGCTCGGTGTTGTGGAGGTTGTACCTCGGATCGAGCAGAATCTTGCGCGCCGAGATCGACTTGGCGATGAGGCGAGCGGCCTGGAACGCCTTCGCGGCGTTGTAGAGGACCTCCTCGCTCTTGTCGCACGCGGGCTGCCTCGCCTCGCACGCGGCCTCGCCGTACTTCTTCCACATGTCCATGTACGCGACGGCGGCCTTCTCGTAGTTCTTGAGGGCCTCGACGCCGCCGGCGGCGTCCGCCGCCTCGACGAGCTTCTGGGCACGCAGGCGCTCGATGTCGCGCTGGATGCGGATCAGGATGCCGCACTGCTCGGCGTTCTCCTTCTCCTTGCCGCCCTTGCAGTAGAGATCGATGAACTTGGGCACGTCCGCGGCCATGTCGTCGTAACAAGACGGACGCGGCGGGTCCATGTTCGCGCCGAGGACGTTGAGCGACTCGAGGTAGAGCTGGGACGCGTAGATGCCGACTTCCTTGTCGGCGTGGTTCAGCGCAACGTCGCGGAACGCGAGCGCGGCCTCCTCCCAGTGCTGCGCCTCGAAGTACGTGCGGCCGCGCGCGTACTTCACCTCGACGTACTGCTCCTGCGCATCCTTGTCGTTCGCGGCGGGCTTGATGTAGCAGACGTAGCGGTTGAAGGCGGTGATCATGCCCTTCTGGCTGTCGGTGAAGTCCTTCGGCTGGAACTTCGCCTTGTCCGCCTTCTTGTCCTTCTCGCCCTTCTTGCCCGTGCTCGGATCGGGGAGGTTGCCGGCCCCCTTCAAGTGGGAGCCGTCCTTGTGGGTCTCGGTGTAGATGTTCTGGTAACAGAGCACCGAGGCGTACGCGGCCTCCGGCGCCTGCGGGCCGTTCGGATCCTCCGCCACGACCGAGTCGAAGGCGGGGCCGCACTTGGCCCAGTCCTTCTGGAAGTACAGAAGGTCGGCCATCGCGTACTTGATCTTGAAGATGTTCGGCCAGTCCTCCTTCAGGATGCGGGGGAACTCGAACTTGGCGAACTGCTCCTGCTTGAAGTTGTTGACGACCTTGTCGTAGAGCTGCGCCGCCAGCTGCATCGTCTTCTTGTCGCTGGTGCCGCGCACGCCGCCCGAGCCCACCGCCTCGAGGTGCCAGGCCATCGCCGTCTCGGTCATCAGGCCGGCGGTGATGTTGGAGCACTTCAGCTTGGCGTCCGCCGGGTGCCCGTCGCCCTGGAACTTGTTGTGCACGTCGAGCTGGCGCCCGAGCACGTCCACGATCTGGTCCTTGTTGCCAGACTTCATGGCGAGCGTCGCCTCGGCGATGTGCCCCTGGTAGACGCAGAACTTCGGGCCCCGATCGCGGGTCATCAGGTCGGTGTAGAGCTCGATGCCCTCCTTGTAATGACCGGTGTCGAGGTAGTTCTGCCCGAGGTCGTCCATCATCTTGAACGTCTTCTCGGAGCTGCCGCTCGAGTCGCCGCTGAGCGGCCGGAGGAAGTCATGGGACTTCCGCGGATCGCCCGCCAGCGCGTAGACGGGGATGATGTCTCGCCGCGCCGAGATCGCGAGCTGCGCCGCGTTCGGCATCTGCTGGAACTGCTGCCCGTACTCGATCGTCTTCTTGAACTCGCTGATGGCGCGGGCGAAGTCGCCCTTGTTCCAGTAGACGTACCCGAGCTTGTAGTGGGCGTAGCCCCAGACCTTGTTCTCGGGCGCCGGGTACTGGGTGACCTTGACGTACGACTGCTCGGCCAGGTCCCACTTGGACGGGTCGCCCTGCGCCTCGTTGAAGAAGAGCTCACCGAACGCGAGGTACGCGTTCGGGATGTACTTCGAGTTCGGCCAGTTCTTGATGAGCTCGAAGTAGACCTTGCGCGCGTCCTCGAGCTGCTGCGCCTGCTCGTACTCGTAGGCGAGGTAATAGAGGACCTCGTCCGTGCAGCCCGTGCTCTTCGCGGGGTCGGACGCGTTGGTGCTCTGGCAGTACTTCGGGTACTGCGTCTTGAGCTGCGTGTAGTACTTGATCGCGCTCTTCCGCGCGGCGGCGAGGATCTTGTCGGCCTTGCCGACCTCGGCCCGGATCGCGGCGACCGCCTTCGGGTTCTTCCGCTTGGCCTCGTCCGCCTTGATCTGCCCCTCGGTCTTGTCGCGGAACGCCGCCGACTCGAGCTCGACGTAGCCTTCGGCGAGCCGCCGCATCAGCTTCGGTCGATCCGGCGCGTTCTTCGGCGTCGAGCGGTACAGGCCCTCGAGGCCCTGGATCTCGGTGATCAGCAGGCTCCTTACCTTGGGGGCGAGGCGGTTCCGCCGCTCGTCGCGCTGCGCCGAGGCCTGCGAAGCCGTCGGGTTGGTCGGCTTCGTCAGGTCGTCGCGCTTCTTCAGCTGAACGCCCGTGGGGGCCGACTTGAAGCTGACCTGCGGCTTCTTGCCCGCCGACACCTGGAGCTTGCCGCCCGGACAGGCGGCGATCGCATCTTTCGCCGGCTGTGTGATGCACGCGTCCGCCGCCGACGCGGGGCTCGTCGTGACGGCGCACGCCGCCACGGCCAGCGTGCCCGCCGCTGCGCGGAGCGCATGCAGTACATCGAACTTCGACTGCTTCATCTCCATCTCCGTCCCTCCGCCACGGACCCCCGTGAGGAAGCGCTGTCTGCCCCGCGGTCTCGTGCCGCGAGGCGAACCCTTAAGAAATCTCTCACTTGCTGCACTTCGAGGTCACGACCTGCCGGTAGAAGCCCAGCTCGTCGCGCCAGTACTCGCCGTCGAACGGCCACAGCACGTGCTCATCGTCGGGCTTGACGACGCCGTACGTGAGCGCGTCCTCCTTCGACAGCTGACCGCTGACGACCTGCTGGTCGAGCTTGTTCCTCTCGGCCGCGGTGATGTCGATGAGGATCTTCGACGAGTCGCGGAGGTGCTCGTTGAGCTCGTCGAGGTTGCGCTGGTAGCGCTCCCGGCCGAGCGTGCCGGCGTTCCGGACCGCGAGGCTCCTCGCGAAGTCGAGGGCGTCGGTCACCTCGCTGCCCGCCGGAGAGTTGCGGAAGTTGGCGGGCGCCTTCTTGAACCGCTCCGCCTCCTCGTCGAGCACGCGCACGTACTCCATGTTGCGGCGCAGCTGCCGGTCCGAGAGCGCGTTCTCGACGATCGGACGGACCGTCGGCGACAGGTTCGCCTTGCCGGCGCTCACGTCCTTCAGGAACTGGAAGAAGCGCTCCTCGTTCCCTTCCCCCTGGAACCGGTTCAGGATCGCCTCGAGCTCCTTCTTGATCGGCTCGTACTTCTTCTGCATCTTCGCGACGATCGTGGTCGCGTCGCCGTACTGGCAGATCGTGAACGAGACGACCGCCTTCAGGATGTCGGCCTCGGGATAGAACGAGTTCGGGAAGTAGGGCGCCTCGATCGTGTGGATGTTGCCGAGCGCCTGCGGGTACAGCCCGGCCATGAAGTACGCCCAGGACCCCTCGAAGAGGCTGTCCAGCCAGTACTCGCTCGCGACGTCGACGCGGTTCCAGTACTTGACGGCGGCCGAGAGCTTCGCAGCGTCGATCGTCGGGACGTTGTTGTCGTCCAGGCGAACAGAGGCCGAGTAGTAGGTCCGCGCCATCGAGAGGAACGCGAGGTCGCGCATGCGCGCCTCGTCCTCGAGGCCCTCGACGCCCTCGTCGATCGCCTGGACGATGCGCTGGAACGACTTGACCGCGGGCACCGACTTGCGCAGCTGCACGTACGAGATGCCGCTGAAGAACTGGGACTGGACGTAGTACTTGCTGTTGGGGTCGACCTTGGCGAAGAGGGCGATGGCCTCCTCGTAGTTCCGGTTCCGGTACTTGTAGCGGCCGAGCAGGTAGTTGAGCTGCCAGTAGAGGTCGCGCTGCTGGGGGTTGTTGAAGCGCGCGATCTGCTCGGTCTTGTACTTGCCGACGCGCTCGATGATGTCCGCCGGCTCGGGGAGCTGCGTCGCGAGCTTGGACAGCCAGAGCAGCGTCTCGTTGAACTTGATGTGGCTCGGCTTGTCGGCGACCTGCGAGAAGATCGCATAGCTCGCCTGGTAGAACTGCAGCCGGTACAGCGCGATCGCGAGGTGGTACTGCGCGATCTGCCGGTTGCCCTCGTCGTCGCCGGTGTCGCCGTCGACGACGCGCTTCAGCTGCCGCGCGGCGTCGCTCCACCGTTCGCCGTCGAACAGCCGCTTCGCCTGCGCCGCCTCCTCCGTCATCTGGCCCGCGGTCACGGGGCCCGCATCGTCGTCGAGGTTGATCTCTTTGTTGGGCTTCGTGCTGCCCTTGGCGTCCGCCTTTTCAGCCGCGACGGGCTTACCCTTGCCGGCCTGCGCATGCCCCACGGCGGGGGATAGCAAGAGGGCAGAAGCTACAAGGCAGATACTCGCCACCCGGTTCCGCATCGTCGTTCCTCGCTTTCGGCGACGTAAAATCGTGGCCCCTTCGCCCCGTTCGCGGCTCCACACACCGGAAGCGCGCGCCGTAGACCCCCGAGGCAGCTCGGTCGAGAACCAAAAAGTTCAATGAGAATCAACGGATACTTGCGTGTGGCGGGGGATGGTAGGATTGCGGCACGCGGCTTGTCAAGCGATGCCGGCTGTGGGCCTGCTCTACATTCCCGGCCTCAGACACCGGGCGCCGCGTCGACCTTGGGGTTGCGCACTGCGTAGGAGTTGAGGGTGGAATGTTCGAACGGAAGCGCGACCGCTTCCTCAAGGATGAGCGGCCGCTCCCCTCACCCGAGCGCCACGGCGGCGCCGCGCGGCGGAGGCGTGGCCGCCGGCTGCCAAGGGACGGGCGGGCGCGGGGTCGAACGCTGTGCGCCGGGCACGGCCCCGACCTCGTCGGGGCGCGCCCCATCCGGCTGTTGACGCTCAAGGCGCGCTTCGTCTAGGGTCCAACCGCTGACGTTGTGCCTTTGAGCACCTCGACTTGAGCGTTTTCTTGCCTCCCGTCCGCGCGCCTCAGCCGAGGCGATGGCGCGCACCGCCGCCGAAGGAGCACGTTCTGATGACCCGTTCCATTCTGTCCGGCCTGCTCGGCCTGCTCAGCGTCGTCGCTATGGCGAGCCTGCCCTCCGCGTGTGAAAGCGGCGGCGTGGGCGACCCGTGCCTGCCCGAAGACGAGTACGATCCGCAGTTCGCGGGCTTCAAGGTGACGGAAGAGAACATCGAATCGCGGTCCTTCCAATGCCAGACGCGGATCTGCCTGGTGAACCACTTCCAGGGGCGCGTGAGCTGCCCGATGGGCCAGGAGGCGCCTCCGACCTGTAAACCCAACGCGGCCGGATGCACCGACTGCAAGCCGTCGGGGACGTACGCTCCCGACTGCGATCCGACAGAGCCGGACGGCGGCAAGGCGCAGTGCCTCAGCGGCAACTGCGATGCGGCGGGCGCCTTCTGCAGGTGCACCGCCGACACGGATTGCCCCACGACGGAGTGGACCTGCGGCGGTGACGGGGTCTGCACGCTCCACATCTGCCACGACGGCATGCCCAAGTCCGACGAAGGCAAGACCCTATGCCAGGACCCGACCAAGTCCGCGGCGGAGAACCAGGGGAAGCCCTGCTGCGTGCCGGGGACCGAGGATCCCGTCGCGTCGCCCGTCTGCGGCCAGTGCGCCGGCAACTCGCAACGGAACGCGGAGCAGGCGGTGTACTGCTCCTGCCGGTGCGGCGTGGCCGACGGAGAGCCGGACGACCCGAACTTCAACTTCTGCGAGTGCCCGCAGGGCTTCACCTGCTCCGAGATCCGCCCGAACGTCGGGCTCGGGGACCCGAACATCACCGGCAAGTACTGCATCAAGCAGGGCTCGCAGTTCGAGGGCGAGCAGGCGTGCGGCGACGTGCCCGGCCGCGTCAACTCGGACCAGTGCGAAGGCTTCTAGGCATCGGGTGACGGGCCGCGGCGCCTCGCGCAGCCCTCGACGTGCGCCGGTCGATCAGGCCGGCGGCTCCCTCCCCTCCAGCGACGATTCAGCCTCACACGACGGCCTGCGGCCCGGGCGCACGGCGCGCCCGGAACGCGCAGCGCGCGCCGGAGCGCCGACGGCCCATGCGACGGACGATGCCGGCAGCGGTGGAGACGCGCGCGCCGGGGGCTCCGCGCGGCGCGGCGCCCGGGGCGAGGCGTCGCCGAGGCGCGCGGCGCTCACGCCCGCTGCCGCTCCGCCGGTGGACGCGCGGAGAGCGCTCGGGGTGCGCGCGGAAGACGCCGTTGTCGCCTACCTCGCGGCGCAGGGAATGGAGATCGTCGCGCGCAACGCGCGGGTCGGCCGCCTGGAGATCGACGTGATCGCGCGGGACGGCCCGGTCATCGCGATCGTCGAGGTGCGGACGCGCGGCGCCGGCTCGTACGTTCGCGCCCTCGACAGCATCGACGCGGGCAAGCGCGCCCGCGTGCGGCGCGCCGGAGAGCAGCTCTGGCGCGCCCGCTTCTCGCGCGTGCGCGGCGTGGAGCGGATGCGCTTCGACGCCGCGTCGGTGACGTTCCTCCCGAACGGAGAAGCAGCGATCGAGCACATCAAAGCGGCCTTCTAGCGCGGAGCGCGGCGACGCCGTGGTCGGGGAGAGGACGACGCGGCCACGCGATCGCCTGGCTCGCTCAGGTTCGTAAATTCGGGTTGATTTTGGGTTGATCTCGAGCTGCTGCAGGGGCTGCTCGAGGGGGTGCGCAGCCGCTGGAGCGGCGCGCGGTCGCGGTCACGCCTCGATCTGCTCCTGCATCTCGGCGCGGAGGCGCTTCAGCTGCGCGAGGCCGTCGGGGTCGATCTCGGTGACCTTCTGCGCGCGCGCGTCGGCCTCGAGCTTCGCGAGGATGGCGTCCATCTTCTCGATCTTGGCCTGCTGACGTGTCCGCAGATCCTCGACCATCTTCTCGAACGCCTCGAAGAAGTGCTGGAGCTCGTCGCCCTTCCGCAACCGCTCGCGCACGATGAGCTTGCCCTCGCCGACCTGACGGAGCAGCCGCTTCATCTTGAAGATCGGGCCGGCGATCTTGTGCGTGAAGACGATGCCGGCGACGCCGACGCCGAGGACGAGCAACGACAGCAGCGCGACGATGAGGCGGAGCAGCATCTGCTGGTTGTCCGCGACGTCGGCGGCCTGCCGCTCGAGCGCCTTGGCGTGCTGCTGCAGCGTCGCCGCGTCGCGCTCGAGCCGCGCCTGCTCGTCCTTGAGCTTGATCTCGTCGCGCTGCGCCGCCTCACCGAACGTCTTCGCGAGCTCGGGGTCGTCCTTGTACTCCTTCGCGATGTTCATCGCGACGACCTCGCTGACGCGACGGCTCTGGACGAGCACCTCCTGGCCGCGCTTGACGGTCTCCTGCCCCTGACGGACCGTCTCCTGCCCCTGCTGCACGGCGCCGCGGCTCTGCTCGATGATCTTCGAGCTGGCGTTCCAGAGGAGCATCCCGAGCGCCACGGAGAGGACGAGGCTGATCCCCACGAGGAACCCCGTGTATTTCAGCTGGAATTTCTGATCGAGCAGGTAGTTCCGCGCGCTCCGCTGGTAGCGCGCTCTGACCTCCGGCGCGGAGGTCTGCGGGGCCGTGCTGGAAGCGTCGCTCATGGGATCCTCGAAGCTGGCTGGAGATGACAAGGGTCGTGACGCACGGGGAAAGCCAATATCGAGCCGCGATGGTGCGTCACAGCGAGGCGACGATCTTGTGGAAGGTCTCGACCGCGTTCTCGACGCACATCTTCATCAGGATGTTCTCGCTCTGGACGTCTTTGTTCGGGGTGCCGCTCTGCGTGAGCTTGGGCGCGAACTCGCCCTGGAGCGCCTTGGACGGATAAGTCCACATGCTGATGCGGACCACCTGCGTGAGGTTGCCGCCCTGGTACATGGCGGGCTCGACCGTGGCGAGGAGGTAGAAGCCCTTCATCTTCTTCTTGCCGTTCAGAATCTTCTTGCCCTGGGCGAGCGTCTCGCCCTTGGGGGCGACCGCGTAGCCGGCCTTCGCGAGGATCTTCGACTGGATCGCGGCGCGCACGAGCGGCTCGATCTCGGACTCGGGGCGGCCGCTCTTGTTCGTGATCTCGATGGCCACGTAGTACTTCGTGTCGGCGCCCGGCGGAGGCGGCGCCCCCGGACCGCCCCCGCCACCCGAGGACAGCGTCGCGATCGACTTCTGCATCTGCGACTTGACGGCCGCGCTCTGCTCCCTGCCCTCGGCCCGCTGCAGGCACGCGAGCCCCGCGGGCTTGCCGAGCCTGCCGAGCGCCGCGGCCGCCGCGACCCTGACGGACGTGTTGGCGTCCGTCAGGGCGTCGCAGAGCGGCTTCGTGGCGGCGTCGTCCGCCGACGCGCCGAGCGCGAGCGCCGCCTGCGTCCGGACACGGTAGTCGTCGTTGCTCTTGAGCTGCTCGGCGAGGTGGCTCGTGCGCTGATCCGCGTAGCTCCTCGTGGGCATCAGAGAGAGTACAAGCGTCAAAACCAGCAACACGAGCGCAGGAAAGGGCCGACGCATTCCACGTCCGACGATACACGAGCGCATCGCGGCCGTGGCGATCGGATCGGCGGGCCTGCACTCGAAATTTGGTGCGCACACGCTCGCACTTTTGCCTTGCATTCGCTCGCTCCTCGTTGCCACCGAACTGGACGGTTTGACGCGGCCTCCTCGCGGGGCTTCAAGACGTGAGACATGTTGGGCTCCAGGGCGAACACGACATCATCATCCACTTATCTACCCGTCTACCTGTCTACCCGACGCTTCCCCGGCGCTCGGGCGACGTGTCACGTGCATGTCCGCTCACGTCCGCTCACGTCCGCGCTCGCCCACGCCGCCTCGTCTCGTCCGCGCGCGCCCGGGCGGGCTCGAGCGCAGCGCTGCCGCGGCTCGGCTTCCCCTTGCCCGGGCGCTGCCCGCGTGGCGAATAATGCGCGACCATGACGAGGAGCTCGCCGGAGGCGTTCGGGAGATGCGTGGCTTGAGACGATGCCTACAGGGGGCGCTCCTCGCGGCCACCGCGCTCGTCGCGGCGCTCCCGGCGCGCGCGCAGACGCAAGGTGCGCCGCTCCGCATCCATGTCCGGGGAAGCGCGCAGATCGACGCCGTCGCGTGGACCGAGCCCGACGGGTTCGTCGTGCGCGGCAGCGTCATCGACGACGCGCGGAGCCCGGTCGCGGAGGCGCCGCTCTCCATCGACGCCGTCACGGGCGGCGGAGCGCCCGTGGACCTGCCGACGGCGGAGAGGTGCGCGGCCGACGGCGCGGCGCGCGGCCGCGAGCACCGCGCCTCGCACGGGGGGTACGCGATCTCGACCGACGAGCGGGGCGGGTTCTGCCTCCGCGGGCGGGCGCCGCTCGCGAACGCGACGCTGCGCGTCCGCTTCCCCGGAGGGAAGCTCTACGAGCCGGCGGAGGCGAAGATCCCGATCGAGACGCACGCGGCCCCGCTCGCGCCGGTGATCCTCCGGTTCGATCCGCCGGTGGACGCGATCGATCTGGATCGCCCGACCGTCAACGTCACCGTGGCGCTCCGGATCGATCGCAGCGGCGCGCGAGGCGCCGCGAGCGGCGCGACGTTCGAGCGCGAGCGGCTCCCCGTCGTGCTCGAGGACGAGCGCGGCACGAGGCTCGCGGAGGCGCCGACCGGCGGCGACGGGCGCGCGCGCTTCGAGCTCGCGACCGAGGGCCTCGGTGGCGCCGGGCAGGGCGTGCTGCGCGCGCGCTTCGGCGGGACCGCCGCGCTCGCGAAGGCGAGCGTCGGCCAGGGCGTCGTCCGGTACGCCCAGGTCACGCTCGCGCTCTCCCACCCGGTCGAGCCGGCGCGCGCGCAGGACGGCGTGCCGATCGACGTCGAGGTGCGCTCGTCCGGCGGCCCCGTCGAGGGCGGCGTCGTCGAGGCGCTGCGCGCGGGCGAGCCCGTGGGCACCGCGGGGGTGATCTCCGGCAAGGCGCGGGTGATCGCCGCGTTCATCGCCGAGCGCGAGGGGACCGTGCCGCTGTCGCTCCGCTACGTGCCCGCCGCTCCATGGTGGATCCCCGGCGCAGAGCTCGCGATCGACGTGCCCGTCGCGGGCCCCGGGGTGTGGCGGCAGCTCGCGCTCGGCGCCGCCGTCCTCGCGATCGCGGGCTGGGTGCTCGGCGGCTGGCGGCGGGCTCCGAAGCGCGCGGAGGCGCGCGCTGGCGACGAGAAGCCCGCCGCGCCGCCCGGCCGCGCGGGCGTGCGGATCGTGGGGCCGATCGACGACGCCACCGGCTGGCGCGGCGCCGTCGCCGACGCGCACGACGGCACGCCCATCGCGCGGGCCGAGCTCACGATCGTCGTGCCCGCCTTCGACGACAGCGGCGTCATCGCGCGCGCCGTGACCGACGACGCCGGCGAGTTCTCGATCGAGGCGCCGTACCGGAGCGACGCCAAGCTCGTCGCGCGCGCGCCGACGCACAGCAGCTACGAGCAGGCGCTCCCGCCGCCGAGCAAGCTGGGCATCGCGCTGGTCACGCGCCGCCGCGCCGTCCTCGATCGCCTCGTCCGCTGGGCGCGGCGGCAGGGCGCGCCGTTCGAGGGGCCGCCGGAGCCGACGCCCGGACACGTGCGCCGCGTGGCGAGCAGGGTCCAGCAGCACGAGGTCGAGGCGTGGGCGACCCGGATCGAGCACGCCGCCTTCGGGCCCGATGCCGTCGACGAGCGGCTCGAGCAGGACCTCGGCGCGTCGGAGCCGAAGCCCGGCATCTCCCAGCTCGCTCCGTGAGCCGAGCGCTCGGGGCGCGCGGCGGCGACCCTGCCGCCGCGCCGACCTGCCGTTTCGCTGGCCGGATCGGCCGACCGCGCGAGCGCACGTTGACGTATGGGGTACGTCCCATATAGTCGGCTCCCTCGCCGGAGAACGCCAACGTGGAAATCGCCCTAATTATCGTCGGCCTCGTCGTGGTGGCGGCGATCGTCTACTTCGTCACGAAGAAGGCGGCGCCGCCCGAGATCGAAGCGCCCCCCCAACCGAAGAAGCTCCCGGAGAAGGCGAAGCAGCCCACCGCCAAGCCCTCCGACAAGCCGCGTGTCCAGAAGAAGCCTCCGGCGGAAGAAGCGCCTCCGGCGAAGGCGAAGGAGCCCGCGCCGCAGGACGAGCCGCCCGCGGCGACGCCCTTCCCTGTCGAGGTGCCCGCCGTACCACCGCCCGCGGACGAGGCGGCGCTGCCCGCGTCCGCGGTCGCGGAGGCGCCCGTGGTCGAGGCGCCGGCCAAGCCGGCCCTCGCCAGGCCGGCGCGGGAGACGACGCCCCCGGGCGCGCGCAAGCGCGACATCGAGGGGCTCCGCAAGGGCCTCGCGAAGGTTCGGGAGAGCGAGGGGTTCTTCGGCCGGCTCAAGGCGCTGTTCGCCGGCAAGAAGGAGATCGATCCCAACGTCGTCGAGCAGATCGAAGAGGTGCTGCTCACCTCGGACGTCGGCGTGAAGACGTCAGAGCTCCTCCTCGACGAGATCCGCTCGGCGCTCAGCCGGAACGAGCTCGCCGACACCGACAAGGTCTGGGACGCGCTCCGCGAGCACGCGAAGCGGATCCTGCGCGTCGGCGCCGGCGGCGGGCTCTCGCTGAAGACGCAGCCCACCGTGGTGATGGTGGTCGGCGTGAACGGCGTGGGCAAGACGACAACGATCGGCAAGCTCGCGACGCAGCTCAAGGCCGAGGGCCGGACGGTGGTGCTCGCCGCGGGCGACACGTTCCGCGCGGCGGCAGTGCAGCAGCTCAACGTCTGGGGCAAGCGCGTCGGCTGCGAGGTCGTGCGCGGCAAGGACGGGGCGAACCCGGGCGCGGTGATCTTCGACGCGATCCAGAAGGCGAAGGACACGGGCGCCGACGTCGTGCTCGCCGACACCGCGGGCAGGCTGCACACGAAGACGAACCTCATGGAGGAGCTGGCCCGGGTCGCGCGCACGATGAACAAGGCGCTCGAGGGGGCGCCTCACGAGACGCTGCTGGTGCTCGACGCCACGAACGGACAGAACGCCATGCAGCAGGCCGCGCTCTTCAAGGAGGCGCTGCCCATCACCGGCATCGTGTTGACGAAGCTCGACGGCACCGCGAAGGGCGGCGTCATCCTCGGCATCTGCGCCGAGCACGGGCTGCCCGTCCGCTACGTCGGCATCGGCGAGCGCGCGGAGGACCTCCGCGAGTTCGAGCCCGACGAGTTCGTGGAGGCGATGCTCGGCCGCGCGAGCGGCGCCGAAGACGCGGCCGCCTGACGAGCGCGGCGCCTCTCAGCGCGCGGAGCCTCGCGCGCGGCCAGGCCAGACGAGGCCCGAGCAGACCAGGCGCCGCGGCGAGCGATCTGCCCTCACCTCCCAATCACTCCCCTCGACATCGGTCAAAGAAATGGGCGATGGTCCGATCTCTCGGGCCGCCTCGCCCGCACCCGCTGAGCCGTCAGGAACCGCCATCGTGAACCCCCAGAGCAAGCACACCGGCGGATCCGGGTCCGCGGTGATTGTGCAGCGAAATTGCCGATCGGCGCGAGTCCACCCGGGCGCGCGCCGTGGGGGGCTCGGCGGTCGCCCAGGGCAAAAGGATTTGGTTGTTGATCCTTTTATTTTCGCCGTGATATAGTCCGTCGGGCTTGGCGGTTGACCGAATTAATTAATGAATTCGCGTAGTTAGGAAGCTGTTCTACCTGGGCGATCGATCGCTCACATCGCACGGACTTCGGAAGGGATGGCGATGAACCAGGCTCGCGTGGGGCTTCTCGTTGCGGCTGCGTTGGTCGCGGTGCCGCTTACGGCGTCGGCTCAGCCAAAGGAGCAACCCAAGGAAATTAACCTCGACGAGCCAGAGACTCCTGCCGAGGGCACGGAGCCGGCGGAGGGACCTGCGGTTCCGGCCGAAGGCGATGAGGAGGCGGGGCTTGGGGACATCTGCAAGATCGATCCGACGGCGTGTCCCACGATCGACTTGGACAAGGAAGCGGCGAAGGTGCTCAGGCCAGAGACCTACGCAGTGCAGCAGATCTACGCGCTGCGCTATCACCGCTTCGAGGTGAACCCGTACTTCGGGCTGACGATGAACGACCAGTTCGTCGGTCACAACGGTCCGGGGCTCGCGGTCAACTGGTACCTCACCAACGTCCTCGCGATCGGGGTCAACGGCAACTGGTACGCCGGCCTCAACACACCGTCGGACTTCAACTTCCAGACGAGCAGGGCGGCGCGTGTCGGTGAGCCGATCACCGAGTATCAGTGGAACGCGAACGCGAACTTCACGTACGTCCCCGCGTACGGCAAGTTCGCCGGGTTCAGCGACTTCATCTTCCACTACGACTTCTTCGTACTGGGCGGTGTCGGCGCGATCTCGACGCGGCCCATGGCCGTCGTCGATCCGGACAACCGCACCTTCGACTGGAAGCCGAAGCTCGCCTTCCACGTCGGCGGGGGCATCCGCATCTTCTTCAACCGCTGGTTCGCGGCCATGGCCGAGGTCAGCGACTACATCTTCTTCGACGAGCTCGAGAACCCCAGCGTCGACAAGGACAGACTCCAGGACAAGAGCACGTGGCTGGCCGATGAGAAGAGCTTCACCAACAACGTGCAGGCCCAGGTCGGGTTCTCGGTGTTCCTGCCGTTCTCCTGGGAATACCGGCTGCCGAAGTAAGGCCTTTGGACGTGGGGACGCGCAGACGCCGAGCGCGAGACATGGGATGATTCAGCCAAAGACGGGGACAGGCATGATGCGTCGATTCGTCCAAAGCCTTTGCACCGTGGTGGCAGGGCTTACCGGCTGTGCACTTCTGATGACGGCTGCGCCCGCCGAGGCGCAGGAGATTCAGCTGACCGGCCCTCTGGCCGGTGCACCCGCCGTGCGGAAGCTCCGGCTCCATCGCGAGGGACGGTTTGAGGTGGCTCCAGGCGCGTCGTTCACGCTGCTGGACGAGTACCGGCGAACGATCATGCCGGGGCTGCGCCTCACCTACCACCTCACCGACTGGCTCGGCATCGGAGCCTGGGGCGGGTACGGGTTCCAGTACAACGCCGGGCTGACGGACGAGCTCCAGCGCGTCGCGATCGACAGCCGCAGCTGCGCCGACCGGCCGTTCACGAAGGCGTGCCAGCTGACCAGGGTCAACCTGACACGAGGCCAGCTCACGGAGGACCAGCTAGCCCAGATCCAGTGGGTCGCGGCGCCGCAGGTCACGGTCGTGCCCTTCCGCGGCAAGCTGGCGCTGTTCGCCGAGCTCTTCGTGGACACCGACGTGAACTTCTTCGCCGGGCTCGCGGCGATCGGGGTGAAGGAGCGCAAGCAGTGCACAGCGAACTGCGCGGAGACCTTCGGGCTCGAGAGCCGCATGGCCCTCGCGCCGACGTTCGGCCTCGGCTTGAATTTCTATCCGTCGGACTTCATCGGCTTCGGCGCGGAGTGGCGCGCCCTGCCGTTCGAGTGGAATACTTCGGGCTTCGACAACCACGGGGCCGGCACGGATGAGGCGTTCCCTGACAACAAGGTGGACGACAAGGACCGCGAATTCCACTTCACCAGCATGGTCACCGTGAGCCTGAGCATTCAATTCCCCACCGCCATCAAGACGACGGAGTAGACGGCTTCGCCGGCTCGGATGACCGAGCCGGCTCGTCCGGGGTAGCTCGGACGGGGAGCCTCCAGTGCCGGGAGCAGCAGGCTCTGCCCTCGGCAGTGGAGCCCGGCGGAGATCGCCGGGCAGCTCGGACCGCGGCGGCGGGACAGCCACCAGAGGTCAGCGTTGGGTATTTTCGATTTTCTCCGCAAAAGCACTCCGCCGGCCGGCGGCACCCCCTCCGACAACAAGAAGGTGGCCGGTCCGGCCAAGGTCGTCGCGGACAAGCGCGCTCAGGCCTACGACCGCCTCGACGCCATCCAGACGCTCGCAGCGATGAAGAGCGCCGACGCAGCGGCGGCGCTCCTCAGGCGCTTCACGTTCTCGATCGACCCCTCGATCACGGATCAGGAAGAGAAGGATCTGGCGTTCCGGGGCATCGTCGAGGCCGGCAAGGACGCGGTGCCGGCCGTTGCCGAGTTCTGCCTCAAGGCCGAGACCCTCACCTGGCCGCTCAAGATCCTGCGGGCGCTGCTCGATGACGCGGACTATCGCGTCGAGCTCGTCCGGCTGCTCGATCGGTGCGACACGGAGTATGCGCGCAACGTCGAGCCGAAGCAGCAGATCATCGTCGCGCTGGGCGAGCTCAAGGACGACGACGTGCGGGTCGCGGTGGAGCGGTTCCTCGACGACGTCAACGAGACGGTCCGGTTCCACGCCGTGCAGACCATCTTTTCCCAGGGCGACGAGGCGAGCGTGCCTGCGCTGGTGAAGATGCTCGCGGCCGAGGAGTCGGTCCGGGTGAAGAACAAGGTGGCCGAGGGGCTGCTGACCCGCGGCTGGACGGTGCCGGCAGAGCTGCGGAGCAGCGCGAACCAGGCGCTCCAGGACTCGAACGGCTTCAGCGTGGGCTCGGACGGCAAGCTCCGGAAGGGCGCTGGATACAGCTGACCGGGCGTGCTTTTGCGACAAGGCTGTTCGCCCTGCGATCGGGTTGACAGCGTTGCCGCGCGTGGACGAAACTCCGCGCCATGCTTGTTCAGGCCTCGGCGGCAGCTGAGAGCACGGGCCGCGTAGACCGGCCCGCACCAGCGGAAAGCGAGCGTAGATTCCGTGACTGAGCACCGCTCGTCGATGGCGGAGCTCCCGTCACGACGTCGTGAGCCATGCCCCTGCTTTGCCGGGGCGTGTCTTGGAACGCGCAGACGGAGAGCGCGACGCGCCTCGCTGTCGCGCGCGCTGGCCGCTGCCGGCCTGCTGCCCTTCGCGCTCGCCCCGCGCGGGGCAGCTGCAGCCGACTTCCAGGTCGAGTCGAGCACCGGCGTTCAGGCCTACGAGGTCGCGAGCCCCTGGGGAGCCACGAACATCGAGCGACGGCGTCTCCTGCAGACGCTGGGGCTCGCCGTCTACAACCTCCAGGGCGACTTTGTCCCAGGCGAGGCGGACTACTCGGCGACCGTGCGGCTCCGGCTGGACGCGGACTTCGGGGTGAACGGCCACCTCGAAGGCGCGCAGCAGCGCGGCGAGACCGACTACAGCATCGCCGGCGGCTCACGCTACATCCCGGGGCTGCGCGAGGCGCCGCTCGATCTGATGTACGCGTACGTCGAAGGTCGGAACGTCGCCAGCGGATGGCTCGGCTTCCGCGTCGGCCGCCAGTACGTGAGCGACGTGCTCGGATGGTGGTCGTTCGATGGCGCGCTCCTCCGCGTGACGACGCCCTACTACGTCCAGATCGAGGCGTACGGCGGGCTCGAGCAGCGCGGCGGCCTGCCGCTCTCCACATCGCGCTTCGAGCAGCAGGGGATCTGGCGCGGCAACCATCGGGGCTTCGGCGACGACCGGACGCTGCCCGGGAGCGCGGCCGACTACCCGTCGTACCAGGAGGCCCAGATCGCCCCGGCGTTCGGCGTCGCGCTGGAGAGCGCCGGTCCGAGCTTCGTCCACGGCCGGCTGACCTACCGGCGCGTCTACAACACGGGGCCCTCGATCACCCAGCAGTTCCCGGATCGCGACGGGAACGTCCAGACGACCGACGGGGCGCGCATCTCGCAGGACCGGCTCGGGTACGCGGCCGACGTCAACGTGCCGGCGGTCGGCGGGCTCAAGGGCGGGGTGACCTACGACCTCTACAACCAGCTCGTCGGCTCGTTCTTCGGCGGCCTGGAGGTCTACGCGGGGAGCCGCGTCACGCTGGGCGCGGACGTCGACTACTTCGTTCCCACGTTCGACGCCGACTCGATCTGGAACTGGTTCACCCACGATCCCATCACCACGATCACCGGACGGGCGGCGGTCGACATCACCCGCGAGGTCGATGTCGCCGCCTGGGGCGGCACGCGGATGTGGATCGCCGAGGGGAACCCGGAGGAGTTCGGCGCCGGCCAGTGCCGGGAAGCGCAGCTCGGGCCGGATTGCGTCGGGACGACGACGCTCGATCCGTCGACCGACAGCGACCTCGAGGACTACGCGCGTGATGAGAAGAACCGCGCCACGACGATCACGACCGACGTGCTCGCCAACCTCGCGGGCCGCTACCGCACGCGCACGACGTCGGTCGAGCTCCGCGGGATGCTGCAGACGGGAGAGCGCGGGCGCCGGACAGGGGCCGATCTGTCGGGGGAGAGGCGGCTGAGCGGGCAGCGCTACGCGCTCGGAGCGCGGGTGTCGCTGTACAACTGGGCGGATCCGCTCAGGCCGGACCGGGACGCGACGTCGTTCGGGTACGTCCTTGGGGCCGGGTACCGGCCGGGTGAGTTCGCAGACTTCAAGCTCGAGTGGGAGCACGACATGAACCGGCTGGTGGGCCAGCGCTTCCGCGTCGTCGGCCTCGTGAACCTGCGGGTGGCGCCGTGAGCGAGGATCGCATGGACGCAAGACAGGATGGCCGGCGCGGCGCCCGGCGGGATGACCCGAGGCTCGTCCCGGGGTGGGTCGCCATCATCGCGTGCCTGGGCGCGCTGGCGCTCGCGATCGTGGGTCCCGAGGCCGCCGCCCAGCCGAAGCCGCCGGCGACGGCCGACGACGACAGCGCGGATGCGGCCGAGGACGCCGAGGAGGACGCCGAAGGAGAGAAGGGCGCGCATCCGCCGCCGAGCGGGTACAGGTCGGGCCTCTACCCGATGCCCGACGACGCGGAGGTGCCGCTGGCCTGGATGCCGCCCGGAACGAGCGCGACCCCGACCCCGAGCGACGAGATCTATCCCCCGCAGACGCTGACGATCCGCTTCAACCACAAGAAGCACGTCAAGGGGCTCAAGCAGACGTGCAAGTCGTGCCACGCAGGGGCCTACACGAGCGGCGCAGTGACCGACCGGCTGCTGCCGAGTCCGGCGCAGACCTGCGACAACTGCCACGACGTCGATCACTCCGACCTCACCCAGGTGAAGGCGGGGACGAACGAGAACGGACAGTGCGTCTACTGCCACATCGGCGACGACGCGGGCAGCGGCGGAAAGGTGGCGCCGCTCGTGCTGCCGCACGCGAACCTCCGGTTCCCGCACGAGAAGCACGTGAGCCGGAACATCAAGTGCAGCCAGTGCCACGGCCGGGTCGATCGACTCGAGCTCGCCACCCGCGAGCAGCTGCCGCGCATGGCAGGCTGCTTCTCGTGCCACAACATGAGCGGCGCAGCCCAGGGCGACGCGAAGAGCGACTGCGACGTCTGCCACCTGACGCGCCCCGACGGGCGGCTCATGACCGAGTTCGCCACGGGCGATCTGCTGCCGCCCCAGTGGCTGCACAACGCGGGACACACCCCCGACTGGCTCGAGCGGCACAAGCAGGTCGCCGCGAACGACAGCGCCTTCTGCGGGACATGCCACAGCACGAACTACTGCACCGACTGCCATGACGGGAAGATCCGTCCGCGCAACGTCCACCCGAACGACTTCCTCTCGATGCACCCGCAGGCGGCCCGGCAGGACAATCCGCGCTGCGTGAGCTGCCATCAGGAGCAAACGTTCTGTGCGGACTGCCACCGCCGGACGGGCGTGGCGCGCGACGCGCCGAGCGCCACGCGGCCCTCAGGGCGCCGCTTCCATCCCCCGCCGGCGGAGTGGACAACCGCGCCGCGCAGCGCGAAGCACCACGCCTGGGAAGCAGAGCGAAACCTGAATGCGTGCGTTTCCTGCCACACGGAGCGGGACTGCGCGACCTGCCACGCGACCCGCGGGATCTCGGGCGGGCAAGGGCTGAACCCGCATCCGCTCGGGTTCGAGAGCAAGTGCAAGACCGCGTTCTCTCGGAACCCGCGCCCGTGCCTGGTGTGCCATCAGTCGAGCGACAGGTTCCTCCAGCGTTGCCAATGAAAAGTCAAAATCGGTCAGTATATTCCTTGCCCTGGCCTTCCGGCGACGGGTATAGCGAGGTGCGCGCGGCTTCCCTAACGATCGCCGCGAACGCCAAGGAGAACGGGCGTGAAGGAGCTGATCAAGTACCTGATCGACAACCTCTATCTCGATTTCCAGGGGGAAATCACGCTGGAGACAGTGCGGGGCTTCCTCCGCGAAGACGACGGACGGGAGGCACGCCAACTTTTGTCGAAGCTCATCGAGGAGAAAGGGGTCGACGACATGCTGATCACGCTGGCCGACTGTCTCAAGGAACACATCCAGAGCGGGGTGAACGAGAAGGTCGTCCGCGAGCAGCTCTCGCTCTACGCCGAAAGCTGAGCAGGCCGGCCCGCGCGGCGCGCATCGCTTCCCTCCCCTTCTTCCTCCACGTGGCCCTCGCGACGGCCGGCTGCGACGTGGGGGAAGCCTCCTACCAGCCGATCGACGCCCCCCCTGTCCACCTGATCGAGGCGCGGGCCACGACCGGCCTCGACCAGAACTACCAGCCCGTCCGCACCCCGCTCGATCCGAGCGGCGCCACCCAAGTGCTGTCGACCGCGAGCTTCGTGCTGAAGTTCGATCGCTTCCTGCTGCCCGGCTCGGTGAGCGGCGTTGTGGGGCCCGGGTCGCTGTGCGTCTCGGGCGATCTGGCCACGCAGGTCCGGACGTTCGCGGACTGCGTGAACCCGATCGCGCTGGCGCCGACGTACAACCCGGTCCAGCGCGAGGTCATCTTCCGTCAGGTCGAAGGCATGTCGGGCCTCCTCCCGGGGACCCGGTATGCTCTCACGGTCCTCGGGCCCGTGGATGAGGCGGCTCCGGCGGGCATCCGCGCGTTCGACGGCGCGCCCCTGGCCGCTAACGTGCGCGTCGAGTTCACCGTCGCGGCGACCAACCCGCCCCAGGCGATGCCGGAGCGCCAGCCGAGCGGCGACTTCTACTGCCAGCGAGACCTCGAGTGCATCGGGCGCACGCCAGATTGCCAGGACGATCCGGCCACTCCGGAGAACGACCCGCTCGATCCGGCGTGCCACGCCTGCGTGAAGGGCGCAGCGAGCCTCCTCTACTCCTGCGTGCAATGCCACAGCGACGGGAACGCCGCCGCTGGGCTGAACCTGAGCGTGGCGAAGCTGGAACCGCTGGAACTGATCCCAGGGAAGGCGATTTTGAAGTACACGAAGCCCGACCCGCTCTACGAGACCGCGATCGGGCACGCCGCGCACCAGACCCAGATGGGCGAGCGCGCGCACGTGGCGGAGACGGCCCCGCAGCGCTTCGGCAGGGCCATGCCGCTCATCGACCCGGGAAACCCGGGGAACAGCTACCTCCTCTACAAGATGATCGTCGGGCAGAGCGCGCTCGACCCCGCCTTGCCCGCCGACCAGGCCGAGAAACTCCGGGAGGAGACGGAGCGGCTGCGCGCCGCTTTCGTGATGGGGATGCCCATGCCGCCCCCGCAGCCAGGCCCCTTGTTCTGGTTCCACCCCCAGACGGCGAACGACCCGAACGTCACGATGTACGTGGACGGGATGGATATCCTGTCCGCGTGGATCCTCGACGGCGCCGAGCCGCGCGATTGCTCCGTCCCTCCCCCGCCCTGACCGCGCCCGCGCGCCGTCACATCACCCGATTCCGCCCGCCCTTCTTCGCATGGTAGAGCCGCTCGTCGGCGCGGCGGTAGAGCTCCATGGGCGAGACGGGCGCGTCCGGCGTGATGCCGGCGACCCCGAAGCTCGCGGTGACGGCGATCTCGCCGTCCTCGAAGCGGAACGGCGTGCGCTCCACGAGCGCGCGCAGCTTCTCGGCGACGACGCGCGCGCCGTCCACGGCAAGCTCCGGGACGAGCAGCGCGAACTCCTCGCCGCCGACGCGCGCGAGGACGTCGTCGCGGCGGACGTTCGCGGCGGCGAGCGCGGCCATCTGGCGGAGCACGGCGTCGCCCGTGAGGTGCCCCCGGGTGTCGTTGATGCTCTTGAAGTGATCGATGTCGAACATGATGAGCGCGAGGTGGCGATGGTAACGGCACGCGCGCGACACCTCCCGCTCGAGCGCGACCTCGAAGGAGCGCTTGTTGTGGACCTGCGTGAGCCCGTCGAAGGTCATCAGGCGGTAGATCTCTTCGTGGTACGAGAGCTCGACGTTCCCCCCCTGGATGAACTTGAAGATCGTCCGGCCGATCTTGACCTGATCGCCGTCCTTGAGGACGCGCTCGTCGACCGAGACGTCGTTCACGTAGGTGCCGTTGGTCGAGCCGAGATCGCGGACGACGTAGCCCATCCCGTTCCAGGAGATGCGCGCGTGGCGGCGGCTGACCGCCTCGTCGTCGAGCGGGATCTCGGTCTGTATCGCACGCCCGCACTCGATCGCCCCGGTGCCGAGCGCGATGCGGCGCCCGAGCTCCGTGCCGTAGATCACGACCAGGCACGCGGTGCCAGGCTCCACCGGAAGCGCCGGCGGGGCGATGGACGTGCAGGTGACGAGCGTCTGCCGGTGATCGTTCTCTTGCTTCGCCACGCGGGAGGACCCAAGTACACCAGAGCCGGCGTTCCGGGGCAACGCACGTCGCGCGTCGGACATGGTAGGCTTCAACCATGAAACGCTGCGGTTTCGCGCAGATGTGTGTGGCCGCCACGGCGGCCGCCGCGCTCTCCGCTCCCCTGAGCGGGTGTGGTCAGAGCGCACCCCCGATCGACGAGAGCGACGCCTCGCCGCCGCAGCCCGAGATCGTCTCGCGCTTCCCGGACGCCCCGCCCCTCCCGGGCGAGGCCGAGTGCAAGGTCGTCGTCCAGACGGGGATCCGCGTGACCTCCGCGCAGCACCTGCCCTTGTGCGCGCCCATCCAGTACGAGACAAACCCGCCGAGCGGCGGAGATCACTGGGCCCTCTGGGCCGAGTACAAGCGCTACGAGGCCGAGGTCCCGCGGGAGCTCTACGTGCACAACCTCGAGCACGGCGCGATCGTCCTCGCCTACCGGTGCCCGCCGTCGGGCTGCGCGGAGGTGGAGGCGATGCTCGACGAGGTGCGGACCGAGGCCGCCTCGGATCCGAGATGCCTCACGCTGCCCGGAGGGCCCGAGGCGCGCCTCGTGATGACGCCCGACAGCGCGCTGGACACCCCCATCGCCGCCGCGGCCTGGGGCGCCACGTACACCGCGACGTGCCTCGACAAGCCGTCGCTCGCGCGCTTCGTGGCAGACCACTACGGCAAGGGTCGGGAAGACACGTGCAGCAACGCGTCGGCCGTCGACGTCGATCTGCCGGACGGCGGCGCGCCGAGCTGCGGTGACGACATGCCGCCCGACGAGGGCGCGGGCGACACGCCCGACGCAGCCGGCGGCGGTCCGCCAGGACCGTAACCCGGTTGACAGGTGGCTCGCAGCCCGGGAGCATTCCTGGAATGAGCGAGCCGTCGACCGTGACACCTCGGTTGGCAGAGCGCTTCCGGCTGCTGGATGTCGCGGGGTCGGGCGGGTCGGCCGAGGTCTGGAGGGCCGTCGATCAGGAGCGCGGCGGCGTTGTGGGGCTCAAGATCGAGCGACGCGACCGCGGCGCGCCCGGGGAGGAGCGCGCGGCCGCGCTGCGGGCGCTCGCCCGCGAGGCGTTGCACGCAGCGCTCGCGCTCTCGCCGCGCCTGCCGGAGCTCGTCGATGTCGGGTGGCTGTCGGCGCGCGACGGCGTCGCGCGCGTCGAGGGCGCCCCCGGCGAGGAGCGGCGCGCGTTCGTGGCGATGCGCTGGATCGAGGGGCGCGCCGTCGCCGAGGCCGTACGCGAGCTGCCTCCGGGCGAGCGCGCGGCGCTGGCGCTCGCCGTCGCGCGCGACGCGGGCGAGGCGCTCGGCGACCTGCACGGCATCGGCCTGGCCCACGGGGATCTCAAGCCGGAGAACCTGATCCTGACGCCGGAGGGGCGGATCGGGATGATCGACCTGGGGCTCGCCTGCTCGATCCACGAGACCGCCGTGGAAGGGGCGACGCTCAGGTACCTCGCGCGCCGCGACGCGGAGCTCGGGGACGCGCGGGCGAGGGACCTGCTCGCGCTGGGGACGCTGCTCGCCGAGATCGCGCTCCCCGGCGTGGGGGCCGCGGACGATCCCATCGGGGCGGCGCGCGCCGCGGTGGCCGCGGGGAGCGCGGCCGGGCCCACGCTCGACGCGATCTGCAGGGCCCTCCTGTCGCCCTGCCCCGCCGCGCGGCCGTCCTCGGCGTGGGTCACCGATTCGGCCCGCGCCGCGCTCGCCGGCGCGCAGCCGGCGCGCGATCCGATCGCCGGGAGAGCGGCGCGGCGCGCGGACGACGATCCCGGGGCGCCGGGCGCGGCGCGCGATCGGCAGGACCGCGACGCGCGCCGCGTGCGCGCCGCCTACCTGCGCCTGCGGCGACACGAGCTCGAGACGGCGACCGGGGTGCGCGACGACGTGGCCCCCTGGCTCGCGGACGCGTTCGCGGTGGTCCAGCGGGCGCGCGCGCTCTCCGGCGCGGGCGACGGCGCGGCGCGCGCGGGCTCGCCGCAGGGCGAGGCGGCGTGGCTGGGGCGGCTCGGCCCGGACCGCGTCGCGCGGTGGCTCACCGCGCTCGTGGGGACGAGCGCCGCGGCGTGGCCGATGACGACCCTCGCGGCGGCGCCGGAGCGCGCGCTGGCGGACGCGCTCGTCGCCCTGGCGCGGCAGATCCCGCCGCGGGCCTGGACGTTCGCGGACGTCGAGGCGGCCGCGCTGGGGGGCGGCGCGCGACGGCGGGCGACCGCGGCGACGCGCGACCGCGGCGCCGCCGGCGAGGGCGCCGCCGCGGCGCAGGCCATGGGCGCGGCGGAGGCGGCGGAGCTGGCGCTCGCGATCGCGCGCGTGCCGCCGGATCCGCTCGCGATCGAGGCGATCGAGCAGCGCGACGACGCGCCCGCCAGCCTTGTCGTCGCCGCGGCAAACGCGCTCCGGCTGCACGGCGATCTCGGCCGCGCGCGGAGCCTGATGCTGCGCGCGTCCGTGCGGGACGCGACGGAGGCCGCAGCGCTCGCCGCGGAGGTCCTGCGGCGCGCCGGGGATCGCGTCCTCGCCGAGGAGCGCGCCCGCGCCGCCATCGACGCCGGCGCAGACCCGGACGGGCGCGCGGCCGCGGTGCTCGCGCGCATCGCGATCGACGCGGGGACGCTGGGCGCGGCCGAGGCGCTCGCCGGGGAGGCGGTCACCGCGCCCCTCTGCGAGGTGCGCGCGCTGATCGCGGTGCTGCGCGGCGACGCCGCGCGGGCGCTGTCCGAGGTGGCGCGCGGCGAGGCGCTCGCGGGCTCCGTCGAGGAGCTCGCGCGGATGGCCGCGGTGCGCGGCTATGCGTGGCACGCGAGCGATCCGGAGCGCGCGCACGCGTCGTTCAGCGCCGCGGTCGACTACGCCGTCCGCGCCGGGGCCGTGGTCGAGGAGGCGACCTACCGGACCGGCGAGGCGGCGGCGGCGGTGGATCTCGGCGATCTCGACGGCGCGATCGCGACATCGACCCGCGCGGCGCTGCTCTGGGAGCACCTCGGCCGGCCAGCCCAGGGGGCGCGCGCGCTGCTCGCGTGCGCGGCCGCCTACGCCACCGCGGGCCTCGCGCACGAGACCCGCCAGATGGCCGAAGACGCCATCGCCCGGGCCCGCGACGCGGGCGACACGAAGGCGGAGGCCTACGCGCTCTGGGCGATCGCGGACGTGGCCGCCACGCGCGGGGACGGCGTCGCGAGCGCCGAGGCGGGCTCGCGGCTCGACGCGCGCGCGGCGGCGGAGCGCGCCGCGGCGCTCCTCGCCGGCGGCTCGGCGGACGACGCGCTCCGGGCGGCCGCGCGGCGCCTGCGCCACGGCGCGGGCGAGCTCGATGGCGCCCGCGTCGAGGAGCTCGACGAGCTCGCGAGCGGCCCGGATCTCGCCGCGGCTTCGCGGCTCGACTGGTGGGGGGCGCGCGCGGCGCGCGCCATGGACGACGTCGGCGACGCGCCCGCCGAGGACGACGGACAGGGCGGCGCGGCGCGCTCGGCGCCCCACGGCGGCCGCAGCGACCGCGTCCTCGCCGCGCTCGCCTCGCTCGCGGGCACCCGCGCGCCGATCGCGTCGCGCGGCCCGGCGCTCGCCGCGGCGCACGCGCTCGCGGTCCAGACCGGGCAGACGGACGTCGCGCACCGGGTGCTCGCGGCGCTCTCCGAGGCCGCGCGCGAGCTCTGCAGGCGCAACGCGGACGCGGGCTCGGCAGGGGCCTCCTCCGCCTCGCCGGGGCTCTCCGGCGCGGTCCGGTCGCTGCCGTGGGTCGCCCGCGCGCGGGCGCTGCCGGAGAGCGGCCTCGGCCCCGAGCAGGCGCGCGATCTGGAGGCGCTCGTCGGCGCGCTCGGCGAACGCGAGCGGCTCACGCCGCTGCTCGATCGGGTCGTCGACGCGCTCGTGCTGTGGACGGGGGTCGAGCGGGGGCTCCTGCTCCTGCGCGCCCCGAACGGGCGCCTCGTCCCGCGGGCCGCGCGCAATCTGGCGCGCTCCCGCCTCGGCGCGGAGCAGCTCGCGCTGTCGGAGACGCTCGCGCGCCGCGCCCTGGAGGCGCGCGAGCCGGTGGTCGCCGTCGACGCCGCGGGGGAGCTGCCGAGCGTGCACCGCAGCGTGCACGCGCTGAAGCTCCGGAGCGTGCTGGCCGTGCCGCTCATCGCGCGCGGCGAGGCGCTCGGCGTCGTCTACCTCGACGATCGCGTGCGCCGCGGCGCGTTCGGGGCGCAGGAGCTCCGGTGGGCGCGCACCATCGCGTCGGTCGCGGCGCTGGCGATCGCCGACGCGCGCGCGCAGGTGCAGCTGCGCCGCGCCGCTCGCCGCGCGGAGCGCGCGTCGTCGCGGCTCGCCGAGGAGCTCGCGCGCCGCGAGGCGGAGCTCGACGCGGCGGCGATCGAGCTCGCCAGGGCGCGTGGGGGCCGGGACACGCGCTACCGGTACGACGCCATCATCGGCGAGAGCGAGCCCGTGCACGCGATGCTGCGCCTCGTCGACCGCGTGACCGCGTCCGAGGTGCCGGTGCTCGTCTGCGGCGAGTCCGGCAGCGGCAAGGAGCTCGTGGCGCGGGCCATCCACCACAACGGCCCGCGCGCGGCGCACCCGTTCGTGAGCGAGAACTGCGGCGCGATCCCCGAGGGGCTGCTCGAGTCGGCGCTCTTCGGGCACGTGCGCGGCGCGTTCACGGGCGCGGATCGGCCGCGCGCCGGGCTCTTCGAGGTGGCGGACCGGGGGACGCTGTTCCTCGACGAGATCGGCGAGATGAGCCTCGCCATGCAGACGAAGCTGCTGCGCGTCCTCGAGGACGGCCTCGTGCGGCCGCTCGGCTCGGAGCGGACGCGCAAGGTCGACGTGCGCGTCATCGCCGCGACCCACCGCGATCTGGAGGCGCTCGTCCGCGCCCGCGCCTTCCGCGAGGATCTCTTCTACCGGCTGAACATCATCACGATCCGGGTGCCGCCGCTGCGCGAGCGCGCCACCGACGTGCCGCTCATCGTCCAGCACCTCGTCTCCAAGCACGGCCGCGGACCGGTCCGGGTCACGCGCGGGGCGATGGATCGGCTCTCGACCCACGGGTGGCCCGGCAACGTGCGCCAGCTGGAGAACGAGATCCGGCGGGCGATCGTGCTCTGCGATGGGACCATCGATCGGGAGCACCTGTCGCCCGAGATCGCGCAGGGCGGCGGCGCGGCGCCGCGCGAGCTCGGCCTCAACGTCCGCGGGAGGATCGACGCGCTGGAGACGGAGCTCGTGCGCGACGCGCTGGAGCGCACGCGCGGCAACCAGACGCAGGCGGCCAAGCTGCTCGGGCTGTCGAGGTTCGGCCTGCAGAAGATGATCAAGCGGCTCGCGATCGAGGCGTGAGGCGAGCCCGAGCGCGTCACCGCTGCTTCACGAGGGCGCCGGCGTCGCGCAGGATCGCGGGGATCCCCTCGTCGTTCGCCTCGTAATAGCCGCGGATCACGCCCTCCTGGTCGACCAGCACCAGGCGCTCGCCATGGAAGATGCTGAAGATGCCAGGGCTCGACTCCGTCTTTCCCATCGCGATCTTGAAGCCCTTGAGGATCGTCGACTCTATCTGATCGAGAGGGCCTGTCAGGAACGTCCAGCGCTCGAGCGGGAGCTCCTGCGACGCCGCGTAGGCCGCGAGCACCTCCGGCGTGTCGTTCTCCGGGTCGACGGTGAACGTCACGAGGTGCAGCGCGTCACCGAGATCGCGCCCTCGCTGGTCGATCTCCTTCATGCGCTGCGTGAGCTTGGGACAGACGGTCGGGCAGGTCGTGAAGATGAAGTCGGCGATCCACACCCGGCCCCGGAGCTGCTCCAGGCCGAACCGCTGACCCCGCTGATCCGTCAGCTCGAAGGCCGGCAGGGGGATGCGGATCGCGGGCGGCTCCGCGGCGTGGCCGCGGACCGCGCGGTCGACGAGGAAGGGCACGACGAGCCCGACCAGCGCGACGAGCGCGATCCAGAAGAGCGGCCTGCCGATGAGCGCCCCGCGCCGAGGCCCCGGCGCGGGGCCGCGGCCTGCCGGAAGCAGCTCGTCGGTCGGTTCCGCGGTCGGAGGAGCGCCGTTCGCCGGGCGCGTCGGCTCCATTGAAACCATCCGAGGACGCTTAAGGGCCGCTCCCTGGCGCGTCAAGGCGGCGGGGCGCCGCTCAGGCGCCGATCATCAGCGCGGCGAAGAGGAGCACCAGATACACCATCGAGGCGAAGAAGACCCGTCGTGCCCAGGGGGCGCCGGTGCCCGGCCGGAGGCCGCTGACGCCGAGCCCGAAGAAGGCACCGCCGAGCAGGACCGCGGCGCCGAGGTAGACGGGGCCCGCCACGCCGAGCGGGAAGAGGAGCACCGAGGCCAGCACGAGCAGCGCGAGATAGCCGACGATGTGGAGCCGCGTTGTGCGATCTCCCTTCTCCAGGGGCAGCACCTTGAGCCCCGCGCGCCGGTACTCGTCCTGACGGAAGAGCGCGATGGCCAGGAAATGCGGGATCTGCCAGAGAAACATGACCGCGAAGAGCATGAAGCCGGGCGCATCGATCTGCCCGGTGACGCTCGTCCACCCGAGCAGCGGCGGGATGGCGCCGGGGATCGCCCCGATCGGCAGCGAGAGCGTCGTCCTGCGCTTGAGCGGGGTGTAGACGAGCACGTAGCTGAGCAGCGCCAGCGCGGCGAGCGCGCCCGTGACGGCGTTCACCCCGAGGAACAGCAGCAGAAGCGACGTGGCCGAGAGCGCGATCCCGAACCAGAGCGCCACCTCCGGCGCGAGCCGCCGCGCCGGCAAGGGGCGGCTCCGCGTCCGATCCATCAGCCGATCGGTGTCGCGCTCGATGTACATGTTGAGCACATTGGCGCCCGACACGACGAGGACCGTCCCGAGCAGCGCCAGCGCGAGCTGGGTCACAGGCACGGCCGCGCGGTCGACCCCCTGTCCGCCCAGCCCGACGCGGAGGTAGCGGCTCGCGACCCACATGCCGCCGAGCATCGTGGCGGCCACCATCCTCGTGATGCGCGGCTTGGTGAGGCTCACGAGATCGGCCGCTACCTGGAGCAGCGGGCGTGCGCTCGTGGGAAGCGCGCAGTCGTCGCCTCCAGAAGGCTCGGCCTGGCGGATGTAAGGGACCGGGGCCCGCTCCGTGGCCTGCTCGGCGCTCATGGTCACGCGCGCACCTCGCCGCCGTGACCGGCGCTCGCGCCGCGCGCCCGCGCGACGTCTCCAGAGACCCCTGTAGGCGGGATAGCCAGGCCGGAAAACGACGTCATCGCCTGAGCGCGGGTGGCGGGGGAGAACAGCATCTGGGCCGGGACACTAGCGCGCGCAACGCGGCTCGGGGAGTCGAGTTCGTCCGTTGCCGCCGCTTCCCTTTAGGGCACGAGTCGCCGTGCGGCAACCGTCGCGGCGCGCCCGTCCGCCTTCTTCTTCACGTCGAGCGAGCTTCTTCGCGTCGAGCGCGGCAGGGAGGGTCGTTCCTCCGCGCTGCTCGCCGCCGGCCGAGCGGCCCCGGGCGCGCCGCCGCCTGCGGCGGGCGCCGCCAGGGACCTCACCAAAGGCCCTTGAGCTCGTCCTTGTTTTCCGCCGGCTCAGGCTCGGTGCCGGCGTACGTGAACGTGACCTGGGCGGGCTCGTCGTCCGCGACCGTGACATCGGCCGTCTTCAGCCCATAGCGGGAGTGCCACGCCTCGAGCTTGTACTTGCCGGCAGGGACCTTCTCGATCGTGAAGGAGCCGTCATCGCCGCTCACGGCAAAGAACGGGTGATCCGTCACCACGACAAAGCCGCGCATCCACGGGTGGATGTCGCAGGTGAGCTTGATGATGCCGTCGTTCCACGTCTTCGTGAGCGGATCGGCGCCCCTCGGCTGCGCCTGGTTGAACAGCGTCTCAGAGCCCTTGTAGGAGTGCACGTTGTGCAGCGTCCGGTCGCTGTTCTTGATGTCGACCTGCTGCCCGGAGACCACGCCCTGGACGCGCGGCTCATACATGCAGTCCTTCTGGTCGATCACGGCGTGGGCATCGGGCGCCTTCCAGCTGCCCTGCACGCCCCCGACCGTGATGCGGACGAAGGTGTCCTTGAGCTTGCCGTCGTTGACGACGACGGCGTCGTACACGACGTCCTTGTCCTGGCAGATCGGGGCGTCCTTGCGCGCGGCCGGGACCTTCATCTCGACCGGCTTGCCGGTGAGCTTGACGACCCCCTTGATCGTCCCCTTGCCCTCGGGCGCGGCCGCCTGTCCCGTCGTCTTCGGCGCATCAGCCGCCTGCGGCGCCGCGCTGGGCTTCTCGGCCGAGGCCGCCGGCGCGACGGCCGTGGACGTCGCCGCCGCGCCGCCGGCGGGCCTCGCGGGCTCCTCGGGGCACCCGGCGCCGAGCGTCAGCGCGGCGAGCGCGAGAGCGGACAGCGAGACGAGATCGCGACGATGCATGAGGACTCTCCCGTGCCCCGCGGCGCGCCTCGCGAGCCCGGGTCGCGCCCCGCCGGGCCCGGTGAAGGAGAGACCGGCGGGACCGGAGGGCTCCCGCACCGCGCCCCGGCGGCGAGCAGCAGGTGGAACGCTGCGCGCGGATCGTCCGCGCGGCGAGGGCGTGCTTAACGAGTGTCGTCGCTCGCGTCAACCTGACGCGCCCCCGGTGATGTCCGGTTTTCCGGCGCCCGGGAGGCGCTCGCTGTGCCCTCGCGCTCGGTCGCGAGCACGGCCGCCCAGAAGCCGCGCTCGTCGCGCGCGGCGAGCGCGACGCAGAGGGCGGCGATCACCAGCGACAGCGCGTTGAGCGGCACCTCCGGGGCGCTGCGCGCGACGAGCAGCAGCGCGAGCGCGCCGCCCAGGACCGGCAGCCGCGGCGGCGCGATGAGCGCGAGCGCGACGACCACCACCGAGAGCGCGGCGGCGAACAGCTGCATCGAGAGCGGCACGACCGGAGCGGGGCGCGTGAGCAGCCGGTCGAGCGCGCGGCGGATGAGCGCCTCGAGCATCGACGCGTCGTCGGCGGCGCCCGCGAGCGCCGCGCGGGTGACGAGCAGCGACGAGGCGAGCGCCGCGAGCGAGAGCGGGCTGACGAGGCGCGGCCGCGGCTGCTCGGCGTCGCGCGGTCGCGCCTCGCGGCGCGCGCCGAGCGCGACCGTCGCCACGAGGACGGCCAGCGCGTCGAGCGCGAACGCGGCCGTCGCCACGGAGCTCGTCGCGCTGGCGAGCGCCTTCGAGCCGCGGTCGTTCGCCACGACGGCGAGGAGGACGCCGGTGAGCCGCACGAGCGCGGAGGCGCCGACGAGCCCGAGCGCCGCCGCGACCGGCCGCATGAACGGGACGCGGAGCGCCTCCCAGGCGCTGCCGAGCGCGAGGATCGCCGCGCTCACGCCGATCAGCGCGGCGGAGAGGTCGGGCACGCGCCGCGCGGTCGCGTGCAGGACGACGAGGATGACGAAGCTGCCCGCGACGATCGCCGCGATCCTCAGCGCGTACGGGACGCGGCTCCGCACGACCGCGCCGATCAGCGCCATCGCGATCACGATCGCGCCGATCGCGAAGAGCTGCGATGCGCCGGCGCCGGCGAGCTCGACCGCGTGCGCGGCGCGCTCGATGCCCACCGCCAGGCCGACCATCGCGGGCGCGAGCATGCGGCCGAGGAGCATCGCGAGCAGGGCGAGCACGGCGAGCGGCCGGATCAGCCGGAGCACGGGCAGGCCGGCGAGCGGCGGGCGCTCGGCGGCGGACGACCGCCGTTCGGCGGGCGGAGCGTCGCCGCCGTCCTCGCGACGGGGCGAGCCGGCGGCGTCCGGTGCGGCGGAGGGAGGAGGGGCTTCGGGGGGAAGATCGATGTTGAGGAGCATGAAGAAGAGCGCCCGTCGCTCAGCCCTTGTCCCAGGCGCGGGGAGCGTCCAGATCGGTGAAGACCGCAGCGGTCGCCGAGGCGTCGATCAGGTCCTGCATCCGCTGACCGCCGGCCTCCTCGACGATGCGGTCGTCGTACTCATCCGCGAGCACCGACAGGTCCCGGAGGGCGACAAGGATCTCGTCGGCGTCGAGCGTCTCGCCGCCGAGGAGCGTGTGAACGATGACCACACACGAACCCTGCGCGACGTAGCCGAAGGCGCCGAAGCGGATGCGCGCGTTCAGGCGGAGCAGCTTCATCGCGAGATCCGGCGTCATCTCGACGCCGCGGGCGAGCTGCGCGACGAGGCGCACGAGCGCGCGATCCGGCGCCCAGGGCAGGACATGAAGGTACACGTACGCGGTCCCCTGGCGGACGACGTAGAACTGCGGCTCGATCCGGGTGAACGCCGGGGAATCCGCGAGCGCCGCCTCGATGCGCGCGATGGTCACTTGAACGGCCGCGTCGGAATCCTTCGACATGCCGCCGAGAATACATCGCCGCGGTCCCTGTGCAGAGCCGGGACCTAACGCCGGAGCGGGAGCAGCGGTCCAGGCGGCGCCCGCATCTGCTCGTCGCCCGGGACGGGCCGCGGCGCCCTGCGCACCGGCGCCGGCTCGACCGGGGCGGCATCGGACGGCGCCTTCAGCAGGAAGGGCCGCGCGTTGCGGGTGGAGCAGGCGTCGTACGGATCCCGGTGGAACTCCCAGTGCAGGTACACGTTGCCGTCGGGCGAGACGATCGCGTCCGGCGCCTTTCCGAACGGTGACGCGCGGTGCACCGAGTTGAGCGCGACCATGTCGAACGCCGTCATCCCGCTCGGCCTCGTGACCCCGAGGCGCACGATGCTGCCGCTGTCCTTGTTCAGCACGATCTCCAGGTGCGTCACCCGGTTCTGGTTGAACGCGTGCCCCGAGTGCAGGCTCTCGAGCGACGCCAGGAACTCCTCCGCGAAGATCGGGTGGAGCCGGTTGTGGATCATGTTGATGTACGTCGCGAACGGCACCCGCGCGGCGTTGAGGGACGTCTGGTTGCCAGGCTTGACCGAGGGGTCGTAGTTCTCGATCGCGGCGCGCCACTTCTTCCACTTGTCCGTCGTCTCCCACGAGCCCCGGTGCGCGCTCTTGCGGGACGCGCCGTCCGAAGCCCGTTCCGCCCTGAGCTTCTCGTTGCCCACGGCCGCCTGCACGCCGGCCATGTTCAGGTTGAGGTTGGGCCCGCCGGGGAGCCCTGGAGCGCCGAGGCCGATCGAGCCGACGCGGACCGGGCTCTGGTAGGGCTGCGGCGTCGCCTTCTTTCCGGCGACGCGGCTCTTGCCGTCGCCGCCCGGGTTCGCCGGGTTGAGGGTGTAGCCCGCGCGCGGGTTGTCGACGACCTCGGGCGACGCCGGCCCGGAGCCGCCCGCGGCGCCCTTCTCCGGCGCCGGCACGCCGGGGGCCGCCTGCGCCACGCGACCGCCGCCGCTCGCGCCCGGGACGCTCGCGGGCGGCGCCGATCGAGCGGCCTGCGCTGCCTGCGCCGGGGACGCCGGGCTGTGGTGCTCCGCGCTCTCGCTGTCGGGGCTCTTCTCGCCGGGCGCGTTCTTCTCGTTGCCGGCGCGCTCCTCGCTGTGGCCGCTGTGATCGTGGTCGCTGTCGCCGACCGTGTCCTTCGGCCCCCTCGGGCCGGTCGGGCTCCCGGGCGTCGGCGTGGGATCGTCCTGATCCTTCGAGCGGATCTGCGCCATGGTCTCCTCGGCGACCTTGTTGGCGTCGTCCGCGATCCGGTCCGCCTCGGGGTTGTCCTCCTGGTCCTTCTCGACGTGCTGGCGGACGGCGATCCGCCGATCCGCCGGCGGCAGCGGCGGCGGCGGCACCGGCTGGACCGGCACGACCTTGGTCACCTCTTCCTTGGGCGGCTCCGGCTTCGGCGGCGTGGGCGGAGGCGCCTTCGCCTGGCGCGGCGGCTCCGGCTTCGGCGGCTTCTTCTTCTCCGCCTTGGCCGGCTCGGGCTCCTGCTGCGGATCGGTCGGCGCGTCCTTGTCCGGGTCGCCGTCCGGCGATCGCTCCGGCGGCGCGAGCGGGGCGGGAGGCGGCGTCGTCGCCATGCCGTCGGTCAGCACCTCGAACGTCGTATCGCCCGGACGGAGGCCCTCCCGCACCGCGTGGACCATCCGGCGGAGCTGCGCCCGGTCCTCGATGACCTGCGCCACCTCGACCGCGCCCCCGCCGCCCGCCATGTGCGCCACGATCGCCGCGCAGATCCACAGGGCGAGCGGGATGTGGGCGTCGCGCGACATGGTGCTCAGCGCCTCCGCGCTGCAGAGGCCGTACCGCGCGAGGAGGCGCAGCCGGAACAGCAGCGAACGACGGTCACCGGTGGCACCTCCAGACTCCGCGTGAACGATCTGCTCGAACAGTACGTCGATGCGCCAATCGCACCCCGAAAGCGCCTCGAACCTAGCATCCGGGGATCAGCGCAGCAACGGTCGCCGCGCGCCGAGCCCTCGCTTCTGCCGCGTCCGCCGCGCGCCACGTGAAGCGCGCGGCCCGCTGGGAGCAGCCCTGGGCGGCGCGCTCGAGGCGGCGCGTTCGAACCGCCGCCGGCCGTCGACGCTGCGCCCTCGCCGGCGCTGCGATCAGAGCTTGTTGATCGCGTCCCAGTGATCGGCGATCTCCTGCGCCGTCCAGACAGCGCCCTCGTCCTTGAACTTTCCGGGGCTCTGAACGACCTTGTAAATGTACATCTGCGCACCGGCGACGGCGAGGACGTTGCCCGTCCGGTCGGCGCACAGGTTGGAGGCGAGGAACAGCGCCGCGGGCGCGACGTGCGCCGGCGTGAGGGTGTCGCCGGCCGACTGGAACATGGGCAGATCCTCGGTCATGCGGGTCTTGGCGATCGGCGCGACCGCATTGACGGTGATCCGCTGCTTCTGCAGCTCGATCGCGGCGGTGCGGGTGAGCCCGTAGATGCCGGCCTTGGCAGCCGCGTAGTTGGCCTGTCCGAAGTTGCCGAGCATCCCCGAGACGCTCGTGGTGTTGACGATCCGCCCCCCCTCGCCCTGCGCGACCATCTGCTTCGCGGCGGCCTGCGTGCACAGGAACGTCCCCTTCAGGTGAACGGTGATGACGGCGTCCCACATCCCCTCATCCATCTTGAGGAGCGTCTTGTCGCGCAGGATCCCCGCGTTGTTCACAAGGATGTCGACCCTGCCGAACGCGTCGACGGCGGTCTTCACGATCCTCGCCGCGCCCTCGGGGGTCGCCACGTTGTCGAAGCTCGGCGCGGCCTGCCCGCCCGCGGCCCGGATCTCCTCGGTGACCTGCGCCGCCAAGGCGTCGCTCGAGCCCGATCCGTCGCGCGCGCCGCCGAGGTCGTTGACGACGACCTTCGCGCCCTCCCGGGCGAAGAGCAGCGCTTCCTCGCGGCCGATCCCGCCGCCGGCTCCCGTGATGATCGCGACCTTTCCGTCGAGCAAGCCCATCGCAGATTCCTCCTGATCCGCGCGCCGGCGCGCCGCGCCGGGCCGTTTTCGGGCGGAGCTTCGCACAGCGGGCCGCGATCCGGGCGCACATTCGTGCGTGCCAGGGGGCGCGCGCTCGTCTGCCTGCCTGCCTGCCCGCCAGTCTGCCCGCGCGGGCTCTTCCGGCCGCGTCCGCGCGCGCTCGCCGCCTGCCCGCGCGCGCGGCTTCTTTGCCCGATCGCGCGCGGCGATGATAACGCCGCATTCGATGCAACTGCCCAGCCGCCTTTCCACGTCGACCCTGGGAGACCTGCTCGGCGCGCTGCACCGCGAGAGGACCACCGGGCTCCTGGAGCTCTGCGAGCTCAGGACGCCGAGCGGCTCCACGGTGCCCGGTCGCCAGCACCGGATCCAGCTCTTCTCCGGCCTGGTGACGGCCGTCGAGACGCCGCTCCGGGTGCCCCGCCTCGGCGAGATCCTCGCGCGGGAGGGCTCGGCGCCCGAGCCGTCGATCCAGCGGCTCGCCGCGCTCGTCGCCGCGCACCGGGGGCGCCGGACCGGCGAGGTGCTCGTGGCCGCGGGGCTCATCCCGGAGAGCGCGGTCGAGCGCGCGCTCCAGATCCAGCTCCGCGCCCGCCTCGAGGCGCTCTTCGCCATCGAGGAGGCGACCATCTGCTTTCACACGGCGAGGCCGCTCGCCGGGGCGCTCCGACAGACCGGCCCGCTCGCGCCGAGCGATTTCCTCCACGGCCGCCCGCGCGCGCGGGACCGTCACCGGCGCGTCGCGGGCGCCGCGCGCGGCGGGCCGTCGAGCGCGCCCCCGCGCGGCGCACCGTCGAGCGCGTCCCCGCGCGCCGTCCGGCTGGACGAGCCGCGCCGCCGGGCGCTCGAGGTGCTCGGTCTGCGCGAGGGCGCGACCGAGGCCGAGATCCGCCGCACCTTCCGCCGCCTGGCCGCGGTCCTGCACCCCGACCGCGGCGCCGCGCAGCCCGGCGAGCGCGCCCAGCGCACCGCGCAGTTCGCCGAGCTCTCGGCCGCCTACCACCTGCTCGTCGCCTGATCGCTAGACCCTGCCCACCAGGCGCTCGACAAGGAACGACGCCACGGTGATCGGCTTCGTGCCGGGGCCGAAGCCGGCGTCGAAGCCGAGCTCGACGGCGAGGTTGTTGTCGATGCGCGGACCGCCGAGGAGCAGGATCACCTTGTCCCGGAAGCCCTGGCGCGCCGCCAGCTCGACGAGCGCCGCCGCGTTCTCCTTGTGGCAGTTCCGCTGCGTGATCACCTGCGACACGAGGATGGCGTCGGCGCCGAGCGCCTTGGCCTTCTCGCAGAGCTCGGCGTTCTCGACCTGCGCGCCGAGGTTGTGGGCGTCGAAGCACTTGAAGCTCTCGAGGCCCTTCTCTCCGGCAAAGCCCTTGTAGTTCAGGATCGCGTCGATCCCCACGGTGTGCGCGTCGCTGCCGGTGCAGGCGCCCACGACGACGATCTTGCGGCCGAGCTTCTTCGCCTGCTCCTCGATCTGGTCGCGCGTGAGCGGCTGGGCCGCGAGCTCCTCCACCTCGATGTCCGAGGTGTCGACACCGTGCTGGGAGTGGCCGTAGACGACGAAATAGGTGTGCTCCCGGCTGACCTGCTCCATGGCCGTGACCAGCGGATCGCGCAGGCCGTGCGCCTCGGCGAAGCGCTTCGCCGCCTCGCGCGCCCGGTCGCCCGGCAGGATGCGCAGGGTGAACGACATCTGGACCATCCCGTCGCCCTCGCGATCGCCATACGCACGCAGGATGTTTCGCTGTGTCATGGAGCCCATGGTGTACATCACTCCGCGGCGGTCCGGTACTGCGCCTCGCCGCCGGCAGGCGGGACTCGCGTGTTTGCCCTGGCAACCGCGCGGGAGCTCGTCCGCGGCGCCGCGGCCGATAGGTCATCGGCGATCCGAAGCGCCACCGTATTCCAGGGCTCTCCTGACGAAATCAGGCATTTCCGCCCAGCTGATGCGCGTGATCACTCGAGCTTCCGTATTCTTCGGGCTCCGGCAGGCAGCAGACGGTGATCGGGTGCGGTGCCCCGCCGAACGGCGTGCAGTCTGGCAACTCGCTCACTTCCCATTCCGCGCTGAGGCTGCCGAGCGCCGGCCCGGGCTCGACGTGCAAGCAGGCGTCCCCCTCGCCGCCGGCCACCTCCGCGGTCCCGATGAGCGCGCTGTCGCTGCACGCGCGGTCCGCATAGGCGCTCACCCGCACCTCGCACCGGCCCGGTGTCGTGGTCACGCAGCTGCACGGCTCGCAGTTTCGAGGGTCGGACAAATCGCGTTCATAGAAGAGGAACCTCTCCGAGAACTGCGGTGGATCGCCCGGTGAGGCAGGCGCCTCGCAGTCCCGGACACCTGGGACCAGCGCGATAGTGCAGTAGCGCCACTCCGGGGGCACATGGGCCTCCTGCTGGTTCACCATGCACGAATCAAGCTTCCTCCCTCGGGGACGCTGATGCCGACGAGCACGTCGCTGACGAGCGAGCCCCCCGCGGACCGTCTCCACGCGCTCCGCATGCGCATCGCTCCTTCCGATCGTCCGGCCTTCTACCAGGTGCCAGCAACGACGACGCCCCCGCCCTGCGCCGCCGCGAGCGAGAAGCCCGTGCCGAGCGCGACGCCCGTCAACGAGGAAAACAGCTCAACTGTCAGGCAATTCTGGTGGTTCGTCCGGAATGCTCCGCCTCCTCTTGCACGGCATCACGGCATGGTGCCGAGCGCCCTCGCGCGCCGGCGGATCACGAAGCTCACCGCCGCGGTCGGGCACATCGCCTGCGGCCCGCTGCAACGCTTGATGCAGGCGTTGCAGCGGGCGACTCGGGGGCCGAGTCGGCTATTTCAAGGCTTGAGACGGCCGACTCGGTGGGCCAGCGGGGCAGATCAAGCCTTGAAAGCGCCGGCTGGGCGGCCGAGTTGGCCATTTCAAGCCTTGAAAGCGCCGACTGGGCGGCCGAGTTGGCCATTTCAAGCCTTGAAGCGGGCGCCAGGGCGCCAGAGAGGGCGATTTCAAGGCGAACGAGGGCTCACCGCCGCGCTGGCAGGCTGCCGCCGCGGCCGCCGGGCGAGCACGGCTGCGGCAAGTCGGGCTGCCTGATCCTCCGGGGGTTGCCCCCTCCTGCCTGGCCTCCTGCCCGATTTTCCGGGGGTCGGCCCCCGTCCGGCCGGGCATCGTGCCCGATCGCGCGGGGTCGCCCGCCGTCCCTCCGGGCCATGGACTACGGCGACGATCGCTCCAGCACCTCGAGGATCGGATTCAGGTAGTCCGGGTGCCGGGCCACGACCCCCGAGTACCCCTTCCCTCCGGTGCGCGTGCGCTTGACGTCGCCGAACGCGCCGCGCCCGATCGCGTCCCAGAGGGTCTCCCGCTCGACCTCGCGCAGGAGCGCGTGCGCCTTGTCGAGGACCTCGCGGGCGCGCGACTCGACGATGCCGCCCGGCTTCCACTGGATCTCGTCGCCGAGGTGCCGCGCCGCCGTGAAGATGTAACGGGCGCTCTTCAGCGAGAGATACCGGTCCATGAGGAGCGGCGTGTGGACGGCCTCGCTGAACATCCCGAGCAGCGCGATCGACTGGCCGGTCGTGATCCCGACCAGGTTGAACATGGCGTCATGGACGTGGCTGTGGAAGATGTCGCCTGTCTTGAACTTCGTGGGCGGCATCCACTTGATCGGGTGCCGATCGAAGATCTGCCGGACGAGCTGGGCCTGGGCGAGCTCGAAGAGGAGGCTGTCCTCGAGCCAGGGGTTGATCTCGAAGGCGTGGCCGAGGCCCATCAGCTCCTCACGGAGGCCCGCGCGCCGGGCGAACGCCTCGTTGATGAACTGCGACGCGAGCACCGTATGGGCCTTCTCGACGGCGTCGGCGGTCGTGAGGTAGTTGTCCTCTCCCGTGTTGATGACGATGCCGCTCCGCGCGATGATCCTGCGGGAGAAGTACTGATCGATGAACGTCCGCTGCATGTTGATGTCGCGGAACAGGATCCCGTACATCGCGTCGTTGAGCAGCATGTCGAGCCGCTCGACCGCCGCCATCCAGGCGATCTCGCTCATGCACAGGCCGGACGAGTAGTTCGTCTGCGCGAGGTAGGTGCCGGTGTCGCGGGTCGCCTCGTCGGCGGCGCGGCGGATGATCCTGAAGTTCTCCTGGGTCGCGTACGTGCCGCCGTACCCCTCGGTGGTCGGCCCCTCCGGGACGTAGTCGAGGAGCGACTGGGCGGTCGCGCGGATCACGGCGACGATGTCGGCGCCGGCGAAGCCGGCGGCCTTGGCCTGGACGGCGTCGTCGTAGATGTTGCCGGTCGCGACGATGACGTACTTGAGCGGCGCCGTGCCGACCCGGTGCGCCGCCTTGTTGGCCTCGCGCTCGTCGCGGGCGCTGTCGATCCGGGCGATCGCCTCCCGCGTCGCCGCCTCGATCGCGCCGCGCGCCTCGGCCGCGGACGGGCCCGGGCCGAAGTCGGCCGCCTCGCTGAACGCCAGCATCTCGGCGGCCTCCTGCACCGAGGCGGCGCCCTCGCAGAGCGCCCGGCCGAGGTGGTACGCGACCCCGCGGCCGACCTGCCCCGCCTTGTGGATGCGATCGACGAGCGCGTTGGCGAGCGGCGTCCCCTCCGCGTCGGCGCCGACCACGCCGTAGGCGCGGGCCACGGTGCGCTCGACGCCGACCGTTGTGTGGCGGTCGATGAAGCGCTGCACCTCGTCGGCGATGTCGGCGGCAAACGCGCGGCACGCCTCCACT
The DNA here is from genome assembly GCF_051519845.1 of Sorangium sp. So ce362. Lineage (NCBI taxonomy): Bacteria > Pseudomonadati > Myxococcota > Polyangiales > Polyangiaceae > Sorangium > Sorangium sp. So ce362. The sequence continues at coordinate 3,774,011 of NZ_CP150332.1, read as the reverse complement.
TTTTCCTGCTCCACGGGGACAGTCGTCATGGATTTCTCCGGGGCAGGCGGTCTTAGCGCACTCTCACCGCGGCCGGTACTCCGGCGCGGGATCCGCGGCGGAGCAGCCGGCCGCGGCCGGCCGGCGGCGGCGCACGGCGGCACGCGGCAGCGCGCGGCGCGCGGTCCTGCACGTGCGCGGCGCGACGGGCGGCGCTAGACGAGGGGTCATGGGCAAGCTCATCCTGCTCTTCACGGCGGTCCCGATCCTGGAGTTCTGGCTGCTCCTGTCGATCGGCGACGTCATCGGCTTCTGGCCGACCGTGGCGCTCGCGCTCGGAACGGCGATCCTCGGGGTCGCGCTCGCGAAGCACGAGGGGCTCAAGGTGCTCGCTTCCTGGCGGGGCGCGATGGCCGAGGGCCGCGTCCCGGACGAGGGGCTCGCCGGAGGCCTGCTCGTGCTCCTCGGCGCGGCGCTGCTCGTCACGCCGGGGGTGCTGACCGATGTGGCCGGGCTCCTGCTCCTGGTCCCGCCCGTGCGCCGCCGGCTCGCCGCGGCCGTGCGCGAGCGGTTCGAGCGGCGGGTGGCCGCGGCGAGCGCCGCGGCCGCGGCGAGCGCCGCCGGCCTCGGCGGGGGCGGCCCGGGCAACGGGGCGTTCTTCACCATGAGGGTCATCGACTTCGGCGGCGGGCCGTTCGGCGGGCGCACCGCGCAGCGCCCCGGCGCGCCCCGCGAGCGACCGGCGTGGCCGGCGTCAGGCCCGGTCATCGACGTCGAGGCGGAGGTGACCGAGGACGACGAGCGCGGCGGGCCAGCGCAGCAGACGCGGCGACTGCCCCCCTGACATCCCGGTGACATCTGTGTTTCGGCGAGCCCATGCGCGCTCGCCCGCGCCCTCCGGGCACCGACGACTCTCGCGCTCGACGCCAGAACACCCGCGTGAGGGGCCGGCGAAACACGCAAGCAACAACGCAAACAACAACGCAAACAACAACGCGAGAGGACGATTCACGCGCGGGCTGCGTGAATGAAACGATAAAGAAACAAAGGATATTATAGACTTCTGAACGTCGTCGGCGTGGTCCGACATCTCAGGAGAGACGAGATGAAGATCTGAACCCGTACAACGTGACGCGACAACGCACAAGCAACCAACGCAGCAACCCCCTATGCTAGATCCAACTCGACACGCGATCCCATCGAACGAACCGCGCCGCTCGGATAGCGGCACGAAGAACGGCTCTGGTACGACGTCCAGCCCTGAACAGCACCGCCGCGCTCGCCTGCGCGCGCCTCGCGCGGCGATGAGCCAGCGGTCGCACGGCGCGCCCTCGCGGAGGGTGCCGCGATGAGGCTCATCCGGACCATGGCCGGCTGGCTGCTCGGGCACATCGATCCAAGGGAGCCGCTCGGCAGCTCGCTCATCAACGCCATCTCCCGGCTCCCCATCCACCTCGCCGCGGACGCCGTGTGCCTCCGAAGGAACGCGGACTCTGGCGCGCTCGAGGTGCTCTTGACCCGGCGAGGAGCGTCGGAGTCGGGCCCCGGACAGTGGTGCTGCCCCGGGAGCGTCCTGTCGCCGGGCGAGCAGCCCGAGCACGTCCTCCATCGGGTCGGGATGACGATCTCCGACTTCACGTTCGTCGGCGACTACTTCTCGGCCGCCGCGCGCGGCTGGATGCTCTCCCGGGTCCACCAGGCGAAGCTCGCCGAGGTCCCGGCCACCGGCGCCTGGTGGCCCGTCGAGCAGCTGCCGAACGACATGGTGCCCAAGCATCGGGAGCAGGTCATCCCGATGGCGATCGAGGCCTTCCACGCCCAGCGCGCGAGGCTCGCGCAGAAGGCCGCCCCCGCCCCGCTGACGTGAGCAGCGCGCCGCGGGGCCTCGCCGGCCCCGCGCCCCTCGGGCCCTCTGCGCGTCACCGCGCCCCTCGGGCCCTCTGCGCGTCGCCGCGCCGACGCCACCCAGCGTACGCCAGCGCATCTCCTCGGCGTGTTCCGTCCTGGTGGGCAGTCCACCCCGGCAGAGGGCGACCGGCCACGGCGATGTAGAGCCCGCACACACCGGTGAAGGAACCGTGGGCGGTCCGCACCGGCCGCCCGCTCCGGGCGCGCGCAGCCGGCCACTAGGGTTCGCGCGCCGCTTGGGCTATTCTGCGGGGTACGGCTGCGGATCCCGGCGGCGGCGCTCTCCGCGGGTGATTCCGCAGGAACATGGAATCCATGACGGTCGACAAGACAGCTCTCATCGTGGGAGGAACGGGCCTGGTCGGCGGCCACTGCCTGCGCCTCCTCGTGCAGCAGCCCGCGTACGCGCGGGTCGTCGCCCTGCTACGCCGCCCGGCCCCGATCGAGGATCCGCGGCTCTCTCAGCGCATCGTCGACTTCGAGCAGCTGGACGGCGCGGACTTCGCCGGCGTGACCGACGTGTTCTGTGCGCTCGGGACGACCATCGCCAAGGCCGGCTCCGAAGAGGCCTTCCACCAGATCGACTATCGTTACCCGATCACCGTCGCCAGGCTCGCCGAGAAGGCGGGGGTGAAGCAGCTCATCCTTGTCTCCTCCGTGGGCGCCGATCCGCGCTCGACAAGCTTCTACCTGCGCGTGAAGGGCGAGCTCGAGCAGGAGCTCTCGGGCGCGAGCTTCGCGTCGGTCCACGTCCTGCGCCCGAGCCTGCTCCTCGGAGAGCGGGGCGAGGTCAGGAAGGGCGAGGCCATCGGCGTCGCGGCGGCGCAGACGCTCCGCTTCACGATGAAGGGCGGCCTCCGCAGGTACCGCCCGATCGACGCGAGGACCGTCGCCGGCGCGATGGTCGCGGCCGCGCTCAAGGGGAGCCCCGGCCGCCACGTCTATCACTTCGACGACATGGAAACGCTCGCCAAGGGCATCGGCGTCGTCCAGGCCTGATCGGCCGGCCCGCTGGGCGACCCCCGCGCCGCCATGGCGCCGCCACCCCCGGCGCGACGCAAGCGCGCGGAAGTGCTACGGCTCGCGGCGGGCACGGCGCTCGCTCGACGCCGCCGCCATGGTCCTCGCCGAGCCCCCCTTGCCGACCGTGACCGAGCGCCTCGCCTCCTCCCTGCTGCGCCCCCCGGAAAACCCGCCCCCGTCGATCGACGCCGTGCTCGCGGACCGGTTCGGCATCGCCGCGTTCCGGCCGTGGCAGCGCGAGGCGATCGACGCCCTGCTCGGGGGCGCGGGCCGCGTCCTCGTCGTCGCGCCGACCGGCGGCGGCAAGTCGCTCTGCTACCAGCTCCCGGCCGTCGCCCTGCCCGGCACGACGCTCGTCCTGAGCCCGCTCATCTCCCTGATGGAAGATCAGGTGCGCGCGCTCGAGGCGCGGGGCATCCCCGCGACGTTCATCGCCTCCAGCCTCTCGCGCGAGGAGAACGGCCGGCGCCTCGGCGCCCTCCGCCGCGGCGAGTACAAGCTCGTCTACGCCGCGCCCGAGCGCCTCGCCCTCGACGGCTTCCTCGAGGCGCTCGCCGCGAGCCGGCTCTCGCTGGTCGCCGTCGACGAGGCGCACTGCATCGTCCAGTGGGGGCACGACTTCCGGCCCGACTACCTGCGCATCGGCGCCGCGATCGCGCGGCTCCACCCGCCCCGGGTCCTCGCCTGCACCGCGACCGCGACCCCCGACGCGCGCGACGAGATCATCCGGCGGCTCGGCTGGCCGCTGCGCCCGTCCGACGGCGACGACGGCGGCGCCGCGGGCGGGCACGGGCCCGAAGGGCCGCCGCCCAAGGTCATCCTGCGCGGCTTCGCCCGGCCCAACCTCCACCTGCAGGTCGCCGCGGTGGACGGCCCGCGCGAGGCCGGTCGCCGCACGGCGCGCGCGCTCCTGGACGCCCTCGGCGACCCCGGGCGGCCCCGCGGCGCGGGCATCGTCTACGCCGCCACCCGCAAGGGGGCGGAGCGCCTCGCCGAGGCGCTCCGCGACGCCGGCTGGAACGCCGAGGCCTACCACGCCGGCCTCGCCCCCGAGTCGCGCGCGCGCCTGTCGGCCGGGTTCGCCGATCGCAGCCTCTCGGTGGTCGTGGCCACGAACGCCTTCGGCATGGGCATCGACCGCCCCGACGTGCGCCTCGTCGTGCACGCCCAGCCGCCGTCGTCGATCGAGGCCTATTACCAGGAGGTCGGCCGCGCCGGCCGCGACGGCGACCCGGCCCGCGGCCTCCTCTTGTTCGCGCCCGCGGACATCGCGCTGCGCCGCCGGCTCTGCCAGCTCGGCGACGGCGGCGCCGAGGCGAACGCCGACGACGCCGCGCGCGCGTGGGGGCTCTTCCGCGAGCTGCTCCGCTACCTCGACGCCGCGACGTGCCGGCACGACTTCATCCTCCGCTACTTCGGCGACGAGGCCGAGTCGCTCGGCGGCTGCGGCCACTGCGACGTCTGCCTCGAGGTCGACGCCCTCGAGGCGAGCGACCCGGCGGCGCTCGCCCGCGACAACGATCTCGTGCGCCGCGCGCTCGCCGGCGTCGCGCGGGTGAAGGGCGGCGCCGGGATGCAGGCGATCGCGTCGATGCTCATCGGCGAGTCGAACGAGCGCGTCCGCCGCATGGGGCTCGATCGGCTCTCCACCTTCGGCGTCCTCGAGGGGAAGAGCCACGACGAGGCCATGTCGATCCTGCGCGTCCTGCTCGCCAGCGCCTGGATCGACCTCACGACCGGCGAGTTCCCCGTCCCCCTGATCACGCCGGCGGGCTGGCGCGTGATGCGCGGAGAGGTGCCCACCCGGGTGCGGCTCCCGCTCCCCGCCGCGCGCCGCAGACCGCTGCGCCGCGCGGCGCCCCTCGATCCGACCGCTCCCGGAGCCTTCTCGCCCGCGCAGGAGGCGCCCGGGGCCGAGCTGGAGGAGCGGGATGTTCCGCTGTTCGAGGCGCTCCGCTCCCACCGGGCCGCGCTCGCGAAGGAGAAGTCGCTGCCCGCCTACGTCATCGCGCACGACCGGACGCTCCGGGAGATCGCCCGGATCCGGCCCCTGTCGCTCGACGACCTCGCGCTCGCGCGCGGCATGGGGCAGGCGAAGATCTCGAGCTACGGAGAGGGCATCCTCCGCGTGGTGCGGGAGTTCTCGGGCCCCTGATCGCCCGAGGCGAGCTCGGGCGCGGCAGATCGCTGGAGCGGCCGGCAGACGGGCGCCCGGGAGACGTGGAGGCGGGGAGAGCGCTCGAGTCGACTCACCCCGTCTCCACGCCTCCCGGCGCGATCGTGCGCGCTCTTCACGCGTGACCTGCGACGCGGAGCTCCGCGATGAGCTGGCCATCCAGGCTGACGAAGGTCGTGAGCCGGCCCTCGACGTTGATGAACACGTCGAGCATCACACCGGCGCCGAGATCCACGACGTGGAGGTCGTCCTTGAGGATCACCGCCGGGGCCTCGGCTCCCCTCGGCGGGCGCCTGGAATCCCTCTCCATGATCTTCTTCGAGTTCATGCCCCCCTCCGCCCGCTGGCCCGTCCGCGCCGCGCGCCCCCGGAGCCGCCTCGGCGCGCCGCGCGGTCGACCCGGGCGCGACCCCACGCGCGAGACGCCGTGCTCGCCGGCGGACACGACAAGCGCGTTCCATGCCGTGCTCGCACGGCCGAAGTGATCCTTCCCTTCACGCAGCCCCCTTTCTCTCCGCTCCCTCTCCGCTCCCTCTCCGCTCCTCGCCCGACCGGCGGTGTCTCCATTTCATCGGATCGGTCTGGCGGGAAGCTAAGAAGTTCAGGGGACGATCCGACTTTTCTTCCCGGCTTCCCGTCCTCGCGCTCGAACCGGGCAGCCACGGTCGAACCGGGCAACCACGGTGGATCAGCGCACCCGCGCCCGGTGGATCAGCTTACCCGCGCCCAGGACGCAAGCGACACCGCCGCCCCCACGGAGACCCTGCCCGAGGCGAGCACCGGGCCGAGCGCCGGCTGCTCGAGGAGCATCGCCTCGACCCGCAGCAGCGCCGGCAGGTAGACGACCTCCCGCGCCAGGCCGCCCCCCCGGTGGACGCGCGCCGCGATGCGCAGGGCGTCGGCGGTGGAGCACGCGCCGCGCGCCTCGAGCAGCCGCGCCGTCTCGACGAAGCCGGCGCCGCGCTCGACGCTCCGGGCGGCGAGGTGGCGCAGCCCGAGCTCGATCCGGCGGGCGCCGACCAGGTATCCCTCGGCGCGCTCGCGCGCGAGCGCCCAGCCCTCCTGATCGTCGCCGCCGTTGGCCGTCCCGATCGCGAAGATCCCGAGCGGGAGCGCCGCGGCGCGCACGCCGGGCGCCGCGTGCCCCTCGATCTCGTGGAGCACGGTGCGCTCCACGTCGTCGCGCGTGAGCATGCGCCCCCGCGCGATCTGGATCACGCCGTCGCCCGTCGCGGCGAGCGGCGCGATGTCGGCGATCACGACCCGGAGAGGCAGGCGCCGCGCCCCGATCTCGCGCCGCATCCGCGACACGAGCGACCGGGGCGAGCGCGCATCGTCGCTCCGCACCCGATCCTCGTCGCCCGCCGCCGCGCCCGCCGCCTGCTCGACCCAGGTCGCGGCGAGCGCGTCCGCCTGCTCGTCGTACGCGTCGCGCGCCGCGTAACGGCGGCGCGCGGCGGCCCAGCACCCCGCCCCGCCCGCGGCCTCGCAGATCGCGGCCTCGGCGGCGAGCTCGACGGCGCGGCCGGCGTAGACCACGCCGAGCTCCCCCTGCCCCGCGAGCCGCTCGGCCGCCGTGTCCATCGCCTTCCGGAGATCGCCGTGGTCCTGCGCGGGCGCGTAGGTGAACCGCGGGAGCTCCCCGTCGCCCCTCCCCCACGCGGCGGCGAGCCGCGCGAGCTCCTCGACGAGGTTCACCGGCGTGCTCGATCCGACGACGCGGATCCGCCGCGCCGCGGCGCCGAGGAGCCGATCCGCGTCCGGCACCCAGGCCGGCGGCCCCGCCGATCTAGCCCGAGGACGCCGCGCCACGACGCTCCGCTCCTCTCGCGCTCGTCGCCACCTCGCTCGCCCCCGTCACGCTCGCCCCCACCCGGCTCACCCCCGTCCCGCTCGCCTCGCGAACGCGCCGCGCGCCCCGCGCCGCGCGCCTCAGAGCAGGTTCGCCGCGAGCTCCGCGAGCTCGCTGCGCTCGCCCTTGGCGAGCACCACGTGCCCCGCGATGCGCTCGCGCCGGAACCGCTCCGCCACAACGAGGAGGCCGTTCGACGCGTGGTCCACGTAGGGGTTGTCGATCTGCTGGGGATCGCCCGTCAGCACGATCTTTGTCCCCTCGCCGCACCGCGTGATGATCGTCTTCACCTCGTGCGGGGTGAGGTTCTGGGCCTCGTCCACGATGAGGTACTGGTGCGGCAGGCTGCGCCCGCGGATGTAGGTCAGCGGCTCGACCTGGATCCGCCCGCTCTCCAGGAGCTCCACGAAGCCGCGCGCGTCGCGCCCAGGCTTCGCGCCGCCGTTCGAGAACAGGAACTCGAGGTTGTCGAAGATCGGCTGCATCCACGGGTTCAGCTTCTCGTCCACGTCGCCCGGAAGGAAGCCCAGATCGCGCCCGAGCGGCATGATCGGCCGGCTCACGAGAAGCCGGGTGTAGGCGTTGTCCTCCGTCGTCCGCTTGAGCGCCGCCGCGAGCGCCAGGAGCGTCTTGCCCGTCCCCGCCTTGCCGATGAGCGTGATCAGCCGCACCGAATCGTCGAGCAGGAGGTCGAGCGCGAAGGCCTGCTCCTTGTTGCGCGGCCGGACCCCCATCACCCCCTCCCGCCCGACGCGGAGCGCGACGATCTGCCCGCGCGCCGCGTCGAAGCGGCCGAGCGCCGTGTGGCTCGGCGCGCCGGCGTCGCGGAGGAGCACCGCCGAATTTGGCAATAGATCCGCCAAGTTGGCACCGGTGAGGACGCCGCTCTGGAAGAAGGCGTCGACCTCGGCGCCGGGCACCTCGAGCTCGACGACCGCCTGCCCGACGGCGGGGTCGTGCACCCGCTCGTTCTCGTACGTCTCCGCCGGGATCCCGAGCGCGTCGGCGCGGATCCGGAGGTTCGTGTCCATCGTCACGAAGATGGTCGGCCGATCCTTGTGCCGGTCGCGGATGTCGATCGCCGTCTGCAGGATGGCGCTGTCCTGCGAGCCCGACTCCAGCCCCACGAGCAGCTCCGGCCGCCGCTCCGGGATCGCGATGCGCAGCGTGCCGCCGTTCTCCAGGAGCACGCCGGTCGCGAGCGTGCCGGCGCCGCGGACCTCATCGAGCAGCCGGGCGATGGTCCTCGCGTTGCGCCCGCGCTCGGAGCCCTCCCGCTTGAACTGGTCGATCTCCTCGATCGCGTAGATCGGGATGATGACGTCGTTGTCTTCGAACTTGAAGATCGCGTGGGGATCGTGGAGCACGATGTTCGCGTCGAGAACGTAGTTCTTCTTCATGGGGGGAGCGCGACGGCGTAGCCGCCTGCGGCGACGGGCGCAAGGGAGTGTTGAGTCGCCCGCCCGAGGATGCCGTCACCCGCTGATCGGCAGGAGCCCGGACATCGGGAGAGACACCGCGCTTCGACTCGGCCGGATCTGGAACATCGCCCACGCCGTCCACGCCTTGTTCCAGGCGGTCCGCCGCGATCACAGATCGATCCGGTAGTCCTTGATCTTGTAAAGCAGCGCCCGGTGGCTGATCTCCAGCACCTCGGCCGCCTTGGTCCGGTTGCCCTTCGTCTTCTGGAGCGCGCGCCGGATGAGGATCTCCTCGATGACGCGCGACGTCTTCTTGATCGACAGCTCGCCGCTCGTCAGCTGCATCTGGATCGGGTCGCGCGCCTCGCGGATCCGCTCGGGCAGGTCGGCCTCGCCGATGCGCTCGCCCTCGCAGAGCACCATGGCGCGCTCGACGGTGTTCTCCAGCTCCCGGACGTTGCCCGGCCACCGGTACTCCAGGAGCAGCCGGCGCGCCTCGGGCTCGAAGCCGCGGATGTTGATGCCGAACCGCGCGTTGTTCCTCGCGAGGAAGTGATCCATGAGGATCGGGATGTCCTCCCGCCGCTCCCGGAGCGGCGGGATCGCGATCGGGAGCACGTTGATCCGGTAGAAGAGGTCCTCGCGGAACCGGCCGGCCTGCGTCTCGGCCAGCAGATCGCGGTGCGTCGCGGCGAGGATGCGGACGTCGACCTTGAGGTCCTTGCTGTCGCCCAGGCGGCGGATCGTCTCCTCCTGGAGCACCCGGAGCAGCTTCACCTGCAGCGGCAGCGGCAGCTCGCCGATCTCGTCGAGCAGCAGCGTGCCGTGGTTCGCCTGCTCGAACAGCCCCGCCCTGTCGTTCACCGCGTCGGTGAACGCGCCCCGCTTGTACCCGAAGAGCTCGCTCTCCAGGAGGTTCTCCGGGATGGCGCCGCAGTTGACCGCGACGAACGGCCCGCCCCGGCGGCCGGACCTCCTGTGGATCGCCCGGGCCACGAGCTCCTTGCCGACGCCGCTCTCGCCCGTGATGAGCGCCGTGGTCTTGTAGTCGGCGACCTTCGCGATCGTCTTGAAGATCACCTGCATCGGCGGGCTCTTCGCGAGGATCTCCTCGAAGAGGTTCTCCCGCCGGATCTCCTGGCGCAGGGCGCGGTTCTCGCGGCGGAGCGACTCCCGCTCCTCGGCCTTGCGGAGCGTGAGCAGCACCTCCTCCGCCTTGAACGGCTTCTGGATGTAGTCGTAGGCGCCCGCCTTAATCGCCTCGATGGCCATGTCGATGTTGCCGTAGGCGCTCATCACGATGACCGTGGCATCGTTCCCCTTCGCCTTGAGCGTCGCCAGGAGATCGAGGCCGCCCATCCTGGGCATCCGGACGTCGGTGAGGATCACGTCGGGCCCGAACGTCTCGACCATCGCGAGCGCTTCCTCGCCGCTCGAGACCGCCTCGACCTCATAGCCGTCCCGCTTGAGGAACGTGCGCACCACGAGTCGCAGGTTTTCTTCGTCGTCGACGACTAGGACACGGCGCATAGACCCTGAAAACTTTTCCTACACCGGCGCGCACCACTCCGCAACGAGTTGCGTCTCGCCGCATGCCGCGGCGCGGCCATCCGCCGGGAAGGCGGCCTCGGTTGCAGGGCGCGTCGCGCCGCGCGGCGGGCGGGCTCTGCGAAGGCTGCCGCGCACCGCGCGAAGGCCGGTGCGCGACGCGGATCGCGCCTGCGCGGCGGCCGTGCTGCGCGGCGCGCGCCCGCGGTGGTATCCGTTGACGCAGGTCGCGCAGGCTGCTTTAGCGGCGCGACGCGCACCGGGAGCGAGCAGGGCCGCGCGCGGCCCGACACGACACGCCGGAGCGGCCTTCGCGGGCAGGACCGCGTCCCTTAATACGATCGCGTGAGGAGCCAGGGCATGAGCATGAAGGATCGTCTGGTCGACCAAGCAAAGAAGCTCGCCTCGTCGGGCAGGGTCGTCCGTGTCGTCAGCAACGATCGCGTGATGCGGCTCGCCACCGGGGTCATGGATGCGAAGAACCGCCTGCGCGCCGCCCGGGAGCTGGCCGCGGAGGCGTGGGACATCCTGCTGAACGGGCACGCGCTCCCGAACCTCGATCCGGCGCTCGACGACGAGGCCGGCGTCCACGCGGCGACGCCGGCCCGCGCGGCGTCGCCGCGGCCCGCCGCGCCCGCCTCGGGCGGCGCGGGGCTGTCGGCCGTGGAGACGACGGCGAGCGCCGCGCCCGAGCGGGCCGCCGCCCGCCCGCACGTGAACGGCGCCTCCGCGAACGGCGCGGGCACCTACGTGGCGGCGGCGGCCGAGCAGCAGCTCGCGACCCAGATGGCGGCGCGGACGTCGCTGTCGCGGATCGGCGGGCGCGACGTGTTCGAGAAGGCGTACAAGTTCATGACCGCGGACAACGCCCGCGCCATGGGCGTCTACCCCTTCTTCCGCCCGCTCGACTTCAACAACGGCCCCGAGGCGCAGCTCGAGGGGCGGACCGTGACGATGCTCGGCTCGAACAACTACCTCGGGCTGACGACCCACCCGAAGGTGCGAGAGGCCGCGCGGAACGCCATCGACAAGTACGGCACGAGCATGACCGGCTCGCGGCTCGTGAACGGGTCGATGCGCCTCCACAACGAGCTCGAGGAGAAGCTCGCCGCCTACCACGGCAAGGAGGCCGGGCTCGTGTTCACGACGGGCTATCAGGTGAACATCGCGACGATCTCGGCGCTCCTCAGCAACAAGCGGAGCGTCGCGATGATCGACAAGGACGATCACGCGTCGATCTACGACGGCGTGCGGCTCGCGCAGGCGTCCGGCGCCCGGATGGTGCGCTACAAGCACAGCGACCCCGCGTCGCTCGACAGCGCGCTCTCCGAGATCGCCGACACCGAGGGCGCGCTCGTGATCACCGACGGCGTCTTCAGCGCGCAGGGCGAGATCGCGAGCCTGCCCGGGATCGTCGAGGTGGTGAAGAAGCACAAGGCGCGGCTCCTCGTCGACGACGCGCACGCCCTCGGCGTCATCGGCCCGGGCGGCCGCGGCACCGCCGCGCACTTCGGCCTCGGCAAGGAGGTCGACCTCATCGGCGGCACGTTCTCGAAGTCGCTCGCCTCGATCGGCGGCTGGCTCGTCGGCGAGCGCAAAGTACTCGATTATATTCAGCATTTCGCCTACAGCTTCCTCTTCGCGGCGAGCGCGGCGCCGCCCTGCGTCGCCGCCGCCATGGCCGCGCTCGACGTCATGCAGGAGGAGCCGTGGCGCCAGGAGAAGCTCCGCGAGAACTTCACCTACATGCGCACGGAGCTGCAGAAGCTCGGCTTCGAGCTCGGCAAGACCGAGACAGCCGTCATCCCCATCTACATCCGCGACGACCTCAAGACCGTCATGATGTGGAAGTCGCTCCTCGACGACTACGCGCTCTACGTGAACCCGTTCATCACGCCGGGCGTCCCGCCCAAGCAGCAGGTGCTCCGCACGAGCTACATGGCGACCCACGAGCGCAAGCACCTCGATCGCGCGCTCGAGGCGTTCGAGAAGGTCGGGAAGAAGTTCGGCGTGATCTGAGCCGGAGGCCGCGCCCTCGGGCTCGCCGGCCGCCGGCCGGCGGCGGCTTCCGGGACCGGCTCTGCCGCGACCACCTCCGGTGAGCGGCGCCGCCCGCTTCGGCATTTTCGCCGGACCACGGCCGTGGTGACATGAGCGATCATGGATCCTCGACCGTTCATGCAAGGGGTCGCGGCGGCGCTGGGGCCTGCGGTCCGCTCTTTCTTCCTGACCGCCTTGGCGATGTCGCTCCTGGCCGTCGTCCTCGCCGCGTCCTCGTACGCCATCGCGGCCGACGGCTCGGCGCTGCGCGGGGCGCTCGCGGCCGTCGCGGCGCTCGCGCTGTGCGCCGTGCTCGGCTTCACGCTGTCGTGGAAGCGGGCGCTCGGCGCCGGCATCCTGCAGGTCGTGCGGTCGAAGCGGCTCGGAGGGATGCTCGTGACCGCGGTGTTCGACCGGCTGCTCGGCCTCTCCGAGCAGGCCGAGGCGGGCGCGCGCGGCGGGCGCGTGGCGCAGGCGGTGGAGGGCGTGCCGATCAACGAAGCGGCGAAGCGGCTGCGGCTCGCGGTGATTCACCGGGTGCAGGCCGCGCCGCAAGGGGGCGGCGCGCGGGGGTTCCTGCGGCGCCAGATCGAGGCGCGGCTGCTCGGAACCATCGAGACGCTGACGCTGGCGCGCTTCCGGAACGAGGCCAACCAGAAGGGGGGTATCGACCTGCTCAAGACGCGCGACGAGCTCGCTCAGGGGGTGGACGACCTCGTCACGGATGAGATCGAAGGGACGCTGCTCGTCACGACGCTGCTCCTCGTCGGCGCCGCCGCGATCGCGTCGCTCGGGGCGGCCGCTGGCATCCAGTACATCCCCCTCTGAGCCGGGACATCCCCCCTCCGGGGGGCGAGCGCACAGCGCCGCCGGCGCTGCGGTGTTGTCGGCACGCGCACTGCCTCGGCCGCGGGTCGCGGCGAGCGCGCCGCCGCGGATCGCAGGCGCGGCGTCGATCTCTCACGGCCATGCACATCGGCTTTGCCTAAGCGCTCACCACTACGTTACTGTCATCCCGCTGCCGTTACTTTCCGTGTTGCTCTCACGTTTCATGTGGATTTCACGTCATGTTGCGCAGAGGTCATGTTGCGCAGAGGAGGCAGTTCGATGATGGAGAACGGTATGGGAAAATGTTGCTCGGCGCTCGCTTGCGTCGTGGGGTTGCTCGCGTCGCCGGCCGCCTGGGCTCAGGATCCCGCGCCCCCCCCGGCTGATCCGGGCGCAGCGGCGGCCCCGCCGGAGACCACCGCGCCGGCGCCCCCGGTAGAGCCGACTGCGACGGCAGGCGACGCGGCGACAGCAGGCCAAGCAGCGCCCATCACGCCGGCGCCCGTCACGCCGGCGCCGGGCGCCGCCGAGCCGGTCGGAGAGCCGGCGGCGGAGCCGAGCCAGATCCCGAGCTGGTTCCGGTTCGATGCAGACAACGTCGGTCTCCAGGTCTGGGCCGGCGCCTCGCACCAGCTCGGCCCCATCAGCCTCTCGAGCGACATCTATGTCACCACGCTGGGAACCGCGGAGTTCGACATCGGTCCCGCCTTCACGATGGGTCCGGTCACCATCAACCCGATGGTGGGCTTCGCGTTCAACTTCGTGACGCAACAGCCGGCGGCGCTTGTCGCTCCGCAGCTGTTTACCTACATCGACGCGAAGCCCATTTACTTCGAGTCGTGGATCCTGGGGTCGTTCTCCAGCATGTTCAACGAGAGCGTCCAGAACTACCTCTACTCGCGGGACTTCCTCCTCTTCTATCCGACCGACGACTTCGGCATCGGCCCGCACCTCGAGCTCTCGATCGACCTCAACGAGGTCGTGACCGCCGTGGACGATCCGACGACGGTCGGTGTGGACGAGGGGGCCGTCGACAACACCGGCCTCGCCAGCCTGCAGCTCGGCGGCGTGATCGGGCTGAACTACGGCACGGGGAACAAGCTGCTCCTCTACCTCGGCTACGAGACGCAGGCGGAGAGCCAGCTCAACGACAAGATCGCTGGCCGGTTCACGTTCATCCACAGCTTCTGAGGCGCGCCGCGCGGAGCCGCCGGCCGGAGCGAGGCGCGCACACGCCCTGTCGCCCTCTCGGTCGGTCTTCCCATCGGCCTGGCGCGCTGGTACCGGAGCGCCATGGCCCAACGGATCTCGTTCATCACGACCGCGCTGTGCACGCTGCTCGGACTCGGGTGCCAGGCCCAGGACCGCGTCCCGCCGGCTTCGCCGGACCCGGGCGCCTCCGCATGCCAGCCCGCCGACTGCGGCCCGCTCGCGATGATCGCCCGCGTCTGCGACGACGGCTCCACGGGCGCAACGCAGTGCATGCGCGCCGGGGGCGGAGCGTGCCGCTGGGAGCACGTCTGTCCCGGCGAGAGGTCGCCCGCCGGCCCGGCGCCGACCCGGCCTATCCCCCAGCCGACCCAGCCGCCCGGGCAAGAGCCGCCCGCGGCGCCCCCGCGCCCGGACCAGCCGGCCGCGCAGCAGCCGGGCGCGCAGCCGTCGGGCGCGGGCTTCGCCGACGCCAACGCCGCGTTCGCGCAGCGGCTCTACGGCAAGCTCGCCGCCACGACAGGCAAGCTCTTCTTCTCGCCGGCGAGCATCTCGACCGCGCTGGCCATGACCTACGCCGGCGCCCGGGGCGAGACGGCGGCCCAGATGGCGAAGGCGCTCGAGTTCACCCTCCCGCCCGGGGCGCTGCACCCCGCGTTCGGCGGGCTCGTCAAGGAGCTCACGCAGACGGCCGGCCCCAAGGGGCCCGAGCTCCGGATCGCCAACCGGCTGTGGGGCCAGGCCGGGCTGCCGCTCGATCCGGCGTTCCAGAGCACCACCCAGCAGCACTACGGCGCGGGGATCGAGCTCGTCGACTTCAAGGGCGGGAGCGAGCCGGCGCGCGGGCGCATCAATCGATGGGTCGAGCAGCAGACGAACGCGAAGATCAAGGACCTGATGCCGGCGGGCAGCATCACGCCGCTCACGCGGCTCGTCCTCACGAACGCCATCTACTTCAAGGGGAGATGGGCGACGCCCTTCGACAAGCAGGCGACGAAGAACGAGCCGTTCACGGTGAAGCCCGGCACCGCGCCGGCGGTGCCGATGATGCGCAAGACCCTCCAGGCGCGCTTCGGGCAGGCCGCCGATGCGTCGGTGCTGGAGCTCGCCTACGAGGCGCAGGACCCCGATCGACCGCTGGCCATGGTCGTCATCCTGCCCGCGCAGGCGGACGGGCTGCCCAGGGTGGAGCAGCGCCTGTCGGCCGGGCAGCTCAAGGGGTACGTGGAGGCGCTCCGGCCGACGCGGGTCGACGTGGCGCTCCCGCGCTTCAAGATGACCGCGGAGTTCGAGCTCTCGAAGACCCTGGCGGAGCTGGGAATGCCGCTCGCGTTCGACGATGCGAAGGCCGATTTCTCGGGGATCACGAGGGCGGAGCCGCTCTTCATCTCCCAGGTCCGCCACAAGGCGTTCGTGGAGGTCAACGAGGAAGGGACCGAGGCCGCCGCGGCGACAGGCGTCGCCATGGCCACGCGGTCGGCCCCGGCGCCGTCTCCGGTGTTCCGCGCGGATCACCCGTTCGCGTTCCTGATCCGCGACGTGGCGACGGGCGCGGTGCTGTTCATGGGCCGCGTGACCGATCCGCGATGACCCGGCCGTCCTCCCCGAGCGCCGGGGGGTGAGCTCGATTCCACAGGCATCGATGTGGGCATCCATCCCCCCGATCCCCTCGCTCCACCGCGCGATGCAAGCTCGCGCGCAGGCCCGCGGACGGGGCGCGAATGTCCGCGCTGCGCTGGAGAACCGCGGTACGATGAGCCGTTTTGCCGGGGCCTTCACCGGCTCCGCCAACCCTCGATGTCAAGGAGCGAGCGATGAAGAACGAAGACGCGGTGCTGCATGCCGTCCGTGACCTGGCCCCCTCGATCGCCGCGCGGAGCGCGGAGATCGAGGAGGCGCGGCGCCTCCCGGCGGACCTGCTCGGGCAGCTCAAGGCGGCGGGATGCTTCCGGATGTTCCTGCCGAGGAGCCATGGCGGCCACGAGGTCGATCTGCGCACGGGGATGGACGTCCTGGAGACGCTCGCCCGGGCGGACGGGGCCACCGGCTGGACGGTGATGATCGGCTCGGAGAGCCCGCACCTCTTCGCGCTCCTGCCGCGCGAGCGCTTCGACGCGGTCTACTCCGCCGGGCCGGACGTGATCATCGGCGGCGGCTTCAACGCGCAGGGCGAGGCCCACGCGACCGAGGGCGGCTACCGCGTCACCGGGCGCTGGAGCTTCGCGAGCGGCTGCGAGCACGCCAGCTGGCTGTTCGGGAACTGCGTGATCCTGGACGGCGGCCGCCCGCGGATGGGCCCGGCGAGCGAGACGCGCGAGGTGCCAGAGATGCGCGGGATGCTGTTCCCCGCGAGCGAGGTGCGCATCCTCGACACCTGGTCCGTGCTCGGCCTGCGCGGCACGGGCAGCCACGACATCATGACGGAAGGGCTGTTCTGTCCCGCGGAGCACAGCTTCGATATCTTCCAGGGCCAGTCGTCGGTGGCCGCCCCTGGGTTCGTCGCGCCGGTCCTGCACTTCGTGCTCCACATGGGGGCCGTGGCGGTGGGCATCGCCCAGGGGGCGCTCGACGATGTCGTGACGCTCGCGAGCTCGGGCAAGAAGCGGCTGTATGCGCGCGCGCAGCTCGCGGACTCCCCGGTGTTCCAGGTGCACCTCGGCCGCGCCGAGACGAGCGTGCGCGCCGCCCGCGCCCTGCTGCGCGACACGGGGGACGAGCTCTGGGCCGCGTGCGTGAACAACCCCGGCGCCGTCCTGGCGATGACGCCGCGGATCTCCGGCGCCCTGGCCTGGGTGACGGAGGTGGCGGCCCGGGCCGTGGACGCCTGCTATCAAGCCGGCGGGGGCGGCGTCGCCCGGAACGCCTCGTCCGTGCAACGGCGGTTCCGGGACATCCACACCCTCTCTCAGCACGCCGCGGCCGCGGAGGGGTGGCTCGGCCAGGCCGGCGCCGCGCTCCTCGGCCAGCCGACCGGCTTCTGGACCTGAGACGCCCCGACCCGGGGCGCCGCGCCCGCCGCCGCGTCGCGACCGGGTCACGCCGCGCCCGCCGCCGCGTCGCGACCGGGTCACGCCGCGCCGCCGCCGCGGTATAGGTGGTCGCGCCTTGCGCTCCGCTCCGCTCGCCCCGCTGGTCCTCGCCGCCCTGTCGTTCCTCGCCTGCGCCGGCGCCCCGCGGCCGGCCTCGGCGCCCGCGCCGCCGCAGCTCAGGGAGGGCGCCTGCCCGCCTCGCCCGGCCTGCGACGCGCCGCCGCCGGCCGCCCTGCCGCGCGGGTTCAGGCACACGCGCTCGCGCCTCGTCGCGAGCGGGTGGCCGCGCCACCGCGGGCGCGACCTCTTCGCGCGCCCCGAAGGGCCCCAGTGGGCCATCGCGAAGCTCGCTTACGGCCCTCAGGACGACGATCTCGAGGACGAGGACGTCGAGGCCTATCTCCTCCGCGGCTGCAGCGGCCCATGGGAGAGGCTCGGCACCTTCCGGACGAGCGACGATGACCACCCGCACCCGACCGCCGAGGGCATCCCGGACACCGGCGGGCGCGTCTATCTCGATCTCACCGCGGGGCGGCGCCTCGAGGTCGGCCGGCATCGTGTCCACCTCGCCGTGGTCGGCGACGGCACGAGCGCGGATCTGTTCATCGAGGTCCTCCCGCCCGGCGCGCGGGTGGCCGTCACCGACGTCGACGGGACGCTCACGTCGAGCGAGGCGGCGGTGGTCGGCGAGCTCTTCGGCGGCGCCCCGCCGGCCGCCCACCCCGGCGCGGCCGAGGCGATGCGCGCCCTCGCCGACAGCGGGATTTACCTCTTCTACGTGACCGCGCGCCCCGAGTGGCTCGTGGGCAGCACGCGAGCCTGGCTGAGACAGCAGGGCTTCCCGCCGGGCATCCTCCACACAACCATCGGCGTCACCGGCGCCATGGGCCGGGCGGCGGCCGATTACAAGACGATCGAGCTCGGATGGCTCAAGGCGCGGACGGGCATCGTGCCGTCCTTCGGCTTCGGCAACATGCCGAGCGACGTCACGACCTACACGGCCGCGGGGATCGCCCCTTCACGAAGCTATTATCACAAGCTCGGCGGCGACCTCGGCGGCGGCGTGCCCCACGACGACTACCGGGCGCTCGTCCCGGCGCTCTTCAGCCCACCTGCCGCCTGCGCGCCCTGAGGGAGGCGCTCGCGCCGCGGGGGCGCGCCCTGCGCGGCGGCGCCTCGACCGCGGGGGCGCGCCCTCTCCAGGCGGCGCCCCCGCCGCCGATCACAGCGGGACATCGATCACGTCGTCACAGGTGAAGTCGACCGCCAGGGCCGCCTGGGGATCGGACTGCATCGCGTTGCACACGCTCTCGCAGAGCTCGATCTGCGCAGGGTTCGCGGGGTCGTCGTAGCGCCAGGCCTCGTCGCTCGCGCACGCCTGATCGTACGCGAGGGCCTTCGGCTGGCCCGCTCCGCTCGTGTACGTCACGCGCACCCGCTGCTTGTCGAACGCCCTGCCCTCGGGGGCCGGCGGGATCGCGACCGTGCACGACACAGCGGCGCCGCGGATCTGATCGATGGCCGCCCTGAACGCGGTCGCCGTCGCGTCGGGGCTGCCGGTCTCGATGATGAACGCCTCCCCCGTGCCGCCGGCCACGGCGATGTCGCGCAGGTTGTCGACGTTCCCCGGCCCGTCGTCCGGCGGGTTCGCCACCCCGATCACGTAGGTCGGGATGTTGTCCCCGCGCGCCCCCTCGACGCGCTCGACGACGGCCTCGATCGAGTCGGCCTCATCGCACAGCTGCGGGTAGCCGTCGGTCACGAGCACGAGCGCGTACTTCCCGGGGTCCCCCCGGCGCTGCGCCTGGATGAACGAGATCGTCCCTTCGACCACGAACGCCGTCGGCGTGCCCATGCGCCAGTCGTCGTCGTTCGCCGGAGTGACCTCGTCGATCGCTTCGGCGAACGCCTCGGAGGGCAGCGACGTCATCTCGACGTCCGGCGTCTGATAGGTGCGGGCCGAGCACATGCGCCGCCGCTCGCGGCCGGGGAAGAACGTGAGCGAGGCGGTGAGCCCTGCCGACGCAGGATCCGCGAAGAACTGCTTTGTCGCGCTGACGACGGGATCCCACTTGAGCTCCTTGCTGTGCGAGGGCCGATCGTTCGCGCCCATGCTGCCAGACACATCGAACGCGACCGCCAGGTACACGGGCTGGAGCTCGGCCTTGGCCGTGTGCGTGGCGCAGGCGTCGCCGGCGCCGGTCGAGCCGCCGGCGCCGCTGGGGCCGCCCGAGTCGATGCTGCCGCCCGCGTTCAGACCGCTCCCCGCGCCGAACCCGTTGCCGGCGCCTCCGCTCCCATCCCCCGAGCTGTTCGCGGCCCCCGAGCCGCTCTGGGAGGTGCCCTCGCCGTCGGCGCTCGAGCCGCCGCCGCACGCCGCACCGAACGCAGTCACCATGGACAAGGCAATGGCCATCGCAGGCAATCTCATGGCCTGACTCCTTATAAGCAAGTGCCGGCGCCGTGCGCCGGTAGAGAGAAGCAAACTAGCAACTGAGACCTCAGGAGCCGACGCACCGCCGAACCGCGCTCCAGAGACCTCGCCACCCATGAATAGTATAAGCCAGAACTATGCTCATTGCGAGACATGGTTTCTCAAATACCGTGTCAGTCGCGTCGCTCGCGTCGCTCTCAACGCGCTGCGAGCACAACTCACCCGTGTGACCGCAAAGCCTGTGCGCCGGTGTGATCTGCCCGCTCACACGCGCGCTCGCCGGTGCTACGCTCCACACCGTATGGTCCGCGCGGTGTGTTTCGATCTGATGGATACCGTCCTCTACGACCCGTACCGCGAGGCGCTCGCCGCGGCGATCTGGACCGCCGCGCCCGCCGCGCCCGCCGAGGTCGCCAGGCACCGCGACCGCGCGTGCTGGCCCGCGTTCGAGACGGGCGAGATCGATGAGGCCGAGTTCGCCCGCCGGTTCTTCCGCGAGGGCGCCGAGGGCGTCTCGTTCGATATCGACGCGTTCAACCGCGTGCGCCGCGCGGGATATCGCTTCTTGCCCGGCGTCCGGGAGGTCGTCGAGGCGCTCCGGGGCCGCGCGCTCCGGTTCGTGGCGAGCAACTACCCCGTGTGGGTGGAGGAGCTGCGCGAGACGTTCGCGCTCGACGCCCTGTTCGAGGGTGTCTATTCGAGCCATCACCTGCGCGTGCGCAAGCCGGCGCGCGAGTTCTTCGATCTCCTGGTAAGCCGCATCGGGGTCGACGCGGGCGAGTGCCTGTTCGTCGACGATCGCGCGGAGAACTGCGACGCGGCGGCCGCGGTCGGGATGCGCGCGCACCTCTTCGACGGGGCCGCGGGGCTGCGCGCCCGGCTCGTCGGCGAGGGCTTGCTCGACGAGGAAGGGCGCTAGGCCCGCTCTTCCGCCGCGCCGGCCAGGGCGCCGCAGAGCGGGCACGACGCGCTGACGTGCGGCGCGTCGCCGCGATGCAGGTCGAGGATCGCGCGCGAGATCTGCGCGAGGTCGCGCCGCACCTCGCGGCGCATCCCCTTCACGCGCGCGATGGACATCGAGTCGTAGGCCGTGGTCTGGTGCCGCATCCAGGCGATCACCGCCGACTCGGCGCGCCGCGCGACCGGGATCCGCTCCGTGCGCGCGACGGTGCCGCTGCCCACGGGGGTCGCGTGCGCCGTCACGCGGGTCGCGAGCGTCCGCGCGAGCGCCGCGTAGCGCGGCGAGAACCGGAGGAACGCCGCGACCTCGGCCTCGAACTCGCGCACGTACTCTTCCTGGTCGCGCTCCCGTCGCCGGGCGTCCGCCTCCCGCTTCTTCGCGTAGGCGGGCGTGCTGCGCTCCGCCTCGAGCGCGGCGCGGGCGGCCTCGATGGCGGCGGCCGGCGCCCAGAGGCCCCGGGAGAACGTCTTGCGCCCGCGCTTCTCGACCACCATCCAGGACGGGCCCGTGAGCTTCACCCGGCGGGTGAGCCCGGCGTCGCCCGGGGGCAGGCACGCCCACCCCTCGGGGGGCGAGAGCAGCGCGCCGTCGGGCGCGCGGAAGCGGCGGGGATCCTCGGTCGGGGCCAGGGTCAGGCACTCGGGCATGGCGGCGCGGCCGGCGTGGTAGGCCAGGTCATCCCGCGTGTCCAGCCGCCGTCGCCCGCGCCGCGCTGGAACCGCCGAACAGGGCGATGGTAGGCTCGTCGCCTGCGAGGGGCCCGCCCTTCCGCCCCGGCGCGGTCAACGGGACAGGAGGCCAGCGTGTCGGACGACGATCGCACCAGGTGGGACGCCCGCTACCGCGAGGGCGGCGACGATCCAGGCGAGCCCTCGGCGGTGCTCACCGCGCTCGAGCCGCTGCTGCCCAGGCGCGGGCGCGCGCTCGATCTGGCGGGCGGCGCCGGGCGGCACGCCCTGTGGCTCGCGCGGCGCGGGCTCGACGTGACCCTGGCCGACATCTCCGAGGTCGGGCTCGGCGTCGCGCGAGGCGCCGCGGCGAGGGAGGGGCTCGCGCTGCGCACGGTCGCGCTCGACGTGGAGCGCGATCCGCTCCCCGGCGGTCCCTGGGACCTGATCCTGATCTTCTATTTCCTCGAGCGCAGGCTCGCGGCCTGCGCGGCGGAGCTCGCCCCGGGCGGCCACCTCGTCGTGGTGCATCCGACGCGGTCGAACCTGCTGCGGCACGCGCGCCCGAGCGCGCGCTGGCTGCTCGAGGACGGCGAGCTCCCCGGGCTCCTCGGCGAGGCGCTCGAGGTGGTCCGCTACGACGAAGGGTGGCTGGAGGAAGGGCGTCACGAGGCCCGCCTCGTCGCACGGCGGCGGGGCGCCGCGGCGCCTCGTCCGTGACGGCGCGGCGCCCGGGCGCGATGGCGCGGCGCCTGTCCGTGACGGCGGGGCGCGATGGCGCGGCGCGCGGGCTTGCTGCGACGCGATGAACGCGCTTTGCTCCCGCCATGCGCTTCGCCCGACTCGCGCCTCCGGATCAGGATCGCCCGGCCTTCTTCGCCCGCCTCGATGGCGCAGCCGCGCTCGTCCTCGACGCACCACCCTGGCTCGGCGGCAAGGCCACCGGCGAGGCCGTGGCGTGGACCGAGGTGGACCTCGCCTGCCCCGTGGCCCCCACGAAGATCGTGTGTGTGGGGCGCAATTACGCCGCGCACGCGCAGGAGCTCGGCAACGACGTCCCGGTCGAGCCGCTCCTCTTCCTCAAGCCGCCCTCGGCGCTCATCGGTCCGGGCCAGTCCATCGTGCTCCCGCCGGAGAGCCAGCGGGTCGAGCACGAGGCGGAGCTCGGCGTGATCATCGGCCGCCGCTGCAAGGCGGTCCGGCCGGAGCAGGCGGGGGATCACGTGTTCGGTTACACGTGCCTGGGCGACATCACCGCGAGGGATCTGCAGCGGAAGGACGTGCAGTTCACGCGGGGCAAGGGGTTCGACACGTTCTGCCCGGTCGGGCCGTGGATCGAGACGGAGCTCGACCCGGCGGCGCTCCGCGTGCGGGCCCTCGTGAACACCCAGGTGCGGCAGGACGAGATGACGGCGCAGATGGTCTGGAGCGTGCCCACGCTTGTCGCGTACATCAGCCAGGTGATGACGCTGGAGCCCGGCGACGTCATCGCGACCGGGACGCCCCAGGGCGTGGGGCCGCTCGTGGCCGGCGACGAGCTCGTCATCGACATCGTCGGCGCCACGGCCGGGGCGCGCGGGCTCGGGGCGCTGCGCCTGTCCGTGTCGGCGCAGGGCAACGGCGCCGGCGACCGCTGAGCGACCGAGCAGCCCCTCGGCGTCGCTCTCCAGGCCCGCGAGGCCCCGACGCTCGGCCGGCCGCTGCCCGGAGCTCGGCGACGGTGCGTGATGCCTGATCGACTCAGCCGCCCGCCGCCCCTGCGGCGTTCCGCCATCGAGCGAGCGCCCGCTTCCCCGCGTTCACGGCGGTGATCAGCGGCTGGACGGGCCAGCGCTCCCGCTGCCCGGCGTGGCAGGCCCTGTGCAGAGCCCGCAGGCGAACGCCTTCATAACCCACCGTCGTTGCGGTCGCCGGAGCGCCCCCTGCCAGGGGGCCGCGCGCGCCGCAGCAGATCCCCGAGGTCACCCGATGACATCCCCTGCGACTGCGAACTCCTGGCCATGGCACCCCATCGCGCTCCTGGCCTTCGGCGTCGGCGCGGCCCCCGGCGCGGCCGCCCGAGGCCCCGCCGCGCCGAAAGAGGCCTCAGAACGGTTGCCCGTCCCGGAGCACGATGGTCACGTGCGAGAGCCCGGTGCCGCCGAGGAGCATCGCCTTCACGAGGAACTCGACCATCGTGTCCAGGCACTCGGCGGGTGAGAAGCCCGCCCGCCCGGCCCCGAGCAGGGGCAGCGCCATGCTCCGGAGCTTCATCGTGTTGGCGTGGTAGAAGCACCCTTCGAGGAGCCGCACGATGAGATCGCGGGTCGGCCGGTAGGTCGCCACGTGATCCCAGTCGAGCGTGATCGCGTGGAAGACGAACCGCGCGCTCAGCCTGCCGGCGGAGCTGACGACCACCCCGCCGTGACGCACGGGCAGGTACTTGCGCGTCTCCAGGTGGCACACGCCGCCGCTCGCGTGGTTCAGCGCCATCGCCACGCCGGCGGACATCGTGAGCTGCCCGTCGTCCGCGCTCACGAGCGCGTCGGCCGACACGCCCGCGATGTTCGCGCGCACGATCGCCAGCGTCCTGTCCCCGTGGAACTGGAAGGCGGTCACGGGCCCGACCGGGCCGCCCGCCAGGAGCACGGGGCGGACGCGCTGGTACTGCTCCAGGTACATGCGGAGCGTCAGATCGTGCGGGTCGCCCCAGCGCGTGCTCTGCGGGCCCATGAGCGCGGCCTCGATCTCCTCGAAGGACTGGAAGCGGTCCTTCGGGTCCTTGGCCAGGCAGCGCTCCAGGATGGCCTGCACGTCCTCGTCGAGCTCGGGCCGGAGCGCCCGCGGCCGGGTCGGGATGTCCTGCCGGTGCGCGAGCAGCAGCGCCAAGAGCTCCTGCTCCTCGAACGGCCGCTGCCCCGTGGCCGCGTGGTAAAATGACGCGCCGTAGCTGTAGATATCCGCCCGCGTGTCGCTCTCCTGCGGGCTCCACGCCTGCTCGGGCGCCATGTAGAACGGCGTCCCGAGCACGGTCCCCATCGCCGTGAGGGGCTGCTCGCGCAGGGCCGTGGGCCCCGTCGTGGCGGTCAGGCGCGCGAGGCCGAAGTCGGCGACCTTCAGCTCTCCGGACGGCGCGATCAGCATGTTCGACGGCTTCAGGTCGCGGTGCATCACCCCGAGCTCCGTCGCGGCGGCCATCCCCCGCGCCGCGTGGAGCATGTAGCGCCGCAGATCGTCGAGCGGCAGCGGCCCGCTCTGCAGCCGCGCGGCCAGCGATGGGCCGCCCACGTACTCCATCACCATGAACGGCGAGCGGTTCGAGAGGAAGCCGAAGTCGTGACAGCTCACAACGTGCGGCGACTTGATGAGCGCCGAGATGCGCGCCTCGCGCAGCATCCGCTCCCCTGCGTTCGGGTCCGCGTGCCCCGTGAGCACCTTGATCGCCACGACCCGCGCGAGCGCGAGGTGGCGCGCGCGGAACACGGCGCCCATCGAGCCCACGCCGAGCAGCCCCTCCACGCTGTACCGACCCGCGAGCTCCTTACCCAGCGTCGACGCGTCGATCATGGCCGAACCATCGCTTGCACCACCGAGGATGTTCGGAACCCCGCGCGCCGCGGTCAAGGGGCACGGTGCGCCGCGCACCTCCCGAGCGCGGCGTGAAGGCCCGGGAAGCGATCGCCGCCGGGCGGGACGATGTGGTGAAGACGGCGTGCGTTCAGACGGCGTGGGCCGACGGGGCGCCGCCCTGCGCGCGCTGCCGCGGCGCCTCGCGCAGCCTCGCGAGCTCGGCCTCGACGCGGGATCGGAGGCGCGGATCGTCGGCGAGCCGCCTGGCCCAGAGCCGCCTCATCCGCGCCCACACGGTGCGCCGGATCGCGCGCTCATCGAGCGCGGCGGTGGCCCCGTTGCGCTCGGCCGCGACGAGCAGCCGGGCGTAGTCGGCCGCGCTCAGGGCGCCGCGGATGGCCTCCCACGCGGCGACATAGGCCCTGTCGAACCGGTCGCGGAGCGCTCGCCCGCGGCGCTTGACCTCTTCCGCCATCGACTCGCGCCATCGTCGCTCGGCCTCGTCCCAGCGCGCCACGGAGAGGCCGTGCGCCCTGAGCACCTCGGCGCGGGGGATCGGCCTCTCCTCGAGCTCCGCCGCGACGGCAGCGCACCGCTCGAGGCTCACCTCGTCGCCGTCGCCGAGCGGAGGCGAGGCCTCGTCCAGCGCGAGGGTCGCGAGCCCCGCGGACAGGCCGGGCGCCGGCGAGGCGCGCTCGCCGGACCACGGGGCGCCGGGGATCGGCGCCTCCGGCGCGAGGCGCGGCGCCGGCATCGGGTGGATGAAGAACGGGATCGCGAGCCGCGCGCCGGCGCGCGCCTCGTCCGCGTCCGACAGGGCGAGCGTCAGGCTCGCGGCGGCGGCGACGTCGCGCTGCTGTGGCGTGAGCCCCGGCCGGCTCTGCCGCGCCGCTCCCGGCGCGAGCGCGAACGGCAGCGCCGGCGCGCGCACCGCCGCCTCGCCCTGCTCCTCGGAGAGCGCGAGCGTCTCCAGGGGCGACGGGCCCTGCGGCAGGTCGATGAGCTCGATGTCCTCGTCCGAGAGGTGGATCGTGCGTCCCGGATCCCCCGCCCGCTGGCCCGCCGGGCCGCAGGCATCGGGCGCGTCCGCCATCAGCACGGTCCCATCCGGACCGTTCCGGGGAGCGGGCGGCTGCGCGGCCTCGACGCGCCGGGCTCGCCCGAGGCGCAGATCGGGCCACGCGACCTCCTCGCCGTCGATCGCGACGCCGGCGGCGATCCGCACGGCAGCGAGGGCGTCCTCGCCGGGGACGGGGATGATCTGACGCCACACGACCGTGCAGCGCTGCTCGGCGCCGTCGATGCGGAGCGTGTCGGCGCTCAGCGCGAGGGTCTCGCCCCCTGTCGCACCGGAGGCGGCGAGCCCTTCGATCCGCGCGACCCCGCGCGCCCTCGGCAGGCGCATCTCCAGCCGCGGAGCGGCCGGGTGCAGGTTCTCGATCACGATCCACTCGTCGCCGCGCAGGAAATCGATCCGCTGGTCCGGGGGCGCCGCCTGGAAGTACGACCAGTCGAAGCCTGCGGGGATCTCCGCGTTCGGGCCCTCGAGCGTCTCGCGCCGGGTCTTGCCGAGCAGCCGCTTGCGCGCGGGCCAGGCGCGCGCGATCGGGCCGAACCCCGCGGGCCGCGCCGGGTCCTCTGGATCGACGAGGATGGCCTCGCCGCCGTTCGGGTCGACGCCGAACGGGTTCTCACACCCGTTCGCGCCGCGTACCGCCTTCTCGTAGACGAGCGGCATCCGCTGGAACGGCTTACCGTCGCGGACCAGGAGGCGTTTGTCGAGCGCGCAGCCGCTCGCGCCGAAGACCGCGATCCGCACCGGCAAGGACAGGACCTGCGCGCCGTCAGGAGCATGCGCGTCGCCCGTGAAGAGGACGTCGGCGCGGCCCAGGTAGGGCGCGAGGTCGCCGGTGAACCGCACGCTCCGCGCGGGGTTCTTGCCGTGATGGACCTCGGCGCGGAGGATCTCCTGCGGCGCCGTCCGCCACATGGCCGCGCCGGGCGTGAACGCGAAGCTCGCCTTGACGACGATCGTGATGTACCGCCGGCCCTGCGTGCGCCAGGAGACGGCGGCGGCCTCGGCGCCGGGGAGCGCCGTCACGATGTCGGGGGGGAGCGCGCTCACGCTCGCGCGCTCGGGCAGCTGCTGCCGGCCATGGCTCGCCTCGTCGTCACGCATTGCTTCGCGACGAGGAGTACCTCGCGGGTGGTGACGGACGTGTTGCAATCCCGTGATCCGCGTGTGGAGCCAGCGCCCTCGCGGCCCGCCCGGCGCGGCGCACGGCGATGACGGCGCGCGCCGCGCCGCCGCTCACCCGCCGCGCAGCCTCGCCCTGCATTCCCGGACGAAGCCGATCTCGCTCTGCCCCGCCTCGATCCGCTCGATCCACCAGGCGAGCCCCGGGTAGGTGCTCCGGATGCGCTCCGCCTGCTCCACGAAGCGCGCCGCGTCTCCCCGGGCGGCGTGGAGCTCGGCGCGGAGCGCGTGGGCCTCCGGCGCGTAGACGCCGTCGAGCACGTCGAGCACGGCCGGGTCCACGTCGCAGAGCGACTCCGGCCCGTACATCAGGTAGCGCAGGACGCGGTTGAAGCGGAGCGGATCGCCCGGATCCACGCGGGTGTCGACCGGCGCGCCGCCGTCCGGGGGCAGGCTCGTCCAGCGGCCCCAGGAGCCTGCGCGGGCGATCTCGGGCGCGAGGCGCTGCAGCTCGCGCTGCTCCTCGAGATCCGGCGCCGCGAGCTCGATCGGCACCGGCGGGCTCTCCACGCGGTCGGGCGGCCCCACGTAGATGATCACCAGCGTGTAATGCCCTGGCTCGAGACCCGAGGGCAGATGCGAGGAGACGTCGATGAGCATGCGCCGGCACGCCCCCGGCGATAGCAGGAACACCGGCGTGCCGAGCTCGCGGACCACGACCGGAGAAGGCTCGGTCCTCACGACCTCCTCGCCCGAGCCCGCCCTCGTGAGGCGAACGCCGATCGCGCCGGCGCTGCCTGCCCAGCTCGCGCGCGGCAGCCGCCTGATGCAGGCGCCGGGGCGATCGGCGCACACCGTGATGGCCACGTGCAGGGGAAAGCCGAGCACATAGCGGCGGTCGTGATCGATCGAGCGCAGCGCCAGGCCGGGCGGGCCGGCGGGCTCTCCCTCGTTGCACGCAGGATTATCCGACATGACAGCCTCTCATCTCCATCGCAGTCCTCTGTTCTTCTCGAGGCGCACGCGCCGGGTCTCCTTCACGTGGCGCCCGCACAGGTCATCGCCGACCAGCCCGGCGGTCCCCGGGATGAGCTGCTGGTCGGCGTCGATCATCCAGTGGGAGCGGTAGTTCATGCAGCACGTGGTCCGCCGCGGCGTCAGGTAATCGAAGTAGCCGCACTTGTGCGGCATCCCGAACGCGTGCGTGAGCTCATGAACGATGGTGTGGAGCGTGCCTTCCTCGTACCCGCTCCGGGGCTGCTCGCGCTCGGGGTCCCACCACGCCCTGTGATGGGTGAAGAGGATCGTCCTGCCGGCGAAGTACCTCGCCGTTCCGAGGTCGATCGTGGGGCTCATGCCGGCGGTGTAGACGGCGCCCGGCCCCCGCACGACGGCCTCGACGCGCGCGGGGATGCCATAGCCCGGGGGCTCCCACGCCGCGCCCCTGCGGCGGGCGCGAGGGAAGAAGAAGAGGCGGTCCCTGTACGCATGCGCCACGGACCCGTCGCCCGCGGTGAACCGGCCCTGGATGTCGTGCGGATCGAGCCAGAGCTGGGTTCGCGGCGGGTCGGACAGGACGGACGCGATCGCGACCGAAAATCCGATCTGCTCGCCATTCCAGCGGAACGTGACGTAGCTCGCGTCCGGGTGCTCGCCCGGGATCTCCACGTACTCTCTGCGCCTCTCTCCCTGCCCGCCGTCCAGGATCGTCACAGCCCCGGTGAACAGCAGCGCGCCCTGGAGCTCGGGCAGAGGGTGCGGCTCCAGCGCGGCGATCAGGCAGAACCAGCCCGGCTCCCCGGCGTGGGAGAAGATCTCGCTCACGAAGCGGGACGCCTGCTCGCCGAGCGTGCTCGCGTCGAGCGAGAGGTGCTGCAGGTCCTGGATCACCCGCTCTTCGGAGAAGTCGAGCTGGGTGAAGACCAGCTCGAAGTGCCTCGGCACCTGCGCGAGCGGCAGCGCAAGCGCGCTCTCCATCCTTATGTACTCGACGTCGATCCGGCGCCAGAGCGTCATGATCCCGGTCTCGTCGGCGGCGGCTTCCGCAAGGCCCTCGGCCTCGATCTCGGCGCGGACGATCAGGTTGTCTCCGGCGATATCGGTCATGTGCCGCCGGATCGTGCTCCGCCCCCCCACGATTGCCGTGCTCGCGCTGGTCTCCGCGACGTCGGACAGCGGGTAGCCCTCCACCTCTTCCCAGCTCGGGCTCCTGTCCGGCGTCCCCTCGTTGTCCCCTTCGACAGGCCCCACGTACCCTCCCGCGGCGTCGTAATCGTTCTCGTCGAGGGTGGGGCCCCAGTCCGGGTGCACCTCCGGCCGCTCGTTGGACGGGTCGTCCGGATCGCGCGCGCTCCAGCGGATCCGCGCGCCTTCCGGGAGCTCGCCGTCGGGGCTCGTCACCTCGGCGGTGATCTCGATGAGCTGCGTATTCCTCGCCCAGCGCCCGTCGAGATCGCGATTGATGTAGACGCGTCCCTGGTTATCCAGGCTCGTGTAGCCGGGCCTGACTCCAGCCGCTCGGGTCGTCCCCGGCGGCGCGGAGCTGTCCGGAAAGCCCGGGAGATAGAGACCTTTGATATCGACGATCCGGACGGTGACCATCGGCATGAAGCATTGCAAATGCCGGGCTCAGTCCGGCCGCCTCCGGGCGTCTCATCGCGGCAACGCGAACGGGGTGGAAGAGCGGAGCGGTCCTGGGAAGCGCGCAGAAGTCGAGCCCCTCGGCGGCGCGCTTCGCCCGAGGAGGAGCGCCGCCGCGGTGACAACGGAGGACAGCGCGGCGCTCCGCGGCGATCCACCCGGCAGCCTTCAACGTGGCCTGGAGGCCCCATTGCCGCTTTCTCCCGGCGCGCGTTCGTGCGTAGACTCCGCGCCCTCATGAGCTTCGAGCCAGTTGCAGGGTTTCGCTTCGGCGCCATCAGCGCGGGGATCCGGAAAGACGGGCGTATCGACGTCGCGCTCGCGGTGGCGGATCAGCCGGCGGTGGTCGCCGGCATGTTCACCCGGAACCTCGTGCGCGCCGCGCCCGTGGACATCGCCATGCAGCGCGTCCTGTCGGGGCGCGCCCGCGCCGTCGTCGTCAACAGCGGATGTGCCAACGCCTGTACGGGCGAGGCCGGCTGGAAGGCCGCGCTCGATACGACGCGCGCCGTCGCCGAGGCCATCGGCGCCCAGGAGGACGAGGTCCTGCCCGCCTCGACCGGCGTCATCGGCGCCGTCTTGCCGGCGCACCGGATCGTCGAGCGAGTCCCCGAGCTGTCGGCGCGCCTGTCGCCGAGGGGCTACCTCGACTTCGCCCAGGCGATCTGCACGACCGACCGCTGGCCGAAGCTCTCTCAGCGCAAGCTGGGCGGGGGCGCCACGCTGCTCGGCATCGGCAAGGGCGCCGGGATGATCCACCCCGACGTCGGGCCGCCTCACGCGACGATGCTCGTCTTCCTGTTCACCGACGCCGTGCTCGACCCGGGCGAGGCGAACGCGGCGCTTTCGGCCTCGTGCGACGTGACGTTCAACGCGTGCACCGTCGACGGGGACACCAGCACCAACGACACGGTGCTCCTCCTGTCCTCCGGCGCGTCCCAGCGCCGCGCGTCGCGCGACGAGCTCACGGCGGGCCTCACCGAGGTCTGCGGCGAGCTGGCGCGCTCGATGGTGGCCGACGGCGAGGGCAGCACGCACGTCGCCGAGATCCGCGTCCGCGGGCTCGCGACGCGCGACGGGGCGCGCACCGTGGCGCGCACGGTGGCCACGTCGATGCTCGTGAAGACCGCGCTGTTCGGCAAGGACGCGAACTGGGGGCGGCTGCTCGCCGCCGCGGGGCGCGCCGGCGTCCCGTTCGATCCGAGCGAGGTCCAGATCCTCGTCGGCGGGATCCCGATCGTGCAGAGCGGCGCGCCCGTCGGGGCGGAAGCCGAGCTCAAGGCGAACGAGGTGCTCGCGCGCGACACCTACGTCATCGAGCTCGTGCTCGGCAGCGGTCCCGGCGATTTCTCCTACCTGACGAGCGACCTCGGGCACGGCTACGTCGACGTGAACGCCGGCTACCGCTCGTGAGCCGCGCGGGGCGATCGGCCGGGCGGCTCGCGGAGAGCGCGCCCACGTCTTCGCCCTGACCGGAAGCGCCTGCTGCGTCCGGCGGATCCAGGCCAGCCCCAGAGCGACGACCCTCCGTCGCCTCACGTTGTGCGCCTCGGCCCAGCGAACGTCGCGCGACGAGACGCGGCCGAGGCCAGTGAACCTCGCGCGACGAGAGCTGGTGAACGCAGGTTCACAATGCGCGAAGCCGGTCGGGCTTCCCCGCGATCCTCTCCGGCGGCCCCCTGGCACGCTGCGTGTTAGCGGGCGGCATGGTAGTCGTGCGGGAGGGCCGCGCCGGTGCCGGCCGCCGCTGGAGGACTTCGATGCTTCTTTATTCCCCCCTTGCGAAGATCCTGGGTCGAGGCGCGCTGTTCCTGATGATCGCCGCGACCGCGGCGGGCTGTGGCGGCTGTGGTGACGCCACGCTCCAGTGCGACCGCGACGGCGAGAACTGTTTCCTCTGCGACGGCTACGGGTGTCGCCCGGCGGAGTCCGACGTGGGCGCTGGCGGCGCCGGCCAGGGCGGCGCTGGCCAGGGCGGCGCCGGTCAGGGCGGCGCTGGCGGCGAGGAGGTCGCCTGCGACGCGGAGCTCACCACGTGTCCCTGCGACGGCGACGACGCGTGCGAGGACGGCACGCGGTGCGTCGAAGGGCTCTGCATCGCGGCGTGCGAGTTCAGCTACGAGTGCGGCGCGGACCGGGTGTGCGTGAACGGCGAGTGCGCCGACGGCTGCTCCGACAGCGCCCCCTGCGCGGCGGCCGGCACGCGCTGCGACCGCGGTGTCTGCGTCCCCGACCCCGCGAACCCCGAGTGCAGCGACGCGGCGCCGTGCGAGGGCGGCGCGCTCTGCGTCGAGGGCGCCTGCACCGCCCGGTGCACGACGCACGACGACTGCGCCGCCGGCGAGGTGTGCAATGCGGTGACCGGCGCGTGCATGGCCGACCCTTCGCCGCAGCCCGGATGCGCCACCACGGCCTGCGCGGCCCAGGGCCAGGAGTGCATGGAAGACGGCTACTGCCACTACCCCTGCGACAGCGAGCAGGCCTGCCGGCTCATCGACAGCCGCTTCGTCGGCTGCAACGACGGCTTCTGCAAGACACGGGAGGAGGTCGCGCCCGAGTGCACGCTCGACGAGCCCTGCCCTGACGGCGAGAGCTGCATCTCCGGCGAGTGCCGCTGATCCGCCGCCGCTGACCGAGGCCCCTCGCGCCGCCGTTCCGCCGCGGCGGACGAAGGGCCTCCATCGACGCCCCCTCACCTTCCGCGGTCCTGCCCCCGCACACCTTGACCGTCCGTCATGCGGCGGGTAATCGCCTCGGATGGTCGCCCGCTCCCCCGTGCATCGGCCCGCGTCGCTCCTCGTCCGGATCGCCCGCGCCGCCGTCGTCTCGCTCGCCCTCGCCGCGCCGAGCGTCGCCGCCGCCGAGACCCGGATCGCCGTGGTCGACGTGCAGCACGCCGTGATGCAGACCGAGGACGGCATCCGGGCGCAGGCCACCCTGAAGAAGCTCTTCGACCGGCGGCAGCAGGAGCTCGACGCGAAGCAGACCGAGCTCCAGCGGGCGCGCGAGGACATCGAGAAGCAGTCGCGCGTGCTCTCGCGCGAATCGATGCAGAAACGGATGGAGGACTGGCAGCGCCAGATGGTCGAGCTCCAGACCGTGTTCGTCGACTACAATAAGGAGCTGCAGAAGAAGCAGGGAGAGCTGACCGGGCCCATCGTCAAGAAGATGATGATCATCGTCGCCCGGATCGCGAAGAGGTCGGGTTACGAGATCATCCTGGACAAGCAGGCGGCCCCCTATGTGCGCGCCGACCTCGATCTCACGGAGCAGATCATCCAGCTCTACAACACCGGCGGCGGCGAGGACGACGCGGGCGGCAACCAGGCGGAGAAGAAGGACATCGCCAAGTAGCGCGCTGTCCGCGCGCTCCACGCCGCGGAAAGGAGCCGGCCTTGCCCGAACGACCCCAAGAGCCCGTCACGCTCGAGATCCATCAGATCCTGTCGATCCTGCCGCACCGCTACCCGCTCGTGATGGTCGACCGCGTGACGGAGGTCACCGCCAACAAGAGCATCCGCGGCTACAAGTGCGTCGCGTACAACGAGCCCTGGTTCCAGGGGCACTTCCCCCAGCGGCCGATCATGCCCGGGGTGCTGATCCTGGAGTCGCTCACGCAGCTCGGCGGCATCCTCGCCTACGCGTCGGACCCGTTCGACGCGACCTCGAACCTCATGTTCTTCCTCGGCATCGACAAGGCGAAGTTCCGCCACACCGTGACGCCCGGCGACCGGCTCGATCTCTACGTCGAGGTGCTGCACCACCGCTCGAACGTCTGGAAGCTGCGCGGCGAGGCGAGCGTCGACGGCACGCTCTGCGCCGAGGGGGAGATGCTCGCCTCCGTCGTCGATCGCGAGCCCTGATTCAGAGAGGAAGATCTCACCATGAGCCGGAGCCCGTCGCCGTCGTTCGCCCGCATCGCCGCTGTCCTCTGCGCCGCCATCGCCCTCTCGCTCCCGGCCGGCTGCGGCGGCGCCGCGACCGCCGCCCCGCCGGCGCCTCAGGCGGGCGGCGGCCTGATCGGCTCGGCGGCGCCCGAGCTCGCGGCCGAGGTCGTGAGCGGCGAGGGGCCGTCCACGCTGAAGGACGCGAGCGGCAAGGTGGTGATCGTCGATTTCTGGGCGACCTATTGCCACCCCTGCAGGAAGTCGTTCCCCAAGTACCAGGAGCTCGTCGAGCGCTTCGGCGGCGATCTCGCGGTGCTCGCCGTCGCCCTCGACGCCCCCGAGGACGCCTCGAAAGAGCAGCTCGTCGAGTTCGCGGACGAGGCGGGCGTCAAGTTCAAGATCCTCTGGGACAAGGACCAGAGCGCGGCAAAAAATTACAACCCGCGGAGAATGCCGACCGCCTTCATCGTCGACCGGAGCGGCGTCGTGCGCCACGTCCACGCGGGCTACGAGGACGGCGAAGAGGAGAAGATCTCCCGGGAGATCGAGGCGCTGCTCGGCGAAGCGGCCGGTCCGCCGGGAGCTGCTCCGCCGGCGGCACCTCCCCCGGCCGAGGCGCCCGCGCCGAGCGACGACGGCCGCTCCTCTCCGTGAGCCCCGTGCGAAGGCGGCGATTGCCCTCATGTCCCCTACCCTGATCCGGCGCGTCTCGATCGAGGCGCTCGACATCCCGCTGCACGAGCCGTTCGGCATCGCTGGCGGCGCGCAGGAGCGCGCGGCGAACCTCCTCGTCACCGTGGAGCTGGCCGACGGGACGCTCGGCTTCGGCGAGGCCGCGCCGCTGCCCGCCTTCAACGGAGAGACGCAGGAGGCCTCGCGCGCCGCCGCCCTCTCGCTGCGCGCGGCCGTGGTGGGCGCGGACGCGCGCGCGTGGCGCGCCATCGCTGTCGCGCTCCGCGCCGCGGCGGGCGGCGGCGCCGGCGCGGCGCGCTGCGCGATCGAGACGGCGATCCTCGACGCGCTCGCGAGGCGCGCCGACATGCCGCTCTGGGCCTTCTTCGGCGGCTCGGGGACGGCGCTCACCACCGACATCACCATCACCACGGGCTCGCCGGAGCGCGCGGAGGAGGCCGCGCGGCGCGCCTCGGCCATGGGCTTCCGCGCGCTCAAGGTGAAGGTCGGGGGCCACCTCGCCGCGTCGGACCCCGCGCGCATCGAGGCGATCTACGCGGCGGCGCCGGAGGCGTCGCTGATCCTCGACGGCAACGGCGGGCTCACGGCGGGCGAGGCGCTCGCGCTCGTCGCGCACGCGCGCCGGCTCGGCGCGCGCGTCGCGCTCCTGGAGCAGCCCGTGCCGCGCGACGACTGGGACGGCATGAAGGAGGTCACGCGCCGCGCCGGCGTCGACGTGGCCGCCGACGAGAGCGTCGCCTGCGCGGCGGACGTCCTCCGCGTCGCGTCGGAGCGCGCGGCGACCGTGGTCAACATCAAGCTGATGAAGGGCGGCGTCGCCGAGGCGCTCGACATCGCGGCGGTCGCCCGCGCGGCGGGGCTCGGGCTGATGATCGGCGGGATGGTCGAGTCGATGCTCGCGATGACGGCGTCGGCCTGCTTCGCCGCCGGCCTCGGCGGGTTCTCGTTCGTCGATCTCGACACGCCGATGTTCCTCGCCGAGAACCCCTTCGACGGCGGCTTCGTCCAGCGAGGCCCGGCGCTCTCGCTCGAGGGGATCCGGGCCGGGCACGGCGTCACCCCGAAGCGCCGCGATCCGGGAGCCGGCTAGCGCGCCGAGGCGCAGGCCCCGGCGCGCTCACGCCGCGGGCGCCGCGCCGATCCACGCCGGCACGCCGAGCTGGTCGAACGGCCCTCGCAGGTCGTCGGGCAGCGGCGCGGCGATGCACAGGGGGGCGCCCGTCTCGGGGTGGGCGACGGCGAGCTCGGCCGCGTGCAGCGCGAGGCGGTGCAGCGCGTAGCGCTCGCGGAAGAGGCGGTTGTGCTCGCCCTTGCCGTAGTTGACGTCGCCGATGATCGGGTGGCTGATGTGCTTGAGGTGCCTCCGCACCTGGTGCAGGCGCCCCGTGCGCGGGCGCGCCTCGACCACGGCGTAGCGCTCGAGCGCGTGGAGGCGCTCGAAGTCGGTGACGGCCGGGACACGCGGGCCCCCCTCGCGCCGCGGGATCGGGTGATCGACGCACCCGCGCTCGGGGGGCACGCCGCGGACGAGCGCCAGGTAACGCTTGCGCACGAGGCCCTGCTCGAACTGCGCGCAGAGCAGCGCCGCCGCGACCGCGTCGAGCGCGACGAGCAGCACGCCGCTCGTCGCGCGGTCGAGGCGGTGGACCGGAAAGACCTTCCGGCCCAGCGTCCGCTCGGCGAGATCGACGAACACGACCGGCGCGCTGCCCCAGCCGCGGTGCACGAGCAGCCCGGACGGCTTCGCGAAGGCGGCGACGCGGTCGTCCAGGTGGAGCAGGGAGAGCTGCATCGCGGAGGCGGCGCTCAGCCGGTCCCCAGGGCGAGGTACCGCGCGAGCCGCTGGTACAGGGCGGCCGCGAGCTCGGCGTCGTGGTCGCACACCTCGGCGAAGTCGTCCTTGCGGATCCGGATGAGCCGCGTCCGCGCCGCGGCCACGGGCAGATCGCCCTTGCGACGCGCGCCCACGAGCGACTCGGGGAAGAGCAGGCCTGAGGAGACGATCCGCCGCCCGTCGGCCAGGTCCACGGCCCCGTCGAGCACCAGGTAGGCGACAAGATCGCTCGCGACGTCGCGCGGGATGCGATCGCCCGCGCCGAGCTCCACCTCGACGCCCGCCGCGAGCGCCCCGAGCACCGCGGCCGGGCTCATGCCGGCGAGGAGCGGGCAGGCGGAGATCACCGAGAGGTCGCGCGAGGACGGACCGGCGTCGTCCGCGCGCTTCACGAAGCGCTCCTTGATGTCGATGACGATCACGCTCGCGTTGTCGAGCCCGCCCCGGTCGCGCGCGTGCTTGAGGAGGCCCGCGGCGACGTCCTCGGGGCCGCCCTTCGCGCAGAAGCGGGAGAGCGACGCCTCGCTGTCGATCGCGTTGTGCACCCCGTCGGTGCAGAGGAGGATGCGATCGCCGCGCGAGAGATCGACGAACAGGGTGTCCACCGAGACGGTGCCCGCGAGCCCGATCGCGTTCACGAGCGGGTTCCGCTGCGGCTTCCTGGCCGGCGTCGGGTTGCCGGCCGCACGGAGCGTGTCGTAGAGGGCGTGGTCCTGCGTGAGCTGGACGGTGGTGGTCGGGCGAACGAGGTACGCGCGGCTGTCGCCCGCGTGGGCGAAGAAGGCCCGGCTGTGCGCGAGCACCACGAAGTCGAGCGTCGTGCCCATCCCCTGGTAGCTCGGCTCGGTGCGGCGCGCCTCCAGGATGGCCGCGTGCGCCGCCTCGCCCACGCGGCGGAGCAGCGCGAACACCTCGCGGCGCGCCTCGATGTTCGGGTCGGCCACGTACGCGTCGAGGATGGCGGCCGCGGGCGGGCGGAGCACCTCGTCGCGCAACGTGTCGATCGCGATCTGGGCGGCGACCTCCCCGGCGGCGTGGCCGCCCATCCCGTCGGCGATGCCGAAGAGGGCGAGCTCGGGGCAACAGAGGATCCGGTCCTCGTTGCTCGGGCGGACGAGGCCGACATCGGTCGATGCGGCGAACTCGATACGATAGTCGAAGCGCGGGAGGATCTGGGACACCGCGACCAGGATAGACACCGTGCGGGCGGCGTCAAAATCGCGCGGCTCTTGACGACCGCGCGCCCGCTCGCCCGCGCTCGCCCCCCGGGTCCCTGGGCCGCGCCGCGCGATCGTTGCCGGGGACACGCCGGCGGCCCGGCGCGCCGTGCGCACCGGCCGCGGCGAGGCCGTGCCCCCGGCAGACACACCAGCGTGCAACGCGCACGGATCCACGGTTGGCCCGACTCTCGCGTCTTCCTGGGGCATGCAACTCATCGAGGTGGACGTCGGGCGCTTTCGGCTCGAATTCGGCGGCGGGCTCGGGCTGGAGGTCATCCTCCTGTTCAGCCGCTCGGTGGCCTTCTGGCGCTGGGGTGGCGAGCTGGTTGCGGAGGTCAGCGTCGGCGTGAGCTGAGCCGGACAGCCGTCGTCTCGGCCCGCGCCCACCGGCCGCAGCAGATTCGGGGCGCGCAGCGAAAGAGCCCCAGACGAAAAATTCCGGTAGGATTCGGCTCGACCGCATGAGGCCTTGCTGCTGTCTGCCATCCACCACGCTCGCTCCTGCCGCGGCGCCGCCGCAGGCTCGCACAGCGATTCCGCCGTTCACGCTCGAGCCCGGCGGGCCGGCGCGGCGAACGATCGCGCGCGCGGCTTGGCGCATCATCTGGAGCGCGCGATGACCGTGCAACCGCGGATCGACGTCGCCGCCATGCGGCGCGCCCTGTCCACCGCCGAGGCGGTGATGGCGCTGAACCCGCCCGAGTCGCCGATGCTCGATGGATACCGGCTGTTCCGGGTGTCGGGCGGCGACGTCGCGTGGCTGGACATGCCCGCGAACACCGGGGCGTACGCCGTCTTCGGCTCGCACCCGCGCTGCGACGTGAAGTTTGCGTCGGGCGACGACGTGTGCGTGCGCCACCTGGTCGCCACCTGCTGCAACCTCCCCGACGGCGCCTTCGGCCTGCGGCTCATGGATCTGCAGACCTCGATCCCGTTCTTCGTCGACGACGACGTGCCGCGGCGGTCGATCGTGGTCAGCGGCCCGCTGCTCGTGCGCATCGGCAAGCATGTGGTCGGCGGGCTCCCGGTCGGGCCGCGCGCCTCGTCGCGGGTGCTGCAGGTGAGCTCGTGCGGGATGAGCGAGCCGCCGCGCGGGATCGAGAGCATCGCGGAGAAGCTCGCCGACAGCGCCGCGCCCCCGGCGCCGACCGAGGGCATCACGACCAGCCATCGGTTCGCTCGCGGGGAGATCTCGCACATCACGTCGGTGCGACCCGTCTCGCACATCGAGGAGATGGTCGCGCCGCGCGCGAAGACCGGGTACGTTCGGCTCACGCTCCAGTCGAGCGAGCGCAGCGCCGCGGTCGAGCTGCCCGAGCAGGCGCTCGACGACGGCGTGCTGCTCGGGCGCGCCGACAACTGCCTGGACCGCGGGCTGCGCGCCGTCCTGAGCACCCACATCTCGCGGACCCACCTGCTGCTCCTGCGCGACGGCACCGAGATCATGGCCCTCGATCTCTGCTCGACGAACGGGACGAGGTACGCGGGCCAGAAGGTCCGCCGCGTGATGATCCCCGCCGAGGGTCTGGCCCTCACCCTGGGCCCCGAGCTGACGCTGATCTGGCACCCGCAGACGTGAAGCCGGCGGCCCTCGCGGCGGCGAGGGTCGAGGCCGGCGTCCCTCCGGCCTCGACCCTCGCCCCTCGCCGCCGCGCAGCGTGCGGCGCGCGCTACGACAGGAGCTGGCGGGCGATGACGATGCGCTGGATCTGGCTCGTGCCTTCGTAGATCTGGAGGACCTTCGCGTCGCGCATCATCTTCTCGACGGGGTACTCCTTCACGTAGCCGTTGCCGCCGAACACCTGGACGGCGTCCACGGCGGTCTGCATGGCGCTGTCGGCGCCGTAGGCCTTCGCGAAGCTCGAGACGATCGGATCGCGCACCCCGTGATCGAGGTTCCACGCGGCCTTCTGGTAGAGCAGGCGC
This sequence comes from Sorangium sp. So ce362, assembly GCF_051519845.1. Taxonomy (NCBI): domain Bacteria; kingdom Pseudomonadati; phylum Myxococcota; order Polyangiales; family Polyangiaceae; genus Sorangium; species Sorangium sp. So ce362. The sequence continues at coordinate 3,734,989 of NZ_CP150332.1, read as the reverse complement.
GTCCCCTCGACGCGGATCGCCATCTCCGCGAGCATCCACTGGATGAGCTGGTGGTTGCCGATCGGCTGGCCGAACGTCTTGCGCTCCTTGGCGTAGGCCACGCACTCCTCGAGGCAGCGCCGCATCAGGCCCGTCGCGGCCGCGCCGATGTCGGGGCGGGTCTGGTTGAACGTCTCCATCGCGAGCTTGAAGCCCTGGCCCTCCGGCGCGAGGAGGTTCTCCTTCGGCACCTTCACGTCATCGAGGAACACCTGCGCGGTGTCGCTCGCCCGCTGGCCGAGCTTGTCCTCCTTCTTGCCGACGCGGAGGCCGGGCGTGTCGCGATCGACGATGAACGCCGCGATCCCCTTGTGCCGGAGCTCCGGGTTCGAGGTCGCGAAGATGACGTAGTAGCGCGCGTAGCTCGCGTTCGTGATCCAGCACTTCTGCCCGTTCAGCACGTAGTCGTCCCCGTGCTTGACGAAGCGGGTCTTGAGCCCAGCGACGTCGCTGCCCGCGTCCGGCTCGCTCGTGCAGTAGCTCGCCATGATCGGCTCGGCGGTGAGCATGCCGAGGTATTTCTTCTTCTGCTCCTCGCTGCCCGCGAGCTTGATGGGCGTGAGCGCGAGGCCGTTCGCGAGGAAGCTCGTCTGGATCCCGGTGCACCCGTACGAGAGCTCCTCGGCGAGGAGGGCGTTCTCGAGCTCGCCCATCCCCGGGCCGCCGTACTCGGCCGGACAGGTCGGGTTGACGAGGCCGAGATTCCAGCCCTCCACGAAGACATCCATCGGGAAGTACGACTTCTGGTCGCACTCGGCCGCGATCGGGGTGACGCGCTCCTTCGTGAAGCGCCGCGCCGTATCGATGAGAGCCTTGTGCTCTTCGCTCACAGAGAAATCGACCACGTGACCTCCGGCTAGTGCGGCGGGGACGGCGCTCACCGAGCCCGCCGGCAACGCGGGACGAGGGCTCGCGCCCCCGTCACTCCTTCATTCTGCGCTTACGTCGCTCGAGCTCGGCGCGCACGGCGCGGCTGCCCAGGATGTAGCCGACGATCAGCCCCAGCATCAGCACCACGGGGATGTAGAGCGCGTGCTGCGGGGTCATCTCCCCGAGGTTCGGCATCAGCTCGTCCCCTGGCCCGCGCCGGCCCGCGCCTTCTGCACGGCGGCCTCGAGCACGTCGATCCGCCGGTCGATCTGCTTCTGCCGGCGCCAGGAGAGGAAGACCATCGCGAAGACGATGAGCCAGATCGCGGCGTAGGCCTCGACGAGCAGCTTCTCTCCGCTCTGCATCTGGTTGCCGCCCTCCACGGGGCGGAACGCCTGCGCTCGGTCGCCCAAGGCCGTGTCCGTCGGTTGCTGCAGGGCCGCGTGGGCGAACAAGGAATGAAGGGATTTCACGTTATCAGTCCTCTCCGATACCGACTTCGAGGGCCTCTTGCTCGAGCTCCGCGAGCCGCGCCGACGCGAGATCGACGCGGAGGCGCGCCCACAGGAGCGCGAGGGAGAGCAGGGTGAAAGAGAGGAAGCCGAGGCCGAGCGCCAGCTTCATGTCCGGATGCCCGAGGCCGCCGCCCTTGCCCGTGATGACCGTGGGATGGTTGCCACCCCACATCTTCACCGAATAATGGATGATCGGCAGGTTCGCCGCGCCGAGGACGCCGAGGGCCGCGGCGAACTTGCGCTCGGCATCGCTGTCGCCCGTGAAGGCGCGGAGCACGACATAGGCGATGTAGATAAGGACGCTGAGCAGCGAGGTCGTCAGGCGCGGGTCCCACGTCCAGTACACGCCCCACGCCTTGGCGGCCCAGAGCGGGCCGGTGATGAGGACGATCAGGCCCATCGCCACGGCGACCTGCGCGCCGGATTTCGCCAGCGAGTCCCACCACTGCGTGCCGCGCGCGAGGTAGCCGGCGGAGCCGATGAAGCAGGCGGTCGCACCGAGGTACATCGCGTACCCGGCCGGGGCGTGGAAGTAGAAGATCTTCTGCACGATCCCCATCGAGGCCTCCGTCGGCACGACGTAGGCGACGAAATGGAGGGTGCCGATGATGGCGAGGGCCGACGCGGCGAGCAGGACCGAGAAGGCGATGCTGGAGCCTCCCGACGCGCCGCGCGCCGCCGTGTCCCCGCTCGCTGCCAAAGCCACCCTGCGCGGCGCCCGCTCGTCGTTGGCTCCCATGCTAGCGCGCCACCGTAGTGCCAAGGACGGTCGCGTTCAAGCCGCGGTTGGGGTCGGACGCGGGGCGGGCGAAGGTCGGCGAGGGGCGGCGAGGCGGCGGCGAAGGTCGACGAGGCAGCGGCGAGGGCGGGAGGCGCGGCGAGGCGACCCCCTCGCTCAGCGCGGCCGCCCCCTCGGTCAAGTACCATCCGGAGCGATCGCGTCCCAGCCGGTCGCCTTCGCGAGGCGCGACATCGCCATGTCGAGCTCCATCGTCGCGTTCAGCTGGTTGAAGCGGTTCGTGGCGTACGCCTTGGCTGGATCAATCAAGTCCTTTTCCGCCATCGTCCCGACGTCGATCCCTGTCTGCACCATCACGAGCCAGCGCTTCCCGTACCTGGCCGCCTTCGTGTAGGCCTCGAGGCGCTTCTGGGCCTCCACGACCTCGGCGTAGGCGGTCTCGACCTCGGTCGCGACCCCGCCCATGGCGAAGCGCTGCGTCGCGGCCATCTCCTCGAGCTGCGCCTCGGCGAAGCGGATGCGCGCCGACTGCGGGAGCAGGTCGAGCTTCCATTGCAGCACGAGCGCGGCGCCGTAGTGGAAGTAGTTGCCGGGGTCGCTCGTGAACGGGTTCAGCTGATCCGCGACCTCGGGCGCGGCGCTCACCCCGACCTGCAGGCCGATGCCGATGTCGGGGAACAGCTGCGCGCGCGCGAGCCGCACCTGCGCGGACCTCGCGTCGAGGCCCGCGCGCGCCTGCGCGAGCTCCGGCCGGTACAGGCGCGCCGCGGTCAGGTATCGGCTGACGTGCCCGAGCTGGTGCTTCGGCGGGCGGATCGGGACGTCGGGGATGTCGAGCTCCGCGACGCCCGTGTAGAAGCGCAGCCCCGCCAGCGCGACCGAGACGTACTTTTCGACCTCCGCCCCGCGCGCCTCGAGCTCGGCCCCGAAGGTCTGGAGCTTGAGCAGCTCGATCGGATCGCCCTCGTCGCTCTCGACCTGCTCCTCCAGGCGGCGGAGCGCCCTGTCCATCTCGGTCCTCACGTCCGTGAGCAGGCTCCGCGAGTCGCGCGCGAGCTGGAGGCCGAAGTAAGCCTTGCGGACGTCGAGTCGCACCGCGTCCCGCTCCTTCTCCACGCTCGCCTGGCTCACGCGGACGTTCGCCTCGGCGGCGTCCCAGAGGCTCGTGATCTTCCCGAAGGTCCAGAGCGGCACCACGCCGTCGATGTTGGCGCGCCAGGCGACCCCGAGGCTCGAGGTGAGCGAGACGTCGGTGTTCGGGCTGAAGATGTTGTTGCCGCGGACGGTCGGCGCGAGGGCGACGCCGCCGGTCAGCTTGAACTGCGAGAACGGGGCGTAGCGGGCCTCGTCGAGCTGCGCGCGGACCTGGTTGAGCTTCGCGCGGGCGGCGAGGACGTGCGGGTGATTGCGGTCGGCGAGCGCGAGGACGCGGGGGAGATCGTGGATCATCGCCGCCTGTCTCGGGGGAGCCGCGCCGGTGTCGGCGGCGGCGGGGAGCGGGGCGAGCCGGACCGCGAGGGAGACGGCGGCGGCAAGGGCACCTCGTGCAGCGCGTCGGGCCATTTTCGGCGCAACGTAGCACGAGCCGGCCACGCGCTTGCGCGGCGCGCGGCGCGCGCGCGTCAGCCCGCCTCGTCCCCGTCCGGCGCCGCCGCTGCCCCCGCGCCTTCCCCGTCCCCCGCCCCGTCCCCCTCGGCCGCCTCGTCTCCCCTCGACGCGACCTTTTTCTTGAGCCTCCGGAAATTCGAGCGATCCATGCCCGCCTGGCGCGCCGCCTCGCTGAGGTTGTTGCCCGTGCGCTGCAGCAGGCGCCCGATGTAGATCCGATCGAACGCGTCGATGGCGCGCTCCTTGGCTTCCGCGTACGGGAGCTCGCAGAGCTGCGCGGGCAGGACGAGCGCGTCCCTCGGAGGGCGCCGATCCGGCCCCGCGCGCCCCGACACCGAGGGCGGCAGATCCGCGGGCAGGACGGCGTCGCCGCGGGCGGAGAGCACGGCGTGCTCGATCGCGCTCTCGAGCTCGCCCGCGTTGCCCGGCCAGGCGTGCTCGCGCAGGAGGCGCGCCGCCTCGGGGCCGATCCGCTTGACGTCGCGCTCGTGCCTGCGCGCGCACCGGTGCAGGAAGTGGCTCGCGAGCAGCGCGATGTCCTCCCGGCGCCGCCGGAGCGGCGGCAGCTCGATGACGATGACGCCGAGGCGGTACAGGAGATCCTCCCGGAACTGTCCGGCGGCGGCGCGCTCCCTCAGATCGGCGCACGTCGACGCGATGACACGGACGTCGACGCGGCGCGGCTCGCCCCCCGGCCCCGCGACCTCGCCGCGCGTGAGGACCCGCAGCAGCCTGGCCTGCGCCGCGAGCGGCAGCGCCGAGACCTCGTCGAGGAAGAGCGTGCCGCTGTCCGCCGCCTCGATCAGGCCCCCGCCGGCGCGCCCGTCCGGCGAGGTCTCGCGCTCCCCGCCGAAGAGCTCCTCCTCGGCGCGCGACGCCGGGAGCGCGCCGCAGTCGACCGCGACGAACCGCCGCCCGGCGCGCGGCCCGCGCCGGTGGACGGCGCGCGCGACGAGCTCCTTGCCCGTCCCGCGCTCGCCCGACAGCAGGATGGGCGCGCCCACGGACGCCACGCCGAGCGCCCTCCGATACGCGTCCTGCATCGCGGCGGAGCTCGCGATCACCTCGCCGAGCTGCTCGTGCTCGCCGACGCGCTCCTCGAGGGCCCTCGCGCGCCCGGCGAGCCGCCGGCGCTCGACGGCGCGCTCGATCGCGATCGAGAGCGCGGCCTCCGGCTCGACGGGCTTCATCACGAACGCATATGCGCCGGCGCGCACGGCCGCGACCGCGGCGTCGACCTCGTCGTGGCCGGCCATCACCACGACCTCGACGTCGGGGTACGCCGCCTTGATCTGGTCGAGCACCTCGGCGCCGCTCATGCGCGGCATGGCGAGGTCGAGCAGCACCGCCTCGACGCGGGTGGTCGCGAGCAGCCCGAGCGCCGCGGGGCCGTCCTCCGCGGTGAGGACGTCGAAGTCGCGCACGAGCGCGCGCGCGAGGCCGCGGCGCTGGGCGGGCTCGTCGTCGACGAGGAGGATACGGGCGCGAGCTCTGGCGTTCACGAGGCGGGGCGGCGGGGCAGGACTAGATGGGCTTGCGTGAGGTGAGCGGCGCGAGATCGGCGCCCCGGCGCGTCTGCGGCTCCCTCGGCTCGTCCTGGGCCGCGGGGAAGGCGGGATCGCTGGACCGCCGGAGCTTGCCCGGGGGCGGCGGGGGCGGCGGCTCGGCGCTCCCGGTCGGCGTGTAGATCTGGCCGTGCTGCTGGAAGACGCAGATCCGGTTGCCGCCCTCGCGCTTGGCCTGGTGGAGCGCGCTCTCCGCGGCGCGGATGAGCGCGTCCTTGGAGCGGACGTCGCGCGAGGGGTAGAGCGAGACGCCGATCGACACGCTGCACGGCCTCGACGCGCCGCCGAACTCGACCGGGTTGCCGGAGGCCTCGCGCCAGATCCGCTCGGCCACGGTCAGCGACCCGGCGAAGTGCGTGCTCGGCAGGACGATGAGGAACTCCTCGCCGCCGTAGCGCGCGATCACGTCGACCTCCCGGACCGAGCGGCGGATCCCGTCGGCGATGCGCCGGATCACCGCGTCGCCGAGCGTGCGCCCCCCGATGTCGTTCATCGCCTTCAGCCGATCGATGTCGACGAGCACGCAGGCGAACGGCTCGTGGTAGCGCTCCGCGCGCTTGAACTCCTCGTTGAGCCGCGTGAAGAGGTAGCGGTAGTTGTAGAGCCCCGTCATCTCGTCGTGGATGGAGAGCTGCTCCAGGTAGGCGCGCTGCGCCGCGACGTGGTCGTGCAGCCGCTTGATCCGGAGCATCGCCCCGACCCGCGCGAGCAGCTCCTCCTCCTCGAACGGCTTGCACACATAATCGTCGGCGCCGATCTTGAGCCCCTCGACCCGGCTCGCGGTGTCGGTCTTCACCGTGACCAGCACGACGGGGAGGAACGTCTCTGCGGTCATGCTCTTGAGCAGCCGGCACGCCTCGAGGCCCGTGAGCCGGGGCATCACGATGTCGAGGAGGGCGAGGTCGACCCCTCCCCGACCGATGAGCTCGATCGCCTCCTGGCCATCGTCGACCGCCTCGACCTGGAAGCCGGCCTTCTGGAGGATGCTCACGAGCATCTGCCGCGCGAGACGGTCGTCGTCGGCGACAACGATCCTGGCCGGTCGGCTGCTCAGGAGCTCGACCGGCACAGAGAGCGGAGCGCCACGGATGTCCTCGCTGTTCGGCACGGTCACATCCTCCCTTCGGGCGGGGCCGGGCGCAACGAGATCGCACGCTCGCGGAGGCCGCCTCTCGTCGCCGGGCACGCCGTCCGCTCGTCGGCACCGCGCCGCGCGGGCCCTCGCATGAATCGCGCGCGCGTTGCCTGTCGCGCGCGAGCTGTCATCGCCCCGGTTTCGCGGTAAGGACCTCCGCATGAATCAGGCGCGGTTCTGGAAGCTCGCGGCGGTCGCGCTGGCCTTCACGCTCGGCGTGATCGTGTGGGGCGCGTTCGTGCGCGCGACAGGCTCGGGGGCCGGCTGCGGCAGCCACTGGCCCACGTGCAACGGCGACGTCATCCCACGATCTCCGAGCGCGGCGACCTTCATCGAGTTCACGCACCGCGCCACCTCGGGCGTCGCCTTCCTGCTCGTCGCGCTGCAGCTCGTCTGGGCCCTGGTCGCCTACCCGACGGGCCACCCGGTGCGCGGCGGCGCGGCCGCGTCGATGCTGCTCATGGTCACCGAGGCGGCGGTCGGCGCCGGCATCGTCCTGCTCGAGTACGTCGCCAACGACGCGTCGGCGGCCCGCGCGCTCTGGATGGCCGTGCACCTCATCAACACGTTCCTGCTGGTGGGCGCCATGACGTGCACGCTCTACTGGGCGCGCGGGGGCCGGCGCGTGCGCCTGCGCGGCCAGGGCGCGACGGGCGCGCTGCTCGCCGCCGCGCTCCTGGGCGTCCTCGCGGTGGGGGTGACGGGGGCCATCGCGGCGCTCGGCGACACGCTCTTCGCGGTGGGCTCGCTCCGCGAGGGGCTCGCGCAGCATTTGTCGCCCACGGCGCACTTCCTTGTGTCGCTGCGCGTGCTGCACCCGGTCGTGGCGGCGGTCGTGAGTGTTTACCTGCTCTACGCCCGCGGCGCGATCGCGGCCCGGCGCCCCTCGCCGCTTGTCGAGCGGCTCGCGGCGGCGACCGGAGGGCTCGTGCTGCTGCAGATCGGCGCGGGGGTCCTCAACCTCCTGCTGCTCGCGCCGGTGTGGATGCAGCTCGTCCACCTCCTGCTCGCCGATGCGCTGTGGATGGTCCTCGTCACGCTCGCGGCCGCCGCGCTGAGCGAGCCGGCCGGGGCGGCGGACGCGGGCCCGCGCGGGGAGAAGACGCAGCCGGAGGCGGTCGCCACCCTGGGGTAGCCCGACGCGAGGACTAGAGCTCGCTCGAGCTCTCGTCGCTGCCCGCGGGCTCCTGCGAGATCGTGCTGCGGACGGCGCGCTTTCGCTGTTCTTCGGCCTGCGTCGGGGCGCGCTGCTCGGGGAGGGACGGGGGGAAGTCGACCTGGAGCACGATCCCTTGATCGGTCTCGACCACGCGGTAGGTCGCGTCGGTCTGCGCGCGCAGGTCGATCACCATGTCGAGGTCGTTGCCCTGGTCGACGAGCTGCACCTGGGTCACCGGGGTCGCGAAGAACGAGGTGACGAGCGGGAAGCGGTTCGTCTGGATCGCCCCCGCCCCCTTCATCCGGTAGACGAGGCGCCCCGCGGCCTTCGACTCGGCGACGTCGACCTTGCCGCCGTGGATCTGCACGAAGACGCGCGAGCCCCCGGTCGGGAGCATGCGGAAGCCGGGGAAGGTGGCGACCGGCCGCCCGGTGAGATCCACCGGCGCCTCCTTCGGCTTCGGCTTGCGCGCGCGCGGGGCGCGCTTCCGGGGGGCCTGCGCGGCGCCGGCCGCCGCCTTCTGCGGGGCGGCGGGCTTCGCCGGCGCCGGGGCGGCGGCCTTCGGGGCGGCCGGAGCGCCCTGCGCGAGGGCCAGCGGCGCGGCGAGGCCGAGGGCCAGCGAGAGGCTCAGCGAGAAGCTCAGCGAGAGATGCCGGGGAGGTCGCACCGGACCAGTACAGCACGACCGCCTGGCCCGGAGAAGACGGCAGCACGTTAAGCTCGACGCGTGCCGCCTCGAGTCGCCCGCCTCTCGCACGTCATCGGCGTCGACGACGCGCCGTTCGCCCGCGACCACCGCGGCGACGTGCCGATCGTCGGGACCGTCTTCGCGGGGCTGCGCCTCGAGGGGGTGCTCTCGACCCGCGTCCGCCGCGACGGACGGAACGCCACGCCGGCGATCGCCGCGATGATCCGCGGCTCCCGCTTCTACGCTCAGGCGCAGGTGGTCATGCTCCAGGGCATCGCGGTGGCGGGGTTCAACGTGGTCGACGTCGCGGCGCTGCGCGACGCCCTCGCCCTCCCGATCGTGGTGGTGGCGCGGCGCCTCCCGAACCTCGACGCGATCCGCGACGCGCTCCTGTCGCGCGTCCGGGGAGGGCGCCGCAAGTGGGCGCTCATCGAGCGCGCCGGCCCGATGGAGCCCGTCGCGGGCGTGTACGTGCAGCGCGCCGGGATCTCGCTGGAAGACACGAGCGCGCTGATCGCGCGGCTCTCCGTGCACGGCCACCTCCCCGAGCCGCTGCGCGCCGCGCACCTCATCGCCGGCGGGCTGACCACCGGCGAGAGCCGCGGGCGCGCGTGACGCAGCGCTAGAGCTGCCGCCGGCCGGGGGCGCTGGCGGTGCCCGGCTTCTCGACCTTCTCACCGCGCCCGGTCACCTTCGAGTAGATGACGTCGAGGTTGGCGGTGATGTCCAGATAGAACTGAGCTTCTGGGCTGTAGAAGAAGCTCCGCCGCTGGCCGTCATAGCCGAGCTGCAGGTTGGTGTTGTTGTACCCGAGCGTGAGGTCGACGACCTCGAAGATCGGGTAGTTCAAGCTGACGTCGAAGGCCGTCTGGGGGACGTAGGTCGTTCCCTGGGAGCCGTCGTACGGGGCGCAGCCGGTCTGGGTGGCGACACACCCCTCTTCGAACTCGTGCTTGAAGTCGCTGAGCAGCCCGAAGCTCGTCGCCAGGGAGAGGTCCTTGTAGAGCGGCAGGTCGACCTGGAGGCTCGTGGACAGGCGATCGAGCGCCAAGGATGCCCCGGTCAGCTGATCGTCGGGCGCCACCTCCCCGCTCGGGGTCATCCGCTCTCGCCCGAAGCCACCCTTCACCGGCGTGTACGACTGCGCGAACAGGTGCGCGTAGGTCACGCCGAGCGTCGCCGTCAGGTTGTTGAGCCCGTCGGCCTTCGCGCCGAGCAGCTTGACCTTCTGGATGATCTGCGGGCCGACCGACACCGTGAAGTACTTGCCAGCGTTCCAGCTCGCCGGCGAGGTCGGCAGGGTCAACCGCAGCCGCATGGCGGCGTCCGTCTTGTACTCTCCTCGCTCCGCGCCACCGCTCTCCCAGAGCTCGCGGCTGTACCGGGCGTTGAGGGCCACGTCCTTGAACTGCGGCTCCCGGTAGTGCGTCGTGATGTCGCTGTTCGTGAGCTCGGTGACCCAGCCGATGTCGGCGGACACCGCGACTTTGTCCTTGGGCCGATCGAGCACGTAGAAGTTCGGCCGAAACGTGAAGTCCCAGCCGTAGACCTGGATGGCAGGGATGTACTCCCCGCCTACGCCGAAGAGGGTCGTGCTGCCGCCCTGGTTCCAGGTGAACGTCGACCCGCGCCAGCGCAGGGTCGTCTCTTCTTCGTCCTCCAGCACGGCGTCGGCCGCGGTGACCTGGCTCCACCGCACCGCAGGCGAAGCGGCCGGCCCTGCCTCGGGTCGCGGGGTCGCCCTGGGAGACAGCGGCTGCACCGGAGGCGCGGGCTCCGCGGGTGGCGCCGGCTCGGCGGGCGGAGCAGCAACGGGCCCAGCAGCGACGCCAGGGGCGCCGGGAGCCGCAGGGGCGCCGGGAGCAGGCGGGGAGGCTTGCGGCGCAGCAGGCGCCGGAGCGGTCGGCTGAGCTTGCTCGGCGGGCGGGACCGGATCGGTCGGCGGAGCTTTCGGCGGCTCGGGCGGCGTCTGCGCGGACGCCACCGAGATGCTGCCCAGGATACCGGCAGCCACAAGCAACGATCGGAACGTCATCTCCACTCCCTCTCCTGGTCGCTTCGGACCCTCACGCTCCACCGCGCGCCCGGCCAGACGTCCGCCCGCGCTCCGCACGCCCCCCGGCGTTCAGCCCGCCGGGAACCCTGCTCGGTCGGCCCCCTCTGCAGAAAACGTACCCTGCCCCAATAGTACGCCAATGAATGGAAATAATTGAGTATTTATGGCTACATCCGAGGGCGCGTTACCCCGCTGACGCGCGCCCCCGTTGCGAATGTGACGATGCCTGAAGTAAGCCAACGGGCCATGGAGCCGATGTCCTTCCCGGGCGACAGGGACTCGCCCCTCTCGTCGCGATCCCCCGGAGGCCCCCGCGGCGACGACGCGGGGGGCCTCCGGCCCACCGAGATCAACGCCCTCCTGGGCCGCGGCACGCACTTCGAAGGCAAGCTCTTCTTCGAGGGCCGGGTGCGCATCGACGGCAGCTTCCGCGGCGAGATCCGCGGCGAAGACGTGCTCGTGATCGGCGACGGCGCGCTCGTGATCGGGGAGATCCACGTGGTCACGTGCATCGTCACGGGCGGCGAGGTCCAGGCGAGCATCCGCGCCCGCGACGCCATCGAGCTCTACGCGCCCTCCAAGGTGACCGGCGCGCTGCACGCGCCCGCCATCTCCATCGATCGCGGCGTGCAGTTCGACGGCTCCTGCAAGATGGCGCCTCTCGAGGAGGAGCCGGGCGAGCGGCCTCTGCGGCCGCCCGCGGCGTCCTCCGAGCCCGACGCCGACGCCGTCGGACAAGCTGCGAGGGCCGCCGAGGACAGCGGCAGCGCCGCGCAGCGCGGCGCGGCCGCGAAGCGCTCCGACGCCGACCGCTGAATTCCGACCTCCGTCGAGGATCGCACAGTTTCTGTAACGTGCAGGGGTGCGGCTGCCCGCTCAGCGAGGTACATGTAGTGAGTGGCTGCGCTCTCGCCCGCCCGAGGCGCACGCCCACGACGTGACCGGCAGCCCACACACCGACGGACGTTGCTCGCACAGGAGAGTCCATGAAGAAGTTGTGGTCCCTGTCCCTGATCGCCTTCTCGCTCGCCGTCCTCGCCCTCTCGCTCTCGCCACGCATGGCCCGCGCCGCCGACGCCGAGTCGGAGAAGCTCGCGTCGCTCGGCAAGGCGCTCCGGTACACCCTGAAGACCACCGGGCCGGCCTCCGCGATCGACACAGGGGGCGCAGCGATCCTCGTCAAAGCGCCCCTGCCGGCCGTCCGGAAGCTCGTCACCTCCTACGGCAGCTACAAGACCTTCATCAGCTCCTTTGACCAGAGCCGCGTGCTGGCGAAGCGCAAAGGCACGAGCGAGGTCTATCTCCAGGTGCCGATCCTGAACGGCGCCGCGCACATCTGGACCGTCGCCGACATGTCGCCGCCCACGAAGGACGGCGCCGACGAGGTGATCTCCGGGCGTTACAAGCGCGGCAACGTCTCCGATTTCCGCGCCCGGTGGCGGCTCCGCGCCGTCGATGAGCACCACACCATCGTGAAGCTCGAGCTCTTCGTCGACCCGAAGCTCCCCTTCCCGGCCTCGGTCGTCACCACGCAGCTCGTCCGGGCGGCCGACAGGGCAGTGACCGCGGTGCGGACTCGCGCACAGGCCGCGGCGCCCGCCAGCGCGCGGGCGAGCACCACGGCCGCCGCCGCCCCCGGCGCCGCCGCGAGCGCGCCCGCGACCGCCCCGAGCGGCTCCGCCCCGGCCACGCAAGCCGACGAGCAGAGCCGCACGCCGGCGACTCCCGCCCCGCCGCCAGCGACCGTGTCCGAGCGGCCGCCGGCCGATGACGACAGCGTGCGCCGGCAGAAGGACATGGCGCGCCGGTAGCTCCCCTTTCGCCGACTGGGCATCTCCCGACAGAGCGCCCAGGCCGCCCGCCTTCCCCGCTGCCGCCGTCAAAGCTGCTCATGACTCTCGTCGTGAGGCCCCGTCGCCGTCGAACCGCCGCCGCGCACCGCCGAGCCTGTTGATAACCGAGGAGCGCCCCGGGCGTGCCGCGGCGCGCCCGCTTGCTTGCAATTCCGCGGGCTTACAGAGGATCGCTGCCCGGACCGTCCGTGGTTCTCAACAGGCTTTTCAACACGCTTTCCGAGCTTCCCACAAGAATTCCCACATTCTGCGGGAGTTTTTCAACAAGCCATGCGCCCGGCGGAGGTTGCGAGGGGACGGATGCATGAAGTAAAGCCTGTGCGGTGAGGTATCCCTTGCCGGACGAGCATCCACGCGCGCCGGCGCCCGCCCAGCGTCCTGCCGCGTGGGGCGCCTGCGCTTCCCAGGAGCGGCAGCTGGCCGTCTCGTGGTGGTGATCAGGACATCCCTGCTCATCGTCCCGACCGAGCGACACGTCGAGCGCGAGCTCGCCGCGCTCGACCTGCGCGACCCGCGCGCCGCGGGTCAGGAAGTCCGTTCACGGTGGAGCTTTGTCTCCGAGGCGCTCGCCCTGCTCGCACCGGACGTCGCCATGGCGAGCCCGCAGGCGACCCGCCTCGCCACGCGGCTCGCCCTCGATGCGCTGCCGCCGGATCGGCTCCGGCAGCCGCCCGAGCCCGCCGCGCGCGTCGCGCTCGCGCACGCCCTGGACCGCGCCCTCGGGAGCTTCCGGCGCGCCGGGACCTCCCCGGCGGATCTGCGGGCGCTCGGCACCGCTTATGCGCTCGCCATCGCCGAGGTCCTCGAGCGGGCGGACGCTGCCCTGCATGTGGCGCACCTCGTGGATCCGCGCTGCGCAGGGTTCCTGCTCGCGCGGGCGCTCCGAGCGGCCGGCGCGGCCAGCGCGCTGCCGCTCCCGCGCAAGGTCACGATCCGCGGCGCCGCCGCCTGGGAGCCCGACGATCTCGCCTGGATCGAGGCGCTCCACGCCGCCGTCCGCGCGCGGGACGGCGCGGGCGTGACCGTCGAGCTGCCGGCGCTCCAGGGCGACGGCGCGGCGGCGGTGGCCGACGCGCTGGAACGGCGCTGGGCCTCGCTCGACGATGCGCCGGAGATCGCGTGGGTGCCCGACCGAGAGGCGGAGCCGCTCGCCGCGATCGGCGCGAGGACCGCGGAGGGCGAGGCGCGCGCCGCCGCCGCCGAGGTGGCCGCGGCGCTCGGCCGCGGGGTGCCGCCCGAGCGGATCGCCGTCGTCGTGCCCGCGCTCGACGACGCCGCGCTCGAGCCGCTCCGGGCCGCGCTGGCCGACGCGGGGGTCCGCTTCTCGGAGCCGCGCGGCCGCGCCGCCGCGAGCTGCCCCGACGGGCGCGTCGCGCTCGCGATCCTCCGCCTCGCCGTGGGCCCGGTGCGCCGCGAGCAGGCGATCGAGATCCTCCGCGCGCCCGGGGTCCACGCCGGCGCCTGGATGGACCGCGCCTCGGTCGCCGAGGCGGAGAAGCGCTCGGCCGACCTCGCCCACCGGCTGCGCGACGTGCCGGTCGAGGTGGATCGCACGGGCCGGCTGCTCATCGAGAGCCTCATCTCGGTCGTGGCGGCCCGCCGCGAAGGCCGCCGCGCGGGGCCGCCGCGGACCGCCGGGCGGGGCGCGCGGCTCGAGGAGGCGGAGCTCGATCTCGGCCTGGCGGCGCTGCACGGCGTGGGCGACGCGCACGGCGATGACGACGATGAAGCGTGGATGCCGCACGCGCTCGAGCGGCTGCTCGCCAGCGCCCGCTGGATCGGCGAGGCGACGACGCGGCCCGAGATCGTGCGGCGCTTCCTGTCGCTCCTCGACAAGCTGAGCTTCGGGGAGCCCGGCGTCGAGGAGCTCCGCGCTGCGCTGCGCGGCGATCGGCGGAGCGGCGGCGCGATCGCGCTCGAGGCGATGGGTCAGGGCGCGCGGGCCGCGCGCGCGATCCGCGAGCAGGCCGAGGCGCTCGCGCGGGCGGCGCGCGATCTCGGCTGCGAGGACCGCCCCGCGTCCGCGGCGGAGGTCTACGCGGAGCTCGATCGAGCCGCCGGCGAGCAGGGCGCGGGGCCGCGCGGCGACGCGGGCCGCGCCGGCGCCGTGCGCGTCGACGTCGCCGCCGGGGTCACGGCGCTCGAGCACGACGTGGTGGTGGTGACCGGGCTCGAGGCGCGCGCCTACGGCGGCAGCCCGGGCGCCGACGAGACGCTGCTCGGCGAGGCGCTCCGCGCGAGGCTGCCGGCGCCGTGCCGCCCCGCGTCGGGGCGCGAGCGCCAGGCGGCCCAGCGCGCGGAGCTCGGCTGGGCGCTCGCCGGCGCGAGGAGCGTCGCCCTCTGCTTCACGCGGGGGGACGATAGCGAGCCGAACGAGCCGCACCCGCTCTTCGCGGCGGCCGTCGCGGCCGGCGCCCCCCAGCGGACGGAGCCGGCCTCGCGCGTCGCCCCGGACGCCGCGACGCTCGGGCCGCGCGACGCGGAGCTCATCGCCCTCGCGGGCGGCGGGCGGCCGGCGGCGGACATCGCGGAGCGGATCCGGATCGAGCGCGCCCGCGCGGACTTCTTCCTGGATCCGCGGGCGCCGATCGACCTCCACACGGGGCGGGTCTCGCTCGACGAGGATCCCGCGCTCGGCGCGCAGCTCCGGGCCGCGATCGGCGGGGCGCACCCCGACAGGCCGATCGCGGTCACCCACATCGAGCGCGCCGTGGGCTGCGCGTTCGCGGGGTTCGCCCGCCGCGTGCTGCACGTGCGCCGCGCGGAGGACCTCGCCGAGTCGGCCGACGCGCGGGAGCGCGGCACGCTGATCCACCGCGCCCTGCAGGCGTCGTTCGAGGCGCTGCGCGAGCTCGGCCCGGACCGCGATCCGGCCGAGCAGCTCTCGGCCGCGCGCGCGGCGGCCGAGGCGGCGCTCGGCGCCTCGGCGCCCATGGCCCCGCTCCGCCGCGAGGCGGTCGAGAAGGCGATCGCCGACGTGCTGGAGGTCGTGGTCCGCGCCATCGACGGGGAGGAGTCGTCGCCGGAGCTCCGCTTCTTCCTGGCCGAGCGGCGCTTCGGCGCGGGTGAGCCGGCCCCCTGGCAGCCGCTCGAGCTCCCCCCGTCGGACGACGACGCGGAGGGCACGGCGGGCGCGCCGAGCCTGTGGGTCGACGGCCAGATCGACCGGATCGATCGGTCGACCGATCAGCGCGTCGTGCGGGTCGTCGACTACAAGACCGGCAAGCTCCCCGAGGCCAAGGAGCGGCGGCGGGCGCTCCAGCTGCCGCTGTACAGCGCCATCGCGGCGCGCGCGCTGGGCGCGGAGGAGGTGCGCGCCGTCTACATCGGCGTGCGCCAGCGCGGGCTCATCGAGCTGTGGCCGCGCACGGCCGAGGAGCAGCGCGCGCTCGCCGAGGGCTGGGCGGAGGCCGCGCGCACGGCGCGCGCGGCGGTCGTCGCGCTCTGGGAGGGCAAGGCCGCGCCGCGGCCGGCGCTGGCGACGATGTGCGCGCGCTGTGACGCGCGCGATGTGTGCCGGCGGCCCGCGGTCGTGCCGATGGACGAGGCGGCGGAGGAGGTCGCGTGAGCCCCGCGCCGCACGGGGCGGAGCTCACCGAGGGCGACGCGCTCATCTACGCCTTCCGCCGCAACGTCGTGGTCGCCGCGAGCGCCGGCACCGGCAAGACCCACCGCCTCACGGCGCTCTACGTGCTGCTCACGCTGGGCCTCACCTCCGCCGGCCAGCCCGACGCCGCGTCCCCCGCGCCGCCGGTGCCGCCGGACCGCATCGTCGCGACGACGTTCTCGCGCGCGGCGGCGCGCGAGATCGCCCACCGCATCGAGCGGTCGCTCCGGGAGATCGCCCGGTGGGATGGCGAGGCGGACATCCCCTTCGCCGACATCCTCCGCGCGCGGCAGGCGGCGGTCGCCGCCCCGCGCGGCGCGGGCGGCGGCGCAGCGCTGCCCGTGGCCGAGCTGCGCAAGCGCGCGGAGGAGGCGCTCGCCCGCCTCCCGGCGGGGCGCATCGACACGCTCCACGGCGTCGCCAAGCAGATCGTGGACCGGCACGCGATCGCGATGGGGCTCTCGCCCTCCGCCCGGATCCTCGACGAGGAGGAGGCGCAGGCGCTCAGCGACCTCGCGGTCGACGAGGCGCTGAGCCGCGCGTTCGCCGAGGGGGGCGAGCGCGCCGAGGCCGCGCGCGCGCTCGTCGCCGCGACGGGCAGCGTCGAGGCCGCGCGGAGCGAGGTCACGCGGCTGCTCGACCGGCTCGACGAGGACGGCCTCGCGCCGCGCCGGCTCTCGCTGCCCGACCACGCCGCCGAGGCTAGCGCGCTCGCGCGGGAGCTCCACCGCCTCGCGGCCGAAAGCGCGGCGCTCGGCAGCGCGGCGTTCCGCGAGCCGGCGGCGGCGCTCGCGGCGGCGCTCGGCCGCGAGGGCGGCGCGCCCTTCCCCGCGAGCGCGGCGAGCGCCCCGCTGGTCGAGCTGCTCACGCAGCGCAGGCCGCACAAGAGCAAGTGCACGCCGGCCGACGAGGCGCTCCTCGCCTTCCGGGAAGCGCTGCCGGGTGAGACCCACCGCGACAAGGCGCAGCAGCTGCTCGGCTTCCTCCGCGAGGCGCCGGCGCTGTCGCGCCGCGAGGCGCGGATCGTCGATCTGCTGGAGGAGATCCGCGAGCGGCTCTCGGCCATCCGCCGCACCGAGGGCGGCCTCGGGTTCGGGGACCTCCTGCGCGCCGCCCGCGACGGCCTGCGCGACGATTCGGCGATCGCCGACGCGGTCCGCGGGTCGGTCGACGTGCTGCTCGTCGACGAGTTCCAGGACACGAGCGCTGTGCAGCGCGATCTCGTGTACCTCCTGCGCGAGCGGGACGACGCTGCGCTGGCGCGCCCGGCCGGCGTCGCCCCGACGGCCGCCGGCCTGTGGGGCCATGGGCTGTTTCTGGTCGGCGATCGCAAGCAATCCATCTACGGGTTCCGCGGGGCCGACGTGTCGATCTTCTGCCGCGTCTGCGCGGAGCTCGCGGGCGCCGCCGCGGGCCGCGCGCTCGAGCTCTCGCCTTCCCTGTGGTCGCCCGAGCCGAGCGCCGATTTCGTCGCGCTCCGCGAGAGCCGCCGGTCGACGCCCGAGCTGCTCGCGTTCATCAACGCGTTCTCGGCGCGCGATTTCGCCCAGGACCGCGCCCTCGAGGCGCGCGACGGCAGCCCGGGCGCGCCGCGCGAGTTCGAGATCGCCTACAGCGCGGCGGAGCACCTCGTCGCGGCGCCGGGCGGGGCCGCGCAGGGCCCGACGGAGGTCGCGCTCATCGACGACGACGGCAGCGCCGCGGACGGGGTCGACGCGCTCGTCCGCGACGCGCGGGGGCAGCTGCGTGAGGCGCTGATCGCGGCCGCATACATCGCGCGGCGCGTCCGCGGCGCGGGCGCGGCCGAGCAAGCGGGCGGCGATCTGCGCTTCCGCGACGTCGCCGTGCTCGCCCGGCGCCGGAGCACGATCCCGCTCGTCGAGCTCGCCCTCGCGCGCCTCGAGATCCCGTACGTGGTGGCGGGTCGCGCGCTCTTCGATGCGGCCGAGGTGCGCGACGTGGCCGCGATCCTCCGCCTGCTCCTCGACCCGCGCGATCGACTGGCGCTCGCGACGGTCCTTCGCGGCCCGATGGTGGCGCTCTCCGACACGGCGCTCGCGGTCCTCGCGCCTCCTGGCCGCGGCCTCACGGTCCCGCTGCTCGGCCGCTGGCCGAGCGCCGCCGGGGCGCAGGGGGGCCGGGCACCCTGGCCGGAGGACGATGGGCCCGGCGACGCGCGCCCCCTCCCCGCGCTCGCGCGGCTGTCCGCGGCGGATCGCGAGCGCCTCGAGGCGTTCCGCGCCCGCTTCGCCGGGCTGCGCCGCGCGGCGCTCCGCTCGACGCCTGGCGAGGCGATCCGCGCCGCGGTCTCCGCGTTCGATCTCGACCGCGTCCTCGCCGCGCTCCCCCGCGCCCAGGCCCGGCTCGGCAACGTCGATCGGCTGATCTCCATCGCCCGCCGGCGGGGGGGCTCGCTCGCGAGCTTCGCTCGCTGGCTAGAGCGCCGGATCCGCGACGAGGCGGACGAGCCGGAGGCCGCCGTCTTCTCACCCGAGGACGACGCCGTGCGGCTCACGACGATCCACGCCAGCAAGGGGCTCGATTTCCCGGCCGTGGTGCTCCTGGATCTCAACGCGGAGCCCCGCGCGGATCTGCCCGGCCTGAGCTACATCCCCGGCGCGAGCGACCGCCCAGCCGCGCTGCTCGTGCGCCACCACGCGCGGCGCGTCGACAGGTCGTCGCGGCTCGGCTCGCTCCACGACGTCGAGGGGTCGGCGCACGGGCCGTCGTTGCCCCTCAGCACGCCCACGCTCCACGCGGCGCGCGCCGAGGCGCGGGCGCGGGAGCGGGCCGAGCGACAGCGGCTCACGTACGTCGCGATCACCCGTGCCCGACGCGAGCTCGTGCTCGTCGGCGCCGCGGTCAAGCCGCGCGGCGGCTCGGCGTGGCTCACGCTGAAGGGGACGGCGAACGCCGAGGCTCCCTCGCCGCTCGCCGGCACGATCGGCGCAACGCTCGAGGCCCGCGCGTTGCTCGCGGAGGCCAGGCCGCCGGCGCCTGGCACCGACGCTTACGCGCGCGCCGCGCCGCTCCCCCGGGCCGCGCCGGCGACGGAGCCCGCGCGCGCGCAGACCGTGCTGATCGCGACCGCGTCGCTCGCGACGCTCCAGGCGTGCTCGCGCCGCTTCCGACTGAGGCACCTCCTCGGGATCAGCGAGCCCCCGGGCGAGGGTCAGCTCGGCCTGTTCGACGTCGAGGGCCCGCCTGAGCTGCCGGGCGAGGAGCGTGTCGAGCTCGACGACGGCGCCGACCCTCGCCCTCCTGGCCGCGCCGCGCACCGCGTGCTCCAGCGCTGGCCGCGCGCGCGCTGGGGTGAACCGACCGAGGCTGCGGACATCGTCGCGCGGCTCGCCTTCGAGGGGCTCGCGCCTCATGGCCCGGACACGCCGCGCATCGCCGAAGGCATCGCCCGCTTCCTGGGGGGGCCCTATGCGCGGGAGGTGCGCGGCGAGGAGGCGGCGCTCCTCCGGGAGGAGGCGCTCGTGCTCGATATCGACCCCCAGAGCGCCGGAGAGCGGCGCGGGGCGAGGCTCGCGCTGGCGCTCGCGCTCGATCTGGTGGTGCTGCATCCGAGCGGGCTCGTCGATGTCATCGAGTACAAGCGCGCGCGACCTCGGGCGGATCTCGCGCCCTACGAGCTCCGCCTGCGGGCGTACGCGCTCGCGTTGCGGAGGCGCCATCCGGACCGCCCGATCCGCGCGGGTGTGCTGTTCGTCGGCGCCGAGGTGGAGCCCGTGTGGCTCAAGGCCTCGGGCCCCGTGGGCTCGATCGCCGACGAGGAGCATGCGCGGTTCGAGCGCGAGCTCGCCCGGCTCGCCGAGCGCTTCTCCGAGGCGGGGGCCGAGGGTCGCTTCGACGGGATCCCGGTCGAGGCGTGCCGCAGGCTGCGCTGCGGGTTCGTCCGCGCGTGCCACGGTTAGCCGCCGCGCGGGCGCGGGCCGCGGCGCGCGCGAGGCCGCGCTCCTGGGCCGACCCGCCCGGAAGCTCCCGCTTACGCCCCGGCCTGCTCCTCGACCTCGTCCGCCGACGCGCTCTGCACCGGCGCGCGCCGCGGCGGCTCCAGGACGAGTGGCAGGATCTCTTCCATCGAGGACACCATCGTGATCATGACCTGGTCCTTGACGTCCTGCGGCACATCCTCGAGGTCGCGCCGGTTCTTGGCCGGGATGAGCACGTGCCGGATGCCGGCCCGGTGCGCCGCGAGCAGCTTCTCCTTGATGCCGCCGACCGGCATCACCCGCCCGCGCAGCGAGATCTCCCCCGTCATCGCGATGTCGCTGCGCACCGACGCGCCGAGCAGCAGCGACGCCACCGCGGAGAACATCGTCACCCCCGCGCTCGGCCCGTCCTTCGGCGTGCCGTGCTGCGGGATGTGCACGTGCAGATCGATCTCCTTGAGCCACTCCGGATCGAGGTGCAGCCGCTCGGCCTTGCTGCGCACGAAGCTCACCGCCGTGCTCGCCGACTCCTGCATCACGTTCCGCATGTTGCCGGTGAGCACCACGTTGCCCTTGCCCGGCATCTTCGTCGCCTCGATGAAGAGGATCTCGCCGCCCGCCGGCGTCCACGCGAGGCCGGTCGCGACCCCGGGCTGGAGCGACCGCTCGGCGAGCTCGGGGCGGTGCTTGTGCGGACCGAGCACCTGCTCCACGTGCTCGGGCGCCGCCACCTCGCGCACGTCCTGGCCCTCCGCGACCTTCACCGCCGTGGAGCGGCACACCGCCGCGATCTGCCGCTCGAGACCGCGCACCCCCGCCTCGCGCGTGTAGTGATCGATGATCGCCGCGATGCCCGGCTCCGTGAACTCCAGCCGCTCGTCCGTGAGCCCGTGCGCCGACAGCTGCTTCGGCACCAGGAACTCCCGCGCGATCCCGAGCTTGTCGGTCCGCGTGTAGCCGGGCACCTCGATGACCTCCATGCGGTCGACGAGCGGCCCCGGGATGCCGTCCCAGTTGTTCGCCGTCGCGAGGAACATCACCTGCGACAGATCGAACGGCAGGTCGAGGTAGTGATCCTGGAAGGTCGAGTTCTGCTCGGGATCGAGCACCTCGAGGAGCGCGGCCGCCGGATCGCCGCGCAGATCGACGCCCATCTTGTCGACCTCGTCGAGCACGAGCACCGGGTTCTTGGTCCCCGCCTTCTTGAGCGCCTGCAGGATGCGCCCGGGCAGCGCGCCGACGTACGTGCGCCGGTGCCCGCGGATCTCCGCCTCGTCGCGCACGCCGCCGAGCGCGATGCGCTCGTAGCGCCGCCCCATGCTGCGCGCGATCGACTTGCCGAGCGACGTCTTGCCGACGCCGGGCGGCCCGATGAAGAGCAGGATCGGCCCCTTCTTGTCCGAGCGGAGCTGCCGGATCGCCGAGTACTCGACGACCCGCTTCTTCACCTTCTCCAGCCCGAGGTGATCCTCGTCGAGGCAGCGCCGCACGCTCTCGACGCTGAGCTTGTCCACCGTCGTCTTGGACCACGGCAGATCCGCGATCCACTCGAGGTAGGTCTTCGTCACGTTGAACTCGGCCGACTGCTGCGCCATCGAGCGCAGCCGGCTGAGCTGCTTGCGCACGACCTTGTCGACCTCCGCCGGCACCTTGGCGCGGCGGATCCGCTCGCGGAGCTCCTCGATCTCGTCGTCGTCGCCGCCCTCGCCGAGCTCCTCCTTGATCGACTTCATCTGCTGCCGGAGGATGTACTCGCGCTGCGATTTGCCCATCTCCTCCTGCACCATGGAGGAGATCTCCTTCTTCACCCGCAGCACCTCGAGCTGCCGGCCGACCATCGCGAGCACGAGGCGGACGCGCGCCTTCACGTCGAACGCCTCGAGGATCTCCTGCTTGTCGCCGACCGACGCCTGCGCCTGCGGGAAGTTCGAGGCGATGAGATCCGCGAGCGCGCCGGGCTCGCGCACGTTGTCGAGGATGCCCGCGGTGTCGCGCGGCAGGTTCGGCATGAGGCCGAGCACCTCGCGCGTCGCCTCGCGCAGGCCCGCGCCGAGCGCCTCGAGCTCCACGTCGCGCACGAGCGACTCCGGGATGCGCTCGATCCGCGCGCGCATGTACGGCTCCAGCGAGAACGCCGCCTTCATGCGGAAGCGGCCGAGCCCGTTCAGCACGACCGAGTAGTTGTTCGGGCCGAGCCGGATGACCTTCACGACGCGGGCGATGGTCCCGACGGAATAGAGCTCCTTGAACGTCGGCTCATCCACGTCCGGCGACCGCTGGCTGATCACGCCGACAAGCGCGCGCTCGCGGCCGAGGAGATCCTCGACGAGGCGCACGCTCCGCGGCCGGCCGACGTTGATCGGCACGACCGACATGGGGAACAACACCGAGTTGCGGAGCGGGAGGATCGGGACGCTGTCGGCGTCGGGCGAGGGGGGCGTTCGCGAAGGAGGATCGCCGGTCGGCATGCAGACAACCCTAGTACAGCGCTCTTCTCGAAGCCATGACGCGGGCGAGCCGCTAGAAGTCCTTGATCTTCCAGACCCCGTGCTCGCGCGTGAAGGCGACCGTGCCACCGGCGCCGTACGCCATCGAGGCGCTGTCCCCCGTCTCCTCGATGGTCGCGGTCGGCAGCGCCGCCTTGATCGCCTGGACGACCCGGTTGATCTGCTCCTTCTGCGGCCCCTCCCAGGCGGCCTTCAGCTTCTCGGGGGTGAGCTGCGCCGCGCCCGCCGCGCCCCTGACCGTCCCGGGCCGACCGCCAGGCTTCTGCGCTGCGTCAGCGCCCGCGCTCCCCGCCGCGCCTCCGGGGGCAGCGGGCTGCGCCGTGCCCTCCCCGCGCAGCGCGCCCGCCTCGCCGAGATCGCCCGCCTCGCCGGGCGCGCCGCCCGCCGGCTCCACGAGGCCTTCCTTCTCGGCGTCGGGAACGTAGCGCATGATGATGTCGTAGCGCTTTCGCTCGAACGCCCGCAGGAACCCCACCAGCGCCTGCCGGGGCGTCGCCTGGCCGTAGAGATCGACCGCCGCCGCGTCGAGCCGCCAGCGGCCCCCCTCGAAGACGAGCAGGAGCTCCTCGCCGTTCGGCATGGTGACCGTCGCCGTCACCACCGGATCGGCCGCGGGCCGCGCGATGGCGCGGGCGATCTCGAGCGCGTCGTCCGGGTTGTCCCGGACCGCGCGCCGGAAGGCCTCGAGCGACATCGACCGCTTGGCCTCGTCCGAGAGCAGCCGGTAGGCCGCGTCGACGCGCCCCTCCTGGAGCGCCTGCGCGTACGCCCGGAGCGTGTCGCTCGGGCCCTGCTGGGCATAGCTCGATCCGCACGCGGGGAGCGCGAGGGTGAACAGGAGAAGGGCCGTGCGCTTCACGGGTCGGGCCATAGCACACGCGGCGCCGAGCGCGCAGGCGCCGAGCGGCGCGAGCCCGCCGCGAGCCCCGCGCCGCGCGAGCGCGCGCCCCCGCGGGCCGCGGTCACCCTCACTTCGCGCGCTTCAGGATGGCCCCGTCCTTCACCGGGGTGCCGTCCTCCTGATCCGGCGATCCCTCGTTGATCCAGTAGACCGTCGTCTCGTCCAGCGCGATGTCGCCGGGGCGCTTCTGCTGCGAGGCGAGCACCTCCTGCTCCCCGCCGTCCTTCGGCATGCGCACGACCGTCCCCTCGTCGCGGCGCGTCCAGTAGACGTGCTCCGCGTCGAGCGCGACGCCGTTCAGCTGGCCCTGATCCGACGCGATCTCCTCGGGCTCGCCGATCGCCTCTCCGCTCAGGTCGACCCGGAAGACGCTGCCGCCCTCGAAGCTCGCCCAGTAGACCGCCACCGCGTTCCCCTGGGCGTCCACGTCGAGCGCGATCTCCCGCGGGGTGAGCTGCTCGGCGGCGATCGTATGCGTCTCCGCTCGCACGCGGCACGCCACCGCGCCGTCTTGCTGGCCCAGCGTGCCCTGGTAGGTCCAGCACACGGCGTCCGCCGCGCTGGCCACGCGGTACGGGGACGCGAACGCCGAGCCGGGCGGCATGAGGTCCTCCGGCGTGCCGAGCTCGACCTCGGCGCCGCTGCCGCTCAGCAGCGCACGGAAGACGCCGCCTCCCCAGAGCTCGGTCCAGGTGAGCGCGTCGCCGGAGAGCGAGAGCCCCTCGGGCTGCTTCAGATCCGCGAGCAGCACGCGCGGCTCGCCGCCCGCGAGCGGGGCCGCCATCAGGGTGCCGTCCCCCGCGTTCGTCCAGAAGGCGAGCTGCCGCACCTCGTCGATCGCGAGGTCCCTCGGCGAGGCCTGCGCCGCGCCGAGGGACAGCGGCTCGCCGCCGCCCGGCGGCGCGGTCTTCAGCTCGCCGTCCGCACGGGCCATGCCGGCCTCGTCGAAGGTGGTGCCGGAGATCCAGGCCACGCCGCCCGCGGTCACCCGCAGCGACACCGGGTGGACCTGCGCGACCGCGACCGGGATCGGCGCCGATGCGTCAGGCCCCGTGTAGTGCCCTCCACCCGACGCCGACCACGGGCCGCACGTCGGCAGGTCCGTGCCCTTCTTGCGGCACCTCCCCTCGCCTGCGTCCGCGATGGCGATCCCCGCGAGCTTGCCCTGTTGCGCTCGCTTGCACACCTCGGGGGGCAGCCGGAGGACGTTGCCGTCCTCGACCCGGAAGCCCGCGTCGCTCTCGGCGTCGAGCGGGACGTAGCACGCGCTCTCGCCGCAGATGCCGCCGCCCTGCGTGAGGAGCGCGACGTTCACCTCGCCGCCCGGCGCGTGCGCCACGCAGTCGCCGGGGTTCGCGGCGAACCGCTCCAGATCGACCGGCGCCGACGTGGCGGCGGCGAAGCACTGGACGGTGTCGAAGCAGAGCCCGTCGCTGTCGCCGTCGCCGCCGCCGAACACGGCCTTCGCCTCGAACACGGGCAGGGCGCGCGAGTCGATCTCGCGCGGCACGCACGAGCCGGCGACGCAGCTCTGGCCCTCGGGACAGCTGTTCTTGACGAGCACGTTGCCCTGCGCGTCGCGCAGCGCGTTGCCATGCTCGTCGCGCTCGACCTCGGCCGAGCCGTCGCACAGGAACTGGATGGGCATGTGGAGGGTCGCGGTGCGGCCCTCGGGCACCGTCGTGAGCACCTCGCGGAGCAGGCGCACCCCGTCCTTGCCGCCGCGGCTCGCGATGACGCGCACCCGGAGCGCCTGCGCAGGATCGTCGGGGGTGAGGAAGCCGAGCGTGGCCGGCAGGCGGATCGAGCCCTCGCCCCCGAGCCGCTCGAAGGTCTCGTCGTAGACGATGGACCCGTCGAGCGTCGCCTCGACCCGGATCGTGTCGATGTCCTTCGGCAGCGACATGTCCGTCTGGAAGACGACCATGAGCTGCCCCTTCTCCCCGCCGCAGGACGCGACCCCCGCCGCCCCCGCGAGCGCGAGGAACGCCGCCGCCGCCGACATCGAGCTCGTCCGCTTCGTGCGCATCAGCGTCTCCCTCCAAATCCGAGCGGAACGGTGCCGAGGCTGCCCTGCTCCGCCGGCGTCCCCGGCTCGACGAGCAGCGCGCCGGCGATGAGCGCGCCGGCGAAGATCGCCGCGCCGCCGCCGATCCAGAGCCACTTGCTCGCGCCGCCCGGCCCCGGAGCGCGCTCCAGCGAGACGTCGATGCGGCGGAGCTCCTCGTCGCGGACCAGGACCTGCACCTCGTGCGGCGTCATCCCGGGCGCCGTCACGCGCAGCGCGTGGGTCCCGCTCGCCACCGAGCCCTCCCAGCGGCCCTTGCCCGCCACCTTGCCGTCGATCGCGATGAGGTCGTCCCGTCCCGCGGCGACCACGAGCCGACCCCGGTGCACCGCCCGGTCGAGCCGCGCCACGAGGGCGATGCTGCCGCCGCCGACCACCTTCTCCCGGCGGACGAAATCGACGAAGCCGGGCTTCGACACGCGGATGCGGCGCTCGCCGATGTCGATCGGCACCGGCGCCGCGAGCGGCGTCGTCCCGACCGGCTCGTCGTCCACGAACACCGTGGCCCCCGGCTCGCTGGCCACGATCTCGAGGCGCGACACGAACGCCCCGGCGGCCTGGATCAGGTCGGCGATGTCCTGCTTGTCGCGGGCCGACAGCGCGGCGCCCGCCTCCGCCTCCATCCGGCGCAGCGTCGCGAGCATCTTCGCGTAGCGCCGCAGGTTCTTCTGGCAGAGCGCGGTCTTCCAGAGCAGGCGGTGATCGCGCGACAGCTCGTAAGCGCGCTCGAACCGCGCGAGCGCGCCCGCGTAGTCGCCGTCGTCGAACAGCGCGGCGCCCGCCCCGTGCTCGGCCCTGGCCATCCCGGTCAGCGACTCCGCGAGCGGCTTGTCTGCGGGCGCGGCGGGCGCGGCGGGCGCGGGCTGGGCGGGCGCGGGCTGGGCCGCCGCGGCGCCCGCCGCGAGCCCCACGCTGAGCGCGGCCACGATGGCGCACCCCCACTGGCCCGGACGCTTCCCTCGCATCGATGCTCCTTCTGGCGGAGGCAGGGCTCGCAGGGCCGCGCTCCGCTCAGCGCGATGCTAACCGATGCGCACGCCGGGCGAGCAACATGGAAACGTTGCGGACAAATCGCCTTTGCTCCGCTTGCGCTCGCGAGGATACCATCCGGCGCCCATGAGAGGCCTCATCACGGTGGGCGCGGCGCTCGCGAGCGCGCTCCTCGGCATCGCCCTGGGCGCATCGTCCGCCCGCGCGGAGGGGCCCGGCGCCGTCGCGCTGAGCCGGTTCGAGCCGACCCCGCCGGGCGACCCGCTCTTCGGCGTGCCGTCGCCGTTCATCGGCGGACACCTGGTTCCGCGCGGTCTCGTCCTGTTCGATCACGCGGAGGACCCGCTCACCCTCTCGGACGGCGCCTCGCCCGAGCGGGTGATCGTCGGCGGCCAGTCGCACCTGCACGTCGGCGGCTCGCTCTCGCTCTGGGATCGGCTGCTCGTCTCGGCCTCTCTCCCGCTCGCGCTCGCCCAGAGCGGCGACGGCCCCGCGGCGGCCGCCGACGCGGGCGCGCCCGAGGCGCCGTCGTCCCCCGCGCTCGGCGACCTGCGCCTCGGCGTGCGCGTCCGGCTGCTCGGCGACGAGCGCGACGCGCTCCAGATCGGCACGAGCGCGGCCCTGCACCTGCCCACGGGCAGCTCGGACGCGTACGTCGGCGAGGGCGCGGTGCGCGTGACGCCGCAGCTCCTGCTCGGCGGGCGGGTCGCGCGGGTGGTGTGGAGCGTCGCGGGCGGCGCGGTGATGCGGAGCTCCGAGAACCCGTCGACGCTCGCGTACGGCGGCGGCGCGGCCGTGCTCCTCTGGGACGAGCGGCTGCAGATCGGCCCGGAGGTGTACGCCGAGACGATGCTGCAGGGCGGCTCGCTGTCGCTCACCGCGCGCGAGCGGGTCGCGGTGGAGAGGACCACGAGCGCCGAGCTCCTGCTTGGCGCTCGGCTCCGCCCGCTCGCGGGCCTCGTCGTCGGGGCGGCCGCCGGTCCGGGCCTCGGGGAGGCGATCGGCGCGCCGTCGTTCCGCGCGATCGGGACGGTGGCGTGGGCTCCGCCTGCGCGCCCTCCCGTGCGCGCGGCGGACCCGGACCCGGACGCGGACGGCATCTCCGGCGCCCAGGACGCGTGTCCGTACACGCACGGGCTGGCCAGCGCCGACGCGCGGCGAAACGGCTGCCCCGTGGAGGACCGGGACGAGGACGGCGTCGCCGATCCGGACGACGTGTGCCCCGACACGGCCGCAGGCGGCGGGGGCGGCGATCCGGCGCGGCGCGGCTGTCCCGCGGACCAGGACGGCGACGGCCTGCCCGACGCGCTCGACGCGTGCCCGGCGGAGAAGGGCGACGCGGCGGGCGGCGCGACGCGGCCGGGCTGCCCCCCTGCGGCGCCGAGCAAGCCCGCGGATCAGGACGGCGACGGCCTGCTGGACGACGTCGATGCATGCCCGCGCGAGAAGGGCCCGGCGAGCGAGGACGCGACCGCGCGCGGCTGCCCGACGCGGGTGCGGGTGCAGGGCGAGCGGGTCGTGCTGCTGGAGCCCGTCGTGTTCCGCGTGCTGAAGAACGATCCGGCGCCGATCGATCCGAAGAGCGAGGCGGTGCTCGCCAAGGTGCGCGACGTGATCGCGCAGCACCCGGAGTGGGTGAAGATCGAGGTCTCCGCGCACACGGACGGCGCCGGCAACGCCCGGTTCAACGAGACGCTCTCGACCGCGCGCGCGGAGGCGGTGCGCAGGTGGCTCGTCGAGAAGGGGATCGCGGCCGAGCGGCTGGTCGCAAAGGGATACGGGGCGAGCCAACCGATCGCGGACAACAAGAGCGCGGCCGGGCGGGAGAAAAACCGGCGGATCGAGCTCCTGGTCCTGGAGACGAAGTGATCCGCGGGCGGCGGCAACCGCGCAGCGCTGCGGCGATGACGAGCGCGATCGTGCCGCGAGACGCGCACCCGGGGAGCAGAAGAGAGAGAATGAAGCGAATCGTCATGGCCACAGGGCTCGGCGTCACGCTGGCGCTCGTGGCTGCCCCGCGGAGCGCGGCGGCGCAGTGTGGTGCCTCGGGCCTCGTTCAGGAGCTCGTGGATGGCCTCACCTTCGTGTGGGATGTCGGGACGGACGGGGTGGTCAACAACGGGACCATCGACGCCTTCGACACCGGCATGATGCTGCGGGTGGACGGGGCGAGGTTCCCTCCCTCGACCCGGGTGGCGGAGATGGACGGGAGGCAGCTCGCCCACGGGCCGGTGCTCCTCGGCCGCCTCGAGGTCACCAGGAAGGTGTACGTGCCCACCGACGAAGGGTGGGCGCGGTTCCTGGAGATCCTCCACAACCCCACCGCCTCCGAGCTGCCGGCGGTCGTGCGGATCGAGACGAACGTCGGCTCCGATAACGACACAACGATCACGCAGTCGCACAGCGGAGATCTGGAGTTCACCCCGGTGGACCGGTGGCTCGCCACGGACGACGTCGACGCGGGCGCGGATCCGAGCCTCCATTTCAATTTCTACGGGCCTTCGGCGGCGATCGCGCCGGGGAGCGTCGGGATGACCACCGACAACTGCGCGACAACGCAGGGGCCCATGGTCGAGTTCGCCCTCTCGGTGCCGCCCAGGGGGACGCGGATCCTCATGCACTTCGGCGGGCAGCACGCGAGCCAGGCCGACGCGCACGCGACCGCGATCCGCCTCGATGCCCTCCCGGCGAGGGCGCTGCTCGGGATGACGGCGGCCGAACAGGCCAGCGTGGTCAACTGGGACCTCAACGGCGACGCTGACGGCGACGGCGCGAACGACGACGGCGACAACTGCCCGTCGGTGCCGAACTCCGACCAGACCGACACGGACAATGACGGACTGGGCGACGCGTGCGACGACGACGACGACAACGACGCCTTGGGCGACAAGGCCGACAATTGCCCGTCGGTGCCGAACTCCGACCAGACCGACACGGACAACGACGGACTGGGCGACGCGTGCGACGACGACGACGACAACGACGGCGCGCTCGACGGCGCCGACAACTGCCCTCTCGTCCCCAACCCCGATCAGGCCGACATCGACGGCGACGGCGCAGGCGACGCCTGCGACGCGAGCGCGCTCGACAGGGATGACGACGGTGTGGAGGACGGCGCAGACAATTGCCTCTCGACCCCCAACCCCGACCAGGCCGACATCGACGGCGACGGCGACGGGGATGCGTGCGACGGCGACGATGACAACGACGGCGTGCCCGACGGCGCCGACAACTGCCCACTGTCGGCGAACCCGAGCCAGAGCGACACCGACGGCGACGGCCAGGGTGACCGGTGCGATGACGACGACGACAACGACGGCGCGCTCGACGGCGCCGACAACTGCCCGGTCGTGTCGAACAGCGGGCAGGAGGACGAGAACAGCGACGGCGTGGGCGACGCGTGCGACTGCGACGCGCCGCCGAAGCCCGACGGCACGCCCTGCGACGACGGCAACCCCTGCACCCTGGCCGATGCTTGCGACGACGGTATCTGCAGGGGCGGCGAGCCGCTCGCGTGCGCGCCCTCCGGGAACGCCTGCACCTCCGCGCAGTGCCATCCAAGCTACGGCGAGTGCGCGCTGTTCCCGAACGAGGGCGCCCGCTGCCCCGGCGGCACCTGCGTGGCCGGCGGCTGCGTGCCCGACGATGCCAGCAGCGGGGGCGGCGCTGGCGGGGGCGGCGGTGACAACGGCGGCGGCGGCGCTGGCGGCGATGCGGGTGCCGGCGGCGCTGGCGTCGGCGGCGGTGACAACGGCGGCGGCGGCGCTGGCGTCGGCGGCGCGGCTTCCCGGCCCGGTGGCGGCGAGCCGCGGGCGCACGGCAACGGCTGCGGCCTCGCGGTGCGCGCCGACGCGTCGGCGATCTCGGCTGCGGTGTGGCTCGCCGCTGCGGCGCTCCTCGCCGGGTGGCGGCGACGGCGGGGGTGATCCACCGCGCCGCCGTCGCGCGGCCCGCCCATCGCCGCCGCCGCGCGGCCCGCCCATCGCCGCCGTCGCGCGGCTCGCCCATCGCCGCCGTCGCGCGGCTCGCCCACCTAGCCGCGGTGATGCGCTGGCGGGGCGGGAGCGCGAAGACGAGCGTTCGCCCTCGATGCTGACGCTGCCGGGCGCGATCCCGGCAGCGATGTGCCCTTCGTCAGGGCTCCTCCGACCCCGACGCGAGCC
Organism: Sorangium sp. So ce362; assembly: GCF_051519845.1. Taxonomy (NCBI): domain Bacteria; kingdom Pseudomonadati; phylum Myxococcota; order Polyangiales; family Polyangiaceae; genus Sorangium; species Sorangium sp. So ce362. Next base: position 3,704,588 of record NZ_CP150332.1, on the reverse strand, counting down.
ACGGCCCGCACGTCGGCAGCCCCGAGGTCTTCTGGGCGCAGTCCGTCGCCGGCGCCGTCAACACGGCCGCGATCTTGCCGCTCGCCATCTGCTTGCACACCTCCGGCGGCAGCTGGATGCGCCCGTCTTCCTCCACCCGAAAGCCGTCGTCGCTGGCGGCGTCGAGCGCCACCAGGCAACGGTGGTCGTCGCCCTCGCCGTCGCATATGCCGTCGCCACCGACGGTCTCCAGCGCCACGTTCCGTGGAGCCCCGCCGTCGCCCGCGATCGTGCAAGCCGCCGCGTCGACCTCCGCCGCCGTTGCCTTCTGGAAGCAGGCCGTCACGTCGAAGCAGTCCCCGCTCCCGCCGCCGTAGACGTCGCCGTACGAATAGTCAGGCAGCGTGCTCGAGTCGACCTTGTTCGACACGCACGCCCCCGCGACGCAGGTCTGCTCGTCGCCGCAGAGCGTGTTCTCGACGTCGTTCCCCGCGCTCTCCCCTGAGCCGTCGCAGAGAAAGTCGAGCGGTAGGGAGAGCAACGCGACGCGATTCTTCGGGATCGTCGTGACCGCCTCACGCACGATGCGCACCGAGCCAAGCGCGTCCTTGACGCGCGCGCTGACCCTGATCCGGATGGATTCACCCCCGCTGTCCGAGGAGTAGAACCCGATTGTCGCCGGGAGCTGCGCGTCGGCATCGGACTCGCCAAGCCGCAGGTAGGCTTGATTGAACCCGCCTCCGCCGCTCTTGAACACCTGGACCTGAAGGACGTCGAAGTCCTTGGGAAGGGCGAGATCCGTCGAGATGGCGACGACGATCTCGTCCGGCGAAGAACACCCCCCGCACGCGAGCGCGAGGAGCGCGGCGAGGACCAACCGGCGGCCGCGGATCATCGGCCTCCTCCGAAGGGGATCGCGAACGAGGCGCCGCCCCGCGCGGACAGGGCGACCGAGCCGGGCGACAGGTTGCCGTCGACCGGCGGCTCCGCTGCGAAGACGCCCAGGCCGACCAGGAGCGCGCCCGTGAGCACGGCCGCGCCGCCGCCGATCCAGATCCAGCGCTCGATGTTGCTTTCCTTGGGCTTCGGCACCAGCGAGACCTGCACGCGGCGTGTCTGGTTATCGTGGATCATGACCTCGGACTGGTGCGACACCATGTCGGACGCCGTGACGCGGAGCGCGTGGCCGCCGCTCGGCACCGGCCCGTCGTAGCTGCCGCGACCGACCACGCGGCCGTCGATGGAGATGACGGCGTTCGGCGGCGCCGCGACGATGAGCCGCCCCTGGTGGACCTCCCGCTCGAGCGTGGCCTTCACCGTGACCACGTCGCCGCCCGCCACCGGCTGGGAGACCTCGACGTCCTTGAAGCCCTTCTTGGTCACCCGGATCTTCCGGGTGCCGACGTCGAGCAGCACGGGCTCGCGCAGCGGGGTCCGGCCGACCTCCTCGCCGTCGACGAAGACGGCTGCGCCCGCCTCGCTGACCTGGAGGTCGAGGCGGCTCACGTAGGCCTTCGTCGCCTCGATGAGCGCCGCCGCGTCCTTGCGATCCTGCTCCGTGAGCTGCGGGCCGGCCTCCTGGAGGAGCTTCTCGACCGTTCCGAGCAGGCGCGCGTAGCGCTTGAGGTTCTTCTGGCAGAGGGCGACGTTCCAGAGCAGCCGCGGGTCGCGGGAGAGCTCGTGGGCGCGCTCGAACTTGATGATGGCGTTGCGGTAGTCGCCGTCGTTGAAGAGGATCCGCGCGGCCTCATACTCGGCCTTGGCCTCCCCCGTGAGGGTCTCGGACAGCGGCCCCTGGGCAGCAGGAGCGCTCGCGGCGGGCGCGCCGGCGGCCGGCGCAGGCTGGGCCGCGGCGGGCGCGCCGGCGGCCGGCGCAGGCTGGGCCGCGGCGGGCGCTAGCCCCGCCAGCACGGCGCCGCCGAGCGCGAGCGCGGCACAGACGCGCGCGCTCTTGCGGCTCCGCGGCGGGAGTCGTTCGCTTCCAGGCCAATTCATCTGGGCTTACCTTTGTCGTTCAGCACATCGAAGATGCTGGGGCTGTCGTTCCCCTGTGACGCGGTCGTGGTCGACGCGGCCGAGGGCGCCGCTGTCGAGGCCGGTGGGGCCGAAGGCACCGCGGAGGCCCTCGGTCGAGGCGCCGGGGGGGTGGACGTCGTGGGCGCCTTCGCGGTCGCCGTCGTCGGTGTCCGGGCGCTCGACGACGGCGCCGGCGCCGTTGTCGCCACCGCGGTCGTCGTCGGCGCCGGGGTGGCGACCGTGGCCACGGCGGAGACCTCCGGTGGAGGGACCGGCGGGGGCGGCACGGACGTCGTCGCGGGCGGCGGTGGCTCGGCGGAGGTGGTCGCGGCCAGCGGATCGATCACAGGATCCCCCGCGTCGCCCCGGAACGTGACGAAGCGCAGGACCCCGCCGATCACCGCCGCGACGCCCACCCCGGCAATCGCTAGCACCACGCCGCTCCGCCTGCGGCCAGCCGACGCGGGGCTCGTGGCCGTCCAGCCGGGAGCCGAGCCCACCGGGCCGGCCGTGTGGCCGACCGCGGCGCCTGACGTCGCGCCGGCGGGCGGCGCGCTGGACCGCCCCTGCGCCGTCGCCGCGGGCACGCCGCTCACGCGCTCCTGCGTCGTCGGCCAGGGGGGAACGCTCATCCGATCGCGCGCCGAGCTCGCCCGGTCGCGCCAGCTGACCGCGGGCACGAGCCCCAGCGTCCGCTCGATCCGCTCCAGCGACGCCAGCGCGAGCGGAGGGCCGAAATCGACGATGGCGCCCGCAAGCTCGGCGACGGACTTGAAGCGCTTCGCGACGTCCCTCTCGAGGCAGTGCAGGATCGCCGCCTCCAGGCCCGGCGGCAGGTCGCGCCGGAAGGTGCTCGGGGACGGCGGCGCCTCGGTGTTGATCATCAGGATGAGCTCGGACAGCGAGGTCGCGTCGAAGGGCACCCGCGCCGTGAGCAGCTGATAAAGGATGGCGCCGAGCGACCAGATGTCCGCGCGCGCGTCCACCGAGCGCGCCGAGCGCATCTGCTCCGGCGCCATGTAGAGCGGCGAGCCGAGCACCATCGCCGTCTTCGTCAGCCCGAGCTCGGGCTCGGCCCCGGCCGCGGACGACTCGGCGAGCGCCTTGGAGATGCCGAAATCGAGCACCTTCACCATGCCGCTGCCGTCCGCTCCGCGCGTGAGGAAGAGGTTCGCCGGCTTGAGATCGCGGTGGATGATGCCGGCCGCGTGCGCTTCGGCGATGGCCTCGCAGGCCTCGAGCACGTAGCCCACGGCCTCCTCCAGCTCGAGCGGGCCGCGCTGCCGCAGCGTCTCCTGCAGGTCGCTCCCCTCCAGGTACTCCATCACCATGAACGGCGCGCCGGTCTCGAGCGTCCCGACGTCGAGCACGCGCGCGACGTGCTCGCTCTTCAGGCGCACCGCCGCGCGCGCCTCGCGCACGAAGCGCTCCACCATCTCGGCGTTGGCGCCGGGGTGGAGCATCTTGATGGCGACCCGCTGGTGGAGCTGCTCGTGCAAGGCGGCGACGACGACGCCCATGCCCCCTTGCCCGAGGATGCGCTCGACCCGGTATTTCCCCGACAGAACTTGACCTTCGGCAACCGGTGCGCTCACGGACACTCCTGCGTTGGTGCGGCCTTCAGGGCGCCACCACCGCCACGTTATCCAGAGGGCCACCTTATTCCATCCACCGCTTTCGTCCAAGGCCTCGCCTCGGCCGTTCAGGCCACGTCAGGCCACGTCAGGCCACGCCAGAGGCCGCCCGCCACGCTCGGTCGCCGTGCTGCCGGCCGTGCGCTGGACCGAGGCGGGGCGGGGCAAGCCGGGCGGCCGGCTCATCCGTGGTGCTCCCCATCGTCGCCCGGGGCGACTACCCTACGCGCCATGCCCCGCATCGCCAAAGTCGAGCGCAAGACGCGCGAGACGGACATCCGCATCGAGATCGATCTCGACGGCCAGGGCCGCTCGTCGATCAGGACGCCGCTCCCCTTCCTCACGCACATGCTCGATCAGATCGCCCGCCACGGCCTGTTTGACCTCACCATCCACGCCGAGGGCGACATCGAGATCGATGGCCACCACACCACCGAGGACTGCGGCATCACCCTGGGCACGGCCGTGCAGCAGGCGCTCGGCGACAAGGCGGGCATCGCGCGCTACGGCGAGGCGACGCTCCCCATGGACGAGGCGCTCGCGCAGTGCGCGCTGGACCTCTCCGGCAGGCCGTACTTCGTCTGGCGCGTGCCGCTGCCCAAGGCGAAGCTCGGCACGTGGGACGTCGAGCTCGCCCCCGTGTTCTTCGAGGGCTTCGCGCGCGGCGTCGGCGCGAACCTGCACGTCCGCCTCATCGAGGGGGACAACCTGCACCACATCGTCGAGATCTGCTTCAAATCGTTCGCCAAGGCGCTGATGAAGGCGACCCGCATCGAGCCCCGCGTCGCCGGCATTCCGTCCACCAAGGGGAGCCTCTGAGCCATGCAATCGATCGCGCTCGTCGACTTCGGGATGGGCAACCTGCGCTCCGTGGAGCGGGCGCTCCTCCAGGCCGCCGGGGACGCCGGCGAGCCGTGCGCGGTCACGCGCACGGGCGATCCGGAGGTCATCGCGCGGGCCGACAAGGTGGTGGTGCCAGGCCAGGGCGCCTTCCGCGACTGCGCGGCCGCGCTGCAGAGCGGCATCGGCGAGGCGCTGCGCGAGCAGATCCGGAAGGGGGCGCCGTACCTCGGCATCTGCCTCGGCATGCAGGCCCTCTTCGACTCGAGCGAGGAGGCGGCGGGCGCGCGGGGGCTCGGCGTGTTCCCCGGCATCGTCAAGCGCCTCACGCCGGAGCCGGGCGCGGCCGAGGCGGCGGCCGGCGAGCCCTGGGCCGGGATCAAGATCCCCCACATGGGGTGGAACCGCATCGCGATCACGCGCGACGTGGAGGGCCCGCTCGGCGTGTTCGCTGGCGAGCGCCCGTTCGTCTACTTCGTCCACAGCTACCACGCCGTCCCGCTCGACCCGGCGCTGGTGGCGGCGACGACGGAGCACGGCCCGCACCGGATCACGGCGGCGATCGAGCGGGACAACGTGACCGCGACGCAGTTCCACCCCGAGAAGAGCCAGGAGACGGGCCTGCGCCTGCTCGTCCGCTTCCTGAACGGGTGAGCCGACCGCGGCGCTGGCCTGTCACGGGTGCGGGCGCTGCGCCCGGTGGTACAGGTGCTTGACGTGCGCGAGCTTGAGGTGCGCGCTCAGGGGCAGCTCGGACGGCCGCCGGGCAAGGCCGCGCCGTGAGGGGTGCGCTCGGCCCGCGCGCCCCTCGCGCTCCGGTGACCGCGGCGCGAGGGGGAGATCGACGACGAACACCGCGCCCCGGCCGAGCTCGCTCTCCACGCGGATCGCCCCGCCGTGCGCGCGCGCCGCGGCGTGCGCGATGTAGAGGCCGAGCCCCAGGCCGCCGAAGCGATCCGGGACCGCCCGCTCGAATCGCGCGAAGATCCGCTCCTGGTCCTCCCTCGCGATCCCCATGCCGTGATCGCGCACGATGAGCCGCGCCCGCGCGCGCGTCGCGCGCACCTCGATCGAGATCGGCTTGCCCTCACCGAAGGTGATCGCGTTCTTGATCAAGTGGAACGCCATGCGCTCGATCTGGGACCGGTCCCAGCGGCCGATCACCGCGCCCTCGGCCGCGACCGCGATGGCGCCGCGCGCGGCCGGCCGATGCGAGACCGCCGCCGCCACCACATCGCGGACGAGCACGACGAGATCGACCAGCTCGCGGGCCGGCGCGCGCCGGGCCGGATCGGCGCGCCGGACCTGGAGCATGTCGTCGCACAGCCTGGCGAGCCGGCCGAGCTGCCGGTCGAAGACGGCCAGCATCGCCGCCGCCCACGCCGGGGTGTTCTCCGGCTCCCGTTCGCTCATCCGCTTCGTCAGCTGGAGCTGCAGGAGGAGCGAGGTGACAGGCGTCCTGATCTCGTGCGCGGCGAGCACGAGGAAGTCCTCCCGGAGCCGGGCGGTGTCTTCCCGGATCGGCACGGTGGGGACGCGGTCGTCGAGGTTGTCGCAAAGCGCGGTCATGGCAGAGCCTGCTGGCGGAGTTCGGTCACGATCACGCAAAGCATGGTTCGTGCCGCTCACGGCTGTTCGCGGATCGGCACTTCCGGCGGCAGAACAGGGCCACTTCTGCCGGGCGGACGCGCGTCGCGGCGTCGCACCGCGCTGCCAACTGCGCAAAACCTCACGGCGTGAGCCGCCTGGACGGTCAGGCCGAGCGCGGCGCTTCGGGCGGCTCCGGAGCGCCGCCGGGCCGCGGCGCAGGCGGGTCCGGGCGCGCCCTTGCTTGCGGGCCAGGGCCCGCGGAGCAGCTTTGTCCGCATGCAACACCAGAGCGGAGAGCAACACCAGAGTGGAGAGCCAGGAGCCAGGGCTCAGGCCCGCGGATCCATGGGTGAGCTGCACGCGCTGCTCAGGGAGTTCGAGACGGCCATGCTCGTCACCATGACCCCGGAGGGGCTGATGCGGGGTCGGCCGATGGAGATCCAGGAGCCGGCCGAGCTGATGGACTGCGATCTCTGGTTCGTGACGCAGGAGGAGACGGCGAAGACCGGCGAGATCGCCCGGGAGCAGCAGGTGGCGGTCTGCTGCTACCGGCCGCGGGATCGGGCGTACATCTCGATCTCGGCGCGCGCGACGATCGACAGGAACGAGGAGAAGATCCGGAGCCTCTGGAAGCCCTCGTGGAAGGCGTGGCTGCCGGACGGCCCCGCTCACCCTCACGCCGCGATCCTGAGGCTGATCGTGGAGCGCGCCGAGTACTGGGAGCCCGAGGGCGGGCGGCTCCGGATCCTGTACGAGAAGGCCAAGGCGCTCGTTCAGAGAAAGCCGGCGAACGACAAGCTGAATCCGCCGAAGCACATCTGAGCGCCGCGCCTGCCGCAGCGGCCGGCTCTCCCGCGCGTCCGCCCGATCTAGCGCGCCGGAGCCGCCCCGAAGATGCGGCTGAGCGCGTCGGTGAGGGAGCTGTCGTCGTTGCTGCCGACGACCAGCTCGGCCACCTGCTTGAGCGCCTGCGGGCCGTGACCCATCGCGATCGGAAGACCGCAGGCCTTCAGCATGGGAATGTCGTTCTCGCCGTCGCCGACAGCGACCATCTCCCGCGCGGACAGCCCTCGCCTCTCGGCGATGAACGCGAGCGCGCGCCCCTTGTCTATCCGGCTGCGCGTCACCTCGATGTAGTTGTCCTTCGAACGCGCTACCGCGATGCCGTCGTCGAGCGCCGCGAGCTCCTCCGCGAGCCGAGCGTTATCGCAGTGCCCTTCGTCGGTGATCATCAGGAGCTTCTCGGTCACGGGGCGGCTCGCGAAGCCGGCATCGACCGTGGGCGCGAAGCCGACGATGTCGGCCTCGGCCCTGACGCGCCGGTCCGCTGCCTGAACGATCCAGTCGAAGCCGGCGTAGAGGTTCAGGCTGACCCGCTCGTCCCGTCCATAGCGCGCCAGGATCTGCTCGACGGTGCCCTCCGGCAGGGGCGAGCGGTCGAGGATTCTCCTGCCGGAGCTGAAGACGAAGGCGCCGTTCAGCGCCGCCCACGGGCCTTGCAGCTCCAGGCTGTCGGCGATCTGCTCCACGGAGCGAGGGGGGCGCGAGCTGATCAGCGTGAGCAGGAGCCCCCTCCCCGTCAACGCCGAGCACAGCGATCGCGCCTCGGGTGAGACCGAATGGTCGGACCGCAGCAGGGTCCCGTCCAGATCGAAGGCAACGCCGCGAAAGCTTCCTGGCACCATGCGCGCTCTCCTGTCCTTCCTCTCGCCAGTACCACAGCCGAGCGCACGCGCCCGAGCTCTCCGGAGGTCGTTCGCCGCGCGCGGTGGAGAGATGACGAGCTCCGCGGTGAGGCGCGCGCGGGTGGACCGGGGCTCTGAGCTGGGAGCTCGGCGGAGCCGGCGTGGCTCGACGTCAGGCCTTCTCTCTCGGATTGAACTCGGTGACCGTGTGAAGCGTCTGGGCCACCTTCTCGCCGCTCCTCGGCGGCGTGAGCCCTTCTCCATGCAGCTCGGCGACGATGGCGGTGATGTTGTCCTCCCCGCCGCGCTCGCTCGCCAGCGCGACGAGCCTCTGGCATGCGGCCTCGATCGACGGGCCCCTCTCGATCACGGCGAGCATGTCGCCGGCCGAGAGCTTGTTCGAGAGTCCATCCGAGCAGAGCAGGAGGCGATCGTCGCGCCGCAGCTCGAGCCGGGCGACGCTGGCCTTGACGTCGGGATCGAGCCCCATCGCCTGGAGCAGCATGCTCCTCATCGGGTGCTGCTCGGCCTCCTCAGGTTGAATCATCCCTGCGTCGATGAGCGCCTGCACGAAGCTCTGATCGTGCGTGATCTGGAGGATCTGTCCGTTGCGAATCAGGTAGGCGCGCGAGTCGCCCACCTCGGCGACGTGCGCCTCGATCCCGTGCACGCATATCGCGGTGAGCGTCGCTCCCATGCCCTGGCGGCCCGGCTGCTGCGAGGCTTGCCACACCTCGCGATTGGCTCGCTGTACAGCCAGGAGGGTCGCTTCGTCCCAGTTGCCGCGCGCCGTGGCCATCGCCCGTCGAAGCGCCTCCACGACCAGGGCGCTCGCGACCTCGCCGGCCGCCGCGCCGCCCATGCCGTCGGAGACGGCGAGCAGGACGGGGTAGGAGGCTTCAAAGGTAACCGCTTGGGCAGGCGGCGCGGTCTTGGCGACCGATGAGAGGTGCGCGATGAGGAGCGTGTCCTCGTTGTTCTCGCGAACCCGCCCCAGGTCGGTGATCCCGCAAGCTCTCACCGTGATGTCCCCGGCTCCCCGTGTCGTTGCTGTCATGTGATGTCTCCTGTTTCGTTGTTTCCACCCATGAACCGACCTTTAGACAGGGCGGGAGCGCACAAACCGTAATACCGAATACATCTCATGTCGCTTGGAGTTCCCGTATGCCGGGGGCGCGTCGCGGATCGCCGCCATCGCTGCTCGTCTGGTACGACGGCGGGCCACGTCAAGCAGGACCTGGCGACCTGATCGGCGGGGGCTGACGCGGGTTCGGTGGGCAGCGGTGTGCCCCGGGTTGACCTGTCGGCTGCCGGCAGTCCGCCTCGGGGCGGGTCCTCGACTCACGTTGAGGTCCGCGCGGCGGGTGGCGGTCGGTGGCGGGCGGCGGCGGGTGGCGAGTCGCGGTCAGGGTCGGTGAGTCGCAGTCAGGTCGGCCGTCAGCGGCGGTCGACTCAGGGGATCGCTGCGGACGTGAACGGCATCGGGAAGATCTGCCCCGCCCTCCACGCCTCGGCATGATCCGCGTAATGGGACGTCCGCGGATCCCCGCTGATGCCCGTGCTCATCACCCCGAGCGAGCCGTCGAGCGGCGCGAGGTTCCAGATCAGCCGCGTCGCGCTGAGCGAGTCCTGATCGAGCGCGGCTCGCACTCCGCCTGCGTCCTCGAACTCGCCAGGCGGGAGCGCCAGGATCCCGACCTTCCCGAACCACCCGCCGATGTTCACCGTCTCCACGTCGCCGGTCGCCGGGAAGGTGCCGATGTCGAAGCGCGGGTCCTCGCCCGCGAGCGGATGGTTGTAGGTCAGCTCGTGGATCCCGCCCCAGGTCCACGCGCTCACGTCCGACCCCAGGGCCCCGCGGAGCATCGCGTCCGCCTCGCCGAGCGCCGTGCGCACGGCCTCATCCCGGGCGACCCCCGGATCCACGCCCTCGCTGATGCCGAAATAGGGCGCGCGCGGGTTCTCGAGCACGTCCATCAATCCGTTCAGCTGATTCGTGAGGAACACGTTGGACGCGAAGTACGCGTACTCATCGGGACCGATCACGCCCCTCACCGTGTTGCGCAACAGGATCAAGGTGAGCATCTCGTAGACGGCCGCGCCGCGGCTGCTCGCCGCCGCATTTCCATCCCACTGTTGCAGGGCCTCCACCGCCGCGAGGGCGCTCGGATCGTCCCCGGGCAGCCCGACGCGCCCGAGCGCAGCCAGGTAGCTGTCGCGCAGCGGCAGTCCGATCGTGGTCTGCGTGTCGAGCTGGATCGACGCCATGTCCTGCGGCGTGAGCGGCTGCGTCGCCGTGGTCAACCGGGTCATGATCCGCTGAGCGCGCCAGGGCATGTCCCAATAGTTGGCGAGGTGCACCGTCCGCCCCTGCGGCGCGTAGCTGCGCGGGACCATCCGGTTGTTCGCCGTCACCAGGATATGCGACGGCGGATCGTAGACCGAGGGCAGCTCGGCGTTCGTAGCGTACCCGGTCCACTCGTGTCCACCCGTCCCCGGCACCGGATAGAGCGCGTTCAGCGGGCTCTCACGCTGCGGCGCGAGACCCGAGTTCTGGTAGCCGATGTGGCCGTGGGCGCCCGTGTAGTCCGCGAAGATGAAGTTCCAGCCGATGCTCTGCTTCAGCGCCGCCGCCTTGAACTGCGGCCAGCTCTGCGCCGCCGGCATCTCGAAGAAGCCGTCGACCTTCCACTGAGATTGCCCCGCGGTCGACTTGAGCGCGAGGGTGCCGAACGCCTCCAGCCCATCCAGGCCGTCGTTGAGGACCGGCCCGTGGGGCGTCGAGCGGAACGTCCGCTGCACATCCGGCTGCCCCTTCACGCGGATGGTCTCGACGCGCCTCTTGACCGGCTTCCACTGGCCGTTGATGAGCACCTCCTCGCCTCCTCCGCTCGCCGCGCGGAGCGTCTCCACGTACAGATCGACGCTGTCGAAGAGCGAATACGTCGGCACCCAGGCGATGTGCTCGGTGTGGCCGCTGATGAACCCGGGGAACCCGGGCATCATCCAGCCCGCCACGTTGTACTGACCGCTCACCTTGAGCTGGGCCATGTAGACGGCGGACGGGGTCGCGTGGGGGAAGTGCGGATCGGTCGCGAGGAGGGGCTTTCCGGTCGAGGTGAGGTGCCCGTCGACGGCCCACGCATTGCTCGCGCGTCCGCTCGCAGGCGTCATTCGCAGGAGCTGCTGCGAGAGCTGACGCGACCCCTCGAGGCAAGACGGCGGCGGCGGGTCGACGATGGTCGCGACCGGCGCGGTCGGGCCGGGCGGCACGAGGAACTGCGAGACCGGATTCAGGTTGCCCTGCGCGTCGAACATCGACACCCCGTCCGCAGCCTCCTTGATCAGCGTCGTCGCGACCTCCGTGCCCGCGATGGAGGCCACCGCCGCGCGCTCCAGCTTGGTGAACCACGTCAGGGTGTCGAACGTGACACCCACATAGATGTAGGCCAGGACGCTGTCCTGGGGCGTCCAAGGAGCCGGCTCATAGCCGAGGGTCTGGAACTCGATCGGCAGGCCGCCGCTCGATGTCTTGGCCACGGAGATGTACTTGTTCACGCCCTCGGCGCATCCCTGCAACACGCGCTTCGTCCGCGTGGCCGCCGCTGCATAGCGCGCCGCCGCGAACGCGGGCAGGTCCTGCGCGCGGACGAGGAGATCCTGGCCGAGAATGCTGTCGTCGTCCCCGGGCCCGTAGATCTCCGCGAGGCGCCCCTGAGCGCTCCGGCGCAGCACGTCCATCTGGAAGAGCCGGTCGCGCGCCATCGCATAGCAAAGGCCGGCATAACCTGCCTTCTCGTCCCACGCGGTGACGTGCGACATCCCCCGATCGTCCACGCGGATGTACGCCGCGTCGAGCCCACCGATCTGAACCGCGGTTTCCTTCGCCGCGGTTTGCTCTGTCAACACCTGTTCATCCTGGGCCACGCTGCACGCGGCAGCAGACAGCAGGAATGCCACGCCGGTCATTCGCTTGATCATGCCGATCTCCTTCTGCTGGCCCTCTCGCAGGGCCGCAATTTGCAGGTCACGTGCGCCACGCTCACCCCGAGTCGCGGCCGCGTCCCATGGGAGTGCGCGGCGCGCGACTGTCAGTACAAAATGCCGCCCGAAACAAACCAGGCGAATTGCAGAGTGATCGCTGACAAGCAGCGGACAAGACGAACGGGCGCGCCTCCTACGTTGCTTTCATACGCACGAGATAAGCGGATAGGAACTAACCAATGCAGCTCGGAAGTCAAGTTATTCGTCATCTGCGTCTCTTATACAGCCATGCTGTACACCGGCGATCACAGACGCCCTCTCAAGCGATCTGGTTTGCCTGGCTGCACACGGGCGGCGCACGGACTGCCCGTAAAAGCAGCAACCTAGCACTCAGCTGACATGCGCGCCACGCGGCGCGGGGCCTGAGCTGGATTCCGACGGTCGGGTGGTCGGGTGGTCAGGCGTCCAGGCGTCCAGGCGTCCAGACGTCCAGGCATCTAGTCAGAGCGCTGATCTCCCCGTCAGGACCCTTCGGGCCCCGGCGAAGACATCGAGAGAGAGACCGGGCGAGCTCGCGTCACCCGCGTCCGGGAGATCGCCCTCCGGCATCGGCCGCGCCCGGGGGGCGCTCGCCGCCGCGGGCGCCGCCACCGTCGAGCGCCGCACAGACCTCGGTGAAGCTGTCGAACGGCGTGCACGGGATCCCGTCGCGCCCGCAGAGCGCGTCGAGGGCGCTGCCCCGCACCGCGAACACGCGGTCGCAGCACCGCGCCGCGGGATAGTCCAGCCGCCCGTCGCCGATGTAGACCGCGACGGTCTCGCCGGTCGCCGCCTTCAGCTGGTCGAGGACGCGGATCTTGAAGTCGTCCCCCGGACCGAGCGGCACCGCCGCCGGCACGGTCACGCGCCAGCGCCCGTCGAAGACGGCATCGAAGCAAGAAAACGCGGTGCCCGGGGGCAGGAACTCGCGGATGTAGAACGGTAGCCCGTGGCTGACCACGTGAAACACCCACCCCCGGCGGGCACACAGCGACAGCAGCTCCTCGAAGCCCGGGCGCAGCCCGGCGTGGGGACGGAGCTCGGCCAGGAGCTCGTCCGCCGCGCGATCCACATCCGCATAGCCGCGCCGGAGGAGCTCGAACGGCGTGATCTCGCCGCTGGCAGAAGGCGTGAGCAGCGCCTGCCGCCAGTCATAGCGGAGGTGAGCGTCCCAGATCTGGTTCGTCAGGTCGGCGCAGGTGATGGTCCCGTCGAAGTCGCTGAGGATGAGCACGACCGACGATTCTGCACCCCTTCACGCCGTCCCGCCAGCGCCGACGGTCAGATCGCGACGGGGAACGGGTTTCGCTCGGCGAACCCGGTCTGGTGAAAGTAGGGATACGCCAGCCTGGTCTTGCTCGCGGCGTCCAGCTTCGCGATCTGCTCCGGCGCCAGGGTCCACCCGACGGACCCGAGGTTCTGTCGAAGCTGCTCCTCGTTCCGGGCGCCGATGATCACGTTCGCGACGCTCGGTCGCTGCAGCAGCCAGTTGATCGCGATCTGCGGGACAGTCTTGCCCGTCTCCTTCGCCACCTCGGCGAGCGCGTCGACAACGCGATAGAGGTACTCGTCGTCCACCGGCGGCCCGCCCTCGACAGACAGCTTGTTCCGGAGCCGGCTGACCTCCGGCAACGACTGTCCGCGCCGGACCTTGCCGGTGAGGCGCCCCCAGCCCAGCGGGCTCCAGACCACGGCGCCGACCTTCTGATCGAGCGCGAGCGGCATCAGCTCCCACTCGTAATCGCGCCCGATGAGCGAATAGTACGCCTGGTGCGCCACGTACCGGGAAAGACCGTATTTCTCCGAGACGGCGAGCGACTTCATCAGGTGCCAGCCGGAGAAGTTCGAGCAGCCGAGATAGCGAATCTTCCCCGCCCGCACGAGGTCGTCGAGCGCGCCGAGGGTCTCCTCGATCGGCGTGAGCGCGTCGAAGCCGTGGAGCTGAAAGAGGTCGATGTAGTCCGTCTGCATCCGGCGCAGGCTCCCCTCGACCGACCGGATCAGGTGATGCCGCGAGGAGCCGACGTCGTTCGGGCCCGAGCCCAGGCGGAAGGTCGCCTTCGTGGAGACGATGACCCGGTCGCGCCGGCCCTTGATCGCCTGGCCGAGGATCTCCTCGGCTAGGCCGTCGGAGTAGATGTCGGCCGTGTCGAACATGTTCATCCCGGCCTCGAGCGAGACGTCGACCAGCCGGGTCGCCTCCGCCACGTCGCTCGAGCCCCAGCCCTGGAAGAACTCGTTGCCTCCGCCGAACGTCCCCGTCCCGAGACTCAGCACCGGCACCTTGAACCCTGACCCGCCAAGCAGCCTGAAATCCATGTATCTCCTCCGCGCTGTGCCCAATGGGGATAACCTTCGACGCAGGGGAGAGGGTCGCCGGACACCAGGCTCTTGCCCCTTTGCCGCGGTCGTGCACGGTCAGGAACTCCAGGGCGATCCGGAAGTCAAGCCCCATCGCGACGCGCGGACGGCGCGGTCGCGAGGCGGGGCGCGCGCCGGCGCCGATCACAGCCCGATGTCGCTCCGGAACGCATGCAGGGCCTCCGCGCTCGCGGAGCAGCGGAGCCGCTCCTCGCGGGGCATTTGCCCGAGCGTCCGCGTCTGCCCGGCCGGGATGAACATCGGCTCCCAGTGGGTGCCCTCGTCGCCCCGCCGCTCGCGGGCGATCTCCCCGAGGATGCTGCCCGTGTAGACGCGGAGCGTCCGGCCGTCGCAGTAACAGACCTTCTGGACGACCCGCGCGGCGCGAGACAGCCCCGGGGGAATGAGGCAGCAGATCCGGTCCTGCAGCCGCTCCCAGAACGGCTTCACGAGCGGGCCCGGGAAGCCGTTCAGGTGCTCGATGAACAGCCCGCCGTGCTCGACGAAGAGCGGCACGAGCGCCAGCCGGTAGGCGGCGAGGGCCTTCTCCCGCACGACGACGTCGAGATCCGAGGAGAGGACCTCGGGCACCTCGAGCCGCAGGACCCGAAGCGGCGTCGGCCCGTCCTTCCAACCATGGACCATGTCCTCGAGCTTGTGCTCGTTCGAGCAGACGAAATAGACCATGACCCGCGCCCCTCACCCGTCCAGCGCATCGAGCAGCGCCACCACGCTCTGCGTCTTGTCGTTGGGGTCGAGCTCGATGACGTCGACGTGCCAGGCCTCGAGCAGCGCCGGCTGGACAAGCCCGGCGCCGAAGGTCGCCCAGTAGCCGCGGCGGTTCGGCGCTCGCTGCGCGCCGGGCGAGCGGCCCTCGATGCGCATCTGCTCCATGCGATACCAGATGTAGCGGATGTCGACGTCGCCGAAGCTGTAGCCGAGGAAGAGAAAGCTGTTGCTGAGCAGATCGGCCCGGAGGCGCTGATCGGGCGCGGCCTCGAGCCTCAGGCGGCTGAAATACTGGGCTTCGGTCAGCACCACCGTCTCGGGCCGGTCGAGGTCGCCATGAAACTTGATGACATGGCATGCCCCCTGGGCCGGGCACCGCGCGAAGTCGTCGAACGTGGAGAGCGCCACGGCCTGCTTGCCCGCGTCCCGGAGCGCCTCCTCGATATGGTGCTCGAAGTTTGTCGTGTAGATGGTCGGAAAGTGGCGGCGCGCCAGCGCCTTGTGCTGGCACGAGCCCTTGCGGCGCTCGTCGACCGCGCGCGCGTGGAAGCGCGCGCGCATCTCGGCGATGAAGCTGTCGAGGCCGCCCGTGCACTCCCGGGCGAAGAAGCCGGCGAGCTGCGGGGGCAGGCCGTGCAGCTCGAAGAGCGCAGGCTCGAAGCCGAGCGCCTCGCCCATCCACCCGACCAGCTCCTTCCACATGGGCAGCTGGAGCGGGGCGGAGAAGCCTGCGCCCAGAAAAGGAATGAGGCGTCCTTCCCGGTACGCCTGCCGGAGCGGGACCGCCGCTTGCTCGAGCGTCAGCACAGCCATCGTCGCGAGCGATGGTATCCGCCCGTCGACCTCACGCAACCGGCGCCCGCTCGGCCAGGACGCTTCGCCCCGCCGCCGGGCCCCTCGCCCATGGCCGCGCTCGGCCACGATGCTCGGGACGGGAGCGACAGCGTCCGGCGGGTCGGGCGAGACGCTCGCCCGAGGTGCCCTTCGCTGGTCCCTGAATCCTTGACGCGACCGCCGCCGCGCGCGACCCTCCCGCCGTGTCGGCCACGCTCGCGGACGGAACGGTCTTTGCGAACCGCTATCGCGTGGTGCGCCTCCTCGCCGTCGGCGCGATGGGGTCCGTCTACGAGGCGGTGCACATCGAGACCAACCGCCGCCGGGCGCTGAAGGTGATGCACGCGTATCTCTTCCAGAGCGAGGAGATGCGCGGCCGCTTCAAGCGCGAGGCGCAGATCACGGCGGACATCGAGAGCGAGTACATCGTCGACGTCTTCGACGCGGGCATCGACGAGGCGACCGGGATGCCGTTCCTGGTGATGGAGCTGCTCCGCGGCGAGGAGCTCGGCCAGCGCCTCAAGCGCATCGGCAGGCTGCCGCCCGGCGAGGTCTCGACGTACCTCCAGCAGACCGGGTCGGCCCTCGACCGGACCCACGCCGCATCCATCATCCACCGGGACCTGAAGCCCGAGAACCTGTTCGTGACCCAGCGGGACGACGGGACGCCCCGCATGAAGATCCTCGATTTCGGCGTGGCGAAGCTGCTCGCCGAGGGGGGGAACGCGGCCGGCGTCACGCGGAGCCTCGGGACGCCGCTCTACATGGCGCCCGAGCAGTTCCGCGTCGACACGAAGCTCACCAGCGCCGTCGACATCTACGCGCTCGGGATGATCGCGTACACGCTGCTCGTGGGGACGCCGTACTGGAGCCCGGAGGCGCTCAGCGCCGGCGACGTGATCGCGTTCGCGCTGGTGGTCGTCCACGGGCCGCAGGAGGCGCCGGTGCAGCGGGCGATGGGGCACCGGGTGCTGCTGCCGCAGAGCTTCGATGCGTGGTTCGCCCGGGTCGCGGCCGTCGACCCGGCGGCGCGGTTCCGCACCGCGAGCGAGGCGGCGCAGGCGCTCTCCGAGGTGCTCGGCTTCGCCGCGGCCAGCAGCGGACCTCTGCCCCACCCGAGCGCTCCGCCCTGGTCCCTGGCGAGCGCCCCCATGACGGCGCTCGCGACGCCGACGCCCGGGACGATGACGCCCACCTCGACGGCGCCCGGCATGACGGCGCACGGGACGGCCGCGCACGGGATGCCAGCGCCCGGCATGACGGCGCCCGTGCTGATGACGCCCGCGATGACGAGCGTCGCCCCGCTCGGTCCGGATCACCCGGCCCGCTCGCCGGGCGTGCCGCTCGCGGCGACCATGACGGAGACCTCGATGACCTCCATCCCCGCAGGGGCGCTCGTCCCTGCAAGGCCGAGCCGGACGCCGCTCGTCGCCGCGGCGGTCGTCGTCGGGCTCGGGGCGCTGAGCGCCGCGGGGAGCTGGCTCCTGATCCGCGCCGGGGCCGAGCCGGCGGTGGCCGCGTCGCCGGAGGCCGCTGCGCAGGACGCCGGCACGGCGGGCGCCGTCGTCACCCCTGCGCCGAGCGCAACGCCGCCGGCGGCGGCAGAGCCCCCGGCGGCGGCAGAGCCCTCGGCGGCGGTAGTGCCCTCGGCGGCGGCAGAGCCCTCCGCGGCGGCGGCAGAGCCCTCCGCGGCGGCGCCCGACGCCGCGACCCCCAGCGCCAGCGCGAGCGCCGTCGCGGGCCCAGCCCCGCGCCGGCCGGCGAGCGCTCCACCGAGGCCAGCCTCGAGCGAGCGACGGGGCTCCTCGACGCGCCCCAAGGTCCCCTTGCTCGGACGGGATTGAGATCCATGTCCGCCGCGATGCCGGCCCTCTCCTCGCCCACGCCGGCCGACCTCTCGCCCTGTGGATGCGCCAGAACATGACACGATGCCTGCGCCGGATTGCCGCTCTCGCCCTCGTCCTCTGCCCGCTCGCCGCCGCGGCCCCCGCCGCGGCGCAGGACAGCGCGGCGGCGGAGGCCCTCTTCAACCGAGGCCTCGCCGACATGGAGGCAGGCCGGTACGAGACGGGCTGCGAGGCGATCGCCGAGAGCCATCGGATCGAGCCCAAGCTGGGGGCGCTGTTCACGCTGGCGATCTGCGAGTCGCGCTCGGGCCGCATCGCCGCCGCGTTCACGCATTTCGGCGAGTACCTCGCGCAGGTCGATCAGCTGACGCCGGAGCAGAAGAGCCGGCAAGGGGAGCGACCGAAGGTGGCCAGGCAGGAGCACGACAAGCTGGCCCGGCTCGTGCCGGAGCTCTCGCTCGCCCTCCCGCCGGGCGCCCCCGCAGGGACGGTCGTGAAGCGCGACGGCCGCGTGGTGGACAGCGCCGCGCTCGGCGCGGGCGTGCCGGCGGAGCCGGGAGAGCACGTCGTGTCGACCCAGGCGCCGGGAGGGCCCGTCTGGGAGACGCGGATCCAGCTCGCCCAGGGCGAGAAGAAGCGGGTCGAGCTGCAGGTGAAGGACACATCGGCGCCCCCCGCTGGCGGCCTTTCGGGCCGGCGAGCGGCCATGGTCGTGGCCGGCGGCGTCGGCGCGGCGGGGCTCGTGATCGGCGGGATCACGGGCGCGCTCACGCTGGGCAAGAAGAGCGTCGTCGAGGAGCACTGCGGCAGCGGGATCGGCGTGAGCGACGAGACGGCCTGCGATCAGGCGGGGATGGACGCCGCCGACAGCGCGAGCACCACGGGGCTCGTGAGCACGATCGGCTTCGGCGTGGGGCTGGCCGGGCTCGGGGCGGCCGCGGTGCTCTACCTGACCGAGCCGACGCAGCGCGAGCCGACCGCCGGCGCGACGTCAAGGCGGATCCGCGCAGGGGTGCTCGCGGCCGGGCCGCAGGGCGTGGTGCTCGGGGCGAGCGGGGTGTGGTGACGCGGCGGCCGCGCGCGCCCTCGCCGCCTCTACCCGCCGGCGCGGAGGCGCGCTAGACCCGCCGCGTGCAGCTCATCCCCGCCATCGATCTTCTCGGAGGCCAGGCCGTGCGCCTCCATCAAGGACGCTACGATCAGGTCACCGTCTACGACCAGGACCCGGCCGCGCTCGCCGCCCGCCTCCGCCGCGCCTGCGATCGGCTGCACGTGGTCGACCTGGAAGGGGCCCGGGCCGGCCGCCCCGTGCAGGCCGACGCGGTCCGCGCCGTCGTCGCGGCGTTCGGCGTGGACGGGGGCAGCGTGCAGGTGGGCGGCGGCATCCGCTCCGCCGCCGCCGCCGAGAGCTACCTCGAGCTCGGCGCCGATCGCATCGTGCTCGGGACCGCCGCGGTGAACGATCCCGCGCTCGTGCGCGACCTCGCCGGCCGCTTCCCGGGGCGCGTCGTGGTCGCCGTCGACGCCAAGGACGGGCGCGTGGCCGTGCAGGGCTGGGAGCAGGTCTCGTCCGTCACGGCCCTCGACGTCGCCCACGCGCTCGCCGGCTCCCCCATCGCCGCGCTACTCTATACCGACGTCTCCCGCGACGGGACGCAGGTCGGCCCCAACCTGGAGGCCACCCGTGAGCTCGCCGGCTCGTGCGGCTTCCCCGTGCTGGCCTCCGGCGGAGTCGGCTCGCTGGCTCATCTGCGCGCGCTCGCGCAGATCCCCGGCGTGAGCGGCGTCATCGTGGGCCGCGCGCTCTACGAGGGGGCCTTCACGCTCGCCGAGGCGATCGAGGCGGCGAGCGCCTGACGGCGCGTGTGCGTTTTCGTGTACGCTCCACCCGACGATGCCCGAGCGCGACGACCCCCGGCCTTCCACCCGCGAAGTCGCAGCGGAAGAGTTCCTGTTCCACCTGCACCGGGGCAGCGAGCTCCTGCAGGACAACCGGGTCCACGCCGCGAAGGCGGAGCTCGAGCGCGCCCTCTCGCTCCAGCCGAGCGATCCCAAGGGGCAGGACCTCCTCGGGATCGTCTACTTCCGGCTGGGGCTCTATCCGCGGGCGATCGCGATCTATGAGCGGCTGATCCAGGCCCACCCGGACGCGGTCGAGCCGCGCATCAACCTCGCGCTCTCGTACCTCAAGACCGGGCAGCCCGCGCAGGCGCGCTCCGAGCTCGAGAGGGCGCTCGAGCAGAACCCGAAGCACCAGCGCGCCTGGGGCTATCTCGGGCTCGCGTTCCAGCGCATGGGCGACTACGAGCGCGCGAGCCACGCGTTCGCGGCGGGCGGCCATGACGCGATGGCGCGCCGCCTGCTCGACATGACGAGCGGCGCCACGGGAAGGTACCCGATCGAGCCGCCCGACACCGAGGACCAGCCGCCGGTCGAGGCCAAGGCCGAGGCGAGGGCCGATGCGAGGGCCGAGGCGAGGGCCGAGGTGCAGCGCGCCGCGGGCGAGGCGGTGCAGGCGCTGGATCGCGCCAGCGCGGGCTTCCGGCACGACTCGGATCTGCCGCGCATCCCGTCCGGGACCTGGTCGGCGATCGAGCCTGGCCGCGAGACGATGCCGACCATCCCGGCGCCGCCGTCGCTCCGGAGCCTCGGGGCGGACGGCCGCGCGGCCGGCGCGGCGAGCGCGGCCGGCGCGTCCCGCTCGCCTGGCCCGCGGGGCGGCGCGGCCCCGACGGTCCCGTCCATGCCGGCGGTCCAGGCGCCGCCCGCAGGGGGCGCTGCGCCTGGCGTGCGCCGCGGCTCGATCGGGCCGGAGGAGCACTCGATCACGGGCCGCTTCACGGTCGCCGTCCCCGCGACCGGGGACGCGGCGCTGGCGAGCAGGAAGGCCGCCGCGCGGTCGTCGTCGCTGCCGCCCCCCACGGTGGCGCCTGGGACGCCGCCGCCGTCCACGACGCCGCTCGCGGTGCAGCCGCCGGAGACGCTGCTGGCGGTGGCGCGCGAGCGGCTGCTCATCTTCCCGCGCGACGTCGCGGTCGCGCGGCACGCGAGCGGCGTCGTCCTCGTGCAGGCCACGAAGGGCTTCGTGGCCCGGCTCGACGCGCTGCGCACGATGAGCATGCACCCCGGGACCGCCACGCACGTGCTGAAGCGGCAGGCGCGCGGCCGCATCTTCGACGAGCCGCTCGGCGGACCGAGCACGCCCTTCGTCGAGATCGCCGCGCGCTGCGAGCTCGTGCTCGGCGCGCCGGAGGGGCGGCGGCTCCACGCCGTGACGCTCGGGGAAGAGCCGATCTACCTGCGCGAGGACGTCCTCGTCGGCTTCGAGCTGCCGATCGGCTACGAGAACGGCCGCCTGCCGGCCGGCGACGGCGAGGCGGTCGCGATGGTGCAGCTGCGCGGCCGCGGCCACATGGTGATCTCGGTGCCCGAGCGCGCCGCGGCGCTGGAGATCACCCCGTCGCGGCCGACGTCGACGCGCGCGACCGCGGTGCTCGGGTGGATGGGCCGGCTCCTGCCGCGCACGCTGCCCGCGGCCGAGGCGCCCGGAGGGCAGCAGGGCTTCGTGACGTTCGGTGGAGAGGGGATGGTTCTTGTCGATGGTCGCTAGCGCGGGCACGTCCCTGCGGGGCATCAAGGCGCAGCGGCGGAGGACGCTCTGGGAGGACGCGAAGAACCTCCCGAACCTGCTCACGTTCGCGCGGGTCCTCATGATCCCCGCCGTCCTCCTGCTCCTCTCGAGGGGCACGCCGCGGGACTGCTTCTGGGCCGCGTGCGTCTACTCGCTCGCGGCGATCACGGACATGCTCGACGGCTACCTGGCGCGGCGGCAGGGCCTCGTGAGCGTGCTCGGCAAGTTCCTCGATCCGCTCGCCGACAAGCTCATCGTCTCCGCCACGCTGGTGTGGCTCGTCCCGATGGGCCGGATCCCGGCGTGGGCGGTGGTGCTGCTCATCTCGCGCGAGATCACGATCACGGCGCTCCGCTCGATCGCGTCGACGGAGGGGCTCGTCATCGCGGCGGGCGACGGCGGGAAGATCAAGACAGCGCTGCAGATGATCGGCATCATCTGCCTGATCCTCGGCTACCCGTACCACATCCACCTCGGCGTCGACTTCGGGGAGGTCGACGTGGTGCACGTCGGCCGGCTGCTCATCTATCTATCGCTCGTCTTCTCGATCACGAGCGCCGCGCAGTACATGGGCCTGTTCATCGACGCCATCGACGCGAAGAACCGGCCGGCTCCTCCGCCGTAGATGGGCAATAGGCAAGCCCGCGTGGTTCTGCTAGACCAGCGCGCGTGAAAGCCCTGAAGACATCGCGCAACGCCTTGCGCCCCGCGCTCCTCCTGGCCGCGCTCGCCGCGGCGATCGTCGCCTCCGCCGCGAGCTGCAGCGACCAGCAAGAGGGCGAGCCCTGCGAAATTGCGAACGGCAACGAGGACTGCGCGGATGGCCTCGAGTGCAGGGGTATCGGCCAGCAGCAGCAACAACACCGTTGCTGCAGGCCCGACGTGATAACGCAGGTCTGCGATCCCACCCAGGATCCGACGACGAGCACCACGACGACCAGCGCGAGCGGCACGGGGGGTGGTGCAGGCACCGCCGGCGGCGGGGCGGGCACCGGCGGCGGAGCGGGAGGCAGCGGCGGCTCCGGCGGCAGCGGCGGAGCGGGAGGCAGCGGCGGCGCCGGCGGCAACGGCGGCGCCGGAGGCAGCGGCGGCTCCGGAGGCAACGGCGGCTCCGGAGGCAGCGGCGGCAACGGCGGACGCTAGCGCAGCGGACGCGGACGCCGCATCACGGTCACGGAAGCAAGGCGCACGGGCGCTCCGTGCCGTGCGCCGGCCGTCCTGGCCCGCCTCGTCAGGGCGTCTCGCTCCGCCGGCAGGCCGCTCCCGGCGCGCGGCACGGCCGCCTCAGGCCCGAGGCGCCGGCTGCGCGAAGGCCTGCCGCAGCGACGCGCCCGCGAAGGCGAGCGCCTCCTTGCCCTGCGCGAGATCGACGAGGGGGGCCACCAGGACGAAGCCGTGGAGCACGCCGTCGAACCGCTTGAGCTCCACGGGGACGCCTGCTTCCTTCAGGCGGGCGGCGTACGTCTCGCCGTCGTCCCGCAGCGGATCGTACTCCGCGGTGATCACGGTCGCCCCGGGCAACCCCCCGAGGTCGCGCGCGCGCAGCGGGCACGCGAGCGGGTTCTCCCGGTCGGCGTCGCTCGTGAGGTAGCTGTCCCAGTACCAGCGCATCTCGGCGGCCGTGAGCATGTAGCCTTCGCTCAGCGACCGGCACGACGGCATGTCGCAGCGCGCGTCGAGCGCCGGGTAGAACAGCACCTGGTGGACGAGCGCCGGACCGCCGCGCTGGCGCGACGCGACCGCGACGGCGGCGGCGAGGTTGCCCCCCGCGCTGTCGCCGGCCACCGCGACGCGCGCCGGATCGCCCCCGAGGCGCTCGGCGTTGTCGGCCACCCATCCCACCGCCGCAAGGCAGTCCCCGAGCGGCTCCGGGAACCTGTGCTCGGGGGCGAGGCGATAGTCGACGGACACCGTGATGCAGCCGGCGAGGTTCGTCAGCGAGCGGCAGACGCCGTCGTGCGTGTCGAGGTTGCAGAGCACCCAGCCGCCGCCGTGAAAGTAAACGACGATCGGCAGGGCGCCCGCGGTCGCGCCCGCGGGCCAGTAGATCCGCGCCGCGATGTCGCCGAGCGGGCCCGGGATCGCGCGCTCCTCGACGCGTCCGACCGCCTCGCTGGCCGGCATCGCGGCGGCGAGCTGGATCGCGGCGGCGCGCGCCTCGCGGACCGGCACCGAGAAGATCGGCGGTCCCGAGAGCATGTCAAGCAGCACCTGGGACTTGGGATCAAGAGGCATGGGCGCTCCCGTGTCGAGACGAGGGGGAGGCCGCACTCTAGCCGAGCGCCCGCCCCTCGCGGTAGGGGCAAGCGCCGCGAGGGGCGGCGCGCCGGTGCGTCGCACCACCTCCCACGTCGCGCGGCCGCCTCAGCCCTGCGTCCGTCGCGCGCGCACGCGGCGCCTGAGCACGGCCGCTCCGGCGAGGGCGACCCCGGAGAGCGCCGTCCACGGGGCGAGCGGCGCGCTCGGCTCGGCGGCGCGGCACGCGCACCCCGCTGCAGGCGTCTCCTCGGCCGGGTCGGTCGGGTCCGGCGTCGCGCCGCCCGTCGCGCCGGGCTCCGGCTCCGGCTCGACCGGGTCCACCGGCGGCGGCTCGACCCCGAGATCGGCGCTCTCCACCGTGACGGCGGTGGCCGGGCAGTTCCCGTGACCGATCACCATGTAGTACGTCTGCGTGGGATCGAACGGCGGATCGGACGTCTCGTCGATGACGATCTCACCGTACGTGTCCGTGATCGCCTCGACGCTGTAATCGTAGCTCGTGGCCTCCGGCAGCATGTCGCCCATCGTGAAGCCGACGTGCCGGGCGGTCCTCACGTAGATGCCCCACTCGAGGTCGGCGCCGCCGTGGGGCTCTAGCTGCACGGTGAAGCGGATGCCCTTCGCGGTCCGATCCGGCGTGCTCTTGAAGTGGAAGAGGCTCTGGAGGCTGAGCTGCCGGCGCCACTCCGTGCACGACGCCCCGGTCCCGTAGACCAGCGAGTCGATGCCGAACATCTGCGTCCTGCGCAGCTTGCCCCCGCTCAGGTCGAGCACCTCCTCGCAGTCGTCCAGGCCCCGGCTCTCGATCAGCGCCTCGACGGCGCTGGCGTCCGCCGCCGTGAGCTCGCCGGTGCTCACCAGCTTGTCGGCCGCCCTCTTCAGCCCCTTGGCGAAGTCGCCGAGCGAGGCGTTGCGGGTCAGCAGCGTCAGCGCGCTCCACACGAGCCTGTCGCCCAGATCGGCCCCGAATTTCTCGTGCAACGACCACGCGAGGCTGCCGATGAGCTCGCCATCCTCGTGCACCTCGCCGACCAGATCGTCGGGGCATGTCTTGACGTTGTCCGACAGATCGCGCTCCGCGCCGAAGGGCGCGAGCGACGCCTCACCGAGCGTGGCGTCGCCGTTCACGGTGCAGGCGAAGTAGTCCGCGATGCCCTCATCGATGCTGCCGGCCCAGGGAGAGAGCCCGTACTCGTTGACGGCGAACTGGCCATCGTTGTAGCCGACCGCGTTGGCAGTGACGTAATGGGTGAACTCGTGGAGGAACACGTCGGAGTCGTCCGAGAAGTCGAAGCGCGAGCCCTGGCCGATGGCGATGAGGTTCGGCGCGCGGAAGGGCGCCTCCGTGCCCTGCGGCGAGAAGAACGCGTTGTCCATCGGCCGGCCCGACTCCAGCATGTTGGCGACCGCGACGAGCTTCCAGCCTGGCGCCCCCATGTCGAGCTGGTGGGCCTTCGTGAAGTAATCGCGCATCCGGGTGAGGTGGTAATAGACGCCGACCTGCGCGAACTGGTCCTTCGCGTCGTCCGCGCTCGTCGGCGGATCGTAGAGGAAGTCCTCCCCCGCGTTCGGCCCGACGCTCTGCTCCAGGGTGAGCGAGACGCCGCCCACGAGGTCGCCACCCACGTAGTTCGCCACCTTGAAGTTGCCGTTCCAGCCGCTCAAGGTCTGAGGGTCCGCCGCGTCGAGGCCGACGAGCTCACGATCCTCGAGCTGCGGCGTGACCGCGGAGCTGATCGGGTAGACGCGCCCCCGCGCGTGGACGGCGAGCGACCGCCGGTGGACGATCTTGCCGGCGTGCGCGTCCACGAGGAAGCGCTCGCCGCCGAGCTCCGACCGGACATCGACGACCCAGACGAGCTTGCCGCCCGTCTCCGCCTCGGGGAACACCGCGAGCGCCGCGCTCGGCCGCTCCGCCAGCGTCATCCCGTAGGTCGCCTCGACCGCGCTCCGCGCCGCCTCCTCCCTGTATTTCGGCGCCGCCGGGACCGACAGGCCGCGCGCCACGTCGAGCACCACGACCTCCACGCGGCCCTCCGGGGCGACCTGGACCGCCGCGGCGCCGCCGAGCACGGGGTGTCCGGCGTGGAACTGCGCGAACCGGACGGTGCGGTGATCGCCGTCCTGGAGCTCTCTCTCGTAACCCAGCGAGACGCCCTCGATCCGGAGCTCGGCAGCCGCGTGCTTCAGATACGTCTCCGCCGCGCCGCGCGCGCCGCCGCTGGTGCGGCGGGAGGACAGGTCCGCAGCGGGCGCGCCCGGCGCCGCGGTGACGGTGTGCCAGTCGGACGCGGCAGCCGACCCCGCAGCGGCCAGAGCTGCGAGCGCGGTCAACGGAAGCAAGATCAGCTGTCGTCTCATGGTTCTTCTCTCCGGCTGGATTTCTGCTAGCGGCGCTCGCGTGAGGCGCGGCGGGGCCGGACCGACGAGCGCGACCAACGTATCGAGTTACGTTGGGTCATCAAGGAGGCGCGACGCGGCGTCCTCTCGGAAAGTAACGAGTTGTAGCGGCGGTTGGCTCCTTGCCTGACGTCTTGGGTCAACATGCGTGTTATGTCTCCGGCACACCCGGCGCAGGATCCCGTGGCTCTCCCCGAAACAAACTTCTTGACTGAGCTCCCGTCGACGTTCGCTCCGAGCGACATCGTCTCCGGCGGTGCGACATTGCCCGGCAGGGTGCGCGTCGGCGGCCGCGTGCTCGAGGTCGCGGAGGGCGCCGTCGTGCTCGGGGACGCCTTCGGCGCGGTGCGTGTCGCGCTGGAGGGCGCGCCCGCGTCGCCGATCGAGGCCGGCGATCTCGCGGTCGTCGAGGGGGCGCCGGCCGGCGGCGCGCTCGCCGCGGCGCGGCTCGTCGAGCGGATCGCGCCGCGGAGGCCGCCGCGGGGGCGCGCGGGGGCCGCGGCGCCGCCGTCGAGCGAGACGGAGCGGGCGATCCACCGCGGTCGCGGCGCGGCGCTCGCGCGGCGCGCGGCGGCGCTCGCGGCGGTGCGGGCGCTGTTCGCCGAGCGCGGGTTCCTCGAGGTGGAGACGCCGAGCATGGTCCCCTCCCCCGGGCTCGACCTGCACCTCGACGCGTTCGCGGTCGAGGCGGCGCGCCCGACGTTCCTGATCACGAGCCCGGAGTACCAGATGAAGCGGCTGCTCTCGGGCGGCGTCCCGCGCTGCTTCCAGCTCGCGCGCTGCTTCCGGCGCGGGGAGCTCGGGGACAGGCACAACCCGGAGTTCACGATGCTCGAATGGTACCGCGCCTTCGCCGGGGTGGACGACGTGATGGCCGACACGGAGGCGATCGTGCAGCGCGTCGCGGCCGCGCTCGACGCGGACGGGACGCTCTCGGCGGCCGGCAGGCAGGTGCGCCTCACGCCGCCGTTCCCGCGCATCTCGGTCGGCGACGCGTTCGCGCGGTGGGCGGGCGTGCCCGCGGACGACGCGATCGCGCTCGCGTCGCGCGACGAGGAGCGGTTCTTCCGCCTGCTCGTGGACCAGGTGGAGCCGGCGATCGCGGCGCTGCCCCACCCGGTGTTCCTGGTCGATTTCCCCGCGCCGCTCGCGTCGCTCGCGCGGCTCAAGCCGGGCGATCCCCGGGTGTGCGAGCGGTTCGAGCTCTACGTCGCGGGCGTCGAGCTCTGCAACGGCTTCGGCGAGCTGACCTGCCCGGTCGAGCAGCGCGCGCGGCTCCTCGCCGATCAGGCGGCGCGGGCGGCCCAGGGCAAGCCGGTCTACCCGATCGACGAGCGCTTCCTCGACGCGCTCGAGGAGGGGATGCCGCCGGCGGCGGGCAACGCGCTCGGGGTCGATCGCCTCGTCGCGCTGTGCCTCGGCGCCGCGTCGATCGGCGACGTCCTCGCTTTCCCCCACGGCTGGCTGTGAGCGCCGCGACGCCCCCCGACGGCGGCGAGCGCCTCTCGCCGGAGGTCCTGTCGCAGCTCGCCCGCAAGTACCGCGCGCTCGCGGAGCTCCGGCGCGCGCGGGCGGCCGGCGAGGCGATCCCGGCCAAGGAGGTGTTCCGCGCGCTCGCGGGGGAGTTCCCCGGCGCGCTGAACGAGCTCGACAACCTGCCGCTCGACGAGATCGAGCGGCGCCACGACGCGCTGGCGCGGGCCCTCGCCGGGGGCGCGGAGGAGCGCTGGATGGCGTGGATACACGGCTACCACACGCTGATGCGGGCGGCGCTCTACGTGAAGATCCGCGTCGCGCGGCGGCAGGCGCTCTCCGAGAGCGAGGCGGCGGCGCTCGCGGAGCGGGCGGCGAGGCACGCCGGCGTGGCGGTCGACGCCGCCTTCGTGATCGCGGTCAAGACGCCGCCGGACGGCCGGCTGAACCGCCTCGTCCTCGGCCGCCTCGCGGCGCAGTCCGGCGCGTCGACCGCCGAGATCCGGGAGACGATCTTCCCGCGACGGCCGGCGCAGGGCGGCTGACGCGCCTCGCGCTCCCGCTCGTCCGTGTCGACGAGCCGTCCTCCTGCACCTCGAAGGTCGACGCGAGCCCGTCGCGGGCGCGTGGAGGCCGAGCGCGCCTCGTGACGCGCTCCGGTCATGGACTAAGCTCCACGCCCGATATGGAACGGCTCTTCTTCCTGCTCTCGGGCGTCTACGGGTTCCTCGGGGTGGCGCTCGGCGCCTTCGGCGCTCACGGCCTCAAGGCGAAGCTGGACGCGCTCCCGGACGGCGCGCTGCGCGCTTCCTGGTGGCAGACGGGCTCCCTGTACCACCTCCTCCACGCGCTCGCGCTGGCGCTGGCCGCCCACCTCGCCGCGCGCACCGGCGGGGCGGCGGCCACCACCGCCGGCTTCTGCTTCGCGGCCGGCGTGCTGCTCTTCTCCGGCAGCCTCTACGTGATGACCTTGACCGGCGTCCGCGTCCTCGGCGCGGTCACGCCGATCGGCGGGGTATTCCTGCTCGCCGGCTGGGGCGCGGTGGCGGTGGCCGCGCTCGGGCTCGCGAAGGGCTGAGGCGCCCGGGCCCAGCGCCCCGCCTACATCGTCCTGCGCGCGACAAGCCGGCCGAGCCGCGCGGACGCCCGCTCGCGGAAGGAGGCCATGCGGGCCCGGGCGCGCCCCCAGCGCTCGCTGTGCGCGAGATCGTCGAGCAGCGAGTACGAGACCGGCGTGACGATCAGGGTGAGCAGCAGGCTCAGGGACTGGCCGCCGATGACCACCACGGCGATCGCGTGGCGCTCCTCGGCCCCGGGCCCCGTGCCCAGCCAGAGCGGGAGCATGCCCGCGACAAGGGCCAGCGTGGTCATCAGGATCGGCCGCAGCCGATCGCGGTTCGCCTGGAGGATCGCCTCAGCGCGCGGCATGCCCCCCTCGGCGCGGAGCTTATTCATGTGGTCGACCTGGAGGATCGAGTTCTTCTTCACCACGCCGAACAGCACCAGGAAGCCGAGCGCCGAGTACAGGTTGAGGGTGTTCCCGGTCGCCCACAGGCTGAGCAGGGCGAAGGGCACCGCCATCGGCAGCGAGAGCAGGATCGTGACCGGGTGGACGAGGCTCTCGAACTGCGACGCCAGGATCATGTACATGAGCACGATCGACAGGAGGAACGCCCAGATGAACTCCCCGAACGTGCGCTCGAGCTCCGCGCCGCGGCCGCGCACGCTGGTCGTGTACGCCGCGGGCATGTCCATCTCCCGCGCCGCCCCGCGCAGCGCCTCCAGCCGGTCGGCCAGCGCGTAGCCGGGCGCCACGCCGGCCCGCAGGCTCGAGACCCGCTGGCGATCGAGCCGGTCGATGCGCGACGGGCTCCTCGCCTCCTCGATGCGCACCAGGTTGTCGAGGCGCACCAGATCGCCCCGGAGCAGCGGCGATCCGGCCGACGCGGTCGCGCCGCCTGAGCCGCCCGCCTGCGGCGCCGCCGTCGCGCGCACCGACCGGGGCACGTACAGGCGGCGGACGGCCGACAGCCGATCGCGGTCCTCCTCGACGAGCCGCAGCTGCACGTCGTAGTTCTCGTTGGCGGCCTCGTCCCGGAAGCGCGAGACCGCGTCGTCTCCCCCCACCATCAGGCGCAGCGCGGTCGCGATGTCCTGCGTGCGCACCCCGAGCTCCGCCGCGCGCTCGCGCTCGATGAGCACCCGCAGCTCGGGCCGGTCGATCTTCAGCGTCACGTCCGCGTCGACGATGCCGCCGAGCTGCGCTGAGCGCTCCCGGAGCTCGTTCGCGTAGCGCTCGAGCGCCTCGATGTCGGGCCCCTGGATCGCGAAGTCGATCTCGAAATTCCCGCCGCCGATGTTGAACGACGGCACGTTGCGGACCGAGATCCGGAGATCGGAGTACTTGCGCAGCTTGCGTCGCACCTCCTGCATCACCTCGTTCTGCGAGTAGTTGTCCCTGAACGCGCGGAGGGGATTGCCGGAGAACGTCTCCCGGAACAGCCGCGTCAGGGAGAACGTGCGCTCGTCGTGCGGGGCGATGCGGACGAAGGCCTCGCCCGAGCTGACCCCGCCGATGAAGCCGCCGCCCGCCGTGGCGAGCACGCTCCGCACCCCGCGCACCCCGCGGACGTCGTCGCCGATGCGCCGCATCACGTCGTCCATCGCGTCGATGCTCGCGCTGAGCGGGGCCGTGACGCGGATCTCGAACTCCGCGTCGTCCGCGCCGGAGGGGATGTACTCCTGCTTCACGAGCCCGTAGAGCGGCGCCGCCGAGGCCATCACCAGGACGGCGCCGGCCGACACGAGCACGCGGTGCCGCATCGCGAACGCGAGGGCGCGCAGGTACCCGGCCTCGAGCCGCCCGTAGAAGCCCGGGCGCGCCGCCGCCTCGCCCCCGCCCCCCGCCTCGCCCGCGCCGTGGGCGTGGGTCCCCTCCTTGCGGAGCAGGCGCGCGCTCATCATCGGGGTCAGCGAGAAGCTGACGAGGAGGCTCACGAGGATCGCCACCGTGGCCGTGATCCCGAACTGGAACAGGAACCGCCCCGAGATCGACGACATGAACGACACGGGGACGAAGATGACGACGAGCGACAGCGTCGTCGCGAGCACGGCGAGCCCGATCTCCTGCGTGGCGGCCCGCGCCGCCTCGAAGGAATCCATCTTCTTCTCCTCGACGAACCGGAAGATGTTCTCGAGGACGACGATGGCGTCGTCGATGACGATGCCCACCATCAGCACGAGCGCCAGCATCGTCACGCTGTTCAGGGTGAAGTCGAGCGCCCACATCATGCCGAACGTCGCGACGACCGACGTCGGGATGGCGATCCCCGCGATGATCGTCGACCGCCACGACCGCATGAACAAGAGGACGACCGCGCACGCCAGGATGCTGCCGAGCACGAGGTGCACGTTGATCTCGCGCAGCGCGGTGTAGATGTAGCCCGACTGATCGCGGATCACCTCGAGCCGCACGTCCTCGGGCAGCTGCTCGGAGAGCGCCGCCAGGTTGGCCTTCACGGCCTCGATCACCGCGACGGTGTTCGCGCCCGACTGCCGCACGACGTGGAGGACGACGGTGGGCTTGCCGTCGAGGCGGGCCAGCGAGCGCTGCTCGTAGGTGCCGTCCTCGGCGCGGCCGACGTCGCGCACCCGGACGGGCCGCCCGTCGACGCTGGCGACGACCATGTCGTTGAAGGCCCCCACGCTCTCGAGGCGGCCCATGGTGCGCAGCGTCCGCTCTTCCTCCTTCCCCGTCACGTTGCCCGCAGGGATGTTCGCGTTCTGCTGGACGATGGCGTCGCGGACGGCCGTGATCGGGAGGCCGTACGCGGCGAGCCGGTCAGCGTTCAGCCAGATCTTCATCGCGCGCTCCTGCCCGCCCACGACGCGCACCTCGCCGACGCCCGACGAGCGCTCGAGCTGCACCCGCACGAGCTTGTCGGCCACCTCGGTGAGCTCCCGGATCGATCGATCGGCGGAGAGCGCGATCGACATCACCGGGGTCGAGTCGTTGTCCTGCTTCGCGATGATGGGCGGATCGGTGCCCACCGGCAGGCGGCGCAGCGCGGCCTGCACGCGATCGCGCACGTCCTGCGCCGCCGAGTCGACGTCGCGATCGAGGTTGAAGGTGGCGATGACGACCGAGGTGCCGCTCGACGAGATCGAGCGGAGCTCGGTGATCCCCTCGACGGTGTTGACCGCCGCCTCGATCTCCTCCGAGATCTCCGCCTCGACGTCCTCGGGCGCGCCGCCGGGGAGCGTCGTGCGGACCGAGACCGTCGGCAGATCCACGGCGGGGAAGCGGTCCACGCCCAGCTTGAAATAGGCCACCGCGCCGACGACCACGAGGGCGAGCGCCAGCATGGCGGCGAACACGGGCCGCTGGATGCAGATCCTGGCGAGCGTCTGCATCCTAGCCGCCCTCCACCACGCGCACCGGCTGCCCCTGCTGGAGCGACCCGGGCCGTGCGACGACCGACTCTCCCACCGCGAGACCGGACACGATCTCGACCCGATCGCCCGCCGTCTTGCCGGTGGTGACCTGCTTCTCCTTCGCCTTGCCGTCCTCGACCGTGATCACCTTCGTGAGGCCGGCGAATCGGACGACGGAGGTCGCCGGCACGGTCGGCACCGGCCTCGCGGTCACGGCGATCTGCGCGCTGACGAGGCTGCCAGGCCGCAGGTGGCCGGGGTTCTTGATGTCGCTCTCCACGAGCAAGGTCCGGCTCTGCGGGTCGAGCGCGGGCGCGAGGCGCGCGACCGTCCCCTCGTAGCTCACGTCGTCTCCCGGGATCTTCACGCGAACCGCCTGCCCCGCGCGCACGGCGGCCGCCTCGAGCTCCGGGATCGCCACGCGCAGCCGCAGGGGGTCGATCCGGACGACCTCCACGATCGGCGCCCCCGCGGCGAGGTACTGGCCGACGCTCGCCCTCCGCACCTGGACGACGCCGTCGAGCGGCGACCGCACCATGGCGTCGGCGAGCTGCTGCCGCGCCATGCGCAGCTCCGAGCGCCGCTGGCGCACCGCCGCCTGGCGGATCCGCACCTCCTCCCGCGCCGACTGCACGGCCGCCTCCGCGCGGACCGCCCCCGCCTCGGCCGCGTCGAGGTCCATGCCCGACATCAGCCCTTCCCTGGCGAGGCTCCGCGCGCGCACAAGGTTGGCCTGCGCCTCCTTCGACGTCGCGAGCGACTCCCTCACGATCGCCGTGCCCTCGACATCGAGCTCTTCATCGGGACCGTCCGCCGGCAAGCCGAGCTGCGCGCGGCTCTGCGCCAGCGCGGCCCCGGCCTGCTCGATGCGCAGCTCGTAATCCCTCGCCTCCAGCTGGGCGACGACCTGATCTCTCTTGACCGGGCTCGCCAGGTCGACCGAGATCGATGCGAGGCGGCCCGGCACCTTGGCCCCGAGCGTCACCTGCTCATCGGCGTCCAGGGTCCCCGAGATGTCGATGGTCTGTTCGATGACGAGCTCCGTCACCGGCGCGAGCGTCACCTCCTTGGCGCCGGCCCCAGGCTTCTCCGCCTTCGCGCCTTCAGGCCGAGGCGCTGCCTCCTTGTCGCACGCAGCGCACTGCAGAAGTACAGCCAGGAGCGCGGCCCAGGATGTCCAGAACACCCTGAGCTGACTGGGGGAGCGGCGGACGGAGGTAAAGGATCGGCGGAGCGCGGGGGGGGCAATCCACATGTCGGTGGCCTCGAATCACCAAGAACGCCCCCCCGAGCGTGTGTTGCGACAGGATATTGACGCATCATCGTTGGGGCGCAACGTACGCGCAGGCACGCCGAGGCGGTTGTCGCCGATGCGCTGGCCGCGCCGCGATCGTTCTGGACCAGGGCGCGAGCTCCGGTCGGGCGGCGGAGAGGCAGCTCCCGCGGCGGGCGGCGCTCAGGGGCCAAGCTTCACCAGGTAGCCATCGGTCTCGCCGCGCGTGGTCACGGGGCCGCCGCCGAAATCCACGGTGCCGCGGAACGAGCCGACGGCGAACACCTCGCCTTTGGGACCGAGGGCCACGCCCCCCGCCGCCTGCACATCGGGATCGCCGATCTGGCGGCTCCAGAGGTGCTTGCCGTCCAGCCCGAGCTTCGCGATGTAGATATCGCCTCCGCTGCGGGATCCGTTCGGATCCTCGACCGTGCCCTGGCTCTCGAGGACGGTGCCGTCGAGATCGATGCTCCCGAGGAAGGTCCCCGTGATGACCGCGTTGCCCGCCGGATCCACCGCGATCGACGCGACGTCCTGCTGCTCGGAGTCGCCGAAGCCCCGGCTGTAAAGGTGCTTCCCCGCCGGATCGAACTTGGCGACGAAGAAATTCGGCTTCGTGCCGAGCGCGACGAGCGGCCCGCCGCCGAAATCGACGCTCCCCTGGAACATCCCGGCCAGGAACACGTTCCCTGCGGCGTCGAAGGCCACCTGAGAGGCCGCGTCGTAAAGACTGTTTCCGAACGCCTTCTGCCAGAGCAGCGCGCCCTTCGGATCGAGCTTGGCAAAGAAGATATCGCGTCCTCCGTTGGAGACGAAGGGCCTCGCCCTCGGGTCGAGGTTGAAGTTCTGATCGAACGTGCCCGCGATCGCGACATGGCCCTCCGCGTCCGCGGCCAGCCCGCCGGCCCCGAGCGACGCCCTCTCGTCATCGATGTATATCGTGAAGACGTGTTTGCCCCCCGAGTCCAGCTTGGCGACATACACCGCATTGCCGCTGATCTCGTCACCGATCGGCCCGCCGCCGAAATCGGCCGTGCCGCCGATGGAACCGGAGATGAGGACCGTCCCCATGCCGCCGAAGGCGACGTACTTGAGCTCCTTCACATACTGATCGCCGAACCCCTTGCTCCAGACGTGGTTGCCGGTGCCGCTCTCGAACCTCGCGAGCCCGAGCCCGCCGCTGCTCTCGGGCAGCGGTCCGCCGCCGAAATCGAGGTTCCGGAAATAGCTCCCTCCCACGAAGACCGCGTCGCCGAGGCCGTGGGCGACGTGCTGGCCGCCGGCGAGGTTCAGGCCGAACGACTTGCTCCAGACGTGCTTGCCGTCGCGATCGAACTTCGCGAGATACGACCCGGAGCCGCCCTGCGCGACGATGGGGCCGCCGCCGAGATCGATCGCGCCGGAGAACCGCCCGATGACGATCGGGTTCCCGTCGGAGTCCACGGCGACGCTCGCGGCCGAGTCGAAGCCGTTCTCGCCGATCTGGAGCGCCCATTGAAACCGCCCCGGCCCCACCGGGGCGCCGCCCTCGCCGCCGCTGCCGCCCTCTCCGCCGCCAGCGCCGCCCTCTCCGCCGCCAGCGCCAGCGCCGCCAGCGCCGCCGTCACCAGCGCCGCCGCCGCCCTCCCCACCCTCACCGACGCCACCGCTTCCATCGCCGTAATTTCTCACCTTGGGCGAGCAGGCCACGGCGCCGAGGGCGGCGATCGAGAGCACCACGAGGGCGCGGACATGAATGCCGTTGTCGAGTGAGCGCATCCCTGGAGTATATAAAGGGTGCGGGCGCGGGGTTTCCTTGAAACCGCGCGCTGCCGCTCGACGCTGTCGGGGAGGAGGCGATGAGCGCGGCGCGCAGCTCACACCGCTGCTCGCGAGAACGCCGCCAGCGCCCGGGGCCGCTCGCCCGTCGCCGGGGCGATGGGCGCGAGCGGGACTCCATCCCGGTAGATCACCCCATGACCGAGCGCGGCCGGGATGCGGGGCCCGGGCGTGACGATGCCCACGAGGTTCAGCGGATCGCACGCGCTCAGCTGGACGATCTCGCCGGACGGGGGCGCTCGCCGGACGGCGCGGAGCGCGTCGAGCGCCTCCGGCAGCGCGAAGTGCTCGCCCACGAAGCCGGCGATGAGGTGGCCGCCGCGGAGCTCCCCCGCCATCTCGAGCCGCCGGTAGACCCGGAGCAGGTCCCTCCACGCGGGGGGCCGCGGCTCGCGCGCGAGCAGCTCGCGGCAGACCACGCCGTAGCGGCGGAGGTACTGGTGCGCCAGCGCCTCCACCACGTCGGGGCCGTCGGTCCCGTCCCCGGCGGCGCCGGTGGCGGGCGCGGACGCCTCCGGGCGCGCCCGCAGGAGCGACCACCTGCCCGACGCGACAGGGCCCGCCCGGCGCGCCCCGCCCCGCAGCCGCCCGGCGCCCAGCGCGACGGACGCGGCGCCGCCGCCGAGCAGCGAGCGCAGCGCCGCGAAGCCGTCGCCGGTCACGAGCCCGGCGGCGACGAGCTCCCAGAGCACCTCCTCCACCTCGGACCGGGACCGGCCCGCGCCCGCGACGATGTCCTCGAAGAACGACGCGCCCGCGCGCGACAGGAACGACAGCACGCCCTGCGCCGCCTCCGAGAGCGACGCCGGCGGCGGCTCGCCGTCGGCCTCCCGGGGCGCGAGGAGCCACGGGAGATCGCGGCGAAGCGCGAGCGTGATCGGCGCCGCGCGCGTGGGCGCCGCCGCGTCGCGCGGGACCACGCGGCCCCAGGCCACCTCGCCGGACAGGCAGAGCGCGTCGAGCAGCCCCTCGTCGTAACCGGCCACGCGCGCGGGCAGCACCTCCCGCTCCCACGCCCCGGCGGCGAGCTCGAAGCCCTGCAGCTGCTCGATCACCCGCCCGAGGCCCCCCGGCCCGCGCGCCTGGGTGCCCGGCGCCACGCCCTGCCACGCAAGGAGGAACCGGAGGAGCTCCGCCGCGGTCGCCGGCTCGATCGCCTTGCGCAAGCCCGTGACGGTGCGGCGGTGGATGCGGGCGAGGAGGCGGCGGTCGCACCACTCGATCGACAGATCGCACGGGTCGCGCCGATCGCCCGGCGCGCCCGCCTCGCCCGCGCCGGCCTGCGCCGGGCGCGCCGGCGCGCTCGACCGGAAGCGCCCGCGCAGCGCGCCGCCCGCGAGCTCGATCCGCGCGAGCGCGGACAGCGCCTCGTCCGCGGGCACGTCGAGCCGCCGCGCGAGCTCCTCGGTCGAGACCGGCCCCGCGGCGCTCAGGAAGCCGCGCACGAGGGCCGTGATCGCGGCGCCGCGGTCAGCCGGCCCCGCGGCCGAGCGCAGCGCGGGCGGCACGGCGACGTCGGGCGCGAACACCGCCTCCGGCCAGATCGCCTCGACCAGCGGCCGCCGCTCGGTCGCGACCCAGCGCGGCGCGCGCGGCGAGCCCGCGCCCGCGCCCGCGCCGGTCGCGGCGCGCACCTCCGCCGCCCGCCCCGCGGCGCAGAGCGCCTCGAAGAGCCGCGCGAAGCCGCTCCGGCCCCCCTCCTCGGCGGGGAGCGCGACCCGGTCGAGCAGGAGCTCGTGCAGCTCGTCCGCGTCGCGCGCGTCCGGCCGCGCCTCGGCGATCACCTCGGCGATGACCTCCGGATCGAGCCCGCCCAGCCGCTCGGCGACCTCCGCCGGGAGCCCGCGCCGCACCCGGACCGCGCGGGCGCGCCGCTCCTCCAGCGGGGCGTCGTCGAGGAACGCGTAGGGGTTCGCGTTCAGGATCTCGTGCGAGAAGACGCTCGGCTCCGGCGTGTCGAGCGCCACGACCCGGATCGCCCCGCTGCGCAGGCCGACGAGCAGCCCGCGCAGCCCCTCGACATCCATCAGCTCGGTCAGGCAGTCGCGCAGCGCCTCGCGCACGAGCGGGTGGTCCGGCGGCTCGACGTGCGCGAAGAGCCCGTGGTTGTCCTGGCACCCCTGCTGCTCGGGGAAGATCGAGAGCAGCAGGTCGTCGGCGCGCATGCGCTGGAGCGCCGGCGGCACCCGCCGGCCCCCCCGGAAGCGGAGCAGCGCCAGCGCGCGGGACGCGGCCCAGCGGAAGCGCGTGCGGAACATCGGGCCCTGGAGCGCCGCCTGGACGAGCACCTCCTCGAGGCCCTCGGGGCGGACGAGATCCAGCACCTCCTCGATCGGGATCCCGTGCTCCGCCGACAGCGAGAGCAGCACGCCGTCGTCGGTCGCCGCCGCCTGGAGCTCGAAGTCGAACGAGCGGCAGAAGCGCTTGCGGAGCGCGAGCCCGAGCGCGCGGTTCACGCGGCCGCCGAGCGGCGCGTGGACGACGATCTGCTGCCCCCCGGCCTCGTCGAAGAAGCGCTCGACCACGACGGTCGCCCCGCCCGGGACCGCGCCGAGCGCCGCGCGCCCCGCCTCGATGTAGTCGCGCACGAGCAGCGCCCCGCGCGCGTCGAGCGCGCACGCCTGCATGAGCCAGCGCGCCGCCCGCGATCGCGCCGCGCGCGCGTCCTCGCCGCCGCCCTCGCCGCGCGGAGCCCCGGGCCGCGCGCCCTCGGCCCGCTCTTCCTCGAGGCGCGCGGCGACCTCGGCGCGGAGCGCGGCGACCTCGGCCGAGAGCTCCGGCGTGCGCGCGGGCGCCTCCCCGAGCCAGAACGGCACGGTCGGCGCGGCGCCGTGGGCGTCCTCGACCCACATCTGCCCGCCCTCCAGCCGGAGCACGCGCCACGACGTGTTGCCCAGCAGGAACACGTCGCCGCCGGACGACTCGATCGCGAAGTCCTCGTCGAGCGTGCCGACCTTCGTGCCGTCGGGCTGGAGCACCACGTCCACGGCCGCGATGTCCGGGATCGCCCCGCCCGACGTGAGCGCCGCGAGCCGCGCGCCGCGCCGCCCGCGCAGCCGCCCCCCGATGGCGTCGCGGTAGACGAGCGCCCCGGCCCGCTGCCGCGCGCCCCGGGCGGCGGAGGCGCCCTCGTCGCCCGAGCCCGCGGCGCCGCCCGACACCATGGCCACGACCGCGTCGAAGTCGCGTCGCGACAGGCCTTCGTACGGCGCGGCCCGGCGGACGAGCGCGTAGAGCCCCTCCTCGTCCCGCTCCTCGCACGCGCACGCCGCGATGATCTGCTGCGCCAGCACGTCGAGCGGCCCCTCGCGCGACGCCATCCGGTCGAGCTCGCCGCGCCGCGCCGCGCGCACGATCGCCGCGCACTCGACGAGCTGGTCGCGCGTCAGCGGGAAGAGCCGCCCGCGCGGCGTCGCGGCGAGCGCGTGGCCCGAGCGGCCGATGCGCTGGAGGGCGACGTTGATCGACCGCGGCGAGCCCACGAGGCAGGCGAGGTCGACCGCGCCCACGTCGATGCCGAGCTCGAGCGACGCGGTCGCGACAACGACGCGGAGCTCCCCCGCCTTGAGCCGCCGCTCCGCCGCGAGCCGCCGGGCCCGCGAGAGGCTGCCGTGGTGGGCCGCCACGACGTCCTCGCCGATCCGCTCGGCGAGCGCGTGCGCGACCCGCTCGACGAGGCGGCGCGTGTTGACGAAGACCAGGGTCGACCGCGCTCCCGCCGCGAGCGCCGCGATGCGGTCGTAGATCTCGGTCCACTGCTCGTTCGTGCAGACCGCGCCGAGCTCGTCGCGGGGCACCTCGACGGCGAGGTCGAGGTCTCGCCGCTGCCCGACGTCGACGATCCGGGGCAGCTCGCGCGCGCCGGCGACGAGCCGGGCGGCGACCTCGATCGGGCGCACCGTGGCGCTGAGGCCCACGCGCTGCGGCCGGGCGCCGCCGCGGCTGACCACAAGGTCCTCGAGCCGCTCGAGCGTGAGCGCGAGGTGGGCGCCGCGCTTGTCCCCGGCGATCGCGTGGACCTCGTCGAGGATCACGGTGCGCACCCCGGAGAGCGCGCGCCGCCCCGACTCGCTCGTCAGCAGGATGAACGCCGACTCCGGCGTGGTGACGAGCACGTGCGGCGGCCGGGCGGCCATGGCGCGCCGCTCCTGCGCGGGGCTGTCGCCGGTCCGCACGACGGCCCGGATGCCCGGCGCGGGCAGGCCCGCTTCCCGCATGGCCGCCGAGATCTCGGCGATCGGCTGCTCGAGGTTGCGGTGGACGTCGTGGGAGAGCGCCTTCAGCGGCGAGATATAGAGGACGTCGGTGCGGTCCTCGAGGGCGCCCCGCGTCGCGTCACGGACGAGCCGGTCGAGGCAGAAGAGGAAGGCCGCGAGCGTCTTGCCGGCGCCCGTCGGCGCGCTGATCAGCGTGTCGTGTCCGGCCGCGATGACCGGCCAGGCGCGCTCCTGCGCGGGGGCGGGGGCGCCGAAGCGACCGCGGAACCACCGGTCCACGACGGGGTGAAACATCCTGTCGAGGGTAGCCGGGGCGGCCGTGGGGCGGAAGCGGGAGGGCGGGAGGAGAGGAGAGGAGAGGAGAGGAGAGGAGAGGAGAGGAGAGCGCCGGGCGGCCGCTGGGCCGGGACGACGAGGCTCTCGGAGGCCGACGACGGCGTGCTACGCTGGACACCGTCGTGAGGGTGCAACGCGCAGTCGTGATCAGGCAGAGCGCGGACAGCGAGGCGCCGGCCAGGCCAAGGCTGACCCTCGCCGGCTGGACCTGTTTGCCGGAAGACGAGCCGGGCGAGCTCGTGGATGGCGTGCTCGCGGAGGAAGAGGTGCCGGACGCGGTTCACGAGGTCATCGTGACCTGGGTCATCGGGGTGCTCCGGAGCTGGCTGATCTCGCGGGGCGGGCTTGTGCTGGGCTCCGAGGCGAAGTTCGCCGTGACCTCCTCCTCCGGCCGGAAGCCCGACGCCTCCGCGTACCTGCCTGGGAGCCGCAAGCCGCCGCGCCGCGGCGTGATCCACGTCCCGCCCGACATCATGGTCGAGGTGATCTCTCCCTCGCCGCGCGACGCGCGCCGGGACCGCGTGGAGAAGCTGCACGAATACGCGCGCTTCGGCGTGCGCTGGTACTGGCTCATCGACCCGCAGGCAGCGACGCTCGCTCTCCTCGAGCTCGGCCCGGACGGCCGCTACGTGCACGCGCTCGCCGCGGCGGACGGCGTGGTCTCCGGCGTGCCGGGCCTCGAGGGGCTCACGCTCGACCTCGACTCCCTCTGGAGCGAGGTCGAGCGGCTCGGCCCTGAATCCGGCGAGGCGCCGCTCGGCGCGCGAGAGACCGAGTAGCGGCAGCGCCGCGCGGTCACTTGCTGGCCGCCGACACGCCGGGACCGACGGGTGGATACTTCTGGAGCTCGGGAGTGCGTTCAAGCCGCGTCGACAAGCTGACCAGGCCAGGGTGACGCGAAGCCGGAACGATCGACGCCAGCATGGACTGCGTGAACTGCCACGCCACGGCGGCCGAGATGGATGCCTGGCAGTGCAGAGCCGAAAACACCTCCGGCCTGCGCTGAACCTCGCCCTCCAACCCCGAATACGCCGCCAGCAGCTGGCCCGTCACACGCTCCAACCACGGCTCGTACTGCGCCTCCCTGGGACGGAGATTCCGCTCATAGATCAGCTGCACGCTCTTCTCACAGGCCGCCAGCGCCAGACCTACAGCCCGGAACTCATGCTGTCTTGCCATGGGATCTGCGGACCACAAGGTTCTTCCTTGCGTCGCCGAGGCCTCGATGAACTGAAGAATCAAGGACGAGTCCATCAGGATCTCGCCATCGTCGCAGACGAGCGTCGGCGCCTTCACAACCGGGTTGATACTCTGGAACTTCTCGAACGTAGCGAGCACCGAGACCGCCTCGTGCTCGAACGGGACGCGGAGACACTCCAGAGATACGGCAACCCTCCTGACATACGGCGAGTCAAGCATTCCTATCAATCGCATGAGTCTCTCCTTCGGCGGCCAACGTCCGGCCGGCCGGCCGCGCCGCGCCGTCAGCGCCGGCCGCGACCCTGCCGCGCCGCGCGATCCGCCTCTTCTTCCTCTTCCTCGCCGCGCGCCTCGGACTCGGCGCCGTCCTCGTCGAGCGGCGCGATCCGCGACCGGCGCGCCGCGTCTTCCGGCGGCGCCGGCGGCGCGCTGCCGCGGATCTCCTGCGCGATCCGCGAGAGCACCGTCGCGACGCCCTCCTCGACGGCGTGCCCGAGCTCCTCCGCGCTCCGCTCGAGGCGCTGCTTGCGCTCGAGGCGCTCGACCCTGCGCTGCTCCTTCAGCCGCCGCTCCTGCTCCCGCCGCGCCCGCGCGGCGCTGCGCTCGAGCTCCCGCCGGAGCCGCCGCGGGGACACGTCGCTGGAGAGCGCGGCGCGCGCATGGAAGGCGAGCCCCAGGCCCCACGCGAGCAGCGGCCAGAAGAACCACCACGGCCCGGGCGTGAGCGCGTTGACCGCGAAGAGGAACGCGTTCACGGCGACGAACGAGAACAGGTGCGAGCGGAAGCCCCTGCGCCGGCGCGCGAGGATCTCCGCGCGCGCCTCCTCCTCCCCCCGGACATGCTCGACGTCGCGCGACGCGGCCTCGATCGCGTCCCGCGAGATGCCGATCTCCTCGGCCGCCGCGACCAGCTCGTCATGGCTGACGTCACGCGCCTGCGCGTCCCGCAGGGCGCGCCCCAGGATGGCCCGCACCTCGGCCTCGGTGTACCGCCGCCCGCTCTGCCTGTCCGGTTTCGCCATCGCTCTCTACCTTCGCCGCGCGCGCGGAGCATACGCTTGACCGCGTGCGGCCGCGCCGCTTCCATGGGCGCAAGGACCTCATGAGCAGCGACACGGCCCTACGACGCGTGGGGATCACCATCCGCAACAAGTGGACGCTGGAGCGGCTGCTCGGCGCCGGCGGCATGGCCGCCGTCTACGTCGGCGTCCACCGCATCGGGCGCCGCGACGCGCTCAAGATCCTGCACCCCCAGGCCGCGAAGTCGAAGGAGATCTGCGACCGGTTCGAGCGCGAGGCGCAGGCCGCGAACCGCTTCCATCACCCGGGCGCCGTCGAGATCCGCGACATCGACGTCGCCGAGGACGGCGCGCCGTTCCTGGTGATGGAGCTGCTCGAGGGCGAGTCGCTCGCCGAGCGCGAGCGCCGCCTCGGCGGCATCCCGCTGGGCGAGGTGCTCCGCTTCACCGCGCAGGTGCTCGACACGCTCGGCGCGGCGCACGCGCAGGGGATCATCCACCGCGACATCAAGCCGCCCAACCTGTACGTCGTCCGCGACGACGCCGCGGCCACGCCCCTGCCCGGCGGCGGCGTGCGCATCAAGGTCCTCGATTTCGGGCTCGCGCGCATCCGGCAGGACTCCAGCCTCCAGGGGGAGCTCACGCGGATGGGCCTCGTGCTCGGCACGACGCCGTACATGCCGCCGGAGCAGGCCAAGGGCCGCGACATCGACACCCGCGCCGACCTGTTCGCGGTCGGCGCCACAATGTTCCGCCTGATCGCCGGCCGCCACGTGCACGAGGCGAGCACCGACTTCGATCTCCTGCTGAAGATGGGCAGGGAGCCGGCGCCGCCGCTCGCGCCGCTCGCGCCGCTCGCGCCGCGCGACGTGTGCCTCGTCGTCGACCGCGCGCTCGCCTTCGACCGCGACCAGCGCTACCCCGACGCGCGCCGCATGCTCGAGGACGTGCTCGCCCTCCTGCGCGGCGAGCCGCCCCCGTACGCGTCGCGGTTCGCGCACGCGCTCGATCCCGACGCGATCACGCTGCACGGACAGCGATCACCGGCCGCCTCGGACGAGGACAACGGGCCCATCACGATCCCGACGAGCCCCGCGAGCCGCCCGACCGTCGCCGACGCCATCGCCGTCGACTGGAGCGAGGATCCGTCCATGAGCGGCAACTCGGTCACCGTCGAGTGGGACGGCCCCGCGAGCGTGAGGGAGGACTCGATCGCTGTCGACTGGAGCGACGAGCCGCAGGACGCGGCCGCGCCCGCGTCGCACCGCGCCCGGCGCTGACGGCCCGGGGCCCCTCAGGCCGCCCCCCGGCGCCGCCGCAGCCCGAGCATCGCCATCGCCAGGAGCGTGGCCAGCGATCCCGCGGTCGTGGTCGCGCCGCCGCCCGCGACATCGCAGCCGCAGCCGTCGCCCTCGGCGACCACGCTGGGGCCGTCGGTCGGCGCGTCGGCCCCGCCGCTGCCGCCTGCTCCGCCCTCGCCGCTCGGGGCCCCTCCCGCACCGCCGGCGGCGCCCTCGCCGCCGACGCCGCCCTCGCCGCCGGCGCCGCCCTGGCCGACCGGCGGCGCGCCGCACCCGGGCGCGTCGGGGACGAGCGCGCCGAACGGCTTGTTCTCGATGCCGCGGACCTCGATGTCGTCGATCTCCCAGCCGAAATCGCCCGCGTAGGCGTCGGTGCCGATGCGGAAGCGGACCTTCACCGTCTTGCCCGCGAACGCGGCGCCGAGATCCAGCGTGACCGGCTCCGGATCCGGCCAGGCCTCGTTCGCGCCGACGAAGCCCTGCCGGCCGGCGAGCGGGTTCACGGACGGCTCGTCGACCGTGTTGCCGATCGCGCCGCGGTACCCCGGGGCCGCATGGACCGCGACGTCCTCCCACGTCGCGCCGTCGTCGTCGCTGATCTCGATGAGCCCGCCGTCCCAGTAGATCGCCGCCTCGGCCTCCGTCTCCGGCGAAATTTCGAACGAATACCGATGGTTGAACGCGATCACGAGCGGCTCGCCCTCGCCGACCGAGAGCGGCGGCGAGACGAGCTGCGTGTCGGAGAGGCCCGAGTAGTCGACGCCGCGCCACGCGTGGTTCGTCAGGTCCGTCTTCTCGCGCGACCAGATGGCGTCCGCCTCCTCGCCCTCCTTCGCCCAGACGGGCGCCTCGCTCTCGACCGAATCGACGGTCGACGCGCCCGGCACGTCGTCGACGTTGAGGCGCGCCCCGGCGACGCCGAGGACCGTCGTCTCGCACGCCCCGTCGGCGGCGATCTCCACGTGGAGCTCCAGCGTCTCGATCCCCTCGGCGGCCTCGTCCACGCTCAGCTCGACCTCGATGGTCCTGGCCCCGAACGGCGGCACCTCCGGCACCGCGAACGTGGTCCCGCCCGGGAACGACACGTGGCCGTTCGTCGTGGAGACGGTCGCCGCGGCCCCGACGAGCGGCACGGGGCCCGCGTTCCGCACCTCGAGGGCCACCCGGCCGCGCTCGCCCGCGTCGAGGAGGCCGTCCTCGTCGCACGCCTCCACGCCGTCGTCCGGCTGCCCCACCGACACCGCGCTCGACGGCTTCAGCTCGAACCCCTCGACGACGCCGGCGAAATCGCTCGAATCGCGCGGCGCGGACACCGCGCACGTCCCCGCCCCGCGCCGCGCGAAGCCGGCGGCGAGCGCGAGCATGTCGGCCTCGCTCCGCGCGTACGCGGCCGCGAGCAGCGCGTCCCGCTGCTCTGTGTAGGTCGCGTCGGTCGGCGCGAGCTTCATCCCCGCCACCACGATGTCCGACATGAGCCGCCGCGCCTCCTCGTACGTGTAGACGCGGCTCCCGTCCTCCTCCCGCGTCAGCAGCCCCACGTAGGCCTCGAACAGCATGAGCGCCCAGACCTCGCCGGCGTTGTGGACCTCGGAGTTCGGCAGCCCGAGGCCCTCGGACAGCGGGTGCTCCGGGAGCGCGACGCCATCGGAGATGTGCCTGAACGTGAGCCCGTTCTTCGCGAAGTCGACCGTGTAGGGCGCCCGGCGGCCGCCGTAGTAGGCGCTGTCGCCGCTCTCCTCCGCCGCGTAGATCGCGGTCGCGAAGGTCCCGCCGAGGTCGTCGTCCTCGCGGAGCGCCATGTGCAGCGCGATGAAGTCGCCCCAGCCCTCGCTCTGCGCGTCGCACTGCGCGGTGCCGCACCGGGTCAGGCGCCGGTGGATGAAGTGCCCCCACTCGTGGGCGGTGACCGTGTTGTCGATCGTGCCGTCGCGCACGAGCCCGAGCACGCGCTCCATCGCGGCCGTGACCGGCCCTTCCAGGAGCGCGGCCTTGAGGCGGGTCCCCTCCTCGAAGGACGTGGAGAGCACCGGGAGGGTCACTTCGACGTCGGGCGCGCCGTTGGACATGCCCGGCGCGGGGTCGCCGGGCGTATTGTTG
This sequence comes from Sorangium sp. So ce362, assembly GCF_051519845.1. Taxonomy (NCBI): domain Bacteria; kingdom Pseudomonadati; phylum Myxococcota; order Polyangiales; family Polyangiaceae; genus Sorangium; species Sorangium sp. So ce362. The sequence continues at coordinate 3,659,592 of NZ_CP150332.1, read as the reverse complement.
GCGAGGACGAGCGCGACCGCGCCGGCGGCCTCGGCGTTCACGGCCTTCTGCTTGAAGGTGCAGCCGCCCCGGTCAACGAGCAGGATCTTGCCAGCGACGTTGGAGAGCGGCGCCTCGCACCCGTCCCGGGTTCCATCCACCGCGTCGTCGGGGGTGGCGTCGACGCCGTCGTCGACAAGGACGATCTCGGCGGTGACGTTGAAGCTCGCGGCCCCGAACTCGGCCGTGTTGGTGCTCAGGCTGGCGCCGCCCGGATCGAGCGTCAGCGTGCGCCGGAGGTCCTGGCTATTCCACAGGTACATCTGCATCCGCGGCGAGGCGCCGTCGGACATCGCGGTCATGTTCGCGTTGTTGCGGTTGGCGTCCGGCATGCCGGCGCCGTCCTGCGCCTCGGCGTGCATCGGATCGCCGCCGAGGCCGCCGCGGCCCATGTTGTCCTGCTGGGCGTTGCCGGCGGCCTCGTCGAACCCCGAGTCGTAGTACCAGTCGTGCAGCCAGTTGTTCACGTAGAACAGCTGGGTCACGGCGGCCATGATCTGCGTCTCGCTCGACACCGGATCGAGCAGCGGATCGTAGACGTGGTCGAACGTCCTCGCTGCGGTGAGGGTCGCCCGGAGGTCGCCGTTCGAGAAGCCGTCGGGGTCATTGTGGTCCGCGTAGGCGTCCACGTTGTTGCCGAGGGTCTCGACCGCGCCCGGCGGCAGCCAGGGGTCGACGGCGCCGCCCGGGCCCTTGTTGAACCCCTCCATCGAGACGAGCGGCGCCGGGATGAACGCCGGCTGGGACCCGTCCGGCATGCCGGTCGGGTGCGGCAGGAAGTCGGCCTGGGGCCCGTCGAGGGGCCGCCCGTCGCCCGTGGTCTCGGCCCAGACGCGGTAGGTGAACGCGTCGCTGTCGACAAGGTTGCGGCGGTAGAGGATGCGCCCGTCGTCGGCCGCGATCACGTAGTCGTAGGCGTCCGAGGAGACCGACTTCACCTCTCCCGAGATGAACTCGACGAAGTACGCCGGGACCAGCGTCTCCGGCATCGGGAAATAGACCTTCTTCACGCGGGCCGGCTCGACGAGGTGGAGGCTCGCGGCCCGGAGCGCGCCGCCCGGCGCGAGGTCGAAGGTCTGGTAGTCGCCTGCGGGGCGCTGGAGATCGACGACGCCTCGCGGCCCCGGGTGGATCCCGTAGAGGTCCTCGAGCGCCCGCGCGAGCGCCTGCCCTGGCGAGAGGCGGAACGCGCGGCGGCCCGAGCGCGCCTTCGCGGCCACGGCGGCCGGGTGCAGGTTGCCCGAGATGGCCACGAGCTCGAGGTTCTGCCGCATGAGCACCTTCACCTCGGTCTGGAAGAGGTCGACGCCGTCCACGCGCTGCCGCAGGACGACGATGACGGGCCCCTGACCCTGGTCGTGGACGTGGACCCCCTGCGCCGTCCCCAGCGCGGCCCGGGTGAGGCCGTAGGCCGCGGCGAAGCGGCCGAGGTGGAGCCGGGCGGCGGCCTCCGGGGTGCCGCCTGCGACGACGGCCGCCGCGGCCCCGGCCGGCGAAGCCCCGCTGGCGGCCCACAGGAAGGTCGGGGCGCCGCGCTGCTCGTCGATGGACGTGACGATCCCGCCCGCGCGCGCGGCGCGAGCGCCGGCCGAGGCGCGCGCGTCGGCCAGGGCGCTCGCCGCCTTCGGCGCGCGCAGGTAGGCGTCGAGGTCGGGCCGCTTGCCGGGGTGCGCGTGCGCGAGCGAGCCGGCGAAGAGGGCGAGCGAGAGCGTGAGACCGCGAATGGAACGCTTCATCCGATCTTCTCCGTGCGTGACTGGACAGCGGTCCTGCCGCTGGATCGCGTCGTTCCCCGGGGGAACCGGCCCAATGAATGAAGATCCCTTGATAGACGTTCCCGCCGCACGAGGGAAGCCGCTCGGCGGCTCCGGACGGGTCTTACCCCGGCTCCAGAGGCCACGGCGGAGCGAGGCGGCAGCGGCAGGCGGGCTCTGCGCTGCCGGGGCGAAGCCAGGGCGAAACGAGGCCTGTGCCGCGCGCGGAGCGGCTTCCTTGGGGCCCTGGCGGTTTGTCTCCTTCTCGCCGGACCGCCCGCTCTAGGATGCGCCCGACATGCTCGGCGAAGCGAAGCGGATCTACCTGGCCACGCGGAAGAAGCACGATCAGCTCTTCAACACCTACGTCATGCGCCCGCTCGCCGGCGGCGTCGTCGCGCTGCTCGCGCCGACCTCGATCACGCCGAACCAGGTCACGCTGCTCAACCTCGCCGTCTTCGTCGTCGCGGCGGCGTTGCTCGTCGCGCTGCCCACGACGGCGGGGGGCCTCATCGCCATCGGCGTGCTCGAGCTGAGCTACCTCCTCGACTGCGTCGACGGGATGCTCGCGCGCCACAAGAAGATCGCGTCGAAGGAGGGTCACCTCTTCGACTTCTTCACGGACGAGCTCAAGGCGGTGCTCCTCGCGGGCGCCCTCTCGGTGCGCTTCTTCCACGGCGGCGGCCTCGGCCTCGACGGCGGCCTCTGGCCCGCGGGCGACCCGCGCTTCCTGCTCGCCGGGGTCGTCGGGGTCGCGGTGATCGCCTCGGCGATCTCGCTGACGAACTTCGTCCGCCGCCCGGAGATCAGCGGCAAGGAGACGTCGGTCTCGGCGTACTACGAGACCGCCTCCGAGGAGCGCCCCCGGTCGCCCGCCGCCCGCGCGGCGGCGCTCGTGACGACGTTCCTGCGCTTCTTGAACCACTATCCGAGCCACATCTGGGCGTTCGCGCTCGCGGACCGGCTCGACGTGTTCTTCTGGATCTATGTGCTGATCAACGGCCTCTACCTGGCGAGGGGCTGGCTCGGGCTGCTCCTCAGGTTCGGGCGGCCCTAAGAGCGCCGAACAAAACCGGACCGAGCCAGGCAGCCGAGGGTGGGTGCAGCGCTAGGCGCGACGAGGAGCCCTACTGAAGTAGGGCGACGAGGAGCAACGACGCGATGCGCCCGCTCTCGGCTGCCTGGCGACGGGAGGTTTTGTTCGGCGCTCTAAGCACCGATCACGTTGATCGAGCGAGAAATGAACCGCCAAGGGGCCAAGGACGCCAGCATCCTGTTCTCTTCTTGGCGTCCTTGGACCCTTGGCGGTTCGAAATTCTGCTCTCTATCTGGCGGTCTCAACCCGCTTGTCGCTCTGGTACCGCGTCGCCCGACGAGGGGGCCCGGCTCCGGCTTGCCTTCGCCCCTCGCCCTCGGTAGCGTCGGCCGCGGGTAAACTTCTCGTGGCAGCCCCGATCGTCGTCGACATCGCGTCGGGCCCTGCCGTGCACGGCGAACTCCCGGCGCTCCTCGTCGAGGCGTGCTCCGGCGCCGCCGGGGGCGGCAGGTGCGCGCTCGGCGACCCGAAGCGCACCGGGACCCCGATCCGGGCGCTCGCCGTGGTCTGGCTGGACGGGCCGGACCATCGCCGCTTGCGGGTCGACGTCGCCTCGCTCGGCGCCCCTGAAGGCACGCTGTCATCGCGCGAGATCGAGTTCCGCGAAGAGGATCCCCTGCCCGACCGCTACCGCACCGCCGGGCTCGTCGTCGCGGCCCTGGCGGCGGAGCGCGCCGCCGCCCCGGCGCCGCCCGACCCACCTCCCGCGCCGGAGGACGTCGAGCCGGCCGCGGGCGCGCCGCCGCCGCGCCCGCTGGGCTGGTTCGTCGGCGCCGGCGGGCTCGCCGGCAACGGGCTCGACGGCGGCCCCGCCCGCGCCGGCGCCTGGATCATGGCCACGGCGCTCGACCGGCGCTCGGGGTTCTTCGGGGCGCTGTCGGCGTCCTATGCCACGGCCCTGGGCGAGCCGGCGCCGGGGGTGTCCGTCCAGTGGCTCGCGCTCGGAGGCGGCGGCGGCATCGCCGCGCCGATCGCGCCGCTCGACGCGCTCGCGCGGGCGAGGCTCGAGGGCACCGTCGACTGGGTGATGGCCTCCCCCCGCGACCCGAAGAAGCCGGAGGAGACCGGGCACGGGTGGGCCTTCGGGACCCGCACGGCGATCGATCTCGTGTGGCCCGCCGAGGGCAGCGTCGCTCTCCTCGGCAGCGCCGAGGCGTTCGTGAGGATCCATCAGACCGACCTCCACGTACGACCGAAGCCCAAGGCGACGCTGCCGAAGGGCGGCTTCACGGGGATGCTGGGGGTGCAGCTACGCCTCCGGTAGGGCGGCGGCGCGGCGGGCATCCAACAGGGCGGCGGCGCGGCGGGCATCGAGGAAGATCCGCGGCTCAGCCTGCTTTCGGACGGACCGGCTACTGCACAAGCATGGGAACCGTCGAGCCACGACCCGCAAGCCGCCGGCTCAGGCTCGTCTCCACCGGGGGCGCCGAGCCCCCCGCGCCCGCGCCCGCGAGCGACGAGGAAATCCTGCTCGCCTTCCAGCGAGGCGAGCGAGGGATCGGGCTGCGCCTCTACGAGCACCTGCTCCCGATCGTCGACCGGACCCTGTACCGGATCCTGGGTTGCCGCGAGCAGGACCATGCCGACCTCGTGCAGGGCGCGTTCGAGCAAATAGTAAGCACACTCACAAAACGCCGGTTTGCGGGGGAGTGCAGCCTGGCGGGCTGGGCGGCCGTCATCGCCTGCCACGTCGGGCTGAGCGCGCTGCGCGCCCGCCGGCGCGAGCGCAGGGTCATCGATCGCGCGCAGGGGCCGCCGGAGCTCGACGCCGGGGCCGAGGCGCCCGCGCGCAGCGCCGACCCCGAGCGGGAGGTGAGCGCGCAGCGCGATCTCGAGGCCCTGCGCCGGCACCTCGCGGCGATGGACGGCGACCGCGCGACCGCGCTGCTGCTCCACGCCATGGGCTATTCACTCAAGGAAATCGCGGATTTGACCGGCGTCTCCGTGGCCGCGGCCCAGTCGCGGCTGTCGCGGGGGCGGCGGGAGCTCCAGGCGCGCTGTGAACCCGACGCGGCGGCGCAACGCGACCCCGCTCGATCCGAGGAGCCACGATGAAGCAGGACGACGTTGACGCCGCCCCGGAGGATCGCGCCGCGGCGCCGGGCGTGGAGGCCTCGCTGCGGGCGCTTGTCGAGCAGCCGGTGCCCCCGCTGCCCAGGGCCCAGGCGAGGTACCTCCAGCAGCGGATCGCCGGCCGTATCGATCAGCTCGCAGCGGAGGCGGCGGAGCGGCGCGCCCGCGTCGCCCGGCGGAGGCGCTCGGTCCTCGCCGCGACCGCGCTGGCGGCCGCGCTCGCCGCGGCGGTCGCCGGCGTCTTGATCGGGGTCCGGGGGCGCGACGCCTCGCCCGCCGTGGCGCAGGTGACGGCGCTCCAGGGCTCGGTCGAGATCGCGGCCGGCGGCGCGACGCGCTCGCCGCCGTCGCTCGCCCTCGTGCCGCTCGCGAGCGACGAGGAGCTGCGGACCGGCGAGGGCGCGCGGGCGAAGGCGTCGCTCGCGACGGGCACGACCGTCGAGGTCGGGCCCTCGACCCGCGTGAGGTTCGCGCCGGCCGGGGACGGGCGCGCCCGATTCGGCGACATCGTCACCCTCGATCAGGGCCGGATCGCCGTCGAGGTGCCGCCGCTGCCGGCGGGCGTGAGCCTGTCGGTGCGGACCCTGGACGCCGTGGTCACGGTCCACGGGACGCGCTTCTCCGTCGAGCGGCGGCCCGGCGCGGCGGGAGAGCCCGCCGAGACGCGCGTGTCGGTCGAGGAGGGGCGGGTCGCCGTGCATCGCGGCGTTGTCGAGCGTTTCTTGAGCCCGGGCGAGACGTGGTCGTCCCTCGGCGACGAGCGCCGGACGGACCGGCCCGCCGGGGGGCGGCCGGGCGACGCGCAGGCGCCGCCGCGCGAGGCCGAGCAGGACAGCGCCGCCCGCGAGGGCGGCGGGGGCAGCCGAGGCGGCGAGGGCGGCGGCGTCGAGGGGGAGCCGCGCGCGCCGCGCGAGGCCCCGGCGCGCACCTCGCTCACGGCCGAGAACGAGCTGCTCCAGAGCGCGATGGCGGCGCGGCGGCGGGGGCAGCCGAGGCGGGCGATCGAGCGGCTCGACATCCTCCTCGGCCGCTACCCCGACTCGCCGCTCGCCGAGATCGCCCGCGTCGAGCGCCTGCGCGCGATCGAGGCGCTGGGCGACAAGGACCGGACCGCCGCGGAGGCGCGCCGGTACCTCAGGGACTACCCGCAGGGCTTCGGGCGCGAGGAAGCCACGTCCGCCTCCCGCGCCGGCGGCGCTCGCCCGTGAGCGCCCGCGCGTGACAGCCGCCTCTTCGATGTCTCGCGACAGCCGCTCTTCGATTTCTGACAAACCCTGCCTGCTCTCGGCGCCTCCGGCGACTTCCACTTCATCGAGGAGATCATTGCGCCGGCGATCGGGTTCGCCGGCCGCGCTCCAGGTCGTGCTTGCTTTCGAGCAGGAGGATGCCGATGCGTTCGTTCGTGTTGACAGGGTGGTTCTGTGGTGGGCTGTTGTCTCTCGCGGTCGTCGGCTCGGCCTGCACCGGGCTGACCACGGGGCTCGCCGGCAGCAGCGTGGTCTCCGGGGATGACGGGGATGACTGCGTCCCGTCGGACGAGGGGGGGAGCGCGCCCGCGCCGAGCTTCCCGGGGTCTGGCACGTGGGGCGCCGGCGATCCCATCACGGCGGACCTCGATCCGATGTCGTGCGGGGCGAGCCGCCGGGGCATCCCGGTGGACGGGACCGCCCAGGTCGACTGCTATTATACGAACAGCGACCCGACGACCCCGATGGCGTTCGTCGAGCGGGTCGTCGAGATCGCCGAGGGCGACGAGCTCGTGCACGTGCGGCTGACGCTCAACCCCGCGTTCGTCGACAACACGTACGGCGCGACGGCCGTCGGCTGGGGCGGCGACCCGCAGCCCGGCGACCCGCAGCCCGGCGACAAGCCGAAGCCCGGCGACAAGCCGAAGCCGAAAGGCCATGGGGGACACACGTTCAAGGATCTCGTGGGCAGCGACAAGGCCCAGTTCCAGATGACGGACGGGAGGGGCGAGCTCGTGCTCGACTTCTTCGTCGACTATCTCTCGGCCGCCGAGGCCATGCCCTCGGGCTACGGGTCGCTCGGCGTGCTCGGCGGAGAGGGCAAGATGCTCCTCGGAGACCCGGGCGCCATCGTCGCGGCGACCACCTCGCTCGACCGCGATCTCAACGCGTGCGGGTACGGCGCGTACGTCGTCGACTCCCCGGAGACGGACGAGGAGTACACCCCCAACCCGGAGACACCGGGCTGGGATTACCGCGTCGTCTATGACGTGTGGGTGAGCGCCTCCGCTTTCGGCGCGGCGGGCTTTGGCGACGCGACAATCAGCTACGTGCACGCGTCTCCGAGCAAGTACCCGTCGGACACGCTCACCGTGACGCCGGGGCCGTGCATTCCCTCGACGTGCGAGGGCGAGGACCCGCCGGCCGGCGACGGGGGCGGAGCTCCAGGGGAGGATGCGGGCGGGGGCGAGGCCTGCAAGGAGTCAGGTGGAAAGTGCACGGCGAACGCGGACTGCTGCTCGGACAGCGACGTGTGCTCGAGCGGCGTGTGCCAGCAGCTCGAAATCCCCCAGTGAGACAGTCTTAGGAGGCCCTCAGCCTCGGCGACGCCGCCGGCGCGGTCACGCTCGTGTCGACCCTGAGCGGCTGGGGAGGCGTGGAGATGCTCGCGCCTCTCGTGGCACGGGTGGGCGGCGACAGCGCGCTCGTCGCCGTGGCCGATGCCCTGCACGGAGCGAACGAGTGGCTCGCGTGGATGGAGTCCGGTGGGGCTGATGCGATGTCCGATCGAGAGCATCGGTGGCGAAACCTCGCGGTCGGAATGACCGAGAATGCGATAGCCAATGTCGTCGTCGACGCAGCGCGGTGGATCGCGCGGCTCCGCGCTCGGCGACAGTCGCCATCGCGCTCACGTGTCGCTCGTCTCGGCGCCGCAGTCCGTGGTGAGCGCCACCATTCCACGAGGACCGGGCGATGTGCGGGAGCGGACCGCCCCCGGCGCGCGCCCCGCCGAAAACTGGCCCCCCTCCCCCGCCTGTGCATTACGGTCTGCCCGCCATGGACACGCCGCCCCGACCGTGCGCCGCAGCTTCACCCGCGGCGCGCCGCCCTGCGTTCGCGTTCCTCGCCCTCGCCGCGCTCCTCGCGGGCTGCGGCCAGTCCCGGTCCAGGAGCACCCCCGACTCCCCGGTCGAGGCCCAGGGCGACGGCGCCAAGGAGGCCTCCGCGCAGGGCCCCGCCTCCACCGCGTCTCCCTCTCCCCCGGGCTCCCCCGCCCCGGCCGAGGACGAGCCGCCGCCCGGCCAGCCCGCAGCCCCGCCCATCGTCTCGCTGAGCGGCGTCTCCACCCCGCCCCTGCCGGCCCGCGAGGGCAGCCCACGGCTCGCCAGCATCGCGATGCTCACCCGCGTCTACGCCCGGCCCAGCACCGACGCCAAGCGCGTCGGCTTCCTGCGCGCCGGCGCGATCGTGGAGATGGATCCCGAGCCCGCCGGCACCGCCGGCTGCCCCGGCGGCTTCCGCAAGATCAAGCCGTTCGGCTATGTGTGCCTCGGCCCCGACGCGACGCTCGACCTCGATCACGAGATCGTCCGCGCCGCGGCGCGCCGCCCCGACGTCACCCACAAGCTCCCGTACATGTACGGCACCGTCACGCGCGGCGGCCCCGTCTACGCGCGCATCCCCTCCCAGGACGACGTCGCGCGCTTCGAGCCGGGCCTCAAGAAGCACCTCGACCGCTGGGCCAAGGACGAGGAGAGCGGCGCCACCTACGGCCTCGACGTGTGGCTCAAATGGAGCGCCGAGCCCGCCCCGCCCGCGCTCGACGCGCTCGCGCAGCGCATCACCGATCGCGAGATCCCCTGGTTCCTGCGCGACGGCCGGCGCGCCCCCAACCTCTCCGGCCTCATCAAGTCCGACGACGCCGTGAAGATCGACGAGGTCTCGCGGCGCAACGGCATGGCCTTCATCGAGTCGTTCCTCCACGAGGGCCGGCGCTACAACGTCACAACCGATCTCCGCGTCATCCCCGCCGACAGGTTCCGCCCCATCCGCGGGTCCGACTTCCACGGCGTCGAGATCGGCAAGGACATCGACTTCCCGTTCGCGCTCGTGCGCCGCCAGGGCGGCAAGCGGTGGCGCGTCGAGGGCAAGAAGCTCGTCGACGGCGGAGAGCTCGAGTGGCGCTCCGCCGTGCCCCTCACCGGCAAGCAGCAGTTCTTCGGCGGCAAGCTGCACTACGAGACAAAGGACGGCGACTGGGTCGACGATCGCCACGCCGGCCGCATCGACCCCGCCAAGAAGATGCCCGCCTGGGGCAAGAACGGCGAGAAGTGGCTCGACATCAGCCTCACGAAGCAGGTGCTCGTCGCCTACGAGGGCACGAAGCCCGTCTACGCCACCCTGATCTCCAGCGGCGAGGCGGGGCTCGAGGACCACAAGTCCAGCACCGCGACAAAGCGCGGTATCTTCCGTATCCACACGAAGTACACCTCCATCACCATGGACTCGGACGCCGTCGGCGAGGAGTTCGAGCTGCGCGACGTCCCCTACGTGCAGTACTTCGAGGAGGGGTATGCGCTCCACGGCGCCTACTGGCACGACAAGTTCGGCCGCCCCAAGAGCCACGGCTGCATCAACCTCTCTCCGGAGGACGCCCGCCGCATCTTCTTCTGGACCGAGCCGGCCGTCCCGCCGGGATGGCACGGCGCGGCGCGCTCGCTGACCGGAACGGTGGTGTTCGTGCACCCCTGAGCCGCGGGGCGCCCGGAGACCGCGCGCCCCGCGGCCGGCCGCCGCGCTCGCTTGCATCCCCGCCCCCGCCCGCGCGTGCGCTTGAGGAGCAGGACAGATCGATCGCGGATCACACTTCGCGCGACTGCCGGCTCGAACAGCAGCAGAGTCGTGGTAGCGTCCGGCCCATGCAGCTTGCCGTCGTGGGAACAGGGTATGTCGGCCTCGTGGCCGGCGCGGGGTTCGCGGATTTCGGGAACGACGTGGCGTGCGTCGACGTGTCCGCTGCAAAGATCGAGATGCTGAAGCGCGGAGAGGTGCCGATCTACGAGCCCGGCCTCGACGTGCTCATCGCGAAGAACGCGCGCGATGGCAGGCTGAGGTTCTCCACCGACGTCGCCAGCGCCATCCGCGACGCGGAGATCGTCTTCATCGCCGTCGGGACGCCGCAGGCCGACGACGGCTCCGCCGACCTGTCCGCCGTCGATGCCGTCGGCGAGACGATCGGCAAGAACATGAACAACTTCAAGGTGATCGCCACGAAGAGCACGGTCCCTGTCGGGACGGCGGACCGGCTCCGGCAGATCATCGGCGCGCACACCGCCCAGCCGTTCGCCGTCGCGTCGAACCCGGAGTTCCTGAAGGAGGGCGACGCGGTGAACGACTTCATGAAGCCCGACCGCGTGATCATCGGCTCGGACGACCCGAAGGCGCGCGAGATCCTCCGCCACCTCTACAACCCGTTCGTCCGGGCGAGCGATCGCATCCAGCTCATGGACGCCCGCTCGGCCGAGCTCACCAAGTACGCGGCCAACGCCCTGCTGGCGTCGCGCATCTCGTTCATGAACGACCTGGCCGTGCTCGCGGAGAAGGTCGGCGCGGACATCGAGCTCGTGCGCAAGGGCGTCGGGGCCGACCCGCGCATCGGCACGAAGTTCCTCTTCGCCGGCCCGGGCTTCGGCGGGTCGTGCTTCCCGAAGGACCTCTCGGCCATCCTCTTCACCGCGAGCTCGGTGGGGCACGACCTGGAGATCGTCCGGGCGACCGAGCGGGTCAACGCCCGGCAGAAGCGGCTCCTCGCGAGCAAGGTGAGCGCCCACTTCGGCGGGGCGCTGAAGGGCAAGACGATCGCGGTCTGGGGGCTCGCGTTCAAGCCGCAGACCGACGACATCCGCGAGGCGCCCGCGCTCACCCTGATCGACGCGCTGCTCGAGGCGGGCGCGACCGTCCAGGCGCACGACCCGCAGGCGATGCCGAACGTGCGCGCCATCTACGGGAACCGCATCCTCCTGAGCGACAACATGTACGGCGCGGCCGAGGGCGCGGACGCGCTTGTCGTCGTCACCGAGTGGCACGAGTACCGGCGACCCGACTTCCACCGGTTGAAGCGCATCCTGAGCTCCCCGGCGCTCTTCGACGGGCGCAACGTCTGGGAGCCCGACGAGCTCCGCGGGATGGGCTTCCTCTACGCGGGCATCGGCAGGAAGTAGCGCGCCGCGCGCTGCATGGCGTCGAGCAGGGGCGCGGCTCAGCGCGCCGCGCCGTCAGCGTCGGGCGCGGCTCAGCGCGCCGCGCCGTCAGCGTCGGGCGCGGCTCAGCTGTCGTCCGTGTCCGGCGACGGCACCGAGATCCGTCGGCTGCTCGGCGGCTCCTCGCCGAGGTACCGCTGCGCGTTCGCGGGCGTGAGCCGCCGGCTGCTCGGCGGCTCCTCGCCGAGGTGGCGCGCCGCGGTCGGCAGCGACATCCGCCGGCTGCTCGGCGGCTCCTCGCCGGTGTGCCGGTCCCAGCGCCGCTCGAGCATCTTCCGGTCGACGCCGATGAGCCGCGCCGCGGCCGCCTTGTTGCCGCCGCAGCTCTCGATCGCGTGGTGCAGGACCGCGCGCTCGATCACGCGGAGCTTCGAGCCGAGCCGCTCGGGCAGCGCGAGCAGCGCGCGGGCCAGCCGGTCGATCTCCGCGGTGGCGTCCACGACCGGCCGCTCGCGCGCGAGCTCCTCGAGCGTCGGGACGTCGATGAGATCGTCATCGGCGAGCAGCCCCAGCCGCTCGACGACGTTCCGGAGCTCCCGCACGTTGCCGGGCCAGGGCCGCCGGACCAGCCACGCGATCGCGTCGTCCGTGTAGCGGAGCCTGCGCGGGACCTCCGCGCTGAAGGCGAGCAGGAGCTCGATGAGATCCGCGTCGCGCTCGGCGAGCGACGGGACGTGCACCGTGACGACGTTGAGCCGATAGAAGAGATCTTCCCGGAAGCGCCCCTCGCCGATGCGCTTCTCGAGGTCGACGTGGGTCGCGGCGAGGACGCGGGCGCGCAGCGGGATCTCCGCCTCGGCGCCGAGCGGGCGGAAGCGGCGATCCTCGAGCACGCGGAGGAGCTTCGCCTGGAGCTCGCCGGGCATCTCGGCGATCTCGTCGAGCAGGATGGTGCCCGCGCCCGCGAGCTCCAGCTGGCCGCGCATGCGCTTCTCGGCGCCCGTGAAGGCGCCGCGCTCGTGCCCGAAGATGAGCGACTCGATGAGCGTCCCCGGCAGCGCCGAGCAGTTGACGGCCACGAACGGCTCGCCGCGGCGCGAGCTCATCTCGTGCAGCGCGCGGGCGACCATCTCCTTGCCGCAGCCGGTCTCGCCGCGGATGAGCACGGTCCTGCTCGACTCGGCGACCCGCTCGACGATCCGGCGCACGCGATCCATCGCCGCGGACGAGCCGAGGAGCGCCTTCGTGCCGAACGTGCGGTCGACCCGCTCGCGCAGCCGCACCACCTCGCCCTTGAGGAGCAGCCGCTCGCGCTGCCCCTCGATGATCGGCAGGAGCATCTCGGGGCAGAGCTCGTCCTTCAGCACGTAGTCCTGCGCGCCGAGCCGCATGGCCTCCCGGATCTCGGAGAGCTCGCTGACCGAGGTGACCATCAACGCCGGCGTGCTCCGCCCCGAGGCCCGCACCCGCCGCAGGATCTCCAGGCCGCCGCGGTCGCGCGGATCGTCCGAGAGGCGCACGTCGAGGAGCAGGAGGTCGGGCGCGCTCCGCTCCACGGCGGCCATGGCGTCGTCGAGGCCGACCGCCTCCAGCACCTCGACCCCGTCGAGGGCGCTCAGGATCTGCCGCAGCGTGCGGCGGCCGCTCCGCTGATCATCGACGATCAGGATCTTCACGCGACCTCATCCTCTGCGGTCATGGTGACATCGGTGGCCGGGATCGAGATCGCGAACCGCGTCCTGCCGTCGCGCCGCTCCGGGTCGATGGACCACCCGTGGGCCCGGACGATCCGGTGCGTGATGGCGAGCCCGAGCCCGGTCCCGCCCGGCTTCGTCGTGTACCAGGGCGCGAAGATCCGCGGAGCGTCTGCCGAGATGCCCGGCCCCGTGTCCCACACGACGAGCTCGGCGCCGTTCTCCGAGGGCGCCCAGATGACCCCGACGGCCCCCTTGTCCCCGGCCGCGTCGAGGCCGTTCGAGAGGAGGTTGACGAGCACCTGCGTGGCCTGATCGGGGTCGCAGTGGAGCCTCGGCGTCGCGCTCACCCGCGCCTCGATCCGCCGCTTGCCGAGCTGATCGCGCAGGAGCATCTCCGCCCGGCTCACGAGCTCCCCGACCGCGAGGCGCCGGCGCTCGAGCCTCCTGTGCGTCACGCGGCGCAGGCCCATCACGAGCCGCTCGAGGCGCTCGACCTCCTCGCAGCCGATCTCGACCTCCTCGGCGTCCAGGCTCTGGTTGCTCGAGCCGCGCTTGAACACCGAGCGGAAGAAGTTGATCGGGTAGCGCACCTCGTGGGTGATCTCGGCCGCGAGCGTCTCGATGAGCGCCGCGCGCTCGTCGCGCCAGGCGGCGGCCTGCTCGCGCCGCCGCCGCTCCAGCTCGGCGTAGCTGTGGGCGTGCGCGAGGGCGAGGGCGGCCTGGTTGCCGATGGTGCGGAGCAGGTCGAGGTCCTCGCTGGTGAACAGGGCGCCGCCGCGCTTCTTGCCCACCTCGAGGACGCCGAGCAGCCGGCCGCTGAACATGACCGTGAGCGAGAGCTCGCTCGCGCTCTCCTCGGGCGGACCGATCCCGATGAGCCGCTCGCCGCTCGGCTCGGCGGCCCTCGGGTCCTGCTCGCCGGGCGCGCCGGCCGCGTCGACGGCCTCGACCGCGATGCGGCGGAAGGTGACCCGCTCGCAGGACAGCCAGCGCGCCACCGTGCGCTCGACCGCGTCCGCGACCTCGTCGGGATCGGCGACGAGCGTCAGCTCCTCGCTGAGCTGCTCGACGGTGGGCTTGTACTCGGCGCGCGCCGGGAAGAGCGTCCGGTCGCCGGCGCCGAGGGCGAACACGACGAGCGCGGCGCTGATGATCGCGGCCGGCGCGGCGACCTTGATCGCGCCGAGCAGCGGCAGGCCGGCGTACCCCGCGCAGGCGGAGCAGAGGATCACCGTGAGCGCGACCATCATGGCGGCGATGATGATCCGCGTGAGCGGGCGCGACAGGAGCGCGCGGCTCCCCCAGAGGTCGTAGCGGATGAACGCGACGACGCTCGAGACGGGCGTGAGGGCGAGCGCCGGGATCGCGAACCACGCGAGCGCCGACGCGGGGACGCCGAGCATGGCCAGGATGAACCCGATCGCGATCACGACGTGCGGCGGCGCCATGGCGAGGAGCAGCGCGCGCAGCGTGCGGCGGCGATCCCCCTCCGCCGCGGCGAAGCGGAGGATCAGGGTGATCGCGAAGAAGAGGAACGAGGCGACGACCAGGGTCGCGCAGATGCTCCGGAGCCCGACGGTGGTCCAGCCCATGGCGTGCGAGGCGAGCAGGGCGGCGGCGAGCAGGCCGCCGATCCCATGCGCGATCCGGGCGAAGACGGGGTAGCGCGCGATGAGCGCGACGTCGTCCGGCAGCCGCAGCGCCAGGGCGAACAGGCTCATCGGGACGAGCGCGTAGGCGACGTGGAAGAACGGGACGAGCTCGCGCGAGCTGTGGTAGTCGAACAGCGCGAGCTGGAAGAGCGCGGCGAACAGCGCGGCGGTCGCGAACGCGCGGGCGAGCTTGCCGCGCGGGCTCGCGCTGAGGGCGATGAGCGCGGCGCCCACGTAGAGCGAGGCGACGACCATCAGCCCGCCGGCGTAGAACCACCATGCGAGCGGATCGAAGGGGACGAGGGAGAGCTCGACGTCGCGCATCCCCTCGCCCGTCTCGACGCGGACGCGCACCGAGCGCTCCCCCGCGCCCGCCGCCTGCTCGATGGCGGCGTCCCAGGTGCTGGCGCGGTAGCGCCCCGCCGTGCTCTCGAGGGGCCAGCCGTTGACCTCGACGACGCGATCGGGGAACCGGAGGCCCTTCTGGAAGCCCTCCCAGGAAGGCAGGCCCAGGCTCGAGATCACGCCGTCCGGGTCGACGAGGACGCCAGGAAACGGGCGTTCGTACCAGCTCAAGGCGCTGCTGATCCCGGAGCCGCCCAGAACGAGCGCCGCGATGACGACCGCAGCAAGGAGCCAACGCCGATTCTCGATAGCTGGC
The DNA here is from genome assembly GCF_051519845.1 of Sorangium sp. So ce362. Lineage (NCBI taxonomy): Bacteria > Pseudomonadati > Myxococcota > Polyangiales > Polyangiaceae > Sorangium > Sorangium sp. So ce362. The sequence goes on along the minus strand of NZ_CP150332.1, from coordinate 3,644,454 downwards.
ATCGGGAGACTCGACGGCGCGTAAATTGCGCCGCGAGCCACCCACGATACGCTGGAACCCTGGGTGAACCAACGGGGCTCACGCGCTGGACGGCACGCGCCGCCGCGATGGCCCGCGTAACGGCGACCGCGGCGGCGCCGTTACGCGATGTTCATTACGTTTCACGCGGAGATGAGAGGGGGATCACGCCGTGAAACGCGGTGAGGAAGCGCGCTCAGGCGGCGCCCTGCCGCGCGCCGCGGCGTCCGCGAACACGGCGTCGGCCAGCTCGCCGAAGCGCGACTCGACGGCCTGCACGGCGGCGGCGTCGGTCGCCGAACGCTCGAGGCGGTCGAGCAGGGCGGCGACTTCGTCGCGCACGCGCGGCGCCGGCGCCGGCGCCTGGCGGCTTGCGGCGAGGCCGCGGACGAGGACCGAGAGCTGCCGCAGGATGACGCCGGCGCCGTGGGCGCGCCGGCGCGCGGCGTCGCCGGCGGTGAGGCGGGCGTGGCGCGCGAGCGCGCAGACGCCGTGGCAGAGGCTCGGGTCGGCGAGCAGCCCCCGGACGGCCCAGCGCGCGAGGCGGCGCGAGTACAGGCCGCGGGCGAGCGGATCCGCGGCGCGGGCGTCGTGCCAGGCGCGCGCGGCGCCGTCCTCGCCGATCAGCAGCAGCGCGAGCGCGATGGGGTCGCCGGCGGCGAGGCAGGCTCGGCCCGCGTCGATGCGGCCGTAGCCGTGCTTGGCGCTGTGGCCGTCGCGATCGCGCCCGTCGGGGAGGATGTCCCACGGATCGGCGATCGGCTCGGCCGACGCGGGGGCCGCGGGGGGCACCGGCGCGAGCGTACGCCGGACGAGGGCGTCGAGCTCGGGCAGGCGGAGCGCGGGGTTGCGCGACAGGACGAGGAGCAGGACGCCCGCGGTGAGGGCCGAAGCCCCGCTCGACTCGGCGTGGCAGAGCCGCTCGGACATCGGCGCCGCGCCGGACGCGGGCGCCGCGCTGGACGCCGGCGCCGCGCCGGACGCGGGCGCCGCGCTGGACGCCGGCGGGAGCGGGCAGGTGATATCGTCGCCGGGCGCTAGCCACCGCACCGCCGGGCCTCGGTTGGCGAAGGGGCGGCTGCGCCCCCGGCGATCCCGCCAGAGAAACCACCCGTCGCCGCGGGCGCCCGGAGCGACGCAGATCACCCGCGGGTCGCTCGCAGGCTCGCCGAACCCGAGCGAGAAGCTCGCGTGCAGCGACTCCGGCGGGCTCGAGGCCTCGCGGCCGGTGGGGAACACGACAAGGCAGCCCCGACCGCGGCGCCCGAGGCGAGCGGCGAACTCGAGCGCGTCGTCCAGCATGGGCGTCGTCGAGCCCTCGACGTACGCGGCGCAAACAACGACGTCGGCGCCGTCGCTGACGGCCTGGATGATCGCGACCGGGAGGGCGAGGACGCACGAGCCCGGCTTCGGGATCAGGTAGAGCCGCGGCGACGCGTCCGGCGCGACGCCGCGGAAGCCGCCGGGGCGACGGCCCCCGACCGCCCACGCGACCATGAACGAGCCGTGCGGCTGGCTGCGCGGGGGGTGCTCGATCATGACGAGCACCTCGCGGTCGAGGCCGAGCTCGTCGGCCGCCCAGGCGTCGTCGTCGATGACCCCGAGGCGCATGCCGGCGCCGCCTCCGCAGCGGCGGCGGTCGACGCCGATCCCGCCCTCCTCGTCGCGCAGGAACCAGCGGCCGGGCGTGACGGGATCGTCCTCGGACGACGCGCTGCGGACGCTCCACCCGTCGGGGCGCGCCGCGGCGCCGGTGGCCGCGTCGAAGCGCGGGGCGACGGCGGGGCTCGGGCGCCGGGCCGACGCGACGTAGCGCACCGGGAGCGCCGCGGCCGAGAGCGCCGCGGCGACCTCGGCGCGCCGCCCGCGGTCGGGAGACCGGACGCGGAGCCAGAAGATGGGCGGCCGCTCGATGACCCGCTCGACCTCGACCGCGGACCAGCGCGCCGAGAGCGCGCCGGCCAGGTCGCCGGGGGTCACGGCGCAGCGCAAGGCCACGACGAGGTCGAGGGGACCGCCGTCGTCGTCGCCCGCGGCGGTGGGCACCGGGGCATAGCCGAAGTCCCACGGCGGGCGCGGGGGGCGCGCCCTGGGCGAGGCGGTCGACGCGGGGGGCGGCGCGCTCGGGCGGCCGCGCGCGGGCCCCTCCTCCGGAGCGCTTGCTCCGCCCCTTGAGGCCCCCCCCGAGGCCGCGCCGCGGCCCCGGCTCATGCCAGGACGGCCTTGGCCCAGGCGTTGAGCGCGTGGGCGCGGTTCGCGAAGCCGGGGCTCTCGGCCTCGCACTGCGCGAGCTCCTGCGCCTGCGCCTCCCGCGACGCCGCCCAGGCGCCGATGCGGCGGGCGCCGATGGCCGCGGCGCGCCGGCGCGCGGCGCGGAAGCACCGGCGCTCGCCGTCGAGCATCGCCGCGAGGACGCCCGAGTCGAGGACCATGCGGCGCACGGGGAGGAGCGACGAGATCGCGGCGGAGGCCGGCGGCTCGCTCTTCGCCCGCGCGGTCGCGGCGATGCCCCAGGGCGGCGTGCCGAGCGGCCCGTACGCGACCGCGCCGCGGTGGTGCGACCCGGAGGCGCGGTCCTGATCGCGCGCGCCCGTGGACGCGACGTCGGGCTCCCCCTGCGCCCGTGATCGGAGCTCGGAGGCGAGGACGACGGCCCAGGCGCCGCCCCGCTGGTAGTCGTCCTGCCAGTCCATGACGTCGTCGTGGAGCTGCAGCCCGAGCCACACCGACGAGAGCAGCCGCGCGAGCACCTCGCGCTGCTCGGCCGTCCAGCCCGCGGCGTGCGCGAGGGCGATCGACGCCGGGAAGCCGACGCTCTGCTTGCCGAGGGAGAGCGCGTAGTAGCGGCTGAAGCCGGCGGGCTCGCCGCTCGCGAGGAGGCTGCGCTCGGTCTCGATGGCGAGCAGCGTCGCCTCGTCGGCGCGGGCGAAGTCGATGGCCGGATCGTCGACGCCGGGCGCCACGCGGCGCAGCGCCTCGTCGCGCGCCCGGCGCGCGTGGGCCAGGATGGCCTCGAGCTGCCAGGTCGGGCGGACCTGCGCGTCCTGGATGCGATCGGTGCCGAACGCCTCGATGACGGCCAGGAGGTGCGCGAGGAGGGCGTCCTGCACGGTCGCCCCGCGGACCCCGGGCATGGCCTCGGCGAGCAGCGCGGGCGCGGCCAGGGTGATCTCGTTGCTGAACACGGCGCTCCAGGGCACGTCGCGCGACGGCGCCAGGCCGAGCGTGTAGGCCAGCCCCTGCGCCTCGGCGTGGAGCATCCCGGGGAGGGTCCGCCAGAACGCCTTGTAGAGCTCGTCCACCCAGAGCGCGTCATCCATGGGCGGGCACCTCCATGGACGGGCGCGGCGCGCGCGGCGCGGCGCTCGCCGGGCCGCGCGCGCCGCGCCGGGCGCCGGTAGATGGCACCGGGGCAGAGCCGCGCCGGTGGGACGTACGCCGATGGCGGTGCAACCCCGCCTGTCGCCTGCGCCGCAGCATCAATAGATGTTCGACTCCTTCCAGGGCGACAGGCACACGTTGATGCGCTCCTCGACGACGATCGCGCGCCACTGGAGCACCTGGGAGGCGCTCAGCCCGTCGAAGAAGCCGCCGATCCAGGAGCGGATGCGGCTGTTGAGCAGCGCGCGGACCGCGGTCGCATCCGCCGGCTCCTCGTCGGCCTCGGCCGAGACGATGTAGAGGGAGAGCAGCTGCTTGAACTCGTCGAAGTGCTCCTGGTTCCGGAGCAGCGAGATGTAGAGAGCACGCAGCTGCGCGTGCGGGTCGACCGTATTCACGGTTTGCATGGGCCTCCGTCGCCGGTCCGCGCCGGCTTCGGACGGCACATTGCACGTCACGGGCCGCCGCAGGCCATGGTGTAAGCCGTTGAAATCACTCGACCGCCGGGAGCGGCCGGCGGCGACCGATACCCGAAACTGACCATCACCTGCCCGGATTCGACCGTTCCATTCGACCTGAGGTCGCTCTCGCGGCGGCAGTGGACATAGAGATGTCCAGCCCCGCACGCGTCCGACTCGACACCACCCGGGATCACGCCAGTCGCGCCCCCGCGATGCCGTTCAATTCAAGTTCAACCGAATCGGGTAGTGAAGCTGGATCACTTCCCGCCCCCGAAGCTCGGGCTGCTCCCGCCGGTCGGAACGAAGAGGATGCCGCCGGGGCCACCGCCCCCACCACAGTCGCTGAGCGAGGTGAGGATAAGGAGCGCGATGATCAGGACGACGATGAGCACGATCATCGTGCCGCCGCTCAGGCTCGTTCCCCCGCCGACCCCGGGCCTCGGCGGGGGCGGCAGGTGGAAGGCGGCGGCGAGCTCCTTGCCCGGCAAGGGTGAGCAGAACGACACGCTGACCTCGGTCGGGGCCTGCTCGATGCTGACCTTGCCGTCGGCGCCCTGGTACTCGGTGGCTTGCACCCCCTCGCCGATCTCGACCTTCCAGTAGAACTCGCCGATGACGTACTCCACCTCGGCGTAGACGCTCTGCTTGAGCGCGTACGTTCGCCCCTGGTAGCTCGCGCTCGACCCCATCGGCTGGACCTCGCCGGGCGAGAGCGGGGTCACGAGCTGCCACGCGCCGTCCTCTTCCATGAGCCACAGGTAACCGACGCTCGGCCCGCCGTAGAGCAGGTATTCCCGCCAGCTGTAGCGCTCGCCTTCCACCGTGCAGCTGCGGATGACGAAGCCGATGCAGAGCACGCGCATGCCGCGGAGCTGGCCCTCGGCGCCGAGCGGGACGTACGGCTCCACGGGCGGCCGGGGCACCTGGCCGAGCGCGACGAGCGCGCCGTTCGTGAGGTCGCTCGCCGTGCCGCAGTACCGGCAGACGATGCGCTCCGCGGTGCCGGGGGCGGCGAGCGGCAGGTTGCCGCCGCAGCTCGGGCACGCGACGGCCGCCACCTGCGCCGCGGGCTTCTCGACGGGCGCGCCGGAGTCGAGCTGCATCACGGCCGGATCGATCTGCCGGCCCAGGTAGAGCTTCGGCGGGATGAGGCGCCCGTCGCCGTAGTCGAGCGTCCCGAACTCGCCCCGCGGCCCCGCGATGTCGACGAAGCCGGTCACCACGCCCGGCGCGGCGACGGAGGGCATCTCACCTTCGGCCGAGATCACGCGCCGGCGGCCGACCTCGACGACGGTGAACATGCCGTGCCCCTCGAGGTGGACGCGGCCGCCGGGCTGGAGGGAGGTCCACGGGGGCAGGCCGTTCAGCGGGAGCGGCGCCTCGGTGGTCGCGTACCAGCGCCCCTGGGCGAAGGCGACCCATGTCCAGCGGCCGCTGGCCGGGAACGCGATGAAGATCTCCTGCCACGGCGCGCCCGGCGCGCTGGCGCGATCGAGCTGGATGCGGCCGTCGACAACGAAGGGCTCGTTGCCCCAGCGCCCCGTGGCCCCGAGCTGGAGGGGCGTCGGGATCTCGACAAGGTCGGCGACGCGCCCGACGGCGCGGAGGTCGCGGTCGGTGCGTGCGACAACGAACTTGCAGTGCTTGCACACCTGGGCCATCGCGCCCGCGAAGCGAAACGTGATCGGCGCACCGCACGAGGGGCACGCGGCGGCTCGGTCGAAGGGCGTGCTCACGCGAGCACCATACTAGAAGCCCCGGTCACGGAAGAGGAAGCGTTTCACGCGTCGCTCCGGCGTGGCCGGGGCAGCGCGATGGCCGCGCGGGGGCTCGCCCGAACAGGCTGTGGTCCAGCGCGAGCGGTGCTAGGACCGCGCCGATGCCGGCCACCGAGGAGAGCTCGACGGGAGCTGCGGGCGCCCCGCGCGGGGACGCAGCGGCGCCCTTCCCTGCGGCGCAGGCGCTGCCCCCGCTCGTGCACCCGGCGCTCCTCGCGAGCGTGTTCGTCATCGCCACGTCGGGGCTCATCTACGAGCTCATCACCGGCACGCTGGCGAGCTACGTCCTCGGCGACTCGGTGACGCAGTTCAGCTTCGTCATCGGCCTCTACCTGTTCGCGATGGGGATCGGCTCGTACCTGTCCCAGTACATCGAGACCCGCCTCCTCGAGCGCTTCGTCGAGATCGAGCTCGGCCTCGCGCTCGTCGGCGGGCTCTCCGCGCCGATGCTCTTCCGCGTCTACACCGCGCTCGGGGCGTTCCGCGCGCTGCTCTACTCGCTCGTGCTGCTCATCGGCGTCCTCGTCGGGCTCGAGATCCCGCTGCTCATCCGGCTGCTCAACTTCTCCCTGGATCTCAAGCGGCTCGTCGCGCGCGTGCTCACGCTCGACTACATCGGCGCCCTCGCCGCGAGCCTGCTCTTCCCGTCGCTCCTCCTGCCGCGCCTCGGGATCCACCGGACGAGCCTGTTCTTCGGCCTGCTCAACGCGGCGGTCGCGCTCGCGAGCACGTTCCTCTTCCCGCTCGAGCGCGCCGTCGTCATCCGGCTGCGGGCGCTCTGCGTGGTCGTGATCGCGGGGCTCGGGGTCGCCCTCGCGCTCGTCTCGCGGTTCGTCGAGCGCTCGGAGGCGCTCTACTTCGGGGCGCCCATCGTCTACGCGGCGCAGTCGCCGTACCAGCGCCTCGTCATCACGAGGAGCCCGCGCACGACGCGCCTCTTCCTGAACGGCAACCTCCAGTTCTCGTCGGACGACGAGCACCGGTACCACGAGGTGCTCGTGCACCCGGCCGTCGCCGCGCTGGGCCGCGATCCGCGGCGCGCGCTGATCCTCGGCGGCGGCGACGGGCTCGCCGCGCGCGAGCTGCTCCGCTATCCGTCGATCGAGCAGATCCTCCTCGTCGACCTCGACGCCGCCGTCACCGACGCCTTCCGCGATCTGCCGCTCGCCGCGGACCTGAACGGGGGCGCGCTCCACGATCCGCGCGTCGCCATCCGCAACGAGGACGCGTTCAAGTACCTCGAGGAGTCGACCGAGTCGTTCGATCTCGCGGTCGTCGACTTCCCCGATCCGGGCAACTACGCCGTCGGCAAGCTGTACACGGACGCCTTCTACCACCTGCTCCGGCAGCGGATCTCCGTGCGCGGGCTCGCCGTGGTCCAGGCGACGTCGCCGCACTACGCGCGCGAGTCGTACTGGTGCGTCGTGACGACGCTCGAGGCGGCCGGCTTCAGGACCGCGCCGCTGCACGTGTACGTGCCGAGCTTCGGCGAGTGGGGCTTCATCCTGGCGGGCGGCGAGGGGCTCACCGCGCCCGGCGCCCTGCGGCTCGACGCGTCGAAGCTCCGCTACCTCGACTCGAGCGGCCTGCCGGAGCTCTTCCGGTTCCCGCGCGATCTCGGCCGCGTCGAGGCGCCGATCAACCGGCTGAACGACCAGAAGCTCGTCTCCGTGTACACGCGCGAGTGGGCGGAGTGGTCGCGGTGATCCCGTGAACCGCCGCGCCTTCCTGAGCTCCGTGGGCGCGGGCTGGCTCGTGCACACGGCCTCCCCGGGGCGGGCGCCGCTCGCCGGCGAGATCGTGGGCGCGGCCCACGGCGCGGGGCACCTGCTCCGCGGCGGCGCGCCGCGCGCCTCGACGTTCGGCCCCGCGGAGCGCGCGGACGTCGTGATCGTCGGCGGCGGGGTGAGCGGGCTGTCGGCCGCGTGGCGGCTCGCCGGCGCCGGGCTCGATCTGCGGGTCCTCGAGCTCGAGCCGCGGCCCGGCGGCACGAGCGCGTGGGGCGAGGACGGCGTCGTGCCCTACCCGTGGGGCGCGCACTACCTGGCCGCGCCGAACGTCGAGGCGCGCGCGACGCTGCGGCTGCTCGATCAGATGGGCGTCGTCACCGGCTGGGACGCGGCCGGGCGCCCCACGTTCGATCCGCGGCGGCTCTGCCACGCGCCGGCCGAGCGGCTGTTCTACGAGGGCGCGTGGCACACAGGCCTCGCGCCGGCCGAGGCGCTCCCGGACGACGCGCTCGAGGAGCTCGATCGGTTCCACGCGCTCGAGGAGGAGCTCACGGAGCTCACCGGCCGCGACGGGCGCGCGGCGTTCCAGATCCCGCTCGATCGCTCGTCGCGCGACCCGGAGCTCCTCGAGCTCGACCGGATGAGCATGGCGGCGTGGCTCGATCGCGAGGGGTACCGCACGCCGTTCCTGCGCTGGTACGTGCGCTACGCGATGCTCGACGACTTCGGCGGCACGCCCGAGGAGATCTCGGCCTGGGCCGGGCTGCACTACTTCGCCGGGCGGAAGGCGCGCACCCCGGAGCTCGCGGGCAGCCACTACCTGATCTGGCCCGAGGGCAACGGCCGGCTCGTGAAGGCGCTGCTCGAGCGCGCGGCGCCGCGCGTGTCGCTGGGCGCGCTGGTCACGTCGGTGCGCCCGCAGCCGGGCGGCCGCGTGGAGGTCAGCTACGTCGACGTGCAGCGCGGCGAGGCGCGCCGCGTCGAGGCGCGCGCCGCGATCCTCGCCGCGCCGGCGTTCGTCGTGCGTCGCATCTTCGAGGGGAGCGCGGCGGGCGAGCTGCCGGCGCGCGTCGCGTCGTCGTGGCTCGTGGCGAACCTGCACGTCGAGCGGCGCATCGATCCCAACCACGCCTGGGATTCCGTCCTCTACGATGCCGAGGGGCTCGGCTATGTCGACGCGCGCCACCAGCTCACCGATCTCGCCGCGGGGACGACGCAGCGCTCGCGGCTCGCGACGCCGATGCAGCGCACCGTGCTCACCTACTACCGCGCGTACGGCGGGCCCGACGTGGCCGGCGCGCGCGCGGCGCTGCTCGGCGCGCCGTGGGAGTCGCTCGCCGAGGGCGTGCTGCGCGATCTCGCGCCGGCGCACCCGCACCTGCGCGACGACATCGAGCGGATGGACGTCATGATCTGGGGTCACGCGATGCCGCGCCCTCGCCCCGGCTTCCTCGGCCCGCGGCCGTTCGAGCCGGTCTGCGCGCTCTCCGAGCGCGTCGCCTGGGCGCACGTCGACCAGCCCGGGATGGCGCTCTTCGAGGAGGCGCAGGCGTGCGGCGTGCGCGCCGCCGAGACGATCGCGGCTTCGATCGGGCTCGCGATCGGCGAGAGCTGGCTCTGAGCTCGCGCGCGCGGCGGTCAACCGGCTCGCGCCCGTCGCTCCGGTACGCGCCGCGCGGCGGGGAACCCCACGTCCACTTCCATCTTTCAAGAGCAAAGTGCGTCCGGCGAGCGGACGCCTCCGGACGGGTCCGCCGCCCCCTCGCCGGCCGCTTCTTGCCGGCGTGAACGGGCTGCTGCGGGAGATCCGGCCCAGGATTTCAGCTTTGCCCTCGCCTTGAACTTGCGCTGCCCCCCTGCTCCGCGTCTACTCTCTGCCCATGTTGCGGACCCGGTTTGCCGGGATGACGGATACCGGGCTCCTCCGGGACCACAATGAGGACAACCTCCTCGTCAGCGAGGAGTACCGTGTCGTGGCCGTGGCGGATGGAATGGGCGGTCACCGCTCGGGCGACGTCGCGAGCCAGCTTGCCGTGAGCACCCTCTCGGACTTCCTGTCCGTGACGGTCGGGAGGGACGCCACCTGGCCGTTCCCTGCCGATCCGAACCTCACCGAGGAGGAGAACTACGTCGTCACCGGCCTCAGGCTGGCGAACCGGCGCATCTTCGACCGCTCGCTGAAGACGCTCGCCGACTTCGGCATGGGCACGACGATCGTGGCGGCGATGTTCTCCAAGGACGCCGAGCACGTGACGGTGGGCCACGTGGGCGACAGCCGCTGCTATCGCCTGCGTGACAGCCAGATCACGCAGCTCACCCGCGATCACTCGCTCGTCAGCGACGCGGCGCACATGGCGCCGTGGATGACCGAGGAGGAGGTCCGGCAGCTGCCCGCGAACGTCATCACGCGCGCGCTCGGCATCCGCGAGGACGTCCTCGTCGATCTCGTGACGGACGAGACGCGCCACGGTGACGTGTACCTCCTCTGCTCGGACGGCCTGTCCGGGATGGTGAGCGACGATCAGATCCTCGAGCTCGTGATGTCGAGCGGCTCGCTGGACGCGGCGTGCAAGGCGCTCATCGATCGGGCGAACTACTTCGGCGGCACCGACAACATCACGGTCGTCCTCGCCCGCGTCGAGGAGGTCCCCGACGGCAAGCGCGCCTTCACCGACGAGCCCACCCAGGAGAGCCGCTAGCCCCGCGGCTCGTCCCCGCCCGCGCGGCAGCCCTGGTTGCCGCGCGGGGCGTCTCGATGCCTGCTCAGGCGAGCCCGGCGGGGTCCCCGCGCTGCGCGATGACCGAGGGGCTCCTCGGGTCGGGCAGCGCGGCACGGCCTCGCGCCGACGCGCCGGTTACAGGACGAAGTGATCCATGAGCTGAAGGACCTCGAGGTTCAGCCCCTTCAGCGCGGCGCACTCCCGCTCCACCTCGGCCTGGAAGACCGGCTTGATGTGGTAGAGCATCGTCGGCAGATCCTTCGGCGCGTGGAACTTCTGGAGCTCGACGGCGAGCGTCTGCGGCGTGTGGTGGCCGCTCACGGTCGCGAGCCGCTGCTCCCGGTCGGGGAAGCTGACCTCCATGAGCAGCGCGCGGAGGTTCTGCTGCTGGTTCAACACCTCCCAGAGCCGCTCGGTCGGCCCGGTGTCGCCGCTGTACGCGATCGCGCCGCCGTTCCCCTCGATCACGAACGCCGACGCGTCGATCGTGTGCGTCACCTGGACCGCGCGCACGAGCCGCCCGGCGACCATCGTGGGGCGCTCCGGCTTGAGCTCGAGGTACTGGATGGTCGGCTGCGCGGGCGTCGGGATCACCGCGAAATCGGGCCACAGCACGTTGTTGAAGAAGTGCTTCTTGAGCGTGCGCAGCGTCTCGCGCGTGCCCGCGATCACGAGCGGCGGGCACCCGAGCTGGCAGCGGTTGTCCGCGATCGTGGCCAGATCGCGGATGTGATCGAGGTGCGCATGGCTCACGAGGCACGCCTCGATCCGCGCCTGCTCCTTCACCTCGAGCCCGCTCGTCAGCGAGCCCGCGTCGATCGCGAGGACGTCGTCCACGACGAACGCGCACGTGCGATGCCTGGGAGTCTCCCCGCCGTGGCAGCCGATGACGCGCAGCTCCACTGGCTCAGCTCTCTCCGCCGAACTTCTGCGGCGTTTCCAAGAATTCTATGAAGTCCCGGAATCGACGCATGTCGGTCACCGTGATCGCCGCGTGCGCAGGCGGCCCGTCCGAGAGGAGCTTCAGCCGGCGGAGCCGCGTCATCACCTCGTCCACGATTCCTTGCTCGACGTCGACCTCGCGCGCGATGTCGGCGGGGGAGGCGCGGAGGCGTATCCCGTCCGGCGTCTCTTCCCCGAACGCCTCGGCGTGGCGCGCGAGCGCGAGCATCACCCGCGCCTTCGGGTCCCGGTGCATGAGGATCTCGACGAGCGCGTCCGCCGCGTCGAGCCGCTTCGCGAGCTTCTTGATCAGCCGGAAGGCGATCTCGGCGTCCCGCTGCAGCATGACCTCTAGCTTGCGCGCCTCGACCACGAGGCAGCGGGACGGCTCGCTGACGGTGGCCGTCGCGATCCGCGGCTTGCCGTTCAGGATCGCCATCTCGCCGACGAACTCGCCGGGCCCGAGCACGGCGAGCACCTTGTCCTCGCCCTCGACCGATTTCGTGATCCGCACAGCGCCGGTCTGGAGGACGAACAGGACATCGCCGGGGTCGCCCTCGCGGAAGAGCACGTCGCCCGGCGCGTACGCGCGGCCATAGCGGGCAAACGACGACTCCGACATTGCTCGATAGTCTAGCGCCCAGCGTGACCGCCGGTCAAAAACCGAGGCAAAAGCTCTCGTCCTCACAAAGCGCGAGGGGCCCTCCAAGCCAGCATGCTTTGGAGGACCCCTCGGCCCGCTTCGTCGGGAGCGGCGCGCTCGGGGCCGGCGCCGCCGGAGAGCGGCGACAGCCCGAGCGCGGCCGGACAGGCGATCAACCCATGTCGAAGTCGCCCATGCCGCCCATGCCGCCCATGCCGCCCATGCCGCCCATGCCGCCCATGCCGCCCATGCCGCCCATGCCGCCGGGGGCCCCGCCGGCCGCGGCCTTCTCCTTCTTGGGCTTGTCGGCGATGAGGGCCTCGGTCGTGAGCATCAGCCCCGCGACGCTGGCCGCGTTGGAGAGCGCGTGCCGCACGACCTTCGCCGGGTCGATGACGCCGCCGGCGAGCAGGTCCTCGTACGTGTCGGTCGCGGCGTTGTAGCCGAACGTGGGCGCGCCCGACCGGACCTTCTCGGCGACCACCGACCCGTCGACGCCAGCGTTCTGGGCGATCTGGCGGAGCGGCGCCTCGAGGGCGCGGCGCACGAGCCGCACGCCGACGTCGCGCTCGTCGTTGAACTTGAGCGCCTCCAGGGCAGAGGCCGCCCGGAGCAGGGCCACGCCGCCGCCGACCACGATGCCCTCCTCGACGGCCGCGCGGGTCGCGTGCAGCGCGTCCTCGACGCGCGCCTTCTTCTCCTTCATCTCCGTCTCGGTCGCCGCGCCGACCTTCACCACCGCGACGCCGCCGGCGAGCTTCGCGAGCCGCTCCTGGAGCTTCTCGCGATCGTAGTCGCTCGACGTGTCCGCGATCTGCTTGCGGATCGCCTCGATGCGGCCCTTGATCGCGGTCTTCTCGCCCTGGCCGTCGACGATGACGGTGTTGTCCTTGTCGATCTCGACCCGCTTGGCCGTCCCGAGGTCGCGCACCGTGGCGCTCTCGAGCTTCTGGCCGAGGTCCTCCATGAACGCGGTCGCGCCCGTGAGGATCGCGATGTCCTTCAGCATCTCCTTGCGGCGATCGCCGAAGCCGGGCGCCTTCACGGCGGCGACCTTGATCGTGCCGCGGAGCTTGTTCACGACGAGCGTGGCGAGCGCCTCGCCCTCGACGTCCTCGGAGAGGATGAGCAGCTCGCGCCCCTGCTTCACCACCTGCTCGAGGAGCGGCAGGAGGTCGGCCATGGACGAGATCTTCTTCTCGTGGACGAGGATGAGCGGGTTCGTGAGGATCGCCGTCATCTTCTCGGGATCGGTCACGAAGTAGGGCGAGAGGTAGCCGCGGTCGAACTGCATGCCGTCGACGGTCTCGAGCTCCGTCGTCATGCGCTTGTTCTCCTCGACCGTGATCACGCCCTCCTTGCCGACCTTCTCCATGGCGTCGGCGAGGATCTGGCCGATCTCCTTGTCGCCGTTCGCGCTGACGGTGGCGACCTGGGCGATCTGGTCCTTGTCCTTGGTCGGCTTGGCGACCTGCTGCACGGCCTCGATGACCTTCACGACGGCCGCGTCGATGCCGCGCTTCAGGTCCATCGGGCTGTGCCCGGCCTCGACGAGCTTGAGGCCCTCGCCGTAGATCGCCTGGGCCAGCACCGTCGCCGTCGTCGTGCCGTCGCCCGCCTTGTCGCTGGTCTTCGAGGCGACCTCGCGCACCATCTGGGCGCCCATGTTCTCGAGCTTCCCGGCGAGCTCGATCTCCTTCGCGACCGTGACGCCGTCCTTCGTGATGACCGGCGAGCCCCAGCTCTTCTCGATGACGACGTTCCGCCCCTTGGGCCCGAGGGTCACCTTGACCGCATCGGCGAGCGTGTTGACGCCCTTCAGGATCGCGGCACGGGCGCCGCGGCTATAAACGATCTGCTTCGCAGCCATCTCTCAATCCCCTCGCGGCCGCGCACGGCCGCATCTGCAACGCTTGCGTTCGGTTGCCCTGGATCCGGATCACTTCGCGGCGGAAGCGGCCTCGGTCACGGCGAGCACGTCGTCCTCGCGGAGGAGCACGTGCTCCTCGCCGTCGAGCTTCACCTCGGTGCCGCTGTACTTGCCAAACAGCACCTTGTCGCCGACCTTCACCTCGAGCGGCCGGACCTTGCCGTCCTTCAGGACCTTGCCGTTGCCCACCGCAACGACGCGCCCCTCGATCGGCTTCTCCTTCGCGGCGTCGGGGATGATGATGCCCCCCTTGGTCTTCGTCTCGCTCTCGACACGCTTGACGACAATCCGATCCTGCAGCGGCCTGATTTTCATGGTGGCTCCCTCGTCCTCGGCTGGTTGACTGACCATCGGCTCGCCGGAGGTCCCGTTCGCCCCCCCGCAGGGCCTTCCGCCCACACGACGAGAGCTAAGTGCCCAGGATCACAGTCGCTTGGCACTCTCCTAGGCCGGTGGCTAAACCGCGGCCGAAGGTAAATCAGTCGCCCGGCGCGTCAAGGGCGCGCGCCAGACAGTCGCGACTTTTCCGCGGGCGGCGCCCACACGCCGCAAAGCTGGAGACCCCGGATAGAGCGACCGGACCCCGCGCGATGTCGCGGGGCGCCGTCCGCCACCGTCGAGCCATGCAGCGGGAGGCGAGCCAGGTCAATGGCAAGAGGACGGTATAAGCGGAATTTGTTGGCAGCTCGGCCGCGGGTGCGATGCGCCGGCGGAGGGCGGCGCGATGGAGACGGGGGCGCAGGGGCGGGGCGAACAGCGCGAAACACCGGGGATTTTCGGCCCGGGGACTTTTTCTTGGGCGGGCCCGATTTTGTTCGCTTGACATACCAGACGGCCCGAGTAGATTCCGCGGCCCGTGGCGCTGATGAACACGGCGCTGACCCCTTGGGGGATCGTCTAACGGCAGGACGCAAGATTCTGGCTCTTGCTATCAAGGTTCGAATCCTTGTCCCCCAGCCAGGTCGATCAGCTCTGCTATCGACCGTCTCGACAGAACAAGGTCCCATCGTCTAGCGGTTAGGACATCGGCCTCTCACGCCGGTAACGCGGGTTCGATTCCCGCTGGGATCGCTACTTTTTCGTCGTTTTTGCTCGCCAGCTTCTCGTTGGTCAGCCTGAGACGCGGCCCCCTCCGCGGGCCGCCGGGCTTTCTCCGAGAGGCCCACCGACGCGACGAGGAACCCTTCGGCCCGGTGTGGGGCGAGGCCGCAGCGCGCGTTCATGCGCTTCGCGATCTCGTCGCCGGCCCGGACGAGCGCGTAGAACCACCGGATCCCGAAGCGATCGTGCCCCTCCTGGAGCGCCGCGGCCTGGAGCGGGGCCCCGAGCCCGCGGCCGCGATACTCCTCGCGCAGGCAGGTGCAGATCGGCATGCCCGTCCACGAGGGCGCCTCGCCCACATCGGAGATCCAGAGCGGCGGGGCGCCCAGCAGGCCGAGCTGCCCGAGCTGGGAGAGCGCCCGATGCCCGCCGTCCTCGGCGGCATCTGGCTGCGTCAGGACGCACAGGGTGGTGCAGCCGACCAGCGCGCCCCTGCCGTCGCGCAGCGCGAGGGTCAAGGAACGCCCCTCGCCGCCGCGCAGGGTCCAGGCCGGGAGCGGCGCGTGGCCGCTCTCGGACTGGAGCTCCTGGATCGCCCGGATCGTGACGTCGTCGTCCGGCGACACCCGGGACGCGCGGAGGCCCGCCGGAAAGGAGCGAAACCGGCCGAGCCCCTGCACGGCGGCGCGCACCTCGCCGGCCGGGGCGCCCATCACCGAGAGCCCCTCGTCCACCGAGAGGCCCGCCTGGCGCAGCGACGCGGCGAGCGCAGGGAGCTCCGGTCGGGGGGCGTGCAGGAGCACGCGCTCGAAGCAGCGCACGAGCGTCTCGCGCCGCTCCGGGGGCGTCCTCTGGGCGTGCAGCAGGATGAGCGAGCGCCCGTCCGTGGTGATGCCGTCCTGCTCGGCGATCCAGCCGCGCGCGGCGTACAGGATCCGCTGAGCCCGGTAATCCGCTGCCTCGCCGAAGCAGCCCGGTCCGTCCGCCGGAGCGGGGCCGCGCTGCTGCGGGGCGTCGTCGCGATCGAGGTCGAAGGCAAGCATCATGGCGGCATTCCTCCTGGCGAGAGGGACGAGATGGAACGGAGGCTCCCACGAGAGCCGAAAGCCGGCCGGGGCGCCCGCGCCCTGCGCCCGGACGAGCCCCTGCCGCGCCGCCGAGGTCCACCGGCGAGATGGCCTGAAGCGGCGGTGCGTGAATTCGGGAGAACCCCGCTCAACCGGCGGCTGTTCAGCCCGCGTGTCGAGACTTCAACCTATCCTCGCTCGGCGATCGCGCAAGCCGCGACATGCCATGATCCGGGCAGCGTCCCCGCCGGGGCGCGCACGCTCACGCACACTTATAAACATCTGTAATTATTAATAAAAACGAC
Source organism: Sorangium sp. So ce362 (assembly GCF_051519845.1). Classification (NCBI taxonomy): domain Bacteria; kingdom Pseudomonadati; phylum Myxococcota; order Polyangiales; family Polyangiaceae; genus Sorangium; species Sorangium sp. So ce362. The sequence continues at coordinate 3,628,438 of NZ_CP150332.1, read as the reverse complement.
CAATAACCGCCTTCGTCCACAGGGCACTTCGCCGCCGACGGCGCCGAGGAGTGGACATAGAACGACCTAGCCTGGAGCGATGCGTGGCGCGGTCCGTAACGCCCGGGGGGGGGGGGGGACGCGCGCGCCGGGGGCGGACCGGCGAGGCGCCCTGGACCCGGGAGATCGCCGGCGATGACCTCGGCGGTTGAGGACGATCGCGCGCCCTGGTAGGTTGCCGTCCAGTATTGCGCGATGACCACCGCCCTTGTCACCCAACCCGACAGCGCCGCGCCCCTGCCACCACGTCCGTTCCTCAAATGGGCGGGCGGCAAGGGCCAGCTGCTACGACAGTTCCAGCCGCTCCTGCCGACGTCGTACGGGCGCTACTTCGAGCCGTTCGTGGGAGGAGCCGCGCTCTTCTTCTGCCTGCAGCCGAAACGCGCGGCGCTGACGGACGTCAACGCCGAGCTCGTCGACTGCTACCGGGCGGTGCGCGACCGGGTCGAGGAGGTCATCGCCGCGCTGGGCAGCCACGCCTACGAGGAGGCGCATTATTACAGGGTTCGCGATCTCGACCCCGCCTCGCTCACGCTGCCCGAGCGCGCCGCGAGGACCATCTTCCTGAACAAGTCGGGCTTCAACGGGCTCTACCGGGTCAACAGCGCCGGCCGCTTCAACGTGCCTTTCGGCCGCTACGTCAAGCCGGCGATCTGCAACCCGCCCCAGCTGCGGGCCTGCTCGGCGGCGCTGCAGAGCGTCGAGCTCGAGGTCCGCGACTTCGAGCGCGTGCTCGACCACGCGACCGAAGGCGACTTCGTCTACCTGGACCCGCCGTACTCGCCGGTCTCGTCGACCGCGAACTTCACCTCGTACAGCGCGGGCGGCTTCAGCTTCCGCGACCAGGAGCGCCTCGCGGCCCTGTTCGCGGCGCTCGACGAGCGCGGGGTCCAGGTGATGCTCTCGAACTCCGATGTTCCCGAGATCCCGCCGCTCTACAAGAGGTTCAAGATCGACCGCGTCGCGGCGCTCCGGAGCATCAACGCGAAGAGCGACGCCAGGGGCCGCGTGGGAGAGATCGTGATCCGGAATTACACGACCCGGCGGAGCCGCAAGGCGGCGGCGGACAAGGCAGGCTGAGCCCGGCGCCGCCGCGGGGCGCGCGCCTCAGTCGACGGTCTTCGACCCGTGCTTCTTCGGATCGGGGGCCGCGAGCTCCTCGGCGTACGCCATGGCCACCTCGATCTCCTCGTGGATCTCGCTCGATGTGACCTTGTTTCCCGAAGGATCGACGGCCTCCCACACGAAGCCACGGAGCTCGCCCGGACGCTCGGGTATCCAGCGGACCCGCAAGGTCCAGCCGTTCATCTCGGCCGTATACCCACCGTCCTCGTGATCTCGCTGCCATGCGGAGACGGTCGGGTGCTTCAGCATCGCGAGATCTCCTGAGCAGGTCGAGAGCACAAAAGAACTGTTCCCGAATGGCCGCGCTCCCCCCCCGAGCAACGCCGCCGTCCGGGAACACAGGGAAGATAGCAGGCGCCTGGCGCCGGGCGATCAGGCAGGCGTGTGTTCCTCATGGGGGTGCACCTTACTCCAGTCCCAGCGCGAGCCGAAAGGTCCTCGCAGGAGCGATGGGCTGTCGGCAGGAACCGCATGAACAGCGCAGGCGTGATCGCACGGACGGGCGGCGCCTGCGGCACGCGCCCCATGCTACGAAGCCTGGATGGGGGCAGGAATTGTCGTCTTTTTCGGGCTCGCGCTCGCCGGCTATCTCCTGGTTGCCCCCGTGGTGGCCTTCGTGTTCGCCGTCCGGGCCAACCGGCGCAACGAGGACTTGCTGCTGCGGATCCACGCGCTCGAGCACCGGCTGGCCGAGCTCTCCGGGCAGCGCGCCCGCGCCGAGCTGACCCCAGCGGCGCAGCGCCCACGCAGCGCGCAACCCCTGGAGCCGGAGCAGACTGCCCAGGACGCCCTCACGACCCCGGCGGTCGCGCCATCCGCGTCCGCCGCCGGGACCGCGGGCGCGCTGCCCGCGGTCGACGAGGGGGCCGCCGGCGCGGCGCCCGCGGTCGACGAGGGGGCCGCCGGCGCGGCGCCCGTGATCGCGTTCCCGGACACCGCCGCCCCCCGGGTGCCTCGCCCCGCAGCGACGCTCGGCGAGAGCGCCGCTGGCGCCGGCTCAGCCGCGCGCCACGGAGCCCAGGAGACCCCCACCATCGAGGAGCGGCTCGGCCTCACCTGGCTCACCCGCGCAGGCGCGGCCACCTTCCTGCTCGGCGCGCTCTTCTTCTTCAAGTACGCCTCGGACAACGCCTGGATCGGGCCCTTCGGGCGCGTCGCGATCGGCGCCGCGACCGGCGCCGCGCTCCTCGCGGCGGCCGAGGTGCTCCGCGGGCGAGCGCAGCGCCGCTTCGTCCACGCGCTCATCGGCCTCGGGCTCGCGGTCCTGATCGCGTCGGTGTGGGCGAGCGCGGTGCTGTACGAGCTCATCCCGATCCGCACCGCCTTCGCGGCGGATGCGGTGCTCCTCCTGCTCGGCGCCGCGCTCGCGCTCCGCCACCGCGGCGAGGCGATCCTGATCCTCTCCCTCGTCGCCGGCTTCCTCAACCCCGTCGTGCTGTCGACCGGGCAGGACCGACCGCTCGCCCTGTTCGGCTACCTCCTGCTCGTGACGAGCGTCGTCCACGCGGTGGCAGCGAAGCTCGGCTTCCGCGTCGCCCCCTGGCTCGCGCTCGCAGGCCACACGGCGCTGTTCTGGGGCTGGTACGATCGGCACTTCGACGCGAGCGCCCTCCCGGGAGACCCGACCGCGGCGCCCTGGCTCGACCAGCCGGCCGAGGCGCTCGCGGGGCCCTACCTCGCGCTCGCCGCCCGCGCCGCGCCGCTCGCGTTCGTCGTGCTCGCGGCGTTGCAGGGCATCCTGCGCGCGCTGTGGGTGCGCCGCGCGCTCGCGCGGAGCGCCGCCGCCGGCGCCGCACCCGCCCCGAGCGCCGGCGCCGGCGCGGCCCCGAGGGGCCCCGCGCCGGCCGGCCGCCTCCCCGGAGCGGCGTCCGCGGACGCCACCGCGTTCGCGGTCGCCGCGCTCGTGCTCGCCCACGCAGGCGCGGGCGCGCTGCTCTTCGACGCCCCGCGCGCGCTCGCCGCCGCCGCCGTCGCGCTCGCGATCGCGGCGACCGTCGCGCTGCGCGCGCTCGGCGAGCGCGGCTGGCTGCTGGCGCCGATGGGCTCCGCCTTCCTCGCCTTCGCCGGGACGTTCGCCGACGCGCCGGCGACGCACCGGACGGCGCTCGCCGCGCTTGTCGCGGTCTGGACCGCCGTCTACCTCGCGGGCTGGCTCCGCGGCGCCGGGCTCGCAGGTCGCCTCGAGCGGAGGATCGCCGTCGCGTGCTCCGCCGGCGCGGCGCTCTTCGCCTGCACCGCGGGCATGCTGCTGCTCGAGACCGAGGCGACGCTCTTCGCGCTCGCGATCGCGGGCGCCGCCGCCGTCGCCGCGTGGATGGCCGCGCGGGCCGAGCTCCCTGGGCTGCTCCTCGTCGCGGCGGTCGTCTCGGCGGGCGCGATCGCGGCGGCGGCTCCAGGCGCGCTCGCGCGGGACGACGCGGCCGCGGCGGCGGCCGTCGACGCGGACTTCCTCGGCGCATCGTCGCTCGTCACGCTCGTGTTCCTCGGCGCCGTGGGCGCCTCCGCGTGGCGCCCGCGCGCGCCCGGCGCGCCGACGCTCCCCTGGTACGGCGCGCTCGCCGCGAGCGTGGCGACGCTCGGGTTCGTCGCGGCGGCGCTGGGCGCGACGTCCGAGGAGGCGCCGACGCTCCGCGCGCTGCTCACCGCTGCCGCCGGCGCCCTGGATCTCGCGCTCGGCGTGGCGCTCCTGCGCGCCGGCGCGGCCCGCGCCCCCGCCGCGCCTCCGGCCGCCGATCGCGTCGCCCTGCTCCTCGGGCAGGCGCTCGCCCTCTTCGCCGCGGCCGTCGCGTTCGGGCTCGGCGGGGCCACGGTCACCGTGGTCTGGGGCATCCTCGCGGCGGTGGCGGCCGCGATCGCGGCGCGCACCGGCGAGCGCGCCTGGCTCGCCGTCACCCTGCTGCTCTTCCTCGCCGCCCTCGCGCGGGCGATTGGCGTCGATTCTGTCGAGGCCGAGGCGCTCGTGACGACCTGGTTCGAGACGCACGGCCGCGACGGGGCGATGGCCGTCCCCGTCCTGCTCAACGCGAGGGCCTACGCGTTCGTGGGCTTGAGCGCGGCCCTGCTCGCCGCGGGCCGGCTGCTGTCGCGCGCCGGAGCAGCGCGCCCTGCGAGCGCCGTCGGCCCCGTGAGCGCCGAGCTGCGCGCCTCAGGGCTCGCGGCGGTCGGCGCAGGGTATGCCCTGCTCCTCGCGACCGTGGTCATCGAGGTGCGGAGCGCGGTCACCGCGCTGCCCCCCGCGCCCCCTGCCCCGCTCGACGCGGCCGAGTTCACCGAGCTCGCCGTGCAGCACCGCGCCGCCCTCGAGGACCAGCAGGGGAGCCTCGCGATGGCGACCACGCTCGTGCTGGCGCTCGCGGCCATCGCGCTGCTCACGGCGGGGTTCGCGGCGCGCGACGCCTTCCATCGCTACGCCGGGCTCTCGCTGTTCGCCGTCACGATCGCGAAGCTCGTGGCCTGGGACGTCTGGCACGTCGAGCGCATCTACCAGATCGCGCTCTTCACAGGCGTCGGCGCGCTGCTCGTCGGCGGCGGCTTCCTCTACGCGCGGTTCGGCCGGCGCCTCGTGACGCTCCTGCGCGTCGGGCCGAGCGGCGCGGCCGGGCTGCTCGCGCTGCTCGCGGCGACCGGCCTCGCGCGGCCCTCCGAGGCGCAGACCGGCGCGGCGCTGCCGACCGAGAAGCACGCGCTCGTCCGGCCCCTCGACGGCGTGGACGCGGCCGGCGACCACCGCATCGACGTCGATCTCGACCTCTACCGCGAGAGCCGCGCCGAGGAGCTGCTCGCCGACGTCCGCATCGCCGGCCCCGACGGCGCCGAGGTGCCGTACGTGCTGCGCGAGGCCGGCGCCGCGCCCTCCTCCGGGCGGATCGCCGCAACGATGCTCGATCCGGGGGTCGACGCCGCCGGCGTCGCGCACGCGACCTGGGCCCTCGACGCGCCCGGCACGCGCCACTGCCGGATCGAGCTGAGCGTCCTCGGCAGCAGCTTCCTCCGCGAGGCGCGCGTCGACACAGGCGCAGACCCGCGGTCGCTCAGCGAGGTGGCGCGCGGCGCCCACGTGTACCGGATCCCCCAGGGCTCGGAGGCCGTCGAGCACCTCTCGGTCGCCTATCCCCTCTCGCGCGCCGCCCTCGTGCGGATCCGCCTCGTCCCCGACGGCGCCCCGGCGCGCGGCGCGGCCGCGGACGTCCGGATCACGGGCGGCACCGTCGCGTGCGAGCCGCCGGCCGCCGCCCAGAAGGCCGCGCTGCTGCCGCTCGCGATCATCGAGACGCAGCGGGACAGCGACGCGCAGGCGACCCTTGTCACGCTCGACGCCGGCGCCGACGGCGCGCCGCTGCAGGCCGTCCTCCTCGACGTCGCCACACCGGAGTTCAGCCGCCGGGTCGACGTGGCCTCGACCACCTACCGCGCGGTCTGGCCCTCCGTGGGAAGCGGCCGGATCCATCGAGTCCGTCCACTCGGCGAATCCGGGCCGGCGCTCGCGTCGACGCGGGTCCCGTTGAGCCCCACCCGCAAGCGCTTTCTCCGCCTCACGATCCACGATGGCGACTCGGCGCCCCTCTCCCTCTCGGGCGTGCAGGGCGAGGTGCGGGCGCGCGAGATCGTGTTCCGCGCCGGCCAGCCGGGCCCGCACCGGCTCTACCTCGGCGACCCCCTCGGCCAGCGCCCTCGCTACGACCTGGCCGACGTCCTCGACAGCGTCGAGCGCGAGCATCCGCCCGCGGCGGCGCGGCTCGGCGCCGCGCAGGCCAACCCAAGCTTCGGCGCCGCCCGGCTCGCGCGCGATCTCCCGTTCACCGAGCGACACCGCGCGCCGATCGGGGCCGCGCTGGCCCTCGGGCTGCTGGCGCTCTCGGCGTGGGCCGCGCGGCTCCTGCGACAGGGAGCGCGACCCCCCGACGACGAGCCTGTGCCACCGCAGCAGGGGACAGCAGACAAAGAGCCTCGGCCATGATGTGATTGCATGTGCGATTGGCCGCCGCGGACAAGAGGGCTCGCCGGCGGTCTCGAGCAATCGTCGAGGTCGATGCACCATGAGAGGCCGGCGCTTCATCTACTTGGGTCTCTGTGCGAGCGTCGGGGCGGCGCTCTGGATTTCGGGCGGGTGCTCCGCTGTATCGCCCAGCCCGCCGGCGCCCGGCGCGGACGGCGGCGGGGGCGCGACCCGCGCCACGACGGCGGAGACCGGCGCCGGCGGGAGCCCCGCATCGACGAGCTCCGGGGACGATTTCGGCAAGGGCGGCGCGCCGGTCGACGAGTTCGATGAGCCCGACAAGGATGGTGACGGCTTCACCGTGGAGGAGGGCGACTGCAACGACGCCGACACGAACGTCAATCCGGGCGCCATCGAGGTCGCGATCACGGAGCCAGACGACGCCGGTGTCGTGCCCGAGCCGGCCGACGAGGACTGCGACGGCGAGATCGATAACGTGCTGCCGACGTGCGACAGGAACATCGCTCCCGCCGACTTCGACGCCATTCATGGGGCCCACGCCGTCGACCTCTGCGCCAAGGCGTCGCCCGGCGACAGGAAGTGGGGCGTGCTGAGCGCGGAGTACGTGCGCGGCGACGGCTCGCCCGCGGAGCCCACGCCCGCTGTGGGCGTGCTCGATTCGTTCGGCCCCAACGTGCACGCGCAGGGCGGGACCCGCATGCTTGTCCTGTCCACGGGTCGCGCCCGGATCGCCCACTGGCCAGGCGCGTGCAACACGTCGAGCTGCACGAACTATGGGCCGGGAGAGGCGCCGCCCGGCTTCCCGCAGGACAACCCGGATTGCCCTCCTTCGTCGACGATCAACGACGACATCGGCCTGGAGCTCGTCATCCGCACGCCGACGAACGCGACCGGCTACGAGTTCGCGTTCAAGTTCTACACCTTCGAGTACCCGGAGTTCATCTGCTACCATTTCAACGATCAGTTCCTCGCGCTGGCGACGCCGGCCCCGCCCGGGTCGCTCAACGGCAATCTCTCGTTCGATAGCCTGGGCAAACCCGTCAGCGTCAACATCGGCTTCTTCGATGTCTGCGAGGGGTGCGACCTCGGGCCGGACGAGCTCGAGGGCACCGGCTTCGGGCTGTGGGACGACGCCGGCGCGACCCGCTGGCTGCGCACGCAGGCCCCGGTCACCGGCGGCGAAGAGCTCAAGCTGCGGTTCATGATCTTCGACACCGGCGACGACGCGCTCGACTCGACCGCGCTCGTCGACGGCTTCAAGTGGGTCGCGAACGGCGGCACCGTCGCGGTCGGGACCGCGCCGGTCGAGGATCCCCGGTAGCGCCCCGGGCCATCTCCCGCGCGCACGCACGGCCTGCAGCGCCCCCGCGTAGCGCAAACGGAGTTTTCACGGACGGGATTGTTGCGGTGGACGATACACTGCGGCCATGCTGCTCCCGTCGCTGGAGAACCTCGCCTGCTTCGAGGCTGCAGCGAGGACGCTGAACTTCCGGACCGCGGCGCGCGCCGTCGCGCTCAGCCCCGCGGCGTTCGGCCAGCGCATCCGGCAGATCGAGGAGCAGGTGGGCGCGCCGCTGTTCGAGCGGACAACCCGCCGGGTGCACCTGACGCCGGTCGGGCTCGCCTTGCTGCCGCGCGCCCGCCAGTGCCTGGCGCTCGCCGAGGACTGCCTCCGCAGCGTGATGAGCCCCGCGCCCACCCCGGTCGAGCTGACGCTCGGCACGCGCTTCGAGCTCGGGATGTCGTGGCTCGTCCCCCAGCTCGGCCCGCTGACGCGGCGGCGTCCGGAGGTGGTACTCCACCTCTACTTCGGCGCCTCCGAGGATCTGCTGAGGCGCCTGCACGACCGCAGCGTCGATTGCGTGGTCACGAGCGCCCGCTGGAGCGCGGCGAGCCTCGCGGCGGAGACGCTGCACGAGGAGCGCTACGCGTTCGTGGCCGCGCCCAGGCTGCTGCGGCGCGAGGCGTTCTCCCGCCCGGAGCACGCGTCGCGGCACTGCCTGCTCGACATCGACGCGACGATGCCGCTCTTCCGGTACCTCGCGGACCAGATGGGCGGCGTGGGCCGCTTCGCGTTCGCGCGCCATCGCTGGGTGGGGCTCGGCGCCGCCATGAAGGCGCTGGTGCTCGCCGGCGAGGGCGTGGCGGTGCTGCCGCTCCACATGGTCGCCGCCGAGCTCCGCGGCGGCAAGCTGAAGCGGCTCCTCCCGTCGGCGGCGCTCGCGCGCGATCACTTCCGGCTCGTGTACCGGCGCGACGACCCGCGGAGCTCGCTCTACGCGAAGCTCGCCGAGTCGCTGCGCGCGGCGCCGATCCAGTGAGGCGCGCCGGGCCCGGCGCGGCGCGGCGCGGACTAGCGTAGACTCGCGGCGAAGGACCATGAGCGAGCTCCCCCACGGCGACGCGTGCTGCCGCAAGACGCCGATCACGGCGCAGGACATCAACGGCGGACCGGACCCGAGCCACCGTGTCCCCTTCGTCATCACGGCGCCCGGCCAGTACGCGCTGGCGGAGGACGTCGACTGGGTAGCAGCGGGCGAGGACGCGCGGGCGATCACGATCGCGAGCGACGACGTCACGCTGGACCTGTGCGGGAGGACGCTGCGGCAGCTCGCCCCTCCGGCGCCCGCCCTCGCCCGAGGCCCGAGCGCGAGGCCGTGCCGGGGCGAGGTCGTCTCCGGGAACGTGGGCGTCTACGCCGAGGGGCGGCGGCGGCTCGTCATCAAGAACGGCAGCGTGCTCGGGATCCAGGGGGTGGGGATCGCCGTCAAGGCGTGCAGCCAGGTGGATCTGCGCGATCTGTCGGTCAGGCGGTGCGGCGGCGACGGGGTGTTCGACACGAGCTTCCTGTGCCGGAACGGCGGGATCTTCGTGATGGGCGCCCAGGACGCGGACGGCAACATCGCCTTTGCGTCCGACATCCGGATGCTCGATTGCGTGTGCTCGGAGAACGCGAGCCGGCTCGACTTCGTCGTGACGCTCGGCGCGCTCGTCCTGTTCTGCGACAACGTGGAGGTCAAGCGGTGCGTGTTCAACCACACGGCGAACACAAGCGCTCAGCCGAGCGGCGTGCAGTTCAACGTCGTCGGCGCCGACTTCGTCATCTGCCGGAACGTGCTCGTGGAGGACTGCGAGGCGCACGACAACACGTCGGGCGGAGAGCCGGCCGGCTTCTTCGCGTGGGGGGAGAACTACAAGTTCCTGCGCTGCCGGGCGAACCGGAACTTCACGCTCACCGGCAACCGGGCGTGCGGATTCAACATCTCGACCACGAGCAACCTGGAGATGGTCGACTGCGAGGCGGACGGGAATTACAACGCGAACCCGGTCGCGTCCGCCGATGTCGTCCGCGATTTCTCCGCGCTCGGCTTCCGCATCGGCAGGGCGGTGTACCGCGGGCTGCTCGATAGCTGCCGCGCGATGGGCAACCACAGCGTGGGCGCGAACGCGCCCGCCGCCGGCTTCGCGCTCCACTCGACCCGCCAGGTGGTGCTCCGGCGCTGCGTGGCTGTGGGCAACAGAAACGCGAGCGGAGCCGCCGAGAATGACGGGCTCGCGGCCGGGTTCATCGCGTCGGCGCCGCTCGCGGCCCCGGAGGGCGGCCTCGTGGGAGGGGAGGACAACGCGTTCGTCGACTGCATCGCCGACGGCAACACGGTCCACCGCACCCCCCTGTTCGTGCAGCCGCCGGCCCCGCCGGTCGACGCCGGTCCGTCGCGCGGCGACCCGCAGAAGGGGGCCGGGTTCCTGCTCGATCGCCAGAAGGACGCGCGGATCGTCGGGTGCCAGTCCGCGAACAACGATGGCAAAGGGATCTGGCTGCGGGCCTGCGCGCGCGCGCTTGTCGAGGGAAACACGCTGTCGAGGAACACGCTCTACGGCATCCAGAACGAGGACCCCGCCGGGCTGAGCGCCTTCACGGGCAACCGGGCGCACCTGAACGGGTCCTGTCATCGCCACAACTACGTCGGTCTGCCCCCCGGGACGCCGGTCCGCCAATGGACGCTCGGCTCCCCTCCCCCCGACGGCCCTTCGGGGCCGATGGACAACCTCAGCATCCGGCTGCCCTGAGGACAGCGCCGGCGCCGCCCGGAGCAGCGCTCGGCCGGGGGCCCCGGAGCGCGCGCTGCCGCTCTGCCTCGCTCCGGCGCGCGTCAGCGGTTTCCGTCCGGTGCCTGCTCGACGCGCGCCCGGATGGCCGCGACGGCGCGCGCCGAGCCGTCCAGGTTCTCCGCGTTGAGGAGGCTCTTCGGCAGCGGCAGCTTCGGCCGGAGGAAGACATCGAGGGACAGGCGTGTCGTCTGGGCGTCGATCTTCTCCAGCCGCCAGGTGGCTTGCAGATCTTTCACGTTGCCGGAGGCGAAGCGGGACGAGTAGGTCTCGATCCCGTCCACGACGACCGGCTTCTGGATCTCGATGCGCGCCCACATCGTGACAGCGCCCTGCAGCGCCGAGACTTCCATGTAGATATCCCATCCGCCAGCGGGCGTGCGCCCGAGCAAGCGGCACTTCTTGTAGTGCGGCATGAACTCCGGATAGCGCTCGAACGAGAGCACCGTGGCGCGCACGCGCTCCACCGGCGCCTTGACGACCGCCGTCGCTCTACCGCGCGAGAACCCGGTGTTTCCGATCGGGATCGCCGAGCTCGCTATCCCTGCCGTGTCGGGCGCCGGCTGCGCGCGTTCGCTCCTCCCGTCGTCCCCTGCGGCGGCCAGGAGCACATCGCCGCTATCGCGCTGCGCCACTGGCAGGCGCGGTGAATCCAGGTTGTTTCCCCGTTCACCGCCCCCGCACGCCGCCGTCGCGAGAGCGAGTCCTCCGGCGAGCGCGGTCCGTCTCAGGGCGCGATGGACGGTCTTGGTCGAGCGAGTTCTCCCCATACCCGCCGAGCTTGCCAGCGACGTGCCCGCCGCCGCCCCCCCGCCCCTGACACCGCTCCGCACATCCGCGCCCAGGCCCCGCCCCCGCCACCCCGAACGGATCCCCCCCATCGAGCGCCGCCCCCGCCCCAAAATCAGCGCCCCCTGCCCCCCGCCCCCAAAATCCCGAAGCCCCCCTCTCTCAATCCATCCCCCCCAACCGTTGCCGGGGCTCACCCGCACAGGAGACGGGCCCAGATCGGCGTTTTCGGCGCGGAGGCGTACTCCTGTACGCCGAGCACCGAAAACGTCGAGATGGGCCCGTATCCGAAGCGGGTGAGCCCCTAAGCTTCACCAGAGAGGTAGGAGGTTAGGGAGGGGATCGGGATGCCGGTGGGGCGGCCGAACTGCCAGTCGGCGGACTCGACTCCGACGCCGCCGATGTCGAGGTGGATGAACGGGAGCGTCCCCCCCTTGAGCCCCGAGGCGATGTCGAGGAACGCGAAGGGGAACTGATGCCCGCGCGGCGTGTTCACCGAGGCGAGGCGGTTCGACGAGACAACGTCCTCGGCGCTCGACCGAGGCGCGACGAACGCGTAGTCCTCGCGCCGCGGCCGCACGCGCTCCATCGGCTCGCCCCAGCGCTCCGCGAGGACGTCGAGCCGGTCGAGCTCGGTCCGCGCCGCGGAGTTGCAGATCGCGCCGGTGTAGGGCCCGTGGGCGCGGTAGACGTGCCCCGTCAGCGTCGCGACAGAGAACAAGATCGGGTCGGCGGCGCCGCTCATGGCGAGCTCCCGCGCGAGCGCGAGGAGGTCGGCCAGGATGAGGCGCCCCTCGGCGTCGGTGTTGCCGATCCGCACGCGCACGCCGGCGCGGCTGCGGATGATCTCGTCGCTGACGTAGGACTCTTCGCCGATGCTGTTGCGCACGAGCCCGAGCAGCCCGACGATGCGCACGCCCTCCAGGCCGAGCGCCGCGGCCGCCCGCACGAGCCCGGCGACCGCGCCGGCGCCGCCCTTGTCGCGGGACATCCCGGCCATGTGCCCGTCGGTCTTCAGGTCGACGCCGCCGGTGTCGTAGGTGACGCCCTTGCCCGCGAGCAGCACGGTGCGCCGGATCTCCCCGCGAGGCCGGTAGTCGAGCCGCACGACGCACGGCCGGTGCCGCTCGACGACCCGCGACGCCCGCGAGACCGCGCTGATGAGGGGGTAGTCGTCGACGTTGCGCTCGATCTTGACGAGCACGCCCGTCCTGGCGAACGCCGCCTCGCACATCTCGGCGACGCGGCGGGGCGCCATCCGCTCCGGCTCGGTGCCGGTGATGTCGCGGCAGAGCGCGCGGCCGACCTCGATGGCCGCGATCTCGCGGGCGCGCGCCTCGGGCAGCCCGAGCACCGCGAGCGACTCGGCCGAGCGCGGGGCCATCTCCGCCTCCCGCGCCTCCAGCGGGGTCCACTGGCTCCCGAGCGCGGCGAGGGCGCCCACCTCGATCGCCCGCGCGAACCGCGGCGCGGCCGGCGCGCGCACGACGAGCAGCGGCCGGCTCGCCCCCGCGTCCACCGCCCGCGCGAAGCCGGCCGCCGCCGCCTCGGCGACGGAGCGGACGTCGTCGACGTCCTCCGAGAGCGCCCCTGTCGGCGCGAGCACCAGGCGCCCGCCGGGCACCCCGGGCGCCGGCAGGACGATCGGCGCACACTTGCCCTCCAGCGCGCCGTCGACGCGCGCGGCCGCCTCGACCACCGCGCCGAGGGCGGGCCCGAGCCCCCCCGCGTGCTTCGCGATCGGCGACGGCGCGACGAGGACGACAGCATCGCAGCCCGCGGTCGCCGCGGTCGACTCGACGAGGGCGTTGGCGGGCAGCCCCGCAAGGGAAGTGACATGGACCATGGCGGCGGATGATGTCACAGGGGTCAGCATTTTTGCAGCACCAGTCGCCGCCGGCAGAGAACCGACATCGTCCCCCCCAAGGCAGCTTGGCCGGACGTGGCCGGCCGCCGCGCGCCCGCGCCGCGCCCCTGACCCGCGGGGCGCCATCGCTCGCGCGCGTCCGCCCCGGCGGTCACGCGCAGCCGGCGGCGCCGAGCGCCACGTGCGACGGCGACTGACCGCCCTCCCTCCTCGCGCGGGACGGGAGAGCGCTCGCGATGGAGGGAGGAGAGCGGAAGGGAGATGAGAGACGGAGAGGCGCTTCAGGAAAAGAGCACGACGCTGCGGATCGACTCGCCCGAGTGCATGAGGTCGAGGGAGCGGTTGATGTCGTCGAGCGGCATCGTGTGGGTGATGAGCTCGTCGATCTTGATCTTGCCCTCCATGTACCAGTCGACGATCCGGGGGACGTCGGTGCGCCCCCTGGCGCCGCCGAACGCGGTGCCCTTCCAGACGCGCCCGGTGACGAGCTGGAAGGGGCGCGTGGAGATCTCCTCGCCGGCCCCGGCGACGCCGACGATGATGCTCGTTCCCCAGCCCTTGTGGCAGCACTCGAGCGCCTGGCGCATCACCTTGACGTTGCCGATGCATTCGAAGCTGAAATCGGCGCCGCCCCGGGTCAGGTCGACGAGGTAAGGCACGAGATCCCCCGCCACCTCGTTCGGGTTGACGAAGTGGGTCATGCCGTATTTTTCGGCCAGCTCGCGGCGCTTCGGGTTGATGTCGACGCCGACGATGAGGTCGGCGCCGGCCATCCTGGCGCCCTGGATCACGTTCAGCCCGATGCCGCCGAGGCCGAAGACCACCACGTTGTCGCCGGGCCGCACCTGCGCGGTGTTGATGACGGCGCCGATGCCCGTCGTCACGCCGCAGCCGATGTAACAGACCTTGTCGAACGGCGCGTCCTCGCGGATCTTGGCGACGGCGATCTCGGGCAGGACGGTGAAGCTCGAGAAGGTCGACGTGCCCATGTAATGGTGAATCCGCTCGTTGCCGATCGAGAAGCGGCTCGTTCCGTCCGGCATGAGCCCTCGGCCCTGGGTCGCGCGGATGGCCTGGCAGAGGTTGGTTTTTCCGCTGGTGCAATAAGAGCACTGGCGGCACTCGGGCGTGTAGAGAGGGATCACGTGATCGCCTTTCTTGAGGCTCTTCACGGACGGGCCGACGTCGACGACGACGCCGGCGCCCTCGTGGCCGAGGATCGCGGGGAAGAGGCCCTCCGGATCCTTGCCCGAGAGGGTGTAAGCGTCGGTGTGACAGACGCCTGTGGCCTTGATCTCGATGAGGACCTCGCCTTCGCGAGGGCCCTCCACCTGGACGTCCTCGACCGTGAGCTTCTCGCCGGCCTTGTGGGCCACGGCTGCGCGCGCTTTCATGATCGGTGGTTCTCCTCCCGCAAGCGGGGCGTTCGGGGCCTGAGCGGCGCCCGAGCCCCTCCAATAGCCGGCCGGGGAAGCAGGTTTCAAGGGGGACCCGGCCGGCGCCGCGCCGCGCCGCGCCGCGCCGCGCCGCCGACGCGGCCCGCTCGCCCCCTCCCGCGACGAGGGCCCCGCCCGCGCGCCCGGCGGGGCGTGCTCCCACTCCACCCCACAGACGACGCGCGCCGCGCGTGGGGCAGACAACCTCTGTTGCGCGAGGAATTGCCCGCCGTTCACGCGGCGTCACGAAAGGTTGCTCTCGGCCAGCTTGGCAGTGAATCGGATGGCGCTCGTGGACCGGCGCGCGTACCATCGCTCCGTTATCCTTATGCGCACCCCTCCTTGTCCACTCGGTCACCGCGCTCTCATCACAGCAGCCGCGCTGGTCCTCGCCGCCTGCTCGGGTGCCAGATCGCCTGACGGCGTGGCGGCGGGCAAGGACGGCGGCGGGGGGAGCGTCTCCGCCGAGGGCGGCCATGGCGGACAGGGCGGCGGGCAGGGCGGCCAGGGCGGCCAGGGCGGCCAGGGCGGCGTCATGGAGTGTGTCGACGAGTGCCCTGCGGAGAAGGGTGGAATCAAGATCGGCTGCGAGACCCGCTTCATGTTCGGAATGAACTACGCGTGGCACAACTTCGCCGGCGACTTCGGCGGCATCGCCGCGTGGGACAAGCGCGGCGTCGCGGCCGAGGCGGAGACGCATGCGAAGAACCTCGCTGGCATCCGCGCTCACGGGGCCAGCGTCGTGCGGTGGTGGATGCTGCCGGAGCTCCGGGGCGAGAGCGTCGTGTTCGACGCGAACGACAACCCCATCGGCCTCGGCGGGACGACGCGGAGCGACGTCGAGAAGGCGCTCGAGCTCGCCGAGCAGGCGGACGTCCACCTCATGTTCTGTCTCTTTTCGTTCGACAACTTCCACGCGACCCGGGTCGACGCCGACGTGAAGACCGTCGGCCTGGCCTCCCTCGTGACGGACGCCGAGAGGCGCGCGGCGCTCCTGGAGAACGTCGTCAAGCCGCTCGCCCAGGCGGTCGAGCAGAGCCCTTACCGGCACCGGATGGTCGCCTGGGACGTGATCAACGAGCCCGAGCTGGCCATGACCGGCTCGAGCCCGTACGGCGACCCCGACTACGCCCCGGACCCCCAGGTGGAGCCGATCGCGCACGAGCCGATGGAGACCTTCCTTCGCGACACGATCGGGGTGCTGCGCGCGGAGAGCAAAGCGCTCATCACGATCGGCTCGGCCTCGATGAAGTGGGCGCGCGCCTGGACGACCGCCGACCTCGATTTCTACACATTTCACATGAACGACCGGGTCAACCGCTACTGGCCTTACAACCAGTCGCCCGCGGACTACGGCATCACCGACAAGCCGGTTGTCATGGCCGATTTCCCCATCGCCGGCCTGGCCACCGCCACCTTGTCGATCCTCCTGGAGAGCTGGTACAGCCAGGGATACGCTGGCGCGATCAGCTGGGCCTACGGCGACGCGACAACGACCGAGCTCGAGACGATGAAGGCCTTCGCCGACTCGAAGGGCTGCGACGTACAGTACTGAGCCGGGGAAAAAACAAGGCACCGAGGAGCTCTTCTCCTCGGCGCCCCTGGAACAGCATCGGCGCCGCGGCGCTGGACTACGAGGGAGGCAGCCAGTAGTCGACGAGCGACGCCCCCGTCACATCGTGGGCGACCCCGCTCGCGATCGCCCACTGGGCCAGCGCGCGCCCCAGCGCCGCCATCGTGGGAAAGCGCCCGTCGGGCGCCTTGGCCAGCCCCCGCTCGATGATCTCCCAGAGCCGCGGGTGCGGCTCGAGCACCTCCGGGCGCTGCGGATCGACGCGCAGCACGTCGTGCACGATGGAGATGCTCTCCGGCCCGCCGAACGGGCGCCGGCCGCTCACGAGCTCGTAGAGCACCACGCAGACGCTCCACACGTCAGAGCGCGCGTCCGACTCCGGCCCGCCGCGAACCTGCTCGGGCGCCATGTAGGCAGGGCTCCCGACCAGCGCCTCCCTCGGCCCGTCGTCGAGCGCGCGGGTCGCCGTGAAGGCGATGCCGAAGTCGATCAGCTTGGGGACGATCCGGCGGCCGTCGCGCACGAGCACGATGTTCGCCGGCTTCACGTCCCGGTGCACGACCCCGGCGCCGTGCGCGGCGCTGAGCGCCCCGATCACCGGCAGGAGCAGCTGGACCCCGGAGATGGGCGACATCGCGCCCGACTCGGCCAGCGCCTGGGCCAGCGACCGGCCCTGGAGGAGCTCCATCACCACGAACGGCTCCCCCTCCTCCGTGAAGCTGAGATCGAACACCCGCACCGCAGCGCGGTGGGACACCCGCGCCGTCGCCTGGGCCTCCTTGAGCAGCCGCGAGGCAGCCTCCGGCACCGCGCAGTCACGACGGATGAGCTTCAGCGCGACATCGAGGTTCAGGGCGAGATTCCGGGCCTTCCACACGGCGCCCATGCTGCCCTCCCCGAGCATCTCCGTGAGGCGATAGCGCGCCGCCAGGACGTCGCCTGGGGCGTAGCGCCGCAGCGCGACGGCCGGCGCATCGCTCGACGGAACCGACAGGGCGGCAACAGGCGACATACCGGCAAGCCCGGCCCGCAGCGTGGCGGGCGACACGCTCGCCGGGGCGGCCGGGGCGTCGCTCGCCGGGTCCAGCGGCACGACATCCCCACCAGGGCGCCATACCGAGCCGGACGGCCGCGACAGCCTGCCCGGCGTCCGGATGTCGACAGGCTCGAACGGAGAGCGGTGCGGCGAAGGCCAGCGCGGAGATCGCGGCGAGCGGTACGCGCGCGGAGAAGAAGCTCTGCCCCCGCTCGGGGGACGGGATCGATTCGACGCGGGTTCCATCGATGCGCCATGTGGCGTCGTGGAGCTGTCAGTTCGTCGGGTGTCCATGACCTTGCCTTGCCCACGGGTACTGCAAGGAACAGGCCGACAAAAAACGCCGCAACTGCGCCTCGTTCGCGCCCGCTCGGCGCCGCGGTGCGGGGCCGAGGCCTCAGATCCAGCGCCCTTCGCCGTCAGGTCGCCTCAGACCAGCGGCGCGCCGCCGGCTCCAGCGGTCCGGGACAGCGCGCGACCGAGCCGCCGGCGCAAGGGTTGTCGCGCAACGCATTCCCTGCGCACGGCGCCTCGGGGCGGCGAGCATATCGGCGTCGGGTGTCAGCCCTCTGCCCCTCAACGGGATCGCGAGCGTGCGGGCCAGGTCGTTGCCTGTCCCGAGCGGCACGAGGCCGAGCTGCGCCCGATCCTCGCGCCCATCGCGCCTCCCGCGCGCCTCGTACGGCTCAGCGGGGCGCGCCTGACAGGACGCGCCCCTTGAACGCGATCGGGACCTCGAGCTCCCTGGCCGCCTCGACGAGCAGCGCGTGCTCGCTCTCGTGGATCACGCCGTCGGCGGCGATCAGCCGGACCGCCAGCTCGATCGCGGCCTCGCGCATCCGCACGTCGGGCAGGCGCTCGCGGAGGGCCGAGAAGCGACCGTGCCTGCCCTCCTCGCGCACCGAGCGCTCGGTGACGGCGATGAGCGACTCGACGACATCCGCCCCGAGGCGGCCCGCGCTCATCGCCGCCGCGTGCGCCGTGAGCTCGGCGCGCTCAGCCTCGTTGATGGATCCGTCAGCGTACGCGGCGAGGAACATGATCTCGACCATCGCCTCGAGCTTGCTGATCTCGAGGTGAGGAAAGGAAAGCTGCGTCTCTTCCATCATGAGGTCCTCAGGCTAGCGTATCACGACCCCGCCGGACACGGCGCCCGCGCGCCCGCTCGCTCGGCGCCACCGGGGCGCTCGGATTTGCCCCGGAGTGAATCCCATGAAGGCGAGAAGGCAGGGAGATCCTTGATCTTTTCTTCCCGGCTTCCCGCCTGCATGTTCAAATCCGGCCACCACCACCGCCGGTTGGTGCTCAACTCCTCCTCCAGATCAGCCCCTCCACCTCGGTCTTCCCCCTCCACCTCGGTCTTCCCCCCACCTCGACTCCCCGACCATGAGCTCCACCACCCCGACCGACCTCTTCCTCTCGCTGACCCCGCACAAGGTGATCGAGGCCGTCGAGGCCGCAGGCGTCCTCTGCAACCGCGTCTGCTATCCGCTGAACTCGTTCGAGAACCGCGTCTACGAGGTCGAGCTCGAGGACCGCACCCGCATCATCGCGAAGTTCTACCGACCAGGGCGCTGGACGCGCGAGCAGATCCTGGAAGAGCACCGGTTCCTCGCGGAGCTCGCGGACGCCGAGATCCCCGTGTGCCCGACGCGCCTCTTCCCCGACGGCGAGACGCTCCACCAGATCGACCACATCGAGTACTGCCTCTTCGAGCGCATGGGCGGCCGCGCCCCCGACGAGCTCGGAGACGAGCTGTTCGTGCGCCTCGGCAGGCTCGCCGCCCGCATCCACAACGTGGGCGCGCAGCGGACCGCCGAGCACCGCGTCCGGCTCTCCGCCGACACGTACGCGCGCGAGGACCTCGGCTGGCTCGCCGAGCGCAAGGTCCTCCCCGCCGCCGTCGCGCCGCGGTACCTCGCGGCCGCGCGCGCCGTCGCCGACGCGGCCGAGCAGCGCCTGCGCGGCGTCGACGTGCACCGCATCCACGGCGATCTGCACCCGGGCAACCTGCTCCTCCGCGACGGCGCGCTCCGCGTGCTCGACTTCGACGACATGGTCGTCGGCCCCGCCGTGCAGGACCTCTGGCTCGTCCTCCCCGGCCGCGACGCGGCCGCTCGCCAGCAGCGCGAGCTCTTCATCGAGGGCTACGAGGAGCTCCGCCGCTTCGACCGCTCGACCCTCGGGCTGATCGAGCCGCTCCGGGGCCTCCGCATGATCCACTACGCCGCCTGGATCGCGCGGCGGTGGCACGACCCCATCTTCCCGAGGACTTTCCCGCACTTCGGCACGGAGGCGTACTGGCGCGACGAGGCGAGCTCGCTCGAAGAAGTGCTCCAGTTGACCCGCTCCGAAGACGGCGGAGGCCCCGACGGTGGCGCAGACGAGCCGCCGCCGAGCGGGGGCAAGTACTTCTGGGACCTGAACTGACCGGCGCGCCTCCGAGCGCCCGCGCGCGCTCAGAGGCGCTGGAGCACCAGGATCAGCCGCCACGCCGCGGCGCGCTCGAACGGCACGTCGACGTTGAAGTCGCCGAGCGTCGCGATCAGGGAGAGCTCCGGCACCCGCTCCGCGACGCGCCGCCAGCCGGCGAGATCCGGGATGTGCCAGGTCGCCACCTGCCGGAACGACGAGAGCTCCCGCGGCGCGCCGCCGTTGCGCCGGGCCGAGCACACGACCTCGAGGCTCACGGGCACCACGCGATCGGGCGTCGCCTTCTCGATGTGGATGCGGAACCGCGCGTCGATCGACTGTTCGCCGCGCAGCTCGGTCCACTCGGTCCGGTTCACGCCGGACGGCGTGAGATCGACCGGGTGGGTCGCCTCGATGACGTGGACGCCGCCCGGCAAGAGGAGCGAGGCCGCGAGGCGGAGGTGGCGCTCGAGCGCCGCCGGCGTGGCCAGCTGGTGGATCGCCGACAGCGGCACGAACGAGAGATCGACCGGCGCGACGTCGGGGCGCTCGTCGAGCTCCGCACGGCAGAAGCGGATGCCCGCCCCGGCGCCGCGGGCGCACGCGGCGCGCTCGGCGTAGGCGATCATCGCCGCGGAGCCGTCCGCGCCGACGCAGCCGACGCCGAGCTCCGCGAACGCCGCCAGGTGCCGCGCAGGCCCGCAGGCCCACGAGAGCACGCGCTGCACCGGGCGGGCACCGAAGCGGCGCGCGCACGCGAGCAGGAAGTCGCGCTCCGCAGCGTAGTCGCGGTAGCTGAAGGCCGCATCGTAGAGCGCAGGCTCCCCCGGCGCGGGCGCCTCGCCCGGCGCCGGCGCCTCGCCCGGCGCCGGCGCCTCACCGCGCGCTGGCGCCTCGCCGCGCGCGCCGGGCCAGGCGGCGCGCGCCCCCTCGACGGCCGGGGGCGCAGCCGAGGCGCGCACCGGTGCGACCCGCTTCGTGTAGATCATGAGATCGTCGCCCGGCGCGTAGAAGTCGGCGATGACCGCCGCCCGCGTGAACTGCACCGCGTCGTAGAAGCGCACCGCCGCGCCGTGCCCCTCCCGGCTGCCCGTCTCGACGCGCACGAGGCCGCCGCCCTCGCGCGCGATCTCGCTCTCCATGGTCGAGACGAGCCCGCGCGCCACGCCCGAGCGCGCGAAATCCGGCGAGGTCGCGATCCAGTACAGATCGTACGTGGACTGCGTCATCGGCGTGCGGCCATAGCAGAGATACCCCGCCAGCCGCGGCGCCCCGCCGTCGCGCGGCGCGCCGTGGAAGCTCAGCACGAACCGGTAACCGTCCGACGAGGGCTGGGCCAGCGCCACGTCGACGAGCTCCAGCGCCACCGCGCGCTCGTCGTCGGTGAACGCCGGGAGCGAGTCGAGCAGCTCCGCGATGAGCGGCCGGTCTTCGGGGCGGAGCCCGCGCTGCGTGCTCACGGCGCCTCGGGCGCGGCGGCGATGGCGCCGCGGGCGGCGGGGCGCACGGCGGCGCGGCCGCGCGCCGGAGGGCGGCCCCGCGCGCGCAGCAGATCGCCCTGGCGCGCACCGCGGGCGAGCGCGGCGCGGAGGATCTCCCAGACGACGTCGGCGTACGAGAGCCCGGCGCGCGCCGCCGCCCGCGCGAAGCCGGCGTCCGGCGAGAGGTCGCAGTTCGGGTTGACGTCGATGACGTACGGCGTGCCGCGCTCGTCGAGCCGCACGTCGACGCGGCCGTAGTCGCGCAGCCCGAGCACCTCGAACGCGCGGCGGCCGATGGCGACCACCCGGCGCAGGTCGAGCGGCCGCAGCACCGCCGCCGTGGAGGGTGTACCGAGCCACGCGGCCGTCTCCGGGCGCCACTTCGACTCGTATGTGACGACATGCGGGTGCCCCTCGGGCAGCCCCTGAAAGATGATCTCGCCGGGCGGCAGCACGCGCGGCGCCGGCCATCCGAGCAGCGAGACCGAGAGCTCCCGCCCGTGCACGTAGCGCTGCACCACGACCGGCTGGCGGCACTGCGCGACGACCGCGGCGACCTGGTCGCGGAGCGCGGCGCGATCGTGGACGACCGAGCCCCGATCGATCCCGGTCGAGCCGTCCTCGCGCTCCGGCTTGACGATGACCGGGAACGCGACGTCCGGGAGGCGATCCGGGCCGTCGACCCGCACCGTCTCGGGCACGCGCACGCCGGCGCGCGCGAGGATCCAGTTCGCCTCGGCCTTGTGAAGGCAGCTCCGGAGCGCGACGTGATCGCTGCCCGTGAAGCGGATATCGAGCCCCGCGAGCAGCCACGCGCACATGACCTCGTGGCGGCTGTCGCCGTCGAGCGCCTCGCACAGGTTGAAGATCACGTCGGGGCGATGATCGCCGATGGCCGCGAGCACCTCGCTCGGCCGGAGCACCGGCCGGTGCGCCACGCGCACGCCGGGGGCCGCGGCGAGGGCCGCGAGGACGCTCTCGGCGACGGCCGCGCTGCCGTCCACCCGGCCGAGCCGGAGCCGGCCGCTCCCCACCCGCTGCGCGAGTGGCGGCTCGTCGACGGCTTCCTCCGGATCTCTGTTGGACAGGAGCAGTATCCGGGGCTCAGGCACTGCGCGCCTCCGCGCCGCAGCGCCGCACGCCCGCGCGGGGCGGGAGAGCGCGCGACGGCGGCGCCGACCTCGGGGAGCGACCCGCGGCAGGGCTGTCCGAGCCGGAATGTGGAGAGAGCGCCCCGTCGAAGGACATACGAACGCGACGGAATCCATGCATGCAAGTGGCGCCACTTCACCAGCTTGCCCGGCAATCGCAAGGGGAGATTTGCGCTCTCTGGACGGAATGAACGATGCAGCGCGCCATGGTTCAAAGGCGCCGCGACGCATTCAATCCGGCGCGATATGCCCCCTGGCGAGCTCTTCTGCGCGCCGAAGGCCCGAGACAACGGGCACCTGGTGAGCCAGCCGCCAATCCAGGAGCCTCCCTGACGGATCCAGGAGCGCCGGTGACGCGGGGAGAGGGCTGGAGTGGAGGGGAGAGGGGAGCCCGGCAGAGCGCGGATGAGCGACCGTGTGGAGGTGGAATCGCTGGAGTCGCCGGGGACGCCAGAAAGGGGCTTCCCTTCCCGGCGCCCTCGATCCTTGCGCGGCCTCAGGCGGCCTGGTGGGCAGCGCGCGGCCGTCGATCGGCCGGGAAACAGGCCTGAATCTCGTCCATCCCGAGCGTCTCCTTCACGAGGAGCGCCTTGACGAGCGTGTCGATCTCGCGCTGCCGGGACTTCACGATCTCGACGGCGCGCGCGAGCTGGGCGTCCGTGAGCGCGCGCGCCGTCTCGTCGACGCGGTCGAGCAGGGCCGGGCTCCGCGCGGGGTGCCCGTCACCGACGCAGATGGGGCCGAGGTGGCTCATGCCGAGCTCCGCGACCATCTTCCAGGCGATCGTCGCGGCGCGCTGGATGTCGTCCGAGGCGCCGGCCGTCATCGTGCCCAGGATGACCATCTCGGCGGCGCGGCCGCCCATCAGCATGCAGATCTGATCCTCGAGGTACTCCCTCCGGTACATCAGCCGATCCTTCTCGGGCAGCGCCTGGGTCACGCCGAGCGCGCGGCCCCGCGGCAGGATCGACACCTTGTGCACCGGATCGCAGCTCGGCGCGAGCAGCCCGACCGCGACGTGCCCGGCCTCGTGCACGGCGGTCGCGTAGCGCTCCTCCTCGTCGACCAGCACCCCCTTGCGCTCGAGCCCCATGAGCACGCGGTCGCGCGCGCGGTCGATGTGCGTCGGGTCCACCGCGTCGGCGCCCTCGCGGGCCGCGAGGATGGCCGCCTCGTTCAGGAGGTTGGCCAGGTCGGCGCCCGAGAAGCCCGGCGTGCTGCGGGCGATGGTGCCGAGATCGACCTCCCCCTCGAGCGGGATCGGACCGGCGTGGACGTTGAGGATCTCCTCGCGGCCGCGCACGTCGGGCAGCGGCACGGTGACCTTGCGATCGAAGCGCCCCGGCCGGAGCAGCGCGGGATCGAGCATGTCGACGCGGTTGGTCGACGCGATCACCACGATGCCGGTCGCGTGGTCGAACCCGTCCATCTCGACGAGCAGCTGGTTCAGCGTCTGGTCATGCTCCGCGGAGGCGGAGTCGCCTTGCCCCTTGGCGCGCGCCCGCCCCACGGCGTCGATCTCGTCGATGAAGACGATGCACGGGGCGGCCTTGCGCGCCTCGGCGAAGAGCGCGCGAACGCGGGAGGCGCCGACGCCGACGAACATCTCCTGGAAGCTCGATCCGGACGCCGAGAGGAACCGCACGTCCGCCTCGCACGCGACGGCGCGCGCCAGCAGCGTCTTGCCGGTCCCCGGCTCGCCCGTGAGCAGCACGCCGCGCGGCGGCCGGCCGCCGAGGCGCGCGAAGCGATCGGGGCTCTTCAGGAACTCGACCGTCTCGGCGAGCTCCTGCTTGACCTCGTGCATCCCGGCGACGTCGGCGAACCGCACGGGCGACCGCACGACCCCGGCCTTCACGTCGGAGAAGACCTTCGGGCTGCGGCGCCGGCTCACCATGAAGAGCGCGAACCCGACCGCGGCGAGGACGACCACCGGCAGCACGGCGGACGCGGCGCGCGACGGCTCCTCCCGGGAGGCGAAGTCGACCGAGGCGCCGGCGCCCACGAACCGCGAGACCAGCTCCTGCCGGAGCGTCGGCTCGTCGACGACGGCGGTCACCATCACGCCGCCCGCCTGGCTCACGAAGAAGCGATCGCCGCTCACCTCGACCGCGGTCGCCTGCCCCGCCTGCGCGATCTGGAGCAGCTCGGTGTACGTCGCCGCGCGCTCCTTCGGCGCCGCACGGAGCGCGAACCCGAGAGTCACCGCAAGCACCACCCCCATGATCCCGAGTACCCAAAGCCGACGACCCGCGGGCCCCAGCCGCCTACCCACGTGCAAGAACCAGGAATTCACTGCTGCGCCACCTCACTACTCCAGCATTGGGCCGGAGCGAATCTCAGGTGTAGCAAGGATAAGAACCTCAGGAAGTTCCTTCTGCGATCATTCTGAGCGGCCTGAGCACAGAATACTGCGAAAGGGTGGTGGTGCCGAAAAACGGAACGCGGAGAAGAGACATCGAGGTAACAAAACTCCCTTTGCGCCCCTGAGGGTCAATTGCCGAGCTCGCTGACCCCGAATTGCCGAGCTCGCCGCGGGCGCTCTCTCCGGGACGAGGGGGGCCGGCAGGGCAGGAGACGCGCTACGCGCCGGCGGCGCGTGGGGCCCCCGCGAACGGCAGCGAGAAGCGGAATGTCGTCGTGGCCCCGGGGCTGCTCTCGACGGAGATGCTGCCGCCGTGGGCCTCCACGAGGCCCTTCGTGATGTAGAGGCCGAGACCGACGCCGCGGACGCGGCGCGGATCGCCCTCGGCCGCCCGCCAGAAGCGCTTGAACAGGTGCGGTAGAGACGCTTCCGCGATGCCGCGGCCCCAGTTGGTCACGCAGACCTGCGCGCTCGCCTGGCAGACGCCGGCGGAGACCACGATGTCGCGCTCCGGCTCGCCGTACTTGGCCGCGTTGGAGAGCAGGTTGGTGACGATCTGCTCGAGCCGCCCGGGGTCCGCCAGGACGGCGGGCACGTCGCCCTGCACGTCCAGATGCACGGCGTGGCCCGCGGTCGCCGCGGTCGACCTGTCGATGATCTCCCGGAGCTGCGCGCGGAGATCGACCGGAACACGCTCCAGATCGAGCTGCCGCGCCTCGATGCGCGAGGCGTCGAGGAGGTCGTCGATCATGCGGCGCAGCCGCTCGACGGACGAGGCGATCCTCCCGAGCTGCTTCTGGCCGTCCGCGACGAGCTGCTCGCCGGACCGGACGCGCAAGAGCTGGCTCGCGGTCGCGATGACCTGGATGGGCTGGCGGAGGTCGTGAGCGATGACGCCTACCCACTCCTGGCGCTGCCGTTCCATCTCCTTGAGCGCCGAGATGTCCTGAAAGACGGCGACGGCGCCCTGGAGCTCGCCGTCGTCCGAGCGCACCGGCGCGGCGTTGACCAGCACCGGGACGACGGCGCCGTCGGCGGCGCGGCGCATCTGCGCCTCGGCGCTCGTCACGACCTCCCCGCCGCTGAGGGCCCGGATCAGCGGGCGCTCGGGCCAGTCCATGGGCTCCCCCGAGGGGTACCCGAGCTCGAAGCTCACCGCATTGCCCCAGGGATCGACCTCGCCCGCGCAACAGATCGCGTACTCGAGCGCCAGCCTGTTGCACGTGATGAGCCGCCCCTCGGCGTCGACAAGGATCGCCGCCTCGGGCATCTGCTCGACGACCGCCTCGAGCCGCTTTCGCTCGTTCGCCTCGACCCGGTAGAGGCGCGCGGTCTCGATCGCGCCGCAGGTCCGGTCGGCGAGCAGCTCCGCGACGCGCTCATCGTCGTCGGTGAACGGCGGACGGCCGGGGCGCTTGCCCAGATAAAGGTTGCCAACGCTCCGGCCCTGAAAGCGGAGCGGCACGCCCAGGAACCCCTCGATCGGGTGGTGATGCGGCGGTAGCCCGATGAACTCGGGGTGCGCGCGGACATCGTCGAGCCGGATCGACCGGCCGCCGCGGGCCACCGCGCCGAGGACGCCGATGGGGCGCGGGAGGGCGCCGATCCGCGCGATCTGCTCCGCGGTGACGCCGCTCGAGACCCAGGCATCGAACGGCCGCCCGCAGTCCTCTCCGATGCCGAGCGCCGCGTAGTCGGCGCCCGAGATCTCCTTCGCGTGCCGCGTGATGACCTCCAGCACGGAGCGCACCCCCGACTCGGAGCGCGGCAGCCTCGCCAGCGCCTCCGAGACCTCCGCGCTCGCGGCGCCGACGGCCTCGATCTGCGAGCGGATGCGCCGCTCCGCCTCGTGGGCGCTCGCGACCTCGGCCTCCATCGCCTTGCGGCGCGCGATGTCACGGCAGATCGCGGAGAAGCCGGTGATGCGCCCCGCGTCGCCCGCGATCGGCGACACCGTGATCTCGACATCGAGGGTCCTCCCGTCCTTGGTCAGGCCTGCGGTCTCGAAGTGATCGAGGTGCTCGCCGAGGCGCAGGCGCGCCAGGCTCTCCTTGGCTTCCTCGACGCGCTCGGGCGGGTACAGGACGAGCACCGCGCGCCCGATCGCCTCCCCGGCGCTGTAGCCGTACAGGCGCGCCGCGGCCGGGTTCCAGCTCTGGATGGTCCCGTCGAGGTCGGTGCCGATCACGGCGTCGTCCGAGGAGTGCGCGAGGGTCGCGAGGAAGGCGCGCGCCTCCTCGGCCCGGCGCCGCGCCTCGTCGAGCAGGTCCAGGCGCGCCGCGCTGACCCAGAGCAGGGCCCCGAGCAGGAGCGTCGTGATGGCCGAGGAGAGCGAGAACGACGCCGCGAGGGGGTAGGCCCCGAGATCTGCGCCGATCAGGAAGAGACGGCCGATCACGAGCGGAGCCAGGACGACGAAGGGCAGGAAGCGCCGCAACAGGATGCCTCCGGGCCCGCTGGCCGTCAGCGCGGCGAACGCCCCGCAATCCGGCCGCGCCATGAAGAGCCCGGCGCAGAGCGCGAGGAAGGCTATCGCGGCGTGGAGCGCCATGCCCGTGAACGGGAACAGCGGCAGCAGCCCGTAAGCGTAGCCGACGCCGAACACGTAACCGGTCAACGCGGTCAGCGCGAGCGCCGCGGCCGAGAGCGCGCCGCCGTCCGAGAGCCAGCAGGCCCGCCGCGTCTTCACGGGCAGCGAGAGGAGCGCCGAGCCGATCAGGATGCAGCAGAGCGCGATGTACGGCGGGGACCTGCCGGGGAACTTGCTCGAGGACTCCACGCGCGCCGGCGACAGCAGGCGGTCGATGCCGAGATCCCACCCGAAGACGTACTGCGCGAGAACCGCGACGCCGTACGCGATGACGAAAGCGGCGCACACCTGTCCGAGCCGGCGGAGCGGCGCCGGACGCTCCCGCGCGCCCAGCGCCCAGAGCGACACCCCCGCGAGGACGAGGGCGATCGCGGTGTTGGGCACCATGATCGGCAGGCCGTCCACGATGGAAATGAGGGCGGTCGCCTGGATCCACCAGCCGAGCAGGGTCGCGCACCCAAGGGCGAACGAGCAGGCGGCCGCGATGGCAATACCGCGCGGCGCGCCTTTTGAAGGCGCCGTGGCCCCGCCGTCTCTCATGGTGCCCTCCCGGCCACACCATAGTACCGGGGCCATCGGCGCGGCGCGGTTCCACAGGCGCAAAATGGGCCAGGCGCTCGCGGTCCGCTCTCGATGGAACCGCGCGCTCCAGGGTGTGCCGGCCTCCTGCGCCGAGCCGGACGGAGGACGCGGCGAAGCTCAGATCTGTCGCCCGAGCTCGGGCGGCGACGCCCTCGTGCGGTCGATCGAGCGAGGGCGCGCGGAGGAGCTCAGCGCTTCGTCCCGAAGATCGCGGCGTCGGCGGAGAGCCTCCCCGGCCCGACGAGGAGGAGCACGAGGGAGATGGAGAAGTAGACCGCCGCCACCTCGTAGGAGGAGCCGCCCATCGCGAAGAACGGATCACCGCGCATCACGTGCGTCGCGACCGCGACCGCCATCGTGACGGCGATGCCCAGCGACGCGAGCGGCGTCAGGAGCCCGAGGATCCAGGCGAGGCCTCCGCCGACCTCGGCGATCGCGGCCAGCGCCTGCAGGAACCCCGGAACGGGCGCGGTGGGCCCCATCCAGCTGAACGGGGCCTGGATCTTCCCCCAGCCGTGAAGGATGAACGCGATGCCGGTGACAACGCGAAGCACGAGCAGCGCGACCGAGGCCGAGAACGGCACGTCGGTCACCCGCAGGAATCTCTTGAGCATCGGGGAACACTCCTCTCGGCTCGTTAGTAAGGAAAAACGCAGGGAACATCAAGCTCGCTCACCGGAACACGACGCGCCGTGATCCGGGGCGTCGCGCCCGGATCCCCGCTGGCCGGGGGGGCGAGCCGGCGCGCTGGTCCACGCTTCACGCGTCGGTGTGCTGTCCGTGCCCGCGCGCGGGGGCCGCGGCGCTCGAGCGCCCGTCGCCGAGGGCGTCGAGGCACCGCCGCTTGATCGCGGCGAACTCGCTCGATCCCACGATCGCGGCGCTCCTCGGCCGCTCGAACGGCACCGCGATCTGCGCGCCGACGCGGCACGGACGGCAGGTCATGAGGGCGATGCGGTCGGACAGGAAGATCGCCTCGTCGATGTCGTGCGTGACGAACAGCACCGTCGTGCGCACGTGACGGATGACGCCGAGGAGCAGCGCCTGCATCGAGAGCCGGGTCTGGGCGTCGAGCGCGCTGAACGGCTCGTCCATCAGCACGACGCGCGGCTCCGCGATCAGGACGCGCGCGATCTCGACCCGCTGCTGCATGCCGCCGGAGAGCTGCGCCGGATAGGCGTCCTCGAACCCCGACAGCCCGACGAGATCGAGCAGCCGCCGGGACGCCTCCCGGCGCTCGCGCTCCGGGACGCCGCGCATCTTGAGGCCGAAGCCGACGTTGTTCAGCACCGTCTTCCAGGGGAGCAGCGAGCACTGCTGAAAGACCATTCCGCGCTCCGGCCCGGGCGCCTCGACCCGCTCGCCGCCGACCGCGATGCTGCCGCGCTCCGGCGCCACGTACCCGGCGACGGCGTTCAGGATCGTCGACTTGCCACACCCGGAGGGGCCGAGCAGGCTCACGAGCTCGCCACGCTCGACGGTCAGATCGAGATCCCGCACCGCCTCGACGCGGCGGGAGCCCGTCCCCAGCGCCACGGAGAGGCCGCGGATCTCGACGGCACCCCCCGGGCTCTCCCGGCGCGGCGCGCGCGCGGCGGGCGTCATCGGCCCTTCTCCTCCGGCCGGTGCCAGGGGGTGAGCCACGCGCCGATCCGCTGGACGAGCGCGCAGCTGAGCATGCCCAACAGGCCGATGAGCAGCATGCCGAGGACGATGTCCGGATAGCGCTGCAAGTTGTACGACTCCCAGGTGAAGTAGCCGACGCCGTACTGGCCCCCGATCATCTCGGCGGTCACGAGGCAGAACCAGGACGTGCCCATGCCGATGCTCATCCCCGTGAGAATGCTGGGCAGCGCGCCCGGCAAGATCACCTCGAGGAAGAGGCGGAAGGGGCGCGCGCCGAGGCTGCGGGAGCTCGCGATGAGCCGCGGATCGAGCGCGCCCACGCCGTGGATGGTCGCGAGCAGGATCGGGAACAGCGCGCCCAGGGTCGTGATGAAGATCATGCTCAGCTCGGCCGACGGGAACATCAGGATCGCGAGCGGGAGCCAGGCGACGCCGGGGATGGGGCGCAGGACCTCGAGCGGCGGGAGGAGCGTGTCCTCGGCGAGCCGCGACCTGCCGATGAGGAGCCCGAGCGCGACGCCCGTGACGCCCGCGACGGCGAAGCCCGCGAGGACGCGGAGCACGCTGCTCCAGAGGTGCAGCCAGAGCTTCGGCGAGCCGAAGAGCTCCCGGGCCGCGACGAGGACCTCCGTCGGCGCGGGCACGTTGATGAACGTGACGAGGCCGAGGTCCACGCGCGACGTCGACGCCCACTGCCAGAGGCCGATGCACGCGGCCACCGACAGGGCGCGCAGACAGGCGCGGCCGAGGTCGCGCCGCGGGCGCCGCTCGCGGAGCGCGCCGCCCGGCGCCGGGGACGCGCGCCGCAGGGCCGCGCTCTCCAGCGCGGGCGCGAAGGCGGCGCGGCCGCCGAGCTCCGGTCCGGTCGGCGCGCTGCGCTCGGAGAGCATCGTCATGGCGCCGCCGCCGTGAGCTTCGTGACGTCGCCCCGCAGGGTCGCGAAGTCGACGACCGCCGACGCGTTCTCCGCGGCCCATCGCTCGGCGTCCTCCTTCGCCAGGAACGCCGAGAGGCCCCCGTCGGGGTGCCGCGCGTACCACGCGCGATCGGCCAGGAGCTTCACCCCGCTGAGGCGATCGTGCACGAAGACGACGCGGATCTCCTTGCCCTCGGCCGTGAGCTGCTTCAGCGCGGCGAGCGCGGAGCCCGGGCTCCCGTACGCGCGCACCTTCGGCTCGCCCCCGACCCAGATCTGCGCGGCCAGCGCCGGCTCGGCGATCGGACCGCCGGACAGGGCGTCGCTCCCGGACAGCGGGAGCTTCGCGTGGCTCGCGAGCCGCGCCTCGTAGTCGAGCCCGCTCTCCTGGGCCGCGCGCCGGATGTACCGGTCGTCCACGAACGCGCCCACGTCGAGGGTCGTGTCCGTGCGCTTGAGCAGCGTGAGCGTGTCCACGGCCACCTGGAGCGCGCGGCGGACCTCGGGCTTGATCGTGAAGTCCCGCGTCTGGATGCCGAGCGGCCCGTGGAACATGTAGGCGACCTCGGCGTCCACGCCGGTCACCTCCTCGATGAGCTCGCTGTATCTCTCGGGCTCCTCCGCGAACAGGCGGTCCGCCTCGAGCGCCGCCTTGAGGAAGGCCACGACGATCTCGGGGTGCTCCTCCGCGTACGCCGCGCGCACCAGGACGCCGTGCGCCGTCGGCACCTTGACGCTGGAGCCGTCGTAGATCTTCCGGGCGAAGCCGCGGAAGGGGAACAGCTCCGCGAACGGGACGAAATCGGCGTGCGCGTCGATCTTCTTCGCCTTCAGCGAGGAGCCGCCGACCTCCGGGGACTGCGACACGACCGTCACGTCCTTCTCCGGATCCCAGCCGAGATCGCGGATCGCCCGGAGCAGCATGCCGTGGGCGGACGAGCCGAACGGGACCGAGATCTGCTTTCCCTTGAGGTCCTTCAGGCCCTGGGCCGGAGCGTCGCTCGGCACGACGATGCCGTTGCCGCTCCCCAGCGCGCTGCCGGACAGCGTGGCGATGTAGAGGCTGCGGCTCCCCTGCTTCCGGTGGGCGACGCCGTTCAGCACGCCGGGGAAGTCGGCCATCCCGCCGATGTCGAGCTTCCCGGCCACCATCTCGGTCGTGAGCGGCGGCCCTGACGTGAAGTCCTTCCACTCGATCTCGTAGGAGACGTCCTTGTACTTGCCGTCCTTCGGCAGGTGCTTCTCGAGCAGCTTGAGCTCCCGGATCAGGAGCCCGCCGGTGGCGCAGTTGATTGTCGTGTCCTGCGTCCCGATCGCGACACGGATCGTCCGCTTCGCGTCCGGGGTGCACGACAGGCCGACGAGGACCGCCACGAGGAGCAAGAGCACGCGCGCTGCCTGGTTCATCGACTCAATCTCTCGCGAAGGTTCCACGTCGTCCGGCCCCGGCCCGGATGGCCTCGAGGGCGCGGGCCGTCGCCTTCCGCACCTCGACGTCGGTGTCGCCCAGCAGCCGCTGGAGCGGCGCCTCGGCGGCCGCCGCCGCCAGCTCGCCGAGCGCCTGCGCGGCGGCCTTGCGCAGATCCGGGAGGTCGCTCCCGAGCAGCGCGACGAGCTCCGGCGTGGCCGAGGCGGCCCGGAGCCGCCCCAGCGCGAGCGCCGCCTCCTTCCGGACCTGCCAGGCGCCGTCCTCGAGCGCGCTCCGGAGGTGCGGCGCGGCGACGGCGTGCGCCGAGCGGCCGAGCACGATGGCGGCCTCGACGCGGACCCGCCAGTCGGGGTCGGAGAGCAGCCCGACGAAGTCCTGGACCTGCGCCGCCGCGCCGAGCGACTCGAGCGCGCCGATCGCGACCTGCCGCACCCGCGCGTCGGGGTCGCGCAGGCTGCCGCGGAGGGCAGCCGCCGTCTCGGGCCGCCGCAGGTAGGCCAGGGCGACGACCGCCTCGCGCCGCACCTCGGGCGCAGGGTCGAGCAGCGCGCCCTCGAGGTGCTCCAGCGCCCGCGGATCGCGGAGCTCGCGGAGCGCCACGATCACCGACATCCGCACGAACGGGTCATCATGACGCACTGCGTCAACCAGGTACGTGGCGGCGTCCGTCGCGCGGAGCTCGCGGAGCGCGGTGGCGGCCGCCTCGCGCACGTGGGTCTCCTCGTCGTCGAGCGCCCGGAGGATGGCGGGCACCGCGCGGGGGTCGCCGAGGTCCTCGAGGTGCCCCAGCGCGAGCGCCCGCACCGTCGGGTCGGCGTCGCGGACGGCCTCGATGAGCGGGTGGAGGATCTCCGGATCCGAGAGGTCCTCGATCTGCGTCAGCGCGAGCTGGCGCGCGCCAGGGTCGGGATCCCTGAGGACGCTCACGAGCTCCTGTGCGAGCGAAGGCTGTGTCATATCGTCTCTCCGCCTCCGGGACGCTACCGGATGAGAAAGGGGATCTTCACGGTGATGGCCTCTTTGGGGCAATCGATCTCGCACGCGAGGCAATACCAGCACTCGTCGTAGGCCATGTGCGCCTTCTTCGTCTCTGGATCGATGGCGAGGCAGTCGACCGGACACGATTCGATGCAGATGCGGCAGCCCTTGATGCAGGACGCCTCGTCGATCACGACCGGCAGATCGAGCCGGACGGCGGCCTCGGCGTGACCCACGGTCCTGGCGCGCTGCGCCTTGACGGATTCGCGGTTGAGAAGGTGACCCATCGATTGAACCTCGTTGCTCGTCAGAGCGGCGCGCGCTGATCCTCGGCCGGGATGCGCAGCTGGTGGTAGGTCTTGAGCTCGCCGTCGTCGATCGGGAAGAGATAGGGCTCGACGGGCCTCTTGAAGGCGACCATCTCGCCGTCATCGCCCTTCTTCAGGTTGACGTGAACGAACCAGCTGCGGTCGTCCATCTCGGGGAAATCGAGCCGGTGATGGTAGAGCCCCCAGCGGCTCTCGGTCCGGTACAGCGAGGCGCGCGCGGCCATCTCCGCGCAGTCGCGGATGAAGTGGCACTCCATCACCCGCATGAGCTCGTGGGGGCTCGTCGCCGTGACCTCCTCGAGCTCGTCCTTCGCCCGCAGGAAGTACTCGAGCCCGAGCGTCATCCGGTTCCCCGTCTTGGGCGGCTGCAGGTAGTCGTTCACGAGGCGCCGCACCTTGTATTCGTACTGGTGAGGCGCCACCCCGCTCCTGCGCGAGAGCGGGGCGAGGATGCGCTCGCGCTCGGCGTCGACCGCGGCGGGGAGCGGCTCGACCGCGGGCGCGCGATCGAGGTAGTCGAGGGCGCTCTGGGCGCAGATCTTCCCGTAGGTGAGCGCGCCGAGGAGGTAGTTGTGCGGCACGCACGCCATGTCGCCGGCGGCGTAGAGCCCGGGCACGGTGGTCTCGCCCTTCTCGTTCACCCAGACCCCCGACGCGCTGTGGCCGCTGCACAGGCCGATCTCGGAGATGTGCATCTCGACGAGATCGCTCCCGTAGCTGTGCCCCCTCCCCTCGTGGAAGCGACCGCGGCTCGGCCGCTCCGTCTGGTGGAGCACCCGCTCGACCTCGGTGATCGTCTCCGGCGCGAGGTGGGTCAGCTGGAGGTACACAGGGCCGTTCGCGGAGTGGAGCTCCCTGTAGAACTCGAGCATCATCTGCCCGCTCCAGTAATCGCTCTCGATGAAGCGGTGCCCCCGCGCGTTCACCGTGTGTCCGCCGAGCGGACCGGTCACGTAGGCGCACGCCGGACCGTTGTAGTCCTTGATGAGCGGGTTGATCTGGAAGCACTCGATGCCCGAGAGCTCGGCGCCGGCGTGGTAGGCCATCGAGTAGCCGTCTCCGGCGTTCGAGGGGTTCTCGTACGTCCCGTGGAGATAGCCGGACGACGGCAGCCCGAGCCGCCCGGAGGCGCCGCAGCAGAGGATGACCGCCCTGGCCTTGATGACCTCGATGTGGCCCTCGCGGGTGTCAAAGCCCATCACGCCGGCGACCTGCCCGTCGGCCACGAGGATCCGAGTGGCCATGACGCGGTTGATGACCCGCACCCCGGCGCGCTTCACCATGCGCGTAAGGATCTTCTTGAGATCGTAGCCCTCGGGCATCGGGAGGACGTAGCTCCCGTTGTGGTGGACCTTCTTGACGTCGAAATCGCCCGAGCGCGTCTTCTGGAACTTGACTCCCCACGAGTCGAGCTCCTGGATCATCGCGAAGCTGTTCCGAGCATATTCATAGATGGCGCGCTGGTTCACGATGCCATCGTTGGCCACCGTGATCTCCTTCACGTACTGCTCGGGCGTCGCATGTCCGGGGATGATCGCGTTGTTCAGCCCGTCCATGCCGATCGCGATCGCGCCGCTCCGCTTGATATGCGCCTTCTCGAGGAGCACCACCCGCCCCCGCGGCAACCGCTGCTGCGCCTCCACCGCTGCAGTGGAGCCTGCGCTGCCGCCGCCCACGACGACGACGTCCGCCTCTGTCACGCGAATGTCCATTGCGAATCCTCGAGGTTTCAAGCGCGCACACGACCACCCCGCCGCCGATCAGCCCGGCAGCCAGGGGTCGGACGCACCGCGTCTTCCATCACGGACGCAGCATCCGTTTTAACAGACAGCGCCTCCCTGGGCAATCGCTTTGTGGCCCTCGCCCGACCGCGGCGGCCGGTGGCCCGCCGTGAGGGCGCCATGCAAGCGAAAGCTCAGGGTCGATCGTGGACGGCGCCGAGGCCGAGGAGCCGCTGCGCGCAGGCGGGCTCACCGCCCGTGCGGATCTCCGACCCGCCCAGAAAGATTCGCCTTTCCAGCATGGTTGTCTCCCCGAAGACGCGGGCGGGACGCTACCATGCAGGTCAACCCGTAGTCCTCCCATGGATCGGGGGAACCGCGCGCGGTCCTTCATCTCATCGGTCACCCCGATCCACCGCGCCCGGCGCCTCCCAGCCACGGCGCCCGCGCGCCGCTTCGCTGCATGGCCAAGCACCCGTCCCAGCTCGCCGACCTAGAGATCCAGCGCCGCCTGGGCGCTGGCGGCATGGCGGAGGTCTTCCTCGCCAAGAAGCGCGGCGCCGAGGGCACGTACAAGCTCCTCGTCGTCAAGCGGATCCTCCCCGCGCACGGGGCGTCGCGGCGCTTCCGCGCGATGTTCGTCGAGGAGGCGCACCTCGCGACGCGCCTGAACCACCCGAACATCGTCCAGGTCTACGAGTTCTCCGACCACGGCGAGGACGGGCTGCTCCTCTCGATGGAATACGTCGAGGGCTACGACCTCGGCAAGCTGATGCGCGCCGCCCAGCAGAAGGAGTCGCGGATCCCGCCGCTCGTGTCGGCGTTCGTCGTCTCCGAGGCCGCCAAGGGGCTGCACTACGCCCACGAGCGCAGGGACGAGGGCGGCATGCCGCTCGCCATCGTCCACCGCGACGTCTCGCCGCAGAACATCCTGCTGTCGTACGAGGGCGTCGTGAAGATCGCCGACTTCGGCATCGCCAGCGCCAACCTCTTCCGCGAGGAGCCCGGCGTGCTGAAGGGCAAGTTCGGGTACATGTCGCCCGAGCAGGCGCGCGGCGAGCGGGTCGACCGGCGGAGCGACATCTACGCCCTCGGCGTCGTGCTCTACGAGCTGCTCGCCATGCGCTCGCCCTACGGCAAGCTCGACGACGAGGCGCTGCTCCAGGCCGTCAAGGAGAGCCTCTTCGAGCCCCCGTCGACGCACGCGCGCGACGTCCCGGCGGAGCTCGAGGCGATCGTGATGCGCGCCATGGCGCAGGCGCCCGAGGACCGCTTCCAGACCGCGCGCGACCTGGCCGGCGCGATCGCGCGCGTCCTTCTCGCGAAGCAGGAGCTCGTCGACAACGCGTCGGTCGAGCAGACCGTGGCCCACCTGCTCGGCCGCGACCGCGAGCAGGAGGCGCGCGAGAACGCCGCCGGCGGCGCGGAGGAGGCGGCCGAGGGCGACGGCTCCGTGGCGCAGCCGCAGACGCTCGCGGCGGTGCCGGCCGCGCGCACGGGCGGCGAGCACGAGAACACCGGCGCGCCGCGCGTCGTGCGCGAGGTGCGCCACGTGGCCGTGGTGACGATGCGCATCGAGGGCGTGGACGAGCTGCTCGGGGCGCAGGGGCGGCTCGCCGGCCGGCGCAGCGGGCGCTCGATCCGCACGACCCTCGACGCGATCGCCTTCAAGCACGGGGCGATCTGGTCCTGGGAGTCGCACGCGGGCGCGCGCGCGGTCGTGGGGCTGCTCGCGAACCCCTCGCGCGCCGCCGCCGACGCCGCCTCGCTGGCGGTCGACGTGCACGAGGCGCTCGCGGGCGCGTCGGAGGACCTGCCCGTCGAGCTCCGCGCCGCCATCGGCATCGTCCGCGGCATCGCGTACGGCGAGCGCGACGAGCAGGGGCACCTCATCAACCACGCGCTCAAGGAGCCCGCGAACTTCCTCGCCGAGCGCCTCGGCAGCCGCACCCCGTTCGGCAAGACCTGGGTCGCGGGCGGCGTCTACCGCCTCGTCCGGCGCGATTTCCGCTGGGGCGACGCGCCGTCGCTCGATCTCAACGACGCCGGCGGCTACCAGGTCCCGCACCAGATGCGGCTCTACGCGCTGCAGCGCCCGCTCACCCGCGAGGAGCGGATGGCCGAGATCGCGCTCTCGCCGAACGACCTCGTGGGGCGCGACGCGGAGCGGGCCGACCTGCACGCCGCCTACCACCGCGCGGTCTCGCCGCCCGTGAAGGGGCTCGCCGAGCCGCCGTCGCCGCGCTACGGCGAGAGCGAGCCGCCGCCGCCGAGCCGGCAGAGCAAGCCGCCGCCGAGCCGGCAGAGCAAGCCGCCGGGCCCGCCGGGCGGCGCGCTCCGGGGCCAGTCGGTGGCGCGCGTCCTCGTCGGCGAGATGGGCATCGGCAAGAGCGCGCTCATCTCGACGTTCCTCTCGGAGCTCCCCGGCGAGGCGCGCGTGCTCCACGTCGAGTGCTCGCCGGTGAAGAGCGAGCTGCCGCTCGCCACGGTCTGCGACGTGCTCCGCGACGTCACCGGCATGGGGCTCGACCACGCGATCGACGACGCCGCCCACGTGATCCGCGCCCTGCTCGGGCCCATCGCCCGCTCGCCGCTCGGGGCGCGCATCGTCACGCGCCTCGCCGAGCTCGTCACGGGCAAGCAGCTCGACCACCCCGAGGACGACGCCGCGGCCTACGGCCGCGACGTGGTGGTGCGCGGCGTGAAGTACCTGCTCGGCTCGCTGGCGCGCCACCAGCCGCTCGTCGTCGTCATCGACGGCCTCCAGTGGGCCGATCGCCCGAGCCTGGAGCTCATCTCGGAGCTCCTGAAGCAGCGCTCGGAGCGGCTCCCGATCCTCGTGCTGCTCCTCACCCGCCCCGAGGAGCGCGTGACCCCGTTCATCGAGGGGCTCGTGCGGATCGAGCTCCGCGGCCTCAGCGCCGAGGAGCAGATGCGCCTCGTGGAGGCGCGGCTCGGCGTGCGCGAGGGCGTGGCGGCCGTCTGCGGCGAGCTCGTGCCGCGCGTCGCCGGCAACCCGTTCTTCCTGCTCGAGATGGTCGATGCGCTCCTCGAGCGAGGCACGCTGGAGATCGTCGAGCACCCGGACGGGCGGCACGAGCTCGTCCGCCACGACCGGACCGGGGACCGCGGCGAGCCGCTCCCCTCGACGCTGGAGCAGCTCATCGGCGATCGCCTGCGCGAGCTGCCGCCCGCGGAGCACGACGTCGTGAACTGGCTGGCGGTCGCGGGGGGCCCGCTGCTCAAGGACGACATCATGAACCTGACGCGGCTCGCCGACGACGAGGCCGTGACGCGCCTCTGCGCCCGCGGCCTGTGCGATCGCCGCGCCGGGGCGGTGGACTTCCGGCACCCGCTCGCGCGCGACGTCGCCTACCTCGCGCTCGACGGCGCGAGCCGCGTGCGCATGCACCGGCGGCTCGGCGAGCACCTCTCGACGACGCCGCTCGCGCAGGGGCTCTCGGCCGCGATCGTGGCGCAGCACCTCGCGCGCGGCGAGGCGCCCGGGCCGGCGGCCGAGCTCTACCTCGACGCGGCGCGGGCCGCGCGCGCCGGACACCAGGCGCAGCTGTCGCGCCGGTACTACGAGCGCGCGCTGGCGCTCCTGCCGACCGGCGACACCCGCGTGATGATCGCGCACGAGGCGTTGGAGGCGATCTTCCGCCACCTCGGCCGCCGCCGCGAGCGGAGGAAGCACCTCGCGGCGCTGCGCCAGCTCGCGAAGGAGAGCGGCCAGGCGCGCTGGGCGGCGCTCGCGCTCGTGCGCACCGCGCGCCTCGACCTCGACGACGGCCACCTCGCCCGCGGCCTGCCGGTGGCGCAGCGGGCCGCCGAGATCGCGCGCATCGCGCGCCGCCCCGCGCTCGAGGTCGAGGCGCTCACGATCCTGTCGGAGGTGCTGCGCGAGCTCGGCGACGTCCAGGGCGCGATCAGCGCGGCCGACCGGGCCCTCCGGGTGACGCAGATGGGCGGCCTGACGCCGCGGGCGCGCGCGGAGGTGCTGCGCACGAAGGGGGTGCTGCTGCGCCGGGTCGGCCGCGTGCAGGAGGCGGTCGAGGCCTACGCCGAGGCGATCGCGGTGTTCCGCGCGGTGGGGGCGCGCCGCAGCGAGGCCCGCGCGAAGAACTCGCTCGCCGTGGCGATGTTCGTGCTCGAGCGCTTCGAGGACGCGATCGCGGTCGGGCTCTCGTCGATCTCCATCGATCTCGCGATCGGGGGTCGGTTCCAGATCGCGAAGACGCTGAGCAACATCGGCCACGCGTACGCCAAGCTCGGGGATCTCCTGCGCAGCCTCGCTTACATGAAGCGGGCGCGGGAGGCGCACGAGCGCTATGATGATCAGGACGCGCGGGCCGACACGCTCCTCTGCTCGGCGGGGATCCTCCTCGAAGCGGGCGACCTCGACGCAGCGCACACCCTCTGCGCCGATGCGGGCGCGCTCATCGCGGTGACCGGCAGCGTCTACGACATGATCCACGAGCGCAACGTGCGCGGCCTCCTCGCGAAGGTGCAGGGCGACGTCCAGGGCGCGATCGCGAACGCCTCGGAGGCGCGGCAGCTCGCCGAGTCGCAGGGGCTGATGAGCTACCACGCGTACGCGACGGCCATCGAGGCGGGGGCGCGGGTGGACGCGGGCGAGGTGCACTCGGGGGTGCTGCTCGCCCGGACGGCGCTCGGCGCGGTCGAGGCGGGCAGCTCGGAGTACGGCATCGAGGTGCGTGACCTCTGCTGCGAGGCGCTGCAGAAGGGCGCGCCGGCGAGCGCCGGGGACGCGTACCACCGCGCCGGGATGCACGTGCGGCAGGTGGCGAGCTACATCCGCGACGCGCGGCTCCGGGCGCTGTTCCTGGAGCGCACCGTTGTGCGGCGCATCCTCGCCGCGGAGGCCGAGGGTCCGGCGGCGGGGCTGGACCCGCTCCGCCGCGGGGAGATGGCATGAGCGGTACCGGCGGAAGGACAGGGACGAAGCCGCGGCGCAAGGTCGCGGTGATCCTCTCGGGCGGCGGCGCCCGGGGCGCGTACGAGGTCGGGGTGATGTCGTACGTGCTCGACGTGTTCGCCCGGCGCCGCGGGGCGCCGCCGCGCATCGACATCCTGTGCGGGACGTCGGTCGGGGCGGTGAACGCGTGCTACCTCGCGGCGCACCTCGACGATCCGACGCTGGGCGTGCGGCGGCTCGTCAACCTGTGGACGCAGCTGAAGCTCGAGACGGTGCTCGGCTTCGGGGTCCGGCAGGCGATCTCCTTGCCGAAGCTCATGTTCGGCGGCGGCTCGGAGGGCGTGGGCCTGTTCGACGTCTCGCCGATGCAGAGGCTCGTCGAGCGCGAGATCCCGTGGCGCGCGATCGCGCGCACGCTGCGCCACGGCTACCTTTCGGCGGTCAGCGTGTCGGCGACCGAGATCGGGACGGGCCGCACGGTCATCTTCATGCAGACCGGCCCGGACGGCGCGCTGCCGACGACGGCGCCGCCGCGGACGATCATCCGCGGCGCGCTGATCGGCCCGCAGCACGCGCTCGCGTCGGCGGCGATCCCGATCCTGT
Source organism: Sorangium sp. So ce362 (assembly GCF_051519845.1). Lineage (NCBI taxonomy): Bacteria > Pseudomonadati > Myxococcota > Polyangiales > Polyangiaceae > Sorangium > Sorangium sp. So ce362. The sequence goes on along the minus strand of NZ_CP150332.1, from coordinate 3,588,384 downwards.
TCCCGCCGGTGCGCATCGGCCGGGATCTCTACATGGACGGGGGCGTGCGGCAGAACACGCCGATCGCGCCGGCGCTCCGGCTGGGGGCGACGCACGTGCTGGCGATCGGCCTGTCGCGGGAGGTGCGGAGCATCGACGCGGGGGACAGCGGCAAGCCGCCTGGGATGGCGCTGGTGCTCGGCAAGGTGCTGAACGCGTTCCTGCTCGACCACATCCAGACCGATTTCGAGGTGCTGACGCGGGTGAACCACATGATCGAGGACGGCGAGCAGGCGTTCGGCCCGGATTTCCTGCACTCGATCAACGCGGCGGCGGCGCAGCGCGGGGCGCTGCCGTACCGGCGGGTGGAGACGCTGGTCATGCGGCCGAGCGTGGATCTCGGCCGCCTCGCGGCGGAGCACGTGAGGGCGGGCAAGGTGCAGGGCGGGCCGGCGATGATGCGGCGGCTGCTCTCCCTGGTGGACGTGGGGGCGGCGAACGACGCGGATCTCGCGAGCTATCTCCTGTTCGACGGCTCGTTCACGCGGAAGCTGATCGAGCTCGGGCGGGCGGACGCGGAGGCGAGGCGGCACGACGTGGCGGATTTCTTCGGGAGCGCGGCGGAGGAGGCGGAGCCGCGGCTGTCGGACAGCGCGGAGTGGTCGATCCCGCCGCCGGTGGGGCCGGGCGGAGCCTAGCCAGGCGCGTCCCTGGCTGCGCGGGAGGCCGTGCCGAGCTGCACGGCCCGCTCGGACATCGGCCTCCCCGCGCCACGAACACGGTCTCCGAGGGCCTATCCTCGTCGCGAGACGCGTGACGGGGGAGAAGCGCGGCGCCCAGCGCGGGTGTCCGTCGACCCACGCCACACCTCGCCGGTGGTGTGCGTGGACAGGCCATCAAGGACGAGTCGGCCGCAGCCCGTCGGGCTCTCGTAATCGACGAGGAGACGAGGAGACGCGGAGACGCGGAGACGAGGAGACGAGGAGACGAGGAGACGAGGAGACGCGGAGACGCGGAGACGCAAAGACGCGGAGCACAGCGCCGCGCGCCTGGCGAAGCTCGTCGCACGGAAAGGAAATACATTTTATTTACCGGGGCACTCGAGCACGTATGATACGCTCTTGGCGTATCGATCTCTGCGATCAGTGGGCTTGTTCTCACTCCAAGAGTGAATCTTCCCCATGCACAGCAGCACACATTCGGTCTTCATCGCAGCTTCGGCGGAGCGTGTCTTCGGGGTGGTCTCCGACCCGGCGCAGATCCCCCGCTGGGCGGTCCATTTCTGCTCGAGCGTGCGCGCCGACGGGGACGCCCTCTGGGCCGCGACCGCGCGCGGCGAGGTGCGCTTCGCCATGCGCGCCGACCGCGCCCTGGGCGTCGTGGATTTCGGCCATCTTGGAGCCGACGGCGCGTGGCGCTATTCGCCGACGCGGGTGATGCCGGCGGCGGGCGGGGCCGTCTTTCTCTACACCTTCTTCCAGCGGCCGGGGATCTCGGACGAGCGCTTCGCGGCGATGAAGCGCGAGATGGAGGAGGAGCTCGCCCTGCTGAAGCGGCTCGTGGAGGGCCCAGCCGTCTTCACGACGAGCTCCCCGGGGCCGGCGAGCGCGGCGCCCACGCACTCGCTCGCGCGTGAGGCGCTGGCGAGCCCCGCGTGGCGCGAGCGCCTCGAAGCCGCGCGCCGCCGCGACGCGGAGGATCCGCTCGCCGCGCTGCGGGGGCGCTTTCATCGACCGCCGGGGCCGGACGGCGTGGGGGCGGCTTATTTCTGCGGCAATGGGCTGGGGCTGCTCTCCAGGGACGCGGAGTCGGCGCTCGCGGGGGCGCTCGACCAGTGGCGCGACCTCGGCTTCCGGGCGTATTTCGACGCGACGCCGAGATGGCTGGACGCCGACGAGCTGCTCGCCCGCAGGCTCGCGCCCATCGTGGGCGCCGCGCCCGAGGAGGTGGCCGTGATGGGCAGCGTCACCGCGAACCTGCACCTCCTGATGCGCAGCTTCTACCGTCCGACGCCCGGACGTCACGCCATCCTGCTCGAGCCCGATGCATTCCCGTCCGACCGCTACGTCGTCGCCTCGCACGCGAGGCTCGCGGGCGTCGATCCGGCGACGAGCGTGCGCGAGATCCCCGTCCCGGCAGGGCAATCGTACGCGACCACCGAGGACGTCGTCGCGCACATCGCGGCGCGCGGCCACGAGATCGCGCTCGTCCTGCTGGGCGGCGTGAATCACTTCAGCGGACAGGCCTATGATCTCGAGCCGATCACGCGGGCCGCCCACGCAGCCGGTTGCCTCGTCGGGGCGGACCTGGCGCACGCGATCGGCAACGTGGCGCTGAGCTTGCACGACTCGGACGTCGATTTCGCCGTGTGGTGCCATTACAAGTACCTGAACGCCGATCCCGGCGGCGTCGCCGGCCTCTTCGTGCATGAGCGTCACGGGCGGGACACGCGGCTGCCGCGTCTCTCGGGCTGGTGGGGGCAGCGGAGGGAGACGCGCCTGGCCATGCCGGACCCCTTCGAGCCCGAGGTCGGCGCGTGGGGCTTCCGGCAGAGCGGGCCGCCGATCGCCAGCATCGCCACGCTGTCAGGGGCGCTGCAGGCGTTCGAGGAGGCCGGGATGGATCGGCTTGTCGAGAAGCGCGAAGCGCTGGTCGCGGAGCTCCTCGCCCACGTGGACGGGCTGCCGCGGGAGCGGGTGGAGGTGATCACGCCGCGGGGCTCTCGAGGCGGGCAGATCTCGCTGCGCGTGCGCGGGGAGAGCCCCGCCGAGATCTCGCGACGACTGTGGAGCCACGGGGTCCTCGTGGGCACACGGGCGCCGGACGTGGTGCGGATCGCTGTCGCGCCGCTGTATTGTAGCTTCGAGGACGTCTGCCGCCTGGGGCACGCGCTGGAGAAGGGGAGGGTTCTTGACCATGGATAATCGCATCAAAGACGTCGTCATCCTCGGTGGAGGGACCGCCGGATGGATGGCGGCCGCATACCTCGGCAAAGCCCTCCAGGGCAGCGTGCGGATCACCGTGTTGACGGCCCCGTCCATCCCCAGGATCGGCGTCGGCGAGGCCACCATCCCCAACCTGCAAAAGACCTTCTTCGACTACCTCGGCGTCGCCGAGCACGAGTGGATGCGCGAATGCAACGCCGCCTTCAAGATGGCGGTCAAGTTCATCAACTGGCGCACCCCCGGCGAAGGCGCCGCGACGTCCAGGCCCCTCGACGGCAGGTCGGACCACTTCTATCACCAGTTCGGCTTGCTGCCCGAGCACGATCACATCCCCCTGTCGCATTACTGGTACCAGATCGAGACGATGTTCGACGACACCCGGGATTTCATCCAGGCCCACTTCTACCTCGCTCCCCGCGCGGACACGCCGTTCTGGAAGGCCAACAAGTCGCTGGCCCTGACCGACGGCATCAAGGAGAAGATGGCGCTTTACCAGGCGGGCATGCCGGTGAACGCGCCGGTGACGGACGAGACGAGCTATTACGGGAACTTCGAGGCCGAGTTCCGGAGCTTCTGGACCAACGGCAATTACTACGCCATCTTCGCCGGCCTGGGCCTCCTCCCGGAGCGCCCGATGCCGGCGTTGACCTACAAGACAGCGTCGATCGGGGAAGCCGAGGCGGTCTTCGGCAGGGTGGCGCAGAAGCAGCGACACCTCCTCTCCACGCTGCCCTCGAACTACCAGCTCCTCCGGCAGATACACGGCCAATGAGGGGCGCGACGGACCCGGCCAGCGCCGCCGAGGGGGCCCCCTCGGCGGCGCCTTTCGACGCGGGCGAGCTCGACGACCTCGCGTCGTTCGACATGGATGCGGTGCGGGGCTATCTCCCCGCCACGGATCCGGTCGTCCGGCTCCCGCCTGCATACGATGCGTGGGAGCGCATCGCCGCGAGCCTCCCCGCGCTCCTCTCGGCGGAGAAGCTCGGAAAGGCGCTGGAGCGAATGCCCCTCTTGCCGCTCGACCGGCTCGAGGACGTCGGCCAGGCCCGGCGCGGCCTCTTGCTCGTCTCGATGCTGGCGTCGGCGCACGTCTGGGGTGGGAGCGAGCCAGCCACCGTCCTGCCGCGCAGCGTCGCCGTGCCGCTGTGGGAGCTCTCGGAGCGCCATGGCCTGCCGCCGACCCTTGTCCACGCCACGATGACGCTCTGGAACTTCCGGCGCCTCGAGGACGACGCGGGCATCACGCTGTCGAACCTCGCCATCCTGCAGCTGTTCCACGGGGGCATGGATGAGCACTGGTTCTTCCGGATCGCTGTGGCCATGGACGCCGCGTGCGCGCCCGCGATCCAGGCGATCGTGCAGGCCCGGCGCGCCTGCGCGGACGGGCGCGTGGAGGAGGTGGCGCGCGCCCTCGACGTCATGACAGCGGCCCTGAACGATATCCGCGAGCTCCTTGCCCGCATGCCGGAGCAGTGTGATCCTTACATCTTTTACCGGCGGCTCCGTCGCTTCCTGAGCGGCTGGCCCGAGCCGGGGGTCATCTACGCGGGGGTCGACGACACGCCCCGGCGCTTCGGCGGCTCGAGCGGCGCCCAGAGCCCCCTGCTACAGCTCTTTGACGCGATCCTCGGGGTCTCGCCCTCCGACGGGGTGCGCTCGTTCCTCCTCAAGATGCGCGTCTCGATGTTACCGGGCCACCGCCGCTTTCTCGAGGTCGTCGAGCGCGGCCCCTCGCTCCGGCGCTTCGTTCGACAGCACGCGCCGAGCCACCCCGCGCTGTGCGACGCGCACGACGCGTGCGTGAACGCCCTCGTCCGCGTCCGGGAGGTGCACGCCGAGATCACGGTCCGCTATATCCTCCGGGAATCGGACGAGAAGCAGGCTCAGGGCACGGGCGGCAGCAGCCTCGTGGAATTCTTGAACGAGACGTGCGACGCCACGCGCCGACGTGCCGTCGGTGCAGAGCCGTCGCGGACCGCGTGTGCGTGAACGGACAGCTTCCGGGCGCCCCTGTCGGCTGTCGGCTGTCGGCTGTCGACGGCTGGTCGGCTGCCGGGCGGGCGCAGGCAAAAGTCCTTACGAACCCCTTGCCTTTTCGTGACGCGCACGGGCAAGATGCGATGTCCTGGGGGGGCCAGGCGACCGCCGATCGCGCGCCGTCTTCCGAGGAGCCGGGCAGCTGCACCTGCGAAAGAAGCGGATATGACAACGGAACAGGTGATCGATCCTTCTGTCAAACCCTCGGACCGATCTCGCTGGAACGACGCGAAGCTGGCGGTCATGGCCGAGGTGGCGCCGGTTGCGATGATCGTGTGTGACCGTGAGCGCGTCGTGCGCTTCTGGAACCGGCAGGCGTCGCGGCTGTTCGGGTGGACCGAAGCGGAGGTGCTCGGCCGCGAGCTGCCCTGCCTGCGCCATGACGATGTCGACGCGTGCTGGAAGCGCCCGGGCGACGAGGAGGCTCCGCTCGCGGCGCAAGGTCTCCGCAAGGACGGCGCCCGCATCGATCTGGAGATCACGCCGGTGGTGGTGGAGCGCGACGCGTCCGGCGCCGCCTCCGGGCTCATGGCGGTCGTCAGGGAGACCCGCGAGAAGCACACGCCGGAATGCTCCGCCGAGAGGACGCGCGCGAACGACGCGCTCCGCGAGAGCGAGGAGCGCTTCCGCATGGTCGTCCTCGCCGTCCAGGATGCGATCTACGATTTCGACGTCGCGACCGGCGCGGTCTGGCGCAGCGATACCTTCGAGAAGGTCTCGGGCGCGCCCAAGGACCTCTACGCGGACGCAGGCTGGTGGCGCGAGCACATCCACCCTGACGACGTGAACAACGTCAGCGACGCGCTCGGGTCGGCGATGGGCTCCGGCGCCAGCACCTGGAGCGCAGAGTACCGCCTGCGCCGGGCGACCGGCGAGTACGCCGTGCTCATCGACCGCGGCGTGATCCTCCGTGACGCGGAGGGCAAGCTGGTCAAGGTCGTCGGCGCGGTCTCGGACGTGACCGAGCAGCGACGGCTCGAGGCGCAGGTGCAGGAGTCGATGATCCAGCTCAAGGCAGCCGCCGAGGAGGTCGAGCAGCAGAATCGGCTCCTCGAGAACGAGATCCTCGAGCGCATGCGCAGCGAGGACAGCCTGCGCACCCAGAACGAGGCCATCCGGCTCATGTCGGCCCCCGTGGTCCAGGTCTGGGAGCACGTCCTGGCCCTCCCGCTGATCGGCGCGATCGACGACGTCCGCGCGTCGCGCATCACGGAGACGCTCCTCAACGAGGTCGTGCGCACGCAGGCCAGGGTCGCGATCATGGATCTGACCGGCATCGAGAGCGTCGATATCGCGACCACCAAGCACCTCCTGGACATGATGCGAGCCGTCCAGCTGCTCGGGACGCGCGGGGTTGTGTCGGGGATCTCGCCGCAGATCGCGGCCACCATGACGGAGCTCGGCGCCGAGACGCAGGGGCTCGTCACCTTCGGCACCCTGAAGGACGCGCTCCGCCACGCGGTCGCCTCGACCACGCGCGCCGCGACCGCCCCCCGCTCGCCGGGGCCGAGCGCGGCAGCGGCGCGGCCCGCAGGCGCACAAGACCGGCGGTGATCCCCGCGCGCGACCAATGGGGGTCCGTCGGCGCGGGCTGCCCCTCGGCGCGTGGACGAGGCGGGCTGCCCGGACGACGGCGCGTGGCCGCCGTCCGGGCGCGGCGTCAGAGGACCTTCAGGAACGCGATCAGATCCGAGCGCTGAGCGCGCGAGAGGCGGATCGGGAACCGCCTGCCGTCCTTCGATTTGTTGTAGAAATCGCTGTTGAAGTAGTCGACGACCTCCTCGAGCGACATCGCCGAATTGTCGTGGAAGTACGGGGCGTTCCGCGCGAGGCGCCGGAGCTGCGGGACCTTGAAGCGGCCGACGTCCTCGAGCCGCCCGGTCGTGGCCGCCAGCCCGACGTCCTTCGTGACCTTGAAGGGGACGATGACGCCGTCCTCGCGGACGAGCGGGAGGACGATGGGCTCGAAGACGCCCCCACCGGCGTGGTGAGAGAACCTGAGACCGTGCCTGTTCCGCTCGGACACGCCCACGTTGAACGTCCGTGTCACGCTCGGCCCGAACACCGGGTTCTTGACGTCCGTCTCGCCGTTGCCGAGCGCCTCGACGTTCGAGAGGTTGTTGAACACGTTGGGCACGTTGTGGCACGTCATGCACGAGCGCTCGAACACCTTCTTCCCGCGCTCCTCGGCCCGCGTCCGGATCCGGACCGTGTGGAAGGGATCGCGCGCCAGCACGCGGAACATCGGGTGCGACGGGTCGCGGAGCGCGGCGAGGCGCGGATCCGAGAGCTGCGAGAACTGGAACGCCTCGAGGTCGTTGCCGTCCTGGACCGTGAAGAGGTCGTCGAAGCGCTTGTCCGACTCCTGCGTGTGGCTGAAGACGGCGCCCCGGTCGGTCTCGAACATCGTGCGCGCGCGCGCGTCATGGAGGAACCCGTTCGAGAAGGCCAGGTTGACAAGCCGGATGGACTTGCGCCAGAAGAACACCTGCCGGAACGGGTCGTCCTCGGCGCGCTGGAGGTTGAAGCGGTTCGGGCGATACTTGATGAGGGCCAGCTCGTCGAGGTTGCGCAGGCCGTCCGGGTCGCCCTGCGCGTCGCCGTGGAGGCCCGTGAACAGCGCGTCGTCGAGAGACACCGACGCGGACAGCGGGGGGGGCGGGAGCCCGAGCTCCACCTCGAGCCCGCGATGGCACGTGAAGCACGTGCGCTGGTTGCTCACGACCGTGCCCCCGAAGGCCACCGAGGGCCCCTCGAAGATCGCCTGGCTCTTGTCCTCCGCGTCGCTGTCCGCGGCCAGGCCGAAGAGGGCGCGGCCCCGCACCGGATCCGCCCCCGGCTGGGTCGGATTGAACCGCAGGGACTCCTCCAGATGCAGGTTGTGGGTGCCGCTGTTCGTGACCTTGATCTCGGACCCTGCCGCGCCGAGCAGCTCCAGGTCGTCGCGTGATCCGGTGCACGCCGAGAGGGACGCCGCGAGGCCGACGGCGAAGAGCAGTCGCAGGAGTCTCGTCGTCATGGCTAGCTCCCCTCCGGGCTGCAGAAGTTCAGGCCCTTTGTGTGCACCCCGGTGAAGAAGTCCTCGCACGTCCCGGCGCCTGCGAACGGCCGGATCGGCGGCGCCACGTTGCCGAAGGTCGCGTCGATATCCCACGCGTAGCCCCGCGGGATGACGCCGCCGAACTGGGTGCCGTTGCTGTAGGTGGAGAACAGGTGCCCGCGCGGCGGGAACGTGTAGTACTCCGTCGGCTCGATCGTGACGCTCAGGAAGAAGCCGCTCCGGAGGTAGTCCGAGAAGCTGACCGCCTCCGAGGCGGGGAGCGTCTTGGCGTAGCCCCGGATCGTCGACAGATCGATCCGGTTCGGGTCCGACAGGCACAGGTTCGGCGGCGGGAACCCCTCGACGACCTGAGCGTACTCGGGCAGATCCGCGCGCACCGTCTTGTCGTACGCGAGGGTGAACTCCAGATCGACGTCGCCGTCCGCGTCGGGCTGGAAGAGCGGCGAGCCGATGGCCCTCACCGTCGGCAGCTCGATGGCGATCGAGCCGGGCGGGGGCGCCGCGAAATCGAGCTCGCTGCCGAGCAGATCCCGCGTGGCGGCGTCGTAATAGAACTTGAGGAGCCCTGCCTGGCTGACGACCCAGAACTGATATCGCCCGTTCACGATGTCCTCGCTCTCGGGCCAGAAGGGGTTTGGAAAGAAGCTCACCCCCGGGGTGCGATCGACGCTCGGAGAGGGCACGAGCACCCCCTTGCCGGTGATCTTGATCCGGACCGAGTTGTCCTCTTCGCTCCATCGCAGGGTGGCCTGCATCTCGCGCTCGCAGTTGTGGGGCAGCGCGATGACCGTGGCCTCCGGCGGGACGCCGGCGCCCCGGTAGAGAGGGACCTTCATGAAACCTTCACGATGATCGCCTCCCGACTGCGCCTGCACAGGGGAGCCGGCGACGCCGGACGAGCCGGCCGTCAGCACGCCGGCGCCGAACACAAGCACGAACCCGGCGTGACGCGGTCTCAGATGACGTGGTTTGGACATCGAATGCTCCTGTCCGCAGAGGGGCGCCCGCGGGGGTAGGCGCTCGCTCCGCGCGCGAAGGGCAAAGTGGGACCGAGACGAGGCAGCGGCTTCACCGGCCGTGGCCGAGCCGTCAGCCGCCGCGCAACCGACGCACATCCTGCGAGGACCAGCGCCTCTTGCCCCCACGGCCCAGAGGCACCCCCTCGAACCAATGTATATATCCGAGACAGACGCAATTCAAAGAACAAATGAAACGGTCTTTACTCCATGACAGAACCTCCGGAGACGCTCACGTGTCGCTACCGGACATCACAACCTGCTGAACTCGACGACAGCGCGGCTCGGCTGTGCATCGCAGCGGCGGATTTCATGCCCTGTCAGGCAAAGCTCGCGGGGAGGCCGGGCAACCGGGGGGCGTCGACGGGGCCCATGCCTCCATGTCCGCCTCCCTGGTCAACTGCAGGTGATGGTCGGATTGATCGTGAAGGCGAGAAGGCGAAGGCGAGAAGGCGAAGGCGAGAAGAACATGTGTCTGTTCTTCTCGCCTTCGCCTTACATGTTCGTGGAGCGGGACCGCCCGGGCAGGGAGGCGCCGAGGGTCGCTCAGCGCCTCGAGCCGCGGGGGGCGCGCGAGCGCGTCAGCGCGCCTTGTCCTTCTTGTCGCTCCCCTTCCCGCCCTTCTTCTTCTTCTTGTCGTCGTCCTTCTTCGACTTCGACGCCACCTTCTTCGGCTCGTCGCGGCCGAGCGCGATCTCCAGGCGATCGCCGCGCGCCTTGGCCTTGTAGGCGGGCACGCCGTCCTTGAACTGCAGCGTGATCTCCGCGCCGTGCGGCGTGTTGACCACGCGCACCGACGCGATGCGCTTGTCCTTCCGGGCGAGGCCGCTGCCGGAGGACAGCGCGCGACGGTCGGGCAGCGACACCGTGAAGCCCATCGCGCCGGCAGCGCCGTTCAGCTCCTCGATGGGGCCGTCCATCTTCAGCTTCAGCACGACGGGGCTCCTCACGGTCCCCTGACCCCACTCCTTCGGGCCCTCCTTCTCGTCGTCGTCCGCCTCCGCCTCGTCGTCCTCGCCGGGGCCGCCCGGGACCGCGGCCGCCCGCGCGAGCGGGTCGCCGGCCAGGGCGCTCGGGTCGGCCGGCGGCGTCGGCGGCACAGGCTCCGTCGTCGACAGCGGCGTCGCGCCGAACAGGGGGATGTTCGCCGTCAGCACGCCGCCCGGCGCAGCCGCGGCCCCCGGCAGCGCAGGCGCGCCGGGCGACGCCGGCAGCGCCGGAGCGCCCGCAGCGGTCGCCGCGGTCCCGGCCGAGGGCGCGTCGCCGCCCTGCAGGCCGAGGAGGCGCGCGGCCCCGAAGACGACGAGCACCGCCGCCAGCCCGAGGAAGCTCCCGGCCGCGGCCGCCTTCTTGTTGAAGCGCGGCGGCTCGGCCCCCTCGCCCGCCGTCTCGTCGGCCTCCTCGCGCACCAGCCGGCGGCCGCCGGACTTCAGCGCGCCGGCCGGCGGCGGCGCCGTCGTGCGGCGATGGCCGCCCTCCTTGGACCCGTCCCCCTCGCCCGCCGCGCGCGCGGCGCGCCGCTCCTTGATCCGCGCCACCATGCCGGCCATCGCGGTGGCCGCGCGCGCCCCGACGCCGGCGAGCGCCGGGGCGATCTTGCCCGCCGCGGCCTTGCCGGCCATCGCGGCCTTCTCGCCGACGTCGCGCAGCCGGCTCGGCTGCGCGTCGGCCGCCGGCGCTGCGCCCGCGTCCTCCGACCCCTCCCGCGCGGAGAGGGGCGCCGCGTCCTGCGCCGAGACCGGCGCCGCGTCCGCCGCGCGCGCCTCCCCCGCCGAGGGCGCCGGCGACAGGTCGCCGTCGTGATCGTCGTCCCCCTCGACCGCCGCACCGCCGCGCGCGGCGCTCGCGCCGACCGAGGCGCGCTCGCCCTGCGGATCGCGCGCAGGCGCCGCGGACGGCCGCCCCGGCGCGCGCTCGCCCGGATCGCGCGGCGGCGCCGACGACGCCCGCGCCGGCGCGCTCTCAGCCGGCGGCGCCGACGACGCCCGCCCCGCCGCGCGCTCAGCCGGCGGCGCCGACGACGCCCGCCCCGCCGCGCGCTCGCCCTGCGGCGCCGACGACGCCCGCGGGCTCTCGCCCGGCGGCGGGACCGACGGCGCCCGCGCGGGCGCTCCCGCGTCGAGCGCCGCCGCCGGCCTCGCCGGGGGCAGGGACTCGGACGACGCCGCCCGCGGGCGCGACGCCCTGGCCGCGCGGGGCGCCTCGTAGCGCAGCGTGACAACGAGCTGCGGCACGCTCGTCGCCGGGTCGACCTCGACCTTCACGTGGTCGATGTACGCCTCGCGGCGCGTGCCCTGCTCGACCTCCTCCAGCTCGAGGGAGCGGCCCACCTTGAGGAACTCCAGGTTGGAGCCGACCTCGAGATCGTCGAGCCCCCCCGCGCGCACGCGCGCCTTCATGGGCGAGCTCAGCCCGTCGATGTGGAGCCGCACGCGCGCGCCCCGCTGCGCCGCGCCGGAGGGGACCGCGAGCGCCGGCGCGGCGGCGCCGGCGCCGGCATCCATCGACGAGCACATCGAGCGCACCGCCTCCTCCGCCTCGGCGTCGAGGCCGGTGAAGCGCAGGCCGAACTCGCCGCCGCGCGCCTCCTCGGCGCGCCAGCACACCTCACCCTCGACGACGAGCTCCTTGCCGAGCCCGTCGAAGCGGCAGATCAGCGCGTCGCCGACCCGCGGCAGGTACGCCGTGCGCAGGCGCATCCCCTCGGGGGACATGTCGATCGATTCGGCCTCGAAGCCGCCGCCCGACGTCTCGCCGACCGCGACGAGCGCCTCGATACGGACCCGCTGCCCCGCGCCGGCGCGCCGCTCGCCGCCGCCGCTCTCGCGATCTCTCTCCAAGGATTCCGGCGCCTTGCGAACGCCATCTCCCTCTGCGCCTCGAACGTTCATACGCCCACTCCTCCGCTTCGCCGCGAAGCCGCGTCCGCGATCGCGGGACCTCCGCGGTGCAGAGGGCCCTCTGGCCGGCAGTACGGCCTAAGCCCCGTGCTGGCCAAATTTTGGAGGCCGCGCGAGGCGGCGAGACGCGGGCGCGGCGTGGAGATCGGCCGCTCGCTTCGCCTGGCGCCCCAGGGGGCAAACGTGGGAAGCTTTCGGTGATGGGCAAGGACGAGCCGCCGCAGAACCAGGACAAGCCCGCGCCGCCCGCGAACCAGGACGTCGTCTTCATCCACAGCCCCGTCGAGCAGGGAGAGGGCTTCCGGGTCATCCGGAGCCGGGAGGACCGGCTCGAGATCGGTGAGCTGCGGCCCACCGAGCACGGGCGCCCGCTGGCCGGAGAGCTCGTGAAGCTGACGCAGCGGTCCGAGCACACCCGGCTCTTCGACGTGGAGGTGCTGCTCCCGGCGCCCCGCGGGGCCGACGCGTCCCGGTCCGGCCCCGCCCAGGTCGCGACCGACGCCTACCGCTCCAACTGGGAGGCGATCTTCGGCCACCGCGAGGAGAACAAGCTCGCCAACTGAGGCGCCCTCGGCGACGGCGCCGGACGCCGCGCTGGCGAGCCGCGGCGCGTCGCGCAGGCGCGCCAGCCGGGCCGCCCTCAGCCACGGCCGCCAGACGCCACGCTGGCGAGCCGCGGCGCCTCGCCGGTCCTCCGGATCGCGTAGGCGATCCCGCGCTGGAGCGTCCCCTGGACGACGGTCTCGCCGAGATCGATGCCGAGGCCGACGAGCGTCTGCGAGACGCGGGGGGCGATCCCTGTGATCACCGCCTCGGCGCCGAGCAGGCGCAGCGCTGTCGCGGTGCGCAGGAGCGTCGCCGCGACGCCGCTGTCCACGCCCCGCACGCCCGTGATGTCCAGGATGACGACCTGGGCCCCCGTCTCCGACACGCCGCGGAGCGCCGCGGCGAGCGCCTCGTCCGCGCGCTGCGCGTCGACGGTCCCGATGAGCGGCATGACCATGATCCTGTCGGTGATCGGGATGAGCGGCGTCGACAGCTCCGCGAGCCGCTCGCGCTGCATGCGGATGAGGTCCTCCTGCAGGCCGGCGCGCTCCTGCTCGGCGCGCGACCGCTCGGCGAGCTCCTCCTCGAGCTGCGCCTTCGCCGAGGAGAGCTCCGCTGTGCGGGCGGCGACAGCCGCCTCGAGCGCGCCGTTGGCGCGGCGGAGCTCGTCGCTCGCCGCCTGGACGCGCGCGTAGAGCAGCGCGTTCTTCACGGCGATGGCGGCCTGCGCGGCGACGAGCTCGAGCACGTCGAGGCGGGCGCGCGAGAACACGTCGGGCGCGGCGTTGTTCTCCAGATAGAGGATGCCCGAGACGTCCCCCTGGCTCACCATGGGCAGCGCGAGCACGGATCGCGGCTTGCGCGCCGCGACGTAGGGATCGCCGTCGAAGCGCGCGTCCTGCGCGGCGTCCGCCACGACGACGGCGCCCCCGCTGCTCATCGCGAGCTCGATCACCCGCGCGGCCGCGGCGCCGCTCTCGCGCACGGGCGTCGACGGGCCGACGCGCACCTCGCCCTCGTCCTCGACGACGGCCTCCACGCGCGGCCCGCCCTCGTGGTCCAGGATCAGCGCGCCCCGCTGGGCGCCGACGCTCTCGATGGCGAGCCGGAGCAGCCGCGTCATGACGCGGCCGAGGTCGATCTCGCGCGCCACGGCCTGCGCGGCGCGGATCAGCGCCGCCGCGTCGAGCAGCGCCACGCGCCGCGCGACCATCTCGGTCGTCGACGAGACGACCGAGGTCAGGTTCGACAGGAGGTCCGCGGACGCGGGCTGGCCCGCCGCCGCGCGGGGGAGCAGCTCGACGTAGGCCTCCTCCATCTGCCGCAGCTTGGCCGTGGCGCCCCAGCGCGCGTAGGCCTGGTAGGCCTCGACGAGGCACGACCGCGCGAGCCACGGCATGCGCCTCGAGGCGAGGAACCTGCCGCAGAGCTCGCTGACGAGCGCGCGGTAGCGCACGTACCCCGCCTGCTCCGCCGCGCCGCTCGCCTGCTGGTAGAGCTCGAGGATCGGCTCCAGCGCCTCCCCGGCGACGCGCGCGCGCTCCGCCCGGACGAGCAGCTCCAGGTGCCGGAGCTCGGGGCAGTCCCGCGCGAGGACGGCGAGCTTGTCGTGGCTCGACGCGAGCATCTCGGCCAGCGCGCCGCCCTCCTCCCCGCTCGCCCGAGGCCCGAGCGCCAGGAGGGTGAGGCAGGTATAGAGCGGCAGATCGACGACGCCGATGTACTGGCCCGTCAGGGCGCGGGCCCGCTCGTGCGCGCGGCGCGCCATCCGCAGCGCGCCCTCGTGATCGCCGTAGAGGTACGCGAGCGCGAGCTTGTTCGTGTAGTAGAAGCCAGCGACGATCGCGAAGGCGACCCCATCGAGCTTCGGCACGAAGGCGTCCTCGTCGAAGCCGGCGTCGCTCAGCGTGCCGCGGTCCAGCGTGCGCCCCTCGAGGTTCTGGATCACCTGCAGCGCGACGGTCTGGACCGCCGTCGACAGCGCGTCCTTCGTGCGGGAGGTGAAGCGCAGGAACCCACCGACGTCCTCGCGCACGCGCCGGAGCTCGCCTTCCAGGCTGAGCTTCATCTGGGCGACGATGTTGGAGGCCGCCGACGCGAACATGAAGTCGCCGGTCTCCATCCCGGCGACCCGCGCCCGCTGGAGGACCTCGAGCGCCTCGCGCTGCGGCCTCGAGAGGTTCATGACGACCCCGTAGTTGAAGTCGACCTTCGCCCTGATGGCATCGATCCGGTACCTGTCGTTCAGGGCGACGCCCATCCGCACGATCCTGTAGCCCTCGTGCGGCTGGCCCCTGAACGCGGCCAGGTAGAAGCCGTGGAGCGCGTACGCCACGCTGGCCATCGGCGAGCTCCCGTGCCGGAGCGACAGGTTCGTCATCCTGACGGCGAGGAGCTGGGCCAGCGGCGGGTTGAGGAAATACGCCGATGGCGAGCCGTAGCCGAGCATCTCCACCACGACCCTGACGCGCGGATCGGCGAGCTCCGGGCCCGCGCCGACGTCCTCGCCCCGCCGGGCGGCGAAGCCGCGCTCGGCCTCGGCGAGCTCCGCGCGGAGCGCGGCGGCGAGCGCCTCGCCCTCGGTGGGCACCTCCATGCCGAAGCGGCGCAGGCCCTGGAGCGCCACCGCGAGCGTGTCCGCCCAGCGGTGCTGCGCGTTGTAGAGGACCATCCGCATGCAGTAAACGCGCGCGCGCTCCACGTCCGAGGCGGCGCGCTCGAGGAGGGCGTCGAAGAGCGCCTCCGCCTCGTCGCAGCGGCCGCTCAGGTGCGCGCACTCGGCCTTCGCGGCATGGATGTCGAAGACGTCGAGGGCGAGGCCAGGCTCGCCGGCCCATGGATCCGGGCCGAGCGCGGACGCCGCGGCGCTCAGGTAGCCGAACGCGGCGTCGTACGCGGTCGCCGCCTGCGCGCGCCGCCCCGCGGCCAGGTTGAGCCGCACGAGCTCGCCGCGCTCCGCCGGATCCTCGATCAGGGCCGCGGCGACGTTCAGGTGGCCGACGACGACGAACAGCTCCTCGTCGCTCGGGTCCTCGCCGAGGCTCGCCGCGAGCAGCCGGCCGATGCGGTGGTGCAGCCGCCTCCGCTCCGGCTCGTCGATGAGCGCGTACGCCGCCTGCTGGACGCGATCGTGCAGGAACCGGTACGAGACGCGGAACGAGGGGTCCTCGAGCAGCCTGCCCGCGACCGCCGCGTCGCCGGCGTGGACGAAGCGGTACTCGGGATCGAGGGGTACGACGAGGCCCTCCCGCAGGGCCTCCCAGAGGGCCGCGGCCACCTCGCCCGGGGGCTGCTCGGCGACGAGCGCGAGCGTCCTGAGGTCGAAGCGGTGGCCAACGCAGGCGGCGAGCCGGAGGGCGCGCTGCGCGCCGGGCGCGAGCCGCCGGATCTTCGCGGCCATCAGCTCGACGACGCCCTCCGCGCCCTCCGCGCTCCGGGCGCGGTCGAGGCTCCACGCCCACGCCCCCGCGGCCGGATCGAAGCGCACGATCCCCTCGCCGGCGAGGGCCTGCAGGAGCTGGTGGATGAAGAACGGGTTGCCCGCGGTCCTCTCCAGGATCAGCGCCGCGAAGGCGTCCGTGTCCTCGAGGCGGCAGCGCAGGGCGTCGGCGAGGAGCCGGCGGATGTCCTCGAGCTCGAGCGGCCCGAGCCACACATCGGAGACGGGCGCGTCCGCCGCCCGCAGGTCGCGGACGAGCCTCGCCAGCGGGTGGGCGTCGTCGACCTCCTGGTCGCGGTAGGCGCCGATCACGAGCATCCCGCGGGCGTCCGGATCGGTCATCAGGAGCTCGAGGAGCCTCAGCGAGGCCGGGTCGGCCCACTGGAGGTCGTCGATGAAGAGCACGAGGAGGTGCTCCTCCGTCACGGCGCGGACGAAGGTCTGGAACGCCAGGCTGAAGCGGTTCTTCGACTCGTTCGGCCCGAGCGGCTGCACGGCGGGCTGGGGGCCGATGATGCGCGCGAGCTCGGGGATGACGTCGACGACGACCTGCCCGATCGAGCCGAGCGCGGCGCTCAGCCGGGCCTTCCAGCGCGCCACGGACTCCTCGCCCTCCGACAGCATGCGCTCGCACAGCTCGCCGAACGCCTGCGCGATGGCCGCGTAGGGGGTACGCTGCTTGAGCTGGCCGAACTTCCCCGAGACGAAGTACCCGGGCCGCCGCGCGAGCACCTTGTAGACCTCGCGGACGAGGGCGGACTTGCCGACGCCGGCGTGGCCGGAGATGAGGAACAGCTCGACGGCGCCGGCCGCCACGCGCTCGCACGCGGCCACGACCGCCTGCGTCGCGGCCTCGCGCCCGTAGAGCTTCTCCGGCAGCCAGAGCCGGCCGCCCGCGTCGCGCTCGCCGAGCGGGAAAGGATCGACGCGGCCGTCGGCCTCGTACCTCCGGAGGCACTCCTCGAGATCGGCGCGCAGCGCCTCGGCGCACGGATACCGATCCTCGGCGGCCTTGGAGAGGAGCTTCATGACGAGATCGGAGACGACGCGCGGGATCTCGGCCGACGCGGCGTGCGGCGGCGTCGGCGTCCTGGCCAGGTGACAGTGGACGAGCTCCATGGCGCTCGGCGCTGTGAACGGGGGAGCGCCCGTGAGCATCTCGTGGAGGGTGACGCCCAGGGAGTAGAGATCCGTCCGGCAGTCGAGGCTGCGGTTCATCCAGCCCGTCTGCTCGGGTGACATGTACGCCAGGGTCCCCTCCGCGGCGTCCGGGCTCTCGGCCCGCGGCGCCTCCTGCGACAGGCGCGTTGCGATCCCGAAATCGGAGAGCTTGACCACCAGCGGATCGAGGCGGACGAGGAGGTTGTGCGGCTTGACGTCCTTGTGAATGACGCCCGCGTGGTGCAGCGACGCGAGGGCGTCCGCAACGTGGATGCCGATCCGCAGGATCGTGGCCAGACCGAGCCTGTTGCTCCGCAGGACGATGTCGAGCGACGCGCCGCCGAAGTCCTCCAGGACGAGCACGGGCCCCCCATCGCACTCCTCGACGTCGAGGATGCGGAGGACGCCCGGATGCGCGATCTCGCGCGTTATCACCTGCTCGTGGCGGAGCCTCGCGATCGCGCGCGGCGACGCCCGCCCGGCGCTCGGTCCCTTCAGCACGACGGGCTGCCCGTCCGACGCGCGGCGCGCGCGGCGCACGGTGCTCATCGGCCCCTCGTGGAGGATGGCGTCCGCGGCGTAGCCCTGCAGCGGGCTCGCTGATCCAGTAGCATGAACCGCGCCGAGTTTCGTCATGCGTTCAGGTTACAACCGATATGACACCTTCCGTGGCGGCGTTCGACGTCGCGGCTCTTCGACGTGGAGGTGCTGCTCCTGGCGCCCCGCGGTCGCGCCGGAGCGGCCCCGGAGGTCGCGGCGGGGCCGCTCCGTCCATGTGCCGAATCTTGAGCCGCGGAGCCCCCCCGGGGAGCACTGCTGGGCGTGATCCGAACGCGCCGCTCGACCGTCCCGCCCTTGACAGCGGTCGCGCCCTCCACGCAAAGGGGGAGCGTGCAGGCGCTGCCGCTGTCCGCGACCGACGACGTGGCGCTGGCGCGCGCCGCGGCGCAGGGACACCCGGGCGCCGCGCCGGTCGTGTGGCAGCGGTTCGCGCCCCTCGTGCGCCGGATCCTGACGCGCACCCTCGGGCCGGGCGACGAGGTCGACGATCACGTGCAGGACACGTTCCTGCGCTTCTTCCGCGTGGCGAAGGACCTGCGGGATCCGTCGCTGCTCTCGAGCTTCATCATCGGCATCGCGGTGCGCGTCGCGCGCGCCGAGCTGCGGCGCCGGCGCCTGCGCCGCTGGCTCCAGCTGTCGCCCTCGGGCGAGCTCCCGGACGTCGGCGGCGCGCAGCAGGATCCGCAGGGGCGCGCGGCGCTCACGCGGCTCTACGGCATCCTCGACCAGGTGGACGACCGGTCGCGGACGCTCTTCGTCCTGCGGTTCATCGAGGGGCTCGAGCTCACCGAGATCGCCGGCGCGCTCGGGTGCTCCCTGGCCACGACGAAGCGCCACCTCGCGCGCGCCTCTCACCGGATCCTCACCGCCGCGCAGCGCGATCCCGCGCTCTCGGCCTACCTCGCGAAGGCCCCGCAAGCGCTCGATCAGCCCGGGAGCCTCCTTGCCTGCGGAGGAGAGCACGATGAATGAAGCGGAGAAGTTGAGCCGGCTCGCCGACCTCGCGCGGGAGGGCCTCCCCGCCGACGTCGACGCGGCGCACGACGCCGCCGAGCGCGCCCGCTTCGTGGAGGCGGTGAGCCGCGGGGCCGCCCGCCGCCGCGAGGGCGACCTGGGCCGCGTCGCGTCGTGGCTGCGCTCCCTCGGGCTCTGGCCTCTGCACGCGGGGCGGGCGCGGTGGGGCCTCGCGCTCGCCGGCGCGGCGGCGCTCGCGCTCGCGCTCGTCGCGCTCTGGCCGTCGCGGCGGCTCGACTACGCGGTCGAGGGCGCGCCCGGCGCCGCGGGCGGCTACATCGCCGCGGCGGCCGAGGAGGCGCGGCTGCGCTTCACGGACGGCACCACGGTCGCGCTCTCGCCGGGCAGCGCGCTGCGCGTGGCGGAGGTCGACGCGGTCGGGGCGCGCATGCTGCTCGAGGACGGCCGGGCGTCGCTGCGCGTGACGCCGCGGCCGAAGGCGCGCTGGTCGGTCGAGGCGGGGCCGTTCGCGGTGCTGGTCACCGGCACGGCGTTCGACGTGTCGTGGACGCGCGGCGACGGCACCCTGCGCGTCGATCTGCACGAGGGGAGCGTGACCGTGCGCGGGCCGCTCGCGCTCGACGGGCTGCCGCTCCGCGCCGGACAGCGGCTCGTGGCGCGGATGCGCGAGGGCGACGTGCAGATCTCGAGCGGCGACGCGGCCAGCACGGTCGGCAGCGCGGCGGGGCCGGCGCAGCAGGGGCCGTCGTCCGCCGGGGCGGCGCTGCCCGGCGGAGAGAGGAACACCGGACCTGGCGACGAAGGCGACGCCGGGGCCGCACGGCCGGAGGGCTCGCGGGCTGAAGGGGCGCCCGCGGGCCTTCCGCCGGACGGTTCGGCGGCGGCGCCGGACGGCGCGGCGGCGGCGCCGAGCTGGGCGAAGCGCGTGGCGGCGGGGGATTTCCGGTCGGTCCTGGCCGACGCGGAGCAGCGCGGCCTGGGCGGCGTGCTCGATCACGGCCCCCTCGACGACCTTGTCGCGCTGGCGGACGCGGCGCGGTACGCGCGGCGGGGCGACGTCGCGCAGCGCGCGCTCACCGCGACGCGCAAGCGGTTCCCCGGGACGAGCCACGGGAAGGCGGCGGCCTTCCTGCTCGGGCGCATGGTCGACGACGGCGGCGCGCCGGGCGCGGCGGTGGCCTGGTACGACGCGTACCTCGCCGAGTCGCCGGGCGGCCCGTTCGCGGCCGAGGCGCTCGGCCGCAAGATGGTCGCCGTCGAGCGCACCGGCGGCCGGTCGGCGGCGCGCCCGGTGGCGGAGCTCTACCTGAAGCGCCACCCGCGCGGCGCGCACGCGCCCGTGGCGCGCGATCTCGTGAAGCCGTGACGCGTCTCCGGCCCCGCCCGCGATCTGGTAAATCCCTGGGCGAGTGCGCTCCTTTCCCCTTCTGACCTGGCTCTTGCTCGCCCCGGCGCTCGCCCCCGCGCGGGCCGAGGCGGCGCCCCCGCCGGAGGCCGCGGCGGCCGCCTCGCGGGTCGTGATCGTCGAGGCGGACGCGGACGACCCGCTGGTCCGCGAGGCGGCCACGCGGCTCCGGGCCGAGCTCGGCGCGGCGGGGTTCGAGGTGGTGCGCGTCCCGCGGGGGCGCCAGGGAGACGCGCGCGACGCGCTGGAGCGCGCCGCCCGGGACGAGGGCGCGTTCGCGGCCGCGGCGATCTTCCGCTCCCGCGCGGGCGCCACGGCGGACCTCTGGATCGTCGACCGGGTGACGCAGAAGACCGTGGTGCGCACGGTGGAGGTGTCCGGCGCGGCGGCCCCCTCGGTGATGGCCGTGCGCGCCGTCGAGCTCCTGCAGGCGAGCCTCCTGGAGGCCAACCTGCTCTCGACGCGCGCGCCGCCCGAGGGCGCGGCGGGCGGCGAGCGCGTCGCCGTCCCTGACGACGTGCGGCGGTGGATGGCGCCCGTGCGGCGGCGGGCCGGCGCGGATCCGGCGGCGGCGCGGGCCGGGATGCTCGCGGGCGTCGGCGTGGAGGCCGGGCTCGTGGCGCTCCTGAGCGCGGGCGGCATCGGGCCGGCGCTGGGGCCGGCGCTGCGGCTGTCGTACGGGACCGGCGCGGGCGGCGGCGGGGGCGCGCTGCCCGCGGGGCTCGCGGCGCGGCTGACGTTCGCGGGGCCGGCGCTGGGGCCGGCGCTGGAGGGCGCGCTCGGCGCGGTGTCGGTCCGGCAGGAGATGGCGCTGCTGGAGGCGGTGTGGGCGCTGGAGACGGGCACCGCGGTCTCGCCGGTGCTCTCGGCCGGCCTGGGCGGATTCCACCTGTTCATCAGCGGCGACCCCCTGCCCCCGCTCCGGAGCGCCACGGGCGAGGTCTGGTCGATCGCCGCGACCTTTGGCGGGGGCGCCGGGCTGCGTCTCACCGAGCGCGCGGCGCTCCTGCTGGACGCGCACGCGATCTTCGCCGAGCCCCGCGCCGTCGTGACGCTGGGCGGCGAGCGGCTCGGCACGGCGGGAAGGCCGGCGTTCGCGGGGTATCTGGGGCTGCTCGTGCGGCTCTGAGGCGAGATCGGGTCGCCCGCCGGCGGCGACATCGGAAGACGGCGTGAGGCCGTTTGCCGATATTGGAGCAGCGCCGATTCCGTTACTGTCTCGAGATCAGTCGAGGGCGCGCCCGCTGTGGGCAGGGCCTCCTGGCGCGGGAGACATCGATGAAAACGCGAACACTTTCGGCCGTTTTTCTCGCCACGCTCGCCTTTTCGACAGGGCTCCTCGGTTGCTCTGACGACGCGGAGGACGGCTCGGGAGCGAGCTCGCCGAGCACGAGCTCCGTCTCCGGGAGCGCCAGCTCGGGCGTGGGCGGCGACGGCGGCAACGGTGCCGGCGGCAGCGGCGGTGACGGCGGCAGCGGCGGTGACGGCGGCAGCGGCGGTGACGGCGGCAGCGGCGGTGACGGCGGCAGCGGCGGTGACGGCGGCAGCGGCGGTGACGGCGGTGACGGCGGCGGCAATGGGGGGCTCGGCGCTCGGTGCGAGGTGGACGCCGACTGCGGCCCGCGCGGCCTTTGCCTCTCCGAATCGGGCAACGAGTTCTTCGGCGGAGGGCCGGCGGGCGGGTACTGCACGACGTCGTGCGCAGCAGACGGCGATTGTGAGGGCGAGGGCAGCGTGTGCCTCGAAGGCATCTGTCTTCTGGGCTGCCCCCTGGGAGACCCCCCCTTCGTCAGCATCGTCGACGAGCTCGATCCGGCGAAGTGCCACGGCCGCGAGGACCTTCGCTGTGACAGCATCGGTGAGGATGTGACCGTGTGCATGCCTGGCTGCGGCTCGGACAGCCAGTGTGCCGGCCGCGTGTGCGACCCCCGGATCAACCTTTGCGTCGACGAGCCGACGGCCGGGCTCCCTGCGGGCTCAGCGTGCAAGGTCGGGGACGAGGGCACGGATCCCTGCGCGGGGTGGTGCATCCGCTTCAGCGCGTCGTTCGCCGTTTGCGCCGGGCTGTGCGCGCTCGGCGGGGACGTCGCGAACGAGGACTGCGGAGGGCAGGAGAGCGGTCTGTGCGCCTACCCGCTGACGGACGATCCCGGCATCGGCGACGCCGGTGCCTGCGCCAAGGCGTGCACGAGCCACGGCGATTGCCCGATGCCGCACGCCTCGTGCGGGTTCGTGGGGCTGGACGGCAACGGCTTTTGCTTCTTCGGACCGACGGCTTGCCCGCGGGGCCAGAGGCAATGCACGGAAGAAGGCGAGGTCTGCACGGTGACGCCTCAAGGCCGGCTGTGCCTCGACGAAAGATACCCGCTGAGCAATTCAGGCACGGGCGGCGCGGGCGGCACCAGTGGTGCGGGCGGTATCGGCGGCGCGGGCGGTACGGGCGGTATCGGCGGCGCGGGCGGTACGGGCGGTATCGGCGGCGCGGGCGGTACGGGCGGTATCGGCGGCGCGGGCGGTGCGGGCGGTATCGGCGGCGCGGGCGGTGCGGGCGGCGCCGGCTGACCGGTAGCTCTCCATCAGACCGCCTCCCCATCACGGATCCGGTGCTCCTGGGGCGGTTCCACCGCCCTCCCCAGGGGGTTCTCGGTCCTCGCCGAGCGGTTCCACCGCCTTCCCCAGGGTGTTCTCGGTCCTCGCCGAGCGGTTCCACCGCCTTCCCCAGGGTGTTCTCGGTCCTCGCCGAGCGGTTCCACCGCCTTCCCCAGGGTGTTCTCGGTCCTCGCCGAGCGGTTCCACCGCCCCAGGCTTACCTGCCGCCGCTCCCCCCAGCGGTCGCGCCGGCCAGCGACCGGATGCACATCCGCAGCCCCTCGCGGAGGTTCCGCTGCGTGGCGACGGCGGACATGTCGAGGCCGAGCGACGTCATCAGCACCGCCACAGCGGGGCGCACGCCGGTGATGACCCCCTTGGCGCCGAGCAGCCCGACCGCGCGCACGATCCGGATCACATGGTCGGCGGTCGCCTCATCGATGCCGTCGACGCCGGTCATGTCGAGGATCGCATAGCGGGCGCCCGTCCGGACGATCGCGTCGAGCAGCTCCTCCGTGATCACCCCGGCCCTCACGCCGTCGAGCGTGCCGATCAAGGGGACCGTCAGCACGCCGTCCCACACCTGGAGGATCGGGGTGGCGAGCGCGCGCAGCTCGCGCTGCTGCCGCTCGATCAACGACAGCTTCTCGCGGAGCTCCTGCTCGGTCTTCTGGAGCTCCTCGGCGATGCGGACCCGCTCCTCGACCTCGCGTTTCAGCTTGTGCAGCGCGATGGCCAGATCCGTCTTCGTCGCCAGCTCCTCGTCGAGCAGGCGCTGCAGCCGCTCCTCCAGGGTGATCGTCGCGCGGCGCACCGTGAACTCGTCGTGGAGATCGCCCCGCGCGGCGAACGACGTTTGCTCGACCTCGCACTCCTGCCCGAACAGCCTCGTGCAGAATCCCGCAAGCTTGCCCGCCATCATGCTGCTCCCCCAGCAGACATCCAGCTCCTTCTGGTAGAGCGCCTCCCACCCGTTCACCACGCGAAAGCGCGCCTCCTTCCGCTCCCGGTCCACCGAGACCGCCTGCCACCGGCCCCAGCCCGCGGTGGCCGCCCCGATGCCGAGCGCCCTGAAGCCCTCCTCGAATGTCGGGTAGCCGGAGAGGAACGTCCAGTCGTCCTCGATGCTGAGCCGCCCCCCGCTCTCCACGGCGAGGTTGAAGCGCTCGGTCCCCGCCATCCGCTGGAAGCCGGACATCAGCCCGAGCACGCTGCTCGGCACGAACATGGACACCGAGGGAACACCGGCCCAGGTACACTGGCCGCTGTCGACATCCCATTCGATCGGCATTCCCCCGACGTCGACGCGGATCTTCTCGCCCGAAAGCTGAGAGCTTGTGCTCATAAATCCTCCGAGTCCACGAGCTCGCGTGCCCGTCTGCCGGAGTGTACCGGCTCAGCCCGCCACGCGTCGCCCCCGACGGGCACGCCGCGACTGGCACCGATCCGGCCAAGACGTCAATCTGGGATTCGCGCAGGCGCGCACGTCCGTGACAGCCCCTCGGGGGTGAGGCCGGAGCAGCGGTGGCGAGGGCTGGAGCGGACCGGAGAGCGGCCGGCTCACTCGCACGTCGAGAACTGGGAGGACGCTGTCTGCTCGGCCGTGCTGACCTGGACCGTTGTCTCGATCGTCTCGCCGAAGACGTCGGTCACGCGCACGCGCCACGGCCCTGGCGTCATGTTGCCGTTGCCGACGCGCCAGTAATTGTAGTACTGCCGCGTGGCCTCCCTCCACGTCCCGCCGAGCTGGACCTCGACCCGCTCGATCGGGTTGCGATGGCCCTGCACGCGGAACTCGTTCCACCAGCTGTTCTGCTCCTTGAGCGAGATGGAGAGGTTCCCCTCGACCGGGCACGGGACGTACTTCCAGGAGATCTTGCCCCTCGCCCCGCCGTTACCGGTCCCGAGATAGCCCTCCTCGGTCGACCCGATCTGCTGAAAGGCCTCCTTGCTCAGATCGATGTGCCCGGCCGTGCACTTCGGGTTGCTGCCGATCGGGCACTGATCGACGACCGTCGCCACGACCTTCCGCCCGTCGTCGCGGCTCACCTCCACGCACGCTCCGCACGCGGCCGCGGTGTCGTAGTCGGCCGTGTTCATGGCCGCGAAATACCGGCCTCCGCCGGTCGCCACGTGCGCAATCCGGTCCGGGCTGCGCCCGAGGACCGGGAAGCTGCAGTTCACCGCGCCCGAGCCCTGGCTGAGCGTGTACCACGTCGCCGATCCGTCGCCGTCCTCGTAGCTCGGGAGCGGGATCGAGCAGGTGCCGCCGCCGTCGGAGCTGTCGCCGGCGCCGGTCGTCGCGCCCCCACCGCTCCCCCCTGCCCCGCCCGCGCCCGAGCCGCCGGCGCCGGTCGTGGCCCCCGAGCCGGTCGTCTGACCCGAGCCCGTCGTCTGACCCGAGCCGGTCGCGCCGGTCTGGGTCATGGACACCATCACCGGTCGGTAGTCGCCCCCGGTCGCGTTCCCGCAGAACCCGAAGCTGGTCAAGCCGCCCACCGGGATCGGCGCGTTACCGGAAGGCGGGGTCACCGTCAGGATCGAGCCGCTCCGGCTCGACTGGCCCCCCCACAGGCTGGTCACCGAGGACTGCTTGAGATCGATCACGACGGTCCACGACGTCACCGGCGTGATCCCCTCGTTCACGACGTTCACGTTCACGCAGTAGCCGCTGCCCCAGTCGGACGACCTCGTCAGCGCCGCGACCCCGAGCCCGTCGGTCGTCACCACGGCGCTGGTGAGGTCCCCCGCGACCTCCTCCTCGCCCGGCACCTCGGCGGTGCACGCGGCGGCGAAGAGGCCAAAGAAAGATAGCGCGACAGCAGATCCATAAGCCAAAGATCGCATCCTGAGTCTCCACGTCATCGGCGCGCCGAGAGAGCGCGACCGGCAGCATCTTCATGAATGCAAACTCATGAGCTCGCCATCGCTCGAACACGCAGAAAAATCATTTTGGCAGACAAGCACTCTGGAATGATCTCCCCCGAGCGAAGAAGGCCGCTGTTTCATCGAACATTTCACCTCTGGCAAAGCACCTGCACAGGCGTCGATTCCCCACATCGCGCCCCACGAGCGCCCACATCACCACCGTCTCCTCCGCGAGCACTCGACTTCAGCCAACCGAGCTGGGGAGATCCCCTGTCTGCCGCGCCCGGGCGCGGCGCGCGCTGCGCGGCGAGCGCCGCGCGACCGCGATTGTCGCGAGTTGCCCCGCTCACGTAGACTGCGGCCCCCGATGCTCCTCACGCTCACCACCACGCACAGGCCGGCGACCGATCTCGGCTACCTGCTCGTCAAGAACCCGGCGCACACGCAGTCGTTCGCGCTCTCGTTCGGCAAGGCGCACGTGTTCTATCCGGAGGCGACCGAGGACCGGTGCACCGCGGCGCTCCTGCTCGACGTCGACCCCGTGGACCTCGTGCGCGGGCGCGGCGCGGGCGAGCCGGGCACGCTCGCGCAGTACGTCAACGACCGGCCCTATGTCGGCTCGTCGTTCCTCTCGGTGGCGATCGCGCAGGTCTTCGGCTCGGCGCTCGGCGGCAAGTGCCGCGACCGCCCGGAGCTCGCCGACGTGCCGCTCCCCCTCTCCGCCACCCTCTCGGCGCTGCCGTGCCGCGGCGGCGAGGCGCTGCTCCGGCGGCTCTTCGAGCCGCTCGGCTACGAGGTCGCGGCCGAGCGCCTCCCGCTCGACGAGACGTTCCCGGAGTGGGGCCAGAGCGCCTACCTGCGCGTCTCGCTCGCGAGGACGTGCCGGCTCCGGGAGCTGCTCGCGCACCTCTACGTGCTCGTGCCCGTGCTCGACGACAAGAAGCACTACTACGTGGGCGACGCCGAGGTCGACAACCTCCTCGCCAAGGGCGAGGGCTGGCTCGCGGAGCACCCCGAGCGCGAGGCGATCGCGCTCCGCTACCTCAAGCATAGCCGGCCGCTCTTCCGCGCTGCGCTCGCCCGGCTCGTGGCCGACGAGGCGGCGAGCCCCGAGGAGGCCGAGGACGAGAAGGCCGCGCCCGAGGACAGGGCCGAGGCGCGGATGAGCCTCGACGAGGAGCGGCGCGCGGCCGTCGTCGCGGCGCTCCGCCGGGCCGAGGCGAGGAGCGTGCTCGACCTCGGCTGCGGCGAGGGCAAGCTGCTGAAGCGGCTCGTCGACGAGCGCGTCTTCGAGCGCGTCGCCGGCGCCGACGTCTCGATGCGCAGCCTCGAGATCGCCAGGAACCGGCTCCGCCTCGACGACCTCCCCGACAAGCAGAAGCGGCGGATCCAGCTCTTCCAGGCGTCGGTCACGTACCGCGACGCGCGCTTCTCGGGCCACGACGCCGTGACCCTCGTCGAGGTCATCGAGCACGTGGACCTCTCGCGCCTCGGCGCGCTCACCCGCGCCGTCTTCGAGCACGCGCGGCCGCGCGTCGTCGTCGTGACCACGCCGAACGCCGAGTACAACGTGCGGTTCGAGGGGCTGCCGCCCGGCGCGCTCCGCCACGGCGACCACCGCTTCGAGTGGACGCGCGCCGAGTTTCACACCTTCTGCGCGGAGGTCGCGGCGGCGCACGGCTACGCCGTCGAGCACCTGCCCATCGGCCCGATGGATCCGTCGCTCGGCGCGCCGACGCAGATGGCGATCTTCACGCGCGCGGCCGGCGAGGGCGGCGCCGGCGGCGCGGACGACACGGGCGGCGCCGCGGCACCGACGGCGGAGGTGGCGTCGTGAGCGAGCCGAAGCCCCTCGTCGTCCCCTCGCTCTCGCTGGTCGTGCTCGTCGGCGCGTCCGGCTCCGGCAAGAGCACGTTCGCGAGGGCGCACTTCAAGCCGACCGAGATCCTCTCGTCCGACCACTACCGCGGCGTCGTGTCCGACGACGAGAACGACCAGGCCGCCAGCGCGGACGCGTTCGAGGTCCTGCGCTTCATCGCGGGCAAGCGGCTCGCGGCCGGGCGGCTCGCCGTCGTCGACGCGACAAACGTGCAGCCCGACGCGCGCAGGCCGCTCGTGGCGCTCGCGCGCGAGCACCACGTGCTGCCGGTCGCCATCGTGCTCGACCTGCCCGAGAAGCTCTGCCGCGCGCGCAACGCCGGCCGCCCGGACCGGCAGTTCGGCCCGCACGTGGTGCGGGGCCAGAGCCGCGAGCTCCGCCGCTCGCTCCGGGAGCTCCGGCGCGAGGGCTTCCGCTACGTGCACGTGCTCTCCTCGCCCGAGGAGGTCGCGGCGGCCACGATCGAGCGGCAGCGCCTGTGGACCGATCGCCGCGACGATCACGGGCCGTTCGACATCATCGGCGACGTCCACGGCTGCTTCGACGAGCTCGTCGAGCTGCTCGAGGCGCTCGGCTACCGCCTGGAGGGGCTGCCGGACGCGCCGCGCGCGTCGCACCCCGAGGGCCGGCGCGCGCTCTTCCTCGGCGACCTCGTGGACCGCGGGCCGCGCTCGCCCGACGTGCTGCGCCTCGCGATGGGCATGGTCGAGGCGGGCGCGGCGATCTGCGTGCCCGGCAACCACGACGTGAAGCTGCTCAAGAAGCTGCGGGGCCGCGACGTGCGGGCGACCCACGGCCTCGAGCTGACGCTCGCGCAGCTCGAGGTGGAGACGGACGAGTTCAAGGCGAAGGCGGCGGACTTCATCGACGGGCTCGTCAGCCACTACGTGCTCGACGACGGCAACCTCGCGGTCGCGCACGCGGGGGTCAAGGAGGCGTTCCAGGGCCGCGGCTCGGGGGCGGTGCGCGAGTTCTGCCTGTACGGCGAGACCACCGGCGAGACCGACGAGTACGGCCTCCCGGTGCGGTACAACTGGGCCTCGGAGTACCGCGGCAAGGCGATGGTGGTCTACGGCCACACGCCGACGACCGTGGCCGAGTGGGAGAACCGCACCATCTGCATCGACACCGGGTGCGTGTTCGGCGGCGCGCTCACGGCGCTCCGCTACCCGGAGCGCGAGCTCGTCGAGGTCAAGGCGCGCCGCGTGTACTACGAGCCGCAGAAGCCGCTCGCGCCGCGCGGGGGCGGCGACCCGAGGGCCGAGTCGCGCGGGCAGGCCGGCGATGGGCTCGACATCGACGACGTGAGGGGCCGGCGCGCGATCCGGACGCGGGTGCACGGCATGGTGACGATCCGCGAGGAGAACGCCGCGGCGGCGCTCGAGGCGATGAGCCGCTTCGCCGTGGATCCGCGGTGGCTCATCTACCTGCCGCCGACCATGTCGCCGAGCGAGACCGCGAAGGACGGGGGCCTGCTCGAGCACCCGCGCGAGGCGTTCGCGTACTTCCGGCAGAACGGCGTGGGCCGCGTCGTGTGCGAGGAGAAGCACATGGGGTCGCGCGCGGTGCTCGTCGTGTGCCGCGACGAGGCCGCGCGGCAGCGGCGGTTCCGCGTCGACGAGGGGCCGCTCGGCGTGTGCGTCACGCGCACGGGCAGGCCGTTCTTCCCGGACGAGGCGCGGAGCCGGGAGCTCATCGACCGGGTGCGCGCGGCGATGGACCGGGCGGACCTCTGGACCGAGCTCCGCACCGACTGGGTCTGCCTCGACGCGGAGCTCCTCCCCTGGTCCGCGAAGGCGCAGGACCTCTTGCGCGGGCAGTACGCCGCCGTGGGCGCGTCGGGCCGCGCGTCGCTCGGCGCCGCGGTCCGGGCGCTCTCGATGGCGGCCGCGCGCGACGAGAGCGCGCGACCCTTGCTCGAGCGCCACGCGGCCCGCGAGGCGGCGATGGACGGGTACGTGGCGGCCTACCGGCGCTACTGCTGGCCGGTGCGGTCGCTCGCCGATCTCCGGCTCGCCCCGTTTCACCTGCTCGCGAGCGAGGGCGCGGTGCACGCCTCGCGGGATCACGGCTTCCACCTGCGGCAGCTCGGACGGCTCTGCGAGGTCGATCCGGGGTTCTTCGTGCCGACCCCGCACCGCGTCGTCGACCTCTCGGACCCGCAGAGCGAGGCGCAGGGGGTGGCCTTCTGGACCGAGCGGGTCGAGCGCGGCGGCGAGGGGATGGTGGTCAAGTCGTGGGAGTGGGTGGTCCGCGGCCCGCGCGGGCTCGTCCAGCCGGCGATCAAGTGCCGTGGGCCGGAGTACCTGCGCATCATCTACGGCCCGGAGTACCTGATGCCGCCGCACCTCGCGCGGCTGCGGAGCCGCAGCGTCTCCTCGAAGCGCGCGCTCGCGCTCCGGGAGTACGCGCTCGGCCTGGAGGCGCTCCACCGCTTCGTGGAGGGCGAGCCGCTCTATCGCGTGCACGAGTGCGTGTTCGGCGTGCTCGCGCTGGAGAGCGAGCCCATCGATCCTCGGCTGTGACCGAGGGCGAGAGAGGGAGTGAGCCGATTCGGCGCTCTACCTTGCTCCTCCACATCGAAAGAGCAGTGCAGATCACGTCACCGAAGGGGCCTCCTTCACTCCACACTCCGCAGGGACACCGACCGCTCAACACCTCAGCATGACGTTCGCATTGCCGGTGAACGCGCTGAGAGGCTCAGCCGATTCCGTACCGGTCGTGCCGCCTTGGACAACGAAGAAAACCCGTTGCACGAGGAGGAAGGGGTGGGATGATGAACCGGCATCATGGGGGTCGAAGCCTGTCATCGCGGTGATGACACAACCGAGATGCCCTGGATGAACATCATTCCTTGAACTGAACGAGGCTTGTCGTCCGCGACCGCGAATCAAGCCGCCCAAGGGGGATTACAATGAAGCTCGGGGGGATCTCTGCGTGTGCTCTCTCGATGGCACTGATAGGGTGCATGGTTGAGCCCAGCGGTGAAGAGGAGGCGACGGATCTGCAGCAGACCGCGCAGGGGCTGGGCCAGCTCAAGCGCGACGTGATGTCTGGACCGGGCGCGAAGCTTGGGCCTCACCTTCTCGCGCTTCAACGAGCCGCGGCGGCGCGTCCGCATTCCAGTGAGATCGCGTTCGACAGTAAGTTCCCGGAGCTCCGCGTGCGGGACGGCTATGTTTACATCAGCGCGTATGGTGACGACGGCGTGGCGCTCGCGGCGCAGCTCGTCGGCCAGGGCATGCTGGACGCGAAGGTCCATGGCCAGTCCGTGTCGGGCCGCGCCCCGATCTCGGGCCTTGACGCCATCGCTGCGACGAGCGGCCTGAGGTTCATTAGGCCCACGATGGCGATGACGAGCGCAGGTCGGGTCACGACGCAAGGTGATCGCTCGTTGCGGAGCGACGTCGCGCGCGAGCGGTTCGGGGTCGACGGCCGAGGCGTCCGCGTCGGTGTGCTGTCTGACAGCTTCGACTGTGCGCGTGGGCCGCTCGTACCCGGGCAGATGTTCACCGACGCCGCTCTAGACATCGCCCGCGGCGACCTGCCTTCGGATATCCACGTCCTGGAGGATCTGGAGGACGCCGAATGCATCGATGAAGGCCGCGCCATGATGCAGATCATTCACGACGTCGCGCCGGGAGCGAGCCTGTCCTTTCACACGGCGGCCATCAGCGAGGAGGACTTCGCCGCCGGGATCGTGGAGCTCGCCGAGGACGGCGCGAAGGTCATCGTCGACGATATCATTTATTTCGCCGAGCCGATGTTCGAGGACGGGTTGGTCGCCGACGCGGTGGACGAGGTGGTCAAACATGGCGTGGCGTATTTCTCAGCCGCTGGCAACCTGGCACGCCAGTCCTATGAGTCGAGGTTCCGCGACTCTGGCCGATTCGGTCTGCTCGGCGGGCAGCGCCACGACTTCGATCCGGGCGCGGGCGTCGACGACCTGCAGCGCGTCTCGGCCGGCGCGGGCTCGACCACGCTGATGGCGTTCAACTGGGATCAACCCTCGATCTCGGCCAACGGCAGGCGCGGCTCTCAGAGCGACATGGACCTGATCTTCTATCACAGGAACGGCGAGCCCGTGGAGGGGTGCACCCTGGACGTCTCGCAGGTCGTCTGCCAGATCCCAGGCGTCGCCGACAACCTCGGCGGGGATGCGGTCGAGGTCGCCGTGCTCATCAACGACTCTGACGAGGATCTGGACTTCCAGATCGGTCTCGAGCTGTCCGCGGGCCCGGCGCCGAGGCTCATGAAATACGTGTGGTTCGAGCTCAATGGCACTTTCAGCGTCGAGGAGTTCGACACTCAGAGCGCCACGACGTACGGTCATGCGAACGCAGCTGGCGCCGAGGCGGTCGGCGCGGCGGCGTGGTTCCAGACGGAGGAGTGGGGCAGCCCGCTCGAACCGGCGTGCCGGCCCGCATGCCTGAACTCCTTCTCCTCAGCGGGCGGCACGCCGGTCTTGTTCGACGATCACGGCAGGCGCCTGCCGGTACCCCAGGTACGGCTGAAGCCCGGCGTGACCGGACCGGACGGCGGAAACACGACGTTCTTCTTCTCCACGCTCGCAACGGAGATCCCCGGCAGCACCGAGCCCGACGGGTTCCCGAACTTCTTCGGCACTTCGGCGTCTGCACCGCACGTCGCGGCCGTGGCCGCCCTGATGCTCGACGCACACGCGCGCGACATCGCGGCCGGCACGAACTTCATCGGTTCGGAGCGCCTCCCACCGTTCCTGGTTTATTCGGTGCTGAGGCTCACCGCGGACGACATGCGGCTGCGGAACCTCGGAGGCGACATCGGTCCCACGCCGGTCGCCGGAGCCCCCGGCTTCGACTTCGACACCGGCTTCGGCTTCGTGGACGCGGTGCGCGCGTTGCGGGTGATCTCGAGCTTCTAACGACGGCCGGGATCGACGCTCGGGCCAGGATTCGCGGTTGCGCGGCGGCGCTGGCGCAGCTGGCGCTCTCCTCGGCGTCCCGGCGATCGCGCCGCCGCGAGCTATGATGTCCGCCGCACACCCCGCATCGGCGGACGGACGGCTGACGAGGCTCGCCCCCCGTCCGACCTGGCGGCGGCTGCCGCGCACCGAACGGCAGTACCTGCGCCGCAGCGCCTCTTGACCTCGAGCGCCGACAATGCGACAACAACGGCACGACGAACGAGGTAGCGAGACCGAGCACGGCGCTGCACAAGATGCCGACGCGAAGCTCGGGACGCTCCCGCAATCGCCGTGTCGTTGGAAAAAAGTCGACGGCGCGCTCCGTCGACGCGGCCCTCGCTCCCTCCTGCCACCTGCAAGCGGTTCATGCGCTGCGTCGATCCGTATGCGCCATGATCATCCGAGCGCCTTGCGGGAATCTTTGCGGTTAAACTATGCTGAAACGATCGCAATTTCGCCATCTCAGAAATTTTACTGCATCATCGTCACCAGTGCTCGGTGCGATGCTGTTGTTAGGCGCGCTGCACTGCACCGGCTGCGGCGATGACGGTGGGGGTGGGGGTGACGGAGGCGCCGGCGGCAGCGGCGGCCAGCCGGCGACGAGCGGCAGCGGCACGACGGGAGGCGCCACAACCGGCGATCCCGGCAGCACGACCTCGGCGTCGACCGGAGGCACCGGCGGCGCGAGCACGAGCACCGGCGCCGATACCAGCACCAGCACCGGCACCGGCGGCGACGGCGCAACGGGCGGCGGAGGATCGGACGGTGGAGGATCGGGCGGTGGAACGCCGGTCGATTCCGGCCTTCCGACGCCCCCCGGCCCCGACAACGTGGCAAAGCCGTCCGGCGCGGTCGGCGGGTTCAAGGTCATCGACTGGGCCGGCTTCGCGGGCGCCGTGTCGTACAGCTTCGACGACTCGAACTCGAGCCAGATCCGGAACTACGACGCGCTGAACGCGCTCGACGTGCCGTTCACCTTCTACCTCCAGACCGGCAAGAGCGAATCGAACGATCCGGTGTGGAAAAAGGCGCTGATGGACGGGCACGAGCTCGGCAACCACACGCAGCGGCACATGGACCAGGACAACGGCGGCGCCGATACGGACGCCGCGACGAAATTCATCAAGGACACGTTCGGCATCACGCCGTACACGATGGCGGCTCCGAACGGCTCGTCGGTGTACACGAACATCGCCAAGACGCGCTTCCTCATCAACCGCGGCGTGTCCAACGCTCTGATCGCCCCGAACGACTCGACCGATCCGTTCACGCTTCCCAGCTACATTCCGCCGGCCAACGCCTCCGCGTCGACGATGGACCAGCAGGTTACGAGCGCGCGGTCGGAAAAGAAGTGGCGCACCTTCTGTATCCACGGCTTCACCGGCGGCAGCGACGGCGCCTATAACGCCATCCCGCTCGCGGGCCTCATCGAGCACGTCCAGCACACAAAGGCTCATGGCGACGTGTGGATTGACAGCATTGTCAACGTCGGCGCCTACTGGCTCGGCCAGAAGGCGATCAAGCCCAACGCCGGCACTCAGTCCGGCACCGACACGACCTGGACGTGGCAGCTGCCCGACCACTTCCCGCCGGGCAAGTACGTGCGCGTGACGGTCACCGGCGGCACGCTCAAGCAGAACGGCGTCCCGCTCAGCTGGAATCCGCACGGCTACTACGAAATGGCGCTCGACCCGAAGTCCGTCACGCTGTCGCCGTGACGCTGGCGTGGCGCTTCGCCCTCGACATCCTCGAATCGTCTTGATGTCCCTTTCCTGACGCGCGCTCGCTCGCGGGACGTGGTCCTGCCGCGGGCGCGCGCCGAGGCGCCGGTCTTCAGCGACGCGGCGCGCACCTCAATGCCATCATTCGACGTCTGGCCGTCCGGGGTCGGACATCTGGCCGTCCGGGGTCGGACATCTGGCCGTCCGGGGTCAGACGTCTGACTGCCCGCGCTCGGCAGCGAAGATCTGGATGGAACCGCCCTGCCGGCGCGTCTCAGGGCACCTGCATCTCGAACGCCACCGCGTAGTTCACGAGAGGACACAGAGTTTCTTTGTCCTCTCCTCTCTGTGTCCTCTGTGCCTCTGTGGTTCAACTTCTTCTACACCACGGAACCAGGGACGGACTCAGGTGACGAGGTACCGGCGACGCGGCAAGACGGAGGGGAGTCGTGGAGCGAACCCGAGACGGGCGCCCTGCGGGTTCGAGAAATCCATGTTCTCGACACGCGGGTTCGCGAGCGCGCATGGCGCGCGGATGGGCATCGAGCGCGCTGCGACGCGATGCCGCTGATCTCGGCGGGCGCATTGCGGTCCCGCGGGAGCGCGGTCCGCTTCGGTCATCTCGGGGCTAGGCGGAGGCGACGGCGCGCGGCGGCGCGCCGTCCGGCGAGGCGTCGCGTCCTGGCGTCAGGACTCGCGCGCCTGATCGAGCTCGTCCCAGATGCGGACGTCGCTCCGCTCCTTCAGGTAGATCCCACCGACGACCACCGTGATGAGCGCCACCGTGATCGGGTAGAGGAGGCCCGCGTAGATGTTGCCGGTCGCGACCGTCACCGAGGAGGCGATGAGCGGCAGCATCCCGCCGAACACGCCGTTGCCGATGTGGTACGGGATCGAGAGCGACGTGTAGCGTACCTTCGCGGGGAAGGCCTCGACGAGGTAGGCCGCGATCGGGCCGTAGACCATCGTGACGAAGATCACGAGCACGAACACGAGCGCGGTGAGGATGACCGGGCTGTCGGCGTTCTGCTTCATCAACCAGAACACCGGGAAGAACCCGATCGCGCCGAACAGGTTGCCCGCGAGCATGATCTTCTTCCGGCCGATGCGGTCCGAGAGCGCGCCGAAGAACACGAAGAACGGCATGCCGAGGGCGAGCGCGGCGGCGATCACGACCGTGGCCGTGATGAACGGGACCTTCAGCGTGTTCTGCAGGAAGTAGAGCGCGTAGAACTGCCCCGTGTACCAGACCACGCCCTGGCCGGCCGTGGCGCCGAAGAGGGCAATCAGGATGACCTTCCAGTTGCGCTTGTTGCCGAGGCTGTCCTTGATGGGGGCGGACGACGTCTTCCCCTCCGCCTTGAGCTTGGCGAAGATCGGCGACTCCTTGAGACGGACACGCACGTAGAAGGACACGCCGACGAGGAGGACCGACAGGAGGAACGGGACGCGCCAGCCCCATTCCTTGAAGGCCTCCTCGCCGAGGAGCAGGCGGGTCCCGAGGATCACCGCCAGCGAGACGAACAGGCCGAGGGTCGCCGTGATCTGGATGAACGAGGTGTAGAAGCCGCGCTTCTCGTCGGGCGCGTGCTCGGCGACGTACACCGCCGCGCCGCCGTACTCGCCGCCGAGCGCGAGCCCCTGCACGAGCCGGATCAGGACGAGCGCGATCGGAGCGAGCATCCCGATGCTGTCGTACGTCGGCAAGAAGCCGATGAGCGACGTCGCGCCGCCCATGAGCAGCAAGGTCACGAGGAACGCATACTTCCGACCGACGATATCGCCGATGCGCCCGAACACGAGCGCGCCGAAGGGACGGACCACGAAGCCTGTGGCGAACGTGCCCAGCGTCAGCAGGAAGCCCGCTGTCGGGTTGTCCTTCGGGAAAAAGTGGGTGGAGATGATCGCGGCGAGGCTCCCGAAGATGTAGAAGTCGTACCACTCGATCATTGTGCCGCCGGCGGACGCGAAGATGACCTTCCAGAGCGTGCGGCTGTCGACGACCTCACGCGCGCCCTTGCTGGCGCTGCTCGTGGGGTTCACGGCGAGGATTTCGGGAGACGTCTGTGCCATGGGAGCGGTTCCTCGAAGGAGTTCCAGCGCTTGTCGGGAGGGCTGAAGTCGGGCCTAGAGCCGGCGTCGAGCCGTGGAGAGAGAGCCACGGTGTCGTTCATGGCCTCTCGTCCCCCGCGCGCGACGGCGTTGACGGCGTGCCCGTCGCGCGCGGAGGACGAGAGGCCGGGCAGCGCACGGCAACGCGTGGTGCGATGCCATGTCACCCCGCTTTTCCGTCTCCAGCTCTCCAGGATCCGAATATCACGCAAAGAGCCGAGAGAATACCCGTTCCGTCACCGGCCAATCACGTAGGCCGGTTCGTGCGATGACGCTCCGTTACGATCGGTAACACCCAGCAGCGCTCCAGGTGCCCCTCTCGTCGTCGGCGCGCAGGCACGGGCTCATGGCGCCGCCTCGGGCCCGCGCCGCGCCCCGGTCGCGCCCGCGAGCGGGAGCCGCACGACGACCGTCGTCCCCTGCCCCACCGCGCTCCGCAGCGTGAGGGTGCCGCCGTGATCCTGGACGATCGAGCGCGAGAGCGGCAGGCCGAGGCCCGTGCCGCTCGGATCGCGCTTCGTCGTAACGAACGGCTCGAGCACCGCGGCGAGGAGCTCCTCGGGGATGCCGCTGCCGTGGTCCTCGACCTCGACGACGATCTCGCCGGCCTCGAGCCGCCCCCGGACGGCGATGGTCGCGCCGGCCCCGGAGGCGTCGCGGGCGTTCGCGAGCAGGTTGACGAAGACCTGCACGAGCTCGCGCCGATCCCCGATGACGACGAGCGACTCCGGGCAGGCCTGCTCCACGAGGACGTGCGGCGCCGCGCGGTCGAGCCGGAGCAGCCGCTCGGCCTCGGCGACCACCTGGGCGAGCGACACGCGCCCGACCCGCGCGCGCGGGCTCTCGCCGGGCGACGGCACGGCGCCGGTGCGGCTGTGCTCGAGCAGCGTTCGCAGGATGGCCTCGATGCGCGCCGCCTCGCCGAGGATGAGGCCCGCCCGCGCGCGGATCTCGTCGCTGTCGGCCTCGGCCCGGAGGTTCTGCGCGAGGCAGGCGATGCCCGTGAGCGGGTTGCCGACCTCGTGGGCCACGCCCGCGGCGAGGCGGCCGATCTGGGCGAGGCGATCCCGGTGGGCGAGCTGCGCCTCGAGCGCGCGCCGCTCGGTGCGATCTTCGACGAGGAAGACCACGCCCCCGGAGGCGGCGCGCGCGTCGAGCGGGTCGAGCGCGGCGCGGTGCACGCGCAGCGAGCGCGCGCGCCCGGCCACGTGCGCCTCGATCTCCTCGGCGCCCGCGCCGGCCTCGCCGGCGGACGCCGCGCGCGCGGCGCGGGCGAACAGCTCCGCGAACGGGGCCGGCAGCCGGTCGAGCGGCGCCCCGACGAGGTCGCGCTCCTCGACGCCGACGAGCGCCTCGAGGCGCCGGTTGACGAGGCTGATCGCGCCGTCGGAGCCCACGGCGCAGACCCCGAGCGGCAGCTGCGCGAGGACCGAGCGGAGCCACCGCCGCAGGAGGTCGAGCTCCCGCGCCG
Source organism: Sorangium sp. So ce362 (assembly GCF_051519845.1). NCBI lineage: Bacteria > Pseudomonadati > Myxococcota > Polyangiales > Polyangiaceae > Sorangium > Sorangium sp. So ce362. The sequence goes on along the minus strand of NZ_CP150332.1, from coordinate 3,550,774 downwards.
CGCCGACGAGCCGCGTCTCCCCGCGCGCGAGCCGGCGCTCGAGCCACCGGAGCTCCTCGGTGAGCGCGCCGCTCACGGTCCCACGCGGCGCCGCCGCGGGGGCGTGCGCCTCCTCCTCCTCCGCGGCCGTCCTCGCGAGCACCGGGCCGACCAGCGGGGACAGGTTGCGGTGCAGGCGCTCCTGCAGCGCGTGGAGCTCGGTGGGGCGCGTCTCGTCGCGCGGGATGTCGAGCTCGATCCGGGCGCGCGTGACCTCGATGCCCGCCGCCTCGCGGCCGAGCAGCCGGGCGAGCCGCTCCTCCAGCGCGCCGACGCTCGTGGCCACGGTCGCGCGCTCCACCGACGGGCCGATCTCGCGCCGCCTGCACAGGCGCGCCGCCTCGCGCTCCGCCTTGGCCGGCGGGCGCAGGAGCGAGACGAGCCCGAGCGTCGCGCCGTTGACGGCGAGCGACACGAACGTCGGCAGCGACCAGGTGTCCGGGGACGCCGCGCGCGCGGCGCGGCCTCCGTGGTCCGCGCCCTCGCGCAGGAGATCGACCCACGCCGGATCGAGCCCTGGCATGCCGGGCAGGAGCGGCGCGAGGCACATGGCCGTCCAGATCCCGATGCCGGCGAGGAGCCCGGCGATGAACCCCGCGCGCGTCGCGCGCTCCCAGAAGAGCACGGCGAAGAGCCCTGGCAGGAGCTGCGCGAAGGCGATGAACGACACGATGCCGCTCTCGACGAGCAGCCCGCGGTGCGGTTGCGCGCGGTGGAAGAGCCACCCGCCGACGAGGATGGCGGTCAGGAGCCCGCGCCGCATCCACAGGACGCGCGCGTAGACGTTGCGGCGCAGCGTCCTGCGGGCGAGCGGCAGGAGCAGGTGCGTCGCGCTGTCGTTCGCGAGGGCGACGGCGGTGACCATGACCATGGCGCTCGCCGCGGAGATGCCGCCGATGAAGGCGGCGAGCGCGAGCCAGGGCAGGTCGAGCAGCTGGGGCACGAGCAGCACGTAGCTGTCGGCGGGCTCGGTCGGGGCGATGCGGGTCCCCGCCCAGAGGATGGGCAGCACGGGCAGGTTGAGCGCGAGCAGGAACAGCGGGAAGGCCCAGGCCGCCTTCGCGAGCGCCCGGTCCCCGGCGACGCTGGCGAAGGCCAGGTGCCATTGCCGCGGCAGGAGGAAGGCCGCGGCGAAGCTGATGACGAGCATCGAGGTCCAGCCGCTGTCCTCGCGCACGGGGCGGGCGAGCGCCTCGACCTCGGTGGCGTGATCGCCGAGCCAGCCCGCGAGGCCGCTCAGCCCGCCGAACGCCCCGAGCACGGCGATGAGGCCCACGGCCGCGAGCACGGCGAGCTTCGCCGCCGACTCGAAGGCGACCGCCGCCGCGAGGCCGTCCTCGCGCCCCTGCTCGGCGGACGGGCGGGCGCCGAAGAACGCCGTGAAGAGGGCGAGCAGCACGCAGAAGACGGCGCCCACGGCCTCCTCGTGCCCCGGCCCGGACAAGACGCGGACCGACTGCTCGGTCGCGCGGAACTGCTGCGCGACGTAGGGGACGCTGGCGACGAGGGAGAACGCGGCGACGAGCGCCCCGGCGGCGGGGCTCTGGAAGCGGAACGCGAGCAGGTCGGCGAGCGAGGAGAGGCGCTGCTCGCGCGTGATGTGGAGGACGCGCGACCAGAGGAGCGGCGTGGCCACGCACGCGAGCGTCGGGCCCAGGTAGACGGCGAGGAAGACGAGCCCGTGGCGCTGCGCGAAGCCGACGCCGCCGTAGTAGGTCCACGACGAGGCGTAGACGCCGAGCGAGAGGGCGAGGACGAGCGGGTGCCGCGCGAGCGCGCGGGGGATGCGCTCGCGCTGCGCGGCGAGCGCGATGGCGGCGAGCACGGCCAGCCAGGCCACCGTGGCGAACAGGAGGACGCCGATGTCGATCACGGCGGCGGCTCCCGCTCGCCGCGGGCGCCGTCGCCGCGGCCGGCGTCGCCGCGGGCGCCGTCGCCGCGGCCGGCGTCGCCGCGGTCGGCGCGCGTCGCGAGCCAGGCGAGCGCGATCAGCGCGATCCACACCGCGAAGACGGCCGCCACCGCGAGCGGGCCGCGCGCCCAGAGCAGGCGCGCCGGCGACACGAGGAGGAACGCGCCCAGCAGCACGAGCACGAGCGCGCGATCCGCCGCCCCGGCCTCCGCGTCGTGTCCTCCGCGCATGGGCAAGAGGCTACCCAGGGCCGGGTCGCGCTGTCATGCGAACTCGGAGGCGGCGAAATAGGTGGAAAATCTCAATGATTTTCGTTGGTTCCAGCTAACATGGGCCGCTCACCCGCTCTCGGACGCGAGCTGGTCGAGCATCGAGCGCGCGTACGCGATCACGCCCTCGTTGCCCGACTCGATCCCCCATTTCGCCGCGAGCGCGGGCCACGCCGCCCAGCGCTCGGCGGCGTGGGCCGCGAAGCCGGGCCATGTCGTGCCGCCGGCCTCCTCGAAGCGCGCGATGCACGCGTCCAGCGCGGCCTTGCTGAAGGCGCCGGCGAAGAGCGCGAAGTCGACCGAGGGATCGCCGAGGTGGGCCTCGGTCCAGTCGAGGATCCCGGTGAGCCGGCCGCCCTCGTCGAGGAGCATGTGCCCGGGGTGGAGGTCGCCGTGCACGAGGGCGAGGTGGCGCGGCCACACCGCGTCGTTCGCGAGCCAGCGCTGCCACCGCGCCCACAGGACGTCCGGCGGCGCCAGCGCGGCGCGCGTCTCGTCCATGGCCCGGGCGTGGAGCTGGCGCACGTCATCGATGGACTTCGCGGGGACGCCCGCCGCCTCGATCGCCGCCGCGCTCACGCGCTGCAGCGCCGCCAGGGCCTCTGCCATCGACGCGATGAACGCCGCCGAGGGCGCCGCCGGATCGACGCGGGTCCAGCGCACACCCGCCTCGGGATCCACCGAGACCGCGGGGACGTCGCCGAGCCGTGGATAGGCGATCACCTGGTCGGTGTGCACGCGCCAGTCGGGCACGGCGACCGGCAGGTGCTTGCGCACGAGGGCCAGCACGCGCGCCTCGACGCGGGCCGACTCGACGACCGCGCGCCGGCGCGGCGTGCGCACGACCCACGGCACGCCCTCCTCGTCGTGGGCGTGCACGACGAGGAAGTCGAGCCCGGTCTGGTCGAGGTCGGCGTGCGACGTGACGAGCCGGAGCCCCTCGCGGCGCGCCGCATCGAGGAGCGCGCCGACGGAGTCGATCGGCGCGAAGGAGGAAGGAGCCGGAGACGGGGTGCTTGTACGTTCGGTCATGATCGCGAGCCTCTTCGCGCGCCGTCGAGCCAGGCGACGGCGCGCGTGCATGGGGAAGACTCGCGGCGCGAGCTCACGACCGTTCAGGCGTGCGTGGCGTGTTCCTTCCAGGCTGCCGGGCGTGAGGCTCCGCGCCCCGGTCTTCCATGTTGCGGGGGGATCCCAGGAAGACAGGGCACGGACAGGCACCCGCGCGCTCGCCACGTCGCTCCGGCCGCGCCGGGGCTAGAGGGAGGACGAGGATGCCGAGCTCAGCGCAGCCGGGAGAATGCCACGGCCGGAGCATCTCATGCAGGGCGTGGCGCCGCAACGCCCTCGTCCCGCGCGAGGTCGAAGAGCCGCGCGAGGACGACCTCGAGCCACCCCACCGTGCGCCCGCACCGCCCGCTGCCCCGCGCCGCCGGCTCCCCGGCCTGGAGCGCCCGCGCCCCGTTGGCGATGCCGCCGGGCCGCCGTCGCAGGTGCCGCGCGCAGAGGTCGCGCAGGTCGAGGAACGGCGCGCGCCCGAGGCCCTCCTGCGCGAGCAGGTCCACCGTGAAGGCGCCCCAGGTGGCCAGCACGCCGCCGTGGCCGACGAAGGCGCGGAGCCGCGCCACGGCCGCGCCCGCGTCCTCGCCGTCGCGCAGGCGGGCCTCGGGCACCTCGAGCTGGTGCGCGACGCTCTCGCCCAGCGGGCGACGCGGGCGGAGGAACGCCTCGAAGCGCTCGCCCGACGCGCGGCAGGCCACGAGGTGCACGAGCTCGGTCCTGGGCTCGGCCGCGCCGGCGGCTGCCGGCCACCCGGCGTTGGCGCCGCCATCGACGAGCACGACCCTCGCCGGATCGGCGAGGTAGGGGCGCAGCGGCGAGAGCGGCGGGGCGGCCTGCGCGCGCCGCCGCCGCGGGGCGTCGCTCTTCGCCTGGTGCTCGATCTGCCGGTCGACCATGAACTCGAAGGCCCGCAGCATCGCGTCGAAGCGCGCGGGCTCGCCCTCGAGCGCGCCGAGCGCGCTGGCCACCGCCTCGACCGTGGCGAGGCACTCGGGGCGCGGCTCCTTGCGAATGCGGTAGTTGCCCGGGGCCCGGGGCGTCACGCCGATGCGGCGCACCGCGGCCAGGCGGGGGTTCAGCGCGAGCATCTTCCTCGCCTGCCACCACGTGCCGTCGACCACGATGAGCGAGCGCACCGGCGCCCCGTCCGCCGGGTGCGCGTCGCCCCCGGGATAGAGCACGGCCGTCGTCGGATCGGCGGCGAGGGCGGCGATCCGGGGGTCCTCCTCGAAGACCACCCCCTCGTGCAGCTCGGAGTTGGGCAGCGACAGGTGGGTCATGCGCGCCGTGCCGATGCCCACCCGCCGCTCGCGCGGGTGCTGGAGGAGCACGACCCGCGTCCTCGTCGGCAAGGAGGGCAGGAGCGCGCAGTAACAGACGGAACCGGGGCGCCGGCAGCGCCAGCAGACGTCGCGCATCGTCAGCCCTCTCCGGCCGGATCCCAGGCCGCCAGCAGCTGCCGCGCGGCCCGCAGCGGGCTGAGCGCGCCGGCCTCGACGAGGCCCTCCAGCCCGGGCATCCGCTCGCGCACGGCGGCGCTGCGCAGGAACGTCTCGCGCAGGTGCCCCTCGATGAGCTCGACGAGCCAGCGGCGCGCCTGCGCGGCCCGGCGGCGCGAGAGCCAGCCGCTCGCCTGCATGTGCGCGCGGTGGCGCAGCACGAGCTCCCACGCCTCGCGGACGCCGCGGTTCTCCTGGGCCGAGCAGACGGAGACCACGGGCGGAAAGCCGTGAGGCGCCGGCGGGAACAGGTGCAAGGCGCTCTCATAATCGCGGCGCGATCGCGCGGCCCGGCCTTCGTTCCCGCCGTCGGCCTTGTTGATGATCACGAGATCGACGAGCTCCATGATGCCCCGCTTCATGCCTTGCAGCTCGTCGCCGGCCCCGGGGAGCAGGAGGAGCAGAAAGCAATCCGTCATGTCGGCGACCGCGACCTCGGATTGCCCGACACCGACCGTCTCGACCAGGATGTTGCGGTAGCCGGCCGCCTCGCAGAGAACGATGGCCTGGCGCGTGGCCCGCGCCACGCCGCCGAGCGAGCCGCCCGACGGCGACGGGCGGATGAAGGCCCGCGGATCGCTGGCCAGGCGCGGCATCCGGGTCTTGTCGCCGAGGATGCTCCCGCCGTGGACAGGGCTCGTGGGGTCGACCGCGAGCACCGCGACCGTCTCCTGCCGCTCGCGCACGAGGTGCACGCCGAGGGCGTCGACGAACGTGCTCTTGCCGGCGCCGGGCACGCCGGTGATGCCGAGTCGCGCGGCGCCGCCGCCGTGAGGCAAGCAGAGCTCCAGGACCTCCTCGGCGAGCTCCTGATGGCGGGGGAGCGCGCTCTCGGCCAGCGTGATGGCGCGCGCGAGCGCCGCGCGGTCGCCCGCGAGGAGGCCGTCGACGAGCTGTCTCGGACCCGGCTTCAACCTAGCGAGCCTCCTGCGAGGAGAGCCTGTCCATGAGCGTACGGACGATCCGCGCCGCGGCGTCGGGGATGACCGTCCCTGGCCCGAAGACGCCGGCGACGCCGCGCTCCTCGAGATAACGGTAATCCTGCGGCGGGATCACCCCGCCCGCCACGACAAGGATGTCCCCGCGGCCGGCCGCCCCGAGCGCGTCGATCAGCTGGGGCACCAGGGTCTTGTGGCCGCCCGCGAGGGAGGAGATGCCGACCACGTGGACGTCGTTCTCGACGGCGTGCCGGGCCACCTCCTCCGGCGTCTGGAAGAGGGGGCCGATATCGACGTCGAACCCGAGATCCGCGAAGGCGGTGGCGATCACCTTCATGCCCCGGTCGTGCCCGTCCTGACCCATCTTGGCGACGAGGATGCGCGGGCGGCGGCCCTCGAGGGCGGCGAACTCGCGGACGAGCGCCTCCACCTCGCGACCCGCGCCCGCCTCACGGATCTCGGCGCCGTAAACGCCGCTGACGGTGCGGACAGGCGCCTCGTAGCGGCCGAAGACGCGCTCCAGCGCGCCCGAGATCTCGCCGAGCGTCGCGCGGCGGCGCGCGGCAGAGGCGGCGAGCGCGAGCAGGTTCCCCTCGCCCGTCGCGGCGCAGCGGGTGAGCGCGGCGAGCGACTCGCCCACCGCGGCCTCCGCGCGGGCGGCCTTCACCGCGACCAGCCGCGCGACCTGCGTCTCGCGCACCGCGGTGTTGTCCACCTCGCGGAGCTCGAGCGGCGCCTCCCTCTCCAGCCTGTACGCGTTGACGCCGACGATGATGTCGCGGCCCGCGTCGATGCGGGCCTGCTTGCGGGCCGCCGCCTCCTCGATGCGCAGCTTGGGCAGGCCGTTCTCGATGGCCTTGACCATGCCGCCCAGCGACTCCACCTCCTGGATGAACCGCCACGCGCTCCGCGAAAGCCGCTCCGTGAGGCGCTCGACGTGGTGAGAGCCGCCCCACGGGTCGATGACGCGGCAGACATCGGTCTCCCTCTGCAAGAAGAGCTGCGTGTCGCGCGCGACCTTGGCCGAGAAGTCCGAGGGGAGCGCCAGCGCCTCGTCCAGGGCGTTCGTGTGGAGCGACTGGGTGCCGCCGAGCACGGCCGCGAGCGCCTCGATGGCCGTGCGGGTGATGTTGTTGAACGGGTCCTGCTCGGTGAGGCTCCAGCCCGACGTCTGGCAGTGAGTCCGCAGCGCCATCGATCTCGGGTTCTTCGGGTGGAACCCCTTCACGATCTTCGCCCACAGCAGCCGCGCCGCCCGCAGCTTGGCGATCTCGGTGAAATGGTCCATGCCGATCCCGAAGAAGAACGAGAATCGACCGGCAAAATCATCGATATCCATGCCCGACGCGATGCCGGTGCGCAGGTACTCGAGGCCGTCGGCGAGCGTGTAGGCGAGCTCCAGCTCGGCGGTCGCGCCCGCCTCCTGCATGTGATAGCCGCTGATGCTGATCGAGTTGAACCTCGGCGTCTTCTCGGCCGTATAGCGGAAGATGTCGGCGACGATCCGCATCGACGGCGCCGGCGGGTAGATATACGTGTTCCGGACCATGAACTCCTTGAGGATGTCGTTCTGGATGGTTCCGGAGAGGAGCTCGGGCCGCGCGCCCTGCTCCTCGGCGGCGACGATGTAGAACGCCATGACGGGGAGCACGGCGCCGTTCATGGTCATCGACACGCTCATCCTGTCGAGCGGTATCTGGTCGAAGAGGATCTTCATGTCCTCCACGGTGTCGATGGCCACGCCGGCCTTCCCCACGTCGCCGACCACGCGCGGGTGGTCCGAGTCGTAGCCGCGGTGGGTCGCGAGGTCGAAGGCGACCGAGAGCCCCGTCTGCCCGGCGGCCAGGTTGCGCCGGTAGAACGCGTTCGACTCCTCGGCCGTGGAGTACCCGGCGTACTGGCGGAGGGTCCACGGGCGGACCACGTACATGCTGGTATACGGCCCGCGCAGGAACGGCGGAATGCCGGAGGAGAAGCCGAGGTGCTCGGGAGGCGCGGTGTCCTGCGGGGCCGCGGCCGGCGCGGGGAGATCCACGGTGTCATCGAGCTGCCGCATCGCCGCCCGGGCGAAGCTCTGCGAGAGCTGCTCGATGTACCAGCAGCCCGCGGCGGGGCTGCCCTCGGCCTCGAAGCGGGCCTCCTCGCGGAGGATGACCCGGGCGTTGCCGAGCAGGCGCTCGGGCGGGGTGATCACGACGTCGTCCGCGCCGCCGGCGACGGCCGCCATCATCGCCACGATGCCGCGGAGGAGGTTCTTGTGCTGCTCGTCGCCGGGCACGGCGGCCGACGGGATGACGGCGGTGAGGGTGGCGCCCGGCCGCAGGCGCGCGGCGAGGAGGCGCGCGGCGCGGAGGCGGGCGATCTCGAAGAAGTAGCTGCAGCCGAGCGTGAAGCGCAGCTCCGGCGCGCCGCTCCGGAGCTCGGCGACGAGCGACGCAACGAGCGGTCCGCCCTCGGCCGCGGGGAGCGGGGGGCTGTCCGGCCCGAAGATCGGCGGCACGAGGAGCCCCTCGGCGCTCGCCCAGGAGAGATCGTCCGCGGTCTTGCCCTTGAGATCCCGCTGGAGCGCCTGCTTCCAGGTCTCCAGCGCGACCGGCGCGAACTCGGCGAAGAGCCTGTCATCCATGAGCCTGCACGACCTCGATGAGGTGACCGAACGGCGCGTCTTCGCGCGACTTCGGGTGCATGAAGAAGATCGTTGTGCCCCGGGAGCCGGGCCGGGGCGCCGCGTCGATGATGCGGAAGCCCCGCGCCTTGAGCTCGTCGAAGGCGGCCTGAACGTCGCCGACCCGGTAGGCGACGTGGGCGAAGCCCCCGCGTCCACCGTTCTTGTCGATGAGCTTCTGGACGGGAGACTCGGGAGAGAGGGGCTCGAGGAGCTGGATGTGGTTGTCGCTGTCGCCGACGCGCAGCATCACCTCGCGGACCTGATCCGTGCCCCGGACCTCCTCCCGGTGCACCTCGCGAAAGCCGAGCAGCTCGTAGGCCGTCACCTGCGCGTCGAGCTGCCCGGCGGGCACCGCCATGGCGATGTGGTCGATGAACAGAAAGCCGGGAATCTGGTCCTTCATCGCTCTCCTTCAGGTCAGCTTCAGGTCAGCGAGCAGCATCGAGCAGCGAGGCGTGGAGCGGATCGCCGCCTCGTGAAAAAGCAGAACGCCGGAGAAATGCCAAGCCTCCGGGCTCATCGGACCCGCCAGGCCGGGTGCTCGTCCCCGACGGCGGGCGCCTCGACGAGGCCGTTCTCGACCGCCCCGTCGTCGCTCTCGGGCTCGCACAGGTACACGGCGATCGCGCCGAGCGGCTGCTCGGTGTCGACCCGGGACCAGCCCTCGGGGGCCCGCCGGGCCTCCTCGCGCCACTGCACGGCCACCTCGCCGACCCGGGCCGCCTCCAGGATCGCGCGGCCGCCCTCGGCGCCGAGCGACGCCACCCGCGCCACCTCGACGTCGTGGACGCCCTCGGCCAGCTCGACGCGGAGGCCGTGCCGGCGCAGGGCCTCGGCGAGCGCCGGCGGCACGAGGTAGGCCCGCGGCCGGTCCACCACGGTGGTCCCGACGAAGCGCGCGTGGTGCGGGATCCGCACGGTGACGGGCTCGCCGTCGAACGCCCGCGGGCTGCGCGTGAGGATGTCGATCGGGGTCCCTGTCGGCTCGAGGCGGTACCGGACCGCGACGCGCTCCGGCGGCCGCGCGCTCGCGGCCACGACCTCGCGGATGGCGCCGTCGTGCGCGGCGACCCAGGAGAGGGCCTCGATCTGCCACGCCGAGGCGGTCTGGACGCGCTCCTCGAACGGGAGGTAGCTATAACACTCGAGCAGCAGGTCGAGCCGACCCGTGAGCCCGCGGTAGTTGGAGCCGAACCGCGGATGGTGCGGGTACGTCATCCAGCCGAGGCCGACGGGCGCCGTCGGATCGACGTCGCCGCCCGCGTCGATCACGCGCTCGTCCTCGACGAAGTTGCCGTACCAGCCGCTCTCGAAGCCGCGCTTCCGGACCGCCGCCATCACGTCGGGGACCAGGCGATCGCGCATCATCGCGATCGGCTCGGCGCGGCCGGACTCGTGGGTGTGGGGCACGTCGACCGTCATGTGGAACCGGTGCACCGAGCCGTTTGTCGCGTGGTTGTCGATCGTGAGATCGGGCGCCCACGGGATGCACACGCGCTCCTGGAGCAGGCGCATCTCGGGCGCGGCCTGGCGGAGGTAGTCGCGGTTCAGGTTGATGCCCTGGCTCTGCGTGCGGGTGCCCACGACGGGGCCGGGCTGGCCGGCGAGCTTCTTCAGGTCGAGGCGGCGGTTCCGCGGGTCCAGCGCGTCGTTGCCGTCCGGGTTGAACAGCGGCGCGACGAGGAGCACGAGCGTGTCGAGCCAGTCGGGGTGCCGGCCGTCGAGCAGGTCGCGGACGAGCGCGAGGCTGGCCTCCTTGCCCTCCACCTCGCCGGGATGGATCCCGTCGAGCATCAGCACCACGGGGCGTCCGGCGCGGCGGGCCTCGGCCGGGGAACGCACGCCGTCCTTCGACAGCACGAGCAGCGGCAGCTCCCGTCCGCCCGGGCTGGTCCCGAAGGTCGTCACGGAGAGGCGCGGGTCGTTGCGGGCTTCCAGCGAGCGGACGAACCGCATCACGTCGGCGTGCAGGGAGGTCTCGCGGAATCCGGTGGCTTCGGCGCGGGTGAGCAGCATGACGCCCGATCTCTACCCCGCCGTTCGCCGGACGGGGCAGCTATCGGCGCCGAGGACGCGCCTCGCGGGAAGACCACGCGCGCGTGACGGTTTCAGGAGCTACGCTCGAGGGGTGGGCCCCTCTCCAGCGGCCCGGCGAGGACAAGCATGAGCACAAGCGAAACCAAGACGATCACCCGTGAGCTCAAGCAGCATGCGGCGCTGCTCGGAGGCCTCGTCGCGCTCCTCTGGGCCATCGAGATCCTCGACTTTCTGATGTTCCGCGGATCGCTCGATGCCCTGGGGATCCGCCCTCGCACGATCCAGGGCCTCCTCGGGATTGCGCTCGCGCCATGGCTGCACGGCGGCTTCGCCCACCTCGCGGCGAACACGGTCCCGTTCGTCGCGCTCGGCTGGCTCATCCTGCTCCGCAGGACGAGCGACCTCGTCCTCGTGACGCTCCTCTCGGCGCTCGTGGGCGGCCTCGGCGTCTGGCTCATCGGGTCGAGCAGCTCGGTGCATATCGGCGCGAGCGGCGTCATCTTCGGCTATTTCGGCTTCCTGCTCCTCCGCGGCTGGTTCGAGCGGAGCGTCCTCTCGATCGCGCTTTCGCTGGTGGTCGGCTTCGTCTACGGCGGGATGCTCTGGGGCGTGCTCCCGACGCAGGTCGGCATCTCCTGGGAGGGCCATCTCTTCGGCTTCCTCGGCGGCGTGCTCGCGGCGCGCCTCCTCGGGGGGCGCCTGCGCGCGCAGGCCGCGCAGGCCCCCGGCGCCGGAGGGCGCTTGATGTCGGCGCGATGAGGGGCCCCGCGATCCGTCTTCCCGTCCTGAGCTCGGAGGAGAGGCTTGCGGCGCTGCATCGCGAGCTCGAGGCGTGCCGTGCCTGCCCGAAGATGATCGGCCCGGTCGTCCATGGTCCGGCCGTCCCGAGCCGGATCCTGCTCATCGGCCAGGCGCCCGGCCCGCGCGAGGGCAGCTTCGGCCGCCCGTTCGCGTGGACCGCGGGCCGCACCCTGTTCCGCTGGTTCGAGGCGGCGCTCGGCGTGCGCGAGGACGAGCTCCGGCGGCGCGTCTACATGTCGGCCGTCGCTCGCTGCTTCCCCGGCAAGGCGAAGGGCGGCGGCGACCGGAAGCCCGATCCCGAGGAGATCCTGCGCTGCCGGACGCACCTCGAGCGGGAGGTGGGGATCCTGGAGCCGAGGCTGATCCTGCCGGTGGGCGGCCTGGCGGTGGAGCAGGTGCTCGGCCACCGAGGGCCGCTCGCGGGCGTGATCGGCGAGGCGCGCCGGGCTCGCTTTCACGGCGTCGAGGCCGACGTCATCTGCCTGCCGCACCCGAGCGGCGCGTCGACCTGGCACAAGACCGAGCCGGGGATCTCGCTCCTCGGCCGCGCGCTCCGCCTCATCGCGGAGCACCCGGAGGCCGTGCGCGCGTTCGCCGGCGCCTCACCCGCCGCTCCCGCGGCGGCTGACGAGCCCCCGAATTCGCGCTGAGAGGCACCTCCCGACGAAGCCGGCGGACACCTCGTCGATGGGGGTCAGGTCGACGGGACAGGAGGCGCGCCGAGCGCACGGAAGGCCTGGCAGCTCCCTCGGGGGTACGCCGTGTTCCGTGCGCCACGCTCGACACGCCGCGGTGGCGACGCTCCCGCAGAACGGATTGTCATTTTGGCAGGATGCGCCATTGTACATGCGGCCGACGTGTCCACTTTGGCAGAACGGCGCCAAAACCCCCGCGACCCATGCGGTGGATCCAGCAGATGGCTGCTGGCACGACGCTCGCATTCACAGGAGATGTCGCAGAGACGCTGGCGGCGAGCGGACGCTCGCGAACGAGGCAGGTAGCACGATGTTGAAGATCCTCCGGAAGTTGAATGAAGGCAGCCTCCTCCAGCGCACCATGATGCATATCGCGGTGTTCGTCGCCGGATCGGCGAGCGTCGTCGGGCTGACCAGCGTGCTGCTCGTGTCGACCGCGAAGGCCGTGCTGCCGCCGCACGACGCGACCGAGGCCGGCGCCGACAAGACGGAGGACAAGACGGATGAGGCGCAGGACGCGGACTCGGTTGCTGCTCCGAGCTCGCCGGAGGCGGCCGCGGGCACCGCCGGCGCGAGGGGCGGGTCGAAGGCGCTGGCGCAGGCGCGTGTGGCGAAGCGGCGCGAGAGCGCGCCCGCGCGGTGACACCCGCGCGGTCGCGGGCGTTCCAGGGAGCGTCACGATGTCGGTGAGCGCCCTGTTCCATACAGCATCTCTGCCGTAGGTCTCTTCTCCTCTTCCTTCTCGATATCCTGCGACTGTCGCCGGGCGGTGCCGGCTGGATCTGCTCGGCGCGCACGTGGTAGCACGTGGCCCATGACCCAGCCCACGAGCCCCCTCGCCATCCCCGTCGCCTGGGACATGGTCGCCGAGGACTATGCGGTCGATCTCGTCCCGCATTTCGAGAAGTACGCCGCCGACGCCCTCCGTCTGGCCGGCATCGGGCCGGGCGCCCGCGTGCTCGACGTGGCGGCCGGGCCAGGTACCCTGTCCCTCCTCGCCGCCGGGGAGGCGCGCGTGACCGCCATCGACTTCTCCCCGGCGATGGTCGAGCGGCTGCGCGAGCGCGCCGCGCGCGCGGGGCTCGCGGTGGACGCCCGCGTCGGTGACGGCATGGCGCTGCCGTTCGAGGACGGCTCCTTCGACGCCGCCTTCTCGATGTTCGGGCTGATGTTCTTCCCGGAACGCGACCGCGGCTTCCGCGAGCTCTTCCGGGTGCTCTGCCCCGGCGGCCGGGCCGTCGTCGGGAGCTGGGCGCTGATGGACAGGACGCCGATCCTGGAGGAGCTCTTCGCGGCGCTCCGCGCCGAGCTGCCCGGGCTGCCCTTCGGCGACGGCAAGGCGCCGCTCGGAGACCTGGGCGAGTTCCGCGCCGAGATGGAGGCCGCGGGGTTTCGCGACGTCTCGGTGCGCGAGGTCGAGCACGCGCTGGAAGCGACCTCGACCGAGGAGCTCTGGCGCTCGATGCGCCGGAGCAACGCGCCGCTCGTGCTCCTGCGGGACAAGCTCGGCGCGGCGCGCTGGGACGAGCTCGGCGAGGCGATCCTCGCCCGGCTACAGGCGCGGTTCGGCGACGGTCCTCAGCGCCTCGCCATGGTCGCCAACCTGGGCGCCGGCACGCGTTAGCACCGCATCGCCCAGCGCACCAACGCTCCTCGTCACGACGAAGGGGCGTGCTTCTTGTCCCCTTGCGGGGCCCACGGCGCCACTGCGGCGCTGTTCGATCCGACGTCAACCCCTGCTGTCGGGTCGCCCCCGGCGGCCCCAGCAGCCCGTGCGAGGCGCGCCGCGGGCGTTCTTCGCGAGGCGCGCCGCCGCCGCCGGACAGCGGCGAAGTGGACTGACGTCCTCCAGGAGAGCGTGTCTTGCGGGCAGGAGAGCGTGTCGTGCGGGTCTCGTCGCCCGGCGCGCCGCGGAGCCTATCGCAGGATGCCGAGGGCGGCCTCGATCTGCTGGCGGGAGACGACGCCGTGGTCGTCGACCGAGTAATCGTCTGCCTCGAGCCGGAAGGTGCGCGTGGCCGTGACGTCCGCGCGGCCGCTGAAGCGGTACGGGATGACGGGCGAGGAGAACGACTCGCGGACCAGCTGGAAGCCGAGATCGACGGGGAGGTTGACGGGGACGCGGACCTGGGTCGTGCGGTCGGAGGGGAGCCAGACCCCGTCGCCGCTGGCGCGGAAGTCGACCGGCATCGTGTAGCGGCCGGCGAGCACGACCTGACCGCGGACCGCGCGCACGGCGACGTCGTACGAGTTCGGGTTGTGGACGTTGACGACCACGGTCATCAGGACGCCGAGGCTCGGCGGGAAGGCGATGCGGATGCCGGTGATCTCGGCGTGATCGAGCTGCATCGTCGGCTTGCTGACGCAGGCGGGACCGGCGATCGCCGCCAGCGCTGCGAGCGCGAGCGCGGGCAGGCGGCGCAGGGGGTTCATCTTCCGGAGGCTCGGCACGGGCGAGAGCTTAGCCGCGCAGGGGCGCGCCGTCACCTCGCAGCGTGGCGGCGCGCGAGGCGCCGGCGCGGGGGTCAGGACGAATGCCCGGCGGGAGCGGCGGTGATGGCGTCGTGCGCCTCCTCGCGCGTCCCGGTGCGGACAAGGACGAGCCCTGTCCGCAGCGTCGGCAGGTCGCGCATGGCTTCGACGGCGGAGCGCAGCAACGGCGGCATGGGGCCGAAGCGAGCTTCGTACAGCGCGATGGCGCCCTGCGCGATCCCCTGCGTGCGCGCTGCTCGATGAACTGCTCGACGAGCGCCTGGGTGGTCATCACGAACTCCGCTTCCTCCGGCTTCCTCCGGCGTCGCCGGCCCGCGCTTGGCGACCTCCGCGCGGAAGCGTAGCAGACGACCGAGCGCGACAGCCCGCTCCGGCGCATCCTCCGCAACCGGCTGAAATCGTCGATCGCCTCTCGCAGCACACGCCCACCGCCCATCAGCCGGATCAGCACGGTCGAGCGCACGCGGGGCAGTTCGGCGAGCACGACGACGGCGGTCAGCAGCAGGCGCGGGCCTTCGTACACGCCCGCGGGCCAGCCGGCCATCGCCTCTGAACGCAGGCCGTCGAGCGCGGCCGTGGGGCGGCCAGTCGACAAGTTCCACAGGAACGGGGGCTCTGCCGCGCGATCGCGGGCCACGCAGAAGACCAACACATCGCGGGAGATCTGCTCCACGATGACCTCGGCCCACAGGGAGTTCTGCCTGGTGCTCCACGGCCACAGCCACACCGGCTGGTTCGGCAAGGAGCAATGGCCGGAGCGGCACGAGGACTGGACGATCCGGATCGCCGCGGCGCCGTCGCTCTCGAGCCGCGAGGTGCAGGAGCACAACGGGTACAACGAGCTCGAGATCGCGCGCGACGGCGTGGGCGGCGAGGTCAGCTATCAGATCCACGTGCGGCGCATGGTGAGAGAGCGCGCGACCTGGATGCGGCGGGCGTCGATGGGTCCGTTCGCGCCGGGGAAATAGCGCCGTGACGAGACGCCGATCTCCGCATCTCCCGAGAGCGCGGACATGTAGAATCGGCAAGCAGAGCCGCGCGCGAGCGACGCCTCGACATGGGCCCCTCCACCATGGCATGAGGGCTCCATGCCCGAGCGAGCGCTCTCGATCCCCATCGCAGGCGGCAACGCGGTCTCGGGCGTGCTCCACGCGCCCGCTGCGCGCGCGAAGCGCTCCGGCGTGGCCGTGGTGCTGGGCCACGGGGCCGGCGGCGACATGCACGCGCCGCTCCTTGTCGACGTCGCCAGGGGGCTCAACGACCGCGGGCACACCGTGCTGCGCTTCAACTTCCCGTACAAGGAGCTCGGCCGCAAGGCGCCCGACAGGCCGGAGAAGCTCGAGAGCGCCTACGAGGCGGCCATCGCGCGGCTACGGGAGGAGAAGCCGGATCGGCTGGTGATCGGCGGCAAATCCATGGGCGGGCGGATCGCCTCGCTCCTCGCGGCGCGGGCCGTCCCCTGCGACGGGCTCGTGTTCCTCGGCTACCCGCTGCACCCCGCGGGCAAGCGCGCCCCGCTCCGCGATGAGCACCTCTCGACCATCGAGGCGCCGATGCTCTTCCTCCAGGGCACCCGCGATCCGCTGTGCCAGCTCGATCTCCTCCGGCCGGTGCTGAAGCGCCTCGGCAGGCGCGCGAGCCTGCATGTGGTGGAGGGCGGCGACCATTCGCTCGAGCTCCTGAAATCTGCGGGCCGGACGGGGGACAGCGTGCTCGCCGAGATCCTCGCCGCCGTCGACGCCTGGGTCGTGAAGCAGGCCTCTGGCAAGAAGCCATGACCACGGATGGAGGACGCTGGCGGCCCTCGCGTCCGCCCCCCTGTTCACGCTCGCTCTCGTCCAGCGCGCGCGCCGCGTGACCGCGATTCAGACAGGGAGGGAGCCGATGCGGTGGAATTACCAAAACCTCTGACCGTAGCATATTGGACGCTCCTTCGCCACCATGCCCGGTTCATCGTGTTCACCCCCGACGAGTACCCGATTGCCCCCGGAGACGTGCTCCTCGGCAAGTACCGCGTGGAGAACGTCCTCGGACGGGGCGCGATGGGGCTCGTCGTCGCTGCGCGCCACCTCGCGCTCGACGATCGCGTCGCGATCAAGGTGCTCCTGCCGAAGTACGTGCAAGACGCAGAGGTCCTCCAGCGCTTTCTGAGAGAAGGGCGCGCCGCCGTGCGCATTCGCAGCCCGCACGTCGTGCGCGTCACCGACGTCGGCACGCTGGAGAACGGCGCGCCGTACATGGTGATGGACCACCTCGAGGGGAAGGACCTCGCCGCCGTGCTCGCGGAGAGCGGATATCTCCAGGTGCCCCTGGCCATCGAGCGTTCGTCGCGCAGGAGCTCGCGCAGCTCGTCTACCTGGTCACGCAGGGTGAGCCGCAGCGTCTGCGCGCGCTGCGCCCGGACGTCCCGGAGCCGCTGGAGCGGGTGATCCTCGCGGCGATCGCGCGGGATCGCGATCGCCGTTTCCAGACCATCGCGGACCTCGCGCTCGCGCTTGCGCCCTTCGCCCCGCCTCACCTGCGAGCGACCGCCGAGCGCGTCTTCGGCGCGCTGCGCGGCGCGCTCCCGGTCGCGGCCCCGCCGGGCGGCGCTCCCCTCGCGGCCTCGACGGCCGGGGCGGCGATCTCCGCGGCGACCATGCCCCTCGACGGGGGAGCGCTCACCATCGCGCCGCTCGGCACGAGGCGCGGGGATCGTGGCCGTCGGCGTCGCGACGGCGCTCGGCTTCGCGGCCAAATCGAGGTTCGATGAGTCGAGCGCGTTCTGCAACGGCGACCGCTGCGATCGGCGCGGCATGGACATCCGCGACAGCGCCGTGGCGCGCGCGAACGTCGCGACGGTGGTCTTCGGCGTCGGCCTCGCGGCCATCGCCGGCGGCGGCGTGCTCTGGCCGACCGCGAAGAGCCCGACGAAGGGCGCGTCGGTCGGGCTGACGCCCACGGTGGGCGGCGCGCTCGTGCAAGGCAGCTTCTGATGCGTCTCCAGGCGC
Source organism: Sorangium sp. So ce362 (assembly GCF_051519845.1). Lineage (NCBI taxonomy): Bacteria > Pseudomonadati > Myxococcota > Polyangiales > Polyangiaceae > Sorangium > Sorangium sp. So ce362. The sequence continues at coordinate 3,533,371 of NZ_CP150332.1, read as the reverse complement.
TCATCGTCGGCCTCTGCGCGTCGATGGTCGCGGCCGGATGCGGTCTCGTCCTCGGCATCTCATCCGGCGAGTACGACCCCGATCCGTTCGACCTCGATGGGGGCGCCAGGGGGGCCGGAGGCGCCGCGGGGGCCGCCGGCGCATCGGACGCCGGCGCATCGGACGCCGGGGCCGAGCCGCCTCCCTGCACGGCGCTCCTGGATGACCTGGAGGACGGCGACAGCGCGATCCTCCGGTGTGAGGGCCGCGTCGGCAGCTGGTACACGTACAACGACGGCACCCGGAGCGGCACGCAAACGCCGCTACCCGGCCGCCCGTTCGTGCCGGTATCGCCCGGGCACGACCCGAGCAACTACGCCGCCCACGTCGCCGGAAGCGGCTTCGTCTCGAGGGGGGCCGGGATGGGATTTGACCTGAACCTCACCCCAGGGGGAGCGAAGTCGAGCTACGACGCTTCCGCCTACGCGGGCCTGACCTTCTGGGCCAAGGCGGCAGCGCCGACCCACATTTACGTGAACTTCCCCGACCGCAACACCGATCGCGAAGGCGGCGTGTGCGAGGGCTCGGGCTGCGGCGACCACTTCGGCGAGGGGCTCGACCTCACGACCGAGTGGGCGCAGTACACGGTCATGTTCTCCGCTCTCAGCCCGGACGGCTGGGGCGTGCCGGCGCCCTCCGCGCTCGACGCCGCGCACGTCGACTCGGTGGAGTTCCACACGGCGAAGTCGACCGTGTTCGCTCTGCTCGTCGACGACATCGCCTTCGTCCCGTGACCGCCGGCGGCGCGCGGCGGCCACGGGCGCTCGCGGCGCGCGCTCAGGGAGGCGGCGAGTCGACGCGCATGAACGAGAGGGTGCGGAACGTGCGCTTGCTGAGCTTCCAGCCCGAGGGCGTCCGGACCGCCTCGTTCTCGTACGTGCCGTACGCGATATGGGCGCTGCTGACCGGGTCGTAGACGTGCGTCGCGATCAGGTAGGAGGTGATCTTCGCCTGCTGGCCGCCGGGGAGGATGTCGATACGAACGTTGCTGATCAGGTGCTGCGTGCCCACATAACCGGAGTCAGCGAACAGGACGTCGATGAGATCGGCCCAGGCCTCGGCGCTGGGCACCGAGATCACCGGCGGATCGCCCGGCGCGGCGCCGGCCTCCCAGATCACGACGGGGGCGTCCGGCGCGAAGCACTTCGCGTAGATCTGCTTGCCCGTCGCCAGATCACCGCGACCGATCGCGTCGGTCCCGGCCGCATAGCAGTACTCGAGCTGCTCGATCTCCTGCAGCGCCTTGAGCTCTGGGAGACCGTTCGGGGGCGTGCCCTCCGCGGGCGTCGCGACCGACACGATGGCAGCGCCCGCCAGCGCGAGCGTGGAGGCCACCGGCAGGACACGACGCAGAAAGCTGCTGAAACGACCGCCGTTCGTGCTCATAGATCTCACCTCTTTCGCTGGGCGCGCGCACGTCGCCAAGGAACAATGATATTATATAAATGTCTTAACAAATCGAGTCAAGCACAGTTCATCACGAATGCTCGTGACTCGGGCGCCAGGGTTTCTTGTCATATGTTCCTATCGCACATTCGACATCGGCGCCCTGCCGGTTCAGGCGCACGTGCGGGATCATCGCCTGTGCGGCGCTGGCCGGCGACGTCGACGCACGCTGCCAGACCGCGCGGTCGCGCAGGCGCGCAGGCGCGCGTCCCCCGCGCGGGGGGCGCAGGCGCGCGTCTCACGCGGGGACGCAGGCGGGAGAGCTCGCGCCGGGCGGCCGGCGACGGTGAGCCGCGCTACCTGACCTAGCGGCCCATCCTTCGAATGCAGTGCTCGAGACCCTGCCGCAGCGTCGAGCGCGTCTCGATCGACGAGAGATCCACGCCGAGCCCGACGAGGGTCTGGGCGATCGCCGGGTGGATCCCTGTGATGATCCCCTCGGCGCCGAGGAGCCTGATGGCCGAGGAGAGCTTCAAGAGGTGGTTCGCCGTCTCGGTGTCCATCGCCTCGATCCCGGTGAGATCGAGGATGGCATAGCGCGCCTGCGTCCGGACGACCTCGCGGAGGACGCCCTCCATCACGTCGGCCGCGCGCGTGGTGTCGAACATGCCCACGAGGGGCAGCGTGAGCACGCGGTCCCACACCTGGAGGATCGGCGTCGACAGCGCGCGGATGACCTGCTGCTGCCGCTCGATGAGCTGGAGCTTCCCGCGGAGCTCCTGCTCGGTGCGCTTCGAGGCCGTGATGTCGAGGGTGACCCCCGCGACGTGGGTGACGTCACCGCGCTCGTTCTGGATGGGCAGATACCAGGACTCCCAGTGAACGCCGTCGATCTCGACCACGAAGTAGGACATCGTGCCCTCGAGCGCCTTGCGCACCATCACCAAGCCCTCTACCGGGTAGAGCTCGAAGATGTCGAGACCGACGAACTGCCCCGGCTTGAGCCCGGCGGCTCCGAGCCCCTTCCCCTCGTGGAGGACGAAGACCCCTCGCTCGTCGATCGCCCACAGGCAGATGGGGAGGTGGTCGTTGATCGCGTTGAGGAGCTTGAGCTGTATTTCGTGCTTGATCCGCTCCTCGGCGTCGCGGAGCGTTCCATACACCTCTTCCTTCTCGGGCACCCATCGCGCGGTGCACTGGAAGTACCTGAATGAGCCATCCGCCGTCTTCAGCCTCAGATCGACGGCCATGGGCTCGGCCGCGGCGCGGAGGCGCTCCCACGCCTCGTCGAACGAGCGCCTGTCGTCCTGGTGGACCAGCGGGGCGAGCCCCGCTCGCGAGGACGCATCGAGGAGCTCGGCGCTCATCGCGCTCGTGAGCGCGCGGCTGCTACGGAGGAGCGCCCCGCCCTCGCTGGCGATGAACACCAGATCCGTACAGTTCAGGAAAAAGTCGTCAAGCGTGCTGGTGGTGCTGTCGGGCTGCGCCATGTCCAGCTTGACACACTACATCGATCACGCTGTCGATGTCGAGGATCCGTGTCGAGGAGTGAGGCCCCGGCCTCTCGCCCCTGGAGAGCTTTCGCCCGCTCGCCCGCTGCGCTGCGGCCACACGCAGCAGCGAGCACGTCCGCCTCGCTCCCAGGCGCGCGTCGATCGCCGTCTCCGGTGTGTTGCCGTACACATGGCAGGATCCTTTGGTCCCGGGGGCGCTGACATCGAGCGAGCGGACAGCGCGCGCCAGGGTGCGACAACGGCACACGCTATCTCTCTGTCACCGGCTCGTGCCCGCAGGTTCCGCAGGTCGTGGAGCGAAGACAGGCACACGACAGCTGTGCAGCCTTCCGCGTCATCCTGGGCGACCGAGGGCGGCGTCCACCGGACAGGCGTTTGCTCGGCCGAAACCGGCGTGCAGTCGTCCGCGCGCGCTCGAGCAAACGCTCTGTCTGGGCGAGATCCCTCGGGCTGTCGAGCGAAGGCGGCCCCCTCGATGCGTGGAGTTGCCGTCGATCTGGATCAGAACGGCGCGTCCCCGTCCTCCGGGACGATGATCGACTTCAGCGCTCCGTCCTGGCAGTCCGCCTGCAGGCGGAAGCCCTGTTCGGCGTTCGACAGGTCAAAGCGGTGGGTGACGATGGAATCGACGTCCACCGCCCCCTCGGCGACCAGGCGGATCGCCCGCGGGTACACATGCCCCATGCGCCGGGAGAACTTGACCTTCAGCCCCTTGCGACGGCACAGCGCCGCCGGCAGCGAATAGCGATCGCCGTCGGGGATGCCCGCCAGCAGGATCCGCCCGCCGATGCGCGCGGACTCGGCCGCGTGGTGGAAGCCATCGGGCGAGTTCGTCGCCTCGAGGACGAGATCGACGCCCCGGCCGCCCGTCCACGCCGCGACGGCCTCGAACGTGGGCGCCGCGTCGTGCGCGCCCAGCCGGCGCGCGGCCTCCGCCCTGTAGGCGACGGGATCGACGGCGAAGACGCGGTCGGCGCCCGAGCGGCGCGCGAGCTGGACCAGGCACAGGCCGATCGGCCCGCAGCCCAGCACCACCACCGTCTCCTGCAGGCGGGGCCGCGCCAGGTCCATGGCGTGGACCGCGACGCCCAGCGGCTCCAGCATCACGGCCCGGCGCACCGAGAAGCCGCGCGGAACCGGCACGACCTGGTCGGGATGCACCACCACCCGTTCCGCCATGCCGCCATGGAGCGGCGGCGCGCCCAGGAACTCCACGAAGGGGCAGAGGTTCACGTGACCTCGCTGGCACCACTCGCAGCGCCCGCAGGCGTGCGCGGGGTCGACGGCGACGAGCTGCCCCCTGGACAGGCCCAGCTCCGGGGTGTCCTGGAGGACCCAGCCGGCGAGCTCGTGCCCCGGCACGAAGGCGTGGTGGATCCTCGCCGAGCCGATCCCGCCCTCCAGGTAATAGTGCAGGTCGCTGCCGCAGATCCCGCAGCCCGCGACCTGGATTGTCACCATGCCCTCGCGCGGCTGCGGCGGTTCGACCTCGCCGAGCCGGACGTCGCGGATCCCGTGAATGAACGTTGCGCGCACAGCTTCACTCTCCCTTTCGCGATCCCGCCGGTACCCGACCGCGCCGAGGCGGACAATTGTGCCGGCGCGGCTCCGCATGTAATCTGCCTCGGTGATCGATTGTCAACACACGTTCCGGGTTGCTGATGGCCTGAGCGCGGGAGAGCGCTGATGACGGCGGTGCGGCTGACCGGGTTCGACGACCGCCGCGGCGCTCCGGCTGCGCGCGGCGGGGATTGAGGGGGCCGATTCGCCATGCGGGCCGACCTCGTCCTCGGAATCGACCTGAGCACCACCGCCGCCAAGGCGGCCGTCTTCGACGCCGGGGGGCGCTTGCAGGCCGCCGGCCGGGCGCCGCTCTCGCTGGAGCGTCCGGCGCCCGACCGGTTCGAGCAGGATCCCCGGGCGTGGTGGGGCGCCCTGTGCGCGGCGCTCGCGGAGGTCACCGCCGCGGTGGACCCGGGGCGCATCGCGGGGCTCGCCATCGCGCACCAGCGCGAGACCTTCGCCTGCCTCGGTCCTGACGGCGAGCCGCTCCGCCCCGCCATGCTGTGGCTGGACGGGCGTGCGCGGGGGCACCTCGGCTCCCTGGTCCGCCGCATCGGGGAAGGCCGGCTGAGGGCGCTGTCCGGAAAGGCCGCGGACTTCGGTCCGGCGCTGCCCAAGATCGCCTGGCTGGCCGAGGAGGAGCCGGAGATCCACCGCCGCACCGCCCTCTTCTGCGACGTGCAGGCCTATCTCGTGCAGTCCTTGACCGGGCGCGCCCGCACCAGCTGGGCGAGCGCCGACCCGCTCGCGCTCTTCGACATCGGCGCGCACCGCTGGTCGGACGAGCTCTGCGGCGCCGTCGGCATCACGCCCGACCGCCTGCCCGAGGTGTTTCCCCCCGGCGCGCTGCTCGGCGCGGTGTCGGCGGCCGCCGCGGCGGCCACCGGGCTGCGCGCGGGCACGCCGGTGCTGGCCGGCGGTGGCGATGGCCAGGTGGCCGGGCTCGGCGTCGATGCCCTGGATCCGCGGCGCGCTTACCTGAACCTCGGCACGGCCGTGGTCTTCGGCGTCTTCTGCCCGGAGCCGCGGCAGGACCCGGCGTGGCGCACAATGACCAGCGCCTCCGGCCGCGGCTACGTGCTGGAGAGCAGCCTGCGCAGCGGGGCCCTGCTCTCGGACTGGTTCCTGCGCCGCCTCCTGGGCGTCGATCCACGCGATGAGGCCGCAATGGGCGCGATCGAGGCGGAGGCGGCGTCGCTGCCGCCCGGCAGCGACGGCCTGCTGCTCTTGCCCTACTGGGAAGGCGCGATGAACCCCCACTGGGATCCCGACGCCCGCGGCGCGATCCTGGGCCTGACGGACGCGCACGGGCGCGGGCACGTCTACCGCGCGCTGATCGAGGGCGTGGCGCTGGAGCAGGCGCTGGTGCTCGATCGGATGCGCGGCGCGGCGGGGATCGAGGTCGCCGAGTTCGCCGCGGTCGGGGGCGTGGCCGCCAGCGACCTCTGGTGCGCCGTCATGGCCGACGCGACGGGCGTCGTCGTCGAGCGGTCCGAGACGGTCGAGGCGGCCTGCCTGGGCGCCGCCATGTGCGCGGCCGCCGGCGCCGGACTGGCCGGGAGCATCGAGGCGGCCGCGAAGGCGATGCGCGGGACCGCGACAGCGACCTTCCAGCCCGATCCCGGGCGCCGGCGGCGCTACGCGGCGCTGCTGGGGATCTACAGGGACATGTATCCCCAGCTCTCCGGGCTGATGCGCCGCCTGTCGGACTTCACCAGGGAGTAGGCGCGGCCCCTCCCGCTCTGCGCAGCCCCCGGCGTCTTTGTTGTTCGCCCGTCGACGAGTGACAGGATCAGCTGGCGGGAACCCAGGTTCCGTGAAAGCCGGCGGGCACGCGCGCCGGCAGCTCGATGATGGCCTGTGGCCTTCCGCCAAAGTTCGTCGCGTCCACGATGACTAGATTGCTGGACCGGCGCGAAAGCGCGGCTGTTGTAAGGCGATGACAAAGAGAGCCCATTGAACATTGTCTTGCTCCTCGGTCCGTGTGGCACGGCGTGACCGGTTGGTTAGCCGCTGCTCGGCTGACGTGCCGAGCTTCTTTAGCGATTGGATGAGCGCAGTGCGCTCGGCCTCCGCGAATGAAAGAGGCGCCAGATCGAGCGCTCGTAGCTCGGTCTGCGGCAGCGCAGCCCGCGCGCGGGCAGGGTCGCGGGAGCTCGATCTCGCGTCGCTCCGGTCGGTGCGTCGCTTCGCGCAGGAGCTCGCTGCCGAGGGCGCGCCGGTCCGCGCCCTCCTCTGCAATGCCGGCGTCCAGCTCGTGAGCGAGGCGAGCGCCACCGACGACGGCGTGGAGACCACCTTCGCCGTGAACCACCTCGGACATTTCCTGCTCGTCAACCTGCTCCTGCCCTGCTTCACGCCCGGAGGGCGCATCGTGATCGTCAGCAGCGACACGCACGATCCCGCGAAGGCGACCGGCATACCGGCCCCGTGGCTCGTCGATCCACTCCCGGGACACGACGACCGCCACGGGGCGACCCCGGCGCCTGAACCTCGAGAGCCCGAGACGCGTCCAGGCCCGGGGAGCAGGCACCGGACGATCGTGGAGCACCTCCGCTTCCATGGGCACGGCGCCCCCCAAGCTGGTGAAGGTGATGGCGCAGTCCGTCAGTGGCGGCTGACGGCCTCGACGGACCATCGTCGAACTCAGCACTGTTGCTGACGGTCGGCCTTCGCCCACCCGCAGCAGACTGCAACGTCAGGCAGACAGAGGCCGTAGTCGCCAGGCGTGACGAGCGCAGATATAGTCGCCGAGGCGCCGCCCGCTACCACCGCTGCCGAACGAGACGCCCGGTCCGGAGGGCGAAATCCTGGCGCGCCTGGGCCCCTACCGTTTCCTGTGTACTGTCGGCGCACTCGGAGAGGGAACACGGTGCCGGCGAGATCAAGACCAGCCTCGGGAGAAGCATCGCGCTACGTGTACAGCCCGACATGGGCGGCGCGGAGAAGCTTATCGGTAAGGGAAATCTGCCCGCCGGCCTCGACCCGGCGCGGTGCGTCCAGGCGCCACCGCGCCGCGTTCGCGAGTGCGGTCTTTTCACCGAACGCGCGGTGGTGTAATACTGGCTGGACGAGGTAGACATGGGCTTCTGGGACTCTGTGCGAACGACCGTGGATCGGGTGACCGGCTCGGCAGCGAATGTCTCGTTGGAGATGGAACCGCAGTTCGTTGTCCCCGGTCAAACCATCTCGGTCCACATCACCATCAAGAACGGCCCTGCGGCGCTCGATGTGCGTGCAGTGCTGCTCGAGGTCAAATCAGTCGAGGAGATCGAACTGCCGCGAAACGCGAGCTGGGCCAACGTGCTCGCAGACGCCGCCGCGAAATCCGGGCCCAAACCGCGAGCTCAAGCGACCCCGCAGGTAGCTCGACATTCGGAGACGACGTTCGAAGCAAAGGTCGCGGTGACCCCAGGGATGACCTTGTCTCCCGGGGAGGAGCGCAAGTTCAAGGGCACCTTCCGACTGCCGATCGGCGTTCAGCCGAGTTACAAGGGCAAATACGCGAAGCACGATTGGCGACTGCGCGCCCGCCTCGACGTGCTCGGCATCGATCCGAGCACCGCGTGGCTCTCGTTTCGCGTCGGAGCGCCGAGCTGACGACTGGCCGGCCCACGAACGATGCTCCGGCTACGCCGAGCCAGAACCCGCCGGGAATACCGCGCCGGTCACGTGCTGGACGCCGGTGCCATGCGAGCGGCCAGGAAGGTCATGCTCGGCGAGGGCCCGAGTAACTGGAGCGCTGGTATGAGCGGGACCATCGTCGCGCGTCGCTCGCCGAGCCGTGCTGAAGGCGGTGTCAGGAACGGCCGCCCAACAAGGCAGTGCAGCCGACGGCTGGTTTCCATGGTGTTGGGCGGACGTAGATGATGGCTTCCTCAGGTAAAGCCCAGTCTGGCGTGCAGCGCCGCGTGCGCACCATTTCGGACAACCTCCGCCTGTTGCCCGTCGTCGAGCTCGAGCCAGGAGCTTATGGATCCGCGCCTCAGCCGGGCACGAGTCCATGGACGGCAGAGGAGAGTGATACCTACTGGCGGGCCTGCCTTCGAGCGGGTGGCGTCGTCGGCGTGGCCCCCGTCGTTCAGGGCTCGTGGCTGGTGGCGCTGGACGCGCTCAACTCCCCCGATCTGCTCCACAGGGTCTTGCAGGTCCACTTTGCCGGCGGAGTTCCAGCCGATCTTGATGGAATCGACCCCTTCTGTGGCGGGCTCGCACTTGTCGACGACAGCGAATTACTGATACTCCCGACCTGTTGCGGGGATCTTGGTGCTCTCGACAATTGGCAGATCGCGACCGAGCAGCGGACTGAATTACCGGAAATGTTGTGGATCGGTCACCCATGCCTCACAGTCTGGTACCACGCCCCGATGCTGCACATTCGAGAGGAAGCAGAGTGCAACCTGCCGACGCATCCGAGGGAGTTCGCCATGAACCCCGAGGCGCTGCAAAGCGCCGTGCGCCAGGCGACACGCGAGCTTGATCTCTTCTGCGAGCGCGTCGTGGTGTCGCTGCGCGAGCTTACCGGTGTGCTCGATGCGCTCGATGCGCGAGCGATCGGCAGAATCCTCGTAGGAAAGAGAGATTCCTGATGCCATCGCTACATTGCCGCCCAGTTGCGCGCTGATTCCGACGATGCGCCCGCGCCGAGCTGCGCCCAGCACGGCGACCCACGGCACATCGCGATCACGTTAGCCGGGTAGGCCAGACGGTACGACAATGACCGATACAAGACCAGCCATCTGGCTTCAATGAGATCGTCAATGTGCATGTATCCATTGTACCGGATCCGAGCTCCTCGAGCACCTGGTTCGTTGCCATGGGTGTAAGCTCGTAGCCTTTGACGGACGCTGCGTTAGCGTGGTGAGCGACGACGGTCTGCCCTTGCAGTCTCAGGAGGGCATGGTGCGCGGACGCCACCATGTTGCCAGCGAGCGCGACGCGCAGCTCGCCAGCACGTCGCTCTGCTGGACCACGGTAGCGCCGAGGCCGCCGCGGGAGAGCAGGCGGACGCTGCACTCGCCGTGATGGACGTCGAGCGCCGTCAATCCAGACCTGCTCCTCGTGCACGAGCTGTGCGAGCATGGATTCGAAGAAGCGGGCGATGTGGCGCGGCGAGCGCAGGCGCCTTGTGCGGCGCGAGCGCGCGGCGTCGACGCGCCGGCCGAGCTCGAGGGCGGCGGGCAGCCGCTGCGCGTCGTGGAGCGCGAGCTCGGTCCGCTGCGCGAGCGCGTAGGGCGTCAGGCGCCCGAGCTCCAGCAGGCCGTGCATGCCGAGCACGCGCGAGGCCGCGCCGGTGCCGAGCACCAGGTCGACGAGCGTGGCCTCCGGGGCGGTCGCCACGTCGACGAGCGTGGCGACGGGGGGGCTGTCGGCCGCGTCGCTCATGGCGCCCCCGTGGCGGTGTCGCTCCGCGGCGGCGCGTGGGCCGCGAGGGCCTCCGCGAGCGCCTTCGCGGAGGCGCTCTGCTGGGCGCGGCTCAATCGCGGCCACCGCGATCAGCGGTGGCGCGAGGGCAAGGCGGCGAGATAGGCGAGCAGCTCGCCCTCGTTGTCGCTGATCAGGCGATCGATGCCGTCCTCGCGGCTATGGCGCCGGACCTGCAGCGCACCGGCGGGCGTCCCCACGAGGACGGCCACGCACCCGAAGCCGCGCACGGCCGCGGTCCGCAGCTGCAGCGTCGCGTCTTCGAACCTGGGATCGTTTCGCCCCGGGGCCGCCCGGATGTCCAGGAGCAGCGACATCGCGCTCCGGTCGACCGGCGCGAGCGCCGCGGTGATCTCCAGACACTCCTGCTCGATCTGCTCGATGGAATCGAATGGCTCGGCGGTCCGCGTGACCCTCACGATCTTCGCGATGCGATCGACGGCCACGATGAAATGAGCGTTGCGCAGGACCTCGGGCATGAGCCTTGCGGCATGCTAGCGTGAATCCCCTTCCGAGCCGAGCGGCGGCGCGCGATCGAGAGTCCGCGCCGCGCGGGTACGCGGCATCACGCGCGGCCGACCCGCGCGAGGTGGAGGCGAGCTCGAGCCCCGAGGGGCGCCGCAGCTCCACCTGGATCGGGTCGCCCGCGCCCGCGCTGCAATGAAGCAGGCTGTACGCGCAGATGCCGTCTATGCGAACCGCCGCCCTCCTGGAGAGGAGACGCTCTCTCAACAGGAAGCTCGGCGCGCAGCAGCTCGACGACACGACTGAAGGAGAGCGTCCCGTCCAAGAGGGACACAGCGACGAGTGAACCTTCGAGCCGAGAAGCCCGATGCGCGCTTGACAACCAATAAGCGACAGCTTATACGTAAGGGATGCAGAGCGCGGCCGTGGCCGAGGACAAGATCTTTCATGCGCTGGCGGACCCCAGCCGCAGGGCGATCTTCGAGTCGCTCACGCGTGGCGAAGCGGCCGTGAAGGAGCTCACGGCGCGCTTCAACATCTCGCAGCCGGCGGTCTCGCAGCACCTCGCCACGCTGAAGGACGCCGGCCTGGTGAACGGCCGGCGCGAGGGGCGCTGTGTCTACTACCGGGTGGAGCCGCGCGGGATGAAGCCGCTCATCGACTGGATCGCGCACTACCGCGCCTTCTGGACGGAGCACGTCGATCGCCTTGAACAGCTGCTGGAGAAGATGGACGAGTGACTTCCACGGACAGGACCGCACAACCGCAAACCGTCGATGCTCGATGACATGATTGCGAACATGACCTCCCAGAACCAGCACTCCGCAGACAGCCACGACCTGATCCGCATCCAGGGCGCCCGGGAGAACAACCTGAAGGACGTCAGCGTCGAGATCCCCAAGCGGCGGCTGACCGTGTTCACCGGCGTCTCGGGATCGGGCAAATCGTCGCTTGTGTTCGGCACCATCGCGGCGGAGTCCCAGCGGCTGATCAACGAGACCTACAGCGCGTTCGTGCAGGGGTTCATGCCGACGCTGGCCCGGCCCGAGGTCGACGTACTGGACGGGCTGACGACGGCGATCATCGTCGACCAGGAGCGGATGGGCGCCGACCCCCGCTCCACGGTCGGCACCGCCACAGACGCCAACGCCATGCTGCGCATCCTCTTCAGCCGCCTCGGCAAGCCGCACATCGGCTCGCCCAACGCGTACTCCTTCAACGTCCCCTCGGTCCGGGCGAGCGGCGAGATCACGGTCGAGCGCGGCGCCGGCAGCAAGACCGTGAAACAGACATTCACCCGCGCCGGCGGCATGTGTCCTCGCTGCGAGGGCCGGGGCTCGGTCAACGACATCGACCTGTCTCAGCTGTACGACGACAGCAAGTCGCTCAACGGGGGTGCCCTCACGATCCCCGGCTTCAGCATCGACGGCTGGTACGGCCGCATCTTCAACGGCTGCGGCTTCTTCGACCCGGACAAGCCGATCCGCAAGTTCACAAAGAAGGAGCTGCACGACCTGCTCCACAAGGAGCCGACGAAGATCAAGGTCGACAACATCAACCTGACGTACGAGGGTCTGATCCCGAGGATCCAGAAGTCGTTCCTTTCCAAGGACGTCGACTCGCTGCAGCCACACATCCGCGCATTCGTGGAGCGGGCGGTCACGTTCACCACCTGTCCCGAGTGCGGCGGCACCCGGCTCGGCGAGGCCGCCCGGTCCTCCAAGATCAAGGGCAAGAACATCGCCGATGTCTGCGCGATGCAGATCAGCGACCTCGCCGAGTGGGTGCGCGGTCTGGACCAGCCGTCCGTCGCGCCGCTCCTCGGGGCGCTGCGCCACACGCTCGAATCGTTCGTGGAGATCGGGCTCGGCTACCTCAGCCTCGACCGACCGTCCGGCACGCTCTCGGGCGGTGAGGCGCAGCGCACAAAGATGATCCGCCACCTCGGGTCGTCGCTCACCGACGTGACCTATGTCTTCGACGAGCCGACGATCGGGCTGCACCCGCATGACATCCAGCGGATGAACGACCTTTTGCTTCGGCTGCGCGACAAGGGCAACACCGTCCTCGTGGTCGAGCACAAGCCGGAGACGATCGTGATCGCCGACCACGTCGTCGACCTCGGCCCCGGCGCCGGCACCGCGGGCGGCAAGGTGGTCTTCGAGGGCACCGTCGACGGGCTGCGGGCGAGCGGCACGCTCACCGGGCGTCACCTGAGCGACGGGGCCTCCCTGAAGCCGTCGGTGCGGAAGCCGTCGGGTGTGCTGAAGGTGCGCGGCGCCCGCAGGCACAACCTGAAGAACGTCGACGTCGACATCCCGCTCGGCGTGCTGGTGGTGGTGACCGGCGTGGCCGGGTCGGGCAAGAGCTCCCTCATCCACGGCTCCGTGTCCGGTCGAGACGGGGTCGTGTCGATCGACCAGAGCGCGATCCATGGCTCGCGGCGCAGCAACCCGGCGACGTACACCGATCTGCTGGAGCCGATCCGCAAGGCGTTCGCGAAGGCCAACGGCGTGAAGCCCGCCCTGTTCAGCGCGAACTCGGAGGGCGCCTGTCCGACCTGCAACGGCGCCGGGGTGATCTACACCGACCTGGGCATGATGGCCGGTGTCAGCACGGTCTGCGAGGAGTGCGAGGGCCGGCGATTCCAGGCGTCGGTGCTGGAGTACCGGCTCGGCGGGCTCCACATCGCCGAGGTGCTCGACCTGCCCGTCGAAGACGCGGTCGCCTTCTTCGGCGCCGGCGAGGCGCGTACGCCGGCCGCGCACGCGATCCTGCAGCGCATGGCCGACGTGGGGCTCGGCTACCTGCGGCTCGGCCAGCCGCTCCCCACGCTGTCGGGCGGCGAGCGGCAACGGCTCAAGCTCGCGACGCACATGGGCGCCGACGGCGGCGTCTACGTGCTCGACGAGCCGACCACCGGGCTGCACCTCGCCGACCTCAAGCAGCTGCTCGGCCTGCTGGACCGACTTGTCGACTCCGGCAAGTCGGTCATCGTGATCGAGCACCACCAGGCGGTGATGGCGCACGCCGACTGGATCATCGACCTCGGGCCGGGCGCGGGCCACGACGGCGGGCGGATCGTGTTCGAAGGCACCCCGGCCGACCTTGTGGCGGCGAGGTCGACGCTGACCGGCGAGCACCTGGCGGCGTTCGTCGGTGGCGTCGTCAGGCCCAAAAAGGCGTCGGCGCGAGGCAACGGGAGTACGCGGCGCACGTAGCGCCGCGGCGTGCGTACGTGCTCAGTACCGCTCGCTCTCGTTCTGCGGCACCATCGGCAGCGCCGGCGCGCTCTCGCCGTTGATCGTCGTGCCGCCGTTCATGAACGCGCCGGCCATGCGCAGGAAGCCGGCGGGGAAGTCGAGCACCGGCGCCGAGAGCGCGTCGAGCGCGGCCACCTGATCGGGCGTTAGCTTGACCTCCAGGGAGTTGAGGTTGTCGTCGAGCTGCGCCAGCGTGCGCGCGCCGATGATCGTGGAGGTGACGCCCGGCCGGGCCACCACCCAGGCAAGCGCCACGCGCGCCGGCGTCGTGTCGAGATCCCTGGCGATCTCGACGAGCTTGTCGACGATCTCGTACGCCTTGTCGGTGAGCGCGGAGAGCACGAACGGGCCGCGATCGGACTTGTGCTTGCCGGCGTTCTCCCGCGTGTACTTGCCGGAGAGCACGCCGCTCTTGAGGGGCGACCAGGGCGTGACGCCGAGGCCCAGCTCGCGCGCCATGGGGATGAGCTCCCCCTCCACCGTGCGCTCGAGGAGCGAGTGCTCGATCTGCAGCGCGATGAACTGCGCCCACCCGCGGAAGCCCGCCAGACCGTGCGCCTGCGCCACCTTCCACGCCGGCGTGTCGGAGACGCCGACGTAGCGGACCTTGCCGGCCGCCACGAGATCGTGGAGGGCTTGCACCGTCTCCTCGATGGGCGTGTTCTTGTCCCAGACGTGCATCCAGTAGAGGTCGATGTAGTCAGTCTGCAAGCGGCGCAGCGACTGCTCGCACTGCGCGAAGATGGCCTTCCTCCCGGCGCCGCCGCCGTTCGGGTCGCCGAGGTAGAGGTTGGCGGCGAACTTCGTGGCGATCACCGCCCGGTCGCGCTTGCTCGGGTGGCGGCCGAGGTGGTCGCCGATGATCTTCTCGGAGTGGCCCTTTGTGTAGAAGTTGGCGGTGTCGATGAAGTTGCCGCCGCGCTCGATGAAGCGATCGAGGATCGCCTCGGACTCCTTGACGCTGGATCCGAAGCCGAGGTCTTCGCCGAAGGTCATGGCGCCGAGGCACAGGGGGCTGACGCGCAGCCCGGAGCGGCCGAGGGTGACGTAGTTGTCGAGGGTCATCGTGGTTCTCCTGCGGGCTCCGGCTGAGGAGCCCTTGCTGGACCCCACCGTGCGCCCGCGCCGGCGTGCAATCTTGGAGGAAACGGCCAGGACGGGGCCGGGAGGGTTGATGGCGGCCCAAGGCGAGCGCACGATGGCATCGTGCTGGGCTCGATCGAACAGGCCATCGCGCGGCGCGCCTCGCCCCCGGCGGTCGGCGCGCCGGCGTCGCGTGTGCTCCGCAATCTCGTCGTCGACGTTCGCGCCAGAACGCCGCCGGTCACGAGCCTCGACCTGCTGCCCGATGGCACGACATCGCTGGTCTTTCGCCTCCTCGACGCCGACCGCGCCGATCTCGTCGTCCTCGGGCCTCAGACGCGGGCCGTGTACAAGCGCATGTCGCGCTTCCTGCTCGCGGTGCAGGTGGTCTTTCGACCCGGCGGCGCGTACCCCTTCTTCGGTGTGCCGATGGACGAGCTCGCCGATCGCCTCGTCCCGGCGCGCGATCTCTGGGGCCGACACGCCGACGCCCTGCTCGAGCAGCTTGTGGCGGTCGGAGCCGGCGTCACGCTGGACCCCACGCGAGCTCGCCTGGACGCGATCGAACGCGCCCTCGAGGGCCGCATGCTCGGTCCCGACGTGTTCGAGCCGGCATCGGCGGCCGTCGCGCGCGCCGCGGTACGGAAGCTCTCGCTCGGAGGGATCACCGTGGAAGAGACGGCGAGCGCGCTCCACGTCAGCCCGCGGAACCTGCGGCGCGCCTTCGTGGCGACCGTCGGCGTCTCGCCGAAGCAGTACGCGCGCATCACCCGCTTCCAGCGCGTCGTCTCGAACGTGCAGGTCCCCCGCGGGTCGTGGTCGGAGGTCGCCCTCGCGAGCGGCTACTGCGATCAGCCGCACCTGGTCAGGGAGTTCCGCGAGCTCGCGGGGCTCTCGCCGGTCGCGTTCATGAAGCGACGCTCGACCCCCGAGATCGAGCGCACGCGCTAGTCGATGCCGCGAGCGCGAGGGCGAGCATCCCACCGGCACGTCGGACCGCCGCCGCCAGGCTCAGGCAGAGGGGTCTCTGGACCCGAGCTCGTCCGGGTGCTCAGGCTCTCGCCCCGCGCGCGCTCAGGCTTTGAGCTCCGTGAACTCGCCCGGATCGTGGTTCGTGGCGCCGGCGACCGCGCCCTTGCCACCGATGAAGTCTTCGGTCCTGTCGGAATAGCCGAACTTTGTCACTTCCGCGGAGCCGCCCTTCGCAGCAGTCGCCCAGCATGCCTGCATTGTCGAGGCGGTGAGAGAGGGAGTGCGACTCCGTAGGGATGTCGAGCCCTGCGAAGACGTAATTTCGCCGGATATTTCAGGAAGATCAAGGGGTTGACGTTGCAGGCGGCCGCGAGCGCTGCGATGGCCGAATAGATATCCGCTCCATCCAGATCGCCGGAGACCTTGGTCGTGAGGGCGTCACTGCCCGGGACATGCGCCTCCACGCTGGAGGCGTTCGCCGCCGTCGCACCGAGCCTCTCGGCGAGCTCCGCGTTGCACAGCGCGGGAACCATCACGTCTCCTGTCGAGCTGAGGAGCTCCTTCCAGGCTTCGAGCTTCTGCTTGTCGGCCTTGCTCATGTCGAACCGCTGGAGCGTCTGCAGATCATCCTTTACGAGGTCGAGGACGCTCTTGCCGCGAATCGCCGCGTAGGTGTCCGGGTTCATCGGCATCCCCGTGTGGAAGAGGCCCGTGAGGCTGCTGAAGGCCTGCGACGCGTCGAGGCCGCTGTACATGATCTCGGCGGCGGAGTAGGAGATCGCCGACTGAGGGTGTTGATTCTGACCCGCCATGTTCAAGAGCAACGGAGCGCCTTGCGGGCTGAGCTGCTGGGCCATGACGTGATCCAGCGAAGGACCGACAGGCTTTGCATTGAACTTAGTCGCCCCGTCGAAGCTGAACGGGTCGTTGCTGTTCGGAGTGATCGGCTGGCAGGTGAAGAACGACCCCACGGTCTGTGTATGGGGGTCGTTCCCCTGTCCACGCGACCTGTTGACGGTCCACTCGTTCATCGAGCGGATGCCGCGCGGCATGAGGAGCTTCTTCGCATGGGGAGCGAGGGGCGCGAGGCTCGTCGGCGTGAGGTCATCCGCCGTGAGCTCACCCTGGGTCTTCGCGGGAAACCAGCTGTTCGTGATGCACCCATAGTGCGTGAACATCACGATGAGCGACTTCCCAGGTGCAGGGGTGTCGCCCCTTGCGGTGCGCTCCCACACGGAGCTGAGGAACGGCGCAGCCAGGACGGCTCCGCCCATGCCACGAAGAAAGATTCTCCGGTTCAGCTTCTTGCTCATGTTCGACGTTCCTCAGCTTTCATGGCGTTCCACGGATTCAGAGGTCCGCCTGCCTCGGCATTGTCCGCGATGGTGCCGGTGCAGCCAGCGAAGAGAGGTGCTGAGGTGCGAAACTTGCTGCACCGATGTACGACAGATGCCTTGGCGTTCGCATGCGCATGCACCTTTTATTCCCGGTCTATGCCCGGTCCGTGTCGAAATGATCACGAGAACGAACCAACAAGCTCGATGCACGGTGACCAGCGTACCCGAGATCACCGACCCGACCGACGCGGAAGCGGAGACCGAGCTCGCGGTGCTCTCGGCGGTGGCGCATGGCAACGGGCCGAGCGGGCTCGCCGTGGTCCAGGCGGCGCTCGTTGCCCTCGGCCGGCTCGACCAGGAGCGCGCGATGGTCTAGTTTCAGCTCATCTGGAACGGGTCGCGTGAGCCGATGCGGCGGGCGCTGGAGGCGTTGGTCATGGAACGGCAGACCGAAGACGAGGCGACTTTTCCCCGGGTCGCAGCGACCGTGGAATGTATCGTCCCAAAGAGAGTGGAGGAGCTTCAGATGTTCGAGTACAGCCCTGCTTGGCCGCATGGCAAGTTACGGATCGCGTTTCCCGAGCTCTTCTTCGTTATCGGTACGAACAAGACGCAGCATGACGGCGTCGGGATCCAAACCAGTCGGACCATGGTCGTCGTGCGTGAGGACGGCGCGCTGACACTGCTGAACACGGTGCGGCTCACGGAGGAAGGGTTGCGCGACCTGGAAGGCCTCGGAGAGGTGCGAAATGTGGTCCGGCTCGGCGCCTTCCATGGTCGCGACGATCCATTTTATCGGGATCGCTACGGCGCCACGCTGTGGACCTTACCTGGTGCAGCGCCTCTCGACGGTCGAGGTCCCGATCGAGAGCTCGCCTCGGGTGGAGCGTTTCCAGTACGCACCGGCGAGGTCTTCGTCTTTTCGTCGGCGCGTTTCCCCGAAGCAGCGGTGCTGCTACACCACGAAGGCGGGATCCTGATCACCTGCGACGCCGTTCAGAACTGGACGCACATCGATGAGTTCTTCTCTCCCCGATGCGGTGAGCTGTTCGCGGAGCAAGGGCTGATCCGCGCCGCGAACATCCCATCCACCTGGCGGCTCGCGTGCCACCCGAGTGTTGACGACTTCCGCCGCCTGCTGGCGCTTCCCTTCCGACACCTGATCAGCGCGCACGGAGAGCCGCTGCGCGACGAAGCCCACGCACTATTGAAAGCGCGCACGGACGAGGTCTTCTCAGCGTGAGGTCGCATCGACGCACGATGGCGTGGTATGCTCCCGAATTCGCGGAGGTCACATGACAGAGTCAGGACTCGGCACAGCCGACGAGCTCGGCGATGATCTCGACGAGCTCGTCGGTGTCGCGCAGGCGACATCGCGCCTCGGCGAGGCGCCCTTCCAGGATCCACGCCACCACGGAGCGGCCCGTCGACGGCTTCACCGCGGTCGTGACCTGGGCGGGGAGCGGCGGACTGCGCGGGCGACCTCAGCGAGGGCGGCTATTCGGCCTGCAGCACATGAGCGGCGACGTCGCGGCTCTGGCACCTGACGGGGCGGGTCACGATCAGAAGCAGATCCCGAACTCGGTGTAGCCGATGTCGGTGCAGATCCCGCCGCTGGCGCACGGCGATCCGAGGCTGCCCATCGGGCAGAGCGCGATGCAGGTGGCGCCCGTTCCTTCAACCTCGCCGCACAGCGCATTGAGCACGCACGACCGGGAAAGGTCGTCACAGGCGCCGCCAACGGGGATATCGCCTTCCGCGAGGCAGATCGGCTCTCCGGCCGCCACCTCTCCAGGAACACACCATTCGCCGCCGCTGCAGCCCGCGCCGAACGGCGTGCACACACCGCCGACCTCGGTCACCTCGATGGAGATGTCGAGCTGACCATCCCCGACGGTGACGAGCGTGCCGTCCGTCTGGAACTGGTAAACCAGCGCGGTGGTGGCCCCGGCGTGAACGGTGAATAGCGCAGGATTGCCGGAGACGAGCGTCGCCTGCACGGGCACGAACGTACCGCCGTCGTCGCGCTCCAGGACCCAGCCCGTCTCCAGAAAGCTCGTGTAATCGCCCACGGGCAACGCCGCCGTGAGCGCCGTCTCGCCTGGATTGTCCGAGCTGCTGAGGTAGCCGAAGAGCGGCCCATCGATGACGAAGAGCGCGTTGCTCAACCGGTACACACGTCCATTGGCCTGCGTCACCAGGGACATGCTCGCGCGACCGGTGAGCTCCGCCTCTTCCGCGCCGTCCGGACCGCTGATACATGCTGGAAGCAGCGGCGCTGCCGCAAGAAATGCCGCGAACCCGAGCTTGACAAGTGCTGATCGACTCAACTTGGACCTCCTGGGATGGAAAGCACCGCCGAGCATAACGGAGTTCAAGGACGCGGGGGCACCCGAAGCAGGAATCGGATCGTCGGGACGGTGCCATCCCGACCGCAACGTGCTCGCTCCGCGGATAGGAAACCGTGGAGCTTTCGCCAGGGACAAGCCCCGCGGGGAGCGACCTCGACGTCATGAGCAGAGCACCGCGGGGCAGCACAGCGGGAGCCTGTCGATCGCCGAGGCGCGCGCCGTCTCACGCCATCCCCCATTCCGATCCGTGGTCCGCCGACTTCGGACAGAGGAAGTGATCATGCAGTGCATGCATTGCAGAGGCGGCGAGCCGCCGCGGCCCAGAGAGCTCGTCGGCGAGCGGCCGGGCGACCTGCGATGGCCTCCCGCCGGACCGCGGCGCAGCGCACGCTCGGCCGCCTCGCGGCGCCGACGCCCGTCTCGCGGCGCCGACCGCCCGTCTCGCAGCGCCGAGGCCCGCCTCGGCGGGGCACCTGGGCGCCACGTCGCGACCTTCTCACCTCGACGCACGGCCGAGCGATGCCGGCCCGCGTTCCCCGCCCGCGTTCCTCGCCCGCGATGATAGAGTCGCGCGATGAGCCGCCGGGTCACCAACGACGGGACCGGGACCCTCCAGATCCACTTCGCCTTCGATCGCAGGCTGGTGGAGGTCGTGAAGTTGCTCCCCGCCCGCCGCTGGAATCCCGAGCAGAAGACCTGGTGGGTCCCGGAGGCGCACGTTGTCGCGGTGGTGGACAGGCTGCACCTCGAGGGTTTCGCCTTCTGCGAGGTGACGCAGCGCCTCTACCGGGAACGCGGCGGCGCCCTCGCCCTCGACGAAGCGCGCGTCGCGCCGGTCCACGCCGCGGAGCCCATCCGCGCCGATGCGCCGCGCGACAGGATGGCCCCCCGGCCAAGCTCAACCACCCCAGCCACCCCAGCCGCCTCCGACTTCACCGTCTCGCAGCTCAACGGAACGGTCCGCGCCGCCCTCGAAGCAGCGTTTCCAGCCTCGATCTGGCTCG
This sequence comes from Sorangium sp. So ce362, assembly GCF_051519845.1. Classification (NCBI taxonomy): domain Bacteria; kingdom Pseudomonadati; phylum Myxococcota; order Polyangiales; family Polyangiaceae; genus Sorangium; species Sorangium sp. So ce362. The sequence goes on along the minus strand of NZ_CP150332.1, from coordinate 3,512,970 downwards.
TCGGGGAGGTCTGCAGCTACAACCGGGCCGCCCACAAGAGCACCGTCGGCTTCGAGCTCGTCGAGCGCGACGCTCATGGCAAGACGATCGCCGAGATCAAGGCGACCCTCTTCGACCGCGCCCGCTCCGAGATCGAGCGGCGGCTCGCCGCGGCGGGCAATCCGTTCCAGATCGAGGACGAGATCCAGATCCGCGTGCGCGGGCGCGTGGAGCTGTACGTCCCGTGGGGATCGTACCGATTCATGGTCGAGGATCTCGACGTGGGCTACACGCTCGGCGAGGCCGCCCGGCGGAGGGACGAGATCCGCCGCCGGCTCGCCGAGGAAGGGCTCCTCGAGCAGAACCGCTCCCTCCCCTTCCCCACCCTGCCCCTCCGCGTCGGCCTCGTGACGAGCCTGGGCTCGGACGCCTACAACGACGTGCTCGGCACGTTCAAGGAGTCAGGCTTCGCGTTCCGCGTCGTGGCGCACGGGGTGCGAGTCCAGGGGCGGCAGACGGAGCCATCGGTCCTGAACGCGCTCGACTATTTCCGGGCGCATGCCGCGGAGCTCGACGTGCTGCTGATATGCCGCGGCGGCGGCTCACGCACCGACCTCGCCTGGTTCGACTCCGAGCCGATCGCCCGGGCCGTCGCCACATTCCCGCTCCCCGTGGTGGTCGGGATCGGCCACGAGAGAGACATGTCCGCGCTCGACTTCGTGGGCTGGCGCGAAAAGACCCCGACGGCCGCGGCCGCATCCCTCGTCAAGCGGGTCTCGGACGCGAGGGATGCTGTCGAATCGTCCCTCCTGAACATCCTCGACCAGGGCCGGCGGGCCCTCCGGTCCGCCTCATCGGATCTCACCCGCGGGGCGGCCCGGGTCCCGCGCACCGCGTCGCTGCTCATCGCGCGCCGAGCGGGCCAGCTCCAGGAGGCGGCCCGCCAGCTTCGCCAGGGAGCGAGGCGCGATCTCGACGCCGCCTCGCACCACGTCGGCGAGATGGCCTCTCTCCTCGGCCCGCGCTCCTCCCGGAGGCTCGCGCTCGAGTCCGAGCGCGTCGACTCGCGCGGGCGGCGCCTGCGCCTCCTCGACCCGCGGCGCGTGGTGGAGCGGGGATACGCGATCCTGCGCACGGAGGCGGGGACGGTGCTCACCGACGCGGCGCGCGCGCCCCGCGGGACGACGCTCACGGCCGAGCTGAAGCAGGGCGTGCTGCGGCTTCGCTCGGACGGGTCGGAGGAGAAATAGGACCATGGCAAAGCCGAAGCGCGAGAGGAAGGAACCGTCCGCCGGGAGCACGGCAAGCCCGCAGCACGCCTCGAAGGAGCGCTCCTATGGTGAGGCCTCGTCGCGCCTCGAGGAGATCTTGCAGGACATCGAGGAAGGTCAGGTCGACATCGACGAGCTCTCCGCGCTCGTGAAGGAGGCGGCGGATCTGGTGACGCTTTGCCGCCGGAAGATCCACGCCGCGGAGGTCCAGGTGAAGACCATCACCGAGCAGCTCGAGCGCGAGGCCCCGGACACCACAGACGAAGACGAAGACGACGAGGAGGACGACGAAGACGAAGAGGTCGAATGAGCGGGCGCGGGGGATACCCCAGAAATACGCCGCTATGGCTTCCGTGGGTCCGGTCGCCGGCGCATCACTCGCCGCCGGGTGTGCAGGCGTTGCACTCGAAGATCTCCTGCCACCCGTCCGGCACCAACGCTTTCTGTACCTGATAACAGGCGGTCGGCTGTGCCGGATCGACGACACATGTCTGGTAATCGCCGCTGCCTGTGCACGAGCTGCAACCAAGATAGACCGCCGACCCGCTCGGCTCACCGTCGTCGCCGAGCGGCACACCGTGCACCGGCACGCAGCCGGGCTTCGCCTGGCATGCCGCCTCATCGACGCTCGCGCACGCAAACGGCTCCCTCGGACAGCACTCGGATGCACATGGCGCCTCACCGCCGCTTCCGCCCGCGCCGCCGGCCCCGCCCGCGCCGCCGGCCCCGCCCGCGCCGCCGGCCCCGCCCCCGGTCCCGTCGCCGCACGCTGCGACCGCCCACCCTGCCACCACCATCCCTATCATCACCACCCATCGCCTGAGCATTTGAATCCTCCTTCAAGGCAGCGCGTCAGCCCTTCCTGGCAACGCAGCAGCCGGACAAGCGATAATCATGCCAACGAATTTCCCGGACGCCCAGGCAGGAGCCTCGAGCATATGGCGCAAAACGGCACAAGACGACTCATGGGCGCGGCCCTCACCACATCAGTCGAGCTTCTGCACCACCCCAGCGTCTCCGCCGATCGCGGACGCCTCCTCGGGGACCAGCTCGCGGGATTCGCCGATCTTCGCGGCGAGGTTGCGCCGCAACGCGTGCTCGGGGACGCCGCGCACGTCCCACACAAGGCCGATCTTCTCGAGCGCCTTCAGCCCGTAATAGGTAATGTCGATCTCCCACCAGAAGAACCCCTGACGCGCGCTGCTCTGGTAGTGATGATGGTTGTTGTGCCAGCCCTCCCCGAGGCAGAGCAGACCGAGGAGCGGGTTGTTGCGGCTCGTGTCGGTGGTCGCATAGCGGCGCGAGCCGCTGACATGCGCGACGGAGTTGATCGCATAGATGACGTGGTGCAAGAGACAGGTCGACACGCAATAGCCCCAGAGCCCCACGTCGAGGCCACCGAAGATCAGGAGCGCAGCGACCATCGCCACGATTGAGAGAGCGTGCCACCGGTCGAGCCAGCGGAGCTCCGGGTAGCGAGCGAAATCGGGGATGAGCGAGAGATCGGTCGCCTCGTGCTCCCGCCCCATCCACCAGCCCATGTGCGCATGCCAGAAAGAACGGCGCGTGGGGCTGTGGACGTCGCGATCGGTGTCCGAGTATTTGTGATGCACCCGGTGGGTCGACGCCCACCAGAGCGGGCCTTTCTGCGCGGCCGTCGTCGCGACGAGCGCGAGCAAGAACTGGAACGCGCGGCTCGTCTTGAAGGTGCGATGCGAGAAATACCGGTGATATCCGGCCATCATCGCGAACAGCCGGATCAGGTAGGCCGCCGCGGCGAGCGCGACGAGCTTCCAGGTCCCCCCCCGGACGAGGGCGAGCACGGCGCCTGCGTGGATCGCGGCGATTCCCAGGACGTTGAAGCACTGACCGGGCGTCAACCACGCGCCTCGATCGGGGGAAAGAGACCCAACGGGTTTCGGCACTTGTTAAAGCCTGGCTGGGTGCGCGACGCTGGTCAGCAAGGTGGGCGCGCGGCACCCGGAAGGGTGGGAAATCTGGAGCGGGTGCCCTGTGAATAACACCGTCCAGGGTGCTTCGTGAACGGGATTCGATCCACCTCGACGACCACGCGCTCCCCGAACCCGAGAACCCCCCGCCCGAGCCGGTGGTAGCGCCCGTCGCGGTAGCCCGCTTCGAAGCGCCGCGGCCGGTCGGCGCCGTCGTTGACGGCGTAGCCGCTGACGACCCGAAGCTCCCGATCGGCGGCGCGGTTCTGCAAGAGGGTGCACGCCGTGCGCGGCTCCGGAGCCGGCCCGGTCGGGAGCATTTCGTTGAGCCACGGGACACGGCCCGCAGCCACTCCCCCCGCGCCACCGTGTCCTCCACCTCTCTCCCCCTCGCCGGTCACCGGCTCGCGCTCGTGCGCAGCGTCCGGGTCGCCGAGCTCGACGACGCCGCGCTGGCGCGCAGCCTGATCAAGGGCGAGGCCGGCGCTCCCGCCGCGGTCTGGGATCGCTACGCCGTGGTCGTGCGTGGGCTGCTCCGCCGCGCGCTCGGGCCGGGTGGCGACATCGAGGATCTCGTCCAGGAGTCGTTCCTTCTCTTCTTCCGCCAGATCAAGGACATCCGCGACCCCGCTGCGCTCCGGCCGTTCCTGCTCGGCATCGCCGCGCGCGTCGCGCGGTACGACCTGCGCCGGCGCCGCCTTCGTCGCTGGATCTTCCTCACGGACGACGGCGTTCTGCCGGAGGAGGCGCGGGAGGGGACCGCGCCCGAGGTCCGCCAGGCGCTCCAACGCTTCTATCAGCTGCTCGATCGGCTGGACGACAAGGCCCGCCTCCTCTTCGTGCTCCGCAACATCCAGGGCCTGGAGCTCACGGAAGCGGCGGAGGCGGTGGGTATATCGCCGGCGACCGACAAGCGGCACCGAGGGTGGCAGCGCGCGCTTTCGCGTCGCGGACCTGCCGGGCGCCGCGTGAGCCGCGGAGGCGGGGCCCTTCACGGTCACCGTGACAGGCACCGAGTTCGACCAGGGGGTTCGTCCCGGCAGGCTCCGGGTGCCGGCCAGCGCGGCGCCGCCGCCCGCCGCGGGCCTGGGCGCGCCTCCGGCGCACGAGCCTTCCGCGCGCGTATCTGCTGCGCGCGAGGACGCGGCCGGCGCCGGTACGGCCGGCGCGAGCGCTCCTCCAGCGCGCGTCGCCGCCGCCCCGGCGCGCGCGGGAGCGAGCCTCCGCGAGCGCGTGGGCGACGGCGACTTCGCCGGGGCGATCGCCGAGGCGAAGGCGCGCGGCATCGACGAGGGCGATCGTGGGCACGGAGCGCGGCGTTCTCCCGCTCCAGCTCATAGATGCGTTCGTCTCGCCGGTCAGCGCGCAGGGCCGCGCAGGGCCGCGCGGGGTCGCGCGGCCCTGCGGGGCGCGGTGTCAGAGCGAGAAGCGCAGGTTGTCGAGCACGTAGGTGCCTGCGTTCGTGGGGCCGTTGAGCACGAGCCGGAGCTGGCACTCGTTGTCCTGGGCGAGGAGCGCGAGACCCGCCGGAGGCACGACGAAGTTGACGACGTGGGCGCCCGACCCCTGCGGGAGCGGGACCGTGTTCGTCGCGACCTCCTGGTGCGACATGTTCGCTCCCATGCACGCAAGGAACATCGTGGCATCGCCCGACCAGCTGGGGTTGACCGGCGGCGGCGACACAACGTCGAGCTTCAGCGTCGGCCCGAACGTGAAGAGCTCGCTGGTCGGGAACGACGTGCTCTCGATGACGGTGTAGTTCGACACGGGGAGCGAGAGCGCGTTCGTCTCCGGATTCGTCGGCGATTCAACGAGGCTCGCCGTGGTGCCCTGCACGACGTGCCAGGCGTCCTCGGTCTCGAAGCCGAGCACGCGCTCGGCGGTGGTGAGCGGCACGAACGGCCCGTCGCCCAAGCCGGGGCTCGTCGCCCCGTTCCACTGCAGCTCCCCCATGAACCGCACGTTGTCGAACTGGAAGCAGTCGCCGTTCGCCGCCTCCGCCATGAGCGAGACCTGCAGGGTGGAGCCGCGGTCGGTCTCCTGAAGGGCCTCGAAGATCGGCTCGGGGAGCGTGAAGTGCGCCGTGACCCACTCGCCCGCCGGATAGCCCGTCAGGTCGAACTGCCCGGCGAACTGGGCGACGGTGTCCTCGGGACGATCATGGTAGTAGAGCTGGAGGGAGCCCTGCCAGGCCGGGTTCGGCAGCCCGGTGGGGATCCGGACGTCGAGCGCGAGGTGGCGAGAGATCCAGGTGAAGCTCTTCGGCACGAAGGAATCGCTCTCGAGCGTACGGGAGCCCGAGGAGCACACCCGCTGCGACGTCTTTCCCACGGTCGCGACAGGGCTCTTCGAGGTGCTGGCCGTGGTCGCCCAGAGCCCGTCCCAGGTGCCGATCCTGGCCTGGCCGCGCGGCGTGGCGCGGTACGTGGTGGCCCGCAGCGACTTGATGTGCACGACGGCGCCGGCAGCGCCCGCGACGTCAATGGCGATGTTGACGAACTCCTGCGTCTGCTGGAGCGCCTCCAGGGCGGCGGCAGGGACGTTGAAGAGCACGTCCGTCTCGCCCGCCGTGACGACATCGGCGAGCACCACGGTCGAGCCGAGCTGGACGGTGCCGGTCGAGGCGGACTCCAGGGTGACCTTGAGTCGGGCGCTGCGCGTGGGGTTGCCGGTGACCCCGACCGAGAACGACACCGACCCCGGCGTCCAGTTCGTCCCGGTGCGCTGGTACTCGCGGTCGATACGGGCGTTGCCAGCGCCGTCCGGGGTGATGGTGAAGCCGCTGCCGTCGGCGTTTTGCTCGGCGGAGCCGGCATCGGGGAACAGCCAGCTCTCGTCGAACCGGATCTGGCTGGGGGGGTCCACGGCTGCGTCCCCTTCAGCGATGCGGGTCGGGTTGTGGTGGTCCCTCGAGTCGAGGGTCAACGTCGAGCTCAGGTGCGGGTTGTGGATCGTAACGAGCCCGTCGCCCGTGGCGCGCACGTACTCGACCCCCGTGAACTGATAGTCCGCGTCGACCTCCTGGACCAGCAGCAGCGGGAAATCGATGACGTCCTGCGGCTCCTGCGGGTCGAACGCGCCCGCGGAGAGGCCAGCGATCCGATCAATCCACATCAGGGACTCCTCCTCCGAGAAGCCGATGTCAAGCCGCTCGTTGCTCACCACCGTCTGGTAGGGGAGCATGCTGCCCAGCGCCGTCAGGCCGGCGTTCCTGGACACGACGGCGCTCAGGACCTCCGCGGCCGGAACGCCCGCCTCCTCGGTGCCTGAGCCCCAATGACCAGGGACGACCTCCCACAGGCCGCCGTGCAGGACGGGGAAGGAGACCACGACGAGGTGCAGGTCGCCGCCCGGCTTGGTGATCACCTTGGCCCTCGATCCGTTGTCCAGCATGACGACGTCGCTCTGGGCCCAGCCATCCGGAGTCCGCGTCGGCCAATCTTCATGGGGATCGAAGCCGAGCGTGACGTTCTTGTACACGGGCCCGTTGTTCGAAGTATAGCCGTTCCCTCTCATCATCGGCGTGAGGTGCTGAGCCTCCGTCACACCCCAGTTGCCCTGATCGCCGGGGAGCAACAGCACGCTCGGCTTCGCGAGGAAATCGTGCGCGTTCTTCTTGTCCTCAGGCTCGAAGAGCTGCTCGTGAGGCCACACCCCCGCGTGGACGAAACGCCCGTACCTGCCGCCTGAGCTGCTCAGAAAGTCGCTCGTGGAGAAGTAGTGCTCGGCCGCGGGCTCGTATCGCCAGGACCCGGTCGTCCCGGGCGGCTGCTCGGTCGGGTTGATGTCGAGGTCACGCGCGATGGCGTCGAGATCCTCGTCGCCCATCACGTTGGGCGCCGGGTAGTTCGCTGCTCCGTGAACCCGATACATCTCCGTGGAGTAGCGCGACCCGGCGCGCGTGTATGCGCCGAACCCGGGCTGTTCATTGTCGGGCTTCAGCATGAAGTGGTGGATCAGCTCCGGCACCTCGTAGCCGCTGAGCACGGCGTCGAGGGCGAACCCTTTGTACTGGTCTCCGCCGTTCCACCACATGCAGTTGCGAGCCGTCTTCGGGCAAAACGGATCATCGTTGAACGAATACGCGCCCGTCAGGATGCCGAACATGATGGGCGGATAATCGGAGGTGTACAGCTCCAGGACGTTGTTGTACTCAAAGCGACGCCGCATCGGAGCATAGCGCTTGCCGTGGTGGGACTGGAAGGCGATCATGGCCGCCGTGTAATCGACGGCGTTGCGCGCGGCGGTCCGCACCTTTTCGCCTTCGGCATGGCTCGCGAGCTGCATCAAGGCGCGCAGCGTGAGGCCCTGGTACGGGCGCGCGTTGGTCTCGAAGTAGCCGTTCTTCGTGAACCGGCCGAGGATGGCGAGCAGCGCTTGCTCGAGCTCCGTGCCGTCGTTGACGAACTTCTCGGGGCTCCGGTCGTGAATGGCCTGGAGCTCCGGATCCTGTCGTGGGTTATTGCGGATCCACTGATTCGCCAGATAGATCCAGGCGTTGATCATGAGGACGTGGTTCTCGGTCTCCGGGACGGTCACCCAGAAAGTCGGGTATTCCAGCTTGCGCACCTTGTCTCCGGCGTAGAGGGCGAAGGGGGTGCAGTGCCACTGGTATTCAATATCGTCGTGTGGCAGGTCCATGTTGGCGCACTCTGTCCGAGTACTCCTTGGGTACAAGAGGAGCGCGTTGACGGCCTTGTCTGTGAGCAGCGGCTGCGAGCCCTCGGGCGTATTCCCGAACGCGTTCAGCAGCGTCATCGCGCTCGTGAGATAGAAATCGAAGTCCGCCTCCGATCCGACGTCATCGCTGAAATGCGCGTTGTTGACGAGCCAGTCCTCGACGATCTGCGGGAAGTCCTCCGGCGGCCTGAGATCGTCCTCCGGGTCCAGATGGACGAGCGCCGCGAGCCCCGCGGCGATGCGGCGGAAGCCTGCGGTCTTCGCGTTTTCCCAGGTTCCGATGTTGGTGATGTCGCCTTCGAAGGTGAGCATCCACGCCTTCAAGAGGCGCTCCACGCGGTCGGCGTACTCGGCGTTGGCGTCCGCGACCGAGTCGGGGATCGGGTGCGGATCGCCGTGGACGACGCACACCTTGTCGCCGACGGCGATGTCGGTGACGTAGTAGTCCTCGTCCCAGTCGCTGGTACCCCCTTTCTGGTAGACAACGTCTGCGAGCAGGTCGTCGTAGACGCCCCACCTCGGGTTCGGGCTCTCGGTGCGGCCGAACACGAGCTCGCCCCGGCCATCCAGATCCGTGTCGACGATCGCGACCGCGCTCGCGCCGACGTCTTCGCCCCACTCCTGACCGCGGGTGGTCTGGGAGATGGTCCCGTCGGCGTTCTTGCTGAAGATCACGAGCTTCGAGCGCTGGTCACCCCCGCTCCGCCCGACCACCAGCTCTTCCCTTTCATCCCCGTTCATGTCCCCGGAGCTGATGGAGATGGCCTGGAGGTCGCCGTCCCAGTTGTCGCTGCCGGGGTCGAAAGGAGCACCGAAGGCGATCTCCCTCGTGAAGAAGTCGTGCGTGCCGGGGAAGACGAACACGCGCGGGTCGCCGTGATCTCCTTCGGCGATCGCCGCGAGGTCCCCATTGCCGTCGCCGTCGAAGTCGAGGAGCTTGACCCCGAACACGACGGGGGCGTCGCCGAACACGCTATCGCCCGCGCTGAAGAGGGTGGTGAGATTGCCGCCAACCAGGGTCGCGACCTCGACGCGGCGCCCGATGCCGCTGCACCCGATGCCGCACTGCCTGTCCCTGGAGATGGCGACGTCGTCGCGACCGTCTCCGTTGATGTCGCGCACGTCGAGCCCCGTGACGTAGTAGTCCGGGCCCCATTCCGGGTCCGAGCGCTGCTCGAGGATCGTCTGGAAGTGGGGGCTCTCGCCCTCATGGGTGAAGTCATCCAGGACCAGCACCCTGGCCGCCAGCGCATCGGTGCTCTCGCTCATCCCGACGACGACCTCGTCGTCGCCATCGCCGTCCAGGTCGCCGGCTGCCAGGGCCTCCACACCGTTGCTCGTGCTCCAGTTGCCCAGCGTCGCGATCTGCTTGAAGTGGGTGGTTTTGTCATCGTAGACGACCAGGCGCGGCACGACGTCGCAGTTCGCGCAGTTGCGCCAGTTGCGCCCCGCGATGAGCTCGAGGTGCGGATCTTCGTCGATGTTGGCGAACGTGATGGCCGTGGCGTAATGGGGCTCGCCGTAGTTGTTGCCGCGCACGGTGAAGACGTGGTCGCCGTCGTACACGTAGATCGACGGGTGGGCTTCGGTGTCACGGAACCGCGAGACCGCAAAGAGCTGAGCTTCGGTTCGGCATTGGGTGCTCTGCGCGTCGGCGACGATTGGAACGCCGACCAGGATGATGGATCCCAGCAATACTAACCAGTGACGCATTGGTCTCCTTTTCTAGAACTTCAGGCTGGCTGTGGAGCGAGGGCGGCCCATTCGCCGTTCGGATGAGCTGTTGCTATGGCGTCGGCTCGAGGGCCTCTCCACGGCGCCTTCGTGCTGCCGGCTGCCCGCGTGACGAGGCCGCCGGTTCGCACCGGGGCCCCTGGGAGGGGACGCGATCGTCGCAGCCTTCCAACGGGCCCTGTTGTCGATGACGAAAGCCCCGAACCAGGAACCGGTGAACCGCTTCTTCAGCGACGACCCATAGCAACTACCAAGCCAACCACCGTCCCACAGGGGCGAGACTCCGGCCGCCGCGCGTCCGCACGACCCTACGTTGCTGGTTGGGGCAAATCACGGTTGCAGGCGTGACATGTCACGGTGCCGGGGCGTGACATGTCACGGCTGCAGGCGTGACATGTCACGGTGCCGGGGCGTACCGTGTCGTGTCTGGCACGTCCCACGGCCGCGGCATCGACCGGCGGTCCTGCCTGAGGTGGGCGGCGGCTGGGCGCTCGTCGCGCCGGAGCCGCGGCCGCGGCTCAACCTGATCGAGCAGGTGGTCGCGGGGCGGGGCGGGCCACGAGGTGGCGCGCCCCGGCTCGGCCTCGATCCGGCCGGGGCGCGCCGCGGTCGTCTCACGGCGCGAGCGCCGACTTGTCGAGGTGACCGAAGTCCCAGACCACGGAGGATCCTGGACCGTAGTCGCCCCTCACCGGCTCCTGCGCGGCGAGGCGGTCGAAGACGGCGCGCGGGAGCAGGAATCATCGAGCGCCACTTCGCGCGACCCGTACTCTGGATGCGCGCGCCCAGGAGACTCCGTCACCACGGGAGCCGTCCGAGTGTTGCGTGCGAGAACGTACCCGTCGGGCCGTCCGGGCCGAGCAGCGCGAGGCGCACCGCCTCGCGGGCGCCCTCCTCGACCGTCTCCGTGCCCTCATCGTTGTTGAGGTTCGTCTTGGTAGGGAGCCCTGCGCCGGGTTCATGGACAGCAGCGGAAGGCACAACCGGATGGGCCTGGGCCCCCCGGGCCCTCCCGTGGCGGTGTTGCTCCGCGGCGGCGCGAGGGCTGCCGGCTTCCGGCGGGGCAGCTGTGGCGCCGACCCCGTGGTCGGCTTCGAGCTCGTTCAGCTGCTCGTGATACCAGCCTCGATCTTGGCCATCACCTGTTCGAGGCTGAAGCTCGCCGGCCTCTGCCTGGCCGGGAACTCGACGAAGGTCTGGAGCATCTGGGCGACGTAGGCCTGGATAGGTACAAGCAGCCAGGCGTGGTCGAGCAACCAGTCGTAGTAGATGTTCGACGTGATGTCAGCCCGCTCGTACGGGTCTGTGCGCAGGTTGAAGATCTTCGGGACGCGCAGGTGCACATAGGGCTCGGCCCAGATCTTCAAGGTGCCGACAGCGCGCTGTTCGAGGAACACGAGCTTCCAGTTGTCGAACCGGACTGACGTGAGGTCGCCGTCGTCGGACACGTAAAAAAAGTGCTTCCTCGGGCTCTCGGTCGCTTCGCCCGTGAGGTACGGCAGCTGGTTGTGACCGTCGAGATGCACCTTGTACGGCGTGCCGTTCAGCTCGGCCCCCGCCTTCAACTGCTCGACGATATCAGGGACTCCTGCGGCGGAGAGGAGCGTGGGGAACCAGTCGTTCTGGCTGACGATGCCGGTGAGCACGCGACCGGCCGGGATCCTGCCCGGCCAGCGCACCACGGCCGGTACCCGGTAGGCGCCCTCCCAGTTCGAGTTCTTCTCGCTGCGGAACGGCGTCATCCCGGCATCGGGCCAGGTGTTCATGTGCGGTCCGTTGTCCGTGGAGTAGATGACGATGGTGTCCTCGGCGATGCCGAGCTCGTCGAGCAGAGCGAGGAGGTCACCCACGAGGTCGTCGTGGTCACACATCGTGTCGTGGTAGACCGACTGCCACCGGCCCGCCCGGCCCTTGCTTCCTGGCTTTCCGTGGGTGCGGAAGTGCATGTGGGTGCTGTTGAACCACACGAAGAACGGGGTGCCGGCCTCGTGCTGGCGCTTGATGAAGTCGATCGCCGCGTCGCGGAACTCCTCGTCACAGGTCTCCATGCGCTTCTTCGTGAGCGGGCCGGTGTCCTCGATCCGCTGGGTACCGTCGCCGTTGGCCCACGCGTGGAGCACGCCGCGCGGGCCGAAGCGCTCCTGGAACTGCGGGAAGTCCTCCGGCGTCGGGTAGTCCTCGAGCTCGGGCTCCTCCTCGGCGTTGAGGTGGTACAGGTTGCCGAAGAACTCGTCGAACCCGTGCATCGTTGGCAGGAACTCGTCGCGATCACCGAGGTGGTTCTTGCCGAACTGGCCGGTGGCATAGCCCTGGGCTTTCAAGGCGGTGGCGATCGTCGGGTCCTCGGCGCGCAGCCCGATGCAGGCGCCGGGAAGGCCGACCTTGGTGAGGCCTGTGCGGTACGGGTTCTGCCCCGTGATGAACGCCGCCCGGCCAGCCGTGCAGCTCTGCTCGCCGTAGGAGTCGGTGAAGCGGACGCCTTCGGCCGCGATCCGATCGATGTTGGGCGTGCGGTAGCCCATCAAGCCGTCGCTGTAACAGCTAAGGTTCGAAATGCCGATGTCGTCACCCCAGATGATCAAGATATTCGGCTTGCTCGGCATTCGTGTCCCCTTGTTGGATGGTTCATTTCAGCATCGTACGTCATCGCCGGTCGCGGGTCGCGGCGGCGCGTCGGTCAGGGCAAGGCGGTGGTGACCACCTCCTTCGTGGTCGCGGTGCTCTGGCCGGGGCGGTCGACGCAGGACGGGTAGTACTGGCCGGCCCCGTTGAGGCTCTGGCAGACCCGGTCGCATGGCCCGGCGATGCGGATCACCCCGCACTCCACGACCTGGTCCCCGGAGGTCAGGTGGCCCGCGGCGCAGTCGCGCTGGTAGGCGCGCGAGTTGTTGACCGTCGCGCTGTTGTAGCAGGCGTTGAGGTAGGGCTGCGCGGCGAACAGGTTGCCCCAGAAGGCCCCCTCGACGTCCGGATAATCGATGAGCTCCCGGCTGGAGGAGAGCGTCTTCAGCGGAGTCCGCAGCGAGCGGGCGGAGACGACGACCGGTACTTGATAGTAGTTCACGCGCGCCGCCACGCAGCTGGAGACCATGCGCTGCCCGAGCTCGTCGAGCGGCCCGCTCGCCCAGGTGGGCGCGACGCCGAGCAGCCCTGGGTAGCTCTCGTGGTGCATGTTGCCGCTGGAGTCCGTCCACGAGAAGTCGAAGGACCCCGCGCTGCTCAGGGCGCAGTTCGTCGCATAGCGCACGAACTCGCGCGCCAGCGTGCCGTTCGGCCCGGGATCCTGGATCGTGGCGAGGTTCTGCGCGCTGAGACCGTTGAGGTTCAGGGCGTTGAGGTTCAGGGCGTTGAGGTTCAGGGCGTTCGCGCTGAGCGCGTTGCCGCCCAGGAGGGCCCCCTGGGATTCCCCCACAAGCTCATCCCGCGCGCCGGTGTCCCCCACCTCGGCGATGCAGCCCGACAGCGCCCCAGCCCAACCAAGCACGATGAATGTCCGCTTGAGAGACATGGATTCCCCCCTGTTCCTGGCGCATGACCCGGCGGCTCCCTGCGCGCGGCGCGGCGCGCGCGGGCCCACCAACCACCTCCCTCGATTCGCTGATGAGTTATTATTCTACTTTTTCCCGCACTGCCGCGCCGGTGAAAGGCGATGATGCAGCGGCAAGGTGGGTGTCCGGAGCGTCCGTTTCTGTCAGCTTCGTCAGCTCCGCGTACCAGCGACGGAGGCGACCGCCCATGACGGTCGGAATGGTGGCGGCGGCCGCGAGGCCGCGCTCGAGCTGCGCCCGGGCATCGACGTGCCGGCCGCGGCGGAGGGAGGCGAGGGCCCGTGCCTCGAGCACCTCGATCCGCTCCTGCCCTACCGAGCAGCGCGCGGACCGCTCCTCGAGCGCGGCCCACGCGGCGCCGTCGTCGTCGCGGGTCGCGAGCTCGATCATCGCGCAGAGCACGTCCTCCGAAGGCTTCAGCGCCTCGCAGCCGGCTTCATCCTGCGCCGCGCGGAGCCGCAGGGCGATCCCGCGAGCGCCCGCCTCGTCGCCCTGGTAGAGGCGCAGGCGCGCGGTCAGGAGCGCCACGGCGATCGACGCGTGGCGATCGCCGCAGCGCGGCGCTGTCGCCTGGACGGCGCACGCATGGGGCGTCGCGGCCGCGAGATCGTCCATCAAATACAGGTACTCGGCGAGGTTGTAGCGGCCGACGAGCTCGAGCGCGGGCTGGCCGAGGTCGTGCCCGAGCGTGATGGTGCGCTCGAAATCGGCGATCATCCCGGCGCGGTCGCCCTGGAGGGCCCGCGCGAGCCCGCGGTTGTTGAGCGCAGCGCCGAGGTGCATGAGATCGCTGCGCTCCTCGCAGCTGAGGATCACCGCGTCCAGGTCCCGTGCCGCCTCCTCGACGCGGCCGAGGCTGGCCAGGATGAAGCCGAGAAGGAGCCGGGCGATGAGGTGCGTCTCGTGCCCCTCGTCCCCGAGCCGCGCAGCTTGCGCCGCGGCGCGCGTCAGCACCGCGGCGGCCTCGTCCTCGCGGTCGACGCGGTGGAGCGAGCGGCCCACGCCGAGGAGCAGGCGGGCGCCGAGCAGGGGTGAGGCCACCCGGTCGGCGAGGCGCTCGGCGGCCGCGACCCGCTCGCTCGCGGCCCGGTACTCGCCTGTCCAGTCGAGGAGCATCGCCTCATCGAGGAGGAGCTCGATCTCCGCCCCTGGCTCCGACGCCGCGGCCGCCTCGTCGCGCGCCGCGGCGAGGTCGGCGAGGGCCTCCGTGTGGCGCCCGAGCCGGAAGCGAGCGAGGCCCCGCGCGCGGCGCGCCGCGGGGAGCAACGCGCCGAGCAGCGCCTCGACGCGCCCGTAGCAGCCCTCGGCGTCGAGGTAGGCCCGGCGCGCGGCCGCGAGCTCGGCGCCGCGGACGAGGAGCGACGCCGCCCGGGCGGTCAGGCCGCCGCGCTCGCAGTGCGCCGCGAGCACCAGCGGATCGGTCTCGCCCGCGGCCTCCAGCCAGTCGGCGGCGAGGCGGTGGCCGAGCGCTCGATCGTCCTCGGTGAGCTGCGCGTAAGCGCCCTCGCGCAGGAGCGCCTGGCGGAAGGAGTACGCCTCCTCGCCGGGGAAGCGGCCCTCGCGGTGACGGACGCAGAGCTCCCCGGCGACGAGCGCGGAGAGGTGATCCGCGAGCGGAGCGGCCTCGCCGCCCCCGAGCAGGTGCGCGACGGCGCCTCGCCAGAACACCTCGCCGAGCACGCTGGCGGCGCGCAGGATCCGGCGCGCGGGGGGCGAGAGCGCCTCCAGCCGAACCTGCACCATCGCCACCACCGTCTCGGGCAGCGCGTCGCCCCGGCCTTCCGCCGTCGCGCGGATCAGCTCCTCGAGGAAGAAGGGTTGGCCCTCGGACTGGGTGGCAAGACGATCGATGACGGCCCCGTCGGCCGCGTCGCCCAGCGCCTCCCGCGCGAGCTGCGCGCACGCCCTCGTCGAGAGCTGCCTGAGGCAGAGCTCCTGCCGCCCGCGCTCGGCCCAGAGATCGGGGTGCGCCTGCTTGATCTCCGGGCGCGCGCTGGCGAGCACGACGAGCGGCTGGTCCGCGAGCTCGCGCAGCGCCGTGTCAATGGCCGCGACGGAGGCGCGATCGGCCCAGTGCACGTCCTCCAGCGCGAGCACCACCGGCTGGGCCGCGCACTCGGCGCGCAGGAAATCGCGGAGCGCGCGCTGCATCTGGTCGCCGAGCAGCTCGGGATCCTGCCGGGCGGCGCGGAGCGGGAGGCTGTCCTCGTCGGGGAAGGGCACGCCGGCGAGCTCGCCGAGGAACTCCTCGATCCGGCGCCGATCCGCCTCGGGCACGCGGCGGGCGACGCGGGCCCGGAGGAGCGCGCGCCGCTCCTCGATCGGCTCGCCGCCCTTGATCCCCGCCGCGCCCCGGAGCGCCTCCGCGAGCAGGCCGCCGATCGATCCCGCGCGCAGCGGATCCCCGAGCCCCGGCCAGATCTCCGCGGGCGCACCGGCGCGCCGGAGGGCCGCGAGGTGCTCCTGGAAGAGGCGGGACTTGCCCATGCCCGCGGCGCCGATGATGAGCACCGCCCGGGCGGCGGGCTCGCCGGCGCACGCGGCGAAGGTCTGCTCCAGCAGGCGGAGCTCGTGATCGCGGCCGACGCAGGGCGTTGGCCTGCCGAGGAGCGGGCGCCACGGCTCGGCGGCGCCGCGCTCGCCGCGGAGCTCGAGGGCGCCGGACGTGGTGATCGCGGCCTCGAAGCGGGCCTCGATCAGCCCGGCCGTGATCTTGTCGAGGAGGATCCGCGGCGCGCCCGTGCGGCCCGCGCTCCGGAGCAGCTCCGCCGCGCGCTGGATCGCGTCGCCGACCGGCAGGCCGCACCCGAGCTCGCCCCAGCCGACGGTGATCGCGATCGGGCGATCAGGGACGCGCTCCCGCAGGGCCAGCGCGCAGCGCGCGAGCTGCGCGGCGACGTCGGTGGGCACGTGCGGGCGGCCGAAGATGAGCACCGCAGTACCGTCGGCGAGCAGCTCCAGGCGCCCCTCGAAGCGGGCGGCGACCTCCCGGAGCGTGCCGTCGTCCGCGCCCACCTCGCCGACCGAGAGGGTGGCGTCCAGCGCGGAAGCTGGCGCGCGGCCCACCACCGCGACGCCGTGGAAGCGGCGCTCGCTGCTGGTGAGCGCGGAGCTCGCCGGTGCCGGGATCAACCCGCCGTGGACCTCCTGCGTCGCCAGCGCGGCGTGGGCCGCGGCCCCGTCGCGCGGGCGCCGCGCCGGATCCTTCTCGAGCATCTGCGAGAGCAGCGCGTCGAGCCACAGGGGCGCGCCGGGGCAGCGCTCCGACAGGCGCGGCGGCTCGTCGAAGATGATCCTGGCGAGGAGGGCGATCAGGTGATCTGCCTGGAACGGCGGGGCGCCGGTGAGGCACTCGAAGAGCACGCAGCCGAGCGAGAAGATGTCGGCGGGCGTGCCGACATCTTCTCCGCTGCGCGCCTGTTCCGGGGCCATGTACTCGGGCGTGCCGACCAGCACCCCGGCGCCGGTGATCGGGACCCTGCCCGGGAAATGGGCGATCCCGAAATCGAGGAGCTTGGGCTCCGCGATCCGGCCGCCGACGAGGAAGATGTTGGCCGGCTTGAGATCGCGGTGGACGATCCCCCGCGCGTGGGCGGCGTCCAGGGCCGCAGCGACGCGCGCCCCGAGCTCCACCGCCTCGTCGACCGTGAGCCGCCGCCGCGAGAGGAGGCGGGAGAGGTCCTCTCCTTCCAGCCATTCCATGACCAGAAAGGGCGTGTCCTCGCGCGCCGCGTTGTAGGCAATGTACCGGACGATCCCCGGGTGCGCGAGACGGGCGAGGAGCTCCGCCTCCCGCGCGAAGCGCTCGAGGTGGTGCGGCGACGGATCGTGCAGCACCTTGGCGGCGACCCGCCTTCCGGTGGTGACGTCACAGGCGCGGTAGACCGCCCCCATCCCTCCGGTCTCCGCGAGCGCTTCGACGCGGAAGCGCCCCCCCAAGAGCTCCCCCGAGCGCACCCGTCGAGGATAGACGGAGAACGCGGTTCGTCCAGCGATGATCTGGATTCTGGCCGCGGTTCCTGCGCGCGCGGCGCCCCGGACGCATCAAGGGCCAAGGGCGCCGCGGCCAGAACAAGAGAGAGTACACAGGGAGACGGGGAGACGGGGAGGAGAGATAGAACTACAGACCAAGGGGGAGAGGCGAGAGATGGGGACCATCGTCCAAGCCTGCTCGCTTGGGATCGAGTCATCGGAGCGTGCTGCGTCCGAGCTCGCTCCCGACGGAAATAACATCGAGGTCGTCCACCACGGCCGGCGAACCGATCGGCGGACGCTATCGAGATCACGTTCTGACCTGGGCGAGGGCGCTCGCCATGGCGCCGATTCACCACCCTTGAGCACCTTATGGTGAATCCGGAGACTCCCGAGCCAGGCGATTCCATCGTTCCTGATGTCAGTTTCGCCCTCCCGGTGGTACTGTGACCGACATGCCCCGGTCTCGGTGCCCAGGAGCGTTGTCGCATCAGCGCGTCAATGAGCTTGGACACGGCGACGGCACGGAGGGTACCGCTCGTGTGGCAAGCATCGGCTTCCGGTGGACGATCTGACGCCAACCTCCAGATGGCGGACAGCGCGCGTGCCGCTGCGGCGCGCTCTGACCGCTCCGGCGACGCCGGTCCCGCTTCTTCCGCAGCCGGGCGGGGCGCCGTGGCGCAGGACCCGCGGCGCAACCAGCTCGTCGCCGGGCGGTACAAGCTCTTGCGGCGGGTCGGACGCGGCGCGATGGGCGAGGTGTGGCTCGCGCACGACGGGGCCTTGCGGGTCGACGTCGCGCTCAAGCTCCTCGCGGTCCAGCGCGAGCGCCAGGCGGGCGCCGCGCTGGAGCGCTTCCGGTTCGAGGCCCAGGTCGCGGCGCAGCTGGCGCAGAAGACGGACCACGTCGTCGCCGTGCGCGACGTCGGCGACGATCCTGCCGTGGGTCCGTACCTCGTCATGGGCTACGTTCGAGGTCGGTCCCTGAGGCAGCTCATGCAGGAGCGGGGACCGATATCCCCGGCGGAGCTCGCCCCGCTCCTCGGCCAGATCGGAGAGGCCCTCTCGGTCGCGCACGGCCTCGGCATCGTGCACCGCGACGTCAAGCCGACGAACGTGCTGCTCGAGGAGGAGCGCAGCGGTGAGGTGCGCGCCAAGGTCGCGGACTTCGGCATCGCCAAGTGGATCCGAAAGGAGCTGCCTGCCGACTTCCCCCGCCGAACCGCCGACGGCGTGGTGCTGGGCACGCCGGCGTACCTGAGCCCGGAGCACGCGTGCGACGGGGACACCAGCCCGCACTCGGACATGTGGGCGCTCGCGGTCGTCTCGTACGAGGCGCTCACGGGCCGGCTGCCCTTCCCGGGCCACACCATGAGCGACGTGCTCGCCTCGATCCTGGCCCGAGCGCAACCGGCTCAGCCGGCGCTGTACCCGGAGGCGCTGCCAGCGCTCTCGGCCTGGTTCGCGCGCGCCTTCGCCCTGGATCCGACGGAGCGGTTCCCCTCGATCGAGGCCATGGTCGCCGCCTACAAGGCCGCGGTCGGCCCGTCGGGTGAGCCGGCGCGAGCCGAGCCCACGCGCCGGGGCAAGCTGGGCCTTGCGGCCGGCCTCGTCGTGGCGCTTGGCGTCGTGCTGTCGACCGGCGCGCTACGGGCACAGGCCCAGGTCCCCGCCGCGCTGCGGGCGTCGAGCGTCGACGCGCGCGCCACCTCCATCGTTCGCGCCGCGCAAGCGCGCATCGCAGCCCAGGCGAGCCCACGCCCGGCAGCGAGCTCAGGTGACGCCGCGGCGGTGGGGGCCGCCGTCCCCGCGCCCGACGAGGCCGCCGTCCTCGCGGACGCGCCGCGCCCCCTCCCCGCGCAGGCCGCGCGCCCGGCCGACCCCCGCCGGGCGCCGCGGAGCGCGCGCGTCCCCCGCGCGACGGGCGCGCGAGGCGTGCCCACCGAAAGCGAGCTGCTCAGGACGCGCCACTGAGCGGTCGTCGCCGATCAAGCAGTCTTGGGGAAAACCGGTGAAGACGTACAGCGAGCAGCCGTCTGCCGAGAGCATCTGCCCACTGTGATTCAGAACGTAGACGAGCCCATTGTCCCCGAGGGGGCACGCCGAGCGCGACCAGCAAAAGCTGAAGCGGACGACGTGATCGAGCGAACGTCCGACGAATCGCACCGGAGCGAGATCGAGAGCGTCGCCGTCGATCACCTTCAGGCCAGGTCCATCAAGGGCTGCGCTCTTTCGGGGAAGGCATCCTCCATCCAGCGATTGAACAAGCAGCTGCGGTCGCTCGGTCTCTCGAGCCGTCAGATCCGAACGCGAGCTTATTGGGCACCGGGCAAGGAAGGGCTCGACTGAGACCCTTCTTGGATAACTCGAATGCCCTAATCAGGACACCCCCACCTGGACGTGGTGGGTCCGCCGCTCCAGCGCGACATCGAGCCGGCGATCTGATAAGTTCGACGAATGAACCTGCGTCGCGCGATCCCATCCTTCTGTCTGTCGGCCCTGCTCGCCGCGTGCACGAATGAACAGCGCTCTGACGTGGGCACTGGCGGAGGCACCGGGACCTCCGAGAGCACCGGGAGCGCGAGCGCAGCGACCGGGGCCAGCGCAGGCACTGGCGGCAGCGGCGGCGCTGGCGGCACGGGCGGCAGCGGCGAGGAGCCGGCCCTGGGACCCGAGGAGGTGCCGGTGCTGGAGAACATCGTATTCTACGACGGCTACGCCGCGACGGTGGACGAACCGATCCCGGACGGCGTGATCCGCCACAACAACTCGCTGGTCGCGACCAGGTTGACCGAGAAGCAGCTCGCCAAGGTCCAGACCACCCTGAAGGTCCGCGTGGTCGTGGGCGCGCTGTGCGACAACTACGACCGAATCGGCTCGGTCAACCTGGCGCTGGTCCCCAAGGGTGCCCAGACCTACGTCTCCAGCGAGGTCGACCGGATCGAGGTCGCGCGGTTCGTCACGCCGTTCATGAACATGAACAAGCAGCCGACGACGGTCCCCTACGAATGGGAGGCCAGCAACCTCGTGCCGATCTTGAAAGACCCCGACCTCCTGGCCGATCACGATTTTTGGTTCGAATTGAGCATCTTCGGCGTGCCTTACGCCGCGAACGACGAGGTCGCCGGTTGCGCTGGTCGCGATGACACGCAGCTCGGGTCGCTGCTGTTGTATACCGACAGCACGCAGGAGGCCCAGGACTTCAGCGTCCTTTTGCCGCTGGCGATCGGCGAAGACTTCAACAATTACGCTGTGGGCGCCAGCGACAAGGTCGGCACGACCCGCAAGACCATCAGCTTCGAATTGCCGGCAGATACACAGAATGCACAGCTCGTGTTGATCACGTCGAATCACGGCGCCAACCAGCGCGGCGAGGAGTATATTCGCCGCGAGCATTACGTGTACGTCGACGGCGAGCTGGCCTTGCAGTACAAGCCCGGGCGCACGTCGTGCGAGCCGTTTCGCAAGTACAATACCCAGAGCAACGGCATCTACGGGCTGTCCCCGCGGTCGGACGAAGTGTGGCAGTCGTCCAGCAATTGGTGCCCTGGCGACGTGATCGACACCCGGATCGTCCCGTGGGGGGCCGCGAGCGCCGGCATGCACGAGTTCGTGATCGACGTCCCTGACGCGACCTTCGTCGACGGGCAGGGCAATTTCCCGTTCTCGCTCTACGCCCAGGCTCGGTGAATGCGTCCCATCGACTTTCTCGACGACCTGTGTCGCGACGCCGTCGAGCGGCGCTCGCTGGCCGCAGGGTTCGCATGGGCCTGGACCCCCCGGCCCCTCCGCTCACGGAGCAGCCTGCGGAATGACACGACGTGTGCCCATCCGTTCACAGGTCTGCCTGCGAAATGACACTACGTGTGCCCATCCGTTTACAGATCTGCCTGCGAAATGACACTACGTGTGCCCATCCGTTTACAGATCTGCCTGCGAAATGACACTATGTGACACCCGGTAGCCTCGCCCCGGGCTCCACGGCGGGGTGCGCACCTCCCAGCGCCAGCGACACGCGCTGCTCGCCGCCCGCGTCAGCGCGGTGGAGCGGAGCCCCTTCCCATGGCTGGACGCCCGGGTAGTCTCGGCCACAAGGGAGGTGGGTCACGAACACGAACCGCATATCGAGCCCGCGCGCGCGGGCGACGACAACGAAGACGACGGCAGCCCGGAAGAGCAGCGCCGAGGAGCCGAAGAAGGCCGCCGCGACCCGGAAGGCCGCCGCGCCGAAGGAGAAGGCTCCTGCAAAGCCGAGGGCTGCGGCGAGCAAGAAGGCTCCGTCGCCCTCGCCGGTGTCGAGGCTCCTCGGGGTCCTCGAGTCGCAGAAGCAGCTCGGCGGCGCGTCGTACCCGCCGACGCTCGAGCGACTCGCGGAGCTGACCGGTGACACGCCCGCGGTGACGGCCAAGGCGCTGACCACCAGGGAGGCGAAGGCGCGCTTGCTGCTTTCCCGCGGCGTGGGAGGCAAGAAGAAGCCAGCGCCCGGTACCACGCTCGTGCTGCTCGCGGACGACCTCCAGGCGGTCGCGCAGTCCGACCGGCTCCTGGAGCTGCAGCTCCAGTCAGCGCGCACGGCCGGCGCCCCCGCGGTCGCTCTGGCGCAGCTCCCCAAGGGGCTCCTGCCTGCCTTGAGCCGCGCGTTCAAGGCGGCGCTCGATCAACGCATCACCGAGCGCCGGCTCCCCCGGACCGTGGGCGCCTTGACCGGTAAGAAGCCGCTGTTCTTCTTCATCGCAGACGCCGTCCTCCCGGCCGCCGGTGCGCCGGTGCACCCCGCCGCGCCCGCGCCCCACGGCGCTCCCCGCCACGCGGCCCTCGACGGCGCTCCCCGCCACGCGGCCCTCGACGGCGCTCCCCGCCACGCGGCCCTCGACGGCGCTCCCCGCCACACGGTCCCCGACGCCCCCCGCGACGCCGCTCCCCACCCCGCGGCCGCCGACGCCGACGCCGACGCCGCCCCCGCGCCCGCCCCCTTCACCGATCGCTTCGACGCCGCCTTCGCCGCCCTCGACCGCGACGCCGGCGGCCACAACTACGTCACCCTCCACGCCCTCCGCGCCGCTCTCCCCGACGTGTCGCGCGCCGTCTTCGACGCGGAGCTCGCCGCGCTCCGGCGGCAGCGGCGCTACTCGCTCGACCCGTCCGACGGGCGCCACCACCAGATGGCCGAGGCGGAGCGCGACGCCGGCATCATGGAGGCCGGCAACCTGCTCGTCTACGTGGCGCAGAGGCACGACGCATGAGCAGCGAAGAACCCACCTTCGAGCGCTTCCTCGCGGCGGTCCGGGGCACCAACCCGTTCCGCAGCCACCGCATCACCGACGTCGGCAGCACCGAGGCCACGGTCGCGTCGATCCACAAGAACGCCTTCAACAAGCTCGTGCGCGTCGTGCAGGACGCCGCGAAGGAGCCGACGAGCCTCGGCGCGCTGCTCATCGGCGCCCCCGGCGTCGGCAAGAGCCACCTGCTCGCGCGGCTGTTCCAGTGGGCCGGGGAAGACAAGGCGACCATCGTCTACCTGCACAACATCCTCGCCTCGCCCGAGCGGATGCTCCGGTACGTGCTCAACGCGACCGTCAGCGACCTCGCGGGGCACCGCGGGAGCGACTACACGCAGTCGCGCCTCTACACCATCCTCAACCGCGCCCTCATCCGGACGGGCGCGCTCAA
Source organism: Sorangium sp. So ce362 (assembly GCF_051519845.1). Classification (NCBI taxonomy): domain Bacteria; kingdom Pseudomonadati; phylum Myxococcota; order Polyangiales; family Polyangiaceae; genus Sorangium; species Sorangium sp. So ce362. The sequence continues at coordinate 3,490,167 of NZ_CP150332.1, read as the reverse complement.
GGGCCGCAAGATGATGACGGGGCCCAAGGCGATCGAGGCGCGCAAGGAGGCGCTGGCCCGCCTCGGCGCCCAGATCGACCCGCAGAACGCGGTCATCCCCGCGCTCAACGCGTTCCTCACCGGGACCTCGCACGGGAGCCTCGGCGACGCCGGCGCCGAGAGGCGCGCCCACGCGGCGGTGCTCTGGCTCTCCGGCGAGACCCTCGGGCCCGACGAGGCGCGCCTGCTCGACCAGGCGGCCGGAGACGACGGCCTCGCCCTCGCGGACGACGCCGCGGTGGAGCGCGTGCTCCACGTCCTCGCGCACCTCTGCGCGCTCGCCGAGCTCCCGCTCGTGCTCTGCCTCGACCAGATCGACAACCTCGATCCGGACGCCGTGCGCGCCCTGATGTCGTACGCGCACGCGCTGCTCGACAGGGCAAAGCACCTCGTCGTCATCGTCTCCGGCGTGAAGCAGTCCATGCTCTCCATGCGCGCGGGCGAGGTGATCCCCGCGGCCGCCTGGGACCGGATCGCCGAGCGGATCCTCGAGCTGCACATGATCTCGCCCGAGGAAGCCCGCGCCATCCTGGAGGGCCGGCTCGACGCCGCGCTCTCCGGCTTCGAGGAGAAGGAGATCGAGGAGGTCATCGCCGCGCGGAAGCGCGATCGGCTGTTCCCGCTCGGCGGCGAGTGGCTCGAGCAGCGCCTCGACGGCGTGCAGGAGCTCCGGCCGCGCGACGCGATCCTCTGGGCGCGGGACCGCTGGGAGGCACAGCAAGATCGGCTCGCGGCCGTCGGCGGCAAGCGCTGGCTCAAGGAGTGGCCCGGCCCGGGCGACGACAGACCGAGGCCGCCCGTGGCGAAGCTCGAGGACGTCATCGACGCCGAGGTGAGAAAGAAGCTCGAGGAAGGCAAGAACCGCCGCCGGCTGCAGCAGGCGTCGCTCCCGCCCGACGAGGACAACCTCGCGAGCCTGACGCACCACCTGCTCGCCAGGTGCGCCGGCCAGGGCGGCTCGACGCTCCTGAGCGTCGAGCACCTCACCCCGAAGAAGCGGGGCAAGGCCCCGGCGTATCACCTGCTGGCCAGGGAGAAGCGCGCCGACGGCGTGATCGTGAGCACCGGCGTGACGTTCCTCTGCGCGCCGAGCGGGCACGGCGCGCGGATGCCGCTCCAGCGCATGGTCGACGACACGAAGCACACGGACAAGCGCATCCTTGTCACCGACGAGGAGCGCCGCCCGCTGCGGCTGGGCGGCGCCGGCAAGGCCGCGTACGACGCGCTCTGCAAGCTGGGCCGCCAGCGCTTCCTCCACCTCCACCTCGACTTCTCCGGGCACGCGGAGCTCGACTCGCTCGCGGGGCTCCTCGGCGCCGCGAGGAGCCAGGACCTCGAGATCGAGCACCCGCGCGGGCAGTACCGCAAGGTGACCGAGGCCGAGGTGATGGCGTCGTTCCACCGCCAGAGCCTGCTGCTGGCGCCCCCGGTGCTGCGCGAGCTGCTCACCGAGGAGATCGTGAAGGGCGGCGCGGACTCGGTGCCGCCTCCGGCGTGGGATCCTCAGCAGACGCGGGAGCACATCATGGCCGAGCTGTCGTGGCGCCTCGGCCTGATGGCGAAGGAGCTCGCGCAGATCTTCGCGACCCGCAAGAAGCTGCCGGAGAAGCGCTTCCCGGAGGTCTGGTCGCACCTCAAGAAGACGGCGCAGGCGCTCCATGACGAGGGCCACGTCCACGCCACGGCGACGGACGACGACCTCTTCGTCCAGCTCCGGAGCAGGAAGTGAGGCTCGTCCACGTCAACGTGACCCAGCTCCGCGTCGCGGCGACGTGCCCGAGGCTCCACTGGTTCGACACCCGCGCCACGGCCGAGCGGCAGGACGGGAAGAAGGTCGTGAGCCGCATCTGGCGCAAGGGCGGCGCGGCGCCCGGCTGCGGCGCGCTGTTCCACACCGCTGTGGAGCGCTTCAACGCCGCCGCGCGGAGCTCGGACGAGGTGCTGTCGGCGCTGGAGGCCGCCCGCGACGCCATGAGCCTCCAGCAGGCGCTGATGCGCTGGTTCAACGCCTCGTGCCTGAACCTCGACGCGCTCGCGGCGCGCCCGGTGCCGCTGCGGCTCGGCTTCATCTCCGCGGTCCAGCTCTACATGGAGGAGCTCGCGCGGCTCGCGGTGCACGCGAGGGCGGCCGGCCTGCCCGCGGCGGAGCTCCGGAGCCAGCTCTTCGGGGACTCGCGCAAGCGGGTCGACGTGACGTTCCACGTGGGGGAGGACGTCCACGTCCACGTGACCGGGGCGATCGATTACGTGTACTTCGATCCGCGGCTCGGGAAGCACCGCATCGTGGACTACAAGCTCACGCCCGCGACCTCCCCGAACAGCGATCTGTTCCAGGTCTTCACCTACGCGCTGATGCACCATCACCAGCACGGCACGCAACCGGACGTGGCGGTGTTCTATCTGCACCCCACGCGCAGCGTCCGGGAGGCGCGCTGGGAGGAGATCGAGGCGAAGCGCGGCAAGGTCTACGAGCTCATCGCCAGCATGGTGGCCTGGTCCGACCACGCGCTGGGCGCCGGGGGGCTGGCGCCGCCGGGCGACCGCGCGAGCTGCGACGGCTGCAAGCACGAGCGCTCCGGGGCGTGCGTCGCGGAGCTCGGCCCCAAGGACGGGGGCGCGTGGGACCGCCGCTGGACGGCGCTCGAGGCCACCCGCGGCGGCGACGCGCCGGAGGAGCGCGAGCGCGTCGCGGCCGGCGCGCCGGGGGCGGACGGGCCGACGGCCGGCGAGCCGGTGGCGGACGAGCCGATGGTGGAGGACGATCCCGAGCTCGACGAGGCGCAGGCGGTCGTGAAGCCGGCGGCCGAGCGCCCGAAGCCGGCGCCGGCGCCGGGCCGTGGGCCCAAGGCGCCGGCGGAAGCTCCGCCGAGCGGTGAGCGCGCGACCCCCGCGGAGCGCGATACGGCAGCGAGGCCGCCGGGGGCCCGGGCCGCGAACGTCAGCGGCATGCTCCTCGGGTTCGACGACGGCGGCTCGCCCGTCTGCATGGACCCTGCGGTGCTGCGGACGCACGTCTCGGTCGTCGGCGCTGCGGGGAGCGGCAAGACCTGGATGGCCAAGATCATCGCGGAGGAGGCGCTGCGCGCCGGTGTTCCCGTCCTCGCGATCGACCCCCAGGGCGATCTCGTCCAGATGATGGAGGCGCGCCCGCCCGCCGACGTGCCGGCGGAGCTGCGCCGCGCGTGGGAGGAGCTCCAGGAGCGCATGGAGCCGCGCATCCTCACCCCCGGGTCCTCGCACGGCCAGAGGCTCTGCCTCGACCCCCTGCGGCTCCCGAGCGCGAGCGAGCTCTCGCACATCGCGAACCCCGCGCTCCGCGCCGAGGAGGAGGAGGGCCTGCTCGTGGCGGTGGCGGCCAACCTCGTCAGCCTGTGCGCGTGCGGCGGTGAGGAGGAGTCGCAGCGGACGTTCCTCTATCAGGTGCTGCGGCACCTGCCGCGCGCGGCGCCGGTCCGGCTGAGGGACATCGTGGCCGCCGTCACCGCCCCCGAGGACCTGGGCATGGACGAGGTGGAGAGCCTCATCCGCAAGTCCGAGCGCGAGCGGCTCGCGCGCCGGCTCAACACGTTCGTGCAGGGCCCGTCGGCGCGGCTGTTCTCGGGGGGGACGCGCCTCGACTTCACCGAGCTGCTCCGGCCCTCGAAGCCGGGGCGCGTCCCGCTCAACATCGTTTACCTGAACGCGCTCAGCAACGACGACGAGAAGCATTTCTTCCTCGCGGCCCTCGCGACCGAGCTGTACCGCTGGATGATCACGACGGTGGACGCGACCTCCGGCGGCGTGAACCTGCTCTTCTACATCGACGAGGCGCGCGACTGGATCCCGGCCGGCGGCAGCAAGCCACCCGCCAAGCAGCCGCTCATCCGGCTCTTCACCCAGGGCCGGAAGTACGGCGTGGGCTGCTTGCTGTGCACCCAGAGCCCTCGCTCGGTGGATTACAACGTGTTCGGCAACACGAGCACGAAGCTCATCGGGCGGCTCGAGGCGTCCCAGGACGTGGATCGCGTGATCGACTGGTTCACGATCGAGGGCGGGGCCCCTCCCTGGGTCGCCGCGCGCAAGGGGGCGCCGAAGGGGAGCTTCGTCGCGCGCTGGCCCGACATGCCCGCGGAGCTCGCGGGGCGCGCGTTCAAGGGGCGAACGCTCTTCACGCGCCACGCCGGCGCGTGGTCGCCCGACCTCGTGGAGCGGGCGGTGACGGCGGCGGGGCTCCGCGGGGCGGGCGGGTGACGCGCCGGGCGCGGGCGGGGTTCATCACGGCCTGCCTCCCCCATCCCGATCAGCGGTCCGCCGACCTCACAGAGCGGAAGTGATCATGCCGTGCATGCAGTGTAGGGGCGAGATGAGCCGCTCGCGTGCTCCGTTCAGCGTGGACCGCGACAGCCGAACCACCTCCCACCCGGGCAGCGCTCCGGCAAGCCGAACGCGAACAGCGTGTTACCCGGCGTGCCGATACCGAAGCTCTCGTAGCCGCTCCCCCAGTACACCGTGCCGTCCACCACCGCCGGCCCGGCGTTGACCGAGCCGTCGGCCGGATGGCTCCAGACGACGGCGCCCGTCGCGGCGTCGAGCGCGTGGACGTTGCCGCTCATCGAGCCGCCGTAGACCAGGCCGTTGGCGACCGTCAGCGGCCCCCTGGTCTGCGCGCCCGGCGTGGGATCGGGCGTCTGCCACAGGATGTCGCCGGTGGCGGCGTCAAGCGCGCTCCACGATCCCCAGTGGATGACCTCCCCGGACGGCTGCAGCGTGTACTCGACCTGGCCGTTGTTGCCAATCGGCACGTAAATCCTGCTCTCGTCCACGGCGACGCCCCACATGATGCCGCCCAGCTCCCCGCCGGGGCCGACCAGCGTGCTCCACACCACGCTCCCGTCGTCCCTGTCGAGCGCCCAGAAGATACCGCTCTTCTGGCCGGCGCCGACCAGATCGCGGCGCTCCGCCCCCGCGCCGGCCGTGAAGAGCGTGGCGCCCGTGCCGAAGTCGTAATCCGGGCCCGCCGGATCAGGGCACCAGTCGCCCCCGAAGTAACACGCTCCCGTCCAGGCGTCGAAGCCCTGGAGCCGCCGCGCCCACTTCAGCGCGCCGGTGCGGAGGTCGAGCGCGAGCACGGCGTCGATGTAGTTGTCTTCCGCGAGGCAGGCCTCGGCGGCGATGGCGTCGTCGCCGGCGGCCTCCACGCACGCGGAGACGGACGGCGGCACGGTGTAGTTGTTGCCGGTGGCCACGTACAGCGTGCGGCGCTCGAGGTCGATCGCGGGCGCGCCGCCCCAGACCGCGCCGCCGGTGTAGCCGGCGGGCACCGTGTAGCGCTTCCAGAGCAGCGCCCCGGTCCCCGCGTCGAGCGCGACCACGCTGCCGCGGAAGCTGCAACACGGATAGGCGTTGTCCGCCGCGAAGAGCTCCTCGCGCGAGGAGACGCCCACGTACACGCGGCCGCCATGCACGACGGGAGACTGCGTGATGATCGCGGCGGGGTGCAGGTCGAGCTGCGTCTTCCACAGGAGATCGCCGGTGCGGCTGTCGACGGCGAGCATGTGCGCGCCGGCCTGGGTGCCGAGGAACAGCGTGTGGCCGTGGAGCGCGGGGCTCGTGCGCGCGACGGCGCCGGGCGTGCCCGTGAGGCCTGCGATCGTGCGCGTCCAGAGCGGGAGCCCGGTCTCGGCGTCGAGCTTGTACAGGTTGCCCCCCCCGTCCGGAAAGTAGATCGCGCCGTGGTCGACGGCCGGCGTCGCGGGCACGATGCCGCTCGTGGTGAAGGCCCATTTCACGGTGAGCGACGCGGCGTTCGCTGGCCCGATGTCGTTCTCGCCGCGCGCGTAGTGCGTGTTGGCGAGATCCTTGCCGTGGACGGTCCAGCGCCCGGCCCCCCTGCCCATGGCCGTGCGGCCCAGGACGACGCAGAGCACGGCGAGACATGCGGCCGCCACGATCGCGGACCGCACCCAGAAGATGCGCTTCATGATGATCCTCCTGGGACATCGATGTCAGCGACGATCGGCGGCCCGACACGTCAGCTCCGTCGCCTCTGCAACACGAAGCCCCGAGGATACGTCACGCGGAATCGAGCAGCGCGTCAATCGGGTAGCGGAGATTGACGAAGCGCGGGAGCGATCCGGAACCGTTGAAGGGCGTGCTCGCCCCGCTGAGGACCCAGCGCGCCGCGGTGATGTAGTCGTCAGAGGCGCCTTGTCGTCAGCGAGGCGTGTGCGTGGGCGCTCGCTGCCGGCCTGCGCACCACCAAGAGCGCCCGGTCGGCGGGCAGCTCGGTGAGCTGGAGCGCCGATCGCGCGCGCCAGGGTCCCGGCCGGCGGCAGCAAGCCGCCCCGCCGTCGGGTCGACTCCTGCTCTGCACCGTCGACAAGGTCCCGCATGGTTGCGTCGCGCTGCGCGCCATCACCGCCGAGGACAGCGAGATGAAGCGGCTGTATGTGCGGCCGGGGCAGCGCGGCCTCGGGCTCGGGCGGCGGCTCGTTGCTCGGGTGCTCGACGAGGCTCGCGCGATCGGGTACCGGCGTATCTACCTCGACACGTTGCCGTCGATGGCGCGTGCCGCGGCGATGTACGAGGCGCTCGGGTTCAAGGACGTCCCGCCCTACCGGCACAACCCGGTCGCCGGCGCCCGCTACATGGCCCTTCCCTTGTGACGGGCCGCTCGACGGGCTGGGAGGACCGTCACTCGGCGGTGCAGTCGGGCGCCGAGCTCGGGTCGGCCACCCACGTCGCGAGGCGCGCGGTTCCGGCATCGCCCCACGCATCGTGAGCGAGCTGATTGAGCCGGCACCACTCATGGCGTGTCTGCTGGATCGCGAGCGACTTCGCCGCCTCATGCTGCGCCGCGCGATCCGGCAACGAGCTCTTGTCCTTGCTGAGCTCGTCGTGCGTCATCGCGACAGGGGCCGGACAGTCGTCGCCTGGCTCGTAGTGGACCGTACCCGAGACGAGCCCATGGGCGGTCGTCCGCCGGTGGCGGACCGTCACGACCGCGTACTCCGGGTACGGGGCATCGGCGTCGCGAACCAAGGCCGTCTGCCTCGGCTTGTCGCCCTGCACGACGACGAAGCCCGTCGACGGAATCGCCGAGTACGGCGTGAGCCGGGGGAAAGCGGTGAGCGACTGATCCACGAGGGCGTCGCCGCCGAGCTCGACCCAGTTCGTGTGGGAGTAGAAGTCCTGCACCGCGTGCAGCGAGCGGGAGAAGGCCAGCAGGGCCAGGGCATCTCCGTCCAGCAGCGCGATGCCCGGGCCCAGCGCTTTCACGGCCCTGGCCTGGTACTCGGCGACGAAGGCGGCGCCTCCGCTGAAGTTGCAGTCATCGAAGTGGGCGGCATTGAAGAGAAGGAACGTGGGGTCCGTGGACACGTTGCCGGCGATCAGGGCCTTCAGCACGGCAGGCTTCAGGAACGCCAGCGCGGTGCTGGTGATCTCCTCGTGGTTCGGCTCCCCCGGCGCCGTCGAAAATTCATGGGCGCTCTCGTCGAGCGCCTCGACCGTTCCAGTCTCGCCGGCGCAGCCGAGCGTCAGCGCGAGACCCATGACTCCCAATCCGAGCGCAGCGTGTTGATTCATGATGCGTGCGATTGCAAAGCGCGATCCAGGCGTTCGAGCCGAGCGCTGGCTGGATGAAGCGCACGCGAGGAGTTTGCACGAACGCGCCGGCGGCCGACGACGGCACCTCATCCCCCGCCGTCATCTCCCACGCGCGACCTGCACACCTGCCCCACTGCGACATTTCGCCACGCGCTTCCGCGAAGGACGCGATGGTGAGAGTCGACGTCCACCGGCCGTTCATCGCATTCGAGCGAGAGGATCTTGCTTCCCCCCGGCCCCGCCGATATGGCGGACGGCCATGGAGGCCGGCGGTTGAGCGCGATGTTCCAACCCACCAACTACCGAGATGTGGGCGAAGCCCTCGGCCTCTGGTTCGACGTATCGCCGATCCCAGCGGGCCGACTGCTCCGCGGCGGGCGATTCGACCTCATGACGACGGCCAGCGACCTCGGCTCCCCCGGTACGATACTGAATCTCCGACGCGGCCCCGATCCTGGTCATCTCACAGGGGTCACGTATGTACATGTCGCCGCGGACGATGACGTCGAGAACTACGACACGCGGCAGCGCCGGGTGAGGAGCTGGCTCGGCAAGGCCCTTTCGGTGCTCGCGACCCCCGAGCTCGCCTGGCCTGTCTACGTACACTGCACGTCGGGAAGAGACCGGACCGGCGTTGTCATTGCGGCGGCGCTGCTCGCGCTCGACGTGCCACGACAGATCGTCGCGGAGGAGTACCTCCTCAGCGACGGCGCCGACTCCATCGCCATCGAGCGGGCCATCGACGGCATCGTGGAGTGGCTGCCGTCCGCCGCGATCGACAGGACAAAGCTGCGGGACGCGCTCACCTCGGACGGACGGCGTGGAGCCCGCACGCTCTAGACTGGGACATCGTGCATGCTTCCTCGAGCCGGAGGAGGAGCTTCCCGGAGCGCGAGGTCGCGTCTCTCGGCGAGCTGCTCGGCAAGACCGGCCGGCGATAGCGCTCCGGTCGGGGCGAGTGCTAAACACCTGCCCGTGACCTCACCGCTGCTCTCCCCTTTCTCCTTCCCGAACGGCCTCACCGCCAGGAACCGCGTCTGGCTCGCCCCGCTCACGAACGGGCAAAGCCACGACGATGGCTCCCTGGGCGACGACGAGCTGCGCTGGCTCTCCTGCCGCGCGCAGGGCGGCTTCGGCGTCGTCGAGACCTGCGCCGCCCACGTCGCCGAGGACGGCCAGGCCTGGCAGGGCGAGCTCGGCGTCTTCGCCGACCGGCTGCTGCCCGGCCTGCGCCGGCTCGCGACCGAGATCGCCGCCCACGGCGCGCTGGGCCTCGTCCAGCTCTTTCACGGCGGCCTCCGCGCCAATCCCGAGGTATCCGGCGTGCCCACGTGGAGCGCCAGCGCCGTCGCCGAGCCGGACCTCCCCGTCCCCCGCGCCGCCACCGAGCAGGACATCCTCCTCGCCAAAGGCCGCTTCCGCGACGCCGCGACGCGGGCGCTCTCCGCCGGCTTCGCGGGCGTCGAGCTGCACGGGGCCCACGGCTACCTCCTCGGCCAGTTCCTGTCCGCCACCCAGAACCGCCGCACGGATCGCTGGGGCGGCGCGTGGGAGAACCGGGCTCGCCTCCTGCGCGAGACCCTCCGGGCGATCCGCGCCGCGGTGCCCGCGTCCTTCGTGGTCGGCGTGCGCCTGTCGCCCGAGGACTGGGGCCAGGCCAGGGGGCTCGACCTCGACGAGAACCTCACGCTCGCCCGCTGGCTCGCCGAGGACGGCGCCGACTTCCTCCACCTCTCGCTGTGGGACTCGAGCAAGCCCTCGCAGAAGCGCCCGGACACGCACCCGCTGCCGCTGTTCCGCGAGGCGGTCGGGGCGAGCCTGCCGCTCGTGGCCGCCGGCGGCGTCTGGACGCGCGCCGAGGCCGAGGCGCTCCTCGACAAGGGCGCCACCGCGGTCGCGCTGGGGCGCGCCGCCATCGTCAACCCCGACTGGCCACAGCGGATCGCCGACCCCGCGTGGCAACCGCGGCGGCCGCCGCTCACGCGCGCCGAGCTGTACGAGCGCGGCGTCTCCGAGACGTTCGCCGGGTACCTGCGGCGATGGAAAGGCTTCGTGGCCGACTGACGGCCACCCTCACCCGAGACGTCGACCGGAGGGAGTGAGGCCCCCGGGTGCGATCCGCCGTCACGTCCCGCAGAACGTGTGCTGTACGCGCTCGTCCAGCCGCGGGGGCTCGCTCAGATGGGCGTTCTCCGGCTGATCCTCGTACGGTCGCGCGAGCACCCGCACGAGCGTCTCGAAGGGCTCGAGGTCGTTCCGGAGAACGGCAGCCTGGATGAGCGCCTCGATCCGATGATTGCGCGGGATGAACGCCGGATTGACGAGCCGCATCGCGCTCGCGCGCGCTCCGCCGTCGACGTCCTCCCTGGCGAGCCGCCGGCGCCACCCCTCGGCCCAGTCGCGGAAGGCGCCGGGCTCCGCGAACAGCGAGGCCACCTGCGCGTCGGCGGCGGGGTCGGCCGCGGAAGCGCAGAGCCGGCGGAAGAAGACCGTGTAATCGACGCCGTTCGACGCGAGGCGCTCCAGCAGATCGGCGGCGAGCGCGGGATCTTCGTCCTCCTCGCGCGCGAGCCCCAGCTTGGCGCGCAGGACGCGCTCGTGCGCCTCCACGAACAGGCCGGTGAAGCGCTCCACGCGCTCGGTCGCCACGCGGATGGCCTCCTCCTGGTCGTCGGCCAGGAGAGGCAAGAGCGCCTCGGCGAGGCGCAACATGTTCCACTGGGCGATGCGCGGCTGGTTCCCGAAGGCGTAGCGACCGCCCCGATCGATCGAGCTGAACTTCTTCGCAGGATCGTACTCGTCGAGGAACGCGCACGGCCCGTAGTCGATGGTCTCGCCCGAGATCGACGTGTTGTCGGTGTTCATCACGCCGTGCACGAAGCCGACCCCCAGCCAGCGCGCTACGAGGCTGGCCTGCGCCTCGACGACGCGATCGAGCAGCGCCAGCGCGTCGTTGCCGCTGCCCACCGCCTCGGGGTGGTGCCGGGCGAGCGCGTACGAGGCGAGGGTGGCCAGCGCCTCGCGGTCATTGCGCGCGGCGAAGAACTGGAACGTGCCCACGCGAATGTGGCTCGCGGCCACGCGCGTGAGCACCGCGCCGGGGAGCACCTCCTCGCGATAGACCGGCTCGCCCGTCGTCACGGCGGCGAGCGCGCGCGTCGTCGGCACACCGAGCGCCGCCATGGCCTCGCTGACGACGTACTCGCGCAGCACGGGCCCGAGGGCGGCGCGCCCGTCTCCGCCGCGCGAGAACGGCGTCCGCCCCGCGCCCTTGAGCTGGATGTCGCGTCGCCTGCCGTCCTTGCCGACGACCTCGCCGAGCAGGATGGCCCGACCATCCCCGAGCTGCCCGACGAAGCTGCCGAACTGGTGCCCGGCGTACGCGAGCGCGATCGGCTCCGCGCCCTCCGGCAGCGCGTTGCCCGCGAGCACCTGCGCCCCCTCCGCCGAAGCGAGCTGCTCGGCGTCGAGCCCGAGCACCTCCGCGAGCGCGCGGTTGACCTTCACGAGGCGCGGCTCGCGGACCCGGGCGGGCGAGACGCGCGCGTAGAAGCGGTCCGGGAGCCGGGCGTAGGTGTTGTCGAAGGCGAACTTCATCGGCGAACCTCGTGGCGGGTGGGAGCCAGCAGCGTCCTTTGAGCCGTCGTTCTACAGCAATCCACGCCTCCGCGCCGCCCAGCAAGCGAGGGAGCGCAAAAGCGCGCCTCGCCGGTGCGGTGGTCGTCAGCCGGCGCCCGGTCTGGTAGCGTACGCGTCGAGGTGCCTGTGCTCAAGCTGCCGAAAGATCTCGTCGCCGATCCGCGCCACGACGCGGTGTCCACCCTCCTCACGAAGCACGCAGGGTTGCTGTGGGAGAGCGGTCGAAACCGGGTGGCGAGCCTCCCGATGACCGAGGCGCTGGCCACGGAGCTTCGCAATGCGCTCCTGGCCGAGCACGCCTGCCACGGCCTCGAGCTCATCGCCGACAAGCTCGCCAGCGAGCAGAAGGGGCTGGATGCGCTGGCCAGGAAGGCCCCGGAGAGCCCGCAGAACGCCCGCGCGTCTCGCCTCCTCTTTCTCGCGAACGATGGCAGCACCCGCTTCTATCGCGACTGCGACGCGCTCCTCTCCCGGTACCGACAGCGCCTCATGGCCTGCCGGCTCGAACTTCCAGGCGAGGCGCTGGGCGAGAAGGTCACGGGGAGCCCGAGGCTCATCCGGAGCGTGCTCGTCTCCGACAAGAAGGTCACCGCCAGGGCGCTGCTCGCCCTGCTCCCGCCGGACTGACCCTGGGCGACGGGAGAGCGGCGGGCGAACGACGTCAGTTCGACGTGGTGACCGGGTAGCGGTAGAAGCTCTGCGCCCATTCGATGGTCCAGATGGCGGGCTCCACGTACACGTTCTTGTCCTCGCCCAGGATCATGTCGCGCTTGATCTTCGCCATCGCCGCCAGGAAGCCGCGACGGTCGTCCTCCATCTTCGGCCTCATCACGCTGGAGGGGGGGTACAGCTCCCTGACCTGCGCCACGGTCTGCTCGTCGTCGATCCACCGGTCGACCCCGCGCTCCCCGGCCGGGAGCGGGCCTCCGCTGTCCAGCCAGTCGCGCAGATCGTTGTCCCCGCGGCTCACGCCGTCCGCGTGGCAGCCGATGCACGAGCTGCCGACGTTCTGGCGGCGGTCCGGAATGGCATAGCCGATCTCGCTCGCCAGCCTCGCGTCCGTGAGGCCCCGGTGGAGGCGGGGATCTCGCACGGCGTTGACCATCGAATCGATCCGGCGCTGGCCGAAGCCGCCCCAGAGGGCGTACCCTTGCAAGCCGTTCGGCAGATCCCAGATGACCGCCTCCTCGGACTGCTGCATCCCGTCGGTCCCTGTGTAGTAGCGGCAGTTGGAGAACTGCGCGCCGGCGTAGCTCGGCTGCGGGTCGCACCCGGGCGGTGTCGAGTTGAACGGCTGCGCCAGGGTCGCGATGAAGCTGAACGTCGCCGGCGCCACGCCGCCGCCTGTCCCGCTGACGAACTTCGGGATCGGGTACGCCCAGAAGGGGAACCGGATCTGCCCCGTCGCGTACGCTTCCTCGATCGTTTTCACGCCGTCAGCGAGCTGCCCGGTCCAGACGTCCCACGTCTTCCAGTAATACCCGCCGCTCGTCGTCCTGGCGCGCCAGTACATGCGGGAGTCGATGGGGTGGGCCTCCTTCGTCACCATGTACTCGTACGACTTCATGCCCTCGTCCTTGATCACGCCGAGCTCGGCCTCGAGATCGTGCGCGTACCAGGGGATGGCCATGATCGCGCTGTACACGTCCGGACGGGTCAGCGTGAACACCAGCTGGCTGGCCTCGATGTAATCCGTCTTGAACCCATCGACGAAGGGCGGCAGCGGATTGCCGGCCGAGGCGCCCTCGACGTTGCCCGCGAGGACGCGCCCCCACACAAGCCGCGCGAAGCTCGGGTCTCGCTGGACCTCCGCCGTGTAGCCGTATTTCTCCTTCGTCGTGACGTCGCTGCCGACCGGCTCGCCCAGGTAGTTGACGGTCGTGTACCCGAAGAAGACGTCGTCGTCCGAGCCGCCGAAATGGAGCCTTGTGACGCCCTTGTTGTAGCCCCAGTAGTCGCGGGTATCGAAGCGGTACACGATGCCCTTGCCGTTGATGTCCACCGGGTTCGCGACCTCGGGCGCCCAGCGCGCGGTGGAGTTCAGCGCCTTCGACAGCGCCACGCGAGCCACGTTGAGCTCGTCCGCGGAGACGCCGGCGTTGTGGAGCTCGTGCAGCGAGGCGTACTTGATGAACTCCGCGTCGGCCGCCGGGATCCCGGCCCTGTCCGCCTCGATCCAGCCCGTCACGTCCATCCCGGAGATCTCCTCGTCCATCGGGACGGGGCGCGGCGCCTCCGGGAGGGTCGGCGCGACAGCGGCGGCCCACGCCTGGACGGCCTGGAGCATCTGCCGGTTCGCATCCATGCAGTTCGATCCGAAGCAAGCGTGCCGGTCGACGCCCATGCGGACGACGAGCTTGGAGTCCGCCGGCTGCTTGAAGCTCACGCGCGTGAGCGCGTATTCGTGCGCCAGCTCGGCGTCGACGTCGGCGATGAGGGGCGCGGTGGCGCGGGTCTCGGTGCTGTGGCAGCTGGAGCAGCTCGCGCGCAGCAGCGGATAGAGGGCCGACGTGAAGGCCGCCAGCGAGACCGACCTGTCCACGAGCAGCGGGCAGACCTGCTCGACGTTCACGCCGCCTCTTCCATCGCTGATCTCGTTGTACCCAGCCTCGCAGTCCGAGATCTCCACCGAGCCAGCGCCCGTGCTGCCTCCGGCTCCCGGGCCGCTCCGTGTGCCGGTGCCATGGTCACCGCCGCCGCCGTCATTGCCGGGGCCATAGCCCAGGATCGAGATCCCGCACGCGGCGTTGAGGAGCGCGAGCGCCGAAGAGCAGCAGAGTGGCGTCAGGGCATGGAAGAGCCTCATGACAGAGCGTCCTGCCGGATCAATCTCCGAGCTTCTTCCTCGGGATCACGCTCTCGCCGCGCGCGTTGATGCCGGCTGCCGATTCGACACGATCGGCGTGAGGGCTGCCTGGATGCTCCTGGAGAAAGCGCCGCGCCGCCGCGTTTGCGCCCGCGCGATCTCCCTTGCTCGCCAGCGCCTCGACGCGGATCACGGCGGCCTCGTCGGCGAGCTGAGGGTCGGCGAACTCGCGCGCGTGGCGCGCCAGCAGCGCGAGGGCGGCCGCCGTATCGCCGCTTCGCAGCGCGCGCCGCGCCTTGTCGAGCAACGCCAGCTCGGAGGCCAGCGTCCGCGCGCTCCTTTCGCGCGCCCGGGGGCTGCCCGCCGCCGTCGCGGCGGGCGGGGGCGGCTCCTCGGCCGCGCGCTCCTCCGGGACGGGCGCCGGCTCCGTCCTGGCCGGGCCGGACGCGGGCGGCGCGGCGAGCGGCGACGGCGCGCCGGGCGCTTTCTGAGCCTGGTTCGCCGGCGCCGGCGCCGGCGCGTCGACGCTCGTCCATTCCGCGACCCCGAGCGAGATGATCCCCGCTACCGCGCCGATGCCGAATGCGCTCAAGAGCCCGCCCATGCCCGCCAGCTTCAGCGCGGCGACCGCGCCCGCCACGACGCCACCCGTCCCCGCGACGCCGCCCGTCCCCACCGCGCCTCCTGCCGCGACGCCGCTCGCCGCGACGCTGCCCGCCCCCACCGCGCCGCCCACCCCTGCGACGCCGCCCACCCCTGCGACGCCGCCCACCCCTGCGACGCCGCCCACCCCTGCGACGCCGCCCGCCGCGACGCCGCCCGTCCCCACCGCGCCGCCCGCCGCGACGCCGCCCGTCCCCACCGCGCCGCCCGCCCCCATCGCCGCTGCCGCGCTGCACGCGCCCGTCGCGGCGGCGGTGACGCCGAGCGCGACGAGCGTACGCCGGGTCAGGCCGATCGGCGGGCTCTCGTCGAGCGCCGCGCGGAGGAGCATCGTTTGCAGCTCACTCTCCTTCTGGTCCAGGAGGCGCTCAGGATCACTCATTGCACTCACCTCGAAAATGGGCCCGCGCCTCGAGCCGCCGCACGGCAGCCTGGAAGTGCTCGCGCGCGCGGCGAAGGCGGGAGGCGACCGTACCCGCCGGCAGATCGAGCATCACCGCGATGCTCGCCATCGTCATCTGCTCCAGCTCGAACAGCACGAAGACTGCGCGCAGATCGAGCGGCATCGTGTCGAGGATGGCGTCGATCGCCGCGCGGGCGCGGGCGCGATCCATCATCTCCTCGGGATCCGGCGCCGGGTCGACGCGCTCGCGGGGCTCCTCCTCGAAGACCTCCCGGCGCCGCTGCTGCGTCCTCCGCGCGCGCGAGGCGATCCGCAGCGCCGTGCTGAACAGGAACGCCGACTCCCGGCCGAGCTCGATCTCCCCCAGCCTCCGGGCCACCACGAGGAAGACCTGCTGCACCGCGTCTTCCGCGTCGGCGCGCGGCACGCCGAGCCGCACCAGCGAGCGCCACACGAAGGTCGAGTGCTCCGCCACGAGCGCGGCGAGGCGCCCCGTCGCCGCCAGGCGCTCGGGTGGAACGGCGGCAGGGAGATGCACCAGGTTCAGCGCTTCGCCACGGCTCACACCTCCTGCAATCTCCGGATCGCGGCGACCTGATCATCGAATCGAAAGGCCGGCGCCGACGCGGAGCGTCCGGGTGACCGCGCCCACCTCGTGAAGGAGCTGCGCCGTGCCCTCGAGCACGGACGAGCACCGCACCAGCGGCAGCGGAAATTGCCGTGTGCGACCTCCGCCTCCACCAGAGCACCCCGGACGAGGAGATCACGAGCACACACGCGTTGACACCGGCTCCACGAGGAAGGTTTGCTGCACCACGTCAGCGGGCTCGCCTGCCAGCGCGGCGAGGATCCGCTCGCCCTCGGGCCAGGGCCCGAAGCCGGCGTCGACGTTGATGTGCCCGGACGGCCCCACATTGATGAACCGGCTCCCCCAGACGCGCGCGAGGGCTTCGGCTCGCCCCAGGGTGCAGTAGGGATCGTTCGAGCTGGCGACGACGATCGAGGGGAACGGGAGCCTGACGCCGGGCAAGGGATGGAACGTCAGCGCTGCGCGCGGGTAGCTCGGCGATTCGGTGTCGGCCGGCGCGACGAGCAGCGCAGCGCGCACGGGCCGCGCGCCCAGGGCCGCCCAGTGGACCACCGCGCTCACGCCGCAGCTGTGCGCGATCAGCACCGGGGGCTCAGCGCTGCCGGCGACCGCCCGGTCGAGCGCCTCGACCCACGCGCCCCGGTCAGGGTGATCCCAGTCCGGCATCTCCACGCGGCGCGCGAAAGCGAGCTTCTGCTCCCAGAGCGTTTGCCAGTGGCGAGGGCCGGAGCCGGTGTAGCCGGGGACGATGAGCAGCGTCGGCATCGCGAGAGTTCCTCCCTGGGACGGGAGAGGTTACCGACGGAGCGGGTGAAAGTCACCCCGTCGCCGCGCGCGCCGTGGAGCGAAGGTGCCCCCCGCACGGACGTCTGACCACCGACACGACCCGCCGATACGGTCTTGCATGCCGATCTCGCCGGTGTCGGTCGCGCCCTTCTTGAGGGCGCGAATCCCCTGCCCGTTCTCGCCGACGACCGTCTGCACGCTGATGTTGAACGGCTGGGGGGTTGGCCCCCCCTTCTCCCGTGCTCGCCGAGCCACCTTCACCCCCCGCTCCCAGCGCTGGCCAGGCTGCCCCAGCTGCTCGCGCCGCCCGCGCCGCCCGAGCTGGGCCGTTGTCGCTCGATGAGCCGCAGCCCGCCAGCGCGAACAGAAAGGTGACAGCACAACGCTTCATCAACGTGATTCGCGTGGGGGCCCGCTACGGTGACAGGGTGAGCGAGCGCTCGTCGAGCGCGACCTCGTAATAACCGTGGTCGTCCCACGCGAGCGCGCGGCCACCCTGCCTGAGCGTGCCGCCGTCCACCTTCACGCGCACGAACTTGCCCGGCGGGAAGTGATCCGGCAGCGTCCATGTCCAGGTCGTGTTGCTGCCGGACGTGGCGCGCATGGCCGACGAGAGCGCCTTCTGGCCGGCCCAGTACGCGCCGACATTGACCACCGTGTCGAGCCACACGTCGCCGAGCGCCTTGCCGTGCCTCATGCTCCCGGTGACGCTCGACAGCTGGACCCCCGCGTACCAGTTGTCCCCCGGGAGGATCGAGTGGAACAGGAAGATGACCCACCTGCCGCCCGACCTCGCCGCGTCGATGTCGGCGTTGAACGTGCTCGCGCTCTCTCCCCCGTTCGCCATCTTGGTCGGCAGATTCCACGGGTTCGAGCTGTCGTTCGGGGCGATGGTCCCCCCCTGGACGCCGCGGTTCAGGAAGAACCTTGACTGCGCGGGGCTGCTCCAGCCCGCGTCCCCGAAGGGAGAGGCCATCGTCCAGACCTGCTGACCGTAGTGCTCTTCAATGTAGCTCGTGCACTCGTCGATCTCCGCGAGCAGGCTGCCGGCCGACCCGCCCGCGCATTCGGTCATGTTGGCGTGGCAGTGGTGCGCCGTGTGGTTGCCGAGCTCGTGGCCGTCCGCGGCCGCCCGCGTCCACGTCGCGTCGAAGTTCGCCAGGCCGCTCCTCCCGCTGTTGAGGTACCACGTCATCGGGACGCCCTCGGCCTGGAGCGCCGCGTAATGGGTGATGTGCGACGGCTGGGCATCGTCGAATGAGTACGAGACGGCGCCCCTGAATCCCGCCCAGTTGATCACGACCAGGTTCCCCGGGGTGCCGGACGGCCTGGCCACGCCTCCGCCAGGCGGGACCGGCAGCCCCGAAAGCACGCCCGGACCGCTGCCGCCGTCTCCGCCGCTGCCGCCGTCTCCGCCGCTGCCGCCGGCACCGGAGCCGTCTCCACCGCTGCCGCCGGCACCGTCGCCCCCCGCGCCGCTGCCGCCGGAGCCGCCCGCGCCGCTGCCGCCGCTTCCGCCCGCGCCGCTTCCGCCGGAGCCGCCTCCGCCGGAGCCGCCTCCGCCGGAGCCAGCCGCGCCGCCCGCGCCGCTGCCGCCGCTTCCGCCCGCGCCGCTTCCGCCGGAGCCGCCGCCGCCGCCGCCGGAGCCAGAGGAGCTCGCGCCATCGCCCGTGCTGGCGCTCGTTGCCTGACCGCCGGAGCCGCCGCCGCCGGAGCCGGGCGTGCCGCCGCTCACGCTGCTGGACGTACCGCCGGTCGTCGAGCTGGTGCCCGAGCCGCTCGGCTCGCTGGCGCAGCCCGCCAAAATGATCGCGCAGACACCTGAAATCAAAAGCAAACTACGCATGTTGACCCTGCCAAGCCAAGAGTCTTCGATTCACCGAGGGACCGAGAGAATACACGTTCTACCGGCGAGAGATCGCGCGGAGTATCCTGCTTGGCGAGGGCGCGCTACGTCCGGTAACACCCGTCGGCGCGGCGCTACGATCGGTAACGCACGGATCGCAGCGACCCGCGCGGCGCGGCGCGGTCGACCGGCGGCTCAGGAGCGCGGCCGAGGGATGCCGAGGCGCTGGCGCCGCTCCCAGAGGGCCTTGCGGCTGATGCCCAGGCGGCGGGCGATCTCCGTCTCGGTCAGCTCGTGCTGGTGCTCGAGGACGAAGCGGCGGAAATAGCCCTCGAGCGAGTCGGACGGGGGCTCGCTCTCGTGCGCGGCCGAGGCGGGAGCGGGCGCCGCGGGCTGCGGCGCGTCGTCGAGCCCGAGCAGGGCCACCCCGATCCGGCTGCCCTCGGCGAGGACCATGGCGCGGTGGATGGCGTTCTCCAGCTCGCGGACGTTGCCCGGCCAGGGGGCCGCCGCGATGGCGGCGCGCGCCTCCGGCGACAGCGCGAGCGGCAGGTGGCCCGTCGTCCGCGCGCGCCGCGTGAGCAGCGACTCCGCGATGCGCACCGCGTCGCCCGGCCGCTCGCGCAGCGGCGGCAGGCGGATCTCGAGGACCCGCAGCCGGAAGTAGAGATCGCTCAGGAACGACCCCTGGCGCACCATCGCCGCGAGATCCCGGTGCGTCGCGGCGATGAGGCGCACATCGACGCGCCGGGCCTGCGTCGCGCCCACGCGCCGCACCTCGCCCGTCTGCAGGAAGCGGAGGAGCCGCGCCTGGACCCGCGCCGGCAGCTCGCCGATCTCGTCGAGCAGGAGCGTCCCGCCCTCCGCGGCCTCGCAGAGCCCCGCGCGCGCCGAGAGCGCGCCCGCGAAGGCGCCGCGCTCGTAGCCGAAGAGCTCGCCCTCGATCAGCCCCTCCGGGATGGCCGCGCAGTCGACCCGGACGAACGCGAACTGCCGCCGCGGGCTCAGCCGGTGCACGGCGCGGGCGAGCGTCTCCTTGCCGGTGCCGCTCTCGCCGAGCACGAGCAGCGTCGCCTCGCTCGGCGCGACCTTGCGCACCCGCGCGAACACCTCCCGCATGGCCGCCGAGCCGCCGATCATGCCCTCGAGCTCGTCGTCGTCCGGGGCGGGCGGCATGGAGGCCGACGCGGGCGGCGGGTACGAAGGCGCAGGCGCCATCGAGGCCGACGGGGGCGGCATGGAGGGAGGCGCGAGCGGCATGGATGAAGGCGGGTACGAAGGCGCGGGCGACGATGGGCGCGCCGCGCTCTCCGCGGGCGCGCTCTGCCCGGAGCGCGCGCCGGCGAGGTGGTGCTCGACGAGGGCGACGAGCTCGGCGTGATCGAACGGCTTCGAGAGGTAATCCGCGGCACCCCGCTTCACCGCGTCGACGGCCGCCTTCACGGTGGCGTAGCTCGTCATGAGCACGACCGGCGCGCCGCCGCACCGGCCGACGAGCTCCGTGCCCGGCGCGCCGGGCAGACGCACGTCGGCGAGCACCAGCTCGAACGCGCGCAGATCGTCGGCCGCCTCGGCCTCGGCGATCGACCCCGCCTCGACAACGTCGTGCCCGTGGCGCGCGAGCAGCCGCCGGAGCTCCGTCCGGATGACGACCTCGTCCTCGACAAGCAGGATCCGGCTCACGGCGCCACCTCGGGCCCGCGCCGTGCCCCGGGCGCGCCCGCGTGAACGTCGCGGCGCAGCGCCTTCCGGACGAGCGGCGTGAGCTCGCGCGTCGCGCCGGCCTCCGCGTCGTCTCCTCCGCGCATGGGAGCAAGGCTACTCAGGACCGGAACGGCTGAACACGTGCGGAAATACGCCGCAACGCGTCAATGTGAAACAATTCAGTTTTCTGCGTTACAGATCCTGGCGCGAGGTCACCGGGAGTTACCGATCGTGGCGCCACGCGAGGGTCGAGGCGCCTTCCTCGCCGGCGGAGCGGGGGTCTTCGCCGGGCGCGCGGGAGCTCGGAGCTCCGCGCGCCCGACCGGGCTCCCCCCGCGATCGGCGTCCGCTTTACTTGCTCGTGAACAGCGAGAGGTCGATGGCATTCGCCATCGCCTCCAGGCCAGTCGGGTTCAGGTGCAGCCCATCATTCTCGAAGTCGAGGCTATCCTGCAGCTTTGTAGGATCGCTGGGGTCGACGACCGCCGGATCCATATCGATGACCGCGTCGAACTTGTCGCTCGTGCGGATCCAGGTGTTGACCGTCTTACGGGTGGCCTCGTGCGCGTCGGAGTAGTACCCGTTGCCTTTGAACGGCAGGATGGGCACGCCGTAAACGAGCATCTCTTTCGCGTGCGCCTTGTCGATGAACTCGCCATAGGCCGCGATCAGACCGTCGGCGACGGGCGGCGCGCTGTCGTTGCCGATGTCGTTCACGCCGATGAAAATGATGACCCAGCGAGCCCCGCGCTGGTCCAGGATGTCGCGCTGGTAGCGCAGCTTGGCGGTCGGCCCGAGCCCGCCGGCCAGCACGGTGCCCCCGCCGATCCCCAGGTTCAGCACGGCGACGTCCTCGGTCCCGGGATTGGCCCGCAGCCGGCGAGACAGGAAGTCCGGCCAGCGCGTGTTCCCGTCCGTGACCGAGCCGCGGCCGTCCGTGATCGAGTCGCCGAGGATGGCGATCGCCGCGGCCGAGGGGCCGGCCATGACGTCGAGGCCCGTGATGTAGTACCAGTGAGCGGTGCTCACCGGCGACGACAGCGTCGGCGACGAGACCCCATCGCCGGTCTGGATGTACGAGTTCGTCCGTGAGCCCGGGTGCCCGGTGATGCCGGCCGGGACGCTGCCGAACCGGATGGTCACCGCGAGCTTGCTGAGGGGCTTGAGCGCGTAGTCGATCGGATCGGAAAAGACGGTCTTGCCCACCGGGATCGTCACCGACGCGGCGCCCTCGAAGGTCAAAGCCTTGTCGGTGCTCGCCTCGATGCCGTCGGCGGTCGTCGAGTCGGCGATGTGCACGGAGCTCATCGTCACCGGCCCGTCGCCGAACTCGTTCGAGAGCAGCAGCCGCACGTTGCTGCCTCCGATCGAGGTGTACACGACCTGACGCAGGGTGTTGTTGGCGAGGCCCGGCGCGGGCGGGTTGTTGCCCGGCTCGGTCAGCTGCGGACCGGTCGTCCAGGTCCCGACCCAGCGCTTCTCACCTTCACCGCCGCCGCCTTCGCCGCCCTCGCCACCTGCGCCACCTGCGCCACCCTCGCCACCGGCTCCGCCGGTCCCGGTCGCGGTCGAGCCGCCCCCTCCAGCGTCGTTGCCGCCAACTCCGGTGCTGCCGGAAGCCTCCGTGCTGCTGGAGCTCGTCGCGCCTCCCGAACCGGTCGTCGCGCCGCTCGTCGCCGCGGTTCCGGGTGAATCATCGCCGCAGGCGGTGATCGATAGAAACAGAAGTGCGTAAAGAATTTTCCGCATGATCCTCGTCCAATGCTATGTCACTTACACTCGCCGCCCACGGTGCCACAACGGGGCTCAAGAGACGACATGTTTCATTCCCGGAAGAGGCGCGGTTGATCTCGATGCCGCGATGTGGCGTTACGATCGGTAACACCCCGGCGAGATCGCGTTGCGCTCGGGGCCCCGCCTCGCCGGCGTGTGAACGGTCACGCGGCGGCGCCGCGTGACGCCGGCGCGGAGGCCTGATGAGATGGGGGTATGCCCCCGTGGAACGACGACGACGCCGCAGCCACCGAGCTCCTGCCGGGGCCGATGCGCCCCACCGCGGCCGCGGCCGAGAGCTTCGCCCTCTCCGTCATGGCCGGCCCGGACGAGGGCCTCCGGTTCACCGTGGCGCCGGGGCTGCCCGCGCGCGTGCTCGCCGGCACCAGCCCCGCCTGCGACATCCCGCTGACCGACCGGCTCGTCTCGCGCCGCCACGCCGCCTTCGAGCTCGCCGGCGACCGCCTGCGCGTCACCGATCTCGGCTCGACAAACGGCACCTTCGTCCAGGGGATCCGCGTCGGCGACGCGTACCTGCAGGGCAGCGAGCTCGTCAGGATCGGCGAGACCGTGCTCCGCGTCGAGGCGCTCGGCGTGACGCAGGCGGCGGAGCTGTCGCGCGCCGTGCGCTTCGGCAAGCTCGTCGGCGCCAGCGAGGAGATGCGGCGGCTCTATCCGCTGTGCGAGCGACTCGCGGCCTCGAGCGTCCCTGTCGTCATCGAGGGGGAGACGGGGACCGGCAAGGAGGTGCTCGCGGAGGCGATCCACGAGCAAGGGGTGCGGGCGGCCGGGCCGTTCGTCGTGTTCGACTGCACAGCGGTGCCGCCGACGCTCGTGGAGTCGGCGCTCTTCGGTCACGAGCGCGGCGCCTTCACCGGCGCGAACGAGGCCCGCCGCGGCGTCTTCGAGGAGGCGCACGGCGGCACGCTGCTGCTCGACGAGATCGGCGATCTCGATCTCGCCCTGCAGGCCAAGCTCCTGCGCGCCATCCAGCGATCGGAGGTGCAGCGCGTCGGCTCGAACCGGTGGATCCGCGTCGACATCCGGGTGCTCGCGGCGACGCGGCGCGATCTGGAGCGCGAGATCCAGGCGGGCCGGTTCCGGGATGATCTGTTCTTCCGGCTCGCGGTGGCCCGGATCGAGCTGCCGCCGCTGCGCAAGCGGCGGGGCGACGTGACGGTGCTCGCGCACCACCTCTGGCGGCAGCTCGCGGATCGCGGGGCGCCGTTCCCGCAGGGGTTCAGCGAGCGGCTTTCGGACTACGACTGGCCGGGCAACGTGCGCGAGCTCTACAACGCCGTGGCGCGCCGCGTGGCGCTCGGCGAGGCCGCGCCGATCGAGACCACGCGGGCCGGGCTGACCTCGGCGGGCGCGCCGGCCTCGTCGGCCGGGCCCGCGTCGACGGCCCAGCCGGGCGGGCCCGCGTCGACGGCCCAGCCGGGCGGGCCCGCGTCGACGGCCCAGGCGGGCGGGCCCGCCTCCGCGGCGATGCCGCCGTCCACGCCCGTGCCCCCGGCGTCGGCCGCGGGCGCCGGGGCCGGCGAGGGCGCCGAGCCTGCGACATCGGACGACATCATCGAGGAGATCCTCGCGCTCGACCTGCCCTTGCCGCGCGCGCGGGAGCGGATCGTCGAGCACTTCGAGCGGCGCTACGTGCAGCGCGTCCTCGCGCAGCACGGGGGCAATGTCCGGAGCGCGGCGGCCGCGTCGGGCATCGCGCGGCGGTACTTCCAGATCCTGCGCGCGCGGCGTTCCACCTGAAGATGCGGCGCGCGCGGCGCTCGACCCGACATGTCGCCGCGACCTCCGCCTCGGGCGTGGTATCGTCGCGCCGATGTTGCGGGCCCAGGGCGGCGCGTCGGCTGTCGTCCGCTACCTGCTCTTCGACGAGATCGGGGCCGGCGGCATGGCGACGGTGCATCTCGGCCGCCAGCACGGCGCGGCCGGGTTCCGGCGGACCGTCGCGGTCAAGCGGCTCTACCCGCAGTTCGTCCGGGATCCCGAGCTCGTGGCCATGCTCCTCGACGAGGCGCGCGTGGCGGCCCGCGTCCGGCACCCGAACGTCGTCTCGACGATCGACGTCGTGTCGAGCGGGGGCGAGGTGCTGCTCGTGATGGAGTACGTGCACGGCGAGTCGCTGGCGCGCCTGCTCCGCGCGGCGACGAGGGACGGCGGCGCGCCCCCGCCGCGCATCACGTGCGCGGTGCTCGCCGGCGCGCTCCACGGGCTGCACGCGGCGCACGAGGCCACCACCGAGGACGGCGCTCCGCTCGGCCTCGTGCACCGCGACGTATCGCCTCACAACCTGCTCGTCGGCGAGGACGGGGTGGCGCGCGTGCTCGACTTCGGCGTGGCCAAGTCCGCCGGGCGGGCGCAGATCACGCGCGACGGGCAGATCAAGGGCAAACTGGCCTACATGTCGCCCGAGCAGATCGCGGGCGAGCCGCTCGACAGGCGCGCGGACGTGTACTCGGCCGGGGTGGTGCTGTGGGAGACGCTGACGGGCGAGCGCCTGTTCGAGGGGCGGGGCGAGGCGCTCTCCATCCTGCGGCTGCTGCAGGCGGGCGTGGATCCGCCGAGCGCCCGCCGGCCCGGGGTGCCGCCGGAGCTGGAGGCGATCACGCTGCGCGCGCTCGCGCGCGGTCCGGAGGACCGGTTCCCGACGGCGCGCGCGATGGCGCTCGCGCTGGAGGCGACCGGCCTCGCGGCGTCGACCTCGGAGGTGGGCGGGTGGGTGTCCTCGCTCGCGGGCGAGTCGCTGGCGCAGCGCGCGGCGCTGATCGCCGCGATCGAGCCGAGGGCGTCGACCCCGAGCGCGGCGCCGGAGCTCGGGACCGGCCCGGCGGAGGCCGCCGCAGGCCCGGCGGAGGCCGCCGCAGGCCCGGCGGAGGCCGCCGCAGGCCCGGCGGAGGCCGCCGCGTCGAGCGCACCGCAGGCCGCGAGCCGGCAGCGCTGGGGCGCGGTCGCGGCGACGGGCGCGCTGCTCACCATCGCGGCGGCGGCGATCGGCCTCGCGCGCGCCGAGGCGCCGCTGCGCGTGCGCGCGAAGGCCGGCGTCGCGGCGGCGGCGGCGCGGGCGCGGGGCGCGGCGCGGCCGGGTGCGCTCGCGCATCAGGCGCCGTCCGTGGCCGGCGGCGCCAGCACGGGCGTGCCGGGGGCGCGGGCCGCGGTCGTGGCGCCGGGCACGTCAGCCGAGCCGGGCACCGCGAGCGCGCAGGGCACGTCAGCCGAGCCGGGCACCGCGAGCGCGCAGGCCGCGCCCGCCGCGCGGGCCGCGCCGGCCGCCCGCCCCGGCCCGCGCCGGCCGCCACGCCGCGAGCCGGCGCGCGACGGGTGCACTCCACCGTTCGTCATCGATGGACAGGGCCACAAGCGCTACAAGCGCGAATGCTTCTGACGGAGGCCGGATGAACCAGCGCACCCCTCGCCGCTCCCTCGTCGTCGCCGCCGCCCTCTCGGCCCTCGCCTGCCTCCACCCGGCCCGCGCCCTGGCCGGCGACGCCGAGGCCTGCTTCACGGCCTCCGAGGAGGGCCAGCGCCTGCGCGACGAAGGCCGGCTGCGCGAGGCGCGTGCGCGCTTCATCGCGTGCGGCGGCGCCGCCTGTCCCGCCCTCGTCCAGTCGGACTGCGCGGGCTGGCTCTCCGACGTCACCGCGCGCGTGCCGACGCTGATCGTGAGCGCCCAGGACGAGCAGGGCCACGACGTGGCCGACGTGCGGCTGACGATCGACGGCGCGCCCCTCGCCGCGCGGCTGGACGGCAAGGCCGTCGAGGTCGACCCGGGCGAGCGCGTGCTCCGCTTCGAGCGCGCGGGCAGCGCTCCCGTGGAGCTACGGCTCGTGGTGCGCGAGGGAGAGAAGCTGCGCCGCGTCTCGGCCCGGCTCGCCCGGTCGGCCGCGCCGGAAGCGGGCGCGCTCGCGCCCCGCGAGGACCGAGCCGCGTCGTCGCCCGCGAGCGCGCTCTTCCTGCCCATCGCGCTCGGCGGCGCCGCGGTCGTCGGCGGGGTCGCCTACGCGGCGTTCGGCCTGAGCGCGCGCGCCGACACCGAACGCCTGCGGACGACCTGCGCGCCGCGCTGCACCGAGGCGGACGTCGACGCCGTGCGGACCAAGGTCCTCGCCGCGAACAT
This sequence comes from Sorangium sp. So ce362, assembly GCF_051519845.1. NCBI lineage: Bacteria > Pseudomonadati > Myxococcota > Polyangiales > Polyangiaceae > Sorangium > Sorangium sp. So ce362. The sequence continues at coordinate 3,464,203 of NZ_CP150332.1, read as the reverse complement.
CGCGTTCGGCGTCGGCGTGGCGGCGCTCGGCGGCGCCGTGGCCGCGCTCCTGCTGCGCCGCCCCGACGCCGCCTCGCCCGCCGCCGCCGTGCATGGGGTCCTCTTGCCCGGGGGCGCCGCCGCGGCGCTCGGCGGCCGGTACTGAGGGGCGGCTGCTCGATTTCAACGGATCGACCTGGCCACGCACAGCATGCCGCTGCGGCATCGCCGACTTGCGATAAACGGCCCGCAGCAGATCTTCCCTGTCTTCCCGGCGGAGCCCTTTCGCCCCCTCGATCCGACCTCGGGAAATCGATGGATCCTCTCGATTGTGGCGCTCTTCTCCGCGCTGGGGATGGGCGCCGCGGGCCCCGCGGCGCACGTGGAGGAGCCGGCGGCGAACAGTCCGGCATCCGGCGAGGCTCCGGCGAACGGCGCGTCGGCGGACACCCCGAGCGGCGATTCGCCGATCGAGACGCCGGACCAGCCGTGCAAGCTGGACAGCTGTCTCCGCCCTCATGACCCCTGCACGTGCAGCAATACAGGGTGGGCCGGATATCGCGGCACCGGCCCGCACCACCCTGGGTGTCTGTACTGCCGCTGCGATTGACAGGCGCCGACGGAATCGGCGAGGGCGGCTCACTCCGCAGGGGACCGGGGCGCCTTTGACGGTCGACGCCCTTCCGGCACGATGGTCTCACCGCGCGCCAGCATCGCCACAAGATCCGCGATCTTCTTCGCGCGCCCCGCGGGCGTCTTCATGTTGCTCACGCGGAACGCCAGCGCGAACAGGTTCTGTCGCCCGAGCGTCCGAAACGTCTCGTGAGCTCGTGGGTTCGCCTCGATCGCGGCGCGAAGATCGTCGGGGAGGGTGTCCTGGGTTGCGCTGCGCATCGGCGCGTACGCCGCATCCCAGCGGCCATCGGCCTTGGCCGCGTCCACCTGCCGCTGCCCGTGGGGCGTCATGCGCCCCGCGGCGGTCAAGCGGGCGATGTTGTCGCGGTTGATCTGACTCCAGACGCTCCGCGCCTTGCGCGGCGAGTACCGCTGCAAGAACGAGGCTTCATCCAGGGCTTTTCGGATCCCGTCGATCCATCCCCAGCAGAGCGCCACGTCGAGCGCTTGCGCGTTGGTCACCGTCGGCACGCCGGAGCCCTTCTTGTAGATCCTCAGCCACAGCTCCGTCTCCTGCGCGTGGTTTACGGCCAGCCACGCCTCGAGCTCGGCTTCGGTACGGAAGCTCTTGATCTTGTTCTTGTCGGGAACGATCGTCGCCATGCGGTCTGCCTCGCAGCGCGGCCATCCTACGGCGAGCCCGCCGAGGCGACCAGCGCCGAGCTCGTCGAACGCCGGATCGCCCGAGCTCGCCTCGGGGTCGAGTTTCAGCTCTCCCGGGAGGCTCCCGGCAGGAGCGGACCGCGCGGCGCGCGTGCTGGCCCCCGGCGCGGGGCTCAGCGTGCGGTCCGCGAGAGCGATGCCTCGTCGAGCTCGTCCTCGGCAGCGCGCTCGAGCGCGGCGCGGAGCTCGTCATCGGCCGTGGACTCGGCGGCGACGCGGATGAGGCTTTGCGCCTCGGGGTATCCGGTGACGCGCAGGAGGAGGGCAGCGCCGATCCGGCGATCCGGCGGGGCGCTGGCGTCGTCCAGGGTGTGGAGCACGTCCTCGGGCGTCAGGCCGGTCGCGCGGTAGTCGCCTGCGGTGAGCATCTTGCGGAGATCCTCGCGCCAGGCCGCGGGATCGCGGCCGCGCCGCTCCAGCGCCTCGGCGCCTGGCGGGGCCGCGCCCCCCGCGGCGCGCTCGTGCGCCTCGCGGATGCGCTGCGCGAGCGCCTCGGCCAGGCTGCGCCCCGCCCGGAGCTCGGCCGGGACATCGTGACCCTGTCGGAACAGGAAGAGGCGGTCGTCGCGCGTCTGGATCGCGGTGAGCTCGGTGTAAGGGAGCCAGTCGCGCGAGAAGTCGCGCTCGACGAGCACGCCGTCGCTGCCCACCACGACCCGCGTGGGGCGAGCGCCTCGGCTGATGAGCCAGGCAGGCAGCAGAGAGAGCACAAGCCATCTCGCCGCGAACGCGGCGTAGTCGAGGGGCGAGCCGCGGAAGCTGTCGGCCCTCAAGAACACCCAGTGGAAGCAGAGCATGGAGACGAGCAGGAAGGCACAGCCGGCCGCGAGCTCGCGGCTGGCGCTGCCGAGCGAGACCGCCACGCGCCGCGCCGCCGGGCCGAGGCCGAGGGCCGCGAGCAGCCGCGCGCCCTCCTCCTCGCGCTCGACCTGCACCTCGAGCAGCCGCCCGCCGCGGAGCTCCAGCGTGACGTGGGAGCGCGGCTCGGGCACGACAAGGCCGGAGCGGATCGCGGCGCGCGGGATCCAGCGAGCCGCGGCGCCGCGGGTGAGGCGCAGGCCGGTCGCGCAGGCCGCCACGCGCACCGTGCCGCGCCGGGTGAGGGGAGCGGCGGTGATGGCGGCGCTCAGCAGCGCGAGGAAGATGCCGGCGAGCATGCCGGCTCCACGCCAGGCCCCGACGTCGCGGGCGATCTGGCCGAACAGCGGTGAGGCGAGCTTCCGCCCGAGGACGGCGGCGAGCTCGCTGACGAGCATGGGGCCGGCGATCGAGAGCAGCGCGAGCGCCCCGAGGACGCGTCCCAGGCCAGGGTGGCGCTGCGCAACGCGGGAGCTCGTGAGCTCGAAGGAGGGTCTGGAGGGCGGCGGCATGCGGCGGAATTGTCGCGTCAGCAGACCCGGGCCCGAACACAAATCGCGTCACCCGGCCGTGCCAGGCTCGCCGATCACCGTGCATGTCCCGGATCTTCGACCCGAAGACGGCCAGCGCCCGCGCCCAGGCCGGCCGCAACCGCTGCCAGGCGGCGACGCCGCGATGCCTTCGCCGTGTGGGTTACCGAAGCGGTCACGACCGGGCATTTCATCCAGAGTGAAATAAGACAACCGGAAAGGGGGCCGTCGTATCTCGACGTTCCAGCGCCTTCGGTGTCGCTACGCGCTCGCTCCGGTGATCGGTCGACGTTTCCCCTGTAATTACGCCGGTCGTCAAGGTCGGCCGCGGCGGGTTGGTCAAAATTGACCGGTGCCTCTCGACAGCCTCCGGGTTGAGTTTCAACTCTCCCGGGAGGCTCTCGACAGCCTCCGGGTTGAGTTTCAACTCTCCCGGGAGGCTCCCGACAGGTGGTGCTGCACTTTGCCCCAAAGTGCAGCACTCGCGCTCAAAGTACAGCACTCTGCGGAAGCGAAGTGCAGCACTCACGACCCCTCCGGGGGATCGAACAGGGACAACTGGACCGGGCCGGGCGGCGGCTCGGGAGGAGGCGGAGGAACGGCCTGGACCGGGGATGCCGGCGGAGGCGGTGGCTCGCTCTTGCGGCGCTGCTTCAACGCGGGCGTCGGCTCGGTCACGAGGCGCAGGAAGCCCCGGTTGTTCGGGAGCGCCCGCGCCGGCGCGGAGGGCTCGCGATGAGTGAGCGGCTTCGCCTCGGGGGCGGCCCCCTCCGCCTCGGTCAGGAGCGTGTCCAGGAGCTCGTCCAGCGTCCACACGTGGTCGGTGATGCCGGCCTGCATCGCGGGCGTGACGCGCAGCGTGCGGATGACGCGGGTCAGGTTGTACGCCACGTAGTTCAACGCCACGGCTGCGGCGTGGTGGTCAGCCTTCTTGCTGAAGGCGTAGCAGAGGCGACGCATGCGCCCGTTGCTGTGGCGCGTGGAGCCGTTCAGGCGCTCCACATACGACGTCGACGCCTTGGCCGGGTCGGGCGCGCCGTAGACGGTCGTCTTCGTGATGAACGGGTCGCGCGGCGGCTCGTACCGGTGGTCATCGTCGCGCCGACCCCGGCTGCCGGAGCGGTAGTTCTTGACCGTCTGCATGTAGTCGATGGTCTTGCCGAAGGACGCCCCGACGGCAGAGATGTACGGGGCGAACCCGTCGCTGGTGAGCTGCGGCATGACCAGCATGCGCGCCCGCAGGTCAGCGATGAAGGCGTCGGTCGTCGCCTGCTCGCGCTTGCCGACGCGCCAGGAGATGACCATGCGGCTCGTCGCGTCGATGGCCACGAAGGTGTACGCCTCGCCCACGTCGGGCGGGTCCTTCTCGGTCACGCGGGACTGCTTCTTCTGGACGAAGGACCAGATCTCGTCCACCTGAACCAGGCTGCACTGCACGTCTCGCACGAGGCGGTCATGCAGGCGCACCGCGCCGGCACCCAGCGCCAGCAGGAGGCGCGTGATGGTGCGGTGGTTGACCTCGGTCATGCGCTCGACCGCCCGGATGCTGTTGCCATCCAGCAGGGCAGCCAGAACGCGCACGCGCTTCTCCGCCGGGAGCACGTTCGCCACGGGACCCTTGCCTTTCTCCGGCGGAGGGCCCACGATCCGGTCTGCCAGGACGTCGGACGGGTCGCACCGCTCGGCTTCTGCCGCCCTGCTCTCAGTTTGCCGCTGGGAGCGGGGCGCTTTCGTCTAAGGTCCTCTGATTATAGCGATTTTACCGGCGAAGACCGCTCGAAAGGGCGCGGAGGGGGGCGCTAGGACAGCGGGTGTCATAGCCGACATGGCGCGTGGCTCGGAGGGACTTGGGACATGGACCAGAAGCCTGGTCCATCAGCCGCGACGGTGGTTCCGGCGCATAGGCCGCAGATGGGGCGCAGCATGCTGGACGAATACGCAAGCGAATACCGTACAGTCAGCAAGTTCTTGATGGAATACGGCGGCCTAGTGGCGCCATTTCTGCTCGGCGGGGAATGGAATGCTCTGGCGGCATACTGCAAATCGGTGCAAGCAAAACCTCCGTCATCACCGGCCGAAGTGGCGGCCGTTGAGCGCAAAGTCGACGAAATACTGGTTGCCCACATCTACCATCCGAATTTTCGCGCGTTCTACGTGTACAGAGCGTCGCAACTCCCACACATTCGTGCGTTCTCGCATCTTGTTGAGAGAGGCGTTCTGCACTACCTCAAGCATGACTTTGTGTCCTGCGTACTCACTCTGCTCCCAGCGGTGGAGGGAACGTTGCGCTCCTACTGCGGCTGGTCCTTTGGCGACAAGGACATCAAATCTCCAGAGATTCGTAGACTTCTCCGCTCAGGGAAACCGAAATACGAGCCTAGTCTTCATGCTGCGTATGCATCAGCGCTAGCCGACTTCCATGAGAAATGGCTCTGGACCAACACGGACAGAGCGAACTTTGGCTTGTCGTATCTAAACAGGCACTACGCGCTGCATGGGCTCGGCACCAGCAGCTACTACCGCGTAGAGGATTGCCACCGGCTGATTCTGTTTTTTGAGCTCGTCATTGAACTGCTGACCCTTGAGGGACACGACGAGCCTTATATATTTATACCAGCGCACATAGATCAGATAAACCGCAGGCGCGACTATTACGAAAAAGTGATCATGCGTGACACTGGGATCGTGGATGCGATTGCCGTAGAAGAATCATTTATGCGAGAGCATCCGCACTACGCAGTCGAGATGCGGCCACCGAACGAGGAGGAGATCGTGGTTAGGTGGGCGCAGATTATGGGGTTGTCCGACGGTCCGAAGACCGCTCAGCGGCCGACCCCACCCGTCTACAATAGGCTGTATTCTCTGGTGCGCACAGGCTCGCGCATGCTCATCAAACGCTGGCTGCGGGGGCGCAAGTAGAGCACCTCACCTTCGAGCAGCGCGGCAGTTATCGTGTGGCCGGCAGATCCGCACAGAGAAGCCGCCCACGCTAGGGCCGAACGTTCGTAGCAGCTGAGCGTGGTCAGCGAACCGGAGCAACAGTTGCTTGCGGGTGGATCGTCGGCAGTCCATATTAGGGGATGTCGTACGGGGCAGAGTTTCGCCGTGGCGGGCGGCTCAAAGGATGGTCCGTAGGGAAGGTGAATGTCATCGTCGACGCGGCGCATCGCGAATGGGTGGCGCGATGAGCGCGTCTCGCTGCCCCTTCGTGAATGCGGGGAAGGCCATGATCGCGACGTCTACCGCTTTGCGTGGATATGGCTATGAACTGGAGGTCAGTCGCGACGAGATGCTCTCCAGGGTCGCCGAAGAGGCGAGAGCCGACACTGGGTGCTTGCCCGCCTGGAACAAGCACGGACAGGTCGCGATGATACAGATCGAAGGACCGCCGTCGGCCTATCGACCGATCTGGTATCACGGGCGCATCGTTGGCTACTGCCCGCTAACGCTTAGACATCGCGATTAGCGCATCCTCTATGTTGCTGTAGAATGAACTGTCGTCCGGGCACATTATCCGCAGAGTCTCAGCAAATTCGATATGGTACCCTCCGTCCTCTTTTTGCATGAGCGCCAGATCCACATTCACGGGCTTCCCGCCGACGCTGATCCTGTAGCGCGCCACAGCGTTGTTGGATGCCATCACTGCGTTATCCCTGCCACTGATGCGCACCTGTCCATCGCCAATGTCCCTGTCAGGAATGGGAGCGGGCCCGTAGGTTCCTGGTTTGAGCTCGATACCCGCAGCGATCTTCGCGAACTCTTGGTCGAGGCGCCGCGCCCACGTCCCGGCGTCTACGGAGCTAGCCCTGTCTTTACGAAGCTTGTCATCAAGACCCATGTATACCCCTCAATTCTGGGTATACAGTTGACGCAAGATCTATGTAACTCCGCATCCGTCCAGCGGCAGGCGTTCAGGATGTGGCTGTGGCGCGTTGAGAGAGAGGTGGGAGCAATGAAGGCGGGAAGAGGCGGGCTACCTGCGGACGAAGTGCCGCTCTATGGCGTCGAGGATCTGCAAGGCGCCGCGCGCCTCGGCGACGGCTTCGCGCTCGGCGCGGGTCTTCGCCTCCATCTGGGCGGCGAGCACGACCGCCCAGAGCCGGTCGCGCTCCCAGATGCCGAGCGCGTAGGGCTCAAGGGCGCGCACCCGCTGGGAGAGGTAGGCCATGTCCTCCAGGGTCAGCACGCGGCGCGTCTCGCGGTTGCTCATCGCCGCCACCTACGGAGCCGGAGCGCGAGCGCCTCGCGGGCGATGCGGAGCCGCGACGCCGCCGTGAACGGGTTCATCCCGCGCTGCGCGGCGTACGCGGAGAGCGTCTCCGGCGTGTCGACGGCGAGGAGGATCTCCTGATGGCGCGGCTCCAGCCGTTCGATCGCCCTGAGCAGGTCACGCGCCTCGACTTGGGCGTGGAGGCTCGGCCCGACGATCCCGCGGAGCCTGCTGAGCGGTTGCGGGTCCAGGATGAAGCGGCGCACGTACGCGCTGTCGAGGTACTTCGCGGCCTGCCGCCAGGCGATGCCGTGCAACCACTTCCGGAGCGCGTCGCGCGGGTCGTCCTTCGGGTTCGGTCGGTACATGCCGCGCCGGATGGCGCTCCACGCGCCGATGAACACGGCCTGCTCCACGTCGGCGCGGTCGCGCTTCGGGATGCCGGCGAGCGTGGAGCGGACGATGCCGCGCTCGGCGAGGAGCGCCTCCATCGGCGGGCGCTTGCGGGGATGTCGTGCGGCAGGCGGGCGTCCGGCCCCCTTCCGCGGGCGGCTCATCCGCTCCTCCCGCACGTGGGGCAGCGGTCGGCCGCTGCCAGCCCGCCGAGGAGCTGCTCGACGGTGATGCCGGCCGCCTTGGCGGCGCGCTGCGCGGTCGCGGGGGAGCCGTTGTCGAAGCCGTTCGCGATGCGGCAGAGGCTCGACTTGGACATGCCCATGACTTCGGCGAGGCATGCCCACGTGCCGTACGCGGCGCGCAGGTTGCGCAGTGCGGCGCGGAGCCGCTTGCGCTGGGTCGGGGTGAGGGAGAGACACGGGCGGCGGCGTGTGGGTACACGTCCGCCTTGCCCACCGTCGGGTGGGATCAGGTATAGCTGCACTGTCGGACTCCGGTTAGGTCGGGGTTCGGCCACGCAGCCCGGTCGGTTGGCGCCGACGCGGGCTGCACTACTTCCGGCCGACCTTAGCCCGTCAGGCGAGGTCTGGCGTCAAAGTGCAGCACTCAAAACCAAAGTGCAGCACTACCTCCCGACAGCCTCCGGGTTGAGTTTCAACTCTCCCGGGAGGCTCTCGACAGGGTGGTGGGGTCGTTTGCCCAATAGTGGGGTCATTTGACTCCGGCCCTCGCGTGACGGGCTAAGTTCGGCCGAAGTAGTGCGAGGCGCGACGCCTGCCAGCGTCCGCCCCGCGTGGCCGAACCCCGCGTCAACGAGGTCCGACAAGTGCAGCTATACCTGATCCCACCCGACGGTGGGCAAGGCGGACGTGTACCTACACGCCGCTCGTACCACCGAAGCCCCTCCCTCTCCCTCACCCCCGACGAGACCCGACGGCTGCGCGCCGCCTTGCGCGGCGTCAAGGCCCGCCTGGGCACGTGGCGCGCCGTCTCCGAAGCCATGGACGGCGTGAACATCCGCACGCTGTGCCGCGTCGCCTGCGGTGCGGAGCGCGGTTCGCCCGCGCTCGTGCTGCTCACGGCGCGCGTCGCAAAGACGTCCGTCGAGCGCCTCTTGAGCCCACCCGTGGCGGCCGATCGCTGCTGCGGATGCGGGAGGAGCGGGTGAGGCGCCCGCGGAAGGGGGCGCAGAGCCCGCCTGCCGCACGACATCCCAGGAAGAAGCCGAGCATCGAGGCGATCCTTGCGGAGCGCTCGGTCATCCTCGCCGTGCTCATCGCCAGCGGCGTACCGTCGCGCGACCGCGCCGACGTGGAGCAGCAGGTGCTCATGGGGGCGTGGCGCTCCGTGAAGGGCGGAAGGTACCGGCCCGACCCCACAGAGGACGCCCGCAGGGCGCTCCGGAAGTGGCTCTACGGCGTGTCGTGGCGCAAGGCCGGGCACTACGTCAACAGCGCGTGGGTGCGGCGTGCGGTACTTCATGCGCGGCCTCTCGGCAGGCTGCACGAGCCCGTCGGGCCGAGCCTGGAGGCGCAACTCCAGGCGCGCGAGGTGCTGGAAGCGCTCGCCAGCCTGCCGCCGTGGCAAGCCGAGGCGCTGCTCTCCGTCGACGACCCGGAGTCACTCGTCGCGTACGCCAAGCGGCGCGGCATGAGCCCGGGCACGGCGGCGAGCCGCTTGCGGATCGCCCGGGAAGCCCTCGCCTTGAAGCTCCGGCGATGGCGCCGCTGAGCGCACACACGCCGAAATGGCGGCACGCCAAGTGAGCAAGCCGCGGGCGGCCGCGGCTTGCTCACTCAGCTCACCACGTCAGAAGATGCCGAAGCTTCCTCTGCCGTTGAACATGCTCCGACCAGGCGACGCGATATGCGCGACGGCCGTCCCATGGTCTTCCAGCTGGGGAGCCTCAACGCCGAACTCCGCCGCGATGCGGTTCACCTCTTCTTGGGTTTCCGCGAAACCGGCTTTCTTGTGGGCCTCCCAAGCCTTGTAGAACGCAGACCGGCGCTCGGCCGGGCTCTTTTCACTGGTATCACTCATGGCGTGACCATCCTCACCCGAAGGCGATAGATATCCACGCCGACCCCCTTGACTGGCACGCACACGAGGTGTATGTGTGCGCTGTTCGGGTTCCAAGTCGAACAGCCGATCCAGTGGGTCGGTTACGAACGGCGAGCGCGGGATGAGCCCCGCGACTCGCCGTTCGTATATGTGGATTTCAGTCGGGCCGATCGAATCTGACCGACCACACGCACATGTATACCCATGTGCGTTTGTGCGGCAAGGGATTTGCGCACTGAACTGCGCAGTACTGATCGATTCTACGCCGGTTCAGGTGGGCGCATGTGCGATTCGCGTGTCGAACAGCGCTAACTGCACCATCCTGCGCGCCCCAGGCGCTGGCGGCGGCTCTGAGGGCGGAGGGATCCGGTTCCGATGGCGCGGCCGGCGGGAGATGACCAACCGGAGGAACCCGCGGCTGTAAAAGGGCCCTGACGGGCGCCGCGGGCATCCCGGCGGGCGCCGCATTCCAGCGGTCTCCGCCGAGGCGCGCCGGCTGCGCGAGCGCGTCCTGCCAGCCACAAAGTCCGGTGCTAGGGTCCGCGCCGATGGAAACCGTACTGCGAGAAGCTAGTCTGGTTATCGCGTTTCTCTTGGGCGGTGGCGGCGTGACCGCGCTGCTGCTGTACATGAGCAAGTCTGCGATCGCGGCTGCTGTCGAGCAGGCGGGAAAACGCGAGATCGCCAACCTCCAAGGCGAGCTCGCTCTGAAGCTCGAAGCATCTAAGGCGCAGTTCGCGAGAGACATCGAGGCCACGCGCCAGAGTTTTACAAAGGACCTAGAAGTAGAGAAGGCGCGCATCCAGGCCGGCTACGCCGAGGCAATGGAGCGTCTCAAAGCGCAGTTCTCCCGCGAGCTCGAAGAGGACAGGCGGCGGTTCGCGCGTGATCTGGAGCGGGAGCGAGTGCACGCGGCGCAGCAGCTTGAATCGTTCAAGGCGTCGCTTCTGTTGGCTGCTGAGGTGCGGAGGCAGGCCGCGGCGAAGAAGGTGGAGGCGCTGCTATATCTGGTCGATATCGGCGAGCCGCTGTTGCGTACCGTCATCAACGCCAGATCTAACCACATGGACGATCACAGAGATTCGATGCAGAAAGTCTATGAGTTTATTTATGCGGTGAGGAGCCGGCAACACTTCTTCTCTAAAGAAGCTCTAAAGATTCTTCATGAGTACCCGCCGAGTCTAATGCGTGCCAGGGCGGAATTCGACAAGAAGTCAGACGTCGAGTTTTTGAACCGTGCCATAGAGTCGTGCAATAGGTTAATCGATCTGGTACGAGCGGAGCTCGGGATCTCGTCCGATGCGACCTAGACCTCTGCGGTCCCAGCGCAACGCGCCTGTGCGGCTATGACATCCACTGTCCTAGCGCCCCCTCTTTCGAGCCGTTTCGAGCGGTTTTCCCGCTGAAAAGCCGTATAATCAGAGGACCTTAGACGAAAACGCCCCGCCTCCGGCTGGTATCCGAAGGCAGGGCGGCAGAAGCCGAGCGGTGCGACCCGTCCGACGTCCTGGCAGACCGGATCGTGGGCCCTCCGCCGGGGAAAGGCAAGGGTCCCGTGGCGAACGTGCTCCCGGCGGAGAAGCGGCTTGCCGTGCTCGCGGCGCTTGTAGACGGCAACAGCGAGCGCGCGGCCGAGCGGATGACGGGCGTCGAGCGGAAGACGATCCGCCGCTTCGCGCTCCGGGTCGGCACCGCGGCGCAGAGCCTGCACAACACCATGGCGCGCGATCTCGCGCTGTCCCTCATCGAGAGCGATGAAGTCTGGTCCTTCGTGAAGAAGAAGCAGTCGCGGGTGACCCCGGCGGAGCACGCGGCCGGCCTCGGTGAGGCGTACGCCTTCACGGCGCTGGCGATGCCGAGCCGCTACGTCGTGACGTGGCACGTCGGCAAGCGCGACGAGACGAGCGCCGCCGCGTTCGTCGCTGACCTGCGCGCGCGGCTGGTCGTCATGCCGTCGCTCACCTCCGACGGCTTCACCGCCTACCCGGGCGCGATCGGGGCCAGCTTCGGCCCTGGCGTCGACTACGGGCAGGTCATCAAGAACTACACGCGGGGCGGCCAGCGGGACGACGACCACCGCTACGAACCGCCTCGCTCGCCGTTCCTGACCAAGCGCGTGGTGTTCGGCGCTCCGAACATCGACGCCGCAACGACCGCGCACGTCGAGCGGCACAACGGCACCTTGCGGCACCACATCGGGCGCATGAGACGGCTCGTCTGCGCCTTCAGCAAGGCGCCGGAGCACCATCGGGCGGCCGTCGCCCTGGGGCTGACGCACTACAACCTGTGCCACATCGTCAGCACGATCCGCGTCACCCCCGCAGTAGCAGCTGGCGTGACTCGCCACGTGTGGGATCTCGCGGAGCTGCTCGACGCGCTGCTCTCCGTGCCCGAGACGCCAGCGCCGAGCGCGAAGCCGCTCGCCCCGCGCAAGCCCGAGGGCACCGCGCGGGAGCTCCCTGGCAACCGTGGCTTCCTGCGCGTGGTCCAGGGCGGCGCCGCACCGAGCCCGCCCGTCGCCCCCGCGCCGCCTCCGCCCGCTCCCGAGCCCGTCGCCCCCGCGCCGCCTCCGCCCGCTCCCGAGCCCGTCGCTGCGCTGGCTCATGTCGAGCCCTCCGCGCTGGCGGCGGACCAGCCCAGGCAACTCGATCTCCTGTCCTGGCGTCCGAAGCCGAGGATACCGCAGCAATTGACGCTGTTCGACATCGACCCGCCGCGCAAGTAGGCGCGCGACGGGGGCGCGTGTAAAGTTCTGCGGATGAATACGAGAACCACGCCCGACCCGCCCGACCGAGAACCCACCGCAACCCCCATCAGCGTCTACGGCAACAATGCCACCGTCGCGTGCCCGTGTGGCAAGGTAGTCGTGGTCCGATCCGTGGGCGACCCCGGTAAGGGGGCGTGGGAATGCTGGTGCGGGCGCTGGTACAAGGGCTACCCCGAAAAAGGGCAGAGGATCACCCACATTTTGGTTTGGGACAAGAGAAACAACACCACGGTCGCATCCTATCGGGTGAGGGCGGAATGCCCGAACCAACTCGATCCGAACCCGACCGCGTGAGGTCCGGCCACTGCCCGCCAAGTACGAAGTGTCGGGTCAGCTCGATTCGCTCGCCTGGCGACGGCGCGCCCAGGGACGTGTCTAGCTCGTTCGTCGGGTCGCCGAATGACCAGACGAACACATAGTGGGGTCGTTTGGTGCCCCTCAGACTGGGGTCATTTGCAAGCGACTGGGGTACTTACCCCACCACCCTCGACAGCCTCCGGGTTGAGTTTCAACTCTCCCGGGAGGCTCCCGACAGCCTCCGGGTTGAGTTTCAACTCTCCCGGGAGGCTCCCGACAGGTGGTCGGTCGCGTTTGCCTGAAACGCGACCACCCCGCGCCAACTGCGACCACCTCGCCGTAAGCGCTAACCGCGCCTGAAGTCGCGCGTCTCCTCGGCGTACTGCATCTCCGCCCTCGCGGCGGCAGCGAACCCGGCGGGCGCGTTGCCTGCCGCTTCCGCGCGTTCAGCGAAGCTCACGAGCGCCTCCCACTCCCACCTGCGCGCACGGAAGGGGTTACGGTGCAGAAAGCACCCTAGGTTGTGGTAGTAGTCCGCACCAGGCTCCTCACCCGATGGCCCGTTGTTCGCGAATTGCTGCGCTGCTTCGAGGTCGGCGAGCCTGGCCAAGCCGGCTGCATATGTGCGCCCGGCCCGCTCCTCCAGCATAGCCTCCTCGCGGTCCTTCTCTTCTCGCGACTTTCGAGCCATCGCGATCGATGGTGCCACGGACGCACCGACCAGCGCTAGCGGGCATGCGCTGGTTCGCTCGTCGCAGTGGAGCGGCGCGCGGCGTGACGCGCGCCGCTCCACTTGACCGACTCGAAACGCCTACGTTTGTCGCGGGATCCAGCACTGCGGCTATGACAGTGCGTGTCCGAGCCTCGCAGAAAAGCCGGGAAACATAGGCTTGCGGTGCTATTTTAGGTCCTAAGCAAGGCGCCTCCCCCCCGGCTGGTACCCGGAAGGAGGCTGCGGAACGCCGAGCGGTAGGGCCGCCCTGCGCACGTCGCATGTGCAGCATGCGCCCCCGTTCGGAGAGAGGCAAGGGGCCGTGCCGAACGTGCTTCCGATGGAGACCCGCGTGCGCATCGCGTCCGCGTTGGTCGAGGGGACGAGCGTGCGTGCTGTCGAGCGCCAGACCGGCGTCGCGAAGAGCACCATCCTGCGCTTCGCCGTGGAGCTCGGCGAGGGCTGCGCGCGCCTGCACAACCGGCTCGTGCAGGGCCTCTGCGAGCCCGACATCGAGCTTGATGAGCAGTGGTCCTTCATCGCCAAGAAGGACAAGCGCGTCACGGAGAAGGACCCGGCCGAGTACGGCGACGTCTTCACCTTCACCGCGTTCGCGAGGCGGTCGAAACTCGTGATCTCGTACGCCGTGGGGAAGCGCGACCAGGTGACGACCGACGCGTTCCTGGCCGACCTGCGCGCCCGCGTGCTCGTCGTCCCGCAGCTCACGAGCGATGGGCTCGACGTGTACGTGCCCGCCGTGGACGCATCGTTCCGCGGCTGCGTCGACTACGGCATGGTCGTCAAGCGGTACGGCCACAGCAAGAGCCCGGACTACAAGTTCGAGCCCGCGCGTGACGCGCACTCGCGCACACCTCGTGCCCGTCGCGAACGCCCGCCGTCGCGTCAACTTCTGCATAGTCACGCCCCCGCCACCAGGGGCTCGTTCAACCGGCCTTTGCCGCGCGGCGCAGCCCGCTGTCAGCGCCTCGCCCCTCGAACCGGCGCGCGGCAAAGGCCTTCTTGTTTCGCATGCGGTCGATCTCTGCGAAATCACCAATAAAAGCGACGACTTTGGGTGGATCGTCTGAGCCGCCGTCGCGCATCGAGCGATGCGCGATGCACGCGTGGATCATGTCACGCTGCGATCCGTGACATGTCACGCTGCGATCCGTGACATGTCACGCTGCGATCCGTGACATGTCACGCTGCGATCCGTGACATGTCACGGAGGGATGGGGCCGCATTTCGCGGTGGGCGGCTCATTTTCCGGCCCGTGGAACGCGACCGCTCGAGACATCCAGCGGCAGCTGCGCCCGGCACGTAGCGTGCATTGACGGCTCCGAGCGGGCCCAGCAGCGTCGAGCTTCCGGAACACGCGACGGCGTGAGCCGGCGCGCCCGCCCCTCCTCATCGTCCTCATGAGTGGCGCCGGACCCCCCGCGCCCTCCGCGCCTGGAACCCAGGCCGAAGGGCAAACGTGAACACGAACCAGAGCAAGAGGTGTTTATGAAGCTGATACGCAGATCTTCCTTCCTCACGCGTTTCGTTCTCCTGGCGGCGCTTTGCACAGCATCCGTGGCGTGCGTGGAGAACAAGGACGGTGAAGTCTACAGCGCTACCCCCGGAAGCTTTAACATCACCTTCTCCGGACGCCATTCAGAGTATAACTATGGGATCAGCGTCCAGATGCTGATCGATCCTGAGGGTCCCGTCGATTTCTACGGCGGGAACTGGGAGGAGGTCGTCAGCACCACCACCGGGAGTACCCCCATTATTGACCAGTTCGGGACTACTTCCTACGCGTGGTCAGTCACCGTGCCGAGCTCCCAGCTTGCCGACCGCTGGCCCGCGGGGGGCATCCTGCGCTGGCGTGTGCTCGACGCGGCGGACAGCGCGCAGGCGACCGCCGGTCAGGACTATGATGAATGCTACAACGAGCAAGTGCTGAACGGGGCGAATAGCTGGCTTACCATAAGGGACAATTGCGAGTCCCCGTGGACCGGCTCCGCGTTCGTCAGCTCTTCTCTGTCGCCAACGCAGGACAGCGACCCGCCGGATTACATCTCGAGGAAGACGGTCGGCAGCGTGGGCGAGACGAATACCTACTACGGCGTGATAGGCGCGCCGTCCAAGCTCAGCGACGCCACCAGCACAACCGACCCCGGCTTCAAGCAGCGATTTGGGTTCGGCACGCCGGGCTCGGATGAGGTGTCGGCCGTCTACTACAACGCGGGCGATCTCGGCGTCGGCCGAGAAATGCACTGCAAAACGTTCGCGGACGACCCGGTGACGGCCACCACGGATCACGGCGTGGCCTGCTATGTGAGCAACTACGACGTAGACACTGCTGTTCCCTTCTTCGCAGGCGACCGGAGCACGGCGGACAAGGATACCATCCTCGATAATACGGTGGACGGGTTCAACTCTGGCACCCACCAAGGCGCGTTCGCCACGGTCGCCATGTGGTACACCTGGCCGATCTCGGCGAATAACAGCGTTCGGTTCGTCGTTTATAACGCCCTTGGTAATAGGGACCCCGAGGCGGCGCTCGATACCTCGGGACACAACAAGAGCGTCCCCCAGAACTGCCTTGCTTGCCATGGCGGCGGCGACTACGATTACACGAACCACGGCGTGCCTGGGGCCAACCCGGCCTCGAAGGGCCCGCGGTTCTTGGCGTTCGACCTCGACGCCTTCGAGTTCTCGGGCGCGGCGGGCTTCACGCGCGCCGATCAGGAGGAGAACTTCCGCAAGCTGAACGCGATGGTTTTCGGGGCCGGGGCCTCCAATCGGACCCAGGAGCTCATTCTGGGCTGGTACGGCGGCAACGTGAACGCACCGCTCAGGGTGCAGAACAACGAGTACATCCCGTCCTCGTGGGAGAACGACCCGAGCAGCACGGGCTCGATGGTGAGGGCGGACGCGAAGATCTACCGAGATGTCATCGCGCCGTACTGCCGTGGTTGTCACGCCTCCCAGAGCGGCATTTACTCATTCAACTGGGCCTCTGACTTCCGCTTGCTGGAACCTTTGATCATGGGCGACATCTGCGGGAGCCATGAGATGCCCCACGCCGAGGTCACGCTGGAGCGGTTCTGGAAGAGCCCCGCGCGGGCCTACCTCGCCGGATTCTTCGAGTACCAGGGCAGCTGCAATCCCTAGGAGACGACCATGACGCGAAGGCGGATGATCACGGGCGTGAGCGTGGGCGTGGGCGCTGCGGTGGCCTTGATCCTGGCCCTCGCCGGGCGGGGTGGTGCTCCACCCCCGCGGCAGACGCACACAGTGTCTTTCGCTCCGCCGGCCACGGGCGGAGGCGCCGCCGCCAGGCGAAGCACGGCGGCGACGCCCCGGCCTCGCCCGGCCGGTGAGGTCGAAGCGACGGAGATCGAGGCGACGTCCTCCGCGCCGTCCACGGAGCCTGTGTCCACGGAGCCCGTGGTGGAGCGGGGTGTCGCCCTGGCGCTGCGCATTCGTGACGACATCTGCCGGTGCGAGACCCGGGAGTGCTGGTCCCGCACCAACGCGATCTACAAGGGCAAGATCGGCCTCGCACTGCCGAAGACCCCGGAGGAAACCAAGGTCTTCAAGGCGGCCATGGCCGAGCTATCCGACTGCGTCAAGCGCATCGACGCGGAGGATACCCGGGCCAGGGCCGAGCGCGAAGCTACGCTCGACGCGCCCGAGGGCGGTTAGAGGCCTCCGCCGAGGCGGCCGGGCGGCGCTGCCGTGCGCCCCCGGCCGCTCAGGCGACCCCCCACGCCGGCGCACGATCCCGCGCGCGCCGAGCATCACCGCCGCCGCTGAAAGCGCCCGCGCCCATGGCGGGAGCAGGAGCAGGAGGGCCGGCGCGCAGAAGGAGTGTTATGTCGAGTGGCCCGGCTCCGCCTGGAGGATCCGAATTTCGCTGACACCCACCTTTGGACGAGCTCCCGCAGGCTGTGGAGTGAACGCGGCCCACTCGATGCGTGGCTCGTTATCGACCGGTTCTTCTGGCGGGATTCCTGACAGACGCGCCTAGCCTGGATTTTCACAGCAGAAGATCGGTTAACACAAAGGCCACTGACACCGGTCAGGGGAACGCGACTTCGAGCGAAGCTCCTCCCCACCAGGGGACAGCGACCGGCGTCGCGAGCACGCCGGACTCGAGCAGCATGGGGTTGTGAGCCCGACGAGGGAGGCGCACGTGGACGCGCTGCGGGCTGACCTCGACCCTCGCCGTCGTGTCGAGAAAGCGGCGGAAGATCTGCCGCGCCTTGGCGTGCTCGAAGCCGTGCAGGTGCTTACCGAGCAGCCGGTAGAGGCCGGTGGCGATGACGGTCAAGGTCACGTCGAAGTCGACCTTCATGGCCACAGCGGACGACAGCGCATCGACGTGGAAGAAGTGGACCTGGTCCTCGAGGTTGTTCTCGATCAGCATGCGCCGAGCGTAGCGCTCGAGGATCGTGCGCGGCGTCGAGCGGGTGTCGTTGGTCAGCAGGATCGTGGGCTCGTCGTGACCGAGATCGCGCGCGCAGATCTGCCGGATCGGCGCTGGATAGTCCTTGCCCAGCCGCACCGTTTCGTCGAGGACCTTGGGGTTGCGAAACTTGCGGTTCGGTACATCGAGCTCCACTCGACGCCAGGCTGCGGCCGGTGCGTTCAGCACATGGCGCTTGAGGACATCCGTGCGGCGGCGCAGCGTGACGAAGGTGATCCCCTGGGCATCCAGGCGGCCCAGATTCTTGTAGGTGGTGAGCTTCGAGTCGAACACGAGGTGCGGGGGCACCTTGCCGTACGTCTTCTTCCAGAAGTCGACGAAGCGCAGGACCTCATCGCTCTCTTCTCCTTTGCGCAGGTCGGCGTTCGCGTAGCAGAGCACATCGGCGTCGGCGTCCTGGGCGATGAAGGTAAGCACGGCCTTGTCGCGGCGGCTGCGCTTGGAAAGGTAGTGGCGCTCGACGAACTCGTCCTGCCCGAAGAAGGGAACGGCATGAAAGTCGAGGTTGAACGACGCGCCCGCGAGCGCAAGATGAGTGCGCAGGTGATCGAGCCAGCCGCGCAGCAGTCGGACGGAGCTCGAGCGTCCCAGGCGATCGGAGTACTGCGCGAGGAAGGTTGTCTTCGGGATGACGTTGGGCCCCGCGAAGAGCGACAGGCCTTGGTCGAAGACCAGGTCCATCACGTGGCTCTTGCGCTCGATGGACGTCAGCTTCAGCGCGAGGGCCGCGAGCAGCGCGTGGGTCGCCGGGATCGCCTTCGAGCCAGGCAGGGCAGCTTCGCCGGCGAGCCGATCAAAGCCAAGCTTGACGAGCAGAGGCAGGAGCACGAACAGACCGCCGACATGGGTCTCGAACGTCGCAGGGACGAGCTGAAAGTTGCGGACATCGGCGCGGCTGGCGCGCTCGGGACGCGTCCTGGCGGGGCGCTCGTCATCTTTCCGACGCGGCAGCCTGGAGAAGCCTTCCTCGCGCAACACCTCGGTGATGGCCGTGGGGCTGAGCTCGATCTGCTGGCTCCGGAGCTCCTCGGCGATGTCGTAGATCGACAGGTTGCGCTTGCGCATCGCGATTATCAGGCGCCGGGCGCGGGACTTCTTCGGCTGCTCGTGCGGGCCGCGCATCGGTTCGGTGAAGAAGGCACGCTCGGGATCGTGCCGGAACTGATGGCAGAGCACGCGGAACGAGCCGGGAGTGTAGCCGAAGGTCTGCGCGACCTCGGCGCTCGAGCGATGCTCCACAAAGTACGCGCGCAGCGCCTCGTACTGGCGGTGCCGCGTCTGGGCGGGCACCCGGAAGAAGCGGGCGGGGTCAGTTAGTGGAGTTGGTGCGCTCATCGTGAAAAACGTGACCCACACATAAGGGATCTCGTCAAGGTAAGGAGAGCGGCGTCGAGAGGCGATGCAGCCAATTTTTGCTGGATTTCAAGGTTGATCTGCACCGCTGATGCATCAACTACGTCCACCGAGGGGGAGAAGCTGACGGACGAGAAATTCGCCCATAGCGCATCCTTTTCCCTCATGACGTCCTTGATGCCGCCGCTTGCCTGGCTCACGCCGTTCGGCGTGAAACCGCGTCCTCCGGTTACCCAGCCGGAGGGACGGCCTCATGCTGCGCCGTTAGGCAAACTATCTCGGTGAAAATCCAGGCTAGCGCCCCGCGCGCTTCGCGACGAACGACAACGCTTGGCCCTGAGCAGGTCGCTGTCGTCCGAGAGAGCGGCGCTGCGTCTGAGCCCGGCGCGCGCACGTCCAAAAACGTAATTCAATTCACGCATCAAAGCCGCCCGCCTTATGCATTCCGGCGGCAGCGACGTTTTTCTCGCCGCAGCGCGGCGTCAATAGGCAATTTGAATCACAGTTTATGTCCGTGCGAAACGGTTGACCGATCTGAGGCAACGATCCGGCGAACCGCCCCCCGCCGTCTACGTCGAAGCCGCCGCGCTCCTCGAGCAGCGCGCCCTCATCCGCGGCACGCTGCGCGCCCGCGGCGTTCTCCCTGCGGATCTCGACGACCTCACGCAGGAGACCGTGCTCGGCGCCTGGCGCAGCATGCGCGCCGGCCGCTTCCGGCCGTCCCCCGCTCTTCCTCCCGCCGACGCCCTCCGCATCTGGCTCGCCGGTATCGCCTCGCGACAGGCCTCTCACGACCGCGACAAGGCGCACCGGCGTCACGAGGCGCCCGCGCTCGCTCCTGACCGCCTCGCGGCCCTCGACGCGCCGTCTCCCGAGGATCGCCTCGTCGCGCGCGGTCTTCTCCGTGCCTTCCACCGTCTCCGTCCTGCGCTTCGCGAGATCCTGTCGCTCGCCGCCACCGGCCTCTCGACACACGAGATCGCCGCCTCCCTCGCGCTCCCGCGCCCCACGGTGGCCACCCGCCTCCGCCTCGCGCGCCGCCTCTTCGCCCGCTCGCTCACCCGCTTTCGGAGGTGGCCCCGATGAGCAGCGCCCCTGTCGACGCCCCCGCCGAGACGGCGGCCGAGATCCCGACCGCGACCGAGACGGCCCTCATCGAGATGGTGCTCGGCATCCCCGGCGTGGCGCCGCGCATCCTCGGCGCGGCCGCCCTCCCGTCGCTCGGTCGCCTCTCTCCGGCGGCCCTCGCCGAGCGCACCCAGATCGCGCTCCTCGACGCGACCCGGCTCGCTGCCGCCTTCGAGCTCGGCCGCCGCACCCACGCCGCGCGCGCTCGCCGGGGCGCGCTCCTCGACGACGCCGCCCGCGTGGCGCGACACGTCGGCCCGAAGCTCGCCCACATGGCAGCCCAGAGCTTCGTCCTCGTCCACAACCACCCGAGCGGCGACCCGACACCGACCGAGGTGGATCGTGCGATGACCCAGGAGCTGCGCGACCTCTCGCACGCGCTGAACGTCCCGCTCTAGGCCCACGTCATCGTCACGCCCAGCGGGCGCTTCTCCGCCGTCCACGAGTAGCCCATCGCGGGCCGCCCGGAGCTCCGGCCCATGGGGGGCGTGGATCAGATGCGCAAGCTGCGCCGCACGTGGGGACCGAGCGCGTGCTCTTCGTCGGGCGTCAGTCGTCGTAGCTGCATGCGCTCCTCGAACACAAGGACGAGGCCGCAGACGCAGACGCAGTAGTTGCCGGGCTCGGCGTCGATCAGTCGGATGCGACCGGCGCGGGAGAACACCCGGCCGCTTGGAGCTACCCTGCAGGAGGGGCAGATGGCTTGGATTCGACCGATCATCGGTGGCACCTGCGGATGACCATAGCCGGCTCGCCGACAGTGTCGAGGTGGTACCGCGGCCATCTCGCGCAGGATGCCCCGCTTCCGCTGCCCCGCATGCATTACCTTGAACGAGCTCAATTTGCCTCGCGGGTCGACGTTTGGGACACGAGCCGCTCGCGATGCGGTCGCCGCGCGGGCATGCGTGCTGCGGGTCCTTGCCGGCCGGGGCGTTCCGCCTCGCCCTCGTCAAGCCCGAGGGGAGCGCGGCGAGCCGCCGTGGAGCTTGGCCTGCTCGCCCGCCAGAAACGAAGGAAGCGAGCGATGGCGGCGCTGCGTCAGCCGGCCATCGCTCGCTCGATTCGCCCGCTTCCCGGACAGCACGGCCGCCGCTGCGCGGCGTGCGCTCAGAACAGGTCGTACGAAGCCCCGTCTCCACGTGTCGTTCATCGCTCGTCGCTTCGCGCCCATCGCGTACCGTGGTGCGCTTGCAGCGGCGTCTTCGAAGCGGTGGCAGAGCAAGCCACGTGCCGGAGGTGCGCAGAGCACGTGTTGCGCTCGAAGCGCCGTTCTGCGGGGGGAACAGCCCCGGGGAAGCGGGGGTGAGGTGGAACGCGAGGGGGGTCACGCGCTGGAATGCGCGCGTATCACGTGGGATGACACGGTGACACCGCCCGCCATGCGCCGGTCGCTGGCGCTCCGGTGCGGCTCCCGAGGGCGCTGGGGGGGCGTCCAGCTGCTTCAGCCGGACGTGGCCGAGCCGCACATAGAGACCGCCACCGGAGGATCGTGCTACACCAGGGAACAGGCACAGGCGTTCCCAGGTCGAGCCTCTGGGCAACCCCCAGCCCGCCGCCGAACCCACCCTGATGGTCAAATTCAATCTCCTCCCCGCCGATGCGACGAGAACGCGCGTTCTGACCGACGACGAGGTCGCCCAGCTCCGGGAGGACCTTCGCCACGGCCCCGTGGACGACGGCACGTTCGACGCGCTCTACGCCGCGCCGATCCGCGAGAAGTCCAGGCGATACTGGACCACCGCGGAGGTTGCCCACCAGGCGGCCTCGCTGTTCGCGCGCTACAACGCCCGACGGGTGCTCGACATCGGCTCCGGGCCCGGCAAGTTCTGCCTCGTCGCCGCGTGCGCCCGGCCGGACCTCGACTTCACGGGTGTCGAGCAGCGGGCTCACCTCGTCGAGGCCGCTCGGGCGGCTGCGGAGCGCCTCGGCCTCGACAACGTCCGGTTCTTCCGGGCCGACGCGACCGACCCCGCCTGGTTCGGGTTCGACGGCTTCTATCTCTATAACCCGTTCGCCGAGAACCTCTATTCGGCCGACGATCACCTCGACGATACCGTGGAGCTCTCCCGGCACCGCTTCATGAACGAAGTCGGGCGAGTGACTCGCTGTCTCGCCAACGTGGCGATGGGCACGTGCGTCGTGACCTACAACGGCTTTGGCGGACCGATCCCCTCGGCGTTCGAGCTGATGCACGCCGAGCCGGCGGGCTGCGACTGGCTCCGCCTCTGGGTGAAGCAGCACGAGACGGCGGATCCCGGGGGGTACTACCTGGAGGAGGACGACGGCGTGACGCTGGTCCGTGGTGAGCTGTCGGAGCTCAAGGAGAGGATCGCCGAGCTGCTGTGAGGGCGGTTCCGCCCGTGAGGCGCACGGAGCCGCGGCCCCCCGCGTGCCGCCACGTCACGCGCCGAGCGTGGAGGGCTCGTGGCGCGTCACCCAGACCTTGAAGTGCAGCTCGCCGAAGATCAAACGAGGCGCCACGAGGCCTGCCTGGACGAGGAGCGCGAAGACCTCGGCCTCCGAGGCCGGGACCCGCAACGACGCCATGGCCTTTCGTCGTTGCTCCGCCACCTCGGGCGGCAACGCGACCGCGGAGGACCGCCGCTCCTCGACGGCCATCAGCAGCGGATCGCTCCCAGCCCGACAGCCGATCACGAAGGGCGCCCCCGGCTTCAGCCGCCCGGCGACCTCCCGCAAGAGCTCCAGGCGAGCCTCATCCCCCGGGAGGTGGTGCAGGACGCCGATCATCTGGGCGCCGTCGAACAAGGGCCCGCGCGCGAGATCGCGCAGCTCGCAGGCATGCAGGCTCGTCCTCTCCAGGAGGCCTTCCGCCGCGAGCCGCTCTCTCGCCACGGCGAGCATGTCCGCCGAGGGATCGACGCCGGTGAAACGAACGCCGGCCCCCGCGTAGCGCGCGAACGGCGTCACCTCGCTCCCGGTCCCGATGCCGACCATCAGCAGCGACGCGGCCTCCTTGTCGGGGAGCGCCGCGACGATCACCTCGGCGACGATCTGGTGCATGGCGCCATAGGCCGCCCACATGCGGTGCACGTGGTCGTCGTAGCTCGATGCTCGCGCCCGATCGAATGTCACTGCGTGCTCTCCGTGCTCGTCCGTCTTCATCACGTCTCCTTCGCTGACGGCCGCACGGACCGCCTGCAGCGAAGGAGTACCGCCCTCCGTGCAGCCCCGGCAGGGCGAGGCTTTCGATCCGGTCGGCGGGGCTTTCGATTTCGATCCGGCCGGCGGGGCCCTCTGTCGCGATCCCCCCGAGATTTCAGGCCCCTGGCGCAGGTCCCGCGGTCGAGCCTTGACATTTTTAATCGACTTGGATTTCCTTCCGCTTCAAGGGTACTTTGACGTCCAACCTTTTACCCGGACAGCGCCGCGCCTCGTTCGAACCGACGCGCGTCGATCTGTAGATCTGGGAGCATGGATCTATTCCAAGTCTCAGCAGCGCTCCTCTCGCTCGCCGCGGTCTTCAGCTTCGTGAACCATCGGTTCCTGAAATTACCGACCACGATCGGGTTGATGCTGATCGCGATGACGACGTCCCTCGTCATGGTGGCCATCGGCGAGCTGTTTCCGGCGGTGGAGGCCAAGGCGAGAGAGCACCTCTCGGGCATCGACTTCAACAAGACGTTGATGCAGGGGATGCTCGGTTTCCTGCTGTTCGCCGCCGCGCTGCACGTCAACCTGGCGGATCTGAAGAAGCAGCGGCTCATCATCGGCATCCTGGCCACGGGGGGCGTGCTCCTGTCCACCGTGCTCGTGGGCGGCATGACCTACGCCCTCATGACGCTGATGGGCGTGGAGATCCGGCCGATTTACTGCCTGCTCTTCGGCGCGCTGATCTCCCCCACCGATCCCATCGCGGTGCTCGGGGTCCTCAAGCACGTGGGGGCGCCGAAGGAGCTCGAGATGAAGATCGCCGGGGAGTCGCTCTTCAACGACGGCGTGGCGGTGGTGGCGTTCATCGGGCTCCTGGAGCTCGCGTCGGGGACGTCGGGCATCGATCCACAGAGGCTCTCGCTGCTGTTCCTCCAGGAGGCGATCGGCGGCGTGCTGTACGGCCTCGCGCTCGGCTTCGCGGCGCTCGCCATGTTGCGGAAGGTCGACGACTACAAGGTCGAGGTCCTGATCTCGCTGGCGACCGCGGCGGGCGGCTACGCCCTGGCGTACGCGCTCCATGTCTCCGGCCCCATCGCCATGGTGGTGGCCGGGCTCTTCATCGGGAACGAGGCGCGCGCCGGCGCCATGAGCGAGAAGACCCGCGAGCACCTGGACGACTTCTGGGAGCTGATGGACGAGATCCTGAACGCGGTGCTGTTCGTCTTGATCGGCCTCGAGCTCCTGATCGTCGCCTTCGACACCCAGTCGCTGATCGCGGGGCTCCTCGCGTTCCCGGTCGTGTTGATCGCGCGGTTCATCGCGGTCGCGCTGCCGGTGAGCCTCATGAAGAGGCGCAGGCTCTTCACCCCGGGGGCGATCCGCATCCTCACCTGGGGCGGTCTGCGCGGCGGCGTCTCGGTGGCCCTCGCGCTCTCCATCCCCGGAAAGCTCGCGGACGGCACGCTCGTGCCGGAGCGCGAGATGGTGCTGACCATCACCTATGTCGTGGTGGTCGTCTCCATCGTGCTGCAGGGCCTGACCATCGGCCCACTGCTGCGCCGGACGATCGCCGCCGCCGCCGTTCAGGGGGAGGAGCGGCTCCCCGCGAAAGCCTCCTGAACGACCTGGACGCGGCGCAACCTCCATCCGGGCACGCAACGAGCTCGGACGACAGACACAGCGCTACCGCGGCGCGCGCACCACACGACCGCCGTCGGCCTCGTCGACCGCGTAGACACAGGCGCCCTGCACCGCCACGGCCGCGGGGCGCGTCAGGCCCTCGGCGAGCACCTCGGGATAGCCGGGGCAGCCCGCGGCCGGGCAGCGCATGACCGTGCCCGCGCCGCGGTCCGCCCAGTACGCGTCCGCGCCGTCGATCACGAGCGCCGCGGGCTCGCGCAGCGGCCGCGTCGGCTCGGTCTGCGGCGCGAGCGGCTCCGCGGCGCACGGTTCCGCGAGGTCGCAACGGGAGACGCCGGCCGCCGACCCGTCCGGGTGGGCCCAGCTCCAGAGCACGTCGGTGTCGCCGAGCGCGATCTGGTCCGGGAAATCCAGCAACACCGCGATCTGCGCCGCGAGGGCGCCCGGCGGAGCGCCCTTGTCGAGGCGGAGCACCCGGCCGAAGGCGGCGCCCGTGCCGTGCTGGACCCACACGACGTCGCCTGCGTCGCCCGGGGCGACCGCCACGCCGCGCGGGTGGGACTGGCTCGGCGCGAGCACCTCCGGGGTCGCGCCGCAGCCCTCGGCGACGGGGCAGCGCAGCAGCTCGCCGGCGGTGCCGCTCGGCTCGTCGCGCGTCCAGTACACATGCCGCCCGTCCGTCGCCAGGCCGCGCACGGCCTCGGCCTCGCCCGGCGCGAAGGCGAGGAGCGACGTCGCCCCCGCCGCGCAACCGTCGGCCGGGCACCGCCAGAGCCCGTCGGCGGCGACCCAGACGACGAGCCCGCCGGCGACCGCGAGCAGGCCCGGCGACGGCGTGAACGACACGAGGTCCTCCACCGCGCCCGTCGCGGGATCGAGGCGGCGGACACGATCGCCCGCGCGGCTCGTCCACACAACGTGCGGCCCGGCCGCGGCGATGGCGGCAGGACCGCCGGCCTCCTCGGCCGCGGCGACCACGCACGGGGCATCGCAGCCCGCCGGTGCGCAGCGACCCGGGTCGCCGGAGCCGGCGCCGCCCGTGGCCCCGCCGGCGCCGTCCGGGGCCCCGCCGGCGCCGCCCGTGGCCCCGCCGGCGCCGCCCGGGGCCCCGCCGGTCAGGCCGTCGAGATCGATGTAACAGCCGGGGAGCAGCGCGAGGAGCGCCAGCGCGGCCCCCCGCTGCGCTGCGGTCGTCGAGCCGCCCCTCACCTCACCGCCCGCCCGCGACCCGACGCGTCCGGATCGAGGACCGAAGCGCGGCTGCCGCGACCGCGCGTGTCGAACGTCCTGAGCTTGACGACGCCGCTCACCGCCACCGGTCCGTCATAGAGGGTCGAGGTGGCGTCGGGCTCGGCGCCGTCGGTCGTGTAGCGGATCTGGAGCCCCGGGAAAGCGACGTTCGCCACGAGCTGGCCGCCCTCGATGCGCGCGCCCGGCAGCGGGAGCCGGTAGTCCACGCCGCCGCCCAGGTGGTCGAGCCGCGGCAGCTCGCGCTGCCCCAGGCTGTTGGCGAAGCGATTCCACGCCTCGGCGAGCAGGCACGCGCGCGCCGCCCCGTCGTCCTCCGCCGCCCACGCCGGGTCCGGCGCCCAGGCCCGCTCCGCGAGGCCGAGCAGCTTCGGGAAGATCAGGTACTCCATCGCTCGCTGGCCCTTGGCGTTCTCGCCCCAGAGCTGCCCCTGGATGCCGAGGATGTTGGCCCGGCCGGCGTCGGTCAGCCTGACGCGGTCCCGGGACATCGCCGCCAGATCGATCGGATTGCCCATGCGATCCGCGTGGGCGCTCCTGTAGACGTCGAACGGCACGAACTCGTAGGGCTTCCGCGTGTCCACGAACCCGGCCCAGTAATACCCCGGCTCCGAAGGATCCTTGTCGTAGGCGAGGTCGAAATACAGGTTTGTGGCGTTGGAGAGGACCACCGGATAGCCCGCGTTGGCGAGCTTGTAGCCGTTGTCCTCGTCCCCCCAGCCCCGGACGTTGTTCCACACGTACGGCCTGAAACGGCGGCTCAGGAACTCGGGGTTGGCCTCCTTGTCGACGCCGCCCTCCGCCTGCACCTTGCTCAAGGCGATCTCCTCCCAGCCGCCGGTCACGAGGTCGTGGGACGAGAGGATCGCGCTGACCTTGCGGAGGAAATGGCTCGCCAGGTCGTCCACGGAATCGACGCCTTCCTCCTGCGCCTCGGCGAGGAGCGCGCGGCACGAGGGGGACTGCTCCCAGACCCCCTCCGGCACCTCGTCGCCGCCCGTGTGGAAGGTGGTGAGCGGCGCGCCGGCCTCGGCATACATGGAGACGATGTCGTCCACGACCACCTTCAGGAACCTGTAGGTCGACTCCCGGCAGGGATTCATCACGTTATCGTGCCACATCTGCACGGACATGTACCGGGACGCGTCCTCCAGATCGCCGAGCAGGAACTCCTCGGCCTTCGCGAGGTCGCCGGCGGCCGCGAGCCTCGCATGACGCGACTCCATCGCCTTGACCGCCGCGCGGGCGTGGCCCGGCATGTCGATCGCGGGGATCACCTCGATGTGGCGCGCCCTGGCATGACGCAGGATCTCCACGAACTCGGCCCGGGTGTAATGGCCGCTGCCGCTCGACGCCGGAGAGTCCGGGTCGGGACCGGAGCCGAACGAGGGGACGAGCTGGTCGCGGTCGTCCAGGGTATGGCCGCGCCGGGCGCCGACCTCGGTGAGCTCGGGCAGGCCGCTCACCTCGAGGCGGAAGCCCTCGTCGTCGGTCAGGTGGAAATGAAACTTGTTCAGCTTGTAGAAGGCCATGACGTCGAGCAGCTTCAGCACGGCCTCCTTGCGCTGGAAGTTGCGCGCGACGTCGAGGTGCATGCCGCGGTACGCGAAGCGCGGGGCGTCCTCCACCGTCACCGCGCCGATCGCGAGCTCCGGCTGGGCGGCCCGGTAGGCCTCCACGGGCGCGAGGGCGCGCAGGCTCTGGATCCCATAGAAGACCCCGGCCGCGTCGCTGCCCACGATCTCGACGCCCTCCCCGGTGACCGTGAGGCGATACGCCTCGTCGCCCGCCTGCTTCGGCTGGCCGCCGACGTCGAGCGCGCCTGTCGTCAACACGATCGCCGTCGTCCCCGCGGGCGGCGCGCCCTCGCGGACCTCCGGCGCGCCGCCGAGGAGGACCCCGAGCGCCTCTGCCAGAAAGGCCGCTTCGCCCTGGAGCCCCGCGGCATGAACGACGGGCACGGCAGACGTCAACACGAGCTCTCCGGCGCCCGCCTCGAGGAGCACCGGCGAGGGCACGACCCTGTCGACATCGCCCGCGGGGAGCAAGCGGACCGCCTGGTTCTCGTCATGGCGAGACGCCGCCGTCGGCACGGGCGTGATGTCGCCCGGGAAACGGTCCGTCTGCTTCTCCTCCAGGAACGGCTTGACGGTCTCGGAGCCCACCGCCTCCGGCGCAGAGGCCACGCCCTCGGCGTCCGTGAATACGAAGTAATAGCCCGCGGGGGCGTCCGTCTCCTTGATGGCCCAGTACGATCCATCGAAGGGAATGACGACGCTCTGCCCCGGCTCCACCGGCTGGAACGCCTCGGTCGGCTCCATCTTGAAGAAGTCGCCGTTGATATGGGTGACCTTCACCCCCGCCGGCAGGCTCTCGGGGAGGATCGTGCGGGCGAAGTTGAAATAGAGCGTCCAGCCGCCGTTCCCGAGCGGGACCGTCCCATGGTTGGTGATCGTCAGCTCCGAGCCGAAGCTCACCGCGGGGTTCTTTGTGTTGTCCAGAACTCCCCAGCTCACGGCGAGCTCGGCGCCCGACGGGCGCTGCTGCGCCGCGCCGCCGTCCCCTCCTGCGCCGCCGCCGCCACCCTCATTGCCCGTGCTGGTGCTCATCGTGGTGCTCCCGGTGGACGAGGGCGTCCCGTCGCCGGCGCACCCTGCCACGAACAGGGCGGCGGTGAGCAGCCCAAATCGGAAACAGGCCTCCTCATGACGCACTCCTACAGCGTTTTCGTGACCTTCTTGAGCCGCCTCGGCGCATCGGGATCCAGCCCTCTGGCCTCGGCCAACGCAGCGGCGGCCAGATAGAACGCCTGGATCTGACAGAGCGGGTCGAGCAGCTCGTGGGGAGACGCGGGCACGACGAGATCCACCCCCGGCAGCCCGGCCGGACCGACGAGGATCACCTTCGCGCCCTGCCCCCGGAACTCCGCCGCCATGCTGGCGAGGCCGACCTGCGCCGGGCCCCGCGGGGCGAAGATCAGGAGCGGGAACCGCTCGTCGATGAGGGCCATCGGCCCGTGCTGCACCTCGGCGACAGTGAACGCCTCGGCGTGGACGCCGCACGTCTCCTTGAACTTGAGGGCCGCCTCCAGCGCGATGGAGAAGCCCGGGCCCCGCCCGAGCACGAGCAGGCGCTCCTCGCCGGCCAGCGCGCCCACGAGCGGGCTCACGTCGCTCTCGCTCGCGGCAGACAGGGTGTCCGGCAGCGCCTTCAGCGCGTCGAGCAGGGCGGCGTCCTCTCTCCAGCTCCCCACCACCCTGGCCATGGCGCTCAGGCTGGCGATGAAGCTCTTCGTTGCGGCGACGCTGCGCTCGGGACCGGCGCGCAGGGGGATCGTCGACCCGGCCGCCTGGGCGAGCGGCGAGCCGAGCTGGTTCACGAGGGCCGCCGTCACCGCGCCCGCGGCGCCGCACGCCGAGAGCGTGGTCACCACGTCCGGGCTCTGCCCCGATTGCGACACAGCGACCGCCAGGCTGCCCGAGAGCCGCAGCGGCGCGCGGTAGAGGGTCACCACCGACGGAGGCAGGCTCGCGACCGGACAGCCGAGCTGCGTCATCACGAGGTAAGCGAGGTAGGCCGCGGCGTGATCCGAGCTGCCGCGGGCGATCGTGACCACGGACGGCGGCGGCGCCGCCCGCAGGCGGGCGCCCAGGTCACGGTAGGCAGGCTCGTCCTGCGTGAGCTGCTGCGCCACGATCTGCGCGGCGGAGCGGGCCTCCTCGGCCATGATCGAGCTCGTTCGATTACTCAAGGGGCTCCCCTTCCACGAGGATCTGCCGCAGGGCGAGATCCTCGTCCAGGACCAGCAGATCGGCGAAGCAGCCCGGCGCGACGCGCCCTCGATCCTCGAGGCCAAGGTGCTCGGCCGGAAACTGGCTGCAGCGACGCGACGCCTCCGGCACGGAGAGCCCGAGGCCGACAAGGTTCTTGAAGGCCTGGTGCATGGTCAGGCAGCTCCCTGCCAGGGTCCCGTCGGGGAGCCGCACGCTGTTCTGGCACTTCGCGACGGCGTGCGCGCCGAGCCGGTACGGCCCGTCCGGCATCCCCGAGGCCGCGGTGCCGTCGGTCACGGCGTAGAGCCGGGGGACGCAGCGCAGGGCGGCCCGGATGGCGCCCGGATGAACGTGGACGAGATCCGGGATCAGCTCGGCGAAGTCGCCGTGGGCCAGGGCCGCCCCGACCGCGCCGGGCTCGCGGTGGTGCAGCCCGTTCATCGCGTTGAAGAGGTGGGTGAAGCCGCTCGCCCCCGCCTCGAGGGCCGCCACGACCTCGTCGTAGCTGGACAGCGTGTGCCCGATCTGGACCCGCACCCCGAGGGCGGACAGGTCGCGGATGAGCGCCAGGTGGCCCGCGAGCTCCGGCGCGAGCGTGAGCACGCGGATCGGCGCCACGGCGTGGAGCGCGAGCGCGACGCCGAGGTCGCCGCCCAGCACGCACGGAGGCTGCGCGCCCAGCCGACCCGGGTTGAGGAACGGGCCCTCGAGGTGGACGCCGAGGACGCGCGCCTCGCCGCGGCGGCGCGCGTTCATGGCGGCCCGGATCGCGCGCAGGGCGGAGACGATGTCCGGAAGGGGCGCCGTCATCGTGGTGGCGAGCAGGCTGGTGGTCCCGGTCGTGGCGTGCGCGCGGGCCATCACCCGGGCCGCGTCCCCGCCCTCCATGACGTCCTGGCCGCCGCCGCCGTGCACGTGCAGATCGATGAAGCCGGGCAGGATCCGCGGCCCCCGGGCGGGCTCGGGGACCGGCGCGCCCTCGATCTCCCGGACCCGCGCGTCGAAGCAGACGCGCCCGCGGAGCCAGCCGTCCGGCGTGAGGACGTTGCCTTCGAGCTCCACGCCCGTCACCCCTCGAGCTTCCGCGCGAGCGCGGCGGCGTATTGCGGCGCTTCCGGGCCGACCAGCAGGTGGACAACCTGGTCCGGGAGGCGCATCACGCCCATCACGTCCGCGGCCTCCAGCGCCGCGTCGTCGACCGTGTCCACGTCGGCGAGCTCGACGCGCACGCGCCCGCTCGAGAACCCCTCCACGGACCGGACGTTGGCGGCGCCGCCGAGCGCGGCGAGCCAGCGCTCGATTTGCATTGCTGGCTGCGCCGCGGGCGCGCCGGGCTGCATTGCCGGCCGCGCCGCGGGCGCGCCGGGCTGCGGCGCCGCGGCCGGCGCGCCGTCCCTGAGCTCCCGCATCTCCCGGGCGATCGACTCGGCCATGGGGCCGAGGATCACCTGCAGGCTGTCGGTCCCCGGGCGCACCACGCCCTTGGCGCCGAGCGCCTTCAGGTCCGCGTCCTTCACGCGATCGCGGTCGACCATGACCAGCCGCAGGCGGGTGATGCACGCGTCGATCTCGCGGAGGTTGCCGTGGCCGCCAAGCGCCCGCAGGAGCTGCCCGGCGAGCCCGCCTGCGCCGGCCTCGGCCCCCTCCCCCGGCACGCCCTCGGACGGGACCGCGGAGGGCCCCGCCGCGGCCTCGCGGCCCGGCGTGGCCAGGTTGAACCGCTCGATGAAGACGACGAAGAGGCCGTAATAGACGACCGCGTAGGCGAGGCCGACAGGCACGATCATCCAGCCCTGGGTCGAGAGGCCGTAGTTCAGCGCGTAGTCGATGAACCCGGCGGAGAAGCTGAAGCCGTGCCGCACGCCGAGCACGTCGAGCAGCGCCAGCGAGAGGCCGGTCAGCACGGCGTGGACCGCGTACAGCGCCGGCGCGAGGAACATGAACGCGAACTCGATGGGCTCGGTGATGCCGGTCAAGAAGGCGGTCAGCGCGGCCGAGAACATCACGCCGAAGGTGGCCTTGCGGTTCTCGGGGCGGGCGGTGCGGTAGATCGCCAGGCACGCCGCCGGCAGGCCGAACATCATCACCGGGTAGAAGCCGGCCATGAACACGCCCGCCGAGGGATCGCCGGCGAAGTAGCGGTTCAGATCGCCGGTCGCCGCCCCCTTGGCGCCCGGGAACGAGCCGACGACGAACCACG
Source organism: Sorangium sp. So ce362 (assembly GCF_051519845.1). NCBI lineage: Bacteria > Pseudomonadati > Myxococcota > Polyangiales > Polyangiaceae > Sorangium > Sorangium sp. So ce362. The sequence goes on along the minus strand of NZ_CP150332.1, from coordinate 3,432,121 downwards.
CGAGGTTGTTGAGGATGTGGTGCAGCCCGGTCGGGATGAGCAGGCGGTTCAGGACGCCGAAGCCGAAGGCGCCGATCGGCCCCGAGGCTACGACCCAGCCGCCCAGCGCGTCGATGCCGGCCTGGATGGGCGGCCAGACGAAGCCGAGGACGAGCGCGAGGGCGAGGCTCGCGCCGCCGGTGACGATGGGCACGAAGCGGCTGCCGCCGAAGAAGCCCAGGAACGAGGGCAGCTTCGTGTCGCGGAAGCGGTTGTACATCGCCCCCGCGAGGACGCCGGCGAGGATGCCGGCGAGGACGCCCATCTTGACCTTCTCGTCGATGCTCTTCACCCCGTTCGTGATCACCAGGTAGGCGATCATCCCGGAGAGCCCGGCCACGCCGTTCATGTCGCGCGCGAGGCCGACCGCGATGCCCACGGCGAAGATCAGCGCCAGGTTGTCGAAGATGGCGCCGCCGGCCTGGGCGACGAACGCGATGTCCAGCACGTCGGGCTGCCCCAGCCGGAGCAGCAAGCCCGCGACCGGCAGCACCGCGATGGGCAACATCAGCGCCTTGCCGACGCGCTGCAGCTCGTTGAATCCTCTCATCCGAAGCTCCTTCTCCGTTGGGCGGGGCGGTTTTCGCGTCGCGCTGGCGGCCGGCCCCCGGCCTGCATGCTGCGCGGGTGAGATCATCCGGATCGCGCGCCGGGCGAGAGCAGCGCCCGCACCTCGGCCGCGGTCCCCAGATCGAGCGCAGCCCTGGCGATCTCGCGGCACCTCGCGGCGTCGAGCTCGCGGATCCTCGCCTTCACCTCCGGGATCGCCTGGACGCTGACGCTCAGCTCGGTCACGCCGAGGCCGATCAGCACGGCCACGGCCTCGGGATCGCTCGCCACCGCGCCGCAGATCGCCACGCGGCGCTCGCGCTTCTTGGCGGCCTGCACGGTCGCGTCGATGAGCCGGAGCACCGCCGGGTGCAGCGCGTCCTGCCGGCCGGCGAGCCGCGGGTGCGTGCGGTCCATGGCCAGCGTGTACTGGGTGAGATCGTTCGTGCCGATCGAGAAGAAATCGACCTCCGCCGCGAACCGGTCGGCCTGGACCGCGACCGACGGCACCTCGACCATGATCCCGAGCTCCACCGGCGGCGATCCGGCGCGCCGGCGCTCCTCCTCGAGCACCTGCCTCGCCTCCTCGAGCTCCTCGAGGCCCGCGACCATGGGCAAGAGGACGCGGTGCCCGGCCGGGGCCCGGGCCGCCAGGATGGCGCGGAGCTGGCTGCGCAGGATCGTCGGGTGGAGCGCGCCGATGCGCAGGCCGCGGATGCCGAGGAGCGGGTTGTCCTCCGCGGGCAAGGGCATGTAGGAGAGCGGCTTGTCGCCGCCGACGTCGAGCGTGCGGATGACGAGGGGCCGCTCGCCCAGCGCGTCGGCGATCTCCTGGTACGCGGCGGTCTGCTCCGCCTCGGTCGGCGCGCTGTCGCGATCGAAGAACATCAGCTCGGTGCGCAGGAGGCCCACGCCCTCGGCCCCGAGCCGGACGGCCTTGCGGGCGTCGTCGGCGCTCGCGATGTTGGCCAGCACCGCGACGTGGACCCCGTCGCGGGTCACCGCGCGCTCCCCCGCGGCCGCCTCCTGCCGCTCGCGCAGCGCCTGGCGCGCGCCGAGCCGGCCGCGGTAGGCGTCGAGCTCGGCCGCGCCCGGGTGGAGCAGCAGCACCGCCTCGTCGGTGTCGAGCACGGCCGCCGCCCCCGCCTCGACGGAGAGCAGCGACGGCGAAACGCCGACGAGGTACGGCACGCCGAGCGAGCGCGCCAGGATCGCCGCGTGCGAGGTGGTGCCGCCGAGCACGCTGACCAGGCCGGCGATCCGCTGATCCGCGAGCCGCACCACCTCGGAGGGCGTCAGGCTCTCCGCGACGACGATGCTGCCGGCCGGCACGGCCTGGGCCTCGTCGACGCCGACGAGGTGCCGCAGCGCGCGGCCGCCCACGTCCCGCAGATCGTTGGCGCGCGCGGCGAGCAGCGGGTTCGAGAGGCGAGCGAGCTCCCGGTACGACGACATCACCGCCTCGCGCCACGCGAACGCCGCGGACTTGCCCTCCACGATGGCGACCTCTGTGCGGGTGATCATCTCCGGATCGTCGAGCATCGCGAGGTGCGCGCTGAAGATCTGGGCCTGCTCGACGCGCTTGCCCGACGCGGCGACGAGCTGCTTCAGCTCCAGCCGGGTGTGCAGCAGCGCCTTCTGCAGGCGCGCGAGCTCCGCCTCCGTGTCGGTCGCGTGCTCGTCGACCGGGGCGGCGAGCGGGTCGATCGCGCAGATCGGGCCGATGGCGAGCCCCGGCGAGGCGCTCACGCCGTGGAGGTGCCGCGCGTCGTCGCTCGGGCGCGGCGCGGCGGCGGGGGCGGCGCGCCCGGGATCGGCCGGGGGCGATGGAGGACGCGCGGCGGAGAGATCCTCGCCCAGCCCGCTCCGGACGAGCTCGACGAGGCGGGCCACCGCCCGCGCCGCCTCGCTGCCGCTCGCGACGATGCGCAGCTCGGCGCCCGGGCCCGCGCCGAGCTTCATCAGCGCGCCGACGCTCTTCGCGTTGGCGTTGCGGCCGGCGAGCTCCACGCCGATGTCGGCGGCGAACGACTTGGCCTCGGTGGCGAGCACCGCGGCCGGACGCACGTGCAGCCCGTGCGGGTTGGGCACAACGACGAGGGCGGACGTGATCCCGACCGTGGCCCGCGGCGGCGGCCTGGACGCGCTCGTCTCTCCCGCGCTCGACGCGCGTGGCGCTTCCCCGCCGGTCCGCCGCCTGGGGCTCACCGTCATGAGGCGGCTCGCGCCGGCCCTGGCCACGCCGCTCGCGCGCTCGACGATGGCGCTCGTCTCGCCGCTCAGGACGATGACCTGCGTGAGCAGGCTGGTCGCCTTGCGGAGGAGGAGATCGGCGTCGAACTCGAGGAGCGCCTGGCCGGCGGAGACCCTGTCTCCCTGGCTCACCCGTGCCGTGAAGCCCTCGCCTTTCAGGCCGACGGTGTCGATGCCGACGTGGATCATGATCTCGACCCCGCCCGCGGCGCTCAGGGTGATGGCGTGCCGCGCCGCGTGGAGCAGGGTCACCGTCGCGTCGCACGGGGCGAGCAGCGTCTGGGAGGTCGGATCGATCGAGATGCCGTCGCCGACGATCTTGTCGGCGAAGACCGCGTCGGGGACCGACTCGATGGGCACGATGGGACCGGACAGCGGGGCGAGGAGCGTCAGCGGTTCGCTGGTGAGCATTTCGACCGCGATGCTACCCGGATGTGGCTCGACAGGTTCCTGGCCGAGGGGCTCGATGGTTCCATCCACGGATCCCGACAAAAGCAAGCGTCATGCCCTGCTCCGGGGCCGCTTGCTGCGGGAGGGAGGAAGCGAAGAAGAGCGCTGCGCCGGGCGATCGCCGGGCGATCTCCCGGGGATCGCCGGGAGGCTCCGGGGGGCGATCCGGGAGCTCTCCCGCGATCGGGAGGATCGCCCGGCGATCTCCCGGATCACCCCCCGTGCGCGCCGGGATCGCCGGGCGCGATCGCGGCGTGTGTCCGCCTCGGGGAGCACAAAACGCGCTGAGGCGGCTCATTGGCATCGATCATCGAGGTCATCGCCGCGTGCGGTACGCCAGTTGCTGATGAGGTTTGCGACGACCGGAAACCGGCACACTCAAGGAGATCTGCCATGAAGCTTTATCCTCTCACGACCCTGCCGCTCTTTGCCGTGATGGCTCTGGCCGCGTGCGGCGGCCTCGATGGCGACGACGTGGGGCGCATCGGCCCGGATGGAGCAGAGATCGAGGAGACGGAGCAAGCCGCCCTCGCCGCTGCCTGGGCGCCGTACACCGCGTATGCCGTGAACTCCGAGGTGACCTACGGCGGCGTCACATACAGTTGCATTCAGGGGCACACCTCTCTTCCGGGCTGGGAGCCGCCGATCGTCCCGGCGCTGTGGCGGGTGGTCAGCGGCAGCGGCACAAGCTCCAGCAGCAGCACCACCAGCGCCAGCACGAGCGGTGCAGGCGGCAGCGGCGGCTCCGGCGGCAGCGGCGGCTCGGGCGGCAGCGGCGGAGTCGGCGGCTCCGGCGGCAGCGGCGGCTCCGGCGGCAGCGGCGGCGGCAAGAAGGTGATTGGCTACTTCGCGGAGTGGGGCATCTACGGCCGCAACTACCACGTCAAGAACATCGACACGAGCGGTTCGGCCGCCAAGCTCACGCACATCAACTATGCCTTCGGCAACGTGGTGGGCAACCGGTGTGCGCTCGGCGACACCTACGCCGATTACGACAAGGCCTACAGCGCCGCCGACAGCGTCGACGGCGTCGCCGACACCTGGGACACCGGCGCGCTCCGCGGCAGCTTCAACCAGCTCCGCAAGCTGAAGCGCAAGCACCCGCACCTCAAGGTGATGATCTCGCTCGGCGGCTGGACCTGGTCCGCCGGCTTCTCCGACGCCGCGCTGCCCGCGAACCGCGCCTCGTTCGTCTCTTCGTGTGTCGATCTCTTCATCAAGGATCCCCGCTGGGCCGGCGTGTTCGACGGCATCGACGTCGACTGGGAGTACCCGGCCGCGTGCGGCAGCACCTGCAACCAGCGCCCCGAGGACACCCGGAACTTCACGGCGCTGCTCGCCGAGTTCCGCAGCCAGCTCAACGCGGTGCGCCCCGGGCTGCAGCTCACCATCGCGGCGCCCGCCGGACTCGACAAGATCGAGAAGATCCAGGTCGGCGCGATCCACCAACACCTCGATTTCATCAACCTGATGACGTATGACATGCACGGGGCGTGGGAGCGCACCACGAACTTCCACGCGCCGCTCTACAACTCCGCTTCGAACCCCGCGAAGGCCCTGAAGTACAGCACCGACGAGGCGGTCTCGGCCTGGCTGAACGGCGGGACGCCGGCGAGCAAGCTGGTCGTCGGGGTGCCCTTCTACGGCCGCGGCTGGACCGGGGTCACGAGCGCCGGCCAGGGGGTGTGGCAGTCGGCCGCCGGCGCCGCCCCGGGCACGTACGAGGCGGGCATCGAGGACTACAAGATCCTGAAGGCCAAGGGGCACCCCGGCTACACCCACCCGGACACGAAGGCGTTCTACACCTTCAATGGAACCGAGTTCTGGAGCTACGACACCCCGGCGTCGCTCGGGGTCAAGATGCGCTACATCAAGGACAAGGGGCTGGGCGGCGCGATGTTCTGGGAGCTGAGCGGCGACACGACGAACGGCGAGCTCATCGCGGCGGTGAAGAACGGCCTGCGGTGACGTCCTGAAGGACGGAGAGGCGAGCTGGCTAGCCCAGCGTCCGCAAAGCTCGCCCCTCCGCGAGGCACAGGCATTCAGGTCGCCGCCGGCTTGTGGGTGGCGAAGAAGAGGCCCGGCAACACAAGCGCCGCGCCGAGCCAGTGGTAGAGGGCAAACGCCTCGCCGAGGAGCATCCAGGCCATCACGGCGGTATAGACCGGCGACATGTAGAGCAGCAGGCCGGTGCGGCTCGGGCCGAGGTGCTGGGTGATGTAGCCGTAGGTGGCGTAGGCGCCGACGCCTGGCACCAGGACCAGGGTCAGCACGGCGGCGACGGTGCGCAGGTCGAAATCCGGCGGACCGCGGGTGGCCAGCTCCCAGCCGAGCAGCGGCAGCAGAACGATCACCCCGGCCAGCGCGATCGCGGTGAGGCGCGCGCTGACCCCCAGCGGATCGGGCCAGCGCTTCAGCAGCACGGTGTACAGCGCCCAGGAGATCGCGGCGACGAGGATGACAAGGTCGCCGGTGCTGAAGCTGAGCGCCAGCAGCGCCGCCGGGTCGCCGCGCAACACGATGACCAGCACGCCGGTGAGCGCCAGCCCGGCGCCCAGGCCCTGGCGCCGGCTGAGGCGGTCGCCGAACATGGCCCGCGACAGCAGGAGGATGATCACCGGCGACGCGGCGTAAATCAGGCCGATATTTGTGGCCGTGGTGCTGGCGGCGCCGTGATAGACGCCAGCGCCGCAGATGCCCATGCCGAGCAGGCCGAGCAGGGCATACCGGGCCCAGTCGCGGCGCAGCGAGGCGCGGCCGCGCCAGAGCTCGCGGCCGCAGAAGGGCAGCAGCACCAGCACGACGCCCAGCCAGCGCAGCTCCGCCAGCGCCACCGGCGGAATGAAATCCGCCGTGGCGCGCGCCAGCACCATGTTGGCCGTGAACAGCGCCGGGGTGACGAACAGCAGGACCTGGGCGATGCGCTGGTCGCGTGACTCGGCCAGGCCGAGCGGGGTGGAAGCCATCGGCGGCGGACATTAGGCATGATCCGCCGCCATGACCAGAGCTCGCCTCACTTCCAGTTGACGGTGGCCCATCCGTGGGCAGGAATGCTGAACTGGAGCTTCTTGCTCGCCACGCCGAGGACGGTCGTCTTCTCTGCATTGCCGGAATTGTAAAGAATCGTGACGATGGTGCCGTCAGGGTTCTTGAAGGCCAGCGCATCGCCGCCGGTCGTGCCGACGCGCACCGCGCCTGGATCGACGTATCCGGAGACGTGGCGGAAGACGTGGTAGGCGGGGGTCACGTTCAGCGTGCTCGTCCCCGTGTTCACGGTAAGAAGCGCGTTCTGGGGCCACGGCCGCTGCGAGTCCAGGTTCTTCCCCGCCGTGTCCAGCACCATGTTCCAGGCGCTGTACGAGGTCACCCCTGCCTGGATCCAGTCGCGGATGAGCTTCCAGCTCTCCTCGGCGTAGGCGTGATCGTTCGGCGGCATATCCTCGTTGAACGGCGGCATGCCCGCAGGGTTCCAGGGGTAGTTGCCGCACTTGTGCTCCGTCTGCACGATCGGCATGTCGCGCGACCGCAAGCCGGAGACGCTGCCCAGCATGTTCCACTGCAGCCCGAAGCCCTTGACGTACTTCATCGCGGTGGAATCGCCGGTCACCGCGCTGATGATCGTCCCGTCTTTCCCGCTGTCGGCGTTGGACATCGTGCCGAGATAGATCCGGGTCGTGAGCCCTCGTTCGTCGAACGTCGGCCCGAGGTAGGTGCCGATGAACTTGGCCATGAGCGGCCCCGTCCACAGGCAGCTCGGGTACCTCGTCTCGTAGTTCGGCTCGTTCTGAGGGTGAACCGCCTCGATGGTGATGCCCTCGTCGGCGTACGCCTCCACGAACTTCGCGAAGTACAGGGCATACGCCCGCAGGACGCTCGCGTCGTCCTTCATGCGGCCGCCATCCATCGCGCCGTTGCTCTTCATCCAGGTGGGGGGCGTCCACGGGCTGGCCCAGAGGTGGAGGTCGGGCCTCACGGCGAGCGCCGCCTTGATGTACGGAATCAACCTCTCCCTGTCCCGAGCGACCGAGAAGCTCGCCATCGTCGTATCGTTCGGCGTCTCGTTGAGGGTATAGCGATCCATCGCATAGTCGCTGGCCCCCATGGGGACGCGCCCGTAGGCGAACGCCGCGCCCTCGTGCGTGTCGAAGAGCAGCTTGATGGCTCGCCTCCTCTCGGCATCGCCGAGCATCGAGAGCACGTGCCATCCCGCCTCGTTGAAGGTGCCGCCGAAGCCGTCCCATCGCTGGTACGTCGTCGCGTCGTTGACGGTCACGTCGGCATTGCCGCTCGTCACCTCCGTCGGCGCCCCTGTCTTCCAGTAGTCGTTCGGCCCGGAAGTGACCAACACGGGCTCGATCACGGGGGGCTCGTCTCCGGTAGACGAGCCGCCAGCGCCGCCGTCTCCGGTCGGATCGCCGCCGGCACCGCCCGAACCGGTCGAACCGCCCGCCCCTGTTCCTTCCGAGCCGGTCGAGCCGCCCGAGCCGCCCGAGCCGGTCGAGCCGCCCGCCCCCGCCCCCGAGCCGCCCGCCCCCGCCCCCGAGCCCCCCGAGCCCTCAGGTTTTGTCGTGCTGTTCGAGGAACCGCACGCCACGAAGAAAACCGCGAGCAATACGCCGATCGTCGAACCTCGTGCCCTGTTCATCGCTGAAATCCTCAATCGTAGGGGTGCGGCCCCGTGGCGGTGCCCGAAGCAGGCGCCCGCGAGCGGGCGTCCTATATGCCCGAGAGGCCCCGCGGTGATCCGAGCAGAGCCACGTTTCCTCACAGTATCATTTGCGAGCCCCGCGGGACGCGGCGCGTCAAGCAGGCGACGTCGCCGAGCGTCGCCTCCGTCGCCCAATGCCAGCGTCAGCCGACGCGCCAGGGCCTCCTCCGTCCGCCGCCACGCACGCTCACGCGACCCGACCAGCGCTGATTTCTGTACATCGCACTGGTGAGCCATGTTAGCTTTCCAGGTCATGGTCGCCGCTCTCTGGGCGTTGACCATCCAATCCCATCGCCGAGCCGGCGCCGGAAGGCTCGGACCGCTCATCGCCCTGAACGTGCCGCGCGACGCCGCGAGGCACCGGTCCAACCCGCCTGCGCGTCGCGCGCGAGCCGGAGGTGTCCATGACCGCCATGCGACAGATGCGTATTCTCTATTTTGCACCTCGCGCCTGCTGGCCGCTCGATACCGGGGCCAAGCTACGCAACTGGCATTTTGTCCGGCAATTGTCGCGCTTTGCGCGGGTCACTTACCTGAGCTTCGCCGACGACGGCGCCGTCAGGAACGGGCGGGCGCGGATGGGCGGAGCCGGCCCCGCTCCTCAATCGATGAACGATATCGCGCAGATCACCGACCAGGTGCTGACGCTGACCCAGGAGCGGCCGAACTCCCTGGGCAAGATCCTGCGCGGGGCCGTGGGGCAGCTGCCGCTCGTCGTCCTCAATTACACGACGGACGCAATGCGCCAGGAGCTCGCGCGCGTCCTCGACACAGGCCAGTTCGATGCCGTGCAGGTCGAGAGCGTCCATCTCGCCGGTTACCTGCCCTTGCTGCGCGCGGCGCGCAATCGACCGCTGCTCCTCTGCGACTGGCACAACATCGAGTCGGAGGTGCTCTCTCGCTACAGCCAGCACGCGCCCGATCCCCTCCGCGGGCTCGCGGCGTTCGCGCTGGCCTCGCAGCTCGCCGGCTTCGAGCGCAAGGTGCTGGAGCAGTTCGACGCGCACCTCACGGTCAGCGAGCGGGATCGCGCGAAGCTCCTCGCGCTCCGCCCCGGGCTGCGCGCCTTCGCCGTCGACAACGGCGTCCACGTCGACGCCTTCCCCGCAGGCGCGGGCGGCTCCGAGCCGCGCCGCCGCATCGTCTTCGTCGGCTCGATGGATTACCGCCCGAACGCGCAGGCCATCGTCGCCTTCGCGCGCGACGTCTGGCCCGCCATCCACGCCGCGCGGCCCGCGTGGCGCCTCACCGTGGTCGGCAGGAGCCCCGGGCCGGAGGTGCGCGCGCTCGGCGCGCTGCCCGGCGTGGAGGTGACCGGGACCGTGCCCGACGTGCGGCCCTACTATGCCGACGCGCTCGCGTCGGTGGTGCCGCTGCGCATCGGGGGCGGGTCGCGGCTGAAGATCCTGGAGGCGCTCGCGGCCGGCGTGCCCGTCGTCTCCACGCAGCTCGGCGCGGAGGGGCTCGCGCTGCGCGATCGCGAGCACGCGATCATCACCCGGACCGTCGAGGAGATCCGCGGCGCGCTCCTCGAGCTCGACGCGGATCCGGCGCTGCGGGCGCGCCTTGCCGCGGCCGGCCGGGCGCTCGTCCAGAGCCGGTACGACTGGAGCGTGGTGGGCGACACGCTCGCCCGCATCTACGAGCAGCTGGCCGAGCAGCGCCGCGGCGCCCCCGCAGCGTCCATGCACGGGAGCCTCGCCGCGCCGCCCAGCTGACCCGCTCTCCCCCGGGAGATCGGCCGCGCGCCGCGGCGGACGCGGGCGCCGCCCGCCGCCCGCTCAGGCCACCGCGGCGCCGGTCACCGCGGCGCCGGTCACCGCGGCGAACGCCTCGAGCCACGCCTCGGCCTGCCGCTCCGCCGTGAACTGCGACAGGAGCCGCGCCCTGGCGCGGGTCGCCCGCGCCCCCGCCTCCTCCGGCCGCCCGAGCGCGTCGAGCAGCGCCCGCGCCAGCGCGTCCGGCTGCCCGGGCGGGACGAGCCACCCCGTCTCGCCGTCCAGCACGAGCTCCGGCACGCCGCCGACGGCGCTCGCGACGACCGGCGTCCCGTACGCGAACGCCTCCAGCACCACGTTCGGCAGCCCCTCGGTGCGCGACGGCAGCGCCAGCACGTCCAGCGCCCCGATGAGCTGCGCGCCATCCCGGCGCAGGCCGAGCAGCCGCGCGCGCTCGCCGAGCCCGCGCGCCGCCACCTCCTCCCGCACCACGGCCTCGTCCGGCCCGTCGCCCACCAGCACGAGCGCGGCCTGCGCGTCCGCGCGCGCCACCGCCGCGAACGCCTCCACGAGCGAGCGCTGCCCCTTCTCGGGGCTGATCCGCCCCACCGCGCCGATGAGCCGCGTCGACGCGCCGAGCCCGAGCTCCGCCAGCAGCTGCGCGCGGGGGACCGGGGGCGGCATCCGATCCAGGTCGATCGCGTTGGGCACCCGGAAGATCCGGGCCTCGCTCACCCCGCACGCCCGCACCGGCGCGCGCTGCGCCTCCGACACGACGACGACCCCGTCGTGCCAGCGCAGCGTCCGTCGATCGGCCCACTCGAAGAGCCGCACCTTCAGGTCCTCGCCCGTCCACCCGCGCGCCACGGCCAGCACCCGCGGCGCGCCGCGCCCGCGCAGCCCGAGCGCCAGGAGGTCCGCCTTGTAGCTCACCGTGCAGACAACGTCGGGCCGGAGCCGCGCCGCGATCGCGCGGAGCCGGCGCGCCCCCTCGAGCAGGTCGTAGCCCCGCGCCATCGCGAGCGGCTCGGCCTCGAACCCCTCCGCGCGCGCCCCCACGACGAGCGGGTTGTCCGCGACCTTCGCCTGCCGGTGCGGGATCACGGCGAACGAGACGTCGCACGCGCCGCGATCGCGCAGGATCCTCGCCGATTGCACGGTCTGCCGCTCCGGGCCGCCCCAGAAGCGACAGGGCATCAGGTGGAGGATCCGGAGCCGCCGCAGAGCCCCCGCTTTACATGATCGCCGCGCGCGCCGCACCCGATTTCCCCGGCGCCGCGGCGCCATGGTACGACCGCGGGAGGCGGGCCCCATGCGGAAGATCAGCGTGTGCACGGTGGTCATCAACCTCGACGTCGGGGGCCTCGAGAAGGTCGCCGTCAGCCTCCTGAACGGCCTCGATCGCGCCCGCTTCGACCCGTCGCTCGTCTGCCTGGACGCCCCCGGCAAGCTCTTCGATCAGGTCGACCTCCCGCCCGAGCGCCGGCTCGTCCTGCGGCGCCGCCCGCGGCTGAACCTCGGCTTCGCCCGCGTGGATCCCGAGCTGCCCCTCGCGATCCGCGGCTTTCTCCGCGACGTCCGGGCCGACGTCGTGCACGTCCACAACTTCGCCCCGCTCATCTTCGGCGGCGTCTCGTCGCGCCTGCTCCTGCCGCGCCCCCGCGTCGTCTACTCGGAGCACAACGAGATCAACAGCGCGAGCCCCCGCTCGCTGCGCAAGTTCAGGTACTACGTGCGTCTCGCCGACGCGGTCATCGCGGTCTCCGACGATCTGGCGACCAGGCTCCGGCGCGATCTCGGCGTCCGGAGGCCCATCCGGGTGATCCACAACGGCATCGACGGCGCGCGCGTCCGGGCCGGGCGCGGCGACCGCCTCCGCGCCGAGCTGCGGCTGCCCGAGGGGGCCCGTGTGCTCGGCACGGTCGCGGTGCTGTCGCGCCAGAAGGGCATCGACGTCCTGCTCGACGCCGCCGGCGAGGTCCTCGCGCGCGACCCGCGCGTCCACCTGGTGATCGCGGGAGACGGGCCGGCCCGGCCCGATCTCGAGGCCCGGCGCGCCGGCATGGCGGCGCGTGAGCGCGTGCACTTCCTCGGCCTGCGCAGCGACGTGCCCGACGTGATGGCGAGCCTCGACGCCTATGTCCTCTCGTCCCGCTGGGAGGGGCTCCCGCTCGCGGTCCTCGAGGCCATGGCCGCCGGAAAGCCGATCGTCGCGACCCGCGTCGGCGGCGTCCCGGAGGCGCTCGAGGACGGCGCGGGCGGCTACCTCGTCGCCCCCGAGGAGCCCCGGGCGCTCGCCGATCGGCTCCTCGCGCTGCTGTCCGATCCGGCGGCCGCCGCCGCGATGGGCGCGCGCAACGCGCAGGCGTTCGACGCGCGCTTCAGCCTCGGGGCGATGCTCGCCGCCCACGAGCGGCTGTTCGCCGAGATCGCGCCCGCGCGGTAGCGTGGGGCGATCCCGGAGATCGCCCCACCGGTGCTGGCCGAGCCATCTCCGCCGGGGGGGTGATCGCGCGGATCCACCCTTCATTGCGCTGCATCGCAAGGATCCGCTGAGCCGGTGCTCCGAGAGCGCACGACGCCCCACCGCGTCCATCCTCTTGCTGCACCCAGAACGCCCGGCCGTCGGGGGACCTGAGCGACCTCGAGAAGCACACGGCGGAGCGGTTCGGCGTGCCAGCCGAAGGCCAGGTGGAGTGGAGGTGCCTCGATTGCAATTGCAACCGAGGGCCGCGGCTCGGGCGCCGTGAGCCGCACGCGGCCCAGGCGCGCTCGCCTCCGACCCCCGGCCGGCTCACCTCAGGTAGTCGGAGATCGCGTCGTACCAGGCGCCCGCCATCCGGGCGTAACCCGCCTGATTGGGATGGACCCCGTCGCCGAGCTCGGACGTGGGGAAACCCGCGAACTGGTCGACGTAAACGATGTGCGCGCCCGCGCTGGCTCGCGCCTCGACAAGCCCGGGGACGGTGGCGTTGAACGTATTGACCGCGCTTGCGCCGCCCGGAAAAGGAATGATGTTGCTCACGACGATCAGCGCGTCGGGCGCCTCGGCGATCAGCTCGTCCAGGAGAGCGCCCAGGCGGGTGTCGGCGCCGTTCGGGGACTGATACATGTCATTGGTGCCCGCGTGGAGCAGCACGATGTGCGGCATCTCGTTGAGCGCCGGGCTCGGCACACGACCGGCGATCTGGGCGATGGTCTGTCCGCTGATCCCCTCGTGATTGCGGGGGAACGGCGCGCCATCGACCATCGACGGTCCGTTCATCTGCTGCGTGCCCGTGAAGGTGATCTCGTGGTCGTCTTGCCGGGCCAGGCGGAAGAGCTCGACCCGGTACCCGCCATCGAAGCCGAGACCGAAGGTGATCGAGTCCCCGAGGGGCAGGACCTTGCAGGGGCCCGTCGCGGGGCAAGGCTGGAACCCTGGATCGGGAGAGCCCCCACCCGCGCTCGACGTTCCCGTCGCGCCGCCGCCGCTTCCTCCGTCCCCGCCCCCTCCGGCTCCGCTCGAGCTGCTGGAAGCGGAGCCACCGGTCCCCGTCGTGCTGCCCGCCCCGCTCGTGGTCGAGGCGCCTCCCGTGGCCCCAGCCCCGCCCGTCGTGGCGCCGCCGGAGGAGGCCGCTCCAGACCCACCCGAGCCATCGGACGACCCATCCGAAGAGCTGGAGCAGGCCAGGGAACCGACAAGGAGGAGGCTCGCGAGCGAAATCCCGCGGGCGAAGGCGCCGGATGCACCACGGCGGACGAGCAGCGGAGAGGTCGAGGTAGACATGTGAGCAGAGCTCCCGGTCGCAGGCGACCGAAGGTAGAAAATTGTATATTGGGCAGAAGACTGGCGAGCGCTTGGCTCGATGCCCCACCGCCCGCGCGGCCTGTGTGAGGAAGTGGCGGAAGGCTACGCAGCGCTCGCGGCGACGTCGTTCAAATTCCCGGCGAAGGTTTTCAGGATCTCGACACGCGGGGTCCGATCCGCTCGGCGCAAGCGGGCTGAGGCGCGGGCTGGGGCACGCCCCGTGCCTGAAAGGCTTGACCCCTGTGTTCCTCGAGGTCGACGATGCTCTGGGTCGACCCCGAGCATGACAGCGGAAATTTCAGCGAAGTACGGAGCGGCTCTCACCGGATCGGACTGGGTGGGGCTGCCTCTCCGGATCGGGTACATGCGCGAAAGCGGCCGGGTCGAGGGACTCTCCAGCGAGTCGGATGCGGTCCTGGTCTGGGCGGGAGGCCCCTCGCAGATCGACATTCGCTTCGCGGAGCCGAACTCGGGAGAGGTCCGGGAGCATTCCTTCGAGCGGCTCTCGGGCATGATCGACCTCTTGCCGCGGAGGACCACGCTCCACAGCGTCGCGTGGCGGGGGCGGCCGTCCGTGTGCACGTCGGTGAACTTTCCCCAGGCCTCCATGTCGGCTCTTTGTTCGTCTCCTTCCGCCGTCTTGGTCCTGGAGCGGGGCCCACGGTTTGGTTTGATCGACGCCCACGTGGTCGACCTGGTCCATCGCCTGCAGGCCCAGGCCGAGGGGCAGGAGTACTTTGGCGCCGTCTACGTGCAGTCGCTCTCCTTGGCGCTGGCTTCCTACCTTTCGGCTCGGTACGGCGCGGGGGCCAAGGCGGAGATCTCGCTGCGCGCCGCGAGCCTCTCGAGCAGCCAGCGCGCTCAGATCGAGAAGTTCGTGGACAGCGAGCTCTCCTCGAACTTCGGGCTCGTCGACCTGGCGGGGCTGGTGGGCTACTCGCCGGACCATTTCTCGCGCCTGTTCAAGCACGCCTTTCACCAGACTCCCTATCAGTACGTGCTTTCACGCCGCATCGAGATGGCGATGACCATGCTCCGGGACGAGCGGCTGTCCATCGCCGAGATCGCTCTGGCCTGTGGCTTCTCCAATCAGGGGCATCTCACGACGGCGTTCAAGCGTCGCACGGGGACGACGCCCGGCGCGTATCGAAGGAAGTGATCGCCCGGCCGGTCTCGTCTCAACCCCGGTCGGGTCGCGGCCGCCGGCTCCCCGGCGCTGCCCAGGAAGAAACAGAGTCTCCGGCGGTCGATGGGGTCGGCATGTGCCTGTCACGCACAGGGGGTCCCGGCGTGGAGGCGCCCTCAGATGAACTTCGCCGTGATGCTCCGCTCGCAGCCCTTCAGCTCGTACGGCGGCCCCGCGAACAGCACCTCGCCACCCGCCCTGCCGCCCTCCGGGCCGAGATCGATGATCCAGTCGGCCTGCCGGATGACGTCCAGGTGATGCTCGATCAGGACCACCGTGTTCCTGGCGTCCACCAGCCGGTCGATGATGCCCATCAGCAGCCCGATGTCGGAGAGGTGCAGCCCGGTGGTGGGCTCGTCCATCACGTAGACGCTGCCCTGCTTGTGGAGCTCGGTGGCGAGCTTCAGGCGCTGCCCCTCGCCGCCCGACATCGTGCTGAGCGGCTGACCGAGCTTCAGGTAGCCCAGCCCCACGTCGTTCATGGCCTGCACCACGGCCTTGATCTTCTTCTCGGCGAAGAAGGCCAGGGCTTCCTCCACCGTCATGTCCAGCACGTCGCTGATCGTCTTGCCGCGCAGGCTGTACGCCAGCACCTCGGACTTGAAGCGCTTGCCCTCGCAGATCTCGCAGGTGGAGACGATGCCCTCCATGAACGCGAGATCGGTGTAGACCACGCCCAGACCGTTGCAGCTCGGGCAGCTGCCCTCCGAGTTGAAGCTGAAGAGCGAGGCGCTCACCTTGTTCGCCTTGGCGAACGCCTGCCGGATATCATCCATGATCCCGGTATAGGTGCAAGGAGCAGAGCGGCTGTTGGCCGTCACCCGGGACTGGTCGATCACGATCGCCTCCGGGTGCTGCTCCAGGAAGACATCGTTGATCAACGTGCTCTTGCCGGAGCCGGCGACCCCCGTCACGACGGTCAGCACGCCGGTGGGGATGCTCACCGTGACGTTCTTCAGGTTGTGCAGGGTGGCGTTCTTGATGACCCTCTGCCCGGTGGGCTGCCGGACCTTCCGCTTGATCGGCAGGTGTTGTTTCAGGAATTTTCCAGTCAGGGTATCGGTATTCTTGAGGGTTTCGTAGCTCCCCTCGAAGACCACCTCACCGCCGTGCACTCCTGCCTTCGGGCCGATGTCCACCACGTGATCGGCGATCGCCATCACGTCTGGATCGTGCTCGACGACCAGCACGGTATTGCCCTTGTCGCGCAGCTCCTGGAGCAGGCGGTTCAGGCGGGCGACGTCGCGCGCGTGCAGCCCCACGCTGGGCTCGTCGAGGATATACAGCATGTCGGTCAGGCTGTTTCCGAGGTGCCGGATCATCTTCAAGCGCTGCGACTCGCCGCCGGACAGGGTGGAGGTCTCCCGGCCGAGGCTCAGGTAACCGAGGCCGATGTCCACGAGGTGCTGCAAGCGCTCGATGAGCCTGGCGGCCAGCCTCATGGCGACCGGGTCGGTGAGGTCTCGCAGGAGCTTGATCAGCTCCGTCGCCTCCAGGTCGGAGAGCTCGGCGATGTTCCGGCCGTGGATCCTGCAGCTCAGGGCCGCCTGGTTGAGCCTCGCGCCGTGGCACACCGGGCACGTCTGCGAGGTGGTGAACTGCTCGAAGACCGCCCGGTTGCGCTCGGACATCGCCGCCGCGTCCTTCTTCATGTACATGCGGGTGAAGCGCTCGACGAGGCCCTCGTACTTCGAGCCGAACTCGCCGAACGAGACCTTCACGTCAGCGCCGTACAAGAGGGCGCGCAGCTCCTCTTCGGTGTAGTCCTCGATCGGCTTGTCGCTGTCGAAGAGGCCCGAGAGCGGGTACATCTTCCACATCCACTTCCCGACCTTGAAGTCCGGGTGCAGGATCGCCCCGCCGTTCAGGGACTTGCTGCGGTCGAGGAGCCTGTCCAGATCGAGCTGGACGGTCTTGCCGATGCCCTCGCACTCCGGGCACATCCCCTGCGGGGTGTTGAACGAAAAGGCAAAGGCCGCCCCCGCAGCGGGCTGCCCGACCCGCGAGAAGAGCAGCCGCAGCAGCGCGGCGATGTCCGTGTAGGTGCCCGCCGTCGAGCGCGAGCCGCCGCCGACCCGCTTCTGATCGATGATGATCGGCGCGTTCAGGTGCTCGATGTGATCGACGTCGGGCTGGCCGTGGTGCGGCAGGAAGCCTTGCACGAACGCGGTGAAGGTCTCGTTCAGCTGGCGCTGCGCCTCGGCGGCGATGGTGTCGAAGACCAGCGAGGACTTGCCGGAGCCGGAGACGCCGGTGAACACCGTGATCTTCTGCTTGGGGATGTTCAGCGAGACGTCCTTGAGGTTGTTCTCGCGCGCGCCGCGCACATGGATGAACTGGCGATCCATCACGATTGCCTCCTTGCTGAGCCCGAACCGCCCGACCGTCGCAGTCTCTTCGCGGGCGACGAGCAGAGACCGACAGGCATGGTCATCTCGCGGATCCGAGACGCTCGAACGTCGCACCTGCCCGCGTGGGCCCCCCGGGCGGCATCGCGCGCGCCGGAACGCATTCCACGCCTCGAGGTCGGCCTGGTCCTCTAGTCCGAGGGTCGAGAAAAAGCAAGACGGCTCAGGGCGGGAACGCGAGCAGATCGGTGTGGCCGACCACCCCGCCGGTACGCCTGAGCCGCGACCAGGCATCGAGCGTTCTGGCATCGAGGGCATCGAGGGCATCGAGGGTGCCCACGTCGCTGACGGCCTGCGCGAAGCCGCTCTGCAGCTCCCCGAGGAGCGCCGCGTCGGCGGCGCCGAGCACCCAGGGACTGTCGCCCTCCAGCACCTCGTAGCCCCGCCGCCGGAGCTGCTCGGCGAGGTGCTGGGGCGCCGCCGGACCGGCGGCCGCGCCGAAGCCCTTGTCCGTCCTCTGATGGCGGTGGAACGCGGCCGCCATGGCGCTGTCCGCCGGATGGCTCGGCGACCAGCGCTGGACGCCGTTGTAGGTGAGCGCGACGTAACAGACGGCGCGGCGCGCGGCGGCCTGAGCGGCGAAGTGGACGATGCGCTCCGGGGAGACGAGATCGAAGAGGGCCGACGCCGTGACGAGGTCCGGCGCGCGGCCCAGCGCGGCGGGGAGATCGGCGGCGAGGTCGGCGCGCTGGAACGAGACCGTGATGCGCCTGCCCGCCTTCTCGACGACAAGCGGCTCGCCGTCCTCGACGGTTGTCTCGGCCCATTGCGTGAGCGCCGCCCGCGCCGCCGCGAGGAGCGCGCCGTCGTGGTCGACGAGCGTCCAGCGCTGCTCAGGCCCGAGCAGCGGCGCCGTCGCGCGCAGATTGGAGCCGGTGCCGGCGCCGAGATCGACCACGGAGATCTGGGCGCGCGCGCCCAGGCGGGCGGCGAGCGCGCTCGACAGGTCCCCGCTCCGCGAGCGCTGGTCCACCGGCTCCCGCAGGGCAAGCCACTCGACAGCAAAGCCACGCATGCATCCCTCCCCCGGTCGATCGCGGCGACGTGGCGCGCGATCTCGGCGGAGGATCTTCCGCGCCGCCGAGACCTGTCAAGCCGGGACCCTCCCGCGTCACGCTCCGTGGCGGTTCGCGCTGCGGCGAACGCGCGCGCCGAGCTCCTCGAGCCGCGCGACGACGCTCGCGGGGTCGAGCACGCTCTCCGGGTGGTGGAGGCCCGGGCCGACAGGGGGACCGCCCGCGAGCCCGAGCAGGCGCTCCGTCGCGATCGCCGCGCCGTACGGATGGTCCGACCGCTCAGAACCGATAGAGGACGTTGCCCTTGTCGCCGGAGACGTAGATCGCGCCCGACGCGCCGACGGCGACGCTGCTCATCCCGTAGGTCGGCACCGTCCCGGTGATCGCCTCGAGCCCCACCGCGAGGTGCTTTGCCACGATCGAGGTGTGTCCCGTCGACGGATCGACGCGGAGGAGGCGGCGCCTCCCGCTCTCCACGACGAGCAGGGAGCCGTCCAGATCGACCGCCATTCCCTCGGGCTGCCACAGGCCGGCGGCCACCTCGAGCGGCGGAGAGAGCGTCACGCCGCCGGACACCAGCTGGAGGACCGCGCCGGCGGCCCAGTCGGCGGCCCAGAGGTCGCCGCCCGCCACGGCGAGGCCCGATGGCACGGCCACCGGCGCGAGCGTCACGCGCCCGCCGCTGGTCTGGCGGACGACGCGCCCCGCGCCCGGCCCCGCGCCGAGCTCGGCCACCACGAGATCTCCCTGGAGCCGGACCGCGTTGAGCGGCGTCGCGAAATCGCTGTAGGTCTCGACGACCGAGGCCGTCGTCGTGTCGTAGACCTGAACCACGCTGGCGAACCACGAGCTGAAGATCAACTCCGGGCCGTCGGCCGACACCGTGGAGGGCCCGTGCAGCTCCGAGAAGCCCAGGAACGACGGCTCGACGCCGAGCTGCTCGCCCGTGTCGCCGTCGAACCTCCGGAGCGAGGCCGTGTCGCCGAGATAGACCGACTCGGCCCCTCCCTCGCTCAGCACGGCCAGGCCGCCGGGCAGCACAAGGCCGCCCCGTAGCAGCGTGCGCACCTGCCCGTCCGGCGCGATCCGGACGACGAAGCCGTCGGCGGCGCTCGAGACATAGAGGTTGTCCTGCGCGTCGAAGGCGAGGTTGTCGAGGCCGACCGGGAGCACCGCGAGGACCTCCTTGTCGCCGGTCAGGACGTCGATCCGCACCACCTCGCCGTCCTGATCGACCGCGTGGAGCCGGCCGAGCCCGTCGAACTTGACCGCCGCGGGGATGAAGAAGCCGTCGGCGACCGTCTGGAGATCGCACTCCACCTCCGGGTCGACCGCGCCGGTGCAGGAGTCCACATCGATGCTGACCACCCTGCCCTGCGTCCAGATTGGCCCGTACAACCTGCCGTCAGGCCCCCAGTCCATGCCGTTCAGGAAGCCGAGGTTCCCCGCGATGAAGCGCGGCGGATCCGACAGATCCGGATCGAGCTCGTAGAGCCCGTCCCCGAGGAAGTCGAGCGCCACGAAGAGCCTCCCCGTATCGGAGAAGGTGATGGGATTGACCCCCGGCGCGACGTGCTGCTGGGTGATGGCGCCCGACGGCGAGCGCCGCACGACGTTCCCGGTGAGGAGCGACGTCCAGTAGAGCGAGCCATCCGGGCCGAACGTGAGGTCGTCCGGACCGTCGACCCCGTCCGACCCGTCGAGCCGCCCCACGACAGCCCCGCTCTTGCGGTTCACGACGGCGATCTCATCGCCGAGCAGGCTCGCGACGTACAGCCGGCCGTCCGGTCCCACGTTCATCCCGTTGGCGCCGTGCAGCCGCGCCCCCTCGACGAGGACCGACGACGTCGCGTGTGCCGGCGACGAGACCCCGAGGACTACCGTACCAGCAAGCACGAATGCAAAGGACCTGAGCATAGCTCTCCTTTCACCGTGGTTCACCGTCGCGCGTGGACCGCAGACCCCAGGATCACGATGACATCAGGCGCGGGACCGGCGTGAAGGCGCGAACCCCCGGTGGACTCTTGAATCAAGAAGGCTGACTTGACACGATAGCACGTTCCGTGAGCGAACTCCAAGGACAAATACCATTCAATGGATCGCGTCTGACAATCGCAGCCCGAGCCGTCAGGGAGCTCACCGGCGCCGACGGTGCGTCGCTCGTCCTCCGCGACGGTGAGCTCTGCCATGATGCCCAGGAAGATGCGATTTCCTCGCTCTGGCAGGGAAGACGATTCCCGATGTCGAGCTGCGTCAGCGGGTGGGTGATGCAGAATCGGACGCCGGCGGTCGTCGGCGATATCGCGCTCGATCCCCGCATCCCCCTCGACGTCTACCGGCCGACCGTCACGGCGTTGCTCGGCGATACCCGCGCGCGACAGCTCCGGCTAGGGCCCGCGATGCCCGAGCTTCTGGACGAGCCTCACCAGGTCCTCCGGGTTGACCGGCTTTCCGAGGTGCTCGTCGTAGCCCGCCTCGAAGGCGAGCCGCTGGCTCGTGCCGCCCGTGTAGGCCGTGAGCGCGATCGCCGGCGTCTCCCCCCCGGCGTCCCGCGACATCGCCCGCACGCTCCGCAGGAACGCGTAGCCGTCTTGCTCGGCCATGCCGATGTCGCTCACGATGACGTGCGGCCTCGCCGCGGCGAGCGCGCCGAGCGCTTCGGACGCGGAGCCCGCGACGTGCACCTCCGCCCCGCTCTGGCAGAGCACGGCGTTGACGAGCTCGCGCGCGTCCGGCTCGTCGTCCACGACGAGCACGCGGAGGCCGTCCAGCTGCTCTCGCGCTGCCTGCCGAGCGGCCGCCCCGGCAACGGTGTTCGGGCCCTGCTCGGCGACGGGCGCCGTCTCCCGCACGGGCAGCGTGACGAAGAAGCTCGCCCCCTGGCCCAGCCCGGCGCTCTGGGCCGAGACGGTGCCACCGTGGAGCTCGACGATGTGGCGGACGATCGACAGCCCGAGCCCCAGCCCGCCTAGCCTGCGGGTGATCGAGCTGTCGGCCTGCCAGAACCGCTCGAACACGTGGGGGATCATCGCGGGCTCGATTCCGCGTCCGTCGTCGTGCACGGCGAGGTCGATGCTCGACCCGACCTGCTCGAGGCGCACGCGGACATGTCCCCCCGTCTCGGCGAACTTCACCGCGTTGGACAGGAGGTTCCACATCACCTGCTGGAGCCGCGTCGGGTCCCCGAGGAGCAGGAGGGGGCGCTCGGCGCCCTGCACCGAGAGCTCGATGCTCTTCGCCTGCGCGGCCGGTCGGACGACCTCGAGCGCCTCGGTCACGACGGCCGCGAGGCTCATCGGCCTGGTCTCGATGCGCATCTTGCCGGTGATGATGCGCGAGACGTCGAGCACGTCCTCCACGATCCTGGCCTGCGCCTGCGCGTTTCGCCGGATCGTCTCGAGGGCCTTCGCTGTCGCGGGGTCGGTCACGCTGTCGCACAGGAGCGACGACCACCCGAGGATCGCGTTGAGCGGCGTCCTGAGCTCGTGCGAGACCGTCGCGAGGAACTCGTCCTTCATGCGATTCGCCTCCTGCTCCTGCGCGAGGCGGAGGCGCTCCTCCTCGGCGCGGCGCCGCTCGGTGAGGTCCCTCGTGACCTTCGCGAACCCGACGAGCTCCCCGCCCGGGCCGCGGAGCGCCGTGATGACGACGCTGGCCCAGAACCGCGTGCCATCCTTGCGGATGCGCCATCCCTCATCCTCTACCCGCCCATCGCGCTCGGCGGTCGCGAGCTCCCAGGCGCATTTGCCGGCGCGGACGTCCGCCTCCTGGTAGAACCGCGAGAAATGCTGGCCGAGGATCTCGTCGGCCTTGTAGCCCTTGAGCTCCTCCGCCCCGAGGTTCCAGGACGTGACGACGCCCTGCGGATCGAGCATGAAGATCGCGTAGTCCTTCACGCTCTCGACGAGCAGCCGGAAGCGCTCCTCGCTCTGGCGGAGCGCCTCCTTCATGCCGGGCTCGGGCGAGGCGCTCGGCTGTAATAAAACAGACATGGCGCAGAGAGGATGCTCTATTCACGCGCCGCCGGCCACTTTCGGTAAAACCGTGAGCCGATCGAACGGCAGCGCTTTCCCTCCGGAGGCGGTGTCCCGCGCAGGTCCTACCTCGAAACGCCGCGGCATGCCGCAGAGCGGCAGCGGTCGCCACCAATCCGCTCTGTACAGAATATTCGAAACCCATCGCAAGCCTGCGCGGCGCGCGGCCTGCAGCTCCAGCCACAGCAGGCCGGAGCACGGAACAGGGGCCATGGCTGGCGGGGAGCTCGCGGCCAGGGTGATGCGCACAGAGCGCAGCCGCCCTCGTCAGCGCGGCTCTGGCGCCGCGACATGAACAGGAGAGGAGATCCAGACACGAGGGCACGCTGGTGGACAGAGGCGTGATGAAGGAGAGAAGAGACAGGATGGAGGTTGCCGGCGCCCTCTGCTTTCATGAGGCTCGGCTCGAGCGCCTCACCGGAGCGAGCGATTGTTGAGGCGACGTGGGATCAGGTGCTGGAAACGCCCCGGGGAGAGGACGGCGTCTTCCTGCGGCCTGTCGCGCTTGCCGTCGCATCGGCGCCGCCACGGACGGCGGCTCGGTGTACCCTGCCCCGCCGTGCGACCGTTCGAGAGCGCCGTGCTCCACCCGCGCTGGCTCGCAGCCGCCGTCGTGCTCGCCGGCGCCCTGGCCGGGTCCGACGCGCGCGCGGAGGTCCCGCACCTGCGCATCTCGTACGAGGCCCACGAGGGCTGTCCCAGCGCCGAGGCGTTCCTGCGCGAGCTGCTCGCGCGCACGAGCCGCGCGCGAGCCGCCGCGCCGGACGAGGCGGCGCTCGAGGTGCGCGTGCACATCACGCGGAGCGGGGGCGCGAGCCGCGGCCGGATCACCCTCGGCAGGGAGGAGAGAGCGCGTGTCCGGGAGGTCGGCGGCTCCACCTGCGCGGAGGTCGTCGCAGCGCTGGCGCTCATCACGGCCCTCAGGATCGACCCCACCGCTTCCCTCGCCCCGCAGCTGCAGGCCGCGGAGCCGAGCTCGTCCGAGGTTCCGGACCCCGCCGGGGCGGCGAGCGCCGCGGCCGGGTCCGCCGCGGCTGCAAACCCCGCCGGGGCGGCGGCTCTCGCCGGCGGTGACGCGGCGCGACCGGCGAGCCCGCCGCGCGCCGCCCTCCCGGCCCGCCCAGCGTCACCGGCCGCCGTCGCCCCGCGCTCCCCGCCACCGCCTCCGCCGCGGCTGGAGGAGCGCCGGTGGACGCTCGGCCTCCAGGCGAGCGCGGCGACCGGGGTCGCCCCCGAGGTCCTCCTCGGCGGGGGGGCCTTCCTCGAGCTGCGCGCCGATCTTGGCGTCAGCGCCTCGCTCCGCGTCGCGGCCGAGATGGCCGCCTCCGGCGCCGTCGACGCCGGGCCGGGCGGCGCCCGCTTCACCCGCGGCATCGGCCGGCTCGACGCCTGCGCGGACCTCCTCCGCCCGGCGCGCTGGCTCGCGCTCGCGCCCTGCGCGGGCGCCGAGGCCGGCTTTCTCCACGGCAGCGGGCTGGTCGGCGCGACGATCGTCGAGGTGAACGAGGTCACCGTGCCCTGGGCCAGCCTCGGGCTCCTCGCGCGCGTGACCGTCTCGCCCGGCGCGCTCGTGCGCGTCGACGTGCAAGGTGGACCGCAGTTCTCGCTGGTGCGGCGCTCGTTCGTGTTCGAGAGCCCGGCGCAGCTCATTCACGAGGTGCCCGCGGTCACCTGGACGCTCCACCTCGGCGCCGGCCTCTCGTTTTGATGATCAGGCCGCTTCGATCCGGAAATTGCACGGAGCGTCACCCGTGGTGAAGCGCTGATCTCGGGGCTGGCCGCCGGGATCGACCTGGAGCGGTTCCGCCTGGACCGGATCATAGCGTATGGTAGGCAACGCCGTGGCCTCGCCCCGCAAGAACGCCCGCTCGACGAGGGGCATCGACCCATTGGCGGACACCTGCTCATCCGCCAGCAACCGCCACTCGGTGAGATCCCCGAGGCGCAGATTCCAGAGTTGCTCCCACCGGCGATTCACCTCGAGCGCGCGGCTCTCGCGATCGTAGATCATCATGCTCACGATGCCCCCGTCGAGCAGCGCCTGATAGCGGCGCGCGGGGATCTCCAGCTCGGCAACGCGCTGCCGCAGCGCGGCAATCTCGTGCTCGAGCTCGGCGATCGTCGGAGTTGTTTTCATATGAACCGCTCTGGGCAAATGACGGCACCCCCACATCAGGCGCGATACGAGCGCGCGCCGAGGGTACGAGGTGTAAATATTTGATGCAAGCGGAAGCGAGCGGCACGACCCTTGGGGTTCATTCGACCCGCCCCGAGGTGCCGTCATGGCGTCACGCGCGCGTCGCGGGCGGGCGCCGGCGTCCCCTCGCCCGCCGAGCGCCAGCCCGTCCACGTGCTGTGGATGGGGACGCTGATTCCATGGATTCATGGATCACGCCGGAGGGAACCTCGTTTCGGGTAAGCTCGCCGGGCGGAATGATCGATCCGGCGACTCGGCTCCGCCTCGATTGGCCCCGAATCCAGCCCACGAGGTCGCCGGTGCGACGGTAAGCTTCCGCCATGCTGGACAGGATCTGGGATCGTTACCGCGCCGCCGGGCTCGACGAGGCGGCGGCCGCCGTCGCCGCGCCGTCGCCGGAGGACCTTGGCTACCTCGCGATGCTGGCGTTCTCCGACGAGCGCTACGCGGACGCCGCGGCCTTCGCCGCGCGCGCCCGCGAGGCCTCGCCGGGGGATCTCTTGTTCCATGCGGCCGCGGCGCACCTCGAGCGGGTCGCCCAAGAGGGGAAGCGCAACGTCTACGTGTCCGCGGAGGGATTCACCGCCTTCATCCGCGGGGGCGGCAACGTGCCGCTCTACCGGGAGACCAGCGCGGCGCTGGCCAGCGAGTACCCGGAGGCGCCGTTCGATCTGCTCGATATAGGCGCCGGCGATGGGATGGCGCTGCTACCCGCGCTGACGCCGGCGGTGCGGCGGGCAACCGTGGTGGAGCCGGCGGCGCCGCTGCTCGAGCGATGTGCCGCGGCGCTCTCCGCGCGGGGGGTCGACTTCGAGGCATTCCCAGGGCGTCTCCAGGATCTCGTCGCCGACCCCGACATGGCGTCGCGGCGCTGGGCGGTGGCGCAGGCGACCTTCTGCCTGCACGCGCTCGGTCCGGCGGAGAGGCCGGCGCTGCTCCGCTGGGCGCGCGCGCATTGCGATCTGCTGCTCCTCGCCGAGTTCGACGCGCCGCGCATGGACGAGCCGCTGTCGCCGGACACCGCGCGGCACGTGCTCGAGCGCTACCGCGATGGGCTGGCCGAGTATGCCGGCGCCGACCTCGACACGGTGGCGCAGGGCTTCCTGATGCCGGTGCTCTTCGGCTATGCGGACCGCGGCGCCACCCGCACCACGTTCGAGCACCCCATCGACGACTGGGCGGCGCTGCTGCGCGAGGCCGGCTTCGCGCGCGTCGACCGCCGGCTGCTGCACCGCTACTGGTGGGCGCCGGCCTGGATGCTGGCGGCGCGCTGAGAGGGCGCCGCCGCGCCCGCCACCGGGGCGCGGCGGGCGCGGACGGGCGACGATCACCGTCCGTCCGACGCGTTGCGCGCCCGGTACGCGCGCTGCTGGCAAGCCCGCGAGCAGTAAGCCCGCGGCCGCCCCGTGGCAGGCTGGGCGATCTCGCCGCCGCACTGCGCGCACGTCGGCCCCTCGTCACGCGGAGAGGCATCGTCGGCAGTTTCGTCACAGAGGCGCGCCGGGGATCGTGACGCTTCGGGACTTTCATCACACTGGCCGGCGCGCGTCCGGACGAGCGCCTCGATGCCGTCGAGCACGCGCTGCAGGCCGAACAGGAAGACGTCCTCCGCGAAGGGGTGCGCGTCGAAGGCGCCCGAGCGCATCAGCTTCGCCATCGTCGGGAGGCGGCCCGGGTCGAAGAGCCTGTCCCAGAAGTACGCGCGCTCGGACCACCACTGCTCGTCGGTGACGCCGGTCTCGTGCTCGGCCTCGACCGCGTCCACCGAGAGCCTCGCCGCGCCTCGGGTGTACCCGTCGACGAGGTGGACGGCGGCGAGCACCTCGCGGTCGGTGAGGCCGATCCCGCAGACCGCGCGGAGCTCCGCGTCGTACGCCGCCATCCCGTTCGGGCCCATCACGGGGCGCACCGGCGTCACGAGCAAGAACCACGGGTGGCGGTGGTAGAGCGCCCAGTCCGCGAGCGCCGACGCCTCCAGCTTGGCCCGCCATCCCCCGGGGACGCCGTCGACGAGGGGCAGCTCCGCCGCCACGGCGTCCAGCATGAGATCCAGGAGCTCGGCCTTGCTCGGCACGTACCGGTAGAGCGACATCGTGGTGAACCCGAGCTTCGCGGCGACCCGCTGCATCGACAGCGCCGAGAGCCCCTCGCCGTCCGCGAGCTCGATGGCCGCCCGCACGATCTGATCGAGGCTCAGGCCCGGCTTGGGCCCCCGGTTCGGCCGCTTCCTGGCCCCCCAGAGGAGCTCGAGGCTGCGCACGGCGTCGCCGCCCCCGCTGTACTCCGTCGCCGTCTTTCGACGCCTCTTTGGTTTGACAGCCATCGCTCAACTGCGTATACCACACACATAACTGTGTACATTATACACAGCCCAGGGAGGTCCGCTTGAAGCTGCACGACCCGAGGCCATCGATGCGAACGACGACCATGCCCCTCCACGCGCGCGGCCTCGCGGCCCTCGTGCCGCTCGCGTTTTCCCTCGGATGCGCGGCAGAGGAGCCGGAGACGGCGCCGGAGCCGACGTTCTGGCAGGACGTCGCGCCGATCACGGCGTCCAAGTGCACCGCATGTCATCAGGAGGGCGGGCTCGCGCCCTTCCGCCTGGACGACTACATCTCGGCGAAGGCGCGCGCCGGCGCGATCGACGACGCGGTGCAGGGCGGCCATATGCCCCCGTTCCTCGTGACGCACGACGGCTCGTGCGGCGACTTCGAGGACGAGGAGACGCTCACCGCCGAGGAGCTCGACATCATCCATCGCTGGGCGACCGGGGCGCGCGCCGAGGGGGATCCCGCGGGCGCGCCGCCCGCCCCGCCCGCGCCCGCGCTCGAGGGCGGGGTCGACTACATGACACCGCCGATAACCCCCGTGGCCGACCCCGAGAACCCCCTCGCGGCGCACGACGAGTGGAGGTGCTTTCAGGTGGACCCGGGCCTCGACGCCGACCGCTTCATCACCGGATATCAGGTGACGCCCGGGGTCCGGGCCATCGTTCATCACGTCACGATCTACCGGGTGACGCCCACGGAGGCGTCCCTCGTGGAGGGCAAGACGAACCAGGATCTGATGACGGAGCTCGACGACGCCTCGCCGGACCGGCCCGGCTGGGAGTGCTTCGGCGGGCCGGCCGAGGGGATGCCGTTCCAGCCCTTGCTCGCCTGGGCGCCCGGACAGGTCGTTGTCGAGCTCCCCGGCGGCACCGGGGCGCCGGTCGGCGCGAAGGACCATTTCGTCGTCCAGGTGCATTACAACATCCACGATCACGCGGGCGCCGGAGCCGAGGACTCGACGCGCGTCCGGCTCCGCTACGAGGACACCGTGGAGCGGCGCGCCGTGTTCCTCGGGGACGACGGCTTCCTCACGACCCTCTTCGAGCCGGACGGCCCGGACTCGCTTCCGCCCGGCCAGAAGGACGCCAGCACCACGTGGCGCAGGACGCGGGCGGAGCTCGCGCTCGACCCGGCGCTGCCCCCGATCGAGGTGCTCGGCGTGATGCCGCACATGCACGAGCGCGGGCGCACCTTCGACACGCGCGTGACGTCGGGAGAGCAGGAGAGCTGCATCGCGCGCGTGGAGGACTGGGACGTCCACTGGCAGGGCATGTACTGGTACCGCACGCGGCCGCTGCTCGACCCGAGCTCGTCGCTCGAGGTGACATGCACCTTCGACACGCGCGACGCCGAGGCCCCGGTCCTTCCCGGCTGGGGCACGCAGAACGAGATGTGCAACCTGAACATCCTTGTCGCGCTGCCGATGACGCCGTGACGTCGCGGCCGCCGCCTCACCCGCGGCGACCCGGAGAAGCGCAGGTCACCGCGATGCCTGCTCAGCCCGCGCCAGCCCCTCCCCCTCCGCGCGCAGCGCGCGCGCCCCGCGCCGCCCCGAGCCTCAGCCAGACCAGCGCCGTCGCCGACATCGCCCCGCCCGCCGCGCACACCCCGAGCCACCCCCAGCGCGTCCAGGCCGCCGTGCCGAGCCACGCCCCGGCCGCCCCGCCCACGAAATACGTGGTCATGTAGATCGTGTTCATCCGGCTGCGCGCCTCGGGACGCAGCGAGTACACGCGCGCCTGGTTCGAGATCTGGTTGGCCTGCGCCCCCAGATCGAGCAGCACCACGCCGAGCGCGATGCCCCACAGCCAGGATCCGAGCCCGAAGAGCACGCCGAAGGACCCGAGCAGCACCCCGATCGCGAGGGCGTTGATCCAGCGATCGCCGCGCACGTCCGCGTACCGGCCCACGAGCGGCGCCGCGGCGGCGCCGGCCACGCCCACGAGGCCGAAGAGGCCCGCGACCTGCGGGCCGTGGCGCTCGGGCATGCTCTGGAGATAGAGCGCGAGCGTCGCCCAGAACGCGCTGAAGGCGCCGAATGTGAGCGCGCCGAGCGCGGAGTGCAGCCGCAGCACGGGCTCGGTCCGGGCAAGGCGCCCGAGCGAGCCCAGGAGCTCCGGATACGACATCGCCGCGACCGGCGGCTGCGCCGGCAAGGCCAGGCGCAATATCGGGCCCTGCGCGAGCATCAGCCCCGCCGCCATCCAGAACATCGCGCGCCAGCCGAGCTGCGTGCCGACGAAGCCGGCCACCGTGCGCGACAGGAGGATGCCGATGAGCAAACCGCTCATCACCATCCCCACCACGCGCCCGCGCTGCTCGTCCGGCGCGAGCTGCGCCGCGAACGGCAAGAGCAGCTGGGGCACAACGCTGGTGATGCCCACCGCGAAGCTCGCCGCGATGAGCCACGGCAGATCCGGCGCGAGCGCCGCGCCGAGCAGCGCGAGGCTCGCCAGCGCCGCCATGACGACGATGAGCCGCCGCCGCTCGTGGCTGTCGCCGAGCGGCACGAGCAGGAGCATCCCCGCCGCGTAACCCACCTGCGTCATCGTGGGCACGAGCCCGAGCGAGCCGCCCGAAGCGCCGAGCTCCCGGCCGATGTCCCCGAGCAGCGGCTGGTTGTAATAGAGGTTCGCGACGGTGGCGCCGGAGGCCGCCGCCATCAGCCAGACCAGCCCGAGGCGCAGCGACCGGGGCGGTGGCGAGGACGAGGTCTGCACGGGATGCATGGGAGAAGGAGGGCAACGCAGGCATACGCCGCGCGCCCCCCCGTTTCAATCGCCCAGACCGGTCCGGCGTTCCCCGATCAGGCGGGGACGGGGCTCTGCCGGAGAGCCCCGCGAAGGAAGAGACACAGGACCTGCCGCGTCGGCGTCACGGGAAGCGCGGCGCGGCCGGCCGCTATCGGCGCTCGCTCACCGGCGCTCAGGGCACTCGCCGAGCAGCGCCACCGACACGCCCGCCGCGTGCGCGTTGCACGCGTTGCTGTACGTCTTGTCGTCGCAGCCGCAGACCGGGGTGTAGTCCTCCGTGCATACCTCCGGGAGGGTCTCGCAGACGCCCGTCTGATCGGCCGCGCCGCAGAGGGCCTCCAGGCTGTAGTTGCAGAACTCCCCGCGGTCGCACGCGAGGCCCGCGATGCCGCCGCAGTGCTGCTCCGGAGCCTTCTCGCACTCGCCGCGCGACGCCACCGACATGCCCGCCGAGGCAGCGGAGCACGCGTTGCCGTACGTCTTGCCGTCGCAGCCGCAGACCGGATCGTACTGGAACGTGCACGCCTCCGGCATGGGCGCGCAGGTGCCCGGCTTGTCGGAGATCCCGCACTCGGCCTCGGGCGGGAAGCTGCAGAAGAGCCCGGGCCCGCACGCCTCGGCGCCGCGGGTGCCGCACACCGCTCCCGGAGCCTTCTCGCACTCGCCGGGCGACGCGACCGAGACGCCCGCCGCGTTCGCGACGCACGCGGTGCTGTAGGTGTTGCCGTCGCAGCCGCAGACGGGGTTGTACTCCTTCGTGCACACCTCCGGGATGGGCGCACAGCTGCCCATCTGATCGGCCGCGCCGCACATGGCGTCGGGCGCATAGTCGCAGAAGAACCCGGGGTCGCACGCGAAGCCCGCGATGCCGCCGCACTGCTGCTCCGGGGGCGGCTTGCACTCGCCGCGCGACGAGATCGACACGCCCGCCGAGTTCGCGGCGCACTCGTTGCCATACGTCTTGCCGTCACAGCCGCAGACCGGTTTGTACTCCTCCGTGCACGCCTCCGGCATGCGCTCGCAGGTGCCCGTCTGATCGGCCGCGCCGCACATGGCCTCGAGCTCGTAGTCGCAGAAGAAGCCCTTCTTGCACTCGAGGCCGAGGAGACCGCCGCAGGCACGGCTGCCGCCCCGCACCTCGTCGGAGTCGGAGCCGGTGTTGTCGCCGGTCATCTCGACCTGACAGCCCACAGCGAGCGGGATCATCGACAGCGCGAGCCAGAGAACGGAACCGATACGGCTGCTCTTGATGCGATTCTGAACGTTCATGATGTTCCTCCAACATGGCCTCGCCGTCACCGGCGAGGCGAACGACATGCACGAGCCCCTCGTGAGGAAGGGCGCTCTTGCGCCGCGCACAGGCGCGGCGCGTGATCCGTGGATCGCTCCCCCGACCGCTCAGTCGGGGAGCGTGAGCGTCAGCGCGCGGCGCCCGGGCTCGGGCGCCGTGACGTCGAGGAAGAGCACGTCCTCGAGCTCGTCCCCGCCGCCGTCCGCGCGCACGGTGATGACGGTGGACCCGCCCGCCGGCACCACGAACGGCGCCTCCGGGCTGACGCTGAACGGCGCATCGCCGCGGCGCAGGCGCGGCGCGTCGATGGACACGTCGCCGGCGCACGTGTTGCGGACGACCACGTCGCGCGCGCCGCCGGCGCCCTCGAACGAGACCCAGGCGGCCGGCTCGATCTCGAGGCACAGCAGGTGCTCGAGCGTCTTGTGGGTCCCGCTGATGGGCGACCCCGCGAGCAGCAGATCCGCCGGCGCGGACCGGAGCTCGCCCTGCTTCACCTGCATCCGCAGGACCTGCTCCGTCCGGGCGATCAAGGTGGCGACGAAGCTCCCGTCGGGGTTCACGTCGGCGAGCACCGGCGCGTCGAGGGTGTCGAGGTTCGTCACCACGATCACGCCGCCCGCCGGCGTGACCGCGCCCGCCTGGCCCAGGAGCGAGATCTGGTCGGCCAGCAGCATGACCTCGCCCGAGACGCCGACGAGCCCCCCGTCCAGGATCGGCTCGTGGACAGGCGGGCTCGGCTGCGGGCTCACGACACAGCCGCCGAGGAGCAGCGCGAGGAGCGCCGAGACGACCGCGCCCCGCCGGTCCCCGTGTCTGCCTGTCGTCCGCATCGCCATGCTTGCCCCCTCAGCAAACACGATGCCGAACAAGGTTACGACGGAAAAACGGCAGAAATCATCGTGAAACCTCAGGCACAGGTGTCTCGTTGACTGTCTCATTGTCTCAGATGGCACATCCGTGAGACACTGTGCGGATGATCCCAGCCGAGGGGACGCTTGTCGCCCGCCGCTACCGCCTGCTCCGCCCCCTGGGGCGAGGGGGCCTTGCGACGGCGTGGCTCGCGCGCGACGAGGCGCTCGGGCGCGATCTCTGTCTCAAGCTGCTCCGGCGCGCGCGCACCGCGGAGCGGGCGGCGCTCCGCGGCGAGTTCAGGATGCTGGCGGGCCTGTTCCATCCGCACCTCGTCCGGGTGCACGACTTCGGCATGCTCCGGGAGACCGGAGAGGCGCGCTTCTACTTCACGTCGGAGGCGGTGCTCGGTGCGCCGCTCGACGCGTACGTGACAGGCCGGCGCTTCGAGGAGGTGCGGGCCGCGATCGTCGACGTGCTCGACGCCCTGCGCTTCCTCCACCGGGCGCGCATCCGGCACGGCGACGTGAAGCCGGCCAACATCCTCGTCGGCGCGTCGGGGCGCGCGGTCCTGATCGACCTGTCGTGCGCGGCGCGGGTCGGCGGGAGGACCGATGACGGCGTCTCCGGCACCCAGGGCTTCGTCGCGCCGGAGGTGATCCGCGGCGAGCCGGCCGACGGCCGCGCGGACCTGTTCTCGCTCGGCCGCACCCTCGGCGCGATCGCCCCGCTGCTCGCGGAGCCGCTGCCGGAGGCGGCCGCCGCGCTCGTCGAGCGCCTCGTCCGGCCCGAGCCGCGCGACCGCCCGGCCGACGCGGGCGAGGCGCTCGACTGGGTGGGCGCGTCGCCGCGCGCCCTGGCCCCGCCGCCGCCGGAGCCGCCCCACCTCGTCGGCCGCGATGCCGAGCTGCGCGCCGTCGCCGAGGCGATCACCGCGCTCGAGCGCGGGGAGAGCGGGCCGCGCCTCTGCGTGATCGCCGGGGAGCCCGGCTGCGGGAAGAGCCGCCTGCTGCGCGAGGCGAAGTGGAGCGCCGAGCTCAGGATGGAAGCCGTGGAGGGGTTCGCGCGGGCCGGCGCGCCGGTGGCCTCGATGCTCGGCCGGGCGACCGGCGAGGAGGCGCTCCCCGCCGGCGCGCTCGGCGCCCTGCGCGCGCACGAGCGCCTCACGCGCGCGCGGGCAGGCACGGGGGCAGAGCCGCTCGTGCTCGTGCTCGACGACGCCGACGAGGTGACCGGGGCGGACCGGGAGATGCTCGAGGCGCTGGTCCGGCTGCTGGGCCCCGACGATCCGGTGCTGGTCCTGGCGGCCGAGCGCATCCCGCACGGCGGCGGCCGGGCGCCGCTCGCCGCCGTGGCCGCCGAGGCGGGGCGGAGCGCCCGCGAGGTGGCGCTGCCGCCGCTCGGGCGCGAGGCGGTGCAACGCTGGATGGACGACATCGGGCTGGGCGACGCGACCGAGGTTGTGCTGCGGGCGAGCGCCGGGTGGCCCGCCGACCTCGTGGTGATCGCCGGGCGGCTCGCGGAGAGCGGGGACATCGCGGGGCTCGACGCGACGACGCCCGGGGCGAGCGCGCGCTACGCGCTGCGGCTGCGGGGGCTGGGGCGGCCGCTGCGCGACGCCGTGGCCACGCTGGCCGTGCAGGGCGGCGCGGTCGCCGACGAGGAGCTGCCGTCGCTCGGGCTGCCGGTCGCGCACCTGGCCGAGCTCGCCGCCCGCGGCGTGGCCGCGCGCGCCGCAGGGGGCTGGACGCTGACGCGCGCCGGGCCGAGCGCCGCCCTGCTGGCGGCGCTCGGCGGCGAGGCGGTCCGCGCGGCGCACGCGCGGGCGGCGGCGGCGTTCCCGGCGCGGGTCGAGCAGCAGGCGCTGCACCTCGCGCTGTCGGGCGACGCGGCGGCCGCCGAGCGCCTGTTCCTCGCGCGCCGCGCCGAGCGCGAGGCGGACCCGGGGGCGTGGGCCGCGGCGGCCGAGGCGCTGCTCGAGACGGCGACGGCGGCGGAGACGCGGCTGGAGATCGCGTCCACGCTGCAGCGCGGGGGCCGCGCGGCGCGGGCCCGCGAGGCGCTGGAGCAGCTGCTCGCGGAGGGCCATGCCGCCGCGCTCGGGGCGCGGCGGGGGCAGGCGCTCGTCCGGCTGGGCGCGTGCCTGCTCGAGCTGGGCGATCCGACGGCGGCGCTCGCGCGGGTCGACGAGGCGGAGCAGGCCTGCGGGGAGGCGTCGCCGTTGTCGCCGTTCAGCCCGCGCGAGCGCGCCGGCCTCGCCGACCTCGCGGGCCGGGCGCTGCTGCGGCTCGGGTCCCACGCGGAGGCGCGGGCCCGCGCCGAGCCGGCGCTCGCCTTGTGCGACGACCCGGAGGTGCTGGCGAGCCTGCACGAGGACGTCGGCGTCGCGGCGAGCTACCTGGGCGAGCGGCGGCTCGCCGGGCTGCACCTCGGGCTCGCCGCCGGGCTGCACCGCGACCGGCGCGCGCCGCGGGCGCTCGTGCGGGCGCTGTCGTACCAGGCGATCGACGCCTTCCGCGCGGGGGAGGTCGAGGCGGCGCTCGCCGGCTACCGGCAGGCGCTCGCCACGGCGGAGGAGCACGGCCTCGGCGACCTTGTCGCGCGCTGCAGCCTCAACGTGGGTACGGCGTGCCACCAGTCGGGCGAGCTGGGCGAGGCGCTCGCCGCTTACGAGCGCGGAGCGCGGCTCGCCTCGGCCCTGGGCCAGGCGGACCTGGTC
This sequence comes from Sorangium sp. So ce362, assembly GCF_051519845.1. Classification (NCBI taxonomy): domain Bacteria; kingdom Pseudomonadati; phylum Myxococcota; order Polyangiales; family Polyangiaceae; genus Sorangium; species Sorangium sp. So ce362. The sequence goes on along the minus strand of NZ_CP150332.1, from coordinate 3,397,828 downwards.
CTCGTGCTCGACTTCGATCTGGCGAAGCTCTGGGCGGACGTGGGGGCGTTCGAGCGGGCCGCGCGCGTGGCGTCGCGGGTGGAGGCGGAGGCCGCGCGGCGGGGGGCCCCGTTCTTCGCGGCGGCCGCGGCGTCGGTCCTCGGGGATTGCGCGCTCGCGGCGGGCGACGCCGAGGAGGCGGCGCGCTGCTTCGAGCGGTCGCGGGGGGGCTTCGAGGCGCAGGGCGCGCAGCGCGAGGTCGTGGAGGAGGAGCTGGAGCTCTGCCGGGCGCACCTCGCGCGGGGCGCGCTGGGCGACGCGCGCGCCGCGCTGGCCCGGGCGCGCGAGCACGGGGCGGTCCGGGAGGCGCCCGACCTCGGCGCGCGCGCGGCGCTGCTCGAGGGGCGGCTCGCGCTGCTCGACGGCGAGGGCGACGGCAACCTCGGTCAGGGCGGCGCCAACCCCAACCTGGGTGGGCCCAACCCCGGTCAGGCCGGCCTCAACCCCGGTCAGGGCGGCGCCAACCCCAACCTGGGTGGGCCCAACCCCGGTCAGGCCGGCCTCAACCCCGGTCAGGGCGGCGCCAACCCCAACCTGGGTGGGCCCAACCCCGGTCAGGCCGGCCTCAACCCCGGTCAGGGCGGCGCCAACCCCAACCTGGGTGGGCCCAACCCCGGTCAGGCCGGCCTCAACCCCGGTCAGCCCAACCCCGGTCAGGACCTCGCCGCGGCCCAGGAGCTCCTCGAGAGCGCCCTCGGCCTCGCCGAGCGCGCAGCCCAGCCCGACCTCGTCGCGGACGTCCGCCTCGCGCTCGCCGACGCCGAGGAGCTCGCGGGCGAGCCCGAGGTCGCAGCGGCGCAGCGGGAGCGCGCGACCGCCGCGTGGACCACCATGGCGCGCTCGCTCCCGGAAGCGCTCCAGCACGCCTTCTGGATGCACCCCCGCCGCCGCGCCGCCCGGCCCGCGCCGGCCGAGGCAGCTGCGCCGCCCGGGGCCGCCGGCGCCCAGACGCAGCCGGCGGCGGAGCGCGCGGCCAAGCTCGAGCGGCTCCTCGCGATGTTCCGAAAGCTCAACTCATCCGTCGAGATCGCCGACATCCTCGCGATGGCCATGGACGCCGCGATCGACCTCACGGCCGCGGAGCGCGGGTTCCTGCTGCTCGAGCAGCCGGGCGGCGAGCTCCGCGTCACGGTCGCGCGCAACGTCGACCGCGAGAAGGTCGGCAGGAGCCACCTCAAGTTCAGCTACAGCATCGCCGAGCGCGCCATCGCGACGCAGGAGCCCGTGGTCACCGTGGACGCGCAGGACGACCCGCGGTTCCGCGAGCACGCGTCGGTGCACGCCATGCGGCTCCGGTCGGTGATCGCCGTGCCGATCCGCTCGCCGGACGGCGTGCTCGGCGCGCTCTACCTCGACAACCGCTTCCGGCGCGCACGCTTCGCCCCCGACGACGTCGACCTGCTCCTCGCCTTCGCCGATCAGGTCGCGCTCGCGCTGCGCAACGCGCGGCTCGTCGACGACCTGCGCCGCCGCACCGTGGAGCTCGAGGCCGAGCGGCGCCGCGTCGAGGAGCTCCTGCGCGGCCAGGCCGCCGAGATCGACCGGCTGCAAGAAGAGGTGCTCGTCCGCCAGCAGGCCCTGGAGCACCGCTACGACTACGGCGCCATCGTGGGGCGCGGCCCCGCGCTCCGCGCCGTGTTCGCGACGCTCGACCGCGTTGTCGACACGCCGGTCAGCGTGCTCGTGACCGGCGAGAGCGGCACCGGCAAGGAGCTCGTCGCGCGCGCCATCCACTTCGCCGGCCCGCGCAAGAGCGGCCCGTTCATGGGGATCAACTGCGCCGCGCTCCCCGCCGCGCTGCTCGAGTCGGAGCTCTTCGGGCACGTCCGCGGCGCCTTCACGGGGGCCGACCGGGACCGGACCGGGCTCGTTGTCGCGGCGCGCGGCGGCACGCTGTTCCTCGACGAGCTGGGCGAGATGCCGCTCGAGGTGCAGGCGAAGCTGCTCCGGGTGCTCCAGGAGCGAGAGGTGCGCCCGGTCGGCAGCGCCGAGGCCGTGCGCGTGGATTTCCGCCTCGTCTGCGCCACGAACCGCGATCTGCTCGCCGAGACCGCGCGCGGGCGCTTCCGCGAGGACCTCTACTACCGCGTCGCGGTGGTGCAGATCCAGCTGCCGCCGCTGCGCGACCGGCTGGAGGACCTGCCGGAGCTCGCGCTCCACTTCGTGCGCCGCGCCGCCGAGCAGCTCGGCCGCCCGGCCCCGCAGCTCTCCCGCGAGGCGCTGCGGCGCCTCAGCCAGCACGGCTGGCCGGGCAACGTGCGCGAGCTGGAGAACGTGATCACGAAGGCGGTCGTGCTCTGTGACGGCCGCAGGATCGGCCCCGACGACGTGGATCTGCCCCGCGCGCGGGAAGGCAGCGGCCGCGGCGCGCCGCGCCCCCTGAAGGACGAGCGCGCCGCGCTGCTCGCGGCGCTCGAGGGCACCGGCTGGAACGCGCTGCAGGCCGCGCGCGAGGCGGGCATGTCGAGGGCGACCTTCTACCGGAAGCTGCGGCGCCTCGGGATCCAGCGTCCGACAGTCGGGTAGGCCGGGGTCGACTACCCCCCGGCCCCCCACAGATCCGGACGTGCGGAATTCCCGCATCCGGCTCTTCGGGACACGGGTTCGCTACGAGCGGGCAGGAGCGGGGTGCGTGATGCGCGGCCGCGGAAGGGGGTACCTCTCCAGCGATCGGTGCATCCGCTCCCAGGTCATCTTGGCGTTCTGCGAGCGGCGATCGAGCCACTTGCGCCACACCGCCACGACCTCCCAGGCGAAGCGACGGAGCGCCTCCGAGTTCCCGGTGATCCCGTAGTACTCGTAGTGACCCCGCAGCTTCATGGCCAGGCCCTCCTGCTGGCTGCTCAGCTCATCGTGCATGTGGTCCCTGCACCACTCCGCCACGCGCCGCAGCGCGCGGCTGAAGCGGTCCTTGGCGGTCCTGCGTTTGATCGCCCAGTTGCCTCGCCGCGACCTGCCCCAGTGATGCATGAAGCCGAGCAGCTCGAACGTCGACGGCCACATCGGCGACGCCCCGCCGCTCGGCGGGGGTCTCTTCGGCGGCCGCTGGAACGGCAACAGGCGCGTCTTGTCCGGGTGCAGGCTCAGCCCGTACTTGCCGAATCTCTTCGGTAGCACGGCCATCACCCGGCGCGCGTCTTCTTCCACTTCGAACAGCAGCACCGCGTCGTCCGCGTAGCGGATGAGGTGTACCCTGCCTCGAAGCCGGGGTCGGACGTCGCGCTCGAACCACGTGTCGAGCACCTCGTGCAGGTAGATGTTCGCCAGGATCGGCGAAACCACGCCGCCCTGCGGTGTGCCGGCCTCCGGGTAGCTGAGGCTACCGTCTTCATGCACGCCCGCGTGCAGCCACTTGCTGATGAGACGGAGCAGCACGCCGTCTCGTACCCTGCGGCGCAGCGCATCCATCAGGTGCTGACGGTCCACCGTGTCGAAAAACTTTCGGATGTCGACCTCGATGACCCATCCGCCCGCCATCTCCATCGCCTTGTCCCAGAACGACGCGAGCGCTCGGTGTGCCGAACGGCCGGGCCGGAAACCGTACGAGCAGTCAAGAAAATCCTGCTCAAAGACGGCCTCCAGCACCATGGCCACCGCGCGCTGCAGGATCTTGTCCTCAAAGGTCGGGATGCCGATCGGGCGTGTTTCCCCGTTGCCCTTCGGGATATGGACCCGCCTCACCGGCGGCGCGCGGTACGTGCCCGCCTTGGCTCGTTCCAGCAGCGACCGGAGGTTGTCCTCCAGTTGCTCCGCGTACTGCTCCGCGGTCTGCCGGTCCACGCCGGGCGCGCCGTCCTTGCGCGTTCGCCGGTAGGCTTCGCGCATCCAGTCCAGGTCGATGTGATGGGCGAGCGTCGTCAGCACCATGGTGGGTGCCTGCCGCGCCAGCTCCGCTATTCGTTCGAGTTTCGTGCAGACGGTTTCGGAGCCCGATGTCTCCTTCATCTTTCCCTCCAACGATCCCGTGCCCCGGTGCTCCCCTTCCCTCCACGGGGTCCCTCGGGTTGGTTCCCCCGCTTCCGCGGTACTACGAGTGCACTCCGACTTCCCGTCGCCCCCGCTCCGCTCGCTTGCGCTCCGCTCGGCGGTTCCACCTCTCGGTGGAGGCGGCGGGACCTCCCAGGTTCCTCGGGAAACCCTTGCGTACGTGCCCTGGTCTCTGACCCCGGTGGGTCGCCGCGCCAGGCCCTGCGAGTGGGGGCTACCCGGGCTCGCTCTTGACGCGACGATGTTGCCTTCCGCTACGCTCACGACGTCGGCCCCACGACTTCCGTTCTTTCGAGGCTCTATCCCACGGCCCGCACGCTCGCTGTCTACGCTTCGCGCCGCCGGTCACCCAGCGCCACGCAAGACTCGCTTCCGGCTGGTGGGCCAACCTTGCCGGGCGGGACTCTCACCCGCCGGGTTTCTTCGCGAAGTTTCAGCTGATCGCATCCTCCTCGCCCAGGCTTGGCCTGGCGCACGAACGTCCAACGGACCGCTCAGAAGAACGCCCGACAAAGCACCCGAGCGGCCGCCCGGCGAGCCCTCGCGACGACTGAGCGCCTCCGCGCGCAGGTCCGTGTCCGCCGCAGGCATAACAGCACAGCTCCGCTTCGTCCGAGAAGTCAAGCTCTCCTGACTTGGCGCGGCCGGCACGGGGCAGTTCGCCTCACCTGGGGCAGCCCGGCCTCGATCCACGCATGAGGCTGCCAGTCGCTTCGCGTCGCTGCCACGCGCGCGGGCGACGCGTCCACGGTGCAGCGCGAAAAAGACAACTCATTATCAGAAGTGACGGGGTTCATGGTCCGCCCCGACCGCAGCCGTGCGCCGACAGGCGCTCTCTGCCCGAGATGGCCCAAGGCTTGCGAGGGCATCGGGTCATGGACACAGCGAAACTCTTCTTCATGACGTCTCTCTCGATCGCTGCCGCGGTCGGCTGCGACAGAGCAGAAGGCACGCCTCGCTCGAACAACAACACCGCGACGGTGCCGGGTGAGGTCGCCCAGCGCGCGAACAACCCCACGCCGGTGGCCGCCGACAACACGGACAAGAACGATCGCGATCGCGACCCGGCCGCGCTGACCCCCGGGGATCAGGGCGAGAACGAGGCCGATCGCACGATCACGCAGAAGATCCGCCAGGCGGTGGTCGCGAGCGACGCGCTGTCGATGAACGCCAAGAACGTCAAGATCATCACGAGCGGGCAGGTCGTCACGCTGCGCGGCCCGGTGAAGAGCGACAAGGAGAAGGCCGACATCGCCGCGATCGCGCAGGGGATCCCGGGCGTCCAGCGGGTCGATAACCAGCTCGAAGTTGACGTTGACTGAACCACTCTGAAAGGAAGACACCATGGCAACGAAGAAAGCGGTCCTGGGCCTCGTGAGCACGCTCGCGCAGGCAGACATCATCGTCGGCGAGCTCCAGCGCGCCGGCTTCATGACAAGCGATATCTCGGCGCTGTTCCCCGACAAGCACGGGACGCGGGACTTCGCGCACGAGAAGAACACGAAGGCGCCCGAGGGCGCGACCGCGGGCGCCAGCGCGGGCGGCGCGCTCGGCGGGACCATCGGCCTGCTCGCCGGCATCGGCGCGCTCGCCATCCCCGGGCTCGGGCCCTTCATCGCGGCCGGCCCGATCATGGCCGCGCTGAGCGGCGCCGCGGCGGGCGCGGCGGTCGGCGGCGTGACCGGCGCCCTCATCGGGCTCGGCATCCCCGAGGTCGAGGCCAAGCAGTACGAGGGAAAGATCAAGGGCGGCAACATCCTCATCTCCGTCCACGTCGAGGACAGCAACGAGCGCGCGCTCGCCAAGCAGGTCCTGGAGCGGGGCGGCGCGACCGACATCGCGGTCCTCAGCGAGGAGGGCATCTCGTCGAAGCAGCGGGCGCTCGCCTGAGCGTGACGCCCTGACGCGACACGTGACCTCGGGCAGCTGCCCGCCGGACGCCCGGCCCCCCCGGAGGCGTCAGGCGGGCAGCCGCTCGAGGTCGACCTCGTCCGACGGCGTGATGTCGGCCTTGAGGAAGCGCTGCATCTGGCGGAGCGCATAGCCGTTGTCTTCCTCGCCCTCCGAGGCGATGCAGTCCGACGGGACGAGCAGCCGGTAATCGCGCATATAGGCGTCGTTCGCCGTGAACAGGACGCAGATGTTCCCCGCCATGCCGGTGAGGATCAACGTCTGCACGCCGAGCGACTCGAGCAGGATCTCCAGCGTGGTGCCGTAGAAGCCCGAGTGCTTGGGCTTGAGCACGAAATAATCCTCCTCTCCTGGCCGCAGCAGCGCCGCGATCTCCCGGCCGCGGGTGCCCTCTTCGAGGCAGTGCTCGATCTGCCGGTGGAAGTTGGATTGCCAGCGGCCGAAGTTGTCGTTCACGTAGACCGCGGGGATGCCGGCGTCGCGACACCGCTGCTTCAGCGCGCGAATGCGGTGCGCCATCGGGAGGGCATGGGCGAGCAGCCGGTCGCCTTCCGGGAAGTCCAGGTCGTTGATGACGTCGATGAGGAGGAGCGCGGTCCGGCTGTTGTCCGGCGCAGCTCCGTGGAGGTCGTGGGTCCGGCGCGGCATGTCGACCGTTGTTTATAGCGGGCCCGGACCAGCGGGGCAGCAATCGCCACGCCCGAGGCCCGCTGTGGCGAAGCGCGACGCCGGCCCCGGCGGCGCCGCGGCGCGGCGGGCGCCGAGCAGCCGGGACGGGCGCGACGCGCGGGGTATGTCGTCATGTCCGACGAGGACCTGCGCCGCGCGAACGTGGAGGCGACGCAGACCGTGGATATCCTCGACTTCGTCGATGCCTCGAAGATCGACCCGATGTACTACGAGAAGCCGTACTACCTCGCCCCCGCGTCGCCGAACAGCAAGAAGAAATCGTCGGTCACGGCGTACGTGCTCCTGCGCGAGGCCCTGCGGAAGACGGGCAAGGTCGGCATCGCGAAGGCTCGGCCAGAAGGGCGCGAAGGCTGCCAACGTCGCAAACGACGACAAGCGGGCCGACGACGCCCGCTCGAAGGTGCGAAAAGCAGAGACCCCGAAGAGTAAAGAGGAGCGCTCGCGCCGGGCCGCGTGATGCCACACGGCTCGTCTCGTAACGATTCGTGAGAATGCGTAACAATACCGGCCTGCGCAGGCATCGCGACGTAGCGCGCCGCGCTGCGACGCTGAGAACGAGCCCATATGCAGCCCGTCGGCCTGACCGGCGGCGCTCGGGATGATAGAACGAGCTCATGCGCCTCAAGTATCCTGCGGATGTCACGGCCGCATTTCTCGAGCTGCAGGAGCAGCCCGAGCTCACGGCGCAGCAGCTGGCTTGCAGCGCCGGCGTCGCCCCCGACGCGGCGTCGCCGCCCCCCTTCGCGACGATCCTGACCGAGCTGATCGAGACGATGTTCTTCGCGTCCATGGCGACGGAAGAGGGGCGGCTGAACCCGGTCGGCATCGTGTTCGCCGGGAGCCTCGCCGACCTCGAGCTCGACGAGCCCGCGTGGGATCTCGTGCGGTTCGGGTCCGCCGTGGCGTTCGACGTGGAGCACGTGGCCAACCTCGCCTCCGCGTGCGCATGGCCGCGCTCTTTCCTGTCCGTGGTGCCGCTCGGCGGGTCGCTCGTGATCGCTGGCATCGCGACGCCGCACGGCCGGCGTTCGTTCGACAGCGATCAGCTCGTGCGCGTCGTCGTCCCGAAGCCCGGTGTCGTGGCCGTGTACCGCGGCGAGTGGGAGATCGTCCGCTACGAGCGCGGCGCCGTGCGGACATGGATGTCCAAGAGCCGGCCGCAGCTGGAATCCATCGCGAGGACCGTCCTCGGGGACCACGGCAGGCCGCTCGTCCGCCAGGTGCGCAGCTATCTCCTGCGCATCGTCGACGGGATGGTCGAGCTCGGGCGCGGCGGGCTCGTCGCCGTCCTGGGCCCGGGCGAAGGCCTGCCGCAGCTCTTCGGCGAGGAGGGGAATCAGCTCGACACCGAGGTCAAGCGGCTGGAGCCTTCCCTGTGCCTCGGCGCGGCCATCCTCGACGTCCACGAGAGCCATCCGCCGAGCGAGCGGCGGCAGTCGCACGGAGAGCAGCCCGCGGCGCACAGACAGGCGCGCGGCTCGGACCACGCGATCGAGGGCGCCGAGCGCATCAACCGGCTGCTCGACCTCATCGTGCGGCTGACGACCGTCGACGGCGCGGTGGTGATGAGCCATGCCCTCGACGTGCTCGCGTTCGGGGCGAAGCTGCCCCCGCCGAGGGCGATCATCTCCGAGGTCTTCGCCGCCACCCCCGACCAGAGGATGGATGCGAGCCTGAGCCTCGACGCGCGCGGCACCCGCCACCGCGCGGCGGCGGCGTTCGTGGCCGGGTACCCGGACCGGATCGCCTTCATCGTCTCCCAGGACGGCAACGCGGCCACGTTCCAGGAGATCGAGGGAAAGGTCGTTTACTGGCCGCTCTGACGGGCGCGACGTCGCCCGGCGTCAGAGGTGCCGCACGATGGCCGCGGGCATCTCGTCGATCGGCGCCTGCGCCGCGGCGAGCCCGGCCTCCAGCACGCGGCGGGGCATGCCGTAGACGACGCAGGACGACTCGGCCTCTACGAGGATCTTCCCGCCGGCCTTCTGGATCGCCCGGGACCCCTCCAGGCCGTCGTCCCCCATGCCCGTCAGCACGACCCCGAGGACGCCCGACCCGAACTCGGCCGCGGCGCTCGCGAAGAGCAGATCGACCGACGGGCAATAAAGGGACGCCCTGACCGCCTGGGCGAAGCGGACGCTGGCGCGCTCCCGCTGGCGCCGGACCTCGAGGTGCGTCCCCCCGCGCGCGATGACCGCGAGCCCGGGCCGGAGCTGGAGATCGTCCGATGCCTCGACGATCGCGAGCGCGCTCCCGTCGTTGAGGCGGCGCGACAGCGACTCCGTGTAGCCCGGGGGGATGTGCAGCGCGACGACGACAGGGACCGGGAAATCGCCGGGCATCGCCGCGAAGAGCCGCGTCAGCGCCTGAGGGCCGCCGGTCGACGTGCCGACCACGACGAGGCGCGTGCGCGGCAGCGCGGGGATCGCGCCGGGCAGGGGCGGCGGCAGCGGGCGAGGCGCTGCCGGGTGGACCCTCGCCCCGGCCGCGGCGAGCACCTTGCGGACCAGCTCGTCCGAGAGCTCGAAGAGACGATCGGTCGCGAGCGACGTCGGCTTCTCGACGAGATCGACCGCGCCCTGCTGGAGCGCCTCGACGCCGAGCTCGCTGTCCGCCTCGGAGTTGCTGACCACGACGACCCGCGGCGCGCCCTCGCGCGGCAACGACCTGAGCACGCCGATGCCGTCGAGGTTCGGCATCACGAGATCGAGCGTGACCACATCCGGCTTGTAGCGCTCGATCTTCTCCAGCGCGTCGAGGCCGTCCATGGCCGTATCGACGACCTCGATCGAGGCGCTCGCGCCGAGGACCTGCCGCAGCACCTTGCGCACGAAGGCAGAGTCGTCGACCACGAGCACGCGGACAGGCGGGATCTTCATTGCGCGGTCTTCCGATAGAAAAACACGCCGCCCCGCTCCTCGCAGCTGAGCGCGGTGCCGAGCCGCAGCAGCGACTCGGAGACCCCGACCAGGAGGAACCCGCCCGCGGCGAGCGCCCCAGAGAGGTTATTGATCACCCACCGCGCCGTGTTGTCATGAAAATAGATGAGCACGTTGCGGCAAACGATGACGTCGAACGGCCCGAGCGACGTGACGTCGGGCGCCGCGAGCAGGTTGATCCGCCGCCAGTCGATCGCCCCCTGGAGCTCGGGGCGCACGACGACCCGCTCGGGCGTCACCTCCAGCCACCGGCGGGCGAACGGAGGCGGCGGGGCGTTGCTCCGGAGCGAGCGCGGCCCGAACACGCCGGCCCGGGCGCGCGAGAGCGCCCGCGGGCTGATGTCGCTCGCGACGAGATCGACCTTGTCACGCAGGCCCCGCTCGGCCAGGAGCATCGCGATCGTGAACGGCTCCTCGCCGCTCGAGCAGGCCGCCGACCAGATCCGCGGCCGCTCGCCCGCCGCCACGCGGGGCGCGACGAGCTCCGAAACCGCGACCTCGAGCTGCGCGAGCTCGCGGAAGAAATACGTCTCGCCCACGACCAGCGCGTCGATCAGCGCGTCCATCTCGGCCGCGCCCGCCGGGTCGTAGCGGAGGAAGTAGTAGTAATCGAGCAGCGAGTCGAAGCCGGCGTCGAGGGCGCGCACCGCGAGCTTGTCGCCGAGCAGCTCGCGATCGCCGGCGTCGTAGTGGACGCCGATCTTCTCGGCGATGAGGGCGCTGAAGATCGCGAAGACCTGCGGAGAGATGGGGAGGCGGCTCGTCATGACAACGGCGTCATGCCCACTGCGAGAGGACGGACGCGGCCACGCGTCGCACCTCCGGATCCGGATCGGCCCGCGAGGTGAGCTCGACCGCCGCGAAGCCCTCCCGTGTGGCCACCGCGGCGAGCGTCGTGGCCGCCGCCTTCCGCGCCGGCGCGTGCGGCAGCCGGAGCGCATCGAGGAGCGATGTGTGCGCCGCCGGCAGCCGCATCCGCGCGAGCGCCGCGGTCAGGACGGGCGCGAGCTCGTCGTCCGCCGCCGCGAGCGCGTCGAGGATGCCCTCGATGCGCCCCGGCACGGGCGTGGACAGCGCGGCGGGGAGCGGTCCCTGTGCCTGCGAGGCGACGAGCAGCGCGATGAGGCTCCTCGTCGCGTCGACCCCGGGCCGCCCCGCGATGAAGCTGGTCGCCGCCGCGCGCACGCTCTCGTCGGGGTCGCCCGCTGCGCGCACGAGCGCCGGCAGGACCTCGGGCGACGAGAAGCCGGAGATCGCCGAGACCGCGACGAGCCGGGTCGCCACGTCCGGGGACGAGAGCGCGCCGAGCAAGGTCGGCAGCGACGCCTCCCGCCCGGCGATGCCGAGCCCGATCAGCGCCGAGCGCCGCATGTCCGTGTCGCTCGCCCGGGCGGCGTTCTCCAGCGCCGAGAGCGCGAGGTCGCCCTTGATCGCCGACAGTGCCTCGATCGCCGCCACGCGCACCTGGCCGCTCTCGTCCCGGAGCCGCTCGGCGATGAGCCCGGCCGCCGCCTCCCACCCGAGCTTTCCCAGCGACTGGCACGCGTAGTAGCGGACCCACGCGTCGTCGTCGCGGAGCCCCACGAGGAGCACCTCGATGACGCGTGGCGCCCGCTGCGCCTGCCCGAGCGCCCGCATCGCCACCGCCCGGACCCGCTCCGAGGCGTCGGCGGCGAGCACGGCGAGCGCCTCGATCGCCTCCGGCTGCGCGAAAGACGCGAGGCCGTGGATCGCCCGCTCGCGCGCCCGCAGATCGGGATCGCGGAGGCCGTCGAGGAAGACCGGCAGCGCCGAGGGGGGCGCGAAGTAGCCGAGGATCCGCAGCGCCGTCCGCCGCACGGCCGGGGTCCCCTCGCGGGCCGCGGCGAGCGCGAGCGCCTCGACGTCGGGGCCGCCCAGGCACTGGATCGCGGTCGTCGCGGCGTGGACCACGCGGGGGTTCGGGTCGTCGAGGAGCTGGAACAGCGCGCGCGCCGAGCCGGGCTCCGAGATGCGCGCGAGCGCGTCGCACGCCGCCGCGCGGACCTCCGGGTCCGGATCCGCGAGGCACTGCTCCACGTCACCCGCGGCCGCGACGCCCCGGACGAGCGGCAGGAGCAGGAGCCTGCGGGAGCTGTCGCCGTCGCGCAGCGCCGCGAGCACCCGGGAGTCCGCGCTCCGGGAGAGCTGGAAGAGCGCCTCCGCCGCGGCGCTCGCGACGGGGGGATCGGCGTCGAGCAGGCGGGTCAGATCGAGCAGGACGTCCTCGCCCCCGATCGCGCCGAGCACGCTGCAGATGACGGCCTGCTCGGCCGGATCCGCCCCCGCGAGGCTCTGCGAGAGCCGCCGCGCCGCGCCGGGCGCCGGCGCCTCGCCCCGGAGCGCCTCGTCGATCGGCGCGGCCGTCCCGTAGCGCTCGCGGTACCGCTCGCGCAGCTCGGCGAGCGCCACCGCGGCGACGCGCGCGACCGCGTCGCTCGGGCGCCCGAGGAGGCGCATCAGCGGCGCCACGGCGCTCCGGCTGCATGTGCGGCCGAGCGACCGCGCCGCCTCGAGCAGGTAACGCGGATCGTCCAGGAGAGCCACAAGCGGGTCGATCGCGCGCGGGTCGCCGCTCCGGCCCAGCACGTCGATCGCCGGAAAGACACGGAAGAAATTTCCGCTGGTGACGGCCACCACGAGCGCGTCGACCGCCGATCTGCCGCCGACGCGGCCGAGCGCCTCGATCGCGGCGACCGCCACGTTGTCGTCGGTGTGCGACGTGAGCTCCGCGAGCCGGGAGACCGCCTTCGCGCTGCTGCGGCGCCCGAGGATCTGCGCCGCGTCGGCGACGAGCGCGGGGCGAGGGTCCCGCGTCAGCGCGAGCACGGCGTCGTCGACGTCGCCGAGCGACGCGACGAGCGCGTCGACCGCGGCGGCGATGCGCGCCTCGCTGTCGCGCCACGCGGAGAGGCACGCGCAGAGCGGCGCCACCGCCGCGTCGCCGAGCGCGGCCAGCGACGCGACGACGGCGCGCCGCACGGTCCAGCTCGGATCCGCGAGCATCTCGACGAGCGACGGCACCCCCAGCGTCCCGGAGGCGGCGAGCCGATCCACCTGATCGACGCGCCGCCGCTCCGCCTCCGAGACCGCGAGCGCGGGCCGCCGAGAGATCACGAGGTCTCCGGCGCGGCGTGGGGCTGCCTTCCGTTCGCCCTGAGGTGCGCGATCGCTGCGGCGACGCCCGCGACCGCGTCCACGTGCTCGGCGCTCGCGTGCCGGATCCTGCCGACCTGCTCGAGCACGTGGCCGGCGTCGGCCGCGACCGCGCCGGATTCCCTCGCCTGCCTGGCCGCGGCGGCGACGATCTCCCGGACCGGGTCGCGCAGGCGGGCGAGCGACGCGGCGTGCTGCTCGCTCCGGGCCGAGAGCTCGGCGGCCCCCCTGGCGATGCCCTGGAGCGACGACGCGTGCCGGCTCGCGCCCGACGCGAGCGCCGCGACGGACTCCGCCTGATCGGCCACCGCCCGCGCCATTTGCTTGGCGATCCGGCGCACGGACTCCCCCTCCTTCGCGAGGGACGCCGTCGCCTTGCTCTGATCCGACGTGGCGGCGGTCACCGTCGCCGCGAGCCGCGCGACCTGGCGGGCGGACGCCTCCAGCTGCTTCGCGGCCCGCGCCTGCTCGCCGCTCCCCCGCGCCGACTGGACCGACAGCTTCCGGATGTCATCCATGGCGCGCGACACCTCGGTCGCGCCGCCGGCCTGCTCGGCGAGGCCGGCGACCATCCGCTGCGACGCGCCCGAGACCTCCTGCGTGAGCGCCGTGATCCCGGCCAGGGAGCGGGTCTGCTCAACCATGGCGGTGCTGGTCTGATGGGTCAGCGCGCGCATCTGCGCGGCGACCTTCGCGAGCTGCGATGCGCCCGTGGCCTGCTCCTCCATCGCCCGCGACACCCGCTCGGCGCTCGACGTGAGCTGCGCGTTCGCCTTCACGGCGTCGCGCAGCGCGCGCGCCTGCTCGGCGGTCGCCTCCTTCGTCTGCCGGGCCATGCGCCGCATCTCGGAGCTCGCCTGCGCGAGCGCCTGGACCGCCTTCGTCTGCTCGGCCGCCGAGCGCGCGACCGCCCTGCCCTCCTCGCTCATGCGCGACGCGGTCTGGGTGAGAGAGCCCACCACCTGCACCTGATCGGCGTTCGCTCGGTCGATCTCGCGGATGGATCGGCCGAGCTCCTCGACCCCCTGCAGGATGGACGCGAGCGCCCGCTCGGCGTCGCCCGCGAGCCGGGTCCCCTCGTCGGCCACCTTCACGCCCTCGGTCGAGGCGGCCACCGCCTCGCGGGCGCTCGACTGGAGCGCGCGGACGATCTTGGCGATCTCGGCGCTCGAGACAGCCGCGCGGTCCGCGAGGTTCCTGATCTCCTCGGCGACGACGGCGAAGCCCCGGCCGTGCTCCCCTGCCCGCGCGGCCTCGATGCTCGCGTTGAGCGACAGGAGGTTCGTGCGGTCGGCGATCAGGTTGATCGTCTGGACGATGTCGCCGATCTCCTCGGCCCGCTTGCCCATCTCCTTCATGACCGCCGCGGAGTCGGCCATCGCCTGCCGGATGCTCCCGAGGCCGGCGATGGACCTGCCCACCGTCGCGGCGCCCTGGCGCGCGGTCGCGATGCCCTGCTCGGCGGTCGTGCGCGCGGTGTCGACGATGGAGACGATCCGCCGCGTGGAGGCCTCGACCTGCGACGAGGCGGCGGCGTTGCCGGACGCGAGCCCGCTGATCTGCTCGGCGCTCTGCGAGACCTGCTGCGCGGTCCGCGCGAGCTGCTCGGCGGCGACCGCGTTGGCCTCGATGGTCGCCGCGTTCTTCTCGGCCGTGGCCGCGACCTCCTCGACCGAGCTCGCGATCTCGGTGATCGTGCTCGCGGTCAGCGAGGCGCTCGCGTCGAGCCCCTTGGCGCTCTCCGCCACCCCGCGGATCGACCGCGCCATCTGCTCGGCGGTCGCGGCGGTCTCCTCGACCGCGCTCGCCATCTCGGCGGCGTCCCGCGCGACGCGGTCGAGGGAGCCGCTCACGCCCGCGACGGTGCCGGCCATGGTCGAGATCTGCGCCCCGACCGCCCTGGCGTCGGCCGAGAGGCGCGCGACGCCCTTCGACATCTCCTCGATGGTGGCGCCGATCTCCTCGAGCGCCGCGGCGCTGCTCTCGCCGCGGGCCGCCGCCTCGTCGGCGGCCCCGCTCGTCACCGAGACGGAGCCGAGGAGCTCCTCGCTGGAGGACGCGAGCTCCTCGGCGCTGGCGCTCACCGCCTTCACCGAACGGGCGAGCTCCTCGAGCGCCGCCGCCGTCATCTCCGCGGAGCCGGCGAGCGCGTCGGCGTCACCCTTCACGCCGGCGAACGCCGGGGCGAGCGCGCCGAGGCCGCTCGTCATCACCTCGGACCCCTGCGCGGCCTCGGCGACGGCGTCGCTGATCCGCTGCCCCGATCGGGCGAGCGCCTGCGCCGCCGCCCCCGCCTCCTCGAGCTCGCCGGCGAGCGCCCCCGCCGCGGCGCCCTGCTGCCTGCCGGAGGCGGCGTGCTCGGCGCCGGCGGCGGCGAGCCGCGTGGCCGCCTGCTCGGCGCCGGCCACGGCCGTGATCGCCTGACGGAACGAGTGCTCGGTCTGCTCTGCCCGCGCGAGCGCTCCGTCGATGTCCGCGATTGCATCAACTGCCATGATCCTGCTCCTCACCGATGATCCTGCCGACGTCGACGAGCATGACGAGCCGCTTCCCGAGCTGCGCGACCGCCCTCACGAACCCGGCGCTCTCCTCCGCCATGACCTCGGGGGGCATCCGCAGCGCGTCGGCGCCGATGTTGACGACCTCCCGCGCGCTGTCCACCAGGAGGCCCACGGTGCGGCCGCCGCTCTGGACGACGATGACCCGCGAGTCCAGCGTCGGCTCCACGGTCGGGAGCCCGAAGCGGGTGCGCACATCCACGACCGGCACGACGCGGCCCCGGATCTGGATGAGGCCGCCGACGTACGACCGCGTCCCCGGCACCCGGGTCGCCCCGGTGAACGACTCCATGTGGAGCACGTCCGCCGCCGAGATCGCGTACTCGGTGTCCGCCACCTTCAGGACCACGTGCAGGTCGTTCATGAGGCCACCCGGACGAGGCCGTCGCGGCCGCCGTGGCCGGAGGAGAGCCTGCCGCTGAGGTTCACGAGATCGAGGACGAGCGTGGGGCGCCCGTCGCCGAGATCGGTCGAGCCGGACACGCCCGGCACCTTGACGAGCGGGTCCTCGAGCGGCCGCACGACCACCTCCTGCTGGCCGAGCACGCGGGTCACGCCGAACGCGAAGGGCGCGCCGTTGCGCCGCACGACGAGCGCCCGGCTCGCGGACGAGGCCCCGAGCTCGAAGAGCGCGGCGAGGTCGACGAGCGGCACGACCTCGCCGCGGCGCTCGATCAGCTCGGCCCCGCCCCGGGCGCGGCCCGCGACAGGCCCCCGGTCGCGGCCCGCGGCGGGCAGCTCCGCCCCGCCCCGGGTCGCGCCCGCGACCGGGCCGCGGAAGATGCGGGCCGCGTCGATCTCCAGGACTTCCTCCACGCCGGCGACGGGCGTCACGAACGGCTGGCCTCCGCACAGGAAAGAGAAGGCGTCCACGATGGTCAACGTGAGCGGGATCCGCAGGATGAAGGTGGTGCCGGCGCCGCGCGCCGTGCTGACGGAGAGCTCGCCGCCGAGCTGCTCCACGGCGATGCGCCGCACGATGTCCATCCCGAGGCCGCGGCCGCTGGTCTTCGTCGCCTGGTCGAGCGTCGACAGCCCGGGCAAGGTGATGAGATCGAGCAGGCCCGCGTCGCCGTCGGGCGCGGGGCGGCCGGCCCGCGCCGCCACGAGCGCGCGGTCGATGCCGCGCCCATCGTCGGCGACGCTGAGCTCGAGCTGGTTGTTGGAGCGCTCGAAGCAGGAGACCCGGACGACGCCCTCCTCGGGCTTGCCCAGCCGCCGCCGCTCGGCGGGCGGCTCGATCGCGTGATCGACCGCGTTGCGGAGCAGGTGCACGATCGCCGGGAAGATGCGCTCCGCGACCGCCTTGTCGAGCTCCGCCTTGCCCGCGTCGATCTCGATCCGGACCTGCTTGCCCGTCGCGCGGCCGAGGCCGCGGACCACGAGCGGCACGCGCTCGAGGAGCTCCGTCACCGAGATCATGCGCGCGCGCATGATGGCGCCGCGCAGGTCGCGCAGCTGCCGGTCGTGCTCGCGCAGGATCTCCGAGAGGTCGCGGGTGTCCACCCCGCGGGCGCGCAGCTCCGCGGCCGCCCGGGCGAGCCGGAACCGCGTGACGACGAGCGCCGACAGCTTGTCGAGCGCGTCGTCGAGGCGCGCCACCTCGACGCGGACGACGCCGCGGAGCTGGGGCTCCCGGTCCGCCGGATCGTCCGGATCGTCCGCCGTGAAGGCGGCGACGGCCAGCGGGACGGGGGGCTCCACCGTGAGCGCGCGGACGCCATCGGCGCCCGCCGCCCGCGCGAGCTCCTCGTCGGTCGCGCTCGTGAGGACGAGGAGCGCGAAGGTGATGCCGCCCGGCGCCCTGTCGCTGGCCGGGACCGAGAGCGGGACGACCTTGACGATCTCGGCGAGCTTGCCGACGCGCTCGCGGACGGTCGTGATGTTCATCCCCTCGGCCGTGCGCGCCGGCGACGGGATGAAATCGACCCGCAGCGCGCGCCGCCCGCCGGCCACGCCCTGCGCGAGCTGCACCTGCTCGCCGGGCCCGAGCTTCGCGAGGATCTCGGGATCGGCGCTGATCGTCGGCGCGGGGGGCGACGGCAAGGCGGCGAGTTCGAGCGCGGAGAGCGCGTCGAGGAGCGCGGGCGCCGCGGGCGGCACCGGCTGCTTGCCGGCGAGAGCGCGGGTCCGCTCCTCGATGGCCCTGAGCCCGCGGAGCAGCACCTCGATCGACGACGTGGAGAGGCTCCCGGCCGCCCTGTCCGCCGCCCGGAGCACGGTCTCCATCGCGTGGGCGATGTCCACGATCGGCTCCACGCCGACCATGGCGGAGAGGCCCTTGATGGTGTGAAGAGCTCGGAAGAGCTCGCGGATTGCCCTGGGGTTCGACTCCCCGGAGCGGACGGCCGCCTCGACGGCGAGGAGGTTCGCGGTGGACGCGGAGAGGTGCTCTTCCACCTCGACGAGGTAGCCGGCCACGAACTCGTTTACATCGAGCCCGTCGCTCATCCGGCGCTCGCGACGCCCTCCCCCAGGAGCGCTCGCACGCTGGCCAGGATGGCGTCGGGAGTGAAGGGCTTCGTCATGAACTCCGAGGCCCCCGCGCCGAGCGCGCGGGCCCGGGACTCCTCATCACCCCGGGTGGTCACAACCAGAATCGGCAGGCTCCGCAGCTTGTCCTGGCCCCGGACGAACTCGATGACCTCGAGTCCCCCGATATCGGGCATGTTCAGGTCGAGCACCACGAGATCGAACGGTCTCAGCGATAGCGTCTCAATCGCCTCGAGCCCGCTCGCCGCGTGAGCGAACCTGTACTGCTCGGCCCGCAGGCAGGCCACGACCATCTCACGCATCACCCTGCTGTCATCGACGACGAGGATCTCTGCCACAGCGGTACTCGGTCGAGGGAATAGCTGGCATGCCCGCTGGGTGTCAATTGCCCGCCGGTGCACACCCGAGCGAATCAGGGAATTCCCGTCGGATCGGCCCCGAGCGCCGCGCTTGATGCGCGGCGGAGGCGCGCTCGTCCGGCGGCGCGTCCGGCCGGCGCCGGGGGTGGAGAGGCGCGTTCTCGGGCGGCGCGCGGTGGGCGCGGAATGTAGCAGAACGCGACAGCACGCATTTCCGCGCATTGGGCTTGCATCGCCACAGGCGCTCGATCAGATGAGATTGGGCGGCAACGACGCTTGGAGAGCCAATGCCTCTCCGCGCCCCGGTTCAATCCGGAGAGCGGCTCCTCGCGGGAGGAGGAGGAGGAGTCTCACGGCCCCTGCTGCTCCTGGAGAACGATGAATCGGCCGACAACGATGATTTCCGTGCTCGCCGACGCGACGCGCGAAGCGAACGCCACGCCGCGGCGCCATGCGGCTCCGGCCGCGCGGGGCGCCCGGGGCGGGGGCACGGAGCCGCCTCCGAGCGAGCGCGCGCCGCGCGCGGTCGTGTGGATCCTCGACGACTCGCCGCTGGAGGCCGAGATGGCGGCGTGCTCGCTCGCGGCCGGCTACGAGGTCCAGGTCTTCACGGACGCCGCGGTGATGCTGGAGCGCGTGACGGGGAGCGATCTCCCGGACGTCCTCGTGCTCGACCAGGTGATGCCGGGGATGTCGGGCAACGAGATCTGCGGCCTGCTCCGGTCGCGCCCCGCCACGGTCGGGCTGCCGATCCTCATCTTGACCGTGGCCGGGCACGAGCAGGACCTCGTCGAGGGGCTCACCGCGGGCGCCGACGACTACGTGGTCAAGCCCTGCCCCGCGGCCGCTTTGTCGGCGCGCGTCGGCGCGCTCCTCCGCTCGAAGCGGCTCCGCGAGCGGGCCGAGCGCGCCGAGCGGATCGCGGCGGTGGAGCGCGATCTGCTGCGCGCGCTCATCGAGCAGAGCGGCGACGGCATCATGGCGACGGACGAGCGCGGGGCGCTGCGCATCTGCAACGGGGAGGCCCAGCGCCAGCACGGCGTGTACGCGCGCGACGCGAGCGCCGCGATCGAGGCGCTCCGGGCGAACGGGCTGCTCGCGCTGGACGGCCGGCCGCTGCGGCCCGACGAGGACCCGCTCCACCGCGCGATCCAGGGCGAGAAGGTCGAGAACGCGCGCTGGCTCGTGACGCGCCCGGACGGCTCGATCCGCGCGCTCGCCGGGACCGCGTCGCCGCTGCGGCACGCCGACGGATCGCCCGCCGGCGCCGTGCTGATCACGCGCGACGAGACCGACGCGCTCGAGGCGGAGCGAGCGCTCCGGGACAGCGAGGAGCGCTATCGCGTGATCATCAGCGCGCTCGAGGAGGGCATCACGCTCCAGGACGAGCGCGGGGTCATCCGCACCGCGAACGCGAGCGCCGAGCGGATCCTCGGGCGGCCTCTGGCGCAGCTCGTCGGGTCGACGCTGCTGGATCCGTCGAGCAAGATCGTGCGCGAGGACGGCTCGCTGTTCCCGTTCGAGATGTACCCCGCGCAGGTCGCGCTCCGGACCGGCGCGCCCCAGTCGGCCGTCCTGCTCCGCCTGGAGCGGCAGGACGGCTCGGACCTGTGGCTGTCGGTGAACGCGCAGCCGCTCCGCAGCTCGGACGGCGCGGTGGTGGGCGTCGTCTCCTCGTTCTTCGACATCACCGCGCGCAGGCGCGCCGAGGAGGAGCGGCAAGGCCTGCTCGCCGCGGCGCAGACGGCGCGGCAGGAGGCCGAGGCCGCGAGCCACCTGAAGGACGAGTTCCTGGCGACGATGAGCCACGAGCTTCGCACGCCGCTCACGGCGGTCCTCGGCTGGATCCGGATGCTGCGCACCGGCAAGCTCGCCGAGGATCGTCGCGAGAAGGCGCTGGAGACGGTGGAGCGCAACGCGCAGGCGCAGGCGCAGCTGATCGACGATCTGCTCGACATCTCGCGCATCATGGCCGGCAAGCTCCGGCTGGAGGTCCAGCCGATGGAGCTCGTGGCGGTGATCGACGCCGCGCTCGAGGTGGTGCGCCCGGCCGCCGACGCCAAGGGGGTGCGGCTGGAGCCGCTCCTCGATCCCGGGGTGGGCCCTGTCGCGGGGGACGCGGGCCGGCTGCAGCAGGTCATCTGGAACCTCCTCAGCAACGCGGTGAAGTTCACGTCGCGGGGCGGGGTCGTGCGCATCCGGCTCGAGCGCTCCGAGGCGTCGGCCGAGATCGTCGTCTCCGACACCGGTCAGGGCATCGATCCTGCGTTCTTGCCCTACGTGTTCGAGCAGTTCCGGCAGGCCGAGAGCGGCACCACCCGCAAGCACGGGGGGCTGGGCCTCGGGCTCACGATCGTGAAGAGCCTCGTGGAGATGCACGGCGGCACGGTCCAGGCGCTGAGCGACGGGGAGCTGCGGGGCGCGACGTTCATCGTCCGGCTGCCGCTCGCGGTGGTGCCGAGCCACGCCCGGGATCGCCGGATGATGTCGCTGCCGGGCACCTCCGGCGGGAGCGATCGTCCTCCGGAGATCGAGGGGCTGAACGTGCTCATCGTGGACGATGAGGACGACACGCGCGAGCTCCTCGTCACGATGCTGGAGCAGTGCGGCGCGCACGTGACGGCCGTGGCGTCGACCGCCGAGGCGCTGCTCGCGCTCAAGGCGCTGCGGCCTGACGTGCTCGTGTCCGACATCGCCATGCCCGGCGAGGACGGCTACGCGCTGATCCGCGAGATCCGCGCGCTCCCGGCGAGCAGCGGTGGGCGGACCCCGGCGATCGCGCTCACCGCCTATGCGCGCACGGAGGACCGCATGCGCGCCCTGCGGGCCGGGTTCAACACCCATGTCCCCAAGCCCATCGAGACGGCGGAGCTGCTCGCGGTGCTCGCGAACATCGCCGGATCGAGGGGGGACTCGTAGGGCGCCGACCGGATTGGCGTGGAGGCCCTGGGACGCTGCTCTGCTGGCGGAACGGTCCGACGAGCGATCAGAAGAGCTCGGACTGTAGCCGAGACCCCTCCGGACTGTAGCCGAGACCCCTCCGCCGCCGGCTCTCACGCCCTCCGACAGCTCCGCTCGATGGTGTCCATCAGCTTCAGGACATCGAACGGCTTGCTGATCACCGCGTCCGCGTCGATGCCGGCGCGCTCCGTCCCGCCGCGCGCGGTCATCACCACGATGGGCATCGAGGCAAGCATCGGGTCGCTCTTCTGCTCGGCCCGGAACTGGAACCCGTCCATGACGGGCATCATCAGGTCGAGCAGGACCAGCGAGATCGACGACGGATCGTCCCGCAGATACTCCAGGGCCTCACGCCCGTTCGCGACCGACGCGACCCCATAGCCCTCGTCTTCCAGGAGCTCGCTCAATGTCCGGCGGATCGCGGCGTCGTCATCGACGATCAAGATGCGCTTGGTGGGGCGGCTCATCGTCATGCGCAGTCGCTCTCTTCCCGAGGCAGCAGGGTCCAGCGGCGCTGCGCCCGCGGGCGGGCCCGCGAAGCCCGCTCGCGAAGGTCGCCTCAGCCGATCCCCGCGTCCGGCCGGCTTCGCGGGCCCGAGGCGCCAGGGCCGGCCAGCGGCAAGGTGACCTTGAAGGTCGAGCCCTCGCCAGGGACCGAGCTCACCTCGATCGAGCCGTCCAGCGCTTCGACCAGCTGCTTCGTGATGTAAAGCCCCATGCCCAGACCACCATAGTGCCGCGCCGACACGGCCCGCTCGAACCGCCCGAAGATCCGCCCGAGGTGCTCGGGCGCGATCCCGATACCGTGATCCGCGATCGTGAACGTGGCCATCGAGCCTGTCGAGGTGACGACGATCTCGAGGGGTTTGCCCTGACCATACTTGAGCGCGTTCGAGACGAGGTTGTCGACGACCTGCTCGAGCCGCAGCCGATCCCAGTTGCCGGCGGCGTCGTCGTCCGCGCTCACCGTGACCCGGGAGGCCGACTCCGCGATCTCGCCGCCCTCGTGGAAGCGGGACACAACCTGCCGGACGATCTCGGACAGCCGGACGGGCTCCAGCTCGAGGGCAATGCGCCCCGCGGAGATGCGGGAGATGTCGAGCAGGTTGTCGACGAGCCGCCTCAGCCGCTCGCCCTGACGGCGAACGAGCCCGAGCCGGTCCGTGAGCCACGCGAGGCGCTCCTTGTCGGGGCACAGCTCCGGCGCCCGGCGCGCCAGGATCTGGATCTGCAGCGAGAGCGGGGTGAGCGGCGTCTTCAGCTCGTGAGAGGCGATCGAGAGGAACTCGTCGCGCAGGGCGATCGCGCTCTGGGCGTCCTTGTACAGGCGCGCGTTGTCCACGGCCAGCGCGCAGCGGCGCGCGAGCTCCTCCGCGGCCGAGAGGTCGTCCCGGGTGTACCGGCGCCCGGATTGCGCGGCGATGAACGTCAGCGTCCCGAAGAGCCGACCCCGCCGCGCCAGCGGGATGCACATGGACGAGCGCCCCCCCATGGCCCGGATCACCCGGAGGTGCTCCTCGTCATGCGCGATGGCGCGCATGTCATCGTCCGTGAAATGCTCGATGAGCAACGACTCCTGCTCGATGAACACCCGGGTCGGCGGGTGCGCGCGGTTGCCGTCGAACCTGGGCGTGAAGCGCTTCGCCTCCTCGGCCAGGGCGGCCTGCGCGGGATCCGCGAAGGCCACGCCCACCCGCCGGAAGGCGCCCTCCTCCTCGTCGAGCAGGTCGACGAGGCAGAAGTCGGCGAGCACGGGTACCGCGAGCTGCGCGACCCGGGCGAGCGTCGTCGGATAGTCCAGCGAATCGGCGAGCACCACGCTCGCCGCGTCCAGGAAGCGGGGCAGCTCCAGCGCGCGCTCCCGCTCCGCGGCCTCGGCCGCCCTCCGCCGCATCCGCGCCATCTCGATCTGCGTCCTGACGCGGGCGAGGAGCTCGCGCGCCGAGAACGGCTTCACCAGGTAATCGTCCGCCCCCATGTCGAGCCCCTCGACGACGGCCTCGTCGCCCGCGCGCGCGGACACGAGCACCACGGGGACCATGCTCGTCCTCGGGTCGGCCCGGAGCTCCCGGACGAGGGCCACGCCGCCGAGCCCGGGCATCATCACGTCGCTCAGCACGAGGTCCGGCGGGCGCGCGAGCGCGGCCGCGAGGGCCGCCCGCCCGTCGGAGGCCGCCTCCACGCTCCACCGGGGCGCGAGGAGGTGGACGAGGTACTCGCGCATGTCCGCGTTGTCGTCGGCGACGAGGATCCGGCCCTCGCCCTCCCGCGGCCACGGCCCCGGCGCGGCCCCGGCGCGCGCGTCCGGGCCCCTGGGCGCCGCGCCGTTGCATCCGCGCGGGGACCACTGCGACGCCTCGATCACGTGGAGGTTCGTGCTCGCCGGCGAGGGCGCGGGAGCCGCCGCGGCGGCGACCCGCTCGGGCGGCAGGTGCGCGCGGCCCCTCGGGATCGACACGGTGAACGCGCTCCCCCGACCCGGCTCGCTCGAGGCGCGCAGGGCGCCGCCGTGCACCTGGACGAGCTCCTGGACGAGGGCGAGCCCGAGCCCGGTGCCCTCGATGCTCCGGCAGCGCGCGCCCTGCACGCGGTGGAACCGCTCGAAGATGCGCGGGAGCTCGTCCGCCGGGATCCCGGTGCCGGTGTCGCGCACGCACAGCTCGACGTGGGCCGGCTGGGGCAGGAGCGAGACCGCGATCTCCCCTTCGAACGTGAACTTGAAGGCGTTCGACACGAGGTTCGACACGATCTTCTCCCACTGCGCCCTGTCGACGTGGACGGGCTCCGGCAGCGGCGGGCAGTCGACGACGAGCGACAGGCCCGCGCCCTCGACCAGCGAGCGGAAGGAGCTCGCGAGCTCCGCGGTGAGCTGCGCGAGGTCGGTCGGCTCGAACGACCTCTGGAGGCGCCCCGCCTCGATGCGCGAGAAGTCGAGCAGCGTGTTGACGAGCCGGAGGAGCCGGAGGGTGCTCCGGTGTACGGCGGCGAGGGCCTCGCCCGAGAGCGACCCCGCCGGGCGGGAGAGGGCGTCCTCCACGCGCCCGAGGATGAGGGTGAGCGGGGTGCGGAACTCGTGGCTCACGTTGGCCACGAACTCCGTCTTGAGGCGATCGAGCGTCGCGAGCTCGTCCCTGTGCCGCGCCACCTCCCGCTCGAGCCGCCGCTGCTCGGTGACGTCGCGCCCCTCGGCGATCATGAAGACGACGTTGCCTTGACGGTCCTTGACGGGCTTGAGGTTGAAGTCGATGGTGATGATCTCCTCTCCCTCGTTGCCCCCGAGGATCTCCACGTCGTACCGGACGAACTCGCCGCGCGCCGCGCGCCGCGCCGCGTCCTTCAGCCGCTCCTGGGCCTCCGGCGCGCCTTGCCACCAGCGGCAGTCCCAGAAGGGCACTCCGTGCACTTCCCTCCGCTCCACGCCGGCGCCGCGGACCGAGGCATAGTTCGACTCCCAGTTCGTGCCGTCGGCGTCGAGCAGGCCCCAGAACTGGAAGGCGCAGTTCATCGCGACCCGCGCCGCGAGGAGCCGCATCAGCCCGGACTCGCGCCCTGAGCTCGCGCGCGTGAGCTCCTGCTTCAGGAGCTCGGTGTCCTGGAGGAGACGTTCCTCGGAGTCGTCCACGGGTCTCACGATCGTGAGGTCTTCCAGGCGTTCGATGAAGTCGCGCCCTTCCGCTCGTTCCTCGCTGCACCGCTGTTTCATCCCGTCGCTCATCACGCCTGCGATCGCTCCCCACAGAGGAAACAGCCCATCCTGAAGCGCATAGTGGACATGGAGAACCGCGCAAGGTCTGATCGCCTTGCCCCGGGCGGGCGAGCTTGTGTGGAGTTGGCCTGCGCCGAGGCGCGCGGGCGGGCGGGGCATCGGGGCGAGTCTACCCCCGCGCGCTCGGCCCGGCCGGCCGCCTGGCGGGCCGGCGGAGGCGCTCCGCGACGGCGCGTCGCGCGATATGGCGGACGCCGCGCTGCGGCGGGCGGTCGTCGTGCGCGGCCCGGTCCACGGCCGACGTGTCGGCGAGCGCGCGGGGGTAGACTCGCCCCAGGATCTGCCGCAAACCCGCCAGAACGACTCCCGGGGAGGGGCCGGTTCTGCTAAGAGCTGCCTGCCGCGCCGGAGCGCTGATCCCGCTCCGGCGCAAGCAGCGGTTTCACTCAGACCTACCGGCGAATGTGCTGCGCTGCGGCAGCGCGCATCTTCGGTCGACGGGTCCCTTCACCTTCGAGTATTCACATGACTTTTCATCGCGAGACTGCACGCTTTACTTCGGGTTGGATCTCCTGTGTTGCCCTCGTCGGGGCGATGTCCGTCGCGGCGGGCTGCGACGGATCGGGCGGCGGAGGGGACGGCGGCGCAGGCGGCGCAGGCGGCTCCGAGAGCGTGAGCTCGGGCACCCCCGTCGCGGGCAGCGGCAGCGCCGGCAGCGGCGGCGGCGCCAGCAGCGGCGGCGGCGCCAGCAGCGGCGGCGGCAGCGCCAGCAGCGCCAGCGCCGGCAGCGGCGGCGGCGCCAGCAGCGGCAGCGCCAGCAGCGCCAGCAGCGGCTCGGGGGGCGCAGCCAGCACGTCGACCAGCGGCGGCGGGACGCCGACCGGCGCGTGCCCGCCGAGCGCGACGTTCTGCTCCGGGTTCGAGGATGCGGGGCTCCCCGAGGGCGCCACCTACCGCCCCTCGTACCAGGCGGATCAGGCGGCGAACAACATGGTGATCGACACTGCCACCTTCCGTGCCGGCGCGAGCTCGCTGCACGTGAAGCCGGGCGGCAGCGGATACGACTGGAGGATGCTCTCCGTCGATGCGCCCGGGCCGACGTTCTGGGTCCGGCTCTACATGCGCAGCAGCGTGGATATCGGCCAGTCCGGTCACAACGCCTACTTCCAGGCGATGACCGGCGACGGCGATCCCAACGCGGGCGACAACGTGGAGATCGCCGAGCAGTTCTGCCAGATCCTCTTGAACCTGCACGACGAACTCGTCCTCTCCGAGGGGGCCACCGCGATGTGCGGGAGCGGCACGAAGCTCCCCAAGGACACCTGGCACTGCATGGAGGCCTACTTCGACGGCCCCCAGGGCAACGTGCAAGTCTACGCCAACGGCGACAAGATCATCGACAAGACCGGCTGGAAGAAGCTCGATTTCAAGACGTTCAGCTTCGGCTACCTCGGCTTCCACGGCCCCGCGCGCTCGATGTGGTACGACGACGTGGCGGTCGCGTCGGAGCGGATCGGCTGCGCCCCCTGACCCCACACGCACAGCCTCGTGCAGCCCCTCGCGGCGGCGGAGCTCACCGAGCTGCGCGCGGATCACGCCTTGCAGAGGCGAGGCGCATGCTTTGGATTGGAGGCGCCTTGCCGCGCGCAAGGCGCAAAGGGCCGCGCGCAAGGCGCAAAGGATGCGTGTCCCCGGCGCGCTACGGCGCAGATATTGCGGGTTTCCTGCTGCTCGTGACCCTGCTCGCCGGTTGCGGCGAGGAAGTCGCGCCGCCGGACCTCCGGCAGCCGGCGGGCTGGGACGACGCGCTGCGCCTGCCGGACGCCGAGGATCACGACCCCGCGCCCGACGTTGTCGAGGTGCACCTCGAGGCGAAGGCGGTCGAGATCGAGGTGATTCCGGGGCTCACGACCGAGGTCTGGACCTACAACGGGATGCTCCCCGGCCCGACCATCCGCGCGAAGAAGGGAGACCGCGTGGTGGTGAAGGTCCAGAACCACCTGCCCGAGGCGACGACCGTCCACTGGCATGGCCTGCGCGTGCCGGCGACGATGGATGGGACGGAGCACATGCAGAAGCCCATCGAGCCGGGTGAAGGCTTCGAGTACTCCTTCGACGTGCACGACGCGGGCACCTTCTGGTACCACCCGCACATTCGCTCGAGCCCCCAGGTCGGCGCGGGTCTCTACGGTGCGTTCGTGGTCGAGGAGGCCGCGGAGGAGGCGCAGCTCGGCGACGATCTGCTGCTCGTGTTGAGCGACATCGGCATCAAGGACGACGGCTCGCTCGCCCCTGCCGACGAGAGCGGATGGTTCGGCGATTACTTCGGGCGCGAGGGCTCGACCGTGCTGGTCAACGGGAAGATCCTGCCGACGATCGCGGCGCGGGCGGGTGTGCCGCAGCGCTGGCGCGTCGTGAACGCGGCGCGCGCCCACTACTTCCGCTTCGCCGTGCCCGGCCAGCCGCTCGTGCAGATCGGCGGAGACGGGGGCCTCCTGGAGCGCCCGCTACCGGTGGACGAGGTGACGCTCGTGCCGGGGGAGCGCAGGGAGCTCTACATGCTGCCCGTCGAGGGCGAGTCGGTGGTGATCCCGCTCCTCGACGCGAACCGATTCCACCTGCCGGCCGAGGAGGCGCCAAGGGACTTCATGCGTCTCGAGCTGGTCGACGAGCCTCCGGGGCACGGCGCGCCGCCGCTTCCCAGGCGTCTGACCGAGATTGCCTCGATCGACACCACGGGCGCGCGAGGACAGGCGGTGGAGTTCATGGAGCAGGGCAGCGCCGACGGCTCGGTGCTCGGGATCAACGGCCAGACCGACGGCTCGCTCATGCTGTTTGCGGAGACGAACACGGTCGAGGTCTGGACGCTGACCAACACCACAAACTACGATCACCCATTCCACCTGCACGGGTTCTTCTTTCAAGTGCTCGACATCGACGGCGCCGCGCCCCCCGTGCGCGCATGGCACGACACCGTCAACCTCGTGCCCGGAGAGACCGTGCGGATCGCCATCCCGTTCGACGACCGCGCCGGCATGTGGATGTTCCACTGTCACATCCTCGATCACGCGGACATGGGGATGATGGCGATGCTCCACTTGATGCCCTGAATACCCCCTTCGCCGCCGCTCGAGGCGGTCAGCGCCCCTCGTCACCGCATGCCGACAGGTCCTCCGCGCAGCAGCGGAGCATGGCTGACGCGGCGGGGCTCATCGCGGCAGCGCGCGCCTCGGCCCGCCCTGCCACCACCGCGCCTTCACGACGAGCACCCCGTACGCGAGCAGGAGCGGGACCACCGCGAGATACGAGAGCAGCGCGAGCACCAGAAGGACGCCGTTGACACCGTCGTCCGCGCTCTCGCCCCGCTCGCGCAACCCTCCCATGATCGAGATCACACCGTCGGCCAGGTTGAAGTACGTGAGGACCGTCACGATCAGCGCGAGGGGCAGGAGCGTCGCGACGATCACCGCCGGCCAGCGCAACCCCACACCGCGCGAGAGATAGTGGACGAGCAGCGCGACGCGCCAGCTGGCGACCACCGCGAGGAACCAGAGGTTCACCTGGATGGCCGCGCTCATGGAGACGAAGCGCTCGACCGGGATCGCATAGAGCGCCGCCGGGGGCGCCGTCATCGTGATGAAGGTCAGGAGCTTCGTGTACGAGAGCCACGGCTCGCCCGGGCGCCGGAGCGGCGCCACGACGATCCACAGGAACGCGCACAGGACGGCGGCATAGACGATCGAGCCGAGGCCGGTCTTGCGCCAGACGCTGGCCGCCGGGTCGTCCCAGTACCGCCCGACGCCGACGAGCCAGGTGCAGGCCAGACCGAGCGCGAGGTGCCGCCCGTCGAGGCGCGCGAGCTCCTCGCGCGAGAGCCGGAAGGTGAGCAGCAGCCCCGCAGCGCGGGCGAACGAAGGTCGATCAGGGTTGCGCATGTCGTCCTCTGCGGGCGCGCGTGGCGCGCCGAAACCGGCTCCGCCGGCGCGCGGCCTCCTCCGGACGATAGAGCTCGCCCATCAGCCAGCGGAACCCCTGCTCGAGCTCCTCCACGCTCATCCGCGCAGGCCTGAAGGTCACGTCGAAGAGCGTGCACGCGTCCCAGAACACGGGGCGGAGCAGCCGCCCCTGCGCCTCGAGCGCGCGGTGGAGCGCGGTGCCCGGGAACGGCGTGAGCACCGTGATCTGCACCTCGGCGAGATCGCACTCCCGGGCGAACGCGAGCGTGCGCTCGAAGACGCCGCCGTCGTCCTCGTCGAAGCCGAGCACGAAGCAGCCGTTCACCGGGATCCCACGCTCCTGGATGCGGCCGACCGAGTCGACGTAGCGGGCCCGCTCGGCGGCCTTGAACCCCCGCGGCTCCGCGGCCCGGAGCGCGGCGGGGTCGGTCGACTCGAGGCCGATGAGCAGCTCGGCGCAGTTGGCCTCGGCGAGCAGGTCGAGGAGCTCCGGATCGTCGGCGACCGAGATGTCCGTCTCGGTAAACCACGCGATCGCCTGCGTGCGCCGCGCGTTGTACTCGGCGAAGAGCCGCGCGAGCTCCCGCGCCCAGGGCTTCTGCACGAACGTGTTGTCGTCCGCGAGCTCGATGAACGGCCGCGGCCACACCGCGACGATGGCGTCGAGCTCGCGGCGGATGAGCGGGATCGGCTTGCGCTTGTAAGGGCTGATCAGCCGGGAGGCGGCGCAGAAGGTGCAGGCGAGCGGGCACCCGCGCGTGGTCTGGAGCGTGAGCCGATTGTACCGCGCGATATCGAGCAAGTCGTAGCGCGGCGTCCGCGCATCCTCGAGCCAGAACGCGGGCGACGCGCCGCTCCGGGCGCTGTAGCGGGGGCGCAGCCGGCCCTCGTCGAGGTCGTGGAGCAGCGCCGGCCAGAGCAGCTCCCCCTCGCCCTGGACGACCGAATCGGCATGCCGCGCCGCCTCGTCCGGGAGCGCGGAGGCGTGCAGGCCGCCGAGGACCACGGTCACGCCCTCGGCGCGCAGCCGGTCGGCGAGCGCGTACGCGTCGAGCACGCGCGCCGCGAGCGACGAGACGGCGATGACATCGTAGCGGCCGTCCACGAGGCGCGCGACGTCCGCCTCGGTCACGGCGTCGAGCTCGCGGTACTCCACCTCCCAGCCCTCGGGCGTGTGCGCGGCGAGCGTGGCTCATCCCCCGCGGGGCGCTCGCCTTCCGAGCCGGGGATAGCCCCCGCCGCCCCCGGGGCAGCAGCCGATCACCACCGGCTGCTGCCAGGGCAGCAGCGGAGCCACCCACCGCTCCGCCACGCCGGCGACCGCACTGGCCCGATTCATGCATACGCCGACGGCGGCACCGGCGGGCTCCCGTCCCGCCCAGGACAACTCGGTGGAACCCAAGACCTCTCTGCAGCGCGCCCCCGGCGCTCCGGCGCTCCCGGACACGCCCTTCCGGTTCATCGTTCACTTCGTCGGTCGTTACCGCGCCTGGTATCTGGCGATGTTCGTGTTCGAGTCGGCCCACGCCTCGTTCGGGATCATGATCCCCTACGCCATCGGGCAGGTCATCAAGGGGGTGACCGAGACGTCGGGCGCCGGCCGGGCCGCGCTGAGCGGCCGGCTGCGCGACGCGCTGGCGCTGTTCGTCGCGCTCATCGCGGGCGAGTTCCTGTTCAGCCGCGTCGCGGGGCTCTGCCAGATCCTCGTCGGGCCGTGGCAGCGCCAGAACGTGACCCGCAACCTCTACGCGTACCTCCAGCACCACTCCCACCGATATTTCAGCAACAACTTCGCCGGGGCGCTCGCCCACCGCATCAGCGAGACGTCGATGGGGGTCTCGCAGACGCTGTGGGCCATCCTGTTCGACTTCTGGCCCATCGCCATCGTCTTCTCCGTCTCGATCGGCCTGCTCTACCGCGCTCACCCCGAGCTCGCGGCGCTCGTCTCGGTCTGGGCGGTGCTGTTCGTCGGCATCTCCTACTGGCTCGCGACCCGCTGCCAGCCGCACGCGGTGCGCGCCGCCGGCGCGCGGAGCGAGACGACGGGCAAGCTCGTCGACTCGGTCTCGAACCTCACGAGCGCGCGGCTCTTCGCCCGGCTCGGCTTCGAGCGCGAGTACCTGGACGAGCAGCTGGTCAGGGAGCTCCGGGCGGTGCGCCGGTCGAACTGGTACTCCGAGCGCGTGCGCTGGTTCCAGTTCGCGTCGGCCGCGCTGCTCAAGGTGGGGACGCTCTACTACGCGCTCAGGCTCTGGCAGCGCGGCGCCATCGGCGTCGCCGAGTTCGTCATGGCGACAAGCCTGTCGCTCCTCATCATCAACGAGGCGCGCAACCTCAGCCGCCGCTTCCTCGAGTTCTTCGAGTTCGTCGGCAACGTCGCGAACGGGGTGAACACCATCGTCCGCTCCCACGAGCTCGTCGACCGCCCCGAGGCCGTCGCGCCGAGCCTCGATCGCGGCCGGATCGAGCTCCGGAACGTGACCTTCGGCTACACGCCCGATCGCCCGATCTTCGAGGGCCTCGACGTGACGATCCCGCACGGCCAGCGCGTCGGGCTCGTCGGCTTCTCCGGCTCCGGCAAATCCACCTTCGTCAACCTCCTCCTGCGCCTCTACGACATCAACTCGGGTCAGATCCTGATCGACGGCGTGGACCTCCGCGACATGACGCAGGACGCGCTGCACGCGCAGCTCAGCCTGATCCCGCAGGACCCGAGCCTCTTCCACCGGACGCTCCTCGACAACATCCGCTACGGGCGCCTGGAC
This sequence comes from Sorangium sp. So ce362, assembly GCF_051519845.1. Classification (NCBI taxonomy): domain Bacteria; kingdom Pseudomonadati; phylum Myxococcota; order Polyangiales; family Polyangiaceae; genus Sorangium; species Sorangium sp. So ce362. The sequence goes on along the minus strand of NZ_CP150332.1, from coordinate 3,366,290 downwards.
GCGACCGAGGAGGAGGTCGTCGAGGCCGCGCGCAAGGCGCGCGCGCACGACTTCATCCTGCAGATGAAGGAGCACTATCGGTCCATGGTCGGCGAGCGCGGCGTCAAGCTCTCGGGCGGCCAGCGCCAGCGCATCGCCATCGCGCGCGTCATCCTGAAGGACGCGCCGATCCTGATCCTCGACGAGGCGACGTCGAGCCTCGACTCGATCACCGAGAAGGCCATCCAGGACACGCTCGACGGGGTCATGAAGGGCAAGACGGTGCTCGTCGTGGCCCACCGCCTCTCGACGATCGTCCACCTCGACCGCATCCTTGTGTTCGAGGACGGCCGGATCATCGAGGACGGCACCCACGCCGAGCTGCTCGCGCGGAACGGGGCCTACCAGCGGCTCTGGAGCAAGCAGTCGGACGGCTTCCTGGTGGAGAGCCCCACCGGGGAGCCGGCGCCGAGCGAGGCGCCGCCGAGCGAGGCGCCGGCTGTCCGCGTCCACGAGGCGCCGCGCCCGCAGCCGGCGGCCGGGAGCGCCGACGGACTACCGCTGTCCGTGCCCCTGAAGGCGTGGGAGGCTCCGCTCGTCTGAGCGGCGTCGGCCCGAGCAGGCCGGGAGCCACGGGCGCCTCGGGCGGGGCCGCGCCTCGGCCGTCGGCCTACCGCCTCCGCGCGCAAGTGGGATGGGCCGAGCTCACCTGAAGCTCCACGGCTGCGGCTGGTCCATCCGGGCCCGGAAGCCCTCCTCCCAGCGGACGAGCCGAGGCGTGAGCCACGCGACTCCGACGGCCAGAGCGACGCCGGCCACCACGTCGACCGCGTAGTGCCAGCGGAGGAGCATGGTGGAGATGATGATGTTCAGGGAGAAGAACGCGGCCACCACGGCCGGCCAGAAGAGGCGCCTGTCGGTGCGGGCGCGGTGGAACGTGTACAGGGCGAACCAGAGCGGCGCGGCCGTGTGCAGGGAGGGAAAGACATCCTTCATGGCGCCGCCGGCCTGCACGACGCTGCTCACACAGCCCCAGAAGAAGCCGCCGTCGAGCGGCCCCTGATAGAGGTGGCTCAGCGCCTGGATGGGACCGTAGGCGGGGACCGCCATGTAGCCGAGCTGGCCAATGCAGTAGACGAGCGAGGTGCCGACCGCGTACTCGGTCGTGCCGCGGCCGAGGCGGGCGACCCAGACCGCCAGCGCCATCGAGAGGAAGCAGATGAAGAAGTAGCTGAAGTAGAAGAAGGAGAACCACTCCACGACAGGACGCGTGTTGAAGCGCTCCATCCAGAGCGCCGGCTCGACCCGGAAGAGGAGGAGATCGAGGTGGAGGAGCTGCGCGTCGAGGCTGTCGCTCCGGACCGTCGGCAGGATGGTCCGGAGCGAGAGGTAGTTGAGGAGGAAGGCGCCGACGAGCGAGAGCCGGTAAACCACGCTCCGCAGCAGGCGAGGGACGAACGTCGCGCGGCGCACGAACACGCAGAGGGACACGAGCGCGGCGATGCCGGCCAGATTGCGGAGCACGCACTCCGCTCGCACCTCGCTCGGCGGCGCGCCGAGCAAGCAGACCGTCGTCACGACGAGGTAACCGATGAGGATCGCGTCCTGGAGGGCGAACATGGCGACCAGGCCGCGCAGCGCGTCCCTGAGGAGCGCCCCGGCGCGCTCGACGTCGACCAGGCCGCGGGAGCCGGCGTCCTTATCACAGTCCGTTGTAAGCCTCTCTTGCATACGGGAAGGTTCCAGGGATGGCATGGTGCGCGCGCGGGTCGCTTACGTCAGTTGGCGTCAGTTGGCGTCAGGTGCGTCCGTTGCGTCAGCTCGCTCTGTATCACGTGTGGCGTCGCCGTGACATCCGCGACGCGCCAGCAGCTCGGGGGAGCAACCCGGGGGCCACGCGGTCGTCGAGTTTTCGACGGGCTTGCTTCGCGCTGCGTGACAGCCGCAAGGCGCCGCCGCGCTCCGGCGCGTCGGCCCCGGCGCAGCCCATCGCCGCGGCGGCGCAGCCCACCACCGCCGCGGCGGGCCGCGTGCGCGTTCGCACGCGCAGGACGCCGCTTCGCGCGCGTGCGAACGCGGCGACGCAGCGGAGCAGCTGCTACGCGTCTCTCCCCCTTGCTCTCTCGCTTCCGGCGCCGCGCTGCCGAGCTCCGGAGCGCGCAGAATCTGCGCGACTGCGCGCTCCGCAGGATCTGCGCGCGTGCTGCACCCACCGCGCCAGTCGGAGACCGGTGATGGAGATCGTGAACAGCTCAATGACGTCTGGATCACCCCCGGTCGCGGCCACGCCGGCCTTCTCCCATCGGCCGACCAGCGCGAGCATCGAGGTGGACGGCGAGCCCCTGCCCCACGAGATCGTCAACGGCTCCTGATCGACCCCCGTGACGGCGGCGCTGTGCAGCAACCATGGTTTGAACAGGACAGGAGGGTGAGGGGGCTGATAAAACTCCGATTATTTCATGCATTACTTATTTATCGTCTTCATGTGAGATCTTTCCGAGCGAACGACCGCGCACCGCGACTGCGCGGCGCCGATGCGAGCCGATGGCCGGGCTCGTCTGCGCCTGAAGCGCGCTGAAGGTCCAACGAAATGCGCTGAGCTCGCGAGCTCGGGTTCATCCGCTCGTCGCGGCTCTCGGGGCGGATCGCACTGCGGACGAGGCGCGATGGCCCGCGCGCCCACGGCCGGTGAGGCAGTCTGCCGCGTGGCGGCTCCTTGGCTGGAAACCGGGTTCAGCCAGGCTGAGGAGCGCGCGGCGCAAGCTGAGCAGCGCAGGCCGGCGGCGGGATCGCGATCTGGGCCGCGACGCGCTTGCGCCCGCACGCAACCTTGTCGTTCGAGGCGGGCGGGACGCATCCTGGACACGCGCGAGCTCGCACGGAAATCCGGGGGCACCTCGCAGGATCTGCGTCGGAGGCGCCCAGTATCCATGGGTTCTTCTCCATGGCATCCACGTTGCAGTCACCCCTCCCCGCCGACATCGTTCAGCGGAGATCCGACGGGGCACGCCACCTGGGTTGCCCCGTGACGGTGCTGAGCGATGCGCCAGACACCAAGGAGACATCTCATGGCACAGCAACAAGGACAGAGCAGCAGTCGTGGGTTCGCGGCGATGGATCAGAAGCAGCAACGCTCGATCGCGAGCATGGGCGGCAAGGCCGCGCACGAGAAGGGCACGGCCCACGAGTTCAGCTCCGAGGAGGCGCGCGCGGCCGGCCGCAAGGGCGGCGCGACCGTGAGCCGGAACCGCGAGCACATGGCCGCGATCGGCCGCAAGGGTGGCGCGGCCGTGAGCCAGAACCGCGGGCACATGGCCCAGATCGGCCGCAAGGGCGGCGAGGCGCGGGGCGACGGCGCGAGCGACGCGAGCACCGCGCAGGGCGACGGCGAGGGCGAGCGCGAGCAGGGCGACGGCGACGAGCAGCACGTCGAGGCCGGCCCGCAGAGCCGCGCCCACTGATCCGCGCGGCGGCCCAGCGGACGCCGGCGCCCGGGTACGCGCGGCAGCTGGATTCACCAGCTGCTCGCGTGCACCGCCGCGATGCGGCGCCCGGAGCGCACGGCAGCGCCGCGCCCTCGATCGGATGCGTCAGGGCGAAAGGGTGACGAGGAAGACGTCGCCGTTGCCGCGATTGCGCGCGGGCGCGCTGTGCTCGAGGGCGGGGAGGCCTTCGCCGAGATCGAGCCGCTCGCCGAAGAAGAGGCCCGCCACGACCGTGTTCCCGCCGCCGGTGATCGCCTGAGCGGTGGTGTACGAGAAGAACTGATCCCGGTAGACATCGGACCAGAGCTCCTCGGAGAAGTCCGGGCTGAGCTTCGCGACGAACGCGTCGCCCGTGGCGGGCGCCCCGATCGAGACGGGCGCTCCGCCGAGCGCCAGCGACCTGGTGAAGTAGCCGCTCAGCACGTGGTTGCCCCAGGGATCCTGCGAGAAGCCCCAGACGAACTCGTCGCCCTCGGACAGGAACGCGCGCGCGGCGAGCGGCTCGCCCGCCGCGGCGTCGAGCCGGGCGACGTAGAGGTCGTATCCCGCCGCCTCGGTGTGCTCGACGTCGGTGGAGCCGACCCGGAACGCCGCCCCGTGGTTGCCAAGGACGACGGGATGGCCGTCGAGGCCCACGCTGACGAACTTCGCGTACTGCTCGCCGGCGGCGCCCAGCGGGCGCGCCCAGACCAGGCTGCCCGACGCCAGATCGAACCGGACGACGAGCCCGTCGATGCCGTAGATCGGCTCGACGCCGCCGCCGCCGGCGCCTCCGGCGCCGGAGGTCTCGCCGTCGACGGCGCTCTCCACGATCTGGCCGTCGATCTCGAGGATGCCGCCGAACGCGCCGGTCGCGTAGAGGGCCGAGTCGCTGACCGCGATGCTGCGGAAGCGCTGCCAGCTGTTCGCCGACCCGAATCGCCTGCTCCAGAGGTGGCCGCCGGCGGCGTCGAGCTTCGCGACGACGACGTTGGCGCTGCCGGTGCCCGTGAGCGCGGCCCCGGGATCCTCGCTGAAGTTGATGGCGCCGTCGACGATGCCGAGGACCACGATCTCGTCCTCCGCGGTGACGGCCACGGCCGTGGCGGACTGGCCGAGCGCGTCGCCGAAGCGCTTGCTGAAGAGGTGGTTGCCGTCGGGATCGAGCTTGGCGACGAAGAGGTCCCGCCCGCCGGCGCTCACGAGCGCCGTGCTCGGGTCCGCGCCGAAGTTGAGGGTCCCCTCGAACTCGCCGGCGACGAGGACGTTGCCGCTCGAGTCCGTGGCCACCGCGAGCGCGTTCTGTTCGGACCCGTCGCCGAAGCGCTTGCTCCAGACGTGGCCGCCCGCCGCATCGAGCTTCACCACGAAGATGTCGTGTTGGCCCTCGCTCACGAGGCGGTCGGCCTCGCCGCCGAAGTTGATCGCCGACTCGAAGCCGCCGACCAGGACGACATTCTCGTCCTGATCCGCCGCGATCGCCTCGACGCTCTCTTTCTTCTCCTCGCCGACGCCGAACCCCCAGAGGGCCTCTCCGAGGAACGCGGGAGGCTCGCCGCCGCCGCTGCCGCCCGCGCCGCCAGCGCCGCCGCTGCCGCCCGCGCCGCCGACGCCGCTCGGCCCGCCGGCGCCGCCCTCGCCGCTGCCGCCCGCGCCCCCTTGCCCGCCTTGCCCACCGGCGCCCCCTACGCCGCTTGGCCCGCCGGCGCCGCCCTCGCCGCTTCCGCCCTCGCCGCTGCCGCCGGCGCCGCCTTGCCCGCCGGCGCCGCCTTGCCCGCCGGCGCCACCTTGCCCGCCGGCGCCACCTTGCCCGCCGGCGCCACCTTGCCCGCCGGCGCCGCCTTGCCCGCCGGTGCCGCCCGCGCCGCCGTCACCGCCCTCGCCGCCGACGCCGCCCTCCCCGCCGGCACCCCCGGCGCTGCTCGATGACGCGGTGGTTCCGCCGCCAGGCTCCGAGTCGCAGCCGTCGCAGCCCAGGGGGAACCCCATGCTCGTCAGAAGAGCAATCTGGGCCACTCTCGTCACGATGTGCTCTCTCACTCATTCCTCCATGTCTCGACGAAGAACCCGCGCCGCGGGGCGTTCGGTGGAGCCGAGGATGGTCCGGTACCCATCGTTGTGGGGTGTCGAACGTCCTATCCGCTGTGTCGTGGAGCTGGAGTACGCGTGCCCGCCGATCGAATCAACAGCTGTCTCGGCGAAATCCGGGGCGACAACCTGCTACCTCTCGATTCCGCCTCCACAACACATCCCTTTTCCACAGCCCGCCCCGCCTCGACAGCGCGCCCGCGCGTCGCGCCCCACACAGGTGATCCGCTCCGGCGCGCGACAGGCACGTCCGCCCCGCGCGGTGCAGGTTTGTCTCATCGTGGCGGAATGCCTCACCGCGGGCGCGCGACAAGCGCGGCGACTCTGGGCGAGCGCGCCGTGCTGGAGCAGCGGGCGGTCGCGGTATGCGATCTGCATCGTCCAGCAGCCCGATGCAGACGGCTTGGCTTCAGCGCGCGACGATCCTCTGTGCGCTCGCGCTCTCCGCGTGCAGCGGCGACAAGAGCCGCGCCCGCGAGAGCGTCGGCGCCCCCGAGGGCGGCGTCGCGCCGCAGGCCTGTGCCGGCTTGACCCAGCACGCCTTGCTACCGTGCCTCCCCGGCGGCGACAGAGCACCACGCCTCGCGGGAGGCGGGCGAGACGACCGATCACCGAGACCGAGCGCCGGGATGCAGCCCTTGGCGTCCACACGCGGAGATTTTATGACGGATCGAGCCTGCGATAAGAACACCGCCTGGACCCACGCCGTTCTCCCCCCCATGGCCCCCCTCGCGACCGACCACACGGCGGACGTGTGCGTGGTGGGCGCCGGGATCGCCGGGCTGACGACGGCGTATCTCCTCGCGAAGGCCGGCAAGCGCGTCGTCGTCCTCGACAACGGCGCGGTCGGCGGGGGCGAGTCTGGCCTCACCACCGCGCACATCACCCACGCGCTCGACAGGCGCTGGGCCTCGCTCGCGAAGCTCCACGAGGTGAGCCGCCTGCGCCTCGCCGCGCGGAGCCACACGGCGGCCATCGACACCATCGAGCGCATCGTCAAGGAAGAGGAGATCGACTGCGATTTCCAGCGCGTCCACGGCTATCTCTTCGCGGCCCCGGGGTCGCCCTCGATGACGCTCCGCGACGAGATCGAGGCCGCGCACCGCGCCGGGCTCGGCTCGACCCATTACGTCGACCGGGCCCCGCTGCTCGATTTCGACACGGGCCCCGCCGTCTGTTTCCCCGATCAGGCGCAGTTTCATATCCGCAGGTACCTCGCAGGGCTCTCGCGGGCGATCGAGCGCGACGGCGGCAAGCTCTACACGCTGGCGCACGTGGTCGACGTCGACGAGGACGCGTTGCCCCACGAGGTCGTCGTCAGGACGGCGCGGGGCCTCGAGGTGATCGCGAGCGAGGCGGTGCTCGCCACGAGCTCCCCCTTCATCCCGCGCATCAGCGTGCACATGAAGCAGGCCGGATACAGGACCTACGTCATCGGCCTGCGCATGCCCCGGGACGCCGTCCCGCCGGGCCTCTACTGGGACACGGCCGAGCCGTTCCATTATGTCCGCCTGGCCAACGTCGACGGCGCCGACGGCCCGGACGAGGTGCTCATCGTCGGCGGAGAGGACCACAAGACAGGCCAGGCCAGCGACGCAGACCAGCGCTACGCGCGGCTCGAGGCGTGGGCGAGAGAGCGCTTCACGCAGGCCGGCGAGGTGCTGCACCGCTGGTCCGGCGAGGTGATGGAGACGGTCGACGGGCTCGCGTACATCGGCCGCGTCAAGAGGGACTCGAGGATCCTGATCGCCACGGGCGACTGCGGCAACGGCATGACGCACGGGACGATCGCCGGGCTCGTGATCTCGGACCTCGTGCAAGACCGGGAGAACCGGATGGCGTCGCTCTTCGATCCCTCGCGCGTCAACCTGAGCCTGGCCGCGGTCTCCGAGCTCGTGAAGGAGAACGTCAATGTCGCCTGCCAGTACGCCTCGTGGCTCGGCAAGGGCGATGTCGGCGACGTGGCGCAGATCGCGCCGGGCACCGGCGCCGTCGTGCGCAGGGGCCTGAAGAAGCTCGCCGTCTATCGCGATCCGCAGGGGCAGATCCACGAGAGGTCGGCCATGTGCTCCCACCTCGGCGGCATCGTGTCGTGGAACCCCGCGGAGCGCAGCTGGGACTGCCGCTGTCACGGCGCCCGGTTCGACGCCATGGGCCGCGTCCTCCGCGGGCCGGCGACGGCCGATCTCGCGCCGGTCGCGCCGGTCGAGGCGCCCGCCGGCGCCGGAGACTCCGTGGCGCCGCCGAGGGCGCCGGAGGTCGTCGCCGTCCCGGTGACGGCCGTGAGCCTGCCCGAGAATCGCCCGGCCAGCTGATCGGCGGGCGCGCGACGCACGACACAGGATGAGCGCGCCACGAATGCTTGAGCGCGTCATGAGAGATTGCGCGTGATACGCGGGCGAGGGCGCAGTTGACCCCCGCGCGAGCCGCATGCGATCATGACCAGGTGGTCCGGGACGGTTCCCGGCAGCTTGGTGATGAGATGAAATTGCTGCGCCCTCGTGCCTCCCGCGCCGCAGGCATGGCCCTGGCTGTCCTCTCGGTCGCCGGGGCGCTTCCGGCGTGGGCCGAGCCCTCGGCGGCCGATCGACAGACAGCGCGGACGCTCCTCATCGAGGGGCGCAAGAAGCGCGACGCGGGGGACGTCGCGGCCGCCCGCGCCGACTTCCAGGCCGCCCACGCGCTCATGCGCGTCCCCACGACGGGGCTCGACCTGGCGCGCGCCGACAAGGCGCTGGGCCGCCTGCTCGAGGCCCGGGAGACGGCGTACGAGGTCGTCCACCTGCCCCTCGGGAAGGACGAGCCCCAGGCGTTCACGCAGGCGCGGGCGGCGGCCGCGGCCATGGTCGAGCAGCTCGACGCGCGCATTCCGTCGCTCGTGCTGCGCGTCGAGGGCGCGTCGCTGGACCAGCTCGATGCGCAGGTGGACGGCCAGCCGATCCCCCGCGCGGCGCTCCCCTACCCGCGCAAGCTCAACCCCGGTCGCCACGAGGTGGTGGTGGCGGCGCCCGGCTTCCAGACGGAGCGGCGCGAGATCACGCTGAAGGAGGCGGAGCGCGCGCCGGTGGAGGTCCGCATCGCCCTCGTCCCCGGGCGCGGGGCCGAGCCGGAGGCCGCCGGGGGTGGCGGGCAGCCGCCGCCCGGAGGCGCGCCGCCGGAGCCCCGCGCGCCCGTGCCGATGTGGGCCTGGGCGGCGGGCGGCGTGGGCCTCGCGGCGCTCGCGGGGAGCGCGGCGTTCGCGATCGACCACGCGGCCGCGCGCGACAAGGTCGAGAAGGACTGCCCCGGGTCCGTGTGCGATCGGCGCGCCCACGACCTCGAGAGCATGGAGGCGCTCCGGGCGCGGTGGAACCGGAGCCTCGGGCTGTCGTTGACGCTCGGCGCGGTCGGCCTCGCCGGCGTCGGCGCGGCGCTCGGCGGCATCCTGCTGCGGCCCAGGACGGGCGACGAGCGGGCGGCGGCGTCGCTCGTGCCGCTCTTGACCCCCACGACGCAGGGCGTGGTGTGGCGGGGAGCGTTCTGATGTCAATGTCAAACTACGCCATCATTGCAATCACGACTGTGCTCGGCGGCGTGGTGCTCGGCGGCGCAGCGCTCGGTTGCGCGCCGGACCTCAGCCTCTCGGCCGCGACGGGCTCGGGGGGCTCCGGGGGTGCCGGAGGCTCCGGGGGTGAGGGCGGCCGCGCGCCGCAGTCGGGCGGCGAGGTGCAGTGGGCGCGCGCGCTCGGGGGCGACGGGGAGCAGGCCGGGGCGAGCGTGGCCGTCGCGGACGACCGCAGCGCGGCGCTCCTCGGCCGGCTCACGGCGGCGGAGGGCGTGGCCCTCGACGACGAGCGCGTGACGCCGATCGGCGTGGAGAACGTCTTCTGGGCGCGGCTCGCGGCGAGCGACGGGGCGGGGCTCGGGCTGAAGCGGTTCGGGGCGTTCGATCCGCAGATCGTGAACGGGCTCGCGACGGACGGGAACGAGGGCCTCCTTGTCGCGGGCGAGTTCTCCGGCAAGCTGGAGTTCGGCGGCGCGCCGCGGACGAGCGCCGGCGGGCGGGACGGCTACGTCGCGCGGCTCGACGCCGAGGGGCGGGAGCTGTGGCTGCAGCCGCTCGGGGGCATCGGCTTCCAGGCGGCGACGGGCGTGGCGGCGAGCGCGACGGGGCGCATCGTCGTGGCCGGCCGCTTCTCCGGCGCGCTGAGCCTCGGCAAGGACCGGCTCCAGAGCGCCGGCGGCAGCGACGTGTTCGTGGCGAGCCTCGAGGCCGACGGGACGCCGCTCTGGAGCGAGCGGTTCGGCGACGGCTTCGATCAGCAGGCGCGCGCGGTCGCGATGGACGATCTCGGCAACGCGATCGTGGTCGGGGACTTCGCCGGGACGCTCGACCTCGGCGGCGATCCGCTGAAAAGCGCGGGGGATCTCGACGTGTTCGTGGCGAGCTTCGACGCGCTCGGCAAGCACCGCTGGAGCAGACGCTTCGGCGACGCGGCGCTGCAGCGGGCCAGGGCGGTGGCGGTGGACGGCGCGGGCAACGTGATCGTGGGCGGGGAGTTCGCCGGGGCGATCGACCTCGGCGGGGGCCCGCGGGTGGCCGGAGCGCGCGCGGCGGTGTTCGTGGCCAAGCTCGATGCCAGGGGCGAGCACCTCTACAGCCGGGTCATCGGCGAGGAGGGCGCGACGCTGGGCCAGCTGCTCGTCGACGGGACGGGGGACGTGCTCGTGGCGGGCGGGTTCCGCGGGGAGGCGTCGCTCGCGGAGGGGCCCGTGACGAGCGCGGGAGACGACGACGTGTTCGTGGCCAAGCTCGATCCGGAGGGCGGCTACCGGTGGAGCCACCGTTTCGGCGGGGCGGGCGCGGACCGGGCGACGGGGGTGGCCATCGACCGGGAGAGGCAGGTGTTCGTCACGGGGGCGTTCACCGGCGAGGTGATGTTCGGGGAGAAGCAGCTCGAGGGCGGCGCGGGGACGGACGTGTTCGTGGCCAAGCTGTCGCCGTGAAGCGGCTGTCGCCAGGAAGGATGGAGGCGCGATGAAACGTGCGGGGACAAGGGGCGTGCGGTCGCGCGGGCGGCGGCTGGCGATGGGGCTCACGGCGGGCGTGATCGGGCTGATCTTGCCGGTCGCGGGGTGGGCGGGGGTGGATGCAGATTCTGACGGGATCGCCGATCCGAACGACAACTGCCCGTCTGTATTCAATCCGGACCAGCAGAACACCGACGGAGACGAATTCGGCGATGCCTGCGACAACTGTCCTGTCACGGTGAACCCGGACCAGGGCGATGCGGAGGGGGACGGCACCGGCGACAGCTGCGACGACGATGACGACAACGACGGTGTCATCGACGCTGACGACAACTGCCCTTTCGCGGCGAACGCCGACCAGGCGGACACCGATGGTAACGACATCGGAGATGTCTGTGAGTCCGGGGACGACGACGGCGACGGCATCGCGAACGACGTCGACAACTGCCCCTTCGTGGCGAACCCGCGCCAGGAGGACAGGGACGACGACAAGGTCGGCGACGTCTGCGACAACTGCCCCGCGACGCGCAATCCGCACCAGGAGGACGGCGACGGCGACGGCATCGGCGACTTCTGCGAGCCCGACGTCGACGCCGACGGCGACGGGCTCGTCAACGCCGAGGACAACTGCCCTGCGGATCGGAACCCGGACCAGGAGAACACGGACGGCGACAGCCTCGGGGACGCCTGCGATCCGGACAGCGACGACGACGGCCAAGACGACGAGGAGGACAACTGCCCCGTCGACTCCAACATCTTCCAGGAAGACACGGACGGCGACGGCATCGGCGACGCCTGCGAGGAAGACGACGACAACGACGGCATCGCGGACGAGCGCGACAACTGCCCGCACGTCTCGAACCAGGATCAGTCCGACGGCGACGCCGACGGCCGCGGCGACGCCTGCGATTTCGACGCCGAAGCCGACATCGACGGCGACGGCATCCCGAACGACGTCGACAACTGCCCGGAGGTCCCGAACCCCGATCAGACGGACGCCGACGATGACGGCGTGGGCAACGCCTGCGCGGACGGCGACGGCGACGGCCTGACCGACGCGGCGGACAACTGCGACGAGGAGCACAACCCCGATCAGGCCGACAGCGACGGGGACGGGCAGGGCGACGCCTGCGACGAGGACGACGACAACGACGGCGTGCCCGACGCGGCGGACAACTGCGGCGCCGTCCCGAACGCCGATCAGGCCGACGGCGATGACGACGATCTGGGCGACGCCTGCGACGTCGATGACGCGGACGACGACGATGACGGCGTCCCGGACGGCGACGACAACTGCCCGCTCACGGCCAACGCGGATCAAGCGGACGGCGACGCCGATGGGCTCGGCGACGTCTGCGACGGAAGCGGCGGCGTGGGCGGCGGCGGGACGGGCGGCGGCGGGACCACTGCGCCGGAGGTCTCGTCCGGCTTCGTCTGCGCGATGCAGCGAGGCGACGGCAGCGGCGGTGCGCTCGTCGGCCTCGTGACGCTCCTCGCCGGCGCGCTGGGCCTCGGCTCCCGCCGGCGTCGCGGTCGGGCGGCGTGAGCGCCGTCGCGCGCGGCACGGCCGCGCAGCTGCGCCAGGAGCCCTGAAGGGCTGTCGGCGCGCGGCACGGCAGCTCCGTCCCATGGACACGAGGGCGAGAAGGTAGGAGTTACGCTAACACCGTATCATCCACGCTCGTTCCTGGTTTTCTGAGAGAAGAAGCCATAGAGGCACAGAGGACACAGAGGAGAGAACAAGGAAACTCTGTGTCCTCTGTGCCTCTGTGATTCAAATTCCTCCCTATTGCACGACAAGGAAGAGGGGAGCGACGCGAGCGCCCGCTCGGTGGCTACCTGGGAATGGCTGCAAGCACGGGGTGGGTTATCACCCATCACCCCACGCCGGTTCCGGGCGGGCTTCGCTATTATCTCGGTCCGCGCATTTTCCTGAGCTGTGACGTCGCGTCGGTGTAACTGCTCCGACTGAACGCGCCGGTACGCCCGCTGCGCAGCCCGTGCTGCGAGCGGGGGCGGCTTGAGCCACCTTTGGAGACACCATGCGCCTTGCTCTCCCGCTCTCTCTTTCATTGCTGATGACCACGCTGTTCGGAGTTTCCTTGGGCGCCGGCTGCAGCGACAGCGCCGTGGATGGCGCCGCCCCGTCCGGGGGCGCAGGCGCAGGGGACAGCGGCGGAGGCGCCGCGAGCGGCGGCGGCAGCGCGAGCGGCGGCGGCAGCGCGAGCAGCGGCGGCAGCGCGAGCGGCGGCGGCGGGGCCGGGGCCGGCACGGGCGCCGCGGGCGGCGGAGGCGTCGCGCTCCCGACGAGCATCGTGAAGTGCCAGGGCAAGGTGTACCAGTGCGGGGATCTCATCGACAACGATGAGGACGGGCTCCTCGACGCGCAGGATCCGGACTGCCTCGGCCCGTGCGACAACACCGAGGACAGCTACTACGGCGGGATCCCCGGCCAGGCAGGGCCGGCGTGCACCGTCGATTGCTATTTCGACCAGGACTCCGGGGCCGGCAACGACGATTGCCACTGGAACCATCAGTGCGATCCGAACGAGGTCGCGCCCGGATATCACCCGGAGTCGAGCAACGGGGCGATGTGCGCCTATGATTCTGCGGCCTCGACGCCGGGCGCCCAGGGCAGGAGCTGCAGCCAGCTCAAGATGGCGCAGTCCGATCTCTGCCACGACGTCTGCGGTCCGCTCACGCCGAACGGCTGCGACTGCTTCGGTTGCTGCGAGCTGCCGGCAGGCAGCGGGGAGTATGTCTGGCTCGGCTCCGACGCCGACGGCACCGGCGAAGGCTCGTGCTCGCGCGACGGCATCTCCGACCCGAGCCGCTGCGAGCCGTGCATGCCCGTGGACGCCTGCCTCAACGACTGCGGCCGCTGCGAGCTGTGCCTCGGCAAGGACACGCTGCCCGCCGACTGCTTCGAGGCCGGCACCGGCGCCGGCGGCGCGGCCGGGACCGGCGGCAGCGGGACCGGCGGCGGCGCGGCCGGGACCGGCGGCAGCGGGACCGGCGGCGACAGCGGAGGCCAGTGCGCGCCGGATGTGCAGCCGTGCGGGCTCGCCGGCCAGGAGCCTTGTGACGCGTACCACTACTGCATCACCGGCTGCTGCCAGCCCATCGTGAACTAGCGATCGCATCGCCCACGATCATCCCTGGTTTCGTGAGCGAGGACGCAGCGCTGAACGCCCGCGAGCTGAGAAGTTGTGCCTGCGGTGACGACACAGGGTTTGAAAGGAGACGAGTCAATGGGGATGCGCTCGATGGCTGTTGGGATGCTCTGCGCCGTGACGGCGATGGGGTGTGGCGGCGACGACGAGGATCAGCCGAAGAGCTGCTCGGTGGCCGAGCAGACGGGGTGCACCGCGCCGCAGGTGTGCGAGGAGGTGGAGGGCGCCGAGCCCGCCTGCTTCGAGCCGGTGACGCTGAAGGGCCGCGTCTACAACTCGCTCGACGACAAGGGCATCGCGGGCGCGCGCGTGCTCGCGCGGGACCCGAACGACGCCGTGATCTCCCGGGTGGCGATCACGGGGGCCGACGGCAGCTACGAGCTCGCCGTGCCGGCGCGGCGCGACGCGAGCGGGGCTCCGGTCAAGACCGATGTCACGCTGCGCGCCGACGCGCTCGCTCACGAGACCTTCCCGAAGGCGCCGCGGGTCGCGTTGCCCATCGACCTCTCGACCGCGTCGGGCAAGCCGCTCGCCGTCGCGTCGGCGGCCACCGAGATCGCGCTGTTGCCGCTGCCGGACAGCGAGGGGCTCGGCTCCATCTCCGGGGTCGTCCTCGCCGACCAGCCCGGCGGGACGCTGCTCGTCGCGGGCGGCGCCACCGGCGCGGCCGATCTCGACGGCAGCTACACGATCTTCAACGTGGCCGCGGGCGAGGTCACGGTGAAAGGCTATGGCGCCGGCCTCGCGCTCGACACGGCGAGCGCGACCGTCAGCGCGGGCAAGGAGACGACCGGCGTCGATCTGCACGCCACGGGAGACGCCACGGCGATCGTGAGCGGCAAGGTCGAGATCGTGAATGCGTCCGGCGGGAGCGTGACCTCGGTCATCCTGGTCGTGGCCGATACGTTCGATGAGAGGACCGCCCGCGGCGAGACCCCGCGCGGGCTCCGGCAGGGCAACGTGACCGGCGAGTTCTCGATCGCCGGGGTGCCTGACGGCGACTACGTGATCCTCGCCGCGTTCGAGAACGACGCGCTCGTGCGGGATCCTGACACGTCGATCGGCGGGACCGAGATCGTGCGCATCACGGTCTCCGGCGAGGACCACCCTGTCCAGGAGTCGTTCAAGGTGACCGGCGCGCTCGCCGTCGTCTCGCCCGGCGCGAGCTCGCTCGACGAGGTGAGCGGGGCACCGACGTTCGTCTTCGAGGACGACTCCAGCGAAGATCTCTACGAGGTGACGCTGTTCGACGCGCTCGGGGCGAAGATCTGGGAGAACCTCGAGGTGCCCAGGGTGTCGGGGAGCAAGAACGTCTCTGTCGCGTACGACGGTCCAGCGCTGGACCCGGGGATGATCTATCAGTTCAGGGCCACCTCGAAGAAGGACGGCACGCCCATCTCGCAGACCGAGGACCTGAAGGGGGTCTTCCTCTACCAGTGATCGCGGGGGCGCGCGCGGCGCGGGGGCGCGGGGGGCGCCGCCTTCAGCAGCGACGGCGGCGGGCGCGGCGCGCGTTGCCGAGCGAAAGGAGGAGGCCGAAGAGCGCGAGCGCGCGGGAGGTGCCCGACGCGTGCCCCGCCTCGCCGCCCACGGCGGCAACCGTGCAGTTGAAGCTGAAGCAGCACCTGCACGCCCCCGGCGGCGCTCCTCCCTCGGCGTGGTCTCCTCCCCCTGCCCCGCCCGCCGCATCCCGGCCTCCGCCGTCGCCGCCCGCTCCGCTGGCCTCGGCGCCGCCACCATCGCCGGCGCCCTCTCCCCCGGCTGCGGCCATGCCGCCGCCGCCTCCCGTGCCGCCGCTCGCGCCGCTGCCGCCAGGTCCTGCGCTGCCGCCGCTCGCGCCGCCGCCGCCGCCGCTCGCGCCGCCGCCGCCGCCGCTCGCGCCGCCGCCGCCGCCGCTCGCGCCGCCACCACCGCCGCTCGCGCCGCCGCCACCGCCGCTCGCGCCGCCGCCACCACCGCCGCTCGCGCCGCCGCCACCGCCGCTCGCGCCGCCGCCACCACCGCCGCTCGCGCCGCCACCACCGCCGCTCGCGCCGCCGCCGCTCGCGCCGCCGCCACCACCGTCGCTCGCGCCGCCGCCGCTCGCGCTGCCGCCGCCACCGCCGCTCGCGCCGCCGCCCACTCCTGCGTTGCCGCCCTCGCCTGCGCCGCTGCCCCCGGTCCCTTCAATGGGGGTGTCCGGCGACGTGATCGGTAGATTGCGGCAGCCGAAGAGCGGGTGGCACTCGTCCGTGGTCGTCAGATCCCCATCATCGCAGTCGAGGGGGATGTCGCTCACGCAGTTCCCTTCGAAGCAAAGCTCGATGCCATTGCAGAGATCGAAGTCGTCGCAGATGACCCCGTCCGGCAGGATCACGTCCGCGGAGCAGCGCCCGGCGCCGTCGCAGTACTCCCCGGGATCGCAGGGCGAGCTCGCGATGCGGCAGAGCACCGTCGTCGGCTCGGCGGCGCACAGCGCCGAGCAGCAGTCGCCGTCAAGGAGGTTGCCGTCGTCGCACGATTCACCCCGCCCGAGCACGCCGTCCCCGCAGATCGCGGGCCTCACCGTGAAGACGGTCGGATCGGCCGCGCCGGCGAACAGGGGCTCGTCGGTCAGCACGCTCGACTCGTTGACCCCGTCCGAGTCGGCGTCGAAGGAGAGCGTGCCCTGGTTCGTGATGACGAGCCCCTCGGTGAGCGGCCGGATCGTCGCTTGCATCGTGAGGATCACCCACTCCCCGGGCACGACTTCTCCGTCCCAGCCGATCGTGTTGGTCACGGGGTCGGACGTGACCGCGCCCTCGTCCGCGACCGCACCCTGCAGCAGGAGCTCCGGCGGGAGCACGTCCACGAACTCGAACCCTGCATTGTTGCGCTGTGCGCGGCCGCCCGTGTTGTTGATGAGCAACGTGTAGACGACCTCCCCGCCGGCGGTGCGCTCGCTGAGCACGGTCAGGAAGCCGATCAGGCGCGTCGGCACGGAGACGGTCGTGTGCGTCTCGCCCTCGTTGTTCTCCGGCGCCGGATCGTGCTCGCTCGCGGCGACCTCCGCCTTGCCGTCGATCTCGAGGGCGACCGCGGGCGGGGTGAGCGCGGGCGCGACCAGGGTGACCGCGATCGACGAGCTCTCCCCCGCGGCGAGCGACGCGCGCCGGCACACGAGCCGCTCGGTGGTCGGGTTGCACGTCCAGCCGGTCCCGGAGGCGCTGGCGAAGCTCGCCCCGGACGGCAGGACGTGCGTCACGACGAGGTCGCTCGCGTCGCCCGGCCCCTCGTTGGAGACGCCGATCGTCGTGACGAACTGCGCGCCGGGCGACACCGGATCCGGCGCATCCGCCAGCGTGATGGCGAGATCCGCCCCGCAGGTCCCGGACGCGACCGGCACCGCCGCGAGCACGACGTTGTCGATCGCGACGCCGCACGGCCCGGGACGCCCGATGTCCGTGCAGACCAGGCTGTCGTCCTGCGTGTAGTCGAAGCGGAGCTGGACGGTCCGCCCGCGCAGCCCCGCGCCAGGGAAGCGGATCGACACGCGCTTGCTCCCGCCGGAGCTGCCGGACCAGACCGAGTGATCCCCGAAGTAGCCCGGGTCGTCCCGGGCGGGCAGGTGCTTGGGGAAGTGGTGGCTCGCGCCGGTCATGATCCGCTCGGCGAACGCCTCGGCGAGGACCGCCCGCGGCGCGGCGCCGGGCGTGAGATCCTCCAGGCGCAAGGTCAGGCCGTCGAACGCCTGGACGAGCCTGTGCGGATCGTCCTCCAGCTCGTAGATGAGATCGAAGTCGAGCGTGACATGGGATTCCCCGGGGCTCTCCGGGATCGTCACGGCGGGAGACACCAGCGCGACGTGCGACGTCGCCGGCTCCTCGTCGTGAAATGCCGCGTTGTTGTCGGGCGTCAGCGTCCGCGCGACGACCCACGGCGCGGCGGAGGCCGGTCCGCCGTCGCGCACCGACTGCCAGCCGGAGGGCAGCGCGGGCGCGCTCGCGGCGTCGAAGTCCTCGCGGAGCAGGACGTCCGCGGCGCCCGGCACGCCCGTCTCGAGCTCGATGGGCAGCGCGATCGAGCCCTGAGCGGAGCGCACCGTGAGCGTCAGCTCGATAGGCGATCCCGGGGTGAAGTCCCGGGCCGTGGTGAGGAGGAACGGCGCGTCGCTGGCGGCGACGCGGAGCGGCTCGAGATCGGGGTAGGTCGCGCTCGCCCTCACGACGGTCACGGAGGGCGTCTCCGTGGCGAGCGTGGCCGTGATCTCGGAGAGGGTCGTCCTGCCGGAGACCGGGTTGGCGACGTAGTTCTCCAGGTAAACGCCGACCTCGATGAGCTCTCCCGGATCGATGCGCTCGTTCGCGAGGGCGCCGCACGCCGTATCCGCGACCCGGGTGCCGGCGGCGCGCAGCGGCGCGACGCGCGCGAACTCGTCCAGGACATCGAGGTAAACGTTCGGCGCGATCATGGAGGTCGACGTCGGCTGTCCCTCATCGAACCGCGGTGGGGCGGCCGTCATGCTGAAGACGCTGTAGAGCTCGCCGCCGAGCGCCACGCCGCCGATGCGCTCGCCGAGGTTCTGCCGCGAGGCGTCGTTGCCGTGGCCCGCGTGAAACGGGCGGTCCGAGATCGGCGCCGGCGGGCTCCAGGAGGCGCCTTGATCGCTCGACGCGGTGTGCATGATCTCGGTGAGGTCGCCCGAGCCGGCGACATCCTGGTCGTAATAGACGACGTGCGCGGTGCCGGTCGATCGGTCGACGGCGACCCAGGGGAAGAACTGGGCTCGATCGCGCCCCGGATCGCTGTTGAGGAGGACGGCGCTGCCGACGGCGCACCGTTCCGTGAAGGAGCGCAGGGCGATGTCGCCCGTCCCCCGGTCGCCGCTCCGCTGATAGACGACGTAGACCTGCCGCGTGACCTGGTCGATGTCGATCGACGGGGAGCTCCTTGCGTGGTCGACGCCGAGGACCTGGTCTTCAGGGGGGTAGCTTGTCGCGTCGAGGAGGACGAGCGGTTCCCAGGTGGCGCCTCCGTCGGTCGAGCGGCGGCATCCGAGGTTGCGCAGCGAGGTCCCGGGCTCCATGGAGCGGAAGACGGCATAGACGACCGAATCCCGGTCGGTCGTCCCGGCGAGGATGCGCGCGCCCGGCCCGTCGAGATCGCCGCCGGCCGGCGCCTGCGCGAGCACGGCCGCGGGCGACCAGGTCAGGCCGAGGTCGTCGGAGTGGCTGTAGAGGATCCTCGGCGGCGCGCCGCCGCGCTGGACCCAGGTGACGGACAGGCGCCCGGTCGCCCCGTTGACGTCGATGGAGGCCTGCTCGGCGCTCTCCCCAGCGACGAACGTGGGAGTGACCTCCACCGGCGCGGACCACGAGGTCCCGGCCGCGCTGCCGGGGTTCGAGCCATGGATGCAGAGGCCCTGGAGGCCATCGGCCGGGCGAGCGTAGGTGGAGACGCTGATGAACACGTCGCGGCCCGGATCGTGGACGACGCGGGGCGCGCCGAGCACCTGGCCGCCGGGGACCGAGGGCAGCGCGCGCTCGCCGTTCGGGCCGACCACCTCGGCGAAGGTCCTGCCCCCGTCGGCGGATCGCGCAACCCCGGACAGGCTGAGCGGGCTCGCGAGCGCGCCGCGCGGATCGGTGTAGGTCGCGACGAGGATGCTCGCGTCCGCGTTCGCGGCGATCGTCGCCTGGTTCTGGGCTCCGAGCGCGTCGGGGGAATGCACGGCGCGGTCCGCGCTCGCGGCGATCGCGAGCCGAGCTGCGCCGGACGCCTCCAGTTCGTCGCTGCCGCAACCCACGCCGGCGGTGAGCAGCCCCCCACCGAGCAACCAAGCGACCCTGCGTCGCGCGCGCATAAGCACCTCCGAACCGAGATAGATGCCGCGAGCTCGCAGGACGTGCCGATTTCCCCGACATCGCACGGTCCGTCCAGCGGCGCGGCCCGATGCGCTGCGGTCGTTTTCGGGCGACATCGACGCAGGCCGCGCGTCGGCGCGGCAGATGCGCCCGGCGCGAAGGCTCGCCTCGACGT
Organism: Sorangium sp. So ce362; assembly: GCF_051519845.1. Classification (NCBI taxonomy): domain Bacteria; kingdom Pseudomonadati; phylum Myxococcota; order Polyangiales; family Polyangiaceae; genus Sorangium; species Sorangium sp. So ce362. Next base: position 3,346,579 of record NZ_CP150332.1, on the reverse strand, counting down.
CCTTTCCCGTTCTTCCCGGCCGTGGAGAGCGGGGCGCCCCGTGCGTCGCGCGCGGATGGCCGGTCGGGTCCTCGGGCGCCGGCGGTTGCCTGAGGGGGCCGGCTCAGGCGCTGCGCCGCGGGCCGCAGCCGTCGATCGCCTGCGCGGCGGGCGGGTCGGGGGGACGGGCGGGGAGCACGAGATCCGCGAGGCGGCGCGCCGCAACGAAGGCCACCTCCTCGTCCGGGGCGAGGTCCTGACCGAGGTTGGCGGGAGCCTGACCGAGGTTGGCGGGAGCCTGACCGAGGTTGGCGGGGCCCGCGCCGGGGTTGACGGAGCCCTCACCGAGGTTGGCGCGCCCGCTCAGCGCGAGCATCGCGATGCCGTGGAGGCCCGCGAAGAGCACGTGGGTGTCCTCCGCAGGGCGCGCGCTGCCGTAGCGGCGCAAGAGCTCGACGAAGCCGCTCCACAGCGGGCGCGTGAGCCGCAGGCGCCCCTGCTCGCGCAGGCGGGCGCGGTCGAAGCGGCGCTCGGCCATCAGCCAGTAGAGATCCGGGTGGCGCAGCGCGAACTCGACATAACCGACGGCGAGCGACCGCGCGTCGGCGCCGGCGCGCGCCCGCGCCTCGAGGAGCTCCGCGAGCCGCCGCCACCCGGCCCCGTCGATGCGGATGAGGAACCCGTCGAGCGAGCCGAAGTGGTGATACAGCACCATCGTCGTCTGGCCCAGGAACGCGGCGATCTTGCGGGCAGTCAGATCGTCGCGCGCCAGCCGGCCGTCGTAGAGCGCCTGGAACACGCGCTCCACCGGCTCATCTGCCTCCGTCACACCCATACCCACGATCCTGCCACGTCCGCGCTTCGCCTGTTGACGCGCTCAGCATAACACTGTTATCCCTGGAGGGGATGGGATTCCTTTACGACGAGACGGCCGCTTCCGGGGCCCAGCGCGGCTGCCGCGGCCTGGCGGTGGGGTTGGCGCTCGCGGTGGGCGCGCTCTCGGGAGCGTGCACGTCGCGGCCCCCGATGGCGGACGACGCGCCTGCGGGGCCGTATGAGGTGGTGGACGGGTGGCCGCGCGTCCCGGAGGGGATGGTGTTCGGGCCAGTGCTCGACGTGGCGGTGGACGCGCGCGGGCGCGTGCTGGTGAGCCATGCGGCGGGGCGCACGTCGGGAAACGACGCGCCGATCAGCGAGGCGACCGTCCTGGTGTTCGATGCCGGGACGGGGGAGCTGCTCGATGCGTGGGGAGAGGGGCTGTTCGTCTATCCGCACGGTATCGAGGTCGATCGGAACGACTTCGTGTGGGTGACGGACTCCGAGCAGAACCGGGTGTTCAAGCTGACGGCGGAGGGGAAGACGGTGATGACCCTCGGCGAGGCGCCATGAGGGGACGAGGCGCGTGGATCCTCGCGTCGCTTGCGGGGCTCGGGTGCGCGGCGAGCCCGGAGCAGCTCGACCGGCCGACGAACGTCGCCTTCGGCCTGGACGGCGACATCTACGTGGCGGACGGCTACAACCATGCTCGCATCGCGCGCTTCTCCGAGGACGGCGAGTTCTTGATGGAGTGGGGCGAGAAGGGGTTCGGGCGTGGGCAGCTCGACACGCCCCACGGCATCGTCACCGACGACGAGGGGCGGGTCTACGTGGCGGACCGGGAAAACGCGCGCGTGCAGGTCTTCAGCGCAGACGGCGACTACCTTGCGCAGTGGAAGAGCGCCGCGCTGGGGCGACCGTGGGCGATCACCTTCGGGCCCGATCGGCACATCTATGTGGTCGACGGGGGGGACCAGGATCCGGAGCGGCCGCGGGGGCATGTGGTGCGGATCAACCTCGATGGAGAGATCGTGGACCGATGGGGAACCTCGGGGGACGGCCCCGGGGAGATCGACTGGGGACACGGGATCGCGGTCGGGCAGGACGGGAGCGTCTACGTGACCAGCCTGCGGGGTCGCGGCGTGCAGAAGTTCAGGAGGACGAGGTGAGCGGGCGCACGCTCGCGTTGACCGTGGTTGCCACAGCAGGAGTAGTAGGAGTAGGCGCCCTCGCGGCAGCGCCGAGCTGGGCGCAGGGGACGGGCGAGATGCCGGAGCGGCTCGAGGACCGCGGCCATGTTGCGCTGTACGGCATATTTACGGCCTCGCCGCAGGATAGGGAGCTGGCGACGATCCATGTCGCGCCGCAGGTGTCGGCGGGCGTTCGTCTGAACGGCTGGCTGAGCGCAACCACGGACGTGACCTCGGCCTGGACCACGTTTCAGGTGGAGGGCGAGACGAGGCGCTCGTCGTTTCGCTTCGGGAACCCGTTCATTACCGTGCAGGCGGCGCTGGTCGAGGAACGCCAGCGCTCGTTCCGCGCCGGGATCGGGGTTGCACCGCCGTTGACGACTTTCCCTGGCACGATCCCGGAGAACACGGAAACCGAGTATAACTACGCGGTCGCGACGGCAGCGCGCGGGTTCGCGGATTACTGGCTGTGGGCGCCGAATGCGATCCCGATCGCCTTGCTGCTCCGCAGCCGGATGGAGCTGTCTACGCCGGTGGTCGTTGGCGCCGAGCTGGATCCGGCCGTGCTCATTTCCGTGAACTCCAATCCGTCGCGGCTGGCGATCATGGCCGCCGCGTACGCGGGCTTCAGGATGGGTCCGCTGACGCCCGGGCTGCGGGTGCAGATGTTCGCCCAAACGGCACCGCTCGCCGGACGGGACTTCTCGCAGTGGGCGGCGATCTTGTACGCGAACGCAGAATTCGACGCGATGTTCGTGCGCTCCCAGGTTGCCGTCAACCTGGATGCCCCCTCCGGGCTGGCTGGCCAGCGAGGGGCAACCGTGTGGGGGGCGTCGCTGGGAGGCGGGGTCCGCTTGTAGAGAAAGGCAGGCCGGGGGCGCAGCGCGGTCGACCCCGGATCCCCGGATCCCCGACCCACGTTGCGCCGGAACCGACCCACGTTGCCGGACCTGCCGGAACCGACCCACGTTGCGTGTGCCGTGCGTGTGCCGTGTGCCGCGTGTGCCGTGCCGGACCCGATCCATGTTGCGCGACAGCAGCGATAGCTGGCGGAAAGGGTGGCGGCCGCCACCCGCCCAAGCGCGGCAGTCGCCCGGAACAACCGCATTCTCGCATGGCACGGCTCTTGATATCGCCGATGAACATGAGCCAGCCCCGCGCTATCGTCCCCGGCGCTACCTACCTCCTCACCCGCCGTGTCCTGCGGAGACACTTCCTCCTCCGCCCCGATTCCGCCATCACACAACTCGTGATCTATACCCTGGCGCTCTCGGCCCAGCGCTATGGGATCCTCGTGCATGCGCTCTGCGTGATGTCCACGCATCTTCATCTTGTCGTCACAGACACGCGTGGCGAGCTCCCACGATTTCTTCAGCGATTTCATCGCCTCGTCGCGCTCGGGACCAAGGTCCTGCGAGCGTGGGAAGGCCCGGTATGGGACCACGGGGCGACGAGCGCGGTACACCTGACAACAAGGGACGCGCTGGTTGAGAAGATCGCCTACACGCTCGCGAATCCGGTGGTGGCTGGCCTCGTGCAGCATGCACACCAATGGCCAGGGGCGAAGGTACTCGTCGGAGAACTCGGCTGCGGTGCACTGCGAGCCCAACGCCCTGAGATTTATTTCAATTCGAAAAACACCGAATGGCCGGAGGAAGCTGCCATTTCGATCACAATTCCACCTGTGATCGCGAACAGCGAGACGGATGGTTTTCGTCACGAGGTCGCGGCAAAGCTCGATCAATACGAGCGACGGGCTCGCGCGAGCCTGGAACAACAGGGGCTCGGCTTCCTCGGACGTGCACGTGCAAGCAAGGTTTCCCCTTACAAGCGCGCGAAGACCATCGAGCCGCTTCGCGAACTCAATCCGACATTCGCGGTTGGTCGCGGGCGAACCGACGCGCTAAACAATGCCATCGCCGCCGTGCGCGCCTTCCGCGCCGCGTATCGCAAATCACTCGAGCAATGGCGTGCGGGCGCGCGCAGCATAATCTTCCCTACAGGGACGTGGTGGATGCGTGTGTTCCACGGAGCTTCCGTTGATGAGGGCGAGCGCGCTGCAGCATAGGCGCAGAGCGAGCACGGCTCGAAATCGACGAGGGGTAAGCGGATGCCACGGGTGGTGCCTCTCCCGTCGTACAACCAGGGTCCAGGTCGTATTGCCGTACTGTAGGGGTGGCACGCAGGACCACACGTTCACGCTCACCTAGGCTTGCTCATGGGCTCACAACGTCCGTTTCAGGCCGCGTGATCATAGCGGGTCGGCGTAGCTACCCGTTCGCCTTACTCGGTCCGGGCACCGGGATCGGGACTGGGCTCGGCGTAAGCAGGCAGGCTGGCTGGCTCGGCGTAACCACGGTCGGTTCGGATCCCGGATCCGGATACCGAATTCGAATTCGAGTCGCAACCACGGTCGGGTGGGCCGTGGGCCGGGCCGGGCCGGGCCGGGTTGGGGTGACGGTCGGGTGGGCGCGATCGGGTCGGCAACGGCGCAACCACGGGTCGGCAACGGCGCAACCACGGTCGGGGCGGGCGGGGCGGGCGGTACGGGCGGGCGCAACCACGGTCGGGGCGGGCGGGGCGGGCGGTACGGGCGGGCGCAACCACGGTCGGTTCGGCGGGGCGGTTCAACCACGGTCGGTTCGGCGGGGCGGTTCGGGTCGGGGGGCTGGCTCGGGGGCGAGGTCGACCTCCTCGGCTCCGGTCCGGCCGTACTCACACGCCCACGCGCCCAGCACGGTCGGCTCACGGCTCACAGCTCACCCTCGCCATGCTAGACCGCGCTGCGCCGATGCCCCCCGAGCGCTCCCTTCCCTCCTCCACGAGCTCCCCACTCACCGCAACGATGGGCGAGCTCGCAGGCGACCTCGACGAGCTCGCCTCGAACGACACCGCCGCCAGCGGCCCCCTCGCCTCCACGCCGGCCGACCACGAGCCGCTCCCGTCGTTCGACCTCCCCGCGGACCGCCGCGTCGTGACGCCCCGCGATCTCGCCGCAGAGCTCGCCGCAGCGGCGCATGGTACACGCCACGTGACGGGCTCGGCCGGCTCGGCCGGCGCCCTCGTCATCCGTCGCCTCGCCGCAGCCGCCGTCGGCCGCCCCATCGTTGCCTTCACCCCCGACGTCGACAGTGCCCGCGCCCTGGCGGCGGACACCTCGTTCCTGCTCGCCGACCGGGACGCCGACGCCGCCGAGGCCGCCGGCGCCATGGCATCCGGCCGCGTCCTTCTCTACGTGCCCAACGAGGCCAGCCCCTACGCGGACGTCAACCCCGACCGCCGCGGCGCCCAGACCCGCCTCGCCACGCTCTTCCACCTCGGCATGGACCTACCGTGGTCGGTCCTCGTCTGCCCCATCACCGCGCTCGCCCGCAAGGTCGTTCCCAAGGACGAGGTCACCGAGCACGCCGAGCTCGTCATCTCCGAACAGGAGATGGATCGCGACGCGCTCTCCGCGCGTCTCGGCGCCTCCGGCTACGTGCGCAGCCCCCTCGTGGAGGACCCCGGGACGTTCGCCGTCCGCGGCGCCCTCCTCGACGTCTGGGCGCCCTCCGCCGAGCTGCCGGTGCGCATCGACTTTTACGGAGACGTCATCGCGTCGATCAAGACCTTCAACCCCGACGATCAGCGCACGGTCGCCGACGTGAAGGAGGTCTGGCTCCCGCCGGCGCGCGAGGCAATCCTCACGGCGGACAACGTCGAGCGCGCCCGCCAGCGTGTCCGCGCCGCCTGCGACGCCATCGACTTTCCCTCGATCAAGGCGCGCGCCCTGGTCGACGACGTTGCCAGCGGCCGCGCCTTCTTCGGGGCCGAGGGCTACCTGCCCGCCTACGTCGATCTCGCGCCCTTTGCCTCGTACCTGCCCAGCGAGGCGCTCGTCGTCCTCGAGGACCCGGCCTCCCTCACCGCCGCCCTGCGCGACGAGCTCGGCCGCGCCGCCGCCGACCGGAGCCACAAGGATCGCGAGCCGCACTTCCCGCTCGGGGCCTTCTACGAGGACGAGGCGCACGTCGCATCGTGGCTAGGGGACCGCACCGGGGTTGCGCTGCACCGCACCGGGGTTGAGGGCGCTGTGGAAAATCAGGACTCGCTGGAGCGCTTCGAGGTGGTTCCTGAGGATGCCCCCTCGCTCGCCATGCGGGACCAGTCGGACCTCGAGCGCGCCATCAAGGCGACCCGCGCCTCACGCGGCAAGCACGGCGCCCTGGACCCGCTCGTCCGCCGCGTGGTCGCCTGGCAAGAGGCGGGCCTGCGGGTGCTCATCGCCGCGCGCGCACAGACCCAGGTTGAGCGCCTGGTCACCCTGCTCCGCCACCGAGACGTGCGGGTAAAGGCCAACCTCGGTCCGTTCGACCCCGGGTTCCTCGATGGCAGCAGCTCGGCTTCTCCGCGCGACACCGCCCTCGTCGTCACAGGCTCCCTTGCGCGTGGCGTCATCGCTCCGGCCGAAGGGCTCGCTCTGGTCACGGAGGAGGAAATCTTCGGCGCCCGCGCCCACCGCCGGGCCGCTCGCGCCGCCGCCTCGTCCACGAAGCCCGCGCAGGCCTTCCTCGAGGACCTCCGCAACCTGGGTGTCGGCGACTACGTCGTCCACGTAGAGCACGGCATCGGCCGGTATCTCGGCCTCGTCCACAAGCAGGTCGGCTCAACCACGGTCGACCTCATCGCCGTGGAGTACGCCGGGGGCGACAAGCTCTACCTCCCGGTCTACCGCCTCAACCAGATCCAGAAATTCAGCGGCGGCGAGGGCGCACCCAAGGTCGACCGGCTCGGTGGGCAGACCTTCGCCAAGACGAAGGCGCGGGTCGAGAAGAGCGTCCGCAAGATGGCCGACGAGCTCCTGCGCCTGTACGCCGAGCGCCGTGCCGCCACCGCCGAGCCCGTTCCGCCCACGGACGACGATTACCACGCCTTCGAAGCGACCTTCCCCTTCGACGAGACGCCCGACCAGGCCCGGGCCATCACCGAGGTTGCGGCCGACCTCGAGTCCGGCCGTCCCATGGACCGCCTCGTCTGCGGCGACGTCGGCTTCGGAAAGACCGAGGTTGCCATCCGCGCCGCCTTCCGCGCCGCCTGCGCCGGCAGGCAGGTCGCCGTCCTCTGCCCAACCACGGTGCTCGCGCAGCAGCACTACCTCAGCTTCAAATCCCGCATGGCCTCCTACCCCATCGAGGTCCGCGCCATGTCCCGCTTCCAGGGCAAGCAGGAGCAGGACGAGGTCTCCCGCGGCCTCCGGGACGGCAGGGTCGACGTCGTGATCGGCACGCACCGCCTCCTCTCCAAGGACGTCCACTTCAAGCGGCTCGGCCTGCTCGTCGTCGACGAGGAGCAGCGCTTCGGCGTCACCCACAAGGAGCGCATCAAGGCCCTCAAGACAAACGTCGACGTCCTCACGCTCTCGGCCACCCCCATCCCCCGCACCCTCCAGATGGCGGTCTCCGGCCTCCGCGACATGTCGATCATCACCACCCCGCCGGTCGACCGCCGCGCCATCCGCACCGTGGTGACCCGCCACGACGAGGCCGTCATCCGCGAGGCGCTCCTCCGCGAGCTCGGCCGCGGCGGCCAGGTCTTCTACGTCTACAACCGCGTCGAGGGCCTCTACGAGCGCGCCGCCCGCCTCGCCGAGCTCGTCCCGAGCGCCCGCATCTGCGTCGCCCACGGCCAGATGAGCGAGCACAACCTCGAGCAGGCCATGCTCGACTTCGTCGAGGGGCGCTACGACGTCCTCTGCGCCACCGCCATCATCGAGAGCGGCCTCGACATCCCCCGCGCCAACACCATCCTCATCGACCGCGCCGACATGTTCGGCCTCTCGCAGCTCTACCAGCTGCGCGGCCGCGTTGGCCGCGCCAAGGAGCGGGCCTACTGCTACCTCATCGTCCCGCCCCCGAACGCGATGACCGACGAGGCCCGCGCCCGCATCGAGGCCCTCGAGCGCCACACCGAGCTCGGCTCCGGCTTCCACATCGCCTCGCTCGACCTGGAGCTGCGCGGCTCCGGCGACCTCCTCGGCGCCGAGCAGAGCGGCACCGTCGCCCAGGTCGGCTTCGAGCTCTTCTGCCAGATGCTCGACGAGGCCGTCCACGAGCTCCGCGGCGAGCCCGTCATCCACGACGTCGACACCGAGCTCTCCTTCGACGCCGACGCGCTTCTGCCAGAGGAGTACATTTCCGACGTAGGCGTACGCCTTTCCCTCTACAAGCGGTTTGCGGGCGCCGGCTCGGCCGAGGACGTGCAGGATCTCGCGGTCGAGGTGGAGGACCGCTTCGGCGCGCCGCCGATCGAGGCGCGCCGGTTCGTGCATCTCATGCGGCTCAAGACCGAGCTGCGCCGGCTGAAGGCGCTCGCGTGCGAGGCGAGCGCCAAGGGGGTCACGCTGCACCTGCGCGAGGACACCCCGCTCGACCACGCCAAGGTCCTCAGGCTGGTCCAGCTGAAGGGCTCGCCGTACCGGATCTCGCCCGACATGCGGCTCTCCCGTCGCGCCAGGGACGGCGAGGTCTTCACGAGCGGGCTGGAGGCGGCCGACAAGCTCCTCAACGAGCTCGCCAGCTGCCTCAAGGACGGCGCCTGATCGCGCGCCGCCGCCGCGGCCTCCTGGGTCGTCCGGCTCACCCGGGTGAGCTCGCGTCGCGCGATTGACGACGATGCCGCCGCGCAGCGTGGCGGCTCGCGGCGCGGAGGCGACGCCGCGCTCCGGCGGTGATAGCGTCGAGCGACGGGAGGGGATAGATGACCGATCGCCCGGATCACGAGCAGCTCGAGAGGCTCCAGGCGAGCACCATGACGAGCTGGTACAGCCCCTTCCAGCTGGCCCGCTCTGCGCTCGACATGACCGTCTCCCACCTGATGGGCGCGCGCGGCGACTTCAGGCTCATCGAGGCGATCGCCGGACCGCAGCCGCCCTTCGATTATGCCGTCCGAAACGGCCTCCCGCGCGACGAGATCTGGATCGATTACGTGGCGGACATGGGCGACGGCTTCAACCCCACCTACGCGATCGCGAGCCTGCTCGCCCGGCCGACGCTCTCGCTCGACGGCCGCGAGACCAGGCGCGGAGAGGTGCTGATCATGGGCGGGGACCAGGTGTACCCCTCGGCCACGCGCCAGGCGTACTGGACGCGCCTCGTCGAGCCCTACGCGGCCGCGCTCCCGAAGGGCGACGTGACGGAGGCGCCGCACCTGTTCGCCATCCCCGGCAACCACGACTGGTACGACGGGCTGATGAGCTTCATGCGCCTCTTCGGCCAGAAGCGCACGCTCGGCGCGTGGAAGACGCTCCAGTCGCGCAGCTACTTCGCGCTGAGGCTCCCCCACGGCTTCTGGCTGCTCGGCGTGGACATCCACCTGGAGTCCGACATCGATCAACCGCAGATCGAGTATTTCTGCAAGCTGGCGAGGCACGACATGCGCGACGGCGATCGCGTGGTCCTCTGCACCGCCGAGCCCGACTGGGTGAAGGGCGCGCTCTACAGCACCGATCTCCAGAACAACCTCGCGTTCTTCGAGAAGCAGCTCAAGGTCACGCGGCCCGGGGTCGAGATCGTCGCGCGCATCGCCGGAGATCTGCACCACTATCGACGCCACGAGTCCGCTGACGGCCGGCAGAACATCATCGCCGGCGGCGGCGGCGCGTTCCTCCACCCGACCCACGGCGATCCGGTCGCCGTGGTCCGCTCCGGCGAGGGCGCGGACGAGCGCCCCTACACCCTGAAGGCCTCGTTTCCATCAGAGTCGGAGTCGCGCCGGCTCACCTGGCGCAACCTCCTGTTCGCCCGGTACAACCTCGGCTTCTGGCCCGCCGCTGCCTTCGTCTACATGCTCTCCTCGCTGACGCTGCCCCGCCCCGGTCCGGGCGCCGTCGCGTGGGTCCTCGTCGTCCTGCTCGTGTTCATCGTCTTCACCGACACGCACAAGAGCTGGTATCGCTACCTCGCCGGCTCGCTCCACGCGCTCGCGCACCTCGCGGCCGCGCTGGGGCTCGCCTACGCCGGCGCCGCGCTGCTGGGCGTCGATGTCCGGGATCTCCAGTCCATGTGGAGCCTCGTCGGCGTGATGCTCTTCGTCGGCGTGACCGGCGCCGTGGTCGGGTCGACGTTGATGGGCGTCTATCTCCTGATCTCGCTCAACCTCGCGCGGCGACACGGGAACGAGGCGTTCTCGGCGCTCCAGATCGAGGACTACAAGAACTTCTTGCGGATTCACGTCCACCGCGAGGGGCTCACCGTCTACCCCGTCGGACTGAGAGCGGTGCCGCGCACGTGGAAGGTGGCCGAGGATCGCAAGCCCGGCGAGCCGCGCTTCGTCCCCGCCTGCGGCGCGCTCGCGCCGGAGCTCATCGAGCAGCCCGTCACGATCCCGGCCGCGCCGCAGCATCGCCGGACCGGCCAGTCCACCCCCGCCGCCGCGGCCGCCGGGCTCCGCGAGTGCCCCGCCGGCGAGCCGCGGAGCCGCCCCTCGGCGGCCGGTTCCACGGCGGAGGCCGGCGCGCCCGAGCTGTGAGCGGGACGAGAGCCCCAGGCGATCATTCCTGCTGCATGAGGCAGTTCGCCTCAGCCGCGACATTCTGCCTTGTGTGACGGGCGCAGCGGTGCGCGACCGGCTCACTGCATGAGAAGGGCCTCTCGGCTGCCGCGCTCGGGGCGAGCTCCTGCACCCGCGCGAGCGGGCGCGTCCGTGCGAGCGGGCGCGTCCGGAGGCCTTCTCCGGCGCGCCGCCGGCGGTCAGGGCGACGCGGCGATGTTGGGCATCGTCGGCGGAGCGACCTTGGGACAGATCGCGCGTTGCTCGCCGGGGGGCGCGAGCGGATCCTGGCCTTCCCTCGGGCACGAGCGCGGACCGTTCGCGATGGCGTCGTGCTCGCGGTCGTCCGGGGTCCATTCGCGGTTGATGCTGGGCGCGTTCGCGAGCCCCTCGGCGCACGCCGCGGAGGCGGCGACGAGGAGCAACGCGAGCGCGCCGCGGATCGAGGAGCCAAGAGAGCGTTTCATAGGCACATCCCATCTCCCCGCGGCGCCGGCGCTGGTCGCGCCGGTCCACGGAAGCTGTCAGGGTTTCCCGACAGGGTTCACGGTCCGTGCCAGGTCGAGGCTGCCGGGCCGATCATACCGCCGGGCCGCCGCTCCCGGCCGCCCCCCGCGGCCCCGCGGGGCCGTCGAGCCGAGCGCGGCCAGAGCGGCGCCCGATTCGGCTCGCGGCCTGCGCACGGCTTGCGTCCCCGCGCAAATGCCCAAGGTGGTCGGCGAGGGGGTCCGTGCGCGGAGCGCGACCCCGAAAAGGAGTGTCGATCATGGCGAGAGACGTTATCGAGGTGCTCAACGGTCTCATCCAGCTCGATCGCGACGCGATCGCCGCTTACGACCAGGCCATCGAGGCGTGCGAGCACGCTCATTCCAGGGAGATGCTCGCGAGGTTCAGGGACGATCACGGGCGTCACGTGGTGGATCTGAGCGCGCACGTGGCGTCGCTCGGCGGCACCCCGCCGCAGGCCCGCGACCTCAAGGGCAAGCTCATCGAAGGGTTCACGGCGATCACGAGCATGGGAGACCAGAGCGCGCTCCTCGCGATGCGCGGCAACGAGGAGCTCACGAACCGGCAGTACCAGGCGGCGCTGGACGAGACGCTCACGACCGAGGCGCGGACCATCGTCGAGCGCAACTACACCGATGAGCAGCGGCACCTCGCGTGGATCAAGGACGCGCTGTCGAGGAAGGTCTGGGAGCGAGCTGCATAGTGGGCGCTCGGCCCGCGACGGCGACGAACACGATCGGAAGCAGGTTCCACGGGGGTAATATGAAATCGAATCGGTCCATCCAGCTCGCGCTCGCCATGGGCGCGCTCGCGATCGCGCCGGCGCTCGCGGCCGCTCAGACGGGCAGCACCAGCCCGCCGCAGCAGCGCGAATCGGGCACGCCGGGAGCGCCGCAGGGCGGCGCGCAGCAGGGCGGCGCGCAGCAGCAGCAGGGCGGCGCCCACGGGGCGGCGCAGGGTGGCGGCGCGCAGCAGCAGCGGGGCGATCAGCCTGGCGCGAGCAGCGGGAAGCGCGCGCAGCAGCAACAGGGGCAAGGCCAGAAGAAGCAGGCGATGAAGCTCCAGGAGCACATCTCGTTCCAGGTCGAGGAAGGGTGCACCTACACGGCCTCCGTGAACGGCCGGATCGAGCCCGCCGCGGCGGGCAAGGCGCAGCAGCCGTCGGGTGGCCAGCCCGGTGGCGGTAGCCAGGGACGGGGCGGCACGGGTGCGCAGGGCCAGACCGGCGGCGCCGCGCAAGGATCTGCCGGCGGCAGCCAGGCCCAGGCCGGCGGCGCTCAGGATCGCGGCCGCGACACCGGCGGGAGCCAGGCCCCGGCCGGCGGCGCTCAAGGCGGCGGCCACCAGGCCGGCGCAGCTCAGGACGGCAGCCAGGCCCGCGCAGGCGCCCAGGCCGGCGGAGCGCAAGGCGGTGATCAGGCCGGATCGACGGCTGGCGAGCAGGAGCGGGTGAAGCCCAACCTCACCGTCTCCGCCTCCATGAGCTGCCCGAATGCGCCCGAGCTCCGGGTCACGGACACGCTGAAGACGGACACGGCCGTCACCCGCTCGGAGCTCGAGGGCATGATCGCGCGTCGAGCGAGCATCGCGACCGAGAAGGGCGGACGCTTCTGCATGTATGTGCCGCAGTTCGAGCTGACGCGCGAGAAGCTGAGCGGGAAGGGCATCGCCCAGCTCTGCCGCGTGCCCGCGGCAGATCAGAAGCAGGGCATGCGATAGGCCGCGTCTGACGGGGCACGTCGTGCCACGAGCACCGGTCTCGGACCGCTCGCGGCGTTCGTCAGAGAGAGCCGCTCCGGAGAGCGCCTGTTCCCGTCGAAGTGGGCACGAGAGGCGCGTTCCAGGAGGCGCGAGCCTCCTGGAACGCGCGGCGACGCGGCTCGTGGAGGAGAGGCTCAGATCACGGGAAGAGCGGACAGGGCGTCACCCGACCGATCACGTAGGGTCGCGTCGTGGGATCGTAAACGGTCGCGCCCGAGGTGACGCTCCAGCTGTGGCCCTGGCCCGTCAGAGTTGCCGGCGCGGATCCCGGCGTGCTCAGCAGATTTCCCGAGAGCCCCGACAGATTTCCCGAGGAATCGCTGTAGATCCGCATAGACGCCGTCCCCGCCCCCGGGGTGAACGTGCCGCCGGCGCAAGTGCCCGTCCACCGGCTGTCGGGATACGCGGCGTTGCAGCCATGGACTGAGCTGGTGGTGTCGGCGATCGGCAGCGCCCACTGCCTCGTGTTCGAATACTTCGGGTTCAACGCCGTGGGCAGCTCGGTCGCCACATCCCTGATGATCACGGTGTGCCCGCTGTACGATCCCGTCGTGCCTCTGCCGATGACGAGGACGTCGCCCGCCGCGATATTGCTGACGTTCGTGACCTGCGAGACATAGCCGTTGGTCCCGGAGGTGAACTCGCCGTAGTAGGTCAACGAGCTCGGGCTATTCGAGCCCCAGAGGTTGTTGATATCCGCGTCCCCGACCCCGTACACGAGCTTTTGAGTCCACGTGAAGAACCCAGCACCGACGCCGATCGTCGTCCCCGTGGGGGGAGCGAGGACACCATTGATGATATCGAGCGCGCCGTCGGAGATGTCCGCGCACGCATCCGCGGGGGCGGAGCCGAAAGCGACGAGCGAAACAGCAGCAGACGCCATCAGGAAACGAGCCACATTGCTGAACATGAATTACCTCGGTTGACGGTTACTACGTTGCAGTTCCGCAGGCCGAGCAGATTCGGTAGAGGATGTCGATCGGTCGTAGCCAGAGAATCGCACCTGGTCGCGTCGAGCCTAGCGTCCAATGTTTACTTCCCAAACATGGTCTCCGTCAACACACTTCGAGCATTTCCCGATTCACTGATTCATTTTCATGCGCTCATGTAGGACACAAGAGCTCTTCCGCCGGCACCGCCGGATAGTGTCCACCGTATGATCGCCGCCGCGAGTCATCGACTCAGACATCTTTTGGCACCTTGCGGCAGACGCCGCGCGCCGGCGTCCGTGAGGGACGACCTCGTGAGACATCGATCCCGGAAACAGGTCCCGCTGGAATCCAGCAACACTCCACTCGCTGTACGCTGGGGCTCAATGGATCTGCGATGGGGTGGGTCCCAGGGCGCGAGAGGAGCGAGGGGCGGTTGACGGTGAGTCGCGCGGCTCCAGCCGCCCGAGCGGGGCGCGAGCTCCCGGTCAGCGGCGCGCTCCGCGTGAGCGGAGGCACGCGAGGCGGCCTGCGACAGCCGCCCCCGCCCGTCTCTCCGCCCTCAGTACGGCAGCTCATCCAGCACGGGCACCTCCGGCGGCCGTCCCCGCGCGCCGTTCATCCCGAGCCGCGCGGTGGTCGGCACCCCCACCCCGGGCTGCGTCGCCTCGCCCTCGTCCTCCAGCCCCGGCGGCGGCTGCGCCATGGACCGGCGCCCGGTGAAGCGGAGATCCCGCGCGATCACCTCGGTGCGGTAGCGCCGGATCCCGTCCTTGTCGTAGCTCGATGTCCGCAGCCCGCCCTCGATGAGCACGCCGTCGCCCTTGGTCAGCACCTTCGCGAGCGCCTCGGCGCGCGGCCCCCAGAACACGATGTTGTGCCACTCGGTGCGCTCCTTGGACTCCTTGTTCTTGTCGACGAACGACTCGTTCGTCGCCATGCGCAGCTGGAGCACCGGCGTGCCGTTGCCGGTGTAGCGCAGCTCCGGATCCGAGCCGAGATTGCCCATGAGAATCACCTTGTTCAGTCCTTCGTTCATGACGTGCTCCAGATCGTAACGTTGTTGTCGTTTGACGTCGTTGCTGCCGTTTGCTGTCGTCGCCGTCGTTTGCTGTCGTTTGCTGTCGTTTGCTGTCGTTACTGTCGTCGCCGTCGTTTGCTGTCGTTTGCTGTCGTTGCTGTCGTCTTCCGCCCGCTTGGGCTCATGCATCCATCGCCGGGGCGGCGCCGGGCCGCGCCGGCGCCGCCGCGTCGACGGCGGCGCGGAGCGACGTGGCGAGCGCCGGCTTGCCGATCAGCGCCTCGCGGGCGCGCTCCCTCCCCTGCCCGATGTGCTCGCCCCCGAACGACAGGTGCGCGCCGCTCTTCTCCACGACCCCGAGCTGGCAGGCGAAGTCGATGAGGTCCGCCGCGCCGTCGATGCCCGCTCCCCAGCGGATGTCGAACTCGGCCTCTCTGAAGGGCGGTGCCATCTTATTTTTGACCACCTTGACCCGTGTCCTCGATCCTATGGCCTCATCGCTCACCTTCACCGGACCCACCCGGCGCACGTCGAGCCGCACGCTCGCGTAGAACTTGAGGGCGTTGCCGCCGGTCGTCACCTCGGGGTTGCCGAAGACGACGCCGATCTTCTGCCGGAGCTGGTTGATGAAGATGAGCGTCGTTTCCGTCCGGTGACATATGCCCGTGAGCTTCCGCAGCGCCTGGCTCATCAGCCGCGCCTGGAGGCCCATGTGCGACTCGCCCATGTCCCCCTCGATCTCGGCCTTGGGCGTCAGCGCAGCCACCGAGTCGACGACGATCACGTCGACGGCGCTCGAGCGCGCGAGCATCTCGACGATCTCGAGCGCCTGCTCGCCGTTGTCCGGCTGCGAGACGAGGAGCCTGTCGATGTCGACGCCGACCGAGCGCGCATACGTGACGTCGAACGCGTGCTCGGCGTCGATGAACGCGGCGACGCCGCCCATCCGCTGCGCCTCCCGCATCGCGTGGAGCGTGAGGGTGGTCTTCCCCGACGACTCCGGGCCGTAGATCTCCACGATGCGCCCGCGCGGGTAGCCGCCGATCCCGAGCGCCGCGTCGAGCGACAGCGATCCGGTCCGGATCAGGCCGATGTCGCGGGTCTCGTTCTCATCGTTCAATACCATGATTGCCCCTTTCCCGAACTGCTTCTCGATGCTGCCGACGACGGTCTTCACGGTGCGGAGCTTCTCAGCGATCTCGGTCATCATGTTGGTCTCTTCCTCTCGACGTGCGTTCGTTGCGTGTTGCGTGTTGCGTGTTGCGTGTTGAACGTGCGCGTCCCCGAGCGCGCGAACAGCCGATTCAGCGCGGCCGTCGGGGCGGCCGCGATCGCGCCTGCGTCACCGCGGGCGCAATGGTCTTGGATCGCGCGGCAGGCTCAGGCGCCCGCTGCGGCGGTGGCAGGCGGAGGGCCGGAGGCGGCCTCGCGGTCGAACAGCCGCGCGCCGATCGCCTCGGCCACGTGCGCCGCGCGCACGGCGCAGGTCCTGTCCATGTCGGCGAGCGTCCGGGCGACCCGCAGCACCTTTGTGTACGCCCGCGCCGAGAGGCCGAGCCGCTCGACCGCCGACGCGAGCACGCGCGCACCGGAGACGTCCGGCATGGCGACGCGCGCGAGATCGCGCGGGCCGAGCTCGGCGTTGTGCGTCGCCGCGACCTCCCCCGCCTCGAAGCGCGCGCGCTGCGCGGCCCGGGCCTCGACCACGCGCGCCCGCACCGCCGCGGAGCTCTCGGGCGCGTGCAGCGACGACCGGCCGTCGACCCCCGACGCCCGGAGCGGCGCGCACAGGTGAGCGACATCGACGGGAGGCAAGGCGATGTGCAGATCGATGCGATCGAGCAGCGGCCCGCTCAGCCGCGCGCGATAGGCGCGCACCCGGTCGAGAGAGCAGACGCAGCGGCTCCCGCGATCGCCGTAGAAGCCGCACGGACAGGGGTTGATGGCGGCGACGAGGACCGGACGCGCAGGGAAGATGACGCGGGCGCGGGCGCGGCAGAGGGCGACCGTGCCCTCTTCGAGGGGCTCGCGCAGCGCCTCGAGGACGCCGCGGCGGAACTCGAGGAGCTCGTCGAGGAACAGGCAACCATGGTGGGCCAGGGAGACCTCGCCTGGGCGGATCGGATCTCCGCCGCCGACGAGGCCCGCGGCGCTCACCGTGTGGTGCGGGGCGCGGAAGGGGCGAGCCGCGACAAGGCCCCTGTCCGGAGAGAGCAGCCCGGCGACCGAGTGGATCGCCGTGATGTCCAGCGCCTCGTCGTAGGACATGGGCGGCATGATGGTGGGCAGTCGGCGAGCGAGCATGGTCTTCCCGCTGCCCGGCGGGCCCATCATGATGAGGTTATGTCCACCGGCAGCCGCGATCTCGAGGGCGCGCCGCGCCCCGTGCTGGCCGCGGACCTCGGCGAGGTCCACCGCCGCGCCGCCCGGCTCGGCGGCGACCGTGGCCATGGATCCGGCGCCGGGAAGGGCCTTGTTGCCGCGGAGGTGCGCGACGACGTGGCCGAGGTGCTCCGCGATGAGCACGTCGACGCCGGCCACGCTCGCCGCCTCACGCGCATTGCCGTGGGGCACGATCGCGCGCAGGATCCCCTGCTCCGCCGCGCCGCGCAGCGCCGGCAGGACGCCGCGCACGGGGCGCACCGCGCCGCTCAACGAGAGCTCGCCGAGCAAACCGATCTTGTCGAGCCCCTCGGCGGGGACCTTGCCTAGCGCCGCGAGCGCGGCGATGGCGATGGCGAGGTCGTACGCGCCGCCGCTCTTCTTGAGGTCTGCCGGGGCGAGGTTCACGGTGATCACGTATTCGTCGAGCTCGACGCCGAGTTGCTGGAGCGCGGCGCGGACGCGCACGCGGCTCTCGCGGACGCTCGCCTCGGCGAGGCCGACCATCTGGAAGAACGACGGACCGCGGCCCGAGTCGACCTCCACGCGGATGGGGTGGGCGTCGAGCCCGAGCAGAGAGAACGTGAGCGCCGTGGCCTGCATGCCGAACCCCTTTCGCGAACAACGTGCCAGGCGCGGATGGACGCGATTTCAGGGACTTACGAGGCGGCAGGGGTGGCGGACGCGGCGGAGGGGGTGGCGGCCGCCAGGGGAAGTCGCCGTGACCGAGGCGCTCGTCCCCAGCCCGGCGAACCAACGTCGGCTTCGCGACAGGCCAGCGCCGCCGCTCGCCGTTCCTCGGATGGGTGGCGACTTGGCGCCTTCCGTAAGTCTTACGCGCGCCGGACCTATTTCGTCAGGAGTAGCAAGAAAGAGGCTCTCGCGGATCTTTCGTCTGATGGGCGGACCTCATCGGACGAGGATCGAATTCGAGACTTGATGCCTCGCCAAATTCGCGCCGTGCTGAGCGAGGCCATGCTCGCCTCGCTCAGGGAGCTGGCCATGGATCCGAGCAAAGCCCCTGAAGCCCCAGCGTCTCGACGTTTCCGGCTCTTCTTTGAAAAACGGGGGAGGGCCGAGGGCAAGGCTGAAGGCAAGATCGAAGGCAAGCAGGAGGCTCTGCTCGCTGTGCTCGACGCACGCGTGCCTGTCGCTGACGCCGGAGGAGCGGGCTCGAATCAAGGCCTGCACAGTCACCGCGGAGCTCTATCGATGGATCGCCCGCGCCTGAGCGGCTTTCTCGCGCACCTCGCGCTGAATCAGGAAAGCGCGGCTTCATGAGGCGCGCCAGGCAATCAGGGCCGAGCGGCGTTGACAGCGCAGATCGCGCTTCGACCCCGGACGAGGACCTCGACTGCCCAGAGCCCCCCGTCGACCTGCCCTTCGCGCTGGAGGCGCCACATCAAGGCCCATCCTCCGGGACTCACCCACGTTCCCTGTCCGCTCGAATCGCCACGCATCTCCCCGTCTGCCGCTCACCGGCAATCACGCGCTTTCGCCAGCTGAGCGAATGGAGCGACCACCGAGAGAGACTCCCGGGCGCCGTGCCTCCGGGTGACGCACGCCCCGGGCACTCCCGTTGCAATGAACCACGGCGGGGGACCACGGCGAGGGATCGCGACGATGCGGCGGGCGCTGCATCGCGCACCCCGTCCCTCCATCGAAAGGCAGGTTACGTATGGGCACTCCTCGGAAAATCCAAGCTGGGCTCGCGCTCGCGCTCGTGACGGCGTTCGCGTCCCTGACCGCATCCGCCTCGGCAGACGATGCCGCACCTGCGAGCGAAGACACCTCGCTCCGGCAAGCAGGGCTCCAGTGCACCATGTCGTCGGGGTTCAGCCCGACCGGGAGAGAATGGGGGCAGGTGTACATGACGCGTACCCCGGGGGTCTGTCAGCGAATGCGCCTCGGCGGCTCGGCGCCGATGGACTTCCCGTCCTGCCATCAACGCGGCAGAGAGCTCGGGTGCCACACCATCGTCGATTGATCCAGGAGACCACCGGCTCGCGGTGACCCGCGCGCCGGGCGCACCGCGCCACCTCGATCGATCGCCGCGATGCTCGATCCCGGCCGCTGCGACCCCCCGTCGCGCTGCTCGGGCGCGCTAGGGCGCGCGGTACCTCGCCACGACGATCGTGATGTCGTCGTCCGGGCTCGGGCACCAGCCCGCGACCTCCTCGAGGATCCGGTCGCGGATCGCGTCGACGGGCGCCGTCTGGACAGCCTCGATGACGGCGCACAGCCGCTCCAGCCCGAACTGCTCGTGATGGGCGTTGCGCGCCTCCGTCACGCCGTCGCTGTAGAGCACGAGCACGTCCCCGTCCCCCAGGAAGAGCTCGGCATCCCGCGTCATCGCGCCGATCTCGGGCAGCGCCCCGATCCAGACCCCGGAGCTCGGGATGCACGCGCAGCGCCGTGTGCGCGCCGAGCACACGATCATGTCGTCGTGCGCGCCGGCGAACGTCACCCGCCCGTTGCGCTCGTACCGGAGCAGCACGAGCGTCGCGTGCTCGTCGCGGTCCAGGCGATCGCGGACGTTCTTGTAGACCGCCTTGTTGAGCACAGCGACGATCTTCGCCGGGCTCGCGCTCGGGTCGTTGCACGTCAGCGCCGACACCATGCTCTGGATCATCAGCATGATGAGGCCCGCCGCGAGGCCGTGCCCGGCGACATCGCCGATCCCGAGCCACCCGCCCCCGGGCGTCGCGATGACATCGTAGTAGTCGCCGCCGACCTCCGCCGCCGGCTTCATCACCGCGCAGAGATCGAGCCCCTCGATCGAGAGCTGCTTGGGCACCAGCGTGGTCTGGATGCGCGCCGCGACCTGGCTCTCCTGGCGCACCCGCTCCTGCTCCAGGCGCTCGCGCAGCTCCACCTCCCGCACGACGTCCCGGTGCAGCGCCGCCGCCTTGACCGCCGAGCCGAGCTGGAGGCGCAGCACGTCGTAGCTCATCTCGCTGGCATGGCTGTCGAGCACCGCGACGCCGAATTTCTCCACATCGCCGAACGCGACCGGAAGGAGGACCATGCTGCTGCGCTCCGCGTCGTCCAGGAACCCCGGGGGCGCGAGGTTGCGCGCCGGGAAGCTCACCGGCGGCGCCTCCACCTCGCGGCCGTCCTCCATCAGGAACAGCGGCTTCAGCGTGGCGCGCTGGGCATCGTCGTAGAGCGACACGGCCACCTGCGAGAACTGCATCCTCGGCAGCTCCGACGCCAGGAGGCCCTTGAGCACGGGCAGGCTCAAGCACGCGGCGAAGCCCCGCGCGCCGTACGTGACGTCGATCGCGGCGAGCTCCACGCTCAGCCGCTGCTCTCCCTCGACGTGCACGGACTCGCTCCCGATCAGGATCCGCGCGGCGTGCCAGAGCTGCTCCAGGGCCGCCGCGTCGCCGCCCGCCGGCGACGGGTGGACCCGCGCGCGCAGGAGCGAGATCACGGCCTGGAACTGGTCGAGGAGCACGCCCTCGTGCCTCGCCTCGTCGAGCAGCTCCTGGAGCGCGCGCAGGAACCGGCCCGTGTCGCCCGCGAGCTCCTCCTCCAGCGCGGCGAGCAGCTCGCCCGCCCAGCCGTCGAGGGCGCCGATCGGGATCGCCACGCTCCTCCTGAGCGCGCTCTCCAGCGACGCCCGCTGCTCGGCGACCGCGCCCGGATAGCCCCGCGACGACGGAGCCGGCGGCGGGGTCGTGTCGCCCGCGTGAACCCAGCAGCCGCAGGACTCGCGCCGCGTGAGCTCGACCTGGACGAGCTCCAGCGCCGGGACGGGCTCGCCGCCGATCATGCGGAGGACCGTGCTCACGGCGATCCTCCCGAGCCGCTTGATGGGCTGGTGCACGGTGGTGAGCGACGGCTTCGTGAAGCGCGCGATGCCGACGTCATCGAAGCCGCACACGAGGACGTCCTCCGGGATGCGGTGCCCCTCCTCCTTGAGCACCTCGATCGCCCCGAGCGCCATCCTGTCGTTGGCGGCCACCACGGCGTCGAAGCCGACCCGGCGCGCCAGGATCTCGCGCATCGCGTCGCGCCCGGTCGGTATCGTGAACGCGCCGACCGCCATGAGGCGCTCGTCGCACGGGAGAGCCCGCGTCGAGAGCGCCCTCCGGTACCCGCCGGCGCGCAGCTGCGCTTCCTCGCTGTTGACCGGCCCGCCGATGTACGCGATGCGCTGGCGCCCGTGCTCATCGGCCAGGTGCGCGACCGAGATCTCGCTGCCGAGCGCGTTGTCGACCATGAGGCTCGGCACGCCATCGATCGCCATCCCGAGGCTGCACACCGGCAGCGGCGCGAACGACCGGCAGAACGCCCGCATGACGTCGACGCCGCCGTAGTGGTGGGAGAGCGTCGACGAGGCGACGATGACGCCGTCGGCCGTGTCCTGGCCGATGAGGTGATAGAACGTGCTCCGGTCCGCCTCATCCGGCCGGAGGCCGCTGGACGGGTCGCCGAAGGCCGTCAAGAGGTTGACGTCGTGCACCTCGGCGGCGCGCTCGACCCCGGCGCGCAGCTCCGACTGGTAGTCGCCGACGACGTTGTTGATCAGAAACGCGATCGTCCGGCGCTTCCTCGACATGACCTCAGGCTCTCGGCTCATGCGTCGGCGATCGAAGATGTTGGGTCCGGTGGTCGATACGAGCCCTCCAGCCTACGGCGTCCTCGGGCCGGATCCAATCCCCTCCTGCACCCGCCGCCGTCCGGGGGGTATGTGGGCGGGACGCGCGTCGGAGAGCCCTCGACCGAGGCGCGACCCGTGAGCGCCATTCGTATTCCCCACCACACACGAGCCCGTCCCCCCGCCCTGCCTGTGCCCCGCCGCGGCCGGTAGGCGGCGGGGCACAGGCGACTCGAGGCGGAACACCGGCGATCCGCGCGGTGCGCGCGACTGACACGTTGACGAGCAACCGCGCCTCCTCACCTCCGCGCCTCCCGCCTCCCGCCTCACACACGCGACCAGCCGCGATGACGCGTCATTCCTGTCGACGCCTACATCAGCGGCGTGGAGGTGGAAGCGGACATGGACTCGGACATGCGAGCTTGTCGAGCGGCACCCCGGCGAAGTACTCCATGACGAGCGCCGCCCCGCCCGGGATGCTCTCCAGCCGGTCGGCGCGAACGACGCTATCGAGGTTGAGGTGGCGCGAGATCTCGAGCTCGTGCCGGAGCTGCGCGACGTGCCGCTGACCGGGGTGCTCACCCTTCACCACCTTGATCGTCACCGGGGTACCGTCTGCGTCGCGTCGTGCGCGGTAGATTACGGTATCGGCGGTTTCGCACATCAGCTCAACCAGTGTGAAGGGTAGATCTCCGATCCTGGTCTTGCGCATGGTTTGTCGATGCTTGCATGGGCAGAACGCCTGTGGCAAGCGTGTAAGCTCGCCGCGGCAAAGCGGGTGATGTTCGCCGCGGCGCGGTTATCGCGAGTCCGGTCGGCGCGATACCGCGGCTCGCGGAGCGTGGGTGAGCCAGAGAACGGTTGGCCTCGGATCGAGGCGAGTGAGCACGTCGGAGAGATCGGTCGCGCCGAGGATCACACCGGCGATCTTCGCCGACGGCTTGCGCGCGGACAGGCGGGTGAGGGCGACGATGAGGTCATTCGAGCCATCGATGGCGGAGTGGACGTCCTGGGGACGATGCGTGCGAGGGGCAGGGCGCCGAGGATGAGCCCCTCCGGTGGGGCGGGAGAGGTAATCCGCAGACCGGAGCACACACCCGCGCCAGGCGGGCGAGCCGGCTCTCCCGGCGCGGCTCACCCGCGCCGGCGGCGCGGCGTGGGCCGGCGCCGACCGGCCCGCAGCGGGCGCGAGGGCCGGCGCCGACCGGGCCGCAGCGGGCGCGAGGGCCGGTCGCGCGCGCCGCGATGGCGGTGGGGGAGTATTCGCGCGATCGACGATGCTAGGCTGCGCGCCCATGGGAGTCCGGATCATTCCTCTCGGCGGCCTCGGCGAGGTCGGGATGAACGCGATGCTGATCGAGGAGGGGAGCCGCCGCGTGCTCGTCGACTGCGGCGTCATGTTCCCCAACGACCAGGTGCTCGGCGTGGAGGTCGCGATCCCCGACCTCAGCTACGTGCGCGAGGTGGGCGGGATCGACGCGGTGCTCGTGACGCACGGCCACGAGGATCACATCGGCGGCCTGCCGTCGCTGCTGCGCGAGTTCCCGGTCCCCGTGTACGGGACGCGCTTCACCCTCCGGCTCGTGCGCGAGCGCCTCGTCGAGCACGGCATCGAGGTGCCGCTCCGCGAGGTCGAGCCGCAGCAGCACTTCACGGCGGGCCCGTTCCGCGCCGAGCCCCTGCGCGTGACCCACTCCATCCCCGACGCGGTCGGCTTCGCGATCGAGACGGGCGAGGGCATCGTCATCCACACCGGCGACTACAAGATCGATCTCACCCCCGTGGGCGGCGACCGGCTCGACCTCGGCCGCTTCGCCGAGTACGGCCGCGCCGGCGTGGTGGCCCTCCTGTCGGACTCCACCAACTCCGAGCGCGACGGCTGGTCGGTGAGCGAGACCGCCGTAGCCGAGGGGTTCGTCCGGCCGTTTCGCGAGGCGAAGGGGCGCATCCTTGTCGCGCTGTTCGCCTCCAACGTCCACCGGGTCCAGAGCGTCCTCGACCTCGCCGCCCAGCTCGGCCGCAAGGTCGTGCTCGCCGGGCGCAGCCTCGCGACAAACACGCGGATCGCCGAGGAGATCGGCATCCTGACCATCCCCCCCAGCGTGCTCGTCGACGACGCCACGGCGGCCACGCTCCCGCCCAAGCGCCTCATCGTGCTCGCCTCGGGCGCGCAGGGCGAGCCGAACAGCGCGCTCGCGCGCATGGCCGTGGGCGACCACCACCGGCTGCGGGTCGACCCGGGCGACACGGTGATCTTCTCGTCGCGCGCGATCCCCGGCAACGAGATCGCCGTCAGCCAGCTCGCCAACCGCCTGGCGAGGCGCGGCGCCGTGGTGATCGATCGCGGCCTCGATCCGATCCACGCGAGCGGCCATGCCCAGGCCGAGGAGCAGAAGATGCTCCTCGACGCGGTCCGGCCGGAGCACTTCGTCCCCATCCACGGCGAGTACCGGATGCTGCTCGCCCACGCGCGCACGGCGCTCCGGATGGGCGTGCCGGCGTCGGGGGTCTTCGTGATCGAGGACGGCGAGTCGCTGGTCATCGAGGAGGGCCAGATGCGCACCGGGGACGCGGTGAAGAGCGGGCGGGTGTGGCTCGACGCGCGCGGCGGGCTCGACGTCTCCCAGATCGTGCTGCGCGAGCGCGAGCAGATCTCGGATCAGGGCCTCGTGATGGTGCTCGTGGTCGCCGACCGCAAGACGGGCGAGGTCCTGCGCGGCCCCGAGCTCCTCGGGCGCGGCGTGGCGCACTTCGAGGAGGGCGGCCCGCTGTTCGCTGCCGCGCTCGCGAGCGCGCGCGACGCGCTCGCGGCGCTGTCGCCGGCGGCGCGCACCCTGGGCCCGGCGCTGGAGGACGCGCTCAGCCGCGGCGTGCGGCGGGTGTTCCGGCGCGAGGCCTCGCGGCGCCCTGCCGTGCTCCCCCTCGCCGTGCTGCTGTGACGTCCGGCGGCTCTCGACCGGGCAGACCAAGGCGGACGCGGACGCGAACGCGAGCGCGAACCAGGAGCGACCTGGCGCGGGGCTGCTCTGACAGGCAATCTGGAGCCTCCTTGCGCTGGCCCCTTTCCCGAGCGCGGCGAATGATTACGGTGCACGGACCGGCGGAGCCCCTTTGCTCTGCCGCGGCACGGCCGGCGTCGTTTGGTGGTTTCTCCTGGGGGATGTCCTCCAGGGCTTCGTGCTCCGGTGAGCGGCCGGGCGGACCACCGCGGCGCGGCACCCTGGTGGAGCGATCGAGATGAAGGAGAAGCCCATGAGCTCGCTCCTGGCGGGCGAGACCGAAACGACAATTCCAGAGGAGCGGGACGCGCGCGCCAAGGTGCAGCTCGACGCCGGGTTCGGCCGGGTTGCGCCGTCGCGACGGGAGGCGCCCGCTGGCGGGCAAGCTGCGCCGTCCGCGCGGCCGGGCGAGGACGTGACCGAGATCTACCTTCAGGAGATCTCGCGCAACGCGCCGCTGAGCCGGGATCTCGAGGTGGAGATCGGCCGGCGGATCGAGTCGGCGGATCGCGCGGGGATCGAGGCCTGGGTCGCGTCGCCCGTCGCGCTGCGCGAGCTCGCGGCGCTCGCGGATGACCTGCAGGAAGGTCGGGTGGGCGTGGGCGATCTGCTGCTGAATGCGGACGCGGACGACGAGCTGCGCGACGCGGCGTCCGTGCGGCTCGCGCGGCTGCTCGGGCTCGCGCGAGCCGCGGCGGAGGCCGGCCAGACCGAGCCGGGCGGGCAGCGCGCCCGGGCCGACCTGTCGGCCGGGCTCACCGACGTGCGCCTGGGCCCCGCGGTGGAGGAGCGCCTCGAGCGCGCGCTGTGCGAGGCCGCGGCCGCGGCCGACGGGCCCGGCCGGGAGGCGATCGACGGGACGCTGGCGGCGATGCGCGTCGCCCGTCACGCGGCGGCGGCGGCGAGGGCGGACATCGTCCGCGCGAACCTGCGGCTGGTGGCGGCGGCCGCCCGGCAGCTGCGGCACCGCGGCGTGCCGCTGCTCGACCTCATCCAGGAGGGCAACCTCGGGTTGATGCGCGCGGCGGAGAAGTTCGATTACCGGCGCGGTTATCGGTTCAGCACGTACGCCACGTGGTGGATCAAGCAGTCGCTCGCGCGCGCGCTGATCTATCAGGGCCAGGTCATCAAGGTGCCGGTCCACTTCGCCGAGACCCGTCGTCGGGCGCTGCAAGCGCGCAAGGAGCTGGAGCAGGAGAACGCGCGCGAGGCGGCGCCGGAGGAGGTCGCCGAGCGGAGCGGGCTGTCGATGGAGAAGCTCCAGACGTTGCGGGAGATGGCGTTGCCGCTCGTGTACCTGGACGCCCCGGTCGGGGACGACGACGACGGCCCGCGCGCGGGCGATTCCTTCGCGAGCGAGGATGCGGCGCCGGACGAGCTCCTGGTCCACCGCCGCCTCCACACGCAGGTTCGCTCGCTGCTCGAGTCGCTGACGCCGCGCGAGCGCGAGGTGCTCCGGCTCCGGTTCGGCCTCGACGGCGAGCAGACGCACACGCTCGCCGAGATCGGCGGCATGTTCTCGGTGAGCCGGGAGCGGATCCGGCAGATCGAGGAGAACGCGCTGAGCAAGCTGCGGACGCTGTCGCGCAGGCAGGCGCTCGACACGCCGCTCGGGGGTTGACGAGCGGGTCGAGCGGGGTGCCGCAGGCTCAGCGCTGCGCGTCGCCGCGGCGGAACTCCGCCGTCGCCTCGTCGAGCCGGGCCTTGAGCTGCGGATCGAGCGCGAGCTCGGCCGCGGCGAGCGTGGCGTCCAGCTGGTCGGGCCGGCTGGCGCCGATGATGGCCGAGGTGATGACCGGGTTCGCGAGCACCCACGCGACGGCGACGGTCGTGAGCGATTGGCCTGCTTCGGCGACGATGCCCTGCAGCTTCTCCACGGTCGCGAACGCGCGCTCGTTCCAGTAGCGTTGCTGGTAGTTGCTCGCCGCCGCGCCGAGCGTGAAGCGCGTGCCCGGCGTCGGCTCGCCGCGGCGGTGCTTGCCCGTGAGGAACCCGCCGGCGAGCGGGTTGTACGGAATGACGCCGAGCCCCTCCTCCTGCGCGAGCGGGAGCAGCTCGCGCTCGATCTCCCGGAACAGCAGCGCGTAGCGCGGCTGCACGGACACGAGCTGCGCGAGCCCGCGCGCCTCGGAGCGGCCGAGCGCGCGCGCCAGGCGGTACGCCAGGTAGTTGGATACGCCGATGTACCGCGCCTTGCCGGAGCGAACCACGGTGTCGAGCGCCTCCAGCGTCTCGTCGATGGGCGTGTTGCGGTCGTCTGAGTGGAGCTGATAGAGATCCACGTAGTCGGTGCCGAGCCGGCGCAGGGAGGCGTCGATGGCGTCCAGGATGTGCTTGCGCGAGGCGCCCTGATCCCACTCGTTCGGGCCGACGCGGCCGACGCACTTGGTGGCGAGGATGAAGCGGTCGCGCTTGCCCTTGAGCCAGCGGCCGACGATCTCCTCGGTGCGCCCGGCGGTAGGCAGGCCGCCGCCCAGCGGATAGACGTCGGCCGTGTCGAGGAAGTTGACGCCGGCGCCGGCGGCCTTGTCGAGGATGGATCGGGAGGTCTCCTCGTCCGTCTGGAAACCGAACGTCATCGTGCCGAGACACAGGCGAGAAACGGTGAGGCCGGTACGGCCGAGGCGGGTGGTCGGGAGGGTCATGGTGTTCCGTGATTTCTTCGGGAGTGGCCCGTAGGGTTGTGGGCAGGGTGGCTCGGGATGTCAATCGGGCACGCCGAGCGGAGTGAAGCGCCTTGGGAAGAAAGGAGATGGCCGAGCGGCGGCAGATCAGTAATAGATCGGCCCGACGCTCCCGCCGCCGGCGACGACGGCATCGCCGTTGATCGCGACGCTCCTCGGCGAGGCGAGGAACGTGACGACCCACGCGACCTCGCGGGCGTCCACGATGCGGCCGATGCTCACCGAGGCGGCGAGATCCTTCTCGGACTCGGACCGGGTGCGCTCGGTGCGCGTCGCGCCGGGGTGCACGACCGTGACGTTGATCCCCTTCGGGCCCAGCTCGTCCGCGAGGTTCTTCGTGATCGCCGCCACGCCGACGTTGCGCAGGGTGGCGACCGGACGGCCGGTCTTGCGCACGGCCAGCCCGCCGATGTTGATGATGCGGCCCCAGCCGTTCGCGATGAGGTGCGGCGCGACGGCGCGCGCGGTCCGCAGATAGCCCACGACCTTGATGTTGATGTCCTCGATCACCTGCGCGTCGAGGATCTGGTCGAGGCGGGTGGCGGGCGAGATCCCGCCCGGCAAGGCGGCGTTGTTGACCAGGATGTCCACGCCGCCCAGCGCGGCGACGGCGCGCTCGACGAGCGCGTTGACCGAGGTCTCGTTGCCTGTGTCGACCACCAGCGGGACGACGCGGCGGCCCGTCTCCGCCGAGAGCTCGGCGGCGGTCGCCTCCAGCTTGTCCTTGCCGCGCGCGGCGATCACGACGTCCGCGCCCTCGCGCGCCAGCTCCCGCGCGATGGACTTGCCGATGCCGCGGCTACCGCCGGTGACGATGGCCCGCTTGCCGGTGAGTTCGAGGTCCAAGATCAGCTCCCTTTCATCCGCAGACACGACGCCTGGGTCGTCGCGCGTCGCGGGAGCCGCGGCAGAGCACGTTTCATTCCATGCTCTTCTCACCCCACCTCCGCAGGTGAGATGACACACGCCGGCCTGCGCGGCGCCCTGTCGTCCTGCGCGGCGCGCCTCCGGGCGGCATCGCGCCACGCAAGCCCGCCCGGCGGCTCGCCTGTTTCGCAGGCAGCAGGCTGCTGCCGCTGTGCTGCGGGCACAGCAGCCCGCCTATCGCGATCGGAGCCGATCGACGGCCGCGAGCACGCCCGCCGCGATCGCGAGGATCGGCGCGCAGACCACGCCGCCGAACCACGAGAGCGCGTAGGCGACGCCGAGCGAGGCGTCGCCCCCGCTGCCGGGCGGGGCGGTGCCGCTCAGCACGGAGACGTGCTCGCGCAGGCCGAGCAGGTGGCAGGCGGCGAAGGCGGCCACGAGCAGCGCGGCGCCGAGGGCGAGCAGGCGGCTCACGGGGCGCCTCCCGCGGCGGCGATCCGCTCCCAGAGCGGGCCGAAGCTCAGCGCATAGAGCAGCGCCGCGTCGCCGACCTGGTTGCTCGCGGCGTAGCGCAGCCGGCCGCCCTCGCGGATCGGGAACGCGGCCAGGTCGAGCGAGGTGAGCAGCGCCCCGAGGTACGGCGCGTCGCCGAAGGCCGCCGCGCCGAGCAGCGCCAGGCCGCTCGATCCGGCGCTGGCCCCGACGAGGGGCACGATCGGGCCCGAGTCCACGTCCTCCGGGCCGGACCAGGAGCGCGGCCACTCGCGCGCCCAGCCGAAGCCGAGGAGCTCCGCGCCGAGCTCACGGCGCGCCCGCGCGTACTGATCGCGCGCGAAATCAGGGTCGATCAGGAGCAGCGCGTGCGCGACAAGCCAGAGGGACGATCCCTCCGGGCCGTCCAGGATCCTGCCGTCGTGGGTGTAGCTCGACACGAGCAGCCCTGTCCTCGGGTCCACGAGGCGGGCGCGCGCCGCCGCGAGCCAGCGGCGACCGAGATCCAGGCCTCGGCGCTCGCCGCGCAGCGCGTCGGCCATGCGCATCGCGCCGAGGGCGAGCGTGTTGCAGAAGGTCCAGCACTCGTCGGGGTAGCTCTCGGCCGACAGCATGGGGCTCCGCTCCATGCGGGACCGCATCTCGGCGACGCGCGCGTCGAGCTCGGCCTCGAGATCGGCGCGCCGCGCGACCAGCGCGCGGGCGCCCAGCATGAGCGCGATCTCGCCGTCCACGAAGAGGCTGCGCGCAGGCTGCTGCACGAACGGCCCCCGCGTGGCGTAGGGCATCATGAAGTGCAGCATCCCCCGCTCGCGCTCGAGCGCGAGGGTCTCGTCGACGATCCGGTCGATGACGGCGAGGTGGCGCGCCTCGGCGCCTGGATCCCGCAGCGCGGCGTTGGCGAGGCCGAGGACGAGGAAGGTCCGTCCCATGAAATCCCACTCGGCGTTCGTGGCCCGCATCCGCGCGAGCGCCGCGTCCTGCGCGGCGCCGTCCTCGTCCCAGAGCGAGAGCTGATGCGCGAGCAGCGCCTCTCCGCGCGGCGAGAGCGCGCCGGAAGCGCGGTGCTCGCCCGGCTCGTGCCGGAAGAAGAGCTGGAGACTGGGAAGCCAGACGGCCGTCGCGACGAGCAGGGACAGCGCGACGGCGCCGAGCCGGCGCAGGCGGCCAGCGGCCCCAGGGCGGACCACGACGCCGGTGGAAGAGAGGTCGGTCATGAGACGGAGCGTGGCGCGGCGCCGTGGCCGGGCCGCGCGCGAGATGTGGCGGATCGGAGGAGGTCCCGGGGATCTTCGCGCCGGATGGCCGATCCCGTACGGCGCAAGGGTGGGTGCGGGGGGCGATTTGCCCCCGAAGGCGGGAAGGCAGGAAGGAAATCGTCAATGATCTTCCCGCCTTCCCGACTTCATGTGACATCTCTCCGGGCAAATGCCCCCACCACCCCATGGTGGCCGGATTGGATGGCCGCCTGTTCTGCAGGACCATCGCGATACGCTATCGAGCGTCGGGCGGCGGATTGACGGGGGCGACCTGGCGGAAGAGCTTCCTCACGACCGCGCGGGTCATGGCGAGGAGGTTATCGCCGGTGAAGCGGAACCAGAAGCCGACGTAGCAGCCGTTCGTGCGGAAGCCCGGGTTGACCGCGGCGTAACGCCTCGCGGCCGGGCGGTCGAAGTAGCGCGCTGGATAGCGGCGCAGCGTCTCCTCGGTGATGAAGATGTCGACGAAGACGAGGCCGGTCTCGTCGTCCACGCGGTAGTCGCTCTCCCTGGCGAGCGTGAGGAGCGCCTCGCGCACGGCCTCGTCCTCCGCGGTGCCCCGGCGCTTCGGATCGAAGAGCTCGTAGCGCGCGAGCGCCTCGGTGATGGAGACGAACCCGAAGAGGCTGGCGAGCGAGAGCCGGTAGAGGCGAGTCCGCGGCGCGCGGCGCTTCGTCTCGATCAAGAACAGGAGTCCGGAGGCGAGGTGCAGCCCGCGGGTCCGGAATTCGGGCGAGATCCGCAGCTTCCCGCCGACGATGGCCCGGCTGCGCGGCAGGGCGAGGGGCGCGGTCTTCCAGAACTGGAATCCGACGATCACCCCCGAGTCGACGCGGCGGAAGACATGAACGACATCGTTTGTCTCGGCGTGGACGCGGAAGTGATCGAAGTCCTCGGCCATGAGCGCGCTCGCGAGGGCGTGGAGCTCGCGCAGGCGCTGCTCGGTGAAGTCGCGCCGCTGCACGGTCTCGAGGCGAACGGCGGGGCGAAGCGGGGAGAGGCGGAGAAGGGTGTTCAGCATGGCTAGGGAGAACGGCCCTCTGCGCGGTAGCCCATGTACTTCAGGAAGCCGCGCGTGCCCTGGGTCCAGTTCTTCGGGCGGCCGGCATAGAGGTGATCGATGCCGTGGCGGGCGATGCGATCGCCGAAGTCGAGCCACGACGTGTCGCCCGAGACCAGATAAGCCGCGCCGAAGACGTGCGAGATGAGCAGGTTGAGCGTCCCCCACGCGCTGCTCTGGTACGCGACGTCCTCGCAGCCCCAGAGATACTGGAAGGCGACCCCATCGCGGTTGATCGCGTGGTCGCGGTACCACGCCGCGGCCCTGACCACGACCTCGGGGACGCGCGGATCGCGGAGGAGCAGCCACGCGTCCATCAGGCCCTCGACG
The DNA here is from genome assembly GCF_051519845.1 of Sorangium sp. So ce362. Taxonomy (NCBI): domain Bacteria; kingdom Pseudomonadati; phylum Myxococcota; order Polyangiales; family Polyangiaceae; genus Sorangium; species Sorangium sp. So ce362. The sequence continues at coordinate 3,315,171 of NZ_CP150332.1, read as the reverse complement.
AGCAGCGAGGTCATGAACGGCGAGCCCCCGCGCGGGCCCCGCCCGCACTCCTCGGGATCCGGAGCGTGGATGTCGTGCTCGAAGGCGCCGCTCCGGCTCGCGCGCTGCCACTCGAAGGCCGTGCCGATCAGCGCGACGAGGGCCTCGCGCACGTCGGGGCGCGGCTCGACCGCGTAGTAGCTGGCGAGGCCCATCAGCGTCCACGCGAGGTTGCGCTCGGTGCCCTTGATCTGCGGCTTGTCCCCTGCCCTCAGGGCGGGCAGGTTCCGCAGGTACGCCTCGCCCAGCCCGCGGAGCGCGCGGAGCGCCTGCGGATCGCCCGTGAGCAGGTAGTCGTCGAGCATCCCCTGGCCGAGCATGTTGCGCAGGTGCCTCCAGGCCATGGGCGTCGCCGGGTCCCAGCGATCGGCGCACGCGTAGAGGGCCACCTCGCCGCCCGCGAACCAGCGGAGCTCGTTCCCGCGGTACCAGGTCGACTCCTCGCGCGCGCGCCGGTACGCGCCGGGCGTGCCGTGGTGGATGAAGCGCTGGAACAGCGCGTGTGGCGCGTCGTAATAGGTGCGCTCCATGGCCGTCGCGCCGCAGCCGATGCCATAGGCCTGCCAGGCGGGCGTCATCTCGGCGAGGTAGCGCTCGCTCTTGTCCTCCCAGACCTTGAACGCCGTGTTCTGGTCCGCGGTGATCTGGTAGCCGATCACGCGGCTCCTCGCGTACCAGGACGGCGGCAGCCGGGCGACCGCGGGGCCGTCCGGGCTGGGCGCGAGCGCGCCGGCGTCGCGGCGGCCCGGCGCGCCGTACTCCAGGGAGAAGGTCGCCGAGGCGCCCTCGTCCAGGGAGGCGCGCCACGCCACCAGCACGGCGCGCTGCGAGCCGTCCGCGGGCCAGGTCGCGATCGAGGCGGCGTGGAGGCTCACCTCAGCGCCGGCGGGGTCGACGACGCGGAGGTGCGCCGGGTCGAGGAGCACGCCGGACGGGAACGGCACGCCGAGGGAGACGATGCCGTCGCGCAGGGCGCCGCGGTCGGCCGTGACCGTCACAGGCACCTGGCCTCGCTGCGCCGCGGGCCTGCTCCCGGCGAGCGCCGCGCGGTCCGGATGACCGGGGGCGCTGCTCGGGCTGGCGGCGCACCCCGCGAGGAGCGCGACGAGCAGGACGGGCGCTGGCGAGCCAGGCCCGAGGCGCGTGCGCTTGCGTGGGGTCGACATCGGCCGGGCGGCATCTAGAATAGCCGAGATGCCGCGGGAGAATACGGCATTCGGTCATCCCTGGTCTCTGCCCGGGCTCGCGCTGGTCGGTCTCGTGGGCTGCGCCGCGGCCCGGCCCTCCACGGCGGCGCTCGTGGACTCGCGGGGGATCAGCCCGCCGGAGCGGCCTCTCTTCGAGGTGAGGGCCGGCGAGTTCTTCTGCCGGTTCCACCACGGCGACCGCGAGGAGCCGCGGCTCCCGTGCCGGATCATCGATCCGGGCGATGGCGGGCGGCGGCTCGAGAGCGTCGGGGAGCCCCGGCGCATCGAGGGGGCGCTGACCCCGATCGATCACCGCAGCATCCGGTTCGAGGGCACGTTCGCCCCCGCGCCGGGCGCCGCGGCCGAGACCGTCACGGCCACGTTCGAATCGGTGGACTACCACCTGTACCGCGGGGCGCTGCGCGCGGCGGGGGGCGAGACATGGGTGACGCTCGAGTACCTGCCCACGCCGCAGGACATGAGCGGCCAGCCGGCGGCGGCGGCCGGACCCGGGGCGCGGCCGGAGAGCGCAGGGCGGCGCTAGAGCATCGAGCCGTTGAACGTCGTCTAGCCCCCGTATCTACCGGAGGCCGTCGGAAGGGTGGGGCTGTCATTGGCCCGGAGACGTTTCACACGTCCTCATGCTCTACGCCACGTCGAAGCCGGCGCTCAGCAGGTCCTGTGGCCGGGACGACGAGCCGATGTGGACGCGGAACTCCCCCGGCTCCACCACGCGGCGCCCCTCGGCGTCGATCAGGGACAGCGCCGATGCGGGGACGTCGAACCGCGCCGTGCGCGCCTCGCCCGCGGCCAGGCGCAGCCGGCGAAACGCCTTGAGCTCCTTCAGCGCCCACGTGGACGACGTCACCCGATCTTCGATGTACAGCTGGGCGATCTCGACGCCCTCGCGCTCTCCTGTGTTGGTGATCGTCACCTCGAAGGAGGCCACGCCGCCTCGCCCCACGCTGGGCGTCAGGACCTTCAGGTCGCTGTACGCAAAGCGCGTGTAGCTCAGGCCAAAGCCGAACGCGAACGCCGGCTCCTGCGTGAGGTCGGCGTAGCGGCTCCCGTGCTGGCCGCGGGCCTGGTTGTAAAACACCGGCTGCTGGCCCACGTGGTAGGGAAACGAGATCGTCAGCTTGCCCGAGGGGTTGATCCGCCCGAACAGCGCCTCGGCCACCGCCCGCCCGCCCATCATCCCCGGATTGAACGCCTCGACGATGGCCGACGTGCCGAGCACCGAGCGCGGCATCACCAGCGGCTTGCTGTTGACGAGGACCACGACCGTGGGCACGCCCGTCCTGGCAATCGCGTCCGCCAGGGCCCTTTGCCCGCCCATGAGCTCCAGGGTCGCCGTGCTCTTCGTCTCGCCGATGAGCTCGATCCGATCCCCGAGGACCAGGACCACCACGTCGGCGCCCCGGGCCAGCTCGACCGCCACGGGGATGTCCGACTCGTCCTCGCTGACGACCGAGCACCCCGCAGCATGGACGACCTCGCACCCCGAGGGAGCGAGCTCCCGTATCCCCTCCATGATCGTGACGATGCTCGAGCGAGGGTGCTGGGGGCCGTTGCCGCCGCTCATCTGGCCCGACCCGAGCGACCAGTCGCCCAGCTGGGCGATCGGGTCGTCCGCGTTGGGACCGATCACCGCGATCCGCCGCAAGGGCCCCGGCGCCGCGCCCGCCCCGCGAGCGGCGTCGCTCGCCGCCGGGGAGCCCGCGCCGTCCGCGAGCGGCAAGAGGCCGTCGTTCTTCAGCAGCACAAGCGACGCCCGCGCCACCTCCAGGTTGAGCTCCCGGTGGGCCGCGCACCCGATGATCTCCTCGATCCGCCGCTCGCTGCTGTACCCGGGGTCCTCGAAGAGCCCGAGGGAGAACTTGAGCGAGAGGACGCGCCGCACCACCGCGTCGATCTCGGCCTCGGCCAGGAGCCCGCGGCGCACCGCCTCCTGCGCCCCCTCATGGAACTGCGGGGTCGCCATCATCAGGTCGTTGCCGCTCCGGATCGCCACCGTGGCCGCCTCGGCCATGTCCTTGCAGACCTTCTGATCGAGCACGAGATTGGCCACGTTGTTCCAGTCGGTCACGACGATCCCCGCGAAGCCCCACTCCTCCTTGAGGACCTCGGTCAGGAGCCAGCGGTTGGCGGTGGCCGGTATCCCGTCCATGGACTGATATCCTGTCATGAACGCCATGCAGCCGCTCTGCGCGGCCTTCTCGAAGGGCGGCAGGAAATAGGAGCGCAGGTAGCGCCGCGAGATGTTCGCCTCCGACGCGTCACGGCCGCCCAGCGTCTCCGAGTAGCCCGCGTAGTGCTTTGCCGTGGCCAGCACCGCGTCCGGATCGTCGAGGCCCTTCCCCTGATAGCCCTTGACCATCGCGCACGCGAGCTCCCCGATGAGGTAGGGATCCTCGCCGAACGTCTCCCCCACCCTGCCCCAGCGCAGATCACGCGTCAGGCACAGGACAGGAGAGAACGTCCACTTGAGCCCTGTCGCCCGCATCTCGGCGGCGGTGACCCGGGCGACCTGCTCCAGAAGGCCTGTGTCCCAGCTGCACGCCATGCCGAGCTGCGTCGGGAAGATCGTGGCGCCCGCCCAGAAGGAGTGACCATGAATCCCGTCATCGGCCATCAGCACCGGAATGCCGAGCCGGGTGCCCAGCGCGCGCGTTATCGCCGCGTCCGCGTCCTTCCCGTTGCAGTGCAGGAGGCTGCCGACCTTCATGCGCCCGATCGCGTCCTCGAGATCTCCCTGCGCGTCCAGCTGCATGAGCTGGCCGATCTTCTCGTCCAGGGTCATCCGACTCAGGAGGTCTTCCACCCGCTTGCCCACGGGTTGCTTGGCATCTTTGTAAAGGGGAGCGTCGATCATGAGTTCTCCTGAACAGGACGAAGGGCGCACGATAACAGGTCCCCCCACTGGCGCAAGACGGGGGACTTCTACCGTGCAGGGCCGGGCGTGCGAGGCTGGGTGAGCACAACAGACGATCGCGCGCCCTGCGCTCGACCGCCGCCGCGCGCGTCATCGCTTCTGCCGTGACAGCCTCGCTCCCCCGCGGCGGCGGGCGGCGAGCTCTGCATCCTCCAGCCCCGCGCGCCCGCGCTCAACCCCGCGCGCCCGCGCTGAGCGCGCTGGCCGTCGCGCGGGTCGGGACGCTCTGGCACGAGCGGCTCGAGGCCGAGCCGGGCACGCGTGGCCCCGCAGCGTCCATCGCGGAGGTCGCGGCGTACGCGGAGGACGTCGCGCGCGACGACACCTGCTGCGCGCGCTCCGCCGTCGAGCAGCCGTTCAGCGAAGCCCGGGGCGCGCCGCATCGACGCGCGCGCCGGGCGGGCCGCGCTCGACCTCACCCCGGTCGGATCACATGCGGACGACCGCGCTGCCCCACGTGAGCCCGCCGCCGAGCGCGCAGAGCAGCACGTGATGCCCGGGCAGGATCCGCCCGTCGCGGAGCGCCTCGTCGAGCACCGCGGCGACCGAGCCGGCGTTGGCGCCGGCCGCGCCCTCGCCGTCGAGCGCGCCGAGGACGCGCTGCCGCGGGCACCCGAGGCGATCGGCGTCGAGCAGCCGTTCAGCGAAGCCCGGGGCGCGCCGCATCGACGCGCGCGCCGGGCGGGCCGCGCTCGACCTCACCCCGGTCGGATCACATGCGGACGACCGCGCTGCCCCACGTGAGCCCGCCGCCGAGCGCGCAGAGCAGCACGTGATGCCCGGGCAGGATCCGCCCGTCGCGGAGCGCCTCGTCGAGCACCGCGGCGACCGAGCCGGCGTTGGCGCCGGCCGCGCCCTCGCCGTCGAGCGCGCCGAGGACGCGCTGCCGCGGGCACCCGAGGCGATCGGCGAGGTGCGCCGCGAGCTGGGGGTCGGCGTGGTGCGGGATCACCCAGTCGATGTCCGCGGGCGCGAGCCCGGCCGCCCCGAGCGCCGCGAGGGCCTGCGCGCCGAGGTGCTCCTCCGCCGCCTGCCGCAGCTCGGGCTGCTTCACGCGCAGGTACTGCCGCCGGTCGGCGAGCCGCTCGAGCGTGAGCGGCTCCGCGGATCCACCGCCGGGCACCTGGAGCACGTCGGCCCTCTTCCCGTCGGCCCGGAGGCTGACGCTCAGGATCCCGCGCCCGTCGCCGGCCGCCGGCCCGACCACGACCGCGCCGGCGCCGTCGCCGAAGAGCTGGGCCGAGGCCCGATCGCGCGGATCCATGCGGCGCGAGAGCAGGTCCGCGCCGATCACGAGGACGTGCTTCATGGTCCCCGCCGTGACGAACTGGGTCGCCACCGACAGCCCGTAGAGGAGACCCGTCAGCGACGCGGAGAGGTCGAACGACGGGATGAGCTCTGCGCCGAGCTTCTGCTGCACGTACACCGCCGTCGCCGGCATCGGCGCGTCGCCGCTCGACGTGGCGAGGATGATCATCTCGAGGTCGCGCGGCCCGAGGCCGGCCGCGTCGAGGGCCGCCTTCGCCGCCCTCGTCGCCAGATCGCTCGTCGTCTCGCCGGCCGGGCCGCGGCGCCGCGCGTCCTCCGCGCGGGCGCCCGCAGGCGCGCCGCCCCCCGCGCTCGCGTCGCGCGCCGCGCCGTCCGCCGGCGGCGCGCCTGCGGGCGCGGCGCTCTCCGGGGCGGCGAGCGGCAGGGAGCGGCCTGTGCCGAGGATGCGCGCGCGGGGATTTCTGGCATCGAAAGTCATTGGGAGCGCAGCCTACATCATGGGCTGCGCGTTGGGACCGGCGATCGAGCGCCGGGCCCGGTACACGGAATGCTTGAGTCGCGGACGCGCTCCGGTACATAAAGCGCCGCGATGGCTACGAGCTCCGAAGACAAAGACCGCCCCGACACGGACGACGCACCTTCCGGCGAGGCCGACGCGCAGGACACCAGCAGGGAGGAGGACGACGGCGAGGGCCGCGCCGATGCCCGCGCCGACGCAGCGGCCCCCGCCAGCCCCGCCAGGGCCTCGCGCCCGGCGAAGCAGGCAGGCGCCGCCCGGCGCCCGGCGGGCAAGAAGCCCGGGGCGCGGCCGCGAGCGGCCACCCAACCGCAGGGCGGATCGCTCGGCAAGAGCATGATCCTGTTCCTGATCATCATCGGCGGCCTGGCCGCGGCCTTCGCCTACTTCGGGCGCGAGCCCGCGCCCGGCGCGGCCGGCCCCAAGTGGAAGCCCGGGGACAAGGCGCAGGTCGAGGTCACCCTGGTGTCCAGCGACATCAAGGAGCTCGCTTGCTGGTCGGCCGAAGAGGTCGCCGGCCGGCACTGTGCGTTCGAGTCGGCCACCAAGGGCTGGTCCAAGGGGGATGCGGACGACAAGAAGCTGCTCCGTCCTTACACCACGACCGACCGCGTCCAGTTCCTCGCCGCCGGCCTCTGGAGCGAGCCCGCCCTCACCGCGGGCAAGCTGCCGTCCGCACGGTTTGCGGTGAAGTGCACCTACACCGTCGAAGGCAAGATGAAGCGGCCCGGCATCCGCTGGACCAGCGAGGGCGCATGGCTCGACCGGACCGATGACTGGTACACGGGGCTCTTGTCGGATTGCAAGCTCATCAACCCCTGATGTGGCAGGCGCTGCTGCGTTCGCCCGCGTCACGCGCGGCGCGCCCCGCGCGACGCAGTGCACAGGGCGCGCGCCGCGCGTCCTGCGCCATACTCCTCGTGTGACCGCGACCCGCCGTGGTAGTGTCATGGTTGGTTTGGAGGTGCTCATGCCCTGTCATCGGGTGATCGCATTGGTGTCGTTGGCCGCGTTGTTCGCCGTTGCTGGATGTGAAGCGGACCCGGGCACCGTGAACGTTCTGCCGAACTACATCAGCGTATCGAGCTCCTCCGGCGGGGGCGCGGGCGGGGAGGACGTCGGGACGACCACCACCGTCTCCACGACGAGCGCGGGCGGCGACGGCGGCGCGGGAGGCATGGCGTGCGCGTGCGAGGCCGGGCTCTCGTGCTGTGGCCCGGCCTGCGTCAACCTGGCCAACGATCCGCTCAACTGCGGCTCGTGCGACACGCGCTGCGCCGAGGCGCAGGCGTGCATCCAGGGCGAGTGCAAGGATCCCTGCGACCCCGACTTCGGGTGCGAAGAGGGCATCTGCTGCGGGGTGACGTGCTGCAACGACGGCACGATCTGCTGCGACTACGGGACCAGCGCCGAGGCGCCTGACGTGCACTGCCAGGCGCCGGTGAACGGGACCTGTCCCCTTGCCTGCAGCGGCTGCGAGAGCTGACGGACATCGATAGCGACGCGGCGGCGCGCGGCGTGCCCGGACGATCCGGGGGCGCAGCGCGTCGGCGCGTTGCGTGCCGTGCGCGGGCCTCCCGGCCTGTCGCGCGCCGCGACGACCTGCTGCGCGCACGCAGCGCCCCCGTCCCGCGCGCGGCCCTCGCGCGCGGGTAGCTCACCTTTCCTGGAAGAGCTTGCCCGGATATTTGCGCTCGAAATGGCCCACGACGCCGCGGCCGATCGCCTCGATCGTGAGCCCGGCGATGCCCATCTTGATGGCCGGCCCGATCAGTGGGACGAAGCCGACGGCCCGGGTGACAAGGAATTTCAAGCCTTGCCCGAGGATCGCGAAGCTCCCGCCAGCGGCGGTCGTCGCCACGGATCCGACGGTCTCGCCGTAGATCTCGCCGACCATCCCCATCATGTGGGTCTCGATCGCGACGAGCCCGGTGGACGTCGAGATCGGGAGCGGGAGCGCGGCGAACGCAGCGCCGCCAATTGCGTAGCGGTGAACCCAGCGAAGAGCTTCATCCCTGCACGTCGTCATGTCTCGAGGTTGCCGCAAGTCGCGCCGTCCGTCCATCGCACACCGCGCTGATGCAGCAGGTGCGAGGATCGGCTCGGGCGCGCGCCGTGTCCTCTGTGCGCTGCCTTCCCGGCCGGTGGGGAATCGCGCGTGCGTGACCGTCGTCCGGCTCGACCTCCGCGCTCGCGCCGGAGAGCGGAGCCGAGGCAAAGCGACCCCGCGAGGGGATGTACAACCGTCGGAGCCCGCGTCGATCGGAGCTCCAGCGGACGGCCCTCGATCGCGCCCACGCGAGCGCAATGTGCGAGCTCGCCCGCCGCTTCCCCGACGACCTCGATGCCAGCGCCCTCTTCGCCGAGGCGCTCATGGACCTGCGCCCGTGGGATCTCTGGACGCTCGACGGCCGGCCCGAGCCGGTCCGCCACACGCTCGGCGCGGCGCTCCTCGAGGGCGGGTCGCCCGCGCGACGCCGAGGCGACGTACCGGGAGGATCTGGCCCGGAACCCCGACAATGGCTTGTCGCTCCGCGGCCTCGAGCAGAGCCTGCGCGCACAGGGCAGGGAAGAGGAGGCAACCGCCGCACACGAGCGCTTCGAGCGCGCCTGGGCGCGAGCCGACGTGCAGCTGTCCGGGTCACGCCTGTGAATGTCCGGTCTCGAGCGGCCGGGAGCGACGAGGAAAAGAGCGCATTACCGGCATGCGCGTCGGCTCATCTGCTACGTTGATCGGGTGTTGTGCGCAAAGCTTGGACTCTCAGCGCTCCTGTGTCTCTTCTCTTTCACTGTCAGCCTGTGCGCCGCGTCGCTCCTCGGTTGCGAGGGCTCCGAGCTCCCGCCGTATTCTCACCTGCCGGGGGACGACGCCGGCGGACCCGGGTGTGCACCGGGGCAACTCAGCGGCGTGAGCGGATGTGTCTCGGCGGGCATTCAGGGCTGCCCCGGCGACTTCGTCGGCGAGGACGGCTTCTGCCGTCCGGCGCTCGAGAAGTGTTCACCCGGGACGGTCCCGAGGGTGGACGAGGGTTGCGTCGAAGTCGGGATCCCCGGCTGTGCGGCGGAGTTCGTGGAGGGCGGCGGCTGTCATCCCACCATGGCCAGGTGCCCGGAAGGGACCTTCGCGGTCCCGCAGAAGGGGTGTATCTCCATCGACGGCCCAGACGGCTGCGGCGCGGGGCCGTGGGGCCAAGTCGTCGAGGTGCCCGGCGACATCCATGTCGATCTGACCTACGCGGGTGGGGACGGCGACGGGTCGCGGGACAGGCCGTTCACGACGCTGGCGGGCGCGCTCTCGGCGGCGCAGGCGGGGGGGCGCGTCGTCCTGGCCGAGGGCGAGTACGACGAGCCGGTCGAGATCATGAAGCCTATCGAGCTCGTCGGGCGCTGCGCGTCCCGGGTCGTGCTCCGGGGCGAGCAGGACGATTCGAGCGGCAACGTCAGCGCGGTCTGGATTCATGACGTCGAGGGCGCCGGCGTGCGCGGCGTGAGCGTGATCAGCCCTTCCATCGGGCTGTTCATCCAGGCAGCGGAGGTATCGGTGCGCGACGTCCGCGTGACGGGCGGGAGCGGCAACGGCGTCGTCGTCGCGCTCCCGGGCGCGAGCCTCGACATGTCGCGCAGCCTGGTCCAGGCGTCGTGGGCGGGCGAGGGCACGGGCGATCTCTGGACGAACGTGCTGGTCGCATCCGGGGCGCGCGCGCGGCTCACGGAAAACGCGCTGGTCGACGGCACGGTCAGCCTGCGGATCACCTCCGAGGCCGCGGAGGTGGTCGCGGAGGGCAACCTGCTGGAGGCCACCGCCCTGCAGACGGAGACGAGCGATGCGGTCGGCGTGCTCCTCGACGCGGGCACGCTCAGGCTCGACGCGAGCGCGCTCGTCCACCACCGCCTGGGCGCGCTGGTGACGGGCTCCGGCGCCGAGCTCGTGGCGACGCGCAGCCTCATCGCCGCCCGGCCCGAGGGGGCGCTGGAGGCCGGCGGCGTGATCGTGGAGCAGGGCGCTCGCGCGACGCTCGAGTCCAGCGTGCTGTCCGGCGCGTGCGACGCGCAGCTCGTGGTCGCGGACGCCGGCACGGCGGTCGAGGTGTCCGGGACCCTCTTCCAGGGCGCGGCCACCGCGGAGGAGGGCCGCCTCGGGTACGCCATCGAGCAGCGGGGCGGAGCGCTCTCGCTGTCGTCGAGCCTCGTGCGTCAGGCCGGCGACGCGGGCCTGTTCGTGTCGGGCGGGACGTTCTCGGCCAGGGGCGTGGTCATCGCGGGCACGCGCGCGCGCCCGATCCACCGGGATCGCGCAGCCGGCGTGGTGGTGCAGGGCGCGCGGGCCACGCTGGCGTCGACGTATGTCCTGGAGGCCCATGTCGCCGGCGTGGCCGCGTCCCGGGGAGCGGAGCTCGAGCTCACGGACAGCCTCATCGAGCGCGCGCTGCCGGAGGAGCGCGACGGCACCGGCGGCGTGGGCCTGCTGAGCGCCGGGGCGGCGGGGGTCGTCGTCCGGAGGTCGGCGGTGCTGGAGAGCCGCGTGGCGGGCATGCTGCTGCTCGCGTCGCCGAGCACGGTGGAGGACACGGTCATCCGGGGCGTCGAGAGCGGGACGTTCTCCCCCCCGAGCGCCGGCGGGCAGGAGGAATCGGTGCCGGACATCGGCGACGGCCTCCTCGTCCTCCGCTCGGCGGCGCAGGTGAGCTCGGTGCAGGCGGAGGGCTGCGCGCGCGCCGGGCTGCTCTTCAGCGACAGCCACGGTGCGCTCGCGCGCTCTCGCTCCACGGGCAACCGGTTCGGCCTGGTCCTTCAGGGCGCGCGTGCGCCGAAGCTCTCGCAGGACAACACCTTCGAGGGCAACCAGGAGAGCGATCGTGTCACCGCCGGCGCTCTCCCCGTCCCGAGCAGCGCCGCGCCCGCCCCGTGACGCGCCCCCGCCGTGTAACTAAAGCGAGAAGAATTGCCGGATCTTGCCGAGGAGCGCGGTCGTCTTGGCCTCCTCCGCGCCGGCGCGGGCGCGGCGCACCGACACGTTCTCGTCGAGCGCTGACTGGCGCGCGACAAGCACCTCGGTGATCTTCTCGGCGAGGCCCGGCGCCGCCGCCAGGATCTCGTGGAAAGCCTCCTTGTCGACCTTCACGAGCTCGCAATCGATCACCGCCTGGATGGTCGCGCTGCGCGGCTCCCCGGTCATCAGCGACATCTCGCCGAAGAACTTGCCCGGGCCGAGGCGCGCCACCTCGGCCGTGCTGCCGCCCTCCCGCCCCACGATCACCGAGACCTCGCCCGACTGCACGATGAACAGCTCGTGCCCCGCGGCCCCCTGCCGGATCACGACCTCACCGGTCATGTAGCTGCAGGTCGTCGACAGCCTCGCGAGCTGGTCGAGGAGCGGCGGCGGGAGCGCGGCGAGGAAGTCGACGACGCGCAGCGACAGCAGGCGGCGCTGCCGCTCGTCGGCCGCGCTGCGCGCCTGCGACTCGGTCGACGTCTCGGCCATCCGGACGGTGCGGGTGGGGAACGGGACCGCGATGCCCTCGCGCTGGAACGCGTACCAGATCCGCTGACGAACCTCGGAATCGACGCGGTCGCGGCGGGCGAAGTCGTCGGTGAAGAAGCAGACCTGGTAGCCGATGCTGCTCTCGTCGAACCTCGCCGCGAGCACGAAGGGCGGCGGCGCGAGCAGCACCCCCGGCGCGGAGGCCACCGCGCCGAGCAGCGCTTGCTCCACGAGCCGCGGCGACACGTCGTAGGGGCCCCGCACCTCGATCGTCCGCCGCGCGGTCACGGTGGGCTTCGTGAAGTTCCGGATCGTGCTCTTCGCGAGCGCGCCGTTCGGGATCGTCAACTCGATCTGATCGTTCGTGAGGACCTTTGTCGCGCGCCAGTTGATCTCGACCACCTGCCCGATGAGCCTAGGATCCGGCTCGATCTGGATCCAGTCCCCCACCTCGAACGGCTGCTGCGCCTGGATCGCGAGCCCGGCGAACAGGTTCCCGAGCGTCTCCTGGAGCGACAGGCCGATCACCGCGGTGAGCAGCGCGGAGGTGGTGAGCAGCGAGCCCGGCTCGACCCCCGCCGCGCGGAGCGTGATGAGCGCGACGCTCGCGTAGACGAGCCCCTGGAGGATGTCGCGGATGATCCGGGACATCGGCCGCCCGAGGCGCACCACGAAGATCAGGTCGACGACGAGGAGGAAGGCGGCCCGACCGAGCGCGGTCAGGAGGAAGAAGAGCGCGACGGCCGAGAGCCCCACGCGAAGCGACGAGGTCGGCTCGAGCGGGAGCCGGGCGAGCAGCGCCGCCACGTGGAGGCCGAGCAGCGCGACCGGCAGGCGCAGCTTCCCGCGCTGCGCTGGCGGCATCAGCAACCGCAGCGCGAGGAGCAGCGCGGCGGCGATGCCGATCCCGAGGGCGCCCGACGACGCGACCCGCACGAGCACGTCCGAGATGGTTGCGGCACCCCGCATGGCGGCCGATGGTAGAGCGCCGCCGGCCCCTGTCACAACCGCGTCGCGAGCGAGCGGTGGGGGCGTCACGGCGCGCCTCGTCGTCGGCAGGGCGGAGGGGCGCGCGTCCGGAGCGGCGCGTCGGCGTTCGCGCTGGCGTAGAATCTCTCACATGCACTGGAGGCGCGGTGCCCCTCACCGCCCTCTTTTCGCCGGAGACGTGGCTCGTATAGAGTCCTCGCCGGATCATGAAATTCATTGGCTTGCTCAGGGGCACCGTCCCCCTCGTTGCTGTCTTGTCGTCCGCGGCCCTCCCGGGTTGCGGCGGCGCCGACCCCACGCCCGCGGCGCCGGTGATGCGCGACGCCGAGCCTATCGAGGCGTCGCGCTCGACGATGAGCGCGCGGTCCGAGATCGGCGGCATGAACGAGGAGAAGGTGCAGGCGGCGTTCGAGCGCGCCGCTCCGCGGCTCTCGCGTTGCTATCACAGGGGCGTCCAGCGGATCCCCTATCTCGGCGGCGAGATCCGCTTCAAGGTCCGGGTGACCGAGGAGGGCACGGCGCGCTGGGCGTTCGTGAAGGACTCGACCCTGGGAGACCGCGAGACCGAGACGTGCATGCTCGGCGTCCTGAAGGCGGCGCGGTGGCCGAAGCCGGTCGGCGGAGAGGGCCTGGCGGAGAACAGCTTCACCTTCGAGCCGAGCAGCGACGAGCGCCCGCCGGTGCCGTGGACGCCCGACCAGCTCGGGACGCCGTACAAGAAGGCGCGGCCGGCGCTCAACTCCTGCCGGAGCCAGGCGGGCGGCGCCCAGCTCAAGGCGACGCTTTACATCGACACCGACGGCAAGCCGCTCAGCGTGGGCGTCTCCAGCGCCGACGAACGGGGCGAGGAGGCGGCCGAGTGTGTCGCCGGCGCGCTCCGCGAGATCACCTTCCCTTCCCCTGGCAGCTACGCCTCGAAGGTGAGCGTCGACATCGATTGACGCCGCTCGCTGCCGGCCGTCCGCCCGCTGGCCAGCGCCGGCGGAGGGGCCGGCCAGCGCGCCGCCTGCCGCTGTGTCCCGGCCCCGTCCGGCGCGGAGGGCTGTCGCTGGGCCTGTCCATCGGGCGCGAAATCTCCCGCCCTTGCTGGGGGCGCGCGCCACGCGACTGAGCTACGCTCCGGTCGTGGGCAAGGTCCTCCGGCAGATCCTGGTGCTCTTGTGGAAGGTGGCTCGCCTCGTCCTGTGGAGGTGGCTGAAGCCGCGGCTGGCGAGGTTCATGATGCTCACCGCGGCGCTCGTCGGGGTGATCCTGCTCGTCGTGGCCGTGCTCGGCAGGCTGTAGGGCGGTTCTCCTGGGACAGGCGGGCGGCGCGGGCGCCGCTGGCTTGTCCGCGGCGGCTTCCGGCAAGTAGTCTCTCCCGCTTGCATGGCTAGGTCACCTTCCTCCTTGCTCCTCGCCGCCCTGGCGTGCGTGATCGCGTCGGGAGGCACCGCGGCTTGTTCCGAAGAGAGCCCCGCCTTGGCGGCGCCGGCCTCGCTCGAGGCGGATGCGCCGCATGCCGCCGCGGCCGAGGCGCCGCGCGCCGCCGCCGCCGAGGCGCCGCGCGCCGCCGCCGCCGAGGCGCCGCGCGCCGCGGTCGTCGAGGCGGCGCACCTCGCGACGGCACCCACCCCGGTCCAGGCGGAGGCCGGAGCGACGCCCTCGCCGAGCGCGGCGAAGGAAGGCGCGCGCATCCACTCGAAGGCGCGGTTTGCATGGATCAACCCCGGCCCGTACCCGACACGGGGCTGGAGCGGCTACCTGGGGCTCGGCGGCTCCGTCGCGCTCCGCGGCGGCAGCGTCGAGACCGCGCGGACGCCGGGCGAGGGCTGCGACGCGTGGTACGCAGTCGAGCCGCGGGGCTACGTCTGCGCCGGCGCCAGCGCCACGGTCGACCCGAACGACCCGGTCGTCGCCGCGCTGCGGCCGCACGCGCCCAGGATCGACTCGCCGTGGCCCTACGACTACGCGGAGTCGACCGGCGCGCCGCGCTACCGGCAGCTCCCGAGCGCGAAAGAGCTGCGGCGCTCCGAGTGGGACATCGAGAAGCACCTCGCGAACGCCGCGAAGGTGCGCGCCGCCGAGGGGTTGAGCGACGAAGCCATCGGGGAGATCGACCAGGCCCTCGTCGGGGTCGATCTGAAGCCCGCGGGCGTCGCCGCGCCGGCGCTGTTTCCCTTTGGCGCTCTCGTGCGCGAGGGGCGCGACAGGATCGTGAACGGCTCGACGGTGGCGTTCACCCGGGTGTTCGACGCGCAGGATCGGACCTGGGTGGTGACGTCGGACCAGGCGTACATGCCGAAGGATCGGCTGAGGCCGTACCCGCGCTCGAGCTTCCAGGGTGTGTGGCTGAAGGGCGAGCGTTCGCTCCCGCTCGCGTTCTTCCGCAAGACCGATCGACCGAAGTACCAGCGGGGCGCCGGCGGCCGCTTCGAGCCCATGGGCGCGTCGTTCGCGCGGCTCGCCTCGGTCGGACTCACGAGCCGCGCCGAGGTCGAGGACGGCGAGCGGTTCCTCGAGACGCAGGAGCCGGGGATCTACGTGCACGCGGACGACGCCGTGGTGATCGAGGCGGCGAAGCGCTCGCCGCTCGAGGGCGAGAACGAGCCTTCCTCACCGCCGCGCAAGTGGATCGAGATCAGCGTGCTCGGCGGCTGGTTCGTCGCCTACGAGGAGCTCACCCCGGTCTTCGCGACGCTCATCTCACCGGGGCGCGGCGGCGTCCCGCAGAAGGGCATCCCCGCCATCGAGACCGCGGCGACGCCGACGGGGCGCTTCCGCATCGACGGGAAGTTCGTGACGGCGACGATGGTGTCGAGCTCGAACGACAACATCGTCCACTCCGAGGTGCAGTTCGTGCAGAACTTCCACGGCCCTCACGCGCTGCACGGCGCGTACTGGCATGACGCCTGGGGCGAGCTGAAGAGCGGCGGCTGCGTCAACCTCTCCCCCATCGACGCGAAGCAGATGTTCGCCTGGACCGACCCGCCGGTTCCGGATGGGTGGCACGGTCTGCGGGCCTCTCGCGACGCCGGCCGCTCCACGGTCGTCCTCATTCACCGCTGATCGCGCGCGCCATCCGGTCCACGAGCCGCGGCGCGGCCTCCGCGAACACCTCCGTCTCGAGCAGCAGGCCGACCACGAGGAAGCCGTCGCGCGGCATGTCGAAGAAGTAGCCGGGGTGGACGATGATCCCCTCGTCGCGCACGAGGAGCTCGACCCAGCCGTCCTCGTCGTGCACGCGCGGGACCTCCAGCGTCGCGTACCATCCGCCGTCGATCGGAAGCCGCCTGACCGCGCCCCCGGCGCGCGCCGCGATCGCCGCGTCGAGCGCCGCCAGGTTGGCCTGAACGCGCGACAGGATCGCGCGCTGGACGGGCGCCTGCGCGGCGAGGATCTCCGGCAGCGCGAGCTGCACCGGGGTGCCGACCGAGAGGTAGGTATCGGCGATGATCTCGAGCCGCTCCACCGCCGCGGCGGCGAGCTCCGGCGGTCCCGAGACCGCAATCCAGCCGAGCTTGAGCTGCGGCAGCGCCATCACCTTGGAGAGCCCGCTCAGCACGAAGGTCAGCGCCTGCCGCCTTCCGGCGAAGCTCGGCAGGCGGTCCGGGGCGAGGTCTCCGTGCGCGTAGTCGCCGAAGACCTCGTCGACGATCAGCGCGAGGCCGCGCTCCCGGGCGCACGCCTCGAGCGCCGCGGCGTCGTCGCGGCGCACGAAGGAGCCGGTCGGGTTGTTCGGGTGGACGAGCACCACCGCGCGCGTCCGTTCGCCGACGGCGCGCTCCAGCGCGCCGAGATCGATGCGCCACCCCTCTTCCTTGAGGAGCGGGTACGGCGTGAGCGCGACGTCCTCCAGGCAGGCCAGGTACTCGAGCAACGGGTACGACGGCACCGGGACGAGCACGTCGTCGCCGCGCTCGGCGAGCAGCTTGAGCAGCCAGCCGTACGCTTCACTTGTGCTGGCCGTCAGCACCACGCCCGCCGGATCCACGTCGATCCCGCGCTCCTGGTAGTAGCGCGACACCGCGGCGCGCGCGGCGGGGTCGCCGAGCGGCAGCGGGGCGTACCTGGAGCCGCGCGGCTCGCCCAGCCGCGCGATGAGGGGAGCCGTCTCGATGATCCCGCATCGCGTCGGGTTCGACTCGGTGAAGTCGACGAGCGCGCGCCCTGCCCGGCGTGCCTCGACGAGGACGGACGCGAGCCGGTTCTCCGAGAGGTCCCAGCCGGTGCGCGCCGCGAACCGGAGCGGCCTCGGCGCGGGCATGCGCCCCGTGTCCGCCTCTGCCGTGGGAGGTCGATCGGCGCTCACCTGTCTCTCCATGGTCCCTTGCTCCATCGTCATCGTGGTCTGCCCTGCCCTGGTGCCCGCCCGGCCACGGTGACACGGACGCCGCCGGACTGCAGCCGGGCGCGGGCTCCTGGGGCCGAGGTCGGGCCCCGGCCCGGGCCGGCGCTCAGCCGCGGCGCCGCCGTCGCGCCGCGAACGCGGCGGCGAGGGCGCCTGCGAGCCCGAAGGCGACGCGGTTCGGCGGCGGCGCGCGGTCCGCACCGACGGCAGCGCAGGAGCACGCGCCGCTCGTTGCCTCGAGCTCCCCGTTCGCCATCCACACGTCGCTCCCGACCGAGAGCTCGTGCGCGCCGAGCGACGCGCCGTCGTAGAGCACGTCGACGGCCAGCGCGGCTCCGCCGGAGCCGCGCGGCGCTGCGAACGCGAACCGCCACAGCCCGCGGCGCACCTCTCTGAGCGGCGTGTGCATCACCCCGCCGCGGAGCGCGACCGTGAGCTTGTCGGCGGGGACCCTCACCGGGGCTCCGTCCGCGCGCCGCAGCTCGATCGTCCCCCAGACCGGCCAGGACGGGTCGGGCCTCGCGTAGGTGCTCGACAGGACGTACCAGCTCTTGTCGAGCGCCGGCGCGGTGTCCCCGGTCTCGGCGGCTTCCAGCGCGAGGCGCGCGCCCTCCAGATCGAGCACGCCGGGCCCGAGCTGCGCGCCGAACGGCTCGGCGTCCTCTGCGCGCCGCGCGCCGGCCTGGAGCACCTCCGTGACCTCTGCCTGGCTCAGGTTCGGGTTGTTCTGGAAGAGGAGCGCGATCGCGCCTGCGACCTGCGGCGCCGCCATCGACGAGCCCGACGCGATCGCGTGGTGGTCGTCGACGACGAAGCAGGGTGTGTCGTCGGGGCACCCGGGCGTATCGAACAGCCCTCCGGGTCTGTCGCGGGGGTCGACCTCGCTCCCCATCGCGGCGGCGACCAGGCCGCCGGGCGCGCTGATCTCGGGCTTGGCCACCCCGAACGGCGTGGGGCCGGTCGCGCTGAAGTAGCAGGCGCTCCCCTCCTTGATCGCCTCGCCGTCGAGGCTCGTCAAGCGCACGCTCGTGGAGCTCTCGTACGGCTCCCAGCGGACGCGGTTGATGGTGCATCCCACGGCGAGCAGGCCGGGGTGGCTCGCGGGCACGTTGATCGTCCCCTGCTGGATGCCGCGCGTGAACTGGAGCCCGAGATCGTGCGCTACCGAGACGTCGCCGAGCCCCGTCACCCAGAGCTGCGCGTCCCCGTGGCCTTGCAGGCGGATCGCGAACTCGCCCGCCTTCCACGCCCCGCTGAAGGCCACGACGGCGCTGTTCGTGTCCGCCGTGATGGGCGACTTCCCGTTCGCGAGCCGGTTGATCACGGCGCCGGTCGTCTCGCCGTCGTCGCTTGTGTAGCCGGCGTCTTCTCCGGGCTCGACAAGGCCGATCCACGTCTCGCCGCCCGGCCCCTCGAGGCCGACCGACACCTCGTCCCCGGGCCTGAAGGTGATCCAGACGTATCCCTGCCCGCTCGACGCGCTCGGCGTACGGATGGGCACGCGCGTCTCGCCGTACTTCGAGATGTGCGCCTCGGTGTGGATCCCCATCGGTCCTTCGCCGTCGAGCTCGTACATCGCGCCGCTGTTGCCGGCGGCGACGACGATCGCGCGTCCCGGGTGAGCGTCGCCGACCATCGCGGCGAGCCCTGCCTCGAGCGGGCTCGTCCCGTCGTGGGGCCCGAAGTCGCTGCCGACGCTCAGGTTGACGACCGCCGGCATGCCGAGCTCCTCGGCGCGATCGAAGATGAACCTCACCGCGTTGAGGATGTCCGGATCCTCGAAGCCCTCACCGGGCCGCGACGGAGCGGCGATGATCAGGGTCGCGGCGGGCGCCACCCCGACGTACCGCGACAGCTTCGGGAGCATCGGCCCGCCGTTGCCCGCCGCGATGGAGGCCACGTGCGTACCGTGCCCCGCGATGTCGCGGAGGATGCCCGTATCCCCCTTCGCGAGCATGGCGTCGATATCGGCGCCGGAGAAGATCGCGCACGAGGACTGCTCCGGATCATCGCACCCGTAGCGCTGCTCGAGCGATCCGTGCAGCCCTCTGGGGCGCCCGGCCTGCAGCACCCATCTGATCCGTGTCTTGCCGTTCTTGTCCCGAAAATCCGGGTGGGCCACGTCGATCCCGGTATCGACCACGCCGACGATCACCCCCTGGCCGTCCGCTCCGGTGGCCTTCCGGTACGGCTCGAGGTGGATCCACCTCTTGGATCGATCGAGGAGGGGCTGTCGCGGCGGTCCCGTGAGCAGCGAGAGCTCCGGGCGCGCAGCGGCGAAGGCGCCGACGTCGCCGGGTGCGAGACGGACGGCCCCGAAGCCCGGCGCGACCGGGAGCAGCCCGAGCGACCGCGCGTCGGCGCCGGCGGGGAGCGGCACCAGCACGGGGATGCGCCCGCGCGGATCGGCGAGCGGGTGCCGGCCAAGGCGCGAGCTGAGCAGGCGCGCCACCGCCGGGGCCGGGACGTCGGCGCGCGCATCACCCGCCGCGAGAGCGAGGCCGAGCAGCGCGAGGGGGAGCGGGAGCCTGCGGGCAAGCACGCGACGAGTCTACACCACCTTCTTCCCACGCGGCCGGGCCCGCGGAGCGCGTCGCCCGCGCCGCGCGCTCTCCGGATCGCGCCGCGGAGCCACGCGCAACGCGCGGGCGCGCCGCTCACACCGGCGGCACGAGGTGCTTCTTGCGCGGCCGCTCTTCGACCTTGCCGGCGTATCGCTCGAAGCGGCGCGCCACCTCGCGGCGGAGGTTCGCCGTCGGGATGATCGCGTCGATCACGAGCTCGCTCGCGAGCTTCTCCAGGTCGACGTCGGCGCGGTACTCGTCGCGCAGCTTCTGGACGAGCGCCTCGCGCTCGGGCCCCGCCGGGATCGCCTGGATCTTGTTGAAGTAAACGGCGTTCACCGCGGCGCTCGGCCCCATCACCGCGATGGACGCCGAGGGCAGGGCGATGCACTCGTCCGGCGCGAACGCCGGCCCGCACATCGCGTAGAGCCCGGCGCCGTACGCCTTGCGCACGACGACGGACAGCTTCGGCACGGTCGCCTCGCTCACCGCGGCGATCATCTTCGCGCCGGCCCGGATGATCCCCTGCCTCTCGACGACCGTCCCGATCATGAAGCCGGGCACGTCGGCGAGGTACAGCAGCGGGATGTTGAAGGCATCGCACAGCCAGATGAACCGCGCGGCCTTGTCGGCCGAGTCCACGAACAGCACGCCGCCCTTGTATTTCGGCTGGTTCGCGACGATCCCGACCGCGCGCCCCTCGATGCGCGCGAGCCCCGTGACGATCTCCTTCGCGTAGAGCTTCTTGATCTCGACGAAGCTGCCCTCGTCGATGACCGCGTCGATCACGGCCATGATGTCGAACGGCTTGTTCTCGTCGGCGGGGATCACCTCCTCGAGCGGCCGCTGCCCTGGCTTCTCCGGTCGCGGCTCGACGCGGGGCGAGGCCTCCGCGGAGCTCTGCGGCATCAGCGCGAGGTAGCGCTTCGCGAACGCGATCGCCTCCTCTTCGGTCTTCACGAGCACGTCCCCGCACCCCGAGACCGAGCAGTGCATGCGCGCGCCGCCGAGCTCTTCGAGCGTGACCTTCTCGCCGATCACCATCTCCGCCATCCGCGGCGAGCCCAGGTACATGCTCGCGTTGCTCTCGACCATGCACACGACGTCGCAGAACGCCGGGATGTACGCGCCCCCCGCCGCCGACGGGCCGAACAGCAGGCAGATCTGCGGCACCAGGCCGCTCAGCTCGACCTGGTTGTAGAAGATCCGGCCCGCGCCGCGCCGCCCGGGGAACATCTCGATCTGGTCGGTGATCCGCGCCCCCGCGGAGTCGACGAGGTAGAGCAGCGGGCACCGGAGGCGCCGCGCGGTCTCCTGCACGCGCAGGATCTTCTCGACGGTGCGGCGCCCCCACGAGCCGGCCTTCACCGTCGAGTCGTTCGCCATCACGCAGACGGGGCGTCCGCCCATGGTCCCGGTGCCCGTGACGACACCGTCGGCCGGCAGCTCGGGATCCAGCGCGTTGGCGAGCGCCGCATCCTCGATGAAGCTCCCTTCATCGAGGAGCAGCGCGACGCGCTGCCGCGCGAACAGCTTGCCCTGCTCCGCGTTCTTCTCGTGGTACTTCTGCGCGCCCCCCTTCTCGATGCGCGCCGTGAGCTCCCTCAGCTTCTGATCGAGCGACATGGCGCGACCCATAGCCCTAAGCGCGCCGGGCGACCACCTCCCGCGCCGCCGTTTCGAGCTCCCGCGCGGTCCGGGCCACCAGCACCTTGGTCGACGCTGCGGCGTAGCGCAGCATCGCGCTGTCTCCCGTCCCCCAGGCGCCGGGCCCCTCGGGGCACAGCCAGAGCAGCGCCCGCGCCCGGTCGCGGAGCCTCCTGACGGCCTCCGCCCCGTCCGCGAAGTAGTTCGTGCGCCCGTCGCCCAGGATCACGAGGGTCACCCGCCGGTCCACGTCGCGCCCGTACCGCTCCTCGAAGGCGTGGAGAACGCGCCCGTAATTCGAGTTGTGCGCGCGGCTCACCACCTCGCCGCGCTGGATGCGCTCGAGCGCCGCGCTCGCCGGCATCGTCGCGAAGAGCTCGGTCGTCTCGGCGAGCTCGCTCACGAAGACGAACGATCGTGTCCGGTCGAAGAGCTCCTGCGCCGCGCAGACGAACTCGAGCATGAACCGCGCGGCGACGCGGACCGAGTCCGACACGTCGCAGAGGACCATGAGGCGCGGCTTGTCGCGCCGGCGCGCCCGCCGGGCCGGCTGGAAGGGCACGCCGCCGGTCTGGAGGCTGCGCCGCAGCGTCCGGTGGGGATCGATCCTGCCGCGCCGCGCGCGGCGCCTCCGGAGCCTCTCGGCGCCCCGGAGCCTCTGGGACAGCGCCCTCACGGCGCGACGCACCTCGTCCATCTCGCCTTCGCTGAGCGAGGCGAACGGCACGTCCATGCGGCCGAGGGCCGCGGGCTCTTCCCCCTCGAGGCGCCGGAGCGCGAGCGTCACGTGCTCGCGCACGCGGTGCCGCATCCGCTCCATCTCGGCGGCGAGCGCCTCGGCGAGGGCCTTCCCCCGGTCCTCGCCGAGCGCCTCCTCGAGCGCGCTCCGGATCCTCCGCAGCGCGCCGGCGACGGCCGGCACCCCGAGCTGATCCATCACCCGCTGCGCGAAGAACCCGACCTGGAGCGAGCTCGTCATCGGCGCGAGCACGCGCGCGATCCCCGCCGACCGGAGCGCCTGGTCGAGCTCCCCTGCGGTCCCCGCGAGCGCCTGGAACCCGATCGCGTCGCCGAACGCGCCGCTCCGCTCCGCGGCCGCGCTCAGCAGATCGCGCAGGGCCGAGAGCTCCCCCTCCGAGAACCCGCGCTCCCGCAGGCGCGCCCACAGATCGCCGACGTGCGCGCCCTCCGGTGAGAAGAAGCGGTCGAAGGAGGCATGGTACCGGCGGAGATCGGCGGCGCGCTCGACGACCACCGCGCCGATGGTGTCCCGCAGCCGCGCGCGGTCGCCGAACCCGACGAGGGCGCACGCGCGCGCGACGTCGATGGCCTGCGCCGTCGACACCGCGAAGCCGTCGCGCCGCAGCGCCCATAGAAATTCGTCGATGGAGAGCAGCATGGGGAGCTACCGGCCCCGCGGCGGCTACGGCACCGGCGCAGGCTCCGCGAGCAGCGCCTTGAGGAGCTTCTCGATCTCGGCGTGCCGGGACGGGTCGTACCCGACCACCACATCGCGGATGACGCCCTTCTTGTCGATCACGAACATCGTGGGGAGCGCGTTGACGCCGTACGCCGCGGAGGTCGACTCCGAGGCGTCCGCGGCGACCGCGTAGCGCATGGACAGGGCCTGCGCTGTCTTCGTGGCGACGCCCACGCTGTCGCTCGTCAGGCCGATGACCCGCAGCCCCTGCGCGGCGTACGCCGCGTGCCACTTCGAGAGCTGCGGGGCCATCAGGCGGCACGGCGCGCACCACGTGGCCCAGAAATCGAGCAGCACCACGTTTCCACGCAGGGCCCCGACGTTCGCCGGAACGGTCCCCGCGACGGTGGCGAGCGGCTTCCAGGCGGGCGCGAAGGTGCCGATCTTGTCGAGGCGAAGGATCTGATCGCGCCCTGGGAACGGCACCAGCGTCGGCGCGACATCTCGCTCCTGGCCGCCGCGCCGGATCCGGAGGTTCACCACGTTGCCCGGCCCGGCGAGCGCGACACGGGCGACAAGCTGCTTCGGATCTTCGAGCGGGACGCCATCCGCCGCGACGACCTGATCCCCGTCCACGATGCCGGCCTTGGCCGCCGGCGAGCTGGTGACGACGTGCTTCGCGAGCACCCCCCCGGCCGGCCCGGGCTCCAGCTCCACGCCCAGCCAGGCGCGGCGGGGCGCCTCCTCGGCGGCCGCCTGTGAGGCACCTCCCATCAGCGCGGTGCCCGACAGCGCGACAAACGTCGCAGCGAAGAGGGCGCGCCAGACGCGGCCTCGCCTGGAAGAGGCCAGGTGCATCCTGGCAGTGTAGCATCTCGACCGGTGCGGTCCCGACCCCGCCTCTCTGCGTGGAGCGCGCTCGCTGCGGCGGCCCTGGCCTTGCCGATGCTCTCGACGGGGGCGCGGTCCCCCTGGGGGTCGGCTCCCTTGCCGCTCGGGTGTGCGCCGACGCGTTCCCGGACGCACCCCGAGGGGGCAACGGCGTGGATCGGGCGCGGCTCCAGCGCCGCCGCCGAGCCGCGCGCATCGGCCGTTGCGCCCGCTGCGCCTGCGCCCGCGGCGCCGTCGGCCTGGGAGCTTGCCGGCCAGCTCGCGAGCTTCACGCCTGCCACGGGCCGGGCTCGTTCCCAGCACTTCACCGGCGAGATGGAAGCCGAGGTGCGGATCAACGCGGCCGCCGCTCCCTACCCGGCGCTCGGCCCGGCTCGCGTTCTCCCGCCCGGCGCGGCCGTCGTCGAGCTCCACTACCCGGCGGGCGCGTCGGAGCCGGTGACGCTGCTCGCCATGGTGAAGCGCTCGGCCGGCTACGACCCTGACGGCGGCGACTGGGAGTACCTCGTCCTCACACCGCAGGGCACGTCCACCCACCGCGGCGCCTTATCCCTCTGCAAACGTTGCCATGCAGACGCCCCGCACGATCGTCTCTTCGGAGGCCCGCGATAGCGCAGTGCGTCGCGACCCGCCGGCGGTCGGTGGCTCAACTACGCAAAGATTGCGAAGCACGGCGCCCAGCGCGACATCGCCGCCCGAGCTCTCGTTGGAGGGGATTCCGTGACCACCGAAGAAACCGCGGTGAAACGTGATTATTCCGCCGGACGCCCCGTGCCGAGGGCGCACCGGGGCCGACGCGGCGAAATGGCACGGAGGCTGCTCAAGGCGGAATTGACCGTGTTCTTCGCTGTGGGCTGCAGCGTGTCGCGGTCCTCCTCCCTCCTGACGGGCCTCATTAGCTTGCGCTTCGTCGTTCGGCTGGCGCTGTTTCGCCTCGTCCATCGCTCAGCTGCTGCTTGGCTTACGCCTTCTACCGTTTTGTCTGCTTGGCCTGCTCGCCCTTTCTAGCGTTTCAGAGCTTCGCTTGCCTTCGAGAGCGTGTGAGAGCGCGCGGCCATTCCGTGGTGGAATCGCCGCGCGCCATTGTTTTGTCCTGCGGTCGGCTGCCCCGGCGGCCGGCTCCGTGCGCATCGCCGGCCAGGGGACGGCGCGGGCCGCTCGCTCGCTCGGTCGTGTGGACGGCTCACGACAAAGGCGAGCTCAGCCATGGAGGCGTGGCTCGCCACGAGGCGGGAGCAGAGCCCCCGAGGGAGCAGCGAGAATCGGCGCTATTTGCCCGCGAAAGTCACGCCCCTGAGCGAGCGCCCTCAGGTTCCGATCACTTTTCCTTTGACAGGCCGCTCGGGGGCGTATAAACGCCGGCACTCACTTCGCGCAAACGAGCGCGACGCGAGGAGTGCGGTGGCGTAGCCACGTCTTGCTACTTGTTTCACCAGAGCGCCCATAGCTCAGCTGGATAGAGCATCGGCCTACGAAGCCGGGGGTCGGAAGTTCGAATCTTCCTGGGCGCGCCTGATTGGTTGTGTGACAGATCCTGAGACCGTCATGATCGATGACGGAGCCGATGTGCTCTCCTCCGCCATACCGCGATCGGAGGATGCCGGCGACGAAGGTGCCGGCGGCGTCGATGCGCTGCGGATGCGCGAGGCGCTCGCGGAGGCCGAGGCTGCGGCGGCTGCCGGCGACGTGCCCGTGGGGGCGCTCATCGTCGACGCGGAGGGGGTCGTGCTGGCGCGCGGCCGTAACCGGCGCGAGATCGATCAGGATCCGACCGGGCACGCCGAGGTGGACGCGCTGCGGGCCGCGGCAAGGCAGCTGGGTCGATGGCGGCTCGAAGGCGCGACGGTCTACGCGACGCTCGAGCCGTGTCCCATGTGCGCGGGCGCGCTCGTCAATGCCCGGATCGCGCGGCTCGTTTACGGTTGTCCGGACCCGAAGGCAGGAGCGGTCGACACGCTCTTCGCGATCGGGCGCGACACCCGGCTCAACCATCGCTTTGCGGTCACGTCGGGCGTGCTCGCGGACGAGTGCGCCGCCCTGCTCCGCGCGTTCTTTGCGAAGCTCCGGACCGCTGCCCAGAGGCGCTGACGTCCAGGCCCGCCCGGGCGCGGGTCAGGGCGCCACCCAGGCGCCGCCCTGCTCCTCTTCTGGTCGCTCGTCGACAGCCTCGCTGCCGTCCCCGGTGGGCGGCCTGGGCGCAAGATGGGGCGCGGGGGAGCCCCGCACGACCGTCTCCTGCAGCCCCTTCTCGAGCTCCTCGTCGGAGATCCGACGGCGCCTGTGCGCGATCTGCATGAGCTTGCGCAGGTACCCGCTCCACGTGGGCGTGACCTCGCCGCTGGCATTGAAGTGCTGCACGCTCGGGTTGGGCAGGATCGACCCGATGTAGAGCGCCTGCCCCAGCGAGAGCTGCGCCGCCGACGCGTTGAAGTAGTGCCGCGCGGCGGCGCCGATGCCGTAGACAAGCGGCCCGAACTCCACCACGTTCAGGTAGAGCTCCATGATCTGCTCCTTGGTGAGCTCCTGCTCGAGGTACATCGTGAGCAGCGTTTCCTGGAGCTTGCGCGCCACGCTCTTGGTCCGCTCGAGGTAGAGGTTCTTGGCGAGCTGCATGCTGACAGTGCTCGCGCCCCGCACGAACCGCCGTTTCCGGAGGTTCTCGCGGATCGAGTTCTTGATGGCCTCCTCGTCGAACCCGTGGTGCCGATGGAAGCCGCCGTCCTCCGTGGTCAGCACGGCGACCTCCATGAAGCGGGAGATGTCCTCGTAGGGCACCCACTCGGCGGTCCCCGGCCCCGACTCGATCTCGACGCGCTGGCGGCGTGGCCCGTAGACCAGACGCCGGAACGCGCGCTTGAAGCGGTCGACGCTCAGCTCCGGCGGCATCTCCGTGACGCGGCAGGTGTTGGAGATGCCCCAGTCCAGCGCGAAGGTCCGATCCAGGTTGGCGGTGTCGAAGCGGAGCTTCCCTTCGATCCCGAACGAGCCGGCGAGCCTCATCCCGTGGAGCTTCGCCACGACCCCCTTGGGCACCGAATCCAGCATCGACTGGCACGCCGAGAGAGGCACCTCGAAGCTGCCGCGGACCCGGTGCGAAGCCCCGGCGTGCTCGTACTCGCCGCGCGCGATCAGCCTCAGCGCGCCGAGATCGATCTCGGCGTCCTCGGCGACGAGCTTGGACCCGTCGAGCTTGCCGTTCGCCTTGGCTCGCCACGCCAGATCGAGCCCGGCGATGGGCTCGTCCGCCAGGGCCGTGCTCCGCAGGGAGAGGTTCTTCAGCCTCCCTTCGCCGTCGACGCCCAGTGTCTGACCGTCCGCCGACAGGACGACCCGCGCGCGGCTCACGATCGAGGTCCGCGCCACATCGAACAGCCCCATGTCGCCCTCGTGAACGCCGAGGGTCGAGAGCCAGATGGGCCCCCCCTGCACGTCGGCGACGATCTCCTGCGGGGTCTCCTTTGCGTCGCTGATGGGCACGCGAAGCCGGAAGTTGAGCGCCTGCTGGGCATCGGCGCCGGTGGTCGCGATCGCCGCCTCTCCGGGCGAGAGCTCCACGACGAGCGAGCCAGCCTCCCGTCGCACGGCGAGGCTGCCCGGCCCCAGGTTGAGCATTTCGGCCTTGCGCTTGAGGCGCGCGGTGACCCCTGCGACCTCGACCTTTGCCCCTTCGCCGAGCGCCAGATCGATCATCCGGGCCGCCCGCACGATCGCCTCTCGAAACGCAGCCCCGCGGTCCTGGCCCGCCCTGTACCCGTCGCCGGGCTCCGCTGCTGTCTTGACCTGAACCGGTCGTGTGCTCCCACCCCGTTCGGGCGCCACCTGCGCTTCGGGCTCGACCTCCGGGAGGGCCACTTCGGCATCGATGGCTGCAGCCGCTAGCTCGCTCACCTGGTACCGCGCCTGTTCCCGGACGAGCACCAGCCGGCCCTCTCGAACCGAGAAGGCGGCGCGCCCCAGGGACAGCATCGCCTCGTGCGCGGAGATGGACGTCCGCCCTTGAGCGCGCGACAGGTATACTCCGGTCGCGGACAGGCTCTCTTTGGGCGAGTCCGCCCGATCGGTCCAGACGACCTTCAGCCCTTCCAGCTCGGTGCTCCCGCCCCCCTCCCTCGGGGCCGCGCCGGCGCGTCCAGGAGGCTGCCCAGCCCGCCATGTCTCGAGCTCGTGGAGGATCGCTTCTCGCGGGCCGACGGCGGAGACCGTTCCCCCGTACATCGCCACTCGGCGCCCGGAAAAGCCGAGCGCGACGGCGATTTCGTCCAGCCGGATGGCCACGCTTGGCGCGCCCCGCAGCCGGACGTCCACCCCCTTCAGCGAGATGCCAGCCCACGTGGGTCGAACCTGCTCGATCGTGAGCGACGCCCCGTAGCCGTCGGCGGCCCGATCCGCCTGGTAGCGCA
>NZ_CP150332.1:2840000-3280000 GCF_051519845.1 Sorangium sp. So ce362 | reverse complement strand
AGCCAGTGCCGTTCGGTGGCGACGCGTAGCTCGTCGTCCGTCACCGGGCCGGCGCTCTCCGCCTCCTCCTTCAGCAGGTGAAGCAGGCGGCGGGCCAGCACCGCGCTGATGTCGCGCTGCACCTCGGGCTCGTGCTCGAGGCCGCGATCCCGCGCCTCGGCGGCAAAGAGCGCGTCGCGGACCGCGGCATCCCGGGCCTGCGCAGGCGAGACGTGCTGCGCCGCCGCGATGCGAGCCACCGAGTCGACGGGGATGGCGAGCGCGCCCACACGGGCCGCCACATCGGGCGGAAGCGGCAGCGCCCCCCGCGCGGACGTCGACAGAGCAGCCCAGGCCGCGCACGCGCACAGGCACGCGGCGGCCGCGCTCATCCGGCGCACAGGGCTCACGCGCTACCCCCACGGGGACGGAGGATCTCCGTGGACGCCTTGAGCGAGAGCCCGCCGATCACCAGGAGGTAGATGGCCTTGAAATCCTGGCGATCGCCGAGGGCGTGGACCCCGAAGGCGAAGGAGAACGCGGCGGCGGCGAGGAGCAAAATCGCGAAGACATCGACTGCGCGGGACACGCGCGTGAGTGTAACGCGATTTGACACGGAACCGACGGGGATGCGCGGGCGCAGCGGGCTGCGGCAGGCCAGGGCCGGGCCGCTGCTCAGCGCAGCATCATCACCACCGCCCCCAGGACGGCGAAGATGATCAAGACCAGCAGCTGCCGGACGGCGCGGTGGCTGAGCCGGCGTGCGCCCGCCGTGGGTCGGCGGCCGCGGGCGACCGCGACGCCGGCGGCCGCGGCGATCAGAGCGACGGCGCAGGCCACGGCGACAGCCTGGGCCAGGAGGGCGCGGTCCGGGTCCCGGACACGCCATGCGAGCACGAGGATGGCGAGGCTCGCCAGCGCGCCGAACGCGATGACCGCGACGGCGAGCGGAGGCAGGTGGGCCCGGGCCTGCAGGAGGGGGGCCTCCGGGTCCGGCTCCGACTGGCGCCGCACATCCCAGCGATCGCGCCAGGAAAGCGCGAAGATGCCCCAGGCGATCCCGCCGATCGCCGCCCGGACCGGGTCGAGGCGGGCCGGCTGAAGGGAAGGAGAGGCGAGCAGCCAGGTCAACGTGACGAGCGCCAAGAAGACAGAGATGCCGAGGTGCCGCGCCGCCCGGCGGTGGGACGCGGCGAGCAGCGGCGCAGCGATGCCGCACACGAAGGCGAGCGTGGCGGCGACGCTGGCGGATACCGGCGCGCCGCGGCCGAACCCGGCAGGCGCGACCGTGATCATCCAGGCGACGACCGCAGCCAGCAGCGCCTGCGGAGCGCCCCCATCCCCGAGACCCAGGCGCGCCGCTCCGGGCTGCGCCGCCTCGGGGCCATCCGCGGCGGACGGCGCATCGCCCCCGCGCGCCACCGTTCCGCCGCGTCCGCCGGATGCGGACGCGCCCGACTCCGCTTCGCGCGGAGCGCCGATCGAGATCGCGCCGGGGGCATCCGTGCTCATGAGCGAGCCGCTAGGCCAGATTTCTCAGCAGGTTGCCCACGGGCAGCACATCCGGAGCCGGCGCGTCGACGCTTGCCTCGCCGCGCGCGCCTCCCTCTTCCCGGGCGACCTCGAGCCCGAGCCGCTTCCAGAGGCCCGTGTCGAAGAGGTGGCTCGGGCGCACGTTACCGAGGGCGGCGAGCATGTTCTGCCGCGCCCCGGGGTGGCGCGCGTCGAGCTCGGCGAGGAGCCGGCTCACCGCCTTGCGCTGGAGGTTGTCCTGTGATCCGCACAGATCGCAGGGGATGATGGGGAAGCGCTCCTCCGCGGCGAACGCGGCGAGCTCGGCCTCGGCACAGTAGATCAGCGGGCGGATCACGACGTTGTCGCCAGCGTCGGAGATGAGCTTCGGAGGCATGGACTTCAGCTGGCCGGCGAAGATCAGGTTCAAGAGCAGCGTCGTCACGGCGTCGTCTCGGTGGTGGCCGAGGGCGATCTTCGAGCAGCCGAGCTCGCGCGCGATACGGTAGAGGATGCCCCGCCGCAGGCGGGAGCAAAGGGAGCAGTACGTCTTGTTCTCGGGGATCTTCTCGGTGACGATCGAGTAGGTGTCCTCGGAGATCATCCGGAACTCGTGGCCGCCCGCCGCCATGTAGTCGGTCAGGAGGTGTCCGGGGTAGCCGGGGTGCCCCTGGTCGATGTTGACCGCGATCACGCTGAACCGGACCGGCGCGCGGCGCGCGAGGTCGACGAGGAGCGCGTGCAGCGCGTAGCTGTCCTTGCCCCCCGAGACGGCGCAGAGGATCCGATCGCCGTCGGCGATCATGTCGAAGTCGGTGATGGCGCGGCCCATGGCGCGCGCGAGCTTACGGCGGAGTTGCACGGTTTAGCCGGTGAAGCCTTCGATGAGGCGGAGGAAGGTAAGCACGCCGTGGCCCGTCCCGCCCTTGGAGAAGATGCCGTAGGGCTTGCTCGCCATCGAGGGCCCGGCGATGTCCACGTGGACCCAGGGGACATCGCCCACGAACTCGCGCAGGAACAGGGCCGCGGTGATCGCCCCGCCCCAGCGGTCGGCCGTGTGCTTGATGTCGGCCCAGTCGCTCTTCAGGCCATCGCGGAGCTCGTCGACCAGCGGGAGCTGCCACATCGACTCGCCCGCGGCCTTCGCGGCGCTCCGGAGGCGCTCGGCGAGCTCCTCGCGGTTCGAGAAGAAGCCCGACACCGTGGGCCCGAGGGCCACGACGCAGGCGCCCGTGAGGGTCGCGTTGTCGACGATGAGATCCGGCTTCAGCGCGCGCGCATAGGCGAGGCAGTCGGCGAGGACGAGGCGCCCCTCGGCGTCGGTGTTGATGATCTCCACCGTCCTGCCGTCCAGGGAGCCGAAGATGTCCCCGGGCCGGTAGGCCGCGCCGTCAGGCATGTTCTCGGCCGCGCCGATGACGCCGTGCACCTCGACGCTCGGCTTGGCGGCCGCGACGGCGGCCATCAGCGCGATCACGTTCGCAGCGCCGCCCATGTCGCCCTTCATCTCTTCCATGCCCTGAGCTGGCTTGATGCAGAGGCCGCCGCTGTCGAACGTCAGCCCCTTGCCCACGAAGACCAGCTTCCCCTTCGGCTTCCCGGGAGGCGCGTAGACCATGTGGACCAGCCGGGGCTCTCGCGCGCTCCCCTGCCCCACCGCCATGATGAGCTTCATGCCACGCTTGTTCAGCGCGGCCTTGTCGAACACCGTCACCTTGAGCCCGTGCTGCTTGCCAACGCTGGCCGCGACGCGCGCGAGCGCCTCCGGATAGACCTCGTTCGGCGGCTCGTTGACGAGGTCGCGCGCGACGCAGATCGCCTCGCCGACCTGCTGGCCGAGCGCGACCGCGTCGCGCGCCGCCTTGCCCGCCTTGCCCTCGACGACCACCGTGCCGCGCGCGAGCCCGAATTTGGGCACGCGATCGCCCGTGAAGTAGCGGGTGAACCGGTAGGACCCGAGCACGAGCCCCTCGGCGGCGGCCCGCTCCGCACGCTCGACGCCGGGCGGCGCCACGACCGCGACGCTCTCGGCGCGCACGCCGTTCGCGAAGCGCGCCCCCTTCGCCGCGAGCACGCGGCAATCGATGTCGGTGAGCTTGCCGGACCCGAGCCCGAGCAGCAGCACGCGGCCGGGCTTCAGCGCGCCGTGCGTCGTGAAATCGATGCTCTGATCCTTCTTCCCCGTGAAGTCGTCTCGCTTGACCTGGTGGGCCACGGACTCGCCCAGCGCCTTCACGAGCCTCGCGAGCACGCCCTCACCCGTCGATGCGCCTTCGGGCACGCCGATGACGACGACGTCGACGGCGATGCTCAGCGGGTCTGACGAGGCGAGGTTCACTTTGATCGGCATGCGGTCTCCTGAGCCCGGATGGGGGTGTTTCCAGCGCGGCATCTAATCACGAAGGGCTAACCCCGTCGACGTGGACGAGACCCGCGGGCGGTCGGCCCGAGGTGCGGAGGAGAGCGCTCCCGGGCGCGGCGCCGCGCGCAGCGCCGCTCAGGCTCCGCGCCCGGCGACCGGCAGCGACGGGCGGCGCGGCGCCTCCGCCGGGGCGCCGCGCGCGGCGACGCCGCGGACCGCGGCCCGAGCGTCCCCGCCCCGAGCGCCGGCTCGAGGGGGCGTCAGCGCGCCGATCTGTAGATCTGGGTGACGTCGGAGAGGAGCTGCAGCGCCTCGGCGCGCGGGCGCTGGAACGCGTTGCGCCCCATGATCGAGCCGAAGGAGCCGCCCGCGGCCATCTCGCGCACCGCCTCGAGGACGGCGTCGGTCGCCTTGGACTCGCCGCCGGAGAAGATCACCACCCGCTTGCCGTTGAAGGTCGCCTGCACGACGTGGCGGACCCGGTCGGCGAGCGTCTGGGTGGGGATGCCGTATTTCTCGTACATCTTTCTTGCCTCCTCCTGCTCGATATGAGCCGTCGGCGGCTTGACCTTGATGATGTGCGCGCCGAGCTGAGCCGCGATCATCGCCGCGTAGGCGCAGACGTCGATGGCCGTCTCGCCCTGCTTCGACAGCCCGGCGCCGCGCGGATAGCTCCAGACGATGACGACCAGGCCCTTGCGCCTGGCCTCGAGGGCAATCTCGCGGAGGTCCTCGTACATGCGGTTTCTCGCGCCGGAGCCTGGATAAATGGTGTAGCCGACACCGACACAGCCAAGACGGAGCGCGTCCTCGACCGAGCCGGTCACCGCTGACAGGGGCTGCTCCACTTTTGCCAGCGTGTCGCTGTTGTTGAGCTTCAAGATCAGCGGCACCTGCCCCGCGAACCTGGCCGCGCCCGCCTGCAGCGACCCGAGCGGCGCCGCATACGCGTTGCACCCCGAGTCGATCGCGAGCTGAAAGTGGTAGTCGGGATCGTAAGCCTCGGGGTTCGGGGCGAACGATCGCACCGGACCGTGCTCGAAGCCCTGGTCCACGGGCAGGATCACCAGCTTGCCGGTACCCGCGAGCGCGCCGTGGTTGAGCAGCCGGACGAGGTTCGTCAGCGTGCCGGGGTTCTCCGAGGCGTACCAAGAGAGGATCTGCTCTACGCGGGAGGTGAGCGCCATGAATCACTCCGTCGAGGGTGTTGCAGCCGAACGCGAGGCCGCCCGGGCGCGGGCCCGATCCGCCCCGCTCCGTGGCCCCGAGTCGGGGCCGGCGAGCGAGCGGACTCGGACCGTGTCTTCAGGATCTGGACGAACGTATCGAGCCGAACGCCCCGGTGGTCCAGCGCTCGGAGGATGTTGTGCGGAGCCATCGGATACGCAATTCTCGGAGCTGCGCCGGTCGGCTCTCCAAGTGCGCTCTCCAGGTGCAGTAGAGCAGCGGCGAGCGCGAGCACGTGGCGGGGCGGCGACGCCCTCGTCAACAACGCGGAGGGATCATGTCGCTCTCATCGGACCAACGGAACCTGAGCTGGACGCCGCCCGACGCGCAGTCACGCGTCGGGATCACGCTCGAGACGTACATCCTCGAGGGAATGCTCGGGTTCCCCTCGGCGACGGGGGCGTTCACCTCCCTGCTGAACCAGATCGGCCTGGCGGCGAAGCTCGTGACGTCCAAGGTCCGGCGGGCCGGCATCGCCAACGTCCTCGGGTACACGGGGCAGACGAACGTTCAGGGCGAGGTCGTGCAGAAGCTCGACGAGGTCGCCAACGAGACGCTGCTCAGCGTGCTCGGACGGCGCGGGCACTGCGCGGCCGTTGTGAGCGAGGAGCTCGGTGAAATGAGACTCCTCTCCACGGACCCGCGCGCCAAGTACATCGTCGTCGTGGACCCGCTCGACGGCTCGTCCAACATCGATGTGAACATCTCGATCGGCACGATCTTCGGCGTGCTCCGCAAGAGCGACGCCAAGATGGGCGCCGACCCCTCGGATTTCCTGCGCCCCGGCCGCGATCTGGTCGCGGCGGGCTACGTGCTCTACGGGTCGTCGACGCTGCTCGTCATCACCACCGGCCTCGGCGGCGTGCACGGGTTCACCTACGATCCAACCGTGGGTGAATTTTTCCTTTCTCACGAGAACATCCGGATCCCGGAGCGCGGCTCGACCTTCTCGATCAACGAGGGCCACAGCGCGGGGTGGTCCGAGGGCGTGCGCCGCTGGAACGCGTGGATCAAAGAGGAGAGCAAGCACGAGGGGAGGCCGTACGGCGCGCGGTACGTGGGTTCGCTGGTCGCGGACGCGCACCGGACGCTGCTCAAGGGCGGCATCTTCGCGTACCCCGCCGATCGAGGTGGCCAGGGCAAGCTGCGGCTGCTCTACGAGGCGAACCCGTTCGCCTTCATCTTCGAGGCCGCCGGAGGCAAGGCGAGCACGGGGACCGATCGCGTCCTCGATCGGGTCCCGAAGTCGCTCCACGAGCGCGTGCCGCTCGTCCTCGGCTCGCCCCGCGACGTCGACGATTTCGAGCAGTTCCTGCGCGGCGAGCGCTGACGCTGCGAGAGAACGCCGCCACCCCTCACCGCGACGAGACCGCGTGGACGGGGCGGCCCTGCGCGTCAGACCCCCTGCGCGTCGGCGCCCCAGATCACCTTGTGGAGCTGGACCTGCACCCGGACGTGAAGGGCGTCGTCGAGCACCCACTGGACGAGCTCTCTCGGCGCGAGCCTGCCCCAGACGCACGAGGCGAGCAGCGTCACGCCGCGCGCGTCGAGGCGGCGCTCGCGGATGGTGCCCCGCATCCACTCGTAGTCCACCCGATCGGCGAGCACGAACTTGATCTCGTCGCGCGGCGTGAGGTGGTCCAGGTTCGACCAGCGGTTCCGGTGCGATTCCCCGGAGCCGGGCGCCTTCAGATCCATGATCTTGTGCACGCGCGGGTCGACGCGCGACACGTCCGCCTCGCCGCTCGTCTCGACGAGGACGGTGCGGCCCGCGTCGCAGAGCTCCGCGAGGAGCGGAAACGACCCGGGCTGGAGGAGGGGCTCCCCGCCCGTGAGCTCGACGAGCGGCGTGCCGAGGGCGAGCGCGCGCTCGAGGACGTCGCTGCGACCGACGCGGTTGCCGCCGTAGAAGGCCTGCGGCGTGTCGCACCAGGTGCAGCGCAGGTTGCACCCGGTGAGCCGGACGAACGCGCACGGCAGCCCGGCGAACGTCGATTCGCCCTGCACGCTGGCGTAGATTTCGTGGACGACGAGGGTGTCTTCTTTCAAGGAAGCGACGCCTCCGAGGTGCCTCGGGCCGGCCCGGGGTGCTCCGCGCCCCCGGCGACCCGCGATGGGGCCGCAAGCTTTGGCCGCGCCGAGCGCGCAACGCAAGCGGCGCGAGGCGCTCAGCCGGCGATGACGCTGACCTCGCCCGCCGCCACCGCGCGGAGGACGCCGTCCTCGCCCCGGATCCGCAGGTGCCCCTCCGGATCGATCCCCGCCGCGACGCCGGCCACGCCGGCGACCTCGACGCGGCGGCCGCGCAGCCAGTCCATCCGCGCGAGATCCTCGGCGAAGGGGGCGAGCTTTCCCGCCTCGAACCTCGCCGCGGCGTCGCCGATTGCCTGGAGCAGCTCCGCCGCGAGGAGCTCGCGCGGGACGTCGTCGATCCCGAGCATCGCGAGCGACGTGGCCCGCCCCGAGAGCTCCGGTGGGAAGCTCGACGCGTGGACGTTGAGCCCGACGCCGACGATCACGCTGCTCACGGAATCGCCGCGCAGCTGGGCCTCGACGAGGATCCCGGCCAGCTTGCGGCCCCCGGCGAGCACGTCGTTCGGCCACTTGAGACGCACCTCGGCGGCGGCGCCGTCGCCGCGGCGCGAGCGTGGCGCGAGCCGTGGAGCGACGACCGACGCCACGGCGAGGCCCATGACGAGGGCGATGGGAGCGACGCTGCTCGCCGGCAAACCGGGGCGCAGCACCACCGACAGGTAGAGGTTCTCCCCGGGCGGAGAGTGCCAGGAGCGCCCGCCGCGCCCGCGCCCCTGCGTCTGCGCGTCGGCGAGGAACGCCGCCCCGTGCGGCGCCCCGGCAGCCGCCGCGCTCCGGGCGTCGTCGTTCGTCGACCCCGTCTCCGCCGCCACGACGAGCGGCCTCCCGAGCGACGCGCCGAGGCGCGCGAGCTCACGCTCGACGGCCTCCGCGTCGAGCCGCCTCACAGCGCGAGATCCAGCGCGATGTCGGCCGAGCGCGCCGAGTGCGTCAGCGCCCCGACGCTGATGACGTCGATGCCCGCCGCGGCGAGCTCGGGGATGCGCTCCAGCGTGATCCCGCCGGAGACCTCGAGGAAGGGCCGGCCGTGCTGCGCCGAGCGGGCGCGCGCGGACGCGACCTCGACGTCGGCCAGCGTGAAGTTGTCGAGCATGATGATGTCCGCGCCGGCGGAGAGCGCCTCGTCGAGCTCACGGAGCGAGGCGACCTCGACCTCGATCTTCGTCGTGTGCGGGGCGCGCGCCCGCGCGCGGGCGACGGCGGTCGCGATGCCGCCCGCCGCGACGATGTGGTTGTCCTTGATGAGCACGGCGCTCCCGAGGCTGTCGCGGTGGTTGTGCGCCCCGCCGACGCGCACCGCGTAGCGCTCCAGCGCGCGGAGGCCGGGCGTCGTCTTGCGGGTGTCGGTGATGCGCACGCCGGACCCCCGCGGGATCGCCGCGGTATAGCGGCGCGCCTCGGAGGCGACGCCGCTCATCCGCTGCGCGAAGTTGAGCGCGGTGCGCTCCGCGCTGAGGAGCGTGCGCGCGAGGCCACGCACCGTCCAGAGCACGGCGCCGGCGTCGACGGCGGTGCCGTCCGCGACCAGCACCTCGCCCTCCACCTGCGGATCCAGGCGCTGGAAGACCCGGAGGAACACGGCCCCCCCGCATGCGACGAGCGGCTTGCGCGCCACCGCCTTCGCGGTCGCGCGCGCGGAAGCCTCGACACAGGCCTCGGTGGTGAGATCGCCCCCCGCGAGGTCTTCTTCCAGAGCGCGATCGATCAAGGCATCAAGCAGCGGCGCAGCCAGCACAGGCATCTCCTCGGCGCCGCACCCCGGCGGCGCTCCCAGGTATACTCGTTCCCGCACGCGCGCATCAGCGCCGTCGCACTTACCCGAGCCGACATAACGCAATGCGTCACAATGGCTCGCGCCGGAGCGTGCGACCTCGGCGGCGCAGCTGCCCAGGACGGGACTCCGGCGCAGCGGATGGGCCCCGCGGCACCGAAAAGCGGTGCGGATCGCGACCATCGCGACGCTGTGTCGCACAAATGGGGCTGACGTTCGTCTACCAGCCTGTGAGACTCTCCGAGCAACTCCAGCGCCCTCAACGGAGATCGATGCGTCCGCAGGCAGGCCAGGTCATCCACAACAAGTACCGACTCGTGCGCCTCATCGGCGACGGCGGCATGGGGAGCGTCTACGAAGCCCGCCACGAGGTGCTGGGGACGACTGTCGCCCTCAAGTTTCTCCACCCCGAGCTGTCACGCCGCTCCGGCCTGGTGCAGCGCTTCCTGCAGGAGGCGCGCGTCTCCGCGCAGATCCAGAGCGCGCACGTGGTCCGCGTGGTCGACGTCGACCAGACCGCCGCCGGCCTGGCGTTCATCGTGATGGAGTACCTGGAGGGGAAGACGCTCCAGGCCCTCTACGAGGAGCTCTACCGGGCCGGCATCCGGCTCGCCTACGCCGACGCCCTCGAGTACGCGATGCAGATCCTCGAGGGCGTCGAGGCCGCCCATCGCGCGGGCGTGGTCCACCGGGATCTCAAGCCGGACAACGTCATCATCACGAGGACGACCAAGGGAGAGCCGCTCATCAAGCTGCTCGACTTCGGCATCGCCAAGCTGAAGGTCACGGGGGAGCTCGATCGCGGGCTCACGCGCCCGGGCGTGATCATGGGCACGCCCGAGTACATGGCCCCCGAGCAGGCCTACTCGGCGGACTCCGTGGACGCGCGCGCCGACATCTTCTCGCTGGGCGTCATCATCTTCGAGATGCTGGCCGGCCGCCGACCGGTCGGCGGCGATGAGCCCCAGCAGATCGCGGGCGCCTACCTGTCGGGCCAGATCTCGCGGCTCTCGGACCTGGCGCCGGAGCTCGCGCCGGGCCTCTGCGCCGCCGTCCACCGCGCGATGGCGGCCTCGCCGCCCGATCGGTTCGCGACCACCGCCGAGCTCCGCAGCGCCCTCGAGCCGTTCGCCCGAGCCGCCCGCGCCCCGTCGGCGCTCACCCCCTCGCCGTCCGAGGTCAGCGTGGCGCGGTCGTCCGGGGCGGCCCTGCCGGCAGCCCTCGCGGCGCCCGGGATGCTCGCGGCTTCAGCGGCAGCGCCCGCGACAAACGCGATGGGCGACGGTCGCATGAGCTCCGTCCCCAAGACGATCCCGCCCGAGGACGGCGGCGCGCACCACGCGTCGAGCGGCCCCCCGGGCGCGATCGGGCCCTCGACCCCCATGGGCGGCTTCGCCTCGGATGCCCGGGGCCCCTCGGCCTCGGCTCCAGGGTTCACGCCCAGGCCAGAGCCCTCCTCCGGCCCGTACTTCGCCCAGGGCGGCTACCCCCCGGTCGGCCAGCCGGCGACCGTGAGCGCCGCGCCCTACCTGCCGCCGCAGGGGGTGCCCGCGGTTCCGGCCACGAGCTACGAGCCTGGGCCGTTTGATGCGGCGCCTCGCCCAGGCGGGACGGCGGTCGGCAACGTGCCCTTCATGGATCGGAGCGCGGCTCCGGCCGGACCGTTCAACGGCGGCCCGGCACCCGGCTACGGCGGCGCCTACGGGGGCGGCGGGATGCAGGGTTACATCCCTGGGACGGCGCCGATGGAGCCGCTGCCGCGGATATCGCACGCCGCCTCGGCGCACGGGAAGCAGCCAGCGCGGCGCGGGACCTCGCTGTTCACCATCCTCCTGCTCGCCACGGCGATCACCGGCGCCGTCGTGGGTGGCGTGTACATCGCCAGCGAGCTCGGCCGGGGAGAGCAGGCCGACGCGGGGCCGGTCATGCCGACGCTCCAGCCGGCCAACACGGTGCCCCCGGAGCCCAGCCCCCCCGCCACGACGGCGCCTCCCGCCGTGGTGCCGCCCCCGGTCGAGACGCCGCCGGTGGTCGCCAAACCCCAGCCCCGGCCGACCGCGACGTCGACATCGAAGCCCCCGGCGACGCCGAGCGCGACGGGGACGCAGCCGACCACGCCAGCACCGACGACGCGCCCCAGCGCGCCGTCGATCATCCCCAACCTGCCGCCCATCGTCATCCCGTCGACGTTCCCGTTCCCGTTTCCCGCACCGACCAGCGTGCAGCCGCCGGCCGGCCCCCAGCAGCCCCCCACGACGACGCCGACGCCGACGACGCCGCCCACCACGCCGTCCAGCCGGCCGTCACGGCGCGTGATCATCGTACCGAACAACTGACTCGCCCGGCGCGTGCGGTAGGATGCGATCTCGATGAGCAACCAGAATAGCGGTCCGCCGCCCGGATGGCCTGCGCCCCCGAGCGGCATGTACGGCCCTGGCAAGACCGTGCCCGGCGAGCCTCCGGTCGCAGGGCTCAACTCGCCTCACGGCGCCTTCCCCGTGCCGCCCGGCGCCGCGCCGCACGATCCAGGGGCCGGGGGCGCAGCCGTCCCGCGGACGATCGTCGAGGGCGGGAGCAACAGCGCGCCCGCGTACGGCGCGCCGCCAGCAGGCGCGCCCGGGCCCTATGGCCCCGGCGCAACGGCGAATTACGGAGGCCCTCCCGGAGCAGGGGGCGCCTACGGGCAGCCGCCCCAGCCTCCTGCCAGCCCGTACGGCGGCTCTCCCTTCGGAGCGCCGGGCGGGCCCGGGGCAGCCGGCGCGCCGGGCTTTCACGCCGGCGGCGCTCCCGCGCTGCCGGGCAGCGGCGGGATGTACTCGGCGCCGGTCCCTTCACGGCCTCGCCCCAAGAGCTCCGGACCGACGCTCGCGCTGATCGGGCTCGGCGCGTTCGTGGTCATCGGCGGCCTCACGACGGCCTTCTTCGTGATGCGCAACGGAAGCTCGTCCGAGGACGTGACGGCGCTGCCGCAGGTCGACGCGCCGCCGGCGCCGGCGTCGGTCGCCGGCGATCCGGCGCCGCCCCCGCCCGCGGCCACGACGCCCGAGCCGCCCCCGCCGGCGCCCGCCCCCGTGGCGGCCCCGAAGCCGCCGCCGCAGGCGCAGCCCAAGCCGACGAACCCCAGCACCACGCCGACGGTGCCGACGGTCCCATCGACCGCTCCGCCGACGACCCCGACGGCGCCCGCCGCGACGACCCCGCCGCCCGCCCCTTCCGGGTCCTCGACGGGCCGGAGGAAGATCATCCTGCCCGGCCAGAATTGAGCTGATCTGCGCGGCCCGCCTCGCCGCCGGCCGCGGCGCGGCGGGCGCGATCCGAGGCTTCCGCTCGAGTCCGCTTGACAAGGCGGTCAGGGTGATCAGCTTCCGACCTCATGAGCAAATCCGGGATCGCCGCAGTTCTGTCGTTCTTTATTCCGGGCGTTGGGCAGCTCTACAACGGCGCCTTCCTGCGCTGCATCTTCTGGCTGATCGTCACCCCCGGCCTGTGGATCGGCACGGGCGGCTGGCTCGGCTGGATCTGCCACCTGATCTCCGCCTACACCGCGTACCGATACGCGAAGCGCTCCGGCGGCTGAGCCGCGACCCGCGAGGCGGCGCGCCGGCCCGAGCCGGCGCGCCCACTCAGGTCGCCTTCGCGAAGCTCCTCTTCAGCACCTCGCCCGTCGCCGTCGGCTGACGGGCCACCTCGCGCGGGGTGCCCTCGGCCACGATGCGCCCACCGCCCGCGCCGCCCTCCGGGCCCAGCTCCACCACGTGATCCGCGCACGCGATGACCGCCGGGTGGTGCTCGATGATCACCAGCGTGTCGCCGCGCTCGACCAGACGATCGAGCACGAGGATCAGGCGCGCCACGTCCGCCAGGTGCAGGCCGGTCGTGGGCTCGTCGAGCACGTAGAGCGTCGGCTTGGGCCGCGCGCCGGCCGTCAGCTCCGCCGCGAGCTTGAGCCGCTGGGCCTCGCCGCCCGAGAGCGTGTGCGAGCCCTGGCCGATGTGGAGGTAGCCCACGCCGAGATCGCACATGGTCGAGAGCGGAGCGCGGATCCGCGGGTGGGCCGCGAAGACCTCGACCGCCTCCTCGGCCGTGAGGTCCAGGACGTCGCCGGCGGACAGGCCGAGGTACCGCACGTCGAGCGTCGCCGGCTCGAAGCGCGCGCCGCCGCACGCCTCGCACGGGGTGGTCACGTCGGGCAAGAACGACATCTCGTGCGCGATGACGCCCTGCCCCTCGCACGCGGGGCACCGCCCGCCCGCGGCCGTGTTGAAGGAGAAGCGCGCCGGGCCGTAGCCGCGCACCTGCGCGTCGGGACAGGCGGCGTAGAGCTTGCGGACCTCGTCCCAGACGCCCAGGAACGTCGCCGGGATCGAGCGCGGCGTCCGGCCGATCGGCGACTGATCGACGGCCATCGCCCGCAGGATGCCCTTCGGCAGCCGCAGCGCCTTGTGCGGGCCCGGCTCGGGCGCCTCGAGCTTCAACGCGCGGCGCGCGGCAGGGTAGAGCACCTTCTGGATCAGCGTGCTCTTGCCGGAGCCGGACACGCCGGCGACCACCGTCATCCGGCCCGCAGGGATCCGGAGCGCGTCACCCTGGAGGTTGTGCGCGCGGGCGCCGAGGAGCTCGATGTGCTCGCGCACCGGCGGGCGCGCCGGGCGCGCGCTGAGCAGCGCGTCCTCACCGGCGAGCGCGCGCGCGGTCGGGGACTCGGGGTTCGCGAGCACCTCGCGCGACGGCCCCGCGGCGACGATCCTGCCGCCCTTGCGGCCGCCCGAGGGGCCGAGGTCGATCAGGTGATCCGCGGCGCGAATCGTGTCGGCGTCGTGCTCCACCATGAGCACGGTGCTCCCCATGCCGGCGAGCCGCCGCAGGTTGTCCAGCAGCCGATCGGTGTCGCGCGGGTGGAGGCCGATGGTCGGCTCGTCGAGCACGTACAGCGCCCCGGTGAGGCCGCTCCCGAGCTGCGCCGCGAGCCGCAGGCGCTGCATCTCGCCGCCCGAGAGGGTGGACGCGCGTCGATCGAGCGTGAGGTAGCCGAGGCCCACCTCGCAGACGAAGTCGAGCCGGCGGCAGAGCTCCTTGTGCGGCGCCTCGGCGATCAGCGCGCGATCGCCCGTGAAGCGCAGGCTCCTCGCCCAGGCGGCGGCCGCCGCGACCGACCGGCCCGACGCCTGGTGGTAACGCTCGCCGGCGAGCCGGACAGCCCGTGGGATCGGCGCCAGGCGCGAGCCGCCGCAGTCCTCGCACGGATCGGGCGTCGCGAGCGCGTCGTCGTCGAAGTCCGAGGCGCCCGTCCCCTCGCACGACGCGCAGCGGCCCTGCTTCGTGTTGAACGAGAACCAGCGGGGATCGAGCTCCGGGACGCCGACGCCGCAGCGCGGGCAGGTGCGCGTGGTGGAGAGCAGCTGCTCGCCGCCGCGGCCGCCGGCGAGCTTCACCGCGCCCCGCCCGAACGAGAGGGCGCGATCGAAGAGCGCGCGATCGAGGGCGGACATGCGCCCCTCGTAGATCACGAGGTCGATCGAGTGCTCGCGGCGCTTGTCGAGGCGGGGAGGGCTGTCGGTCGCGCACGGCTCGCCGTCGGCGAGCGCGCGGGTGACGCCGGCGCGGGCGGCGGCCGTGAAGACGTCGAGGTACGTCCCCTTGCGCGCCACGACGGCGGGGGCGAGCAGCGTCCGCGCGCCGCGCGTCGCGAGCAGTGAGCGGTAGACCTCGTCCGGCGAGCGCGCCTCGATGGGGACGTCGCAGTCCGGGCAGCGCGCCTCGCCGACCTTGGCGTAGAGGAGCCGCAGGTAGTGCGCGATCTCGGTCACGGTCGCGACGGTGGAGTTGGCGCCGGAGCGCGTGGTGCGCTGCTCGAGGGCGATCGACGGGGGTACGCCGGTGACGCGGTCGACGTCCGGCCGCGGAAGCGTGGGGAGGAACTGGCGTGCGTACGGGGTCAAGGTCTCGAGGAAGCGCCGCTGGCCCTCGGCGAAGACCACGTCGAACGCGAGCGTGCTCTTGCCGGAGCCGCTCGGGCCGGTGACGACGACGATCTGGCCGTGCGGGATCACGGTCGAGACGTCGGCGAGGTTGTGCTCGCGGGCGCCCTCCACCTCGATCCGCCGCCGGTCGAGCGACGCGCGCGCGGCGCCGTTGCCGCCGCGTTTTCCGGGCTTCGTGGCGGCCGGCGCGCCGCGCCGCGGCCTTCGCGCGGGGCCATCGCCGCGCAGCGCGAACCACTCGGCCAGCGCGCCGCCGGTCCGCGTCGCCGTCCTGGCCACGTCCTCGGGCGTCCCCTCCGCGACGACGCGCCCGCCCTCGCTGCCCGCGCCCGGCCCGAGATCGATGACCCAGTCGGCCGCCGCGATGACGTCGAGGTCGTGATCGACGACGATCACGGAGGCCCCCTCGGCCACGAGCACGGAGAGCGAGGCGTTGAGGTGCTTCACCTCCTCCGGGTGCAGGCCGGCGCTCGGCTCGTCGAGGAGGAAGAGCGCGCCCGCGCAGGGCTCGCCGAGCGCGCGCGCGATCTTGAGTCGCTGCGCCTCACCGCCGGAGAGCGTCGAGAGCGGCTGGCCGAGCGTGAGGTAGCCGAGGCCGAGCTGCTTGAGCGGCGCGAGCGCCCGCCGGACCGCGGGCTCCCGCTCGAAGGCCGCGAACGCCTCGTCGATCGAGAGATCGAGCACGTCGGCGACCGAGCGGCCGTCGAGCTTCACCTCGAGCACCTCGTCGCGGAACCGCTTGCCCTTGCAGGTCGGGCAGGTCAGCGACACGTCGG
Source organism: Sorangium sp. So ce362 (assembly GCF_051519845.1). Classification (NCBI taxonomy): domain Bacteria; kingdom Pseudomonadati; phylum Myxococcota; order Polyangiales; family Polyangiaceae; genus Sorangium; species Sorangium sp. So ce362. The sequence continues at coordinate 3,264,298 of NZ_CP150332.1, read as the reverse complement.
CCAGGAACTGCATCTCGATCGTCTCGCTCCCCTCGCCGGCGCACGCCTCGCAACGCCCGAGCGCGACGTTGAACGAGAAGTGGCCGGGCCCGAGATCCCGCGCCGCCGCCTCGGGCCGCTCGGCGAAGAGCGCGCGGACGCGGTTCCACGCGCCGGTGTAGGTCGCGGGGTTGCCGCGCGAGGTGCGCCCGAGCGGCGCCTGATCGACGAGCGTGACGGTGCGGATGTCGGCGGTGCCCTCGATGCGCCTGTACAGGCCGGGCGCCTCGACGTCCTTGTATCCGCGCGCCCTCGCGACGTGCCGGTAGAGCACGTCGCTCACCAGCGTGCTCTTGCCCGAGCCGCTCGGCCCCGTGATCGCCACGACGACGCCAAGCGGAACGTCGACCGTGACGTCGCGCAGGTTGTTCTCGCGCGCGCCGTGGATCGCGATCTTCCCGCTCGGCGCCCGGCGCTCCGCGCGCGCCGAGGGCAGCGGGCTGCGCACGTCGAGCCCCTCCGGCGGGCCGTCGAAGGTGACGCGCCCGCCCTGCTTGCCCGCGCCGGGGCCCAGCTCGACGACGCGATCGCTCGCGCGGATGACGAGGGGCTCGTGCTCGATGACGAGCACGGCGTTGCCGCCGTCGGCGAGCTCGCGCATGGCCGCGACGAGCGGCGGGATGTCCGTCGGGTGCAGGCCGACGGTCGGCTCGTCGAGCACGAAGAGCGCGCCCGTCAGCGACGTGCCGAGCGCCGCGGTGAGCGCGACGCGCTGCGCCTCGCCGCCCGAGAGCGTGCGCGCCTGGCGAGCGAGCGAGAGGTAGCCCAGCCCGACGCGCTCGAGGTAACCGAGCCGCGCGATGAGCTCGCGGCGCGCCATCTCCCCCTGGCCCGTCTGGGGGCGCTCGGCCTCGAGCCGCGCGCGCGCCTCGCGGAGCTCGAGCTCGTGCCACGCGGCGAGATCGAGGCCGCCGACGCGGTAGAGGAGCGACTCGGGGGCGAGCCGCTTGCCGTGGCACGCGCCGCACACGTCGTAGGTGCGGTAGCGCGCGAGCAGCACGCGGACGTGCATCTTGTAGGTGCGCGTCTCGAGCCAGCGGAACCAGGCCTTCACGCCCGGGTATTTCCCCTGGTTCCACGTGCCCTCGCCCTCGAGCACGAGCGCGCGCTGCGCCTCGGAGAGGTCGCGCCACGGCCGGTCGGTGCGGATCTTGTTCCGCTCGCAGAACGCGCGCAGCAGCTTCCGCTCCATCGTGGTCGAGCGGCCGTTCCAGGGGCGGATCGCGCCGCCCGCGATCGACTTCGACGCGTCCGGGATCACCTTGTCGTAATCGATGCCGAGCGTGCGGCCGAAGCCGCGGCACGAGGGGCACGCGCCAGTCGGGGACTGGTACGAGAACAGCCCCGGGCGCGGCGGATCGAAGGCGCGCGCGCACGAGGGGCAGGCGAGCCCGCGCACGAGCCGGAGCCGCGTCGACCCCGCCCCGTTGCCGCCCGGCTCCTCGGCCTTGCGCTGCAGGTGGAGCGACGCGTCGCCTCCACCGCCCTTCCATGCCTCCTCGATGGCGGCGCCGAGGCGCCGGCGCTCCCGCGGGGCGACCCGGACGCGATCGACGATGACCTCGACCTTGTCGGTGCCGCTCATCGCCTCGGACGGCGCCACGCTGTCGAGGTCGCGCGCCTCGCCGCGGACGAGCAGGCGCCGGTAGCCGGAGGCGAGCAGCGACTCGCGCACGTCGAGGAACCGCTCGGTGTCCGCGACGGGGATCGGGTACGTGACGAGCGCGGTCGCGCCCTCGTGCTGGCTCGCGGCGAGCTCGGCCGCGCGTGCCGGATCGGTCCGCGCGGCCGCCGTCTCGCAGGACGGGCAGACGGGCACCGCCTCGCGCGCGAAGAGGGCGCAGAAGTACGGCTCGAGATCGGCCATCGTGGCGACGGTCGACCGCGAGCTCTTGACCGGCGCGCGGCGGTCGACGGCGACGCCGGCCGCGACGGGCTCGAGCGCGTCGATCGGCGGCCGCTCGAGCCGCTCGAGGAACTGGCGGGCGTACGGGCTGAAGCTCTCGACGAACCGGCGCTGTCCTTCGGAGTAGAGCGTGTCGAGCGCGAGCGATGATTTGCCGGCGCCGGACACGCCGGCGATGGCCACGAGCTCGCCGGGCCGGAAATCGAGATCGATGCCCTGGAGGTTGTGCGTGCGGGCGCCGCGGAGACAGATGGAGTGCATAGGAGGCGCGGAAGGGTGGGCTCCGCGGGACGACGTCCGGGGTGGACAGGCTCCGCGTGAAACCGCGAGTGTTTAGCCCCCTTTCCACCCATCGTCGCGGACGATCGTACGTGGACGGCGCGCAGAGGATGCGCGTCGCGGCATTGCGTTCTTCAGCGCGAAATTATCGTGTTCTCGTGGAGATGCGCGCTCGGGATGACGTGGCGGAAGGCTTGTGCGCTCCTGTCTGCCCGCTCTGCCCAGCGCGCCCGCCGAGCACAGCGGCTAGCCGCCGTTGACGAGGAGGAGCGAGAGATAGCCGTAGTCGTTGCTGGTCCAGTTCGGGCTGAAGGTCATGCCGCACATCCCGATGTTGTAAGTGCCTGCGTTGAGGCCGGTGATGACGGCGCTGAGCCCGAAGGACACGCGCGTGCTCGCGGGGACCCGGCCGCCTTTCAACCCAAGGCCGACCATCAAGATGTCATCGAGCTCCGGCGGGCCGGACGGCTGAGGATGAACCTGCTGGTAGCACATGAACAGGCTGAGGCTATCCGCCGGCGAGGTGCCCGCTCCCAGGTACCGATGTGCGGTCGCGTAGATCGACTGGCTCATCGACGAGACCTCCACCTGGGCCGTCGGGCCGAAGAAGTCGACCGCTCTTCCAGCCGGGAGCGTGACGTGCGGGCCGACTCCGCTGACCGTCAGCGAGAGCACCACCCCCTGTGGCCCGATCGGGCCAGCGGGGCCCGTGGAGCCGCGGGGTCCTTCCGGCCCGACGGGGCCCGCGGGGCCCATCGGACCGTCGAGCCCCTGGGGTCCGGCGGGGCCCATCGGACCTTCCGGGCCCACCGGGCCCATCAGGCCTTGGGGGCCCATCAGACCGATCGGGCCCATCGGCCCCTCCGGTCCCATGGGGCCGACCGGGCCTTGCGGTCCCGCTGCGCCCGCCGGACCCGTGGGCCCTGCCGGACCCGTCGCTCCGGCCGGCCCGGCGGGGCCATCCACCCCTTGCGGCCCCTGAAGCCCCGTCGGCGAGCCGACCCACTGCCCGTTCTCGTCGATCACCTGGTCGCCGTTCACGGCGACCCCGTTCCCGTCGATGAGCACCGTGGTGCCGCTCTCGGTGTTCACCGAGATCGAGGTCGGCGTGATGTCGCCGTTCACGTTCCCGGCGAGGAGCGCGTACGGCACGCTCGCGACCGTCGCGCGCGGCTTCAGCTCGACGTCGTCGCCGACCGTGATGCCGAGGTACCGCTCGGCGCCGTCGAAGATCGCGCCCTGGAACGGCGTGATCGAGCCGAGGCGCACCGAGAAGAAGCCGTCCTCGAACGTGATCGCGTGGACCTCGCTCCAGATGGGGGTCGACGCGCCGCGATCGTCATAGAGGGCGAAGACGACATCGAGCGTCTCGCTGATGGGCGCGTTGCGCTCGTCGAAGAGCCGGCCCTGGTGGGTGATGGTCGCCGGCACCGCCGCCGCCGCGGTCCCTGCGCCCGCGACCGCGCCCATCGCAAGGGCGGAAGCCATCATGCACCGCGCGATCCTCGATGTCCGCATCACCAGATCCTCTTCATTGCAAGCTCCCGTTGGCTCCGATGAGCCCCCCCTGCATCCGAACCTTGGGCGAGCTCGACGCCTCCTGGTTCTGCGTCGGCTGGCCGAGCGTGAACACCATCCGGTAGCGGGAGCTCCTCGCGACCTCGCCAGCGGTCACCGTCTCGCTCGCCTCCGCGCCCGCCGCAGCGTGCGCGGCCCCGCCCTGCCCTGCGCCGCCGCCGCCCTCCCCGCCGCTGCCCGAGCTCGCGGTCGCGCCCTGACCGCCGGCGCCGCCGGCGCCGCCGCTGCTCGCGGTGTAGGGAGCCTCGACCATCGAATCGGCGGCGCAGCTGCAGCCAACCGCGGGGGTCAGCGCAGAGATCGTCACCATCGCTCCGAGCCAGGCGGAAAAACGCAGTCCGCGATTCACTGAATCCTCCGGCCCGACAGCAAGTCGCGCCCGATAGAGCCATTGGACGAGCGGCGGCGCTCGGCGTCAAGCGACGGCGCGCCTCACCGCGCGCGGGGCCGGCGGCAGAGCGAGCCGCGGAGCGCCTTCGCCGGCCCCGCGCGCGGTGAGGCGGTGGACAGGCGGCGGCGCGCGCGCTATGCGGCCGCGTGAGCCGCGCTGGTAAAGAGAAGGAACGAGAGGGAGAGAAGCTCATCGTGCGCAACAAGCGCGCGACGTTCGACTACACCCTCGACGATCGGTTCGAGGCGGGGTTGGTGCTGCTCGGCAGCGAGGTGAAGATGCTCCGCGAGGGCGCCGCCGAGCTGACGGACAGCTGGTGCGCCATCGAGCACGGGGAGGTGTTCCTGAAGGGGGTCAACATCCCCATGATGTCCGGGGCCGCCTTCGGGCACGAGGCGAAGCGCCCGCGCAAGCTGCTGCTCCACGAGAGCGAGATCGAGGCGATCCGCAAGGGCGTGGAGCGGGAGGGCATGACCGTGATCGCGACCCGTCTCTACTTCAAGAACGGCCGCGTGAAGGCCGAGATCGCCCTCGCGAAGGGGAAGAAGACCGTCGACAAGCGCGAGAGCCTGAAGGAGAAGGACGCCGCGCGCGAGGCACGCGCGGCGATCGAGCGCGCCCGCGGCGGCGGCGACCGCGGGCGCAGCCCGGCGCCCCGCCCGCGGAGGCCGGAATGACATCGCACCTCACCTGGTCGAAGGGCGGCGAGGCGGAGCTCGTCGAGATCGATGGCGACCGCGTGCGGCTCCGCTCGACCGCATCGTCGGCGCCGGGAGCGCGCGTCGAGGGCTCGCTCCGGTCGACCGGGACGGCGATCCGGCTGAAGGTGGCCCGGTGCCGCCTGCGCGCCCCGCACGAGCCCAGCGACCCGGCGCCGGCCGAGCGCATCTACGAGCTCGAAGGCCGGCTCATCGACGCGACGCGTGACGTCCGCGCCGAGCTCACGCAGCTCGTCGGCGGCGAGCGTCCGGGCTGATCCGCGCTCGCGTCGACGAGCGTCCGGGCCGATCCGGACCGCGGAGCGCGCCGTCCGACGGCGCGTGTTGCGGTGATTCACCGCGACATTTACGCTGACAGTCTATGAAAATCACGTCGCGCCCTCGTGTAATTTTGCGACGTTGCTCGACGTATGACGTGGAGAAAATCCGCAGCATCGTGCGCAGCGGTCTCGAGGAGCTCTCGCTCCGCCCGCGGGGCCGGACGCTCATCAAACCGAACGTCGTCGCCTCCGGCGCGCACTTCCCGCACGCCTATACGCGGCCCGAGTTCATCGAGGGGGTGATCGGCGCGCTCAGGGATCGCGACGACGGGCGCGTGACCGAGCTCGCCGTCGGCGAGCGGTGCGGCATCACGCTCCCGACCCGCATGACATACGAGGGCGCCGGCTACTACCCGATGTTCCGGCGGGCCGGGGTCAAGCACTACCACTTCGAGGAAGAGCAGCAGGTCGAGATCCGGCTCACGCACGAGGGCCGGCTGCGCGACTACGTGTTCACGCCGGAGCCCGTCGCGAAGGCCGACTTCTTCGTGAACTGCCCCAAGTTCAAGTCGCACCCCTGGACCACCGTGACCTTCTCGATGAAGAACTACATCGGGATCCAGGACGATCGGCACCGGCTCATCGATCACGACCACCGGCTGAACGAGAAGGTCGCCGACCTTCAGTACATCGTGCAGCCGCAGTTCATCGCGATCGACGCCATCACCGCCGGCGAGGGCCGGATGCTCACGCCGTCGCCGTTCGACCTGGGCCTCATTCTCATGGGGAACAACCAGGTCGCCTTCGACGCGGTTTGCTGCCAGATCATCGGCGTCGATCCGAGGAGCGTCGAGCACATCCGCCTGGCCTCGGAGCGCGGCTTCGGCCCGATGAACCTCGGCGAGATCGAGATCACCGGGGACGTGACGCTCGAGGAGGCGAGGCAGAAGGCCAAGGGGTTCAAGGTGGGCCTCGTCCGCGTCGAGAAGTACTTCGAGGGCACCAACATCACCGCCTACGCAGGCTCGCCGCCCGAGCCCGAGCACACCGACTACTGCTGGGGCGGCTGCCCGGGCGCCATCGAGGAGGCGATCGAGATCCTGCGCGAGTACGACAAGGAGTGCGACGCGAAGATGCCGCGGATGCACGTGGTGTTCGGCGCCTACGAGGGCCCCATCGACGCCAAGCCGGGCGAGAAGGTGGTCTTCATCGGCGACTGCGCGACGTACAAGGGCAAGATCGGCGATCAGCTGATCAGCATCGACAGCCTGTACCGGGAGCGGAGCGCGCGGGACCCCTACACCGCGAAGCACGACGACGTGCTGGCGAAGATGGTGAAGGTGACGACCAAGCTCGCGATGGCCCGGAACGAGAGCGTCATCCGGCTCGAGGGCTGCCCCGTGAGCGTCGCGGAGCAGGTGCTCACGCTCGTCACGCTGGGCAAGACGAAGAACCCCTACTTCGCCGCCGATCAGGTGCTCGAGTTCAACAAGGCGTACGTCGCCTGGCGCGGGGCCTCGCTCGCCAAGCGCCTCTCAGGCAAACCCTACCAGGTCCACGGGGCGTGCTCGCGCGGCGAGGCGGCCCCCGAGCTCCCGTCCGAGCCGCCTAGCCCTCCGGCCGCAGAGTGAGGTCGAAGAGGACCTCGATCTCGTCCCGCACCTTGAAGGCGCCGAGCGGCCCCTTGACCTCGCGCACGCCCAGCGCAGCCAGCGAGAGCTGACAGCCCCCCGTCACACCGACGACCCCCTCGCCGCGATCGCGCGAGGACAGGCGCGCCACAAGCGCGGCGCTCCCCGAGGGGATCTGCACGCGCACGTCGGCGCGATCGCGCGCGATCCCCGAGGCGCGGACCTCCACGACCTCCGCGCCCCGGAGCACCTCGCCCTGGATGCGGCGCTCGATGTCGCGACGATCCCCCGCCGAGAGCGCGTCCGGGTCGAGGCGATCGCCGCGCAGCACCCCCGCGACGCAGAGGCCGGCCACGCGGATCTCGAGCTCGGCCGTCCATGCATCGCCGTCGAGCCGCGCTCGGCCGCGCAGCTCCGACGCGGTGATCTCGAGGTCGTGCGCGAGGCGCGCGAGCATCCCGGCGGCGCGGGTGCGGATCGTCAGACGGGACGCGGCAGGATCGAGGTGCAGCTCGTTCACGGGGCGAGGATCCTTGTCACCATGCGGGGGAGCCGGAGGACGGAGGACGCCACGGTCAGCGGCGCCTGGAGCGGCGCGGTCCGTCAGGGACGAGCACGTAGCGGCTCGATTGAGGCTCGGGCTGCCGGAGGAGCTCGGCGCGGAGCAGCGCCTCGGCGAGCCGCGCCTCGATGACCTCGTCCGTGACGTCGGGCTCCAGGGTCACCACCGCGGCCTGGATGTCGCGCGCCAGCGCGTCGAACTCCGCGCTGTCGAAGGCGTAGATGTCGTCGGGGAACAGGAGCGCGAGCGGCTTCCGCTCCACGGCCGTGTTCGTCAGCGTCGCGAGGTCGCTCTCGACGATGAGCATGACGCGGGCCCGCAGGCACATCCCCCTGCAGCGCATCGCGAGCGCCTCCGCCGAGCCGACGAGCAGGACCGATCGAGGCGTATTGATCGCCTTTGTGGCGTCGTCGTCCTCGTGAGCCATTCCTCGAAGAGTACGTCAACGAGCGGATGAAGCCATCCCTCTTGCGCCCCCGATGACCTCACGCTCGGGCAGGAAGTCGAGCGGCCGATCGCGGCACGCTGGACCGAACGCCCCCGCCGCCCCGGCCCACAACGCTACTCCCTGCAGCGAGCGGACGCGGCGAGCACGAGAAGAACGGCGCTCAGCGCGAGCAAGCCGGCGCTCGCCGGCTGCCCGAGCCCGAGCGGCGAGGGACCGCCGAGGAGGTTCACGGCGTTGCCCCGGGGCAACAGCGCGCCGACCACCCCGGCCGAGCCCCCGAAAAGGAAGTCGGCCGCGAGCGGCACGAAGCGGCCGAGGCCGCGCCGGAGAAAGGTCGCGCCGAGCGAGAACCAGCCAGCGTAGGCGGCGCCGGTGAGCGCGCCGATCCACCCACTGATGAGCATGTCTCGGACCAACGGCGCAGCGCCGGGGCCCCGGGCGGCCGCGACGACAACGACGGCGAGCAACGCGCCCACCAGAGCGGCGGTGAGGGCTGTGGTCAGAGCGATGCCGAGCGCGACATGGTGGGAGGAAGCGCCGAAGCGGGCCGCCGGCCAGGCCGCGTCGCGCAGCGCGGCGCGATCGGCGGCGTCAGCGGCGAGGGCGAAGATCGTGATCGGCGTGACGACGCGGAACGTGGCGAGCAGCGCCCGGTCGACGGCCCCGGAAGACCCGAAAGCGACCTCGATGACCGCCGCCGCGGCGGCGAGCGCGACGCCGAGACCGAGCGCCAGCAGCGGGCGCCGCGCGAGGAGGCGGCTCAGGGCCATCTCCATCCCGAGCCGGACGCCCACCAGCGCGGGCGTCCTCCGCTCGGAGCCCCCCGCCGCAGGAGGCGCAGGCTGCGCTGCTTCGACCGGGGCGCTCTCACCTGTCATGCTGGCGTCCTGCCTCCGTGGCGTGTGGCGAGCCATCGGTCACCGGCGCGTCGGCCCCGATCTGTCCGCCGGAAGCAGTGCCGGCGGGCGCCGCCGGCTGCATGTCCGCGAGCGCTGCGCCGGGCGGCACCGCGCTGGGCAGCGGCGGGCCGGGCGGCTCCTGGCCGGGCGGCTCCTGGCCGAGTGGCTCCTGGCCGGGTGGCGCCGGCGCGTCGAACGCCGCAACGGCGACCGGACCCTGGGGCGGCGCGCCGGGCAGCGGCGCAGCGCCGGCCCCCACAGGCGCGCCGAAGGGCCGGGCCGGGCGAACGGCGGCCAGCCGCAGCGCGGTCGCAGCCCGCACGTCGTGCAGCGACGGGGCCGGGGAAGAGATCGCGATCAGCGTGACGTCCTCCCGGGCAGCCGCGTCCAGGATCGCGAGCGCCGCCGCCTCCCGGTCGGCAGCCCGGATCCGCAGCGCCGAGGACGCCTCGACCGGCCCCTGCTCCCACGCGCCCGCGCGGACGGCGGGAGAGCCCGCGAGCGCGGCGGCGAGCGCGCGAGCGCCGGGCGCGCCGGGCGCCCGCTCATGGACCAGCACGTGGAGCTCGACCTCGGCCCCTCCGGCGCCGGGCGCGGCCGAGCTCGGGGCGCCGGCGAGGCGCTCGCCGTCGCCGGGCTCGGTCCGGGCGACGACGCCGCGATCGAGCACGTGGATGCGATCCGCGAGGGCGCTCGCGTCCACCGTCGAGGACGTGATGAGCACGACGCAGGCGCCGTCCGCCGCGAGCGCGCGCAGGCGCTCGCGGACCGGCGCCGGCGACGACACGGCGACGTCGGCGAACGGCTCGACGAGGCAGAGCAGGAGCGGCTGGGGCACCCCCAGGGCGAGCGACAGCCCGATCGCCCGGGCCTCGGCGAAGCTCAGCGAAGCCCTGCGGCGGGCGAGGAGCGGCGCGAGGCCGAGCGGATCGAGCAGCGCCGCGGCGCTGCTCGCGGGCGCGCCGCGGGCCCGGAGCGCCACGGACATGCAGGAGGCAACCGACGCGCCGTCGGGCAGCTCCGGGGCGATGGAGAGCACGCCGATCCGCGCCCGCGTCGCCGCGCTCCGGAACGGGTCGCGCCCCGCGACGAGGACGCGGCCGGCGAGGGGCGCGGCGCGCCCGGCGAGCACCTCGGCGAGGGCCAGCGTCCCGTCCTCCGGAGCGCCGAGGACCGCGTGCACGCCCGGGCCGAGCGCCGCCGCCGCGCCGAAGAGGCTCCCCCGCGGGCGCCCCGCCTCGCCGGCGCTGTCGCGCGCGCGCACGCCATCGAGCACCACGATGGGCCCGCCCGGGATCATCCGGCGGGGGCCCCGGCCGAGCGGGCCGCGAAGGAGAGGAACGCGCCGAGCGCGCCCGGGATCGACCACCTCGAGTCGCCGGCGAGGTCGGCGAGGGCCCAGGGGACGAGGATCAGCGCCAGGAACAGGGCGCGCCCTCGCGCGCCGGCGATGCGGCCGCTCGCCGAGGCGAGGCCGCCGAGCGTCACGCCGGAGACGACGCCGAACAGGGCGAGCGCGGCGCCGAAGGCGAGGTGATGGAGGGCGAGCAGCGCCGAGCCGGAGAGGAGCGCCGCGAGCGTCGAGAGCATGGCCAGCGGGAGCGCCACGACGCGCGCGATCTCCAGCATCGCGGCGAGGCTGCGCGCGCCGTGGAGCGGGGCCCGCGAGATCCCCCGCGCCGCGGCGAGCGCCTCGATGCCGTCGCAGCGGTCGGACGCGGGCCGATCGTGCGCCGCGGCGAGGGCGATGGGGCCGGCGGCCGCCCACGCGAGCCCGCGCGCCGCGGACCCGAGCAGGCCCTCCAGCGCCGTCGTCCCGTCGTCCAGCCGGAGCACGAGCGCCGCGACGCCGTACCCGAGCGAGATCAGCGCCGCCATGGCGAGGCCGAGCTGCCCCCCGCGCGCGCCGCGCAGCCGCGCGCAGCCGAGCGCGACCGCGGCGCGCAGCGCCTTCTGCACGGCCGCGCGCCGCCGCCCGGGATCGTCCGGACGCCTGCTCGGCGCATCGCGCGGTTCGGGATCGTGCGGGCGGGTCATCGAAGGGGGCGTGCGGACAGAGCGGCGGCGACGCGCGCAGCTAGCGCTGCCCTTCCAGGCGCGCGGGCGCAAGGCCAATGTGGCACGCGCCGAGGCGCGCCGTTGGAATGTGGTCGCGCCGTACGCCGGCGCCACCCCCGCCGCGAGCAGGGAGCCTCTGCGCGCAGCGGGAGCCCCCTGCCCTAGTCGAACGAGAGCCCGCGACGGCCCTTGTGCTTGCGCTTGCGCTCCTTGTCGGCGACGCCGATCTTCCCCCACTCGTAGGTGATGCGACGGCGGAAGACGCCCAGCGCATCGCCGCCGTAGAGCAGGAGCTCGCGCGGGGAGTCCGTCTCCCCGATCGTGGGCTCCCAGAGGTCCGACGGGACGAACACGAGCAGCGCGGGCGCGCTCAGGTGCATCCGCGCGATGAGGAGCCCGCACGTCGCCCTGTCGCCCGGCCGCGCTCGCTTCGCGCGCTTGCCGCGCCCGCGCGGCCCCTCTTTCGCGCCGCCCGGGCGCACGCAGCCGCCGCCGAGCACGAGCTCCTCGTTTCCCCGGGGGTGCCAGGTCCACATGCGCTCGACCTTGAACGCATCCTCGGACGATCCGGCCTGGGCCGCGGCGCGCACCTCCTCCGGCACGAGCTCCGCGAGCTGCGCCGCGACGCGCGCGTCGAGGAGCGGCTCCAGCCGGAGCGGGCGATCGCGCGTCACCTCGAGCACCACCTCGAAGCTGTTCACGTCCCCGGCGCAGCAGCGCACGCCGACCTCGGGGCGGCGCGTGTCCGGCTTGACGCCGCGCCCGTGGGCGCAGCGCCCCACGAGATCGCCCGAAGGCCCGTTGCCCCCGCGCAGCGTCACGAGCCCCGGCTTGCCGCTGCCCCGCTGCCACTGGCTCGAGGTCCAGGTCCAGACACCGCCATGGAGATCGTGCACCCCGAACGCGCTCACGCACCCGGCGTTCACCCCGTTCGGCGTCAGCACCCGGCTCTGCCCGGTCGCGCACGCCGACGCCTTGTACGCGTCGCCGTACTCGTACGTGGTGTTCACCGGCCCCTTGCAGGCCCGCTCGACCTCGAGCTCCGTGCAGAGGCGCTTGCCCTGCGCCTCGCAGAGCGCGCGCGCCTCGTCCTGCGTGATGTTCGTGGTCGGGATCGCGCCGACCTCGTTGGGGAACGAGAAGACGTCGATGTAGAAGCCGTGCATCACGACCTGCGCGCCCGCCATCTCCTCGTCGGCGATGCGCGGCAGCCGGTCCGGCGGCGTGCCCGCGATGAGCACGCCCTTCGGGATCCACGCCATGCCGGGGCGCGGCTCCGGCTCGGGCTGGCCCACGTCCCAGGGCGGCGCGGCGTCGAGGTCCGCGTCCGTGCCGGGCGAGGCGCCGCCGCGCTCGCACCCGAGGGACGCCGAGAGGACGGCGAGCGACACGGCAGCCGCGAAGGCCTTCCCTCTCGGCGTGCGGACGGAGCGCTGCTCGCCGGGGCCCACGGGCTCACTCGGGGTCGCGTTCGCGGAGGTTCAGCTCCTTCATCTTGAGCTGAAGCCCCTTGCGCGAGATCTTGAGGAGCCGCGCGGCGTGGGTGACGTTGCCGTGCGTCTGCTTGAGGGCGCGCTCGATGAGGTCGCGCTCGAGCTTGCTCATCGCCGCCTTGACCTGCTCCTTCAGGCCGTCGGGCGTCGACGGCGCGAGGGACGTGTCCGCGGCCGCGGCAGCGAGCGGCAGCGAGGCGCCGGGCGTCGACGTGGCGCCGCTGCGGATCTCCTCCGGCAGGTCGTCGAGGCGGATGCGCGAGCCGTCGGCGAAGAGGAGCGCGCGCTCGACGACGTTCTCGAGCTCGCGGATGTTCCCCGGCCACGCGTGCGACGACAGCCGCTCGAGCGCGTCGGGCTCGATGCCCTCGATGCTCTTCTTGAGGCGCGCGTTGAACTTCGCGACGAAGTGGGCGCAGAGGTGGGGGATGTCACTCCGCCGGTCGCGCAGCGCAGGGAGCGCGATCGGGACGACGTTGAGCCGGTAGAAGAGGTCTTCGCGGAACGTTCCCACAGCGATCTCCCGCTTGAGATCGCGGTTCGTGGCGGCGACGAGGCGGACGTCGACGTGGATGGTCTTGATGCCCCCCACCCGCTCGAACTCGCTCTCCTGCAGGACGCGCAGGAGCTTCACCTGCATCTCGTTCGGGATCTCGCCGATCTCGTCGAGGAAGAGCGTCCCGCCGGAGGCGAGCTCGAAGCGCCCCGGCTTGGAGCCGACCGCGCCCGTGAAGGCGCCGCGCTCGTAGCCGAAGAGCTCCGACTCCATGAGATCCTTCGGGATGGCCGCGCAGTTGACCTTGATGAACGGCCGGTCGCGCCGGCTGGAGTTCTCGTGCAGCGCCCGCGCGACGAGCTCCTTCCCGGTGCCGCTCTCGCCGCTGATGAGCACCGTGGTCGGCGTGTCGGCGACCCGCTCGAGGATCGCGTAGAGCTCCTGGATCGGCGGGCTCTCGCCGATGATGCCGAAGCGGTCGGAGCCCCCGCGGGGCGGCGCCGCGGACACGTCGCGCGTGGCGTCCGCGCTCGCGAGATCGCGGGTGCGGAGGGCCTTCTTCACGACGACGCGCACCTCGTTCTGATCGAACGGCTTCGTGATGTAGTCGAACGCGCCCGTCTTGAGCGCCTCGACGGCGTTGTCGACGGTCCCGTGCGCTGTGAGGAGCACGACGGGGCGCGAGGGGTCGTCGCGGAGCGCGGCCCGGAGCAGGTCCATGCCGTCGACCTTGGGCATCCGGAGATCGGTGATGACCAGATCGATGTGGTGCTCCTTCAGGAACGCGAGCCCTTCCTCGCCGTCTTCGGCGGTGTGGACCTCGTAGCCATCCCGGCCGAGCTGGGCGCTGAGGACCCGCCGGAGGTTCGCCTCGTCATCGACGACGAGGATCTGCTTCTTTTCGGGGAGCATCACCGGGCGAGACTAGCAGAACCGACAACCAGGCAAGCGCCGTGACCGCCCCTTGATGCTCCAGGTTGGTCGCCGCGCGCGCGACGTGCGCGTCCTCGACACCGCGCACCGCGCTCCGCGTGGCCGCGCCGACGGGCGCTCCGGGGCACCTCCCCGCCGCCTCGCTCGGCCGCCCGCCCTGCCGGTCGACGGGCCGAACGCATTGCCCCGGAGTCCGCCGTGATTCCTTTTTCTCGCTGCCGGCGAGACGGATCAGTATGCTGCGCCCACTTCTCGTGGAGGGCGGCTCGGATGCGTGTGCTTCGGACTTGGCTGGTCGGTCTCGGCGCGGGGATGTTCCTCGCTGCGGGGTTGGCCGTAGCAGGAGATCCGGCCATCGAGTACCCCGAGTGCTACCGCACCGCCACGCCCGCGGACCTGGAAGGCGCCAAGGGCGCGCACAAGGCCGCCACGCAGTTCTACGAGCGGGCCGACTACGACCGCGCCATCCAGTACTGGAAGGACGCTTACCAGCTCGACTGCACGGCGCACCCCGTGCTCATCAACATCGCCAACGCGTACGAGAAGAAGGGCGATCGCGCCGAGGCGGTCACCGCGCTGGAGACGTACCTCGCCCGCACGCCGGACGCGAGCGACACCCAGACGATCCGGGACAAGATCCAGAATCTCAGGAACGCCATCCGGCCGACGCCGACCCCGACCGCCAGCGAGTCCGCGTCGGCAGCCGTGCCGCCTCCGACGGATCCTACCGCCTCGGCGGCCCCGAGCTTTCCCGTGGAGCCGCCTCCCCCGCCGCTGCCCCCCTATGGCTACGCCCCGTGGGTCGCGACGGGCGCCGGCGTCGTCACGCTGCTGGTCGGCGGGATCCTGACCTCGAGCGGCTTCGCGGACATCGGCGCCGCCGAGGACAGCTGCCCGTCGCGCATCAACTGTGAGCCGGACGTGGCCGATCAGGGCAACCAGGGCCGCACCCACGCGACCGTTGGCGGCGTGCTCCTCGGGCTCGGCGCTGCCGGCGTCGCCGGAGGCCTCATCTGGGAGCTCGGGTTCAATCAGCCCCGACCGGTCGCCGGCATGCCTGCGCCCGCCGCCGGGGTCCGGCTGACCCCGGTCGCCGGTCCAGGTGCGGCCGGGCTCGGCGTGTCCGGCCGCTTCTGAGCAGGCTTCCCGGCGAGCCGCTGGCCTCCGTGCCGGCGCAGCTGCGGCACGGCTGGCGGCCTCGGCTCGGCGAGATCTGCTGGCATGGGGAACGATGGACCGCAGGCGGACGAGCGATCGCTGGCGTATCGTCTACTCTTCTACCGTGCGCCTCCGCTCCTCCGCCCGCCTCCTCCTGACAAGGTGCTCTCTGAACAGGATCGCGCTTCCGGGCGCGCTGCTCGCCGCGCTGTCGGTCGCGGGGGCGGCGGTGCTCGCCGGCGGGCAGGACCCGGCGCCCGCGATCTCCCGGATCGGTCGTCTCCTCGTGCCTCCGGCGCGCGCGGCGCCCGCTCCGCGTTCCGCGGCCGCCAGCGTCGCGCTCCTCGCGACCTCGCCGGGGGGCGCCCGGACGACGCTCCACATCGCCGCCGTCGGAGGAGCGCAGGTCGGCCCCGCGCTCGCCACGATCCGGCACCTGAGCGACGCGGTGGTCCGCGCCCGCGTCGTGCCGCGAACGCCGATCGTCGTCGCGACCGCCGACACGAGTCCGGCCCGCGATCGCTCGTTCAACGCGAGCCTCTTCCGCATCGCGCCGCACGCGGAGCCCGTCGCCCTCTGCGACCGCGTGGTGCACGCGAGCCGCCCGCTGGTCACCGCCGGCGGGCGCGTCTTCGTCTCGCGCGGCGTCGCCGGCCCGGAGCCGCCGCGGGACGGCGACCTCGCGCGGCTGCGGGTCGACGCGCTCACCATCGACGAGGTCGACCTCGTCACCGGCGCGACGCGCACCGCCCACAGGCACACGGGCTACCTCGCCTTCCTCGCCGGTGAGTGGAACGGCGAGCTCGTCGTCTACCGCGTCTCCCCCGGGTCGGCCGACATCGTCCTCGTCGACCCCGACTCCGGCACGACGCGCGTGATCGCCCCGTCGATCCCGCCGTTCGCGCGCGATTTCTCGATCGACGCGGCGACGGGCGCGCTCGTGTTCCAGGAGCGGCACGAGACGAATCCCGGCATGTGGGTCATCGATCGCATCGATCTCGCCCGAGGCAAGCGCACCCGGCTCGAGGTGAGCGCGAGCAACGGCCTCGCCCCGCACGTCTGGCCGGGCGGAGGGCTCGCGTACACGCCCACCCGCGCCACCGGGCTCTTCCTTGTCGGCGCCCGCGCGAGGGTCCGCGGCCCGCTCGGCGCCGGCGTCGACGCCATCCAGGCCGTCTCGTCGGACGCGGCGTGGGTGGCCGCGCTGCACACGAACCCCTCCACGTTCGCCGTGCCGTTCGCGATCCACGTGGAGAGCGGCGAGGTCGCCGCGATCCCCGCGCCGTCCGGAGCGCGCATCGCCGTCGCCGGCTTCACCACCGCGAAGGAGGAGCCGTGAGGAGCCGCCCTCTCCTGATCCTGGCGGCGATCTCCGCGGCCACGCTGGTCGCGCCGGCCGCCCTCGCGGCGTACTGCCCCTGCTTCACCGCGTCGAGCGCCTACAACGATCGCGGCTGCGCGATCGAGGCCGTGCCCGGGATCAACCCATCGGTCGCGGAGTGGAACGCCATCTTCGACCGCGTCGCGCGGGGCCCCGCGGCCTGGGGGGGACGCCGGCCCGGCGACCTTCGACCTCGGCCAGGGCTGCGATCAACCCGAGGCGCCGCGGCAGATCCCCGCGGCCTTCCCCTGCGAGCTGCTGAAGGCGATCGCCATGCAGGAGTCGGGGTGGCAGCAGTTCTGCGAGCCGGACCGCCCCATGGACCAGGCGGGGGCGAGCTCGCGAACGATCATCTCGTTCGACTGCGGCTACGGCGCCTCGCAGATCACGAGCGGCATGCGCAGCGGCGATAGCCCCGATTTCGATCCGCGCCGCGTGGCCGCCGACCCGACCTACAACGCGGCCACCGGCACGCACATCCTCGCGATGAAGTGGAAAGCCACGCGCTGCGTCGGCGACCGGCAACCGGCGATCGTCGAGCACTGGTACAGCGCCGTGTGGGCCTACAACGGGCTCTCGTACGTGAACAACCCGAACAACCCCAACTACGACGCGGGGCGCGGCGTCTACGATCCGGCGATCGGCGGCGCTGTTCCGTACCAGGAGCGGGTGTTCGGCCGGATGGAGCACACCGGCGGGCGCTGGGAGGGGACCGAGGTCGCCTACCCGGCCCTGGGCGAGATCGGCGGCAGCGGCGCGCCGGCCGCGCTCTCCGAGCCGCGCTGCGCTTCGCCGACGGACTGCACGCGAACGCGTCCCCTCCACGTCACGCGCTGCGTGGACGACGGCGGCGCGGACGGGGACGGCGGCGCGGACGGCGACGGCGCCGCGGGCGGCAGAGGCGGCAGCGGTGGCGCGGACGGCGACGGCGGCGCGGACGGCAGAGGCGGGACAGGTGGCGCGGACGGCAGCGGTGGACCGGACGGCGACGCTGGAGGCCCGCCCGTCACGGCTGGCCAGGGAGGATCCGGCCGCCCCTTGGACGACGAGGAGAACGACGACGAGACGACCTCGACGAGGGTGGGCATCTACGGCCGGTGCTCCTGCGACGTGCCCGGGAGCGGCGCCGCCGCCGGCGCGGCGTCCTGGATGGCGCTCGGCGCCGGAGGGCTCGCCGCGGCGTGGCGGCGGAGGCTTCCGAGGCGTCGTCGCACGGACTAACCTCGCCGCGCATGCCACCTTCGCTCGGCTCCGAGCTCATCGCAGCGTGGGCTGCCCGGCGTGGCCTCGCCTTCACCTCGCGCCCCGACGAGGCCTGGTTCCGTCGCTGGGAGCCGTACGACACGATCGCGCCCCCCTCCGCGTACCTCTCCGCGTGCACGTGGACGGCGAACCCCGGGCACGCCGTCATCGCCGAGCCCTGGTACGCGGACGGCGACGCCGAGCCGCTCGAGCGATCGCTGCTCGGTTTCGCGACGCACCCGGCGCTCCAGCACCGCGCCGCGATGCGCGTCGGCGAGCATTTCTTGACCCGCGTCGCCTTCATCGAGAGCCCCCCGCCGCCCAGGGTCGTCCTCGACGACGCGCTCTGGGACGCCCACGTGACGACATTCGCCGCCTCCGCGCGCGAGGCGGCCGCCGCGTTCCATCCGCGCCTCCGCAAGCTCCTCGCCCGCCGCGGCTTCCAGGGGCACCTCGAGCTCCGCCCCGGCGGGCTCGTCGTGCACTGCGCCGGCTTGCGGCCCATCCCGGAGCACTACGACCGGCTGCTCGGCATCGTGCGCGAGCTCGTCAACGCGGCGCTCCCGTGAACGCAAGGCGCCCGTGAGCGCCCCGTAAGCTCCCGTAACCCAACGCACACACGCGCTTACGCGCGCAAACACATGTAAGCACGCGTAATCACACACAAATACGCGACAATGCAACAACGCGGCCCCGCCGGCCAGCCCTGTCGACGCGTCCGCCGCGCCGTTCTAGGCTCCCCGATCATGGCCAAGGTCCTGGTCGTCGAGGATGAGCCGGCCATCGCCGAGTCCATCGCCTATTTCCTGCGCCGCGACGGGTTCGCGGCCACGGTCACCACCACGCTCGCGGCCGCGGAGCGGGAGATCGACCATGCGGACCTCATCATCCTCGATCTGATGCTCCCCGACGGCAGCGGCTTCGATCTCATCGGCCAGGTGCGGCGGAGCGCCGCGCGCGCCGCGATCATCGTCCTGTCGAGCCGCGACAGCGAGGCCGACCGCGTCGCCGCGCTCGAGACAGGCGCCGACGACTACGTGACAAAGCCGTTCTCGCCGCGGGAGATCGTCGCGCGGGTGCGCGCCGTCCTGCGCCGCGCCGCGCGGCCGTCGCTGTCCGACGCCGCCCCCGCGCCGCTGCCGCTCATGGTCGACGAGGCCACGCGGCGGGCGCACGTCAACGGCCAGAAGGTCGACCTCACCCGCGTCGAGTTCGATCTGCTCGCCTGCATGCTCGCCGCGCCGGGCAGGGTGTTCACGCGCGCGCAGCTCATCGACCGGGTCTGGGGCGACGGGTTCGCGATCACCGACAGGACCATCGACTCGCACGTGAAGGGGCTCCGGAAGAAGGTCGTCGAGGCCGGGGGCGACGCCGACCTCATCGAGACGGTGCGCGGCGTCGGCTACCGCGTCACCGACAAGCCGAGCCGCACGGAAGGCGGCGGCTAGCGCATGGTGCGCCTCGTCGTCACCGCCGCGGCGGCGGTCTCGCTCATCCTGCTCGTCGCGCTGTTCGCCTCCCGCCTCGTCCGGGTCCGGACGGCCGGGATGAGCATCCGGATGCAGATCTTCATCGCGCTCGGCGGCATCGTCGGCGCGTTCGCGTTCGGGCTCGGGCTGCTCGTCATCGATCGCATCGAGGCGCGCGCGACGCTGCTCGCCGAGGGCAGCGCGCGCGACGAGGCGGCCGCGTTCGCCGCCGTCGCCGCGATGGAGATGGAGGTCCGCGACGTCGACCTCGCGGCCGTGCGCGCGCTCGACGGCGAGGCCGACGGCCCCACCGCCCAGAGCATCGCGCTGCTCGACCCGGAGGGGCGCGTGCTCCGGGCGCGCGGCGCCTCGCCGGGCGAGCCCGGCACCGTCTTCGTGACCTCGCCCATCGAGGTCCGCGGCCGGCGCGTCGGGAGCGTGCAGGTCGTGAAGCCGACCATCGTGGTGCAGCGGATGGTCGCCGACTTCGCCCCGCCGATCCTCGTGATCAGCACGGTGCTCGGCGCCGCGGCGGCGCTCTCGTCCTTCCTGATCGGCCGCACCATCGCGACGCCGATCGAGACGCTCACCGAGTTCGCCGTGCGCGTGAGCGAGGGGGAGGTGCGCGCGGCGCCGCCGCCGGCCCAGGGCCGCGAGGTCCAGCGGCTGACGCGCGCCATCGACTCGATGCGGCGCCAGATCGAGGGCCGCCCCTTCGTCGAGACGTTCGCCGCGGATCTCTCGCACGAGCTCAAGAACCCGGTCGCCGCGATCCGCGCGAGCGCCGAGGTGCTCTCGGAGGCGCTCGACGACCCCGAGGAGGCCGCCCGCTTCGTCTCGCGCATCCGCGAGGCGGTCACGCGGATCGAGGCGCTCCTCGGCGAGCTCCTGTCGCTCGCGCGCCTCGAGGCGCGCGGCGTGGAGCACGCCGCGGTCGTCGACCTCGTCGCGATCGCGCAGGCCGCCGCGGCGCGGGCGCGCGAGCGCGGCAGCCGCGTCGAGCTCGACACGCCGAGCTCGGCGACCGTGCGCGGCGACGAGCTCTGGCTGTCGCGCGCGCTCGACAACCTGCTCGACAACGCGCGCACGCACGGCGATGCCGCGGCCCCCATCCAGATCGCCGTATCCCGCCTGGGCGGACAGGTCGCGATCGCGATCCGCAACCGCGGCGAGCTCGGGCGGCACGTCGCTGGCCGCCTGTTCCGCCGGTTCGTGACGACCCGCGCCGACCGGGGCGGCACCGGCCTCGGCCTCGCGATCGTCAAGGCGATCGCCGAGGCCCACAGCGGCTCGGCCGAGTGCACCCACCGCGGGCCGCCCGCGGTCGAGTTCAAGATCTCGCTGCCGGGGGCCTGAGCTGGTAGACCCATGAGCTCCCCCGCTTCGCCTCACCTCCCCGGCGAGGATCCGGGTTTCCGGGAGGTTTCCCCGATTTGACGGTGCGTCAAATCGAGGGTGCGAAGGCGCGACCGACGATCGGGCGGAGCGATCCGAGCGGCGCGCGCTAAGGTCGACGGACAGCGGCGCTTGAGCTCACGCGCGCCATCCTCCACAGAACCTCCACAATCGCATCACCGTCGCCCCCCCCACGGCGCTCATGCTCGGCGCAAAGTGCGTCGTCGTCCCGACCCAGGAAAGCCCATGACGTCCAGCACCCTCCCCAAGCACGTCGCGATCATCCTCGATGGCAATGGCCGCTGGGCAGCGGCTCGGGGCCTCGCCCGTATGCAGGGGCACCAGCACGGCGCGCAGGCCGTGCGCCTCTCGGTGCGCGCCTGCCGCGATCGCGGCATCCCGTACCTCACGCTCTACGCGTTCAGCGTGGCGAACTGGTCGCGGCCCAAGGACGAGATCGACGCGCTGATGCGCATCTGCCAGGAGTTCGCCGAGGGGGAGCACGACGAGCTGATCCGGCGCGGCATCGCGGTGCAGGTGGTCGGCGACCTCGAGGAAATCCCGACCCCGACGCGGCGCGCGATGGAGAAGCTCGTGGAGGACACCTCGGGGGGCACCGAGATGACCCTCGCCCTCGCGCTGAGCTACGGCGGCCGCCGCGACATGGCGAACGCGATGCGCGCGCTCGCGGTCCGCGCGCGCGCCGGGCTGGTCATCCCGGAGGAGATCAACGAGAAGTCGCTCCGCAACTTCCTGACGACCAGCTCGATGCCGGATCCGGATCTCATCATCCGCACCGGCGGCGAGAAGCGGCTCAGCGACTTCCTGCTCTTCGAGGCCGCGTACGCGGAGCTGTTCTTCACCGACACGCTCTGGCCCGATTTCGCCGAAGCGACCTTCGACGAGGCGCTCGCGACCTACGCCCGGCGGCAGCGGCGTTACGGCCGGACCGGCGAGCAGGTCCGGCGGCTGGTCGCGTCGAGCTGAACGGGCACCGGCGGGGCGCCGCGCCCGTGCGCGCCGCACCCGCGTCGCTCGTTGCGCTCGATTCCGGGGCCGCGATGCAGTACGAAAGACGCGCTTGTCGTCCAAGCGCCCGTAGCTCAGCTGGATAGAGCAGCGGCCTTCTAAGCCGCGGGTCGCAGGTTCGAATCCTGCCGGGCGTGCCGAACGTCCTCTGTGCGTCGCTTGACGGTCCTGCCCGCAGCGGACCACCATGTTCCTGGAGCCATGGAAAAGCGGGGCGCGCTCGTGCTGGGAGGTCTGGTGCTGGGCGCGGCCTGCGCGCTCGCGGCAGGGCGGGTGCGCGCCCAGGTGCCCGCGCCGAGCCTCCCCGCCCCGCGATGGGAGCAGGATTGCGAGCAGACGCACGGCGTGGAGGAAGCGCGCGCCGTCGCCAAGGCGCGCGGGGAGAGCGGCTGGGAGCTCGTGGCGCTGGACGCCGGCGTGATGTGCTTCAAGAGGCCGGCCCCGGCGCCTCTGAAGCCGGCCGAGCCCTGGCCGGGCTACTGACGCATCGGCGCGGCGCGCGGCGCCTCCCTGCCCGCCGTTCGAGGCGCAGCGGCCCCCCCGGGCGCTTCCCCGTACCGCCGGGGCGCGCGCCGTTGTAAGTCGATCGGCATGAGCGGAGAGCCCCTGTCGGAGCGAGAGTTCGACGCCGTGGCCGATCGGTCGCTGCGCGCGCTGGATCGGGCGATCAATGAGATCCCCGACGGTGTCGAGGCCGACCTGCAGAGCGGCATCCTCACCCTGGAGTTCGAGGACGGCATCAAGTACATCGTCAACAGCCACCGCGCGGCGCGGCAGATCTGGATGGCCGCCGAGCGGGCCGCGTGGCACTTCGACTACCGGCAGTCCGAGGGCCGGTGGCTGGCGCAGAAGACCGGCGAGGAGCTCTGGAGCACGCTCGAGGCCGTGCTCTCCCGGAAGCTCGGCCGCGCCGTGAAGCTCGATCGCTGAGCCCCGCCGCTCACAGCGCGAAGCGGATCCCGAGCGCTCCGAGCGGGCCCGTCACGGAGGCGCCGACCCGCAGATCGAAGGCGACGCGGTCCCACGGGCGGAACGCGAGGCCGATCTCGGGGAAGAGGAGCCATGGATAGACGACCGGCTTCAGGCCCTGGGGCCTCCCCTTGGGACGGGTGAACCAGCTCGGCTCGACATAGCCGGGGTAATGATTCGCGTCGTAGTCGAGCTGGTTGCAGTACCGGAAGCTCCCGGCCGGGTTGTTCGGTCCGCGGCACTTCACGTAGCGGTACGGGTCTCCCGGCACGAAAGAGCTCTGGTCGCCGGGGACGGCGTCGCCCGGGTACGCCTGGGTCCGGTAGAGCTCGCCCATGAACATCCAGCCCACGCCGAGGCCCGCCCCGACGCGGAAGGCGAACAGCTCATCGCGATCGAGCGGGATGTTCCAGACCAGGCGAACATCCGCCTGGAGCGCCTGGAGATCGCTCTCGATGATCTCGTAGTCGGTGTCGGGGTGCCCCTTCGGCTTGAACGGCGTCTCGTGCAGCCGGAGGCGCGCGTAGGCGACGGAGAAGACGAGATCGAACCGCCCGAGCCTCTTGGACAGCGAGACGTCTCCGCCGGGGAAGAGGGCATGCCGTCCCCCTTCTCCGAAGAGCTCGAACATGACCTGGGGGACGAAGAAGCCCCGAAAGCCGGCGCCGAGCCACACGCTCCGTTGCTTGCGCACAGCCGGCGGCGTGGGCTCGGGCATCTCCACCGGCGGCTTCGCCTTCTCCTCGGCGCTCGCCGCGACGCGCGGCTTGCCTTCGACCGGCTTCGGCGGCTCCTTCTCCGGCGGCTTCGTCGCCGCGGGCTCCGGCGGCTCCTTCTCCGGCGGCTTCTTCTCCGACGGCTTCGTCGCCGCGGGCTTCGGCGGCTTCTTCTCCGGAGGCTTCGTCGCCGCGGGCTTCGGCGGCGGCTTCGTCGCGCTGACCTTCGGCTTGAGGCGCAGCTTGATCACGCGCCGCTGCTTCTCCTTCAGCGTGATCTTCTGCGTGAGCTCCGCGTACCCATCGGCCCGGGCGACGATCACCAGCCGCTTGCCGGGATCGAATCGCTGCGGTCTCGATGGATCCCGGGTCGCCGCGCCGTCGATCTCGATGACGAGCCCTTCGTAGGGCTCCACCGGCGCAACGACGAGCGTCGGGATGCGCCCGTCGAGCTGCGGCGCCTTCTTCTTGGCCGATGTGATGGCCGCGACATCGCGCGCGTTGTAACCGGGCTGCTTTTTCTCGCTCGCGACCGTGTGATAAATCTCGCTGGCCTTCAGCATGTCGCCCTGCTTCACGTAGCAGTCGGCGAGCGGGACCGCAGAGCTCGGGCGATGCCGCTGGCGCTCGGCGGATTCGAGGAGCGGGATCGCCCGCTTGCATTGTCCGCCTTTGGCCGCGTTGATGCCCTGGTTCGCCTCCTTGTCGCCCGGCGCGGCGAGCGCCGCGTGGGCGAACAGCAGAGCCAGAACGCCGAAGAGAGAAGCGATCGGAAGACGCAAGAGGCGCTCAGTCTACCACCTCATCCGCGGCGCGCGCGGGACGGACGCGCCCGCTGCGACGCTGCGACCACGGATGTCGCGAACGGCGCGGCGGCTCGAGGTACGGAGCAGCGCGAGGCGCCTCCCACATTGGCGCCTGCATCCCCAGATGGCCGCCCCGACGGAGCGAGCGCGGCCTGGACGGCCCGCCGTCCGGGCGATCGCGCGGGCCGCCGGGGGAGACACGGTGCTTTGCCGGGATCCCGAGCGTCCCCCGGAGGCGTGCCCGGAACGCCGAAGCGCTGCAGACGAAAAGCTCGACGGACTCCTCTTTACACCTTCGACGCTGGCCGAGAGCCCCTGTAAGCTCCCCCGGAATGGCTTCCGGCGCAGGTATCGAAGAACCGCACGGGCTGGGCGAGAGCACCAGCGCAGAGGGATCGGGCGGCGGCGTTTTGTCCGGACCCGTGCGGCGTACATTGAAGGCAGGCGAGATCCCGAACACCCTGATCGAGTGCGGGCACTCGGTCGAGTGCGCGGGCTGTCCGCTCATCGCGGGTGATTACGCAGAGCAGCTCAGCACGAAGCGCGCGCGGGTCGTGTCCGCCGCCGCGCACTACCCGTCGCTCCAGCTGCTCCAGACGAGCCCGGTCATCCCGGCCGATCCGATCACCGGCTATCGCGGTCGAGCGAAGCTCATCGTCGCCCCCTCCGGCGCGATCGGGCTGTACGGCCGCACGGGGCATCACGAGGTCGTCGACATCCCTGGCTGCAGGGTCCTCGCCCCGGCCCTCGCCGCGGTGACCTCGCGGCTCCGCGAGCTGATCGCGTCCCCACCGCCGGAGGTCCGGCCGCTGCTCCTGCCGTACGATCCGGCGAGGGGCGGCGTGCTCCGCGCGCTCGATCTGCGCGAGGTCCACCTCGCGCCCGGGACGCCGCTCTTCGCGGAGATGGGGGCGACCGAGGACAACCCGGCGTTCGTGCTGATCACGTTCGTCCTCCAGCGCGAGCGCGCGTGCACGCGCGACGAGCTGCGGGAGGCCGGCCGCGCCATCCGCCAGATGCTCCCCCGCGTCATCGGCATCGCGGCGAACTTCCACGACGCGGAGGCGCCGCAGATCCTCGGGCCCGAGACGATCGTGCTCGATGGCGTCTCGCACGCGGAGGACCGGATCGGGCAGACCTACCACATCGCCGCGTTCGGCTCGTTCGTGCAGGCGCACCGCGCGCAGGCCGCGCGCGTGCACGCCCTCCTGCTCCGCGAGATCGCGTCGCTCGAGAACGACGGGCCCGTGATCGAGGGCGAGGCGCCGATGGGCCCGGCCTCCCGGCGCAAGGAGCCCCCGCGCGTCCTCGATCTGTACGGCGGCTCGGGCGCGATCTCGCTCGCCCTGGCGCAAGGCGGCAACCGGGTCCTGATGGTCGAGTCGTTCGCGCCCGCGGCGGCGAACGCGCGCGCCGCGGCGGAGGCGCAGGGGCTGAGCCAGCGCATCGAGGTGCGCACCGGCGACGTCTCGGAGATCGTGAGCTCCCTCGTCAACAGCACGGAGAAGTTCGACGGCATCGTGGTGAACCCGCCGCGCCGCGGCGTCTCCCCGACGGCGCGCGAGGCGATCGCGCGCCTCGGCGCGCCGCTGCTCGTCTACGTCTCGTGCGATCCCGACACGCTCGCGCGCGACCTCGATCACTTCTGCCGCCTCGGGTACTCGTCGACGGAGCTCACCCCGCTCGACATGATCCCGCTCACGGAGGAGATCGAGACGATCGCCGCCCTCCGCAGGACGCCCCCTCCGGCGCCGAAGGTCATCTACGACGACGACGACGTGCTGGTCGTCGAGAAGGGCCCGCACGAGCCGGTGGCCACGCAGCCCGAGTACCTCGGCTCGCTGCTCGCCCGCTGCGCCCGCATCCCCGGCAACACAACGACGCCCGTCATCGTGCACGCGCTGGATCCGGGCACGAGCGGCCTGGTCATGCTGGCGCGCAACGAGGAGGCGGCCGCGCGCTGGGGCGAGGCGCTCACGAAGACGGGGCGCCTCATCTACCTGGCCGCGGCCAAGGGCGTCACGCCGGGCAAGGGCGCGATCACCCGCGATCTCCGCGAGGGGACACGCACGTACACGGCGCGCACGCGCTACCGCCGCCTCGCGGTCGCCTCGGGCCACTCGATCCTCCGCGTCATCCCGGACGGCGGGCGCACGCACCAGATCCGGCGGCACCTCGCCGCGATCGGCCACCCGATCCTCGGCGACGAGCGCTACGGCCACGTGCCCACGAACCGCTACTTCGAGGAGAAGCACGGGCTCGATCGCTCGTTCGTGCACCTCGTGCGCATCGAGATCGAGCACCCCCGCACCGGGGTGAAGATGATCATCGAGTCGACGCTGCCCGGCGATCTGCGCTCGGCGCTCGAGCGCTCGACCGGGCCGTCGGTCCTCCGCTTCCTCGAGCAGAAGCACGCCCTCGGCGAGCAGCGGGCGGTCGCCGTGCTGACGACCGCCACGGACGAGCCCGCTCCGAGCAGCAGGATGATCCCGCTGCGCACCGAGGACGCCGAGTCCGCGCCGCCTCCCTCCATCCGCAGCCCCGGGCCCATCTCGATCCGCGTCCCGGATCTGGACGAGTCGCCGCGGACCATCCGGCACCCCATCGTCTCGACCGGCGACGAGGACTGAGCGGCCCCGCGCCGCGCGCGGGCAGGAGACCGACCGGCCGGCCGCCGCGGCCCGTGGCGCGGCGGCGACCACCTCGCTCGCGGCGGCCGCCCCCTTCCCCGCAGCGCCATCCACCGTACCTGGGCGCCGCAGGTCCGTTGGATCTCAAAGGGCGTGGGTCCGCCTGTGTGCCCGACCCGCCCACCTTGGAGCGATGGGCTGCGAGCGGATCTGGTAGGCTTGCCGGCCGCATGTCCACGTTTCCAGAAGACCGCCCTCGCATCCTCGTCGTGGACGACGAGAAGGTGATCCGCGACATGCTGGCCGACTTCCTCGGCATGGAGGGCTACTACGTTCGCACTGCAGAGGACGGCACCAGCGCCCTGAGCGAGCTCACGAAGGGTCATTACGACCTCGTGATCAGCGACCTCAAGATGCCGCGGATGGGCGGCATCGCGCTGCTGGACGAGATCGGCAAGACGGCGCCGAACGCGCTCACGGTCATCATGACGGGCTTCGGCACCGTCGAGACCGCGATCGACGCCATGAAGCGCGGCGCCTACGACTACGTGCTCAAGCCGTTCAAGCTGGACGAGGTGGTGCACGTGGTCCAGCGCGGCATCGAGAAGCAGCGGATGGCCGCGGAGAACATCCGGCTGCGCGAGGCGGTGTCGCTCTACAAGGTGAGCGAGGCCATCGCGGCGAGCCTCTCGCTCGACCAGGTGCTCGAGACCGTCGCGGACAGCTGTCTCCACGAGGTGCGCGGCGATCTCATCTCGACGTGGCTCGACGACGGCGAGGGCAGCTTCTTCGAGCGGCAGCACCTCCGCGGCCCGTCGGTCCCGACGGGGGCCGACCTCGGCCGGCTCGACCCGGCGCTCGTGCTCGATCACTTTCGTCCCGAGGCGCTGCTCCTCGAGCAGGGCATGAAGGGGCTCAGGTTCTTCGCGGCGGAGCCGGCGCTGCCGCTCCAGTCGCTGGTCGCCGTGCCGCTCCGCATCCAGAAGCGGGTCATGGGCTTCGTCGCCGTCGCGTCGTTCACCCGGACGAAGCGCTTCGACGAGGGGCAGCGCAAGCTGCTCAGCATCATCGGATCGCGCGCCGCGGCGGCGATCGAGAACGCGCGCCTCTACCAGGACCTCCAGGCGACGTTCCAGCAGACGATCGAGGGCCTCGCCAAGGCCATCGACAAGATGGACCGCTACACCGCGGGCCACTCGGATCGGGTCGCCGTCTACGCGGTGATGCTGGCGCAGCGGCTCGGCCTCGGCCCGATCGAGATCGAGATCGTCCGGCAGAGCGCGCTCATGCACGACATCGGCAAGATCGGGTGCGTGCTCAACCTGAACAAGCCGGGCAAGCTCACGAACGACGAGTACGAGGTGTTCAAGCGGCACCCCGTCTACGGGCGCGACATCCTCGAGCCGATCAAGTTCCTGCACCCGCTCATCCCCGGCGTGCACCTGCACCACGAGCGCTGGGATGGGCGCGGCTACCCGCTCCGGATGCGTGGCAACGAGATCCCCATCATCGCGCGCATCATCTCCGTGGCCGACACGTACGACGCGATGACGAGCGATCGCTCGTACCGCCGCGCGCTCCCGCACGAGGTCGCGGTGGCCGAGATCGAGCGGTGCTCGGGCTCGCAGTTCGACCCCGAGGTCGCGGCCAGCTTCACGACGCACATCGAGGCGTACCGCGACGAGCGGCGGGCGCGCGGCGAGAAGGTCCCCGAGTAGCCATGCCGACCAACCCGCTCCGCGATCTCCTGCAGCCCGCGAGGGACCAGGGCGCCCCGCTCGGAGCGCCGAAGCCGCGGAGCGCGCGCGCCGTGTGGATCGGCCGGCGCCGCTACGCCCCGATCCACGATCTTCAGAAGCAGCTCGTCGAGGCGCGCGCGCAGGGGCGGCTCGGCGACACGATCCTCCTCCTGGAGCACGAGCCCGTCATCACGCTCGGCCCGCGGGCGAACCCGGAGAACGTGCTGCTCGACTCCGGCGCGCTGAACGAGCGCGACATCGACCTCGTCGCGACGGGCCGCGGGGGCGACGTCACTTACCACGGCCCCGGCCAGCTCGTGTGCTACCCGCTGCTCGATCTGCGGCCGGACCGGTGCGACGTGCGCAGGTACGTGCGGGCGCTCGCGGAGGTGATGATCCTGCTCGCGCGCGAGCACCACGTCGAGGGCGGCGTGGTCGACGGGATGATCGGCGTCTGGGTCGATCGCGCGGCCCCGGAGGAGTGGGGCGGCGCCGAGTGGGCGCGCGAGATCGCCAAGCTCGGCGCGATCGGCGTGCGCCTGTCGCGCTGGCTCACGATGCACGGCTTCGCGTTCAACATCACGGTCGACCTCGCGGCGTTCGAACTGATCGTGCCCTGCGGCATCCGCGATCACGGGGTGACATCGCTCCACCAGCTCACCGGACGGAAGCTCACCGTCGCCGAGGTCGCCCTCGCCAGCGCCCCGCAGCTCGCCCGCGGGCTCGATCTCGACGTCGCCCGCGTGGAGGATCTGTCGGCGGTCGCCGATCTCGCCGATCTCGCCGGCGCGCTGATCGCCCCGGAGGCCGTGGCCGGCGAGGGCCGGGGCGCTCGATAGCGAGCGGCCGGCGGACGACGCCGCGCGATGGGCCGCGCCGCCGAGGCAGTGTCGCTCGGCCGCGCCGTGGGCTAAAGCCGTCCCGTGCGCGCGCAGCCCACGATACGGCCCCGTGAAAGCCACGGCTCCCTTGTGCACCGCGGCGCCTCGGCCGCGCGGCCGCGCTGGCGGCGGCCCCTCGCCCTGGTGCTCGCCACGGCGGCCGTGGCGCTGCTCGTGTTCGCGCTGCTCGCCCCCGTCGCGCTGGTCTTCGCCGGCAGGCGCAGCGCCGCGGCGTGCCTCGCGTCGATCGAGGCGCCGCGCGGCCCCGCGTTGCCCGACTGCCGGCCCGAGATCCGCTGGTTCCCGCTGCCGTCGCGGCTGCCGTGGACTTACCGGACGGCGAGCACGCTGGCCGAGGAGCTCGGCGTGCGCACCGCGGTCGCCGGGTACATCGACGCCGCCGTCGGCCGGCCGGATCGCGCGGCGCTCGCCGGCGCGACCGCGGCCGTGGCGACGGCGGAGGCCGCGGTCGCCGCCGGCTCCAGGCGCATCACGTTCGACGAGCTGGGGCCCGCGGGCGGCGCGCCGAGCCTCGCGCGCGAGGCGGCGCGCCTCGGCGATCGCCGCACGCTCCTGGAGCAGCCGGATCGCTGGGCCGACTGGCACGTGCGCGTGCACACCCTCCGCGCGGCGCTCACCGAGGGCGACCTGCAGCGCGCGCTCGCGATCGCGACACGCTACGCGGGGATGGACCCCCGCGACGAGGATCTGCGCACGACGGTCGCCGCGATCCTCTGCCTCGGCACGGGAGCAGAAGCCAAGCGTGGCGTCGAGCTCCTGACGCTGACCCAGGACGACCGGGCATCGAAGCGCCACGCGGGCATGGTGCGCAACTGGGGCGAGGTCCGCGCCGTCCTGGTCGCCTGCGCTGCCCGGGCCGGCGTCGAGCCCCCGCCGATGCCGGAAGACCCCGAGGCCGGCCTGGCCGACGCCGTGGAGGCGCGGCTCGCGCAGCGCGCCCGCCTCGCCGCCGCCCGCGAGGACGCCGCCGAGGCCAAGCCGCACGCCGTGCGCGCGATCCGGGATCTGCTCGTCGCCGCCGCCGCGCTCGATCCGGACGCCCGCGGCGACCTGCTCGCCGTCGTGCTGGCGGAGGGCGGAACGCTCGACGCGAGCGAAGCCGCCGCGCTCGCGCGGCCGGAGTCGGACGAGACCGAGGAGGCCGACGTCGCCGTCGGAGGCGCCGTGGCCGCCCCGGCACGCGGCGCGACCGGCGCTGCGCTGGCGCTGCGCGCGGGCTCGCTGCGCGCGCTCGACTGGCTCCCGGAGCGGGGGCTCGCGCGGCCCGCGATCGCCGGGTCGCTGCGCGCGCGCGCGGCGGCGCGCGCCGCCGAGCTGGCCGCCGACCCTCAGCTATCGCCGGCCGATGGCGACGCCCTGCGCGCCGCCGCGGGAGCCCTCGCGCTGCAGGCCGCCCGTGAGCTCGCCCTCGAGGGCGACGCGCCCCGGGCGATCGACGCGCTGGATCGCCTCGGCGCGCTCGCCCCGGAGCTCGCGCCGGAGGCGGCGCGCGCGCTCGCTCGATCGAGCGTCTGGACCCTCGCCGGCGATCGCGATCGCGCGCTCGACCGGATCGAGCGCGTCGACCTCGCCGCGGCGCCGCCGGCCCTCCACGCGGCCGTGCTCCTGCAGCGCGCCGAGCTCCTCGCCTCGCTCGGGCGCCGGATCGAGGCCGCGCGCGCGGCCGTGCTCGCGGATGAGGCGGCCGCCGCCGCGCGCGCGGCGCGCCCCGGCGATGCGCCCTCGGGGCTCGCCGGGCTCGCGCTGCTCGACGCTCGCGCGCGGTGGACCCGGCTCGCCCTCGCCCTCCCCGGGAGCGGCGAGCCGCTCCGGCAGGGCAGCCCGCCCGCGCTGCTGCCGGCGGACCTCTCCGCCGCCTGGCCGTGGGTCGGCTTCGCGCGCCCCGACGCCCCCTGGGCGCGCGCCGGCCAGCCGGCGTTCTCGCGCGCGCTCGCCGCCTGGAGCGCCGCGCGCGACGCGCCGCCGCCCACGCGCCGCGCGCTCCGCTACGCCGCCCTCCGCCGCCGCGGCGACGCGCCGCCCGCGCTCGTCCCGTACGCCGCGCTCTCGGCGCAGCTGCTCGGCGACGGTGAAGGGGACGCCGAGGTGTGGCTCGACGCCTTCCTCGCGCTCGACGCTCCCCGCTTCTCGCTCCGGCACACCGCCTTCGCCCGGGCCGAGGCGGCGCGATGGCGCGGCGACGAGGACAGCGCGGCCGCATGGCAACGCCGGTACGAAGCCCTGCGCGCCGTGGCCTCCGACCCGGCCCGCGCCGAGATCGCGCGCTACCTCGGCCTCTGAGACCTGCGCGCAGAGCACCTCGCCCCGGGACGGACTCCACCGCCAGAGCGTTCCGTGGCATGCCTTGAAAAACCTGGAGAGCACGTCATCGACCCGCTGGCGGTGGTGGCGCTCGGTTCCTACGCTACAGCCTGGCTCGCGAAGAATTGCTCGCGGGGAGAGTCCTCATGTGTCCTCATTGCGGAAAGAACGCGCCGGTCATTCACCGCGGGCTCGCTGCGTATTGCACCGCGTGCGGCCGGGAGCGCCTGCCGTTTGCGGGCAAGTCGGTCAGCCTGGCGGGGAAGCCGTCCAGGGTCGGCGGAGCTGTCGCGGGCGCGCTCGGCTGGCTGGTCCTCATCGGGGGGATCGGGCTGGCGCTTCTCCTCGGGCTGGGCGCGGCCGCGCTGTTCCCGGGCTCGATCGCCGGCCTCGCGATCGGCCTGCCGATCGGGTTCGTCGCCCTGACGCTCGGCGTGCTTCTCCTGATCAGCGGGCGGAAGCTCTCCCGGTCCGGGGTGAAGGCCTCGCGGGACGCGCAGATCCAGGCGATTTTCTCGCTCGCGTCGCACCGCCGCCGCCCGCTCACCGCGCAGGAGGTCGGCGTCGTGCTCGACCTGCCGGCGTCGGAGGCGGACACCCTGCTCACCGAGCTCGCCAAGGAGCGCCCCGACGACGTGGGCGTCGAGCTCGGCGAGCACGGCGAGCTCCTCTACACCTTCTCCGGGATCACGGGGGCGGCCGGCGTCCGCTTCCCGCAGCCCTCGCTCCGCATCGATCCGGGCCGCGGCGCGGCCGACCCCGCGGCGAGGGTCTTCGCGGAGGAGTTCGATGAAGAGGAAGCGGGCGCGTCCCGCGCTCCCCGCCGCCGCGAGCAGCTCCGCTGAGGATGTCCCGCGGCGCGCATGCTAGCCTCGCGCCGCGCGCCCATCGAGCGCCCGGCGCGCGCCTCCATCGCCTTCGCTCCCTGGTTCGGCGCGGGGGCGCTCCGGGCTGCTCGCCGCCACCGACCATGAGATGCTCCCCTGCCGCCCCGCTGACCGCCACCGCGCTCGCGCTCGTCGCGCTCCTCGCCCCCTCGCAGGCCGACGCCTTTGAACGGCAATGGCACGCCGGCGCCAGCATCGGGTACGCGCTCCTCGCGGACGGCGGAACGTACCCCGGGCTCGGCGGCGGCCTGCACGTCGCCTATGGGCTCACCGACGCGTTCAACGTGATGGCCGAGCTCGACACCGCGTCCCACCCGGGGGGCGATCTCATGTTCCTCGGCGCATCGGCCGGCGCCGCGTACGTCATCGACATCCTGCAGTGGGTCCCTTACATCGGCCTCATGACCGGCGCGTACGACAGCGTGCGCCTCGCGCCCTGCGGCTCGCATGGCCAGCCGAGCTGCCACCGAGGGCAGTTCGGGGTCTCCATCCCGTTCGGCATCGACTACGCCTTCAACCGCCAGTTCGCCGCAGGCTTCGCCGGCAAGTACACGCTGCTCCTCCCGGGCGCAGGCGACGGTCCAGGGAGCTATTTCACGGCGTTCGCCCGCGCGGAGTTTCTCTGGGGCTACTAGCTCGCGCGTGACGTCCTTCGGAGAGATCGGGCGCAGTCGTGCGAGACCTCCGGGCGAGCCAGACGGAAGGAGCGGAGCGTGGAACAGCTTTGGCAGCGTGTTTCTGAGGGCCGGCACACGGCCTTGCTCGACATCGTCCCCGGGGAGCCTCCGCCCCAGCTCGGGCTGCGCGTCCTGCGCGTGCGCTGCGATGTGCCGGAGGTGACGCTGGGGCCGCTGCACGAGGTGCGGACCCAGGTCGAGCGGCTCGTCGGCGGGGCGCCGCCGCTGCTCGATCAGGCGCGCAGCCGCGTCGTCTCCGGGCTGCGGCGCCGGCTCCTCGGCGACGTGCATGAGCGGAGGGTGGACGTCGAGTTCACCGAGGCCGCCAACCGCCTCGCGCAGCACACCGATCGCAGGTGGGCCATCGTCTTCGACGCCGTGGAGCTCGCCGACCACGCCACGCTCGACGTGCTGCGGCGGGTCGTGTCGCGCCCCGACGCGCTCCGGGTCGCGCTCGTCCTGTCCTTCCGCCTGCGTGCGCCCGCCGGCCCCGCCGGCGAGCTGCTCAGCGCCGTGCGCGCCGGCTCCGGCGCCGACGCGATCCTCCGGCCGCCCGACGCCACGACAACGCTGACGAGCGTGACCGCGCCCCCGCCGCCGCCGCAGCTCACGCTGCGCGAGCTGCCCGGCGAGGTGCTCCGGGTGCTCCGGGCCGGCGCGATCGTCGGCTCGGGGTTCGAGGGCGAGCTCGTCGCGGCGCTCCTCCGCGTCGATGCGGTCGACGTGCTCGAGGCGCTGCAGCGCGCCGCGGACGCGGGCGTTCCGCTCGAGGATCGCGGCGAGGGGCGCTTCCACCTGCCGCAGACGATCGTCGAGGCGCTCCGCGGGTCGATCCTCCCATCGCTCGCGCGGCTGTGGCACCGGCGGCTCGCGTCCCTCCTCAGCGAGGAGCCGATCGCGCCGGGCGCTCCGGCGGCGTACGACCCGCGCGCGGCGGCGGGCGCCGTCGCGCCCGACCCCCAGAAGAGCCCTGCCGCGGGGCCTGCCGGCGCGTCGTCTGCGCCGTCCACGTCGACACCCGCCATCGCGACGCCGCGCACGAGCGGCACGATGCCCCCGCCGGCGGCCGCATCGCCGGCGGCCGCATCGCCGGGCGCGCCCACCGCCGCCGCCGTGCAAGTTCTCGAGAGCGGCGGCGCGGCGGCCGCCGACGAGCGGGAGAAGGGCGCCGACGCCGGATCCCTGGGAGCGCGCGGCGGGGTACAGCCGGCGGCGGAGACGCTCAGGCCGCCGCCTGCCGCCGCCCATGCCGGCGGCGCGCACATGAACAGCGCGCGCCGCGCTTACCCGCGCGTCGGCCAGGAGAGGGCCACGCCGATCGCGCCCGCCGGACCGGGCAACCCGCCGTGGCCCTACGCCGAGCTGTTCCCGCGCAGCCCGGAGAGCCGCCGCCGCTCCGAGCCGCCCGAGTCCGTCCGTTTCGACGCCCCGCCCGACTCGCTGGACGCGCCCATCCCGGGGCCGGTGCGGGTGCCCCGCGATCTCGCGCCCGGCAGCGCCGGCGGCCAGGGGGACGAGCCGATCCTCTCGGTCCGTGGGGCTTCGCTGCGCGTCCCCGCCGCGCTGTCCGAGCGACCGCCCCCCGGCGGATCCCGCTCGTCCTTCCCGTGGCCTGCGGCGCCCGACGCCGCGGCCAGCGCGCGCGTCGACCCCGCGCGCGCCGCGGCCGAATCCCTGCGCGCCGCCGCGCCGCTCGGCGTGTCCGTGCACCCGGCCCCGCCCGAGCCCGACCGCGCCGAGGCCGCGAGCGCCGCGGGCGCGTCGGAGCACGGCGCCGGACGCCGCTCCCACGGCGCGCGCGCGGCAGCCCACCTCACCGAGGCCGGCGATCTCGAGGAAGCGGCGCGGCGCTACCGCGGGGCCGCGGCGGAGGCGGCCGCCATGGGCGCGTATGCCCAGGCGCTGAGCTACGGGCGGAAGGCGCTCGCGCTGCTCGACGGCATGCCGGCCACCCCCGCGCGCCGGCGGCTCCGTGTCGGCGCGCTCGCGGGCCTCGCCCGGGTGCAATGGCAGGCGGCCGGCCCTGACCCGGACTTCACGCTCGCGGGCGCGCTCGAGGTGCTCGACGCCGCGCGGGCGCTCCTCGCGCAGGGCGACCCGCCGGAGCTGCACGCCGAGGTCGCCGCGCTCACCGCGAGCGTCTGTTACGACATCGGCGACATGCGCTCGCTCGAGCGCGCGCTGGAGGAGCTCACGACCGCGAGCCGCCTGCTGCTCGACGCCGGGGACGCCCTCGGCTCGGCCCGGCTGCTCAACGATCAGGCGGCGGTCTACGTGCGCATGGGCGATCCCGTCCGGGCGGCGCACCTTCTCACCGAGTCGCGCCGCGTCTTCGAGGATCGGGC
The DNA here is from genome assembly GCF_051519845.1 of Sorangium sp. So ce362. NCBI lineage: Bacteria > Pseudomonadati > Myxococcota > Polyangiales > Polyangiaceae > Sorangium > Sorangium sp. So ce362. The sequence goes on along the minus strand of NZ_CP150332.1, from coordinate 3,228,960 downwards.
CCGGGTCGATCCGGTGGCGCGCGTCGAGCTGGCCGAGACGGACCACCTCTTCGCGCGGATCCCGCTCCACGTCCCCCCCCGGCCCGGGCGCGAGTCCGACGCCCTCTCGCTGGGGATCGACCACGCGCTCGCCGCGGAGCGCACCTACAAGCAGCTCGGGGATGGCCGGGAGCTCGCCCGGGTGTGGGAGACGATCGGCCGTCTGGAGCTCCGCAAGGGCCGCCTCGATCGCGCGACGCAGCGCCTGACCGCCGCGATCGAGGCGGAGGAGGCGCTCGGCGATCTCATCGGCCTTGCCCGCTCGACGGCCGCGCTGGCCGAGGTGCTCTCGGCGAAGGGGCTGCACCGGGAGGCGCTCTCGTTGCTGGCCGAGTCGATGGCGATGAACCTGGAGAAGGGCTCGCCGCTCGGGCTCGCGTACAACCGCCGCGCCCTGAACGCGCTCGTCCCGAACATCTCGCTCCAGGGCGACGAGGCCGAGCTGCTGCGGAAGCTCGCGGCGCAGCTCGCGGCGGCGGAAGCGGCCCTCGGCCGCCTCAGGCTCCCGGGCGAGCCCGACTGAGCCAGCTCCCGGTCGCCGCCGCGGCCTTTGACCTTGCCGGCGCGCGGCCTCTCCGGCGAAATGTCCCACATGTCGTCCCCCTCGACGCGGCGCCGGCGCCACGACGGCGCGCTGCTCTCCTTGCTCGGCCTCCTCTCCCTCTCCGCGGCGTGCGCGCCCGCCTCGTCGGCGCCCGCGCCGGCCGCACCCCGGCCCGGGGCGCCCGCGCCGTCTGTGCCGTCGGTCTCCGCCGAGGCGCCGCGGCCTGCGCCCGCGCCGGAGCGGCCGGGGTACGAAGGCCACGGCGCGGCGAGCGTTTCTCCTGAGATCCTGGCACGTTACGCGCCGCCGCCGCTCCCGGACGACGTGTCGCGCCGGATCCAAGTGCTGCTCGACGTGCGCGCTCCTTCTGGCGGCGTCCTCGGGCCGGATGGCAAGGCGCTCTACTTCACCTGGACGATCACGGGCACGAGGCAGGTCTTCCGGCTCGACGGGCCGCAGCGTTTCCCGCTGCAGCTGACGGGCGGCGAGGATCCGACGGTGGTGCAGGACGTCACGCCCGGCGGCGCGCACCTCGTCCTCTCGCGCGATCGCAAGGGCGAGGAGAACCCCGGGCTCTACCTGCAGGACGTGAAGGGCGGCCCGCTCCTCGCCATCCAGCACAAGCCTGGCGTGCAGACGCAGCTGCAGTTCGTCTCCGACGACGGGCGGCACGTCTATTACCGGGCCAACGACGTCAAGAAGGACGCGTATGCCATCTACCGGTATGACATCGCGTCGAAGCAGCGCGAGCTCGTCTTCGATCGCGAGGGCATCTGGCGCGCCGTGGATGCCGCGGCCGGCGGCCGCCTGCTGCTCGCGAGGGACGTCGGCTCCAACATGAGCGAGTTCTACGAGTGGGCGCCCGGCGCGCAGGGCGCCGCGAAGGCCGATCCTGCGGCCGGAGCGCTGACTCCCCTCTTCGGGCAGGGCGAGCGCGAGGACTACAGGGCCATGTATGGAGCGGCGCCCGGCGAGGTCCTCGTGCTCACGCCGCGCCTCGGGGAGTACCGCCGGCTCTACAGCTGGAAGGCGGGCAAGCTCACGCCGATCTCGCCGGAGCTCCCGTTCGACGTCAGCGCCTTCTCCATCGACAGGGCGCGGAAGAGGATCCTCTACACCGTGAATGAGCGGGGCCACACGCGGCTGCGCGCGCTCGACGCGAGGTCGCACCGCGAGGTCAAGCTCCCTGCGCTCCCCGCGGCGGATCATGTGGTGCCGGTCGCGACGACGCCGGATGGCCGGTTCACGACGCTGCTCCTGGAGACCTCGAGGGCGCCGGCGGCGAGCTATGTCCTCGACTGGACGACTGGCAAGCTGACGCAGTGGCACACCCCGAGCATGCCCGAGATCGCGCCGGACGCGTTCGCGGCGGCCACGCTGGAGTCCTATCCGGCGCGCGACGGGACGCAGATCCCGATGTTCGTGCGGCGCCCTGCCCGGTGCGAGCGGCCTTGTCCGGTGATCGTCCATTTCCATGGCGGCCCGGAGAGCCAGATCAGGGCGGGGTTCAGCGCGCGTGCGCAGATCTTCGTGGACGCGGGGTTCGTGTTCGTCGAGCCGAACGTCCGGGGGAGCGACGGTTACGGCAAGACGTGGCTGCACGCCGACGACGGCGCGAAGCGGCTCGACATCATCACCGACATCGAGGACGCGGCGAAGTTCGTCAGGGCGAGCTTCGGCCACGAGGGCCGGCCGCCGAAGGTCGGCATCTTCGGCGGCAGCTACGGCGGCTATTCCGCGCTGCTCGGCATGACGATGTTCGCCGGCGCCTACGACGCGGGCGCGGCCGTCGTCGGCATGAGCAACCTGGTGACGTTCCTCCAGAACACGGCGCCTTACCGGCGCATCCTCCGGATCTCGGAGTACGGTGATCCCGAGAAGGACCGGGACGCGCTGATCAAGCTCTCGCCGATCACGTACCTTGATCGGGTGAAGGCGCCTCTGCTGATCGTGCAGGGGGTGACGGATCCGCGCGTGCCTGCTGGCGAGTCGGTGCAGATCCAGCGGGCGCTGGAGGCGAAGAAGATCCCGTCCGAGCTCATCCTGTTCGCCGACGAGGGGCATGGGGCGCAGAAGCGGGACAACCAGGTGCTCCAGTACGGTCACCTTGTGCGGTTCTTCCGGACGCACCTCGGGGGGCGGTAGGCGCTTATTCCAGGTCTGTTTGCGCGGCGCGGGGGGCAGATCCGAGCTGCCCGGCCCGAGGCGAGCGTGTCGGATGCGGCTGGCGCCGGAGAGGAGCCCTCAGGCGGCGCTGGCGGCCGGAGGCTGCGCAGGGGCGGCCGGCTCGTCGGTGACGCGGGACGCGTCCGCGAGGTCGTCGAAGATCTGCGGCATCAGGGACACCTTGCCGTGGAGCCGGAGTACGCACTCCACGAGGAGCTTCGCCGCGCCATAGATGTTGAGCCACTCGGCGCGCGCGGCCATCACCTCGGGGGTCATCGTGCGGCGGGCGATCCGGGTCTTGCGCACGCTCCGGATGAGCGGCTCGAGGGCGTCCCGCGAGCGCTTCAGCTCAGCCGCCCATGCCTCGTGCTCTGGCAGCTGACGCTTGCGCTGCTCGACCACCTCGACCGCATGCGCCATCGCCGCGGCGAGCTTCGCGGGGCGGCGGCGGAGCACCGTGGCGAGGGTCTCGCCCTGAAGGATGTCGCGCGCGAGCGCGGCGCCGCCGGGCCGAGACGCGGCGTGCTCGACGAGGCGGCGAAGCAGGTCGCGGCCCTTCGCGACCGGATCGACCTGGCCTCTCCTCGAGGTGCTGGACGCGGGGGCCGCCACCGCAGCCGCGATCGCGTCCAGCATCGCCTTGCGCAAGGCCTCCGTCGCGGCGTCGAGCCGCGCCGTGATGGCGCGCAAGGCCTGCTGGAAGCCCGCATCGACCGGCAGGACGAGCGTCCGGATCTGCGACGCGGTGAAGCGGCCGTAAGCCTGAATATCGCGCTGGTAGATGTAGGAATCGGACATGGGGGCAACTCCACCGCGGAACAGGCGGACCCAGCCAGAGCTCTCTACCCGAGGCGCGCGAGCGGCGGGAGGGAATTTCGTGGGCCGCGACGAGACAGAAGCCGTCGGGTCGTGGCGCGCACACCGGTGAGCGCCGTCGGAAACAAATGCTCTCGAGGGCATCCAGCCTGAGCGGAACCTGGCGCGGCGCCGGCGCTGCACGTTCCTGGGGACGCCAACCGGGCGCAGCGCCGGTGCCGCGCGCCTTCGCGGCAAAGCCGCGGGCGCGGCGCCCGCCCGGTGCTGTGCGTTCTCGCGCCGAAACACCAGCATCATGATACCTGTCGTGGACAGCCACGAACGCAGCCGGCCTGGAGAGCGTCGGAGCGGCGGCGGGACAGACGACAGCGATGATCACGAAACAACTCAAGAGCCTGCTGATGATCCCGTCGCCCAACGCATCTCGATCCCGGCCGCGCGCGCTGCCGCCGGAGGCGGCGGCGCACGCCCGCGTGGCGAAGCCCGGCGGGGCTCGCGCGGAGGCGTCTGCACCCGAGGCATCTGCGCCCCCCGAGCCGGGCGAGCCCCCCGCGCCGCGACCGACCGGCGACCCTGCCCCGCCTCGCGCGCCGGCGGTGCCGAGCTTCCTGCGCGCGGCGCCGGCCGACCCGGCGTCGCTCGTCCCGCCGGGCATGCGCAAGTTCACCGATCTTCGTGGCACGCAGCCCACCTCCGACGCCGCCTCCACCGCGCCCGTGCTGCCGTTCGGCCTCCCTGCACCACCGCAGCCCGCGCAGCTCGGCGCAGCGATGGCCGAGGTGCCCAGAGGCATGCGCGGCTTCACCAGCTTGACCGGAACGCAGCCGACGTCCGGAGCGCCCGCGGAGGCGGCTTTGCCGTTCTCGTCCAGCGCTCGCGCCGCGCCCGCTGCGCCCGCCGCGCCCGCTGCGTCCCCGGGCGCCCCGCCGGCCCCGGCGCTCTCCCTGGAGCAGTACGCGTCCCTCTGCGCCGACCTCGCCGTCGCTCCCGCCGGCGCGGAGGCCCTCTTCGCGCAGTACGGGCTCAGGGAGCCCGAGGCGCGCCGCGCGGTGGACGGCTTCTGGCGCGAGCGCCTGGCGCGCGACCCGGCGGCGCATCAGCGCTGGCAGGAGCTTTACTGGCAGCAAAGGGCCCGCTCTTCTCCCGCCGGGAAGAGCCCGAACGAGCCGAGATGAGCGCCGCGCCCGGCGGCGCAACCCCCGAGGAGACCCGACCATGGCCATCGACGTGCGCCTGACGTTCCCCACCTCCGGAGTCACCGGCTTCGAGGTCCACCAGCTCGACTACAGGGACGCGCTCAACGATCTCTTCGAGCTGACGCTCGACGTGGTGACCACCGATCCGGAGGTCGATCTCTCCAGCGTGGTGGGCGAGGAGATCGTCGTCGAGCTCGACGGCGAGCCCTTCCTCAAGAAGGTCCACGGCATCGTGCGGCGGGTGCGGCAGCTCTCGGCGGAGCCCACCGGTGTGTCGCGCTACGAGCTCGCGGTCGTGCCTCCCCTGTGGCTCAGCACCCGGGCCGCGGATCACCGCATCATCCAGAACCTCACGGCGGACGATGTCTGCGAGGTCGTGGCGTCGGCGTACGGCGGCCGGATCCCGGCGCCGAGCTCGCTCATCGCCTCGCCGGATCGGCCGGCGCGCGAGTACCGCGTCCAGTACGGGGAGACCGACTTCGATTTCATGTTCCGCGCCCTCGCGGACGAGGGCCTCATCTCCTACTTCGATCACGGGTCCCGGAGCAGCGACTGGGTGCTCGCCGAGGACACGGCCTTCACCGACGACGGCGCGCCCCGGGTGCCGTTCGTGCCGCCGACGGGCGCCGGGATGAGCGCGGCGGCGCCGACGGTCTCGTTCATCGCGATCACCTCGTCGATCGAGACGTCGATGGTCACGGTGCGGGATTACGACTTCAAGAAGCCCGAGTACGTCCTCGATCAGCGGGTCGAGACCTCGCAGAAGGCCTTCGTCCGCGAGGCGACGCTCGAACGGTACGAGTTCACGACGAACAGGTTCACCGCCGCCTCCGAGAAGCACGGCGAGGCGCTGGCGAAGCGGTACCTGGAAGAGGCCCGCTCGGAGCGGCGGGTCTTCGAGTGCCACACGAGCTTCGCGCTCGGCGCCGGCGGCCGCTTCACGGTCGAGGAGCACCCGCGCGCCGACGTGAACGGCCAGCTGCTCGTGATCCGGTCGCGCTGCACGGTGACGGCGGGGGCTGACGGCCACCCGGTGCGGCGGCACGTCCTCGTCTGCGTGCCTGCGGGCGATCCGTGGCGTCCTGCGCGCCGGCCGAAGCCGCGCATCTTCGGCACGCAGACCGCCTTCGTGGTCGGCAACAAGGCCGGCGTGGACGAGATCGACGTCGACGAGCACGGCCGCGTCAAGGTCGAGTTCCGGTGGGATCGCCGCGACCTGCACGAGGGCAACCCGACCCGCTTCGTCCGCGTCTCGCAGGGCTGGGCGGGGCTCGACTACGGCATGGTGATGCTGCCGCGCGTGAACGAGGAGGTCATCATCGCCTACCTCGACGGCGACCCGGACGAGCCCGTCGTCGTCGGCCGCCTGCACAACGCGTGGAGCGTCTCGCCGCTCAAGCTGCCGGCGGAGAAGACGCGCTCGATCTGGAAGAGCAAGACGTCGCCCGGCGGCGACGGCTTCAACCAGATCATGATGGAGGACAAGAAGGGCGCGGAGCTGCTCGAGCTCCATGCCCACCGCGACAACGTCGTCACGGTCGGCGCGAACCAGGGCGTGGACGTGGGCGGCGACCAGAAGCTCCACGTCGCGGGCAAGCGCGACGACCACGTCGAGGGCGCGGTCGAGGAGGACTACGACACCTCCCTGACGACGACCATCGGCGGGAAGCAGGAGACGACCGCCGAGGCCGTGGTCGAGCGCTACGCCAGCCAGGACACCGAGATGGCGGGCAAGAAGCACACGAAGGCCGGCGCCGTGGACGAGGACTTCAAGCGCCTCGAGACGACCGTCGAGGGGCTGCACAAGGACAAGTTCGGGACGGCGGAGCAGGAGGGCGGGGACGTCAAGTGGAGGGTCGGCGCGCTCGACTGGGAGACGAAGGGGCTCAAGTGGACGCTCAGCGGGGGCGGCTACATCAAGGCGCCGAGCTTCGTGATCGACGCGCCGGAGTTCAAGGTCACCAACGCGGGGAGCCACAAGGAAACCAAAGGCTTAGTGGACACGGTGATCGCGAGCTGGAACGAGAGGACCTGGTACAAGTCGGCGTTCATCGGCCTGGATATGAAAGGAGTAATTGCCGAAACAAAGACCTTCGGCCGGAGCATCAACATCGGAATTCAGAAAATGGACATAACCGTCTTCAAGGTCGATTTCGCCGGCTTCAAGATGCAGAACAATGCCGTCAACATGAAGACTGCCGCAACCCATATTGACAAGAACGCCGTTCGAGCGATGCTCACGGGCATCTTTTCGATCGCGTGAGGTGGCCCACGCCTCGCAACATGAGTCACCGGTCCTTCGTGGTCATCCACCCCAACGCCTCACGACATCGACGTGAATTGGGCCGGAGGGTCGCGAGAACAGCGCTGCCCGAAGCGCAAAATCAAGTTCCTCTACGGACAGATCCTGACGCATCGAGCTCAACCGGGTGTAGCGACATGGTTGCACAGCCCGATCAAATAAAGCCCCTACTCCAGCACAGAAGGCATCGCCTCGACGTGAACCCGATCTGTTCTTCCGGGCACCATCCATGCGCGGACCTTGCCACCGTCACCGCCGAGTTCGGCGAACCGTTCTGCACTGACGTGCCGTAGAACTGCACTTGCTAGAACGACGTCCGGCTGATGGGGCTTCGTGAGAAGCACCCTGGCGGTGTACCGCAAGCGCCAAGGACCAACCAGGCGGCCCACGACTTCGCATTCGGGGCGGCAGATAGTTCGGTAGAGCCAACGCCCTCGGAGCCAAAGGGCGACGATGACGGCAATCGTAGTGAGTAGACAGGCGGCAGCAACTTCCACTCGCCAATCCAGTAGAGCCAAGAGAAGCATGCCAGGCCACGGCAGCACCAGCACGGCCATGAGGACAACCCAAAGCGCAGGCTCTCCAAACAGGTCGGGTCGCGCCGGCTCTCGTCGCGGGTCAGCGACGACATGGACGACGAGCCACCACCGCCTCTTGATGCGCGGCGGGTGGAGCGCAGCCCAGACCGCATCCGGCAATGCCACCCGCGCCGAGCAGTAGCCGCACGGCACGATCCGGCTCGACCCATCCGCCACGAGCGGCCCGCCGCACTGGGTGCAGGAGACGTGCACGGGCTCGCGCGGCCGCTCCTCGGCCACGGCCGGCTCGTCGCTCACGAAGCCCAGAACAGGGCTGTTCTCCGGAAGCCACGGCGGCTTCGGCAGGATCGCTCGCCCCGCGCCGCACGCTGCGCAGACGCAGCCCCCCTGCGGCGCCAGGCGCATCGGCCGCTGGCAGCGCGGGCACGGCGGCGCGTCGTGGCCGCGCTGCCACTCCACGTGCGGCCCCGGCGGCGGCCCCCCCTCGCCCCACGCCGGGCCGTGCCGCAGGTACCCGGGCGCGAACTGCACAACGTCCTTCTCGACGCCGCGCAGCGCCTCGTCCCAGACCGGCGGCGGCAGCGCCGACTCCATGAGGCAGCTCGAGCAGCGGCACCGGTCGGTCAGCGTGTTGACCGCCATCGGCGCGCTGCAGTGGGGGCACGGGCTGAGGAGCTCGATGCCGGCAAACTCGACGGTCGCTGTGCTCATCCTGTCCTGGAGATCGACGGCGCGCTCGGGCGCGTTGCGCGAACTGTACACGAAGCGACAGCCCGCACGAACGCTGGCCGGCGCGCACCGCAACCTCGATCACGACACGCGATACTCCCCCTCGCTCCGCAGCCCCTGGGGAGGTCGCGCCCCTGGCCGCCCCCTCGTCTCACAGCCCCCGCCCACGTTCCGACCTCTCCACGCCGTCGAAATCATGCACTGCGACACGTCCCGACCTCTCCGCGCCGTCGAAATCATGCCGTGCGATAGGTCGCGACCTCGCAGTTCCGTCGAAATCATGCCGTGCGATAGGTCACGACCTCTCCGTTCCGTCGAAAAGATGCGGCGCGCCAGGTCGCGACCTCGCAATTCCTTCAAAATTATGCTGAGCCATCGGTCGCGACCTCGCAGTTCCGTCGAAAAGATGCGGCGCGCCAGGTCGCGACCTCCGCGCTCGCTCGTCACGAGCGCCCGCCGCGGTCGCGACCTCCCGGCCCCCTGCGCGCCATCCGGCCGGCGCCGCGCCGGCCCCACCCCCGGCCGTCCGCCCTCGATACACCCAACCCCCGGCCCCACCGCACGCCGCCGGCCGGACGGCGGGAGCTCCGCCGGCCGCAGCTCGCCCGTGCCCGCGCGGCGGCGCGCCCACCTCTCTATCCCCCCATCTACAAATTTATCCTCCAGGATAGGCCTCCCCCTGGCCCCGCGCTCGTCCCCCACGGCTCCTCGCGGAAATCCCCGCCCGAGGCCGGCTGGCATCCTCCCTGCAATACCCCCTCAGCGTCCACGCCAGAGTAGCTCAGCGGTAGAGCGCGCAAACAACTCCGGACGGTGTTCTCCGGCGCGATGAGCGCCGGCAGTGAGAACCGGGGTTACTTCCCTCCTAAGGACGAGGTCGCGGGTTCGAGTCCCGCCTCTGGCACAAGGGCGCAGCGCGGCAGTGAGCGTCACGGTTCCTTCGTCCAACAACGACAACCCCCGTGACCACCATCCTCCGCGCTGCGCCCGATCTCTCGACCCCTCGCCGCGCGTGCGTCGAGGAAGGAGGTGTCCTCATGGCTTTCTTTCAGCATCTCAAGCGCAAGGCTCAGCGCGACGGCGCCTCCCACCTGAACTGGATGGGCGGGCGCTCCTACGACATCGCCGATCCGCTGAAGCGCCTCCGCCTCGCGGCCTCGTCGTGCTTCTTCGGCGAGCCCATGTACTACCACCGCGACCCGGCGGACCCGCGCCCGGCGAAGACCAGGAAGAAGGCGGAAGACAGCGCCCGCCTCTCGGACGCGGAGGTGAGGCGCCTGCGCGAGACGCTCGGCGCCGTGGATCCTGCCGAGTGGCGCGCGCTCTCGCCGGCGGCGTTGATCGAGCGGGCCATCGACGAGGCGCTCGCGGCCGATCCGGAGGCGACGCTCGCCGAGGCGGCGCGGCTGCGCGAGGAGGAGCACCTGCGCACGACGCCCCAGGTCATCCTCGTGCGCGCGGCGAACACCGCCTCGGTCCGCGGAACCGGCCTCGTGCGCCGGTTCGCGCCGGGCATCCTGAAGCGCGCGGACGAGCCGGCGGTCGCCCTCGCGTACCAGCTCTACCGGTTCGGCAAGCCGGTGCCGAACGCGCTGAAGCGCGCGCTGCGCGACGCGCTGCAGCGCCTCGACGATCACGCCCTCGCGAAGTACCGCCTCGAGGGCAAGGGGAGCAAGACCGTGGACGTCGTGAACCTCGTGCACCCGAAGAGCCCGAGCGTCGACCGCCTCGCGAAGGGCACGCTCCGCGCGACAGGCCGCACCTGGGAGGCGATCGTCTCGGCCCGCGGCTCGAACCGGTGCGCGTGGCGCAAGGCGCTGCCGGCCATGGGCCACATGGCCCTGCTGCGCAACCTGCGCAACCTCATCGAGGCGGGCGTGCCGACCGACGTGTTCCTGCCGAAGCTCGTCGCGACGGCCGCCGAGGGCAAGCAGCTGCCCTTCCGGTACTACAGCGCCTATCAGGCGGTGAAGGCCTGCGCGCCGGGCGCCGTGCTGGACGCGGTGGAGCAGTGCCTGCACCGCTCCCTCGGCCAGGTGCCGTTCTTCCCCGGGCGGGTGATGGTGCTCTCTGACAACAGCGGCTCGGCGCAGGGCACGACCACGAGCAGCCTCGGCACGATGCGGATCTCCACGATCGCGAACCTCACGGGCGTCGTGGCCGGGATGCGCGCCGACGACGGGCACCTCGGCGTGTTCGGCGACCGGCTGGAGAGCTTCGCCGTGCGCAGGAAAGAGAGCGTGTTCTCCCAGCTCGACCGCGCCGAGCAGATCGCCCGCACGATCGGCACGGCGACCGAGAACGGCGTGTGGCTGTTCTGGGATCGCGCCATCCGCGAGCGGCAACGCTGGGACGCGGTGTTCGTGCTGAGCGACATGCAGGCCGGCCACGGCGGCCTCTACGGTAAGCGACCGAAGGACTACGCGGACTTCGCCTGGAACGAGCAGTACATCGACGTGGCCAAGCTCGTCGCGGCGTACCGCGCGCGCGTGCACCGCGACGTGCGCGTGTTCCTCGTGCAGGTCGCCGGCTACCAGGACACCCTCATGCCCGAGTTCTACGATCGCACGTACATCCTCGGCGGCTGGGGCGAGGGGCTCCTGCGCTTCGCCGCGGCGATGGCGCAGGCGTAGCGGCGCGCGCCGGAACCCTGCCGGGTCTCCGGCCGCCGCATTGACGGACGCGGGCGGCTCGGTGACAGTGCCGCCGCGGCATGGCCCGCGGCGACCCTGATCCTCGGCTGGCCCCACGGCCTCGCATCCCCTCGGCACGGGGGCCGTGGGCCAGCGCTCCCGCGGCGCGCCTCCCTTTCCCATGAAGACGATCAAGCCCCAGAAGCTCGGCCTCCTCCACAGGGTCTTCGAGGATGGAAGCGACTGCTATCTGTCGGTCACCGTCCTGGCCTTCTTCTCGTTCGACCCCGGAGCAGCCCTGCTGTCCGAGATCGATCTCTGGAAGTTCACCGCGGCCGAGCTCGGCAGGGACGCCGTGCTCGACATGGGCATGCCCAAGCCGAGAGGAGAGCTCTTGATCTCCGGGCGAGCCTACCCGCGCGAGGGCCGGGCGCCGGCCTGCGCGGTGAGGGCGCGGCTCGGCGCGGTGGACAAGACGCTCTACGTCATCGGCGACAGGACGTGGCGGCGCGGCGTCCCCACCGAGCCGGAGCCGTTCACCTCGATGCCCATAGTCTGGGAGCGCGCCTTCGGCGGCCCGGGGTTCGCGCCGAACCCCGTGGGCAAGGGGGCCCAGCCGATCGAGACCGAGGCGGGAGAGACCCACCCGCTCCCGAACATCGAGCTGCCGAAGCCGCTGATCACGTCGCCGGGCGATCGACCTGCGCCCGCGGGCTTCGGCCCGATCGACCTCATGTGGCCGCAGCGCTTCGCCAAGATCGGCACGTACGACCAGAAGTGGCTCAAGGAGCGGTTCCCCGGCTTCGCCGAGGACACCGATCTCGGCATGTTCAACGCCGCGCCGGAGGACCAGCAGATCCAGGGGTTCTTCCGGGGCGACGAGCCGATGGTGCTGGAGCACATGCACCCGGAAAAGCCGGTGATCGAGGCGGCGTTGCCGGGGATCGCGACGCGCGCGTTCATGAACCGGAAGAGCGGGGAGACGGAGACGTTCAGCGAGATCGCGATGCACCTCGAGACCGTGCACCTCTTTCCTCACGCCGAGCGCGGGGTCCTCCTGTTCCGGGGCATCGCGCTCGTCGACGAGGACGACGCGGCCGACGTGCTGCAGATCGTGATCGGCGCAGAGACGCTCGGGGAGCCGAGGGCCGGGGAGCACTACCGCGAGGTGCTGAGGCAGCGGCTCGACCCCGAGGCGGGGCACCTCGCGGCCCTGCGCGACGGCGATCTCCTGCCGCCGCTGCCGTCGGGAGCGCGGCCGCCGCGCGACAAGTCCGACGTCGAGCGGCTGCTGGAGAGCGACGATCTCCTCCGGAAGAACCTCCAGGACGGCGCGCGGCGCAGGGCGGAGGCGAACCGCCGAAAGGCGCACGCGACCGTCGTGGAGCTCGGGCTCGACCCGGCGCAGTTCGGTCTCGATCAGGCCGAGGAGCCGGCCGTGGACGAGGTCATCCCCGACATCGAGGAGCTGGGGCCGTTCGTCGAGGCGCTGGAGGCGCGCGCAGAGCGGGAGCGGGCCGAGGCGGAGGGCCGCCGGGCGAGCGCTGAAGCCGAGGCGCGCGCGGCCTACGCCGCGGCCGGGATGGATTACGACGCGCTGGCGGCAGACGCGATGAAGCAGGCGGCCGGCCCGCCGAAGTTCTCGGCGAAGGCCGAGCGCGAGCGGCTGGAGGATCTCGCGGCGCTGCTCGCGAACGCGGGTTATCCGGACACCGCGCTCGAGGAGACGCTCGCCGATCCCGCCTTCGATCGGAAGCTCGCCGAGATGGAAGCGCAGGTGCTGGAGGGATACCGGCAGACCGCGCACTTCGGCCCCGCGGCCGGCCGGCTCGCCGGCGAGGCCGCGCGGCGCCTCCGCGACGAGGTGATCGAAGCGCATCGCGCGGGGCGCTCGCTCGCCGGCCGCGATCTGACCGGCGCCGACCTCTCCGGCCTCGATCTCCGCGGGGCGATCCTCACCGGCGCGCTGCTCGAGGGCGCGAGCCTCGCGGGCGCCGACCTCGAGGACGCCGATCTGGAACGCGCGGTCCTCGCCCACGCCGACCTCTCCCGGGCCACGCTCCGGGGCGCGAGGCTCGAGGACGCGAACCTGGGGCTTTCGACGCTCCGGGGCGCCGACCTCTCCGGCGCGGACCTCTCCGGCGCCGTGCTCTACCGGGCGGACCTCACGGGGGCATCGTTTCGCGGCGCGGAGCTCACCCTGGCCGACCTCTCCGAGGCCACCCTGGGCGACAACGACTTCTCGGACGCGCTGGCGCAGCTGCTCACGCTGCTGCGGGTCGATCTCGCGGGGTCGAAGCTCACCGGCGCGGATCTCTCGCGGTCCACCTTCATCGAGTGCAAGCTCGGCGGCGTCGATCTCTCGGGCGCCCGGCTGATCTCGACGGCCTTCTTCTCGTCGGAGGGTCGAGGCGCCGTGTTCCGGGGCGCCTTCGCGGAGAACCTGCGCATGGTCAAGGCGTGCGCCTTCGACGGCGCCGACTTCCGCGGCGCCACGCTGAGCGGCGCGAACCTCCGGGGGGCGAGCCTCGCCGGCGCCGATTTCACCGAGGCGCAGATGAACGGCAGCGACCTCAGCGACTGCGACCTGCGCGGCGCCAGGATGGCCTGGATCGCGGCGCGAGAGGCGCGGTTCATCCGAGCCGAGCTGTCGGACGCCGATCTGACGTATGCCGATCTGATGCTGGGCGTCCTCCAGAAGGCGAAGCTCATGGGCGCCGATTTCACCGGGGCCAACCTCTTCCGCGCGGATCTCGCGAAGGTGCTCGGCGACGAGCGGACGCGCTTCGAGGAGGCGAACGTCCGGGAGGTGCGGTTCGTGCCGCGGAGGCAACGTGGACAGGGCTGAGCTCATCGCGGCGATCCAGGGCGGCGAGACGATCTCGGGCGCCTGCCTGGACGGGCAGGACCTGAGCGGCGCCGACCTCTCGGGCGGGCTCTTCGAGCAGGTGAGCTTCCAGGGGGCGCGCCTCGCCGGGGCCTCGTTCAAGGAGTCGATCCTCACCGCGTGCGACTTCAGGGAAGCGGATCTGACCGGCGCCAACCTGCACCATGTGGCGATGCACCGGTGCGTGCTCGCGCGGGCGAAGCTGGTCCGGACGAGCTGGGCGGCGGCGCAGGTCGCCGCGTCCGATCTGTCGTGCGCCGATCTCTCGGAGGCGGATCTGATCATCGCGGCGTTCGCGCAGTCGGGCTTCGCAGGCGCGAGGCTCGCGCGCGCGAGCCTGGATCGCACGGTGCTGGTCGACGCGAACGTGGCGCACCTGGATCTCTCGGGCGCTCGGCTGGAGTTCACGCACCTCATCAAGGCGGACATGACGACGGTCGCGCTGGCCGGGGCGCGCTGCCGGAGCGTCGTCTTCATCGGCAGCCGGTTCGCGGGCATGGATCTCTCGGGGCTCGATTTCACCCTCAGCCAGTTCACCGAGGCGGATCTCACCGGCGCGAACCTGACCGGCGCGACCCTCACGCAGTGCGGCTTCAAGGGCGCGAAGCTCACCGGCGCGCGGCTCGACGACGCCAGGGCGGAGGGCGCGATCTTCGTCGAGGCCGACCTGAGCGGCGCGAGCCTCCGCGGCGCGCGGCTCAAGCAGGCGATCTTCGTCGACGCCGAGCTCGAGGGCGCCGATCTCTCGAGGGCCAGCCTCGAGCAGAGCCTCTGGCACCGCGCGCGCTGCGAGCGCGCCCGGTTCCCGGGCGCGGAGCTCACGTACGCCGACTTCTCCCACGCCGACGTCCGGGGGGCGGATTTCACGGGGGCCGCGCTCTTCCGGGCGCGCCTTCACCGGACGCGGGACGAGGGGGCCGTCTTCACCGGCCGCGCGCTCGCCCTGGGCGATGACGAGCCGCTCGCCGAGGCGGAGGCCTGGCAGGACAAGCTTCGAGGCAAGGCCGGCTGAGCCGGCGCGGGAGGCGTGATGCGAAACAACGTTGCGAGGAAGCTCGCGAAGATCGAGAAGCTCGCGAAGATTGAGGAGATCGAGCCCGAGGCTGCCTACCAGGAGGCGGGGCGCGTTATGCGCGCGGAGGGCGGTGCGTTCGTGGTGGCCTCCGGCGCCGCCGAGATCGAGGCACGTCGCGCGGTGAGCTGCATGGTCGAGCCCATGGCCGGCGACGTGGTGCTCGTCTCGGTGCTGCCGGAGCGCGGCGCGTACATCCTGGCCGTGCTGGAGCGGCAGGGCAGCGACGTCAGCCTGGTGCTCGAAGGGGATCTGCACGTGAAGCTGCCCAGAGGGCGGTTCGTCGTCGGCGCCGCCGAGGGCGTGACGTTCGCGTCCGGCAAGGAGGTGGGGGTGGTGGCCGGCGAGCTGAAGGTCAACGCGCGCCTCGGCAGCGTCTTCGTGGAGAGCCTGTCGTACCTCGGGACGGCGGTGCAGGCCGAGATCGACAAGGTCAAGGTGAAGGCGGCGGCGTTCGACGCTTCCGTGGAGCGGGTGACGCAGCGGCTGAAGCGGGTGTACCGCTTCGTCGAGGAGTTCGAGCAGCTCCGGGCGGAGCGCGTCGACTACGTGGCAAAGAAGAACATGAGCCTGCGCGGCGAGAACACCCTCGTGACGGCCGAGGAGCTGGTCAAGCTCGACGGCGCGCAGATCCACCTCGGTTGAGCTGAACGGGAGCAGAGGAAGCCATGTTTGCCAACACGCAGATGATGGGCATCGACCTGGGGTTGCCGGACGTGTGCTTGACGCCCTCGCCCGCGCCGGTGCCCGTGCCCTACCCGAACATCGCCGCCGGCCCGATGGGGGTGCCCGCGGTCTACAACGTGCTGTTCATGGCCGCGCCGGCCCACAACCTGGCGACGACGATCCCGCTGACGAACGGGGACAACGCCGGGGTCGCGATGGGGGTCGCGTCGGGCACGGTGATGGGGCCGAGCCGCCACCTGACCGGGGCCTTCACGGTGCTGATCCGCGGGATGCCGGCGAGCAGGCTGACGAGCATGTCGCTCCAGAACAGCACGAACTGCCCGGGGATGAGGGTCGTGCCGAGCCAGGTGAAGGTGCTGATGCTGGCGCCGTGAGGGAGGTCGGGACAGCACGCAAACGAGGCGCGGTGTACAGCGTCAGGGGCACATCGACTCCTCCGCGATGCAGTCCTCGCTCGGCGGATCGATGTCCGTGCACTTGTTCGCCGGCTGCAAGCTCCAGATACAGGAGTTGTTATGAATGAAACCGTCGACTCGATTGAACACGACGTTCACATCCGAGTAGACCGGTCCCTCGTGGCAAGCGCTCTGCGCGCCGCCGATGTAATAGGCCTCGTTGCCCACATGAACGAGCCCGCCCTCGGGTCCGCTGTTGAGGTGGATATTCCCATGGGCCCCCGCGACGGTCTGCTCGCCCATGGTATCGGTCCGGAGCACCGGGGAGAGCGTTCCCTCCAGCCGGACCTTCACTCCGCCCCACGCGTGATGGAAATCCTTCTCGGTGGGTGAGCTGAGCTTCACCACCTCGCCAGCGCGCTCCTCGCGGAGCGATCGCGACGCCATAACGCAACGCGCCGCGAGCAGCCTCACCGACAGTGTCGGCGGCCGCTCACGGCGAGCGCGCTACGACGGTAGCACGATTTTCGTTACGATTTGGCGCCGAGCCCGAAGCCATCGTGCAGCGCACGGACGGCGAGCTCAGCGTACTTCGTCCCGACCAGACACGAGATCTTGATCTCGCTCGTGGAGATCGCCTGGATGTTGATCGCCTCCGCCGCGAGCAGCTGGAACATCCGCGCCGCCACGCCTGCGTGCGCGCGCATCCCGAGGCCGACGATCGACACCTTCACGATGTCCTCCTCGTAACGGATCCCCACCGCGCCCACGCCGCCGGCGATCTTCTCCATCACGACCTTCGCCCGGGGAAGATCCGCCTTGCCGACCGTGAACGTCACGTCGGCCCTCACCTCGCCGGACGCGCCGCGCGCCTCCAGGCCGTAGCTCGGCGCGTTCTGGATGATCATGTCGACGCTGATGTTCTCCTCGGCCAGCGCGCCGAAGATCTGCGCCACGACGCCCGGCTTGTCGTCGACGCCGACCAGCATCACCCGCGCCTCGTTCCGGTCGAGGGCCACGCCCGTCACCGTCACGCTCTCGAGCGACTGCTCCTCGCCGACGACCCACGTGCCCGGCACGTCCGAGAACGACGACCGCACGTGCACCGGGACACCATACTTCATCGCAACCTCCACGCTCCGTATCTGAAGGACCTTCGCGCCCAGCGAGGCGAGCTCCAGCATCTCTTCGTAGCTGATCCGCTCGATCTTCCGCGCCGTCTTGCAGATGTTCGGGTCCGTCGTGTAAACGCCGTCGACGTCCGTGTAGATCTCGCACTCGGCGCCCACCGCCGCGGCGATCGCCACGGCGCTCGTGTCGCTGCCGCCGCGCCCGAGCGTCGTGATGTTGCCCGCGTCGTCCACGCCCTGGAAGCCGGCGACGACCGCGATCTTCCCCGCCGCCAGCGCCTCGTGCAGCCGCTGGGCGTCGATCGCCTTGATCCGCGCCTTCGTGTAGGCGCTGTCCGTCAGGATCTTCAGCTGGTGACCGAGGAAGCTCCGCGCCTGGCCCCCCAGCGCCTGGATCGCGATCGCCATCAGCGCCGCCGAGACCTGCTCGCCGGTCGCCGCCAGCGCGTCCATCTCCCGCGCGTCAGGCACGGGCGCGATGTCCGACGCCAGCTTGAGCAGCCGGTTCGTCTCGCCGGCCATCGCGCTCACGATGACCACGACGTCATGACCGGCCCGCTGTGTGGCGAGCGCCCGCGCGGCCGCCCGCTGGATGCGCTCGATGGACCCGACGGACGTGCCGCCGAACTTCTGGACGATGAGGCTCACGCGAGGTGTGGCCAACTAGTCCAACGTGGACGCCCGGGTCAAGAGGAAATTCCACAGCTTCGCGGAGCACGCGACAGCTTCGCGGAGCACGCGACAGCGCCGCAGCGCACGCGAAAGCACCGCGGAGCAGACGAGCACAGCGCGCCCAGGCCAGGCACCGGAAGCACCGCCGCCACCCCAACCCCGACCGTGGAACCCCTGAACCACCACGCCCCGTGCAAGGCCCGCCGGCCGGGAATAAACCCGCGGCTCAACCGCTTCGGGTCGGCGCTGTTGACACAGATCCACCCGTCGCTACGATGGCGCCGCCATTCGCCTGGGTAATGGGCGATCCAGGGCGTCACGACGGCGCGGCCGCCCGCCAGGGCGGGGGGGATCGCCCAGGGGCGAACCGCGGAGCACCCGCTCCGCTTCTCAAGGAACCATCTAAGGAGGTCATTTTGGCTAGCGATGTGATGATCGAGGCGAGCTCGCTGACCAAGCGCTATGGGTCGCTGCGCGCGCTCGACAAGGTGAGCTTCGAGGTCCATCGCGGCGAGGTCGTCGGCTTCCTCGGACCGAACGGGGCCGGCAAGTCGACGACGATGCGCATCCTCACCTGCTTCATCTCGGCGTCGGCCGGGACGGCGCGCGTCCACGGTTACGACGTCTTCGACGACCCGCTCGATGTCCGGCGCAAGCTCGGGTACCTGCCCCAGCGCGCCCCGCTCTACGGCGAGATGAACGTCTGGGAGTACCTGTCGTTCGTCGCCGACATGCGCGGGCTCGATCCGTCGCTCTTCAAGAAGCGGATGAAGGGGATCGTCGAGGTGTGCGGCCTCGCCCAGGTGCTCGGCAAGGACATCGGCACCCTCTCCCATGGCTACCGCCAGCGCGTCGGCCTCGGTCAGGCGCTCGTCCACGACCCGCCGATCCTCATCCTCGACGAGCCGACGAGCGACCTCGACCCGAACGAGAAGGCGGAGGTCATCCGCTACATCAAGGAGATCGGCAAGGAGCGGACGATCCTCCTCTCCACCCACAACCTCTCCGAGGTCGAGGCCGCCTGCGCCCGCGCCATCATCGTCTCCAAGGGGCGCGTCGTCGCCGACGGCCCCCTCGACGAGATCCGCTCCAAGAGCGGGAAGGTCCGGTACGTGGTCACCGTCCACGAGAAGAAGGTCTTCGAGGGCGGCGAGGGCTACCGGTCGGGCGCGCGCAAGCCCCCGACGGCCCAGGAGGTCCAGGAGGCGCTCGCCGGGCTGCCCGGCGTCACGAGCGTCACCGAGCTGCCGACCGACGACAACGCCCACAGCTTCCAGCTCCTCGGCGCGCTCGGCGGCGACGTCCGGCCCGAGCTCTTCCAGCTCATCGTGCAGAAGGGCTGGCTCCTCCTCGAGATGCGGCGCGACTCGCAGAGCCTCGAGGACGTGTTCAAGGCGCTCACGCGCGGCGACGAGCGCAAGGACCGCGGCCGCGCCCTGATCACCGACGACCTCGATGACGAAAACGACGCCGAGGACGACGAGGACGACGAGGACGACGAGGACGAGGACAGCGCCGGCGACGAGAGCGACGAGGCGAAGAGCGACGGCGCCGAGGACGGAGGCGCCGACGACGAAGCGCCGGCCAAGAAGAAGGGCTGAACGGTATGAGCACCACCCTGACCATCGCGAAGCGGGAGTTCCGCTCCAACTTCGATTCCCCCCTGGCCTATGTCGTGATCTGCTTCGGGCTGATCGCGCTCGGCGTCATCTTCTTCTTCATGAACGGCGGCTTCTGGCAGGCGGACCGCGCCTCGCTCGTGCAGCTGTTCTCGTGGGCGCCGATAGGGCTCTCCTTCCTCATCATCCCCGTGATCACGATGCGCCTCCTCGCCGAGGAGAAGCGGAGCGGCACGCTCGAGATGCTGATCACCCTGCCCGTGCAGGACCACGAGGTCGTCCTCGGCAAGTTCCTCGGGGCGTGGGGGCTCGTCCTCGTGCTCGTCTTCTCGACCATCCTCTACCCGATCATGATGTTCATGTGGCCCTGGCACCTCGGCGCGCTCGACAGCGGGCCGGTGGTCGCGGGCTACGTGGGCCTCGTGCTCTACAGCGCGGCGGCGGTCTCGATCGGCCTCCTCATCTCGTCGCTGACCGACAGCCAGGTGATCGCCTTCTTCATCACCTTCCTGGTGCTCGCCTTCCTGCACGGCGTGGACAACTTCGCCGACTACGCCCCGTCGGCCTTCCGCGACGTCCTCTCCTTCATCAGCTTCGACACCCGCCTCACGCCGTTCGCGCGCGGCATGGTGTCCACCCGCGACATCGTCTTCTTCCTCTCGATCACCGCAGGCTGCCTCATGGCCGCGTTCAGGGCGCTCGAGCGCAGGAAGTGGGCGTAAGGACTAACCATGGAACGCAAAGCCAAAGCCGCGACGCAGACAGGCGTCTATCTGGCCATCGTGGCCGCCATCCTCGTGGCGGCCAACGTCATCTCGCTCGGCGTCTACAAGCGCTTCGACATGACGAAGGCCGAGAGGTTCACCCTCTCGAAGGGCTCGGCCCACCTCGTCCGCGAGGGGCTCAAGCAGGATCTCCAGATCGACGTCTACGTCACCCGGGGGCTCCCGAAGCACGAGGCGTTCATCCAGGACCTCACCGACCTGATGAACGAGTACGAGCAGGCCTCCAACGGCAAGCTCCACTACGCGCTCATCGAGGCGAAGACGGATGAGCAGCGCACCGCCGCCAAGGAGGCGGGCCTGCAGGAGGCCGCGTTCGGCGAGGGGAGCGAGACCGGCCAGGACCAGGCGACGATCACCCGCGGGTTCATGGGCATCGCCTTCAAGTACGGCAGCGAGAAGGAGGCGATCCCGATGCTCTCGCCCGACCAGGGGCAGGGCCTCGAGTTCTGGATCACGAACACCATCCGGGAGATCCGCGACAAGGCGGACGGCATCGATACAAAGATCGGCGTCGTGACCGGCAAGGACGAGATCAAGCTCACGGACCCGAACCTCGTCGCGTCGCAGGGCGGCCGGGGCGGCCCGTCGATGCGGGCGCTGCTCGAGCACCACTTCCCGTTCTACAAGTTCGAGGACGTCGACCTGAAGGGCGGCGACGCCGAGGTCAACAAGGAGCTCGCCGGCCTCGTCATCACGCAGCCGGGCAAGGAGTTCACCGAGAAGGAGCTGCGCCGCGTCGACCAGTTCCTGATGCTCGGCAACAAGTCGCTCGCGGTGTTCGCCGGCGCGGTGAACCTCAAGGCGTCCGACCCGTCGATGAAGGCGACGCTGAACACCTGGGGCCTCGAGAAGCTGCTCGACGGCTACGGCGTCGAGATGAAGAAGGAGGCGATCCTCGACTGGAGCCGCTCGATGGCCATCCCGGTCCAGACGCAGTCGGGCCAGATGATGTGGTTCCGCGCGCCGGGCATCCTCCAGCTCCAGGAGGACAGCCGCTTCGAGGAGAACGAGCAGATCCTCGACTCGTCGTTCCCCGGCTTCTTCCGCCTCCCCGAGCTCGCCTTCCCCTTCCCGTCGACCCTCGTGCCGCACCCGGAGAAGCAGCCCGAGGCGACGATGAAGGTCGTCGCGCGCTCGACCCCGAAGACCACGGTCGACACGTCCGAGGCCGTCGACATGAAGTTCTCGGCCGACTGGAAGCCGAAGGGCGAGTACGCGCAGCGCGCGATCGCGGTGACGGTCGAGGGCAAGCTCAAGAGCGCCTTCGGCGGCCAGGAGGGGCTCGGGATCAGTGCGCCCGCGGAGAGCGCGGACCGGAGCCGGATCCTCGTGCTCTCGGCGTCGCAGTTCCTCGCGAACCCGTTCGCCCGCGCCGGCAACGCGCCCCCCATGCCGCCGCAGATGCAGATGATGGGCGGGATGGGCGGAGACGAGGATCTCCTGATGCTGTCGCAGCCCTACGCGCAGAAGTACCTGACCGCCACCATCCTGACGTTCAAGAACACCCTCGACTGGATGGCGGGGGACAGCACGCTGCTCGCTGCGACCGCGAAGATGTTCGGTGACACAAACCTGACCTACGCCGACATCGAGAAGCCGAAGCAGGACGCCACGGACGACGAGGCCACGCTGGCCAAGAAGGCCGAGGAGTACCGGGCGGAGCGCAAGACCGTGCAGCAGCGCGTGCAGTGGACGCTCACGCTCCTGCCGGCGGTCTTCTTCGCCGCGTTCGGCATCGTCCGGTGGCGGCGGCGCGAGAGCGCACGCGAGAACATCACGCTCGACTGAGCCAGACCCCATGGGGTGAAAGAGCCATGAAGACCGAGCACAAAATCTACATCGCGTTCGTCGTCCTCGCGCTCCTCGGCGTCGGCGTGTACCTCACGCAGAAGCGGCAGAAGGACCAGCTCGCCGCGCACTCGGTGACCGCCGCGACGGCGGATCTGCCCAAGGTCGGGATCTCGAAGGAAGACGTCGAGAAGATCACGAAGATCTCGATCAAGAACGCCGACAAGTCCGACGTGACGCTCGAGAAGAAGGGCGAGACGTGGGAGGTCACGAAGCCCGTGAACGCGAAGGCGAACGCGGCGAACGTGCGGAGCCTCCTCGACAACATGAAGGAGCTCAAGCTGAAGGAGGTGATCGACAGGACGAGCGGCACCTACGGCCAGTACGAGCTCACCGACGAGAAGGCGGTCCGCCTTGTCGCGCACAAGGGCGACGAGAAGGCGCTCGACCTGTACTTCGGCAAGAGCGGGTCGCGCGGGCAGATGGCGCGGGTCGAGGGCACGGACGGCGTCTACGTCGCGGGCGGCTACTCGAGCTACCTCTACACGCGGGAGGCGAAGAACTGGCGCGAGAACTCGATCCTCAAGTTCGAGGACGAGAACGCGATCCAGGTCTCGGTGGAGAACAAGAACGGCCTGTTCAGCTTCTCGAAGAACGACGACAAGTGGGCCGGCACGTTCGCGCCGCGCGACAAGAGCGGCAAGCTCGGCGCGGCCTCCGCGAAGTGGGCGAAGTTCGACGCGGACAAGGTGAAGGACCTGCTCCGCGCCTTCAAGGGCCTCGGCGCCGAGGACTTCGGCGACGGCAAGTCCGAGGCCGACACCGGGCTCGACGCCCCGACCACGAACGGCGGCACCATCACGATCAAGCTCAAGGACAACGCGGGCGACTTCACCATCAAGGTGGGTAAGACCGCGAAGGCGTCGAGCCGCTACGCCGTGAAAGAAGGCGGCGACGGCACGATCTACGTGCTCTCGTCGTGGTCGGCCGACTGGGCCCTCGCGGACCCGAAGCGGTTCGAGAAGTCCGAGAAGAAGGACGACAAGCAGGGGGGCAATCCCCACGAGGACGAGGCGGCTGGCCACATGGGCATGCCCGGCATGCCGGGCATGCCCGGCATGGAAGACGGCGAGTAGCCGGCAACATCGCGCGTGAGACAGAGAGGCGCCGGGAGACCGGCGCCTCTTCGCTTTTTGTGCACCGACATGGCCTACCGCCAGCGCCACGCGAATTCCGATTCGCACACGGGGGGCGATGTGACGAATATTCGACGCACTCTGCGCACGGATTTTCGTCACCCAGGACGCCAGCGTCAGGCTGACTCATGCGCCCGAGCGGCGGAATCAGGCTCAAACCTTGGATTTCATTGTTTTCGGTTTGCCCTGGCCCGAATTTCGCTTATGGCTGCGCTCACTCAAGCCAGGGGCGTCCTTGTCGGACGGGCACCTACGTCCGTTCGGCCTGAGCCACCAGAGAGCCATGCGAACGTTCGTCGAAGTCCTCCAGCAAAATTCGGTGCACGCCGATCGAGCGATCCGGTTCGTTCGCAGCTCGGGAGAGGAGCGGGCGATCAGCTACGCCGAGCTCTGGCTCGAGGCGCGGCGCCGGGCCCACGCGCTTCGCAAGCTCGGGCTCGCCAAGGGCGACCGCGTGGCGCTGATCCTGACCGAGGCCGACGAGTTCGTCCTGACCTTCGTGGGAGCGCTCACGGCCGGCATCGTCGCGGTCCCGATGTATCCGCCGCAGTCGCTGGCCAAGCTCGAGGCGTACAGCGAGACGGTGCAGCACATCCTTGAGGCGTCCGGCGCCAGCGTGCTCGTCACGAACGAGCAGCTCAAGGAGATGATCGACGCCTACCTCGCCTCGAGCAGCGAGGGCCGAGCCGCCCTGCCGGGGCTGCGCGTCGTCCTGGAGCGCGACCTGCGCGAGCCCGAGGGGTTCGACGCGTCGGACGCGGCGGAGCCCTGGCGGGTGTCCCTCGACGACCTCGCGTTCCTGCAGTTCACGTCGGGGAGCACCTCGCGGCCCAAGGGCGTGATGGTGACCCACCGCAACCTGACGGTGAACAGCCACGCGATCATGTTCGACGGGCTGCGCTCCACCCCGGAAGATCGCGGCGTCAGCTGGCTGCCCCTCTACCACGACATGGGGCTCATCGGCTTCGTCATCGCGCCGCTCTACGCGCTCGTGCCGGTGATGTTCCTGCCGACGACGGCGTTCATCCGCCGCCCCTCGCTCTGGCTCGACGCGATCCACAGGTTCCGCGGCACGATCACCTTCGCCCCGAACTTCGCCTTCGCCCTCGCGACGCGGGCCGTCACCGAGGCGCAGGCGGGCCAGTGGGATCTCTCGTGTCTGCGCGCGCTCGGGTGCGGGGCCGAGCCGATCCAGGCGGACGTGCTCGGCGCGTTCCTCGATCGCTTCCGCAAGCAGGGGCTCCGCCCGGAGAGCATCCTGCCCTCGTACGGCATGGCCGAGGCCACGCTGGCGATCACCTTCAGCGACCTCACGGCCCCGCTCACCACCGACCGCGTGGACGCGAAGGCGATGCAGGCGGGGAAGGCGCGGCCCGCGAACGGCGGCGCGTCGCTGGAGCTCGTCTCCTGCGGCCGTCCCCTCCCCTGCCACGAGCTCGCCATCGTGGGGCCCGACGGCGCGCCGCTCGGCGAGCGCGAGGTGGGCGAGATCTGGGTGCGCGGCCCGAGCGTCGCCGCCGGCTACTTCAACGAGCCGGAGGCGACCGAGGCGGCGTTCGGAGGGGGCTGGCTGCGGACCGGCGATCTCGGCTATACGGTTGCCGGCGAGGTGTACCTCTGCGGCCGCTCCAAGGATCTCATCATCCTCGGCGGCAAGAACTACTTCCCCCAGGACATCGAGCGCGTCGCGTCCTCCGTGGAGGGGGTGCGCGACGGCCACTGCGTGGCGTTCTCGTGCCTCACCGCGTCGGGCGCCGAGCGGGCCGTCGTCGTCGCCGAGGCCAAGCGCGGCGCGGGCGGCGTCGCGCAGGCGATCACCCAGGCCGTGCGCGCCCAGATCGGCGTCCAGCTGTCCGAGATCGCGCTCATCAAGCGGGGGACGCTGGCGAAGACGTCGAGCGGCAAGGTGCGGCGCCGCGAGATGAAGCGGCGATTCGAGGCCGGCGAGCTCGAGGTCGCCTCGGACGTTGACGAGGGCATCACGCCCTCCCCCCATGCCGACGTGGTCCGCACGAGCGGAGCGGCGGCGCGAAACGAAGGGGGCCGCGCGGGCGGCGCCCCGGCACGTGTCGAAGGAGTCATCGATGGGATCCAGTAAGGCCGAGGTCGAGGTCAGCTACGACGTCTCGAACGAGTTCTTCAGGCTGTGGCTCGACGAGCGCATGAACTACACGAGCGCCGTCTACGAGTCCCCCGAGCAGTCGCTCGAGGCCGCGCAGCTGAACAAGCTCCGGATCCTGTCGGACTTCGCCAAGGCGGGGCCCGAGAAGAAGGTCCTCGACATCGGCTGCGGGTGGGGCGCGGCGCTCGAGTACGTGGCCACGGCGCGCGGTGTGAAGCGCGCGGTCGGCGTCACCCTGTCCACCGCGCAGGCCGCCGAGGTGAACGCCCGCAAGCTCCCCGGCGTCGAGGTGGTCGGCGGGGATTTCCGGACCTTCACGACGTCCGAGCGGTTCGACAGCCTCATCTCGATCTGCATGATCGACCACCTGTGCTCGCCGGAGGAGGCGCGCCAGGGCAAGGCGATCGACATCTACCGGGCGTACTTCAAGAAGGCCTGGGAGCTCACGAACCAGGGCGCCTGGTTCGGCCTCCAGACCATCCTCCGCAACCGGACGCCGCGGATGACGCCGTGGGGCGGGCTCCCGGCCGGCACGAGGAAGGACCTCGAGGACATCTACTTCGTCACCCGGGAGATCTTCCCCGGCGGCCTGAACCCGCGGCTCGAGGACATCATCCAGGCGGCGAACCCCTACTGGGAGGTGATGCAGGTGAACACGCGGCGCGAGCACTACCAGCGCACCACCGCGGAGTGGCTCCGCCGGCTCCGGCTGAACGAGAAGACCATCCGGTCGACGTGGGGGGACAAGGTCTTCGACGACTACGATCGTTACCTGTCGACGTGCGTGAACGCGTTCGACAAGCACTACAGCTCCCTCGCTCAATACGAGCTTCGCAGGATCGACTGAACCATGACGGACAAGACCAATCTGCTCGAGATGTTCAAGACGGTTGCCGCTCGCGTGGACAGGCGCGAGTTCCCCAGCGTCACCGCGGCGTCGGTGATCACGGAGCTCGGCATCGACTCGCTCTCGATGATGCAGATCGTCGGAGAGATGGAGACCGAGCTCGGGATCATGATCCCGGACGAAGATCTGGTCGAGCTCATCACCGTGGGCGACCTCTGCAAGAAGGTCGGAGAGCGGCTGGAGGCGGGCGCATGAGCCGGCTCGAGGAGCAGATCTTCCAGGAGTACATGACCTTCTTCGAGAAGGCGGAGCGCGAGCGCCGCTGGAACCTCTTCGAGGACATCCCCTGGGATCGCGTGAACAAGGACGCCAGCGAGGAGCTCGCGCTCTGCGCGGAGACCTTCTGCTCGGTCGAGATGTACCTGCCCGACTACGTGTCGAACGGCATCAACCTCGTGCGCAGCTACTTCGGCCAGGCGTGGTTCCAGGCGAACTGGGCCTACGAGGAGTCGAAGCACTCGCTCACGCTGATGCAGTACCTCCTGCGGTCGGGCAAGCGCACCGAGGAGCAGCTCGCCGATCTGCAGCACCAGCTCTTCGCGAAGAAGTGGGATCTCCCGTTCCACACGCCGCGGCAGATGACCTTCTACGGCTGCGTGCAGGAGATGGCGACGTTCGTCATCTACGTGAAGCACCGGGAGCGGGCGGCGGGCGAGAACGACGAGTGCCTGCGAGCCGTCTACGACTACATCGCCCGCGACGAGATCGCCCACTGCCGCTTCTACCAGAGCGTCATCAAGGTGCTGCTCGAGGAGGACCGGCAGGGGACGCTCGCCGACATGGCGCACGTGTTCGCGAACTTCGAGATGCCGGGCGTCGGGATCGTCCCCGATTACGACTCGCGCATCCTGAAGATGCGCGAGGCCGGCGTCGATCGGAACGTGTTCATCCAGAAGGTCTACATGCCGATCCTCAAGTACCTCGGGGTGGGCCGGCACGAGATGCTCGCCGCCCAGCGCGCCGCGCTCGACCTGCGCCACGGCGCAGAGCGCCGCCGCGACACGTCGCTCGAGAGCCTCGCGGCCGCTCCCAACCTGAACGACGCCGGTCCGCAGGCGCTGTCCGCCTGAACCGTCCCCCGGCCCGCCCTGAACCCTCTCCCCCTCCCTGAAGCGAGCACGAGCAGTCCGATGCGAAGGCGGGTCGTCGTGACCGGGATCGGCGCCGTTTGCCCGCTGGGCAACGACGTCGAGACCACCTGGCAAAACCTCCTCGCCGGTCGGTCCGGCGTGGACTTCATCCGCGATTTCCCCGTCGACAAGCTCCGCAGCGACATCGCCGCCAGCGTGAAGGAGTTCGACGTCGGAAAGTACCTGTCGCCCAAGGAGGCGGACATCTACGGCCGGGTGACCCACCTGAGCCTCGCGGCCGCGGTGGAGGCGCTGCGCGAGGCGGGCATCGCGCCGCTCGAGCGCGCGCCCGCCGCGGACCACGAGGCGGCGGAGGGCGCCCAGGCGCCGGGCGGCGGCGGCCTCGACCGGACCCGGATCGGGTGCCTGATGTCGACCGGGATGGGCTCCGTCGATATCTTCGAGGAGCAGATCGCCCGGAGCGCGGCGCGCGGCCCGAGGGCCGTGTCGCCTTACTTCATCCCGGGCGTCATGCCGAACGGCGCGGCGGCGCTCATCGCCATGCGCTACGGGCTCATGGGGCCGTCGTACAACCTCGCGAGCGCGTGCGCGACGGGCACGCACTCGATCGCGACCTCGGCCCTCATGATCGAGGCGGGGGAGGCCGACGTGATGGTCGCGGGGGGCGCCGAGGCCGCGACGCGGCTCAACACCGTCGCGGGGTTCGGCAACGCGAAGGCGCTCGCCAGGGCCCTCGACGGCGACCCGACGCGCGCGAGCCGCCCGTTCGACCGGCGGCGCCACGGCTTCGTGATGGGCGAGGGCGCGGGCGCGCTCGTGCTCGAGGAGGAGCAGCACGCGCGGGCGCGCGGCGCGAAGCCGCTCGCCCTCGTGGCCGGCTTCGGGATGACCACGGACGCGCAGCACCTCACGCGGCCGCACTCGACCGGGCTCGGGCTCGCGCTCTCGCTGGAGCGCGCCCTCGCCAGGGCGGGCGTCGCGCCGGAGGCGATCGGGTACATCAACCCGCACGCGACCTCGACGCCGCAGGGCGACGCCGCCGAGGTGCTCGCGCTGCGGCGGGTCTTCGGCGAGCGCCTCGCGCGCATCCCGATCTCGGCGACAAAGTCGATGATCGGGCACCTGCTCGGCGGCGCCGGCGCCGTGGAGACGATCGCCGTCGTGTGCTCGCTGCGCGACCAGCTGCTGCACCCGTCGATCAACGTGGATGAGCTCGATCCGGATTGCTCCCTGGACGTCGTGCGCGAGCAGCGCTCGGTCGACCTGCGTCACGCGCTGAAGTGCTCTGCGGGCTTCGGCGGGCACAACTGCGCCCTCGTGCTGGAGCGGGCGTAGCCCAGAGCGGGCCTGGCCCAGACGCCCAAGCCCGCTGCGGCCCGGCTGGCGGTCCCCCTCGCCCGGCGCTAGGTGGGCTCCATGGCATCCCCCACGAACCGGCTCGCGAGCGAGTCGTCGCCGTACCTCCTGCAGCACGCACACAACCCGGTCGCGTGGTACCCGTGGGGGGGCGAGGCGCTCGATCTCGCGCGGCGCGAGGACAGGCCGATCCTCCTGTCCATCGGTTACGCCGCCTGTCACTGGTGCCACGTCATGGAGCGCGAGTCGTTCGAGGACGAGGCGATCGCCCGGCGCATGAACGAGCTCTTCGTGAACATCAAGGTCGATCGGGAGGAGCGCCCCGACCTCGATCACATCTACCAGCTCGTCGTGCAGCTCATGGGCCGGAGCGGCGGCTGGCCGCTGACGGTGTTCCTCACGCCCGACCAGCGGCCCTTCTTCGCGGGCACCTACTTCCCGCCGAAGGACCAGCACGGCATGCCCGGCTTCCCGAAGGTCCTCGACGCGGTCGCCGACGCCTACAGGAGCCGGCGCGACGAGGTCGAGCTCCAGGCGAACGAGATCACCCAGGCGATCGAGCGCGTGCAGCGCGCGCCGGCGACCGCCGCCGCCGGGGCGGCGAGCGCCGTCGAGCCCGCCTCGTCGGACCTGCTCCGGCGCGCGTCGCGGCAGCTGCTCGCGCGCTTCGACAGCCGCCACGGCGGCATCGGATCGCGGCCGAAGTTCCCGAACACGATGTCGCTCGACGTGCTGCTACGCCGCGGCGTGCTGGAGGGCGATCGCGCCGCGGCGGAGAGCGTCGAGCTCACGCTGGACAGGATGCGCGACGGCGGCATCTGGGACCACCTGCGCGGCGGCTTCCACCGCTACTCCACGGACGAGCGCTGGCTCGTGCCCCACTTCGAGAAGATGCTCTACGACAACGCGCTCCTCCTGCGCCTGTACGTCGACGGCTTCCGCGCGTTCAAGAGGCCGATCTACGCCGAGACGGCGCGCGAGATCGTGGGCTACCTGTTCGCCGAGATGCGCGACCCGGAGGGCGGGTTCTACGCGTCGCAGGACGCCGACTCCGAGGGGAGCGAGGGCAAGTTCTTCGTGTGGACGCTCGACCAGCTGCGCGCGGCGCTCGGCGAGGATCAGCTCGCTTACGACGTGGCCCGCCTCGTCTTCGGCATCACGGAGGAAGGCAACTTCGAGCACACCGGCGCGACGGTGCTCTCGCAGCACCGCACGCTGGAGCAGGCCGCGGCAGTCCTCGACGGGGGCGCCGGAGGAGACGCCGCGGCGCACCTCGAGCGCTGCCGCGAGGCGCTCGCGCGCGCCCGGGTCAAGATGCTCGCCGCGCGCGAGGCGAGGCCCCGGCCGGCGCGCGACGACAAGGTGCTCGCGAGCTGGAACGGGCTGCTCCTCGGGGCGCTCGCCGACGCGGGCCGCGCCCTGGATGAGCCCGCCTGGGTCGACGCCGCGGCGCGCGCCTTCGCGGTGCTCGAGCAGAAGCTCATCCGCGGCGGCCGCGTCGGCCGTTACCTCAAGGACGGCGCGCCCGCGGGCGCGAAGGCGGAGGGCGGCGGCGCGGGCGACGTGCGGCCGGGGTTCCTGGACGACCAGGCGTACCTCGGGAACGCGGCCCTCGACCTGTACGAAGCCACCTCCGATCCGCGCTACGTCAGCGTCGCGCGCGCGATCGCCGACGCGATGATCGCGCACCACTGGGACGACGCGGCGCGCGGGTTCTTCTTCACCCCCGACGACGGCGACGCGCTGATCGCGCGCACGCAGGACATCTACGATCAGGCGGCGCCGTCGGCCGTCTCGATGGCGGCGCTCCTCTGCCTGCGCCTCGCCGAGATCGCCGACGAGCGCTACCTACCGCCGGCAGAGCGGCAGCTCGAGGCCCTCGCGCCGGCCGCCCTCGAGAACCCGTTCGGGCTCGGCCAGACCGTGTGCGTGCTCGACCGCCTCGCGCGCGGCAGCGTGACGGTGGTCGTGGTCGGTGAGGCGGGCTCGACAGCGGCTGGAGGACTCGCGCGCGAGGCGTTCGGGACCTACCTGCCGAACCGGGCGATCGTCCTCGTGGATCCGGCGCGCCCGGAGACGGCCGCGGCGGCGCAGGTCGTCGCCGAGGGCAAGCCGGCGCGCTCCGGCGCGGCCGTGGCCTACGTCTGCCGCGGGCGAACGTGCTCGGCCCCGGTGACGACGCCGGACGAGCTCAGGGCGCTGCTGGGGTAGCGCGGCACGCGCCGAGCTCGCACGGTCCGCGCGCCGGGGCGCTCGTGCAGGAGCAGCCGGACACCGGGCCGGGCGCGTGGGTTTGCGCGCACCCGCGTCCGACGCCCTCGGCGCGGGCCTCGGTCGGCGAGCAGACCTCCACGTCCAGCTTCGCGTCGGCGTCGAAGTCCGTGACGAAGATGCAGCTGCAGCGATAGGGCGTGCCCTCGTCCGGGCGGCACGCGGCGGCGAGGACTGCACACAGCAGAGCTCCCGCGCGCGCCGCCCGGCGCTGGCATCTAGGGCGTGACCGTACCGCCACTGCCGCCGCCGGTGGTGTTGCCGGAGGCCTTGTTGCCGCCCGTGTTGCTCTCCCGGATGTGGAACTCGACGCGCCGGTTCTTCTGGCGCCCGGCCTCGGTGTTGTTGCTCTCGATCGGCCGCCGCGGCCCGAAGCCCGCCGCCGTGAGCCGGGCAGGGTCGATGCCGCCGCGCTCGATGAGGTAGGTCCTCACCGAGTGGGCGCGATCGTTGGAGAGCCGCTCGTTGAGCTGGTCAGGCCCGCGGTTGTCCGTGTGGCCCTCGATCGCGACGAGCCCGATCTCGGGGTTCACCTTGAGCAGCCGGACGACCTCGTCGAGGATGCCGTAGCTGTTCGGCAGGATCCTCGCGCTGCCCGTCGCGAACTGCACCTGCTTCAGGATCTGGATCTCGCTCGATCCCGTGATGCGGCGGATGAACTGCGGGCAGCCGTTCTTGGCCGGATCGGTGCTCGGCTCGCCCGGCTCCTTGGGGCACGCGTCCTTCGCGTCCGGGATCTTGTCCTCGTCGGCGTCGTCCTCCGGGCAGCCGTCGGCGTCGTTGATCTTGTCGAAATCCTCGGGCTCATCCGGGCACTTGTCGCTGACGTCGGGGATGCCGTCGCCGTCGCGGTCGGGCAGCGCCGGGCAGCCGTCGCTGGAGTTCGGCGGCTTGTTGTCCTCGGGATCGGTCGGGCAGAGATCGATGTCGTCCGGGTAGCCGTCCTTGTCGGTGTCCGCGGCGCGCGGCGGGAGCGCCTTGAAGCGTGCGCCCGGCGACATGGGCTCGACATCCGAGATGCCGAACGCGTAGCCGAGGACCCCGGTCAGCCGGAAATCCGGCGCGTAGCCCCCGGTGAGGCGCGTGCCACCGCCGACACCGAGCCACGCCTTCTTCCGCTGGTCGAGGGCGAGCCGCCCCTCGGCCATCCACTCGAGCGGGGTGTTGTCCCCGGTGAACGTCGTGCCCCGACCGAGGCCGGTCGACCCGAAGATCTGCGCGCCGAGCCGCAAGGTCCCGTTCCGCAGCGGCACGAAGCCGCCGATACCCCACCGCCACTCGTGCGACACGTTGAAGTCGTTGAGCGAGGCGTACGGCCGGAACTGCACTCCGGTGTTGAGAACGAAGAACATGGATCTGAGGTCGATCTCGCCCGAGAGCCCGATCAGCGTGCTCGTGCTCTTGTCGCCGGCGAACGAGAACCTGTGGCCCGTCGGCACCCACGCGGCCGCGTTGACGCCCAGCTTGAAGAAGCGATCGTCGGAGCGGTACAGGACCGCCCGCGCGTCGAGCCGCAGGTCCATGATCGCGGCGCTCGACGGGCTCGCCGCGTCCTGCGCGCCGGCGATGATCGCGTCGTTCGTCTGGTTGCTCGTCTGCAAGCCGATGAACGGCAGCCCCACTTGGACGCTGAAGCGGTCGAGGAACTCGACGCCTCCGTTGAGGTACCCGATGAGCTGCGACGACACCGGCGCGCCGTGCTTCCTGCTGAAGAGCTGCGCGGACCGCTCGTCGTTCAGCATGTTCTCGATCCGGAAGGGGTTGAGCCCGAAGCCGAGCCCGAACTGCCCGAAAAAGCGCGTCTCCGGCGCCACCTGCGGCCTCCAGAGCGCGATCGAATCCTCGGGAGCGCCGGCCATGTAGAGCCGGTCCAGGTAGAACGTCCTCGTCTGTGCGCTGGCAGGGAGCGCGCTCAGGAACATTGCTCCCGCCGCAGCAACGCCCAGCGCGCGT
Organism: Sorangium sp. So ce362; assembly: GCF_051519845.1. Taxonomy (NCBI): domain Bacteria; kingdom Pseudomonadati; phylum Myxococcota; order Polyangiales; family Polyangiaceae; genus Sorangium; species Sorangium sp. So ce362. The sequence continues at coordinate 3,196,065 of NZ_CP150332.1, read as the reverse complement.
CGCGTGACGCCCCGCGCAGCCACGTGCCGCTTCTCCCCCACATGTCCTCCGGTGCGCGTCAAATTCCCTCCTGTGGCCCGTCTAGAACGGCCCCCGCGGTCGATCGGAGGCTACACGCTAACCCAGGTACCTAGAAAGGTGAGAGAGAACGGCGAACCAAGGCGGCGCCGCGTCGTCTGGTGTTGACCTGGGCCGAACGTCGTGCTTTCTTGCGCGCCCGCTTGACGTGCGGCCAGGTCGCCGCCGTTCGCGGTCCAGAACGCCAAGGGACCACCAGCCATGAAGCGCACCTACCAGCCCCATAACACCCGCCGCGCCCGGACTCACGGCTTCCGTGCGCGTATGGCGACCGCCGGCGGTCGCAAGATCATCAACAACCGCCGCCGCAAGGGCCGCGCCCGGCTCTCGACCACCATCTACAAGAAGTAACGCGAGCGTGACGGCGCCAGCGCGCCCGCGCTCGTCGGCGTCCCCCCCCTCGTCGTTCCCCCGCGGGCGCCGCATCCGCAAGCGGGCCGATTTCGTTCGCATCCAGAACGGCGGTCATCGCGTCAACACCCGGCACCTGCTGATCCTCGTTGCGGCCCCCACCGACGCGCCCGCTCGCGGCGCGGAGAAGGGCGAGGCGCCCGCCCCCGCTCCCGTACCGGGTGCGCTTCGGCTGGGCCTCGTCGCCTCGCGCAAGGTCGGCGACGCCGTGGCCCGCAACCGTGCGAAGCGCCTGCTCAGGGAGGCATTCCGGAGGTTCCCGGAGCTCTTCCCGGAGCGCGTCGACATCGTGGTGATCCTGCGCACCGGCGCCGGCTCGCTCGGCCTCGAGGACGTGCTCGCGGAGCTGCGCAGCGTGGTCCCGGTGCTCCGGCGCAGGGCACGGGACGCGCTCGCCGCCGCGCCATCCCTCACCGGCGCGCCCGCGGCTGCGGACGAGCGCGGCGCAGAAGATCCGCCCGCCCGATGACGAGGCTTACCTTGCGCCGTGGTGCGCTGAGCCCCAAGCTCCCCGCTCACTCACGGGTCACCGCATGCTGGCGAAGCTCCTCCTCGCGCTGATCCGCGCCTACCAGATGACGCTCTCCAGGGTCATCGTGGCGTTGATGGGCCCGGTCTGCCGGTTCGAGCCTTCCTGCTCGCGCTACGCCGCCGCCTGCATCCTGGGTCACGGAGCGCTTCGGGGGAGCTTGCTTTCGCTCAAGCGACTGTGTAGGTGTCACCCGTTTCATCCGGGCGGGTTCGACCCTCCGCCACCACCTCGTCTTCCCCGTGACGCGGCGGCTCGGACGCCGACGCAACGGGACGTTGACCCGCGGGATACGGCACGCTGTTCGGCTACTGGCACGGAGCTCGCCTCGCACGCCTCGCCCCCTCGGCGAGCGGGCTTCAGCGGCCGGGTCACTCTCATGGACTAATCCCGCTCGACCATCGACAAGGCCCCGGCGGCACGGCGCCCGACAAGCCGCGGAGCAAAGCCCGTCCGAAGCGACGCTGGGCAGCCTCGTGAGGCGTCACGTGGCGCCAGCAGCGAAGGGCGCGGCTCGAGATCCTGGGATCGACGAAGGACTTCATGGAACGCAGCAATATCGCCAAATGGCTGTTCCTCGGCCTCGCCATCATCCTGTTCATCCAGTTCGGCAAGCCGCTCCTCTTCGGTGAGAGCGCGGAACAGTTCCAGCCGCTCGACGTGAACGACAGCACCGCCCCCGCGGAGCGCGCCCCCGCGGAGGCGTGCGTCATCGACGGAGATCGGTTCAAGGCGGAGCTCTCCACGCGGGGCGCGTCGGTCCGGCACCTCTGGATGACCGACCCGAAGTACACGACGGGGAACGGCGAGCACAGGCCGATGGACCTGGTCACGACCTCGCTCGAGTCGCGGATGCCCCTGAGGACGGACCTGCGCCTGCCGGGCGGCAACGCGCAGCAGGTGCCGTTCCACGACCTCGACTGGAAGCTCTCGGCGCAGGACGGCAAGAGCTGCACCTTCACCTACACCGACGACACGACGAGGCTGACCAAGGTCGTCGCCGCCTCCGGGCGCCCTTACGAGCTTTCGCTGCAACTGACGGTCGAGAACGCCGGCCAGGAGCCGCGCAAGCACCGGTTCGCGGTCGAGCAGACCTCGTGGCGAACCCAGAAGGAAACCGAGGGCCACCTCGGCCTGCTCTCGGAGTGGATCACCGAGACGGTCGCCTCGACCGATCAGACGACCGAGCGGCAGCACCCCGACGCCTTCGAGCCCAAGGACTTCGAGGACAAGGAGTTCACCGCCGAGCGCTGGCGGCGCACGCCGGGCAACGCGCGGTTTGCCGCGGTCGCGAGCAGCTACTTCAGCAAGATCGCGATCCCGCTGGAAGGGCCCGGGAAGCCCGTGGCCGAGACGCAGATCGAGGAGATCTGGGACACGTCGAAGTTCCAGCAGAAGGGCAATGACCCGACCTTCGGGCACGTCTACCGCGCGCGGCTCGCTTACCCCGAGCACGAGCTCGCGCCCGGCGGCGCGGTGACCTACAAGGTCCTCTCCTTCACCGGCCCGAAGGAGCGCGACCTGCTCGCCGCCGTGGACCACGGAGCGAGCGAGGTCATCAACCTCGGCTGGTTCTCGCCGATCGCGAAGCTCCTCGTCTCGTATCTCTATGTCCTCTACGGCGCGGTGGGCAGCTGGGGCTGGGCCATCGTCCTGCTCACCATCACCGTCCGGCTCCTGCTCTTCCCGCTGAGCATCCAGCAGATCAAGAGCGCCGCGGCGATGCGCAAGCTCAAGCCGGAGATGGATGAGATCAACGCGAGGTACAAGGACGACGCCACCCAGCGCGGCCTCGCGATGCAGGAGCTCTGGCGCAAGAACAAGGTCGCCAACCCGGTCATCGGCTGCTTCCCGATGCTGCTCCAGATGCCGGTATGGTTCGCCCTCTACACCGCGCTCCAGACCGCGGTGGAGCTCTACCACACCCCGTTCGGCCCCGTGATCCCGGACCTGTCGGCCCCGGGCAAGTACTTCATCATCCCCATCGTCCTCGGCGCCTCGAGCTTCATCCAGCAGAAGCTCATGCCCCCGCAGGGCGACCCTGCGCAGCAGAAGATGATGCTGTACCTGATGCCCGGCATCTTCACCGCCATGATGCTCTTCCTCCCGGCCGGCCTCGGCGTTTACATGCTGACCAACACCTGGCTCGGCATCGGCCAGCAGTTGCTCGTCGAGCGGTACCTGAAGGCGAGGGACGAACGGGCCGCCGGTATCGAGGTGCGAGAGATCGCGAGCGCGGAGCCCCAATCCGCGACGAAGAAGACTCCGGGCGACGACAAGTCGGCGCCTGCTCTCGGAAAGGGAAAAGCACGTGTCCGTGGATAGTGAAGCTGCCGAAAGGGGAATCGACGCGGCGGATGTCGATGCAGAGGCGCAGGGCGCTGGCGACGTGGCCGAGTTCGAGGAGGACGGACGCGCCGACATCGCGCTCGACTTCGTCATCGATGTGCTCGCGTCGATGGGCATGGACTGCACCGTCGATCTCCTCGAGAACGAGGAGGAGGATCCGCCCGAGGAGATCCGCCTCGAGGTCGAGGGGAAGGATGCGGGTCGCGTGATCGGCAAGAAGGGGCAGACGCTCGCGGCGCTGCAGTTCCTCGCCAACCGCGTGATCAACCGGCCGGGCAAGAAACGGCGCCACGTGATCATCGACGCCGAGGGCTACCGGCAACGACGCGAGGACACGCTCTCGTCCATGGCGCGCCGCCTGGGCAAGCAGGCGGTCGAGGAGGGCAAGATCATCACGTTCGAGCCGATGAACCCGCAGGATCGCCGCGTCGTCCACCTGGCCCTGGCGAAATTCCCCGGCGTCGTCACGAAGAGCGACGGTGAGGGAGAGGCCCGCCGCGTGCAAATCATCCCCGTCCGCCGCTGAAGCAGAGAGCTCGCGCGCAGAGCCGCGCGAGAGCGCGCAGTTGCGCCGTTGCCGGCGTTGACACCGGATCGCCCGCATGCATAATGCCGCACCTCTCCGGTACCCCCCGGGGAGGTGCGCGGGCCGAGCTCGCGCCCATGCTTCCGGAACCGCGACCGGGCAAGCATCTGCGTCATGGCGTGAAGCACCGGGCCGCTCGCGGCCCCCGCTCCGCCGGATGCAGTCCACAAACGGCGGCGGCCCTGCCCCCTGAGCACGGGACCGCGAAGACGGATCCCCGACCCTTTGAAGGATTGACCGACCATGCAGACCTCGAACATCCTCGCGAAGATCGAAGCGCCCCTGTTCCGCGAGGGGATCCCGGATTTCCGCGTCGGCGATACGGTGCGCGTCCACTACCGGATCGTCGAGGGCGAGAAGGAGCGCATCCAGGTGTTCCAGGGTGTGGTGCTGAAGCGCCACCGCGCCGGGGTCCGGAGCACGTTCACCGTGCGCAAGGTGAGCTTCACGATCGGTGTCGAGCGCATCTTCCTCCTCCACAGCCCCCGCATCGACAAGGTCGAGATCGTCTCGCGCGGCGTGGTCCGCCGCTCGCGGCTGTTCTACCTGCGCAACCTCGCCGGCAAGGCCGCCCGCGTCCGCGACGCGAAGGATTGAGCCTCGCAGGCCGGCGTCCCGGCCGCGCGGACAGACGCAGCGCGCTCCCGCAGAGCCGATGGCCAGGTGGCAGCCGCCCCCTGGCCCGCAGCGCGCGAGCAGGCGCGTCCATGGCGCAGCGCTGCAGCCGGCGCGCGCCGAACGGCGCTGCATGCAGGCGTGTGCGTGCCGCATTGTCGGCCGCCAGCAAGGATTCCCGCATACTTCTTCTTGATCCTCGGCCGAGCGCCCACGGTATGCTCGCGGCGGCGGCGCCGCGGCGCCGCGAAACCCGAGAAGGATCACCATGCTCTGTCCGCGTTGCGGTGCGCCCGCGACCCCCGCCGATAAATTCTGCGCTGTGTGCGCCTCGCCGCTCGCTCCCTCCGGGCCCGGAGCGTTCGGGGCGCCGCCTCCGCCGCCGCCGCCTCCTCCTCCGCCGTTTCCTGCACCGGGCTTCGGCTCGCCCCCTGAGCCTCCCAACTTCGGCTCACCGGGCGGTGGTTTCGGTCCGCCTCCGCCGGTTCCCTTCGGGGCTCCTCCAGGTTCGCCCCCCGGATTCCCGCCGGCGCCCGAGGGCGGCTCGTCGAGCTTCGGCCCCCCGCCGCCCTTCGGGTCGCAGCCCGGTGGCTACGGCGCTCCCCCGCCACCTCCTCCGCTGCCGCTGAAGCCACCTCCGTTCCCGCCCGAGCCGCCGATCTACGGCGGGCAGGGCGGCGGCTATGGCTCGGCCCCGGGCTTCCCGGAGCAGCAGGGCGGCTATCCCGGCTCCCCGCGGCCCGGCTTCGGTCCTCCTCCGCAGCCGCAGGGCGCGCGCTGCGTACAGGGGCACGCGATCCCGGCGGGCGGCTCGTTCTGCATGGAGGGAGGCCACCCGATCGCCCTCGACGGTATCCAGATGAGCGGCGACGCCTTCAACCAGACGACGCACGCGCCAAACCAGCCAGGGCCGTCCGCGCCGCCGCCCGTGCAGCAGGGGGGCGGCATGGGGGGCTACCCAGGGCCGTCCGCGCCGCCGCCCGTGCAGCAGGGGGGCGGCATGGGGGGCTACCCGGGGCCGTCCGCGCCGCCGCCCGTGCAGCAGGGGGGCAGCATGGGGGGCTACGGCGAGCCTCCTCCACCCCAGCAGCACATGCCCCAGCCGGCGCCGCCGCCTCAGTACATGTCCGCCCCTCCGGCTGTGCACCCGTCCACGCCGGCGTCGCCGAGGGCCATCGGGCAGGACCGACGCGCCCTCGCCGGCTTCCTCGTGAGCTTCCAGGACGACCCGCTCGGTCGGTTCTGGCCGCTCTGGCAAGGCAAGAACGTCGTCGGCCGCGCCGAGACAGGACAGAAGGTCGACATCGAGATAGCCCACGGAACGACCTCCACGCACCACGCGACGATCGAGATCGACAACGGCCGGCTCGTCCTCGCCGATCTCGGCTCCACCAACGGGACGTTCCACAACGAGGAGGCGGTCGGCTTCCAGGGCCGACGAGAGCTACGCGATGGCGACAAGATCCGCTTCGGCGGGTTCAGCGTCATCCTGTTCAACGTGGCCACGCGGGCCTGACGGGCCCATCGCACGAGGAGAGGCGTTGCCGAGCCTGGCCCCCTTCCCTCGCGACGTTCCACCGGCACCTGGCGCCCCGGTCAGGCTGCGTGAAAACCAACCGGATAGCCGCCGCCAGTGCGCGGCGGCCGCCCCGCTCGCGCGGGGAGCGCTCCTCTGCTCCCTCGCGCTCGCTGGAGATCCCCACGCATGACTCCCTCTCATGACGCGACTCGCCCCATCCACTCCATGAGCGCCTCCGCCCGTCGCGGCAGGCGCGGGGGCAAACCCCTCCGCTGCGCTCCGCTGCTCGCGCTCGCGGCCGCTGTCCTCGCGCTCCTCGGCGGACCGCGCGGCGCCGAGGCCGCGCCCGAAGCGCACGTGCTCCGCATCGACCCGCGCGCGAGCACCGCGGACGGGTCGCCCGTGCTCACGACCGTGCTCGAGGTCGTGCAGAGCAAGCGCCTCAGCGACATCACCCGCACCTGCGCCGCGCTCACGGGCGACGCGAACCTCGACTGCGTCGCCGACGCGATCGAGCAGCCGTCGGCGCTCTACTCGTCGTTCGACTTCCCGGACAAGAACGCGATCTTCTCCGTCACGGTCGACGGCACGGACCTGCCGGCGAAGTTCGAGTCGAAGGTCCGGTGGGGCGACAGCGCCGGGCAGCCGGGCGTCGGCACGGCGTGGCTCATCCTGATCGACGCCGCGTCGAGCATGGGCACCCGCTTCGACGAGGCGAAGGCGGTCGCGAGCGCGTTCGTGAACGCGATGCAGCCGAACGACATCGTCGACGTGATGTTCTTCAACGATCGCGGCGTCGTCGAGGACTCGAAGTGGGTGAGCAACAAGCAGACGGCGGCGCAGGCCATCGGCGGCGTCACGCGCACCTACCCGACGCAGGGGCGCACGCGCCCGCTCTTCACGATCATCAAGAACGCCGCGACCGACGCGTTCAAGGAGCTCGGCAACGCCGGCCAGGGGGTCCCGGTGCCGATGCACCAGGCGATGGTCGTCCTCTCGAACGGCTCCGCCGGCGCGGATCCGAGCTCGACCGCCGCGGCGTCGAACCTGCTCCGGGACTACCTCACGAAGGGGCGGTTCCCCGAGAACAACGACGTCCTGCCGAAGACGCCGGTGCCCGTCATCTCGATCTGGTTCCCGAGCCGGCTCGTCGAGGAGTTCACCGCGAACGCCCGCGAGTTCATGGAGGGGATGGCGAACACCGAGATCGGCGGCTTCTTCAGCGTGGTGCGCGACGGCCAGCAGCGGCGCGCGGCCAACATCGTCAACGCGATCCGCACCCGCTTCAACAAGATGCACATCGTGAAGTGGCGGGTCTCCTGCGTCGCGCCGAGCATCACGCAGACGTTCAAGCTCGCCTTCATCAACACGGATCCGCCGATCGCGGGCGACGCCACGTTCCAGAACGTCCCCGTCGGCATCGATCCCACCGCGTGGCCGCTCGACATCGACCGCGACGCGACCGATCGCGCCGCGAAGAAGTCGCCGATCCATCCCGGCAGCACGGTCAAGATCTTCGGTAACTTCTGCTGGGGCGGCAACGCGCAGCGGGCCGAGATCTACATGGTCCCGAAGAACCAGGCCGCGCCGCAGTCGCTGCAGGGCGGGAACCTCGAGGACGCGAAGAAGGCCCAGCGGACGCTGATCGAGAGCGGGATGCGCGGCAAGGCGATCTCGGCCGGCGACAGCGTCGTCGAGTTCGAGCTGCCGGACACGGACAAGTTCCTCGTGGGCAAGGGCGACCAGATGACGGCGCGCCTCATCGTCTACGACAACCAGGCGCGGCGCACGAGCGCGGTCACGGCCGACAAGATCCTCACGCTGAAGGCGAAGGAAGCGCCGCTGCCGTACCTGCTCATCGCCGGCGTGACCTTCGGCGGCGTCGTCATCGTGCTGCTGCTCGTCTCCATCTTCCGCGGCGGCGGCGGCGGCGGCCGGCGACGCGGCGCGGCGGCGGCGGCGCCCCCGAGGCCCATCGTGGCGGGCGGCGGGGCGCCTCCGCCCTACGCACCCGCGCCGCCTCCGCCGGGCGACTTCGGCTATGGCGGCGGGCCGATGATGGCGCCTCCCCCGGGCGGCGTCAGCCGGGCGACGCTCTCGGGCGCGGCGGGCATCTTCACCGTGCACCCCGGCGCCGAGGTACGGGCCGGGCGCGACGGCGCCTCGTGCCTGATCGCGCTCGCGGAGCCGCGTGTGTCCGGCACCCACGCGAGCGTGAAGCTCGAGGCCGGTCAGCTGTTCGTGCGGGACGAGGGCTCCAACAACGGGACCTATGTGCACGGTCAGCGCGTCGCCGCTGGCGTCTGGACGCCCGTGCCGCCCGGCGCCTCGTTGCGGTTCGGCCCCGTCGAGTTCAACGTCCGTTTGGAGTAGCGTGTCCGGGGCCCCGGCCTCACGCCCCAAGCGACGCCCCCCCCCATGATGCCCCCGACCGAGTCCTCTCCGCGCCTCAAGATCGAGTTCGCCCAGGCCAGCGATGCGGGTCGTGACCCGAACAAGCAGGTCAACGAGGACGCGTGCGGCTACGCCGAGACCAGGTTCGGTCACCTCTGCGTCCTGTGCGACGGCATGGGCGGGCACTACGGGGGCAGCGAGGCGAGCCGCGCCGCCATCCAGACCATCTTCGAGGTGATCGAGCAGACGCCGGCCGCCGTCGATCCGAGGGCGGCGCTCAAGGCCGCGATCGAGGAGGCGGCGCGCCGCGTCTATCAGCTGGGCGGGCCGGCGGAGAACCGCGTCCGCCCGGGCTCGACCGTCGTGGCGATGGTCCTCCACGATCGCGGCGTCGACGTCGCGCACGTCGGCGACAGCCGCGCGTACGTGATCCGGAGCCAGCAGATCTACCCCCTCACGCGCGACCACTCGATGGTGCAGGGGATGATCGACGCGGGCATGATCACGGAGGCGCAGGCGATCGGCCACCCCGACGCGAACAAGATCACGCGCGCTCTCGGGATGAAACCGGAGGCGGAGGTCGAGGTTCGACCCGAGCCGATGGAGCTGTATCCGGGCGACGTGCTGATCCAGGCGAGCGACGGCCTCACCGATCTCGTGCTCAGCGGGGACATCCTCGGGTGCACGCGGCAGGCGCTCGCGTCGGGCTCGGTCGATCACGCATGCAGGATGCTCGTGCAGCTCGCGAACCACCGCGGCGGTCACGACAACATCACCGTCCAGATGGTCCGGGTGATCGAGACGGGCAGCCGCTCGCTGACGATCGCGCACGGACCGCCAGGGGCAGGCGGCGACGGCGACGGCGTCGACCAGGCGCGCGCTTCGGGCCCGCAGGAGACCGTCGCGATGACCCGCCCCGAGGGGGCGGCGAGCGTCCCGCAGAGCGCCGCGGATGCGCTGCTCGCCCACGGCCACGGCGCCCCGGCGCCGGGCGTGGCGACCGCTGGAAGCGCGCCTGCTGCAGGCCCGGCGTCCCCCGGCGACGCGACGACCGTGATCCCGACGGGCACCACCGGCGCGCCCGCGCGGCATACGGCGTCCGCCAGCGACGCGACGACCGTGATCCCGACGGGCACCACCGGCGCGCCCGCGCGGCGTCCGGGGTCCACCAGCAGCGCGATCACCGCGGACCCGGCAGCCGCCGACGGCGTGCCCGCCCTGGCCTCGACGGCCGCCGACGGCGTGCCCGCCCTGGCCTCGACGGCCGCCGACGGCGCGACCGCCGCGGCCGCGACGGCCATCAACGGCGTGCTCGCCGTGACCCCGACGACCACCGACGTCGTACCCGCTTTGACCCCGACGGCCACCGACAACCCGCCGATCGTGGCGCCAGCACCCGCCCACGGCGCGTCGTCGCTGCGCCCGACCACCGTCGATAGCGCGCCGGCGGTGCGCCCGACCGCCGCCGACCACACGCCCGCCGTGGCGCCAACGATCGCCCACGGCGCGCCGGCGGTGCGCCCGACCGCCGCCGACAGCGCGCTTGCCGTGAGTCCGACAGCGATGGATTCCGTCCACCCGCTGCCCACGACCGTGCCGGGAAGTCCTGCGCCGGTGCCTCACACGTTCGCGCCCGATGCGCGCGCCGTGCTGTCCCCCCTTCCGCTGAGCGCTCCCGCGGCATCCGCACCACCTCCGATGGCCCATGGCGCGCCGCCTCCCCCGGGAGGCTTCGGCGCCCCGCCTCACCCGGGCGCCGCCTTCGGTCCGCAGCCTCCCCCGGGAGGCTTCGGCGCCCCGCTTCACCCGGGCGCCGCCCTGGGCCCGCCTGGCGCCGCCTACGGCGCGCAGCCTCCGCCGGGAGCCTTCGGCGCACAGCCTCACCCGGGCGCCCCGCCTCGTCCCGGCGCCGGCTACGGCGCACAGCCTCCGCCGGGGGTCTTCGGCGCCCCGCCTCACCCGGGCGCCCCGCCCCATCCCGGCGCCGCCTTCGGCCCGCAACCTCACCCGGGCTCCTTCGGCGCCCCGCCTCACCCGGGCGCCCCGCCTCACCCGGGCGCCCCGCCTCACCCGGGCGCCCCGCCTCACCCGGGCGCCGCCTTCGGCCCATCGCCCCACCCGATCGACCAGGACGCTCCTCCCGCTTCGGTCGCCTTCTCGGGGCACCACGCAGCGGCGCCGGGCGGTCCCTCTGCCGCCGCCGCTCCGCACCTCGCCCCTGCCCCGCCGCACGCACCTGGATATGCCGCGGCCGGGCCGCGCGCCCTTCCAGCGCCGAGCTTCTCCGGGCCCGTGTCCTCGTCCACGGCATCGGGCGTCCCGAGCACCGTGCGCGCCTCGCGCGGCGTCTACATCGCCCTCATCGCCTCGCTCTCGGTCGTGATCGTCGTGCTGGTCGCCCTCCTGCTCTGGAAGCTCGCCGCTGGCTGAGCGCGACAGCGCGACGACGTCCCCACGCACCAACACGAACGGATGACCGCCGCGCGACGATCTCGGCCGCGGAATGCAATTGAAGATGGACCAGATTCCGGATTAGCCTAGCTCTCCGGAGGTTCCTCCATGCCTGGAGATCAAGAGCTCGAGTACGGACACGACATGGATGGCACGCCCACGGAGATGGAAGACGAGCCCCAGTCGACCCGTATGCCCTCCCTCGAGGAGGTCCGCGCCGGCTTCATGCTCCTCGACCTGTGATGCGCTGAGCCGCCCGGCTACCGGCCGTCACGACGCTCCGCTCTGAAGCTCTCCTCGCCCGGCAGACGAGATCGTCCCGCCGCGCGCGTCGCGCGTCACGCGCTCCCTCCCGCACACGATCGCGAGCAGCGCGGCGCCGTCGCCGCGGGCACGACGCGCCTCTTTCCTTGCTCTCCCCAACCGCCTGTGGTGAAACGCGGCCCGCATGATCCCGGGGCTAGGCAAGCAAAGCATCACGATCGGCAGTGCCCCCACCTGCGATGTGGTGCTCGTCGCTCCCGGCGTCCTGCCCGAGCACGCGCGCATCATCAACCAGGGTGGTGGAAAGCTGCTCTTCGCCTGCGGCCAAGGGCCTGCATCGGCGAACGGGCGGCCCCTCGCGCCGGGAGAGCAGCTCCCGTTCGACTTCCGCACCCAGTTCGTCGTCGCGCAGACGCCGGTGCCGCTCAACCACCCGGCCATCACGCTGATGATGGCGTCGCCCGGGTCGCTCGCGCCCGCGCCCGGACAGGTCGTGATCGGGCGAGACCCCACGCGCGCCTCCCTGGTGCTCCAGCACCCGAGCGTCTCGAGCCAGCACGCCACCGTCACGCTCGATCGCATGATGGTCATCGACCACAACTCGACGAGCGGCACCTACGTCGGCGCGCAGCGCATCGCCCCCGGCGCGCCGACGCCGATCGATCCGCAGGGCGCCATCGCCTTCGGGCCCGTCCCGGTCCAGGTCAGCCTGCTCGTCCAGCTCGCCCAGGCGGCCCGGCAGTCGGCGCTGCCCGCCGCGCAGGGCGCCATCGCCGGCACGAGCGCCCTGCCGCCGCAGCCCGCCGGCGGCTACACGCCGTCGCAGCAGCCCATCCCCGGGAGCTACGCGCCGCCGCCGCAGCCCGCCGGCGGCTACGCGCAGCAGCCCGCGCAGGCGGCGTCGTCCTTGCCCGCCGCCGGCGCGCCCGGGCGGAAGAACAAGACGGTCCTCGGCCAGCTCGACTTCTCCGGCGCCGGGTCGAACGTCAAGAGGATCGGCCGCACGCCCGACAACGACATCGTGCTCGCCCACCCGCAGGTGTCGAGCCACCACGCCCTCCTGCACTCGATCAACGGGCAGCTCTACGTCGAGGATTGCGGCAGCGCCAACGGGACCTACGTCCGCGGCAACCGCATCGCGCCCGGCCAGAAGATCGCCGTCCAGAGCGGCGAGAAGATCTACATCGGGCCCATGCCCCTCCAGATCGAGATGGGGGGCGCAGGCGCGGTCGAGGTCGTCCAGGAAGAGTACTCCGCCGATCGCTGGGCTGGGCGCCCGCTCTACGAGATCGAGGCGTGGAGCCTCGCCCTCCAGGTCCCCGACAGGGACAACCCCCAGGAGCAGAAGACGCTCCTCGACAACGTGTCGTTCAAGGCGCTGCCGGGCGACATGATCGCGCTCATGGGGCCGTCGGGCGCCGGCAAGACGACGCTCCTGCTCACCCTGAACGGCTACCTGCCGCCGACGAGCGGCGTCGTCCGCATCAACGGCGAGGACCTCTACAACATCTACGACACGCTCCGCGGCTCCATCGGCTACGTGCCGCAGGACGACCTCGTCCACCCGGAGCTCACCGTCTTCGAGGCGGTCCGCTACAGCGCGAAGTTCCGCCTCCCGCCCGACTACACCGAGGCCGAGATCGACGCGCGCGTCGAGCAGACCATCAAGGATCTCGGGCTGGAGGGCGTCAAGAACCTCCAGATCGGCAAGCCCGAGAACAAGATCCTCTCGGGCGGGCAGCGCAAGCGCGTCAACATCGCGCTCGAGCTCGTCACCGACCCGGTCATCCTCTTCCTCGACGAGCCGACCTCGGGCCTCGCCGCCGACGACACGACCGCGCTGATCACCTTGCTGCACGACCTCACGAAGGCCACCGGCAAGACGATCATCATGACGATCCACCAGCCGGCGAAGGACGAGTTCGAGAAGTTCAGCCACACGCTCATCCTCGGCTACGGCGGCATCCCGATGTTCTTCGGGCCGACCCAGCCCGACGCGTACCGCTTCTTCGGCAGCTGGAAGGAGCGGCACGGCCAGCCCAACGACGTCGACAACCCGCGCGACATGTTCGAGATGCTCGCCTTCCGCGAGCGGCCCATCTTCGACCAGCTCCGCGCGCGGGACCCGAACGTGTCGCGCGGCGAGGCCAGGCGGCTCGCGGCCATCGAGTGGCGCAAGGAGTTCTTCAGCGACGCCAACCCGACGTACCGGCGGATGTACTCCGGCCGGCGGGAGATCGGCACCGGGCAGGGGCAGCGCGGCATCCCGGCCGGCCGCGCCACGACCAAGGGGCAGCTCGGCCTGCTCCTGTCGCGCTACTTCAAGGTGAAGAAGCGCGACATCGGCGGCACGCTGATCATGCTCCTCCAGGCCCCGATCATCGGCATCCTCCTCGCGATCGTCTTCGGCGGGCAGGAGAAGGCGATCCCGGCGTGGTGCCTCGGCGCCCTCCAGGAGCTCGGCCGCCGCGCGGGCGGCGCGGATCAGAGCACCGACGTCATCAAGGGCATGGAGGTCACGACCGACCACACCGCGGCGATCTTCTTCCTCGTCGTCGCCGCGGTCTGGTTCGGGACCTCGAACGCGGCGCGCGAGATCGTCAGCGAGCGGGCCATCTACCTCCGCGAGCGCATGGTCAACCTGGGGCTCGTCAACTACGTGCTCTCGAAGTACCTGCTGCTCGCCGGGTTCTGCCTCGTCCAGTGCACCGTCCTGCTCGCGATCGTGTTCTTCACCCTCGGCTTCCACGGCGGGATGGAGGCGTTCGCCATGCAGCTCGCCGCGCTGACCGCCACCTCGCTCAGCGCCGTCGCGATGGGGCTTCTCCTCTCCACGGTGGTCGCCTCGTCCGAGGCGGCCATGGCGCTCACGCCGATCGCGCTCATCCCCCAGGTCGTCCTCGGCGGGCTCATGGTGCCGATGACGACCGTGCCGCACCTCCGGCCGCTCATGTACATCATCCCGGCGCGCTGGGGCTTCGAGGGCGCGATCGCGCCCGAGCGCCTCGCGACCGCGGAGGCCCCGGCCTGGGTCATCGATCTGCACCGCACCGACACGAGCGCCGCGGACTTCATCGAGGGCGGCAAGTTCAAGTGCGCCATCGCGCAGATGGCCGCCGACAACTACGCGGGCGCGTGGGGCTTCACCACGTACGATCAGACCTGGATGCCCTATGCGGTGCTCTCCGGGATGACCCTCCTCCTCCTCGTCACGCTCTGCGTGGTGCTCAAGCGGCGCGACCCGGTGTGACCTCGTGATGACGCAGGAGCCCGCCTCCGCCCTCACCGACGTCGGCCCCCTCCCGCCCCCGCGAGGCCACCGCGGGCCGGGCGCCGCGGCGCTCCTCTCGCTCGTGCTCGCCGCGCTCTCGCCCGCCGCGGCGCGCGCGCAGCAGCAGGAGCAAGGCCAGCAGGGTCAGGGGGAGCCACAGGCGCCCGCGGGCCCGACGAGCGTGCCCCGGGGCGAAGGCGGCGCGATCGTCACGCCCCCTGCCCCCGCGGCCGCGCCGGCGGGCCGAGCGACGCCGCCGCGGGCGCTCAACTACACGCCCCCGGCGTACCCGCCGGAGGCCGAGCGGCAGGGGCTCGAAGGGTCGGTGACCCTGCAGCTCGACATCGATCGCAACGGGCGCGTGAAGCAGGCGGTCGTCGTCGAGAGCGCGGAGCACGGGTTCGACGAGTCGGCGGTGGCCGCGGCCCAGAAGCTCGAGTTCGAGCCGGCGCGCCGCGCCGACGGCACCCCCGCCGCGGCGCGCATCCTGTACCGCTACTCGTTCACCCTGAAGACGGCCGCGCCGCCGCCCGCCGCCGGCGAGCCGGCGAGGCCCGCCGAGAACCTCCGCGGCACCGTGCTCGCCAGCGGCGGCGACGTCCCGCTCGCCGGCGCCACCGTCTCGGTCGCGCGCGTCGCCGGCGCGCGCGTCGCCGGCGACGCCGCGGCGCCGGAGCTCACGACCGACGAGGGCGGCGCCTTCGTCTTCGTCGATCTGCCGCCGGGGCGCTACAAGGTCACCGTCGCCGCTCCCGGCTTCGAGCCGCTCTCCGTCGAGGAGGAGATCGCCGCGGGCGAGCAGATCGAGGTGAAGTACCGGCTCCTGCCCCGCGGCGAGGGCCTCGAGGTCACGGTCCGCGGCGACAGGCCGCCGCGCGAGGTCACGAAGCGCACGCTCGAGCAGCGCGAGATCAACCGCATCCCCGGCACGAACGGCGACGCGCTGCGCTCGCTCCAGAACCTGCCCGGCGTGGCGCGCCCGCCCACCCTCGCCGGCCTGCTGATCGTGCGCGGCTCCGGCCCGCAGGACACGCAGACCTTCGTCGACGGCACGCAGGTGCCGCTCATCTATCACTTCGGCGGCCTCTCCTCGGTCGTGCCGACCGAGATGCTGGAGAAGATCGACTTCTACCCCGGCAACTTCAGCGCCAAGTACGGCCGCGTGCAGGGCGGCATCGTCGACGTCGCCCTGCGCTCGCCCAACGAGGACGGCAAGCTCCACGGCCTCGCGCAGATGGACCTCATCGACGCGCGCGTCCTGCTCGAGGGGCCCGTGCCCTTCCTCGAGAACACGCGCTTCATGGTGGCGGGCCGGCGGAGCTACATCGGCGAGTCGTTCGGCCCGGTGCTCGAGGCCGCGGGCGCGGGGGTGACGCAGGCGCCCGTCTACTACGACTACCAGGTCCTCCTCGAGACCGAGCCGACGCCCTCGTCGCGCCTCCGCCTCACGTTCTTCGGCTCGGACGACGCCCTCGAGGTGCTCCTCAGCGACCCGGCGCCCAACGAGCCGGCCCTCTCGGGCAACGTCGGGCTGCACACCGCGTTTCAGCGCCTGCAGCTCCGCTACGATCACGAGCTCACCGACCGGGACCGGCTCGACGCCGTGCTCGCGATCGCGCGCGACGACGCCGATTTCGGGATCGGGCCGATCTACTTCCAGCTCGATCTCAAGACGCTCTCCGGCCGCCTCGAGTACGTGCGGCGGCTGTCCAGGGGCGCGGTCTTCAACGCGGGGCTCGACGTCTTCGCCGGCCTCTACGCGGTGAACCTCCGCGCCCCCGGGCCGAACCGCCCCGGCGAGCCGCCGAACCAGCCGTTCTCGACGCGCGCCCTCCAGGAGGTCTCGCGCGCCGGCGGCTTCTTCTACCCCGCGGCCTACGCCGAGCTCGAGCTCGCCCCGAGCCCCCGGGCGAAGCTCGTCCCGGGGCTGCGCTTCGACTACCAGGACCTGAACGAGCGGGCCACCGTGAGCCCGCGCGTGAACGGGCGCTTCGACGTGGTCCAGGGGTTCCCGCGGACGACGGTGAAGGGCGGCGTCGGGGTGTTCCATCAGCCGCCGCAGTTCCAGGAGGTCATCCCGCCGCTCGGCAACCCGGGCCTGAAGTCGACCCGCGCGCTGCACTACGCGGCCGGCGTCGAGCAGGACATCACCCGGAACATCGAGGCGTCGGCCGAGGGGTTCTACAAGCAGCTCGACGAGCTCATCGTCGGCGTGAATCGACCCGGGTCGATCCAGCTCGACTACCAGAACGTCGGGTCTGGCAGGGTCATCGGGGGCGAGTTCCTGCTCAAGTACAAGCCCGACGATCGCTTCTTCGGCTGGGCCGCTTACACGCTGTCGCGCAGCACGCGGGTGCCCGGGGTCGGCGAGGCGGAGCGACCCGTCTCGTTCGATCAGACCCACATCCTGACGGTGCTCGGCAGCTACCGCCTGGGCGACGGCTGGGAGTTCGGCGCGCGGTTCCGCCTGGTCTCCGGCAACCTGGTCACCCCCAACGTGTGCAACGTCAACGCGCAGAGCTGCGACCCGTACCGCACCAACGCGCTCTTCTACGCGCCCACCGGGACCTATACGCCGATCCCGTTCTCCGGCCCGAGCAGCGAGCGGCTCCCGCCGTTCCACCAGCTGGATCTGCGCCTCGACAAGTCGTGGAAGTTCAAGAGCTGGCAGCTCTCGGCCTACCTCGACGTGCAGAACGTCTACAACAACGCGAACAGCGAGGCGATTCAGTACAACTACAATTATACCGCCCGTCAGTACGTCACAGGGCTGCCCGTCTTGCCGAGCTTCGGGCTGCGAGGAGAGTTCTGAGATGCGAGCGACGCGAGCGATGAGCGGCGCGGGCGGCGCGGTGAAGCGCGCGGGCGCGGGTCGCAGGCGCGGGTGGCGTCGCGCGGTGCTCGGGACGCTCGCGCTGGGCGCGCTCGCCGCGCCGGCGATCTCGTCCGGGTGCGTCGCGGGCTTCGACCCGCCGAGCGTCGTGAACGGGCTCCGCGTCTTCGCCGTGGTCGCCGACGTCGTCCCGGTCGGAGAAAAACCGGAGAGCTCCTCGTACGCCTACCCCGGAGCTCAGGTCACCTTCCGGATCCATTACCAGGACGGGCTCGGCGGCCCCGAGGAAGGGTCGCGGCCGGTCTCGGTCTACTGGTTCGGCGGGTGCGAGAACCCGATCGGCGACGACTATTACGGCTGCTATCCGCAGTTCGCAGAGCTCGCGGCGAAGCTCCAGGCATGGCAGGAGCTGGGCGACCCGACGCTCCCGCTGCCCGCGCTCAACGGCGTACCCCCCGGCATCGGCGACACGTACACGATCACGATCTCGGACGACATCCTCGAAGGCCGCGAAGCGCCCGCCACGGGGGGCCCGCCGTCCGGGAGCGCCTATGTCTTCTTCGTCGCCTGCACCGGGACGCTCGGTGTCGTGGAGGACCAGGGCACCGGGCGCGCCGGGACCTTCCCCGTCGCCTGCTTCGACGCCGACGGGCGCCGGCTCGGCCCGGACAGCTTCGTGCCCGGCTACACGCAGGTCTATGCCTTCGAGGAGGCCGAGGAGGAGAAGGACAACCGCGCGAACGCGAACCCGAAGCTCCTGGGGCTCACCCTCGATGGCGAGCCCATGCCGGAGGACTTCGCCGAGATCCCCAACGTCGATCGCTGCCTCATCGGCCGAGAGGAGCGGCGCGAGGCGGGGTGCAGCGCGGAGGATCCGTTCACCGCGTGCCGCGCCTACGAGCTCGACGCGATCATCCCCGACAACGTGGCCGAGACCGATCCCGACGCGAAGCAGCAGACGCTCAGGGAGATCGTCTGGGTCGACTACTTCACCGATCTGGGCGACCTCGACCGGGGCATCAAGCTCGTGAGCGACGCGGCCAAGGGGGACCTCGGCGACCACGCCGTGACGTGGATCCCGCCGGCGGAGCCGGGCGTCGCCACGCTCACCGCGGTCCTGCGCGACGCGCGCGGCGGCTCGTCGGTCGTGCAGCGCCTCGTCCGCGTGAAGTGACGGCGGCCGGCGGGCGCGCCGCCGAGGGGACCGCCTCCGTCACCCGCAGCCAGCCTCGAGCTGCGCGAGCTGCTCGATGAGCTGCTCGGCGTCGCGCGCGGCGCACAGCACGCCGGCGGCGTCGTGGCCGGCGAGCCTGGCGACCTGGGCGAGCAGCTCCAGGTGCGCGCGGCCGCCCTCGCCGCAGACGAGGACGACGAGCAGCCGGAGCGGGGCGCCGCCCGGCGTGCGCACCGCGAGCGGCTCGGCCAGCGTCGCGAGCACGGCCGCGGAGCACGCGCCGGGGATGATCGCGTGCGGCACCGCGACCCCGTTGCCCAGCGCGGTGGGCGACTCGCGCTCGCGCCGCAGGATCTCCCGGGCGACCGCGCTCGCGACCAGCGCGTCGTCGGACCTGCGCTTCGGCTTGACCACGTGGAGGATGGTGACGTCGGCCCCCACCTGCTGCGCCAGCCGGCGGGCCAGCGTGAGCGCGGCGGCGCCTCGGCGCGGGCGGGGGCTGGGCGGCGCCTCGGCGCGGGCGGCGGCTGGGCGCCTCGACGCGGGCGGCGGCGGCGCTTACCAGTCGGTCGGCATGTAGTCTTTGAGGAACTGGCCGTAGAGGTGCTGGCCGCTCAGGAGCCCGGAGAAGATGGGGTCGCAGATGCGGGCGGCGCCGTCGACGATGTCGAGCGGCGGGTGGAAGCCGTGCTCCTCCAGCTTGCGGGCGGCGAGCGCCGCGGGGTCCTCGTCGGTGACCCACCCGGTATCGACGCTGTTCATGAAGATGCCGTCCTTCGCGTAGTCGGGCGCGGAGGTGCGCGTCATCATGTTGAGCGCGGCCTTCGCCATGTTGGTGTGAGGGTGCCTGTCCGTCTTGTAACGACGGTAGAACTGCCCCTCCATCGCCGAGACGTTGACGATGTGCCTGTCGAACGTCGGGTGTCGCAGCATGAGCGGCTTCAGCCGGGAATTCAGCACGAAGGGGGCGACCGCGTTGACGAGCTGGACCTCGAGCAGCTCGACGGTCGGGACCTCGGCGAGGGTCAGCCGCCAGCTGTTCATCGTGCGGAGATCGACCTGCTGGAGATCCGCGTCGTATCGGCCTCTCGGGAAGAGCACGCCGTCGAGGGGCTCGTCGCCGGGGCCGGGGATCTGGGAGAGCAGCGCCGGCTCGCGGAGGCCGGCGGCGGGGTCGCCGCCGGCGACGAGGGGGAGCTCGCCGCGCTCGCGGAGCGCGTCGTAAGCCCGGAGCGGCGGCTGCGCGACCTCCGGGAGGGCGTGGACGGGCGCGGTCTCGCCCTCGATGAGGTGACCGTAGAAGCCCGGCGGGCGCCGGACGGTCTGACAGGCGTTGTTGATGATGAAATCGAGCCGGTCGAGCGTGTGGAGGAGGTGCCGCGTGAAGCGCTCGACGCTCGGCGTGTGGCGGAGATCGAGGCCGTAGATCGAGAGCCGCGAGGCCCAGCCGTCGAAGTCGCGCTCGGACGCGAAGCGGCGGGCGGCGTCGTGCGGGAAGCGGGTCGTGACGATCACCCGCGCGCCGGCGCGGAGCAGCAGGATCGCAGCCTGATAGCCGATCTTGACGCGGGCGCCGGTGACCAGCGCGACGCGGCCGTCGAGCGGGGCCGTCTGGCTGCGCTTGCGGTAGTTGAAGTCGCCGCAGGGGCCGCACATCGCATCGTAGAAGAAGTGCAGCTTGCGGAACTCGACCTTGCAGACATAGCACTTGCGCGGCTTCGCGAGCTCCGGCGCGCCGCGCTCACCCGGCGGCGCGGGCTCTTCCGCGGGGGGCGGCGCCGGCGCGAGAGGCGGCGCCGGCGCGGGGGCGGCGGGCGCGGGGGGCATCGCCAGCGACGGGGCGTCCGGCGTGCGGAACACGGGCTCACGGCGGGCGGCGCGGATGCCGACCGCGTCGAGGAGCGCGGTGTCCGCGGACCTCTGAGCGCGCCGCTCGCTCTTGCGGAACGCCCTGGCGAGCTCGCGCTGCTCGGCGCGCTCGGGGCGCGAGACGCGGCCGGCGGCGAGGAGGAGCCGGCGGCGGTCCTCCGCGCTGATCGAGGCGAGCTGCGCGCGGTCGTCGACGAGGGACTCGAGCACCCGCAGGCAGGCGTCGAGATCGGCGGCGGTGAACGGCCCGCCTGCGCCGGCGGCTTCGCTCTCGGAGCTCATCGAAGCGGCGGTGCATAGCATGCGGGCGCGCAGGCGCGAACCGGCGGCCGAGCGGCCACGGGGGGGCCGCACCGGCGAGAGCCCGGGCGCGCGGAGGGTCAGCGCTGGTAGGGGCAGGGCTTGCCGCCCTCGCCGGCCTCGACGGGAGCGCCCGTCGCGGCGTCGACGGTGAGCGTGGTCGGGAGCTCCTGGGCGCCCGGCCCCCGCGACGCCTCGGCGACCGAGAGGGAGAGGGTGTCGCCGGCGCGCTTGAACGCTCCCTTGCGCTGGATGATGCCCGACCAGACGCACGCCACCTTCGGTGGACAGGGCGAGACGCGATCCTCTGCGGTGAAGCTGCCGCCCTTCGCGAAGGCGAGCACGCGCTCGTATTTGCGGGGGCCGCACGCCGCGGACCTCCACGTGCCGAGCAGCGGGTCGTCGCCGCCGGGCCCCGGGGCCGCGGTCGGCGCTGTCGTGGTCGGCGCCTGCGTCGTCGGTCCTTGCGTGGTCGGCGCCTGCGTCGTCGGCGCCTGCGTCGTCGGTCCTTGCGCGGTCGGCGCCTGCGTCGTCGGCGGTTCGGAGGGCACCGCGGGCGAGGCCGGTGGATGCGGCTCGGGCGCCGGCTCTCGCGGGCTGTTGACGGTGCACGCAGCGAGCGACGTGAGCAGCGCGGCGAGGGGAAGGATGACCGTTCGCATCATGGCCGCTCATCCCATGGAGGCTCAACCCTCGCAAGCCGGCGACGTGACGGGCGCGTGACGAGCCCCGGCGAGGCGCCCCCCGCTCGCGCTACCCCAGCAGCGCGAGCAGGTCCTCCCGCGTCAGCGAGACCGCCCTGTCCGCCTCGCCCAGCGCGGCGCCCGCGATCGCGCGCTTCCGCTCCTGCAGCGCGAGGATCCCCTCCTCCACCGTGTCCTTCGCGACGAGCCGGTGGACCAGCACCGGGCGGTGCTGCCCGATGCGGTGGGCCCGATCGGCCGCCTGATCCTCGACCGCCGGGTTCCACCAGGGATCGAGCAGGAAGACGTGATCCGCCGCGGTCAGGTTCAGGCCGGTGCCGCCCGCCTTGAGCGAGATGAGCATCACCGGCGGGCCGCCCGGCGACTGGAAGGCGTTGACCACCCCGGCGCGGTCGCGCGTCGAGCCGTCGAGGCGGTTCCACGGGATCCCCGCCTCGGTGAGGTGCGGCTCGACGAGGTCGAGCAGCGAGGTCCACTGCGAGAAGACGAGCGCCTTGTGGCCGCCCGCCACGCACTCCTCCAGCGCCGCGAGCAGCCGCATCACCTTGGAGGAAGGCGCGCTCCGCAACGCCGACGCCGCGGCCGCGTCGGCCGGGCCGGCGCTCGACCCCGGGATCAGCGCCGGGTGGCAGGCCGCCTGGCGCAGGCGGAGCAGCGCCTCCAGCGCCGCCATGACGCTCGCCCCCTGCGCGAGCCGCTCCACCACGTCCTTGCGCGTCGCCGCGCGCACCGCCTCGTAGAGCTCGCGCTCGGCCTCCTCGAGCTCGCAGTAGAGCACCATCTCCGAGCGCGGCGGCAGCTCGGGCGCCACCTCGCGCTTCATCCGCCGCAGCACGAAGGGGCGGATCTTCTGCCGCAGCTCTGCCGCCGCGCCGGCCGCGCCCTCGGCGATCGGCCGGCCGTAGCGCTCCTGGAAGGCGCCGCGACCGCCGAGCAGCCCGCGGTTCGTGAAGTGGAGCAGGCTCCAGAGCTCCTCGAGCCGGTTCTCGACCGGCGTGCCGCTCAGCGCCACGCGCAGCTCGGCGCGGAGCGCGAACGCCGCCCGCGCCGCCTGGCTGTCGGGGTTCTTGATCGCCTGCGCCTCGTCCAGCACCACGATGTCCCACGCCTGCGCCGCGAGCAGCTCGACGTCGTTGCGGAGCACGGCGTACGTCGTCAGCGTGACGTCGGCCGCGGGATCGAGCGCGCGCCGCGCGCCGTGGTAGATCGCGAACCGGAGGCCGGGGCGGAACCGCCGGATCTCGTCGGCCCAGTTGTGCACGACGCTGCGCGGGCACACGACGAGCGTCCGACCGCGCACCGCGCAGAGCGTCTGCAGCGTCTTGCCGAGCCCCATGTCGTCGGCGAGCACCGCCCCGAGGCCGGCGTCGCGCAGGAACGACAGCCAGTCGACGCCGCGGCGCTGGTACGGGCGCAGCGTCGCGGTCAGGTCGGCCGGCAGCGGCGCCTCCGGGAGCGACGCGAAGCCGTCGAGCAGCGGCATCAGCTTGTCGAAGCCGGACGGGCGCGGGTACTCGATCTCGTCGCACAGGGCGGCCAGCGCCGGGAGCGCCGCCGGCGGCACCTCCTTGTCGTCGCGCCGCGCCGCGAGCAGGTCGGCGACGCGCGCGCCGTACTTCTCGAGCCACGCCGCGGGCAGCGGCGCCCACCCGCCGCCGAGGAGCGGCACGAGCGGCAGGCCGTCCTGCCACGCCCGGATCACGGCCGCGGCGTCCGCGCGCTTCGGCGGCGCGCCGGCGGCGTCGCCCTCCTCGCCCGCGCCGTCCTCGCGCCCCGCCGAGAGCTCGAACTCGACGTCGAAGGCGCGGTCGTCGACGACGAAGCGCGGCACGAGCTCGGCCTTCCCGAAGAGCTCGCCGCGCGCCTCGGCGAAGGCGCGGGCGTCCCACGCCTCGAGGCGCGAGGCGAAGCGGATCGCCTCGGCGCCGTCGAAGTCGACCCGGCGGCCCGGGATGAGGTGCAGCTCGTCGCGCAGCCGGATGAGCAGCACGCGCTCCGCGGCCTCGTCGCGGACGGGCACGGGGCCGGACAGGTGCACGAGCCGGCCGTGCTCGATGCGCGCCTCGGGCGGGTCGCCGTACACGAGGCTGGGCACGACCGACAGCGTGTGATCCTTCTGGCTGAGCTCGAGGAGGATCCGCGGGCGGGAGGCGCCGCCCGCGCGCGGCAGGCGCTGGCTCTGGACGGTGATCGGGACGCGCTTGGTCAGCTCCGGCAGGACCTCGGTCACGAGCTTGCCGAGGTCGCCCCGCGAGAAGACGCGCCGGAGCGGCAGCCGATCGAGCTTCGGGCCGGTGAGGTCCATCTCCCGGAGCAGGTGCAGCGTGCCTCCGCACCGGACGACGCCCGACGCGATCACCTCGTCGATGCGCGGGTCCCGCTCCACGACGAGCGCCACGCCGTCGTCGTGATCGCGCACCGTCGCGCGGGGGCCGATCGCCTCGCTGGAGACGCGGACGGGCGCGCCGTCGAGCTCCACGTCGGCGACGCCGGCCAGCGCGGCGAAGAGCTCGGGCTGGCGATCCGAGGGGAAGTAGCCGTGCTGCTTGGTGCCCACGAGCCGATCGGCCGCGAGGTCCTCGTGCGTCGGATAGAGCTCGGGCAGCCTCGGCCCCGGCCGCTCGGCCCCCGCCGGCGCCCTGACGGCGCGCCCGGCGAGGCTGGCGAGCGAGATCCGGAGCGGCTCCTCGGCGCCGTTCGCGTGGACGATCATCCGCTCGAGGGCGAGCACGAGGCCCTTGCGCCGGAGCCGGTACCGCAGCCGCGCCGCCGGAGGGGGCACGGCCGCGGCGCCGCCCTGCGCGGCCGGCTGGCCGGGCGCGGCCGGCTGGCCGGGCGCGGCTGGCTGGCCGGGCGCGGCTGGCTGGCCCTGCGCGGCCGGTTGCGAGAGCGCGATGACCGCCGCGGCGGCGTGGGCGCAGGGGTCGACCTTCCCGCCGCAGTCGCACGTCCACTCGGCGTCCGCGGGGTAGAGGGTGACCGTGGGCGCGACGGGCTGGCCGGCGGCCTTGACGCGGACCACGACGGAATCGCCGCGATCCTCGCGCCCGAAGGCAGCGCCCTCGCGGGCGAGCTTCACGCCCTGGGACCAGAGGCCCGGAAGACAGGCTTTTCTGATGGCTTCGAGAAGACCCTGCACAGCGACTCCAGACGCCGACGACCTGCCCTGGCGGAACGCGCGCACGCGCGCTCGCCCGGGACCGGCGCCACTTCTTGAGAATGTACACAGGAAGACGGAGAAGACGGGAAGAGGCTCGGGGGTCTTTTTCCGTCGCCTCGTCTTCCAGATTCCAGGAGCTTGCCCGGCGAGGGCGGGGCGCTGCTGTAGCAGGAATTCGCACGACGCGTCGCTTGACACGACGGGCTCTACTGACACGACGGGCTCTACCGGCGCGTCAGGTGCTCGCGGTAGCGCGTCGTGAGCTCCATCCAGCGCAGGGTGAGGATCGGCTCGCGCTCGAGCCGGTCCTGCCAGCTGCGATCGACGGCATTCCACAGGTCCCGGTCCGCGATGCCGTGGCGCAGGAGCGCCCGATCGAACGACGACGCCACCCCGACCGACAACTCGGCGCAGAGGGCCGCGTACTGCTGCAGGCTGAGCGAGGGCAGCGCGCTCCGCTTGCCGGGCACGTCCTGCTCCGACGCCGGCTCGCGGGCCGTGAGGCCCGACGGCGCGGGCGCGGCCGGCGCCGTGCTGGCCGCGCCGGGCTCGCCGGGCGACCGCCGGAGGGTGAGCCCCGACCGCGCGTTGCCGCCGTCGAGCTCCATCAGCTCTGTCTCGTTCGGGGGCTTGATCGAGGGCAGCGGCATGGCCCGCGGCACCGCGACGGGCTCGGCGGCCTCGCCCTCCGAGGGGTAGCCCTTCCCGCTCGACAGGGGGACGATCGCGGACAGCGGCGGCGAGGCCGCGCGCCTCGGGGGCACGGACGACTCGCCCCCCCGGACGCCCCGCCGCGGGCCGGGGCGCTCGCCGTCGGGCGCCGCGAACGACAGCACCGGGCCGGCGTCGGTGATCTCCATCTGCAGGACGATCTCGCCGTCCCTGCCGCGGACGATCAGCCGATCGCCCGCCACGGCCGCCTCCATCTCGTAGCGCCGACCGGACGAGAGCAGGACGGTCGCGGACGGGACCGGCGCGCCGCACGCCGCCCCCCGCGCGCCGATTTCTACCTGAGGACGGGGCGCCGCCTGATGCAGCGCGGGCTCGGTATCCGGTGGATCCCCACTCATCAGGATGCAGAGCCTACCGCAGCAAGCGCGCGCTCCGCGAGCGCTTTCAGCGACCGCCCGGCAGCGCTCGGACGCAAGGCAACGAGGAGGTGCGCGGCTCTCCGCCTGGGAGCCGGAAGGCGCGGCGCACCGCGTGCCGGCCACCAGCGACGTGGTTGCGCGTGGTTGTGCGAGGTCGCGCGCGGCCGCTGAGGGCTTACGTGATGCGATGAACCTTCATTTCACAAAATGCGTCGCTGCGCTCAGCCACCCCGCGCAGCTGACAAAAAGCTGCCCACCTCCACGAACACTTGGAATTCACCAGCCGGAACCGTAATGCGTCCCGCAACGTCATTCCTCGCATTACCCGCCCCGATTTCGTCTGGAATCTCCGGATCTGTAGTAAGAGCGCCTCTCAAAACCTCCCGTCGCCAGACAGCCGAGAGCGGGCGCATCGCGTCGCTGCTCCTCGTCGCCCTATTTCAGTAGGGCTCCTCGTCGCGCCTAGCGCTGCACCCGCTCTCGGCTGCCTGGCTCGGTCCGGTTTTGTTCGGCGCTCCAAGCCGAGGGCTGCGAGCTCTGCCCCAAAGGAGGTCTCATGACGAGGACCGATCTCGCGCTTGCGCTGCTGTTCACCGCGTGCCTCGTAGGCTGCGAGATGCTCGGCGGCACGACTCACCAGACGTGCGCAGAACAATGCAGAACGGCGCTCGACCCCGACGCGTGCATAGCGAAATGCGGCACGTGCGCCGGCCTGTGTGTCACCCCGGCGCCAGAGGGCTTCGACGGCCCTGCGTTGCTCTGGGTGGGCAGGACGGTGGATGAGCCACAGTGCCCTGCCAGCGCCCCGAGCACGGTGTACTTGGGATACAAGAGCCCTGATATCCCCTTCGCGTGCGACCCATGTCGGTGCAGCGAGCCGGCGTGTGCCCTGCCCGACGGCCTCAGGACGGCCGCCTCGCTGAGGTGCGATGGATCGGCGCTCGGGTTGCATGACGCCCGGGACATCCTGAGCGGCACCTGCGTGGTCCCCAGCGAGGCTCTGGCGAGCGATCGCAAGTCGCTCCTGCTGGGCTCGCCCCAGGTGAGGCCGTGCAAGCCCAGCATCGAGCCTCCGCCGGTGCCGCGCCTCTTCTCGCAGTGGTATCGCTCCGGAAAAGCCTGCGCGGGCACCCTCCCGGAAGATACCTGCATCTCTCCGAAGACGTGCGTTCCGGCCGACGAGGAGCGGGGCTTCGCGCAGTGCATCATGCACCTCGGCGAGGGCGAGGTGACCTGCCCGCCGGACTATCCGGAGAATGTCGTCCTGTACGACGGCCTGAGAGACGAGCGCCGCTGCACGCCGTGCACGTGCGGCCCCCCCGAGGGCGGCACGTGCTCTCTGATGCTCCTTTCCTTCCGGGACGAGGCGTGCAGCGAGATGCTCACCGCCGGCGTGGCGTCGAGCAAGGACCCGGGCTGCCTCAAGCCGGTCCCCGGGGTCCAGCCCAAGAGCATGAAGGCGGTCTGGCACGTCAACAACCCCGGCCGCTGCGAGCCGCGAGGCGGGGAGGTGTCCGGCCAGATCATCCTCACCGGTCCGAGCACGTTCTGCTGTCAGACACGTCCGGGCAAGAACGAGTGACGACTGCACGCTGTCGCCAAGGACGCCGTCGACGCCGCCCCGGGCGCGATCCAGGCTCCCCCTGAACCAGGGTCGGGCACAACCAGACCCGATGGCACGGCGTGAAGATCCTCAGTGCGGGGTTCAATCTGCCTGACAAAAAATCTCTCGATAGAGAGAAATGAACAAACCAAAACGCAATGCGTCACCGAGCGTTCGGACGCGCGCACAAAAGCCTTTACGTGCGCTCCAAAGTCAGTATCTACAGGATCACGACGTGGGAGCGGCGACGTCGAGCCCGCCTCCGCCACGCGGCAGAGGTGCACTGTCCCACGGGCGCCTGAGACGTTTGAGGAGGGGGGGCACATGTCGGGGTGGTGTGGCCGGATGGGAGGCAGCGGGGTGCTTCGGGTCGAGGTGTTCCCTCCGCACGATGCGGCACAGATCCCGCCCTAGCCGGGACGCCGATGCTACGCGCCGGTTGCGCCGCAATGGTCGCTGTCTTCATGGCAACGACCCCGGTGCATGCGGATACGCCTCGGTCTGAATCGCGACGGGAGACGCAGGAGGGAGACGACATGTTGCGAGGCGAGATCTCCGCGTCGCCGCTGCTCGCGGTGGGCCTCCTGCCCGCGCTCGCCGGGGGGGCCTCGTTCGCCACGACGTTCCGCTGGCCCAGCCTGTCGATCGCCGTCGAGGCGCGCATGCTCACCGCCCTGACGGATACCTTCGAGGAGGGCGTCCTGGTCCACGCGAGCCTGGCGATGCCGGCGCTCGACATCTGCGGCCATCGCGGGGTCCTGTCGGTGTGCGCCGTCTTCGATGCCGGCGAGCTGCAGATCACGAGCGACCCCGGCGTCGTCATTCAGGCACGAAAGCCGTGGGTCAGCTCGATCGGGCTGCGGGCCGCCGGGGACTGGCGCTTCTCCGAGCAGCTGTCGTTGCGCGGGTTCGCCGAGCTGCACACGAACCACAGCCGCCCGTCGCTCTGGGTGAACGGCAGAGAGGTATGGCGGGTCCCACCGCTCTCCGGGGTGATCGGGTTGGGGCTCGTGCTCCCCGTGGACGCCTTCTAGCGGAGGCCCCCTGGTCGCTCCTCGATGGGGCGCGGCCGATTCGTCGTCGACACTGGACTGAACGAGCGGTCACCACCCGCGATGAGCACCATGTCAGCAGCTTTACCAAGAAACACCGGGGCCGGTGCGGCGACGCCGGGGCGACCGAGGGGCCGGGGGCCCGCGTGGCTCGTCGCGGCCGCGGCCCTGCTCGCGCCCTGGCGCGCCGGCGCCGCGCCGCCCCGCGCCGCGGTGCAGCTCGAGTACCGGCGCGCGCCGGGGGCCGAGCGCTGTCCGGACGAGGGGCTCTTGCGCGAGGAGATGGCCAGGCAGCTCGGCTACGACCCGGTGGATCCCGAGGCGGCTTTGCAGGCCAAGACGCTTGTCTTTCGCGGGCCGGGCAGGGAGGTGCACGCCGCCATGGATCTCCACGACGCCGAGGGCTCCATCACGTGGTCGCGGCACCTGGTCGCCTACAACGACGACTGCAGGGAGCTTGTCATGAACATGGCGCTCTCGCTCCGGGTCGCGCTCGATCCGAGCCTGAACGTGCCGCCCGCGCCCGCGCCCGCGCCGCTCCCCGAGCCCGCGCTTCCGGCCGAGGCGGCGGTCAGCGCGCCCGCGCAGCCCGCGTGGCCCAGGATCAGCGTCGGCCTCGCCGGCGCCGCGGTGTTCGGGAGCCTGCCGGAGACGACCGTCGGGACGGCGCTCCACGTCGCGCTCCGTTATCCGTCCTTCTCGCTCGGCCTCGAAGGCCACGTTCAATGGCCCAGCAGGGTCCAGATCGACAAGGGAAGGTTCGCCTCGACCTGGATCGCGGCGGCGAACGCGATCCCGTGCTCCCAGCTCCGTCGCCTCTTCGCCTGCGCCTTCGTGTCGATCGGGGTCGTGACGAGCTCCGGCACCAACATCGAGCTCGTCAACACGCCGTCGCTCTGGCTCACCACGGGGCCGCGCGCCGGCATCGAGATGCCGTTCTCCGATCGGATCAGCGTGCAGCTCTATGGCGATCTCGTGCTCCGTCTCACGGAGTTCCGCATCGAGGACCCGTCCACTGTTTTCTGGGCCCCGCCAGCGTCCGGCGGGCTCGTCGGTCTCCGGGTGGACGTCCATCTGAGCCCGCGGCGCGAGGCGCCCGCCCGGCGCGCTCCCCTTGCTCGGGGCACGGAGGCGCCGCATTGACCAGCTTCGCGGCGGCGACGTCGCCGCGCTCGAGGGGGAATCGAGGGGGAAAGAGATGGGGTCACCGTCACGCAAGAGCACGTCCGTCGAGCCTTCCCACGCCATCATGGTGAACATCGCCGAGGAACATTTCTCGTTCATCGCCCGCTACCTCGCCCGCCTCGGGGTGCGCTCGCAGGACATCGAGGATGTCGCCCAGGAGGTGCTCGCCGGCGCCTACCGCGCGCTGCCGCGGTTCGACGCGAGCCGGGGCAGCGTGCGGTCGTGGCTCATGGGGATCGCGACCCACCAGGCGTCGAATCATTTCCGGCGGGCCCACCGCCGTCGCGAGCGTCTCCGCCCGTTCGACGATCTCGCGCAGCTGCCCGACGCCACCCCCGACTCCGAGCAGCGCGTCATCGCGAGGGACCGGCGCTGCGTGCTCGAACAGCTGCTCGAGGAGCTGCCGATGGAGCGCCGCTGCGTGTTCGTCGCCCACGAGATCGAGGAGATCGACATGGCCGAGATCGCCCAGCAGCTCTCGATCCCCCTGAGCACCGCGTGGAGCCGGCACCGGCTCGCCTGGGTCGACCTCGAGGCGGCGAGGCGTCGCTGGCAGGCGCGTCATCGCGGCCGCGGGCTCGCGCTCATCCCCTTCAGCGCCGGCGCGCTCGTCCAGGAGGCGCGCGCGGGTCGCGAGATCGCGCGCTCGCTGCTCGCGCGGATCTACCGCGCTGCGCGCCGCGCGCTCTCGCCGCGGCGGCTCGCCGGCGGCTCGGCCTCGCGCACCGGCGCGGCCGGCGCGCTCCACGCCGCCGCGGCCGTCGCGGTCCCGCTGGCCGCGGTCGTCGCGATCGCGCTCGGCGCGCTGCGCGCCGCCTCGTCCGCGGCCTCCGCCGGCGAGCGCGCCGCGACCGCCCCCGCCCTGGCCGCCGTCGCGGCGCTGCAGGCGCAGTCCGTCGTTGTCACGCCGCTCGCGCCGCAGGCCTCCGCGCCGCCCGCCAGCCCGGCGCCGCCGCCGTCCGCCAGCGCCGCGCCGCCTCCGCCCGGCGCAGCTGCCGCGGCGGACGCTTCACGGGATCGCGGAGGCGCGGGCGCCCCGGGCGCTGTCGTCGGGCTCTCGCCAGCGAGCAGCGCGGCGCTCGCCGGCAGGAAGCCCGCGCTCCGTCCGGCCGGCGGCGCTGCCGTGCCCGCCGCGCGGCGGGCCGTTGCGTCGAGCGACGAGGAGATCGCCGCGGAGCGCGCCCTCATCGACGGCGCGATCACGGCGTTCTCGGAGCGCCGTTACGCCGAGGCGAACCGCCGCCTCATCGAGCACCGGCGGCGTTTCCCTGCGGGCCGCCTCGCCGCCGAGAGGAACGCGGCGCTGCGCGCGCTCCGCGCCAGAGCGACAGCCGTCTTGGCGTCGCCGGCGCCCTAGCGCGATGATCCGACGAGAATGAATCGAGCCGCAAAGCCGCCAAGCCGCAAAGAAAAGAAATCTCCGGCTCGTCCCGCCGTCCTCGGCGCCATGCCGATTCGCTTCCTCCTGTCCGCCACGCCACATGCCGCCCGGCGCTTCCCGAGCTGCCGAGCGGTGCTCTCCCGTCCATGGCGCTTCGGGGTGCGCACAGGAGATCATTTTTGAGAGGAGGATGGCTTTTTTTGAGATGGGGGAGTGGGTCCTCCTAATTAAGCGAGCATGGGACAATTGAACCGCACGCTCGCTCCGTCGATGCCGCTGGATAGACAGCGCGCCTTTGTCCGTCTCTTTCGGGGGAAGACCTACGACTCCGTATGGAATTGGCTGAGGCGGCTCGGGGTCCCACGCCGCGATCGGCGCGACATCCTCCAGGATGTCTTCCTCGCCGGATACCAGAGCTTCCCCACCTACGATCCGCTCCGCGCGCGGCCGGAGAGGTGGCTCAACAGGATCACGGTCCACGTGGCCGCCCACTACCGCGACCGGGCACACCACCGGCGCGAGGAGCTCTCCTCCGGCCGGGCCCCGCGGCGCGTCGCCGACGAGCGCCCGAACGCCGAGGAGCAGATCGACGCGGAGCAGACGCGCTCGCTCATCCTGTCGCGGCTCGGGTCGCTACAGACGGAAGAGCAGCGGATCCTCATCGAGCACGACATCGAGGGCGTGCCGATGGCGACGGTCGCCGAGCAGCACGGGATCCCGCTGTCGACCGCGTACAAGTGGCGCACGCGCGCGATCGCCTCGCTGCGCGCGTTGATCGAGGAGCCCCGCGCCGAGCACAAGCGAAAGCGGCCGCCGCGGCCGGCGGGGGGCGACGCCGGGGAGCCCGCCCCGCGGCCGGCGAAGGCCCCGCGGCCGGCGAAGGCCGCGCGACGGGGGACGGCCGAGCGAGCCGCCCGCGCGCCCGCCGCGACCACAGCGCCGCCGTCGGCTCCCTGCCGCAGCGCCCCGCTCCCCCGGCCGTCGGACGCCGAGCAGACGCACACGCCCGCGAGCGCATGAGCCGCGAAGACCGCCGGCGCCGCCGGAGGCGCGCCCCCGCGAGCGCCCGCGCCGGCCCGCAACCACGCGCCCCGGACGCCCCTGCAGCGCTCGAGCACCCGCGAGACAAATCTTCAAGCCGGTCGGAATTGTGCGGCGCCGGCCAGTCCCGGTCAGTCCCGGTCAGCACCGGCCGGCACCGACCCGAACCGCTCGGAACGACCGGAGCCGATCCGGCAAAGAGAAAGCGCTTCCGTCCCACGTGTGGGTAGTCGGGGCATATCGCGTCGCGCTATGCTGGAACCTCAACGATGTACTACTCGACCGACGACCTTCGTATTGCAGGGCTCAGGCCCCTGATCCCCCCCGCGATCCTGATTGAAGAGATCCCCGTCAGCCCCGCCGCTTCCGAGACGGTGGCGTTCACGCGCAGGGCCGCCGAGCGCGTGATCTCGGGCGAGGACGACCGGATCATCGTGGTGGTGGGCCCTTGCTCCATCCATGACCCCAAGGCCGCCCTGGAGTACGCGGCGCGGCTCCGCGAGGCGCGCGACCGGCTGAGCGACGACCTTGTCGTGATCATGCGCGTGTACTTCGAGAAGCCGCGCACAACGGTCGGCTGGAAGGGGCTGATCAACGACCCCGACCTCGACGGGAGCTTCTCGATCAACAAGGGGCTCCGCGTCGCCCGAGGGCTGCTCCGCGACATCGCCGAGCTCGGCCTCGCGAGCGCGACCGAGTTCCTTGACACGATCTCGCCGCAGTTCATCGCCGATTTCATCTCCTGGGGCGCGATCGGCGCGCGCACGACGGAGAGCCAGGTCCACCGCGAGCTCGCCTCCGGCCTCTCCTGCCCCGTGGGCTTCAAGAACAGCACGGAGGGCGACGTCCAGATCGCGGTCGACGCCGTGCGGGCCGCGCGCGAGGCGCACCATTTCCTGTCCGTCACAAAGCAGGGCATCTCGGCGATCGTGGCGACGCGCGGCAACCCGGCGTGCCACGTGATCCTGCGCGGCTCGCAGCGCGGCCCCAACTACGCGCCCGAGCACGTCCGCGAGGCGGCCGAACGCCTGACCAAGGCGGGCCTGCCGCACCGGCTGATGGTCGACTGCAGCCACGGCAACAGCCAGAAGGACCCGGCCCGCCAGCGGAGCGTGGCCGAGAGCCTCGCCGACCAGCTGCGCGCCGGCTCGCGCGACCTCCTCGGCGTCATGATCGAGAGCCACCTCGTCGGCGGCCGGCAGGACCTCGCGCCGGGCAAGCCCCCCACCTACGGCCAGAGCATCACCGACGCCTGCCTCGGCTGGAACGACACGGTGCCGGTCCTCGAGCTCCTCGCACAGGGGGTGCGGGACCGGCGGGCCAGCAAGGCGGCGTGACCCCGCCGCGCCGCGCACAGGCCGGCGCGCACGCCTGCTCCTCTCAGAAATTTTCACCCTGAGTGCAATTTTCGGATCGCGGCGCGGCGCAGCCCCGGCTGTCCGCCGGGCCGCGTCCGCTGCGCGCTCGGCGCCGCTGCCGCGCCGGCGGGCGACGCGCTATGTCCCCGGAGCCCCTCGGAGGGGGCCGATATTCTCTCCGAAATCCTCATCATCCTGGCCCTCGTGCTCGTGAACGGCTTCTTTTCGGGGGCCGAGATCGCGGTGGTCACGATCCGCAAGACGCGGCTCGACCAGCTCGTGCAGTCGGGGAGCGCCCGTGCGCGCGCGGTGAAGCGCCTGCGGGGCAACCCGGAGCGCTTCCTCGCCACCGTGCAGATCGGCATCACCATCGTCGGCGCGACCGCGAGCGCCTTCGGCGGGTCGACCCTGGCGAAGGACCTCGCGCCGGTGCTCCGCGCCGTGCCGTGGATCGGGGACGCGGCCGACGAGCTCGCGCTCGCCGCGGTGGTCGCGCTCGTCTCCTTCCTCTCGCTCGTCCTCGGCGAGCTCGTCCCGAAGTCGCTCGCGCTCCGCAGCGCCGAGCGGTACGCGCTGCTCGTCGGCGCGCCGCTCCGCGGGCTGTCGTCGCTCGCCCGCCCGCTCGTGTGGCTGCTCACGGCGAGCTCGAACCTGGTGCTGAGGCTCTTCGGCGATCGAACGAACTTCGTCGAGGCGCGCATCTCGCCCGAGGAGATCCAGCAGATCGTCGACGACGCCGCCGAGGCGGGCTCGGTCGACAAGCGCGCCGGCGAGATCGCCTCCCGCGCCCTCGATTTCGCCGGGCTCACCGCGCTCCAGGTGATGCTCCCCCGCTTCCGGGTCGTGGCGCTCCCGCGCGAGACGACCGCCGAGGAGGTCCAGCGCGTCGTGCTGGAGCACGGCCACACGCGGATGCCGGTCTACGAGGGGTCGAACGACAACGTGATCGGCTACGTCACGATGCCGGAGCTGCTCGCGCTCCTCTGGGGCAACGGGGAGTTCTCGCTCGAGAGCATCCTGCGCCCGGCCTATTTCGTCGTCGCGTCGATGCCCGCTGTCGACCTCCTCGCCGAGATGAAGCGGCGCCGGCTCCAGCTCGCCGTCGTCGTGGACGAGCAAGGCGGCATGAGCGGCATCGTCACGATGGAGGACCTCGTCGAGGAGCTCGTCGGCGAGATCTTCGCCGAGAACGAGGCGCACCCGCCCCCCGCCGAGACGATCCGGCGCGGGCCGGACGGGTCGGCGCTCGTGCCCGGCGACATGCCGGTCCACGAGCTCAACCGGCAGCTCGAGATCGAGCTGCCGGACGACGTGCGCTGGTCCACGGTCGCGGGCCTCTGCATGGGGCTCGCCCGGCGCATCCCCGCGCCCGGCGACGTCCTCAGGACCCCGGACGGGGTAGAGCTCCACATCGTCGACGCCAGCCCCCGGCAGATCCGCACGGTGCGGGTCCGCATCCCGCCCCCGGAGCCGGCCGAGCGCGAAGACGAGGAGCTCCGCGGCGCGGGCTGAGCGGGCGCGGCCCGCCTTGCTGGGGCGCGCTCTCCCGCCCCCTGTTCCCGCGCAAACACCTCGCCTCGAATGCCTGGTGCGAAATGCCCCGCTGCGGCGAGGCGCCGCGCAGACGCGCCGCTCGCCGAGGGCGCGGGCAACGCGTACGTCGCCGGGGTCATGCGGCGCGACGTCGCCCGCGTGAGCGCGGACCGCTCGCTCGACGAGGTCATGCTCCTCATGTCCGAGAAGAGCGCCCCTGTGGTCGCGGTGTACGACGGTGAAAGATACCTGGGTCTCATCAGCCAGGGCGACATCGCCGAGGCGCTCACGCTGCTGCAATTCCTGCCGGCCTCGCGCCTGGGCGGCGCCGCGTCGCCGGCAGCGCCGCGCACGCAATGGACCTGACGGCGCGACGGCGCGACGGCGCGACGCAGGCCTGAGGCGAGCGAGACCGGCGCGGCGCGGCGCGCGCCGTCGAGATCCGCGCGCCGTATCGGGCTGCAAGCATTGACAGCCTGGAAGGCCATCAGCGTATCCTCCCCGGTAGCTCCTCGTTCGACCCCCCGTCGCCGGCATCTCTGCCGAGGGAAGGCTCATGAAAAAGGTCAAATCGCGCTTCAGGCTCGCGCCGACGTACACCCTGCTCTGGCTCGTCGCGGCGGCGCTCGCCTCCGTGGCGTCGTGCTCGGACGGCGGCCCCTCCACGGCCGAGTGCGTCGCTCCCGATACGGCGTGCGACGGCATCTGCGTCAACACGAGCACAAGCTCGAACCACTGCGGCGCGTGCGGCACGGTGTGCGCGAGCGATCAGACCTGCAGCGCGGGCGCGTGCGTCGCGGCGTGCGAGGCCGGCCAGACGACGTGCGGCGACGCCTGCGTCGACCTCGCGACCGACGAGGCGCACTGCGGCAGCTGTAGCGAGGCCTGCGCGGAGGGGCAGACCTGCCAGGACGGCGCCTGCGAGGCGGACGGATGCTCCGGGGGGCGCACCGACTGCGACGGCGAGTGCGTCAACACCGCGTCCGACCCGGAGAACTGCGGCGCGTGCGGCGCCGCGTGCGAGGAGGGGGAGTCCTGCGAGGCCGGCGCCTGCCAGGCCGGCGGGTGCTCCGACGGGCTCACCGACTGCGACGGGGCCTGCGTCGACGTCGACAGGAGCGAGTCGCACTGCGGCACCTGCGGGACCGAGTGCAACGACGACCAGACGTGCGTGGCCGGCGTGTGCCAGGGCGGCTGCGGCTCCGGGCTCACGACCTGCGGCGACGCCTGCGTCGACGTCCAGACCGACACCGAGAACTGCGGCACCTGCGGGACCGCGTGCAACGCCACGCAGGTCTGCCAGACCGGGATGTGCGCGTGCACGGTGGGCCCGGGCCATGACCTCGGCGACGCCGTGCCGCAGTTCGTGAACGCCACGACGGCCGGCCTGCCGAACTCGTACGCCCCCTCGTGCGTGTCCGCGAGCTCGAGCGAGCGCATCTACTCGTTCACCGCGGCGACCGCGGGCGTCTACTCCTTCGACAGCAGCAACTCCGGGTACCAGGTCGTCCTCGCCCTGCTCGACGCCACGGGCTGCTCCGAGCTCGCCTGCAACGCCGACCCGAACGCGATCGTCACGGCCGACCTGGCCATGGGCCAGACCGTCTACATCGTGGTCGACGGCGCGGACGGCCAGGCGGGCACGTTCGAGCTGCACGTGACGCGGGCGAGCGCGCCGAGCTGCCCGGCGGGCACGCTCGCCCCCTCGGTGCCGCAGACGATCACCGGCAGCACGGTCGGCCGGCCCAACAGCGTGCGGCCGACCGCGTCCACGTGGTGCCGCGACGCGAGCGCCCCCGACGCGGGGTACGCGTTCACGGCGCCCGTCTCCGGCGACTACACCTTCGATACGTACGGGTCCGCGTTCGACACGGTGCTCCACGTGCGCGACGCCACGTGCCAGGGGACGCAGCTCGCGTGCAACGACGACACGGTGATCGAGCAGTCCGAGGTCACCGTGACGCTCACCGCGGGCCAGACGGTCGTGATCGTGGTGGACGGGTCGGACGCCACCCGCTCGGGCGCGTTCACGCTCAACATCCAGCGGGCCGTCCCGCCGCCGGTGTGCGACGGCTCGGGCGAGTGCGGGGATGGGAGCTCGGGGTGCGTCCGGTGCGCCGTCGAGGGCAACTGCGCCGACGAGGTCGCGGCCTGCTTCGACACGAGGGAATGCCTCGAATTCGTGGACTGCTATCTCACGTGCGACACGGACGCCTGCAAGGACGCCTGCATCGCCGCAGACCCGGCCAGCGCCGCGCTGTTCGACGCGTACAGAGCCTGCATCTACTGCTCCGAGTGCCCGATCGACTGCAGCGGCGAGGCCTTCACCTGCCCGTGAGCGGCGGCGCGAAATAGAACGAGCCCGGTGGCCGTGGTAGGAGCGCGTCGATGCGGCGCATCCTCCTCCACGGCCATTTCTGGACGATCGCCCCGTGGCTCAAGCATCGGCTCCGGGCCCCGCCGCTCCCCCCGTCTTCCCCCGTCTCGGTGCACGTCGACGATTCGCCTGCCGGGCCCGTCCGGTTGCTCGGCAGGGTCCGCCACCGGGAAGGCGCGACATCGATCCTCGTCGTCGTGCACGGCCTCGGCGGCACGCTGGAGAGCCATTACGTGGTCGAGGCCGCTGCGCAGGCCGAGCGCGCCGGCCTCGCGTGCCTGCGCATCAACCTGCGCGGCGCAGGGGGCGACGGGGCCGATCTCTACCACGCCGGCCTGTTCTCGGATCTGCACGCCGCCGTCGCGTCGCCCGAGCTCGATCGGTACGAGCGCGTGCTCATCCTCGGCTACTCGCTCGGCGGGCACATCGCGCTCCGGTATGCCGCGTCCGGCGCGCTCGACGCGCGCGTGCGCGCCGTGGCCGCCATCTGTCCGCCGCTCGATCTCGAGCAGGCCGTCGCGGCGATCGACCGGCCGGAGCGCTGGATGTACCGCTGGCATGTGCTGTCGGCGCTGAAGGAGATGTACGGCGCCGTCGCGTCCCGCCGCGCCGTGCCCCTGCCCGTCGGGGAGGCGCTCGCGATCCGCACGATCCGCGAATGGGATCGGCGCATCATGGCGCCGCGGTTCGGTTACCGGAGCCCGGAGGCGTATTATGCGATCGAGAGCGTCGCCCCGCGCCTCCGCGACCTCGCCGTTCCGTCGCTGATCGTCGCGACGGAGGCCGACCCGATGGTGCCGCTCGACACGGTGCGACCGGCGATCGAGGCCTCCCCGCGCTCGCCGCTGCTCGACGTCCAGTGGCTCCGGTTCGGCGGGCACGTGGGCTTCCCGCAGACGCTGAGCCTCGGGTTCGGGGCCGCGCCGGGCCTCGAGTCCCAGGTCATCCACTGGCTGGAGAGCCGCTGACGCGCGGGCGCGCGGGCCCCGCGCCGCGCCGCCGCGCGCGGCGACCGCGTCACGCCGGCGGCGCGACGGGCTTCAGCGCATACACGTCGACGTCCACGCCCGGGCTGTAGAGCACGTGCGGGGCCCCCTGGGGGGCGGGCAAGCCGGCCGCGGCCACGACGCTCTCCTCGACGTGGCTCACCTCGGCCCGGCGGAGCGGATAGGGCGCGTGATGCACCTGCCCGATCTTGAGCGCGCCCCGGCCCGCGGCGAACAGCAGGTAACGCTCGACAAGGAAGTGCTCGAGCGTCCCCGGCGCCGCCGCGCCCCCGTCGATCGCCGCGCCGACGCGATAGCGCGCCTCGAAGCGCGCGGGCACCGGGCCGGGCCAGCGCCGCTCGCTGCGGTAATGGACCTCGCCGTCCCTCGATTCGAGCGCCATCGAGGCGCGGTGATAGGGCAGGTGCCAGCCGGCGCGGGCCACGAGGACCGCGAGGGCCCTGGCCGCGTCCAGGCTGAAGAACCACACGCCCGGGTCGCGCCCCTCCCGGTGCACGTAGGTGCGCACGTTGAGCTCGTGGAAGTTCGAGATCCCCGGCACGCTCGGCGACCACCAGGGGGTGACGTCGCGCATGGTGAAGGCGACGACGCCGACGTAGGCCCTGCCCTCGAACGTGTCGAGCTCGAGCGCCGGCGGCACGACGGCCCGGAGCGCGTCGACCGGCGTCTCCCAGTGGAGGAAGAGCAGATCTCTCCAGCGCTGGAAGCCCGCCGGCCGGCCAGGTGGGCGGAGCGTGGGGGCGAGTCGGTCCATGGCGCCCGCAGCGTAGGACAGCGCCGCGGAAAGATCTCCTCTCGCGGCGGGCGAGGGCCTGGGGATATCCTGCGCCCGGAAGACGAAGCGGACGGGAAGCGGATGTAGACGGAGCGGAGGCAGGATGAAGAAGCTCATCAATGCGCCGGACGATCTGGTCGGCGAGGCGCTCGAGGGCATGGCGCTGGCCCACCCCGAGCTCCTCCGGGTGAACGCCGCGCCGCTCTTCGTCACGCGCGCGGAGGCGAAGGGCAAGGGCAAGGTCGCCCTCCTCTCGGGCGGGGGCAGCGGTCACGAGCCGCTGCACGCCGGGTTCGTCGGGCGCGGCATGCTCGACGCCGCCTGCCCGGGCCCCGTGTTCACGAGCCCGACGCCCGACCCGATCTTCGAGGCGACGCGGGCCGTCGACGCCGGCGCCGGCGTGCTCCACATCATCAAGAACTACACCGGCGACGTCATGAATTTCGAGATGGCCGCCGAGCTCGCGCGCGAGGCCGGGCTCCCGGTCGAGGGCGTGATCGTGAACGACGACGTGGCGGTCGAGGACAGCCTCTACACGGCCGGACGGCGCGGCGTCGGGACCACCGTCCTCGCCGAGAAGATCTGCGGCGGCGCCGCCGAGGCGGGCCGCCCGCTCGGCGAGGTGGCGGCGCTGTGCCGGCGGGTGAACGCGAACGGCCGCAGCATGGGGGTCGCGCTCTCCGCGTGCACGGTGCCGCACGCCGGCAAGCCCTCGTTCGAGCTCGGCCCGCGTGAGATGGAGGTCGGCATCGGCATCCACGGCGAGCCCGGCCGGCGGCGGGCCCCGCTGGAGCCGGCGGACCGCGTGGCCGAGATCCTGATGCAGCCGATCCTCGACGACCTGCCGTTCAAGCCGGGCGACGACGTGCTCCTGTTCGTCAACGGCATGGGCGGGACGCCGCTCATCGAGCTCTACGTCGTTTACCGCAAGGCCCACGCGATCGCGCGCGAGCGCGGCCTCACGGTCGCGCGCAGCCTCGTCGGGTCGTACATCACGTCGCTGGAGATGGCCGGCGTGTCGGCGACCGTCCTCCGGCTCGATGAGGAGATGATCCGCTGGTGGGACGCGCCGGTGCACACGCCGGCGCTCCGCTGGGGGGCCTGAGCCATGCAGACCCTGAGCGGCGAGCACATCGCGGCGTGGATCGAGCGCGCGGCCGAGGTCCTGGAGCGCGAGAAGATGTTCCTGACCGAGCTCGACGCGGCGATCGGCGACAGCGACCACGGGATCAACATGGCGCGCGGCTTCGCGGCGGTGCGCGCCCGGCTCGGCGGCCTCGATCGCGGCGACGTCGGCGCGCTCCTCAGGGATGTCGGGATGACCTTGCTGTCGACCGTCGGCGGGGCGAGCGGGCCGCTCTACGGCACGCTGTTCCGCGACGCGGGCCAGAGGGCGGCCGGCGCCGCGGCGCTCGACCTCGCGGCCCTGGCGGGCTGCCTCGAGGCGGGCCTCGACGGCGTGAAGCGCCGGGGCAAGGCGTCGCCCGGCGACAAGACGATGGTCGACGCGCTCGTCCCTGCGGTCGACGCGCTCAAGGCCGCGCTGAGCGCGCCGGGCGCGGCGGGCGGGCCGCTCGGGGACGCGCTCGGCCGCGCCGCCGAGGCGGCCCGGGCCGGGGCCGAGGCGACCGTGCCGCTCGTCGCCCGCAAGGGCCGGGCGAGCTACCTCGGCGAGCGGAGCGCTGGGCACCAGGACCCCGGCGCCACGTCGTGCTGGCTCTTGCTGCGGAGCCTGGCCGCGACGGCAGGCGCATGAGCGGGGCGGCGGGCCGCGTCGGGCTCGTCCTGGTCTCGCACAGCCGCGCGCTCGCCGAGGCCACCGAGACGCTGGCGCGCCAGATGACCGGCGAGTCGGTCTCCATCGCGTGCGCGGCGGGCGCGGGCGACGGCGGCGCCGAGCTCGGCACCGACGCGACCGCCATCGCCGCGGCGATCGAGCGCGTCTGCGGGCCGGCCGGCGCCGTCGTGCTGATGGACCTCGGCAGCGCGATCCTGAGCGCCGAGACGGCGCTCGAGCTCGTCGACCCGGAGCTCGGCGCGCGCACGCGCCTCACCGGCGGGCCGATCGTGGAAGGCGCGGTCGCCGCCGCCGTGCGGGCGGCGGCGGGCGGCACGCTCGAACAGGTCGCCGCCGACGCGCGGCAGGCGCTCGAGCCGAAGGCCGCGCAGCTCGGCGAGGCCGAGGGCGCCGCGGCCGCGACGGCGGCAGCTGCGGCCGCGACCGCCGCCGTCGCTCCGGCCGTGACGGCCGACCTCGCGATCGCCGATCCGAGCGGCCTGCACGCCCGCCCGGCCGCGCAGCTCATCGCGCGCGCGGCGACGCTCGACGCGGCGATCACCCTGGAGAACGTGACCGCCGGCCGCGGCCCGGTGGCGACCTCGAGCCTGATCGCGCTCGCCTCGCTCGGGGTGCGCCGCGGCGACGTGCTGCGCATACGCGCGACCGGGCGGCAGGCGGCCGAGGCGGTCGAGGCGCTCGCGGCGCTCGTGCGGCGCGAGGCGCCGGCGGGCGCGGCGGCGGCGTCCGCGGGCTCCGGCCTCGCCATCCCCGTCGCGCCGGGCGTCGCGCTCGGGCCCCTCGTGCGGCTCGTGCGATCGACCCCGGAGGTCCCCGAGACCACGGTCGACGACACCGCGGCCGAGGCCGAGCGGCTGCGGCGGGCGCTCGAGATCGCCGCGCAGGACCTCGGCAGCGCGCTCCGCGGCAGCGACATCCTCGATGCGCACCAGGCGCTGCTCTGCGACCCGGCCCTCGTGGGCGCGGCCCTCTCGCGCATCGAGCGGGAGCGCCGCAACGCCGCCTGGGCCTTCCGCCTGGCCATCGAGGCCGCGGCCGCGATCTACCGGCAGCTCGACGACCCCTACCTGCGGGCGCGCGAGGCGGACGTGCACGACGTGGGCGACGCGGTGGTGCGCGCCCTGCTCGGCGGCGCCGCGGCCACGGTGCCCGACGGGCCGCCGGCCGTCGTCGTGGCCGACGACCTCACGCCGTCGGAGGCCGCGCGGCTCGACCCGGCGCGCGTGCTCGGGGTCATCGACCGGCGCGGCGGTCCCACGTCGCACGCCGCCATCCTGCTGCGCGGCGCCGGCATCCCCGCGGTCGCGGGGGCGGCGGCGCTGGTGCCCGAGGCCGGCGGCGCGCGCGCCGGCCTGGACGGCACGACCGGCGAGGTGTGGCTCGACCCCGATCCCGAGACAACGGTCGAGATCGAGCGGCGGCAGGCGGCCCTCCGCGCGTCGCGGCGGCCTCCGGGCGCCCGCGACGGCCGCGTGCGCCTCGCCTGCGGTCGGGAGGTCGAGCTGTGGGCGAACGTGGCCGGGCCCTCGGACGCGCGCGCCGCGCGCGAGGCCGGGGCCCTCGGCATCGGGCTGCTGCGCACCGAGATGCCGTTCCTGGGGCGCGTGGACGAGCCCGACGAGGACGAGCAGGCGGACCTGCTCGCGGAGATCTTCGCGGTGTTCGCCGGCGCGCCGATCGTGGTCCGCACGCTCGACGCGGGCGGCGACAAGGCGCTGCCTTACCTCGGGCTCGACGCCGAGACGAACCCCAGCCTGGGCGTCCGCGGCGTCCGCCTCTCCCTCGCGCGGCCGGCGCTGCTCGAGGCGCAGCTCCGCGCGATCCTCGTCGCCGGGCGCGGCCACGACGTCCGCGTCCTGGTCCCGATGGTCTCGACCGCCGCGGAGGTGGCCGCGGTGCGCGCCGCGCTGGGGCGCACGCACGAGGCGCTCTCGGCCGCGGGCAGGCCGCACCTCTGGCCCGTGGCCACGGGCATCATGGTCGAGGTTCCGTCGGCGGCGCTGATGGCCGAGCGCCTCGCGCGGCAGGCCGACTTCTTCAGCATCGGGACCAACGATCTGACGCAGCACACGCTGGCGGCCGAGCGCGGTCATCCGCGGCTGCATGCGCTCGCGGATCCGGCGCACCCGGCGGTGCTGCGGCTCGTGCGCGCGGTGGTGGAGGCGGGGCACGCCTCGGGGCGTCCCGTCTCGGTGTGCGGCGAGGCCGCCGGCGATCCCGGCGCCGCACCGCTCCTTGTCGGCCTCGGGATCACCCGGCTCAGCATGTGCGCCTCCGCGTTCGACGCGGTGGAGGACGCGCTCGCCGGGGCCTCGTTCGCCGAGCTCGCCGCCGTGGCCGAGGACGCGCTCGCGGTCGACGACGCGGCGGCGGCCCGCGCCGCCCGCGCGGCAGCGCGACGTCCGGGCTGACGGCCGGCGGCGCGGAAGGGCCAGCGCGCCGACAGGGATCCTGCTCGGCGACTTCAACGCAGCGCCGACGTCGCCGTTTCCGGTTCCGTGAGGGCTGCCGGCTGCCTCCCGCAGACCGTTTCCGGTTCCGCGAGGGCTGCCGGCTGCCTCCCGCAGACCGTTTCCGGTTCCACCAGGGCTGCCGGCTGCCTCCCGCAGACCGTTTCCGGTTCCACAAGGGCTGCCGGCTGCCTCCCGCAGACCGTCTCCGGTTCCGCGAGGGCTGCCGGCTGCC
This sequence comes from Sorangium sp. So ce362, assembly GCF_051519845.1. Taxonomy (NCBI): domain Bacteria; kingdom Pseudomonadati; phylum Myxococcota; order Polyangiales; family Polyangiaceae; genus Sorangium; species Sorangium sp. So ce362. The sequence goes on along the minus strand of NZ_CP150332.1, from coordinate 3,152,672 downwards.
TCCCGCAGACCGTTTCCGGTTCCGCGAGGGCTGCCGGCTGCCTCTCGCAGACCGTTTCCGGTTCCGCGAGGGCTGCCGGCTGCCTCCCGCAGACCGTTTCCGGTTCCGCGAGGGCTGCCGGCTGCCTCCCGCAGACCGTTTCCGGTTCCGCGAGGGCTGCCGGCTGCCTCTCGCAGACCGTTTCCGGTGTACGCGCCCTTTCCGCGCCGTGGTCGCCGACGCGCCGCTCGCTACAGCGCCCCTGCCGGCGGCGCGCCCTCGTGCGTGGAGCGGGCGGTGGCGTCCCCCGCCGGCTCGGGCGCGCGGGCCGGATGGCCGAGCAGGCACGTGCCCTCCCCGGGCAGCTCCGTCGCCGGATCGCACTCGGCGAGCTCCCAGCCGCGCGCTTGCTCGGCGTCCGTCCCGGAGAGGTCGGCGCCCCGGAGGTTCGCGGCGCTCAGATCGGCGCCCTCGAAGGTCGACTCCATCAGGGCAGCGCCCGAGAGGTCCGCCCCGACGAGGCGCGCGTTCCGGAAGCTCGCCTGGGTGAGATCGGCGCGGGAGAGGTCGAGCCCTGACAGATCCCGCCCGTCGAAGCTGCGGTGGCCGCTCCGCGCGAGCAGGCGCACGGCGGCAGACCGGTGCGCGGCGTCTGCCGAGGAGAGCGTGGCGCGCAGCCGGAAGACGGCGAGGCGCGACGGCTCCAGGCCGTGGACGAGCGTCGCGGCGAGCACGGCCAGCACGAGGCGGGCGCCGAGGGAGCGCGCGGCGCCGCGCTCGGTGCCGAAGGGCGGCAGCGCGAAGGTCAGGAGCGCCGCGCCCAGCGCGCCGCCGGCGTGCGCCGCCCAGAGGAGCCCGGGCGACGGGACCTTCGCCAGGGCGACGGCGGTCGCCAGGACGAGGAGCAGCGCACCGCCGGCGAGCGCGAGGCGGAGCTCGAGCGAGCGCACGAGCAGGGGCGCGTCCGGCGCCGGGCGTGGGCCCGCGGCCACGGCGGCGCGGCGGACCGGCGACGGCTCGGCCGTCTCGCCGGCGCGGCGCGCGGTCCCGGCGGCCGCGCCGGGGCGAGCGGCGTCAGGCGCCGCGGCCAGCCGCTGCGAATCGGGAGGCGCGGACAACCGTTGCGACGACGGCGCCGCGGACAACCGTTGCGACGACGGCGCCGCGGACATCCGTTGCGACGACGGCGCCGCGGACATCCGTTGCGACGACGGCGCCGCGGACAACCGTTGCGACGACGGCGCCGCGGACATCCGTTGCGACGACGGCGCCGCGGACATCCGTTGCGACGACGGCGCCGCGGACATCCGTTGCGATGACGGCGCCGCCTCCAGCCGCCGCGAGTCCGGCGCTTTCCCCGGCGCGGTGGAGCGGCCCCGCTCCGCGCTCGCGGGGCCGGCGTCCGCGCTCGCGAGCGCCTCGCGGAGCGGCGAGGCGAACGACGCGATGTCGTCGAACGACGCGCCCGCGCTCGCGAGCGCCAGGACGGCCTCCTCGTCGAGGCCGGAGCGCACGCACGCCGCGGAATCGACGCGCGCGCCCGCAAGCGAGCTCGCCGACGAGAACGAGCGCGGGAGCTTGGCCCCGCGCAGATCCGCGGCCGTGAGCAGCGCCCCGCCGACCAGCGCCCCCGAGAGATCGGCCCAGCGCAGGTCGGCGCCGGTGAGGTCGGCGTTGACGAGCGACGCGGCGTCGAGCCGCGCCCCCGCGAGGTTCGCGCCGGCGAGCTTGGCCCCGTCGAGGCGCGAGCCCGCGAGGTTCGCGCCCTGGAGATCGGCGCCGAGCAGGTGCGCCGCCGCGAGGTCCGCGCCCGGGAGCTCGATCGCGGCGTCCTCACCGCCGCGGCGCGCCGAGAGGGAGCCGAACAGCCTGTGCAGCGCCGCGGTATCCACAGCAGCGCCGCCTACTCGTCCGGGTCGATGGTGCCGATCGCGCTCGCGAACACCACCTGCCCGTCCTTCATGTAGCCGTCCAGCGCGAACCACGCATGGATGCCGTCGGCGTCGAGATCGCCTCGCGCGTAGGCGGCCCACCGGCGCTCCGGCGGCACGTCCGCCGGCCACGGAGAGGCCGACACAGGCATGGGAGAGCCGCCGAGTCGATATCGATACTGGTACGACTGAGGTTGACTGATCTCGAACCCAAGGCACTTCCAGCCCACCGTCGGGCTCCCTGTGTTGTAATCCACGCCCGGGCTGGGATCGGGCTGATACTTGATCCCCTGGACACGATAGAACGCGTTGGGCACCGTGACAGCATCGCTGCACAGCGGCTGGGCCGCCGCGCCATCCGAGCGCGCCTGGAGGCGATCCGCCGAGGCGACGACGGCCCTGGCGATGCCGCCGATCGTCTGCTTGGCCTCGGCCGACTTGGCGAGCACCAGATACTTGGACACCCCCTGCGTCGCCAGCGCGGCCAGGAGCGCCACGAGCCCGCCCGCGAGCATCACCTCGACGAGGGAGAAACCTCGTCGACCCCGCCCCCGAGGTGCCCTATCGACTCCAGCGCGGAGGTCCCTTGCCACGATACACCTATAACCGGACGATGGTTCGCTGAACAGCCGGAATCCTGGGCGATAGGCCGCAGCAAGCGCTGTTGGGTCGGGTGTTGTGGGGTGCGCGGTCTCGCAGGCGCCGCGCACCCGACGTTGGCCACGTTGGCCACGTGAGCGGCACCGCGGCTCAGCGATGAGCGCGCGTGGCGCGCCCTGCGTCCGGAAGCGGGCGAGCTGTTCGGAGCGGCCGCGAGCGCGGCGGATGGGGACGTGGCTGCGAGCTGTTCGGAGCGGCCGCGAGCGCGGCGGATGGGGACGTGGCTCAGACGGGAGGTCGGCTCAGGCGCGCGGGCCGGCGGTCTTGGGGGGCGGGTCCCCCGCGAGGAAGGCCTCCAGCGCGTCGGCGATGCGCTCGCCGGTCTTGCCGTCCCACCCTTCGGGCACGGTGCCTCGCTTGCCGCGGCCGTCGAGGATGGCGTCGACCTCGCGCGCGATGAGGGCAGCGTCGAGCCCGACGACGGTGTTTGTGCCCTGCGTCACGGTGATCGGCCGCTCGGTGCCTTGACGCATCGTGAGGCACGGGATCCCGAGCGCGGTCGTCTCTTCCTGGATGCCGCCGGAGTCGGTGGCGACGAGCAGGGCATTGCCCATCACGGTCACGAAATCGTCGTACCCGAGCGGCTCCATGATCCGGAGCCCCTGGGTCTCCCGGAGGCGCGACGACAGCCCGAACGACTCGGCGCGCGCGACCGTGCGCGGGTGGACGGGGAACACGGTCGGCAGGCGCCGCGCGATCGCGGCGAGCGCGTCGAGCGTCTCGGCGAGCCGCTCGGCGCTGTCGACGTTGGCGGGGCGGTGGAGCGTCGCGATCGCGTACCTCTTGGGCTCGAGGCCGAAGCGCGAGAGCGCGTCGGTCTGCCGCTTGAGGGCGTAGTGGACCGAGTCGATCATCACGTTGCCGACGAACCGGATCCGCTCCGGGGCGATGCCCTCGGCGAGCAGGTTGGGGCGGGCATCGTGAGAGGGCGTGAGCAGGAGATCGGAGAGCTGGTCGGTGAGGACGCGGTTGATCTCCTCGGGCATGGTCCAGTCGCGCGAGCGAAGGCCGGACTCCACGTGGACGACGGGGATGCCGAGCTTCGACGCCGCGAGCGCGGCGGCCAGGGTGCTCGTGACGTCGCCGACCACGACAACCACCTTGGGACGGTGATCCATCAGGTCGGCCTCGGCGCCGACGAGGACCGCGGCCGTCTGCTGGGCGTGGGAGCCGCCGCCCGCCTTGAGCGTGTGATCCGGCGTCGGCAGGCCGAGGTCCCGGAAGAACACGTCGCTCATCGTCGTGTCGAAGTGCTGGCCTGTGTGGAGCAGCCGCATCGGTAAGCCGCGCGCCTTGAGGGCGCGGCAGATGGGTGCGAGCTTCATGAAATTCGGGCGCGTCGCGGCGACGAGGTAGATCATCTCGACCGAGGAGCATGCCGCGGTATGCGGCGCGGCACCAGCGTTTTGAGGGCGCCGGGGGCGCGCCGGGGTGTCTTCGCGTGTCTCGCGCGTCTTGCGCGTCTCGCGCGTCTCGCGCGTCTCGCGCGTCTCGCGCGTCTCGCGCGTCTCGCGCGTCTCGCGCGTCTCGCGCGTCTCGCGCGTCTCGCGCGTCTCGCGCGTCTCGCGCGTCTCGCGTGTCTCGCGTGTCTTGCGCGTCTCGCGCGTCTCGCGTGCCTTGCGCCCTCGCCACCGCGCCGATAGCCTGCCCGTGCCGAGCCCGTCGCCGACCAGGCAGCGCCATGAGCATGCCAGATGATCTTCCGCTTCAGACAGGCGACATCCTCAAGGGAAAGTACCGTGTTGTCCGGGTGATCGGCGCGGGCGGCATGGGCGCCGTGCTCGAGGCGCATCACCTCGTCCTCAACCAGCGTGTCGCGATCAAGGTCGTGCTCCCCGACGCGGCGAAGCGCGCCGCGAGCGTGGAGCGCTTCCTGCGAGAGGCGCGCGCGGCGAGCAGCCTGCGGAGCGAGCACGTGGCCCGCGTGCTCGACGTCGACACGCTCGACGGGGGCCTGCCCTATCTCGTGATGGATCTCCTGGAGGGCGCCGATCTCTCGGACCGGCTCCGCTCGGAGGGGCGCCTGCCGGTCGAGGAGGCGTGCGAGATCGGCGTGCAGATCTGCGAGGCGCTGGCCGAGGCGCACGCGCGCGGGATCGTGCACCGGGACATCAAGCCGGGGAATCTCTTCGTCGTGCGGCGCGCCGACGGCAGCCCCCTCGTCAAGGTGCTCGACTTCGGCATCGCCAAGCACATCGGGCCGGCGGAAGCGATGAGCGCAGACAGCCTGACGAGCCAGGACGCCCTGGTGGGCTCGCCGCTCTACATGTCGCCCGAGCAGATGCGCTCGTCCCGCGCCGTGGACACGCGCAGCGATCTCTGGTCGCTCGGCGTCGCGCTGTACCAGGCGCTCTCCGGCAAGCTGCCGTTCGAGGCCGAGACGTTCGGGGAGCTGATCCTCTGCGTGATGCAGGAGCGCCCCGCGTCGCTGTCGTCTCTGCGCGCGGAGGTGCCCGAGGCGCTGAGTCGAGCGGTGATGAGGTGCCTGGAGCGAAGCCCCAGGGATCGATGGCAGGACGTCGCGCAGCTCGCGGCCGCGCTCGCGCCGTTCGCTCCGGCGCGGTGCCGGCCGCTCGTCGAGCGCGCCGAGGCGACGCTCGCCGCGAGCGAGCGCGGGGCGCGCCCGGCCCTGCCGCACGGGCAGGCGCCGGCGGTCGGCCTTGGCGCCGCCGCGGGCACGCCGCTCGTGGCCTCGGCGACTCAGCCGGCCGCTCCCACCTTGCCGGCGGCCTCCACCCTGCCGGCCCTCCCGCTCGTCTGCGCCGCGGGCACCCCGCCCGCCGACTCCACCCAGCGGCTCTTCACCGCGGCGGGCGCGCGAACGGCGGACCCGGGGCCGTCCGTCGCGTTGCGCGGCGCCAGCGATCCGGCGGCCGACCCCGGTTCCACGATCGCGTCCGCGCCGACCATGACGCAGACGGCCGCGCCGTGGTCGGACAGCCGGCGGCCGCCGGAAGGGCGAGCGCATCCGCGCTGGCCCCAGTGGGCCGGTGCCGCCTCGGTGATCGCGGGGCTGGGCGTGGCGGCGCTGCTCTGGACGCGCCAGGAGCCGGCCGCCGAGACCGAGGACACGGCCGTCGCCGCGCCGCCGCCGCCTCCGGCGCAGGCTTCGCCTGAGCCGCTCCCGCCGCCGGCTGCGCCCGAGGCGGTCCGGGCGCAGCCCGCGCTCGACCCGCTCCCGCCGCCGCACGCCCCTGCAACGGGATCGTCGGCCGCCGCGCTCGCGGGTTCGACCGCCCCCGAGCCGGCCGACCTCACGGCTGCACCGGTCGCTGCGACCGCATCGCCGCCCCGCAGCGCCCCCACCCGCGCTGGAGCCTCCCCTCGCGATGCGCGCGCCGCGGCGCCGCGACCCGCCGCTTCCGCCTCCGCCTCCGCCTCCGCCTCCGCCTCCGCCTCCGCTTCCCCTTCGGCAACCGGCGCGCCGGCGGGCGACGGCGTCCCCAACTACGGTGGGCGCAAATGAGCCGGCGCCGCGCGGCGAGGCTGGGCGCCGCCGCGATCGCGGGGGCGCTTGCGGCCATCCCTCGGCCGACGCACGCGCAGGCGGGCGGCGATGCCGCGGCGGCGGAGGTCCTCTTCGAGCAGGCGATCGCGCTGATGAGGCAGGGCAACTACGAGCAGGCGTGCCCGCGGCTCGCGGAGAGCCAGCGGCTCGACGCCGGCGTGGGCACGCTCCTGTACCTCGCCGCCTGCTACGAGCGGCTGGGCAAGACCGCGAGCGCATGGGCCACCTACCGCGAGGCGGCCGACGCGGCCCGCCGCCACGGTCAGGCCGACCGCGAGCAGAAGGCCCGCGAGGGCGCCGCCGCGCTCGAGGCGCGGCTGACACGGCTGCTCGTCGAGGTCCCCGCGGACAGCGCCGCACCGGGGTTGTCCGTGCGGCGCAACGGCCAGGAGCTCGCCCAGGTGCTCTGGGGGACGCCGATGCCGGTCGATCCGGGCGCCTACACGGTCGAGGCGAGCGCGCCGGGCAGGCTCCCGTGGTCGACGACGGCGGCGATCGACCCGGCCGGCGGCACCGTGACCCTCACCGTGCCGCCCCTCGACGCGGCCCCGCCGCCGCAGGGCGCGCCGCCCGCGGCCGCTCCCCGGGATGCCCCGGCCGCGCAGACAGCGCCGCCTGCGCGCCCCGCGCCTCCGGACGCGGCCGGCATGCCCGCGCAGCGGCTCGCCGCGCTCGTCGCGGCCGGCGCCGGCGTGGTCGGCATCGGGGCGTCGGTCGGCCTGGGGTTCGGGGCACGGGCGCGCTTCCAGGACGCGGGAGCGCACTGCGACGGCGACCTCTGCGACGACGACGGGATCAAGATCCGCGACGACGCCATGGATCTGGCGCGCGCCGGCACCGTCGTCTTCCTCGTGGGCGCGGCCGGGCTGGCGGCGGGCGGGGTCCTCTGGTTCACCGCCCCGTCGCCCGACGCGGGCGCCGGCACGCGCCCGGCGATCCAGGTCGGCCTGGGGCCGCTCGGCTTCTCGCTCGGAGGACGATTCTGATGCGCACGGCCGGCCCTGCGCGCCTGCTCGTGATGGCCGCGGCGCTCCTCGGCGCAGCGGGATGCGACGTGGTCTTCGGCATCAGGCCCGGAGAACCAAGGCCCTCCAGCGGCAGCGGGGGCCAGGGCGGCAGCGGCGGCCAGGACGGCAGCGGGGGCCAGGGCGGCAGCGGCGGCCAGGACGGCAGCGGCGGCCAGGGCGGCAGCGGCGGCCAGGGCGGCAGCGGCGGCCAGGGCGTGCTCGACGTCGCGGGCCGCATCACGTCGGACACCACCTGGACGTCCAGCCGCCCTCCCCGGCTGCGCGCGCCCGTCGTGGTGGAGGCCGGCGCGACCCTCACCATCGAGCCGGGAACGACCGTCCTGGCCGACGAGGGCAGCCTCCTCGCCATCAAGCCCGGCGCGCGGATCCTGGCGAACGGCACCCGCGAGGCGCCGATCGTGCTCACGAGCGCGCGCTCGCCGCGGCGCCCCGGCGACTGGGGCGGCCTCGTGCTCTGCGGCAAGGCCCGCATCAACGCGCCGGACGGCACGAAGATGGTCGGCTCGTCGCCCCGCTCCCTCGGTCTGCTCTGCGGAGGAGAGGACGACGACGACGACAGCGGCCAGCTGAGCTTCCTGCGGATCGAGTTCGCCGGCGAGGACGTCCGCGAGGGCGAGGACATGGCCGGGCTCGAGCTCATCGGGGTCGGACGCCGCACGTCGATCCATCACATCGAGGTGATTCACGTCACGGACGACGGTGTGTACGTGGTCGGCGGCACCGTGGAGATGAAGCACATCCTCGTGGTCGGCGGCGACGACGACAGCTTTGACTGGGAATACGGTTGGCGCGGCAAAGGACAGTTCCTCGCCGGGCTCAGGACGAGCTTCGACTTTCACGGGAGCGGGATCGAGGGGGACGATCCGGGCGACGACCCGGAGCTCGTGTCGAGCCCCACGCTGTACAACGTCACCCTCCTCGGCAACCTCGACGCCGGCTCCGACGGCGCCGGCATCGAGCTCGGCGGAGGGACGCGCGGACAGCTGCACAACGTGCTCGTGGCCGATTTCGAGAAGGCGGGCGTCCAGGTCCGCGATCGGGCGACCGCCGCGAACATCGCGCCGCGCGCGCTCGACATGACCCATTCCATCCTCGCCAACGAGGCCAATTTCGACGACCTGAACCCAGATCCCGGCGCCGGCGATTACGATGAGGAGGCGTGGATCATGTCCGTGGATCCCGCGCGGTGGAACCGGCAGGAGCGCTCGTCCGCCCTCGGCATCCGGTCGCGCTGGTGGCTCGATCTCGACCTGTCGCTCGAGCCGGGATCGCCGGGGCTGCAGGGCGCCGCGCGGCCCCCGGAGGGCGACCCGTTCTTCGATGCCACCGCGAGCTTCGTCGGCGCCTGCGGCGAGACCTGTCCGGACTTCGAGGGCTGGACCGCGTTCCCCGTCGACTGAGCGGGCGGCGCCCAGGTCCTCCCCGCGCGCAGCCACGATGGCGCGAGGATCTTCGCCGCGCAGCGCGCGCGGCGCAGCGGCGCCGGCCGCACCTCGTGCAGCCGGCGCTCCCGCCGCTCCCGCCCGCCGCTAGGCGCCGCGGTTCGCCACCGCGGCCGCCACGCCGCGCACGTCGGACGTCGGGGTCCGGCGCTCGCGCTCGCGCTCCGCCGCGCGCCGCGCCCGGCGGAGGCGCCACCACCGCTCGGCGCTCATCACCGGCAGGATCGTCATCGCCACCAGCGTCGACCTGACCCACGTGTCGAGCGGGAGCGGCGCCGAGCCGAACAGCGTGTGCATGAACGGCGCGTAGACGAAGCAGAGCTGCAGCGCGAGGAGCGCGCCGATCCCGACGTAGATCCACGGGTTCGAGAAGAGCCCGATCTTCAGGAGCGAGTCGCGCAGCGACCGGCAGTTGATCACGTAGAAGATCTGGAACAGCACGACCGTCGTGACGGCCGCGGTCTGGGCCTCGCGGTAAGCGACCTCCGAGACGACGCCGTCGCGCACCTCCGTGAAGTATTCGTAGAAGAAGAGCCCGATCGCGCCCACCGTCATGAGCACCGCGACGATCGCCGTGCGCACGAGGACGAACCGGCTCAGGATCGGCTCGCTGGGATCCCGCGGCGGACGGCTCATGACGTCCTTCTCCATCGCCTCGAACGCGAGCGGCAGGGAGAGCGCCACCGTGGCCACCAGGTTGACCCACAGGATCTGGACGGCCGTGATCGGCATGAGCGGCGCGCCGCCGATGACCGGGAAGGTCATCACCGCCACGAGCAGGATCAGCGCCTCGCCCAGGTTCGTCGGCAGCACGAACGCGAGCGCCTTGACCAGGTTGTCGTAGACGCGGCGCCCCTCCTCGACCGCCGCCTGGATGCTCGCGAAGTTGTCGTCCGTCAGCACGACGTCGGCGGACTCCTTCGAGACCGCCGTCCCCGTGATCCCCATCGCCACGCCGATGTTCGCCTGCTTCAGCGCCGGCGCGTCGTTCACGCCGTCGCCCGTCATGGCGACGACCTTCCCCTGGGCCTGCAGCGCCCTCACCAGGCGGAGCTTGTGCTCCGGCGCCACGCGCGCGAACACGTTCGTCGACGCCACCGCCGCGCGCAGCTCGTCGTCCGAGAACCGCGCGAGCTCGGTGCCGTTGATCGCCCGCCCGCCTTCGCCCACGATCCCGAGCTGCTCGCCGATCGCCCTCGCGGTCGCCACGTGATCGCCCGTGATCATCTTCACGGTGATCCCGGCCTCGTGGCACGCCTTGATCGCGTCGATCGCCTCCGGCCGCGGCGGGTCGATCATCCCCTCGAGGCCGAGGAGCGCGAACCCCTCCGCGAGGTGCGCCTCGTCGAGCGACGCCGCGCCGCCGTCCGCGGGCCGCGACGCGACGGCGAGCACCCGCATGCCCTGCGCCGCCATCCGCTCGACCTGCGCCATGACGTGCGCGCGCTCCGCCTCGCCGATCGCGACGCGGCCGAGCACCGCCTCGGGCGCCCCCTTCATGAAGATCACCCGGCCTCCGCCGGGCGCCTCGTTGAGCGTCGCCATGAGCTGCAGCTCGGAAGAGAACGGGACGGCGTCGATGCGGGGGTACTCCCGCCGCGTCCCGTCGGCGTCGACGCCGAGCTTCTGCGCCGCGACGACGAGCGCCCCCTCGGTCGGGTCGCCCTCGATGCCCCCGGCGTCGCCCTCGCGCTTCATGCGCGCGTCGTTGCAGAGCATCCCCGCCCGGAGCAGCGCGCGCACCGCCTCGGGCACCTCGCCGGCCGGCGCGCCGCCGCGGTGGAGCTCGCCGACGGGCGCGTAACCGACGCCGGTCACCTCGAGCGTCTCCTCGGCCTCGCCCCCGGCGGCTCCGGTCGGAGGCGTCCACAGGGCGCGGACCGTCATCTCGTTCCGGGTCAGCGTCCCGGTCTTGTCGGAGCAGATGACGCCCGTGCTGCCCAGCGTCTCGACCGCGGGCAGCTTCCGGATCACCGCCCGGCGCCGCGCCATCCGCTGCACGCCGATGGCGAGCGAGATGGTGATGATCGCGGGCAGCCCCTCCGGGATCGCCGCGACCGCGAGCGAGATGCCCGCGAGCATCGCGTCGACCGGCGGGTAGCCCCGGAGCAGCGCGACCCCGACGATGATGAGCGCGACCGCCACGATGGCGATCGTCAGCACGCGGCCCACCTTGGCCATCGAGCGCGTGAGCGGCGTCTCGATCTCGGTCGCCTCGTGGAGCATCGACGAGATGCGGCCGAGCTCGGTCGCGGCGCCGGTGGCGATGACCACCGCCGTGGCCGTGCCGCTCGTCACGAGCGTGCCGCCGAAGGTGAGGTTCTTGCGGTCGCCGACGCCGGCGTCCTCGGGGACCACCGCGACGTGCTTGTCGGAGGGCACCGACTCGCCGGTGAGCGCCGACTCGTCCACGCGGAGGTTCTTCACCGAGAGCAGCCGCGCGTCGGCGGGGACCTTGTCGCCGGCCTCGATCACCACCACATCGCCGGGGACCACGTTCGCCGCCGGGATCGCGCTCCGCTGGCCGCCGCGCACGACCGTGGCCGTCTGGGGCACCATGTCGACGAGCGCCTCGATCGCCTTGCCCGCGCGGAACTCCTGCACGAAGCCGATCGCGGTGTTGAGCACCACGACCGCCAGCACGACCGCGCCGTCGATCGCCTCGCCCATGGCCATCGCCAGGGCCGCCGACGCGAGCAGCACGTAGATGAGCGGGTCGTTGATCTGACGGAAGAGCAGCTTGAGCGCGCCGTCGCCCTTGGCGCGCTGGATCACGTTCGGCCCGACCGCCTCGAGCCGCCGGGCGGCCTCGCCGTCTGCGAGGCCCGCCTCGGCGCTCTCGCTCTTGGAGAGCGCATCGCTGGCAGACAGGTTGTGCCAGGCGATCGCGGCCGATGGTGGGAGGACGGGTTGGGACATGGAGTCATCTCCTGCGGTGTGCAGCTGCGCTGTGCGCGCCGCGCTCACGGGCTATGGCAGCTTCGTACCACGCGGTTTGCACGTGGCTGCGGCGTTCTCGGCACGTCCCATGCCAGGGCGTCACCGGGCTGTTCAGCATTCCGGTCAGCTCGCCCCCTGGAATCGAGGGAACCTTTTCACCCCGGTGGGGAATTTCGCCCCACTCCGGGACACCGGCGCGCGGTGCCTGCGCAAGACGCGCAGCGGGCGCCGGCGAGCACGCCGTGATCCGCGCCTGACACCCAGCGCGTTGTGGCGTGACACCGGCGCGACGCTTTACGCGGGCGGGGTCGTCCTGTACACGCGCCCCGTGCGTCTGACCGTGCTCCTCCACGGTGATCCGAGGGCCCCGCAGCAGGCCCGCCTCGGCGCCGCGCTCGCCGCCCGGGGCCACCGGGTCATCCTCTGCGACGCGCCCGGGATCGCGGACGTGATACGGCGCGAGTACGGGCAGCGCTGCGAGGAGCTGAGGCTCGTCTCCTCCCTGATCCCCCAGGCGCTCCGGTGCCTCTGGGCGCGACGGCGCGTGCGCGAGCTCGGCGTCGACGTGGTGCACCTGAACTTCCTGCGCCCGTGGCACGACCTCTGGTCGAGGATGCGCGGGGGCCCGCCGATCGTCGCCACGGCGTGGGGCTCCGACATCAACCCCGAGGTGATCCACAAGTCGCGGCGGACGGTCCGCAGGGTCGACCACGTGCTGTCCCACGCCTCGGCCGTCAGCGCCGACAGCGTGCCGCTGCTGGTGAGGGCGCGGGCGCGCATGGGCGAGCGCGCCCGCGGCGTCCCTTGCGAGATCGTGCTCTGGGGCGTGGACCTCGCGACGTTCGAGCGGCAACGGTCGCTCGACGGGGCGGCGCGCTTCCGGCGCGAGCTCGGGATCGAGCCCGGCAAGCGCGTCCTCCTGAGCCCGCGGCAGACGAAGCCGCACTACCACGTCGATCGCATCCTCCGCGCCTTCGCCGCGAGCCGGTGGGCAAGGGAGGGCGTCCTCGTGATCAAGCTGCACGGCCGACGCGAGGAGCTCCCGTACGTGCGGGAGCTGACGTCGATTGTGCGCGAGCTCGACGTCGAGGCCAGCGTGAGGTTCGCGGAGCCGTGCCTGTACAGCGAGCTCCCTGGCCTCTACGTGATGGCCGACGCTGCGGTCTCGCTGCTGGAGGTCGACGGCGTGCCGTCCACGTTCTGCGAGCTCGCGGCGCTCGGCGTGCCGATCGTCGCGAGCGCCCTGCCGGCCTACGAGGGCGTGCTCAGTCGCGATCGCGCGCTCCTTGTCCCAGCCTCCGAGCACGCGGCGCTCGTCGCGGCGCTCGACCGGCTGCTCGACGAGCCCGAGCTCCGGCCGCGCCTCGCGGAGCGCGGGCGCGCGTGGGCGGTGGAGCATGCGGACTGGCAGCGGTGCGTCGATCAGTTCGAGGCGCTTTACCGCGCCGCCATCGCCACCGCCGCGGCGGCCTCGGGCCAGCACGCGTAGCGCTCAGCGCGCCCGCGTGCTGCGCTCAGCGCGCCCGCGCCCCGCCCCGATCGCTGGCGAGGCGCTCGAACAGCGCGACGATCTCGGCGACCTGCGCCTGCCGTGTGAGCTTCGCGATCTCGCCCTCGCGCCGGGCGGGCAGCTCCCCCCGGCGGAAGCGATCGTAGACGCGCTCGAGCGCCAGCGCCCCTAGCTCGACGTCGTCCGTGGGGACCGCCTCCCCTGCCCCCGTCCGCGACAGCACGAGCGCCGCGTCGGTCCCGGGCACCACGAAGGCGAGCACCGGCGGGCCGGCGGCGATGTACTCGTAGAGCTTGCCGGGCGTCGAGAGCGGATCCAGCGCGCACAGCACGAGCGCGTCGGCGTCCCGGTAGCGGGCCACGATCTGGTCGTGCGGCACCGGCTTCTCGACCCGGAGGTGCGGCCGGAGGTGCGGGTACTTCGTGGCCTCCCGCTCTGCCCACGCGCCCGCGGGGCTCACGATGGAGAGTTCGAAGCCCGGCAAGGCGCGCCGCGACAGGAGCCGCTCCGCCGCGCGGAACACCGACGCGAGGTTGTAGTCACCGTACATGTTGCCCGCGAACAGGAGCCGGAAGCGATCGCCCCCGTCCGGCCGGGGCGCATAGGGCTCGGCGAAGTCCTCCGCGTCGAAGCCATTCCGCACGAGGCGCACCTTGCGCTCAGGGAGGCCGCGCCGCTCGACGAGCAGCGAGCGGAACGGGTCCGCCGTGACCAGCACCGCGTCGGCGCCCGCGAAGATGCGCTCCTCGATGCGCCGATCCACGCGCTGGCGCATCCGGGCGATCGGGCCCTCGCCGCGGTAGAGCGGCAGGAAATTGTTGTCGGTCCACGGGTCCCTGAAATCGGCCACCCAAGGGACGCCGAGCGCGCGCCGCGCGTGGTCCCCGAGGAGGTGGGCCGTGAAGGGAGCCGACGTGCTGAACACGAGATCGAACCGCTCCTCGCGGAGGATCGTGGAGAGCCGCCGCAGGGCGAAGGGGAGCCAGCCGAGGTACGCGTCGACCGGCAGGGCGCCGAAGAGCGTCCCGAAGCCGACCGCGGCGCGCGTGCGCTCGACGCGGACCCCACGCGGGACCTTGGAGAGGAGGGAGCGGTCGACCGCGGTCCTGCCGCGCTGGCCGGACGCGAGCACCACCGGCTCCCAGCCGAGGGAGGGCGCGATCCGGCTGAGATGCAGGGCGCGCTGCACGCCCGCGCCGCCGTGCGGCGGGTAGAAGTAGCTGATCAGGAGGAAGCGGCGCTGCGGCATATCGGGACCGCGCGCGTGATAACACACGGTCCCACCGCGGTGGCGCCTCTGTCGAAGCGCCCCGCCCCGGCTCACCGCCCCGCCGTGGCGCCCGCCTCGACGTGGCGCCCGCCTCGACGTGGCGCCCGCCACGCAGAACCGCTACGAGCGCCGCGCGCACGAGCACGAACCGGCTCAGGATCCGCTCGCTCGCCACCCCGGTGGGGCGTTCTGGCGGGGCATTTTGCCTCATCCATCGAGCCAGGGATCAACCGCGCATGTAGGCGAAGGTCCCGTCGATGTTGAACAGCCGGGTCGCCTGGACGAGCTCGGTCACGGTCACGCCCACGCGCGGCAGGAGCCGCTCCGCGACGCCGCGGCTCAGGAGATCCTTGCGGAAGTAGCGCACCTTGCGCGGGGCGACGTACCCCTCGATCTCCGCGAACGTGAGGCGCTGGTACTCGGCGGTGCCGGGGACGTGGCGCCGCGAGATCACGTCGTAGAGGAAGAAGACGCCGCCCGGCTTGAGCTGGGCGAGCGCCTTGTCCACGAGGCGCCGCTTGAGCTCAGCGTTGGTGACCGACGACAGCACGGCGAGCATCATCACCATGTCGAACGGCCCGCCGACATCGGCCTTCAGGAAATCGCCCGCCATGAAGCGGATGCCGGCGAAGCGCGAGCGCGCGATGTCGGTGCGCTGCGCGACGAGATCGATGCCGGTGAGGCGCGAGGAGTTCGCGCCGAGCTCGACCAACCACGCCAGATTGGAGCCCGACCCGCAGCCCACGTCGAGCACCGACATCTCGCGCAGCGCCTCGTGCGTGCGCACACCGCACGCGACGAGCGCCTCGCGCATGCGGCGCTGCCGCTGGCGCGCGACGAGGTACGGGTACGCATTGAGCAGGCTCGCCCACGGGTTCGCCGGCAAAAAGCGCTCGGTGTAGTACCGGTTGATCGCCTCGAGATCCTGCTGGAAGCCGCTGTCCTCCAGGTCCTGCGAAAGATGATCAGGCATCGCGACTCGCATGCCACGGCGGCCGCCGCGCAGGCAAGGATGTGCTACCGAGCCGCCATGCGGGACGAGCAGCCAACCCAGGTCGCGCCAGGCGCGCCCTCGCGCTCGCCGCAGGCCGCCCGGGAGGCGCCGGCGCCCGCCGAGGCGCAGGGGACGTCGCTCGCCGATCGGATCGGGATGATCGTCGGAGGGCAGTTCGTGAACACCCTCATCGTCCTCGTGCAGGGCGTCGTCGTGGTGCGCCTGCTCGGCAAGGCCGAGTACGGCGTGCTCGCGTTCGCGACGATGCTGTTCATGACGGGGCGCGATCTCGCGCAGCTCTATCTTCCGGAGTCGTTCCTCTATTTTGCGCCCAAGCTGACCCGCGCCGAGCTCCGCGGGCTTGTGCGGCAGAGCATGCTCCTCCTGCTCGGCCTCGGGGCTCTCTCCGCGCTCGCCTTCTCGGCCTTCGCCCTCGTCCCCAGCGTCTTCCTCGACGGCCGCGAGGGCGTCATGCAGCTCCTCCTGCTCATCGGCCTCATGAGCATGATCGCGTACCCGGCGAGCGTCTTCGGCCCGCTCTTCATCGCGACGAACAACCACCGCAAGTCCGCGGGCGTCGCGCTGGTCGTCACGCTGTCGAACGCCGCGGGGGCGATCGGCCCCGCCGCGCTCGGGTGCTCGATCACCTGGATCGTGGCCGCCCAGTGCGCGACCCAGGCCCTCCGGCTCTGGCTCTCGTACCGGCTCTACGCGCGGCTGTTCCAGGACGTCGCCGCGGCTCCGTTCCCGGGCGGCGTCAAGGCGCAGCTCGCCTACGCGCTCCCGCTCTCGGTGACGCGCTTCGCCGGCCTCTTCAACCAGAAGCTCGACAAGGTCGTCATCGGCATCTTCTTCAGCGCGGGGCTGTACGCCGAGTTCGCCGTCGGCGCGCAGGAGCTCCCGCTCGTCAGTATCCTCGCCTACTCCGTCGCCTCGACGATGCTCCCCGACCTCGTCGCCCGCGTCGAGAGCGGGCGGACGCCGGGGGAGGGCGCGAGGGCGGCGATCGACCTGTGGCACTCGGGCATCCGCAAGACGACGCTGATCATGCTCCCGGTCGCGGCGTTCCTCCTCCTCTTCGCCGAGCCGCTCATGCGCACCGTCTACGGCGACGCCTACGCCGGCGCCGCCGTCCCGTTTCGCATCTACTCCGCGCTCCTGCCGCTGCGCGTGACGGCGTACGCGATCATGCTGATGGCGTTCGGGAAGACGTCGATGATCCTGCGGATCCAGGTGCTGTCGATGGTGTTCAACGCCGTGGCGAACCTGGTCCTCCTGCCCACGATCGGCATGGTCGGCGCGCCGCTCTCGGCCGTCTTGACCCAGGTGCTCGTGATCAGCTCGACGGTGGCTTACATCGCGCGCTTCTCCGGCGTCGGCCTGCGCGGCGTCTTCCCGTGGGGCCACTACGGGCGCGTCGCGGCCACCGCGATCGTCGCCGCTGCGCCGCTCACCGCGCTCCTGCTCACGGGCGCGGTCGACACGCGCCCCGCGCTCTGCCTCGCGCTCGGGGCCCCGCTCTACGCGGGGCTCTACCTCGTGGCCGCGCGGGTCACCGGCGTGCTCGCCCCCGAGGACCGGGCGTTCGTGGCGCGCTGGCTCCGCCTCGATCCGCTGCGCAGCCGCCATGGCTGACGCGAGCGCCGCGCTCGACCGACCTGGCCGGGCGATGTGACCGGACCGTTCGAAACCACATCACCTGCCATCGCTGTCTCGGGCGGCAACACGCAGGTTGACGTGGGATCCGCGCGGTCTGCGCGTCGGGGCCGGTCACCTGGAAGGCAGGAAAAGATTGATAGTCTCCCGATCGTCTCCCACGTGGTTCCCGGCTTCGTGTGGATTTCCCGCCGATCGGTGTTCTAGGCTTACTCGCCGGCCGGATCGGCGCCTTGTGCGATGGAGACGACCATGAGCGAAGACCAGGAAGCAGGATTCGTTCTCCAGGTCGTCTCGGGCCCCATGGCCGGACAGAGCGCGCACATCCCCGGCAACCGTCCGCTGCTCGTCGGCCGCGCGCCCGAATCGGATCTCTCGATCACGAGCGACGGTGAGCTCTCCGCCCTGCATTTCTCGGTCGAGCAGATCGACGGCAGCTACCTGCTCCGCGACCTGGGGAGCCGCAACGGGACGCAGGTCAACCGCGAGCGCGCGCGCGAGGTGTCGCTCCGGCACGGCGACGAGATCCGCGCGGGGGCGACCCTGTTCGAGGTGGTGCGCCGCGAGCCGAACCGCCGCTGCGCGCCGACCCGGCCCGCCCCGCCCTCGCGCCGGGCGCGGAGGACCGAGCTCGTCGCGACGGGCGCGCCGTTCACCGCGTCGGCGCGGGCGCGGCTCCGGCAGGAGCGCTCGCCGCTCTTCGCGGTGGTCGACGCCGCCCGGGACCCGCGCATCCGGCTGCTCCTCGGCAACGCGGGCGAGCAGACCGCCTCGCTCTATACCGGCTTCCAGGGCGAGATCCTCGCGGACGTCGGCCCCACGCTCGTGCGCCTCCCGCACGGGTCCACCCTGCTCGACGCGCTTGTCGACAGCGGCTGGGGCGACAGCTGGGGCGTCTTCCTGACGAGCCACCGCGCGTTCGGCGACGTGCGGAAGCACCTCCGCCGGTTCCTCCTGGTCGAGAGCGGCACGGGCAAGCAGCAGTACTTCCGCTTCTACGACCCGCGCGTGCTCCGTGGCTTCCTGCCGACGTGCGGTCCGCGAAAGATCGAGGCGCTGTTCGAGGAGATCGAGGCCTTCGCGATGGAGGCCGAGGATCCGGGCAAGCTGCTGCGCTTCACCGCGCAGGGCGGCAAGGCGATCCGCGAGGCGTCGACGCTCGAGCGCGAGGGCTGAGGGCGCGCGGCGCGGGCCAGGCGTTCAGCGCGGCGCGCCCGGGTCCTGACCGGGCAGATCCCAGGCGAGCGCGCGCAGGAGCTCCGCCACGCTGAAGGCCTGAGCGAAGCAGCCGCCGGGGAGGTGCGGCGGCTCCCCGGACGCGACCTCGGGCACCTGGCCGATCGCGATCTCGTTGGCGGCCGCGGAGATGACCAGCCTTTGGAGCAGCGGGATGACGTGCTCGCCGAGCGCGGAGGAGTGCCGGGCCGCGCGCGCGTAGAACCCGAGCAAAAATGGCCAGACCGTGCCCTGGTGGTAGGCGTTGTCGCGCGCCTCCGGGACCCCCTGGTACCGGGGCGCGTAGGCCGGGTCGGCCGGCGAGAGCGAGCGCACGCCGGCGGGGGTCAAGAGCTCCAGACGGGCCCGCTCGAGCAGCAACGCGGCCTGCTCCGGCGTGAAGCAGGCGGGATCCACCGCCACGGCGATCACCGCGTTGGGGCGGATCGAGGCGTCGCGGAACGCGCCCTCGCCGTCCGCGTGCTCCGAGATGACGTCGTAGGGGTAGCTTGTCGCCTCGCACCAGAAGCGGCCGGCGAAGCCCCGGCGCGCCGCGCGCGCGGCCGCCTCCGCCCGCTCCGCGAGGCGCTCGTCGCCGGCGGCCCGCGCGAGGCGCGCGAGCGTCTCCGAGCCCTTCGCCCACAGCGCCGTGAGCTCGACCGGGCAGCCCGCGCGCGGCGTGACCGCGCGGCCCGCGACGCGCGCATCCATCCACGTGAGCCCGTCCATCGCGCCCTCGCCGCCGCGGCCCGCGGCGAAGAGGCCGTCGGCCGTGATGTGGATCGCGTTGCGGGTCCCGCGCAGGGCGGCCTCGAAGGCGTCGCGCAGCGCGCCGAGCAGCTCGCCCGAGACGAACGGGTGCGTGTCGCCGATCGCGTCGGCGAGCAGGCGGGCCGCCTCGAACAGCCAGAGCGTCGCGTCCGCGGTGTGGAACTCCGCGGGCTCGCCGGCGTCGGGGAGCCGGTTCGGCACGAGGCCGTCCTGCATGGCGTCGATCAGCGCGCGGAGGACGCGGATCGCCCCCTCGGTCTTGCGCGGCACGAGGTAGAGGCCGGGCAGGGCGATGAGCGCGTCGCGGCCCCACACCTCGAACCAGGGGTAGCCCGCGACGACGCCGGGCCGCGGCGCCGCGTCGGCGCGGAACGTCTCTGCCGCGATGGTGAGCCGCCGCTCCAGGAGCGGCCGCCGGGGCCCGGGGTCCTCGGCGCGGATCGCCGCGCTCGCCGCCGCGAGCAGGTCCTCCGGCTCGTCCTCGGGCAGCGCGCCCACCGCCACGAGCAGGTGGACGGGCTCGGCGCCGATCACCGTCTCGAAGTGGCCCGGCGTCCAGAGATCCTCGAGGAAGTCGAGGCCTCGCTCCTGCTCGCCGAGGTACTCGAAGCGGCGCCACCAGTCCTGCGAGCCGACGAACGTGCCCTGGTACCGGAAGCAGATCCGCGGCAGCGCGCGGTTCGGCTGCACCCGGACCTCGCCGAGCGACGGGCGGTCTCGCCCCGAGCCGGGCTCGCCGCGCGGCGCGCCGGCGCGGAGCTCGACCTTCTGGGAGATGCCGCCGTTCTCGCGGAGCAGCTGGTGCATATGGCGGGCGGCGAGGAGCGGGCGCAGCGTCAGCATCACCGGCTCCGCCCCGCTCCAGGCATAGCGCAGGACGGCCGCGTTCTCGCCGCGCACGAGGCCGAGCGTCACCTCGAGCTCGCCGCCCGGCAGGGCGTACGCCCAGCGCGGGAGAGGATCCTGATCGAAGCGCTCGAGGTAGAACGAGCTGATCTCGGGGTCGATGCCCGGGAACTGGTGCTTGGCGAGGTCCCACCGCGGCCACGACGCCCGGCGCTCGGCCGGCGCGCCCTGCTGCCGGATCGGGCGGACGCTGGCGTCGACGTGCGAGAGCATCACGTGCCGGCGCCGCGGCGGGTCGAGCGCCGCGACGAGCAGCCCGTGGTAGCGACGGGTGTGCATGCAGGCGATCGTCGAGCTCGCGTAGGCCCCCGCGCCGTTCGTGTGCAGCCACTCCTTTCGCGCGATCGAGAGCTGGCCGCGCACCTCGACGTGAGGCCAGGGCGAGGCGTGCTCCAGCGCGGCGCCCTGGGCGCGCGACGTCGCGGGCGTGGACGAGAGCGCGTCGTGAGGCGGAGCGTGCCTCCGGGATCCGTCAGAGCTCATCGACCGCCGGTGGCCTTCCTGAGCGAGTCCTCGGCGGCGGCGCGCATCACCTCGACCGGCGCCGGGAGGCCGGTCCAGAGCGTGAAGGACTGCGCCGCCTGGCCGACCAGCATCCCGAGCCCATCGGACGCGCGGAGCCCGCGCTCGCGCGCCGTGCGGAGGAACGGCGTCACCGGCGGGTTGTAGACGACGTCGTAGAGGCACACGCTCGGCGAGAGCGAGTCCCACGGGATGATGCTGGTGACCTCCTCGCCCGGCGGCCCGCCGAGCATCCCGGCGCTCGTGGCCTGGATGATCAGGTCGGCGGCGACGGCGAACTCGCTCCAGTTGAGCCGCAGCGCCACCGAGGACTTGCTGCTGATCGGCCGCTCGGTCGAGATCGGCCAGGGGGCCGTGAGCGCGCCGAGCTCGGACGCGCGCTGCCCCGCGGGCGACTCCAGCATCGCCTCGGTGCTGGTCCACGACCGGGTGGTCACGCTGATGAGGTGGTAGCCGAGCAGCTTGCAGGCGGCGATCGCCGCGAACGCCGCGCCGCCCGCCCCGATGATCAGCGCGCGCTGCCGCGGGCTCGCGATGGCGCCGTGCCGCCCTTCCGGATCGTCCCCCTGGGGCGGGTCGGATCGCAGGAGCAGCGAGAGCTCGTCGCGGAGCGCGATCACGTCGGTGTTGTGCGCCGCCACGCGCCGCGGTTCGGTCGCGCAGAGGACGTTGGCGACGCCGACGTCGGCCGCGCTCGAGTCCACGTCGTCGACCATCGACATGATCGCGCGCTTGTGCGGGATGGTGACGTTCGCGCCCGCGATGAGGCCGCTCCGGATGTCGCTGACGAAGCGCGCGAGCTCCGCGCCGGTGGGCACGTCGAACGCGCTGTAGATGTGGGGCAGGTGGTGGGCCCGAAACGCGGCCGAGTGCATGGCCGGCGAGACCGAGTGGCCCACCGGGTGCCCGACCAGACCGAACATTCGCCGCTCAGGGTTCGACATGATGCCTTTCCTCCGGGCCGGCCTCTGCTCCGCCCTGCCCCGCCGAGACCTGGCCGGAGGCGCCCGCGCGACCGAAGGTCGGGGCGCGCTCGTCGGCCGCGAAGCCGAGCCCGAGCTGCTCGCACGCGGGCGCGCCGGGCTGCGCCCTGCCGCGCCTCGTCGCGCGGCCGGTCGCCGGAGCGCGCGGTCCGCCGCTCTGGCGCGCCGGCGGGGCGGGCGCCGCGGCCGCGGCGGCGGCTGGCGCGGGCGCCGCGGGCGCGCTGCGCTCGACGAGCGGCTCGTCCGGCCCTGCCGTGGCCACGACCCGCGCGAGCAGCGCGCCGTGGTGCACGCGCACCGCGATCGGATCGCCCGGGGCGACCTCGCGGTGATCGCGGACCGCGCGCCCCGACGCGTCCGTCGCGATGGCGTAGCCCCGCGCGAGCACGCGGAGCGGCGACATCGCCTCGAGCCGGGCGACGTCGCTCGCGAAGCCCTCCCGCAGGAGGGCGACGTGGCGGCGGGTGGCCGCGGCGAGGCGCACCGACAGCGGCCTGAGCGCCCCGCGGGCGCCGGCGAGCACCGCGCGCGGGTGGCGCGCGGCGAGCCGCCGCTCGAGGCGCTGGAGCCCGGCGCGGTCCTCGACGACGATGCGCTCCATCCGGCGCCGGAGCCTCGCCATGGCGTCGTCGATCCGCTGCTGCGGCTCCGCCAGGATCTGCGCGGGCGAGCCGAGCCGGGCGCGCTGCCGGTCGAGGTCGGCCCGCGCGGCCCGGAGCCGGTGGGCCATCGCGCGGCGCATGCGGGCCTCGAGGTGCTCCAGCGCCGCGCGGCGCGCGGCCGCGTCCGCGACGAGCATCTCCGCCGCCTGCGAGGGGGTGGCGGCGCGCGCGTCGGCGGCGAGGTCGGTCAGCGCGACGTCGATCTCGTGCCCGACCGCGCTCACGATCGGCACGCGCGCGGCCGCGACCTTCCGGACGACGATCTCCTCGTTGAACGCGCTGAGGTCGTCGGCGGAGCCGCCCCCGCGCCCCACGATGATCACCTCGATGCCCGGAAACTCCTCGAGCAGCGCGATCGCGCGCACGATCCGCTGCCCCGCGCCGGCGCCCTGCACCGGCGTGCGCGCGAGGATCAGCCGGGCGGCGCCGCGGCGGAACGCGACGGTCACGATGTCGTGGATCGCCGCGCCGTCGCCGCTCGTGACGACGCCGATGATCTGAGGATCGACCGGCAGCTTGCGCTTGCGCTCCGGCGCGAAGAGCCCCTCGTCGGCGAGCTTCTCCTTGAGGCGGAAGAGCGCCTCGAGCAGCGCGCCGCGGCCGGCGAGGCGCGCGTCATCCGCGCAGAACTGGAGCCGGCCGCGCGGCACGTAGACCGTGGCGCGGCCCGTGAGCACGACGCGGGCGCCGTCGGCGAGCAGCTTGCGCGCGCGCGGCGCGGCGGTCCGGTACATCACGCAGTCGATCGCCGCCTCTTCGTTCTCGTCCTTGAGCGTGAAGTAGGCGTGACCGCTGCCCACGACGCGCAGGCCCGAGATCTCGCCCTCGACGCGAACGTCCGCCGTCGACCCCTCGAGGATCCGCTTCAGCCGGCGATCCAGCTCCGCGACCGAGACCACCTCCGGCTCGGCGCCCCTCGGGCGGCGCGAGGTCGGCGGGCTCGTGAGCTCGCGCGGCTCGGCTGCGGGAAGGGCCGCAAACGAGAGCTCGGGCGTGATATCGCGGCGCTGCACAGGGCAGACCTACCCTTTTGCTCGGCCTGGGGAAAGACTCTCGCTGGCCCGATCCCGCGCCAGGCCTCGAGGATGAACACGAGGCTCCAGGTGGCCCACCCCATCACCGAGTGGACGACCGGCGTCCGTACGCGCGCGATGTCATCGCGCGCATACGGCGCGCCGTCGCCGGGCACGCCGTCGCGGGCATCAGGACGAGCCTCCCCTTTCACGGGAATCTCCTTTTGTGCCCTGAGTTCCAGGCCGGTCGCCGCGACGCGGGCTCCGTCGCCGAGCCTCGGCGGAGCGCTGCGTCCCCACCGCGACTCCCGCGGAATGACGCGTCGCTCGCCGCCGCCCGCCGTCGGCCACGGCGCGCGGTCTGGCGCATTGTCGCGCCGCTGAGCGCGGCGCGACACATCGCGACGCGCCGCTGAGCGTGGCGCGACACATCGCGACGCGCCGCTGAGCGTGGCGCGACACATCGCGACGCGCCGCTGAGCGCGGCGCGACACATCGCGACGCGCCGCTGAGCGTGGCGCGACGACATCCAAAGCCCGGCGCGCCCGGACGTTCCCGGTCAGCGCGCTGCCTACGCAGCGCGTCGCCCCAAAGTCTCCTCTCGCTCCGGCCCCGCTCAATGCTATTCTACGCCGAACTTTCGGCTGGGGTGGAGGTGCGATGGGACGCGAGGCGAAGGGCCAGAAGGACCCTCTTGGGTCCGTCGCCACGCTCCCACCGATCGAGGCACGCGCGCACGAGCCTCCGCCTGCGACAGGCTGGCCGGCCGTGCAGCGCCCGGGCGAGCCGGCGAGCGACGACGTCGTGATGCCTTCCCCGGAGACGCGATGGTTCGACGCGACCGCTCCCGACCCGGCGCCGGCGCGGGGGACGGGCGCTCGACGGCTCTGGTCGATCCCGCTCCTCGTGGCCGCGCTCGTGGTGGTCGCGACCGCGCGCAGCGTGATGCTCCGCGCGCTCTTGCCGGTCGCCCTCGTCGCGGCGGCGGTGGCGCTGCTCGCGCGGGGGCGGCGGCCCCTCCTGCCGGCCGCGCAGGCGAGCCGACGCGGGCTGAGCCTCGACGGCGATCAGCTGCAGCTCCGGGGCAAGGGCGGCGTCGGGGAGCACATGCTGCTCACGACCCGCGAGCGGTTCGGCGTGACGCTCCTCGCGACGCCGCGCCGCGATCGCATCGTCGCCCTGCTCAGCTCCAGCGCCGGGATGTCCTGCGTCGGGGCCAGCTTCGATGGCCCCGCGCGCCGCACCTTCGCCGCGCTGCTCGACCGCGCGTCCGTCGTGGGCTCCGACGAGGTCGGGCTCGAGGCGATCGGCCCGGACGGCGAGCCGATCTCGCTCGGCCCGCCGGTACTCGCCGCGCTCATCGAGGAGCTCACGCTGCGCTCGCCGGGGTGCCTCGATCGCTTTCTGCTGACCGACGCGCGCGGCGCGACGCTCATCCTCGACAGCGGGGAGCTCCGCGCCGGCGGGCGCGTCTTCGATCTGACCGCGCCGCTCGAGTGGCGCGCGTTCGTCTTCCAGGAGGCGCTCGGGCAGGCGGTCGCCGTGTACCAGGGGACGTGGGTGCGTCAGGGCACGAGCGAGATCTTCCTCGTCTGCCTGCTCCCTGCGATGACGCCCGCGCTCGACGGGCTGGGGAAGTCGCTCGGCCCGCTCGATCGCGGCGCGCTCCGCGACCTCCGGCTGATGCAGGGCATCCCGGAGAGCCCGCCGCCCTCCGATGAGCGCGTCGCCATCGATCGCCTGCTGATGGTCCCGATCCGATCCGCGCTGGACAAGGCGCCCCGACCCGCCGCGCAAGCGCCGCGCGCGCGTGCATGAAAACGCTTACCAGGTCCGTCCTGACGGCGCGACAAGGCGGTAGCGATAGACGTCCCTGGCGGTACGATGCGCGCGCGCTCCAGCGTCGGGCTTCGCTTGACGCCCGCGCGCGGGCACGGGTAAACCGCGCTGGTACCCAGAGGTTGAGTCACCACGTCCCCTACGAGATCCGGAGGCGATCCATGGCCGTCGATATCCAGAGACTGTTCAACGAGGAGCTACCTGCTGCCCTGGCGAAGAATTCCGACGCGGCCAAGCAGATCGGCGGGAAGTACCAGATCAACGTGACGGGCGAGGGTGGCGGCGAATGGCTGATCGACCTGTCCGACACCGGGCCCAAGATCGCTTCGGGCAGCCCGGGCAGCGCGGACGTCACGATCTCGCTCAGCACCGAGGATTTCCAGAAGCTGCACGAGAACCCGCAGGCCAACTCGATGCCGCTCTTCTTCGCGGGCAAGCTGAAGGTCGCGGGCAACCAGATGCTCGCGATGAAGCTCCCGAAGCTGTTCCAGCTCAACGCGGGCTGATCCCGGCGTCGGCGGGGCCCCGCCGTCCCCTTCCGGCGTCGCGCCCGGCGCCGGCGACGGGCTGCTGGTGAGTCGCAGCCCCTGCATTCACCTCCCCGACCTCGAGGTGCCCGCCTCACGCCGTGGGCTCGGACGCAACCGGCGTCCTTCGGTGCTCCTCCTCGACCCCTCTCCCGCGCACCACGAGAACGACAGGGAGGCCGCCATGCGCCCGCTCACCGATACGCGCATCCTCGATCTCTCGAGGCTCTTGCCGGGCCCCTTCGCGACCCTCGTGCTCGCGGATCTCGGCGCGACGGTGGACAAGATCGAGGACGTCGCCGGCGGCGATCGCCTCCGGCAGCTCCCCCCGCAGATCGCCGGTGAATCCGCGGCGTTCCAGCTCGTGAACCGCGGCAAGCGCAGCGCCCTGCTCGATCTGAAGAAGCCCGAGGGGCGCGACGCCTTCCGCCGGCTCGTCGCGACGTACGATGTGCTCCTCGAGCAGTTCCGCCCGGGGGTGCTCGATCGGCTCGGGATCGGCCACGCGGCGCTCTGCGCGGACAACCCGCGGCTCATCGTCTGCGCGCTGACCGGCTACGGTCAGACGGGCAGCCTCGCCACGCGCGCGGGGCACGATCTGAACTACCTCGCCCGCGCGGGAGTCCTCGGCGCGCAGGGGCCCGCCGAGGGCCCACCGCAGGTGCCTGGCTTCCAGGTCGCCGACGTGAGCGGCGGGATGTGGTGCGCGATCGCGATCCTCGCGGCGCTGCGCGAGCGCGAGCGGACCGGGCGAGGCGCGGTGCTGGACATCGCCATGACCGACGGCGCGCTCGGCTTCGCGCTTCCCACGCTCGCCGCGGCGCTCGCGGGCGGCGACCCCGCGCGCGACGGGGAAGGGGCAGCGGCGGGGGCGCGCGGAGCGGGCGACGAGCCGCTCACCGGCGGGCTCGCGCCGTACAACACCTACCTTTCGAAGGACGGGCACGCGATGGCCCTCGCCGCGCTGGAGCCGAAGTTCTGGGTCGCGTTCTGCGACGGCGCCGGGATCGAGCCCGACCTGAGCGCGCTCGTCCCCGGCCCGCACCAGGCCGGGCTCAAGCGCAAGGTCGCCGCGGTCTTCGGGGGAAGGACGCGCGCCGAGTGGGAGGCGTTCGCCGCCGAGCGCGACTGCTGCCTCGAGCCGGTGCTCGATCCGCGGAGCGCTCCGGCCGATCCCCACCTCGCGTCGCGCGATCTCCTGTTCGAGATCGCCTCGCCGCGCGGCCCGATCCCTCAGCTCAGGACGCCCGTCACGCCGGCAGGCGTCGCGTTCGCGCCGGCGCCCCGCGCCGGAGAGCACACGCGCGCCGTCCTGCGCGACGCGGGCTTCTCGGACGACGAGATCGACGCGCTGATCCGCGCCGGCGCGGCGCGCGAGGCGCGCTGAGGATCAGGCGCCTCGCCCGTCGCGAAGAAGATCGCTCCGCACGCCGAGGACGCACGCACCGAGCGCTCGCAGAGGCGCCCGGCGCACATCCTTTCGCGTCAGATCTTCTTCAGCTCGTCCACGAACTCCCAGTCGGCGATGAGGTGCTTCTTGAGCAACAGCGACAGGAGCGCGGCGAACATCGCCTCCCAGCGCACGTTGTTGCCGAGGATCTCGCTCGCGTCGGCGCCGTGCGAGACGGCGCGGAGCGCGGAGACGAGGTCGCGCGCGGTGAGGCCCGGATCGTCCGTGGTGAGCGGGGGCGGTGGCTCGGACTGGGCGGCGGCCCGCGGGGCCGGGGCTGCTTGCCGCGGCGGCTGCTGCTGCTGCTGCTGCTGGGGCTTGGTCCCGCGCGCGGGGAGCGTGATCGTCGTCCCGTCGAGGAGGGTGAGCGAGACCATCCGCCGGCGGCCTCGGCCTTGCGGCGCGGGGATGTTGCGCACCTCGCGCTCGCTCGGGGGTTCCTCGCCGTGGTCCGGGGCGCTCTCCGGGACGGTGCGCGCCGCGGCGCTGGCGCGCCCGAGCACGGCGCCCAGGAGCGCCGCGGCCGGCGAGCTCGACGTCGGCGCCGCGTCCGTGCTCCGCGCGGACTCGCTGGCGGGCGGCGTCAGCGGCCCCGGCGCGGAGCTGGGGCGCAGCGTCTTCCGGCGCTCCGACTGCGCGGCCTGCGCCGGCTGCGCCGCCTGCGCGGATTGCGCCGCCTGCGCGGATTGCGCCGCCTGCGCCGCCGCGAGCAGCTCGGGCGACGGCGCGACCTTCAGCGTCGGCCGCGAGCGCTCGTCGGGACGGCCGCGGATCTGCCGCTCCTCCGGCCGCCCGCGGATCAGCCGCTCCTCCGGCCGCCCGCGGATCTCCTGCTCCTCCGGCTGCCCAGGGAGCTCCCGCTCCTCGGGCCGCGTCGCGGGGCGAGCCGGCTCCCACGCCAGCTCGTCCTCCATGACGCCCATCTCGGCGGCGTCGATGTCGGAGGTCTCGATCGCCGGCACCGCGTCATCGACCGGCCGCGCCTCGGCGCGGAGCGCGGGCCGCGTCAGCAGCAAGGGCTCCGGCGTCGACGAGACCTCCTCCGAGTGCCTGGCGCTCTCCGGCGCTCCGGAGAGCTCGGAGGAAGGCGGCGGGTCGACCGGGCGCGCCCGCGACGGAGGCTCGTTCGCCTGGGCCGGCGGCGCGGCCGCTGGCGGCGGCACCGAGCGGGCGCGCGCCCCGTAATAGACCCGGATCGCGTTCCGGATGTCGCTCGGCGGAGCGATCATCGCGCGCACGGGCAGGCCGGAGAACGCCATGCACTCCTTCATGCCGTCCTCGTTGGTCGGATCGTCCATCGCGACGTAGAGCGTCTCGCCCTGGTTGCGGACGTGGCGCACGTAGATCGGGACGAGGCAGTAACGCTCGGCCACGTCGTGCGGCACGAGGTTGAGCAGCTGCCTCGAGAACTCGATGTGCAGCAGGGAGACCCAGGGGACAGCGAGCTGGTGGGACAGGATCTGCGTCAGCTGGGTTTCGTTGATGAGACCTTGCTCGACGAGGAGCGTCCCCAACCGCCGGCCGTCCGTGCGCTGCTGCTCCAGGGTCCTCTCTAGGGCGTCCTGGGTGATCATCCGCGCGTCGACCAGGAGCTGACCGAGACGTAGGCGAGGCGTAACCATCGCGCCCGAGGTTACCCCAAGTGGGATCCAGGACCTAACAGACGACTGGACGAGCCCCTCCGCCCCCCTCCCGGCGAGCCCGCAGGGGCCGGGGGAGACCTCGACTCCAATCGCTATCCCGAACGTGGTAAGGTCCCGCGCGTGTCCACAGTGGTCTGCCCGCAATGCGCGAATCCGTGCGAGCAGGCGCACAAATTCTGCCCGGTCTGCGGCTTCCCCATCTCGGAGTTCAACCGGACGTCCGACGATCCGCTCATCGGGACGACGCTCCCAGGCAACTACGTGATCCTGGAGCTCGTCGGGGTGGGCGGCATGGGCCGCGTGTACAGGGCCGAGCAGAAGGCCCTGGGGCGCACGGTGGCCGTCAAGATCATCCACCCCCACCTGCTCGGGGACGAGAGCGCGTCGGTCCGGTTCATCACCGAGGCGCGCGCTGCGAGCCGCCTCAACCACCCGAACTCGGTCGGGGTCATCGACTTCGGCAAGAACGGCGGGCAGCTCTACCTCGTCATGGAGTTCCTGCGCGGGCGCGACCTCGCCCGCGTGGTCTACGAGGACGGCCCGCTCCCCTTCCGCCGCATCATCGACATCCTCTGCCAGGTGCTCGCGGCGCTGGCCGAGGCGCACCACCTCGGCATCATCCATCGCGATCTCAAGCCCGAGAACATCGTGCTCGAGAAGATGCGCTCGGGCGGCGACTTCGTGAAGGTCGTCGACTTCGGCCTCGCGAAGATGAAGGCAGAGGTCACGCCGACGAACATCACGAGCCCCGGCATCGTCTGCGGGACCCCGGACTACATGGCCCCGGAGCAGGGCCGCGGCGACCCGATCGACGCGCGGAGCGACCTCTACGCGTGCGGCGTCATCCTGTTCCAGCTGCTCACGGGCCGGCTCCCCTTCGAGGCGGAGTCGCCGACGCAGGTCGTGCTGATGCACCTCTCTTTGCCCCCGCCCGACCCCGCCCTGATCGCGCCGGAGCGCGAGATCCCGGAGCCGCTCGTCGAGCTCACCCTGCGGGCGCTCGAGAAGGACGCCGCGCGGCGCTACCAGACCGCGGACGAGTTCTCGGCCGCGCTGCGCGCGGCGGTCGGGACGTTCGACACGCCCTCCGGCCGCTTCTCGTTCGCCGAGGCGACCGTCATCTGCGCCGCCTGCCGCGCCATCGTGCCGCGCGGACAGAAGTTCTGCGGCGAGTGCGGCGCCAGGATCGCGCAGCCGCACTCGCCGGCTCCGGCGCCGCGCGCCGCGGCGGGCGCGGCGCCCCCGACCGCGCGGCGCGATCGCGCGCCTTCGGCCCCCCCGCTCCCGCTGCCGTTCGCCGCGCGCGAGGACGATCTCGCGTGGCTCGACGCCTGCCTCGCCGACGTCGAGGGCTCGGTCGTCGCCGCGCGCATCGTCGGCGATCACGGCGTCGGCAAGACCCGGCTGCTCCGCGAGTTCCTCGACGTCGCCGCGAGCCGGGGCGACGTCGTCATCCAGACCGGCCCGGACCCGTGGGGCGCCGAGGTCGGCTACTACGCGCTCCGCTGGGCGATCGCCGGCCTCGCCGAGCTCCCGCCCGACGGCGGCAACGCGTCGAACTGGAACGGCGCGACGCCGGAGGCGCGGCGCGGGCTGCTCGAGATCTTCGGCAAGGGTGACCGCGCGACCGACGTGCGCAGGAACGCCTGGAACAAGCCGGCCGTGGGCGGCCTGTCGCCCGACGATCGCCGCTTCATCGCCGCGGAGGCGCTGCGCTGGGCGCTCTCACGCGCGCAGCAGTCCGCCTTCCCGCACCGGGTCCTGCTCGCGGTCGACGATCTGCACGCCGTCGACGGCGCGAGCCGGAACGCCTTCGCCGATGTGATCGCGGAGCCGCCGCTCGCGGCGCTGCTCATCGTCGCCAGCCACACGCCCGGCTTCGAGCCGGAGTGGGGCGGGGCCGTGCGCGCGCTCGGCGGCCTGCCGAAGGACATCGCGCTCTCGCTCCTCCGGAGCAGCATGAGCCTCGATCACCGCGCCGCCCGCAAGACGCCGCAGAGCGCGGGCGGGGCGCGGCCGTCGCCGCGGCGCGAGCCCGCGGACGGCGCGGCCGATCAGGCCGCGCTGGGCCTGCCGCCGAGCGCGGCGACCCCGGCCGGCCTCGGCGGCGAGGCCGCGACGGTGCCGCCGCTCTACATCGACCAGCTGGTCCGCTACACCCTCGAGGGGGGCAGCGATCCGCCCGCGCGGATGGCCGATCTCGTCGCCGCGCGGATCGAGCGGCTGCCGCAGGACGCGCGCCGCACGCTGCAGGCGCTCACGGTCATCGGGGACGCGGCGGATCGGGCCACGCTGCAGCGCCTGCTCCCGGACATCCGCGCCTTCGACGATCTGCTCGGCAAGCTCGTCGCGGCGGGCATGATCGAGGAGCAGGCGAGCGGCATCCGCACCGCTCACCCGCTGCTCCGCGACGTGACGCTCGCGACGATCCCGGCCGGCGTCCGGCGCGATCTGCACGCCAAGGCGACCTTCGACGGCGCGGGCGACCCGCTCGCGCTGCCGATCGAGGTGCAGGCGATCCACGCCTACCACTCGCAGAACGCGTTCGTCGCGCTGATGCTGCTCGAGCAGGCGGCGGATCGCGCGGCCGCGCGCGGGGACACCGCCGGCAGCGTGCTCGCGCTGCGCCGCGGCCTCGATCTGGCGCGGCGGGAGATCTTCCGGGGCGAGCTCGACGATCCGGTGCGCGCCGTCCTCATCTTCAGCCGGAAGCTGGGCGAGGCGCTCGCGCGCGCCGACGATCTCACCGACGCCGACGGCGTGCTGCGCGAGGCGCTCGATCTCGCCGGCCCCGGCGGCCCCGACCGCGCGCTCGTCCTGGGCGCGCTCGCGCACGTGGCGCACCAGCGCGAGCGCACGAGCGAGGCGTCGATGTATCTCCGGGAGGCGATGGACCTCGCCCGGCAGAGCGCCGACAGCGACGTGGTGCAGTCGCTCGACAAGATGCGGCGCGAGTGGATGACGCGCTGAGCGAGAACCGGTGAACAGCGAGGAGCGAGCGCAAGGGTCCCGATCTCCGGCGAACGCCGCGGCGCCCGCGGAGCGCGCGCCGTTCATCGCGCGGTGGGACCTCGACAAGACCTACCTCAGGACGGACTTCGAGACGCTGCGCGACCTCGTGCGGACCGCGATCGAGCGGCCCGATCAGAAGCGCACCGTGCCGGGCGCCGGGTCGCTCCTGCGCGAGCTCGGCCGCGCGGGCGTCGAGACCCACATCCTCTCGGGCAGCCCGGAGCAGCTCCGCTCCCGCATCGAGCAGAAGCTGCGGCTCGACGGCGCGCGCTGGGCGTCGCTCACGCTGAAGCCCAACCTGCAGAACATCCTCCGGCTGCGCTTCCGCGCGCTGCGCGGGCAGCTCGGCTACAAGCTGCCCGCGCTGCTCCAGCGCCGCTGCCAGCTCCCGAGCCAGCGCGCCCCGGACGGCGCGCTCATCCGCGAGGTGCTCCTCGGCGACGACGCCGAGGCCGACGCGTTCGTCTACTCGCTGTACGCCGACGTCTGCGAGGGGAGGGTCACCCCGCTGGAGCTCGGCGAGGTGATGCGGCTCGGGCACGCCTACGACGACACGATCCTCGATGCGACCCGGTTCGCGAGCTACGTCGAGAAGGGCCCCGTCGTCGAGCGCATCCTGATCCACCTCGATCGGCAGTCATCCCCCTCGGATTTCCGGATCTTCGGCGACCGGGTCGTCCCCTTCTACAACTACCTGCAGGCGGCCTTCGTGCTCCACGAGGACGACCGGATCGCCGCGCACGCCGTGCTCCGCGTCGCGCAGGCTCTTGTCGTCGCCCACAACTTCGACAGCGTCGCGCTCGCGCGGAGCTACGTCGACCTGTCCCGCCGCGGGCACGTCTCGGGCAAGGGCATCGCGTCCCTCGAGGCCGCCTACGGCGAGCTCGCGCAGCGCAGGGCCGCCGGCGCGAGCGACCTCGGCGCGATGGTCGCGGAGCTCACGCGGCTCTGCAGCGATCTGCGCCCCGCCATGAGCCGGCCGCACGCCGCCATCGACTACCGCGCGCTCGCCGCCGGTCACAACCGCCGCTCGAAGCGCGGTCGCTGACGGCGCGCGCCGGGGGCGGCGATGGCCGCTCGCTCACAGCCAGGCGTTGTTGAGGATCTCGCCGACGCCGCCGGCGCCCGGGACGATGTACTGGATGGCGTTCAGGCCGCGCTCCTCGTCCCAGTGCGTGCCTGGCTCGGTCTTGAGCACGCGCGCCGGCGAGAGGCCGCGATCGAGCCGGAGCGCGTAGATGATGGCGTCCGGGTGGGCCTCGGTGACGCGGCGGATGTACTCGGGCGTCACGATGAGGTGCATGGCCACGCACTTGGCCGGCCGCCCCTCGAGCGCGGTCTTGTAATACGTCAGGGCGCTGACCATCGACGAGCCGGTGGCGCCCATCGGATCGGGGAAGAGCACGTGGCGCCCCTCGACGTCGCGCCCGATCTTGGCGTCGTGCCAGGTCGCGCCGACGACCTCGCCCTGCTCGTTCGTCTGCCGGCTCATGAACAGGTGATCCTGCCGCACCAGCGCGGGGTCGAGGACCTCGTTCAGGAGCTCGTAGACGACCTGGGAGGGCATCGTCCCGGCGCGCGCGATGCCCACGGTGACGACCTTTGTCGCGCGGGACAGCGCGGCGCCGCGATAGATGGCCTCCGGATGGGACGAGATCATCCGGGTCGGGACGTCGACGCGGGTGCGCTCCAGCTCGGTGGCGAGGACGGCGCGCGCCAGGTTCTGGTAGAGAAAGCCGACGAGACGCCCGACATCGGGCTGAACCGTTTCCGGGGAGCAAGCGCGAGCCAGCAGAGTCCACGCGAGCGGATCATCGAGAAGGTGCACGCCAGGACCGTATCGGTGCGCAATTTCCGGGGGCCGGAATCGACTCTCAGCGTACGCAACGTCGACCATCGTTTTTCTGTTACACTACCTGACCCGGCGCGGGTTATTCCTCCGGGTGCGCACCGGTGCTCTCCCCGGGAGCGAAGCGGTTTTCGAAGCGATGAGGGCGCCCGCCCAGCGGGCTGTCCGGTGGACTTGCAAAGGAAGGGATGTTCGGTGGATAGCGACCTTGCCGAGTCGGTTACGGCGCTCAAGGATGCCTTTGTCCGAAGAGGTATCCCAGCGAGGTTCGGAAAGGCGGCTCCGGCGGTGGTGGAAGAGCTGCGCAGGACGCTGCGCGTGCCTGCCAGGTACCGCGCTTTCCTGCAGGAGGCCGACCCGCTCGATGTCGAGACGGTGACTCCGGTCGAGCGCGTACGCCTCATCCCCTCGGAGAAGCTCACGGCCGAGCAGCAAGCGAGCGGCGGCGACAGCTCCCTCGCGGGCTGGCGCAAGAGCTGGATCCTGATCGCGCGCAGCGCCCTCCTGGGAGACCCTTACTTCCTCGACATCTCGAAGCTCGACGCCGAGGGAGACTGCCCCGTGTTCACCTGCATGACCGGGATCGACGCGCTCAAGCCGGAGCTCTGCGCGTCGAGCTTCCAGCAATTCCTTCGCATCCTCGCGACCTCGATGGAGGTCGCCTCCGGCTTCGGAGAGAGCGGCCTCGACGACGACGACGAGGCCATCTTCCGCGAGACGCTCGCGCCGAAGATCAAGACGATCGACTCCGCGGCCCTCCGCGCGGGTCACTGGACATGACGTGGCGTCCACGGCGCGCTGCTCGCGGGCGCCGTGGATCGAGCTGACCGTGCCATGGCCAGGTGCCCGGTTTGCAGCGCGGAGAACCCGGACACTGCCCGGTTCTGTGTGGCGTGCGGCGCGCCGATCGCCGCGAAGCACCCCGGCGCGGCCCCCTCGGCGCTCCCTGCGCCCGGCGCGCGGGCGACCGTCCCTGGGCAACCGCTGCTGGAGGCGCTGCTGCCCGAGGACCCGGCGCGCCGGGTCAGCCTACCGGCCTTCGGGGCCGGCGGTGCGAGCGGGCCCGCGGCGGCGCCGCACGTCGTCCCAGCGCCGCTGGCGGGCTCGCTCCCGCGGCGCCTACCGGGGGGTCACCTGCCGGCGGGGACGCTCGTCGATCAGAAGTACGTGGTCGAGCGGGTGCTCGGCGAGGGCGGCATGGGGGTCGTCTATCTCGCCCGGGACGTCCACACCGGGCTGCACGTCGTCCTGAAGGCGGTGCGGCAAGAGCTCGGGCACCGGCCCGACGTGCGCGCGCGGACGCTCGCCGAGGGCCGCGCGCTGGCGCAGATCGATCATCCGAACGTCGTCCACCTGAAGGCCGTGGTCGCGGAGCGGGACGACCTCTGGCTCGTCATGCAGTACATCGACGGGGAGAGCCTCGAGCAGGCGCTCGCCAGGTATGCCGACGAGCGCCGGCCGATGCCGCTGCCCGAGGCGCTCTCGATCTTCCGGCAGATCGCCTCCGGCATCGCGGCCGCGCACCGCGAGGGGGTGATCCACCGCGACCTCAAGCCGGCGAATGTGCTCCTCCGCGGCAAGGACGGCGTCGCGAAGGTCACCGACTTCGGCATCGCCAAGGCCGAGGCGGACGCGCTCGCGGGGCGCGGGATGACCAAGGGGATCATCGGATCGCTCTATTACATGTCGCCGGAGCAGGTCCTCGGGCGCCGCGATCTCGACAAGCGGGTGGACATCTACGCGCTCGGCGTCGTGCTCTACGAGATGCTGGTCGGGCGGGTGCCGTTCGACGCCGAGAGCGACATCGAGATCATGCGGCTGCACGCGGAGGTGCCGCTCCCCAGCGTCAGCGCCGTGCGTCACGACGTCCCTCCGGAGCTCGACGTGTTCCTGCAGAAGGCGTGCGCCAAGGACAGGGCGGATCGCTTCGTCAGCTGCGAGGAGATGCTCGCGGCGCTCGACGCGACCGCCCGCCCTGCGTCGCCCGTGACCTCGGCGCCGCTCGGCGTGTCGAGCCGCCCGCCGCCGCCCGCCGCCACGACAGTCGACGAGGTCCGCGACGTGGCGCGATCGCCGTCGGGCGCGGCGCTGGCGAGCAGGCCGGCCGGGTCGCAGCGGGCGCGGGGCTCGCGGCTCGCGATCGGCGCCGGGGCGCTCGTGATGTTCGGCGGGGCGGCTGCGCTGCTCGCGCTGGGCGTGCTCGACAGGCCGCGCGACGGCCGCCGGAGGGGTGCCTCGCAGCAATCGCGCCCGGCAGCCAGCGCGAGCAGCGCCGCCGCGGAGGCGAGCGCGGAGCAGCCGCAGCCGTCGCCGCTCGCCGGCCTGACGGGCCTGTGGGTCGGCAACGGGCGCGAGCTCGAGGCCGTGCTGGCCGGCGAGGCGCTCGAGTTCCGGGTCCGCCGCCCGGAGCAGTTCACCCCGCAGGACTATACGGAGGGCGAGGCCCGCTTCTCGCTGCGCGAGATCCCCGGCGAGAGCGGGGTGTTCGCCGTGGAGGACCGGCTCCGCTTCATCGCGCCCGAGTCACGCCAGTTCGATCCGGCCCGCTCGCGCGGCACCTGCCAGGACGTCCGCAGCGACGTGGAGGGCCGTCCCCTGCGCGCGAGCTTCGACGGGACGCGCCTGAGCGTCGAGTTCGCGAAGATCGAGCCAACCACGAGCAACTTCGTGATCGAGCGCGGCAGGGTCGTGAGCTGCGTCGGCCTCAGCGCGCTCCCAGCCACGCGCGTCGTGAGCACGCTATCGAGGACGTGACCCCCCGGGCGCGCCCTCTCCCGGCATCCCCTTCGCCAAACGGGGCTCAGAGGCCGCCGACGGCGGGCACGGGTTGCGGCTTTCCGGCGTGGATGACCGCGCACCGGACGGTGGTCGACGACGTCGGCGCGCTCGCTCGCCCGCCCCCGAGGACGAGCGTGCCGAAGATGTTGCGCGCCGCTGCATCGACCTCCGCGGCGCCGCGCGGCGGAACCGGGTTCCCGCTCGCGTCGAACACCGTCACGGCCTGCGCGACGCCGCGGGCGATCTCGCTCTCCGGGAAGGACATCATCACCGTGATGCGGACGTAGGCCGACGCGCCCTCGACGATCCCGAAGCTGTGCGGCTTCTTCGCGAAGGCTCCGCAGAAGCCGCTCGTGCCCATGCCGCCGTTCGGGCCGTAGTTCGCCGACGCCCACTGTCCGACGTTGACCGTGAGCCCGCTGTCGCCCGAGCCCTGCGCGTACTGGACGCACTGAGCGAGCGCGGGGTCCCAGATCGCGCCCGTCGGGCATCGCCCCACCTTGGCGCAAGCTTGACCGGTCCAGACCTCGTCGCGCGCGCAGGTCTGCGAGAGCGGGACGCACGCGGCGGTCGAGCCGTCGACGATGAGCTCCTGGCCGGGCGGGCATCCGAGCTTCTGCCCGGCGCCGATGGGGACCCCGGCGTTTGTCGCCACCTGCTCGCGCGACACGCAGAAGCCTGTGCTCTGGTCGATCTCGTCGCCTGGCCGACAGCGGTCGGGGGCGCACCCGCCGGCCTCGTAGTGGCGACCGACGCCGCAGTAGGCGTTCGCCGCCTGGGGCGTGAGGCACTGGCCCGCGATCGCGAGGTAGCCCTTCAGGCAACGGCAGCGGTTCTGGTTTGTGTCGAAGGCAGCTCCGTCGCTGCACGACGAGATCGAGCAGCGGCAGCTGCTGCCCTGGCAGATCTTGAGGAAGCAGGAGTTCTCCGGGCACCCGATGAGGACCGCCGGCGCGAGCGCGAGCAGCACGATCGAGAGCGCGGTGGGGGCGAGGCCGAACGAGCCGGACCGCATGGGGCGACCCTACCCGATCCGCTCGGGCCGGGAAACTCACGGAGCGACGCGCGGCCGTGCGCGCGGCGCCCGGGGGGCGCGGCCGACGTACCGGCGGCCGGGGTGGTGTGGTACGGGGTGTCGCCGTCCGCGCGGAGATTCCGCCGCGCCGGTCCACATCAAGCCATGCTGCCCATCTACATCGAAGGTTCGCCTGAGTTCGATTCCACCCTGTCTGCCCTGCGCACCCGCGGCACGGGCGATCTCGCGAACGTCACGCCTGCGGTGACCGAGATCATCGACAACGTGCGGCGCGGGGGCATGTCCGCCGTCCTCCGCTACATCGAGACGTTCGAGCGGAGGACGTCGAAGGCGCTCGTCCGCCATGCGGGGCCCGAGGCGGAAGGCGGCTTCGGCGGGGCCGAAGCGCTCGCGCGGCTGCCGCCGGACGTCCGCGCCGCGCTCGAGACCGCGGCTGCGAGGATCGCGCGTTACCATGAGCGACAGCGCGACGCGGGCGACCTCGGGCCCGCGGACGCCGCGGCGAACGGGCCCCCGCTGCAAGCCGGCTTCAGCTACGAGGACGAGGGCGTCCTCCTGGGCATGCGCGTACGCCCCCTGCGTCGGGTCGGCGTCTACGCGCCGGGCGGCAAGGCCCGCTACCCCTCGAGCGTGCTGATGTCGGCCATCCCCGCGCGCATCGCCGGCGTGCGTGAGATCGTCCTCGCGAGCCCGGCGGCCGACGACGCCACGCTCGCCGCGGCGCACCTCTCCGGCGTGACGACGCTGCTCGACTCGGGGGGAGCGCAGGCGATCGCGGCCATGGCGTACGGGCTCCCGGAGCTCGCGTCGGTCGACAAGATCGTGGGGCCCGGTAACGCCTATGTCGCCTGCGCGAAGCGGCTCGTCTTCGGCGACGTGTCGATCGATGGCATCACCGGGCCGAGCGAGATCCTGGCGCTCGCCGACGAGACCGCCGATCCGCGGCTCGTCGCGGCCGATCTGCTCTCGCAGGCCGAGCACGACGAGGCGTCCTACGCTCTCCTCGCGACGACCTCGGTCGAGCTGGCGGAGGCGGTCGCGCGCGAGCTCGACGCAGCGCTCCCCGAGCTCACGCGGCGCACCATCGTGCAGGCGTCGCTCTCGACGCACGCCGCTGCGCTCGTCGTCGGCTCGCGCGCTCGCCTCGCCGAGGTCGCGGATCAGCTCGCGGTCGAGCACGTCGCCTTCCACGTCACCGACGCCGAGGGGCTGTTCTCCGAGATCGGCACGCTCGGCGCGGCGCTGCTCGGCAGCCTCACCCCGGTCGCCGCGGGCGACTACCTCGCGGGGCCCTCCCACGTGCTCCCCACCGGGGGCTCGGCCCGCTTCGGATCGCCGCTCGGGGTCTACGATTTCGTGACGCGCGCCAGCCTCATCCGTTACTCGAGCGCGGCGCTGCAGGCGCAGGGCCCGACCATCGAGAAGCTGGCGCAGACCGAGGGCCTGCAGGCGCACGCCCGCGCCGTGTCGCTCC
Organism: Sorangium sp. So ce362; assembly: GCF_051519845.1. Taxonomy (NCBI): domain Bacteria; kingdom Pseudomonadati; phylum Myxococcota; order Polyangiales; family Polyangiaceae; genus Sorangium; species Sorangium sp. So ce362. The sequence goes on along the minus strand of NZ_CP150332.1, from coordinate 3,114,074 downwards.
GCCTCGCGATCGCGGCCGAAGGCCCGGCAGCGAAGCGCGGCGCGCCGCGATCCTGACGCCTCGCGCTGCCGTCGAGCGCGCCGCGCCCACCGAAGCGCGGCGCCTGGACGGCGGCGTGCGCGCTTCGAGCACGCGCTAGCTCCTGCGCCTGCCTCGGCGCGCCCCGTTCCCCTCGGCGGCAGCCGCGTGATCGCCCGCCGCCCCCCAGGGCGCGCGGGCTCACTCGACGCGGAGGTAGCCCCCGTTGATCAACTTCAGCACGGACTGCGCGGTCTCCAGATCCGTCGCGGGGCTCTTGTTGAGGACCATCGCGAGGTGCCCGTGGTTGTAGACGACCTGGAGGACGTCCAGATCGACGGGCGAGAGATCGCGGAGCAGCGGCTTGAGCGGCTGGGGAATGACCAGACGCGCCGACAGATCCGGGAGCTGGTGGCGGATGTTGTTCAGCTCGTCGATCTGCCGGAGCCCCTCCATGAGGAGCTCCTGCACCGTCGCGCTGATCTCGCCGGTCATGACCCGCTCCTCGGCCGGCTCCAGATCGAACGTCCCGCCGACCCACGTCAGGATCCGGTAGACGCTCTTGAGCGGCGGGACGTCGGTCAGATCGTTGATCGTCGCAAAGGTCACGATGCCCTTGCGCAGGTAGATCTTGCCGACGTCGTCGTCGGAACGGACGACGAGGACTCCGCTCTTCTTCGATGTGCCGAAGAGCTGGAGCAGATCGGGGAGCGGGATCTCGTCGATCGACCCAGACATCGACCGGGTCTGACCGCTCCTGAGCGAGGGCTCGTCCATCCGGCGGCGCGCCGGGGGCGCGCTCGGATCGGTGGAGACGACCTTGAGGATGCTGGTGCCGATGAGCACCCGATCGCCCTCCTTCAGGGTCGTCTTCTTGATCTTCTCGCCGTTGACGAACGTGCCGTTCGTCGAGCCGAGATCCTCGATCACGATCTGCTGTTCGGTACAGGCAATCCGGGCATGGCGCCGGGAGACCATGTCCTCGACGAGGACCATGTCGAGGTCGCTGGAGCGACCCACGACGATCTCCTGCTGCTCCCCGAGGGGGAATTCGCCGCCTTGGTACTTCCCGGAGATGAAGCGCAACGCCAGTTGCCGCGTTGCCGACACCTTGGGAGCGTGGTTATCCATCGCAGGGGGAGTAGAAACCTTCGGGCGCTACGCGAGCGCCAGCAGGGGGCAAAGTCTAGTTTCACCCGGCAAAGATGGTCAAGAGATCCGGGCGGTTCTTTCAAATGAGTTGGCTCGTTCGTCCTAACGCAGCGCGCTGCCCCCGGCCCTCCCCCCTCCCCTGAGCCCCCTCGGAGGCCCGCCCGCGCGGCGCCCGAAGGGGCGCAAATGCATCCAAATCTGCGGGAAACAGGCCGCTTCACGTCGCCCGGGCGGCCGGCTTCCGGGTCTTTTTCGGCGGGGCGCCGGGCGGCCTCGGCCGCAGGGACAGCGGCCGCTCGGCCTATTGCCCTTGCTTTCAGGCCCGGCATGTTGAACGGCCTCGGCGTGAGCTACGAAGCGACGCAACGCCCCCTTGCTGCAGGTGATCCGCTCGGCACGCACCGCGTGCTCGATCCACCGGGGGCCCTGCCGCAGCCGGCAGAGCGGCTGGACGCCGACGCCTCGCGGAGCTTCGAGACCGAGCTCGTCGTCGATGTGGAGACGCTGAACATCGACGCAGCGAGCTTCCGTCAGATGGAGGATGCCTCCGGCAGCCCGGACGGCGTGGCGCGGCTCGTCCTCGAGACCGTGGCGCGCCGTGGCAAGCAGCACAACCCGGTCACCGGCTCGGGCGGCATGCTGCTCGGCGTCGTGCGCCGGGTCGGCTCGCTGGCAGCGCACCGCGGCGTCGCCGTCGGCGACCGCATCGCGACGCTCGCGTCGCTGTCGCTGACGCCGCTCTCGCTCCGCCGGATCGTCGCCGTGCGGCCCGCGTCCGCGCAGATCGACGTCGAGGGCACCGCGATCCTCTTCGCGTCGGCGCCGCTCGCGCGGATGCCGACCGACATGCCCGAGCGGCTCGCCCTCGCGCTGCTCGACGTCGCGGGCGCGGCGCCCCAGGTGGCGCGCCTCGCCGGCCCAGGCGACACCGTGGCGGTGCTCGGCGCGGGCGGGAAGTCGGGTCTCCTGTGCGCGGCCGAGGCGCGGCGCCGCGTCGGCCGCGGCGGGCGCGTGATCGGGATCGAGGCGTCTCCGGAGTTCGCCGCCGACCTGCGCGCGCTCGCGCTCTGCGACCACGTCGCGGTCGTCGACGCGCGCGACCCCCTCGCGGTGCGCGACGCCGTGCTGCCGCTCACGGGCGGCGCGGGCGCCGATCTCACGCTCTCCTGCGTGAACGTCCCCGGGGTGGAGCTCAGCGCGATCGTCGCCACGCGCGACCGCGGCAAGACGTACTTCTTCGCGATGAGCACGAGCTTCACCGCCGCCGCCCTCGGCGCCGAGGGGATCGGCAAGGACGTGGACCTCTACATCGGCAACGGCTACGCGCACGGGCACGCCGATCACACGCTCGCGCTCGTGCGCGAGCGCCCCGCGCTCGCGGGGCTCATGTCGTCGCGCTACGGCTGAGCGCACGCGGCGGCGCAGCGCGAGCGGGCGCGCGCCTCGGCGCCGCCGGAGACACCGCGGCGCCAGCTTCAGCCGGGCCGATTCTGAGCCGTCGGCTCGACCGCCGAGAGCGCCGGCGCCGGCGCGCCCAGCTTGTCGACGGCGGCCGGGAGGATCACGGCGAAGGTGCTCCCCTTCCCTTCATACGAGCGGACCTCGATGCGGCCGCCGGCGCTCTGCGCGATGCGCTGGCTGATCGACAGCCCGAGCCCCGTCCCCTTGTCCTTCGTGGTGAAGAACGGCAGGAAGATGTTCGCGAGCACCTTCTGGGAGATGCCCGGGCCGTTGTCGGTGACGTTGAGCTCGACGAACGGCTCGTCCGAGCCGGAGCCGGGCCGCGTGCCGCGGCCGAAGCGGACGCGCGTGGAGATGACCACCTTGCCCCGGCCCTTCATGGCCTGGACGGCGTTGCGGAACAGGTTCATCAGCACCTGCCGCAGCTGCTCGGGATCGATGGCGACCCGGGGGAGATCAGGGTCCAGCGTGACCTCGACCTCGAGCTGGTCGTTCCTGCGCTCGATCGAGAGCACCTGCAGGGTGCGGCGCACGATCGCGTTCACGTCGGTCGGGACGACCGAGCCCTGCGCCGGCCGCGCGAGATCGAGCACCGAGCCCACGACGCGGTCGAGCCGATCGACCTCCTCGAGGATGATCCCGATGAACTCGCGCGACGCCGGATCGATCTGCGTCTCCGGCACGGGATCGGCGAGCAGCTGCGCCGCCCCCTTGATCGCGCCGAGCGGGTTCCTGATCTCGTGCGCGAGCCCGGCCGCCATCTGGCCGAGGAGCGCGAGCCGGTCTCGCTCCTTCATCTGCGCGTAGAGGCGCGAGTTCTCCAGGACGACGCCGATCTGCGCGGCGAGCGTCTCGAGCAGGGTCAGCTCCTCGGGCGAGAACGCGTCGCGCACGCGGGTGTCCGCCACGACGAGGAGCCCGATCGGCTCGCCCTGTTCATCGCGCGCGCACAGCACCACGCCCGAGCAGAGGCTGCCGAGCACCTCGGCCGCCGCGAGCACCGCGTCCTCGGGGACCTGGGGCCGCACCTCCGTCCGCCTCGCGAAGTTGCCGTCGTCGTCCGCGTCGCTGCGGCTGCGGCGCGCCCGCCGCTCGCGCGCCTCGCGCTCGAGCTCCTCCATCGCGAGCGGCCCGCGATCGAGGCGATCGAGCAGCGCCCGCGCCGTCGCCACCTCGATCCGCTCGGGGACCCGCGGCCCGAGCGAGGTGAGGCGGTCGAAGCCCGTCCCGTCCTGATCGCGCAGGTAGAGCGCCGCCGCCGTGACCCGGCGCGACTGCTCGAGCGCGCTCATCACGATCGAGCCCATCTCCTCGACCTCGAGCGTGTGCACGAGACGACGCCGCGCCTCCGCGAGCGATCGATCCAGATCGAAGCGCTCGCGCAAGAAGAGGCGCTGGAGCTGCTCCTCGACCCGCTCCCGCAGCGGATCGAAGAGCACCAGGATCACGATCGCGGCGAGCACCGCGTTCAGGTACATCGTGTTGAAGCCGCCGATGAACGTGAGCAGGAGATAGAAGATCAGCGCGATCAGGAACGCGACCGCCGTGGCGACGAGCAGGCGCGCGAGCATCTCGTAGGCGTCGAGCAGGCGCTCGTGCCGCAGGGCCTGGGCGAGGACGAACAGGAACACGATCGAGAGCGCCGCGCCGACGGGCGGCGGCTCCGCGCCGAGGAACCAGGCGAAGTCGGCGACGCTGGCGAGCGCGGCGAGCGCGCCGATCACCACGAGGAACCGCACGCGCCGCTGCGTCGCGCGCGAGGAGCTCTGCTTGCCGCGCTGGCCGAGCGTGTACAGCCCCGCGGTGAGCAGCGCGAAGACGTAGAGGAAGATGCAGCCGCGCGTGAGCCAGTCGAGCCACGAGCCCGGCTCCCGGCTCATCAGCGCGAGGATGAACAGCGGGATGACGAGCACCCCCGCGAACCGGAGCAGGCGCGAGCGCCGGTCCCCGTCGTGGGGGATCATCGCCTCGAAGAGCTGCAGCGCGAACTGCGGGAGCAGCACGGCGAGGATCGCCGTGAAGCGCTCCCAGATGGAGGCCTGGAAGAAGCCGAAGAGCGACTGGGAGAGGTACCAGAGCCCGACGTCGGCGGCGAAGGCGGCGAAGAAGAGGTGGACGCGCCGGACGCGGCCTCGCAGCAGCGTCGAGGCCGCGATGGCGAGGGCCAGGGCCCCGCAGACCAGGGTCGTCCGTGTGCGGAGATCGATCCCGAGCGGCGCCACGCGCGAAGGCTACCGCAGCGCGCCGCGCGGCAACCCCGAAACGCGCCGGGGAGCCGTGGCGCCGGGTGCGGCGGCGCGGCGACGAAGGCGCGGCCTCGGCCCGCGGCTCAGCGCGTCCCGTCGCTCTCGGACGAGGTCTTGTCGCGGCCGTCCGTGCTCCCCTGGGCGTGCCAGGGGAGCGGCTCCGGCATGTGCGAGTCCTTCGACCGCGCGTACGTGGGCGTCCGCGAGCTCCCCTCGCCGGCGGACGGATGCGCCGCCTCGCGCAGCCGGAGCTGCGGCCGATTCGCCGGATCGACGACGGGAGCGTCGGCGTCGCGCTCGACGTTCTCCCCGTCAGCGCCCCATCCAAGCGCCTCGTCGGAGGTCATCGAATCGAGCTCGCTCCACGCGTCGCCCGCCTGCTCGTCGCGCTCCCCGGGTGCGAGCGCACACCCCGCGAGCAGCACGGGGGCGGACAGCGCAAGCGCGAGGCCCCCGGACAGCCAACCCCTCCTGCAACGTCGCATCACTTCAATCCTCCGACGTCCCGCCAAAGCCATACTGTTTCACAAGCTGGGAAAGACGTGGTCTCTTCATACCCAAGAGCACCGCGGCGCGCGTGATATTCCCGCGACTTTCGTCGAGCGCCCGGGCGATACACTCGCGCTCGATCTCGCGCTTCATGTCGCTCAGGCTGACCCCTCCTCGGACATGCGCGTACGCGAGCTCCAGCGGCGTGCGATCCATGGGCATCGACGGGGGGTGAGACTCAGGCTCCGCCCGCTCCGGCGCCGAGGAGCGGGGACCGCTCGACGGCTCGGCGGCAGGAGTAGCAGGCTGCATGCCATGCCTCGATGTCGCCGGAGCGCTCGCCGGCTCCAGGGCCTCGAGGACCCGCAGCCCCTCGACGTTCGCCGTGAAGTCCTCGAGATCGATCACCTCGCCGTCCGCGAAGATCGCCGCGGCGCGCAAGGCGTTCTCGAGCTCGCGCACGTTGCCCGGCCAGGCGTGCTGCGAGAGGGCTGAGACGGACCTGCCGGAGAGGCGCTTCGGCGCGGTGCCGCGCTCGGCGGCGATCCGCTCCAGGATCGCCGCGGCGATCACCGGCACGTCGCGCGGCCGCTGCCGGAGCGCCGGGACCTCCAGGACGACCTGCTGGAGGCGATAGTAGAGATCTTCCCGGAACTCGCCCCGGGCGACCATCGCACGCAGATCGCGGTGGGTGGCGCAGAGGATCCGGACGTTGGCGCGCAGCGGGGTGACACCCCCGACCCGCTCGAAGGTCCTGTCCTGCAGGACGCGGAGCAGCGCGACCTGCGTGCGCGGCGAGATATCGCCGATCTCGTCGAGGAACAGCGTTCCTCCCTCGGCGATCTCGAAGCGCCCGCGACGGCGCGACGCCGCCCCGGTGAACGCCCCCTTCTCGTGTCCGAACAGCTCCGAGAGCAGCAGCGTCTCGACCAGGGCGGCGCAGTTCACCTTGATCAGCGGCCCGCCCCGCCCGCTCGCCTCGTGAATCGCCTCGGCGATGAGCTCCTTGCCGGTGCCGCTCTCGCCGTGGATCAGCACGGTCGCGTCGCTCGCGCCGACCTTCTCGACCTGGTGCAGCAGGCTGAGCAGCGCGGGCGCCGTCCCCACCAGCCGCTTGATCGCGGGGACCACGGCCGACGGCCGGTGCGCGCGCGCGGCGACCCGCGCGCACCCGGTGCACGCGCTCGATCCGCACAGCTCGCAGCCCCTCGGCTCCGCCTCGGCGGCGATGCGCGCGCACACCTCCAGCCGGGCGAGCTCCGCGAAGGTCCGGCGCGCGAGGTACCTGCGCGCGATCTCGGGAGGGAGCGACGCGGCGATGCGATCGCGGAGCAGGGTCGCCGCCGCGAGGTGCGATCCCGTGGCCGCGGCGTCGTCCGGCGCGCGCGGCGGTCGACCCCCGGACGCGGAGGCGTGGTGGAGCAGCACGTGCGCCTCCAGGGCGCGCTCGCAGCCGTGGTCCTTCCGTGAGAGCGCGAGCGCCTCGGCGGCGAGCTGCCCGAACGGCTCGCCGGCGGCGCGCGCGCGCAGCGCCTCGAGCAGCGCGACCTCGGCGAGGTGGCGGTCGGACTTCGCCTCGGCGCGCGCCGCCTTGATCATCTGCGCGGCGAGCAGGAGGTCGCCGTCGTCGAGCGCGATGCGCGCCGCGACGGCGTAGCACTCGCCGAGCTTCGGGCCGGCGCCGTACGTGAAGGCGGCGCGGAGCTCTTCCCCGGCGTCGTGGGTGCGGCCGCGCTCGAGGTGGATCTGCGCCGCGACGTAGGCCACGTGCGTGATCCACACGCCGGGGATGCCAGGGCCGGAGACCTTTCGCGCGAACGCGAGCGCCTGCTCGGCCTCCTCGATGAGCCCGAGCTGGAGCCGGATCTCCGCGAGGTTCGCGATGAGGTTCACGAGCGCGACCTTGTCGCCGATCTTGCGGAAGATGCCGATCGCGCGCTCGAAGAGGCGCAAGGCCTCCGGGTACTCGTGCTTCAGGTTGGCGATGACCGCGAGGTTCGTGAGCGCGTAGCCGGTCGCCACGCGCTCGCCGCGCCGCTCGCCGTCGTCGAGCACCGCCGCGAGCATCGCGCGCGCCTCGTCGAGCCGGCCCCTGGAGAGCAGCGCGATGGCGCGGTTCAGCCGGGCGCGCAGCTCGCTCACGTGCTCACCGGCGCGCGCGGCCTCCCACGCGTCGGCCGCGAAGTGCCGCTCCGCCTCGGACCAGGCCTGCTTCGTGAGGAGCAGCTTGCCGAGGATGTTGCGCGCCTGGAGGCGCGTCATCGTCTCGCCCGCGCCGGCGAGCCCCTCCTCCGCGTGCGCCTCGGCGGCCTCGAGATCGCCCGTCTTGCAGCAGAGCTCCGCCACCTCCACGGCGCCGCGCGACCGCTCCGCGGGCGTGGCCGCGGCGGCCACCGCGCGCGAGAGCACCATCGCGGCCGTCGTCAGGTCGCCGCGCGCGCTCGTCGCGCGGCCGTGCACGAGCAGCGCGGCGAACGACTCCCCCTCGAGCATCGCCGCCGAGGAGAAGTCGATCGCGAACTCGACGTCGCCGAGCCGGAGCGCGAGCTCCGCGGCCCGGAGCAGCCGCTCGCCGGGAGGCGAGCCGGAAAGCGAGCGCATCGATCGGGCCCAGCGCCGCCAGAAATCGGCGCGCGCCGACGGCTCGCCGACCGAGGAGATCGCGAGCGTCGCCGCCGCCTCGGCGCGGTCGTCCCGGCCCAGCGAGGCGAAGAGCTCGCTCGCGCGCAAGAGGCTCCACGGATCGGACGACAGCTCCTCGAGCGCCTCGGCGACCGCGAGCACGTCCTCGGGGTCGACGCTGGCCGGGTCGACGGCCGCGCGCCGCGCCGCCACCCACCCGCGATCGTCGGCCTCGATCAGCCCGAGGGCCGCGAGCTCCTCGCCGGCGAGGGGGTGCACGACGGCCCCGGACCCCTGCTCCGCGCGTCGCGCCGCGAGCAGGCCGAGCTGCCCGGTCGGCCAGGGCCGCTGGCTCAGCGCGAGCCGATCGAGCAGCCGCTTGGCATCGCGGCTCGGCTGCTGTTGCAGGGGGCGCGGCTCGGCCGGCGCGGCCAGCACGGCCGAGCACCAGCCCTCGAGCGCGTCGAGCCGGTCGAGCTTCGCGACGACCCGGCGCTCCGCGTCCGCCGCGAACGCCTCCCAGAAGCGGTGCAGCTCGTCGGGCGACGCGATGCCGTCGATCGTGATCGCGCTCGTCCACATCCGCCTCGCGGCGTCGCTGCACACGATGACCAGCGCGGAGCTCGACCCTTCCGCGATGAGGCGGGAGACCTCCTCCAGCACGAGGCTCCCCCAGCTCGTCGGCTCCCCCTCGGAGACGAGCAGGAGCGCGCCCTGCGCGGCGGCGCTGATGCCCTGCGCGACCGCGGCCGGGTCCGCCGAGGCGACCCCGCAGCGCAGCGCAAGGTCGCGCCAGGGATCCCGATCCGCGGCATGCGCGGCCGAGATCAGCGAGCGCCCCACACCTCGAGCACGACGCGCGAGGTGGGAGCAAACCGCGTCCAGGATCGGCCGCTGTCCATGGACGTGGAGCACCCCACGCGACGCGGCTTCACGAACGCGCTCGTCGAGCGCCCGGAACCCCCCGGCATCGCTCGTCGTGGCAGAGAGAGCACAGGCTGCGGCAACAGATCCCAAGGCAACAGAAGCGTACCTCTCCGCTGGACGTCGCATCAATGGATCCCGCCGTCAGCGCATCGATAAGCGCGTGCCGTGTCAAAAGAACTTTTCAATAAAGCTGCTAAGTTCCGTCCAGGACCTGCTGAATTGCGTCGAACGCGTCCGGAGGTGCTTCGCCCAGGGCGCGGGCCAGCGGGAGCTGCGTCGCCGCGGCGGCGACGTAGAAGGGCACGAGGCGCGGCGCGAGCCGGCGGAGCGTCTCGAGGTGCCGCGCGACGCCGGCCGCGTCGCCGCGACGCACGGGCCCTGTGAGGGCGTCGGGCACGCCGAGCACCTCGACGTTGTCGGCGACCGTGCGGAGCAGCGGGCCGAGCATCTCGGCGGCGGTCTTCCGCTCGACGCCGGCGCGCTCGAGCAGGTCGACCCCGGCGGCGGCGAGCGCCGCGGCGCCGTTGGCGACGAGGCCCGCGGCGGCGTGGTAGGCAACGCGGTCGAGGCCGGAGACCGTGCGCGGCGTCATCCCGAGGCGCACCCCGAGCGAGCGCGCGGCGCGCACGGCGGCGGGATCGCCGTCGATGTGGAGGTGGCCGCGCTCGAGGAGCGGCGCGAACGCCGGCGAGGCGAACGAGATCATCGGGTGCATCTGCGCGACGGCGACGCGGCGGCCCCGCACCGCCGCGAGCGCCTCCGGGCCGAGCGCGCCGGCGCAGTGCACCACCGCGGCGTCCCTGTGGCCGACGAGCCGCCGGTCGCGCAGCGCCTCGGCGCAGGGCGCGATGTCCCGATCGCGCACGGCGAGGATCACGAGGTCCGCCTCGATGCGCTCCGCCGGCAGCCCGTCCCGCGCGGGCCGGAGCGTGACCGGCAGCCCCGCGTCGCGGATCGCGCGCGCGAGCCCGCGGCCCACCTTGCCGCCGCCGTAGATGAACACCTCCGGAACGGCGCTGTCGTCGCGAGGACCGTCGTCCCGGTGAACCGGCGACGGGCGCGTGCTGTCCATCTCGCTCACGGGCTGCTCCCGTAGAGGCCATGCGCGAGCGCATAGTCGAGCACGGCGCGCGGCACGCGCTGGCGGACGGCCTCCAGATCCCCCGCGGCGAACGCCCGGCGGATCTCGCTGCTCGAGATCTGCGGGAGCAGCACGTCCGCGGGGCGCAGGGGGTCGGGGCGCAGGTGCGGGCGAGGAGCGGCCGCCGCCGCGTCGAGGCGCTCCGCGCCGGTCGCGGCGAAGCCGGAGCGGCCGAGGACGATCGGCGGCGCGAGCTGCTCGATGCGGTCGAAGCGGTGCCACCGCGGGAGATCGAGGAGCACGTCGGCGCCGACGAGCAGGCGCATCGCCCAGTCGGGGTGCGCCGCGGCGAGGTGCTCCAGCGTGCGCAGCGTGAGGCTCTCGCCGCCGAGATCGCGCTCTACGGCCGAGACCGACACGCACGGGAGCCAGCCGAGGGCGAGGTGGCACATGGCCAGACGATGCTCGAACGGCACGAGCTCCTTGGAGAAGGGGTGGCGGTAGACGGGGACGACGAGCACCTCGTCGACCGGCGCGACGGAGATCGCGTAGGTGGCCGCGAGCACGTGCGCCACGTGAGGCGGGTTGAAGCTGCCCCCGAAGATCGCGACGCGGCGCGCCTCGGGCGCCACCCCGGGCGTCGCGACCGCGTGCGCCTCAGCCGTGCGAGCCACCTTGAACCCTCAGCTTGGGGCCGGCCGCCGACGGGCCCACGATCTCGCGCGCGGTCACCGCGCCGCTCGCGTTCATCACCTCGATCCGCACCCCGCCCTGCCCGTCGTCGAGGAGCGCCCGGCCGCCCTCCGAGCCGATCGGCCCGGGAGAGAAGAACGTCCGCGGGCCGACCTTCTTGATGAGCGGCTCGGAGCTCTTGCCGAAGACGAGGAGCGACGCTGCGACGATGTCCTCCTCGTCGAGCGCCGCCTTGTCGAACACGAAGAGCGCGACGCGCCCGTCCAGGATCTCGATCGTGCGCTGGCCCGGCGGGAGGCTCATCAGCACCTTGAGGCGCAGCCGGGCCCGCTCGGACGCCACGAACGCGTCGAGCTGCTCCGGCGTCGCGGTCGCGCAGCGCGCGGCCCGATCGAACAGGGCGCCCTCGGTGGGGTTCGCGCCGACCAGGCTCTGCGCCCAGCCCTCGACGACCCTGTCGAGGGCGTCGTCCTCGGCGACGTAGATGACCCGCTCGGCGTGGCCTTCGTCGAGCAGGTGCTGCGCGCCGCGAGCGAGCGCGGGCAGATCACCCTGTGCAGGGCCGAGGACGCCGAGGCGCATCGGTCACAGCATAGATCAGCGCGCGAAGAGGAGGGCACCTTCTCCGCGCCGCGCGCTCGCGCCGGTGGCTCCACCGCCCCTGCTCTCTTCTCCTGCGCCTCCTGCGCCGCGGTTCCTGCGCCGCGGTCGCGCCGCGGTTCCTCCCCCGCGGTTCCGTGGCCATGGCGCGCGCCCCCCCGGCGCGCGTCTGCTAGCGTCCGCCCATGTTTCGGCGAGGTCGCGCGCTCCAGCATCCGGTCACCATCACCCTCGACGGAGCGGACGTCCCGGCGGAACGGGGAGAGCCCCTGGCCGTGGCGCTGCTCGCCTCGGGGCGCGTCACGCTCGCGCGGAGCCCGAAGCTGCACCGCCCCCGGGCGCCGACCTGCCTGCGCGGAGGCTGCGACGGCTGCCTCGCGCGGGTCGACGGGGTGCCCAACGTGATGACCTGCCTGCGGCCGGCCGCCGGCGGCGAGCGCATCGAGGTGCAGAACGTGGTGGGCTCGCGGCAGGCGGACCTGCTCCGGGTGACCGACTGGTTCTTCCCGCAGGGGATCGATCACCACCACCTGATGGCCGGCGTCCCGGGGCTGTCCGGGGTCATGCAGTCGATCGCGCGCAAGCTGGCGGGGCTCGGCCGGCTGCCGAGCGCGGCGCTCCCGCCGGAGCCCGCCGCGCGGCTCGACCTGGACGCGGCGGTGATCGGCGGCGGGCCCGCCGGCGTGGCGGCGGCCTCGGCGCTCTCGGCGCGCGGCCTCCGCGTCGCGCTGATCGACGACGCGCTCGCCCCTGCCGGGTCGCTCGCCGGGGCACCGCGCCGGGCGGCGGAGCTCCTCGCGCGACACCCGCTCGACGGGGTCCGCGTGCTCTGCCAGCACGTTGCCGCCGGCGTTTACCTCGGCGAGCTCCTGGTCGCCGGCGACGCGGGCGCGACCGTGATCAGGGCGCCCGCCATGGTCTTCGCCACCGGGGCGCACGACGGCGTCGCGGCGTTCCCGAACAACGATCTGCCGGGGGTCTTCTCGGCGCGCGCGCTCTGCCGGCTGCTCGCCTGCGGCGTCGAGCCGACCGGCCCCGTCGCCATCGCGGGCGAGGGCTTCTGGGCCGACGAGCTCGCGAGCGCCCTCGTCGGCCGCGTCGCGGCGCGGATCCCGCTCGCCGCGCTCGCCGCGGTGAACGGGATCTCGCAGGTGAAGAGCGTGACGGTGCGCGACGCGCCCTTCGCCCCCGACAGCCCGACGAGCGACCTCAAGGTGGTCGCGCTCGCGGTGGACGTGCCCGCCGCGCCCTCGTTCGAGGTCGCCGCGCAGGCGGGCGCGCGCGTCGAGGTCGACCCGCGCGCGGGGTACGCCGTGAGGGTCGACGCGCGCGGCCGGGCCGGCGACGGCGTGTGGGCGCTCGGCGAGTGCACCGGCGCCGCGCTCGATCTCGACGGCATCGAGCTGGCGGCAAAGACCCTCGCCGACGACGTGCTCGCGGCGCGCAGCGCGGCCGCCTGAGCCTCCGATCCGCGGCGCGCCGCGAGCAGCCCGGCGCGGCCGCGCCGCAGGTCAGCCCTCGATGATCAGATCGAAGAGGCCGAGCCCGCCCGCGATGAACACGACGTCGAACACGCCCATGAGCGCCACGTAATCGGTGAGCTCGCCGATCGTCGCGCCGCCGAAGAGCTCCCGCGTCCCCGCGACCGCGGCGAGCAGGGTGGGCGCGAGCAGCGGGAAGAGCACGCTCGCGAGCACGAGGTCACGGGCGCGCGTGCGCACGGTCATGGCCCCGAAGAGGGTGCCGCTCGCGGCGATGCCCGGCGTCGCGGCGAGGCAGAGGAGCGCGAGCCCCGCGCCCGTCTCCGCGAGATCCACCGCGAAGAGCAGCGCCGCGACCGGGATGATGATCGCCTCGACCGCGATCACGAACACGCAGAGCCCGAGCGCCTTGCCGGCGAAGAGGGCGCTCCTCGCGATCGGCAGGACGAGCAGGCCCGCGAGCGCGCCGTCCTCGCGCTCCCGCTGCCACGTGCGGCTCAGCGCGAGCACCGACGCGAACGCCACGCTCACCCAGATGACGCCGGGCGCCACCCGCTCGACCGCGTCCTGCCCGGCGTAGAACGCGAGCGACGCGATCACCGCGACGAGCACCGCGAAGAACCCGCTCGTGGTGACGATCTCGCCCGTGGCGAGCTCGATCGCGAGGTCCTTCCGCGCGACGAGCATCGCCTGACGCACCCACCCGGGCCGGCGCCGGAGGAGCGACGCGGGGCCCGCGGGCTCCGTGGTGTCGGAGAGCACGGACTGGCTCAGAGGCTCAGGTACGTCTGGTCCTTGAGCCCCCGCTCGTAGTCGGCGAGGAGCCGCATGCCCTCCGTCGGCTTGAGGAGGTCCTGCTTGATCGCGCCGTCCACCTGGGCCTTCACCTTCCCCACGAGATCGCGGTTGTCGTACTGGGTCAGCGCCAGGACCTCATGGATCTTGTTCCCGGCGATCGTCTCCTCGATGTAGTACCCGCTGTCCTCGTCCTCATCGAGGAAGACGTGCACCTCGTTGACCCGGCCGAAGAGGTTGTGGATGTCGCCCATGATGTCCTGGTACGCGCCGGTCAGGAAGATGCCGACGTAGTACGGCTCGTCGCCCAAGATCGGGTGCAGCGGGAGCGTGTCCTTCACGTCGTTGAGATCGATGAACTTGCTCACCTTGCCGTCGGAGTCACAGGTGATGTCGACGAGCGTGCTGTCCACCGCGGGGCGCTCGTTCAGCCGGTGGATCGGCACGATCGGGAAGAGCGCGCCGAGCGCCCAGTGATCGAGCAGCGACTGGAACACCGAGAAGTTGCAGATGTACTGATCGGCGAGCTGCTTGCGGAGCTCGCCGAGATCGTCCGGCACCTCCTCCGGATCGAGCTCCGACGCGATCTTCTGCATGCTCTCGGCGATCTCCCAGAAGAGGATCTCGACCCGGGCCTTCACGTCGAGGTTGAGCAGGCCGAGCTCGAACATCTTCTGCGCCTCCTCCTTGATCTGGAGCAGGTCGTGCCACGACTCGCCGAGGTTCGGCCCGGAGATGTTGTCCTTGATGTAGAGGAGGTTCTGGATGAGCTTGTGCTCCTCGGTCTGGATGTCGATCGGCGACATCGGCGTCTTCTCGATCGAGCCGAACGCCTGGACGACCAGCACCGAGTGGTGCGCGACGATCGCGCGGCCGGACTCCGAGACGATGTTCGGGTGAGGCACCCGCTCGTCGTCGCAGATGTCCGCGATGTTGTGCACGATGTCGCGCGCGTACTCCTCGACCGAGTAGTTCATCGAGGAGTGGAAGGTCGAGCGCGAGCCGTCGTAGTCGATGGCGAGCCCGCCGCCGACGTCGATGTACTCGATGCGCTGCCCCATCTTGCGGAGCTTCGCGTAGTAGCGCGTCGCCTCGCGCACGGCGCGCTTGATGATCAGGATGTCGGGCACCTGCGAGCCGATGTGGAAATGGAGGAGCTTGAACGCGGCGCTCATCCCCGCCTCGTCCATGATCCGGATCGCCGCGAGGATCTCGGCGGTGGAGAGCCCGAACTTCGCGTTCTCCCCGCCGGAGGTCTTCCACTTGCCCGCACCCTCGGTGATCAGCCGCACCCGGAGCCCGATGATGGGCTCGACGTTCATCTCCTTGGCGACGCGGGTGATCATCCGCACCTCGGAGAGCTTCTCCGCGATGAGGATCACCTTCTTGCCGAGCTTGCGCCCGATCAGCGCCGTCCGGATGAAGTTCTCGTCCTTGTAGCCGTTGCAGACGATCAGCGACTCGGGGTCGGTATGGACCGACAGGCCGGCGAAGACCTCGGGCTTCGAGCCGACCTCGACGCCGTAGTGATAGGCCCTCCCCGCGTCGAGGATCTCCTCCACGACCTCCCGGAGCTGGTTCACCTTGATCGGGAACACGCCGCGGTACGTCCCGCGGAACTTGCTCTCGGCGATCGCCTTGTTGAAGGCCTCGTTGAGCGACCGTACCCGGTGGTGGAGCAGGTCCTGAAAGCGGATCAGGAGCGGCGTGCGGAGCCCCTGCTCGAGCGCGGCGTCCACGACGTCGCGGATCGCTATCTTGCTGCCGCGCTCCTGGAGCGGCGCGACCGTGAGGTTGCCGTCCGGGCTCACATCGAAATAACCGCGACCCCAGCGGTCGATCATGTAGAGCGACTTGGCGTCTTCCGTGGTCCAGTCGCCGGTCTCGATCTCGTGCGCGCTGCTCACAGTCGTTCTCCTTGGCGGGGCTCGCGGCGGGCGACACCCACCTTTCTGGGAGGGCCCAAGAGGGGCTTCAGGCTCATCAGGGGGACGTCAGATCGTCGGTCCGACGCTGGACGGCTGGACGCCGCGCGCTGGCGACGCGGCTCAATTACGATAGGAACGCCGGACCTTCAAGGGCAGGCAGCCCGATGCGATCCGGCATGGACGGTGCGCTCGACGAGCGGGTAGCTCAGGCCTGGGCCTTCGGGGTCGCCGAGGCTGCCTTCGCCCGCTTCGAGGCCGACTTGTAGAGGTCGTAGAGGCGCGGGACGGGGTACGTCTCGAGGCGCTTCCTGTAGCCCTGGTCCTTCGACCGGTTCAGGACCGTCAGCGTCTCGTCGATGAGCTTCGCCCGCGTCCCGAACTGCTCCTTCACCGCGCTGAACGTCGCGTGGAGGCGGAGGAGCTTTGTGTTCGACACGTGGTCCAGCCCCTTGGAGCCGCCCCGATCGGAGCTCACGCGCCCGAGCCAGAGATCCTCGGTCGCGAACCCTTTCACGGCCTCGACGAGCTTTGCCTTGTCGCCGAAGCGCTCCTTCACGATTGCAAGCGGATTTTTGCTGGCCATTGCTGAAACTCCCACGGGCAGGCGAGGCCTGCACCGGACATGCGCGAGATGACTCGCACGGCATTGAAGAGGGGGCGCGATCTAGCAGAGCGGCCTGGGTCACCGCAAGGGCGCGCCGCGGATGGCCCCCGCGGGCGGCGGAGGGCGCGCCGGCGGCGGGGCCAGCGCGTCACCGCTGTGCTGGGCCACGGATCATGGTACAGGGCGCGCCGATGCTCAACCTGGGGAGCTGGCTCGTGGCGCTCGTCGACCGGCTCCGGCCCCTCCGGCCGCCCTCGGGCGTGGGCTCCCGCCTCGCCGAGCCCTCTTCCGCCCTGGCGAGCACCCTCCTCAAGGCGCTCTTCCCGGTCGTCGCGTTCATCGCGCTCGCGCCCGTCCTCTGGCTCTTCTTCCGACGCACCTGGCGGGAGCTCGACGTCGAGGCCCACGAGCACCAGCGGCGCACCCTCGCCGCCGGGGGCTACGACCGCCGCCCCGCCGTCCTGTTCACGATCACGGCGGTCGTGCTCATGCTGCAGCAGTACTACGGCGGCAGGGCGGTCTACGACGTGCACATCCGGCCGTGGCTGCGCGAGCTCGAGCTCGCCCAGACGCTCTCGCCGGCCGGGGTGTTCGTGCCGATCTCGCTCCACCGTTACGACGAGCTCTACAGCTACGTGTGGTGGTCGTTCACCCGCGTCTTCGGGTACGTGGCCATCCCCATGGGCGCGTGGAAGCTCTGCTTCCCCAAGGACAGCCTGCTCGACATGGGGCTGCGCGTCCGGGGGCTCGCGAAGCACGCGTGGATCTATGGGCTCTGCCTCGCCGTCGTGGTCCCGGCGGTGTTCCTCGTCGCGAGCGCGCCCGACTTCGGGAGCTACTACCCCTTTTACAAGCAGTCCTCCCGCTCCTGGTTCGACCTCATCGCCTGGGAAGCGATGTACTTCGCCCAGTTCTTCGCGCTGGAGATCTTCTTCCGCGGCTTCTGGCTCGCCGGCCTCCGGCACACCCTGGGCTCCGGCGCGATCTTCGCGATGATCGTCCCCTACTGCATGATCCATTTCGGCAAGCCGTACCTGGAGGCGGCCGGCGCCGTGGTCGCCGGGATCGCGCTCGGCTCGCTCGCGATGCGCACGAAGAGCATCTACTCGGGCTTCCTGGTCCACGTCACCGTCGCGCTGCTCATGGACCTCGTCGCGCTCTCGAACCGCGGCGCGCTGCCAAAATCGTTCTGGGGGACGTGACGCCGGCGAGGTGACGCCGCCGGCCCTCGCGCGGCGGCTCAGCCGAGCGTCCGGGTCAGCTTGCGCATGATCTCGGCGCGGCTCCGGTCCCGGATCTCGCGCCGGTACAGCGCCTCCAGCGCGACGGCGACCGCGCGCGCCGCGTCGCGGTGCTCGCCGTCCCAGGGGAGCACCGCGAGCCGCCGCCAGAGGATCTTCTCCAGGAGCCGGGGCCGGCGCCTGGCCAGCGCGCCGCTCGCGAGCTCGATGACCCGGGCGGATGCGGGGTCGGCGCGCATCGCGCGCACGAAGAAGCCCACGGCGGCGGTGACGCGGCGGCCGCTGCGCATCGCCTGCACGCCCGCGTCGCACAGCGCCTCGGCCCGCTCGCGCGGGGTCGTGGCGCGCCGCGCGCGCTCCCGCGCGGCCTGCACCTCGGCGCTCAGCGCGTCCCGGCGCCGCCGGGCAGGGCGCATCTTGACCATGAGAAACAGGATGAAGAGGGCCGCAACCCCCGCGAGCACGTGTCGCCAGCCGATCTCCATGGCGTCCGCCTTAGTACAGCGCCCGGAACGTGCTCACCAGAGCGAGCTTCCACGCAGACACCGCGGCGCGGCGGACGGCCTCGCGCGGGCGTCCCCGGAATGACGCCGCGGACCGAGGCGTTCACTGCGACGCCGCGTCCCCGCGGCGTTCGTCACGACGCCGCGCCCCCGCGACATTCGTCACGACGCCGCATCGCGACGTTCCTTTCCGCCGCCACGGTGCGGTTTGCGCGAGCAGGCGATCCCAACCTATGCTGAGCCGAGAGATGCCCGTCCAGTCGTCGACCTCCGGCTCCTCCGTTCGCGTGCCCCTGCGGGCCCTCGCCGCCGCGCTCGGGCTCGGCGCCCTCGCGCTTCACCCGGGCAGCGCGCTCGCCGATATCTTCACGTACACCGACGCGGACGGCACGGTGCACTTCTCGAACCGCTCCGCCGGCGACGCGCGGTTCAAGCTGTACATCAAGGGCGACGGGCGCCGCTCCTCGACGCGCCCCGGCGTGACCCCGGTCGCCCCGAGCGACAAATCCCTCGAGCGCTTCAGCCGCTACGACCCGTGGATCCGGCAGGCCGCGACGCTCTACCAGATCCCCGAGGAGCTCGTCCGCGCCATCATCAAGTGCGAGAGCGACTACGATCCGCGGGCCGTCTCGCCCGTCGGCGCCCAGGGGCTGATGCAGCTGATGCCCGAGACCGGCCTCCGCATGCAGGTGCGCGACGCGTTCGACGCGCGAGAGAACATCTTCGGAGGAACGCGGTACCTGCGCATCCTGGCCAACCTCTTCAACGGAGATCTCGATCTCACCATCGCCGGATACAACGCTGGCGAAGGGGCGGTGATGCGGTACGGCGGCATCCCTCCCTACGCCGAAACCCAGGCCTACGTGACGCGCGTGCGGACCTACTATGCGCGCTACCGAACCACCCGGGATACGACGGTAGCTTCCATCGAGCCCTGACGGGCTCGCCCGCCGCGCAGCCCTTCCGCCCGCCAGCCGGAGGCGCCGCTCGACAGCGCAGCGCACACCGCCCCCGACAGGCGTACCGCGATGCTACGATCCCAGGAACCGCTGCCGCTGCCTCTCCCCGGGCAGGCCCCGGGAAGCACAGGCGCACGCGGCCAATCTCCTGACGCTCTCTCTGCTCCGCGCGGGCAAGGGTCCACGACATGACGACCACCTCGAGCCTCATCGAACTCACAAAGCGAAGCCCCGACATCGCGCCCCTCAAGCCGCCGGTGGATCCGGCGTCGCTCCAGCACACGAACCTGCTCGAGGTGCCCGACTTCCGGAGGATCCCGGCGTACGCCGAGGTGACCGACGAGCAGTTCATGGACCACCGGTGGCAGGCGAAGAAGTCGATCACCCGCCCGGACAAGCTGCTCGACACGCTGCGCGGGATGGTGTCGGACGACTTCATCCGGGACGCCACCGAGGGCTTCGCGCACGCGCCGATGAGCGTCCGCGTCTCGCCGTACATGCTCTCGCTGATCGACTGGAGCGATCCGTACAACGATCCGCTACGGACGCAGTTCATCCCGCTGGCCTCGCGCTTCCTGCCGGATCACCCGAAGCTCGGGCTCGACTCGCTGCACGAGCGCGCGGACGCGCCCGTCCCCGGGCTGACGCACCGGTACGCCGACAAGGCGCTGTTCCTCCCGCTCGACACCTGCCCCGTGTACTGCCGCTTCTGCACGCGCAGCTACGCGGTGGGCATCGACACGGACGAGGTCGAGAAGACCCACTTCAAGGTCGACGAGGAGCGGTGGAAGCGCGCATACGCGTACATCGCCTCGCGCCCGGAGCTGGAGGACATCGTCGTCTCCGGCGGCGACGCGTACAACCTGCGGCCGGAGCAGCTCGGCGCGATCGGCGAGACGCTCCTCGGGATGCCGAACATCCAGCGCATCCGCCTCGCCACAAAGGGCCCGGCCGTGATGCCGCAGAAGATCCTCACCGACGACGAGTGGATCGACGCGGTCACGCGCACGGTGGAGCTCGGACGGAAGCTGCACAAGGAGGTCGTGATCCACACGCACTTCAACCACCCGAACGAGATCACGGGCGTCACCCGCGACGCGATGAACAAGCTGTTCGAGCGCGGGATCACGGTCAGGAACCAGTCGGTGCTGCAGCGCGGGGTGAACGACACGCCCGAGACGATGAAGCTGCTGGTGAAGCGCCTGGGGCACCTGCATGTGCACCCCTATTACGTCTACATCCACGACCTCGTCCGCGGCGTGGAGGACCTCCGGACCACGCTCGCGACCGGGCTCATGATCGAGAAGCACGTGCGCGGCTCGACCGCCGGGTTCAACACGCCGACGTTCGTCGTCGACGCCCCCGGCGGCGGTGGCAAGCGCGACGCGCACTCGTTCGAGCACTACGACCGCACGACCGGGATCTCGGTGTTCGAGGCGCCGAGCGTCAAGCCGGGGCAGCGGTACACGTACTTCGATCCGATCGATCAGCTCCCGCCGGAGGGGCGCGGCCGCTGGGCGGACCCGGCGGAGCACCAGAAGATGATCGACGAGGCGCTCCGCGCACCGCCGCGCTGAGGCGGCGCACGAGCACGGGCGGAGGAGGAGCCGCGCGCAGCGAGCGCTCGCGCGCGGGCTCCATCGATCGACGTTCCGGATCGAGCCGCCTGCCAGCCACAGCGCCGGCAGGCGGGCTCGCGCGGGGCCCTAGGCCTCGGCCGGCGGCGCCTCTGCGTAGCGGGCGAGCGCGCCGGCCAGCTCACGCTTCACGCGGTCCACGAGGTCGGGCGGCTCGACGACGCGGGCGGTCTCGCCAAAGCCGAGCACCCACGTGGCGAGCTCCGTCATGTCACCGATGTGCATCGTGAGCCGCACGCCGCCGCCGGGAAGCGGCGTGATCTCCTGAGAGGGGTGCACCTTGCGCGTCCGCACGAACTCGGTCACGCGCTCGTCGAAGTCGATCACGACGCGCCGGGGCTCGCCCCCACGCCAGATGCCGAACTGGCCCTGGAAGTAGTCGTCGATGGAGAAATCAGGGGGCAGCTCGAACCGCTCGGTGACGGCGCACTCCGTGTCGCGCATGCGATCGAGCAGGAACGTGCGCACCTCGCCGCGGCTGACGTGGAGGCCCACGCAGTAGATCGCGTCCTTGTAGAGGACGAGCGCGTACGGGTGGATGAGCACCCGCTCCTCGCGCCCGTCCCGCGAGCGGCGGTAGCGACACCGGAGCGGGCGCAGGTCGGCGACGGACTGGAACAGGTCGTCGAGCTCCTCGGTCCGCGCGGCGTAGTCCTTCGGGGCGAACGGGAGATAGAGGAAGCGCTCCTCCAGCCGCGCGTCGGCGACGCCGGCGTTCGGGCCGCGCCCCGGCCTGCGCGCGACGCCGAGCAGGCGCTGCGCGGCGAGGTCGATCTCCTCGAAGAGGGTCGAGCCGCGCATCGGCTCGAAGAGCCGGCGGGCGGCGAGCAGGGCGTACGCCTGCGTCCGCCGCACCTCGACGCGCCGGGGCGCCTCGCTCGGGGACAGCCGCCAGAGGCGAGGGCCGCCGGGGCGCGTGGCGACCGACACGAGGTCGAGCTCGCGCTTGACCTCGACAAGGTAGCGCCGGAGCGAGCGCGGCGTGACGTTGAGCTCGCGCGCCAGCTCGTAGATCGTCAGGCCGGCAGGGTGCTTCTGCAGCAAGCTGCGCAGCGAGTCGAGCCGCCGGTGCTGCGTGAACGGGCCGCGCGGCCGGCCGCGCTGCGCGCCGCCCTTGGCGTCGTCCTCGTCGTCCTCGTCGTCGTCCTCCAGCGCAGGCGGCTTCTTCGAGTCCGGCGCAGGCGGCCTCTTCGAGGCGGTCGCAGGAGAGCTCGCGTCCGCCCGTGCAGGGGCCGCCGGGGGGCGCACGCTCGGCGGAGGCGGGGCCGCCGTGCTCGGCCTGACGTCGAGCGCCGCGTCCCCCGTGAGCCGCGGCGTCACGCCCGCACGCGGCTTCGAGGGCGGCAGCGCGCTGCTGGAGAACGGGTCGGCCGCCTGGCCGACACGCGCGCGAGGCGCGCTCGCGGCCCCGCTCGAGCCGCCGGCACCCCGCGCGCGAGTGGGCGAGGTGGCCGGCGCTGGGGCACCCCCGGGGCCTGTGCGAACAGCGCGCGCCATCAGCTCAGCGCTCTATCGCATCACCCCCTCCCATCCAAGATGTTTGTCCCGCGCTCCGCCGGCCGGGCGGCGATCGCCGCCCGCGCGCGCGGCGGACGGCTCACCAGGGGCGATCGCGCATCGTCTTCTTGTACTGCTCCTTGTAGAGGTCATGGCACTGCTTGCAGCTCGCCTTCGCGCCGTCGATGTCGCCGGCCTTCGCCTTGGCGGCGCCGGCCTTCGAGATGGCTCCCCAGCTGCCCATGCCGGGCGGCGGCTTGCCGGCCACGTACTGGAGCGCCGCAGCGATCTTCGCGCCGTCGCCGCTCGAGGTCGCCGAGGCCATCGTGCTCTTCATCCAGGCCTGCATCGGACAGAGCTTCTGGCCCTTCGCGCCGCATTCGACCTTCTTCTCGCCCGCCTGGGCGGCGCCGGTCGCCGCCGGCACAGCGGCCGCAGCTGCGGCCGCCGCGGCCGTCGCCTTCGGCGCCGCCGCGGCGGCCGTCTCCGCCGGCTCGGCGGCCGCGACGGCCGTCTCCGCCGGCGCGGCGGCCGTCGGCTCGACGGTGGCAGCGGCCGGCGCGGCGGTCGTCGCCGCCGGCGCGGCCGTCGCCGCCGGGGCTGCGCTCTCGGTCGGCTTGCCCTCGGCCACCGCCCCCGGGGTCGTCTCGTCGCTCCCCTTGCTGTCGCAGCCGAGCGTGGCGAAAGACAGGCTCGCGAGCAACAGCGCGAGCGGCGTGATCGTTCTCCTCATGCAGTCTCCTTGGGTGATGAACAGAGGCGCTCCTTCGAGCGCGACCGAGGGATGCGTGCCGCGGTCCCCGGCTCGACGCGCAGTGTAATCGGGTCGCCGTGCGTCCGCTGCGTTCGCGCGCTCCCTGGCGCCGCCGGCCTCGGGGCCATCCCCGAGGCGCCGCCGCGCGAGGCGATGTCCCACAACGCCCCCGCTCTCCCCCGGTCAGACCGCGCTCGGCGCCTCAGTCGCGTGTGCCCGGCGTCGCGGCAAAGGCCGACCACCGGAAGTTGTCGAGGAGGGCGACGGAGTCGTTCCACGGGTCCCCGGTGTCCCAGAGGACGAAGCGCAGCTCCAGGATCTCTCCCGGGCTGACGTTGCCGTTCATGACCAGCCAGCCGGTCCCGCCGCCGGCGCGCTCGCTCGTGCCGCACCAGCCCGGCTCGCTCGGAGGCTGGGCTGGAGGCCTCGTGATGTCGAACCCCGTCCCGAGGAGCTGGCCGATCCCCGCGCAGGTGGTCGTCGAGCCGGCGTTGGCGCCGCCGCCGCACCCGGTCGGCCCGTTGACGCACTGGGTGAAGAGCCCGGTGCCGCCAAATGCGAGGTTCACGCCCAGCGGATAGACCGACCCGCCGGCGGGCGGCGGGTCGTAGAACGCGAGGTTCTTGTCCGCGGGGTTCGGCGTCTCGCCCGGGAAGGGGTCGAACGTCGAGTCGAGCAGCCCGAGGAAGAAGTCGTTGAACGCGCTGCACACCCACTCCGGGTATTCGGACGAGAGGAAGAACGTCGAGACGCTGAACGAGCTCGCGTTCGTCGGCGCGCGCACGCGGAGCCGCAACATCACGGGATCGTGGGCCGTCGTGCCGCCCTGCGGCTCCGGACAGCCGGGCGCGTTCGGGAGGTTGCCGCCGTTCGCCTCGAGCCAGTCCGCGGGCATGCCGCTCGACGTCCCCATGTCCTGGCCGCCCTGGAAGGGGGCGAAGCTCGGCCTCGTGTTGTTCGGCGACGCCTGCGCGGCGGCGACGCCCGTCGAGAGCACCGCGAGCCGCGCGCCCTGGAGCGGCAGGATGCCCGAGCCGAAGCCCCGGCGGATCGACCGCTGGGCCGCCGCGGGCGCGCCGGTGCCGTCGGCGCGGCGGAAGCTCGCGGAGATGACGCCCCACGTGCGCTGCGCGGGAGACGACGGGCTCGCCGTCGTTGTGGCGCAGAGATCCATCGCCTTCGCGTAGTCGAGCGCGGTCGCCGAGTCGCTCGCGAGCCCCTCGTCGCAAGGAGAGGCGTTGTCGACCGTGCCGTCGCAGTCGTCGTCGACCCCGTTGTCCGCCACCTCGAAGGCGCCGGGGTTCACGAGGGACGGGGAGCCGCACCTGTCCGACGTGGCGTCGCAGCAATCGCCCTCGCAGCTCGTCCACCCGTCGCCGTCCTGATCGGGTGTGTTGTCGACCGTTCCATCGCAGTCGTTGTCGATGCCGTCGGCGCACGCGTCGAGCTCCGGCAGCACCTGGTCAAGGCACGGGCCCCAGCCGAGGCCGCTCGACCTGCAGGTGGAGACCCCGGGGGCGCAGGGGGCGACCCCCTCGGTGCCCGGCGGCCCCTGGTAACACGCCCTCGTCTCGCCCGGCGTGCACGAGCAGGGCCCGTGCGCCGCGACGTCGTGCTCGCACCCGTCCGCCGGGTCCTTGTTGCAGTCGATGAAGCCGCTGTCGCAGGCGCTGAGCACGCACCCGCCCGCGACGCAGGCGCTCTCGCCGTGCCCGAGCTCGGGACAGGCCCGACCGCACACGCCGCAGCTCTGCGCGTCCGTCTCGAGATCCCGGCAGAGCCCATCGCAGCACGCCGCGCCGCCGTCGCACGGGCGCGTCGCCGAGCAGCCGTGAACGCACTCGCCCTCTCCGGTGCACAGCGTGCCAGGAGGACAGTCACCGTCCGTGATGCAGCCAACACAGGCATGCTGCTCCGGATCGCAGAGGAGCGGAGCGGGGCAGTCGCCCTTGGATTCACATCCGGCCACGCAGCGCTTCGCCTCGGGGTCGCACACCTGGCCGGCCGGGCACGCGTCAGGGCCGGGGAGACACGCGACGCAGCTGCCCGTCGCGCGATCGCAGAGCGGAGCGCTCGAGTCCGCGGCGCAGTCGGTCGGGCAGTCGACGCCGCCCTCGCCGCCGCCGCCCCGGGGGACGTCGGGGGCTCCGGTGGCGGTGCAGGACGGCGCCACCCCGGGCGCCAGCGCGAGCCCCGCCAGGGCGGCGGCCAGCCCTCCAGTCCAGGCCAGCGGGCGGCGACGGACAGCGCGGGTTCTGGTCGACATCGGCGAGCGGCTCCCCTCCGCGGGCGCGGCGCCCCCGAGGGGCGCCTGCCCGCAAGGATCGTAGAATACTCCGCCGGCGCCGCGGACGACGGCAGATCCGCGGAGAGGGGTCGCGTCGCTGGACGGGCGATGACGCTTGCGCCGCGCGGCGCAAGCGGCCGGGCCGAGCGGACGTGCGACCGAGACGTCGGTCAGCGCGCGCGCTCGTACAAGGAGAAGGCGCCCTCGCGCTCGATCCGGCGAAACGAGGTGCGCGCCGCGGCAAACACCGGCTTCTCCAGCCGCTCGTTGCGGAGGATCACGTAGTCGTACGCGACGCCGTGGACATCCGGCTTGAACCACTCACCGCGGTTCGACGGCGGCGCGGGGAGACGGCGCTTCAGCTTGAAGGGGAAACCCACGTTGTGCCAGCCATCCGCGCTGAAGCCGCCGCGCATGACCTGCACCCACGAGGAGAAGTGGTTCGTGCCCTCGATGATCAGGGCCTCGTCGGTCCGAGGGGGCAGCGACACGAAGAGGACCTCTGCGCCCGGCGGGATCCGCCCGACCATGCGGGCAAACGGCTCGATCCGCTCGTCGAAGCTCGCATATTTCTCCGAGAGGTGGAGCGGCAGCACGAGCGCGACCGCCGCGGCGGGGACCATCAGGAGGCGAGAGAGGCCCCGGAGCGGCGCCGTGATGGACAGGAATCCGAAGAAGCAGATGAGCGGCGAGAAGCGCCCGCTCACGAACCACCAGTCGAACGGGCGAGCCAGGTGCAGCGGCACGAGAAAATAGCAGGCCACCATCGCCGCGCACAGGACGAGGGAGCGGTGGTTGTGCAGCCGGCCGAGAGGCGAGCCGGCGGGCGTGGCTGGCTCGCGCGTGGGCAGGAAGCCGGAGCGCCGAGCGAAGCTCCAGAGCGCCAGCGACGACGCCGCCGCGAGCAGCCCCCAGAAGAGCTGGGTGTCGAGATCGCCCGATACCGAGTTGAGCGTGTACTCGGGGAAGGAGCGGAGCATCTCGTGCCAGGGCACCCAGGCGCCCTTGAATCGCGGGCCGCTCCGCAGATCGACCATGGGGCTCTCGAAGGCGACGAGCTGCCAGACGAGGAGCGCGACGGCGGGCGCGAAGAGCGGCAGCGCGCCGGCGATCCGCGACCACCGGGGCAGGTAACAGAGCATCAGGACGGCGACGCAGACGTAATAACCAAAGAGGATGAGCGGATGGCTGAGGCCGCATCCGACGCTGAGCAACGCCACGGCGGCGGCGCGCCCGCGGCTCGGCCGCTCGAGATAGGCGTCGAGCGCGACGACGCCGGCGAGCAGCAGCGAGATGCCGACGAGGAACGGCAGGAAGCCGCACGCCCAGGAGAGGCTGAACGCCAGCGGGAAGGTGAGGAGCGAGAGCCACGGGCTGCGCCTCGTCCGGTGCGCCCAGCCGAGCGCCGCCGCGGGGATGGAGAGCACATAAGCGGAGAGCACGATCCGATTCGCGGCCTCGAGATCGACGGCGAAAGCGATGAGGTGCATCAGGACGTGATAGGCACCGTAGGGGGCCGGGCGGAGGCTGAGCTCGTAGAAGTCCTGGTAGCGAGTCCACGGTGCATCGAAGTAATGCCAGATATGGACGGCCGCGAGGTGATTCGGCAGATCGAGCAAGGGCAGGAACCGCACGCGCCATATCGGCACGATGGCCGCGACGGCGAGGAGCGCGAACGTCGCGATGAGACCGCGATCGCTCGCCCAGCGCGGCCCTCGCCGCGGCGCGGGGGGCTCCGCCTCGCCGGCGCGCCGGCGTGACACGGAGGCGGGCGCGCCGACCCCGGGCGTGAGGTCGCTCTCGGGCGGGCTCGAACCGGGCATTTCCATGAGAACGGTGGCCCTCCCCTGCCCTTCGCGTGCGGCGCGAGGCGCGGGCAGGCCCGCGAGGCGATGCGAGCCTTAGCACAGGACGCAGCGCCGATTGCAGCGACGCGTGTCTTCCTCTAGTTTCCCGGGCACCTCGCCAGGCGGACACGGCACGCGATGACACCCACCGGCCATCCGGAGCGGCACGGGGCGCTCCACGCAGCCCTCCAGGAGACCTGAAGCCATGAGGCATCTTGCTTGCGTCGCAGGCTGCGCCGCCGTCCTGCTGGCCCTCTCCTCGGCGCGCGCAGGAGCCCGAGCCCGCCGCCGAGGAGCGCGCCGCCGAGGGGTCGACGCCGGCCGAGGCGCGGGCAGCAGGCGACGACCCAGGTCGGGGACAGCGCCGAGCAGCCCGGCTTCCGCCTGCGCCGTGTCCGCGCCGGGCTGCGCGGCGACGTCGCGGGGCTCGTCCGGCTCGCCATCTCGATGGATCTCGCCGGGGGCGACGAGGAGACAGCGCGCATCCACGAGGCGTGGGGAGGCGTGACGGCGGCACGCGCGCTCGACGCCCGGACCGAGCTCGCGTGGGCGCTCGTGAAGCGCGTCCTCGCTCGAACGCCGGACGAGCAGGCGAAGAACTGGAGCTTCCCCGGCACGACTCTTGAGAGCCAGGAGCTCTGCGGGCCCGCCGCGCTCGGCGACGAGCCGGTCGCCGCGGAGGCGCGTGATGAGCCCTGCACGTACCGGGCGGGCCAGGTGGACGACCGCTTCCGCTACCTCGAGCGGGGCTTCGTTCCGGCGCAGATCGCGAGCAGCGACAGCCACGACGGCTCGAAGGAGCCGGGCTTTCCGCGGACCTATTTCCGCAGCGCGACCGACTCCCCGGCCGCGCTCCAGACGCCGGCCGCCGTCGAGGGCCTGCGGGGCGCGCACGCCATCCCGACGTACGGCCCCCTCATCCTGGCGACGATCGGCGGCAAGACCTATGGTGAGGTGGCGGCGGCGAGCACCGGGAAATCGAGCGAGCTGCTCTTTGATGTCCAGACGGCGAGCTGGTTCGGCGTCGATCGGGTGGAGATCTACCTGAACGGCGCGATGATCCGCCTGCTGGACCCGGAGATGCGGCCGAGCGCGCTCGTCGACGTGCGCGGCAAGGTCACCTTCACGGTGCCAGAGCGCGACTCCTGGGTGGTGATCATCGGCATCGACGGCGACGGCCGCTACGACGCTCCGCTGCCGAGGCCCGACTTCTGCTCTCGTCCGTGCGATCCGGGCGTCCTCGACCCGGAGCAGTGTCCGGCACAGCAGGATTGCCTGCTCGAAGAGGCCGTCTGCGGCTTCCCGATCCCCGGCAAGCGCGACCATCGCCGCCCGGCGCTCGGGCACCACGACGACTGAACGCCGGTCGGGCGGCGCGCGCCCGGATAAGGCCGCGCGAGCGGCGCGCCCGCTAGCGCGCTCCGCGAGAGCGGCTCTCGCGCGAGCCACACGCCCGCTGCGCGCTCGCCCGGCCAGGACGAAGCCTGTGGGCGCGGCGCGGAGGCGACGTTTGCATGCGCGTGGCGAGGCACGTGCATGCAAACGTCGGTTGCTCTCGGCGGAGGGCCGGCCGGCCGCTCCGGCGGGAGCTTAACGGCCCTCGATCGATTGCGACTTGATGTGGAACTCGACGCGCCGATTGCGCTGCCGGCCTTCCGGCGTGTCGTTGGCGACGAGCGGCCGGCGGGAGCCGTAGCCCACGGAGGTGAGCCGCTCCGACTGGATGCCCTTGTTGACCAGGTAGACCCTGACCGCGATCGCCCGGTTGTGCGCGAGCCGGTCGTTGTAGTCGGCGGTGCCCTGGTTGTCGGTGTGCCCTTCGATGCTGAGCAGCTTGATCTCCGGGTTCGCCTTGAGCAGCCGCTCGACCTCGTCGAGGATCGGATAGCTCTGCGGGAGGATCCTGGAGCTGTCGAACTCGAACTCGACCTGCTTCATGATCTCGATCTCGGCGGAGCCCGTGATCCTGCGGATGTAGTACGGGCAGCCGTTCTTCTCGGGATCGTCGACGACGACCTGCCCCGGCTCCTTCGGGCACTTGTCTTCGGCGTCGGGGATGCCGTCCTGGTCCGCGTCCTCCTCGGGGCAGCCGTCGCGATCGTCGATGCCGTCCTTGTCCTCGGGGTCATCGGGGCACTTGTCGACCACATCGGGGATGCCGTCGCCGTCGCGATCGGGCATGTCCGGGCAGCCGTCGCTCGGCTTCGGCTGCTTGCCGTCCTCGGGGTCCTCCGGACAGAGGTCGATGACGTCGGGGTAGCCGTCGCCGTCGGCGTCCTTCTCCGCCTCGATGACGTAGTTGAAGCCGGGCGAGCGGGCGTTGGAGTCGGTGATGCTGAACGAGTAGCCGACGACGGCGACCCCCCGGAAATCGGGGGCGTAGCCGCCGCTCAGCCGGGTGCCCACGCCGGCGCCGGCGTAGAGCGCCTTGTCCTGGGTGAGGGCCATCCTGCCGTTCAGCTGCCACTCGATGGGCGAGGCGTCGAGCTCGCCGAGCGTGTCCTTGAGGAGGCCGAACGAGCCGAAGATCTCGGCCCCGACGCGGATCGTGCCGTCGCGCAGCGGGACGTAGCCGCCGACGCCGTACGTGAGCTCGCTGCCGACGCGGAGCTCGTGGAGCTGCACGGGCGGCCGGATCGCGACGCCGGTGTTGAGGGTGACGAGGAAATCCGTGAAGTCGTACTCGGCGCCGAGGCCGAACGCGCTGCTCACGGTCCGGTCGCCGCCGAAGGAGTAGGTGTTGCCGATGGGCGCGAAGACCGCGGCGGAGAGCCCCAGCCGGAAGCGGCGCTCGTCGAGCTCCAGCGCGACGAGGCGCGCCTCGAGCCGGAGGTCCATGGGGGTTGCGGTCCTCAGGTTGACGCACTGGTTCAGGCCGAGGGACGGATCGGGGTGGCAGGTCTCGTTGCCGTCCTGGAAGACGACGATCGGGAACGAGGCCTGGAGGGCGCCGCGGCCGAGGATCTCGACGCCCGCGTTCAGGTAGGTGATGAGCTGCGAGGTGACGGGTCCGTCGCCTTCGAGCTGCTCCTCGATGGCGAGATCGTCAACGTAGTTGTCGTTGCGGAGCGGGTGGACCGACACGCCCAGCCCGAGCTGCCCGAAGATGCGCGTCTTTTCCCCCATGTGGGGGCGCCAGACCCCGAACCCGTCGTCGGGGGCGCCGGCCATCCTGAGGCGATCGAGGTAGAAGGTCCGCTCCTGCGCGCGCGCGGCGGAGGGCGCAAGCGCGACGAGGGCCGGTGCGGCCAGGGCTGCTGCGGTCAGCGCGCAGCGAAGGCGCGACCGGCGTCGCGGCTTACCGCCCGGCAGGGTTCTTCGATCCATCACGGTGAGCTGTCCTCCAAGCAACGCTCGAGAAACGAGGTTGACGCGGGCGTTCCGCCGCATGCGGGCCGGCGTCCGGGCGGGAGATTACTCGGGCCGGGGGAGGATGTCTCCTGGGTCGAGCCAGGAGGTGCGAGAAGCCCCGCGGAGCGGGCGCGGCTGTGTCCGGGGCGCGCGCGCGGCGGGCGCGGCGGGCGCGGCGGGCGCGGCGGGCGCGGCGGCCAGGAGGCGGGCACGCCGGCGCCTTCGTAAGCGGCGGGGGAGCGTAGCGTGGACGCGCGGCGAACGTGTAGCGTGGGGTGCGTGGCGAAGGTGGAGAGACAGTGCATACGTCGACGCGCGGGCACCCGGATGGCTCTGACATGCGTGGCGGCCGCGCAGGTGAGCTGCGGCCTGCTGCTCGGGCTTGACGACTTCGAAGATGCGCCCCGAGCGAGCGCTGGTGGGACTGGCGCCGGCGGCGAGAGCAGCGGCAGCTCGGGTGCGCCGGGCTGCGCGCACGGCGCGCGCGACTGCGTCGGCGACACGCCGCGGCAGTGCGCAGACGGGGAGTGGGTTCACCAGCGGCCTTGCAGCGGAGAGGCCCCAGTCTGCGCGCAAGGCGGCTGCGTGCCATGCACCGAGGGCGAGCGCGGCTGTGCAGGGAACAGGCCGCAACGATGCGAAGGCGGGGCGTGGATCGAGCAAGCGGCGTGCGTGACACCGCTCCCCGGATGCCGCGATGGGCAATGCGTTCCCACAAGCTGTCAGTTCGGGGAAGCGCCTGGCACCGGGATTGACTGTGGTGCCGACGGGCGTACGGACTGCTGCGCCATGGATGTGGTGCCGGGGGGCACGTTTTACCGGGGCAACAATGACAGATACCCAGCCACCGTCAGCCAGTTCCGGCTAGACAGGTACGAAGTCACCGTGGGGCGATTTCGGGCCTTTGTGGACGCCTTGAAGGGGACGCAGGCCGATCCGCCACCGCCTGGAGCTGGGGAGCGCCCCGGGGTCGCAGACAGCGGGTGGGAATTCGGCTGGACGTCTGCGCTGGCCGCGAACACGACGGAGCTCAAGACACAGCTCGAGTGCGACTACTATCCGACATGGACAGCCACACCAGGCCCCAATGAAAACCGGCCGATCCATTGCGTCACATGGTACGAGGCATTCGCGTTCTGCGTATGGGACGGGGGTCACTTGCCCACCGAGGCGGAGTGGAACTACGCCGCCGCTGGCGGCGCGGAGCAAAGGACATATCCGTGGGGCTCCTCGAGGGAGCCTGGATTCGCTGCGCATGGATGCAGAGGCAACGGCTCCTCTACTGGATGCAACATCTCCGCTTTCCTACCCGTTGGCTCGTTCTCGCCGTCTGGCGACGCCAGGTGGGGCCATGCCGATATGCTAGGGAACACCTCGGAGTGGACCCTGGATTGCAGCGGAGACTATCCAGTACCGTGCGAGAACTGCTCGAACCATGGCTGCTCGGGATCAATTGAACACGTGGTACGCGGAGGGAATGCCATCGCACCGCTCTACGACACAACGTTCAGAAACAGGGAATACCGCACAAGCCGGACTCAGGGCGTACGCTGCGCGAGAAAACCCTAAATAATCAAAGGAATCGGTCCGTAAAATCTAGGCTTCACATGTCCCACGGCCCCGTACCTGCCATACAAATGCACAGCTGAACGCGGCAATCTCGCCACGGGAACACGAGCGGACAGGCCAGCCTCATGAGGCTGGCGACACAAAAGCACCTACCACCGAAGAAGTATGAAACTCTGACCTCCCCGAAGCATATAGCTCAAAGCGGAGTGTTACGTTACCGCTTTGACACCGAGGCGCCGAATGTCAAGTCCAGCAACGGCTGCACCACGGAGCCGTCCTCCGGATCAGGGTTCTCGCTCTCCGACTTGCCGAAGAACATGTAAACGGCATCATCCTGCGGCGCAGCGACCGTGAGGTCCGAGAAGCCATCGCCGTTCACATCTCCCGACGAACCCAGGACAGGCCCAAAACCACCCCCTCGGGCAGGCCTATGGAAGGCCACGTCCGCGCGGTCATTCAGCATCGTTCCCGCACCGCCCATGTAGACGTAAACCGTCCCAGGATCCCCAGCATAATCGCTCGTACCGACCGCAACGTCGCCGAACCCGTCCCCATTCATGTCCCCCGCCGAAGCAACTGCCAGACCGAAATTCGTACCTTCCTTCCCCTCAAGCGTCAAGAATGGGGCGGTATCCAACCCATCAGACCCTCCAACGTATATGTACGCACGATCGAGCCCGTGCGATCCGACGATCACATCCCCGAAGCCATCACCATTCACATCGCCTGCTGAGGAGATTGCGAAGCCGAAATTTGAGTCCTCCATGGGCGCGGCGAGCTCCACGTCTGGCACAGCATCGAAACCAGACCCCCCGAAGTACAGGCCCACCGCCTGACGCCCAAGAGACGAGACAGGCTGAAAAGCTACCATCACATCGGAGAAGCCATCGTCGTTCACATCGCCGGCCGACGATACTGTCGAAGCCATGCTCGACACGTTCATGTCCAGAGAGAGCGCCGTGGGAGGCGAAAGTCGCCCGGAGGAGTGTCCCATGTAGAGGTACGCATAGGGTCCGTCCCACTCCCCTATGATGATGTCGTCGAACCCGTCCCCATTGACATCTCCAGCAGCGGACAGGGTGCTGCCGAATTCCACCCCCTCGTGCGAATCACGAAGACCACCGGAGGATCTGCCAGAAAAAAATGTCGCCGCCATCGCTGAAATAGACCCAGGCCTCGCCCTCCAAGCTGGCGCTGAACGGCGCCCCTACCAGGATGTCCGCGAAGCCGTCGACGTCGCCCGCGCATGAAAGGGCCGCACCGAACCCGCTGACCGAGTCATTCGGCCTTGTTTTCATGCCATTGGGAGTCGCGTCGAACTCCGCCCCGGCGGCTCCGTAGTAGAAGTAGACAGCATTGCTCCGAGTCATCGTGACCGAGATAGCACCCACCCCTCTGTGCCAACGTCGGGTGAGACAGGCTTCTCCTGGAAATCTGTGGTGAGAGGGCGGAGAATGGACCTGACCCGTGCCGAAGCCTTCCCATCTCCGATCCGTCGACCCTACCCCCGCCCCAGCGGCGCAGGGCGCTGCTCCCCGCCCGAGTGGCGTCGCCGTCGAGACCCTGCCGAAGCCGGGCAAGAGGCGGAAGTTCTCGGCGGCTGAGAAGCTGCGCATCGTTCGCGCGGCGGCCGCGTGCACCCAGCGCGGAGACATCGAGGCGCTGCTGCGCCGCGAGGGCATCTACAGCTCCCTCCTGACCGCGTGGCGCAAGCAGCTCGCCCTCCACGGCAGCGAGGCTCTCGCGGGGCGCAAGCCCGGCCGCAAGCCGAAGCACGACGCGAAGGACCGGCGCATCGCCGAGTTCGAGAAGCGCTCGGCCCGGCTGGAGGAGAAGCTCGCGCTCGCTGAGAAGCTCATCGACCTCCAAAAAAAAGTCTCTGCCATTCTGGGCGTCAACCTCACGAACGACGAAGAGCGCTGATGGACGTCATCGAAGAGCTCGATGATCCGCACGTCCCCATCGCGCAGGCGTGTGCGGCACTCGGCGTCAGCCGCGCCACACTCTACCGGCAGACCCAGCCCGCGACGCCGCCCGCGCTGCACGAGCCCGCTCCGAGTCCACGCCGGCTCAGCGACCCCGAGCGGCACGCCGTGCTCGACGTGCTGCACAGCGACGAGTTCGTCGACCAGCCCCCGCCGGAGGTCTACGCGACGCTCCTGTCGCGCGGCGTCTATCTCGCCTCCATCCGCACGATGTACCGGTTGCTCGCGGCGTCCGGCGAGAGCGACGAGCGACGCGCGCAGCGTGGGCCGATGAAGCATGCCAAGCCGACGCTTACCGCCACGGCCCCCAACCAGATCTGGACGTGGGATATCACCAAGCTGCGCGGGCCGCTGCCCGGGGTCTGCTACTGCCTGTATGTCGTCCTCGACCTGTTCAGTCGCATGACCGTCGGCTGGCTGCTCGCCGAGCGCGAGAGCGCGGAGCTCGCCGAGCACCTCTTCGCAGAGACGGTCGCCCGCCACGGCGTCGAGCCCGGCTCGCTCACGGTGCACGCCGACCGCGGCTCCGCGATGAGGTCGGAGGGGCTCGCTCAGCTCCTCGGCTCGCTCGGCGTCGTTCGTAGTTTCAGCCGGCCTCACGTCAGCGATGACAACGCGTTCTCCGAGGCGCAGTTCAAGACGCTCAAGTACCAGCCCGACTATCCGGACCGCTTTGCCTCGCTGGCTCATGCACGAGCGTGGTGCCAGGAGTTCTTCAACTGGTATAACGACCTTCATCAGCATTCTGGCCTTGCGCTCTTCACACCTGCTGATGTATTCTACGACCGTGTCGACGAGATCGCGGCCCGTCGACAGGTCGCCCTCGACGCGGCCTACGCCGCGCATCCGGAACGCTTCCCGAACGGCCCGCCCGTCGTGCGCAGACCGCCTGCCTCGGTAGTCATCAACCCGCTGTCCGTGGACGACGCCGCCTGCGAGGCCGCGGCGCCGCCGCACACGGGCACGACCTGCGACGCGTCCGAACCTGGCGCCACGTCCACCGCCGCGGCGCGACCTCAACCGCTCACATCCCAGAGCCGGAACGCGTCCCTCAACGCGATCCACTCATAGGACTATCGTCCGGCCTGTCTCAAACGTGTTGGCAACTTCCGCACCGCGATATCATCATAATCATCCGCATTGAAATCGCACCTCACCCGACCGACGTTGAACCACCGCACAGGAGAGAACGGAGAGCACTCTCCTTGCGAACAGGCCCGCACTCGCCAATAATAGCGTCTTCCGACAGGCGGAAGCAGCTCCCCTTCCAGATCGGAATCGAGCTGGTACTCGGCTCGCGTGGAGAAAATCGTTGCAGCATCAGCCATCGTCGGGTCGGTGCTGTACTGGAGTTCGTACTCGATCGGCCAGTCCGTCCCCGCCGTCGAAGCTTCCCATGCGAACCTGGGGCGTCGCGATCCGCTCTTCCGCATCGTGCCGACATCTGCACCGTTCATGGGAAGCCTCGGGACCGGCACAGTCGGGACCAGACCCGCATCTGCGCCGCCCGTCGTTATCGACGCCCCGCTGCCAGAGTCCGCCGTCGAGCCACCGACGCCCGAGCCTGCCGCGTCGGCGAACTCATCGAGGCCGAAGATCATTCCGCAGCTGAAGGACGTTCCAAGAAGCGCAATCGTTCGCGATGGCTACAACAGGATGCTTGTTCATGCGCTTCTTCTGAGGCGAGTGCGTCCCGCTAATTTTGGCTCTCTTTTAGGTTTGGTGGAAGCGTGGCCACGTGTGAACAGGTTGCAGCGAGAGACCTGAACAGCAGAGATGAATCAGCGCGATGAGGGAGGAGGCTCCGTGGAGGCCGTAGGACCGTCGCGTGATGGTGCGCACCTTGCCATTGGTGCCTTCCGAGCGTGCGTTCGACAGCCCGCTCGCGACGTAGGCGACGATGCCGTCGAGATGGTGACCAATCGTTCGCGCCGCTTTGGCGAAGGGCTTGAGACCCGAGTGCGTGGCCCACGACATCCACTCTTCGAGTTTCGCCAGTACGACATTCGGCTGACGCCGATCGAGAATGGCTGCGAACGACTCCTTGAGCAGGTAGGCGCGGTAGAGCGTCGCGTTCGTCTTCGGCAGTTCCGTCAGCTTCGCTTGCTCGATTGCAGTCAGATTCCAAGGGTTCTTCTGCAACGCGAATCGGGTATGCTTCAGCGCGCTGCGGTCTTCGGGGTCTTCGATTGTCCTCACTTCTGCACGGCGTACTTCGTCGAGCGCGTCATGAACCAGCCGCTGGACATGAAAGCGGTCAAAGATGATCTGCGCGTTCGTCGCCGACTCCGAGACCGCCGAGATGTACGCTTTCGACATGTCGATCGTGACCGCCTGGATGAGCGCGCATCGCTCCGAGCCGAGCTCTTGGAAGAAGGCCCGGAGCGTGTCGGCGTTCTTCCCCTCTCGCGCCCAGACCACGCGCCCGGTGACGTGGTCGACCACGATGGTCACGTACTTGTGGTGTTTCCTGTAGGAGAGCTCGTCGATGCCGATGTGCGTGAGCCCGTCGAGGATGTCGCGGGGAAGCCGCCGCTCGACCACGCGACTAATGATTGCACCGACCGTCGCCCACGCGACGCGCATCATCGTCGAGACGACGGTCTTCGAGGTCATCTGCGCCAGGTAGCCGACCGTCTCCTCGAAAGCGTGCGTGAACCAGCTCATCGGGTCGGCCCACGGCACCATCTCGGTAGTCACTCCGCACCGCGGGCAACGCAACCGCCGCGGCGAGTACCGGAGCTCCAGCGACATCCCCGCGAGGTCGAGGTGACGCCAGCAACGCGGTTTCCGCTGGTCGTACACCTTCCTCACCGGGCGACCGCACCCTCCGCAGCGAGGGATCTCCGTGGTCGGCTCGACGTCGCAGACCAGCCCGTCCGCCGTGAATTGCGCGCCCGTGACGCGAGTGAACTTGATTCCGAGGACATTGTTGAGCAGAGTGGTCGCGCGCACAGCCGATCGGGCTCCAAGGGTTGGTGTCGTAACCCCCGAGGTAGCCCGTCGGCTGTGCGCGTTCCATCCCCAATCGCACCGCGCCATTCCTGCGCCGAGCTCGCCCGCAACGCCGCGGGGGCCGGGACCAGGTCACGCAGCCGCGCTTCCACCAAACATCTCGGAGAGCCCTAATTTTGGCGTGCGGATGCCTCCACCCCTGCGGATCTCCGCAGCAACGGATTCGCTTCACGCTGGCGACGGCCGTCGCACTGCTCGACTGTGCATGCATCGGCTGTGCATGCACCGACGGCCATCATTTTCAGCCAGCATGGAACCTCACCCCAACGACTCGGATGACGACATCAGTCATCACTGAACGGTGGGGGGAACAACGACCTCGTTGATAGGCTGAAAGCCAGCTCCAGCTGGGTATGCATACGAGACCAGCTGGTGATTCTGGATCGCGCCCCAGCCCCAAACGGTAACGCCGAACGGAAGCTCACTAATCATCTCACGACGTCCGTTCGAGCAGTCAGCAAACCCCTCGAAGTTCCCGCTTACGATATTAACGCGCGTGTACTGGTACCCATCGATATCCTCCCAGCCGGTGAGCGGTCCGGCACAATCAAGCTCCACGTCAGCAAACGAGCCATCGCGCTTGGATGGCGTCCGAACGACCACGAGGCTCGTCTCAGGAAAGTTGGGATCGGTAAAGAACACGTAATAGTCCAAGAACTGGATCGGAGGAACAACGTTCACCCACTCGGGGTCGCCTTCTCTACCGAACGGCACACCACCCGTCATGTAGGCGCCCAGATAGAAGGGATTGTTCGAGCTCTGGCTCTTGACCGTGAACGGACCGCTAGCGTTGAACTGGTATGTTTCACCCGATTTGATCGCTGTGGGGGCGCCTTCCGGAGCGCTCGGGATCCATGTCAATTCCGTATCGTCCACCATGCCGACAATACGCCAGGGGGGAGCCTCGTCGTCGTTCCCACCACGCCCGCGATAACGCACGCCGACGTACTCATTGCCCGTCGCACGAACCGGCGCGATCTGCTGCTGAGCAGCATCACAATCATTCACATCATCGGGCACCTTCATGCACTCATGCCCGCCGAAGACCCCCACAGGCTTCGTCGACGCGATAGGGCTCCCGGTCAGCTCAGCCTGCTGAGTGATCTGCAGAAACTCACCCACACCGAGAGTGTATGTCACAGGCTCATTCGCCTCAGAACCCACCACATTGTCTCCCTCTTCGATTGCAACACGGGGAAGAAGGGTCACCTCGGTATCGTCCTCGTAGGCGACAATGTCCAAGGATGGGGACCCGTAGGCAGGAGCTCCAGAGTAGCCATAGGCATTGATTGCTACGTAGTTATCGTCCCAGGCACTCGTCGGGATGAGCAGGGTCGCCGACGAGAGCGCCACACCTGAGCTACTGAACGGGGCCATCTGGTAAGCGACAACCGGATAGTCCGTCGAGATGTGGAAGGCACTCCCTCGACCCGTACCACGGACTCCGACTTCGTCCTGAATTGCTGCCACTGCGGGGTCGGGGCAATCGTCAGCAGTGGACCCTCCGAAGGGATTCCTGGCAAGAAACAGAACAGCTACCTCGCCTACACCAAGACCAGCTGAAGGATCATAGGGCCGATACGTAGTCGTGGCGCCTTGCGTCTCCGGAATAAAGATGAAGTCGGAGGGCAAGTCGGGGTTCGTCAGCTCGTTCCCCTGGTACTCCACGGTGATTCTTACGGGCATTTCCCACGTGTTGGCCACGAATGAAGCGAAGCACGTCCCGCTTCCATTGTTCACCATGGCCGTCTTCAGCGCCCAGTAGTCGCATCCATACGAGCTCTTCGACCTCCTCGCCGCCTCGCATGGATCCGGTATGCACTCCGCGTTGACGCACCCCTCTTCCGGCCCGCAAGCATGCAGCTCCGCGCCGTTGCAGCTGATGACCTTCTTCAGATCGTTGGAGCACGTCGCCTCGCACTGCCCTCCCTGCCCGAAGGTCCCCGTGCTCCCCCCCGCCTCCCCGCCCGCGCCGCCGGTGCCGGTGGTACCCGCCCCGCCGGGACCCGAGCCGCTGCCGGTGAGCTCTCCACGGTACGAGTCCGAGCACGCGGCGAACGAGCCCGTCACACCGGCTGCCGCTGCAAAAACCCCCACAATCGCGTGTCGACGGTATCTAACTATGTTCGCCATCTCTACAGGGCTCCTTCCCCCACAAGCATCCTGAAAACTTTGCGACTGCGAGCGTAACACGGTTCGACCGCCCTGGGGAGGCTCGCGAAAGCGCAGGCGATTTTTCGGCGGCCTCATGAGAGAGGGTTGCAGGTTTCAGGAATGCAATGCGCGCCCGACCTCGCACCCTCTCCCTCTAGCACCCGGACGGACAGAGAGGCCCTGTTCAGCGAGCCGTCCTCGCACCCCTCCTTGGTAGGACGAGGTGGTCCGTCGCTTTCGAATCCCGCGACTTCCACGCACCTCGCCCCTACTCCCGCTCATGATCGTCATCGCTCTCCGCCGCCGCACCCGCCCGGCCGCTGCCGAAGACACGGAAGAGCACATACAGCGACGGGAACAGCAGCACGAAACCGACGCCGAGGACCCAGACAAGCAATCGCAACGTCCTCGGGTTCGCCGCTGCCCCCGCGAGCGTCACGTCCGGCACCACCAGGAACGGGTACTGCGAGGCTGCCCACCCCAGCAGGATCAGCGTGACCTGCGCCGCGGCCGCGAAGCGCGCCAGACGGAAGCGGCGCGTCCACAGCCCGTAGAACGCCGCGGTGGCCGCGACGCCCGTCGTGAGGTGAAGCGGCCACGTGATCGGATGATCCGTCAGCCCGTGTCGGATGAGCGGGGCGCCCCGGAACGAGGCCGCGAAGGACGCAAGCGCGAGCGCCGCGACCACGCAGCCCGAGGCGAGCGCCCGCCGCCGGAAGTCGTCGACCAGCGCTGGCTCCGCCGCCTCGTTCGTCAGGTAGACCGCCGCGAGGAACGCAAAGAGCGCCAGCGCGAACAGCCCGACCACGAACGGAAACAGCGAGAGCCACGGCGCGAAGAAGCCGCTCGTCACCACCCCCGACGCCACCCGGATCTGCCCCGACGCCACCGCGCCGACGATCATGCCGAGCAGCACCGGCGCGGTCACGCTCGCGAGCGAAAAGACGAGCCCCCAGCGCTTCTGCCGCCGATCGCGCCGCGAGTCGTAGCTGCGGAAGCTGAACGCCGAGCCGCGGAACACGACCCCCACGAGGAACAGCGTGAGGGGGACGTGCAGCGCGACCGAGATCGCCGCGAACGCCGGAGGAAACGCGGTGAAGAGCAGCACCACGACCAGGATGAGCCAGACGTGGTTGGCCTCCCAGATCGGGCCGATGACCCGCTCGATGAGCGCTCGCTGCTCCTGCTTCCGCGGGCCGGAGGCGAGGAGATCCCAGACGCCCCCGCCGAAATCCGCCCCGCCGAGCAGCGCGTACAGCACGAGCGCCACCACCATCACCCCGCCAAGGAGCCACTCAACGACCATCGGCCACGCCTCCCCCGAGCGCCCCCGGCTCGCCGCCGCCCGTCGCCCGGTCCCCGCGCGGTCCGCCGCCGCCCGTCGCCCCGCCCCCGTGCGGTCCGCCGCCGCCCGTCACCGCGAGCGGCGCCGCGCGGAGCTGGCGCACGAGCAGGTAGACCACCACGACGCCGAGGAAGACATAGAGCGCCGTGAACATCCAGAAGGGCGCCGCGAGGTGCGGGAACGGGGTCACCGCGTCGCGCGTGCGCATCGCGCCCCGCACGATCCACGGCTGGCGGCCGAACTCGGTCACAAGCCAGCCGGCCTCCATCGCCACGATGCCGAGCGGGCTCGCCAGGACCACCGCCCAGAGGAACGGGCGCTGATCCGGGATCCCCCGCCGGCGCAACGCGAGCCCCGCCGCGACCACCGCGAGCAGCGCCATCGCGGAGCCCGCGCCCACCATCACCTGAAACGAGAGGTGCGTCGCCGTCACCGGCGGCCACTCGTCGCGCGGGATCGCGTCGAGCCCGGGCACCACCGCGTCGGGATCGGCGTGCAGGAGCATCGACAGCCCCCCCGGGATCTCGAGCGCGTAGTCGACCTCGCGCCGCTCCACGTCGGGCAGGCCGCCGACGAGCAGCGGCGCGCGGGCCGAGGTCTCGAAGTGCGCCTCCATCGCCGCGAGCTTCGCAGGCTGCCTCCTGCCGACCTCCACCGCCGCGAAGTGGCCGACGAACGGCTGAGCCAGCGCCGTCACCCCGGCGATCGCGAGCGTCACCGCGAACGCCTTCCGGAACAGCGGGCTCCTCGGGTGCCGCAGGAGCACCAGCGCGTGGATCCCCGTCATCACGAACGCGGTCGCCTGATAGCACGCGAGGATGCCGTGCAGCGTCTCGTGCTTCCACGGCGGGCTGAACATCGCCGCCAGCGGGTCGATGTCGGCCGGGCGACCGTCGACCATCGTGAACCCGGCAGGGTCGTTCATGCACGCGTTCACCAGGATCACGAAGAACGCCGAGAGCGCGCCGCTCAGCGCCACGAGCGCGCCCGAGAGCAGGTGCAGCTTCGGCGGGAGCTTGCCGCGCCCGTAGAGATAGATGCCGAGGAAGATCGCCTCCGTGAAGAAGGCGAACCCCTCGAGCGAGAACGGGAGCCCGATCACCTCGCCGAACGTCCCCATGAAGCTCGGCCACAGGAGGCCGAGCTCGAACGAGAGCACCGTCCCCGAGACGGCGCCCACCGCGAACAGGATCGCGGTCCCCTTCGCCATGCGCTTCGAGAACTCGAGATAGTCGCGATCGCCCGTCCGATGCCAGAGCGCGTCCGCGATGACCATGATCAGCGGCAGCGCCACCCCGGCGGCCGCGAAGACGATGTGAAATCCCAGCGAGAGGCCCATCTGGGCCCTGGCATAGAGGAGGCTGTTCATGAGGCCCCGTACGGCTCCCTTCTCAGTGCGACCGCGACCGGCTGCGTGTCCGCTTTCCCGCGGGGCGGCCCGCGCGCTCCCGCGGACAATAGGGAGGGTCGCGCAGGGGACAAATAGGGGTGAACCCGGCTAAGCTTCCGGCCGATGCAGACCCTTGTCGAGCTCGTCGCGAAGAAGCGTGACGGCGGGCGGCTGTCCGAGGACGAGATCGCGCGGCTCGTCCGCGCCCTCGGCGACGGCGAGCTCGCCGACTACCAGATGAGCGCGCTGCTCATGGCCATCTTCTTCCGTGGCATGGACGACGCGGAGACCGTCGCGCTCACCCGCGCGATGCTCCACTCGGGCGACGTCCTCGATCTGTCCGGCGTGCCCGGCCGGAAGGTCGACAAGCACTCGACCGGCGGCGTCGGCGACAAGGTCTCGATCTGCCTCGCCCCCCTCGTCGCGGCCTGCGGCGTCCCCGTCCCGATGGTGTCCGGTCGCGGCCTCGGCCACACGGGCGGCACGCTCGACAAGCTCGAGGCCATCCCGGGGTTCGACGTGGCGCTCGACGTCGGCGCGTTCGCGCGCATCGTCCGCGAGGTGGGGACGTGCATGATCGGGCAAACCGAGCGGATCGCGCCCGCGGACAAGCGCATCTACGCGCTGCGCGACGTGACGGCCACGGTCGAGTCGATCCCGCTCATCGTCGCCAGCATCCTCTCGAAGAAGCTCGCGGAGGGCATCGACGCGCTCGTGCTCGACGTCAAGGTCGGGCGGGGCGCGTTCATGAAGACCCAGGACGACGCCCGCGCGCTCGCGACCGCCCTCGTGCGCGTCGGGACCGCGGCCGGCAAGCGCGTCTCCGCGCTGCTCACCGACATGAGCGCCCCGCTCGGGCGCACCGTCGGCAACGCCATCGAGACCCGCGAGGCGATCGAGGTGCTGCACGGGCGCGGGCCGGGCGACCTCGTCGCGTGCACGCTCGCCCTCGGGGAGGAGATGCTGATCGCCGGCGGCGCCGCGGCGAGCGCGGCCGAGGCGCGGACGAAGCTCGAGGCCGCCATCGCGAGCGGCGCCGCGGCCGAGGTCCTCGCGCGGATGATCGCCGCCCAGAAAGGCGATCCGGCCGTGGTGAACGACCCCGGGCGGCTGCCCGCCGCCCCCGTCGTGGTCGACGTCGCGGCCCAGGACGAGGGGTACGTCGTCGCCGTCGATCCGCTGGAGATCGGGCTCTCCGCGGTCGCGCTCGGCGCCGGGCGGACGCGCGCCGACCAGCGCGTGGACCCCGCCGTGGGCATCGAGCTCGCCGCCGTGCGCGGCGATCGCGTGGACCGCGGGGCGCCCCTCGCCCGCGTCCACGCGCGCCGGGCGGACGACGCGCGCGTCGCGGCCGATCGCGTCCGCGCGGCCTTCCGGCTCGGCCCGGCGCCCGCCGAGGCGCCCGCGCTCGTGCTGGAGCGGATCGACGCCTAGGCGGCTCGCGGCCGCCGCGCCGCCCAACTAAGCTGCCGTCCATGCGAAGCCCGAGACGCGACCTCACCACGCTCGGCTACCGGCGGATCATCCAGCTCCTCGTCTACCTGGTCATCGTCCCCGGCGTGCTCCTGTCGGGCGTCGGCTTCCTCCTGCTCGTCCTCGGCGAGGCCCAGTACAACCTCATCATGGGGATCCTGGTCCTCACGTTCTGCGGGACGCTCGCGACCGGGGTCATCCTCGTCTGGGTCTTCCTCCGGCGCGAGCGCAACCTGTCCGAGCTCCAGGCCGATTTCGTGTCCAAGGTCTCGCACGAGCTGCGCACGCCGCTCACGTCGATCCGGATGTTCACCGAGACGCTCAAGCTCAGGCGCGGCGACGCGCACAGCGAGGATCGCTGCATCGACGCGCTCACCAAGGAGAGCGCCCGCCTCCAGCAGCTCATCGATCGGCTGCTCGACTGGGGGCGGATGGAGAGCGGCCGGCGCGTCTACGAGCTCTCGGAGCACCACCTCCGGCAGGTCGTCGACGAGGCGATCCACGCCTTCGAGCCGACCCGCGAGAAGCGCAGCGTCGAGCTCGACATCTCCGTCGACGCGAACCTGCCGCCCGTGTTCTGCGACCGCAGCGCGCTCGTCGACGCGATCGTGAACCTCCTCTCGAACGCCTACAAGTACGGCGGTCAGCCGAGGACGATCAGCGTCTCCGCCCAGGTCCACAACCGGTCGGCGC
This sequence comes from Sorangium sp. So ce362, assembly GCF_051519845.1. Classification (NCBI taxonomy): domain Bacteria; kingdom Pseudomonadati; phylum Myxococcota; order Polyangiales; family Polyangiaceae; genus Sorangium; species Sorangium sp. So ce362. The sequence continues at coordinate 3,070,277 of NZ_CP150332.1, read as the reverse complement.
AGATCACGGTCCGCGACAACGGCAAGGGCATCGCCCGCAAGGAGCACAAGCGGATCTTCGAGAAGTTCTACCGGGTCGACGACCTCCTCGCGCGGCAGCAGGAAGGCTCCGGGCTCGGGCTGTCGATCGTCAAGCACGTCGTCCGGGCGCACAGGGGCAGGATCCTCGTCGACAGCGAGCCCGGGAAGGGCAGCACGTTCACGCTCGTGCTCCCGCTCCGGGGCGCGCAGAGGGCGAGCGCCGCCGGGAGACACCCGCCCGACGCCGCGCACAACGTCGCCGCGGCGCACCCCGGAGCGGCGGAGCAGGGCGCCGGAGCGAACGCGCCGCGGTAGGCGCGGCCGTCTCCGGTCCGGACATGAACATGCTAGAGGTCGTGCTCAGCATGACCCGGAACCCTCAAGCACCGGCGCGGACCGTCCTGCTCGTCGAGGACGATCCCAGCATCGCTATGGGTCTCGAGATGAACCTGACCGCCGAGGGCTACCGCGTCATGGTGGCCGAGGACGGCGAGCGCGGGCTCGCGCTCGCCCGCGCCGGCGGGATCGACCTCATCATCATCGACGTGATGCTCCCCCGCCTGAACGGCTTCGAGCTGCTGCGCATCCTCCGCAACGAGCGGCGCACCCTGCCGGTGATCATGCTGTCCGCGCGCGGCGCCGAGATGGACAAGGTGATGGGCCTCGAGCTCGGCGCCGAGGACTACATCACGAAGCCGTTCAGCCTGGCCGAGCTGCTCGCCCGCGTGAAGGCGGTGCTCCGGCGCGACGCGATCGCGCGCGCCGACGGGGCGCAGCTGCGCGCCGGCGACGTCGTGATCAACGCGGCGACGCGCGAGGTCCGCCGCGGCGAGGAGCTGCTCGAGCTCACGGCGACCGAGTTCGACGTCCTGCTCTGCCTCGCCGAGGCCGGCGGCCGGGTCCTGTCCAGGGAGCAGATCCAGGCCAAGGTGTGGGGCCCGACCCACCACGGGACCCCGCGCACCATCGACAACTTCATCCTCCAGCTCCGCAACAAGCTGGAGGAAAACGCGACCTCGCCGCGCCACATCCTGACGGTGCGCGGCGTCGGCTACCGCTTCGTCCCCTGATCGCTCGGCTCGCCCGCCAGGCCGCGCACAGCCTGCACGCGCAGGCGCGTGTTCCAGGCGGCACGTGGGCCTCGCGGGCGCCGCGCGCGACGCGGGAGCCCGGCCGGAGTCGCCCGGCGGGCGCGGCCCTTCAGGGCGCCTGACAGAACTTGTTGATGTTGTCGACGAGGGGATCTTCCTGCTTGATCGCCTTCTCGATCGCGGCCTGGGCCGTGTTGCTCTTCTCGGCGTCGTTCGCGTCCGCCGCCGTCGCGAGATCGCGCGCCGCCTTGGCGACCTCCTTCGCCATGGCCTGGTACTCGCCCGAGAACTTCTGCAGCTCCGGGGTGGTCAGCTTCACCTGCGCCGCGTCGGCCGCCACCTTGTCCATCGCCTCGGCCATCGTCTTCAGCTCGCTCGACCCGCCCTGATCGGCGCCGGTCTTCGTGCCCTTCTCGATGCTCTGGACGCCCTTGTTGATGACCTCGATGAGCGCGTTGCACTCCGAGACCTTGTTCTGGCCGCAGCCGCCAGCGCCGGCGACGAGCCCGAGCGCGGCGACGAGCGCTGCGAGGGTGACCTGGGTGCGCATTCTGCTGTGTCTCCTCATGTGGTGAGCGAGGCCGGTCCGCCCATCCCTGAACGCCACGGCATGAACCCACATTTTGCGGGTATGTTTCAACATGGAATCGGCGTCCCGCGTCAGCGGGCGCCGCACCGGTCATGACCGAACTCGCCAGTTGCCCTGGAAAGTTCGACCGATGTCGTCAGCTGTCGGATCCGTGATGATGAGCTCCGGCCGGCCGCCTTGCGCGAACACGATCGTGTTCTGCCGGAAGACGCGGCCGAAGGCGATCGCCTCGTCCCGGTCCATGCCGTGGACGAGCCAGGCCGGCTCGCGCCAGATGCCCTCCGGCTCCGCCTCGGATCCGACGCACGGCTCCACCCGGTAACATCCGAGGATCAGGAGATCGCGGAGGACGTGGTGGCGCTGATCGTTGACCCGGCGGGGGATGAGCATCGATCGCGGGTTGTAGGCGGTGAGCACGGCGAATTTGCGGGTCAGGAGCTCGGGGAGCCCGGCCTGATCCTGGACGATCTCGCCGTCGAGCGAGACGCGCAGCGTCCCCGCCGCCGTGGGGAACTCGTAAATGGTCGAGAAATACGACCGGAGGAGCGTCTGATCCATCGTGGAGCGGTGGGTGTGAGGGGGCCGCGGCGCTCGGCGCACCGGGTGCGTCGCCTTGCAGAGGGGCCCATGGCGTGAGCGCCCGGGCCGCCGGGCGCGACGGCGGAGGGTTACCAGAGACGCGCGGCTCTGGCTACTCGCCGGCGTCCCGCGGCGGCGAGTCGCCAGAGCCGCGCGGAAGCCCGGCGCGCGCTTCCCCTGCCCCGCCCGGTGCGCTAAGCGTTCCGCGCGATCGCCCGGCCTGTCCGCCGCGCGTCGCGCCGACCGCCCTGACCCCTTGCGCCCTGATGTCCCGATGATCGAGGTCGAGCACCTCTCCAAGTCCTACGGCCCCCACCAGGCGGTGAGCGATCTCTCCTTCCGGGTGAGCCAGGGCGAGATCGTCGGGTTCCTCGGGCCGAACGGGGCCGGCAAGAGCACGACCCTCCGCATCCTCGCGGGGTTCCTCGGCGCGACCACCGGCCGGGTGCGGGTCGCCGGCCACGACATCGCCGAGGAGCCGATGCGCGCGCGGGCGTCGCTCGGGTACATGCCCGAGACCTCGCCGCTCTACCCGGAGATGCGCGTGGCGGAGTACCTCGCCTTCCGCGCCGAGCTGAAGCTCGTGCCGCGGCGCGCGCGCCGCGACGCGGTCGCGCGCGCCCTCCGCGACGCGCGCATCGAGGACGTCGCGAGCATCATGATCGGCCACCTCTCGAAGGGCTACCGCCAGCGGGTCGGCCTCGCGGACGCGCTCGTCAGCGACCCGCCGCTGCTCATCCTGGACGAGCCGACGGCGGGCCTCGATCCGAACCAGATCCGCGAGGTGCGCGCGCTCGTGCGCCGGCTCGGCCCAGGCCGCACGGTGCTCCTCTCGACGCACATCCTCTCCGAGGTCGAGGCGACGTGCACGAGGGCGCTCGTGATCGCGCGCGGCAGGCTGGTCGCGGAGGGCTCGATCGACGAGATCCGCGCGAAGCGCCGCTCGTCCGGCGTGCGCGTCGCCGTGCGCGGCGCGGCCGACGCGGCGCTCGCGGCGGCGCGCGGGGCGGCGGGGGTCCGCTCGGCCGAGGCGGAGGCGGCCGGCGACGCGGCGCGGCTCACGGTCGAGTTCGACGCCGGCGCCGACGCGGGCGACGCCACCGAGCGCCTCGTGAGCGCGCTGGTCGGCGCGGGCCTCGGGGTGCGCGAGCTCGTCCCCCACGCCCCGTCGCTGGAGCAGGTGTTCTCCGAGCTGACCGCCACGGACGACGAGCCCGGCGCGGCGGGCGATGGCGACGGGCCGCGGCCGGCGGCCCGGAAGAAGGGGCGCGCGGCGCGGCGCGATGAAGGAGCGGCGCGGTGAGGGGCTTCTGGCCGATCTTCAAGCGAGAGCTCTTCTCGCTCTTCGTGACGCCGCTCGCGTGGGTGCTGATCACCACGTTCCTGCTCGTGCAGGGCGTGCATTTCTTCCTGATCGCGACCCAGTTCGCGGGCGAGGTGGAGCTCTCCGCCGACACGGGCCCGGTGCAGGTCTTCTTCGGCCAGACGATCCTGATCTACCTGCCGCTGCTCTTCGTGTGCCCGCTGCTCACGATGCGGCTCTTCGCCGAGGAGCGCCGGAGCGGCACCATCGAGGCGCTCCTCACGGCGCCGGTGGGCTCCGCCGGCGTCGTGCTGGCGAAGTACGCCGCGGCGCTCGTGACGTACGTCGCGATGTGGGCGCCGACGCTGCTCTACGTGGTCCTCATCGCCCGGACGGGCGAGCTCGACTGGCGGGTCGTGGGGTCGAGCTACCTCGCCGTCGTCGCGGTCGGCGCCGGCTACCTCGCGATCGGGACGATGACGAGCGCGCTCACGAAGAGCCAGCTCATGGCCGCGGTGCTCAGCACGATGGCGGTGATGGGCCTGTTCATCCTTGGCATCGGGGAGTTCATCTTCCCGGACGGCCCGGCGCACGAGCTCTGCGCCTACGTCTCGGTGTGGACGCAGATGAACGACTTCTCCCGCGGGATCGTCGACCTGCGCCGGCTCGTGTTCGACGGGACGGTGATCGCGCTGCCGCTGTTCGTGACCGTGCGCGCGGTGGATGCGTGGAGGTGGGGCTGATGGGCGAAGAGCGGCCCGATCGCGCTCCTCCTGGCACCCCGCTCGGCGAGAAGCTCTCGACGAGCGTCGGGATCATCGCGGCGATGGTGCTCGCGGTGCTCGTCAACCTGCTCGTCGCGCGCCACTACAAGCGCTGGGACTGGACGCAGGGCGGCCTGTACACGCTGAGCGACGCGACCGTCTCGACGCTGCGCGCGCTCGAGGAGCCGATCCGCGTTTACGTCCTGCTCTCCGAGGCCGACCCCCTGACGCTCTCGGTGCGGCACCTGCTCGACGCGTACCGGGCCGAGACGACGCGGCTCGAGGTCGACGTGACCGATCCCGACCGGCGCCCCGCGGAGTTCCTCGCCGTGCAGCAGCGCTACGGGGTCGTCGCGGGCAAGACGGAGGACGGGCGCATCGTCACGGACGCGGCGATCATCGTCGCGCGCGGGGATCGCCCCCATTTCCTCACCGCGAGCGACCTCGTCGAGGTCGAGGACGAGGACGACCTGCGGGCGCGCCCGCGGCTCGAGCAGGCGCTGACCGGCGCGATCCGGAGCGTCGTCCGCGCCGATCGGCCGAGGGTCTGCTTCGCGAGCGGCCACGGCGAGAAGTCGATCGAGGTCGGCGGCGCCGGCGGGCTCGCGGCGCTCAAGGACCGGCTCAACAAGAACAACTACGAGGTCGTGGAGCTCGGCGGCGGCCGCGGCGGTCACGACCACGGCGACGACGAGGAACCCGGCGCCGCGCCGAAGGAGCCGGCGCCCGAGGTCGATCTCGGCCGCTGCCGGGTGCTCGTCCTCGCCGAGCCGAGCCAGCCGGTGCCCCCCCGCGACGTCGCCCGCTACCGCGCGTTCATCGAGCAGGGCGGCAGCGCGCTGCTCGCGCTCGGCCCGGTGCCGGACGAGAGCGATCAGCGGTACGTGGATCTCGGGCTCTCGGGCCTGCTCGCCGTGGCGGGCGTCGAGCTCCGGTCGGACTTCGTGTTCGAGCTCGACCCGAAGCTCCGCTCGACGCAGGGCTTCGGCGAGACCTTCTCGCCCCTGGTGAGGCCGCACCCGATCACCGAGGGGCTCGTCAAGGTGGCCGATCAGGGGCTCGGCCCGGTGCTCACCGTGGCCAGCTCGCTCGCGCCCACGACGAGCGGGCCCGTGGCCCCGGCGCCGCTGCTCGTCACGAGCGACAGGGCCTTCGGCATGGTCGATTTCTTCGGTTGGGCCCGGGATCCGTCCGAGCCACAGCCGCGCGACGGCGATCACCGGGGGCCGCTCACGATCGCCTACGCCGCGGAGCTGCCGAAGCCCGCGGGGTCCAGCGCCGCGCACGGGCCGCGCGTCGTGGTGGTCAGCTCGCCCAGCGCGCTCTACGGCGCGAACTGGCAGAGCCCTGAGCTCCGCGGGACGGCCGTGTTCGTCGAGAGCGCGCTGTCCTGGCTCGCCGCGAGCCCGCCCATGCTCGACATCCCCGACAAGCCCGCGGTCACCGCCGGCCTCCGGCTCAGCGAGGACTCGCTCGCCGGCATCTTCCGCTACGTCATCGTCTACATGCCGCTCGCCGCGGCCCTCTTCGGCCTCGCCGTGCACCTCGCGCGGCGCGGCTCCGAGCGCCGCCCCGGCGACAAGGGCGGCCCCGGCTCCCCCGCCGGGCGCGGATCACCGGGCGGGACCGAGCGCGAAGGGGCGTCGTGATGCGGCGCCTCCGCCGGCACGCGACGACGCTGATCCTTGTCGCGCTCGCCGCCGCGGCGGCCGTCGCGCTCCTCGTGCTCGACCGGGGCTCGGTGTCCACCGACGAGGCCGAGCGCCGCAAGAAGCACCTGTTCGAGGCGTGGCGCGCCGACGAGATCACCGAGCTCACCGTGACGATGGCCCCGCCCGGCGCGCCGCCCGCCGCGCAGCAGACGGCCCGGCTCACCCGCGGCGACGTCAACGACGCCGGCCAGCGCCCGTGGAACGTCGAGATCGACGGGCAGCGCTACCCCGCCGACGAGCCCACGGTCGACCAGCTCCTCGGAACGCTCGAGTTCGCGACGGCGGAGCGCCGCGTCTCCGAGGAGGCGAGCGATCGGGCCGCCCTCGGCCTGTCCGCGCCCCGGCTCACGATCGCCCTCACGATGGGCCCGCGCCGCGAGCGGCTGCTGCTCGGCGGCAGCGCCCCCACGCCGCCCGGCGCGGTCTACGCCGAGGTCGCCGGCCGCGGCGTCTTCGTCGTCACGAAGCAGCTCGCCGCGACCCTCGACGTGCCGCCGGATCGCTTCCGCTCCCGGAGCTTCGTCCCCTACGTCCCGGCCGAGCTCTCGGGGCTCACGCTCGACGGCGAGGGCGGCTCGCGGCGGTTCGTGCGCGCCCCGTGGGGTGGCGGCCGCGGCGCCGGCTTCCGCTTCGCCGAGGGCTCGCCCGAGGGCAGCGGCGTCCGGGTCAGCGCGCCGGCGCTGGATTTCGTGCTCTCGGCGCTCGGCCGCATGCAGGCCGAGGCGTTCCTCTCCGAGGAGGAAGCGGCGCAGGCCGCGGCCTCCGGCGGCCTCAGGGTCACGCTGACGCTCCTGCCGAGCGATCCCTCGGCGAAGCGCGGCGTGATCGACGTCGGCGGCGCCTGCCCGGGCAAGCCCGACCACGTCGTCGCGACGCGGCGCGAGCCCACGCGCGCGGCCGCCTGCGTGCCCGCAAGCGTGCTCGATCCGCTCACCGAGGAGGCCGCGCGCTTCGTCGATCTCGCCCTCATCGCCGCGCCGCTCGACGAGGTCGCCGAGGTGAAGCTCGCGGCCGGCGAGCGCGGCGCGCGCTCGCTGGAGCTCGCGCGCACCGGCAGCGAGTGGCACCTGCGCGCCCCGCAGGACCGCCCTGTCCCGACCGAGACGGGCCGCGCCCTGGTGCAGGCGATCCTCGGCGTCCGCGCGGCGCGCCTCCTCCCCACGGCGAGCTCCCCGAAGGCGCTCGGCCTGGATCCGCCTCGGGCCACCCTTCGCGTCGTCTCGACGCCGGCGTCCGCCGGCGAGGGCGAGCCGCAGGAGCGCATCGAGACGCTCGAGATCGGCGCCGAGCAGGCCGGCGTCGTGCACGTCCGGCGGCTCGAGGACGGCGCGATCGCCGAGGTCCCGGCCCCGGCCGCTGACGCGCTCCTCCCCTCCGAGGTGTCGCTGCGCTCCATGGAGGTGTTCGATTTCGCGCCGGATCAGATCAACGCGCTGCGGATCGAGCGCCCCGGCCTGGTCCAGCGGCTCCGCCGGACGAGCGAGGGCGCCTGGCAGCTCGTCGCGCCGAGCGGCGTGGGCCTCGCGGCCGACGGCGGGCTCGCGGACGAGCTCGCCGGGCAGCTCGCCGGCCTCAAGGCCGAGCGCTGGGTCGCCGCGGACGCCGGCCAGAGCTACGGGCTCGGCGCGCCCCGGCTCGTTGTCGAGGCCGAGCTGACCGCCGCGCTGGAGCCGGGCGCGGGCGCCTCCGACGCGGCGGCGCGCGCGGCCCGGGTGGAGCTCGGCGCGCACGCTGGCGCAGGCTCGTTCGCGCGCACCGGCGACAGCGCCGCGGTCTTCGTCGCGCCGCCGGCGCTCGAGGCCGCGGCCGGGCGCCTGCTGCTCCGCCGCGACGTCTTCCTCGTCCCTCCTGAGGACATCGCGCGGGTGACGCTGTCCCCGCGGGACGGGAAGCCGGTCGTGCTCGAGGGCTCGCCGCGCGGCCTCACCGTCGCGGGGGCGGCCGACCAGGCGAGCGCCACCACGACCGCCGCGCGCGTCCTGGACGCCCTCGCCGATCTACGCGCCGAGGGCGCCGTGGCCCTGGGCCAGCCGGAGCGGCAGCACGGCCTCGGCCCGCCGCGGCTCCGGGTCACCATCGAGCTTGCCCGGCCGCAGGCCGCGCCCGCGGGCGAAGGCGGCGCGAGCCCGCCGCGCTCGTCGGAGGGGTCGTTCACGATCGCGATCGGCGCGGGCGACGCTTTCCGCGGCACGAATGTCTTCTATGCCCGTCGCGACGGCGTGAGCGCGGTCTACGCCATCGCGCAGTCCAGGGTGCGACCGCTCCTCGAGGCGGCGGGCGTCGCGGGCGTCGACTGACGCGGCGCTGAGCGAGCGGACTGTTTCGTACTATTTCGTTCTGGCGGCGCACCTGTGCTAGGCGACGTGGTGGACATGGCGAAGGCGGACATGGCGAAGCGGCAGCGCCCGCTGACGGTCGACATCCCCCGTCCCGGCGATGAGCAGCCGGTCTGGTCGCGGATCGGGGTGATCGCGCTCGTGGGGTTCGTCGTGGGCGTCGCCTGGCCCAGGCTCGCCGGGGTCCGCATCGGCCCGAGCGTCCCCGGCGACCCCAAGGCGACCGCCGAGACCGCGGCAGCGGCCGCGGCGCCCTCCCCAGCAGCTGCCGTGCCCGGGACGGCGGAGCCCGACGCCACGGCGCCGGAGCCCGCGAAGAACCAGCAGCAGGTCGTGGTCGGCCCCGGCAGGATCACGCGCTGCTCCGACAAGAAGAACAAGAAGATCGAGAACTGCGGAGAGCTCCAGTTCGATCCGATCGCGCTGCCCCGGCTGAAGGAGCTCGCCCAGTGTCCGGCGGCGCTCGGCGTCGACGGCAAGCTCCCGATCGGCTTCGAGCTGAATTTCGAGAAGAAAGAGGTCCAGGTCGTCAAGGGAAAGAAGGCGAGCCTGCCCTCCTCGACGATCAGCGGCATTCTCCAGTGCGCCGCGCGCGAGTTCTCGAACGTCTCCCTCGAGGAGGTCCCGCACAAGTACCGCCGCTACTCCCTCGTGTACACCGCCACGTTCCATCCCCCGGGCGCGCAGGCCGAGGCCGCGAAGGCGGACGCCGGCGGCGAGGTGCAGGAGCCGGCCGCCGGAGCGACCACGAGCGAGAGCGCAGCGAGCGGCCTGGCCACGGTCAGCTGGGACACCGCGCTCGTCCGCGGGGTGCCCAAGGAGGGCGATGTGGTCATGCGCCTCGTGCGTGGGACGCGCGTCAAGCTCGTTGGCCGGCAGAACGACTGGTACAAGGTCGAGCACCGGGGCAAGACGGGCTGGATCTACCGCGGCGCCATCGGCCTTTAGCCGAGCGAGGCGCGAGCCGGCGGGCGCGCGCGGGCGGCGCCAGACGCGGATTCAAGGCCTGCGCCCGGGCGAACGCGCGTCGGTTCGCGTAGAATGGCGGGGTCCGATGACGCGCAAGCTGTCGCTCCCGCTGATTCCCCTGGGCCGATCCGCGGACATCGCGGCGTCTGCCGCCGCGAAGCCCACGGTCGACGCGGTGCGCGACCGCCTCGGCGGGCGCGCGTCGACCGAGCCAGGTGTGGGTGAGCTGGTCCTCCTGACCACCGCCGCGAGCAAGGCGCTGCCCGGGGTGGTCCTCTTCAGACGTGGCGCCACGGTCGACGTGTGGGTTGCCTCCCCCGAAGCAACGTCATCCGCCCCGGACAAAAATAAGCCCTCTGTTTCTGTGCGATCCATGACCCACCGGGGCCTGGTTCACCGCGCCCGCACAGCGGACATCGCGCCGTTGCGCGTCCCTGCCCTGGAGTCGCTCATGGCCGTCGCTGCGGATGCGCGCGTCTTTGCCGCCCTGAGCGAGGGCCAGCGCATCCGGTTCCAGGACGGCGGCGAGCTGGCGGAAGGCACGCTGGTCGAGAAATGCCGCTTCGGAGGCCTGGTGCAGCGCGACGACGGGGGCATCGTCGGCGTCGGTTTCCGCCGGCTCTGGCCGGCGCAGGCCGAAGGCGCCACGCGGAACTGAGGAACTGAGAGGCTATCGCAGGCTCGCCAGCCCCCTGGCGCAGCGCTGGCGACCCACGTGCGGCTTGTACCTCCATCACGAACGCGATAAGAGGAGCAGCGTCATCGTAGCTCGCGCGCTGCGCGGCCCGATTGGAGGATACCGCCTTTGAAGCTCGTCCCCTCGTTCACGGTCGCCCTCGCGCTCGCCATGCTCGCGGGCTGTGGGGCCTCGCCCTCGAGTCTGTGCGAAGACAAGTGCGACTGCACGGGATCTTGCAGCGAGAGAGATGAGGTGGAGTGTATCGACCGCATCGAGGACGCCGAGAGGTCTGCAGGGTACGAAGGCTGTCAGGACCAGTTCGACGAGCTCATCTCCTGCATCGACGATGAGTTCGTGTGCGACGGCGACGACGTCGCTGTCTCCGGGTGCAGCCGGCCGATGGCGGCTCTAACCGAATGCGCCGGACTGGACGTGAGCGCTCTCGTTTGGGCCCAGTTCTAGCCCTGGCCAGAGCGCCGGCGCCGGGGATGCCATGCGGCGCGTTGACAATCGGCGTAGTCTCTTCGAGCCTATCGTGACACAGCGCCTCGTGCGCGGTGGACAGCCCTCCACGCGCGCGTCCTGCCGTACGCTCTACCTGCCGCGTCGCGCTCGGCGCACGCTGAGGTCCCCTCGCGCAGCGCCTGCGGTCCCGTCTGCCGAGGTCGGGTGGGCAAAGGTGCGTTCCTCCTTGTGGAGGTCCTGACCCCATCGCGAGGGGGTCGCCGGAGCGGACCGGTCACGCGCCGGGGTGGCCGAGAGGGCCTTATTGGCCAAGGTGGGTGCGGACCTTCATGAGCAGCAGGTCGCCGTCGAAAGGCTTGATGAGGTAGTCGGTGCACCCGTTGGCGAAGCCGATCTTGATGCTCGTTTGATCGCTCCTCGTCGTCATCATGATGATCGGCACGGTCTTCGTCGCGTCGAACGCGCGAAGCCACCTGCAGGCCTGAAAGCCGTCCATCGCGGGCATGACGACGTCCATCAGGATGAGATCGGGGCGCTCCGACACGGCCTTCGCGATCGCCTCCTTGCCGTTGCGCGCGATGACGATGTCGTAGTCGTCCGCACCGAGCGCCAGCTGCTGTGACAGCAGCGAAGTCAGCGAGTCGTCGACGACGAGGATCTTCTTCTTCCGAGCTCCCTCGCTGGCCTGGTTACCAGGCGCGGACGGCCGGCTCCGCGGCGCCGAGTCGGAAGCGGAGGCCGTTTCCGGAGAGCTCTTTCGCGAGGAGTCGACACGACGATCGGCCATGAGGGAGCCTCCATGAGGAGGCGCCGTTCCCTAGGGCGCCTCCGGAGTGTTCAGGTTGCAACGAGTGGTCCCCTCGTCACCTTACCAGGATCGCTACCGCACCGGAACCAAGTTCCACTGTCACCCGATGTGGCCAAACCCGCGAATGTACTCCTGAACAGACCGCCGCGCCCTCCCCAGCGGCCAGCCGATGAGGCCGGCTGGCGCCTGGCCGAGAGGTGGAATCGCCCGGGCGTCCACGACAACGGCCGAGCCGTGTGGAGCGGAGGAGCACGCAAGAGCGTGAAAAGAGGGCTCGGCGGAGCCTGATCGCCGGCACAAGAAAGAAAGGGTAGTGCCCAGGGACGGAATCGAACCGCCCACACGAGGATTTTCAATCCTCTGCTCTACCAACTGAGCTACCTGGGCTTGCTGCAGACCCCGCGCTTACGCCGAGGCGTCGGTCACGGGCGGGCTACGTTACGCGGATGTAGACGTAAGTCAAAGGATTTCTGCATCCCGAGCTGCTCGTGCCGCGTCGGAAGCCCAGGAGGCGGCGGTGATTGTCGGCGCAGCCACCGCCGGCGCGGCCGCGATGCGGAGCCGTCATTCGGCGGTGTCGTCCGTCCCCGTGCCCTGCGCGGGCGCGGAGCGATCGACCAGCCGGAAGGCGGCCGCGAGCCACGAGGCGCGCAGGTAGGCGGCGGCCGCGAGCGCCGCGAGCTGCGCGACGAACGCGGCGGCGACGCGCGGGCCCGTGCCGACGCCGGCGAGGTGTATCCCCCACGCCCCGCCTGCGAGCGCGACGGCGGCGAGCGCGCCTCGAGAAGCGCAGGCCCAGGCGGCCGCGAGCGGCGCGGCGCACAGCGCGTCGACCCCCCTGGCGACAGCGGTGTAGAAGCCCCGCTGCTCGGCCACGAGGGCGGCCCGCGCGAGGTCGTGGAGCAGACCGATGGCCACGACGTGCACCAGCGCGACCGCGGCGACGGCCGCCGCCGCGAGGTCGCGGCTGCGCGGCAGGGCCAGGAGCGCCGCGCAGAGCTTCATCCCGGGGAACAGGACGAGCGCGGCGGCCGTGACCTGCGCCGCGAGCGCGACGCCCCAGAGCAAGGCGAGCGGGCCGATGGCGCGCGCCGCGCGGCCGCCCAGGGCCTGCGCCGAGAGCGGCCCCGCCTGGCTCAGCGCGGCGAGGAGCACCGCGAGCGGGATCAGCCCGAGCGCGGCGGCGAGCAGGGTGCCCACGCCGAGCTGCGCGGCGAGGGACGCGGCGGCGAGCGCCCCGAGGCGCCCGAGCTCGCCGAGCATCAGCCCGCCGGGATCGAACAGGATCGCGTCGCCGCGCGGATGATCGCCGACGACCTGGGCCGCGAAGACGGACAGCGGCGCCGCGACCACGAGCGAGGCGAGCACGCGATAGCCGAAGTAGAGCGCGATCGCGCCGGGCCGCTCGTGCGCGGCGGCGCGCCGCGCGGCAGGCCGGGCGCGCGGCGGATCGCCCCCTGCGGCCGCCGTCGAGCCCGGAACCATCGCGCCCTCCTCCTCCGCCGGCTCGCTCATGGCCCGAGGAGCGTGAGCGCGAGCCCCACGGCGAAGCTCGCGCGCGAGAGCACGCTGGGCGCGAGGAGGTCCGGATCCGCCCGGCGCGCGTTGTTCGCGAGGTCCTCGTCGAGCAGCACCCGGTGGTCGGGGTCGATCACCACGGCGACCAGCGGCGAGGCGCCGGCGTAGGGGATCCGGGCGGCGCTCTCGTGCGCCTGCCACCGGACCCGCTGCACGCCGCCGTCCTCGCCGTGCAGCGCGACGTCGACGGGGAGCACGAGCGAGCCGCGGCGCCGCACGACGGCGTGGCCGCGATAACCCGCTCCCTCGTGGCCGCCCTCACCCGGAGCGGGCTCCGCGTCGCCTGCGGGCCACGAGTGGAACGTCGCGACCGTGTAGTCGACCCACCCGCCCTCGAAGAGCCCGGCGCGGAGCGCCTCGGCCGCCCCGTCGCCCACCTCGCGGCGCACGGCCTCGAGCAGCGCCTCGGGGCCGGGGTGACGGAACCGGTTCTCGCGCGCGTAGCGGCCCACGGCCCGGCGCACGAGGTCCTCGCCGTATACGCCGGCGAGGGTCGCGAGGAGGACCGCGGGCCTTCCGTACACGAGGCCGGCGTAGTCCGCCCCGTCCACGAAGCCCGTCGCCGGCTGCGCGACGGCGCCGTTGTGGCCCGACGCGAGCGCGTCGGCGCGGTACTGCGTCCGGAGGTCGATCTCGAGCCCGAGCAGCCGCGCCGCCGAGCTGTCGCCGTAGCGGGCGCGGAGCGCTTCGGCCTCGGCGTAGGTGGTGAGGCCCTCATCGAGGAACGGGTAGCGGTGCTCGTTGGTGGCGACGAGGCCGTAGAACCACTGGTGCGCGAGCTCGTGCACCGTGACCGCCTCGACGAAGCGCAAGCCCACCACGGGCCAGAGCCAGCTGCCGCCGGTCGTGATGAGCGTCGGGTACTCCATTCCGCCGGCCTCCTCGGCGCCCTCCGGCGGATGCACGATCGTGAGCGTGCCGTACGGGTAGCGGCCGAACGCCGCGCCGAAATGCGACAGGCCGAACCGGGCCAGGTCGATCTGGAGCGCCGCCTCGCGCTCGCTTCCCTCGGGGAAGAGGCAACGGATCGCGACGCCGTCGTCGGTCGTCGCGCGCATCTCGCGGAAGCGGTCCCACGCGGCGAAGGCGAAGTCGTGCACGTCCTCCTGCACGAACCGGCGGATCGCGCGGCCGTCGAGCCGCCGCTCTTCCACGAGCCGGCCGGTGGCGCCGACCGCGAACCGCTCCGGCACGTCGACGGTCACGTCGTAGGCCCCGAAGTCGGCGTAAAACTCCGAGAGTCGATGGTAGGGGAAGTGCGCCCAGGTCCCGTCGGGCTCGAGGCGAGCGATCTTCGGAAACCACTGCCCCACCATGTGAAAGCTCCCGTAGTGGCCCGTCCTGAGCGCGAGCGACGGGAGGTGCGCGTCCCAGGCGAGATCGATCGTGATCGCTTCGCCTGGAGCGACGGGCCGCGGCAGCTCCACGCGGATGTCGGTCTCGTCCTCGGGATCGCCGGGCGTCGTGGGGCGCCCCTGGGGCCAGACGTCCGCGCCTCCCATCTCGCGCACCGCGAAGCGCTTCACCTGGATGTGTCCGTAATCGTACAAGATTTCGTTGCCGCGAAAGCCCCCGATGGCCGACCGGAGGAACACGGTGCGCTCGCTCTTGAAGCCGTTCAGGTAGAGGTGGACGAACAGCTCGCGCTGCGGCTCGCGCGACGCGTTCCGCCAGACCAGCGTGCCCTCGCCGCGCATCGTGTGCTGCACCGGATCGAGGCTCGCGCGCAGCGTGTAGCTCGCGATCGGATCGGCGTGCGCCGCGAGCTCGGCGTCGGCAGGAGGCGCCGGCGATGGCGTGACGTGGGCGGCGCCGACAGCGGCTGCGGTGATGCCCGCGGGCTCCGCGTCGGCAGCGGCTGCGGTGGCGCCCGCGGCGTCGACGGTGCCTGCGCGAGCGGCCGGCGGCGGCTGCGCTGGAGCGCCGCGCGCGATCGTGGCGACGAGGGACGCCCCCGTTCGGCCGGCGAGCAGCGCGAGGAGGAGACCGATGGCGGCCTGGAGAGCCGTGCGCACCGGTGCAACCTAGCGAGCCAGCGCCATCGCGGAAAGGCGCGTCAACACGCGCCGCAGCCCGCCCGGCACGATTCGAGGCCGGGACCGGGGACCTCAGGCGATCCCGACGCCTACACGCCGCCGACGATCCCCTCCTGCATGAGCTCGTACAGGAGCCGCAAGGCCTCGAGCGTCTGCATGCCCGAGACGTCGAGGATCTCGTCGATCGAGCTGTACCCGTCGATGCACGACAGCAAGAAGCCCGCGCGGTGATCGAGGTTCAACGAGCGGAGCTGGTCCGGCGACACCGCGAGGCGGAGCACGCGCGAGCCGTCGCCGAGGCGCGACTGGTACATCTGCCGCAACATCTCGACGCAGCTGTCGGCGTACTGCCGCGCCATCGAGTCCTTCGGGTTCTCCTCGAGCAGGCCCTCCGCGAGGACGAGCGCGCCCCCGAAGTCCCCCTGATCGAACCGGTGCTGCATCTGCTCGCGCGGCCCCTGGAGGCTCAGCTGGGGCTCGGTCGCACGGGAGTGGACCCCCTTGTCCACCCTCGCGGCAGCCGCCGGCGCGCGATCCGTCTCGATCCGGCGCGGCGCGCGATCCGTCTCGATCCGGCGCGGCGCGCGATCCGTCTCGATCCGGCGCGGCGCGCGCGCCCCGCCCTGCGTGTCGCCGGAGACCCGGTACGAGGTGGAGCCGGCGAGCGCGCCCGTCCCGCCGCGGAAGGCGGGCTCGTCGTCCTCCACGATCAGGCCGTACCGGAGCGTGCCGGGAGGCGGCGTGACCGGCTGCTCATCCATGGCGAGGCCCGGCTCCTCGAAGCCGAGATCGAGCCGGAAATCGATGCCCTGCGGCCCTGCGTCCTCGGGTGCGTATCCGCGCCCCCGCGCGCTCTGGGGGTCGTGAACGTCCCGCGCATCGACCGGAGGGCCACCGAAGACGTCGATCTCCCCGAAGCTGTGCGGGTACACCTGGCCCGGCTCGCGCAGGAAATCGTCGAGGTCCGGCCCGAGCTCGTGCTCGCCCTCGAGCGATCCGAAGCCCATCCGGCCGCCGGGCCGCGACGGAACCCCGGGCTCGTCGCACTCCAGGCCGAGCCGCGCGGCCTCCAGGTCGAGCCGCGCGGCCTCCAGGCTGGACGGGCCGTGCTTGCCCGAGAAGCTGCTGCCGGGCGGCGGCTCCCAGGGGATCGTCTTGCGCGTCGGCACGGGCGGGTACCCCTCCGGAGGCCCCTCGGGCGGGCGCGGCCGCTGGGCGGTGATCTCGGAGCTCGAATGAGAGCGACGGGTCATCATCTTTGCCACGTATTCGCTGACCGGGATTGGCGGCGGAAGGGTGATCTTGCCCTCGGCGTCCGGCTGCGGGGGCAAGCCGGAGGGCGGGGTCGCCATGCGGGGTGAGCCCTGCCCCTCGCGCGTCAGCGCGATGCGCGCGAGGATCTCCTTCGAGGCGACGGGCTGGGTGTCCTCGAGCTCGTCCACCTCATCGTGCCCCCAGGAGGAGTCCAGGGTCTTGGAGTCAGGCGGCACCGACCGCATCGTCTTCCCTCATCGCGGCCACCGTTCATCCCTGTGGCCTGGCTACGACACCCTTGAACATCCGGTGGGTGCGCGAGAGCGCCTCCATCTGCTCCTTGACCGCGGCCGCGTCGCGCCGGCCAATGGCCTGGCGCGAGCGGTCCACGATCCCGCGCGCCTTGCCGATGGCGTCGCGGCCGAAATCGCTGGACGCCACGATCTGCTCTACCTGCGGGAACATCCGCTCGATCTCGGCGATGAGCTTCTCGGCCTCCTGCCGGACGCCCTCGAACTGGTCGCTCACGCGGCGATCGACGAGGTACTCCTTCGCCGCCTCCATCATCTCGCCCACCTCCTCCTTCGTGAGGCCGCTCGACGCGGTGACCTGGATCGACTGCTGCTGGCCCGTCTCCAGATCCTTCGCGCTCACGGAGACGATGCCGTCGCTGTTGATCTCGAACGTCACCTCGATCTCGACCTGGCCCTTCGGTGCGCGGCGCAGGCCCGTGAGGATGAACTCGCCGAGCAGCTCGTTGTCGGTCGCCTTCTGGTGCTCGCCCTGCATGACCAGGATCTTCACCGCGGTCTGGTTGTCGCGGCTCGTCGTGAAGATCTTCGACCGGCTCGTGGGCACGGTGGTGTTCTGCGGGATGAGCTCCTCGAAGTTCGACCCGAAGGTCATGATGCCGAGCGCGTGCGGCGTGACGTCGAGCAGGATCATCTGCTTCGTCTCGTCCACGAGCGCGGCGCCCTGCACCGCCGCGCCGAGCGCGACCACCTCGTCGGGGTGCACCCCCTTGCACGGCTCGCGCTCGAAGAAGTCGCGCACGGCCTCCTGCACCCGCGGCATGCGCGTCATGCCGCCGACGAGCACGACGTCCTCGATCTCGTCGCGATCGAGCCGCGCATCCTCGAGCGTCTGGCTGCAGATCTCGACGCACCGCTCGACGAGGTCCTCGCACAGCTCCTGCAGCGTGACCCGCGAGAGCGTGCGCTGCAGGTGGAGCGCCTCGTTGCGCGCGCTCGAGATGATGAACGGCAGGTTGATCTCGGTCTCCAGCACGCTGGACAGCTCGCACTTCGCCTTCTCGGCCGCGTCCTTGAGCCGCTGGAGCGCCATCCTGTCCTGCCGCAGATCGACGTCGTGCTGCTCCTTGAAGCCCTGCACCAGCCAGTCGATGACCCGCGCGTCGAAATCCTCGCCGCCGAGGAACGTGTCGCCCGCGGTGGCGATGACCTTGAAGACCCCGCCCGCGCCGATCTCGAGCACGGAGATGTCGAACGTGCCGCCGCCGAGGTCGAACACGGCGATCGTCTTCTCGAAGTTCTTGCCGAACCCGTACGCGAGCGCCGCCGCCGTCGGCTCGTTGACGATGCGGATGACGTCGAGCCCCGCGATCTGGCCCGCGTCCTTCGTCGCCTGCCGCTGGTTGTCGTTGAAGTAGGCGGGGACGGTGATCACCGCCTTCGAGACGGGCTCGTTGAGGTAGTCCTCGGCGAACAGCTTCATCTCCTGGAGGACCATCGCGCTGATCTCGGGGACCGAGTACGTCTTGTCGCGCAGCTGGATGCGGACGTCCCCGTGCGGCCCCTCGACGATCTTGTACGAGGCAGTCAGGATCGCGTTCTTCACCTGCGGGGACGACCACTTGCGGCCGATCAGCCGCTTCGCGGCGTAGACCGTGTTCTCGGCGTTGGTGATCGCCTGCCGCTTCGCGATGTGCCCGCAGAGCCGCTTGCCGGCCTCGGTGATCGCCACCATGGACGGCGTCGTTTTGTACCCACCGCGATTCGGGATGACGGTCGGGACGCCCTCCTCGACGATGGCAACGCACGAATTCGTGGTGCCAAGGTCAATGCCGATGACACGCTCCATCGATGCCGCTGCTCCTCTTGTGATCTTCGGCTAGTGATCTTCGGCCCGAACGGCCGCCGAGGTCACGATGCTAGACCGTTTCGCGGAGCCGAGCGGGCCAATCGTGCTCGGCCCCTTCCGAAGGCGCCGCCCCCGGCCCGACCGCGGCGGGCGTTACCGGGCGGCGCTAGACTTGCTTCCCGTACGCCTTGGCCTGCTCGCGCGCCTGGGCGATGAGGTCGCGCAGCCGGGCGTCGTTCCCTGCGAGCTCGCCCGCGCGGTCGAGCTCGCCCGTCGCGCTCTTCGTGAGCCCCGCGGCCGCGTACGAGAGCGCGAGCGTCAGCCGGTACTCCACCGAGGCGGGCACGAGCTCCACCGCCCGGCGTGCGAACTCCACCGCCCGTCGCGTGTTCTCCCCGGCCTGGAGCGTCGCGTAGGCGACCCGCTCGTGCGCGTCGGCGTCGTCCGGGCGACCGTTGCACACCTTCGCATAGCTCAGCGCCGCATCGACCCAGCGCCCGGTCTGTGCCTCGTAGTGGGCCTGCTTGAGGTAGCCGTCCGCCAGCGCCACCGCCGCGAGGCGCTGCACGTCGGCCGACGCCCTCTGGAGCGCGGCGTCCTCCGGCGCGAGCGACGCGGCGATCCGGAACGCGTTGGCCGCCCCCGCGTAGTCGTTCCGGTCGAGCGCGGACCGAGCCGCCTCGGCGTGCCGCGCGATCTGGTTCCGGAGCGCCTCGTTGCGGGCGGAATCGTAGCGCGCCTTGAGCGCCTCGACCGCCCTCATCGACTCGGGCGATCGGACGCCGCCCGGGGCCCTCGACACCGCCGCAGCGGCGGGCGCCGTGACCGCCGCTGCGGCAGGCGCCGGGGCCGCCGCTGCGGCAGGCGCCGGGGAGGGCGCGCCCGCCGGAGCGCGCCGCAGGCCTCCGGTGAGCTTGCGCGCGAACGTCTCGCGCCGATCCTTCGCGCTGGGAGCGGGCGCGGCGGGCGAGCCGGCCGACGCGCTCCGCGCCGGCGCGCCTCCGTGGTCCGGCGAGCTCGCCGCGTAGGACGGCTGCGCCGGCGCCGCTGCGCGCGTGAACGCCGCGGCGGGGGCCTGCTCGGCGGGTGGGCGTTCGGAGGAGTAACGTCCGGGCGACCCGACCACGTCGTGCGGATCGGCGAACGCAGCGCGCACCGAGGCGTCGACGGCGGTGGAGATCGTGGCGATGTCGCGGGGCGTCTGCTCGATCAGCGCCGCCATCGTCCGGTTCTTGTGGGTCTGCTCGAGGTACCCGTCGTACTCGGCGCGCCGCTGCTTCGACGTCAGCGTGTCGTGCGCCAGCGTGATGCGCGTGAAGAGGGCCTCGATCTTCTGCTTGTACGAGCCGAGCTGCTTGCGGAAGTAGGTGTCCGGATGGAACTCCGGCGCGAGCTGGTAATAGGCGCTCTTGATCTGCTTCTTGTCCGCCTGGTCCGAGACGCCGAGCAGCGCGTAGTAGCTGAGATCGTCGAGCCGATAGTAGAGGTCGAGGATCCGCCGCTTCCGGTCGGGGGCGAGCTCGACCGGCTCGTCCAGCTCGGAAGGATCGTAGAGCGGCAGGGAGTCCACCTGCTGGAGCGCGTCGCGGCCGAGCGGGACGGACTCGCCCCCGGACGACGTCGGCCGCTCCGGATCCGCCGCGGCCCCACGCCGCACAGCGTCGGCCGCGCCCCGCGGCGGAGGTGGGCCAGAGGGCTCACCGTCCAGGAGGATGGCGCCGAAATCGCGCAGGCGGCGCAGCGCCTCGACGGTGTCGCCGTGCGACATGCCCGTGATCAAGGACAGATCCCGATCGGTCAGGACGCCGTCGATCCGGGACAGGAGGAACGCGTCCGCGGGTTTCAGCGGGAGCGACTTGAGGTCGTACCCGGGTTTCGGCCTTGGCACACGGAGCGTCATCGGGTCGGGCAGCGACGCCCTCCCGCCGAGTCTAACGAGGAACGCGCGCCCGTCGCAATTGGAGACCACGGCCGGCGCGCGCTTCAGCGAGGCTTTTCCTGGGCGCCCTTCAGGGCCTCGGTGATAACGTGATCCTGGATCGAGATCGCCCGCTCCAGCAGGCCGACCGCGCGCGCGCGGGCCTGCGCCGCCGCCGCGCGCTCCCCCTTCTCTTCCAGCGCCTTCGCGCGGCGCTCCTCGACCACGCCCGCCACCTCGTAGAGGTGGCCCTCGTAATGAGAGGGCGCCGGCGCCAGCCTGAGGCCCGCGTCGATGTCGCGCGCCGCGGCGTCGAACTCGCCGGCCTCGCCCCGGAGCTCCGCCAGCCGGGCGTAGGTGTCCGCCGTCACCTCGGCGACCTCCGGCGGCGTGCCCGGCGGCCTCGGCGCTGCGATGATCCCCTCGAGGGCGCGGACCGCGACCACGCGATCGCCCGCGCCGAGCGCCACGTCGGCGGCGTGGTGCGCCGCGCGCGCCCGGGAGAGAAAGGCGAGCAGCGTGGGATCGACGATCTGCGCCGGGGCGCACGCGCACGCCGGATCGCCCGGGGCCGCGCCGACGCGCGCACGCTCGTCGTCCCGGGCGCACCCGAGGTGCGCCGCTGCGAGGAGCCCCAGGCAAGCGACGACGAGGCGGGCGCTCCGCATCAGCGCACCCCCCACGCCGCATACCGGTTCTGGCGCAGATCGGACGCGCGCGCGGCGGCGATGCGATCGATCCGCTCCGTCTGGCCGCCCTCCCTCGGGAACGGCGCGGCCGGATCGAAGAGCGCGGTGGTCGAGCGCGCCTCGATCAGCGAGGGCAACGGCGCGGCCGCCGCGGGCGGCGCGCCGTCGTCGCCGGACGCGCGCACGACGGAGGCGCGCTCTTCCCGGAGCTGGCCGAAGATCAACGCCGCGGCGGCCGCCGCCGCGGCGAGGGTCGAGAGCGCCGCCATCGTGACCGGCGCGATGCGCCGGGCGCGAGGCGCGGGCGAGGCGCGGAGGGCCCCCTCGACGAGCGCGCGGCTCCGGAGCTCCGCGAGCGGCGCCGGGCGCCACGCGGCCCGGAGCGCGACGGCGAGCTCCGCGAGCTCGTCGCGCGCGCCGGGCGAGGCGAGCTCCCCGTCGCCGCCGGAGCCGCCGCCCCGCCCGGGCCCGCCCCGGCCGGCGGCCGCAGGATCGAGCGCCTCCCGCAGGCGCTCGGCAGCGCGCCGCTCGGCCCTGGTCGGCGACGCGCCGTCGTCACCGAGCGCGCGCGCGAGCAGCGCCTCGTGGTCGGCCCTGTCGAGCCCGAGAGGCCGAGCTGCGGCCCGGAGCGCCTCCGCGAGCGGGACCTCGCCGCGATCGAGCGCCTCCGCGAGCTCGCGCGCGGCGCGCTGCTCGTCGTCGGGCGCCGGCGCGAACGGCTCCGCCTCGGGCGAGACGAGCGCGAGCCGCCGGCCGCGCTCCGGGCCGCCGCGGCGCTCCACGGGCCCGTTTCCGGTCGGCGGGGGGCGCGGATCCGAGGGCCGCCGCGGCTTCATCGCGCCCCTTCCTTATGCTCCGCGTGCGGCGCGGCAACCCCCGCGGCGAGCGCCTTCTTCAGCGCGGTCATGGCGCGGTGCAGGACGACATCGAACGTCGCCACGCTGACCCCGAGCGCGCGGGCCACCTCGTCGCGGGACCGCTCCTCGAGCACCCGGAGCCGGATCGCCTCGGCGTAGCGCGGGTTGAGGCGCCCGAGCGCGTCATCGACCCGCGCCCGCGCGTCGGCGAGGTCGCGCTTCTCGCAGAGCTCGACCTCGCCGCGGGCGGTGAGATCGGTCTCGGCGGCGTCGATCTCGCGCTGCAGATCCTCGGGCTCGAAGAGCGCCTCGCGGCGGCGCGCGCGGAGCATGTCGAGCGCGATGCGCAGCGCGATCACGCGGAGCCAGGGGTAGATGCCGCAGCTCTGCCACTGGAACTGGGAGAACCGCTCGACCACCCGCGCGTACGTCTCGGCGAGGGCGTCCTGCGCGGCCGCGTCGGAGCCGAGGCGGGGCAGCAGCACCGCGCGGTACAGCGCAGGCCCGTACCTGCGGAGCAGCTGGCCCAGCGCGGCGCGATCGCCCTGCGCGGCGCGCTCGCATTGGAGGCGCTCCGCCTCGAGATCGGGCCTCGCTGCTGCCACCGCCGTCACAGCGGCGACGATACCCGGACGTGGGACGGTTCGCACCGAAGTCCGCCTTGCGCCCGCGGCGGGACGGCGCGCCCCGCGGCCCCGGTGGAACGCGGGCGCGCCGCCGGGGTGCCGCCGCGCGCCGCCGCGAGGGCGCCACGCGGCGGCGGGGACCGAGCGCGGGGAGGCTGCCGCATTCACACCTCGACAACGGCCCAAAGCCGTGGACCTTACGGCCCGGAGCCTCCACATTGTGCCGGCCTCGACGCGGAGCGTTCTCCGTGAAAGGAAGCCCTCGTGACCCTCGATACAACGTTCAGGTCTCGCGCACGCCCCGGGGTTGGGCGACGCGTCGGGACCAGCCTGTGACGGCAGGGCCGTCCGGCGAGCGGCGACGCTCGCTGAATTGTGCGCGCTGCGGCGCCCTCAACGGGAGCGACTTCAGCCGATGCATCCGCTGTGGAGCGCCGCTGCTCCTCCCTGCAGCCCGCGCCGTGCCGGCGAGGGGACCCTTCGACGGGCGGAGCCTGCTCGCGACCAAGATCCTCGGCGGGCTCACGGCGTTCGTATTCGTCGGGCAGATGGTGGCCGCGCACTCCCGCGATCTCGGCCTCCTCTCGGCGTGGGACAGGTCGAACTACCTCCGCTTCGGCGCGCTCCTCGTGGAGCCAGGAGAGCCGTTCGAGCCGTTCCGCCTGCTCTCCGCGGTCTTCGTCCACATGGGCGTCGTCCACTTCGGCATGAACATGCTGACGCTCGGCATGCTCGCCCGCGCCGCCGAGCCCGCCGTCGGCTCGGCGCGGTTCGCGATCGCCTACGTCCTCACGGGCCTGCTCGGATTCGTCGCGAGCGCCGCCTGGAACCTCTTCGTGCAGCCCGAGGTCGTGTGCACCGCGGGCGCGAGCGGCGCGGTGTTCGGCGTGATGGGCCTCCTGCTCGGCTGGCTGCTCCGCCGCCGCGACCCGCGCTGGAAGGACCTGGCGCTCCAGGCCGTGTTCTACATCGTCCTCTTCGGCTTCGTCGTGAACGCGTCGAACACCG
Source organism: Sorangium sp. So ce362 (assembly GCF_051519845.1). Classification (NCBI taxonomy): domain Bacteria; kingdom Pseudomonadati; phylum Myxococcota; order Polyangiales; family Polyangiaceae; genus Sorangium; species Sorangium sp. So ce362. The sequence goes on along the minus strand of NZ_CP150332.1, from coordinate 3,046,896 downwards.
GCATCCGCATCAACAACGCGGCGCACATCGGAGGCCTGGCCAGCGGCGCGCTGCTCGGGCTGATCTACGCGGGCCCGGGGCGGATCCGGTTCGAGGGCGTGATCAACGCCGGCGCGCTCGCCGGCGTGCTCGCCTGCCTCGCCGCGCTCGGGCTCGCCCAGCGCTCGCCGCTCTGGCGTGCCACGGAGTCGATCGACGGGCTCTCGCGGATCGAGGCGCCCGCACGCGAGGAGCGCGACGAGCCCGGGGCGGCTCCGCGGGAGACGACCGGGGCGCTGTCGCCGCGATCGGCGGGGTCGCCCGCGCCGGACGGCCCTGACGAGGCGTGACGCTGATTGCCGCGCCCTGCCCGAACGTCTAAGCGCCATCCTCGCATTCACGTGGGGGCGGGCCTGTCCGTCCGTTCCCTCTCCGGAGACGTCATGGTCCGAACCTCATCGCGCATCGCCTCGTGCGTGCTTGCCGCGTCTCTCCTCGGCGGCTGCCACGTCACCCTCCAGAGCGGCAGCAAGCCGGCAGAGACGTCGCCGCCGCCCCCACCTCCCCCCGCCAAGACCGCCTCCCGGTCGCGCAAGCCGGCCAAGCCGGAGCCGGAGCCAGCGCGCCGCAAATCCCCGAAGTGGCGCCTGCCCACGCACAATGCGCCGCGCATCACCGCCCCGAACGTGTTCGGCAACGGGGAGAACGGCGCCTTCCGGGGGCTCGCCTACGTGATCCCCGAGAACAGCCGGACGCTCCCGAGCTTCGACGGGCTCGTGCCGTTCGCTGTGCTGTACACGGACAAGTTCGAGGTGAAGTCGCAGGACTTCTCCGCCGGCTTCCCGGGCGCGCTCGCGCAGAACGAGTGGTTCGCCATCCGCTTCGAGGGCGAGTTCAAGGCGCCCCAGGAGGGCATGTACCAGTTCCGGCTCACCGCGGACGACGGCGCGATCCTCTACATCGACGACAAGCGCGTGCTCGCGAACGACGGGGTCCACAGCGCGAAGAGCGCGGACGGCGAGACGCGGCTCACCGAGGGGACGCACCGGCTGCGGCTCGACTACTTCCAGGCGCAGCGGGGCCAGGTCGCGCTCCTGCTCCAGATGGGCCAGAAGGACAAGCTCGAGCCGCTCGTCGGGCTCCGCTGACGAAGGACCGCGCCGGCCGGCCGACCGGAGCTCGGCCAGCGCCGTCCGGCGCGGCGCGCGGCGGGCTGACGCGCGCACGCCACGGCGCCCCCGATCCCCTTTTCGTGTATCGTCGCCGCCGCCCATGGCGTCGGTGAACCCACTGTCGCGCGAGCTCGTATTCAAGATCGTCTATTACGGGCCCGGCCTGGGCGGGAAGACGACCACGCTCGAGTACCTGCACGCCACCGCGAAGCCCGAGTACCGCGGCAAGCTCGTCTCCCTGGCAACGCCGGTCGACCGGACGCTCTACTTCGACTTCCTGCCGGTCCGACTCCCGCAGCTGCGCGGGATGAACGTGCGGCTCCAGCTCTTCACGGTGCCGGGGCAGGTCTACTTCAACGCGACCCGAAAGCTGGTGCTCACGGGCGCCGACGGCATCGTGTTCGTCAGCGACTCGCAGGCCGTTCGCGCCGACGCAAACATGGAAAGCCTGGAAAACCTGCGCGACAACCTGGCCGAGCAGGGCCGGGAGCTGAGGCACATCCCGCTGGTCTTTCAGCACAACAAGCGCGATCTGCTGGATCTGCTCCCCCTGGAGGAGCTCGATGCGATGCTGAACCCGTCCCGCGCCGTCTCGCTGGCCACGTCGGCGAAGACGGGGCTCGGCATCTACGAGGGGCTCGAGGAGATCAGCGCCACGGTGCTGCGCGCCTTCGAGAGCCGCCTGCCCGACGCGATGGGCATCGGGCTCGGCGGGTTCGACGCGATCGAGGGCGGGCTCGTCACCGCGCTTCGCGACGCGTCGCCGCCGCCGTCGGCGCAGCTCGATGCGGTGATCTCGCGGCTCGCTCCGCCCAGCAAGCCGTGGTCGACGATGCCCCCGCACTCCACGATCGACGACCCGGACGAGGCAGAGGCCGCGCCCGGCGCGACCTCCTCGCCGGGTCTCGACGTCCCGCCGCGCAGCACCGGCGTCCGGGATCCGGTGAGCCGCGGGATACCGCCGTCGCTGCGGCTCGCCGCCCGGAGGCTGGCCGCGTCGGCGGAGGCCCCGGCGACCGCGCGCGCGGATGGACCGTCCGCGGCCACGAGGCACCTCGCCCAGCCGGGCCTCTCGTTCGTGGCGCTGTGGCCGACCGCCGAGCGCGAGGTGGTCGCCGAGATCGAGGCGGACATCGCCGCCGAGCGGTACGCCGTGGCGCTCGATCGCTGCGACGCGCTCGTCGCGGGGATCCTCGACAAGGCGGCGGAGCTCGCGGGCTCGACCGACGCGCCGCGCGACGCCTCGACGGTGCCGGCGCTGCTCGGCCTGGACGGGCGCCGCTACCTCGGCTTCCGCGCCGCGGTCCGGAGAGCGCGCTCCGGCAGCGAGGTGACCGAGCGCGACGCGCTCAAGGCGTTCGCGTTCGCCATCGAAGCGCGGCTCGCCGAGAGTGCGATCTGACGCGGCGCAGGTGCGAGGGCAGCCCCGCCGCCGTCACAGGCGATCGAGCGAGGCGACGCCGGAGTAGCGGCGCATCGACACGCTCATGAGCAGCGCGATCGCGACCATCACGGTGGTCACGCTCGATCCGCCGTACGAGAACAGGGGCAGCGTGACGCCGACGACCGGCAGCGCGCCCGACGTCATGCCGAGGTTGATGACCGCGTGCCAGAAGATGATCGCCGCGCAGCCGACGCCGAGCACCGCGCCGAAGCGGTCCTTCGCCATCGACGCGATGCGGATCCCCCACACGACCAGAAACGCATAGAGGCACACGAGGACCACGCTCCCGACGAACCCCCACTCCTCGGCGAAGACCGGGAACGGGAAGTCGGTGAACTGGTCCGGCAGGAAGAGGAACTGGTTCTGGGTGCCCCGAAGATACCCGTTGCCGAACAGCCCGCCGTTGCCGATCGCCACGCGCGAGTGGTGGGCGTGCCAGCCGCGGTGCAGGAGGTCCTCCTCGGGGTGGAGGAACACGAGGACGCGGGCGCGCTGGTAATCGAGCAGCACGTACTCCCAGAGGATCGGCACCGCGATGAGGATGGACACGACGAACAGCGCGGCGCTCCTCCACCGCACCCGCGTGAGCGCCGCGATCGTCAGGAAGACGAACACGAGGATGGTCGCCGTCCCGAGATCGGGCTGCTTGAGCACAAGGAGCGCAGGGACCGCGGTCAGCGTCGCCGGGATCGCGAGATCGCGGAGGGTGCGGCCCTCGTTGCGCGGGTCGTCGTGCAGGAACTTCGCCAGCGCGATGACCAGGAACACCTTCATGAACTCGCTGGGCTGGAAGCGGAACGCCCCGAACTCGATCCACCGCGCGGAGCCGCGCACGTCGCGCGCGAGCACGAAGACGAGCGCCAGCGAGAAGACGCCGAACGTGTAGAGAACGTAGCCGAGGCGCTCCAGGTGCCGGTAGTCGATCGCGATCAGGACGCCGCCGATGATGCCGCCCATGAACAGCCAGTAGACCTGGCTGATGTAGAGCTCCGCGCGCGAGCCGGAGTAGACGCTCGTCGCGCTGTAGAGGTTGACGACGCCGAGCACCGCGATCGACACCCCGGCGATGAAGAGCGGCCAGTCGAAATGGTCGCGATCACGAGCTGAGAGGGAATCGCCCCGGATCATGGCGTGCGCCCCGACGCGGCGGGCGTGCGGCCCGCGCTGCTCTTGCCCGCGCGCGGCCCCTCACTGGGGCCGCCGCGCCGCTCCTTCGCGAGCTCCTGGTACGCGCGGACGACCTCGAAGGCGACGGGCGCCGCGTGCTTGCCGCCGGCGCCGCCGTGCTCGACAAGCACGACCACGGCGACCTCGGGCGCGCGCGCCGGCGCGTAGCCGGCGAACCAGGCATGCTCGCGGTTGAAGTACCAGACCCGCTCGGCCTCGACGCCGCGCGTGAGCCGGTGCGAGACCTGCGCGGTCCCGGTCTTGCCCGCCATCTCGACGCCGGCGACGCGCGCCTTGAACGCCGTGCCGCCCTCCTCGTTCACACCGGCGACCATCGCCCGGTGCACGAGGGTGAGGTTCTCCGGCCGGATGTCGATCTGGCGGCGCACGCGCGGCGTGAACTCCTGGACGACCGTGCCGGCGCTCGTCTCGACGGCCCGCACGATCTGCGGCTGGTACAGCGTGCCGCCGTTCGCGAGCGCCGCGTACGCCAGCGCGAGCTGGAGCACGGAGACCGTCGTCGCGCCCTGGCCGATCGCCGCGTTCAGGCCGAACCCGAGCCGGTACTGGCCCTTGTTCCGGAGCGTCATCCACGCCCGAGTCGGCATCCTGCCGCCCGCCTCGGCGTTGATGCCGAGCCCCGTCCGCGCGCCGAGCCCGTAGCGCTGGCCCATCTCGGCGATGACGTCCATGCCGACGCCGTACTCCGCCGCGAGCCGGTAGAAGAAGACGTTGCACGACTCGGCGATGGCCTTCTGCATCGCGACCGGCCCGTGCACGTGCGTGCACCGGAAGGTGCGCTTGCCGAACGTGAGCGCGCCCCGGCACCGCGAGGACTGCCGGGGATCGATGAGCCCCTTCTCGAGCGCCGCCAGCGCGGTGAACGGCTTGAAGGTCGAGCCGGGCGGGTACGCCCCGGAGAGCGTCTTGTCGAGGGCGGGCTTCAGCGGATCGGAGTAGAGCCGCCGGAAGGCGTCGCGGATGACCTGCTTGCCCGAGCCGCCCGACAGCGCGTTCGGGTTGTAGCCGGGCTTCGAGTAGAGCCCGAGGATCCTGCCGGTGCGCACGTCGATGACCGCGACGCCGCCGGCGAGCGCCCCGCGCATCGCCTTGTCGATCGCCTTCTGGATGTCGGCGTCGAGCGTCAGCCGGAGGTCGCGTCCGGGGATCGGGTCGACCCGCCGCGGCTCCTCGATGATCCCCTCGCCGCCCGCCCGGCGCCGCCCCTTGGCGTCGACGAGCACCTTCTCCCAGCCGCGCGTGCCGCGGAGGTAGCTCTCCCAGGCGCGCTCGATCCCGGTGACGCCGATGCGGTCGCCCTCAATGTAGCCGACGCTCCGGAGCGACGCGAGCCGCTCGGCGTCCACCTCGGCCATGTAGCCGAGGACGTGCGAGCCGACCTCCTCGTACGGGTAGTAGCGCACCGGGACCGGCACCACGTCGACCCCCGGCAGCTCGGCGTCATGCGTCGCCAGGATCGCCACGGCGTCGCGCGAGATGTCCTCCTTCAGCAGGATCTGCTGGTTCTTGCGCGGGCCCTCGTCGGCGCGGATCGAGGTGATGAGCGCCTCGAGCCGCGCGCGCTCGTCGATCCCGACGCCGAGGTACTCGACGATCTTCGGCCAGGTCGTCTCCATGTCGAGGCGCCGCGGGACGACGTACACGTTGTACGAGGGCCGGCTCGCCGCGAGCACCTTGCCGTTCTTGTCCCGGATGATGCCGCGCGTGGTCGCGAGCGTCACCCGCCGCACGATGTTCTCGCGGGCGATGGCCATGTTCTCGTCGGCCTCGAGGACCTGGAGGTAGAACAGGCGCCCGATGAGCAGCATGAAGCCGACCATCATGCCGAGCGCGATCCACCGGAAGCGCCGGCGGAACTCGCTCACGTCGGAGCGCTGGACGAGGAGGCTCACCGCGGGCTCTCCCCCGGCCGCGGGACGTTGATCGTCGCCTGGTGCACGCGCTCGGCCAGCGCGAAGACGAACGGCGCGAAGAGCGCCGTCGAGACCGCGTGCGGCGCCACGAGCAAGGCGAGCGCGCGGGGGCGCGCCGCGTCGCCTCCGAAGATGGCGGTGAGGATCACGATGAGCACCCCCTCGACGAGGCCGAAGACGAAGGCCAGCGCGATCTTCGTGAGGAGCGTCTGCGCGGCGAGCCGCACGCCGGCCGCCCGCGACACGACGAAGGTCGCCACGGTGATGAAGGTGAACAGGCCGACCGGCGCGCCGGTGAAGAGATCGAGCAGGTAGCCGAGCAGGAAGGCGAGCGCGGCGCCCCGCGCCATCGAGTACTCGTGCACCCCCATGAACACGACGAGCGGAAGGAGCAGGCTCGGCGTGGAGCCGGGGATGTTCAGCTTGCCGATGAGCCGGAACAGGTTCGACTGAACGATCAGCAGGGCGGCGCCCATCGCCAGGAACGCGGAGTTTCTCATCGCGTCACCTCCGCTGCGCCTGCGGCGGCGCCTCCTCCGGAGGCGTCGTCGTCACGATGAGCACCTCCTCCAGCCGGGAGAAATCGACGGCCGGGGCGACGTAGACCTGCTGGTAGATGCCGAAATCGCGGCGGATGACCTGCGTCACGGTCCCGACCGGGATCCCCTTCGGAAAGCGCCGGCCGACGCCGCTGGTCACGAGGAGGTCGCCGACCTCGATCTCGTCGGTGCGCTGCACATACTCCACGCTGCAGGAGTACTTGCTCTCGTCGCCCGTGCCGCGGACGAAGCCGCGCGCGCCGGTCCGCTCGACGACCACATCGACGCCGCTGCCCCCGTCGACGACGAGCCGCACGTCGACCGTGTCGCCGGCGCTCTTCAGCGTCGTGCCGACCACGCCGTCCGCGGAGAGGACCGGCAGGTTGGAGCCGATGTCCCGCGCCTCGCGATCGAGGGTGACGCGCACCACGCGGAAGAAATCGTTGGTGCTCTTGCCGACGACCTGGGCGCTCACCACGTCGGTGCGGAGGCTCTGGCGCAGATCGAGCAGCCTGCGCAGGCGCCGGTTCTCCTCCTCGAGCGCCTCGAGCTTCCGCACCCGCTCGCGGAGGCGGGCGATCTGCGAGGCCTGCCTGGCGTTGTCCTCCTTGACGTCGACCAGGTAGATGTAGTCGCCCCAGAGGTTCGAGAGGCCGCGCGCCAGGGTCGCGGCCGCGTACTGGATCGGCGCCGCGAGGCCGATGATGATCCGGTCGGCCCCCGTGTTGTGCTTGGGGTCGCGCATGCTGGCGCGCAGGAACCAGAACGGCACCGCGAGCGCCAGCAGCACGATCACGAAGTCGCGGTAGCGTTTCAGGTTCACCGTGGCTCCCGGACCCAGGTAGTACGGGACGACCCGCGAGGCCACCCCTGTCGTCGCCGCGCGGCGCCCGCCCCCGCGAGGCGCGCGCCGCAGCAGCAGAGCCCCGCCGGCAAGCTCACGGGCGGAGCACGAGACCAGTCGTCAGCTGATCGTGACCTCTTTCAAGAGCTCGAGGTGATCCAGCGCCTTGCCGCTGCCGAGCACCACGGCGCTGATCGGGTCGTCGCACACCATCACGGGCAGCCCCGTCTCCTCGCGGAGGAGCACGTCGAGGTTCTTGAGGAGCGAGCCGCCGCCGGTGAGCACGATGCCCTTGTCGACGATGTCGGCGGCGAGCTCCGGCGGCGTGCGCTCCAGCGCGATGAGCACGGCGTCCACGATGGCGTTCGTCGGCTCGCTCAGCGAGTCGCGGATCTCGTCCGAGTTGACGACGACCGTCTTGGGGATGCCCGCGACCATGTCGCGCCCCTTGACCTCCATCGTGAGCTGCTGCTCGAGCGGGTACGCGTTGCCGACCGTGATCTTGATGCGCTCCGCGGTCTGCTCGCCGATGGCCATGTTGTACTTGCGCTTCATGTAGGCCATGATCGACTCGTCCATCTTGTCGCCGCCGACGCGAACGCTCTGCGAGTAGACGATGCCGGCGAGGGAGATGACGGCGACCTCGGTCGTGCCGCCGCCGATGTCGACGACCATGTTGCCGCTGGGCTCGGTGATCGGCAGCCCGGCGCCGATCGCCGCCGCCATCGGCTCCTCGATCAGGTAGACCTCGCGCGCGCCGGCGCCCTCGGCGCTCTCCTTCACCGCCCGCTTCTCGACCTCGGTGATCCCGAAGGGGACGCAGATGATGATGCGCGGCTTGACGAGCGTGCGGCGGGTGTGCGCGCGCGCGATGAAGTACCGGAGCATCGCCTCGGTGATCTCGAAGTCGGCGATGACGCCGTCGCGCAGCGGTCTCACCGCCTGGATGTTGCCCGGGGTGCGCCCGAGCATCTCCTTCGCCTCGCGGCCGACGGCGAGCACCTTCTTGCCGCCGCGAGCATCGCGCTGGACGGCGACCACCGAGGGCTCGCATGAGACGATCCCCTTGCCCTTCACGTAGATGAGGGTGGTGGCGGTGCCGAGATCGATCGCGAGATCGTTCGAGAACAGGCCGAAGAGCCAGTCGAAGATCATCGCTTCGCCCTAGAAATGGACAAGGTTAAGCCGAGCACCGCGAGGGCGCAGGAGCCAGACCCGAGGCCCGAAAGGGCGGGCCCGGCGGCAGCAGCCAGCAGTGCAGCGGGGCCTAGCCCTTCGAGATCTTGCCTTCTTTGTGCTCGGTGTGCTTGCGCTCGGTGGGGCAAAACTTCTTGATGACGAACTTCTCCGTCATCGTCCGCTTGTTCTTCGTCGTGTGGTAGTTCGCGCGGCCGCAGGTACCGCACGTCAGCTTGATGATGTCGCGCATCGGAGATCTCCGAAGACAGGGCCGATCTGTTTCACAGACGGCCCTGGTTGAACCTAGGCGCGGGCAGCACGGGAGCGCTGGCACCGCAACCGGCAGGGGACCAGTGGACGTGAGCGGGCTCAGCGACGCCCGACCGCCCGTCTGGAGGGCGCCTACCCTACGAGAAATGGTGCAGTTGTCAACCGGGAGAGCTCATTCGTCGTCCCAGTCGTCACCCGTGCGGCCGCGATCCCAGTTCTTGTTGTTGCTGCGACGGCCGGCACCGCCGGCGGCACCGCCACCAGCACCGGGAGGGCCGTCGCCGTCGTGTGCGCCGCGCCGCCGGCGATCGTCGAACGTCTTGCGCGCAGGAGGCGGAGGCGCGCCGCCGCCAGGGCCGCCCGCGAAGCCGCCGCCGCCACCACCGCCGCCGCCGCCGGGGAAGCCACCGCCGCCGCCGGGGAAGCCACCGCCGCCGCCACCGCCGGGGAAGCCGCCGCCGCCGAAGCCGCCGGGGCGCTGCTCGCGCTCGGGGCGCTCGCCCTTCGGATGAGCGAGGTTGACGACGAGGCGCCGGCCACGCACGTCCACACCGCGCAGCGCATCGATCGCCCCCCGCGCCGCCTCGGCGCTGGCCATCGTTACGAAGCCGAACCCGCGCTTGCGACCATCAGGGTCCATGGGCAGGTGGACCCGCACCACCGGCCCCGCGCCCGTCGAGCCGATCAGCCCCTCGACCTCCTCGACGCTCGCGTCATAGGGGAGATTGCCGACGTAGAGGGTCCGATCGGGCGCTCCGGCCGGCCCGAGGCCCGCACCGCCGCCGCCGAGACCACCACCGACGCCCGGGCCGCCGCCGGGGCCCATCGGGCGCCCCTCGCGCCGCGGGGGCTCGGCCTGGAAGGGGCGGACCGAGATGGACTTGCCGCCCTGAAAGGACCCGTCGAGCGACTCGCGCGCGGCGTTGGCTTCGCCGGTTGTCGAGAGCGTGACGAAGCCGAAGCCGCGCGGACGACCTGTCGCACGATCTTTCGGAAGACTGACCTCGACGACGTTGCCGCCGGTGGCCTCGAAGAGCTGCCGCAAAACGTCTTCGGTGATGGAGTCGGGCAAGCCCGCCACGAACAACTTACGCGAATCTTCAGCCATTGTAGAAAAACCTGGGGTTGGCCCCTGCGTTCCCTCTTATTTGGTCCACTCGCTCCGTGATCGATGTCGATGATGCGGAGCGTTTCGCGAGCGCGCCTCGATCGACCCCGCCTTCGGCGGAAGGGGCAACCGAGCTCAATCGAGCGAAGGTCGGCGGGCCGACCCTCTGGTGCAAACTCCACCCCACGATATCTAGCGCCCCTGGCGCGTCAAGGGACCCGCCACGGGCGAGCGAGCCCAAAGCAGGCCCGTAAGGAGCGGTCCCGGGCCCCCCCAACGCCAGAGGCACAGCTCCGGCGGACCGGGCAGCCGCGCCGCCCACCCCCCGTCACCGGCGGGCGGCGCCGGACATCAGCGTCGGGAAGAGCAGCGCTCGGGAGGGCCACGTCGCCCAGGGCTGGCCGCATCATGAGGGGATCGCGCGATCTCGTTCTGTCCGACACGACCGGACGACGGCGCGCAAGTAATTGAAAATACAATGAATTTTTGCGGTACAGCGAGACGCGTGGGCCCCGATGCGCCTTTCCAGGAAGCCAAGGGCCGCCTGGACGACGGGCCCTGCGAGGGCGCCATTCGCCGCCTCTGCTGCAGCATGGAAGCGCCGGAGGAAGGGTTCGACAGCCGGGGCGCACGAGGGCCGCAGGGCGCGGCTCGGGGGGATTACCGATTGACCCGGGCGCGCGACGCCCGGGGCTCCTCGGTTTCGTCGCCCTCATCGTCCCCTTCGTCGTCGTCGGACGCGTCATCGTCCGCGACGCGCGGAGCGCCGTTGAGCGGGCCCACCCCGGCGCTCGACGGCTCGCCGCGCGCCGCCATGCGCAGGAAATAGATGCCCACCGCGAGCAGACCGAAGCAGGCCCACTGCGCGGGGGTGAGGCCGCCGTAGCGCGGATCGCCGCCGACGAGCGTGCCCTCCCGCTCGCGCAGAAAGTCGAGCCCGAACCGCACCGGCGCGTACGCGGTGCACATGATCCCGATGTAGAACCCGAGAGGACGATGGGGATTCCGGCGCCAGAGCACCGCGAACGCGATCGCGAGGGGGATCGTGAGCAGGCACTCGTAGAGGCCGAGATCGAACCGGCCGACGTGACCGCTCCCGAGCGGGTATTGGACCGCGAACCACGCGTCGGAGAGGCGGCCCGGGTGATCGTGGACCGACGCGCAGCCGGCGCGCCCGAAGACCCACGCGAGCGGGAACGCGCTGCTGACGACCTCGCAGTAAGGCAGGATCTTCTCGCGGCGATAAAAGCGCCAGGAGGCGGCGCCGATCAGCGCGCCGGTGAAGCCGCCGAAGCTCGACAGGCCGTCCCAGAGCGCGAAGAGGTAGAGAGGATCGCGGGCGACCCGCTGCGGGTGATAGAAGATCGCATCGAAGACGTGCCCGCCGATGAAGCCGGCCGCCACGACCCAGAAGATGAACTCGCTCATCTTCTTCTCGTCCAGCTTCCGCTCGCGCGCGTGCCGCGTGGCGACCACGGCGCCGATGTAGACGCCGAGCGCCACAAGCGTGCCGAACGGCTTGATCGACGGCGGCTTCGCCGGATCGATGAGCTGGCCCACGAGCGGGATGTGCTCGAGGAACGACAGCGGGATCTCGGGGAGATCGATGTAAGGGATCAGGGGGCCGGACACGCCGCTCCCCCTAGCGCAGCGGCGATGCGAAAGCCATCCGCCGTCAACGACACCGGAGCGACACAGGGCAACGGCGCGCGCGCGGCGTCGACGACTCGACGACCGATGGCCGACGACGCGCGCTCCGCGCGGCGCCGGCGGACGGGGGCTCGAGGGCCGCCCGCGCTCGGGCGGCCGCGGCGTTCGCGGGCAGGCCCCCCGAGATGACCACGATGACCACGCCGGCGTCATCAAGAGTTCGCCATTCGCCAGGGAGAGGCGTAAATCTGCCGCATGAGCCGCTCCCCCGTGCGCGTCGCCACGCTGACGCTCAGTGACACCCGCACCCTCGACGACGACGAGGGCGGACAGCTCCTCGGCGAGCTCCTCGAGAAGGCCGGCTTCGCCGTGACGTCCCACGCCGTCGTCCGCGAGGAGCCGGAGCTGCTGCGAGCGGCGATCGAGCAGATCGCAAGCGCAGGTGCGGCCGACGCGATCGTCACGACGGGCGGGACCGGGATCGCGCCGCGCGACCGGACCGTCGAGGCGCTCGCGCCGCTCTTCGAGAAGACGCTCGACGGCTTCGGCGAGGCGTTCCGGCGCCTGAGCTGGGACGCCATCGGGCCGAACGCGATCCTGTCGCGCGCCGCCGCGGGCGTCGCGCGAGGGCTCGTGGTGATCGCGCTCCCGGGCAGCCCGAAGGCGGTGGAGCTCGCCGTCACGCAGCTCATCGGCCCTGTCCTCGCGCACGCGGTCGCGCTCGCGTCGGGCAAGGGCGGCCATCACCACCGGCACACGCAGCACACAAAAGACAGCACCCAGGACAAGGAGCAGCGCGGATGATCCCCTTCGAAGAGGCGCTCGCGCGGCTGCTCTCGGCCGCGGTCCCGGTCGGCCCGGAGCGGGTGCCGCTCGACGACGCGGCCGGGCGCGTGCTCGCCGAGGACATCGCGGCGGCCGACGCGATGCCCGCCTTCGATTACAGCGCGATGGACGGCTACGCCGTCGCATTGGCCGACCTCACGGGCGGCGGGCCCTTCAGGCTCCCCGTGCGCGGCGAGAGCGCTGCCGGCCGGCCGCTGCCATCGCTCCAGCCGGGCACGGCGTGCCGGATCTTCACGGGCGCGCGGCTGCCGCCCGGCTCGGACGCGATCGTGCCGCAGGAGGACGCAGAGCGGAGCGGCGACGAGATCACCCTGAAGGAGGCGCCGCGCGCCGGCGCCTGGGTGCGACGCCGGGGCGCGGACCTCGCGGAGGGCGCCGTCGCGCTGCGCAGCGGAGCGCGCCTCACGCCGGGGAAGGTGGCGCTCGCGGCGGCGCTCGATCGACCGAGCGTCCTCGTCGCGCGCCGCCCCGTGGTCACGTTGCTGTGCTCCGGCGACGAGCTGCGCGGGCCCGGCTCGCCCGGCCCCGCCGGCACGGTCGCGGAGTCGAACAGCTACTTCATCGCCGCGACCGCGCGCGCAGCGGGCGCGGCGGTCCGCGTCGCGCCCTTCGTCCCCGACGACGCGGCGCGCGCCGCCGAGGCGGTGTCGACGGCGCTGCGCGGGTCGGACCTTGCGGTGACCGTCGGGGGCGTGAGCGTCGGCGACCACGACGTGGTCCGCCCCGCCCTCGAGGCCGCGGGCGTGACGCTCGACTTCTGGCGCGTCGCCATCAAGCCGGGGAAGCCGCTCGCCGTGGGGCGCGCCGAGCTCTCGCGGAGCGGCGTCGTGCACGTGATCGGCCTGCCGGGCAACCCGGCCTCCGCCTCGCTCACCTTCGTCCTCTTCGGCGTGCCGCTCCTGCGCGCGCTCCAGGGCGACGCCGCGCCGCTGCCGCCCCGCGTGATCGTCCGCGCGGCCGGCGCGCTGCGGCGCCAGCCCGGGCGCGCCGAGTTCCTCCGCGCCCGCCTCGAGATCTCGAGCGGCGAGCTCGTCGCGCGCATCGCCGCGAACCAGGCCTCGGGCGCGGTCACGAGCTTCGCCGAGGCCGAGGCGCTCGTCCTCGTGCCGGCCGATCAGGAGCGCATCGACGAGGGCGATCGCCTCGAGGCCATCCGCCTCGCCGAGATCTGATCGCGCGCGCCGTGCGAATGCGTGTTCGCATGGCGGCGCGCGACCGCGTCGCGTTGGCCAGCGGCGGCCGGTTTTGCCTACGATCCCGTGCTTTTTTGTCGCGCCCCCGCGCGGCGAGCGCGCCTTGACCCTCGCGCAGGGGCGCCGGAAGATGGCTGAAACATGCTCATCCTCGGGATCAACGCCTATCACGGTGACGCGTCGGCCGCGCTGCTCGTCGACGGACAGCTCGTCGCGGCGGCGGAGGAGGAGCGGTTCAGCAGGATCAAGCACTGCGCGGGCTTCCCGCGGCTCGCGGTCGAGTACTGCCTCAGCGCCGCCGGCGCGCGGGTCGAGGACATCGATCACATCGCGATCGGGCGCGACACGCGGGCGCACCTCGGCGACAAGCTGCTCTACGCGCTGACGCGGCGCTCGCCGGCCGGGCTCCTCAAGGGCTCGCTCAGCGCGAGCGACCCGAAGGTGCACCTCGGCGCCGCGCTCGGCATCGACCCGAAGCGCATCCGCGCCGAGCCGCACAACGTCGAGCACCACCGCGCGCACCTCGCCTCCGCGTTCTTCCCCTCGGGCTTCGACGAGGCGGCCGTCGTGTCGATCGACGGCTTCGGCGACTTCGTGAGCACGATGTGGGCGCGCGGCCGCGGCAACAAGCTGGAGATCCTCCGGCGCGTCGGCTTCCCCCACTCGCTCGGGCTGTTCTACTCGGGCCTGACGCAGTACCTCGGCTTCCCGAAGTTCGGCGACGAGTACAAGGTCATGGGGCTCGCGGCCTACGGTCAGCCGGAGCTGCTCGACAAGCTCCGGCAGGTGGTGCGCATCAAGGACGGGGCCCTCGAGCTCGGGCTCGAGTACTTCCAGCACCACACGAAGGGCATCTCCATGACCTGGGAGGGCGAGCCCCGCTACGGCGCCATCCACTCCGAGCGCCTGATCGATCTGCTCGGCCCCGCGCGCAGCCCGAAGAGCCAGGTGGAGGACCGCTTCAAGGCGGTCGCCGCCTCGGCGCAGGCGGTGTTCGAGGAGGTCTACTTCGAGCTGCTCGCGACGGCGAAGCACCTCACCGGCTCGCCGCGCCTCGCCCTCGCGGGCGGCTGCGCGTTCAACAGCGTGGCCGCCGGGAAGATCCGGCCGAAGGGGCTGTTCGACGACGTCTTCATCCAGCCCGCGGCCGGCGACGCGGGCACGTCGTTCGGGGCGGCGCTCTACGTCCACCACCACAAGCTCGGCAACCCGCGCGCCTTCCACCAGACGCACAGCTACTTCGGCCCGGCCTTCTCGCAGGAGGCGATCGAGGAGGTGCTCCGCAAGGAGCAGGTCGCGTTCGAGACGCTCCCCGACGAGGACCTGATCCCCCGCGTCGCCAGGGCGATCAGCGAGGGCAAGGTGGTCGGCTGGTTCCAGGGGCGGATGGAGTACGGCCCCCGCGCGCTCGGCAACCGCAGCATCCTCTGCGACCCGCGGCGGCCGGACATGAAGGACGTCATGAACGAGCGGATCAAGCGCCGCGAGATGTTCCGCCCGTTCGCGCCGGCGCTCCCGCTGGAGCGCGTGGGCGACTACTTCGAGCAGACCTCGCCGGACCCGTTCATGGTCAAGGTCTACAAGCTCAAGCCCGAGCGCCGCGCCGAGATCCCCGCCGTGATGCACGTCGACGGCACGGGCCGCCCGCAGACGGTCACCGCCCAGGAGAACCCGCGCTACCACGCGCTCCTCCTCGAGTTCGGCCGGCTGACCGGCACGCCGGTCCTCCTGAACACCTCGTTCAACGCGAGCGAGCCCATCGTTTGCACCCCGAAGGAGGCGCTCGACTGCTTCGTCCGGACGAGGATGGATGTGCTCGTCCTCGAGCGGGCCTACGTCGAGCGCGCGCAGGCCCCCTAGGCGGGGGCGCGCAGCCCGGCGGTTCACGAAGAGCGGCGAAAAGCGCTCAGGAAACGGCCGGGGAGCCTCAGGCGAAAGTTCCTGGTTGACGTGGAGCGAGGGGACGGCAAATGGGCGTTCCCGGCATGTGGAAGAACGGGACGCCGGGCGTCATGCCCACCTCGATGGAATGCCGGAGCTGGAGGCTCCGGCGACCGGAGGTGCTTGGACGCCCAGCCTCGAGCATGATGCCGGCCCGCCGCGCGGAACGCGCGCGGACCTGGTACCCCATGGGCCCACGGCGCGGCACGCGCTCGCGGCCCCTCCTGCGTAAGGGTCCGCGCCGCGGCGGCCCAGGCGGTCAAAGAGGATGGATGCGAATCGGATGAAGCTCGTACTCGAAGACGGCACGACCATGACGGGCCGGTGCTTCGGCGCCCCGCGCGCGGTGAGCGGCGAGGTCGTCTTCAACACCGGCATGACGGGGTACGTCGAGACGCTCACGGATCCCTCGTACAGAGGCCAAATCCTCGCGATCACGTACCCGCTCGTGGGCAACTACGGCGTGCCCGCGCCGCGGCAGGCAGGCAGCGTCGACGGGCCCTACGAGGCCGACCGGATCCAGCTGCAGGGGCTCGTGGTCCAGAGCTACGTGGAGCGCTACAGCCACCAGGCCGCGGTCCGCTCCCTCGGCGCCTGGCTCGCGAGCGAGGGCATCCCGGCGATCACGGGGATCGACACGCGCACGCTGACGCGGCGGCTCCGGGAGGCCGGCACCATGAAGGGCTGGCTGTTCCCGGCCGAGATGGACCTGGAGCGAGTGAAGCGCTCGGCCGAGGCCGTGGACATGCGCGACGTGTTCCGCCTCGTGGTGCCCCGCGAGCCGATCACGTACGAGGGCGGTCCCATGAAGGTGCTCCTCATCGACGCGGGCGCGAAGGACAACATCGTCCGCTCGCTCCTCCAGCGCGGGGTCACCGTCGTCCGCGCCCCCTACCACGCGAACATCGCCGAGCTCGCCGAGCGCGCCGACGGCATCCTCATCGGCAACGGACCCGGCGACCCGAAGGACCTCGGCCAGCTGGTCGCCGCGGTGCGCGGCCTGCTCGACACGTACACGAAGCCGATCTTCGGCATCTGCCTCGGCAACCAGATCCTGGCGCTGGCCGCCGGCGGGGACACCTACAAGCTGCCGTACGGCCACCGCGGCGTGAACCAGCCGGTGCAGGACCTCCTGAGCCGCCGCTGCTACGTCACGAGCCAGAACCACGGGTACGCGGTGAAGCACGAGTCGCTCCCCGCCGAGTGGGAGCCCTGGTTCGTCAACATCAACGACGGCACGAACGAGGGCATCCGCTCGCGGCTGCGCCCCTTCTTCAGCGTCCAGTTCCACCCCGAGGCGACGCCCGGGCCAGAGGACGCGGGCTACCTGTTCGACGACTTCCTGCGCCTCTGCGGCGCGATGAAGGGGTCCGCCGACGCGCGATTCAAAGCCGCAGGGACCGCCGGCGCGGATCCCCGCCCCACCCCCACCGCAGGAAAGAGCTGAGCCATGTACGGCGCCTACCTCCCCAAGAAACCCCGGCGCGTCCTCGTGCTCGGCTCCGGCGCGCTGCAGATCGGTCAGGCCGGCGAGTTCGACTACTCGGGGTCGCAGGCGATCAAGGCCCTCAAGGAAGAGGGGATCGCCACCGTCCTCGTGAACCCGAACATCGCCACCATCCAGACGAGCGAGGGGCTCGCCGACCGTATCCACCTCTGCGCGGTCACCCCGGAGTTCGTCGAGCGGATCATCGTCAAGGAGGAGGTCGACGCGATCGCCCTCTCCTTCGGCGGACAGACGGCGCTCAACTGCGGGCTCGAGCTCCACGACACCGGGATCCTCGACAAGTACGGCGTGCGGGTGCTCGGCACGCCGATCAAGTCCATCCGCGACACCGAGGACCGGCGGCTCTTCATCGATCGCCTCGACGAGATCGGCGTGAAGACGGCCCGGAGCCGCGCCTGCCGCACGCCGGCCGAGGCCGCGGCCGCGGCGCGCGAGATCGGGTTCCCGGTCATGCTCCGCGGCGGCTACGCGCTCGGGGGCAAGGGCAGCGGCATCGTCGAGAGCGAGCGTGACCTCGATGACGCCGTGCGGCGCGGCTTCGCCGGCGGCGTGCCCCAGGTGCTCGTCGAGGAGTGTCTCCGCGGCTGGAAGGAGATCGAATACGAGGTCGTCCGCGACGGACGCGACAACTGCATCACCGTCTGCAACATGGAGAACCTCGATCCGATGGGGATCCATACCGGGGAGTCGATCGTCGTCGCCCCGTCGCAGACGCTGAACGACGAGGAGTACCAGCTCCTCCGCTCGGTCGCGCTGAAGACGATCCGCCACCTCGGGATCGTCGGCGAGTGCAACATCCAGTATGCGCTCGACCCGCACAGCACCGATTACCGGGTCATCGAGGTGAACGCGCGCCTCTCCCGGTCGAGCGCGCTCGCCAGCAAGGCGACGGGTTACCCGCTCGCCTACGTCGCCGCGAAGATCGCCATCGGCTACACGATGCCGGAGATCGCCAACGCGATCACCCGCAGGACGACAGCGTTCTTCGAGCCGGCGCTCGATTACCTCGTCTGCAAGGCCCCGCGCTGGGATCTCGGCAAGTTCCGCGGCGCCTCGATGCGGATCGGCAGCGAGATGAAGAGCGTCGGCGAGGTCATGGCCATCGGCAGGACGTTCCCCGAGGTCATCCAGAAGGCGCTCCGGATGCTCGACATCGGGGTGAAGGGGCTCGACCCCGAGGCGTTCACCTTCACGGACCTCCGCGACGAGCTGCAGAACGCGACCCCGCTCCGGATCTTCGCGGTCGCCCGCGCGCTGCAGGAGGGGATGTCGGTCGACGAGATCCACGATCTCACCAAGATCGACCGGTGGTTCCTGCACCAGATCGAGCCCGTCGTGCGGATGCACAAGGACCTCAGGGCGCTCAAGGTCCCCGTCCCGGCGCAGGCCGACAGGGCCGCGCCCGTGCAGGAGCCCGCGATCGACGAGGCGATCCTGCGGGACGCGAAGCAGCTCGGCTTCAGCGACCGGATGATCGGCACGCTGACGGGCGCCGCGCGCGGCTCGATCCGTGAGCTCAGGAAGCGGCACGGGGTCGTGCCGCACCTCGCCCAGATCGACACGCTCGCGGCCGAGTTCCCCGCCGAGACGAACTACCTCTATTCAAGCTATCACGCGTCGGCCACGGACGTAGCGCCGTCCTGGCGGAAGAAGATCATGGTGCTCGGCTCCGGCGCCTACCGCATCGGATCGAGCGTCGAGTTCGACTGGTGCTGCGTCAACGCGATCCGCGCGGCCTCGGAGCTCGGCTACGAGACCATGATGCTGAACTACAACCCGGAGACGGTCAGCACCGACTACGACACGTGCGACAAGCTGGTCTTCGACGAGATCAGCTTCGAGACGGTGCTCGACATCTACGAGCGGGAGCAGCCGTACGGCATCGTGGTCAGCATGGGCGGGCAGGTCCCGAACAACCTGGCGCTCCGGCTGCACGAGGCGGGGGTGCGCATCCTCGGCACGAGCCCGGGGAGCATCGACACCGCCGAGAACCGGAAGAAATTCAGCGATCTGCTCGACCGGCTGGAGATCGATCAGCCGCGCTGGGCCCACGTCGTCGACGCGGCCGAGGCGGGCGAGATCGTGAAGAAGCTCGGCGGCTTCCCCGTCCTCGTGCGCCCGAGCTACGTGCTGAGCGGCGCGGCCATGAGCGTGGCGCACGAGCCCAACGAGCTCGATCGCATCCTCGCCCGGGCCAAGGCCGTCTCGCCCATCTACCCCGTGGTGGTCTCGAAGTTCGAGACCCACGCCCGCGAGGTGGAGATCGACGCGGTCGCCGACCGGGGGGAGCTCGTCCTCTGGGCGATCAGCGAGCACGTCGAGAACGCCGGCGTCCACAGCGGCGACGCGACGCTCGTGCTGCCCCCGCAGTCGCTCTACATCGCGACGATCCGCAGGATCAAGCAGATCGCCCAGCAGGTGGCGCGGTCGCTCTCGATCACCGGGCCGTTCAACATGCAGTTCCTGGCCAAGCACAACACGGTGAAGGTCATCGAGTGCAACCTGCGCGCGTCGCGGAGCTTCCCGTTCGTGTCCAAGGTGACGGGGAACAACTTCGTCCGCGAGGCGATGCGCCGGATGCTCGGCGTGTCGCAGCCGGTCGAGAACCGCGGGCTCGACCTCGATTACGTCGCCGTGAAGGCGCCGATGTTCTCGTTCTCGCGCCTCGTGGGGGCCGATCCGATGCTCGGCGTGGAGATGGCGAGCACCGGCGAGGTCGGCTGCTTCGGGGACGACATGCACGAGGCGCTCCTGCACGCGCTGCTCGCGACCGGCTTCCGGTTCCCCAAGAAGGGCGTCTTGCTGTCGCTCGGCCCGCTCGAGGACAAGTACTGGTTCGCGGACGAGGCGCGCGTCATCGCCGAGCACCTGAAGCTCCCCATCTTCGCGACGCCGGGCACGGCCGAGGCGCTCCGGGCGCTCGGGCTCGCGTGCACGAGCCTCGCGAAGAAGCCGGACGAGGGGGAGACGGCGATGAGCGCGATCGAGCAGGGGAAAGTGGATCTCGTGATCAACATCCCCCGCGAGTACGACCAGCTCGGGCGCCCGGACGGGTACCTGATCCGGCGGCGGGCGGTCGACGCGAACATCCCGCTCATCACGGATCTCCAGCTCGCGCGCGCGGTCATCGGGGCGATGCGCGCGAAGGACATCAAGGATCTGCGGACGCTCGCCTACGACGAGTACATCGCGCGGAGCCCGGTGGCGCTGCGCTGACTGGCTCTTGCCGAGATGCCCGGCCCGGTGAGCCCCTGTTCGTCCCGCGGCGCGGGGGCTCACCGGGCCTCCCGTTTTCTGGAGCTCCTCGATATGGCTGGCTCCGAGGCTCGCCGGGCTCACCACTCCGGAGCTCCTCGATACGGCGGGCTCTGAAGCGCCTCGATCCTATCGTTGTCGCGGACTCAAGGGCGAGGTCGAGCGCGAGAGACTCGCCCTCAGTCGTTCGTGACGATGAACCAGCCGTTCAGCATGCTGCCGGCGGTCGTCGAGCGCGATCCAAGGATCGTGGTCCCCTCATTGCGGAGGCACATGCCGATATTCCACGACCCCTCGGACAGCACGGTCGTGCCAGAGACAGAGTAGGTTGTGGGGGTCGGCGTGAAATAGTGAAACGCAAAGCGGTTTCCGAGGAAGTTGACGATCTCGCCGGTGCCGTCACGCCCCTGGTAGCAGAGGCCGACCGGGGTGACGAACGGAGCGCTGGACGGCCCCAGCCCGAGTATCGCAGAGGCCGATCCGGTCACACGCTGGCTGCCGGTGATGGTCACCGACCCCGCAGGACCGACGAAGACATACGCGGCGCTGCCGCCATCAAAAGAGGGGGCAACATTGCCCGCGAGCGTGAACGTCGCGAGCACACCCGACGGACCGACCGGCCCCTGCGGGCCCTCCGGCCCGGGAGGCCCCTGGGGGCCCTCAGGACCCCTGTCGCCAGATAGACCCGCCGGGCCCATCGGCCCATCGGGCCCAGGAGGGCCCGGCGGCCCCGGGGGACCCGCAGGACCCATCTCGCCAGGCAGACCCGCTGGACCCTGGGACCCAGGAGGCCCCGGCGGCCCCGCGATCCCGCTCGGGTTGCCGACCCAGTTGCCGCTCTCGTCGATGATGACCTTGTCACCGATCTTCACCAGCTTCGGCGTGATCTCACCAACAGCATTGTTCGCGACCATCGCGTACGGAACGCTCCCGATCGGCGTGCGAGGCTCCATCTCCCGATCGTTCGCGACCGTGACTCCAAGGTAGCGGACCGAGCCGTCGAAGACCTTCGCGGCCTGCGCCTCGGTGAACTCGAGCACCGTGGAGAAATAGCCGTCATCGAAGGAGATCGAGAGCGTCTCGCTCCAGACAGGTGAATCGTCGTCCTCGGGCGCCTCGGCACCGTAGACGGCGAACGTCACAAGGAGCGCGTCATTGACCGGCTCTCCGTTCGCCGTGAAGAGCCGACCCTGGTGCGTGATCTGCGTCGGCACCGCGGCGGACGCGCCGCGCACGACGCCGACCGAGGCGGCGAGGAGGACACAAATCGCGAGGACACGCCGTCCCATCCCGTTCATGGCAAGCTCCCGTTCGCCCCAGCCAGCCCGCCCTGCATGCGGTAGCTCGGCGAGGTCGTCTTTCCCTGATTCTGGGTCGGCTGACCGAGCGTGAAGACCATGCGGTAGCTCGGACTGCTCACGACCTTGCCCGCGCTGACCACATCGCTCGCAGCGACACCCTGGTCCGCGACCTCGGTCCCCCCCTCCCCGCCCCCGCCGTTCGAAGCCACCTGCGGGCCAGCTCCCGCGCCACCAGCGCCCCCAAACCCCCCGCCGCCAGACCCAGGCCCGGTCACCGTCACATCATCGCTGCCGCAGCTGCAGCCGGGAGACAGGGCGAGCGATGCAATAAACAGGCCAATCCATACAGAAAATTGCCATCGCGCCATCAACGTGTTCCCCTCTGCTTCCGGGGCTTACGATCCGGAACAGAAGGGTACGCGCGAGGCCACCAAGGTTCAATCGAATCCCGAGCCATCGTGAGACATCGCCGCTTTACGTCGGGGTCGACGGAGGCGCCACGAGCACGACAGCGCGCCGAAACGCTCACGTCGCAAGAAGATGTCCGAGGCGAGGTGCGCTACGAGAAACATTCGCTCTCCGGCGGAATGCTCTCGCCCCCTCCTGAATCCGCTCCTCTGCGTTCGCGCCGCGCAGCCGGTCCAGCCGAGAGCCCGCTCACCCCGCGCGCCGCTCAGCCCGCCGACTGCGCTCCGGCGCTGTACGACGGAGGAGACTTCGCGGAGGGAGCGTGCTTTATCTTGGCCATGGATCTGAAAGTCCTTCTGGCGACCTTCTGGACGGTGTTCCTGGCCGAGCTCGGCGACAAGACGCAGATCGCGGTCTTCACGCTCGGCGCCGCCGGCAAGAGCCGCATATCGGTGTTCATCGGCGCGTCCGCCGCCCTGGTGCTTAGCACGCTGATCGCCGTCGCGCTGGCCGAGGCGGTCAACTCGCGCATCAACCCGCGCTGGACTCAAGGGCTCGCCGGCGCCCTGCTCATCGTGATGGGCGGCATCTACCTGGTCGGCGCGCTCCGACCGGCCGCGGGATAGCCCGCGGCGCGCTCCGCGCCGCTACAGCTCGCCACGGGGCGGGTCCGCGCCGCCTGGCCGGTCGCCCGCGCCGGCCGGGGAGCAGGGCGCCCCGCCGGCGGCGGTGCGCAGCTCCTCCGATACCGCCCCAGGGTTGAACGTCATGAACGACCGGAGCGACCACCAGAGCAGGTTGAACCAGGCCGGCGCAGGCAGCCGGCGCGTCACGCCGACCTCGGCGAGGCCCGCCGTCGCGAAGAAGACCGGCAAGAGCGTGCCGAGATCCGCGCGGTAGTCCATGGCCTCACGCACATCCGCGTTGATCCCGACGACGGCGTGCGCGACGGCGCGCGCGACGCGCGTCGGGCCAGGGTGGCCCTCGGGCCGCGGCGCGACGAGCAGGTGGCCGTCGTCGGCGCGCGCCTCGCCGACCAGCTCGGCGAGCCGGGCGCGGAGCCGCTCCGGATCGAGACCGCCCTCGAGGCGCTCGATGATCACCGAGCCCGTGGCCGGACGGACCGTCACGACCTCGCAGCCAGGATCGGCCGCGAGCTGCGCCGCGACGCTCTCGCACGCGCGACGATGGCCGGACAGCGCCGGCGCGCGCAGGCGGACGCGCCGCTCCAGGACGTGGACGACGAGCACCGGCGGCCTCATGACGACGGCTCGCCGTGGAGCACCGAGGCGCCGTTGCTCCTGCGCGGAGCGCGCTCGCCGCGCACTGCGCCCCCGGCCTTGTGCCGGACGCGCTCCGTGACCTCGGCCCAGAGATCCTCGGCGTGCTCCCGCTGGCGCTCGACCAAGGCGAGGCCCAGCCTGCCCAGGTGGAGCCCGAGCGCCGCGATCTCGACGACCACCGGCCGGAGATGCTGCTTCTTGCCCATCAGGAGGACGGCGCTGCCGACCCCCAGGGCGAACGACGGTGGATGAAACCTCATGATACCCTATTCCCCTTGCGCGGACAGGCGGCGCGCGCGGCGCTCACGTCCTCGTCCGCGCGCTCGATGTTGACGACGTCGACGGTGTTGTCCGGGTTGACGATCACGATCTCGCGGCCGGCGCCCGCAGCGCGCCCGAGAGAGCCGCGGAGCAGCGAGGGCAGCGCGCCCGCGAGCACGGCGAGCGCGAGCTCGCCGGCGCGGAGGCGCGGCGCCCCGAGCACCCGGCCGAGGGTGCGGGAGCCGAGCGCGAGCGCCTGGAGCGCGGAGGTCGCGGCGAGCGCGCGCGCCACGTGCGGGTTGTCCTGGCGCGGCAGGGGCCCCGGAGCCTCCTCCGCGGCGCCGGCGCGGCAGGCGAGGATGTGGAGCAGCTGCGCGGTCACGAGCGCGGTGAACGCCCTCGACCCCGCAGCCGCGCGGCCGCCGAGCGCGTAGGCAGCGAGCGACGCCCCGGACATCAAGGCCGCGTCGAGGCCCAGCGCGCGGAGGTCGCGCGGGCCGAGCAGCGGCGCGGCAGGGTCGCGCGGGGGGCGCCGCATGACGCCGGGCTCGGCCGGCTCCAGCGCGAGCGCGAGCGCGGGCGCGACGTCGGTGAGCAGGTTGATCCAGAGGAGCTGCAGGGGCGTGAGCGGCGAGACGCCGGCCAGGGCGCCGGCCAGCATCGCGAGGACCTCGCTCGCGTTCGTGGCGACGAAGTACGCGATCGCGCGGCGGACGTTGTCGTGCAGCCGCCGCCCCTCGCAGACCGCCTCGGTGAGGCTCGGCAGGTCGTCCTCGGCGAGGACCACGTCGGCCACCGCCCGCGCGATGTCCGTGCCGCGCTTGCCCATGGCCACGCCGACGTCCGCCGCCTTGAGCGCGGGGCCGTCGTTCACACCGTCGCCCGTCATGGCCACGATCTCGCCGCGCTGCTGGAGCGCGCGCACGATGTCGAGCTTGGCCTCGGGCGTGACCCGGCTGTGCACGGCGTCGTCCGGAATGCCGAGCTCGACGCCGATCGCGCGCGCGGTCCGCTCCTGATCGCCCGTGAGCATCAGGGTGCGGATGCCCGCGTCGGAGAGGGTCGCGAGCGCCTCCCGCGCGCCGGCGCGCGCCGGGTCGCGGAGCCCGACGAGGCCGGCGAGCTCGAGCGGGGCGTCGTTGTCCGGCCGGCCGTTCCGCCGCCACGCGAGGGCGAGCACGCGCAGCCCGCGCGAGGCCATCGCGTCGTTCTGCCGGAGCACCTCGTCGCGGCCGGCGCCGCGCGGGGCGTCGCAGCGCGCGACGACCTGCTCGGGCGCGCCCTTCACGAGCTCGATGTGCCCGAGCTCCGGGTGGTCGTGGACCGTCACCATGAACGCGCGCTCGGCCGAGCGGCGCTCCTCGCTCACGCGCCGCGCGGCGACGCGCCGCGACGACACGGGATAGCCGGCCGCGAGCGCGAACTCGACGAGCGCGCGCTCGGTGCCGCTGCCGTAGACGACCTTGCCGACGTCGCTCAGCTCGACGTCGGCGTTCAGCGCGGCGATGCGCGCGAGCGCGTGCACGCACGGGGCGCTCGAGGCGACCTCGCGCCCGTCCTCGCCGACGAGCGTGAGCCCGCGCGGCGACCCCGAGCCGCCGCCGCGCTCGTCACGCGCGGCGCGGGCGACCCGCAGGACGCCCTCGCCGGGGAGGAAGATCTCGGCGACCCGCATGCGGTTCTCGGTGAGCGTGCCGGTCTTGTCGGCGCAGACGACGCTCACGGCGCCGAGCGTCTCTGCCGCGGCGAGGCGGCGGATGACGATACCGCGGCCGCGCAGGCGGCGGCTGGCGAGAGCGAGCGCGGTGGTGCCCACGGCGGGGAACCCCTCGGGGATGGCCGCGACACCGAGGGCGACGGCGCTCCGCGCGAGCACGCGGAGAGGCCGACGCCGCGCGAGGCCGACGACCACCACCGCCGAGGAGCTCGCGAGCGCGAAGGCCGCGAGGCGCCGGCCGATCCAGGCGAGCTCCCGCTCGATCGGCGGGGTGCGCTCGCCCTCGCGGGAGAGCGCCCGCTGGATGTCCCCGAGCGCGGTCCGCCCGCCCGTCGCGACGACCACCGCCGTCCCCTCGCCCGAGGCGACCGTGGTGCCCGCGTACACCATGCCCCGGCGCTCGGCGAGCGGGGCGCCGGCGTCGACCTTCGCGGGACCCTTGTCGACGGGCTCGCTCTCGCCCGTCAGCGTGCTCTCGTCCACGGCGAGCTCGCGCGACGCGACGACGCGCGCGTCCGCCGCGACCGGCTCGTCGGCGCGCAGCGCGAGCACGTCGCCCGGCACGATCTCCGACGCGGCGAGCCGCTGCTCGCGCCCGTCGCGCACGACGCGCGCCCACCCGACCCTGAGGTCGCCCCAGGCGTGCAGGAGCTCCTCGGCGCGCGACTCGGTGTACGTGCCGATCGCAGCGTTCGCGCCGACGACGAGGAGGACGGCGCCCGCGTCGACCACATCCCCAAGCGCGAGCGACAGGCCCGCCGCGCCGAGGAGCAGCGCGGTTGGTACTGTAAAAATCTGCTCAGCGAGGATCTCGATCGACGAGCGGCTCGCGACTCCCGCGAGCTCGTTCGGACCGACGTCGCGGAGGCGGCGCTGCGCCTCGTCGGCGCCGAGCCCCGCGGTCGGCTCGACGTCGAGCGCGCGGGCGACCTCGCCCACGTCCTCGGCGTGGGCCCGGTGGGGAGCGGCGGCGCCCTCGCCGTCTCGCTCGGCCGGCGCGCGCCCGCTGCGACGATCGCGTCCGGCCGGCGCGCCCTCGCGGCGCACGCGACGGTACGCTCCGCGGACGAGCGAGCTCACCCCCTCGGCCACGGCCAGCGCGGCACGGCGCGCGGACGGCGGCGGCGGGGCGCCAACGACGGCGTGGGCGGCGAGCGCGGCGGCGGACGCCTCGGCCGCGTCTTCCCGCACGAGCACGAGCACCCGCCCGGTCCGCGCGCTCGCCCGCGCGGACACGACGCCGGGGACCGCGGCGAGGTCGCGCTCGATGCGCGCGGCGCGCGCAGGATCCCCGAAGAGGCCGTCCACCTCGGCGCGCACCCGCGCGATCCCGGCGCGCCCGTGCAGATCGCGCCCAGGCGAGCGGCGGAGCCGCCGCGCGCTGCCGCCGCCGCGTCCCCTGCCCGCGCCGGTAAGATCGATCCAGCCCGTGCCCGAACGCCCCATGATCCTCTCCGCGCTGGGATCGAGACCTCTTCAAAGGTCGAGCCAGCGCCGGTGTGCGAGCCGGCCACATCGCCCGGCCGGGCCGGCGCGGCGGCGCGCAGGCCGCGCGCGGCTTCAGCCGAAGCTCCGCTTGAGCTGCTCGATCTCGCGCTCGATCTCGACGACCGCCGGCGCGCCCCCGACCGCGGCCCGGAGCGTGGCCAGGGCGCCGCCGACGTGGCCCGCGACGTGGATCCGGCCGGTCGCCTCGACCCGCTCGCGGAGCGTCGAGGCGACGCTCCGGAGGGCGCGCTCGTCCGCGGCCAGGGCGAGCCGCTGCTGCGCGTCGGCGAAGGTCGCGGGATCGGCGCTCTCGGCGAGCCACGCCCAGGGCCAGGTCGCGCGGCGGTGGCGCAGGTCCTCGAGCCCCTTCTCGGCGCGGGCCGCGGAGGTGATGCCGCCGAGGTCGTCAAGCATCTGCAGGCCCACGCCGATCTCGCGGCAGCACCGCGCGATGCGCCGCGCGAGCAGCTCCCTCGCGCCCGCAGCGCGGGCCCCGAGGTAGCCGCAGAAGCCCATCAGGCTGCCCGTCTTCAGGCGCGTGATGGTCGCCACCACCCGGGGCACGAGCGGCTGCTCCAGCGCCGCGACGCGCACGGTGAGATCGAGCGCCTGCCCCTCGTGGCAGCGCAAGAGGGTGCGGCCGAGGCGGCGGTAGAGCGCGAGCCGGGTCGCGGCGCCGAAGCGCGTGCGGCCGAGCAGGTCGAACGCCCAGAAATACATCCAGTTGCCCGTGTTGATGGCGAGCGGCACCCCGCACACGCGGTGGAGCGCCGGCGCGCCGCGCCGCGCGGCGGAGTCGTCCTGAACGTCGTCGACGATCAGCGAGCCGGCGTGGAGGATCTCCACGAGCAGCGGCAGCTCGTCGGGCATCCGCGCGGCGTCGCCGCCGCCGAGCGCCCAGCTGAGCGCCACGAGCCGGGCGCGGAAGTCCTTGCCGGGGCGCTGCAAGAAGCCCCGCGCCGGCCCGACCAGCGCCTCGCCCCACAGCTCCTCGGGCAGCGCCGCGGGGAGCGCGCCGAGCGCCCGCTGCAAGGCGCGGGTCAGGGGCGGCTCGCGCGACGCATCTCCCCGCGTGGGGCCGTTCACCTGTCGCTCCCCGTCCGGATCTTCGTCGCGCTGGTGGGTTGCAGGAGGAGGGCTCGACCGCGGCTCGCTCATGGATTCATTGCTATATGGCAGACCGGGTGACACGGAGCCGCGCCCGCCTCGCGCGGAGCACCGCGTGCGTTCCGATGACGACGCGCGCACAGCATCCGTCGCCCGGGCGACGAGCGCCAAGAGGAGACGGAGATCCCCCGGAGGCCATGGCCGTGGACGGCGGGGGGACCGCCCGGTGATCGATCGTCGAGGCGGCCCCCTCACGCCTCCGGCGTGGAGGCGCCGAGGCCGCCGAGCGCCGGCAAGCCCCGCGCCCTGCGTCTCACCCCCGCGCGGCGATCGAGGCGAGGAGGGTCTGCAGCGCGCTCGGCTCGATCGGCTTGATGAGGAGCATCGAGAAGCCGGCTTCCTGGGCCCGGCGCCGATCTTCCTCCCGGCCATAGCCGGTCAGCGCGATCATGAGCGAGGGGGACGGACCTGGATTTCCCTTCAGAGCACGCGCCACGCAGTATCCGTCCATCCCGCCGGGAAGACCGATGTCGCACAGGATGACCTCCGGCAGGAACGAGCGGGCCGCCTCGACGCCGGCAGGCCCGGACAGGGCCACCTCGACCTGATGCCCCTCCATGGCGAGCAACGCTTGCAAGGTCTCCGCGGCGTCCACGTTGTCCTCGATGATCAGGATGCGCAGCGATCGCGCCGCGATGTCCGCCGCCGGCGCGGCGCTCCCGACCGACGGCGCGATCCCGCGCTCCAGCGGCAGGCGGAGGACGATCTCCGCGCCATGGCCGATGCCCGCGCTCTCGGCCGAGGCCGCGCCGCCGTGCAGCTCGACGAGCCCCTTGACCAGCGCGAGGCCCAGCCCGAGCCCGCCCCGGCTGCGGTCCAGGCTGCGATCGGCCTGGCTGAACGGCACGAAGACGCGCGCCAGCATCGCCGCATCCATGCCGATGCCCGTGTCGCGGACGCGGATCGCGGCGGAGCTCTCGGACGCCGCCGACAGGGTGACCGTCACCTGGCCGCCGGCGTCGGTGAACTTGTTCGCGTTGTGCAGTACGTTGCCGATGGCCTGCGACAGCCGGGTCGGATCGCCGAGGACCCACAGCGGCGCGGCCGGGATCTCCAGCGAGAGCCCGAGGCCGCTCGCCTCCAGCGTGCTGCGGTAGTCCTCGGCGGTCTGCCGGAGCAGCTGCGTCAGGTCGCAGCGCTGCTTGCGCAGCTCGATCCGGCCGCGGGCCACGCGCGAGACGTCGAGGAGATCGTCCACCAGCCGGGCCATGTGCGAGACCTGTCGATCGAGCACGCCGCACGCCCACGTCGTCGACGGCTGCTGGGGCCCGGACCGCCGCAGGAGCTCGGCGGCATTGCGGAGGGGCCCGAGCGGGTTGCGCAGCTCGTGGGCGAGCATCGCCAGGAACCCGTCCTTGCGCTGGTCCGCCTCCTTCAGCGTCACCTCGGCGCACTTCTGATCGTGGATATCCGTACACGTGCCATACCACTTCTCGATCTCGCCCGAAGGCCCGCGCACGGGCACCGCGCGGCCCAGGTACCAGCGGTGCTCACGGGCACCGAGGACCCAGAAGCGGTATTCGATCTGGAGCGGCTCGCCGGACAGGACCGAACGAAACCAGCTGTCCGTGCACAGCTGGCGATCGTCCGGATGCACGAAGGGGACCCAGCTGTCGCCGGTCGCCTCGTCCTCCTTCACACCGCAGATCTCGTACCACCTGCGGTTGTAGTAATCGATGCCGCCGTCCGGACGCGCCGTCCAGGCGATCTGCGGCATGGCTTCGGCGAGCGACCGGAACTTCGCCTCGCTCTCGCGGAGCGTGTCGCTGACCTGCTTCCTCACGGTGATGTCGTGGGCGATGCTGATGACGAGCCGCCTGCCCGCCGCGTCATTTCCCAGCGGAGCCCCGCGAAACAGCCACGTGCGCTGCTCGCCGTTCGCCGTGATGATCGCGGCCTCGAGCTCGCCGCTGGTGGCGCCCTCCAGCGCGTACAGGGCCTTGATCCTGGAGCGGATGGCGTCCTTCTGCGCCGGATGCGCCCTGTCGAGCCATTCCTCGACGGTGGGGATCTCCCGGCTGGCGTAGCCGGCGATGTCCGTCCACGCGCGGTTGACGCAGACGACCTGGCCGTCGTCGGCGTGAATCATGATGGGGAACGGGACCGCCATCACGGCGCGGCGGAATCGCGCCTCGCTCTCCTGCAGCAGGAGCTCTGCATGCTTGCGCTCGGTGATGTCGATGATCGAGCCGACGTAGCCGAGGAGCTCGCCGCCCGGGCCGAGCCGCGGCGAGCCCGAGGCGATGCACCAGCGGAACTCGCCGTCGTGCCGACGCAGGCGGTAATCCAGCCGGAAGGGCTCGCGCCGCGCCTCGGCCCGCCGGAAGACCTCCATCGTCGCCGAGCGGTCCTCGGGGTGGATCGCGTCGAGCCAGCCGAAGCCGAGGGAGGTCGCCTCGGTCTGGCCCGAGAACTCGGACCAGCTCCGGTTCCCGTACGTGGCGCGCCCGTCGGGGCCGGTGGCCCAGACCATGACGGGCGACGGATCGGCCATGTTGCGGAAGCTCACATCCCACTCCCGGACGCCGAGCTGGCCGCCCGTGAGGGCCAGCCGCAACCGCTCCTCGCTCTCGCGCAGGCGCGCCTCGCCGACCTGATCCAGGACGGCCGCCTTCAGGTGCGGCTCGCCGTCGATCTGCCGGCGCGGCGCCCCCTCCCCTCGCGCCGGCTCGTCGATGTCGGTGGCCGTGCCGAGCCAGCGGGCCCCCCGGCCGCCGATGTCCGCGATGGGCTCCGATCGAGCGAGGAACCAGCGATAGGCGCCGTCATGCCGCCGCACGCGGACCTCCAGCTCGAGCGCCGCGCCCCGCTCGACGGCCGCCTTCCACGCGGCGGTGCAGCGCGCCGCATCCTCCGGATGGAGGACGGCGGCCAGCCCGAGGCAGGCCGCCTGCTCCGCCGTCAGGCCGGTGTACTCGCGAAAGCGACCGTTGACATAGTTGCACGAGCCGTCGCTGCCGGCGGCCCATACCAGCTGCGGGATGCCCTCGGCGAGCAGACGGAACTGCGGATCCGTCCCCCGCTGCTCGGCTCCACACGGCCTGGCACTGCGAACATACTTTGTAGAGATCACGCCCATTCGAGCCGATCGACTCCGCCCGGCGTTGTCGACAAAACGTTGTGGACGCTTTGGCTGCTCTCAGCTTGTTCGGCAAGGGCCGGGGATGGACCGCCGAGGTGGAGTCCTCGGCATGCCAGGCAGACCCGACGATCCTGGCCAGAAGAGCGCGCGCCCTAGCCGCGTCCGAACCGCTCCACGAATTGCCGGTGGGCGGCGAGCTCGGGCGCATCTCCGCTCCAGAGCTCCTGCTCGCGGTAGCCGGTCGCCACCGACAGCACCTCGATCCGCCGCCCCTCGGACCTGAACCGCACCCGCCACGAGGTCACGGCGAGCCGCATCGCGTCCCCGTCGACGCGGATCCGCCGGTAAGGGTGCGGCTGCGGGCCGAGCGCGAGCACCCGGTCCACCCGCTCCCGCAGGGCGACCCCGTGCGCCGCATCGAGCCAGGCGGCCTGCTCGGCTGCCCGCTCGCCCCAGACCACCTCGAAGCCCGGCTCCGGATCCGCCGGCGCCTCGGCCGGAGCGAGCGGCGCGACCCAGCCGGTGCGCGCGTGCGGGTAGGCGTCCGCGTACGGCACGTACGGCTTCAGATCGAGCACCGGCGTGCCATCGATCATGTCCACGCCGCTCACGCGCAAGGTGAGGCCGTCCACCGCGAGGAGCTTGACCACGCTGAGGCCGATCGGGTTCGGGCGGTGCGGCGAGCGTGTCGACAGCACGCCGCGCCGCTTGCCGGCGCTCCGAGGCGGCAGGACCTTCGGGCGCCAGCCCTCGTTGAGGTGGAACCAGAAGACCACCCAGAGGTAGTCCCACCCCTCGATGTCGCAGAGCGCGTGGTCCAGGCCGCGGCCGGGCACGAGCTCGATCGTCCCCTCCGCCCCGGCCGCGGCGTGCGGCTGTCGCGGCGCGCTCACCCGGTCGGGGAACGGGGTGCGCACCACGCCGATCGGCGTGAACGTGACAGGCCTCAGCATCGGACCGGAATCCATGGGATCGCCGTCGCCTCCGTCACGGGAGCGGCACCTCGACGATCAGGACCGCCGGGCCCTCGAACGCCACCCGGCCGCGCTCGATCGGGGCCCGCTGCGCCGCGCCGCCGAACCGCGGCTCCTCGCTGAACGCGAGCCCCCGCGCCTCCGGGCGGCCGAGGTCCAGGGCGAGCGCGCCGCGGAGCGCGACCAGCGCGATCACGGCGATCTCGCCGCCGCGGCGCTCGATCCGGACGGCGTCCGGGGAGAGCGCCTCGGCCGAGAAGGCGTCGCGCGCGCGGCCCCGCAGCGCCGGGTGCGACGCGCGGAGGCCGAGGAGCTCGCGGTACCAGGCGAGCACGCCGGCGTGCTCCGGCCGCTGCCGCTCGCTCCAGTCGAGCTTCGAGCGCTCGAACGTCCGCGGATCCTGCGGATCCGGCACCTCCGCGTCGCCGAACGAGGAGAAGTACTGGAACTCGCGCCGGCGGCCCTCGGTCACGAGCCGGCCGAGCTCGGCGTTGTGGTCGGTGAAGTACTGGAACGGCGTCCGCGCGTTCCACTCCTGGCCCATGAACAGGAGCGGCGTGTACGGCGTGAGCAGGAGCAGCGCCGACGTCGTCCGGAAGGCCGCCGGGCTCACCTTGTCCCCGAGCCGATCGCCGAGCGCGCGGTTGCCGATCTGATCGTGGTTCTGGATGCAGTGCACGAACCGCGGCGGCGGCACCGGCTCGGCGGGCGTCCCCCGCGGCTTGCCCGCGTGCTTCGAGACCTGCCCCTCGTAGAGCCACCCCTTGCGGATCGTCGCGGCGAGGTCCTCGGCCGTGCCCCGGTGATCCTCGAAGTAGCCGTCGCGATCGCCGGCGAAGATGACGCGGAGCTCATGGTGGAAGTCGTCGGCCCACACGCCGTCGAGGCCGTACCCGCCCTGCTCGACGGGCTTCACGAGGCGCGCGTCGTTCAGGCTGTCCTCGGCGATCACCACGACGTGGCGCCCCTCGCCGGCCGCCCGCGCGCGCTCGGCGATCTCCCGGAGGATATGGGGCTCGGTGTCGTCGACGATGGCGTGCGTCGCGTCCAGGCGGAGGCCATCGATGTGGTAGTCGCGGATCCACATCTCGGCGTTCGTGATCGCGAGCGCGCGCACCTGCTCGGCGCCCTCGCCGTCGTAGTTCACCGCGTCGCCCCAGGGCGTCTTGTGGCGATCGGTGAAGTAGCGCTTCGAATAGGCGCGGAGGTAGTTCCCGTCGGGGCCGAAGTGGTTGTAGACGCAATCGAGGATCACCCCGAGCCCCGCGGCGTGCGCCGCGTCGACCAGGCGGCGGAGGCCCTCGGGGCCGCCGTAGGCCGCGGCCGGGGCGAAGAGGTCGACCCCGTCGTACCCCCACCCGCGCTCGCCCGGGAAGCTCGCGACCGGCATGAGCTCGATCGCGGTGATCCCGAGCTCCCGGAGGTCGGCGAGCCGCCCGATGAGCGCGTCGAACGTGCCCTCCGGGGTCGCCGTGCCGACGTGCACCTCGTAGATGACGAGGTCCTCGAGCGCGACGCCCTTCCACCCCGCGTCGGTCCACGCGAACGAGGGGTCGTCGACCGCCGACGGGCCGTGCACGCCGAACGGCTGCGCGCGCGCGTAGGGGTCCGGGAACGGCCCCTCGCCGTCGATCCGCACCTTGTAGAGCGCGCCGGCCCCGAGGCCCGGCGCCGTCGCCTCGAAGGTGCCGCCGCCGGTGGGGGTCGCGGGCAGCGTGCCCGTGATCTCCTCGCCGTCCTTGCCGTAGGTGACGATCTCGATCCGATCGTGGTCGGGCGCCCAGACGCGGAAGCGGACCGCGCCGCCCTCGATCCATGCGCCCATCGTGCGAATCGCCTTCATGTCACTGACCTCGCTGGGCCGCCCGCAGCAGCAGGGCGACGGGAAAATCGGAGAGCACGCGGTCGAGCGGGAGCACCGCGCCGTCCCTCGGCTCGGACGTCGCGGCCGCGTCGCGCGGCGAGGAGCCGGACGGCGACGCCTCGATCTCGGCGCCGGTGAAGAGATCCGTGTAGAGGCCGGGCTCCACGTCGACGAACGTCCCCGCCCACGCCTTCCCCGTCGGCGGGGCGCAGGCCCCGCCGAGCAGCCGCGCGCTGAACCGGGGCGCGACCACGACGAGCGAGCGCCCGTCCTGCTGGCCGCGGCGCGCGAAGGCGACCACGTGCGTCTCGCGGTCGCCGATCACGGCGCGCGGGGCGTAGTCCCCGTCGGCCCCGAAGAGCGCCGGGTGCCGCCGGCGCAGCTCGAGCGCGACGTGCGTGACGAAGAGCTTGATGCGGCCGTCGCGCGCCCCGGCACAGAGCTCGCGCGCGAGCGTGAGGTCGCCGCCGTTCCACCGCGCGCGGATCTCGGCGAGCGCCTTCTCGCGCGACGCGTAGTCGACCACGCGGCGGTTGTCGGGGTCGACCAGGCTGAAGTCCCACACCTCGTTGCCCTGATAGATGTCGGGCACGCCCGGCGACGTGAGCTTCAGGAGCGTCTGCGAGAGCGAGCCCCACATGCCGTGGCACGCGACCACGCGCGCGAGCGGCAGGAGCGCGCCCACCACGTCCGCGGACGAGATCGCCTTGCGCACGAACGCCTCGACGGCGGCGTCGTACTCGGGCTGCGCGTCGATCCAGGACGTGTTGACCTTCGCCTCCTTCGTGGCCTTGCGCATGTAGTGCACGAGCCGGTCCGCGTAGGACGAGAGCGCGTCGCCCTCGGGCGCGCGCGGGCCTCCGGGAGCGCCGAGCAGCGGATCGATCGGCAGGCTCCCGAGGAGCGTCTGGTAAAAGAGGTACTCCTCGTTGCTGTCCGGCGCGAGGCGGCCCTCGATCTCGGCCTTGAGCGGCGCCGCCGCGGCGGCCGCGCGGAGGAGCGCCTCCTCCCATGCGGACGGGATCTCCGACAGCACGCTGATCCGCGCGCGCACGTCCTCGCTCCGCTTCGTGTCGTGCGTCGAGGTCGCGAGCATCGAGGCGGGCCACGTCTTCTGCCGCTGCACGTTGCCGCGGTGGAACGCGAGCACGCTCGCGCCGTAGCGCTCTGGCTCGCCGCCGACCTCGTTCAGCGACACGAGCCGGTTGTAGATGTAGAACGACGTGTCCTCGAGCCCCTTCGCCATCACCGGCCCGGTGAGCTGCTGGAGCTTCATCACGAACTCGCAGAAGTGGCGCCGGTCCTCCTCGCGGAAGAGATCCGGGTCGAGCATCAGGACCGAGCGCACGAACGTGAAGATCGTGGCCTCCATCGTCGGGTTGCGCCGGCGCGCGAGGGCGACGGCGCGGCCGATCGCGACCCGGTCGTGGTCCGAGATCGTCGGCGTCTGCTCGTTGACGTACGTGCGGTACACCGGGAAGCACGCGATCACCTCGCGCAGGGCCTCGTTGAGCGAACCCAGGGTGAAATCGCGGAAGCGGCGGTCGCGCTCGGTGAGCCGGTTCAGCGCGTGCGTGAGCACGTTGAGCTCGCTCGCCAGCGCCGTCCGCAGGATCAGCTTCTTCTTCTCGTAGACGAGCGCCTCGAACTCCAGGTGATCGCCGATGAACCGCTCGTAGATCGCGTTCATCGACGCCTCGCTCGAGGCGTCGACGAAGAGCTCGCCGACCGCCGCGGTGAAGTCGTAGCCGCTCGTCCCGTGGACGGGCCACGCCTCGGGCAGCGTCTCGCCGCGGGCGAGGATCTTCTCGACGACGACGTACATCGGCCGCGCGATCGACGCGCCGCGCGGGTCGTGCGCCCCCCCGGCGCCCGCGCGCTCGTCGATGGCCGCGCGGATCGCCGGCTCCAGCTTGGCGAAGCGGGTGGCGGCCGGCGGGCGGCTGCGCGCGTCCTCACGGCTCCGCGGCTCCGGCTCGGCCTCGGCGAGGAAGCGGCGGCGGCAGCGCTCGATCAGGTAGCCCCGCTGCAGGTCCTCGAAGTAGCCGATCGGGTCCCAGAGGCCGTCGGGGTGGTCGATGCGCAGCCCCGTGACCTGTCCGCGCTCGCAGAGCTCGAAGACGAGCCGGTGCGCCTCGGTGAAGACCGGCCGGTGCTCCATCCTGATCGCCGCGAGCTCGTTGATGTCGAAGAACCGGCGGTAGTTGATCTCCTCCGCGGCGCTGCGCCAGTAGCTCAGCCGGTAGGCCTGCTCCTCGAGCAGCGCCTCGAGCGGGTCGAAGCTCCGCGGATCGCCCACCTTGCCGTTGACGCGCTCGACCCCCTCCGCCACCGCCGACGCGACGTCGGGCGAGTCGGAGACGAGGGCCGCGAGCCGCCGCCTGAGGATCTCCTTCTCCCGACGCCGCTCGATCACCTTGGCCCGCTGCGTCTCGGTCCGCGGCGGCATGTTGCGGAGCCCTGTGATGATGCTCTGCAGCTCGAGCAGCGCGTCGTTCTCCTCGCCGAGCGCGGCGACGAGCCCGGGCACGAGCGGCCCGATGACCATCCCGTACGTCCGCGGGTTCACCGGGAAGACGTGATCGAAGTACCGGAGGACGAACGCGCCGCTGTCGAACTCGATCTTGAGCTCGCCGCGCTCGAGCACGCGCCCGTAGTGGTCGCCGAGCACGGGGAGCAGCACCTTGTGCTTCAGCTCCGTCTTGAGCGGCGCCCAGTCGATGTCGAAGAACGGCGCGTAGAGCGAGCTCGGGCCGTTCTGGAGGACGTCGCTCCACCAGGCGTTGTCGGAGGTGCCGACCCCCATGTGGTTGGGCACGAAGTCGAGGAGGAAGCCCATGCCGTGCGCCGCGAGCTCGTCCGTGAGCCGATCGAGATCGTCGCGGCCGCCGATCGCGGGGTTCAGCGCGTTGTGATCGACGAGGTCGTAGCCGTGCAGGCTCTCCGTAGGCGCCTTGAAGAAGGGCGACGAGTAGAGATCGCTGACGCCGAGCGCGTCGAGGTAGGCGACCACGCGCCGCGCCTGCTCGAAGGTGAAATCCTTGTTGAGCTGCACGCGGTACGTGGCGCGCGGCAGCCGCGGCGCCACGCCCTCGCACGCCGCCGCGACGAGCCGCGCCGCCTGCTGCGCGGCGCCGTCTGGATGGCTGCTCACCTTTTGATTCCGATCGTCCGGCGCTTCCGTCATTCGTCGAGTGCCTCCGGGGCAGAATCTACTTCGAACGAAGCGTCGTGCAGGGAGGATCTGTCGTGATTGCCGCGAGCTCCTGTCGATCTGGACCGGCCGACGAAGGGAGAACCCGAGGCACATAGGGAATTGCAGCAAAGGTGCGCCCGGGGCCCCTCGGACCTGCGCTGAGCCCGGAGCACCGTGCCCGGATTCGGCGGCGCGGCGCCCGGGCAGCGCAAGCGCCGTCGACGCGGCCCTCCGTAGGTTCGCCATGGCGCCCTGCCCGTGCGGGCGGAGCGAGGCGGACAGCCTTCGTCCGACAGAATCAGGAGATTCATTGATGACCAGCGCTTGGAGATTCGTCGCGCGCTCGGGCGCACGGCGAAGGGCCCTGGAGCGCGCGAAACAGGCCGCGTCCGCGCCCGGACGAGACACGCGTCAGCGCATGAGATGGAGCCCCGCGCGCTCGTCGTGGGGCGGCGCGCCGACGGGAGGTGTCACGCCCGCGCCTTCACCCGCTTTGTCTTCTTCTTCTCCTGCCGCTCCAGGAGCCGCAGCACCGCCACGGACCTGTCGACGAGCAGGTAGCGCTCTCCCCCTGCCCGCGCCGGCACCGTGCGCGCCGGCTCCGCGGCCGTGCGGGTGTCGATGAGCACCTCCCACCGCTCGCCGAACTCGATCGCTGGCAGCACGAACTCGAACGGCGAATGGTTCGCGTTGATGAGCACGAGCAGCGTGTCACCCACGATCGGCTCGCCGCGCGGGCCCATCGACCAGAGGGCGTCGCCCCCGAGCAGATAGCCTATCGCCCTCGCGTTCGGGTGCGTCCAGTCCTCCGCGTTCATCTCGGCGCCGTCGGGGCGGAACCACACGACGTCCTTCAGCCCGCTGCCGTGCACGTAGCCGCCCGAGAAGAACGTCCGCCGGCGCAGCACCGGCTGGCTGCGCCGCAGGGCGATGAGGCGGCAGGTGAACTCGAAGAGCTCTTTCCGCCGCTCGTCGAGATCCCAGTCGTGCCACGACATCTCGTTGTCCTGGCAGTAAGCGTTGTTGTTGCCGAGCTGCGTCTTGCCGATCTCGTCGCCGGCGTTGATCATCGGCACCCCCTGCGAGAGGAGCAGCGTCGCGAGGAGGTTGCGCTTCTGGCGCTCGCGCAGCTCGACGACCGCCGGGTCGCACGAGGGGCCCTCGACCCCGTGGTTGTAGCTGTGGTTGTTGTTCGTGCCGTCCCGGTTCCCCTCGCCGTTTGCCTCGTTGTGCTTCTCGTTGTACGATACGAGATCGTTCAGCGTGAAGCCGTCGTGCGCCGTCACGAAGTTGACGCTCGCGTACGGCCGGCGCCCGCTCGACGCGAACAGATCGCTCGACCCGGTGAGCCGGTAGCCGAGGTCGGCCGCGAGCAGATCCCCCTTCCAGAAGCGGCGGACCGAGTCGCGGTAGCGATCGTTCCACTCCGTCCAGAGGACGGGGAAGTTGGCGACCTGATAGCCGCCCTCGCCCACGTCCCACGGCTCGGCGATGAGCTTCGTGCGCGAGAGGACCGGGTCCTGGTGGATGATGTCGAAGAACGAGCTCAGCCGGTCGAAGTCGTGGTGGCCGCGGGCGAGCGCCGACGCGAGGTCGAAGCGGAAGCCGTCGACGTGCATCTCGGTCACCCAGTACCGCAGGCTGTCCATCACCAGCTGGAGCGTCTGGTAATGACGCGTGTTCATCGTGTTCCCGCAGCCCGTGAAGTCCATGTAGTAGCGCGGGTTGTGCGGCACGAGCCGGTAGTAGCTCCAGTTGTCGATCCCCTTCAGGGAGAGCGTCGGGCCGAGGTGGTTGCCCTCCGCTGTGTGGTTGTAGACGACGTCGAGGATCACCTCGATGCCGGCGGCGTGGAGCGCCTTCACCATCGCCTTGAACTCGGTCACCTGCTGGCCGAGCCGCCCGCTCGCTGAGTAGCGGCCGGCGGGCGCGAAGTACGAGAGCGTGTTGTAGCCCCAGTAGTTGATCTGCCCGCGCTCCCAGATCTCGCGCTCGCTCGCCATCTCGTGCACGGGGAGCAGCTCGAGCGCGGTGACGCCGAGCTTCTTGAAGTGGGCGATCGCCGCCTCGGAGGCGAGCCCCGCGTAGCTGCCGCGCAGGTGCGCGGGGACGCCGGGGTGCCGCTGGGTGAACCCCTTGACGTGCACCTCGTAGATGATCGTGTCCTGCCAGCGCGTCGCCGGCGGCCGGTCCCCGTCCCACGCGAAGCGGTGGTCGACGACGACCGATTTCGGCGCGCCCCAGGCGCTGTCGCGGTGGCAGATCTCGAGGTCGTCGAGCGGGAGCGGCGGCGCGAGCGGGGGCGGCGGCGAGGACGCGCACTCCTTCCCGCGCGCCTCGGCGCCGCGGCGATCGCTCGCCGTCTTTCCCGCGCGCCCGCCCTCGCCCTTCTCGGCCGCCGCGCCGTCGCGGCCCGCCGCCTCCTTGGGCCGGCCGGCGCCGCCCTCGCCGCGCTCGGGCGGCCCTCCGCGGTCGTAGGCGTAGAGCGGCGCCTTCCAGTTCGGCTCGCCGGAGAGCGCGTACGCGTACGGATCGACGAGGAGCTTCGCCGGGTTGAAGCGGTGCCCGGAGCGCGGATCGTAGGGCCCGTGCACCCGGTAGCCGTAGAGCTGGCCGGGCTTGAGCCCCGGCACGTACCCATGGAAGACGTGGGCCGTTCGCTCGGGGAGCTCGATGCGCTCACGCTCCACGACATCGTCGACGGCCTCGAAGAGGCAGAGCTCGACCTTCGTGGCGGACTGAGAAAACAGCGTGAAATTGACCCCCTCGCCGTCATAAACGGCGCCGAGGGGGGTCGGCGTGCCGGGCCATATGCGTCTGGTCATCGGAAAAACCTGTGGAGCCGCCCTATTCGCGAAATCGGCGCCGCTGTCGAGGCACAAGCGCCCGCGGCTCGATTTTTCGCTCCCGGGGCCCGGATCCACGCAGCGCAGGCTACGCCAGCTCACCGGTCGGGCGCCGCCCTCGGGCGGCGCCCGCTCGCGGACCGGGCGCCGCCTTCCGCGCTGCCCGGCCCGACGCGGAGCGGCGCGCCGGCAGGCGGCAACGACGCGGCGGCGCCGGGGCGGCTCGACGGAGCAGAAGGAGCATCGCCAAGCGCGCGACCCGGGATAGACTCCGCCCCGAACGCCTGGAGCCAAGCGAAAAACGCCCATGTCTTCCCCCTCTGCCGAACATCAGTCCCAGGGCTCGTCCCCGAGCTCGCCACCTCCCTCCGGCGCGCGCCGCCGCATCTCCGGCGTGACGGTGCCGCTCTTCTCGCTGCGCAGCGATCGCTCGTGGGGCATCGGCGAGATCGGTGATCTCCCCGAGTTCGCCGCGTGGATGCGCGCCGCGGGGCTTCGCCTCGTGCAGCTCTTGCCGCTCGGCGAGGTGGCGGGCGGCGAGACGTCGCCGTACATGGCGCTCTCCGCGTTCGGCATCGATCCGATGTTCATCTCGCTCTCGGCCGTGCCCGAGCTCCCGGCGGAGCTCCACGGCGAGGCGCTCGGCGACGACATGGCGGCGCTCGATCGCGCGAGGACGAGCGCGCGCGTCGACTACGATCTCGTGCGCCGCGTGAAGGGGCGGGCGCTGCGCTTCGCCTTCGACAGGTTCGAGCGGGAGCACCACGCGAAGCAGACGCCGCGCGCGGCCGAGCTGGCCGCGTTCGTGAAGCGGCAGTCGGACTGGCTGCCCGACTACGCGCAGTTCCGCGCGTTCAAGGACGGCTTCAACGGCGTCGCGTGGTGGGACTGGCCCGAGGAGATCCGCGAGCGGAGGCCGGAGGCGCTCGTGAAGCTGCGGCAGGAGCGCGCGCGGGACATCCTCTATTACGAGTACGTCCAGTGGCTCGCGCACGCGCAGTGGGAGGCGGCGCGCGCGGATCTCCGGGACAAGGGGGTGGAGATCATGGGCGATCTCCCGTTCATGGTGGCGCGCGACAGCGCCGACGTGTGGGCGCATCAGGGCGAGTTCCGGCACGACAGGTCGGTCGGCGCCCCGCCCGACCAGTTCGACACGGAGGGCCAGAACTGGGGGCTTCCGCCGTATTTCTGGTCCCGGATGCGCGAGACCGACTTCGCGTGGCTGAGGCGGCGCTGCCGCTACACCGGGCTGCTCTGCGACCGGTTCCGGATCGATCACCTGGTCGGCTTCTACCGGACGTACATCTTCCCGGAGCGCGGGAGCCAGGGCCAGGGGGGCGAGCGGCCCAGGGCGACGTTCGATCCGGCGGAGGAGCCGGAGCAGCGCGAGCACGGCGAGCGCGTGGTGCGGGCGATGATCGCGGGGGCGGCGGAGACCG
Source organism: Sorangium sp. So ce362 (assembly GCF_051519845.1). Lineage (NCBI taxonomy): Bacteria > Pseudomonadati > Myxococcota > Polyangiales > Polyangiaceae > Sorangium > Sorangium sp. So ce362. The sequence continues at coordinate 3,005,842 of NZ_CP150332.1, read as the reverse complement.
GGGCGCAGCTCGTGGCGGAGGATCTCGGCGCGGTGCCGCCGTGGGTCCGGGCGTCGCTGACCGAGCTCGGCGTGCCGGGCTACAAGGTGCTGATCTGGGAGAAGGACGACGTGAGGTTCCGCAATCCGGCGGAGTACCCGGCGCTCTCGGTCGCGTGCTTCGGGACGCACGACACCGACTCGGTGGTGGCGTGGTGGGAGTCGCGGGACGACCGGGAGCGCGCTGGGGTGCTCGATCTGCCGCAGCTCTCGCCGCGGCGGCAGGAGCTAGGGCGGGAGTTCACGAAGGAGACGCACCGCGCGCTGCTCGACCTCATCCACGGGTCGAAGAGCGAGCTCGTGCTGCTGCTCGTGCAGGACGTGCTCGCGACGCGCGAGCGGATCAACACGCCGGGGACCGTGGGGCCGGAGAACTGGTCGCTGCGGTTGCCGGCGGCGCCGGCACAGATGGCTCGGGATCCCGAGGTGCGGGCTGCGCTCGAGCGGGTGCGGGAGAGCATCCAGGCGAGCGGGCGTGGCTGAGCGCTGAGCCGAGCTGCCCGTGACTGAAGCACGCGGCCCTCGCCGGCGTGCGGCATCACTGCAAATCCATTGACCCGCTGTAAGTCCCAGTCCGCCCCGCGCGCCGGCGGTTGGGGAGCCCACGCAGACTGACTCGCTGCGTCGCGGCGGCACGTTTCACGAGCTCGTGAAGTACATGCCGCCGAAACATTCCGGAAAACTGGCCTCTTTTACCTTCGCGGTCGAGGAGGCCACCAGTGAACGAAATCAACGCCTCGGACACCACCTGGCTCCTGGTCTCGTCGGCAATGGTACTGCTGATGACGCCAGCGCTGGCCCTGTTTTACGGGGGCATGGTCCGAACCAAGAACACGCTCAGCACATACATGCACAGCTTCTTCGCCATGGGTATCGTGACCCTGGCGTGGGTGACCATCGGGTACTCGATGGCGTTCGCCGAATCCAAGGGCGGGTTGATTGGCGGCCTCGATTACGCGTTCCTGAACGGCGTAGGCACCGATCCGCGCGAGGGGATGACGGTGCCTCATCTCCTGTTCATGGTGTTCCAGCTGATGTTCGCCATCATCACGCCGGCGTTGATCTCGGGCGCCTACGCCGAACGCATCAAGTTCTCGTCGTACGTGGTGTTCACGCTGCTGTGGTCGCTCGTGGTCTACAGCCCCATCTGTCACTGGGTGTGGAACCCGGGCGGGTGGCTCCTGTCGCGCGGCGCGCTCGACTTCGCGGGCGGCACCGTTGTGCACCTCGCCTCGGGCGCGAGCGCGCTCGTGATGGCGATCATGATCGGCAAGCGCAAGGGGTACCCGACGCGCAAGATCGTGCCGCACAACCTCACCATGACGCTGCTCGGCGCCGGCATGCTGTGGTTCGGCTGGTTCGGCTTCAACGGCGGCTCCGCGCTCGCCGCGAACGGGCTCGCGGTGGTGGCGTTCGTGAACACGCACATCGCGGCGGCCATCGGCGCGCTCGCCTGGGCGCTCATCGAGGGCGTGCGCTTCGGCAAGCCGTCGCTCCTCGGCGTGGCGTCGGGGCTCGTGGCGGGGCTCGTCGCCATCACGCCGGCCGCGGGCTTCGTCGGGCCGATGGCGTCTGTCGCGATCGGGCTCGCGGCGGGCGCTGTGTGCTACGGCGCGGTGATGATGAAGGGCAAGCTGGGCTATGACGACAGCCTGGACGCCTTCGGCATCCACGGCGTGGGCGGTCTGCTCGGCGCGCTGCTCACCGGCGTGTTCGCCTCCAAGGTGTGGAATCCGGCCGGCCAGGACGGCCTCATCAAGGGCAACTCGGCGCTGCTCGTCGAGCAGGCGATCGCGGTCGGGGTCGCGGCGGCGTACGCGGCGGCGGTCACCTTCGTGCTCGTGAAGGGCATCAACGCGGTGATGGGCTTCCGGGTCGACGACGAGACGGAAGACGAGGGCCTCGACGGCGCCCTCCACGGCGAGGAGGCCTACTCGCTCGGCGAGGGCGGCGCCCACGCCGTGGAGTCGACGCCGCCGGCCTCCCCCGTGCCCTCTGGGTCGCCGGTCCTCGCGCGCGAAGGCGCCTGATCCAGCGCAGCGGAAGCGCGCCCGCGAGGGCCGCCTGGCACGAGCCGGGCGGCCTTCGCCGTTTTGTCCCCCGCCCTTCTGGCGCGGGCGTCGCGCGGCGCGAGCGCGTCACCTGCACGCGAAGAGAGGCTCGCCGGTCTCGCGGCAGCGCTGCTCGCACGTGATCTTGGCGCACCCGCAGCGGCGCAGCGCACCGCGCTCGCCGGCGCGCTGATCGCAGTCGTCGCTGAGGCCGCGGCACTCGGCCTCGCAGCGCGCGAGCTGAGCAGGCGACGGCGTGCAGTCGATGACCTCCTGTCGCCCGGCGGCGTCACCGCCGCTGCACAGCGCGATCGACGCGACCTGCTCGAGGAGCGGGATGCGCCCTCCCGTCAGGCACTGCGCGTGCGGCTCGCAGACGTGGTCCCGCAGCACCGCCATCACGCGAACGCGCTGCCCCTCCAGCGCTCGCCAGCCGGGGCCGAGCCAGCGCTCGGCGTCCTCCCGCGACATGATCCTCCCGGCGATGAGCGGCTGCTCGCCCTTCGTGAGCGTCAGCGTGCCGACCCAGCGCTCCTGCGGGGACGTCTCGCCAGGTCGCTCACCCTCCACCGGCGGAGACGCCGGCGGCGTGCCGGCGGGCGCGGAGCTCGCCGCCGGCGCCGCCGAGGCGACCTGCGCCGCGGGCGCCGTCGAGGCGGCCCGGGCCCCTCGCGCCGGCGCAGCGGGCGCGCTCTCCGCGCAGCCCATCGCCCCGGCGCAGCACGCGCCGGCCAGCGCCCCGCAGAGCCACAGCCGAGCTCGCGCCGCGGTGGGATTGCGCCGCGAGGCGCGCACCGAGATCGAAGGAGGCACGCGCCATTCTACCACGCGTCCCTCCGGCAGCGGGCCCGCGCGCCGTCCGCGACGGCCGGGCGCCGTGCCGCGTCAGCTCGCGGCGCGCAGCCACTGCCGGGAGAGCTCGAGCACGCGCGCGTTCTCGGGGATCTCGCCGAGGAAGCTCCGGCGGTGCGCCGCCGGCAGCCTCTCTGCCCGCGCGAGCAGCCGCTCGCGCGCGCCGGCGATGACCGCGGACGCCCCCTCGCGGTCGCTCGCGGCGTGGAGCGCCTCCGCATGGACGAGGTGGGCGAACGTGCTCTTGTACCCGGACGCGCCCCAGCGCTCGTGCGCCGCCACGACCTCCGCCGCCCGATACCGGCTCTCCTTGCGGCGAACGATCACCTCCCCGTCGCAGAGCTCCGAGAGCACGTCGCGCGCAGCGGGGCACGCCTCCGCGCTCCCGAGGAGCGCCGCGACGCCGCCCCGCCAGAAGACGTCGCCGAACACGCTCGCCGCGCGCAGCACCTTCCGCGCCTCGCCGTCGAGCGCCGCGAGCCGCGCCTGGACCATCGCCAGCACCGTCTCCGGCAGCACCTCGCCCTTGCGCTCCGCCACAGCGCGGATCAGCTCCTCCAGATAGAACGCGTGGCGTCCGCGCGCACCACGTGCCGCACGATGCCCGGCTTGGAGAGCTCCGACAGGAGCCTTGCCTCCCGCTCGAATCGCGCCTCTCGTGCCCGGCAATCACGCTGGCAGCCGACATGCACGTTCATGACGTGCTCATGTCCAGACATGTCTACACCAAGCGTGGAGCGAGCATAGAAGAGCTGCTCGATCCCATAGCGAATCGATGACTGCTACGCTTCGCTTCGCGGCGGCCATGTCGCCCTCCACGCGGCGGAGCGCACGACGTTGCCCCGCGCGCTCGTGCTCTCGTGGCGCGCCCCCCGCAGCGGGCTCCGCCTCGCTCACCGCGGCGCCGCCGGCACTCCATCCCACGCGCACGCCCGCGGCCTTCCTGTCGCGCGCGCACGCCAGGCGAATCGCGCTCGCCGCCCGGCGCGCGTCAGCGCGCGGAGGGCCGGGGCACTCGTCGCCTTGCCGGCATCCACGCCTCGTCCGGGAGCCTTCCCCACCCGGGGCTCCTCGTGTACACGCGGGGGAAGCAAACCAGCAACGGCGCCCGTAATTCCTGTGAGTTGTGAGCCACCCGCGTGTACACGAGCCCCGAACCGTTTGGCGACTGAGCTAGCATTCTCTCCGTCATGGCGCGCCGCCCCCGACGAAGTCGCCCCTTCCCCCGCAGCGAGCCCGAGCAGCCGGCGCGAAGGGAGGCGGCGGTGAGCCGCGCGCCGGCCCTGCTACGTGCGCTCGTGTCGGTCCTCGGCGCCTGCGCTGCGCTCCCGCCGGCCGGGGCGCGGGCGGAGGAGTGCGACCGCGCCGCCGCGGACGTGTCGTGGGTGCGCCTCGCGGGCGCGGAGGTGCAGTGCCCCTCGGCGTCCCGGTTTCGCGCCGAGATCTCGCGGCGGCTCGGCCGCGAGATCGTCACCACGGGCAAGGTCGCCTCGATCGAGGCCGTGGTGCAAGGGCAGCCCGGCGCCTGGTCGGCCACGATCCGGACCCAGCTGTGCGACGGCGCCCCGCCGACCGTCCGCGAGTTCTCCGATCACGGCCTGAGCTGCGACGGGATCGTCGCCGCCGCGGCCGTGCACATCATGCTCACCACCGATCCCGAGGCCGGCCTCGCCCCCCCGGCCGACGCCCCCCCGCCGCCGGTCGCCGAGGCGCCGCCGAGCCCTCCGCCCCCGGCCGCCGTGCGTCCGCCGAGCCCTCCGGAGGCCGTGCGGTCGCCGGAGCCGCCGTTCCCCTGGCCGGCGGAGACCCGGGCAGCGCCGCCGCCGGCCGAGGGCCCGCCGCCCGCGGAGATCTCGGTCGCCTGGCGCGGGTTCGCGTCCGTGGGCATCGTCCCCTCGCCCGGGGCCGGCGTCGCCCTGTCGGGCGAGTGGTCGATCCTGCCGCGGTGGACCCTCGAGACGGGGGCGCTCTGGCTCCCGGAGCAGCACGCGACCCGGCGGACGTTCGCCTTCGGCCTCACGGCGGGCTGGCTCGGCGGGTGCCTGGAGATGGTCCGGAGCCGATCGCTCGTCTTCGGGCTCTGCGGCCGGGTGGTGGCGGGCGCCATCTACGCCGTCATCTACGGGGACGAGCAGATCACCCCGACGATCCTGCCGACCGACGTCGGCTCGCGGGCGTGGCTCAGCCTCGGGGCGGGCACCCGGCTCGGCGTCCGCATCGTCGGGCCGCTGCGGCTCGAGACAGGGATCGACCTCTTCGTTCCGATGACACGGTACAGCTTCCAGCTGCAGGACGGGCAGCCGGCGGGCTTCCAGCAGCCGGCCGTCGCCGGCGCGGCGTTCGGGGGTGTCGGGGTCACGTTTTGATGAAGGATCCCCCGGCTGCCGGCATCCACCAGAGCGTGGAGCAATGCTTACAAGCCGAGGTCCTGGGCGACGCCAGGCAGCCGCCACGGAGCCTCGTCGCCCTGCACGCCGAGCACGGCGGATTCGTCTGGGCCACCCTGCAGCGGTTCGGCATCCAGCATCCGGACCTGGAAGATGCCTTCCAGGACGTCTTCATCGTCGTCCAGCGGCGCCTCCCGTCGTTCGACTGGGCCTGCCCCATCACGACCTGGCTCTTCGCCATCTGCCGCCGCGTCGCCGCCTCGCACCGCCGCCGCGCGCACACGCGCCGGGAGCGGCTCGGCGAGGTGGTGGACGACGTGCCGGACTCCGCGCGCGGCCCGGAAGAGATCACCTCCCAACGTCAGGCGGGATTGCAGCTCGATGGCATCCTCGAGGCCATGGATCTCGATCGAAGAGCCGTGTTTGTCATGTTCGAGATCGAAGAGATGCCCTGCAACGAGATCGCGAGCCTGGTCGGCGTCCCCGTCGGGACCGTATACTCGCGGCTCCACGCAGCACGAAAAGAGTTCGCGACGCTGCTGAAGAAGAGCGGGGCCGAGCGCGCAAGCAGGGAGGCCAGATGAGCGACCCGAAGCGATGGAACCAGGAAGGTGGCGGCGCCCCGCTGGGAGCCCGCGAGCTCCTCCTCGCCGCCGCGCGCCCGCGCTCGATGACCGCCGCCGAGCTCGCGCGCACCGCGGCCCGGGTGGCGCCGCTCGGGACGACCGCGGGCGCCGGTGCGACGGTGCCGATGTGGATCAAGGGGATCTTCCTCGCGGTGGGCCTCGGCGCCGGCGGGGCCGGGCTCCACGTCGCCCTCGACGAGGGCCGGAGCGCCGCCGCGTCGGTCGCGCCGCCCCCGTCGCTGACGGACCTGCCGCTGGAGCAGCTGTTCTCGAGCGCGCGGGGCGGCGTCCCCGCCGCGGCGCCGGCGCCCGACGCGCCGCCGCCTGCGGCCGCGGCGTCGCAGCCGGCCGCAGCCGCCGCCCGCCGCGAGGCGCCGCGCCCCCCCCGGCTGGCCGCGCCCGCGCCCGCGCCCGAGGCGATCGTCGCGGTGGACAACGACGATCTGGTCCGCGAGTCGAACCTCGTCGACAGGTCGAGGGCCGCGCTCGCGCAGGACCCGGAGGCCGCCCTGGCCGCGCTCGACAGACACCAGACCGACTTCCCGAAGGGGCGGCTCGCGGAGGAGCGGGAGTTCATCGCGATCCGCGCGCTGATGCGCCTCGGGCGCGCCGACGAGGCGCGGGCGCGCGCGGCGGCGTTCGTCGCGCGCTACCCGTCGAGCTCCTTCGCCGAGCCGGTGCGCCGGATCGTGAGCGCGGCGCCGTGAGCCCGTGACGCCGGCAGGCCGGGCGGCCGGAAAACGACGCGACCCCCTCACGATTCCGTGAAGGACCGGCGGGCTCGGCAGCATTCACGGGAAGGGAACCCCTGCGGGCCCACGGGCCGCACGACCGGCCCCGCGGTGTTCGATCCAGGGTTCCGGGACGAGCCGGGGGTCAACCTCGCGATCCCGTACACCGTCCCCATGAGCTTGATCGGTTCGTAAACAGTACTAAGTTCCAGCCCGCGTTCACGGGCAGCTGCTCCGGGCGATGAAAGCGCCGGAGCGCCTCGTCGCGGGCCGTACTCGACGGGCCGGTGCTCCCACGCTCGCAGTGCCGGCGTCGGCCGCGGCGAGGCGTACCCCTGCGGGCGCGCGCTGGCTCCGTCTCTTCGCGGGCCGACGCACGCGCTCACCCGCGATCGTCGAGCTCGGCCCGCACCTTCATCCGCCATCCGCGAGCGCGCGCTCTGCAGCGCGGCTCCGTCGTTGTTTGTCGTCATCGTTTTCAGGAGGTTTCATGTTCTCCAGGTCGTCGAGTTCGAGCATTTCGGTGCGCTCTCATTCTGGTTCTGCCCCCGCCGGGGCGTGGCGGAGGGCGCGGCGCGCCGCGCTGGTTTCGCTCGCGATGCTGCCGGTCTCCTGCGCGGACATCGCGCCGGGGGACGGCGAGCCGGCCGATCACGCGGAGGGCGAGGCTGCGTCCGCCGCCCAGGCGCTCACCCTGCCGTTCGCCATCGAGGGGCGAAAGTCGCTCGTCGTCACGAACGCCGACATCCTCAGCGCCTTCACGCTGAAGGACGCGCTCCAGCAGCTCATCGATCAGGCGGGCGTCAGCATGACGCCCCTCCAGCTGTTCCGGCAGCTCATGGACACGAACCGGAAGGCCGCGGACGGGCTCGGCCTCGGCCCGAGCTGCGATGACGTGGTGATCCCCGGCTCGGACGGGGCCATCAACGGCTGGCCGATCGACTGCCCCCGTGCCGTGGGCTTCGAGGCCGACAGGGATCCTTTCGCCGACGAGACGGCCGACAACGCGTACGTCGCCACGACCCTGTCGAACCGCTTCGACCTCGCCCCGCCGGACGGCGCCAACTGCGGTGAATACCGCGTGGTCTTCGCGAGGCGCTCGGGCATGACGCCGGGCGCGTTCCAGCTGCGCAACTTCATCATCTTCGAGGCCCGGTTGCCGAACCCGACGCCGAGCCTCGGCCGGGAAGGCTGCCGCCCGGTCGCCGATTTCTGGTACGGCCTGTCGGATCCGACAAAGAGCCTGGCGACCCGGAGGGACGCGCTGCACGACTTCTACTTCGAGGGCCTGTCCGGGTTCGAGCCCGTCATTCACATCGATCATTACGGCCAGAACGCAGGGCCGTACGGCGGCCAGATCCGGACCAACGAGTTCCTCTTCGCCCCCGAGGTCGTCGGGGATCCGCCCGTGCCCTTCACGACCTGGAACCTGCGGGAGTTCAGGCTCCTGCACGGCGGCTCCGGGAGCAGCGCCACGCTGGTCGTGACCCCGTCCTTCGTGAAGGACACCCCGGCCGCGCCGCTCTTCGATCCCGCCTCGACCGACGCGCGCGCCGTCGCCTTCCGGAGCACGTCGTTCCCCGCCCTTGTGGAGCGGCTCGCCGCGGCGGACGACATCAACCGCTTCGCCTTCGAGCCGAGCTACCCGACGACCATGAACGCCGGGGAGAGCCAGATGATCGGCCTGCAGAACAACTACTTCGCGACGTTCGGCAGCGGGCCCTCGGCGCTCAGGACCAGCATCCAGAGCGAGCTCACCGCCATGGGCAGCCGCTCACGCCGGACCAGATCGTCGGGCGCGCGTTCTCGCTCTCGTGCAGCGGGTGCCATGAGCCCATCGGCGACGCCACGGGCTCGCCGACGGTCGATCTCGACCTCGGCACGACGAAGACGCTCGCCAAGACGAGCCCGTTCATCCAGACGACCGAGCAGCTCGAGAGCGACCCCATCGAGGGCGGCCAGCGCTTCATCATCTCGGAGGCCCTCACCGACCTGTTCATCCCGTTCCGGAAGGACGTGATGGCCGACTTCCTCCTCAACAACCCGATCCTCGGGTTCGAGGAGCCGGGCGCGTGGACCTCGACGCAGGCGCAGCTGTCGCTCCACACGGGCCGCGCGGTGGAGGGCATCGCCTCGCTCCAGGTCCAGACCCCGGCCAGCTTCAACGCGATCGTCAGCCCGAGCTTCAGCACCGCGGGCCTCACCCCGGTGGGCAACAAGATCACGCTCGACCTCTTCGTGTCCCCCATCCAGCCGGCCCCGAGCTGGGCCGGCAACATCGAGGTGCTGATCTCCATCCCGTCGGCCGGCATCGACAACCAGTGGGCCGGGAACACCTCGCTCAGCCTGGTCGCCCCGGGGTCGTTCCAGAGGATCCAGTTCGCCCCGCTCCCGACGGCGACCCTGAACGCGCTGAACGCGGCGCCGAGCGACGTGAAGCTTCAGTTCAACCTCAACGTGATCGGCAACTCGGGGCCCTACTACCTGGACAACGTCCGGTTCGAGAACTAGCCGCGAGCGCGCGTTCGTGAGGGCGAGCGCGCGCTCCTCGACAACGCCCTCCGTTCCCGCGCAGACAGGCTCCCATGCACAGGGGCCGCAGCGCCGGTCCGCCGAGAGCAATCCGTTTTAACGGACAAATATCCGTTATAGTAGACAATGGCCAGGGGCTTTGTTATGACGCGCCCATGTCTGGCATTGCCATCATCACTGGAAGTGTTTCCGCGCGCTCGAAGACCGCCGCGCTGGCTGCCCGCATCGCGGCGCGGCTCGGGCGCGAGGGGTTTCGCGTCACCCTCCTCCACGTCCGCGACCTCCCCGCCGAGGACCTCCTCTTCGGCCGCGTCGACTCCCCCGCCGTGGCGGACGCGGCGCGGATCGTCGCCGAGGCGGCCGGGGTCGTCATCGCGACCCCCATCTACAAGGCCTCGTACACGGGCGTGCTCAAGGCGTTCCTCGACCTCTTGCCGCAGTTCGGGCTCGCGGGGAAGGCCGTGCTGCCGCTCGCGACGGGCGGGACCCTCGCGCACGTGCTCGCCATCGACTACGGGCTCCGCCCGGTCCTCCAGTCGCTCGGCGCGCGGCACGTGCTCGCAGGGCTGTTCCTCCTCGACAAGGCGCTGCGGCTCGGCGAGGACGGGCAGCTCGACATCGACGACGAGCTCGGGAGCAAGCTGGAGGAGATCGTGAGGCCCTTCATCGACAGCGTGCTCCGCGAAGGCCTCGCGCTCCCGGCGCGCGAGGTGGCCGCCTGAGATCCCCGCGCGGGGCGCGCCGCCGGCGCGGGCGCCCCGCGCAGCGCGGCGCCGCGACCGGCTCAGCTCTGCGACCGCTGGGGGAGGATGTCGTTGGCGATCACCTCGCCGAACGGCCCCGTGAGGTTGGGGCGGACATCGGGCCCCTTCCGCTCGATGGAGAGCCGCGGAAAGAGCAGCTCGGCGACGCGATAGGCCTCCTCGAGGTGCGGATACCCCGACAGGATGAACGTGTCGATCCCGAGCGCGGCGTACTCTCGCATGCGGCGCGCGACCGTCTCCGGATCGCCCACGAGCGCCGTGCCGGCGCCGCCGCGCACGAGCCCGACGCCGGCCCAGAGGTTCGGGCTGATCTCGAGCGCCTCGCGCCGCCCGCTGTGCAGCGCCGCCATGCGCCGCTGGCCCTCGGAGTCGAAGCGCGAGAACGCCTGCTGCGCCGCGGCGATGGCGCGGTCGTCCAGGTGCCGGATGAGGTCGTTCGCGGCGGCCCACGCCGCCTCGGCGGTCTCGCGGACGATGGCGTGCAGGCGGATCCCGAAGCGCACCTCGCGCCCCTCGGCGGCCGCGCGGCGGCGGACGTCCGCGATCTTCTCGGCCACGGCGGCCGGCGGCTCGCCCCAGGTCAGGTAGACGTCGTGGTGGCGCGCCGCCAGGGCGTGCCCCGCGGGCGACGACCCGCCGATGTAGAGCGGCGGGTGCGGCGCCTGGATCGGGGGATAGAGGATCTTCGCCCCCTTGACGCGCAGGTGCTTGCCCTCGAAGTCGACCGTCTCGCCGGCCATGACGCGGCGCCAGATGGTGAGGAACTCGTCGGTCACCGCATAGCGCTCGTCGTGGCCGAGAAAGACGCCATCGCCCTCGGCCTCCGCGGGATCGCCGCCGGTCACAACGTTGAGCAGCAGGCGGCCGCCCGACAGGCGGTCGACCGTGGACGCCATGCGGGCAGCCCACGTGGGAGAGACGATCCCCGGCCGCAGCGCGACGAGGAACCGGAGCCGCTGCGTGAGCGGGATCATCGCCGACGCGATCGCCCAGGCATCCTCGCAGGACCTCCCCGTGGGGAGCAGCACGCCGTGATAGCCGAGGTCGTCGGCGGCCTGCGCGATCTGACGAAGGTAAGAGAGCGAGACGGGGCGCGCCCCCTCGGCGGTGCCGAGATAGCGGCCATCACCGTGCGTCGGGAGAAACCAGAAGACGTTCATGAAAACATGGGCTCCTCGCCCGTGGCTCGCCGGGCCGGAGGCCCGCAAGCACGTCTCGCGCCGCAGCCGTGAGCGATGGATCTCCGCGCGAGCGCCGGCCGCCACCTGAAGCTGCGCGCCCCGGGCCGCTGCCGTTGCTGCTCCAGCAGCACCCCGCACGCAGCGCTTGCTGCTGGAGCAGCAACCCCGGACAGGCTCCATCACGAACCCCGGCGGCCCTCTTCGTCGTCCGGACGGTGGACCATGGCGACGCGCCGGGCGGATCGCCTTACGATGCGCGCATGTCCAGCAAGCAACCCGTGCTCCCTCCGGCCCCGCTCGAAGCGCGGGCGGGCCGGGCGAGCCGCGCCCTCGACGCGCTCGAGAGGGCGGGCAACAAACTCCCCGATCCCGCGCTGCTCTTCGTCGTGCTCGCCGCCGCGGTCGTGGTCCTGTCCGCGGCGCTCGCGCCGCTCCAGTTCAGCGAGATCGACCCGAGGACGAAGCAGCCGCTCCAGGTCCAGAGCCAGCTCTCGGGCAAGGCCGTCACCGAGTTCCTCGCGAGCATGGTCCCGACGTTCACGGGCTTCCATCCGCTCGGCGTGGTGCTCGTCGCCTTGCTCGGCGTCGGCATCGCCGAGCACTCGGGGTTCATCAACGCCGGTCTGAAGAAGCTCCTCGCGATCACCCCGAGGGTGCTGCTCACGCCGATGGTGATCGTCGTGGCCATCATCAGCCACACAGCGGCCGACGCGGGCTACGTGCTCGTCATCCCGCTCGCCGCCGTCATCTTCCAGGCCGCTGGCCGGCACCCGCTCGCGGGCATCTCCGCGGCGTTCGCGGGCGTCTCGGGGGGCTTCAGCGCCAATTTCATCCCTTCCAGCCTCGACCCGCTGCTGCAGGGCCTGACCCAGGCCGGCGCCGGCATCCTCGATCCGAAGCGCACCGTCAACCCGCTCTGCAACTGGTTCTTCTGCAGCGCCTCCTGCCTGCTGGTCGTCGGGCTCGGCTGGTTCATCACCGACCGTGTGATCGAGCCGCGCCTCGCCCGCACGCCCGTCGACGCCGCGCCGGAGCAGGAGCCGCGCGTGGCGGACCTCACGCAGCGCGAGGCGCGCGCGCTCTGGGCGGGGCTCGCGGCGATGGCGCTGTGCGTCGCCCTGCTCGTCGCCGCGAGCGCGCCCGCGTCGTCGCCCCTGCGCGCGCCGGGCGGTCAACTGACGAGCAGCACGGCGCCGCTCATGACGGCGATCGTGCCGCTCATCTTCCTGTTCTTTCTGATCCCCGGGATCGTCTACGGCTACACGGCGGGCACGTTCACGAGCCACCGCGACGTGATCGGCGGGATGAGCAAGACGATGGGCACCATGGCCTATTACCTGGTCATGGCCTTCTTCGCCGCGCAGTTCATCTACCTGTTCAACAAGTCGAACCTCGGCGCGCTCCTGGCGCTCAAGGGCGCTGCGACGCTGCAGGCCATGGCGCTCCCGAGCACGGTGACCATCGTGGGCATCATCCTCCTCACCGGGACGGTGAACCTCCTCATCGGCTCCGCGTCGGCGAAATGGGCGCTGCTCGCGCCGATCTTCGTGCCCATGCTCATGTCGCTCGGCATCTCGCCGGAGCTCACCCAGGCGGCCTATCGCGTCGGCGACTCGACAACGAACATCATCACGCCGCTCATGGTGTATTTCCCCCTGGTGGTGGTGTTCTGCCAGAAGTACGTGAAGGGCACCGGGATTGGCACGCTCATGGCGCTGATGCTGCCTTACTCCGTGACGTTCCTCGTCGCGTGGAGCCTGTTCCTCCTCGCCTACTGGCAGCTCGGGCTCCCGCTCGGGCTGGACGCGCCCTACGTCTATCCCTGATCGCCTGCGCTCCCCGCCGCGGAGCCCGGGCCGCGCCGCGCGCTCACGGAGGAGAGGGAGCGAGCGACATCCACCCACCGCGGCGCCCTCGGTGCGCCTCGTCCAGGCCGAGATCTCGACGAGCGCGCACCAATTGCGTGCCCTGCGCGACCAAGGCGCATGCGATGCGGCCTCAGCCGTGAGATCCTCTCGTGTGCTCGCGTATTTACGCGACGGCGCGCGGCGTGCAAGCGCGGACATTGTGCAGGGCCGGACGGCAAAGCGAGGAGGGTGTTCGTATGAGCTCAATGCATCGCGGTGCGGCAGGGAACGCTGTCGTGGTGTCCTCGGCGCCCCCCATGACCGGCGGCGACGCGCCGGTCGTTCATGACGCAAGGGGGCGAGTGCCCTCCGACAAGGATGCCGAGCCACCACCCTCCGTCGCCGGCGCGCTGACCGCCACGGCGGCGGCCGAGGGCGCTGAGCGCTCGGAGTCCTGGGGTCTCTGCGGCGCGCTGCTCGCCATCGCCATCGGCTGGCTCGCCTGGTCTCTACCGTCACCGAACGCCCGCGACGTGCTGCTCGTCGCCTTCTGCTTGATGCTCGTCACGCTCGAGTACCGCCGGGCCGGAGCGCGGTTCCGGAAGGCGATCGTCGCGGCCGCGGGGGCGCGCGGCCTGCCGGCCGGCGAGGCGGCGCGCGAGGCGGCGCGGCTGGACGCGGCCTTCCACGCGGCCCGCGCCGCGGATCGGGACGAGACGGGCGCTGACGCAGAGCGCCGCTGAGCCGCGTCATGCCGGCAGAGCGCCGCTGAGCCGCGTCACCCGCCGGCGACGCTCGACGCGTCGGGGATCACGGGCACGATTCCCCCGGCGTCGATCCCCTCGTCTCTCCGGGCTCGCGCGTCGAGCCGGGCTGCCCGCAGCGCGCGCGCCAGCCGCCTCCCACGTCGCGCTCGCGGAACTCGGGGCGCAGCTCGCTGCGCGCGTCGGCCGCGAGCAGCTCGCACGGGTCGAAGTAATGCGACGTCCGGGCCTGCGCGGCGATGGGCGGCAGCGCTCCGATGAACTCCGGCACCCCGGGGCAGCGATGATGCCAGAGGGCATAGCGGTCCGGGACCTCGCCGAAGCACAGCACCTCCTTGACCCCACCGTTGCAGTTCGTGCTCACGACGAGCACCGGGCCCGGCAGCGGCGCGAAGCGATCGACCCGGATGACCACGTCGTGGTGGAACTCGCCTTGCGTCCAGTGCGCCAGGACGTCGAACTCGCCATGTCGATCCCGGACCTCCTGCAGCAGCGAACCAAGATCCATGGCATCGGCGAGAGCTTGAACACACGCGTTCATCATGGCGCACGCTCCTTCAAGGCAGGATTTGCTTACGTTGTAGCACAGCGCCCGCTCGGCTCCAGGACGTGAGCTGCACGACTCCCCGCGAGGCGCACGCAGCGGCGAGACGACACGACTTCGCTGAAATGGACGGGGAGATGGCCATCGTTCAGGCCTCGTCGCGACCCCGGCGAGGCGTGGCCTCGTGGGCCGCCGGCGCCGATTGCGGCTGGCGGACACGCCCTCATTCCATGAGATACTCGAGCCCCGATGACACCGGGGGAGCGCTTGGGGGCGCGCTACACGATCGAGCGGCAGGCCGGGAAGGGCGGCCTCGGCACCATTTATCGCGCACGCGACGACGCGAGCGGCGCGCCGGTGGCCATCAAGGTCCTCAGGGAGCCGACCGACGAGAAGCGCAGCCGGTTCGCCCGCGAGGCGCGCGCGCTGGCCGGCCTGTCGCACCCGTGCATCGTCCAGTACGTCGCCCACGGGACGACGCCGGACGGCGAGCTCTACCTCGTGATGGAGTGGCTCGAGGGGGAAGACCTCGGGGCGCGGCTCTCCCGGGGCCGGATGGAGCCGATCGCCGCGCTCAGGCTCCTTTTGCGGGTGGCCGAGGGGCTCGCGTTCGCGCACGCGCAGGGCGTCGTCCACCGCGACGTCAAGCCCCAGAACCTCTTCCTCCCGGGCGGCGAGATCGAGCGGGCGACCCTCGTCGACTTCGGCCTCGCGCGCCTCGAGGACGCGACGTCCTCGCTGACGCGCACCGGCGCGACGGTGGGCACGCCGTCGTTCATGGCGCCCGAGCAGGTGGTCGGCGAAGGCGAGATCGACGCCCGCGCCGACATCTACTCGCTCGGGTGCGTCCTGTTCACCTGCCTGACCGGCCGGCCGCCCTTCGCCGCGTCGCACCCGCTCGCCCTGCTGGCCAGGGTGGTCTTCGAGGAGGCCCCGCGCCCGAGCGCGCTGGTGCCCGGGCTCCCGCGGGAGCTCGACGCCTTCGTGACGCGGCTGCTCGCCAAGCGGCCGGAGGAGCGCCCCGCCGCGCGGGCCGTCCTCGACGAGCTGCGCGCGCTCGCCGAGCGCGTCGCCGAGTCGTCCTCGAGCGCGCCCACGTCGGCCGCCGGCCTGACGCGCCGCGAGCGGCGCCTCGTCAGCGTGATCCTCGCGTCCGACGCGGCCGGCGGCCGGATCCCCGCGCGCTTCGACTCCGGCGAGATCACCGCCTCGCTCAGCGACGCCCCGCTGCTCAGCACGCTCTTCGACACGTCGCAGGCGCTCCGGCAGGTCGCCGCCCGGCACGGCGCGCAGCTCGAGCTGCTCCGGGACGGCTCCCTCGCGACCGTCCTCTCCGGCGCGGGCTCGCCGACGGATCTCGCGGTGAACGCCGCGCGCTGCGCCCTCGCCCTCCGCGACCTCCTGCCCCGCGCGCGCGTGGCGCTCGCGACCGGCTGGGACGAGCTCGAGAAGACGCAGCCGATGGGGCAGGTCATCGACCGCGCGAGCGCGCTGCTCGCGGCGAGCTCGGCCGACGCGGTCCCCGTCCTCCTCGACCGGATGACCGCGGATCTCCTGGGCGACCGCTTCGAGGTGGCCCTCGACGGCGCGGGGCTCGCGCTCGTCGGCGAGCTCGAGCCCGCCGACGAGGCGCGCATGCTGCTGGGCAAGCCGACGCGGTGCGTGGGGCGGGAGCGCGAGCTGCTCCTCCTCCAGGCGACCTTCGACGAGTGCGTGGCCGAGTCCGAGGCCCGCGCGGTGCTGGTCACGGCGGAGGCCGGCGTGGGCAAGTCGCGCCTGCGCCACGAGCTCGTGCGGCGCCTCGGCGCGCGCGGCGAGCCCTTCGAGCTCTGGATCGCGCGCGGCGATCCGATGCGGGTGGGCGCGCCGTTCGGCCTGCTCGGCCAGGTGGTCCGCCGCGCCGCGCGGCTGCTCGACGGCGAGCCGCTCGACGCGCGGCGGCAGAAGCTCGCCGCGCGCGTGGCGGTGAACGTCGCCGAGCCGCTGCGGCGGCAGGTCGCCGAGTTCCTGGGCGAGATGGCGGGCACGCCCTTCCCGGCGGACGAGAGCGTGCTGCTCCGGGCGGCGCGGCAGGACGCGAAGCTCATGGGCGACCAGATGCAGGCCGCGTGGGTGGAGCTCGCGCGCGCCGAGTCCCGGGCGCGGCCGCTCCTGCTCGTGCTGGAGGACCTGCACTGGGGCGACCGGCCCACGGTCGAGTACATCGACGCGGCGCTCCGGGTCCTCGAGGGCGAGCGGCTGATGGTGCTGGCGCTCGCGCGCCCCGAGGTGCGCGAGGCCTTCCCGGACCTGTGGAGCAAGCGGGCGCTGACGGATCTGCGGCTGACGGCGCTCGCGCGGAGGACGTGCGAGAAGCTCGTCGGCGAGGCGCTCGGGGGGCTCGACGCCGAGGGCGTCGCGCGGATAGTCGACCGCTCGGGGGGCAACGCGTTCTTCCTGGAGGAGCTCGTGCGCGCCGCGGCGGAGGGCCACGGCGGCGGCGTCCCGGAGACGGTGCTGGCGATGATGCAGTCGCGCCTGGAGGGGCAGGCGCCGGACGCGCGGCGGGTGCTGCGCGCGGGCAGCGTGCTCGGGGGCGCGTTCTGGCGCGGCGCGGCGGGCGCGCTGCTCGGGGCCGGGGCGAGCGAGGCGCACCTCGACGCGTGCCTGGCGGAGCTCGCGCGGAGCGAGCTCATCACGCGCGTGCACGAGTCGACGTTCCAGGGCGAGGTGGAGTACGCCTTCCGGCACGCGCTCGTGCGCGACGCGGCCTACGAGATGCTGACCGAGGAGGACCGGCGGCTCGGCCACCGCCTCGCGGGCGCGTGGCTGGCCGAGGCCGGCGAGACCGACGCCATGGTCCTCGCCACGCACTTCGAGCGCGGCGGCGAGCTCGAGCGCGCGATCGGCTGCTACCGCCGGGCGGCCGAGCAGGCGCTCGGCGGCAACGACTACGCGGCGGCGATCGAGCGCGCCGAGCGCGCGCTCGCGTGCGGCGCGGCCGGCGAGGCGCTCGGCGAGATCGAGACGGTCCAGGCGGAGGCGTACCAGTACCGGGGCGAGAGCGCGGCGGCCGAGCTGCACGCGACGAGGGCGATGTCGGCGCTGCCCGAGGGGGGCGCGCCGTGGTGCCGCGCGGCGTGCGTGGCGCTCTGGGCCTCCCACCTGGTGGGGCGCGAGGACGGCGTCGTCGCGCTCGCCAGGGCGCTGTGCGCGCGGTGGTCGGCGGAGGCGACGACCGGGCCCGAGCTCATCGCCATGGCGCAGGCGGCCATGGTCCTGCTCTACAAGAAGGGCCAGAGCGAGGAGACGGAGGCGCTGTCGTCGCGCATCGACGCGTCCTTCGCGCGCTTCGAGCACGACCCGACCGTGAGCGCGCCGGTCCTGCGCCTGCGCACGCATTGCGCGATCCTGGCCGGGGACGTCGGCACCGCCCGGGAGCTCGGCGAGGTGTCGATCCGCACCTTCGAGGCGGCGGGCGACGTGCGCGGCGCCTGCGGCGCGCGCGGCAACGCTGGCCACTTCTGCAACGAGCTCGGCGCGTACGCCGACGCCGCGCGCCTGCTCCGCGCAGCGATCGCCGACGCGGAGCGGCTCGGCCTGCTGTACATGGTGGCGTTCGCCAAGGAGAACCTCGGCCGAACGCTCAGCTACCTCGGCGAGCTCGACGAGGCGCGCGCCCTGCTGGACGACGCGCTCCGGTCGTTCGTGGCCTCGGGCGACCGGCGCATGGAGGGGGGCACCTACGTCTACCTCGCGGACGTGGTTCGCCTCGCGGGGGATCTCGCTCGCGCCGAGGCGGAGGCGCGCCGCGGCTGCGAGCTCCTGGCGGATGTCCCGCCGCTCATCCCGTGCGCTCTGGGCACGCTCGCGGGGGTGCTGCTCGCCGCGGGGCGCGCCGCCGAGGCGCTCGAAGCCGCGAACCGGGCCGCGGAGCTCGCCGCCCCGATCATCGCCTCGCAGGGCCACCTCGAGGAGGGCGAGTCGCAGATCTACCTGGTGCGCGCGGAGGCCCTCGAGGCGTGCGGCGCGCACGGGGAGGCCCGCGCCGCGATCGCCACCGCCCGCGGCCGGCTGCTGGAGCGGGCGGCGCGGATCGCGGACCCCGCGTGGCGGGCAGGATTCCTGGAGAACGTGCACGATCACGCCCGCACGCGCGCGCTCGCCCGCGCGTGGCTGGGCGAGCGCGACGAGCGCGACGGCGCCTCGATCGGGTAAGCGCTGCGGTCGAGGGCCGCCTTCACGGCAGGCCTGCGGGAAGTCCAGCCGCTCTCCCGGAGAGGGCTGGACCGGGTGAGGTCTTCACCTATGCCGCGAACGCTGCCGCGTGCTCCCGGGCCCACTGCGCGAACGTGCGGGCCGGCCGCCCGGTCACCTGCGCGACGGTCGGGACGACGGTGGTGCCGATTTCCGGTGTGTTCCCGGCGCGGAAGTGCCGGAACGACGCGCGCAGGCAGCACCACGCCGCGACGATCTGCTTGCCATCGTAGTAGGCGATCTGGACCGGCCAGACGTCGCGCTCGGAGCTGTGCCCCGACTCGCTCTGGTAGCGCATCGCGAGCGCGCCCGCGCCGGAGTACCGGAGTAGGCGGGCGGTTGCAGAGTGCCCCGAGCCGGTATCCGGTCCTCGCACTTCACGATGAGCTCGCCCGCCGGTTGCGCTGGCGCGGGTAGGGTCCTACGAACGCCGTGGACGCGATGGGTGCTCCGATGTCAGCACGGGAGCCGAGGCGAGTCAGCGCAGCGACGCCGGCGCGTGATGGCTGCGGCAGACCCGCGCGGACGCAGGGTCGTGTGGCGTCAATCCATGGAGGAGGCCACCATGAGATTCGATGATATCGAGCAAGATCCCTATGATGTTGATCCGGACGAGGATGTGTCCATCTCAGATGATGCCAGCGTCCGCATGGGGAGGGAGGAGAGCGCGAAAAGTGGGGGCGACCACCGGACGCTCGATCATCTGGTGAGCGCGAAGGGTGGGAGCTACGACCCGGAGGTCACGAGTATACTCGCCAGGGCATCGACGTGGGCTTACTCGGACATCGAGTCGTTTCAGGAGATGATGAAAAACCACGGCATCGATTGCGAGTGTATCCGGCTCACTTTCGAGAATGAAGCGCTCTTCGTGTCCCCGTACGCGTATCTCGCGCAGAGTAGAGATGGGCGGCTGGCGATCCTTTGCTTCCGGGGGACACGACCCGTGAGCCTCATCACATGGCTGATGAGCACGAACGTCCGAATGACTCCATTCGAACGAGCAGGATCCGGATCCGTACACGGCGGCTTCGCTCGCGCCACCTGGGCCCTGTGGCCGCAGCTCCGACGCTTCCTGAAAGGGATGCTCGAAGGCACACCCATCTGCCGCATTTTCGACGACATGACGACCCCCCTCCAGTCGTGTCATCCGCCAGCCCCGGTGGGCCGAGCCGCCGGGCCTCGCCGCGCGGCGCGGAGCCGGCCCGAGGTGACGCCCCGGCGTGCGCTGGAGGCGCTCTACATCACGGGCCACAGCCTGGGCGGCGCGCTGGCCGTCCTCACCGCGGCGCGCATCTACACCGACAGCAACGTCGAGCAACTCCGGGATGTGCTCCGCGGCGTGTACACCTTCGGGCAGCCGATGGTCGGCAACAGGACGTTCGCCCGCATGATCGGGAAGAAATTCGAGAGCAAGCTCTTCCGACATATCTACCGCAAGGACATTGTGCCGCGCCTGCCACCATGCTCTTTGGGTAGTTTCGAACATTTCGGTCGGGAGTACATCGAGAAAAACGGCCGCTGGATGCGGGGGACGGAGACAGTGAAACAGGTCCCGTGGTTGGTGATGTACATGGTGCTCGGCGTCACGGCGTTGATCATCGACCAGATCCCGAACCTCAGGTGGATCCATCTGCCGGTCTCCTGGGGCGACCACTCGCCGTGGTGGTACCTGCGCACCTCGGACAAGATCCCGCCCGGATCCGAGTTCGAGCCGACTCCGGCGCCTCACGGCGATTGAAGCGCTCCGGTGAGCGTCCTCCGCGGTGAAGCTCATTCCCGCTCCGCGATCTTGGGATCGCGCCGCTCGTCAACGCGGCTGTCGGCCTCGCGGGCCGTCGCACGCCGGGCGGCCGCGGCGACCAGATCGGGTGGCAGCGACGCGAGGACGCGCATCCGGATGTGACGGATGAGCTTCAGCAGGTCGGGGCAGTACACGGAGGGGTTGTCGAACCGCCGCTCGCGGCTGAAGCGGTGCGGCATGTACCCGCCTCCGCACACGTCGCGCAGCTCGCAGGCACGGCACTGCGCGCAGAGCTCGGATACGCCGCCCAGCATCTTGCGCAGGATCGCGGACCGGTACGCGTCATCGATCTCGTTGCGCAGGACGTTGCTACCGAGCTTGGTGATGCCGTGCTCGCAGCACTTGAAGGCGTCGGTCGGCTCGATGCCGCCGTCGGTCTCGATGATGACGGCGCCCACGGGCTTTCCGCCGATGTTGTCGGTGCTCTTCGGGTGCCCGAAGAGCAGACGCAGGATGTTCTCGAAGTACCGCACGTGGCGATCCGGCCGATTCTGCTCGAACCAGAGATCGAAGAACTCGATCATCCAGTCGCCGTACGACATCGCGCCCGAGGGCGGCGCATGCGCGTGGTTGGCGTGGGGGAGGTTGATCTCCAGGCCCGGGATGTCGAGAAACTGCCACAGCTCGAACATCTCCCGGGGCGGAATGTCCGTATTGACGACCGCGATCACATTCGCGAAGATCCCGGGACCGAGAGGGTGGGCCTGGAGGCGCCGGATCGCCGTCATCACGTCGTCGAACGAGCCACGGCCCTGGTGGTCTACGCGGTGGCGATCATGAAACCGC
Source organism: Sorangium sp. So ce362 (assembly GCF_051519845.1). Taxonomy (NCBI): domain Bacteria; kingdom Pseudomonadati; phylum Myxococcota; order Polyangiales; family Polyangiaceae; genus Sorangium; species Sorangium sp. So ce362. The sequence continues at coordinate 2,984,702 of NZ_CP150332.1, read as the reverse complement.
TTCGGACCGTCGATGCTGAGACCCACGCGCACGGAGAGCTCGGCGAGGAGCTCGATCCACGCATCGTCGATCGAGACGCCGTTCGACTGGACGGTGAAGCACGACGACACGCCGCCCTCATCGAGCGTGCCCCTGACCTGCTCGACCCACGCGCGGAAGCGCTGCCTGCCGAGGAGCAGGGGCTCTCCGCCGTGCCCGATGATGTGCACGCCCGCGATGCCGTGCCGTCTTGCGTGCGAGACGATGCGCCGACACATCGCCGCCGTGACCTCGTCACGCATGACCGCCGGCTGGCTCCTGTAGGTCTGATCCGCCAGGTTGTACATGTAGCAATAGCTACAGTTGAGATTGCAGCGGCTCACGAGCTTGACGACATAGGTCGAGATGGGCACCGCGTGCTCTGGCTCGCCCGCGACGGGCAGCCTCATGATGGATGCCATGGCTGTAGCTTCTCCTCCACGAGCTGGTCAGCAGATGACGGGGCTGCTCGCTGCGCTCGTGCCGCCGCGCTCTCCGGCTATCCGCGGGGCCCCGGCGCAGACGAGAATTCTACCCACTCGCTGAAGGCGAGCGAATCGCAGCGCCTCCGGCCCTGGCGCAGTTCGGTCACCGAGAGGATGGCCGATCTTACCGCCTCTTGCCGTATGCTCGCTATCTGCTCCTCGCGGAGGCTCTGCGCGACAAGTTCGAGGTTCACCGGACCGCCACCGTGCGTCGCGATGACGGCCTGCGAGGACTCCTTGCTGTCCATGCTCATCCCTGGGCTCCTCTCTCTGGGCGCCGAGCTCGTCACGAGCTCCGGCGACCCGCGCTGGTAACCTTGGGTTGCGTGAGCCCGCCCACCACGGAGGGCAGCCACCAAAAGCAGATCAGGAGTGATCCCCGGGGGCGCTCTTTGGCGAGCGGGCGCACACGACGCTTTGTCGTTCCGACGATGGCTCAGCGCGGGACACGACGGCGGCGAGGGCCGCCATGCTTCTTGCCGGAGCGGGCGCCGACAGATCGCACGGAGCAGCCTTATTCTTTCTTGCGTCCTGGCGGTTCGGCGTCCTTGCATTGGTTTCTCGACTCCTGCAAGGGGCGAACATTTCAGCCAGACGACACAGCTACCGACCCAGCACAGCCTGAGTGCCGAACGTGCCTCGCCGCGGCACACGGGCGAGCCGTCATGGCCTTTCCCTACATGCACCATAGATTCTTCGGCTCAGCCGATCTTCACAGCGACATGGTCCTGTGAGAAGGCTCGACACGAGTGATCCTCAGCGTCAACTCCTGCGCTTGCGTCTCCCGCGCTTGCGTCCGAGAGACTCGCCGAGTATCGTCGGCTGTCTGAGAGCCCTCCGCTGCACGAAGGCGCGCGGGCCAGCCGAGATCACGCTGTGCAATCGCCCTGGCCTCTCCCGATCGTCGCCCTGACGCCGGCCTCCTGCGGGGCCGTGCTGTGGCGCATGCAGGGCGCAGAGCGGCTCACGGTCATCGTCAAGGCCACGTTTGCCCTCGTCCACGACCGGAACGCCGAGCTCGCCGCCCCGGCGCCGCTGGTCCGCTCCGACAAGCTCCGCGAGGGGCGCGGCAGCCTGGAGGAGGCGTGTGAGACAGCGCCCTACCTGCCGGGCGCAGGGGTCCTCGTGCGCGGACACGCGGCCGCCCCCGCGGGGACGACCGCGACGGCGCTCGCGGTGCGGGTCGCGCTCTTCCGCGAGGATCGCTGGGTCTTCAACAAGGTGCTCCACGTCTACGGCGAATCCACGCGAGAGGCGCCGAGCCCGCGTCCCTTCAGCTTCATGCCGCTCGAGTACGAGCGCGCGTTCGGCGGCCCGCACATCGACGCCAACCCGGTCGGCGTGGGCTCCGGGACGGCGCTGCCGAGCGTCGTGGATCCGGCCCATCCGGTGAGGCCCGCGGGCGTCGGGCCCATCGCGAGGCACTGGGCTCCGAGGAGCGGCCTCCTCGCGCGGGATCAGGCGCCCGACCTCCTGGCGCCGGATCTCGATGGCAGCTTCGATTTTCGCTATTTCCACGCCGCCCCCGCGGACCAGCAGATCGAGCTCCTCCGCGGCGACGAGTGGATTTTTCTTCAGGGGCTGCACCCGCACATGCCGTGGATCCGGTCCAGGCTGCCGTCGGCGCGCGGGCTCGCGCGGCTCCATCGGACCGGGCCGGGAGGCGACGACCCGGGGCATCCGATCGAGCTCGTCGCCGACACGCTGACGATCGATGCGGATCACCTGCTCTGCTCGCTCGTCTGGCGGGGGAACGTCGCGCTCCTGCCGGACGACCTGCCGGCCCGGATGCGGGTGGTCGCGGGCGTCGAGATGCCCGGGCGGCCCCTGCCGTGGCCCTCGACGGCGGCGGGCATCGCCCCGCCGCTCGCGCCCATCGCGATCACGGAGCTGGGGAGCGCGCTTGCCACCCGGGGGGCGGAGCTCCCGGCGGGGCACTGGAGCGCCGTCACGCAGCAGGTGACGAAGCTGCATTCGCTGCCCCCGTTGCCCTTCTCGCAGCGCCAGGAGCCGCACTGGAGCGCCGTCACGCAGCAGGTGACGCCGCTGCAATCTCCCGCGCCCCTGCCCTTTTCGCAGCGCCAGGAGCCGCACTGGAGCGCCGTCACGCAGCAGGTGACGCCGCTGCAATCTCCCCCGCCCCTGCCCTTCGTGCCCGCGCCCGAGCCGCCGCCGCGCCCCGAGCCTGCCCCCGGCTCCGTGCCGTTCGCGATGCCCTTCGCCCATCCGGGCCCCGACGCCGCGTCGCCCGAGCCGCCGCCCCGGGTGCAGCCGCCGCTCGCCGGGCTCGACCAGACGCACCCCGTCATCGACCAGCCCGCGCCCGCGAGCGCCGCCCCGCCCGTCGAAGCGGCTCCCGCCGACGCCGCCCCCGCCGACGCCGCCCCCGCCGACGCCGACGCCGCCGACGCCGCCCCCGCCGACGCCTCGCCCGCCGAGCCACCCCCGCCCGAGGCACCCCCGCCCGAGCCGGAGGCGCGCGGCATGCGCGCGGCGGTGCTCGCCCGCCTGAAGAGCGGCCAGCCGCTCGACGACCTCGAGCTCGCCGGCGCCGAGCTCGACGGCATCGACTGGAGCGGCGCCTCCCTCGAGCGCCTCAACCTCGCCGGCGCGACGCTCGCCCGGTGCAACTTCACCTCCGCGCGCCTCGCCAGGGCCAACCTGAGCGGCGCCGACCTGACCGACGCGCGCCTCACGGCGGCCGACCTGACGCGCGCCGACCTCTCCCGCGCCACGCTGGACCGCACGCAGCTCTCCTCGGCGATCCTCACGAGCGCCGACCTCACCTCGGCCAGAGGCGCGCACACGCGCTTCGAGGGCGCGTCGCTGGACGGCGCCGACCTGCGGCAGGCCCGCCTCACCGACGCCGTCTTCGACCGGGCGAGCCTCGCCGACGCCAACGGAAGCAAGGCCGACCTCTCGCGATCGAGCTTCGCGAACGCCAACCTCGCTGGCGCCATCCTGCGCGCGGCGAAGCTCAAGGAAGCGAGCCTCGCGTGCGCCAACGTCGATGGCGCCGATCTGCGCGAAGCGGACCTCGCGGGCGCCAACGTCTATGGAGTCAAGCTCGCCAACGCGAAGTCGAGCGGCGCCGTCCTGCGCGCCATCGTCGAGATACCACCGGCGGGAGAGGACATTGATGTTTCTTCACATGGTTGACTCGCTGAATCTTTTACGTCTAGCTCCATGAAACGAGCGCCCTCGGGAACGAAGGCGGAGCATTCGCCTCCTCGCACCCTGGAAGAGACACGACCATGAGCGACCTCATCACGTTCTCCTCGAGCATCCTGCAGGGCCCGGCGCGCGTCGTCGGCTTCCGCGGCGTGGAGGCGATCTCGCGCCCGTACAGGTTCGAGATCTTCCTCTCCATCCCGAGCGAGGGCGAGGACGACACGGACTTCGCCGAGATGGTCGGGGCCAAGGCGCGGCTCTCGATCGACCGCCTGGAGGATACCAATCCGCCCTACGTGTTCACCGGCGTGCTCGCCGGCGTCGACCTCGTGCACGAGTTCGGCGGACGCGCCCTGCTGCGGGCGGTCCTCGTGCCGCGGCTCTGGGGGCTCACGCTGTCGAAGCACAGCCGCATCTTCACGAAGAAGAGCGTCCCCGACGTGATCAAGCTCGTGCTCGAGGAGAACGGCATCACGGGCGGCGATGTCGAGCTCAACCTCGGCAGCTACGAGACCGAGGAGCACATCGGCCAGTACCGCGAGAGCGACTTCGACTTCATCTCGCGCTGGATGGAGCGGGAAGGCATCTATTACTACTTCGAGCACACCGAGGACGGCGAGAAGCTCATCCTCTGCGACGACAGGAGCTACCCCGCCGAGCCGCTCCACACGCCGGTCCGCTACCACCCCCAGACCGGCGAGGACCGGAGCGCCTCGGCCTCGTTCCGCACCTTCTCCTGCCAGCACGGGGCGCTGCCGTCGCGGGTGAAGCTCAGGGACTACGACTATGTCCGGCCGCACTTCCCCCTCGCGGGCGCGGCGCCGGTGTCCCCGTACGGCACCGGGGAGATCAGCCTCCATGGCGAGCGCTTCTTCAGCGCCGACGCCGGCAAGCGGCTGGCCCAGCTGCGCGCGGAGGAATACCTCGCCCGGGAGGCGGTCTATCAGGCCACCGGCGCGCGGCTCCACCTGCGCTCGGGGACCACGTTCGAGCTCGAGGACCACCCGCGCGCGCGGTTCAACGCGAAGTACCTCGCCGTCGAGCTGCGCCACCACGGCAACCAGTCCGCCGGGCACGGCGACTTCGAGGAGCTCGCCGGGCTCACCCACGAAGAGGTCTATTTCGTCGAGGTCTCGGCCATCCCGGCGGCGACGCAGTTCAGGGCGGAGTCGCGGACGGCGTGGCCGCGCATCTACGGTTACGAGAACGGCACCGTCGACGGCTCGGCGTCGAGCGAGTACGCGCAGATCGACGAGCACGGGCGCTACCTGGTCAAGCTCAAGTTCGACGAGGCGAGCCCGCGCGACGGCAGCGGCTCCACGTTCGTGCGCATGATGCAGCCGCACGGCGGCGGCGTCGAAGGGTTCCACTTCCCGCTGCGCCGGGGGACCGAGGTCGTGCTGAGCTTCCTCGGCGGCGACCCGGACCGGCCCGTGATCGCCGGCGTGGTGCCCAACGTGCTCACGCCGAGCCCGGTGACGAGCGGCAACCACACGAAGAACGTCATCCAGACCGGCGGCAGGAACCGCCTGGAGCTGGAGGACCAGGCCGGGTCACAGCGCATCACGCTCTCGACGCCGTACTCGAACACGTACATGCGCATGGGGTCGCCCAACAAGGGGCACGAGCTCATCGGCAAGACGGACGGCAACATCCTGCTCGACAGCGGGGTGAACATGGACTTCCAGGTCGGCGCCAGCTGGACGAGCACCGTGGAGGACCACATCACGACGACCGCCGCCTCTGGCGACATCGCGACGACCGCCACCGCGGGCGACATCACGACGCAGGCCGTCGCCGGCACCCTCACCGAGACGGCCAAGGGCGATGTGACGATCACCTCCGAGTCGGGCAATGTCCACATCAAGTCCCTGGCCGCCGACGTGAACATCTTCTCGCAGTCGGACCTCAACATCGAGACGAAGGGGAACAGGAACGAAAAGACCACAGGCAACGACACAAAGGAGCGGGAGGGCAACTATGTCCTCATCACGAAGGGCAGCGCGACCTCCGAGGTGCACGGCTTCAACTCGTCGATGACCATCGGGGCGGGGAGAGACATCAAGCTGGGCGCGTTCCTGTCGGTCGCGGCCGCCGCGTCGACCGATCTGAAGCTGAGCCGCGCCGTCTCGGTCACGGTCGGCCAGGCGTTCGACCTGAAGGCGGGCGGGTTCACGTCGGTCAACGTCTCCAAGTCGCTCGACATCAAGCTGGCGCAGACGACGGAGCTCAAGGCGACGAGCGCGCAGGAGTTCACGGTGGGGAGCAAGCAGTCGTTCTCGCTGAGCAGGAACATGGAAGTCACCGCTGGCCAGAAGCTGTCGTTCAACCTCACCAACTCCGTGGAGTTCAAGCTCGGCGCGTCGGTCTCCGTGAAGAACGGTCCCGAGCTGACCATCCAGGGCCCGAAGTTCACGACGAAGACCGTCGAGCTCAAGAACGGGAGCTTCACCCTGCAGAGCGTCGCGGCCGAGATCAGGAAGCACGGCATCTTCGTGGTCAGCTAGCGACGAGGCGCGCCGTCGCCAAGCCAGCGAGACATCGGCCTCGACCGCGAAAGGGCGGGAGCGAGGCGCCACCCGCGAACACCGATCCTCCGAGCCCCATGCGTGTCATCAAGCCCCTCCGCCTCTCCGTCCTTCAGCGCGTGCTCACGGTCCGGCGCAACCATCACCTGAGCATCGGGCTCCTCGTGTTCTTCCCGCTCGACGCGCCGGAGGTCCCGCTGCCCGAGGTGTCGATGTGGCAGCGGGTGATGCCCGCGCTCGGCAAGGACGGCCTCCTCGACGAGGGGATGCCCAAGCCGCGGGGCGAGGTCCTCGTCTTCGGCAAGGCGTTCTCGCCCGGCGGGGAGCCCCGGCCGGCGTTCGCCGCGGGCCTGGAGGTCGGCCCGGCCGACAGGCCCCTCGTCGACAAGTCCATCGCGGTCGTCGGCAAGCGGCGGTGGCACCTCGGCGCGCCGACCGAGCCCGAGCCGATCACCGAGATGCCGCTCGCCTGGGAATACGCCTTCGGCGGCGCGGAGTACCCGCTGAACCCGAGGGGGATGGGGCTCGCCCCGGTCGACGAGGAGGGGACCCAGGTGCATCCCCTGCCCCACCTCGAGGACCCGCGACGCCTCCTCATGTCGCCGGGCGACAGGCCGCCCCCCGCGGGCTTCGGGGCGCTCGACCCCACGCTCGCCTCGCGGACGGCCAAGCTCGGCACCTACGGCGGCGAGTGGCTCCAGCACGATTTTCCCGGGTTCGCCCGGGATCTCGACCCCGCGTACTTCCAGGTGGCCCCGGAGGACCAGCGGCTGCCCGACTACTTCGAGGGCGGGGAGGCCATCCGCCTGAAGAACCTGCACCCGGCGCGGCCGCTGCTCGAGACCCACGCTCCGAAGCTCCGCGCCCGGTGCTTCGTGCGGCAGCGGGGCGAGACGGGCGAGACGGTGACCGACGGCGAGGAGCCCCTCCGGGAGATCGCGACGCGCCTGGAGACGGTGCTCCTCTTCCCCGACCTCGAGCGCGGCGTCGCGATCTTCCGCGGCGTCGTGCCGGTGGCCGAGGACGACGCCGAGGACGTGCGCGTGCTGATCGCCGGCCTGGAGCGGGCCGACGCGCCGAGGCCCGTCGAGCATTACCGCGCGGCGCTGGAGCGGCGGCTCGACAAGGACAAGGGGCACCTCCACGCGCTGCGCGAGAAGGAGCTGCTTCCGGAGCCCGAGCCCGACGCCCCGTCGTTCCCGGACGAGGTCATCAGCGACATGGACGAGCTCATCCGGCGCGAGGGGGCGATGGAGGAGCGGTCGATCTCGCGGGCGCAGCGCGAGCTCGATCAGGCGCGGCTCACCCTGCTCGTGCTCGGGATGAACCCGGACGAGAAGCTCCCGCGGGAGATCAAGCGCCCGGAGGAGCCGAGGCCCGACGAGCTCGCGGACTACGCCGCCCGGATGGACCTGGAAGCCGCGGAGCTCCAGAGCGACGCCGAGGAGCAGCGCAGGGCCACCGAGGAGGAGGTGCGGAAGCTGTGCGCCGAGCAGGGGCTCGACTTCGACGCGGTGGTCGCGAAGAGCAAGAGCGACGGGGGCGGCCCGCCGAAGTTCAGCGCCGACGAGGAGCTGGCCCGCCTGCGCGAGCTCGCGGAGGTGGGACGCAAGGCGGGCGCCCCGATGGACGACATCGAGGCGAAGCTCGCGGACCCGGCGTTCGCGGCGAGCCTCCGGAGCGCCGAGGAGAACGTCCTCCTCGCGTACCGCGCCTTCGCTCACTTCTATCCGCCGGCCGAGCCGGCGCCCGAGGGGAAGAAATCCGACCTGCGCGCCGAGGTGGAGCGGGCGCTCGCCGCCGGCGAGTCGCTCGCCCGGCGCGACCTGACGGGCGCCGACCTCCACGAGCTCAGCCTCGCGGGCGCCGATCTGCGCGAGGCGCTCCTCGAGGGCGCGGATCTGTCGGCGTGCGACCTCGGCGGGGCCGATCTGACGGGCGCGGTGCTCACGCGCGCGAAGCTCGAGGGCGCGCGGCTCGGGAAGGCCACGCTGCGCGGGGCGAACCTCGGCGAGGCGCGCGCCTCGCGCGCGAGCTTCGACGGGGTCGACCTCCGCAAGGCGGTGCTCCACAAGGCGTGGCTCGAGGAGGCGCGGTTCTCGGGGGCCAACCTCGCCGAGGCCGACTTCCTGGAGGCCCGGGTGCGAGGCGCGGACTTCAGCGGCGCGCAGGCGGACGACGTCCTCTTCTTCCAGCTCGATCTCACGGGCGCGCGCTTCGCCGGCGCGAGCCTGCGCAAGGCGACGTTCTTCCAGTGCACGGGGGCGGGCGCGGATTTCGGCGAGGCCGAGCTCGAGGACGCGGCCTTCGTCGAGTTCAAGGGCAAGGAGGCCTCGTTCCGCAAGGCGAGGGCCACGGCCCTGCGCGTTGTCTCCGCCTCCGCGCTGCCGGGCGCGGACTTCACCGGCGCCGAGCTCGCGCGGGCGAACCTCCGCGGGGTCGACCTGGAGGGCGCGATCTTCGAGGGCGCCACGGCGGACAACGCGGATTTCAGCGAGGCGAACCTCCGGAAGGCGCGCCTCGCGCAGCTCTCGGGCAAGGGCGCGCGGTTCATGCGGACGGACCTGACCGAGGCGGATCTGACGGGCGCGAACCTCATGGACGCCATGCTGCAGAAGGCGAAGGTGCCCGGCGCCCGCTTCGAGAACACGAACCTCTTCCGCGCCAACCTGCTCGACGCGAAGGGCGACCAGCGGACCACCTTCTCCGACGCGCACATCAAGAACGTCGTGTTCACGGGGCAGAGCAAGTGACCCGCGACGAGCTGATCGCGAAGGTGGCCGAGGGCGAGGTCATCGCCGGGGAGGACCTGTCGGGGCTCGACCTGTCGGGGCTCGACCTGTCGGGCGTCGTGTTCGAGAAGACGACGTTCCGCGGCGCCAGGCTGAAGAGCGCGAAGGTCAGCGAGTCGATGTTCAACGGGTGCGACCTCTCGAGCGCCGACCTGTCCGGCGCGCGGGCCCGCCACGCCGTGTGGAGCGGGTGCGCGCTCCTCCACGCGCGCCTCGACGAGAGCGACCTCGTCTCCGCGAGCTTCGCCGAGTGCGACGTGTCGCGGGCCAGCTTCGACCGCGTGAACCTCACGATCGGGAGCATGATCAAGGGGCGCGCCGACGAGGCGAGCTTCCGCGAGGCCAACCTGGACCGGTTCTCGCTCGTGGAGACCGAGGCAGCGCGCCTCGCGCTCGACGGGGCGAAGCTCAAGCAGGCCTGCTTCATCAAGGCGGACCTGTCGACCGCGAGCCTGCGCGGCGCGACGATGCACCTCACGGTGCTGGTCGGCGCCCGCCTCCGCGGGCAGGATCTTTCGGGCATGGACCTGACCCTGGCGCAGCTCACCGACGCCGACCTCGCCGGGTGCGACCTGCGAGGCGCCCGGCTCGTCCAGGCGAGCTTCAAGGGCGCGGACCTCACCGCGGCGAAGCTCGACGGCGCGGACGCCGAGCGCGGCCTCTTCTTCGGCGCGCGGCTCGCGGGCGTCTCCGCGGCCGGCCTCAAGGCGCGGCAGGCGATCTTCGCGGAGGCCGACCTCGAGGCGGCGAACCTCGCCGGCGCCGACCTCTACCAGGCCATCTTCCAGCGGGCGGCCTGCCCGCTGGCGACCTTCCGCGACGCCGACCTGACCTACGCCGACTTCTCGCACGCGAGCGTCGAGAAGGCGGATTTTTCGCATGCGAAGCTCTTCCGCGCCCGCTTCCACCAGACGCGCGACGCGAGCGCGACCTTCACGAGCCGGTCCGCCGCGCTCGGCGACGATCCGGAGCTGCTCGAAGCCGAGCGATGGACGCCCTGAGGGGATGCCCCTCCCGACAGCAGGAGAACGAGACCATGCGAGACAATCTGGCCAGACATCGGGTGGAGACCTTCGCGATCCAGGAGGTCGGTACGGTCCTCGGGGCGGTGGACCGGTCGTTCCAGGTGCGCGTCGGGTCGGGCGACTACGCGGCGAAGCGCGCGGTGAGCTGCCTTGTCGAGCCGGCGCTCGGCGACCGGGTGCTCGTCGCGCTGCACGACGCGGGGTGCCACGTGCTCGCGGTGCTCGATCGCGAGGGCGACGCGCCGACGCGCCTCGTGGCCGAGGGGGACCTGGAGGTGAGCGCCCCGGGCGGGCGCGTCACGATCGCCGCGGGCGAGGGCGTGCGCCTCGTCACGCCGGCCGAGGCCTCGGTGGCCGCGGGCAAGGTGCGCGTCGCCGCGGGCGAGGGCTCGCTCGCCGTCGGGGCGATGACGTATGTGGGCGAGCGGCTCGTCGCGCAGGTGGACCGCGTGAAGACGGTCGCGCGGTCGGTCGAGTCGATCGCGGACCGCTGGGTGCAGCGGCTCGACCGGGCCTACCGGTTCATCGCCGAGTCGGAGCAGGTGCGGACTCAGTATTACGAGGTCACCGCGAAGGCCGCGATCAACATCAAGGCGCAGGCGACGCTCGTCTCGAGCGGCGAGCTGACAAAGATCGACGGTGGGCAGATCCACCTCGGCTGACAGGAGGCACCGATGTTCGCGAACACGCAGATGGGAGGCATGGCCCTGGGCGGGCCGGACGTGTGCTTGACGCCGCCGGCGCACCTGCCGGTGCCCTACCCCAACCTGGCGGCGCAGCCGATGGGGGTGCCGGCGGTCTACAACGTGCTGTTCATGTGCACGCCGGCGCACAACATGATGACGCAGGTGCCGCTGACGAACGGCGACAACGCCGGCCTGGAGACGGGCGTCGTCTCGCACACCGTGATGGGCCCCTCGCGGCACGTCACGGCGGCGTTCACGGTGCTCGTGGGCGGCGCGCCCGCCACGCGGATGACGAGCGTCACGATGCAGAACTCCGTCAATGCGCCCGGCGTCAGCCTCGTCCCGAGCCAGGTCAAGGTGCTGCTCCTCGCCCCGTAGCCTGCCCATGAAAGAGCACAACCGGCTCCGCATCGAGCGCCTCACGGCCCGCTACGCGCGGCGCATCGAGGCGGCGCGCGCGCCGGCGGAGGTCGATTTCCTACGTGAATTCGACGACTTACGCGAGCGCTTGCTGCGCCCCCCGATGGAGGAGCTCGCCGCCGAGCTCCGGAGGGCGGGCCACGCGCCGCGCATCGTGATCGACGAGGGACACGACACGCCGAGCATCGAGCTCGCCCTCGGTCTGCGCGACGCCAGGGCGAGCCGCAACGTTGTCGGCTTCTGCGTCATCCGCTGGACCGGCTACCCGCTCCAGATCCTCGCCTACCTCGAGGTCAACCCCACGCCGTTCGATCTGGAGCGGTTCGCCCGCGCCGCGGACATCGGGCCCGACCGCGTCGAGCACCTCCTCGTCGAGGCGATCGAGCAGATCATCGTCTGCAACGCGCCCTGAGCGCGGCGGGAGCAGCGGAGTCAGCGGGAGACGACATCGGGCAGAGTCGGCGCGCTCGCGCTCCGGCCTGCGCGCGGCGGCGGAGGCGCGGGCGCGGCGCGGGGCGCTCGGCCGCTCGCTCGGCGACATCGGTGGGTTTCGGGGCTATGCTCCGCGGATGAGTACCCGAGAGCTCAGCGCCGAGAATTTCGAGCAGACGGTCGAGTCGAACGATATCGTCCTTGTCGACTGGTGGGCGCCCTGGTGCGGCCCCTGCCGGGTCTTCGGGCCCGTCTTCGAGAAGGCTTCCGAGAAGCACGCAGACATCGTGTTCGGGAAGATCAACACCGACGACCAGCAGGACCTGGCCCAGGCCTTCAACATCCGGTCGATCCCGACGCTGTTCATCTTCCGCGAGAAGGTCCTCCTGTTCGCGGAGGCGGGCTCCTTGCCCGCGTCGGCGCTGGATCAGGTGATCGAGAAGGTGCGCTCGCTCGACATGAACGAGGTGCGCGCGAAGATCGCCGAGGAAGAGGCGAAGAGCGCGGCCGAGGGAGGCCAGGCGGCCGAGGGGCCCTGAGGGACGCGCGGCCGGGGGTCGGGAGGAACGCGGCGGGGCTCGTGCCCTTCGCGATGGCGCACGCGGCGCGTGGCACGGCGGGACATCCCGCTTCGAGGCACGAAGCCGAAGACCGACGTGTCGCCCAGATCCTGCATGAGCTGCTCGAACGCAACCCCGTGCCTCAGCTTCCCCGCCCGGTGTAGTCCGATGAGCCCGTGTGTCGCCGCCCAGAGGACGTGGCCGAGCCGCTCCGGCTGGAGCGCGATCATCCCCGGCGAATGACCCGCTTGGCGCCGAGCCGCTCGAGGCGGCGCACCTCGGCTTCGACGTCGTCCGTCTCGATGTCGAGGTGAACGCGGCTGCCGTGCTTCACGCTCTGCACCTCGACCGACAGATCGCGCTCCGCGGCGTCCAGGCGGACGTAAGCCTCGCCGTCGGGGCCACGCGGACGTCGCCTCCTTGTCCCTGGATGTCGCGAGCGCCAGCCTGATCTCTCCGGGCGCGCAGCGCAACCGCCGCGCCGTCGCGGCGCTGCGTCATCGGGAGGCCCGGAGCGGCCGGCAGAGCGCATGACCGAGGACACAGCCGATGCCGTACAGCGCGAAGTCGGCAGGATCGAATCCGCCGTTCGCGCCGAGCAGGAGCCGCCCCGGGGTGGTGCTGCGCGCGGCCCACAGCCAGGGCAGGTCGCTCAGCTGGAGCAGCTCGATCGCGCACGTCGCGGCGAGGACCGCGAGCGCCAGCCGGTGCGTGCGGGCGGAGATCCACACGAGCTGCGCCGCGGCGATCCACACGACCTCGTAGAGCACCGCGCCGGCGCCGTTGCGCAGCCAGATCGGACCGCCGTGGAACCGGGCGATCAGGCCCACGGGGACGACAGCGACGATGAGGAGGGCCAGCGCGAGGCGCTTGCGAGCAGCTCCCGGGCCGTGCGCCGTATCCTCCACGGCGCCCAGCCTACACCCCTCCAGCCCGGGCCACGAGGTCGTCGATACGGCACGTCGCGCTCGCCGACGCGAGCGATATGCCACCTCACGCGCCGCCGCGCGCAGGCCGGAGCACGAGCGGCACGGTGCCGGTGAGCAGCCCCGCCGCGAGGGCGAGCACGCCGCCGAAGCCGACGCAGGCGCAGCCGAGCGCGCCCGTCAGGGCGGCGACGCCGCACGCCGAGGCCCAGGAGGCCCCGAGCCGGTTCGACCGGCGCAGCGCGCGCGAGAGCACCACGCCGGCGGCGACCCCGCCCAAAAGGCAGGCAGGGACGCAGATGGAGGCGCACCCCGCCGGCGTGCACAGGTGGCCGTAAACACGCGCCGCGTGCGCCATCGCGAAGGGCACGAGCCCCGCCGCGACCCCCGGGAGCACGCCCCGCCCGAGCTCCCGCCCCCGCCATGACAGCAGCGCCGCGGCGACGTAGAGCGCCGCGCCGATGATCGCGGTGGTGAGCGGACGGTCGCTCATCAGCGAGGCGACGAGCGCCACGGCGATCGTCGGGGACGCCGCCCAGGCGGCCTGTCGCGCCCTCCCGCGCTCGTACGCACGATAGGCCCTCTCCTTCAGGCCGGCGAGCGCCTCAGGTTCCATAGATCCTCCTCCACGCCTCCCGGAGACGGGCAAATGCGCGCTCGCGGCGCTTGCGGAACGCCGCGCCCGATACCGATGGATCGCGATCGCCCTCCAGCAGGGTCGCCCTCAGCGTCTCGCGATCCGCCTCGGCCAGCGTGCCGAGCACCTCGCGCGCCGCGTCGTCCAGATCCCGGGCGATCGCCGCGTCCTCCGGCGTGGGCATGTCGGCCGCGACCGAGGGGATGAGCTCGTCCGGCGCCTCCCTCGACCGGGTCCGCCGCCGCCGCGCCGTGCGGCACTCCCACGCCGCGATGGCGAGCGCCCAGGTGAGCGCGTCCGCTTCGGGGTCGAACGAGCTGGCGCGATCGAACACCTTGAGGAGCGCCTGCTGCGCCGCGTCCTCCGCGTCCGCTTCGCCCCCGAGCATGCGGCGGCAGAACGCGCCGATCGCTGGCCAGAGGGCGGCATAGACAGGGTCGAACGCCGCGCGATCGCCGTCGGCGAGGCGTCTCATCGACGCGTTGAGCAGCGATCGCGCGCGCAGTTCCAACGGGCTGGGTCCTCAGCCGCAGGGGCAGTCCGGACACGGACAATCCGCGCACGGACAGCCGCCGGCGAGCTGCGTGCCAGCATAGGCCATCGACGGGATTGCGAGGACGGCCGCGAACAGGGTCACCTTGAGCCAACGACGCATGGGAGCTCTCCTTTTCTTCTCCGGCCGGCTGTCCTCACCGGCCTTCCTCGGCTCTAGGCGCGAGCGGGGGCGAGCGTGACACCCGCGCGATCGAAATTCCCGGCGACCGAGATCCCGGCGACCGGACCCATGCACGCGCCGGCCGTTGCGGCCGTATCCCGCCCGGCGTACGAGCGGTTGCGCTTGCGCTCCCTGGCTCGGCTCACCCTCGCCGCCGGCATCGTCCTCGTCGTCGCTGGCGTCCTTTTCATCGCGAACGCCGCGCTCGGCTGGTTCGGCTTCGCCCTCGATCCGGATGTGGGAGAGCTGCTCGGGCAGGCGCGGTGGGCCCAGGCGCCGGCGGGCCTCGCCCTGGTGCTCGGCGGCGGCCTGCTCATAGCGCTGAGCCGGGCCGCGCTCGGCCCGGAGGCGGCGGAGCGCGCCGTGCGGGACTTCGATGTCCGGGTCCATCAGGTGCACGGCGGGCTGTCGCTCCTGCTCGGAGCGGCGGCGCTGCTCCTGGGAACGGGCCTCGCGGCGCGGACGGCGCACACAGGCGAGCTGGCCGTCGCGCTCCTCCTCGGGGCGCTGATGCTCGGCGGGAGCCTGCTCGCGCTCTGGCCGAAGGGCTCGCCGCTCCCGCCCTGGGTCGCCTGGCCCCTGGTGCTCGGGTTCGCGGGGGTCAACGCGAGCAGCGCGGCGCGCGCGGCGCTGGGGATCGCGCGGGCGGACACCGGCTGGGAACCCCTGGGCTCGGGGCCCACGTGGGACTCGCCCCTCGTGCTCTTGACGAGCCGGGGGGCGCTCTTCGCCACGACCCAAGGCGAGGAGAAGAGCAGCCACGCGAGCCGCGACGGCGGCCGCTCCTGGGACAGCCTGCACCTGCCCGGCCATCCAGGGACGAGCCTGGTCGAGGACGCGGCCGGCGGGCGCATCTGGATGGCGCCGAGCGACGGGGACGCGCTCACGTTCTTCGACGAGGCCAGGCGAGGCTGGTACCAGGTCGCCTTGCCGAAGCAGGGCTTCCTCCGGGGCCTCGCCGTCGACGAACGGCAGGTGCTCGCGGCCTACCCCGACGGGCTCTACCGGAGCCCCCGCGACAGCGACGGCTGGACCGCATCGCCGGAGATCGCGCGCTGCTCGACGCTGGCCGCCTTCCGCGACCGCCGCCTCGTCGTGGGCTCGCGGTGGCTGCTCTCGGAGGACGGCGGCGAGCGCTGGCGCGAGCTCGACCGTCGCGGTGTCCCCGATTTCGCCGCGCGCGCGGCGCTCGGACCGACGCGAGCGTACATCCTTGTGCACGGCGGACCGATGAGCGACGCATGGTTCGTGACCGTCGACGGCGAGCACACGCAGGTCGAGGCGGCGCCGTGCACGACGGGCTCGGCCGTGAACGTGAACCCGGAGCGGGAGGAAGAGCTCGTGATCGGCTGCTCGGGAGAGGGCGTGCTGCACAGCACCGACGGCGGGAGGAGCTGGCGCTCGCTCGGCTTCTTCGGCGCACAGGTCGAGTCGCTCGCCGTCGACTACGAGCAGCGCTGGGTCTACGCCGGCGCCCACGCGCTCCTCGGCGCGAACGGCCTTTTCCGCCGGAGGCTCTGACTGGCAGATCATTCTGCCGGGCAGGCTCGGCGTGCTAGGGTGCCGTGCCTATGTCCGGCCGCTCGTGGTTCGCTGCCCTCGGCGTGCTCTGCCTCGGGTGCACGCCGTCGCGGCACGACGCCGGCTCGGGCGCCGACCCGGCCGGGAGCGCGGGCGTCGCGGTCGCAGAGCCCGCCATCGGGCGCCCTGCAGGCCCCCCGGGCGCCGTCGCGCCGGCCGTCGCTCTCGTGCCGCCGGAGGCTCCGGCCGCCGGGGCCCCGCCCGCCGCGGCGGAGGAGGCGGCGCCGGCGGGTCCCTCCCGCGTGTACGCCAAGAGCCGCCAGGTGTGGATCCGGTCTGCGCCGAGGCCGAAGGCCCAGTGGATCGGCTTTCTCTCGATCGGCGGCTCGGTCCGCCTGAAGAGCCCCGAGCCCTCGCGCGGCGCCGGCGATTGCCCGGCGTTCTACGCCGTGGAGCCGCGCGGGTACGTCTGCGTCGACGGCGAGCGCGCCACCCTGGACGCGGCCGATCCCATGCTGAAGACGCTGCTCGCCCACGCCCCGCGGGTCGATCAGCCCTTGCCGTACCTCTACGGCGAGTCGCTCGGGCTCAAGCGCCTCTTGAACGTCGAGGGCATCGACGCGCCGGCGTGGCCCGCGGGGATCCACGATCTGCGGCACATCCAGGTCCGCCCGCGGTCGTCGGTCGCATGGACGAAGGAGGTCGAGGCCGGGGGGGCGACGTGGCTCTGGGCGTCCGATCTGACGTTCGTGCCGAAGGACAAGGTGAAGCCGTATGAGCCCGCCACCTTCGAGGGCGTCCACCTCGGCCCCGACGTGCGGCTCCCCCTCGCGTTCTTTCGCCGCAAGCCGCGCCCCAAGTACCGCCTCACCGACGAAAACCAGCTCGAGAAGACGGACGCCGTGTGGGAGCGCCTCGACCGCGTCGGGCTGACGGGCCGCTCGAAGCGGGCCGGCAAGCTGACCTATCTCGAGACCCGCGACGACGGGCGCTGGGTGCTCGAGCGAGATGCGGTGGTCGTCAAGCCGCGGAAGTCGCGGAACCCGTGGGGACGCCGGATCCAGCTCGGCGGCGAGGCGCCGGCTCCGCCGGCCGAGGGGCCGAGGAACACGTGGATCGAGATCGCGGCGCTCGACGGCTGGCTCATCGCGTACGAGGACGACCGGCCCGTCTTCGCGACGCTCATCTCGGCCGGGCGCAACGGCGCCGACGAGCCGGAGAGGTCGGAGAGCCCCGAGCCGGTCGTGCCGCCCTCCACGACGCCGCTCGGCCAGTACCATATCAACCGCAAGTGGGTGACGAAGACGCTCATCACGCCCCACGTCAACGCGGACGACTGGATCGAGGCGGAGGTGCCGTGGAGCCAGCACTTCTTCAGCAAGTATCTCCTGCACGCGGCGTACTGGCACAACAACTGGGGTGACGGGCAGAGCGGCGGGTGCGTGAACCTCTCGCCGGTCGACGCGAAGTGGCTCTTCCACTGGACCGATCCCCCCGTGCCCGAGGGGTGGTACGCGGTCCAGGTCACGCGCAAGGACCCGTCGACGCGCCTCGTGATCCACCGCTGACCGCCGCGGCCCGAGCGTGGATAACGCGCTCGCTCGCGCCTGGCGGGCGCCTCTACGGGCCGCTATTTCACCGGCGCGCTGGCCGCCTCGTGCTCCGCGGCCATGCGCCGCATGCAGAGCTTGAGGCCGGCGCGGAGGTTGCCCACGGTCGTGACCCCGGAGAGGTCGAGCCCGAGCGCGATCATCGTCTGGGCCACGTTCGACCGGATCCCCGTGATGATCCCCTCCGCGCCGAGGAGCCGGATGGCCTTGATCATCTCGATGAGGTATCCGGCGGTCTGCGTGTCGACCGCATCGACGCCGGTGAGGTCGAGGATCGCGAACCGAGCGTCCTTGTTCACGATCGCCGTGAGCAGGTTGTCCATCACCTCGGAGATCCTCAGGCTGTCCACCACGCCCACCATGGGGAGGGTCAGCACCTTGTCCCAGACCTCGATGATGGGCGTCGAGAGATCGCGGATGACCTTCTGCTGCTTCTCGATGAGATCGAGCTTCGTCTGGAGCTCGCTCTCTCGCTGCCTCACCGTGGTGGCGTCCAGGGTGATGCTGATCAGGCCGTCGAGCTCCCCGCGGTCGTCGCGCACGGGGATCTGCCATGTCTCCCAGGGGACGCCGTGCGCGTCGAGGACGCTGTGCGAGGCTTTCCCCGCGAACCCCTGCCGGAGGCGCTCCGCGCCCTCCGCATGGTCCGCGTAGAGCTCGAGCACGTTCGTGCCGAGGAGCTGCCCCGGCTTCATGCCGATGCTCTCCAGCCCCTTGCCCTCCTGGAACGTGAAAACGCCCCTGCGGTCGAACCTGGCCATGCTGATCGGAAGATTGTCGAGGATGGCGCGGAGAAGCAGCCGCGCCTCCCGGAGCTGCGCCTCGAGCTCTTCCCGCGTCTCCGCCCCGGTCGTGGTCATTTTCTCTTCCCCCACCATGAGAGCTTTCTATCCCGCGCGCGTGCTGGCCGTCGAGCGTTTGTCGTCCGTGGCCAGCGAGTTTCATGAACCCACCGGGGGAAACATCGCACAGCTCGCTGAGCTCGCCTGCCCTGTTCATACGCGATGTCCCGATGAAGGAATCGAGGCATGGAGTCTCCCATGCCGGCGCGCCGCGGGTTGACGTGGTGTACGATACACACTAAGCCTCGTGTAGAAGTTACACGGAGGTTCGGATGTCCGTCGCGTACGAGCACCCACGGCCGGCATTGACGGTGGATTGCGTCGTGTTCGGCCTCGATGACGAGGATCTGAAGGTCCTGCTCATCCGGCGGGAGCTCGAGCCGTTCCGCGGCAGGTGGGCGCTCCCGGGCGGCTTCGTGCGCGTCGACGAGGCGCTGGACGACGCCGCGCGGCGGGAGCTCGCGGAGGAGACGGGGCTGTCGGGCGTGTTCCTGGAGCAGCTCTACACGTTCGGCGCGCTCGGGCGCGACCCGCGCGAGCGCGTCGTCTCGGTGGCGTACTGCGCGCTGGTCAAGCTCGGGGATCACCGGGTCAAGGCGGCGACCGACGCGCGCGAGGCCGCGTGGTTCTCGGTGGACGACACCCCGGCGCTCGCCTTCGATCACGAGGAGATCTTCTCGATGGCGCTGGAGAGGCTCAAGGGCAAGGTGCGGTATCGGCCCGTCGGGTTCGAGCTCTTGCCGCCGAAGTTCACGCTGTCGCAGCTCCAGCGGCTCTACGAGAAGATCCTCGAGCGCCCGCTCGACAAGCGCAACTTCCGCAAGAAGGTGCTCGGCACCGGGCTCCTCGTGGAGCTCGACGAGGTCGAGCAGGACGTCGCCCACCGCGCGGCGCGGCTCTACCGGTTCGACCGGCGGAAGTACGAGCGGCTGGAGAAGGACGGGTTCAGCTTCGAGATCTGAAGCGGGGCGGGCGGCGCCCGGCGCGCCCATGTCGACCTTGCCAGGCGCGCTCTCGGCGCACCGGGCATTCTGCCTCTCGAGCTGCTGGTGGACGATGCCCAGGCTACCCTGGACCGACCTCAGGTCGGCGCGAACAGGCGCCCAGCAGAGCGTCGCCGCGAGCGTCCCCGCGGCGACCCCTGCTCCGATCAGAACAACATCGCGCAACCAGGGATGCATGGCTCAGGGCAGGAAGCGCGACCCGCTGTGCACGCTGAGCGACGTGCAGCTCCCCTGCGCGTTCCAGCTGAACGAGATGGCGGAGGAGTCGGATCGGGTTGCTTGTATGGCGTGTGGACGGCCGTCGGATGGCGAGGTTTAACGACCACAATGGGTTGCTTCAAGCGCTGAGCCCCTCTTGGGCGTCGCGGCCATCACCAACCAGGGTCGGGATCGTCCTACTCCGAATGAATAGAGTTCACATTGTGCAGCCCGCCCGAGAACAACGACATATGCCCACCTTCGCAAGGATCAAAGATTCCCTCGATCGTCACAAGACTGCGATTACACCCGGCACCCGGCGTTCCGGCGGCGTCCCACCATAACGCCTTCATGGGCGGAACGAGGGCTCGTACGTCACAACGCGGCGCACGCTTGCCGTCAAGGGTTGGCTTCTTTGTGGTCACCTCGCTGATATAGAGACCGTGATCTTCAAATTCGTTCGTCAAGAAGGCGCGAAGCCGCACACGTCGCCCAGCAAACCTCTCGGGATCAGCAAGTACTTGGTCGAGGTCTGTGGCGACGGCGGTCGGATCCGGCGTTCCGAACGAGCACTCTGGGCTCGGCGACTTGGGTGCGACACGATTTGGCTCCGCTCCACAACCAGCAATCGCAATGGCAAGTAACACCGGGATCGCAGTCACATGACGAGACATCACGGCACTCCGTAGCCAGAGCTTGGAGGGGAGAAATACGGCTTCTGGTCGCCCCTGTAGATGCCGATACGTCCGTGAGGCGTCGCAAAAAACGACGTGTATTCGCGATACCCAAAGCTCGATGAGCTTAGTGCGTCGGCCGTCATCAGGTCCCTAGGCGAAAACTGCTCGTCGGTTGGTGCGTGGTAGGAGGCATGGGTGTGGTAGTCCCCGACGACTTCATCTCCGGGCTGTAGATGCTTCGCAGTTTTCATCGGGTTTGATGTGCTCGATCCTCCAATTGCGGCAGGAGTGTAGGAGTAGCGTCCACCTGCCGCAGCGCGATGGCGACACGCCTGAACGCGGACCTCGGCTCGGCGCTCACCGACAGCGCCGAGCCGAGATGCTCACGGGTCCGCCGTCATCCATCCGTCACTGCGGAGCGTCACAGGACGGCATCCAGCGTGACGACATTGCACCCTGCGCCGCACTGGAAGCGCTTGTCCTTGCAGTGCTCGCGGACCATGTACTCCTTCGCCTTGCCATCTGCAGCTCGAACAGACACCTTGCAATCAAGCTCGAGGCAGCCGAGCTCCACGGGCACCCGGAAATGTCCGGAAGCGTCGGTGGACGTCGTGCGGTCATAACGGCGCGTCCCGGGGCAAGTCAGCGTGACCTCGACGCCCCAGATCGGGCTGCCCGCCCCGTCACGTACGACGCCAGAGACATCGATCCCCGGGTCGCACCCGACGAGCCCTGCAGCCGCCACGACGGCCATGGACGCACTCTGTAACGCATACCGGGCTCGAGCAAGCATGGCAATATCCTCCGGAAATGACACTGGCCTAGAACGCGCACGGCGGAGTTTTATGGGGGGCCGTGCTCCAGCGGATTCGCCTTCGCATAGTGGCCCGTCCGCGCGAACGAGTAGGCCTGCGCCAGGATATGCAGGGGCAGATACGCCTCCCCGAGGATGTCGTGCTGATCCACGTGCGCGAGCTCATGGTGATATGTGTCGGCGTCCGTCACAGCGCTCTCCTTCAAGAACGCGAAATGGCCGAGCGTCAGACCATCGTTGCCATTGATATAATTCGCGTTCTCCACGAGAACGATGGGATTGCCTCCATTCCACCGCCAGGTTACGCCCGCGTTCCCCCACATCGACCAGAGATTGAGCACCGCGAGTGTTCCGCCAGTCTAGTTTGCCGGGTCGAGCAACCCTGTAGGGTCGATCCTGTTGACCGGATCATTCCCGACATAAGCGTAGAGATTCAAGCTGCGTCCTGCGAACATGGTCGGATCCTTGCTCGTCCACCTTCCCGCCTCCGGATCGTAGTCCCGGACCCCGAAGCGCACAAGCTTCGTCTCCGGATCGTACAGCCCCCCGGCGAAGCCGAAGGGCGTGAAGCCCGGGTTCGTGTCGAGCAGCACGCGACCGAACTCGTCGAAGTCCATTCGCTGCGCCACAGCGCCGGTCGCGGAGTTCACCACGAGCCACGGGCTGCCGACGTGATCCGTGAGGATCCGGTACGTCGCGCCGCCCTTGATCATCAGGTCCGGCACGTGCTGCCCTCGCCCATAGACGAAGCGCGTTACCACGTTCCCCGCGCCGTCAAGCTCCGCCGCCGGCTGGAGCGCGCTCCGGTACAGGAAGCCCTGGACCTTGACCCCATTCCTCTGCTTCCAGATGCGATGGCCCTCGCCGTCGACCAGGTCATCAAGCAGCGTCCCGTTCGGCAGCTCGACCAACGACGCCACCATGGCGTTCGAAGACACGGCAGGAATGTCGAAGCCCCCTGAGCGGCTTGCGCGGCCGCGCCTGCGCTCCGTCCCTGCCATGACGGAGCGCAAGCGAGAGCGCCTCGGGCGCTCCGTGTCTACTGGACGAGCCCGTCGCGCCCTGCCCGGCGGAGCCGCTCCGCGATGTAGCCCATGAGCTCCTGACGGGAGCGGAAGGGCCACAGCGCGATGGCGACGCACCTGGACGCGGATCTCAGCTCGATCTTCCTGTCATTGCCGCGAATGGAGACGATCTCGGTCCATGGGATCGACCGTGACAGCGGGTAGGCGACGCCCTCGTCGGTGATCTTCACGAGCGCCTGCCACAGTATCATCGCAGACACGACCAGCGCGGAGCCAAGAAATATGACCATCACCTCGAGCGGTTGCGGGCTGTGCCATCGGGACATGCACCACGCGAGATTAAGCAATGCAAGCCCCGGAGGAACAAGGCTCACCACGGCAACAACCGCCCACCGCCGCCTGATCGGATCGTTCACTTCGACGGCCCATTCGAGTAGATGCCGGCCGCCACGTTCGCGCCGATGCTCCGCAAGGACGTCGCCGCGAACACCTGAGGAGCATCGTTCAGAGCCCTGGCGAGCCCTGAGTTGACAGCACCGCTGATCGCGGAGGACTCGACGAACTGCATGGTCGCGACGGGTGAGGGAGACGCCCAGGCGGCGAACCCTCCGCCGACGGCGCCGAGGACCGCGGCACCGGCGATTCCCTCCCCCGTCGTATCCTGCCCATAGTAGGCGGCGGTGGTAAGGTACTGGCCTTCGCTGGTAATACCGCCGATCGCGGCGCTGCCCCACACGCCCGTTCCGAGCCAGCCAACGCCGAGTCCGGCGAGCCCTCCAGCCGCCGCCGCGATGCCTACCTCTCCGTAGTCCACGCAGCCGAAGCCCTTTTGCAGCCCCTGCATGACGAACGAGCCCACGCCGCCCGCCACGGCACCGATGGCCCCCGTCGCGAGGATGCTAAGCCTCCCGTCTGGATCGACGTAGTTGACCGGATCATTGTGCCCGTAAGCGTAGAAATTCGGCCCGCCGGCGAAGCCGCTCGCGTCCTTCGACGTCCACCGCCCCACGCTCGGGTCGTAGTCTCGCGCCCCGAACCGCACGAGCTTCGTGTCCCGATCGTACAACCCGCCCGCGAATCCGAACGGCTGGAATCCCGGGTTCGTGTCGAGCGTGACATTACCCCACTCGTCGTAGTCGAGTCGCTGGGCCACCTGGCCGTTCGCCGCGTCCACGACGAGCCTCGGGCTCCCGAGGTGGTCCGTGAGGATGCGGTAGGTGGCACCACCCTTGATCACCAGATCCGGCACATTCCGACCCTGCGCGTAGACGAAGCGCGCCACCACGGCCCCCGCGCCGTCGAGCTCCGCCACTGGCTGGAGCGCGCTCCGGTAGAGGAAGCCCTGGACGTTGACCCCGTTCCGCTGCTTCCAGACGCGATGTCCCTCGCCGTCGATCAGGTAGTCAAGCTCCGTGCCGTCCGGCAAGTCGACGTGCCGCAGGTTGCCGCCGGGATCGTACGTGAAGGTCGTCGTCGCGCCCGTCGCCGTGTCGGTCACGCCCGTCCGGTCGCCCGCCGGGCTCGTCACGTACGTCCTGGTCCCGTACGTGAGCAGCCGGTCCTGGTCGTCGTAGGTGCCGCCCTCGACGCCCGCCGGCGACGTACGCGCCATGCGGTTCCCGTTCGCACCGTAGTCGTAGTGCGCCGTGAGCACGCCGTCCCGGACCACGTCGGTCAGCCGGCCGGCGAGATCGTAGGCGTAGTCGTACGCGTGAGTCTCTCCCATGATGGTCTCCGTCCGCTGGTCGATGCGCCCCAGCGCGTCCGGAGTATAACTCACCTCGTACACAGCCGACCCCGCCACCTGCGCGACGTACGTCTCCACGGCACCGTACTCGTCGGGGGTGACCGTGTCGCTGACGACGCCGACGCTGCTCCCTGTGTACAGCCCGTTCTGCGGGTGGCGGTGCAGCGTGAGGCCGCCGGCGTGGTTGAGGAATCCATCCGCGTCGTAACCGAAGCTAAGCGCCGCGCCGCTGTTCACCCGCTCGCTGGCGATCTGGAAGTTGTTGTCATACGTCCAGTGCACCGCTCCCAGGCTGCTCCCCGTCCCGGTGGTCGTCCAGGTTCGGCTGGTCAGGAGCACGCCGTCGTAGCCATACGCGATCGAGAGCCCGGACGGCCCGGCGATGCTCGCCAGGTGGCCCGTCGTTGGGTGATAGCTGTACTGAATCGTACCCATGCCGGCTGGCAACATCACGAGCATGGGTCGGCCTGTGACCGGATCCGGCGTGTGCACCGTGGCAGGCTCGCCGGGCCGGGTCGAGCTCGTGAGGAGGCGATCCGGGTCGTAGGACCAGGAGGTCTCCCTGGCGATGCTTCCGGCCTCGGGTGCCAGGTACTGCTCGAGCAAGGCGGCCGGGGTGTACCCGAACGTGTGCGCGGGCCGGTCCGGCGGCGTCACGGTGTGAACGAGCCCGCCGGCGTAGTAGCTCGCGCCGAGGATCTCGTTGTCCGGCCGCGTCACCTGCGTGACCCGGCCGACCGGATCGTGCCCAACGAAGGTGGTATGGTTCAGCGGCTGGGTCACCGTGGTGAGCCAGCCGTTGTCCTCGTAGGTGTACGTCCACGTCCTGGGCCCCTGAACGAGCGTATGGATCCGACCGTTCGGATGATACGTTGCCTGGAGCGGAAGAACGTCCGGCACCGCGATCTCGGCTACCCGTCCCTGCGCGTTCAGGGTCGTCGTCACGTGTCGTCCAGTCGGCAAGGTGTGGACGACGGTGCCCGACGCCTTGTCGAACACGTCCGTGAACACCATCCCATTGACGGTCGTGGTCTCGATGAGCGAGGTGATGTCGAGGTCGTTGGGCGGGAGCACCGAGCGCGCTCGGGTGATCTGCATCTGCCTTCCAAGCGGCGTGGTGTAGGTCTCCTTGCCGTTGATGGGCGACTGTACGCCGAAGCGCGGATCGCCCGTCACCACCGTGGAGACCGCGGTGCCGTTCGGCGTCGTCATCGTCCTCGATCCGCTCGGGTCGGTCTGCACGACGGTCGAGAGGCCGTTCCATCCGGTGTGCGTGCGCCGCTCGCCGCCGGCGGCGAGCTCCTCGATCTCGTGCTTGCGCGTCCGGCCCTCCGCCGTGGTGAGCGTGACGGAGTAGCCCGAGCTGGTGTTCGTCCGGCTGAGCGTCTTGAAGCCGTCCGCCGGATCGTCGTCCCTGACGAGACGCCCCTCGTCGTACTCGAACTCGTGCAGGCGCCCGAGCGGCTCGAGCATCGACATGAGGAGGCCCGTGCCCGGGTAGTACTCCAGCGTCGTCGTCTCGCTCGCAGGGTTCGTCAGCGTTCCGAGGTAGCCCTCCGCGTCCATCGCGAGCGATGTGGTCTGCAAGATGGGCGCGACGATCGCCGTCGCGACGCCGCTCGCGTCGCGCTGGATCGTCGTCACCTGGCCGTCCACGTCGGTGACCGTCGTCAGTCGGCCTTCGGGATCGTAGCCGAACTGGTAGCGCGTGACCCCGAGCAGCGCGTCCTTCGTGGCGAGGTGGCGCCCCCGCTCGTCGAACACGTAGTATTCCGTGCCGTCCTCGCTCGGCACCGTGAGGTTGCCGGGAGCCACGCCCGGGAAGGGCGCCTTCAAGCGGACGATGATTGCATCGGCCGCCGCGTTCCCGTCGGCGATGAGGATCTCCCCGCCCGGCGTGACGGCAAGGCCCCGCGGCCTGATGAGCCAGGCCTTGGTCGCCGGCCCGTCGAGCCCGCAATGCTCGGAGCCGCACAGCGTCGGAGGGATGGCGCGGTTGCCCGCGATCGTGGTGATGATGCCGTCCGGCGAGATGCGGCGCAAGGTGGGGTAGTCGTGGTCCCCGAGCCTCTGGGTCGTGAAGTAGATGCTGCCGTCGGGTCCGAGCGCGAGCGCTTGGGGCGATCCGAGGAACGCTGACGTCGCCGAGCCCCCGTCGCCCGTCTGATGTGTGCCTCCGACCGCGTGGCCCCCGACCGTGGTGAGGACTCCGTTGAGGTCGACGCGCCGGATACGGTTTCCAACAGAACCGATCGCACCGACGGATTCGGCGAGGTAGAAGCCGCCGTCAGGCGCCGCGGCCACGGCGGTGATCCAGGCGAAGCGAGCTTCGGTGGCCCGGACGCCATCTCCGGAGCTGCTTGCCTCTCCCGTGCCCGCCACCGTGCTGATGATCCCGTCGGGGGTCACCATTCGGACACGCGTGCTCATGGCGATGTACAGGGTGCCGTCCGGCGCGGCCGAGAGGGCGTTGACGGTATCGCCGAGGGGGAGGGAGGTCGCGGCCACGTTGTCGGGCATGGCAGCGACGCTGCAGCTGCCGTTCCCGGCGACGTTCCAGATCATGCCGTCCGGGGCGATGCGCCGGATGCGACAGCTGTCCTTGAAGTAGATGGTTCCGTCAGGCCCGATCGTGATGAGCTTCGGAGTAGAAAGGAGCGCGCTCGTGGCGGGCCGATTGTCCCCGTTGTATCCGTGCTGATTGTAGACGCCGGCGATGGTGCTGATGATCCCGTCGGGGCCGATCTTCCGGACGCGACTCGTAAACTGGTCGGGAAAATAGAGGCTGCCATCGGGCCCGGTCGCGACGCCCTCCGGGAGGCCGATGTACGCGGACGCGGCGCTGATACCGTCGGCAGCCGCGGCGCTGCTCGCGGGGATCTCGCCCGCCACCCGGCGGAGGCTGCTCGGCAAGTCGCGGCCGGTGCGCCTCTCGCCGTCGCCTCGATAGAGGATCGAGGTGACAGGATCGTACGCATGGTGCTCGCTGAGGCTCAGCCCACCGAGCGCGTCGGAGCCGTTGTGCCAGGCGCCCAGCGTGCTCTCCCACCTCCGGTGCAGCGTGATGTCCTGCCGCGCCCTGTTCCCCGAGATCCGGTCGCCCCCCAGGCGGCCGAACGAGCCCCCGCCCCCGCTCACCGTTCCCCCGCCGAAGGTGCCGCTCAGGTTGGGCTTCTTGTACTCCCCCTCATAGGTGTAGCCGATATCCACCACGACCGGCTGCTTCCCCGCGACGTCGCGGCCAAGAGCGTCCTTGCCGTCCCACTCGAAGACATACTCCTGGTTCGGCGGGCAGGGGCACGACTGGGCATACCCGAAGCTGCGCCCGGCGATGCTCACGCCGACGCCGATCCGCAGGAGCTTCGAGTGGACCGTCTCCTTGGTCAGCGGGATCGGGAGGCGGTACAGGTCCCTTCGCCCCAGCGTCCTGTCGCTCTGGTAATGCAGGCCGAACGGCGTGCCGCTCACGGGCAGCCGCTCGCCGAGGACCTGGCTCTCGCACTCGATGATCGAGCCGGTCGCCTTGCAGGTCTTGTCCGGAAGACCCGTCGCCACGCCGGAGCCGTCGGGAGGCGGGACCGCGTCTTCCGGCGGCCCGAACGGCCAGTTCGCGTCCCACGGCGTGAAGTGCGTCACCTGGACGCGCCAGAGGCTCGTCCCCGCGGTGTACAGCGCGCCGAGCTGCTCGAGCTCCTCGGCGGTGATCCCCAGCTCGTCGAGCTCGCTCGTGTCGTCGGCCACGCTGTCGCCGTCGATGTCCAGCGACACCGCCCCGCCGCTCACGTCGAGGATCTCGATGACGCGCCCGTCCTCCGACGGCATCCACATCCCCTGCTGCGCATCGTAGTAGCCGAGCGGGACGGCCATCCCGACAGGGAAGCTCAGGAAGTTCTCGACGTAGAACGGGATGGGCTGATTGAACTCGACGTTCGTCGCCCCGGCGGCGACCGCCTCGTCGAGCCCGAGCTCCACCGCATAGGTGTACGCGCTGGCCGCTGGCAGCGTACCCGGCATCGCCTCGGGGCCGTTCGGGCCGACCGTGTACTCGGTCGCTCGCACGTGCACCTCGGCCGGCAATGCCACGGTCGTCATGGCCCCCGGCGGGCCGTTCGGGTCCGGCACGGTCATCATCCCCGAGGTGCCCGGGGGGAAGAGCAAGGTCGCCTGGCGCGTCCCGCTCTCGTCCGTTTGCACGCTCCCCCGCGCCACCTGCACCTCGGCCGCGCTGCCCAGCGCGACGGGCGTCACCACCGGATCGCGCTCGATCAGCACCACGTCAGGCGCGTCGGACCAGCGCTGCCAGGTGGTGCCCACCTGCCGTTGCGCCGGCAGGTATCCGCTCTTTTCGTACTGGATCGTGAGCGGCCGGCCTCCCCGCACGACGAGCTCGAAGGCCCCGTCTGCGCGCGTGAGCACCCGCCCGAAGCTCTCGGCGTCCCCCACGTCATGGCCCAGCACACTCACCTGGGCGCCGGAGATCGGGACGCCCGACCGGGTCGCGACCTTGCCTTTGACGACCGCCACCGTGCCCGGTTCGAACGTCGCGGTCGCGCCCGTCTGCGGCGCGCTCGGTCCCTGGTAGATGCAGCCGACAGCGTCGATGAGCCGCGTGGCCACGGTCGGATCCAGCGCCGGACAGGCCACGTGCGTCACCGCGCCGGTCGCCGGGTCGCACGTATCGATCGTGCTCGGATCACTGTCGTCGGTCGAGATGGGCGTGTGCAGAATGCCCAGCACCGGGTCGCAGGTGTCGGTCGTGCACGCGTCGTTATCGTCGAGCGTGCCGGTGCAGGTCGCCGCGGTCGTGTAACAGACCTCGAGGCTCGGCCGGTCGTCGACCTGCGGATCGTCGCTGCTTCGGAAGCTCGTGGTGAGGACCGGCGCCTCCTCCAGCAGCATTCCGTGGTTCGGGACGGTGCCCGCGAGCCACGCCGCGGTGAGCGACGTCAGATCGGCCGAGCGGATCCCGGCGCCGGGGAGCGACTGGAACGAGGCCGCGATCGCCGAGTCGAAATCGCTCCCATTTCCCAGGCTCTGCCAGGTCACCGTCGGCTCGGCCCACGGCGAGAGGATCCGGTGGATGTTGATGGTGCTCGAGGTGGTGTCGTCCCGGTAGATCTGCTCGATCCGCAGCGTCGAAGAGACGACCGTCGCCCCGGCGGGCATCGGTGAGAGATCGAAACGGAGGACGGCGTGCCGTACGCCGAACCCGGCCAGGGTGCCCGTGCGGAGGAGCACGGTCGAATCGCTCCAGGTCGGGAACGTCTCCCAGATCGTCGCGTCCTCCACCGCGCCCGCCGTCCCGCGCTGGATCGTCACGCAGGTCGGGTCCTCGGCGCCCACCGCGAGCTTCGCGGTGCCGTGCAGCTCCTCGCTCGGCGAGCCCGAGCTGCAGCCGGCGCCGAACGCGACGGCGCTCAAGAGGACGCCGTTCGCGAGAAGGAGGGACCTTCGCCGGTACCTGCTCGGCGGCTCGAAGATCTCGAGCGCCTGAAGGGATGCTCGTCGATGTCGTCTCGCGAGCAGTCTAGCTTCTATTTCAACCGTCATTGCTTCTCCTTGGTCCGGAGCGCGTGCGTCACAGGAATGCGAAATGCACGCGCCGGCGTCGCCTCGCGCCCGCGGTCGCCTCGGTCAATCACGTTTAGCCGCATTGACGCGCGAGGCGCGCACGAGCGCCGTAAGGCCATCCAGCGCGCGCGACCAAGCAACCCACGTGCCACCCTGCGTTCCTTCCCTCGCTCGGCATCGGCGAAGCCCGATCGTCAGATCGTCCTTCGTTCCGGGCACGCCCCCAGCGCGGCCACGCCGGCGCACCGCGGAGCGGATCCGATCGATCCGAACACCTCGTCGCCTCAGCTCGTCGCTCGTACAGCGTCCCTCACCGCCGGCCACGTCCACCACGATCCCGTGCGCCGGCCGGCGTCATCGAGCCGCGATGTACGGCGCGCTCGCGCCGTGACATGTCACGCTGGCTCCGTGACATGTCACGCTGCGCGGCCCCCCTCGCTGTGCGGCGGTCACGCCCGTCGCATGCCCGGCATCCCCGTGCGGGCGCGCGCAAACGGCGCGACATCGCCACGCGAGGGCCTGAGCCATGCCGGCAGTGGTCTTGGATCTAGGAAGGTAATCGTCGGTATGCTGGTGGTCGGTGCGCTCGGAGCTGGCTCCTTCGCGTGGGCCGGGCTCAAGGACACCTCGTAGACTGTATCCGCACCGGCCGGATGGCGTGGGGCGCCGGAGACGCGGCGGCGCCGTCCGGGACCGAGCACTTCGACGAGCTCGGGCGCGACCCGCCCGCCGCCGCGATCTTCCACCAGGCGATGGTGGAGCCCGCACGTTGGCGCTCGATGTCCTCGAGTACCCAGCCTGCAAGGCCACGCAGCGTCGGCCAGCACGCGGGAGCTCATCGCGGAGCTTCGACCGCGGTCAACGCGGCGCCCCTTCGATCAGCCCAGGGACACGCGCCATCGAGCGATCGTGGAGCCCGCCGAGCAGCGGCAGCGCGACCATCGCGCCGATCAGCGCGAGGACCATGTCCCACTGCGCGTCCCAGATGTCGCCTTGCGAGCCGAGGAAGGCCTGCCCCACGTCGGACGCGACGAGCAGCGTGACCCACCACTCGAGGAGCTCCCAGAAGGCGGCGATCGCGAGGACCACCGAGAGGATGAGGAAGGTCAGCCAGCCGCCGCGGCGGAGCGGCGTCCGCCGAAGGAGCACCTCGCGGATCGTGAGCGCGGGGAAGAGTCCGAGCGCGATATGGCCGACGCGATCGTAATGGTTGCGACTCAGATGAAAGGCCTCTTTGGCCCAGCTGCCGAGCGGGGTGAGCGCGTAGGTGTAATAGCCGCCGTAGATCAGGATCAGCATGTGGAGGAAGACACCCCAGTAGACGATGTGGGACATCGGGAAGCGCCGGTAGACGCCGATCAGGACGGCGACGCCGGCGAGGCCGGGGCCCACCTCGAGCATCCAGCTCGTGCGTCCGGCCGCGGGGCTCCACACGGTGGCGATACTGATGATCGTGAGGACGGCGAGCAGGATGAGCGGGAGCTTCGCGTGCTCCGCCGTCGTACGGGGCGCGTCGGAGCTCGGCTCGGGCTTCGCGAGATCGGTCGTGGTTGTCATGCGCTCTCCTGGTTGCGGATCATTACCCCTCCCGTCGATCGGTCAGCCTCGCGGCGCCGCGACGCGCCCACCGTACCGTCCCTGCGGCGATCGTGACCAGCGCCGTGACGCCGACGAGGAGCCCCGCAGGCTGGCGGTGGGTGAAGGCAGCCCCTTCGGTGAAGGCAGCCCCTTCAACGCGTGCCCGCGCGCGGTGCCCAGGCGCTGCGCCTCGCGCATTCCGCCCCCCCAGGGTTGACAAGGTGTACATAGAACACTAAGCTTAGTGTATAGAAAACACGAACAATCGGATGCTCGCCGCGTTCAGGCCCCCAGGGCCGGCGCCGATGGCGGAGCTCTGACGCCGAGAGCGCCGCGCGTGTGGCGCTCTGACGGGCCGATGTCCGGCCGCAGCGCCCCCTCGCCGGGCGCAGAAGGGATGTCCATGTCTCGCGAGGTCGCTTTCTTGACGGACGTGGGAGGAGGTTCGCCGTTCGAGATCGCCGGCGGCACCGTGACCGGGACCGACCACCTCGCGGTGGGGCGGCCCAACCAGGACGCCTACGCCTTCCGGGTCGAGGGCGGCTGTCTTGCCGCGGTGGTCTGCGACGGCTGCGGCAGCGGCGCGCGCAGCGAGGTGGGCGCGGCGCTCGGGGCCCGGCTCGTGACCGAGCAGGTGCTCGGCGCGCTCCGGCGGGGCGCCGACGTCGCGTCGCCGGAGACCTGGGAAGAGGTGCGGCTCGGGACCCTCGCGCCGCTCCGGGCGATGGCCGGCGGCATGGGCGGGAGCCTCGCCGAGGTCGTGTCGACCTACTTCCTCTTCACCGCGGTCGGCCTCGCCGTCTCAGGGGACACGGCGTGCGCGTTCTCCCTCGGCGACGGCCTGATCGCCCTCGGCGACGAGCTCCTGCGGCTCGGCCCCTTCCCGAGGAACGAACCCCCGTACCTCGCTTACGGCCTGCTCGATCGCCCGCCGGGCGGCGAGGCGCCGCGCTTCACCGTGCACCGCGCCTTTCCGTCGAGCGCCCTCCGGACTGCCCTGCTCGGCACCGACGGCGCGCTCGATCTCCTGGAGTCGTCGTCCCGGCAGCTCCCGGGCGGCGGCGGAGAGGTCGGCCCGCTCTCCCGGTTCTGGGAGGACGATCGCACCTTCGGCAACCCGGACGCGGTGAGGAGGCGGCTCGCGCTCATCAACCGCACGGTGACGCGGCCAGTGTGGAAGGAAGAGCGGATGGAGCGCGAAGGCGGGCTGCTGCGCGACGACACGACCCTTGTCGTCGTGCGAAGGGCGCGGAGCGCGCGCGCCTGACGCGCCGCCCTGCGCGGCGTCACGACGGGGGATAGCGCGGATTTTCGAACGCCGAGAGGAGGCGAAGGTGGACGTGTATCTCGGTGCAAAGCGAGTTCGACTCGACCCCAAGGCCTCGATCGGCAAGGGCGGAGAGGCGGACGTGTTCGACCTCGGCGACGGCCGCGCGCTCAAGGTCTGGAAGACGCCCGATCACCCGGATTACGCGGGGCAGGACGCCGAGCAGCGCGCGGCGCAGGACCGCATCGAGCGCCACCAGGACAAGCTGCGCGCCTTTCCCGGCGCGCTGCCAGGCCAGGTGATCGCGCCCGTCGAGCTCGCGACCGACAAGGCGAGGAAGCGCCTCGTGGGCTACGCCATGCGCCTCGTGCGCGGCGCGGAGCCGCTCCTGCGGTACGGCGAGCCGTCGATGCGCCACGGCGGGCTCTCGTCGGCCGCGGTCTCCGGGGTGCTCGCGGGGCTCCACCGGACCGTCGAGGCGATCCACGGCCGGGGCGTCGTGATCGGCGACTTCAACGATCTCAACGTCCTCGTCGCCGGCGGCGAGGCGTTCGTCATCGACGCCGACAGCTTCCAGTTCGGCCCGTTCCTGTGTCAGGTGTTCACCGAGCGCTTCGTCGATCCGCTGCTCTGCGACCCTTCCCTGCCCCGACCGATGCTGGGGAGGCCTTATTCGCCGGACTCCGACTGGTACGCGTTCGCGGTGATGGCCATGCAGAGCCTGCTCTGCGTGGGGCCCTATGGCGGCGTCTTCCGGCCGCGGTCCCCGTCGGCGCGCGTGCCCGAGTGCGCGAGGCCGCTCCGCCGCATCACCGTGTTCGACCGCGAGGTGCGGTATCCGAAGCCGGCGATCCCCTACCGCGTCCTGCCGGACGACCTCCTGGACGCGCTGTACCGCGTCTTCGTCCAGGACCAGCGCGGCGTGTTCCCGCGCCGGCTGATCGAGGCGCTCGCGTGGACGCGGTGCCCGTCGTGCGGCGTCGAGCACGCGCGCCCTGCCTGCCCGACCTGCGCGGGCGCCGCGCCGGCGGTCGTGAAGGAGTCGACCGTGGTCCACGGCGAGGTGCTCGCGACGCGGATCCTGAGCACGCGCGGGGTGATCCTTGCCGCGTCCGTCGGGCCGGGCGGGCTCTCTTACCTCGTGAACGAGGGCGGGCGTTTCCTGCGGGAGGACGGGTCGCTCGTGATGTCCGGCGCGCCTCACCCCGCGATGCGGTTCGCGGTGCACGGGAGGGCGACGCTGATCGGCCGGGGCGGCGAGCTCGTCTTGCTCTCGCCGGGGGCGGCGCCCGAGCGGATCCAGGTGGATTGCCTCGGGACGAGGCCCATGTTCGACGTGGGCGAGCGCGCCCGCTACTGGACGCGCGGCGGCCAGCTCCTGCGCAGCGGCAAGCCGGGCGCCGCCGCGCTGTCGGGCGAGGCGGACGCCGTCCCGATGGGCGATGTCCTCGCCGGGCAAACCGTGTTCTGGGCGGGTCCGCGCTTCGGGCTCGGCTTCTACCGCGCCGGGAACGTCTCGATCGCGTTCGTGTTCGACGCCGAGCGGCCGGGCCTCAAGGACACGGTCAAGCTGCCTTTCCCCGGCGGCAAGCTCACCTCGGCCATATGCGTGTTCGACGCGGGCCCGGGCGCTGCGTCCCGCGCCGGCCGCGGGCGCGCCTGGCTCTTCCTCGCGGCCGAGCAGGCCGGCCGCACCGTGCACCGGTGCATCGTCGTCG
This sequence comes from Sorangium sp. So ce362, assembly GCF_051519845.1. NCBI lineage: Bacteria > Pseudomonadati > Myxococcota > Polyangiales > Polyangiaceae > Sorangium > Sorangium sp. So ce362. The sequence goes on along the minus strand of NZ_CP150332.1, from coordinate 2,950,735 downwards.
GCGAGGACGGCGCGGTCGAGGCGATGGCCGACGGCGAGGGGGAAGGCGGCTCGTGGCTCGGTGCGCTCACGGGCAAGTGCGCGGCGTCGGGGTTCCTGCTCTCGGCGACCGACAGCGGCATCGTCCGCGTCGAGGTCCGAGGGGGAGCGCTCGTGGAGACGCGGCAGTTCCCCGGCACCGAGCCGTTCGTCACGCAGGCTTCCCGGCTGCTCGTCGGGCCCGAGGGCCTGTTCGTCGTCGACGCGCAGTCGATCACCTTGCTTCGCATCGCGTGAATCCATGGCTGAGCTGATCGGCCCGCGCTCGCGGGCCGCCTGAGAGGAGAGAGAGAGATCATGAAAACGACCGAGCTCCCGCTGCCCACCTTCTACGATCCGAGGAACGCCGAGCGGTGGGGCTACCACCCCGACGAGACGGCGCTCCACGGCGCCGCCGCCGCGTGGCGGAAGGCGCACGGCATGAAGCCGTCGGCCGCGGACGCGCAGAACGTCCACCTCCTGCTCATCGATGTGCAGAAGGACTTCTGCTTCCCGCAGGGCTCGCTGTACGTCGCCGGCAGGAGCGGCACGGGCGCGGTCGACGACAGCCGCCGCATCGCCGAGTTCATCTACAGGAACCTCGCGTCCATCACGAACATGACGGTCACGATGGATACCCATTTTGCTTACCAGATCTTCTTCCCGTCGTTCTGGGTGGATCGCGAGGACCGGCCGCTCAGCGCGTACCGCGAGATCACCACGGCGCAGATCGACGCGGGGGAGGTGCGGCCGAACCCGGCCGTGGCGAAGTGGCTCTGCGGCGGCAACTATCCGTGGCTGATGAAGCAGGTCCGGTACTACTGCGAGGAGCTCGAGAAGGCGGGCAAATACAGGCTCTACCTGTGGCCGCCGCACTGCATCCTCGGCAGCGACGGCCACGCGCTCGCGGGGGTCGTGCACGAGGCGCGGATGTTCCACGCGTTCGCGCGCGGGGTGCAGTCGTGGGTCGAGGTCAAGGGCGGCAACCCGCTCACCGAGAACTACTCGGTGATGCAGCCCGAGGTGCTGACGCGCCACGACGGCCAGCCGCTGGCGCAGCGGAGCACGCTCTTCCTGAAGACGCTGCTCCACGCGGACGCGGTGATCATCGCCGGCCAGGCCTCGAGCCACTGCGTGCGCAGCTCGATCGAGGACATCTTGACCGAGGTCGCGCTGACCGACCGCGCGCTCGCGAAGAAGATCTACGTGATGACCGACTGCATGTCGCCGGTCACCGTGCCCGACGGCAAGGGGGGATTCGTGGCCGACTTCACCGCCGAGGCGGACAAGGCGCTGAGCCGGTTCGCCGCCGCCGGCATGAACCTCGTGAAGAGCACCGACCCGGTCGCGCGCTGGCTCGTCTAGCGCCGCGCGGCCCGGCCGGCCGCCCCGGCTTCGCGCGCTGGAACGCATGACCCTGGAGGATCCGATACCATGAGCAAGGACAACGGGAAGACGATGAATGGCGGTGGCTCGCTCGACATCGAGCAGCTGTTCGAGGCCGCGCGGGACGAGGGAGCGCTCTCGCCCGAGGCGATGCAGGCGCTGCACATCACCGACCTGGGCGCCCAGATCCAGGCGGGCTTCGGCGTGCAGGTGGACGACGTCGCGTCGTCGGAGGTGGTGCTGGTCACGGTGATGCCCGACGACTCGGGATCCATCAAATTCGCCGGCAACGCCCGGGCGGTGCGCGACGGGCACAACCTCGTTGTGGGCGCCCTCGCCGACTCCAAGCAGCGCGACTCCATCCTGGCGCACAACCGCTACCTGAACGGAGAGGTGCTGTATCCGTATTGCCCGATCGCCCAGGCGGTGAAGATGGATACGAAGAACTACGACCCCATGCTCGGCACGCCGCTCTACGACCAGACGGTGGTGCTCCTCGGAACGGTGATCGCGAAGGCGCAGGAGTTCGCGCTGAGCGGCGTCCCGGCGCGCACGGTCACGCTGATCATCTCGGACGGCGCCGACGCGGGCTCGACGTGGGCCAAGGCCAAGGACGTGTGCGCGCTCGTCCGCGACATGCGCCGGGCCGAGGCCCACATCGTGGCGGCGATCGGCATCGACGACGGGAACACCGACTTCCGCGCCGTCTTCCGCGACATGGGGATCGAGGACCGCTGGATCCTGACGCCGAAGAGCGACGCGGCCGACATCCGCAAGGCGTTCTCGCTGTTCTCCCAGTCGGCGGTGCGCGCCAGCCAGGGCGGCGCGTCGTTCTCCAAGGCGGCCGCCGGCGGCTTCGGAGGGTAATCAGCTCAACCGGTGGGATCGCCGTCTTGTATCCCTGGATGGCCGCGCTGATTGGCCAGAGCTGCTCCGGCGGATCCATACAAATCATGTGCTCGCGGCTGCGGGCGCGGCGGCGATCCATCGGCTAGCATCGCCGGGCCGATGAACACTCATGTCCTCGCGTGCGCCATCGCGATCACCGTCCTCGCTGCGTGCTCGAGGACGTCGTCGGATACGACGTCGACGGACGCTGGCACAGGCGCGAAGAGCGGCGCGCGGCTCCGCATCGCCGTCGTGCCCAAGGGGACAACGCACGAGTTCTGGAAGAGCGCGCACGCGGGCGCGGTGAAGGCCTCGCGCGAGCTCGACGTCGATATCGTGTGGAAGGGGCCGCTCAGGGAGGACGATCTCAAGGCGCAGATCGATGTCGTCTCGAGCTTCGTCGCGCAGGGCGTGTCCGGCGTCGTGCTCGCGCCGCTCAACAGCATGGCGCTGAAGGCGCCTGTGCACGCGGCGGCGCAGGCGAGGATCCCGGTTGTCGTGTTCGACTCCGACCTCGCCGGTGATGAGCACGTGAGCTTCATCGCGACCGACAACCGGGCCGCCGGCAAGCTCGCGGGAGAGCACCTCGGCAGGGCGATAGGCGGGAAGGGCAATGTCGTGATGCTCCGCTACCAGGAGGGCTCGGCGAGCACGCGGGACCGCGAGGACGGCTTCCTCGACGTGGTGCGCGCGATGCCCGGCATCACGGTGGCGAGCGAGAACCAGCACGGCGGCGCCACCACGGAGACGGCGTTCAAGAAGAGCGAGAGCCTGCTCCTCGCGCAGAAGGCGGCGGAGGGGACGCTCGCCGGCGTGTTCGCGCCGAACGAGTCGACGACCTTCGGGATGCTGCAGGCGCTCCGCAAGACGAACCTCGTGAATCAGGTGAAGTTCGTCGGCTTTGACGCCTCGGAGAAGCTCCTCGGCGCGCTGCGCGAGGGCGATATCGAGGCGCTCGTCGTGCAGGACCCGTTCAACATGGGATACCTCGCGGTCAAGACGATGGTGGCGCACCTCCGCGGCGAGAAGGTCGAGCGGCGCATCGACACGGGCGCGCGCGTCGTCACGAAGCAGGACCTCGACGACCCGGCGGTGAAGGAGATCGTGAATCCGGACACCGCCCGGTGGCTCGGGGAGTGAGCGGCTCATGGCCGGAGCGCGCGCGCCCCTCCTCGAGGTGACGGGTCTCGCGAAGGCGTTCGGCCGGAACGCCGTGCTGCGCGACGTCTCGCTGCGGGTAGCTCCGGCGAGCATCCACGCGCTCCTCGGCGAGAACGGCGCGGGCAAGAGCACGCTGACGCGCATCCTGCTCGGCATGGAGCGCGCGGACGCCGGCGCGATCCTGCTGGGGGGAGCGCGGTACGCGCCGGCGTCGGCCGAGGGCGCGCGCCGCGCCGGCGTCGTCCTCGTCCCGCAGGAGCGGACGCTCTGCGCCCACCTCACGGTCGCCGACAACGTGATGCTCGGGATCGAGCCGGCCGCGCGCGCCCGGCTCGGGCTCCGGGACCGCGCGAGAGCGCGCGCCGTCGCGCGCGACGCGATCGCGCTCGTCGCCGCCGACCCGGCCCGCGCCCCGCTCGATGCGCCGGTCGGTGAACTCGGCGTCGCCGATCAGCAGCTCGTCGAGATCGCGCGAGCGCTCGCGCAAGGCGGCCTCCGCGAGGGCGGGCGGCTCGCGGCGCGGCTCCTCGTCCTCGACGAGCCGACCTCGAGCCTGGGTCACGACGACGCCGTGCGCCTGTTCGACCGCGTCCGGGCCCTGCGAGACGCCGGCCTCGCGGTGCTGCTCGTGACGCACTTCCTCTCGGACGTGCGCGCGCACGCCGACCGCTACACCGTGCTCCGCGACGGCCGCACCGCAGGGGAAGGTGATCCTCGCGAGACGGAGCCTGCCGAGATCGTCCGCGAGATGCTGGGACGCGCGCTCGAGGGCGCGCGCGAGCGCGCGGCGTCCGAGGCGGCGCCCCCGGACGGGGGCGAGGTGGTGCTCGACGCCAGGGACGTCTCCGGTGTGAAGCGGCCGAAGCGCGCGTCGCTGACGCTGCGCCGCGGAGAGATCCTCGGCATCGCCGGCCTCGTCGGCTCGGGGCGGACCGAGCTCCTCCGCATCCTCGCGGGGCTCGATCCGAGGCGCAGCGGCGCGGTCACGCTGCGGGCTCCCCGCGGCGTCGGTCTCCTCAGCGAGGATCGCGGCGGCGAGGGGCTGATGCTCGGCCGCTCGATCGCCGAGAACGTCTGGCTCTCGCCGCGCGCGCCGCTCCTCGCCGCGCCGAGGTCGCTCCTCTCGGAGGCGGCGCGCTGGATCGAGAAGCTCGCGATCCGCGCAGGAGGCCCGGATCAGCGCGCCGGTGAGCTCTCGGGCGGCAACCAGCAGAAGGTCCAGCTCGCGCGCCTGCTCCGCGAGGGCTTCGACGTGCTCCTCGTCGACGAGCCGACGCGCGGCATCGACGTCGCGAGCAAGGCGCAGGTGCTCTCGCTGCTCCGTGACCTCGCGGCCGCCGGCAGGGCCATCGTGCTCGTGTCGAGCCAGCTCGACGAGCTCGTGACGACGTGCGATCGCATCGCGGTCCTCCGCCGGGGGACCCTCGAGCCGCCGCGACCCGCGTCGTCGTGGACCGGAGCGTCGCTCCTCCTGGAGGCATCCTCGTGAAGAAGCGTCCGCCGTGGGTCGGTCCGCTCGTCGCCCTGGCGCTCGTGTGCGCGCTCTTCGCGGCGCTCGCGCCCGACACGTTCCTGCGCAGCCAGAACCTGCTCGCGATGGCGCGGCAGACGGTGGTGGTCGGCATCTGCTCCCTCGGCATGACCCTCGTCATCGCGAGCGGCGGGATCGACCTCTCCACGGGCTCGCTCGTCGCGTTCACGACGGTCGTCCTCGCGAAGCTCCTGCGCGCGGGGGTGCCGGCGCTCCCGGCGGCGCTCGCCGCGGTGGCGGCGGCGGGCCTCGCTGGCGTCCTCGCCGGCACGCTCGTGGGGCGCGCGCGAATGACGCCGTTCGTCGTGACGCTGGGCACGATGAGCGCGCTCCGCGGCGCCGCGAAGGGGCTCGCGTCCGAGCAAAAGATCGACGCCGACCCGCGCGGGCTCGACGCGCTGCTCTCGGCCGACCTCGCCGCGCCCGGGCTGTGGATGACGGTCGCGCTCGCGCTCCTTTCCTCCGCCGTCCTCGCCTTCACGCGCTTCGGGCGCCACGTGTTCGCGGTCGGCAGCAACGAGGCCGCGGCGCGGCTGTGCGGCATCGACACGGGGCGCGTGAAGATCGCGGTGTACACCGTGTCGAGCCTGCTCGCCGGCGTCGCCGGCGTGATGGAGTTCGCGACGCTGACGGTGGGCGACCCGACGGATTCGGTGGGCCTCGAGCTGGAGGTCATCGCGGCGGTCGTCATCGGCGGCGCGCCGCTCTCGGGCGGCGAGGGCAGCGTCGCCGGGAGCATGATCGGGGCGCTGCTCATCACGGTCATCCGGACCGGCGGCGTCCACCTCGGGCTGCCGAGCTGGGTGCAGGAGATCGCGACGGGCGCGATCATCGTGGTCGCCGTCGCCATCGACCGGGTGCGGCGCGCGCGCGCGGCCGGCACGGCCGCGCGCTGACGCGGGCCCGCAGGCCGCGCGCGCCGCCTCCCATCGGACGGGCCGACGTCGCTCCACGGCCCTCTGCGAGGGGCCCATCATCGTCCCGCCCTCGCGGAGGCGAGGGGGAGCACCCACCGGGTCGGCTCGACCTGGCCGCCCTCGCCCTCCACGGCGAGATCGACAAGCGCGGCCATCCTCCTCGCGATCTCCGTGAAGGTATCCTCGGCCTCGCGATCCTCCGGCAGGCGGTCTGGCAGGGTGGGGCGCGTGCGGTGGATCCAGTAACGCTCGGGAAGGCGCGCTCCCGGGAAGGCGCGGTGCAGCTCCTCCATCCCGCCGATGAGCGCCACGAGCGCGCCCATGGTCGCCGTGCCGTTGTCGGAGTCCCACCCGGACAGGGTGCCGATCCGTACGGTGCGCAGGAAGCTCCCCTCACCGAACAGAAGGGCCATCGTCCCGGTCGCCAGGTTGATCGCGGACTCCGTGAACCCTCGATAGACGAAGCCGTGCTCCGAGGCCCGCTCCTGGTAGCGCTCCGCGATCGCGTCACGGACGCTCTCCCACGCGTCGCGATCCTCGACCGATAGATACGCGGAGAGCACGAAATCGATGACATCGGCGGCCTTCGACCCGTCCGGCAGGTAGCTCCTGGCCTCGCCGACGATACGCACGATCTCCTCTCGCCTCGGCTTTTCCAGATCGACGGTCGCCGCGAGCGAGAAAAGGAGGGCATGGAACCGCGCGGCGTGCGCGGCGTGATCGCGGGCCGTGGTCCGGATGGGAAGGTCGGAGATCCGCTGCGCGAGCTCCGGCATGCCGGGCGCGAGCGCGCCGAAGATCTCCGTGGTGAGCTGCGCGTCGATCTGGAGCGCGTCCGGATTGAGCGCCGGATCGCTCGTGGCGGGGGGCAGCACCCCTCGCTCCAGGAGATCGCGCGCCCTCCGGTTGGAGACCCAGATGAAATCGTTGATATGCGCGCGCCACCCGTCCCGGATCTCCTCGGGAGAGAGGAAGAGCGTCCCCGCCTCGGTCATGAGGTGCAAGTAGACATATTCGATGTCGGTGTCGTCGTCGGCCGGGCAAGGGTCGAGGAGCACGAAGTCGATCCGCGCCCCGTCGCGGCCCAGGGGTTTCCCCCAGTCGGCGTCGGTGAAGAAGGGGCGCTCGATGCGGACGCCTTCTGTCCGCAGCCCCGTCCAGTTGGCGATGCACGCGCCGATCCACATCGCGCGGAGCCGCTCGGCGTACGCTGCGCGTTCGAGCTGCGCCCGCGGCCTGGCGGACACTCCCGGCGGGTCCCGTTGCTCCACAGGATCGGCGAACGCGCGCCTCGGCGGGCCATGTTCGCCCGCGAGCGGCGCGATCGAGAGGAGCGCGAGCAGCAGGCCACGCTTCCGCGCAGAAGGCCCGATGTGGGGTGTCCCCTGGACGAGGCGTCGAGAGCCGCGGGTGCGCATGAGTTGCTCGCCGAGCGCGCGCCCGAAGCGTCGCGCCTTGTCTCGATTCGCGTTGATGCAAGCGAGGTACCCAGACGAGCCCGCTGCCCAGGCGCCGTCGGCACCATTAGGTTGTGATCATGAGCACCGGAGTTCGCCACGGGCGCCTCACGGGCGCGCGCCTGGACCTCTTCGTCTCCCGCGCGGCCCGCTATCTCCTCGGCGCGCCGCTCGCCATCGCGCCGGGCGCCGCGTCGATCGATCCGGTGCTGGAGGATCTCCTCTCCTTTCACCCCGGGTGGGTCACCCGGAGCGTGACCACGCACGACCCCGCGGGCGGCAATGACGATGGCTACCGCGCGGGTGTCGCGCTGGAGGGGGAGCACCGGGTCCTGTTCCATGCCCGCGGCGAGGGGAGAATCACGCGGATATGGATGACCGCCCCGCGCGCGGAGCTCGAGAAACCGGACCAGGAGATCTGGATCGAGATCGACGGACGCACCGCGTACCGCGGGCCGCTCCTCGGCTTCTTCGAGGGCCGAGGCCCCTGGCGATCGCCCCTCGCGCTCGGCGTCGACGCGAGCTCGGGTGCATTCACCAGCTACGTCCCCTTCGCGTGGTCCAGCGAGGCGAAGGTCCGCTTCCGGGGCGTCCCCATCTATTACCAGATCACCTACCGCGAAGGTCCCGGCGCCGCCTCGGGCCCGACGTCCGAGGAGCTCGCGCGATTCATGACCGAGGACTGGACCGCCACCCTGCCTGCCCCGTCGCACCGGCAGGCCCTGGGCCCCGGCGCCCCGCTCCTCCTGGCGACAGGCCCCGCGACGGTATCGGGTCTCGACATCCGGATCCCTGCGGGCAGCTTGAAGGACCTGGAGGTGAGGATCGGCGGGCAGCCGCCTGTGCCCGCGTCCTTCTTCTTCGGCCTGGCCAGCACGGGCGCCGAGACCGACGGCGGATGGACCACCTTCCGGAGCGCGCTGCACGCCGCCTGGGCGCCCGACGCCGGAGGGGCCGGCAGGCTCGCGACGCGCCTGCCCATTCCGCTTTCCGAGGGAGAGACGCTCTCGGTCGAGGTCGCGCTCGGGGGGGGTACCTCGGATATCGAGGCGGCCGTCGACCTCGCGCCCGTCCACCGCGGCGTGCGGCTCCTCGCGCAGTACCGCGATCAGACGGCCCCCGGGCGCGAGACGACGATGCCGCTCTTCGAGAGCGATGAGCCGCTCCAGTTCGTCGCCCTCCTCGAGCACCTCAGCGGCGGCCGCCCGGGCGACCGATTGTACCTCGAGGGTGACGAGATGATCCGGACCGACGGGATGTCTTACCCCCTGCAGATCGGGACTGGCACCGAGGACTACTTCAACGGAGGCTTCTATTTCCTCGGCGCGCACAGCAATCCCTTCAGCGGCCTTCTCCGCCTCCTCGTCATCGATCCCGAGGATGGCTGGAGACGCGCCCGGTTCGACCATTCCCTGTACCGCCTGCACGTGGCCGACCCCATCGTGAGCCGCTCTGGCATGCGCTTCGGCGCCGAGGCCGGGCCGACCGGCGCCTACACGCCGCTGCGGGTGCGCTCGCTTGGCCTCGCGTACGCGTTCTCGGATCACCGCGAGATCGGTGAACAGAAGGTCCGCGTGCGAGGGAAGCGGCACGTCGCGCGCTCGGCCGTCGACGCCGAGCGCTCGGAGCCCCGGCGGTCCTTCTGGCTCCGTGAGGGCCGCGGCGTCACCCGGATCGAGCTCGCGTGCCCGCCCGAGGCGCGCGGGCTCCTGCTCCTCCGCGCGTACTCCGCGGCGGAGGCCCCCCAGACGGCGCGCGTGAGGCTCGACGGGCGGGAGGTCGGCGTGCTCCACGAGATGCAGGCAAACCCTGTGCGGTCGCTCGCGGAGGACGCGCTCTGGGTCGACTTGCTCCCCGGTCAATGCGGCGCGGACAGGCGCCCCGTCCTCGAGATCGACGCGCGGAGCTCCCCCGCGCCGTGGAGCGAGGCCGGCTACACGCTGCGTTTCTTCTCCGGACCTCCCGCGCCGCGGCTGACGCAGGGCCCCGCGGTGAAGATCTTCGATACGGACAGCCTCCCCGGGGGCCCGTTCTACGTGAATGACCACGCGGTGATCCAGCTCTCCGACGGCCGCTGGATCCTCACCGGTATCTTCGGCCACGAGCCCTATCGGCCGGAGGCCGAGAGCGCGTTCGTCCTCGCCGCGGCGCCCGGCCCCGGCCCGGCGCGCTGGGTCGAAGCCGCCTCGCCGAGCTTCGCGCTGGCTCCCGAGCGCTTCTCCACCCGCGCCCTCCCCGGCGAGCGCTGGATCTGGGCCCCGCACGTGGTCCGGGACCGCGACGGCAGCCTGGTCATGGTCTTTCACGTGGGCACGCCCGACCCCGACCGATCCGGCTTCCGGATCGCGCGCTCGCAGGACGGTGTCACCTGGACCCGGGAGGGAGGGACGCTCTTCGAGGATATCTGCGTCGCCCGCGATCCGATGCTCATTCGGCTCGGCGACCTGTGGGTGGTTTACTATACGCGCTGCGCGTCGCGGGAGTCACGCCTGAGCGGCGTCGGTTACCGCACGTCGCTCGATCTCGTCCACTGGAGTCCACCGGCCATGGCGCTCACGCTCGGGCCGGAGACGGCCACGCAGAACAGCGGCCATACCGAGTCTCCGTTCGTATTCGAGCGGAAGGGGTGGTTTTACCTGACGATCACGAGCTATCCTGTCGACTACGACGCCACGTTCGTCTACCGCTCGCGCTCGCCGTTCGCGTTCGCGCCGCACCCGATCGCCCGGCTGCGCGCGCACGCGGCCGAATGGGTCGCGGAGGGGGGCGGCCTCGGCGCGGGGCGCCTGTTCTTCACGCACGCAGGGGCCGGCAAGGGCGGCGTATTTCTCCAGGAGCTCTTCGGCCTCTGAGCCGCGCCCGCTGGTGGCCGCGCGCGCGATGGGCTACCGGTGCGCCTCGGGCCGCCCCGCGGCGGAGCCGGGGCGCTCGGGGCGCAGAGGTGGTTTCCCATGACGGTCGTCGGGTGGAAGGCTTTGGCGCGGCGCGTGATCCAGCACTCGCCGTGGCGGAGGATCGAGGACGTCACCTTCGAGCTTCCGGACGGGCAGGTCCGCACGTTCTCGCTGAAGAAGGAGGGGCGTGTCGTCTGCATCCTGGCCATCTCCCGGGAGAGGCGGGTGATCCTGGCGCGCCAGTACAGGCCGGGGCCCGATCGGATCCTCGACGAGCTCCCCGGCGGCGGCGTCGAGCCGGGCGAGACCCCGGAGGCCGCGGCGGCGCGCGAGCTGATCGAGGAGACGGGGTATGTCGCCGGGCGGCTCCTGCCGCTCGGACGCCCGCTGGAGTGCGCCTACTCGACCATCGAGCGCCACGCGTTCCTGGCCGTGGAGTGCGTGCGCGAGAGGGAGCAGGCGCTCGATGAGACCGAGTTCATCGACGTGATCGAGAAGCCGATCGAGGATTTCGTCGCTCAGCTCAGGGAGGGCGCCTGCACGGACCCGGAGGTCGGCTGGATGGGGCTTTACGAGCTGGGCTGTCTGAGAGCGCACGCGTAATCCGCGCCGCGGCGATCCCGCCGCGGGCGCTGCGAGCCCTGCCGGCCGCTGGCTGGGCTATGCTGGAGGCCATGCCCAGGCACGAACACGTCCTCCTCGCCCCCGGCGCAGGCGCGTCGGGTCGCACGCTCCAGACGCCTTCGAGCGGCAGGGCCCGCCCGCACGTCGATGACCGGCTGGCCCCGCCCGAGACGCGGGTGGAGTACCTCGACGGCGCCGAGCTCTTCGCCGCCCCGGCCGATGCGCCGCACGCGACGCAGCATTTCGATCTGACCTACGTCCTCGGCGCCCATGTCGCCGCCGGCTACCGGGGCGCCGTCGACATGCTCACCCGGGCCGATGACGGCAGCGATTATGCGCCCGACGCCAGCGTCTTCTCGCAGAAACCCGATCGCGGAGGCCATCGGCGGCTGGAGGAGCTGGCCTTCGAGGTCAGCGACAAGCAAGCCCTCGCCGTTCCGACCAGCAAGGCGCGCCGGCTGATCGATCGGGGCGTGCGGCGGGTGTTCTGCATCCTGGTGAAGCAGCGCCGGGTGCTGGAATGGTCGCGCGAGACCGACGGCTGGCAGCCGCTTGCGAAGGATGCGGTCATCGAGGACCGATGCCTCGTGCGCCCGCTGCCGATCCAGGCGCTGCTCGACGCCACCTCCTCGGACGACGCCGTGGCCCGCGCGCTGCTCGAGAAGCGCGTGCCGGCGCTCGAGGCGGCGGTCGCAGAAGGCGAGGCGCGCGGCGCGCTGCTCGGCGAGGCGGTCGGAGAGGCGCGCGGCGCGGCGCTCGGAGAGGCGCGCGGCGAGGCGCGCGGCGCGGCGCTCGGAGAGGCGCGCGGCGAAGTCAGGATGGCGCAGGAGGCCATCACCACGGTGCTGCAAGCGCGCGGGGTCGTGGTGCCGGCCAAGGTGGCTCGCGCGATCGCCGGCTGCGACGATCCGACCAAGCTGCGGCGATGGCTCAAGCGCGCAGCCACCGCGGCCACGGCGGCCGAGGTCGTCGCGGGCTCCCGGCGCAAGCGTTGACGGTCGCCGTCAGTCGCTCTCCCCGCCGCGGCGCACGTGCTTCTTCTCGCTCGTGCGCCGCTTCTCGTCGAGCCGCCTCCTCTTCGACGCCCGCGTCGGCCGCGTCGGCCTCCGCAGCACCGGCACCTCGAGCGCGCGAAGGATCAGCGCGCGCAGCTTCTCGCGCGCATCCTCCAGGTTGCGCTGCTGATCACGCGTGAGCTGACTTACTATAAGCAGGCGTCCCTCGGCGTCGAGCCGGCCATGCGCCAGCGCGTGCAGCCGCGTCTTGGCGCCCTCGTCGAGCTCCGGCCACGCGGCGAAGTCGAACCGCAGCTCGACCTTGGAGGCGACCTTGTTGACGTTCTGACCGCCGGGCCCCGACGCGCGCACGGCGCTCCAGCTGAGGAGGGCGGCCGGGGCGGTCAGCGCATCGTTGATGACGAGGGGGTGGGACACGGCGGCTCGCTCTGCTCTGCGGCGGGCGCGAGCGCCGCGCGGAGCGCCTGACCCCTAGCACGCGGGGGCGGCGGCGCCGTCGCTCCGGACGCGACGGAGGATGAGCTCCTCCAGCCAGCGCTCGAACGCCTTGCCCTCGCGCTCGTCGGGGTCGTCGCGGATCACCTCGACGCCCTTCTCGGCGCGGCCGCCGCTGCGCTCGATCAGGGTCTCGACGAGCGAGGTCCACGTGTACGTCTGGATCGCCCCGCCGAGGGTCTCCATCACCAGGAGGTCGGCGAGGGTCGAGGCGCGGTTCCACGTCTGCACCTCGAAGCGGACCGCCCCGTCGCCTCCGGGCGCGGTGTCGGCCAGGAAGCGCACGGCGCCGGCGAGCGGGTGGCCCTCGAGGGTGGCGAGGGTGATCGCGCGGGCCGAGACCTCCTCGACGCGCACCTGGACGTGCCCGCGCAGCGGCAGGGCCATCGTGAGCGTCGCGCCCGGCGCGATGCGCGTCGGGCTCTCGGGCTCGGCCCCGACGACGACCGTCTTGCGGGGGGTCAGCTCCGGGAGCTCGTCGCGCACGAGCGCGATGAGCCCCTCGGCGTCGAAGCGCGCCCCGCGGATCTCGGCGCTGTAGATCTTGCGGCGCATCGGGCCGAGCCCCTCGGACGGGAGCTGCTCGGGCAGCGAGTCGCCGAGCTTGACCAGGCTCTCGTCGAGGGGTGTCGCCTTGACGCCGAGCACGTCGAGGGCGTTCTCGCGCCCCTCGGGGATGACGTTGCCCTCGGTCACCATCGTGATCTGGTCGACGTTGACCGGCGTCTCGACGCCGAGCTTCGCCGCGAGCTTCGCCCCGGTCGACTCGATCCACGCCGGCAGCGGGAGCCGGGCCGGGTGCCGGTCGGTCATGGCCTCGAAGCGGTCGAGCACCTTGTTCATCGAGGTCACCTCCGGGCCCGCCAGGTCGAGCTCGCGCCCTGCGAGGTCGGCGCGCTCGACCGCGACGGCGAGGGCCTCGCCGCAGTCCTCGCACCAGATCGGCTGGAACGGATCGTCGCCCTTCCCGACGAGCGGCACGACCGGCAGCGCGCGCATCATCTTGAGCAGGAGCGAGACCTGGTCGTCGCCCGGGCCGAAGACGTTGCCGGGGCGGACGATGATCCACTCGCGCGAGAACGTGCGGCAGATCGCCTCGCCCTGCTGCTTCGAGCGATGGTAGTCCGACTCGCCGCGATCGGCGCCGAGCGACGAGACGTAGACGAGGCGCTGGACGCGCGCCCGCTCGGCCTCGGCGACGAGGTTGCGTGTGCCCTCGACGTTGACGCTCTCGAACGTGACCTCCGGCGGCCGCTCGGCGACGACGGCCGCCAGGTGGATCACCGCGTCGCACCCCTCGGCGGCGCCGTGCACCGACGCGGCGTCGCCGATGTCGCCGTCGAACGCCTCGACATCGCCCTCGAACGACCTGCGATCGTCGCTCGCGTGGCGCGACAGGAGCCGGACGCCGTGCCCTCTCCGCAGGAGTCGCCGCACCACCTCCGGGCCCACCACCCCTGTGCCGCCGGTCACAAGAACCTTCATTCCCCGTTCTCCTTTGCACCCACCGGATGGCCGACGAAAGGCGGCGGCCGTGCCAGGCCCGGCCCGCAGCGCGCCCGGGGCTTTCAGGTCCGGCCGCCGCCCTTGCGCGCGCCGCTCAGGATGCCTTGCGCCGCGCCGACTCCCACCCGCGCCGCACGGTGCCCTTCGCCTCGTCCCACGTGCGCCCGCTCTTGAGATCTGTCCACTCCTCCCTGAGCTTGCTCTCGACCCGATCGTCCCAGTCGCTGTGCTCGCTGTACTGGCTCGCCGCGCCCCAGCCGTAGCGCAGCCCCGGCTCGACCTCGTCCCAGTCGCTGTTCGGCACGTGGCGCGGCGGGATCGGCTGCTTGCCGAGCGCCTGCTTCACCGTGTCGTCGATGTCCTGGTCGAGCTCCTGCCCCTTGTCGTTGGTGAAGTCCGCCTTGGTCTGCTCCCAGTCGCGGCGCAGCGCTTCCTTCACGCGCTCCCAGCCGGACGTCCTCTGCTCATCCCACCACCTCGGATTGCCTGCCTGCGACATGGATACCTCCTCCGTTGTGCTGAAAGGGCCCGGCGCAAAGGCCGGGCCCGGTGCGTGGGAGGCGGCCGTTACACGAACGGTGCCGCCGCGAGCGGGCACCTAGAATCCTTCGGAATACGGTGGTTTACAGAGTTCACCGGGCCGCGACCTGCCCATCGCCTCGCCTCCGGAGGAGGCTCACCCGCGGCAGGGAGCCACGGATGAGACAAGCTGCCTCAGCTCATCCCGGGGGCGCTCCATGCAACGCCCGGCGCCGGGCGCGACGCGCCAGGGTCACCCTGCCGGGCGCGCGCCCTCGTCCCACGCCGGCAGCGCGGAGCGGTCGCCTGGATCGCGCTGGCTGCTGGTCCACGCCCTCGCTGTCTCGGCCCGCCGCCATGACGTCGGGTTGCCCCACCTGGGTCGGGTTGTTGGCGTGATGCCGGACGTCGGGCCGCGCACGGGTGCGGCAGCGACGCTGTATGCTACGAAGCTGGTCATGAACGGCGAGCGCGAGCAAGAGGAAGCGGGGAGTTCGGCCTCTGGCCCGCCCGCGCGACGTCCAGAGAGGGAGGAGGCGAGCGACATCGAACGAGAGATCAGGGCACCGAGGCCGATCTACATCCTCGGCTGGACCGTCGAGTTCGTGGTCTTTCTCTTCGTTCTGTGGGGCATCGTTTGGGTCCTCCTGCGAACCTGCAGCGTTGTTGACTAGAGTCCCGATCACGTTGATTTTTTGGGGCAATTCCGGGCGATCCGATGGAAGGATCGACAGTTCGGAGGGCCATGATCTCGTCCGCGCCGGGAGGTGCATGGAAGGAACGATGGTCGTCGCCAGGCGGTCGAGTGGCCGAAGCCCGTCTGTCCTGGTTAGGACCCTGCCGGTGCGAGGGTCGAAGACTTCGCGGCGCGTGACCCGTGGCGCTCGCGGAACGCATCGATCTCCCGCCGGCGCAGGCGGCCCTCGGCCATCCTGCCGCGCGCCTTCCGGCGAGGTGGTCGCCGTTGGATCGGGGGGGGTCGCGTTTCAGGCAAACGCGACCACTACCCCCGGGCTCGGCCGCGACCACGACGCGTCCTGGTCCCAGCGCGACCCGGCTCGCCCGCGACCACAACGCGTCCTGGTCCCATCGCGAGCCGGCTGGTGGTGGCCCGAATAGCCTCGCAAATCCCGGGTCTGGGCCACTCGAAACCGACGTTTGGGCCACTTGGCTCGGCCATGTGCCCGGGCTCACGTCGAGCCGGCTCCGCCGTGCCGGCGAGCGCGGGCCGTGGATAGCGTTTGCTAGATCTCGGACCGGCGCACGTTTCCGACGCAACCGGCGACGTACCCTGGTCGAACCATCGGGTATGTCGGTGACACTCAATTTAGGCGCCGGGCCCCGGGCGGACTTGACGGCGAACCTGGTCCATATGCCGCGGCATCCCAGATGGGCCCGCCCGTCTGTAAGCCATGCTCAACGGCGCCGGATCGTCAAGCGTTCAGTACAGTCTACGCGAGCGCGTAGTTTTATGTGTGCCAATGTACGCGTTCGCGTAGACTCCATGCATCCCACGTGCCCGCGGGGGCATGTCTGGCGCCTGGAACACGCGGATTCTCAGAATCCGCAGAAGTCTCACGCCTGGCGCGAAGTGCTAGGACATTTCCAGGCACTTACTGAACGCGCGACCAGACTTAAGTTACCCCGATGATGCGAACCGCGCTACGCGTTTTCCTCTTGCCGATCCTGCGCGCGGCTCTGGGCATGGCGTTGACATCTGACCGCAGGCAAGCACGATGCACCTTGCACCTACCAGGTGCACGGCGAGCGAGCACGACCATGGCAACCGCACACGATGTGGCAGCGTACATCCTCCAACAGCGCGGCCAGATGACGGCCATGAAGTTGCAGAAGTTGGTGTATTACGCGCAGGCGTGGCACATGGTGCGCGCGGACAAGACTCTTTTTGATGACGAGATCCAGGCGTGGGCGGCCGGACCCGTGATCAAGTCGCTGTATATTTCCCATCGTGGCCGATACACGCTATCTGCCGGAGATCTACTGGGGAACGTCGACGCTCTGGACGCCAGCGAGAGACGATCCGTCGACGTGGTGCTGGCCCACTACGGGGATAGGACCGCTGAGCAACTCAGCGAGTTGACCCACTCTGAGCCGCCATGGATCAACGCCCGCAAGGGCCTTGGTCCAACCGAGCGAGGGGATAAGACGATCGACCCGACGGAGATAGTGGACTATTACACAGCTTTTGCGCGACAGCAGCGTGAACGCGCACAGCGCGAACGCGGCTAGTGCCTGATGATTCGCGACAAAGCGAGGCGCATTAGCGCCACTATTGCGTCGTTTCTTGCGTCGTCGACCGGACGTCAGGCAGAGCTCGCCAACGTTGCCGCTACCGCCGAGTGGCTCGGATTTCTGAAGAGCCGATGCGATGGGGTGAATGACTGCCTTGATCTTGATGATGAGGCGCTTAAGCGCGAGTGCGAAAGCGAACTTGCAGCAATCGACAGCGAACTGGCGACCTTTAAGAACGAGTTTGCCTCTGCGCCGGCGTTCTTCCGACCACAGACAATAGACACAGATCCAGCTGTGCCAATGCTCGACGCGTCGGCCGACGCGTGGCGCAGCCAGAAGATCGTGTGGCGAGTCGGATGCTTTGATCTGGACCACCCCAAAAAGTGGCTCAATGAAGAGCAGTCAGAAGCTATACTGCATATCATCAGCAGGCTCAAAATATACGAGTCTTTCACGTGGAGCCAGCTCGACAGGGTTTCTGAGCAAAATCACCGATGGGAAGACTGGAGCAAATGGGAGGAGCCTTCTAGGGACAGGCTGCGGTACCTTTGTCTCGATGACCAAGAACAGTGGTACCAGTTGGACATATCCAAGCTGGGACGTTTATTTGGGTACAGAGACAGCAATGTGTTCAACGTTGTGTGGTGGGATCGGGACCACGAGGTATACAAGACCAAGCGTAAGCGTGCGTCACAGAGGTGACGCGCGCCGCGATCGCTTAGTGGCAGTTGCTTCGCCTGCCGTTCCGCTCCGTCGGTCACGCGCCGCAGCGCCACCTCTTCGGTGGTGCCCTAGTTAGGGCAGACAGCCCGCCGACCGCTTGACCCTCAGTCCAAGCCGACCGGCTCGCCGTCGTCCTGCCGGTCGATCCGGTCCCGCAGCCACGCCATCAGCGCGGCCTCCTCCACGTCCCACCCGTACCGCTTCATGAACTCGATGTGGGCAAGGTGCGCCTCTGGGATCACCTGCACCTTCGGGTCGTCCGCGTCCTCGCGGAGGTAGACGTCCGCCTCCGCGCGCTCGGCGTGGACCTCCCGCTCACCACGCGCCGCTCGCGCTCCGCCATGACGATCGTGGCCACGGCGGGCGCCTCCGGGAGTTCCACGCGCTTGGTGATGACGTTGCCGCCGTTCTCCAGGATGAGCCGCACGCGCATGCGCGACCCTACCACGCGCACCGCGCGGACCGCTGGCGCTCGCGACCGACGGCGAGAAAAATCCGTCAAACAGGCTGTAATCGCGCATGCGGGCTAGGACATCGCGCGTCCGAGCCACACGGAAACGCCGAGAAACATAGGCGTTCGGTGCTATCTTTCCAGGGTACTTAGCAAAGCGCCCCGCCCTCAGTTCGCACCTGAGAGCGGGGCTGCAACACACCCTGTGGTGGCCCACAGAGCGCGCGTCGCACCGCGAGCATGGGCCGGCCTGGGGAGAGAGGCAAGGCCCGTCATGCCCGCACCGCTCCCGCTGGAGACGCGCGTCCGCATAGCGTCCGCCCTGGTAGAAGGCAACTCCCTGCGCGCCACCGCCCGCATGGTCGAGGTGGCGCGGGGGACCGTGCTGGACTTCGCCCTGCGCCTCGGAGAGGGCTGCATCCGGCTCCACGGCCGCAAGGTGCGCAACCTGGCGGCGCATGTGATCCAGATGGACGAGATGTGGAGCTATGTGCAGAAGAAGCAGGCCCGTGTGACCGCCAAGGACGCCGCCGAGCATGGCGATGCGTACCTCTACGTCGCGCTGGACGCGAACACGAAGCTGGCGATCTCGTACCACGTCGGCAAGCGCGACGGGGAGAACACCGAGACGTTCGTCAAAGACCTTCGCGCGCGGCTCACGGTAGTCCCGCACGTCACGAGTGACGGCTGGCAGCCGTACATCGAAGCGATGTTCGCAAACTTCCGTGGATCTGCCGATTACGCCCAATGCGTCAAAAACTACCGCGGCGGACCGCAGCGCTCGCCTGACCACAGGTACGAGCCGACCCGGGATGTCTTCGTCACCAAAACACCCGTGTTTGGCGCACCCAAGGACGAACTCATGAGCACGAGTTTCGTCGAGCGCTTCAACCTGACCACGCGCCACACGGTCGGCCGCACGCGCCGGCTCTGCCTCGCCTTCAGCAAGACGATTCGCGGGCACCGCGCCGCGATCGGCCTGGGGATCGCCTCCTACAACTGGGTCCGCGCGCACGGCACGCTCGGCACCACCCCGGCCGTTGCGGCGGGCCTGGCAGAGCGCCCGTGGACCCTCGCCGAGTTGGTCACCGCGGCCCTTGCCGAGGAGGAGGAGACGGCGCCGCCCGTCCCGCAGCCGCTCAAGTTGGAGCCGCGCCCTGGTGAGGAGCCTGCGCCAGCGCGCGAGCTCCCAGGGGGCAGGGGATGGCTCCGGCTCGTCTCGCGCGGGTCAGGCCCGACGGCGCCATCGCCTCCGCAGCCGCCGCCCGTGGCGCTCGTCTCGGCCCCTCCGGAACCGGAGCCGCCCCCGTCAGAGCCGCCGCCCGCGCCGGGACCGAGACGCATGGAGCAGTTGAGCTTATTCGAAGAACAAATGTAGTCACTGAAGCCGACTGTGGGCACAAGCTACTTCATCTGCCGTGGAGCCTTATCGGTCGCTGCTGCCACCAACTGGCGCACTGACGAGCGGTCGGGCACCAGTTGTCGTGTCTCTTCTGACGCAGTTGCCGACGGCAAGAACTCGGCCCCGCGTTCCTGCAACGACGCAAGCCTTTGTATGGCTGCGCTAACGGCGTTCGCGCCCTCGTTCTTTTCCTGCGCAGAAAGCTTTGCCCCACCAGCCATTTCGATCGCCGCAACGGCAAGCTCGTTGGCTTTCTCCATGAGCCTTGCATCGTTGTCCATGGATACCCCATCAATAAGATTGGCCGGAATGTGGCTTTCCCGCATCATCAGGACCATTTGGGCGCGCCGACTGCGCTCTTGCAGATACAGATGAGTGTGGTGCAACAACACCGCAATGAATATAAGCGCAGCGTCCGACGCGGCCAAAATAGTCACATAAGACGAGCCAACATCAAATCCGGCAAACCCTACGGATTCCTTTTCGATCAAGGCAACCGGATGCGCGATAGATACCTTGATGTCGTTGAGGAAGTCCTCCAACTCGTCGATGCTCGTCAGTTCTGGCAACTTAACGTGGATGGCGAGCGGGCTCTCTTTCGGAATGACCGAACGTACCATGGCCATCAGGGCCAGCAGGAGGGCCCTGAGATTAGATAACTTCAAGTTCAGAGCGTCCCAAATATTTGGGAATACCACAACCGGATCCCCTGGCTCCGAGAACGTTGGGTCCTCGAGGATCTTCGAGGCGTGCGGAGCTACACCTGGTATTCTCGCAAGTTCTTTCAGAGCGTCTTGCAGCTTATGCCGGCGGAGTACCCTAACGCGCGAATTGCCATCCTGCGCCACGAACCGTTCGCTGGGCGGCTCAAGCCACTGAATGTTATTATTTATCCTATCGACGATTTCTCGTAGTCTCACAGACGAGCCCCTATGCGCGCCTATTTCGTTTGCCGCGCCTGCCTGATCTCTGGGAACTCTTTCTCTATCACGAGAGTTCTTCGATCGTCTATGGCGCGCCTTAGCCTCTGTTTATGCTCACGCGATAGCCCATTGGACTGCAAATGCTTTTCCGCGTATGCAATTTTTCTGTTTGCCATCCAAACGATGTACTTATCTGTTGCGTGAGCGTATAGGGCCGCAGCCGAGCGCGTAACCGCTCGCTGGACAAATGGCCAAGCGCCGGTACATGCGGAGCCTACAGCCGGCGCGATGAGCGCGAGGACTTCATTGTACGGAGGACGCGCAGAACGGGCGGATATCAATAGTACGCTGCCGACTGCGGCACCAATCGTACCACCCTCTAGCATCCGCCCTGATGTGATGGTGCTGGTAGGCTGGTCACGCTGGTCCATGCGATCCGCTGGCACTGTCGTTCTGCTGCGTCTTCAAGGCGTCAAAGATCGTTTTAGCCAGTTCATCGCTGGTCATGCCACGTTCCACGTGGATCTCCTTCGCGCCGATACGGAGCACGACGTCGGATGCGCGCGCGCGGTGCTTCAGGATGGCGCGCGTGCTCTGCACGATGCTGCCGATCGCGATGACAGCAACCAGAACTAGCAGTCCTACCGTGAGTGAGTCCATGACGCCGACCACCTATGGCATGGATATAGCAGTCGCAGGCGACGGGAGCCAATGCCAGCGTGGGCGGCAGGCTGAATTATAGCAACGGCGGAATAAGCGGAAACTTCCGTAAGTGCCTCAGCCGCTACCATGCCCCGATTCCTCGTCCATCTGCACCATGGCGGCGACCTCGCGGAGCGCCTCGTCCTTGGCCGTGATGGGGCGCGCTCACCGTCGCCGCCTGAGCTTCCGAACGAGGCGGGCACGAGCGCGCCGCAGGCGCCTACCTGTCGTGCCGGACGAAGAGCTGGTCGATGGCGTCGAGCGCCTGGATGGCGCCGAGCGCTTGCTGAGCGGCCTCGCGCGCGCTCTTCGTCTCGGCCTCGATGATCGCGTCGAGCACGGCGGCCCAGAGTTTGTCGCGGTTCCAGGGGCGCACGCCGCGGAGCTCCGCCAGCGCGGGGACCTCGCTCGCGATGAGGGAGAGGTCGTCGTCGCTCAGCACGCGCTTCCTGAAGTCGGGGCTGCTCATCGGCGCCACCTCCGCAGCTTCAGCGCCAAGGCTTCCCTGGCGATGCGGAGCCTGGACGCTGCGGTGCTCGGGTTCATCCGGCGGCACTTCGCGTATGCGACGAGCGACTCTGGCGAGTCGACGGAGAGCAACGCGTCCCGCTGCCACGGCGGCAGGCTGGCCATCGCGTCCAGGACCTCGCGCGCCTCGATCTGGGCGTGCATGTCGATGCCGACTGGCTCACGGAGCAGACCCAGCGGGCTCGGATGAAGCACGGCGCGCCGCACGTACGCGCTGTGGATGTAGTGCGAGGCGAGGCGCCACGCGATGCCGTGGAGCCACTTGCGGAGCGCGTCCCTGGGCTTGTCCCGCGGGTCGGGGCGGTAGAGCCCACGTCGGATGGCGTTCCAGGCGTTGAGCAACACCTCGGCCTCCACGTCGCGGCGGTCGCGCTTCGGGATGCCGGCGAGCGTCGCCAGGACGATCCCGCGTTCCGCAAGGATCGCCTGCATCGTCGGGCGCTGGCTTCGATGTCGTGCGGCAGGCGGGCTCTGCGCCCCCTTCCGCGGGCGCTTCACCCGCTCCTCCCGCACGCGGGGCAGCGGTCAGCCGCGACGAGCCCGCCGAGCAGCTGCTCAACGGTGACGCCAGCGGCCTTCGCGGCACGCTGCGCGGTCGCAGGGGAGCCCGGGGCCCGCCCGTTCGCGATGCTCTCGACCGCGACGACGGACAGGCCCATCACTTCGGCGACGCATGACCAGCTGCCGTACGCGGCGCGCAGGTTCCGCAGCGCTGCCCGGAGGCGCTTGCGCTGGGTCGGGGTGAGGGAGAGGCAGGGGATGGAACGGCGGCGCCGCGCGGGCGCACGTCCGCCTTCTTGCTCGCCCGAAGGCGAACGGACTACGGTCAACATGTCGGACCTCGTTAGTGCGGGGTTCGGCCACGACCCCCGGACGCCGGCAAGCGTCGCGGGGGTCACTACTTCGCGGTCGAAGCCTACGGACCAACTACGCGGTCACAACAGATATCGATATCTGGGCCACTACATTGTTGAGTCTGAGCCACTATGCGTGAGGAGAGGTGGTATCTGGGCCATCACCAGCCGGCTCGCCCGCGACCACAACGCGTCCTGGTCCCAACGCGACCCGGCTTGCCCGCGACCACAATGCGTTGTGGTCCCCTCGCGAGCCGGCTCGCCCGCGACCACAACGCGTTCTGGTCCATCGCGAGCCGGCTCGCCCGCGACCACAACGCGTTCTGGTCCATCGCGAGCCGGCTCGCCCGCGACCACAACGCGTCCTGGTCCGCGAAGTTGTATCCTATGAAGATTGCTTACATTTTAAAGCAAACGTGAGCCAAATCACAAGATAGACTCGATTCACGCCGGATCGGCCAGCGGCTCCTCTTCCGGTTCCACCGGCGCCTCCAGCGGCGGGCGCAGAGGAGAGAGAAATGAACGTGCCATTCCCCTGCCTCTCCTCTGTGTCCTGAGGACTCCCCTCAAATTTTTTCGGAAAATTCACAGGGAGGCGGGGAGGCGGGGAGGCGGGGAGTAAAATCTCAGAAAAACTCCCCGCCTCCCCGCCTCCCTGTTCAATTTCCCTCTGTGAATGGGCACAAAATAAGGGGATTCCCCAGCTCTGTGTCCTCTGTTGTTCATTCTCGGTCTTCAAGCGGATCGGTGCTCCAGGAGCCAATCGCCGCTCCCGGGTGAGCGCCGGCGCCGGCCGCGGGGCGCCGCGTGGGGTCACGGACCGAGCGGCGCGCGTTGCCCAGGGCGGAGGCGCGCGCTGCCCAGGGCGGAGGTGCGCGCGGCGCCTCGCCGGCTCTTGCCGCCCGACCGCGCCTTCTACTACCCTCTCGCCCATGGCCAACCCGACCGCGCTCCTCGAGACCTCCCTGGGCAACATCACGATCGAGCTCTACCTCGACAAGATGCCCATCACCGCCGGCAATTTCCTCAAGCTCGCGAAGAGTGGCTTTTACGACGGGCTGCACTTCCACCGCGTCATCAACGGCTTCATGCTCCAGTTCGGCTGTCCGCACAGCCGCGACCCGAAGAGCCCGCGGGCGGGCACGGGCGACGGACCCGACGGATGCATCCGGGACGAGCACCCGGCCGACGCCAAGCTCTCGAACGAGCCCGGCACGCTCTCCATGGCCAACACGGGCAGCCCCAACAGCGGCTCGTGCCAGTTCTTCATCAACACCGTCCAGAACGCCTACCTCGACTGGTTCACGCCCGGCCCCTCGAAGCACCCCGTGTTCGGCCGCGTGATCGAGGGCATGGACGTCGTGCGCAAGATCGAGACGGCGCGCACCGACGGAGGCGATCGGCCCCAGACCCCGATCCGCATGAATCGCGTCGTCGTGCAGGAAGCCTGATCCGCGCCGCCGCGCCGCCGCGCCGCCGCGCCGCCGCGCCGCCGCGCTGACGTGATGGCGGCGCGCGCCCTGCCCCATCCCCCAGGCATGACCTGGGTCCTCTGCTGGCCTCTCAGCCGCCCGCCGGGGCGCTCGTCCTGGCGTCGAGGCCGCCCTTCCTGACGATGAAGGCGGCGATCTCCTCGACTCCCTTGTTCTCCTTCAGGTTGGTGAAGAGGAACGGCCTCTCTCCCCGCATCTTGCGGGCGTCCCGGTCCATCACCTCCAGGCTCGCGCCGACCATGGGCGCGAGGTCGATCTTGTTGATGACGAGCAGGTCCGATCGGGTGATCCCGGGGCCGCCCTTGCGCGGGATCTTGTCGCCGGCCGACACGTCGATGACGTAGATGGTGAGGTCGGCGAGCTCCGGTGAGAAGGTCGCCGCCAGGTTGTCTCCGCCGGACTCGACGAACACGAGATCGAGCGGGGCCAGGCGCTGCGAGATCTCGCGGACGGCCGCCAGGTTGATGGAGGCGTCCTCGCGGATCGCCGTGTGGGGACAGCCGCCGGTCTCGACGCCGACGATGCGATCGGGGCTGAGAGCGCCCGAGCGGGTCAGGAACTCCGCGTCTTCCTTCGTGTAGATGTCGTTTGTGACGACGGCGAGGCGCCACTCGTCGCGCATGCGCTTGCAGAGGCGATCGACGAGCGCCGTCTTGCCGGAACCGACCGGCCCTCCGATACCGACACGGAGGGGACCGTGAGTGTTTGCTGTCATGATCGGAACAACCTCGTGTGCTGGGTTTCGTGTTGCATCGACGAGAGATCGACCCCCGGCGTCGCGGCGCCGATGCGGTCGAGCGGCGTGTCCCCGGCGCGCCGGGCAGCGCCGGCGATGACCGGCTCGAGCGCCGCCACGATGCGCTGACCGTCCGTCTGGCCGAGCGGGATCAGGCGCATGCCCGCCGAGACAAGGCCCGAGCCGAGGCCGTGCAGGTACGCAAGGAGCGCCGCCTCGAGCGGCACCCCGTGCGCGGCCGCGGCGAGCCCGACCGCGACCGGGAACGGCGCCTCACCGGCGTGGCGCTCGGCGAACGCGTCGAGGCGAGGGTGCGGCCAGGCGGCGCGGGTGATGGTGAGGAACGCGGCCCCCTGCTGGGCGCTCTCCAGGGCGAGCTCGCGGGTGCCCCGGAGCGCCGCCCCGAGCTCGGCCACCTCGTCGAGCTCCCGGTCGTGCTCGGCGCGGAAGGCGGCCGCGAGGAGCGCCGCGTCGACCCGGCCGGAGCCCTCGCCGAGGATCGTCGCGACCCAGGCCCGGAGCTGCTCCGCCGTGCCGACCAGCCCCGCCTCCACCGCCCACTCCAGCCCGTGGCTGTAGCTGAATCCGCCGACCGGATAGGCCGGCGACATCCAGCTCAACAGGCGGTAGAGCGCGCCATCGCCCACGGAGCTCACCCGTCTCGGTCCTCATGACCGTGCTCATGGTCGTGGGAATGCCCATGACCGTCCTCGTGGTCGTGGGAATGCCCATGCTCATGGGAATGCCCATGCTCATGGGAATGCCCATGCTCATGGGAATGCCCATGCTCATGGGAATGCCCATGCTCGTGGGAATGCCCATGCTCGTGGGAATGCCCATGACCGTGCGGCGCCTGCCGGTCGTAGGCGCCGCGCTCCGGCGTGAAGGCCGCGCGGAGCGGCGTCGCCTCGGCGCCGAGCCCCCGGACCATGTCGACGATGACATGATCGTGGCGGATGAGGATCCGCGCGCCGTCGAAGGCCGCCGGGATATGACGGTTGCCGATGTGCCAGGCGATGCGGGCCAGGTCCGGCGCCTCGCGGCACGTGACCGCGACGAGCTCCTCGTCCGCCGCGCGCACCCGGATCCAGGCGCCGTCGTCGAGGCGAAGGCCGTCCCCGTCGCCGAGCACGGTCGCCTCCGGTAGGTCGAGCAGAAACTCCCACCCGTCGTCGGTCGCGAGCCGGATCCGCCGGCGGTGCCGGTCGTCGTAGGCGAGCGTCACGCACGCCTCGGCGGCGGCTTCAGGCGTGCTCCCGTGGGGGATGACCTCGATGGCGCGTCGCATGTCAGAACAGGAAGTAGCGCTGGGCCATGGGGAGCACCTCCGCCGGCTCGCAGGTGAGCAGCTCGCCGTCGGCCCTCACCGTGTAATGCTCCGGATCGACCTCGATGCGCGGCGTGGCGCTGTTGTGGATCATGCTCGCCTTCGAGATCCCCGACCGGGTGTTCTCCACCGCGAGCAGCGGGCGCGACAGCCCGGCGCTCGCCGCGAGCCCGCGCGAGAGCGACGCCTGGCTCACGAAGAGCACCGAGCTCTCGATCGCGTTCCGGCCATAGGCCCCGAACATCGGCCGGTAGTGCACGGGCTGCGGCGTCGGGATGGCGGCGTTGGGATCGCCCATCGCCGCCGTGACGATCGAGCCGCCCTTGAGCACCATGTCCGGCTTGACCCCGAAGAAGGCCGGCGACCAGACCACGAGATCGGCGAGCTTGCCGACCTCGACCGAGCCGATATGCCGGCTGACCCCCTGGGCGATGGCCGGGTTGATCGTGTACTTGGCGACATAGCGCTTGGCGCGGAAGTTGTCATTGTCCTGCTTCTCCTCCGGCAGCTTGCCGCGCTGGCGCTTCATCTTGTCGGCGGTCTGCCAGGTCCGCAGGACGACCTCGCCGACGCGCCCCATCGCCTGGCTGTCGCTCGCCATGATCGAGATGGCCCCGAGGTCGTGCAGGATGTCCTCGGCGGCGATCGTCTCCTTCCGGATACGGCTCTCGGCGAACTTCACGTCCTCCGGGATCTCCTTCTTGAGGTGATGGCAGACCATGAGCATGTCGAGGTGCTCGACGACCGTGTTCCGGGTATACGGCCGGGTCGGGTTCGTGGACGCAGGGAGCACGTTGGGCACCCCGACCAGCGCGATGACGTCGGGCGCATGGCCGCCTCCGGCCCCCTCGGTGTGAAACGAGTGGATCGTCCGCCCCTTGAAGGCCCGGATCGTATCCTGCACGAAGCCGCCCTCGTTCAGCGTGTCGGAGTGGATCGCCACCTGGACATCGTAGTCGTCGGCGACGGCGAGGCAGTTGTCGATCGCCGCCGGCGTGGTGCCCCAGTCTTCATGGAGCTTCAGCCCGCAGGCGCCAGCAGCGATCTGCTCGATGAGGCCGGCGGGCCGGCTCGTGTTCCCTTTACCGAACAGGCCGATGTTGACCGGCAGCGCCTCGGCGGCCTGGAGCATGCGCCGGAGGTGGAAGGGGCCGGGCGTGCAGGTCGTCGCGGTCGTGCCCGCCGCCGGCCCGGTGCCTCCGCCGATCAGCGTCGTCAGGCCCGAGCAGAGCGCCTCCTCGACGAGCTGAGGGCAGATGAAATGGATGTGCGTGTCGATGCCGCCGGCGGTCACGATCTTCCCGGCGCCCGCGATGATCTCGGTGCCGGGGCCGATGACGAGGGTCACGCCGTCCTGCACGTCGGGGTTGCCGGCCTTGCCGATGGCGGCGATCCGGCCGTCCTTGAGGCCGATGTCCGCCTTGACGATGCCCCAGTGGTCGAGGATGAGCGCGCCCACGATCACCGTGTCGACGGCGCCCTCGGCCTGCGTCCGCTGGGACTGGCCCATGCCGTCGCGGATGACCTTGCCGCCGCCGAAGGTGACCTCCTCGCCATAGCCGTGGAGCGCGGTGAGGTCCTGCTCGACCTCGATGAAGAGATCTGTGTCGGCGAGCCGCACCTTCTGGCCCACCGTCGGGCCGTACAGGCTCGCGTAGCTGGAATGAGAGATCGGATGAGCCATCGCCTGAGCCTCCTAGAGCGAGCCGTTGACCTTCCCCTGGAAACCCACGACGACGCGGTCGCCGCCGTAGGGCACCAGGGACACTTCCTCTTTCTGGCCCGGCTCGAAGCGCTTCGCGGTGCCGGCCGGGATGTCGAGCCGCATGCCGCGGGTCTTCTGGCGGTCGAAGACGAGCGCCTCGTTCGTCTCGTAGAAATGGTAATGGCTGCCGACCTGGATCGGCCGATCGCCTGTGTTCTCGACGCTGAGCGTGACGACGGGCCGGCCCAGGTTGACCTGGATGTCCAGCTGCGCCGCCGGGCTGATGATCTCTCCGGGAATCATGACACCTCCTCCTCGCCGCTACGGCTTGCCCTGGGGCTCCGACTGGATCCCGAGCCGCGGGCCGATCGGGTGGTGGACCGTGACGAGCTTCGTGCCGTCGGGGAACGTGGCCTCGACCTGGACATCGTGGATCATCTCGGCGACGCCCTCCATCACCTGATCCAGGAAGATCACGCGCGCGCCCCGGCACATCAGATCTTCCACCGAATGGCCGTCGCGGGCGCCCTCCAGCACGAAGTCGGAGATGAGCGCGATCGCCTCGGGGTAGTTGAGCTTGACGCCGCGCTCCAGCCGCCGGCGCGCGACCATCGCGGCCATGGAGATCAGCAGTTTGTCCTTCTCTCGGGGGGTGAGATTCATCGACTCCTCCTCAGATCGACCAGAAGCGCGGCATGCGCGCCGGATGGCCCGAGCGCGCCGCCCTGAGCCACGAGACGAGATCGGTGAGATCGCGCCGCACGTGCGCCGGCTCCTCGCCGAGCGCCCGGGCCACGAGCACCCCGCCGACGAGCGTGGCGCCCGCGCGGGACGACCCGCGCGAGAGCCGCGCGCGGGCCTCGTCGACCCACGCCGCCGCGTCGTCGGCGACGAGCAGCGCGAGCCCCGCCGCCGTGGCGCCCCCGAAGCCCGCGGGGGCCGCGATCTGCGCGGCGATGTCGCCGGAGAGGGAGAGCGCGTCCGCCCAGAGGAGCCGCCCTCCGCGCCGGACGCGCCAGACGTCGTGCAGCGCGCCGGCCGTGAAGCGCTCGCCCCGGGCCAGCCGGCCGAAGACCAGGAGATCGAGCGCCAGCAGGCTCCCGCCGGGCGCGACGTCGAGCTCGACGCGCCGCTCGAGGCGGGCGCTGTCGAACAGGATCGTCTCCCGGGGCAGCCACTCGAGCGTGGCGCCCTCGCCGACGCGGAGATCGAGCGAGAGGCAGCTGGGGGCGCCGAGCGAAGGATAGACCTTCTCGGCGGCCTGGCTCGTCACGGTGGCCGTGGCGCCGCGGCGCGCCTCGACGGAGACCTGGAGGACATCGCCTCCGGCCATCCCGCCGGAGGTCGTGATGAACACCCCGAGCAGCGGCTCGTCCGGCTCTTGCCGCGGGAAGAGCATGCGGCACGGCGCGCGGTGCGCGAGGTGCACGGGCCTCGTGCGATCGTGCCGCTCGAAGCGGACCTCGAGGAACCCGTTGTCCCGCTGCAGCCCCAGGCGGTGCTCGGGGTGGTCCTTCGGGTCAGCCAATGAGAGCCCCTGTCGATCGTGCAAAGTGCCCCGCCTCGCCGCTGTTCGCTGCTCGTCGATCCGTCCTCGGGCTTGTACTCCGGCGCACGCAGCGCTGTCCATAGGACTTTGCCCCACGCCGGCCGCCTCCCTCGGCGAGCGGACGGGCCATGCGCACGGGAGGGGAGCGTCGAGCGCGCTCAAGAGAAGAGCAAGAGGTGCCTCCTCATCTCCGTCGCGAGCAAGAAAGCGGCGTAGTTCATGCTCAGGTGGGCCGCCCCTTGCTGGAAGCCGGTGAATCGGTTCATCTGCTCTGACAGGGACCCGTCCGGGTTCATGTGGTAGCGGACTCGCTCCAGGAACGCGTCCCCTTCGCGCCGAAGCGCGTCCACGGTTCGGTCGAAGCGAGGATCGCCGGCGAGGAGCTCTTCCCCGGGGTCGAATCGCACGCCCTCCACGGGCAGCGCCTGAAAGAACGGCAGGTTCGTGGGCGTGAGGACGATCCTCGTCGACCGCCGATACTGCATGGCCAGCTTGTAGTGATACATCGCGAAGCCGATCGTGAGGCTCGGCCACGGGTTGCCGATCGAGTCCGTCCGGTAGCCATCGTAGCGGTCCTCCGGGTAGCGGCCGATGGCGATGCCCGCGATCCGGCGCGACGGATCGTTGATCGGGTAGAGGCACTGGAACGTCCTCTTCTGCGCCACGGCGGTCGCGAGCACCTGCTCGTGATCGACCGGGTAGAGATCCTCGCCGTAGAGCTCGTAGTCGTGGATCGAGTACCCGCCCAGCGTCGCGATGATGACCGAGCTGTCCAGGCCGCTCCGCGGGGGATCGGTCCCCTGATCGCGGATGGAGACGAGGAACTGGCGCTCGGGCTCCCAGTGCCGGCGCAGCTCGCCGTCCAGGTGTCTCGACTGCTCCACGTAAAAGCGCGCGGCCCCGTCGTCCCCGAGCCTCGTCGCGAGCGCGGCTCCCTCGATGAGCGCCTTCCGCTGCAGGAGCCGCGTGAAGAAGTGATGACCCAGCACCTCCTCCCAGAGGTCGTAACACGTCGCGCGCCAGCGGTGCGCTGTGTACTCCAGATCCGCCTTGATCACCGATCCGGTGGGCAGCCTCCCATCGTAGAGCCTCTCCTGCACCAGCTCCCGCCGGCCTTCGTCCAGGAGGAGGAAGGCCCAATGGGTGAGCTCGATGGCGCGAATGGCGGGCCCGTCGTCTTGCGGCCGTCCCCACGGGCCCGTATAGGGCATTCCATTCACGAAGAACTTCGGCTCGCCGAGCCCGATGCCGGCCTGAACGGCCGTCTGCTGGGTGTGCCGGGAAAAGTCCACGAACTCCATCATCCGATCGAAGTACCGTCGCCGCGCCTCGGGCTCTCGCGCCAACCGGTAGAGCTGCTGGATGGCTTTGATGACAATTCCGGCGTCGCGGACCCAGTGATAGTAGTAATCAGGGCTCGATCTGGAAGGGGACGCGATGATGGCCCCCGGGAGGGCGTCTGGAGGCGAGACGTTCCTCAGGAGATAGATCTCGGCGCGCTCGCTCTCCTGAAGAATCCACTCTTCAAGGCTGTCTTCTGGCATGAAGGCGTGTCGCGGACGTTCCGTGTCGTCCATGACGGGATTGTTCGGGTGCGGCATATCGGTCTTCTGTTCCGCAGCTCGAATCGTAGCATCGACGCTCGGCATCGACGTCAAGCATCACGAGCCGAGCACCGTCACTCCCCCGCGGGCGCCTGCGCGTCGCGCCCGCCGTCGCGCTCTTGGCCGGGACGACGGACGGCCTCTACCGGCTCGACGGCGAGCGGTGGGCGCGGGTGGACCTGCATTCTCGGGTACGCGCAGCTCCTCCAGCGCTCTACGCGCGTCTCGCCGCGGGGCTTCGCTCGTCGGCGAGGCGCTCTTCCTCGCTCTTCTTCGCTATTCGGCGAGGATCTGTTCGAGGGAGTCGGCGCTCATCGCCCGCAGCAGCCAGCGCTGCAGCGTCGCCGGGTCCTGACAGGCCAGCAGGCGCGCGCGCGCCTCGTCCGGGCACGGGATCCCGCGCATGGCGAGCGCGGCCAGGAGGGCCTCTCGCAGGCCTGCCATGGCCTGCTCGGCCTGGGCCTGCGCCTGCTCGGCCCTGGACTCCAGGCTCTCCATCATCCCCTTCAGGCGACCGATCAGGTCCGCGGAGCCGAACAGCTCGGCCATGCCCTGGAAGAACTGGAGCCGATCGCCGGCGACCGCCAGGTCGAGGCCCAGCACCGCCGAAGCGTGACGCCCCATCTGCGGCACGATGCGCTGGTAGCGCGTGGCATCCGGCCCGGGGAGCCGGTAGCCGTGGACCTGTTGCCGGAGCCGGTCGTAGACGAAGTACTCGGGGATGCCCAGGCGCGCGTAGCGCTCGACGTTGGCGACGAGATCCTTGTTCCGGTCGCCCTGGTGCAGGACCTCCAGCACCAGGCTCAGCCCCCTGCCCTCGTCGGCCACCACCCACGCCATCCGCGGATCGTCCTCGGGCTGCTGAACGTCCAGCACCGCGAGGATATCCGGAACGAACACCTCTTCACCCGGGTACAGGACCGCCAGCTCCTCCGCCA
This sequence comes from Sorangium sp. So ce362, assembly GCF_051519845.1. Classification (NCBI taxonomy): domain Bacteria; kingdom Pseudomonadati; phylum Myxococcota; order Polyangiales; family Polyangiaceae; genus Sorangium; species Sorangium sp. So ce362. The sequence goes on along the minus strand of NZ_CP150332.1, from coordinate 2,919,136 downwards.
GGTAGATGACGCGTCCGGTGGAGCCGAAGTGCAGGGTGAGCATGTCGATCGCCCGCCCCTTGGCCTTGTGGTGGGGCCGCCCTTCGGCCATGGCGCTCTTCGGGTCGGACAGGGCGTCGACGATGCTCACCAGCAGGCGCTCGCGCTCCGCCGGGGTCATCGCGCGCCACTCCTCCTCCGTCGGAGCGATCAGCGGGGGCCCGGGCGGCCGCGGCGTTCCGGAGGCGGGTAGGACCATGCCGAGAACCTAGCACCGAACGCCGCCGCGGCAGTCGCGCCCCGCCGCGAGGGGCGCTTCCGCCACGCTGGCCTGAACGAGGCCGGGCTCATCGAGCCGGAGGAGCAGCTCCGGGAACTCGCTCGGGCCGACGCGCTCGGCCACGCCGGCGAGGGGCGGCGCCGCGCGCGCGCCGGGCGTCACGCGCTGCCGGCCGCGGGGAAGAGGTCGGCCTCGATCTCCCGGTAGATCGCGGCCAGGCGCTGCGCCCAGGCCTCCACGCCCTCGTCGCTGAGCAGGCCGTCCTGGCGGATCTCGAGGAGCACGCACGGCAGGCCGCGGCCCTCGCCGTGCACGGGGATCCCGTAATCGCCTCCATCGGTCACGTAGTAGGGCTCGTTGTCGCCGACGCAGAGCCCCGGCTCGCGGCGCAACGCCTCGAGGAACAGCGCGGCGAGCCGCCGGTCGCGGCCGTAAAGGATGGCCGCGTGCCAGGGCCGGTCCTCGCCGGGCATCGACGGCGTGAAGCTGTGGAGGCTGAGGATCGCCGTGCTCTCGCGGCGGTCCCGCCGCTCGTCGAGGAGCGCGGTGATCGCGTTGTGGTAGGGCCAGAAGCAGGCGTCGGCGCGCGCCATGGCCTCCGCGGCGTCGATGACGTTGCCGGGGATGGGCACGCCGCAGCTGATCTCGGGGATGGAGGTCGGCGAGCCCAGCGGCCGGTTGCAGTCGATGACCAGGCGGGAGTAGCCGGAGAGCACGAGCGGCGCGTCGAGGAGCGCGGACAGGCGGCGCGAGAGGCGCGCCGCGCCGATGTCCCAGCCGGTGTGCTGGCAGAGCGCTTCCTCGTGCATGCCCAGCTCGGGGAGGCTCCGCGGGACCGCGTTGGAGGCGTGGTCGCAGAGCAGGACCGCGCTGGATCGACCCTGGGGATTCACCACCTCGAACGCAGGCGGCTCGTCGGGTGCAAGGATGCGCAAGGCAGGCGGAGGGGTGCTCATGGCGTCTTGCCCGAGACATAGCAGACCCGAGCGCGCCCGCGCCGCGCGCGATCAGGACGGCGTCGTCATGCAGGCGCGCAGCGCGACCTTGGCGCGGTGCAGGAGGACCGCGACGTGGCCGGCCGAGATGCCGAGCGCGCGCGCCACGTCCTCCCCCGGTCGCTCCTCGAGCATGCGCAGCGTCACGACCGCCTTCTGGATCTCGCAGAGCTCCTCGACGCACGCGCGCAGGCGGACGTGCTCCTCCGCGCGCGCGATCGCCTCGTCGGTCGCCGGGACCTCCCCCGCGGCCTCCGGGTGCGCGTCGACGTCCTCGTGCGGCCGGGCGCGGAAGTGACGGCGGCGCCGGTTGCGCGCGGCGTTCCGCACCATCCCGGCGAGCACGCCCCCCCACGCGCCGGCGTCGTCCGGGAGCGCGCCCTCTTGCGCGAGGGTGAGCAGCGTGCAGAGGCCCTCCTGCACGCAGTCGACAGCGTCCTCGGGCGTCACCCCCTCCGCGCGCGCCAGCGCCGCGAGCGCCGAACGCTCCGAGCGCACAAGGTGCGACACGTGCCCCAGGATGTCGTCCGCGTCCTTGATGGCTTCCATGGTCTACGGAGGTCAGGTCTCGAGCCGCGCCCACATTACACCGGCGAGCGCTGTAATGGTTGCGGGTCTCGAGACCTGAGGAGGCATGGAGGCTCGCGCAATGTCCATGAATCCCGTCCACGAGATCAACGAGCTCGACTTCGATGCCGAGGTGCTGGAGGCCGGGGTGCCCGTCCTCGTCGATTTCACGGCGCAGTGGTGCCCGCCGTGCCGCGCGCTCGCGCCGATCTTGCACCGGCTGGCGGAGGAGGGCGCAGGTCGCCTGAAGGTGGTGGCGGTCGACGGCGATCGGAGCCCGGCGCTCGCCCGCCGCTTCGGCGTCCGCGGGCTCCCGACGGTCGTCGCGTTCGCCGGCGGCAAGGAGGTGGCGCGCCACGTGGGGCTGACCACGAGGGAGAAGCTCCTGAAGCTTGTCGAAGGGCGGGAGCTCTCCGCGGGGGCGCGGAGGGACCGAGCGCCCTCGCCGCCGTGATGGCGTCTCGGCGGCGCTCCTTGGCGTGGTGAGGCCCCGGCGGCGTGGCGTGGTGGGGCGCGGCGGCGAGCGCGCGTTCGGGCTCGCTCGGGGGGTCGGGCGGGCGGCCAGGCCCGCCCGCAGGCTACCGGCGTTGTCGGTCGCCCGGTCGTTGCCTGTCTCGCTGCCCTTCGGTGTCGCGCCGCCCCTCGGCGGCGGGGAAGCTGACCCGGCGCGTCGTCGTCTCGGCCCCGGAGACCTCGAACGGACCCAGCGGCAGCGGTTCGCTGACCGGGCTGCCGTTCTCGTCGATGAGCGTGATCGCTCCGACGTAGTTATCGGCGGAGACATGGATGCTCGCGTCGAACCGCTCGCACGGGACCACCTGCCTGGTGACGTGGTTGTGCTTCGTGTCGATGAGCATCAGCTCGACCGCCTTCGCGCCGTACGCCTTGCACTGAGAGGCGTCGGTCCTGTCCTCGATAGCCCACTGGACGGCGACGAATCCCATCTTTTCAGGCTGTGTCTCTCCCGGCCCTGTTTCTCCCGGCTCTGTCTCGTCGGTCGTGTTGTGCATGCACGCGACCATCGTCGCTGCGCATAGCCCTGCCACAGAGTAGATACTTCGCATTCCTACCTCGTTGTGCTCGGCGCAGATCCCGGCGCCGCGCTCCGCGCCCAGCAACGCGGGTGCCACGCGGATCTCGCGGCGCGGCGGCGAGCGCGGCCGCTCTTCGGGAGGATGGGAAGCGCGGTGTTGCCCGCGATCGGGCGGCCCTGCGCGCGCGGGTCCTGCCCCCGGCGGGCCAGCGAACCCGGGATCCAGCTACGCGCACGCGCTGCGCGGTGGCGGGCGCGAGCACGGTGGGCCTCCGGCGAGCGCACGAGCGGGTATGAGCCATGCTGGGGCGCACCTGCTCCGCGCCGAGGGGCGTGATCTCCTCGCCGGGCGAAGATGCTCGTAGTTGGGAGCATGGATCAGCGCGATGCCGGCCCCCCGAGGTCACCCACGCTCCGGGAGGTCGGCGCGAACATGCTGGATGCAACCCGGGGACGCGCCGGCCAGTCCGCAGAAGACGCTTGAAATTCGCGAATAACTTGGACATGTTCGCCGTCGGCAGGACGCGAGCGGCGCCGCGTGACGGCTGCGCCGGGCCGCGGGTATCGCACCTCGGAGAGCACGACCGTTCATGCGCACGTCCGAGAACGCTCCGGAGAGCCGCCCAGAAGCGGCGTGGGGCGTCGTCTACGGCGTCGCGGCTTACAGCGCGTGGGGCATCGTTCCCGTCTTCTGGAAGCAGCTCCGTCATGTTGGCGCGTTCGAGCTCCTGGCCCACCGCACCGTGTGGAGCCTGCTCTCGTTCGCCGCGCTCACGCTGGCCACGGGGCAGCTCGGCGCGCTCGGCGCGGCGCTGCGCGACCGGCGCGTCGTCATCTCCATGGCGGCGACCGGGGCGCTCGTCTCGGCGAACTGGGTCCTCTTCATCTACGCCGTCGCGGTGGGGCGCCTGCTCGACGCCAGCCTCGGCTACTTCATCAACCCGCTGCTCAGCGTGCTCCTCGGCATGCTCTTCCTGCGCGAGCGGCCGCGGCCCGCCCAGTGGCTCGCGCTGGGCTTCGCCGCCTCGGGCGTCGTGTACCTCGCCGCGCGCGCCGGCGCGGTCCCCTGGATCGCGCTGGCGCTGGCCGGGACGTTCGGCGTTTACGGCCTGCTGCGGAAGGTCGCCGCCGTCAACTCGCTCCCTGGCTCCACCCTGGAGACCTTGTTCGTCGCCCCGCTCGGCGCAGCCTACCTGGCCACCCTCCACATCGACGGCTCGGGCGCCATGGGCCAGACCGATCTGCGGACGCACGTCCTCCTCGCCGCGACCGGCGTCATCACCGCGCTGCCGCTCGTCTGGTTCACGAACGCGGCGCGCCGCCTGTCGCTGACCACCCTCGGCTTCCTCCAGTATCTCGCGCCGAGCGGTCAGTTCCTGCTGGCCGTGCTGGTCTATGGCGAGCCGTTCACGGCCACCCAGGCCGTGAGCTTCGCCTGCATCTGGGCCGGGCTCGCTGTGTTCAGCGCCGACGCCGCGCTGCGCGCGCGCCGCGCGTTGAACGACGAGCGCATGCTGAGCGCTCGGCAGACGAGACAAGAGGAATTCGAACTGTCAAGACGTCCGCGCCGCTGAGAGAGAGGAGAGATGGTGCCCTGGCGTGACTGGCGTCCTCGACTCGTTTCAGCTCGAATCTCTCCCCCGGCGTCCTTGACGCCTCGACGCTTCGACTCCTTCTCTAGGCCAGACGATGAGCTCTGAAGAGACCCTACCGAGCACCGACCTCTCGCAGATCCCGGCGCAGATCGCCGGCCCCTCGGCCTGGTACGGCCCTGCGATGGCGCAGAGCGACGGCTGGATCGAGCACCTCACGCCGGCGGAGCTCGAGGAGGTCGAGGCCGCCGTCCGGCGCTTCGCCGAGACGGGCGAAGACCCGGCGCGGATGCGCAGCGAGGCCTTCCCGCTGCCGTCGCTCGCCGCGCGCCTCCGCCGCGTGCTCGCGGAGGTGCTCGACGGCCGCGGCTTCGCCCTCCTCCGCGGGCTGCGCGGCGCCTGGCTCGACCGCGGCGACCCCCGCGCGGCCGCGATCGCGTTCCTCGGCATCGGCAGCCACCTCGGGAGCGCGCGCTCGCAGAACGCGCGAGGGCACGTGCTCGGCCACGTGAAGGACCTCGGCCTGTCGAGCCAGGACCCGAGCGTGCGCATCTACCAGACGCACGAGCGGCAGACCTTCCACACCGACTCGTGCGACGTCGTGGCGCTGCTCTGCCTCCGGACCGCCAGGGCGGGCGGGCTCTCGGCGCTGGTCAGCTCGGTCACGCTGTACAACGAGCTGCGGCGGGCGCGCCCGGACCTGGCCGAGGCGCTGTTCGCGCCGCTCGAGACCGATCGCCGGGGCGAGGTGCCGGCGGGCGAGCGGCCCTATTTTCGCATCCCGGTGCTGAGCTGGCACACCCAGCTCCTGTCCGCCGTCTACCAGCGGCAGTACATCGAGTCGGCGCGCCGCTTTCCCGACGTCCCGCCGCTCACGGCGCGGCAGATCGAGGCGCTCGACCTGTTCGATGCCCTCGCCAACGACCCGGCGCTCCACATGACCATGGAGCTCCGCCCGGGCGACATCCAGCTCGTGCACAACCACACGCTGCTCCACGATCGCACGGCGTTCGAGGACTGGCCCGAGCCGGATCGCCGGCGGCACCTGCTCCGCCTCTGGCTCGCTCCGCCCGGCGCGCGGCCGCTGCCGCCGGTGTTCCGCGAGCGCTTCGGCTCGCTCACCCCCGGCGACCGCGGGGGCATCGTCGTGCCGGGCACGCGCCTCCACGCCCCGCTCGCTCCCGCGTGAGCGGTCGCGCCCGGGGAGCGCCCCGGGCACCTGCGCTCTCCGCGGGGCGCCTCGCCGCCGCGTGCGCACGCCGCGCCCACATGGCGCCGGCATGCGCCTCGCAGCGCACCTCCTTCCCATGGCTCCCTTGCCTCCGGCCCGAGCGGCCGAGGAATGCCCCGACAGCGACCCCGGGCCCATGCCCGGCGGCGGGGCGCGCGTCCCTGCCGCGCCGCCCGCCGCCCTGAACACGTCCGCCGCCCCCGGCGCGCGGCGCAGGGCGCTGCTCCACGCGGCGCTCGGCGCCTTTGGCCTCGCCGCCCTCGTCGCGCTCATCCGGCACGTCGGCGCGGCGGAGATGCTCGCCGCGGTGACCCGCGCCGCGCCGTTCTTGCCTTTCCTGATCGCGCTGGAGGCGGCGCGCGTCGGCTGCGAGACGATCGCCACCGCCGTGCTCTGCGCGCCGCGGCGCATCCCGGCTGCGGAGCTCCTTCGCATCCACGTCGTCAGCTACCCCGTCATGGCGCTGATGCCGGCCGGCCGCGCCGCGGGCGAGGCGGTCAAGGCCGCGCTGCTCTCGCCCCACGTCGGCGCCCCGCGCGCGGCCGCGATCGCCACCGCGAACCAGTCGCTCGCGCTCCTGGCCGCGGCCCCGCTGTCGCTCCTCGCGGCCGCGGCGCTCTTCCGCATCGGCGGCGGCGCCTCCCCGTTCGCCCTGGGCGTGCTCGCGCACGCCGCCCTCCTTGTCGCGAGCGGCCTCGGCGTCGCCTTCGCGGCGCGGCAGCGCGCCGCCTCGGCGTGGATCACCCGGCGGTTCGCCCGCGCCGGCCAGCTCACCGCCGCCTTCCAGGAGGCCGTCCGCGAGCGCCCGCCCGTCCCGGGCTGGCCGTTCGTCGCCTGCGTCGCGGGCCGCGCGCTCCAGGTGGCGCAGTATGGTGTCCTCCTCGCCGCCGTCGGCGCCGAGAGCGACCTCCTCCGCGCGCTCGCCGCGTACGGCGTGGGCGCGGCCGGCACGGCGGCCGGCGACCTCATCCCGGGCCAGATCGGCGCCACCGACGGCGCCTTCACGCTCGCCGCCTCGCTGCTCGGCCTCACCGCGAGCTCCGCCATCGCGGTCTCGCTGCTCCTGCACCTCCTCCAGGCGGCCTTCGCGCTCGCGGGGATCGCCGCCACGCTCGCGTGGCGCCGCAGCCCTCCCGCGCGCTGAGCCGCCGGCGCGCTCAGCCGCGCTCGCGCTTGAGGCGCGCAAGCTCGGCCAGGGCCTCGGCCAGCCGCCGCTCGGCCTCGTCGGCGCGCCGCCGCTCTTCATCCAGGCGCTGCTCGGCCTCATCGATGCGCTGCTCGGCGTCCTCGATGCGCGCCGCGAGGTCGTCCACCATCGCGCCGAGCCTGGCGAGCACCTCGCGCGGCTCCGGCAGCCGGGCCAGCGCATGGTAGAAGCACAGCCGGTCCCCCTCCAGGCCCAGGTCCAGGTCGAGCACGGCGCTCGTGAGCCGGCCCTCGTGCGGGGCGATCGGCTGGTAGCGCGCGCTTCCCGCGGCGAGCCGGAAGCCGCGCAACCGGCGGCGCCGGCGGTCGAAGACGAAGTACTCGGGGATCCCGAGCGACGCGTGGCGGGCGGCGCTGTCCTCGAGCTTCTTCTTGCTCCTCTCGTTCCAGAGGATGTCCAGCGCCAGATGGACCCCCTTGCCCTCCGCGCTCTCGGACCAGCAGGCCCGTTCCTTCACCTCGACGTCGAGCACTGCGATGAGATCCGGCGCCACCATGCGCCCTGCCGCGTCGTAGACCGGCAGCTCGCACGCGAGGTACACGCGCTTGCCGATGCTCTGGAAGTACCCGCCCAGCGTGTCCCGGGCCGCCACCTTGGCGTTGAAGTGGAAGTCGCCCTCGGGAGGGCTCGCCTCCGAGACCTCGAACTCCGACGGGAGCGTGTCGAGGACGCGCTGCCGCTCCTCCGGCGTCATCCGGTCCCAGAGCTCCTGCGGGGGGGCCCGAGGATCGTCGGGGTCGATCACCCAGGACGTCGGCGCGCGCTGCATGGTCCGAGCTTCGCGAGCCCGCGCGGGCGCGACCACGGCACACGCCCGGCCTCGGCCCCTCAACAAGGGCGCTCCAGGCCACGCCGAGCCGCGCTGCGCTCCCCCGCTCGCGCTGCTTGCGCCCGGGAGGGATCCCGCGCCCCCGCGCGCGCTCGCCTCTGCGGTCCGGAGGGGTCCGACACCCCCGCAAGCGCTCTGCATTGCGGTCCGGAGGGGTCCGGACCCCCCGTCTGGCACAACGAAGACGGTGTGCACGGGGTTGTTGGCACAGAATTTCGCCAAATAGCTCGCTTTTTGGCACAATCTTGCCCTGAAAATCGCTCGACCGAGCGTTCTCGAGGGGTCCGGACCCCGGTGTGTCGCAATGCATTGCGTTTGAGCCAGTGCCGGACCCCCCTCCCCTGGCACAGAGCCGCGCCCTTCTGGCACAAAATCAGGCCGCGCGGCTCCCTCCGGAGGCTCCCCGCAGTCTCGGGCGCCCCCGGCGGCACGGGGGAGGCCGACGCCCCGGGTTCGCTCCGCGCCCCCATCGAGCCTGCGGCCGCCGGCCGCGCGGGACGGCTTCCTCGGACCGGCCGTCCGCTCCCTCGTCCCTCGACCGGCCGCCTGGCAGGCGCCTCCGTCCTGCGCCTCGAGGCGGTGCGGCGATCCCGACCTTGCGCGGATGCGCTGGCCACCCTCCGGCGGTTCGTCCTAGGGTGTGCACGTCATGACGGAAAAGACCGGCGGCCCCGGACGGGACGTGCTCACCCAGAAGGAGGCCGAGGAGCGCGCCGCGCGCATCGGCAACGCGCGCTACGAGCTCTCCCTCGACCTGTCGCGCGGCGAGGGCGGCTACCGCGGCGAGGCGCTCGCTTACTTCGACGTCCGCGGCAGCGGCGACACCTTCATCGACTTCCGCGGCCGGCGCATCGAGCGGCTCGAGATCAACGGCGTCGAGGTCGAGCCCGAGTGGTCCGACTGCCGCATCCGCCTCCCGGGGAAGCTGCTCGATCCGGAGACGCGCGTGCGCGTCGTCTACGAGAACGACTACGACCATACAGGCGACGGCTTCCACCATTTCCGCGACCCCGAGGACGGCGAGGACTACCTCTACTCGGACCTCGAGCCGTTCAGCGCGCACCGCCTGTTCCCCTGCTTCGACCAGCCGGACATCAAGGCGAGCTACAGGCTCTCCGTGACCGCGCCCGAGGACTGGGAGATCATCGGCAACGCCCGCGTCCGCCGCACCATCGGCGCGGGCCTGGGGCGCTCGACGCGGGTGTTCGAGGAGACGACCCGGTTCAGCACCTACATCTTCGCGCTGATCGCCGGCCCCTACAGCGGCGTCCGCGACGAGCACCGCGGCATCCCGCTCGGGCTCTACTGCCGCAGATCGCTCGAGAAGCACCTCGACCCCGACGAGCTCTTCACGATCACGAAGCAGGGCTTCGACTTCTACCCGGAGTTCTTCGACTACCCGTACCCCTTCACCAAGTACGATCAGGTCTTCGTCCCCGAGTTCAACGCCGGCGCCATGGAGAACGTCGGCGCCGTCACCCACAGCGAGCGGATGATCTTCCGGGACCCGCCGACCGAGCACCAGCGCCTCACGCGCGCCGAGGTGTTCCTCCACGAGATGGCCCACATGTGGTTCGGCAACCTCGTGACCATGCGGTGGTGGAACGATCTCTGGCTGAACGAGAGCTTCGCCACGTACATGGCCTTCCTCGCCATGGAGCAGGCGACCCGGTTCGAGCCGGCCGTGTGGAAGGCGTTCAACGTCATGAAGAGCTGGGCCTACCGGCAGGACCAGCTCGTGACGACGCACCCCATCGCCGGGGAGCTCGCGGACACGGAGCACACGTTCCTGAACTTCGACGGCATCACGTACGGCAAGGGGGCGGCCGCGATGAAGCAGCTCGTCGCGGCGATCGGCCTGCCGGCCTTCCGCGACGGAATGCGCCGCTACTTCAAGCGCTACCAGTACGGCAACGCGACCCTGCGCGAGTTCCTGTCCGCGCTGGAGGAGGGCTCGGGCCGCGACCTCGGCGCCTGGTCGCGCGTCTGGCTGGAGCAGGCGTCGCTCAACACGCTCACGGCCGAGTGGGAGCCCGACGGCGACCGCATCGGCCGGCTCCGCGTCGTGCAGACCGCCCCCGTGGACTACCCGACCCTCCGGCCGCACCGCATCGACGTGGCGCTCGCGCGCGAGGAGGGCGGCGCGCTCGTCGTCGACTCGGTGCCCGCCGAGATCGACGGCGCCACGACCGAGGTCGTCGCGGCGCGGGGGCAGCGGGCGCCGCTCCTCGTGTTCCCGAACCACAACGACCTCACGTTCGCGAAGATCGCGCTCGATCCGGGCTCGCTCGCGTTCGTGCGCGAGCACATCGGCCGCGTGGAGGACGCGCTCCTGCGGCAGCTGCTCTGGTCGTCGCTCTGGAGCATGGTGCGCGACAAGAAGCTCGCCTCCCCCGCGTACCTCGCGCTGGTGAGGGACAAGCTGCCGTCCGAGCCGGACCTCTCGCTCGTCGAGCCGGTGCTCACGAACGCGGTGACGGCGCTCGCGCGCTACGTGCCCGACCCGATGCGCGAGGCCGAGGCGAGCGCGTTCACGGGCCTCGCCCTCTCGGCGCTCCGGGCGGCGCCCCGCGGCGACGCGCAGATCGTGTGGGCGCGGGCGCTCCTCCACGCGGCCTACTCGGCGCCGGAGCTCGTCGTGGCCGCGCGCCTCGTGGACGGCGAGATCGAGGTGGAGGGGCTCGAGATCGACCAGGAGATGCGCTGGACGGTCGCCGTGAAATGGATCGCGCGCGGCATGGCGGGCGCGGACGAGCGGCTCGCCAAGGAGCGCGAGCGCGACCCGTCCGATCGCGGCCAGCGCGCCGCGCTGCGCGCCGAGACGGCGCGCCCGGATCCGGCGGCGAAGGCCGCGGCGTGGGAGCGCTTCCACGGGGAGGGGTACGGCTCGCTGCACCTCACGAGCGCGGCCATGTCGGGGTTCAACTGGTCGTTCCAGCGCGCGCTGCTCGAGCCGTACGTGGAGGGGTTCTTCGAGCGGGTGCAGCACGTCTTCGAGACGCGGACGCACGAGCTCGCGTCCGCGTATTTCACCCACCTGTTCCCCTCGTACCGCGTCGATCGCGACCTCCTCGCGGCGGCCGAGGCGCGGCTCACGGCGCTCCAGGCGGCCCCGGGCGGGGCGCCGCCGGCCAGGCAGCGGCTGCCGATGCTGGTCCGGATGCTGCGCGAGTCGAGCGACGACCTCGTGCGGGCGATCGGGTGCCGGGAGCTCGCGGCGGCGAGCGGGTAGGCGAGCCGGCCCTTGCGACTCCGCGCAGAGGAGCGACCGGCGCGCGCATGGGCGTCGCGAGCGAGCTCTGCGACCCGGGAGCCGGGACGGTTGAACCGACCGCTCCCGCGGCTGAACCAGCCCGGCCCGGCGCGACGGGTCGATCCGGCGCGCGAGCCGAGGTACGCTAGACACACGATGGCCCATCCCACCGAGGACATCCTCGCTGCCGCCCTGTCCCTTCCTGAAGGAGAACGCCTCAAGATCGCGTCCGAGCTGCTCGCCAGCGTCGGGGAGCCGCACGATGACGCCTGGGACGCCGCCTGGCTCGAGGAGCTCGAGCGCAGAGAGCAGGCGGTGCGCGATGGGGGGAGCGAGGGGACCCCGTGGTCCGAGGTTCGGGCGCGGGTCCTCGCGCGACTGGGCGCTGGTTGACCCGACCGATCCTCGTTCGCGTCGACGCCCAGACGGAGCTGGACGAAGCTGTAGACTGGTACGAGCGGCGCCGTCCTCGGCTCGGCCTCGAGTTCGTGAGCGCCATCGAGGGGGCGCTCGACGCGATCGCCGATGCGCCCGATGCATGGCCCCTATGGCAGGATGGCTATCCCTATCGAAAGTATGCCCTGCGCCGTTTCCCTTTCGTCGTGTTCTTCACGGCAGAAGGCTCCGCGATCCAGATCGTCGCGTTCGCTCACGCGAGGCGGCGGCCGGGGTACTGGATGCGACGCCCCGGCCAGTGAGCGGTGGCGCTCGAGGCGACGATGATTGTGCAGCTCGGCAAGGCGTCTCTCCCGTGGACGCGCGCGGACCTCGAGGCGAAGCTCGCTGGCCACGCGCGGGTCCTCATCGACGTCGGCACCGGCGACGGCCGCTTCGTGTACCGCTCGGCCGGCGCCCACCCCGACACGCTCTGCATCGGCGTGGACCCCGCGGGCGAGCGGATGCGCGAGGTGTCGTGGCGCGCCAGCCGCAAGGCAGCCCGGGGCGGCCGGCCGAACGCGCTCTTCGTCGTCGCGTCGGTGCAGGCGTTGCCGGAGGAGCTCACCGGGCTCGCCCACACCCTCACGCTGAACTTCCCCTGGGCCTCGCTGCTCTCGGCCCTCGTGCTCCCGGAGGCGCCGGTGCTCGAGGCGCTGCGCCGGCTCGTCCGGCCGGGCGGGGAGCTCATCGCGCTGCTCAACCAGAGCGTCTTCGACGACCGGCCCTACGCGGCGCGGCTCGGCCTCCCCGAGCTCTCGGACGCGTGGATCGATGACGCGCTGCGCCCCGCCTACCGCGCCGCCGGGTTCGAGATCCGGGCGAGCGAGATCGTGGACGGGGAGGTGCCGCACCAGACGAGCTGGGGACAGCACCTCACGCTCGCGTCGGGCCGGAGGACGCGGCGGCTGACGGCCGAGGCGATCGGCTGAGGGGGCGACGGGACCGACCGAGCTCGAGGACCGCGAGCCCATCAGCGCCCTGCGGAGCCCGCGAGCGCCTGTGCCGTCGGGGTCGCGCTCCGGCGCGTCCTGGCACAGACCGCACAACGGACAGCCACGCAAACGCCGGAGATCGCGCGATCGGGGCTCGGTACGCTCCATGCACTATGCACTGCAGCACGCCTGGCCGCGTCCGACGTCGGCACGTGAGGACCCCGGCGGCCAAGGAGACCCCATGCGTATCTGTGTCCGCTTCGCTTTCACGGTGGGATGCCTTCTCGCTCTGGGGGCGTGCTCGAGCTCGAGCTCGAGCTCAGACGACGGTAGCGATGGCGAGATCCCGGGGACGGGCCCCGGCCCTGGCGACGTCGACGGCACCGCTTCGGCCGGTGCGGGAGGTCCGACGGACGGCGGCGATCTCGCAGGCGGCGTCGGCTCCCCCGGCAGCGGCGGAGGCGCCGGCGAAGGAGGCGCCGGCGGCGGAGGCACCGGCGGCGGAGGCGGCATCGAGCCAGGCACGCTCACCGCGGGCGTCTGGGACGACAATCGCAATTTCGACTTCTTCCTCTCGTACCGGAGCACGCTCTACGCGCAGCAGCTCCCGGGCCTCATGCCCTTCACCGAGGCCGATCACCAGGCCGCGCACAGCTTCTTCGCGGCGCCTCCAGTGAAGCGGGAGACGCTCGACGTCTCGCTCATCATCGACACGACCGGCAGCATGGGCGACGAGATCGCGTATCTCCAGACGGAGTTCATCGCCCTCTCCGACTCCATCTTCGCCAAGTACCCGAACGCCGAGCAGCGCTGGTCGCTGGTCCTTTATAGAGACACAGAGGACGACTACGTCGTCCGGTGGTTCGACTTCCGCACCGATCCCGGCGAGTTCCAGGTGAAGCTCGCCGAGCAGGCGGCCGGCGGCGGCGGCGACTTCCCGGAGGCGCCCGACAAGGCGCTCTCCAAGGCGGCCGACCTCGCCTGGAGCACGGGCGGCGACACAGCGCGCCTCGCCTTCTGGGTCGCGGACGCGCCCCACCACGACAGCAACGCGGCGGCCATGGCCGACGGGATACAAGCCCTCAAGGACCGCGGGGTGGCTGTCTATCCCGTCGCGTCGAGCGGCGTGGACGAGCTCACCGAGCTCACCATGCGCTCAGCCGCGCAATTGACGGGCGGGCGATACCTCTTCTTGACCGATGACTCCGGGGTTGGCGGCGCTCACAAGGAGCCGACGATCCCCTGCTACTATGTGACAAAGCTCGATCGCGCGATCCTGCGCATGGTCGACATCGCGCTCTCCGGCGTCTACCACGAGCCGGAGCCGTCCGAGATCCTCCGCACGGGCGGCGATCCCCTGGACGGCGCGTGCGAGCTCTCGTCGGGCGGCGAGGTGCTCGCGTATTGAGCCTGCGGGCTTCGTCCTGCTGAGAGGCCCGTCGATGGCATCCCTGGCGCCGGAGAAGCCCGAGAGAGCGAGGACGGCGCCGGAATAACTCCGGTGCGCGCTGTCGTTGTCGCGGGCGCCCGATGAAGCCGCGAACATCGACTCTCCTTCTGGCCGCGGTCCTCGCCGCGGCCTGCTCGAGCCCCTCCAGGCAAACCGCGCCGGACGAGCGCAATGCCGGAGCGGAGAAGACGGCGACTCCACCGCCGTCTCCACCACCACCACCGTCCCCGCCGCCGCCGTCCCCGAAGCTCCGCGCGGTCCAGCGGACCGGCGGCGCCCTCATGCGCGCGCCGCAGGGCGACGCGCTCTACCTGGCCGACGAGGACCACCGCGCCCTCCGGCGCATCCCGCTGCCCGTCGACGTGAGCGCTCCGCCGATCGCGATCGCGATGCCGGGGCGACCCGCGCAGGTCCTCGCGCTCGAGGGCCGCGTGCTCGTCACGATCCGAGATCCGGGGCTGCTGCTCGTGATGCAGCCGGATCCGACCGCGGGGCTCGTGGAGGTCGCGCGCGTGCCGCTGCCGGCCGATGCCTGGGGGCTGGCGATCACGCCGGACGAGCGCACCGCCATCGTCACCAGCGCGTGGACCGACAAGGTCTCCGCTGTGGATCTGGCGACCGCCACGAAGTCATGGTCGATCGATGTCCCGCGCGAGCCTCGCGGCGTCGTGATCCGCGAGGACGGCGCGGCCGCGTACATCACGCACCTCACGTCGTCGGCGCTCACCCGGATCGATCTGCGCTCTCCCCCGCAGGCGAGGCCGATCGCGCTGCCCGCATCGCCCTACCGCGCCCCTCCGGACGACCCGCGCGCTGCCTCGCTCGGATACGCGGCCGCGCTCTCCCCGGACGGCCGCCGCCTGTTCGTCGCGCGCCACGCGCTCGGCGCGCTCGGCGAGCTCTCGTGGTTCGGCGCCGCCACGGTCGACGTCCTGATCACGGGCAACGACGAGCCCCTCGCGCCGCGCCGCCGCGAGGGCGCCCCGAGCCGGATCGCGCGGGACTTCGAGCTCGACATCACCGGCGACCCGGAGCTCGAAGCACCCAGGAGCGAGCTCGCCCCGTTCGTCCAGCCGCGCGCCCTCGTCTACCGCGAGAGCACCCGCACGCTGCTCGTGGCCAGCGAGGGCACCGACGCCCTTGTGGAGCTCGACGCGCTCTCGGTCGAGCCGACGCTCCGGCCCCTCCGCACGTACCCGCTCGGCAGCTCACCGGCGCTCGCCGGTGCGGCGCCGGGGTCCCTGGACACCCTCTCGCGCGACGCCGGCGTGGCGACCCTGTGCGGCGCGCCGAGCGGCGTCGCCCTCTCCGGGGACGAATCGTTGGCCTGGGTGTACTGCCGCTCGACCGACGCCCTCGCCATCGTCCGCCTCGACGAGCACAAGGCAGGTGTTCCCCTCGCGCCGGGGCCCGTGCCGTTCATCCGGCTGGCCGAGCCCCCGCTCCTCGACCTGGCCGCCATCGGCCGGAAGCTCTTCTACAACGCGACCGACTGGAGAACGAGCGGCGGGCTCGGCTGCGCCGGGTGTCACCCCGATGGGCGCGACGACGGCCACGTGTGGCACGAGGTCAGCGGCGGCGACTTCGCCAATTTCTTCGGATCCGCCGACAACCGGCCGATGGCAGGGCTCGCGGGCGGCGTGGCTCGACAGACACCCATGCTCGCAGGGCGCGTCTCGGCCGAGGGTCCTTATGGCTGGAACGCCCAGAGCGAGCTCCTCGCCGCGCGCATCCTGGAGGGCTTCGGCCTGCATCGATGGGGGATGGGCGGCGGCGCGGACGGCGCGCACTCGCTGCGCGCGAGCTATCTCGCCAGCTTCCTGCGCGAGGGCCTCGTGCCTCCGCCCAGGGAGGATAGGCCGCTCACGCCGGAGGAGAAGCACGGCTTCGCGCTCTTCACGAGCGAGGCGGCGCAGTGCTCACGCTGCCACGTGCCCGAGACCGAGTACACAGATCGGATGGCCTACCCGATGCCGGGCCTCGTCGCCCGACCCGGGTTCTACAGGGAGAAGCAGGGCACGGTGTACAAGACGCCCTCGCTGCGCTTCATCGCCGGGACAGCGCCCTATTACCACGATGGCTCCGCGAGGACGCTCGAAGAGCTCGTCGCGCAGAACGAGGATCGCATGGGCCGCACAAGCCACATGTCGCGGAAAGACAAGGCGGCGCTCGTCGCCTTCCTGAGGACGTTATGAAGAGGCTCCTGTGGATCGGTACAGTCCTGCTCGGCGCGCTCGCGCCGGCGCAAGCCTCGGAGTCGCCGATCGCCCGGACAGCCGAGCCGGACGGCGCCGCGGTCGGACCTCGGGCGGAGACGGGGGCAGGCCTCCCGGACGGGGGAGAGGCCGCGGCGGCGTCCGGGGTGCGCGCGCTGGAGGAGGCGCCGCCTGCGCCCGAGCGGACGCCACGGCCCGCGACGGCGGAGTGGGACGCCGCCGAGCCGGTGCGGCTCGCGCGGGACAGGAGCGGCGCCGTATGCAAGGCGCGGATGCGGCGCGAGTGGCTCCGCATCGACTGCGCGGCGCCCTCGCTGGCCGCCGTGAGGACGCTCGGAGCGAGCGCCGGGGAGGCGTGGTTCTCGCTGGACCAGAACAGCAGCGAGGAGCTCGCGACGGGCGTCTCCGTGGTCTTCCCCGTCCGCCTCGGGGACCGGAGGGTGATCGAGATCCTCACGGGCACCTCGGGATACCGCGGCGAGATGGGGATCTCGACCAGCTTCGTGATCTCCGAGCAATGGCTCGACGGCGACGCCGGGCCGCTCGTCAGCGTGCTCTGAGCCCCGACGGGCGCGTCGTTGCGGCGCCCCAGGGGCAACTCCGCGCCGAGACCCGCGGCGGAGGCGCTCGCGGTCGGACCGGCTTGCCCGGGCGCGCGCGCCGTGCCTTGATCCAGCGCGTGACAACGGGATTCTTCGAGGCAGGCGGCCTGCGTTTCCGGCTCGATCGCCAGGGCGCCGAGGTGAGCGGGGGGCCGGCGCGCGCGGTCCAGGCCAGGATCGAGCCCGACGAGGCGAGCCTCGACGGCGACGAGCCGCTGGCCGAGCTCCTGGGCCGCCGTCTGTCGGCGCTGCTCGGCGTGCCGGTGAGCGACGAGGAAGGGATCTTCGACCTGGCGGTCGAGCGCGATGGGGCCGTGGTCGCGGCCGTGCAGCTCTCGTGCGGCGAGGACGACGAGGACGTGCTCGAGCTGCTCGGCGAGCGGGCGCCCTCGCTGCCGGTGCGGGCGCTTGTCGAGGCGCTGGTCGAAGCGCTGCGGGGCCCGGAAAGGTGACGTGACCGCGCGGCCCCCGGGCCCGGCGTCACGCCCGCCGGGTGCCGGCGCGAGGCCGCCCTCGTCGGCCCGCCTCGACGAGCGGTTCGCGCAGCGCCGCCCCGGCCGGGTCGTCCAGCCCGGGCCCGGAGAGCCCGTCGAGGCGGCTCCCTTCGCGATCGCCGCAGGTCGGCTACTGCGCCCTTGCCCCCTGAGGCGCCTCCCGCTCGGTCACCCGGCGGATGGTCTGCGCCGTGTTCTTGTCGTCCTCGCGCTGCGCGATGTCCGACAGGCTGATGATGCCGACCAGCCGGCCGTCCGCCTCGGTGCACAGGACGCGCGACTTGTGGTGCTGTCCCATCAGCTGCTCGGCGCGCTGCACCTCGTCGTCAGGCCGGCACGCGACCACCGCGCGGGTCATGATGTCGCCCGTCTTCGTGCTCAGCGGGCGGTTGTCGGCCAGCACCCGGATGGCGAGATCGCGGTCCGTCAGCGTCCCGAGCACCTTCCCCTGGTCGTCGCAGACAGGAAGGAAGCCGACGTTCGCATCGCGCATCTTGCACGCGGCCGTCTGGATCGTGTCCTCGGTCATGACGCTCTGGATCTCTCTCTTCATGATCTCCTTGCACAGCATGGTTTCCTCCTTCGGCTCCGTTTGCAGCGCTCGGTTGCGTCACCGCGCACACCCGCACCTTAGGGGACCGGCGCCTGCAGCGGATGGAGCAGCGTGATGAATGCGGCGTCGGGCGCCGCTTGATGGCGCGCCCGGCCGGCGAGCGCTCCGGACGACACAACGGCAGCGCCTCGCGCCGCGACGCCAGGCATACTGGGACGCGAGACACCATGTCGGAGCGGATCACGAGGGCGGTCATCCGCCGGGCGCAGCCGGCAGACGCGGCCGCCATCGCGCGCGTCGAGGTCGACTCCTGGAGAGCGGCTTACCTCGGCCTCGTCCCGGCCGACGACCTCAACGCCCTCTCCCCGCGGCTGCGCGAGACGAGCTGGCAGCGCATCCTGAGCCACGGCGCCGCGACCGGTACGCGCGCCTGGCTGCTCTGCGCCGCGGACGCCGTGCTCGGCTTCGCGAGCGCCGGACCGACGCGCGACGACGACGACGACCCCCTCGAGGTCGGCGAGCTCTACACGATCTACCTCCTGCCCGCCGCGTGGGGTCGCGGCCTCGGCGCCGCGCTGCTCGACACCGCGCAGGCCGACCTCGCCCAGTGCCGCCACCGGACCATGACGATCTGGGTCCTCGAGGGGAACACCCGGGCGCGCCGCTTCTACGAGCTCTCCGGCTTCGCCCGCGACGGCGCGCAGCGACGAGCGCGCGTCGGCGCGGGCAGCCTGCCGGAGGTCCGCTACCGGCGAGCGCTGTAGCGCCCCTCACCGACGAGCGCCGCAGCGCCCCCGTCCGAGGGACGCCGGCAAGCAGCCCGGGCCTGGGCGCTAGGCGAAGCGCACAACGATGCTGCTGTAGCCGCCCCGCGGATCGTACTGGGAGGTGATCTTGCCCCAGGGATACTCGTACGGCGGCGCGCCGAGGATCGATTCCAGCCAGGCATCGTGGTTCGCCTTGCGCTCGGCCTCCTCCTTCTCGGACCAGTCGTTCCAGAACGCCTTCGACTCCGCGCCCACCTCGAAGAGCTCGACCAACGCGATCTTGCCGCTGCAGAAGTGCAGCGTGACGCGGAAGGTCCGGAAGCCGATGCGCTGGCGCGCCGTCCTGTAACCGCTCCACGGCTGCGCCTGGCTCAGGGCGTTGGCCGTCCGCGCGAGCGGTGACGACAAAAACTGCGCTTCCGAGTACGAGGGTCCGATGCGGACCCCGGATGCGAGCTCGATCTCGCCCGTCTGTCGATGGATCATCCAACCCTCCGACCTCTCGGCGCAGCATACACCACAGCTCCCGGCCCCGCGCGCCGAGCCGCACCCCGACGGGCGACCGGACTCGGCCTTTCCCCCGGCGCGGCCCGACTCCGCCTCTCCGCAGGTGGGTTCTCCGGATACCCGGCCCCCCGCCAGGCCACCCCGCCGCTCGAAGACGATGGCCGCCACACGTTTCGCGCACTGCGACCATCGCCGCACCTGTCCCCCCGTGTCGACACGACGCCCACGCTGTCGCGTGCGACCTGCGCCGTGCGCTTTTGCCAGGGGCGTAAAGCTGCGCGTGCAACGTGGCTTTTCTCGCCTGTGACGCGCGGAGACCCGGTAATATCGGCCACGTATCGCGCCGGCCCCCATTCCGAGGTCATTTCGAGGTCTTCTTGCCGCGCTGCCCATCCTGCCATCGACGACTCGCAGCCCTCGCCCCTTGCCCGGCAGACGGCGCCCTGGCGCCGCTCCGCGCCGCGCCGATCGATCTCGGCGCCGAGGCGCCGCCGTCCCTCGCGGGCTTCCTCGTTGGCCAGCCGCTCGCGGCGGGCGCGTTCTCGGTCGTGTGGGGCGCGACGCGGCTGGAGGACGGCGCCCCCGCCGTGCTCAAGATCAGCAGGGCCCACTCGCTCCTCGCGCGCGAGCGCTTCCGCTGCGAGACGTGGGCGCTCGAGCAGCTCGGCCCCCCGGTCTCGCCGCGCCTGCTCCAGAACGGCGTGCTCGAGGACGGGCGCGCGTACATCGCCATGGAGCGGCTCGAGGGCGAGACGCTGGCCGCGCGCCTCGAGGGCCTGCCCGCCGCGCTCGATCTGCGCTCCGCCCTCGAGGTCGCGCTCGCCGTGCTGAGCTGCCTCCAGGTCGTGCACGAGCGCGGCCTGGTCCACATGGACCTCGCGCCCGAGAACCTCTTCCTCGAGCCCGGCGGGGGCGTGCGGCTCCTCGACTTCGGCCTCACACAGCGCGATCGCGGCGTCGTTTGCCACCCGGCGGACAGCGCGCTCACCACGCTCGGCGTCATGCTCGGGACGCCCGAGTACGCCTCGCCCGAGCGGCTCCGGGCCGAGCCGATCGACGGGCGCGCGGACCTCTACGCGTTCGGCGCGCTCCTCTTCGAGCTGCTCACGCTGCGCCCGCCGTTCGCGGGCGATCGCGCGAACGTCGCGCAGGGGCACCTCGGCCGGCAGCCCCCCCGGCCGAGCGAGCTCGCCCCGGTCCCGCCGTCCATCGAGGCCCTCGTCCTCGCCTGCCTCGCCAAGGAGCGGGCGCTCCGCCCGCACGACGCCGCCGGCCTGCGCGCCGCGCTCGCGTCGGCAGGCGCGGCGGTGCTCGCCCCGGCGGGCGGCGTCGCGGACGCCGCGGGGGAGGACGCCGTCAGCAGCTCCTCGGACCGGCACGACACGGTGGTGCTCGCGCTGGAGGCCCGCGGCGCCGAGGCCGAGGTCCGCGCCGCCGTGGCCCGGCACGAGGGGCACCTCGCGCGGCAGCGCGGCTACCGCTTCGTCGCGATCTTCCCCGGGCCGAAGGAGGCGGCCGCGGAGCGCGCGCTGCTCGCGGGGCGGGAGATCGTCGCGTCGGTCGGCGCGCCCCTCGCGATCCACGTCGCGCCGCTGAAGCTCCGGCGCGAGGCGCGCGACGCCGACAGCGTCCAGGCCGTCACCGGGCTCGCCGTGGAGCGACCCGAGGCGTGGCTCCCCGCGGATCCGTGGCGGGGGATCGCGCTCAGCGCCGAGCTCGTCACCGCGCACCCCGGCTTCGACATCGCCGCGGCGAGCGAGGACGGCCGCTACTTCTTCGCGCAGGAGGCGCCCCTGTCCCCGGGCGAGCGCGACACTGCGCGCGCCCCGCCGCCGCCGCTCGTCGGGCGCGGCGACCCCCAGAGCGCCGTCGAGGGGAGCCGCGAGCGCGCGCTCGCGGGCCTCGGGCCCGGCCTGTGCGCCCTGATCGGCGAGCGCGGCGTCGGCAAGTCGCGGCTCGCCGACGAGATCGCCGAGAGCAGCCGGCTCGCGCACCCCGGCGCGCTCGTGATCTCGGTGCGCGCCGAGCTGGAGCTCTCCGGACGCGCCGGGGGCCGATCCGGACAGACCGCGGCCGCCCTGCTCGCCGGGGTGCTCGGCGTTGACGACGGCGCGGAGGACGGCGCGCGCGCGGCGCCCCGCGACCCGCGCGCGCTCTGCGTCGAGCGGCTCGGCGAGCCGCTCGGCGGCGACGTGTGGCCCGCCGTCGCCGCCTCCCTCGGCTGGCTCGACGGCTCGCCCGACCGGCAGCCGCCGGCGCGCCGCGGCAGCGTGATCCGCGCGATCGCCGAGGGGCTCCGCCGCCGGGCGGCGGAGCGTCCCGTCGTCGTGATCGTCGACGACGCGCACTTCGCCGACAGCGCCGCGCTCGACGCGCTCGACCTCGCGACGCGGCGCGAGGCGCACCTCCCGCTCTGGGTGCTCCTCACCGGCGCGCCGGAGCTCGAGGCGCGACGCCACGCGCTGAGCGCCCGCGATCACGCGCGCGATCAGGTCGCGCTCTTGCCGCTCGACGACGCCGCCGGGCTCCTCCTCTGCGCGGAGCTCCTCCGGCCCGCGGAGCACCCGCCGAGCGCCGCCCTCCGGCGCATCTGCGCCTGGGCCGGCTACAACCCCCGCTGCCTCGTGGAGCTCACCCGCGCGATAAAGCGCGCGGGCCTCGTGCGGCTGCGGGCGCGCTCGAACAGCTACCAGCTCGCGACCGCCGAGCTCGAGAAGCTCCCGCCGTCGCCCGCGTGGCAGTGGTTCGCGGCGCTGCAGCTCGAGGCGCTCCCGCCGGAGCTCGGCGCGTGCGCGCAGCTCTGCGCCGTGCTCGGCTTCGAGCTCTCGGAGGACGTGGCGGCGGGCGCGCAGCGCGCGCTCGAGCGCGAGGACGCGGCGGCGCTGCGCGTCGACGTCCCGAGCGGCCTGCGCGCGCTCGTCGCGCGGGGGATCCTCGCTCCCCGCGGCGTGCACGACGCCGCGCGCGGCGAGGGCACCCCGTCCGGGGGCCCCCGCTATGCCTTCCGGAGCGCGCTCTTGCAGGAGGCCATCTACGCGCTCCTCACGGAGGAGCAGCGCGCGGGGATGCACCGGCACGCGCTCGCCGTCTGGGAGCGCCTGGCCGAGGCCCAGCCGAGGGCGCCGGATCTGCTCGAGCCGGTCGCGTGGCACGCCGCGGCCGCCGGGGCGCACGCCCGCGCGGCGCACGCGTACCTGATCCTCGGCGATCTGCACCGCGACCGGCACAACAACGCCGTGGCGGAGGGCCACTACTCGTCCGCGCTCCTCTGGGCCGACGGCGACGATCAGCGCCAGCGCTACCTCGCGCTGCTCGGCCGCGCGCGCGTGCGCTACCGCGTCCTGCGCACCGGCGAGGCGCTCGACGATCTCCGCTCCGCGGGCGCGCTGGCCCGCACGATGAAGGATCCGCGGATGATCGCCGAGGCGCTGCTCGAGGAGGCGACGGCGCTCGACTGGGCCGGCTCCTGGGAGGAGTCGGCGGCGCGGGTCGAGGAGGTGATCCCGCTGCTCGACGTCCGCGAAGGCCACGTCGACCCGGCGCTCGCCGCGCGCTTCGAGGTCGCCGCCGGCCGCTCGTCGTTCCGCAAGGGCAACCTGGACGACGCCCTCGAGCGGCTGACGCAGGGCGTCGAGCGGGTCCGCGAGGCCGACCACGACACGCACGCGACCGGGCTGACGCTGCTGGCCTGCGTCCTCATGCGGTGCGGCCACCTCGACGAGGCGGAGCAGCGCTTCGACGAGGCGGTGCGCAGCTGCGAGGCGCGCGGCGATCGGGTCCACCTCTGCGCGGCGCTCGTCCGCCGGGCGGAGCTCTGGCCGGCGCTCGACGCGCCGGATCGCGGGATGGCCGACCTCAGGCGCGCGGTCCGGCTCGCCCGCGAGGAGGCCAACACCTGGGCCGAGCGCGAGGCGACGATCAAGCTCGCGGAGCTGCTCTATCTCTGGGGGCGCGAGGACGACGCGCTGCCCCTCATGCGGCAGGTGCGCTCGCTGGACGAGCAGTTCAAGGACCGGCCTGTCTACAGCAGCGCGCTCCTCCTCGCGCGGATCCACGCGATGCGCGACGAGCACGCGGACGCGAGCCGGCAGCTCCGGTGGCTCAGGGCGCAGGGGGCGGTCGCGGACCTGCCGCCGTACGCCCAGGCGCTCCTCGGCGTGATGCAGCTCGCCGTGAGGGACCCGCGGTACAGCATGGAGGGCGCGCGCACGCGGGCGACGATGCGCGAGGAGGGGGAGCCGCCGGGCGAGCTCGGCAGCGGGCTGAGCGCCGACCAGCGGGTCGAGCTTCTTTACTGGCGCGCGCGCGCCCTGCTCGACGCCGGCCGCCCCGAGGACGTGGCGCTGCTGCTCGCGCGCACCGCGCCGCTGCTCGCCGAGAGCAGGGCGTGGCGCCCGCGCTTCGCGAAGCTCCGGGCGGGGTACGGGCAGCTCGCCGGCTAGCCCTGCGCTCGCGGGCGAGCCACCCCCTGCGACGGCTCGCCGGCGGCGTCCTCGCCGACCGAGGCCGCCGGCAGGCTCGACGCGAGGTCCGCCGTGATCTCCACGTGATCCCGCGCCGTCCCACCGCAGCGTCCAGAGGCGGTGTGTCCCGTGGTCGCCGTAAACGTACCTTCTCTGGAGGCACGGAATCGCCGAGCCGCAGTCACGCCGCTCGCAGAAGTACGCGGTTGGATCCGGCGCGAGGACGGCGTATAATAACAGATTGTGTCATCCCCCGAACCAACGCAGAGCGCTTCGCTATTCCTCTGCATCACCTTCTTTCCGAGCGAGCGCCTGGCGACGGCGGTGCTGCGGCTGGTGTCCAGCTTCTGCGGTGCGGTGCTGGACGACGCGAACGTGAGCTCGCGGTTCTACATGGCCGCGCATGAGCTCGCCGAGAACATCACCAAGTATTCCACCGGCCCTCGCGTCAGCCTCGAGCTCGCGCTGGAGGAGGACGACAGGTCGCACATCATGAAGATCCGCGCGCGCAACGAGGCGTCCCCGGAGCGCCTGCGGGAGGTCGAGAAGCGGCTGCTCGATCTGAAGACCGCGAGCGACCCGCTGAAGCACTACGACGAGCTCATCACGGAGACGGCGCTGATCGAGGGCGTCTCCGGCCTGGGCCTCGCGCGCGTCCGCGCCGAGGGGGGGCTCGACGTCGACTACAAGATCGAGGGCAACGAGCTCACGATCATCGCGCACGCGCCGCTCGAGCGGTGGAGGCTGAATGAGCAGCTTAAGGGTTGAGCCCGTCGTCACCGAGAGCTTCGGCATCGAGCCGGCCCTCAACGGCGATCGGCTCAGCATCAAGCTCACCGGGACGGGCGACATGGCGGCGGCCGCGCCGCTCGGCAGCTATTGCAATGAGGTCCAGCACGAGGTGAAGCGCCTCTCGCTGACCACCGTCGTGTTCGACATACGCGCCCTGTACTTCCTGAACTCGAGCTGCCTGAAGGCGTTCATCGCCTTCATCTGCGGCGTCGCCGCCCACGGGCTCGGGTGCGAGATCAGGTTCGTCACGGACGCGCGGCTCGGGTGGCAGCGGCGCAGCCTGGCGGCCCTCCAGCGCATGTCCCCGAGCCTCGTGGCCATCGACGAGGCGTGAGCCGGGAGCGCTCGAGCATGGCGGCGAAGCGGCCCACGATCGCCCTCCTGACCGACTATCTCTGCGGCGAGTACCAGTCCGAGGTGCGCTTCGGGGTCGAGCGCGCCGCCGAGGCGCACGACGTCAACCTCGTCGTCGCCTTCTGGGAGACGCCCGCCCGCAGCGCCTACACCCTGGACGTCCGGGGCAGCATCTATTCGCTCGTCAGCGCGGCGACGGTCGACGGGCTGGTGATCGTCTCCTCGCCGTTCACGAGCCACCTCGGCGTCGAGGGAGCGTACGCGTTCTGCCGATCGTACGCGCCCCTGCCCATGTGCAGCATGGGGCTCGCGATGGAGGGCATCCCGAGCGTCATCGTCGACAACGCGCTCGGGGTCGAGGCGGTGGTCGCGCACGTGGTCGACGACCACGCGTGCCGGCGCGTCGCGTACATCAGCGGGCCGATCAGCAACGAGGAGGCGAAGCTGCGCGCCCGGGCGTACCGGAGAGCGCTGGAGGCGCGCGCGCTCCCCTACGACGAGCGACTCCTCGTGTTCGGCGATTTCCTGATCGACGGCGGCCGCCGCGCGATGCGCGAGCTCCTCGCGCGCGGGGTCGACTTCGACGCGGTCATCGCCGGCAACGACAACATGGCCCTCGGCGCGATGGACACGCTGAAGGCGCACGGCGTCGACGTCCCGGGCGACGTCCTCGTGTGCGGGTTCGACGACGTCGCCGTGTCGCGCGTCACGAGGCCGTCGTTGACGACCGTCCGCCAGCCGATCAAGGAGCTCGGGGCGCTCGCGGTCACGACGGTCGTGCGCCAGCTCGGCGGCGAGCGGGTGCCGGAGTGCAGCCTGCTTCCGGTCGAGCTCACGCGGCGCGAGTCGTGCGGCTGCGGCTACTACGCCGCCCTCCCGCGCGCGTCCGCCGAGGCGCCCTCGCGCGGCGAGCCGCTCTCCGTCGCCGAGCAGCGGGAGGACCTGGAGCGAGCGCTCGCGCGGTCCGTGACCGCCCCGGCCTCGCTCAGCGCCTGGCCACGGGAGCTGCTCTCGGCGCTCGCGGAGGAGCTCGCCGGGCAGGAGGGCCGCTTCCTGCGGGCGCTCCAGGGCCTCCTCGACGCGGCCGGGCGCGAGGGCGTCGCCCTCGACCAGCTCCAGGGCGCGATCACGCTGCTCCGGGCGGGGGTCCGCCGGGCCCCCGGCGGCGCCCCCGAGGACGACCTCGAGCGGCTCTGGCACGCGTCCCGCGTCCTGATCGGCCGCGCCTCCGTGCGCGCCGAGGGCGAGAAGCGGCTGTACCTGGAGCGCGCGTCGATCAACCTCAGCTGGACCGGCAGGTGCTTCTCGACCAGTCTGAGCATGCCCACGCTCCGGCGCACGCTCGCGGCGGAGCTGCCCAGGGTGGATCTCACGCACGTCGCCATCTCGCTCTACGACGACCCGCAGCACGCCACCTTGCGGTCGCTCTTCCTGATGGAGAACAGCCGCGAGGTGGAGCCGCCGCCCGCGAGCTTCGCGTCCTCGTGCCTCGCGCCGCCCGGCTTCCTGAGCTCCGCCGAGCGCTGGAGCGTCGTCGCGATGCCGCTCACGTTCGGCGAGGCGGAGCACTTCGGCATCGCGCTCGTCAACAGCGGCGCGAACGAGGTGGTCTACGACACGGTGCGCCTCCAGATCGGCTCGGCGATGAAGGCCGTGTCGATGCACCGGGAGATCGTCCGGCAGGTGGAGATACGCGAGCGGCTGGAGCAGGAGCGGGTCCGCCAGGAGAGCCTCGTCGCGGAGCGCATCCAGACCACCCTCGTCCCGTCGCGGCTGCACCTGGAGGGGCTCGAGCTCTGCGCCGCGATGAAGCCGGCCGCCGAGGTCGGCGGCGACTACTACGACGTGATCGCGACGCAGGAGGGCGGGTGGCTCGGGATCGGCGACGTCGCGGGGCACGGGCTCGCGGCGGGCCTCGTCATGCTGATGATCCAGAGCATGGTCGCGGCCATGACGCGCAGGGATCCGATGGCCAGCCCGGGCGAGCTCGTCTCGGCGCTGAACGGGGCGCTCTACGAGAACGTCCGGGATCGCTTGAAGCGCGACGAGCACGCGACCCTGCTCCTGCTCCGCTACGAGCGCAGCGGGCGGGTGACGTTCGCCGGCGCGCACGACGACATCGTCGTGTGCCGCGCGGGCACGCGGCGGTGCGAGTGCGTCCCGAGCTCCGGCGTGTGGGTCGGCGTCCTCCCGTCGATCGACGCGATGACCCACGACGCCGAGCTCCGCCTCGAGGACGGCGACCTCCTCGTGCTCTACAGCGACGGGGTGACGGAGGCGCGCAACGCCGAGCAGGAGCAGTTCGGGCTGGAGCGGCTCTGCTCGGCCGTCGAGGTCTCCCAGGACGCGCCGGTCGAGGTCATCCGCGACCGGATCCTGAGGGACGTCGAGAGCTGGAGCGCGAGCCCGGACGACGACATCACGGTCGTCGTGGCGAGGCACCGCGCGCCCCCGGAAGGCGGGTAACCCGGCTCCGCCCCGGGGAGGAGGAGCGCGCGCGTGACAGCGGGCAGCGCGCTGCCGACCGTCAGCCGGTGACGCGCCCCTCGATGATGCCGCCGTCCGCCGTGATCGCGACGACCACCTCCGAGTCGACGAACAGCGACACGACCGGGCCGACCCAGGCGTCGTTCTCCCAGACGCACTCCCACGTCCCCGCCATCGGCGGGATGCCGCCGCGCCGCACCCAGATGCGCCCCGCGCTGCCGGCCCAGGCGCGGCCCTCCGCGTCGATCGTCGCCGCCGACAGGGCGCGCCGCGGCTCGATGTGCTCCGTGAAGACGCTCTGCCCGTACCGCCAGACCACGCTCCCGTCCGCGCCGACCGCGATACCCACGCCGAGATCGGGCCGCCCGGCGCACGCGACGAACGCCCGCGCCGGCGGCGCGGGGAGGCGCTCCATGTGCCAGTCGAGCGGCGCGTAGAGCGCGACGAGCCCCTCGCCCGTGGTCGACCGGCCGACGAGCAGCCACCGCTCGTCCTCGACGCGCGCGACCGCGGCGAGGAGCGCGACCCCCTCGGCCGGCATCGGCCGCAGCCAACGCTTGGCGATGAACGCGTGCAGGAGCGGCCGCGGATCGTTCGGCGTCGTCGAGACGAGGATGCCCATGTCCTCGAGGTCGCCGCTCAGCGCGACGTGGCTCTGCGGCTCGCCCGGCAGCTGGAAGACGCCCGTGACGCCGCCCGTCGTGTACACCGCCAGCGTCGAGGTGTCGCCGCCGAGCAGCCAGCGGCCGGGCCCGATCCGGTGCACGAAGCGCACGCCCTGCGGGCTCGGGAGGCCGCCGGACGACGCCTCGCTCCAGCTCGTCCCGTTCCAGAAGAGCAGCCCGCCCGTCCCCGCCGCGAGGCACCGGCCGTAGCCGTCCCAGGCCACGCTCCGGATGACGGAGTCGAGGCTCGGGTGGTGGAGCACGCTCCACGTCCAGCGCTCGACGATGAACGACGACTGCCGCGGCGGCGGCTCCCGGCTGGCGCGCGGCGGCGCGCTGATGAGCTCGGCCTCGATCGGGCGGTCCGTGCTCGGGCGATCTGCGCCGCGATCCGAAGCGCGATCCGCGGCGTCGCCCCTCGGCTGGCGCGGCGAGAGCAGCGTCTGGCCGAGCTCCCCCTTGAGCTGCGCCGGCGCCTTCACGTGCGTCGCGGGGAGGGTCATGGGCGCCATCTCCTCCTGGGCGCGCGTGCGCTGCTCGCCCGCGCTCGCCACGATCCGCTGCTCCAGCGCCGAGACCGGCGAGGCGGGGCGGAGGTACGGCGAGAGCATCGCGGCCACGGCCACGGCCTCCTGGAGGCGCTCCTGCGCCTCGCCGGCGGACGCCCAGCGGAGCGCGAAGTCGATCGACTTGCACGCCTGGTCGTTCCCGCGCAGCGCGGGGTGGAGCCACCGCGTATCGAGGAGGCTCCGGCGCGTGCGCGCCATCGCCGCCATGAGCGCCTGCGCCTGCGACTCCGCGACGATGAACTGCTCGCCCGTGAGCAGGAAGAAGATGACGGACGCGAGGTTGAAGATGTCGGTCCACGGGCCGATCGTGCTCGGATCGGCGGACAGCATCTCCGGCGGCGCGACCCCGGAGCTGCCGACGACGCCGGCCATGATCGTCTCGCGGATGCCGCGCGGCCGGGCCATGCCGAAGTCGCTGATCTTGAACAGCTCGTCGTCGCCGGAGCCGCAGCACAGGATGCTCTCCGGCGTGAGCTGCCGGTGGATGACGCCCACGTCGTGCACCGCCGACAGCCCGCTCGAGATGCACTCGATCGCGCGCGTCGCGCGCGCCGGATCGAACGCGTGGCCCGTGGCCTGGATCGTCCCCTGCACCCGCTGGCGGAGCGTCACGCCCTGGACGCCGCCGTGCACGTACTCGATCGTGATCCAGGGCAGGTCGAGCGTCTTCGTGCCGCGGCGGACCTCGAACGTGCCGGTGTCGATGAGCCGGACCACGAAGGGGGTCGGGGGGACCTGCTCGTTGAGGCGGCCGAGGGACACCGCCTCCTTCTTCACGATGACGGCCGCCGACGGACCCATCTGCCGGAAGAGCGACGGCCTCAGGACCTTGACGACGACGGGGGTCTCGCCCTCGGGGGCGGTGCGGACCGCGTAGTACGAGACGAACATCGCCCCGGCCCCGGCCCGCGACACGATCCGGTAGCCGATGCTTGGCGAGAGGTCGCTGGGGATCGTGGCCCCCTGCAGACCTCCGAGGGCCTCTTCATCGCTGGGTATTGTGAGCACGTGAACGACCATAGCGCACCCGGCGCGCCGTGGAACAGCTTGCCGAGGGGGGCAATGCGGCCCCCTCGGGCATCCCCCGCGCGGCGCCCGGCGCGCCCTGTAAGGCGGCGCGGGCGTCGCGCGTTGCACGGGGATGAAGAACCAGAGCTCTCTGTCGCGCCGGCTGTGCGTCGCCGCGTTCCTGCTGTCGACCGCGCCCCTGCTCGCCGCGTGCGCGGCGCAGGCGACGCCGCCTCAGGCCGTCGCTCCGGAGTCCCACACCATCACGGTCGTCGGCCGGGGCGAGGTCAGCGCGAAGCCCGACGTCGCGCGCGCCCAGATGGGCATCGAGGTCATGGCGCCCACCGTGGCCGAGGCGACGAAGTCGGCCGCTGCGCGCATGACCGAGATCATCGCGGCGCTCAGGCAGGCCGGCGTCGCCGACAAGGACATCCAGACCAGCAACTACTCCATCCAGCTCGTGCGGCGGGCCGACGTGCCGCCCTGGATGCTCCCCCCGCAGCCCCTTTCGGCGCCCGCGGTGGCTTCTGCGCCGGCCGCGGCGCCCGCGGCGCCCGCGGGACGAGGGCCGAAGCCGGCGCAGAAGCAGCCGGCGCCGCCCGATCTGGCGCCTGCCCAGCCGGCGCCGCCGGCCCAGCCGGCGCACTTCTATCAGGTGAGCAACACGGTGATGGTCGTCGTGCGCAACCTCGATCAGGTCGGGGCGGTGCTCGACGCCGCCGTGGCCGCCGGCGCGAACAACGTGTGGGGCATCTCGTTCGGCCTCGACAAGACCGATCCGCTCGAGGCGCAGGCGAGGGAGAAGGCGATCGCGGACGCGCGGGCTCGCGCCGAGGCGCTCGCCAGGCTCCAGGGCGTCTCGCTCGGCCGCGTCGTCGCGATCAGCGAGATCGTCGACCAGGGCCCGATCCACGCCCCCCGCCTCGCTGCCGCCTCGTACGCCGCGGACATGGGCACCCCCGTCTCGCCCGGCGAGGTGTCGTTCGGCACGCAGGTGAAGGTCGTCTACGCCATCGAGAACGCGCCGGCGAGCCCCCGCAAGTGATCCCCCGGCGCAGCCCTTCGACTCGTCGCGCCGGCCCTCACGCGGGTGGTGGGGTCATTTGAACATGAAGGCGGGAAGAAGATCATCAATGATCTTCCCGCCTTCATGGGACATCTCTCTCGGCAAATGCCCCCCCTCACGCGCGCTCGCAGCTATACCCAACCGCGCGTCACCCGGGCAGATAGAGTTCCAGCGACCGGCCCTGACCCCACACCCCTCCGCCCCTCGACAGCGCCATCATGACCGCTCCCCGCCGCCCTTCCCTCCTCCGCGCCGCCGCCCCCTCGGCGCGCCCGCGCCTCACCGCCGCCGTCGCGCGCTCGCTCGCGGCGGCGGCGCTCGCCGCGCCGGCCGCGGGCTGCCTCGTGATCTCGCCGCCGGAGTACGACCACCCCGAGAAGACAGCGCCGGTGCTCACCGCGGTCTTCCCTCCGCAGCACATCCCCATCCACGTCCACGGGCTGGACGCCGCCCAGGATTTCGGCGCGACGGTGCTGTCCGAGGACAACGGCGATCCCGTCCTGGTCGCGCTCTACATCGATTACGGCCGGCGCAGCCGCAGCGGGGACCCGTTTCGAAGGCGCCTGAGCCTGCACGACGTCACGGCGGGGACCATCGCCGGCGGACCGCGCCCCATCCCGGTCCCGTGGACCAACGAACGCCTGCCTCTCCCGACGGACGGGGTGACGCCGGAGCAGGAGTGCCACACCATCACGCTGATGGCGTCGCACGCCGTCAACCGGTGTTTTTGCCCGGCCGATCCCGAGGACATGAGCTCGCTCACCTGGCAGCTCATCAACTGCGACCCGAACGACCCGGGGTGCCCCGAGTCGTGTCCAGCGCTGGACTGCAGCACGACCCCGTGCCTGTTCTGCGATGACCCCGAATACCACGAGGGGTGCACGGATCCCTGAGGGCGCGGCGGCGTGGTACATGGGGGTCCGATGATCGCCCCGCCTGACGTGCAGCTCGACGCCCAGCCCCCCTCTGCGCCGCGCGGCGGGGTCGTCCGGCCCGCGCGCCGGCCGCCTGGATGGATCGCCCCGGGGCCGCGGCCGGAGACGCCGCCGGACAGGCCGGAGGTATGGCCCGCCCCCGGCGAGGACCTCTGCTACCTCTCCGGCGACTTCCGCATCCTCCAGCGGCTCGACGGGCACCGCTGGTCGGCCGACGACCTCGTGACCGCGTGGTTCGCGGCGGAGCGGGTCGCGCACGCGCCCCCGCGCCGCGCTGTCGACCTCGGCTGCGGCATCGGCACGGTGCTGCTGTTCACCGCGTGGCGCTTCCCGGACGCGCGCTGCGCGGGCGTGGAGGCGCAGGAGGTGAGCGCGGCGATGGCGCGGCGCTCGGTCGCGTGGAACGGGGTCGACGCGCGCTGCGAGGTGCGCCTGGGGGACCTGCGCGATCCGGCGTCGGTCGAGGGGCTCGGGCCGGCGGAGCTCGTGACGGGGACGCCGCCGTACCTGCCTGTCGGCACAGGCATCGAGTCCGATCGGGTCCAGCGCGGCCCGTGCCGCTTCGAGCACCGCGGCGGCGTGGAGGACTACTGCCTCGTGGCGGCGCGGCTGCTCGCGCCCGGCGCGCCGTTCGTGGCCTGCGCGTCGGCGCGGCAGCGGGGGCGGGTCGAGGCGGCGGCGGCGGCGGCGGGGCTCGCGCTCGAGGCGTGGCGCGACGTCGTCCCGAAGGAGGGCAGGGCCGCGCTGTTCTCGGTCTATGCCCTGCGCCGCGCCGGGGACGCGGCGTCGTGCCGCGACGAGGCGCCGCTCGTGCTGCGCGGCCCGGACGGGCGCTTCACGGAGGAGCACAACGCGCTCCTCCGGACGATGGGAATGCCTGTGTGACGACGGGTCCGCGCACCACGGTTCTCGGTGTTCTCCAGCTCGATCCAGCCGCCGTCGCGGCGAGAGGCGGTGGAGGTCGCGCTCTGCGGGCACGCCACGCTCGCGAGCGCGCATGTGCTCTGGGAGGCAGGCCAGCTCGCGCGCGACGAGCAGGCTCGCTTCTCCACGCAGAGCGGCCTGCTCACCGCCTCTCGCCGCGACGGCGGCTGGATCGAGCTGGATTTCCCCGCGAAGCGGGAAGAGAAGGCGGATCCTCTCCCGGGCCTCACACAGGCGCTCCGCGCGGAGCCGAACATCCGGGGCGAGGGCTCTCTCCCTTCGGACAGCCCTCTTGCCCGCTGATCCGCGCCTGGCGCCGAGGGTCAGCTCGGCTGCGACACGAGCGGCAGCGACATCGTCTGCGCCCGGAACAGCGGCTGTCCGTCGCGCGAGAGGAGCGCCTCCTTCGCCGGCTGGCCCGCGGCCGCGCGCGGCCGCGCGGGGCGCGCCGGTCGCGCCGGCTTGTCTCCCGGCTCGGGCGCAGGCGCAGCGGGCGCCATCTCGACCGGCGCCTCCCATGCGTTTCGGGTCCCGCCCGCCTCGTTGGCCTGGAAGAACACGGCGCGGAGCGCTCTCCCCTCGACGTCCGTCTCGACGGCCATCATCCAGAACCACGGCCCATCCGGCTCGGCTTCCTGTCCGAGGAACGAGAAGGTCATCTGTCGCGGCTCGCTGCGCCGGTTGTGCTCGCTCCGGGCGGCCTCGAGGTGTCTCTGCGAGGGTTTATCGGCCGGCCCGCGGTACACGCGCACCGCGATCCCCTCGATATGGGGCATCAGGTACAGCCCGTCTCGCTGCACGGTCAGCCACGGGTGTTTTCCGCCCTCCGCCAGCCTGCAGAGGGCATGACCGAACCGCTCGTGCGCTTTGCAGCCGATGCCCCAGCTTGTATCGCCCTCTTCGCGGTTCGCCTCGCTGAACGCCTTGTTGCGGACATTGACCGCCGTCTGCGCCAGCAGGACGAGCCGGCTCTGCTCAAGGACGGGGTTCAGCTCCCAGGGAAGGGCGGCATCCATCGGACCTGCACGCTACGCATGTTCACTGAAAAGTCAATCACCTCTCGCCCCACCGCCATGCCCCCCTGAAACCTCCTGCACATCGACGACCGCAGGCCTCCCTGTGCTACAGCGCCCGCGCCCGCGCTTGCGCGCGGCCCGGAGGTATTCTGTGGGATTCCCCCCGATCGTCGGAGCTCCCGCCGCGGATCGTCCGCTGGTGGGCGTAGGTGTCATGCTGGTGCGCGATGGCCGCGTGCTCCTCGCGCGGCGGCGCGGCAGCCACGGCGACGGCAGCTACTCGTGGTGCGGAGGCCACCTCGAGCTCGGCGAGTCGTTCGAGGCCTGCGCGGTCCGCGAGGTGCTCGAGGAGAGCGGCCTCGTCGTCAACAAGCTCTCGTTCTTGTGCCTGAGCAACATCATCGCCTACGGCAAGCATTACGTGGACATCCAGCTCCTCGCCGAGGAGTTCGAGGGCGAGCCCGAGGAGCGCGAGCCTCACAAGATTGCCGGCTGGGGCTGGTATTCCCTCGACGCTCTCCCCGAGCCGCTCTTCCGCCCGGTGGAGCTCGCGATCGCGAGCTATTGCAGCGGCCGCCGCTACAACCCCTGATCCACCTGGCCGGCGCGGGGCGCCGCCGCCCTGCGCCGGGCCTCGTCAGCTCCAGCCGCAGCGCGTCGCCGCAGCGCAGGTCACCCGCCTCCGAGCCGCGCCACACGTTGCCCGGGGCCGTCGCCTCCACCCGCGACTCTCCTCGCGCGCTCGTCGATGAGGCGAGCCGAGCCAGAGGCGCGCCGCACCGCGCGGCCTTCGCCACGTCGCTATGTCAGCCCAGGCGCAGCGCCACGAGCGCCAGGCAGCACAGGATCGCCAGCACCAAGACCGCCGTGCCGAGCCACGCCAGGCCCGACCTGCGCCTGGCGTCTTCGCCCTCCACGACCATCGCGCCCACCCACGCTTCGTTGGCCTCTTGCTCCAGGGCTTCCATCGCGTCCGCCTCGGCCATCATCTTCGCGAGCTCCGCCCGCACGTCCTCGCCCCACGCGATCCGACAAAGCAGCGAGCCGCGCGCCTGCGCCCGCGCCAGCCTCCGGAGCTGCTCCTCCCGCGCCTCCGGCGTGGTCGAGCTCCACACCGGATCGACCCACGGAGGCAGGAGGCGGGCCGGCGTCTCTTTCGGTGATGTCATCGCTCACTCTCCACACGGCGACTGCGTCGCGAAGTCCCAGCAGCTCCCCTCGCTCCCCGGCGCTCCGGCGTTCTCCGGGGCTCCTCCGGGCCGGCGTCGCCGCCGGTGCCGGCTGTGCCGGCCGCGAATTGCACCGCCGGTGCTTCGCTCGGCATCACCGCATACGCAAGGCCTACGGCATAGCCGCCCCGCCTGCCACCGCCCGCGCCACCGGGGCCGCCGGCGCCACCCTTTCCGCCGTCGCAGCCGGCTTTGCTGGGCGGTGTTGTCGACGCCGTCCCGC
Organism: Sorangium sp. So ce362; assembly: GCF_051519845.1. Classification (NCBI taxonomy): domain Bacteria; kingdom Pseudomonadati; phylum Myxococcota; order Polyangiales; family Polyangiaceae; genus Sorangium; species Sorangium sp. So ce362. The sequence goes on along the minus strand of NZ_CP150332.1, from coordinate 2,884,480 downwards.
CGAGGGCGCCATTGCCGCCGGTAGCTCCATTTTGCCCCGCCGCCCCGACGCCTCCGTTATCGCCCTTCCCCACCGCGATCGTCACCCCGGTCAGCTTCAGCTGGTTGCCCAGGCTCACGATCCCGAGGCTCGAGCCGCCTGCCCTCCGCCGCCTCCCTTCCCACCGCAGCCCCCGGCCCCGCCGCCTCCGCCGCTGGCCCCACGCCGTCAACGGTGTCCGATCCGACCTTGCAGAACAGCCCGACCGTGGCCCCGCCGCCACCACCTCCGCCTTGATCTAGGCCGCCGTCTGCCCCTTGTCGGCGACGGCGTACACCGCCGCCATGCCGCCCTGGCCGAGGAGCCGCTCGACGCGGAAGCGCCGCACGTGGCACCGGAGCGGCGTGGACCGTCATGGGTCCTGGGAGGCAGCTGGCTGCCTCCGGAGCATCGATCCCGATCCCGGGGAGGCAGCTGGCTGCCTCCGGAGCATCGATCCCGATCCCGGGGAGGCAGCTGGCTGCCTCCGGAGCATCGATCCCGATCCCGGGGAGGCAGCTGGCTGCCTCCGGAGCATCGATCCCGATCCCGGGGAGGCAGCTGGCTGCCTCCGGAGCATCGATCCCGATCCCGGGGAGGCAGCCGGCTGCCTCCGGGGCATCGATCCCGATCCCGGGGAGGCAGCTGGCTGCCTCCGGGGCATCGATCCCGATCCCGGGGAGGCAGCTGGCTGCCTCCGGGGCATCGATCCAGGTCCAGAAGAGCAAGTTGGTGACGTTGACGTCCTGACCAGGGTGACTATCCCTGGATGACCGCCCGGCGCGCGCCGGACGATCTATCGAATCCAGCGCGGGGGACAGAGAGCACGACAGGGTGCTCTACGCCTCTCCGCGTCCGACATCGACGAGAGGTGGTCCCCTCATGGTCAAGCCTTCTGCTCCGCTCAAGAAAAAGCCAGCTCCCAGGAAGCCCGCTGCGCCGCCCCAGGCGGCGGCGGCGTTCGACAGGGCCGCGCCCGACATGGACGCGCTGGAGCGGCACGCGCTCATCCCCATCAACATCGATATCCCCCGCGCGGTCTCCCAGGTGCTCGGGGTGCTCCCCGGCCTGCTCGCCCTGCGCCCCCTCATCGCCGAGCGACTGCCGACGCACGATGTCGGGCTGGTCGACCGGCTGGAGACCTACGCGCTCGCCGCCTGGGTTGCTCACCTCGCGTGGCTGTCCAGCGGAGGAACTCAGAACGGGCTGAAGCCGCTCGTCGAGGAGGCGGCGCCGCTGCGCGCGAACCTCCTCGGCGACGCGGAGGCCCTGGCCCGCCGCGGCTTGCTCGACGCAGAGACGGTGGCGGACATCCGGACAGGGAACGGTCACATGGACACGGCCAACGACCTCGTCGCGCTCTCGGCGCTGTTCAGCGGCAGCTGGCCCGAGATCGCGGGGAAGACCGCCGCGACCGAGGAAGAGGTGAGGCGCGCCGGCGAGCTCGGGCCGCAGCTCCTCGCCGCCCTCGGCGTGCGGGAGCACGGCGCCGCCCCGAGCCCGAGCGACGCCGCGGACAGGAGGGCGCGCGCGTTCACCCTGTTCGTGAACGCGTACGACCAGACCCGCCGCGCCGTCGCCTACCTCCGCTGGAACGAAGATGACGTCGAGACGATCGCGCCGTCCCTGTACAAGGGCCGCGGCGGTCGCGGGGCGTCGTCGAGCGACACGGACGCCGCGCCGCAGGTCGCTCCGCCGGCGCAGCCGGGCGCGGCGGCGCCTGGCGCGGCCGCACAGGCGCCGTCCGACACGGCGGCGCCTGTGCCGTCCGACACGGCGGCGCCTGTGCCGTCCGACACGGCGGCGCCTGTGCCGCCCGGCTGAGCCACCGCCGCCGCTCCACGCATCGGTCGCCCCCGCGCCGCCGGCAGCAGATACCCCTGTCTCCATGGCCCGTACCGCCCGTGCCGAACATCCCCCCAATCCCCGGGATGAACCCCGGCGTCTTCGTTCTGGGAGGAGGCGGCGGGGCCGGCGGCAGCGGCGGCCCGGGCGCCGGGGGCCAGGGGGCCGGCGGGGACAGCGCGGGCGGCGGGGGCAAGAGCGCGCCGGATCCAACCGGTATCCGGAGTGCGGGACGGTCTCTCACCCGATCGATGTCGTCACCGGGCGGGTGTTCACGCACGCGATCCCGATCTGCGATCTGCCAGGTCCACTGCCGCTCGTGTGGGAGCGCTCGTACAGCTCCGCGATGGCGGATCGCGACGCGGGGCTGGGCCATGGCTGGGGCCACAGCCTGGGCTGGGAGCTCGAGGTGCGGAGCCATCGGGTCCGGGTGTGGACGGGGCTGGGCACCGCGGTGGACCTGCCGAAGCCCGCCGAGGGCGAGGCCGTGCTCGGCAAATGCTGGCCTACAAGCTCGCGCCAATGCCGACGTTGCGAATCGGTCAAGCTACCGCACCTGTGCGCAACAAGCGCGAGCGACATTCGACGCCCTCAATTCACCCCAGGGGCAAGCGGCGCTGGCGCAGCTGGACTCCAACCCTGGCTTGACAGCGGTCAACATAACCGCTTCGACTCAGTCAAAGGCGCGAATTGACTCGCCAGGTGGCGCTGGGCCACGTCAGCAACTATCCGCAGAGACGTTCGCGAGAGTACACCGGCTCCCCGGAGCGGGAGACCGAATCCATATACAGATATCCTACCCCAAATGATCGAACCTATGAAAACGAGCGCGACCTATACACTGAACGCCGAATTCGAGGCAACCAAAACAAATATCACGACCCGTGTTCATCCTCGACGTTGGCAGACCATTCACATTTCCGTGCATGACCGAGTGGCGACCGAGGCAAATTTCGACGCTCGTGCTGTCGCTTGCGAGTACGCGGAGCTCCTGCAGTTGCAGACAGAGCAGCTCTCGTACTTTTGCCAGACATGCCGCAGCGTCGCAGAGGATGCCTGTATGACTGTTGCGGAGTTTGATGTCGTCATGTCTGGCCGCCAGATACCTCGTGACGTGGCCACCGAACTGGCGACGACATGGCTTGGTCAATTTGGCGAGGGGACGGTTTTCTTGGTCAATGAAAACGTCTCGACATCGACGACGCGCGACAAATACTTCGACCATATCAATCGCAGTCTGTTTTTTTACCGATCGTGAGGCTGGCGTGCTCGCGATGTCACCCGCGCGCTGTGGCATCCACTGGTCTGCCGAGAATTCATAAACATTGAAACGAGATCTGCTTGGACATACGCGAGCACATCGCCAATCTTTATTCCAGCGGCAAAGCCATGAAACCTCTCCACATAGCTCCCCTTCAGCCTCTCCGTGTCCCAGCCGACTGGCGAATCGTGATTAACAATCTGTGCGAGATCGATCCGAGCACCATGAACGATCCGAGCGACGAACGGTGGGAGTACTTCGAAGAAGATATGTTCTCGGCGCGGCACGACCATTATCAGGTCGCGGTGGACGTGGGGGTGGTATCCGGCGCTGAGCCCAGACGGCAGCTATCGAGCGATATTTGTTGCCGATGACAATTGGGACAGCCCTCTCAACGAACTGGTTGCGCGGAGCCTTCAGGCGGTCGTGCTTTGGCTTGAAGAGCGGATGGCCAATCCCCAAGCCCTTCGAAAAGGCCGAAGGGCGTGAGCGTCGGAGCGGCTCGTCGACGAGCGCGGCGAGGTGGCCTGCGAGCTCCGGCGCGAGGCGTTTCCTGCCAAAATTGGCGAAGTATCCCGGGAAGCGAGCGAAGAGATCGTGAGCCTGTATGGCGAGTACAAAGAGCCACTGAGTCCAACATAATTTCAAGCGCCACCTCATCCCCCGGACCTCTCCGCTCGCCCAGCACAAGCCCTGCCATCCCGGTCCGGACGGCGACCGACACGGCCCGCTTCCTTGCCCTGAGCATGCAGGCTCCCCCGCAATCTGGATCACCGCAGAGCCGCCCCGCGATGCCAGAGGGCGCCCCGCGCACGCCCGGTGGAGCTCGCGCTTGCGAGCCACCGAGCCGCCGCAACAACCCCTGGCCCCACCCGCCCGACGACGTGCGTCGCCCGCGACACTATTGACTCCAGTTCAATAGCTGATATCAACACGGATCGGCGCCCGTACCCTGAGCTGCGCCGCGCTGCGGCGCGCCCGGGACCGGCTCCTCCGGCCCCTCGACCGGCACCGGAGGGCACCTCGGGAGGAAGGAGAGCTCGATGATCACCGACCCGTCGCCCCTCAGACCGCGCAAGCCGCCCGTGGCGTTCGAGCAGGGCCTCACCCGCCACTGGCTCGGGGGCCAGGCGCTGCCGACCCACGTCGCCAACGCCGTCAACCTGCTGTTCCCCGCGGGCGAGCGCTTCTTCATCCGCAGCGTCGCGCGCTACGCCGACCGCGTCGAGGACCCGGCGCTGCGCGCCCAGGTGAAGGCGTTCTTCGGGCAGGAGGGCCACCACGCCAAGGCGCACGAGCGGTTCTTCGACCTGCTCCGCGGGCAGGGCTACGAGATCGACCGGTTCCTCCGCGCCTACGAGCGGGTCGCCTACGACGGCATCGAGCGCGTCTGCTCTCCCGCGCTGCGGCTCTCGGTCACCGCGGCCCTCGAGCACTACACCGCGATCATGGCGGAGGACGCGCTCCAGGAGGGGACGCTCGACCTCGCCCACCCGACCGCGAGGGCGCTCCTGCTCTGGCACGCCGCCGAGGAGATCGAGCACAAGACCGTCGCCTTCGACGTGCTGAAGCTGGTCAACCCGAGCTACGCCCTGCGCATCCTGGGCTTCGCGCTCGCCACGGTCACCCTCTCGATGTTCTGGCTCGCCGCCCTGCTCGTGCTGCTCGCCCAGGAGCTCCCCCGCCGCGGCGACCGCGGAGAGCGCGGAGCGTGCGGGCCGCTCGGATCGTCGACAGAGCGACTCCCGCTCACGAGGCGCAGGTCCGTCCTGAAAGGCGTGTTCCTCCGCGGCATCCGCGAGTACGTGCGCCGCGACTTCCACCCTTCCCAGAACGACAACATCCACCTCGCGAGGGCCTACCTCGCCGGGATCGGCGTCTCCTGAGCGCCGGGCGGACGCCATGAGCGGTTACGAGCACAAGCACGCGATCATCGGCGCAGGGTTCTGCGGGCTCGGCGTCGCTCGGGCCTTCAAGCGGAGCGGCATCCCGTTCGACGTCTTCGAGGCGGACGACGACGTGGGCGGCAACTGGTACCACGGCGTCTACGAGACGGTGCACATCATCTCGTCGAGGAGGACCACCGAGTACCCCGACTTCCCGATGCCCGCGGACTACCCCGATTTCCCGAGCGCCGCGCAGATGCTCGACTACCTGCGCGCCTATGCCGAGCATTTCGGGCTCCGGGAGCACATCGCCTTCCGCACGCGGGTCACCCGCGTCGCCCCGCAGGGCGGCGGCCGCTGGGAGGTGAGCCTGAGCGGCCCGTCGGGCGGCGAGACGCGCATCTACGGCGGCGTCGTCGTCTGCAACGGCCACCACTGGGACCCGCGCATGCCCGACCTCCCGGGCACCTTCAGCGGCCAGCTCATCCACGCCAAGCACTACAGGAGCCCGGAGGAGCTCGCCGGCAAGCGGGTGCTCGTGCTCGGCGGCGGCAACTCCGCGTGTGACATCGCGGTCGAGGCGTCGCGGTTCGGCGCCTCCTCGCACATCAGCCTGCGCCGGGGCTACTGGTTCCTGCCGAAGATGATGCTCGGCGTCCCCACCGTCGAGCTGCTCAAACCCTGGATGCCGCCCTGGTTCCAGCGACGTTTCGTCAAGAGCCTGGTCCGGCTCTCCGTCGGCCGCTACGAGCGCTACGGGCTCCCCCACCCCGATCACGAGCCGTTCGAGCGGCACCCGACCCTCAACTCGGAGCTGCTCTATCACCTCCGGCACGGCAGGATCACGCCCCATCCCGACATCCGGCGCGTCGAAGGCGACACCGTGGAGTTCGCCGACGGGGCGCGCGAGCGATTCGACCTCATCGTCGCCGCCACCGGCTATCGCGTCAGCTTCCCCTTCCTCGCGGACGGCGTGATCGCCTGGAAGGACGGCCTGCCCCAGCTCATCGACGGGATCGTCCCGCCGAGCCACAAGAACCTTTACGTCTTCGGGCTCGGCCAGCCGCGCTACGGCGCCGGGCCGCTGATCACGGCGGGCGCCGATCTGCTCTGCACCATGGTGGCGACGCAGCAGCAGCTCAAGCACCCGCTCGGTGCGCTGCTCGCGCGGATGCACCGCAGGCCCCCCCGCACGCTCCTCCAGGACCCTTTCCAGGTGCTCCGCGCAGTCCGCATCAGCAAGCGGCTACTGCCGAGGCTGCCCCGGCTGGAGCCGATCCTCATGCGAGACGCCTAGCCGTGCTGGCGCGCGCCGCTCGGCGCGAGGGACCAGCCGCGCTGAGCAGCGTGGCATTCCGACACACCCCCGACATCGTGCTTGACGCCGCGCGGACGCGTGCACAGCGATGGCGGCGGACGTGACGCGCCCGCGGCACGTCCACCAACAGTCGCGTGCACGCCGCTTCGCAGCTGCAGCACGTGTCGCTCTTCGTTGATAGGCATGAGCAGGGCACGTATCATGCGCTCTATGACAGACGCGGCGGACGGCCCGCCCGGCTTCAGTGCCGGAAGCGAGAACGGCGGCGATCCCCCGGCGCCGCTCGTGCACGATGTCGCGGATACGCTGCCGGGCGTCGACACCGTCGTGCGCGACCGGTCTCCCGTGCGGGTCGAGCCGCCCGTCGAGCCGCCAGTCGACAGCTCGACGCTCAGCGACGAGGACCTGGCGCTGGCCGCCACGCGCTCAAGCATGCACGAGGGCGGAGGCCACGTTCAGGTGCCGCCCGATGGCACTTTACTTGGAGGCGTCTATCGCATTCGCGGCCGCCTCGGCGAGGGGGCGATGGGGGTCATCCTCCTGGCGCGCGACGAGCAGCTCCAGCGGGACGTCGCCATCAAGCTGCTCCGGCCGGAGCAGCTCGACAACGCGCAGATGCAGGCCCGGCTGCTCGCGGAGGCGCGGGCGATGGCGCGCGTCCACCACCCGAACGTCGTCGAGATCCATGCGTTCGGGGAGTACGCCAACGCCCCGTATTTCGTGATGCAGTACGTGCCCGGGGTCACGCTCGACACCTACGTCCACAGCAAGGGCGGCCGGCTCGTCCTCGACGAGGCGCTGAGCCTCCTCGACCAGGTCTGCCTCGGCGTCTCGGCGATCCACGCCTCGGGCATCGCCCACCGCGACATCAAGCCGAGCAACATCCTCGTCGGCCAGGCCCTGCGCGTGGTGGTCGCCGATCTCGGCCTCGCGAAGCGCATCCCGCGCGGCGATCGGATCGAGCTCGCCTTCTCCGGCACCCCGGCGTACCTGGCGCCCGAGGTGGCGCTTGGCCGGCACCTCGACCCTGCGCTGCTGCCGCGGATCGACGTCTACGCCCTCGGGGTGGTCGCCTACTACCTGCTCGCCGGCCGCCTGCCTTTCCAGAGCACGAGCACCGTCGATCTGGTGATGCAGCACGCGGTTCAGCCGCCGATCCCGCCGAGCGAGCTCTGCCTCGACCTCCCCGCGTCGTTCGACGCGCCGGTGCTCGGGGCGCTGGCCAAGGAGCCCGACGAGCGCACGGCGAGCGCGGAGGCGCTGCGCGAGGCGCTCCTCGACGCCCGCGGCGCCATGCCGGCGTACACCCGCGCGACGCGCGTCCTCGTGGCCGACGACAGCCCGTCGTTCCGCAGCTTCCTCGTCAGCGTCCTCGCGCAGGCGCTGCCCGGCGCCGTCATCGAGACCGCGCCCGACGGCACGACGGCGCTCGCCGCCATCGAGGCGAACCCCCCGTCGCTCGGCGTGTTCGATCTGGACATGCCCGGCCTGGACGGCATCTCGCTCACGGCGGCGGTGCGGGAGCTCCCGCAGGGCGACTTCCCGATCGTCGTGGCGACCGGGACGGGGGGCGCGGCCGACTGGCAGTGCCTGTCGCGCCTCGGCGCCTCGGCGTTCCTCGTCAAGCCGTTCGACGCCGGGCAGCTCATCACCCTGGCGCGCGCGCTCGTGGGCGTCGCGGACGAGCAGAAGCGCCGGCAATGAGGTCCAGAACGAGGACCATGACCACGGCGCCAGCGCGGGCGCCGTGGCGCGGCGCCTGTCGGCGCGAGATCGCCGATGGCCCGCGAGGTCGGCGGCGTCGAGGCTCCCGATGAACGACAGCGAGATCAAGGTCCTTCTGGTGGATGACGACGAGGTCGATCATCTCGTCACGCGCAGGCTCCTCCGCGAGGTCTCCCGGACCCGCTACGACGTGACGTGGGTGAGCACCTCGGACGAGGCGCTCGAGGCGCTGCTCGCCGGCGGCTACGACGTCTGCCTCCTCGATTTCCGGCTCGACGCCCGCACCGGCCTCGAGGTCGTGCACGAGGCGAACCGCCTCGGCTGCGCGATCCCCATCATCATGCTGACGGGGGTCGGCGACGAGGAGATCGACATGGCCGCGATGAGCGCGGGCGCGGCGGATTACCTCGTGAAGGGGAGGTTCGACGCGCAGATCCTCGAGCGCACGATCCGTTACGCCATCGAGCACAAGCGGAGCCAGCTCAAGCTCAAGCAGTACGCCGACACGCTGGAGGAGAGCAACCGGCAGCTCCTCCAGATGCACGAGGAGCTCGCGGCCAAGAACGCGGAGCTCGTCCGGCTGAACGAGGAGAAGAACCGCTTCGTCGGCATGGCGGCCCACGACCTCAGGAACCCGCTCGGCGTCATCCTGGGTTACAGCGACTTCATGCTGATGACCCACCGGCGCGGGGAGCCGTCGTCCCTGCTCCAGGACGGCGGGGTCGAGATCATCGAGATGATCAGGAGCTCGAGCAAATTCATGCTCTCGCTCATCAACGACCTGCTCGACGTGTCGATGATCGAGCTAGGCCTCAAACAAGCGCTTGGCGACCCTCGAAATGGGCCGAACCGCCGTCTCGAATCGCCGAGCGGATCCGTCCTGCCGGAGAGCCGGGATTCGGTGATCGTCGCTGCGGCTGGTCAAGGATCCCTCGTTTCGTGGTTCGAGGTTGTGGGTTCGCGGTCGGGCTGCCCGTGCCTCAGTGCGTCGGGCAGCCCCGGCCGTCAGAGCGCATCAAGGAAGCGGAAGAAGATGGGCAGCTCGGGACGCCAGGCAAGGAGCCGATAGACGAGAGTTCGACCGGTATGGAGGATCTGCGCCGGAACGAGAATGAAACGCTGCACGAAGGAGCGGAATTCCATGCGCAGAACGCGCTCTCGATCGGCTTGGTGTGCTTCGTGCCATCGCGGCGCCGTGGGCATGAGCAAAGAGAACCAAGCCTTGAGCGACCACGCGAGCGACGCGATCACCATATAGGCCCAGTTCGACTCGAGCGTGTTCAGCGGGGCGCGCAACGCCGGGACGCCGCTCTTCAATTGCGCGAGCAGATTTTCCTGGTTGCAGCGGCAGTTGGCCTCGCGGACGACCTGCTCGCACGTCATCTCGCGATCGTTGGTCACGTAGAAAAAGTAGCGGAAGGTCTGTCCCAGGTACCGCTGGCCCCTTTCCTCAACGATCGTCTTGCGAAGCACGACGAAGCGGTACGATCGCGCCGCCTTGGTGGGTCGATGCTCGAATTCCGCCAACTCCTCACGCTCGAGGCGCATATTACGATACTCGCGCTCACGGACGATCTGCTCCTTGATGCGTGGTTGCTTCGCGCGCCGCTTGCTCTCCTCGAAGAGGGTGTCGGCCTTGCGAACGAGCTCTTGATAATCGCTCACATCGTCACCTTCAGCGCGTGCCACCATCGGCTTGTAGGCATCGTACCCGAACACGAAGCGTACGCCGTCGTCGTGCCAACGGTCGAAGTACGCGGCCTGCGAGAAGGCCGTGTCGCCGCGCAGCAGGATGTCCGTCCAGCCGGCGCGACGGCAGAGCGTGATCGCGCGCGCGAAGAATTCGGGCGCTCTCTCCTCGGAAGGTCGGTTCCCGCTGCGGTTGACGACGAACAGCGGCTCCCCGGTGTTCGCCAGCGAGACCACAAGCGGGTGGTAGCCCCATATTCCGTTGTACGCGATGTCCATGCCCTGCTTGCACTCACCGCTGGTGGCGACGAGCGAGCCGTCCGCGTCGATTCGCGCCGTCTGCTCGAAGAACGCCTGCGACTGCCTCTGCCAGACGCCGACGCGCACGTCGTTCACGACGTCCATCAGGCCCTGGATCTGCTCGGCCCCGAAGCGCCTGCAGAAGTCGCCCGCAGTGGTGGGATCCGGGATCGTACGCGCACCGAGCGCATCGAGGAACGCCCTGTCGTTGCGGCGCACCTCGATGTCATCGAGCACCGCTCCGCCGCACAGGAAATTATAGGCAATGTTGAGAACATGGTCGGCCTCGCTGTACGGGCGCCGGCGCTTCAAGATCGGCAGCCTCGTGTCGAGCGCGGTCACCAGCCCGACCTTCCAGGCCAGTTGATGAATGGCCCCGAGCCCGCCACAGGGGATGGCGTGAACCCGGTCGGACGCCTCGTAACGAATCGTGCGTGCAGCGAACTCGGGACCCGTTCCACGCGGCTCGCGTCCGCCCTCGACGGGCTTCAGTCGGCGCGCGATCTTTCTCGCTTCACTTTCGGCCCAATTTCGTCGATCCTTCACCTGAAAAGCCTCCGGGTGTTTTGTGTCAAGCTTCAGCAACTCGACGAACACCCGGGCTTTTCATTTTGATCCCGCTACGAAGCGATTTCGACGCGCTTGATCGAGGGCTAGGCAAGCTGAACCTCGACCGGAAGAGCACGGATATCGTCCAGCTCGTCGAGTCGAACGTGGCGCTCAACATGGTGCTGGCGGGGCAGAAGAGCATGAGGCTCGTCGTCGAGAGCGACGAGAAGGTCCCGCGGGTCGAGGTGGACGTCCACAAGCTGGAGCAGGTGCTCAACAACCTGATCAGCAACGCCATTCACTACTCCCCTCCGGGCAAGGCCATCCGGGTCCGGGTCGAGGGCGCCCCTGCCGCCGCGGGGCCCGGCGGGGCCGCGACCGAGGTGATCCTGTCGGTCCGGGACGAGGGGCCCGGGATCGCGCCGGAGGACATCGGCAAGCTGTTCCGCCCCTTCGGCCGGGCCAGGACGGTCAGCACCGGCGGAGAGCGCTCGACGGGGCTCGGGCTCGCCATCGCGCAGCGCATCGTCGAGGGGCACGGGGGGCGCATCTGGGTGGAGAGCGTCCTCTCGAAGGGGGCGACGTTCTTCGTGGCGCTGCCGATGGCGGCGTCGGTGGGGGGCGAGGCGGTCGCCTGACGGGAGACGGTCGGAGAGCTCGGCCGGGCGGTGGGACGGACGACCGCGCTCAGGGCTTCTGCGGGAGCTCCGCGTAATCGAGGTAATCGAAATCGGCGGAGAGGCTCTTTCCCGTGAGATCATGGGCGCACAGCGCCGCGAAGGCGCCGGTGAAGCCCATGCCGAGCGAGGTGCGCTCGTCGGACAGGAGCGACGCGTCCAGCACCGGCCCGAGCGCGTCGAAGCGCTCGCCGTCCTCCGAGGACGAGAACTGCAGCTCCTTGCCGGAGAGATCGAAGCGGAGGTGGAGGCGAGGGGCGGAGAAGGCGACCGGACGCGCGAGCCAGGTCACCTTTCCGTGCTCGCTGCCGAGGAGCGCGATCGAGCGCCCGGCGCTCTCGTCGTGGCTGAGCAGCGCGTAGAAGAAGTTCTCGTCGTCGTACAGGGCCATGAGCCCCGCCATCTGCTGGAACGAGGCCGGCTCGAACTCGAGGCAGGTCTCGACGCGGCAGCGGAGCGACTGGATGCGGCGGCCGACGACGCTCTGCCGGTGCAGCGACTGCGGCGACTCGCGGCCGCGGATGCGCAGGTGGCCGGGGCGCTCGCGCAGCGACACCCAGCTCTCGTCGGGCACGTCGCGCAGCGCCTGGTACGCGACCCCCAGCGCTCCCCGGTCGAAGTGGTCGCGCGCCGGGGCCTCCTCGAAGGGGTGGTCCGGCAGCCGGGGCGCCGGCACGCGGACGGCGGGCGTGGCCGGGCGCTCCGCGTCGAGCGCGAGCCAGCCGTCGTCGGTCCAGCGCACCCGCTGCAGCGCCGTCTCGCGGCCGAGGACGCAGCAGCGGCGCTCGCCGGGGAGCGGCCGCCCGCACAGGTGGGCGAGGTACCACTCGCCCGTCGTGGTCTCGACGAGGGAAGCGTGGCCGGCCTTCTGCAGCGCGAGGCCCGGGTCGTGATGAGAGGTCAGGAGCGGGGCGCTCGGGTCGACCTCGTACGGCCCCTCGATGCCGCGGGAGCGCGCCATGACCGCGGCGTGCTCGTAGCTGGTGCCGCCCTCGGCGACGAGGAGGTAGTAGTGGCCCCCGCGCCGGTAGAGGTGCGGCCCCTCGGTGAGGCGGCGGCCGCTGCCGGAGAAGATCCAGCGACGCTCGCCGACCAGCCGGCGCTGCTGCAGGTCGAGCTCCTGCAGCACGATGCCGGGGAACTGGTTGTTGCCGGGGCGATGGTCCCACACCATGTTGGTGAGCCACGCGCGGCCGTCCTCGTCGTGGAACAGCGACGGGTCGAAGCCGCCGCGGTTCAGGGCGACGGGCTCGGACCACGGCCCCTCGATGCGGCTCGCGGTGACGTAGTAGTTGTGCGCGTCCACGAAGCCGTGGCCCCAGGACTTGACGTCGGTATAGACGAGATAGAACACGCCGCCTGCGTGGGAGAGGCAAGGCGCCCAGATGCCCCCCGAGCGAGGGTTGCCGAGCAGGTCGAGCTGGGAGCGGCGGTCCAGGGCATAGCCGATGGGGTTCCAGTGGCGGAGATCGCGGCTGTGGTGGAGCCGCACGCCCGGGAACCACTCGAAGGTGGAGGTCGCAATGTAGTAGTCCTCGCCGACCCGGACGATGGAGGGATCGGGATGGAAGCCCCGGAGGACGGGGTTCTCGATGAATCTCGGTTCGTTGGTCATCGCTTTGGCCGTGGTGCTCGGAAGTGAAGTCGGTGCGGTTCGACACGGCCACGCCGGGGGGCGCGGGGCGTCGTGCGCTGGCCATCTTGCAGCGGGCTGGCTGTCCAGCGCAACGGAACACGGCTGGCCGAGGGAAGATCGATGTCGCGTCGACCCGCGGGTCACCGGCGCCGCGCGGCGGGACTCAAGTCAGGGCCGCCCCGCCTTGGGTGTGGGCACGCGGCTCCCGTGTGAGCACCGCGGCGCTCCACTCCGCCCCGGTCCGCCCAGCGCCGCCGGACATCCGCCCCGACGCCGTCCTGCGTCACGTGAAGATCCGCGTCCGCCTCCGTCCTGTCACCGCGTTCCGCGTTGAGCGCGTCCTCCAGAACGTGGATAATCCGCGCGATGCAACTTCACGGTCCAGGGTAGCGCGAGGCCGCGAGGACCAGGGCGATCGCGGGCTGCGCCGTGCCGGACGCGCCCTCGACCACTCGACGGGAACTCGAGGCGTCGTCGCCCATCGACCGGGACGTTCAAACCGCGGGTCACCCGTGTAGGACACATCGATGTGCGCAGGCTCAGTACCTCGCGCGAGGTGCTGAGGAGGAGTAGGCAGTGGCGAAGAGAGCTTTGTTCAGAGGCGTGCTATCGGCGCAGGCCAGCGTGATGGCCGCGCTCCTCTTGCTGTTAGGACAGGGATGCGGGGGCGACGAAAAGCAACCCGAGCCCCAGGAGCAAACCCCTCCGGAAGAAGAAGAGAACGAGAACCCACCGCCCGAGGAGGAGGAGCCCGAGGAGGAGGAGCCCGAGGAGGAGGAACCCGACACCCCGGAGGGGCCCAGCGAGTTCACGTCGGCCGACGATCCCTTCACCGAGGGGTACCTCGGCGAGGAGGAAGAAGAGGAAGAAGAGGAGGAGGAGGAAGAAGAGGGCGGCCGCGATATCGAGGAAGGCGACATCTACCGCGTCCTCGGCGGCGGGCAGCTCCTCAACCTCAACCCCTACCGCGGCCTCCAGGTCATCGACATCCAGGACCCGTCGAGCCCGAAATTCCTCGGCCAGCTGCAGATCGCCGGCACCCCGGTCGAGATGTACGCCGTCGGCGATCGCGCGGTCGTGCTCCTGAACGACTGGGCCGGCTACCAGCTCAAGGCCGATGGCCTCACCGTCGAGCGGCGGACCGGCGGCACCGTCCTGTTCATCGACATCGCCGACCGCACCGCGCCCAAGCTCCTGTCGCAGTACCCGGTCACGGGCTCCATCATGACGAGCCGCCTCGCGCGCGGCACGAGCGCGACCTCGCTCTACATCGCCTCGAACGGATCGGAGCTCGCGGAGATCGCCCCGGGCCAGTTCCAGTGGGTCAACAAGACCCTGGTCAGGAGCTTCGATGTCGGCGCCGACGCGCTCGTCGAGCGCCCCGGGATCGAGCTCGGCGACGCCGTGACCGCCATCCACGCCGAGGCCGACGTGCTCCTCGTGGCGCGCAACAATCTCAGCTGGTCGCAGGAGATCAGCGAGATCTCGATCATCGACATCTCGAACACCGACGGCTCCATGGCCCTGCGCGGCAGCGTCAACACGGCGGGCTACGTGCGCTCTCAGTTCCACATGGACTTCCGCGACGACATGCTGCGCGTCTTCTCCGGCCCGAGGTGGGCCGACGGGACGCCCAGCCACCTGGAGACGTTCGACGCGGCCGATCGCGACAACATCGCGCCGATCGACAGCGAGGACTTCGGCGCCGAGCAGTCGCTCTTCGGGGCCATCTTCATGGACGACAGGGCGTTCGCGGTCACCTACCGGCGCGAGGATCCGTTCCACGCCTTCTCCATCGATCCGAGCGGGAACGTCGTCGAGGAGAGCGAGTTCATCGTGTCCGGGTGGAACAACTTCTTCCGCCCCGTCCTCGGGGCGACCCGCCTGATCGGCATCGGCGTGAACGACACGAACGGCCGCCGGCTCGCCGCCAGCCTCTACGACATCACCGATCTGACCAACGCGAACCCCCTCGTGGCGCGCGCCGAGGTCGACAGCGCCGCCGACGGCTGGAGCTGGTCGGAGGCCGACTGGGACCATCGCGCGTTCACCGTGCTCGACGACGCGGTGGAGGCGGTGGCGCCGACCGGAGAGGCCGAGACAGGCCTCGTGCTGCTCCCGTTCTCCGCGACAAGGACCGTGGACAACTACCGGCGGCCGTTCTCCGGCGTGCAGATCTTCACCTTCTCGGACACCACGCTGACCCGCCGCGGCCTGATGGAGCACGGGACGCCCGTGCGCCGCACGTTCCGCGCCGAGGAGATCGCCACGGCGAACGTGTCCGACGAGCAGCTCACCCTCTACGCTCAGGACGACCTCGACGCCACGACCCGGCTCGGCCAGCTCGAGCTCGCCCCGGACTACACGAAGGTCTTCGCGTTCGGCGACCACCGCGTGCGCATCAAGCTGCCGTACGACCTCTACTGGACTCCCCAGGAGAACCGGAAGATGAAGGCCGAGGTCGTCCCGAGCACCGGGCTCACCCAGCTCGTGGAGCCGGTGGCCGCCTTCGATCTGCCGCTCGGCGCGCAGCTCTACCAGGTGGGCGACCTGCTCGTGTCGCTGACCACCACCTTCGAGAACTGGGTGGGCAAGGTGGCCCATATCCAGGTGATCGATCTGTCCGATCCGACCGCGCCGCGGCAGGCCGGCACGCTCGATACGAGCGACCTCCCCTCGATCGGCAGCTACTACGGCGGGGCGAGCTCGTTCCCGACCGTGCACCCGGGGCGCGATGCGCTCGCGTTCCTGCGCGTCATCGGCCACACCGAGGATCTCGGGGTCGGCTGGGCGTGCCGGACGACCTCCATCCAGAACCCGACCTGCTTCGGGCAGGAGGGCTGCACGTACACGGCCGGAGAGCGGATGTGCCGCAGGATCGGCAGCGACGAGTACTGCAACGGCGGGTTCGCCGAGTGCACGGACCACGTCGGCGCCGACACGACCTGCACGCCGATCGAGGTCGACCGGAACGACATTCCGGGGGTCACCTCGACCTACTGCTACGAGTACGTCCCGCGCCGCACCTGGGCTCAGATCGAGATCCACGTGCTCGACCTCTCCGACCCGGACAGCCCGACCGTAAGGCCGGCCCTTACGCTGCCGGACAACAGCGAGACGGTGAACGTCCTCAACGACAACGGCGAGCTCTACTTCAACATCAAGCGCTCGGTCGGCGCGCCGGACGACCCGCGCCCGCACACGCAGTACTTCCTCACGCACCTCGACCTGTCCAACCCGTCGCAGCCCGCGCTCGACCCGGGGATCAACGTGCCCGGCGAGATCCTCGCGATCCAGGGCGACTCGATCTACGCGAGGGACAGGGTGTGGGGCCAGCAGTTCATCGAGACGGCGATCGCCCGGCTCGAGCTGCACCAGGGGCTCGCGTACCTCCAGGAGTACCAGCAGTTCCCGAACCGGCAGGTCAACGCGATCTCCATCGACGGCCGCGGGCTGCCCGTCCTGAGCCACAGCCTGATCTGGCGTCCGGGCTACGGGTGGTACAACGGCTGGGATCCAAACCAGAAGCTGACCACGCTCTCGCCGGTGCCCGCGGGGGAGACGCCGCCTCCGCCGCCGGAGAACGAGAACCCGACGACCCCCGAGTTCAACCAGCTCTCCACGGTCCGCCTCGCGTCGTGGGCGTCGCTGCGCCACACCGCCGACATGCGCGCGCTCTTCGAGGTGCCCGGCGGCGTGCTGGCGATCTCCCTGGAGCAGCCGGAGGCGCCGAAGGCGCAGGCGTTCTTCCAGACCTGGGGCTGGCCCGAGAAATTCGTGACCAGCGGTGAGGAGGTCCTCTTCGCCGCCGGCCGCTTCGGGATTCACCAGCTCGACCGCGAGACCGTCAACCTCGTCCCCTACCTGGGCGAGTAGCCGGACGGCCGGCCCGGGCGAGCGCGCCGGGCCGGCTTGCCGCGACGGCGTCGCGACGCTGCGGCCCCGTCATCCATCGCGGCCGCGTCCCTCCACCTTCCCGATTCACCCTCCAGCGGCCCGCGCGGATCACCCAGGTCCAGGCGGAGGAAGCGATGCGCGCCCACGCCGACGGCGGGGGAGGCGGTGAGATCCGGTTTCGCGGAGCGCCGGACAACGCTATGGAGGAGCCCCATGGCCGAGCAAAACACAGCGGAAAACGGGGCGGGGCAGCCGGAACGCGCGGAGCCCGTCGAGGAGCGCGCGCCCGACCAGAGAGCGACCGGGACCGCCGGAAGGGCGGCGGAGGGCAGCGCGGCGACGTCCCCCGACGGCACGGCGGCCCCCGCGACGACGGGTGCAGCAGCAGCCGGAGCGGGCGTTGCGGACACGGCGCCCGTTGCCGCAGCGCCAGCGACCGCAGCGCCCGCTCGCGCGCGGCCGCCGCGGGTCATCGACATGCGCCGGCCGCGCACGCCGGCGCCCGCGCAGGAGCCGGCGCCGCGGCCCCCGGCACGCCCAGGGGAACGTGGATCGGACGAGCGTGGAGCGCGCGAGCGCGGGCCGGTAGAGCGCGGCCCTCGCGACGGCCGTGCGGTAGAGCGCGGCCCTCGCGACGGCGGCGCGACAGAGCACCGCCCGGCGGACAGGACCAGGGCGCCGCGAGATGGGGCGCCCCACCGCGGACGGGCAGGCGTCGACCGCGCCGGCGGCGCTCCCCCGACCCGTGCGCCCGCCCCCCGAACCGCGCCGGGCGCCGCCACGCGAGAGCGCCGCGCGGCCGTCGCAGGGGATCCTGCGCAGGGTGACGCAGCACGGACGGATGAGCTCGCTGCGCCGAAGCGCGCCGCTGCCGGCGGGGACCCCGAGGCTCCTCGCAATGCGGCCCGGCAGCCGCAGCACGCCGCGACCCACAAGGCGGCCCCGGTTCCGCCGCCGGCACCGGAAACGGCGGCGCCCTCCGAGCCGCGCCGGGAGGCCGCGTGGGTGCCTCCTCCCAGCCCCGCGTTCCCGCGGAAGAAGAAGCCGGCGCTCACCGCCAAGGAGGCGATGAAAGCCAAGGTGCAGGCGCGAGCCGGCAAGAAGGCAGCGAACCCCGCGCCGAGCCAGGCGGCGGAGCGCACGACGGCCCAGGCCACGGATGCCGCCCGCGACGACCTCACGGCGTCCGCCGCGGCGAAGCCCCGCGATGGCGGCGCAGCGAAGCCCCGCGATGGCGGTGCGGCGAAGCCCCGCGACGCCGCGCCCAGCTCGGTACGCCGCGACCAGGAGGCCGCGGCGGAAGCGCCGGCCAAGAAGCCCGGGCTGCTCCGGCGGCTGCTGGACCGGTTCCGGCGATCCGGCTAGAGCGATGCTCACCCCCCTCTGGTACATGCCGCGCAGAGCGGCGCGGCGTCGACTTCGATGGGCCGGCTGGCCAGGAGGTCGTCGAGCAAGGCGCGCAGCGCCACCGATCGATTGGCGCCCCGGGTATACAGGGCGGTTGCTTGAATGACCGGCAGCTCCAGGTGGGGGAGCAGGCGAACCAGCGAGCCGCCTTCCAGGTCACGCGACGCGAGGAACTCGGGTACGAGAGCGATCCCTAGCCCGGCACGCGCGGCGTCCCGCGTGACGATCATATTGCCGGTGCTCATGCGCCAGGGGACACGAACGGTCTCCCCGCCGACTTGCCAGCGGACGATGTCGGGCCGCGTGACGACGGCGACATGCCGGGCGAGGTCGCCGGGTCTCCGGGGCGCGCCGTGCTGCTCCAGCCAGCCGGGCGAAGCGACGATGACCATATGGATATCGGCCAGCTTGTGGCTGACCAGATCGCTGTCTCCGATCGCGCCCATGCGGATGGCCAGGTCGTAGCCGTCGCTGACCAGGTTGACGCGCCGATCATGGAGATGCAGGTCGATGCGAACCGCAGGATAACGCTTCATGAACGCCAGCAGGCGGGGCGCGATCGCCGCCTGACCATAGGCGACGGACGCGGCGATGCGCAGCAGCCCCGCGGGAGCCGCATTGTGGCTCTTGACCTCGGCGGTCGCTTGCTGCGCGTCCCGAACGATGGGCTTTACCCTGTCGAAGAAGCGCCTTCCAGCATCCGTCAGGCTGAGCGCGCGCGTGGAGCGGATCAACAGCGGTGCGCCGAGCCGCTTCTCCAGCAGCGCGAGGTTGCGGCTGATCGTCGCCTTCGGCAGGCCGAGCGCCCTGCCGGCCGCGCTGAGCGAGCCTTCCTCGACGATGCGCACGAACATCGACAAACCGGATAGATCATCGAGCACTCTCAATATTCCACTCCTCGAACGCGGCCGTTCCAGGGCGCCAGCTGGCGCCGCCACGGGCAGCGTCGCAACCTGCCGTCCCCGCCTGGGAAGAGCGGAGCACGAGGGCGCGGCCGGCTCGCTCAGAGAAAGCGCACCTGGACCGCGCGCGGGGCGGCCCGCTCCACGCCGTCAACGCCCTTGTTGGCGATCGGCGCGATGCGCTTGAGCTTGCCGCCCTTCCCGGCCTGCGTCACGTGGATGACGCCGATTCGTCGTGACGGTGGCGAGGCGCTCGATCGCCATCCCGGCGGCCATCGCCAGGACGAAGGCGAGGACGACGCCGGAGCCGGTCGCGAGCGAGACGAGCGCCGGCCCGGGGCAGTAACCGGCCAGCCCCCAGCCGGCGCCGAACAGCGCGGCGCCGCCGAGGAGGCGCGCGTCGACGCCGCTGCGGGTCGGGAGGGACACGCGATCGGCCAGGAGGGGGAAGCGCGGCGCGCGGGCGGCGGCAACGCGCTGCTGCCAGCGAAGGACACGGTAGGCGAGGAGATGCACCGAGATCGCGCCCGCCATCACGAATGCGAGGCTCGGGTCCCAGTCGCCGGCGAGGTCGAGGAAGCCGATGACCCTGGACGGCTGGGTCATGCCGGAGACGCCGAGCCCCACGGCGAACAGCGCGCCGGTGAGGAGCGCGAGCGCGCTCTGCTTCATCGCGCCGCTCCGAGCAGATGATGGCTGACGTAAACGGTGATGGCCGCGGTCGCCATGAACGTCATCGTGGCGACGAGCGAGCGGGCCGAGAGACGGCTGAGGCCGCAGACGCCATGGCCGCTCGTACACCCGTTGCCGAGCCGCGCGCCGAGGCCGACGAGCAGCCCCGCGGCGACCATGAGGCCGAGCGAGCCGCCGCCCGCCGGCGGAAAGGCGCCGGGATGCGCGGCGGCGAGCGCGAGGCCGCCGAGGAGGAGGCCCGCGACGAACGCCGCGCGCCAGGCGGTGTCGCCGGGCTCGCGGAAGAGGAGCCCGCCGAAGATGCCGCTGATGCCGGCGACCCTCCCGTTGAAGAGCAGGAGCAGCGACGCGCTGAGGCCGATGAGGGCCCCGCCGACGAGCGGGCCTGTCACGGTGAATTCATGCACGATGAGACCTCGAGGGGTGATCGGGCGACAGCATAGCAACGCGCGCCGCAGATCCTCCAGGGGAAGGCAGGCCCGACCTCCCGCCGAGAAGGACAGGCCGAGATCCCCCGCCGGCGAGGCGCACACCCGCGTCGAGATCGCGAGTCGCGGCGCGCGCGCCGGGATGGCGGCCGGCGAAAGCAGGGTGTGGACGGCCGCCGGCACCTGAACGCTGCGCGCCACGGCCAGGGTCAAGCGGGCAACGCAGATCTCGCCGCTGCGCGCTACAGTGAGCGCGCAGCGCGACGACCCGCCTGGATCTCCGCCGGGCCGGCTCGGACCGCCGACCGCCCCCGGACAGCGCAGGTGGGGCTGGGAGCGGGGCGTGTCGCACACGACGCTGGCGCGGATGTGGGCAGGGGCGAGATTCTGCCGGAGGCCGGGGGGTGCTGGTGTATAGTGATCGGCCGATGGCCCAAGCAAGCTGGGAAGCGGTGGAACCGGCTTCGTGGCGCAAGATTCCGCGGGTCGGGGACATCATCGGCGGCAAGTACCGCGTGGAGCGGGTGCTCGGGCGCGGCGGCATGGGGCTCGTCGTCTCGGCGCACCACGTCTCGCTCCGCCATCGCGTCGCGCTGAAATTCCTGCTCCCCGAGGGGCACACCACGCCGAGCGCCGTCGAGCGCTTCCTCCGGGAGGCGCAGGCCGCGGCGGCGATCGCCAGCGAGCACATCGCGCGCGTCATCGATGTGGGGCAGACCGACGAGGAGCTGCCCTACTTCGTGATGGAGTACCTGAATGGCATCGATCTGGAGGCGCTCGTGGAGACACGAGGCCCGCTGCCGGTCGAGCAGGCGGTGAGCTACGTGATCGAGGCCTGCGAGGCGCTCGCCGAGGCGCACGCGCTCGGGATCGTCCACCGCGACCTCAAGCCGGGCAACCTCTTCCTGGCGAGCCGCGCCGACGGCTCGTCCCTGATCAAGGTGCTCGACTTCGGCATCTCGAAGGCGTCGGAGGCGGGCGTGCTCGGCTCGAACGCCAAGCTGACCACATCGTCCGTGGTGCTCGGCTCGCCCCGCTACATGTCGCCGGAGCACATCCGCAATACCCGGACCGTGGACGCCCGCAGCGACATCTGGGCGCTCGGCATGACGCTGTATCAGCTCCTGACAGGGCGGCTGCCGTTCGAGAACGAGGCCATCTCGGCGCTATTTGTAAGCATTGTTACAGATCCGCCTGTGCCGCCGCGCGTGCACCGGCCCGAGATCCCGGTCGAGCTCGAGTTCATCCTCCTGATGTGCCTGGAGAAGAACCCGGCGCGCCGCCCGCAGACGGTCGCCGAGCTTGTGTCGCTGCTCGAGCCGCTGGGGTCGGAGTCCGCGCGCCTGACGGCGGCGCGCATCCTGCGCAGGGCCATGGGGAACGAGACCGTGGACGCGCCGCCGGCGCCGGGCCGCCCGAGGGAGGTCGAGGAGGACGCCCAGACCTTGACCGGACCGCGCATCGCCGCGCTCGGAAGGGCGCAGGGGTGGGCGACGTCCACGCCGTCCACGCAGCCGTCCGCGGCAGCGACCGCGGCGTCCGTGCCGCCTGCGGCCAGCTCGTGGCCCGCGGGGGTGACGGCGGCGTCCGTGCCGCCTGCGGCCGGCTCGTGGCCCGCGGCGACCGCGGCCTCCATGCCGCCCCCGCAGGCCTCCGTGCCGCCCGCCTCCGCCCCTTGGCCCACGGCGACGCTCGCCTCCGTGCCGCCCCCGCAGGCCTTCGCTGGAGCCACGTCGGCCGCGAGGGCGTCGCGCCCGGACGAGCTGCCGGCGCCGGCGGCGACGCCGTCCGAGCCGCGCGAGAGCAGCCCCGCAGGAGACGCCCGCGGGCGCCGTGGCCGGCGGAGCGCGCTCGCGCCCGTGGCGGCGGCGCTCGTCGTGCTCCTCGGGGGTGCGGCGGCGCTCGCGTGGCTGGGACGCGGGGCGGCGCCGGTCGCGGGCGCGCCGCCTGCCGGCGAGGCGGCCTCGCGGGCCGCACCGGCGCAGGACGAGCCGGCGGCGGCGCTCGCGGACGAGACGCCCGGGGCTTCGCCCCTCGCGCCGTCCGTCCTCCTCACCCCCCCTGCGTCGGCCGCCGCCGCCGCGGCGAGCGGGTTCGCCGCGGCCGGCGCCGCGCTCGCGCCGTCGAGCTCGGCGAGGCCCGCGCGCCCGCGCGCCGTGCTCCCGCCGCCGGCGACCGGCGCCGAGCCGGCGGCCAGCGGCGACCGCACGACGAGGCCGGTGCGCCTGCGCGAGCACCGCTAACGGCATGCATCCAGCGCCCTCGAGCACGCGCGCTCGCCGGTGGAGGCGCGCTCGCCGGTGGAGCCTCGCCGCCCTGCCCCTCCTCGCGGGCGCGCTGCTGCTCCAGGCCCCCGCCGCCCGCGCCGACGGCGAGGGCCAGGCCGACGAGGCCGATCTCCACTTCGAGATGGGCCGCGACAGCTACAAGAAGGGGCAGTTCCCCGCGGCCCTCGAGCATTTCCTCGCGTCCAACCGGCTCGTGCCGAACCGCAACGTGGTCTTCAACATCGCGCTCACCTACGAGGAGCTGGGCCGCTTCGCCGACGCGCATCGGTACTACGACGACGCGCTCGAGGGCGAGACCGACGCGGAGATCGTCGCCGAGGTGCAGGCCGCGCTCGCGCGGATCGCGCCGCGCGTGGCCGTGCTGCAGATCGTCACGTCGCCGCCGGGGGCCACGATCTACGTCGATCGCAGGAACCTCGGCGCGCGCGGCACGGCGCCGCGCCGGCTCGCCCTGGCCGAGGGGCGCCACCGGATCCTCGTCGAGCTCGCCGGCCACGAGCCCCTGGCGGTGGAGGACATCGCGGTGAGGCTCGGGCAGACAAAGGACGTGCTCATCGTGCTCCGCCGCATCGTGGGCTCGGTCCGGGTGGACGTGCGCGGCGCGAGCGAGGCCACGGTGCACGTCGACAGCGAGGGCGCGCCGCCCGCCTGCACCGCGCCCTGCGAGCTCGACCTGCCGCCGGGCCGCCACGTGCTCTATTTCTCGCGCGCCGGCTACCAGGCGGCGCCGCAGCCGCTGACCGTCGCCGCGCATCAGACGATGTCGATCACGGCGGCGCTCAGCCCGCTCACGGGCTCGATCCTCGTGCGCGCCGGCGAGCCCGACGCCCTCGTCGAGATCGACGGCCGGCCGATGGGCTTCACGCCGTCCGTGATCCAGGGCGTCGCCGTGGGCCGGCGCCGGGTCCGCGTCAGCCTGCGGGGCTTCACGCCGATCGAGCGGACGATCGAGGTCTCGGCCGGCCAGCAGGCGGAGCTGCGCGACCTCGCGCTGGAGCCGCTCCGGGAGGTCTCGTCCGCCTCGCGCGTCCTCGAGCGCGTGGACGACGCGCCCGCCTCGATCAGCGTCATCGAGCAGCAGGAGCTGCGCGCCTTCGGGTACCCGACCATCGCGGAGGCGCTGCGCGGCACGCGCGGCGTCTACCTGTCGAACGACCACGTTGTCTACTCGGCCGGGATCCGCGGGCTCGGCGAGCCGCTCGACTACGGCAACCGGCTCCTCGTCCTCTCGGACGGGCACTCGACGAACGACAACATCCTGAACGCCTCGTTCGTGGGCTCGGACGCGCGGGACGACCTCCACGACGTGGATCACATCGAGGTCGTCCGCGGGCCGGGCTCGCTGCTCTACGGCACGGGCGCCCTCTCCGGCATCGTCAACCTCGTGCCGCGCGGCCGCGACGAGCCCACGGGCGCGCACGTGACGGCCGGCACCTACTACGACGGCGTGGGCCACGCGCGCGCGGGATTCCACTACAACGCCGGCAAGGACGCGGGCGTGCGGGCGAGCGTCACCGGGGCCCGCTCCGACGGGTTCGACGTCCCGGTGGCGCTGAGGGCGCCCGGCGCCGGGCCGCGCGTGCAGATCGCCGAGCGCGCCGAGATCTTCCGGGCCGGCGGCACCACCGGGCGCGCCTGGTACGGGCCGTTCACGGCGCAGTGGATGTACCACACGCGCGAGCAGCGGATCCCGACCGGCTACGTGGGCACGCGGCTCAACGATCTCGGAACGAGCTTCGAGGACGCGCACATGATGGCCGAGGTGCGCTTCGAGCCGCGGCCCGCGGCCGACCTGCAGTTCATGGCGCGCGTCCACGTGAACCGCTTCGTCTGGCACGGGGTCTACAGGTTCGACGAGGAGACGAACTTCGAGCAGCAGCACGGCACCTGGCTGGGCTCCGAGATCAGGGCGGCGTGGACGCCGCTCCCCGGGCTCCGGGTCACCGGAGGCGGCGAGATGCAGGGGCACCCCGAGGCGACGCTGCGCGGCGTCTTCGCGGACGGGCGCGTCAGCACGAAGCGCGAGCCGTTCGGCTTCGGCGCCGGGTACGTCATCGTCGACGGCTCGCCCGCGCCGTGGATACGCTTCTCGGCCGGCGCGCGCCTCGACGTCTACAGCACGTTCGATCCCATCGTCGTGCCGCGCGCCGCGGTCATCTTCCGCCCCGCGCCCGGCGGCGTGCTGAAGCTCATGGGCGGGAGCGCCTTCCGCACGCCGAGCGTCTCCGAGCAGTACTACGAGGACGGCAAGACGCAGGTGCCCGCCGTCGACCCCGAGAAAGGCCTCGTGCTGCGGCCGGAGTCCATCCATTCCGCCGAGATCGAGTACACGCAGCGCGTCGGTGACGCCTGGATCGCGCTCGGCGCCGTCCACGCGAGCAGGCTGTCGGAGGGGATCTCCATCGAGGAGAACGGCGGGCTGCTGCGCTACGCGAACAGCAAGCACGACGCGTTCGTCGTGGGGGGCGACGTCGAGCTCCGCCGCGAGTGGCGGCAAGGCTGGATGCTCGCGGCGATGTACGGCTACCAGCGCGCCCAGCGCGAGGGCGGAGAGCGGCTGATCAACGCCCCGGAGCACCTCGCGTCGTTCCGCGGCGTCGTCCCGGTGGTGGAGCGGCTCGCCGCCGCCGCGCTGCGGATCAACCTCGAGGCGCCGCGTCGGATCTCGCGCAGCGCGGGCGGCGCGACCGAGGCCGCCATCGTCGCGGATCTCACGGTGTCGGGGGAGCTCCAGCGCTTCCACACGCGCTATGTGATCGGCCTCTACAACGCGATGGGCACGCGGTACGACTACCCGGCCGCGGAGACCTACCTCTCGTCCACGAGCCGGCAGAACGGCAGGACGTTCCTCGCCGAGATCACCGTCAGCTATCCCTAAGTTCGGTGCGTCAGAGATCCAGCACGTGCATTCTCGCAGGCGTGGACGGAATTCCCGGTCGGCGACCTGACACGAAGGGCTCTCGTCGACGTCCCGTCGGGCATCAACAGGCCACCTTGCTCATTTCGCCAGAAGGAGGAGAACCCGATGATCATCGAGCTGACCTCGAGCTTCGAGGTGATCGACCCCCGCTTCCGTAAGCTCGCGCTCCCGCACGTGCACGTCGACAAGCTGTACACGGGCTGCCGCTGGGCGGAGGGGCCGGCGTGGTTCGCAGCGGGGCGCTACCTCGTCTGGTCGGACCTCCCGAACGACCGCATGCTGCGCTGGGACGAGACCGACGGCTCGGTCTCGGTGTTCCGCCAGCCCGCGATGAACACCAACGGCCACACGGTCGACCTGCAGGGCCGCCTCGTCTCCTGCGAGCACCGCGGCCGCTGCGTCTCGCGCACCGAGCACGACGGCTCACGCACGGTGCTCGCGTCGCACTTCGACGGCAAGCGGCTGAACTCGCCGAACGACGTGGTCGTGAAGTCCGACGGCAGCATCTGGTTCACCGACCCGAGCTACGGCATCGACAGCGACTACGAGGGCGACGCGTCGCCGAGCGAGCAGGGCGCGCAGCGCGTCTACCGCGTCGACCCGGTCTCCTTTGCGCTGACGGTCGTCGCGAACGACTTCGTGCAGCCCAACGGCCTCGCCTTCTCGCCGGACGAGTCGCTGCTGTACATCGCCGACACCGGCGCGACGCACGTGACGGACGGCCCGCACCACGTGCGCAAGTTCCGCGTCGACGCGAATGGCACGCTCACCGGCGGCGAGGTGTTCGCGACCTGCCCGGTGGGCGTGTACGACGGCTTCCGCGTCGACGTGTACGGCAACCTGTGGCTGTCGGCCGGCGACGGCGTGCACTGCCACGCGAGCGACGGCGCGCTGCTCGGCAAGGTGCTGATCCCCGAGACGGTGGCCAACGTCTGCTTCGGCGGCGCCAAGCGCAACCGCCTGTTCATCTGCGGCACGACCTCGCTGTACGCGGTCTACCTGAACACCCGCGGCGCCGGGTAGTGGTCGCATTTGCCCAGAGAGAGTTCACATGAAGGAGGGAAGGCGGGAAGATCATTGAGCTTTTCTTCCCGCCTTCATGTTCAAATCCGACCATCACCCGGCGCCGGGCGCTCGCTGGCGGGTCATCGTCCCTCCTGATGTTGTCGGCCGTAGACCAGCAGCATGGCGATGATCACGGCGCCGTAGATGATCTGGCGGCCGGCCTCGGGCATCTGCAGCACGCTGAGCATGCTCTGGAGCAGCACGATCAGGATCGTGCCGAGGACGGTGCCGAGGTACGTCCCGCGTCCGCCCATGATGTTGGTTCCGCCGATCACCACCGCGGCGATGGCCGGCATGAGGTAGTCGTTGCCCATGGACTGGTAGGCCTTGTGCGAAAAGCCCGCCAGCAGCATGCCGGTGATGGCGGAGCACACGCCGCACATCACGAAGGCGCCGATCAGCACAAGGTGCGTCCTGACGCCCGAAAGATAGACGGCCTGCTCCTGGTTGCCCACGGCATAGATGTAGCGGCCGAGCGCGGTCTTCTTCAGCACGAAGGTGCCGAGGCCGCCGACCAAGATCCAGACGAACAGCGAGTTCGGGATGGAGAGCGTCTTGCCCACGGCCAGGACCTCCATCCACTCTGGCGCCTCGCTGCGCGGAGCGAAGCCGCCGGTGTAGACCACCATCAGCCCCTGAAGCACGGTGTTCGTGCCCAGCGTGAAGATCATCGAGGGCACGCGAAGGTAGGCGACGCCGAGCCCGTTCACCAGACCCGCGGCGGCGCCGACGGCCAGGCCGCAGGGCAACGCGGCCCAGCCGCCGAGCCCTGCGGCCAGCATGGCGCTCGAGGTGAGTACCCACGGCAGCGAGAGATCGATGTGACCGAGCAGGATCACGATCATCATGCCCGTGGCGGCCACGCCCAGGAAGGCGGCGATCTGCAGCTGTTGCAGGAGGTAGTACGGGCTCAGGAAGCTCAGCGTGCCCTGGGTGACCAGCGTGCCGATCGAGCCGATCACGAGGACGACGCCGATCGACAGCAGCGTGTACCAGGTCGGCTTGTCGATCTCGCCGAGACGGCTCTTGAGGGAGGGGAGCTGTTGCATCGGGCTCACCTGAAGACGTGCAGCCGGTTCTTGACGCGGACGACCCAGAGCGCGCCGAGGGAGACGGCCGCGAGCAGGATGAGGCCCTCGAACAGCGGCTGGTAGAGGGGGTTGGCGAGGAAGCCCAACGCCGAGCCCTCGTTGAGGACGCGGAAGTTGAAGGCGACGGAGCGGAGCACCAGCGCGCCGAAGAGCGATCCTATGGCGCCGCCGATGCCTCCGTACAGCGAGGAGCCCCCGATCACGACGCAGGCGATGGAGTTCAGCGTGTAGGCGCCGGCTTGTGGGATGTCGGCGTTGCCCGACGTCGTCTGCAGCGCGAGGTAGAGGCCGCCGACGCTGGCGAAGAACCCCGACAGCGTGTACGCGGCCAGCTTGACGCGCTTGATGCGGACGCCCGACATGTACGCCGCCTCCTGCGACGCGCCGACGGCGTAAGCGCCGAGGCCGTAGCGGGTGCGGCGGTAGTAGGTCCAGAGCAGCGCGAGCAGCGCCATCCAGATCGCGGGCGACGGGATCTCGCCGACGAAGCTCAGCGCGCCGTCGAGGGGGGCGGCGCCCGCGGCCTGCAGCAGCTCGTTGAGATCGAAGGTCGCCGCGAACGCCAGATCGCCATCGACCTGGCCGCCGGGCGTCGGTCTCAGGAACAGCGCGATGCCGATGAAGATCGTGCCCGAGGCCAGGGTGGCGATGATCGGTTGCAGGCGGCCGTACACGACGAGGCAGCCGTTGAGCAGGCCCGCCGCCATGCCCACGGCCAGGCACAGCAGGATGCCCAGGAAATTCTCGAGCGCGCCGCCGGCAAGGACGTGCGAGGCCACGCAGTTGACGAGCGTGATCATCGCCCCCACGGACAGATCCAGGCCGCCGGTCAGCACGGGGATCGTCTGGGCCATGGCCGCAGCCACAAGCACGAACGACTCGTTGGCGTTCTGCCCCACCAGGGATGCGCTGAAGCCCTTGGGATGGGACAGCGAGTAGAGCCCGTAGAAGAAGATGCACAGACCGACGGCCACGAGCAGGCCCTGGTTCTGGCGTACGCGGAGCTTCCAGTCCTTCATCGTGCCTCTGATTGCGCGCGCTCGGGCCCGCCGCGCAGACCGAGGGCCAGGTCCAGGATGTTCTTTTCGGTGATGTCGGCCCCCACGAGCTCGCCCTGCACGCGGTTCTGGTAAAGGACGAGCACGCGGTCACAGCAGCCGATCAGCTCGTCGTAGTCCGTGGTGTAGAAGAGGATGGACGTGCCGGCGTCCGCCAGCTCGCGGAGCAGCTGGTAGATCTCCTGCTTCGTGCCGACGTCGATGCCGCGGGTGGGGTCGTTGAGCATCAGCAGCCGCGGCTCCGTCATCAGCCACTTGGCCAGCACGACCTTCTGCTGGTTGCCCCCGGACAACGACGACACCGGGTCGTTGAGCGAGCCGATCTTGATCTGGATGCGGCGCACCATCTCGTCGACGCGCGCGGCCTCGCGCTGGCGGTCGAGCACCACGCCGTTCGTGAACTTGTCGAGCGAGGCCAGCGACATGTTCGCGGCGATGGCCATCGGCAGCATCAGGCCTTCGGTCTTTCGGTCTTCGGGCACGAGGGCGATGCCGTGCGCACGGTCCTTGGCCTGGCGCGGGCTCGTCAGCTTGACCGGCTTGCCGTCGATCTTGATCTCGCCGCGCAGATCCTTGAGCACGCCGAACAAGCCGAGCAACAGCTCGCGCTGACCCTGGCCGTCGAGCCCGCCGATGCCGAGGATCTCGCCCTTGCCGAGCTTGAACGACACGTCATCGAGCTGCCGCTCCCAGCTCAGCCCGCTCACCTCGAGGAGCGTCGCCGGGAAGCTGCGCGCCGCCGGCTTCGGCGGGAAGACGTGACCCATGTCACGGCCGATCATGAGCTCCACGATCTGGTCGTCGCTGTGGTGGCCCTTGGCGAAGGTCTCGATGTGCCGACCGTTGCGGAAGACCGACATCACGTCCGCGAGCTCCTTGATCTCGTGCATGCGGTGCGAGATGTAGAGCATGCCGACGCCCTGAGCCTTGAGCTCGGCCAGGAGCGCGTAGACCTTCTTGACGTCGCTGCTGGTCAGCGCGGAGGTGGCCTCGTCCAGGATGAGCAGCCGCGGGTTCTTGCCGAGCGCCTTCGCGATCTCGACCATCTGGCGGCGCGAGAGCGGCAGGTCGCTCACCCAGGCGTCCGGGTTCACGCCCTCGCAGCCGACGCGCGCCAAGAGCTCCTCGGCCCTGCGGACCTGCGCCTTGCGATCGAAGAGCCCCAGGCGGTTTACCGGCATGGTGATACCGATGTTCTCGGCCACGGTCAGCGTCGGCATCAGGGACAGCTCCTGAAAGACGCAGACGATGCCGGCGGCGTTCGCCTCGATCGGGTGGTCGAACCGGACCGGCTCGCCATGGAGCAAGAGCTCCCCGGCGCTCGGCTCGACCACGCCGCCGATGATCTTGATCAGGGTGCTCTTGCCCGCGCCGTTCTCGCCGAGGATCGCGTGCACCTTCCCCGCCTCGCAGGCGAAGTCGACGCCGCTCAGGGCCGTGACTCCGCCGTAGTGCTTGGAGACGGCCCGGAGCTGGAGAAGCGGAGGGCTCACCGGTTCGGTCATCATGCTGGGGCGCCCGCGGCGCGCTACTTCACGTCGGATTCCGACTCGTTCATGATCTTCATGCCCGAGATGTTGACCCCGCAGGGCGGGAACTCGTTGGGCGTGAAGAAGTTGTCGGAGAGCTCGGAGAAGAAGCTCTCACCGTCCTTCAGCGTTGTGTGATCGGCGGCGGGGATCGGCACGGAGATCATCTGCGGCAGCACCTTGCCTTGCAGGCCCTCGAGCGCCGCCTTCATCGCGATGGCCGCGAGCCCCGGCGACTGGCCGAGCGACAGGCCCTTCATGCCCTGTTCGTGGTGCTTCGCGATCAGCTTGCGCACGCCGTTCTCGGCCTCCGTGGCGACCGGGATCGGCTTGTGGCCGGCGTCGAGCAGCGCGCGGACGGCGCCCGTCGAGCCGCCCTGCGCGAAGAGCGCGTCGAACTGGCGGTGCACGGCCAGCGCGTCGGCCACCGCCTTCTGCGCCTTGCCGTCGTCCCAGCTGCCGACCACCTCCACGATGGTGTAGCTCTTCCCCGGCGCTTCCATGACCTCGCGGAAGCCGACGTGGCGGTCGCGATCGACGGAGTTGCCCTGCAGGCCGCGGACCTCGAGCACCTTGCCCTTCCCACCGAGCTGCTTGTCGAGGAACTCGCCCCACTGGCGCCCCATCGCCAGCTGGTCCTCGTTGACCTGCATCACCTTGTCCGTGTCGAGCACGTTGTCGAACGGAACCAGGATGACGTCCTTCTTGTCAGCGAGACGGATCACGCGATCGAAGCCGTCGGGGCTGACGGCGAGCGTGACGATGCCGTCGAAGCCCTGGTTGATGAAGTCCTCGATCGCGCCGAGCTGGGCCGCGACGTCGGTGCCGGTCGACACCACCTTGAACTCCTTGAGCAGCGGCGCGATGGCCGGGTCCTTGGCGAAGGCCTTGGCCGTCTTGACCATCTGGATGCGCCAGGCGTTACCGACGTAGCCGTTGACGAGCGCGAGGCGGAACGGCGGCTTTCGCGCCGTCCACTGCAAATACTTGGTGTCCTGCTTCCACGGCGCGAAGCACTCGGGGTTATAGCCGGGCCCTGGCACGACCTTGGGCCCTTGCCCGCTCGGCGCCTGCGCGGCCGCGGCGCTGGCGGAGCCTCCTGCGGCCGGAGCGCTGTCGGGCTTGTCTTTGCAAGCAGACAGACCAGACAGACCCAAGAGCGCGAGCGCGCAGCTCAACACCGCCGCTGCGCGCCGCGCCGATCCACGTGACTTCAACTGGCCAATCGACATCGTGCCGCTACCTTTCGAGCAAAGAGACGTGGTCGGATAGAGACCTCTACGGCCCATCAGACGTCGTCACGTTCTCGCCCTCACGAGCTACGAGGGCAATGTCTGCGTGCCGCCGTATTGCTCACGGCAAAAGCACTGGGGTACAAACGATCCGCGTTTGGCGAGCGACGGTGTCGCGCGTCATTCCCGGGGCACCACGCGGATTTCGCGAGCGCCCTCAAAATTCAATGATCCGATCGGCGACGCTCGTGGGGCCTGCCACGAGAGATCTTCTGGTTTCGGGGCTTAGGAAATCCAAACGCGATCCGGAAGTCAAGTTCCTCGTTGTGACCGTTCACATCGTACAGCCTCGCTGCACGCGCTGGCTGAATGATGGAACTTCGCGCGATCCGCCTTCCTGGAAAAATAACGCCACATCAGAAGCCTATGTGCCAGAGGAGCTCCGCTCAGCGGCGATGGCGCGACCGAGGAGCCCGATGATGCGCTCCGCATCATAGACGCAACCACCCCAGCTGCCGCCGCTGGCATCCTGAAGCGCAGCCCACAACCGCGTATCCGGGTTCACTCGGCCGTCCGGTTGAAGGGCTGGATTGGGCGAACGGGCGGCAAGACCGCCGTCCTCCACGCCCACGACGTCCACCGTCCCCTCCAGCCTGCGCGTGTCGATCCGCAGCCTGATGCGGTCGCCGTCGCGCACGCGGCCGATGGGCCCCCCCGCCCACGCCTCCGGGCTGACGTGGCCGATGCACGCCCCGGTGGAGACGCCGGAAAAACGACCGTCCGTGACCAGGGGGATACGGTGCCCGTCCTTCACGTGCTTGAGGGCGGAGGTGATCTGGTAGGTCTCCGGCATTCCGATACCGGGACCGATGCCGATCAACACCATCACGTCACCCGGCTGCACCGCGCCCGTCTTGATCGCCTCGATCGCCGCGTGCTCGCTGCCGAACACGCGCGCAGGTCCTTCGTGCAGATAGACGCCGTCCGGTCCGATCCCCTGGGGAGCAATCGCGGTGCTCTTCACGAGCGCTCCCTCGGGCGCGAGGTTGCCGCGCAAAAAGGTCACCGTGCTGGTGAGCCCGCGCTCGCGTGCCGTCCCGGCGGACATGATCACGTCGTCCGGGTCGATGCCGTCCAGCTGCCGCAGTTTGTCGCGCAGGCGCCGGCGCCGCTCGCTGTGTTCCCACCACTCGAGGTTCTCGCCCAACGTGAGGCCGCTCACGGTACGCGCGCCGAGCCGCAGCAGGCCAAGCGCGCGCAGATGGAGCATGACCTCCGGGACGCCTCCCGCGAGGAAGACCTGCACCGTGGCATAGTGTCGGGGCCCGTTGGGCAGCACGTCCACCAGGCGCGGAACGAGGGCGTTGACGCGCGCCCAGTCGTCCACCGTGGGGCGTCGGAGTCCGGCCGCATGGGCGATGGCCGGCACATGGAGCACCAGATTCGTCGACCCGCCGACGGCGGCATGCAGCACCATGGCGTTGTGGATGGAATCGTCGGTGACGATGTCCCGCGTGGTCACGCCACGTCGCTCGAGGGCCATGAGCGCGTGCGCCGAACGGCGGGCGAGGTCGCGCCATATCTCGGCGCCCGAAGGGCTGAGCGCGCCGTGCGGGAGGGCGAGGCCGAGCGCCTCCGCCACCACCTGGCTCGTCGCGGCCGTCCCCATGAACTGGCAGCCGCCGCCGGGGGAACCGCAGGCGCGGCAGCCCATCTCGGCGGCGTGGTCGAGGCTCACCTCCCCGCGCGCATAGCGCGCCGCGAGGGTCTGGACCTTGGCGGTGTCCTCCGCCTCCTCGGCGAGGAGCGTGACGCCTCCCGGCACGAGCACCGCGGGGAGGTCGAGCGTGCCGGCGAGCGCCATCAACATGGCCGGCAAGCCCTTGTCGCAGGTGGCGACGCCGAGCACGCCTCGGCGGGTGGGCAGCGAGCGGATCAGCCTTCTGAATACAATGGCGGCGTCATTGCGGTAAGCGAGGCTGTCGAGCATGCCGACGGTGCCATTGGTCCGCCCGTCGCACGGATCGCTGACATAGCCGGCGAACGGAATGGCTCCGCTGGCCGTGAACGTGCGGGCGGCCTCCTCCATGAGCAGCCCCACCTCCCAATGCCCCGTGTGGTACCCAAGCGCGATCGGCGTGCCGTCGGGCGCGCGGATCCCCCCCTGCGTGCTGAGCACGAGGAACTGCTTCCCGCTCAGGCGCGCAGGATCCCACCCCATCCCGGCATTCTGGGTCCAGCCGAACAGCTCGCCGCTGGACATGGCGCGTAGCTGCTCGGCCCCGAGCGGGAGGCGCCCCGACGGTCCGGGCGCGGTGGTGCGCAGGGTGTAGATCGCCTCGCTGCCGGACTCGAACACCGGGTCGTGGTTCATGCGCGGGGCGCGATGGGGTCACGGGTGGCGCGGCCATCGACGAGCCGTGATATCCCGAGCGGATTCTCGTCGCGCAGCTCCAACGGGAGCAGCGCGGGCGGACACGACTGGTAGCAGACGGGACCTGCGAAGCGCAGGATGGCCGCGGCTCCAACCGAGGTGAAGCGCGCGTCACTGCTCGCTGGATACGGCCCGCCGTGGTGCATGGCGTGCGACACCTCCACGCCCGTCGGGTAGCCATTGAAGACAAGGCGGCCCGCGACCCGGCTGAGGACATCGACAAGGTCCTGGGCGGCGGCGAGATCGTCGGCGGTCCCGTGAAGCGTGGCGGTGAGCTGGCCATCGAGCGCGCCGAGGAGCTGAAGTAGCTCTCCGCGGCTCGAAGCGGTGACGAGCAGCGTGTACGGTCCGAAGATCTCGTGCGCGAGGTGCGGCTGCCGCGCGAAGTCGGCGGCGGAGACGCGAGCGACGCGCGCGCCGGTGTCGGTCAGCCACGCCACCCCTTGCAGCTCCCGCACGGAGCGGTCGAACGACGCCTGGATACCGGCGTGCAGCATCACACCGGGGGTGACGGCGCGGGCTCGGCTGGAGACCGACTGCGCAAACGCATCCCATTCAGGGGAGGCCAACCCCAGGACAAGGCCCGGCTTGGTGCAGAACTGGCCGACGCCGAGCGTGCACGAGCCGACCAGCGCCTCGGCGATCGCGTCGCGGCGCTCGCGCAGCGCGCCGGGCAGCACGACCAGCGGGTTGATGCTGCTCATCTCGGCAAAGACGGGGATGGGCCGCGGGCGGGCGGCGGCGGCGTCATAGAGGGCGCGACCGGCGCGGGTGGACCCGGTGAAGGCCACCGCCTGGATGGCCTCGTGGCGCACAAGCGCGAGCGAGACCTCGGGCGAGGCACCGTGCACCATGCCGAAGACGCCGGCAGGCAGGTTCGCCTTCTGAACGGCGGAGCGCAGGGCCGAGGCCACGAGGTCGGAGGTGCCGGGATGCGCCGGGTGGGCCTTGACCACGACCGGGTTGCCTGCGGCGAGGGCGGAGGCGGTGTCGCCGCCGGCAACGGAGAACGCGAGGGGGAAATTGCTCGCGCCGAAGACGGCGACCGGGCCGATCGGCCGCAGCATGCGGCGCACGTCGGGGCGCGGGAGCGGCTTGCGATCCGGCAGCGCGGGATCGATCCGGGCATCGACCCAGGAGCCCTCGCGCACGACGGCGGCGAAGAGGCGCAGCTGGCCGGTGGTGCGGCCGCGTTCGCCTTCGAGGCGGGCGACGGGCAGCCCGGTTTCCCTGTGTGCGGTCTGGATCAGGACCTCGCCGAGCGCCATGATCTCGTCGGCGGCGGTCTCCAGGAACCGGGCGCGCATCTCCGGCGCGAGGCCGGCGAAGGCCCGCTCCGCCGCGGCGGCGGCGCGGGCGGCGGCGTCGATCTCGGCGGCGGTGGCGTCGCGGTAGGCGCCGAGTTTTTCCCCGGTGGCGGCGTTGTGGGCGAAGAATTCCATGGGGTCAGCGGGAAGCGAAGCTCACGAGCGTGCCAGCCGGATCGATCGAACGCAGCATTTCATTCTTCTCCTGGGGCGTGAACGTACTCGGGGGCCTACGCGGAAACGAGGAGGAACGCATCGAGCCGCGTGCTCTTCGCAAGATGCGCCTCGTCAACCTTGAGATATCGGATTCGCCAGCGTTCCGACGCCGCGGATCGTGATCTCCACGAGGTCGCCAGGCTCCAGGGTGAACGAGTCTGGCGGCACGATGCCGGTCCCGGTCATCAGGACGACGCCCGCGGGGAAGCTCAGCTCGCGCATGAGGTAGGCGACGAGCTCCTCGGGCGAGCGCCGCATCCTCGCGGTCGAGGTCTCCCCCGTGAACACCGCCTCCCCCCTGCGCCGGATCGCGAGCTCGATGGGGAGCGCGCGCAGATCCAGCCCGGGCTCGTCCGCGAGCGCGATGACGGGGCCGAGCGCGCAGCAGCCGTCGTAGACCTTCGCCTGCGGCAGGTAGAGGGGGTTGTCGCCCTCGATGGACCGCGACGAGACGTCGTTGCCGGCCGTGTAGCCGACGATGCGGCCCGCCGCGGACACGACGAGCGAGAGCTCCGGCTCGGGCACGTTCCAGCTCGAGTCGCGCCGGACGCGCACCGGTGCGCCCGGGCCGGCGACCAGGCGGGGCATCGCCTTGAAGAACAGCTCCGGGCGCTCGGCGTCGTACACGCGGTCATAGAAGTCGCCGCCGCCGGCGCTCTCTTCTTTGCGCGCGTTGCGCGAGCGCTCGTAGGTGACGCCCGCCGCCCAGACCTCCTGCACGTCGATCGGGGCGAGCAGCGGGACGTCGGGCGGGAGGGGGTGGGCTGTGGCGCGCGCGTCGCGCACAGCGCCGAGGGGATCGGGCAAGGCGAGCCACGAGGCGACGGACGCGAACGCCTCCGGGGACGCCGCCGTGAGATCGTGACGCGCTCCCCGCTCGTCCTCGAGCCCGAGGCGCGGCCCGCCGCCACCTGCAAACCGAAACACTTTCATGTCACCGCATGATCCACCTCTTACACGATCTGTAAAGCCACTTTTTCGCTCTCGCCGCTGCGCCTCTCGTGCGCGCCGACCCAGACCGCGCCCGGCGGATCGCCGGTCTCGAGGTCGATCTCTCTCCTTGACCCGGCGGGCCGGAACGGCCTCGAGTCGAGGAGCGTCACCCGGCGGTACCCGAGCGCCCCCAGCTCGCGCGCGGCGACGGCGAGCTCGAGGCCGGCGGTGTCGTCGGCGCCCGGGTCGGCCGACGAGGGGATGTAGACCACCGCGCCGGAGCCGGCGGCCTCGATGTCCCGCAGGGCGCCGAACAGGTCGGCGTCGCCGAGGAGGTCCGAGACGAGCGCCGCGCGGTGGGTGTACACGATGGCGCGGGCGTCGGCGGGCGCCGGCGCGCCGTGCGTCAGGAGGAGCAGCTGCCGCTCGCGACGCAGCCTGTACGTGTGCGCCCGCCACTCGCCGCTCAGGCCCGCGGGCCGGAACGGGGTGGTCCGGACGCGCGTGGCGACGTCCTCGCGCTGCACCCTGTGGCGGATGACGTCCCCGATGGCGACGAACGGCACCCCGTGGCGCGCCGCGAAGCGCGAGAGGTCCCGGCGGCGCGCCATCGTCCCGTCATCATTCATGATTTCGCAGATGACGGCGGCCGGGGTCGCCCCGGCGAGCCGCGCCAGGTCGACCGCGCCCTCGGTGTGCCCTTCGCGCTCGAGCACCCCGTCGCGGCGCGCCCGGAGCGGGAAGACGTGCCCCGGCGACACGACGTCGCGCGGCGCCGCGCCCCGGGCGATGGCGGCCGCGACGGTGCGCGCCCGGTCGCGGGCGCTGATGCCGGTCGTGACGCCCTCGCGCGCCTCGATGCTCACCGTGAACGCCGTCGTCCGGCGGGAGCCGGCCCGGGTCGCCATGAGCGGCAGCCCGAGGCGGTCCACCTGCTCTTCCGTGAGCGCGAGGCAGATCAGCCCCCGGCCGTGGGTCGCCATGAAATTGATGGCGGCCGGCGTCGCGTGCTCCGCCAGGACGACGAGATCTCCCTCGTCCTCGCGCGCCTCGTCGTCGACGAGGATCACCATGCCGCCGGACCGGAGCTGCTCGACGGCAGCCTGCACACGCACCGCTGATGACGAAACTGCCATGCACCCTATCCCTTGCCTCTTTGCGCCTGAGCGTTGAATCCTGCTTTCCCGCTGCGAGAGGCCGTCGAGGCTCGAGGGAGCGCGCGATGGCTCCTCGCGACGGCGGCTCGACGCGTGCGCCGGGGCGCTGCGCTGGGGCGGGCCGCAGCGCGCGGGCCGCGCGCCGTCACCCCTTCGGCTTGCCGTTCGCGTCCCACTCCACCCAGAAGCGCTCGTGGCCGAGGTCCTTCAGCGCGCGGTTGAGGAAGCGCCGATCGGTCCAGGACTCGACGTCGAAGGTGCTCCTGATCAGGCCGAATTTCTTCGAATCGGCGACCGCCGACTTGTACCGGGCGATGGCGTACTCGTCGAGCAGCGGGCTGGCGTTCTGCTTCATGTCCTCGCCCTGCTGCGCTTCCTTGAAGTTCGAGAAGGGCGTGCCCGACTTCGACCACAGCTGGAAGGCCTGCGTGCGGTTCTTCTCGTCCGAGACCCACGCCGCGGACCTCACCGCGGTGGTGATGATGCGCTGCACGATGCCGGGGTGCTCGTTGATGAAGTCCTCCCGCGCGACGACGCCTGAATTGCTCGGGTAGGTCGGAGAATCGCCCTTCGTCGAGTAGACGATCTTGGCGATCCCCTGATCGCGCAGGGAGAGGAAGCTCGTGCCGCCGAACACCGCGTCGACGTCCTTCGTGGCCAGCGCCGCCGTCGCCGTCGCCGTGTCCATGCTGATGGAGCGGATGTCCTTCTCGGTCAGGCCGTGGCCCTCGAGGACGCGGTTCGCTGAGAGCTGGGTGGCCGTGCCCTTCTGGTAGGCCACCTTCTTGCCGCGCAGATCACGGACCCCGTTGATCTGCGAGTCCGCGGGCACCACCAGATAGGCGTGGCCGCGCCGGCTGGCGCTGGCCAGGAGCCGCGTCTTGAGGCCGCTGGCCCGGCCGACCACCGAGGGCAGGTGACCGTGAGTCCAGATGTCGAGCAGGTTGTTCGCCACCGCCTCGTTCACGGCCGGACCGGCGCCGCGGAAGAAGCTCCACTTGACCTCGATGCCGTCCTTCTTGAACTCCTCGGCCAGGGTCCCCTGGAGGTGCAAGAGGCTGAAATAGCTGCCCCCGGTGACGGGGCGATTGCCCACGCCGACGCCCGGCACGCCAACACGGATCACACTGGGCCCAGCGGCCTGGGCGCTGCCTGCCAGGAGCGCTCCGGAAACCGCCGCCGCAGCGCCTCCCAAGAACTGACGTCTATCCATGGTGCGGCCATGTGCACCGGACATGCCACCCGCTGGAGCCCCTGAAATCAGCGGTCCGGCGCGTCGTGCTGCTTCCAGGGGAGCACTCGATCCGCAACGATGCTGGCGGGGGGACACCGTGTAGGCCAGGCGGGGCGCCGCGCGCGGCGGAGCGTGCCCCAGCGCGGCTCGCCCCGGGCCGGGCGCGCGCGGCCGGGGCGGCTCGGAGTCAGCCGCCGAGCCCTCCCGGCCGCGCGCTCGCGAAGATCGCGACGTTCCTCGGCGTCACCTCGGGGTCGAAGACGATCGCCGCCTCGACCTCGTGACCCTGCTCGCCGAGCGCCATCGCGCGGTCGAGCGCGACGGCGACCTCCGTGAGGCGGGCCAGGAGAGAGCGCGGCAGCGTGAGCCGGCGCATCCGGCCGAACGCCGCGCGCGCCGCGCGCTCGCGCTCGCGGAGCTCGACCTCGGTCGCCGGCGAGAGGCCCCGCAGCTCGAGCGCCCGCGCCGCGAGCTCGCGCAGGCCGCCGTGCGCGCGACGCCGGTTGATCCCGCGCATCTCCTCGCCCAGGGCGACGTCGAGCCCGCGGCCGCGGAGCAGCGAGAGCAGCGCGTGCCGCCGCTCGCGCGCCGCGAGCTCCTCGTCCAGGCTGGCCTCGACCCCCGCGCGGCGCGCCGTGAGGTTGGTGAGGCCCAGCGCCTCGCGCCGGAGGACGAGCCCCGCGGCCCTTGCCGCCGCCGAGAGGGGGGCGCGGGCCGGGGCGCCGATCTTCTGCAAGCAGCACGAGACGAGCGCGAGATCGCAGCGCGCCGCCGCCGCCGCCGTCACCATGCGATCCCCGAGCTCCCCGCAGGCGTGCAGGCCGACCGGCAGGTCGTCCGGCGCGAACGCGAGCGCCTGCTGGAAGGCGTCGAACGCCACGAAGCGCGCCCGGCCCCCGGCGGCCAGCGCGGAGGCCGTCGCGACGCGGTCGGGCTCGCGCTCGAGGCCGATCGCGTCGCGATCGAAGCGCGCGGCGGCCAGGCGGGTGAAGTGCCCGTGCCCCGCGCCCACGTCGACGAGGCGGCGGGCGCGGACGGCCATGGGAGCCACGGCGCCGAGCAGGGCCTCGAGCTGGAGCCGCTTGCGCGCCGGCACCGCCCGGAGCTCGTCCAGCGACGCCGGCGGGAGCGGCTGAACCGGCCGCCGCGGCAGCCTCGCGGCCTCGTCCGCGGCGCCCGCCAGGGCCCTGAGGCTCGCCGGCGCGCCGTCGAGGCCGTCGATGCACGCCGCGAGCCCGTCGGCCTCACAGCGGGCGAGCTCGCCGTCCGTGAGCGAGAGGAGGAAGCCCGTCCAGCCCCGCGCCTCGCACCAGGCCGGCGGCGCGCCCTCGTCGACGCGCGCCTCGACGATATCGAGCGCCGGCGCCAGCACCTCGAGGGCGCGCGCGAGGCGCTGGGCGACGGGGAGAGGCGTGTTCGACGGGAGCATGCGGGGAACCGGAGCAGGGCGAGGACTACCGGATCCGCGCGGCGCCAGGAAGGCGCCTCGATCGCGCGGGTGCCGCTGGGCCGGCGGGGGACTAGCTGGCCCCCCCGCGCGAGCGACGTGGCGCGCGGTCCGGGGGGGGACGGTCAGGACGTTACGACAGCGTCTCGCCCCCGAAATACCGCCGAAACAGGCGCCGGGCGACCATGACGGCCTCCCCGCGGCGGCGCTCGCCGAGGGGGGCGGTGTTCCCCTCCCCAGGAGGCCTTCCACGTGGCGACCTCTGCCGATCTCGCCATCAAGGATCTCGGCCCCTGCCGGTACCCCTCGCCCGTCGCCGAGAAGCTCGGCGAGAAGGCCACGGTGTACGTCGCTGAGGCCGACAAGGTGCTGTTCGACGATCGCCTGTCCGCCGTCCTGGCGGGCGCCTCCGGCCCGCGGCCGCCGGCGTTCGAGCTGGCCGGGCCGCGCAACCGCGTCTTCTGGGAGCCGAGGGAGATGCGCGCCGGCATCGTGACGTGCGGCGGGCTGTGCCCCGGCGTGAACAACGTCATCCGCGGGCTCGTGCTCACGATGGCGCACAGCTACGGCGTGCAGGAGATCTTCGGCTTCCGCTACGGCTACGAGGGGCTCGCGGCCCGCTTCGGGCACGCCCCGATGCGCCTGGAACCGCGCAATGTCGAGGAGATCCACCGCATGGGCGGCACCGTCCGCGGCACCTCGCGCGGCAACCAGGACCCGCACCAGATGGTCGACACGCTCGCGCCCCTCGGCATCAACGTGCTCTTCGTCGTCGGCGGGGACGGCACCCTCCGCGGCGCCATATCGCGCGGCTCGCGTCGACCGCGTCGATGGGAGCAGCGGCGTCGAGGCACGCCCGTCCGGGAGCCCTGCCCGACTGCGCGGCAATGGTCCCCTGCCCCACGGACCCCAGGACGACCGCCTCCCGTGCCATCATGGCCGGCATGAAGCCCCTGTCGCTCTCGCCGTCCCTCATGCTCGTCGGTCTCGCCGGTCTCGCCGCCGGCTGTCACAAGGAAGCCCCGGCGCAGGCCCCGCCGGCGGTCGACGCAATGCCTCGGACGCAGGACCCCGCCGCGACCGGCGCCGCACCGGGCGACGGCAGCGGCGCGTCGGCCGACGGCAGCGGCGCGGCGACCGAGCCGCGATGCGAGGCGGACGCCGACTGTGTGGCGTCCTGCGCGCGGGCCGGGCAGTGCTGCGACCAGCTGTGCCCGCCGTGCGACCAGGCGTTCCACCGCGACGCGCTCGCGGCGCTCCAGCAGTGGCGCGCCGCGAGCTGCGCCGCCGAGAGCTGCCCGGTCGCCAAGTGCATGGCGCCGAAGGAGGACTCGGTCGCCCGCTGCAAGGCGGGGCAGTGCGTCGTCGAGCGCGTCCCGCACGTCGAACAGTGACCTGCCGTTGCGCGGCCGGCCGGTGAACGGCGCCGCCGAGCAACCCCCCCCCACGGTGCGTTTCGCCACAGGCCGCACCTGCGCCACATCGATCGAGCCCAACGCCGCCAGGCGGCCCTTCTCCGGCGTCCTTCGCGCCGAGGCCGCCGGTCCTGGCCCTGTGTTTGCACTGCGCAGAGCCGGGAACATCGCGATCCCGGCGACGGACGACCCTCCACCCCACGGCGCTCGCCGTGAAGAACAGCGGCTCAGCTCTCGCCGAGATCGCCGCGGGAGGTCCCTTGGGCATCGAGATCCAGCAAGATCACTTCAGGACCGTCGATTACGGGCTGTTCAAAGCGCGCCTCCAGCAGCACCTCACCGCGCTGGAGATGGTGCTCAGCCGGCCGGGGTTCGGCCTGGGCCATCTACCGCGCGAGGAGGCGCTCCGGCGCATGCTCGAGCGGTACATGGCCGAGGTCGACTCCGGCAACCCCGTGCACGCCTGGGCGATCCCGGGCGCCGGCGCGACATGAGGTCGCCATGACCTGGGACGCCACACGATCGCTCGCCGAGCAGATCGACGCTCGGCTGGCCGCGCCCGATGCGATGGACGCGGCGCGGTTCGCGTCGTTCCTCGACGGCCAGTGGAGGCTCGGGCTGGTGCACGGCGCGCGCGCGCTGTGCCGCCACCTGCGGCCCTACCTCATCGCGGCGCAGGACTACGCCGCGGTCGCGCGCGCCGCCGAGCGGATCGCCGCCGCGCTCGAGCGCGTCGCGCGGCGCGCGCTCGAGGACGCCGCGCTCGCCGAGGAGCTGGGGCTCTCCGCGGACGAGCGCGCCCTCGCCGCCCTCGATCCCGGCGAGGGGCCGTTCCTCACGGTCGGGCGGCTCGACATGCTGGTCACCGAGGGCGGCTTTTCCTTCATCGAGTACAACGCCGACTCCCCCGCTGGCATCACCGACCAGCTCCTCGTCGAGCAGACGCTGATGGCGCTCCCCCACCTGGCGCCGCTCCGGGGCGGGCCAGGCGTGCGCACGCCGGCGCCGCACCGGGTGCTCCTGCGCGCCCTGCGCGAGGGGTACGCTGCGTGGGGCGGGCGCGAGGCGAGGCCGACGATAGCCATCGTCGACCGGGCCGCTGTCGACACCTCGGCCGAGTTCAAGGTGCTCTCCGGGCTGTTCTCGGCCGAGGGGCACCGGACGCTGATCCTCGATCCGGGCCAGCTCGAGATCGACGGCGACCGCCTCTCCGCCGGCGGAGTCGAGCTCGTCCTCGGCGAGCAGGAGAGCTTCGTGCTGAAGCCGAACGACGAGTACGGCGGCAAAGGCGTGCTGCTCGGGTGGCAGACGCCTTCGGACGCGTGGAGGAAGGCTGTCCGCGGCGCCGCGGATCAGCGCACGATCGTGCAGGAGCGCAGCCGCGCGCGCACGGCGCGCATGCCGACGCTCCGAGGCGGCGGCCTCGTGGAGGAGGAGGTCTACTTCGACCTTTGCCCCTTCGTGTTCGCCGGTCGCATGGAGGGCGCCATGGTGCGGCTGTCGGCCTCGGCGGTGAGCAACGTCTCTGCGGGCGGCGGCGTCACAGGGCTCTTGATCGTCGACGATGCGCGCACGCCACGGGAGGATATGCGCCATGTGTGCTGTCCTGCATCCTCCGCCAGGCCCCGTTCGGCGAGGCCACGCTCGTGGACGCCGACCTCAAGGTGAATTTCAACGACATCCAGGGCCTCGGCCCCGACGCGCGCATGGCGGTCGTGGCCACCGAGCCGCTCACGCGCGACGAGCTCTGGCGCAAGGCGACGCCCGGCACCCTCTGGGTGTTCCGCGCCGGCGAGCTCCTGGCGTCGTTCCCCAGGCCTCCGGCCCCGAGGCCCCCGTGTCGAGCGAGCTCCCGGGGGGCGCCGGGCAGGCGCCTCACGGCTGAGCTGCACGGCTGAGGCGGCTTCCATCCGCGGCGCCGGACGGCGGATCGCGGTCAGCCGCGCGGGCGCGCGAACAGGTCCCGGAAGAAATCGCTCAGCGTGTGTTCCTTGTAATCGCGGAACTCGCCGGCATCGAAGTAGACGCCGCCGCAGACGCTGCAGCTCTCGTACCAGATGTGCGGCTGCTGCGGGTCGACCATGCGCACCATCGGCGTCGAGCAGCGGGCGCACGGCACCCGCCGGATCTGGTTGTTCTTCCGCCCCACCGCGGGGTCGCCGGTGTCGATCTGCTGCGAGCCCTCCATGGCCTTGAGCGACTCCTTCTCACGGCTGTCGAACCAGATCCCGCCGCACGCGGTACACCGGTCGACATCGACCCCGCCGAAGGTGATGACATCCATCGAGGCCGTGCATTTCGGGCAGTTCACGTCGCGCTCTCCAGTGCGGCGGGCGCCGCGGTCCGGCTCGATGCTATCAGACGGGTCGGAGCGCGTGAAGAGCCGGCGTCACGCGGAGCAGTCCGGCGCGAGCCGCAGCGCCTGGACGAGCGACCTCGCGCCGCGGGCGTCATTTCGAGCCCAGCTTCTTCTTCACGATCTGCTGCAATCGCTCGAAGTAGGGGCCGTCGCGCCGGACGGCGATGCCGAACAGCGCTGTCCCGAGCTTCTTCTGCGAGTAGCGACATAACGGGACATCTCCGGGTGGGCCCCCAGGTCATCGATCATCTTCACGTAATGAGGATGTGGCATGTAGATGAGATCGGGCTTGTAGGCCTCGAAGAGCCTGTCCGCGGAGAACGGCTCGAGCGCGAAGCGC
This sequence comes from Sorangium sp. So ce362, assembly GCF_051519845.1. NCBI lineage: Bacteria > Pseudomonadati > Myxococcota > Polyangiales > Polyangiaceae > Sorangium > Sorangium sp. So ce362. Next base: position 2,840,224 of record NZ_CP150332.1, on the reverse strand, counting down.
CGGTCGTTGAGGCCGGCCAGGTCGACGATCGTCTTCTCGAGGTTCATCGCGCCGAGCATCCCGACCTCGGTCGTGGCCATGACGAGATCGTCGGGGAGCGTCGAGACGCGATCGATCGCGAACCAGTATTTCTGCGGTCCCGAGGTGCTGCCGTGCTTGACGAGGTTGAAGTGCCCGAGCCGGTTCGCCGCGACGGCGCCCGCGAGGTCCTTGCCTGCCGTGGC
>NZ_CP150332.1:0-2835000 GCF_051519845.1 Sorangium sp. So ce362 | reverse complement strand
CGTCATCGAGCTGGATGTTAGCCAACCCTTATTCGTCCCCCTCCACAGAGCTTTACAACCCGAAGGCCTTCATCACTCACGCGGCGTCGCTGCGTCAGGCTTTCGCCCATTGCGCAAGATTCCCCACTGCTGCCTCCCGTAGGAGTCTGGACCGTGTCTCAGTTCCAGTGTGGCTGATCATCCTCTCAGACCAGCTACCCGTCTACGCCTTGGTAGGCCATTACCCTACCAACTAGCTGATGGGCCGCAGGCTCATCCCCTGGCGCCAGCTTTCATGAAGAGGCCGGCTTTGACCCCATCCTCTTTCGAAGACGTGGTCTCATGCTGTATTAGCGCTCCTTTCGGAACGTTATCCACCACCTGGGGGCAGATTACCTACGTGTTACTCACCCGTGCGCCGCTTTACCGGGGCCGAAGCCCTTTCTCGCTCGACTTGCATGTGTTAAGCGCGCCGCTAACGTTCGTTCTGAGCCAGGATCAAACTCTCCAGTTAAATCCTGTTGCGTCAGGCGGTGGCTAAGACCGCCTGATTTGCTCGTCATATTATGACGTGCGAGGTCGAGCTTGCGCTCGCCTTTGAACCCACGTCACTTCGTAGGCACACAACCCAGTTTTCAAGGACCGAGCAGGCAAGGCGGCTCGCCGGGCGAGCTGCTTGCCGTGTTCCACACCGATCTTCGCCGAGGAGCCGGCTCGCCTCGATCGCCTCCCCTCGGGGAGGTATCGCAGCGACGTTCACCTCTGACGAAGCCCGCCTATCGAGCGGCCCAGAGAGGCACGAACCTTCGTTCCGCCGACTCTCCGCGTCCGCCGATGCGCGGGGGGCCCTTCTTAGAACCCCTCCGCGAGGCTGTCAACCCTCTCTTTCGAGAGACTGACTTCGAGAGACCTACCGGACAGTTTGGAGAGCTACAAGCGATCGAGCTCCAGATACTACAGGAACTACTCGAAGGCTTTCGCGCCCTCCGGCTCTGCCGATGTGCGAGGATTCACTCTAGAATCCTGTGGCGAGACTGTCAACCTTCTCCTTCGAGAAGGTCGCCGGAGCGACCAAGGCCGACAGAACGAGAGCTGCGGTCCAGCTCGGTTCGACGGCCTCGGCGATTCGTCAGGACCTACCCTATACCCACGCCGCGAAACTGTCAACGCTCGCGCGCCACGCGCCGCTCCAGCTCGTCCAAATCTGCGGTTCCAGGCTGCGAGCGTGCGGGAAGCGTGCGGGAGAAGAGAAACCGAGCGACCTGAAGAGCTGCCGGCTTGTTCTGTTCACCGGCCTCTTCAGGTTCTCAGCGCCGCAGTACGGCAGCGCTGCTGCGCGCCAGTGCCGACGGCTGTCTTTATTTAAGTCTTGACATCGGGATGTCAACCGTCGTGGCGGCCCCGGCAGTCACGGGCGCACCCAGGGTGCAGCCGCAACGAGGCTCAACCGCACCGACAGGCAGCCAGGCGGCTCCGCGCTCACGGCCGGCCTCAGCCGGACGCCGCGACGCGGCGCGGCGGTCGCGCCGGGGCGGTCGCCTCCGGCCCGGCCGCCGCGCTGGCTCGCTTGCTCGGCTACTGCCGTGCCTTCTCGTCGAGGAAGCCGGTCACCCACGCGAACGGCGCGTTCCAGTTGATCGTGATCTCGTTGACGCTCCAGGCCTCGATGTGGTCCACGAAGCACCGCTGCGCGACGCACCCCTTCAGGCCGGCGCTCTGGACATGGGGGTCCTGGAGCGAGGAGTTCGGGCCGCCGGACACGGCGCCGGGCGGCGCCTTCGGGTACTTGCTGTTCGCCTGATGGGCCCAGAACCGGTGGTGCGGGTTCTCGAGCGGCTTCTCGCCATAGCCCGTCACGTACGACTGCCCGAGCGGGTTGCGCCCGAGGAGGTAGTCCATGCCGAGCACCACCCCGTCGAGGTACTTCGGCTGCTTGGTGAAGTCGTGGGCGAGCGCCACCACGAGCATGTTGTTCAGCACGCCCGAGTTCGAGCCCCAGTCGTACTTGCCTGCAGGCGTCCGAGCGACGAGCGTCCGGTACCCCTCCTTGTCGGCGATGGCGAGGTACTGGTCGGCCGCCTTCGCGATGCGGCCGCGGATCTCCTTCTGCCACGCCGCGTTCACGTGGCCGGGCACGATCGCCATCGAGATCTGGCCGAGCCCGTCGGTGACCCGCCAGTTCATCGACGCCGCGCCCCCTTCGATCTCCGTCGGGAACCGCGCGTTGAGCGGCGAGACCTGCAGGAACTGCTTGTACTCCAGCTTCCCCGTCGTGACGAAGAGCTCCGCCGCGGCCCAGTAGAACTCGTCCTTGGCGTCCGTGTCGTCGTAGGGCCCGCCGCCCTTGTCGCCGCCGGGCGGCGCGTAGAGGGCCGGGTTCTGCTTCGCCGCGGCCCAGGCGCGCTCGGCGGACTTCAGGCACCTCGCCGAGAACCCCGCGTCCACCGTCTTCCAGATGCGCGCGCACTGCGCCCCCGTGGCAGCGACGTTGAGCGTCGCCGCCGTGCTCGGCTTGTGGAGCGAGCGCGGCTGCTTGTCCTCGTGCGGCGCGAGGCCGAGGCCCGTCCACGCGTCGTCGTGCATCTTGTGGTGCACCATGCCGGCGAGCGGCTTGCCTTCCGGCACCTGCATGCCCATCAGGAACTCGAGCTCCCAGCGGGCCTCGTCGAGGAGGTCGGGCACGCCGTTCTTGCCCTCGGGGATGCTGAGCTTGCCGTCGCCGAAATCGGCGCTCGAGGTGCCGAGGTGCTTTGTGCGCTCGTACCAGTTGAGCAGCGTCCACACCGAGATGCCGCCGTTGACGACGTACTTGCCGTGATCGCCGGCGTCGTACCAGCCGCGGGACGCGTCGAGCGCATAGTCGCAGCCGCTGCCCTTGAGGCAGCGCGTGCTCTTGTCCTGGAGATGCCCGGCCGGGCGCGCGAGTTCGGGCTTGCCGGCATAGGGCATCTCGATCTCGATGCCGCTCCGGTTGTGGTAGAAGTACGCGAGCGCGTCGATCTTGAGCTTCTGGTAGATGCCGGCGTCGATGTCGAACGGGAAGCTCTTCTCCTCCCCCACCTTGAGCACGTAGCCCTGGCCCGGCGCCTTGATGATCGTGAAGTCGACGAGGTGGACGTGATCGCCGGAGGCGCCGTCCTCCCCGAAGACCTTGGTCTGGCCGCGCGCGACCGGCTTGCCGGCGCCGTCGAGCAGCTCCCACGCGAGCGGCGCGGTCGCCGCGTTGCTCACGCTGGCGATCTTGATCGCGCCCGGCAGATACCCGACCTGGTTCACGGCGACCTTCGGCGCCGCCACGGCGCTCGCGGCCGCGCTGGCCTTGAACTCCGCGTCGTCCAGGCGGATGTCGTCGATGCAGACGTCGAACGGCTCCTTGGCCGACGCCATCGCGCCGCCGATGTGGAACGCGAGCTCCGCCGTGGCGTCGTCGGCCTTCGCCATCGAGAACTTGCCGGAGAAGGTCCTGGGCTCGGTGCCGAGCTCCACGGTGTCCGACCAGTACTCATCGTAAGGCGGGCCCGACATGCCGACCTTCGGGCGCGCCTTCGTGGGCGCGGACGCCCAGGCCTTGTACTGAATCGTGTAGCTGTGACCCTTCTGGATCACCATCTCCCGGTGGCGAAACTGGGCGTCCCAGTTGTTCGACCCCTTGTTCGTCACCGTCACGCAATAGGCGCCGTTCTTCACCTCGGCGCTGCCCGCGCCCGGCGCGGTGAACGAGGTGGTCCAGGGCAGGCTCTTGTTGTCGTTGAAGTCGGAGGCCTTGAGCAGGTTGGTCCGCGCGGCCTCGGGGCTCCCCGCGGCGCCCGTGTCAGCGCCGGCGGAGGGCGCGACCTCCGCTCCGGGGCCGTGCGAGGTCGCGCATCCAGCGCTCGGTCCGAGCGCGCCGAGCGCGCCGAGCACGAGCGCGGACACCCGCCCCGATCGGTTGAGGATCCACGGCTTGAGAGTGGGGTGGTTCATAAGTCCTCGGTTCACGGCTGTGTGCAAGAAGCGCACAAAAAGCGGCAATTTCGCCCATCTTGTCAAGCCCAATCCTCGCCGGCGCGTTGAATCCCGCGGGGGGCGCGCCGTCCTGCGAGCCCGCGGCCTCCGGGGGCCGCGGAGCCGGCGCGCGCGTATCCGTGGTGCTCGGGCGTGGCGCTCGGGCCCCGGTCGATTCGCGCTGGTGCCGCTGGCGCGGCCACACTAGGCTCCGCCGAGCATCGCGTCGCACCAGGGTCGCGACCGAGCACTCCAAGGAGACGACATGGCAAAGCACAGCTTCTCAGTCCCCTTCAGCGGTCCCTCTCAAGATATCGTTGCGAAGGCCAAGGCAGCGATCGAGAAGGCCGGCGGCAAGTTCAGCGGCAACGAGGGCAAGGGCGATTTCTCGGTGCCCACGCCGGCGGGGACGGTGAAGGGAACCTATTCCGTCGCCGCGCAGAGCTTCTCCGTCGACATCACGGACAAGCCGTTCATCGTCCCCGGCAGCACCATCGAATCCGAGGTACGCAAGTTCCTCGGGAAGGCCTGAGCCACCCCCGCGCACCCGGGTAGTGGTCGCGTCTTTGCGTCTTTGCGTTTAATTCCCCCTCGCGATATCCGCTGCACAATCGCCGGCCGGCGGGGCGACAGCGCCCGACCCGTCAAGCGCCGTCGCCGGCGAAGTGCACCTTGAGGACGCTCTCCTCCGCGGGCACGCCGAGCCGCAGGGGAAAGCCGTAGTGTCCTGTCCCGCGGTGCACGTAGAGCCGGTCGGGGCCGCGGGCCCACAGGCCGTGATCCGGCATGTTCACGAAGAGCCGGAGGATGGTCCAGGAGCCGCCGAGGCTGACGAGGCCGAGCTGCCCGCCGTGGGTGTGGCCCGAGAGCACGAGATCGCCCTCGCCCTCGCCTAGGAGGCGGAACGCGCCTGGATCGTGGAGCAGGATGAGCCGGAGCGCCCCCTTCACGCGCGGGTGCCGGGCGCAGACCGCCGCCATGCGCTCCGCGCGATCGCGGTAATGGAAGTCCATCCCGAGCACCTGGACCGGCCCTGCGGCGGTCTCGACGAGCGCCGCATCGTCGACGAGCAGGCGCGCCCCCACCCGGGCGAGCGCGGTCGCGACGTGGCGGGGCGACTCGTGATCGTGGTTGCCGTGGCACGCGAACACACGGCCCTCGAGGGCGCGGAGCGGGGACAGGGCCTCCGCGAGGTGCTCCGCGGTGTCCTGCGACTCCATGGTCAGGTAATCGCCGGTGAGCACGACGAGATCGGGTTCGCGCTCGACCGCGCGCTCACAGATGCCGCGGAGCCGCGCGACGGACATGAAGGGACCGATGTGAGGGTCGGTGATCTGGACGATGCGAAGGGGGCGGCGCGCGTCGAGCGCCTCCGCGCGCGGGAGCGGGTGGCGGCGCAGCCCCTCGACCGGAGCGCGGTCGACGACGATCTCGACCTCCTCGCGGCGGGCGGTGAGCGACTGGACGATGCCGATGCCGGCGAGGGCGAAGGGCACCCAGAGGCCGTACGGCGTCGCCCCGAGGCCGCTCGCGATGGCCCACGGGAACGACAGGAAGATCGCCGCGACGAAGTAGGACGCGGGGATGCTGACGAGCAGCCTGTAGGCGAGCGGGCGCATCCGCGGGCGCGAGAGCAGGAGGAAGTGCAGATACACCGCGCCCTGGAGGACCGCGAACGCCGGGGCGAGCGGGCCGGCGTGGCGGAAGAGGGCGCACGCGATCAGGGTATGGATGCCGAGCAGCACGCCGACGAACCGCGCGTAGAGCGGGCCGCGGCGGCGCCTCGCCGCCACGACGACGAGGAGCCAGGCCAGGACGGAGGCCACCCAGAACAGGACGACGGGGGAGAGGAACTTCAATCGACGGCTCCAGGCGACCCAGGCGCGCAGAGCCACCGCGGCCTGCCTTGCCTGGTCGGGAGCCAAGTCTCCCGCGTCCAGCGCGTCCGCGCCAGGCGCCCGGGGCCGCTCGAGGGGTCGAAGCGGCGCCCAATCCCGGGCGGATGAGGCTCAAGTGATCGCCATGAACCTCGCTGGAACCGCCCAACTCCAGCTTGTCCCGATGGCCAGGTCGTGGCCGGCGCTGCCCCGGTCGGCGCGCCCATCATAAAGATGCAGCTCGATGCGAACAGCGGGATGGCCCCTTGTTCCACGCCTCGAACGCGGCCGTTCCAGATCGCCGCCTGGCGCCGCGCCGGGGAACGCAGCATACTCGGTAGGTGATTCTTGAGCGGTCGCGGGCGGGCTTCGCGCGCCCGCCTCCGGGCCTCCCGCTCCGGCGGTCCCTGCACCGGATTCGGCCCCGTGCGCCCATGGGTCTGCCCGGAGGCGCCGCCGCCGAGCCGGGCATGCCGTCATCGCAGGCCCCATCAATCTGCTTGCTGACGATCGCTGGCTTGACCTCGATGGCGCTGGCAGCCGCCTGGCGGAGGCGGACTCCCTCGGCACGAACGATCCTCCGAACATGAATGATGATGTGGAGACAGAATGAAGAAGAAAGAACTTGGTAACAAGCTTTGTCTCGTGGTCTGCGCGGGCGCCGCGCTCGGTCTCACGGCCTGCGCGGGCGCCGAAGCGTCGGACGAGCCGCTCGAGGCGCTCGAGTCGCACTCGTCCGCGATCGTCGGCGGCGAGGTCGCCGAGGCGAGCCCCTGGGCCGTCCAGGTCTTCGACGTGCGCGGGAGCACGGGCGACTTCTACCAGTGCACAGGCACCCTCGTCGCGGCGCGCTGGGTGCTCACCGCGCAGCACTGCATCGCGGACGAGGGCGAGACGTCGGCCGTGCGCGTCGGCAGCAACACGTACCTCGGAGGCCAGCGCATCGAGGTCGACGCCGTCGAGGTGCCCTCGGCCGTGGCCGACATCGCGCTGCTCCACCTGACCGAGGACGCCGATGGACCGTTCGTCCAGCTCGCCGAGGCGACGTCGACCTGGATCGGCAGCGACGCGACGGCCTACGGCTGGGGGAGCGAGGGCACGCCGCTGGTGATGGCGCCGTCGCTCAAGAAGGCGACCCTCCACATCAACGGCTGGCACTCCGACGAGGAGCTCAAGGCGACCGGCGTGACGGGCGCGGGCTGGAGCGGCGACTCCGGCGGCCCGTGGTTCGTCGACGGGCTCCAGGTCGCCGTGTTCTCGGCCTCGAACGGACAGGACGGCACGAACCTGCACGCGACGGTCACCGGCGTCGACGTGGCGCGCCACCGCGCCTGGATCGATGCCACCGTCGCCGGCGGCCCCACCGTCCACCCCAGCAACCAGGTCGTGCTTTACGATCTCTCGAACTTCTCCGGCATCTCGCAGGGCTTCGGGATCGGCCACCACAACCTCCTGAACACGACGATCATCGGCGACAACCGCGCGAGCGCCATCAAGGTCCCCGCCGGGCTCCGGGTCACGGCCTTCATCCACCACAACTTCGGGGGCGAGGTGCGCATCTTCACCTCGGACACGGATCTCGTGGCCGCGGGCTTCAACGACGCGATCTCGGGCATCGTCGTCTCGAACGCCTCGGACCCGCAACTGGACGTCGTCACCTTCTACGAGCACGCCAACTTCTCGGGCGAATCGTTCCTGTACGGCGTCGGCCCCGCCGTCTTTCTCGGCGGCCCCTGGGCCTACTGGGACCAGAGGGCCAGCTCCGTCCGCGTCCCCCCCGGCTTCCAGGTGACGCTCTACGACTGGTTCTTGCAATACTCGACCGGGTCGCGCGTCCTCACGACAGACGCGAACCTCGCCTCCCACGGCTTCGACGACAAGACCCGAAGCTTCCTGATCGAGCGCTTGTAGGAGCGAGTCCCCGACCTCGATCCCCGGAGAGTGAGGGAGGCCCGCAACCTCGCTCCCCCTCCCCCGCTCACGCCTGCAGCACCCGCAGCGACCCCCTCACCACTCCATAGCTCCCCTCGGCCCGCAGCCCGCGCGCGACCTCCGCCGGCGCCGCCTCCCCGGCGAGCAGCCGTCGGTACGCCTCCACCACCCGCCGCGCCCCGTCGGCGTCCTCGCGCACGAGCTCGATCCGGAACCGGCGCACGCCGCTCTTCGCGAGCTCCGGCACGAGGTGCGCCGCGCTCTGCGGCGCCGCGTGAAACACCGTGTTCCGACACCCCACGTCCGCCTCGAGCGGGTGATCCATCCCCGCCCGGTCCCGCAGCGACAGCGCGTGCTGATCGCACGGGCGACCGCAGGTGCGATGATCCTTCCCCTCCGAGAGGGTCGCCGCGATGACGCAGTGCTCCATGTGAAAGAGCGGCATCGGGTGGTGCACGACCACCTCGGCGAACGGCGCGAACGGCGAGTCGAGCAGCGCCGCGAGCTGCGCGGCGTCGAGGTCGAACGACGGCGTGAACGCGGCGAGCCCGCGCGAGAGGACCTCGCGCGCGGCCAGCTTGTTCGTGACGTTGAGCGAGAAATCGCCGATCCGGGGCACGCCCGGCGAGGCGTCGAGGAGCGCGCCGAAGCTGCGGACCAGGATCGCCGCCGGCCCGAGCGAGAGGAGATACCTGTCGATCTTCTCCTCGCCCGGCTTGCGGATCCGCGGCGGCGCGACCGCCACGGACGCCCCCGCCGCGATGAGCTCGCGCGCCGCGGCCCCGAGGCCGACCATCTCCAGGAAATCGAGGTAGACGCCGCTCGCGCCGGCGTCGAGCGCCGCGCGCGCCTGGCGCACGTTGCGGCACAGCACGAAGAGGCCGGGCGGCGGCGGCTCGATCGCCGGGGGGACGGCCCCGGCGAGGAGCCCCTCCGCCGGCAGCGGAGCGCACGCATGGGGGCGGTGCGACGCCTCGATGAGCGCCGCGACGAGCGCCCGGCGGGCGCGGTTCAGCGCCGACGGCGGCACGAGCGCCGGCCCGTCGAGCGACAGCCCGACGCCGCGCAGGACGAACGGCGTGTCGCCCAGCCGATCGAGCTGCTTGCGCAGCGTGGCCTCGTCGAGCGGCGACCTGTCGGCGCGGCCGAGCGCGCCGTCGAGCTCGACGGCGGCCGACGCGCCGTCCTCGGTCGACGCCGAGAGCCGCGGGCGCTCGCCGAGGCGGCCCTCCAGGCGGACGTCGATCGCCACGCGGCGCGGGGCGCGATCGAGCGCCTCGCGGACCGCGCGCGCGCCCGCAGGGTCGCTCGTGCGGAAGACCCGGCGCCCGCGCAGCCCCCGCGCGCCGCGCAGCACGTCGTCCGGCAGGGGCCGATCCGGGCCGAGCCACACCTCGACGTCGCCGCCCGCCGGCGCGCGCTCGACCTCGCGGCCGTCGATCCACAGGCCCCAGATGCGGCCGCCGAGCTCGCCCTCGCCGGCGAAGCCCCCCTCCACGAGGATCCCCTCGCCGCGCGCAAGCGGCCGGGCGGCGCGCACGACAACGACCTCGTGGCCGCGCCGGCGGCCGGCGCCGCGCGCCTCACCGACCTCGATGCCGCGGTGGTCGCAGGTGCGGCCGTCGACCAGGCGCTGGTGGTCGACGCCGCGCAGGAAGCCGGGCCCCGAGCCGCGCGAGAACGCCTGGAGCGCCGCCTCGCGGTCCGTCGCCCCGGGGCCGGCCCCGGCGCCGAGCGCCGCGTCGATGGCGGCGCGGTAAAGCCGCGCGGTGGCGCCGACGTACTCGGGGCCCTTGAGGCGCCCCTCGATCTTCACCGAGGCGACGCCGAGCGCGACGAGGTCGGGGATGACGTCGGTGGCGTCGAGGTCCTCCGGCGAGAGGAGGTACGCCGCGTCGCCGAGGTCGCGGAGCGCGCCGTCGACGACGAGGCGGTAGGGCAGGCGGCAGGCCTGGGCGCAGGCGCCGCGGTTGGCGCTGCGGCCGCCGATGGCCTCGCTCGTGAGGCACTGCCCCGAGTAGGCGATGCAGAGCGCCCCGTGGACGAAGACCTCGAGCTCGACGTCGGTCGCCCGGCGGATGGCGGCGATGTCGTCGAGCGAGAGCTCCCGGGCGAGGATGACCCGCGCGGCGCCGAGCGACCGCGCGAGCTCGACGCTGGCCGCGTCGGTGCAGGTCATCTGCGTGGAGGCGTGGATCGGGAGCCCGGGCGCGAGCGCCCGCGCGAGGCGCATCACCGCGAGGTCCTGGACGATGACCGCATCCACGCCGGCCGACGCGCACGCCTCGATCGCGCCGCGGACCGCCGGGAGCTCGTCGTCGAACACGAGCGTGTTCAGGGTGACGTAGCCCTTCACGCCGTGGGCGTGGAGGAAGCGCATCGTCTCCGCGAGCTCCGCTGCGTCGAAGTTCGCGGCCCGGGCGCGGGCGTTGAACGGTGACGACGCCGCCGCGCCGCCGCCCGCGGCGCCCCCCCGGAGGCCGAAGTAGACGGCATCGGCCCCGCCGCGCACGGCGGCTTCGAGGGCAGCGCGATCACCGGCCGGGGCGAGGACTTCAGGGCGCGCGGGCCGCATCATGCGGGCGGTTCTAGCAAGGGGTGGCGCCGTTGTCGCCCTGACACGAGCGGCATCCTGGAAAGCGTCGCGTCCGGCGCGCTCGGCCGCGCCCGGGCGCCTTGACCTGGCTTCCCGAGGTAGGGCACGATCCGCTGGATCACCGATCAGCCGCCCGCCCAGGCGCCCGGACGGCGCACGCCGCAGAGGGATGCCGATGAACCGAGACGGTCTTCGCTTGAGATACGCGCTGTCGGCGGCCGTGCTCTGGCTGCCAGCCGCGGTCGTCGCGGCGACCTCCGCGTGCTCCAGCGACGTCAGCTCGGCGGAGGTCTGCGCTCCTCCCGATTCGGCCTGCGACGGGGTCTGCGTGGCGCTGCGCTCCGATCGCGCGAACTGCGGCGCGTGCGGCGTGGCGTGCCCGGCCGCGGAGGCGTGCGTCGACGGCGCATGCGAGGAGGGGGGCGAGGGGGGTGGCGGCGGCGGCAGCGGCGGCACCGACGGCGTGGGCGGCGGCCCGCCGGCGTGCGGCGGCGACCGCCACCTGAAGCGCTGCGACGGCGCCTGCGTCGACACGCGCACCGACCCGAACCATTGCGGCAACTGCGGCGCGCCGTGCGAGCCGGGCCGCGCGTGCGCCGCCGCCCTGTGCCAGCGGACCTGCCTGGAGGGCCTCACCGACTGCGCCGGCACCTGCGTCGACCTCACCGCCGATCCGCAGCATTGCGGCCGGTGCGATCGCGCCTGCGACCCCGGGCGGCCGTGCGAGGACGGCCGGTGCGGGTGCAGCGCCGAGCCCTCCCAGGACATCGGCTCCGGCGTCCCCCAGCGGGTCAGCGGCACGACATCCGGCGCCGACGACAGCCGCTCGCTGAGCTGCTCGGGGTCGGGCGCGGCGGATCAGACGTTCCTGTTCACCGCGCCCCACGCGGGGACCTACCTGTTCGACACCTTCGACGCCTCCCACGACACGACGCTCGGGGCGCTGCGGGCGGACACCTGCGCCGAGCTGGCCTGCAACGACGATGCGGGGAGCCTCCAGTCGCAGATCGCCGTCGATCTCGCCGAGGGCGAGCCCGTCCTGGTGGTGGTGAGCGGCGCGGAGGGCGACTTCACGCTGCGCGTGACCGAGCCGGGACCGATCGTGTGCGCGCCCACCGCCCTGGAGCCCGTCGTTCCGCAGACCGTGACGGGCTCGACCGCCGGGCTCGAGGACTCGGTGTACGCGGACTGCGACATCGCCTCGAGCCAGGACGCCACGTACACCTTCACGGCCCCCGAGGACGGCCTCTACGTCTTCAGCGGGCGCGCCGCCTCCCGTGAGCTGATCGTCGAGGTCCGCGACGGCGGCACCTGCACCGGCGAGTCGCTCGCGTGCCAGTACGGCTCCAGCCAGGCGAGCGCGGTCGCGGAGCTCGAGGCCGGGCAGACGGCGCTCGTCGCCGTGGCGAGCCCGGGCCGCCCGCTGCCCGAGTTCACGCTGGAGATCTTCGAAGCCCCGACGTGTCCGGCGGTGAACCTCGGCTCGAGGGTCCCGCAGACGGTGACCGGGAACAACGAGGATCTCCCGAACGTGTCCTCGGCGTGCTTCTCGCCCACGAGCGGCGGCGAGGCGACCTACGGCTTCACCGCGCTGCACGACGGCGTGTACGTGTTCGATGCGACGGAATCGAGCTTCCCCGTCCTCCTGGAGGTGCGCCGCGAAGGGTGCCGGGGCGAGGTCATCATGTGCCTCGACGGCTCGTCCCAGCCTGCGCGCGCCGCGATCCCGCTCGCGGCCGGCGAGACCGCGGTCATCGCGCTGGACAGCCACGGCGAGGCGGGCGACTACGCGCTCGAGGTCACCGAGGCGGCGTGCCCCATCATCGATCTCGGCTCGATGGCGCCGCAGACGGTCACAGGCACGACCGCGGGTCTCTCCGATTCCCTCGCGCCCGTCTGCGGCTCCTTCGGGGCTCCCGAGGCGACCTACCTGTTCACCGCCCCGGCCTACGCCCTCTATACCTTCGACACCGAGGGCTCGACGTTCGACACGCTCCTGGACGTGCGGGACGGCGCGTGCGCCGGCCCCTCGCTCAAGTGCAATGACGACGCCGACCCCGAGGGGGCCGCCACCCACTCGCGGTTGACCCTGCCCCTCTCCGCCGGTCAGGCCGTGATCGTCTCCGTGGACGGCTACGAAGCGAGCGGGGAGTACACGCTCAACGTCGCCCGGCAGGAGGTGCCGCCGTGCCCGCTCTTCGATCTCGGCGACTCCGTCCCTCAGGCGGTCACGGGCAACAATGAAGGCTATCTCGATATCCTGACGCCCGAGTGCGGCGGGGGCCCCGGCGGCGAGGCGACCTACGCCTTCACCGCGCCCGCGGAGGGATATTACGACATCAACACCGTGGGCTCCACGATCGAGACGGTCCTGTCCGTGCGCCTGGGCGGGTGCAGGGGTCCCGAGATAGCCTGCGTCAGCGACGGGAGGAGCTCGCGCGCGCTCGTGCTGCTCGACGCTGGCCAGGCGGTCCTGATCAGCGTCGACACGAGCGGCGAGGGAGGCGACTACGCGCTCAACGTGAGCCAGTCCGACGGCTCCGGCACGTCGGACTCCGGCCATTACGAGCTCAACATCCATCTTTGACCCGCGCCGCCCGGCGGCGCCGCGGATCCCCATCTCCGACAGGATCTAGAACGGGACGAAGTCCTGATCGCCCGCGGCGTGCGGCACGCGCCCGTTGCTCGATGCGCCGCCGCTCGGGGGGCCCTTCTGCGGCGGCCTCCACAGCGCCCTGCCGCCGCGGCGGTCCGGTAGACGCCCCGGCGCCGCAGGCCTGTGGCCCGGGTCGCCGTCGCTCTCCTGCGCGAGGCGGAACGACGCCATCACGTTCTGAAGCTGCTCTGCCTGCGCCGACAGCTCGGCCGCCGTGCTGGCGAGCTCCTCGGAGATCGCCGCGTTGCGCTGCGTGGACTGCTCTATCAGCTCCACCGCCCCGCTGATCTGGGCCACGCCGTTCGACTGCTCCTTGGATGCCACGGCGACGCCCTGCACCAGCTCCGCGGTCTCCCGGATCGACGGGACGAGCTCCGCGATGAGCTGTCCCGAGCGCTCCGCGACGACGATGCTCGACGCGGCGAACGAGCCGATCTCCTTCGCCGCATCCCGGCTTCGCTCGGCCAGCCGCCGCACCTCCGTGGCGACCACGGCGAACCCCTTGCCGTGCTCGCCCGCGCGAGCCGCCTCGATCGCGGCGTTCAAGGCGAGCAGGTTCGTCTGGTACGCGATCTCCTCGATGATCACGATCCGCTGGGTGATCGCCTTCATCGCCTCGACCGTCTCCCGGACCGCCTGACCGCTCTGCTCCGCGTCCCTCGTCCTCCGGTGCGCCGTCTCCTCGACCTGCTTGCAGTTGGCGGCGTTCTTCGCGATCGTGCCGCTCAGCTGCTGCAGGCTGGCCATCGTCTCCTCCACGGACGCCGCCTGCTCGCTGGTGCCCTGCGACAGGCTCTGCGCCGTCGCCGAGAGCTGCACCGAGACCGAGGAGACCGAGATCGCGCCGCTCCGGACCTCGCCGATGAGGCCCGCCAGGCGCTCCGACATGGCCTTCACGGCGCCGAGCATCTGGCCGAACTCGTCGGAGCTCTTCACCTTGACGTCGCCCGTGAAGTCGCCCCCGGCGATGCGCTGGTGGATCGACACCGCCTGGGTGAGCGGCAAGAGGATCATCCTGCTGAAGACGATGGCGAGCACGGCGGCGACGACGATCGCGAGCAGACCTCCTATCTGCAGCGTCACGTACATCGTCTTGACGAGCGCGTTCGTCGCCGCCTGCCGCTGGCCGAGGAGGGCGATCTCCTCGTCGTCGATCTCCTTGAGCGCCGCGCGCATCTGGTCCATGAGGCTCTTCTCGCGCCCCTTCCTGACCTCCTCGACGGCGCGATCCGCCGACGCCTTCACGTCGTCCGCGCTGCGGCGTTGCTGGATGATCGGCTCCAGCACGGAGGAGAGCCACTCGTCCTGGAGCTTGTCGATCTTCTCGAGGCGCGCCTGCTGGCGCGGGTTGTCCCTGGTGAGCTCCCGGGCACGACTCATGTTTTGCTCGAACCGATCGCGCCCGCTGCGGTACGGCTCCAGGAACGATTCCACCCCGGTGATGACGAAGCCACGCTCCCCTGTCTCGATGTCGAGCAGCGACTCCATGATCTCGCTCGCCGCGAGCATCACCTCGTACGAGTGCTGGTCCCATGAGCGGGCCTCGTCGAGCTCCGCGAACCTCTTGTAGGCCGTGCCCGCCAGTCCGAGGACGATGACGACCATGGCGGCGAAGCCGAGGTAGAGCTTCCGGCCTACTCCGATATGCGCAAGCATGATGCATGCTCCGGGCTAGATGTGTTGCGGCTTCCTTCGAGCCCTGCCGGGGGCTGGAGCCGATAAATGGATGGCGCGACGCACCGCACGCGGTGGTCCGTCCCGTGGAGGCCCTCGGCGTGTCCGAGGAACAGGTACCCTGAAGGCGCGAGGCTGGCGATGAGCCTCGCCACGATCGACGCCTTCGTCGCGGCGTCGAAGTAGATGAGGACGTTCCGGCAGAAGATCAGATCGAACAGGCCGAATCGCCTGGGCGCCGCGTCGAGCAGGTTGAAGCGCCGGAAGGAGATGAGCCTGCGCAGCTCCGGCCGGGCCTTCATCAGGCCCGCGCTCGCGCCCGTCCCGCGGAGCATGTAGGTGCGCAGGCGCTCCTCCGGGATCTCCGAGGCCCGCTCGATCGGCCACACCGCGCGTTGCGCCTGGTCGAGCGCGCGGACGGACAGGTCCGTCGCGAGGATGCAGATCTCCGGAACGCCGGTCGACGCGGCGCCGGCCCATGGCGGCGCCTGTCTCGCCGCGTCGCTGCGCTCCCGGGAGGGCAGGCTGTCGAGCAACGACATCGCTATCGAGTAGGGCTCTTCCCCGGTCGAGCAGGCCGCGCTCCAGGCGCGCAGCGGGCGGCCGCCGCGCGCGAAGGGCGCTCCATGGCCCGCGCCCTCGTGCCACGCCGGGAGGATCTCGCGCTCGAGGAGCTCGAACTGATCGCGCTCCCGGAAGAAATGGGTCTCGTTCGTGCAGATGCAGTCGAGCATGTGCACGAGCTCGCCCTCGCCCTCGCCGCCAGGCGCGGTCACGCGGCGGTAGTACTCGCCGAAGCTGCGGAGCCCGAGCGCGCGGAGCCGGGGCCCGAGGCGGCAGAGCAGGAGCGGCTTCTTCTGCGGGCCGAGCGCGATGCCCGAGGCGCGCTTGACGAGCCTCTGGAACAGCGCGAACTCCTCGTCGCTGAGGGCGCGCGGGCCCAGCTCGGCGAGCGAGATCATGGCCTGTCCCCTTCGCCGGCCGGCGCGCCGTGGCTGCCTGGGAGCGCCGGCGGGGCCCCGGGGGCCGAGGGGCCGGGCGTCGCCGAGGCCAGGAGCTCCGCCGGCGAGAGGATGCGGTCGATGTTGAGCAGCAGCACGAGCTTCTGGCCCACCTTCGCCATCCCGAGCAGCTGATCCACGCGCACCTGCGCGCCGAAGGCCGGCGCGTGCTCGATCTCGTCCTCGGAGAGCGTGAGCACATCGCCCACGCCGTCGATGAGCAGGCCGAGGCGGGTGTTCTCGCCTTCGAGCTCGGTCTCGACGATGAGGACGCACGTCCACCGGCTCACCCTCGTCGGCGGCAGTCCGAGCTTGACCGCGAGATCGATGACCGGAACGACGCGGCCCCGAAGGTTCATGGCGCCGACGATGCACGCTGGCATCATCGGGACCCGCGATGTGACGCTGTGCTCGACGATCTCCCGCGCCCGGAGGATGTTCACCGCGTACTCGTCCCCCGCGATGATGAAGGACACGTATTGCGACACGGGGCTCGACGCGTCGGAGATCATGACGCCTCCATTGGAGAGAGATGACAGACGGGCGCCCTGCGCGCCGGGGCGCCGGCTCATCCTGGGCTGCCTCCGGCGGCCGATGGCGCTGCCCTGCGCTCGTCGGGGGCGTCGACCGGGCCGAGGTCCCCGAGGACGCCGCCGAGCAACGCGTCGACGTCGAGGATCATCGCCACGCTGCCGTCGCCGAGGATGGTCGAGCCGGAGATGCCCCGGACGCGGCGAAACAGCTGGCCGAGCGGCTTGACCACCGTGCGCCCCTCGCCCTCGAGGAGGTCGACCACGAGGCCGGCCTCGGCGCCGTCGTGCGCGACGATGACGACGCGCTCATCCGGCGGGGGAGCTCCGCCGAGCCCGAGGAGCGCCCGGAGGCGGACGCACGGCAGCCCGCGTCCGCGCCGGATCATGAGCCCCTGGGCGCCGCCGTGCGCGAGCGTGCCGCGGGGCAGATCGCAGCAGGCGAGCACCGCGCGGAGCGGGATCACGTACCGCTCGCCGCCGATCCCGACGGAGAGCCCCTCGATGGTGGCCAGGGTGAGCGGGAGCTGGATCGACAGCGACGTGCCGTGCTCTTCGCGGCTCTCGATCCGGATCGTACCCTGGATTGACTCCACGCTGCGCCGCACGACATCCATGCCCATGCCGCGCCCCGCCAGGTGGGAGGACTCCGCCGCCGTGGAGAACCCGGGCTCGAACACGAGGCTGAAGAGCTCATGATCGGGGAGCGTCTCGGGCGCCGGGTGCCTCCTCAGCGCGCAGACGCGGGCGGCGATGCGCTCGCGGCTCATCCCGGCGCCGTCGTCGGAGATCCGGAGCGCGATGCCGCCCCGCTCGTGCGCGGCGTGCAGGGTGATCGTGCCGCAGGGGTCCTTGCCCGCGGCGCGCCGCGCCTCGGGCGGCTCGATGCCGTGACAGATCGCGTTGCGCAGGAGGTGCGTCAGGGCGTCCCGGAACCGCTCGACCACGGCCGTGTCCACCTCGACGTCGCCGTGCACGACGAAGAGGCGCGCCTGCCTGCCGTGCGCGTGGGCGAGATCGCGCACCGTGCGCTCGTAGTGCCGGAACCAGGGGCCGACCGGCACCATGCGCGCGGCGCGCACCGCCTCCTCCAGCTCCTTGCAGAGCCGATCTTGCTCCTCCATCTCGTCGCGCAGCGCAGCGCCGGCATCGCCGCGCACCGCGCGGAGCGTCCGAGCGATCCTGTTCCGGCCCAGGGTGAGCTCTCCGATGAGATCCGCCATGCGATCGAGCTTCTCGACGGCGACACGGATGCTCTTGATGCTCGTCGCTCCCTCCGCGTCGTCCTCGGTCGCGCGGCGCGCGCTCGCCGCCCCCGCGCCCTCTTTCGCCTTCAGCCCTCCGCGCCGCGCTTCCTCCAGGCGCGCGACGACCTCTCTGTACGAGGTGCTGCGCTCGGCCTGCCCCCGCTCGACCTCGGCGACGAGCCGGCGGGCGGCGTCCACCATCTCGAGCAGCAGCGAGAGCACGGGCGTCGAGAGCGGGAGTTCGCCGCGGCAGAGCGCCTCGATGACGTCCTCGGCGGCGTGCCCGAGCTCGCTCAAGCCGCCGAGGCCTACCGAGCCGGCGCTCCCCTTGAGCGTATGAGTGGCGCGGAAGATGCGCTGGAGGAGATCGTGAGCATCGCCGCCGGCCTCGAGTTGCAGCAGAGCGCGCTCGATCTCGTCGAGGATCTCGTGCGCCTCTGGCATGAACGTCTGGAGCAGCTCGTCGCGATCGCAATCCATGCGGTTCACAGAGGCTGGATCGAGATGGCGCCGTCGCTCGTCCGGAAGACGATCTTGCGTCCCCGGTCGCCGCCCGTCTCGAGCTGGGCGATCCGTATCCGCTCCGCGCGCAGGAACGCGAGCCCGGCATCCACGTTCTGGGCGCCGAGGTGGGTGCCGCGCTCCCGGAACGCGGAGATGAGGCAGGCGCCCCCGACGACGCGCGCTTGCAGCGCCCGGCTGGAGGCCCCGAGCTCCACGAGGCGCTCGAGGAGGCGCTGGCATGCGAACTCGGCGAAGCGGACCGACGCCCCCCTCTGGCCTGGACATTCCGGAAGCACGTAATGGTTCATCCCGCCGACGCCGGTGGTAGCGTCCCAGAGGCAGATCGCCACACAGGACCCAACGATGGTGGTCACCATGGTCGGCTCGGGCGAGGCGAACAGCTGGCCTGGCATGACGTGTTGGGCCTCCGCCGGCAGCGAGCGCCAGCTGGGCGGTCCGGCCGACGCGGACGGCGCCCGTGGGTCGGACGGACGGGTCCTCTCCTCTCTGCCGACATCGTCGGGCAGGGGTACGGATCCATCGTCGCCGCTGGAAGAGGCGAGACGTGTGCCCTCGGATGCCCTCGCCGCCGTGTCAATCGCCAAGGCAGTTCCTGACCTTTTCCAGGAGCTCCATCGTGTCGATGGGCTTCGTGACGAAATCGGAGCAGCCGCACAGGAATCCCTGTTCCATGTGCGCGACATCGCTCCGGCTGGTGACGAGCAGGATCGGCGTGCTCCGCGTCGCATCCTCCGCGCGCAGCTGCCGGCAGGCGTCGAACCCGTTCATGTGCGGCATGACGACATCGAGGAGGATGAGATCCGGCCGCTGCGCCAAGGCCACTTCGATCCCCTGGCCGCCGTCGTTCGCCGTGATGAGGTCGTAGTGCTTGCTCAGCGCCATCTGCTCGATACGCAGGATGGTCTGAGAATCGTCGACCAGCAGAATCTTCTTCCGAAGCATCGTTGCCCCCTCGATCCGATTCAGCGGATATGGCGCGGCCGTACCATCGCGCATGGCCAGCATGAATCCCCCTCTTTCACCTACCTACAGGGCGTCTCCCCCCGAGCCGGTCCACCCTACCATGACAGTAGGCGAACACTCCAATAGAAATTTGCAACAGGCACGCACCTGGTTTCTGTCGGTCGCGATGATTTGCC
This sequence comes from Sorangium sp. So ce362, assembly GCF_051519845.1. Classification (NCBI taxonomy): domain Bacteria; kingdom Pseudomonadati; phylum Myxococcota; order Polyangiales; family Polyangiaceae; genus Sorangium; species Sorangium sp. So ce362. The sequence continues at coordinate 2,815,860 of NZ_CP150332.1, read as the reverse complement.
GGCGCGCCCGGATCCTCCATGAGGTTCGAGGCCACGGCTCTGGGCATGCAGGCGGGCTGGCTCTGGCGCTGGTAGGCCTGCAGCCGGAGCGCGCAGCCTCGAGTGGAGACGCCATCCCCGCATCGACAGCGATCGCGCGCGGAACAGGCGCGCGAGCTCCGCGACAGGGAGCTCATGGCGGTCGAAGGCAGGTGGAAGGGAGACCGTAGGGAGGCAGGTAGAGGGAAGCAAAGGATGTGCGCCGCAACGCACAGCAAGCCTGAAGGAGCGACACGCGGGTGCGTTCGGATGTCGAGCCCAGCGCAGCTCATCGTCGACCTGGTCGACGGCTTCCCGTGTCACCGGGGCGGTGGACAAGGAGGAGAGGAGGAAGAAGCTCTGCGTCCTCTGTACCTCTATGGCTCAGATCCTGTGTGTTCGAATTCTTCCCCATCACGGCGCCAGGGATGAGCTTGGGAAACGCCCCATTGGGCTCCGCCCGACGGCCGTCAAGCGCCCGGGGAGCGCGCGCGAGGAAGACTGAAACAGCTCCGTTCGAGCTCGGCCGGCGGTCCGGCCGCTCGAGACGTTCGTCAGGCAGAACCTGCAGCGGATCGCGCGGCGCTCGCGTACACTCCCGACGCTCGGCATGGATCAGCCCGTCCCCGGGGACAGCAGGGCGCAGCAAGTAGACGTCGCGGGCGCGCTCGCGGATCGGGCCTTCGACGCGCTCGGCGTCCTGCTCCGCGGCTTCGAGGACGCGGCCGAGCGCGACGGGCCGGGCGCGCTCGCCGACGCCCTCGCGCGCGGTCCGGAGCACCTCTACGGCGGGCTGCTTACCGCGCTCCTCCGGCTCGTGTTCCTGCTCCACGCGGAGGCCCGCGGGCTCCTGCCGGTCGAGCACCCGCACGACGCGGCGCACCTCGGCGTGCTCCCGCTGTTCCGGGAGCTCGCGGCGGAGCACGGCGCGCGCCCGGCCGCGATGCGGCGGCGCTTCGGGGCGTGGGCGCGGCTCGTCGCGCTGTCCCGCGCCGTGTTTCACGGGATCTCCCGCCCCGAGCTGACCCTGCCGGCGCGGCGAGGGCAGCTCTTCGACCCCGAGCGCTACCCGTTCCTGGAGCGCGCGGCGAGCGGTGGCCCCTGGCAAGCGCCGTCGGTGGACGACGCCACGGTGCACGCGGTGCTCGAGCGGCTCCTCGTGCTCGACGGGCGGCCGCTGTCGTACCGGGCGCTCGACGTCGAGCAGCTCGGCGGCCTCTACGAGGCGCTCATGGGCTACCGGGTCGAGCGCGCCGCCGGTCCGACGGTGTGCCTCCGGCCCGAGAGGGTCTGGGTGAGCGCGGCCGAGGCGCTCGCGCAGCCGGCGGCGCGGCGGGCGGCGTGGCTCGCCGAGCGGGCGGGGCTCTCGCGGCGCGAGGCGAAGAGGCTCGACGAGGCGCTCGCCAGCGCGAGGACCGAGGCCGCGCTCCTCGAGGCGCTCGCACCGCTGCGCGCGAGGGACGCCGAGGTGCTCGGGGCGGGGCGGCTCTTCCTGCAGCCGGGCGCCGAGCGGCGGCGGACGAGCTCTCATTATACCCCGCGCAGCCTGTCCGCGCCCATCGTCGCGCGGACGCTCGAGCCCCTGCTCCGGCAGATGGGCGAGGCGCCGCCGTCGGCGCGGCTCCTCGGGCTCGCGATCTGCGATCCGGCGATGGGGTCCGGCGCGTTCCTCATGGAGGCGTGCCGGTACCTGGCCGACCTGGTGGTGGCCGCCTGGACCCGCGAGGCGGCGCGCGGCGACGCGGCCGCGGCGGAGCGGCTCGCCCGGTCGGGCGGGGACGCCGTGGGCGAGGCGCGGCGGCTCGTGGCGCGGCGCTGCCTGTACGGCGCCGACAAGAACCCCTTCGCCGTGAGCCTGGCGAGGCTGTCGCTCTGGCTCGTGACGCGCGCGCGGGACGAGCCGTTCACGTTCGTCGATCACGCCCTCCGGCACGGCGACTCGCTGGTGGGGCTCGACCTCGCCCAGCTGCGCGGCTTCCACTGGAAGCCCGCCGCGCCGCTGCCGGCGTGCTGCGAGGCGATCGACGCCGCCATCGAGCGGGCGCTCGCGCTGCGGCAGCAGCTCGCCGGGCTCGGGGACGGCGGCGCCGCGCGCGAGCGGGAGCGGCTCGCGCGCGCGGCGGAGGAGGCGCTCGGCCGGGCGCGGCTCCTCGGCGACCTCGTGGTGGGGGCGTTCTTCGCGCACGCGAAGGACAGGGACCGGCTGAAGGAGCGCGACCGGCGCGCGCAGCTCGCGATCGCGTGGCTCCGCGGCGGGGGGCCGCCTCCCGAAGAGCTCCTGGCCATGCAGCGGGCGCTCCGGGAGGGGGCTCCGGGGGAGGGGGCGCCGCGGGAGGGGGCGCCGCGGGAGGGGGCGCCGCGGGAGGGGGCGCCGCGGGAGGGGGCGCCGCGGGAGGGGGCGCCGCGGGAGGGCACGCCAGGCGGGGCGCCGCCGCTGCCGCCGCTCCACTGGGCGCTGGAGTTCCCGGAGGTGTTCCAGGAGCCGCGCCCGGACCGCCCGGACGGCGATCGCGCGCCGCGGCCGGCGCGGCTCGACGCGTTCGTGGGGAACCCGCCTTTCCTCGGGGGAAAGCGGATCTCGACGGATCACGGGGACACCTACGCCGCGTGGCTCGAGCAGCTGCACGGCGCCACGAAGAACACCGATCTCGCCGCCCACTTCTTCCGCCGCGCGGCCGCGCTGCTCGGGGGTCGCGGCACGGTGGGGCTCATCGCCACGAACACGATAGCTCAGGGCGACACCCGGCGATCGGGCCTGAAGCCGCTCGTCGAGGCGGGGCGGGCGGTCATCTACCACGCGGTGCGCAGCGTCCCGTGGCCCGGGGATGCCGCCGTCCACGTCGCCGTCGTCCACCTCGCCGTGGGCATGTCGCCGGCCGACGGCGTCCCGCCGCCCCGGCTCGACGGGCTCCCTGTGCGCCACATCAACTCCCACCTGCGCGCGATGCCGGAGCGGCCCGACCCGAGGCCGCTGGAGTCCAGCCGGGATCTCTGCTTCATCGGCTGCTTCCTCCGCGGCGACGGCTTCGTCCTCACCGACGGCGAGGCGCGGGCGCTCTGCGCGGGCGACCCGGCGGCCGGCGAGGTGCTCCGCCCGTTCCTGGGCGGCGAGGAGGTCAACTCGTCGCCTTCGCACAGCCCGCACCGCCACGTCATCGATTTCGGCGAGCGCGGGCTGGAGGACGCGGGGCGCTGGCCCGCGCTCCTGTCGATCGTGCGGAGTCGGGTCAAGCCGGCGCGGGATCGCCTGAGGCTCACCGGGATCGACGCGGGGCACCGGGCGCGATGGTGGCAGTTCGCCAACCCGCGTCCGGAGCTCCGGCGCACGATCGCGCCGCTCGGGCGCTGCCTCGTCGCGGCGCGGGTGACGAAGCACCTGTGCTTCGCCTTCCAGCCGGCGGGGCGGACGTTCTCGGACCAGCTATGCGTGTTCGCCATCGACGATCACGCGCGCTTCGCGGTCCTCCAGTCGCGAGCGCACGAGTCGTGGGCGCGCCTGCTCTCCTCGACGATGGGAGAGGGCCTCCGGTATGCGCCGTCGGACTGCGTGGAGACGTTCCCCTTCCCTCACCCGGAGCGCCTGGCCGCGGGCGGGCGCGTCGAGGCCGCCGGCGAGCGCCTCTACACCGCGCGCGCAGCGCTGATGGTCGAGCTGGGAGAGGGCCTGACCGCCATGTACAATCTCCTCAAGGCCCCTGCCTGCGCGCGCCCGGGCGTCGTCGAGCTCCGCCGTCTCCACGAGGAGATGGACCGCGCCGTCCTCGCCGCGTACGGGTTCGGCGACATCGAGGTTCCGCCGTACACCACGCCGGTCACGCCCCGCGAGCGGAGCGCGGCGGGCGCCTTCGAGGATGAGGTGATCGACCGGCTCTTCGCGCTGAACGAAGCGCGGGCCGCCGAGGAGGAGCGGCGGCGCGGGGAGGCCGAGCAGCGCGGCCCGCGGCCCGGCGAGCCGTCGCGCGCGCCGGGGCCGGGGCGCCGGGGCCGGTCCGGCGGCTAGCACCGACCGCGCGGGTCGGTGAAGTCGCCTGCCGAGCTGCGGCTCGCCCCGCGCGTCAGAAATTCCGCCATGGGTCATCCAGCCGCCGCCCGCCCGCGCTCTGCGCCGCCGGCCACCGCGCGAGGAAGGCCCGGACCTCCTCGGCCAGGCGCGCGGGCGGCGCGATGCCGTCGATGCGCGTCCAGCGCCCCTCCGCCGCGCGGCCGATGAGCGTGATCGGGGTGTGCTGCTCCTTGATGGGCGCGCGTCCGCCGAGCGCGTCGAGCACCCGGCCCACGCGCTCGCCGCTGCCCGTCAGAAACACCCAGCCCGGCCGCCGGCCAAACTTCTCCGCATAGCCCTTCAGCCGCTCCGGCGTGTCCGTCGCGGGGTCCAGCGAGATGGAGACGAGCCGCACCTCCCGCTCCAGCGCGTCGCCGAGCTCGTCCTGGAGCCGGCCGAAGATGGCCGTCATCGGCGAGCAGATCGTTGTGCAGGTCGTGAAGACGAAGTTCACCACGAGCACGCGATCCTTCGCGAGCTCGCGGAGACGCACCGGCGCGCCGTCCTGATCCACGAGCTCCTCGTCCGGCACCGCGACGCCCGGCGCCGGGGCCGATCGCACCGCCGCCGCGCCGCCCTGCGCCGGGAGCGGCGGACCCGGATCAGCGCCGGCAGCCGCCGGATCGCTCTCGCGGTCGCACGAGGCGGCGGCGAGCGCGCCGGCGAGGAGCAAGGCGTTCGGCACGGAGAGCGAGAGAGATCGCATATCGGCCTCACTGCGGGTATGGCCTCATCGGCGCCCGCGAGGGGGCGCTCGCGTCGAGCGCCTTGGGTTCGAGCGCCATCCTCCGACGAGCGAAGAGCGGGCGCCACGCGGCGCCGCCCTCGATCGTGGGCGATCGAGGGCTGGCCAGCGGACGAGGAGCTTTGTCGCGCGATCCCTTCAGGTCAAGAATCTTCGCCGACTGGCTCACGCCGGAGAGGCGAGACAGCCATGTCCCCGCCGTCAGAAATCGACGCAGACGGGCTCGTCGATCCGCAGCACGGACGCCTGGTTGAAGCGTGCCTTGTACGCCTCGCGGATGGCCTCGATGCTGTCCGAGACAGCCTGGCTGCCGTCGTGGAGGAGCATGAGCAGCCGGCTGTCCTCGCGGATCAGCTCATCTGTCGTCGCGAGGTACTGGCCGTCGACGTCGAACTGCGTCAGCCCGTCCCTGAAGCGCGGGGTCACGACCGTGTCGACGAACGCCTGCCACTCCTCCTGGGTGACGGGGGGCTCGTCGAACCGATCCAGACCGAAGAAGAGCTCGGTCCGGATCATCGGCTCCCCGCCGTCGCAGGTCATCCCGGGCGCCGGCTGCGCGCTGTCGTCTGCCGCGGCGCTGCCGCAGCCGGCGGTCGCGAGGAGCACGGCGAGGAGGGCGCGCGAGATCGATCGGTCGGGCATGGATGTTTCCTCCGAGACGAGGGCGCTCAGGCGCACGGCGACGTGCGACCGGCAAGCTATCACGGCCGCCGCGACGGGTTAGCTCATGTTGTACGCGACCATCGCGATGCCCGCCGCGATCAGGACGATTCCGCCGATCTGCAGCGTCGTGAGGGTCTCGCGCAGGTAGTAGACGGAGAAGACCGAGATGATCAGGAAGCCGCCCGAGGACATGATCGGATAGGCGATCGACAGGTTGATGCGCTTGAGCGCCAGGACGTAAAACAGGATGTTCGACGCGAAGAGCACGAGCCCGAGCACGAGGTGGTAGTTCGTCGCGAGCGCGAGCCCCTTCTCGACGAGCGTCAGCCCCTCCATCGGCGGGACGCGCCGCGAGGCGAGCTTCATGAGGATGTTCGCGGTCGCGTTGAAGACGAGGGCGATGATGAGGAAGAGGTAACCTTGAGCCATGTCTGCTGTGCGACGAGCGCCGGGGCCCCGGAGGCTCGCCTTCCCGGCAGACCTCTCGCGCAGCGGGCGGCATGGATCAACCGTGAAGCGCGCGCACCTTCCCCGCGCCTCGCGCCTCGCGCAACGCTCGGTGAAGCTTCGCCGGCGAGCCCAGCCGAAATGGCCGTGGCCGGCCGCCTGCCTCGGTGCGAGACTGCCGCGCGTCATGAGCTTCGAGGGGGTGGATATGTCATTTGCGCCGACGATCGCCGCGGTGGGGACGGCGCTGCCGCCGCACTACGCGACGCAGGAGGAAACATGCGCGGGGCTGCGCCGGCTCTGGGCGGGCAAGGGCGACGCGCTCACGCTCGTCGAGCGGGTGCGGCGGTCGATCGAGGTGCGGGGGCGGCACCTCGCGCTGCCGATCGACGCCTACTACGCGGCCTCGACGTTCGCCGAGCAGAACCGCCGCTGGAACACGTGCGCGCTGGAGCTCGGCGAGCGCGCCTGTCGCGCCGCCCTCGAGCGGGCGGGGCTCGGGCCCGAGGACATCGATCACATCGTCTTCGTCTCGGTCACCGGCATCTCGGCGCCGAGCCTGGACGCGCGGCTCGTCAACCGGCTCGGCTTCCGGCGCGACATCAAGCGCACGCCCATCTTCGGCCTCGGGTGCGTGGCCGGCGTGGCCGGCGTCGGGCGCGTCACCGACACGCTGCGCGCCTTCCCGGGGCACACGTCGCTGCTGCTGTCGGTCGAGCTCTGCTCGCTCACGCTGCAGCACGACGACACCTCGGCGGCGAACGTGATCGCCGCGCAGCTCTTCGCCGACGGCGCCGCCGCCGTCGTGGCGCGCGGCGCGCAGGCCGCCCGCGAGGCCGGCCGGCCGGGCGGGGCGGCGGTGCTCGACGCGCAGGCCGTCTTCTACCCCGAGACAGAGCACATCATGGGGTGGGACGTCGTGGACACCGGCTTCCGGGTCGTCCTCTCCGCGGGCGTCCCGGCGCTCGTGCGCGAGCACGTGCGGCGCGACGTCGACGCGTTCCTCGCGCGGCACCGCCTCTCGCGCGGTGACATCCGCCACTGGATCGTCCACACGGGCGGGCCGAAGGTGCTCGAGGCCATCACCGAGACGCTCGAGCTGCCCGATGACGCGCTCGCCCGCTCGTGGCGCTCGCTGCGCGAGCTCGGCAACCTGTCCTCCGCGTCGGTGCTGTTCGTGCTGCGCGACGTCCTCGACGAGGCGAGCGCCGGGCCCGGCGACTACGGCGTGATGATGGCGTTCGGCCCTGGCTTCTGCTCGGAGATCGCGCTGCTGCGATGGTGACCTCGGAGCTCCTCTACCTCGGCTTCCTGGGCGCCGTGTCGCTCGAGCGGCTGGCCGAGCTCTTCATCTCGCGCCGCAACGCGCGGCGCGCCTTCGCGAAGGGCGGCGTCGAGGTCGGGCAGGGGCACTTCCGGGTGATGGCGCTGATGCACACCGCCTTCCTCGCCGCGTGCGCGCTCGAGGTCGGCGCGCTCGACCGGCCGTTCCCCGAGCTCGTCGGGCTCGCGGCGCTCCTCGTCGCGCTCCTCGCGCAGGGCCTTCGCTACTGGGTCATCGCCACGCTCGGCGAGCAGTGGAACGTACGGATCATCGTCGTGCCCGGCGCGGCGCCGGTCTCCGGCGGGCCGTACCGCTATCTGCGCCACCCGAACTACGCGGCCGTGATCGTCGAGATGGTCGCGATCCCGATGATCCACGGCGCGTGGCTGACCGCGCTCGTCTTCAGCGCGCTCAACGCGGCCGTGCTCCACGTGCGCATCCGCGCCGAGGAGGAGGCGCTCGGGCCCTCGTACGCGGCGCGGATGGGCGGCCTGCCGCGGCTCGTGCCGGCCCGCCGCCCTGCACCGGAGCGCCCCTCGGCGCCGTGACCGCGCGGTGCGACATCGCGGTGGTCGGCGGGGGGCCGGCGGGCCTCGCCGTCGCGATCGGCTGCGCGCTGCGGGGCCATGACGTGCTCGTCCTGGATCAGGCGTCGTGGCCGATCGACAAGGCGTGCGGCGAGGGCGTGATGCCGGAGGGCTGCCGCGCGCTCGCCGAGCTCGGCGTCCTGTCCGAGCTCGACCCGGCCGAGCGAGCGCCCATCGAGGGCATCCGGTACCTGCGCGCGGACGGCCTGCGCGTCGAGGCGCCGCTGCCGGCGCCCGGGGGGCTCGGCGTGCGCCGCACGGCGCTGTCCGCGGCGCTCTCGACGCGGGCGCGCGCTGCCGGCGCGCGGCTCGCTGCGGGCGAGCCGCTGCTCGATGTCGAGCGGACGGCGGACGGCGCGCGGCTCATCACACGGCGGCGCGTCGTGGAGGCGCGCTACGTCGTCGGCGCCGACGGGCTCGGCTCGCGCGTGCGCCGCGCGCTCGGCTGGGACGCGCCGCCCTCGGGGCCGCGCCGGCTCGGCCTGCGCCAGCACTTCCGGTGCGCGCCGTGGTCGTCGTTCGTCGAGGTGCACCTCGGCGACGGGGTCGAGGCGTACGTGACGCCCGCGGGCCCGCAGCGCGTCGGGGTGGCGTTCCTGTGGGACGGCGATCGCCTCGAGGGGCGCGCGTCGACCGAGCGCCTCGTGCGCCGCTTCCCGGCGCTGGCCGAGCGGGTCGCGGGCGCGCCCGTCGACTCGACGGCGCGGGGCAGCGGCCCGCTCGAGCGGGCGTCTTCGCGGCTCCATGACGACCGCTTCGTGCTTGTCGGCGACGCGGCGGGCTACATCGACGCCATCACCGGCGAGGGGATCTCGCTCGCGCTCGTCGGCGCGGCGGCGCTGTCGACCGCCCTCGACGCGGCCCTGCGCGGCGGCGGCGCGGCCCCGCTCGCCGCCTATGCCCGCGTGTTCCGGCAGGCCTTCCTGCGCTACGCGGTGGCGACGCGCGCGGTGCTCTTCGTCGCGCGGCGCCCGCGCCTCCGGGACGGCCTCCTGTCCGCGCTCGCGCTCGCTCCCGGGCTCTTCCGGCACGCGGTCGGCGCGGTCCTGCGTCCGCGCGCTCCGGCGGGGCCCGGCGGGCGCCTTGTGGGACCAGGACCGCTCGGATAGGCTCCCGCCGCTCAGCGCCCCGGCGCGTGGAGGATGGATCCGGATGATCCGGCGAGAAGGAGCCTGCCAAGTGCAATTGCCTGCTTTGGGTGTCGCAGAGGTGAGCGTGAAGGAAAGCGCCGGGGTCTCCCCTTCCCTCCCCGTCCGGACCGCTCGTGTTGCGCGCCGCCTTGCCGCGCTGCTCGCGCCCGCGCTCCTCGTCGGGTGCGGTTACACCGAGTTCGAGATGCAGGCCCAGCTGGACCGGTCCGAGCGCCTTCAGCGCGAGCTGCAGACCACCCAGCAGCGCGTTCGCCGGCTGGAAGACGACGCCGCGCGCGGGGGCGCTGCGGGGGTGTCGGCGGAAGATCCGCTGGGCGCGGAGGGCCTCGAGCTCGGCGCCGCGCCGGGCGCGCAGCGCGGAGAGCCGGCCGGGGCTCGCCCGCCGTCCGAGCGCGACAGCGGTGTCCTGAGGGCGTTCCTCCCGGTCGCCGCCGGGGAGGTCACGGTCGCGCCGCGCGACGGCCGCGTGGTCATCTCGATCCCGACGCGGGTCCTGTTCAAGGGGAACCGCGACGCGTTCTCCCCGGCGGGCGAGAAGATCCTGCGGGACATCGCCGCGATCATCCGCAGCAACGAGCCGCTCAAGGGCCTAGATTACCAGGTCGTCGGCCACACCGCGAACGGCACGCCGGGCGTGGCGTGGCGCAACGGCTGGGATGTCACGGTCGCGCAAGCGCGCGCCGTGCTGCTCTTCCTCGCGCAGCCCAAGGAGGCCGGCCTGCCCGTCGCCCGCTTGAGCCTGGCGAGCTTCGCCGACCTTCCGCCGGCCGACGCGGGCGGCGGTGCCCCCGCGCAGCCGCAGGATGCGCGCCTGGAGATCGTGGTGGAGGGGACGGCGCAGATCTCGGAGAGCCCGGCCGGCGAGGCCCGCCCCGCCGGCGAGGCCCGCCCCGCCGGAGAGGCTCGTCCGGCCGGAGAGGCCCGCCCGGGAGCCGGCGTGAAGAGCGCGGACGAGACGTATCCCTGAAAGTGAGCCGCGCGCGGCCGCGGACGGTCGTCCGCGGCGAGCCCGTCACGCGCCCCGCAGCGCCTCGACCCTTCTCCTGAGCGCCCCCGCGTCCCCGAGCTCGCCCAGCACCGCGCGCACCGCGTCCGGCGCGGCGGCCGCCACGGTGTCGTGGACCCGCGCCCGTAGCCGCCGGCCGCTCGCCACCAGGTAGGCCGCCGCGAGCGCCGCGGCCACCTCCCTGTCGGCGCCGCCGCGCTGGAGGAGCGACTCGGCCAGCCCGCAGAGCGCCTCGACCGCCTTGGCCACCTGGGCGCCGTAGATGGAGTGCGCCGAGTCGATGCCCTGCTCGTGGCACGCCGCGAGGCACAGCGCCGTGCTGGTGAGCCGGCCGAGATCTGTCGACTCGCCGCGCTCCCAGAGCCCGGACGCGAGCTGCTCCTCGAAGACGCGCCCCGGGCCGGCTCCCTGCGGCTCGGCCCCTCCGGGAGCGGCGCTCGGCGCCGGCGCCGGGGGCGCTACCGGCCCGGACCCGTGCTGCGCTCCTCCGGGTCGACCCCCCGCGACGGCGCCCGCGGGGGCCGCGGCGCCCGCCGGTCCGGCCACGGCGCTCGGCTGGAAGAGCTGCTTGGCGCGCGACAGCAGGCCGCCGCGGGCGGCCGGCGCCGACTCGAGGGCGTCGATCGACCGGCCGTCGTGGACCGCCATCGGAGCGGGCGCGACGGCCCTGGCCCTCATGACGGCAGGACCGCCCAACCTCGGACCGCCGCTGCTCCTCGGCATCGCGGCGAACACGGCGGCCGGACCCGCCGGGCCGCGGCGGCTGGACATCCCCCACCCCGCCGGAGCGCTCACCGGCACCGGCCTCGCCTCGGGCTGCCCGTGGGCCCGCCGGTCGCCCGTCCGCCGCTCGATCACCACGAACGACGCGTGCTTCGAGGCGACCCGGTGCCGGACCGCGAGGTCCACGATGCGCTTGCGCATCGCCTCGGCGCGCTTGCCGGACAGCCCTCGCTCCGACGCCTCGAGCTCACGCACCCGCGCCTCCGCCCACAGCGCCTCGAGCCCGGGCCGCGACGCCTCCGCCGCGAGCTCGACCGGCACCTCGAGGTGGAAGCGCTCTCCGCGCAGGCTCCCGCGCAGCTCCACGCGCCCCATCCCCGGCTGCCCGTAGCGGCCGTGGAGCACCCACGGCTCGCCGTCGACGAGCGCCGGGAGCTCGGCCGGCGCGAGCTCGCCGACGTCGACGCCCTCGAAGCGCGCCTCGATCCCGGTGACCCGGATCGCCGTCGCCCGCGCGAACTGCGCCGTCACCTTCTCGTCGATGCGCTCGCCCGGGTGGATGAGCTCCGCGGCGCCCTGCGTCCGGCGCGCGAGGTCGTTCACGAGCAGATCGCTCACGTTGGCCCCGATCCCGAACGTGTAGACGCGCACCCCCTTGCCCACCGCGGCGACCCGATCGACGATCTCGGCTTCATTGCCCACCTGACCGTCCGTCAACAGCACGACCACGCGGTCCCGATCCGTGTCGCCGAGCATGCCCACGGCGGCGAGCAGCGGCTTCAGCATCTCCGTCCCGCCGGACGCGACGAGGCCCTCGACGAACGCGTCGGCGGCCTCGAGGGTCCGCTGCGTGAACGGGGCGAGCGACGGCTGCATCAGCCGGAAATCGTTGGAGAAAGCGATCACCCCGAACCGGTCTCCCTCGGCGAGGTGGCGGAGGCACAGGCGGAGCGCGCGCTTCGCCTGGTCGATCGACGCGCCCTGCATCGAGCCCGACACGTCGACCACGAACACGACGTCGCGCCGGGCGGACGACCGCTGCGCGTCGAACAGGTCCGGCACCACGGTGAGGGCGAAGGTCCCCTCCCGGCCGGCGGCCCTGTCGCAGACCAGGCCCGCCTGCACGCCCGGCGCGCCCGCGGCGATCAGCACGATGTCCCGATCGAGCGCGGCCTTGTCGCTCCGGAGCGACACGCGCTGTCGCCCCCCCTCCTCGCGGCGCACGGCGAGCGCGTGCGAGGGGCTCTCGATCGCGACGTCGCGCCCGACGTCGAAGACGATGTCCACGGTGATGCCGTAGTCGACCCGCGCGATCTCGGGGGAGATGCGGTCGGCGTCGGGCACCTCGTCCGTGGGCTCGTGGACGCCGTGCGCGGTCCGCTCGCCCCCGGGCGCGCCGGGGATGTAGCGGGGCGCGACGAGGGTCGGGATCATGAGCCGCAGCGCCCCCTCGTCGGCCTTCAGCGGCTGCACGAACGCGACCTCGACGACCGTCTCCTCCCCGGGCAGGAGGTTGCCGACGCTGGCCGTGAACACGTTGCGCCGCTCCTCGTCGAGCAGCGCCGCGCCGTGCCCGGTGGCGATCGCCTCGTCGTAGTCCCGGAACGCCTCTTCCCGCTCCTTGACCTCCCCCTCGAGCCTGCGCCCGGCGCACTCCATGGCGAAGCCCGCGATGCTCGCCTCGCTCGGCAGCGGGAAGGTGTAGATCGCCTCGATCGGCCGGCGCTCCTCGTTCCGGTAGCGCTGCCGCACCACGAGCCGCGCCACCCCGCCGAAGACCTCCCCCGAGAGGGAGACGCCGAGCAGCGGGACCGGGTGGCCCGCCGAGGTGCATAGACACGACATCGGCGTCGTCGCCGGGCGCAAGGGATCGGTGGTCGGAATCATCGCGAGCCTTTCGGAGCAAGGGGTGTGTAGCGAGACTCGATATCGAGGGCGATGCGCCGCGAGCGCTCGGGCGCGTCGCTCCGCACGTGGAGCTCCACCCCGTCGGCGATCTCGACCCGCTCCCAGCGCCCGCCGCGCGGCGCTCCGGCGGCGGGGGGCTCTGCCGCGGACGCCGCCTCCGGACCGGCGCAGCGAGCCGCCTGCGCGGCGGGCGGCGCCCCCGCGGCGAGGCGCTCGATCTCGTCCAGGCCGGCGCCAGCGAGGCGCGCCTGGATCTCCTCGAGCGGCAGGTGCGCCTGCTGGAGGACCTTGATGGCACGGAGCCGAGCGAGGTGCTCTCGCCCGTAGGAGGTGTCCTTCCCGCGGAACTCGGGGGCCGGCAGGAGGCCGCGCTGCACGTAATACCGCACCGTGCGCGGCGCCACGCCCGCCTCGCCCGCGAGCTCGTCGAGCTTGTACGTCATCACGGGGAGCATCCTGGATCGTGACACTAAAACTGTCAAGTAGACACTCACGTCGAGAGAAAGCGCGTCGGGAGAGGGCGCGTGCGGTTACTGCCCGCGGGCGTCGTTCGTGTGACCGGAGAGCGGCGTCTACGCGGTGCTCGTTGCTCGTAGGAGCTCACCCGGGCGTTCTCCGACGTTGTATTCTGGCCGGTGAGGAGGAAGTGAGCATTCTGGCCGGTGAGGAGGAAGTGAGCATTCTGGCCGGTGAGGAGGAAGTGAGCATTCTGGCCGGTGAGGAGGAAGTGAGCGCGTCGTTCGGCGTAGATCGTGATGGAAGAGGGTGGCCGTGCTCCGGGACAGCCCCGGTGCGCGGCGCTTTTTTTTCGCGGAGGGTCGGGTCGACACCCCTGCCATCCTGCCGGACAGCACACGATACGGACGAAGGGCGGCCGGCCCCGGCAGGATGCTGACGAGAGCGAGCCAGACGCAACCGGTTCGCTGCAAGCCAATCAGGACGTCGGCTCGAGAGCCGCTCACGATAAATCCCCTATGATCTCGCTTCCTTGGCCTCCGAGCTCCACGGCGCAGCGCTCCGCTCTGGTCCTCGCTCGGTCGCCTCTCCACGGCACGGCGATGCGTTTCCTCCGGAGCTCCACGACAGCCGCAGCGCTGCTCGCAAGCACGCTCGCGCCGCGCCCCGCCGCCGCCGCGCCCGACACGCCGCTGCCCCATGCCAAGCCGCCGGCGGAGCCGTCCCACGATGCGCCGCCCGCCGCGCCGTCCCACGATACGCCGCCCGCCGCGCCGTCCCACGATGCGCCGCCCGCCGCGCCGCCCCGCGATACGCCGCCCGCCGCGCTCGTCCCACCAGCGCCGCTCACGGCGCTCGGCGCCGACTACCCTGACGGGGCGCACGGCGACGCGACAGTTCGCCTCGTTCTCACGGTCAACGCGGACGGGACCGTCCGCTCCGCGATCGCCGAGGAGGGGCCCGAGCCGTTCGCATCGGCCGCCATGGCCGCCGCGACGTCGTTCCGCTTTGCGCCGGCCACCCGGGACGGCGCGCCGGTCGCAGCCAAGATCCGCGTCGAGGTCCGCTTCATCGAGGCCGCGCCGCCCGCGCCGCCCAGCGCCTCCGCGCCTGCACCTGCGCCCGCGCCGGAGCGCCCGACCAGGGCGCCCGGGCTGCCGCCGGAGGCGCCGCGGTCGCTCGAGGTCACCGTGCGCGGCGAGCTGCCGGCGCCCGGCGTCTCCAGCTTGAGCCGCGGCGAGGTCCGGATCGTCCCCGGCGCGTTCGGCGACCCCTTCCGCGCCATCGAGATGCTCCCCGGGGTGACCCCCATCGTCTCGGGGCTACCGTTCTTCTATGTCCGCGGCTCGCCGCCGGGCAACGTCGGTTACTTCCTCGATGGCGTCCGCGTCCCCTACCTCTATCACCTCGGGCTCGGGCCTTCCGTTGTCCATCCCGGGATCGTCGATCGCGTCGACCTCTATCCTGGCGGCTACCCCGCGCGTCACGGGCGGTACGCGGGCGGGATCGTCTCCGGCGAGACGACGCCGCCGCTCCCGTACTGGCACGGTGAGGGCATGCTCCGGCTCGTCGACGTGGGCGGGCTCGTCGAGGGCCCCTTCGCCGGCGGCCGCGGGGTCGCGCTCGTGGGCGGCCGCTACTCCTACACGGCGTTGCTCCTCTCGCTCGCCGCCCCCGAGGTCGCGCTCGATTACTGGGATTACCAGGCCCGGCTGTCCTACGAGATCGTCCCGGAAGGCCGGGTGAGCCTCTTCGCGTTCGGCGCCCACGACTTCCTGGCGACCGACGAAGACGGCGAGAGGACGACCCTCTTCGACACGACATTTCACCGGATCGATCTCCGGTACGATCATGCGTATGGCCGGGGCAGCGCGCTGCGCGGCGCGCTGACGCTCGGCCACGACGAGACGGGGATCGGGGGAGACCAGAAAGCGCTGACGCGGAGCCTCGGCGCGCGCCTCACGCTCGCGCATCGGCTCCCCGACGAGACAACGATCCGCGCCGGCATCGACGCCGTGGTCGACGACAACGAGATCGATCTCGACACCGACGCCGGCGGCCCCCCGGACGACGACTTCCTCTCGAGCCGTGTCGACCTCACGGTGGGCGGCTACATCGAATCCGACATCGCGGTCACCTCGCGCCTGCGCATCACGCCGGGGCTCCGGCTCGATCTCTACCGCTCGGACGATACGGTCGCGCTCGCCGTCGATCCGCGGTTATCTGCACGGCTCTCCCTGGGGCGCGGCGTGACGTTCGTGCAGGCGCACGGCCTCGCGTCCCAGCTGCCGAGCTTCGTCGTCCCGATCCCCGGCTTCCGCCCGGGCCTCGACGGCGGCCTCCAGCGGAGCTTCCAGTCGAGCGCCGGCCTCGAGGTCGCGCTGCCGGAGGACATCACCGCGACGGTCTCGGTGTTCCACAACGCGTTCTTCAACATGACCGACGCGCTCGGCTCTCTGGGCCTGGATTCGATCGAGGACGCCTTCACGCTCCGCGCGCTCGGCGCCGCGACCGGCGTGGAGCTGTCGGCCCACCGGAAGCTCACGCGGCGCGTCGGTGGATTCGCGTCGTACACGCTGTCCCGCTCCACCCGCAGCATCGGCCGAAGCCGGCAGGTGAGCTCGTTCGATCGGGCCCACGTGGCGAACGTCGCGCTGACGTACGACTTCGGTCGCGGATACAGGGCTGGCGGGCGCTTCGTGTTCTACTCCGGGCTTCCCCAGAAGATCGGCGGCGCGACGCTCCCGCCGCTCGGCGGCGTCCCTGGAGGATCCGGACCCCTCGCCGGCGGAGCGCCGCGGTGGGAGCGGCTGCCGCCGTTCTTCCGCCTCGATGTCCGCCTGGAGAAGCGCTGGCCCATCGGGAAGTCAGGTTGGCTGTCGCTCGTCCTCGACGTGCTCAACTCCACGCTGTCGAAGGAGACCATGCCGGGGATGTGCGATGCGTTCTCGTCGTGCGAGCCGACCGAGTTCGGGCCGGTCACGATCCCGAACTTCGGCCTGGAGGGCGGGTTCTGACGGACGCAGCGGGACGAGATGAGCGTGGACGAGGCGCGCGCTCGCGCATCAGCAGGGGATTTCGGACTACGAGGAGGCGGCGCTCGGGTGGGTCTCCGAGAACGCCCTCCCTTCCTTCTTGAGCCAGGCCAGGAGGGCCTTCTGTCGCGCTCGCAGCTCGGCGTCGCGCTCGAAGAGGGCCTTCTGCTTCGTCAGGACGAGCGTCTGGGGGCGCCCGCTGCGGATCGTCGTGTGGGTCAAGGGCAAGCGATGGAGCTCGATGACGTCATGGATGTGCCTCCGCCGCTCCTTCGCAAGAGGCCACGCATGCTCGATCCGGCCTCGATCGCGCAGGAACACCGAGAGCCCTTTGCATAGGTCGCACGTGCATCCGGACGGAGGCTCGATCGACCAGTCATCCGAGCTGCGCGACTTCGCCGCGAGGATTCGTTCGAGCGAACCCACGACACGGCGATACAGCGCTTGCAGCCCGAGGGCCCTCACTGCGGCGGGCGTGCGTCCTTCCCGGCACCTCCGGAGCAGCGCGCCGGCCATCATGACCGGCAGCGCCGTCTCGGGCGCGGTGAGGGAGGCGATGAGGTCGTCGCGGATGGACGGCGCCTGGATCACGGCGGCGGTCTCCAGCAGCGCAAGCGTGTCGTCGAGGTGACGTTCGACGCCCTCTTCCCGGAGGGCCCCGGGCAGCCGGAGCGCGCCGGTGTAGCTTTGTTTGAACGAGGCCACCTCGCGCGACAGGACCCATGCGGCGAGCGCCTTGCCGTGCTCTCCGCCGGCCCAGAGCGCCTCGCAGAGACGAGGGAGGAACGAGCGCCACGGCGGCGTATCGTAGCGTGCGTCCTCGGCCCATGCGGAAAAGACCCGTTGCGAAGCCTCGAGGCCGTAGCGCTGGACGAGGGCGACGAAGGCGGGCGTCGTGCGGGGGCCGAGCCAGTGCGGTCCCAACGGCGAGAGCAGCCCGAGCGCGAGATTGGCATCGCCGAGCGCCGCCGACACCTCGAGCAGCTTCAGGAAGAACCTCTCGTCGGTGTCCTTTGGAGCAGATTGGCTCCAGAAGGGCAGGAGCTCGTTCGCCCTCTCGCGCGCTTCGTCCGTGGCGCCCGCGTCGATGCGCGCGGCGAGCTCGTCCACGGCCCAGGACGGGTCAATCTTCGCTCGAACCACGAAATCGCGATCTCGCGGCCACATCACGAGAGCGGCCCGATGGTACCAGCGGTCCACGGTGTTGCCGTAATTGCCCATGTAGCCTTCGTGCTCGGACCGGAACGGATCCATCTCCACCGACCCCCTGGTGAAGCAGATCTCGTGGCTCGCCGGGTGCGCCGAGAGGCCCGGCGCGAGCCGCCCGTCCGGTCCCACCCAGTGGCGGAGCTCGACGTCCGTCATGATGAGCTCGATGAGCTCATGGTCCTCCGCGTCGCGAGCGTCATCGGACGCGTCGTCACGGCGTCCGAAGGCGCGCCGGCCGTATCCGTCGTCCCAATCGTCCCCCTCGCACGACCAGCTCTCGTGCACGTCGGCGAGGGCGAGGTACACCTCGCAATCGAGGCGCTCGGCCACCTGCCGCAGCGCAGCGGCGCGCAGCCGATCCGCGTTCTTGAGGCGGCCCCACCCCAGGCTCTTCTGCGTGTATTCGTGGTCCAGGAGGTAGATCAAGCGGTCCGGCCGCTGCGGGGGAGCCTTCGAGTACGGGATCGCGACCGGCGTCGAGAAGTACGCCTTGACGCTCGCGCAGAGGCGTTCGACGGCGGGGGGGCGGAGCGGCACGCGAGCTTCCGCTGCCCCGCGGAAGAGGAGATGATACGTGAGGGTGATCCGGTAGCCTGCGTCGACGGGCTTCACCTCGTGGTGGCAATCCGCGTAGAAGGCGATGAGCGACAGGTCCTTCGGCCCCCGCGTGGCCGAAGGAAAGACCTTCGTCTCCCGATGGTGCTGGACGACGATGGCTCCGCCTTCGTGCCTGGACGGCAGCTCCACCACGAGGGATCCTACCATGTCGTCGTCCCTCTCGGAGTCCTGGTGTGGCGCGAAGAACTGGCCGGGGCCGTACACGAGCATCTTGTCGAGAGCGGCCTCGAGCTTGCCTTCCTCCGGCAACCCGAGGCGCTGCCGGAGGATCGCGAGCCTGGGCTCGAGGGTGCGCCGCCATCTTCGCGTGTCGATCGAGATCCGACGCCTGTCGATCTCCCACGTGTCGCGCACGCGCACGTCGTGCACGGTCCTGTCGCGCCGCCCGTACGGCGCCGGATCGGCGACGGCGCACAGCTTTCGCGCCGCGGCGATCGAGATCGGGAAACGGATGGGACCGACCCCCTCGATCTCGATGTGGAGATCGTCCGAGCCGCATCCGAGCTCGGTCGCGAACTCACCTTCTGCTTCGACGGCCGCGAGCGCCGCCGTGACCTCGTCCAACATCGCTCACCTCGCTGGTAAATGCGTCTCTCGACGAGGCGAGCCTCGCCGCGTGTGCTGGAAGACTGCGCGATGCGTCTCCATTGGGCGCCCCGGAGGCCGTGAGGCGCCGAAGGCTCCTATGGGGCTCGGCGCGTCGGGCGGAAGCCCGAGGCGCTTCGCTCGGGCGCGCATCACGTGGGCGCGGGCGGCTGTATACGATTCACCGGTCCTCGCCTGTCGCTCGCGGATGATGTTCTTCACATCTCGGTGCGTGGTCATGGGACGTTCTCCTGGACCGCGCCGCCCCGGCCCCCGCCCGTTGAGCTGCGCGATCGGAAGACACACGACCGGCCCGCCGGAGGAGTCCTCTCCCCTTTGCCCCACTCGAGGGATCCTGCGGGGGAGGAGCCGTCGGGGTTCGGCGTCGGTGCCGCAGCTGGGTGGGAGCATGCCCAACCGCCCTGTGGGAAGTCAAGCGCGACGGCAGCAATGCTCGAGAGGGAGAGAGCCAAAAAATATTGGCAATATGCGTCTCATGTTCGCAATGCGCTCCAGCGCGCGCAGGGGCGCGGAGCACCGGCCCCCTCACTGCTCTTGCGTACGCTCGAGATACCCACCCGGGCATAGACGAAGAGGCGTTGGCCTCCGAGATTGCGGTCACCGCGTGGGCAGGCTCGCTCCGTGCGCGCCGGCTCCGCTCCCCGAGGCATCCGAAAGAACGCCCCGGCTCGAAGGCGCGGGGCGGCCACCTCGATCCTGGAGCGCATCCCCTCGGCCGGCGCCGCATCAAGGCGCTGGAAACGGCCCCACGCGTTGCTCTAAAGTCACGTGGCTTGAGCTCGGGCGACGCGTGGCACACAAGGGTCGGTCGCATCGCGACGGAGGTCGCGCGCCCGCTGGCGGCCATCGTCGACCGCGAGGCCCGCTTCCCGCACGAGGCCATGTCGGCGCTCGGGGAGGCCGGCGCCCTCGCGGCCGCCGTCCCTCGCGAGCTCGGGGGGCTGGGCGCCTCGACGGCAGAGCTCGGTGAAGCGTGCGCGCTGCTGGGGCGCGCCTGCGCCTCGACGGCGGCGATCTTCGCGATGCACACGAGCCAGGTGGCGTGCCTCGCGCGACACGCGAAAAGTCCGTTCTTCCTCGACTACCTCCGGAGGATCGCGCGCGAGCGGCTCCTGATCGCGTCCGCCGCCTCCGAGATGGGCACCGGCGGCGATCTCCGGTCGAGCATCGCTCCGGTCGAGCGGGACGGCGATCGGTTCACGCTGAGAAAGCGATGCACCGTCGTCTCCTACGGCGAGCACGCCGACGCGCTCCTGACGACCGCGCGCAGCGCACCGGAGAGCAGCCCGAGCCAGCAAGCGCTCGTGCTGCTCCAGAAGCAGGACTACACCCTCGAGCGCACAGGCCGCTGGGACGCGCTCGGAATGCGCGGGACGTGCAGCCCGCCGTACGTCCTCACGGCCGCCGCTCCGGTCGAGCAGATCTTCGCCGAGCCCTTCCGCACGATCGCGGCCGAGACGCTGGTACCCACCTCGCACGTCCTCTGGTCGTTCGGCTGGCTGGGGCTGGCCGAGGACGCATGGGCCGTCGCTCGAGCGCGGGTCGCGCGCGACGCCCGGGCGAAGCCGGGCATCACGCCGCCCGGCGCGACGCGCCTCTCGCGCATCGGCGCGGACCTGGAGGCGATGCGGAGCCTCGCCCGCGAGGCCGCCCGCGAGCTCGATCGGGCGAGGACCGACGAGGAAGGCGCGCGGGCGCCGTCCTTCGTCGGCCAGGCGCTCCGGATCAACCACCTCAAGATCGAAGCGTCCGAGCTCACGGCGCGGATCTGCCTGGAATGCCTCCAGATCTGCGGCATCGAGGGGTACATGAACGACGGCGATCACAGCGTCGCGCGCCACGTCCGCGACGCGCTCGCGGCGCCGCTGATGATCAGCAACGACCGGCTGATCGCCGCGAATGCAGCCCTGCTGCTGGTCTCGAAGGACGGGCGAGGCGCGTGACGGCGCCCCGCCTCGTCAGCCCTCGGTGACGATCCGGACGAGCGTGGCGATGCTCGGACGCTGGAAGAAGAGGTCGGAGTCGAGCTCGCGCCCGAGCTCGGACGAGACGGTCACGAGCATGCGGACGAGCTGCATCGAGTCGCCGCCGAGCGCGAAGAAGTCGTCCTCCGGGCGCACCTCGCTCACGCGCAGCACGTCCTGCCAGAGCTGCGTGAGATAGGCCGTCACCGCCTCTGGGCTGTTCGGGTCGACTCCGGCCATCACCTCTTGACCTCCTCCGCGGCGCGCTCCGCGAGGGCGCGGTGGTCGATCTTCCCGCTCTCGTTGAGCGGGAACTCCGCGAGGACGAAGATCCGCCGCGGGACCATGTACTCGGGGAGGTAGCTCCGGCACCTCGCCCTCACCTCGTCGTCCGTGCCGTCGAGGCGGTTCACATACGCGACAACGTCCTCGCAGAGGCCGCTCGCCGCGCGGATCGGGACGACGGCCACGAGCTCGACCGCCGTCACCCGGCGCAGCACGCCCTCGATCTCGCGCAGCTCCACGCGGCGGCCACGGACCTTCACCTGGTCGTCGCACCGGCCCAGAAAGACGAGGTCCGACCGCTCGTCCGTGCCGGCGCGATCGCCGGTGCGATACCAGACGAGCCCCCCGGGATCGCCGGCCAGCGTGACGAACGAGCGCGCCGTCGCCGCGGAGTCGCGCCAGTAGCCGGGCGCGACCTGCGCCCCCGCGAGGAGGAGCTCGCCGCTCCCCGGCTCGATGAAGGTGCGGACCGGCGCGAGCGGGCGGCCGAGCGGGACGATCTCCGCCGCAGGGGGCGCGCTCGGGTCATAGAAATAGAGCGTCGCGAACACGGTGACCTCGGTGGGCCCGTAGAGATTGACGATCCGACACGAGGGCGCGGCGGCCTGCCACGCCTCGGCGAGCTGCGAGGGGAGCGCCTCGCCGCAGAAAAGCGACCAGCGGAGAGAATCGAAGACACCCGGCCGGAGCGCGCGCAGGACCTTGAGGTTGTTCGCGAGCGTCGGGACAGAGCTCCACACGGTGATCCGGTGCCGCTGGATGAACGATCGCGGCATCAGCGCCTCGTGGAACGAGGGGACGAAGACGCAGCCGCCGGCCTGCCAGCACAGGAAGAGCTCTCCGATCGAGAAGTCGAAGCTGAGCTCCGCGAACTGGGTGAAGCGATCGTCCGGGGTGGTCTGGATCTCCGCGGCGAGCGCGTCGATGAGCGCACGGCCGTTCGCGTGCGTGATGCCCACCCCCTTCGGCCTGCCGGTGCTCCCGGAGGTGAAGAGCAGATACGCGTAGGGGTCGCCGGGCCGGCGCGGGACGTCGTCGGGCGGCCCCGGAAGCGCGCCGCCGGGGCCAGCGATCGCCGGCGCGCCGGGCTCGGCCGGGATCACGAGCGGGGGCCGCGCGCTCGTCGCGAGCAGATCCACCGCCGCGCCGGCCGAGTCGCCGTCGACGATCAGGGCGGTGAGGCGCGCCTCCTCGACGATCGTCGCGAGGCGCGCGCGCGGGCTCCTCGGGCTGAGCGGAACATAGATGTTCCCGCTCTCCATGATCCCGAGGAGTCCTGCATACGCCTCCGCGCCCTTCTCCGCGAGGAGCCCGACGGTGACGCCGGCGCCTCCGAGCCCACGGGCGCGCAGGCGACCCGCGATCTCCCGCTTTCGGTCCCGCAGCGCGGCGTAGGTGACCCACGCCCCTGCCGCGTGCACGGCCGGTCGATCGGGATACCGCGCCGCGCTTTCATCGAAGCAAGAATCGAGACGCGAGGGGCTCATCTTCCCGGCGGCCGTCCGAGCGGCTGGTGCGGTAGGAGGGTAATCCGTCCTGCGGTGCGCCGTCGACGGCGATCCGCAGCGCGTTTTGACACGCGCCGGCTCGACACTATACGAAGTCCGGCGCCATGACCCTCGCGACCGTCGTCTCGTCAAACCCGGATCTGGACGCGCGGCTCCGCCCGCTCGTGGTCGAGGCGATGCGCCGCCAGCGCGCCCCGGGCGTCGCCGTGGCCATCGTGCGGGACGGCAGCGTCGTCCTCGCGGAAGGGTACGGCGTCGCCGACCTGACGTCCGGCGCGCCCGTCACGCCCGAGACCCTGTTCCCCATGTCGTCGATCACGAAGACGTTCACGGGCGTCGCGGTCATGCAGCTCGCCGAACAGGGCCTGATCTCCCTCGACGATCCGGTCAGCCGCCACGTCCCCTTCTTCCGGCTCGACGATCCGCGCGCCCAGGACATCACGGTGCGGCACCTCTTGACCCACACGAGCGGGCTCCCCGACTGCGATCAGCTGGCGCTCTGGGACGATCCCCAGCTCGACGACCGCGCGCTCGAGCGCTACGTGAGCGAGCTCCCCTACAAGGAGCTCCTCGCCGCGCCCGGCGAGCGCCGCGTGTACAGCAACGACGGCTTCGAGGTGCTCGGCGCGCTCGTGGCGCAGGTCACGGGCGAGGTGTTCGAGCGTCGCGTGGAGCGCACCCTCCTCGCGCCGCTCGGGATGAGCGCCTCCCGCATGTCCGCGCCTCCAGCCGATCCGCGCGTCCGCGCCGCGGGGCACGTGCTCGGCGACGCCGGCGAGGTGGCGACGGCGCCCGTCTATCCCTGGTCGCGCTCGCACGCCGCCAGCGGCACGCTGTTCTCGAACGCGCTCGACATGGCGCGCTGGGTCCGCATGCTCCTCGGCCGCGGCGCGCTCGACGGCGTGAGGGTCCTCGCGGCCGAGACGCTCGAGGACATGGGAAAGCCGCTCGTCCCGTGGGAGCAGGACGCGAGCATCTCGCAGGGCCACGTGTTCCGCGTGTACGAGCACCGGGGTCACCGCGCGCTGGGGCACGGAGGGTGGGACGTCGGGTTCCGCTGTGGGATGACGCTGCTCCCCGACGTGGGGGTGGGAGCGGTCGTCATGAGCAACTTCCACTGGTCGGCCATGCTGCAGCTCGTCCACGCCGCGCTCGACGTCGCGCTCGGCGCCGAGCCTCCCTCGATGCTGCCGGATCCGGCGGCCCTCCCGGGCTTCGTGGGCACGTTCAAGGGCGAGCGCAGCGCCACCGTCGTCGAGGTCGAAGGGGAGGACGTCTATCTCGTGCAGGGCGAGCGGCGGCGGCGGCTCACGCCGCTCGGCCCGGACACGGTCGTCGTGTCCGAAGGCAAGGGGCACAACGCCGTGTTCGTGCGGCGGCGCGCGGAGGAGACGGTCGTGCTGCTGGGGGACGAGAAGCTGACGCGGGTCACTTGAGCGCCGCGGGGCCGAGCGCCTCGGCGAGCTCGGCGATGCACGGGCGCTCGAACAGGACGCGCATGGGCAGCTCGACGCCGAAGGTCTCGAGCATGCGGGCCATCACGCGGACGGCGAGCAGCGAGTGCCCGCCGAGATCGAAGAAATTGTCGTGGACGCCGATTCGCTCCACCTCGAGCACGTCGCGCCAGATCGACGCGACGGCCTCCTCGACAGGGCCGCGCGGCGCGACGAACGCGCTGCCCGCGGCGCGGTCGGCGGGGACAGGGGGCAGCCTCCGCCGCTCGAGCTCGCCGCCGGGCGTCCTCGGGATCCGGTCGACGGCGACGAGCACGGACGGCACGAGGTACTCCGGCAGCTCCTCGGCGAGGGCGCGCCGCAGGGCGGTGGCCCAGTCCGCAGGCGCCCCCTCCTCGCCGACGACATAGCCGACGAGCCGGACCGGGGAGCCGCTGGCCACCACCGCGGCGTCCCGGACGCCGGCAGCGCGCACGAGCGCCGCCTCGACCTCGCGCGGCTCGACGCGGTGACCGCGCACCTTGACCTGATCGTCGATGCGCCCGAGGTACTCGACGGAGCCGTCGGCGAGCCACGCGCAACGATCGCCGGTCCGGTACATGCGCATCCCCGGCTCGGTCGCGAAAGGATCGGGCAGGAAGCGCGCGGCGGTCAGATCGGGGGCCGACCTGTAGCCGCGCGCGAGGCAGTCTCCGCCGAGGTAGAGCTCGCCGGGGACGCCGATGGGCACGGGTCGCAGGCGATGATCGAGGAGGTACGCGCGGGTCCCGGGGATCGGGCGGCCGATGGGCACCTCGCTCGACACGCCGTCGCGGGGGTCCACCGGGTGCGTCAGGGTCACGATCGTCGCCTCGGTGGGGCCGTAAGTGTTGAGGATGCGGTGCGCGGTCCCGGCGACCTTGCGCCACGCCCGCAGCCGATCGGCGGCGAGCCGCTCTCCCCCGAGCACGATCAGGCGCACGTGCTCGAGCCGCTCCGCCGCGTCCGCCGAGCAGCCGAACGCGAGCTCGTGCCAGTAGGCGGTGGGCAGGTCGAGCACGGTGATGCGCCGCTCGTGACAGACGCGCAGGAGCTCCTCCGGCGCGACGACGGCGTCGAAGGGGCGCGGCACCAGCGTCGCGCCGGCGGCCAGCGTCGCGAACACCTCCTCGCAAAACGTGTCGGCGGACGGCGAGGCGAACTGAAGGACACGATCGCCGGCCCTCAGCGCGAAGGTGCGCGCGGCGAAGCGCGCGTAGCGGGCGAGCGGGCCGTGGAGCAGCTCGACGGCCTTGGGCTGGCCCGTCGTCCCCGACGTGAAGTAGACGAACGCGACCTGCTCGCCGTGCGGCGGCGCGAACGTGGCGCTCGAAGAGGCGGCGCCGAGCGCCCCGACGTCGCTCTCGTGGAGCGTCACGACGACGCCCGCGATTTCGGCCATCCGCCGGCGCCGCGCGAGCGGGAGGCCTGTGTCGATCGGCACGCAGGCGGCGCCGGCGCGGAGCGCGCCGAGGACCGCGGCGACGAGCGCGGGACCGCGCGGCATCGACACGGCGACCGTCGCCTCGCGCGCGACCGCCGTGGCGCGCAGGTGCTCCGCGATCGCCGTCGCCCGGCGGTCGAGCTCGGCGAACGTGAGCCGACCGTCCTCCCCGTCCACGGCCACCGCGTCGGGTCGCCGCGCGACCTGGACCGCGAAGAGATCGAGCACGCTCCGCCCCTCGGGGATCGGCTCGACGACCGGGAGCCGAGGCGCGCCGGAGACGTGGCCAGAGACGTGGCCAGAGACGTGGCCAGCTACGTGGATCGACACCGCGTCGAGCCGGCGCTCCGGATCCTCGACGAGCGCCTCGACGAGCTGCACCAGGTGGTCGGCGACCGCCTCGCGCTCCTCGGCGCGGAGCTGCTCGGCGCGGAGGTCGAGATCGAGCCACAGCTCGCCCTCCTCGACGTGCGCCTCGATCGAGAGGCTCTCGTGACCGTGACCGGCCGAGAGGCGCCTCGTCCGCGCCGGAGCGCCGCCGAACGGGCCGAAGCTCCCGGTCTGGAGGTTCAGGAGCACGTCGTAGTGGTCCTTGCCGCCCGGGTTTCCGACCGAGTAACGCAGGTGCGGCAGCAGCGACCGGATGCGCTCGCCGGTGCGGCGCCCGAGCTCCGCGAACGTGCTGTCGGGCTCGACAGCGACGCGCACCGGAGCGACCTCCATGACGAGGCCGGCGACGTCGCGCCCCGCCGCTCCACCGCGGTTGTGGAAGACGACGCCGACCGACACGTCGGAGGCGCCCGCGAGGTGATGGACGAGGGCATCGACCACGCAGCACAGGCTGATCAGCAGCGACAGCTCCTCGTTGAACAGGAAGAGCGGCGGCTTCGCGGCGGCGGCCTTCAGCCGGTCGGTCAGAGGTCGCCCGAGCCCGCGGGAGACGCGCTCGGTCCGCGCGTTGCACCGGCGCGGCGACCGCCCGAACCAGCGCAGCGGCTCGGGCAGCGGCCGCAGCAGGCGCGACCAGTACGCCTCCGCGTCGCTGGAGGCGGGCGCCTCGCGGTACGCATGATCGGCCGCGACGAGGCGCGCGAACGGAGGCCAGGGCGGGTGCGTCAAGGGCTCGCCGGCGCGCGCCCGCTCGTACAGCTCGGCTGCGCGCTGATAGAGCAGCGCGCTCGTGACCCCGTCGGTGATCAGGTGGTGCGCGCACAGGTAGAGCGCCCACCGCGAGGGGCCGAGCGTGATGACGGCGCAGTCGAACGGGCAGCGCGCGAGGTCGAGCGGCCGCGCTTGCCGCTCGCGCGCCCAGGCGTCGAGGCGATCGACCGGCGCGGGATCGCCGGTCCAGTCGAGGTGCTCGACGACCTCGGCGAAGCCGTCGACGACGACAGCGCGGGGCTCGCCCGCCTCTTCGCGCACCACGGTGCGCAGGGCGTCGGTGCCGGCCACGACCTCGCGCCACGCGGCCGCGAACGCCGCCGGGTCCAGTGAGCCCTCGACGAGCGAGAGCGTGGCCATGTTGTAGAGCGGGACGCCGGGCTGGAGCTTCTGCCCGGTCCACACGAGGAGCTGGTTGCGCGTCAGGTTCGCGCCGGCGGCGAGCGCGTGGGCGCGGCTGCGGACCGCCGGCGGAGGCGCCTCCCAGCCATCGACGAGGCGCCGCTCTTCCTCCGGGCCGATCATCGGGAGGTCGGCCACGGGCCGGTCGGGATCGAGGAGCGCCGCCGAGAGCAGGTGGAGCACGTAGCCGGCGAAGCGCCTCACCGTGGACACCGCGTGTCGCTCGGGGAAGAGCTCGATCTCCAGGGCCGGCGCGCCGGACGCGTCGAGCGTGATCGTGATGTCCTGGCCGGCGGAGGGCGCGGGGCGATGGAGGGACGCCGACGCGACCATGACGCCGAACAGCGGGGATGCGCCCCGGGTCGTCAGGCCCAGGTCCGCGAGCAGCCGCTTCAGCGGATAACGCTGGCGCTGCGCGACGAGGAGGAGCTGCTCGCGCTGCGCCACCAGCAGCTCGCGAAAGGTCGCCTCGGCCGGGATCTCCACGAGGATCGCGACCGCGTCGGTGCCGCCGGCGGGCGCCGTCGTCCACGCAGGCGCGCCGACGACGACCGTGCGCCGATCGTGCGTGCGCGCGAGGCACGCGGCCACGCCGCAGAGGAGCGTGGTGTAGACGAGGAGCGGCGCGCTCCCGGTGAGGTCGGCGATCCCGGCCGCGAGCGGCGCCGGGATCGGCTCCGTGAAGCGCGCCGGGCGCCGGTTCGCCGGCCCGGCCGCGTCGGGGCGGAGCTCCGTGCGCGCGTCGACGTCGGCGAGCCGCCGCACCCACCAGGCGCGCTCCTCGATCAGCGCTCGGTCGAAGACGAGGAGCGCCTCGTCGCTCATCGGAGCAGCTCCACCATCGCCCGGATCGCCCGGATGGTCTGGAAGTTCTCCTGCGCGAGCCTGTCGTTCGGGATGTGGATGCCGTGGTGCCCCTCGAGGAACGCGACCATCCGGAGCGCGCACAGCGAGTCCACCACGCCCACGACGAAGAGGTCGGTGTCGTCGTCCAGATCGAGCCCCTCGGCGGCGGCCTCGCGGCGGAGGAACGCGCGGATCGGATCGGCGTCGTCGCCCTCCTCCCGCGCGGCCGCCGGTGCCTCGGTGGCCGCCGCGGCGACGCCGACCCGCGCGCGATGGCCTTCCTGCACCGCCCGGCGATCGAGCTTGCCGGACCCTGTCTTCGGCAGCATCGGCTCGACGGCGAACGTCGAGGGGACCGCGAACGCGGGCAGCCGCGACGCGGCGTGCGCGCGCAGCGCGGGCGGCTCGATCGCGGCGTCGGGCTTCGGCGCGACGACGGCGACGACATCCGCGTCCGCGCCCTCTTCCCCGAGCACGAAGGCGGCCGCCTCCTGCACGGTCTCGTGGGCCAGGAGCGCGCGCTCGACCTCGTCGAGATCGAGCAGGTGGCCGCGCACCTTCACGCGGCGATCGGCGCGGCCGAGGATCTCGAGGTCGCCGTCCGGCTGCTCGGCGACGAGATCGCCTGTGTGGTAGCAGCGCTGCGGCCCGAACGGGGTGAACGCCACCGGCCGCAGCGCCCGCTCCGAGCGCTCGGGGAGCTGCCAGTACCCCTCCATCACGCTCGGCCCGCGCACCACCAGCTCCCCCTCCTGCCCGCGCGGGACCGGGACGCCCTCCGGATCGACGACCTCGAGGTTGACGTGGGCGCAGGCGCGCCCGATCGGCAACACGTCCGGCGGTCCGGCCGGCAGCGGCGGGATCTCGTAGTGCGCCGCGATGTGCGTCTCGGTCGTACCGTACATGTTGCAGAAGCGCGGCGACGGCACGAGCTCCATGAGCCGGCGCAGGTGCGGGACCGGGAACCGCTCGCCGGCGAACAGCACCCAGCGCAGCGTGTCGAGCGAGCGCGCCTGGAGGTCGCCCCGCTGGACCAGCCCGACCAGCAGCGACGGGACGGAGCACCAGACCGTGAGGCGCTCGCGCTCCAGCGCGCCGGCGAGGCTCGCCGGGAACTTCACGGTGTCCTCGGGGAATTGCACCAGGAGCGCGCCGGCGGCGATCGTGACGAACAGCTCGAACCACGAGAGATCGAAGTGGTGCGAGGTCACGTTGCTGACCCGGTCCGTCTCGCGGACGCCGAACCTGTCGAGGGCCCACGCGACGTTCGAGAGCATGCTGCGGTGCGAGTGCGCGACGCCCTTCGGCGTGCCGGTGGTCCCGGAGGTGTAGAACAGCACCGACAGATCGCCCTCGATCACCCCGATGTCCGAGCGCGGGCGAGCCGCAGCCACCTCGGACCAGCTCGGGGCCGAGACGGGCAGCCCGCCGCCGTCGTCGCCGCCGACCACCGTCTCGATCGGCGTCCCGAGCGCGAGCAGCTTCCGCAACCGAGGCGCCTTCGCCGGCTCCGAGAGCACCACGCGGATGTCCGCGTCGCGGGCGACGGCGGCGAGGTGACTCTCCGACGCAGCCGAGTCGAACGGCGCGTACGCCGCGCCCGCCCGCAGGATCCCGTAGATCGCCGCCATCGAGTCGAACCCCCGGTGGAGGTAGACGCCGACGCGATCCTGGCGGCGCACGCCGCGCTCGACGAGGAAGCCGGCGACGGCCGAGGCGGCCTCGTCGAGCTCTCTGTAGGTCCGCTCGCCGGCCGCCGACCGGAGCGCCGGCCTGTCGGGGGTTCGCTCAGCGCTCTGCCGGAGCAGTTGATCTAACGAGAACGTCATGGGTCAGGCTCCTTCTTCGGTCACCGTCAGCGGCAGGTCGAGAACGGGGCGGTCCGGCAGCAGGGCGGCGCCGGCGGCGAGCGCAGCGAGGTGCGAGACGAGCGCGTCGAGCTGCGCCCCGGTGAACAGGCCAGCGTCGTATTCGATGCAGCCGTCGATGGCGTCGCCGCGGTCGATGAACGACAGCGTGAGATCGAACTTCGCTGTGTCCGCGAGGCTCTCCTCCACCCGGACCGCCAGACCGGCGAGCTCGGGGACGGGATCGGGATCATTCGCGAACGCGAGGACGACGTTGCACAGGGGCGGCCGCCCCGCGTCGTTCGCGAGCCCGAGCTCCTGGAGGAGCGCGTCGAAGGGGACGCCGCCGTGGCGATGGGCGTCCAGGACGACGTCGCGCGCCCGGCGCAGGACCTCCCGGAAGCTCGGATCCCCCGAGAGATCCACGCGCAGGAGCTGCATCTCGACCACGCAGCCCACGAGGGTCTCCGTCCCCGGCTTGCCGCGGTTGGCGTGGGGCACCGCCACGACGATGTCCTCCGCGGCGGTCAGCCGGAAGAGGAGCACGTCGATCACCGCGAGCATCGCGACGAAGAACGTCACGCGCGCCTCGCGTGCGAGCGCGCGGAGCGGCGCCAGCGCCCCGGCGGCCAGCACGAACGAGCGGTATCCCGCGGGGCGGCTGCCCGCGCCACGCGGGCGCGGCGACAGCCGCACGGGGCTCGCCTGCGCGAGCCGGCGCTTCCAGTGCTCGAGGCTCTCCGCGTAGCCAGGCGTCGAGGCGGCCCTGCGCTCGCGGGCTGCGTACGTCGCGTACTGGAGAGGCTCGGGGAGCGGCGCCGGCCGGTCCGCCGCGAGCGCGCCGTACAGGTGGGCGAGCTCGCGCACGAGGACGTGCCGTGACCAGCGATCGATCGCGATGTGATGGACGGTCAGGAGCAAGCGGTGCTCGAGCGGGCCGACCGAGACGAGCGTCGCGCGCATGACGGGGCCGCGCTCGAGGTCGAACCTGCGGCGCGCGTCGGCCGTCGCGACCGCCGCGGCCGCAGCGGCGCGCTCGACGCGCGGGATCGCGCGGAGATCCACGTCGGGCTGGAGCACGTCGGCGTCGTCCTCGATGCGCTGCACGAGCCTGGCTCCCTCCAGCCGGTACGTCGTCCGCAGCGCCTCGTGGCGGCGGACCACGGCGCGCACCGCCGCGCGCAGCCGGCCCACGTCGAGCGGCCCCGAGAAGCAAAGGGCGTTGCTCACCGTGTGCGACGAGTCGCCCTCGTTCAACATGTGCGAGAGCCAGATCCGCTGCTGCGCAGCGGAGGCCGCCTCCAGGCGGCTCATCCAGCGCTTCCTCGCAGGGCGTCGAGCGCGCGCGCCAGCCTGCGGACGGTGCGCGCCTCGAAGACGGTCATCAGCGGCACGTCGACGCGGTAGCGCCGGTGGAGCTGGCCGACGAGCCGCATGGCCGCGAGCGAATGACCGCCCAGCTCGAAGAAGTCGTCCTCGGCGCCGACGTCGCTCGTCGAGAGGAGCTCCTCCCACAGCGCGGCCAGCTCCGCTTCGAGCCCGGCCGCGGGCCGCGGACCCGGGCGACGAGGCGCCTGGGCCCGGGCGACGAGCCCGGCGAGGGCCTCGCGGTCGATCTTGCCGCTCGGCGTGCGCGGGAACGACGGCACGATCGAGATCGACGCCGGCAGCATGTATTCCGGCAAGAAGAGCGCGAGGTGGGCGCGCAGCTCGGCGTCGGTCGGGGCCGCGACGGCGGCCGCGGAGGGGACCACGAACGCGGAGAGGACATCGTCGCGCGCGGCAGATTGCAGGACGTCGCGCGCGATCACCGCGGCTCCCCCGACCCCCGGCGCCCGCGCGAGCACGGCCTCGATCTCCTCCAGCTCCACGCGGAACCCGCGCACCTTGAGCTGCCGGTCCGCGCGGCCGACGAGCTCGAGGGTCCCGTCGAGGTCCATCCAGCCCAGATCCCCGGTGCGGTAGCGCTGCGCTCCCGGACGGGCCGAGCCGGGATCCGGGAGGAAGCGCTCCGATGTCCCGCGCGGATCGCCGAGGTAGCCACGCGCCACCCCCTCGCCGCCGACGCACAGCTCGCCCACCACGAGCGGCGGCAGCGAGCGCCCGTTCGCGTCGATCACCTCGACCGTGGCGTGCGCGAGCGGGCGACCGAGCGACAGGTACGCCCCCGGGCGCGAGGCGTCCGCGCGCGCCATGGTGCAGCCGATCGTGGTCTCGGTCGGCCCGTAGTGGTTCCACACGGCGCAGCCAGGCGCGAGCTCGCGGATCCGCGCGACGAGGTCGCGCGACAGGCGCTCGCCCCCCAGGACGAGGTGCGAGCGCGGGAGGACGCCGGCGCCGTCCTCGAGCAGCGCCGCGAGGTGCGACGGCGTGATCTTCATGGCGTCCACCGGCGACGCGCGCAGCCGGTCCGCGAGCGCGCGGGCGCCCTCCTGCGGGACGATCTCCAGGGCGCCGCCGAGCGCGAGCGCGCCGAAGACCGCCGTGTAGCCGAGATCGGCCGCCGCGCTCGACACCCAGGCCCAGCGGAGACCGCGGCCCACGTGCGCCTCCAGCCCGCGCACGTAGGCGCTCACCTGCCGGTGCTCCACCGCGACGGCCTTCGGCTGGCCGGTCGAGCCCGACGTGAACAGCACGTAGGCGAGGCGGTCGGGGCGCGGCGCCGGCAGCGCGACGTCGCGATCGGCGCCGGCGTGGGCGTCGAGCCAGGCCTCGTCGATCACGAGCGAGACGCCCGCGATCTGCCGCATCCGCTCGAGGCGCGCCGCCGGCAGGGTCGGATCGAGCGGCACGAAGGCGGCCCCCGCGCGGAGGACGGCCAGCATCGCGGTCACCCAGGCAGGCGATCGCGAAAGCGAGAGCCCGATCCGCGCCTCGGGCGGCAGCCCGATCTCGACGAGGCGGCGCGCGAGGCGCTCGGCGCGCGCGACCAGGGCCCCGTACGAGAGCCGCTCGGCGCCGCAGGCGACGGCGATCGCGTCCCCGTGCGCGACAGAATGCGCCCAGATCCGCGGGTCGATCGACGCCGCGTCCGGAGGCGCGGCCACGGCCTGCGGGGGCGCCGGCGCCCAGGGACGCGCCCGGAAGGGCAGCTCGCCGATCGGCCGGCGCGGCGCGGCCAGGCCCGCGGCGAGGAGATCTTCGTACAGGCGGGCGAGGTGCTCGGCGACCGCCCGTTCGACGCGCCTCCGATCGGCGTACAGCGTCGCGCGCGGCGTGCGGCCGACAAGAACGGACAGCTTGAGATCGAAGCGATCGGCGTGGACGGCGAGGCGCTCGACGCGGACGCCGGGCGCGACGTCGGCGTCCCAGCGCTCGAAGCAGGTCGGCGCCGGAGGGGCGCCGGGATCGTGGTAGGAGTGCCACTCGGCAGCGGCGTCCAGCTCGGCCCGCGCTCGCTCGATCAGCGCCTCCATGCCGAGCGCGGCGACGTCCTGCGCCGACACCGGCACGTGCTTCGCGAGCGGGCCGAGCGCGGACGCCACCTCCGGCAAGGATCGGCCGCCGGCGACCACGGCCGTCATCACGCCGCCGGCCCCGGTGACGCGCGCGAGCAGCGCCCACCAGGCGGCGAGGAGGACCGCCGCGCCCTGCGAGGCCGCCCCCGGATCGAGGTGAACCTCGGTCTCCTCGGTCGCCCACGCCCCCCCGGGGTCCGGCTCCGGAGGCGCGCCCAGGAGGACCGATGGGCGCGGCTGGGCGCGTCGCCGCGCGGCGTAGCGCTCGCGCGCCGGCGCGGTGCTCTCGGCCTCGAGCATCTCCCACTGCCACTCGCCGAGGTCGGGGTACTGAAGCGGCGGCTCCCCCTCCGCTCCGAACAGCTCGCGGACGAGCCCCAGCATCGAGGGGGCGTCGGCTTGCAGCGCGGACACCTCGAGCTCGACGCGCGCTCCCGGCAGCGCCCGCAGCGCCGGCGCCGTGCCGTCGGCGAGCGCGCCGGCCGCCGGCCCGACGACCTGCAGCGGGTACGCGAGCCCCGGCGCCGCGCGGAACGCCGTGCGCAGGATCTCGTGCCGCTCGACGATCGTCTGGAGGCGCCGCTCGAGCGCCGCGATGTCCGGCTCGGCCTCCAGCGCGACCACGCAGGTCGCTCGCAGGCCGCCCACCCCCGACGCCAGGAGCCGCTGCTGCTGCGGCGTCAGCCGGAAC
Source organism: Sorangium sp. So ce362 (assembly GCF_051519845.1). Classification (NCBI taxonomy): domain Bacteria; kingdom Pseudomonadati; phylum Myxococcota; order Polyangiales; family Polyangiaceae; genus Sorangium; species Sorangium sp. So ce362. The sequence continues at coordinate 2,782,244 of NZ_CP150332.1, read as the reverse complement.
CCCTCGACCTCCGGCTCACCCACCCGGAGCCTCGATCGTGGAGCGGCCGTGGCGCATCTCGGTCATCGCGACGAGGATCCGGCGCGGCCCCTCGAACGGATCGCGCCCGTGCGCGACGAGCATGTTGTCGAGCAGCAGCACGTCGCCGGCTCGCCAGGGGACGCGGGCCGCCTCCCGCGCATAGGCGTCGGCGATCGCCTCCAGATCGGACACGTCGATCGGAGCTCCGCCGGCGTGCGTCGCGGTCCTGGGCGCCTCATCCGCGCACGACGCAAGCGCGAGCCGCTCCTGGCTGGGCAGCGCGAAGGGGTGGAAGAGGTGCGCCTGGTTGAACCACACCGCCTCGCCGGTGCGCGGGTGGCTCGCGACGGCGGGCCGCGCCTGGGACGTGCGCAGCGAGCCGTCCGGCATCCACGCGTGCTCGATGCCGGCGCGCGCGCAGAAGCGCGCGACCTCGTCCCTGTCTTCGGTCGCGAACACCTGCTGCCACGGGAGGTCGAGATCGCGCCTGTAGCGGCGGACGTACTGGACGCCCCGGCGCTCGAACCGGTCCACGAGCTCTCTCGGCAAGCGCGCGTGGACGCGGCGCGCGTCGGCGAGGGGCGTGGCGCCGCCCGCCTCCGGCGGCTGCTCGCACCAGAACCAGAGCCTCATCGGCCAGTCGGCGGCGTAGGACAGCTCGTTGTGGAGCGGGATCGCGTAGGCCCGCGGGTATTCGGTCGAGGTGTAGACGTGGTGACCGAGGTGCCTCCGGTCGGTGGATGCGTACGTGTACGGCACGAGCGGCCCGCGCGAGCCCGCCTCGACCACGCGCCGGAACTGGTCCGCCGACGGGATCGCGAACCCGCGGAACAGCACGGCGCCCGCTCGATCGAGGCGCCGCTCGACCTCGTCCCGATGGCTCGACAGCCACCACGCGAGGTCCACGCCGGCCGCCGCCGGCCGCGCCAGCGCCGGGGACCACGCGCCGTCGGCCCCGTCGATCAGCTCGACGATCTGGTCCAGGGTGACCGGTCGCCGCCGCGCGCGGTCGAGCGCGGATCGATCAGCGCCTCGCGTCGTCATCCGGCCGGCCGATACGCCTCTTCCGACTGGATCGGCTCGTAGGTAAGGCGCGGCCCTCCGGCCAGGATCTCCTCGAGCGCGGCGCCGAGCGCGTCGACGTCGTCGAGGGTGGTGTGGATGCCGACGCTCGCGCGCACGATCCCGTACGACGCCAGCCGATCGCCGGCCCGGATCCGCGCCTCGACGGCCTGCTGCTCCTCGTCGCTCACGCCGAACCATCGGCGGACGAGGCGGTGGTTGCAGATCGTCCCCGCGCGCACCTCGATCGCGTGCTCGTGATCGAGCACGGCCGCGAGGAGGGCGTGGTGCATCCCGGCGATGCTGAACGGGAACGCCCCGATCCGGTGCTCGCCGTACGCGGCCGCAGGCACGTGGAGCCGCAGCCCCTCGATCCCCGACAGCCGAGCGGCCATCCGCTCCACGATCTGCCGCTCGTGCTCGATCACGACGTCCCAGCCGGCCTTCGCCAGCGCCTCGCAGCTCGCGCCGAGCGCCACGATCCCGGTGCCGTTCCAGGTGCCGGGCTGGTGGCGGAGCGTGGGCGGCGCCCAGACCACGGTCGCGTCCCCCCGGACGTCGCTGAGCATGTCGATCGAGCCGCCGCCCGGCTCCAGCGGCGCTGTATCGAGCAGCCGCTTGGGGACCACCAGGAGGCCGACCCCGAACGGCGCGTAGAGCTTGTGCGCCGAGAGCGCCAGCGCGTCGATCCCCGAGGCGACCATGTCGATCGGCCGGTGCGGCGCGAGCTGCGCGGCGTCGACGAACAGCAGCGCACCCCTCGAGCGGGCGAGCTCCGAGAGGCGCCGGAGATCGGGGATGTACCCGGTCTGGTTCGAGGCGCCCGACACGGCGACGACCCGGATCTGCAGGCGCTCGTCGCCGAGCACCTCTCCCAGGTGCTGCTCGTCGATCGAGCCGTCGTCGAACGAGCGCACATCGACGACGCGCGCGCGGGTCGTGAAGCGCCAGGGCAGGTTGTTCGACGTGTGCTCGCCCTCGGAGATCACGACCGCGTCGTCGGGCTTCAGCGCGAGCATGCGCGCGAGCTGGCTGATCGCGCCGCTCGTGTTGTCGCAGAACAGGAGGTGATGCTCCGGACCGCAGCCCAGGAAGCTGCGGATCGACGCGATGGCCGCCTCGAGGTCCTCGCACGCCGCCCGCGCGAGCGGACCGGAGCCGCGGTGGAGCGCGCCGTAATGGCCGAGGAACCGCGTGACCGCGTCGAGTGTGGCGCGCAGCGGCGGGGTGGTCGCCGCGGCGTTGAGCCGCACCACCCGGCGCAGCCCTCGACCCGGGATCTCGACCCTGTGCTCGGCGCCCACGACCTCCGGCAGGGATCGCAGGGCGCTCGATGAACCGTCCTTGGCTGTGGGGATTTCCGCTGTGAGCATCGCTTCAGCTCGGAAGAGGTGGCGAGTCTACTTTGCGCCTGCGGCGCGCGACACCGCTTTTTTCCCTCGCGAACGCGCGCTGGAAGCTCCATCGCGCTCAGAACCGAAACGTGCCGACCGCCTCGCGGGCGGGCTCGCGCGGCGGGTCCGCGTCGTTGCACCCCGCGATCGTCGCGAGCAGCTCCGCGGCCACCCGGTACATCACGCGCTCCCCGCGCTCGCCGGCGCCGGATACGCGCAGCTCGACGGTCGGTCCGGCGACGACCTCGAGCCCCAGGCCGACCCCCTCGGACGCGTCGATCGCGTCGCGCAGCGGCGCTGCCCAGCCGTCGCCCGCGCCCGGCTCGCGCCACGCGAACCACGCCCCACACCCGACGGCGCCTTGCCGTCCGGCCACGCGATCGCACCAGCCGCAGAGGAGGCGCCGCGCGAACCGCGCGTGGCGCGCCGCCGCGGCGAAATGTTGCTCGACGCGGCGCCCGAGCTCACCGGGCGGGAGGTCGTCGAGCCGCACGGGCCCCCAGGCGTCCCCGTCGGCGGAGCCCTGTCCGGCGAGGGCGCGGAGCGGCGCCGCGCCGGTCGCGCGGCGGACCGCGATCCCGAAGGCCGCGAGGGCGGCTGCGCTGGGGCTCACCCCGAAGGCGCGCGCCGCGCCGTCGAGGAGCGCGCCGTCGATCACGGAAGACGTGGTGATCCATCGCCGCGCGCCGCCGCGACCGGCGTCGGTGATGGCCCCTCCCCCCTCCGCCGGAGACGGCGCGCCGAGCGAGCCGTACCACCAGCGCTCGGCCTCGAGGTACGCGGCGCTCGAGAGCGCGCGCACGGCGTCTGCGTCGGGCCCCTCCGGGTCGGCGTGCCCTGCGCGGGCCGCCTCCGTGAACGTGGCCAGCAGCGCGGGATCGATGTCGGCGTCGGCGTCCCCGAGCAGCTTCTCGGCGATCGCGGCGTTGAAGCACCGCACGAGGCGCCGCACCGCCTCGAGCGAAAATCCGCGCCGCTGCAGGTAAAAGAGGCTCCACATCTCGAAGCCGCTCTGCGGCAGCCACGTCGAGCCCGACACCGACAGCAGCATCCGATCGACCCAGCCGGCCGCCTCGTCGCTCGTCATCGTGGCGTGTCGCCACGAGAAGCCGGAGCCGCGGATCCCCAGCTCGAGCCGCCGCTTCCAGATCGGCGTCGACGGATCGGCGTACCAGAGCTGAGCGCGATAGAAATCGGGCTGCGCGCGCGCGAGCAAGTCCTCTGTCTCGCGGACCGAGCCCGGCGTCTCGCCCGGAAATCCGACGATGAGGTTCGCGTGCGTCACGATGCCCGCCGCCTTGAGCTGCGGAATCGCGGCGAGGTAGTCGGCGCGCCGCGCGGTCTTGTTCATCAGCGCGAGCATCCGGTCGCTGCCGGACTCCACGCCGAGGAACACCCCCTCGCAGCCGCTCTCCCGCATCAGCTCGATGGCCTCCTCGTCGCCCTCGTCCGCGCGGTAGAACGAGTTCCAGCGGAAGCCGTAACGCTTGCGGATCATCAGCCGCAGGAGATCCTTGTACCTCCGCTTGGGGACATTGAACGTGTCGTCGAGGAAGCTTATCGTCGTCACGCCGCGCGCGTGCAGCGCGTCCAGCTCGCGCTCGACAAGGTCGACCCCCGCGTACGTGTATTTGCCGGCGCGCGTCGGGAACCCGCAGAACGCGCAGGCGAACGGGCACGAGCGCGCCGTCCGCACCGACACCATCTCGCCCAGGCTCTCGGGTGAGAAGAGCGCGTAATCAACGAGGTTCTCCTCGATGGGGTTGTTCTCGGGGGCGGCCGGCGTGGTGCGGTAGGCCCCGCGCTCCTCGTAGGCCAGGTTCGGGATCGCGTCGAGCGGCGCGCCCGCGCGCAGCGCGCCGAGGAGCTCCGCCAGCGTCCGCTCGCCCTCCTGCGCGATCACGTAGACGTCGGCGCCCAGGTACCGCAGCAGGCGCTCCAGCTCCTCGCGCTCGAGCACGCGCGCCTGGTTCGCGATGTACGGTCCGCCGACGACGATCCGGCTGTGGGGCGCGTGCTCCCGGACGGCGCGGACGAGCTCCAGCACGGGCAGCGGCGAGACGTAGACCGTGGTCGTGATCGCCACGGTCCGCGGGCCGGCCGCGAGCTTTGCCCTCAACGAGCCCTCCTCGAGGTGCGGCAGGTTCACGTAGTCGAACGTGAGCCCCCTGCGCGCCAGGTAGCTCCCGAGCGCGAGGAGGACGGGCCAGAGAAAATCGGCGTTGTGATAGGGGCGGGCGGACCCACATGGGTCCGGCAGCGCGACATCCGACAACAGATCGAGGAGCCGTCGAGGTGTCTTCCGGTGCCGCACGAACGCGAGATCGAGATCCCGGTACGCGCCGTCGCTCGTACCCATCTTCCCGACCAGCTCCACGTAGGACGCGAAGCTCGGCTCGTGGAAGCCGATGAGCAGGCAATCGATCATCTCGCTACCTGCCGCCTCTCCATCGCCGATCACGGCGGGAGCGGCGCGGCCGAGGAGGTCATTTCTCGGCTTTCGAGAGGCGCTCGATCGCGGCCTGGTACAGCCGCTCCGAGGGATCGATGGTGGTGCCCTCGCAGCTGATGAGCTCCATCGCCTCCCGCAGCGCCTCGCGCAGGACCTTGCCCTGCTGCTCGGCGAGCGCCGCGTCCTTGTTCATCTTGACCGCCTGCTCGATCGCGGTGGCGAGGATGCTCGAGGCGAGGAGCACGTCGGGACCGCTGATCACGCCGATCGTCGCGACCGGCTCCTCGGCGAAGGCCGGATTGATCTCGGGGGCCTCGAGGTCCTTCTTGCCGGCCGCGCGCGCGAAGACCCATTCACGGAACTGGTCGCGAATCTTGATGATTTCCTTGCGGCTCCCGAGGATGGCGGGAGCATGGGCGAGCACGATCAGGCCGAGTGCGATCGCGTCGTTCGAGGGATCGGAGAGTATCATGGGGTAGCTCCTCGTGAATGGTAGCGGCTCGCGACGAGGCTACGCCGATCCTTCTTGACAGGTCAACCGAACAATCACCCTCAACCCGGGCACAGACAGATGATGGATAGCGGCGATCCCTACGAGATCTATCGGCTTATGCGCGACGAAGGCGGCGCGATCGAGCTGAGCGAGGGCGCGTGGGTCGTCACCCGCTATCACGAGGTCGTCGCGACGCTGAGCGACGACGCGCTCTGCCAGCCCACCGCCGGGCCGGCCGAGGACGAGGTGGAGTCGCTCGCGGGGCTGGACCCGCCCGAGCACACGCGGCAGCGACGCCTCGTGCAAGAAGCATGGTCCGCCCGCCGCACGCACCGGGTCTACGGGCCCATTGTGCGCGACGTGATCGCGGCGCTCGTCGACGAGCTGCGGCCGGCCGGACACGCTGACCTGATCGCGCGGTTCGCATCGCCCATGGCCGATCGGGTGCTCGGCGCCGTGCTCGGGATCCCCGGGGCCGATCTCGGACAGGTGCTCGCCTGGGTGGAGATCGACGCGCGATCGCTCGGCGGCATCCTCGATGACAGGGACCAGGCGCTCGTCGACGACGCCCGCCGGTCGCTGCGCGATTACCTCACGGGCCTGGTCGCCGCGCGCCGCGCGGCCCCGACGGACGACGCGATCAGCGAGATGGCCGCGGCCCGCGCGCCGGGGCATGAGCCCATGACGGACGCCGAGCTGGTCAGTCTCCTGCAACAGATCCTCGTCGCCGGGACCGAGACCGTGAAGAACGCGATCGGCATCGCGGTCCATTGCGTGCTTCAGACCCCGGGGCTCGCGCAGGAGCTGCGGGACCGACCGGCGCTGATCGCTGGCGCCTTCGAGGAGGCGCTGCGGTACGACGCGCCGGTGCAGTGCCTCGCCCGGCGCGCGCGCCGCGACGTGCGCGTCGGAGACGCGGAGATCCCGGCGGAGAGCTCGCTCCTCTTGCTCTACGGCTCGGCGAACCGCGATCCCCGCCGGTTCGCGGACCCCGACCGCTTCGATCCGGCGCGACCCGACGCGGCCTCGCACCTGTCGCTGGGATACGGGATCCACTTCTGCCTGGGAGCGCCGCTGGCCCGGCTGGAGGCGCGCGTCGCCCTGGAGGCGCTGTTCACCCGCCTGCCGAACCTGCGTCACGCGGGGCCCGCCCCGGTCACGTGGCTCCCGCACCCGCTCTGGCGGCGGATGGGCTCTCTCCACGTCGCCTGGGACGATTGACCCTCAGAACAGCGCCTGCAACCGGGCGTCGGGGCTCGCTGTCGCTTCGCGCAGAACGGCCTGGTAGCCCGCGAGCCACGCGCGGACCGTCCCGCCGTCGAACCGATCCGGGCGGTAGAAGCAGGTGCCCGAGACGCCCGCCGCCGACGGCGTCAGATCCAGGATGAGATCCGGGGTCATCAGGCGGAGGCGGTCGTCGACGAGCCCGCGCGGCGGGAACGGAGCGGCGATCGCGCCTCCGAGCTCCAGCTCGGCCGGGCTCGCGGTCTGGAGCTGCAGCATGACAGAGAAGAGCGGCTCGCCGGCCGACGCGTCCTCGCGCGCGGCGACGGCCGCGGCGACCTCCTCGATCGGCACGTCCGCGTGCTCGTAGGCCGCGAGCGCCGTGGCCCGCACCTGGCGCAGGAAGCGGCGGAACCTCAGCGTCGGGTCCGCGTACGCCCTGTGGACCACCGTGCCGGCGAACAGCCCGAGGAGATCGTGCGTCTCGGGGCGCGCGCGGTTCGCGAAGTGCGCGCCGACGCGGACGTCGGGCTGCTGAAGGACGGCGGCGAGCAGGACATGGAGCGCCGCGAGCAGCACCATGAACTCGGTCGCGCCCTCCTGCTGCGCCAGATCGCGGATCGCCAGCGACAGCTCCGTCGCGAGATGAAAGGGGACGCGCGCCCTCCCCAGCGCCGTCCCGGGCGCGCCGGGCCGATCGGGAGGCAGGCGCGCCGCCGGCAGCGGGCCGCAGAGCTGATCGGTCCAGTACGCGAGCTGCTGGGCCCGCAGCCCCCCGTCGAGGCGCGCGCGCATCCAGGCGGCGACGTCTCCGTAGCGCGCGGCGAGCGGCCGGAGCGGCGACGGCCGGCGCTCGCGGAGCGCGCCGTACAGGACGCTGATCTCGCGCAACATGAGCCCGACCGACCAGCCGTCGGACACGAGGTGGTGCGTGACGAGGAGCAAGACGTGATCGTCCTGCGCGAGCCGGAAGAGCGTCGCGCGCAGCAGCGGCGCGGCCCCCAGATCGAACGGCGCGACGGCCACCTGCTGCGCGCGCGCGAGGGCGCGGCGGAGGCCCTTGTTCCTGGGCTCGCGCGTGAGGTCGACGAGCGGCAGGTCGTAGGCGGACGGGGGCGTGACGCTCGACGCGCACCCGTCCGCCGTCGAGCGGAGCGCCGTCCGCAGCACCTCGTGGCGCGCGACCACCTCGCGCAGCGCCTCGCGGAGCGCGTCGGCGTCGAGCGCGCCCAGCACGCGGAACGCGGCGGGCATCGTGAAGGCCGGCACCTCGGGCAGCAGCGCGGCCAGCTGCCACATGCCCTCCTGGACCGGCATGAGCGGGGGCGGCGCGCCGTCCGGGCGCCGCGGGATCCGCGCGTCCGGCGTCATCGCGCCGCGCTCCCCACCTTCAGGGGCCGGCGGCGGGCCGCCTGAAGCAGCGAAAGCTCGCGCTGCCGGGCCGAGCGCGAGCGCCGGTGGACCAGGTCGCCCGCTCGCCGCGCGGGGTCCGCGGCGACGGCGCGCAGATCCTCGACGACGTCGGACAGCAGCGACGTCGCCGCCGCGGCGCCGTACCGCCGGAGATCGTGCAGCAGGGTCAGCGCGAGCGCGTCCCCCGGCGTGGCCCGGAGCGTGAGCGGGTAGTGGTTGGCGACCGCCAGGCGAAGGTCGCGGAGCGACGCGCTCCGCGACGGGTAGCTCTGGAACGCGACGAGCGTCTCGAACAAGGGGGCGTCGACCGGCCAGCCGCACCACCGCTTGATGTCCACGAGCGCGGACTGCTCGTGCTCGAGGAGCCCGGCCTGGCGGTGGTGGAGGGCGCGCAGCCACTCGCCGACCTCCTTGTCGAGCGGCACCGGGGCCGCCAGGGGGAGCGTGTTCATCAGCATGCCGACCATCGCGTCGGAGCCTGGCAGATCGGCGCGGCGTCCCGACACCGTCACGCCGAACACGACGATCGGCGCGCCGGCGACGCGGGCGAGCGAGAGGGCCCACGCGGCGCGCACGACCGTATTCAGCGTGATCCGGAGCTCCTTCGCCGCCGCGACCATCGCTCGGGTCTCGTCCATCGTGAGCGCGGCGTGGACCTCGCCCCACCGCGGCCCGCCGCCGGCGGGGTCGAGCGGCGCGTCGGGCGCGTCCGCCGGCATCGAGGCGGGGCGCGCGCCCTCCATGTGCGCGCGCCAGAACGCCTGCGCCGCGGCGTCCGGCCGCGCGCGCGCCCGTCGCGCGACCTCGCGGGACGGCGGCGCGGCCGCGCGCTCGCCCTCGCGTCCGACGACGATCGCCGCCAGCTCGGAGAGCACGATCTGGATCGACCAGCCGTCGAGGATCAGGTGGTGATGCGTCCACGCCATCCGCCAGTCGTCGTCCGCGACCCGCACCGCCGTGAGCCGCTGGAGCGGAGGAGAGGCGAGCCTGAACCCGCGGCGCCGGTCCTCGTCGAGGAAGGCCGTGAGCCGCGCATCCGGCGAGCCGTCGCGCGCGGTGAGGTCGAGGCGCTCGATCGGGGTGGCCGCGTCCCGGTGGATCACGAGCAACGGCTCCGGCACCGAGCTCCAGAGCGCCGAGGCGCGCAGCGCGGCGTGGCGCGCGGCCACGCGCGGCCACGCGTCGATCCACGCGGCCACCTCCGCGGCGCCGACCGCCCACGTCGCCTGCGTGACGTAGGCGTCGCTCGCCGGGTCGGCCAGCGCGTGGAACAAGATCCCTTCCTGCGCCGGCGTCAGCGGGACCACGTCCTCGATCGTCGCGACGTCCTCGGTCGCGGCGAGCGCGCGGAGCGCGCCCTCGAGGTCGTCCGCGAGCCGGTCCACCGTCTCCCGGTCGAGCACCGCCGGCCCGTACCGCAGCTCGAGGCAGAGCCTGCGCCGGCGCACGACGCCTCGGAGCTCGAGGCGATACGGCCGCGGCGCGCGCGGCGCGCGCTCGCCCTCCGACGTGAGGCGACCGACGCGGAACGGCCCGCCCGCGGACACCATCCGGTCGAGATCGCCGAGGTAGTCGAACAGCACCTCCGCGCGCGGCAGCCGCGCCAGCGCGGGATGCTCCGCGAGGTGGAGGAGGACGCCGTAGCTGACCGTGTCCTCCGGCACGGCGGCCAGGCCGAGCTTGACCGCCTGGACGGCCGCCGCGGGACCTCCGTCGGGGGCGGCGTCGATCAGGACCGGATGAATCGTCGCGAGCGCGCCCACCGTGCGCGTCACGTCGAGCTCGCCCTCGAACACGTCGCGGCCGTGCCGCTCGAGATCGACGAGCACCGCCCGCCCCGTCCAGCGCGTCAACGCGCGGCCGAACGCCGAGAGCACGAGCTGCTCCACGGAGGCGTGGAACCGCGTCCGGGCGCCCGCGGACAGGATCGCTGTCTCGCGCTCGGACAGCGCGCGCTGGACCACGAGGACGCTGTCCTCGACGTCCCCGCCGAGCCTGTCCGGACGGTCGAGCGGCAACGGCTCGCTCCGCTCGACGATCGCGCGCCAGCGGGGGAGCGTGTCCTCCGCCGCGGCCGTCCGGGCCAGGAGGCGCTCGCCGCACGCGCGAAAGGAGTCCGTTCGGGGAGGGAGGGCCGGGCAGGCGCCTCTTTCGAGGGCTGACCAGGCCGTCTCCAGGTCGCCGATCAAGATGGAGAGCGACGCCCCGTCCGCGATCAGGTGGCACACGGCGAGCAGCAGGACGCACGCCCCCCCCGTGTCGACCAGGGCGGCGCCGACGAGCGGCCCGCTGTCGAGCGACAGCGACGCCCGCAGACCGCGAGCGATGTCCGCCTGCGCGCCGGCTCGCGCGCCGGGATCGAGGCCCGCGAGGTCGTGGCGCGCGATCGGCGATCGAGGCGCGGCCGCGCCGTACGTCTGCCGCCGGCCGCCTCGCTCGGGCAGCACGCGCAGGCGCAGCGCGTCGTGATGCGCGACCACCGCGTCGAGCGCCGCGTCGATCAGCGCGACCGCGAGGGGCCGCGTGAGCTCCAGCTCGACGAGGAAGGCCCACTGCGACGGATCGACCCTCGCCTGGGTGAGGCTCCAGCGCTGGAACGGGGTCAGCGGCGCGTCGCCGCTCGCCGGGCCGCGCCCTCCGGGCGCGCCGGCCGGGGCCGCGACCGCCGCGAGCTCCTCGATCGTGGGGTGCGTGAACACCTGCGACGGGAGGATCGCGAGGCCGGCGCGCGCCGCGCGCGCGACAAGGTGGAGCACGCGGATGCTGTCGCCGCCGAGCGCGAAGAAGTCCTCGCGCTTGCCGATGCGCGGCACGCCGAGGACCTCCGACCAGCTGGCGGCGAGCGTTCGCTCCACCGCCGACATGGCCGCGGGCTCGGCGGCGGCGGGCTCCGGCGCGGCCTCGTACGCGGCGAGCGCCTTTGAATCGATCTTCCCGTTCGGCGTCAGCGGGAGCTCGTCGAGGACGAAGATCGCCGCCGGCACCATCGCCGCGGGCAGCGCGGAGCGCGCTCGGGCCCGCAGCTGCGCCGCGAGGGCGCCCCGCTCGGCGTCGCCGCTGCGGGGCACGACGAACGCGACCAGGTGCTCGCCGCCGCGCGCGCGGCACGCCACGGCGGCCTGCCGGACGTCGGGGTGCGCGGCGAGCACGGCCTCGACCTCCCCCGGCTCGATCCGGTGGCCGCGGACCTTGACCTGCCGATCGACGCGCCCGAGGAAATCGATGGCGCCGTCGGGCAGGAAGCGCGCGAGATCGCCGGTCCGATACAGGCGTGCCCCCGCCTCGGTCGAGGTCGGATCGGGGGCGAACGCGGCCGCGGTGCGCGCCGGATCGCCGAGGTACCCGCGCCCCACGCCGACGCCGCCGACGTACAGCTCGCCGATCGACCCCGCGGGGACCGGCGCGAGCGTCTCGTCCAGCACGTGGAGGCGCGTGCCGAGCACCGGACGACCGATCGGCACGCGCGCCGCGCCCGCCGGCGGCGGCTCGCCCAGGAGGTGGTGCGTCACGTCGTCGGAGCACTCGGTCGGGCCGTACGCGTTGACCAGCGGGATCGACGGGTAGCGCGCGAGCCAGCGGCGCGCGAGCTCGGGAGGGAAGGCCTCGCCGGTGACGACCAGCCAGCGAAGGGCGAGGCGCTCGGGCAGGCCAGGCAGCTCCAGCGCGGCCGCGAGCAGCGACGGGACGAGCTCGAGCACGGTGATCTCGTCGCGCGCGATCGCGGCGAAGAGCCGCTCCGGATCGCGCACCGTGTCGTCGTCGTACACGTGGACCCGACCCCCGACGAGGAGCGGCGCGAGGAGCTGCCACACCGAGATGTCGAAGCCGATGGGCGCTGTCTGCGCGACGCGATCCTCGGCCGAGAGCCCCAGGTCGACGACCTTGGCGCGGAGGTGATTGACCATCCCCCGGTGCTCGACCATGGCCCCTTTGGGCGCGCCCGTGGAGCCCGACGTGTAGATCACGTACGCGAGCGTCCCTGGCGGTCGCGCCTCCGGCTCGGCCCGGGATCCGGCGGGCGCTTCGAGCGCCTCCCGCACGTCGAGGATCCCGACCGCCGCGGGCGGCGCGAAGCAGAGCTCCCGGTCCGTCACGAGGATCGGCGCTCCGGAGGCGGCGAGGAGCTGCGCGCGGCGATCCGGCGGATCCCTCGGGTCGAGCGGGACGTAGGCTGCCCCCGCGAGGAACGCGCCGAGCACGGCGGCCAGGAACCCCGGACCCCGCGCCGCGTGGACCGCGACGAGGGTCTCGAGCGTCGCGCCGGCCGCGCGCAGCCGCGCGGCGACGGAGGACGCCGCGTCGAGCATCGCGCCGTAGGTCACGCGCGTGTCGCCGGCGACGATCGCCGTCCGCGCCTCGTCCTCCCGCGCGATCCGCGCGAGCTCCGGCAGCAGGCCCGGCTCCGAGGCCACCGCCGGCGCGCCCTGCCCCCACGCGTCGATGAGCGCCTGCTCGGCGCGGGGCAGCGGGAACGACGCCGGGCGCCGCTCGGGCTCCTCCATGCCCCGCTCGAGCGTCGACGCCACCCGCGCGAGCAGGCGCGAGGCCGCGTCGCCTGCCAGCGCGTCCGCCGCGCAGTGCGCCACGAGGGTGATGTCGTGCGGGCCGACCGTGACGACCAGGTTCAGATCGACGTCGAGCTCCACGCGCGGCAGCTCGCGGAGCTGCATCGAGACGCCCGCCGCGTCGACGGGGTGGGGCATCAGCTCGGGCAGCAGCTCGAACAGGATCGGCGAGAGCACCGCGCGCCCTGCGTGGCGCGGCAGGTCGAGCGCCCCCACGATCCGCTCGTAGGGGACCTCGCGCCGCCGCAGCGCGCCGCCGACGACCTCGCGCGCCCGGGCCAGGAGCGCGCGGAAGCTCGGGGCTCCGGACAGGTCGAGACGGACAGGGAGCAGGTTGATGAAGTTGCCGACCAGCGCCTCGGTGCCCCGCTGATCGCGGCCCGCGAACGACGTCAGCAGGGTGATGTCATCGAGCCGCGTCGCCCGCCCGAGCTCGACGGCGAGCGCGGCGAGGAAGGCCATGAACATCGTCACGCCTTCGCGCTGGCACCGCGCCCGGAGCGCCGCGACCGACGTCGCGGACAGCACCTGGCAGACGGCGTCCGCGGGCGACCTCTGCGACCGATCGCGCGGCCTGCCCCCGCTCAGATCGACGAGGGGCGGCGGACCGGCGAGCAGCGCCGTCGCTTCGCGCAGGGCCGCGTCCGCCGCCGGGCTGGCCGCGCGCTCGCGCTGCCACGCGGCGTGGGCGCGATAGGCGAGCGCCGGGGGCTCGAGGCGCGGGGCGCGTCCGGCCGAGCGCGCGGCGTACAGCTCGGCCAGGTCGCGCACGAGCGCGCCCCGGCCCGGGTGGCCGCCTCCGCCCAGCGACCACGTGTCGACGGCGACGTGGTGGAGCACGAGCACGAGCACGTGCAGATCGGGGGCGAAAAACACGAGCTCGACGCGGAGCGGCAGATCCCAGCGCAGGTCCATCGGGAGCCTGGCCAGCGCGCGCGCCACCTTCCTCACGATCTCGTCGCGCGCGCCGGGCGGCGCGTCGCCGTGCTCGTGGACCTGCAGCGCGATCCTCGGCGCGTCCTGCACGACCTGCACCGCGGACTCGATCGGACCGGCGAACGTGGTCCGCAGGGGCTCGTGGCGCTCCAGCAGGCCCTCGAGCGCGCGCTCCAGCGCGCCGACGTCGAGGGGGCCGCTGCACCACAGCGCGTACGGATACCTGTAGACGGCCGACGTCGGATCGAGATCGTGGTCGACAAGCAGCCGGAGCTGCGCGGACGAGACCGGCGCCCCGCTCAACGCCGCGCCTCCCGCCTCGGGCGCGCGGCGGAGCTGCCCTGCGCGGTGGAGGTCCTCCGGCGGACCGGCGCCGGGTCATCCAGTTGCATGCGCGTCATCCGTCTTCCTCGCGTCGCCGCCGTCGGACGGCGGCCGGATCCTATCCGCCGAGGAACCCTTCTACCACCAGCCCGCGACGCTCGCGCTCCGCGCGCTCGAGGACGAGGGCCCCCACCGCGACGTCGAGCGCCCCCAGCCCGAACGGGCTGAAGATCGACACGCCGCCGGGGGATCGGCGGCCGGGCTGCGCGCCGCGCAGGACGTCCCCGAGCGTGCACCGGATGAAGCCGCGATGGCCGACGAGCGCTTCGCACAGGTGCAGCGACGTGCTGGCGCGGCACACGTGGTCGATGTCGTCGACCACGTTGTCGGCGTCGCGAAGGATCTCCGGCGCGAGGTCGCGCAGCGACACGTGGAGGATCGTGGTCCCGGGGGCGCACGGCGACAGATCGGCGACGTGCGGCGCCGCGGCGGTGGTCGCGAACGACACGAGCGAGCTGCCGGCCAGCACCTCCCTCATGCCGTCGACCGCGCGCACGGCGAGCGCCTCGGTCTCCGCCGGGAAGCTCGCCGCGAAGCCCCTCGCCCGCGCCGCGTCGAGGTCGTGCACGAGGAGCTCTCCGCCGATCGGCAGCGCCTTGCGGAGGAAGCGCAGGATCGCCGCGTTGATGGGCCCGCAGCCCACCAGACCGACCTGCGCCGCGCGGCCGGCGGGTACGAGGTGCGCGGCGGCCAGCGCCGCGCTCGCCGCGGTCCGCCACGCGCTGATCGTCGACGACTCGATCACCGCCCGCAGGCGCCCGGTCGCCACCTCGTTGAGCAGGAGCACCGCGGACGCGCGCGGCCGCCCCGCCTCGAGGTTGGCCGGGACCGACGCGATCCATTTGAGGCCGGCGGCCTCGACCCCGCCCCCGACGAACGCCGGCAGCGCGATGATGCGATTGCGCGGATCGCCGGGCAGCGGCAGAAAGAGCGAGTGGGGGACGGTGGTCTCGCCGGCCGAGTGGGCCAGGTACGCGCGCTTCACGGCCTCGAGCACCTGCGGCTCGCTGTCGGCCAGGAGGCCGCCGACGTCGGCGGCCGAGAGCAGGCGAAGGTCGCCGGAGCGCGGAGGGTGCGGAGCGGTCATGAGGCGAGGTCCGGTACGGATCCGAGCTCGCGCCGGACCCAGTCGTCGGCGTAGATCGTATCGAGGTACCGGTCGCCCCGGTCGGGGAGGATGAGCACGCAGCGCGCTTCCGGCGGGATCCGCTCGCGCAGCTTTGCCAGCGCCGCGACCCCGCCGCCCGACGAGCCGCCGGCCAGGATCGCCTCGCGGGCCAGCAGCCGGCGGCACCCCGCGACGCACTCGGCGTCGCTGACGTGGACCACCACGTCGGCCCAGGCCGGGTCGAACAGGGACCCACGCTCGGAGCTGCCGAGCCCCGGCAGGCGGCGCGGCGCTCGTCGCGCCCCGAAGAGCGCGCTCCCCACGGCGTCGACGGCCACGAGCCTTGTCTTGAGCTCGTGCTCGACGATGTAGCGGCGGCAGCCGGCGATGGTGCCGCAGGTGCTCGTCGGGCAGAGGACGAAGTCGACCTCGCCGCCCAGCGCCTCGGCGATCTCGCGCATCGTGCCGTCGCAGTGCGACATCACATTTCCCGGATTCGCATACTGGTTCAGCCAGTGGGCGCCCGGGACGCGGCGCGACAGCTCGGCGACGCGGCGCTTGCGGGCCGGCAAGAGCTCGCCTGTCTCGGGATCCGGCTCCTCCACCATCTCGACCTCGGCGCCGTAGGCGCGCAGGATGGCGAGGTTGTGCCTGGTCACCTTCGGGTCGACCACGCAGATGAAGCGCAGCCCGAAATACGCGCACGCCTGCGCCAGCGCGATACCCATGTTGCCGCTGCTCGACTCGACGATCACCGAGTGTTCATCGATCAGGCGCGCGTCGAGGGCGTCCTGCAGCATCCGGAGGGCGGAGCGGTCCTTCATGCTGCCGGAGGGATTGACGTACTCCAGCTTGGCGAAGATCTCGCGCGACGCGCCGGGGAACAGCCGCTTGAGCTGCACGAGCGGCGTATCGCCGATGGCGCCGAGGATACCGTCTCCCGATGCGACTCGCTGTGATCCTGGCCGTGTGAGCACGAGCTTCGCTCCGATCTCCGCGAGCCACGGACGGTGCGTCGCCGGGCGGTGGGTGTCAAGGATCTCGCCGAGCTCCAGGTCGGAGAGCGCGGCCGCCGCCTTCGTCACCGCGTCACCGCGCGCAGGTCCTGCTCCGGGGCCCTGTCCACGGGGCGGCCAGCGGCTGCGGGCGGCGGACGCGCAGCGCGGCGAGCGTCGGCAGCCGCGGCGCGGCCACGTGGACGAGCGGCCGTCAGGCGCGAAGCGACCGGGCCCCCCTGGCGAACCACGCCCGGCTGGAGCGCCCGGCACAGCCGCTGCTCCGCTGCTGCACGACAGCCGCGGCATCGCGGGTGCTAAGTGAACCGTGAGAGCCGAGGTGGAGCATGATCATCCAGGGTGTCCGTATTGCGAGGCCACAGCGGAGCGCGCACGAGGCTGAGTTCTCCCAGAGATCCCAGCGCCTCGAGGGCGCCTCGTCCTCCGCCGAAGGCGCCGTCTCCGAATATATGCTGAATGTGCGGGAGGGAATACACGACCGCAACATCGCCAATTTCCTCGGTATCGCGTCGTCGTGGTCGTACTCCGACATCGACACCTTCGCCAGGCTGATGCACCGCCGCGGGATCGCGACGTACAACGAGACCGTCGGCCTCACCAACACCAACCCTGCGCTCTTCGTGGATACGACGGCGTACCTGGTCCAGAGCGCCAGCAGGAAAATCGCGATCCTCACGTTCCGCGGGACCGGGCTGCAGAATACCGTCAACTGGTTGACGGACGTGAGCGCCAGACCGGACACGTTCCTCAGCGCGGGACGCGTCCACGGCGGCTTTTACCGCGCCGCCCTGCTCCTGTGGCCGACGATCCGGTCGCTTCTGCAATCCGCCTTGAACGGCGACTCGATCTGCGAGGCTGCCATGCAAGAAAGAGCGAAGGTGCAGGACTGCCGCGGGGCGCCTCACGCTTGCGGCGAGGCCGGCCAGCCTGGCGCCCCCGGCGGGGAGGGGCCGGAGGCGCTGCGCGGCGTCGGCCCGCGGTCCTCACAGGAAGAGCGGAGCGGGTTGGACGCGCTCTACATCACCGGTCACAGCCTCGGCGGCGCGCTCGCCGTCGTCGCCGCGGCGCTCATCCACATCGATCCCGAGCTGGACGCTATCAGGCAAAAGGTGCGCGGCATCTACACGTACGGGCAACCGATGGTCGGCTTCAGCGACTTCGCCGCGCGATTCGACGAAGAATTCGGAAAGAAGCTCTTTCGGCACGTCTATGGCAAGGACATCGTGCCGTGCCTGCCGCCGCGCACGACGGGGAAGTTCGTGCACTTCGGCAGGGAATTCGAGTCGGATGAAGGGGGCTGGGTGTACCGGAGCACGTCTGCGAGCCAGGTGCGCACGTTTCTGGGCAGCACGATAGTCGGTGTTCTGGCGTGGGTTCAGACGCAGCTGTCGGGGCTGCCGCTCCTCCAGTGGTTGCCCACGCGATACTCCTGGGGCGATCACTCGCCGCTGAACTACCTGCGCACCTCGCAGACGGTCCCGGCCGGCTCCGAGTTTGCTTGAGCAGAGCGCCTCCCCCGGGCGGCTCTTCCGCCTGAGCTCCAGGGGCAACGGGCACCACGCGGCAGCGCGTCACGGAGGATGAGATCATGAATCGACGGGTCACACAGGGACAGGCGCTCGCGTGGCTCGGCTGCCTGGCCGCCGTGGTCCTCGTCGGGTGCCAAGGCGGCCGGACGGCGGATCCCGCGACGCCGGAGCGGGCGGAGGTGGATCGCGCGAGAATAGAACGAAGGCTCGACGAGGTATCTCCGCTGCGTGTCGCGGGCACACAGGTGACCTATGTGGAGACGTCTGACGGCGCTGCGCTCGAGTTCACCCTGCGCCGAGACGCGGAGCTGCTCCCGGGAGCGGCCTTGAGCGAGCGCGTGGTGGAGATCCACCGGCGGGCCCAGGAGATGGCAAGTCTGCATGCTCGACCCGAGGGCGGCGATGGCGGCCATGACTGTCCGTGTAGGGCTTTTTGTTGTCTGGCGTGCCCAGTAACAAAGGTGGAGCTGATCCCCGGGGGCGCGAGGATTCGCTTCGCGCCCGACACCGCGCCGCTCCGCAAGGCGGTGGCCGAGGAGGCAGCGAGGATGGCGAGGTGACGAGAGGCGGCGACGCGGCGCCCGTGCCCTGGAGCGTCCCGGCGCCGAGTTTGGCGATGCAGAGGGGCGGCCTGTCCCCTGGCCGCGACGCGCCCCGTGAGCGCGCTTCAGGACGCCCTCGGCCGCGTAGTCGCGGACCTGGAGGGGCTCAACAGGCGACTCGCCCTCGTGGGAGGCCTTGAGTATCCGTACGGGCGGAACCGCGGTTCACGAGGGATGTTGATCTCGCCGTGGTGGTCACCGACGACAACGACGCGGAGGTGCTCTCACGCGAGTTGCAGGCGCGGGGCTATCAGGTGCTCGCCGTGGTCGAGCAGACGGCACAGGGACGCATGGCGACGGTTCGGCTCCAGACGCCGAGCCGGCCACCACGGGGCGTGGTGACCGACCTGCTGTTCGCCTCCTCGGGCCGGAAGTGCTGACGCCTGACTGGCAGCGCGCTGGATCAGCTGGTGAGGTCGCGCGCTACCGCCGGCCAGAGTTGAAACTCAACCCGGAGCCTGTCGAGAGCCGCCGGCCAGAGTTGAAACTCAACCCGGAGCCTGTCGAGAGCCGCCGGCCAGAGTTGAAACTCAAACCGGAGCCTGTCGAGAGCCACCCGCCAGAGTTGAAACTCAAACCGGAGCCTCTCGAGAACCGCCGGCCAGAGTTGAAACTCAAACCGGAGCCTCTCGACACCCGCTCAATTAAAATATTCCAACACCACGGCAGCGCCGTCCCGGTGCGGCCAGCCCCGTCCCCGAGCTGCGCCTCGGGTCCCGCCAGCCGCGCAGGCACGGATCTCCCCAACAACGCCCGCGCGCATCCTCGCTCGCGGCCGGCTGGCGCGTCCGTTCGTGGTCCTTCCGGCAGTCCACGAAGCTCGTGCTACCCGCGCTGACCGTCACCTCGCGCACCTCGGCGAGTCGGCGCTGCTCGCTGCGGTCCGCGACACGCACAAGGCGCTCGAGGCCGCGGAGCCACCTGCCCGCAGCCTGCTCGGCCATCTGGTGCGGAGCCAAAATCCCTCGGGATTTCGAGCACCCCCGGCAAGAATTGAACTTGCGACCTTCGGTTTAGGAAACCGCTTCGAGGCGATCCGCGCCGCTGCGGGATTGAGCCAATTTTCTAATTATTTCGAGGAATTAATGGTGGACAGGACGAGACAGCAGGGGACGGGAGTAGACGCGAGATTTGGCAAAGATTTGGCACGCGCTGGCAGCTCGACATCCGCTGAATACGTGAGACGGATCACAAATCCATATCTACTGACGGACTCGGCGTTGGAAGGCTGCGCGTGTTCGAACCCCGAGCGGGGTACGCCCGGTAGGGCACGCGCCGGATCGCGCGGCCAGCCTGCGGGTTGTGCGGCTTCCGGCGCCCCTGGGGGTCGTCGCGTGAGGCTCCTTGACCGTCCTGTCGCCGCAGGGCCGGGCACGTCCGTCTTCGGGCCGGGGGGCTGGGGAGCAACCCACCGGGCGAACTCATCCACTCCCACGCGGGCGCGCGTTCGCCGGAGGCCCTCGCAGGCGCCTGATGGCGGCCAAGCGGGACGGCTCGGTGGGGCGCCTCGTGCCCCGGCGCGGCCCGGAGCGCCATCGCAGCAGGTTCTCCACGGCGGATCGAGGCGGCGCAGCGAGGGATGGACCTCGACTGCCCGGCGTGCGTCATGAGCAAGGACTCGGCGATCGAGTGGACCGACCACACGTTCAACCCCTGGTGGGGCTGCACGAAGATCTCACCGGCCTGTGCCCATTGTTACGCCGAGACGTGGTCGAAGCGGCTCCGGCTCCCAATCTGGGGCCAGCACGCCGAGCGGCGTTTCTTCGGCGACGCGCACTGGGACGAGCCGCTCGCCTGGAACGAGAAGGCGGCACGCGAGGGGCAGCGCAGGCGCGTCTTCTGCGCGTCGATGGCGGACGTGTTCGAGGACCGCGCCGATCTCGATCCGTGGCGTGCCCGCCAGTGGAAGCTTATCGAGGCGACGCCGTGGCTCGACTGGTTGTTGCTCACCAAGAGGCCGGAGAACGTGGGCGCCATGGTCCCGTGGGGATCCAACTGGCCCTCGAACGTTTGGCTCGGCACGACCGTGGAGAACGCCGATTGGGCGGCGAAGAGGATCCCGGCGCTGCTCCAACACTCGGCGGTGATCCGCTTCTTGTCGTGCGAGCCCCTCCTCGGCCCGATCGACCTGAGCCCGTGGATGGGCGAGATTGACTGGGTGATCGTCGGCGGCGAGAGCGGGCACGGTGCGCGACCGATGCGTCCTGTGTGGGCGCGGAGCCTGCGCGATCAGTGCGCGACGGCGGGGGTCTCCTTCTTCTTCAAGCAGTGGGGCGACATCCGACCGGCAACGTCGAGCGACCCGAAGGCCCGGCGCATCGTGTTGCCGGACGTCGAGGGCGAGGCGGAGGTGGTGATGGAGCGCGTCGGTAAGAAGAACGCTGGCCGCGAGCTGGACGGGCGGACCTGGAACGACGTGCCGATCGCGGTGGAGAGACGTCGCCTCGCAGCCACGCCCTCAGACGCTGCGGTCCCGCAAGAACGGCCGCGGCGGCGCGTGCCCGTCGGGACGGAGCTGCCGCCTCCACACGTGCCCGACGAGTCTGCCGCTGAGGAGCAGCACGGGCACCGGCGGCGCCGCCACGAGGAACAGCAGCACCAGCAGCAAGCGGGCGGGCGCCATCCCTATGGCGCATCGGATGACACACGGCGCGGCGGCCGAGGTTCTGACGGCGACGTGCACCTCGCAGCGCTTGAACCTCGGCTGCAGAAGGAGCTCTCTGTGAAGAAGGCAGCTCGAAGTCCTCACGGGATGGCGAAGCGGGTTCCTCGCGGCGCGCAGCGCCGCCAGCGCGCCGAGTTCGTCGTCGACAAGGAGATCGCCGCGCTGATCCCGAGCCTCTCGCCTGAAGAGCTCGCGCAGCTCGAGCGCAGCATCCTGGCCGAGGGCTGCCGCGAGCCGCTCACCGTTTGGGATGACGGGCGCAGGAAGATCCTGCTCGATGGGCACAACCGCTGCCACATCTGCCGCCGCCACGGGGTGCCGTACACGATCAAGTTCATCAAGCTCGCGGACCGCGATGCAGCGATCCGGTGGGTCGCGGAGCACCAGCTCGGGCGGCGAAACCTCACGCCTGAGGCGTACGCCTTTCTGCGGGGGAAGTTGTACAACGGCATGAAGCACCAGGGTTCCCGCAGCGACGTGACTTCTGGCCAGAGTGCCCAGAAGTCGACGACCGCGCAGCAGCTCGCGGCGCAGTACAAGGTCGACGAGAAGACGATCCGCAGGGACGGTCGCTTCGCCAAGCAGCTCGACGCGCTCGCCGACGCCGTCGGCGCGGACATCAAGGACGAGGTGCTCGCGCGTGGGGCGCGCGTCTCGCGCGCCGACGTTGCCCGCCTTCTCCAGCTCGACGAGCAGACCCGTCGTCGAGTCGTCGCACAGGTGAGGCAAGGAGCTCGTGCCTCCGCGCTGCTACGCGAGGCGAGGCGAGGCGTCGACGAGGACGTGCACGAAGGGCCGGAGCAGACACGGCAAGGCGTCGACCACGCGCGATCGAACGTCGCCGTCGAAGACACTCTGGAGCAGATCGCGCTCGTCGAACGCGCCCTGCGCAACACGCCGCCCGGCAGCCTCTCTCCGGAGCTGATCGTCCGTACCAGCGCGTTGCTGGAGGCTCTCGACGCAGCCCTCGCGACGCATCGCCGGGCCGCGGTACCGCAGCAGCATCGACCGCGTGCGGACATCACCGGCGCCGTCGCGGCCGTGATCGAGCTTCAGAAGATCCTGATCGCCGACGATGCACTGAAGATCCCCGGGCTGGGGCTCGAGGAGCTTCGCGAGGGCGAGGCGCTCGTCGAGCCCCTCGCGGACATGGCGAGGGCGATGGCGCGGCTCTCTCGTCCGCATCACAGGCAGCGCCGGGGCACTCCTCGACGGCCGGTCACCTTCCCGAACTTCGTGAAGGAGCTACAACCCATTTTGCCCCCGAACAGTGCGCTCGCCCGAGAGCACGGGGACGTGCTGCGCGTTTTCGAGGTGTTCGATCTCGCAAACAGATACCTGTCCAAGATCGAGCCGGCGATCGAGCTCGCGTGCAACCAGCACGCGACGATGCGTGCCGACAATCCGTCGAGCGCCGGGATCTGCGATGCGATCGAGCGGTACACCGAGCACGGCCAGGCCCTGGGTGCGGGGCGGGACACGCTTTTCCACTGCCTTGAGGAGCATGGCGTATCCCCGGCGCTCTTTCGCGCCGCAGAGGCAGCCTTCGTCGAAGAGGTGAGGGAGGGCACGCGCGCAGCGTTCGCATCCTTAGGCGAGAAATTGAAGCATTCGCCGAGCCCAGCTCAGAACGCGCCGACCGCGAGCAGTTCCCTCCAGCTGCCGATCACCGCGCCGCTCAACAAATCTGCCTTTGAAGAGATGCGCGGGATCGTAAGGGACTGCCTCGTGGTGATGGATGAGGGCTGCGAAAGGCTCGCCGAGATGTACCGCGGGCAGCCCGTGCCACGCGACGTCGATAGGATCTGGAGTGGCGCCAACAATCTGGCGCAGCAGTGCCGGCCGCTGCTTGACGGCACGTTCACCCATGCCGAGCACTTGCGCGCGTGGGGCGTTGCTTCGCCGAACCATAGCGCAGGACGAGCGCCGGAGGTGATCACCCAGGCGAGAACCACGGCTCTGCCAAGCACTACCGTTGCTCCTGCACCTAGCCCGACGTCGCCCGTATCGAAGAAACCCACCCCCCAGCAGTGGGACGAGTACAGCCAATTCAGCCAGGGTTACTCCAGGGCGATGGTGCCACCCGAGGGTGTGCTCGCCGAGATCGAGAAGAAGGATTGGCCCGATGTCCTCAAGGAGCGCGCCCGCTGGTGGATCTTTTCGAGCTGGCAGATGGCGACTGCGCCGTCTCGGCCGCCAGCTCGTGCTGGAGGATGATCAGCACGGCGGAGGGGCGCCATCTTCGCGGCGAGCTTCTTCGGCGCCCCGCGAAGACGCGGCGCTCTGGCCTGTCGCGGTGGCGCCCGACGTGCTCATCGGTAGCGTCGACGACCACGCGAGAACGCTCCGCTCGATGCGTACGACCGCAGCCACTGCGCGCTGGTAGATGCGCCGCACGCGTCCGAGAGGGTCCTCGGCAACTTACGGGGCCGGCGACAACCTCGCCGGCGCTCTCACCTTCTTTTCGCCTACGGCCTCCCGCTCTAGGATGACTGTCGCTACGCCGGTCCGCACGGCACCGCGGTGCTCCACGGCTTCGATCCGCTCCAGATGCAGCCCCGCGTCGTCGCGCCCTGCCACTCGGGACTGGACACCTGCCGCCCTCTCTTGCGGTAGGATGGCCGTCATGCGAGCCTCGTCCGCCGAGCGGATCTCGTGACGACATCATGCTCCGCTTTTACCCGTCCCGGCGCATCGGGCGTCTAGGCCGAGCCCGTTCCCCGTTCCCCGTTGCACGAAGCCGCCCGCGGATGCTCCCCTTCCCCGAGCGGTTCAACTTCAGTCACGACGCCTGGGCCGGTCCGCGCGCGACCGTATTCGCTCGGCGTGAGGACGCGTTCCAGCAGCTCGTGGGGGACGCGCTCCGCGAGGAGCTCGGGGCCGGCGTCCGCGTCATGCCCACCGAGGGACGGGACGGCGGCATCGATGTGCTCCTCGAGAACGACGTGCGCCTGCCCTTCGTTTCGCGAGACCTGGCCGGGCCGGTGATCGTCGAGTGCAAGGACAACGACGACGCCCGTGGACGCGCCTTGGAGAACGTGCGCGCGGCATGGAAGAAGGTGGAGGAGAAGCTCGCGAAGCAGTCCGCGGCGGGGTGGCCCGGCCCGTACCGCCCCTGGGCGACCGCGCGCACGTACCTCTATCTCACGAGCGCGGTTCTGCCGAACCAGGAAGCCCGCAACCGGCTCCAGCAAGATGTCGAGCAGTTCTTCCAGCGCTTGCGCCGGGATGGCAGGACCACGATCGAGCACCCGGTCATTGCCGACTGGGCCGACCTGCGCCCGTTCCTCGACCGGAACCCGCGCCTCGCCGATCGCTGGCTTGGCCTCGGCCGGCTGTCGTTGCGCTCGCAAGCGGAGCAGCTCGCCTCCCTCAGGGGCGTGAGCCGTTACCTAGTGGATTTGCCGTTCATCGCTCCAGGCCGGGAGAGCCAGACCCATCCTGACCGCCTGCTGGCCCACGTTCTCGAGCGCGCCGGCGAGGATCGCGGCGTGCTAATCGTCGGCGCGGGCGGCGTCGGCAAGACCCGGACGCTCCTCGAGGTGGGCCAGCGCGCCGATGCCCAAGGGTGGAGGGTGCTCCACGTCCTCTCGGGCGACCCGCCGCTGAGTTCCTCGGACCTGATCCAGGAGGTCGTGGACGGGCGACGGGACACCCTAGTCCTCTGCGACTACTTCGATCAGCTCGCCCTCGACGTCGTATCGATTCGACAGCGTCTCCTGCCCGCGGCGCGCCAGCGCGGGCTCAAGGTGGCGATCCTCGCCTCTGCGCGTACTCCGCGCGACGCGCGGCGCAGCAGGAACCCCGACTTTTTCGCCGTTGTGCGTCTCGCCCTTGAGACGGAGCAGGCGCAGCGCCTCGCAGGCACCATGGAGCAGCAGATCGCCCCCCAGGCTGTCCGCATGCTGGGGGAGGAGAAGGTTCGCAAGCTCACCGGCGATCAGCCGATGATCGCGCTGCTCGTGCTCAAGGAGATCGAGCGGCTCGCGGCCACGAGGAAGCTCACCCGTGCGCAGGACACCACGGTCCGGCCCGGCGAGCTCCGCCACTGGCTCGAGCGCCGCCTCGCGGAGGACGAGCTCGTCGCCGACACCGGTTCCTCGCGCTGGGACGAGGAGGCGACGTCCCACGTCCTCGGCGCCGCAGCAGCGCTGGCGTTCTGCCCAGCGCGCCCGAAGCACGTCCACGCGGTGATCACCTGCGTCATCGCCGAGGAGAACAAGGCCAAGGCGGCGGACCAGGCGGAGCGAATCGTCCAGAACCTCATCGAGCTCGGCTGGCTGCGGAACGCGGAAGGCAAGCTGACGGTCGCGCACGACGTGGTCACCGATCAACTGCTCGAACAGGCGCTGCGCACCACGAGCGACGCCGTGCGCATGTATGCTCTTCGGCGGTTGCTCCGGCCGTGCGCGAGGTCGCCTGCCGTGCTCGCGCGGTTCGCGACCGCGCTCCGGCGCGTCATCACCGCGGGGGGCCCGTTCGTGAAGGCGCTGGAGCGGTGCGCGCGGGCGTGGCTCAGGAAGGCGTCCCCTGCGCTGGGTAGGATGCTCGCCGGCGCGCCGGCGCCAAAGTCCTCCGCGGCGCTGTGGGCCATGCTCCGTGGATCGCCATGGAAGCAGACGACGATCGCGTGCTGGGATCAGATCGTCGCCCCGTGGCTCGACCAGCATGGGGCGTCGAGCGACGCCTGGCCACCGCTCTACGCCCTCTGCGTTCGAAAGAACCTGCCCGAGCCGTACGCCGCGCGCGCGCTGGAGGCCGCCATCGCATGGATCGAGCAGCATCACGAGGACGAGCACGCCGCCAGCATCCTCCTCATGCTCCTCGACCGGCCGGACCTCGGGTCCGCCATTGCCTCTCGGCTATTCGAGCTGGCCTGGTCCTGGTATGAGCGGTACCGGCAGAGACCCTCCGCAGCGCTCGTGCTTGGAGGGATCCTCGAGCGCACGGAGGTGCCGCCTGCGCTCATCGAGCGCCTTGGACCGGAGACGCTCCGCTGGTGGGTCGAGCACCCGGAGGTCGAAGAGACTGGGCTCCCGCTCGGCATGCTGCTCCGGCGAGAGGACACCAGCTCTGCGCTGAGCCAGCGGCTCGAGGGCGCTTCCTGGGAGTGGCTCGAGCGGCATCGCGACGCGCGGACCGCTGGCTACGTCCTCCACGGGCTCTTGCTGGCCTGCGACGAAGAATCCGCCCGCTGGCACCTGGCCGTCGATGCCGCGCTCCGCTGGCTCGACATCCACGCTGACACCGCGGAAAGCGGGCTCGTGCTCGGCAGCCTTCTCCTGAGAGGAGAGTCGATCCCGGAGCAGCTTCCCGCCGTGCTCGACGCCGCGTGGGCATGGTTCAAGCGGCGCAGACGTTCGTTCCACGTCTCGTTCATCCTGCACGGGCTGCTCACGACGAGCGCGCTCGATCCGGACAGGTTCGTCCAGGCGGCGAAGATCGCGCTCGGCTGGGCCGCGGCCCACGACAGGTATCCACAGGCAACAATCCTCCTCTACCTGGTCCCCCGGCGCGGCGATCTCGACGCGGAGCACGCCGGTGCGATCGACCGTGAAGCCTGCAGTATCCTGCAGAAGGGTCCGGACCTGTCACTCTCCGGCCTCCTCCTCGGTATTCTGCTGGACCGCGGCACGCTGCCCGACGATGTCGCACCCAGGGTGGCCGAGCTGGCGTTGGACTGGCTCGAGAAGAACGTCGGCGGCGAGCTGAACTGGTGGGTGCTCGCAACCAGCATCGCCTGTCCACACGTCGACGTCACAGACGCGCGCCGGCTCGCGGTCAACGCCATCGCGCAGGCGGAATCCAGCGCTGTACGAAATGTGGACGGCGCAGTGCTGGGGAGCATCATCCACCGCATCGGCATCGAGACACCGCTCCTTCGGCGCGCGTCGGCGCTGATGACGCGGTGGCTCGACGGCCACGCGTCGGACCCCACCGCAATCCAGGCCTACCGCCTGCTGCTCGTGCGCACGGATCTCGATCCGGGCCTCATGGCGCGACTCGTCGAGGGAGCGCAGCTCTGGCTGGAACAGCACGGCGATACGTTGGGGGCTGTCGCCGTCATCGCGCCGCTCCTCGCGCGCGAGGACCTGGCGCCGGAGTGCCAGGCTCGCGCCGAGACGCTGGCGATGAACTGGCTCGAGCAGCACAACCTCCGGTTTGAGGCATTCAACATCATCAACGTTCTACTCGCCACATCTCGCTCAACAAACAAACCTGGCGTTTCGATCGCCGCAGCCGCGAGGAAATGGCTGCAATGGCACTCAAGGCATCCGCTGGCATCGTCGCTGATAACGAACCTCATTCCGCCGCCAGCAGAACCGGCCATCCCAGAGGATATCCAGACCGCCATCTCCTGGCTGGAAGCACACGGCGACAAGCCAGGTGCTTTCGAGCTGCTGCTGAGGTTGTCCGCGCGTCGCGACCTGAACCCGCGCACCGCGAGCTTCGTGGTCTCCACAGGTCTGTCGTGGCTCTCCGCTCACCCACACGAGGAATCGGCCGCACTGCTGATTTCCGCCCTACTGGACAGACCCGAGGCAGACACATCGACCGTCGTTCAGCTGGTATCCAGAGCAGCCGAATGGCTCGATACGCACGAGCTCTCGGAATCCTCCGGATATGCGCTGGCAGGCCTGATGTTCGCCGCTCAAGGGCGACCAGAGCTCGCACACAGCATCGATGGGCGCGGGCCGCGCGAGGCGGTAGAATGGCTGCGAGACCACGCCAGCACGCACATTGCGGGTCCGGTCATAGCGCTCCTCTACAGCAGAAAAGACGTCGCAAGGACAACGCTCGACGCGGCGGGCACGAGCGTAAAACAATGGCTCGGCGAGCACGCGCACCGGGAAGAATCATGGTGGACCCTGACGGCGCTTCTGCAACACAGGAAGCTGCAACGCGGACTCGCGAGAAGGGTGGTCCAGAAAGCGGTCGAGTGGGTAGGTCACCACGCGGACGCCGACCACGCCTACGCGGTGTTGAATGAGCTGGTCGGCAACAGCCTGCTCGAGAAGGAGGAAGATGTTCGCGCGGTCTTCCTGGCAGCGCTGCGATGGCTCGGGGAACACGTCGATACCCTGGAGAGCCAGCAGCTATCGCTTATCGTCTTCAATTCAGCCTCACTCGGGGAGAGTGGTGCACGTGCGGACCGGCACTTCGTCGAGGCGCTCGTGGACGCCGTGGCCACGTCCGTGAAGGCCGGGGACTTCGAGGATGCATGCCGCGCCATGCCGGCGCTGCTCGTCGCGGCTGCACGAAGCAGAGCGCCAGCGCTCAAGCGAAGAGCTCGGGTCCTGGTTGCGCGAGCGCTCCGCGACCGGCGGATGCACCGAGAGCTGCGGCGCCGCATGGCCGGGGCGTGTCAACGGCTGCTCGAGGCGGACGCGTGGCCGGACCCAGCCGGCGCCCGCCAGTTGCTGAGCGAGCTACGTATGGCGCCAGCGCTGGAGGACTAACAGAGGGCGCGTAGCACATCCGTCTGACCTCGCGACGGCCGGTAAACGGGGCGGAACGTTCCGGCCGCCTCGGTCGCCTGATGACCCTCGTACACGACCTCGATGGCGTAGCCGACGAACGACGCTCAGGCCGCGTTGGCAGGCGCTGGTCGAGTCAGCTTTATCGCGCCGAAAGCGGTGAGCAGGGGTTGCGGGCAGCTCGCCGACGGCGAGGCTTGCGTGCTCTTCCTGGAGCGCCTCTACAGGGCTAGTTTCCGGCCGATGACTTTGGGTGCGGCTCTTCTGGAACGAGGGCGTTTTGCTCATTTCACCCGGCGCAGTTTGGGTCGAGGCGGCGGCAGCGGTGAGGGGACATCGCCTCCTGCATAACGTGCACGGTGCGTTCGGTCATGCTCCTGCTGCAGGTGGAACGCCCAGTAGGCTTCGAAGTCGCCGCTCGAGCGCAGCGAGCGGAGGCGCAGCACCGCCTCTGCGCCTTGGAGCGACCAGCGAGCCCCGGTGCGGTCCATGCGATCCTTGACGAGATGGCGGCATGCGCCCTCGATCACCCCCGTGGCGATGGGCAGCCCCGCTGCGAGCGCGCGATCGTAGTGCAAGAGCGTCCGATGCTTCACGAGGTAGCCGATGCAGGTATCGAGCGTCACCGCTGTCCCCATGTCCACCACGCGGCTGCTGGCATGGCGCCGGATGGTGCTGGCAATGGCTCCGGCCGTGCGCCCCGCGAGCAGCTCGTGCAGCCGGCACGTCACCCACTGCTCGACCTCCTTGGTCCCGTCGGCGAAGAAGCAGTGCGCGGCCTTCCAGAGATATTCAAGCACGTGGATGATATCGAGGACTATTGTGATCTCGACGCATGCCTTCTTCGCGGCGCGCTTGACCAGGGTGATCTGGTCCTTGTTGCCGTCGACCAGCACCACCCACCGCCGAAGGCGTTCCGGATCGCGACGCAGGCCTTCAGCAAACGCCGCCGAGATCACCTCTCGCGATGACTTCTCCACGCTCGCCCAGACCCGTTTGTTCACCGGCCGCGGCCGTTGCGCGGCGACGTCATGCACAGGGCGCAAGTCGTTCACGATGTCGTCAGGCGTGCGGACCCAGGGGTCTATCGTGTAGAGGGTGGCGACCTCGGCCATTCGCTTCCGGTTGCGCTTCTCGCCCTTGGCGAGGCGCTTCGTGAGCTTGTGTTTCCCCGCTTCCGCAGCCTTCCGCGTCGCAGGTCGGAGGTCTTCGCGCCGCATCGCGATCCCCTTGCCGTCGAAGCTGAGTACCAGCAGCGCCTGAGTGTCCTCGACTTCGACGGCGCGGGTGGAGTAGAACGCATCGAAGTCCTGCGCGGCGCGCTCCGCGAGCTCCTCCACCTGGCGCTTCGGCACCGCGGCGCCGGTCGATTTTCTCAATCCCTCAACGACCTCATCGAACGAGCTGCGGGCGGCGCTCTCGGCGACGTAGCGACGGACGCTGTGCGAGTAGAGCTCGTCCGGGAGGCTCAGCGCCGCATCCATCGGATGAAGACCGGGGACGCCCGGCGCCTGATAGGCCGCGCGTGGCACATCGACCTCTCCGACGACCGACATGAGCGCTCTGCTGCTGAGACGTCGATGCTTGCGCTGAACGCCGTCCGCGCCCTTGACCTCCACGGGCCTTTCGCGCTCGGCCCGAAGCTCGAGGTGGGCCTGGAGGAGCCGCCGCTGGTACTCGCGCCCCTCGTCGACGACGAACCCCTCCAGCTCGGCATGCGTGCTCTCCATCGACTCGGATGACCGAAGATGCTTCTCCATGGCTTCTGCCTGCTCCCGGGCGCTCTCGAAAGGGTCCTGACCTGCTGCAACGGCGTACGCGGCGCTCACGACCAAGTCCTCCTGCCGGTCCAACCTGCCTGTCGGGACCGGCCTCTTGCAGAGGCCATGGATACGTCAGATTCGTGGAATTTCAACGCGTTGCATTTTCGCGCCCGGAATTATCACCTGTGGCGAAGTATACGATCGTCAATCCGTCGAATGTGGCCTCGCCCGCGCCCGGATTCTTTCACCTCTCGCGGCCGAACCTGGGCTGCGGCTTCGCGCTTGGGCCGGCGGATAAGTGCACGGCATCAACGTCGCAGGGGGGCCAAGTCCACCGGCTACGTCGACGGGCGTCTGCGTCGATGTGATAGGGGCGCGGTCCCAGGGACCGCGCCTTCGGCGCAACACCATGAAAGCGCACGGACTTTTGTCGTCGCCAAGGATCTACACCCAAAGCCTTTCCCGGAGCCGCCCTCGCCGGCCGCCTCCGCACAGCCGCTCCAGCGCTCGGCGACGCAGTCCGTTTCCTCGACGAGGCGCAGTTCGATTTTGGGCATCGCCGGCTCCGGGAGCACCTGAGCCGCGACCCGAGCGCCCTCTCCTTCGCGGCGCAGCCTGCCGTGACGATGGCCCAGCTCGCGGGCATGGAGCGGCTGCACAAGCTCACATCCTCCGCCTCCGAGATCAAAACGCTGATGAGCTACGGGCTCGACTCCGCGCAGAGCATCGTCCGCATGGGTCGCGCCCGCTTCTCCAGGCTCGTCTCGACCGAGATCGGGTCGGATCGCGCGGCCGCGATCTACCAGGCTGCAGATCGCGTCCTCGCTGGCTCTCACGCGCTCGCGGCGCGCCAGCATGCCTCGTTTAACGCTACGACGATGTACGTGCTGTCGCAGGTTGAACCGCTCACGGGCGAGGCCGCGACGGGCTTGCCCGACTGGCCGACGCTCTTCGGCTCGCTGGATTTCTGCGCCTGCGGACACTGCCGGTCGGTCTACAGCCCGGCCGCCTACCTCGTGGACCTGTTGCAGTTCCTCGAGCGCCAGGCCGCCAGCGTGCCCGCCGCTGGATCGAAGACGAGATACAACCTCTTCGAGCAGCAGGACACCACGATCCCGAGCGCCCACAAGTCGGCCCGCGACGTGCTCCTCGAGCGGCGTCTGGACATCGCCAGCCTGGAGCTCACGTGCGAGAACGCGAACACGACCGTTCCGTACGTGGACCTGGTGAACGAGATCCTGGAGTACGCCGTCGCGAACAGCTCGCTCTCGCCCAAGGTCGGCTTCCCCGATCACATCGCGACGGTGGGTACGGCTCCCGAGCTCGCCGCCCAGCCCCAGCCGCCCCCGCCGTCGAAGCAGGTCGTCTACGACAAGGCGTACGAGCTCCTCGCCACACAGCGCTACCCGTGGCGGCTCCCCTTCAACCTGGGACAGGAGGAGGCGCGCCTCTACCTCGATCATCTGGGCGTGCCCCGCGCTCACCTGATGGAGGTGTTCCGCCGGGAGGACGGCGTCGATCCCGCCGAGTACGGCGTCCACATCGCGCTCGAGCGGCTCCGCCTCTCCGAGGAGGACCGAAGGCTCCTCGCCGGGGCGCCACCTGCCGGAGCTCCAGGGCCCTTTGAACCGTGGACGCACTGGGGACTCTCGGAAAGCGCGAACGCCATCCCCGATCCCACCGGCGCGAGCGAGGACCCGATCCGCGGCAGCTGGGTCGTGGTGCTGCGGAACGTCGCGGTGCTGATGCATCGCCTCGGGGTCACCTACGATGAGCTCACGGCCCTGCTCCACACGCGCTTCCTCAACCCGAACGGGCTGCTCGAGATCGGCGCGGCCGACGGGGCGGACCCGCTGACGTGCAAGACATCGGAGCTGCGCATCTCGGCCCTGGAGCCCGAAGGGCTGCACCGGATGAGCCGCTTCACCCGGCTGCGCCGCGCGCTCGGCTGGTCCGTTGCCGAGCTGGACCAGGCGCTCTCGGTGCTGGGCGGCGGCGCCAGCGACGAGACGCTGATCAGGCTGGCGGGCGCCGGCGTTCTGCAAACCGAGCTGCGCATGCCCGTGCTCGAGATGCTTGTTCTCTGGGGGCCGATCCAGACACGCTCCGGTCCTCTGCCCGAGGATCGCTCGCTGTACGAGCGGCTTTTCCTGAACAAGACCGTGGTCAACCCGATCGATCCGGCGTTCCGCCTGAACAGCAGCGGATCGGAGCTCGCGGACACGGACGAATCGATCGCCGATCACGCGCCTGCCGTGCTCGCCGCGCTCCGTCTCAGCGCGGCCGATCTCACGCTCCTCACGGACAACGCCGTGAGCCAGGCGGCCATCCATGCTCCGCCAGTCGTGAGCGACGGCCTGTTGAACCTCGCGAACCTGTCGAAGCTGTTCCGGGCGACCTCGCTTTCGCGGGCGCTCAAGCTGCCCTTGCGGGATCTCCTCGCGCTCTGCGCCATGTCGGGGAGCGATGTCCTCACGACGACCGATCCGGACGTGACGCGGCGGTTCGTCGAGGCGGCGCTCGCGGTGCGCGCGACGGGCTTCGGCGTGGCTCCCCTCGACTACGTGCTGCGTCATGTGGCACCGCTTGCGAGCGGCCTGGTTCCTGAGCACGCCCGCGTCGACGCCGTGCTCGCCGATCTCACGGCCGGCCTCGCCCGGATCCGGAGCGCAGCGGATGCGCCCGAGGACGCGAACACGCCCGCAGACACCGGCGAAGCGCTCTCGGCGGAGGTCTTCGTGCGCCAGCGGCTCGGCGCGGAGCTCGGCCTCGACGCGCCGACGATCGCGCGGCTGCTCACCGAGACGCTCCGCGCCGAGGTCGATCCGGACGACAAGGCGATCGCCGACTTCCTCGGAGGGCTCGATGGCGGCCCGACCCCGTCCGAGGCGCACCGGCGCCGCACCTTCGTGCGCCTGGAGAAGATCGCCACGCTGGTCCGCCGGCTGAAGCTCACCGCGGACGAGCTGGCGTGGGTGATTGACCCTGCGTGGCTCGACCTGAACGCCCTGCCCGTCGAGCCCGCCGCGCCGCAGCAGCCGCTGTTCAACGGCTGGATGCGGCTCACGGCCCTGCTGCGGGTGCGCGACGCGCTGCCGGCTGGCAAGGCTGCGCTCGCGGAGCTCTTCCGCCTGCACCCCACCGGCGTCGATGCGCAGGGGCAGCCGATCGATCTGCTCGCCCAGATCGCCGGGCGGACAGGCTGGCCGCTCGAGGACCTGTCGTCGCTCGCCGGGCCGGGCGGGTGGTTCACGGCCGCCTTCGCAGCGCTCGGGCTCGATCAGCAGCTGGTGCGGCTCGCCGACGCCACCGCCCTGCTCAAGCGCCTCGGCATGTCCGCCGCACAGGTAACGCCCTGGGCCGACGTCGATCAGACGCCCGCCGGCGTGCGGACGACGGCCGTCAGCATTCGCAATGCGGTCAAGGCCAAGTACAGCGAAGAGGCGTGGTCGGCCTTGGCCCGGCCGCTGCGGGACGTGCTGCGCGAGCGCCAGCGCGGGGCGCTCGTGGACACGCTCGCCTGGAAGCGGGGGTATGCGAGCTCGGACGAGCTCTTCGCCGAGCTCCTCGTCGACGTCGAGATGAGCCCGTGCCAGCTCACCTCGCGCATCAAGCAGGCGATCGGCTCGGTGCAGCTCTTCGTCCAGCGCGCCTTGCTGCGCCTGGAGCGCGATGTCGTCCTCGGCGACGAGGCGGCCCGGGAGTGGACGTGGCTCAAGAGCTACCGGGTGTGGGAGGCCAATCGCAAGGTGTTCCTGTACCCGGAGAACTGGATCGAGCCCGAGCTGCGCGACGATAAGACGCCGTTCTTCACGGCGCTCGAGAACGAGCTGTTGCAGAGCGATCTCGACGAGCGCAGCGCCGAGCGCGCGTTCCGGGGCTACCTGGAGAAGCTCGACCAGGTCGCGCGGCTGGAGGTGATGGGCTTGGTGGCTGAGCGGGAAGGCGTGTTCAGGGCGATGGACTCCGCCCCCGAGCTGCTGCACGTCTTCGCCCGCACCCGCGGCGCGCCGCACATCCATTTCTACCGCCGCCTCGTGCGCGGCGCGACCTGGACGCCGTGGGAGAAGATCGAGCTCGACATCCAGAGCGAGCACCTGATCCCGGTCGTCCACGAGCGCCGGCTGCTGCTCTTCTGGGCCATGCTCGAGGAGGTCCCGCAGGAGAATCAGGGTACGAACCAGAACGGTCAACCCCCCAGCGTCGACATCCATGTAAGGCTCGCATTCAGCGAGTACGAGGATGGGAAGTGGTCGGCACGGCGCGTCGTGGACACACCGCCGCTCCGCCTGGTCAAACCGAAGTCGCCGCAAGATTTCGACGCCTCGATCCACTTCCGGGCCTTCTCCCGCTCGGGCGGGAATCACCAGCCCAGGGAGCTCGTGGTGCAATGCCTCCTTTCATTGAGCGCGATTCTCGACGTCGCGCCCACCTGGTCCCCGAGCATCGTGCGCGGCGAGTTCGTGCTCTCGGGCTGCAGTGGGAGCTGGCAGCTGAGCGACTACACCTCCGAATACCGCCTGGTCCACCGCCGGCGGCCCGGCCGGGCGATGCAGGACCGGATGGCCCTGCGCGAGTTGGCCTCGCGCACCAACGACGGCCGGATGTACGCGCCGGCCGGCAGGGTTAAATCGGCGACGGACAAGGAGCTCGCCGAGGGCGGCGAAGTGCTCACGGTGCTCTACAGGACCCCGGGCACGTTCCGGCTCGTCCTGCCGCACTCGGAGGAAGACTTCCTCGCAAACGATCCATTCTTCTACGAGGACAGCACCCGCAGCTTCTTCGTCACCCCCGAGCCCGAGCCGCTGCCGCCCTTGCAGCAGGTCGATCTCGCCTTCCCTGGCATGCGCGCGACGGCGTCGACCGGCCTCAAGAGCGTCACCCTCGCCATGAGCCGCGAGGTGGAGCAGTGGGCGAACGAGCCGTCCGAGCCCATGTACAGCTTCCGGCCGATGCCGCGCCACCACCTGCGCTTCGCCACGTTCCAGCACCCGTATGTCTGCGAGCTCATCAGCGAGCTGCGCCGTCATGGCGTGCTCGACGGCCTGCTCAACTGGTCGCGGCGCACGCCGCCGCTGCAGCTCGAGAGCCGCCCAGTCTTCGAGGAGGTGTACAGCCCGGGCGACGCGGTCGTCGACCCTTACCCCATCGAGGACATCGATTTTTCCTGGGGCGGCGCTTACTCCGCGTACAACTGGGAGCTGTTCTTCCACGCGCCGCTGCTCATCGCTGATCGCCTGAGCGAAAACCAGCGTTTCGCGGAGGCGCAGCGCTGGTTCCACGCCATCTTCGACCCGACCACCGGATCGACGGATCCGGTGCCGGCGCGGTTCTGGAAATTCCGCCAGTTTTACGAGAACACCCACCTGTACTCCATCCTCACACTGCTCGGCGAGCTCGATCCGCGCGACCCTCTCTCGCAGCAGCTCCGGAACCAGCTCGCGGCCTGGCGGCGCGAGCCGTTCAACCCGCACCTCCTCGCGCGAATGCGGATCGTCGCCTACCAGAAGACGGTCGTGATGAAGTACATCGACAACCTGATCCGGTGGGGCGATCAGCTCTTCCGCCGGGACACGATCGAGTCGATCAACGAGGCGACCCAGCTCTATGTGCTCGCGGCCGGCATCCTCGGCCCGCGCCCGCGCGCGATCCCGCCGCGCGCAACCGTTGCCCCCAAGACCTATCGCGAGCTCGAGCCGCTGCTCGATAGCTTCTCGAACGCGCTCGTCGAGATCGAGGCCTTCGTCGACCCGGCCGATGTCGCCGGAAGTGACGACGACGAGGGCGGCGACCGAGAGGCGCTGATCCTTCCGACGACGCTCTACTTCTGCGTGCCGCCGAACGACAAGCTCCTCGGCTACTGGGATACCGTCGCCGATCGCCTGTTCAAGATCCGCCACTGCATGAACATCGAGGGCGTCGTGCGGCAGCTGCCGCTCTACGAGCCGCCGATCGACCCGGCGCTGCTCGTGCAGGCGGCCGCGGCGGGCGTGGATCTCACGACCGTGATCAACGACGTCGCGGTGCCGGCGCCGCACCACCGCTTTCAGGTGTTGCTGCAGAAGGCCAGCGAGCTGTGCGCCGAAGTCAAGGCGCTCGGGGCGTCGCTGCTCGCCGCGCGCGAGAAGCGCGACGCCGAGGCGCTCGCGGCGCTGCGCGCCGGGCACGAGGTGCAGCTGCTCGACACCCTGCGCCAGGTCAAGGAGCGCCAGGTGGCCGAGGCGCGCGAGGGGCTGGCCGCGCTGCGCGCGTCGCGCGAGGGGGTCAGCCGGCGCCACCAGTTCTACCGGGACGTGTCGTACATCAACTTGTGGG
This sequence comes from Sorangium sp. So ce362, assembly GCF_051519845.1. NCBI lineage: Bacteria > Pseudomonadati > Myxococcota > Polyangiales > Polyangiaceae > Sorangium > Sorangium sp. So ce362. The sequence continues at coordinate 2,745,824 of NZ_CP150332.1, read as the reverse complement.
AGGCGGGTCATCTGACGATGAGCGGTGCGGCCGCGGTGACCCAGGCCGTCACCGAAGCGTCGATGGCCGGAGCAGCCGCGGCGCACATGGTTCCCACGGTGACCGTGGGCGGCGCTGGCATCTCCAGCCCCGTCACCCTCACCACCACGATCGACGGCGAGAAGCTGGGCGCGTCGTCTGAGGCCGGCGTCAAGGCGGCGAGCATCGCGGTCACGCTCCTGCGCGAGGCGGCGGCGGTCAGCGCCACGATCGGCAGCTACGAGCGGCGCCGGGACGAGTGGAAGCTGCAGGAGGATCTCGCCGCCCGCGAGCTCGTGCAGCTCGACAAGCAGATCGCCGGCGCCGAGCTGCGCGTCGCGATCGCCGAGAAGGAGCTCGCGGCCCACGATCTCCAGATCGAGCAGGCCCGCGAGGCGCATGCGTACCTGCGCGACAAGTTCACGAACGAGCAACTCTATCACTGGATGGCCGGACAGGTCGCCGCCGTCTACACCCAGGCATTCCAGCTCGCGTACGACATGGCCAAACGGGCGGAGAAGGCCTTCCGCTTCGAGCGCGGCGTCAGCGCTTCGTCCTATATCCAGTTCGGCCAATGGGACAACCTGCGCGGCGGCCTGCTCGCCGGCGAGCGTCTGAGCCTCGACCTCAAGCGCCTGGAGCTGGCCTACATGGAGCACGATCGGCGCGAGCTGGAGCTGACCAAACACGTGTCGCTACTCCTCCACGATCCGGTCGCTCTCATGACGCTCAAAGCGACCGGAAAGTGCGTCGTGAGGCTGCCCGAGGCGCTGTTCGACATGGACTACCCGGGACACACCATGAGGCGCATCAAGAGCGTCAGCCTGACACTGCCCTGCGTCACCGGGCCCTACGCCTCGGTCAATTGCACACTGACCTTGAAGTCGAGCAGGGTGCGTACCACCACGAACCCCGCCGATTATGCCGCGCAGTCGGAGCAGGATGTCGCCTGGGGGTTCACGCCGGTCCAGGCGATCGCGACCAGCCATGCCCAGAACGACAGCGGGATGTTCGAGCTCAACTTCCGGGACGAGCGGTACTTGCCCTTCGAGGGCGCCGGGGCGATCTCCGACTGGCAGATCGAGTTGCCGGCGGACACGCAGGCGTTCGATGTCGACACCCTCTCCGACGTGGTCATCCACCTGCGCTACACGGCGCGCGACGGCGGCGGGCCGCTCCGTGATGCGGCGCGGGCCGCGCGCGATGAATGGCTCAAGAACGCGGAGGAGACGGCGCTCGCGCGCCTGATCAGCCTGCGGCAGGAGTTCTCCTCGGCGTGGCAGGGCTTCGTCGACCCGGCCGGCAATCGCACGCTCCCCATTGCGCTGGGGCCGGAGCGGTTTCCGTTCCAGCTCCGGAGCAAGGAGCTGAAGATTCACCGGGTCGAGGCGGTTGTGAAGCTCAAGCCGCAAAAGGCCCTGTCCTTCGTTCTCGGGCTGACGCCTCCTCCGGGCACCGCTCAACGCATCGACTTCGAGCTAGCGCCCATCCTCAACGACCAGCAACAGCCCGTTCGCCAGGATCTGCTCCGCGACGAGAAGGACTGCTCCAACGCACCCCTTGGCACGTGGGTGCTCTCGGCGACCGAGGCTGCGACGGAGCTCGCCGCTGAGATCGACGACATCGCCTTGATCGTCCACTACACGGCAGGCTGAGGGGGCACCATGACCTATCGATCTTCGACGAACGATCCTCAGGCCCAGCGCGATGCTTTCCCAGCGCCCGCACGATGGGGAACGACCGAGACCAACGAGCGCGGGCTCACGCGAACGACCGGGGCCCACGAGGGCGGCATCAGGCCGAGCGCTTCGCCCACGCCCACCCTGCCGAAAGGAGGCGGCGCCATCCGTGGCATCGGCGAGAAGTTCTCCGTCGGCGCCGCCCTAGGCACCGGAACGCTGACGGTGCCGATCGCTACGAGCCCCGGCCGATCCGGGTTTCACCCTGAGCTCTCGCTCGTGTACGACTCGGGCGCCGGGAGCGGCCCTTTTGGCGTCGGGTGGCGGCTGTCCGTGCCCCAGATCACGCGCAAGACCGAGAAAGGGCTGCCGCGCTACGATGATGCGCAGGAGTCAGACGTGTTCGTGCTCTCCGGTGCCGAGGATCTGGTTCCCGTGCTGGGCGACGACGGAGAACGTCACCGCGAGGAAGACGGCGAGGAGCTCGTCTACGGCTATCGGCCACGCGTCGAGGGAGAGTTCGCGCGCATCGAGCGGCGCCAGCACCGGACCACCGGCGCGGTGTACTGGAAGGTGACGACCCGCGACAACGTCACCAGCATCTACGGGCGATCGGAGGGGGCGCGGATCGCCGATCCGAAGGCGCCGCGGCGCATCTTCTCCTGGCTCCTGGAGGAGACGCGCGACGACCGGGGCAACGTGATCACGTACGAGTACAAGGCCGAAGATCTCGCCGGCGTGACGCGCGGCGGGCCTCACGAGGCGCACCGGCACGCCGGGGCCTCGGCGATCGTGAACCGCTATCTGAAGCGGATCCGGTACGGCAACACGACGCCGGGAGACCCGTCGTCGATGCTCTTCGAGGTGGTCTTCGATTACGGCGAACACGACGCCGAGGCGCCGGCGATCGAGGGGCCGGGCACCTGGCCGTGCCGGGCCGACGCGTTCTCCACCTACCGCGCCGGCTTCGAGATCCGCACCTACCGGCTCTGCCGGCGCGTGCTGATGTTCCATACCCTGGAGGAGCTCGGTCCAAGCCCTTGCCTGGTGAAGGCCACCGAGCTCGCCTATACGGACAGCCCGGTTCTCACCCGGCTCACGTCGGTGACGCACACCGGGTATGTCCGCGATCCGGAGACGCTCGTTTATACCAAGGAATCGTATCCGCCGATCGTGCTTGGCTACTCGCTCCCCGAGATCCAGACGACGGTCCAGGAGCTCGACAAGACGAGCGCGGCGGATCTCGCCGGCGCGCTTCAGGGCGCGCATGCATGGGTGGACCTCGACGGCGAAGCGCTCCCCGGCCTGCTCGTGCGCCAGGGCGAGGCGCTGTTCTACAAGCGCAACCTCGGCGGCGGGGAGCTCGGGCCGGCGCTCGCCTTGCCGACGAGGCCTTCGCTGAGCAGCGGTGGGCTAGAGGTGCTGGATCTCGACGGCGATGGCTGCAAGGAGATGGTCTTCTTCGAGCGGCCGGTGGCGGGCTACTTCGACCGGACCAGAGAGGGCTCCTGGGCGCCTTTCGTGCCGTTTGCCGCGCAGCCGGTGATCGACTGGTCGGACCCGAACTTCCAGCTCGTCGACCTGAACGGCGACGGGCACGAGGACATCCTCATCGCGCGCGGCGATGTGATGGTGTGGTACCCGTCGCTCGCGAAGGGCGGGTTGGACAACCCCATCACGATCCCGGCGCCGCGCGACGGAGATCATGGTCCGGCGCTGATCTTCGCCGACGGCACCCAGACCCTGTTCCTCGCCGATATGAGCGGCGACGGGCTCACCGATCTGGTCCGCATCCGAAACGGCAGCGTCTGCTACTGGCCCAACGTGGGGTACGGGCGCTTCGGGGCGAAGGTGGAGATGGCCCGGGCGCCCTGGTTCGATGAGCCGGACCAGTTCGATCCGCGGCGCATCCGGCTCGCCGACCTCGACGGGTCGGGCACCACGGACATCCTCTACATCCACCGCGAGGGGGCGCGCATCTACGCGAACGAGGCGGGGAATGCGCTCGCGGCACCGGTCCACGTCCCGAAGTTCATGGACCAGAGCCAGCTCTCCTCGATCGCTGCGCTCGATCTGCTCGGCACCGGGACAGGCTGCCTCGTGTGGTCGAGCCCGCTGCCCGGGGCGAGCACGGCGCCGCTGCGGTACATCGATCTGCTCGGCGGCAAGAAGCCCTATCTCTTGACCTCGGTAAAGAACAACCTCGGGCTCGAGACGCGGCTCGCGTATGCGCCTTCGACGAATTTCTACCTCGCCGACCGGGCGGCCGGCCGCCCCTGGGTGACGAAGCTCCCGTTCGTCGTGCACGTCGTCGAGCGCGTCGAGGTATTCGACGCGGTCTCGCGGCACCGCTTCGTCACCACGTACGCGTACCATCATGGCGACTACGACGGCGTGGAGCGGGAGATGCGCGGCTTCGGCATGGTCGAGCAGCTCGACACCGAGTCCTTTTCGGCCTTCAGCGGTGCCGGTGCCACGCCGCCCCCGGCCAACGCCGATCCCGAGCTGCACCTGCCGCCCGTGCGCACGAAGACGTGGTTCCATACCGGCGCCTGGTTCGAAAGGGGCACGATCTCCCGGCAGTACGAGAGCGAGTATCATGCTGGCGGCGTGGACGCGATTCGCCTGGACGATACGCTCCTGCCGGACAACCTGCACGCCGACGAAATGCGTGAGGCGTGCCGGGCGCTCAAGGGACGCATTCTCCGCCAGGAGGTCTATGCGCTCGACGGCTCGGCGCAGGAGCCACATCCGTACGTCGTGACGGAGCACAGCTATTCGATCCAGCGTCTCCAGCCCGCCGTGGGCGATGCGCATGGCGTGTTCTTCGCCCACGCGCGCGAGACGCTGGAGCAGCATTACGAGCGCGACGCGAGCGATCCGCGCATCACGCACACGCTCACGCTGGAGGTTGACAGGCAGGGCGTAGTCAAGCGCTCTGCGCAGATCGGGTATCGTCGCCGGGTGGCGAAAACAGCGTTCCTCGATCAGGCGCAGGGAAAGGCGACGCTGACGGAGCACGAGGTGGCGCACCTGATCCCGAGCGGGGACGGCGCCTACCGCATCGGTGTCCCCCTGGAGAGCCGGACGTACGAGCTGCACGGGCTGCCGCTCGGCGAGGAGGGCGTGCTCCCCTTCGGCACGGTGCTGCACGCGGCCGACGCCGCGGCGGTGCTCGCGTACGACGGCACGCCGGACGGCTCCTCTCAGAAGCGCCTTCTGCAGCACACGCGCACGAGATACTGGCGCGACGACCTCAGCGGACCGCTGCCGTTCGGCGAGGTCGGCGGCAGGGCGCTGGTCCACGAGAGCTTCGCCAAGGTGCTCACCCCGTCGCTGCTCGCGTCCGTGTTCGGGGCCCGCGTCACGAGTGCCGTGCTCGCGGAGGGCGGCTATCTGCAGCTCGACGGGGATCCGGACTGGTGGGTGTCCTCGGGGCGGGCGGTGCCCTCGGCGGCCCACTTCTACTTGCCGACGACGTTTGTCGATCCGTTCGGCAACACGTCGCACGTGGTCTATGACGCACATTGCCTGCTCGTGACGCAGGTGACGGATCCGCTGAGCAATGCCGTGTTTGCCGTCCCCGACTACCGCGTCCTCGCTCCGCGGCGGCTCACCGATCAAAACGGCAACGAGAGCGAGGTGCGCTTCGACGCGCTGGGGAGGGTCACGCTACTGGTGGTGATGGGCAAGCCGGGCGGCGGCGAGGGCGACCCGATCGAGGATCCGACGGCCACGTTCGCGTACGACCTCGAGCGATTCGTTTTCACCGGCAAGCCGAACGTGGTGCACGCCCGCGCCCGTGAGCAGCACGGACCGGGTAACCCGCGCTGGCTCGAGACGTACAGCTACTCCGACGGCTCGGGCAACGAGGTGCTGCGCAAGGTGAATGCGGAGCCGGGGCTCGCGCCCGAGCGCGACGTGAACGGCGCGCTGGTACACGACGCGCAGGGCAACCTGGTGTTTTCGCATGCGACGCCGCGCTGGGTCGGCACCGGGCGCACGGTGCTGGACAACAAGGGCAATCCGGTCAAGCAGTACGAGCCGTTCTTCAGCGCGACGGAGGAGTACGAGGACGAAGCGGAGCTCGTGGAGTGGGGGGTCACGCCGATCCTGCGGTACGATCCGCTCGGCCGGCTCATCCGGACCGACCTGCCGAACGGCACGTTCTCGCGGGTGGTGTTCGATGCGTGGCAGCAGACGTCGCACGATCCGAACGACACGGTGCTGGAGAGCGCGTGGTACGCGGCGCGGCAGGCGCTGCCCCAAGGCGATACGGAGCGCCGTGCGGCGGATCTGGCCGCGGCGCACGCGGGTACGGCGGCGGTGAGCCACCTGGACGCGCTGGGGCGGGTGTTCCGCGCGGTGGCAGACAACGGGGCCGAGGGGCAGTACATCACCCAGACGACGCTCGATATCGAGGGGCGGCCGCTCCTGATCACCGACGCGCGCGGAAACCAGGCGATGCAGCATCGCTTCGGGCTGGGCGGGCAACCGCTCTATCAGAAGAGCAACGACAGCGGCGAGCGGTGGATGCTGGCGGGCGCGACGGGACAGCGGCTGCGCGCCTGGAACGGGCGGGGGTTCGTCTACCGCTCGTCGTACGATGGGCTGCGCCGGCCGACGCACGAGCACGTGCAGCTGGGCTCGGGCAGCGAGCGACTCGTGAGACGCTACGTCCACGGCGAAGCCCACCCGCAGGCGGCGGCGCTGAACCTGCGCGGCAGGCCGTACCAGGTGTATGATGGCGCGGGTGTGGTGACGAGCCAGGCGTACGACTTCAAGGGCAACGTGCTGCAGGCGTCGCGGCGGCTGCGGAGCGATGTGCATGCGGACGCCGACTGGTCGGTGCTGTCGGCGCTGACGGATGTGTCCGCCATCGCGACGGCGGCCGAGCCGCTGCTGGAGACGGAGAGCTTCGACACGCAGACGGCGTACGACGCGCTGAACCGGCCGACGAGCGTGACGGCGCCGGACGCGAGCGAGGTGAAGCCGACGTACAACGAGGCGGGGCTGCTGGAGCGTGTGGAGGCGCGGATTCGCGGCGCGGTGGCGTGGACGACGTTCGTGGACGACATCGACTACGACGCGAAGGGGCAGCGCGAGCGGATCGAGTACGGCAACGGCACCTTTACGGAGTATACGTATGATCCGTTGACGTACCGGCTCACGCGCCTGAAGACGACGCGGAGCTCTGACAGCACGGTGCTGCAGAACCTGAGGTACGTGTACGACCCGGTCGGGAACATCGTGGAGATCGGGGACAGCGCGCAGCAGACGGTGTTCTTCAACGACGATGTGGTGTCGCCGAGCGCGCAGTATGTGTACGACGCGGTCTACCGGCTGATCGAGGGGACGGGGCGGGAGCACGCGGGCGGGCTGTCGGACGCGCCGCGTGACCAGAACGACCTTCCGATCATGTCGCTGCCGCACCCGAACAACACGCAGGCGCTGAGGAACTATACGGAGCAGTACGTCTACGACGCAGTGGGCAACCTGCTGAGGATGGTGCACCAGGCGGGGACGGGTAGCTGGACGCGGTGGTATGCGTACGAGACGGCGAACAACCGGCTGATGAGCACGACCGGGGACCCGGAGCACGGGCCGTTCAGCACCTATGCGCATGACGCGCACGGCAGCATGACGGCCATGCCGCACATCGAGGAGCTGACCTGGGACGAGAACGACCAGGTGCGGAGCACGGAGTTCGACGGAGGCGGGATCGTCTACTACGACTACGATGCTGCGGGCCAGCGCGTGCGCAAGGTCTGGGAGCACAGCGGGCTTGTGGACGAGCGCATCTACCTCGGCGGCTACGAGGTCTACCGGCGGCGCAACGGATCGGGGCTTTCGCTGGAGCGGCAGACGCTGCACGTGATGGATGGCGCGCGGCGGGTGGCGATGGTGGAGACGAAGACGGTGGACACGTCGGGGCCGTTCACGGTGACGCCGCGGGTGCGCTACCAGCTCGACAACCACCTCGGGTCGGCGTCGCTGGAGGTCGACGGGGCGGGGCTCGTGATCGGGTACGAGGAGTACCACCCGTACGGGACGACGGCGTACTGGTCGGCCAGAAGCGCCGCGGAGGTGAGCCTCAAACGCTATCGATATATAGGCAAGGAGAAGGACGAGGAGACGGGGCTGTACTACTACGGGGCGCGGTACTACGCGCCGTGGCTCGGGAGGTGGACGGCGGCGGATCCAGCGGGCATGGTGGACGGGCCGGGCCTGTACACGTACGCGAGGGACAATCCCACGACGTTATTCGACCCTGATGGGCGTACAGTCACACCGCAGCCGCCGATTCAATGGCGATGGCCTCGGGAGCCGATCGAGTTGAAAACCGGTATCGCCGCCGCTGTGACAAATAGGCTTGGCGGCACAGCTCCAGAGAGTTCGAAGGAGGAGGCGCGTTCAGAAGGCGGGACTCCGGCGGCGTTGGGCGCTGCCGTTGCCAAGCCAGTTTCCGCGCCGCCTGCTCTTCCGTCCAGAGGTGAGACTTCTGGGATTTTTCGGATCACTCCTGCCACGCGGGGCGCGGCGCCCCCCCGACCGCCACCTGTCGGCGGCCCCGGCGCTTCGATTGCGATCGGCGTCGGGATAGTTCTTTTCGAGCTGGGTGTTAGCTATCTCGTCGAGAAACTCTCGGCCAAGGGTGATGGCGGCATCTCAGCCCCTCCTCCTGGACCTCCGCAGCCGCCGCGATCACCGGGCATGACACCTGTGGTACCGCCGCTGCCCGAGGCTGCAAAAGAGCAAGGGGCAGGCCAGGCACCGGCTACTCCAGATGCCAGTACTAAGCCTGAAGGATCGCCTGCTGCGGCGAGTACGGAGCAGAAGGGTGCCGCTGACGCCGAAAGAGGTCATGCGAGGGGCAGTGGTCCAGCGGCGGGCTTCTTCGAGGTAAGCGACGCGTATCGGTCATCGAAGGCCGTACAGAACTTCGGTGCGGCTACGCCTATGGACTTCATCTTCGACGCGAAGAACGGGAGGTTCATCATGAGCACCGAGAAGCGGCTCCACGGGCACGACGCCATCCTGCATGCGGCCGGGATCTCGCCGCACCCAGGCATCTTCGGAGGCCGCATCTCGCGGCAGGCTGGAGGACTGGTCACAGATGAGTGGAGCGGCCATTACGGGGAGGGGTGGCGCCAGAACCCCGAGATTCGGCAACAGTTCGTCGACTTCATGAGCAAGCATGGGGTTCAAGTCACACACACACCGTGGAAAGTCACGCACACACCGTAGGAGAATTGATGGATACGGAACGGCGCCGTCAGCTCGTGGCAAGTCTGGCCGAGTTGTCGATCCCTTGGAGAGTTCTGCATGGGCCGAACAATGGACCCGTGATACGGTTGACTCCCGTCGCATCGCTCGAGACCGCACGACTCGATTTGGGCATCTCTTCGGATGGCTGGTGGGTCATAATAGGGGAGAAATCCGCGAGCGAGTTCCCGCTGGGGCATGAATGCGTATTTCTGTTGCCAATCCTGGAGGTTACGCCGGTCGAGGCGCGTCAACGTCTTCTGGAAGGGCTGCGAATGAAAGGAATACCGGAGGAGTTCATAGAACTATTTCCGTTCGAAGATGTGGTCGCTACGGGTCTTGCGAGCGAGTCCCTGCGTTGGGCCTCTCTTGCGCTGGATTGGGCTAATATCATCGAGCGCTCGCCGAAGGTAGAACGAGCGCTTGCAGCGCTCGCCGATTCTGGTCCCACGCAGAAGCTTCGTCATGCGGGCCGACGCCTGCTGAAGAGCAGATAGATGTGGTGTAGTCACGAGCGTATGGCAGAGGGGCGCGCGTACGCGGCGAGGTAGTCGTCGCCTGACAGATCCCCTCATTTTATACGGCAAATTCGTCGATTCGCGCGCCGCAGGCACGCCGCTCCCACCGGTCGTGAATGTGGGATGATTGATTGCATGAACCCACCAACTTCTGGTGCTTCGGGCGAGCCGACGACGGACACGTGAGAATTTGCGGTCGCTGGCCGGAATAGTATCAGTATGAGGCAATCGGCGGGCGTCGACGCGTGCACGGAAGGCAAGGCGAAGGGGCACTTGACGACGACGCGCTCGGAGGAGCGGTCGCATTCCATGAAGGCTCGCAGGCAACTCGATCGCGTAGGGCTCAGCGCGAGTAGCATCGAGCGGTTTCTTCACGCCGCTGTGAAAGTCGACCTGCACGTCAAGACCGTGCTGTCCTTGTCGCTGGCAACCCTGGGCGTTCTGTACTCCGTCTCCCTTTGCATTCACGTAATCGGGCGAGGGTTGGCGTGGGCAAGAGACGGTAGCCCCAAGCACACGACCAAACAGGTTGATCGGCTGCTGAGTAACAACAATGTGTCCCCATGGCTTCTGTTCGACGCATGGGTTCGCTTCGTAGTGGGGTCGCGAGAGGAGCTGCTGGTCGCTATCGATTGGACGGATTTTGACGCCGACAATCACGCCACGCTGGCGCTGTACTTGATCACCCGTCACGGGCGAGCAACGCCGCTCATGTGGAAAACGGTCGAAAAATCGTCGTTGGCCGGTATGCGCAATGTCTATGAAAATGAGGTAATCGAGCGGCTGCACGACATCCTTCCGAAGACAACTCGAGTAACACTGCTGGCGGACCGGGGCTTCGGCGACCAGGAGCGGTACGCACATCTCGTCAATCTGGGCTGGGACTACATCATTCGGTTCCGCGAGTGCATCATCGTCACCGATGCCGATGGTACTGCGCGTCCTGCAGGCGAGTGGCTCGCATCGACCGGACGGGCAAAGATGCTGAAGAGCGTCCGGGTCACGCAGGACAAGACGGCCATCGCGGCGGTTGTGCTCGTTCATGATAAGCGGATGAAGGAGTCCTGGTGCCTCGCAACCAGCCGCGCCGACCTGACAGCGAGCAGGTGGTCAAGCTCTACGGACGCCGCTTCTGTATCGAGGAGACGTTCCGCGACGTCAAGAACGTTCATTTTGGCATGGATCTCTCCGCCACGCATATTGGCGACACTGCCCGACGCGACCGACTCCTGCTCATAGCGGCCTTTGCGCACGTGCTCCTGACGCTCCTTGGGGAGGCAGGAGAACGGGCCGGCCTCGATCGCCTCCTGAAGACCAATACCGTAAAGCATCGAACCTTGTCGCTCTATAACCAGGGATGCTACTGGTACACTGCCATTCCCAGCATGCGGGAAGAGCGGCTTGTTCAACTCATGACAGCGTACGGCGAAGTTCTCCGTGAGCACGCCGTGACCCGTGAAATTCTCGGGATTATATGAGGGGATGCATCAGGTCACGAGGCACTCGCTATGGGAAGCAATTCGGCTGTCGGTGGCACGATTTGGCGTGAGGACGCACGCCTTCGGACCGATGAGCACAGCGGTCATTTAGGACACCTTTGGACGCCGGAGATCCGAACGCAGTTCACGGAGTTCATGCAGTCTTTTGGCGTTAAGGTGTCTCACTCAGCTACATGGCGTTAAGGTGCCTCACTCAGCTACATGGTGACGGTTATGTTGACAAGAACCATTTCAGTAGGCAGTTGGCAGGAATCGCCGGTGCGCGACACCAATGAGGTGCGACGCTGGCGAGCGCTTGTCGTCACCTCTTCGCTAGCAATAGGCGTCGACGAGCAGGGCCAATGGCTGCAATTTGTTCCCCGAACAGAAAGCCTCATCTCTGCAACTGCTGAGAACATGTTGTTCTTCCTGCCTCTTCTCGACATGGAATACACGGAATTTGATTCACAGACGGGTCGTGTTATAGGGGACGACGAAGAGCTGCGCACGGGCGCAAGAGATCTAGTACAGAAGGTTCTTAGTCTCGCATTGCAACAGCGGTCCCCGTCTTACATTGAGCGTGCGCTATCGTGGCTCGAACACGTCTCGCCCAATGATGATGCGCGCAATGCATTAGACGAGTTTGCGCGCAGCAAACGCGGAACTCAAAGCCTGCGCCAGGCTGCTTTCTCGATTCTGAGGCGTCGCAGCATCTGACACAGATGGCCCCGTCACCAGCAGAGAACCGGTAATTAGGTAGCTACAGCCATCATACCGTGCAAGTCATCGGCTGCTGACGCCCGACCGCGCATTGCGCCACATCTCGTTGTCCGCAATGCCAATGGCAAATCTAAACTGTGAGGTCGCGTAGCCAGGAACGGCGAGGACGAATCGGGCGAGCGACGTCGAAGTTGGCCGTGCTCGCCCTCGTCAGTCTCAGCAACCGTTTTTTTGGGGCGGTACTGACGATCGTTGATCGAATGAGCATCTTTGCTGCGTTACATTTCGCATTGCGAGATGGCCGGTGGCGATCGAGCACCGCGCCGATGGCGCCAAGGAGATGTCGACGCGTCGCAGGTGGATGACCTCGGCGATCTGAGGAGCAGCGGCGCCTGAAGCAGCACCGAAAGCAACGTTTCCGAATCAGCTCCCGAAGCGGCTCGCGGGAGAATTGGCTGAAGCAGCCAAGGTGGGCGCGAAACCGATTCGTCCTGGGACGCCCGCTTTCGAGGCAGCCGTGAACGAGGGCACCATCAAGTGGGTTGTCACCGAGTCAGGTGAACTGGCCATCTCTCCGCACACCGTGAAGGGAGTCGAGATTTCTCACGCGGTGTTGTCAGGTGGGAAGCCGGTGCTTGCGGCGGGACAAGCAGAGGTCGCCGGGGTTGTCGGAAAGTTTGTAGGAATGAGAATTTCGAGGTTCAGCGGCCACTTCAGGCCGACGGCCGAGAGTGTTCAGGTCGGTAGGGAGGCGTTCGCACGCCACGGCATCACGTTTCCACAGTAATAGGGAGCCCATGAACGTTCTAGTGCGAGATTGGAATGTGGCAACACTCGGCGAAATGTCGGACGCCAAGATTCGAATGCTACACCGGCCTTCGGGAAACTTCCGAATTAGCCGCAGCATCTATGCAGCAGGCGAGGACGACGATGGCGTCATGCGCGCTGGCATCTGCTACGTCCTTCATGGGACTTGCTCCTTCAGATTCGGCTCTCAGGAGGCGATCGAGATCCGTGAGGGACAATTCGCCGCTCTTCCGGAAGGGACTTACCACTTCCGCGTCCTAGGAGAAGCGCCCGTGGAGCTGATAATGGTCTGGGAGCTTCCCGAGGACTTCCGTTCGCCCGCCTGACGTGGCTGATGGCTTTCGGTCATTCTTCCCATCCTTGCCGACCGCCGAGCCCGTGCGCCATCGACAGCCCGGTGTTGTCGGTGTTGAGCCTTGCCATCGAGCGATGTCCATACGACAGGTGAACGGGCCGAAGATGGGGATGACGTAGGCCCGGAGCGGATAATGGAGCGGTTCGCAGCGGCGGCACGTGTTGCAAAGACCATCCTTTGCGCCACGCCGTTCGATGCTGATCCGAAGCATCGAAAACCCCGAGATTCCGGCCCGTCGCTCAGGCGCCTTCCGGGGACGATCGTGGAACAGCCAAGAGGGCGCGATGGAGGGTGGTCGGGTGGACGCCGAGGGCGGCGGCGACCTCGCGGATGGACCCATCCCTGACCACGAAGAGCCACGGCCCGCCCGAGGTCGAACTCGACCCTGGGCCTGCCGAGCTTGGCGCCACGCCTCTTCGCGGCCTGGAGCCCGGCCGTGGTCCTCTCCCGGAACAGCTCCCGTTCCAGCTCGGCCACGGCGGCGATGATGGTGAAGCTGAACCTCTCGGCCAGTGTGCTCGTGTCGATGGCGTCGTGCATGGAGATGAAGTCGATGCCCCTGGCCCGGCCCAGTCCACTTTCGCGAGCCGCTTCTCGTGCCGCTCGATTGCCCCGACGATCTTCGCCTTGCGCTCACGCTCCGTGCGCCAGCGCCATGGCTCCGGCAAACCGAAGATCCGCGGCGCTCGCCGCGCCGGCACATTGCTCGCCGCGCGTGCTCTCGGCGCTCCGGGCCGAGCGAACCGCACGGGTGGCCTCGCAAGCCAGCAGGAAGGTGGTCGCTCCCCTGCTTTGGCAGCGCGCCCTGAAGCAGCTCGAGTTGTCGCCACGCGCAGCGCGCGACCGCGACGCCCCTCGTCATCGTGAGGCAACGAGCCACGAAACGCGGGATAAGAGCTGTGAAGGAGAGCTCCTTCACGGAGATACTGCACCCATGAGCAACACCAAGTTCTTCATCAAGGCACTGCGCATCACGGCGGCTTTTCTGGCGATGATCGCGCAGGTGATCCTCGCCTGCATGAGCTGAACGCAGTCGTTTCACGGGCTGCTCCACACACCCGCGCCGCGTCTTCATTCATCCCCGCACTTGTATCACCGCGTCCGCTCGGGCGGACAGGAGTCCTCATGTCCAACGTATCCACTTCCGACCCTCAGCGCCCCTACGCCGCCCAGCCCTACATCATCCGCGTGCTCACCGCGGACGCGACGAAGAAGGGCGCCGCCACGGCAGTCGCCGGCCTGCTTGTGGCAGCCATCTCGGAGGCAATCTGGCCGTCATCGTAGCGGAGTCCGTCGTCGCCGTCGCCCTCGCAGAGATCGCCTCAGCGGCGTTCCGACGCACGCCCAGCCTTCACCCGTAAACCACAACCAGAGAAGCAGTTGAAGGCGGCGTGCGGGACTTCCGTGCGCCGCCTTCGCTTCTTCAGAGTCATGATATGAAGCAGTCCAAGAACGCGCTGCGTGCCGGCGCACTTTCGATGTCCCTACTCGGACTCGAGGCGCATCTCGTTCGCATCGAGACGACGATCACACAGGCGCCGGCCTCCGCCTCCTTCGAGATCACCGGCCTCAGCGAGGCGCGCCAGAGGGAGACCCGCATCCGGGTGCGCACCGCCCTGCAGCAGCTCAACGTGGATCTCCATCAGCACGGGGTCTCCGTCCGTGTTGCGCCGGAGGAGGTTGCGAGGAACGGAACGTTCGATGTGCCGATGGCCCTCACCATCCTCGCCCTGCTGGGGCAGGTCACTACCGCGTGGTTGGAGGACATGGTGATCCTCGGCGAGCTCTCTCTCGGCGGCGCGATCCGGCCCGTGCGCGGCGTACTCCCGAGCCTGCGCGGGGCCATCGCCCAGGGCATCACCCGGGCCATCGTCCCCAAGGCGAATGCCCGGGAGGCCGCGAGCGTGCCCGGGATCCGGGTGCTCGTGGCGGACCACCTGGTCGAGCTCGTGCGCCACATGCGTGAAGGTGCCCCGCTAGAGAGCGCGGGGGAGCCACCGCGCATCTCGGTCGTGCCCCCGGCGGCGGCGCCAGACCTGACCGACCTCCGTGGGATGCATGCCGCGCGGCGAGGGCTGGAGATCGCCGCTGCCGGCGGACATCACCTCCTACTCATGGGCTCGCCCGGGGCCGGGAAGGCGACGCTCGCGCGGCGGATGCCGGGGATTTTGCCGCCGCTCTCGCTCGAGGAGGCGACCGAGGTCACCTCGGTCTACTCCGTGGCCGGCCTGCTCATGCCGGAGGTCGGCTTGATAGGGGCGCGTCCCTTCCGCGCGCCCCATCACACGGTGAGCGGAGCTGGCCTCGTGGGCGGCGGTGAGCCGGTGCGGCCCGGCGAGGTCTCCCTGGCCCACCACGGGGTGCTCTTCCTCGATGAGCTGCTCGAGTTCCGGAGCAGCGTCTTGGAGACCCTGCGGCAGCCCCTGGATGAGGGCCGCGTCACCGTCGCCCGCGGGCGCACGCGCACGACCTTCCCGGCGCAGGCGCTCATCGTTACCGCCATCAACCCGTGCCCCTGCGGGTTCGCGGAGGACTACGCGCGGCGCTGCGTCTGCTCCCCCGAGCGCCTGCGCGCCTACCGGGCGAAGCTGAGCGATCCGCTCTTCAACCGCTTCGATGTCCAGGTGGCGCTCCCGCCGGTCGACGTCGCCGCGCTCCAGAGCAGATCGAAGGACGAGCCCTCGTGCGAGGTGCTGAAGCGCGTCGTCGCGGCTCGCACTGCGCAGCAGGAGCGAGTACGAGCGGGCGCGACAGCCCGGACCAACGCCCAGCTCTCCCCCCGGGAGCTCGACCAGGTCGCGATGCCGGACGCGGTCGGGGCTCATGTACTCGCCGAGGCGACCGAGCGGCTGAGCTTCTCAGCGGCGGCCCACAGCCGCGTGCTCCGGGTCGCGCGCACCATCGCGGACCTCGACGGCAGCGACGGTGTTCACGCCCGGCACGTCGCCGAGGCCGTGCATGCAGTGCTGCTCCCGCCTCGGGGAACCGCGGCCACGCCCCCGGGCTGATCGCCGAGCACGTCGGCGTCCGGAGGGAACCGGACCGCGACGGCAGCGCAGCTCGCCTTCCTTGGTGACCAACAAGAACACGAGGGCGGCGGGCAGGCACTCCTGCGCGCCGTCTTCTTCGTTGGAGGATTGAATGCTGAGACTCGCGAAGAACAAGACCGTGCCGCCGCCGGTCCTGGACCGCGTTCGCCGTCGCCTCACCCGGAGGCTCCTTCGGGCATGCACGGCCGCGGCCCCGCAGTGGGACTACTACCACCAGTTCGCGATCGCGATGATGAAGTCCTACCAGGACCTGCTCGCTGACCTCGACCTCGTCGGCCACTGGGTGGTGCCGCTCGCCGAGACGGATCACTGGATCGACACCCTGATGCTCGGCTGCCCAGACGGGCGCGTGCTCGACATCCCAGACCCGTTCGAGGAGATCGGCCCGCCGCCCTTCCCCTTGGTCCACGAGGTCGTGGACTTCTTCCTGTCGCTCGCACAAGCCGTTTCGCAGGAGTCCCGGATCACGCGCGCGGGGCTGTCATCGTGAGCCCGAAGATCGCGACGGCGCCGTTCGCCGTGGGATCGGATGGGACGGTCTTCGTCAACCTGGCGCACGTGCGGGGTGACGTCGCCGTGGTGAAGCTCATCCGAGCGGCTCGACGGATGGACGGGGTGCTGTTCCTCGGCATCTCCGTCTCCCGGCCGGAGAGGGACGTGTTCATCCAGGCCATCGACAACGCGGGCGCCGAGGCGCTCGCGAAGATGGTCGGCCGGCGCCTGCGCGAGCAGAAGCGATGAGACCGGCGCTCTTCGTCGAGAGGATCGCGATGAAGGTGTTGCGCGTTATCCGCATCGAGACGGCGCCGGGCGGCGCGGTGCATCTCATCACAGAAGCGGGCGAGCGCGTCATCGTCCGACGCAGGGAGGACGAAGGCTACAGCTCCGTCCGCGTCGTCAGGACAACGGAAGAAGAAGTCGCCGATCGGCATCTGCTCACCGTCGAGGCTCTCCCGCGGCGTGGAGCGGGGCCGGCGCTCTTCTGAAGCAGCAACCTGGTGCGCCTGGGGGAGCTTCCCTCGGGCGCGCTTCCACACGCGCCGCTCCGCTGCGCGATGGGAGAGATCCATGTTCACGGAGAAGAAGCCGGGCGCCCCGCGGGTCGCGCTCGTGGGCTGCTCGGCCTCGAAGCTGCAGCACTCGGCGCCGGCGCGCGAGCTCTACACGTCGGCGCTCTTCCGGGCCGCGTACGACTACGCCGAGAGGACCTGCGACGCGGTGCTCATCGTGTCGGCGTTCTACGGCGCGGTCGCACCGAAGGCGGCAATCCGCCCATATGACCGGAGCCTTCGCCTGTACAACAAGCGCGAGCGCGAGGACTGGGGCGTGCGCACCGTCGGGCAGCTGCTGCCGTCTTTCCAGCTGCCGCCCCAGCTCGTGATCCTCGCCGGTACATTGTACGCCGGCGCGCTCGCGCAGGGAGCGCACTGGCACAACCTGCCACGACCCGAGGAGCCCCTACGCGGCATCGCCGGCTGCGGCTCGCGGGTGAAGTGGCTCAGGGCGAACATCCCGGCCAACCGAACCGACGAGCAGGCCGCGGGAGGTGTGCGATGACGCCGAGAGCTCGCGCGAAGGAGCTCGCCGCGTTGGCGGAGCGGGTGCGGCAACTCGCCGACAGCACGAACAAGTCCGAGGCGCTCCGGTGCACCGGCTCGATCTCGTGCCTCAAGAAAGAGCAGGCGCGAAACTTCCGGAAGAACCTGCGACCACTCTGGGCCTACGACATCGATCGGCTCTGCCAGGGTTGCCGGGCGCACTGGTACATCACCATGGCGTCGGTCGAGCTCGACTCGCTCGAGAGCGCTGCGGCAGAGCGAGCGCGTCCTGCCCGCCCGCGGGGATCGCGATGATCGAGGGGGCCCGGGTCATCGAGTTCGACACGTTCGACAACGCAGTGATGTACGCCCGCGAGCACGGCGGAAGAATCTGGCAGGGGGACGACGACGAGCGCGTCGTCTGGTTCAGCCCGCGCGTGAACATGGCCGTGATCCTGACCCACGCCCTCTGCAAGGGCCGCGGGTTCGTCGGGTCGTGGCGTGAGTCCATCGAGTACCGCCATCAGCGGCTGGCGCTCCACTGATCCGCGCTCCTGGTGGACTCGAGGAAGCTCGGGCCCGCCGGCTGGCGCCGACAACGAGAACGACGAGAGGCACGCGATGAAGAAGCCGTCGAAGAAGACGGCCGGCGTCGCGAGATGCGCACTGCCCATGGTCGGCGCCGTCGATGGGCTGCCCCGCTTCGAGCCGGCGACCGACAAGTCGCGGGTCGGCACGCTCGACATCCGCCGCGCCATGCCGGTCGCCCTCCTTGATGGCTAACACCGGCGGGCAGCGATCGAGCAGGCTGTCCCCGAGGACAGCGCCAAGAAGGGGGGTGGCCTCGGCGACGAGGCGATCTCCGTCGTCTTGTTCATCGACGGCGGGCTCGAGAAGTCGCCGCAGAAATTCGCCGACTTGAACCGCTTCGGGGGCGCCCGAACGGCTCGCTCGCGCTCCTCTATGACCACCGCGACGAATTCGCGAGCTTGGCGAAGGCGGTGGTGCATGAGGTCCCGCTCTTCGCCAAGCTCACGGACGGATAGAAGACCTCGATCGCGGGCGGGCCGGGCAAGCTCTTCGCGCTGAGCGCGGTGCACGAGGCGACGCGGGCGCTGCTGCGGGGGTCGAACTGCAACCGGGAGGAGTCGAAGAAGCTTGCCGTGTCCTTCTGGTCCGAGATGGCGGGCGCGATGCGGGACCGGCAGACCGTCGCCGAGGGAAAGATCAGGGCGAGCGAGCGGCGAGAGAAGTGCCTGCACGCGCATGCCGTCGGGCTCGAGGCCATCGGGCGCGCCGGCAACGCCCTCCCCCGAGAGCGGCCGGAGACGTGGAAGACGGATCTCGCTGGGCTGGGTGCCCTCGACTGGTCGCGCACAAGCCCGACCTGGCAGGGCCGGGCGCTCGTCAACGGGCAGGTCTCGAAGACCGCGGCCAGCGTCGTGCTCACGGCGAACGTGCTCAAGAAGCACCTCGGGCTCGACCTCGGCGTGGAGGATCGAGGCGTCGAGAGCCAGTACTGCTTGCGCTGACGAGCTTCAGGATGATGCGCTCAGCCGGACCGCTTGAAGGTGGGGGGCCGTTGAAACGCTGCGCCTCCCACTGGCGCGCGAATTCGATCGAGGTCGTCGTGCGTAAACTTCGGAGGGTTCTTGGCCTGGCTTTGACGCAGGACATCCTCCAGCCCCGCCTGGAAGGCGGCACGCGTCGGTGCAGCCGCTGCCCGCGCGATGTCCGGCGCCAAGAAGATAACCGTGAGGGGCGGGTTGTCGTGCTCGAGGGCGCGGAAATCGTTCTCTTCTTCGTCCAGTACATTCCACATGGCGAGCGCATCGTGGGCTGGCCCTACTACTCCGTCACGGTCGCTCCCGCCCACGACAGCGCCTCACGGTCTCGGACCTCTGTCCTCGACGCCGGAGCAGCGCCTGCCTCTGCGTCGCCATAGCCCGCAGCGCCGCCAGGGGCGGAGGTGCCTCGGCACCACTGCGGCGACGGTGACGACCTCCGCGAGCCAGGGGCCGGCCCGGAGTTCGCCGAGCAGCTCGGAGACGGGCACGCCGGCCGGCGGCTCAACCGCCGGTGACGATCATCGGGTGCGCTTTGTCTTCGACGGCGACAGATCCCTGACCAGCTTCTTCAACGTGCCGGCGGGGAGCGTGCGCGTCAGCGCGAGGATGCGCTCGCGGTCGGAGCCGTCGGGATCGCTCACCATGTCGGCCACGAGGACGCCGAGCCGGTCCGCCAGGACCTGCAACGTTGCCACGGTTGGCATGACGTAACCGCGCTCCAGGTTCGACAAGTGGCCCTTCGAGAAGTCCGCCTCGTACGCGAGCTTCTCGAGCGTCAGCCCAGCCTCCTCGCGGAGGAGCTTGATCCGCTGGCCAATGGCCAGGGCGTGCGGGTCGGGCTCGGTGCGACGAGGCACGCGCCGACCGTACGGAACGAGCCTGGGCGGGTAGTTTGTCGGGACAAACCACGGCAGAGAGCCGCATGCCGCGCCGACGCTTGACCTTGCACTTCACGCAGCGCTAGAGGTTTGTCCCGACAAACCTACGCCGTGAGGGGCAGCGGATGGCGATCACCTGCAAGTACAAGGCGCGCGAGTGGGTGCACGTAACGGCGGCGGGTGGCGGCGCGCTCGCAGCCGCGCCCGTTCCTGGCATGGGCACGTTCGGCCTCGCCGCGCTGGAAGCGACGCTCGTCTACTGGATCGGCCGGGTCTACGGCGAGAAGCTCGACAAGGCCGAGGTCTTGATGATCGTGGCGTCGCTCGAGATCGCGAGCCTTGGTGTTACCGCGCCCTCCCAGTAATGGACATCCCCCAGATCTCGATCCCTGTTCGTGATGGATATCCACCCATTGCTCCCGGCCCCGCCATCATCGAGTCGGTGCGGACCCGAAAGATGGAGCCGGGGTGGACCCAGAGGGCGCGGCGTCGGCGAGCGTTCGCCAAAGTGCATTCCGGATGGGCGTCCAAAATTCTCACAAAATCTCGCATCGATGCCCGCCGTCTCCCGGACGGCGAGCATTCCTGATCCATTGCCACAATTACCACTGCACTGGGCGGCATGTCTCCGCTGCCGCCGGCGTAAGGCCAGCGGCAGCGGAGCGGAGCATCGGCGCGGGGCCGGCCACAAAATAGGCGACGAGGGGATGCGTGTTGTGGCGACTCGTCCTCCCCTCGTCGTGCTCCGAGGACCTTGGAGGAACGGAGCTCATGCAGGATCGTTCAAGCCGACATCGACATCAAGCGCTGGATGACCGCGCTGCCCTCGGTCGAGCAGATGCGGCCGCCGCGCTGCCCCTGCTGTGACGCGGCCAGCCGCCCCGTGAACGGCCCGCGGGGGATGCGCGGTCACGGCCTGCGCGAGCGCCAGGTGTGCGGCCCGCTCGACCCAGGCGGCGCTCCCCAGCAGGTCACGGTGCGCGCTCGGCGCTACCGCTGCAGCGGCTGCGGCGCGATCACGGTCGTCGTGCCGCGCGGGGTGCTGCACCGACGGCGCTACACTGCATCGGCGATCGGCTGGGTGCTCGCCCGCATCGGACTCGACGGCGCGACCACGCCGGTCGTCCGTGCCGAGGTCTGCGGCGCCGTGATCGTGGGCGTCGCGGCGGCCGAGCGGTGGCTCGCGCCGTCGCGATGGATCGAAGCCAGTCGCCGCGGACAGCTCTTCCCCCGGCTCGGACGCCACAGCGCCGAGAGCCGCCGCGCGCACATCGCCGAGCGCACGGCGATGCAGCTCGTGGCGCTGTCTCCTCGGGGCGGCGCCGGCGAGCCCGCCGCTCACCTGGCGTTCCGCGGCGCCGCGCTCGCAGCGTGATGCCCATGCTCCGCGAAACGCGAGCTCCGGCGACTCCACCATCCAAGATCGGGCACGGCGGCGGAGCGCTCTGGCACTGGGTTTCCACGGGTCGTCGACACGCACCCGTGGAAAGGACCGTTCGTGGACATCCTCAAACTTAAAGATCACGCGGAGTAAATCGCCCTCTTCCGCCATGGCCTCATCGGCCAGATCTGCGCTCGCGATCTCGAGCATGGCGATCTCGTCGAAGCGCTGCGCACCCTCTCGAAGGAGCGCGTGCGCCCGCCGGGGAGCGCGTGCACGCGCTCTTTCGCGGTGCCAACCCTCGAGCGCTGGCTCTACGCCTACCGTCAGCGGGGGCTCGAAGGTCTCTGCCCTCGCGCCCGCTCCGACCGCGGTCGTGGCCGGGAGCTCGACCCCGGGCTCCGGCAGCTTCTTTGCGACATCCGGCGCGAGCACCCGGCGGCCTCGGTGCCGCTCATCCTGCGCACCCTTCGCGCCGATGGACGCCTGGACGCCACGGTCAGCGCCTCGACCGTGCGTCGCCTCTACCGTCAAGAGGGACTCGACAAGATCGCGCAGCGCGACGGCAAGGGGCCGACGACCCGGCTCAAGTGGCAGGCCGAGCACCCGGACGCGCTCTGGCATGGCGACGTCTGTCACGGCCCGACGCTTCAACTCGACGGGCGCCGGGTCACCGTGCGGATTCACGCCCTGCTCGACGACGCCTCGCGCTTCATCCTCGTCGTCTCGGTCGAGAGTGACGAGAAGGAAGACACCATGCTGCGGCTGCTCGTCCGGGCCCTCCGGCTCTACGGCATTCCGACCGCGCTCTACCTGGACAACGGTGCAACCTACCGTGGTGATGCCTTGCGCCTCTTCTGCTCGCGGCTCGGGATCACCCTGCTCCACTCGCGCCCCTACGATCCGCAGGCGCGCGGCAAGATGGAGAGATTCTGGAGGACGCTACGGGAGAACGTGCTCGACCACCTGGGCTCGATCACCTCGCTGGAGGACATCGCCTCTCGCATCCAGGCCTTCGTCGACGTCCACTACCACGCGTCCCCGCACGCCGGTCTGATGGGGCGCGCGCCGGGGCTCGTGTACGCGCCCGGACAGCGTGAGATCGACGCCCTCTCCGAGGCCCGCTTACGCGAAGCGCTCACGCTCCGGCAGCGTCGGCGCGTGCGCCGCGATACGACCGTCTCCGTCCGCGGGCAGCTCTTCGAGCTGGATCACGGCTACCTCGCCGGCCGCACCGTGACGGTCGCCTATTGCCTGCTCGACGAGCCTCTGGCCCCGGTCGTCGAGGTCGAGGGGCAGCGGATCCCGCTTCGTCTCGTCGATCCGGTGCACAACGCGCACGTGAAGCGGCCGCCGCGCCATGTCACGAGGACCGGCGCGTCGCCCAGGGGAAAGCCGGTCGCCTTCGACCCGGGCGGCGCGCTACGCGACAAGGCTGCGCGCGATCAAGTTGCGGCGGACGACGCGGACGCCGTCGACGGGGAGGAGGACCTCGATGCGATCTTCTGATGTTATCTACTACGGGCTTAGCAAAGCCGCCTTCTCCAAAGAGCAAGAAGATGCCGAGCTGTGGTTGCCCACCTCGAAGCAGGTGCTCGTCGACGACCTCGAAGCGGCGCTCCACGAGCGTGCCAGCGTGCTTCTCGTGGGGGAGCCTGGTGTCGGGAAGACGTGTGTGCTACGAGCCTTGCGACATCGGCTGCCTGAGGCCGGATTTCGCCTGACCTACTGCCACAATGCGACGCTCGGGCGCCGCGACTTCTACCGCTACCTCTGCCACGCGCTCGGGCTGCAGCCGACCTCGAGCGCGGCGAACCTGTTCCTCGCGGTCGAGCGGCATGTCCACGAGCTGCGTAGAGATCGGGTGCATCCGGTGTTTCTGCTCGACGAGGCCCATCTGCTGCACCCGGACATGATGGCGCATCTGCATATCCTCTTGAACCACGAGTGGGACAGCCGAGCTCTCTTGTCGATCGTCCTTGTTGGCCTTCCGGAGCTCGAGGGCCGAATGGCGTTGCGCTCCCACCGCTCGCTGCTCACGCGCATCCATCACCGCTTCATGATCGAGCCGGCGACGGTGGAGGACACGACGGAGTACGTGGCATTCCGGCTGAAGGGCGCCGGCGCCGACCACGAGATCTTCTCGCGCGAGTCGCTCACCGCGCTGCATGAGCTTGCGTCGGGCTCGCTGCGCGAGATCGACCGCCTCGCCTCGGCGGCGATGCGGGAATCGGCGCGCCGGAAGCGGAAGCTGGTCGACCGCGACGTGGTTGTCCGCGTCGCGGAGACGCTCACGCTCTCCTCGGCGCTCGGCTGAACGGCGGCGCGCGGCCCGCGAGGAGCGTCGGCCTCGCGGGCCGTATCGCGCCAGGCCCACGATGGCCATCCCCTCGCCACACCGGCGGTGGCCCGCACGATGCCCATCGCGCCGCGTGGCGCCGGGGCAGCGCCTACGATGGCCATCACCCGATAGCGCCCTGCCGAGCGGCCGCCAGATGGCCATCAGCCAGCCGGCGCGCGGTGCCATCAGCCAGCCGGCTGTTGCTGGACCGTTCAAACCGCGGAAATCTGAACAGCCCGGCCGACCCCTGAGCGGGTGGCCGGGCTGCCGGGCAACGCCTACTTCTTCTTGTTCTTCGGCACCCCGTCGTCTCGCGGAGACGGTGCTCGCCGGCCGGCGTGCTCCTTGGCTTCGCGCAACCGGTAGCTCTCCCCCTCGATCGCGATCACGTCGGCATGATGGATCACCCGGTCGATGAGCGCGGTGGCGCACGTCGCGTTCGGGAAGACCGTCGGCCAGTCGCTAAACGCGAGATTGGTGGTGAGCACAAGGCTCTTCTTCTCGTACCGCCGGCTCACCACCTGAAAGAGCAGGTCGGCGTTGCGGTTGTCGAAGGCGAGGTAGCCGACCTCGTCGAGCACGAGCAGGCTGATCTTCGCGTAGTGCTTCAAGCGACGGTCGAGGGCACGTGAGGACTCCTGTGAGCCCAGATCGAGCAGGAGCTGCGCGGCGGTGACGAAGAGGACCGAGTGGCCCATCAGGACGGCCTGGTGCGCGAGATTCTGGGCGATCATCGTCTTTCCCAGGCCTTGCGGGGCGGCGAGCACGATGTTGCGCGCGGCGGCGAGATAGCCCCCGCCGAGCGAGTGCTCGACGAGCTCGCGGTCGATCTTCGTCGGCCAGGCCCAGTCGTAGTCGATCATCGGCTTGAAGCGGCCGAGATGGCTGTCCGAGAAGCGCCGCTCCAGGCTGCGCCTCACGCGGTCCTTCTCGTCGAGATCGACGACCCGTTCGAGCAGCTGCACCGGGCTCCAGCGCTCTTTCGTTGCCAGGGCGATGAGATCGTCGAGCCCCGCGCCGGTGGCGCGGAGCCCGAGGTCGTCAAGACGTTCTGCGAGATCACTCATGACGCTCCTCCGGGTCGCTGGCGCCGAGCGCGTCGTAGCGGCCGAGCGCGTGCGGCGTGATCCGCAGTCCGTGGATTCGCGGATCGTCGGACATGACGTGTTCGAGCGGCGGCGGGGCCCCGGCGGCGCGCGTCGCCTGATCGAGCACGTGCGCGACCGACTGGGCCGAGAGCGCGCCGCGCCCGAACGCATCGGCGATCGCCCCATCGAGGGGCGCCGCGCCGAATCGATCGAGCAGCCGCAGCAGCCGAGACGTGGTGCCACCGAGGTGCCCGCCCCGCAGCGCAATGGCGTCGAGAAACGCCTCGGCATGGGCGCAGGCGGTGCGCAGACGGTCGCGCCCGCGCAGCTCGTGCGCGTGGCGCTTGTGGTCGGCGAGCGTCTGGAGGTGCGTCGGGTCCTCCACGGTTTGAAGCCGATCGTAGGAGCGGCGGTGATGGGCGACGACGGTCTTGCCGTCGACAATCCGGACACTCTCCTCCGAGGCGATCAGCGTGAGCGGCTTGCGCACGAGAGCGTGCGGGATCGAGTAGTCGTTGAGGTCGAAGCGGAGGTACGGCGTCTTGCCCGAAGCCGCCGGTCGCACCAGATCGCTCTCGAAGGCATGTTGCGGCAGCGGCAGCAGGCGCGGCCGCTCCTCGGTGAGCGCCTCGGCGACCAGGCGTCCGTCGGGATCGCCGGGGACGCGGCGTGTGTGGGCGACGGCCGCGATCCAGGCGGCAAGCTGCGTGTTGAGGTCGGCCACCGAGGAGAACGAGCGAGCGTCGAAGAAAGAGTAGCGCAGGTAGCGAATGGCCCTCTCGACCTTGCCCTTCTCGTTTCCCCGGTACGGCGCGCAGGGCTTGGTGGCAAAGTGGTAGTGGCCCGCGAGCTCGAGCAGACGAGGATGAAAGCGAATGATGTCTCCCTGCCGCTCGAGCACGGCCGTCTTGAGGTTGTCGTAGAGCAGCGCCCGTGGCACGCCGCCGAGCGCCTCGAAGGCGCGCATGTGGCAGCGGACGAAGCTCTCCAGCGTCTGGTCGAGGGTGAAGTAGGCGTAGACGGCGCGCGACCACCCGAGTACCATCACGAAGCACGACAGCGCTCGCTTGGCCCTGCCAACGAGGAGGGTCCCAAAGCATCCCCAGTCCACCTGGGCCTGCTCCCCCGGCAGGGTGCGCAGGCGAAAGAACGCCTCGTGGTGCGAAGAGGGTCGGATGGCGCGCACGTACCGGCGCAGCTGCACCACCGAGCCTGCGTAGCCACGGGACGTGATCATGTCGTAGAGCCGGGTGGAGAGCAGCTTCGGGTGGTCCTTGAGCGTGAGCTGGATAAAGCTCTTGTAGGGATCGAGGACCGAAACGTGCGCTCGGTACTGGGTGTTGACGAAGCGCGTCGCATCGATGGCGAGGCGCACGGTGTCGTGGTGGACGCCCAGCTCGGCGGCGATCGTCCCCACCTTCCAGTGCTCGGCGAAGTAGAGCCTTCGCATGCGGGAGCGCAGCTCTTCCGAGATCATCGCGACACCTCTCCGATCAGCAGTCGCTCGAGATCATGAAAGCGGCCCATCCCCGCGATCCCCGGCCGTCTTCGCCTTCGCCCGGCGACGGGGACCCAGGCGACGGTGAACAGCGGATCGATTCCGTGGTCGGTCAACCGATCTCGACAGAGACTCGAGTCGCACGAAGTCCGCTCGTCGTCCGCAGCGAGCGCAGCGTGGACGTGCATCCCCTGCCAGAGCGCGATCGCCTCCAGGAGCGTCGCGAGCGCGCGCGGGTGCGAGGGGTCGCGGCGCAGCCTCGCCTTCAGGAGCGTCTCGCCCGCGCCGTGCATCGCCAGCACCCGCGTCGCGGTCGGGCCCGGGGCGATTCCCATCCAGATCGAACTCATGGCTCTTCTCCTCGCCGGCGCTCGCGCCCCTCGACACGAGGAGCGAATCGGCCGGCGAGGGGAGAGTCGCGGGTGGGGCAACTTCTCGGGTAGCAGCGTCCGTTACAATCGTCGCGCGCTCCTTCCGGAGCTGTCGGACCCGGAGCAACGTCATGTGCTTGCCCTCCGGACTCCTCCAGTAGCGCTGCGCGCTCTCATGCCGCGCCAGCCGACGCCGGAGGTCCTTGCACACGGCCCCGCAGTACCAGTCGCCGCGGTCGCACCGCGGACAGAGGTAAAAGAGCCGAGCGCAGGCCGGATTTGCGCACTGAACCTGGCGAACGGAGTCCATCCCGCACCGAGCGGAAAGTTGGCCGAGCCGGGTGGACCGTGCGACACCACAAGGCGTCGACCGCGTCCATCCGCGAACGACCGAGGGCTCGGAGCGGCGAACTCCGGGCCCTCATTCTTTCTGCGGGCCCGAGCATGCGCCTCCTCCGCGACCTGGGCCAAGCCGGCGGTTGCGCCTGCCCTGGGCGCCGCGAGCGCCCGGAGGCGGTGACCTTCCCGCTTCCTCCGCCGATCAGCTCGTCGCCACCACCACGCCCGAAACGATCGCGGTGACCCTGGGGGGTGACGAACGACTCACCCAGCGCTCGGGCTGTCCGGAATTCCGCGGTTTGCAGCGAGCGCCAACAAGCCGGCTCGGTAACACTTGGGATCAAGGTCGGGGTTCTCGAGCTACTCAACTTCGTCCCCGTCGCCGGGTGGCTCCTCAAGGTGCCGATCGCGGCGAGCATCGTCGAGGGGATCGGCGCGCTCGCGATCAAGCACTTCGAGGACAAGTACCCCGGCAAGCTCTACACAACCGATCCCGAGATCGACAAGTAGACGCGGGGCGATGATGACTCGCGCCGGACCTCGCACGCCCGGCTCGGGGACGCGGCCCGGGCGTCTACCGCCAACGGAGCCTGCTGGAGCTAGGTCATCGACGCCGTCGCGTCACGGCCCGCAGCAGCCTCAGCACGGCGTCCTGTACATCCGGCGCCGCGGCCTCGAAGAGCCGCCCGGCTTCGACCCCGGCAGGCCCGAGCTCCTTCACCCCCCGAAGAGCTCGGCGGGGGGCACGCGCAGGCCCTTCGCCAGCGCCAACACCGTCGACAGGGAGGGGTCACGCTTCCCTGTCTCGACGGTGCCCACGTAGTTCGGCGTGAGCCCGGCCCGCTCGGCGAGTTGCTCGATTGTGAGCCCGCGGACGTCGCGCCGCCGCCTGACCTCCTCACCGAATCCCACACCTGAGTTTCGGAGAAAACGATGCCGCCTTCCACGGACCCCCGCACCCACCGCCGTACGCTTCACCCCGCCACTGCCTTCGCCGTCGTGCTCCTGGCACTCGTTGCCGTGATGGCGCTCGGTTGCTCGAGCGAGCCGACGAGGATCGTCAAGGACTACCTGAGCCAGGAGAACTGCCTCGACCGGACGAAGTTCATCCTCGACCCGGAGGCGATCCGGCCTGTGCTCGCGGAGCACTACAAGGACCAGAAGGACTGCGTGAAGCCCTTCGAGTCGCTCAAGGCCGAGGGATGCGACAAGCTCGCCGACGGCGACTACTGCTCCGTCGAGGCCGTCTTCGAGAAGAACGACACCGACTACTACCACCTCAAGAAGACCGCGGACGGCCTCAGGATCGACTGGCGCTCCTCGGTCGGCTACAACCCCGTGTCTCTCGCTGCGTTCCAGGCGCAGCGAGCGAAGAAGCCACGGCTCTTCCGCGTCTGGGCGAAGCTCACGAGCTACTACAACTTCGACTACGGCGACGCGGAGAAGACGCACCAGTCCGTCGATCTGCGCGACAAGAACCGCGCCGCGCTGACGGGCTACATCCGGCGTACCACCCCGACGACGCCTGCTCTGCTCGAGGTGCTCAAGGACGGCGATTGGCACCCCGTCATCGTCGAGCTCCGGTATTTGCCGGACTCACGCGACGCGAGCGTGGTGGAGATCGAGCGGTTCCTCGCCGAGCGCTGGCGCCAGCAGCCTGAAGAGGTCGCGCCGGGCGCCGGGACCGTGAAGTAGAAGCAGCGATCGACCCGCCCCGCATCCGTCTCGCGCCACCGAGCGCATGGACGAGCACGCCCCGGGGCAGTTCTTCTTCAACTACTACCTCCGCGCTCGCGGTCTTCGATCTCGGCGGGCATGTAGAACAACGGGCCCGAGCACGTCGGAAGGCTGCGAGGGATCAACGCGTTGTCCTCTCCGCGTAGTTCGCGGTTGATGCCATGTACCGGAGGAAGATCTCCTCGATCTTGGCCAGGGTCCGCACAAGAAGCGGGACATCCTGGCCACCGCCTTCGGGAAGCGATCCACCGGCGGGCGTTGAAGAACAACTTCCTCCGCGAAGCTGTTCGGGCTGGCGCCGGTCATGAAGCCGGCGCCGCCAGGCACGCCTGGGTGGGTGACGTTGTCCGAGCCTGAGGCCCTACCCACCGCTTTCTTGCAGTTAGGATACGGTGTTGAGTAGGGATCCATGGATCAGACATAAATCACCCATCTACATGAATTTATATAAAAATATCTACTCAACATAGACTCCCAATAGAAAGATTCCGAACCCTACGGCATCGATCCAGCTCCTCGTCGATCGACCATCTCCACCCAGCGTCCGAGGAGTACAGCTTGCCCGTTCGTAAGAGCACTTACTTCGGACATCCTGGCGTTGTACTTGTCGTAGCCTCAACCGTCCGATAAGGCGCGTGGCAGTAGTTGAAGTTCAACGGGACGGCGGTGAAGAACAAGAAACCCAGCCACGACGCCCGGCGATCATCTTCTACTGCGCCCGGCGATCTCGCCTCATCCTTCGCGAGGTTCAGCAAGCTCGTCCCCGATGGCGGCGGCGACGAGTGCTGGTACTGGCGGGGAGCGGTGAACGACCGCGGCTACGGAGTCTTCCGGCTCGGAAGTCGCATCGTCATGGCCCACCGGCACATGTTCGAGATCGAGCACGGCCGTCCTCCCGCCGGGATGGTCCTGCACTCGTGCGGCAAGAAGTCGTGCGTCAACCCGCGGCACTTGTACGAGGGCACGAAGCCCAAGCCGCACGACGCAGACGCGTCGCGGATCGAGCAGCTCGATCGCGCCGTTCTCCCACCAGCCTCCCCGTCGCGAGGTGCCTCCGGGGTCAACAACCCACGGGCTCAGCTCAACGAGGAGCAGGTCCGGAAGATCTGCACGCTGCTCGACCAGGGCGTGAGCCCGAGGATCATCGCCTTCGACTTCGGCGTGGACGCGAAGACCATCCGGAACATCGATCAGGGCAAGACCTGGGGACATCTGCCAGAAGTGGCGCAACGCGGAGGCATGCCGAGGAGAAGGCGACGCCGCGGGTGGCGGCGGTACGGCCGCTGACGCTCGGGCATGTACCCCACTGCGGGGGCGAAGAACAACGCCGTCCTCCAGCGTGCCCGGGCTCGAAGAAACGAGCCGCACCCACTTCCTCGGCCGATCCGTGCTGCGCTGGCATCGACGAAGTGCGCGGCCTCTGCGTACTCGTCGAGGCGATGTTCCAGGCGGGTTTCACCGAGCACCGGCCCGTGGTCGAGGCGTCTGGCCGTGAGCGGCTCAGCGAACTGCGCGTCAGGCTCCACGTCGGCAGCCAGCAGCTGGTCCTCGGGCGTGCCAGGTCGCGGAGGACGTGGCGGACTTGTCCCTCCCTGTCCGCGCGGGTACCCAGGCCGGCGTGCAACACGCGGAGCACTTCCTCTCACGCCTCGATCGCCTGCCGCGCAGCGAGGTGGATCTCGCGCTCGAGCTCTACCGCGACGCGGAGCTGCTCCGTGCTGTCCTCGACGCCGCGACGCTGCCGGAGCGCGTGGAGCGGGTGGCGATCTCTCTCGACGATCCCGTGCAGGGCCCGTTCCTGGTCGTCACGCGCGGCGGCCACTTCGTCACCTGCCTCGGTCGGGGCATGCGGGCCGGAGACCTCCCCGTCGTAAAGCGCGGCGAGCTCGACGCGATCTCCCGGAAGATCGCCCGGCTCCGCGAGAGGATGGACCTCGCGAAGCAGCTCGGCGGAGTGCGAGGGCACGCGCGCCTGCTGCGGCGACTCCTCGTCGCGTCCGACTCGGTGAGCCGGGAGGACTTCCTCGCCGTCGCGGCCTGAGAGCCGCTCCTCGGCCCGGTGTTCCTCGACCTCTACCTGGCCATGGGGCGGGAGCTCTCGCTGCATGGGCCCGTGCTCCGGACGCGTCGCATCCGTCGGGCCCAGGACGAGGAGGTTCTTCACGCGTACTGGAACCTCCTGCACGCCGCGGGGCACATGGCCCTCTCGGGCGCGATCACCGCCGACCGAGAGCAGTACGTGTCGCCCACCGACCAGCACATGGGAGCGCGGGCCGCGTTCAGCTATCCCCTCACCGGGACGGGCGTCGTCACGTTCATCCTCAAGGGCGCGTGGGCGGCGGCGCGCCTCGGCAAGCTCATGCTGCCCGACTACAAGCGGGCACTCGCGGAGGACGTGAGCTTCTTCGAGCTGCTCGACACGCTGTTCGCGCTCCTCGCGATCGGGACCCGGGCGAAGAACACCCGCGCCGAGATCGTGAAGGCGCTTCACGCGGCCCCCAGCACCGCCCGTACGCCTCAGGCCAAGCGGATCCGGGAGGCGATGCGCCGTGAGGTGCAGCTCTGCTGCGAGATCACCGCTCAGCTCCTTGAAGCGCCCGCCGAGGAGCTCGAGGCGGTGGTCCGCCGTATCGGCGAGAGCTACTTCGATCCGGGGGCCGAGCGGCTGGACGATCCGATCCAGGAAGAGCTCGTCCGCGCGCTGCCGCTGATGTCCTGGACCGATGGGATCACGGACGGGAAGAAGCTGCTGGTATCGCTGAACCTCATCGCAGCCACGGCTCGTGGCACGCCGGAGCAGTTCTACCTGCCGGGCGAGCTCGCTGAGGCGCTCCACCAGCCGTGGACACCGGCAACACGTGGCTGGTGCTCGATCCGCTGCTGAAGGCGGAGCAGGCGGGGCGCAAGCCCGGCGCACGCGCGGCGTCGATCGGACGGCAAGATCCCTGCCCCTGTGGCAGCGGGCGGAAGTTCAAGAGATGCTGCGGGACGTAGGTGCAGGGCAAGGCACGAGCAGCGGCTCGAGCGCGGAGGTGGTCCGACGTGACGTCTCCCGGCGGTTTCCGGGAGCAAGCTACGCGCGGCCGTCGAGGTACGCTCGGTAGTGGTCCGGTTCGAGGATGGGGATCGCGTCGTTCTTCGTGACGCACGACATCCAGTACGGACCGGCGAGCTTCATGAACGCCTCGAACGGGGCCTCGGGCGTCGTCTCCTCGATGAAGTAGAAGAGCTTGTCGCGCACCATGTTCTCGATCTGGCTCTTCATCTCCTTGGGAAAGCCCTTCGGGTCGCCCCAGAGGAAGACCTGTTCGCCGTGGCGGATGGCGCGCGTCAGGAGGATCTCGCCCTTGCCGTAGGCATCTACCGACGGGAACGCCGACATGGTCTGGCCCGAGATCAGCTCGCGGAAGTTCGCGACGGTCTTCGTCCGTCCGGCGTCCTGGTAGAGGCCGAGACGGCTCTTGCGCGCCTCGTCGATGAAGCGCAAAAATCCCGCCCCCGCCTCGGTCCCCTTGAGGAACTCCTCGAAGTAGTCGAGCGCAGTCTGGCGCTCGGGGCC
This sequence comes from Sorangium sp. So ce362, assembly GCF_051519845.1. NCBI lineage: Bacteria > Pseudomonadati > Myxococcota > Polyangiales > Polyangiaceae > Sorangium > Sorangium sp. So ce362. The sequence goes on along the minus strand of NZ_CP150332.1, from coordinate 2,713,635 downwards.
GAAGGGGAAGTCCATCAGCGCCCAGCTCTGGACGAAGACGCCGTCCTCGAAGGCCGGGTCGCTCATGAAGAGCCTCTCCAAGTCCTTCCAGCAGCGGGTCAGCGCCGGGTACTTGTTCTCCGCGACGCACGCGATGCCGAAGAAAAGGAGAAAGCGGTACGCGCGCATGTACTCGGCGAAACCAGGCGGGCCCTCGATCCTCTCGGTGAGGAAGGCGTGAGCCGCCTTCACGTTTCGAAGCTGGTCGAGCGTGAAGCGCGACGGATCCAGATCGCCCGGCAGGATCGAGAGCCACGCAGGCTTCTTCTTCACCATCGGGCCAGCGATAGCAGGCGTCGCGGGGGGCTTCCATCCCCACGCCGCGAGAGGCGCAGCGGGCCAGCCGCCGGGAGGGCCGCTGAACGCGCAGCCGGTCGATCGGACCGAGCCGAGTAGCCGACGCCGAGGAGAGTGAGGAGAAGGGGCGGACGTGTTTGACGTCGGCGCGAGAACGGGGCTCGCTTCTCCGCATGGCGATTTCGCGCCCGCGTCACACCGACCTGAAGCTCGTCCCGCCGCCCGAGGTACCGCTCCGTCCCCAGACGGCTGCCCTCGCGTACCAGAACCGCCGCGGCGAGATGTACTACCTCCACCATGGCGTGACCAAGACCGGCAAGCCCCGATACTTCGTCGCCAAGGCGGTTGGCCCCGGCGCGCTCGCCGCGCTGCCCGAGGGGTTCGAGATCGCGGAGACCGCCAGGGGCGTCGTCTGCGTCCGCCGCATGGACACGCCCGCAAGCGCGATCCCGGCGAAGGACGTGGAGACGGTGCGGGCGTTCCTCGTAAAGAAGTCGCGGCTGCGCGCTCATGTCGTCGAGGTGCGCAGGGGCGAGATCGTGATCAGCGAGCCGGTGGGCGGCAGGGTGGAGGACATCCCGGCGCTGGCGCGGGAGCTCGGCACCGGCCGGATGCTGCTCGGGCTCGGTGTCCCGAGCACGTGCCCGACGAGGTACACCCCCGTCATGAAGTTCGTGCGGGACGGTTCCGATCCCGGCCGGTACATGGTCCACCGCATGACCTACCGCGGCGCCGGCGGCTTCCTGCCGCTCTCGGGCGGATCGCTTCAGGATCTGCTCAGCCGATTCGTGGTCCACCTTGGGACCGATCGGTTCTTCGAGCTGTACTGAAATCCCGACCGCCGTCATGCAGAAGCCGCGCTTCACCGAGACGCAAGGACGCTACTTGGCCTTCCTGCGCGCCTACACGGCCGTCCACGGGCACGCGCCCTCCGAGGCGGAGATGCAGGACTACTTCAAGGTGAGCCCGCCGTCCGTGCACCGGATGATCCTCGCCCTGGAGCAGCGGGGGCTGATCGCGCGAGAGCCCGGCGTGGCCCGCTCGATCCGGGTGCTCGTCCCGGCAGCGGAGCTGCCGCCGCTTGACGGTGACGAGCCGACCCCGCGTGGACGGAGCGTCGCCGGCTCGGCCGACGATCTTCCGGAGCGTGCGACGGTCGTGGAGCAGACGGGGCGCGAGGTGGTGAAGGTCATGCTCGCGCGGGCGATCGCCCTCGGGATCGACGACGCGGACAGCCTGTCGCTGATCGCCGCCGCGGCGGACGCGGTCGAGAACATGGTCCGCGCGGCCGGCATCGCGCCGCGCGGCGCGCGGCTAGTGCGCGAGCGGGTGCTCGACATCGCCGAGAAGGAGTACCTGCGCCTGTGCAGCGAGCAGGACGAGGAGGGGGATCTCGAGGAAGACGCGGCGAGGTTCCGGGAGCTGCTGGAGCCCGAGGACGGGCATGGATGAAGCGGTGCCACGCGAAGCCGTTCCGAGCCTGTAGTTCAACTTCTGGACTTTGTGCCCACAAGTTCAACGGCGGCTTCGGCGCCAGCACCCACGCGGATCACGCCTCCCCTCCCGCAAGCCGTGGCTCTTAGCGGGGACAAAACATGGAGAAATCCACGCAAAGAGCAGCCTGACGGAGGAGCCGTCGGTGATCTTCAAGATGTAGTTCAGCAACGTCCATCGCGCCTGCGTGGCGCGCTTTTCTGCGCGTCACGTAGGGCCATGGGCCTCCGTATGCGCGCTGCATGGAGGACACCGTGAGGTTGAGTATCCCGACGGATCTGCGCCGCAGCTTCGAGGACAAGATCAAGCGCGGCATCTTCAACCCCGTCCCGACTCCTTCCGGAGCATGTTCGTGAGGACCGACCGCAAGACGCGATCGCGCAGACCTGGGCCATGTACGAGCGCTACGCCGAGCGCGGCGAGCTGCTCGACGACGCGATCTTGGTCCACTCCTGCGGCCCGCCGGCGACGGCCGCGAGCCGGTACTACGTTCCCTGCAACGGATACCAGAGGAAGTGCGACGTCTTCGACCCGCGCAACTTCATGGAGGGGCGTATCGAGGAGCTGCGCTTCGGCGATTTCGACGACGAGGACGAGCACCGTGGCCCCGACGAGGACGAGGCGCCGGTCGGCTTGGGCCTCGCCGAGGCGACCAGCAGCAACCCCACACGGCGGATCTTGTCCGCGATCGATCTCACCGCCTGGCTCGCGGACCTCCCCGCGGACGACCGGCGGATGCTCGATCTGCGCGCCGCCGGGTTCGATCTCGAGGAGATCTCCGGCGAGATCGGCTCCTCGACGTTCGCCATTTGCAGGCGGATCGAGGAGCTCGGCGAGAACCTGGCCGGGCACGTCTGCCTGCCCGATGCCGTTCATCGCCGGCAGTCGAAGCGCATGGCGATACACGAGGACGCACAGCCGGACAGCCGAGTCCGACGCAGGGTACGGGGCCAGCCCGACAAGTCGCAGGTCCCCATCTCCAGCACAAGGGACATGCCGACCCGGCGGATGCGACGCGCGGCGTGATGTCGCGGAGCGGGCCCATGCCCGTTCCTTTAGCCCTGGATCGCCTACGCGACGTTCGGACGGGCTGGAGGCTAAAACGAGGGGGATCCCTCGTCGAGCGCCGCAGCGCTCATCTCCAGATGTCCAGCTCTTTGATGTTGTTGTATGACTACCTCGTCGCGTCTTCCGGCTTGTCCGTGGCGGTGGTTCCGCTTCCTACGCCCACGCCGAGACCGAAGGCGGCGGCGCACAAGAAGCAGAGGCCAAAAAGGAACCGGATCGGAGAAACGATGATGATCATGGGGATCCTCCTCATCTCTCTTATTCCCCAGAGCGGTCGGGAATTGAGACTACGGCGGATGCCATCCGTCAGCCTGCGGCCTCGCTCGCGTAGCTCCGGGAGCTTCAAGGCCGCCTCGATCCGCGGGCGGAGCGCATCGATCCGATCGCGGTCACCGCGCACGATCTCCTCGGCGAGCGCTCGTGCACGATCCAGTCCGGCCGAGGAGGGGCCATCACGTTGAAGCAGCCGCAGGAGACGGTGCTCTTCCAGCCCGCCGAGCTTCCATGCGGTCGTGCGTGCCTCTCGCTGCAGAGCAAGGCTTTGACATCCTGGCTGTAACGATGTCACTGCACCCGCTTGGGATGTTCTGGGTCAGGGCGTGAGGCATCACGGTGCGTGGCGCCCTCGGGCGGTGGCGTCCGGCTCATGTGAGAAGCGCGTGCGGTGCCTGCCGGTGCACGGTCATGACGTTCGGGCGTACTCAACCACAAATCAAACGATATGAAATCACCTCCACCGAGGTCGTGTCTACCTGGTGTTGATGAGCTCGACATCCTCGGCAGAATTGGTGGTCATCTGCGACATGACATCGTTCGCGTCGTTGCCGTACCTTCCGGAACTCGACTTGACGTCGGGCTCGACCCCGATCGTCGCCGAGGGGACCTCTTCCTGTCCGTGATGATGTGCTCGGGCGTGATGGCCATGATCGCGTCGACATGTTCTCGGGCGCCCCGACGGGACCGTGAGGATGGCGTTCGCGCCGAGCTCCCTGAGGTGGCGTAGACGAACAAGGGCCGGCCTTGTCCCTCCGGCCACCCACAGGCAGCAGTGCCAGGATCGGGCTCCCACGAGCCTTGAAGCCCTCGGCCTACCCTGCAGATGCTCGGGCTCCTGAATGCCACTTGCCGGGCGGGGGCGGCAGTGCCGCGAGCACCCCCGCAGCACGCGGCCGCAGCAGTGCACGTGGGACCATCGGAGCCGCCCCGCTTCCTCGTCGGCTCGGGCCAGGAAGAAGAGGACGGGCTGGACGAGTCGGGTCGGGTGCCCCCTCCGAAGTTTTTCAGCGGCCCACCCCTCAGCGAAGGCGAGATCGTCCGTCCTGGGCAAATATACCGGCCGAAGTACGAGACCGATTTTAGGATTTTTTGTAGTAATTGCCTGCCGTTACAGCGATCCACCTCCCGTCAGCGCAGCGAGGTACGAGACGTGGAGCGGTGCGGCGGAGCCGAAGGGAAACCGCTCGCGGCAGCGTTTTGGCGGTCGGCGAACGACAAGAAAAACTGCCGATCCCCGTGGGCACCATAGGGACGGCGCACGGAGGTGCTCACCAGACGCTCGACGGCCGCCTGCGCCGCTTTGGCGAAAAACTCACAAATATTAGCCACTTACAGTGGTACCCCTGTCGAACGCAGGATCGCCAAGGGTTGAATCCCGAGAGCAGGATCCGGGGGCGCCGGGTCGCCACGTCGCAGGCACCGGCGCCGGGAACGGAGCGCTGGCCCCCCCGGGCGTGGCGTGTCGCCGGGTGAGTTCGGGTTGACGTGCCCGCAGGCTGTACGGCTACCCTTCCCTGCCGTGGCCCGGATCCTCGTGCTGCCCCAGGTGTTCGCCGACGACGTCGTGGCCGGCGTGTCCGCGGGTGAGCTGGCCCAGCTCGAAGCCCGTCTCACTCCGCTCATCGAGAGGACGCCCGACATCGACGACTCCCAGACCGTGCAGGTCCTTCGGGCGCTGATGCGCCCGCGGCTCTCGGAAGGCCCCGCTTGGTCCGGGCCGTACCGGGAGCTCGGTCTGGAGCAACGGTGGATCGACGTCGTGAAGCGCCTGCGTATCCGGAGCCGCGACGACTTTTGCCATATCTGGGAGCTGGCAGGCGAGGTCCCGGACACCACCTGGATCGAATGCGACGGCGAGCTGACCTGGGCCGGCCCAGACCCAGCCGACGAGGCCCCACGTCTTCCGCTCTACACGCTCCGGCTCATGGTGACCGTGCCCCGCGACGACGGCGACACGAAGAAGCCAGGCGCGCCCGAGAGCCCGCCGCGGCCCGTACGTCCGCTTGGAGCCCGGAGGAGCGATCTGGCCGAGGTGGAGGCGCTGGCAAGCTTCCTGGCGCCCCGTGTCGAGGCGACGTTCAACGGCGCGGCCAGGCTGCGGGAGCAACCCCTGCTCGCCCCGCTCTGCGCCCTGGCAGCGACGGTCTGGATGGCGATGCAGCACCCCAAGGCCCGGACGAAGCACAAGGAGCCCCAGTACAAGAAGGGCGCCTTCTACGCGTGCCTCGACGGCCTCGCGCTCGGGGAGCATCGCGCCACGGCGGAGCGGATCCTGCGCCGCGATCACCCTCGGCACATCCACGTCAACGCGGGCGTCGCCCCCGAACGCTACACCGCTCGGACGTGGCGCAGCGGGCTCGGTATGCTAGCCGGGAGTAAGGACGGGCACCTCACGGCGGTGAGGGACAGCAACCGCGAGCAGTTCGCGCCCACCATCCTGTTCTCCCTTTCCGGCGACGAACCCTGGTAAGGTACAAGAAACGGCCCGGTCAGCTTCCACCCTGACCGGGCCTCAACTCGCGGGATCCTGGCCGACGCGAGCAGGTTCATTCTCCATTACCTGTCATCGTTCGGCAACCTCTTCGGAGGGTCATCGTGCCGAACAACGACCTGACCACGGCCCGAGCCGAGCTCGTAGACAGGCTCACACACGCCTTGAAAGTGGGGTTCGACTCGAGCGAGGTTCCAGCACCGCTCATCCACGTCGACGCTCCAGGCGGGCTCGGCAAGAGCCACATCACCGCCCAGCTCCTGCGAGACCGGCGGGTCGTGTGGTTCGGCGAGCGGAAGAAGCTGGAGGGGCAGCTGTACGAGTTCCTGGACACGCCCCTGCCAGGAGTTACGCCGCTTCCTCCCTCGCCCGGTACAGCGCCGTGCCTCACGCCGGAACTGGAGAAGCGCCCCTCACGCGAGGATCCCGGCTTCTGCTCTCAGCTCGACAAGCGAATCAAGCCGCTCCAGTTCATCGGCCTCGGGCGCTTCGAGCAGCGGATGGCGTGCAAGCTCTGCCCCGACTTGAAGCCTTGCAGGTATCAGAACTGGCGGCCGTCGACGCGCTGGCTGTTCGCCACGCACGCCCGCCTCGGGCTGCGCAACCGGGACGAGTACCTGTTCAAGGGGCGCGAGATCGCCATCATCGACGAGTCGCCGGTGAAGGAGATCCTTCAGGCGGTCACCCTGAAGAAGCATGAGATCGTCGAGCTTCTCACGGCCGTCAGGGATTTCGAGGGCTCCCGGCTATGCACGTCCGCTGCGCAGGTATTCACGAAGCTCTTCGACGTAGTCCTCGCTCTGCTCGAAGATCCACCTCCCGGCCGCCGCCGGGTTGAGCTCCGCGTGCTTCTTCGCGATCTCGGTTACCGTTTCATCGACAATCTCCCCACGGCGGCGGAGCAACTGCAGGCAGCTGGGAAGCTCGTTCACGGACAGCCAGAGGCGGACGATCGCGACGCACGGCGTGCCAAGGACGCCGTGGACGGCATCCAGGAGATCGATCCGATGGCCACGGCGTACCTCATCCAGGAGCTTCAACTGCCCGGGGGGCTCGGCGCGAAGCTTCACAAGCTCGCCGACGCCCTGGCGGCAGATACCGGAGCGAGGCCCACGTGCGTGGTCGTGCTTCCGTCCACGGAGGGAAAGGGCGGCATCGCTGCTGGCCAGCTTGTAGTCCCTCCAATCCCTCCGAACGTGCCGGTCGTGCTCCTGGACGCCACGAGCGATCCCATTATCCCTCTCCATCTGTTTCCGGGCCGGCCAATCATCGATGTCCGCGTCCGCGTGCAGCAAACAGCTCGCATTCTCCAGACCCTCGATCACCGCTACCCGGACCGCACGCTCATGGATCCGAAGAGCCCCGCGATCGACCGGCTGATGGGCATCGTCGATAGGCACAAGTTGAACAACCCGACGCACAAGGTCGCCATGGTGGTGAAGCGCCAGTTGTTCAACGGGCAGCCCCACGTAAAGAACCGGATCCTCAAGAGCGTGGCGGAGGACGACATCATGTTCTTCTGGGCCAACCGGGGGGACAACTCGATCAAGGACTACGACGCGCTCTTCGTCCTCGGAGCGCCTGAGCTTCCTGCGCTCGAGACCGAGGCGCGGGCAAGAGCGTTCATGTCCCAGATCCGACCTGAGCTCAACGAGCAACCGTTCGACTACCGGGTTGTACCCCAGCAAGGCAATCCATCAGAGGGCTATGTCACCGCGACGAATGGAACCCGCATCGCTGATCGCGGTTATCTCCAGGGCGGCCCCATGTTCGTCTTCTACGCGTTTCACCAAGCCGAGTACGCCCAGGCCATGCTTCGCTTGCGACCGTACGATCCGACGAGAGCGAAGACCATCGTCTTCTTCTCGAACATAGACATCCCCTTCTTCAACATGGAGTTCACCACGGAGAGCGAGCTGCTGGGACAAGCTCCGGCGCTTCTCGTCCAAGCCCGTGATGTACTGAAGCTTCAGCGGGCAGCGGGCATTCAGGGCGCGATCATGCAGAAGGATCTGGCTCAACTCCTCGGGGTCAGCAAGGCCGCCATCACCAAGGCGAAGAAGAAATACGGCCACACCGCCCTCTGGCGGGAGATCGAATCGCTCATGACGCCGAGAACCGGGGTCTCCGCCCGATCATCTACGATGCCCTGAGTCGGTTCGAGTCTCTCGACGTCATGCTGACAATAAAAAAAGCTGCGTGCCCCTCCGCAGCCTGACGGCTGCGTCGGACCCGCTTGGAACCAGCCCGTTCCAGGGGCCGGTTAACCTGCCCCGCCTATATCTATAAGGGGACAGGTTAACCGAGAAAAATGCCGTAATATCAGGTAGTTACCAACGGGTGATGACCAGGGGGGGCGACCCAGCCGAAGGCGGGGAGCACATTCCCGTTTTTTTCTGTGGCGAGCCCCTCGAGCTCCACGATCGAGAGCCACGATCGAGAGCCACCGATCGCCGACACGAGGGGTGGTGGGTTCAATGACGACCGAGCGGTTGATCAAAATAGTACTTGCTGAGTAGTTCAACCGATGCAATGTGCTGATGCGTTCCTCATGGACATGGACATGTCGTCGTTCAACGAGATCCAGCCCATCGCCCGCCAGATCCAGGCCGATGCGCTCGAAGATCAAGATGATGCTGTGGCGAAGCCTCGTCCCATGGACGAGCTGGATCAGGCTCAGGAGCTAGCTCCGGACGAAGCCATTCTTGCGGAGGAGGAAGGGCCCTCGGAGTACCACCACGACGCGAACGGCAAAACCTGGCGGATTGGAGAGGACTACTACTGCGTCTCCGACCCTGCCGATTGGACCGAGGACGACTGGCGGGAGTACGATCCCGTCGCGTCGGCTCGGCTCGCTCAGCGCACGTTCGTGCAGTTCAGCCGCCACCACTACCGCGTGAGCCCCGAGCAGCTCGCCGAGAGACGGCGGAGGTGGGCTGCGAAGCGCGCCGAGCAGGCCCGCGAAGAGCGCGCTCGCGCACGGAGCGATCGAGCATGCCGCTTCCGCCCCGAACCGACGCCAGCCCCGCGTCCTCGAACGGTCCGGACCCGACGCTCGTCGACGCGGGTGCACGCGACCGCTGATCCGACGCCACCACCAGAGCCAGATCGAGCGCACGCCGCCACCGCCACGCGGATTGACACCGCTGCGTACGACGTGATGGCCGATCAGGTCATCATCGATGAGGTCCATCTCATCGACGATGCCTTTACCGGGCGCGTCCCTCGAGACAAACGTAGCCATCGCGTCCCAGGCGCATTGTCCTACGGCCCGCCGAGTGGGCGAGATCCTCGTCCAGCAACGCGTGCTCGCCGTCGATGGTCCCAGCGCGATCCATCGCCACGACGGTTAGCGAGATGATCGGGCACGCCCTCGTGGAGGAGAGCAGGCCGAAACTCGCCGCGACGATGGCGCCCGAGGAGCAATCTCCAGCTGCGGCGCGGAATAAGAAACGCAGAGGAGGCCGAGCTAGCAACCTGGGCCTTCCGGATCTTCTTTCGGTTGCGGAGGTGGCCGCCGTTCTCGGCGTGTCCACCCGGACGATCCGCCGCCTCATCAGGCGAGGCGAGCTCGTCACCTACCGGATCAACCGCCAGCTCCGCGTCGACGCCGAGAGCGTGACGCACCTGCTCGAGACCTCGCGCATCGAGGGCTCGGAACGGACCAATCCATGCCGAAACGAAAGTACACGCTCGGCCAGCCGCATCTCCTCCGGCGCCGGGGCAAGACGAAGCTCTGGACCGGCTGGCTCGATGGCCGCGAGGTCTCCCTCGGCACCGCCGACCGCGCCGAAGCGCAGCGCCGCCTTGACGACCTCGCCGCCCGGCACCGACATCAAGGGCTTGCCGCAGAACGCGGCGGAACTGAGGAGGGAGCTCCGACGCCTCCGCGGCCGCTCTTGACCGAACTGGCGCTGCGCTTCGCGGAGTACTGCCAGCCGCCCCGGCACACGAAGAAGACGGCGGACAGCTACGCGCGACGGATCCTCCACTTCGTCGAGTGGGCCGAGGGCCAGAAGGTCCGCCGCGCCGACGAAGTCACGTTCAAGCTGATGTCGACGTACACCCGCACTCGTACAGAGGCGGGTGCGGGTGCGGCGACGGTGAACCGGGACGTCACCGCGGTGCGCCGGATGTTCGCCTTCGCCGAGCGCGAGGGGCTGATCGCCGAGGACCCGTTCGGGGCTCGGGTCTTCCGGAACCTGAAGCTGCGCGAGCCGCGCCCGAAACCCAACGCGGTCACGCTCTCGCCAGAGCAGGTGGACCTCTTCCTGGACACGGCCGACAAAGTCTCGCCGCCGGCCTACGCTGCGCTGTTCCGGCTTTCGGCCGGCAGCGCGATCCGGATCGACGAGGCCCGCCACTTGGACGCGGCCGACGTTGACCAAGCCCGCGGCGTCCTGACCATCACGCCGAAGCGGAACTGGACGACGAAAGGCTACCGTTACCGGGAGATCCCCATCTCGAAGCGGAGCGCGGCCGCGGTGAAGGCGTTCGTGGCCTGCAGGAAGGGCTTGGCGACCGACGATAAGACGGTCTGGAAAGAGATCCAGCGCGTCCGGAAGGCGGCCAGCCTGCCCAAGTTCTCCATGCACGATCTGCGGCGGGCCTGGGCCAGCGCCGTGCATGCGAAGGGCGCCTCCCTGAAGCAGGTCAGCGTGTGGCTCGGGCACGCCGATGTGCAGACGACCGAGCGCTATATCCGCGTCTATCTTACCTCGACGAGCGGCCACCAGTTCCTGCCGCGGTGATGCAGTGCAACGGCAGCGTCGGCACGGAGAACATCGCGCGACGAACTGGGCGAGCAACTGCCGGGGCACATCGGTTGCTGGAACGCGCCCGGTGCCTGGCACCGCCGCTCAGCGGGATGCGCCCGCTCGTCTGCTCGAGCCCCACCAGCCCGCTGCGACCCGCCCCTGGATCACCAACTCGCGCGGGCTGAGGGAGGACGGCATCTACGCCCGTCGCCTCCGGCTCTCGCACGAGATTTGGCAAACTTTTGGCAAGGAGGCTTGCCAGGGGTTTCCTGGCAGGTGTAACCCCGCGGAATCATTCGCACCCCCGGCAAGAATTGAACTTGCGACCTTCGGTTTAGGAAACCGCTGCTCTATCCACTGAGCTACGGGGGCAGGGGCAACAGCCGCTACGGGGGCGGGACCCTCGCACACCTCGCCTCACGCATCAAGCCCGATCCCCGGCCACGTCTCGTTCAGCCCGCTCTCCCGCCTCCGCTGCCCCAGCTCCACTCTCCCACCCCGCCGCCCCACCATCCCCCCCTCCGCCGCCCTCCCCGCTCCTCGATCACGTCCACGGCCCACCCCAGAGCCCCGCCCCGATCGCCAGCGCTATCCCACCCCGCGCCAGCCCTGCCCGCAGCGCCCCCGCGGCGCGCTCTCGGCTCCCCCGCACCACCCGGGCGATCTGCGGCGCCCCCCGGTAGGCGTGGGTCGGCCGCACCACCTCGACCTGCACCTCGTCCCCGAGGCCGAGGTCGATCGTCTCCCCCCGCTCCTCCATCATCGCCGCCGCCTCGACCTCGTCCACCCCTCCGTCTCCCGCCTCCCCCGCCCCCATCTGCCGCCACGGCAGCGTCAGCACCTTCGCCAGGGCCACCGCGTCGACCACGAACAGCGCCCCCACCACGGCGATCCCCAGCGCCGCCACGAAGCGCCCCACCTCGGGCGCCGCCGGCCTCTCGAAGAGCACCGGCGTCATCAGCGCGGCCACCGCGATCACCGCCGCCGTCGCGGACCCCACGGCGCGCCGATCGGCCCGCGCCACGATCGAGCCTGCTCGCGCCCTCCCGACGCGGTTCGCCGCGAGCAGCACCACCGCGAGCGCCGGAACGAACGGCAGCGAGCACACAGCACCGAACGGCGCACCGAGGATCATCCCTGCCGGCCCCAGCACGAGCCCGACGGTCATGCCATTCACGACGCCGGCCACCACGATGGCCCACAGCACGAGCAGGCTCGCCGCGATCGGCCCCCGCCGGGTCCACCGTCCCGGGCCGTCCGCCCAACCCGGCCCGTTCGCCCAACCCGGGCCATTCGCCCATCCCGGGCCGTTCGCCCCTACCGCGCGGCCGCTCCCCACGCCGCCGATCCGCCCCGTCAGGTAGTGGCCCAGCAGCCCCGCGACGACCGGCGTCACGCCCGCGAGCAGGCAATGGAACGAGCGGTCCGGCAGAAGGAACCTGTCAGCCGTGAGCCAGCCTCCCACAAGCCCGATCGCCCCGAAAGGGAGCGCGAGCGACACAGGAGCATCAGGCGACACGGAATCGGACGTTGAACGCGGCATCTTGAAACCTCCGGCTCGATCGTTCCCCTTCGACGCGCTTGCCCTCGAGCAGCTTCCAGCAGCCTGGCTCGCCGCCCGATCTTCCACCTTCCCATCACGGCGCTCCACGCGCACTGCACATGCAGGCCCCACCGCCCGCTCCGCAGGAGCCGGCGGGCCCCTCGCGCCGCCCTTCCCCCCTCCGCTCCGCAACGGCACGCCATCAGCCCGCTCCCACCTGCGGCACCTGTGGCACCTGCGGGTAGTGGCTGAACGCCACAAGGTTCCCCTCGGGATCGCGCGCGTACATCGTGTAGGCGCTCTCCCGCTCGACGGCCACGCCCCCCGCGGTCAGCCGGCGGCGCCACGCCTCCCGCTCGGACGGGGCGATCCCCAGGGCGACGCAGTGCCAGCCCGGCGCCTCGTCCGAGCGCGTCGGCCCGGCGGCCGCTGCCCGCTCCACGGCCAGAAAAGCGCCGCCCCCGAGCCCGAGCCACACCGACCGCGGCGCCCCGGCCTCGTCCGTCCAGCGCCGCACCACCGGCAGCCCGAGGACGCCCGCGTAGAACGCCTCGGCCCGCTCCAGATCGCGCACGACCACGGCCAGGTGATGGACCGACAGCGACGACAGCGTCTCGCTCATGCGACGCCCTCATTCCAGCGCCTTTCGCGCGGTGCCGCACCTGAAAAACCGCTCGAAAGCCGCGCGTCCCGCGCCGCGCCGGCCTCGAGCGCCCGAGCGCCGCAGCGAGCCGTCTTGCCCGGGCAGGACACCTCGTCTATGGTCCCGCTCGCGGACGCTCCGCCCGGGGAGTCGCACAGTCCGGTAGTGCACGAGCTTTGGGTGCTCGTTGTCGCGGGTTCAAATCCCGCCTCCCCGACCCTCTCCGACGATTTCCGTCCCCCGCGCGAGCCCGACGCGCCCCGGCCAGGCCGCTCCCCTGGTCTGCCGCTCGTCTCCCATCGCCCTCGCCGCGCCCGCAGCGTACTTGGCCCCCTCGAGTCCCCCGCGCATAGTCCCGCCGATGTCGACGCGCGGAAGGCTCATGCTCGGCGCATGTCTCTCCTTGTCCGTCCTCGCCGGGTGCGGCGGACAGCAGGCGGCCGCTCCGGCGGCAGCACCGGCGCCGCGAGCGACGGGCGCGGCCCCGGCCAAGCCGGCGGCGCCCGCCGGGCAGCTCGCCCGCGCCGACGTCGACCGGGTGCTGCTGCAGGGGCCGCCCTGGATCCTGCGGCGCGTCCCGGTCGAGGAGGTCGTCCGGGCCGGCGCGTTCATCGGCTGGAAGATCCTCGCGCTGCCCGCGGACTGGAGCACCGTCGAGCTCAAGCCGGGCGACGTCGTCACCCAGGTGAACGGCAAGGCGCTGGAGCGCCCGGACGACCTGTTCGCCGCCTACCGCGCCCTGGCCAGCGCGAGCGAGCTCAAGATCGCCTACGAGCGCGAGGGCACCGCGCGCGAGCTCGTCGTGCCCATCTTCGGGCCGCCTTCTCCGGAGACCGTCAAGACCTTCGAGAGCGACAGCCCCCCGCGCCGCCCGACAACGAGTCGGCCGCGGGGAACGACGGTCATCGAGGAGGACGACGGCGCCCCCCCGCTCGAAGACGGCGCACCGTGAGCGAGCCACCGTGAGCGGGCGCCCGGCGCCGCGCTCCCCCGCGCCGGCGCCGGGCGCGGCGCCTCACATGTCGAGGGCCAGCCCCAGGATCCACGTCGAGGTGCCGACGTGCATCTGCGGGCTCGATCCGAGCCCGTCGAGGTTCGCGTACATCCACTCGCCGAAAATGTAGGTGTGGTTGATGCCCGTCGTCACGTCGAGCTGGGACGACGAGCGGCGGTCCATCCAGTTGAGCGCGAGCATCGCGCCGAGCGCGAGGTGCGTGCCCCAGCTGATGCCCTCGCCCCGGACGCCATCGACCTCCGCCGTGCCAGGGCCCGACGACGTGTACCAGAGCCCCATGCCGAGGCCCGCCTTCGCGTAGGGCACGATCGGAACGCCCGTCTTGCGCATCAGCTCGTCGGCGCGGAGAACGGCCGACAGGTGCATCGGCATGATGGTGAGCGACGTCTCCTCCGCCTCGGCCCTCGTATCGCTGCCCGCCTCGAACGCCTTCGCCGACGCCGATGTGTATCCCCAGCCGAACCCCGGGCCGATCACGCCGACGTACGGGATCCGCAGCGGCAGCCAGTCGAGCTCCATCCCGAAATAGAACTGCGAGCCGTCGCCGAACGTCCCCTCGAAGGGGCTCGCGCCGGAGAGCTCCTCGTCGACCTCCGGAGAGTACGGGGCGAAGCGGAGCTCGAACGCGAAGCTCTGCGGCGAGCCATAGCGCTCCTCCCGCTGGATCCTCGACCGATCCTGCTGCCGCCAGTCGCTCCGGGTCGACTGCGCGCCGGCCGCGGAGACGACGAGGAGCGCCGCGCTGCCGGCGAGGCACGCAGCCGCCAGATGACGGAGATGACAGTTCATTGGCTCTCCTGCGTGTTGGAACGCGCGCGCCGCCGACGGCTCCTGCGCCACAAACCGAGCGCCGCGCCGGCCACGACCGCGCCGAGCGGCACCGAGCCCCACCGACCTGCCCCGACCGGCCCCTCGACGCTGCAGAAGCCCCCACCCGCTTGCCCGCCGGCCTCCCGGTACTTCTCGAAGAACCCGTCGACGTCGATCGGCGTCGCACAGGACAGCTCCGACAGCGGTCCGGCATTGCCCACGAGGTCATAGGCCGCGATGCCGACGACGTACGACTTGCCGTTATCGAGGTTCAACGCCTCGCCACGGTTGGCCCGCCCCACCTTGCCGCATTGCTTTCCGATGTCCGGGACCTCGCCCGGGACCAGGCCCGCCGCCTGGCATCCGGAGCTGCCGCCTCCCGCCGCTCCGCCCCCGCTCCCTCCGCCGACCGCCCCGGCGCCGCCGTCGCCCCCCGCCCCGCTCGCGTCGGCAGAGGACTGCCCCTCCCCATCGCAGTAGAGATAGTAGCCCTCCACGTCCTCGTCCTCGTTCTGCTTGAAGTCGACGAGGAGACGACCATCGCCGGGGTGCGCCTCGACGTCCGTCGGCGGCTTCGGGCCCTGGAGATCCATCTTGGTGGTCTCCCACTTCGCGTGATCCGGCCCGTCCTGGTCCAGGGACTCGAACCGCATGAAGTACATGGCGACCGGCACCGCGCCGGTGCTGGTCCTCGTGCTCTCGCACCCCTCGGCGCCAAGGGCCTCCGCGATCGCCCTCGCCGACAGCGTGATCTCCATCGTGTCATCCAGGTTGGACTCGGCCCAGACCGGCCGGCATCGCGTGCCCGTGTCGCGGTTCGAGTAGAGCGTGCAGTCCTGCGACTCGCTGACCCAGACGGCGAGCGTCTGGCCCCTCGAGAAGCCGCTCAGCGTGACCGTGAAGTGCAGATCGTTGTCCGTCAGGCAGTCCTCGCGGCTGATCCACAGCGGGTTCTGCGCGTCCTGGCGCCTGTCCAGGGTGCGGTCCACGTCGGTGCTGATGGTCACCGCCGCATCGGCCCTGCGCGCGCCTCCGGCGAGCGCCGCCGCCGCGAGCGCCGCCGCGCACAGCCGGTGGAGGTGCCGCCGCCCTCGCGGCCGGGGCCGCACGAGATACCTTGTCGTGTCCATGGGCGCGTCCTTTCAGCACAGCTCGTACCACGCCGCAAATGCCCCGCACAGCCCCGGAGCCGCAGCGAAACCGGCGCCTCTGCCCCCGTCGGAGCCGCGTCCGAAGCCCGCCTCCGGCGCTCCCGGAAGCACCGGGGACGCCCGCAGACGCCCGCGCCGCAGCGCCCGCGGAGCCCACGTCGGAGACGCGCGAAATGACGAGCTGGCCCTCCTCGCTGTCCGTTCCTGACAAGTTGGCAGCGGCGCCGGAGCGCGACGGTCCGCTCGCCCCAGCGCGCCGCCGGATGCACCGCGTGCCCTGCGGTACGCGCGCGTCGAGAGACCTCGGCTAGGTTGAGGCAAGTGGATCCGACCGACACCGCCCCCCCGAAGCCGAGCGCGAAAGAGCGCGCCGCCGCTCCGGACATGACGCGCACCCGGCAGCTCAGCGCGCGCCCGGACGGCACGCCTGCGCCCGGGTCCGCCCCGTCGGTGCGCCCGACCTCGAACCGGCCCAGCCGGCTGCAGCCGAGCGGCGCCGCGCCGGACACCGACACCGCCGTCCTCGGCGTCCCCCTCACCCGCGTCGAGCTGCACCGGACCGCGCTGCTCTTCTGCCTGCTCTTCCTCGCCGCCCTCATCTTCGTGGTCGGCCGCTCGGCGCGCGACGCGCTCTTCCTCACCAGGTTCCCGGTCACCTGGATCGCGCCGATGTGGATCGTGTACGGCGCCGCCTCCGCGGTCGCCGCGCTCGCCTACGACCGCATCGCCCGCCGCCTGCCGCGCGCCCGCCTGTGCGTCGCCTTCGCCCTGTTCGGCGCGGCCACGTTCGCGCTGCTGCGCGTCCTCATCGGCCAGGAGGTGCGCGCCGCCTACCTCGTCTTCTACATCTGGTCCGAGATCATCGCGAACTTCACCGCCGTCCTCGTCTGGGCCGTCGCCCAGGACCTGCACGACCCGCGCAGCGCCAAGCGCCTCTTCGGCCTGATCGGCAGCGGGCGCGTCGTCGGCACCGTCGTCTGCGGCTTCGCGACCGGCGGCATCGTCACGTGGATCGGCACCGAGAACCTGATCTTCGTGCTCATCGCCGCGCTCCTCGGCATGGCCTCGCTCACCACGGTGCTCGCGCGGCGGCACCCCCTGGAGCGGCCCCCGTCCGTCGACGAGGAGCTCATCCAGGCCCACCTCCCCCGCATGGACGTGTGGCGATCGCGCTACGCCCTCACCGTCGCGCTCGTCACCCTCCTCCTCTTCACCGTCCTCACGATCGGCGACTACCAGTTCAAGGCGATCGCCCTCACCGCCTACCCCGACCGCGACGATCTCGCCCGGTACATGGGGTTCCTCTACGGCGCCATCGGCGTGCTCGGCCTGCTCGTGCAGCTCGGCGTGACGCCCATCGTCCTCCGGCGCCACGGCGTGCTCGGCGGGCTGCTCGCCATGCCGGCCGCGTTCACCGCCAGCACCGTCGCGCTGATCGCGAGCCCCTCTCTCGCCTTCGGCTCCATCCTCAAGCTGAGCGACAACGCGCTCCAGCTCACGATCTACGACGCGACGATGCAGCTGCTCTTCTTCCCGTTCCCGCCGGCGCTCCGGGAGCGGGTGCGGACGCTCGTCTCCGTGATCGCCAAGCCCCTCGGCTACGGCCTCGGCGCGCTGGTCGTGCTCGCCGTCACGCCCACCGCCGCGCCAGGCCCCGCGCTCGTCGAGGAGGCCGCGCGCCTCGGCCTCTACTCCCTGCCGCTCTGCGTCGCCATCATCGCCCTCCTCCCGCTCGTGCGGCGCGGCTACTTCGACGCCATGCGCCGCACCTTGATGCGCCGCCAGATCGCGCCGGACAGCGTCGTCTACGGGCCCCAGACGCGCGCGGTCCTCAAGGAGGCGCTCTACAGCCGCGCCGTGACGCAGGTGCTGTTCGCCGTCGACCAGCTCCGGCAGCTCGACCCCTCCCTCGTGCGCGAGGCCGTGCCCGCGCTCGCGCGCCACGGCTCGGCCAGGGTGCGCGCGCTCGCGGTGCGCCTCGGGGCCGAGCTCGCGCACGACGCGGGCGCCGAGATCGCGCGCGCGGCGATCCGCGACAGGAACACCGCGGTCCGCGTCGCCGCCGTCGACGCCCTCGCCGCGCAGCTGCGGGAGGACGCCCACGACGAGCTGCTCGCGCTCGCGCGGGAGAGCGGCGCGCCCCGGCGCGCCTCCGCGGACGCGCCCGGCGACGAGGAGCTCCGGGCCGCCGCGATCGCCGCGCTCCTGCGCTACTGCGGCCTCGACGGCATGCTCGAGGGCGCGCCGCGGCTGCGCGCCCTGCTCGACAGCCCCTCCCCCCGCGACCGCCTCGCCGCCGCCCGCATCCTCGGCCTGGTCGGCCACGCGTCGCTCCAGCGCGCGCTCGCGCGGCTCATCGCCGACCCCGACCCCGCGGTGCGCCGCGCGGCCGTGCGGTCCTCGTCGAGCGTCGCCGATCCGCGCCTGCTCCCCCTGCTCGCCGACGCGCTCGCCGAGCGCGCCCTCGCGCCGGCCGCGGCCCGGGCCATCGAGGCGCTCGGCGACGACGCCATCCCCGAGCTCGCGGCGCGCCTCGGCGACGACGGCACCCCGCGCGCCGCGCGGCTCGCGATCCCGCGGGTGCTCGCGCGGCTCTCCAGCCACGACGCCCTCGACGCGCTGCTCGCCCAGATCGACCACCCGAACGAGGCCCTGCGCCAGAAGGTGCTCGCGTCGGCCTCGCGCCTGCGCCTCGCGCTGCGCGCGCCGCCGGTGCCCCTCCGGACCATCCGCGCCTGCATCGACGACGAGACGATCGAGCACGTGCGCATGCGCGAGGCGTACATCGCGGTGCGCCCCCGCGTCGCGGGCCCGCTGCTCGATCAGCACCTGCTCCGCCGGCTGCGGAAGGGGCTCATCCGCGTGCTCCGGCTGTGCGAGCTCGCCTACCCGCGCGAGGTCGTCGCCCTGGTGCGCACCCACGTCTTCGGCCCCGATCCCGCGCTGCGGGCCAACGCCTTCGAGGTGCTGGAGTCGCTCCTCGACCACCGGCTGCGCGAGCGCCTCGTCTCCCTCGTCGAGCGCCTGCTCGAGCTCTCGGTCGCGTTCCCGCTGAGGCCCATGCCGCCGGAGACCGACACCGTCGCCTGGGTCCGCCGCGAGCTCGCGCGCGGCGAGCCCTACAGCGCCGCGCTCGCGCTCGACGCCGTCGCCCGGTACGCCATCGCCGGCGCGGCCGGGGACGCGCTCGCCGCGACCCACGACCCCGACCCGCTCGTCCGCGAGGCCGCCGCCATCGCGATCGCCGTCACGTCGCCGCCCGGCGCCCGCGAGCGCCTTGTCGCGCTGCGGGCCGATGACGACCCCGCCGTAGCCCGTTACGCACGATACTGGGCGGTCACCGGCGGCACCGGTATCGAGCCCCAGGACGAGATGTATACAACGATCGAGAAGGTCCTTTTCCTCCAGCGTGTCCCGCTTTTCTCCCGCGTGGCCGGCGACGATCTCGTGGCGCTGGCGCGCGGCTCGCTCGTGGTCTCGCTGGTCCGGGGCGACGTCATCTTCCGCCAGGGCGAGCCGGGCGGCGCGCTTTACTCGATCATCTCGGGCGAGGTGAGCCTCACCCTGGACAGCCGCGAGATCGCGCGCCTCGGCGCGAACGACGTCTTCGGCGAGATGTCGCTGTTCGACAGCCAGCCGCGGGGCTCGACGGCCGTGGTCACCGAGGACGCGGAGCTGCTCCGGGTCTCCGCCGAGGATTTCCACGAGGCGGTGCGGGAGACGGCCGAGATCGCCGACGCCGTGATCCGGGTGCTGAACCGGCGGCTGCGCGAGGCCGACCGCAAGCTGGCCGACGCGCACGCGCGGCTGTCGCTCCTGCCGAAGGCGCTGCCCGCGCGAGAGCCACAGCCCTCGGGCGAGGAGGCGCCGGCGCTCGACGACAGCGATCTCGAGTGAGGCAGCGGAGGCGATGGCGCGCCGCGCCGCGCCGCGTGGAACGAGCGCCGCGCCGCGTGGAACGAGCGCCGGCGCCGAGCTCCGGAACGAGGCTTGCACGGCGCAGTGACTGTTCCGGCGCGCGAGGACGTCTGAAGAGGTCCGAGGACGCCCGAGGCCAGCCCGACCTCTGCCTGGCATCCCCTTCGAGAAGGACCCATCATGCACCCGATGCCTCTCCCCCCGTCCGCTCCCCCTACGCGCCCTGCGCCTGCGGCGTCGGGCATCTTCAGGGCCCGGCTCCGCCGGCTCGGAGGCGCGCTGCCGCTGCTCGCCACGCTGATCGTGGCGCTCATCGCCGCGCCGTCGAGCGCCGCCGCCCAGGGCCTGCCGCAGGGCTACACGACCGACGAGCCCGCCGCCGGTGAGACCGCGGCTTCACAGCCCGTCGAGACCCAGCCGGTCCAGGCCGAGGTCGGCGTGAGCGCAGAGATCGCGGTGGACGCGTACGATGACACCGATCCGAGCGTCCTTGCCGAGTTCCAGGAGCCGCTCGCCCCGTACGGCACCTGGCTCGACGACCCGAGCTACGGCAGGGTCTGGGTGCCTTCCGCGGTCGTGGTCGGCCCGGATTTCGCGCCCTACCAGACCGCGGGTCGCTGGGAGCTGACCGACGACGGCGAGTGGATGTGGGTCAGCGACTACGCGTGGGGTCACATCCCCTTCCACTACGGCCGCTGGGTCTGGATCTCCGCCCACGGCTGGTCGTGGATCCCGGGGCGCGTCTACGCCCCGGCGTGGGTGGTCTGGCGCGTCGGCGACTACGGCTACGTCGGCTGGGCTCCGATGCCGCCCACGTACACCTGGAGCAGCGGCGTCGCTGTGTCGCTGTGGACCGTGCCCCCGGCGGCGTACGTCTTCTGCCCGACGACGCACGTGTTCCACCACCACGTCCACCGGCACGTCGTCCGCGATCGCGAGATCGTCCGGCGCATCGCCGCGCACTCGCACACCTACAGGCCGGCGCGGCCGACCGTGAGCCGGAGCGGGCGCGACGGCGTCCGCCCGGACGACAGGCGGGGCGCGGGGCGCTCGAGCCCGTCCCAGGGGATCCGCCCTGGCAGCTATCGCCCCGCGTCGCCCTCGCTCGCCGAGGCCGGCGTTCCCTCGTCGTCCGCGCCGAGGCACCGCGGCAAGGCGGATCCTCGCGCCCTCGCCTATGCGCGCAAGAGCGCGGCGCCGAGCGCGCGCCTCGCGCCCCCGCCGTCGCGCCGCCCCCTCCTGGCGCCCTCTTCGCCGGTCGGCGACCGGCGCGCGGCGCCCTCGCTGCGCACCCCGAGGGCGCACGACGGCGACGCTCCGGCCCCCGTCGCCAGGCCCCGCTTTCGGCCGCGGGGCTTCTCCGACGGAGCCGCCCTGCCCCGTGCCGGCGCGAGCGCGCCGCACCGCGGGTCGCGGGCGACCGTCGCGCCCCCGTCGCCTGCCCCCGCCCCGGCGCCGCGGGGGGTCCCCGCGCCGCGCGTTCACACCGCGCCGCCCGCGCCGCGCGTCCACACCGCGCCGCCCGCGCCGCGCGCCGTCCCGCACCGGTCGGCGCCGGCGCAGCGGCCGCAGGTGGTTCCGGCGCCGCAGCAGAGCGCGCCGGCCGTTAAGCCGCGCGCCGTCCCGAGCGCGCCGTCGTCCCCGCGCCCCAGGATCCACGTCCCGTCGGGCCCGGCCCCGGGCAGGGCGGCGCCGGCGCCGTCTCGCCCGCGGTCGAGGTAGCGCTTGGTCCACGTCTTGCGATGTCCACGGGCAGGAGCAGATCCGATGACGTTTTTCGCTGACTTCGTGAAGCATCGTTCACTGGGGCTGTGGTCGTTCCTTCTCGCCGCCACGCCCCTCGCGTCGACCGGCTGCATCGTCGTCGACGAGGACGGCCGCCACGACGACCACCACCAGCACGACGACCGGGACGACGAGGACGACAACGCCCCTCCGCCGCCCACGGACGAGCCGAGGCTCGTGGCCATCGACACGGACGCCGTCCTGAGCAGCGAGCCGGGCGAGGGGGTCGGCATCTTCGTCGAATACGCGGCCGGCGGGACGTGGAAGCTCTGGACGACCTGCGACACAAACAGCTCCAAGGTCGTCTGCAGCTTCGACCTCTACGCCTCGGTGGACACGTCGTCCGAGCTGTTCGACATCGTGGGGACCGACCTCGAGAAGACGGACGCGACGCGCCTCGTCGACGAGGGCATCGCGTACCTCCACGCCGAAACCGGCTCGGACATCGACGCGATGACGTTCACCACGACCGAGGGCGCCATCGTCCGGCTGGAGGCCTACCTCGACGGCGTCCAGGAGCCTCGTTATGTCTACTGGTTCGGCGACGGCATCCTGCACGAGGGCGCGCCGAGCAACCCGCTCGACTTCGAGCCGACCTCGCCCTGAGGGCGCGGCGGCGGCCGCTCCTCCCGCTGCCCGCGCGGCGGGAGGAGCGCGGCGCCGCTCAGGGCGCCTTCTTCGGCTGGATCGGCTGCCCCTCGACGTCCCACGCCTCCGGCTCGCCGAGGCCGATCGCCTGGAGCTGCGGCAGGATCTCCTGCCGCGGGCCCACGACCACGAGGGTCGCCGCCTTCGGATCCACCGCCCTCGCCAGCTCCGCGAGGCCGGCGAGCGTCGCCTTCTGCCGCGCCTCGCTCGCGGCGCCGTCGAACGTCTCGGGCAGCTGGAGCCGCGCCAGCGCCCCGAGGCGCTGGGCGGTGCGGTTCGCCGTCTCGTAGGCGGACACGAGATCCGCGCGGTCGTGCGCCTGCACCTTCGCCAGCTCGTCCCGGGTCAGCCCGGAGTCTGCCATCCTGGCAAGCTCGGCGAGCATCTCCTTCAGGGCGGGTCCGGTCGCCTCGGTGACAACGGACGCCCGGGCCACGAAGACGCCCTGCTGCTTCGTCTCGCTGAACGCCGACGCGGCGCCGTAGGACCAGCCGTGGTCCTCGCGCAGGTTCTGGTTCAAGCGCGACGTGAACGAGCCGCCGAGCGCTGTGTTGATCAGCTGGAGCAGCGGCCGCCGCGGATCGCTCGCGGCGACCCCCTCCCGCACGACCCCGATCACCGACTGCGGCGCCCCCGGGCGGTCGACGAGCACGAGGCGCGGCGGCTTCCAGGCCGGCGCGGCCTGCGCGGTGCCGGCCTGCGCGCCCTTGGCGGCCGGCGCGGCGCCCTTGGCGGACCACGTCCCGAGGTCGCGCGAGATCGCCCGCATCACCTCGTCCCGGGTGATGTCGCCGACCACCGTGATCACCGCGCGATCGGGGCGCCACGCCGTCTTGTAGAACGCCTTGACGGCCGGGAGCCCGATCGACCTGGCGTCCGCGAGCAGGCCCTCGACGGGGTGCCCGTACGGCGTGCCTGGCCCGTAGAGCGCGGCCGTCGAGACGAGCGCCGAGACCCGCGTCGGATCGTCGCCGCGCTTCCTCAGGTCGTTCTGCCAGAGCTCGCTGACGCGCTTCCACTCCTTCGCCTCGAAGCGCGGGCGCGCGACGACGTCGGCGAGGAGCGAGAACGCCTCGCCGAAGTTCTTCTTCAGCACGGAGAGGGTCGCGACGCTCCCGTCGGCGCGCGCCCCGACCGAGAGCGTCGCGCCGAGGTCGTTGATCGCGCTGGAGAGCTCCACCGCGCTGCGCGGCCCTGCGCCCTCGTCGAGCATGCTGGCCGTGATGTGGGCGAGGCCCGCCGCGCCCTTCGGATCGTCCGCCGATCCCGACGCGACGGCGACGGACACCGACACGATCGGCAGCGTGTGGCGCTCGAGCAGCCACACCTTCGCGCCGTTCGGCCCGTCGAGCACCACGGGCGCCGGCGGCGTGAACGGCTGCGGCCTGGGCAGCTCCGGCCTGGGCCCGATCGGGTCCGCGGGCTGGGCGGCCGTGGCCGGGGCGCTGGGCCGCGGCGCCTCCGCCCGGGCCGGGGACTGCGCCGGGGCCTTCGGCTCGCAGCCGACCGCCGCGGCGAGCAGCGCGATCACCGCGCCTGCGTTCCTCGCTCTCATTTCGTCACCGCCTTCTTCGTCTCGTCGCTGCCCTTCGGCACGA
This sequence comes from Sorangium sp. So ce362, assembly GCF_051519845.1. Taxonomy (NCBI): domain Bacteria; kingdom Pseudomonadati; phylum Myxococcota; order Polyangiales; family Polyangiaceae; genus Sorangium; species Sorangium sp. So ce362. The sequence goes on along the minus strand of NZ_CP150332.1, from coordinate 2,690,102 downwards.
CCCGCAGGATCACCCGCGCGTCCGGGTCGAGCGTGCTCTTCGCGACCGCCTGCAGCGACTCTGTGGTCGCGTCGCGGTAGCGCTTCAGGTCCTGCTCCACGAAGCCGGGCTGGCCCGTCCACGTCTCGTACCGGTTGAGCATCGAGGCCCGGCCGGCGACCGACTCGAGCGCCGTCACGAAGGCGGTCTCGTACTGGTTCCTGGCGCGGTCGAGCTCCTCGCGGCTCAGCCTTTCGTCGCGTACCCGGGCGAGCTCGGCGTCGATGGCGGCCTCGAGCTTGTCGAGCGGCACGCCCGGCCGCGCGATCGCCTCGACGGTGAACGTCGAGCCGAGATCGCCGGAGCTCTGCAGGGCGCTCACCTCCTGGGCGAGCGCCTTGTCGTAGACGAGGGCCTTGTAGAGGCGGCTCGCCTTGCCCTGCTCGAGCGCCGTGGCGAGGAGGTCGAGCTCGGCGTCGCCGGGCGCGAAGCGCGCGGGGCTGTGCCAGGACATGACCACCTTGGGGAGGTTCACGTTGTCCTCGATCGTCTGCCGCACGACGCCGCTCAGCTTCACGGGCGGCGGCGCGGTCGTCGCGGGGACCGGCTGCCCCGGGATGCCGCCGAAGTACCGCTCGATGGTGTCGCGCGCCTTCTGCGGATCGAAGTCGCCGGCGACGACCAGGGAGACGTTGTTCGGCACGTACCATCGCCGGAAGAACGCCGTCACGTCGTCGACCGTCGCGGCCTGGAGGTCCTCGTGCGAGCCGATCACCGGGTGGTGGTAGGGGTGTCCTTTCGGGTACATCAGCGAGGGCAGGAGGAGCCCGACCTTGCCGTAGGGCTCGTTCTCGCTGGTCTGACGGCGCTCGTTCCTCACGACGTCGCGCTGCGCGTTGAGCTTGGGGGCGTCCATGCTGTCCGCGAGGGACGCGAACCTGTCGGCTTCGAGCCAGAGCAGGAGGGGCAGCGCGTGGGCCGGCGCCACCTCGTGGTAAGCGGTCCGGTCCTCGCTGGTCCACGCGTTGTTCGAGCCGCCTTCCGCCTCCATCCAGGCGTCGAACTGCTTCGTGGGGACGCGGCGCGTGCCCATGAACATGAGGTGCTCGAACAGGTGCGCGAAGCCGGTGCGCCCCGGCTCCTCGAAGCGCGAGCCGACCTTGACCATGAGGTTGAGGGCGACCATCGGCAGCGCGTGGTCCTCGTGCAGGATCACGGTGAGGCCGTTCTTGAGGGCGTACTTGGTGAAGGGGACGTCGAGCTTGGGCGGCGGAGAGGCGGCGGGGGGCGTTTCCGGCGCGGCCTTCGGGGCTGCGGCCGGCGCGGCCTTCGGGGGCGAGGGCGTGGCCTCGGGAGGCGCTGCCGGTGCGGTCTTCGGGCCGGAGAGGGAGAGGGCCGCGGCCGCGGCTGCCAGGAGCGGCCGGGCGGAGCGCGGGAGCGGCAGGTGTCGCGCGCGGTTCTGCATGGGGCGAGGGTTGAGCCGACTGGGCCCGGGATGCAAGCGGGCGGGAGCCAGGACGGCGAGGCGCGCCCGGCAAGGGTGCCATTGTCAAGTTGTCACGGACAACGAAAGCACCGCGGACGCGGAAGCGGAAGATGAAGAGGTGCGAGGCGGCGCGCGCGGCCGCCACGCGCTAGTCCCGCGGCACCCAGCGCGACAGGACGACCCCCGGGATCGACGCCGCGAAGGCGATCGCGAAGAACGCGGTGAACCCGACGCCGGCGGCCAGGTAGCCGCTCACGCTGCCGGCGAAGGTCGCGGAGACCGACATGAGCGCCGAGCCGATCGCGAAGTGCGACGACTTGTACCCGTCCACGCAGCGCCGCATCAGGAACACGACGAGCACCGCCGTACCGACGCCGGCGGCGAGCTGCTCGAGCGTGACGAGCGCGATGATCCACGGGAGCGCCGGCCGCGACCACGCCAGAGCGACGTAGAGCAAGATCGCAAGGCTCTGCACGAGCGCGATGGGGAAGATGGTGCGCGCGAGCCCCCATCGCTTGATGACCACACCGCCGAGGGTCGCGCCGGCGATCGAGGCGACGGTCCCGATCCCGCCCACGTTGCCGCGCGCCGCCGTGTCGAGGCCGAGGCTCTTCAGCAGCGGCGACGACATCGCGAACATGAGCGCGTCCCCCGCCCGGTAGCAGAGGATGAACGCCAGGCTCGGCACGATCCGGGGCTGCCGCAGGAACACCCGGAACGGCTCGACATACCGCCGCAGCCCGGCGGCTCCAGGCGCCGCCGCAGCTCCGGGCGCCGCGGCAGCTCCGGGCGCCGCCGCAGCTCCGGGCGCCGCCGCAGCCGCCGGGCGCGGCAACCCCACCGCGTGCGCGCCCGCGAGCAGCGCGAGGCCGGCCGCCGCGACCGCGAACGACGCGCCGAAGGACGCCCAGCCCGCGAACGCGACCAGCAGGGCGCCCGCGAGCAGCGCGAGCCGGTACGCCCCGACCCGCAACCCGGAGAAGCCAGCCTGCGCGTCCTTGTCGAGCGCCTGCAGATAGAAGCCGTCGACCGCGATGTCGTGCGTCGCCGCCGCGACGGCGACCAGCCCGAACAGCGCGGCGACGAGCCAGAGCGCGCCGCTGTCCGCCGTCGCGGCGAGCCCGAGGAGGATCACCGCGAGGGCGATCTCGGCCCCAAGGAGCCAGCGCCGCGGGCTGCCGTGGAGGTCGATCAGCGGGCTCCAGAGGAACTTGAGGTTCCACGGGAGCCCGTAGAGCGACACGAGGCCGATGATCGGAAGGCTCGCCCCCGCCGCCGTGAAGAACTCCCCCGCCACCTTGTGCGCGATCGCGTAGGGCAGGCCCTCGGCGAAGTAGGTCGACGAGATCCACAGGCCCCGGCTCGCTCCCCGCGCGGCCGGGGCTCCGGACGCCACCGCCACGCCGGGCTCCCCAGCCGCACCGGGCGCCCCCGCGGGGGCGCCGCGCCTCACGGCCTCCGCTCCCTGCTCGGGCAGCGCGACGACAGCGGGCTCGACGGACTTGTGGGATGTGACGGCAGCCTCCACGCCTTCTCCGCGCGTTTTCCGCGCCTTCTCCGCGCCTTCTCTGCACCCTTACACGAGGCGTCCCGGGGCTGAGCAAGTTCCAGGGCGCTCGGGAGCGCAGACCACCGCGCCGGGCCGCCCGGACGTCGACGCGAGGGGAAGCCGCGGACCTCATCGCGAGCGACGCTGTGGTATCGGTCCGGCATCTGGTCTAACGGTGATCAGCATGCGACGGGCTCGCGCTCCTTCGGTGTCCCCCTGCCGTAACGGCCCCGACGCCGATCGCGGCGCTCCGTGGCGGGCCGGCCGCGCGGTCGCTCTCGCGCCGACCTGCCCATCTCCGGTCTTTCCGAGGGAGCGAGCGTGAACGAGTACACCCGGCGCGAGGAGGTCCGCGCCACCTTCATCGCCTCGGCCATCCTCGTCCTGTGCATCGCCGTGGCGGTCCTCCGGCTCGTGACCGTGGACGGCAGGCTCGTCCTGGACCCGGGCGCGCGGCGGCAGGCGGAGGAGTCCGAGGCTCGCCTCGCCCCCGCGCGCGCGTGCGCCCTCGCCGGCGAGAAGCTCATCGTCGAGATCGACCTGTTCAAGAAGGCCGCGAAATCCGCGCGCATGCCCGCCCCGGGCGAGGAGCCCCCGGCGCCGCCGCCGGTCACGAGGAGGCGCGCGCAGCGCAACACGCCGCCGCCGCCGAAGCCCAAGGAGCCGGACAAGCAGGGCGCGTGGGCCTCCGCCCAGCCGCTCCACAAGCAAGTCAAGACGCTGGCGGGCTGCCGCGAGGCAACCGAGGCGCTCCTCGGGGCGCGGGTGAGCGCGATCCCCGCCTGGGACGCCATCGCCAAGGCGGCCGCGATCACGCCGCCGGCCGCCGAGGAGGCCGAGCAGTTCGAGGCGGCGAAGCAGCTGCTCTCGCTCCTCGCCGACATCCCCGCCGACAAGGTCGCGCAGGCCACGAAGGACGCCGAGGCCGCCTACAAGGCGACCGCCGAGCGCGACCGGGAGCGCGCGACCACCGCGGTGGTCCGCGAGCCGCTCCCCCAGGGCGTCTTCTCCCGGCGCGTGGCGGTGAGCGTCGGCGTCGGGCTGACCGTCTGCGCCCTGCTCATCAGCTACCTCGGCGTGCGCGCCGCCTCGATGCGCCGCCTCGCGACGCTGCTGCCGCTGCGCGACGCCGTGCGCAGCGGGCGCCCGGGCATGCAGGCCGCCGAGATCCTGAAGACCGCGGCCGCGCACAACAGCGGCGAGCCCGGCATCGTGATCGGCGCGGCCATCGGCGGGCTCTCCGCCGCGCTCCTCGCCCCGAAGGACGCCGATCTCTTCGTCGCGGGCGTCATGGCCGGCCTCCTCATCGGCCTCGGCGCGCAGTGGGCCTTCCGCCTCGCCATCGGGGCGAGCCGCTGGCGCGCCCGCGCCACCGAGCTCGCCGAGGTCGAGAAGCCGGCCATCCCGATCGTGCTCGTCCTGAGCGGCGTGAAGCCCGGCCTCGAGCCGGAGTTCATCCAGTTCCTCCGCTCGCTGCCCCCCACCGACGCCGCCGCGGCGGTCGAGAAGCTCGCCTCGCAAGCCGAGGAGCGCATCCTCGCCGCCGCCGACGCGGGCGCAGCCTTCCCCCAGGGGAAGCCGCCGGGGTGACGCCCGCCCGAGCAGGGCGCCCCGCCTGCCCCCTGCGCCGTCGCTGAACGCCCGCGCGCCGTCGCGGAGGACAGCGCCGCGGCGGCGCCGGTGCAGCGAGCGCTCGATCCACACGCCATTTCATGGAATGGAGGCCCTCCCGACATGAGACATCCTCTGCAGGCCCGCAGGCCCCCCGGGCGATGGGCGCTCCTCTCGCTGCTCGCCGCCACCTGGTGGCTCGCCGCGCCCCCTGCAGCGGCGCAGGACCCGGCCGCCGGGCACCCCGGCGCGCCGCCGGAGCCCCCGCCCGCCGCGCAGGCCGCCCCGCCGGCCGCCGCACCGCAGGCCGACAGCGCACCGCAGGCCGGCAGCGCACCGCAGGCCGGCAGCCCGGCGCCGACCGACAGCCCCTCGCCGGCCGACGGCGCGCCGGCGCTGCACGCCGACGGCGCGCCGGCGGCGGACGGAGCCGGCGCAGGCACCCCGCCGCCCTCCAGCGCGGGCGGCGCAGACCAGCGCGTCGAGCGCAGGCCGGCGCGGCGCGACAGGCCGGGGGCGACGAGCAGCCTCTCCGCCCCCTCGAAGAAGCGCCGCGGCGACATCAACCCGTGCATGACGCCCGATCCGGGCTGGGGCGTCTACGACCGGTGGTCCCGCGCGCCCTCGATCGGGCAGATGATCATGCCCCACCGGGGCGGGGTCACGAAGCGCGGCGGCTTCGACGTCCTCATCCACTTCCACGGCCACGAGGCGCTCCGCAAGGAGTTCGTGAAGACGGCCGACGGCGCCGTCCTCGTCGGCATCGATCTGGGGATCGGCTCGGGCGCGTACTCGAGCACGTTCTCGGCGCCCTACGTCTTCGAGCACCTGCTCGACAGCATCGAGCGCGCGGTGGCGAAGAAGACCGGCAAGAAGAAGGTCTACATCCGGAAGCTCGGCCTCTCGGCGTGGAGCGCGGGCTACGGCGCCATCGAGCAGATCCTGCGCCAGAAGGCCGGCAAGCGGGTCGACGCGCTCGTGCTGCTCGACTCGCTGCACGCGGGGTACGCCGACGAGCGGCAGCGCAAGCTCAAGGTCGCGCAGATCGAGCCGTTCATCGCGTTCGCCCGGCGCGCCGCGGCGGGCGAGGCGTTCATGTTCATGAGCCACTCCTCCATCCTGCCGCCCGGCTACGCGTCGACCGAGGAGACGGCGAGCTTCGTCGTTCAGCAGCTGCGGGGCAAGCCGAGGGGCGCCTCGCGCCGCGACGTGCTCGGCCTCGACATGATCCGGCGCTACGACCGCGGCGACTTCCACCTCCGCGGGTACACCGGCGACGACAAGCCCGACCACTGCGCCCACCTCGGCCTGATGGCGGACGTCATGCGGGTCCACCTCAAGCCGCGGTGGAAGACGCCGCAAGGCCGGCGCTAGATGGGCGGCATCGGCGTCATCATCAACCCCCGCTCGCGCCAGAACCAGGGCGATCCCCGCGCGGCCGTCCGGCTCGCGCGCACGCTCGGCGACCACGGCGTGGTCCGCACCGCGCGCACCCGCGAGGACCTCGCCCGGATCGCGGAGGACTTCAGGAAGCTCTCCATCGACGTGCTCGGCATCTCGGGGGGCGACGGCACGAACCACGTCACCATCACCGGCTTCCTCGACGTCTACGAGGACGAGCCGCTGCCGCCGATCGCCTTCCTGCGCGGCGGGACGATGAACACCGTGGCCAACGCCGTCGGCGTCCCCCGCGGGCGCCCCGACGGCCTGCTCGCCGGGCTGATCGCCCGCTACACCGACCGCGGCCGGCACCCGCTGCGCTGGATCGAGCGCCACGTGATGCACATCGGCGCCCACTACGGCTTCATCTTCGGCACCGGCTGCGTCCACGGGTTCATCGCCGAGTACAACCGCAGCGAGGAGCGGAGCGCGCTCTGGGCCGCGAAGGTCCTCGCCCGCGCGAGCGCCGCCGTGCTCCTCAAGACCGACACCCAGGTCGCCGCGCGCTGGGAGGGCCGCGTCCACTTCGAGGACGGCTCGGCCTTCCCGGACCGCGACTACCTCGCCATCGCCGCCGGCACCGTCGACCAGATCGGCCTCGGGTTCCGCCCGTTCCACCGCTACGACGAGCGCCCCGAGAGCTTCCACATGCTGGGCATCCACACCTCCGCGCTCGGCTTCGTCAGGAAGCTGCGCGACATCTGGCGAGCGCAGCCGATGGGCGAGGCGCACACGTTCGAGAAGATCGCCCGGCGCGCGGTGCTCGAGGCCCGCTCCGGTGTGGTCCGCTATGTATGCGATGGTGACGTACACGAGCACGTGGGCCCGCTCACGGTGCGCATCGGCCCGCGGGTAAAAATCCTCGTCGAGCATAAATCCGGCCATCGCCCTGTCTCAGCTCGTCGCACGTTGCACGACGTGTGGGCCCCCGGCGGGGGCGTGCGCGCCGGCGCTGACCGCGCTCCCCTGCGCTGACCGCGCGCTGCTCTGCGCGCGTGGTCAGCGCGAGACCATGGCTGTGGGAGCCCAGCAAAGTTAGAATACCCTCGCTCCATGTCGCCGCGCTCAACCTCCGCGCCCGCACCATCGACAAGCTCGACGCTGCGGGCTGAGAGCGCGAGCCGCTCCTCCCCTTCCTCTGCGGCCTTCCCGCGCGGCAGCGCCCCCGACTCGGGCGACCCGGAGTCGCTCGATCTGGCGCTCCTGTCGTCGCTCCGGCAAGCCAGCGCGCCGTCGCCCGGCCCGGGGCGGTCGACGCGGCGCACCTACCGCGAGGGCGACGTGATCGGCGGCAAGTACCGGCTGCGCTATGTCCTCGGCGAAGGCGGCATGGGGATGGTGTGGCTGGCCCACAACGACGTGCTGAACATCGACGTCGCGCTCAAGTTCATCCGGCGCGAGGTCACCTCGACCGAGGCGGCGCTTCGCCTCCAGCAGGAGGCGCGCGCCGCGGCGCGGATCGACCACCCCTCGATCGTCCGGGTGCTCGACTTCGGCGAGTCCGATCACCGCGATCCGTACATCGTGATGGAGGTCCTCCGCGGAGAGCAGCTCGTCGAGGCGATCGAGCGCAGGAAGCGCTTCTCGCCCGCGGCCGCGCTCCGCATCCTGCTGCCGATCGCGAGCGCCCTCGCCGCGGCGCACGACCGCAAGATCGTCCACCGCGATCTCAAGCCCGAGAACATCTTCCTCGTGAAGAACGATCGCGGGGACGTCACCCCCAAGATCGTCGACTTCGGCATCGCCAAGGTGTGGAGCGAGACCGCGGGCGGCGACGTGACCAAGGCGGGCACGGTGCTCGGCAGCCCCGACTACATGTCGCCCGAGCAGGCGCGCGGCATCACCGACGTCGACGGGCAGACCGACATCTGGGCCTTCTCCGTGGTGCTCTACGAGACGATCACGGGCCAGAGGCCGTTCCTCGGCGGCAACTACCACGACCTCGTGGCGGCGATCATCGTCAAGGATCCGGTGCCGATCACCGAGCTCGGGGTCGGCGACCCGACGCTGTGGGGCATCATCGAGCGCGGGCTCGCGAAGGAGCGCTCGGAGCGGTGGCGGACCATGCGCGACATGGGCGTGGCGCTCGCGCGGTGGGCGACCGAGCACGGGGTCGAGGAGGACGTGGCCGGGACGTCGATCGCCGTCCACTGGCTGAGCGACGGCGGCCAGCGGCGCCTGTCCGAGCGGCCGCCCGCGCGCGCGTCGAGGAGCGGCGCGGACGTGGAGACGGCCGCGCGCGAGGAGAGCGCGCGCGAGACCGGCGGCCGGCGGCGCGCCGCCGTCCTCGCGCTGGCGGCGGTCGCGGCGCTCGTGACGATCGGCCTCGCGCTGTTCTCCCTGCGCACCACGACCGCGCGGGACGCCGGCGCCGAGCCGCCCCCGGCGGCGCCGCCCGCCGCGCCGCGCGACCCGTCCGCGCCCGCCGCGGCCACGCCCGCCGCGGCCGCGCCGCTCCCCGGGCAGAGCGCCGGGAGCCAGGGCCACGCCGGGCCGGAGCGCTCGGCCAAAGCGCCGCCCGCAATCGGCGAGCCGCGCCGCGGGACGGCGGACAGCGGCGCCGCCGAGCGGGAGCCCGCGGCGGCTCCCCGGAACCCGGGCGCGCGACGGAGCGCGGTCCCGCGGACGAGCTCGAAGACCCCTGGCGCTGCCCTGCCGGTCCCGGCTCGGCCGAACTTCTGAAGCCGCGATGCCGCCGGAGGTGAGACCCGCGCGCGAGGCGCGACATCGCAAGACCACGCTCGGCGCGCGCTGGCCGCTGCTGCTCGCGCTGGCCGTGCTCACCGGCGCCTGCTCGCTGCTCGCGGAGAGCGCCCTCTCCGACAAGCCGCCCGCGGGCGGCGCCGAGCCCCCGAACGGCGGCGCGTGCGCGCCGGGCTGCGCGGCGGACGCCTGCTGCGACGGCGCGTGCGTCGACCTGAGCCAGGACGGAGCGCACTGCGGCGCCTGCGGCAACGCCTGCGGCGCCGGGGAGTCGTGCTGCGGCGGGTCGTGCACCAGCGTGCTGAACGATCCGACGAACTGCGGCGCCTGCGGCGCGCCGTGCCTGAACACGCTGTGCGTGGGCGGCCACTGCTCGTCCGAATGCGTCTTCGGCTTCGACAACTGCGACGGGAACATCGTCACCAACGGCTGCGAGGTCGACCTCACCAGCGATCCCGAGCGCTGCGGCGGTTGCTCCCTCCGTTGCCCTTCGGGCGCGATCTGCGACGAGGGGCAGTGCGCCTGCGCGCCGCCGCTCCTCGACTGCGACGAGCGCGACGACACGGGGTGCGAGACCGACGGCTCGTCGAACCCCGCGAACTGCGGCGGCTGCGGCGTCACCTGCGGGCCGAACATGGAGTGCCAGGCGGGCGTGTGCGGGTGCCAGCCGGGGTACGACGACTGCAACGGTTCGGCCGATGACGGCTGCGAGTCCACGCTCGGCACGAGCGAGCGCTGCAGGGCCTGCGGCGACACCTGCGCGGACGGCATGATCTGCGACCCGGGCGGCGGCTGCGCGTGCGCGAACGGGCTCCTCGACTGCGACGGCGCGCCCGGCTGCGAGTCGCCCGCGACCGACCCGACGAGCTGCGGCGCCTGCGGCGCGCAGTGCGCGCCGGAGACGCCGTTCTGCGACGGCGCCGCGTGCATGCCCACCTGCGCCTCGGGCCTCGCCGCGTGCGGCTTCTCGTGCGTCGACATGCAGACCAGCCCCAGGCACTGCGGCGCGTGCGGCGTGGCCGCGGGGCCGCACCAGCACTGCGAGGCGGGCGCGCTGGCGTGCGACGCGGGCTTCGCCGACTGCGATCCGAACGTTCCGGGCTGCGAGTCCGACCTCGCCAGGGATCCGCAGCACTGCGGCGCGTGCGGCACCGTCTGCAAGCCGGGCGCCGCGTGCGCCGCCGGCGCGTGCGCGTGCGGGGGGTTCACGCCGCACGACTGCGGCGCAGACTGCCGCGCCTGCTGCTCGGACGCGGACTGCTCCGATGGCGACGGCTGCACCGCGGACGTGTGCGCCGACGGCGGCACGGTGTGCCGGAGCACGGCCTGCGCCGAAGGACAGCAGTGCTGCAGCCTCATCGCGTGCCGCCAGTGCTGCACAAGCGCCGACTGCAGCGGCGACGAGATCTGCTCGGGCGGCGCCTGCATCCCGCCCTGCGGCAGCGGCCTCGCGGCGTGCGACGGGGCGTGCGTCAGCCTGGGCTCGGCCCAGCACTGCGGCGCGTGCGGGAACGCCTGCCTGAGCGGGCGCGAGTGCCGCGACGGCGCGTGCACGCCCGCGTGGGTCCTCATGACGAGGATCGGCGCGCCCGCGCCGCGGCAGCTGGCCGCGGCGACCTGGATCGGGAACGCGCTCTTCGTGTGGGGCGGCCGCACGGCGAGCGGGGACGTGAGCGACGGGGCGCTCTACGATCCGGCGCGCGACGTGTGGTCGTCGCTGGGGGGCGCGGGCGCCCCCTCGGCCCGTGTGGTCGCCGGCGCGGCGTGGACGGGCTCCCTCGTGCTCGTGTGGGGCGGCGGCTCGTTCGCGAGCACGTCGGGCCTGTCCACCGGCGGCGCGTACGACCCGGTGGCACGGACCTGGCGCGCGATGAGCACCACGAACGCCCCCACGGCGCGGCGGTCGCCGTTCGCCGTGTGGACCGGCACGCGCCTCCTGATCTGGGGCGGCACCGCGGGCGGCGCCCCCGCCGCCGGCGGCGCGCTCTACGACCCCGTCGCCGACGCGTGGGCGCCGATCTCCAGCGCCGGCGCGGCTCCCGCGCGCGACGGCGTCGCGTGGGCCTGGTCGGGCACGGAGCTCTACCTGTTCGGCGGGCGCGCCGGCGAGGCGACCACGAACGAGGGGTACGCCTACAACCCCACGACGGACGTGTGGCGAGCGCTGCCCACCGCGGGCGCGCCGGGCCCGCGGGCCGATGCGTTCGCGGTCTGGATGGGCAACCGGCTGCTCGTCTGGGGCGGCCAGGACAAAAACGACGCCACCCTCGACGACGGCGCGAGCTACGACGCGGCCGCGGGCACCTGGCTCGCCATCGACAACAAGGACGCCCCCTCGCGGCGCAGCCGCAGCGAGCGGCGCACCGGCTGGACCGGGTGGACCGGCGCGCGCGCGCTCATCGCAGGCGGGCGGAACGACGCGATGTTCAGAAAGGACGGGAAACTGTACGATCCCGCGGCAGGGTGGCACGCGAGCATGTCGCCCGCGGCCAAGCAGCACAGCTACGGCGTGGGGGTCTGGACGGGGACCGAGCTCATCCTGTGGTCCGGGCTCGACGGGCTCTTGCTCGTGGCCGACGGGGAGCGGTTCAGACCGTGACGCCGCGCCGGACGCGGGCGCTCGCGGGCCCCCTCGCGCTCCTCCTCGCGGCGGCGGGGCTCCTCGCCACGCCTGCGCCCGCCGCGGCGCAGAGCGCGGCCGACGTCGCCGTCGCGCGCGAGATCTTCATCGAGGGCTCCGAGTTCGCCAAGCAGGGCCGCTGGGAGGAGGCGCGGAAGCGGTACGAGCGCTCGCTCGCGATCAAGCGCGCGCCGATCACGCTCTACAGCCTCGGGGTGGCTCAGCAGCAGACCGGCCAGCTCGTCGAGGCGCTGGAGAACTTCCGCGCGTTCCTTGTCGAGCCGTCCGCGCCGGCGACGAAGGAGTACGAGAAGCTCGCGCGCCAGGCGGTGCAGGAGCTCGAGCGCCAGATCGCGGCGCTCGATCTGAGGTTCTCCCCGGACGACGTCGCCGGCCTCGCGGTGAAGATCGACGGGGTCGACGTGCCCGTGGCGGCGCTCGATCGGCCGCGGCCGCTCAACCCGGGGCACCACACGGTGACCGCGAGCGCGCCGGGCTACCGCGAGGCGCAGCGGACCATCGCCGCGGCGCCGGGGAGCCGTCTCGTCGTCGTGATGACCCTGGAGCGCGACGCCGCCATGCTGGACGCGTCCGCCGGGCCGCGGGCGCCCTTGGCGAGCGCGCGGCCCGGTGGCGCGGCGCTCCGCGCCACGCCCGACGCCGCGACGGTCCGCGTCGTGCCGATCGTGCTGCTCGCCGGCGGCCTGACCACCGTCGCGGCCGGCGTGGCGATCGGCCTCCTCGGCGTCGCGAGCGCGTCGGACGCGCCGACGCGGGACGGGGACGCCGCCGACGCCGCGCGCGTCCAGGCGCTCGCGGGCGACATCGTCGCGGGCGCCGGCCTCGTCGCGGCGGGCGCCGGCGTGCTCGTGCTGGTCCTCGATGGCAACGCCGCCGGCGCCCCGCGCACGGCCCCGCCGCGCGCGGCGCTCGGCCCGCTCCGCCTCACGGTGCGCTTCTGACCTCCCCGCGGAGGGCCGGTCGCTACGCGGTCGGCATCTCGCTGCGGTCGAGGCTCACCACGACGAACGTGCCGTAGTTCAGGATCGTGAGCGAGTCCTCGTCCACGATGAGCACGCGGACGCACTGGGACGGCGATGGAGCGAGCAGGTCGGCGTAGGGGTCGAGCGGCGCCTCGTCCGCGGGCGGCAGCGCGGCGTGCAGGAACGCGTGGAGCCGCGCGCGATGGCCGAGGATGACGCTCGCGCCCGGCGGCTCAGCGCAGCCGGGCGCGGCGCTGCGGAAGAACAGCCGGCGCGCCGCCGGAGACACGACGAGGATCGCCACGTCGGTGACGTCGAGCCCGCTGCACGTGCACAGCTGCTCCACGCGATCGCTCACGGCGTCCTCCACCGTGCGGAACAGCCGCAGCCGCCTCCGCTGTCCCTCGGTGAGGCCCGGCTCCTCGAGGTAGCTCTCGAGACTGCACCCGTGCATGTTCCGCCCGCACCCGTAGGTCATGCCGCCTGCGCCGTGGCGCCCCCTGCCCGCCCGCCTCTGCCGGCCGGGTCGGACAGCCGCCACGCCTCCCCGCATGGGCGCTCATGCACGGGATTAGCCAACGCCCCCGGGCGCCGCGGCGCCGCTCCAGGACAGGGCGCGGTCGCCAGGCTCTCCACGGTCCACGGGCGGCGACCGGGACGCACGCCGCCCTCGCCCCTGCGCGGCGGGCCGGCGGCTACTGCGCTGCCGGCGCCGCGAACTTCGCCGTGAGCTCGACCTGGGCCACGCTGCGCTGGGCGGCCTGCTGGGCGCTGGCGCCGGGGGGCACGAGGAGCGCCTGGAGCCGCTGCGAGGCGTCGGCGGTGCCCGGCGCGTAGCTCGACGGCGACCAGGTGAACGTGCCCTTTCCGGAGGAGTCGACCCGGTCGATGGTCAGCGTGACGTCGCCGTTCGGGCCCGGCAGCTTGAGATCGGCCCCCTCCGCGTACTGGCGCGTATCCACGCTGAACGAGACGAGATCCCCCTCCACCTTCTCGATCTTGAAGACCCGGTACCGCAGCACCGGCAGCTGCGCGCCCGACACCACGACGCGGTCGGTAACCATCCAGTAGGCCCCCGCGCCGACGGGCTTGTCCGGCAGCGGCGGCGTGAGGAGCGCGATGGCCTCCCCGAGGGCGGCGAGCACCGGCTGGAGCCCGGGATCGGCGTCCTTGGCCAGCTCGGGCCTGTAATTGCTGGCCACGTTCGCCGGCGAGAGATCGTAGCGCAGCGAGCTGCCCTTCAGCTTCGCCAGCGCGTCGGCGAGCTCCCTCGGCGGCCCGCCGACGGACATCGACGCGAGCGTCGCCGACGTGACCTTCGCGGTCACCTTCGTCGGCGCCGCGGGCGCGGCCGCGCCGTCCTTGGGGGGGTCCGCCGGCTTCTCCGCCTTGAGGCTCACGCCGAAATCGAGGTTCGGCATCCCCTGCGGCCCGCCCATGCGCAGCCCGAGCGTGATGGTGAGCTTTTGCTCGGATTTCGGGTCGATCTTCGGGGCGAGCCTGGCCCGCGGCTCGCTGCCGTCGTCGATGACCTCGAGCTTGTAGGGCACGTCCTTCGGGAGCGCGGCGACCGCGGCTTGCGGCGAGAACACGCCGTTCTCCGGCGGGCCGTCCGCCGCGCTGCCCGGCGGCGGCCGCTTCTCGGGGCCGCCCGGCGCCGCCGCCTCGGCGAGCGCCGCGCCGAGCTTGCCGCCGACGACCGGCAGCCCCGGGCCGGCGTCGAGCGCGCCCGCATCGACGGTGACCTGCGCCTTGCCCTTGTCCCCGTCGCAGCCCGCGAGCCCCGCCAGGGCGACCGCCGCGAGCATCGAAGCCATAACCCCGCGCCACCGAGTGTGCATGACGGCGGGTGTAGTCAAAACCCGCGCTGCGTTCCAGCACGCTCTTGCGCCGGCCAGGGAGCCGCCGTCGCGGGGGGAGCCGCCCGACAGCCTGTCAGCGCCGCAGCGCGGCCTTGAGCCCGCCGATGTGCTCCAGGAGCTCGAGAGGCCGGAACGGCTTCGCGTAGTACGCGGTCGCGCCGAGCTCCTCGGCGCGGGCGCGCGCCTCGCGGTCGTCGAGGGCGCTGATCACGATGATCGGCAGGCTGGCGGTGGCCGGATCCGCGCGGAGGCGCGCGCAGACCTCGAAGCCGTCCATGCTCCCGGGGAGCATCAGATCGAGGAGGATCACGTCGAAGGGCTCGGTCAAGGCGCGCTCCACCGCCTCGCGGCCGGTGCCGACGCCGATGACCTCATGGCCGCTCGCGCCGACCAGCGCCTCGATCATGCGCCGGATCGCGTCCTGATCTTCACAGAGAAGGATACGCATGGTCGCGAGCTCACGGAGCGTCGCACCCGCGCCATCGCGCGGTCAAGCGGGAACGCCCCCGCCCGCCCGGTCCAATCGCGATCGGGATCGGGCTAGGCGCGGCGAGGGCGGCCGGCGAGCCGCTCGGCGCTGGCGGGCGGACGCAGCGCGAGCTCGATGCCCACGCGCGCCCCGCCGCCCTCGCGGCTCTCGGCGAACGCGCGGCCCCCGTGCGCCTCGGCGATGCGCTTGCACAGCGCCAGGCCCAGGCCGAGCGAGCCGCGCTCGGCGCCGCTCTCGCCCCCCTGCACCCGCTCGCGCCGGAAGAACGGCTCGAAGATGCGCGTCTCCTCCCCCTCCGCGAACCCGGGGCCGCGGTCCTCGACCTCGAAGACCACGCGGCTCGGACCGCCGGGACGGACCCGCAGCCGCTCGGCCCCGCCCGCGTGCGCGCGCGCGTTCTCCAGCAGGTTGGCGAGCGCGCGCGCCAGCAGCGTCGCGTCCGCCTCGAACGCCGGCGTCCCCTCGGCGACCTCCAGCAGCGTCGGGTCCAGCCCGGCGCGCTCCAGCGCGCGGATCGCGGTCTCGGCCGGGCTGAGGCGCGACACGGTGAGGGCCGCGAAATCGATGCGCGAGCTCGCCAGGAGATCGCCGACGAGCGCGTCGATCTCCATGACCTCGCGATCGAGGTCGTCGAGCACGGACACGCTCGGCCCGCCGTTCCCGCGGGCCAGCTCGGTGAGCAGGCGGATCCGGGCGAGCGGCGTGCGGAGCTCGTGCGACACGGCGGCGAGGAGCTCTCGCTGGTCGGCGATCTGGCGCTCGATGCGGCCCGCCATGTCGTTGACCGCCTCGGCGACCACGCCGACCTCGCCCTGGCCGTGGCAGTCGAGCCGGACCCGGCTCGACAGCTTGCCGGCGCCGATCTCGTGGGCGACGTGGGCCAGATCGACGAGCGGGCGGGCGAGGCGGCGCGAGATGAGGCCCGAGGCCCCCCACAGGACGACGCCCACGGCGAGCAGCGGCAGGGCGAGGCGGAGCGGCGCGCCGGACCGGCCGCGCCCGGGGCAGAGGAGCACGGTGCCGAGCGGACCGCCCTCGCCGCGGACCGGCGCGACAAGGGTGTGGGCCCGGCAGGGCTGGCCGTACCGCGCGAGCCTCCGCCCCGTCGCGTCGCGGAGCTCGAGGTCGGTGTCGAAATCCTCGGCGATCACGCGGGCGAGGGCGTCGCGGGCCACGGGATCGGCCCAGACCCGCTGGAACTGGTGGCCCACGAAGGACTGGGCGCGGGCGTGCTCGCGCCGCCAGCCGGAGTTGCCGACGCGGTCGATGGCCCCGACCGTCGCGAACGCGGCGAACGCGGTGATGAGGATGGTCGCGCCGAACCACATGAAGATCCGGCGATGCAGCCGCGCGCTGAGGAAGCGGCCGATCGAGACCTTCCGCCCGTTCTCGTACAGCCAGGACCGGTAGCGGATCACGCGCGGTCCTTGGCGAGCACGTAGCCGACCCCGCGCACGGTCTTGATGAGCTTCGGCGACCTGGGATCGTCGGCGAGCTTCTGCCGCAAGTGCGAGATGTGCACGTCGACGGTCCGCCCGCCGACGTTGACGTCGCCGCGGCCGGCCTCCTCGAGGAGCGCGTCGCGGGCGACGACGCGGCCGGCGCGCCGCGCGAGGGCCACGAGGATGTCGAACTCGATGCCGGTGAGCTCCGCCGGCTTGCCCGCCACGCTGACCACGCGGCCGGGCACGTCGATGGCGATGTCGCCGGCCACGATCCGCTCGCCGGCGGCGTCGGGCGTGGCGCGCCGGAGCACGGCCCGGAGGCGCGCGAGCAGCTCGCGCGGGCTGAACGGCTTCGCGATGTAGTCGTCGGCGCCGATCTCGAGGCCGACCACGCGATCGGCCTCGTCGCCGCGGGCGGTGAGCATGAGGATCGGCATCGAGCTCTTCTGCCGGATGCGGCGCACGACCTCGATGCCGTCCATGCCGGGCATCATCACGTCGAGGAGGACGGCGTCGAAGGTGCCCGCGGCGAGCGCCGCGAGGCCTCGCGCGCCGTCGCCCGCGACGGTCACCATGAACCCGTTCTGCTCGAGGTAGCTCGCGAGCAGGGCGTGGAGCCTTGTGTCGTCGTCGATGAGCAGCAGCCGCAGCGCCATGGAGGACCCCGGGGAGCAGGGGCGGCAGCGCGCGGCTGCCGCCTCCTTTGTGTATAGCTCAGCGGTCCGCGCCGGTGTCGGGCTCCGGCGCTCCGGGGCGCGCGGGCGCGGCGCTCCGCCACGAGGAGCGCTCGGCCCCGCGCGCGGCGTCCACGCACAGGGACGCGACGTGGCGCTGGAAGGCGTCGCGGCGGGCCTCTGCGCGGCATCGCAGCGAGGAGAAGCCGGAGGCGTAACCGAAGACGGTGCCGAGGACGAGCAGCGTGATCGTGATCTGGCGTCGCATCATGGTCTCGTTGCCTCCTTCACGCCCACTCGCCGTGGGTCCTGTAGGGATCGGCGCGGTGGCCGCGCCCGCCGGCCCTGCCGGACCCCAGGTCGCGGAAGGCGGCCGGCCCGATCTCGATGAGATCCGCGAGCTGCTCGCGCTGGCGATCCTCGAGCACGGCGTGGACCTTGCCGAGCGCGCCGACCGCGGCCTTGCGCAGCGACTCGATGGCGGTGTCGTGCCGCGCGAAGAGCTCGCCGAGGCGCGTCTCGTCGAGGCTCGGGCTCCGCATCGCGGCCGCGACGTCCGCGCGCGTGCTGCGGATCTCGCTGCGGTGCGCGTCCGCGGCGGCGCGGAGCTCGTCGACGGCCGAGACGATGACCTTCTCCTGCGACGGCGTGGTGCCGAGCCGGTCGAAGAGGAACGACAGGAAGAAGCGACGGCGGAAGCCGAAGCCGCCGAAGCCGCGCCGGCCGAAGGAGCGCGGCCCCGAGCCCCAGTGCCCGCCGCAATCGTACCGGCCGCCGCGCCTCAGGGTCATGATCAGGCCGATCAGACAGGCCGTTCCAACGACGAATCCCAACATGATGAGTACCCTCCGTGAGCGTCTCCGCTGTCGATACGTGCACGGGGAATGTCCGCGCGGCCCCGGTTCGTCCGGACGCGAGCGCGGCCCCGGCCGCAGGTGACCGGAGCCGCAGACGCGCGGCCCCGGGCTGCGAGGTCGGAGCCGCAGACGCGCGGCCCCGAGCCACGACGAAGCTGCGCAGGGCATGTGAAGGATGTGCAGGAACGCGCGTGAAGAAAGATGAAGACAGCCGCGCGGCGCTCGGTGCTGGACGACGCGGCGCGCCGTGCTGCGGCCGCGCCGTGCTGCGACGGAGCGGTGCGTCGTGTCGCGCGGGCGGCTTCGCGCCCTCGGACAGCTTTACTTCGCCGGCTCCACCTCGCCGATGTCGTCCAGGTCGGCCTTGGCCTTCTCGTCGCCCGAGACCGCCCACGGATTCGTGCGTTCGCTGTCGGGCGCAGCACCGTCGACTCCGTCGTCGTCCCCCTCTTCTTCGAGGTCGTCGAGCGACTCGACCCCGGCCGGCGAGGAGCTCGGCGCAGGCGGCGTCGACGCGCGGGGCGCCGGGGGCGCAGGCGGCGTCGACGCGCGGGGCGCGGGCGGCGCGGGCGGCGTCGACGCACGGGGCGCGGGCGGCGCGGGCGGCGTCGACGGGCGCGCCGACGAGGTGCCCGGGTCGCTCGGGAGCCTGCTGCGCGGCGGCTCGGCCACCTGCGATGAGATGAACGCCGCTGCGGGGCCCGCCGCAGCCGACGGCTTCGCCACGATGGCGCTCGGGGACGTGATGCTCCCGGCCGGCCTCGGGCCCGCGGGAGAGCCGGTCGGCGAGCTGCTCACCGAGGGCGGGAGACCTCCCGACGGCGAGCTCGCCGCCCCGGAGGAGGCCCCGCCCGGAGCGGCGCCCGCAGCGGGCTTGCCGGCCTGGCCCGGATCAGGCGCGACGCCGGACAAGACGGAGGCAGGCGCCGCCGACGCGGGCGCGCCGCCGGATGAGGCGGGGGCCAACGCCGCAAACGCTGGCATGGGCGCACCGCCCGGCGAGACGGGCGCCGACGCCGCCGGCTTCGACACGGGCGCACCGCCGGACGACGCCGGCGCCGGCCCCGCCGGAGCGCCGGCCGCCGGCGCGGGCGCGCTGCCCGGCGCGGCGGCGGGCGCGCCGCTGCGGCCCGACGACAGCTCCGCCGGCGCCGCCCTCGGCGTGGCGGCGCGCGGCGTGTCGAAGCGCATCGCCTTCTGCGCGAGCTGCACCACGGGGAGGATCTCGCGCGGCGGGATGTTCGCGGCGATCACGTCTGGCCCGGCGATCGCGAGCTCGCCGTCGGCGTGGAACGGCACGCCCGGGCGCTCGCGCTCCTGCTTGAGCCGCGCGTTGTCGATGGCGACGCGGACCTCGAGCGGGATCCGGGTCTGCCAGAGCCGGCCGTCGATCGCCGTGCGCACGTCCCACGGCGTCAGGATCGGCGTCCTGCCGATGCCCTCGAACGGGCTCCGGTCCGCGAGCAGCGCCTTGAGCAGCCAGGCGACGATCTCCTGGTGCTGCGGCGTGTCCTGATCCCACGGCATCGACTCGCGGAAGAACTGCCAGTAACCCCCGGCCGGGCCGTACACGGAGAGATCGCGCGGATCGAACGCGGCCTCGAACGCGCGCGGGGTGATGTCGCCCTCGTCGATGACGGAGTCGATGAGCGCGCCCTGGAAGTCCGGCGTCTTGCGGCGGGCGGCCCGCGGCGAGAGGCCGGTGAGGGAGGTCGTGATCTGCTGGCGAACGTCGCCCCGCTCGCGGAACCAGTCCATCCGCTCGACCGCGCCGAACCGCTCGCGCAGCTTGACCGGCGTCCACCACGGCAGATCGAGCTCGCGCAGGCGCGCGATCAGCTCGGCCACGAGCTGCAGCGCAGGCTCGCTCGCGAGGTGCACGCGCGCCTCTCTCCTCAGCGTCTCGTCGTCCTTGCTCTCGGAATCCCGGTGCTGCAGCGATCGCTCCGCCATCGTTCCTCCGTCTTCCCCCGGCTGTTCAGCTGAATACCAGAACCGGATCCGCGACGCCCAGCCCGCGCGCGCGACGGCGGAGCGCGCTCCGGCCCGGCGCGACCCGTGCCTCGACGCGAGCGCGCGGCGCGCATCTCCCGCGGACCGCCAGGATGTCGTTCTGCAACGACGCGCGAACGCAGCGGCGAGCAGCGGCCGATCTTCAAGGGCGCCCCCTCTGCGTGGCCGAGGCCAGCGCCCGAGGCCACCCGGCCGCGACGCGCGCCGCCTTGGATCTCGGCGCGGCGTCGATCCGGGCTAGGCTCTCGCGGCCATGCAGGAGGACGCGGGAGAGGGCGCGCGCGAACGCGCAGCGCGAGGGTTCGATCGGCTGGACCGCCCCGGGCGCGGGCTCTCGCCGTGGGCGCGCCGCGTCGCGTGGTCCGCCGCCGAGGCGATGCTCTGCGACGAGGACGAACGGGGCGAGCTCGCCCCGCCGGGCGCCGAGGTGTGCGAGCGCGCGGTCGCGGCGCTGGATCTCTCGCTCGGGCAGGCAAGCCCCGAGACGCGGCGCGGCTTCGCGCTGCTGGCCGCGTGCCTCGAGCTGCTGCCGCTCTTCGTGATCGGCGCCTTCGGCCGGATGAGCCGGCTCTCGCTCGGCCGGCGGCTCGCCTACCTCGAGGCGCTGGAGTCGAGCCGCTCCGGGCTCCTCGCGATGCTGCTCGTCGCCTTCAAGGTGCCCATGTGCATCCCCGCCTTCGAGGAGGGCGCGGAGCTCGCGCTGACGGGCCTCGACCGCGAGAGCACCGCGGCGCGGCGCAGGTTGCCCGAGCTCCGCCCGGCCGCGGTCGCTCCCGCCGCGCCGCGCGGGGAGGCGGACGAGGGCCCACGCGCGCAGCCCGCCGCCACGTCCGGCGCAGGGGGTGACGCGTGACCCACGCCATCGCGTCGAGCGCGCCGATCGTCCGCGGGCGCGACCTGCCGGCCGGGTTCGACGAGCCGTGCGACGTCGTCGTGGTCGGCTCCGGCGCCGGCGGCGCGGTCGTCGCGGCGCTGCTCGCCGAGGCGGGGCGCCGCGTCATCGTGCTGGAGGAGGGCCCCTACTACCGCCCCGACGACTACCAGCGCTGGAAGCCCAGCGAGTCGCTGCGGCGGCTGTTCCGCGAGGGCGGCATGGTCACGGCGTTCGGCGTGGGCCAGACGCCGATCATCTCGCTCACGCAGGGGCGCGCCGTCGGCGGCTCGTCGGTGGTGACCGGCGGGGTCTGCTTCCGCATCCCGGGCAGCGTCCACGCGCGGTGGGTGCGCGACCTCGGCCTCGACGAGCTGTCGGAGCGAGCGCTCGAGGCGGCGTACGAGAGCGTCGAGCAGCGGCTCGACGTCCGCGAGGTCCCCGAGGCGATGCGCTCCGCGTCGACGGCGCGGTTCGTCGAGGGGGCGAGGCGGCTCGGCATCCCGATGCGCCCGCTCCGCCGCAACACCGGCGACGCCTGCGAGGGGAACGGCCGGTGCAACTTCACCTGCCCCGCCGGCGCGAAGCGCTCTGTCGACGTCGCCTACCTGCCGTCGGCCACCGCGCACGGCGCGCGCGTCGTCGCCGACGCGCTGGTCGAGCGGATCGACGTGAAGCGCGGGCGCGCCGCCGGCGTCGAGGGGAGGCTGCTCGGCGGCGAGCCGGGGGCTCCGCCGCGCCGGTTCCGCGTGCGCGCGAAGGCCGTGGTCGCGGCGTGCGGCACGCTGCACACGCCGCTGCTCCTCCGCACGGCGGGCGCCTTCAAGGCGAGCGGCGCGCTCGGCAACGACGTGACGCTGCACCCCGCGGTGCGCGTCGTCGCGCGGTTCGACGACGCGCTGAACGGCTGGGACGGCGCGCTCCAGAGCGTCTACTCCGACCACTTCGACGCCGAGGGGATCAAGCTCGTCGGCGTCTACTCGGCGGTGAACGTGCTCGCAGCGGGCCTCCCCGGCGTCGGGCCCGCGCTGCGGCGGCGGGTCCGCGCGCTGCCGCGCTGCGCCGTCTTCGGCGCCATGATCCACGACGAGGGCGGCGGCCGCGTCCGCCCCGGCCCCGGCCGCGAGCCGCTCGTCTCGTACGCGATGGCGCCGCGGGATCTCGCGCGGCTGCGCCGCTCGATCACCCTCCTCAGCGAGATGGCGATCGCCGCCGGCGCGCGCGAGGTCTACACCGCGATGATCGGCGAGCCGCCGATCACGTCGATGGACGCCGCGCTCGCGGCCGAGCGCGCGCCCATCGACGCGCGCCGCATCGAGTGCATGGCGTTCCACCCGCTCGGGAGCGCGCGGGTGGCGAACGATCCCCGGCGCGGGATCGTCGACCAGGACGGCGAGTGCTTCGAGCTGCCGGGGCTCTTCGTGGCCGACGGATCCATCCTCCCCACGAGCATCGGCGTGAACTCGCAGGTGCCGATCATGGCGATGGCGACGCGCATCGCGTGGCGGATGGCCGAGCGCTTCCCGAGGCTCGCGGCGGAGAGCCCCGCGTAGGGGCGCAGGGCGCGGTGCTAGCATGTCGGCGCGGGCCGACAGCCGAGGTTTCAGGATGCAAGCGATGATCGATCTCCGCTCCGACACGGTGACCCGACCGACCGCGGCCATGCGCGCGGCCATGGCGGCGGCCGAGGTCGGCGACGACGTGTACCGGGAGGACCCCACCGTGCGCAGGCTCGAGGAGCGCGTCGCGGAGCTGACGGGCAAGGAAGCCGCGCTGTTCGTGCCGAGCGGGACGATGAGCAACCAGATCGCGCTGCTCTGCCACACGCAGCGCGGCGACGAGGTGATCGCGGGCGAGGGCGCGCACTGCGCGTTCTACGAGAGCGGCGCCGCCTCCGCCTGGAGCGGCGTGCAGTTCGTCTTCGCCGGGCGCGGCGGCCTGTTCAAGGCGGCGGACGTCGAGGACGCGATCAAGCCGCCGCAGTACTACCTGCCGCGCACGCGCGTCGTCGCGATCGAGAACACCCACAACCGCGCCGGCGGGCGGGTCTTCCCGCAAGACGACGTCCTCGCCATCGCGTCCGTCGCGCGCGCGCACGGGCTCGCGCTCCACCTCGACGGAGCGCGCCTCTGGAACGCGGCGGTCGCCTCCGGCCGGACGGTCGCCGAGCTCGCGCGGCCGTTCGACACGGTGAGCGTGTGCTTCTCGAAGGGGCTCGGCGCCCCGGTCGGCTCCGCGCTGTGCGGCGGCGCCGACGTGGCGCGCGCCGCGCTGCGCTTCCGGAAGATGCTCGGCGGCGGCATGCGGCAGGCCGGCGTGCTCGCCGCCGCCGCCCTGTACGCGCTCGCGCACCACCAGGGCCGCATCGCCGAGGACCACGAGGCCGCGCGCGCCATCGCGCGGGCGATGCGCGAGGCGGCGCACCGCGCCGCCCGCTCGGCCGGAGCAGAGGCGCCGCCCGCGACGATCGACGAGCCCGAGACGAACATCCTCTACGTCGACGCGCCGGGGATCCCGGCCGAGCGGCTCGTCGACGCAGCGCGGCGGCGCGGCGTGCTCATCGGGACGACGGGCAGGTGCACCGTCCGCGCCGTGACCCACCTCGACGTCGCGCCCGAGCAGGTCGCGCACGCGGCGAGCGCCCTCGCCGAGGCGCTCGCCGAGGTGCTGCCTTCGCCGCGCGATCGCGGCGCCGCGGGCGTGCGCGCATGAGCCGTCGCATCGCCGCGAACGCCTCCGCCGCGGCGGTCGCCCTCGCGATCGCCGCGCTGCTCGGCCCCGCGTGCGCGCCGGCGCGCGGCGACGCCTACCTCGCCGCGCTGGCCGCCGGCGAGCGCGCCTACCACGCGGGGCGCTACCACGAGGCGGCCCGCTCGTTCGACGGCGCCGCCTCGCGCGCGCTGCGCGTGAAGGACCGCGACGAGGCGCGGCTCATGCAAGCGCGCGCCTTCGAGCGCGCGGAGGCCTGGGGCGAGGCGCGCGCGTCGTACGAGCGGCTGCTCGCCGACTCGCCGCATGGGCCGCGCTCGGTGCGCGCGGAGTTCGAGCTCGCCGATCTCGCGATCGAGCACGGCGACGCCGACGCGGGCTTCGCGAGGCTCCTCGCGGCGACGCGTCGACACCCGTCGCACGGGCTCGCGCGCAACGCGCTGAAGCGGCTCATCCAGCGGGAGGAGGAGCGCGCCGGCGCGGGCGGCGCGCTCGCGTGGCTGCGGCAACAAGGCCCGTCGTTCCGCGGGACAGCGCTCGATCAGGACGTCGCCTACCACACGGGCCTGCTCCTCGAGCGCAGCGGCGATCGCGAGGGCGCGCTGCGCGCGCTCGTCGCTGCCGCGCGCGCGCACCCGTACCCCGCCGGCAACCTGACGGACAACGCGCTCTTCCACGCGGCGGAGCTCGCCGCCTCCCTCGGGCGCCCCGAGGAGGCCATCGGCTACCTGAGGGAGATGCTCGCGCCGCGCGAGCCCGCCGTGACCGGCAGCTACGACCGCGAGAAGTTCGACGACGCACAGCTGGAGATCGCGCGCCTCTACCGCGACGCGCTCGGCGATCGCGCGGCCGCGCGGCGCGAGCTGCGCAAGCTCTACACGAACCACCCCGCGTCCATCCTGCGCGACGACGCGCTCTGGGCCGAGGCGAAGCTGTGGCGCGAGGAGGGCCGGACCAGGGAAGCGTGCGCCACCGCGGCGCTGATCACCCGGGAGCTCCCCGACTCGCGCTACGCGCGTTGCGCGCACGCGATCTGCCCGTCGCTCCCGGCAGCGCAGCGCCCGTGCGCGGACTACATCGTCCGCGAGCTCGACGGCGAAAAAGCCCCTTGACGCGGGGGCGCCGCCCTGGCGGCGCCCCGCCCGCGATCAGTCGTCCTCGTCGTCCGCGGGCTCGAGCTCGGCGTCGTCGTCCTCCTCGTCGTCATCGTCGGCGAGGTCGTCGTCCTCGGCCTCGTCGAGGTCATCGTCGTCCTCGCGCGGCTCGTACTTCAGATCGATGCCGATGTCGCCGAGCTGCGTCTCGAGGAGCTCGAAGAGCTCGTCCACGTCGTCGCCCCCCCACTCGTCGAGCACGTCGGTCAAGAACTCAAAAAAATCACCGCTGTCCAGACGACGCTCGATCTCTTCGACCTGCTCCTCCGAGAACGCTTCGAGGACGTCCTCGCGCAGCGCTTCGGTGTCGCCTTCCTCAACGGCATCCGCCGCAGAGAGGCGGATCTGCTTTACGGCACGCTTGTCGAGGTGAATCTCCATGAAGGTGGCTTCGTTTAGGCGACCCTCGCAGTCGCCGTCAAGCGGCGTATGGCGTCGAGCTTCAAGAGACCGCTCGCCTCCCCTTCCCGTCCCCTCTTTTCCTGGGGCGTGCCGCCGGCGCGCCGAGAGGCCAGGGTCTGGACGGCCGCCCGCGGGCCCCGTCCCCCGCGCCGCGGAGGGGCGTTGCCGGCGGCAGATCTCTCGCGTATCTCAAGCAGCTCGTGCGTTTACGACCTCCGCCCGGCGCGCTCCCGGCCGCGACCCTCGCAGCAGGAGCCCTGCTGTCCTTGACAGCACCGGCCGCGCCGCCGGATCGCAAGACCGAGAGCGACCTCCCCCGCGCCGCGCCGGACGCACCCGCCGGCGCCAGGACAGGCGAGGCCGCGGACGAGAGGCTCGACGGCGGCCTCGCCACGCCCACCGAGGGCGCCGCGCAGGGGAACGAGGCCACCCCCGCGCAGCCGCTGCCTCCTCCCGTCAAGCCGCGCGTCGAGCTCGCCGCCCGGCCGCCGCCGCTGCACGTCGAGTACGTGCAGTACGGCGTCGCCCTCGTGGCGGAGATCAGCCTCGACCCCGGCGCCGTCTGCCCGCGGTCGGGGCCCCTGTACTCGTGCATCCTGGGCAGCGGCGGCGGGCTCGCGATCCGCGGCGGCTACCGCTCGCCGGGCCCCTGGTACTTCGGCGGCGCGTACCAGTTCACCAAGATGGACTCGAGCAACCTCTACCGGCTTGGAATCTTCCAGCAGCTGCGCGCCGAGATGAGGTACCTGCCGGACATCGGCTACCGAGCGGCCCCGTATTTTTCCGCCGGCATCGGCGGCATCGTCTACGGCAACGAGTGGGGCGTCGAGACGGGCGGCGCGCTCATCTTCAGCGGCGTCGGCGTCGAGCTGGAGGTGTCGCGCCGCGCCGTCCTCGGCGTCAGCTGCGTCTACCGGCCGGTGCTGATCTCGGGCTGGAAGGACACGGCCAACTATGAGCGGGCCACCGCCATCGCGCAATTCGTGGGCTTCGAGCTCCTGCTCGAGGTGCGGACCGAGCTCGGTCGGCGCTGAGCGGCTCCCCTGCCGATCGAGAGAACGCACCGTCTACTTGACTCGACCGTCGCTCCGCGGTCCCCTCGGCAGCGTGATCTGCGATGTGTGCGGTCGCGACAACGCGGGCGATCTGACGTTCTGTCAGGATTGCGGCCGACGGCTCAAGGTGCGCGAGGCGCGCGTCGCCCCGCCGACGCCGCCGAGCGGCCTGCCGCAGGTGTCGCTCCCGGCCGTGGCGGCGCCCGCGCAGGGCGACGCGCCGCCGGCGAACGACGCCCGCGCGAGCGCCCGGGCGCCGGGCGCTCGCGGCGCCCCGGGGCGCCTTCGCCCGGAGGCGCCGGTGTTCTCGTTCAGCCCGATCGGCTCGGCGAGGACGGAGCCCGCGATGCCGGCGATGCACGGCCGCGCGGAGATCACCGCCCGTCCGGCGCGCGAGGGCGCCGCGACGCCGGCCGCGGGCGCGCTGGACAGCGCCATCCAGATGGCGCCGGCGCTGCAAGGGCCGAGGATCACCGGCCGGGGCGACGCGCCGGTGCCCGCGGCGATCGCGACCCCCTCGATCACCGAGGCGCTGCTGGGGCTCTCCTGCCCGAGCTGCGGCGTGGACAACCCGCCGGGCTACCGCTTCTGCGTGACGTGCGGCGCGCCGCTCCACCGGAAGGACGGCGCCGCGCCGGCGGGCGCACCGCAGCCGGCGAGCGTCGCGTCGAGGAGGGGGAGGGGCGGCGAGCCGGACGCCGCGCTCTCCCCTGCCGCGCCGGACGTGGCGCCCCCGCCGCTCGAGGAGACGGGGACGACGGCGCGGGGGGTCCAGGACGCTGCGCTCCGGCACGCGCCTCCGCCCGAGGCCGCGCCTCCGCCCGAGGCCGCGCCTCCGCCCGGATCGGGATCGCGCGACGAGCGCCCCGGCGGCGGGGACACGCAGCGGCAGAGCCCCGGCGCCTCGCCGCCGGGCCGAGCGGCGTCTCCTCCGCTGCCCCCCGTCGCCCTGCCGCCCCCACGGCTGCCCCCTCCGGCGACCAGCGGGAACCCCCTCGACAAGATCGTCGGCTCGCCGGTGCTCGACATCGCGTCGTCGCGCCAGACGCCGACCCCGCCGATCGAGTGTGCGCGCTGCCATGGCCAGTGCCTTTCGGGCACGCGGTTCTGCAAGTACTGCGGGGCGCCGCTCGACGGCGAGCGGCCGGTCTCCGAGCGCCCGTCCCGGGCCGCCGCCGACCGCCCGCAGCCTGCGCCCTCGCCCGTCCCGGAGGTCGGGCGCGCCCCGCCGCGGCCGCCGCAGGGCGACGCCGCCGGGCCGAGCTCGATCGAGACGGGCAGCACGCCGCCGCCCTCCCAGGCGCCGCTCGCTCCGCTGCGGGCGTCCTATTCGGTGCGCCCGCCGGCGTGGGTCCCGACCGACACGCGGCCGACCCGGGCGCCCGAGGGCAAGCTCATCGTGATCGTCGAAGACGGGACCGAGGGAAAAAGTTTTTCCCTCACCGGCTCGCAGATCGACATTGGCCGCAGCGAGGGGGATATCGTCCTCGAGGACGACCTGTACGTCTCGCCGCGGCACGCCCGGATCATTCCGCAGAGCGGGTCCTGGGTTCTCCGCGACCTGGGCAGCGTCAACCGCATCTACCTGCGCATCCGGAAGACGCACCCCCTTCGAGATGGCGACTTGCTCCTCCTGGGCCTCGAGGTGTTACAGTTTCAGACCGTGAACGACGGGGAGCGAGGCCTCGGCCATGCCATCCAGCATGGAACGTTGCTGTTTGGCTCGCCCGCCATCCACCGGCGGGCGAGACTTTGCCAGCGGACGGTGGAGGGCGTGACGCGAGACGTGTACCACCTCTACCGGGATGAGACGGTGATCGGACGGGAGACGGGAGACATCGTGTTCACGGCCGATCCGTTCCTCTCGCGACGCCACGCCGCCATCCGGAGGAACCCGGCCACGGGGGAGTACGCGCTCACCGACCTGGAGTCGTCGAACGGGACGTACGTCGCCATACGCGAGGACGTCAGCCTCCTGGATCGCGATTTCGTGCGCATCGGGCAGCACCTGTTCCGCGTGGATCTCTCCCGATGAGCGACCAGACCGTCCGCGAAACGCCGACCGATGCGCTGGAAGTCGAGGGGCTCCCGAGCGCGGCGTCGGTAGGGACCGACTCGAGCAGCAACGCGGGCAAGGCCCTTGGTGACTCCCCGCACGGCGCCGCGTCGCTCGAGTCCGGCAAGGCGGGGTCTCTGGAAGCAGGCAAGCCCGTGAACTGGAAGCCGCCCACGCCGCCCAAGATGCGCTCGGCCGTGAACGCCGCGCGCGAGCAGAAGGCTGGCATCGCCGTGAAACCCATGAAAGCGCCCAGCGCCCCGAGCCCCGACAAGGTCGGGAGGAAGCTCCCCCCACCGCCGCGGGTGCGGCTCACCGCCGGCGGGCTGCGCGACGACGACGCGGATGGAAGCGCGACGAGGTCGTCGGACGACCTCGCGGACGCGGCGATCCCCGACGCGCCGCCGGCCGCCGCTCAGGCGCAGGCCGCCCGCGCGGCCCCGGCGATCGCCACGTCGCGCAACGACGGCGCGCTCGACGAGCCCCCCGCCGCGGAGGCCGCCGTCGGCGACGGCTCGACCGGGCGCCCCCTTGCGGGCGAGGCGACGGCGGGCCGCGAGCCGGCCGAGGGCGCGCAGCGCCCCGACGACATGGACAGCGAGGCAGCAACGCCGGCCGAGCCGCAACGACCCGAGGTCGTGCTGCGGCTGTTCGGCCGGACCGACGTGGGTCAGGTCCGCGAGCACAACGAGGACAACTTCATCGTCGCGGATCTCACCAAGGCGAGCCGCGGCCTGATGGAGATGGACCGCTACCAGGTGGTCGGCGAGCGCGGCGCGCTGCTCGGCGTGTGCGACGGCATGGGCGGCGCCGCGGCCGGCGAGGTCGCGAGCCAGCTCGCGGTCGACATCATCTACCAGCGGATGAGCGCCGGCGGCCCCCCGCAGGACCACGACGAGCTCGCGGCGCGGCTTGTGCAGTCGATCGAGGCCGCGGGCCTCAGGATCTTCAGCGAGGCGAAGCTCGATCGGACCCGGCGGGGGATGGGGACCACCTCGACCATCGCCGCGCTCATGGACGATCACCTGTTCCTCGGCCAGGTCGGCGACAGCCGCGCGTACGTCCTGCGCGGCGATCGGCTCGTGCAGGTGACGCGCGATCAGTCGCTCGTGAACCAGCTCATCGAGGCCGGCCAGCTCACGGAGGAGGAGGCCGAGACCTTCGAGCACAACAACATCATCCTCCAGGCGCTCGGCACGGCGGACTCGGTGCAGGTCGACCTCACCTTCGTGGAGCTCAAGCGGGGCGACACGCTGATGCTCTGCTCCGACGGGCTCTCGGGCATGGTGCGGAACGAGGAGATCCGCGAGGTGCTGCGGACCGTCGACGATCCGATCGAGGCCTGCAAGGTGCTGACGGATCGGGCCAACCAGGCCGGCGGCCACGACAACATCACGGTGGTCGTCGCGAAGTTCGACGGCGACGGGCTCGCCGAGGCGGACCTCGTGGACATCGAGGAGCTCCGTTACCAGAAGTACTCGCTGCCCGAGCACCTCCTGGCCCAGAACGCCGTCGCCTCCGAGCCGGCGCGCAAGGTGAAAGAGCTCGACGAGAAGAAGATCTCGCAGCGCCCCCCCTCACCGAAGTCGTGGCTGACCGGCGCAGACGGCGATCTGGGCGATGACGGCGACGACTACGACCCCGTCATCGCGGCGCTTCCCCCGGACGAAGCGCTGGAGGAGCGCAAGGCCCGCGCGCCCGTCCAGGGCGACGAGCCGATCATGATCCCGACCGACGGCGCGCCGCAGTGGCTCGTGATCTTGATGATCGTGAGCGCTGTCGCATGCGTTACCATCGCCGGCTACTACCTGCTCCGTTAGGGCGCGCGCAGCGCACGTGCGCGCGCCCCCAACCGCGATGCTGCGCAGCAACGACAAGCGCGGCCGGCAGACTCCGGCCGCACCGCAGGAAGGGTCCGCCCCGCGACGATCGGACGCGGACGGCCGCGTCGACGTGGAGACCGCGCAGCGCATCATCAGGGATGCCGTCGTGCAGGCGATGCAGCGCGAGGAGAAGGCGCTCGCGCTCGTGCGCGCCAAGGCGGACGAGGCGCAGCGCCGGGTGGCGCGCAACAACCTGCTCCTCGGGCTCGGCGTCGCCGCGGCGCTCGTCGCCGTGGGGGTGGCGGGCGTGGTCGCGTACCGGTCGCGCCAGGCGGCCGACGCGCTCGCGCGCGAGGTCGGGCTCGGGGTCACGCCCGCGGCGCGGCCATCGGGCGAGATCCCGGAGCAGGTGCTCTCGGGCCGCGCGATCTTCGAGCAGAACCGGCTGGCGCTCTACGTGATGGGCTAC
The DNA here is from genome assembly GCF_051519845.1 of Sorangium sp. So ce362. Classification (NCBI taxonomy): domain Bacteria; kingdom Pseudomonadati; phylum Myxococcota; order Polyangiales; family Polyangiaceae; genus Sorangium; species Sorangium sp. So ce362. Next base: position 2,659,851 of record NZ_CP150332.1, on the reverse strand, counting down.
AAGGTGGACAACCGCATCGGCGGTTGCTGCTCGGCCTTCGCCATCGCGCCCGATCTGCTCGCCACGAACGCGCACTGCGTCCGCGACTGCCGCGCGCGCGGCGGCACCTCGATCGCCACGCAGAACGACTCGATGGGGAAGACCCGCCTCCGCATCGTCGCGATGTCGGCCCACCCTGCGTACAAGCCCGGGCAGGCGGGGGCCGGCTCGCCGGACGTCGCCCTGCTCCGCATCGACGGCAGGGCGTCGCACACGGTGAAGCTCGCGAACGACGCCGAGCTGCGGGCCATCGGGCCGGGCGACGACGCTTACGTCCTCGGCTTCCCCGGTCGCCTGATGGACCCGCTGAGCCCCTCGGCGACGTTCCTGGAGGGCCGCATCGGGCGGGTGACCGGCATCGACGAGGAGGCGACGACGCCGGACCGCGCCGTCCTCATCCAGCACGATGCGGTCACGCGCGGGGGCAACAGCGGGAGCCCCATCTTCAACCAGTACGGGCACGTGATCGGCATCCACGCCGCGCACATCGACGACGAGAACGACGTGACGATCGACGGGCGCAAGACGACGGTGACGCAGAGCTCGCCGTTCCGGATCGGGATGCGCATCGATCTGCTGAAGGGGGTCCCCGCGCCGTGATGCTGCGCGTCGTGCACACGTTCGGGCGCAACGCCGGGTCCGTGGAGCTCCATGACAGACGCGTGGTGCGCTTCGGTCGCGCGCCGGACAACGACGTCGTGTTCGACCCGAACCACGATCGCGACGCGAGCAGCCACCACGCCGAGGCGCGCCTCGAGGCGGCGGGCTGGGTGCTCTACGACCTCGACAGCCGCAACGGGACCTACGCGGGCGGGCAGCGGATCAAGCGGCACCCGATCGCCTCGGGCGATGAGCTCACCTTCGGCACGAAGGGCCCGCGGGTGCGGCTCGAGCTCGTCGAGCGACATGCGCCGGGATCGCCGCATGCGCACGCGCCGCCGCCTCACCCCGCGCCCGCCGCGTACCCCGCGCCCGCCGCGTACCCCGCGCCCGCCGGCTATCCCTCGCCCGCCGCTGCCTATCCCTCGCCCGCCGCTGCCTATCCCTCGCCCGCCGCTGCCTATCCCTCGCCCGCCGCTGCCTATCTCGCGCCCACCGCGGCCCCCCCGGCACCGGCCGCGGGCTGCCCCGCGCCCACCGCGGCCCACTCCGGGCACGTCGCCGCCGCGCCGCCGGCCGGCGCCCGGCGGGTCGGCGAGCGGACGATCGCCATGATGATCTCCTCGGCCGTCTCGGCCGCCACGGGGCGCGCGAAGCCCCGCGGCACCGTCGAGATCAACGCCATGCTCCACAAGGAGGTGCGCGCCGCGACCGCCGGCCAGCGCCGCACGACCTACGTCCTCGCCCTGCTCCTGGTGGTCGCGCTCGCGAGCCTCGCCGGGCTCATCGTTTATAACCGCTCCTCCCACGACGAGATCAGCCAGCTCCGCGCCGAGCTCGCGCGCCTCCCGCCGGAGGACCCGCGGCGCAAGGAGATCGAGCGCCGCCTCGGCACGCTTCACCCCTCGAACGCGAACTTCGGGCGCAACCTCCACGACCGCGTCAGAAAGGGGATCTTCATGCTCGCCTCGGGGCGCGAGGGGTTCTGCACGGCGTTCGCGGTGCGGCCCTCCATCCTCGTGACGAACGCGCACTGCATCTCCGCGGCCAAGCGCCGCGGCGGCGCGATCGTGGCGCTCGAGAACGAGGGCCGGGGCCAGATAAGCTTCGCCGTGACCAGCATGCGGCCACACCCCCTGTACCGCGAGAGCGCGGACCAGCTCACCCCGGACATCGGGATCGTGTCGATCACCGGGCGCGCCGCCGCCGTCCTGGAGCTCGCCACCCGGGAGGAGCTCGCCGCGGCCGGCGCGGGCGACGACGTGTACCTGATCGGCTTCCCCGAGCGCCTCACGGACGCCGCGAACCCCGTCGCCACCTTCCTGGCCGCCAACATCGGCCGGACCACCGGCGCGAACGGGCGGCCCGCGGCCGCGGCCGACGCCTGGCTGATCCAGCACGACGCCCGCAGCACGAGCGGCATGAACGGGAGCCCCATCTTCAACGGCCAGGGCAAGGTCATCGGCATCAACGCCGGCGGCTACCTGGAGGGCAACGACGAGACGATCTCCGGCCAGAAGACGGAGGTGGTCAAGGCCTCCCCCTACAAGTTCGGGATGCGCATCGACCTGCTCGACGCCATCCTGCGCTGATCCCCGCGCGAGAGACATGCTCCGCCACGCGCTCCGCCGGCTCCTCTGGACGCTCCCCACCCTCGTCGGCGTCTCGCTGCTGACCTTCTTCGTGCTCTCCTTCGTCCCGGATCCCACGGACGATCCGCTCCTCGCCAGCTCCCTCTCCAGCGCGGAGCTCGCGCGGCTCCGCCGGGAGCGCTTCCTCGATCTCCCGCGCTTCATCAACCTGGAGCCGCGCGACGTGCGCCTGCGCGCCCTCGCGGCCGCGCAGGCCATCGCGGCCGGCGGCGACGGCGCGGCCGCCGCGGCCGAAGAGCTGCGGCGCCTCGGCGGCGCCGCGCTTCCGCACATCCTGCCGCTCGACGCGCTCGCGCCCGAGCCGCGCACCCGCGTCGCCCTCGCGCTCGCGCCGGTCGCGGCGCGGATGGGCCTGCCGCGCGCCGACGAGGCCGCCGATCCGGCGCACGCCGTCGCCTTCTGGACGCGCTTCTGGGACGACCGCGGCATCGAGTTCCGGAGCGCGTCGGTCCGGAGCGCGGTGCGGCGCCTGGTCCGCTACGGCTCCGCGTCGCGCGCCTCCGAGCTGCTCGAGCTCGACACGTTCGCCCTGCAGCCGGTGATCGCCGCGCTCCAGCCGCCGCGCGACGCGGCGACGCTCGCTCAGGCGCGCGCCCTCGTCGAGGTTGCGGCCCACATCGCGGAGATCGACGACCGCATCGCCCCGGGCGAGGACCTCGCGGAGGCCCGCGCGTGCGTCACGCGGTGGAAGTCCTTCTGGAACGTGTACCGCAGCGACTTCGAGGTGTTCTCCGGCCCGGCGCGGCTCGCGGCGACGGTGCTCGAGACCCGGTACGGCAAGTGGGCGCTCGGCGCGGTCACCCACCGCCTCGGCGTCGCGGCGACCGGCGAGCCGGTGCTCGACGAGCTCGCGCGGCGCGCGCCGGTCACGCTCACGCTCGTGTTCGGAGCGATCGCCCTCGCGTACGCCGTGGCCGTCCCGCTCGGCGCGCTGAGCGCGGCCTCGCGCGGTCGGCGGAGCGACTCCGCCATCGCGGCCGCCGTGCTCATCTTCGCCGTCCTCCCGACCGCCGTCGTGGCCGTGGCCGCCGCGCTGCTCTCGGGCGGCGCGCGGTCGCTGCTCCTGCCGACGTGCCTCATCGCGCTCTCGCTCATCGCCGCGCCGACGCGGCAGCAGCGCGCCGCGCTCGTCGCCGTCCTCACGCAGGACTTCATCCGGGCCGCGCGGGCGCGCGGCGCCGGCACCGCGCGCGCCATCGCCGTCCACGGCCTGCGCAACGCCGCGCTCCCGGTCGTGACGCTCGCCGTGCTGGAGCCCCCGATGGCGCTCGGCGGCGCCTTCGTCGTGGAGCGCGTCTTCGAGCTCCACGGGCTCGGCGAGCTCACCCTGCTCGCCGTGCAGGCGCGCGACGTGAGCTGGCTCATGGCCATCTCCATCGGCGCCGCCGGCATCGCCGCGCTCGGCGTGATCGCGACCGATCTCGCCTACGTGCTCGTCGATCCGCGGCTCGGCCCGGCGGTGCTCTCGCGGAGGAACGGGGCGTGACCCACGCCGCGGCGTTCCTCCGCCGGATGGTCGGCAGCAAGCGGGTCGCCGCGGGCACCGTCCTGCTCGGCGTGCTCGCGCTGCTCGCGATCTTCGCCGAGCTCCTCGCCGCCCCTGCGCCGATCGCCCGGTTCGGGTCGGACGGCGCCGAGATCCTGCCCGCGGTCACCGACGCCGCGGAGCTCGAGTCGCTCACCGAGGCCGAGCTCCGGGTGCGCTTCGAGGTGGGCGTCGCGATCTGGCCGCCCATCCGCTACGGCCCGGAGCAGCGCACCGACGCCGGCCCGAACGCGTCGCCCTCGCTCGACCACCCGCTCGGCACGGACTTCGAGAGCCGCGATCTCGCCGCGCGGCTCATCTACGGCGCGCGCACCGCGCTCGGCCTGTCGCTCAGCGCGGTGCTCGTGGGCATGTTCCTCGGCGTCGTGCTCGGCGGGCTCGCCGGCACGCTGCGCGGCGTCTGGAACGACGGCCTCGTCCGCCTCGTCGAGACGGTCGACACCTTCCCGGTGATCCTCGTCGTGGCGATCGTGCGCGCCATCGAGCGCGAGCCCTCCGCGCTGTCGCTGGTGCTCGCGGTCGCGCTCGTCCGCTGGGCGGAGATCGCGCGCCTCGTGCGCGCCGAGGTGCTGCGGGCGTCGAGCGAGGAGTACGTGATGGCCGCGCACGCGCTCGGCAGCACCCGGCTGCGCGTCTTCTACCGCCACATCCTCCCGAACGCGCTCGGCCCCACGATCGTGAGCTCCGTGCTCGGCGTGGCCTCCGTGGTCCTGCTCGAGGCGGCGATCTCGTTCCTCGGGATGGGCGCGCCCTCCCGCGTGGCGTCGTGGGGGGAGACGCTGGGCCAGGCGGCGCGGCACCCGAGCGAGATCCGGCTGCTCGTGTTCCCCGGGCTGCTGCTCCTGGCGACGGTCGGCGGCTCCTACCTCATCGCCGACGCGCTGCGCGACGCCGTCGACGCGCGCACCGTGCGCGCGCGGATGCCGCGCTGAGGGCGCGGGCAGCTGGACGGAGCGCCCGCGGCCGGCGGCGCGGCCGCCCGGGGGCGCCCTGCGCCGAGATGGCGCCGAGGTAGCGCCGAGATTTCGCCGAAATCGGCCTCATCTCCGCGATCTCGGCGGCGGGGGCCTCGCGCCACTCGATCTCGATGGAAAGGCCCGCTATGAATTCGCCCGCCATGGCTGTTCCCGAGATCAGCGAGCAGGAGTTCGAGCGCGAGGTGCTCCGCAGCGAGTTGCCCGTGCTCATCGATTTCACCGCCACCTGGTGCGGGCCGTGCAAAACGGTCGCGCCGGAGGTCGACGCCATCGCGCGCGAGCTCGAAGGCAAGGCCAAGGTGGTCAAGGTCGACATCGACCGGTCGAAGCGCATCGCCACCACGCTGCGCATCCAGTCCGTCCCGACGTTCATGGTCTTCCACCGGGGCCGCCCGGTGGCCGCCGAGCAGGGCGTCCTCAACCGCAAGCAGCTCCGCGAGCTCCTCGATCCATTCCTCCCGCGCGCCGAGGGCGCCATCCGGGCGGTCGAGCTGGCGCAGCTGATCCGCGAGGGTCAGGTGGTCGCCGTCGACACGCGCGAGGGCCCCGCGTACGGCCGCGCCCATATCCCCGGCGCGGTGCACATCCCGCTGGACGAGATCGAGGGCCGGCTCGCCGAGCTCCACATGCTGACCGGCGCGCCGGTCCTCTACTGTCGCTCCGGCGACAAGTCGAAGGATGTGGCCACGAAGCTCGCCCAGGAGGGCGTCCCCGTCGCGTTCCTCGAGGGCGGCTTTCTCTTGTGGGAAGCCGAGGCGCTGCCGATCGAGCGCCCCGACTGAGCGCGCCTTCGCGCGTCCAGCCGGGCGAGCGCGCGTCACGGAGGCAAGCGCGCGGCGCTGCGGCGGGGCGTCACCGCTCGGCGGCCGGCGGCGTCACCCCTTGGCGGCCGCGAGCGCCGCCGAGACGACCTCGCGCACCGGCACGCCGTGCGTCCTCGCCGCCGCGGCGCAGTCGTCGAACTCCGGCTTGATCTGCGGCGGGCCGAACGGCCCCTCGCTGATCTTCACCCGGATGGCGCCGTACGCGGTCTTCACGGTCGTGATCCGCCGCGGCCGCTCCGTGCGGGCGACCGGGATCTTCCGGAGCCCGATGCTGGTCGTCTCGCGGAGCAGCGCCGTCGCGACGGCATCGGCCTGGGGGGCGGCGGCGAGCGCCGCGATCGTCAGCGCGGGCCGCCCTTTCTTCATCGTGATCGGCGCCGCCCACGCGTCGAGCGCGCCCGCCGCGAACAGCGCCTCGATCGCGTGCCCTGCCACCTCGCCCGTGAGGTCGTCGACGTTCGCCTCGACGATCACGTGCGATGCGCTGCCGAGGCTCTCTTCCCCGCCAGAGCGCGTTCCCAGGACGACCCGCAGCAGGTTGGGGCGGTCCGGCAGCTCTCGCTGGCCGGCGCCGAAGCCGATCCGGTCGGGCGCGAACGTCGGCCAGCGCTCGAACCGGGTCGCCAGCGCGGCGATGATGGCCGCGCCTGTGGGCGTGACAAGCTCGGCGTCGAGCTCCACGCCGTACGTCGGGACGCCGCGGAGGCAAGCGACCGCGGCAGGCGGAGGCAGCGGGAGGATCCCGTGCCGCGCCTTGACGAACCCGCGGCCCATGGGCAGCGGCGATCCGACGACCTCCGCCCCGATGTGCGCGATGGCCGCGGCGGCGCCCACGATGTCGACGATCGCGTCGACGGCGCCGACCTCATGGAAGTGCACGTCTTCCAGGCGGATCCGGTGCACGGCGGCCTCCGCCTCGCCGAGGCGCCGGAAGATCCGGCGCGCCAGCGCGGCGACGGGCGGATCGAGCGGCGCTGCGGCGAGCATGGCGTCGATGGATCCGTAGGTGCGCTCCGGCTGCGGCGTCTCGACGTGCACGTCGAACGAGGTCGCCACGATGCCGCTCCGGTGGGCGTGCCCACGGTGCAGGTGGAATCCCTCGATGGGCAGCGCCGCGACGGCGCGCTCGATGACGAGGAGCGGCACCCCGAGATCGAGCAGCGCGGCGATGGTCATGTCGCCCGCGATCCCGCTGAACGCGTCGAAGAACAGGATCTTGCCGGCGCCCGCGCCTTCCTCGAGGAGCGGCGTGCGCGGGTGATCATGCCCGTGCTCGTGTGCAGGGTCGTGCGCGTGCTCGTGATCATGCGCGTGCCCGTGCCCGTGCTCGTGCTCGTGCGCGTGCGCATGATCATGCGCGTGCGCGTGATCATGCGCGTGCCCGTGCGCATGATCATGCCCGTGCTCGTGTGCATGATCATGCCCGTGCGCATGGTCGTGCCCGTGATCGTGCCCGTGTCCCATATCTCGCCTGCTCCGTTCGCCGGGCGCCTGCGCTGTGCGGCGCTCCCGCGGTCGCGCTCGTCCCGCGCTCACTCCTTCGGCAACATGCGATGCACCACCATCGCCGCGCCGAAGCCGCTGTCGATGTTGACCACGGCGACGCCGGAGGCGCACGACGTGAGCATGGAGAAGAGCGCGGTGAAGCCGCTCAGCGCCGCGCCATAGCCGACCGAGGTCGGGACCGCGACGACCGGGGCGGCCACGAGCCCGCCGACCACGCTCGGCAGCGCGCCCTCCATACCCGCGACCACGATCACGGCGGACGCCTTGCGCAGCTCCTCGATGCGATGGAGGAAGCGATGCAGCCCCGCCACCCCGACGTCGTACAGCCGCTTCGCTTCGAGCCCCACGGCACGCAGCGTCTCGATGGCCTCCTCGGCGACCGGGAGATCGCTCGTGCCCGCGGTGACGACCGCGACCGGCCCGGTGGCGCGCTTCGGCGTGGGCGCGACCTCGATGCTGCCGGTCCGCGCCAGGGGAACATAGCGAAACGCCGGCAAGAGCGACGCCACCGCCTCGCCCTTCGCGGCGTCGATCCGGGTCACGAGCACGTTCTGCCCGGCCCTCGCGATCTCCTGGGCGATCAGAGCGATCTGCTCCGGCGTCTTCCCTTCGCCGAAGATCACCTCGGGCACGCCCTGCCGGAGCGCGCGGTGGTGATCGACGGTCGCGACGCCCAGGTCCCGGAAAGGCAGGCCTCGGAGCGCCTCCAGCGCCTCCTCGACGGCGAGCTCGCCGGTTCGAACGCGCTCAAGCATCTCCCGGACGAGGCGCGGCTCCATGTGCGCAGCCGCTTAGCGCGGCGGCGCGGCCAGGGCAAACGTTCCGCCCCGTCCGCCCGTCCCCCTGGCTGGCCGGGCGAGCGCCTGTACGCCTCCGGAAGCTCGGCGCGCGCGCGTGCTCCTCGGACGCAGGCCCCACTAAAATCTTCCAGTCTCTTTGCGCAAGAGGGGGCGACAGGGCTACTTTCGGCGCCGCGTGCCCGCCTTCGTCGCTCCCTTCGTCGGCTTTGCTCTCGGCGCGCTGCTCGCCTGGTTCAGCGCGGCAGCCCCTCACCGCCCAGGCGCGCTGCGCGCGGCGGAGGCTCGGCTCGCGCCCGGCCCGCGCGATCGGCCGCTCGCCCTCGTCTTCCTGTTCGCCGTCCTCGTCTTCGCCCCGGTCTGCGCCTACTTCCTCGTCTTCGCGCCCGACTGGAGCTTCGCGTACCTCGTCGACACCGGCCGGATCCCGTCCGCCGTCGACCTCGTGCTGCTCCTCCTCGACGTCGCCTCGGTGCCCGCCGGGTTCGCCGCCGCGCAGCGCTTCGCCGCGAGCGCCGGCGGCAGGCCGACCGCGCAGCGATCGGTCCGTGCGCTGGCCATCTTCTCCGGCGGTCCGCTCGCGATCGCCCTGATCGCCGTCATCGCCCTGTCCCGGCGCCTCGCGATCGACGGCACCTACCGGCAGGTCGAGGGCGACTTCGGCGTCCACCCGGTCGCCGGCGGTCCGCTCGGCTACGCGCTCCTCTGGATGCACACCATGCTCGCCGCCGGATTCGCGGTCACCGTGAGCGCCCTCCTCCGGCGCGAGCCGCCGGGCGGCGGGCAGAAGGCCGGGCCCCCCCTCGGCCCGAGCCCCCGCGCCGTCCCCAGCGAGCCGGCGCCCGCGGCCGATCCGCCCCAGCCCGCCTCGACGCGCCCGCAGCGCCGGCTCGGCCTCGGCAAGGGCGGCCGCTCCAACCGGCCGGGCTGAGACGCATCCCGCGGGCACGGCCGGCCGCGTCACCGCGTCGACGGAGCCACCGCGGTGGCAGGCCGCGTCACCGCGTTGACGGAGCCACCGCGCTCCACCACCCTGTCGCCCCATGTCCGAACGAGCCCGCATGGATCAGCAGATCGCAGAACTGACGGAGCTGGCCGAGCAGGTGGTGACCCGCGCCAGGAAAGGCGGCGCCGACGTCGCGGAGGCAATCGCCCGCTCCGGCTCCGAGCTCACCACCAAGGTGCGCCTCGGCGAGCCCGAGCTCGTCGAGGAGGCCGTCCACAAGGGCCTCGGCATGCGGATCATCAAGAAGCAGCGCGTCGCGCTGACCTCGACCTCCGACCTCACGCCCCGCGGCCTCGATCGGTTCGTCGCGGACGCGCTGGAGCTCGCCGACATCTCGCAGGAGGACGAGTTCGCCGGCCCCGCCGATCCGGAGCTCATCGCCAAGGGGAGCTTCCCCGCGCTCGATCTCTATGATCCCTCGGGCGGAGAGGTCACGGCAGCGCAGGCCATCGACATCGCGCGCCGGGGCGAGCAGGCCGCGCGCGACGCCGACCCCCGCATCACGAACAGCGAGGGCGCGACGTTCTCGCGGAGCGCGGGCGCCTACGCCCTCGTCCTGTCCGGCGGGTTCCGCGGCGGCATCGCCGGCTCGTACGCGCAGCTCGTCGTCTCTCCGATCGCCGACGACAACGGCGACAAGAAGCGCCGCGGCTTCTACTTCACCGGCCGACGCCACCTCGCGGACCTGGACGCCCCGGACGCCGTCGGCCGCGAGGCGGCCCGCCGGACGCTGCGCAAGCTCGGCGCCCGCAAGGTAGCGACCTGCGAGGCGCCCGTCGTCTTCGACCCGGACGTCGCCCGCTCGATGCTCGGGCTGCTCGGTTCCTGCATCATGGGCAGCGCGGTCTGGCGCAAGTCGAGCTACCTCGTCGGCCGCGAGGGGACGCGCGTCGCCAGCGATCTCATCACGATCGTCGACGACCCCCTGATCCCGCGCGCTCCCGGCTCGCGCCCGTTCGACGGCGAGGGCCTCCTGGCCAGGCGCAACGTCGTGGTCGAGCAAGGCATCCTGAAGACCTACCTCTGCGACAGCTACAGCGCCCGGAAGCTCAAGCGCCCCTCGACCGGCAGCGCCTCGCGCGGCGGCGGCGGCGGCGTCGGCCCCTCCACCTCGAACTTCATCCTGCAGCCCACCTCCACGCCGGCGGACGAGATCGTGCGCTCCACGCCGCGCGGGCTGTACGTCACCGAGATGATGGGCTTCGGCTTCAACTCCGTGACCGGCGACTTCTCCCGGGGCGCCGCCGGCTTCTGGATCGAAAATGGTGAGATATCTTACCCCGTTAGCGAGGTCACGATCTCGCTGAACCTCGACGAGCTCTTGCAGCGGATCGACGCCGTCGGAAGCGACCTGGATCTCCGGACGGCAACGTCCTCTCCGACCTTCCGGGTCTCGGCCATGACCATCGCCGGAAGCTGAGCCGCTTCCGTTCGAGGAGCCGCGCTCCTCGGGCTCTTCGTTTTCAGCTCATCCAGCAGGCGCAGGAGCGGACTCGGCAGCAGGGTTGCGAGCGACCCCTCAACCGGCCCCGGGTTGTGCTGCGGGAGGGGGGGATTCTGTCCTCAGCGGGTCGCTCTGCAGTGCTGCGTCCTTTGGCGGGTCACCTGCCCGCCGCCCGCGGCCGTCCTCGCCGAGCCTCTCCTGCTGGCGTAGGACGGCCGGGGCCCTCGCTCAGCGCGAGGACCCGCCTGCGGCCAGGCTCCGCGGGGGCTCTTCCGGGGCCCCGCCGGCGGCCGCCTGAAGCGGCGCTCCAGGCTGCGCGGCCGCTTCGGGCATCAGGAACGCCTTCAGCTGCTGCGCGTCGTTGCGGCCGATCCTGCCCACGAACGAGGGCAGGCTGATCGGCTCGTCCGCCAAGGCGACGAACGTCCCCTGGGAGTTCGCTCGGTGGAGCGCCTCGAAGAGAGAGGTGACGTCCACGTCGCTGGACACCGCCCGAACGTCGACGATGTACACGTCCGCGGGGTCCGCCCCCGCGAAGATCAGCGCGTCGTACGGGTGGCTCGCGTGCCGGATGGGCACGCCTTCCCCCAGGGATCGCGCCACGTGGGCCATCGTGTCCTTGCTCCCGATGGCCATCATCGACTTGGAGGTCGCCTTGGCGAGCTCCCGGGGCACCGAATAACCCCATGCACGGAGGAACTCAGCCACATCTGCCGCCTTGAAGCGCAAGTGTCTCCCTGGCGTACGAAAATGGGCAATCCTCCCTCGATCTACCCAGTTATGGATTGTCTTCAAGTCGACCTCGCACAAGGCTGCGAGGTCCGATGCCGTCAACAGCTTTTCACGAACACCAGCCATCGCCGAACTCCACGCGAAAGGCACCTGCCGCACAGCTCGCGTTCACAGCGCGGCAGCGTCTCCTCAGGTGGCGGCCCCCCCCACCCGTCTGTCTACTCGATTGAAACCTAGCTCTCATAGACGGGTCCGTCACCCGCTTTGCTCGAATTTTCTCGGCCCCTCGGAGAGATCGCCCTGTACGGAGGCGAACTCCCCATCCTTCAGGGGATCTCCTGGTTCATTATGTTCACGCGACCGGGTGTCGGCCAGCTGGTCATGAAAGAGCCAACCGAACCATCGGGAGCGCGGGGCCCGACGCGGGCCAGGCTCATCCCCGCTTTCGGCCCGGGCGTGGCGGGCGACCTGGACAAGACTGCACCTCCTCCATCCATCAATTTGAGCGGTTCTCCCGAGTTGGACAGCCCATGGCTACCAAGTCTTGGCACACGGAGCAGGAGCGTGTCGGGAGGAGCCGGAGGATCGAGCTCATCATCGGAGACGAATCCCTCGTTGACGACCAGCGCGTACGCGCCGGGCTCCAGCGAAATAGAGGGCAATTCTGTCTCTCCACCCACATCGGCAAGGACATACCCTGTAAGGTCAGCTGGGACCCCACCGTCATTGTAGAGCTCGACCCACTCCTGTCCCGGCTCCGGCCCGACGGGATTTGCCAGCACCTCGTTGATGATCACGTGGGGCATGGGCGCGAGCGTCATGGTTGAGAACGTCCGTCGCTCCACGCGCCCGGCGTTATCGACGGTGGCCATGGCGAGCTCCACGGCCGTGAGGGGCGGCAAGGGGGCGAGGACGAACGGCTCGCCCGGCGCCAGGGCGAGGACTTCGTCCAGCCCCTCGCCCGCGATCGCCCAGAGCAGCGGCACATCCGGCGAACGGACGAGGATCCGATCATCGGCGATCCGAGCGCAACCCGGCCCCAGAGGCACCTCGTCCAGCGCGCACGCCGCCGCCACGGTGGGGAGGGGCTCCGATTCCAGCACAAACGGACGGGGATCGAGGCTCACGGCCGCCGGCTCGCCCGGGAACGCGACGGGCGGCCCCACGAAACGCAGCTCGTCCGCTTCGCCTGGCGCCGTGGGGAGCGGCGCTCCCTCGAAGCGCACGCAGCGCGCGCCGATGTCGTCGACGGCGCCGCGGCGCAGCTCGCCCGCCGTCCCGCTCGGCTCGAGGGTCACCGCGGCGACCGTCTCCGGGAGGGGCGTATCGCCGCACCACACGCCGAGGCCAAGGCTCGCCCCGACGCCGGGCGGCGGCCAGAGCCGCGGGAGCACCGGCAGTGAGCCTTCCGTGGCGATCTCGATGGTGTGCGAGAAGACAGGGCTGCCGCTCGCGACGACGTAGGTCTCGCCGGGCGCGAGCGGGGCGAGCGGGGCGACGGTCAGCGAGAGGTCGCCCGGGGGCGTCCCGTTCAGCCAGACGATCGACGGGACGACGCGCTCCAAGAGCGCCTTCGACAGCTCGCCTTGCTCTATCTGCCGGAGGTGCGCCGCGCCGATCTTGCCGCGGAGGAGCAGCGCACGCGCGGGATCGACGCCCTCGAGGGAGGCGCCCGGGAGGGGCACCCGCAGCCGCAGCACCGGAGGCGCTGCATGAAGCGGCGCTTCGGGCTCGATCTGGAGCTCGGGGGCTGCGGCTGCGGGGTCGGCGGTCTCGGGTTCCGCTTCCTCATGGAAGCGAGGGGGAGCCGCGAGCTCCGGCGCGCAGGACAGGGGCGAGGCCACGAGCGGCGCGAGCGCGAGGGGCAGGGCGCGGAGAGCGCGGGAGGTGCACGCGGGGCGAATCGGGGGGTGCTGGGTCATGACACGGAGTTCGGCGGGAGCTCGCCGCCGGTTGCTCGGCGTCGCTTTTTTTTTCGAGGCCGCTACCCTCGCCTCGCATGGCCCCCGAGGACATCAAGAAGCTCCGGCAGGAGCTTGGCTGCACGGCCCGCGAGCTCGCCGGAGCGCTGGGCATCGAGCAAGAGACGGTGCTCGCCTGGGAGCACGGCGACCTCTTTCCAACGAAGCGCTTCGTCGGGAGGATGGAGGAGCTGCGGCGCCAAGGTCCGGAGGCGATCCCCCGCAAGAAGAGGAAGCAGGCGACCGCCTCGCCGCTCCAGCTGCTCTCGGACCCCGAGCTCTGGCGGCTCTTCCGCAAGCTCCTCTCCCACCCCGAGCTGAGGAGCGCCGCGATAAAGCTGGCCGAAGCCTATCCGGACCCGACGGACGCTCCACCGTCGTGAGCGACGGGCCGATGCGCCTGAGGACCAGCGAGAGATGACAACTCAGTCGTCGTCGTCGTCTTCGTCGTCTTCGTCGTCTTCGTCTTCGTCCTCGTCCTCGTCCTCGTCGTCCTCGTCGTCTTCGGCGTCCTCGCCCTCGGCGTCCTCGCCCTCGGCGTCCTCGCCCTCGGCGTCCTCGCCCTCGGCGTCCTCGTCCTCGTCGTCCTCGTCGTCCTCGTCCTCGTCCTCGTCCTCGTCCTCGTCCTCGTCCTCGTCCTCGTCCTCGTCCTCGTCCTCGTCTTCGGCGTCCTCGGCCTCCCCCTTTTCGTCGCGCAACGCATCCTCCTCGACATCGTTGCCGTGCCGGACAGCGTCCTTTTCGCCAGCCCCGGCATCCGCCCCAACGACCGAGCGCTCCTCACGCACATCGTTTTCCATCGCTTCCATCGCAACATCTCCCTCCCGCGGCGCAGTCGGCGACACGCCGACGTCCTCCGAGAGGTCCTCCCCCGCGCTGACGACGGTCGTCCGGATCGATCCCTCCGCGCCGGCGAAGCTCTCCTGTCCCGCTGTCGCCACCGCCACATCCGGCGGCTCCTCGCCGAGCTCGCGCTCGTAGGCGCGGCGCGACTCGTCGGTCAGCTCGGTGAACTCGCGCAGCGTCGGCAGCTCGCCGAGCGCCTTCAGGCCGAAGAACTCGAGGAACTGCGCCGTCGTGCCGTACAGCATCGGGCGACCGGGCTCGTCCTTCTTGCCCAGGATCCTCACGAGATCACGCTCCAGGAGCGACTTGAGCGCCGCGCCGGAATCGACGCCGCGGATCTCATCGATCTCGGGCCGCGTGATCGGTTGCCGGTAAGCCACGATCGCGAGCGCCTCGGTCTGGGCGCGAGACATCTTGACCGGCTTCTGATCGGTCACCTCGCGAACGAAGGGCGCAAATGCAGGGCTCGTCCGGAAGACGTACCCTCCGGCGACCTCGTCCAGGCGGAACCCCCGCCCGTCGTACTCCGCGACGAGCTCGGCCAGCAGCTCGCGCACGACGCGGTGCTCTGCGTTCGCCGAGCGCGCGAGCTCGCGGGCCGGCACCGGTCGCTCTGCCACGAAGATGAGCGCCTCCAGCACTCCCTTCAGGTGCTTGCGCGCGACCGCAGAGAGGCCGGGCGCCTGCGCAGGCGCCGAGGTCGCGCTCCGGGCGGGAACATCGGTGCGGCGCGCCGGATGGCCGAGCTGGGCCCAGGCGCCGGCGCGGAGACGAGCGGCCGGATCTTGCCGCGCCCCCTTCGGCGCCCGCGGCTCCTTCTTCGCGCCCCGCGGCCGCTTCGTTCCGCCGAGCCACGCGTGCGCCGCCGCCCTCAGCCGCGCCGGCGTGCCCTGCGCGCCCGCTCTCGCCGGCGCGCCCTGCCCGGCCGTCCTCGGCGCCCGCGGCTCCTTCTTCGCGCCCCGCGGCCGCTTCGTTCCGCCGAGCCACGCGTGCGCCGCCGCCCTCAGCCGCGCCGGCGTGCCCTGCGCGCCCGCTCTCGCCGGCGCGCCCTGCCCGGCCGTCCTCGGCGCCCGCGGCTCCTTCTTCGCGCCCCTCGGCCGCTTCGTTCCGCCGAGCCACGCGTGCGCCGCCGCCCTCAGCCGCGCCGGCGTGCCCTGCGCGCCCGCTCTCGTCGGCGCGCCCTGCCCGGCCGTCTTCGGCGCCCGCGGCTCCTTCTTCGCGCCCCGCGACCGCTTCGTTCCGCCGAGCCATGCATGCGCCGCCGCCCTCAGCTGCGCCGGCGCGCTCTGTCCTGTCGTCTTCGCCACACGCCGCCGCTTCGCCACGGCATCAGCCACCGTCACGGCCACTCCCTACGTCCACCTCATCGACCTCAGTCGGCGGCGCTCCGATGTCTTCCGGGGCCGACAGGTCGCTCGGATCCGCGAGCGCATCGCCCTCCGTCCCCTCCGGAGCGGGGCTGGCATCTGCTTCCGCCGCAGGCTCGCCCCCTGCGATGTCGTGTACGCGACTCGCCTCCTCCGCCGGCCCGGCGAGCTCCGGCCCTGCCGCTTCGTCGCTCAGCGCCTCCGCAGCCTCCGGTGCTTCCGCCTCGACGCTCCTCTCGTCGACAGGCTCGGCCATCTCCGCAGGCTCCGGTGCTTCCGCCTCGACGCTCCTCTCGTCAACAGGCTCGGCCATCTCCGCGGGCTCCGCCACGCCGCCCTCGCCGGCAACAGGCGGGGCCCCTGCCTCTTCCACCCCGGCCGTCTCGACCCGCTCCACCGCCGGCGCCCCGTCCTCGGGGTCGAAATCTGCCTCAGGCGCGCCGTCCGCCGCCGAGAGCTGGATGTGGATCGGCGCCAGCGGGTCCGTCTGGTGGACCCGGATGAGCCTCAGCTTGCACATCTCGAGCACGGCCAGGAACGTGATCACGAGCTCGAAGCGCGGGATGACTCCCCCCTTCGACACGCTGTCGAGCAGCAGATCCTCGAAGCGCATCGACCGCCGCGCCGAGAGCTTCTCCGTGAGCTCCACCATGCGATCCGTGATGCTGATGCGATCGAAGACGACCTCGTGATCGATCTGGACGTTCGTCCGCTTCAGCACCCGCTCGAAGGCGTCCAGCAGGCTGAAGATCGGCGTCGACGTGAACGGAGCCGGGCCCTGGGGCACCTCGCTCTCGCTCATGCCGCGCGTGAACACGTCGCGCCCCAGCGTGCCGCGCTCGGTCAGCTCGGCCGCGGCGACCTTGTACTTCTGGTACTCCAGCAGCCGGCGGACGAGCTCGGCCCGCGGATCCTCCTCCTCGCCCGGCATCCCGTCGTCGTCCTGCCCCGCAGGCACGCTCGGCAGCAGCATCTTCGACTTGATGTGCGCCAGCGTCGCCGCCATCACGAGATACTCGCTCGCAAGGTCGATCGACAGCGAGCCCATGATCTTCAGGTACTCGAGGTACTTTTCCGTGACGAAGCTCACGGGGATGTCGAGGATGTCGAGCTCGTGCTGCTGGATGAGGTGCAGCAGCAGGTCGAGCGGCCCCTCGAACGTGGGAAGCGTGACGACGTACTCGCCCTCCCGCGGCCCCGCGTCGGCCGCCGCCTCGCGGACCGGCGAGGCGGCGACGGCGGCGGCGTCGCGGGCCGAGGCGGCGCCCTGGCGGGCGGCGGGCGCAGGGGTGGCGCCCGCGTTGCCGCGCCCTTTGCCGCTGCGCGCCCTCGCTGCGCCCGCCTTGGAACCGCTCACGCCGCGACCGTAATCGCAAGGCGCCGGTCGGTCCACGCCCGAGCGTCCCCGGGCGGCGCGACGCGCCAAAACGCCGCTCCGTGCGAGAATTTCTGGCGGGAGCGGTGCTAGGATCAGCGCGGTCGATGAAGCCGTCCCCCGCGAAGAGCTGCCCCTCGTGCGGTGAACGCTACGACGCGGGCGTGCTCTATTGCCCGCTCGACGGCACCCCGCTCGCGAGCTCGCGCAAGAGCGCCTCGTTCGGCGCCGCCGAGCGCGACCCCTACGTGGGCCTCACGCTCGGCGGGCAGATCCAGCTCCGCCACCTCATCGGCATCGGCTCGATGGGCCGCGTCTACCGCGCCTTCCAGGCAGGGATCGAGCGCGACGTGGCCGTGAAGGTCCTCCACCGCGAGCTCAGCAGCAACGCCGAGCTCGTGAGCCGCTTCCACTGCGAGGCCAAGATCGCGAGCCGGCTCGTCCACCCGAACGTCGTCCAGGTGCTCATGACAGGGAGCATCCCCGCCACGACCGACGCCCGGCTCGGCGGCGAGCTCTACCTCGTCATGGAGCACCTCGACGGCCTCTCGCTGCTCTCCGCGCTCGCCGCCGCCGGGACCGCGGGCGAGAGCGAGGCGCTCCCGCTCCCGAGGGCGCTCCACATCGTCCTCCAGGTCTGCGACGCGGTCGGCGAGGCGCACGCGCAGGGCATCGTCCACCGGGATCTCAAGCCCGAGAACATCATGCTCGTCCGCCGCGGCGAGGACCCGGATTACGTGAAGGTGCTCGACTTCGGCATCGCCCGCCTCGACTGGGCCGACAAGGCGATGACCACCCAGGCCGGGCTCATCTTCGGCACCGCCAAGTACATCTCGCCCGAAGGCGCCGAGGGGCAGCGGGTCGGCCCGCCGGCGGACGTCTACTCCATCGCGACGATGCTCTACCAGTGCCTCGCCGGGCGCGCCCCGTTCGAGGGCGACTCCCCCGTCGCGCTGCTCGTCCAGCACACGCACGCCCCGCCCGCGGATCTGCGCAGCATCGCGCGATCGAGCTACGTGCCCGCGCCCATCGCGCAGGTCGTCATGCAGAACCTCGCCAAGAAGCCCTCGGAGCGCGCCCCCGACGCGCGCGCCCTGGGCCGCGACCTCGCCCTCGCCGTGCGCGCGAGCGGCCTCGACCCCGACGAGATCGCCGCCCAGCCGGGGCTCCTGCGCGCCAGCGCGGTCATGAAGCTGGCCTCGAAGTCGCGCACCAAGTCGCTCGACCTCTCCCCCGCCCTCGCCGCCCAGATCGGAGGCATCGCCGCGCCCACGCTGGAGAGCGCCCACGTCAGCGACCTCGAGCCGCTCCTCCCGGGGAGCGCGGCAGCGCTCTACGGAGACCCTCCGCCGCCTCGCCGCGAGGAGGATCGGTCCTCCGTGAGCGACGCAGACCGCTCCTCCTCGCCCCGAGCGAGCGGCGTCGAGCTCTCCTCCGTGCGCGACGCGGACCGCTCCTCCTCGCCCCGAGCGAGCGGCGTCGAGCGCTCCTCCTTCAGCAGCGCGGGGGACTTCGGCAGCGCGGCGGACGAGCCCGCGCGGACGCCGGTCGGCCTCGGCGTCGACCCCCTGCGCGACTCCGCGCCCGCCCCGTCGACCATGCAGGGCGTCGCGTCCGCAGCGCCGCCGCTCCCCCGCCGCGCGATGATCGCCCGCGCCACCGCCCTCCTCGCGTGCGCCGGCGCGGTGGGGTTCGTCGCGTTCCTCGGCGGGCGGCACCTCGGCGCCTTCGGGGGGCCGGCCGCGAGCGACTCCCTGGAGGGACACATCGAGCGCGCGCGCGACTGCATGGGCAGGCACGCGTGGGACACCCCGCCCGGCGAGAACGTGAGGGACATCGTCTCGCAGGCGCTCGCGCGGTGGCCGAGGGACGCGCGGCTCGTCGAGCTCCGGCGCGAGTCGTCCGAGCGCATCGTCGCCGACGCCCTCGGGCGGAAGTACGCCGGGGACAGGGCCGGCGCCATCCGCCTGGCCAGGCTCGCGATCGAGCTGCACCCGGAGCTCACCACGGCCCAGCACCTCGTCGCCGAGCTCTCGGACCGCCCGCCGGCCGCCCCCCCGGAGCCGCCCCCCCAGGTCGCCCCGCAGAGCACCGGGCGCCCGACCGCAGGCCCCGACCGCAGGCCCCCGCCGCGCCGGCCCCCGCCGGCCGAGGACCGCCGCGCGCCCCCCGGCCAGCCGCCGGCGCCGGGTCCCCGGGGCGCGCCGGCCCCGCCGCCGGCGCCGAGGGGCTCAGGCGCGCCCGCCACGACAGGCGCCGCCTCGCCGCCGGCCAGCGACACGCCCGCGCCGGTCTTGCCCCCCTCGCCGCCGCCGCTGCCCACGGACGCCACGTCGCCGCTCCCCTCGTCCACGGGTCCTTGGCTATAATTCAATGAAGGTGAATCCAGGCGGTTGGTACCCGACATCGCGAGCGCCCACCCACGTCCGCGCTGGGGAGCGCGACCGAGCGGCACCGCCGCGCCGTGAGAGCGCTCGACCCAAGCGCGGCGCCGCGGGCGCAGCGTGCGGCGCCGCGCTCGCCCTGCTCCTGCTCGCGGCCCCGGGGCGCGCCGACGAGAGCAGGGCCGCCCGCCGCGCCGCCGCCGCGCGCGAGCGAGATCGCCCCTACACCATGGTGGAGGTGAGCGGCGGCGTGATGACGCTCCCCGGCGCCGACGTCTGCCCCGTCTCGCTGTTCCCCGACACGTGCGAGCAGGGCGAGACGAGCGTCTCCCTCGGCATCCACAACCTCTTCCGCTGGGGCGACATCGGCTTCGGCGCGGGCATCTTCTGGGCGGCGACGCTGAGCACCGACGCCGCGCGCGGCGCGCGCAGCCTCGAGCGCGAGCACTCGCGCCGCTACTTCATGCTCGACGGAGTGTTCCGCTACTACGCCCTCCGCACGCTCAAGACGGAGTGGTGGGTCGGCGCGACGCTCGGCGGCGTCGTCGTCAACGACTCCTGGTCGGTCGAGGCCGATCGCAACCCGTACTCGGACACGGCCTACGTCGGTCCGAGGGCGGCGACGATCGGCACCGAAGGGGTCGCCGCGGGGCTCGCGATCGGCGGCGACTGGGCCTTCGCCGAGAACTGGAGCGTCGGGAGCCACCTCCGCTACTCGAGCTGGTTCCTCCCGGAGCAGCGCAAGGTCTCGCCGACCCGCGATCGCGCCTCGCTCTCCGAGCGCGTCGACATGTTCAACATCGGAGTCCTCATCGCGTACCGCGTGGCGCTCTGATCCCGCTGCCCGCGCCGCGATCACTCGGCGGGCATGCCCGCCGTGATCGCCCGGCGGCCGGCAGTTGACGCGACATCGCCAGGTCTGTACGCCTCCTCGGTCGTTCTCATCCAGCGAGGAGCCCCCGATGCCGCTGAATCTCTCGAAGGTCGGCCACACGACCCAGCCCAGCGCCTTCACCGTCAACTGGAAGACCCTGGCCACGTACGCGCTCGGCATCGGCGCCCGGCGCGAGGAGCTCGAGTACCTCTACGAGGGCGCGCCGGGAGGCATGAAGGTCTACCCCACGTTCGGCGTCATCCCCTCGCAGAACGCCGTGTTCGAGGCGCTCGAGGAGGCCGGGGCCGAGCTGCCGCTCATCGTCCACGGCGGTCAGACGCTCCGCGTGCACCGGCCGCTCCCGACCAGCGGGACGCTGCTCACCACCGCCACCCTGACGGGCATCTACGATCTCAAGAAGTTCGCGCAGCTGATCGTCGCGACGAAGACGACGCTCGACGGCGAGCCGCTCTTCGACACGGTGTGGTCGATCATCGCCCGCGGCGTCGGCGGCTTCGGCGGGCCGCGCCCGCCGCACAGCGAGTCTCCTGCCCCGGTGCCGAAGGACCGCGAGCCCGACTGGGTGGTCGAGCAGGCGACCGCGCCCGAACAGGCGCTGCTGTACCGGCTCTCGGGCGACGAGAACCCGCTCCACGCCGACCCGGAGGTCGCGGCGGAGGCGGGCTTCACGCAGGGCCCCATCCTGCACGGCCTCTGCACGTACGGCTTCGCGGCGCGCGCGATCATCCAGAAGGCGGCGGGCGGCGATGCGAGCCGGCTGCGGGCCTACGGCGCGCAGTTCCGCAAGCCGGTGTGGCCCGGCGACACCCTCATCACGCGGGGCTACACGCTCGACGGCGGCAAGGTCGCGGTGGTCACCGCCGTCAAGGATCGCCCTGATCCCGTGCTCACGAGCGCGTGGGCGGAGATCGGCTGACGGCCGGCGCGGCCGCGTGCTAAGTGCCGAGGCCCGGATCAGGGAAGCGATATGAGCAAGACGACCGAGAAGGACAGGGCCAAGGACGACGAGGACCTCGACGAGGACGAGTCGACCGACGAAGGCAACGACGACGGGGAGGAGGAAGAAACGAAGGCCGCCGCGGTCCGCGGTCGCGGCCACGCTCACGACGACGAGGACGACGACGACGCGGAGGACGACGGCGTCGTCGCGGAAGAACCGTACTGGTGGGCGCCGCACGCGGTGCTCAGCGCGCTCGTGCTGATCGGGCTCCTCGGCTTCTTCGGCATGTTCAACCAGACGCCGCTCGCTCGCCTCGCGGCCCCTGTCGCCCCGGAGCCGGACGAGCACGCGCACGCGGTCGCCGCGTCTCCCGCCCCCGCGCCCGCGCAGGCGCAGCCCCGCCCGGCGCAGTCAGCGCAGGCGCCTCGGGAGATGTTCGGCGCGAAGCACCTGCTCGTGATGTACACGGGGAGCCGCCGCGCGCCCCCGACCGTCACGCGCTCGAAGGACGAGGCGAAGGCCCGCGCGACCGAGGCCATGACGAAGGCCAAGGCCGACCCGAACAAGTTCACGGACATCGTGAAGGAGTACTCGGACGAGCCGGGCGCCGACAGGCGCGGCGGCGACCTCGGCAAGTTCCCGAAGGGCGCGATGGTCCCGGAGTTCCAGGCGGGCCTCGAGAAGATCAAGGTCGGCCAGGTGAGCGAGCTCGTCGAGACGCCGTTCGGCTTCCACGTCATCCTCCGCACGCAGTGAGCGCGCGGCGCCCCGGCTCGCGGCGCCGAGAGCGCCGCAGGCCGCCGGGGCGCCCCGTTCTCCAGCCGCGCCGCGCCGCTCAGCGCGCCGGCGCGGTGACGAACTTCTTCAGCCTCGCCGACTTCTCTTCCTTGGGCAGCGTCAGCTTGGCGTGCTCGTCGGCCGTCATGCCGCTGCGGAGCACGCGGGCCTCGTCGCCGACCCCGTAGACGGTCTTGCCCGCGCGGGCGAAGATCCACTCGGTGGCGGGGCCCTCGCCTTCCTTGTGCATGAGGCGCACCGAGCCGTCGCCGATGCCCTTCTCCCGGGCGGCGCCCGGCAGCTTCGCCAGCGTCGACAGCACGTCCTTGGCCTGATCGACGTCGTCGCGCACGATCGCGACCACCCGGTAGCGCTTGTCGACCTCCGTGTAGTAGCCGAACGCGCCGGGCCCCGCGCCGCCGACCCCGAGCACGTCCTTTGTCTCGTAGCGGATCCCGAGCGGGATCATGTTGTCCTTGGGGAGCGCCGCCGCCGCCGGCGGCAGCGACGGCTCGCCGGGCAGCTTCGAGCCCAGCTCCTTCACGAGCCCGGGCAGGACCTTCTCGCTCGACGACTTGAGCGCCGCCTCGGCCAGCGCCTCGTCGTTGTACGTGATCTCGGCGAGGTACTGCCCGCGCCAGAGGTACGCGTTCCCGACCCCCATCGCGGCCGCGCCGCCGCCGTCGATCTGGCGCGGCGTCGCCTCGTCGGCGGGGTCACCGTCGCCCACGATGCGCTTCGTGAACATCCCGTAGGCGCCCTCGGTGGACCCGAACTTCGAGAGGTGCACATCGACGGTCGCCGAGCCCCCGGCGCCGCTCACGTACCGCGCCTCGACCACCCGCCGCACGCCGAATCCCTTGTAGATCTCGCACTCCCCGTCGAACATGTCGCAGATGCTGTCGAGCGGCAGGGACGCCGATTCGCCGAACGTCTTCTCGGCGCCGTTCGGATCGAGGCAGAACCCGCCCGTCATGCGCGGGAAGAACGGCGCGCTCGCCGCGTCACCGATCGTCCCGCCTCCCCCCGCGCACGCCTCCGGCTTGGCAGCCGGCGGCGGAGGCGGCGGTGCGCCCATGGGCTCCTCCTTCTTGCTGCAGCCCGCAGACAGCGCGGCGGCGAGCGCGCCCGCGAGCAGCGCGCACCTCCCCGCGCGGAAGCGCCGGGGCCTGGCGCGGCGCGCGACAGGCGCGCTGTGGGTGGACGGGACGCTCGATGAACACCTTTCCGGCGGGAATCGCATGGCCCGTTCGCCTTGCACCTTTTTTCATAGCGCCGCAATCGTTAGCGCCCGCCCTGGACCGCTTTGAGAGATTCACCATGCAATTCGATGGTTTAGCGCGCACTGCCAAAGGCATGCGGCTTGCCTTTCCCGGGCATCTGGTGCGTCCTTTCTCCTATTCGCGACCTCCCCTTCGTGATCCCGATCGACCGCGGGCTTCGTCGCCGCGAGCGCGCGCGCGGCGCCGCCGCGATGCGCGTGGCTTCACCCTCCCGGAGCTGCTCGCGGTGGTCGTCCTCATCGGCATCCTGGCGGCCGCCGCGTCGCCGAGCTTCGTGAACGGCATGCGCGATCGCCGCGTGAACCGCACCGCGATGGAGATCAGCGGCATCTACCGGCTCGCCCGCTACCAGGCGATCGGGCGCGGGACGGCGGTGCTCGTGCGGTGGACGGCCTCCGCGGGGGACTTCCAGGTGCGGCAGGCGCAGGTCCAGGGCACCGTCGCCGGCGCGCTGATCTCGCAGAGCTGCGGCAGCGTCGACAACTGGATGGATCCGACGACGACCGCCCCCGTCACGACGTTCGGCACCACGGGCATCGAGCTGGCCGCGGTGGAGCTCCGCGATCCCACCGCCCCCGACGGCGTCGTGCAAGCGGACGCCGATGTCTGCTTCACGCCGCGGGGGCGGACGTACGTCCGCTACAACCCCGGCGGGCAGTTCGTGCCGCTGCTCGGCGCGCTCCGGGTGAACGTGACCAACAGCGGGACCGGCCTCCTGCGCTCGGTCTTCGTCCCGCCGAACGGCGTCGCGAGGCTCGGCCTGTGAGCGCGGCGCACGCGAGGCGGGCGGCGAGCGGCGGCTATACGCTCATCGAGGTCATGGCGGCGCTCGGCGTGCTCGCGATCGGCGCCACCGGGGTGCTCGCGCTGCAGAAGGCGACGCTCATCAGCAACACGAACGCGCGCAACCTCGTGATCGCCAACAACATCGCCATGACGTGGGCGGAGCGGTTGCGGGTGGACGCGCTCCAGTGGAACGACCCCCTGCGGGTCCCCGACCTTGGAAGCGACACCGACTGGCTCCGGCTGACCAACCCCACCTCGGCGAAGGCGACGCCCCCATGGGTCGACAGGCTCTGGGCGGCGCCGAGCGCCGACGTGTTCGGGACCGACATCTACGCGGGCGACACGACGTCGCAGGTCGCCTTCTGCACGCACGTCCGCCTCCGCCAGTTCAACGACCCCGTGACGGGTACGCGGATCTGGGAGAGCCTCATCCGCGCCGAGATCCGCGTCATCTGGGAGCGCAATGGAAACCCGATCGACTGCACGATCGACCCGGTCCTCGTCGATCAGGCTCCGGGGCGCTTCGGCGCGGTGTACCTGACGACCGGCATTCTCCGGAACACGAGCGAGGACCGACGATGACGACGAGCCGCCGCCTCCCCCCCGCGCGGGCGCGCGCTTCAGGACAGCGAGGCTTCACGCTCGTGGAGCTGATCGTGGCGATGGCCGCCGGCCTTGTCGTGTCGCTGGCGGCCTTCCTGCTCTCGAAGAACGCGACGCGCTTCTTCCAGAACGAGACGAGGGCCTCCGCCTCGCACCTCGCGGCGACGATCGGGCTGAACCGGCTCGCCGCGGACCTGCAGCGCGCCGCGTACCTCTCGACGCCCAACATCCTCGTCGATCCGGAGGTCTGCCAGGTCCCGCTCACGCCGATCGGCCTGCGGCACCTCGCGGGCATCTCGATCCTCCGTGGAGGGTCGGCGTTCCACAACCCGGGGGATCTCGGCCAGAGCGTGGTGGCCAACAAGCTGGATCCGGACTCCATCGTCATCGGCGGCAGCTTGAGCAGCACCGAGCTCTTCGAGTTCAGGAATATCAGCGACGCCAGCGGCAACCTGATCGTCCAGCTCAATCCGAACAGCGCCGCCGTGCAACGCACGCTCGCGCGAGCGAACGGCAGCGGGGAGGGTCTGCTCCAGATCTTCGCCCCCAACCGCATCCTGCGCGTCATGGTCCGAGGTCAGACCCAGTTCCAGTATGGGGTGATCGAGAGCGCCAACGTGCAGGGCGATCCGCCCACCCTCATCGCCATCACCCTCAAGTTGGCTCCCGGCCTGCCGAAGCTGGAGGGGCTCGCTCGGTGCGGCGTGACCCCCGGCGGCAACACCGGCGACGGTGGATGGGTGAACGTCGTCAACCGCGTCCGCTACGAGATCCGGAGCCTCGTCGGCCAAGGGACGCCCTACGACCCCCTCGTGACGCCCATCGCGCCGGCGCAGACCGGCGACAACGGCCGCACCGAGCTCGTACGGGTCGAGCTGGACGATGAAGATCAGCCGATCCCGGGGACGCACGAGCTCATCGCCGAGTACGCCGTCGATCTCAAGTTCGGGATCTCCACCGCGGTAGAGGGCGGTGTTCCGGGCGTGACAAATCCTACCATCCAGCGGTTTCCGATCACCGAGACCGACAACGGGAACGTGTATAACATCGCCGCCGAGAACAGCCAGTCAGGGGCCATGCCGCAGCGCGTGCGGTCGGTCCAGGTCCGGCTCGCGACCCGCACCCGGGCGCCCGATCGCGACGCCGACCTCCCCGGGGGCCCCGACGGCCGCAGGCGCAGATTCCTGATCCCTGGCATCGTCGCCGGCGTCGACACGCTGGCGGCCGCGCAGCTTGCTGGAGCCATACCTGCCGGAGCCCCGCCGGTGTTCGCCCGGATGCGCACGCTCTACGCCGACATCGCGCTCCCGAACCAGGCCTACGTCACATGGTAAGCGCAAGCATCGCCCGGTCCCGCAGGCGCTCCCGCGAGCGGGGCGCCGCCGTGTTCATCGTCGTGCTGGTCATCACGATGCTCACCGCCATCGGACTGTTCGCGGCCCACGCCGCCACGCTGTCGACCATCGCCAGCGGCCATGAGCGCCGGATGACGCAGACGCATTACCTCACCGAATATGCGATGCTGCTCGCGATCGCCGAGATCGAGCGACAGGGCGGCCTGGACGGGATGCCCAGATCGGCGACCTGCTCGGTCATCACCGACGAATGCTGGTCCTTCCTGCCGCACACCTTCAACGCGGCGGAAGACCTCGTGGAGCCGCCCGAGCCCGATTCACCGGGGAGCCTCGGGCGCGCCGCCGTCCAGTGGATCGCCAAGGTGGAGATCACCGACAAGATCAAGCCCGCGATAGGGAATCGCGCCGGCAGCGACCAGGGTGGCCAGAACGCCGTGAACGCCGATTACTGCACGGTCACCATGAACGCACGGCTCATCGCCTGGCCCGGCGACACGGCCCTGGCCCTGGCCGCCGAGGGCAGCCAGGAATCCATGTCCGTCGTTGCCGATGTCCTCTGCTCGAAGTGACGAACCGGAGCTCACGATGCGAAACCTGACGAAGGTCCTTGTCACGATGGGCTCCGCGGCGACGGTCGGCCTCCTCGCCGCACGCGCGCGCGCGCAGGCCGTCGATGTCGAGCCACCGCTGCCGAACGTCCTCTTGCTCGTCGACACGTCGGGCTCGATGGAGAAGACGGTGGCGGGCGGAGAGCCGGACTGCAACCCGCTCACGCCCCCCGCCTCGGAGGACCTGAAGAGCCGCTGGACGAAGCTCGTCGAGTCGCTCACCGGCCCGATCCAGGACTTCTCGTGCTACGCGCAGCCCCGCACCCAGTCCGAGTTCATCGACGAGTTCAGCATCGACTCGGAGCGGCCGTACGACGCGAACTACCATATCCCCTTCCATCGCCTGCTCTCCAACGGCTGCACGCCCGGGCCCGGGGCGACCTACGGCAGCGTGGGATGGCACAGGTACGACGATGCGGCCCAGGCCTGCGCGTGGCCCGCGCAGGGGCCCGGCCTGCTGGACGTTTACCGGGACCGGATCCGGTTCTCGCTCATGACGTTCGACACGCTCCCCGACGCGGGCACCGGGCTCGCCGGCAGCGTGCCCAACGCCGCGACCGGCATGCGCGGGATGTGGAGCTACTTCCTCGGGTTCGAGAACGGCACAGGCTACCCGGCGCGGGGCAACCCGCCCGACTGCGCCGTCGAGGACGTGGAGGTCGGCGCCAGGAACCCGGCCGCGCCGCTCTGGGAGGGGCCGCTCATCCCCTTCCCGACCTTCACCGCCGACATCACCGAGGTGCGCACGCGGAACGATCGCATCCAGAACGCGCTCATCGCCACGCGCCCGTACGGCGCCACGCCGCTCGCGGGGATGCTGTCCGACGCGCGCGACTACGTCCTCCACGACATCTCGATCTGGGAGGGCCAGCCGCTCGGGCCGCGCGACGATCCGTACATCAGCGGCGGCTGCCGCAAGACCTCGGTCGTGCTCATCTCCGACGGCGAGCCGAACCTCGATCTGCGCCCGACCTGCGCTTCGGGCCCGGGCCCCGGCCCGGAAGGGACGGGCTGCCCTTACGAGGAGCCGCACGTCATCGCGCACGCGCTCAACACCCACGTGAACCCGAACCGGCGCGTGCCGACCTATACCGTCGGGTTCGGCCTCTCCACGGAGGCGGGCACCGACTGCTCGGCGATCTCCTCGTCCGATTTCCTGACCGGCGGCCTCTGCGACAGCGCGACCGGCGCGCTCAAGGCGTGCTGCACGCTCTCGCGCATCGCCATCGAGGGCGGGACCGAGCGCGGCTACTTCCCGGACGACGCCAACGAGCTGTCCGCCGTGATGTCGCAGATCTTCGCGCGCATCGCCGCGAACTCGACGAGCCGCACCCTCCCCGTCTTCGCCACGGCGGCCAGGACCTCGGACAACGGCAGCGACGCGGGGGTCGCCTACCAGTTCGGCGCCTCGTTCAGCCCGCCGCCGGACGGCTCGCTCTGGAGCGGCAACCTCGAGCGCAAGCGCTTCGTCTGCGAGTCGGTGCTCGGCGTGATGACGACGAAGCTGGAGGACTTCGACCCCGCCAAGGGCGACGACTTCGCGGCCAACCTCAACTCGAACGATCCGCCGCGGAGGTTCTTCAGCGTGATCGGCGACCTCGACCCCACCACGCAGGAAATCTGGTCGCAGCGGAGCATCCGCCCCGCGGCCGCGGCCGCCAACAAGGACGGGCTCAGCAACTACACGGGCACGGAGACCTACGGCGGCGCACCGGCGCTCGCGGCGACGTTCGCGGGCGAGCTCCGCAACGCGCCGCGCGCGCTCAACCTCGATCCCAGCGCCGCCGTCCCCCCGCAGTGCTCGGGCGGGCTGCTGGAGAACACCGCCGATAGCTGCGCCGAGCGCCTCATCAAGTGGGAGATCGGCGAGGCGATGCCCGCGAACGTCGCCTCCCGCGATGGCAACGAGCTCGGCAGCATCTATCACTCCACCCCCGTCGTCATGGGACCGCCGCGCGACTACATCCCTGACGATTCGTACAGGCTCTTCGCGGAGCACCCCGACCAGGCGAACCGGCCGCTGGTGCTCTACACCGCCACGACCGACGGGCAGCTGCACGCCTTCCAGGTGACGGCGGCGGACGCGGACGACGATCTCAAGGTGGACCGGGTCCAGAACAACGAGCTCTGGTCCTTCCTGCCGCCCTACGTGCTGCCCCGGCTCCTCCAGACGTTCAACCAGCAATCGATCCTGCTCGACGGCGCGCCCGTCGTGAAGAACGTCGTCTTCGAGCGCACGCCGGAGCAGATCAGCGGCGCCAACGCGACGTGGAACACGGTGCTGCTCGCCGGCGGCGGCCTCGGCGGCGGCTTCTACTACGCGCTCGACGTGACGAACCCCCTCGCGCCGCGGTTCCTCTGGCAGCTCTCCACCGACCGCGACGGCAACGCGCTGTTCGGCGAGACGACCCCGACGCCGGCCATCGGCATGGTCGAGATGGCATCCGACGGCGTGACCCGGGAGATCGCGGTCGCCATCCTGCCCGGCGGCTCCGCCCCGCTCGACACGAGCCAGCCCGCGTGCCCCCGGCAGAGCGCGACGTACCCGCTCTTCTATCCGACCGGCGACCTGGAGGTCCGCGGCTCGGTCCGGTGCTGGGGCGGCGCGGGCAGCGGCAACCCCGTTGGCCCGGCGCGCTCGCTCACGATCGTCCGGCTCGACACCGGCGAGGTGATCCGCACGTTCCGGGGCCACACCGGCGAGGCGCCGACCTTGAACTCGTCGCGGCTCCAGGTTGTCGACTTCGACTCGCCGATCACCGGCGTCCCGGTGCCGTTCCCTGCGGGCGTCGGCGAGGTCGCCGAGCGCATCTACGTCGGGGACGCCGACGGGACGCTCTGGCGCGTCAGCCTGTCGAGCACGAACCCGGACGACTGGAACGTGTCCCTCGCCTGGGACGCGTACTCGTTCGAGGACGACACCGCGGCGAGCAGCCAGCCGATCGAGACGACGCCGGTCGTGACCACCGATCCGCTCGGCAACGCGGTCATCCTGTTCTCCACCGGCGATCAGGAGGCGTTCACGGCGGGGGGCGACATCCAGACGCGGGTCTGGTCGATCACCGAGAGGCCGCACAACACGACCCTGCGCTTCACCGAGAACTGGGTCGTGCCCTTCACGAACGGCAAGCGCGTGACCGGGCCCATCTCCCTCTTCAACGGCTGCGCGTACTTCGCGACGTTCACGCCCGCGGCGCCCGGGACCTACGCGTGCGCCGACGGGTTCGGCTCGATCTGGGGCGTCGACTACCTGCTCGACACCGAGGAGAAGGGAACCCCGAACCCCTGCCTCGTCGTCGATCCGCTCGCGGATCCGCCCGCGCCTCCCGAGCACGAGGACGTGCAGCCGCCGGGCACGGTCGTCTTCGGCGTCGCCGTGACCCAGAAGCCGACCTGCGTGAACACGGAGGAGTACAACGATCCGTACTTCGGCGTGCAGACGATCAGCCGGCAGTCCAGCCCGCCCGAGTTCCAGCTCGTGTTCCACACCGGCGCCGCGGGCCAGGAGGACGCCCAGGGGGGCGAGACGCGCACGAGCACGAAGACGCTGCAGCCGCCGCGCAAGGTCGTTAAGATCGACTCGTGGGCGACCCTCGTCGAATGAAGCGCGGCGTCCTGTCGCGCGCCGCCGTGGCGCTCGCCGCGGCGTTCGCGTGCGCGTCGGCCGCGCTCGCCTGCCGCAGCGACGCGGGCGCGCCGGCGCCGCCGCCGCCGCCGCCGAGCGAGGCCGCGGCGCCGAGGCCGCCGGTCGACCAGGCGCTGCCGGGCGAGCTCGCCGAGGGCGTCGAGCAGGCGTTCGGCCTGCCCATCCCGCGGCGCATGAAGGTGCGCGCGCGCTTCTCCGATGCCGTCTTCGCGGTCGGGGAAATCCCGGCCGAGCGGGTGGCCAATTACGTGCGCACGCGCGTGCTCGCCAGCAACGTCGAGACCGGGCCGGCGAAGACGATCTTCTCGCGCGCGACCGTGAAGAGCGCGCCGCACCGGATGATCCGCATCGAGGTCGTCTCGCGCGCGCACGTCTCGGAGCTCGTCGTCCGCGACGAGACCCGACCGCCTGCGGAGCGGGGGCTGTCCGTCGAGGAGCGCTGGCGTCGCAACGGGCTCACGCCGGACGGCAAGGTGCTCGATCCCACCCGCCTCGAGTGAGCGCGGCACCGGCGCGGCGTCGGCGGCGGCGGCCTCGACATGGCGCGCCGCGGGGGGCCGCCGCGCCGGTCGACATCCCCGGCCTTTCGAAGTAGATCGCGCCCGTGTCGACCAAGCAGCTCCCCACCGCTCCGCTCCGCAGGACCCCGCTCTACGACGAGCACATCAAGCTCGGCGGCCGCATGGTCCCGTTCGCCGGCTGGGAGATGCCGGTCCAGTACAAAGGCGTGACCGAGGAGCACCGGGCGGTGCGCACCGCCGCCGGGCTCTTCGACGTCTCGCACATGGGCGAGATGATCCTGAGCGGCGAGCACGCCGGGCAGGTTGTCGACTACCTCGTCACGAACGACGTCAAGAAGCTGGAGGACGGCCAGGCGCACTACACGTGCGCGTGCAACGAGGCCGGCACGATCCTCGACGATCTCATCGTTTACCGGATCGACGCGCGGCAGTGGCTCATCGTCTGCAACGCGTCGAACCGCGACAAGATCGCGGCCCACATCCGGAGCGCGGCGCAGGGCCACTGCAGCTTCGAGGACGCGTCGGACCGCACGGCGATGATGGCGCTCCAGGGGCCGAAGGCGCTCGACATCGTCGCGCTCGCGGGCGGCGACGGCCCGGCGCTGCGCGAGCTGCCGCCGTTCCACTTCCGCGACGCGACGCTCGCCAACGTCCGCTGCACCGTGGCCCGCACCGGCTACACCGGCGAGGACGGCATCGAGATCTTCTGCTCCCCGTCCGACGCGCAGCGGCTCTGGCGCGCGCTCGTCGAGCTCGGCGGCCCGCTCGGCCTCGAGGCGACGGGCCTCGGCGCGCGCGACACGCTCCGCCTCGAGGCGCGCCTGTCGCTGTACGGCAACGACATCGACGAGACGACGAACCCGATCGAGGCGGCCCTCGGCTGGGTGGTGAAGCTCGACAAGGGCGACTTCGTCGGGCGCGCCGCGCTCCAGCGCATCAAGGAGGAGGGGCCCGCGCGCAAGCTGATCGGCTTCGAGATGGTGGGGCGCGGCATCGCGCGCCACGGCTACCCGCTGCTCGACGCCGGCGGCGAGAAGGTCGGCGTCTGCACGAGCGGCAGCCCGGGGCCGACCGTCGGCAAGAACATCGGGCTCGGCTACCTGCCGGCGTCGATGGCCAAGGTGGGGACCGCGTTCCAGGTCGACTGCCGCGGGCGCACGGTCGAGGCGATCGTGGTCAAGACTCCATTCTACAAGCGGGCCTGACGCGCGGCTGCGCGGGCGCGTGGCGCGTGCGGCGCGTTGACCGAGCGGCCGCGCCGAGACGACCAGAGACCCAGGTTGGCAAGGCAAAGGGAGAAGAAGTCACATGGCGAGCGATGATGTGCGAACGGACCGGCGGTACTCGAAGGACCACGAGTGGACAAAGCAGGAGGACGACCACGTCGTCGTCGGGATCACCGCCTTCGCGGTCGATCAGCTCGGCGACATCACGCTGGTCAACCTCGACGTGAAGCCGGGCGACACGATCACCGCGGGCACGGCCTTCGGCACGATCGAGAGCGTCAAGACGCTGAGCGACCTGTTCGCGCCCGTGAGCGGCAAGGTCACGCGCGTGAACGGCGACCTCGAGAGCCGCCCCGAGCTCGTGAACGAGGACTGCTACGGCGCGGCGTGGATGATCGAGGTCGCGCCCTCGGACCCGGGCGAGCTCGGCGCGCTCATGGACCCCGCCGCCTACGCCGAGCTCCTGAAGACCGCGGCGCACTGAGCGCCGAGCCCCCTCCCGATCCCCCTTCCCGCTGCACGACACCATGCGCTACCTGCCCCACACGCCCGAGGAAATCACCGAGATGCTGCAGGCCGTCGGCCTGTCGTCGCTCGAGGAGCTCTACAGCGCGATCCCGAAGGAGGCGCGCCTCACGCGCCCGCTCTCGATGGATCCCGCCCTCGATGAGGCCTCGCTCATGAGGCACCTCGAGGAGCTCGCGCAGGAGAACCGCGCCGGGCGCATGCTCTCGTTCCTGGGCGCCGGCGCCTACGAGCACCACTTCCCGCCGGCCGCCGATCAGCTGCTGCTCCGCAGCGAGTTCTACACCGCCTACACGCCGTACCAGCCCGAGGTCTCCCAGGGCACGCTCCAGGTGATCTTCGAGTTCCAGACGATCGTGAGCGAGATCCTCGGGCTGCCGGTCGCCAACGCGTCGATGTACGACGGCGCGAGCGCGGTCGCGGAGGCCGTGCTGATGGCGCGCCGGCTCACGGGGCGCGAGCGCACGGTCCTGTCCGAGGGCGTGCACCCCGACTATGTCGGCACGGTCGAGACGTACGTGCACGGCATCGGGACCGGCAAGGCGTCGCTGGTCCGCGTCGGCGTCGGCCGCGACGGCGCGGCGGACGTCGACGCGCTGACGCGGGCGATCGACGACACGACCGCGTGCGTGGTGGTCGGCTATCCGAATTTCTTCGGCGCCGTGGGCGACATCCGGAGGGTGGCCGAGGCGTGCCACCAGAAGGGCGCGCTGCTCGTCACGGTCACGCTGGATCCGTACGCGCTCGCGCTGCTCGAGTCGCCGGGCGCGCTCGGCGCCGACATCGCGGTGGCGGAGGGCCAGCCTCTCGGGCTGCCGCCGCAGTACGGCGGCCCGAACGTCGGGCTGTTCGCGTGCAGGAACGACCGCAAGTACCTCCAGCAGGTGCCCGGCAGGCTGGTCGGCGAGACGGTCGACAAGCACGGGACCCGGGGGTACGTGCTGACGCTCGCCACGCGCGAGCAGCACATCCGCCGGGAGCGGGCGACGAGCAACATCTGCACGAACAGCGGCCTGTGCGCGACGGCGGTCACGATGCGGATGTGCATGCTCGGCAAGCGCGGCTTCGTCGAGGCGGCGCGGCAGTGCCTCGCGAAGGCGGAGCACCTCAAGCGGGAGATCGCGCGGCTCGACGGGTACGCGTTGCCGCTGCCGGCGCCGACGTTCCACGAGTTCGTCGTGAAGGTCCGCGGCGGCGACGCCGGCAAGCTCACGCGGGCGCTGGCCGAGCAGGGCGTCATCGCGGGGCTCGATCTCGGCCGCATCGACGCCCGGCGGCGGGACGAGCTCCTCGTCGCCGTGACCGAGCGGCACAGCCGCGCGGACCTCGACCGGCTCGTGCAGGCGCTCGCGGGGTTCCCGGGCTGAAGAGGCACACGGCGCCGCGGGGGGGAGCACCGGCCTGTTCGGTGCTCTAGAGCGGGCGCGGTCCGGGGGCCGCGCCGCCGAAGTGATTCACGATCTGCTGCGCGATCTGCCGAAGGATCGGCCCGCCCGCGCTGCTCACGAGGAGCTCCAGGCCGGGCACCAGCACGACACGCTCCCAGCGTTCCGCCGCGTAGGTCGGCTCGGGCGGCGGCGGCCGGACCGCCGGCGGCGGCGGCACGAGCAGCGCTTCCATGTCGGCGGGGGACATCGTCGCGAGCTTCCGCTTGATCTCGGGCAGCTTGAGCCCCCGCTCGCGGAGCTTCTGGATCGACAGGATCTGGAGCCGATGCTCGCGCAAGTACCGCGTCCCCGGTCCGGCGAACGGCGGCGGCACGAAGAGGTCCCGCTTGTACCAGTAGCGAATAGTGCGCTCGCTCACCCCGGCTTCCTCGGCGATCTCCCCGATGGTGTACCCGTCGTTCCTCGGCATGGGCTGCCTCCTCGGACGGAGCATAGCCTGGGAAAGCGGCAAGCTGCCATGAATCTTGACAGGATCGAGGCCGGGTTTCGCCGGGAATTGGACCTGTTTGTGCGGTTATTTTCACATGGGTCGAAGAAAATTGTCACGATAGTGAAGTTAAATTCTCCATCCCGGATGTCCGAAGCCAACGGCGTGAAGTTAAATTCTCCATCCCGGATGTCCGAGGTCCACGGCGTGAAGTTAAACTCTCTATCCGGCCTGCTCGGAGCCGGATTTGTGAAATAAACTGCTCCATGCATGCCTTCGAGGCCCGCCGAGTTGGCCTCCGGACCGCAGGAGGTGGCCTTCCGGACCGCCCGACAGGGCTTCCGGAGGGCGACGGTGGCCCTGCTCGGCGGGGCCGGAGCCGCATCATCGGGCCGATCCGCCGGCGATCGGCAGCCCCGCCGGGCTGCGGTCAATCGCAGGTCCGGGTGACCGGGTCGCAGAAACAGGAGATGCACTCGCTGTCCCGCGAGCACGTCTCGCCGCCCAGGGAAGAGCCCGTGCACGAGGGGTCGGGCGGTGCCTCGGGGCAGAGGGATTCGCCGAGGCCTGCGGCGCCCGAGCAGTCGCCGCAGGCCAGGTTGAGGCACTCCGCCGTCGCCATCGAGGTGAACGACGCCGCGCCGCAGTGCGCGGGGCTGGTGCAGGTCTCGACCGAGTTCCCCTTGTAGAAGCAGCCGACGAGGCAGGAGCAGTTCGTATCCTGGGAACAGGCCTGGTATTGATCGCAGCAAAAGACCTATTTGCTTTGGTCAATGTATAGCGAAATGAGCACTGCGAGCGAGAGATGGCCAAGTCGATCGACGAGATTCTTGCTGAGTTCACCAGTTTGTATGGTCCAGAGGAGGTCTGGATCCTCTCGCTGAGCGACGCCGAGATTATCGAGCGACTGCGGGCCATCGGGAATCATCCATGCACCGCCTTGGCCGAATACCTCGAATCGTTGTTCGTTCGGGTCCAAGTTGATCCAGCGTCGATCAAGCGCGAGCTGGAGGAGTCAGCGGGTTCCGTATCTGGTGGCTTTACGAGTTGGCTAGATCCCAATGAGAGAACTGCCGACGGCCTCGATGCATGGGTCGCCTATCATCTGGCCAATGGACGGGCCATCGCTCGGAGCTTGATACTCAATTGGGAGAAGCAGGATCCTACCTCTTCAACGTAGCCCCCTCCTCCAACCCCTCCGACCAGGAATGAGCTATCACGGGCTGCGGCTGCGTTAAGCCGTCACCGACGCACGAACGCCGGCCGCGCGCCCGCGGGGGCCCCACACCCGCCCGCGCCGCCCCCAGCGATCGAGCACCGGCTTCGCTGTCGCGATCTCGTCGATCGGGAACTCCCGCGTCCGCCCCGACGGCGTGTCGTAGGCGACCACACCTTGAGCTCCGGCATGCCCGTCAGCACGTCCAGCTTCGTGAGCGTGATCCCGTCCAGGCCGTTCACGCGCGCCGCATAGCGCAGCGCCGGCAGGTCGAGCCAGCCGGTCCGCCGCGGGCGCCCGGTCACCGAGTCGTACTCCCCGCCGACCAACCGCAACCGCTCGCCGAAGGTGCGCGCGATCCGACACGAGCAGCCGCCCATCGGTCGCCTTCGCGGGCGACGCCACCGAGCTTGGCTTCCGGTAGCGACACGCATCACGCTTTTCCCGGCTGCCTGAACGGACAGCGAGTGGGCATTTGAGCATTCATGTGGATGCAAGCACGAGACACTCGGTTCACTCCGCATGAGGAATCGCGAAGCTTCTTTCTTCTTATTTTATTATACGCCGAGCATCCCGACGCGATGTAAGCTGCGTTCCATGTCACGGTCGGCCAATATCACCGATCGTGAAGAATGAAGTGACAAGATACACGGGCGAAGACCGCTCGTCGTTATGGATCTGCAGATCCATGCGTCGGACTTCTTGCGTGACGCTCTGCAGCGCCTCCGCGTTAACCAGGAGACTCGGGTGAAACAGCACGATCCATTATTTCTTCGCAAGCTGGAGCTATTCAGGCGCTCACGCATCCCTTGGCAGAAGCACATTCTTTTGGGTGCGGCTCTTCTGGAACGAGGGCGTTTTGCTCATTTCACCCGGCGCAGTTTGGGTCGAGGCGGCGGCAGCGGTGAGGGGACATCGCCTCCTGCATAACGTGCACGGTGCGTTCGGTCATGCTCCTGCTGCAGGTGGAACGCCCAGTAGGCTTCGAAGTCGCCGCTCGAGCGCAGCGAGCGGAGGCGCAGCACCGCCTCTGCGCCTTGGAGCGACCAGCGAGCCCCGGTGCGGTCCATGCGATCCTTGACGAGATGGCGGCATGCGCCCTCGATCACCCCCGTGGCGATGGGCAGCCCCGCTGCGAGCGCGCGATCGTAGTGCAAGAGCGTCCGATGCTTCACGAGGTAGCCGATGCAGGTATCGAGCGTCACCGCTGTCCCCATGTCCACCACGCGGCTGCTGGCATGGCGCCGGATGGTGCTGGCAATGGCTCCGGCCGTGCGCCCCGCGAGCAGCTCGTGCAGCCGGCACGTCACCCACTGCTCGACCTCCTTGGTCCCGTCGGCGAAGAAGCAGTGCGCGGCCTTCCAGAGATATTCAAGCACGTGGATGATATCGAGGACTATTGTGATCTCGACGCATGCCTTCTTCGCGGCGCGCTTGACCAGGGTGATCTGGTCCTTGTTGCCGTCGACCAGCACCACCCACCGCCGAAGGCGTTCCGGATCGCGACGCAGGCCTTCAGCAAACGCCGCCGAGATCACCTCTCGCGATGACTTCTCCACGCTCGCCCAGACCCGTTTGTTCACCGGCCGCGGCCGTTGCGCGGCGACGTCATGCACAGGGCGCAAGTCGTTCACGATGTCGTCAGGCGTGCGGACCCAGGGGTCTATCGTGTAGAGGGTGGCGACCTCGGCCATTCGCTTCCGGTTGCGCTTCTCGCCCTTGGCGAGGCGCTTCGTGAGCTTGTGTTTCCCCGCTTCCGCAGCCTTCCGCGTCGCAGGTCGGAGGTCTTCGCGCCGCATCGCGATCCCCTTGCCGTCGAAGCTGAGTACCAGCAGCGCCTGAGTGTCCTCGACTTCGACGGCGCGGGTGGAGTAGAACGCATCGAAGTCCTGCGCGGCGCGCTCCGCGAGCTCCTCCACCTGGCGCTTCGGCACCGCGGCGCCGGTCGATTTTCTCAATCCCTCAACGACCTCATCGAACGAGCTGCGGGCGGCGCTCTCGGCGACGTAGCGACGGACGCTGTGCGAGTAGAGCTCGTCCGGGAGGCTCAGCGCCGCATCCATCGGATGAAGACCGGGGACGCCCGGCGCCTGATAGGCCGCGCGTGGCACATCGACCTCTCCGACGACCGACATGAGCGCTCTGCTGCTGAGACGTCGATGCTTGCGCTGAACGCCGTCCGCGCCCTTGACCTCCACGGGCCTTTCGCGCTCGGCCCGAAGCTCGAGGTGGGCCTGGAGGAGCCGCCGCTGGTACTCGCGCCCCTCGTCGACGACGAACCCCTCCAGCTCGGCATGCGTGCTCTCCATCGACTCGGATGACCGAAGATGCTTCTCCATGGCTTCTGCCTGCTCCCGGGCGCTCTCGAAAGGGTCCTGACCTGCTGCAACGGCGTACGCGGCGCTCACGACCAAGTCCTCCTGCCGGTCCAACCTGCCTGTCGGGACCGGCCTCTTGCAGAGGCCATGGATACGTCAGATTCGTGGAATTTCAACGCGTTGCATTTTCGCGCCCGGAATTATCACCTGTGGCGAAGTATACGATCGTCAATCCGTCGAATGTGGCCTCGCCCGCGCCCGGATTCTTTCACCTCTCGCGGCCGAACCTGGGCTGCGGCTTCGCGCTTGGGCCGGCGGATAAGTGCACGGCATCAACGTCGCAGGGGGGCCAAGTCCACCGGCTACGTCGACGGGCGTCTGCGTCGATGTGATAGGGGCGCGGTCCCAGGGACCGCGCCTTCGGCGCAACACCATGAAAGCGCACGGACTTTTGTCGTCGCCAAGGATCTACACCCCATTCTTTTTACGAGCGGCATCCTCTTGAGCGCCATCGCGTTCAGCGCCGCCTGCAGCTCGGGCTCGCCGAACGAGGAGCTGCACGGCACCGCGAAGCTCGCGGCGGGCACCGAGGACCCGACCTGCGTGACGATCCAGCGCGGGACGGCCGGCGCGGTGGAGGACGCGACGATCTGGGAGACGTTCCCGACCTGGAGCGATTCGACCGTGCTCTTCCGCACGGGCACCCTGGACGGATTCGGCGTACGGCACGCCGTCATCCGCTTCGACCTCTCACCGGTGCCCACCGCCGCGACGGTCGTCTCCGCGACGCTGCGGCTCGAGCAGATCTACCGGGACGACACCACCTCGAGCACCATCAACATTCACCGGCTGCTCTCGCCGTGGACCGAGTCGACGGTGACATGGCAGAACCTGGGAAACGGGAGCGACTTCGACCCGGCTATCGCGGCCTCGTTCCAGTCGATGCCCGGCGCCGGGATCCGCACGGCCGATCTGACCTCGCTCACCGCGGCGTGGCTCGCGGGCACCGTCCCGAACCACGGCATGCTGCTGGAGGAGCCGCCGGTTCTCACGACGAGCTTCCGGAGCAGCGACGATCCGCAGGTCGACGACCGGCCGAGCCTCGAGGTCTGTTACACGACCGCGGCGACCTGCACCGGCACGCTCGACGATAACGACGCGTGCACGACCGATACCTGCGATCCTGTGCTGGGCATTCTGCACACGCCCATCTCGACCGACGACAGTGATCCAACCACGATCGATACGTGCGATCCGGCGACAGGCACCGTCGCGCACGTCGCCTGTCCGGCGCTGGATCCGACCGTGGCCACGCGGCTCATCGA
Organism: Sorangium sp. So ce362; assembly: GCF_051519845.1. Classification (NCBI taxonomy): domain Bacteria; kingdom Pseudomonadati; phylum Myxococcota; order Polyangiales; family Polyangiaceae; genus Sorangium; species Sorangium sp. So ce362. The sequence goes on along the minus strand of NZ_CP150332.1, from coordinate 2,620,896 downwards.
TGCCGTGGGCTGCATCTACCAGGGGCCGAACGCGCCGCAGACGGGCGTGACCGCGACGATCGCCCCTGCCTCGGTCGCGGTCGTCAAGGGCAAGGTCGCGACGCGAGCGGGCGTTCCGATCTCGGGCGCCAAGGTGAGCGTGCTGCACCACGACGCGGGAGACGCGGAGAGCTACGGGCAGGTCCTCACGCGCGCGGACGGGGCTTTCGAGCTGGTCGTGCGGGGAGGCCAGCCGCTCACGATGAAATACGAGAAGGCCGGCTATCTGCCGGTGCAGCGGCAGGTGGGCACCCAGTGGCAGCGCTGGTCCGAGGCGCCCGACGTCGTGCTGATCGAGAGCGATCCGGTGGTGACGCCCGTCGCGCTGGGCAGCTCGGCCGGAGCGCAGGTCGCGCGCGGGAGCGTCCAGACGGACGACAGCGGCACGCGCCAGGCGACGCTGCTCTTCCCCTCGGGGACGACGGGAACCATGACCGTGCCGGACCCGAGCGGTCCGCCAGGGGCGACGACGACCGTGGCCCTACCGGCCGAGGTGCACGTGCGCGCGACCGAGTACACAGTCGGTCCGAACGGCCCCGAGGCGATGCCGGGGACCTTGCCGCCGACCAGCGGCTACACGTATGCGGTGGAGCTCGGGCTCGACGAGGCGGTCGCCGCCGGGGCTACGAAGGTCGAGTTCAACCAGCCCATTCCGTTCTATGTCGAGAACTTCCTCGACTTCCCGGTCGGGATGCACGTGCCGCTCGGCTACTACGACGCGGAAAAGGGCGTGTGGGTGCCGGCGGAGGACGGGCGTGTCATCGAGATCCTCGCCGTGAGCGGCGGGGTAGCGTCGGTCGACATCGACGGCGACGGCGCGGCGGACGACGCGAGCGAGCTCGACGCGCTCGGGATCAGCGCCGAGGAGCTCGGACAGCTCGGCGCGCACTATGCGGTGGGGACGAGCCTCTGGCGGTCTCAGGTCACGCATTTCACCCCGTGGGACTGCAACTGGCCGTTTGGTCCGCGCCCTGGCGCTCCGGGGCCGCCGGCTGGCCCTGGTGGCGGCGATGGCGATGGCGACGGCGACGGCGACGGCGACGGCGACGGCGGCGGCGATGGCGATGGCGGCGGCGATGGCGATGGCGGCGGCGGCGATGGCGGCGGCGACGGCGATGAAGGCGACGACTCGGATACAGACGATCCCAGCTCCGAGTGTGGATCCATCATCGAGTGCGAAAATCAGGTGCTTGGGGAGAGGCTTCCCATCACCGCGACGCCGTACTCCATTTACTACAAGAGCGATCGAACTGCTGGACGAAACCGGGAGCGTTATCGCCTCGCGATTCCATTGACGACGTCGGCTGTGCCCAGCGATCTGGAGCGGATTGAGTTCAAGGTCACCGTGGCCGGGAGGACATTCGATATGAACGTCGACTGTCCCTGCTCGCCGAACCAGCAGTACACGTTCGAGTGGGACGGCAGAGATGCGTTCGGGCGCCCGGTCCCCGGAGTGCAGCCGGTCACAGTGGACATCGCCTACGTATACAAAGCCTTCTACTTTGTGCCAGCCGCGCAGGGAGCGACGTTGAGCGGCGGCGGCTCGACCGGCGGTGGCTCGAGCGGCGGCTCGAGCGGAGGTCCGCGGTCCTTCGGAGCTCCCTCCGATGTGATTAGGGTGCGGCTCTTCTGGAACGAGGGCGTTTTGCTCATTTCACCCGGCGCAGTTTGGGTCGAGGCGGCGGCAGCGGTGAGGGGACATCGCCTCCTGCATAACGTGCACGGTGCGTTCGGTCATGCTCCTGCTGCAGGTGGAACGCCCAGTAGGCTTCGAAGTCGCCGCTCGAGCGCAGCGAGCGGAGGCGCAGCACCGCCTCTGCGCCTTGGAGCGACCAGCGAGCCCCGGTGCGGTCCATGCGATCCTTGACGAGATGGCGGCATGCGCCCTCGATCACCCCCGTGGCGATGGGCAGCCCCGCTGCGAGCGCGCGATCGTAGTGCAAGAGCGTCCGATGCTTCACGAGGTAGCCGATGCAGGTATCGAGCGTCACCGCTGTCCCCATGTCCACCACGCGGCTGCTGGCATGGCGCCGGATGGTGCTGGCAATGGCTCCGGCCGTGCGCCCCGCGAGCAGCTCGTGCAGCCGGCACGTCACCCACTGCTCGACCTCCTTGGTCCCGTCGGCGAAGAAGCAGTGCGCGGCCTTCCAGAGATATTCAAGCACGTGGATGATATCGAGGACTATTGTGATCTCGACGCATGCCTTCTTCGCGGCGCGCTTGACCAGGGTGATCTGGTCCTTGTTGCCGTCGACCAGCACCACCCACCGCCGAAGGCGTTCCGGATCGCGACGCAGGCCTTCAGCAAACGCCGCCGAGATCACCTCTCGCGATGACTTCTCCACGCTCGCCCAGACCCGTTTGTTCACCGGCCGCGGCCGTTGCGCGGCGACGTCATGCACAGGGCGCAAGTCGTTCACGATGTCGTCAGGCGTGCGGACCCAGGGGTCTATCGTGTAGAGGGTGGCGACCTCGGCCATTCGCTTCCGGTTGCGCTTCTCGCCCTTGGCGAGGCGCTTCGTGAGCTTGTGTTTCCCCGCTTCCGCAGCCTTCCGCGTCGCAGGTCGGAGGTCTTCGCGCCGCATCGCGATCCCCTTGCCGTCGAAGCTGAGTACCAGCAGCGCCTGAGTGTCCTCGACTTCGACGGCGCGGGTGGAGTAGAACGCATCGAAGTCCTGCGCGGCGCGCTCCGCGAGCTCCTCCACCTGGCGCTTCGGCACCGCGGCGCCGGTCGATTTTCTCAATCCCTCAACGACCTCATCGAACGAGCTGCGGGCGGCGCTCTCGGCGACGTAGCGACGGACGCTGTGCGAGTAGAGCTCGTCCGGGAGGCTCAGCGCCGCATCCATCGGATGAAGACCGGGGACGCCCGGCGCCTGATAGGCCGCGCGTGGCACATCGACCTCTCCGACGACCGACATGAGCGCTCTGCTGCTGAGACGTCGATGCTTGCGCTGAACGCCGTCCGCGCCCTTGACCTCCACGGGCCTTTCGCGCTCGGCCCGAAGCTCGAGGTGGGCCTGGAGGAGCCGCCGCTGGTACTCGCGCCCCTCGTCGACGACGAACCCCTCCAGCTCGGCATGCGTGCTCTCCATCGACTCGGATGACCGAAGATGCTTCTCCATGGCTTCTGCCTGCTCCCGGGCGCTCTCGAAAGGGTCCTGACCTGCTGCAACGGCGTACGCGGCGCTCACGACCAAGTCCTCCTGCCGGTCCAACCTGCCTGTCGGGACCGGCCTCTTGCAGAGGCCATGGATACGTCAGATTCGTGGAATTTCAACGCGTTGCATTTTCGCGCCCGGAATTATCACCTGTGGCGAAGTATACGATCGTCAATCCGTCGAATGTGGCCTCGCCCGCGCCCGGATTCTTTCACCTCTCGCGGCCGAACCTGGGCTGCGGCTTCGCGCTTGGGCCGGCGGATAAGTGCACGGCATCAACGTCGCAGGGGGGCCAAGTCCACCGGCTACGTCGACGGGCGTCTGCGTCGATGTGATAGGGGCGCGGTCCCAGGGACCGCGCCTTCGGCGCAACACCATGAAAGCGCACGGACTTTTGTCGTCGCCAAGGATCTACACCCATGTGATTATCACAGGGAACCGCGCGCGGGAGGAGATCTCCTTGGGCCGACGTTGGGAAAGCGCGCTAGGAGGCTGGCACAACGGCTCGGCGGCGCTAGGGGGCTTCAGTTTGAGTCATCATCACATCTACGATCCGAACACATCCACGCTTTACCGTGGCGACGGCTCGCGTCGCGACAGCCGTAACATTGCCTACGTGCTTCGGCGCGTTGCTGGTGCCCAGCCTCTCACGTCAAGCAATCTTAACGACGAGGGATTCCAGGGCCAATTGGTGCATGTCGATAGATCCTGGGGAGTTGCGGTCGCACCAGACGGAAGCATCTACTACTCCGAGCAGGGGGCCGACCGTATCCGGAAGGTCATGCCTGACGGGAGCGTGTTCACGATCGCCGGCATCCGCAATCAAGGAGGATACAACGGCGATAATCAGCTCGCCACGCAGGCGCGCCTGGACACTCCTCGACAACTCGCGATCGGGCCCGATGGCAGCCTGTATGTGTCTGACCTGAGCAATTTTCGCGTTCGGAAGATCGCGCCCGACGGCATCATTACCACCGTTGCGGGCAATGGTGTCTCGTATGTCGGGAGCACGCGTGTACCCGATGGCGCACCTGCCACGTCCGGCTCGATCGATGATAGCGTCCATGGTCTGGCCGTATCCAATGACGGTAGCCTATACTTGGCCTTCTCCAAGAAGGTACGCAAAGTGGCGCCCGACGGCATCATTACGACGGTCGCAGGCACATGGGACGTGCCGGCTGTCCCTAGCCTCGGCGACGGTGGGCCTGCTCTCCAGGCGTATTTCTATAATATCCGGGATCTGTCCATCGGGCCCGATAGATCCATCTACGTTTCGGATGCGTATGGAATTGCGAAGCTGAGCAATCGGATCCGGCGGATCGATCGCAGCGGGATCATCGTCACGATCGCAGGCAATGGCCTGTCGAGCATGTCGAACGATGGCGTGAACGCGCTCTCGGCCTCGATTGGCTACCCCGGCAAGTTGACCGTTGGACCGGACGGCAGCGTGTATTTCCTCCGGGACGCCGAGACGTCTGGGTCGCCGAAGCTCATTCGACAGATCACGCCCGCCGGCATTCTCACGACGGTCGCTGGTAACCGAGCTCCCGTTCCTGCAGGATGCGACCAATCGCCTTGCGGTTTGGGCGGTCCAACGACCGCGGCATGGCTCACGTCCCCCACAGCCTTGGCAATAGCACCTGATGGTAGCCTGGTGTTCGTGGACGCCCGCACGAACACGACTTTAGTGGGCCGCATCGATCTGGCGCTTCCCGGCATCATAGCGTCCGATATCGTCATCGCGAGCGACGATGGGACCGAGGTGTACGTCTTCGACCCGCAGGGGAGACACCTCGCCACCCGTGACGCGCTCCTCGGCACTGTGCGCTACCAGTTCGCCTACGATGACGCCGGTCGCTTGAGCGCGATCACCGATGTCGACCAGCAGGTCACGACCATCCAGCGCGACGCGAGCGGCGAGGCGACGGCCATCGTGGCGCCAACCGGGCAGAGCACCTCGCTCACGTACGATGCCGAGGGGTATCTCTGGACGGTCACGAATCCGGCGAACGAGACGACGACGCTCACGTACTACCCAAACACCGGACTGCTCCAGTCGCTGGAGGATCCGCTCAGCAGGCTGCACGAGTTCGAGTTCGACGCGAAAGGACGCCTCATCAGGGACTCCGATCCAGCGGACGGATACAAGCTGCTCACCCTGACCAAGACGTCCGCGGGCCGCCGTGTCACGGTCACGACGGCGATGGGGTTGACCCGCAAATACGAGATTGCGAAGCTCCCGGACGGGAGCGTGCAACGCACCCGCACCGGATCGGACGGCCTCTCGACCGTGGAGCAGATCAGCACGAGCGGCACCCGGACGATCACGACGCCGGACGGTACCGTGCTCTCCGTCGAGGTCACGGGAGATCCGCGCTTCGGTATGCAGGCGCCCATCCTCAGCAAAGAAACGACCACGACGCCTCTCGGGAGGACGCGGCAGGTCACCGGGGCGCGCTCCGTGACGCTATCGGATCCCGGCAACGCGCTGAGCGGTACGTCGATGACCGAAACGTTCACGATCAACGGGCGTCCGTTCACGCAGCTGTTCAACAAGGCCACGAACACCGTTGTCTCCACGCTGCCGTCAGGGCGGAGCATGACGACCACGCTGACGCCACAGGGGTGGATCGGACGCATCGCGCTGCCCGGAATCTCCCCGATCGATTTCGTGTACTATCCAGATGGCCGGCTCCATACCGTGTCCCAAGGGTCGAAGACCTGGACTTACACGTACCAAAACGGTTGGCTGGCGAGCGTGACGGATCCGCTGCTTCACACGGAGCAGTTCGTCCATGATGCGGTCGGTCGGACAACGCAGAGGACGAGGGCCGACGGGGAGATCATCGAGAGGAGCTACTATCTTGGCGGACGTGCTCATACGGTCACTCCCCCGGAACGGCCGGCGCACACGTTCAGCTACACCCCGGTAGATCTGCTGGACGAGTACGTTGCTCCCGACGCCGGATCCGGCCCCAGGACGACCTCCTGGGCCTACGATCTGGATCGTCTGCTCACGGGCTCGACCCGTCCCGGCGAGGCGGCCAGCGTCTACACGCGGGAACCGGCGACCGGGCGGCTCAGCCAGATAACGTTGCCCCTCGGCATGGGGAATATCAGCATCGCGTACAATCCAACGACTGGCAAAATCGACAGCATCGCAGGGCCATCCGGCATCTCGATCGCCTACGGTCACGACGGCATGCTGACGACCAGCCGGACGTGGACAGGCGCCGGGTTCGGGAGCGGCGCGAGCACGGTGAGCTGGGCTTACGACAACGACTTCCGCATCAGCAGCGAGACGGTCAACGGCGGCGCGACGACGAGCTTCGGTTATGACGTCGACGGCTTCGTCAACCAGGCCGGCGATCTCACGCTGGCCCACCATCCGCAGAACGGGCTGTACACCGGGAGCAGCATCGGCGTCGTCAGCGACACCGTGACACCCAACGCCGATGGCGGCATACAGGCGTACGTGGCGCGGGTGGGTGGCACTGCGCTCTATCAGGTGACCGATACCCCGGATGCTCTGGGCCGCATCGACCAGAGGACGGAGACGATCCAGGGAGCGACCCACTCCTACGAGTACGAGTACGATCTCGTCGGGCGGCTCACCGACGTGTTCCGAGATGGTGTGCTCACCGCCCACTACGACTACGATGCGAACGGCAACCGCCTCGCGCGCACGTCGCCCGCAGGGACGGAGAGCGGTACCTACGACGACCAGGATCGGGTCCTGACCTACGGGACCAGGACATACGCGATGAACGCCGCGGGCGACCGGACGAGCGTGACCGACTCGGCGACGGGGGAAACGACGACGTTCACCTACGACGCCCGTGGCAACCTGCGGTACACCGAGCTGCCGGATGATACCGAGATCGACTACCTCGTCGATGGCGAAGGGCATCGCATCTGGAAGCAGAGGAACGGCGTCAACGTCCAAGGCTTCCTGTACCGGAGCGACCTTCAGGTGGCGGCAGAGCTCGACGGTGCGGGCAGCATTGTGGCGCGCTTCGTCTACGCGCAAGGGGGGAACGTGCCGGATCTGATGATCAAGGGAGGCGTGACGTACCGCATCCTGACGGACCACCTCGGCAGCCCGCGGCTCGTGGTGGACGTCGCGACGGGCACGGTGGCGCAGCGGATGGACTATGACGAGTTCGGACGCGTGCTCCTCGACACCAACCCGGGTTTCACGCCGTTCGGCTTCGCGGGCGGCCTCTACGACCGCGACACGGGGCTTGTACGCCTGGGGGCGCGGGACTACGATCCGCATACTGGGCAGTGGACGGCGAAGGATCCGATCCTGTTTGCGGGTGGGATCAACGTGTACGAGTACTGCGGGAACGATCCGGTCAACTACATCGACTCGACCGGAATGGACAAGTGGCGCGCCGCCCAGCGCCTCGGTCAGACGATCCTGAATTACGGTCGTCGGTTAACGCGCAAAGAGGCGCTGGAGGCCCGGAAGCTGGGCCAGGATGTCGTCACGGACTCGATGGCTTCAGCGCGGAAGCTGGAAAAAGACGTTAGCAGGGCGCTGGGTGGCAACGGGAAGGCGGTCTGCGATGGCCCGCATGGCCCCGGCCAGTTGCCGCATGCCCATGCACAGCACACCGGGCCGCGTGATCGATTCCCGGGGCATAGTTTCGTCGATGGTAAGTTGCCTGCCGCTATGCCCATGGGGGCGACTGACGGGGGCGGCTCGTCTGAAGAAGACAGCTTTCTCGACATCTTGCTTGACCTCGTGCCAGGCCCGATCCTGTTCTTCCCCTCTTCGGCACCGCCCGAGGCGTGAACTTTGGAGCTAGGTATGCATCCGCGAAAGCCGAAGGACTCTCGTCAAACTTACACCTGGTATCTCGACGAGCCGAGAGGTGAGACTTATCGACAGCTCTTGCGGTTTGCGGTTGGAAGGGTTGATCGCGCGACCCTGCGTCCCCTGGGCACGATCAACCCGCGGTGTATGCATGTATTCAACAAGCTGTTGCCTCATCAGATCGGTGGCCCTGCGGTGAACGCGGAGATCTCTGACAGTGAATCGCGGAGAAAGCGGTACATCTATCGATTCGATTCCGACTTGGCAAAGAAGCTGTCCGAGCTGGCCGAAGGCATATTCGATTGGGAATGGCCTGATCGGCCGACGGACCTCGTGCTCCTGAGAGGTACTGACGATTGGCTTGCGTCGGTAGCTCACGAGCAGCTGTGCTCCATGACGATGACCAAAGACGATTTTGCGCTCCTGTGCTCCGCTGTGCCGTCGCTGCAGGTGCAGAGCGGCCCAGGCCATCGAGGCGGCCATCGCTGAGCAACGATGCAGCTCCGTTTCTTGCCATAGAGACAGAACACGTCGATGAGACCACCCCGCTGATGCCGGCCAGGCGGGGTGGCCTGCCTCACACGATTCCGGCCCGTCCCGTCGCCCACTTCGTTCACATCCAATTCGCGGCATCGGCGGGACCGGGAACTTCAATCCCACAGAGGGTCGACTCGTCTTCCGGTTGATCTCGCCGTCGCGGCAGGAATGGCCCTCGCCTTGCTTAGGTTACGGACACCCCTCCGCGCGTGACATCCGTTCCGGCGAGGGGCAACGTGAATGAACGCGAGGAGGAGGATGGCGAGCGCGGCGACGACATCCATGACGCTCCCCTGGCCGCCGCCCTACCGGGGCACGACTTCGCCGGTCAATCGGCGTCCGCGGCGCGAATGCGCGCCGCGCGCCCGGTCCTCGACTGCCCGCTTCCCGGCTCGATTGCTCTCCGTCGTCCTGTCCGGAGAGCCTCTCGCGCGCCCCTCAGCGCGAGGCGACGTCCCGGCCGCGCTCCTGCGCGGGGAACGGGTTCGGCCACACCGGCAGGAGCGCCTTTCGGTACACGGTGAGCCGCAGCAGGTCGATGCCCGCGATGGCGCCGAACGCCACGGCGTCGTCGGTCCCGTAGCTCCCCTGGAGCGACAGGCTGATCCCGAGCGGCGCCCCGAGCGTGAGCGCGCCGGCCACGCCGGTGGAGCCCGCGCCCCAGAATCGCCGGTAGCCGCCCGCGTCGAGCGCGAAGCCGAGCTGGCCGGCCTGGAAGCCGCGCGTCGCGACCCGGGCGAGCAACGCGAGATCGATGCCGCTGTCGAGGAGGGGGGTCGCGCGCAGCAGGCCGCCGACGATGACGGGCGCGTCGGGCGTTGTGCCGACGCCGACGTCGAGCGACAGCGCGCTGTCGAGGACGAGATCACCGTCGCCCTGCTTCCAGCCGACCGCGCCGGCGCCGACGAAGGTCCACGCGGAGGCGTCCGCGCGCGAGGGCGATGACCAGGCAAGCGGGGCGAGCAGGGCCCCGAGGGCGAGGAGACAGGCGATCGGCGAACGCACGCGAGCGAGCTACCACGAAGCGCCGAGCGGCGATAGGTCAGCGCGCGCCGCCCCGCCGCTCGACGATCCGCCGCGCGACGAGCGCCGCCACCTCGGGGTCGAAGAGGAGCGTGTTGTGCCCGCGCGCCTCCATCACGCGCACCTCGCCGCCCGGCAGCGCGTGCGCGATGGGCGAGCGGACAAGCGTGTCGGCGCCCGCGATGATCGACAGGTGCGGGACGCTCGACCGCGCCGTCCCGAGGAGGACACGCCGGAGGAGCGGGCTCGAGGCGTCGAGATCCCGCGCGCCCCCGAAGCCGAGCAGCCCGGCGCGCGGGATGCCGCCGAACGGGCTCGCCATGGAGATGGTCTGCACGATCCGAGGATCGACGACCTCCTGCGCGAAGAAGCGGCACACGATGCCGCCCATGCTGTGGCCGACGAGGTGCAAGCGCGCCCCGTCCGGCAACGCCGAGACAAGGCCCGCGAGGCGCGCCGACAGCGCCTCGACGCCAGGCCCCGGCGCGTACGACATCGTCGCCGTGTGGACCGACCCCGCGGGAGGACCGGCGTGCGCCGGGCCCCGCCGGCCAGGCGCCCGCGACGTGGCAGCGTGGCGCTCGATCGCCGTTCGCAACGGCCGGAGCACGCCGGCAGACGCGAAGAGCCCGTGCAGGATGATCACCACGTCGTCGCCGTCGGACGTCCCGGCGGGGATCACCGGCGCGAGGGTGTCGTACGGCAGGAGGACCGCCTGCCGCGCAAACGAGGCCACCTCCCTGCCTGCGCTCGCCGCGAAGGCCGACGCACGGAACCACCTCACCACGTGGTGGCTCTTACCATGGATCCGTCGCGCGACGCCCCCCGCGCCCTCCCGACGCGCTGCGTCCCGGCCGATCCGGCCGATCACGGCCGCAGCAGCCAGACATGGAAGCTGCGGAACGTCCCGAGGAGCGACCGGATCCGGATCCGATCGCCCGGCGCGACGTCGCGCAGGGGCACCCGGATCTCGGACCAGCGGTCCGCCGGGCGCTCGGGCACCTCGACGCGCACCTCGCCGCCGGCGGCGACCGCGACGCCGAGCGCGATCGGGCCGCCCCCGTCGGTGCGCAGCACGAGCACGGCGGGCCCCCGGGAGATCGCGGCGGCCGAGCCGATCGCGAACGACTGCTCGCGCCCCTCGGGGATGATCCTGCCCGCGTCGAACCGCGGCGCGCTGTCGCCGCCGTCGCCGCCGCCCGGCAGCACCGCGCCGATGACCCAGCCGCCGCGCGGCGACGGGAAGGCGTAGCGGTGCGCCCGCTCGTCGACGAGATCGGCGATGTCCACCTCGTCGACGACCCCGTCGCGGCGCTCCCCCGGCGGGGCGAGCGTCGACCAGTCCGCCTCGTAGATCACCTTCTCGTCGGCGGCGCACATCACGTTGTCCTCGATCTTCACCGCGTCGACGCGCCTGCCGAAGACGTCCGCGAGCCCGCCCCACCAGGACGGGTACAGGGCGAAGACGTCCGGCCGCTCGGCGGCGTCGAGCCGCTCGATGAGCTCGACAACCGCAGGCACCCCGTGCACCGAGGCCCGCGCGAACGGCATCCCCCGGTACCCGCCGAGGCCGAGCCCGTCGATGGCGGGGATCCCCGACAGGTACGGGATCGCGCCCGCGTCGCCGAGGAGCACCCGCCGCGGCCGCGGCGCGCGCGCGCCGAGCCGCCGCGCGACCTCGACCTGCTGCCCGGCGATGTTCGCCGAGGCGCGGGCGAAGTGGTCGATCTGCCGCGCGAACCACACGGAGGGCGCGGCGAGGGCCGCGATGGCGAGCGCCGCCGCGACGCCCGCGGCGAGCCGGCCCCGCCGCGCGAGCGCCTCGACCCCGAGCGCCGCGGCGATGAGCAGCATCGCGAGCGACGGGGCGGCGTAGCGGAGGTTCTGGTAGCGCGCCGTCGTGTTGAGCGCGACGAGGAGCAGCGAGCCGTAAGCGCCGATCAAGAGCGGCACGGCGAGGCGCCGCGAGCGCCGATCGAGCGCCGCGATCGCGCCGAGCAGCGGCAAGAGGAGCGCCCAGGAGGGGCCGCCGAGCGCGCTCTCCAGCGCCTGCACCCGGAGCGCGGCGAGGTTCTTGATCACCTCCACCGCCTTCTCGAGCGGCGTGGGGTACGGGTTCGCCAGGATGAGCTTGCGCACGGCCCCGGCGGCGCCCCACTCCCCCGTGAGCGCGCGGTTCGCCGTGGCGTGCGCGCCGAGGAGCAGCGCGGCGGGCAGCGACGCGCGCGCGAGCGACGCGACCGCGCCGAGCGAGCCCGCCGCGTGGGCGGCGGCGACGGCGAGCGGCGCCGCCAGCGCGATGGCCTCGGGCCGCGTCGCGACGAGCAGCGCGGCGAGGAGCCCCACCCGGAGCTGCTCGGCCGGGCGCCGCGCCGGCGGGGCGAGCTCCACGCGCCGCACCGCGACGAGCGCCCGGCCCAGCACGGCGCCGAGCAGCGCGACCTCCATCCCGGAGAACCAGCTCCAGTCGAGCAGCGGCACGGCCACGACGAAGAGCGGCGCGACCCAGGCGACCCAGCCGGAAGAGGCGGCGCCGGGCCCGGCGCGCGGCGCGAGGAGCCGCCGGAGCGAGCCGCACAGGTCGAGCAGCGCGGCGCAGGCGAGGAGCGCGGCGAAGAGGCCGAGCCAGGGGCCGCGGAAGCCGAGCAGGTACCCGGGCGCGAGGACGAGGGGGTACGTCAGGCTGGTCCCGCCCGAGGAGTAGCCGTTGCCAGGGATCCACGAGAGCGGGTGGCCCAGGGCCGCGGCGCGGGCGAAGCCGAAGTGGATGTAGACGTCGTCGAGCGGCGCCGGCCAGACGCCGCCCGTCCTGGCGAGCGCGGGCGCGTAGAACGCCGCGGCCGCGCCGAGGACCGGGATCGCTGCGCTCGCGTGCCACAGGAGCAGCCGGATCCGGGGCGCGCGCCACACGGCCCGGCCGGTACCACGAAGGGGCCGGGACGGCGCGACGATTCTGGTTAAACTGCGGACATGGTGCTGAGAGCTGTGGTGGACGAATCGGTGGACGCCGCCCACTGGGAGGCGGTCGAGGAGGCGGCCGAGCTCCTGCAGACGGAGCAGATCCCGGAGGCGCTCGTCGCGCTGCGCGACGTGATCAAGACCTCCCCGTCGAACCCGTACGCGTACAGCCTGCTCGGGCACGCGCTCTACGAGCTCGGCCAGGTCGAGCCGGCGCGCGACGCCTACCGCGCCGCCGTGCGGCTCGCGCCGAGCTTCCTCGGGGCGCGGGTGGCCCTGTCGCACGCGCTCCGGCGCCTCGGCGACACCGACGGGGCGATCGCGCAGGCGAAGGAGGCGCTCCGGCGGTTCCCGAAGGACGGCGACGCGATGCACGCGATGGGCCTCGCCTACGCGGCCCGCGGGAACCGCGCGCTCGCCCGCAAGCACCTCCAGGGCTTCCTGGAAGCGGGCCCCGAGGTCGAGGCGGCGATGGAGGTGCGCCAGATCCTGGAGATGCTCGGCGTCGGGGGCGACGACGAGCCGCTCCAGTTCGAGTAGCCTCTCCCGTGCGCGCGCGGCGCGCCCCGGAGGCAAGGAACGCGATGGCGACCACCCCGCACTTCGATCTCATCATCCTCGGAACGGGGCCGGGCGGCGAAGGCGCCGCCATGACGGCCGCGAAGCACGGCAAATCGGTCGCGGCGATCGAGCGCTACACGCGGGTCGGCGGGGGCTGCACCCACTGGGGGACGATCCCGAGCAAGGCGCTGCGCCGCGCGATTTACCACATGAACCTGATCAACCAGAGCCCCATCTACAAGCGGATGGATGTGGTTCCGGAGTACCCGTTCGGCGAGCTCCTCGCGACCGCGAACCGCGTGATCGACGACCAGGTCGATCTGCGCGAGAGCTTCTACGACAGGAACCGCGTCCGGCTCATCCCGGGGCGGGGGAGGTTCGTCGATCCGCACGCGATCGAGGTGGAGAGCGACGGGGGCCAGCGCCGGCGCTTCACGGCCGACAGCTTCGTCATCGCGACCGGCTCGCGCCCGTACCGGCCGGACGACATCGACTTCAGCCACCCGCGCATCTTCGACAGCGACACGCTGCTGCGCATGGATCGCACCCCCCGCAGCATCACGATCTTCGGGGCGGGGGTCATCGGCTGCGAGTACGCGTCGATGCTGCGCAACATGCAGGTCGCGGTGAACCTGATCAACACGCGCGCCCATCTCCTGGAGTTCCTCGACGACGAGATCACCGACGCGCTCGGGTACCACTTCTGCGACACCGGGATCCGCGTGCTGAACGGCGAGGAGCACGAGAAGGTCGAGGCCACGAAGGAGGGCGTCGTGCTCTCGCTGAAGAGCGGGAAGAAGCTCCGGAGCGAGGTGTTCCTGTGGGCGAACGGGAGGTCGGGCAACACGGCCGATCTCGGCCTGGAGAGCCTCGGCATCACGGCGAACAAGCGCGGTCAGATCGAGGTCAACGAGACCTTCCAGACGAGCCAGCCGCACATCTACGCGGTCGGCGACGTCGTCGGCTTCCCGGCGCTCGCGAGCGCGAGCTACGACCAGGGCCGGTTCGCGGCCAGCCACCTCTGCGGCCAGGCCGACGAGAAGCTGGTCCGGGACATCCCCACGGGCATCTACACGACGCCGGAGATCTCGTCGCTCGGCAAGACCGAGCGGGAGCTCACGGCGGAGAAGGTGCCTTACGAGGTGGGGAAGTCGACGTTCAAGACGCTCGCCCGCGCGCAGATCACGGGCCAGCAGGTCGGGATGCTGAAGCTCGTCTTCCACCGCGAGACGCTCGCGCTGCTCGGGATCCACTGCTTCGGCGAGAACGCCGCGGAGATCATCCACATCGGACAGGCGATCATGTCGCAGCCTTCGCCGAACAACACGATCCGGTATTTCGTGAACACGACGTTCAACTACCCCACCATGGCCGAGGCCTACCGGGTGGCGGCGCTCGACGGGCTGGGGCGCGTGTTCTGAGGGGAGCCCCCCGGGATCGCCCCGAGCGGCGCTCGGCGAGACCATGGCGCGCGTCGGGACCGTCCAGCGGGGCAGCGCCGCGCGGGCGCTCGAGCCGGGGTTGCCAGCGCGCGGCGCGGCGGTGATACTCCCCGGAGGAGCACGCTGTCATGGCCGCCGCTGCACCCCTCCTCGCCCCCCCTGTCGAACGCGCGCTCGCGGTCGCGGACGGCTCGGAAGACCAGCTCTTCGTCGTCCACGACGTCTCGTGGGAGGAGTACGAGGCCCTCCTGGCGGTCCTCGGCGACCGCGCGGGCGTGCGGGTGACGTACTGCGAGGGAGTGCTGGAGCTGATGAGCCCGGGCGGACCGCACGAGGGGCGAAAGAAGATCCTGGCCCGCCTCGTCGAGGCCTACGCGGAGGAGGCGGAGCTGCCGCTCAGCGGGTACGGCAGCATGACCCTCCGCAAGCGGCTCGCGGCGCGGGGGGTGGAGCCGGATGAGTGCTACGTGCTCGGAACAGCGGAGGATGGGGAGATCCCGGAGCTCGCGATCGAGGTGATCGAAAAGAGCGGGACGATCGACAAGCTCTCCGTCTATGCGGGGCTCGGCGTGCCCGAGGTCTGGTTCCTGAAGAAGGGGAAGCTCTCCATTCACCTCCTCGGCCCGGAGGGTTACGCCGAGGCGGGGCAAAGCCGGTTCTTGCCGGGGCTCGACGTCGGGGAGCTGACGGAGCTCATGCTGCGCAAGGGGGACCAGACGACGGTGGTGCGCGCGTGGCGAGCGAGGCTCCGGGAGCGGGGCCCGAGGTGAGCTCTGTCCGCTGAGCGGCGGGGCGTCGTCTCTTCCCCTACGCCCTGCCCCGCGCCGCGCACGCCGCCGCGATCGCCTCCGCCCCGGCCTCCCGCGCCGCGATCTCGCACGCGCGCCACGCCGCGCGCCGCTCCGGCGCCCCCGCGCCGCGGGGCGCGGCCGCGACCCGCGCCTCGACCGAGCGCGCGAAGGCGTCCAGCGCCGCCTCGTCCCCGCGCTCCGACAGGAGCGCACCCAGCGTGAGCGCCGCGTGCGCGATCTGCCGCTCCGCGCCCGGATACATCGCCTCCGCGAGCGCCTCGCGGAGCGCCGGGAGGTCGCGGCGCGCCCCCGCCTCGCGCGCCCGCACCTCGGGCGCCGCGGGCTCGGCCCACGCGACGCCGAGGCGCCGCTCCAGGTAGCCCACCGCCGAGCGGGCGACGCGCTGGAACGAGGCGAGCCCGTCGGTCGGCACCTCCAGCACGCCGCCCCCGGCGCGCGCCCCCTCGGCGTCGAGGTCGAGCACGATCACGAGATCCTCGCGCTCCCCGATGACGAGGAGGTCGCGCGCCCAGTCGAGCGAGCGATCCTCCGCGAGCCACGCCGTCGCCCGCGCGAGCTCGCCGCGCGGCAGGATCCGCGTGCCGTCCGGGAGCGCGAGGCCGTCCGTCGCCGCGTAGAGCGCCGCGACGTCCGGCGGCTCGGCCAGCCCGTGGGGCCACGCGTCGGCGTCCGAAGGCGCGGGCCGCGCCTCCACGCCGGAGTGCGCGAGCAGCGCGGCGACGCGCGACGCGAGATCGCCGGCCGCGCTCACGGCGCCGGCACCCGCCCGCGGGGCGCGGCCGCGAGGTTCTGGAGGAAGCCGTGGGCCTGGGCGGCCGCGGCGGGCACGTCGAAGATCACGAAGTGACCATCGCTCCCCTCGGCGACCGGCCACTGCGCGAGCACGCCCGAGGCGCGGCCGCCAGCGAGGTTCTCGGCGAGGCCCCCGGGCGGCACCTCGACCGGCGCGGGGCCGCCGAAGCCGTACTCGCGGATCAGACGCTGCGCGGGCGATTGCAGCGGCAAGCCCATCGCCAGCGCGTGCATCTCGATGCCGCGCGGCGGCGCGTACGTGTCGCCGCTGCCGTCCGGGTTGATGCCCTCGGTCATGTAGATGCTCTTCGGCGCAAAGCCGTCGCGGGGCGCGACGAACAGCCGCGCAGCGTAGTGGATCGGGTCGACGACGTCGACGATCGACTGCGCGAGCGAGATCGCGGGGTGGAACTCGTTCACCTCGGCCGCTTCCTCGTCCATGAGCCCGAGGAAGACCGACTTGACGAGCGCCGCGATGCTCGGCGGCGGGTTCGTCTTCTCGAGCAGGGTCACCGACATGGCCGCCGACGCCCCGGAGAGCACCCCGCCCCGCGCCGAGTCGTCCGCCGCGAGGTAGAGCGGGCCGTTCAGCCCGCCCTGGGAGTGCCCGAAGAACAGGATCTTCGACGGGTCGAACCGGATCTCCGCCCCCGTGCTGGAGACGCCGGCGGGCACGGTCATGCGCGACTCGGTGAAGAGGCGCGCCCGCTGCACCTCGTCGAGCGCCGACTGGCGCGCGTTCGTGCGCGCCGCGGCCACGTTCTGCACGTTGAAGAACAGGAACCCGGCCTGCCCCGCGTCCTCTGGCGCCTCCGGGCGCGCGCCGTGGAAGATCTGGTCGACGCCCATGACCGCGAGGCACCGCTCCGCGAGCGAAGGACCGGTGTGGCTGCGGACGTAGGAGCGGTAGTCGCCGCCCGTGCCGTGGGCGTAGAGCACGACGGGGTAGCCGGCCTCCGGCATGGGGCAGCGGCCCGCGGCGGGGACCGTGATCGAGAAGCGCAGGTCGAAGTAGCCGGAGATCACCGGCTCGCCGGCCTTGCTCGCGAAGCCGCCGCCGTCCGCGTGGCTCGCGTACGGGGCCCGGCCGCTCTGGTAGATCGGGGACGGCCCGTAGACGCCGGTGTACTCGTCCCATGACGGCGCGTGCTTCACGACCTGCCAGAGCGCGGGCCGCGCCTCCGGCGGCGGGACGCTCGCGAGCAGGTGATCGCGCAGCGCGAAGAGCTCCGCGGTCGGGTCGGAGGTGGTGAAGACCGCGAGGTGGACGATGCGCTCGCGGCCGACGCCGGCCGCCTCGATCTCGTCCACCGCCGGAGCGAGCGCGTCCCGCGCGGCCTCGACATCGGCGCCGGCCGGCTCGATCCCGAGCGCCTGGCGCAGCGCCGGGCTCGCCTCCACTAGGCCGCCGCCCTCGCCGCGCAGCGCGTCCGTGACGACGAGCGCATACCGGGTCCGCGGCCTCAGCGGGAAGCCCATGACGGGCATGAAGGCGAGGGTGTTCTCTGGCCAGTAGACGCCGGCCTCGCGCCGGAAATGGACCGAGATCTGTCGCCGCTCTCCGCGCGCCGGCGAGCCCGGATCGACGTCGATGAGCTGCACGGCGGCGACGGGGCTCATGGCAAACGCGGGCGTCGCGGGGAGCGAGGAGACGTCGATCGGCCCGGCGAAGCGCATGAACCCCGCCGCCGCCGGAGAGAAGCCGTCGAGGACCGAGTCCATCTCGCGGACGTACTCGTCGAGGATCCTGAGCCGCCGCGGGTTGTGGTAGCCGTCGAGCCGCACCGCGCCGCCCTCGCGGCGCAGATCGCTCGGCCACGGCGCGTCGAAGAAGCGCTCCCCGCGGAGCTCGCGGTGCTGCGCCGGCGAGATCCAGATCGACGAGACGCTCGGGCGCGCGTCGCCGCAGCCGAGCGCTGCGACGAGCGACGATGTCACGGCCACCACCGCCGCGAAGGAGGGACGCATGACGAGATGGTGGCGTACGCACCCGTCGAGATCGACAGGCCGAGCGCGCGAAGAAGCAGTCGAGCAGGCGCGACACGATGCGTTTTACGAAGGCGCTTTGTCACGGACGCGCTCGCCTCCTCGCGACGCGCTCGCCTACGTCGCGGACGCGAGCGTGACAGAGCGCACGGTGCGCCCGCTCCGTTCGCGTTTCAGGTCCTCCGCACAGTCACATTCCGTCCGCTACGCGACAGGCCATCAGGGCAAAGCGCGCTATCAATGAATGCGCGCTATCACGGTAAGCAGAGTAGGCAGAGTAGGCAGAGTAGGCAGAGTAAGGAGATTAAGGAGAGTGAAGAGCAAGCAGAGTGGGCAGAGCAACGAGGCGCCCGGAACGCGCAAGACGCGGCGCCCCGGCGAGCGGGAGGCCGCAGCGAGCCGCGTCGAGGGTGACTTCGGCCTGTACTTCATATATATATGATTTAGGTGCTCCGCATGTCCCTGGAAGGCAAGGTCGCGCTCGTCACGGGTGGGGGTCGCGGCATCGGCCGCGCGATCGCCGAGCGGCTCGCGCGGGACGGCGCGCGCGTCGCCGTCGCAGGCCGCACGCAGGCCGAGATCGAGGAGACGGCGGCGGCCGTCGGCGGCGTCGCCGTCCGGCTCGACGTGGCGGATCGCGAGGGCGCGCTCGCCGCGCTCGCCGCGCTCGAAGGCCAGGTCGGGCGCGTCGACGTGCTCGTCAACAACGCGGGCGCAGCCGAGAGCGCGCCGTTCGACAGGACCACCGACGCGCTCTGGGACCGCATGCTCGCGGTCAACGTGACCGGCGCCTTCGTGCTGTGCCGCGCCCTGCTCCCGAAGATGATCGCGCGCGGGTTCGGGCGCGTCGTCAACGTCGCCTCCACCGCGGGGCTCGCCGGGTGCGCCTACTCGACCGCGTACTGCGCGTCGAAGCACGCCATGGTCGGGATGACCCGCGCCATCGCGCTGGAGATCGCCCGGACGCCGGTGACCATCAACTGCGTCTGCCCCGGGTGGGCGAACACGAGAATGGCGGACGAGGCGATCGCCCGCATCGCCGAGAAGACCGGGCGCGGCGAGGAGGCGGCGCGACGGACGCTCGAGGCGATGTCGCCCCAGGGCCGGATGGTCGAGCCCGAGGAGGTCGCGCTCGTCGTGTCGATGCTCTGCAGCGACGAGGCGCGCAGCATCCACGGCCAGGCGATCCCGGTCGACGGCGGACAGGTGATGCGGTGAAGGGCGGCCTCGAGATCGTGCAGCCGGCCGGGTGGCCGGCGCCGCGAGGCTACGCCAACGGCGTCGTGACGCGCGGGACGACGCTGCACGTCGCGGGGCAGATCGGGTGGGACGCCGCGTCGGGGCAGATCCGGAGCGACGATCTGGCCGAGCAGTTCGCGCAGGCGCTCGACAACGTGCTCGCGGTCGTCGCGGCCGCCGGCGGCGAGCCGGGCGACGTCGCGCGGATGACCGTGTACGTGACCGACCTCGAGGCGTACAGGAGCTCGCGCGCCGCGATCGGCGCCGCGTGGCGAGCGCGGTTCGGCAAGCACTTCCCGGCGATGGCCCTCGTCGGCGTCGCGGGGCTCGTCGAGCCGCGCGCGCTCGTCGAGATCGAGGCCGTCGCGGCGCCCGGCGCGCGCGGCGTGGACGACGAGGGCGGCCTGTGAGGCGCGGGGCGCCGGCGAGGCGACCGCTCGCCGCCCCCCCGCCCGAGAGCGCGCGCGGCGATCAGGCGGCCGTGCGCGCCTGGGTCCGCATCCTCGCGGTCCACAAGCGCGCGCTCGCGGCCATCCGCGAGGACCTGGAGCACGAGATGACCCTCCCGCGCTTCGACCTCCTCGCGAACCTCGTGCGCAGCGACGGGCAGACGCTCGCGTCGCTCTCCCGCAGCATGCTGGTCACGGCGGGCAACCTCACCGGGCTCGTCGACCGCGCGGCGCGCGACGGCATGGTCGAGCGGCGGGCCGACCCGAGCGACCGCCGCGCGTGGCGCGTGCACGTGACCCCCAAGGGGCAGCGCGCGTTCCGCGACGCCGAGCGGCGCCACGCCGCGCGCGTCGCCAAGGTGTTCTCCGGGCTGAGCCAGGCCGAGATCTCCACCCTGACGCGGCTGCTCGACAAGCTGCGCACCACGCTCCGCGCGCCGGACATGCCCGTCCCGTCCCGCCCCGGCAGCAGCCGCGCGCACGCGGAGCGCAGCGCGCGGAGCCCGCCGCGGCGCACGCGAACCAAGCCCTGACCGCGCGGACCCGTCCCAGAGCAGCGCACCGAACAGAGACCCCCCGATGACCCTCACTCCCCGCTCCTTCCAGCTCGAGGTCAGCCGCGGCGTCGCGGAGATCACGCTGAGCCGCCCCGACCGGCTGAACGCCCTCACCTTCGAGATCTACGGCGAGCTCACGGCCACGTTCCGCTCGCTCGAGCGCTCGGCCGCGCGCGCGGTCGTGCTCACCGGAGAGGGGCGCGGCTTCTGCTCGGGCGGCGACGTCGACGGGATCATCGCCGAGCTGTTCGCGCGCGACGCGCGGGGGCTGCTCGAGTTCACCCGCGCCACCGGCGCGCTGATCCAGAGCATCTGCGAGCTCCGGCGCCCGGTCATCGCCGCCGTCAACGGCGTCGCCGTCGGCGCGGGCGCGGTGATCGCCGCCGCGTGCGACCTGCGCATCGCCGCGGCGAGCGCCCGCTTCGGGTTCATCTTCCCCAAGGTGGGCCTGTCCGGCGCCGACATGGGCGCCTCCTACCTCCTGCCGCGCATCGTCGGCCACGGGCGCGCCGCCGAGCTGCTCTTCTTCGGCGATCTCGTCGGCGCCGACGAGGCGCTCCGCATCGGCCTCGTGAACCGCGTGGTCCCCGACGGCGACGCGCTCCCGGCGGCGCGCGCGTGGGCCGAGCGCCTCGCGCGCGGGCCGGCGTTCGCGCACGCGATCACCAAGCAGATGCTGGAGAGCGAGCGCACGATGCCCCTCGCCGCCGCGATCGAGGCCGAGGCGCAGGCGCAGGCGCTCTGCATGGCGCACCCCGACTTCCGCGAGGCCTACGAGGCGAACAAGGCGAAGCGCCCGCCGCGCTTCGAGGGCGACGCCGCGGCAGCGTCCGGAGACGCGGACGCGGCCCCCACCCCGAGGTCCACCGGCCCGGCGACGCCCCGCACATGAACCGGCTCGCGCTCTCCTCGGCCGATCTCCCGGTCTTCTTCGAGGAGCGCCACGCGGCGCTCGCCGCGCGGCTCACCCCCGAGGCGCTCGCGCCGCTCGCGGGCGCGCGCGACCCCGCCGCCGTGGCGCGCTGCCTCGGCGAGCCGCTCGGGCTCTACGCGCACCTCGTCCCCGCGGCGCTCGGCGGCGCGCCCGCGGGCGGCGGCCTCCCCGCGGACCCGATGGCCGTCGACGTGCGGTCGCTGGTCCTCATCCGCGAGGCGCTCGGCCAGGTCTCTCCGCTCGCCGACGCGATCTTCGCGGTGCAGGGGCTCGGCTCGTACCCGATCGTGCTGGCCGGCAGCGACGCGCAGCGCCGCGCGATCCTGCCCGACGTGCTCTCGGGGCGCCGCATCGGGGCCTTCGCGCTGACCGAGCCCGAGGCGGGCAGCGACGTCGCCTCGCTCCGGACGGAGGCCCGCCGCGAGGGCGACGGGTGGGTCCTCGACGGCGAGAAGGTGCTGATCTCTAACGTCCCGCTCGCGCACCACCTCGTCGTCTTCGCGCGCACGGGCGACAACGGCGGCGGCGGACGCGGCGGCGGGCGCGCCGAGATCACGGCGTTCCTCGTCGACAGCGGCGCGCCCGGCGTCGCCGCGGAGCCGCTCCCGATGTCGGTCCCGCACCCGATCGGCCGGCTCCGCTTCGAGGGCTGCCGCGCGCCGGACAGCGCGCGCCTCGGCGAGGTGGGCGGCGGCTTCAAGCTCGCGATGCAGACGCTCGACGCCTTCCGGATCTCGGTCGGCGCGGCGGCGAACGGCATGGCGGCGCGCGCGCTCCGCGAGGCGGTAGCGCACGTCACGCGCCGCAGGCAGTTCGGCGCGCCGCTGTCCGAGCAGCAGATGGTGCGCGCCTACCTCGCCGAGATGGCGACCGAGCTCGACGCGGCCCGCCTCCTCGTGGCCCGCGCGGCCCACAAGCGCGACGCGGGCGGCGCGGCCGCGCGCGTCTCGACCGAGGCGGCCATGGCGAAGATGTTCGCCACCGAGGCGGCGCAGCGGATCATCGACCGCGCGGTCCAGCTCCACGGGGGCCTCGGGGTCATCGAGGGGACCGAGGTGGAGCGGCTGTACCGCGAGATCCGGCCGCTGCGCATCTACGAGGGGACGACGGAGATCCAGAAGCTCATCATCGCGAAGGGGATCCTCGAGCGCGCCGCCGCGGAGCTCGCGGAGGACGCTCCCGCGCGCGGCGTAGAAGAAGAAGAGGCGCGGTAGCGATGTGGAAGCCGCCCGAGAGGATCCGCCACGCCCTGCCCCGCGAGGAGCCCCCGACCGCGGGCGAGGCGGCGGGCGCGCGCCTCTTCTCGCCGCTCCGCCTCGCCTCGGGCCTCGAGCTCGCCGAGCGCTCGTGGGTGCCGGCGATGGTCCCCTGGCGGGCGACGGAGGAGGGGGTCGTCACGCAGGACGTGCTCGACTGGTACGGCCGCTTCGCCGACGGCCAGCCCGGCGCCCTCGTTGTCGAGGCGACCGGCATCCGCGACGTGCCGAGCGGGCCGCTGCTCCGCGCCGGCCACGATCGGTTCGTCCCGGGGCTCCGGGAGCTCGTCCGGACGGTCCGCGCCCGGAGCGCGGGCCGGACGCGCCTGCTCCTCCAGCTCATCGACTTCCTCCGCATCCGCCGGCGCCCGCCGAAGGAGCGGTTCCTGCGGCAGTTCCTGGAGATCACCGGCGCGCACCGGGGCGCCCTCGCCGCGGTGCTCGGGGAGCCGCCGCTCCGGGACGCCCCGGAGCTCGAGGTGCGCGCGCGGCTGCTCGCGCTCGACGACGCGCGGCTCGAGGCCGTGCTCGCGCCGCGCGAGCTCGAGGCGCTGCGCTTCGGCGAGCGCGAGCGCGTCACCGACGTCGCGCTCCCCCACATCCGCGACCTGCCGCGCTCGCTGCCCGACCTCTTCGCCGCGGCGGCGGCGAGGGCGCGGGAGGCGGGCTTCGACGGGGTCGAGCTCCACTACGCCCACGCCTACACGATGGCCTCGTTCCTCTCCGCGCTGAACACCCGGACGGACGGCTACGGCGGCGATCGCGAGCGCCGCGCGCGCCTCCCGCTCGAGGTCTACGCGGCCGTGCGCGACGCCGTGTCCTCCCGCTTCACGGTGGGCTGCCGCTTCGTCTGCGACGACGTCGTCGCCGGCGGCAACCGGGTCGACGACGCGGCGTTCTTCGCGCTCGCCTTCGCGCGCGCCGGCATGGACTTCCTCTCGCTCTCGACCGGCGGCAAGTTCGAGGACGCGAAGCAGCCCAAGGTCGGCGAGGCCGCGTACCCCTACACCGGCCCGAGCGGGTACGAGTGCATGCCGACGGCGCTCTCGGACGCGGCCGGGCCGTTCGGGCGGCAGGTCCCGAAGCAGGCGCAGATCCGGCGGGCCGTGCGCGAGGCCGGCCTCGACACGCCGGTCGTTGTGGCGGGCGGGATCTGCACGTTCGCGCAGGCCGAGGCGATCCTCGCGCGCGGCGAGGCGGACCTCATCGGGGCCGCCCGGCAGACGCTGGCCGATCCGGACTGGTTCCTGAAGGCGCGCCTCGGCCGCGGCGGCGAGGTGCGCCGCTGCATCTACTCCAACTACTGCGAGGCGCTCGATCAGCGGCACCGGCCCGTGACGTGCCAGCTCTGGGATCGCGAGGGGCTCGACGAGCCGGGTGTGGCGACGACGGACGGAGGAAAGCGGCGGCTCACGGCGCCGCCGTGGAGGCGCGAGGAGGCGTGACCATGGACGCACCGACATTCCCTGAAGAGTTCAACCTCGCCGACTACTACCTGTTCGATCGGCTGCGCGAGGGGCTCGGCGACAAGGTCGCCCTGCTCTTCGGCGATCAGCGGCACACCTACGCCGACGTCGCCGGGCAGGTCCGCCGGCTCCGCGCGCACCTCGCGGTCGAGGACGTCGCGCCCGAGCAGCGGGTGCTCATCGTCCTGCACGACTCGCCCGCGTTCGTCTGGGCGTTCTTCGCGGCGCTGCACCACGGCGCCGTCGTGGCGATGGGCAACCCCGAGGCGCCCGCCGCCGATCTCGCGTACCTCATCGAGTACACGCGGCCCGCGGCGGTCGTCACGATCCAGCGCGTGGCCGAGTCGATCCAGGACGCGCTCGCGGCCGCGGACCTCCGGACGCTCGTGCTTGTGCCGGAGGTCGCGACCGGCGGCGACCTCGAGGCCGACCTCCCCGCCTCGCCGGCCCTCGATCCGTTGAGGTGCATCTCGCTCCGCAATGCCCTCGCGCAAGGGCGCACCGCGCTCGTGCCGCGGAGCGCTCCGATCGGCCCCCGCCCCACGCGGCGCGACGACATCGCCCTCTGGCTGTTCACGTCCGGCTCGACCGGCAGGAGCAAGGCGGCGGTCCACACGCACCGCGATTTCGCCTTCAACACCGAGTGTTACGCCAAGGCGACCGCGGGCTACCGCAAGGAGGACATCACCGTCTCGGTGCCGCGCCTGTTCTTCGGCTATGCCACGGGCACCAACCTCATGTTCCCGTTCGCCGTCGGCGCGACCGCCGGCCTCTTCGTCGAGCGGCCGACGCCGGAGTCGCTCGGGCGGTACATCGAGCGCTACCGCCCCACCGTCGTCACGAACGTCCCGACGATGATGGGCAAGCTGCTCGAGCACGACGACGCCAGCGCGGCGCGCGGCGAGCCGCGCCTCGACCTCTCCAGCGTCCGTTTCCACCTCTCGGCGGGCGAGGCGCTCCCGCCCGCGCTCCTCGAGCGCTTCCGCGCGCGCTTCCAGGCCGACGTCTACGACGGCATCGGCTCCGCCGAGATGTTCCATATCTACTGCACGAACCGCCCCGGCGACGTGCGCCCGGGGTCGCTCGGCCGCGTCGTGGAGGGGTACACGATCAAGATCCTCCCCTCGGACGCGATCGGTCCGGGCGCGCCGGAGCTCGCGCCGGGCGAGACCGGGGTGATGTGGGTGAAGGGCGACTCGGTCGCGCTCGGCTACTTCCAGGATCGCGAGAAGAGCTGGAGCACCTTCCACGGCCACTGGTGCCGCACCGGGGATCTCTTCCGCATGGATGCCGAAGGCTACCTCTGGTTCAGCGGGCGCGCCGACGAGCTGCTCAAGGTGGGCGGCGTCTGGGTCGCGCCGGTCGAGGTGGAGGAGTGCCTGACCGAGCACCCCGCCGTCAGCCTCGCCGCGGTGATCGGCGCCGAGGAGGCGGGCCTCGTGAAGCCGAAGGCGTTCATCGTGGTCCGCGACGACGCGCGCGGCCGCGTCGCCACCGGGGCGGGGCGGGCCGAGCTCGCCGCGGAGCTCAAGGCGTTCGTGAAGGACCGGCTGAGCAAGCACAAGTATCCGCGATGGGTCGTCTTCGTCGATGACGTCCCCAGGAACGACCGCGGAAAGGTCGATCGCAAGGCCCTCCGGCAGCGCGAGGCCGGCGGCGAGACACCGGCGGGCCTGTAGCGCATGCAGGCCGCGCCGCGCCTCGCCGAGCTGACGACGGCGGAGCTCGCCGCGCTCCTGTCGGCCGGCGCCCCGTGCGTCGCGCTCGTCCCGGTCGGGTCGGTGGAGCCGCACGGCCCGCACCTGCCGCTCGGAACGGACACGCTCATCGGCGAGGCCGCGGCCGAGCGGGCGGGCCGCCGGCTGTGGGAGCGGGGCGTCGCCGCGCTCCTCGCGCCGCCCGTCGGCTATGGCGTCACCGACTTCGCGGCGGGCTTCGCCGGAGCGATCTCGATCCCGGCGCCCGCGCTCACCGCCTTCCTGCGTGCTGTCGCGGAGGCCCACCTGTCGGCCGGCCTGTCGCACGTTTGCTTCATCAACAACCACCTCGAGCCGGAGCACGACCGCGCGGTGCGCGCCGCCGCGAGCGGCCTGCCCCCGGGCCGCGCGTCGGTGGCCTGCCCGCTCGCGCGCCGCTGGGCGCGGACGCTCTCCGCCGAGTTCCGGAGCGGCGCCTGCCACGCCGGACGTTACGAGACATCGCTCGTCCTCGCCGCGACCCCCGCGCTCGTCCGGGCGGACATCGCCCGGGACCTGCCGGATCTCGAGTTGAGCCTGGCGGAGGGCATCAAGGCAGGGGTGAAGAGCTTCCGCGAGCTGGGTATGGACGCCGCGTACACCGGCGCTCCGCGCGAGGCCTCCGAGGACGAGGGCCGCGCGCTGCTCGATCTCCTCGCGACGATGATCGTCACGGAGGTCGAAGAGGGCCTCACCACGGCCGCCAGCCACGATCCCGCGCCCGGACAAGGCGACCCATAGGCCGCGGCAGGTGCGCCAGATGGGCCGACAAGCAGCCTGAGCAGGCAGGTGGGCAAACAGGCAGGCAGGTAGGCGGAACCAAGCTTCTCTGCGCCTACGCCATCCGCTCATACCTGTTGACCGGCAAAATCGGCCATCAGCCCTCGCGACCGGCGGGACCGTGGCGAGCTGAGCAGAAGCAGAAGCAGAGGCGGCTGAGCAGGCGGAGGAGAACGTCGCCAACGTCGCCGACGTCGCCGATCATGCGTCCGCGGCGCTGGACAACCACGAGGAGACCGAGCAATAATGTAGATTTTGTGCCGATGTCACGAGTGACCCCAACAGGTTTTTGACGACGAATATCGATTCGCAATTGACGCATTCCGCTCAACGCCGTACAACGGTATCGTTTTCCTCGCGCGCCATTCAACGCCAGAACGATCCGAGGGCTGACCTGATGAAGGTGATGCTTTACGGCGCGCAGGCAGATGATGGCTTTGCAGGTGCGCTCTCTGGCGCTCCTGCGCGACGGCATCACATGTGGCCTCGCGGGCGGAGCACGCCCGACGACGCGGATCGGAGAGCATCATGAGGAATCGGACGTTCGTCAAAGGGTCTCGGCATCTGCTCCTTGCCTCGTTCGCCGCCGCCTCCGGCGCGGCGCTCGCCGGGTGCGTCGGCGCAGAGGACGCGGGCAGCGAGCTGCTCGGTGAGGCGCAGCAGGCGGCGACGGTCTGTGTGACGCTCAAGCGCACCGGGACGACAGGCGTGATCAAAGACGCGATGATCCAGGAGTCCTTGCCCAAGGACCGGCAGAACGACGCCAACATGTACGCCGGCGCGGAGAGCAACGGCAAGCGCCTGTATTCGCTGATCGGGTTCGACCTCTCGTCGATCCCCGCCGACGCCGTCATCACCTCGGCGGACCTCTTCGTTCACATGGGCTCCGCGGCCCAGGAGGTGATGAGCGCGCACCGGATCACGACGGCCTGGGAGGAGAGCACCGTGAGCTGGAACACGCACGCGGAAGCGTGGGTCGATGCGACTAAGCCTGAAGGTGAACGCAGCAACCTGGGGACCCTCACGGCGAGCGCCGGGTACTCCTACAGCTACCACTCGCTCAGCCTCACCGCACTCGTACAAAGCTGGGTGAACGGCACCTACACGAACCACGGAATCCTCTTCGAGCAGACCACGAACCGCACCCACATCAGGGCGAGCGAGAACGCCGCGCTGGAGCGGCGGCCGTATCTCGAGGTCTGCTATGACAGCGCCACGGGCACCGGCTCGACCACCACGACGAGCAGCTCGACGACGGCCTCCAGCTCCAGCTCGACGACGGCCTCCAGCTCCAGCTCGACGACGGCCTCCAGCTCCAGCTCGACGACGGCCTCCAGCTCCAGCTCGACGACGGCCTCCAGCTCCAGCTCGACCACAACCACCACAACGTCGGGCTCTGGCGGTGAGGGCGGCTCGGGTGGTGGCACCGGTGGCTCGGGCGGGGTCGGCGGCGGTGGTGGCGGCGTGCCTGGCCCGCCGATCAGCTGCGCCAGCAACACGCCGGGCGCCGGCGAGAACTGCGGCGTGAACGGGAACGATGATTGCTGCTCGACGCTCCCGGTCCCTGGGGGCACGTTCAACCGGCTCAACAACGCGGGCCTGCCGGCGACGGTCAGCGACTTCTATCTCGACAAGTACACGATCACGGTGGGGCGCTTCCGGCAGTACATCGCGCAGACCGGCGGCCCGACGCAGGCCAACCCGCCGCCCGCCGGCTCGGGCGCCCACCCGAAGATCCCGAACAGCGGCTGGGACCCGTCGTGGAACTCGCAGCTCGCGGCCGACACGAGCGCGCTCAAGTCGGCGCTCATCTGCGATCCGTATGGCTGGCCGTCCTGGAGCAACACCCCGGGGGCCAAGGAGCACAAGCCGATCGTCTGCGCGAACTGGTTCGAGCTGTTCGCGTTCTGCGCGTGGGACGGCGGCCGGATGCCGACCCAGGCGGAGATCAACTACGCGTCTGCCGGCGGCGACGAGCAGCGCATCTATCCCTGGGGCGGCACGAGCGTCGAGGACATCGAGATCGACGACGCCTCGTGGTGCTGCCAGGGCGACGGGAGCGTCGCTGGCTCCTGCAAGATGTCGTATCCCTCGCTCTACCCGTGCAGCCAGACGGACCTCACCGACGTCGGCAAGTTCCCGAACGGCGCCGGGCGGTGGGGCCACATGGACCTGGCCGGCAATGCGTACAAGGCCACCCGCGACGGATCGGATATCTATCAGCTGCTCACGCCCTGCAACGACTGCTCGCGGCTCGACAACAACTCCGTCGCGCGCTTCATGCATGGCGGCAGCTTCCTGGCCGCCGGGTTCAAGCAGACGACGGACTACCAGGTCTCCTACGCGAGCAACTCGCGCCGCTACTACGTCACGGCCACGTGCGCGCGCGATCTGTGAGCTGAGGCCCTCCGGGCGCGGGTCCGCCGCGCCCTCCCTCCCCCGCCGCCGGCCGCGCCCTGGAGCGCCAGGCGAGCGCCTCCGCCGGCGAGGCGCTCGCTCGCGGCCCCGCGCGCGGTTCGCGGCTCCCCTCTTGAACTTGGCCCTCGCCCGCGCCTCCTGGTACGCGCGCTCCATGCGCGTGAGAGGCTTTCTCCTGCTGCCAGCGGTTGCGCTCTCGACGCTGAGCGCGAGCTGCCCGCGCCCTGCCTCCGAGCCGACGGCGGCGTCCCCGGCCCCTGCGCCGGCGTCCGCTGTCACCGCGCCGCTCGTCGTGGCGGTGCCCGCCGTCGCTGCCCCGGCGCCCTCCGCCGCCGCGGAGGACGCCGCGCTGACCGGCGCGGGCGCCGTGGTGACACCGCCGCCCGCGGACGCCGCGACGCCGGGCGGAGACCCGCTCGCCTTGAAGGAGCTGCCGCCGGAGCTCGTCGATGACGGATCCGACAAGCTGCCCGAGCTGGATCCGCCCCCGGCCACCTCGCCGACGGTGGCCGAGGAGGTCCACGAGCTCGCGAGCATCGCCCGGGAGACGTGGATCTTCGCCGAGCCGCGCTGGACCGGCCGGCGCATCGGGTACCTGCGCGCCGGCGCCGTGGTCGCGCGCCGGCCCGAGCCATCCGGCAGAGAGTCGTGCGCCGGGGGCTGGTACCGCATCGAGCCGAACGGCTACGTCTGCATTGGCGCCAGCGCGACGCTCAACATTCACGACCTCGCGGTCGAGGCCTCGTCGCGCCGTCCGGTCCGCCGGTTCGCTTCGCCCGCCTTACTGGACGTCCGCGGCGAGGTCGCACCGGCAGCGATGCAGGGCGGCGATACCGCGCCGGCCGCTCTCCAGACGGGCGATACCGCGCCGGCCGCTCTCCAGACGGGCGATAACGCGCCGGCCGCTCTCCAGATGGGCGATACCGCGCCGGCCGCTCTCCAGACGGGCGACACGGCGCCGGAGGCGCGCGACATCACGGCCCTGCTCGGCGGGCTGCCCTACACGTACGTGATGTCCCGCTCCCCCACCCCGCCGCTCTATGCGCGCCTGCCGAGCGAGGACGAGCAGCGCAGCGCCGAGCCCGATCTCGCCGCGCACCTGCTCCGCGCCGCGACCGCCGCCCGCGCGCCGGACTTCGTCGCGCCGCCGCCCCTCGACGCGACCCCCTCGGTCCTGCTCTACGGCCGTCCGGCGCCCGGGCTCGCCGGCGACCGCCGAGCGCCCGACGCGCTCGTCCTGGGCCGCGCCCGGACGCGCTCCGGCTTCGCGCTGCTCTCGACCTTCGAGCACGACGGGCGCCGCTTCGGCCTGACCACCGACCTCGCCGCCCTGCCGCTCGACCGCACCCGCGTCATCCGGCCGAGCGCCTTCGCCGGGCTCTTGCTCCCGGAGGGCGTCCCCCTGCCCGTCGCCTTCTCCCGGCGCCGCCACGCCGCGCGCCTCGTCCCGGGCGAGCGCGGCGGCCTCACCCGCGCCCCGCTTCGCTTCCGCGAGGCGATCCCGCTGTCCGGCGCCTCTCGGCGCGTCGGCGGCATCGATTACCACGAGGCGCGGGACGGCTCGCTCGTCCGCGCCGACGACCTCGTGCGCATCGACCCGCTCCCCAGGACGCCCGCGTGGGCGGTGCGCGGGCGCAAGTGGATCGACGTCTCCATCAACCAGCAGAGCCTCGTCGCGTACGAGGGCACCCGCCCTGTCTACGTGACCCTCGTCTCGGCCGGGGCGGACGGCCTCGGCGACCCCGAGACGACGCGCTCGACGATCCAGGGCCTGTTCCGCATCCACACGAAGCACGTCACGGTCACGATGGATGGCGACGAGGAGGAGGAGGATCCGTTCGATTTCCGCGACGTGCCGTTCGTCCAGTACTTCACCGGGGGCTTCGCGTTCCACGCCGCCTACTGGCACGACGATTTCGGCACCCCGCGCAGCCACGGCTGCGTGAACCTCTCGCCGCTCGACGCCGCCTGGCTGTTCGAGTGGACGACCCCCGAGGTGCCGGCCGACTGGCACGGCGCGCTCTCGCTGCGGAAGGGCACGCTCGTCTCCATCCGTCCGTGAGCCGGTCCATCCGCCCGTGAGCCGCGGCGCTCGCCGGCGCTGTGCCCCTTCCGTCTTCCGCGCCGTTCGAAGGCACGCTACACGCTGGCTCCATGGCCACGCAGGAGCCCCTCTCGCTCGATCAGCTCATGGCGATCGATCCGCTGCTCTCCGACGAGGAGCGCATGGTCCGCGACGCCGTCCGTCGCTTCGTGCGCGAGCGGTACCTCCCGCGCGCCGCGAGCCTGTTCGCCCGGGAGGAGTTCGCGACCGACCTGATCCCCGAGATCGCCGCGCTCGGCCTGCTCGGCGGCTCGCTGACCGGCTACGGCTGCGCCGGCATGAACTCTGTCGCTTACGGCCTCGCGCTGCAGGAGCTCGAGTACGGCGACAGCGGCCTGCGCAGCTTCGTCAGCGTCCAGGGCTCGCTGGCGATGTATCCGATCTGGAAATACGGCTCCGAGGAGCAGAAGCAGCGCTGGCTGCCGGGGATGGCCGCCGCCGAGCTGATCGGCTGCTTCGGCCTGACCGAGCCCGACAGCGGCTCGGATCCGAGCTCGATGAAGACGCGCGCCCGGAAGGACGGGAGCTCTTATGTGCTCACGGGCACGAAGATGTGGATCACGAGCGCGCCGATCGCGCACCTCTGCGTGGTGTGGGCGAAGGTGGATGACGGAGGGGCCGAGTCGATCCGCGGCTTCGTGGTGGAGCGGGGGATGAAGGGGCTGGAGACGCCGCTCATCCACGGCAAGATGAGCCTGCGCGCGAGCCCGACGGGCGAGATCGTCCTGAACGAGGTGCGCGTCCCGGAGGAGAACGTGCTGCCGGGGGTGGTCGGTCTGAAGGGCCCGCTCGGCTGCCTGACGCAGGCGCGCTTCGGGATCGCGTGGGGCGCGCTCGGCGCCGCGCGCGCCTGCTACGAGACCGCCGTCTCCTATGCGCGCGAGCGCGTCCAGTTCGGCCAGCCGATCGCGTCGCGGCAGCTCATCCAGGCGGAGCTCGTGGAGATGGCGACCGAGATCGCGAAGGGGCAGATCATGGCGCTGCATTTCGCGCGGCAGAAGGACGCCGGCGGGATCAGCCCGGTGCAGGTCTCCCTCTGCAAGCGGAACAACGTGGGCTGGGCGCTCAAGATCGCGAGGACCGCGCGCGGCATCCTCGGCGCCAACGGGATCCTGCTCGATTACCCGGTCGTCCGGCACATGCTCAACCTGGAGAGCGTGTACACGTACGAGGGCACCGACGAGGTGCACTGCCTGATCCTCGGGAACGCGATCACGGGGCACAACGCGTTCTGAGGGGGGTTAGCCCCGCGCGCCTATCCCGTCTTCCCCGGCGCCTTGCGCCGCAGCCCCACCAGGAAGAGCTCCACGCTGTTCGAGCGCGTCCCCTCGGGCCGGATGCTCCGGACCTCCTCGCACAGGTTCCGCAGCGCGTCCCGGGCCTTCACGAAGTCCTCGCTCATGAAGATCTTGCCGACGAACGCGCCGCCCGGCGCGAGCAGCGCCTCGGCCACGGCCACGGCGCGCATGAACAGCTCGTAGCTCCGGGCCTGGTCGGCGATCTTGCTGCCGCTCGTCGAGGGCGCCATGTCCGACAGCACAACGTCGTACGGCGCGAACTGCGCCAGCGCCTCGTTCGTCAGCGACAGCGCGTCCCCCTGCACCACCGTCGCCTGCGGGCCGAACGCCGCGGTGATCGGCGAGAGATCGACCGCGAGCAGCTTGCCCGCCGCGCCGATCCGCTGCGCCGCGTACATCGACCACGAGCCGGGCGCCGCGCCCAGGTCGAGCACGCGCTGGCCGGGGCGGAGCAGCCGCACCCGGCGATCGATCTCCTCGAGCTTGAAGACGCTGCGCGCAGGATAGCCCTGCGCCTTCGCCGCCTTCGTGAAGGCGTCGGGGCGCTGGTACGGGTTCCTGGACTTCGGCGGCACGGGAGGACCGGAGGGCTCCGCCGGCGGGACGCGCGCGCGCGCTCAGCGGCGCGCGCGCTCCACCGAGCGGCCGGGGCTCAGCCCATCTTCTTCTTGCCGGTCGGCTGCACCGGCTTGGGGAGACCCTTGCCGCCGCGCTTCTTCACGGCGCCACGGATCGTGACCACCTGGTTCTTCGGGCCGGGGACGGGGCCCTCGATGAGGATGAGGTTGTCCTCGGGGAGGAGCTTCGCGATCTTGAGGTTGAGCGCGCTCACCGTCTCGTCGCCGTAGTGGCCGGGCATCTTCAGGCCGGGCAGCGTGCGGCCGGGGGTCATGTTCGTACCGATCGAGCCGCCGTGGCGGAAGTACTCGTGGGTACCGTGCGAGCTGACCGCGCCGGCGAAGCTCCACCGGCGGATGACGCCGCTGAAGCCGCGGCCGCGCGAGCGGCCCTGCGCGTCCACGCGCTGGCCGACCTCGAAGATCTCGTCCACCTTGAGCGCCTGCCCGAGCTCGTACTTCGCCGCGTGCTCGGGGCTGCAGCGCAGCTCGCGCACGACGCGCTTCGGCGTCTGCCCCGTCTTCTTGAAGGCGCCGGCGAGCGGCTTCGTCGTGTGCCGCTCCGCCCGCTCGCCGAGGCCGAGGATGAGGGCGCTGTAGCCGTCCTTCTCGAGCGTGCGCTTGCCGATGACGACGCAGCCCGCCTGCACGACCGTGCAGCGCAGGACCTCGCCCGTCTCGCTGAAGATCTGCGTCATGCCGATCTTCTTGCCGATGATGCCGGGATGCTGATTCATGATGCGATTGCCTCTTCGCTCCGTCTGGGGGTGGCTCGGACTGGCTCCGCGCGCGCAGCGCGCCGCGAGCACGATCCCCTCGGCACGCCTCTGTACGAGCCGGTTCGGAGCGAAGAACCGGGGCGGTCGCCCGCCGGGTGCGTTGGGGGGCGCAGAGCTTACCCACGGCAACCCCAAAGGGAAGCGAAAGTTTCGGCTTCTGACGTGATCCAGATCACATATCCACGTCTGGTGTGATTTTTATCACAACAAAAGCCGCTTGGACATTGTCCGTCTCAGCGGACATTTCCTGACTCTCCGCGGCGTCGCCGAACCGGGAAGTAGGCCTCAAATTCCGACGTCGGAGGTCATGGATGACAGACATCATCGCTCACGGTGAGCCGCGCGACGTCGAGCGCCTCATGGAACGTTGCTTGTTTCTGCTGAGAGGCGGCGGGCCCGGCGCCGGCGAGGACGGCGCGGGCGTGGCCGGCACGCAGGTGGTCCGTGACGGCGAGTTCGTCGTGGTGAGCATCGAGGCGACATGGCTCGGATGGCCCGAGGGGACGCTGCTCTTCAGGTTCAGGTCGGAGTCGGCGCCCTGCGTCGCGTGCGTGGAGCGCGCGGCCGCGTTCGCCCGCCACCGGACGAGCGGCATGCTCGCCGCGAGCGACGTGCGCGAGATGCTCCGCTTCGCCGTGGCCCGCTGCGCCGCCTCGGGCATCGACCTGGCCCACACCGGCGCGCCGGCGGCGCGCGAGGCTGGCTCCCCCGGCGAGCCGGGCCGCGCCGAGGCGCCCGCCTCCGGGACGCGCCGCGCCGCGCGGGACGCGGGCGGCGGCGCGAGGCGCTACGACGCCGAGCTCTGGCTCATCCTCTGACGGTTCCGCGCGACGCCGCGCCCCGGACGAGGGCGCGGCCGCGTCACGAGCCGACCACGTTGATGGTCGCCTTGATCATCGCCATCCAGCACTGAAGCACCATCTTCCCTTCCTTCTCCGGGGTGACGGCCACCTCGACCTGCGTGTTCAGCGGCAGGTCCTTCTCGATCTTCAGATCCGGAATCGCGATCGCCTTCAGACACTCGCTCTTCGTCGTCCGGGTGAAGCGCAGCACCACCGGCTCCCCCTTCTTCAGCTCGATGGTCGACGGGGAGAAGCCGCTGTCGTTGACGGCGATGTCGACGCGCTTGACGTTCGCCGGCGCGGCGAGCTCCGCGGCCGCCACCACCTTCGTCTCCTCGGCCGCCGCCGCCTTCGTCTCCTCGGCGGGCTTGCTGCAAGCGAGGCCGGCGAGCGGCGACAGGGAGAGGGCAAGCGCGGCGATGAGGAGCGGACGACCCATGGTCCGCGCGTTCTTACCCAGCGGAAAAGGGACGTCAAGCCGCCCTCCCCGGCGTCCGCCCGGGGCGCGCTCGAGGCCCGGGCCCCGGGCACGCACGAAAAGGCGCAGGCGGGCGCGCCGCGGCAACGGCCGGTCAGACGTGGCGGCCCGAGAGGATCTGCAGAATCGACGAGAACAGGTTGATGAAGTTGAGGTAGAGGTCGAGCGCGCCGCCGACAGGGTCCTCGTCGTCCGAGTGGAGCAGACGCGACGTGTTGTAGAGTACATATCCCCCGAACACGAGGACCGACACGCTGGCGATCGCCAGTCCGAGGAGCGTGCTCCCGAGCAGGACGTTGAGCAGCATGGCGCCGAGGACGACCATGGCGCCCATCACCAGCCCGCTGGCCAGGAACGACAGGTCCTCCTTCGAGAGGAAGACACCGAGCGTGAGGCTGCCGAACGTGAGGACCGTCAGGATGAAGGTGTCCCGCACCGGGGCCGACGACAGGGTGCCGCCGAGGCCCGCGGCGACCTGGGCCATGTAGAGCGCAGGCGCCATGGTGACGCCGAGGATGGCCGCCATCCCGAAGAGCGCGAGGACGTTGACGCCGGGGACGCGGCGCACGGCGCGGGCGCCGAACATCACGCCGAACACGACGCCCATCGACAGGATCGGGTGAGCCGCGAAGAGCTCGATCACCGGCGGCATCGCGCCCCCCGGGGCCGCCTCGTCCGCGTCCGGCGCCCCGATGTACAGCGCGCACATGGCGCCCAGCGAGGACACGACCAGGCTCGCAGTGAAGAGCCCATACACCTTCTTGAGGAAGTCGATCCGCAGCGCCGCTTTCGGGTTGGCCGGTGCCCCGGCCACGTACGACCCCGCCTGGCGTGAACTCATCTGCTGCGCTCCTCCTTCAAGTTGATCGCCGCGGCTGCGCGATCGTCTAGTCGTGCACCATTCGCCACGGACGCGCAACACCGCCGCGGCGCGGCCCCAAAAATGTCCGCCATCCACGAAAAATCACACCCCATGACGCGCTGCCCACCCACCTACCACCTACCTATCCGCGCGGCGCGGGCGGCGGCGGGGCGTGAACGGCGCGCCGCCGGCCCGAGGAGGACCTCGCCCGAGGGGCGCCCCGGCGGGGTGTCGGGTCCGCGAGGCCACCGGCCATCGCGCGGCCTTCGCATCACGAGCCGCCGGGGACGCTTCGCCTTGGTTTCATGCTGCGCCGACGACGTGGGCCGCTCGACCCGTCAGGTTGTCGCGCGCAGCACGCTCGTGTACGGAAGGACAAAGGACAGCGCCAGATCACGACGGCGTCGCGCCGGGCCAGGAGGACGAGGGGTCATGAACGTTACGACGATCGCCGTCGCGGAGGTCGAGCCAGCGACGGCGCCCTTGCCGGGGTTCGAGAGCGAAGCTGCCGTGCAAAGCCTGCTGGTCTCGCCGATCGAGGCCACCTACCGTCACCGGCTGCCGCTCGTGGGACGCACGGATCTGCACCCGCTCGTCCAGGCGGCCTATACCGCCTTCACCCGGCGCTATCCCCTCGTGATCTCGCCCGACGTGATCTGGTTCTGCCTGGCGCGCGGCTTCACGCTCCACCTCGCCGCGAACAACGAGCAACGGCGCCGCTTCCTCGCAGAAGATCACCCTTTCGAGCTCGTCGTCGAGCGGCCGGACTTCACCCTCGGCGAGGTGAACCCGTGGCCCGCATTGTTTCCGGACTTCTCCAGGCAGGTTTCGGCGCGGGTCGGCCCGCTGCGGGATCTCGTGGCAGGCAATTTCTCCACCACGGGTCCTGTCGAGCGGGTGTCGTCGGAGCTCACGGTGGCGACCCCGCTCGCGCCGCACTTCGACTGGGAGCCGCCGTTTCCGGGCGATCTCGCGCGCCCGCAGCGCGGCATCCCGCGCGTGTACCTGCTCGGCACCTCCGATGACTGGCGCTGGGTGCGCCAGCGCGTGGCGATGCTCGGCGCCGTCGGGCAGGAGCGCTGGACGCGCGCCCTCCTGCCCGTGCTCGACCAGATCGCCGCCTCCTCGGAGGGGCGCGCCGACAGGGCGTTCTGGCGCGCCTTCTTCAGGTACGAGAACCCGGCGGACGAGATCACCGGGTGGATCCACGTGCTGTTTCCCTACCTGCGCGCCTGGCCCAACGACTACTTCGCCCCGAACCCCTATATCGAGGCCTGGCACGAGCGATGGCTGAAGGCGGAGGCCCGCAGCGACGCGCTCGGGAGGCTGGGCAACCCGCAGGGGCCCGGGCTCTCCGAGCTGCCGCCCGGCCTGACGAGCGCCCAGCTGCGCTTCGTCGACCGGGGCCGCCGCGCGCACCGCATGGAGTTCATCAGCGGCCTGATCGGCGTCACGCAGGACCCGCACTCGCTCGCGCTCCTCCCCGAGTTCGCGTGGGCCGTCGTGCACCAAGCAGCCGAGTCGATCGCCGAGCGCGCCGCCGCGGCCTCCTGAGCCGCGTGGCACGCGCATGGCGCATGGCGACCGACCGCGCGCCGTGCGGGAGGGCGCGGCGAGCGGTTCGGCATGGACGGCCGGCTCACCGTGACCTAGGATAGGGCGCTCGCGACGGGGCGACGCCATGCGCCGTTCATCACGCTCGACACGGAGGCTCCAGTGCCCGGAGGCAAGTTCGCTCTCCTCGAAGTACCGGATCTGAATGGCGGACAGCCGTCGTACCTGCGCCTCGGGGCGGCCGCGCCGCTCGGCGAGAGCGCGGGCGACGACCTCGCGGAGCGGATTCAGACCTTCACCGACGACACGCGAAAGCGCGACGGCTCGCCCGACTTCGTGCCCGAAGGCGAGCGCCAGGCCGAGACGGCGAAGCTGCACACGAAGGGCGGCTGGCGCGACCACTCGGACGGCAACCGGATCTCGACGACCCGGGGCGACAAGGTCGAGGTGATCGGGGGGAATTACCGCCTGCTCATCCTCGGCCACGGCGACGGGAAGACCCAGGCCGGCTGGGACATCTCGGGAGGGCACCTCACCGAGGTGAGCGAGACCTTCGGCGGCGGCACCACCATCGAGTGGGTGCAGAACTACGGCGGGACGTGGAAGGTGGTCGAGACGACCATCAAGGGCGAGGTGCACACCACCTACCACGGCGATGTCTACGACACGTATTACGGCAAGCTCAAGCAGAGCCAGACCGGCACGGACACGTTCCCCACGCTGCAGGTCGCCGACGACTACCTCGACGACACGAACCCGCCCTCGCCCCAGGCGATCCCCACCGAGAACCCCGAGATCATCGACAAGACGTGGGCGAAGAGCATCTCGTCCTATACCGGCTCGGAGAAGCTGCCGGTGCCCACGATCACGAACGAGACCTGGGCGGAGGTGATGGTCTCGACGACGAACGCCACGTCGATGACCGACGAGACGACCGTCAAGGAAGCGTCGATCTCCACCATGAAGGCCGAGTCGATCACGTCCTCCACCACGGTCGACGGGACCATGGAGGACACGACCCAGGCGAAGACGATCAGGAACAAGACAACGGCGGACAAGATCATCTCCGAGACCCGCGCCGACACCGAGGACGATATGTACGGCGACGCCGACTCGTACACGCAGGGCAACAGCAAGACCGTCGTCGATGGGATCGAGACGACGATCAACCTCGGCGTTGTGAACGAGGTCGTCCTCGGGGCGATGATCGAGACGACGCTCGGCGGGGAGGTGACGTTCACGGCCGGGGGCTCCCTCGACGTGACCGTCGGCGCCAAGGTGGAGCTCAGCATGACCGCGAGCGTCGACTTCTCGGTCGGTCCCAAGCGCGAGCTGGGGACCACCGGGGTGGAGCTCCACCTCAGCAAGACGGAGGTCTCGCTCACGAACAAGGTCATCTCGCCGTTCAACCTCTTTTTCTGAGGGCGCGAGCGGCGAGCACGACGCTCCACGCGCCCACCGGATGACGGAGCTCCCATGGCCGGCGATGGCAAGTACGGTATCCTCCATGTCCCCGATTTCGGCGACGGCATGTCGTCGTACCTCCGCGTCGGCGCGACCCCGGACGACGACAACACCTGGCGGGACGAGACCGACGGCAACCGGATCACGACCACCCGGGGCGACAAGATCGAGGTCATCGGGGGCACCTACTCGATGAAGGTCCTCGGCCGCCGGGCCTTCAAGGCCACCACGGAGGTGGAGGAGGGGCGGATCAAGGAGGGCGGCATCACCTTCCAGGGGCGGAGCGATATCGAGTTCGTGAAGGGCGCCCGCGGCCAGAGGAAGATCCGCGAGACGACCGTGAAGGGCGAGGTGCACTCGACCTACCACGGCGACTCCTTCGAGTACCATTACGGCCCCAAGCTGGTGAGCCGCACCGGCCACGAGGACACGCCGACCCCGATCGAGGATTACCCGTCGGTGATGACGGAGAACCCCACGATGATCGCCAGGACGTGGGCGAAGAGCATCTCGTCCTATACCGGCTCGGCGAAGCTGCCCGTGCCCTCGATCAAGGAAGAGACCTGGGCCGAGACGATGGAGTCGACGACCCACGTCAAGACGATGACCGACGAGACGACCGTCAAGGGACCGTCGAAAGAGGCCATGAAGGCCGGGTCGATCACGTCCACCACCACGGTCGAACAGACCCTCTCGGATACGACCAAGGCCGGGACCATCAGGAACAAGACAACGGCGGACAAGATCATCTCCGAGACGCGCGCCGACACCGAGGACGAGATGTATGGAAACGCCGACTCCTACACGCAGGGCAACAGCAAGACCGTCGTCGACGGGATCGAGACAACGATCAACCTCGGCGTGGTGAACGAGGTCGTCCTCGGGGCGATGATCGAGGCGACGCTCGGCGGGGAGGCCACGCTGTCGATCGGGGCCACGGTCGACGCGACGTTCGGGCTGAAGGCGTCCATCAGCGTGACCGCGACCCTCGAGGCCAGCGTCGGCCCCAAGCTCTCGATGGGGCCGGCGCGGGAGAAGGTGTCCCTGGACCGGAGCAAGGCCGCGCCCGTCCGCACGAATATCTCGGCGGCCCACCTCATCGTGTGATGCCCGAGGAGCGGCGAGCCCACGAATGGCGAACAAGAACCTCACCCCCTTCCTCTTCGGCAGCAAGGTCACCTCGCGGAGGCCGCCCCAGCCGGAGATGACCCTGATCGTCCGGGCGAAATTCACGCTCAGGCCCGGAGCGCCGCTCTCCCTGCCCGAGGGCCACCCGGTGCTCGCGCAGGAGACGCTGCGGGGCAACGTGTTCGACGACGACGATCACGACCAGACCGGCGAGTGCCTCTATCCGAGCGATCTCGCGGACTACAAGCCTCACGCCGACGTGCTCTTGCTCGGCACGTGCCACACGCCGGGCAAGGCGCGCGTGACCGAGTGTCCTGTGCGGTTCGGCGTCGGGTCCTGGTCGAAGATCCTGCGCGTGGTCGGCGAGCGCGTGTGGATGGATGGCCTGCTCGGGCCGGCCATGAGCGATCCGGTGCCGTTCGAGCGGATGCCGCTCGGCGACCGGCACAGCTTCGGGGGGCCCGGACACCCGCTGAACCCGGTGGGCAAGGGCCACGGGACGCGCGAGCTCCCCAACGTCGAGGGCGCGGACGATCTCCTGCTGTCGCGCTCGGATCGGCCGGCGCCCGCGGGCTTCGGGCCCCTGTCCCCGAACCGCCCCGACCGGCGCGCGAAGGTCGGGAAGAACTACGGCAAGGCGTACCGCGAGAAGCGCGCGCCGTACTACGCCGACGACCTCGACTGGACCTACTTCAACGCAGCCCGGCCAGACCAGCAGCTCCCCTACCTGCGCGGCGACGAGGAGCTCCTGTTCCAGAACCTCCACCCGGACACGGAGGTGTTCCGGTCGCGGCTGCCGGGGCTCCGGATCCGCGCCTTCGCGAACGACGCGGAGCGCGGGTTCCGCGAGGTGCCGATGCACCTCGACACGCTCCTCGCCGACCTGGACAGAGAGGCCCTGTTCCTCACCTGGCGAGGCCTCACGGAGGTGGCCGACGACGACCTGTCGCCCGTCACGACGCTCGTCGCCTCCGAGCCGCTCGACGCGCCGCCGCTGCCCGAGGCGCACTACCGGGAGATCCTCGCGCGGTTCGAGGCCGATCCGCTCGAGATCGAGGCGCAGATCTCGCCGGAGCTCAAGGAGGAGTGGAAGGCGCTGCAAGCGCTGCAACGGAAGGGCGACGAGGCGGCGACGCCGCCGGACGCGTCGGGGCTCGACCCGCTGTCGGCGATGCTCAAGGCGCGGCTCGGCGACGTGGCCAGGCCGCAGCAGGACAAGATTCGCCGGGCGATGGCCGCGCTCGCGGGCGTCGCGGTGCCGGGGGGGAAGGTCCTCGGCGGCGTCATCGCGGAGGCGCTGCGCCACCTGCCGAAGGCTTCCCAGGCGCTTCCGCCGCCGCTCGCCGAAGCGGCGCCGATGGTGACGGACGCGGCGCTCCGGACGGCCTTCCGGAGGGTCGCGCGGGCCGTGGAAGAGGCGAAGTCGCTGGCGGCCGCGCGCGGAGCGCCGGTCCCGGCGCTCGCGGCGTGGGACAAGCTCGTCGGCGATCCGAAGCTCGCGTCGATGGGCCTCTCGACGGACCCGCCGCGCATTCCGGGGGAGATCGGGCCGGGGAGCGACCTCTCGGACCAGGACCTGAGCGACAAGGACCTGAGCGGCCGCGACCTCACCGGCGCGAACCTCTCCGGCGCCCTCCTCACGGGGGCCAACCTCCGGGGCGCCAAGCTCGTGCGCGCGACGCTGAAGCACGCCGTGCTGTTCGACGCCGACGTGAGGGAGGCGGACTTCACCGAAGCGGACCTGAGCGGCGCGACCCTGCAGAGCGCCTGGGCCGAGCGCGCCGTCTTCCGCGGCGCCACGCTGGAGGGCACCTCGTTCGACGGCGCGCGGCTCATGGAGGCCGATCTGTCGGGCACGCGGGGGACGCAGCTCGTGCTCTCGCGGGCGGACATGACCGGGGCCACCGCGAGAGGGGCGACGTGGGCCGTGGCGTTCCTGGAGGACACCGTGCTCGAGCGCGCGGACCTGTCGCAGGCCTCGCTCACGCGATCGTTCGTGTCGAAGGTCAAGGCGGCCTCCGCCACGTTCGCCGGCGCCACCCTCACCGGCACGAGCTTCTCCGGCTCGGACCTGACCCGGGCGGTCTTCACGGGCGCGCGGGGCGAAGGGAGCGTGTGGTTGGGCGCGACCCTCACCGGCGCGGATCTCAGCCTCGCCGTGCTGACGAGCGCCCACTTCTCGGAGGCCACCGCCGAAGGGGCGAACTTCTTCGGCGCCAACGTGCGAGGCTCCCGGTTCGACCGGGCCGACCTCACGCGCGCCGACTTCACGCGGGCGAACCTCTTCGAGGCCGACCTGCTCAGGGCGAGGGTCCCGGAGGCGAAGTTCGTCGACGCGAACCTCTACGATGCAAAATTCTACCAGACCGCGGGCTCCGGCTGCGATTTCAGGGGGGCGAACCTGAAAAAGTCGACCCTGGAGCGGGATCGATGACGCCGGACGAGCTGAAGGCGCGGGTCCAGGCGGGCGAGCCGCTCGACGGCAGGACGCTCGGCCAGATGGATCTGCGGGGCGCCGACCTCCGCAAGGCGCGGCTGCGCGGCGCGAAGCTCGGCTGGCTGCAGCTCGGCGGCGCGGACCTCTCGGGGGCCGACCTCCGCGGCGCCAAGATCGCCTGGTGCGCGCTCGGCGGCGCGGACCTGTCGGGCGCCGATCTGGAGGGGGCGGCCATCGCCCAGAGCGATCTCTCGGGCGCGAACCTGTCCGGCGCGAACCTCACGGGGATCAGCCTGGTGCGGGGCCAGCTCGGCGGGGCGAACCTGAGCGGCGCGCGGATCCAGGGGGCGAACCTGGCCGAGTCGAGGCTCGCGGGGGCGGAGCTCTCGAGGGCGACGCTGTCGAACGCGCGGCTCGACCTCGCCGACCTGTCGGGCGCGGCGCTCGACGGCGCGACCGTCTCGCACAGCTCGTTCACGAGGGCGGACCTCTCGGGCGCCTCGCTCTCGCAGGCGCGCATCGAGGGCTCGTCGTTCGCCGAGGCCAACCTGGCGCGGGCCGATTTCTCGGGCGCCGAGCTCGACACGGTGGTGTTCCTGAAGGCCGATCTCCGCGAGGCCGTGCTCCCGAAGAAGCTCACGAAGACGGTGTTCGACGGCGCGCGCCTCGGCCAGCTGGACCTCTCCGGGGCGGACCTCGCGGGCGCGGCGCTGGAGGAGATGGACTTCGCCGGGGTGAGCTTCGAGAACGCGAACCTCACGCTGTCGTCGCTCCAGGGCACGAACCTCCGGGGCGCGAGCTTCCGGGGGGCGACGCTCGACCAGACGACGCTCGCGAACTGCGATCTCACCGGCGCGGACTTCCGGGGCGCGACGCTGAGGTCGTGCATGCTGTACAGGGCGCAGCTGCCGGGCGCGGACCTGTCGGGCAAGGACCTCGAGATGGTGGTCTTCACCGAGGCCGACCTCTCCGGCGCGAACCTGTCCGGGTCGCGGCTCGTGCGCTGCATCCTGGAGGGGGCGAACCTCGCAGGCGCGGACCTGACCCGCGCGCTCGTCTCGCAGACGTCGCTGCGGACCGCGCGCGTGGAGGGCATCCTCTTCGAGAAGGCGATCTTCGATTGCGTGGACTTCTCCGGGGTGGACCTGACCCGTACGTCCCTCTCGGGACTGACCATCTCGCGGTGCTTCTTCGCGCTCGGCAACCTCTCGGGGATGGACCTCTCGGGGTGCAACCTGTCGAACTGCGATTTCACGCAGTGCAACCTGGAGCGCACCCGCCTCGAGGGCGCCATCCTGGCCAACGCGAACTTCAAGGAGGCGAACCTGCGGCACGCCATCCTGTCGGGCGCGATGGCCAAGGCCGCCTTCTTCGGCGAGAGCGTCCTCGCCGGCGCCGTGATGACGCAGGCGATGCTCCGCAGCGCGATCTTCGTGAAGGCCGATCTCACGGGGGCGAACCTCGCGGGGTCCGATGTCCGCGAGACGGTGTTCACCGAGGCCCGCGCGGCCGGGGCGCTGTTCGTGGGGGTCAAGGCGCATTACGCCGATCTCTCGCACGCGGACATCTCCGGCGCCGACTTCACCGGCGCGGACCTGACGTGGGCGAACCTGCACCACATCCGCGACGAGAAGACACGCTATCTCGACGCGAACCTCGCCACGGCGAGGCGCACGGACGTGGACCGGCTTGAGGCCGAGGCCTGGATGCCGCCCGAGCGGCGCTCGTAGAGGAGGAGCCATGTCGATGGGAGCCATGAAGGAGAGCGATCGCGCGGCGGCCGTGCGGGTGGATGGGCCGAGGGGCGAGGAGCACGCGCGCGGCGCGGAGGTGCCCAGGATCGGCCTGGCGCGGGCCGGCGTTCCGGCTGCGGACGAGGCGGGCCCGGGCAGGGCCGCGGCGCTGCCGCGGGAGTACCTGGGGCCGGCGC
Organism: Sorangium sp. So ce362; assembly: GCF_051519845.1. NCBI lineage: Bacteria > Pseudomonadati > Myxococcota > Polyangiales > Polyangiaceae > Sorangium > Sorangium sp. So ce362. The sequence continues at coordinate 2,576,435 of NZ_CP150332.1, read as the reverse complement.
GGGTCACCTCGGCGGAGGCGGGCGCGATCGCGGTGGAGCTGCCGGGCGGCCAGCCGGTCGCGGTCCAGATGGCGCTCGCGCTGCCGTACGAGCCTGCCCTGGACGACACGCTGCTCGTCATCGGCAGGGACGAGGGCTACTACGCCATCGGCGTGCTCCACGGGCGGGGGCGGTCGGTCCTGTCGCTCCAGGGGGACGTGGCGGTGCACGCGCGGGAGGGCGCGCTCTCGCTGTGCGGCGACAAGGGCGTCGAGATCCGGGGGCCGGAGCTCGATGTGCAGGCCGGCAAGATCCGGATGGTGGCCGACGCCATGGTCCAGAAGTTCACGTCGGTGTACCAGCGGGTGAGCGCGCTCCTGAGCGTCCAGGCCAGCGAGTCGCACACGGTGGTGGAGAAGACCTCGTTCACGAAGGCGAAGAACGCCACGATCCTGACCGAGGAGACGGTCACGGTGAACGGCAAGCAGATCCTGCTGGGTTAGGAGGCCGCGCGATGCTCACTGCGAACAACAAGGCCGTCGGCATGAGCGCCGGTTTTCCGGACGTGTGCCTGTCGCCGGTGCTGGGCCTGTTCCCCTTCCCCAACATCAACCCGAACGGGACGCTGTTCCCGTTCTCGTTCAACGTGTGGTTATCGATGGCGCCCGCCGTGAACCAGGCGTCGACCAGCCCTCTCACGACGGGCGATCAGGCGGGCACGCTGCACCCGACGTTCATGGGGCCAGCGCGGCACATACTCGGTTATTTCCCGATCCGCATCAACTTCCTTCCGGGGACGATGCTCCTGTCCGCGAGGGTCGGTAACAACTTCAACTGCTTCCTCGGCCTGCAGGTGTTGCCGAGCCGGACCAACGTGTTCTACGCCTACAACGCGGAGAGCGCGGGCGGCGCCCGTCCCGCCGGCGCCCCGGTGCTGGCGGACCTCGATGCGCTCGTCGCTTCGCTCCATCCCTGCGGGAGCGCGTCGCCCGTCGAGAGCGCCTGGATCGGGCCGGGGATCGGCTACCTGCGGATTCGCCGCTTCTCGCTGGACGTCCCCGCCCGGGTCCACACGGCGGTGAGCGCGCTCGAGGCGGAAGGGCTGGAGACGCTCGTGCTCGATCTGCGCGACAACCCCGGAGGGGAGCTCACGGCGTTCCTCGAGCTCGCGGGCGACTTCCTGGAGCCGGGGAGCGTCCTCGCGCGGGCGATCGACGCGGACGGCGACGAGACCGTGTACCGGTCGAGCCACCGGAACCCGTGCCGCGCGCCGCTGTGGATCCTCGTGGACCGCGGGACGGCGTCGGCGGCGGAGCTCTTCGCCGGCTGCCTGCAGTGGCACGGACGGGCGGTCGTCGCGGGGGAGCGGACGTACGGCAAGGGGACGGCGCTGAAGGTGGTGGAGGATCCGGAGGAGCGCGCGCCGGTGCTCGCGCCGGCGGCGATGATGGTCCTGCCGGGCGGAGAGACGATCCACGCGACGGGCGTGCGGCCGGATGTCGAGCTCGGGGAGCCTGGGGCGGTTGCGCCAGAGGGGGCGCAACCGTCGCTCGTGCAGCTCTTCACCGGCGTGAGGCCAGATTGTGAACGCTCACACGGATGACGTCGACGCGGATCGATCCGCCGCTGCTGAGCTCGGGGGGCCAGGCGGCTGGCGCGTCGCCTCTGGAGCGGTGCGTCGAGCGAGGCGGGCGCCGCGCCGCGATCATGGGTAATGTGGATTCCAATCCGCCCGTTCGCGACTAAGCTCGCCCCCTGATGGCAGAGAAGTCTCCCCCGGAGCGGCGCGTCAAGCGAGGCGGGCGCCGCGCCGCGGTCATGGTCGATGTGGCCAAGCTTGCCGGCGTCTCGCACCAGACCGTCTCGCGGGTCCTGCACGACAGCCCCCACGTGCACAGCGACACGCGGGAGCGCGTGCTCGAGGCGATCCGCCAGCTCGACTACCGCCCGAGCTCCGTGGCGCAGGCGCTCGTCACCGGGCGCTCGCGGACGCTGGGGGTGGTCAGCTTCGACACGACGCTCTACGGCCCGGCGTCGACGCTCCACGGGCTCGAGCAGGCGGCGCACGACGCCGGGTACGGCGTCAGCATCGCCAGCGTGAAGTCGCTCAACCGCGCGCCGGTGGTGGATGCGGTGAAGTGGCTGTGCGATCACGGCGCCGACGGCATCGTGGTCATCGCCCCGCAGCGGTCGGCGGTGGACGCGCTCCGCCACGTCACCTCCAACGTGCCGCTTGTCGCTGTCGAGGGTGGGCCGGACGATTCGGTCCCGGTGGTCGCCGTCGACCAGTACGGCGGCGCGGCGGCCGCGACCCGCCATCTCCTCGACCTGGGCCATCGGACGGTGTGGCACATCGCCGGTCCGCTCGATTGGCTCGAGGCCGATCAGCGCATCGACGGTTGGCGCTCGGCGCTGGAGGCCGCCGGCGTCGAGCCGCCGCCTCTCCTGCGCGGCGACTGGAGCGCGCGCTCCGGCTACGAGCTCGCCCCGCAGCTGGCGCGCACGCCGGGCGTCACCGCCGTGTTCGTGGCCAACGACCAGATGGCGCTCGGCCTGCTCCGCTGCCTCCACGAGATCGGGCACGAGGTGCCGCGGGACCTCAGCATCGTCGGCTTCGACGACATCCCGGAGGCGGCCTACTTCACGCCGCCGCTCACCACCGTCAACCAGGACTTCTCCGAGCTCGGCCGAAGGTGCCTCCACCTGCTGCTCGGGCTGATCGAGAGCGGCGAGCGCACCGGCTCGCGCGTCGTCGTCGAGACAAAGCTGGTCCTGCGCAGGAGCACCGCCGCGCTCCGCCGGGACCGATGAGCCCACTCGAGCCTCCGGCGTAGGCCCGCCGGCCCGGCCCCCGCCGAGCCCGAGGACGGTCGCTCGCCGGTCAATTTTGTTGACACCGGCCATGTGAACGCTCACATTGGCCTCTCGGGGTATCTTTTCTTGGGCCGCGCTCGCGTCGTACCGCGCTGGACGCGAGGTCTCACCTGGGACCCGTGCGCGTATCGGGGTCATTCTCACCTCGCCCGACCACAACCAACCTCGCGGAGGCTGATGTGCGTTCATACGCAGCACAAATCGTTGTTCTCGCTGGATTGAGCCTGATCGGGTGCGGCTCGTCGGATACAGAGCCCTCCCCGGGAACGGGGAGCACCTCGTCCGGGGCAGGAGCGGGGGGCACGGGCGGCGACGGAACGACCAGCAGCGGGGCGACCAGCAGCGGGGCGACCAGCAGCGGGGCGACCAGCAGCGGGGCGACCGGCAGCGGCGGCGCGGGCGGCGGCGGCGGCGGTGACGGTGGCTCGGGTGGAGGCGCCCCTGCCGTCTGCCCTGAGACCTACTCCAATCCTCTCATCTGGGAAGACCTCCCCGATGTGGAGGTCTTTCGCGTCGACGACACCTACTACTATACGGCGTCCACGTTCCACCATTCGCCTGGAGCGCCCCTCCTCCGCTCCTACGATCTGGTCCATTGGGAATACCTCTCACACTCCGTTCCCCAGCTGGACTTCGACGCGTCGTACGACCTAAGCCGGGGTAGATCCTATGTAAACGGCATCTGGGCGTCCACGCTCCAGTATCGGAAGAGCAACGAGACCTTCTACTGGATGGGCTGCATGCACAACGTGGGCGGCGGCTGGGTCTTTACCGCCAAGTCCCCCGAAGGTCCGTGGGAAAAGCACAAAGGCGGCTGCTACTACGACATGGGGCTGCTGGTCGACGACGACGACACCATGTACGTGGCTTACGGAAACGGCACGATCAGCGTGGCCCAGCTGAGCGCAGATGGCTTCAGCCAAGTCAAGAATCAGGCCGTATTCCGGACGCCGGATAACATCTCCGGACCGCTGGAGGGCTCTCGCTTCTACAAGATCAATGGGGACTACTACATTTTCGTCACGCAATACGCGAATGGCGAGTATGTGCTGCGATCGACGAACGGCCCCTTCGGTCCCTACGAGCTGCGCCCCTTCGCGGTCAAGCTGCCCTACGCTGGCGCTGCGGGCTCCGGTGGAAGCCCGCATCAAGGCGGCATCGTCCAGACGCAAAACGGCGACTGGTACTACCTCGCGTTCAACGACTCGTTCCCAGGCGGCCGCCTGCCGGTCATGGCCCCGATGACCTGGACCAACGGCTGGCCCTCGGTCACCCTGGTGGACGGCAAATGGGGTGGAACGTACCCCTTCCCGGACCTGCCTTGCGGCTCGAATCGAGTGAAGCCGCCTGCGAGCAAGGAGGCCTTCACCGAGGAGACCCTGGGCCACGAGTGGGAGTGGAACCACAACCCCGACAACACAAAGTGGTCCTCCGGGGCCGGGCTCACCCTGCGAACGGCGACGGTGACCAGCGATCTCTATGCGGCTCGAAACACGCTGACGCGCCGCATCGAGGGACCGGTCTCGATCGCGACGATCGAGCTCGACCATAGCAAAATGCAGAACGGCGATGTAGCCGGCCTCGCTGCCCTGCGTGACGCGTCGGCGTGGATCGGGGTCAAGAGAGCGAACGGGGCGACACGCGTCGTGATGACCAATGGTGTCAACATGAACACCTCCTGGACCACGACGAGCACGGGCACCGAGGTCGCCGGCGCCGACGTGTCCGGCGACAAGATCTGGCTGCGCGTGGAGGCCAACGTCCGCACGGATGCCGGCGGCGCGCAAGCGCGCTTCTCCTACAGCACGGATGGCAGCCGATTCACCAGCCTGGGCAACACGCTCAACATGAACAAGGACTGGCAGTATTTCCTTGGTTATCGTTTTGGCATCTTCAACTACGCCACGCAGTCTCTGGGCGGATCGGTGAACGTCGCCTCCTTCGAGGTGACCAAGCCGTAACAGGTGAGCCAGGCGGCTTCGCCCTGACCAGGAGATGGCGAGACGAAGCAGGGCTGTGTCCATCGAGCGGAGCACGCTCGCCCGGCCTTGCATCTCGCGGACATCGGCGTTCTCCCGGATACGGAGGCTCGAAGAGATGTCCACTTCATCACGTCACGGCGCTGCGCGCCTTCTCGGAGACTCCAGATGCCCCTCTCGACTGCGATGAATTTGGCTCAAACACATCGTTCTCGGCGCGGATCGCGCGAGCGGAGCGATGCGGAGCGCCGCAGGGCGCGCCGTTCGACGTGGGCCGCGCGGGTGGCGGCCGTCGCGCTGGCGGCGCTGTTCAGCGGGTGTGCCGATGAGCCGGGAGAGGCGTCGACCGGCTCCGGGACCGGCGGGGACGCTGCCTCGGGCGTGACCAGCGGGGACGCGACGAGCGGCGCCGTCACCAGCGGGAGCGGTGGAGGCGGGGTCACCAGCGGGAACGGTGGAGGCGGGGTCACAACGGGCGGAGCGACGGGCTCGGGCGGCGGCGACGGCGGTGGCGACGCCAGCACCGGTGCCCAGGGCGGCGGCGGCGCGGGAGGAGCGGGCGGCGCGGGCGGCGCGGGCGGGTTCACGCCATGCCCGACGAACGGGGAGCCTTGCAAGATCCTGCCGCTCGGCGACTCCATCACGGACGGGGTCGGGGTGCAGGGCGGCGGCGGCTATCGGATCGAGCTGTTCCGCAAGGCGCGCGCCGCGGGACAGAAGATCACGTTCGTCGGCTCTCTGCTCAACGGGCCGACGACGGTCGACGGCGCCGCGTTTCCGCGGGCTCATGAGGGGCACAGCGGCTGGAAGATCAACCAGATCGCAGGGCTCGTGCCGACGCCCGCGCTCGCGGATCGCCCGCACATCGTGCTGCTCATGGCGGGGACCAACGATGTGACCCAGAACGATAATCTTTCCTCGGCGCCGCAGCGCCTGGGAGCGCTCCTGGACAAGATCTTCGCGTCGGCGCCCGACGCGCTCGTGGTCGCGGCGCAGCTCATTCCGGTCACCTTCGCCGATCCCGCGGTGGTCACCTACAATCAGGCGCTGGTGGGGATCGTCGAAGCCAGGGCGTCCGCGGGGCAGCACGTGCTGCTCGTGGATATGCACACCGGGTTTCCGGCGTCGGAGCTCCCGGACAGGATCCACCCGAACGGGCCCGGCTACGCGCGCATGGCGGACGTCTGGTACGCGGCGATCGGCGACCTGCTGCCGTGAGGCGACGTCGTGGGCTCGCCTTCCTTGGGAAGGCCTGCCCGAGCGGACGGAACGCCATCCCGCCGTGCGCCGCTCACGGGCGCACGGCGAGGTACACCGTGCTCCAGAGCTGCACAGCGTTCGACTCGTCGTGGTGCGTCCTCTCGGCGCCGAACGGCACCAGCCGGTAACGCCCTCCCTCGACTGCCCAGCTCCAGAGCTCCCGCGTCCTCGCCTCGCGCGAGGCCTGGATCACCTCCCAGAGCGCACGTCGCGCGCGCTCGAGCGCGTCGCGCGCGCGGGCCGGCAGGTCGCCGCGACCGAGCTGCCGGTCGAGGCCCGCGGCGAGCATCGCCTGCTGCCACGACCAGGCGACCGTGCCGTGGTAGTGGCTCGACGTGAACAGCCCCCAGAGCGCCGGATCCGGCGCGAACGCGGGGTTCGCGACAAGGATGCCCACCGGCGTCCGCAGGCCGGCCGGGAAAGGGCGGAGCAGGCGGCCCGCGATCTCCTCGAGGGCGCCGGGCGGCGGCTCCGTGAACAGGAGGACGAAGCTGTCGTCGGAGTGCATGATGGGAAGGGGCCGGCCCTCCCCGTCGAGCGCGACGGCCGGAAACGAGAGCGTCCCCGAGAGCGACGCGAGCGCCGGCGCGGCGTCCAGGCCCAGCGACGCCGCATAGGCCGCGACGCGCCGCTTCGCCTCGCGCTCCGGCAGCTCCACCCGGAAGTACACGCCCGCGTCCTTCCACGCGCGCGCGAATCGCTCCGCCCGGCCGGCGCCCTCCCCGTCCGCGCCGAGCAGCGGGCTCGCGAGGAGCCGCGCCGAGGCGCGGAGCGCGGCCGGCACGAGCGCGGCGTTCACGTTGTACGGGATCCGGCCGTAGGCGAGGCCCTCCTCGCTGTCGCGCCACTCGCCGACCGACGCTCCCGCCTTGAGCGCGATCAACGCCCTCGGATCCCCCGTCTCGGCGAACGGGGCGGCGAGGCGGAGCACGAGCGACACGTTCCGCGCGAGCGCCTGCGCATACGTGTCGCCGCCCGGCGTCCGGCGCGACAGGAACGCCGCCGCGCGCTCCCGGCCCGGCGCGCTGCCGAGGAGGTACTCGGCGGCCAGCGGCGCGAGGAGGAAGTCGTCGTCGATCATCTTGTAGTCGTAGACCGGCTCGCGCAGCGCCCCGGCGCGGCCCGCCGCGAGGTGCAGGAGCGCCGCGTACTCGCCGATCGCCTCCTCGTGCGCGACCTCCCCGGCCGCGCTCAGCCGATCCAGGACCGAGCCGATGCCCGCCTCGACCACGGCCGGCTCGAGGACCGGCAGGAGCATCCTCACCGCGAGCAAGGTGTCCCGGCCAAAGTACGTGAGGAAGCGCCAGGACCCGGCCAGCAGCTTCTCCCGGTACGCGAGGAAGGCGAGCGCCTGCCGCTGGCGCGGGTCGTCGGCGGCGCGCTCCGTGACGATCTCGTCGAGGGGCACCGGCGTGAGCGGCGGCTCGTCCGAGAGCGCCGTCACCCGGACCCGGACGCCCCCCGGCCCCGCCGTGAGGGCGATCCGCCCGTCCGGCTCCAGCGTGGCCGTCGTGCCGCCCTCCGGCTCGATGAGGAGCTCGATGTGGTGCTCGCCGTCCCGCGTTGTGCGCCGCACGGCGATCGACGCGCCGCCCGCCGAGGCGCCGGCCTGGACGTCGCTGCGCAGCCAGGCCGGAAGCTCGGCGTCGCGGCCCACCTCGCGCACGGTGCGGATGCTCCCGAGGACCAGCCGATGGACGCGCAGCGCCGGGGCCGTGCTCGCGAGGCGCGCCGAGACGCCGCGCATCCCACCGGGCCGCTCCACGCCCGAGAGAGCCCCCTCCACCGAGAGCTCGACAGGCGCCGGCAGCGCGTCGAACCACACAGCGATTCCCATGTTCCCCGCCGGAAAGGCGACGATGAGCCGCGGCGACACGCCCGAGGTCGCCAGGACATGAGCGGCGATATGGCCACGACGGAAGAAGTGGTTGCGAATCCGGCCCTCGTGCAGCTCGAAGGCCAGGAGCTCAGGATCCGGCGGCGCCGAGGGCGCCTCGCCGTGCGGCGCGCCGGAGACGCAGGAGGCGGCAAGAAGCGTTGACAAGGTGGTTCCCCTCATGAATCGCCCGGTATTCGTGGGCCTCGTGGGCACCGTGAGACCCTAGCTAGCCGGGACGCGCCTGCCAAGGACTAAGGATCTTCCCGTGGCCGCCAGCTTACGTCACCGACGCGATGGCCGCTTATCGTACGTTTTCATTGAAGTATCGCGAGGCTCATCAGGACGTCTGGGAGAGCTCGCCCAGGGCTCATCTCCGCGCGGCGCCGCCGAAAGGGGGCGATCACAAAAGAAAGAGTTCACACCTTTGTTGCCCTGTGATAACCCATCCGAGACCTCGGTTGTTGATAGTGAGTTCGCAGCAGGCGAGCAGCCTGCCAACTACCGTAACGAAGGGGGCTCGATATGGACGAGAGCATCTCCGGCAAGATCTCGGCCGGCAGCAAGGTTTCTGATCGCGCGCAGCTCGGCGACCCGCGAGAGGGCCTGATCTACACGTGGGTTGACGGCAGCCTCGGCGTCGTCGAAGAGGTCGTGCGCGCGGGGTTCGGCCTCCTCGATGACGTGCGCGTCGAGACCCAGGAGCGGCTCGGCGCCACGCTCGATCTCGTGGAGGGCATCAACAGCGGCGTGTTCCGGGTCGCGCGCAAGGCGCTCGTCCGCATGGACGGCATCAGCGCGCGCGCCCTCACGAACAGCCAGCATGGCTGGCACGCGCTGCTCGGCACGCTCCGCCGCACGTCGCAGAGCGCGGCGGGGCTCGCCTCGGAGACGGCCGTCTCCATCGTGGGCGAGCGCAGGGCGGCGCAGCAGCTCATCATGCAGTCGTCGTGAGCTGGGCGCTCACGAACTGCCGCTCGACAAGCCGGCGATAGAGACCGTCCTGGGCGATGAGCGCCGCGTGCGCCCCGCTCTGCACGATCGTCCCCCCATCCATCACGAGCACGCGGTCGGCGCCCATCACCGTCGAGAGCCGGTGAGCGATGATCAACGTCGTTCGCCCCTTCATCAGCGCGTCGAGCGCCCCCTTCACGAGGTGCTCGCTCTCGGCGTCGAGCGCGCTCGTCGCCTCGTCGAGCACGAGCAGCCGAGGGTCCTTGAGCATCGCGCGCGCGATCGCCACGCGCTGCTTCTGCCCGCCGGACAGCTGCACCCCGCGCTCGCCGACGAGCGTGCGATACCCCGCCGGGAACCGCAGAATGAAATCGTGCGCGTTCGCCGCGCGCGCCGCCGCCTCGACCTCCGCGTCCGAGGCGCCCTCCCGTCCATAACGGATGTTGTCGGCCACGCTCGCTGCGAAGAGGAGAGGCTCCTGCGCGACAATGCCGATCTGCCGGCGAAGCCAGGTCGGCGAGAGCTCGCGGAGGTCGCGCCCGTCGAGGAGAATGCTGCCCTCGTCGGGGTCGTAGAGCCGCAGGAGCAGCGAGGCGATCGTGGATTTGCCCGCCCCGGACGGCCCGACCAGGGCAATGACCTCTCCGGGGCGAACCGAGATGTCGATGCCCTTGAGCACCGGTACATCCTTGCGCGTCGGATAGCTGAAACGCACGCGCTGGAGCTCGAGGCGCCCCGCGACGGCGCGGGGCTGGGCGCCGCCGGCGTCCGCCATCGCCGGCTCGCGGTCGAGGAGGTCGAAGATGCGCTCGGCGGCGCCGGTGGCCTTCATGAAGTCGGCCCAGAGGTCGCTGAGGCCGCCGAGCGCGAAGGCGACGACGATCGTGTAGACGAGGAACGAGGTGAGCCCGCCGAGCGTCATGCGCCCGGCGGCGACGAGGTGGCCGCCGTACCAGAGCACGAGGGCGATGGCGCTGTAGCCGGCGAACGTGACAACGCCCATGAAGCTCCCCGAAGCGCGGATGCGCCTCCGGGCGAGGTCGAACGACTCGGCGACCCGGCCGGAGTAACGCTCCGCCTCGTGCTTCTCGGCGGCGAAGGCCCGGACGGTGCGGATGCCCGAGAGCGCCTCCTCGGCGACCTCGCTGGCGCGGGCGAGCGCGTCCTGGACGCTGCGGGAGAGCCGGCGGACACGGCGGCCGTACGCCACCGAGCCGATCGCCACGAGGGGGACCACGGCGAGCATCAGGAGGGTGAGCCGCGGGGATGTGTAGAAGAGGAACGCGACGCCGCCGATCACGGAGGCGGCGAAGCGCAGGGCCATCGACACGTTCACGCTGACGGCGCTCTGGAGGACCGTTGTGTCCGACGCGAGGCGGTTCGTCAGCTCGCCGGTCCTGTGGTCGTCGAAGAACGCCACCTCCTGCCGGAGGAGGTGCTCGAAGAGCTGCGCGCGCAGCCGGGCCACGACGCGCTCGCCGGCGGTCGAGAAGAGGACGTACCGCAGCGCGACGGCGGCGGCCTGGACGACGATGAGGAGCGCGAGCCAGAGCGCCGCGTCGTCGATCGCCTCGACGCCGGTGCCGGGGCCGAGCGCGTCGTCGATGATCTTCCGGATCCCCTGGGGGAGCAGGAGGCTGATGCCGCTGCCGACGCCCAGGAACAGGGTGCCGAGCGCGAGCTTGCCGAGCTCGGGGCGGGCAAGGCGGAGGAGACGTCGGAGGTGCGCTCGGCCGGGGCGGGGGCCGCTGCGTGGGTTCTGCATGGGGGGCGCGAGCGTAGCAGGCGGCGCGGAGGTGGCCGTCCCGCGGGTCAACGCCGCCTGGCCCCGCGCCCCGGCCTCCCCCGGCGGTAGAGCGCGATGGCCAACGCGAGCGCCGCGGCGCCGATGGCGAGGGCGGCGAGGAGCAGCCCCGTCCCGCGAAAACGGCGCAGCGGCCCCGGCGCGGTCTGCCCCGGACCCCCCGCCGGCGGCCCGTCGCCCGCGCCCTGCGATCGCGCGAGCGGGACGAGCGCGCGCCGCGCCGCGGCCGCCTCGGCGAGCGCGCGGCGGACGCCGGCGGCGTCGAGCGAGGCGTCCGCCGGGATCAGGGCGCGCAGCGCGGCCCGCGCCTCGAAGAACGGGGCGCCCTCGCTGCTCCACGCGGTGGGCGAGGTGTCGAGCGTCTCGTCGAGCGCGGCCGGGATCACCTCCTTCACGATCGCGTCCACCGCGCCGGGCGACGCCGACCTGGCCAGCGCGATGTAGCCGGCGTCCTGGATGCCGCGGCGAAGGGTCTTCAGGCGCATCGAGGGGAATACGCCGGCGAAGCCGACGGAGCGGGAGGCGAACCTCCCCCGCTGCGTGCCGGGATAGAGCAGCATGCCGTCGCCGAGGCAGGCGTCGCCGTCCCGGTTGTGGAAGTTCTCGGCGACCGTGAACGGGTCGACAGGGCCCTTCCCGCCGCGGTTGCCGTCGTGCCAGAACGCCGTCTCCCACAGGAACCAGCGGCCGATCTCGTGCGTCGCCGCGATCCAGCCGTCGGCCATGAGCCCGGTGAGCGGCGCGTCGATCATGAAGGAGCCGGCCCGCGGCAGCGCGCCGTTGTAGACCCAGAGGCGCTTGCCGGCCTCGTGCGCGGCCCGCGCCCACGCGGAGTCGAAGCGGTTGGCGGGCGTGAGCACGAGGTCGACGTCCTGCTCCACCGGGTGAACGTTGCCGCACGAGTGCCCCACGAGGATGCGCGACGACAGGCGCGAGCCGCGGACCAGCCGGCGCCACCCGGGCCCGCGGGGGCTCTCGCACTGCTCGTCGACCGCGTACAGCATCACGTCGTCCACCGCCGGCGGGAGGAGCTCCGCGACGGCCTCGACGCGGCGGAGCGCCTCTTCGGTCGGGTCACCGAAGCCGCCGTACGCGCCGAGCGCCACCGCGGCGGGCGGGACGCCCTGGCCCGGCCCCCGGTAGCCGCGCTCCCTCGTGTAGAGCGAGCCGTCGATGGCCGCGCGCAGGCGCTCCACATCCGCGGGGCTCCGGACCGACGCGAAGCCGTCGACGTGGTGCTCGTGGAGCAGCTGCCAGAGCTGCTGCTCGACGGCAGGCCCGTCGCCGACCCGCTCGGCGACGCGGCCGGCCTCGTAGAACGCGATGAAGTCGACAGGGCCGTAGGGCAGCGTCGCCGAGGCGACATCGAGCCTCAGATCGAGCGACGCGAGCTCGCCGTGCGAGGCCGAGCTCACCACCACCTTGCCCTCGTGGAGGCCGGGGACGGCGCCCTCGGGGACGTGGAGGTCGATCCAGACCGCCCGGGTCTCGCGAGCGCCCACCTCGAGCGGATAGGGCGCCCAGGGCGGCGCGAGCTCGACGGGGATGAGCGCGTCGGGGAGGAACCCGAGGTGCCTGTCGTCCGGCGGCCGCGCCGCCGGGCTCCACCCGAGCGACTCCATGGGTCGCTTGTCGGTGCGCGAGCGCTGCTTGATCTCGACGTAGTGCTCGACGAAGCGATCGATCGAGATCGCCTGCGCGGGCGCCGCCCCGGGGGCCTGCGCCTGCTGCTGCGGCGCCGCCGGCGTCTTGGACGGCGCGCCTGCGCCGGCCGGGGGGGCGAGCCCGGAGAGCTCGACCGTGACGCCGCGCACGGGCTCGGCGCCCGCCTCGACGATCACCTGGAAGGCGACGACCTCCGCGCGGAGCGCGCCGAGCCGGATCGGTTCGCCGGGCCGGAAGAGCGCGTTTCCGTCGCCGCGCGAGAGCGGCAGGCCGACGTCGTCCCGGCGGACGCGCGTGCCGTCATCGGCCACCCAGACGTGCGCGCGCGCCGGCGGCCCCTCGCCGGCGGCGGCGGCGCTCGGAGGCAGGGCGATATGCGACAGCGTGGAGAGCAAAGCAACGTGGAGGAACGAAAGGGATCGCGTCATAGCGCTCGGATTTCCTCGGATTTCCAAGGACAAACGACCGCCGTGATCGGCGGCAACGCCATCCCAGGAGCTCGGGGCGGAGGTTGACAGCACGGCCGGGCTCGGGCCATGTCGCGACAGTGGATCTGACGAGAGCCGCGCTCCTCGCCGGCGCCGCCGCCGTGGCCGGCGTCATCAACGCGGTGGCCGGGGGCGGCACGCTTGTTTCGTTCCCCGCGGCGATCGCGGCGGGGCTCTCGCCGCTCTCCGCGAACGCGACGAACGCCGTGGCGCTCACGCCCGCGTCGCTCGCGTCGGCGTGGGCGTACCGCCGCGAGCTCGCCCGGGATTACCGGGTCCTCGGCGTCCTCTTCCTGCCGTCGCTGCTCGGCGGCATCGTGGGCTCGGCGCTCCTGCTCGTGACGCCGCAGCGCGTGTTCGACGCCGCGGTGCCCGGGCTCGTGCTCGTCGCGACGCTGCTCCTGCTCTGGCAGAACCTGCGCCCGGCGACGCCCTCGGCGAAGGACGGCGGCGCGGGCGCGGGCGCGGCGGAAGATTTCGCCCTGCCCTCGCGGCCGTGGCTCGTGTTCCTGCTCCAGTTCCTCGTGAGCGTCTACGGCGGCTACTTCGGCGCGGGCATCGGCATCATGATGCTGGCGCTGCTCTCGTCGTTCGCGGGCAACGTGGACATCCACCGGATGAACGCGCTCAAGACCGTGCTCGCGACCCTGATCAACGGGGTGGCCGCGATCGCGTTCCTGTTCGCGGGCGCGGTCGACCGGGTCGCCACGCCGATCATGATGGCGGCGGCGGTGGTCGGCTCGCTCGCCGGCGCCTCGGTCGCGCGGCGCATCGAGCCGAGGAAGGTGCGGTGGTTCGTGGTCGTGCTCGGGCTCGTGCTCACGGCCAAGCTCGGCTGGGACCGGTTCGGCGCCTGACGCCCGGGCCAACGTTGGCCCGGCATCAGGCGCGCCGTTGCCGCTCCCGGGGCCAACGTTGGCCCGGCATCAGGCGCGCCGTTGCCGCTCCCGGGGCCAACGTTGGCCCGGCATAAGGCGCGCCGCCCAATGGCGCGAGGCTCCCGCCGGTGCCTCCGGCGGGAGCCTCCATCTGCGGGCCATCACCGCAGCGGCCTCGTGGGCTCGGACGATCCTACAGGCCGACGAGCTGAGGCGGGCAGCTGTACGCGTTGCCCATGTGGGTGACGTCGGTCTGCTGGCCGGAGAGGCTGTCCCGATCGCCGGAGATCGTGTTGCCGGCGTTCGTGTTCTCCAGGACCACGTAGTTGCCGCCCAGCTCGTGGGCCTGGTTCTTCATGTCGTTCACCGCCCCCTTCTGCAGGTTCGAGTTGCTGGTGAATTTTCCGGAGAACGAGCCGCCCTGCTCTCCCACCACCGTCCCGAGGAACCGGCACCCCTGCGGGGCCGGCTGCTTTGTGACGATGATCCTCTCCGCGCCCGGGTTGAGCTCCACGGCGGCGCAGGCAGGCAGGGACAGGGACGACAGGAGAACGAGAGCGAACGCGCGGCAGGTCGGGGTCTTCATCTCAAGCACCTTCTGCCGATAGCTACGGGCGCGCGGCAGCGCTTCTTCCTCGCCGCGCGTCGAGAGGTCGTCAGCGGTGCTCGAGCCTCCGCAGCCGGTACGCCCGCCCGTCCCACAGCGAGAACGCGCGCTCGCCGCTCACCAGGACGTCGAACCCGTGGCGGGCCGCGAGCCGCGCGACGTCGGCCGCGTCGCGCGCGGGGTCGCCCCGGTACGAATAGCCGAGGACGACGAGCTCCCCGCCCGGCCGCAGCACCCGGCGCGCCTCCGCGACGTGCCGATCCACGATCGCCGCGCCCGCCGCCACGAGGTACGGGAACGAGTCGACCGCGTACACGAGATCGAAGCCAGCAGACGGCACGTCGCCGAGGTCGACGCCCGACGTGACCGCCAGCACGACGTTCGGCAGCCCCGCGCAGCGCCGCCGCGCGGCCTCGATCATCCGCGGCGCGACGTCGAGCCCCCACGCCTCGCGCACCCGCGGCGCGAGCGCCGCCTCGAAGCGGCCGATCCCGCAGCCGATCTGCAGGATCGCGCGGCCCTCCCCGAGCGCGCCCCACCGCTCGAGGAGCTCGACCACCTCCCGCGTCGCCCGCTCGAGGATCTCGGGATCGCCGAGCGAGTACGCCGCGACGCTCGCCTCCTCCGAGCGCGCGCAGAGCTCGTCGAACAGCCGCGCGGCGCGCGCCGGCGCGTCCGCCCCGGCGACGCCCGCGTCCCGGTGCGCGCCCAGCATCTCCGCCACGGTCGCGCACGCGGCGCGCCGCTCGTCCAGGCAGCGGCGCAGCGCCTCGAGGCGCGCCGCCGGCTCCCCCTCCCCCGCCGCCGGCCGCGCGGCCTCGATCGCCCGCGCCGCGGCCGCGAGATCCCCGGCGGCGCCGAGCAGCCGCGCAAGGCCGACCTCCGACGACACCTCGCCGGACATCACGGCCCTCACCGCGCCCTCGAGGTCGCCCTGCCCGGCCTCCGGGCCGCCCGGCCGCCCGGCCTCGCGCGCGCCCCGGTGCCGCAGCCGCCGGCGGTACGTCCAGCGATCGACGGCGCCCCACTCGTACTTGTACGGCTCGCGCCCGCGGAGGAAGTCCACGGTCCGCGCGCCCTCGCGCGCCGCGTGCTCGATCGCGCTGGCGAGCATCACGAGCCCCGGGCTGTACCACGCGAGCTCCGGATCGAAGCCGGTGATGTACGACGCGAGCCCGCCCCGCTCGGCCAGCCCGTAAAGCGACGCGATGATCCGCCCGTCGAGCCGCAGACCGAACAGCCGCAGCGCGCCCCGCGCGCACAGCCCCCGCGCGACGGCGCGGTGGAACGGCCGGAGCGCCTCGTCCAGCACGCCGCCCTCGCCGCGCGAGATCCAGCGCGCCCGGTGGTTCGCGAACAGCGCGTCGAGCAGCTCGTCCACGCTCGCCGCGTCGGCCACGTCGACGCGCAAGGCCCCGGCCCGCGCGAGCCGCCTCCGAGCGCGGCTGACGCGCGCGCGCATCCCCGGCGAGAACAGGTCGTCCGGCCCGGCGCCCTCCGGGATGGTCACCCTCGGACACGCCTCGAGCTTCTCGACCTCGTCCGACCAGCCGGAGGGCGCCTCGGCCGCGAACAGGGGCGACGATCCGCGCAGGTCGTGGAGATCCGCGACGTCCCAGGCGTCCGCGCGCTCGTCGAGGCAGGCGAGCACCGCCTCCGCGACAGCGCGCTCGTACCCGGGCGCGGCCAGGACGTCGTTGTAGTCGGTGAGCCCGGCGCCGAGCAGCGCGACGACCCGCTCCTCGCCGGTACGGTGGATCGCGAGGGGCGCCATGCCGACGAGCCCCTGCTCCGACCGGAAGACAAGGGCCAGCACCTCTTCGGGCCCGAGCTCGCGGCACCACGGGATCAGCCACTCCGGCCGCTGGAATGCCGTCGCCGCCGGACAGCGCTCCCACAGCGCGCTCCACGGCTCCCGCAGCGCCTCGAGCTCCTCGCGGCGCTCCAGCACCTCAACGTCGAGTCGTTCGCTCACCTGCCCTCCGGGAGGCGGGCTCTCCTCCGTCAGCGCCGCCCGCGCGCGCGACGGTGAAGATCAGGTGACGTTGCAGCCGGATCCCCTCCGGCGCGCGACGGCGCTCGAGCTCGGCCGCGAGCGCCGGCTTCACCCGCGCGGCGTCCGCCGGAACAAGGTTGGACAGGAAGTTGCCAAACGAGCTGGCCAGGTAGAACGCGATCACGTCGTCCGTGTCCGTGAAGTGGTCGGTGAAGGAGCGGATCTGGAGCTTCGGGTCCTCGAAGCCGGCAAGCAGGAGGGTGCTTTTCAGATCGTCGGAGGTCACCTTGTGGGGCGTGCTGCCGAGCGCCTCCGCGGTGCCGGTCACACCGAGAGAGGACAGCACGTCCGCGAGCACCCGCTCGAAGTCGTGCGGGCGCTCCCTGGCGGCCGAGCTGATGCCGAGGCGCCCTCCCCGCTTGAGCACGCGGCGCGCCTCGCGCAGCGGGCCGAGCTTCTCGGGCAGCCAGTGGAGCACGCTGTTCAGAAAGACGACATCGAAGCTCCCGACGGCGAACTGCGAGAGATCCTCGGCCTGGCCGACGCTGGCGCTGAAGTTCGGCCTGCGCTTCCCGTTCGCCAGCGCGACGCGGAGCGGCAGCGGATCGACCCCGGACACCTCACCGGAGGGGCCGACCAGCTCGGCGACATGCGCCCCGAGCCGACCCGTCCCGCACCCGACGTCAAGGACGCTCTCGCCCGTGGATATCTGGAGTTCTTCGATGAGCAGCTTTCCGTGGTTGAACTGCCGATCGCTGACGCGATCGTACGTCTCGGCCAGGATAGCTGAATCGAGCGCAAGGCTGACCATCGCGGCTCCTTGTGAGGAGGTGGAGATCGGGAAATGCGGCTCCGAGAGGGAGATCTCCCCGAGCACCACATGTCTGTTATCGAGGACAATAGTCCGCCATAGCGGACCGAGCAAGCGCTATCTCGGCCGCTGCGCGCGGTGGAGGCCATGCGTCCGAGGCGCGCCGTTTGCCGAAGTCGCGCGCGGCGGTCCGCTACGCCGCGGGCGATCGCGGCGGTGCTGGCCAGGGTTCGCCGTCGGGGGCGGGCATGGTAGGGTGCGCGCCCGCTCTTGCACGAGGGTTCGCTCATGACCTGGATCGACCAGTACCGCGCGTTGGCCCGCTACAACCTGTGGATGAACGACAGGCTCTTTGGGCTTGTCGACAAGCTCGATGACGTCGAGCGCAAGCGCGATCGCGGGGCCTTCTTCCGATCGATTCACGGCACGTTGAACCATCTTCTGCTCGCCGACCGCGTGTGGATGGGGCGCTTCACCGGCGACGTGGGGCGGTTCGCCTCGCGCGACGCGAGCGGCAAGGCCATCGAGATCACCGCGATGTCGCAGGAGCTCTACGCGGACTTCGGCGCTCTCTCCCGCGAGCGCGCCAGGACGGACGCCGACATCCTCGCCTGGGTGCACCAGATCGACGAGCGGGCGCTCTCGGGCGACCTGAGCTACACGCGGAGCGGTACGGTCCACGCCCATCCGCTCTGGTGGGCCGTGGGCCATTTCTTCAATCATCAGACCCATCACCGTGGCCAGGTGACAACCCTGCTCACGCAGATGGGAATCGACCCCGGCGTGACCGATATGATCGCGATGCTGCGGGACGAGCCCCGCGCGCCCTGACAGGAGCCCCCGGGGCAGGCGGGCGAGGCCGCCCCCGGCTCACCGGGCGGCGCGCCGCCGGGGGTCCTGTCGCACCTGGCGCGCCGCCCTGGCCTCGACGAGCGGGTTGCGCGCCTCGGCGGCGCGCAGCCGCTCGAAGCGCGCGCTCAGGGCGCGGTCGGCGCTCTGCCGCAGCGTCCTCGCCAGCACCACGCTCTTGGCGAGCCGGATGAACCGCAGCCGGTGCGCCGACGTCACGTCCTCCACGTCCCTCGTGCCCGCGCCGGGCCCGAACTCGCGGTCGTACGCCGCCCGCAGCCGGTGCTCGCCGCGGAGGCCGAGCGCGTCCGAGAGGCCCTCGAGGGCGGCCCGCTCCGCCGGGCTCGACCACGAGAGGACCCGGGAATAGGGCGTCGCCATGGTCTCGTGATCGGGCTTGTTCACGAAGCGACGCAGGAACACATCGGATGTCGCGACCGGCACATCGCCCGTCGCCTGGTGGAGGAGGGCGTACGCGAACGCCTCGTTCATCCCCACGAACCGGTTCTGGTCGAAATCGGCGCCGTGGACGCGCTTCCCGAGGCGATCGACGCCCGAGAGGGCGGCGAAGAAATAGCTGCTGAAGTCGGTGTAATCCGCCTCGTTGATCTCGGGCGTGCAGCCGGACGCGGGGCGGTCCCGGGTCGCCGCGAAGAACCCCACGACGTCGCGCTCGACGAGCTCGCCGTCGGGCCTGCCGCCCTCGAAGAGGAGGTTCGCGAAGGCGCCGGAGAAGCACTGGGCCATGACGAGGACGACGGGCGTGTCGCCGGGCAGCTCCGCCATGCGGGCGGCGAGGTCGCGCACGGACAGCGCCCCGCCGCCCCAGAGGTCGAACACGTTGTTGTCGAGGTCGCGCCGCGGATCCGGGCTCCCGTGGCCGGCGAAATACAGGAGCAGCGGGTCGGCCGGGCGCGCTCGGACGAACCGGCGCCAGATCGCGTCGAACCCCGGGCGGGTCGTCGCCCCGTCGATGCGCGGGAGCCTGGGCGCGCGGTAGCGCATGCGGTGGCCGTCGAGGAACTGCACGCTCCGCGTGCCCCGGCGCCCGTCGGCGAAGAGGACGCGCCGCTTCACCGTGGGCGGGAGCAGCGACTGGAAGTACCGGACGTGGGCCTCGATGGCCACCTGGTTCATCGTGGGCCGCGGGCCGCCGCCCACGACGAGGGCGCGCCAGGCCGCGGGCTCGGGCGCGGGCGCCGCCGGCAGGACGTGCTCCTGCTGCACGGGCGGGCGCGCGACCGCGCCCGTGGCGGTGGTCGTGGCCGCGACGAGCGCGGCGACCCGGAGGAGCAGGTGGTAGGCGGTCACTTCCTCGGCCCTCGGCGGCGCGCGATGCGCCGCTCGACTCTAGGTAGCAGAGGAGGAGCCTCTTGGCCTCCTGATGCGGGTCGCCGTGCCCGACGCGGCCGAGCAGCCGCTCTAGAAAAGCTGCGCGGCCATGACGAGGAGCATGAGGAGGAGGAACAACAAACCGATCGCTCCGAACGCCGAGAGGGCCGCTTCGGCCCTCTCCGCTGCCAGCAGGAGGCGCTCCGAGGACCGCTCGATGAGAACGACTCGTGCGCGCCATGGCCGGAGCGCCATGCTGACCCACGCGTCCCGGGCCGCAAGGAGGACCCGTTGAAGCTTCATCAGGACGGCATCGACAAGGTAGAGCAGATCTCCAGAGGGGACCTCCGCACAGACGTGTGGTACTCGGCCTTGCAGCCGTCCGGCAACAGCGGCGATCACGACCCCCACGAGCACCGGCCAGGCCGCCGACCAGAGCTCTTCCGGGGCAACGAAGACTTCGAAATCCGCCGTCGCAACGGGCGGCCTCACGAGCAGGACGAGGTCGAGCAGGATCAGCGACGCCCAGGGGACCCACAGCCCCGCCCCGGGAACGAGGCGGTCCGCCGAGCGAGGGATCGTACGACGCAGGAAGTGAACCATCAGAAGCGTGCTGGCGACGGCCGCGAAGGAGAGAAACCAGGGCAGTGACGTGGTTCCCCAGGGTGCCTGTGCCACCACGTCCTTGAGGGAGATCTTCGCGAGGGCCCCGCTGGAGAGCGGCGCCCCCGCGAGGTCGAGGGCCGGCCACAACAGGCCCAGGGCCACGAGGCGCCCCGGCCAGCCGGAGCCCGTCGCCCTGGCGACTCCGGTGCCGAGGAAGAGCGCTCCCTTCGCCAGTGCGTGGTGCATCGCGTAGAAGACGATCGCCGTGCCCACCGCGGCAGCGGCGCCTGGATTCGAGAGGCCGATGCCGAGCGCGGCCGTCACGAAGCCCATTTGACTCACGCTGGAGTAGGCCAAGATCGTCTTCGATTCGCGCTGTGTCAGCCCGATCGCGACGCCGAAGAAAGCCGCCGCGACCCCGGCGACGACGCACACGGATCCGTGGACGGGCAGCGCCACGACGCCGAGGGGCAGGAACCGCAGCCAGCCGAGGACGCCGGCCTTGATCATCGCCCCGCTCAGGACCGCGCTCGCCGGAACCGGCGCCGCCGGATGCGCGAGCGGCAGCCACATGTGCAGGAAAAGCGCTCCAGCCTTGACCCCGAACCCGACGAGGAGCAGGGCGGCCACGAGCTCCCGGCGCGCCGAGGCGGCGACCACGCGAGGGACGTCCTGCAGGCCAACGTTGATGTCGGCGCCGACGATGAGGAGAAACGCCGCCAGGAGCGACATCTCGCCGATGAGGGCCATCACGACGTAGACCCGACCGGCGCGGCGCGCCGCGTCGGTTCCATCGTGCACGATGAGCCCGTACGCGGCGAAGGTCATGAGCGCGTAGAAGAGATAGAAGCTCGCCACGTCCTGGGCGAGCACGAGCCCGAGGTTCCCGCTCAACGTCGCGAGGAAGAAGACCCAGAAGCGCGAGCGACGCGGATCGTCCGCCATGTAGGCTCGCGCAAAGAGGCTGGACACGAGCCACAGGCACGCCGTGAAGAGCAGAAAGCCCCGCGTCACCGTGCCTTGAGACCCGAAGCGCATCCCGAGGAGCACCGTGCTCCAGTCGATGGTCGCGCGACCGTGCAGACCCACGGCGAGGATCAGCGCCGGCAAGGCGGCCCAGGGGGCGAGCGCCGCCGCGAGGGGCCGGGCGGGGCGAACCGGCACCCCCGCCGCGAGGAGCAGGGGGAACGCGAACGCCGCGATCGTCGCCCCGGCAGCGAGGTCGACGAGGGTCACGGCAGGAATTCCCGGGCGGCTATCAACTTCGCCCATGCCAGGGGGCTCAGCGGCGTGCCGGCGAAGACCCCGACCGCGAGGCAGAGCGCCGCCGTGACCAGCGGGGGCAACAGCAGGAACAGCCCCGTCTCCGCGCGGCCCGAGGCCGCCGGCCAGGTCGCCGTCGGCTCCCCGAACCACGCATCGTAGAGGATCGGCAGGAAGTAGGCGGCGTTCAGCAGGCTGCTGACGATCAGGACGCCGAGGACCCACGGCTGGTTCGCCTCGAGCGCGCCCACCCCGAGGTACCACTTCGTCACGAACCCGGCGAGCGGCGGCACGCCGATCATCCCGAGCGCCGCCAGGGTGAACGCGCCCATCGTCAAGGGCATTCGCCGGCCCACGCCGCGCAGCTCGCTCACCCTGTGGAGCCCGAGCTCCTCGGCCAGGTTCCCGGCGCAGAAGAACAGCGTGATCTTCATCAGCCCCTGGTGGACGAGATGAACGATGCCACCGATGGTGGACAGCGTGCCGACCGCCGCCACGCCGAGCGTGATGTAGGAGACCTGACTGACGGTCGAATAGGCCAGCCGCGACTTGAGGTCATCCTGCGTGAGGGCCTTGAGAGAGCCGTAGAGGATCGTCGTCGCGGCGAGGACCGCGAGAGGTCCGGTGACGCCGAGCTCATGAGCGAGGCGGACCCCGTACACGTCGTACACAACGCGCGTGATCCCGAACGCTCCGGCCTTGACGACGGCGACCGCATGGAGAAGGGCGCTCACCGGGGCAGGAGCGACCATGGCCACGGGCAGCCAGGCATGCAGCGGGAAGAGGGCGGCCTTCACGCCCAGGCCTCCTATCAGGAGCACGAACACGACGATGAGCGCGGACCTGTGTTGCTCCGCGACGGGCTGGGGGAGCGCTCCCCCCTCGGTGAACTCCAGGGATCCCACGAGCGCGTACAGGGACGCCACGCCCGCGAGGAGCAACGCCCCGCCGAGGAACGTGTAGCGAAGGTAGAGATCGCCTGCACGGAGCGCCTCCCTGGTCCCGCGGTGGACGACGAGCGGGTACGTGGAGAGGGTGAGCATCTCGTAGAAGACGAGGAACGTAAGGAGGTTCCCGGCGAGCGCGACGCCCATCGTCGAGGAGACGCTCAGCGAAAAAAAACCGAAGAAGCGGCTGCGGTGCGGCGACCCCTCGAGGTAGCCCACCGCGTACACGGTCGTGACGAGCCACAGGACCGCCGAGAGCGTGACGAAGAGCATGCTGAAAGGGCTGGCACGAAGGAGCAGGTCCGCGTCGGGGAGGAACGGCAGGCGCGTCTCGTAGCGTCGGCCCTGCCCGACACCCCAGACCAGGATGCCCGTGAGCGCGAGCTTCACGAACGCCGAGGCCAGGTTCAGGGCCGTCCGGGTGGTACGCTGCTCCTCGGCCAGCAGGAAGATGAGGATCCCGGGCACGAGAGAGCTCAGGACGACCAGGAGGGGAATGGAGTCGTGAAGGCTCATGACGGCAGGCCCACGCGCAGGAGCTCGAGCGGGACCCTCGGCGCGACGCCGAGCAGGAGCGCCAGCAGGGCAAGCGCAAGAGCCGCGACCTCGGCCCCGCGCGGGAGCGGGTGGAGGCGCGCCTCGCGCGGCAGCGGCAGGAACGCGCTGCGCAGGACCCGGAACATGTAGCCAGCGGCGAGCAGCCCGCCAGCCAGGATCACGGCGGCCGACCCCCACTGACCGCGATCGATGGCGGCACGCAGGAGCAGCCACTTCCCGACGAACCCACCGCTGGGCGGCATTCCCATCAGGCTGATGCCCGCGAGCGCCAGGGAGACGAAGGTGACCGGGAGGCGGTGGGCCAGGCCTTGCAGTCCATCGAGCTCGTCGTGGCCGAGCGTGCGATGGATCGCGCCGGCTGCCAGGAACATCGAAGCCTTGGCGGCGGCGTGCGAGATCGCGAGGTACACGGCGCTCGGCCAGGCGCTCGGGACGCCGAGCGGAAAGACCAGGAAGAGATAGCCGATCTGCGCCACGCTCGAATAGGCGGTGAGCGCCTTCAGTCGTCGCTGCCTCAACGAGAGGAGCGACCCCCAGAGGACGCCCGCGGCGCCGAGCATCCCGAGGACCTGCCCGGCCCGGGGCGCAGCCTCCGCTGGAAGGACCTCAAGCCAGATCCTCAAGAGGACGTAGAACGAGCCCTTTCCGACGAGCGCGGCGAGGAACGCGCTGACGGTCGACCCCGCGCTCACGTAGGCTGGCGGGAGCCACGCGTGAAGCGGGAAGAGCGCGGTCTTGAGGCAGAGCCCGGCCATCATCAGCGCGAGCGCGGTCCACGTCGTCGGGTCCGGGGCGAGCCGCGCTCCGAGGGCGGTCAGGTCGAGCGTGGCGTACATCCCGTAGAGGATCGCGACGCCGAGCAGGTAAACGAGCGAGCCCGGGAGCGCGAACAGGAGGTAGCGTAACCCCGCCTTGAGGGCCTCGCGGTCGCCGCCGAGGGTGATGAGCCCGACCGCCGTCAGCGTCGTCAGCTCGAGCGTGACGTACAGGTTGAAGATGTCGGCCGACACGACGAGGGCGTTGAGGGCCGCCCACGCGGAGAGCCAGAGCGAAAAGACCCCACCTCCCGGGCGAGGGCTGGCTCGCTGATCCCTGATGGCCTGCGCGCAGGTCAGAGCGCCGACGACGCCGACGGCAAGCAGCATCACCGCCGCCAGGCCGTCGGCACGCAGGTCGATGCCGAGCGATGCGCCCCAGCCGCCTGCAGCGTGGCGAAGCGTTCCGCTCGTGCCGACGGCCCCTGCGACCGCGCAGACGGGGCCCAGGGTCCCCGGGATCGCGGCGCCGGCTATCCATCGTTCGCCGCGCGGACCCGAGAGCAAGCACAGCACAGCGCCGATCAGGGGGACGAGGATCGCCCAGGCGAGCGCGGCGCTCATGGCTCATCCGCTTCTCTCTCGATGGATCCGGATGGCCGTGTGTCATCCGCCGCGCCGCCGAGGCGCCTCGCCAGGGCCAGAGCCAAGGCCGTCGCGCTCACGGACACCACGATCCCGGTCAGGACGAGCGTGTGGGGCACGGGATCGGGGATGCCGCCGGAAGCCCGCCGCGCCAGCGCCACGAGGAACAGGAACACGCCGCTCCCGACGAGGTTGGCGGCGATGACCTTCCTGACGAGGTCTTCGGAGGAGAAGAGCCCGTACAGCGCCACGGCCAGCACGACGACGCCTGAGAGGGCATAGAGGGTCCACTGGCTCACGCCCTGTCCTCCTCGCGGGCCCGCACCCCCGCTCGATCCGGGTGCCTCGTCGGCGGGAAGAACATCGCCAGGACCATGGCGATCGAGATCGTCAGGGCCGATTCGATGCAAAGAATCAGCGCCCCGGCCCATTCGGGCGGGTACTCCAGCACATGCTTACCGGCGAAGAGCGGCGCCCCGGCGGCCGCGAGGAAGACCGCCGGGCCGACGAGCAAGGCGGCTCGCACGACGGTCGAAGACATGCGGAGTGGTGGACCCGTCCCCGCGAGCAGCAGGAGAATCGCGCCCCCGCCGAGGATCGCCCCCGCCTGAAACGCCCCGCCAGGCGCGTGCGCGCCGCTCCAGAGCAGGTAGCCGGCAACCAGGACGATGCCCGGGATGAGCATGCGGATCAGCACGGGGAGCAAGGGCCCTGCCCGGGTAGCGTCGCCGAGCGCGTCCTCCGGCCGAACCTGCGACTGCACCCCGATCGCCGCTGTGAGCAGGACGATGATCTCCAGGAGAGTGTCATAACCACGGAAGCCGAGGAGGACCGCGGTGACGGGATAGGACACCCCGGTCGGCGCGAGATTGGCGAGCACTTCGTCGCGCAGGCCACGGCTCGGGTCTGGCAAGGAGAACACGACCGCGCCGAGGAGGAGGGCGAGCCCGGCGAGCAGCAGCGAGAGCGAGGCTCGCTGGTACCGGGAAGGCGGCGGTGGAGCCCGCCGCGCCGGGTCGAGCCACCCGAGCGCGCTCATGAGCAGGGCGCCCGTGAAGCCAGTGCCGACCGCCGCTTCGACGAGGGCGACGTCCGGGGCGCCGAGGCGAGCCCAGCCCACCGCGGAGAGGAGGCCGAAGGCGATGAAGAGCACAACGGCCTTCGGCGGGTCATCGGTCACGAGGACTCGCCACGCGAGGAGGGGGAGGGCGCAGGCGAGAGCTCCGTCCATCGCCCAGTCGACCCCGCTCATGGTCGCCTCCAGGGTCGGAGTCCGCCACGCAACGCGGCCCGCGCGACCAGCTGACAGGAGATGCCGCTGGAGAGCAGCACGAGAGCCCAGATGAACCCGAGCTTGAGCGCCACCGAGAGCTCGCCGGCCTCCAGCGCGAGGCCCGCCGCGACGAAGCCCAGGCCGAGGTTGTCCGCTTTCGTCAGCGCGTGCAGCCGCGTGTAGACATCCGGAAACCGCAGGAGCCCCACCGTTCCCGCGAAGAAGAAGAACGCGCCCACCACGAAGAGCACACCGGAAGCGACGTCCACGCTCCTCATCAGCCGCCCCCTGTCCACCGCCCGAAGGCGTGATTGACGAACGCCACGACCGTGATCGGCGCGAGGAGGGCGAAGACCAGGGCCACGTTGCGCAGCGCCGGCATCCCCTGATCCGCCGCGGCGAGCAGGAGCACGGCCACGCCGGTCGTGCCGAAGAGCTGCGCGACAAGGATGCGATCGGCGAGCGTGGGGCCCCGCGCGATCCTCACGACGCCGGCGAGGACGTTCAGCAAGAGAAAGACGGCGACGCCGGTCCTCACGTCATGCACGGGAACACTCCAGGCGCTCGCCCAGCGCGCGGGCAATATGCTCCTCCAGCGCTCGCAGCTGCCGGACAAGCTCATCACCGCCGTCGACCAGGACATGAATATCGAGATGATCGACCTCGATATCCACGCTCAACGTCCCGGGCATCACGTTCATCGCTCCGATGAAGAGGTGCCGGCCTGGACCCGCGGGCAGGCGAGGCGCAAACCGGATGATCACCGGCGAGATGGGGAGCCGCGGCGCGAGCGCGCGGTGGGCGACATCGAGGCCGCCACGAAGCGAGCCGGCGAGGAAGAACCGCATGAACCGCAGCAGGCCGAGCGGGCTCCACCGAGGCGCGCGGGGCGACGGCAAACACACGCTCGTGAAGAGGGCGAGAAGAACCATTGGCACGCCAAAGGCAAGCCCGGCGCGATCCCCCTCGGTCAGCGCCCACCATCCGCCGATGAGAACCAACGTTCGGACGGAGACGGATCGCCAGCCCCCTTGTGCGAGCCGCTCCCGGACTTCATGAATCATTTTCGTCCTCGCGGGCCCCTCCTCCTCCACGCTGTCGTCGCCGAACGGTACGTCTTCGCGGAAGCTAGGGGTGGAGCCCGTGACGTCAACGGGCCTGGCGGTTCCACGAAAGGTTCGACGGAAGAGGAGGAGGAGGTTGGACGGCGGACACGGGACGACGCCCTCCTCCAGAGAGAGCGACGCGGTATCCAGAGCGTGACGCGGTATCCCCGAGCGGCGCGGCGCCGCCCTCCGGCCGGTCGAGCCATCACCCTGCCCGCTCGTCCGCCGTCAAACGCGCTCACGGCCGAGCTCGTCATCGCCTGTCCGGATCATCGCCTGACCCTCTGGCACGCAGATTGCCATTCCTCGCGAGAATCAACGTACGAGCACGGGAGGGACGATCATGCCGGCCAGCTCATCGAAGACGACCATCGATCACGACGAGATCCGCCAGTGGGCCGAATCGCGCGGAGGCCGCCCGGCGACGGTGAAGAGCACCGAGAAGGACGGGGAGCCTGGCATCCTCCGCATCGATTTTCCCGGCTACAGCGGGGAGGGCTCCCTCGAGGAGATCTCGTGGGAGGACTTCTTCGCCAAGTTCGAGGAGGCGAACCTCGCCCTCGTGTACCAGGAGGAGACGGCGGACGGGGAGCCGAGCAACTTCTCCAAGCTGGTGAGGCGCCCGGACGAGATGGGCGGCAAGAAGGCGAAGCAGGGCAAGTCGAAGTCCAGGAAGGCGGCCTGAGCCCCGGAGGTCGGCTATAGAACGCTCAGCGCCGGCGCGCCGGCGTGCTCGACGTCACGCCGAGCGCGTGTTTGCGCTGCCACGCCGACCCGTGCGCGAGCAGCGTATCATGGAGCTCCGCCGGCGCGCCCTGGAGCTCGACCCCGCGCCGGCGGACGACATAGAAGACCTTGCGCGGCAGCTCGGGCAACGGGCGCGCGACGAGGCCGCGCGGGAGGCGGCAGCAGGCGTTGACCACGGCGATGCCGACGCCGAGCCGGACGAAGTGGAGCATCAGCTCCCAGCCGTTCGCCTCGACCGCCGGCTCCCAGCGGACGCCCGCCGAGAGCAGCGCCTGCGCGAGCAATGCCCGGTGAGGCCGCGAGGGCCCGGGGACGACGAGCCGCGCCCCCTCGAGATCGCGCAGCAGGATGCGGCGTTTGCGGGCGAGCGGGTGCGCCTCGGGGACGACCAGGACCAGCTCGACCTCGGTGAGGCGGTCGGCGGCGAGCCCGTCCGGCGCGCCCTCGAGCGGCGCGACGCCGAGGTGCGCCTCGCCCGTCACGACGGCGTCGAGCGTGGCCTCGCGGTCGCGCGTGAGCAGGCGGAGCGGGGCGACGGCGCGCGCGGTGAAGGCGCGGATCCCCTCGCCGAGCAGGTACAGGTACGAGCCCTCGCCGGCGCAGAGCACCACCGGCTCCCGGCTCTCGCCGTCGCGAAGGACGCCGAGGAACGACCGCGTCCGCTCGCCGACCTCGCGCCCGAAGGCGGCGACGCGCTTGCCGTCGGCCGTGAGCTCCAGCCGCTGCCCGCGCCGCTGGTAGAGCGTGACGCCGAGCGCCTCGCCGAGCTTGCCGATCTGGGCGTGGAGCGCCGGCTGCGAGAGGTGGAGCGCCCGCGCCGCGCGGGTGAAGTTGAGGTGCTCGGTGAAGACCACGAAGGCGCCGAGCCAGTCGAGGTTGAGCATGCCGGGACGCTATCGCGAAACGCGATAGCGCATCCAGAAATACTGCTTCCGGAGGATAGCGGGGTGTCTATTCTTCCTTCCGTCCGATGTTCCGATTCCTGCACCGATCAGGATCTCTCCCGGAGCCCGCCCGCGCGGGTCGAGCGGCACGCGCGCGGTGCGCGGGTCGCGGCTCCGGGTGCACTGCAAAGGATGGAGCTTGACGATGGGCCGCGATCGATTGACCGACACGAGCAAGAAGCTCTCCTGGCTGCTCCGCCACGGCGCGCCCTCGCTGGGCATCGCCATGGACGAGGCGGGCTGGGTGGCCGTTGACGACGTGCTGAGGGCGCTCGGGATAGGGCGCTCGCAGCTCGACGAGGCGGTGGAGAACAACACGAAGAACCGCCTCGAGATCCGGGGCGAGCGGGTGCGCGCCTCGCAAGGGCACTCGCGCGACGGGATGCCGGTGACGCTCGCCGGCCTGGAGGCGTCGTGGGAGGAGGTCCACGGCGACGCGTCGATCTGGCACGGCACCAGCGTGGACGCGGTCCGGAGCATCGCGCGCGAGGGGATCCGGCCGGCGGCGCGCACGCACGTCCACTGCACCGACGCGCCGGGCAGCGCGGTGGGCAAGCGCGCGAACGTCGCCGTGATGCTCGAGATCAGCCCCGCGCGGCTGAGGGCGCGCGGGGTGCGCGTGTTCCGGAGCCAGAACGGGGTGATCCTGGCGCGGGAGGTGCCGGTGGGGTGCCTCGTGGGGCTGATGCCGATCGTGGCGCGGGCGAAGCGGGAGGCGGAGGCGCTGCGGGCGCTGATCTCGGGAGGATGAGGGCGGCGCTGGGCGGAGAGGGGGAGAGTGCGGAGACGGGGAGAGGGGGAGAAAGTTGGGGGGCTCAAGCTGTGGCTCGAAGGATGTTTCGGCTACTTGATGTATTCAGGTTTGAGGACCAGCAGGTGCGCGGGCGTCACGTCTGTTGAAACGGACAAATCATCCGTTATAATGGACGAATCATGACCTCCTCGCTGGTGCAGGCGACCGCCCTCGAACTCCTCGCCCTCTACCGAGCCCGGAGCGCCTCGCCCGTCGAGGTGATGCGGGCCGTCCTTGCCCAGGTGGAGCGCCACGGCGCGCCGCTCAACGCGTTCGTGCTGCTCGACGAGGAGCGCGCCCTCGACGCGGCGCGCGCGTCCGAGGCGCGGTGGGTCCACGGCGCGCCGGCGGGGCGGCTCGACGGGGTGCCCGTCTCGGTGAAGGACCTCTTGCTCACGCGCGGCTGGCCGACCCGGCGCGGCTCGCGCACCGTGGACGCGAGCGGCCCCTGGACCGAGGACGCGCCCGCGGTCGCGCGCCTGCGGGAGCACGGGGCGGTGCTCTTCGGGAAGACGACGACCTCGGAGTTCGGCCTGAAGGGCTCCGGCGACAGCCCGCTGACCGGGATCACCCGCAACGCGTGGGACCCCCGGCACACGCCGGGAGGCAGCAGCGCCGGGGCCGTCACCGCGGTGGCGGCGGGGTTCGGCCCGATCGCGGTGGGGACCGACGGCGGCGGCTCGATCCGCGTCCCCAGCGCGTTCTCCGGGGTGGTGGGGCTCAAGCCGACCTTCGGCCGCGTGCCGGCCCACCCGGCGAGCGTGGTCGGCGTGCCCCCGCACGTGGGGCCGATCGCGCGCACGGTCGGCGACGCGGCGCTGCTCCTCGCGGTCCTCTCCGGTCCCGACGACCGCGACCCGTTCCGGGCCCCGCCGGCGCCCGGGGACGTGGTGGACGCGATCGACGACGCGCCCTTCGCGGGCGCGCTGCGCCGCGTGCGCATCGGCGTGAGCGCCACGCTCGGCACCATCGAGCCGGCCAGCGAGACGCGGGCCCGCTTCGCCGCGGCGGCGGCGACCCTGCACGAGCTCGGCGCCGAGGTGGAGGAGGTGGATCCCCCGTTCGCGGACCCAGGGGGCGTGCTGCGGACGCTGTTCGCCGCCCGCGCCGCGCACACCGTGCGGGAGCTCGGACCGGAGCAGCGCGCCCTGCTCGATCCCGCGGTGCGGAGCGCAGCCGCCGAAGGGGAGGCGCTCGGCGCGGTGGCGTACCTCGAGGCCGAGCGGCGACGCGCGGAGCTGGCCCTTGCCATGGCCGCGTTCCACCGCCGCTTCGACCTGCTGGTGACGCCCACCTCGGCCGGGGCGGCTCCCCCCATCGAGGGCGGCGGCCCGTCTCCCGCGTCCTTCGCCGGCCCCTTCAGCCTGACGCGCCAGCCGGCCATCAGCGTGCCCATGGGCGTGACAAGCGCCGGCCTGCCGCTCGGGCTCCAGATCGTCGGGCGCCACTTCGAGGAGGCGCTGGTGCTGCGCGCCGCGCGCGCCTTCGAGAGCCCCAGCGTCCCGCTCCGGGCGCCGCCGCTGAAAGGGCGCTGAGCGGGCGCGACGGGCGCGGCGGGCGCGACGGGCGCGCGGCGTCAGCACATCAGCGATCACCCCAGTCCGCGCAGGCGCCGGACCCGTCGCCTCAGCCGCCGGCGCTCTGGCGCCGCTCGAACCGGGCGAGCAGCGCGACACAGCGCCGGCCCGCCGAGCTCTTCATGCCGCGACCAGAAGTCGCCGTTACCGATCGCCTGGATCACGAGGGAGCAGTGAGCCGGCGTCGGTGTTCGAGGCCGTGATTCCACCCCCTCCGCACCTCGCTGCCCGCCGCCTACCGCTCATAAATGTACGGGACGGTCGTGCCGAGTCGGACAAAGCCGAGCCGTGACAGGATCGGCTGACTGTCGGGCCGAGCATCGACCTGGAGGTGACGATAACCGCGCTCGGCCGCGAGACGGGTCCTGTACGCGACAAGCGCCCTGTAAACGCCGCGACCACGCCACGCAGGCGCGGTCCCACCGCCCCAGAGGCTGGCGAACTGCGTCCCTCGGTGGAATTCGACCCTGCCAGCGCAGATGGGGACGTCGCCGGCCATTGCGACGACGGCGGCCATCGCCTCGGGCTCCTCTGCCAGCTGGGTCACCAGCCTGCGCTCCAGCGAAGCGTGATCCGTACCGAAGGCCGCCTCGTGCGCCCGGACGACCAGCCGCACGCCCTCGGCATCGGTCACGGGAAGCAGCCGCACGCCTTCGGGCAACACGACCTCGGTGGGCAGCTCGGCGGTATCGGCGACGAGCAGTGCCTCCTCCGGCTCCGGACGGAAACCGGCAGCGACCAGCCGCTGCCCCAGGTCTGCCGGCCGATCGTGGGTGTAAAGCTTCCACTCGAAGGCACGCCCGAGCGGTGCGAAGCGCGCGATCTGCTCGGCGATCGCGAGGTCCACGGTCGACTCGTCGAGGTCGGACCAGACGATGGTCGCCCAGCTCCCGTCCGAGCCATCCGCCCGTACGGCGTGGCGGGCGAAGCCGGATCGTCCAGTCGCCAGCTCGCCCGAGCGCCCCTGTCTGATCTGCTGGTCAAACAGCGCAAGCACGGAGTCGTGGTCCACGGGGGCACTCCACCACCGAACCCTCTCCTTCGCAACAGATCCCGGCCTCGTCCAGGAAACGATGGCTGTCGAGGCCTGGAGCCGGAGCGGGGTGGCGCGGAGCGGGCTCTCGAGGGCGCGGCGGACGCGGAGCGCGCTCGCGGTGCTCGGCCGGACCGCGAGCACAAGAGCCCTGCGGCGCGCGCTCGCGGGCGCGTGGTGGGCCTGGCGTGCTCTGCCTCGACCAGGTGCGCCTCGGCGGCGAGCTCGCAGTGCGCGGCGGCGGCTCGACGGGCTCGCCACCCACCGACGAGCGCGCGGCGAGCTCGGCGCCCGTGGGGGCGGCGGCGCGCTGCGAACGGGTGCGGGTTCGCGGCGGCGCGCTCGCCGGGGTCGAGGAGCGGGGCACGGGGCACGGGGTCGAGGGCGGCGGCGGGCGAGGCGTCGAGCCGGAGCGGGGTGGCGCGGTGCGGGCTCTTCATCCGGAGCAGGGTGTTGCCAGTCAAAACGGAATATCATCATCATCGTTGCCGCCGTATCCAGTACCAAAGTCATCCGGTACTGGCAGCGGCGGGATCTCCCGGATCGACTGTAATATATCTTTTGTTGCGGCAGGCGTCGACGCCTTCGACAGTCTGGTTTCGAACGTATCGAGTTTGTTGAGGTCTCGCGCGAGTGCTCCGAGTTGTACTACCTCCTTCCTCGATAGCCCTGATACTATTCTTGTCGAGGCAAATGTCTCGTTGGCGCTTTCGTATTCCCCTGTGAAAACTCGCACGCGTGCCGCCAGTACGGGCCTGTGTTGCGCAAGCACGTCCAGCTTGAATAGTGGATCGGCGACCAACGCAGCGATCTTGTTGGTCGATTCACTAGCAAGCACTGTCTCTGTCCAAGTCTCGAGGAATCGAGGGGAAGTGGACATGTGTGCCTTGAATCGCTCAATCTGCTCTTCGGCACGGCTCCTTTGGCCTTCTTGGAGGAGCAGATTGATAAACTTGACGACTGCGTCGGGCGTGGGTTCATGGATAGAGACGAGTGTATCGAGCACGCCTAGCGCTTGTGCATAGAGCCCTGCTGCCTCATAGCTATGAACGATCGCCATTCCAAATTTTGGATCTTTAGATCCATGGGATCGCCATATCAACTCAATAAGGTTGAGTAAATCCTCGTCGAGTGATTTCTCTCTGTCGAATCTGTAGTCCTGGATCGCCTCCCAGAGACGCTTATCGCGCGCATCGCCGGTGAGGTTCCAGAGGGCGTGCGCCGCCTCCAGCCGCTTCGAGAAGTTCCTGCGTCGAAGCCGATACATGTCCAGTAGAGCCCTGTACGCCTCCGGGTGGGGATTATATGTGCACAAATCCTCTATAGCCTTCTCAGCTTCGTCCGGCTCGTGGAATGTCCGTTTTTGGATCACCTCAATGACCCGTCCGATGGAATTCTCGATCTCACTGTCTGGAATCAGTTTTACACACAGTCGAACGTAGTCGCGCAGAAGTGGTGAATCGTTGAGTCTTCGATTGCTGCCAATGAGAATATGCTCGCGCTCTTCCAGCTTTGGATCCCGATGCAGGACCAGAATGTCTGCAATGCTCAAACGTGATCCTAGCGCGTCAATTGGCTCGTTTAAGAAATTCTTGACTTTGGCGACGTCGACTGTCTCGTCTGCATCCTTCTTTTGCGGTAAGCGCGACAGCACGGCAACTATCTCGAGCTCGGAACCGCCCTCGATCCGCGGCGCATTGCGTATGGCATGCATAACACCCCTCGTACCCTCAAGGTGTTCGCTCGTTGGTAGCATAAGACATACCACTTGGTTTGAAAGCACCGTCGTGGCGACGCCGCCCATCTCTGTGATTCCTGTTCTGGCATCGATCAATACTACGTCCGGGTCGTATGCCTCCTCGATGAACGCCTTGAGTTCAAGAAAGAGTGGAATTCCATACGCTGCTTCGGAATAAAAAAGTGCATGCCAATCCACCTTCGACAACTTCTTCCAATAGTCCGGAGATGGTGCATTACCAGCCGAGATCAGGTGAATCTTCCCCGAGCTTGAGAAGTTTGATTCTATATCAATAACATACTCGCTTAGCGTCTCTGGCAGGCTGCGATTCGTTGAGAACTGGTATAGGATGTCGACGAGTCCCTGCTTTACCTTGAGCGCACCTCCATGCTCCAGACCGAATTTGTAGTGAAGTCCAGGCGCCTCTAGATCAAAATCGAGAAGAAATACTGTTCTGCCCATGCGGGCCAGATAATTGGCGACGTTTGCGACGACAAGCGAGCGCCCAACTCCACCCTTGTAAGAATAAAACGTGATGGTGTGCATGCGCGTGTTCCTTACTATCGAGCGAACATGGACCCTGCGCGTGCTACCTGCTGTCCATATTGCATGCTTATGTCGAGACGGCCACGCCTCGCGAGACGAGGGAAGGTCTCTTCTTTACGAATGAGTCGCGCAATTCTCTCTTCTCGCCGTTTTAGGACATCGGCGAGTAGTTCCGCTACACGGCGACTGAGCTCTGGCGACTCACGCAATCGAAGAGACTCAATCTGAAGCGCTGCAAGAATTCTCTCCGCCGCGTTGAACTCTGATCGCGGCAACAGCTCCGACCGGATGCGTTCCAGAAAGCGCTCGATTGTACTGGCCGGTGCGTTTCGCAGCAGTGCTCTTCCGACGCCTTCTTCGGGAAGCGTACGTCCCTCAGCTTTGCGGCTCTGAGCAACTTCTTCTCGAGCAAACGCAACGACGTCAGTCCACGCCGGAAAGTCGCGATTACAGGCCACGTAGGCATATTGCGTTACGGCGCGTTGCACGACCACCTCGGACACAGTTATTGCGTCGGAAAGACGGTATGGTGGACGAAGAAGCAGAATTCTTTCACCTTCTCTCGCGAATACCCAACCGTCGTTTCGATCCAGCGCCAGTACAGAGATCACCTTACACCTCCCTGATCCGCCGAGCGAACTCCATGCTTTCTAACAGTTCCATGGATTCGCGAAATTGATCGAGTTCGACTCGATCGCTGGGCGCCAACGTTCCCATCATATCATCAAATGCGAGGTCTGATAAGCGGAGCAGCTCCTCCTGCTTTATCCTTAGCTCCGCCACGCTACTTGGCGAGACGTTTCCGACGAAAATCGCCTCCACAAACTGCTCCCGGGAGCAGAGCATCGTGGCCCAGTCCGGCGCTGCTGTCGAGATGAGTTCGTCCGCATGCTTAAGCGCGGCGAGGCAATGTCGCTGATCGGGAGTCGCTACCTCCTGCCGGAGAGCGCCTTCGTCTAGCGTGAGGGTGGGCGTGTCATTTACGTATCGTTCGAGGCTGTTGCCAGGTACAAATGCGCTTCGGATGGCGCGGATTCCATCTTCGTTTAGAAAAACGCAGAATAGACCATACTCTGATGCGCCTGCACCGCCGATGTTCAGGGCACCATAGAGGAATCGTTCGGGTGTAGATCCTTGGCGACGACAAAAGTCCGTGCGCTTTCATGGTGTTGCGCCGAAGGCGCGGTCCCTGGGACCGCGCCCCTATCACATCGACGCAGACGCCCGTCGACGTAGCCGGTGGACTTGGCCCCCCTGCGACGTTGATGCCGTGCACTTATCCGCCGGCCCAAGCGCGAAGCCGCAGCCCAGGTTCGGCCGCGAGAGGTGAAAGAATCCGGGCGCGGGCGAGGCCACATTCGACGGATTGACGATCGTATACTTCGCCACAGGTGATAATTCCGGGCGCGAAAATGCAACGCGTTGAAATTCCACGAATCTGACGTATCCATGGCCTCTGCAAGAGGCCGGTCCCGACAGGCAGGTTGGACCGGCAGGAGGACTTGGTCGTGAGCGCCGCGTACGCCGTTGCAGCAGGTCAGGACCCTTTCGAGAGCGCCCGGGAGCAGGCAGAAGCCATGGAGAAGCATCTTCGGTCATCCGAGTCGATGGAGAGCACGCATGCCGAGCTGGAGGGGTTCGTCGTCGACGAGGGGCGCGAGTACCAGCGGCGGCTCCTCCAGGCCCACCTCGAGCTTCGGGCCGAGCGCGAAAGGCCCGTGGAGGTCAAGGGCGCGGACGGCGTTCAGCGCAAGCATCGACGTCTCAGCAGCAGAGCGCTCATGTCGGTCGTCGGAGAGGTCGATGTGCCACGCGCGGCCTATCAGGCGCCGGGCGTCCCCGGTCTTCATCCGATGGATGCGGCGCTGAGCCTCCCGGACGAGCTCTACTCGCACAGCGTCCGTCGCTACGTCGCCGAGAGCGCCGCCCGCAGCTCGTTCGATGAGGTCGTTGAGGGATTGAGAAAATCGACCGGCGCCGCGGTGCCGAAGCGCCAGGTGGAGGAGCTCGCGGAGCGCGCCGCGCAGGACTTCGATGCGTTCTACTCCACCCGCGCCGTCGAAGTCGAGGACACTCAGGCGCTGCTGGTACTCAGCTTCGACGGCAAGGGGATCGCGATGCGGCGCGAAGACCTCCGACCTGCGACGCGGAAGGCTGCGGAAGCGGGGAAACACAAGCTCACGAAGCGCCTCGCCAAGGGCGAGAAGCGCAACCGGAAGCGAATGGCCGAGGTCGCCACCCTCTACACGATAGACCCCTGGGTCCGCACGCCTGACGACATCGTGAACGACTTGCGCCCTGTGCATGACGTCGCCGCGCAACGGCCGCGGCCGGTGAACAAACGGGTCTGGGCGAGCGTGGAGAAGTCATCGCGAGAGGTGATCTCGGCGGCGTTTGCTGAAGGCCTGCGTCGCGATCCGGAACGCCTTCGGCGGTGGGTGGTGCTGGTCGACGGCAACAAGGACCAGATCACCCTGGTCAAGCGCGCCGCGAAGAAGGCATGCGTCGAGATCACAATAGTCCTCGATATCATCCACGTGCTTGAATATCTCTGGAAGGCCGCGCACTGCTTCTTCGCCGACGGGACCAAGGAGGTCGAGCAGTGGGTGACGTGCCGGCTGCACGAGCTGCTCGCGGGGCGCACGGCCGGAGCCATTGCCAGCACCATCCGGCGCCATGCCAGCAGCCGCGTGGTGGACATGGGGACAGCGGTGACGCTCGATACCTGCATCGGCTACCTCGTGAAGCATCGGACGCTCTTGCACTACGATCGCGCGCTCGCAGCGGGGCTGCCCATCGCCACGGGGGTGATCGAGGGCGCATGCCGCCATCTCGTCAAGGATCGCATGGACCGCACCGGGGCTCGCTGGTCGCTCCAAGGCGCAGAGGCGGTGCTGCGCCTCCGCTCGCTGCGCTCGAGCGGCGACTTCGAAGCCTACTGGGCGTTCCACCTGCAGCAGGAGCATGACCGAACGCACCGTGCACGTTATGCAGGAGGCGATGTCCCCTCACCGCTGCCGCCGCCTCGACCCAAACTGCGCCGGGTGAAATGAGCAAAACGCCCTCGTTCCAGAAGAGCCGCACCCGAATCGTTCTCCGTCTTCGAAGGATCTGTCAAAGAAGACCCGGCGATCATAATACTTGTCCTGCATCGCGCGAAGTTCGTCCTCTGCACTGCGTCCAGAAGTAGCTGCGAGGTCATTGGCGATTTCGTATATGCTGAGGTATCGTCCGCGACGCAAGAACACGATGAGCTTGTGCGGCTTCATGTTTATCGAGATGCCGCTATGCTCTCTTATGCTCTGGCAGAATAGATTTAGTTGAGCGACGTTGTGGCCGACCATGGCAGTGCGACGAGTTTCGAGCCTGTCCAGTAGTGCGGCTTCGTTGGCCGTAGCCATTGCGAATAGGTCGAGCGGTGCCATCCACCGCGGATGCTATCGGACCTACATCTAGAAGTCACTGAAGTTGTTCTCACCGCGTCGCCAGGCGATCGGGTCGATGCCGCGCCGACGCCGATGAGGGAGCGAATGCGCTCCGCTACCCGAGGCGCTGGCCGGCTCAGTTCCTCCGGTCGTTCGGGGGCAAGGAACCCGCGGCGGTGCGCCCGGCTGAAGGTCGGCCAGTCCGGCTGTGGGACTGGTGATGGACGAGGTTTCCATCCGGTTGGTCAACGGCAGAGTCGGCCACATCTTCCGTAGCCGAAGCCAGCGCTTCATGCCCTGGCCCGTCGCGGTGTGTCGAGCACTTCGCCGGGGGAGGTATATCTGGGGATGGAGGGAAACGGCCGACCTACTCGCCCCCGGCCATCAGCGCCATCACGGCGATCTCACGCAGCACCTCGCCCGGGGTGCGGTCCTCGTTGTGGGCGATGATCTCGATGACCGATTCCAGCGGCTGCGAGCACAGCCGCGGCCCGGGCACATGGCGGGGCCGGATGTGGATCGGCGGGGTGCGCGGGTCCGGCCACCTCGGCGGCCACCACATGTAGGCGATGCCCCTGGGCCAGCCGTGCTCGACGGACAGGGCCGGCAGGTAGCCGCGGTCCTTGAGATAGCGCTCGATGTCGTCGGGCGAGACGCTGCGGGTAACCGGCTTGCCGGGGAAGGT
The DNA here is from genome assembly GCF_051519845.1 of Sorangium sp. So ce362. Classification (NCBI taxonomy): domain Bacteria; kingdom Pseudomonadati; phylum Myxococcota; order Polyangiales; family Polyangiaceae; genus Sorangium; species Sorangium sp. So ce362. The sequence goes on along the minus strand of NZ_CP150332.1, from coordinate 2,538,442 downwards.
GAGGCTGTGCCGGTGCTTCGGATCACGGATGTTGAAGTTCATCGCGCCCCCTTCCGCACGAAGTGCCGCTCGATGGCGTCGAGGATCTGCAACGCGCCGCGCGCCTCGGCTACGGCCTCGCGCTCGACGCGGGTCCTCGCCTCCATCTGGGCGTCGAGCACAGCGGCCCAGAGCCGCTCGCGGTCCCAGGACGCGACGGCGTAGGACTCCAGGGCGCGCGCCCGCTCCGCGATGTAGGTGAGATCCTCCAGGGTCAGCACGCGGCGCGTCTCTCGGTCGTTCATCGCCGCCACCTCCGGAGCTTCAGGGCGAGCGCTTTGCGGGCGATGCGGAGCCGGCTCGCCGCGGTCCCTCGGCTCATGCCGCGCCGCTTGGCGTACGCGGCGAGCGACTCCGGGTCGTCCACGGAGAGCAGCGCCTCTGCCTGCCAGGCCGGTAGTTCGGCCAGAGCCCGCAGCACCTCGCGCTCGTCGACCTGCGCTTCGAGGTCGGGGCCGATGGGCTCGCGGAGCCGGCCGAGGGGTTGCGCATGAAGAACCGCCCGCCGCACCCACGCGCTGCCGAGGTAGTGCCCGGTCTTGCGCCAGCTGACGCCGTAGAGCCAGGCGCGCAGCGCCGCGCGCGGCTCGACCTTGGGATCGGGCCGGTACATGCCGCGACGCACGGAGCGCCAGGCGTTCAGCAGGATTCCCTGGGCTACATCTTCGCGATCACGCGCCGGGACGCCGCTGGCGATGAGCACCGCGAGGATGACCGAGCGCTCCGCAAGGATCGCCTCGATCGGCGGGCGCTTCCTGGGATGTCGCGCGGCAGGCGGGCGGTGAGCCCCCTTCCGCGGGCGCTTCACCCGCTCCTCCCGTAGGTTGCGGCGACGGGAGCGCGGCGCAGGCGCGCCACGGGTGCGCGGCGCAGGCGCGCCACGGGAGCACGCCAGGCGGGCGATCCGCTGGCGACGCCGGCCAGCGTGCGCGGCCGGCCGATCTCAGGCTCTATTAAGGAGGAGGCAAGCGAGCGAGCGGCGGCGCGCGGGCGCGCCGCTCCCTTGGCCCGCGGACGGCGGGCGAACTACGGTCAGCATGTCGGACCTCGGTGACTCGGGGTTCGGCCACGCGGCCCGGGGTGCTACCAACACCCGCGGGCCGCACTGTTTTGGCGGTCAACAAACCGTCGGCGCGCACAAGTGCGGGCCGACGTTCATCACAGTCAGGCCGCCCGTCGCTCCCGGTCAGGTCACGACGGAAGAGACAACGAAATCCACGAACGCTCGCACTTCGCAGGCGGCAAGTGCCGCGACGGATAGAACACGTTCGTCCCGGGCGAGACAAACCCCTGGTCTCCTTCCCCGCTTACCTGTTCGCCATCCACAGGGCGCCGGCCCGTGCCGATCCGAGCACCGGACGCCTCATCCTCGTCCAGTCTGCGCGCGAGCCCCGCGCGTCCCTGTGGTACCCTCCCGCCCATGGGTACCGCGAACGCCTCCGCCCCTCCACGGCGCTCTGCCCTGCGCCGCGCCCCCTGCGCTGCCCTCCTGCTCGCCGCCTGCGGCCCCGCCCCTACCCTGGGCGACCCGCGCGCGCCGGAGCCGCCGCCTCCCGCCGAGACGGTCTATATCGTCATCCACGAGCCGCCCCCGGCGGCGGCGGTGGCCGCCGACGGCTGGGTGCCGGACGAGCCCCGCGGCGAGAGCCCGTTCGAGCGGACGCGCACCGGGATCGGCGATTACGACTGCCCGCAAGGCACGACAGCAATGACGTTCCGGATCCTCCGGGTCCAGGGCGACCGGATCAAGGCCGTGTTCGACTTCCATCATGCCGCATCCGGCACATCGGGAAAGTACCTCATGAGCGGCCGCTACGACCCCGAGACGCGCACCGCGGCGTTCTCGCCCGGCGCCTGGCTCGAGCGCCCTCCCAACTACGTCACCGTGAGCATGAAGGGCGACCTCGCGCTCGACGGCTCGCTCTTCGCCGGGCGCATCGAGCACCCGGAGTGCGGCGCCTTCCGGCTCCGGCCCGCAGGATAGCGCAGGCGCGCCGCGCTCCGCGCGCGACGCGCCTGGGCCCGTCAGGGCGTGCTCGACGGGTCTGCCGGGTCACTGCCCTCGTCCGCCTCGTCGCCGTCGCGGAAGCCGTCGCCGTCGCGATCGAGGCCGATGCGCTCGCCGGAGCCCGGCGGGGCGCACGTGTAGGTCAGCTCGCCGCCCTTGCGCGAAGCCCGGTGCCGCAGCGCGGCCCCGGTGATCGGCGGGTCGCAGAGCCGGTTGCCGACGAACAGGCCTGAGCCGACGTAAAGGAAGCCCTCCACTTCATGGCTGTGCAGACCCTTCACCACGAGATCGCACTCGCCCGCGTCGGCCCGCGCACGCAGGAGATCGATCCGCGGCCCCGCCGCAGCTGCGTTCTGCTTTGTGAGCGTCACCTGCTGTCCCACGATCGGCGCCAGATTGCTGTCGAACGCGAGCAGGAACTGCTCCAGCTCGCGCTTCATCACGTCGCCCTCCGGCCCCGGCGGGAACCCGCCCGGGGTGAGCGGAGACTGGTTGAACCCCATGTCGGGGGTCGCCGAGCTCACGAACCGGAAGAGCGTGGGCACGCCGCCTTCATTGTTGAAGCCGAAGCCGCGGACCTGATCGCCCATGAAATCGTCGCTGCCAGGGAAGAGCTCGTTGTCCGCCATCCCGAACATGCCGACCTTCTGGTACAGATTGCGGAAGTGCGGCGACTTGAAGGCCTCCGTCTCCAGGTCGAAGGTATACCGGCCGTCCCCGCCGAAGAAGCCGGGCGCGGCGACGCCGAGCTCCTCGTTCGCGTGCGGGTCGAGCACGTGGCAGGAGACGCAGGTCCCCTCCTCGCTGAAGTCGGACACGTTGTTGAAGAAGAAATCGCGCCCGGCCTGCTGCGCCGGGGTGAGCGAGTTCTCCAGCGCCCGGATCGGGTTGGGCGGGTAAGTGACCTGCAGGATGAAGTCGGCGAACGCCTGCATGTCGGCGTCGGGGATGAACTCGCTCCTCCCCACGAGGTCCGGGAACGCTGCCTGGAACTTCTTGAACGCCGCCACCTCGTCGAACGTCCCGCTGTCCGGGTGCGCGCTCGGCTCCTCGGCGCCCGCGGTGCGATCGCCGCGCCAGTGCATGGGCCCGTGGTTCGCCATCCCCCGGAGGCTCTGCGTCGTCATCGGCCCCTTCATCGGGTGGTGGGTGTCGGGGATCCCGAAGTCCAGCGGGTGTGACTCGAACGGCCCGGGGATGTCGACGACCACCTCGTCCGGGTTCCCGAGATCCCAGGCCAGGCTGTCGAAATCGCCGTACACGTGGCAGCTCGCGCACGACGAGTCCCCGTGGCTGGACGAGAACGACGCGTCGTAGAGGAACCGGCGACCGGCGATCACGCTCGGCGGCTCGGGGTGATGCATGGGCACGTGCGCGATCTCGGACCTCGTCACCGTGCTGATGACCGAGATCGCGTTATCGAAGCGCGTGATCGTATAAAGGCGCCGCTTGGCCTCGTCGAGCAGGAGCCCGGTCGGGCCGCCGCCGGGCACCTGGATCTGGCTGGCGGTGCTCGGCGTGAAGGTGTTGCTCTCGAGGGCGGCGGTGCTGAAGACCCCGATCTTGGACGATCCGATCGTCGCCACGTACAGCGTCTTGCCGTCGCTCGTGACGGCCATCTGCTGCGGCAGGGCGAGGCTCTTCTGGTTCTCGGCGTTCGGGATCGGCGCGCAGCACGCATCGTAATCGATGTGCTTGTTGAGGTGCCTCGGCGTGACGCTGCCGGCCGGGCCGAGGACGGTGATCCGGCTCTCGTGCAGGTGACCCCGGACGGTCTGGCCGGCGAAGATCCCCGGCCCCTCGAAGCGCTTCTCGTTCCCCGCCTCGGTGTTCGATACGTACACCTTCCCGCTCACCGGGTTGACCGCCATGTTGTAGAGGATGGTGCCGACGCCGGTGTAGAACCCCGCGGCGCCGGGCAGCTGCGCCGGCGGGCTCCCGTTCGCGTCGATCACGAACACGTCCTTGTCGGGCAGCGAGAGCCGGACCAGGTCGTCGAAGGGCCGGTTCAGCTCGTCGACCCAGTGGGCGCCGTTCCACTTGACGATGAGCCCTGTCTCCGGATGCGGAATACCCTCGACGTTGGTCGCCGGCCCGGGCACGCCCCCCGCCGCCTCCCCGCCGTTCGGGACCAGGCCCTCGTGGATCGCGGTTGTGCGGTTGCCCGAGTGGAAGGCCGCCGCGTAGACCTTGCTGCCGTCCGGGGTCACCGCCAGCGCCCGCGGGGTGTCGCTGAACAGCGTGATGATCGTGAGCGGCGTGCCCGTGAGCGTCGCGCCGAGGTTGCCCGCGTCGAAGACCCAGACGTCCGCCCGGCCCACGCCCGGGGTGGTGAGCTGGGGGTCGAACGGCACGTTCTGGCCCCGGTGGGCCGCCGTGATGAAGGCGCGTCCCTTCCCGGGACCGGCGAAGACGATATCGCGCGGCTCGTCGCCCACGAGCAGCGTCCGCACGACCCGGCCAGCATGCGCGCCCTGACTGAGCTCTACCACGCTCACGCTGTCGGACAGATGGTTGACGACCCAGACCTCGGTATCGCTGCGCGCCGCCACGGCCACCGGCTCCAGGCCGACGGGGATGGAGGCGCGATGCTCGATACCATGGTTCTTGACGCGATACACCTCGAGATGATTGTCGGGGGTGTTGACGGCGAAGAGCAGCTTGCCGTCAGGCGAGAGCGCGAGCGGGCGCACGTGGCCGCTCTCGAAGAGCGTGTAAGGCGACGCCGCCTGGGCCGATCTGCCGGCAGCGAGGCACGCGAGCAGGGTGGAAGTCGCTGCGAGACGGGGGAGAATATTGCGTAGGACGGATGGCGAGACCATGAGCCACCTCCGGGAATGAGGGTTTCCTCGGGATGATGAAGACAACAATCGAACGATAAGATGGGAAGGATCGAGGCTATTCACGGTCCACCCGAATTGCAATATCGCGCCGCGGCTGCGCCAACGATCGCCAAGCTCAGCACACTCGCACCGACACACCCACCGCGGCGTCGCCGCGGGCGCCCCGGCAGGTGTCACATTGGCGAGAAAGAATTCACACGAAGGCGGGAAGTCGGGAAGGCGGGAAGATCATTGACCTTTTCTCCCCGCTTCACGCCTTCGTGTTCAAGCTGGCCCACGACCCGACCGTCTGTAGAGCCGATGGCGAGGGCGCCCGCAACGGGGTCGCTGCCCTGCGCAAGGACGGGCATTGAGCGACCCGCGGCCCGGGCGCAGGCGGGGGCTGCGCCCCGGCGCGCAGGCCTCGCTCAGCGGCCGGCCGACAGCGGCCCTGCCATCGCCGGTCCGGCGAGCGCCGCGCGGTACCCGAGGTAGCGCCCGAACGCGCGCATCGCCTGGTTCCAGTGCTTGGGCTGCTTCGCCCGCATCTCCTTCACGCCGACGTCGGCCAGCGCGTCTCCCACGTCGATCCACCGCGGATCGCCCGTCAGCGCGTAGGCGGCGCCGAACGCGGGCACGATCAGCAAGTTGAGGTCGGCGGTCCCGCTGTCGTCGTATGCGTCGGTCTCGCAACCCCACAGGTACCGGAACGCGCGCCGGTCCGACGTGATCGCGCGCTCGGCGAGCCAGCCCGCCGCGCGCGCAACAACGTCGCGGATCCGCGGGTCGTCGGTGAGCGCGTGGTAGTCCATGAGCGCGTCGACGAGCAGCGCGGTCATGAACGGCGAGCCGCCGCGCGGGCCGCGCTCGCACTCCGACGGGTCGGCGCGATTGAGGTCGTGCTCGAACGCGCCCGACGCGCCCTGCCGCTGCCACGCCACCGTGCGATCGGCGAGCCCGCGCAGCGCCGAGAGGAGCTCCGGCCGCGGGTCGATCGCGTAGTAGCTCGACAGCGTCATCATCGCCCAGGCCATGTTGCGCTCGGTCGTGCGCAGCACGTCCTCCTTCTTCCCGCCGGTGAGGGCGGCCAGGTTCAGCCGAAGCGCCTCGCCCATCGCGAGGACCGCCTCCTTTGCCGCCGGGTCGCCGGTGAGCAGGTAATCGTCGAGCATCCCCTGGCCGAGCATGCGCCGGAGGACCTGCCATGAGAGGGGCGCCGCCGGGGTCCAGTCGGCTTTCTCGCACACGTGGACCGCGAGCCGGCGGTCGGGCGAGAACCGGAGCTCGTGCTGCCGGTACCAGACGGCCTCGGCGCGCGCGCGCCGGTACCGGGCGGCGTCGCCGTGCCGGAGGAAGCGCTGATAGAGCGCGTGCGGACCGTCGTAGTACGTGCGGTGCGCGCCCGAGCAGCTGACGCCGTACGTGTCGTAGGCGGGCGTCATGCGGGCGAGCGCGCGCTCGATGCCGCTCTCGAACCCGGGGAAGCGGCGATCGTCGATGGCGGGGAGCTGCGGCCCGCACACCCGGCTCGCCGCGTACCACGAGGGCGGCAGCACCGCGGCGATCGGGCCGTCCGGGCTCGGCAGGAGCGCCTCGTCGAGCGCGGTCGGCTGCGAGGCCTGGGGGGGCTGCGAGGGCTGGGCGGCCTGGGGGGTCTGAGGGACCGGCGGGTCGGCGCGCTGCGAGGGTGAGCCGGGCTGAAGCGCGCCGAAGTCCAGCGTGTAGATCGCGCGCTCTCCGGGCGCGAGCGCGGCGCGGAAGACGAGGAGCGCGCTGCGGATCGAGCGGCCCCGGGGCCAGACCGCGAGGGGCTTCGCGCGGAGCGGGACCGCCGCGCCGCGCCCGTCGCGCAGGCGGAGGCGCCGCGCGTCGCGCAGCGCGCCCGGCGCGAACGGCACGGCCACCGACACGACGACCTCCGGCGGCGGCAGCGCCTCCGGCGGGCGCTTCGCGGGCGCGGGCGCGCCCGGCATGGCGTCGGCGACGAGCAGCAGCGGGACCGATCCCTCGGCCGGCGGCGCCGGGCGCCCAGCGGCGACGTACGCCTCCAGGACGGCCCGCACGCGCGGCTCCACCCGGCGCGCGGCGGGCACCCGAGCGGCCGGCCGGCCGCAGCTCATCCAGAGGAGCGGCGCTGCGAGGAGCAAGGCCGCGAGAAGGCGCCGGACGCCGGGTCTCGCCTTTGCGCGCTGCGCATCCATAGGACGTCCGATGCCCATCGCCCGCCGCGCATCGCGGCAGAGCCTCCCGGGGCGGGCCGCGATGGCCCCGGCCGCTCAGGCGCGGAGCGCTTGCCCCGTCGCGCCCGCCGGCTTCCGAAGCCCGCCGTCGTCGCTCGGCTCGATCGCCCAGTCCAGGTACTGTTCCGACCAGCGACGGCAACCCCTCGCGCCAACCGCGAGCGAGCCGAGGTGTCTCCCTGCTCCTGGTTGCGCCGCTGCACACGCTCACGGCGCAGCTCGCGAGGCGCATCCAGTACGTGGATGGTCCGCCGGTGCCCCCCCGGCGTGGAGCCCCGATCGCCTCGAACCCCGGGGGTCCTCGACCGCCATCGTGATAAGCGTCGCCGCACCATGCAGGCGCCCGACAGCGACCCCCCCGCGCCCCCGGCTCCGCTCCAGGACAGCGCCCCCCCGGCCCCCCGAACCGCGGAAGCCCCCGCGCGCCCCGACCGCGGCGCCGCCGCCTCCACGCCCCCGCCGCCCCGCCGCTGGGCCGTCGGGCTGCTCAGCGCCCTCCACGCCCCCGTCTTCACCTGGGCCGCCCTCTCCCTCCCCTTCCGCCCGTGGACGCTCTTCGCCGTGGTCACCGCCGCGCTCGCGTTGCTCCACGCCGCGACCGCCGCGCTCTCGCTCCTCCCCCACCCCCTCGCGCCACGCGCCTTCCGCGCGACGTCCTTCACCTCGCTCGGCTACCTCGCCTTCCTGAGCTTCGGGCTCCTCTCCTCCGCCGTCTACGTCGCCTCGCTCAACCGCGGCCTCGGCACCGGCATCGCCGCGGCGCTGCTCGCGGTCTGGGCGGTCGTCGCGCTCCTCACGCTGCCGCTCGCCTGCTGGGGCGTCGCATCGACCGGCGGCCTCCGCCTGCTCCGCCCGAACCGCCGGCCCTCGCCCGCGCTCGCCGCGCTCGCCGCGCTGGCGCTCCTGGCCGCGCTCTCGCTGCTCTTCCGCCACCGCGTCGCCAAGGCCGACGTCCTGCCCGTGCCCGGCGGCGCCCCGTCGCGCACCGGGGCGGCGCTGCGCGAGGCGCTCTCGTCCTTCGACGCGCTCCCCGCGCCGCCGGCCAAGGCGCCGTCGCTCATGACCACGGCGCCGGCCGCGTGCGCCGCGCCCCCGGAGCCCGACCGCCCCACCCTCGTCGTCACCCACCTCGCCCGCGCGAAGGAGCCCGAGAGCGCCGCCGTCGCCACCCGCTGCCTCCAGCCCGCGCCCGGCGACGACCCTGCGGCGGCGCTGCGCGGCGCGCTCGCCGAGGCGCTGCGCGGCCCCCTCAAGATCGACGTCGTCTCGGCCGTGCAGCCGCTCGACTCCCCCGGCCCGGGCCTCGCGGGGCTGTCGCTGCGCCCCGGGCTCGACGGCATCTGCCTCGCGGAGCGGTGCCTCCTGCCGTGGCAGCTCATCGCGCTCGACGCGTTCAACACGAACGCGCCGCTCGCCGGCGTCCCCGACTTCCGCTTCGGCGTGGACCTCGCGGTCCTGCGCCGCGCCCTCGGCGAGCCCGAGCCGCCCGGCGGCCACGGCCCCGCCGGCCCCGACGACGCCGCGCTGAGGAGCGGCCTCGCGCGGATCGAGACGCTCAGCTACGCGGTCGACGCCGCGGGCGAGCTCCACCTCCTGTCCCGGATCGGCGAGCCGTCGGTGCCGCTCACCGAGGCGACCGCCCAGCGGGCGGCGGCCGCGGCCCAGCGCTACATCCTCGGCGCGCAGCGGAAGGACGGCATGTTCCGCTACATCGTCGACCCGTTCACCGGGCGCGCCTCGTTCGACGGGTTCTCGATCGCGCGACAGGCCGGCACCACGCTCGCCCTGTGCGAGCTCGGGAGCGGCGAAGGCGGCGCGCCGGCGCCGCGGGCGCTCGGCAAGGCGGTGCAGCGCTCGCTCGGGCTGCTCGCGAAGCTGGAGCGCAAGGCCGGCGAGGGCGGCGCCGTCGGCGCGCTCTTCTACCCCGCCGACAGCCCCGGGACGGTCGCGAACCTCAACCCCACGGCGCTGAGCCTCGTCGCGTTCCTCTCGTGCCGCGACGTCGTCGGCGACGCGCACGACGCGCTCATCGGGCGGCTCGCCCGCATGGTGCTCGCGACGCAGCGGGACGACGGCGGCTTCGCGCCGCAGCTCGACCTCGCGCGCGTCGCGCCGATCCTCGGCCCGACGCAGCTCTACGAGGGCGGCCAGTCGGTGCTCGCGCTCACGCTGCTCGAGGCGCTCGCCGCCCGCGAGCCGAGGCCCGAGCTCCCGCCCGCCGCCGCGGTGCGCGCCGCCGTCGACCGGGCCATGGACCACTACGCGAACCGCTACTGGGACCATTTTGCTAGTGATTTCGTATACATGGAAGAGAACTGGCACTGCCTCGCGGCGCGCGCGGCGCTCGGCCACCACCGCCGGGACGACTACGAGCGGTTCTGCCTCGACTACGTGGCGTTCAAGTCGCGGCTCGTGCTCGACGAGGACAGCGAGGTGGCGCCCGATCTCGTGGGCGGGTACGGGTTCGGCAACGTGCTGCCGCCGCACAACACGTCGACGGCGGGGTTCGGCGAGGCGCTGGCCGCGGCGATGGCGGTGAAGGAGGGGCGCGGCGAGGATCTCACGCGGGACCGGGCGCTGATGCAGCGGGTGCTCGGCTTCCTCGTGCGGCAGCAGTGGTCGCCCGCGACCTGCTTCGCCTGCAGCCGCGGCGTGATCATCGAGGGCGGCTTCAGCGAGAGCATGGCGTCCCCCCGGATCCGCATCGATTACGTGCAGCACGCCTGGGCCGCGCTCGGCCACGGGGGCAGGATGCTGGGGCTCGTGCCCGGGCGGAGCGCGCCGGCGGCGGGGCCGCTGTGAGCGCGGGCGGCGGGGCGGCCGGGGACGCGGCCGCCGGCGGTGGGGCGGCCGGGAGCGCGGCCGCCGGCGGCGGGGCGCGCCCGGGCGAGGGCGCTCGATGGGGCGAGCGCAAGGCCTACGCGTACGGCGTGACCGCGGGGCTCGTGCTCCTCATGCTCGCCCCGCTGTTCCGCCGCCCTCCCGTCGACAGCTTCCCGCTGTCGACCTACCCGATGTTCTCGTGGGGTCGCCACGACGCGCGCACCCCGGTGGAGCGCGCCATCGGCGTGGACTCCCGGGGCGAGCGGCGGCCGATCCCGCCGCGCCTCGTGGGCAGCGAGGAGGTGCTGCAGGCCAAGGCCACGCTGGCGCAGAGCATCCGCCAGGGCGCCCGCGCGGCGCGCGCGCTCTGCCGCGGCATCGCGGCGCGCGTCGCGGAGCAGGACCGCTACGCGGACGTCGTCAAGATCGAGATCCGGACCGACACCTTCGACGCCGTGGCGTTCTTTGACGGGCAGGAGGCCCCGGTCGACTCGAAGCTCCACGCGACCTGCAAGGTGGGCGCGCGATGAGGCGGCTCCTCGACCGGCTCGACCGCGCCTTCTTCGCCGAGGCGCCCGCCGAGCGGCTCGCGATCCTGCGGCTCCTCGTCGGCGGCTTCGCCCTCGTGTACCTCTGCGTCCGCGCGGTGCACCTCCAGGGGGTGGGCCACCTGCCTCCGGGGAGCTTCAGGCCGATCGGCGTCGTCTCGGTGCTGTCCGCGCCGCTCCCTCTCTGGGCGGTGCGCGCCTTGATCGGCGGGGCGATCGCGGCCGGCGCGGCCTTCGTGGCCGGCTACCGGTTCCGCGTCACGGGGCCGCTCTTCAGCGCGCTGCTGCTCTGGGTGCTGACCTACAGGAACTCCTGGGGCATGGTGTTCCACACCGAGAACCTCCTCGTGCTCCACGTCATCGCGCTGAGCCTCGGCGCGGCGGCCGACGCGTTCTCGCTCGACGCGCGGGCCGCGCGCCGCGCGGGCGTCGCCCCGCCGGCGCCGGACGGCCGCTACGGCTGGCCGATCCGGCTGTTCTGCGCGATCACGGTGACTTCGTATTTCATCGCGGGCGTCACCAAGCTCCGGAACAGCGGGCTCGACTGGGCGCTGAGCGACATCCTCCGCAATTACGTCGCTTACGACAACGTGCGGAAGATCGCGCTCGGCGACACCCATTCTCCGCTCGGCGGCGCGCTGGTCCGCTACCGGTTCCTGTTCCCGCCGCTCGCGCTCTGCAGCCTGGCCATGGAGCTCGGCGCGCCGCTCGCGCTGTTCAGCCGGCGCATCGCCGTCGTCTTCTGCGGCGCCGCCTGGCTCTTCCACCTCGGCGTGCTGCTGACGATGGCGATCCTGTTCCCCTACCCGCTGCTCGGCGTCGCGTTCGCGGGGTTCTTCGAGCTGGAGAAGCTGCGCGATCTGAGGCGCCCGCGCCGCGGGGCTACCACCTGATACGGCCCCTAGCGCAGCTTGTCGCTCAATAACTTCACCCGAGCTGCAAGCACCTCGTTCGCATTCGCTAGCGCGATGGAATGGGCCTCCGCCAGCGTCTCCCTCGCCTCCTGGGTCCGATCCTGAAAATACCGCATCATGCCCAGAAGATACAGAGATTCACCCAGGCCCGCCGCATCACCCGCATCGCGCCAGCGAGCCACGGCCAGCTCGAACCAGCGGGCCGCCTCACCCCTGTAACCAGGGCGTTCTGGGAGGCGGAGCTCGACGTCGCCGAGCGCCGTCATCGTACGTGCCTGGGCTGCCAAGTCCCCTGTTTCCTCGTATACGTGCAGCGCCTCCTCGTACTCTCGCACGGCCCCCTCCCGGTCCCCGCTCCGGTCGCGCACTGCGGCACATCTGAAGAGCAGCGAGGCTTCCCACGAGCGGTTCCCGAGCTCGCGCGCGAGTTCCAGGGCCGCGTCGTAGGCGTCACGCGCGAGCGCGAGCGCGTTCATAGATGCATGCACATCGCCGAGGCGGGCGAGCGCCGTCAACTCGCCGAGCTGGTCACCGAGCTCGTGGTAGAGTGGAACCGCCTCTTCATAGGCCTCTCGAGCCCGGAGCGGCTCGCTCCGGCTCAGCGATAGCTCTCCCAGCGCCTCGTGGGCAGCCGCCTCGTTCTTCCGAGAGCTGCGCTCCCGGAACAACGACAGAGCGTCCTCGAAGGCCTGGCGCGCATTCTTGAAACTGCCTTCGAGCTTCCAGAGCCGTCCAAGGGAAAGCAGTATGGTGCCCCTGGTGACCGGCTCCTTGGCGTCGCCGAGCGCGGCGAGTGCCTGCTCGTACGCAGCCCGTGCTCCCTCGGTTTGATGGAGCTCCATCCGGGCGTCGCCGACAGTTTTCAACGTCGCACACTCTGAAACTCGCATCCCAAGGGCGCGAAAATGCGGCGCGGCCTCTTCGGCGAGCTCCAGAGCCGCGTTCACGCGTCCCATCATAAGCATGACCGTAGCGAGACTGCTCAGACAGGCAGCAAGGCCCATTCGGTTGCCGGAGGCCGCCGCCAGTGAGCGCCCATGCTCGAGCAACGCCGCCGCTTCATTCCATCGATGAAGCAGGACGCGAGTGAATCCCGCGCCGTGAAGGGCGTTCACGGTCGCCTCCAGGACAGCGCCGGAACGTTCGAGCAGGTCGCTCGCAGCGTCGTAGATCGCCGCGAGCCACTCAATTGACGCTACGTCCATGTTCTCGCCGTGCTGGACGTCGTCTTTCGTCGATACCTCGAGCAGGAGCAGCCCAGCTGCCAGCAGATCATCGCGCGTCCAGGCGCTGTCCTCGCGCTGCTGGAGAGCTCGGAGCAGGACTCGGGCGCCCATCTCGGTATCGCCGCGCTGGATCATCTCCTGCGCCTGGCGGATGATCTTGGCCTGGGGCTCGGGCAGGCTGGATGAGTGTTCATCGCTCGTACTCAGCGTCTGGGGAGGCACGAGGTCCACGCCAGCCTGCACGGACACCCGACGCTCGTCAGGAAACAGGCCGGGCGCCAGCTCCGCGATACTCCCCTCGAACCGCCGCTGCGCAACTACCTGCACCAGCGCCCGCCGGAGCATCTCCTCGTTCCGGAGCACGTCGAGCAGCGGTACCACTCCTCCCCGATCGGCGAGCCCCGCCTTGTACAGCGCTTCGTACTCCTCGTCGCCAAGCGTCTCGCCCCTGCCGATCGCAACGAGCGCGCGCACGGCGCTCTCCGCGGCTCCCGTCGTGAACCGTCCCGCAATCACGCGGCCCACGGCCTCTGCCTTCGACGCGTCGAGCCCCTCGCCCTGGGCCTCCACCTCGACCATCGCCTCGGCGGCGTCCACGAGATCGATCGGGCTAACCAGCCTGGCCGAGAGCTCTCGCAACGCATCAGCGACCTCCTCGTGCGTCCCCACCGGCCGCTCGTCGAGCAGCCGGTCCATGATGCGGTGGAGCACCCCGATCTTCAGCGGCCCCAGCCACGCCTCCGCGGGCAGGCTGACCTCCTGATCGAAGTCGTACAGCGTGAGCCCCGGCGTCATCTTGCTGCCGTCGAGCACGACCGCCTCCGGATTCACCACCGGGACGGCGTCGATGCGCCACCACACGAGCACCGAGCTCGGCAGGTTGATGCGGCCGGACACCAGGGAGTGCCGCTCCGCCCAGCGGAGCTGAACCAGCCTCAGTTCCGGTTCGAGCGCCCGGAGCGCCTGCGCGAGCAACACCGCGAGACGGTCGCGGTGCGCGCGCGGGAGCCCGGACGGCATCACCCACGGCCGCGGCAGATCACCGCTCTGGACGGCGAGGCGCGGAAAATGATCGCCGGCAAACAGGCGCACGCGGCCTCCTCAGGGAGCCAGCCCGGCCGCGTGCTCGCAGAGGAAGTGGAGCCCTGGCGAGAGCATGTAACGATCGGGGCTGAGCAGCCAGTCGGGGACCAGCGCGCCGTAACGGAGCGCGCGCTCCCGGAGCTCCTGCGTCACGCCGTGCGTGTCGAGCTCGACGCCTGTGAGGAACTGATGCGGGGCGTGCTTGAACGCCGCCGCCACCCGGCGGATCTCCTCGCCGCGCAGCCCAGCGAAGCGATTCTCGGCGATCCGGAGCAAGGCCTCGCGCAGGCGATCCCCATCATCAGGCGGGAAATCGATGCGCTCGTAGTCGAGATCGGCGAGCCACGAGAGATACCCCCAGGCATTCGTGGTCCACGAGGCAAGCTTCGCTGCCAGCTTCTCGAAACCTGCTTCCTTGAGGGCCAGGCGCTTGTCCTGGCCTGCCGTGCTCATCCGTGTCTTCGCGATCCGGAGGAGCTCCTCGGGCTCCAGGCCTTTCACGACGACCTCGTTCGAGTACAGCTTGCGCAGATCCGCAGACACGAACTCGGTCCGAAGGTTCGCGACGACCACGCAGTCCCGGAAGCCGAGGATGGCCTTCGCCAGGTCCGTGACCCGACGCACGTCTTCCTCTATCTCGGCGTAGCCGACCTGATCGAGGTTGTCGACGAAGAGGACGACGTGCTCCCCGGCGGCGCGGCAATCGCTGAGGAAGTCCTGCACCTTGTCCCTGAGGAACTCGGCGTCGATCGCGCGCTCGTACGACTCCTCGACGGTCCGGACCCGGCCGGCGGCCCCGCTGATGCCGAACTCGACCTGGACGCTCTCTACGAGCTTGGACTTCACCGCAGCGCCGAGCTGGATGTTGCGCGACCACTGGCGAACCTCCTTGACGCTGACCTTCGTGAGCGCGGCAAAGCGCTGGAGCAGCTCCGCGCCCTTCTGCAGCGCTGGGTCGTTCGCGTTCTCCGTGGCTTCGCGGCCGAGGTCGGCTGCGATGCGCTTGAGAACGGCGTCAGGGCCGTGGCCCGTCTGGGCGCCGTCCACGATGACCCGGAGCGCGCCGGGCGACGAGATGACCGTGTCGAGCGCCTTGCGGGTCAGGATCGATTTTCCGACCCCACGATGCCCGCGAACCAGGATCCTCGCCTGCCCAGGCCCCCCAGGCTCCAGGACACTCTTCAGCCTCTCCACCAAGTCGCTGAGGAGCTCCTCCCGGTTCGTGAACAGCGCCAGATCGATGTAGTTGTCCGGCTGGAAACAGGCCGAGCGGGTTGGCTTGGGGCGAGGGGTCATCGAGACGCTCTCCGTACGCCTTCGTGGCTCGCCAGGCTTTCGCACGTCCTCGCCGGGCATTCAAGGTGCGCCGCGCTCCGTCCGCCCGCCTCCCGGCGCTGGCGCCCCTCGCGCCGCTACGCTTCTTCGGCGGGCGCGTCGTCGAACGGCTCGCACACGACATAGATCTTCTTCCCGCTCGGATGGAGCGCGAGCGTCGCGTAGCGCTTGCACGCGACGCACTCCCGCACGTCCGTCGCCTCCCCTCGACGCGGGCAGCTCACCTGCCGTGGCTCCACGCCGCCACCTTCGATCTCGAGCCACGCCAGCTTCTCCGGTGCATCCAGACGACAGTTCATCGCGCCCTCCTCCCGCGGCCATCGGCCGATGCAGGGTCTTTTGCAATCACCGAGCCGCGCGAGGGTGCACCGCGGCACAGGCGAGGCGAGCCGTCCGGGGCTTATCGCGGTCACATCGTCTGCCGTGGATCCCGCGTCCCGCAGCCCTTCGCTCCCGACCCGCCGGTGCGCATCCGGCGGGCCGAGCGGCTGGTCCGCCTGCCGTCACGCACGCTGTGCGCGAAAGGGCGCACGGCGTGCACCAGCGAGGAGCGCGATCTGCCGCGCACGCTGGGCCGTCACGCCGGCGCCCCGGATGGCGCATCGTTTGCTGTGATGTGCGCTGCGGCTCTTCGGAGGGGATCATGATGGCAGACTGGCTCGTCGTGCTGCTGGCGACTGCCGGCGGCGTTGGATCGCTGGTCGTCTGTACAAGACGCCTGCTCGCCCGGCGGCATTACCGCGCCTCGGAGGTCACCCTGGTGTGCCCACGGACCGGTACCCCGGCGCGGTGCCGGCTGGTCGCCGACGGGCGCACGGGGGAGCTCGTCGAGATCACGCGGTGCTCGCTGGCCCCGGACGGGGTGCCCACGTGCGAGCAGGACTGCGTGAAGCTCCTGAACCTGGGCATCCGGCTCGCGCCCGTCGATCCAGCACGCCGCGGCGAGCACGCCGGCGCTCGCGATGCCGGCGACGCCGGCGCTCGCGACGTCGGCGCCGGCGGGCCGCCCGGCCATCCCGCGCCCTGACGCGCGTGGCACGCAAGGCATGCGCCGCCGCGCAATCCCTGCCGCGCGCCGCGCGCCGCGCGGCCGTCGCCGCCGGGGAGCCTCGATGGAACATGGCGTGCTCTCGGCCCGAGATCATGGCTTTCCAGACCCGGACGCTCTCGACACGCTCCTCTGGCAATCTGCCGATCGCGCTTCTCCTCCTGGGGAGCGGCGCCCTCTTGTGGATCCGCGCCGCGCTGCGCGACCCGGGCGCGCTGGAGCTGCTCCCCGGCGCCGAAGGCTGCCTGACCGCCGGGATCGTCGGCGTGCTGCTCGCGCTGCTGCACGGCGTCCCCTACCGGACAGCGCTCCTGTCGATCGCGGCCCCGCTCGTCCTCGTGCAGGTCCTCGCCAGCGAGCTCGCGGGGTCGTCTTTCCTCCCCGTGCTCGGGATCGAGCTCACCGCGCTGGGCCTCTTCGGCCTGCCGCTCTCCCGATTGCCGCGCCGCGACCCTGCCGCGGCCGCTCCCGTCCGCTCGCTGCGCGAGGCGCCCCCGTCGCCCTCGTGAGCCAGCGCCGACAATCAGAGGACGCGCGGCGCATCGCCGGCGTCCGCGCGGCGAACGACGGCCCCGCCCGGGCGGGCAGGGCCCTCGCTGCCGCCGCGGATCAGAACTCGAACTTGTCGAACGAGTTCAGGTCCTTGCACGCGTCGACGAGGCGCGCGGCCACGCCCTTCTCGCCGAGGTGGAGCCAGCCGCGCGGGTCGATGTACTTCTTGTTGGGCTTGTCCTCGCCCTCGGGGTTGCCGAGCTGCGACTTCAGGTAGGCGCCCTTGTCGTCCATGAACTTCTTGATGGGCTGCGTGAAGGCCCACTGCGTGTCCGTGTCGATGTTCATCTTGATGACGCCGTAGGACACCGCCTCGCGGATCTCCTCGCGCGACGAGCCGGAGCCGCCGTGGAACACGAAGTCGACCGGCTTCGCGCCCGTCTTGCGCTCCTTCTGGATCGCGTCCTGGGAGTTCTTCAGGATGGGCGGCCGGAGCTGCACGTTGCCCGGCTTGTAGACGCCGTGCGTGTTGCCGAACGACGCGGCGACCGTGAAGTTGCCGATCGGCTTGAGCGCGTCGTAGGCCGCGAGGACCTCGGCCGGCTGGGTGTACAGCTTGGAGTTGTCGATGCCGCTGTTGTCGACGCCGTCTTCCTCGCCGCCCGTGACGCCGAGCTCGATCTCGAGCGTCATCTTGAGGGCCGCCATCTGCCGCAGGTACTTCTGGCAGATCTCGAGGTTCTCGTGGAGCGGCTCCTCGGACAGGTCGAGCATGTGCGAGGAGAACAGGGGCTCTCCGTTCTTCTCGAAGAACTTCTTGCCGGCCTCGAGCAAGCCGTCGACCCACGGCAAGAGCTTCTTCGCGGCGTGGTCCGTGTGCAGGATGACCGGCACGCCGTAGGCCTCAGCCAGGTTGCGCACGTAGTGGGCGCCCGCGATCGCGCCCGCGATGGCGGCCTTCTCGCCCTTGTTGTCCAGGAACTTGCCGGCGAAGAAGTGGGCGCCGCCGTTCGAGAACTGGACGATGATGGGGCACTTGGCCTCCCGGGCCGCCTGGAGGGCAGCGACCGTGCTGTGCGAGCCGATCACGTTCACGGCCGGCAGCGCGCACTCCACGCTCTTCATGTACTCGAACAGTTCCTGAAGAGCGGAACCAGTGATCACGCCGGGCTTGAGCTTCAACTTGGACATGGCACCTTGAATCCTTGTTCCTTGCTCGGGTTGCGCTGAGCATGCAACGCGGCAACGGAAAGCGGAAGGGTGGATCGGATCCCCAGGGCGGGCGCGTCCGGGTACCATCGCCGAAGCTCCGGGAGCAAGCGGTTTCTCCCGTGCCGCAGCTGCAGACTTGAAGCATCGCGTCACCACCGGTGACCGGCGCGGGACGATGCGGCTCCGAAACCTCCCTGAGATGTCAAGTGCAACCAGCACGCCTGGACGCCACCCGCGCCACGATCGCAAAAACTCGTTCAATTTCAACATGTTAACACTGGCCCAGGGGACGGCTCACGATGGACGCCACCGGGGAGGTGGGCCATGGCGGACCACGCCCCATGACCATCGAATGCGCAACGATCGCGAAAAGGATTCGCACTCGGGTCGCCTGGCTCGGCCTGGCCGCGTCGCTCGTCCCCGGGGTCGCCGGTTGTGGTGATGACGAGCACAGCCCATCCGGCGGCAGCTCGCCATCACCTCCGAGGACACCGAGTTTCGCTTCGCCTCGGACGGCACCGCCTGGTGGACGCGCGCGGACTTCGAGGGCGACGAGTCGCTGTACAACCGCGGCGCGCTCAGCGCAGCCCAGAATGCCAATACGCCCATGATGGTCCGACTCCCGGGCGACCTCTACGTGGCCCTGCACGAGGCCGATAAGCCGACCGGGGAGGAGCGCACGTATCCCAACTTCATGAGCCACGAGGCTCGGCGAGGGGGCCTTCGTCGCCGAGACGTACACGGACGACGCCGAGGCCGACTACGACACGCGCCCGACCCTGGTCGCCCGGAGCCGGTTCCTTGTCACGCCCGCCGACACGCTTGTCGCGGCCATGGAGGCCGGCGGCGGCCAGGCGGTCCGCCTCCGCCCGGCGACCCCCGAGGACACGGCGAGCCTCGAGGTCTACGGTGGCCGACGTGAAGAGCGCCCTCGACCTGGACAGCGTGTCGATGCAGGCGCCGTACGTCTTCGGGTTCACGGTAGAATGATCACCTCACGGTAAGATTGCGCTCGCCGCGCCGCCCGTCCGGAGATCCGCATGCAGGCCCAACCCGCGTCGCCCGAAGAGCTCCTCGCCTCCCTCGCGGAGGCCGCACAGAACCTGCTGTTCCCCAGCGAGTCCGATCACCCGCTGCAGCCGTTCCGATCGCGCGGGGACGCGTCGTCGCCGGACGCGCTGCTCGCGGCCGAGGGCCTCGCCGCGGAGACGCCGGTCGAGGTCACGACCGCGGGCGACTTCTTCGCGCCCGTGATCGAGCCGGCCGAGGACGCGGGCGAGGCGGCGCTGGCCGAGGCCGGGCGGTACCGGCGGCTCGCGGATCTCCTGGAGCGCCACCTGACCGACCTTCGCGTCTACCGCGTGGGGCGCGTCGCGATCGACGTCTACGTCCTCGGCCGCCACCCGTCGGGCGCGTGGCTCGGGCTCAAGACGAAGGTCGTCGAGACGTGATCGACGGAGGGCGCGCCGCTCAGCGGCCGCCTGCGGGCCCGTCGTCGGTGCGCGCCTCGAGCGTGCGCTGCAGCGCCTCGGGGAGGGCGGTCAGCATGTCGTAGCCGGCGCGCCGCTCGATCTCGTCCACCGTCGTGCGGTACTGCCCCCAGCCCTGCTCCAGGATCCCCGTCTCGTTCGGCATCGCCGCCGCGATGACCCGCGTCGCCGGCCCGATGTCGTCCGGCCCCTGCCCCGGCTCGAGGACCACGGCGATCTTGAAGAACGCCTCCGGCACGGCGACGCCCTTGCCGAGGGTGGTCGGGCGCCCGCGCTCGTCGAAGAGGCCGCCGGCGATCACGAACAGCACGCGCCGCTCCTTCTGCGCGAGCTCCTGGCACGCCTCCTCGAGCCGGAGCCACGGACCGGCGTTGAGGTCGTGCCGCTGCGGCAGGATGTTCGTGAGGAGGAACGTCGCCTTGTTGTCGTCGGGGGTTCGCGTCCGCTCCTCGGAGCGGACCATGTGACCGCGATCGAAGCCGGAGCCGGTGTAGTCGTCGTGCTGCACGCGGTACCATCCGTCCGGCAGCGCCGCGTCGGCGAGGAACTTGCCCCGATGGCGGGGCGTGTCGCCGAACGAGGCGGCGTCGAGCCGCCAGCTGACCCAGTTCGCCACGTTCCTGGAGCGGTTGTACGAGAGGGCATACTGGGGCTTGATCATCAGGTGATCGTCGGACGCCGGCGCCTCGGCCCGGGCGGCCCGCGCCCCCGTGCGGGCCGGCACGCCGAGCTCGAGATGGGCGCTCTGCGCCGGCGGCCGCGGCGAGGGCGCGCCCTTCGGCGGAGCGCCCTTCGGCGGCGAGGGGCCGGTGGATCGGCCCGGTGAGGGGGATGGCCCGGGGGGGCGGTCCAGGCCGAGGTCCAGCCCGAGCCCCTCGAGCCCGCGCTCGAGGCCGCACTTGACCCCCGCCGCGCTGAGCCCGGTCACGACGAGGGCGACGAGCGCGACGAGCGCGCGCGAACCCCTGGACTTTCGTTGTCGTCTCTTCGAGCCCACGTGAGCGCTTCCGGCTATCTACGGCAGCGATGGCACCAGCGTCCAGCTCGATGCGCGGCCGGTGCCGGGCGATAGCGGCAGGCGACGCGGAACGTCGCCCTGCCGAGCGCCTTCGGCATGACCCACCAGCCGCCGAGCTTCCTCGGCGCCGTGCCCGGCCTCCAGATCGGCGGCCTGCGCGGCGGCGTGCAGACAGGGCTGCTCGCGAGCGCCGGCGTCGAGCTCCGGCTCCCCGAGGAGATCAAGGCGACGGTCTCGGCGTTCCGGAGCGGCTTCTTCGACCTCGGCGACGCCCTCGGCACTCGGCAACGGGCTGCCCGGCACCGACATCGGCCTCGGGCAGCGGGCGGAGCTGCGCGGCACCGGCAGCACCCATGGGCTGGAGATCCACGCGCATCGCAGCCTGTCGAAGCGGGTCGGAGGGTTCGTGTCCTACCCCCTCTCGCGCTCGGTCCGCCACGTCGGCCGCGAGACCTTCGACTCGGCCTTCGACCGCCGCCACGTGCTCAACGCCGCCGCCGCGGTCGATCTGGGGCGCGGCTGGAAGCTCGGGGGCAGGGCGGTGTTCTACAGCGGCATTCCGATGACGCTCGATTACGACCTCTGGGGGTCGGCGGCGAAGCGAGCTTCTGAGCGGCATTGACCTTGCCTCGGTAGACGCGGTGGACGCGGCGCGCGCGGCGCTCGCCGGGGGACCTGAGGAAGCGCCCGCGCCGTGGTCGAGGATCCTCGTCATCGCCGGCTCTGGCGGGCTCATCCGCGGGCGGCGAATGCAGCATGGCTGCGAAAATCTCATACCGATGCATTGTCCCGGGACGGTGCGTAGACGGCGCCTCCTGGCCATGACGGACAGCGAGAATCCGTGAAGCGTGGCAGTAAAATTATTGCCAGCACAGCAACCGAAACGAGGAGATGGGCTCCGGCATCTGCACGGGACCACGCATCCGCGTCATCCACAGGCGCAAATCATTGCGGGATAACGCAACGATTTGTGCAGCGTCCACGTCGCACGACGGGATGCGCGGCTCGGGCGGCTCACACGGACGACGTACGGAGAACGCAACCAGGACCAAAAGCATTGATAAATACGGTTAAACGGCGGCACGAGCGGCGTTCGTGCGCTACCTTGGTTGTTCAGATGCTTTCTGGTCCAGTGTTTGCGAGCATTGCGAGGTGGTGCTGGAGCTGAGAGACCACGAGATATCGCACCGCGATAGACGCTGCCTCACCTCCAATCACCTACCGCAACCATGAGGGTCAA
Organism: Sorangium sp. So ce362; assembly: GCF_051519845.1. Lineage (NCBI taxonomy): Bacteria > Pseudomonadati > Myxococcota > Polyangiales > Polyangiaceae > Sorangium > Sorangium sp. So ce362. Next base: position 2,516,904 of record NZ_CP150332.1, on the reverse strand, counting down.
CTGATGAATTTGTATTCCCGCACACTCAGCACGGTTCTCTTCTCGGCGACGCTCGCGGCCACCTCTCTGCCTGCGAGCCAGGCCGAGGCGTCGTCGTCGAGCCAGCACACCCAGGTCGAGCGTCTGGTGTTCCCGGTGACCCTCTCCGACGGCAACACGTACGAGGTGGTCGGCTACCTCTACTATCGCGGCCACACCAAGTATCGCCCCCTTCAGGTGCTCGTCCACGGGCTCACCTACACGCACGCATACTGGGATATGCCGTCGATGGGCGGACGCGACTATTCCTACGCCCGGTACATGGCCAAGGAGGGATACGCCGTCCTGGCGCTCGACCTGCTCGGGGCCGGGGAGAGCAGCCGCCCGGACGGCGACTTCCTCGACCTGGCCCAGACGGCCGAGAGCGTGCACCAGGTCATCGCCGAGATGCGCACCAGCGGCGGGGTCTTCAAGACGCCTTTCAGCCGCATCGCGCTGGTCGGCCACTCGAACGGCGCCATCACCAGCACGCTCGTTCAGAGCACCTACAACGACGCGGACGTCCTCGTCAACACGGGCTTTGCCTTCACGCCGCACCCGATCCCGGTCTCCCCGGAGGCGATCTCGGCGCTGCTGCAGACGCCCTATATCGCGATCCCGCCGGAGATACGCACCGACATCTTCTACGACGCGGCGAACGCCGACCCCGCGCTGATCGACTTCGACAACGCCACCATCGCCGACACCTACACCCGCGGGCAGTTCCTGAGCCTCCTCGCCGTCTCCGGGGACCCCTCGCTCTCCGGCATCCAGGGCGTGACGAGCCCGGTGCTCATCCAGTTCGGGGAGACGGACGAGCTGCAGCCGGCGTCCTATGTAGACTCCGACGCGGCGCTCTACACCGGCGCCGAGCGCGTCACGACCGCGATCGTCCCTCGCACGGGCCATATCCTGAATGGCCATCGCGGCACGCCGGTCGGCTGGCAGCAGATCGACTGCTGGATTCACCACAACATGGGCTGGTAGCGCTCGAGGGGAGACTCTGGCCGGTCGCGCGCTGCCGGCGCTGCGCGGCGCGTCACCCCCTCCCCCCTTCCTGTGAGGCGCTGCCGGGAGCGGCTCGGCGCTCGCGGGGTGCACCGCCACCTGCGGCGCCTGGCCGGCTTGGCGGCGGCTGCCCGGGCTCTATGCTGCCCCCATGCGCGAACGGCTCGCCAAGACGCTCGGGGAGGTCTTCTGGACCGATCTCCGCGCCCACGCGGCCCGCGACGGGATCATCCTCGTCGCGGCCGACCTCGACCTCCTGGACGTCGGCGAGGCCGTCGCCTCGAACGACGCCGCCGCGGTAGAGGCCTGGATCGCGGCCGGCAAGCTGACCAAGCCCACGGCCGAAGATCTCACGCGCTGGCCGCTCCAGCGCGATCTGCGCTTCGTGTCCCTCGTTGTCGCGCCCTTCGTGCTGGTGCACCGGCCGGCCTCGCCGCTGCCCTCCTGAGGCGGGTGAGGCGGCCCCCCCCGTCGGGGCGACCGCGCGAGCGCGCGACCCGCATCGAGGCAAGGAGCCTTGTACCTGCATCCTCGTCCCACGCGCGAGCACACGTGCCCTCCGGCGCTCGGACGCAGCGACCCGAGGCGCGCCGTTGTCGCGCCGTGATATCCTCGCCCGCATGCGCCGGTTCGAGTTCGTGCAGGGGACGAGCGCCAAGTTCTGGATGGCCGACGTGGACGACAGGACGTTCGTCGTCGTCTACGGCCGGCTGGGCACCGCCGGGCAGCGCAAGGAGAAGGCGTTCCCCTCCGCGGAGGCCGCGGCGCGCGAATGCGAGAAGAAGATCGCGGAGAAGCTCCGGGAGGGCTACCAGGAAGTCGGCGCGCCCGCCGCCCCCGCGCCCGCGGCGAGCGCCGCCCCGCCGCCGCCGAAGCTCGAGCTGCCGCCGCGCGTGCGCACCGGCGACGCCACCGAGGCGCAGCGGAAGGCCGCCGTCCACGCGCTGTCCGCGCTCGCGGCCGCGCGCGGCCGGCGGAGCTGGGCCCTCGGCCGCGCCGTCCGCCGCGCCCGCCGCGCGCTCGAGCCGCTCGGCGGGCTCGATCCCGCGACCGACGCGGCGCTGTCGGCCGCGCTGGACGCGCTCATGGCCCGCGTCGTCGCGCCGAGCGCGGCCGATCGGCTGCCGCTCGTGCGCGCGATCGAGCTGCTGTCGGAGCTCGACGCCGCCGCGTTCGCGCGCGCGGTGCGCGACACCTGGAAGGCCCCGCCCGCGGCCTCGCCGGCCGCCGGCGCGCTCGCGCTCCTGAAGCGGCAGCTCGAGGAGCTCGGCGACCCGGAGCTCGGCCTCCGGCTCGGCGCGCTGCTCGTCGATCGGCCGCACCACGGCGCGATGAGCGCCGAGGCCGGGTGGGCGCGGCGATGGAAGGCGCTCTCGCCCTTCCTCGCCGCGCACCTCGCCGGCACCGGGCGGTCGCTCGAGGAGCACCTCGCGGGCCTCGACGCAGGCAGCGATCCGCACGTCGCGCAGCGCATCGCCCGGATGCGCGCGGCGTGAGCTGCGCGCGCGTCGGGCTCGCCGCCCGCGCCCCGTGAGCGCCGCCTCGAGCCGATGTGCGCAGCGCGCGGCGCAGACGTAGGCGGATACGCCACACCGAGGGTCGCCGCACCGAGGCGGCGGCCCATCCGTCATCGCCGGATCGACTCGTCCTTGACCTGATCCGCAGGGATCGCGATTCTCTCAGCCCATCCCGCAGCGCGAGGGCGACTTGGCGAGCTCACCGAACCCGATCGACATCGCGAACGTCAAGCAGCTCGCCGCGAGCGGCTCACCCACCCTGGCCGAGGTCGTCGAGGCGTACCTCGAGCAGCCGGATCCAAAACCGGAGACGCCGCCGCGCGAGGGGGCGCTCACCTTCGCGGCGTTCCTGCAGCTGCTCTCGCGCGCGCAGGGCATGCGCTCCCCCGAGCAGCGGCGAGAGCAGTCGACCGACGCGTGGAAGCGCTTCCTCGCGCAGGTCGACGCCGCGCCGCCGCCGCGGCTCGAGCTCGCGGACCTGCTCGTGCGCATCTACGACGAGGGCACGGACGCAGGGCGCAGCGCGCTGCGCGACATCGCCACGAGCGCGCCGCTGGTCTTCGGCGCGTGGGGCGGGCTCAAGCGCATCTACAAGCTGGCCGAGGCGCGGCTCGACGCGGAGATCTTCGGCGCGCTCGCCTTCCGCTTCGACGTCGAGCTCTCCCGCAGCCGGCGGCGCGAGGTCTCCAGGGGGACGTTGATCTACATGCGCCGCCGCGCGTGGCGCTTCCTGCGCGAGCTCGGGCGGAGCACGCCGGAGCTCTACCCGCAGTTCGCGGTCGAGGTCCTCCGCCACTACGCGCCGGGCACGAGCTTCAGCGACCTCTGGGTCGCGAACCACATCTGGGCGCACGGCACGGGCAAGTACGACGGGCGCTCGTTCCACGGCAACGTCCCGCCGAACGACATGGTGAAGCACCGCGCCTTCGACGAGGCGTGGAAGCGATCGCCCGATCCGCTGATGCTCCTGCTCTCGGCCTGCCAGGCCGATCCGCCGGCCAAGTTCGCGATCCAGGGGCTCAAGAAGGACTTCGCCGACACCCTGCGGAGCGTCACGCCCGCGTGGCTTTCGCGCCTCGCGCACCGGCCGCTCGCGAGCGCGCACGAGTTCCTGATCGAGACGCTGCTCGGCTCGCCGGAGCTCCACCAGAGCAAGCTGCGGGGCCTCGGGCTGCACGACGCGGCGCTCGCGCTGCTCGGCTCCCCGAGCCCGAAGGCGCGCACGTTCGCGATCGAGTACGCCCGCGCGCACGCGACCGACCTCGACCCGGAGCGCCTCGCGGCGCTGCTCGACTCCGAGCACAAGGACACGCGCGCCTTCGCGGCGTCGGCGCTCCAGGGCAAGAGCCCGCGCGCGCTCGGCCACGCGTTCCTGGGGCGGCTGCTCACGCACAGCGAGACCGAGGCGTGGGCCAGCAAGGCCCTGAGCGAGAGCTTCGACCGCGCCGAGCTGCCCGAGGGCTTCCTCATCGACATGCTCTACGGCGAGTCCGAGCAGAAGAGGTGGGCCGCCGCGTACTTCAAGGCCAAGTACCGGCCCGGCGAGCCCGGGGCGGGCTTCTGGGTGCGCGTGCTCGACGACCCGCGCCACGAGGACGACTACCAGGCGACGAAGTCCGCGCTCGACGCGCTCGGCAAGTGCCCTATCGCGGCGATCGGGACGCCGTGGCTGCTCGGCGCGCTCACGCGCAAGCGCCTCGGGTCCACGGTCGCGACCTGGCTCCAGAAGGCCGACGCCCTGCCCGACCTGACGGCCGAGGGCGTCGAGCGCCTGAAGGGGCTCGTCTTCAGCGCCGAGACGCGCGCGGTGGCGCTGGAGGTGCTCGGCAACCCGAAGATCGTGTCGCCGCGGCAGCTCACGCTGCCCTGGCTGCTCGCGCTCGCGCGGCGCGCCGATCCGACGCTGAACGGCTTCGCGCGCCGCTACCTCCTCTCGCACATGAAGCCGCAGGACTTCGACGCGGGGCAGGACGCGAGCGGCCGCGGCGACCGCGAGGCGGGCACGGCGAGGCTGTTCGCGCTCGCGCTCGGCGAGAAGGAGCCCGAGCCGATGCGGGCGTTCGCGCAGACGTACCTGCGCTGCCACCACCCCGTCCTCGGGCCCGAGCAGGGCGAGGCCAAGGAGCTCGAGCTGAAGCCGGCGCTCAAGCGAGGCGCGTTCACCGCCGAGCGCATCTGGCCCGCGCTCTCCGACAAGCGGGACGACGTCCGGCGCTTCGCCGCGCTCATCACGCGCGCCGAGCTCCGGGCGTGGGGCTACCAGACCCGCGTCTACGAGCTCGCGCACAGCGACGCGAAGGAGGTGCGCAACATCGCCTTCGACGCGCTCCGCAAGGTCGGCGATCCCTCGGCCGATCCGGCGATCGCGCTCACGCCGGAGGAGCTCGATCCGGCGCAGGTCTTCGCGCTCACGGAGAGCCTGAAGAAGAGCGCGCGCGAGCTCGGCCTCTCGCTCATCCTGAAGCACTACGCGCGGCTCGGCGGCCCGGAGCGCCTCGGCTGGCTGATGCAGAGCGCCGACCGCGAGGTGCGCCTCTTCGCCGTGCGGATGCTCTGGGAGAAGCACCGTCCGCGCCATCTGCCGCCGGGATGGCGGCCGCGCGGGGCGCGCGGAGACGACGCGCGCCCCGCGGCGGAGCTGCCCGAGGACGCCGGGCGGTTCGCGGACGTCGAGGCGCTCCGGCGCTTCCTGCGGTACGTGCTGTCCGGGATCCCCGCGGGGCGGTCGCCGGAGCCGGGCGACGACGCGGGCTCGCGCAGGCGCCTCTCGGCAAGCGAGGCCAAGCGGCACGTGATCGAGGTCGTGCGCGATCTGGCGGTCGAGGACGCGGCGTTCGCGGCGCTCGTCGCCCCCGTCATCGCCGAGTTCACCGGGTCGATCGCGAAGGGCGAGTGGCAGGCGTGCCTGGCGGCGCTCCTGCGGCTCAGGCACGCGCACCCGGGGCTCGAGATCGAAGGCCTCGGAGCCGTCGGCGAAGGCCGGGCGCTCCCCGGCGTCGGACAGGAGACCGCATGAGCCACGCGATCGGCCATTACGAGAAGGTCCGCGCGCTCGCGATCGGCCCGCGGCTCCTCGCGGTCGGCGGCGTGCGCGCGCCGGCGCCGGGCGAGGCGCGCGGGACGCAGACCACGCCATCCCCCGCCGGCGCGAGCCAGGTGACGCTGTTCGATCACGTGGCGAACAAGCCGGTGCGCTCGATCGACGTGCCCGCGCACGTGCTCGGCCTCGCCTTCGCGGGCGACCTGCTCGCCGCGGCGTGCTCCGACGGGGCGCTGCGCCTCGTCGCGGGCGGCGTGGCCGACGTGCGGGCGATCGACGCGCACCCGGGCGGCGCAACGGCGATCGCCGCGACGCCCGGCGGCGCGCGCCTCGCGACCGTGGGGGTCGACGGCGCGCTGCGGGTGTTCCGCGTCGGCGAGGCCGCCGGCTCCCCTGCCCCGCAGCCCGGCGCCGCGGTCGAGATCGCGTCGTTCGCGCTCTCGGCGGCGCCGCTCCGCGCCGTCGCCTTCGATCCTGCCGGCGAGCTCTGCGCGGCGGCGGGCGACGACGGCGTCGTCCGCGTGGTCACGCTGTCGACGGGCGCCGTCCGCGCCATGCCGGGGCACGACGGGCCGGTCACGGCGCTCGCGTTCACGCCGCGCGACGGACGGCTGGCGTCGGGCGGCGACGACGGCACCGTGCGCCTCTGGTACCTCGTCGGCGACGTCGAGTGCGAGGTGCGCGGCGCGGACGGGAGCGGTCACGCGGGCGGCGTCCGCGCGCTCCTGTGCCTGCCCACCCCGCCGCCGCAGGAAGACGGCAAGGAGAGCGGCGACCGCCTGCTGTCCGCAGGCGCGGACGGCGCGATCCGCATCCACCGGCTCGAGGACAAACGCAAGCCGCGCACGCTGGAGACGAGCGCGCTGGCGCTCCACGCGCTGGCGCTCGCGCCGGCCGCCGCGCGCAAAGGCGCGCGCGGGCAGGCCGCCCGCGGCGGCGCGGACGCGAAGGACGGGCTCGGCGCCGTCTTCGCCGCAGGGGACCGGCGCACGGTATGGCGCTTCCCGATCGACGCCGCCGGCGCGCCCGCGGACGGCACCGCCGAGCTCGCGCACGGCTTCGACGTCCTCGCCCAGGCGCTGTCGGGCGCGCGGCCGGCGCGCGAGAGCGCCGTCAAGACGCTCGCCTCGCTCGACGAGCCCGAGGCGCTCGAGGCCGCGCTCTCCGCGCTCCGATCGGACCGCGACGCCGAGGTGCGCGCGCTCGCCGCCCGCGAGCTCGGGGAAAAAGGGCGCCGCGGCGCGCGCGCGAAGCTCCGCGAGGCGCTCGACGACGAGAGCCCGAACGTCCGCATGGCCGCGCTCGAGGCGCTCCGCGCGATCGAGCGCGACACGCCGCTCGCCCCGCTCCGGGCGGCGCTCGATGCCCGCGCCGCGGACGTGCAGCGCCGGGCGCTCCTCGAGCTCCGGAAGCTCTACGGCAGCTCGCCGCTCGTCCCGGGGCTCATCGCCGAGAAGCTCGCCGGCCGCGACGCGTCGGTGCGGCTCACGGCGCTCGACCAGCTCCAGCAGATCTACCCGGACGGCCCGCAGCCGCTCCGCACCGCGTTCGAGCGCGGCCCGGCCGACCTCCGGGTCGAGGCGCTCATCCGGGCGGCGCTCGCCGGCTGGCTCTCGGCGCCGGAGTTCGCGCCGATCGCGGCGCGCGCGCTCGACGACGAGGACGCCGAGGTACGCCGCATCGCGTTCGCGGCGAAGGTCATCGAGCGGCGAGCGCTCGCCCACGCGCTCGAGGCGCGCGACGAGGATCTCGGCCGCGCGGCGATCGACATCGCGCGGCGCGCGGCCGAGGTCCTGCGGCGGGCCGGCGCGGGCGGCGCGGGCGGCGCGGAGAAACCCGCGGCGAACGCGAAGGATGGGGCGAAGGACGCCGCGAAGGCGGCCGAAGAGGCGGCCATCAAGGCGGCGCGCGCCCGGATCCCCGGCGTGGGCAGCCCGGGGGCCGAGCCCGCCGAGGCCGACCTCGAGCCGCTGCTCACCGCGATGGCGTGCCGCACGCCGGACACGGCGGTGCGTGGGGCGCGCGGCCTCGCGCAGCTAGGCGACACGCGCGCCCTCGGCGCGCTGCTGCAGCTCACGCGCGAGCAGGACCCGTCGCTGAGAAGGCAGGCGGCGACCGCGCTCGCCGAGCTCCGGGACACCCGCGCCGAGAAGCGCCTCATCTGGATGCTCGACGACGCGGACGGGGCGGTGCGCGCCGCGGCGCACGACGCCTACGCGCGGCTCCAGCCGTCGGCCCCGCTCACCGTCGCCGAGGCGTCGCTCCGCTCGTCGCAGGAGGACATCCGCGTCCGCGGGCTCGACCGGCTCGTGGCGCTCGCCGGCGAGGGCAAGGGACCGAGGCCGCCCGAGGCCGAGGCGCTGCTCGCCGACGCGATCGAGGACGAGTCGCCCAAGGTCCGCCGCGAGGCGTTCCGGACGCTCTGGTCGTGGCACGCCTCGGATCCGCAGACGGCGCTCGACCGCGCGCAGCTCGCGCGCTTCCCCGACCTGCGCCTGCGCGCCGTCGAGGAGCTCAAGGCGCACGGCGAGCAGCCGTGGGCCGCGGAGCGGCTGCACGCGGCCATCGGCGACCGCGACGCGAGCGTGGCCCAGGCCGCGTACGACGCCGTCGTCAAGCTCCGCGGCAAGGAGGCCGCGGAGCCGCACCTCGCCGCCATGGCGTCGATCCACCCCTCGGTCCGGGAGAGCGGCGCGCGCGGGGCCGCGGGCATGCCGGCGGGCGACGACACGCGCAACACCCTGCTCCGGCTGCTCGCCACGCGCGTGCCGGTGGGCGAGGCCGCGCGCAGCGCCCTGAGCAAGCTGCTCGAGGACGAGCACGCGGGGCCGCGCATCGCCGCGATCGAGGCGCTCGACAAGCTCCTGCCGGGCGAGGCGGGGCCGCTCCACATCGGCCTCCAGTCGAGCCACCTCGACCTCCGGGTGCGCGCGGCCGAGCTCTGCGCCGTCCGGCGTGACGAGCAGCTGATCAACCCGATGCGGGCGCTCCTCGGCGATCAGTCCCTCTTCAAGCAGCTGCCGATCCAGGTCCTCGGCCCGCTGCGCGCGCGTGCAGCGACCGCGCTGGCGACGCTGGGATCGCCGCGCCTCGTCAAGTACTTCGCGACCGAGCTGCTCAAGGACGAGTACCCCGACGTGCGCGAGCAGGCCGCGCGCGGGCTCGCGATGGCCGCCCGCCGCGGCGAGGAGGGCTACCTGCTCGACGCCATGGGCCACGCCGACGTCGCGGTGCGGTCGTGGGCCGCCGACGGGCTCGCGCGGCTCGGCGACGTGCGGGCGCTGCCGGTGCTCACGGGCACGCTGCGCCACGAGCACCCGCCCATCCGCGTCGCGACGATCATGTCGTTCGCGGCGCTCGGGCCCGAGGGCTACGGCGGCATGCTGCAGGGTCTCGAGGACAGCTCGCGCGAGGTCCAGGAGATCGTCTTCGCGATCGTGCTCGCGCGCGACCTCAGGGCCTTCCGCCGCGGCGACCCGCCGGACCTCCTGACGAGCGCGCTCTCGTCGCAGCGCTCCGACGTGCGCTTCGCCGCGGCGCGCGCGCTGGAGCTCCGGACCGATCCGGAGCTGTACCTCGCCCACCTCATCGAGGCGCTGATGCCCCCGCGCCCCGACACGGCGGAGCAGGGCCGCGCGGCCGACGGCGAGAAGCCCGCCGGCACGAAGGACTGGCCGCCCGAGGTCGCGCGCGGGCGCATCCTCGTCGGCCTCGCCGAGGCGCTCGCCAGCGACGACCCGCAGCAGCGCTACGCGGCCGCGCAGGTGCTCCGCATCCGGCGCAAGCCGGTCGAGTACTTCCGCGAGGCGAAGCGCGTGGCCGCGCTGCGCCCGGCGGGCGCCCACGTCGTGGCGGACACGACCCCGCGCGCCGCGGAGGAGAGCGACACGAAGCCCGCGAAGGGGTGGCTCCGCCGCCTCTTCGCGCAGCCCGAGCCGGGCGGGCAGAGCGGCCAGAAGCAGAGCGACAAGCCGGCCGGCGACGCGGTCCCGGAGGGCGAGCAGCGGCGGCTGCGCTGGCTCGCGTTCGGCGCGTACATGGGCCTCCTCCGGCAAGTCTCGGCGGGCGACGACGAGGCGCACCGCACGCGCCGCGACGCCATCGATCGCATCGTCGACGTCTGCGCCAAGGGGCACGTCAGCAGCACGGCGGCGGTCCCGCCGCTGGTCCGGGCGCTCGACGACCCGCACCACCTCGTGCGCAAGGCGGCGTTCGCGGGGCTCAAGGCGCTCTTCCCCGCGGGGGCGGGCGAGCCGCTCGCGCTCGGGCTCGCGTCGGCGTCGGCCGACGTGGCGCGGACCGCGCTCGACGAGATCGCCGCGCGGGGCGGCGACGCCCGACCCGAGATCGTGCGCGCGCTGAGCTCCGCGCTGCCCGACGTGCGCCGCTACGCCTTCGAGCTCCTGGAGCGGCTCTCTCCGAAGGGCAGCCTCGACCCGCTCCTCGCGGCGCTCGGCAGCGAGCACGCCGACCTCCGCCTCGGCGTGCTCGAGCGCCTCGCGTCGTCGAGCGATCCGCGCATCGTGCCCGCCCTGTGCCGCGCGATGGAGAGCGATCACGACGACCTGCGCCTGCGCGCCGCGGAGCTCCTCGCCCGCAGCCGCGACGATCGCGCCGTCGACGTGCTCTCGGCGTTCCTGCGCGAGGGGGCGGCCGCGCCGGCGGCGCGCGCGCGCAAGGCGCTCGTCGCGCTCGCGAGCGACGCGGCGGTGCGGGCGCTCGCGGCGCGCATGGATGAGGCCGCCACGCCGGCGGACCGCGCCGCGCTGGCGAGCGCGCTCGGGAGCACGCGGAACCCCGCGGCCACCGCCCCGCTCGCGGCGCGCTTCGACGACGAGGCGGCCGAGGTCCGGAGCGCCGCGCTCAAGGCGTGCCTCGAGATCGTCGACAAGGGGCGCGAGCGCGAGAAGCGCGAGACGGCGCTCGCGCTCGCCTTCCTCGCCGCCGCCGCGCGCGCGAAGGACCCGGCGCTCCGCCTCGCCGCGGCGCGCGAGCTCGATCTCGGCGACGATCCCGCGCAGAACGACCTCCTTGTCGCGCTCTTCGCGGATCGCGATCTCCCCACGCGCGTCGCGGCCGTGACGTCGTACGCGAAGCGGGTGAAGGGCGATCGACAGGAGCGCGCGCCCTCGGGGCCGCTCGAGGCCGTGCTGCGCGCGGGCGCGCGCGAGCTCGTGCTGCCCGCCGCGGAGGGGGTGGCCGAGCGGGGCCTCGCGTCAGCGCTCCGGCCGCTCCTCCTCGTCGTGCGCGCGGGCGAGCCCGGGGAGCGGGAGCGCGCGCTGCTCGCGCTCGGCACGCTCGGCGACGCCCGCGCGCTGGAAGAGCTCGAGGCGGTGGCCGCCGGCGGCACCAAGGAAGCGCCCATCGAGCCGAGCATGCAGGCCGCCGCCACCGAGGCGCTCGGCCGCATGGCCCCGAAGCTCGGGAGCGCCGAGCTCCGCAAGCGGGCCTCGGAGCGCGTCGAGCAGGCGCTCCACGCGGACTCCATCGATCTCCGCGAGTCGGCGGCGAAGGGCGTGCGCTGGATCGGCGGCGAGCGCGCCCGCGTGCTGCTCGAGGAGCTCGTGCGCGCCGGCGACACGCCCGACAGGCTCCGCATCGTCGCGGTGAACGAGCTCGGCCTGCTCGGCGACGGCGCGGCCGAGCCCGCGCTCGCCCGCGCGCTCGACGCGCGGAGCAGCGAGGTCCGCAAGAACGCGCGCAAGGCGCTGGAGAAGCTCTTCCCTGGCGAGCGGACGCGCGTCGAGCTCCTCGCGGTCGGGAGCGAGTACGACGACATCGCGGGCCCGGCGGCGAGCTACCTCGCCGCGGAGGCCGACCCGGCCGAGCTCTTGCCCCGGCTCGCCGCGCTCAAGGACGAGGACCTGCGGCAGCGCCTCGCCATGGGCCTGCTCCGCCGCGGCGCGCTGCCTGTGGCCGCGCTCCTGCGCATGCTCGAGGACGAGCGCGCCCCGGCGCGGCAGGAGGCCGCGCGGCTCATCGCCGCCGGCACCGTGGCCGGCGATCGCGGGGCCCTCGCGGGCGCGCTCGCCGCCGCGGCGCAGCGCACCGCGGAGCGCTGGTCGGCCGCGCACGGCGACGAGCGCAGCGCCGAGGCCGCTGCATGGCGCGAGCTGCTCTGGGCCGCGGGTCGCGCCGGCGCGACCGCGGCGGCGCCCGCGCTGCGCGCGCTCCTCTCGAACGACAGCGCTCCCGGCGAGGTTCGCCGCGAGGCCGCGCGCGCCCTCGGCGCCCTGGAGTCGGCCGCGAGGTCCGCAGGGGCCGCGCCGCCCGCGGGCGCCGTGGAGGCGCTCACGGCGGCCCTCAAGGACATGGACGCCGGCGTCCGGGCCTCGGCGTCGGCCGCGCTCGCCGCGCTCGCGCCGGACGGCTCGGCCGCGATCGCCGTGGCGGTGAGGCCGTTCGACCCGGTCGCCTTCGGGCCGACCGCGCGCGTCGCCTCGCCCGAGGCGCTCGCGGCGCTCACCACGACCGAGCCGGGCCGGCGCCTCGCGCTGCCGTCGATCCTCGCGCGCCACGACGTCGCCGCACTCGCCCCGCTGATCGCGCTCGCGCAGGGCAGCGGCGGCGACGCCTCCGCGCGCCTCGACGCCATCGCGGCGCTCGGCCGCGCCGGCGGCGAGCGCGCGCTCGAGGCGCTCGCCGCGCTCGCCTTCGACAAGGAGAAGGCCAAAGAGAAGGCCGACGTCGCCCTCCGCAAGGCCGCGTACCGAGCGTACCGCCGCGCGAAGCGCAAGGCGGCGGATCCCCGCGCGGCGCGGCTCGCGGCCGCGCCCTCCCCCGCATCGCCAGAGACCCCCGAAGGAGTCAACGCATGACGGCCGCACTCGCCCGCCCGATCCTCCTCCGGTACGCCGCGCCGAGCGAGCTCGCCGCCGCCCCGCTCCACTCGAGCGTGCGCCTCTCCCTCGACGGCGCCCGCGGCCCGGTCGGCGTGCGCGGCACCGTCCGCGACGCGGCGCTCTTCCGCGACGCGATGGCCGTGCTGGCGACCATCCTGGAGAGCGATCTCCGGTACAAGGGCCGGGATCGGACCGCGTACCTCGCCTACCTGATGAAGCAGGGCAAGAAGGCGACGGCGGCCATCTGGGAGGCGCAGAAGGCGTTCCTGGAGGGCGCCTTCCCCGACGACGCGGCGACCCAGGGCGACGGCTCCGCCGCGAAGCCGAGGGCCTCCGGCGCGCTCGATCCCGTGCTCACGGTGCACCCGGACGAGGTCTCGATCGAGGTCTTCTCGCGCGACGAGAGCGCCTACGCCCGGCTCGCCTTCTCCAGCGACCTCTTCGAGGGCCGCGAGGCCGCCCATGGCACCGCCTTCGTCGATCTCTCGCCGCGCATCGTCGAGCAGATCGATCGCCTGCGCGCCTACGCCAAGGTGGAGCTCGACGCAGGCGTGGCGCGCGGCGACGCCGCGGCAGCCCGCGCGACGCCGATCGAGCGCTCGCTCGAGGTCCCGACGACCTGGCTCCGCGGCTTCCTGCAGGTGCAGTCGGCGGCGACGCTCCCCGCGGTCTCCTGCGAGCTCGCGCCGATCGATCTCTACAACGCGCTCTTCGTGCTCCGCACCCGCAAGGCGAAGAAGCCGCCCCGCGGCCTGCGCTTCGAGCTCGTCCCCGGCAAGCCGCCGCGTCTCATCCTGGAGCCCTGGGAGATCTTGATCGAGGGCCACGGCCCTCCGTATGAGGGCCCGGCGCGCGTGGTCCGGACCTTCGGCCGGCAGCGGCTGCTCGCGCTGTCGCGGCTCCTGCCGCACGTGCAGCGCGTGCGCGCCGAGCTCCGGGGCCCCGGGCTGCCGGTCTTCTGGGTGCTCGATCTGGGCCGCGCGACGCTGACGATCGCGCTCACGGGCTGGACCGACAGCAGCTGGGCCAGCGCCGCCTCGTTCGACGCCCTGATGCCCCGCGAGGGGAAAGGCGGCGACAAGGCGCGCGCGGCGCTCGACGCGCTCGCGGCCAGGCAGATCGCCCTCCTCCGCGAGCGCGGGCCGCTCCCGCTCGCGGCGCTCGCGGCCGGCGGCGGCGCCGAGGACGCCCGCGCGGCGCTCCAGCTCGAGTGCCTGCGCGGCCGGGTGCTCTACGACGTCGCGCGCCGCGTCTACCGCCCGCGCGAGCTGTTCGCCGATCCGGTGGACGAGCGCGACATCCGCTACAGCTCGCCCCGCGAGGCCGCGGCCCACCGCCTGCTCGGCGCGCCCGGCGCGGTCAGGCCGACCAAGGTGCACGAGATCGCCGGCGAGGGCACCGAGATCCACGGAGAGGTCGCGGACCGGGAGGCCCACCGCGACTTCGCCCCGCGGTTCACGATGGATCTCGAGGGCCGCGTCTCCGACGCGTGGTGCAGCTGCCCCACGTTCCGCCGGAGCGGCCTCCGCGAAGGTCCGTGCGAGCACATGATCGCGCTCCGCGTCGCCTACGCCCGCGAGCGCGCCGAGCGGGACGCCCTGCGCCAGACGGCCGAGGGGCGGTCGCTCATCCGCGCCGAGACGCGCACGTACGTGCGCCGCGAGGCCTCGGGCGCGGAGGTCGTCTACCGTGTCTCCCTGGACGACCGCGTAGTACACCTGTCGTGGGGGGCGCGCGCCGAAGCGCCACGACACCAGCGCATTTGGTTTGACACGGACGGCGAAGCGCGCGACGCGTATTTCAAGAGACTGGATGCATTGACGTCCTCCGGGTTCGTGGACGCCGACGCGTCGTCAGCATGAGAGAGGAAAGGAGGTCAAGAAAAAGAGATTGTTCGTGTTGCCAGGAGAGGTTCTGAACGCACCAGCCTCCACGCCTCGAGCGTAGGAGCGGCGTCGCGCCGCTCTGGAGGAACCGCCAGTCACTCTCCGCAAGGTAGCCTGTTCTTGGTTCTCTTCGGCTAGACGAGCCCTACGGCGTCGGGAGAGCTGAGACAACCTCGCAAACGCCGTTTCTCCCGACGCCGTAGGGCTCGTCTAGCCGGAGAACCGGTGAGGCTACCGTGCACCAAGCGATGAAGGTGATGCGCTTGGAGCCTCTCTTGGCGACATGAGACAGCGATCGACGGTCCGGCGTCCCCGGGACAGATCGCTCCCATCGTGACTCACCACCACGCTCCCACCGAGACATGACCGCGAAGATCGACGCGACCGTTCAAGCCCGAGCCCCCGTCGTTCTCCCCATCACGACGCCGCCTGCCCCCGGCGGCGCGGCGGCGCGCTTCCACGCCGCCGCAGGCGCAGAAGCGCGCCGGCTCGCCCACGAGGAGCGCGTCGCCCGCTGGAAGGCGATCGACGAGGCGGGCGGTATCGACGCGTGGGTGAGCGCGGAGCTCACGTCGAAGGGCGCCCTCGCGACCGGCGATCCCAAGGCGATGTCCGACCGGGAGCGCGCTCAGTGGAAGGAGCGCAAGAAGGTCGAGGCCAGGGAGCGCCGCTCGCTGCGCCGCCTCGCCTGGGAGGCCTACGTCGCCACGCACGTCAACCACCTTGGCGCGGGCGTGCACTGGAGCGACCGTGGCGGGCCGGACAGGCTCGATGTGCCCGGGCTGAGCGAGCGCGCGCGGGCGCACGGCCTCCCCGACCTGCCGGGCGCGGCCGAGCTCGCGAGCGCGCTGGGGCTGTCGATCCCGCGGCTCCGCTGGCTCGCGTACCACCGCGAGGTCGACACGGGCACCCATTACCGGCGGTGGCACATCCCGAAGCGCGACGGCAGCGCGCGCACCATCTCGTCGCCGAAGCGGGATCTGAAGCGCGCGCAGCGCTGGGCGCTCCGCAACCTGTTCGAGAAGCTGCCGGTCCACGCCGCGGCGCACGGCTTCCTGGCGAGCCGATCCATCGTCACGAACGCCGCCGCGCACGCCGGCGCCGACACCATCGTCAAGGTGGACATCAAGGACTTCTTCCCGACGATCACGTGGCGCCGGGTGCGCGGCCTGCTCCGCAAGGCGGGCGTGGCCGAGGGTCCGGCGACGCTCGTTGCGCTCCTCTCGACGGAGGCGCCGCGGGACGTCGTGCAGTTCCGAGGGCAGACGCTCTACGTGGCGACGGGCCCGCGCGTGCTCCCGCAGGGCGCGCCCACCTCCCCGGCGATCACGAACGCGATCTGCCTGCGGCTCGATCGGCGCGCGTCCGGCCTCGCGCGCAAGCTGGGGCTTCGTTACACGCGGTACGCTGACGATCTCACGTTCTCCTTCCGCGCGCCCGAGGCGCCGGGCGTCGCCGGCGCCGCGCGGCCGCGCGCGCCGGTGGGCGCGCTGCTCCGCGGGCTCCGGGAGATCCTGAGCTCGGAGGGCTTCCGGCTGCATCCGAGCAAGACCGTGGTGATGCGCAAGGGCAGCCGGCAGAAGGTGACGGGCCTCGTCGTCAACGGCGCGGGCGACGCCGTCCCTGCGGCGCGCGTCCCGCGCGAGCGGGTGCGCGCGCTGCGCGCGGCGATCCGCAACCGGGAGCTCGGGAGGCCCGGAAAGGGGGAGACGCTCGCGCAGCTCAAGGGGCTCGCGGCGTTCGTGTACATGACGGATCCGGTCAGGGGGCGCGCGTTCCTCGGGCGCATCGAGACGCTCGAGCGGAGCCAGCCGGCTCCGGCTGGGGAGGCGGGCTAGGCAGCCTTCGTGGTCGCTGGAGAGGCCTCGACGAGCTGCCCGGCCCGAGGCGCCCACGCGGGATCGGCGGTGGACTTGAACGACGGTGTGCCGAGGTCCGCAGCCGGTCCTCGCCATCGACCGACGTATCCAGTCCATGCTATGATGGCATGAGCCACGCATGACACCTCGTCGTCCAGGCTCGTCCGTGGCTGGGTGCTCACGATAGGCCCCGCAACAAGCCCCTGTCGTAAAGCTGCTCCCTCCGTGAGGTGCCTGGACATCCAAAATGCGGAATGGGTAGGATGGTCGGCTATGCGAAAGCCCTCTGCTCGTTTCCTGGCGCTCCCGGCGGTCCTCCTCTTTGGCTCCCTGCTCTGCGGGTGCCCCAACCCGAACTCCTACGGAACGCCGCGGACCGTGGAGCCCGGCAAGATCTCGCACTCGGTGTCCCTCGAGAGCTTCGGGTACATCGGCGAGATCGAGGAGCTCGCCGACGACCCGAGCACCACCGAGGTCGAGACGGCGACGAGGACGACCAGCGGATTCCTGCCGACGCTGCCCTCGTACCAGCTCCGGGCCGGCTTGACGGACATGCTCGATATCGGCGCCCACGTCCATAACCTCAGCTCGTTCGGCGTCGATCTCAAGGTGAACCCGGTCCGCGGCATCTTCGACCTCGCGGTCGCTCCCGGGCTCCAGTACTTCTTCCTGTCGGCGGAAGAGGCCTCCGTGCACATCGTCTACCTGCACGCGCCGCTCATGCTCGCCGTGAACCCCGCGGACTGGTTCTCGATCGTGGTGAGCCCCGGCGTCACCTACGGCCTCGCCTCGGGCGATCTCTCGGACGACGATGAGGCCGCGGCGAGCGCGGACGGCCTCCTCCTGCGCGGCAGCCTCGGCTTCCAGTTCCGGGCATCGGACAACTTCGCGATCCACCCCGAGATCACGATGATGAAGAGCGTCGAGGGGCCGGGGCTCGTCTACAACTTCGGCATCGGGTTCAACTTCGGCGCGCTGCCGAGCTACAAGGATCTGCAAGAGCCGATGTGACGCGCCGAGCCGACCTCGCGGGCTCAGCCCCTGTTCGAGGAGAGGCAGCCTCTCCTCTGCGCCTCTGCGGTACATTCTCGGTCTTCAAGCGGATCGCTGCTCCAGGAGCTTGTTCATCCGCTCCTGCTACACGGTGCCTCTCCCAGGAGACGCCAGCGAGCGGCGCTCGTCCGTGGACCTTTTTCCCCTATGGATGATGCGGTGGCTCGCTTCCCTTCAGGGCCGCCCTGGAACAAGGTAATCCTCCCGCAGCGAGAGCGCGATCTGCAGCCCCTGGATCGGCTTCTCTCGGTAGAGCCGGAGCAGCACGATATCCCGCTCCAGATCGACCGAAGCGGGCTGCGCCTCGAGCGCCTCCCAGTCGCGGGCTCGCCCGATTCCGCGCGCAGTACGGGCCAGCAGGCCCTCCTGGGCGTCGAGAAGAACGACGGGGGCGCGCTGCGAGCGGCTGACGCTCGAAGAGTCAGCCCCCGCGGCCGCGCCAGGAGCTCGGTCGGCGCCGGAGGTGCATCACCGCGAGCACCAAGACGTGCTCCGGCTCGATCGCGTACAGGACACCGTACGGGAAGCGGTGCAGGAGCATGCGCAGCACGCCTCGCTCGATCTCGGGACCCTGCTCGGGGGTCTCCGTGATGCGGTCGAGGGCGGCGAGCAACTCCGCCTCGAAGCGGACGCCTGCACGCTCGTCCCGGTCCCGGTACCAGCGGAAGGCTTCGTGGGCTTCGCGCTCGGCCTCGGGCGCGAGGGACAGGACGCGTCGAGCCACGTCAGCCCCGCGCGAAGATGCGCTTCCGAGCTTCCTCCCACGGGATCGGCTGGGTACGTCCTGCGCGGAGATCCTCGAGGCGACGCAGGGCCTCCTCGGTCCACGCGCGCTCGATCTCCTCGGGCGGCTCCTCGCCCACGCTGTCGAGCAGGCGGAGCGCGATGACGCGCCGCTCGCTCTCCGGGAGCTTCAACGCCTCGTCGAGGAGCTTCTCGGCCGGGTTGCTCATGGAGCGCAGTGTAGCAGCGCTGGCCACGCTTCGGGGGGTGCAGGTCGGGCGAGCTGAGCCCCTGCGCGGCGTGGCGAGCGCATCCCACGCCGCAACCTGGGACACACGCCGCACGCCGCAACCTGGGGCGCGCCCCGGGAGGCGCCGAGATCCCCTCAGCGACCGCGCTCGCGCGTCCGCTTCAGCGCCGCCTTGAGGACGTGCTCCGCGATGAGGTAGCCGAACCCCTCCCCGTCGATCCGCCGGAGCAGCTGGTCGCGGGCGATCTTGAGCGCCGCCGCGGTGGCGTCGAGGTTCCAGCCGTGCGCGGCGAGCTGCTGGAGGAGCCGCGCGCGCCGCACCTGCCCCGCCGAGAGCCGGTAGGTCTTCGCGTACTCCAGCGTGCCGTCGTCGCGCACGATCGCCTCGCCGATGTGGTTGTCGAGCGCCGGATCGAGCTCGGTCATGAACCGCTGCAGCGAGAACGGCCCCGCCCGGTACACGCGCTCCGCCGAGATCGGCCGGCCGAGGAGGCCTGCGGCGGTGTCCACGTGCAGCGCGCCGGCCTCGGCCCGCGCCCGGCCGAGCGCGGCCCGCAGATCGTCGAGCGAGCCGATCTGCGCCGCGTCGAAGGTGTGCGTGAAGGCCTGGCTGTCGCCGTTGTGGCGGGCCGCGTAGAGCAGCGTTTGCTCGAACAGGTCCTCGATCAGCGTGCGGTGCAGCGCGCGGTAGTCGTCGGGGTGCGACACGACGAACACCGACGCGAGCAGCTCGCCGACGAAGAGCAGGAGCCCGCACTGCCCCTCGTGGATCTCGAAGACCCGCAGCGCGTCCTCCAGGCTCGGGATCGCCCGGCCGGAGAGCGACACCTCCACGCGCGGGTCGAGGCCGCGGGAGATCGCCCGCCGCGAGTACTCGGACCAGGCGATCTCGGGCGCGTTGAAATGCAGGGCGAGGAAGCCCTCCATCGCGAGGTGCTGCGGCAGGAGGCGCAGGCGGTTCCGCTCGGCCGGGTCCTCGCCGCGCGCTTCGCGCCGGGTCATGCGGTGGAGCACGTTGACGCCGCGCCACCGCTTGGCGAGCGGGATGCTGTCGGTCGGCGCCCCGAGCGCAGCGCCGTAGGACGCGACGGGCGAGCCGTCGTCGGTCCACCCGATAACGAGCGCGTGCGGCACGTAGGTCGAGCAATAGGTCGCGCCGTCGCTGAGATCGACGACCGCCAGGGTGTCGTCGTACCCGTGGCGGGCGATGCGCAGGTCGTCGCGCGGCGCGGCCCGGAGGAGCGGGACGAGGCGCACGCCCGCGAAGACCTGGGCGTGCGTGGCCGAGAGGCCCCGGAGCGTGAGCGACTGGATCAGGGCCGGCGCCTTGGCCATCAGGACACCTCGGGCGCCGCGTCGGGCGCCTCCGCCGGCGCCGCGGCGGGCGCCTCCGCCGGCGTCGCGGCAAGCGCCTCCGCCGTCCCACCGGCGCCGGCGCCTCGGGCGTGGCGCGAGAGCAGATCCGCCGCGCGCTGCGCGAGGTAGCGCTCGAGCTCCGCGAGCGGCGCCGTCCCCTCGGCGAACCGGGCGAAGCCGAGGACCGTCGGCAGATCCTCGGCGTCGCGCAGGCCGACCGTCGGGATCGACGGGCCGAGCGCGCGGGGCGCGTAGCGCTCGCTGTCGAACACGGGGTTGATGTGGACGATCGACGTGCGCTGCCCCGGGTCGAGCCGCGCCCGGAAGCACCGGGCGACCTCGGCGGCGGCGCCGGCCGGGTCGTTCTCGAAGCCGTCCGAGACGAGGAGCACGACGTCGGGGCGGAAGGCCAGCGCGTCGAGCAGCGGCGTCGCGAGATCGGTCTGGCCGCGCGCATCGACGAGGAGCTCGTCGGGCGTGGGCGCGGTCCAGAAGGCGCGGTACTCGCGGGCGGCGGCGCGGAGCAGGTAGCTCACGCCGAGCGCGACGGCGAGCGGGCGGCGGCGCTTCTCGCTCGATCCGGACGCCGAGTAGCTCCGGTCGAGCACGGCGGCGACGCGCCCGAGCGCGGCGGGGCTCCGGCGGAGCGCGCGGGCGGCGGCGCGCTCGAGCGCGGCGTGGAGCTCGTCGCGGCGGTCGCGCCGCGCCTTCTCGGGCAGGGAGAGCGCATAGAGGGCGAGGCGGGTGAGCGGGGCGCGGCCGAGGTCGATGGCGAGGTCGACGTCCTCGCGCCCGGCGGTGCGCTGCAGCCGCAGGCGCTCGCCCTCGGTCATGCGCGGCGCGGCGCGGCGCAGGAGCTCGTCGCGCGAGACGCCGCGGGCGGCGGCGAGCCCCTCGGCGACGGTCAGCGGCAGGTCGAAGATCGCCTCCTTCGCGTAACGGGCCTGCCGCGCGCGCTCGAGGAGCGGCGTCTCGAACGGCGCGCGCCGCCCGGGCTCGAACAGGAAGGGCCCTAGCTCGCCGGGGAGCCGGAGGTGGGCGTGCGCGGCGAGCGCGCGGACGTGGGCGCGGTACTTGACGGCGTCGAAGGCCGGCTCGGGCCGTCCGGCGAGGTAGCCGCGGATGACGGCGCGCGCGCGGCGGTTGTTCACGCGGCGCTCCCGGAGCTCGCGGAGCGCCCGGAGCGCGCGCTGCGGCGGGAGCTCCCGGAGCGCCGCCGCGATGAGCAGCCCCTCCTCGCGCCGGTCCGCGGCGGGCGTCTCGGCGCCTGTCGCGAGGAGGTTCACGGCGATGCGCGCCTGGTTGAAGTGGTTGATGCCGGCGGCGAGCGTGCGCGCGTAGAGGCGGCGGTAGTTGCCGAGGATGTACTCGTGGAGGAACTCGACGGAGACGACCTGCCCGCCCGAGGAGCCATAGAACTCGGCCTGCCCGGTGCACGCGAAGCAGGCGTTGATGAACATGACAAGGTCCTCGCGCTCGACGCGCTCGGTATGGAAACGTGCAGGGAACGCGGGGGGCGCGGGGGGCATACGAAGCGCCGCCCGGGGAATGGTGGGGCGATCAACCTACAACAGTTACCAGACTGGGCTCGGAAATCGCCCCGGAGTCCCACGGGCGGCGAGCACACGATACCCCGGGAGGGGCGCCTCGCGGAACGGATTGATTGAGCCAATTTGCTTCACCGGCGCGCTGGGCAGCGCCGGCGAGGGCGTGGCGGCGCGGGCGCTGCGCTGGCGCATCGCACGGGTCCAGGCGAAGACGCGCGGGCACCGGCGTCGCCGGCGCGGGTCCACGCCGGGCTACTCCGGCCAGACCTCGATCCAGACGAACAGCACCTGTCCGGCGGCCTGATCGCGGACGGCCACCGGATAGACCGTGCGCGCCCGGAGCGCCTCGACGAGGTGACCGTGATGGATGGCAAACCTCCCGATGAAGTCGTCGTTGACCAGGTCCCTGTCGATGAGCTCACCGCTCAGGTGGACATCCGGCGAGAGCGGCACGTGGCGCCAGGTCGGCGGGCCTTTCCAGCCGGGCGCGCAGGTGTCGCGCTGCCCCGGGCGATCGAGCGCGCGCCGCCCGAGCGACCGGCCGCCCACGAACAGCTCCGCCGAGCCGAAGGGCTCCGGCGGCTCGGTGCCCGCCCCCGCCGCCTCCGCGGCGACCCCGGCCACGCTGGCGGCGGCGACGGCCGGGTGCGCCGTGCTGAGCAGGTCGCCGATCGCGGTGAGCGCCCCCGGTGCGACAACGCCCATGCCGTCCCATTGACGCCCGTCCGCCTTGGCCGGGCTGATGACGGCGCCGTCGATGGAGATACGGACACGGGCCGGCAGCGGCGTCGCCGCCGGCTGGCACGCCGCGAGGCCCAGGACGATCGCGCAGAGCGAGGCCGCTCCGAGAGGACGTGACTCCATGCTTCGAGAGCGTATCCCGGGGGGCGCGGGGCACCAACGCGGAAGAGCGGGCCGGTGGCGCGGCGCGGGCTCGCCAGCCCTATCGAACGTCGACACGGGACGCAAGAAGGGCAACGTGGTCATCACCGTGACATCCGGCGACAGGAACTGAAGAAGCGCCGGATCCGGGCGGCTCGCCGTCGTGCGACGCGAGGGCGTCACTTTCCCATCAGGGATGCGGATCGCGTAAGGTTGTCTATGTCAACCAGCGCGTGCAGCGTGGCTGACTTGCGGCACGAGGACTGCGACATAGCTCACCATGAATACGTTGCGTCTTGTCTACGCTGTTCAGCTTCAGCTTGACGGGGCACAATGCTCGTCATCATGAGGATGGTCTTCCGAGGCGGCGCGGCGTACGGCCCGAACGGACGGTTCGGCGCGTGGGTGGTGAGCGTCGACGCCGGGGGGAGCGTGACGCTCGCGGGCCAGGCGCTCGGGGAGGAGATCCACCGGGGACCGGAGCCCCTGTCGGAGTCGGAGATGGCGGCGCTCGATCGGTTGCTGGGCGGCGCCGCGGCGGTGGACGCGGCGTCGAAACGAATGGGCGTCCCCGGGGAGGCGCAGGTTTGTTTCGACATCGAGACGCCTGCCGGACGCCGCGAGATCCGGCTATGGCACCGGGAGGCGCAGGAGCGGCCGCCGCTGGTGGGTCTGCTGCGCTGGCTCGACGAAGTGATCCAGGCGCGGACGGGGCGGTCCGCGGCCTTCGGGAGCTGACAGGCAGCGGGGCGCACCATGACGTCGTGAACGGCAGCGGACCTGGCGTACGATGGCGCCGCCATCTAAGGGATCCCCTCAGGCCCCCTTCCTCTCCCGCGGATCTCGAGAAGAAACACGCCCACGCCGGCTGCTTCTTTGCTGCCACGGGCAAGCTGGATCCGATGATCTTCGAGAAGGGGAGCCATCGTCACGAGATTGCAGATCGCGCTTTTTCGACCAACGACGGCAATGGGCTCCTCGAGATGATCTTATCGGGCCCGGGCATCGGCCAGCATCTCAGACGTTGCGTTCAGCCTTACCTGGACTCGGGCGAGCTGGTCGCGCTATTGGAAGACTGGACGCGCCCCCCATTCCCCTGCATATCGTCTACCCGCCCAACCGGCACCTCAATGAACGATTGAAGATGTTCATCGACTGGTCGATTCATGATTTCGGTGAAGGCGCGCCCGCAAAATAGAAATTTCGCGGGTCCCGTCGGCTTCTGAGCTTCAGATCGACGCTCGACCCAATGACGCCTTCCTGAAGCTCATCGCCAGCTCGCGATGGCCGCCTGGAAGCTCAAGCGAGGACGGCGGTGGTCCGGACTTCGACGCCGGCGCTGTGCCGCCGGATCGACGCGGTGACGGAGCGGTTCCGGGGCGATTCGGCCATGAGCACGACGATCCTGCGCCTCGGCATGCACCGGGCGATCGCGGGAGAGCTGATCGTCGAAGTCGGCCCCACGCTCCGCGTCCCCGTGTCGCGCGAGCGGGCGCGGGAGGTCCGGCAGCAGTTGCTGGAGAACACCGTGGGCATTCGCCAGCCAGGCTGAGCTCGTCCTATCTCACCGAGAGAACGAATTTGGCGAGCTCGCCCCCGCCCCAGACGGCGACCAGCCACCGCTCCAGATCGGAGACCGTCGTGACCAGCCCGCCGTTGCCGACCAGCGACCACGTGTACGGCCACGCGGCCGGGTCGTTGCTCCCGAACGTCGAGTGGCCGTACCCGATTGCGGTGTCGACCCGTTCCCACACCGGGTCCCCCAAGAAGCCGCTGTGTTGCATCCCGGCCGGCGTCAGGAGCTCGTCGCGCACGTAATCGGTGAACCCTCGCCCCGAAACGGTCTCGACGACGTCGGCCAGCAAAGTATAGCCCGAATTCGAGTAGTCGACCTCGCTTCCCAGCGCGAACCGCAGCTCCTGCGCGAAGATCCGCTGGCGGGCTTCAAGGCGCGCCATGGGCTCGAAGTCTCCCTCGGTGTCGTGGTACTCGTCGAACCCGGCGCTGCGCTGGACGATTTGCAGGACGGTGATCTCGGCTTTGTCGGCCGGCACGTCGTCGAAAAGGGTCGCGAGCGAGTCCGACACGCTGAAATTTCCCTCGTCCTCGAGCCTGAAGATGGCCGCCGCCGTGAGGTCCTCCATGCATGCGGGGTTCAGAGCAACCAGCGCAGTAAGGGCAACCACCATCGACAGAGAATCTCGTCTCGTACGGGATGTCATAGGGCACCCACGTTGCCAGACGAGGTGGCGAGATCGAGCGACGGATGACCAGGCAGGGGTTTTGCCCGACGAGCGGCGGGCTCTCCGGTACGAGGCGCGGCGCGGCGCCGGCGGATCGCACTGTATCTCCTGGGGCTCGCCGGGGGTCCGGGTTGGGGCCATCCCCCAAGGGGCTGCGATTCGTCGCCGCGCCCTCCCGAATTCTCGGGGGAAGCAACGGAGCGCCACGGTTCGTACCAGCGCCAGTAGTGCTCTGCCACGTCGGGCCTCCTGTCGCCCTCCGTGCAGCGGGCACGGCGCACAACTTTCTCCGCGTACTCGCCTCCGTCGTGCTCCAGCGGCACCCCGACGATCTCGATGGGATCTCCCGCGGCGGGAGGCTCGCCGTGCAGTTCATCTACCTCTTCAATCGCTCGAACCTCGGCGCGCTGCCACGGGCCTCCCCGGGGCGGCCGCGCCTCCCGCGCCGGGCCCACGCTCAATCAGCGCACATGAGCTGATCGATGATCTTGAAGCTATCGATGATCGTGGCGTACGCGGCCTCGGGGTCGTCGGTCGACGTCGACAGCGACATCACGACGACGCGAGAGCCGTCGTCGCTCGCGGCGTTGCGGGTCGAGTACCCGAGCGTGCCCCCGGCGTGGCTCCAGTACCCTCCACCGCAGCTGGTCGGGATCCACATGATGCCGAGGCCATAATCGGTGCCGGGCGCGATCGGGTCGAAGGCAGGCGCCGGGACCGTCTCGTGGAGCTCCGCCATCTGCTCCGGATCGAGCAGCGATCCTTCGGTCAGCGCCCGCCAGAATTTCGCGAGGTCCGCGGTGGTCGTGACGAGGGAGCCGGCGGCGCCGGCCATTGTATGGTTCGCCATCGTGACGTCGATGAGCGGCCCGTCGACCTCGTACTGCTGGTATGCCACGGCGTGCGGGGCAGGCAGATCAGGCTCATCGCCGGGCTCGAACGTGTGGTCGAGGCCGAGCGGATCGAGGATGCGCGCCTCGACCTCCTCGCTCCAGTGATTTCCGGTGGCACGCTCGATGATCATGCCGGCGAGCACGTAGTTCGTGTTGGAGTAGGCCCACTGCGTCCCCGGATCGAAGGTCGGCTTGTGTTCCATGGCGAGCGCCACGAGTTCTTCCGCGTCCATGTGGTCGAGCCGATGCTGCATGTACTCGTCGGCGGAGCGCAGCACGGCCAGGGCCGACTGCGGATCCGGGCCGTCCGGCTCGGCCGGACCGGTGTAGTTGTAGATACCGCTCGTGTGCTGGAGCAGCTGGCGGATCGTGATCAGCGAGCCGTCATTGCTGTTGCCCGACACGACGCCGGGCAGCCACCGCTCGACCGTGTCGTCCAGCGACAGCGCTCCCTCACCGGCTAGCTGCAGCACGACGACGGCGACGAACGTCTTTGTGTTGCTGCCCATCCGGAAGTAGCTGTCGAAGTCGACCGGCGTCTCGCTGTTGAGCTGCGCCACGCCGCTGCGGGCACGGATCCGTCGGTCACCTTCGAGCATTTCGGCATGCACGGCGACAATGCCGCTCGCTTGGATCCTGTCCACCCCCTCCTGGAGCAGCTTGTCGTACGTCGCGTCGCCCTCCTCGGAAGAGTTGTTCGGGCAACCCGCGACGAGAAATGCCATGCAGAAGAGCGGAATCGAGGACTTGCTGAGCGCCATGCCCGTGTGTTCCCGCTCGGCTTGGCTCCGTTCAACGGTTTTTACGATTTTCTCGATGTCGCACCGTCGCGCAGGTGCATGACGCGCTGCGGACCGCTGCGGGTGCCTGCGGCGACTTGCCATGGAAGCCGGCCCACCTGCGGGGCTCCCGCTGCACACCGGCCGCCCCGGAGGCGTCGCCCGTCGCTCGCGGCGTGGCTCTCGCGGCGAGTCATAAACGAACCTCGCGAGTCCGGGAACAGAGATACGAATAGGAGCGGCGCCCTCCAATCGACGCAAAAATGGTCGTCGGCGCGCGCCGGTGAGCCCAGGGCGCCCGCACACGACCAGGAGCCGATCATGAAATCTCTGCACCATTGTGTCACTTCTCCGAGAACGCGCGTTGCCGGCGCAGCCACGACGCGCTCGCGAAGCGCCCTTTCGACGGTCCTTGTCTCGGCGCTGCTCGGATCCTCGACCCTGCTCGCGGGCTGCCCCGACAACGACGAGGCGCCGGCGAACACCGAGGCCAGCAGCGGCGGCGATGGCGGCAGCGGCGGCGAGCCTGGCAGCGGCGGCGGTGGAGCCTCGGGCGGCGGCTCGGCGGTCAAATGGGGAGGCTGCCCAGGCGACTTCATCTCCGAGTGCGCCACGGTCGCCCTGCCGCTCGATCCATCGAAGCCTGGCGGCGCGACGCTGCCCGTCTTCGTGTCGCGCCACCTCGCGCCGGGCGGCGCGGCGAAGGCGCAGGTCTGGCTCCTGCAAGGTGGCCCCGGCGACTCCGGCAACATGTTCACGGGCTTCATCGAGCAGCTATGGGAGCGCGTGATGCCCGATGTGGACTGGTACGTGCTCGAGCACCGCGGCGTCGGGCTCTCGAGCCGCCTCGAATGCCCGGTCCAGGAGGACCCGAGCTCGGAGGACGGGGCGGAGATCAGCGCGAGCGAGTGGCCCGCCTGCATCCAGGCGTTGAAGGCGCAGTGGGGCGACGATCTCGCGCACTTCACGACTTCAGCCGACGCCGACGATCTCGCGCGCCTCGTCGAGCGGGCGCGCGAGCACGGCAAGAAGGTGATCCTTTACGGCGCCTCGTACGGGACGGCGCGCGCGCTGCGTTTCTTGCAGAAGTACCCCGAGGCGGTCGACGCCGTGATCCTCGACTCGATCGTATCGCCGGGCGCGCAGTACCTGTCCTCGTACGATACGCAGTTCGATCCCGTGCTAAAGGACCTGTCCGCGATCTGCGCCGCCGATCCGGTCTGCGGGGCGAAGCTCGGGCCCGATCACCGGCCCCGACCTCGGCCGAGCTCCAGGCGCGCTGCGATGCGCAGCGCGCCTGCCCGGGGGCAGCGCTGGAGATTGGCCAGCTCTACGATGGCTGGCCGCGGTATCCGCACGACCAGCTCTGGACCGAATGGCCGCGCTCCTCCGTGCCCATCCTGGCGATGAACGGCCTGCTCGATCCGCAGACGCCCATCGGCCTGGCGGAGCTGGCGGCCGACAGGCTGACCGCGCCCCACCAGACGTTCGTGGCGGTGCCCTGGAGCCCGCACGTGGTCACGTTCGAGTCCCCCGTGAAGACCGCCGATGCGGCGCCCTGCGGCACGCAGATGATGGCGAAGTTCATCGCGGATCCCGAGGCCCCTGTCGATACGACGTGCCTCCACGACCTCGTGCCCGTCACGTGGGACGAGGATCCGGCGGTCGTCGCGAGGCTCTTCGGCACGAAGGACATGTGGGAGAACATGGCCTCGATCCCTCCCGCGCCGAGGATGGCGGCGCCGATCGACTGGGCGGCCGTCGCGCGCTTCGCGCGTGAAAGGAGCCTCCGCGTCGAGCGCTGACCCGTACATCCCGTGAACGAAAAGAAGCGAGCGTCGGCAGGCGATTGCGCGCGCCGGCCTCTTCAGGGCCGGATGGCGAGCAGCGCCGGCGTTTGGCCAGGCGCCGCGGCGGCCACGAGATCGAAATCGCGACGAGGAACCGCTAAGCTTTCTGGCGACCACCCCTCTCCGGCCGGGAATTCCTGGCGGGACTGTTCTGGGGGGGCGAACCGTCGCGAGACGTCGCATCCCCGGGGATTTGGGGGGAGTGTGACGACGGATCGCACCCCCTCGGAAGGCATGGGCCCAATGGTCAAGCCCCGGGCCTGGGGAGCTCGCCGTGACCGAGCCGTCGCGTCGGGCTGCCATGGTCGCCTCGCTCGCCAGCACCCGATGCCGCGCCCTCGCCCTCGGGGACGAGGTGGCGGCGCGGGTCGTTCACGACGCGATCGGTCGGCTGCTCGGGCTGCCGGTGGCACCGGAGGCATGAGCCCCCTCACGCACCTGGTGATCGACCAGCACGTCAGCGCCTCGACCCAGAACCAAGCCCTCGCCTCCGTCGCTTCGAACGTTTCGCGCCGGTGGGAGGCCGTCTTGGATCGGCGCGAGGATTCTCGCCCTAGCGTTGTAGGAAGACGAAAGCGCCCTTCTTGTTCGAGATGACGATGTCCGGCCGGCCGTCTCCGTCGCCGTCCGCGACCGTGAGCTGGGTGCCTACCCCCGAATCGTCGTCGATGAGAACGGGCTGGAAGTCGATGCGTTCCGCCGCTCGCGCCTGCTCGAACCAGTAGAGCCGTGCCGGCGCGTCGAAGTCCGGCATGCCGGCAGGCACATGACCCCAGAAGCGCTCGCCGCTCACGAGGTCCTGGAGCCGGTCACCGTCGATGTCGGCGTGAGCGAGCGCGTGCGGCTCGTGCATGAACACGCTCGACGCGGCATCGGGTGTGGTCCCCGGAACGATGACGTGCTCCACGAACGCGGTGCCGGCCGCGCTCGGAACCTGCTCGAACCAGGAGAGCCCGTAGCCGTGAGCGGCGAGCGTGGTCGCTATGTCCGCATCCCCGTCGCCGTCTATGTCGACCACCGGCATCTGCGCTCCCCCGGCACCGAACGGCTGCTCGACGCGCGTGAACGGCAAGCCGTCGGGCGACTCTGGGCTCCGCGTGAAGTAGCCGCTCGCCTCGACCAAGTCGCTTGCGCCGTCCCCGTTGACGTCGCCTGCACCGAGGCCGTGCGTGAACGCGCCGTACCCCCGATTCTCGGTGAGCGCCCGGAAGACCCACGGCTCGGTCGGGTCCGCGCCGGGCGACGACGTTCCGAGCACGCCTCCCGACATGTGCACGAGCTCGGGCACGCCGTCGCCGGTGATGTCGGAAAACAGGGGCGACTCGTTGTCGATCGGCCACGGCAGTGTGTCGTGACGAGCCCAGAGCGCGTCGCCGTCGCGTGGGTTCTGGTACCAAGCCGCGGGCACACCCGGAAAGCCGACGACGAGGACGTCGGTGAAGCCGTCGTGGTCGAAGTCGTAGGGGAACTCGAAAAAGCAATCCGAGTAGCCGTGCGGATCGAAGGCTTCCCTCGGCCAGACGGGATGGCTCGTGCCATACCCCGGCCCCTCGTACCAATCCGGGCCCGCGATGACATCCGTCACCCCGTCGTGATTGAAGTCCGCAAAGCTCGCCCCCTCGCAGTAGAACTCGCGGTGCAGCGTGATCTTCACGAAGCGTGCGTCGAGGGCGGCCTCACGGGGGAGCGGTGGGGGCGCGGTGACGGTGCCCGCGGGCGGCGCGTCGGTGCCCGCGTCGACGGGCGCGCGCGAGGATTCGGCCGCGCAGGCGATGACCAAGGCGAGCGGTGTGCAGCACAATACCCCGATTCCCGAAGCCATCTCCGAGCGCTTAGCACGTCGTGGTAGAATCGGTCACCATGCGCCGGCCATCGCGCACGGTCCCGCTCGTCATCGGGAGCTATGCCCTGGCGAGCAGGAGGATGGCTCGCGCAAAGCCATTTCGACCTGTCAAGAATTTTCCACCAACGACCAGCAGTTGACATCACGTACAAAAAGTACGGATCCACTGATCCCCGACAAGAACCAACAGATCCAACGAGTTCACTCTGGTGCCAGCACCGGAGGGGCGAGAAAGGTCGCGCCGACGGTAGCAAGCCGCATTGGCGAGGCGCCTGGATAGGACAGGTGCGGAGATCCGCGGAGGCCGAACCGTCTTAACCTTGGCCAGCACTGTCGGAGATGGCGGCCGAGGTGGCACAGGACCGGAGCAGGCGAGAACCAGCGCCAGCAGGCCGAAAGCGAGCCAGACGATGAGAGGATAGCCGGCGCAAAGCCATTCCGACCTGTCAAGAATTTCCAACCAACGACCAGCAGTTGACATAACGTACATAAAGTACGATCCACTGCTCCGCCTGCAAAATCCATCAGATCCAACGAGTTCACTCGGCTGTGTAACGTTGTCTACACCACGCTGCGGTCGTGAAAGTAATGGCGGGCCCGCCGCGCGAAGGTGCGCTTCGATTCGAGGTAGATCCGGAGATCCGGGTCGCCCCAGGCCGGATGGCACTCGATCTCCGAGCCCACGGCCCAGACCTCGACAGGGAGCTTGTCGCCCCGGTGCAGCGCGCGAAAGCGCTCGATGATCGCCACGAACGACGCGCAGTTCGCGTCCATCGCATGGTCCGTCTTGGACCCGTGCGCGAGCACGAGGATGTCCGCGCCCTGAAGCGCCGCGTCGAGCCGCCCGTAATCGTCGTAGGTGTAAACGACGTTGGAGCGCAGTCCGGTCACCTGCGCGCCCTCGCGCTCGAGCATCTCCTTCAAGGGCGCGCCGAGAGCGCCCGTCGCGCCGGTCATCGCCACGCGCCTTCCAGCGAGCGCACACCCTGTGCCCGCGAGCCGGTCGAACACCGTGGTGAACGAGCTCATGTAACGGTCCGGATAGGCGTGGTGCAGAGCATGGTAGGCGGCGTCGACGAGGAGCGCCCCCGGCGCCGGGACCACCGCCCTGTCCACGTGGTTCGAGTCGCGCCCGCGCCTGAACATCACCCAGGCGAAGAGGACCGAGAACAAGAGGAGCGCGCACGCCGACCGGGCGGCCCCGAACATCGGAGAGAGCGCGATCACGTCAACTATGCATCTTGCTCCCTTCTCCGCCTGCAGGCGGCTCGTACGGGACGTTCTGCGACGATGGCGAGCTTTCATCGCACCACCGTGGCGTGAAGAGTGCGTCCGGCTGAACGGCGTCAACCGCCGGGAGCGGCTGCCTGGGTGCCGCCACGCCCGCGCTCTCGCGGGGCGCGCCGCAAGCGTCCCGGGAGCGGATGGTCGCGCACGAGATGGACCGGGTGCTGCTGGAGCGGGCGGCGGCGCTTGTTCAGCCCAGCGCCATGACGGCGTGCGAGCGGCGCGCGGTGTCCAAAGCGCTGCGCATGGAGCGCCAGCGCTTGCGGTGAAGCTATGTCGACGACGGCCGGCGCATGTCCTCCGGCAAGTTGGCTTGCGGCAGGATGGTTGGTCGAGTACCTTGCGGGCAGCTCAACTCCGATGCTCTCTTCGACGAAGAGGGAAAGCGACGATCCGGAAATGGGAGCTGCCGAAGAGACCGTCTCGATCCGTGAGCCGATGTCGTTCGCGTTCGAGAGCGAGGCCGAAGCGGACGCCACGTGTCTCCTGATCACATGGTTTGCGATCGTCGAATCGGCAGCGCTCGGCGTCCTCCCCGTCCTCCCGGCGCTCGACCTGGCGCGGGAGCGCGACGATCTCGGCTATCTCGAGTCGTTCTTCGCGCACGGTATCCGGCACCTCAAGGACGAGCAAATGCACGCCAACCTCTGGTGCAAGGCGCTCCTCGATTTCAGCCGCGCCTACCCCGACGTGGTTAAGCGCGCGCGCCTGCCGGGCTGGCTGATGAAGATGATGCTCCGCAAGGTCGCCGTCCCGCACGGCGTGCTCGAGTTCGCCGTCGATTGCCTCGCCTTCGAGGTGGTGATGAGCGCCTTCTACAAGGTCGCCGCGCCGCGCCTGTCGTACCCTCCGCTCGAGCCGGTGTTCCGGCGCCTCGCCAGCGACGAGGAGGCGCACACCGCGTACGACCTCGCCTACCTCGAGGGCTTCTTCGCCCGGTCGAGCCGGTCCGCGCACCTGCGCGCGACCGCGCGCTACTGGTGGCACACGGCGGGCGTGCTCGCCACGGTCGTGCCGCTGCTCCGGGCGCTCGATCGCCACAAGCCGCTGCCCCGCGGCTCCTTCCGGAAGGCGCTCGCCGCGCACATCCAGGAGTCGGGGATGCCGGGCTGCCGTCGCCTGATGCCCGCGCTTCTCAGCGGGCAAGCTGCGTAGTCCCATGGGCGAGATCATCCACGATGGGTGGATTCACGGCGCCTCACCGCTGGACGGCGCCCCGCTGTGTCCCGTGCGGGTGACGACGGCCGACGGGATCCGGGGCGTGGTCCGCCGCGCCCGGCAGGCGCAGGCGGCGTGGGCAGCGCGGCCGATCGCGGAGCGGGCGCGCCTCCTCGCCGAGGCCGGGCGCTGCTTGATGGGGAAGGCCGACGAGATCGCGGCGGAGCTCCATCGCGAGCTGGGCAAGCCGATGGCCGACGCGTACGGGGTCGATCTCGGCTCGACCCCCGAGGTCTTTCGCTACTACACGACGCGCGCCGAGGACTTCCTCCCGGCCGAGGACGTCGCGTTCAACCCGGTGATGTTCCCGCGGAAGAAGGCGCGGGTCGAGCGCCTACCGCACGGGGTGGTCGGCCTCATCATGCCGTGGAACTACCCGGTCTCCATCCCGGTGCACAACCTCGTCCCGGCGTTCCTCGCGGGCAACGCCGTTGTGCTCAAGCCGTCCGAGCACGCCGCCCGGACCAGCGCGGCGCTCGTCGGCGCCCTGTCGGACGCGCTGCCCGAGGCGCTGCTCGGCCTCGTGCAGGGCGGCGCCGAGGCCGGCGCGGCGCTCGTCGAGGAGGTCGACCAGATCGTCTTCGTCGGCGGCGTCGTGGGCGGGCGGGCGGTGGCGCGCGCCGCGGCGGAGCGCCTGATCCCGGCGCAGATCGAGCTCGGCGGCAAGGACGCGGCCATCGTGCTCCGCGACGCGGATCTCGATCGGGCAGCGCACGGGATCGCCTGGGCCGGCTTCGTCAACGCCGGGCAGAGCTGCGCGGGGGTCGAGCGCGTCTACGTCGAGTCCGAGGTCTTCGACGCGTTCGTCGGGCGCCTCGTCGCCGTCGCCGAGCGGCTCCGCGTGGGCGACGACGGCACCGCGCCGGGCACGGTCGAGATCGGGCCGATGGCCACGCCGGCGCAGCTCTCGCGCGTCGAGGCGCACGTCAGCCAGGCGGTCGCGGCCGGGGCGCAGGTGCGCTGCGGCGGTGCGCGGCATGGCAACTGCTACCTTCCGACGGTGCTCACCGGCGTCGACCCGTCGCTCGACCTGCTGCGCGAGGAGACCTTCGGGCCCGTGATCCCCGTCGTCGCCGTTCCGGACGCGGACGCGGCGATCCGCGCGGCCAACGAGAGCGCCTACGGCCTCACGGGGAGCGTGTGGACGCGCGACGTCGCGCGGGGCGCGGCGCTCGCGCGAGAGCTCCGGGTCGGGGTGGCGACGGTCAACAACCACATGTTCACGGCCGCGGCGCCGCAAGCCGTGTGGACCGGGCGCGGGATCTCGGGCTACGGCGTGCAGAACGGCCCGGCGGTCGTGCAGGCGATGACGAGGCCGCGGCTGCTCGCGGTCGACGAGAACACCGCCCCGCGCGAGCTCTGGTGGTTCCCCTACGACCGCGCATTCTTCGATCTGGCGCGCGGGATGGTGCGCTCGCTGGGCAGAGGACCGAAGCTCGAGCGGCTCTCGTCGGCGGGCCAGATGGTCCGCGGCGCGGCCAGGCGGTGGCTCGCGGCGTCGCGCTCCGGGGAGGAGCGCTCTTGAGCGGAGCGCGAGAGAACGCGGCGCTCACCTGGAGCGCCTATTTCACCGCCGCGGTGTGGGCGTCGCTGGGCGTCCCGGGCGCAGCGCGCTTCGACACCCTGAGGGGGCGCGTCCTCCACCAGGCCGCGCGCTGGGGCGGGAGCATGCTCGGCCTGCGCGGCGACCACAGCGTCACGAGCCTCCTGCTCGCCGCGCGCCACCTCGGCCTCGGCGCGCTGCTCGATGAGATCGCCCCCGAGCAGGTGATCGAGCTCGCCGCGGGGCTGTCGCCGCGCGGGGCGGAGTGGGCAAGAGCTCGTCCGGTCGTGTACATCGAGGTCGACCAGGCCGCCGTGATCGACGCGAAGCGGCGTCTGCTCGAGCCCGCACAGCCGCGCGGCGAGCTCGTCCTCGTCGCGGCGGACCTGCGCGAGGCCGACCTCGGCGAGGCGCTCGGCGCGGCGCTGCGCGACCGCCGCACGGCGGTCGTCTCCGAGGGGCTGACCGGCTACCTCGACGAGCCCGCGCTGCGCGGGCTGCTGCGGCAGGTGCGCCGCGTGGCGAGCCGCCTGAGCTCGTGCGTGGTGCTCATGGACTTCTACCTGCGCGACGGCGCCGCGGCCACGCCGGCGCGCGACGCCGGGGTGCCTGGGGAGGCATGGCTGCGCAAGCGCGCGCTCCGCTCGATGCTGCGCCGGGGACTCGACGACCTCGAGCACCTGCGCGCGCTCGTGTCGTCGGAGGGCTTCGAGCTCCGCGCCGCGCACACGGCGCGCGACCTTGCGGTCCGGGCTGGCATCGCGCCGCCGCTGCTCGAACTGTTCGTCATCGCGGAGCTCGCGCCCGCGCGGAGCGGCGGCGACGCCGTACGGTAGCAGCGGTGACCGGCCGCCGCGCGGGCATCCCCCGGAAGGCCCCCGGCTCGCGGCGCGCGCGGGAGCAGGCAGAAGCGGAGGCGCGCGCGGAAGCGCGGGCGCGGGCGGCGCTCGAGGTGGCACGCATCGAGGCCCAGGCGAAGGCGCGCCTCGAGGCCGACAACGCGGCGCGCGCGCACGAGCTGGCCGTCGCCCGCGCGCGCCGAGGGCCGGCGCCGCGGCCTGGTGCACGCGCTCGCCGCCGCGCTCGGCCTCGTGCTGTGCGGCGGCGCAGCGGCCGCGTACGGGGTCGCGCAGCACGTGGCGGGCCTGGAGTAGGGAGCCCGGCGGCTCCGCGACGCACAGGCGGCGCTGGCAGAGGAGCGCGAGAGCGCGAGGGCGGCCGAGCTCGCGGCCCTCGACCGGCGCCACGCGGCGCTGCGCGGCCGGCCCCTCGCCCGCGAGGCCGAGGAGGCGCGCAATGCCCTCGATCTGCGGGCGCTGGACCGCGATCTGCTACGACTTCACCGTCGGGGACGACTCCGCCGCGCGGAGGGAAGATCTGCTCGCCGTCGTCACGCACGAGGCCGGGCATTTTCTGGGCCTCGACCACACCATGGCCGGCCCCGAGGCGACCATGCACTCCAGGTACGACAGGTCGGACCCGATGAACTTCCGCACGCTGCACGACGACGACATCGCGGGCATCTGCCAGATATACCCCCCTCGGGCTCTCTCCACGTCGACCTGCAACCCCATCCCGCCGCACGGGTTCTCGCCCGAGTGCGCCGATGACCAGCTGGTCCGCTGCAGCGCGGCGCCGCCGGCCGCCGGAGGCCCAGGATGGAGCGCCCCGCTGAACACGCTCGAGTCGAACTGGGCCTATATGGTGATCGCGTCGCTCGCGTGGTCGCTCAAGGCTTGGTTCTCTTTGCTCATGCCCACGGCGCCGCGATGGCACGAAGCACACCAAGCCGATCGAGAGCGCGTTCTGCGCATGGAATTCCGCTCCTTCGTGCAGCGTTTCATTCTCGTTCCGGCGCAGATCCTCCATACCGGTCGAACTCTCGTCTATCGGCTCCTTGCCTGGCGTCCCGAGCTGCCCATCTTCTTCCGCTTCCTTGATGCGCTCTGACGGCCGGGGCTGCCCGACGCACTGAGGCACGGGCAGCCCGACCGCGAACCTACAACCTCGAACCACGAAACGAGGGATCCTTGACCAGCCGCAGCGACGATCACCGAATCCCGGCTCTCCGGCAGGACGGATCCGCTCGGCGATTCGAGACGGCGGTTCGGCCCATTTCGAGGGTCGCCAAGCGCTTGATCGAGGACTAGCCGGCGCGGTCGTCGTCGCCCGCGCCGCCGCGCGTACCTCGTCGCGCAAGAGCCGTCCATCGCGCGGTCACTAGCGAAAACTGGGCCGGGCCGTGCTCGGAGGGTCGGACCGAGGCGGACCAGGCGTGGGCCGTCGGGCGCAGAACCGAATACGAGGTGCGCCGGTGTAACCGCCGTTTCGCACTCGGGCGCCGCGTGGCCGCGAAGAGCGCCGCCGTCCAGACGCACTTCCCCTCGCGATGAAATCGTTCAACGACAACGGCAACTTCGATAGGCTGCGCTTCACAATCGCGGTGGAGCACGCGATCGTGCTATGCGTAGCAGATGCCCGTGCGCCGCCTAAAACTCTCTTCTTCCGCCGTCCTCGCGTGTGTGGTGCTGCTCGTCGCGGCGTGCAGTGAGGGCGCCGACTCGCCTGGCGGAACCGCGAGCACGGCCAGCGCCGGGACCACGAGCGGCAGCGGGACAGCGGCGGGTGGCGGCGGCTCGCCCGGCAGTTCCGGCTCGAGCGCGACCAGCGGGGGCGCGGCGAACGCCGGTGCAGGAGGCACGGCCGGCGGGGGCGCCGGCGGAGCGGGCTCGGGTGGCATGGGCGGCGTATCCGACGGTGGCGGAGGTACCGCGGGCAACGGAGGTGACGGAGGGGGCAGCGCTGGCGCGGGCGGCGGCCCGGCATTCCAGCCCTGCCCGGCGAGCGGCTCCTGTAAGGTCATGCCCTTCGGCGATTCAATCACGCAGGGTTTCAATGTCGCCGGCGGCTACCGCGCCCCGCTGTTCCACCTCGCGCTCGAAGCGAACCGCGACATCACCTTCGTCGGTTCCGCCAATGATTACAGCGTGCCCATGGTGGACGGAGTGACGTTCCCGAGGAACCACGAGGGTCACGGCGGCTGGACGATCGAGGGCAACAACGGCATCGCGCAGCTCGTGGGCACCAGCATTCCGAATTACAAGCCCAACATCATTACGTTGATGATCGGAACGAACGACATCAACGGTAACATCAACCTTGCGGACGCACCGAATCGCCTGGGCAAGCTGCTCGACTCGATTTTCATGCGTGATCCGAACATCCTCGTGGTGCTCGCGCAGATCGTGCCGACGAGAACGGACGGCACGAACAACACCATCAAGACCTACAACGCGGCCATGCCCGACCTGGTTTCGACGCGCGTCAGCAAGGGGCAGCACATCGTGCTGGTGGACATGTACACAGCGTTCACCAACGACGCGAACTACAAGCAGTCCCTCTTCGCCGACAATCTCCACCCGAACCAGGCAGGGTATAACCGCATGGCCGATGTTTGGTTCGAGGCGTTGAGTCCGTACCTTCGCTGAAATCGAAAGGCGAACGCCACCAACGCTCGAGCAGATTCGCGGCGCACGCCGTTCGAGCCGAAATTGAGGAGCTCGCGGCGTAACCCCGGCTATTGATTCGCCCCGGCGCAATCACCTCGCCTGGTATCGAGAACGAATGGCAGCACGACGCGGCTTCCGGCTCTCAAGAGCCCCACGGCGTCTCGCCAGGACAATGACTATCGGGTGCGCGCGCCGAACCTTGATAGAGCGACCTTCGATGAACCAGGGTGGGATCACGGGATCCCGACGGGTACGGCTGCCGGGTCGTTTCGTTGCTGTCACTTCCCTCGGCCTCGCGTGCTTGGGTCTGCTCACCGATTGCGACGATACAGAGGATGGGGATGGCCGAGTCTTCATCAGCGGAGTGAAAGACACGAGCGGCAAGGTCGTCGGCGTGGCCGTCGATTTCGTTCCCAATCGCTCTGGCGACCACGCCGCGAAAGTGCAGCTGGACGTTCAGGTCTGGAATGGCGACTTGATGATGAACGGCAAAACCGCCGAGCACGAGTGCTTGGACCTGCCGGCTTCCGGTCGGCTCACGCGGCTCTCCCACGGCGGTGAGCTGACTTCCAACGCGCGAGTCCGCTTCGCCGCCATGCGCCAAGGCCCCGCTTCGAAAAGCAGCGCGACAGCAACTGCGGGCGCGGGCGGCGTATCGGCAGCCGGGCCCGTCTGCGCGGGCATCGAGCTAGATGACGCCGTTTGGCCGAGCGTAGGCGCCAGCGTGCCGCCCGTCGACTCCGGCGGAAACGGCGGATCCGCAGGCAGCGGTGGCTCGAACGGCGGAACGAGCGCGGGCGGCACTGGAGGCAACGACGGCGGGACAGGCGGCTCGCCCGACGCCGGCGCTGGCGCCGGCAACGCGCTGCCTCCGCCGTCTCGGGACGAGAGCCGCCCGCCGGCCCGCAATGGCTCCGCGGGCTCTCGCCGTCTTCTCCGAGCGCGCTCGCGTACGACGAGCCGCTGTGCGCTGCGCTCGATGGCTTCACCTTGCACGCAGCGACGCGCGCCGGTGCGCACCATGCCGCGGCGAGGGAGGCGCTGCTGCGTTACGTGCTGCGACCCCGATCGCAAAGGAGCGCGTCGAGCCGCAGCAGGACGGCCTGGTGCGGCTCTCGCTCAAGCGCGCCTTCGCTGACGGGACTGTCGCGGTGGACATGGATCCGCTCTCGCTCCTGTGCCACCTCGCGGCCAGCGTCCCGCCGCCGCGCTTTCACACCGTCAAGTACGCGGGCGTGCTCGCGTCGGCGAGTCGCCCACGTTGGCGCGCAAGCGCATCGGACCGCGCCCTGCGAAGCCAGAAGAGCCTACGAAGGCGGACGATGACGCCGCTCCGAAACGCAAGCGGGGCGGCTATCGAGCGGTCGACAAACCGCGCCGAGCTCTTTCGACCCAGGACCGAGCCATCACGACGCTCGCGGTCCCACCCTTTCGGCTTGCTGCATTACGTTTCTTCGCGCTGTTGGCGCTCGCTGCAAACCGCGGAATTCCGGACAGCCCGAGCGCTGGGTGAGTCGTTCGTCACCCCCCAGGGTCACCGCGATCGTTTCGGGCGTGGTGGTGGCGACGAGCTGATCGGCGGAGGAAGCGGGAAGGTCACCGCCTCCGGGCGCTCGCGGCGCCCAGGGCAGGCGCAACCGCCGGCTTGGCCCAGGTCGCGGAGGAGGCGCATGCTCGGGCCCGCAGAAAGAATGAGGGCCCGGAGTTCGCCGCTCCGAGCCCTCGGTCGTTCGCGGATGGACGCGGTCGACGCCTTGTGGTGTCGCACGGTCCACCCGGCTCGGCCAACTTTCCGCTCGGTGCGGGATGGACTCCGTTCGCCAGGTTCAGTGCGCAAATCCGGCCTGCGCTCGGCTCTTTTACCTCTGTCCGCGGTGCGACCGCGGCGACTGGTACTGCGGGGCCGTGTGCAAGGACCTCCGGCGTCGGCTGGCGCGGCATGAGAGCGCGCAGCGCTACTGGAGGAGTCCGGAGGGCAAGCACATGACGTTGCTCCGGGTCCGACAGCTCCGGAAGGAGCGCGCGACGATTGTAACGGACGCTGCTACCCGAGAAGTTGCCCCACCCGCGACTCTCCCCTCGCCGGCCGATTCGCTCCTCGTGTCGAGGGGCGCGAGCGCCGGCGAGGAGAAGAGCCATGAGTTCGATCTGGATGGGAATCGCCCCGGGCCCGACCGCGACGCGGGTGCTGGCGATGCACGGCGCGGGCGAGACGCTCCTGAAGGCGAGGCTGCGCCGCGACCCCTCGCACCCGCGCGCGCTCGCGACGCTCCTGGAGGCGATCGCGCTCTGGCAGGGGATGCACGTCCACGCTGCGCTCGCTGCGGACGACGAGCGGACTTCGTGCGACTCGAGTCTCTGTCGAGATCGGTTGACCGACCACGGAATCGATCCGCTGTTCACCGTCGCCTGGGTCCCCGTCGCCGGGCGAAGGCGAAGACGGCCGGGGATCGCGGGGATGGGCCGCTTTCATGATCTCGAGCGACTGCTGATCGGAGAGGTGTCGCGATGATCTCGGAAGAGCTGCGCTCCCGCATGCGAAGGCTCTACTTCGCCGAGCACTGGAAGGTGGGGACGATCGCCGCCGAGCTGGGCGTCCACCACGACACCGTGCGCCTCGCCATCGATGCGACGCGCTTCGTCAACACCCAGTACCGAGCGCACGTTTCGGTCCTCGATCCCTACAAGAGCTTTATCCAGCTCACGCTCAAGGACCACCCGAAGCTGCTCTCCACCCGGCTCTACGACATGATCACGTCCCGTGGCTACGCAGGCTCGGTGGTGCAGCTGCGCCGGTACGTGCGCGCCATCCGACCCTCTTCGCACCACGAGGCGTTCTTTCGCCTGCGCACCCTGCCGGGGGAGCAGGCCCAGGTGGACTGGGGATGCTTTGGGACCCTCCTCGTTGGCAGGGCCAAGCGAGCGCTGTCGTGCTTCGTGATGGTACTCGGGTGGTCGCGCGCCGTCTACGCCTACTTCACCCTCGACCAGACGCTGGAGAGCTTCGTCCGCTGCCACATGCGCGCCTTCGAGGCGCTCGGCGGCGTGCCACGGGCGCTGCTCTACGACAACCTCAAGACGGCCGTGCTCGAGCGGCAGGGAGACATCATTCGCTTTCATCCTCGTCTGCTCGAGCTCGCGGGCCACTACCACTTTGCCACCAAGCCCTGCGCGCCGTACCGGGGAAACGAGAAGGGCAAGGTCGAGAGGGCCATTCGCTACCTGCGCTACTCTTTCTTCGACGCTCGCTCGTTCTCCTCGGTGGCCGACCTCAACACGCAGCTTGCCGCCTGGATCGCGGCCGTCGCCCACACACGCCGCGTCCCCGGCGATCCCGACGGACGCCTGGTCGCCGAGGCGCTCACCGAGGAGCGGCCGCGCCTGCTGCCGCTGCCGCAACATGCCTTCGAGAGCGATCTGGTGCGACCGGCGGCTTCGGGCAAGACGCCGTACCTCCGCTTCGACCTCAACGACTACTCGATCCCGCACGCTCTCGTGCGCAAGCCGCTCACGCTGATCGCCTCGGAGGAGAGTGTCCGGATTGTCGACGGCAAGACCGTCGTCGCCCATCACCGCCGCTCCTACGATCGGCTTCAAACCGTGGAGGACCCGACGCACCTCCAGACGCTCGCCGACCACAAGCGCCACGCGCACGAGCTGCGCGGGCGCGACCGTCTGCGCACCGCCTGCGCCCATGCCGAGGCGTTTCTCGACGCCATTGCGCTGCGGGGCGGGCACCTCGGTGGCACCACGTCTCGGCTGCTGCGGCTGCTCGATCGATTCGGCGCGGCGCCCCTCGATGGGGCGATCGCCGATGCGTTCGGGCGCGGCGCGCTCTCGGCCCAGTCGGTCGCGCACGTGCTCGATCAGGCGACGCGCGCCGCCGGGGCCCCGCCGCCGCTCGAACACGTCATGTCCGACGATCCGCGAATCCACGGACTGCGGATCACGCCGCACGCGCTCGGCCGCTACGACGCGCTCGGCGCCAGCGACCCGGAGGAGCGTCATGAGTGATCTCGCAGAACGTCTTGACGACCTCGGGCTCCGCGCCACCGGCGCGGGGCTCGACGATCTCATCGCCCTGGCAACGAAAGAGCGCTGGAGCCCGGTGCAGCTGCTCGAACGGGTCGTCGATCTCGACGAGAAGGACCGCGTGAGGCGCAGCCTGGAGCGGCGCTTCTCGGACAGCCATCTCGGCCGCTTCAAGCCGATGATCGACTACGACTGGGCCTGGCCGACGAAGATCGACCGCGAGCTCGTCGAGCACTCGCTCGGCGGGGGCTATCTCGCCGCCGCGCGCAACATCGTGCTCGCCGCCCCGCAAGGCCTGGGAAAGACGATGATCGCCCAGAATCTCGCGCACCAGGCCGTCCTGATGGGCCACTCGGTCCTCTTCGTCACCGCCGCGCAGCTCCTGCTCGATCTGGGCTCACAGGAGTCCTCACGTGCCCTCGACCGTCGCTTGAAGCACTACGCGAAGATCAGCCTGCTCGTGCTCGACGAGGTCGGCTACCTCGCCTTCGACAACCGCAACGCCGACCTGCTCTTTCAGGTGGTGAGCCGGCGGTACGAGAAGAAGAGCCTTGTGCTCACCACCAATCTCGCGTTTAGCGACTGGCCGACGGTCTTCCCGAACGCGACGTGCGCCACCGCGCTCATCGACCGGGTGATCCATCATGCCGACGTGATCGCGATCGAGGGGGAGAGCTACCGGTTGCGCGAAGCCAAGGAGCACGCCGGCCGGCGAGCACCGTCTCCGCGAGACGACGGGGTGCCGAAGAACAAGAAGAAGTAGGCGTTGCCCGGCAGCCCGGCCACCCGCTCAGGGGTCGGCCGGGCTGTTCAGATTTCCGCGGTTTGAACGGTCCAGCAACAGCGCGGCGCTCCGGCTTCTTTTACCTACGCGCCGCCGCCTTTTACCTACGCGCCCGGCTTCTTTTACCTACGCGCCGAACGATACGGTCGCGGCCGGTATGGTGACGCGCCTATTTTGAGCTGTTGCTTCACAACTGAACCGGCGCGCCTCAATCCATTGCTGGTCGGGAGGCCATGAGCTAGGGTCGAGTCCCAGTCGCGCCCTTCGCGCGCGCGGAGTTACCGATGACAAGCGCCCGTTGCTCCTCCCTGGTCCTCGCCCTGTTCTCACTCTCGGGTGTTGCTTGTTCGTCGAGCAGCACCCCTCCGTCGGAAGAACCGGGGGTCGCAGGCGCGGGCGGCCAAGCGCAGGCGGGCGCCGGTGGTAACGCCGCGAGCGCGGGCAGCACCCCGGGCGGTGGCTGGCCCGGCTCCGCGGGCGCGGGCGGAGCGGCCGCAGGCGGCGCGGGCGGCAGCGCGAGTGGCGCGGGCATGGGGGGGGCGAGCGGTGGTGGCGGTCAAGCCGGCGACAGCGGCGGCAGCGCAGGCGGCGCGACCGGGACGGACGCGGTCAAGAGCGCTGGCTGCGGCAAAGCGAAGACTCTGCAAAACGGCACGATCGACATCTCGTTCGGCGGCGCCTCTCGCAAGTACATCCTTCGCGTGCCGAGCGATTACGACAAGGACAA
The DNA here is from genome assembly GCF_051519845.1 of Sorangium sp. So ce362. NCBI lineage: Bacteria > Pseudomonadati > Myxococcota > Polyangiales > Polyangiaceae > Sorangium > Sorangium sp. So ce362. Next base: position 2,474,215 of record NZ_CP150332.1, on the reverse strand, counting down.
GCCGTATCGGCTCGTGTTCGCCTTCGCGGAGTCCGGCTCCTCCGCCATGTCGGTGGCGAACCGGAACTACTTCACGATGGCGACGCTCGACACTGGAGCTACCACCATCTTCGTCGCGCCGGACGCCGCGAACGGCGCCGGTTCCTGGAGCAAGTCGGACGTGGAGCTGACGGACGCGATCCTGGAGGAGCTCGAGGGAGATCTCTGCATCGACAAAACTCGGATCTTCGCCACCGGCTTCAGCTTCGGGGGAGCGATGTCGTTGGCTCTCGCCTGCACCCGCGCGGACGTGTTCCGAGGCGTCGCCTTCTTTTCGGGGGCAGATCTCACGGGCTCCTGCACGGCGACGTTGACCAAGCCGATCGCCTACTACGCGTCGCAAGCCAGCGGTGACAGCAGCGGCCCCCCCATGCCGACCAGCGGTCGCGTCAAACAAGCCGAGTTCGCGAAGGTCAACGGCTGCATGGAGGAGCCGTCGGCGACCACCTTCCCGGCAGCTGGCCAGCCCCACACGTGTACCGAGTACAAGGGCTGCTCCGCAGGTCACCCCACCAAGTACTGCGTGTTCGACGGCCCGCACGGCTGGGAGCCGAAGGACCCCGGGCAATCGACGAGCTGGAACGCCCCCGAGGCGTGGAAATTCATCACGCAATTCTGATTTCGAGTCGAGGACTGCGTCGGGCGCAACGACGATGGGGAGGCGGTCGCCGGGCGACGCCGTCAAAGCTCGCAGTTGGCGGCGGAGTCGGCGGCCTCTACGAGGCACACGTCGCCGTCGGCGCCGTTGGTGAGTCGGTCGCCATCGAGAGTGTCCGTCCCCGCGACGCCGTCGAGGTAGTCGTCTCCGCCATCGCCGAAGAGCTGGTCGTCCCCGCCGTCGCCGAACAATCGGTCGTTGCCGGCGCCGCCGGAGGTAGCCGCTCCGCAGACCGCGTCTTTGACCTGGCCAGACTCGGCTGCACGCTACGCGGCGCCGGAAGAGGGCGGTGCCCTCGCCGAGCGACGAGGAGCAAGCGATGCCAGGGAGCAGGGATCTGGTGCAGTTGCGTGCGGCGTTGTCGAGGTATCGAGAGCAGCAGCGGCGCGGGAAGTACCCGAGGGAGCTGCGGGAGCGGGCCGAGGCCTATGCGAAGGAGCGCTGCCGGGCGGGGGCGACGCCGAGCGAGATCGCGGCCGAGCTCGGAGTCCGCACCGTGACCGCCAGCCGATGGGTCTCCGGAGGTGAGGGCTCCGACGAGGGCGCGCCGCGGGCAACACCCAAGACGGTCGAGGCCTTGCCGTTCGTGCCGGTGGTGGTGCGTCCGGAGCGCCGGGATGCATCGGCGATGCGGCTGAGGCTTGCGTTCGCCGACGGGACGCGGATGCAGGTCTGTGGGCTCAGTGCGCGCGATCTCGTGGAAGCGATCGACGCGGTGCGGAGGGGACGGTGACCCCCGCGACGATAGCGGTCTACCTTGCCGTCGGTCCGATCGACTTGCGGGGAGCGTTCGACCGGCTTGCCGCGATCACCCGGCAGGTGCTGTGCCTCGACCCGGCGAGCGGCGCGCTCTTCCTGTTTCTCAATAGAAAGCGCGACCGGCTCAAAGCGCTTTGGTGGGATCGCAACGGATACACGATCCTATATAGACGTCTCTCGAAGGGGAGTTTCTCTCTGCCCCCGTTCACGGAGGCGGACGGCAAATGCATCGAGCTGTCGGCACAGGATTTCGCCCAGCTGCTCGCTGGCCTCCCCGTGGACGAGCTGGCAAACCGTCGCCGGATTGTCCACTGACCGGGACACGAGGACGTAGCTCGGAGGCCGAGGTCTCGGCCTCGGTGAGGCACGATGGCTGCCGGCGCAGCGCGACGGGGAGATGAAGCAGAGCGCGTGCCGGGCCGCCCGGAAGACCTCGTGAGGGCGCATCGCCGGGGGTGCAGCACGCCCCGTCGTGCATTCCGCGCAGCGACCCGATTTTCTCATTGAATCAGTGAAGTATCGATGAAGAGCCGCTGCCCTCGCTGACGGCGTGACTCCCGCTTCCATCAAGCGTTCATCCTCCGGCAGTTTCTGAGCACGAGGCACTTGCCAAGAGGGGACAGAGGGTGCATTGATGGCACGCCTTGTCCTCGACGGCGCGACACGGTGACACCGAGCTACCGCAAGCGGCGGAGACAGAGCGCTTTGACGGCGCGGCGCTCGTGCTCGGCTATCTCCAGGCCAGGGCACAAGGACAAGCCGCCGCGGTGGACGCCGCGTCGCTGGTCGACGCGCTCTTACGGCGGGTGCAGGAGCGCGAGGCGAAGCTGACCGAGCTGTCGACGGCGGAGCAGCAGGCGCGAGAGCTCGATCGCTTGGTCGAGTCGCTCAAGGCGCAGAATCAACAGCTGCAAGAGACGATCCGTGCCTTGGAGATCGGGTTCCGGCGCCATGTCTCCGAGCGGGTCTCGCCGGACCAGCTGCGGCTTTCGCTGGCCGGCGAGCCAGGCGCCTCTCCGGCTCCGGCCGAGTCGCACGCCGAGGGCGTCGACGCCTCGGCCGAAGCGGCTTCGAGCGAGACCGGCAGCCCGCCGCAGGACCCCGCGAGCCCGTCGGAGCTCGCGGGAGCGGCAGAGTCGTCCTCCGGCTCCGACCACGGCGGTCGCAAGCGCGTCAAGCGCCACGACCACGGGCGCCGTCGCATCAGCGTCATCCCGAGGGCGATCGTCGAGATTGTGCCGCCGGAGGTGCTGCCCGGACGAGAGCCGATCGCCTGGGGCAGCGCGAACGCCGGCCAGCTCGGCAATGGCAGCCTGAAGGTGAACATCCCCATCGCCGTGATCGGGCTCTGAGCCTGATGCGACGACGCTTCGCTCGACGGCGGACCCAGGGGATCGTAGCGATTCCCTGGGCGGTAGCTGGCGATCGAGAGCTCGACCGGGCGAAAGCGCGGCGAAGGCAAGGCGTCGAGCGGGTACCACGCGAGCTCGGCGATCGTGCGATCCGTCGTCACACTCTCCCAAGATCCCGGAGAATCCGACGGATCGCGACGGAGTTGAAGGAGTCAGCAATGATGCGCGTGGCGATCCTCGACGACTACCAGGGCGTGGCGCTCCGGATGGCCGACTGGAAGAGCCTCCATCCGGCGGCGGAGGTGCAGGCCTTCGCCGACCACCTCGACGACCTCGACGCCCTGGCCGAGCGGCTGCGCCCCTTCGACGGCGCGGTGCTCATGCGCGAGCGCACGCCGTTTCCGCGCGCGCTGCTCGAGAGGCTGCCGCGCTTGCGGCTGCTGGTCACGGCCGGCATGCGCAACGCGTCGATCGATCTCGCGGCGGCGACCGCGCGCGGGGTCCAGGTCTCGGGCACCGACATGCTGCCCTACCCGACGGCGGAGCTGACCTGGGGGCTGATCCTCGCCCTGTTCCGGCACATCCCGCGCGAGGACCGCGCCGCGCGCGAGGGCCGCTGGCAGACGACGCTCGGCCTCGGCCTGAAGGGCAAGACGCTCGGGCTCCTCGGGCTCGGCCGGCTCGGCGGCCAGGTGGCGAAGGTGGGCAACGCCTTCGGCATGGCGGTGATCGCCTGGAGCCAGAACCTCACCGCCGAGCGCGCCGCGGAGGCGGGCGCGCGCCTCGTGCCAAAGGACGAGCTCTTCGGCAGCGCGGACGTGGTGAGCATCCACCTCGTGCTGAGCCCGCGGACCCGCGGGCTGGTCGGCGCCGCCGAGCTCGGCCTGATGAAGCCCGCGGCCTTCCTGGTCAACACCTCGCGCGGCCCCATCGTGGACGAGGCGGCGCTCCTCGCCGCCCTGCGCGAGCGGCGCATCGCCGGCGCGGGGCTCGACGTCTTCGAGCCCGAGCCGCTGCCCGAGGGTCATCCGCTGCTCGCCCTCGACAACACGGTGATCACGCCGCACCTCGGCTATGTCACCGAGGAGGGCTATCGCCTGCTCTACGGCCAGGCGGTCGAGGACATCCGCGCATTCCTCGACGGCAAGGTGCTCCGCCCCCTGAATCGGCTGGCAGCAGCGCCGGCACGCCCCTGAGCGCGCCGCTGGCCGGCGTGCTCCGCGGCGGAGAGGCGCTCAGAGGAACTGGCTGCTCCACTTGCGGAACGTCATGATGCCCTTTTCCCCGGCGCACAGGACGGGCTGGGGGCGATAGATCTTGTTCTCCCAGATCGGGATGTCCTCCTCGATCTGCCGGCACACCTCGGCGGCGAGAGCCTGAGCCAGGCGCAGCGCGCCGTCGTTGCGCAGCCAGAAGGCGACGCGGACGTCGATGAGCTCGTCGTCGATCGGGGTGACCGTGTTCACGAAGAGGAGCTCGACGATCCCGGTGAAGCGGATCGTCCCGTACCCCATGCCGTGGCCTTCCCAGGTGATCGTGCCGTCGACCACCTGGCCGCCCGGGCCCTTCTGCTTCACCGCCGAGCGGGATCGGATGATGTGGCCCTCGAACTCGACCTCGGTCCGGGGGGGCGCCGGCATGCTGTGCACAACGACGAAGTGGGCTGGATCCACGATGTTCTCGAGCGTCTCCTGGACGTGCGTCCGGATCCTCCAGCGCTTGCTCATGCCCGGGGACCACTCCGCCGACCGCGCCTCCGGGAGCGGCGGGATCTCGAACTCGGGAGGCTCCCCGCCGAGGGCGTGGTGGACAAGGATCACGCCGTCGAGCTCCCGGACTTCCCAGCAGCGGATCCTCGCCTTCGGGGGGATCGTGTCCGCGTAGGGGATACGCACGCACACCCCCTGGCCGGAGATCACCCATCCGTGGAACGGGCACCGGATCCCGCCCTGCTCGACGCGGCCTCCCACCCCGAGGTGGGCGCCCATATGGGGGCAGTGGGCGTCGAGGACACGGGCCTCGCCGTCCTGCGTCCGGAACAGCACAAGATCCTGCCCGAAGCAGCGGAGCGGGAGGGGACCGCCCGCGGACAGCTCGTCCGAAGACGCGACCTGAAACCAGCCTGTCGGGAACGGCTGAAGAGGGATTCGAGCGCTCACGTGGGTCTCCTCGGCTCCGCGTCTGTCGGGGTCGCCCGGGCGCTCGTGCAGCGCCGGGGGATGGGGTCGGGTCGTGCCGGCGGTCGCGGCATGAGCTCACCATCTTACGAGACCCGGGCGCGTCGAGGTACTGCCAAGCTGGCACCCGCGGGCCCCGCGCGCCCGAGCGGGCGGCCGCGCGCCAGCGTACATCGCGTGTCCGCCGCCTGACCTTGCCCGCCCGCGAGCTGCTCGCGCAACCCGTTCCAGGCTGGTCGAGCGACGACTCGACAACCGCGACCGACGCGTGCGGCGGCACCTCGACGTGGAAGAGCGTCGCGAGCAAGCGGGGTGCGAGCGCCGGGTGCTCACGGAACATCTCGACGAGGGCGTTGTGCTCGAGCGTCGGCATGACGCTCGGCCTCGAGCACACCCCATGCCGACATCAAACGACGGGAGAACGCGAGGCGAGAGCCAATTCAGGGGTGGCAGCGCCATGGCGGAGCGGCGCTGAGGTACGTGGTCATCTCGCTTTCGGCCGAGGGTTTCGAGCCGCGCAATACTCACGGAGCCACGTCATCCTTGAGCTCTCAGCGCAGCCCATCACGGCCATGGCACGCTCGATGGCGTCAAATCGCGCCTGGTCGACAGGAAGATCGAGGTCGCCGATCCAGTCAACGACGTGCTCCATGGCGAGCCCGCGACGGTCAACGCACCGGCTCGTACTCGAATGTGGCTGTTGAACCGCCGGTCACGTCATACGAATCACCCAGCACTCGGAGCCGGTAGAGCGCGGCATGCTCAGCGTCCCACACGAGCAACCCGAGTCCGATGCGGTACGACTCGTCACTCTCATGGATCGATGTCCCGCTCAGGGATGCGAACGCGGTCCAGCTCGAGCAGCCATCCACGTCGGTCGGGATCTCCGCCAGCGCCGCGAAGGACGTCCCCCTCTCACAGATTGACTCGGCCGCAGTAGACCGAAGAGAAATCACCATCGCCGATCGGATACCAAGGTCTCCTGCATCAGACACGGTCCCATCTGAAAGGCGCACATAATCGCCGGCCCCGACCTCCCGCGCCGTCAAGGTAACCGTTTTTGGCCACGTACCTGCATCAGGGGATGCGATTGAACCCCCGCCGGCCCCGACAGAGGGTGCTGTTGAGCCCCCGCCGGCCCCGACAGAGGGTGCTGTTGAGCCCCCGCCGGCCCCGACAGAGGGTGCTGTTGAGCCCCCGCCGGCCCCGACAGAGGGTGCTGTTGAGCCCCCGCCGGCCCCGACAGAGGGCGCTACTGAACCAGTGTCGTCCTCTACAGTTGCGGCCCCTCCACACCCCACGGTCACTGCCAGCAGCGTGAAGCATGCTCCAGCGCACAGTCGCCTACCGTATGTTATCGATCGGTGTCTCATTGTCTGCGTCTCCATTTCTCTTCGCGGATCACGGCGGCAGTAGCTCTCGGTGAAACATGGGGCGCCCTTCGCTAGAAGCGGACAGGCCGCACCATGCCGACCCGGCGACGAGGAGAGCGCCGGCAGCGCCGCCGCGCGCGCCCGCGCGACGGCTGCTCAGGAGCGGCGTGGCTCAGCAGAGGAAGTCGAGGACGTCCTCGTTGAATTTTTCGGGGTTCTCGAGCCACATGAAGTGGCTGCCCCCCTCCTCGGCGCTGAAGACGATGAGCTCGGCGCCGGGGATCTGGTCGGCGACCCACTGCTGGGAGATGGGGTTGAAGATGCTCACCTCGCCTCCGACGACGAGGGTGGGCACGTCGATCCGCGGGATCACGCCCCTCCAGTCCTGCGCGGCCTGGTCCACGAGCAGCTTGGCGGCGTACTCGCGCGGGAGCTTCAGGTTCTCCTCGACGACGAAAGCGAATTGATCCGCCGGATAGCCGGGGCTGAACATGCTGGCCAGGAGGCCCTGGGTCGTGGGGATCCCGTTCGGGCCGCGCAGCGCGGCGGCCGTGTCGTAGAGCGATTGCGGGGTGAACACGGCCCCTGCCTCGGCCGCATCTTCCGCGGACCAGTCCGGCCAGGCCGTCAGCGCCGGGCCCACGTCGACAAGGATCAGGCGGTCCAGGGACTGTCCCCCGTAGTTGTCCCAGTAGCTGTAGAGCACGCCGCACCCCATCGAGTGCCCGAGGGCGGTGACGTGCTTGAGCCTCATCCCGCGGATGAACTCGTACAGATCCCTGCTGAAGCGCGCCATGCGGTAGCCGTGGTCGACCTTCTCCGACGCGCCGTGGCCGCGCCAGTCGAGCGCGAACACATGGTAATGCCGCGCGAAGGCGAGGATCTGCGCCCTGTACAGCGCCGCCGACTGAGACCACCCCGGCAGCAGGAGCAGCGGCTCGCCTCTGCCCGCCTCCAGGTAGTTGAGCGCGACCCCGTCGTCTGTCGTGAAGGTCCTGGAGCGGATGCGCGGCGCGGCGGACGCCTCTCCACCGAGCAGGTGCGTGACGGCCAGGCCCGCGCCGAGGCCCACGGCTTGCTTCAACACCTGGCGACGGGTACGGTCCGAGCTGGACGCACGTGCTCCTTGCTTCTTGTCGGTCATGACTCTTGATCTCCACCGCAGGCCGCGCGAGCACGAGGCTGTCCCCCGGACACAGCGCCGCCACGGCTGAAAGAAAGCAACCCGACGCGACCGCAACAGTCGTCGGGATTGACGACCATGACCGGCGCGCCACAGAGCAAGCTGCACATGAGCGGGCGGCCGCGGCAAGTATGTAAATGCTACTTACAAAAAACCGTAAGCAAATCTCCGACACCGGCGCTCTCCGGCGTTCACCCGCGCTGATTGCACGTCAACACCACGTGGTGTCAGGCCATACGGCTGCCCGTCCGCTGGCAGGTGTCAGGAGCGGCGGCGCCAAGGCTTGCACGTTTCGATAGGCGCTCTTGCTGCCCGCTGCCCTCCTCAACCCCTTACGCCTGCAGCGAAGCGCCCCTGTTCCGGCCCGGGATGTGCGTGCGGAGCGAGGTGAAGCTCACGACCACAAGCGCGACGGCGATGGCCATCGCGTATGAAGAAGTAGCACACGGGCGGCTGCGGCTCGAGCGCGAAGAACGAGCCCCCGGCCACCGTGCCGAGGAAACCGCCGAAGTTGAAGAACCGGCGACGCCCGGAGGGGGCGCCCGGTCAGCCGCCGCGTCCCCACGCGTGCGCCGGGGGGAGCCGCGCCTCGAACCAGCAGAACGTCTCGCGCACGTGGAAGGCGCCGCCGTCGCCGTGCTGCTCGGCGAACCGCGAGAGCGCCGCGGGCTCGATGGCCCGCGGGTCGAACCGGTCGTGCGTCGTCGCCCTCCACCACATGAGCAGCGCGTCGAGCGTCGGATACACGTGTGTCCCCTGCTGCTCCTCCAGGCGGCTCAGCTGCAGGCCGGCGCCCTCGACGTGGTGCGCGATCGCCGCGGCGTCCTCGAAGGCGAGGTCCCGGAGGATCTTCTCCCCCGAAGGGTCCGCGAGCCGCGAGAGCTCCCCGATGAGCACGGGGAGCGACGAGACGCACTGGACGAGGATGCGCCCCGCGGGGTGGATCAGGCCGCGCATCAGGCCGAGGACCGCCCGCTTGTCGCGGATCCAGTGGAACACGAAGTTCGAGAAGACGAGATCGAAGGGGCGGTCCAGGGCGACCTCGCCGAGGGTCTCGGCCGCCCCCACGTGGAACTCCAGGTTGGGCGCGCCGGCGGTGTCGCGGGCGAGCGCGATCCGCGCCTCGTCCGGATCGACCCCGATGACGCGCCCGCCGGGGCCCACGAGCTCGGCGAGCTGCTGCGTGAGGCCGCCTGTGCCGCAGCCGAGGTCGAGCACGAGCTCGCCCCGCCGCACGCCGGCGAGCTCGATGAGGCGCTCGCCGCGCCCCTTCTGCCAGAGGCTCCCTCTCCGGTAAGCCTGAGCGACACGGGAGCTGGTCATGGCTGGCGTCCTTGCGTCGGCGTCACCGTCGAGGTCCCGAGGAAGGTCACACCTCATGTCGCAGCCCCGTGATCGAAGCGCACGGCGACGAGGTAGCCGGAGCCCCGGACCACGTTCGCGGAGTGCGGGACGCCTGGCGGGATCCAGACGCTGGTGCTGGTCGTGACGTGGTGGACGCTGGAGCCGAGCTCGATGCGGTATTCGAGGCCCGTGGGGTCGGGGAGGATCAGGTTGATCTCCGGGCCGTCGTGGGTGTGCAGCGCGGTGTAGTCCCGGCGCGCCGGCTCGGCGCTGTCCACGCGGTGGACCGCCAGGTGAACCGGGAATCCCGCGGCGAAGAACCTGCGGATACACTCGACGTCCTGATGAAACGCGACCGCGGACAGCGGGCTCGGCACGTTGGCGCAGAGGACCGCCTCGTCGAGCCGCTCCCCGGCAGAGATGGACCTCGTGAGGAGGCTGAGGGTCGTGATCGGCGTCGGCGCAGACATCATGATGCTTCGTCCCCCCGGGGCGATGGCGCGGCCACCCCGCCCGCCCGTGTGTGTTGCGAGCCAGCGGGCAATCAGCAAGGCGCATGCCGCCCGGCGCCCCTCGCCGGCGTGACATCCCTTGACGCCGACGAAGCGCGCCGACGCGGCAACTCCGGCCGAAGTCGGCGAACCGCGGCGCACGTCGGGCCGAGGGCTCGACCTCTGCGCCGGGCGAGCCACCGTGACATGTCACGGCCGAGGGCGCGACATGTCACGCTCCGACCGTGACGTCGCGCGCCGCCCCAGCCCCTTTATAATGTCCAGGCCAGAGCGCTGGGGCCGTGCTCCAGCGGAGATCCAGCTTTGCCGGCCTGATCGTGCGTCGGCGCGCGCTGACTCGAGGCGCGAGGCGCGCGCTCAGTTCACGTCAACATAGAAGTCGACGCTCTTCAGGTTCGTGATCGGGCCTTCCCAGATCTCGAACCCGACGGCGACCGCGTTCACCGTGTCGCCGGGCACGCTGAGGCCGCGCGTCTCGGCGTCGCGCACGAAGTCCATCACGTCGAACTCGATCTCGTAGCTGTCGTTCCCTTCGGCGCGCACCCAGTTCACGATCGGCAGGCCGTTCACCATGCCGTTCCAGATGTTCCACGAGCCGGGGACGTTCGCGACCGTCACGCCCTGGTGCGCGGAGTTCGGCTGCCCGGCGGGCTGATAGCTCGGCGGATCGCGCAGCCACACCATGAGGTAGCCGCGGAGCTGCGTGCCGTTGCCCATCCAGATGTCGTACGCGGCGTTGTACTCGCCCTCATTGCCATTTTTGGCCCAGCGCCAGCCGGTGCGCAGGCTCGTGATGGATGCGCTCGGCGCCGGCAAGCCGCAATCGGGCACCTCCCTCACCGAGTAGCGGCCGCAAAAGACGGTCGGGTACGAGGCGGGCTGCCCCATGGAGCCGGCCGTGCCGCTCATGCTCTCCACCGTGAACGACGTGCCTTCCCACGAGACGGTGTGGCTGCCGAAGCCGGGGCCCCAGCCGTTGGTGATGAGCACGTAGGGCGTGTCGTCGCGCGAGACGAGGCCCGTTTCGTACCGCTCGCTCGAGTTGCCGGAGCCGCTCATGGTGCCGGCGCCGAGCTCGGAGCCCGGGTTCGTGGTGCCGCCCGTGCCGCTGCTGACGCTCGCGCTGCCGCTACCTCCGGTACCTGCCGCCTCACCGCCGGAGCCTCCGTCGTCAGAAGATCCAGAGCAACCGGCGGCGAGGGCCGCCGCCAGCGTGAACCGTGCGAAAGACTCGGCCAAGGAACGCGCGCGCATGGTGCGGAACCTATCACCTGGACACCGGCGCACGGTGGCGCACGGTGGCGCGCGGTGCCGCCGAGCGCGAAAAACAGCGCGCAACTTGAACAATTGCAGCAACAACGATGGCGTCGCCGGTCCGCTAGCACTCCGGCAGATGGACCCCGACCTCCAGCGGAACCTCGACCACGTTCACCGCGAGGCCGCCGCGCGCCGTCTCCTTGTACTTCGACTCCATGTCCGCGCCCGTGTCGCGCATCGTCTTGATCACCTTGTCGAGGCTCACGAAGTGCGCGCCGTCGCCGTGCAGCGCCAGGCGCGCGGCGCTGATCGCCTTGATCGCGGCCATCGCATTGCGCTCGATGCACGGCACCTGGACGAGCCCGCCCACCGGATCGCACGTGAGCCCGAGGTTGTGCTCCATCGCGATCTCGGCCGCGTTCTCCGCCTGCGCCGGCGTGCCGCCCAGCCCCTCGGCCAGCGCGCCCGCGGCCATCGAGCACGCGGAGCCCACCTCGCCCTGACACCCCACCTCCGCGCCGCTGATCGACGCGTTCTCCTTGTAGAGAAGGCCAATCGCGCCCGCCGTCAGCAGGAACCGGACGACCCCCTCGTCCGTCGACGTCGGCACGAAGCGCCGGTAATAGTGCAGGACCGCCGGGATGATCCCCGCCGCGCCGTTGGTCGGCGCCGTCACGACGCGGCCCCCGGCGGCGTTCTCCTCGCTCACGGCGAGCGCGTAGAGGCTCACCCAGTCCATCGCCGTCAGCGGATCCCGCAGGCCCGCCTCGGGGCTCTCGATGAGCTTGCGATACAGGGCCGGCGCGCGGCGCGTCACCTTGAGGCCGCCCGGCAACACGCCCTCTGTCCGGAAGCCGCGCCGCACGCACTCCTGCATCACCCCCCAGATCCGCAGGAGCCCCGCCCGGATCTCCGCCTCGGGACGGAAGACCTTCTCGTTCTCCAGCATGACCTGGCTGATCGACAGACCGCCCGCCGCGCACGCGGCGAGCAGCTCCGCGGCGCTGTGAAACGGATACGGGAGCGGCGTCGCGTCCTGCTCGATCGGACTCTCCCCCTTCGCCGCGGCCTCGTTCACCACGAAGCCGCCGCCCACCGAGTAATACACGCGCGCGCGCAGCGGTTCGCCGCCCTTGTCCAGCGCCGTGAAGCGCATCCCGTTCGGATGAAACGGCAAGCTGCGGTGCAGGAAGGCCAGATGCCCCTTCACCTCGAAGCCGATCTCGTGCCGGGCGAGCAGCGACAGCCGGCCGCTCTGCCGCACGCCCTCGACGATCTCGCCCGCGCGCTCGACATCCACGCCGTCCGGCGTCTCGCCCATGAGCCCGAGGATCACGGCCTTGTCGCTGCCGTGGCCGCGGCCCGTGGCGCCGAGCGAGCCAAACAGCTCCACCCGGACCGCCGCGGTGCGGACGAGCAGCCCCGACGCATCGAGATCCACCGCGAACATGCGCGCCGCGCGCATCGGCCCGACCGTGTGCGAGCTGCTCGGCCCGATGCCGATCTTGAAGAGGTCGAAAATGGTAACTGCCATGGATGCTGGAACGCCGGAGAGCCCTCGCCGGAGGGCCTGTTGACGCCCACGGACACTACGAGATGGCGCCGGCCACCGCCACTGTCGCGCCAGCGCGGCGCAGGGCAGCACACCAAACGCAGCGACGGCGAGCAGGCGCAGGCCGGCGTGCCCGAGGAGCTCCGGGAGAAAACGCCCGGCGCGCCCGACACCCGCCGGCGTGGCGCCCCCGTCCCGGTGGTATACTCGGCCCGTCTTCCCGCACTTCCATCACCCTCCAAGATCCAAGATGGCAACCCCCATGCGCCATGTCCCGGCCCTGCTCCTCGCCGCCTCCCTGCTCGCCCCCGCCGCCGCGCGGGGCGACGGCCCGGCCCCCGCGCCCGCGCAGGGCGCGCAGGCCAGGCCGCCGGCGCTGGAGGTGACGATCGACCGGGCCAAGGTGGACATCAAGGGCCGCCAGATCGAGGTCAAGCTGTCGCGCGCCGCCGCCAAGGTGCGCATCAAGGTCGTCGGCCAGTCGGGCGCCGTCCTCGCCGAGGAGGAGAAGCCGTTCGGCGGGGCCGCCGCCGGCACGCCGCTCGCCGTGACCTGGACGCCCTCGAGCGACGAGACCGTCGCGCGCATCGAGGTGTACGGCCACGACACCCAGGGCTACTGGGCAGGGGTCGCGATCATCCCGTGGAACGTGAGCATCCCCCACGAAGAGGTGCAGTTCGAGACCAACTCCGACGTCATCCGGGCGCCCGAGGTGCCGAAGCTGGAGGCGAGCCTCCAGAAGATCGCGGAGATCGTCGCGAAAACCAGCGAGCTCGGCAAGATCACCCTGTTCATCGCCGGCCACACGGACACGGTGGGCAGCGTGGAGCACAACCTCGCCCTGTCGCGGCGGCGCGCCCGCGCGATCGCCGCCTGGTTCAAGGGCCGCGGCCTGAAGCTCCCGGTGGCCTTCGAGGGGCTCGGCGAGTCGGCGCCGCTCGTGAAGACAGCGGACCAGACGGACGAGCCGCGCAACCGCCGCGTCGACTACATCCTGTCGATCGAGCCGCCGCGGCTGCCGTCGAGCGAGGCGTCCTGGAAGGCGCTCTGAGGCGAGCCGGCCCCTGATGAAGACCACCGTTCTCGCCGTGGGGACCCGGGGCGACGTCCAGCCCGCCATCGCGCTCGGCAAGGCGCTCTCCGCCCGCGGCCACGCCGTCCGCGTCCTCGCCGGCAAGAGCTTCCACGGCTGGATCGAGGCGCACGGGCTCAAGGCGACGCCGGCCAGCGTCGACACGGTCGACATCATGGAGAGCGACCTCGGCAAGGCGTGGGTGTCGCGCGGCACCGATCCCCTGGCCCAGCCGCGGATCCTGCAGCAGATCATCGATCGCTTCGGCGCGGCGATGGCCGAGGACGCCCTGCGCGCCTGCGAGGGCGCCGAGCTCATCCTGAGCAGCTTCACCTCGGACTCGTACGCGGCGTCGATCGCCGAGGCGTCCGGCGCGGTGCAGATCAGCATGCCGCTCCAGCCCTCGATCCTGGCCACGCGCCACGGGCCGACCGCGACCGTCGCCCCCGTCCCGCGCCGCGACAGCCTGCTCAACCTCCTCGTCGGCAAGCTCCTGATCGAGCCGACGGTGTGGCGCTGGTACGGCGGCGTGACAAACCGCGTGCGCACACGGCTCGGCCTGCCGCCGCAGGACCGGCGGGGGTACCTGGCCGCGCTGCGCCGCATGCTGGTCGTCCACGGCTACAGCGCCCACGTCGTCCCGCACCCGCCGGACTGGCCGCCGAGCTTCCACACGACAGGCTACTGGTTCCTCGACGAGGGCGGAGACTACCGGCCGCCCGAGGCGCTCGAGCGGTTCCTCGCGGCGGGCGAGCCGCCCGTCGCCCTCGGCTTCGGCAGCATGACGTCCCACGATCCCGGCGCCACCACCCGGCTCCTCGTCGACGCTGTCGTGCGGAGCGGCCGGCGCGCGGTCCTGCTCTCGGGCTGGGCCGGGCTCGGCGACACGGCGCTGCCCGACTCGATGCTGCGGGTCGACGCCGTGCCGCACGACTGGCTCTATCCGCGCGTGGCCGCGGCGGTGATCCACGGGGGCGCCGGCACCGTGGCCGCGTGCCTGCGCGCCGGGCGGCCCTCGGTGGTCGTCCCGCACCTCGGGGACCAGCTCTTCTGGGGGCGGCGCGTCGAGGAGCTCGGCGTCGGCCCGCGCGCCATCCCGCGGCCGCGCCTCACCGCCGAGTCGCTCGCGACCGCGATCCACGCCGCCGCGACCGACCCCGGCATGCAGCAGCGCGCCGGGGAGCTCGGCCGCAAGATCCGCGGCGAGGACGGCGTGGCGACGGCGATCGACCACATCGAGCGGCACCTCGCGGCGCGGGCGTGACGCACGCGTCGTGCTCGGCGAGACGCTCGCCACGAGCACGCTCACATCTACGCCGCTTCATCCTGGCTCACCCCGGCACGCCCGGCGTGCCCCCGGAGGCCCGGCAGCGCAAGGGAGTCGGCGATGGGCGCTCGAGCGCCCGTGAGCGCCTCGCCGCCGCGGGCACCGATCATCGAGCCGTCCACGACGTGTCCGGACACACAATTTTGTCTGAATGGAATAATTCACAGGGATTTTGCGTCCTGCGCGTCCGTGACGGCTCTCCGAAGTATGTGCTCCCCCGGATCTCGGCTAGCCTGGGGCCCATGGCGGCGGCTCCCGTTGCGGTAGGTGATGTGCTCGCGGGCAAATACCGCGTGGAGCAGGTCGTTGGTGCGGGCGCGATGGGCACGATCGTCGCCGCGTGGCACATGGAGCTCGATCAGCGCGTCGCGATGAAGTTCCTGCACGCGCCCGGCGTCGAGGGCGGCGACCCGGCGGAGCGGTTCCGGCGCGAGGCGCGCGCGCTGGCCAGGATCAAGAGCGAGCACGTGGCGCGCGTCCTGGATGTCGGTTCGCTGCAGGACGGAATGCCCTACATGGTGATGGAGTTCCTGGACGGGAACAACCTCGCCGAGGAGATCCGCGGGCGAGGGCCGCTGCCCGTGGTGGAGGCGGTCGGGTACATCCTCCAGGCGATCGAGGTCATGGCCGAGGCGCACGCCGCGGGCATCGTGCACCGCGATCTCAAGCCGGCCAACCTGTTCCTCGCGCGCCGGCCCGACGGCGGGCGGATCCTCAAGGTCCTCGACTTCGGTATCTCCAAATCGCTGCTCGGCGGCTCGCGCGACGAGCTGGCCCTGACCAAGACAGCGGCCCTCCTCGGGTCACCGCTCTACATGTCCCCGGAGCAGGTGCGCTGTGCCAAGGACGTGGACGCGCGCACCGACATCTGGGCTCTCGGCGTCATCGTGTACGAGATGCTGACCGGGCGGACTCCCTACAACGGCGACTCCGTACCGCAGCTCTTCGCGTCCCTGCTCCACGAGGTGCCCCCCACGATGGCCCAGCTCCGCCCCGACATCCCGCGCGAGCTGGATACGGTGGTGATGCACTGCCTTGCCAAGGAACCCGAGCACCGGTGGAGGAACGTCGGTGATCTGGCGTATGCGCTCCTCGGGTTCGGTCCAGCCGGGGGCCACGTGCACGTCGAGCGCGCGCGCCGCGTGCTCGGGCTCTCGGACACCGGGCTGCCGCGGCTCAGTCAACCCGGCGTGACGTTCGGCCCGCCCGGCGTGACGTTCAGCCCGCCCGGCGCGCTGACCGGGGGCGCGCAGCCCGGAGCGCGCCTGTCGGTGCCGCACGGCGGGCCGTCCACCGCGGCGTCCGTGGAGATGGGTCCCACGGTGAGCTCGTGGAGCCAGACGGGCCAGCCGCCGCGCGCAGGGCGCAAGAGCGCGTTCGTCGGCCTGGCCCTCGCGTCCGGCGCCGCCCTCGCCGTCGGCGCCGCGATCTCGCTCGGCGCGGTGCTCTTCCTGCGCTCCGGGGGCACAGCCGGCGACGGACAGGCCCCCGCGCCCGCGGCGACGCTGCCGCCGACCGCAGCGCCGGAGCAGGCGCGCGGAGCGCCGGAGCAGGCGCGCGAAGCCGCGCCCGGCGCCGCGAGCGTCGCCGCGCCCGAGGCGGCCCCCCCCGCGCCGGAGCCGTCCGCGCCGGAGCCGCCCGCGCCTGCCAGCGGCGGCCCGGCAGCGCCACCGCCGGCGGCGTCCTCCAGCCCGCCTGCGCCTGCCGCCGCCGCCCCGCCGGCGAGCGCCGTGGCCCGGCCCGCCGAGCGCCCGCAGCCCGGCCCGGGCGCGCGCCCGGAGCCGCGTCGGAGCAACGAGATCAGCGACTTCGGCGGGCGGCGCTGAGCGCGGCGCCCGCGTCAACCGGACAGCGGCCCTCGGGCCCTGTCACGGACAGCTTGGAGGAGAGTACAGGACGAATGAGATGGCATCAGCGAAGCATCGCACTCCCCGCCTGCCTGGGTCTGTGCGCGGCGTTGATCTCCGGGGCGCTCCCCGCGCGGGCGGAGCCGAGCGCCTCCGAGAAGGCAACGGCGGAGGCGCTCTTCGACGCGGCGCTCGATCTGATGAAGCAGGGGCGCAGCGCGGAGGCGTGCCCGAGGCTGGAGCAGAGCCACCGCATCGACCCGGGGATCGGCACGCTCCTCTACCTGGCCGAGTGCTACGAGAACACGGGCCGCACGGCGAGCGCCTGGGCCACGTTCCGCCAGGCCGCGTCCGAGTCGAAGGCCGCAGGGCAGGCCGATCGCTCCCGCAAGGCGCAGGCGAGGGCGGCCCGGCTGGAGCCGAGCCTGTCCAAGCTGAGCATCAGCGTCGCGCCGGAGAACACGTCAATCGAGGGGTTCTCGGTGCGCTCCTCAGGAAACCCCGTCGAACAGGCGGTCTTCGGCATCGCGATCCCGGTGGATCCGGGCGAGATCACGATCGAGGCGAGCGCGCCGGGGCATGAGGCCTGGACGACGACCGTGAAGCTGGGGAGCAACAAGGCCGCGACGAACGTCGATGTGCCGCCGCTCAAGCGGGTCGAGGGACCGCCGCCCACCCCGGTAGAGCCGCCGCCCAGCGAGGCAGGTGGCCCTGCGCCGGCGCCCGCGCGCGGCGCGCCGGCGGCACCGGCGCCGGCGCCGGCGGCGGGCGGCGACACGATGCGCCTGCTCGGCCTCGTCGTGGGCGGCGCGGGCGTCGTGGGGCTCGGCGTCGGGACGTTCTTCGGCGTGAAGGCCATCTCGAGGAACGGCGACGCGGAGGGCTACTGCAAGGGCGGCAGCACGTGCGAGGATCCGCGCGGCGTCACGCTGACCGAGGAGGCCAGCAGCGCCGCCACCGTCTCGAACATCGCGTTCGGGCTCGGGGCAGCCGCGGTCGTCGGCGGCGCCGTGCTGGCGTTCGTCGTGGCGCCGGCGCAGTCGTCGCGCGTTCAGGTGGGGCCGATCGTGGACGCGCGCAACGTCGGGCTGCGCGTCGGAGGGACCTTCGAATGAGGCGCATGATCGGGCTCCTGTCGCTCGTCCTGCTCGCCCCGCCGGCGCTCTTCGGCTGGCTCGGCTGCCACGCCATCGCCGGCATCGAGGACCGCACCTACGTTCCACCGGAGGAGCAGCAGGAGCCTGCCCCCGTGAGCGAGGCGTGCGCGTCGTACTGCGCCGACGTGATGGCGAACTGCACGGGCGAGCATCAGGCCTACTCCACGCTGGACACCTGCCACGGCGTGTGCGCGGCGCTCCCGCCGGGCGATCCCCTGGAGCCGGTGGACAACACGCTCGCCTGCCGCGCCCGCCAGGCGGGCCTGGCGGGGCGCACCGGCGAGCCCGCGGCGCACTGTCCGGCGGCGGGCCCGGGCGGCGACGGGGTCTGCGGGAGCAACTGCGAGAGCTACTGCATGCTGCAGGCGGCGGCGTGCTCGCCCGAGCTCGACACGCACGAGGAGTGCATCGCCAAGTGCGCGGGGCTCCCGGACGCCGACGGGTTTGACGTCATCGCGAACCACGAGGGCGACACGCTGCAGTGCCGCCTCGTGCACGTGAGCTCCGCGACGGTCGACCCCGACGAGCACTGCGTTCATGCGAGCCTGATGCCGGTGGAGCCGTGCGCCGAGCCGGAGGGGACGGAGCCGACCTGCGAGGGCTACTGCCAGGTCGTCATGATCTCGTGCGCGGGCGAGCTGGCCGTCTACGAGTCCACCGAGCAGTGCCTCGCCGTCTGTGCGGCGCTCCCGCCCGGCGGCACGGAGCACCGGACCGAGAACACCGTGGGCTGCCGCCAGTACCACGCCTACAGCGCCATGCTGGCTCCGGACACCCACTGCGGGCACGCGGGGCCGGGCGGCGACGGCCATTGCGGGACCGACGGCGACGCCACGACCACGGGCAACTGCGCGTCGTACTGCACGCTGCTCGAGGCGGCCTGCAATGACGCCTTCTACGATCTGTTTGGCGGGGACCGGGCCGCGTGCGAGCTCGATTGCGGCGCGGTGTCGGGAGCGGGCCACGACTCCGGCTACGCCGTCGCGAGCGCCGAGGGCGACACGCTCGCCTGCCGGCTGCTCCATGTCAGCCGCGCGTTCGAGGATCCGAGCGTGTGCGCCGCGGCGGTCGGCGACGCCCCCTGCCAGTAACGGAGGGCGGCGATCGCCGCGTCGACGACCGCCTCAGCGGCGACTCAGAATCTGCCCCCCAGCGCGACACGGACCGTCGCGAGCTTGCCCTGCTCCAGACCGAACCCGAGCGGCTCGTCCAGCGCCACGAGCAGCCCGGCCCGGAAGTACAGGCCCGACGTGGGCGGCTCCACCCCGACGAAGGGCTCGGCCGCGAGCTGCAGCTTGTCGGTCTCCGTGAGCGGGAAGGCGGCCTGGAGCCGCGCGCCGACCCCGAACCCGCCCACGCTGCGCAGCTCCGCCTCGTTGCTCTGCTCGATGAAGAGCTCCGTGTCGCCGCTGTCCGTGGGGATGGCCAGCATCGCCACGAGATCGCTCCGCACATAGAACGCCTCGATCGGGCGCAGCTCGATGCCGCCGCGGACCCGCAGCGGGACGTGCTCCAGCAGCGCCCGCTGCGCGTCGAAGTACCCCCGCACGGCCAGCGCCGCCGCCGCGGCCGCCTTCGTGTCGTCGGACGGATCCTGCGTGATGGGGATGGAGGCCGAGAGCCCGCCGATGAGCATCATCATGGGGAGAATGCTCGCGGAGTAGTGGAGTCCTATCGAGGGATTGCCGAAGAAGAACCCCTCGAGCTCCGGCGCGACGGTCGCCGCGTCGTGCTCCGCCGGGCCGGGCGCGCTCGCCTGGGTGCTCCCGTACGCAAAAGGCAGCTCGGCGTCGAGGTGGAGCCCCGCGACGAGCTTGATCTGGGCGACCACCGCGAAGGACGCCACGAAGGAGCTCCCCACCACGCCGCCGCTCGTCCCGTCGCCGCTCGCGGCTTCCCTGCCGGGGAGGTTCGCCTCGATGGTGCGGGTGAGCACGTCCGCCTCCATGCCGAGACGGAAGCCATGGGACTTCGCCCACTGCCCTTCCGCGACGGTCTCCTCCGCGAGCGCCGGCGCGGTGAGCGAGAGCACGAGAGAGAGGGCGGCGAGGGACGATGCAGGCTGGCGCATGCGGATAGGATATCGATTTTTCCGGACCGGGGCCATCCATCGGGACCATGGCACAGGCAGCCCAGTGCAGGGGCCATGACCCGGGCTCCGGCTCCTCTGCAGACTCCATGGGTGCATGGTTCGAGCAACAGCATCGAGCAAACGCGATGGGACGCCGCGGGTCGTGGGGACAGATAACGAATTTGCCGGTCCGCCGCTGGTTCGACGGACCCACGTGAAGAGGCGCACCTCACGCGGAGAGCACATGGGGTTCGAGAGCTTTCTGGTGCCCATGAGGACGACGAACAGAAGTACAGGTACAGCACCGTCACGAATCGACGCTTGAGCTCCGACAACGATGCGTCCCGGCAGCCGCTCCAGCGCTCGTCCGGAGAGACGGACGGGCGTGTCCCCGAAGGTCATGCTCCTCCCCGAGACCGACCAGGGTTGAGCGGGCCGAGCGGGCCCGCGGCGCGCATGTAAGCAGGCGAACTCATGTTTCCCAACAGGACGCGCGCGCGTCTCCTCGGGACGCCGGCGGCTCCGGACGCGCACTCCGCTGTGCACCCACGCCAGCCCGGATGCCGAGAGAACCGCCATCAATTTTCGTCCGAACCGAATGTAGTCCGTGTACCCTGGCCTACGTCTCCATGCTCCATGACCTGCTCCCCGCGCTGATCGCCAGACTCATGGAGGCCACCTGCTTCGAGGACGCCGCGACGGCGGTGCTGCAGGACATGCTCACCGGCGTCAATGCGGCGCTGGCCGCGAGCCCGCTCGCGCGGCAGGGGCGCGTGCTCCGCGGGGTTGTGCACCTTCGCCCCGGAGGCGGCTACCAGCGCCTCTTCGGCCTCGAGCACCGAAGCGGCGCGCGGGTCGAGGGCACGGGGTATCTCACCTCGGGCAGCGTCTGGCGCTGGCTCGTCGAGCACCGCTGCTCGGTCTCCATCGACGTCCAGCTCGGCGTGCTGCGCCCCTGGCTGCCGGACGGCGCGCCCGCGCACGTCGAGCGGCGCGAGGGGGCTGGCCTGCCCGGCAGCGAAACGCGCGAGCGGATGCTCGGGCGCGACGCCACGCACGTCCACGTGGTGCCCCTGCGCGCGCCGGGCGGCGCCGTCGAGGGAATGATCGCGCTGGAGGTCAGCTGCAAGCAGGCGATCGCGAGTGAGCTCGTCTGGCGCGGGTGCTACGAGGTCCTCGAGCTCCTCGCCAGCGCCGCGGCGCCCTATCTGCGCGCGTTGCCGCCCCGGCCTGCCAGCGCGGCGTACGCGGACGAGTTCCTGCCGGTCGTCGGCCCCACCACCGCAAGCCTCATCGACCTGCTCCGCGTATTCGCGCGGCAGGAGGAGACGATTCTCATCAGCGGTCCGACCGGCGCCGGCAAGTCCCGGCTCGCGCGCTGGTGCCACGAGCAGTCGGCGCGCCGCGGGCAGCGGTTCGAGACGCTCGACCTGCTCAGCGTGCCCGAGGACCTGCAGATGGCCGAGCTCTTCGGCTGGAAGCGCGGCGCCTTCACCGGCGCGGTCCGCGACAACCCGGGCGCGATCGCGCGCGCCGCGCAGGGGACGCTCTTCATCGACGAGGTGGACAAGCTCTCACTCAGGGCCCAGGCGGGCCTGCTCCACGTGCTCGAGGAGCGGCGCTACCGGCTGCTCGGCGACGAGGGGAGCGAGCGCCGCGCGGACGTGCGTTTCATCATTGGCACCAACACCGACCTGCGCGCGGCCATGCGCGACGGCCGTTTCCGCGAGGATCTCTACTACCGGATCAACGTGCTGCCCGTGCGGCTCTCGCCCTTGACCGAGCGGCTCGACGAGGTGCCGCTCTGGGCGGACTACATGCTGAGCCGGCGCCACCGCGAGGGGGGCGGCCAGAGCGCCGCGCGCGTCGGGCCCGATGCCGTGAAGCTCTTGCTCGACGTACCCTGGCCGGGCAACCTGCGGCAACTCGACAACATCATGCGCCGCGCCTACGCGCTCGCGCTGGCCGAGCGGGGCGGCCCCGGCGGCGAGCTCATGCTCCAGCGGGGCCACGTGGAGCGCGCGCTCGCCTACGAGGGCGCGCCAGACAAGGGCGCGCCGCTCACGCAGATCTGGCGCGCGGCGCACGCCTTCGTGAAGGAGGTAGAACGGCGCGCGCGCGAAGGCACGCCGCTGCCGCTCGAGCTCGCCGAGGCGTTCCGGGGACTCGTGCTGGGCGCGGCGGTGAGGCGGACCGGGAGCCGCGAGGAGGCATTCACGCTGCTCGGCCAACAGCAGCTCATCAAGAACCGCAACCACCACCGAGCGCTGCGGCGGGAGCTCGACCGGGTCCGGGAGCTGGCCGACAAGCTGGGATGCGAGATCGATCCCGATCTCGCCGCGCTGCTCAAGGAGGAGGCCGAGACGCCGGCGGAGGGGCGCTGACGCGCGCGCCGCCGCGCTGGACGGGAGGGGAGGAACGAGCCGCGCGCCCAGCTTGACACTCGATGAGGCGCGGCGGTTTCATTGGCGCTGAGGCGTTTGCGTTTGCGGTTGCGCTGCGCGCCGCGTCGCGCGGAAAACCGCGGACCTCATCACACGGAAGAGACGGGCATGCACCAAGCCAATTCGTTGCTCGCCGGTGGAGCTGCGTTCGCGGATCGATACGAGCTCCTCTCGGAGATCGGAATGGGCGGCTTCGGCGCGGTTTACAAGGCGCGGCAGCTCACCACCGGGCAGGCGGTGGCGCTCAAGATCATGCGGCCGCCCGAGCAAGACGGAGCGGCCCAGATCGAGCGGCGGATCGCGCGGTTCATCCGCGAGACGCAGCTCTGCGCGCAGCTGCACCACCCCAACATCGTCCCGCTCGTCGACGCCGGACGGGTCGGGGAGCAGCTGCTCTACACCGTCTTCTCCTTCGTACCCGGCGAGACGCTGGCGGACGTGCTCGCCCGGGAGGGCGCGCTCGCGCCGCGGGAGGCGCGGCACCTGATGCTGCAGGTGCTCGACGCGCTCGCGTGCGCCCACGCGCAAGGCATCATCCACCGTGATCTCAAGCCGCGCAATATCATGGTGCTCGCCTCGGGTGCGCGCCGGAACGCGGTGGTACTCGACTTCGGCATCGGCGCGCTCGTCGGCGCCGGGGCCGAGCAGCACATCCAGCTGACCGGCACGAACGAGGCATTGGGCACGGTGGGCTATGCCGCGCCCGAGCAGCTCCGCGGCCTGGACCCGACGCCCTGTGTGGACCTGTTCTCGTGGGGGCTGGTGTTCCTGGAGTGCCTTACCGGAAAGCCCGTGTTCCACGGGAGCTCAGCGGCCGACATCCTGTACGCGCAGCTCAGTCCGGAGCCGGTGCCGATCCCGCGCGCGCTCGATGGCCACTGGCTGGGCGGGCTGCTCCGTCACGTGACCGACAAGAACGCGGCCACCCGCGACGCGCACGCCGCGGCGCTCGTCCCCGCGCTCGAGGTCGTCGATCTCGGCGATCTGTCGCGGGAGACGATGGTCGGCAGCCCGCCCCTCCCTGGCAGCAACCATGGCGGACCGCGCTCGGTGCACGCCCTCTTCGAGGCCACCATCGTGGCCCGGCCCGGCTCCACGTCGCGGCCCACGGCCGAGGGGGAGCGGCGGCAGCTCACGGCGGTGTGCTGCGCGATCGATGTGCTCGCCGACGCGCCAAAGGCGCTCGACGTGGAGCAGGCCGATGAGCTGCTGCGCGCGCAGCTCGGGCGCTGCGCCGAGATCGCGTACCGCTACCGGGGGCACGTGGCCGCCACGCTCGGCGATCGGTTGCTGATCTATTTCGGCTATCCACGGACCGAGGAAGACGACGCGCAACGCGCCGCCCGCGCGGCGCTGGAGATCGCGGCCGCGGCGCAGGCCGAGGGCGAGCGGCTCGCCGCCCGAGGCGTGCGGCTCGACGCGCGGCTCGGGGTCCACACGGGCGTCCTCGTCGCGCAGGAGCGCCGCGCCGCCGCTGGGCTCACCGTGGGCGCGACGCCGCGCAAAGCCGCGCGCATCGCGGCGCTCGCGCCGGCAGGGGGCGTGGCCGTCTCGGTGGAGGCCCATCGGCTGCTGCGGAGCGCCTTCGAGTTCGATGACGAGGGGCCGCGGCGCGGCGACGCGGACGGCACGCCCGCCGAGATCTTCGTGCTGCGGTCCGAGCGAGGAGCCCGGTCGACACCTGACGCAGAGAGCCGCGAGGCGCCCCTCTTCGGCAGGGAGCAGGAGATGGCGATCCTGCTCGATCGCTGGCGCCGGACGCGCGCGGGCGCCGGGCAATGCACCCTGATCACGGGCGAGCCCGGCATCGGCAAGAGCCGGCTCGCGCGCGCGCTGCGCGCCAGGCTGGCGAGCGATCCCCACACCTTCCTGGAGCTCCGCTGCGCGCCGGACACGCAGCACAGCGTGCTCTTCCCGGTAGTCGACATGCTCGGGCGCGCGCTGGGGCTCGATCAGGAGGCCTCGCCCGAGCGCCGGAGCGCGCGGCTCGAGGCGCTCCTCTCGAATCACGGCTTCACGCTGGCGGAGGCGATGCCGCTCTTCATGACGCTCCTCTCCCTGCCCATGGCACCGCCCCACGCCGCGCTCGACGTCTCTCCCCAGCGGCTGAAGGAGCTGACCCTGAACGCCGTCCTGTCGCTGCTCTTCGGGATGGCCGAGGAGCGCCCGCTGATGCTGGTGGCAGAGGACTTGCATTGGTGCGACGCCACGACCCTCGAGCTGCTCACGCACCTCGTCCACGAGGCCCCCTCGGCTCCGGTGTCAGTGCTTATGACCGCACGACCCGAATTCTCGCCCCCGTTCTCGACGACCGGTGTTCAGCAGCTCCCCTTGAGCCGCCTCGAGCGTGCGCACGTGGAGGAGCTGGTCACGGCGCTCCTCCGCGGAAAGTCGCTGCCCTCCGAGGTGATTGATCAGGTCGTGACCCGAACGGACGGGGTGCCGCTGTTCGTGGAGGAGCTGACCCAGATGCTTGTCGAGTCGGGCGTGCTGGTCGAGCGGAACGATCGGTACGAGATGGCGCGCCCGCTCGCGCGGGAGGAGATCCCGAGCACGCTGCGAAACCTCCTGATGGCGCGCCTGGACCGGCTGGATCGGGCCAAGAAGACGGCTCAGCTCGCAGCGGCGTTGGGGCGGGAGTTCAGCGTGGAGGTGCTCTCGGTGGTGAGCCCGTTTGAACCGGCCGTGCTGCAGGAGCACCTGGACCACCTGGTCGGCACGGGGCTTGTGCTGCGCCAGCGCCGGATGAAGGCTCCAGGGTGGGCGTTCAAGCACGCGCTCGTCCGGGACGCGGCGTATGAGTCGCTGCCGCGGGAGATGCGGAGGGAGGTCCACGCGCGGATCGCAGGCGTGCTGGAGGCGCACTATCCCCAGTGGGTGACCGACCGGCCGGAGCTCCTCGCCCATCACTACACCGAGGCCGAGCTCGTCGAGCAAGCGATCCCGTACTGGATTCGAGCAGGGCAGAAGGCCCTGCAACAATCCGCCAGCCTGGAGCCGATCCAGCACTTCGAGCGAGCGCTCGATCTGCTCGCGACCCGACCGGATACGCCCGCCCGCGTCGCCCAGGAGCTCGGCCTGCGGCTCTCCTTGTCGGTGGCCCTCATCGGCGCCCACGGCTACGCCGTGCCGGCGGTGGGCGCGGCGTACGAGAGGGCGCGTGAGCTGTGCGACGCGCTCGGCGACTCCAGGCAAAATTTCTCGGTAATCTGGGGGCTCAGCGCGTTCAACTGCGTGCGGGCGCAGCTGGACATCGCTCTCCACCTCTCCGTGCGTGCCCTGGGTATCGCCGAGAAGGAGAGCGATCCGGCGCTCCTCGTGCCCGCCCACCTGCTGCACGGAGGCAACCACCTGTGGCGGGGCGAGCTCCGCACCGCGGAGGAGCACCTCGGCCGCGGCCTGTCGTTCTACGACGCCGCCGAGCACAGCGCCCTGGCGGCCGTCTATTCATACGATCCCGGGACGGCGAGCATGGCGTACCTGGCCATGACCCTCTGGTTCTTGGGCTATCCGGATCAGGCGATCCAGATGGCGCGCGCCGCGGTCGCTCAGACGAAAGCGCGGGGACACGCCCACAGCTATGCTCATAGCCTGTTTCGCGCGCTCCAGGTCGCCCTGCTGCGCGGTGAAGGCGGCGCGGCGCTCGAGGAGCTCCCATCCCTTCTCGCGGTCGCCGAAGACAAAGGGTTCCCCGTGTGGCACGCCGCCGGCATCTTCCTGCGAGGCCGGGCGCTCTGCCTGGAGGGGCAGGTGGATCGAGGAATCGAGGACATGCGCGCGGGGTTCCGGAGAACGCTGGAGGCTGGCGCGCAGATAGTTTACCCCGAATTCGCGTTCGGGCTGGCCGAGGCCCTCGGGGGGCTCGGCCAGCATGAAGAGGCGCTGGAGGCCGTCGCCGAGGCGCTCGATCACGTGGTCAGGACCGAGGGCCGCCTCTACGAAGCCGAGCTCTATCGCCTCCGAGGCGACCTGAGCCTGCGAGCTGACCCGACCGCCTCCGGCGCGGACCGGGCCGAAGAGTCCCTGCACAAGGCCGTCGAAATCGCTCGCCACCACCACGCCAGATCCTGGGAGCTGCGTGCCGCGCTCAGCCTGGCACGCCTGTGGCATCATCAGGGGAGAGGCGCGGCCGCGCGGAGGCTGTTGAGCGACTCATACACCTGGTTTGCCGAGGGATTCGACACCTCGCATCTGAAGTCGGCCAAAGCGACGCTCGACGAGCTCTCCGGAGAGCCCGTCCATTCGATCGAAAAAACCTGACAACGCGGAGAACGGCCATGAGTGATTTGAACAGGACCAGCGACAAGAAGCCGAAAGGATTGCTCTCCCTGCTCTACTGGATGAAGAACAACCCCGATATCAACGCTGAGTTCCACGAGGACATGAGTGCTACCATGAAAAGCCGCTTCGGCATCACGAGAGATGACCCCAGGGCCCAGCTGCTCTTGAAGATCGCCGACGTGTCTACCAAGCCGGACGAAGTGAAGCCCCTGCTCGAGCAGCTCCTCAAGGAGCACCTGGTCGAGGAGCTCATGTCGACCGAGCTACAATTCTGGTGACTGTCGTCGCAAGTCCATCACCTCGAGCGCCGTGACCCCTCCCCCCGGGACCGAGATAGATCCATGATGTGGTCCAGTCATGAAATTATCGAGCTAGTCGCGCCGAGGATCCCCGGCGTGTGCGTGGACCACGCCGTCAGGTCCAACCTCGGTGCGCTCACGGCGCGGCTCCCGGACATGTTCTCTTCGTACTACCTCGAGTGTCGCCTCTCGGCGGCGCAGGAGCAGGTCGACTTCCTCGCCTGCATCGCCCCGTCTCCCCGCGACGAAGATCCCCTGGGGAGGATCCGTGCCGCGGCCGAGGGACCACCGGACCATCTCACGCGCGAGCCGGCCTGGCGATTCGCCTGGGACGTCATCCGTCGCTGGGCGACCCTCACCCATGAAGGCTCCAGCAGGATGCCCTGCCTGTGGCTCGAGTTCGACCACGTGAACACGCGCCCGGCGGCGCAACAGTCTCCATCGATCTGGATCTGTGTCGACCCCGAATACCCGGCGCCACGCCTCCCCTCGGCTCCCTGGGACGCTCAGGACTCGTACGAGAGTTGCCTGAGCTTCTTGACGCCCGCCGTCCCTCCAGCCTTCGAGGGGCTGCTGTCCGCGAGCAACCGGTGCGCGATGGAGGCTTGCTTCCGGCGTCTCCCGCCCTCTGGTCGCATCATCCACGTATCCTTCATGCTCGCCAGAGAGCCGGCGACGATCAAGCTCTACGGCTCCGTTCCCAGGGCTCATCTGATAGGCTATTTGAAGGACCTCGGCTGGCCCGGCCCGCTCGATTCGCTGCAGCAGCTCGCGCATACCTTCTACACGCCCGAGACGGCCGACGACACCGTCTATTTCGATCTCTCGCTCGACCACGCGCTCCTGCCCTACGCAGCGATCGCCTTCTCGCAGCTCCAGATGGACCACCCGGCGCGCTCCGACCCTGGGCGGGGCGCGCTGCTGAGGTCGCTCGAGGAACACGAGCTCTGCGCCGGCGACAAAGGGCGTGCGCTACAGACCTGGCCGGGGAGCGCTCGCGAGTTGAGCCCCTCGATCTCGGCCAAGACCCGTATTCATCGCTGGCTTGACGTGAAGATCACGCTCCACGCGGAGCAAGGCATCGGCGCGAAGGGTTATCTGGGCTTCGCGCCGGTCCTCTCCGTGTTCTGACAGACGAACCGCAGAGACAGAGGTTTCACATGCACGCGAACACGATCGTGGGTGCTATGTTCACCCTGCTCGCCGGGACCGCTTGCCTGACGGTGAGCGGATGCCGACGCGGCCTCGCCATCGACCCTCAGCGCCCCGGGGAGGCCGCGGAGGGCGCCCCGGAGTTCCCCTTCGCCGCGCGCGGACACGAGCTCTTCAAACTGCCCTCTACGTGGTACTGCGTCTCGCCATGGAGTGAGGATCGCGACCAGGAGCGTCGAGGAATGGAGCTCTTCGCCTGGCGCCAGTTCATCGCGCTCAACTGGCCTGGCCGAATTCCGAACCCCGGCCGCTGGAGGGCCGAACGTGGGCTCGACAAACTGAACGAGCGGGACGTTTATCCCCGCTGGAACAGCTGGTACACACCGCAGACGATCTACAGCGACCTGACGGATGACTCCAGCGACGATTCGCCGGAGCGCGGTGCCCCGCTGGGTTGGAGCTGTGATGGCGACTGCCTGACGAACGGGCTCAATCGGAGCGGGCGCCGGGCCTCCACGCCGCACCGGCTCGTCTATGACCAGAACGGCCAAGCGGTGCTCTATGAGGTCAGGCTGGACGAGAGCTGGCACAAGACGCTCATGAGGGCGCTGGAATCGAGCGAGGTCGCCGAAGAACCCGAGGAGGTCCGGGAGCGCTCCGGAACATCCATAGATATCAGCTTCACGCATGGCCAGTGCCGCTTCCAAGGTCCGGACGCCGGAGGGGATTCCTACGACTTGACCGGCGCCACGGCGATCAAGCTCGCCTGGAAGACACTGACGGAAGAGGAGAGCACGAGCGGTCGCTTCCTCCAGAGGCGCGCGTCACCGCGGCCGTCCGGCCCGGGAGCCGGCGATGGGATCACCCTGGGCCTGGTCGGGTTTCATATCGCGCAGAAGTCCAAGCCCTACGGGAAGTGGATCTGGTCCACGTTCGAGCAGGTGGACAACCTCGCGCCTGCCGAGACCCCCAGCGGGCCCTCTTTCAACGATACCGGGTGTGACCCGTCGACGTGCCGCCCCAACGCGAGCAAGCAGGTTCAGGTGCGCGGATCCACGATGTGCAGAACACAGATCACGCGTATTGATCCCATCCCCTTGGAAGTACAAAGACTCAACGCGCAGGCTCGCGCCTGGCTAAAATCCAGCAACACTGTACTTCAGCACTACCAGCTCATTGGGGTGCAGTACAATCCGTACAATGGGTCGAAGGCGGAGCCGGAGACGCTGCGGAATCCGGTGATCGAGACCTATATCGTGGGTTCGACGACGTCGCACCGGGACGCCTCGCAGGACCCCTGCGCCGTCGAGCCTGAGGCGACGCGGTCCAGTTGCCTGGGCTGCCATAGCGCGGTGCAGAAGCACGATTTCAGCTTCGTACCCACGCGGTCGCTCTGCAATTGCGAGGAGAACCGGTGGATAGGCGACGAGTATTGCGAGAGGCTCGGCGTCAGCAACGAATGCAAAACCGAGGCGCCGGGTCGGAGAGCAGCAGACCGGTGAGAATGCACGCCGCCTCCGGCAGAACTGATGGAATTCACAGGGTTACGAGCGTCGCGCGTCCACGGGTCCTTGCTGCCTTTGCGATGGGCGCGGACGATGCGCACGAGGCGAGCGACGCGCGCGCATGGGCGCCTCGCCCCCTGACCTGGGATCTTGCAACTTGAACAGCCTGGCCGCTGACGGCCGGGCCGTTGCAGAGCCAGCTCCTCGGCTCGGATGGGGCGACGGTGCCTGCCCCGGGAGACACGGCCCCGAGGCGGCGCCCTTGCAGCTCGTCACCGGGAAGGCCCGCGGCGGCTCCGGTCCTCCGACGGGAGGTCCGCGCGGATCGCGGCAGCTCTGCTATAGACAGCCTCTATGGCCAGCACCGACGCGCAGCCCCCGAACGGCGACTACCTGGACCGGCTGATGCGAAGGAGCTCGTTCGAAGCGCTGTGGCCCTTGTTCGCAAAGGCGACAAAGCCCGCCAAGGAAATGACCGAGAGCTACTCTGCCCTCTGCCACCTTCGGCCCCTCCTGCCGAAGGGCCGCCCATGTCGCGTCATTCACGTCGGGGACGGGGCCCACGCGAGGACCGGAGCCCTCTTTTCGCTGAAGAGCGAGGCGGACAACATCAGCGTCGATCCGCTGCTCAACGTGGGCCTGGTGGAGGCGTGGCGCGATCGCTTTGGGGTCCGGCGCCTGGCGTGGCTCAAGGCCAGCATCGACGACGTCGCGGATCAGCTCAATGCCCTGCCCCCGATGCCGGTGTTCGTCACGTTCGTCCACGCCCACGTGCACATGGACAGGGTGCTCGATCGGCTGCGCTGGGACGCGGCCTTCACCCTCGCTTGTTGCTTGCCCGGCCACCAGCTCACGCGGACGCGCGTACCGCTCAAGGAGGGCATGGATCCGAGCGTGCTGTCCACGGGACGCCAGTACCAGGTGGTGGTGAACCCCGACGCCTCGGTACCCTAGCCTCTCCGGGCCATTTCGACCGGTCGGGGCGAACGGTGAAGGTCCGTTGCAATCTTGCGCCCCGAGCGCCATGCCCTCTCTGTCGGAGGCACGTTTCGGGTGCAGAAGCCGCTGACCGTTCGACGAGACTCCGCTAATGAGAAAGTCCTGAGGCCACGGCGATCCCGCACGCGCCTCCCTGAAGTGGCATCACGTCGTCATGCGCAAGACAGCACCCCCCGAAGCCGCACGCACCTGGTTGAAGATTCAAGCTCTCGTCGCGTCGCTCGCCGCACTCACCGTGGCCGTGTCGTGCTCCCCGCGCGATCCGAGCCCTCCCGTGGACGCCACGGCAGCGGGGAGCGGCGGCCAGGGGGGAAGCGGAGGCGGCGCGACCGCGGGCTCGGGTGGCGGATCGTCGACGTCGAGCGGCGGCGCGCTGGGCGGGAGCGGGGGCGAGGGCGGGGGCTCGCCGAGCGAGCCACGCCCCACGGTGACCGCCGCTCCGGGCACGGAGCTCGTCAGGATCGACACGGACGTGCTCCACCAATCCTTCGAGGGCTGGGGCACGAGCTTGTGCTGGTGGGCCCATCACGTCGGCGGATGGGCGGAGGCCAAGCGCAATGCCGTGGTCGAAGCGGTCGTCGATCCGGTGCGTGGCCTCGGCTACAACATCTTCCGCTACAACATCGGTGGAGGGGAGAATCCGTCCCACGAGCACATGGAGCGGCATCGCGAGATGCCGGGGTTCCAGGACGCCGACGGGACCTTCACGTGGGAGAACGATGCCAACCAGCGCGCCATCCTCTTGCGCATCGCAGAGCGCGGAGAGGATCTGATCTTCGAGGCGTTCTCCAATTCTCCCCCGTACTGGATGACGAGCAGCGGCTGCGCCTCGGGCAGTCGCACCGGCGGAGACAACCTCAAAGCCGACCACTACGACGACTTCGCCCACTACCTCACGGAGGTCGTGCGTCACTACAGGGACGAGCACGCGATCACCTTTCGCTCGCTGGAGCCGCTGAACGAGCCTCACGCCAACTGGTGGAAATCAGACGGCTCCCAGGAAGGTTGCCACTTCGACCGGGCGAGCCAGGAGAAGATCATCCAGGAGGTCGCCAAACAGCTCGCCAGCAAGGGCCTCGGCGAGACGGTGGTCAGCGCATCGGACGAAAACAGCATGGATGATGCCGTCCAGAACCTCCGCGCGTTCGGCGCGGGGACGCTCGCCGCTCTCCAGCAGATCAACGTCCACTCCTACGCCGGCAGCCGGCGCAAGGAGCTCCGGCAGCTGGCGACCGAGCTCGGCAAGCGGCTGTGGCAATCTGAATCGGGGCCGCTCGGGCAGAGCCTGAGCGACGACACGGACACGGCGCTGTTCATGGCGGAGCGCATCATCCGGGATCTGCGTGAGCTGAGGCCGGAGGCCTGGGTGGACTGGCAGTCGGGCGATCCGGCGCGCAGCTGGGCGAGCTTCACGCTGAACGACAGCGAGCAGTCCTACGCCCCCATCAAGCGCTTCTACATGCATGCCGGCTTCAGTCGTTACATCCGGCCCGGCGCGATCTTCGTCGACGTCGACAGCGAGGACATGGTGGCCGCGGTCAGCGCCGACGGCAGCTCTCTCACGCTCGTGGTCCGCAACGGCGATCGCAGCGCAAGCCGCGGCTATACGCTCGATCTCACCCGGCTCCCCACGGTCGGTCTCGCGGCGGAGGCGCACCGCACCTCGCGCACGGAGGACCTCGAGCGGCTCCCCGACATGGCGATCGAGGACTATCGCCTGGCGATCACGGTCCCGGCCTTTTCCATCACCACCTTCGTTATCCCGATGCCTTAACACGCTGAGCCGCTTCAGGGCAAAGCAGCGACGCGTCGCGCGATGGCTCGCCCTCGCTCATCGAGACCTGGAGCCTCTGACGGCGCGCTGGTGGCCTACGTGCGCGTGCTGATGTCGATGTCGTCCGATGTGAGGGAGAGCGTTCCGTCGTAGCGCACACGCGCGAACGCGCGCATGCAACGGATGAATCAAATAGATCCCCCACGAGCCCTCACGCTCTATTAGTCTACGTTTGGGAGATCCGTCGCCCCCGAGCCAGCGAAGCACAGGAGAGGGCCCGGGGAGCCGATAGGACATGCGCCTCCGGCGCGCTTGCTTCGGGAAGCCGCGTGCGAGTCGTCGCGCGGTGGGTATCAAAGGGTATCGCAATCATGAAATTGTTCAGTGTGCTCATGATCCTGGGTTCGGTGTGCGGGCTCGCGGGGTGTGTCGCCGACATGGACTCCTCATCGGAGCAGGGGGACGACGCGGAGGTCGACGAGCAGATCGGTGTCGCCGAGCAGGGGGTGACGAACGGCGCGGTGAACGCCGCCTGCGCCGAGTCGCTCACGCTCCGCAGCTCACCCGGCGGAGCGACGCTCGGCACGATGTACACGGGCCCGTTCAACGGCATCTCGAAGTTCTACGTGCAGTCGACGAGCGGTAGCTGGTCGTACGGCTACTCGTATTCGCTCGGTCGGTGGGGCTACGCGATGGCGTACTACCTGACGGCGGCCTATTCGGAGTCGGGCACGCCGGGGCAGCTCGGCTACAACTTCGCGTGCTATCGATCCGACGGGACGGCCAGCGGCGGCGGCATCGGCTGATCGGCGCGGCGGGTCGCGGGCGGCGCTCCTGGGGCCGCCCACCCCGGACGATAGCCGCCGGCGCTCCTCTCCCGCCGGCGGCCCAGGCCCGTGACGTCGAGGATCACGATGTGCGCCGCTGGGCGCTCGACTCCCTGTAAGAGCGAGGATGAGGCATAATCTTCCAGCCGGGCGACGCACTCCTCCGCGGAGACGTCAAGTGGCAGGCAGTCGTTCGGATCTCTGTTCATGGTTCGTTCAGATTACTCTCTATCAATGCTTCGTATCTGTAGGCACGAAGGGCGCGCTGACGCGTGTAGACGCGCAGATGGGAGATCGCCAGGCGGCGACTCCGACCAGCATGGTGAGCAGTCCAGAGGCGGCGATGACAGGGGCCGTGCTCCCGCTCACGCGGAGGATGAGCCCGGCCACCACCGAGGCTATGGGGATGGGACAGAAGGCGATGAGCCGCGTCGTCGCCACGACCCGGCCGAGGAGGTGCTCCGGCACGGTACGCTGGCGCAGCGTGAACCAGGTGACCACGAGGAGCGTCTCGAAGAACATCATGGCTCCGAGGACCAGCGCCGCGGCGATCGGGCCGCGGACCGGCAAGAGCATGGTGATGGAGAGCCCCTCCAGGATCGTGCCGGCGACCAAGATGACGCCAGGGGAGAGGCCTCTTCCCAGCCTGGGAGCCGCCACGGCCCCGGCGATGGCGCCTGCGCCCGACGCCGACGTGACGAGCCCGATCTGCGCCGCGCCGAGGCCGAGGGTGCTGGCCAGGTAGTACATGAAGTTGGCCGTGAAGAGCGAAAGGGCGAAGTTGGCGCCGACGAAGAGGAGCGAGCCGTAGCGCAAGATCGGGCTCCTGAGCACGTGCGATAGTCCTTCCTTCAGCTCCTCCAGCACGTCGCGACGCGGTCGCGCCTCTCCGGCACGTGAGCGCTCCGTGCCGCGGATCAGGCCGATGAGCACCGCGGAGAGCAGGAAGGACCCGGCGTTGACGTACAGCGCGGGCAGCGTGCCGACGGCGGCGATCACGCCGCCGCCGAGGAGCGGTCCCACGAAGGCCGTGAGGTTGTCGGCGCCCTGGAGCCCGGCGTTGGCCCTGGCGAGCCGATCCGGCGCGACCAGAGACGGGAGGATGCTCTGGAACGCCGCGTGATAGAAGGGCTCCACCGACGCGAGCAGGAAGACCAGCGGATAGAGGAGCCAGAGCCCGTCCGGCTTGACCAGGACCGCGAAGGCCAGCGACGCGGCGACGACGCCGGACACGGTGTCTCCGGCCCAGAGCAGGCGCCGGCGATCGTGACGGTCGGCCAGGACTCCGCCGAACGGGGAGAAGAGCAGGAACGGGAGGTAGGTGACCCCGAACGCAAGTGCCATGCCCAGGGCGGAGTGTGTACGCTCGTAGATGAGGAGTGGAAGCGCGAGCTTGTAGATCCAGTTCCCGACCGCGGAGAGGGCATATGCCGACAGAAGCAGGTAGTAATTCCGTGTCACGGCCCGTTCCCTTCGTTCAGGCGGTCACGCCGCGGAGGTGTATGGCTCCGAGGCGAGCTCCGCGCCGGGGCAGACGCCGCCGCAGACAGGGCAACTGTCGGCGCGCGACCATTGCTCGCCCACCTGCACGTTCATCGTGTCGAAGTGCATCTCCATGAGCCTCCCGGCGCCGACCGGCGGCGCGATGCCCGTGATCAACCGGACGAGCTCGGTGAGCATGTGGCCGGCGAGGACCGAGATGAGCGTGACGAAGGTCGCGTCGTCGCGCGTGCCGCGTATCCGGCGCTGCTCTTCGAGGAGTCGATGCGAGACGGGGTCTCGCCTCTGTACCTCCATGGACCAGCAGCGGATGCAGCCGGTGACGCCGGGGATCACGGAGTAATAGATCGCTCGCTGGGTATCGAGGCCGCCGGTGATCAGCGTGGCGCGCTCGCGCACGCATGCCTCGTTGACCCAGGTCATGATCTCCGTCGTGGGCCGGTCCGCGACGCATATGACGTAATCCCGGCCGCGGATGATCTCGAGCACGTCCTCGGTGGAGCTCAGGCGCACCTCGCGGGCCTCGAAGCGGAGGCGCGAGCTGAAGGCGCTGATCCGCTCGCGCGCGACCTCGACCTTGCTGCGCCCGATGTCTGGTTCGCCGTAGAGGATCTGTCGATTGAGGTTCGAGATGTCGATGCGATCGAAGTCGACCGCCGAGACGTCCTGCGCGCCCATGGCCGCGAGATCGTAGAGGATGTGCGAACCAAGCCCGCCGAGCCCCAGCAAGGCGATCTTCGCCGTCTTCAGCCTGTGCTGGAGCTCGTACCGGCTCGTGCTGAGTCCGGAGTATGCATTGAAGAACTTGAGGTTTCTATCCCAGCGGGCGAGCTCGTATGCGTCGAGCAGCCCCTCCGGGCCGAAGGAGGCATTCTCCAAGAGCCCGCTTCGATCGAGCGTCTCGATGATTTCGGCCAGGTTCGCTCGCGTCACGTGCGGATACCGCGCGCTCAGGAGCGCGTGGATCTCGTCGAGCGTCCGCCTGCCATCCATGACGGCGAACAGGTGGGCGATCTCCCCGGAAGGGTCCTGGATCGATGTCGCGTACCCCGAGCTGCAGAAGTAGAGCGTGCCCTCGATCTCGTGGACGACGAGCGTGGACTTCTTTCTTGGCAAAGCTGATGTTTCCATGTCATTCACGCTGTGGATCGGAGACGATTTTTTCTGGATGAACGATGAACTCAGCCCGAGAGCGCGGGCATGCGCCGGTAGAACACATGCCGGCCGGCAGGGATCGGCCAGCGTGCAGCCCAAGAGCCCGCGAGCGTGCGCTCGTGGCGGATGGGCACCGCGGCGAGCCTCCCCGTCACGGGAGGCTCGCCGGACGCGCGAGGCTCAGCCAGGCACCGAGAGGCCTGCGTTGCTGAGCTTCATCTTCGTGATCGAGAGGCTCCGCCCGGGGACGGAGAGACCTGCGTTGCTGAGCTTCGTCTTCTTGATGGTCATGGCGTTCATTGTGTGTTTCCTTCCTTTGGTGCAACGGGGGAGATGAGCCCGGCCACGGCGCCGGTCGAGCAAGCATTCTCGATTGGCCTCCGCTCCGGGACCGGCTTCCCGTCACGAAACCGTCTCAGCATCGCCCGTGCCAGCGTTCCCGAGGCGCGGAGCGCGGGCTCGCAGCCCCTCTTTTCGACGGTTCTTCACGCCACGACGCGCTGCGAGGGCCGCTTCAGAGGCGGAGACGAGCACGGCCCGTTGCGCGATCGAGCAAGGATGCGTGCATGGATTTGGTCCGGTGCTACAGAGGGGTCGGTTCACATGGAAGGATGGAAGAGGCTAGCTGGAGTATCAGGAAGCGGCCTCACGGGCCCGCGATGCAGGCGGTCGATCCGGTCACAGGGCGAGTCGTAAGCGTTCACCGCCCGGACTGCCTGATCCTGTATGCCATACCGGAACTTGCTCGCTTGCTTGCGCCATCTCGCAGAACGCCTGGAGTTCAGCCATCGTGGCACGTGACCGGCGAGACGACCGATGACCGCGCACGTGGAGACCACGGGCCGCCCGGCGCGCCTCGGAGCGATCTCGCGTCTCCCGGCCACGGGGGGTGCATGCTGATCTCCTGTCGGCCGCGCCTCCGTCGCGCGATCCTCGAGCTCGCCAGCCAGCGCGGCGACCAGCCGTTCGACGGGATGCTCGCCGGACTCGACACCTTCGCCGAGGAGGACGATCGTGCCTGGCTCCTCGCCGTCGTCGAGGGCTTGGACCCTCCTCGCGCGCGCGCGCCGCACGCCCGCGTCCGGCTCGGGCGCCTTCCTGGAGACCGATCCTCTACTGTCCCGTCGCTACACCGATCCCACGTGGCTGGGCGCCGGCGCGCATGGGCCGACCCATCCCCAGGTGACGAGCTACTACTCCCGCCAGCGCTCGAGGAGCTCGCGGGCGGAGCCGCCGCGCTCGAGGCGGGCGCGCGTCACGGCGCCGCCGGGGGCGATGTCGATGATGAACTCGAGCGTCGGGTTGCCGCGGAGGTGATAGCGGAGGTCGGCGACGCGCACGGTGGTCCCGCCTCCCTCGGCGGGGGCGTGGCGGACCACGGGGAAGCGAGCCCAGGCGAGCGCCTCGCGCACGGTGGGGACGGCCATGACCTGGGTGGGGACAGGGCCGCTGGGCGCGCGCGAGAGCCGGCGCTCCTCGACCGGCGCGCCGCCGAACAGGGCGACCGAGCCGGCGACGTAAGCGTCCTCATGCGTCGCGATGAAGCGCCATGTCGTCACGCCGAGCATCGCGGGGAAGACGGCGACGCGCTGCGCCTCGGGGTGGGCGGCGGCGACGCGGGCGACGAGGACCTGCTGCGCCGCGATCCGGCCGCCGACGTACACGGCGGCGACGGCGGCGCCGGCGAGGATTGCGCGCCGCCAGCGCGCCGGCCGGCGCCACGCGACGAGCGCGCCGAGAGCGAGCGGCAGCGTGACGAGCGGGTCGAGCACGCCGGTCCAGTCGAGCGTCAGGCGCGCGTCGGAGAGCGGGAGGAGCAGGCGCGTCCCCCACCCGGTCCAGAGATCCGGCAAGAGGTGCGCGAGGGCGACCGAGAGCATGCTGAAGGCGTAGACCGGGCCGAGCCGCGCCCGCCGCCCGAGGACGAGCCAGGCGAGCCCGGCCGCCACCGCCGCCACCACCGGCGCGAAGAGGAGCGCGTGCGACGGCCCCCGGTGCGCGCGCAGCGTGCGCAGCACCGCGTCCCCCGCCGGCCAGAGGTAATCGAGATCCGGCAGCTCGGCGGCGATCACGCACGCGAGCAGCACGGCCCGGTCGGTCGGCGACGCGCGCCCCTGGCCGGGCATGACGTCCGGGCGACGCATCGCGCCGACCGCCAGCCCGAAGAGCCCGTGCGTGAGCGAGTCCATGCCCGTCGCTAGCTATCTCCTGGAGCCGGGCAAGGGCAAGGCCGTGCCGCGCGACGAACATCCTTTCCAAGGGCCGGCGCCCTCGCCCTGGCGGGCGGCACGCCGTGAACCCGTCCGGGTGGGCTGGCGCGTCCACCAAAAGATGGGTCGCACCCGTCTCCCGGTGGACACGCCTCCAAGAAAAGATGGGTCGCACCCATCTCCCGGTGGACACGCCTCCAAGAAAAGATGGGTCGCACCCGTCTCCCGGTGGACACGCCTCCAAGAAAAGATGGGTCGCACCCATCTCCCGGTGGACACGCCTCCAAGAAAAGATGGGTCGCACCCATCTCCCGGTGGACACGCCTCCAAGAAAAGATGGGTCGCACCCGTCTCCCGGTGGACGTGCCTCCAAGAAAAGATGGGTCGCACCCGTCTCCCGGTGGACGTGCCTCCAAGAAAAGATGGGTCGCACCCATCTCCCGGTGGACACGCCTCCAAGAAAAGATGGGTCGCACCCATCTCCCGGTGGACACGCCTCCAAGAAAAGATGGGTCGCTGCCAACCGTTCCGCCGCGCCGCCGTCCCCATCCGCGAGCGCACGTACTCGATCGCCCGCTCGCGCGGCTCGCTGCGCGCGAACAGCGCCGCGAATCGCGCAGGAAATCCCTCAACCCAAGACAGCCCGCGCCCCGCCCTCACGGCGGCGCGACGAACCCCGCCGGCCCCGCCACGGCGGGGGACCGGTCGCCCCGGTAGTGCTCGAGCAGCGCGCGCCGCTCCTCCGTCCACCCGTTCTTCGGCGACGCCGCCTGCACGAGCGCCTCCAGCGCGAGCCGGCGCAGCCGCGGATCGTCGCTCCCCCGCAGCGCTTCCTCGAGGAGCGACGGGTGCACGCAGCCCTGCACCGCCGCCATCGCCGCGACCATCGCGTCGTGGTGCAGCAGATCCCGCCGGCCGAGCTCGGAGAGCGCCTGCCCGAGCTCCCGCCACTGCAGCAGGCGCGCCGCGAGCCCGAGGTACTGGGGCACGGCCAGGGCGTCCGCCTGCAGCACGGCGAGGAGCCCCTCGCCGACCGCCAGGTGGTGCCGCGCGGCATACGCGCCGAGCCGCGCCGAGAGCACCGGTAGGAACGCCACGAGGTGGCGGCGCCTCGGCGCGAGCTCCCGGAGCCGCGCCACGACGGCCGCGACCTCGGCCGGCTGCATCCGGGCGAGCACGGCCGCCAGCGCCTCGGCCGCCTCCTCGGGCGCCGGCGCGTCCAGGTGCGCGAGCAGCCGGAGGAAGAGCGCGCGCTGCTCGTCCCGGAGCGGCAGCTGCGCGGCGCGCCGGAGCAGGTCGAGCCGCGCCTCCGGCTCCGCCCGCCCGAGGATCGCGGCGAGCAGGCCCACGACGCGCGGCTCGGCCTCGGTCGAGAGCCTGCCGAGCGGGAGGTCCGCGAGCTTCGAGGCCACGATCCAGTCGGGATCCCCGACGGCACGGCCGAAGACGTCCCAGGTCCCGGGCTTGTCGAGGTGGTCCCAGAGCGCCCGGAGCAGCGCGATCCGCACGTCGCGGTGGGTCTTCGGGCCGTCCAGCCGGAGCAGGTCCCGGTAGGCGTCGTCGCCGCCCATCTCGCCGAGCAGGCGCACGACCTCCTTGGCCACGGTCACCTTCGCGGTCGGCACCGCCCGGAGCTCGGCGAGCACCCGGTCCCGGGGCATCTCGGCGAACGCCTTCCGGAGCGCGTAGATGGCCCACCGCGCGCGCTCGTCGC
Organism: Sorangium sp. So ce362; assembly: GCF_051519845.1. Lineage (NCBI taxonomy): Bacteria > Pseudomonadati > Myxococcota > Polyangiales > Polyangiaceae > Sorangium > Sorangium sp. So ce362. The sequence continues at coordinate 2,434,675 of NZ_CP150332.1, read as the reverse complement.
CAAGGCACTCGATCAGGACGGGCACGCCCTGGCCGGCGTCGAGCCACGGCAGGCCCCGGATGGCCATCTCGCGCAGCGGCGGCCTCGGATCCGCGGCGAACGGGGTGATCGCCGAGGCGTCGACGTACGCGAGCCGGACCAGCGCGGAGACGGCGAACCGCAGCGTGGGGACATCGCACCCCTCGTCCGCGAGCAGCGCGCGCAGGCCGGCCGCGTACCGCTCCTGCTGCCGCGCCGTCCAGCGGCCGTGGCCCGCGCCGAAGTCGAGCACCCAACGCGTCCGGCCCGTCGCGAACCTGCCCGTCATGGGCCGGCCGTCCAGCAGCGGGTCGAGGAGATCCTGGCGCTTCCGGCTCACGTGCCGGGCGACGTCGCCGATCAGGACGAAGCTCGCGTCGTCGCGCAGGAGCGCGGGCACGAGCCGCGCGAACCGCGGCCGATCATGGGCGCGGAGGAGCGCCAGCGCGCCGGCCGCGACGCCGACGAACGGGAGCTCGCGCGACAGCCGCTCGAGCGCCTCGAGCAGCGGCACGACCACCCCGAGGCGGATGCCGAGGCTGTGCGCGAGCGAGAGCACCGCCCCCGCCCGCTCGCGGGTGCACCACGCGCCCGCGAGCTGCGCGAGCGCGGGGGTGAGCCGCTCGGCCTCGGCCCTCGTCAGCCCCTCCCCGAGCCCCGCCGTCGAGACCGAGCCGCGCACGGCGAGGATCCGCCCGAGCCAGCGGGCGCCCCACGCGCCGTCGACGCGGAACAGCCGCACCACGAGCCGCTCCACGGCCGAGGCCGTGGCCTGGGACAGATCCGCGGCGTCGAGCGCGTCCTGCGCCACGGCGCCCACCGCCTCGAGGTGCTCCGGCCCGAAGCGGGCGAGCGGGAGCGCGGCGAGGGCGCCGATCATCGCGCGCCGCACCGGATCCTGCTCGAACTTGCGGGCGCGCACGTTCGCGAGGGCGTCCGCGAGCGCGCCCCGATCGTGCAGGACGCTCGCGAGGAGCAGCGCCTGCGCCTTCGCGCGCTCGTCGCCCTCGGGGTGCCCGAGGAGCGGCGCGAGCACCGTCCTGGCCTCGGCGAACGGCAGGAGGCGCGCGTAGCTCATCCGCCGGTCCGGCCTGGCGACGAGCGCGGGGCAGTCGACGAGGTGCCGCCGCGCCTCGCGCTCGCGCAGGTCGCCGGGCAGGGCGTCGAGCACCTCGGGCGCGATCGAGCCGTCGGCGGCCTGCGCGGCGCGCGACCAGCGCTCGAAGGCCCGCTCCCGGAGCGCCTGCTCCTCGGCGGACTCGGCCGTCACGTAGCGGAACAGGAAGGCGCCGAAGCCCCCTCGCCCGCCGAGGAGGAAGGCCCGGAGGACCGCCCTCTTGTCGTCGGGACGCAGCCGCAGGAACCACCGCGGGCCCCGCTTCCCGTCGCTCAGGGCGCCCCAGGCGTTGCGGATGAGGTAGTCGAGGCGCTCGGCGCCGAGGGCCGGCGCCCCCTTGTCGAAGCTCACGACCGCGAAGGCGCCGGGCGGCCGCGCGGGGCGGCCGCTCTCGTGGCGCGCCTTCAGGAGGTCGAACGTGGCGGCCGGGCGCGCGCGGGCCAGCACGCCGAGGGGGCCGGCGAGGAACGAGGGCTCCTCGCCGAGGTCGAAGAGGGCCCGGATCAGCGGGAGCGCCGCGTCGGGCGCGCGCCGGGCGAGCGGGACGAGCAGCGGCGCGAGGCGGTAGCGCAGCCGGACATCGAGCGATCCGGAGCGCGCGACCGCCTCCCCGAACCAGCGCGCCGCGGCCGCGGGGTGCCTGCCGGCCAGCCGCGCGAGGCAGTGCGGACCGCCCGCCTCGTCGAGGGCGTGCCGGTGCGCCGCGACGAGCGGCTCGGAGCCGAACGGGAGCAGATCCACGATCGCCGGATCGCGCCCCTGCTGGATGCGCGCGCCGAGGAAGGCGTCCACGACCCCCTGGCGCTTGCGGCGGGCGAGCTGGGCCACCGTGCGCCGGAGGGCGCGCCGCTCGACGAGGGCGCCGAGCGCCGCGAGCGCCTGCGCGTCGTCGCAGAAGCGGGCCACCATGCAGCCCGCGCGCCGCCGGACGAGGCGGGACGGGTCCGACACGGCCGCGACGACGCGCGCGCCGTCCCCCGAGCCATACACGGCCATGAGCGCGAGGAGGCGCTCGTAGGGCTGAGCGCTGCCCGACAGCGCGCCGAGGAGGGCCGCGGCGCCGGCATCACCGCGCGCGACGGCGCCGCCCAGCGCCACGACGCGGCGGACGCGGTCGTCGTGGGCAAGCGGCTCGACCTCGGCCAGGAAGGAAGCGGTGTCCATGGCGGCGATCGTACCGCCGCGAGGCGTGATCAGGGCAAGGTCGAACGCCCCGCCGCTCCGGGGCCAGGTGCGTTCAAGGCGTTCCCTGGCACCCGGCGCGCATCAATTCACGACGGGCACGAACTCCTCGCACGCCTCCTCGATCGCCGTGAGGGCGTTCGTGAGGCCGTCCTCGAGGCGCCCCTCGCAAAGATCCCAGAAGAAGCCACGGTTGTCGGCGGCGAAGGTGTCCACGAGCCGCTGCATGTCCTCGGCCTCGTCCGCGCTCCCATAGGCCCCCTCGCAATCGGTCTTCCCGCCGATGCCGAGGAACACGACGTTCTTTGCGTCGCCCTTCACGGCGACGAGCCGATCGTGGATCGCTTGCGGCTGCTGGCGCGGGACGGGCTGCTCGTCCTCATCGGTGATCGCCACGACCACGAGCAGCGCATCCTCGCGGAGGAAGCCCGCGTTCTCCTCGTTCGAGAACGGCGGCTCCAGCGCGGCGGCGACCGAGGACGCGGGCTGCTCGTCATCGTTGTTGCTGCTGCACTCGACATCGTTCGAGTAAACATCTGCGGCGCACTCGAACTCGCCGAGGATGTCGGTGCTCGAGCTCTCCATCCACGACTTTCCGCTCTGGAACGAACAGTCGCCCCCGACGCCGCGCGTGTGGAAATTTGCGGGCCGAGGGCAGGCGTCCAGCACGGCCGCGCGGAAGTCCTGGATGCCGCTGATATCGAGCAGCGCCTGCGCGAAGGCCGGGAACACGACCTCGCGCATCGATTGCTTTTCCTCACGCATGCTCGAGGAGTTGTCGAGCGCGAACACGACATCGACGTGCTGGCACCCCGAGCCGTTCGGGCCGTTGCCCCCTGTCCCACCGCTCGCTCCGTTGGCCCCGTTGCCGATGGAACCACCCCCCTGCCCGAAGATGTTACCCCCCTGCCCGAAGACGTCACCCCCCTGCCCGTGGCCTCCGGCGCCCGGGCCTCCAGCGCCCGGCGAACCGCTGTCCTGGTTTGTGCCCGCGCCCCCGCCGCACCCCACGAGACCCATCGTCCCTGCGCAGAGCGCCGCGCACCATGCCCTGAGCTCCATTCCTCACTCCTTCGTTTTGGGGCGCCATGCCCTACCCATTCGTTTCAAGGTCCCATGCGACACCGATCGCCGGAACGATGATCGTATCATGCGCGCAGCGCTGGCTCCAGCGGATCGGCCGAGGGCGGAGCCGACGAGCCTCGCCGCTCCTGCCGGGCCTTCACAAACGAAGAGGGGGACCGCTTCACGCTCTTCACTCGCTTCACCCGCGTCACCCGCTTCACCTCCTGTACCGATGAGCTCGACGATCCATGAGCGCAACCGTCGCGCGGTATCGCAGGGCACCAGCACCACCGCGGCGGAGAATTCCACGCCGGCGTACGTCCGACGGCCGCGAGCCTCAACGGCATGAAGTGTAAGAACACCGGCGACACAAAGCGCTCTTGGTCTTCAAGCCGTCCATGTACAAACCGCAGCGTGTTGCGTCCTGCGATCGGGCGGCGGCGGGCGACAGCTGTGTGGCGCGCGCCAAGCTCTCTTGCTGCGAGTCCTACCGAGCCAGCTCGGACATCGGCGGCTCCTACGTTCGCACGGGAAAGCGGTAGGCTCGAGGAGACCCCGTTCGTCGCCCGGCGCTAGGACACCGAACAGGTTGAAACCCCGAGAAAATGAACCACAGAGGCACAGAGGGCACAGAGTTTTTTGTTGTCCCTCTGTGTCCTCTGTGCCTCTGTGGTTCAAATCTCTTCATTCCCGGGCATTTCAAGCTGATCGGTGCTCTAGGCCTCAAACAAGCGCTTGGCGACCCTCGAAATGGGCCGAACCGCCGTCTCGAATCGCCGAGCGGATCCGTCCTGCCGGAGAGCCGGGATTCGGTGATCGTCGCTGCGGCTGGTCAAGGATCCCTCGTTTCGTGGTTCGAGGTTGTGGGTTCGCGGTCGGGCTGCCCGTGCCTCAGTGCGTCGGGCAGCCCCGGCCGTCAGAGCGCATCAAGGAAGCGGAAGAAGATGGGCAGCTCGGGACGCCAGGCAAGGAGCCGATAGACGAGAGTTCGACCGGTATGGAGGATCTGCGCCGGAACGAGAATGAAACGCTGCACGAAGGAGCGGAATTCCATGCGCAGAACGCGCTCTCGATCGGCTTGGTGTGCTTCGTGCCATCGCGGCGCCGTGGGCATGAGCAAAGAGAACCAAGCCTTGAGCGACCACGCGAGCGACGCGATCACCATATAGGCCCAGTTCGACTCGAGCGTGTTCAGCGGGGCGCGCAACGCCGGGACGCCGCTCTTCAATTGCGCGAGCAGATTTTCCTGGTTGCAGCGGCAGTTGGCCTCGCGGACGACCTGCTCGCACGTCATCTCGCGATCGTTGGTCACGTAGAAAAAGTAGCGGAAGGTCTGTCCCAGGTACCGCTGGCCCCTTTCCTCAACGATCGTCTTGCGAAGCACGACGAAGCGGTACGATCGCGCCGCCTTGGTGGGTCGATGCTCGAATTCCGCCAACTCCTCACGCTCGAGGCGCATATTACGATACTCGCGCTCACGGACGATCTGCTCCTTGATGCGTGGTTGCTTCGCGCGCCGCTTGCTCTCCTCGAAGAGGGTGTCGGCCTTGCGAACGAGCTCTTGATAATCGCTCACATCGTCACCTTCAGCGCGTGCCACCATCGGCTTGTAGGCATCGTACCCGAACACGAAGCGTACGCCGTCGTCGTGCCAACGGTCGAAGTACGCGGCCTGCGAGAAGGCCGTGTCGCCGCGCAGCAGGATGTCCGTCCAGCCGGCGCGACGGCAGAGCGTGATCGCGCGCGCGAAGAATTCGGGCGCTCTCTCCTCGGAAGGTCGGTTCCCGCTGCGGTTGACGACGAACAGCGGCTCCCCGGTGTTCGCCAGCGAGACCACAAGCGGGTGGTAGCCCCATATTCCGTTGTACGCGATGTCCATGCCCTGCTTGCACTCACCGCTGGTGGCGACGAGCGAGCCGTCCGCGTCGATTCGCGCCGTCTGCTCGAAGAACGCCTGCGACTGCCTCTGCCAGACGCCGACGCGCACGTCGTTCACGACGTCCATCAGGCCCTGGATCTGCTCGGCCCCGAAGCGCCTGCAGAAGTCGCCCGCAGTGGTGGGATCCGGGATCGTACGCGCACCGAGCGCATCGAGGAACGCCCTGTCGTTGCGGCGCACCTCGATGTCATCGAGCACCGCTCCGCCGCACAGGAAATTATAGGCAATGTTGAGAACATGGTCGGCCTCGCTGTACGGGCGCCGGCGCTTCAAGATCGGCAGCCTCGTGTCGAGCGCGGTCACCAGCCCGACCTTCCAGGCCAGTTGATGAATGGCCCCGAGCCCGCCACAGGGGATGGCGTGAACCCGGTCGGACGCCTCGTAACGAATCGTGCGTGCAGCGAACTCGGGACCCGTTCCACGCGGCTCGCGTCCGCCCTCGACGGGCTTCAGTCGGCGCGCGATCTTTCTCGCTTCACTTTCGGCCCAATTTCGTCGATCCTTCACCTGAAAAGCCTCCGGGTGTTTTGTGTCAAGCTTCAGCAACTCGACGAACACCCGGGCTTTTCATTTTGATCCCGCTACGAAGCGATTTCGACGCGCTTGATCGAGGTCTAGGCCCATCGCTCCGAGAGGACGGCCCTCATCCGGTCGATCCTGAGCGCGCGCTCGAGGGCGCGGCCCTCGAAGGCGCTGAGGAGGGCGGGCAGCGCCTGCCGGGCCAGCGCCAGCAGCGCGCGGCGGCGGACCTCGGGCTCGAGCCTGCCCTCGGTGACGATCTGGCTGAAGGCGAGGGCGAGGAGCGCCTCGTCGCGCGTGAGCAGGCTGTACTCGTCCTCCTCGCCGAGGGCCTGGACCTCGGCCGCGTCCACGGCGTCCCAGTGGGCGTTGTCGACCTCCCAGCGGGCGAGGAGCGCGTCGAGCAGCTCGATGGGGCTCGCCTTCGGGTGCTCGTCGCGGAAGTCGCGAAACGCGGTGAGCGTGTCGTGCGCCGTCTCGTTGCCGAAGGGGGCGGTCGCGTCGGTGAGCGACCAGAAGAACGGGTCGGCGAGCGCGGCGGCCGCGCGGGGGTGGCAGTCGTCGGGGGAAAGGTCGGGGAGATCGGGCGCTTCGGTCATGGAGAGGGGCTTTCCGTCGGGTGAGGCGCGGGCGCGCGGCGCCGCTACCTTACCGCGTCCGGGCGCCGCGGGAGGCCGCGGCGAGCACCTCCACCCTCACGATGTCGTCCCCGACGGGCTGGAGCACACCCCCGTTCGGGCCCTTCATACGGAGCCGGGATCGTGCTACTCCACGAGCGCCCAGCTATCCTCGAGGCTCTCCGCCGTGATCTGCGGCGACTTGCTGCAGGCGGGCGAGACGAGCGCCTTCGAGGCAACCGCGAGCGAGAAGCGCACGGAGCCGAGACAACCCTGGATCCTCATACATCCTACTGCACCGCGTGGAACAGGTTCATGATGAAGAACGCCTGTCCCCAGGGGTTGAACCCCCACGCGTAGATGGAGCAGAGCCCCGCGCTCGCGAGCAGCCACACCTCGGGGAACGACACCCGGTAGCCACGCCTGTCCAGGGAGCGGGAAGCGAGCGTGTAATAGACAAGGAACAAGGTGCCTGCGGCGATGACGGCCCGGCTGATGGCGCGATGGTGCGAGTCCATCAGCGCCGGGACAGCGGTGAAGAAGGCGGCGCCCACGTCCTCGAAGGCGTCGAAGCTCTGGACGTGAAGGAGCATCGGAACAGAAGACACGATGTATACCACGTGGGCACATCTGCATCGACTCAGGAACAGTGACGCGATCGCGTCAGCCGAGGTCTGTCGTTGGACCGCGGCTCGCCGGCGGCTCAGGAATCGACGTGACCGGGCCGCGCGGGGGCTCGAAATGCGCCTGTCAGGGGCCTGCGCCGTGCGCTGCCGGGAGGCCCTTCAGCGGCCGGTGAGCGGCAGCCCGGCGTGCGCCGAGAGCCGGGCCATCGCGAGCTTCGCGGCGACGAGCGCCTCCTCCGGCGTGCGGCCCGTCGCCGAGAGGTGGCCCATCTTCCGGCCGGGGCGGGCGATCCGCTTGCCGTAGAGGTGGAGCCGGATGCCCGGGATCTCCAGCGCGGCCTCGAAGGCCGGCGAGGCGCCGTCCATCCAGACGTCGCCGAGCAGGTTGACGATCGCGGCGGGGCGGACGACCTCGGTCGAGCCGAGCGGCAGATCGCAGACGGCGCGGACCGCCTGCTCGAACTGGCTCGTCGCGCAGGCGACCTCGGACGCGTGGTAGCTGTTGTGGGGCCGCGGGGCGAGCTCGTTGATGAGCAGGCGGCCGTCCCGGAGCAGGAAGAGCTCGACGACGAGCAGGCCCTCGACGCGCAGGCCGACCGCGAGATCGAGCGCGATCTGCACCGCCTGCCCGGTCACCGAGGCCGAGAGCGGGCCGGGCAGCAGCGACCAGTCGAGGATCTGGTCGCGGTGGTGGTTCAGGGCCGGCGGGTAGACCGCCAGCTTGCCGCTCGGGCTCCGCGCGACGAGCACCGACAGCTCGGCCTCGAGATCGAGCGCCTGCTCGACAACGCAGCGCTGGCCGCCCAGCGACCCGAAGAGCGCCGCCGCCTCGCTCCCGGCGTCGCCGTCGCCCGGCGATGCGCCCCCCGAGAGCCGCAGCTGCCCCTTGCCGTCGTACCCGCCGACGCACGACTTCACGAAGCACGCCCCGCCCATGGCGCGCGTCGCCTCGAGGAGCTGCGCGCTCGTCGCGACCTCGCGGAAGGGGCCCACCGGGAAGCCGTTGCTCGACAGCCAGCGCTTCTGGACGCCGCGGTCCTGCACCATGGCCAGCACGTCGGCCGACGGGCGCACCGGCGCGAGCCGGGCGGCGGCCGTGAGCGCCTCCGTGGAGATCTTCTCGATCTCGAGCGTCACGACGTCGCACTGCGACGCGAGCTCGGCCGCCTGCGCCGCGTCGTCGAACGAGGCGACGATGCAGCGATCGAGCACCGAGCGGGCCGGGCAGTCCGGGTCCGGGTCGAGGGCGTGGACCTTGTATCCGAGCGTGCGGGCGGCGAGCGCCGTCATGCGGCCGAGCTGACCGCCGCCGAGAATACCGAGCGTAGAGCCGGGAGCGATGGGCATTTCCGGAGGACCTAGGGCGAGGCGGGGCGAGGTGGAGGTGGAGGGTTAAACGATGACCGCGTCGCGGAGGACCGCCGCCTCCTGGGCGCCGCGGAACGCGGCGAGGCGCTCGCGGAGCTCGGGGTGCTTGCCCGACAGGACCGCCGCCGCGAACAGGGCGGCGTTGGCGGCGCCGGGCTTGCCGATGGCCATCGTGGCGACGGGGACCCCCTTCGGCATCTGGACGATCGAGAGCAGCGCGTCCATGCCGTTCAGCGCCGTGGCGGGGATGGGCACGCCGATGACCGGGAGCACCGTCTTCGCGGCGACCATCCCAGGCAGGTGGGCGGCGCCGCCCGCGGCGGCGATGATCACCTCGATCCCGCGCCCTTCAGCCGTGCTCGCGTACTCGAACATCCGGTCCGGCGTGCGGTGCGCCGAGACGACGCGCACCTCGTGCGGGATGCCGAGCTGCGTGAGCAGCTCGCTCGTCACGGCGAGGTGCTCGTAGTCGCTCTTGCCCCCCATGATCACGCCGACCCAGGGCCTCTCGGTCGAGCTCGCTCCCATTTCGGTCGGGGCCCGGCCCTCGCCGGCCCCTCGCTGCGCCATCGTGCTCATCGTTCCACCAATCGCCGACTCATCGATCCATCATCCATCCGTCAACCGAGGCGCTGCGCCCCGGTCAGCGCGTGAGCTGCTCCAGCAGGCTCAGGCTCTCGCGCTCCTCCTCGCCGATCTCGCCGTCGGACGAGATCATCTCGCGCGCGGCCGCCAGGAAGAGCTGCCGGTGCGCGCGGGGGATCTGCATCGGATCGACGTCGTCGGCCGCGGGCGGCACATCGAGCCAGCTGCGCACCTCCCTGGCCTCCTCCTCGTCGAGCTGGAGCCGCAGGATCATCTTGCGCACGAACTCGCGCTCCTGCTCGCGCACCTGGAGGTCGGCCCAGGCGAACGAACAGATGAACCGCATCAGCTGGAGGCGTTCTTGCCGAGAGAGCTTGTCGAGCATGGGCGAAGACTTTAGCCCGGATCAGCCGGCGTTCTGTGTGGAAATCGGCTCGCGGTCCGCTGTAAGGAGATCCCCGGCGCGTTGGCCTTCCCGCGCTCGCGCTCCCGCGCTCCCGCGTCTTCCCTGACGCGCGGCTCGGCGGCTCGGCGGCTCGGCGGCTCCGGCGGCTCGCCCGCTGCGCCCGCTGGCCGCGGCTCAGCGGTACGGGCGGGCGACGCGCGGGCCGCGCAGGAGCGCCGAGAGGTGCAGCTGCGCGTCGAGCAGGTCGCGCAGGGTGGCGGGGTCCTCGAGCGGGGCCGGCACCGTGATCACGATGGCGTGCGGGGCGATGCGCAGCGCGTGCGTGCGGGCCCGCAGGCGCCTCACCGCCTCGCGCGCCCGGGGCGAGGCCGCGCGCAGCTGCTCGGGGTCATCGGGATCGAGCGTCACATCCAGGGGCGGATCGAGCACAAGCGTGACCTCGGAGCGCTCGGGGTGCGGGCCTCGCTCGAAGCACGTGTCGATGTGGAACGTGGCGCCGTCGAGCTGCGCGTCGCGGATGCGCATGCGGCCCACCTCGAAGCGGCCGTGGACCTCGGCCGCGAACTGCTCCCAGGCCGGGCGCATCGCCGCCATGGGCGTGGGCGGCGGGATGCGCGCGGACGCGGCGCGGATCTCGGCCGCCAGCGCGGCGAGGTGCTCCAGGAACGCGCCGAGCCAGGGCTGGTCATGGCCGGGCGTGCGGGACCGGACCGACACGTGCTCGTCGTCGAGCCGGACGTCGTCGAAGGCGAGCAGCGCCCGGCGCAGCGGCCCGGCGACGACGGCGCGGACCTGGCCGGGGTCGCGCCCGCGCACGCGGTAGCGGCGGCCGAAGCCCTCGTCGTCCTCGGACGCGAGCGCGAGCAGGAAGCGCTTCACGCCGACCTCCAGGTCGAGCCCCCACGACGGCCAGCGCAGCTCTCCGACGATCGCGCCGCTCGACGAGGAGCCCGCGTCGATCCACACGGACGCCGCGCAGCCGGCGAGCGCGCCCGAGAGGCGCAGCTCCAGCGGGTCGAGCGACAGGCCGTGGCGCGCGCCGACCGTGCCCCAGACCCCGCGCCACCTCCCCGAGCCGATCTGCCGGCGCATCGCGCCGAGGCCGGGCGGCCGATCGAAGACGCCGAGCGCGAGCGGCGTCGTGTGGACGACGCCGTCCGAGCGCGCGAGCTCGACGCGCACCTCGAGCCCCCAGAGGAGGGCGACCCACCCGGCGTCGAACGACGGCGCGACGGAGCGGGGGATCCGGAACCGGAAGGGCAGCTCCCGCCCCTCGTCGCGGCTGTCCGCGCGGCGGAAGGCGGTGAAGCGGTGCGCCTCGGTCGCGCGGTTCGACGCGGCGGGGTCGACGCTGAGGAGCCGCTCGACACCGACGAGCGAGATCTCGATCCCGCGGACGCTGCGGCCCTGCACGTTGCCGAGGGCCACCGCCCCCGAGATCTCGTCGCCCGGCGCGAAGACCTGATCGTCGAGCGAGACCTCGATGAAGGGGCTGTCGCCGCGCGCCGTGGTGCCAGCGACAGGCGACCGGGCCGGGCGCGTGACGGGGCGCGGCGTGACGAGCACCTCGTACGACTCCTGGACGTCGAGCCACCACGGGATCGCGATGGAGAGCGTGATGCCGTAGCGGATCTCGGCGCGCGTGCCGAGGTACGAGCAGGGCGCGTCGGCCGGGAGCGGGAAGCTCGCGCGGTAGCGTTGCTCGCCCTCCGGGAGCGTCGTCTCCCCCGCGAGGCGGGCGACGAGCGAGAGGAAGTGGGGCGGCACGAGGACGCGCTCCTCGACGCGGGCGACCTGCATGCCCTCCAGGTGGAGCTCGATCGAGTCGACCGGCGTCCTCCCGCGGCTGCGGAGCACGAGCTCGACCTGGACGACGTCGCCCGGGTGGACGGTCCTGGACATCCGGAGCTCGACGTCGGGTCGGCTGCGCATGGAGAGCGGCTCAGCGCGGCGGGCGCGGGCTCACTTCACGAGCGGCGCCGGGACGGCGAGGCGGAGCGGCCCTCGGGGAGCGCCGCGCTCGAAGACCTCGCCGCGCCGGTCGGCGACGCCGAGGCGCATGAGGCCGTCCGCGCGCACGAGCGCGAAGGGGGCGCGCGGGACCGGCGCGTCGCGGGCCGAGCCGCCCCGGCCCGCGTCGAACGGGACGACGAAGACCGCGACGTCCTCGGCGCCCGAGGGGGGCGCGCGGGGCGGGACGGCGTGGGCGCAGCGCACCGCGACCGAGGCGTTCCTGTCCTCGCCGGCGCAGCGGGCGAGCGCGCGGCGATCGGCGTCGTCGCCGCCCTGCGCGAGGTGGTCGGCGGCGGCAAGGCGGACCGCCTCGGCGGGGTCGCGCGCGAGCAGGTCCCGGGCCGCGGCGCCGTCGCAGCGCGCCCGGGCGACCGTGAGGCCGGCGAGCGCGTTGGCGCGCAGGTAGGGGCGCGCGTCGGCGAGCGCCCCGCAGAGCGCCGCGGCCGCGCGGGCGGGCTGGCCGGCGCGGCCCGCGATGCGCCCGATCGCGCCCGCCGCGTTGCCCGCCACGGCGGCGTCGGGGTCCTTGAGGAGCGGCTGGAGCAGCGGCAGCGCGTCCCTGTCCCCCACCGCGCCGAGCGACCAGACGGCGTTGGCGCGGACGCCCGGATCCGGATCGCCCGCGAGCTTGCGGAGCGCGGCGGCGGCCGCCGGGTGCCCGGCGAGCGCCTCGGCGATCTTGCGGCGGTCGTCGATGGGCGCCGCCGAGGCCATCCGCACGAGCGCGGCGCCCGCGGCCTGCCCGGGCATGCGGCCGAGCCCTTCCAGCAGCGCGTCGCGCGCGGCGTCCGGGGCGCTCGCGATGGCCGCCGCGACGTCGTGGGCGAGGCCCTTGCCGCTGCCGTCCTTCGGGTCGTCCGCCGCGCGCGACAGCGCGCCCGAGAGGGCGATGCCGAGGGCGCCCCGGTCCTGCTCGGCGGCGACGGTGAGGCGCTGGAGCAGCGCGCGCGCGCTCGTGGGGCCGGCGACGCGGGAGAGCGCGACCGCTGCCCGGAGGCGCACGTCGGCCGACTCGTCGTCGAGCGCCTCGAGCAGCGCGGCGTCCACGGCGGCGCCGAGCTCCCCGGCGGCGCGCGCCGCGCCGAGCGCCTCGATCACGGCGAGGCGGAGCGGCGCGGAGCGGGCCTTCGCGAGCGGCAGGAGCACCTCCTGCGCGCGGGGCGAGCCGGTGCGCCCGAGGAGCTGGACGAGGGCGAGCTTCTCGTCGGGCGGGGTCGCCGGGTCGACAAGCAGGGCGCGCGCGGGGTCGACGGCGCGCCCGTCGGGCCGCGCGGGATCGAGCAGCGCGGTCGCGGCGCGGATCGCCTCGCGGCGGACCGAGGGGTCGACGTCGCCGAGCAGCTCGAGCACGCTGGGCAGCGCCGCGGGGTCGCCGAGCGCCCCGAGGGCGCGGAGCCCGTGCCGGAGCGGGACGACGCCCCGCTGCATCCCCCGGACGATCGCGGGCAGCCCTTCCCTGGCCTTGAGCTCACCGAGCACGAGGGCGGCGCCCGCGGCGGTGTTGGCCGACGGCGCGGCCGCGAGCGCGGCGACGAGCGCGGGGAGGGCGGTGGCCGCAGCCGGCGCGGGGGCCGCAGCCGGCGCGGGGGCCGCAGCCGGCGCGGGCGCCGCAGCCGGCGCGGGGGCCGCAGCCGGCGCGGGCGCCGCAGCCGGCGCGGGGGCCGCAGCCGGCTTCCCGGCGCTGACGAGGGCGTCGCGGACCGCGGACCGCGGCGCCGCGGGGTCGTCCTTCGCGAGCGCCGCGAGCAGCACCTTCACCGCCGCGTCGGAGCCGATGCGGCCGAGCGCCCGGAGCGCCGCATCACGCACGTCGTTGCTCGAGGTGCCGCTGTCGGCCGGGCGCGCTCCGAGGAACGCGCCCGTGCCTGCCGGCGACGCCTCGACGAGATCGGCGATCGCGGACGTGGCCTCGTCCGAGCGCAGCCGGCCGAGGGCGCTCACCGCCTCGACGCGGACGTCCTGAGATGCGTCCTGGAGCGTGAGGATGAGCGCGCTGACCGCCCGCGCATCGCCGAGCTCTCCGAGCGCCCGCGCCGTGGCCCGACGGACCTCCGGGACCGAGTCCTGCACCTTGCCGATGAGCGGCACGACGGCGCGCCCGTCGCCGATCCGGCCGAGCGCACGCACGACCTCCGCGCGCACCTCCGGCGCGGTGTCGTCGAGGTGGCCAAGCAGCGGCGAGACGGCGTCCGGGAGCCCCGCCGCGCCCATGGCGGCCGCGGCGGCGAGGCGGACGTGCGGATCGGGATCGCCGAGCACCCGGCCGAGGGCGACGACGGATCGATCGGTGGGCGCCGCGCGGATGAGGTCGCAGGCCGCGAGCCGCAGGCGCGCGTCGCCCTCGCCGAGCCACTCGATCACGAGGTCTCCTGCGCGCGGCATCCGGAAGCGCACAGCCGCCCCGGCGAGGTACAGCCGCACCTCGATGTCCGGGTCGCTCATGCCCTTCTGGATCAGCCCGATCGCCGTCTCCGGGGCGAGCTCGCCGACGCGGGTGGCGGCGAGGCGCCGCTCCGAGACGTCGCCCGACGTGAGCGCGCGCGCGATCTGCTCCGGCACGTTGGGCCAGAGGAACGCGGCGGCGTCCCCGGGCGGCGCGAGCGCGGCGGCCGAGGCGGCGACGACGAGCAGGACCTGCGGGAGCCGGCGCAGCGGCGAGACGGTACGGCGCACGACCCGAGCGTAGTACAGCGAGCGCGGCCGCGTCATGACCGTTCCAGGCGGCTCGAGCGCCGAGGGCGAGGCGCCGGGCGGACGGGGGCGCTGGAGGGAGGACGCGGGGGCGCTGGAGGGTGCGGGGGCGCTGGAGGGAGGGAGTTTCTCTGCTCCAGGGAGCGCCACCCCCCCCCGAGCGCTCCCGAAACCGTCCTCGCCGTGCAACAGTCCAGCGAGGTGCCCACATGACCCCCTTTTCCGTTCTCGACCTGGCTCCGATCGTCCAAGGCGGGGATGCCGCCCAGGCCTTCCGCAACACGCTCGACCTCGCCCGCCACGCCGAGCGGCTCGGCTATCGCCGCTACTGGCTGGCCGAGCACCACAACATGGCCGGCGTGGCCAGCGCCGCGACCTCGGTCGTGATCGCGCACGTGGCCGGCGGCACCTCGACGATCCGCGTCGGCGCGGGCGGGATCATGCTGCCGAACCACGCGCCGCTCATGATCGCCGAGCAGTTCGGCACGCTGGCGTCCCTCTTTCCGGGGCGCATCGATCTGGGCCTCGGGCGGGCTCCCGGGTCCGACCCGGCGACCGCCCGCGCGCTACGGCGTAACCTGTCCGGAGACGTCGACAGCTTCCCTCAGGACGTCCTGGAGCTCATGGGCTACTTCCGCCCGGCGGAGCCTGGCCAGCTGGTGCAGGCCGTGCCCGGCGCGGGCCTGAGCGTGCCGATCTGGATCCTCGGCTCCAGCCTCTTCGGCGCGCAGCTCGCCGCGGCGCTGGGCCTCCCTTACGCCTTCGCCTCGCACTTCGCGCCGGGCCAGATGGCGCAGGCGATCGCGCTGTATCGCCGGGAGTTCCGCCCCTCGGATCAGCTCGCGCAGCCGGTTGTCATGCTGGGGGTCAACGTGTTCGCCGCCGACAGCGACGAGGAGGGTCGACGGCTGGGGACCTCGCTTCAGCAGGCCTTCGTCAACCTGCGCCGCGGCCGCCCGGGGCCCCTGCCGCCGCCGGTCGACGACCTCGAGCGCCAGCTGAGCCCGCTGGACCGCGCTGGCCTCGAGCAGATGCTGGCCTGCACGATCGCGGGCTCGCCCGAGGCCGTGCGGCGGGGGCTGGACGCGTTCATCACCCGCACCCGCGCCGACGAGCTCATGGTGAGCTCACCGATCTTCGATCATGCCGCGCGCGTGCGCTCGCTCGAGCTCACCGCGCAGGCGCGCGACGAACTCGCCCGGGCCGGGTGAAGCCCCTCGCCGGCGGCGCGGGCTCGTGCCGGGCTCGGCGCCTGGAAAGCGCCACGCGGACGCCTCACCCCGGGTCGATCCGGTAGATACGCCCCGTGTTGAACATCACCACATAGATCTCCCCGGCGGCGTCCTCGCCGAACGAGGACGGGAGACCGTTCGGGCTCAACGCGGTGGTGAGCTCTGCGCGATCCGTCGCGGCCTTGCCGTCCCACACGAAGGAGAAGAAGCGCCCTGTCACGTAATCGGCATACAGATAGCGGCCGCGCAGGCACGGGATCTTCGCCCCGCGATAGACGTAGCCGCCGACGATCGAGCCCGCCTCGCTGCGGGGGTGCTCGACCGTAGGCGGGACCCCGCGCGGCTTGCACGCCGCGCCCGGTGGATAGCAATGGGCGCCCTCCATCGCTTCCCAGCCGTAATCGTTCCTGCCCTGGCCAGCGCGCTCCACAAGGATCTCCTCCCAGCTCTTCTGACCGACATCGCCGATGTACAGGTCCCCCGTGAGCCGGTCGAAGCTGAACCGCCACGGGTTCCGGAGCCCGTAATCCCAGATCATCGGATCTCCGCCGGTCATGTTGCCCGCCGGCGCTTTCCCCGGCTGCTCGACGTCGATCCGGAGGATCTTGCCGAGCTTCGAGGTGAGATCGGCCGCCGGGCTCGGCGATCGCGCGGAGTCGCCGATGGCGGCGTAGAGGTGGCCGTCCTTGCCGAAGGCCAGCATGCCGCCGACGTGGTTCCAGGCGCCGTGCTTCACGTCGACGAGCGACCGGACCGGCTCGGGATGGGCGGCGCCTTCGCCCTGCGCCGCGCGCTTCCACTCCTCGATCACCACGTTGCCGCGCGGGGCCGACGAGTAATGAAGCCAGAAGCGCCCGTTCCTCGCGTAGTCCGGGTGGAAGGCGAGCCCGAGCAGGCCGCCCTCCGCGTTCGGCGCCGGAAAGAACACGCGCGATCGCACGTCGAGGAAGGGCGCCGGCTGGACCGCGCCGTCCTTGACGAGCCGGAGCGTCCCCGCCTTCTCGAGCACCACGAGCCGCGCCGGATCGCCGGGCGGCCCGGCGACATACGTCGGCTGGTCGAACCCGCTCGCCACAAGCGTGAGCTTCAGCGGCGGGACGCCGCCGCACTTCGCCGGGCGAGCCAGCTCCGCCGCGCTCGCCGGCGGCGGCGCTTGCCCGTCTTCCGCAGCGGGCGCGCCCTTCGTGGCGGGCGCGCCCTCCGCCGCGGCGGGCGCCGGACCGGGGGGCGCCGCGCTCGCCTGCGCCGGCGGCGCGGCCGCGTTCCCTGCCGCGGCCGCGCCGGCGGCGCCGCCCTCGCGCGGCCCTTCGGGCGGCCCAGCGACCTGCACACGCCTGTCGCAGGCGGCTACACTGCCCGCGAGCAGGAGGCACAAGGCGGTCCGATGGAACGCGCACGCTCTCGTCACACAGGCAGCGCGCCCCGCGGCGCGGCGGTGGATCGGTCTCTCGGACAAGCGGACACCTCCGCCTCCACCTTCAGCATGACCGGCCATCCATGGCAAGCCGTGGTCGCGTCGCTGCTGCTCGCGAGCTGCGGCGGTTGCAGCGCGCAGGAGACGCCCCGGGCCGATCCCCTGCCCGCGCCCGACCGGCTCGGCGCACACGCCGGAACGGCCGCGCGCGGCGCCGGAGCGGACGAGCGCCCAGCCGCGAGCGCGCCCGCCGCGCCCCGGGATCCGCCGCCCTGCAAGGACGGGGACGAGGATCCTCACGATCTCCGCTGCACCGGCCTCTACAGCGACTTCGGCGCGCGCTCGCTCGCGGAGGGCGTCCACGAGTTCAGGCCGGCGTTCGAGCTCTGGAGCGACGGCGCCGAGAAGACGCGCTGGATCTACCTCCCTCCGGGCTCGACCATCGATGTCTCCAGGATGAACGACTGGATTTTCCCTGTCGGCACCAGGCTGTGGAAGGAGTTCCGGAGCCCCGCCTCCGGCGCGAGCCGCCGCCTCGAGACGAGGCTCCTCTGGAAGACCGCGGAGGATCGCTGGACGCGCGCCACCTATGTCTGGTCGGAGGACGGCGCGAGCGCGCTGCAGGTGAAGGCCGGTGTTCCCCACGTGCCCGGCGCGGACGGCTATGCGATCCCGGCGCAGGTCGACTGCATCCGCTGCCACGCGGGCAAGACCGATAACCCGCTCGGCTTCGAGGCGATCCAGCTCGCCGCGCGGGGAGCAGGCGGACTGACGTACGCCGAGCTGATCCAGCGCGGCCTGCTCTCGACGGCGTCCGGCGGCCCGCTGCCCAGCGCGGCCGCGCTCGCGGTGCCCGGGACCGAGACGGAGCGGCGCGCGCTCGGTCTGCTCCACGCGAACTGCGGTGTCTCGTGCCACCATCCGTCCGGCGTCGCCACGCACTTCGAGATGCGCCTCAACATCGATGCTGCCGGCCAGGTGGGCGATGTGCGCGGCACGCGCGTCTACCAGACGGCGATCAACCAGCCAGCGAAGCTCCGCCCGTCCGGGGCGCCGCCGGAAGCACGCTATTACCGGCTGAGGCCCCGCGATCCGGATCGCAGCACGCTGCTCCGCGCCATGTCCCGGCGCGACGCGCCCGGCGCGCCGCCCGAGCAGATGCCGCCGCTCGCGACCCGCCGCGTCGACGAGGAGGCCGTCGCAGCGGTCCGCGCCTGGATCGAGGCGATGACCCCCGCCGCCGGCTACCCGCCCGCCGCGCCCTGACGGGCCGCGCGCGGCAAGGGGCGGCGCAGGCCCCGGGTGGCTGCCCGCAGCCGGAAGCCCTATCCTCCCGCCATGCCGCCCGCCGCTCTGAAGAAGGCGCCCGCCACGGTCGCCGACCTCCTCGCCATCCCGGAGCCCGAGCGCTTCCACGAGATCATCGATGGCGACCTCGTGCGCAAGGCGATGCCGAGCCCGCGTCACGGCAGCTCGCAGGCGCGCCTCACCATCCGGCTCGGCGGCCCGTACGATCGCCGCCCCGGCGGACCGTGGCCCGGCGGATGGCGCTTCCTGACCGAGACCGAGGTGCAGTTCGAAATCCGCGAGGTCTACCGCCCGGATATCGCCGGTTGGCGCCGGGAGCGGCTGCCCGAGCTCCCCAGGGAAAGTCCCATCCTGGTGCGACCGGACTGGGTCTGCGAGATCCTCTCGCCCTCCAACGAACGCAACGACGTCGTGAAGAAGATGCGCGCTTACAGGCGCTCGGGCGTACCCCATTACTGGCTCATCGATCCGGTCGCCGAGACGCTCATCGTCTATCGCTGGACGGAGGACGGCTATCTCCTGGTCCTGGACGCTCAGGGTGAGGAGCGCATCCACGCCGAGCCCTTCGAGGCCGTCGAGTTCTCGGTGCATGGCCTGCTCGACGGCGACGATGACGCCTGACGAACACGGACGAGCGTCCAGCCTGACCCCTGCGGAGCCCCTGCCGCGCGCGCCCTGACGCCGTCTCCCGGCCGCCCGGCCGGCGCCGTCCGAGGCGCCGGCCCGAGGGGCGCGCCGGAAACCGGTGAAGGGCGCGCGCCGGAAACGCCCTCGCCCGCGCGCCGGGCCGTGGTGATCGCGGCCGCCGGGCTTCATGCTCCCGGCGGTCGCAGCGCCGCGCGGCCTCGGCCGACGCCGCGCTCGCCGCGCGCACGGCACCGGCGGATGCCCCGCCCCTGCCCGAGGAGCGCCCACGACCACGACCGGGGGGGAACACGTCACGTGAAGCAGCCGAAAGAGATCAAGAAGGCAGAGGGCAAGCTCGGGGTCCTGCTGCCGGGGCTGGGCGCCGTCTCCACGACGACCATCGCCGGCACCCTGCTCGCGCGGCGCGGGCTCGCGGCGCCGATCGGGTCGCTCACGCAAATGGGCACGATCCGGCTCGGCCGGCGCACCGACCACCGCGCGCCCAGGATCAAGGATTTCCTGCCGCTCGCGACGCTCGATCAGCTGGTGTTCGGCGCGTGGGACATCTTCCCCGACAACGCCTACGAGGCGGCGCGCCACGCGGACGTGCTGGAGCGCCGCCACCTCGACGCCGTCCGCGAGGAGCTGGAGCGCATCCGGCCGATGCCCGCCGCGTTCTACCCGCAGTACGTGCGGCGCCTCAACGGCACCCATGTGAAGAAGGGCGCGAGCAAGGCCGAGATGGTGGAGCAGCTCCGGGAAGATCTCCGCGCCTTCCTGCGCGACAGCGGCGCGGCGCGCGCCGTCGCCGTCTGGTGCGGCTCGACCGAGGTCCACATCGCACCTGCGGAGGTCCACCAGTCGATCGCGCGCTTCGAGGCAGGGCTCGCCGAGGACCACCCGGCGATCTCGAGCTCCCAGCTCTACGCCTGGGCCTGCCTGAAGGAGCGCATCCCGTTCGCGAACGGCGCCCCGAACCTGACCGTCGACTTCCCGGCCGCGTGGGAGCTCGCGCGGAAGCAGGAGGTCCCCATCGCCGGCAAGGACTTCAAGACCGGCCAGACCCTCATGAAGACGGTGATCGCCCCGGGGCTCAAGGCGAGGATGCTCGGCGTCACGGGGTGGTTCTCGACGAACATCCTCGGCAACCGCGACGGCGAGGTGCTCGACGACCCGGAGTCGTTCCGCTCGAAGGAGGTCTCGAAGCTCGGGGTGCTCGAGCACATCCTCCAGCCGCACGTCTACGGCGAGCTCTACGGCAAGCTCTACCACAAGGTGCGGATCGAGTACTACCCGCCTCGGGGCGACGCCAAGGAGGGCTGGGACAACATCGATCTCGTCGGCTGGCTCGGCTACCCGATGCAGATGAAGATCAACTTCCTCTGCCGCGACTCGATCCTCGCCGCGCCCATCGTGCTCGACCTTGCGCTCCTCCTGGATCTCGCGCAGCGCGCCGGGCTGCGCGGCACGCAGGAGTGGCTGAGCTTCTACTGGAAGAGCCCGATGACCGCGCCGGCCCTGTACCCGGAGCACGACCTCTTCATCCAGTCGATGAAGCTCAAGAACACGATGCGCTGGCTCATGGGGGAGGACCTCATCACCCACCTGGGCAACGAGTACTACGATTGAAGGGAGGGCGCTCCTCGGGCCCGGCGGTCGCGCGGCCGGGCCCGAGGACCGCGTGCGCCTTTCGCCACGCCGCCAGGGCGTCGCGGCCGGCGAGCCGCTCAATCCTTGGTGACGCTGGCCGGAACCACCGCGGCGTCGGCGGGCTTGGGCTGCTCGACCAAGTCCAGGTTCACCTCCGCGACGCTGCCGCCACGCACGTGGGCCGACGAGGCCCGCATGGTCGAGGAGACGAAGACCATGTAGGTGCCGTCCGGCAGATCCGTCGCCCGGTAGGTCCCGTCGCCGCCTGTCGTCAGATAACGCATGTCGAGCCCGCTGTCGCCCTGGTTGCAGACGACCTGGACCTGAAGCCCCCGGAGCTGCTTCCCGCCGGACGTGATGCGCCCGCGGATCTCGCCCGAGCCTTTCGCGAGCAGCGCGAGGTTCTGCTCGACGGTTTCACCGTCCTTCACGCCCACGTGCACGACGGTGCGCTGCGCCGTGTCGATCAGCTCCAGGCGCACCGAGACCGGCGGGAGCTGCTCGATGCGATATCGCCCCTCGGCGTCGGTCACCGTGTTCACGAAGCCGATGCTCCGGTGAGAGGCCATGAGCCTCACGCCGGCGGCCGGCTTGCCGTCGCTCCCGCGCACCACGCCGACGATGCTGCCGCCAGTGGACATCACGAGATCGATCGGCGCCAGATCGTCGCACCCGGAGACCTGGACGCTCGCCGTCGTCGTGGCATAGCCACCGGCGTAGCCGCGGACCAGGATCTCGCCGGCAGGAACGTGCTCCAGCCGGAAGCGCCCGTCGAGATCGCTCTGCGCCTCGCTCGCGGCGTCCATCGACCCCTGGCTGGCCACGCCCGCGAAGCGGCGCGCCTCCGCGTCGAGGAACACCCCTGCCACCGGCGCGCCGCTCTCGTCACGAACCGTGCCCGTCAGCGTGCACCCGCTCGTGAGGGTCAGCTCGATGTCTCGGGTCTCGTCCGCCTTGGTGTGGACGAGCGAGGAGAACGCGGGGGCGTAGTCGGACGCCGTGACCCTGAGGATCACGGCCCATCCAGGGAGTTGATCGATGTGGAAGGCGCCGTCCGGCCCCTCGAAGCGCTTTGACAAGAGGGGCGCAGGCGCCGCCGTGCTGTCGGGGGACAGCGCGATGACATCCACGGAGAACCGCGTGATCGGCTCCTTGCGCTCATTGTAGACATGCCCCTTGACGATCCCGCTCCTCGGGAGAACGAGGGCGAGGTCATCACCGCTGTGCGCAATGGTGATCGTCGGGCCGTATCCCTCCTTGTTGCCGACGAGGTTGTACGTACCGTTCGGGACGCGGAGTTCGAAGCGCCCGTCTCCGTCGGTCTGGGCGGAGGCCGCCGTGGTGGGGAAGTTGCCGGCGACCTCGAACGTTGTCGCGATGACGGCAGCCCCGGCGAGCGGCGCGCCAGTCAGGTCGTAAACGGTCCCGGAGATCGACGGCGCCTCCGGGGCCGGCTCGGCAGGGTGCGCAGCAGGGACCTTCCACTGCGTTCGGTTGACGTAGCCCGACCTCTTCTGCGCGGCCGCTGGCTCCCGCCGCGCGGCGGTGGGCGCATCGTGCTTCGGCCGGAAGAGCAGGAAGGCGGCGAGGGCGAGCGCCGCGAGCGCGCACCAGAGCGGCCATCGCCGGGGAGTGTCGTGACGCAAGACAGGCGGTTGCATGAGAACGTCTCCATCGAGTCCTGGTGTGGGGGCTGCGGCGCTGGCAGCGATGTCGCAACCGAGAGGGAGCGGGGCACTCCACAGCGACTCCCGCTCCCTCTCGCTCGGGCGAGGCAACGCCGGACACGGGAGGTGACCGCCGGCGCGTCGGGCAGGCCTCCGGCGCCGGCCCCTGCCAGCCCGGTAAGCCCTCCTCTTTGAACATGGGCACGGCGAGCCGCGCCCGACGTCACCTGATCAACATGCCCTGCACGAACGGAAAGGTGTTCATCAGGATCGTCCCGGTGAAGGTCGGGTTCGCCGTCGCCGACTCGCCGAGGGCCATGAAGATGGCACTGAACGGGAAGCCGCTCTGGTCGAACCCGTTGCAGGCCGTGAGGCCATCGCCGGCGTACATGGTGGTGGTGATGTTCGTCGTCGGGCAGTTCGGATTGGTCACCGTCCTCGTCTCCAGGGTCCGGCAGAGAAGGCTGCCTGATATGGGGTTGACCGACGTCCAGATCATGTTGTACCGGCATGTCCCGTTCGGAGCGAGCAGGTTAATCGCGGGGCCCAAGCCCGCGGAGAGGAACTGCGCTGTACCGGCCGGTCTGTCTTCGATGACGATCAGACGGCCCGCCGTGGGCGCCACGGCCATGGCGCTGCCCGAGATCGACATGACGGCGAGCGATGTGAGGACCATGAGCTTCTTCATGAGGCAAACTCCTTGTGTTTCATGCCAAGTGGAACGTTGCACACACCAATCCCGAGACGAGCTTGAGGCGATAGCCCACCTGACGAGAGCGACAGAGAAGCTCGCCCCTCGCTAGCCATGCGTCGCCTGAAGGCGCGCTGCGCGCCCCTGTTTTTCTGGCGGAGAGTTCGCGCGAACGTTACGACACGCCTCGCCTCCTGCCTCGAGCGCGCGATGCGCGGCGCTCTCCTGAAAGAGCTCAACACAGCTGGGCTCCCTCCGAGAGCGTCCCGACTCGACGCAGCGCTCCTGTCGACTCAGACAGGATTTCCTCGAATCGGCTTACATCGAAGGTACCGCGTCATTCCTCACCGAGCAAGCCCGGGAGAAACAAACAATGCATCAAAAAAAAATAACCAGCATTTGCGCGGACGGCACGCCACGACCCGGGCGCTCATCGCAATTGCCATCGAAGAGCACATTCCTAGAACTTCCGCAAAACGCCGCGTGGCTCGTCCGACCGGGGTAGCGACCGCCACGACCCGGGCGCTCATCGCGACTGCCGTCGAAGAGCACATTCCTAGAACTTCCGCAAAATGCGGCGTGGCTCGTCCGACCAGGGCCGCAACCGTTCATCAGCAGCATGCCACTCACATCGAGCGCCACACATCGAGCGACGCTGAGCGCGCGAAGGCCCTCGGCGTGGCCCGCTCCGGGCGGAGGGAGCTCTGTCCCGTACGGGGCCGGGCCCCCTGATCGACCAGGATTCACGCGCTACGTGTTACGTGTCGCAGCGCCCAAGGGCAGCCGGACCGCCCGGCTCCGCCCGCAGCGACTGGCCGGGGATGAGCCGCTCGAGGACCCGGGCGATCCACGGCGTGAACGGCAGGACGAGCAGCGCTGCATCAGCTTGCGTCCTTTGATCAGGAGAGCTGGGCGGTGAGCTCACCTGAAGTGCGTCGGACGCGGGAGACGCTCCCATGAAGAAGCGATGAAGCTGTTGACAAACCTCGCCACGCTGCCCGGAGATTTCACGCAGCAAGGGAGAGGGAAACCCTGAGCGAGGTACGGCGCTCACGCGGCCTCGCCGCGTGCCCCGGCGAGAGGGGGACCCGCGCATGCGAGCGCGCGCTCCCTCGCTCCGCGCGCTGTCTCAGTGGATCCAGCTCGTGCCTTCCGCGATCTTCTGCCCGGCCGGGCCGAACATCGTCTGCAGCACCGACTTGCCCTGGATGCGGACCTTGGTCACGGTCTTGGGGATAGACCAGCTCACCCCGTCGCTGCAGCTCGGCTGGATGAAGCCGCCGCCCGGGGAGTACACGCCCTTCTTGCTCTTCGTCGCGCCGATCTGCACCCAGCAGCCCTCGACCTCGTCGAAGCCGTAGAGGGTCGCGGTCGTCGTCGTGTTCTCGCAGATGCTCTTCGACTTGGGGGCGTTGACGCTGTACGCCGTCGCCGTCTGGCTCGACGCGAAGGCGTTCTTCACGTTCGTGACCTCGACGACGTAGCTGCCCTTGCTGCTGTAATAGGTGTTGTCGGGCGACTCGCGGAGGGTGAAGCCGCCGACGTCGCTCGAGTTCGACTGGACGGCCGTCTGGTCGAACGCGGGCAGCCCGGCGATATCGATGCACAGCGCCTGCGCGGCCTCCTCGACCTCCTCCAGGCCGGCCAGCTCCGCGTCGAGGTCGGTCGCGCCGGCGACGCAGCCCATGAGCGCAAACGAGGACACGAGGGACGAGGCGAGGAGGGTCATTGCACGCTTCATGATTGAGCTCTCTTTCCGGTATTTAATTGGACACCATGTGACCTGACATGCGGGCAGGCCGCCACGGATGCGATGGAGTCGAGTCCATCGTCCCCCGGGTTGTCCCGCTCGCCGCTTGGACCGCGCCAAGCGTCACGCAACTCCCTTAAACAGGAAGCGTGCCACTCCCCGCTTCCGGTGCTCGACCCCGCGAACGCCGGCATTTGCGCGCCTCGGTGCGCTCCGGGGCGCGGGCGGGCCGCGCCTGGTCGGGCGCGCTGGGGGCGCGCTCCCTCAGCCTGGAGGCGCCGCCCTCCATCGGGAGTCTCAGCGGGTGATCGAAGCCGCGCCGGAGCGCTGGCCGGGGTGGGATGCCCGGCGACGAACGACGGTGTTCAGGGCGCGAAGGACACGTCGAGCGTGTACGGCCCAGCGTCGTCCAGGGACCAGAAGCCGTCGACGAAGAGGAACAGGGGAGCGCCGCCGGTCACGTCGAGGACGAGCGTCTCGTCCTCGCCTGCCCCTCCCCTGTCCTCGCACGTGAGCTCGGAGCTCGCCCACAGGCAGCTCGACCTCACGAACAGGGGTGCCGTCCCCGCAGACCGCCGGCGTGAACGTGGAGCGCAGGGTGTACGGGCCCTCGTCGCCCGGCGCCTCCGCGTCGACGACGAGGCTCACCGACTCGCCGGCGATCAGGACGATCTCGCGCGACTCGGGGATCCCGCCGTGGGCGCCGTCGGCGCAGTCGAGCTCGGTGTCTGGGTCCTCGCACACGCCGCGGAAGTAGAGCCCGTGGTCGGTGTCCGACTCGAGCACGACCGAGAGCGTGCCCGACTGTTCCTCGGGCGCCACGAACAGGTACACGTCCTCGCGGCCAGCGCCCGTGCAGTCGGCATCGAACGCGTTCGTGCCGAGCGAGGTGTCGCCCGAGACCTCCGGCAGCGCGGGCGGCGCGGCCGCGCAGGCCGCCGCGACGAGCGCGGCGCAGGGTTCGTCGCAATCGTCGTCGGCGCAGTCGACGGCCGCGTCGCGGTCGTTGTCCTCGCCGTCGGCGCAGCTCGCCTCGTAGATCCTGCAGAGGCCGGTGCTCACGTTGCACCTGCCGCGCGTCGGGCAGTGCGCGTCCTCCGTGCACGCCGGTCGGCAGCTCGGCGTCCCGTCGGCGGCGGGCGCGCAGGCATAGCCGGGGCGGCAATCGCTCGAGGTGGTGCACGCCCCGTAGCAGAGGTGCCCATTGGTGCCGGATTCGATGCAGACGCCATTGCCGGGACAGGTGCCGCCGGTGTGCTCGCACGAGCTGATGCAGTAGCCGGCGGGCCATCCGTTGAAGTCCTCCCGGCTGCAGAAGCTCCCTGCGCACATCGCGTCCTCGGTGCAGGCGGCGCGGTCGGGCAGGTTGAGATTTCCGCCGGCGCCGCCCGTACCGCCTGAGCCACCGACGCCGCCCGAGCCACCGGAGCCACCGACGCCGCCCGAGCCACCGGAGCCGCCCGCGCCGCCAATGCCGCCGCCGGAGCCGCCCGCGCCGCCGACACCGCGCAGGGTGCATGAGATCCCGGATCGGCCAGAATCGCCAGCGAGGACACAGGAGCATTCCACCGCGCGAGGGTGCGCGGACGGATGGAGTCGCAGGTCAGCGGCGCTCCTCCGGCATCCTCGCGCGCTACCCTCGCGGCGGCGCGTAGAAGTCCACGATCCGGATCGGCTCGGTCAGCCGCACCCGCACCCGCGAGCGTTCGCCGCGGACGTCGCCGCCGATCTGGAAGCTCGTCGCCGGGTCCATCTCGATCGTGACCTCGTCGACGAAGTAATCGAACACCGTCTCCAGGTCGTCGAACTCCCCGTTCCAGATGCTCGAGAAGTTCCTCACGAACGTGAACGGCGAGATCATCGACACGCGCAGCTGCATCCGGTCCTGGCGATCGTCCGCGTACGGGAACATCCGGAAGCCGAAGCCGTAATAGGGGATCGTCGACAGCGCCGCGATCTTCGCCGGCCCCTCGTAGATGATGCCGCCCTTCTTGATGGGCGCCCCGAGGATCGTCCCCTTCTCGCCGACGCGGATCGCGTCGTTGCCCTCGTTGATGATGCGGCAGTGCGGCGTGCGCCGCACCAGGTAGCTCGGGATCGTCCGCGTCGTCGCGGCGACGGCGTACGCCACCGGCCCCGGCGCGAGCCGCTTCAGCGGGCCGCGCGCGAGCGCCGACTTCACCGCGTTGTAGTCGCGCAGCATCACCGCATCGATCCCGAAGCCGCAGAACGGCGACAGGATGTCCTCGGCCTCCACCAGCCGCAGGTTCCGGCTCCCGGCCTCGGCGCGCAGCCGCTGGAGGTCCACCGCGAGCCCAGGCTTCGCGCCCGCGCCCCCGGAGGCGCCGAGCACCCACGCCAGCGAGTTGCCCGTCCCCAGGCGGAGCAGCCCGAACCGCGGCAGCGGCAGCCCGCGCCGCTTCGCCTCGTTCACCACCGCCGTCACCACCACGGTGAACGTCCCATCGCCCCCGCCCGTGAGGATCGTGCCGTAACCCCGGTCAACCAGGATCCGCGCGATGCCCTCGCTCTCCTCCACCCGCCGCGAGACGAACAGATCCCCGGTGTCAAGAATTTGATCGAGCGTCTCGATCACCTCCGCCGTCACGCTCTTGGCGTTGCCGTTCACCACCACGGCAATCCGGTGGCTCGCCGCGCCCCGCGGCACGTCGCTCGGACGACGCGGCGCATCAGCGGCCACGGCCTGGAAGGCGTCATCGGAGCCGCGACCGGCGGGCGGAGAGGTCATGGACCGCGATCTACCACGACCGACCGCTGCGCTTGCACATCGCGCGGGCGGGCCGAAGGCGACCGACGGATCGAAGCGTCGAGCCCGCCGGGAGTTTGCTGTAGTCCAACGTGACCAGAACACCGCTCGCCGGCGACCTCCGACTTTTCGAGAGATGCCCAAGCATGCGATGCTCATGGGTTTTGGCTCTCGGACCGATCTTGGGTCATGCTGACCATCGGGAAAGCGAGACCCTCCCCGAAACTTAGTGGACGGGGAGGTCGATTTTTTGGTAAGGCGACGACCTGTCGAACCAATTGGGCTTGACAGCCGTGCGGGTCTTTCCCCCGCGCGGGCGGCGCGCGCTTGGGGCGAAGGGCCGCGACGATCTCGTACCCAGCGGGGGACGCAGCGACATGGCGAAGATCACAAAGCAGGGCAGCTCCGAGAAGACGGGCACGAAGAAGAAGGCCTCTTCGAGCGCCAAGGGGGGCGCTGAAGCTTCGCTTGCGAAACCCGTGAATCCGGTAATCAAGGAAGACTCGAAATCTTCGTCGAGCGCCTCGAAGCGTAAGCTCGGCCTCCGCGGCGCTGCGCCCTGGGCTGCCCGGCACGCCGCGAAGCACGCCGCCGAGGCGCGGGCCCGGGCCGCCGAGCCGGCGCCTCCCGGCAGCGCCCGCGCGACGATCCGCGTGCCCAGCGGCGCGGAGGAGATCAAGGCGAAGATCGGCGAGCTCCACAACCAGACCCAGAAGATCCGGACGCTCCGCAAGCGGCTCGACAAGGGGTTCTTCGATATCGGGGTGGTGCTCGCCGAGATCCAGCAGCAGGAGCTGTATCAGGCGAAGGGCTACGGCTCGTTCGAGGCGTTCCTCGAGCGCGAGATCGACCTCGGCAAGCAGACGTCGCTGCGCCTCATCAAGGTCGCCCACGTCTTCCAGCGCGAGGTGGCCCTCGACTACGGCATGGACCGGCTGTTCGTCGCGCTCGCCGCCCTCGAGGGCGACGCGGTCCCCAAGCCGGCCCCTTCCGCGATCCCCTCCGCTCCCGGCTCGAAGCCTCCCCTCCCCCTCAAGCCCCCCATGCGCATCGTCGGCTGAGCGGCGCTCACCCGCTGCGGATACGGGCCCACCTCGACGTTTTCGGTGCTCGGCGTACTGGAGTACGCCTGCGCGCCGAAAACGCCGATCTGGGCCCGTCTCCTGTGCGGGTGAACGCCGCTCGGGGGGGCCAGAGCTGCGGGTGAACGCCGCTCGGGGGGGCCAGAGCTGCGGGTGAACGCCGCTCGGGAGGGCCAGAGCATCCGATCAGATGCCGGCGCCGCGGGGCGGGGTGGAGGTGGTGGGGGGGCGGGAGACGGGCTCGGGGGTGAAGCGGGGGAGCCGCACGCGGACCGTCGCGCCCTCGGCGGCGCGCGTGTTGACCTCCACACGACCCATGTGCTGATCGACGATCTTCCGGACGATCGCGAGGCCGAGGCCGGTGCCCGCCGCCTTCGTGGTGAAGAACGGATCGAAGATTTCCGCGAGGATCGTGGGGTCGATCCCGGGACCGGTGTCCGCGATCGACAGCCAGACCTCGTGCGCGTCCCCCGAGGCACACGCGCGCAAGACCCCGCCGTCGGGCATGACGTCGAGGGCGTTGACGACGAGGTTCAGGACCACCTGCTTGAGCTTCTCCACGTCGCCGAGCGCGAAGCAGTCGTCGGCCAGGTCGCGGACGACCTCGACCCGGTGGCTCGCCAGCGCCTCCTCCTCGAGATCGAGCACGTCGCGGACGACCCGGGCCAGGTCGACGGGCTCGCGGTGGGGCGCGCGAGGGCGGGCGAGCTCCAGGAACTCGCCGAGGAGCCGGCCCAGGCGGCCGATCTCCGCCTCGACGATGCCGACCCGCCGCTTCATGGGCTCGCGGATCGCCTCGTCGGAGAGACGGTCGATGCCGCGGCTGAGCAGGTGGAGCTCCAGGACCGCGGCGTTCAAGGGGTTCCGGATCTCGTGCGCGAGCCCTAGGGCGAGCGGGGCCATGGCGTTCAGGGCCTCGGCGTCGGCGGCGCGCCGCTCGAGGGCGCGCCGCTCGGTCACGTCGATGCCGATGCCATAGACGAGGTCGGTCCGGCCGCCGCGCGCGCCGCTGCGGACGCCGGAGAGGTGCCAGCGCACCCGGCGGATCGCGCCGACCGCGTCCCGGACGCCGACCTCGACCTCGGCGGCGGCGTCGCCCTCGACGACCCCCTGGAACGACTGGTTGAACCGGCGCTGCTCGGTCTCGTCGACGAGCGCCTCGCAGAACGGCATGCTGAGCGCGGCGTCGCCGCCCACCCCGGTCAGCGCGGACAGGCGCGGGTTGAAGAGGGCGACCTGCCCCTCGGCGTTCAGGCCGAGGATGAGCACGTCCGCCGCGTCGACGATCGCCCGGTACCGCCGCTCGAGCTCCTCCCGCTCCCGCTTCAGCGAGATCTTCTCGATCGCCTGGGCCACCGTGGAGATGAGCTCCTCGGGGCGGAACGACTTGAGGATGAAGGCGAAGGCGCCGGCCCGGAGCGCGGCCATCGCGGCGTCCACGGTCGCGAAGCCGGTCACGAGGACGATCTCGCCGTGGGGGGCGGCGGCGCGGAGCGGGGCGATGAGCTCGAGGCCGCTCGCGTCCGGGAGCTTGACGTCGACGACCGCGACGTCGAAGCCGTCGCGGCGGGCGGCGGCGAGCCCCTGCTTGCCGTCCGACGCGAGGGCGACCTCCACGTCGAGCTCGCGCGCGCCCTCCAGGACCTCGCGAAGATTTCCGGCGAGGCTCGTGTTGTCGTCCACGATCAGGATTCGAGCGCGCACCTGGGATCTCCTGGCCGAGCGGTCGGGCGGGCGGCCCGATGCACGGGGCGGCCTTCCGCTGTGGGGTCTTTCCTAAGTTCTATGCTATGAGCCGCCACCATGCGTTTCGTCGATCGATGCCGTCTGAAGGTCATCGCGGGGGATGGCGGCAATGGAGCGATCGCATTCCGGCGCGAGAAGTACATCCCGTTCGGCGGCCCAGCGGGCGGCGACGGCGGCCGCGGCGGGGACGTCGTCTTCGTGGGCGACGAAGGTCTGTCCACGCTACTCGACTTCACCTACGCGCGCACGCTCGAGGCTGACCGGGGCGAGCACGGGATGGGGAGCGACTGCCACGGGCGCGCCGGCGCCGAC
This sequence comes from Sorangium sp. So ce362, assembly GCF_051519845.1. Taxonomy (NCBI): domain Bacteria; kingdom Pseudomonadati; phylum Myxococcota; order Polyangiales; family Polyangiaceae; genus Sorangium; species Sorangium sp. So ce362. The sequence goes on along the minus strand of NZ_CP150332.1, from coordinate 2,404,283 downwards.
CGGGTCGAGAAGCTCGCGGTGGGGACGCAGATCCTCGACGCGGAGAGCGGCGAGCTGATCGCCGACATGACCGAGCACGGCCAGCGGGTCGTCGTCGCCCACGGGGGCAAGGGGGGCCGCGGGAACCTGCACTTCAAGTCGCCGCACGACCGGGCCCCCCGGCGCGCCGAGCCCGGGGAGCCGGGCGAGGTCCGCGAGCTCCGCCTGGAGCTGAAGGTGCTCGCCGACGTCGGCCTGCTCGGCTTCCCCAACGCCGGCAAGAGCACCTTCGTCGCGGCCGTCTCGGCGGCCCGGCCGAAGATCGGCGACTATCCCTTCACGACGCTCACCCCGACGCTCGGCATGGTCGAGATCGGCGGCGGCGGGCGGGCGGGCGGGTCGAGCTTCGTCATCGCGGACATCCCGGGGCTGATCCCCGGCGCGAGCGAGGGCGTCGGGCTCGGCATCCAGTTCCTGAAGCACGTCGAGCGGACGCGGGCGCTCCTCCACCTCGTGACGCTCGATCCCGGCGAGGGTCGCGAGCCGCTCGCCGACTACCGGGCCCTCCGCAAGGAGCTCAAGAAATTCAGCCCGGAGATGACGGGGCGCCCCGAGATCGTCGCCCTGACGAAGGCCGACCTGACCGAGGTGCGCGAGGCCTACCCGAAGCTCAAGGCGCGGTTCGCGAAGGCGAAGGTGAAGCTCCACCTCGTCAGCGCCGCGACGGGCGAGGGAGTCCCCGAGCTCATCAACGAGCTCGCGGCGCTCGTGCGCAACCGGGAGGCGTGAGCCCCTCGGCCGGGGCGGCGGGGCGCGACGGCGCCCCCTTCCTCCGGTAGCTCGGTCGGCGCGGGCGTCCTCCGGCGCGCGCCTCCTCTCTCTCCTCCTTCCTACCTGCGTGGACGCGCGAGACGACGCGCCTGCCCTCCTGGCCGTCGCCGACCACGCGTCATGCCGTCGTGCTGCACAGCCCGCCGGCGAGAGCCGCCACCCGACCAGCTCCCGTGATCCGGACGCGGGCGCGTCCTCCGCTGCCGCAGAGACATTTGTGTCGAGCAGGTTTCGCGGTGCATCGGGTCGACGCCTCCTTACATGACGGACGAGTCCATGACTCGCATTCGCCATCTCGGCCCCCGCGCGCCGTATTCGTGCGCGTCCTCGCGGCCCGACGCGCTGAACACGCAATCCGCTACAGAAGTACAGAAGCGCTGCGCGGTCGAACGATGAGACCGCACGATTTGTAAACATTCTCTCATATCTCTCGCCGAGGTGCGCTCCTCGTGCTCGCGTCCTCCATGTCGCTCGAACCTCCAAAAATGTTTCTTGACCCACTACCGCCCGCAACATAGTATGGCCCCCAAGAACGATAGATATCGTTTTTTTGGGGGGGGTTCGTGACCTAGCGCTCGTCGCTTGGCTTCCTGCAATCATTGGTTGCATCGACGCCGTTCCTGCGCGCCTCGCGATGTGCTTTGGACATCGTGCGAAGACGCCTTGGGGCGCCGATATCCTGAGCGAACGAGCAGACGTGCAGTGCCCCTCCCTCTGCCAATCGCCGTTTTCGCAGAGGACATATCGATGCTTGAAACCAGGGGTGAAGCCCTAAGAAGGGCGCTGGGCGAGCAGGTGCAGCAGTTGCCCGGAAAATGTTTGCACGAGATCTTCACGGCAGTGGCGCTGACGCATCCCGATCGCGTGGCCGTCAGCACGCCGGAGGACGACATCTCGTATGGCGAGCTGAACGGGCGCGCTGACCGTCTCTCGCGCACGTTGCTGACGCTGGGCGTGGGTCCGGATGTGCTCGTGGGACTCTACGTAGATCGCAGCATCGACATGATCGTCGGGTTGCTCGCCATCCTCAAGGCGGGCGGCGCGTACGTGCCTATCGATCCGACGTACCCGGCGGAGCGGGTTCAGCTCCTTGTCCGCGACAGCGCCGTCTCCATCATCGTCAGCGTATCGCGCATCGCCGCGCCCGGCCTGGACGATTGCCAGGCGAAGATCGTCATGGCCGATCAGGACCCGGCGCCCGTCGGCGCGGAGCTCTCCGACGCGCCCCCGGCGCGCGTCTCCGACGGCAATCTCGCGTACGTGATCTACACCTCCGGCTCGACCGGAAAGCCGAAAGGAGTGCTGATCGAGCACCGCAACGTCGTTCGGCTGTTCGAGAAGACCCGCGCGTGGTTCGGCTTCGACGAGCGCGACGTGTGGACCATGTTCCATTCGATCAGCTTCGACTTCTCCGTCTGGGAGATCTGGGGCGCGCTGCTCTATGGTGGGCGACTGGTCATCGTTCCGTTCGACGTGTCGCGAACACCGGCGCGGTTCCTCGCGCTGCTCCGGGACAAGCGCGTCACCGTCCTGAATCAGACGCCATCGGCGTTCCGACAGCTCGTTGCGGCCGATCTGGCCTGTGATTCGCCGGCGCCGCTGTCGCTCCGGCTCGTGATCTTCGGCGGCGAGCGCCTGGACACCCAGCAGCTCGCGCCGTGGATCGCGCGCCGCGGCGACCAGCACCCGCAGCTCATCAACATGTACGGGATCACGGAGACAACGGTCCACGCGTCCTACCGACCCGTCGCCCGACAGGATCTCGCAGCGCCCGAGATCAGCCCGATCGGCGTCCCGCTGCCGGACCTGCGGTTCTATCTCCTCGACGAGGCAGGGCAGCCTGTGCCGGACGGCGCGCCGGGCGAGCTCCACATCGCCGGTCCCGGCGTCGCGCGCGGCTACCTGAACCGTCCGGAGCTGACCGCCGAGCGCTTCGTGCGCAACCCGTTCGGCGATGACACCGGCACGCAGCTGTATCGCTCTGGCGATCGGGTCGTGCGCAGGCCGAACGGCGAATACGCCTACCTCGGCCGCACCGACGAGCAGATCAAGGTGCGCGGGTTCCGCATCGAACCGCGCGAGATCGAGCTATGTCTCAACAGCCACCCCGATCTGCTCGCCAGCGTCGTCGTGCCTCACGACTACGGCGATGGAGACGTCCGGCTCGTCGCCTATGTCGTCCCCCGGCCCGGCATTCAGCCCGACCCGTCCTGGGCCAGCAGGGTCGGCGCCGAGCTGCAGGCGCGGGCGGCCGCGGCGCTGCCGGTCCACATGAGGCCGTCGGCCTATGTGGGCATGGCTTCGCTGCCGCTCACGGCCCACGGCAAGATCGACCGCACCGCGCTCCCTGCGCCGGCGGCGGGCCCGCGCATGGACGACGCCGCGGGCGACGCCGCGAGCCCGATCGAGGTGCAGATCGAGGCGATCTGGCGGCAGATCCTGGACCTGCCGCGCGTCGGGAAGGACGAAGACTTCTTCGATCTCGGCGGAACGTCCCTCGCGCTCATCCGGATGTTCGGTCGGGTGAACGACCACTTCGATACGGATCTGGATCCCGCCGTCATGGGCGATGGCGCGACGATCGCCCAGCTCGCCAGCTGCATCGACAAGGCATTGAACAACCAACAAGCGTTGAGAGTCCAAGGATGAATACTCACTCGGGGAAAAGCCCCATTTTTTCCTTGACGCCGCACGAGATCGGCGAATTTCACCAACGCGGCTATGCCGGTCCTTTCACGATGTACGAGCCGGAGGAGATGAAGGAGCTGTGGAGGCGCGAGCGGCTCAAGATGCTCGACCGCAGCGCCGCGATCTACCAGGACGAAGCGGCCAAGTCCGGCGTGACGAACATCGCCAACTACGACCGCCATCTCGATAACGCCTTCCTCGCGTCCCACATCAGCCGGCCGCAGATCGTCGACCGCGTCGCCAGCATCCTCGGACCGAACGTCCTGTGCTGGCGCACCGAGTTCTTCCCGAAGTACCCGGGCGACGAGGGGACGGACTGGCACCAGGCCGACACGTTCGCCAATGCCTCCGGTTCGCCCCAGATCGTCTGGCCGGAGGACGAGGAGTTCGGCGGAACGATCACGGTGTGGGCGGCGTTCACCGAGGCCACGGTGGACAACGGCTGCCTGCAGTTCATTCCGGGCACCCATCGCACCATGTTCTACGACGAGACCAAGCGGATGCACTACGATCCGAGCCAGATCAACAGCAAGGAGAAGGGGAGCACCCGGCGCGGTTTCTTCGGGTACGACTACCGCCAGCTGCAGATCGACCCCGACTGGCAGCCGGACGAGTCGAAGGCGGTATCGATGGTCATGCGGCCCGGACAGTTCATCATGTTCTGGTCGACGCTGATGCACGCGTCGCACCCTCACAGCGGCAAGACGAAGGATATGCGGCTCGGCTTCGTCTCCCGCTACGTGCCGACCTCGGTGAGGATCTACCCCGACACCGAGATCATCGAGGAATACGGCGGCAAGGTGAGCCTGGAAAAGTACGGCGCGGTGCTCGTCAGCGGTCGTAATGAGTTCACCCACAACCGGATCGCGACGTGCACGACGCGCGGCGACCGCTTCGTCTGCCGAGATACCGCGGCCCCGCTCGCGCAGCAGGAAGCGCTCGCATGAGCGAGGCGCTCGTCACGCGCGTGTCCCTGGCGGAGAAGTTCGCGCTTGTTGATCGGTACTGGACGCCGAAGATCGCGGGCGAGCTGAATGGACAGTATGTCAAGCTGGCGAAGTTCCACGGCGAGTTCGTGTGGCACAAGCACGACAACGAGGACGAGATGTTCCTGGTCGTCAAGGGCGAGCTCACGCTCAAGCTGGAGGACCGCGACATCACGCTCGGTGAAGGGGACTTTGCCGTCGTGCCGCGCGGCGTCCTCCATCTGCCGGTGGCCACGGGCGAGGCGCACGTCCTGCTCTTCGAGCCGAAGAGCACAGTCAACACGGGCGAGCTGAAGAATGAGCTTACTGCCGACTGTGAATGGGTCTGACCCCCGTCCGCTGGCGGGTGGTCACGAGGGGCCCCAGGCGTCCGCACGCACGGCCGTGCGGCGCCTGGCGGAAGCGATGTCAACCATCGCGCCTCTCGTGAACGCGCTCGACGCCCCGGTGCGCGCTTCGGCCTCGGGGCCGGGCGCGCCCGCGGGCGGAGAACCGGCGTCCGCCGAGCGGCGTGACGAGGTCCAGGGGCTGCTCGACCGACTGGCAGACGGCATCGCGGCGCCGCGCATCGTGCTGCACCGCGATGCCGCCCCGCTGTCCGCCTTCGAGCTCATCGTCAGCGAGCGCCTGGCGCTCGCATCGCTGTTCGAGCTGCCGCCCGAGGTCCTCCGTGCGATACGCCCCGAGGTAGACGGGATCGCGCAGGAGTCGCGCGCGCACAGCGTCGAGGCGGTGCTCGCGCGCTCGGACCTGCAGTCCTGGGACGGCGCCCCGCTGCGGGTCTACGCCCGAGGGCCGCGCGACGGCAAGGCCGTTGTCCTCGTTCCGGCGTGCGGCATGCCTATCGGCCTGTGCGAGCCCTGGGTGCGTCGCCTCGCGCAGGGCTTCCGCGTCGTCACCTGGGAAAGCCGCGGGCTCTTCGGCGCGTTGGGCACGACGGAGGAGTTCGACGCGCGGGCATACGACGTGCGGGCGCAGGCGCGCGATCTCTTCGCCGTCATGGACCACGCCGGCGTCGAGCGCGCGCACGCCACGGCGCTGTGCGGCGGCGCCGTGATCGCGCTCGCCGCGGCCGAGATGGCGCCGGAGCGCATCTCGTCGTTGAGCCTCTGGCACGGCGACTACGAGCTCGGCCAGGACGCGCCAAAGACACAGCATCAGCGCGACGTCCAGATGCTGATGACGATGGCCGGCAGGGGGCGCGCTCAGGCCGCGGGCCTGCAGAGGATGTTCAGGCGGCCGTCGGTGCTCGCCAAGGTTCGCACGGACATGGCCCACCACGTGATGTATCCCTATGCGAACGGCGAGCTCCTCTACCGTTACGGCCGGTTGAACGGTACGATCATGGACCACGACTGCAGACCCCTGCTCGACCGGGTGGGCCAGCCGGCCCTGGTGGTGACGAGCCATGACGACGAGACCGCGCACCCGGAAGGGTCGCGGTACGTCGCCGGGAAGTTGCCCCGCGCCACGTTGCACGTCGGGGAGCACGGGGATCACCTGTCGCTGTTTGAAGCCGAATCACGCCTCGCCGATCTGGCCGCCGCGTTCATTGCTCGCGAAGCGAACTGACGAATGGGGCAGGAGAAAAATATGAGCCACAACGACAATGAGGTAACTCGAGCGCTGGCCTCGTGTCTCCGCGGTCATGCCGCGGTCGAGGCGGCCGTCGTCGCATCGGGCGGTGATGGCCCCGGCGCCCTCGTCGCGTGCATCGTGCCGGATGCACATCGCGCAGGGGAGATCAGGCGCGCGTGCGCCCTCGAAGCGGACGGCCGCCTGGAAGGATTGTCGCTCCACGAGCCGAGCCCCGATCTGCTGGTCGCGCAGCGGAACCGCACGGAGACCGACTTCCTGTACCGAGAGATCTTTCTCGACAACGCCTATCTGCGGCACGGCATCGATCTGCCCGAGCAGGCGTGCATCATCGACGTGGGCGCGAACATCGGGATGTTCAGCACGTTCGCGGCGAAGACCTGCCCGACGGCGCGCATCATCGCCATCGAGCCCATCGCCGAGCTCAGCCGAGCGGTGCGCGCCAACGCAGAGATCCACCGCGCGAACATCACGGTGCTGAACTGCGCCATGGGGAGCGAAGCGGGACGGACCGAGCTCACCTTCTATCCGAACAACACCGTGATGTCAGGCCGCTTCGCCGACGCGGAAGACCGAGACGTGCTGCGCGCCTACCTGATCACCGGAGAGGGCGCGCAGCAGGGGCGCCTGCTGGACGACCTCGTCGCGGACCGCATGGTCATGGAGCGGCGGAGCTGCGAGGTCATGACCTTGCGGCAGGTGGTCGAGCTTCAGCGCATCGAATCGATCGATCTTCTGAAGATCGACGTCGAAAAGGCCGAGATGGACGTCCTGAGCGGCATGGACGAGGCGACGTGGGCCAAGGTCGCTCAGGTCGTCATCGAGGTCCACGACATCGGTGGTCGGCTCGGCGATGTCCTGAAGATGCTCGGCGATCGAGGCTTCGTCGTCGCGCACGACTGCGACGCCCGCATGGTGAAGACGGGCTGCTATACCGTCTACGGCTACCGGGCGCAGAGGCGACGCGCCGGCGCGCGGGCCGGAGCGGCCGCGCCCGACGTGCGCTGGCCGTCGCGGCGCAGGCTGGCCGATGACCTGCGCGCGTCGATCGCGAGCCAGCTCCCCGGCTACCCGATCCCCGAGCGCTTCCTGTTCGGGAGCGCCCTTCCCACCGAGGCGAGCCTCCGCGAGCTCGCGGCGCTCTCCCGCGCGGGCGATGCCCCGCACGCGCCGGGGGGCAGCCGCAGCGAGGTCGAGTCGCGCCTCGCCGGCATCTGGCAGGAGCTGTTCGGCACCGGCGAGCTGCGTCGTGATACGGACTTCTTCGAGCTCGGCGGGAACTCCCTGACGGCGGTGCGGCTGCTCTCCCACATCGAGGACAGCTTCGGGGTAGACGTGCTGGCGCCCGACGATATCTTCACGACGAGTCGGCTCGGCGACATGGCGGCCGCCATCGATGCTGCGCTCGCGGTGCGTCAGGCCGAGGGCGGCGCCGCGTGAGCCGGCGCGGCGTGACGTCACCCGCCGGTTGGCTCACGCGCGCGACGGATGATTGACGCTACCGTGACTGCATGTTCATGCCGATGTCGATGACGAGCTCAGTTCCCCTATCGACCGTCGCCGCGGGGTTCATCACCGTCCTCGTCGGCTTTACCAGCGCGGCCGCGATCGTCTTCCAGGCCGCCAGCGCCGCCGGTGCCACGCCGGCCGAGCTGAGTTCCTGGATGGGGGCGCTCGGGCTGGGCATGGGCGTGACGTGCATCGGCCTCTCGCTGCGCTACCGGGCGCCCGTCGTCACGGCCTGGTCCACGCCGGGCGCCGCGCTGCTCGTCACGAGCCTCGCCGGCGTATCCATGGCGGAGGCGATCGGCGCATTCCTGTTCTCGGCGGCCTTGATCACGATCTGCGGGCTTACCGGCTGGTTCGAGCGGGTCATCGACCGGATCCCGCTGCCGATCGCCTCCGCCATGCTGGCCGGCGTGCTCGCCCGCTTCGGGATGGATGTGTTCACCGCCATGAAGACCAGGTTCTTGCTGGTCTTCTCGATGTTCTTTGCCTATTTGCTGTGCAAGCGCCTGTGGCCTCGTTACGCGGTCATCGTGGTGCTGTTCCTTGGTATCGTCATATCGTGGTGGCAAGGCTTGATCCATATCGAGTCGTCCCAGCTCGCCCTGGCGACGCCGACGTTCACCATGCCCTCGTTTTCCTTGCCCGTGCTGGTCGGCGTCGGTATTCCGCTGTTCGTCGTGACGATGGCTTCGCAGAACGTCCCCGGCGTGGTCGTCATCCGCGGCTCCGGCTACGCGACGCCGGTGTCTCCGTTGATCACCTGGACCGGCGTCACCACGCTCTTGCTGGCGCCGTTCGGCTGCTTCGCGCTGAACCTCGCCGCCATCACCGCCGCCATCTGCATGGGGAAAGAGGCCCACGAGGATCCGTCGAAGCGCTATCTGGCGAGCGTGGCCGCCGGCGTGTTCTATTTGCTCGTCGGCGTGTTCGGCGGGGCGGTCGGCATGTTGTTCACGGCGTTTCCCAGAGAGCTCGTGCTCGCCGTGGCTGGCCTCGCGCTGCTCGGCACGATCGCGAACGGCCTCTCGGGGGCGATGAAAGACGAGCGCGCCCGCGAGCCTGCGCTGGTCACCTTCCTGGTCACCGCGTCCGGCGTCTCGCTGTTCGGAATCGGCGCCGCGTTCTGGGGGCTCGTCGCCGGCATCTTCGCGCTGGCAGCCCTCACCTGGTTCCTGCGCGCCGCTCCCTCGCAGGCGAGCGCCGCCCGCGCGCCCGCCGTTCCGGGGCGAGTCGACGCGCGATGAGCTCGACAGGCTCTGCAACGCCGCCGGCCGCCCCGCCCTTACGCGTCGAGAGGCAGAAATGAGTACCGAGCAGATCCGTACCGTGGTCCCTGGCCCTCATCGCTGGATCTATCGCCCGGCCCCGCGAGCGAACGCGCGGCTCCGCCTGTTTTGCTTCCCCTACGCAGGCGGCAGCCCCACGCTGTTCCGGAGCTGGGTCGACGCCATCCCGGCGGACGTGGACATCATGGCAGTGCGGCTACCTGGCCGCGATAACCGGATCAAAGAGCCGGCATACCGCGAATGGCCCGCGTTGCTCGCCGCCATCGAGGATTCGCTGCGAGAGCTGCTCACCGGGCACTTCGTCCTCTTCGGCCATAGCATGGGCGCGGCGGTGGCCTACGAGCTCGCCCGCCAGCTCTCGGCGAAGGGCCGGCCGCTCCCGGCGCATCTGCTGCTCGCCGGCTGCCGCGCGCCGCACGTCCCTCGCTACATACCGGCGATCCATCACCTGCCGGACGAGAAGTTCTACGCGGGGCTGCGCGACATCAGCGGAACACCGCCAGAGGTCCTGGCAGACAAGAGGTTCATGACGCTGCTCGAACCGACGCTGCGCGCGGACATCAAGCTGGCGGAGACGTGGTCGGGCGCGGCGGGCCAGCCGCTGGGCATCCCGATCACCGCGTTCGCCGGCGTGGACGACGCGATCGCTCCGCCGGACCGCATGCCGGAGTGGGCTCACTATACGGAAAAGCGGTTCGCCGCCCATACGCTCCCGGGTGAGCACTTCTTCATCCGGACGTCGGAGGGTGCGCTGCTGAGTCAGATCCGTGCCGTGCTGGAATCCTGCTGACGGGCAAGGAGAGCATCACGTGGATCGGGGCAAGAGGAGCGTGGATCGAGAGAGGCCATGAAGTCTGTCTATTTTTCGCCCGAGCACCATGCTTTTCGTGATCGCGTACGGGAGTTCCTGTCGCGGGAGGTTCTGCCGTTCGCGGACGAATGGGAGCGCGCTCGGTGTATCCCGCGGCACGCTTGGCTGGAGATGGGTCGCCACGGGCTGCTCGGACTGCACTACCCGAAGACGTACGGCGGAGCCGAGCTCGATTTATTTCATTCCGTGGCGTTTCTCGAGGAGCTCGGTCGCACGGGGTATGCTGGGTTCCGCGCCGCCGTGTCGGTGCACGAGTACATGGCGACCCATTACCTCGCCACGTCCGGCAGCGAGGCCCTGAAGCGCAACTATCTGTCGAAGGCCGTCGCCGGAGAGCAGGTCGCGGCGCTCGCGATCACCGAGAAGGACGCCGGCTCCGACCTGAATCGCATCGCCACCACAGCGGCACCCGACGGCGGTTGCTTCGTTGTCAACGGCGAGAAGACCTTCGTCACCAACGGCACGACGGCCGGCTTCATCACGCTGGCGGCGCGCACCGCCCCCGCGTCGACCACGGCCAAGCACGGCGCCACCGGGCTCTCGCTCCTGGTCGTCGATGCCGACTCGCCTGGCATCTCCAGGCAAAGGCAGGACAAGATCGGGTGGCATTGCTCCGACACCACGGAGCTCCGCTTCGAGAACGTGCGCGTTCCTGCCGAGAACCTGATCGGCAAGCCCGGCAGCGGCTTCATCTACCTGATGCGCGGGTTCCAGCTCGAGAGGCTGGTCGCAGCCACCCTGGCCATCGGCGGGATGGATCGCTGCATCGAAGAGACCCGCCGGCACGTCCTGGGGCGGCGCGCTTTCCAGGGGACCCTGGCGGGCCTGCAGACGGTCCGACATCGAATCGCTGACCTGGTGACGAACATCGAGGCGGCGCGACAGCTCGTCTACCACGCCGCGTGGCTGCACCAGCGCGGGGAGCTGCCCATCGCTGAATGCTCGATGGCCAAGCTCTGCGCCACCGAGCTAGCGAGCCGCGTGGCCGCCGAGTGCATGCAGCTGCACGGCAGCCACGGCTACCTGGAAGGGTCGGCCATCTCGAGGATCTACCGCGACGCGCCCGCCGCGACCCTCGCCGGCGGGACGAGCGAGATCATGCGCGACATCATCGCCCAGATCGCCATCGAGGAGAACCATCGATGAGGGTCATGCGCGGCACGGCCCGCTGGTTGCCGGGGTCCTTCTTCAGCGGAAGCATGTGCGCGAGGAGCCGTGGTGTCGTCGCGGCGTATGCTCGGCGCGCTCATCGGAGCAGCCGAGCGCGCCGCGCGGGGCCGGCGTGACTCACCTCGACGGGTCGCCCCGCGCCGCAGGTGATGGGATGAACCGCTGGCTCAGGCGCTTCGATGCGCTCGAGGCGTCCGAGCGCCTTCGCGAGCCGATGATTCAGATGGCGAGCGCGGCCATGGCGGCGCTCGCGTCCGCTGCGCGGATCGTGGGCCGGTCGCTGCCTCGAGGGCATGTTCGCGTCCTCGATCTCGGCTGCGGCGCGCTCCAGCCTGCAGCCGTGCTGCGCGACACGCTCGGGGCAGATCGCGTCCGCTTCACGATCCTCGACGGCGATGAGACGACGCTCCAGCGCGCCAGCGATGCGCTCGGCGATTCCATCGTCGCGGCCCACGCGCTGCCCCTCGATCCGCCCGGAATCGCGGCGAGGCTCGGAGATGCGCGCTTCGATATCGTCCTCTCGGTCGGCGCGGCGCATCGGCTGTCCGATCGCGACAAGAGGGCTCTCTTTCGCATGATCTGCGCGCACCTCGCGCCGCACGGCGCGCTCCTGCTGCTGGACATCTTCCGGCTCGAAGGGCTCGCGCGGGAGCTCGGGTGCGCGGCAGGAGAGCTGATCCACGAGCGGGCGACGAGCGGCGCCGCGCCGGACGGCGCGGCGCCGGAAGGGCGCGCCGGCGATCGGCCGGCCGCCGTGGAAGATCATCTCCTCTGGCTACGGCAGGACGCGCACATGGACGCAGCCTGCGCGTGGCGTGGATGGGACGCCGCGCTGCTGGTCGCGCGCCGGGGTGATGGGCGCGCGGCCGGCGCGCGGTGGCCGGGCGAAGCCACGGCGGGGGTCGTCGCGAGCGTGGCCGATACGATCGGCGACACCCCGCTCGTGGCGCTCGACCGCCTGTGTCGCGGACAGGAGGGGTCCATCCTCCTCAAGCTCGAGATGCGTAACCCGGGCCTCAGCAAGAAGGACCGGATCGCGCTGGACATGGTGCGCGCCGCCCGCCGCACGAGCGCCCTGCGGCCCGGGCAGCCGCTCGTCGAGCTCACGAGCGGAAACACCGGCGCCGGGCTGGCGATCGCCTGCGCGATCCTCGGGCATCCCTTCGTGGCGGTGATGAGCGCGGGGAACTCGATCGAGCGCGCTCGCATGATGATGGCCCTCGGCGCCGAGGTCGTGCTGGTACCGCAGCACCCCGACTCGGTGCCCGGCGTCGTCAGCGGGCGCGATCTCGCGCTTGTCGAGGAGCGCGCCCGCGCCATCGTGCTCGAGCGGGGCGCCTATCGGACAGACCAGTTCGAGATGGAGGCCAACGTCGCGGCGCACGAGCACGGGACAGGCGCAGAGATCCTGAGGCAGACCGGCGGTAGGGTGGACGCGTTCGTCGATTTCGTGGGCACGGGCGGCACGTTCACTGGCGTGGCGCGGGCGTTGAAGCACGCGTTGCCGGCTGTACGCACGTACGTGGTCGAGCCCACAACGGCACCCTTCCTGGCCGGTGGAGAGGTGACCGATCAGCGACACCGCATCCAGGGTGGCGGCTACAGCCGGGAGCTGCCCCTCCTCGATCCGGCGCTGTGCGACGGCTATCTCGCCGTGAACGACGACGAAGCCATCGCCGCCGCCCGCCGCCTCGCCCGGGTCGAAGGCATCTTCGGAGGCTTCTCGACGGGCGCGAACGTCGCCGCCGCAGAGAAGCTGCTCGCCGGACCGCACCGCGGGGAGACCGTCGTCTGCCTCGCGTGCGACTCGGGGTTGAAGTACCTCAGCACCGATCTGTACCCATAAGCTTGGCGCTGAAGCGAGAGCAGGAGCGAATGAGTGCACGGATGAGCCCGTCCCCGCCCCGCGCGACGAACACCCGCCTCGGGGGGCATACCGCGGGCACGGAACCAGGGACGAGCTTGAGCGACGAGGAGCTAGGACACCGATCACGTTGATCAAACGAGAAATGAACCGCCAAGACACCAAGGACGCCAAGATAGTTCTCCGTCCTTGGCGTCCTCGGTGTCTTGGCGGTTCGAAGTTCTGCGCTTTTCAGGCAGTTTCAACCCGTTTGTCGCTCTAGTCGCCTTCGTACTCGCAGCGGGCGTCGCAGGTTTCGAAGACCGTGACCCGCTTCAAGAAGGGCAACGACGGCGCGAGCCGGTCCCAGATCCATCGAACGAGCACCTCGCTGGTCGGGTTCTCCAGCCCGGGCACCTCGTTCAGGTAGTTATGATCGAGCGCCGTGTAGAGGGGAGCCCAGGCCTGATAGAGATGACTGAAATCGAGAAACCACCCCGTCTCCTCGTTCACGGGTCCCCGGATCGCGACCTCGACCTTGAAGCTATGGCCATGGAGGCGCGCGCATTTATGTCCAGGCGGCACTTTGGGAAGACGGTGGGCTGCCTCGAAGCGAAACTCGTGCACAAGTCGAACATTCATGGTGAACAAAGCTCATGATTCAGACACGGTGAAATGTCAATCATTCGCGGCGCCGCGCGACGCCGCGAGCGCGTCGCCTCGGCCAATCGACCACTCAGCGCAGTCGCGACATCACTGTACAACACCAACAGATACACTGGCCGGCCACTTCTATATCACCATGTCACATCGAAGAGACACGAGCCGATCGCCATTGACATCCCCAAACCGTTTTGCTCTTTTTACGTGCTCATCGACTTTCTTTCTCCACTTTCCTTCGCCACCCAATTGAATCCGATTCAATTTAAAGAGGTCGCCATGGTCGATCGGCGCAGAGCAGCCCGGGCCATCGAAGAGTTCCTTCGCGCCCTCGGGCGCGACATCGAGGGAGAGCTGGCGGGCACGGGCGCACGGGTCGCCGACGCCTGGGCGGACGACCTGATCGAGGGGGAGGCGATCGACGCGGCCGCCATGCTCCGCAAGGGCGCCATGGAGGCGGGCCCCTTCGATCGCGGGCTCGTCGTCGCGCGCGACCTCGCCGTGACCACGATGTGCCCGCACCACCTCTTGCCGGCCCACGGCGCCGGGATCGTCGCCTACCTGCCGGGCGCGCAGGTCGCCGGCATCGGCACGCTCGCACACGTCCTCGACGCGCTCTCCCGGCGGCTGACCTTGCAGGAGCGCATCGGCGGGCAGCTGGTCGAGCTGCTCGTGCGCGAGCTCGGCGCGCGTGGCGCGCTGTGCAAGCTCTCCCTTACCCACACGTGCCTCGTCTCGCGGGGGGAGCGCAAATCGGGCGCCCTCATCGAGACGATCGCGGTCGCCGGAGCGTTCGCCGAGTCGTGCCCGGCGCGCGACCTCGCCCTCGCCGCCACGCTCTCCGGGGGGCGGGCATGATCGGCCTCGCGGTCGTCACCGGGCCGAGCCGCGGTATTGGCCGGGCCACCGCCCTTGCGCTCGCGCGGCGCGGCCTCGCCGTCGCGCTCCTCGGTCGTCCCGGCCCGCGCCTCGACGAGACCGCCGACGAGGTCCGCCGCCTCGACGTCGCCGCGCTGCCGATCCCCTGCGACGTCGCCTCCGAGGAGCAGGTCGCGCGCGCTGCCGCCGACGTCGTCGCCCGGCTCGGCGCGCCCCGCGTCGTCGTCAACAACGCGGGCATCGTGCGCCGCGGCGCGCGGGTCCACGAGACCTCGGCCGCCGCCTGGGACGAGGTGATGGCCGTCAACCTCCGCGGCCCGTACCTCGTCGCGCGCGCCTTCCTCCCGGCGATGCTCGCTGAGAAGCGCGGCCGGCTCGTCCACGTCGGCAGCATCTCCTCGACCCTCGCGTCCCCCGGCAACGCATCCTACGCTGCGTCGAAATCCGGCCTCGTCAGCCTCTCGAAGAGCCTCGCCGAGGAGCTGCGCGGGACGGGGCTCCAGTCGATCGCCGTGCTCCCGGGCTCGGTGGACACCGACATGCTCGTCGGCAGCGGATTCCCTCCGCAGATGAGCGCGGACGACGTGGCGCGGCTCATCGTGTATGCCGCGCTCGACGCACCGGAGGCCGTGACCGGCGCGGCGATCGAGATGTTCGGCTGACGGGCCGCGCGGCGCCGGCCCGCCGGAGGGGGCCACCGGGTGGTGACATTCCCCCGCTGACGGGCCGACGCAGGAGGGCGCGCGGCCGTAGACCATGCACCGGCGCCTTCGATTGCGATCGGTACCTCGAGGAATAACACGTCGCGAATTTTCTCCTCCATCAAGCCCGGGAGATCAATTCACCCAGATTGGCTTTCTTTCATCGAACCCGTCCGCAGCGCGCCGGAGGTCCTGGTTCGAGATCTCACGCTTCGCGAGCGCATATCGACCGTGACAAAAATCGAATGGAGACCGCAAATGCGTTCTTGAGTTTGTTCGACACGTACGCTACGATACAGCACCTCGAAGCGACATGCCTGCATCCTCCCGAACGGCGAGGTCACCGCTCGCGGCAATCGTCGCTTGTTCAGAGGGCTGAACATGTTCGAAAGGAGAGCGAGATGCACGTCCCCAAGACGGCGATCCGGCCTCAGCTCAAGATACGCGCCCAGGCTCCTGTTCCCACGAAGCATGGAGTCTTTCAGATGCTGGTATTTCATTGGCTCAGCCCGACCAATCCCGAGCACGGGCTTTCCCCCGATCACGTCGCCCTGGTCATGGGTGAAGTTCAAGGGAAATCTGGGGTCACCCTTCGTGTCCATTCCGAGTGCCTCACGAGCGAGGTGTTCAGCTCGTTGAAATGCGATTGCCGCGAGCAGCTCGATGCGGCGCAGACCGAGGTCGGGCGGCACGGCCTCGGCGTAGTGCTCTACCTCAGGCAAGAGGGGCGCGGGATCGGCCTGGCAAACAAGATCCGCGCCTACGAGCTGCAATCGATCGGGCACGACACAGTCGACGCGAACCGCCTCCTCGGGCTGCCCGACGACGCCCGCGGCTATGAGCCTGCGGCCGCGATGATCGAGTACCTGGGCATCGAGTCGATCCGGCTCCTGACGAACAACCCCGACAAGGTGAACGCGCTCCTGGCGCTCGGCGTGCGCGTCGCCTCGCGCGCACCAGCGCTCATTCCGGCCAATCCATTCTCGGCGCCCTACCTGGAGACGAAGCGCCTTCGAATGGGCCATGCCCTCCCTTCGCTGTTGGACGGCGTCGCCGCCTCGAGCGGCGACGCGAAGTAGCGCGGCGTGCGAGACGGCGGGCCGCTCCCGGCGTCAGAGCGGATCTCGCGACCCGGCGACAATCTTCTGTCACTTCATTTTCAAGGCAAATCAAGAGAGGATCGTATGGAAACGCAAGAAAGCACGTCAGCAAGGATGAAGCCCAGCGTCGCTTCAAAGAAAGACAAGATCAAGAGCGTCCTGGAGATGGTCAGCCCGGGCGACTATGAGAGGCTGGTCCAGCAGACCACAGAGATGTTCGACCTGGAATACAACATGGTCGAATCCCACCCGAACAACATCAAAGCCATCATCAAGCACAAGACATTCACGTTCCGGGAAGGGATCTCGCTCTCTTCCAAGACGTTCATGATCTTGCATAGCCTGGGGCACTACTACTTCATCTCCAACGCCAAGAAGGTGAAGAACACCAGGTACGAGTACATCTACGACAAGGCAGGGAAAGACTCCCCCAACCTTCACCTCTACAATAACCTGGGCGAAGAGCCTCGCGTGGTCACCGACCAGATGCGAAAAGACAGGATCGACTTCGAAGTCGGCGCCAACAACTTCGGCATCGAGTTTCTGAAGCACCTCGACATGGCGCACCTAGCCCCGGTGGTGAGCATCTACCAGGCGGGCGATGTCAACTATATCCTCGACGTGACGGCGCACGGGAAAGATGCCATCGTACCAACCGATTACGACTACCTGGAACGGTACATCTGCAACGGGCTCACCTACGAGGAAGAACCGAACGACGAGCGGATTTTTGCCCCAGAAGAGTTTTCTCTTCACGGCACCATGAACTGGTCTTATATCGATGAACTGAAGCTCGAGGTTCACTTTTTCTGACCGAGGCGACAGGCCGCCGAACGCTGGGCCCCGACGGCGACGCGAAGCCGTCGCCGGCAACGCAGGTAATCACTGGGTGACAATTCAAGATAGCCATCCCCCCGCTCGTCGCGCGGTGCCTCATGTGCCAACCCGGCGGCTTTTCCCGCTGATGCTGGTCATGTTTCTCATCGGGACGGCGGAGGTGATCGCGGGGCCGATGATGACGGCCATGGGCGCTCATTTCGGTGTGCCTGCTGCGCGGATTGCCTGGTTGCCGGCGAGCTATGCCCTCGTTTATGCCTCCCTCGCGCCATTTCTTGGCCCCCTGTCCGATCGGTTCGGGCGCAAGGCGCTGCTGCTCCCCGGGCTCGTCGGGTTCAGCGCTGCAGCAGCGTTCATCGCCCTGGCGTCCTCCTTCACGTACGCGGTCGCGGCTGGCACCTTCGGGGGCCTCTGCGCCGCGGCGGTCCAGCCGAACGCGCTGGCCATCATCAACGACGATATCGAGGAGGAGGCGCAGCCGGCGGCCACGGGCCGCGTCTTCATGGGGTTGACGCTCAGCTTCGTCGTCATGCCGGTCGTCAGCGCCCTGCTCGCCGCACGGTTCGACTGGCGAGCGGCGTATCTCCTCGTCGCAGCCGCGGCGCTCGTGGCCGCCGTCCTGGTAGGGCGGATGCCTGTCCGGCGCGCTGTCGCAAGGAACCTCGGGTTCTGGAGGACGTTCCGAGAGGCGCTCGCCATCTACAGCGTCCGGCGACGGCTCGCGGCGAGCTTTCTGTGGCTGGGTCTGTCGATCGGCGTCACCACCGTCCTGGCCGAGATCTTGCGTCGTCGCTTCCACCTGCAGACCGAGGCCACAGGCATCCTGGTCGGCGCGTTTGGACTTGCGACGGTGGTAGGGAACTCCTTGATCGGCCGAACCGAGAGGCTCGCCGGCTCGCGCTCGCGGGTCGTCGTCGGCGGCATCGTCGCGACGCTCGTCGGATGTCTGGTGGTCGGCGTGCTCCCGCCGCTCTCGTTGCCGATGGCCGCGCTCGCGGGGGTGGTCTGGGCGCTGGGGTACGGCATTGCGGGCCCTGTCCATCACGCCGGCCTGGGGCAGAGCTCACGCCACGCCCGGGGCACCATCACCGCCCTGAACGCGAGCTTTCTCAACCTCGGTATCGTCATCGTTGCGTTCGGCGCCGGGCGCTTCTTCGACGATCTCGGCGTCGAGGCCGTGGTTGGCATGGCGGTCCTCGGAATGCTGAGCGGACTCGGCTTGATTTTGACCATCCGGCCGGCGCCCGCTCTTCGAGCGAGCGAACCGGAGGCTCTCGCAGATCGACCGCGGTTTTCCCGTCGCTGACGGCGACCGCGGCGCCGCTGCCCGATCATGCTCCCGTGTCGATCGCGCGCCGCCGGCGGCGCGCGGCGGATCGCGGGTCCGATCGGGCCGGAGCACGTTGCCCCAAGATCACGCACGAGCTCGAGCATCGACCCCCAGCAGGCGACGTGTCGGGCACCGAGGAGCTCGGTGGGTGTCGTAAGCTCATGGTGAGGGAGGCGCGCAGGCGGATCGTGTCATCTTGCGTTGGATGGCCGTCCACGTCGCTCGATCGTTGATCCGAGCGAGCGCGGTCCGCCTGGACAAGCGAGCGAAGTTGGAGTCCACTTGTCGTTTCGGACTCACGCGTCCTTTCAGGAGAGGAAGCCCGATGCGCTGGTCGACCTTCAGCAAACCGTCTGCTCTTGCGTGGTGTGTGGCCCTCTTGGCGGCGCTCGGCGCGGGCGGGACGGCGCGCGCCGACGTCGTGCAACCGAACGGCACCGTCGTGCCTGCGAGCCCTGGACGACTGAGCGGCCTGGTCAACGGGTCGGCGGACAATGACGACATCGACGAGAGGATCGACGTCGTGGCCGACGCCGCGGTGGAGCCGCAGGTGTTCTCGCCGCTCTGCGAGTTCAGCGGCAAGTACATCGCCAAGGGAGGCGGCGCCAACTTCGCCGTCGGCTGGTACAACGTCGACGACAGCCGCGCGAGCGACGACCCGCCGCTGTACGTTTCTGTGGACACCGGAGCCAACCTCAACACGGCGGCGCCGGACAGCGATATCCAGATCCTCTTTCCCTTCTCGGGCTCTCTGCCGCCCGCCGCGATGCGCGAGCTGACGGCGGTCTCGATCCGGGAGAGCCCCGCGTACGCCGGCGGACTCATCGGGTTCGTGCTGATCCCCAACCCGAACGGCACCGGCAACGAGAATGCCACGCAGTACCATTACACCGAGCACCGGTTCAACGTGGAGTGTACGGCGTGCGCGACCCCGGGCCCGTGGTACTCGGATCTCATCTACAGGTCGAACGAGCTCCTCAACACGTTTTACCTGGGCTTCGAGGATCTCGACTTCCTGAACGCGGCCGGCGCGGCAGGGGTGAACGGCAACGATCTCGACTACGAGGACTTCCTGTTCCGCTTCTCCGGCATCACGTGCCCCGAGGCCGGCCAGCCGTGCGAGGTCGACGAGAACATAGGCGCGTGCCGCCTCGGGATCTCCGACTGCGACGCGCAGGGACAGGTGATCTGCACTCCCTTCGTCCTGCCCGGCAGCCAGGCCGAGCAGTGCGACGGCGTCGACAACGATTGCGATGACGTCATCGACGAGGAGGCGCCCTGTCCGGAGGACCAGGTGTGCAACCGCGGCCGCTGCGTGAACCACTGCGAGTCTGCGGAGTTCCCGTGCGAGTCGGGGTTCGTGTGCCGCGAGGGCCTGTGCGTCGAGGAGGCCTGCGTCGACGTGGCGTGCGAGGTGGGCGAGGTGTGTCAGGGGGGCGAGTGCCGCGCTCCGTGCGACGGTGTGGTGTGCCCGCACGACCAGATCTGTCGCGCCGGGCGCTGCATCGACCCGTGCCAGGACGTCGTGTGCAACTCCGGCCAGGTGTGCGAAGGGGGCGTGTGCGTGCTCCAGTGCAACTGCCGCGGGTGCCCGACGAACGAGCGCTGCGACATGGAGGGCGGGCGATGCGTCGAGGCGGCGTGCGCCGGCGTCACGTGCGAGGCCGGCACCTATTGCCGGGAGGGCGCGTGCGTCGAGGTCTGCGAGGGGGTCGTGTGCCCCGCGGGCGAGCGGTGCGAGGCGGGCACGTGCGTCCACGAGCCGCCGCCGCCCACCGCCACGTCGTCGGTCGGCGCGGGGCTCGACCCCATCTCGTCGTCCGGCGCGGGCGACGCCGCTTCCGGCTCGGGCGGGGCGCCGTCCACCGGCTCGGGCGCCGGCGCTTCGGGGAGCGGCGAGTCATCGGGCTGCGGCTGCCGCCTCGGCGCCGACACGCCCTCTGCGGGCGGGGTCGCCGCCTTGCTCCTCGCCGCCGGCCTCGGGTTCCGCCGCGGGGTACGCCGCCGGCCGGCCCGCGGGCGGCGCCGCGCGGCCGGCGGTGGTGAGATGAGCTGAAGGACCACAAGGGCGCGCGCCGGAGAGCGCGCGGAGAGATCGGGCGGGCCGCGGCGTCAGGCGATCACGGGGCGCCGGACGTCGCGCCGAAGATCTCGACGTCGTCGATCACGACGGCGCCCGAGTCGACCTTGCCCCGGCCGAGGAAGCCGCTCGCGCCGACGCCGCTCATCTCCGGGCTGAAGGCGAGGCCGATGATCGACGCGAGCACGTCGTTCACGTCGTCGCCGGGGTCGAGCCCCTGGTCGATGGCCCAGCCGGGGAGCGCGATGTCGGCGAACCTGAGCTCGATGAGCGTCGGCTCGGCGCCGAGCCGCACGTCCCAGCCGTGGCGGACGCCGGCGATCCCGTTGCTCTGCGCGGGGCTCTCGACGTCGACGCGCAGCCAGCGCGCCGCGTCGGCGCGCGCCCAGAAGCGGACGCCCTCGAGCGGCGTCACGTCGACCGAGCCCTCGGCGACGGGCGCCGTGAAGTACACATACTGCCCCCAGGCGTACGCCTCGTCGCGGAAATCGAAGCTCAGGAGCAGGCTCTGCGCGCCGTTCAGCGGCGCGTCCTGCGTGAGGCTCTGCACGGCGCCGGACGCGCTGTTGGTGGCGAGCAGCGTCCCGACGTACAGCTCGAGCGTGTCCGCGGCCTCGAAGTCGTTGATCCCCGCCGCGGTGAACGAGAAGGGCAGGAGGGGCGTGTTGCTGGCGAACCGGCCCAGGCGCTCGCGCAGGATCGGCACCTCGTCCTCGAGGCGCTCGACGGCCAGCTCCCACGCAGCGAGGCCGGGTCCGAGCGGGTCCTCCTCGACGGCAGCGCGGATCAGCGCCGCGTACTTCTCCACCTGCTCTTCGAGCCGCCCCTCGCTGAACGGCCCGTCGAGCAGCGCCTGGAGCGCGGCCTGATAGCCCGCCGCGTCCTGGCTCAAGGCGCCGAACAGCGCGTCGCAGCCCGGCACCCGCACCCGCTCGGCGCCCATGAACACCGGGAGCACGGTGGGGCAGGTCGCCGGCGTCTCGGTCCAGCGGGGCACATGGCCAAAGTAGGTGCTGGCGCCGAGGGTCTGGTCGAGATCCCACGGAATCAGGTGGAACTTGCCCGAGGAGGGCTCGTCGTAGATGAAGAAGTTGTGGTTGTTGGCGCCACCCGCGCTGTCGACGTAGAAGGTCGTGACCCCGTCCCAGTTCACGATCGCCTCGTCGACGGCCATGTAGCGCTGCAGCTGCTCGACGTCCGTCCACTGCGACAGCGCGGCGAGGCGCTCGTCGCCCTCGGCGGACGAGAGGGCGGTCGAGAACGCGACGAAGCGCTCGTGCGTGGCCTCGTCCTCGTTCGTCTCGATCCGCTCCGCGTAGTAGCTCGCGTCGCCCGTGGCCGGCCACGCTTCCTTGTAGAGATCGCCGTCCGGCCCCTCGGGAAAGTGGCTCTCCAGGAAGCGGCCGTCCACCTCCTCGACCATCGAGAAGAGCCCCTGCGACTCGCCGTTCACGTGCAGCGTGGCCCACGCGCTCCTCGGGGCAGCGACGCCCATCTCCCGGTACAGGCCGTAGGCGATCCGCTCGTGGAGCCGGGTGGGGTCCCAGATCATCGAATGGAAGTTCAGGCGCTTTTGCGCGTAGAACCGCTGGCCGTCGACGTACTCGTCGAACTTCACCTTCATGCTGAGCTTCGGGCAGGTGAGGTTTCCCTCGGCGTCGAAGCACATCGCCAGGGTGCCATAACCGCCCTTGAAGCGCAGGCCGACGACGCCCAGGCTCTTGCCCTTATAGCAGGCCTCGGCCTCCACGTACTCCTCGTCGCGGGCGTTCTCCTTGAGCTCGGCCCAGCGCTCCTCCGGAAGGTGGAAGTCGAAGCGCGGGATCTCGTCTGCCGCATACAGCTCGTCCGCGTCGCGGCCGGCCAGCGTGGGGTCGGACGGCTCGCAAGGCGGCATCGGGGTCTGCCCGCCGGCCCCGCCGTCGCTCGTGCCGCCGGCCCCGCCGGTGCCCGCCCCGCCCGAGCCTCCCCCGCCGGCGCCCGCTCCGCCCGAGCCTCCCGGCCCAGCGCCGCCGCTCCCGCCCTCGTCGTCCCCGCAGCCCGCGCCCACCGCGGCAACCGCCAGTACAAGCAACGTCCAATACCCAAGCTTCATGCAATGCTCCTTCACCGGCACCGAGGGCCCTCGTGCCCCTCGCGCCGTTCGACGCCTGATGTTGGCACGTGCGCTGGCCCGGATCTCGCGATTCACCCGCGACGCCGAGGAGCGGCCGCGGCGAGGGCCGGCGCCGCGGCCTCGACGGCCAGGCACGCCTCGAACCCCTCGCGGTAGCTCGGGTAGAGCAGCGTCATGCCGAGGGCGCGCTTGATCTTCGCGTTGTCCACGGCGCGGTCGTGGCGGAGCGTCTCGTGAAGATCCTCCCGCGGCGCGCCGGCCGGCAGCCCCAGGCCGAGCCGCGCGCAGAGCCAGCGGACGACCTCGATCTGCGGCACGGGCGCGTCGTCCGCGACAAGGAAGGCCTCGCCGGGGGCGGCGCCCGCGAGGGCCGCGAGCGCGAGGCGCACGAGGTCCTCGACGTGGATGCGCGAGACGACGTTCCTGCCCTGCTGATCGCCCTCGCCGGTCATGCGGAAGTCGCCGCGCAGCAGCCGCTGGTGCAGGCCGCGGCCGGGGCCGTAGATGCCCGCGGCGCGCAGCACGACGGCGCCGCGCTCGCGGTACACGGCCTCGGCCGCGAGGCGCGCCGCGGCGCGCGGGCCGTCGGCCGACGTGGGCGTCGCCTCGTCGATGCGCCCCGAAGCGTCGCCGTACACGGCGGTCGACGACACGTACGCGATCGCGCGCGCGCGGCGGAGCGACGGCGCGATCGCGGCGTCGGTTGCGCCGTCGGGTGGGAAGGCGACGAGCACGTCCGCGCCGTCCGCCACGAGCCGGTCGACGGCCTCGGCGGTGAGCGCCGGCAGGACGCGCACGTCGATGCCGGCCTGCGCGAGCTCGGCGGCGCGCTCGGCGGAGCGCGTCGTCGCGACGACGCGGCCGCCGGACGCCCGCTGCAGGCCGGCGACCACCGCGCCGGTGAAGCCGCAGCCGAGGACGAGGAGCGGGGGGGAGGGATCGAGCATGGTCTGGGCGACCCTTCTACCAGCAGGAGCAGCAAGCGAGTGCGCCCGCGTCGCTTCGCTCCCCCGGCCGCCTCGCGGGGGGACGGGCCGAGGCGTCGCGCCGCGCCGCGATGGCGCGTCTTCCACGCCGGCCCGGACCTGTCGCGCGAGGAGTTCGTGGATCTCGGCCGCCCTCACCCCCCGGACTTGCGCGTGTACCGGTGCTTCACCCCGAGCGGGAAGTACTCCGGATCTCCCGCCGCCCTCAGCGTCACCCGCGGCGCGCGCTTCCCCGCCGGCACATAGCTCCTGAACTCGCTGTTCAGCCGCGCGAGGTGCTCCTCGATCGACCGCGCCGCTGCCTCGCGCCGCGCGTCGCTCTCCGCCTCCCCCGGCGCGAGCTCGACAACCACCGAGAGGGACGCGTCCCTGTCCGCGCCCTCGCGGACCTCCAGCACGAACTTCCCTGTCACCCACTCCTTCACGCCGGGCTGCTCGATGCCCACGACCACGTTCTCCGGATAGATGTTCGCCCCGAAGTACGACACCGTGAAATCCGAGCGCCCGAACACATAGACGAACGGCAGCTCCCGGGCGCCGCGCTCCCCGTCGAGCTCGCGCCGCGGATCGAAGCCGAAGCCGGAGAGCGCCGCCATCATGTCCGCGTGCGAATGGATGCCCCCGCTGTCGAGGATCGCATAACGGACGAGCGGGACGCCGTTCTCGCCCGAGAAGAGGAGCATCCCCTCGCGCTGCTCGAAGAACCGCGCCGCGGGGTCGTACTGCACGAGCGTGGGGAGCCGGTCCTGACCGAAGAGGGCGCGCGCGGCGTCCGGCCTCCCGGCGAGGAACCTGCGGATCGCGATGCTGAGCGGCGTCTCGTTGCCCAGCACGCCCGCGTCCGCCGTCCCGTACAGCGACGCCGAATCGTAGCAGGGCGACGTCGACCCGACGCGCTCGCCGACCAGGCTCCGCCACTCTTCGCTGAACACCTCGCCGGCCGTCACGAGCTTGATCCGGAGAGGCGCCCAGTCGATCCCGCGCGCCCGCCCCGTGTCGATCACGTCCTTCAGGAAGGGCGGATATCCGAGCAGGACCACCTGGTCGAACGCCGGCCCCAGATCCAGGACGACACGGAAGATCTCGTCCTTGTTGTTGCCCGGCGTGATGACCGTGATCGGATACCCCTTCGCCGCCAGGTGACGGCAGCACGCGGCGGTGTACATCCCGCCGACCCACGAGCCGAGCGCGAAGCACACGACCGCGAGCGTGCGGCGCGCGTCGGCCCGGAAGCTGTCGTGAAACACCTGCTCGAAGCGCCGGGCGACCGGGAGCTCGTCCGTGACAGATCGCGGCCAGAACGTCGGCTTGCCCGTCGAGCCCGACGAGACGGCGACCATGTCGCAGGACTCGACGCGCCCGCCCCGGCACAGGTCCGCGATCGGATGCCGGAGCACGTAGTTCTGCTTCGTGATCACCGGGAGCGCCGCGAAATCCGCGGGGGTCCGGACAGCCGCCGGATCCACGCCGTGCTCGTCGAGGAATCGGCGATACGCAGGGACGGTCGCGGCGACCTCGTGGAACAGCGAGAGCGCGCCGGCCGACGGATCGACCTCGCGATGCCGCGACAGCGCCGCGTCGAGCGGCGTGCTCAGGAAGGCGTCGATGGCCGCCAAGACCCGCCCGGGCTCTACATCCTGCATCGCGAGCTCTCCAGTCCTTCGGAGGTTTCACGGCGAGGCGCGCGGGCGGCGCACGACCTCCCGGCCCTCCCGCCTTTCACGGGCTCAGCTTACCTCTTATCTCACGTTGCGCCGGCGTTCCCCGCCCCCGTCCCGGCGGCGAGCGACATCTCCTCTGCGCGCCGCTCGTAGCCCGGCGGCGGCTCGGACGGCGGGTTCGCGAGCCGCGACGTGATCACGGTCTCCAGCCAGCGCCGGAGCGGCGTGTGCTGGAAGCCGAGCTCCGCCCTGGCCTTCGCGGGATCCAGCTCCGACATCCAGCGGTCGCTGAACGGCGACATCGCGACCGGGTCGATGCCGCGGGCCCGGAGCGCGGCCGACGAGATGGGCGCGAGGCGCGCCGGCGCGCCGAGCAGCTCGGCGACGAGCGCGAGCAGCTCCGAGAGCGTCGGCGTCTCCTCCATGCAGAGGTTGTACGCCTCGCCGAAGGTCGACGGCACGAGGAGCAGCTTCGCGATCGCCCTCACGACGTCGCCGCTGTACACGTGCCGCACGGGGTTCCTGCCGCCGTCCGGGACGAGCAGCGGGCCGCCGTCGAGCACGCGCGCGATGTAGCGCTCGAGGCGGCGGTAGGGGTCGCGCTCGCCGTTCACCATCGGGAGGCGCAGCACGGTCGCGGGGAAGCCATCGTCCCGCCAGGCGGCCGCGAGCACCTCCTCGGCGCCGCGCTTGCCCATGCCGTAGGCCCACGCCGCGCGATCTTCCTCGCCCGCGGGCTCCTTGAGCAGCGGGCCGTCGTAGTCGCGCTCGCGCGACGGCCGCGGGCACCCCTCGCGGACGAGGTACACCGAGCCGGTGCTGATCATCACGTAGTGGCCGACGCGCCCGCCGCCGAGCGCCACAGCCGCCGCGCGGCCGTCCGCGGCCGTGTACGCGGTGAAGTCCACCGCGACGTCGAACTCGCGGCCTCCGAGCGCCTGCGCGAGATCGCCGGCCGCCCGGTCGCAGCGGATCCGCGCGACGCGATCGCCGAACAGGTCGGGCGTCGCGCCGCGGTTCAGGAGGGTGATCTGGTGGCCCGCCGCGAGCAGGCGATAGACAAGGAAATGACCCATGAATCGAGTGCCGCCGAGCACGAGGACGCGCATGCGCGGCAAGCTATCACCGCCGCTCGCAATGAGGAGCGGCACGATCGCGGCGCGGGCGGACGCCGGGCGGCCTCTCGCGCGAGCCGGGATCTGGTCGCGCCCCGGTCGTGCTAGATAGCGGGCCGTGCCGTTCTCCCACATCCTTGGCCAGGACACCGCGGTCGGCACGCTCGTGCGCGCGCTCGAGGCGGGTCGCGTGCACCACGCCTACCGCTTCGAGGGCCCGCCCGGCGTCGGCAAGGAGCTCGCGGCCGTCGCGCTCTCGCAGGCGCTCGTCTGCACCGGGGGCGACCCGCTCGGCTGCGGCCGCTGCGACGCGTGCCGGCGCGCGGCCGCGCGCGCCGCGGGGCGCCCCGCGTCGCCGCTGCACCCCGACGTGCAGATCGTGGCGAAGAACTTCTACCCCGCCGCCGTCATCGGCCGGAGCCGCGACGAGCTGACCGAGATCTCGGTCGACCAGGTCCGCGCCATCGTGCTCGCGCACGCCGCCTACACGCCGCACGAGGGGCGCGCGCGGGTGTTCATCGTCCGCGACGCCGAGGACCTCAGCGTCGGCGCCGCGAACGCGTTCCTCAAGACGCTCGAGGAGCCGCGGCCCGGCACCCACTTCGTCCTGCTGACCTCGCGCGGCGATCGCCTGCTCAACACGATCCGCTCGCGCACCCTGCCCGTGCGCTTCGCCCCGCTCTCCGAGCCGATCGTCCGCGGCATCCTCCGCGATCACGGCGTGCCCGAGGAGCGCCACGACCTCGCCGTGGAGCTCGCCGCGGGCAGCGCCTCCACGGCGCTCGAGCTCGCGGACGAGGAGCAGACCGCCGCGCGCGACGCCTTCGTGAAGAGCGCCCTCGCGGCCGCGGCCGCCCGGGACCTCGGTCCCGCCGTCGCGTTCGCGGAGTCGGTGGATCGCGACAAGGGCGCCCTCAAGGACGACCTCCGCGCGCTCAACGCGGCGCTCGCCCGCGAGGCCCGCGCCACGGTCGCGGCCGATCCGCGCCGCGCCGTCGTCTCGGCCAGGCGCTACGCGGCGGTCTCCCGCGCCGTGGCGCAGCTCGAGCGCAACGCCTCGCCGAGCCTGGCGATGGCCTCGCTGATCGCGGAGCTGCGCAGCGTCATCGGCTGAGGGACGCAGCGATCCCCCGCGGGGCAGGCCCGCGTCAGCCCTCGCCGCCGCCGCCCAGCCGCTCGTACCCGCCGTCCTCGATGCGCCGTCCGGCCCAGGCGTGGATGCGCCCCTCGCTCGCGATCACCACGGCCGCGTCGTGCCCGCCGCCCTCGTACAGGGCGATGATCCCCGCGTGGCCCAGCGAGGGCGCGCCCTGCCCCAGGCGCTCCAGCGCCGCCGGCAGCCGCGCCCGCCGCCGCAGGGTCATGCCCGCGATCTCGAGCGTCGCCGGCGGCTCCTCCGGCGAGTCGACGGCCGCGGGCGCGAGCCACAGGATCTCGCGCCGCGGCGCGGGGAAGGCCGCCACCGCCCCCTGCGCCGCGCCCTCGGGCGCGAGGAACACCGCGGCGACGATCTCGCCCCGCTCGCGCGCCACGATCGCGCCCGAGAGCCAGCGCTCCTCGATTCCGGCCAGGACCACGTCGCCGAGCGCGAACGGCAGCTCGTCCCACGGCGCGCCCTCGGGGGACGCCGCCGGCGCGGCGCGCTCGTTCTCGCCGCCGTCCTCTCCCGACGCCTCCCGCTCGCGGCGCGCCGCCATGTAGCCCACGGTCACGGCCACCGCCGCGGCGGCCGCCGCGAGCAGCGTGAGGCTCATCGCGCGCCCCCTCCGGGCGGCGCCGCCGGCGCGAGGGCCTCCTTGAGCGCCCGCGCCCGCGCGCTCACCTCGTCGAGCGCGCGCGACGTCGGCGCGCCCTGCTCCGGCAGCAGCGCGGCGATGATCGCCGCGGCGGAGCAGAGCGGGCCCACGTCGCGCGCCCTCTCCAGCGAGATCCCGCCGATGGCCACGACCGGCAGCCCCGGCCGCGCCCGCTCGACGATCGCGCGCAGCGACGCGAGCCCCTCGAGACCGACAACGGCGTCCGGGCGCTCCTTGCTCGAGGTCGTGAAGATGGGTCCGATCGCGACGTAATCGAGGTGCTCGGGCGGCCCCTGCAGCGCGGCCTCGAGCTGCGCGCGCGTGTGCGTGGAGAGCCCGACGCGCAGGGCGACACCGGCGCGCTGCGCGAGCGCGTGCACCGCGGGCACCGGGAGATCGTCCTGGCCGACGTGCACCCCATCGCAGCGCGCCAGCACCGCGAGATCCGCCCGGTCGTTCGCGAACAGCGGCACGCCCGCGCGCGCCGCGAGCGGCCGGATCGCGCGGAGGAGCGAGAGCGTGCCTGCCGCCCCGCCCCGCTTGTCGCGGAGCTGGAGGGCCGCGGGACGCGCGTCGAGGACGGCCTCGGCGAACGCCGCCGGATCGAGCCCGCGAGGCGCGAGCGAGTCGGTGTCGACGATGGCGTACAGACCGCGCATGACCACGCTTCGAGCGATGGGAGACAGCGGCCCGGCCCTCCGAGGGAGGCCAGGCGCGCTGGCCACGCTAAGGTTGACGCCCCCAGAAAGAAAGCGGAAGCGTTCGCTCCCGAACGGATCCTCCATGCGCACACGTCTCGCCCGGATCGCCTGTCTGTTCGCATCGGCCGCGTCGGCCGCGTCGGCCGCCGTGGCCGTTCTGGGGCTCGCGTCGAGCCCTGCGTTTGCGGAAGAGAAGTCGGGTCCCGCGCAGCCGGGAGAGAAGCCGAGCTCCGCCGTGCCGGCAGGGAGCCCGAAGGCCGACGCCGCCGCGCCGGCTGGCAGGGCCAAGGCCGCCGCGCCCAGGGCGGGCGCGAAGAAGAAGGCGCCCGAGCCCCCGCCCCTGCCGCCGGCGCCGGCGCGCGTCTGGCTCATCGCGCCGTCTCCTCGGGGGCCGTGGACGCTGCGGCTCGACAACGACGGGGAGCGCCCCATGCGCATCCCGGCGGACGTGCGGCTGCTGCGCTTCGAGATCGACACGCTGAACAAGCGCACGAAGAAGACGGTCCGCTGCGCCGCCCCCGCGGGGCTCAAGCCGAGCGGCTTTCCGGAGCGGCGCGCGCTCCTGCTCGCGCCCGGCCAGTCGTACATGGAGCATTTCGATCCGCGCCTGCTCTGCTTCGGCAAGGACGCAGCTGCGCTCGCCGGCGGCTCGGTGGTGAGGGCGTGGTACGGCTGGGGCCCGCCGCCCAAGTGGTCGAGAAAGGCGCCCTCGCCGCCGTTCGCCGTCGAGTCGACCGACGATCCGCCGGCGTTCGCCCCGGCGACCGGGCTCGCCGCGCCCACCGTCGTGCTGAGCTACGATCTGCCCCCCAAGGAAGCCGCCGCGGGCGACCCGGACGGCGTCGAACCGCCCTCTCCGGCAGGCGAGCAGGCACAGCCGTCGGCCGACGCGGCGGCTCGACCCGAGGCCGACAAGACCGCTCGGCCCGCGGGCGACAAGACCGCTCAAGTCTCCGCGGACAGGCCAGCCGGCGAGGCCGCTGCACCGCGGGCACCGTCACCCAGAGACCACGGCGCCGGCTCGCCGGGCGGGCTGATCGTGGACGCCAACGCGCCTCGCCTGGAGCTCACGAGCGAGCCCTGGTCCGACGCGGCGAGCCCTCGCTCGATCGTCGTCCGGGTCAGCGCGAGGAACGCCGGCAAGCGCCCCATGACCGTGGCCGTCCGGCCGCGGATGCTCCAGTTCTACGTCGCCGGCCCGAACGGCACGACCGTGTGCGCGGCGTCCCCGCCGACGGGGGCGATCCCGCGCGACCTGTTCAGAACACTGAAGCCCGGCGCGTCGGTCGACCTCTCGCTCCTCCTGCGGGAGGTCTGCCCCAACAACACGTTCGCCCGCGAGGGCCTCTACCGGGTCACGGCCACGCTGCATGCGAACGAGCCGGGCACCCGGCTCGGCCTGGACGCATATACCGCCATCGTCCCCGCCCAGAACTCGACGCTCCTCCGCGTGAAGAGCGCGCCGGAGCCGTTCTACACGGCCGCGCCGCGGCCCGTGCCGACGCCGAAGCCGCCGGAGTCCGATGAGGGCCAGGCGCCAAACGGAACGATGAACGAGGAAGAATGACCATGACGAGAACGAGTGATCCCTGAAAAGTCTGGCCTGCGCGTCGGCGCGGTGCCAAACTACAAGGTTATCCTTCCCTCTCGGTGCCCTGGCGGTCTTCTCTCTCCTCCGGCTCTCCGTCCCCGCCGCGCCCGCGCCACGCGCTAGACGGGGAGGATCCCCCGCTTCTTCTCCGGCCGCTCCACCCGCTTCTTCCGCGCGAGCTCGAGCCCCCACGCGATCACCCTGCGCGTGTCCCGCGGATCGATCACGTCGTCGATGAGCCCCCACCCGGCGACCTTCATCACGTCGATGTTCTTCTGGATCGCCTCGACAATCCCCTGCTTCACCTCGGCGGGCGGCGGCGTGTCCCCGAACATCTTCTTCGCCGCGATCCCGAGCATCCCCTCCGGCCCCATCACGCTGATCTCCGCGGTCGGCCAGCCGACGATGAGGTCCGGCTCGTACGCGCGCCCGCACATCACGTAATAGCCGGCGCCGTACGCCTTGCGCACGACCACCGTGATCTTCGGCACGGTGGCCGCGGCCATCACGTGCAGCATCTTCGCCCCGTGGCGGATGATCCCCTCGTGCTCGACCTTCGAGCCGATCATGAAGCCCGGCACGTCCTGCAGGAACACGAGCGGGATGTTGAACGCGTCGCAGATCTGCATGAAGCGCGCGGCCTTGTCCGCGGCGTCCACGTCGAGGATGCCGCCCATCTGGGTCGGCTGGTTCGCCACGATGCCGACCGGCTGGCCGCCGATGCGCGAGAGGCAGGTGATGATCGAGCGCGCCCACCGCGGCTTCAGGTCGAGCCGCTCGCCGTGATCGACGATCGCGTCGATCAGCTTCAGCATGTCGTAAGCGCGCCGCGGGCTCTCGGGCAACAGGTCGAGCAGCGACTCCTCCCGCCGCTCGATCGGATCGGTGACCGGCAGGCGCGGCGGCTCCTCGTCGCAGCTCGACGGGAAGAACGAGAGGTACCGCTTCACCGCGGCGACGCACTCGGCGTCGCTCGCGACCTCCGCGTCGCCGACGCCGCTCTTCGTCGCGTGCACCTTGCTGCCGCCGAGCTCCTGCTCCGAGATGTCCTCGCCGGTCATCGCGCGCACGAGCGCCGGGCCGCCGAGCGCCATCGAGCCGATGTCCTTGACCATCGGCACGAAGTCCGCGAGCCCCGGGATGTACGCCGTGCCCGCGGCGCCTGGCCCCACCATGGCGGCCACCTGCGGCACCACGCCGCTCATGTGCACCTGCTCGCGGAACAGGTGCCCCGTGCCGGCGAACAGCGAGATGCTGTCCGGGTGCATCGAGCCGGGATCGATGCGCGCCCCGCCCGAGTCGATGAACCACACCATCGGCCAGCGGCCGCGGAGCGCCATCTGCCGCAGCCGGGTCACCTTCTCCTCGCCCGTGTGCCCGATGCTGCCGCCCTTCACGGTGAAGTCGTACGCCGCCGCGCACACCATCCGGCCGTCGACCTTGCCGAACCCGCACACGACCGCGTCGGCCGGCGGCCGGTCCCTCCCGTCCGCGCCGGCCGCGATCCCCATCTGCGTGCCGTGCATCCCGACCTCGAAGTGCACGCCGTCGTCGAAGAACGCGGCGAGCCGCTCCCGCGCCGTCATCTTCCCGCGGGCGTGCTGCTTCGCCACCCGCTCCTCGCCGCCCATCCGCCGCACCTGCTCCCGGCGGGCCTCGAGGTCCTTCACGAGCTCACGCATGTTCACGGGCCACCTCATCCTGCGGCCCCGCTCTCCGGCGCGCGCCTCGCCTTCGTGGCGCGCGCCGGAGAGCGGGGCCGCCTCAACCGAGAGCCAGCGAGCGCCGCGGACTGCGACGCCCTCCCGTCCCCCGCAAAGCTCTCACGCGCCCGGCGCGCCTACCTGCCCGACCACCGGGGCTGCCGCTTCTCCAGGAAGGCCATGAGCCCCTCGCGCGCGTCGTCCGTCGCGAGGCAGCCGGCGAGCCGCTCGCGCAGGAGCGGCAGCGCCGACTCGAGATCGAGGTCGTCCTGCGCCGCGAACGCCTCCAGACCGAGCCGCACCGCGATCGGGCTCTTCGCGGCGAGGGTGGACGTCACCTCGTCGACCGCGGCGTCGAGCGCCCCCGGCTCCACCGCCTTGTTGAGCAGGCCGCACTGCGCGGCCTCGTCGGCGTCGAGCCGTTGCCCGAGGAGCATCATCTCCAGCAGCTTGCGGCGGCTCACGTGCCGCTGGAGCACCGCCATGATCATCATCGGGAACAGGCCGACGTTGATCTCCGGCGTCCCGAGCTTCGCGCCGCGGGCGCCGATCGCGACGTGCGACGCCGCGACGAGCCCGAGCCCGCCGCCCAGCGCGTGCCCGTTCACCCGCGCCACGATCGGCTTGCCCGCGTTCGCCATGGCGAGCAGCAGATCCGCGTAATCGCCCTTCACCTCGGGCTGCGGCGCCCCCTCCGCCCCCGAGAGCTGCGCGAAATCGCCCCCGGCGCAGAACGCGTCGCCCGCGCCGGTCAGCACCACGCAGCGCACCGCCGCGTCGGCCATGCCGACCTCCAGGGCGTGGAGGAGCTCGTTCACCATCGCCGGCCCGATCGCGTTCTTGCGCCACGGGTTGTTCAGCGTGAGCCGGAGGACGCCCCCCGCGGAGGCGGCCTGGATGACCGTGTACGCGCCCGCCGTCACGACGCCGCCCCCTCCGCCGGGCCGACCGCGTCGTCCCCGCGCAGCCCCAGGATCTGCCGGGCTTCCTCGACCGTCGCCGGCCTGCGCCCGACGTCGCGCACCATGCGCACGGCCACCTCGCAGAGCTCGCCGTTGCTGCGCGCCATCTCGCCGCTCGGCAGGTAGAAGTGGTCCTCGAGCCCGCACCGCACGTTGCCGCCGAGCACGAGCGCCGCCGCCAGCATCCTCCACTGCCCGTGGCTGATCCCGATCACCTCCCACTCCGAGCCGGGCGGCATGATCTTGGTCTGGAGCTGGAGCGACTCCACGTGCGCCGGGATGCCGCCCAGCACGTTGACGATGAACGAGAACTGCAGCGGGGGCTTGAGCAGGCCCATGTCGATGAGCGGCCACACGCCCTGGGTGTGCCCTGTATCGAAGCACTCGAGCTCGGGCTTCGTCCCCGCCTCGTTCATGGCGGCGAGGAGCTTGCCGATCTTCGCGTACGTGTTGGGAAACACCATATCGAAGTCGAAGCTCTTCCGTGCGCGCGAGTACTTCGAGTAGTTCAT
Source organism: Sorangium sp. So ce362 (assembly GCF_051519845.1). Lineage (NCBI taxonomy): Bacteria > Pseudomonadati > Myxococcota > Polyangiales > Polyangiaceae > Sorangium > Sorangium sp. So ce362. The sequence goes on along the minus strand of NZ_CP150332.1, from coordinate 2,370,794 downwards.
GGTGCCCATATTGAGGGCGGCGATCTCGGGCCGGCTCTCGCGGATATAGGTGCACTGCTCGCTGACGTCCTCGAGGAGGGTGCCCGACGAGAAGTTCAGGATCACCGGGCAGCGCCGCCGCACCTCTTCCTTGATCTTCGCGAACACGGCCGGCGAGAACGTCGGCGATCCGTCGTCGTTGCGCGCGTGGATGTGCACCGCCGCCGCCCCTGCGTCGTGGGCCCGCTTCGCCTCCTCGGCGATCTCGACCGGCGTGTACGGGATCGCGGGGCACTGCTTGCGGCTGGCGAGCACGCCTGACAGCGCGCAGGTCACCACGCAGATATCGGGATCTCGCTCGTCCGGCTCCCTCGGTTCCCCGGTGAACGTCGGCTTCTCTCTCATGCCCCCTGCCTCCCTTTCACGTCCTGTCGCCGCCGTCGCTCTTCTTCTGCCCGTCCTGGGCGACCCGCGCGACCACCTGCCGCTGCAGCTTCGTCAAGATCCGGAGCAGATCGCGCAGATCGGTCGAGCTCAGGCTCAGCAGCGCGCTCCGGAAGATCTCCATCGGCTCCACCTGGATCTCGCGGGCGAGCCGCGCCCCCTTCTCGCTGAGCCGGATGTGCACGACCCGCCGGTCGGCGCTCGAGCGCTCGCGCCGGACGAGCCCTTCCCGCTCCATCCGATCGACGATCCCCGTCACCGTGCTGTTCTGTGCCCGGATGCGCTCCGAGAGCGTGGACAGCGACAGATCTTGAAATGACTCGAGCAGCTTGAGGATGGTGAGCTGTGGTCCGGTGAGGCCGAACCCGCTCGCCATGCCCTTCGTGAGCCGGCGCGACTCCGTGTAGAGATAGATGATCATCTCCACGATGGCGTCGATCTCCGGCCTCTCTGGCTGCGGCAGGGTCGCGGTCACGATGCTTCGTGTACGAAATATTCGCTCCCGCAGGGTGCGTCAAGCGCGAGCGCCCGCGCCCCACCCCTGCCGAGCGAGCGCATCCGTTCCCTGCCTCTCCCCCTCCCCCTCCCTCTCCCCCTCCCCCCTACCGCTTCGCCTCTACCGCTTCGCCCTCTGCCGCCGCTTTCCTCGCCGTCCGTCCGCCTGGATCTCCCGGATGCACCACCGCAGCGCCTCCTGGAGGTCCCGGTGCACCTGGACCGACGAGAGCTCGATCCCGAGCGACGACGCCGTCTGCGCCACCTGGGGCTGGACGCCGGCCACGACGCCCTGAGCGCCGAGCAGCTCGATCGTCCGCAGCATGCCGAGGAGGTGCTGCGCCGTCGTCGAGTCGACCTGTTCGACCCCTGTCACCTCGACGATCGCGTACCGCGACTTCGTCTCGACGATCGTGTGCAGCAGCTTCTCCGTGATCTCGGACGCTCGGTGTCGATCGATGCTCCCCACGAGCGGCAGCACGAGCACGCTGTTCCAGACCTGGATGATCGGCGTCGACAGCGTCTCGATCGCGGACTCCTGCCGCTCGATCACCGCCCGCAGCGACTCCTGCTGCTCGACCACCGCGCGGAGCGACTCCTCGGCGCGCATGCGTTCCAGGGTGATCGCGAACATCTCGCCGACGACCTGGAGCAGCGCCCGCACGCTCTTGTCCCACGCGCGGATCGAGCGCACCGCGTCGATCCCCACGACCCCCACGAGCCGCCCCGCGTACGCCGCGGGCATCCGGACGAGCGAAGCGATCCCGAGCTCCGTGAAGGCTCTCCGCTCGCTCGCGGCCTCATCCGGCAGGTCGGCCACGCGCGGCACGTCGCACACCTCGAGGCGGCACAGCCTCTCGACGAGCCACGGATACTCATCCCTGGAGACGACGGCCCGCTCCGCGAGCAGCGACGGGACCCCTTCGGCGCACCACTCGTGCGTGCTCAGGAACCGCCGCCCGTCCTCCGAGAGCAGGAACAGGCTCGTCCGGTCGGCGCGCAGCGCCTTGCCGAGCTCCGCGAGCGCCGACTGAAAGCCGCGGTCGATGTCCGCGAGCTTCACATTGATGAAATGGGCCGAGATCGACGCGACCAGCATCTTGGTCTCGATCCGCTGCATCAGCGCCCGCTCGACGCGCTTCTGCTTGCCCACGTTGCGCGCCCAGGCGTAGACGAGCCCCTCGCTGGGCACCGAGAGCATCGACCAGGACAGCCAGACGTAGAGGCCGCTCCTGCTCCTGCACCGGTTCTCCATCCCGAGCGTGACGGGCTCCTCCCGGAGCCGATCCAACTGCTCCCTGGTCGCGGGGAGGTCGTCCTGATGTACGAGATCGAGGAGGTTCCGGCCGACGAGCTCCTCGGCCCTCAGGCCAAGCGTCCGCTCCCAGGCCCCGCTCACGCGCAGGAACGCCCCGTCGGCCCGCAGAACACAGAGCGGATCGGGGCAGACAGCGAAGAACCTCTCCACGTCCGCTTCGTTCGCAGGTGCGTGCATCACCGGTCGCCTTAGCCAGCCCACACCCCACGGCTACGGCTCTTTGACGTCCTCGAACGTCGTCCTCGCGGCCACGTGCTCCTCGTTCAGGTTGAGCAGGATCGGCAGGGTCTCGTGCTGCCAGTCGTCGTCGAGGATCCGCCGCACGGTCACCCGCCCGGGCACCAGGTTGTACACGGCGTCCACGATATCCATGATGACGTAGAAGCCGTTCGAGTTGCAGAACCGCATCTTCACGAAGTCCATCACCGTGGACGTGATCGGATGCTGCGGGAGGACTCGCGCCAGCTCGTCGAGGTAGCTGGACAGGTACCGGTACGGGTTGTCGATCCGGATAGCGCCCTCGAAGGTCAAGACGAGGCGGTTGTCGTCATCGAGCCGGGCGACCGACTGAAAGACGCTCAGCCCGCCATCCGTGATTTCTCCATAGCTGAGAGCCTTCATACGCGACCTTTCGTGGAAAACATACGCAGCCTTTTCAAGGGAAAGTAGCCTGGACGACGAGAATTCCATCGACGTACTGCGTCGAGAGATGGAATTTGTTCTCAGCGGTCAGCCGAATGAGGCCGAGCCCGCCCCTGCGTCGGTCGTTGCGCCGCTCGCGCACCGTCCTGGCAAAGAGCTCCCTCGGGTCCTCCGCGGCGAAGATCTCGTCGAATACCGCCTTCACGGTTCGGTACTCTTCCGGCGTAACGCGGTTGGAAACCTTGATGAGTAGCCGGTCTGGGTCGATGCTCAGGTCGAGTCGTACCTCGCTGTCACGCTCGGTCCCGTGCTGGATCACGTTGGTGACCAGCTCGGTGACGACCACGTTGACCTTCTGGCAGATCCGCCTGGGGTAGAACCTCACCAGCAGCGCGTCCAGAAAGTTCGCAAGCAGGCCGGCCACGTCGCCCGTGATGTGATCGACCGGAGATATATATATCGATGCACCGACCGACGTCTGCGAATGATTCTTCTCGGGCTTCATCAGGCGCACCTTCGCAGGATGATCAGTGTGATGTCGTCCGCGTCCGCCACTCGGAACCGCGTGTAGTCCTCGATGCACCGGTCGAGGATCACCTGCACCGGCTCCTCGCTGTGCTTGACCACGATTTCGTTGAGACGTTGCACGGAATATATCTCCCCGCTCGCGTCCTGCGCCTCGAACATCCCGTCTGTGTACAAGGCGAGGACGTCATCCTCCTCGAACGGCAGCTCGAACTCGTGAAACGGCTTGATGCGCAGACCGATGAAGTTGCTCACCCGATTGAACGAGCGCGGCGTACCGCGACGGACCAGGAGTCCGTACCCTCCGCCCGAGACGTAGCGGAGGAATCGGTCCGTAAACATGACGAAGTTCACCGTCGCGTACCGGCGAACCTCCCGGAGGAACGAGTAGGCGCTCCGGTTCACCCAATCCACGATCGCCCCGGGGCTGTCGAGCCGCTTGGTGGCGTGGGCGAACTGGGCCTTCAGAAATGCCATGATGAGCGCCGACGATACGCCGTGCCCCGAGATATCGTAGACACCGATCGCGTGGCGCTCGCCGGGGAGATAGAAGAAGTCATAATAGTCCCCCCCCACCTGCGCGAGCTGCTTGTGGAAGATGGCCATGTCGAACGACGAGGCGATGGTCCCGCTCGCCTCCGGCAGCAGGGCGCGCTGAACCTGCCGCGCCACCGCGAGGTCGTCGTCGATGGCCCGGTTGTACCCTTCGAGCTCGTTCTCGATGCTGGTCGCGTGCTCCAGGATGGCCTCGTGCACCAGGGAGAGGTCGTCGAAGTCGAGCTTCAGCTTATCGACGTACTCCAGGAGTGCGCTGCAGCGCTCCATGAAGTCGGTGAAGTTCCCCTCCTCGCGCAGCAGTGTGTTCCACGCTTGCCGCTCCTTCACGATCGCCCTGATGGCATCCAGATTGCTCTGCTTCTGTATGAAGCCTCTGGAGTGCATCGAGCTGATGTCCTTAGGTGCAGTCATGGCTCGACCTGGACGCGATTCGGGTTGGACGGACGACCCCATCCGATCTCAATCACAGAGTATCATCTCGAAGTTCTGGTTGAACTTCTTGAGGTTGGGCAGCGACTTCCCCTGCCACGGGATGGACTTCGACCCGCGGACGATGAGCTGGAGCTCGCCCTTCTTGCGGGTGGCGATCGCGAACTTGTAGAGGACGTTGATCCCCGAGCTGTTCAGGAAGTTGAGCGCCCTGACGTCGAGCGTGATGGTGGGCGGGTTCGTGGCCAGGACCTTGTCGAGCAGCTCCTCGATGGGGGCGTACTCGGTGGTGCCGCCAAGACGAAGGATGCCTTCCAGGTACACCACCACCTCAGAGGGATCGTACCAAACCCGGTAGTTACCACCTTTGATTTCCATTCTCGACCTTTCGTTCAAAATAGGAATCCTGGCCATCGTCTTGATGCTGAAGCTGTTGACCGAGATCGGGTCCAGCTTCCATCCAAGACTGACACCGTAGTCGTTCATGATGATCAGATAGCCGAGCCCCGACCCGGCGTTCTCTGCGTCTTCGGCGTTCGCCTCCGCCTGCCTCCGCAGGAGCTCCCCTGGGTCCTCCTGCGTGAGCTCGAGCAGCTTCTCGCGCAGCGAAGGGACAGCGGCGTTCGTGATCTGGTTGCTGACGAGGCACACCAGGTCCTCGCGCCCGATGCCGACGGTCACGGTGATGTCACCGTGCTGGTTGAACTTGACGGCGTTCTCAACGAGCTCGTTCAGAACGTAACCGATGGCGCCTGAGACTTCGTCTCGGCTGATGAGCCTGTCCTCGCCGTCGATCTCCGGGAAGAGCTCCCCGAAGTACTCGGCCATGAAATTCGCCGTCAGGTTACACAGGCTCCATCTCACCGCGAACGAGTCGGGGTACAACGTCAGCGACATATGTTCGCTGAACGAATCGTCTAAAGAGTAGACGCCGATGATTTCGCTCATGGTAATGCCCAGTCTCCCCCTTGCTCATACCCTCTTAATGACAAGTACCGTAATGTCATCATGGATTTTGTTGTAGCCAACGTGCGCCAAGACGTCCTCGATGATAGCGTCCTTGATCTCCCTCGAGGTTCTTTCGTGGTTCCGCGAGATCACGTGACACAGCCGGTCGATGCCGTATTGCTCCTCTGAAGAGTCCTCCGCCTCGGTGATACCGTCGCTGAAGAGCGTCACGACGTCCCCGGGCTCGAGCTTCACCTCGATGCTGCTGATGAAGTCGCTGATATCCAGATCGATGCCGATCGGCAAGCCGAGCCCCATGGTCTCGATGCGATCGAGGGTGCCGTCCTTCCGGACGATGATCAGGTCCTCGTGCTGACCGGTGAACTGGAGCTGCCCGTCGCTGTAGTCGAGCAGGGTCAGCGACAGGTTCTTGTCCGAGCGGATCCGCTGGATGTTCTGGTAGATGACCTTGTTGACGATGCTCAGGAACTTCTTCGGGTCCCGCTCGTCGGCGGCGAGCAGCGTCCGCACGGCCGTCTGCACCATCAGCATCAAGACGCCGCTCTCCAGGCCGTGGCCGGTGACGTCGCCGATGCCCATCTTCACGAGCCCGCCGCTCTGGAGCACGTCGTAGTAGTCGCCGCCGACCTCGTCGGCCGGGGCCATGTAGCCGGCGATGTCGAGGCCCGGGATCTCCTGGAGCTCGCTCGGCGCCGGCAGCACCATCAGCTGGAGCTGGCGAGCGACGTTCAGCTCGGCGCCGAGGCGGATGTTCTCCTGCGCGAGCTTCGCGTTCAGCTCGCTGATCTCCTCGTTCGCCTTCTCGAGGGCCATCGTCCGCTCGCTGACGAGCTCCTCCAGGTTGGCCGTGTACCGCTCGATGTCGGACGCCATCGCGTTGAAGGTCATGCCGAGCCGCCCGATCTCATCCTGGCTGTCGATGTTGACCCTCATCGAGTAGTCCTTGTTCATCAGCCGGTGCGCCGCCTCGGAGAGATCGACGAGGTTGGCCGTGATCCTCCGCGCGACCCAGGCGATGCCCACCAGCACGGCGAACAGGCTCAGCACGACGACGATGACCTGCTGGCCCAGGATGTTCTTCGCCGTCGACTGGATGGCGCGCTGGGCCGTGTGCACCGTCGAGAAGAGCTCGGACTCGGGCACCACGAACCCGAGCACCCAGTACTCCATCCCGATGGGCTTCTCACCCCGGTAGAAGTTCATCCCGGGCAGGCGCCGCAGGACGATGACGTAGGGCGTGGCCGGCTCGTCGGGCGCCCCCTGGATCGAGACCCGGTGGAAGACCGGCTTCTCGCTCGACGGCATCGCGATCTTCGCGACCTCGGGGTACTGGCTCTGGCTGAGGAGTCGCTTGACCTCCTTCACGCCCTCGTTCTGCCCGTCCCGCGTGCCGATCCCGAGGACCTTCTCCCCCTCGCTGCTGATCGCGAGCACGTTCGAGTCGGACATCGACATGAACGCGAAGCCCGAGGACTTGATGTGCACGTGCCGGATGAGGGCCACCGCCTGATCCAGCGTGACGTCGATCGCGACCGCCCCTGCGCAGTCCGTCCGTTCCTTCGTCCAGAGAGGATTGAAGAACGTGACGATATTGCCGCCGGTCGCCGCGTCGATGTAAGGAGGATAGCCGGTCACGTCGGTCTTTGCGACCGGCTTGCTGCTGGGATCCGTCAACCACCGCTGCCACCCCTCGTAGATGCCGGGGAAGAAGGAGTCCCAGAAGTTCTTGTCCGTGTGCCCCGGATAGAGCCTGTCGAACGTCTGCGCCATCTCGAGCCAGGGCGTCAGACGCATGATGGGTCGCTCTTTCGACCCCACGTAGTACACCTGGAGCTTCTCGCTCCCGTTCTTCCAGATGGCGGGGCCGAACAGATCGAAGATGGCGTTCTTCTTGACGTCCTTCAGGATCTCCGGCTTGATCGAGCCGTCCGGTTGGAGCATGTAGTGCCACACGCTCATCACGGACTGCTCGCCCGGCTTGTTCTGGGTCCACTTCCCGTTGGGATCGACCTGGAAATCGTCCCTGAAGAAGGGCGATTGGTCAGGGAGATTGCCTATCGCCTCCGCGGCGTCCGGGTTGTCGATCAGCGTCTGGAAGATCGACGCCGTCATCCGGAGCTCGGAGAACGTCTGCTCGAACAGGAGGTCGAGCCGGAGCGCCGTCGTCTCGATGTAGTTCTCGAGGTACTCGTCGTTCGCGCGGGCCATCCCGCCGTAGACCTCGGCGCTGGCCTCCTGCTCCAGTCGTGTAACGTTGTAGAGGGCCGTCCCCGCGCTCGAAGCCAGAGCGATGAGAACGCCGAGCGAGGCCACGAGCATGAACTTCGTACGGAAGCGCCCGGAGGACCTCTCGACGATCCATTGAACGATGGAAAACTTCTTGCGCTCCTTAGCTTCCATATGTCGGCCCGCGGCGCTTCATCGGCTCCTCCAGTTCACTCAAGCTATCGCATCAGCCGTTCTGGCTTACGCCCGGAGCCGGCGAGAATCGGCCAGTTCGCATACCCCTTGTCGCTCAGGATCGCAGAGACATGGGCCCGGAGCCCGATGCCAATCTCCTCGAAGATCACCGGATCAGCGCTCGCCGACGCCGCGACGTCGCCGCAGAATTTGATCCAGCTCTCTACGACCTTCGCGAAGTTGTTCGGGTCGGTGTTCATGTTGTTGATGTCGATGAGATCGCTGCGGATGTCCTCGAGGCCCGCGCTCGCGAGCAGCTCGCGGGTCCTCACGCCGATGTCGAAGTCCATCCCGACCATCCGGCTCAGCTCGAGGTACCGCCGGTACCCCATGCGGATGAGGTCCTGATCAGGAAAGCCGGTGACGCACGCGAGCATCTCGTTCGTGATGTAGACGCGGCCGCCGGGCTTGCAGATCCGGCAGAGCTCCTTCATCAGCTGGTCCGGCATGTGGAAGACCTGGATGGCGAGCCGGCAGGACACGAAATCGAAGGCGTCGTCGGGGATCAGGAGCGCGGCGGCGTCGCCGTACTGATACTCGATGTTCTCGATCCCGAGGCTCCGCGCGTGCGCCTGGGCGTGCTTCAGGAACGCCCTGGAGTGGTCGACGGCGGTGATGTACTCCGGCTTGTACTCCGCGTTGAGCCGGACCGCGAAGTCCCCGAGCCCGCAGCCGATGTCGGCGACCTTCATTCCCGGACGCAGGCCGTGCCGGTGGAGAAGCTTGCGCTCGTGGTTGTACACGATCTTCTCCTGGGTCCGCAGCACCCGGACGAAATCCTCATCCTCGATGACGCTCTGGATCGGGTAGAGGGCCTTGTCGTACACCTCCACGGAGACGTTGGGATAGAGCTCCTCCATCACCTGGAACTTGCGCATGGCCCAGGGGATGACGCTCGAGATGATGAGGCGGATCTTGAGGTTCGGTCGCTCTTCCACGGCCCACCGGACGAACCGGTTGATCTCGAGGAAGGCGACGTTGTTCATGTACTTGAGGCGCTTGAAGTCGAGGGTCAGCTCGCCTGTCGCGTTCTTCGCGGCGGTCTCCAGCGTCCCCCGGATCGCGCGCATCTGGTCGCCCACGAACGGCCGCAGCATGCCGGCGAGGGCGACCTCCTGGTCGTCCTGGTCGACCCGCATGTTGAAGGTCACCGATGAGCGCCACGAGGGCAGGCTCCCCGATGAAGACGACGGCGGGACAGCGTTCTCAGGGTAGATTGAAGCACTCATTTTCATCTACCTCAGTAAACGGCAGCTCGATGTTCAGTGTCAGCGAGTTCCCGTTCTTGGGTTCAGTAAGGCTTAACGTCGAACCGTAAACCACAGCGAGCTCCAGCAGACCTAGAGTCGTAACATCGTTGTCGGGCACGTCGTGCTCGAGCTGCTCTCGGTACCAGGCCATCGGATCCGGCTGATTGAGCAGCTGAACGGCGTGCTTGTAGAACGCCAGGTTCTCGCTGCTGGCGGGCACCTCAGCCGTCACGCTGATGCGACCGTGGTTCCTCTGGAAGGTGATGATGATGTCGCCCGACGGCTCGTGATTGCGATAGATGGCTTCAAGCAGCTCGTTGAAGAAGGTCGACAGCAGCGTCGCATAGCGCTCCGGGTCGTCCTCGTTTGCGCTCGCGTACCGCGCGAGGAAGTTCGCCATCTGATGGCAGTGGCTCCAGCGCTTGCTGAAGCCAGTGACCGAGAAGTTGGCTGAGATGATCATGCCGCTCGGCGCCATGACCGGCGGTGGTCGCAGCGTCGGGGCTACATCGGTCGGCTTCGAAACGGACATCAAGGCCTCGGGGTTGGTTTGCGAGAGGAGGCAGGACGCAGAGTACCTGGAGTCTGGGTGCCGCGTCGAGTGCATCGCGCTCCCGTTCGAGGTCGCCATGGTGAACTCGGACGAGCACAGCGCTAACGAGGACTGCCTTGAAGATGCCCGGATTGCTACAAGATCGAGACAATAGTGTGATATGAATCACACTCGATCGCTGCTGATAATTTGTACAGGTAGAGAAAGGTACCCGTCCGCTGCGCCTCCGGGGGTCCGGACCATTACCTGCGCAGTTGCCCGGGCTCAGCGCCTCGTGGGAAGAGCGCGGCGCGGGTGCTCGTCGGCCCATTTGTCCACAAGTCGACGCGCGCGCGCCGTGCAGCGGCGGCGTAGAATTCGCCGCTGCGCGCACCGCCCACAGATCCCGGCAGGCGGCGCCTGCTACCGTCGAAGCCCTCGAGAACACCGTCAAGCGAGGTAATCGAAAGCGCGTCGGTCCTGTCAACACTTTCATGCCATCGCCCAGCGCTGCGGAGATGACTCAAGGCGTGTGGTCGCGAGTCGCTACGGAAGTGTGCGGACCTCGGTGGGGCCACCTACCCAGTGCAGGCGGGCGAGGAGCGCGGAGGCGAGTGGCCTTCTCCGGCGGGTGGTTTCACAGCGACGTACGGATCCGGGCGCGCACGCCCCGCGATCCGGCCTCGCGAGAGCGCGCGCGGCCGCAGGCGACGCGCGTTCCGTGAGCTCGCTTGGCCCGCCAACTCGCACTCTCCGCCGACCGCGGCGAGCGCTGGAGGCCAGGCGCGCGCTCGACGACGATTGCGCTTGACACGCGCCCGGACGGCAGCCGCGAATAGGCGGCTGTCACGGCGGCGCGGCGCCGCGCCGCTCGATCGCGTCGAGCTCGTCCATCACGGCCTTCACGCGCGGATCCGTGGGATCCACCGCGCGCGCCTTCTCGTACGCTGCGCGCGCGTCCTTCAGCTGGCCCGACTGCGCCAGCGCGTTGCCCAGGTTGATCCAGGCGCTGCCGAGCCTGTCGTCGAGCCGCAGCGCCTCGCGGTAGAGCGCGGTCGCCCTGGGCAGGTCGCCGCGGAGGTGGTGGGCATACCCGAGGTTCGATCGATACGTTGCGCGCGTCGGGTCGCGGGCCACGGCCGCCTCGAGGTGCGGGACGGCGCGCGCCGGATCGTTCGCGGCGAGGAGCGCCGTTCCGAGATCGTTCTGCAGGCGCGCGTCGGCCGGCGCGAGCTTCGCGGCGCGCTCGTAGGCGCGGATCGCGTCGGCCGTCTTCCCCGCGGCGAGCAGCGCGGTCCCGAGGTTCGCCTGCCGCTCGGCGTCGCCGGGGGCGAGCTCGGCGGACCGCGTGAGCTCGCGGACGGCGTCCTGCAGGTTGCCGAGCGCGAGGTGAGCGACGCCGAGCGCGGAGCGGGCCTCGGCGTCGCTCGGCGCGAGCTCCGCGGCCCGCGCGAGCTCGGAGAGCGCCGCGTCGGCGCGGCCGAGGACGAGGAGGGCGCGGCCGAGCTCGAGGTGCGCCGGCGCGTGGCCGGGATCGAGCTTCACCGCGCGCTTCAGCTCCGGGACCGCGGCGAGCAGCGCCCTGTCGCCCGGCGCTCCGTTGTAATCGGAGGACACCCCCGCCCCGGCGATCGCCGCGCGCTGGGTCCCCACGATCGCCGCGGGGTCTTTCCTGTCGAGCAGCGCGGCGGCGCGATAGGCCTTCTCCGCGGCGGCGAAATCGCCTCCCGCGTAGGCGGCGTCGCCCTCCTCGAGCTTCCTGTCCGCCGGCGTGCCGGTGCCGCGCGCGACGCGCGGAGGAGGGCTCGCCGCCGCGGCCTCGCTGGTGGACGGCGCGTCGAGCGGGACGCCCGAGCCGATCGCCGGCGCTCCCGCCGCGCTCGCGGCGGAGGCGCTCCCCGCCGGCGGCGCGGCAGGCGCGGGCGGCGCGGCAGGCGCGGGCGGGTCGAGCGAGGCCGATCGCGCGGGCGCCTCCGCCGGCTGCCGCGCCGCCGGCGCGCCGGCGCAGCCGACGAGCGCGAGCAGCACCGCGAGCCGGCGGATCGATCCGCAGGAGCTCACAGCTTGTACGGGGTCATCGCGTGCTCCTTGCCGTCGTACCGGAGCAGCACAGGCTTGTTGTCCATCTTCGTCGCCACGCCGACCGGCCGCTTCCAGCACCGGACGAGCGCCATGAGCGTCTCGCGCGCGTAGTCGGCGCGCAGGTCGAAGCCGCCGTGCACGTGCTCGAGCAGGAGCTCGCCGCGGTTGCCGTAGTTGGCGTCGACGACGCGGATGTAGGGGTCGCCGAAGTTCGTGAGCTGGAAGAGGAGCTTCTCCTTCACCTCCTTGAACTCGCGGCTCTCGATCTCGAACCTGTCGTTCCGCCCCGAGAAGCCGAACGTGTACATCTTCTGATCGATGACGAACTCCGGCGTCAGGAACTCGTCGATGAAGGTCACGTCGTTGTAGAGCGCGCGCACCTGGAAGATCTTCTCGCGGCCGAGGCCGAGCCGCATGTCCCAGGTGCGCTTCGCGTCGAGGTCGGTGCACTCCTCCCACTCGCGGCCGAAGCGGCCCTTGTTCCAGCGGTCCTCGATGTAGCGATAGAGCTCCACGCCGACCTTGTAGGGGTTGAACCGCCCCGGCGCCGTCGCCATGACACCGGCGTTGTTCTCGGCGTAGTCGATGATCTCCGACGCATCGAGGACCTTCTCGGTCATCATCCTCGAGTGCCAGTACGAGGCCCACCCCTCGTTCATGATCTTCGTCTGGCGCTGGGGCACGAAGTAGTAGGCCTCCTCGCGGATGATCTCGAGCACGTCGCGCTCCCACCGATCGAGCGGCGCGTGGTCGAGCAGGAACTTGAGCACGTCGCGCTCCGGGCGCTCCGGGACCCTGCGCTCCGGCTTCTTCTGCTCCTGTCGCTTCTTCCTCTGCGCCGTGAGGATCTCCTCCGGGTTGATGAAGGAGTCCATGTACTCCTTGGCGCGGAGCTTGTAGGTGTCCATCGGCTCCTCCGTGGGCTCCTCTTCCTCCTTGGGCGCCGGGCGGCCGGTGAACGGGGCCCACGGGTCGATCAGGTTCTCGAGCGAGAGGCAGTGGTCGACGAACGCCTCGACCTTGTTGATGCCGTGGCGTTCGATGTGGCGCGACACGCGGGCGCCGTGGTTCGCCATCTTGTCGATCCACTTGCGGTCCGGATCATACGACTCGCTCTTGCGCACGGGGTCGACGAGCGGGCCGCGATAGTCGAGATCGGTGGACCGGAAGCAGAAGTTGTTCTTGAAGAAATCGACGTGCGCGTACACGTGCGCCATCACGAGCTTCTGGTCGGTGAGCGAGTTGCCCTCGAGCAGGTAGGCGTACGAAGGGTTGTTGTTGATGACCATCTCGTAGATCTTCGAGAGGCCATACTCGTAGCTCTTCGACAGCTGCTCGTACTCCATGCCGAACCGCCAGTGCGGATAGCGGCTCGGGAAGCCGCCGTACGCGGCGATCTCGTTCATCTGGTCGTACGTCAGCATCTCGAAGATGACCGGGAAGAAGTCGAGCCCGTAGTCCCGGGCGATCTTCTCGATGCGCTCCTTCTCGGTGCGCAGGTACCGGGGGAGCGCGGTGTTCAACGCGAACTTGCTCATACCGCTCTACTTTCCCTTCCCCAGGAAATCCTTGATGCTGCCCACGATGGCGTCCTTGTCCCTGATCTCGCTCACCACGACCCGGTCGTCGTGCGAGAAGTGCTCCTTCAGATCCTTGATGAACTGGCCAGAGCCGTACGGGCTCTCGACCTGCCCGTAGGCGAACATGTTGACCCGCGGCAGGAGCTGGTTCTTGAGCACGTCCACGCAGGAGAGCGTGTCGTCCATCGACCAGTTGTCGCCGTCGGAGAAGTGGAACGGATAGATGTTCCACTCGTGCGGCGGGTAGTCGTTGTCGATGATCTGAGAGCAGAGCTTGTAGGCGCTCGAGATCATCGTGCCGCCGGACTCGCGCGTGTGGAAGAACGTGTCCCGGTCGACCTCGCGGGCGATCGCGTCGTGGATGATGAAGCGCGACTCGAGGCCCTTGTACTGGCGCGTCAGCCACGCATCGATCCAGAACGACTCGATACGCACGATCTCCTTCTGCTCGTCGCCCATCGAGCCGGAGACGTCCATCATGTAGATGATGACCGCGTTCGCGACCGGCTCGGTGATCGTCTTCCACGAGCGGTACCGCTTGTCGTCCGGGATGGGGACCACCACGGGCGCCGTCGGGCGGAACGTCCCGCTGGAGATCATCCGCTTCAGCGCCTCGCGGTACGTCCGCTTGAAGTGGCGCAGCGACTCCGGGCCGACCCGGCGGATGCCCGAGTAGCGGTCGTGGGCGTTCGAGATCTTGCTCTTGCCCTTGTCCATGATGTCGGGCAGCTCGAGCTCCTCGCCGAGGATGCCGGCGAGTTCCTCGAGCGTGACGTCGACCTCGAGGAGGTGGTCGCCCTCGCCGCTGCCCGCCTGCCCCTGCCCGGGCTGCTTGTCGTCCGAGCCGCCCACGGGATCGCCGGGGTTGCCGTCGCCCTGCCCTACGCCGCCGCGCTGCTTGTCGCCGAAGCGGAAGCGCGGGATGTCGATCTGCGGAATGGGAATCGAGACGAGGTCCTTTCCCTTTCGCCCGATGAGCTCGCCCTGCGAAATGTACTTGCGCAGGTTCTCGCGGATGCGGCCGCGAACGATCTGACGGAAGCGCCCGTGATCCTGGTCGATCTTCAACGACACGCTGGCGAGTGTAGCATCGGAAGCGGCCCCGGGTCCGAACGTTCGGCAGGCCGCCGAGGTCTCCCGCACCGCCGTCTTGCGCTCCTCCCACCGCCGTCCCTTACCGCTCCGTCCTGCCACGCTTCACGCCGCTTTCCCCACGTCACGCCCGCCCGTCATGGACTGCGACCGTGATAGCCTCGAGCCCGTGCTTTCCCGAGCGCCCGCGCTGCTCCTGGTGGTCCTTCTCGCCCTCGCGGCTCCGGCCCTGGGCTGCGGCTCCCGCGAGCAGCTCGTCGGGCTGCCCGAGCTCGCGGACGCAGGGGGCGCCCCCGACGCACGTCCGGACGCGACGGTGTGCCGGGAGGACGGGCTCCCCTGCCGGGGCGCGGCCGACTGCTGCAGCGCCGCGTGCTCGCGGGGGATCTGCGGCGGCGGCAACTGCGCGCAGGACGGCGCGCCGTGCGACGCCCCGGGCGACTGCTGCACGGGGCTGTGCGCCGAGGGGATCTGCGGGCAGGGCTGCTCGGTCGACGGCGGCTGCGCCGGGGCGTGCTCGCCCGATGGCACCGGCTGCAACGGGGGCGCGGACTGCTGTTCCGGGCGCTGCAACGCGGGTGTCTGCGGCGGGTGCAGCCCCGACGGCCGGCCGTGCGCGGGCTCGGACGAGTGCTGCGACGGCAACTGCCAGAACGGCCTCTGCGGCGGCCCCGCCTGCCGGTCCGACGGGACAGCGTGCGGAGGCTGCGTGGCCGAGAGCTGCTGCGCGCAGCTCAACCAGTGCCTCACCAGCCTCGCCTGCGCCGAGGACGTGGCGTGCTTCTTCGGCTGCCTCGACGAGGGGAACGGCCCCGCGGTCTGCGGGTTCGAGTGCATGAACAGCCCCGAGACGTTCCAGCTGCTGCGCTGCGTGGGCAGGAGCTGCGGCGGCGGCGCCTGCTTCTGAGGGACGAGATGCGAGGGGCGATCGTGCGAGGCGCGATGGGAAAGGTGACCGCGCTGGCGTGGGGTCCGGTGCTCGCCGCGCTGGTCGCGGCGTCGGCGGCGCCCCTCGCGGAGGCCGCTCCGCCGCGGGCGCTGCCGGAGGAGGCCGCGCCGCGCGATCTCGCGGTGGTCGGCCTGCTCGTCGATCTCGAGAAGATGGTCGAGGTGCAGCAGTCGCTCGGCTGGACGATCGATCGGTACGAGATCGACGAGATCATGTCGCCGGCGCTGATGAGCGTGTGCTCGGCGACCGCGGAGACGCGCGCCGCCGCGCTCGCCGCGCTCGACCGGCAGATCCTCGAGCTCGGCGGGCCCATTGAGGAGGCGTTCCGGCGCGGCGGGGGCGATCTCGACGAGGTCGCGGATCTCCTGTTCGCGACGCGGGTGCGCGCGCTCCTCGCCGAGGCGATGCGCCGCGCGCGCGGCACCGGCGACGCGCCGGCCGAGTGCCCGTTCTGGCTCCGCCCTTCCCCGGCCTTCCGGGGGCGTGAGACCGACGCCTACCGGACAACGCTCAACGTGGAGGGGGGCGGCATCGTGGTCCTCGAGGGCGCGGCCGGCCGGGTCCTCCCCGGCGCCGGCGGCTCGGCGCGGATGCTGCTCGGCCACGGGCTCGACGAGCGCTGGACGTTCCTCGCCGGCGGCGAGTTCGGCGGCACGGCGCAGCTCGAGCAGACGGAGACCAAGACCCGCTTCCCCATCAGCTTCGTCGCCGCGCTGCCGATGGTGCTGCGGTACCACGCCCGCACCTGGCACTACGAAGGCGAGCTCGCCTCGCTCGCGTACTTCACCCAGGACGACCTGCGCTTGAGCCCGGGGCTGCGTGCCGGCGCGCTGGTCGGCGTCTCCTCCCTGCGGATGCGGGGCGTCATGCCGTGGGCCGGTCTCGGCATCGCGGTCGAGCACGTGCTCGAGACCCACCGGCGCCCCGCCCAGTGGAACCTCAAGGGCGGCATCCGCGTCGGCTTCGACTGGGATTTCTGAGCGCTTCCGAGCGGGTCTCCGGCGCCGATCTGCCGCGTGCCTGACGCGCAATAGGCGCTTTCGCCGGGGTGGGCTACAGCGATTCCTGATTTCGATTCCGGTACTTCCCGCCGACTTTCCGACCGGGAAAGAGGAAAGGCTGTGGCACCATGAGTCCACGAGCGAGCTCATGTCGAGAGAGCTCGGGGGGAGGGCTCAATGCCGAGAGGCGAGACAGCAAAGGATACGTCCAAGCAGCGGAAGCGGGTCGGGAGCGGCGAGCGCGAGCAGGCTTCGCCTGCGACGTCCCAGGGCGAGGCCGGTCGGACGGCGTCGGGCAGGCGGACCACAAAGGCCGCGGCCACCGGCGCGAGGACCAAGGCCGCGGCCACCGGCGCGAGGAAGACCGCGAGTCCGACCCGGCGCGCGACCCAGGCCGGGAAGGGGGCGCGCAAGACAGGAGCAGGCGCCGCGGCGCGGCCGGGCACGGCGCGGAGCAGCACTGCGGGTGCGGGGGCAAAGGCGGGGGCGAAATCGAGGACGGGCAGCGCGGCGAGGAAGGCGGCCGCCGGCCAGACGAGCCGGCCGCGGAGCGCCGCGGCCAAGAAAGCGGCTGCTACGAGGAAGCGGGCCGCAGCCGGCGGGGCGGCGGCGGGGCGCGCCCGGGGCACGGCCGGGCCGGCGGCGGCCGGCGGGCGGAAGACGGCGCGCAAGGCGGCGAGCACAAAGCGGGCGGCACCGCAGCGCGCCGGCGCGGCGAGGCAGCCGCCTGCCGGCGGGCGCGGCGGAGCGCGGCGGACGAGGTCAGCGCAGCCAGGCGCGCAGAGGGCCGGCCAGAAGCGCGCGACGGCCGGAAGGCGGTCGGCCAGCTGAGCCGCAGCGTCGGGCGCGCCGCGCGTCGCGGAGCGCCCGCCTGCATTTTTCCTGCAACAACAGATCCCAGCGGCGCCCGGTCAGGGCTGCGACGGCGACGGCTCGCCGACCATGAGGACCACCCATGTGGCGGTCAGGAAGTGGTACGCCGTCCCGCCGAGGCCCGGCAGCGTCGCCCCCCCCCGCGCGCGCCTCGCGCAGAGCGAGCAGCCCGCGTCACCGCGCCGGCCAGCGAGGTACCGGCGCGAGGACGGCGGCAGGGACGCAGGACAGACCTGAACTTCATCGCCCTCCATCGCTCCGCACATACCCCCCATCCCGCTCTGCGGCAGAAGCGCCTCCGCGCGCCCGGCCCCCTGCGATGCCCCGAGAGACCGCGGCGCGCGGCCGCCTTCGCGAGGCCCGCGCTCGATGGTCCCACATGCAGCCGCTGGCGTAGGGCGATGCTGGACCATCGTAGGAATGCTCCTTCGGGCGAGCCGAAACCAGCGACCCAGGCTCGGGAGTGGCACCGCATTGCGGCTGAGATTCATGCTAGCAGGATCCCCGGGCCATGCATGGATGACATTCCGTATGTGCGTGGTGCTTCCCACCGTGACAGCGTCTTGTCTTTGCTGTCGTCCTCCTTGCCGTCTTGCTCTGCTCAATCGCTGTCGCAGCGCGGCGAGGCAGAGCGGCGGAGTGGCTGGCAGCGTGAGCCTCCGGCCGATCGCGCGCAATGTGAGAACCGACGCTCCAGGGCTCACGGCCTCGCGCGTCAGGCGCAGCGGATCGCAGCAGGGTGTTCCGGAGAAGCGCTCAGGCATGGCCCGATGATGCCCGATGATGCCCGATGCTCGGCCGGTGGCGGGGCGCCCGCTTCCGGCACGTGGCCAAGCATCGTTTGCGTCAGCTCGGGAGGGGGACGACGTCTGTCGGGAGAACGCTGAGGTCCGTCATGCAGCCCTGGCAGAGGGCTCCGGGGCCGGCCCACGGAGGAGAGCGGGCCGGCGGAGTCGAACGGGGGGCGTCACTGCGGAATGGGAACCTGCGGCTCCTCGTCGTCGGGCACGATGCAGGACGACAGGTCGAACAGCATGAAGAGCAGCGCTTTCTCCTGAGGCGTCAGCTCCTCCTCGGAACACCCCTCCGGGAAGGGCGGGCCGGTGACGTCGCCCGCGGAGACATGGATGTCCGTGAACACGAGGCGCCCGCACTGCTGATCTTCGTCGACGCCGATGGGCGTGTTGAACGTGAAGTACTGGACCCCGGCCGGCTCAGGCTCGTTGTAATAGATCCACCGGGTCGAGGTGCCCTCGACCACGTCGTTCACCGTGTGCTGCGCCCCGTTGATCACGATCTCGCCGGGCGCGGTCGACGCGCCGACGTTGACGAGCCAGTCCGCCAGGGCTTGCCCCTTCGGAAGCGTGGTGTCCACGAGCGCCGTGAGGGGGCTCACCGGGTCCTCGTTGAAGTTGTCCCAGACCGCCGTGCTCGGGAACGGCGCCGGCCCCCGCTTCAGCCAGACGTTGTGCCAGTGGGACGCGAACACGCGTCCGCCCATCGAGGTGTAATCGACCATGGCCTGGCGCGCCGTCTCCGGCTTGTCCTCGACGTGCGGATCGGCCTCGCAGGCGAGGATCACCATGTCGTACTGGCGCAGGCTGTCGACGGTCCCCCAGAGGCTCGTGGCCGGCGTGAACTCCACACCTTGATTGAGGCCGTCCGCATACCGCGTCGTCACGGGGTGACCCGCGTCGCCACGGCCGGCAAACAGGTTGATCCGCCCTGTCCCGGTCTCCGGAGTGAACTCGCTCTCGTCGATCCCGAGCTTGCGCAGCAAGCACTCGAGCGGATCGGCGCCGCCCGTCGTGAGCGCGATCCTCGGGATGTGCCCCTCCGCCTGGCTGCGCGGCAGCCGGATGGTCCCGGCATCCGTCGCGGTGTCCTTGCACCTCTCGACCACCGGGACCGTGATCTCGCGCCGCCACTTGCCCACCTGGACGACGAGCGGGATGCTCTCGCCGACCGGCACGTCCTCCAGGATGAAGCTCCCTTTCGTGTCGGTCAGGGCCGTCACGAGGGGCGAGCCCGAGAGCGTCGCGCTGCATTGATCGCAGGTCGCGCCGTCGGTGAGCGGATCGAGCGGCGCATTCGGAACGTAGACAATCACGTTGTAGAGGGGCAGTCTGCCCGAGGGGTCGTAGACGGTGCCGCTCACCGTGGTCTTCGCCCCGTTCTCGCATTGGACCTGCTGGCATTCGAGGCCCTCGCACGAGCCGTTACCTCCCAGGCCGCCCCCGCCGACATTCGCCAGGATGCCACCGAAGCCGCTGCCAACGCCGCCTCCGTCTCCGCCCCCGCCGCCAGGCCCCGCGCCGCCGGATGCCAGGGTCGCCGTGCCTCCCGTATCGCCGCAGGAGCAGCCAGCGATGACGCCCGGCGCTACGGCGATCGCAGCCATCAAGACTCCCGCCTTGCTCGACCAAGTCAACATTTCGAGCCTCCCGGGCGATGCGAGCAAAGGTACCCTGCTGCCGCCCAGTCTCTATCGTAGGCCAGAGCGTAGAATTCGGGAAGTATGTCCAGCAAAGAGCAGGGATGAAGCGATAGTAGATTAAGGTGAACCCTGATACTCCTGACTACCGCCTCCGCGCAGGACGCGCCCACCTCGGCGTCGGACGGATGGAACAGCGGATCTCCGCGCCTGCGACATGTGCGCGACACGAACACACAACGGATCGACGCGTGGGTGATTGTGATGGAGCACGCCGCTCCAGCGGCTGCGCGCAATCGCGCCGCGAGCGCGGCCGGAGTTGACCGCGCGCGCCGGCGGCGCCCCGGGCCTTTCGATTCCGAGCGCCGTCTATTGTGGATCGACGCGCGTCAGCCCGAACCAGAGCACGACGTGCCACCCCCCCTGCCATTTCAACAGCACCGGCCCGATCGCGACCCCGGTCGACACGGTCCGCAGCTCGTCCTTGAGCGCGCTCACCGGCCAGGGATTGCCGAACGCCTTCTCGCTGTAGGTCAGCGCGAGCGTCGGCTCGCCGTCGAGCTCCGAGGGCACGAGCTGCGCCTTGAAGCGGCACACCTTGCTCCCGAGGACCACGTTCGTGCCGGAGTTGCCTCCATGGTCGAACTCATTCCCTTTCCAGGGCATCCAGCTCGACGCGAGCGCCCTGATCAGCGGGCGGGTCGCCAGGTGAACCCCGACCGTCGGCTGCAGGGCGAGCAGGCGCCCTCGCGGCGCGTCGCCGAGCTCCGCCGGATCCGCCGGCGTCCCTTTCCCGTAGATCTGCCTCAACGCATCCGGGTGCGCGCCGATGAGGCTGTCGAGGGAGGTCACCTGGGTGAACAGACGGCGCCCGACCGCCGCGCCTGCGTTCTTCTCGCTCTGGGTGTTCATCGGATCGCCTGACATTCCACCGCGCCCGGTCGAGGGTCAACGGCAACCATCAGCGCGCGTCGCCCGGCGCGCTCGCCTCCCCCCCGGACGCCGCGCTCGGCGCCGCACCGGGCGCGACGATGGCCTCGTACGCACGGCGGACGCGCTCGGTGATCGCGCCGTAGCGCGCGAGCAGCTCCCTCGCGGCCTCGGCCGCGGTGCGGCCCCGGATGCCCGTGCGCCGCGCGAGGAGCGGGACCCCGGGCGCGTTCTCCTCGAGCAGCTGCGAGGCGTCCGCGTGCACGATGCGGATCCGCTGCTCCAGCTTGCGCAGGAACGCGTGGCCTTCCCGGAAGATCTCGGCGTGCGCGGCCGAGAGGTACCCGGCCGAGGCGAGCGCGTCGATCGCCGCGAGCGTCTCGGTGGTCCTGACGCGCGGGTCGGCGCCGTGGCGGATCTGCAGGAGCTGCACCGCGAACTCGATGTCCGCGAGGCCGCCCCGCCCGAGCTTGAAGTCGCGGCGACCGCGGCGCTCGTGCGAGAGCTCGCGCTCCATGCGCAGCCGGAGGCGGTGGATCTCCTCGGCGATCCGATCGAAGTCGTCCGCCTGGAGGTACGCGGCCTCGTGCGCGATCGCCATCGCCTCCGCCCCGAGCCCGGGATCGCCGGCCGACGCGCGCGCCCGGATCAGCGCGAGGCGCTCCCAGATCGCCGCGTGGATGTGCCGCGCGGGCGACGGCTCCGGCTCCGCAGGCGCCAGGGCCGCCCCGTCCGCGGGGCGGATGCCGTGGTAGCGAGCGAACGAGTCGATGGACGTGACGAGCAGCCCCTGGCTGCCCGACGGGCGCAGGCGCGTGTCGAGCTCGTAGCCGGGGCCCGCCGCGTGCGACATCGAGATGAGCCGGATGATCTGCCGCGCGCGCCGCGCGTAGTAGGTGCCTGGATCCGAGCCGGGCCCCTGATCGCCGGACGGCGCGCACGTCGGATCGAACAGGAAGAAGACGTCCAGGTCCGAGCCGTAGCCGATCTCGCGCCCCCCGAGCTTGCCCATCGCGATCACGGCGAGCCCCCGCACCGGCTCCCCGGGCGGCGTCCCCAGCGCGAAGCGCGTCGCGGCCTCGAGCGACGCGTCGGCCAGATCCGAGAGCGCGAGCGTCGCCTCGCGCGTGCCGACCTCGCCGCTCAGGTCCGCGAGGCCGACCTCGATGGTGACGCGCGCCTTCGCGCGCCGGAGCGCGGCGATGAGCGCCTCCTCCGGATCGTCGTCCGGCGCGGCCTCGCTGAGGCTCTCCTCGATCGTGTGCCTGATGACGTCGGCGCTCGGCGCGCCGCGCGCGAACAGGACGACGTCGACGAGCTCGGGGTACCTGACCATGGCGTCGCCGATGAACGCGCTCGACCCGAGCGCCTCGACGAGCCTGCGGAGCGCGCGCGGATCGTCGCCGAGCATGCGCGCATAGACGGCGGAGTGCCTGATGCGGGAGAAGCACAGCCGGAGGAAGCGCGCGGCCTGCTCCGGATCGGCGGCGTCGACGACCGCGGCGAGCAGCGTCTCCGCGAGCGACGAGGACGCCTCGCGGCTGCGGGCGCCCAGCAGGCCATCCGGGTGGCGCGAGAGCTCGAACAGATCGTCGGCGACGTCGCGGAACCGCGCGGTCAGCGAGGCGTTCGCGCCCGGCTCGGGCGGCGCGCCGGCGGGCGGCGCGGTGAGCTCGGCCGCCGCGACGTCGGCGGCCGCGGCCTCCGGCTCTCCCCCGGCGCCGCCGAGGACGAGCACGGCGTGCTTCGCGAGCGCCTCGGCGAAGGCGTCGCGATCGCCGTGATCGAGCGCGGCCATCGCCTCGATCCACCGCGACGGCCGGGAGCTCCCCTTCGGCAGGAGCGACAGGAGCCGGGCCTTGATCCGGCTCCGGCGCTGCGCTGTGTCGGCGAGGAACGCCGCGGCGTCCTTGAAGCGCAGCGTCCGGGCGAGGCGCTCGATCTCCGCGTCGCTGTCGGGGAGCAGGTGCGTCTGCAGCCCGGTAGCGGACTGGACCGCGTGCTCCGCGCGCCGGAGCGCGAGGTAGCCCTCCACGAGCTCCCGCCCTTCCCGGTCGGTCACGTACCCGAGCGCGCGCATGCGCCTGAGGCCGTCGAGCATGCCCTGCGCGCGCGCCCGGGGCACCCGCCCTCCCCAGATGAGCTGCAGGATCTGCACGAAGAACTCCGCCTCGCGGATCCCGCCGGGGCCGAGCTTCAGGTCGCGCGACGCGTCGTGAGAGAGCTCCGCGCGGGCGCGCTCGACGAGCTCGATCATGTCGACGGCGAGCTGCGGATCGACCTGGCGCCGCCAGACGAACGGGCCGAGCACCCCGAGCGCCTCGGCGCCGAAGTCGAGATCACCGGCGATCTCGCGGGCGCGGAGCAGCGCGGCGCGCTCCCAGAGGCGGCCGAACGACTCATAGTAGCGCTCGGCGGCGGCCAGCGAGTTGACGAGCGGGCCGCTCCGCCCCTCGGGGCGAAGCCGGAGATCCACGCGCCAGACGAACCCGTCCTCCGTGACCTCCTCGAGCGTCGCCGTGAGGCGGCGCGCGACGCGGGCCCAGAAGTCGTGCAGGGTGACCGAGACGGCGCGGTCGCCGGAGGGGCCCACGTGCCCTTCGTCGGTGTCGTAGAGGTAGATCAGGTCCACGTCGGAGCCCGCGTTGAGCTCGTCGCCGCCGAGCTTCCCCATGCCGAGGACGACGAACTTCGAGCGCGCGCCGGTCGCGGTGCGCGGCTCTCCGAACCGCGCGGTCACGGCCGAGACGGCCTCCGCGAGCGCGACCTCGATGGTGGCCTCGGCGAGCGCGGTGAGCTCACGCGCGGTGACGTCGATGTCCGCGCCCCCCGCCGACGGCGGGAGCATCTCGCGCAGCGCGATGCGGATCCGCTCCTCGCGCGCGATGCGCCGGAGCTCCCGCCGGACGCGAGCGGCGTCCGAGACGTCGCCGATGCGGTCACGGATCCGCGCCAGGTAGGTGGCGCGGTCGCGGGCCGTCTGGTGCCCCTCCGCCGCGAGCCGCTCCGCCAACTCCGGATTTGCCTCGATGATCGCGCCGATCGCCGGGTAGGCGGCCGTGAGGAGCGCCGCGATGGCGAAGGCCATCGTCCCGGGGTGCAGGCGGGGCGCCAGCCGCGCCGCGCGGTCCCTCACGCGTTGCTCATCGATCGCGTTCGCGATCTCCAGGAGCCTCGAGACCTGTTGCATGGCCGGAGGCTAGCAAGTCCGCGGGGGCGCGAACCCCGGTTCCGCAGCGCCCGACCGCCAGTTTATCGCCGCCAGGCATCGCCTCGCGCCTTGGCGGCGTCGCTCTCAGATCCTATGCTCGCCGGGTGCGATTGCTCTGCGTTTCGGATATCCACGGCCACGCCGACGCGCTCGCGGCGGTCCTGGCGACCGCCGAGCGCCGAGGCTACACCCAGCTCCTGGTCGCCGGAGATCTCTGCTTTCCCGGCCCGAAGCCGCTCGAGACGTGGCGCCGGCTGACGCAGGCCAAGGCGGTTTGCGTACAGGGCGTATCGGATCGCGCCCTGGCGACACTGGACATCGACAAGGTCAGGCCGCGGAGCGAGCACGAGCGGGCGCGGCTCGATCGTCTGGCCCAGACGCGCACCGAGCTGGGCGAGCTGATCCTTGCGCGGCTGGCGCGGCTCGCCCCGACGTACCGCCTGCCGCTCGAGGACGGCGGCGAGCTCGTCCTGGTCCACGGCTCCCCTGCGGATCCGCTGGAGCCGATCTCGCACGACATGACGGACGAGGAGGTGCTCTCCCTCCTCGGCGACGACCCGGCGGATGTCGTGATCTGTGGTGGCTCCCACGTCCCGTTCGACCGGATGGTGGGCGGCGTGCGCATCATCAACGTCGGCTCGGTGGGTGAGGCGCCGTGCTCGGTGCGGAGCGACGTCGACCGGATGCGCGGCGGAGCGCGTCCTGCCGGCGAGCTTGTGCGCAGCGGGACCGTCTCCACCTACGGGGCGGGACACGCCGACGCGACGTTCGTCGAGCTCCGGGCGGGCGAGCTCTGGGTCGAGCAGCTCGTGGTGCCGCTCGGCAGGGCTGCCTGAGCGCTCCGGTGAGCGGGAGCGCCGCGGCGAGACGTTGCGAGACGCCGGAAGCGCGCGCGGAGCTCGTCGCGCATCCTACCGGGCAAGGAACATCGCCGGTGCCATGCCCTCCCGCTTGAACCTGTATCAAGGATTTAGGATCATCCTCAGGGAGCATGGGCAACTACTCCCCCGACGATGACTTCGAGGCCACGCGGGTGGCCAACGTTGGGGAACTCCAGAAGGAGCTCTCGGCGCGCTCGCCGAAGGATCGCGCCTACCTCATCGTGCTCGCCGGCTCGAACGTCGGCGAGATGTACCGGGTCGAGGGCGCCGAGATCGTGATCGGCCGGGCCGCGGGGGCGACGATCCGGCTGAACGACGACGGCATCTCGCGGCGCCACGCCCGCCTCCTCCAGATGGACAACCAGGTCCTCATCGAGGATCTCAACAGCTCCAACGGGACGCTGGTGAACGGCGAGCACGTGACGCGCCTCGCCCTGCACGACGGCGACAAGATCCGCCTGGGCTCGACGACGGTCCTCAAGTTCACGTACCACGACCACCTGGACGAGTCGTTTCAGCAGCAGATGTACGACGCCGCGCTGCGCGACGCGCTCACGAAGGCGTTCAACAAGAAGTACTTCCTGGACCGGCTGGAGAGCGAGGTCTCGTATGCGCGGCGGCACAGCGCGCACCTGTCGCTGCTCATGTTCGACGTCGATCATTTCAAGAAGATCAACGACACCTTCGGGCACCTCGCCGGCGACTACGTCCTTGCGAGGATCGCCAAGATCGCGAGCAACACGGTGCGGACCGAGGACGTGTTCGCCCGCTACGGCGGAGAGGAGTTCGGCATCCTGTGCCGCGGCGTGACGCTGGAGAACGCGGGCATCCTCGGCGAGCGGCTGCGCCTCCTCATCGAGGGGTCGCTCTTCGAGCACGAGGGCGTCCGCGTGCCGACGACGATCAGCGTCGGCGTCGCGGCGCACCCCGTGGTCCCGGTGCAGAGCGGCGTCGAGCTCATCGCCGCGGCTGACGAGGCGCTCTACGAGGCGAAGCGCACCGGCCGCAACCGCGTGCTCCTGAAGTTCGGCCCGAAGCCCTGAGCCTGGCGCGGGGCTCGCGGCGACGCCGGCCGTCGCGGCCGCGCGAGGGGCGCCGCGCTGCCCGGGCCACGTGGCCGGCCGCGAGAGCGCCGTGGCCCCGGCTGGCGGCGCAGGGCCGGCGCGAGCCTCAGTCGATCTTGAGGAGCTCCTTGACCTTGGCGATGACCTGCGGCGCCTGGATGGGCTTCGTGATGTACGCGTTCGCGCCGAGCTGCAGCGCGCGCTGGCGATCCTCCTGAGACCCCTCGGTGGTGATGATGATGATCGGGGTGTCCTTGTGGACCGGATCGGTGCGCACGCGCTTGACGAGCTTGAGCCCGTCCATGATCGGCATGTTGATGTCGGTGATGATCACGTCGTACTTGGTCGAGGCGAGCTTGCGGAGACCGTCGACGCCATCGTCCGCCTCGGTGACGCGGAGGTTCTTCACGCGCGCCAGCGCGAAGACCAAGAGCTGCCGCATCATGGGCGAGTCTTCAACGATCAGACACGAGTACTCGGCCATGATCAGTCCTCCAGGTCCAGGAATGCCTGGACGCCGGGCACCTTCCGGCCGGCGTCGGTGAAGAGCCGCGCGTTGATGAGGGCGGGGGCGGCCTGGGCCCCGAGGAGCTTGAAGAGCTCGGTGTCCACGTTCACGAACTCCGTCTTTTGCGGGAGCGTGCTGAAGATCGCGATGACACCCACGGTGCGCCCGTTGAAGTCGAGCGGGATCACCGCCGCCGGCTCCTCGATGCTCCCCTTGGAGACGTCCTTGGCCTCGTCGAAGAAGATTTCCCCCTTCGAGAATGCCTGGCCTGCGATGCCTTCGGTCACCGGCATGCGCACAATCTCCTCGACGGCCACACCTTCGCTCGCGATCGAGACGAGCTCCTTACCATCAGGCGACGCCAGGTACACGGAGAAGGCGCCCGCCCCGAGGAACTGCGCCAGGAGCTCCTTCAGGTTGCGGAGGACATGGCGCACGTTGCGCGCCGCGTGCAGCTGCGAGAGGGCGACGTACAGGTTCGCGAGGTTCGCGAGCTCCCCCTCCGCCTCCGAGTAGCGGCTGTTGAAGCGGTCCGAGGCCGCCACCATCCGCACCGACTGCGTCACGAGGTCGCGCTTCTCCTGCTCGAGCTCCTCGATCTTGCGGAGCAGGTCACGGATGGCCGAGTCGCTCGCGAGGTGCGCGCGCAGCTTGCCGTTCTCCGATTCGAGCTCGGTGATCTTGTCACGAAGGCGCTCGTTCTCGCGGAGGAGCTCCTCGGTCAGCTGCGCCCCCTTGCGGAAGAACTGCTGAATGAAGGCATCACGCTCCTTCTTCAGGTCCTCGGGGGGACGATCGCTCGGACGCCCTTTTTTCTCCGTCATTTTATCCCGGGGTTCTCCAGAGCTTCGGACCGTATCATGCGGGGCTGACCGGACGGAAGCGTCGAGCGCGGGCCGCCGGCGCCGCCCGGACCCGCCGCCGAGGGGGCGAGCGCCCGGCGCCTCGCGGCCCCGGCCGCGGTCAGCGATGTCGGCTCGGGCGCGCTCGCCCTACCTCGGGGACCGGACCCCCGCCTTCCCGGCCCGCCCACCTCCACGACTACGCCTTCTCCATCTGCTTCAGCAGCTTGGTCCACTGGCGCAGCTCCCGTCCGAGCAGCGCAGGAGTCTTCCGGAGCGACGCGACGTCGCGCGCCCCGACGAGCAGCATGACCGCCCGGAGCTCCGCCTCGATGCTCTCCAGGTACCGCACCGTGGCGTCCCGTCCTCCGGAGACGAAGGCCTGGAGCACCGGACGAGCGATCCCGGCCGCGTGCGCGCCGAGCGCAAGCGCCCGAGCGATGTCAAGGCCGCTCGTGATGCCCCCGGTCGCGATGATCGTCTTGAAGCGAGGACGGATGGTGCGAGCGATGAGCACCGACGCGGCCGTCGGGACGCCCCACTCGCGCAGCGCCTCGCCGAGGGAGCGGGCTGCGCCGTTGGCGCGCGCCGTCTCGACGGCGACCCACGATGTTCCTCCGGCGCCGGAGACGTCCAGGTTGCGGACGCCTGCCTTGACCAGGCGGTACGCGGTTCCGGGGCCGATCCCGCAGCCGGTCTCCTTCGCGACGACCGGCACGCTGAGGCCGTTCGCCAGCCGGCTCATCGCCTCCAGCGCGCCGGTGAAGTCGCGGTCGCCGCCCGGCTGGACCAGCTCCATCGCGGGGTTCATGTGGACGCAGAGCGCATCGGCGCCGACCTGGGCCACGAGCTCGGCGACCGCCTCCGTCGACAGCGACCGCGCCTGCACGGCGCCGATGTTCCCGAGGACGAGGGTCGTCGGGGCGTGCTCGCGGACCTCGTACGAGGCGGAGGCCTCGCCGTTCAGCATCGCGCGCTGACTCCCGAGGCCGAAGCCGTACCCGCGCTCCTCGGCGATCTGCGACAGCTCCCGGTTGATCGCCTGCGCGCGTTCCGTCCCGCCGGTCATGGCCGCGATCAGGAGCGGAGCGCGGAGCCGCTTGCCGAGCAGCAGCACCGAGGTGTCGATCGCGTCGAGGGAGAGCTCCGGGAGCGCGTCGTGGATCAGCTCGACCTGTTCCAGAAGCGTGGTCTTGGCCCGGAATCCGACATCGCCCGTCGCGCAGAGCTCGATGTGGTCGGCTTTCCTCTCGGAGATGTCGTTCGCCTCTTCCGTCATGGGGGCACAACTTTACGCGGTCGGTGACCTCCGTCGAAAAGGAAGTGGCATGGACAAAAAATCGCCAAAAATCGCGCCCCGAGGCCCGCGCCGGCGTCGGCCCCCCCTCCCCTTGCACCTACCGCGCGACCGGCGGGCGGCCGTGGCATAAAGTAACCCCATGGACCTCCCGGACGAATCCCAGATCCGCTGGATCCTTCGCACGACCTCCACGCTCCTCCAGCACGGCGCAGAGCCGGTGCGGGGGCTGGTGCAACCGACGGCCGAGTTCTTCCCCGATCCGTACGACGGCTCGCCCAAGACGGTGGCCGCCCTGATGCTGCGGGTGCAGGAGCACGCCGGGCTCCAGGATCTCCCGGTGGAGCTCGCGGTGGTCAGCCCGGAGGGGCAGGCCAGCACCGTGAGCTGCTCGAGCGGTGCGTGCGGCGGGATGGCGCTGGAGACGAAGCTCGAGCGGGTGGCCCGGCGCGACGACGGCGGCTACCGGGTCGCCGTCTCCGCGGGCGAGCTCCGCAACCCGACGGTGCTCACGACGGCGTTCGTGCGCGCGGTGTCGTTCATGTTCCTGAGCGAGGCCGGCACCTTCCACGCGCTCGCGCCGCCGGACCGCGAGCCCGCCGTCGATCTCGCCGCCGTGCTGCTCGGCTTCGGCGTCCTCGCGACGAACGGCTCGTACCTGTACGCGAAGGGCTGCGGCGGCGTGCAGGTGCACTCGGCGACCAAGATGCCGGTCGACGAGCTCGCGCTCGCGCTCGCCATTCACTGCCGGCTGCACGACGTGCCCGACCGGGCCGCCGCGCGGCACCTCGACGTGACGCCGCGCGCCCACTTCGACGAGTCGGCGGTCTGGGCCAGCTCCAACATCGCGCTCGTCCGCATGCTGCGCGCCGCCCCGGATCGCATCGCCGCGGACGACTACGCGATCGGCGAGTCGAGGAGCTGGCTGGCCCGCGCGCTCGGCTTCGGCAAGCGCCGGCCGGCGCGGACGGCGGAGGACGACCTGCGCGAGCTCGAGCGAGAGCTCGCGGCCGGCGCGGCGAAGGCGCGATCGCTGGATGAGGGCAAGGCCAAGAAGCTTGCGGAGATCCGTGCTCTCGTGGACGAGAGCCTGGGGAGCTGAATGAGCGTACGACTCTGGGACAAAGGGGGCGCGACCGACGCCCAAATGCTGCGTTACACCTCGCGCGACGACTGGCAGCTCGATCAGCGCCTGCTCGCCTACGACCTGCGGGCCACGATCGCGCACGTCCGCGGGCTCGCGCGGATCGGCGTGCTCAGCGAGACGGAGCGGGACGCGCTCGTCCGCGAGCTCGAGGTGCTCGCAGCGCAGAACGAGGCCGGCGAGCTGCGGCTCACCGAGGACGACGAGGACGGTCACAGCGCGATCGAGGCTGCGCTTGTCGCCCGCATCGGCGATGCGGGCAAGAAGGTGCACACCGGCCGGAGCCGCAACGACCAGGTGCTCGTCGCGATGCGCCTCTACGAGCGTGACGCCCTGGACGAGCTCGCCGAGCACGCGACGACCGGCGCCCGCGCGCTGCTCGAGCTCGCCCGGCGCGAGGCGGAGACGCCGATGCCCGGCTACACGCACCTGCAGCGGGCGGTGCCGTCGTCCGTCGGCTACTGGGCCGCTTCCTTCGTCGAGGGGCTCACCGACGCGGTCGATGTCATCCGCGCGACGCGGGCGCTCGTCGACCGCTGCCCGCTCGGCGGCGCCGCCGGCTTCGGCGTGAACCTGCCGCTCGATCGCGCCGGCGTCGCGCGCGAGCTCGGGTTCGCTGGCGTGGCATTGAACCCGCTGGCCTCCCAGACGTCGCGCGGCATCATCGAGGCGCAGATCCTGGCGGCCGCGTGGCAGGTCGTCGCCGTGATCCGCCGGCTCGCGTGGGATCTCAGCCTGTTCGCGATGAGCGAGCTCGCGTTCATCCGGCTCCCGGAGGCGTTCACCACCGGCTCCTCGATCATGCCGCAGAAGCGCAACCCGGACGTCATCGAGCTCATGCGCGCGGCCTGCTCGGTCGTGCAGGGGGCGCTCGCCGAGGTGCAGTCCCTCGTGGCGCTCCCGTCCGGCTACCACCGCGACCTGCAGCTCACGAAGGGCCCCACGATGCGCGGCCTCGACGAGGCGCTCGCGACGTCGCGCCTCTTGCCGCGGCTCGTCGAGGGGCTCGCGTTCGACCGCGAGCGCATGGCCCGCGCGATCACGCCCGAGTGCTTCGCGACCGATCGAGCCGTCGAGCTCGCGGTGCAGGGCATCCCGTTCCGCGAGGCCTACCGGAGTGTCGCGGCCGAGATCGCGGCGCTCCCGGCCGGCGACGCCGCGGCGAGCCTCCGCGCGCGCGTGTCGCTCGGCGCCCCAGGCAACCTCGCGCTCGACGACCTGGCCCGCAGGCTGGAGCGGCAGGCCCGCTAGCGAGGCCGAGCAGCACAGAGCGGCGCGCTAGCGCTGCTTACGCAGCTCTCGGACCGCGCCCTTGTCGGCCACCAGCACGAGGGTGGCCATGTCGAGGAAGAGCCCGGTGTCGACGACGCCGGGGATCTTGCGGATGCGGGCGTCGACCGCTGCGGGCGCGTCCATCGGGCCGAACGCGGTGTCGAGGATCCAGTTGTGGTTGTCGGTCTGCAGGGGGTACCCGTCCGCGTTCTTGCGGATCGCCGGCTTGCCCCCGAGCGCGGTCAGGTGCCGCGCGGCCGACGTGCTGGCGAAGGGCACCACCTCGACCGGGATGGGCACGCGTGAGCCGAGCTTCTCGACGAGCTTCTCGGGGGTCACGAGGATGATGAACTCCGCGGCCTCGTAGGCCACCACGCGCTCGCGGAGGAGCGCGCCGCCGAGGCCCTTGATGAGCCCGAGATCGGGCGCCACCT
This sequence comes from Sorangium sp. So ce362, assembly GCF_051519845.1. Taxonomy (NCBI): domain Bacteria; kingdom Pseudomonadati; phylum Myxococcota; order Polyangiales; family Polyangiaceae; genus Sorangium; species Sorangium sp. So ce362. The sequence goes on along the minus strand of NZ_CP150332.1, from coordinate 2,339,599 downwards.
CGTCGGCGCCGTCCACGGCGACGTCGAGGCGCTCGACCTCGTCGAACGGCACCATCGGGATGTTCTCGCGGCGGCCGAGCGCCGCCGAGCGTTCGGACGTGGCGACGCCCCGGATCTGGAGGCCGCCGCGGACGCGCTCGCCGAGGCGGCGGATGAAGGCCTCGGCCGCGCGCCCGGTGCCGAGCCCGAGCAGCATCCCGCTGTTCACGCGCGCGAGCGCGGCGACGGCGATTCGATCGAGGTCGGAGGGGTCCGGTCCCGCGGTGCTCATGCGCTGCTCATCGGCCATCAATGCCGTCAGCGCAACGGGATTTTGTCGAGCTCGTCGAGCGGCCCCGGGCAGAGGGGCCGGAGCCGGCAGCCTTTGCACTCGGCGCCCGTCCAGATCGCCTCGAACGTCGCCTGCATCTCGTCGAGCAGGAGGTCGTCGTCCGTGAGCACGCCCGCCTCGAAGTTCCTCCGCCCATCGCCCTTCGCCCCGAGCCCGGCGCCGGTGAGGTTCGCGGAGCCGAGGTAAAGGAGCGCGCCGTCGACGGCGATCATCTTCAGGTGGACGCGCGGGCAGCGCCGCATCGCGATCGGCGACCGGGGCCGGCGGCGGAGCTCGGCGCGGAAGGCGCGCGACGGGACGCCGGCGTGCAGCAGGCGCAGCTCGACCCCGCGGGCGGCGAGCGCGTCGAGCAAGTCGAGGAAGGACATGTACCGGCCGCGCGCCCGCGCCCTCGATCCGATGGGCGCCTCGACGCGCAGCTCCTTCACGTTGGCCGTCGCGATCCACACCGAGACGCGGGCGTTCGCGACGGCGCCCATGACGAGCGCGTCGTAGTGCGCCCTGTCGCGGAGGAGCGTCAGCTCGACCCGCCGCTTGAGCTGGATCCGCGGCGTCGCCGCTTCATCGACCCGCGTGCGCGCGCGTGCGCGCGGGCGCGCCGGCCGCGCGCTCACACCCGTTGACCGGCGCCGGCGGGCGCCTGCTCGAGATCGAGGTGGGCGCTGAGCAGGGCCCGGACGTCCTCCGGCATCGGGACCGACGCCAGCTGTACCAGGTCGGTGGTGACCACCGTGTGCCGGAGCTCGGCCGCAAGCACACCGTCGTGGGTGCGGATCATGCGGTACCGGAGCGTGGCGCTCCGCCTGCCGACGCGGACGACCGACGTCTCGATGCGGAGCGTCTCGCCGTAACGCACCGGCGCCGCGTAGTCGGCCTCGACCCGCACCGCCGGCAGCCCGATCCGCCGCTTCAGGATGAGCGCGGCGTAGCCTCCCTCGAGCGGCGCGAAGAAGCGCTCCATCGCCTCGTGCGCGTAGTTGAGGAAGCGCGCGAAGAAGACGATGTTCGCGGCGTCGACGTCCTCGAACTTGATCGGGCGATCGAGCGAGACCATCGCGGCTAGGAGAGGTCCTCGGCGAGCTTCTCCAGGGTCGCTCTCCCGAGCGGCGCCTTCACCGCGTAGCGCGGGTGCGCGATCGCGAGCGACACCGTCGCCTTCTTTGCCTTGATCCCGGCCTGCGCCTCGGCCGGGAGATCCACCTTGAGGTAGTGCACCGCCGTCGTGCGGTCCTCCAGGATGGCCTCGTCGCGCTTGCCGTGCGCCCGCGCGGCGATGCCGTCGACCTCGATCGACACCGTGTCCTCCAGCCCGACAAGATCGACGAGCATCCGATCGCGCAGCGCCCGGTCCGGGATCTCGACGAAGAGCGTCAGGCTGAGCTGCCCCTCCCCCGGGATGAGATCGTTGTACGTCTCGATCTCGTGGAGGATGCCGCTCTCGCTCGTGATGCGCTCGGTGCGGAGCATCTCCTGGATCTGGAAGAGCACGGAGTCGCGGTTCTCGAACACCGCGGTCATGTGGTCTCCGATCCGCACGCGGCGGGCCCGCTTCTCCTCGATGATGCGGCTGCGGAATCGCTCCCGGATCGCCTCGTATTCGCCGATCCCGAGCACCTCGTTGCGATCGATGGGACGCATGACGGCTCCTCTCTTCGACGTCTCGTTTACGTCTCCCGTACGTCTCTTCACGACTTCGAACCGAGGTGCGACGTCGGTCCGAGCCCGTACGCGTGGGCGAGCGCCTCGACCGGGTGCAGCACCTTCGCGCCGTTCTCCTTGACCATCCTGAGGCCGGCGAGGGTGCAGTCGCTGACGATGACGTCCGCATCCGCGACGCCGCGCACGAGCTTCGATGCGTACTTGCGGCCGGTCTCGTAGTGGGCCGCCTTCATCCCCCACGTGCCGTCCACGGCCGAGCACTGCTCGATGACGCGCACCTCGGTGTCGGGCACGACGCCGAGCACCCTGGCGCCCGGGAAGCCGATCTTCTGGGCGCGCAGGTGGCACGCGGCGTGGTACGCGATCGTGCCGAGCCCCTTCTTGAACTCGCGGTTGAGCTTCTTCTCGCGCCCGAGCTGGACGAGGAACTCCATCATGTCGAGCGTCGCGGCCGCGACCTCGCGCGCCTCCGCCGTCTGCAGGTACTCCGGCCACTCCTTCTTCATCGTGTAGCCGCACGTCGGGCCGACCACGACGATCTTCCTGCCCATGCGGACGTGCGGGAGCAGGAGCTCGACGTTCTGCTTCACCTTCGCGGTGAAGGCCTCGAGATCGCCGCCGTCGAGGTTCGGCATCCCGCAGCATGTCAGCGCGCCCGCCGGGGCGTCCTGCGGATCGTCCGCGGAGGTGCAGCCGGGCACGTGCACCGCGTAGCCGTTGTGCTCGAGGACGCGGACCGCTGCCTCGGGGACCCCGGGCGTGTTGTACTCGCCGTAGCAGGTCGCGAAGAGCACCACGGCGCCTTGCTTGCCGGCGTCCGGCGCGGCGCTGTGCTCCACGAACCACGACGAGAACGGCTTGCGCGCCATCTCCGGGAGCGGGAACTCCGACGAGATCCCGGTCACCTTCTCCTGCACCTTGCGCAGCAGGCGGCTCGCCTGCACGAGGTTCGCCAGCGGCGCGGCCCGGCCCGAGCCCAGCGCGCCGATCAGCTGTGGCTCGCCGAGGATCCGGTCCACCAGCGGGATGCCCTCCCGCTGGGCGCGCACCGCGCGCTCGCGCGCGAGCACGCGCGGGAAGTCCAGGAGCTCGTAGGCGTGCTCGTCGGCGGTGTACGGGCACTTGATGTAACAGAGCTTGCACTGCCAGCACTCGTCGCCGATGGCCTTGAAGTCGTCGTAGGCGAGGGCCTCGGCGCCCTCGGCGACACCGGACTCGATGTCCCTGTCGACGCGGGCGAAGAGCTCGGGGAACGAGCCGCAGTACCCGACGCACATGCGGCACTCGTGACAGATCTGGAAGGTCCGCCGCAGCTCTGCCTCGAGGTCGCGGGGATCGAGATATCGCTCGTCGTTCGGCGATGTCGCCGGCGGACGGTCTGGTGCACGCCGAATGACGCTCACGGGTCGGTTCCTCTCAACATCCTCTGGAAATACGAGACGATGGAGCCGCTCGCCGCGTGGCGCGGCACCGGACGGCGACGGCGCATGCGCCCCGGGTCGAGCCGCCGACGGCTCGGCGCGATCCGGGGCGCTCGCGCTCTCTCATGGGTCGAGATCAGAAGTCGAGCGACTGCAGCGCCTTCTGGAAGCGCCCGGCGTGAGACTTCTCGGCCTTGGCGAGCGTCTCGAACCACTCGGCGATGTCGTCGAAGCCCTCGGCGCGGGCCTCCTTGGCGAAGCCCGGGTACATCGTCTCGTACTCGTGGGTCTCGCCGGCGACGGCGGCCTTCAGGTTCTTCTCCGTGTTGCCGATCGGCAGACCGGTCGCCGGGTCGCCGGCCTGCCGGAGGTAGTCGAGGTGGCCGTGCGCGTGGCCCGTCTCGCCGTCCGCCGTGTCCTTGAAGAGACCCGCGACATCGGGGCGACCTTCGACGTCGGCGACCTTTGCGAAATACAGGTAGCGGCGGTTGGCCTGCGACTCCCCGGCGAACGCGTCCTTCAGGTTCTGGTGCGTCTTCGTGCCCGTAAGCTGCTTGGTGGTCATGGTGTTCGCTCTCCTTGGTTGAACGGCTGGGACGATGGATCCCTGGTGCCCGCAGGTCAGCTCGGCGGCGCGGAGACTCCGCTAGCCATGTTCAGGGCGCCGCGCCCGTCGAGCCCCTGCGGGGCGGAGTCGATTGTTTTCCTCGCTGCGCCCGGCGTGGCGCGCCGCTGCGTGCGCGCTCTCGTCCTGCCTGCCCTTCGCGCAGGCAGCGCAGAGCCCCCGGTAGATCCGCTCGACGGCGCGGACCTCGAAGCCGGGCGCGGCCGTGAGCGGCGCGGGGACGATCTCGTCCAAGCGCTCGGCCAACAGCTCGCTCGGCTCGCACGGCACGTCGCGGACGAGCCCGCAGCGGTCACAGACGGCGTGATGGTGCGCATCCATGTTCGGATCGAAGCGCGAGGCGCCGGGCGACAGCGACAGGGCGACGCACAGCCCCGCCGACGCCAGCGCATCCAGCGTGTTGTAGACGGTGGCGAAGCTCATCGTCGGCAGCGCCGGCCGGAGCCGCTCGAACAGCTCCTGCGCGGTCGGGTGCGTCGGATCGGCCGCGAGCTCGCGCACGATCGCCAGGCGCTGCGGCGTCAGCTTGAGCCCCGAGGATCGCACGCACGCCAGCATGGACGCGACCCGGGCATCCTCTTCGATCCCCTCGCGCGCGAGGCTGCCCGCGCGCCACCGACCAGCGCGGGGCGTAGACCCCTTGACGGCAGGTGTTCGCGGGGTGGCCACGGCGAGAGTGATACTTAGAAAGTTTCTCAGTTGCAAGTCTCAACAATCACCGGCAGATGAGCCTGGTAATTCCAGCTCGAATCAGGCAAATCTGTCGTATCGACCGCGGACGACGCGACGCCGCGTCGCGCTCCGTGCCTGGGGGGATGGCTCTTGCGAGGCCAGAAAGCCTCTGCCATAGTGCGCGCCCCGCGCTGCCGGGCCCCCGCCGGCTCGCATTTCGCCCGCCAACTGGGCCAAGTTTTTTCCCAGCTAAAGAGGACGCTTCGAGACATGCCGACCGACGCCATTCAGTGCAAACCGCTCGAGGTCGCCGTGGGCGACAAGGGCATCGAGCGCGCCATCAAACACCTCAAGAGGAAGATGGCCGCCGAGGGGATCCTCCGCGAGCTGAAGCGGCGCCGGCACTACATGAAGCCGTCCGTGAAGCGGCGCAAGAAGGCCTCCGAGGCCGCTCGCCGCCGCCGGAAGCGGTCGAAGATGGACATGGTCGCCTAGCGCGACCATCCCTCGCGCAAGGGCAACCGGCCAAGACGCAGAAGACGCGCGCGGACGCTTGAGTCAAGCCCCCGCGGCGTGCTCTGCGTCTTGTCATTTTTGTCCAGCGACAGCCTCGACGACGTCGATGTGACACGGGCTGCGCGCGTCCATGCGGCGCCGACGCACAGGCAACGCGCGTGGCGCGCCCCGGCTCCCTGAGGTCTCGATGCGCGCCGTCGTGGTCACGACGTCCTATCCGATCAGCGACGAGGATCCTTCGGGCCACTTCGTGCGGTCGTCGGCGCAGGCGCTCGCGCGCAGCGGCGACGAGGTTCACGTGATCGCCGCCGGGGGCTCGGTCCTCGACCCGCCCTCGCGGGACGGCGCCCTCGTGGTCCATCGGGCAGGCGGGGGCGCGCTGTTCGCGTGGCCGGGCGCCGTGGCGCGCGCGCGCGAGTCGCCGATCCGGCTGCTCTCCGTGGCGCCGTTCGCGGCCGCCGTGCTCGATCGGCTCCGTCAGCTCGGGCCGGTCGACCGCGCGGTAGCGCACTGGATTGTCCCGTGCGCGTGGCCGCTCCTGCTCGCCCTGCCGCGCGCGCCGCTCGAGGTGCACGCGCACGGCGCCGACGTGCGGCTCCTGCTCCGCGCGCCGCGCCCCGCGCGCGCCGCGGTGGTTAGCTCGCTCCTCCGCCGCGACGCGCGCTTCGTGTTCGCCGCGCGCGCGCTGCGCGACGCGCTCGCGGGCGCGCTCGCTCCGGAGCAGGCGCGCGCGCTCGCCCTCGCCTCGCGCGTCGCGCCGCCCGCGATCGATCTGCCGCTCGTCGCCGAGCGCGCGGGCGCGCTCCGGAGCGAGCTCGTGCAGCGCCCCGGTGAGCGCCTCGCCGTCGTGGCGTGCCGGCTGATCCCGACGAAGCGGGTCGAGCTCGCGATCGAGGCGGCGCGCGCGGCGGACGCCGGGTTGCGGCTCGTCATCGTCGGCGACGGTCCGGAGCGCGCCGCGCTCGAGCGCATCGCGCGCCGCGGCGCCCCCGCCGCGGCGAGCTCGCGCGGCGCCGGCGGCGTGGGCAGCGCCGCGGGCAGCGCGGGCAGCGCGGCGGTGCGCTTCACGGGCACGCTCCCGCGAAGCGAGGCGCTCGCGTGGATCGGCGCGGCGGACGTGCTGCTGCACCCGTCATCGCACGAGGCCGCCCCCACGGTGATCCGCGAGGCGCGCGCGCTCGGCGTGCCCGTCATCGCGTGCGACGCGGGCGACGTGGTCGCGTGGGCCAGGGACGACGACGGAATCCTCGTGGCGGAAGGCACGGCAGAGAGCCTCGCAGCCGCGCTCCGCGCCATCCCGCCGCGCCGCTCGGATCGCGCGCCCGCGCGTTCGCGCTGAAAGCAACGGCCTCCTCGCCGAGCAAGCCGCGGCGCGCCCCCGGCTCCGGCCAGCGCCGGACGCCCCGTCCGGAGCGGGTCTGCGATCCACGACGCGATGCCCTTGCAATTCTCAAGGCTTCGATTAGGGTCCGCCTCGCTCCGCACCGAAACGTGGCGGCGGAGTGGCTCGGGGCGTAGCGCAGCCTGGTTAGCGCACTTGACTGGGGGTCAAGGGGTCGGTGGTTCGAATCCACTCGCCCCGACTGGTCCGGCGGAGAAGATTCTCCGGCGGACCTTTCGGCTTTGTAGGGCTCAATTGCTTGTCGACCGTGGAGCGCCGGGCAGCGGCGGCGTGGCCCCGTCATCGCGTCCCGGGGTCGCTCACGTCACCCGGCACCCGGGGGCTCGCCGCGTCATCAGGCGAGCGGAGGCGGTGAGACGGGCGTGACGGGCCGATCCGGCTCGCCGGCGAGCTCGTCCTCGATGCTGATCATGGCTGCCAGCACCACGTGGTCGCTGAAGGGGAAGCCGACCACCTGCACCCCGACGGGCAGCCCCTCGCTCTTCGCATCGATCTCGGCGGCCCGCTTCTCCAGCCGGTCGCGCGGCCGCTCGCGGCGCGCCTCGCCGCCGCGCACGCGGGTCACCGGGACGACGCCGGCCGGGAACTGCGTGAGGTTCCAGAGCATCGCGGAGCTGCCCGCGAGGACGAAGTCGCGCGACGCGGCGTGCGGCAGCGCCGGCGTGGCGTACGGCGGGCAGAGCAACAGATCGAGCGACTCGGCGCGCATCGCCGACGCGATCGCGGCGCGCGCCTCGCGAAGCGCGTGCGTGGCGCGCCAGAGCTCGGCGACGGACTTCGGCCCCGTGACCTCGAGGAGACGCTGGAGCCGCCGCTCGCCCGCGAGCCCGGCGACGCGCGCGGCGGCGCGACGCGCGAACGGCGGGAGCGACGCCATCGTGCGGAGCGAGCGGAGCGAGACGTCGATGTCGCCCGCGTCGCCGCCCAGCTCGCCGCCCTGGAGGAGCGACAGCGCGGTCGCGCCGCCGTCCGCCGAGAGCGCGGCGAAGTACCCGTAGACCGCGTCGGCGATGCCGGGCGGCGTGAACGGCACCACCGCGGCGCCCCGCGCGCGCAGGGCCGACGCGGCCTTCACGACGGCGCGGGCGACGGCGGACGAGGTGGGGACGAGCCCGTCATCGCAGTAGAATCCGACGCGCAGCCGCGCCACCTCGACGCTCGCCGGCTCGGTGAACGGGAAGGGCGGCACGCGCACGTCCAGCTCGGCCATGGTCGCGGGGTCGAGCTCGGACATGACGAGCGCGATGTCGCGCGCGCTCCTCGCCATCGGCCCGACCTGCGAGCGGACCGCCTCCTGCCCGAGCAGCGCCGAGTTGCTCCCCAGGTTGGTCCAGCGGTCGAGCGTGGGCTTCATGCCGACGATCCCGCAGCAATGCGCGGGGACGCGGATGCTGCCGCCGATGTCCGTGCCGATGCCGAGCGGCGACATCCCCGCTGCGACGGCGGCGGCCTCGCCGCCGGACGAGCCGCCCGGGCTGTGATCGAGGCTCCACGGGTTCGCCGTCTGGCCGAAGAGCGGATTGCGCGTCTCGTTGTACAGGAGCAGCTGCGAGACGTTCGTGCGCCCGAGGATCACGGCCCCCGCGCGGCGGAGCAGCGCGGTGACGCCCGCGTCGCCGGCGGCCCGGTGGCCCCTGCGGGACGCGACGCCGAGCGTGGAGGCCATGCCGGCCATGTCGAGCGACTCCTTCACGGTGATCGGGAGCCCGTGGAGCGGGCCGCGGTGCTCCCCGCGACGGCGCTCGTCGTCGAGCCCGCGCGCGGCCGCGAGCGCCTCGTCGTGGAGCACCTGAGTGAACGCGCGGAGCCGCGGATCGAGCGCCTCGATGCGCGAGAGGTGCGCCCGCGTGACCTCCTCGGAGCTGACCTCGCGCGCGGCCAGGAGCGCGGAGAGCGCGGTCGCGGAGAGGCGGGTCGGATCGGTCGCGCTCACGGTGAATCGACGAGTATCACAGGTCCGCGCGCTCGAAGGGTTGCTAGGCTCCGGGGCCCCGCGCCGTTCGCGGGGGAAGCGCCGGAGCCATGCAACCGCTGCCGATCGATCCGATCCTCCCCGATCTCTGCTCCACCCTGCGCGCGCGCCCGAGCGTGGTGCTCGAGGCGCCGCCCGGCGCAGGCAAGACGACGCGCGTGCCGCGCGCGCTGCTCGACGCCGGCTTCGCGGAGCGCGGCGAGATCCTGGTGCTCGAACCGCGGCGGCTGGCCGCGCGCCTCTCGGCGCGGCGCGTGGCCGAAGAGCTCGGCGAGCGCGTGGGCGAGACCGTGGGCTACACGATGCGCTTCGAAGAGGCCGCCGGCCCGGCGACGCGGATCCGCTTCGTGACCGAGGGCGTGCTGACGCGGCGGCTCCTGGTCGATCGCGAGCTCCGGGGCGTCAGCGCCGTGGTGCTCGACGAGTTCCACGAGCGGCACCTCGCGGGCGACGTCGCGCTGGCGCTGCTCCGGCGGCTGCAGCGCGGCGCGCGGCCCGATCTCCGCCTCATCGTGATGTCCGCGACGCTCGACGCCGGGCCGATCGCGGCGTTCCTCGGCGCGCCCGAGGCCCCGGCGGCCGGGGCCGTCGACGCCCACGGCGCACCGGCGATCGAGGCCCCGCGCTGCGCGACCCTGCGCGCCGAGGGGCGGATGTTCGACGTCGCGATCGAGCACCTGCCGGCCGCCCGCGCGAGCACGTCGACCCACGCCGCGGGCGACCGCCGCGCTCCGGCGCACTGGGGCGACAGGACGCTCGAGAGCCTGGTCGCCTCGTCGGTGCGTCAGCTCATCGAGGAGGGGCTCGACGGCGACGTGCTGGTGTTCCTGCCAGGCTCCGCGGAGATCCGCCGATCGATGGAGGCGTGCGCGCCCCTCGCGAAGAGCGAGGATCTGCTGCTCCTGCCGCTGCACGGCTCGCTGTCGCCGGCGGAGCAGGACCGCGCGGTGCGCCCCGCGGACCGGCGCAAGATCATCCTCTCGACCAACGTGGCCGAGACCTCCGTGACCATCGATGGCGTCGTGGCGGTCGTCGACAGCGGCCTCGCGCGCGTGGCCGCGTACGCGCCCTGGTCGGGGCTGCCGACGCTCCGCGTCGCGCCCATCGCCCGCGCCTCCGCGGCGCAACGAGCGGGGCGCGCCGGACGGACGCGGCCCGGCCGCTGCCTCCGGCTCTACACGCGCGGAGATCTCGCCGCGCGGCCGGAGCACGAGGCGCCCGAGATCCGCCGGCTCGATCTCGCGGAGACGGTGCTCGATCTCTGCGCCGCGGGCGTCACGGATCTCGAGGGGTTCGGGTGGCTGGAGGCGCCGCCTGCTGCCGGGCTCGCCGCGGCCGAGGCGCTGCTGGTGCGGCTCGGCGCGCTCGACGAGGGGCGGCGCATGACCCCGACCGGCCGGCGAATGCTGCGCTTCCCGGCGCACCCGCGGCAGGCGCGGATGATCGTCGAGGCCGAGCGGCGCGGCGTCGCCGACGACGGGTGCACCCTCGCGGCGCTCGTCGCGGAGCGCGACCTCGGCGCGCCCGCGGGCCCACGCGAGGGCCGCGCGCGGAGGAGCGACGCGCGGCACAGCTCCGATCTGCTCGCCGCGCTCCAGACCTTCGAGGAGGCGGACCGCGCGCGGTTCGCCGCCGACCGCCTGCGGTGGCTGGGCGTCGATCCGGCGCGCACGCTGGCGGTCGAGCGGACGCGCAAGCAGCTCTCGCGGCTCGCCGACCACCGGAGCGCGGCGCCGCCGGAGACGCTGGAGGCGCGCGAGATCGCGCAGCGCATCGCGATCCTCTCCGGCTACCCCGACCGGGTGGGGCGCCTCCGCCGCCCGGCCAACGCTTCGGGGCGGAGCGGGCGCGAGGTCGTGCTCGCCGCCGGCGGGACGGCCGCGCTCTCCGAGGCGAGCGTGATCGACGATGTCGACCTCGTCGTCGCGGTCGACATCGAGGAGCGCAGCGAGGGACGCGCGGCGCGCACGGTCGTCCGGGCGGCGAGCGCGATCGAGGCCGACTGGCTGCTCGACCTCTTCACCGACGCGATCCGGGACTCGACGGAGGCGACGTGGAACGCGGCCGCGGAGCGCGTCGAGGTCGTGCGCCGGCTCTCGTACGACGGGCTCGTGCTCGACGAGGCGCGGCCGGCCGCGGGCGCGGGCGGCCCGCTCTCGGAGGCGGCCGCGCGAGAGCTCGCCGCGCAGGCGAGGGCGAAGGGGTGGCGGGCGTTCGTGAAGGGCGACGCGCTCGCGGGCTGGCTCCTGCGGGTCGCGTTCGTGCGCGCGCACTGCCCGGACGCCGGGCTGCCCGACGTGGGCGACGAGGCGGTGCTCGCCGCGCTCGAGGCGCTCTGCGAAGGGCGCAGGAGCTTCGCAGAGCTCCGCGACGCGGACCTCGCGGGCGCCGTGCACGCCTCGCTGAGCCCCGCGAAGGCGCGGGCGCTCGCCGAGCTCGCCCCCGAGTCGATCGTCCTGCCCGGCGGCCGGCGGGGGCGCCTCGAGTACGTGGCGGGCGCGCCGCCGTCGCTCGCGTCGCGGCTACAGGACTTCTTCGGCATGGCGGAGGGGCCGCGCGTCGCCGGCGGACGGGTGCCCGTGGTGCTGCACCTCTGCGCGCCGAACCAGCGCCCCGTGCAGGTCACGACCGACCTCTCGGGGTTCTGGGCGCGCCATTACCCGGCCATCGCCAAGGAGCTCCGCCGCCGCTACCCGAAGCACGCGTGGCCGGACGACCCCGCGCACGCCGCGCCGCCGTCGCGCGCGCCGCTCCGCAAGGCGTGAATCAGGCGTGAATCAGGCGTGAATCAATCGTGAATCAGCGCACGAGCGCCGCGGTCCTCGCCGTCTCGGCGGCCGTGCGGAGGAGCATGCGCACGATCCCCTCGCCGAGAGGCAGCGTGAACCCGACGTCGCTCTCGCGCTGCGCGACCTGCATCGGGGGGACCGAGCCGTAGCCGAAGCCCCACGACGAGAGCAGGCTCGCGATCCTGGCGATCTGCTCGAGGTTGCGGAGCGCAACGGCGCCGTTCGCCGCGCTCTGCGGGTCCGTGTACGTGAGGGCGCCGGCGAAGTTGACCCCGGGCGGCTGGAAGTTGCCGATGACGCGCACGTACTGGAGGCCCGCGAGGAACGGGAGCTGGCCCGCCGCCGACGCGACCGCGGGCTGGCTCGAGAGGTCGCCGGCCACGGCGAACGACGCGCTCTTCGTACCGAGCAGCTCGACCATCCACGAGGGCACGGAGCGCTGCAGCTTGCTGAAGCGGAGCCGGTCGAGGGCTCGCCGCAGCCCGGTCTCGTTGCCGGTGAGGATCGTGTGCGGCGTGAGCACGACGAACCCGACGTTGCCGGCCGTGAAGAGATCGTTGTCCGCGTAGCGCGTCTTCACGAGCGGCGCGCCGATGACGGTGACCGTCCTGGCGTCGGCGGAGCGGCGGATCGCGTCGACGTCAAAGTTCCCCTGCATGACGGCGCAGAAGTCCGCGCCCTGCATCGCGTAGAGGCCGCCGTAGATCTTCACGACGTCGCGCGCCGGGACGAAGTTCGACTCCGGGCCCAGCGGGAGCAGGTTGGTGATGAGCTGGTTGACCTCGCCCCCCAGGCCGGAGGTGAACATCGCCGCCGCGTCGAGGTAGCCGAGCATCACCACGCCGCTCGGCAGGACGGCCAGGGGATCCCGATCGATCGCCGTCGCGTCGATCTTCTCTCCGCCGACCAGCGCGAGGCTGTCGTCCGCGCCCCCGCATCCGGCGAGCGCCGGGACGGCGGTCGCGGCGATCGCGAGCGCGACCGCCGCGCGGCGCAGGGCGGCGGCGCCCCGGGAATGCAGCAGCATCCGCACCATCGTGTTCGTCATCAAGGTCGCTCGTGCGGCGGGTCGGGGCGCTCCAGCGGGAAGGAGCCGATGATCTTCAGCATCTTGGTCTCGCGCTTCACGCCCTCGAGCGCCGCGACGAGCGCGCGATCGGTCGTGTGGCCGCTGACCTCGACGTAGAAGACGTAGTCCCAGCCCTCGCCGGGGACGGGGCGGGAGTGGACCCGGCGGAGGTTGCAGCTCCGCTCCTTGAAGTGCTGGAGGATGTCGTGGAGCCCGCCGGGGCGGTCGTGGACGCTGAAGAGGATCGCCGTGGCGTCGTGGCCCGAGCGCGGCGCGGGGAGCCGCGACAGCACCGCGTAGCGGATCCGGAGCTCCCCCTCGTCGCCGACGTTCTCGCGGGCGACCCGGAGCTCCTGCGCGCCGGAGAAGCCGCGGGGGACGATGGCGGCGCTGCCCGCGTCCTCGGCCGCGAGATCCCAGGCGGCCTCCGGGCACCGGACGTCGAGCACCAGCGCGCGCGGGTGCTGGAGCTCGAGGTAGTTCACGCAGGCCACGTGGTCCTGCGGCGAGGCGTACACCCGCTCGACGTCGGCGAGGTTGCCGGTCCGGTTCACGAGGTCGAGCGCCTGCACCAGCTGGCGCTCGCCGACCACCTTGAGGTCGGCGCCGCCGATCGCCTGGATGGTCGGGAAGATCGGCCCCTCCTTGAACGACTCGTACGGGACCACGGCGAAGTCCGCGCGCGAGCGCGCGACCTCCTCGATGGAGGCGATGGGGCTGTCCGCGCGGACGAACTCGCCGCCGACCCCGAAGTGATCGTGCGCCGCGGTCCAGCCGTAGTCGCCCTCGGCGCCCAGGTACGCGACCCGGGGCGCGACCTCGAAGGCGCGCGAGGCCGCGTCGATGGCGACGAAGATCCGCCGCACCGCGCGCTGCGGGAACGGCGGCGTCACGGCGCGCTCGAGCGCCTGGATGTGGGCGGCGTCGGCCGTGGGGGCGAACCGGGCCGTGCCCGTCCTCAGCTTGGCAAGCTCGTGCGCGATGCGCGCCCGGCGCTCGACGCTTCGCAGGATTTCTTGATCCAGCTCTGTGAGCTGCCGGCGGAGCTCCTCAAGTCGCTTTCTCTCATCCATCCCGGCCACCCTAGCACCGCCCCCGGCGCACGTGGACACGCAGCGCTCCGGGCGCAACGCCACGGCGCCACGCCGCGCGCGGCGGGTCACACCTCGTCGCGGCTCGCCGGGGTGGCGTCAGGCCGCCGCGGAGGCGGAACCGGAAGCGGAACCGGACGAGGCGCCGGTGTCGCTCTTGGTGCTGTCGCTCGTCGTCGAGGAGCTGCCCGAGCCGGCGTCGGAGCCCGTCCCCGCAGATCCTGCAGATCCTGAGGAGCTGCCCGTGTCGCTCTCCGACTTCGCGGGCGGCTTGTTCGAGCCCGAGGCATAGAGGTCGGAGTACCAGCCGCTGCCCTTGAGAATGAAGCCCGTGCCGCGCGAAATCTGCCGCCGGGCCGTCGCGTTGTGGCACGACGGGCAATCGGAAAGCGCCGCCTCTTTGATGGACTGCTCGGCCTCCCATTCATGCGCGCAAGATGTGCAGGCGTACTCGTAAGTGGGCATGGCGTTTCTACTCCTCAGAACAATGCGAGGGATATGGCCATGTTAGCCACCTGTCAAGGCGGCTGCCAAGAGCGGTCGTTGCGTTTCCGACACACATCGATACGCACACGCGCCGCCGCCACGCCCTGAGCTGGGCAAGACCTGGTCCTCCATGTGCGCGTGAGGAGGCGGGATCCGGTCTTGCCGCGCGGCACCAGCCCACGTAGACCCTGGGGAAAGCCAGATGTGACGGTACGTGGCGTGCTGTGACGATACGTTAAGCTCGCCTGGCCGGTCCGGGGATGTCATGCGCATTCGGAAGCTCGAGATCAGCGGGTTCAAATCGTTCGTCGACCGGACGGTGGTCCATTTCGACACGGACGTGGTGGGCATCGTCGGTCCGAACGGCTGTGGCAAGTCCAACATCGTCGACGCGATCCGGTGGGCCATCGGCGAGCAGAGCGCGAAGCACCTGCGCGGTAAGTCGATGTCGGACGTCATCTTCAACGGCTCCGAGACCCGCGCGCAGCACGGGATGGCCGAGGTGACGCTCACCTTCGACAACAGCGAGCCGACGGGGGCGTCGCAGCTCCCGCTGGAGTACCGGGACTACGCCGAGATCGCGGTGACGCGCCGGCTCTTCCGCGACGGGACGAGCGAGTACCTCATCAACAAGACCCAGGTCCGGCTCAAGGACGTGACGGACCTCTTCCTCGGCACCGGCGTCGGGACGAAGGCCTACTCCATCATCGAGCAGGGCAAGATCGGGCTCATCGTCTCGGCGCGCCCGGAGGACCGGCGGATGCTCATCGAGGAGGCCGCCGGCATCACGAAGTACAAGGCCAGGAAGAAGCAGGCCGAGCAGAAGATGGACCAGACGCGGCAGAACCTGCTCCGCGTGGGGGACATCGTCTCCGAGATCCAGCGGAACCTCGCGTCCCTGAAGCGCCAGGCCGCGAAGGCCGAGCGGTACGTGAACTACCGCAAGGAGCTCGAGGACCTCGTGCTCCACGAGGCGTCGCACAAGCTCCTCGAGATCACGGTGCTCACGCAGCGCGAGTCGATCGGCAGGGCCGAGCACGCCGAGCGCGAGCAGGCGGCCCGGACCGCGCTCGCCGCGCGCGAGGCCGAGATCGAGGTCACCCGGCTCGAGGCCCTCTCGTGCGAGGAGCGGGCCGAGCGGGCGCAGAACGAGGCGTTCGCGGCCGACAACCAGGTGCGCACCCACGAGGCCGAGATCGCGCGGGCGCGCGACCGGATGCGGCACCTGGAAGAGCGGCTCGTCACCGCGGCCAAGGAGCAGGGAGAGCTCGAGAAGACGGTCGCGGAGCTCACGGCCGAGAAGGAGCAGCTCGAGGCGCAGCTCGCCGGCGTCGACGAAGAGGAGGCGCGCGAGAGCGAGCTCGCGCTCGAGCAGCACGAGCGGCTCGAGGAGCTGCGGCACGGCGAGCGCACCGCCGAGCACGAGGTCGCCGCGCTGCGCCGGCGGGCCGCCGAGGCCACCGCGGCGGTCGCGGCCGCCGAGGCGTCGCTCGCCGGGTTCGACCGGCGCATGACGGAGATGAGCCAGCGGCGCGCGAAGCTCGAGGACGAGATCGGCCGGCTGATGTACGAGTCGGAGGAGCTCGAGCGGCGGCGCTCGTCGCTGACGCGGAACGTGGCCGAGCTCGCCGACGGGAAGCGGATCTCGGCGGAGGAGCGATCGCGCCTCGACGTCGAGATGAAGGCGCTGCGGGAGCAGGCGGTCGCGAGCGATCGCGCCGTGGAGCACGCGAAGAACGAGCTCGGGCAGCGGCGCAACCGCCTCCGCGCGCTCGAGGAGCTGCACGCGCGGCTGGAGGGCGTCGGCGCCGGGGTGAAGAACCTCCTCAAGACAAAGGATCCGGCGCTGCTCGGGCTCGTGGCCGACCGGATCGAGGCGCCGGCCGAGCTGACCGCGGCCTTCGCGGGGCTGCTCGGCGACCGGCTGCAGTGCGCGGTCGTGAGCGACGTCGAGCGCGGGATCGCGCTGCTCGCCGATCTGTCGAAGAACAACCGCGGGCGGGCCAGCGTGATCGCGGCGCGGCCTTCGTTCGTGGCCGGCGCCGCGCGGCGGCCACCCCGCGGCGAGGGGGTGCTCGGGCCGCTCGTGGACCGGCTCGTCTTCGCACCCGAGGACGAGGCGCTGGCGCGCGCGCTCGTGGGGGACGCGGTGGTCGTCGCGTCCGCCGAGGTGGCGGCGCGGCTCGCGGCCGAGGGCGCGGGGTGCACGCTCGTGACGCTCGACGGCACGGTCCTCCGCGAGGACGGCGTGGTGAGCGGCGGCTCGGGCGACGCTGTCGCGGCCGGGATGATCGAGCAGAAGCGGGAGATGCGCGCGCTGCACGAGTTCGTCGCGACCAAGTCGGAGGAGGTGACGGCGCTGCTCGACGCGCAGCAGAAGCTCCGCCTGCGGATCACCGAGGTGGGGACGGCGCTGGAGCGGGCGCGGAGCGAGGCGCACGAGGGAGAGCTCGCGCTCGTGACGGCCGAGAAGGACCTCCGCCGCGCGGAGGAGCAGCTCGCCGCGGCGCAGAAGCGCGAGGGCGTGGTGCGATCCGAGCTCGAGGACCTCGCGGACAACCTCGACGCCGGCGGGAGCGAGCAGCAGGCGGCGCGCGACAAGCTCGCGGCCGGGCGCGCGGCGCGCGAGGCGGCGGCGGCGGGCCTCGATCACGCCGAGCAGGTGGCGGCCGAGTGGCGCGAGCGCGTGCTCGGGCAGCAGTCGGTCGTGACCGAGCGGAAGGTGAAGCTCGCGCGCGTGCGCGAGCGCGCCGCGGCGGCGCGGGGCACGGTCGAGCGGCTCACGCGGTCGTGCACCGAGCTCCGGGGCCGGATCGCCCGGCTCGACCAGGAGCGGACGGAGAGCGCGGTCTCCGCCGGGAAGGCCGCGGCGACGATCGTCATCGCGCGCGAGGCGCTGGTCTGCGCCGTCGCCGACGCGCACGCGGCGCAGACCACGCTGACCGAGGCGCGGCGCGCGCTGGACGAGGCGCGGCAGGCGCACGCGGGGCGCGAGGCCGACCTGCGCGGGCTGCGCCAGGAGCTCGCCGCGGTGTCGGAGCAGCTCCGCAAGCACGAGCTCGCGCTGGAGCGGCTGCGCGTCGAGCACAACCACCTCATCGAGGGGGTGCGCGAGCGCTTCCGCGGGCTGGAGCTCGCCCGCGTCGTCGGCGACTACCACAAGCGGCCGCCGGTCGACGCCTCGCACCGCTCGCGCATCCAGGAGCTGACGGAGCTGCTCGACCGCATGGGCCCCGTCAACCTGGACGCCGTGCGCGAGCACGCCGAGGCCGAGGAGCGGTACACGTACTACTCGACCCAGAAGGCCGACCTCGAGAAGGCGATCGACGACCTCGAGAAGGCGATCGCCCAGATGAACCGCGAGTCGAAGCGGCTCTTCAAGACGACGTACGACGGCATCAACGCGCGCTTCAAGGCGCTCTTCCCCAAGATGTTCCGCGGCGGCCAGGCGGAGCTCAGGCTGACGAACCCCGACGACATGCTGGAGACGGGGATCGAGATCCTGGCGCAGCCGCCGGGGAAGAAGCTCGGGAACATCGAGCTCATGAGCGGCGGCGAGAAGGCGCTCACCGCCGTGTCGCTCATCTTCGCGATCTTCCAGTTCAAGCCGTCGCCCTTCTGCATCCTCGACGAGGTCGACGCGCCGCTCGATGAGGCGAACGTGACCCGCTACAACGAGGCCATCCGGAGCATGACGAGCCACTCGCAGTTCATCCTCATCACGCACATCAAGCGCACGATGCAGTCGGTCGACGTGCTCTACGGCGTGACGATGCAGGAGCCCGGCGTGTCGAAGCTCGTCAGCGTGCGGATCAACGAGACGGCGAAGCGCCCGGAGCGCGAGGCGGCGCCGGCGGCGGCGGTGGCGTGAGCGCGGGGCCTGGCTCGGGCGGGGCGGCCGGGCGGCGCCTGTCGCGCGGCGCCTCGGGGCTCCGGCACCTCCGCTGGGCCCGCGAGGTGCTGGCCACGCTCGAGGCCCACGTCGAGCACAACCCGGCGCTCGACGACGCCGATCGCGAGGCGCTGCGGGGCGAGGCGCGCGCGCTCGCGGCGGCGGTGCAGGCCCTCAGCGGGACCGTGAAGCCGTACCGGGATTTCCTCGAGCGGACGCGGGTGCGCTACCGCGGGCGCGTGCGCGTAACGGAGCACCTGGTCCGGGCCTCCGGCGCGGGCGGCGCGGACGAGGCGGCGCGCGCCCGCCTCGCGGAAGCGCTGGCGGAGCTCGCCGCGATCGAGGAGACGCAGCGCCGGCCGCTCAGGGCGGAGCTCTCGGCGGAGATCGATCGGCTCCGCGAGGCGATGGCGCGGATGGACGCGCGCCTCGCGGAGCGGCTCTCCGGGGAGCTCGTCGAGAGCCTGTACCCGCCGCTCACGGACGGCGCGTCGAGGGTCGCCGACGATGGCGATCCGGACGACGACGCGACGGCGAGCCCTCGCTAGCGTCGCGCGACCGGCGAGCCGACCGCAGGGGCCGCGACAGGGGCCAGCCAATCGCCGGGCGAACGGCGCGAAAGGAGCCAGCGACGCGGCAAGGTGCGCGGCAGGCGCCGGGGGAGGGATCACCATGCCTGCACGCCGGGATGGAGATGCGGTAAAGGGTTTACGAAGGACACGGAGAGGACGTCGATGGGCTGCGCGGAGTCGGTCGCCTTCCTGCTTCTCCGCGGGCGCGCCGCGGCGAGCGAGCGATTCGAAGCGCTGATCCGACGCCATGTGCCGGACGTCGCCGTCGTCTCCGATCCCGAGCGCGCGCTGGAGCGGTGCCTGGGCGAGCCGCCGCTGACGCTCGCCGTCGACTGGAGCGACCCGGCCGGCGCCGCGGCGTTCTGCGGCCGCGTGCGGGCGCAGCCCGGCGGCGAGGCGGTGTTCCTCCTCGCGATGACCGAGCGCGACGCGGATCTCGATGGGATCCTCGCGGCGGGCACGAGCGATTTCCTGCTCGTGGGCAACGAGGGCGCGGGCGCTCGGGCGCGGCTCGCCGTCGCCCGAGAGCGCGCCGCGCGCGACGCCGCCGCGCGCCACGCGCTCGCGCAGACGCAGGCCCGCCTCGTCCTCGCCGGCCGCATGGCGAGCGTCGGCACGCTCGCCGCCGGGGTCGCCCACGAGATCAACAACCCCCTCGCGTTCGTCATCGCGAACGTCGACGCGACCCTCCGGCGCATCGGCTCGATGGAGCGGCGGAGCAGCGCTCCGCGCAGCGGACCGTGGGCTCGCCCTCACGCCGACGGCCGCGGGACATCGAGCGAGCTCTCCGAGGTGCTGAGCCTCCTGGAGGACGCCCGCGAGGGCGCAGAGCGGGTGCGGCTCATCGTGCGCGATCTCCACAGCTTCTCGCGCGCCGAAGAGGACCGCCGCGGGCCGGTCGACCCCCGGCGGGTGCTCGACTCCTGCGTTCACATGGCGATGAACGAGATCCGGCACCGCGCCCGCGTCGTCCGGAGCTTCCAGGACGTGCCGCCCGTCGAGGCGAACGAGCCGCGGCTCGCGCAGGTCTTCCTGAACCTCATCGTGAACGCCGCGCAGGCCATCCCCGAAGGGCTCGCCGAGCAGAACGTGATCGAGCTCTCGACGCGCTGCGATGCCGCCGGGTGGGTCGTCGTCGAGGTGCGCGACACCGGCGCCGGGATCGCGCCCGGATCGCTCGGGCGGATCTTCGAGCCGTTCTACACGAGCAAGGGAGCGGGCGAAGGGCTCGGCCTCGGGCTCGCGATCTGCCACGCCATCGTCGCGGCGCTGAGGGGTCGGATCGAGGTGGAGAGCCGCCATGGCGAGGGGAGCACGTTCCGCGTCATCCTCCCCGCCGCCACGGCCAGCGAGGCGCGCGCCCCGGCGGCCGCCGGCTCCGGTGCGCCGAGCGGGCGGCGCGAGAGCGGCAGGCCCGCCGCGGCCGCGCCGGAGGCGGCGCCGCGACAGCGGGTCCTCATCATCGACGATGAGCCGATGCTCACGCGCGCCATCGCGGGGACGCTCGAGCCGCGGCACGAGACGACCGCCACCGCGAGCGCGCGCGACGCGCTCACCCGGATCCGCGCCGGGGAGCGCTACGACGCCATCCTGTGCGACCTCATGATGCCCGATATGACGGGGATGGATTTCTACGCATCGCTCGCCGAGCACGCACCCGAGCAGCAGCGCCGCGTCGTGTTCCTGACCGGCGGCGCCTTCACGGAGCGCAGCAAGGCGTTCCTGCAGCAGGTCAACGCCCGGCTGCTCCTGAAGCCGTTCGACGCTGCGACGCTGCTCTCGCTTGTCGACGAGGTCGTCGCCGCGCCCTGACGCGCGCTGGGCGCCTCACGCGCCGCCGACCGCTCGTCCTGCGCCCTCCGGGGGGGCACGCCTTCTTCGCGCCCTCAGTGATAGTCGCGCGATCGGAGCGTGACCTCCTCGCCGCTCGGCAGCTCCAGCCGTTCCAGCTCGCGCGCGACCACGTGGATCACCTCCCCCTGCCGCTCGACCCGCCCGGCGACGAGCAAGAGCGCGGCGTGCCGCGCCACCTGATGGTGATCTGCGAAGACCTGCTTCTGGACGATGACGTTGACCACGCCGGTCTCGTCCTCGAGCGTCACGAACGTCACGCCGCTCGCGGTCGCCGGCCGCTGGCGGCCGACCACCATCCCGGCGACCCGCACGCTCTCCCCGTTGCGCGCCGCCTTGATCTCCTCGGCGGTCCGCACGCGCCCGGCCCCGCGCCGCCGCTTGAGCGCCGGCCGCAGGTGCCGCATCGGGTGGTCGTGCAGCGACAGGCCCACGCGCCCGTAATCCAGCGCGAGCTGCTCCAGCGGCCTGAGCGGCGGAAGCCCGACGTCCCTGTCCCGCTCGATCGGCACCCCCTCGAACAACCCCTCCACGCGGGGCGCGCGCGCCCGCCAGAGCGCCTCTCTCCGGGCGGGCACCAGCGCGGCGAGCGCGCCCGCTTCGGCGAGCGCTTCCACCTCGTTCTTCTTCAGCTCTGCGCGCATCACGAGATCCGGGAGGCTCGTGAACGGCGCCTCCTCTCGCGCGGCCACGATCGCGGCCCCAGCCGCCTCCCCGAGCCCCTTCACGAGGCGCATGCCGAGCCGCAGCGCCGGCCCCGCCGAGGGCTCGGCGCCGGGCTCGAGGGTCGCGTCCCACGCGCTCTGCACCACGCACACCGGCCGCACGTCGACGCCGTGCCGCTGCGCGTCCTGCACAAGCGCCGATGGGCTGTAGAACCCCATCGGCTGCGCGTTGAGCAGCGCGCAGGTGAACGCCACCGGGTGGTGCACCTTGAGCCAGGCCGACGCGTACACGAGCAGCGCGAAGCTCGCCGCGTGCGACTCCGGGAAGCCGTACTCGCCGAAGCCCTGGATCTGCTGGTAGAGCATCTCCCCGAACCTCGCCGAGATCCCCCGCTCGGCGAAGCCCTGGATGAGCCGCCCGCGGTGCCGCTCCAGGCGCCCGTGCTTCTTCCACGCCGCCATGTCGCGGCGCAGCTGATCGGCCTCGCCCGGCGTGTAGCCCGCGCCGACCATCGCGATCTGCATCACCTGCTCCTGGAAGAGCGGCACGCCGAGCGTGCGCTCCAGGATAGGGTCCAGGCACGGGTGCGGAGACACCGGCGGCTCCTGCCCCGTCCGCCGGCGCAGGTAGGGGTGCACCATCCCGCCCTGGATGGGCCCGGGACGCACGATCGCCACCTCGATCACCAGATCGTAGAATTTGCTCGGCTTCAGTCGCGGGAGCATCGCCATCTGGGCGCGGCTCTCTATCTGGAACACCCCCACCGTGTCGGCCCGGCCGATCGCCTCGTAGACGGCCGGGTCCTCCGGCGGGATCTGCGCGAGCGCCGCGATCGGATCGAACGCGGCGCCCCGGCCTGCACGGACCGAGAGATCCGCGGATGCAGGGTCACGAGCCGCGCCGACCGAGAGCCCCGCGGACGCGGGGTCACGAGCCGCATGAGCCGAGGGGCCCGCGAGCTCGGCGTACCGATCCGCGTGGATCAACGCGAGCGCCTTGCGGATCGCCGTCAGCATGCCGAGGGCCAGGACGTCGATCTTGAAGAAGCCGAGGTCGTCGAGGTCGTCCTTGTCCCACGGGATCACCGTGCGGCCCTCCATCCGCGCAGGCTCGACCGGGGCCACCTTGTGCAGCGGCTCCGACGACAGCACGAAGCCGCCGACGTGGATCGAGAGGTGGCGCGGGAAGCCCTCCAGCGCGCTCGCCATCAGGACGGTTTGCCGGACGCGCACGTCGTCCGGATCGAGGCCCGCCTCGCTCACCCGCTGCTCGGTGATGTCCGCCTCGTGGTGGAGCACGAGGCCGCTCAGCCTGTCGACCTGATCCGCCGAGAAACCGAACGCCTTGCCCACCTCGCGCAGCGCGCTCTTGCCGCGGTAGGCGATCACCTCCGAGACCATCGCCGCCCGGTCGCGGCCGTACATCTCGTAGATCGCCTGGATCACCTCCTCCCGGCGCTCGTGCTCGAAATCGACGTCGATGTCCGGCGGCTCGTTGCGCTCCTCCGACAGGAAGCGCTCGAAGAGCAGGTTGGACCGGGCCGGATCCACCGCCGTCACGCCGAGCACGAAGCACACCGCGCTGTTCGCCGCGCTCCCGCGGCCCTGGCAGAGGATCTGCCGCGCGCGGGCGATCTTCACGACCTGCTGCACGCTGAGGAAGTAGGGGGCCACGCCGAGCTTCGCGATCAGGGCGAGCTCCTTCTCGATCTGCGCGCGCACCTGCGGCGGCGTCCCCTCCGGGTAGCGATCGCGGCAGCCCTCCTCGGTGAGGCGGCGCAGCGCCTGATCCGACGTCTCCCCCGGCATGCAGAGGGCGTCGCTCGGGAAGCTGTAGCGGAGCTCGGCCAGCGAGAAGCGGCAGCGGGACGCGACCTCCACCGTGCGCGCGACCCAGGCCGGATGATCGCGGAACAGCGCCGCCATCTGCGCGCCGGACCGCACGTACGCCTCCGCGTTCGGCGCGATCCGCGTCCCGGCTTGATCGAGCGTGGCCTTGGTCCGGATGCACGTGAGCACGTCGGCGAGCGGCTTGCGCGACGGGTGATGGTAGAGCGGGCGCGCGGTCGGCACCACGCAGGGGCCGTAGCGCCGCTCCGCCGCGAGGGCCGCCGCGATGCGCTCGCCGTCGCGGCGGTCGAGGTGCTTCCAGGTCGCGACGAGCGCGCGCTCGCCGAACGCGTCGCGCAGCGCGCCGATGAGCGCGCCGGAGACGGCCGCGGGCACGAGCGGATCGAGCGGCACGATCGCGGAGAGGCCCCGCGGCGCCGCCGCGATCGCCTCCGCCGAGAGGCTCGCCGTACCCTTCTCGCAATCGGCGTGCGCGATCGTGAGCAGCCGGCAGAGGTTCGCGTAACCCTCGCTGTCCTCGACCAGGAGGACCACCGAGGGCTGGACCTCCGGCGCGCGCTCGGCGCGCGGCGCGACGCGCTCGACCGCCGAGCGCGGCGCGCCGATCGTCAGCTCGGCCCCGACGATCACGCGCTGCTCGATCTTCTTCGCCGCCGTGTGCGCGCGGACGCTGCCGTAGAGCCCGTCGCGATCGCAGAGCGCGAGCGCCTCGAGGCCGATCTCCTTGGCGCGGTGCACGAGCTCCTCGGGGTGCGAGGCGCCCTCGAGGAACGAGAAGCAGGAGCGGCCGCACAGCTCCGCGAACGGCACCGAGGCGCCGGCGCTCACTCGCACCACCCCTGCAGGAAGGCCTCGCCCGTCGCGCGGTCGACGTAGATCCACGCCTCACCGCAGGAGCTCGCGCTCGCGCCGTCGCGGAGAGGACGCAGCTCGCCGAGGCGCGCCGGGGCGGCCCTGCCGGACGGAGAGCCCGAGACCAGCCAGGCGCGCGCGTAATCGCGCGAGGCCGGCGTGGGCGTCCACCACTCCACCGCGTCGATCCGCATCACGAAGGAGAGCCGCTCGATCGCGTAGAGGTGCCGGTCGACCGCCACGATCGCCCCGCGCCCCACGCGGCCGAGCGGGATCGGCTGCGCGAGGAGCCGCGCGGGCTCCGGCGCCGGCGCGTCGGCGCCCTCCACGCGCTCGCCCGCGGCCGCCCCCTGCTCCGCCGCGGCCCGATCCGCCGCGGCGCGCGCGCGGGCCGCGGCGGACGCGCGCGCCGTGGCCGCCTCGTCCGCGACCGGCACGAGCCGCGAGCGCGCCTCGGGGCGGTGCGCGTCGGCGATCTCCAGGACGCCCACCCGCTCCGCGCCGATCTCGGCCGAGAGCTCGGCCAGGAGCGCCGGCAGGCTGTCCGGATCGACCGACCGATCGCGCGACAGATCGAGCTGCACCCGGCGGGCGCGCGCGATGCGGGAGGCGATGAGGTGGACCCCCACCGCGGGCGCCGCGAGCTCGATCCGATCGAGCTTCGCCCTGAGCGGGCGGAGCAGGTCGCCCGCGTCCGAGAGGGGCACCGGCATGTCGACGTGGAAGCGCAGCGAAGGGCCGCGCGCCTCGTCTTCCAGGAGCGCGGCGACGTCGTCCTCGCGATCACCGAGGCGGAGCCGCGCGATCGAGCGATCGTAGGCGATCGCCACGTTGAGCCGACCGCACGCCTCGCCGCGCGCGGCGAGCCGCGACGCGATCCGCGACGTCATGCCGCGCAGCACGAACAGGAGCGACTCGGCGCTCTCGACCGGCTCGTCGAAGAGCACCTCCTCCTCGATCAACCGGGGCACCTCGTACGGCAGGAGCGGCACGGGATCGCGGCCGGCGAGGAGCTCCATCACCTCGGCCGTCCGCGGGCCCAGCCGCGCCGCCGCCTGCGCCCGCGGCAGGCGCGCGAGATCCTCGACGCGGAGCACGCCGAGCCGGACGAGGAAGCTCGCCACCTCGCGCTCGACCGGGAGCGCCTGCACCGGCAGGGGCCCGATCGCCTGCGCCCCCTTGCCCGGCGGCGCGATCGGCGCCTCCGCCCCTGCCCCGCCGTCCGCGTGCGCGCCGAAGCGCGCCAGCGCCTGCGCGAGCCGCGGCCCGTCGGCGATCGCGAGCCGCGCCCGGTGGCCGAGCGCCGCCACGCGCTCGCCGAGATCGCCGAGCAGCGCCTCCTCGCCGCCGACGAGGTGCGACGCCCCGGTGATGTCGAGCCACACCGTGTCGTACGGGCCGTCGCCCCAGGGGCTCCGCGCCGCGCTCGCGGCGCGCTCACCAGCGCGGCCCGCCCGCGACGCCCCCGCGCGCGCCGCAGCGCCCTGCTCGCCGAGCTGGATCGCCGCCGTCGCCCCGAGCCCGAGCGCCACCTCGGCGACCCGGCCGAGCGCCGCGTCCATCTCGGTGAACGTCACCCGGTGGATCGCGAGGTGCGCGACCAGCGCCGCCGCCTCGACGACCTTCTGCCCCGGCCTCACCCCGTACCGCCTCGCCTCGTCGTCGACGACGTCGAGCACCGCTACCGGCGCCGCCGGCTCGCGCTCGGACCGCGCGCCGAGCGCCGCCCGGCGCTCCTCCTCGCCCCCGATGATCACCGCGAGCGGCGCCTTCCCGCTCGGTGAGACCGGTCCACGCTGCTTCACCAGCTCGCACGCGAGCTGCGGGAGCACGATCGCCACAATGCGCCTCGTCGCCATCGCCTCTCCTCCCTCACGCCCGCGACAGCGCGGGCCGCGCCTCGCTTCCCGCCGCCCGCTCCGCCTTCTCCCGCGATCGATCCCCGAGCACCACCGGTGTCGGCGAGGTCACGCGCCCGCGGCGATCCTTTGCGACGCGGACCATCAACCGCCCCTCGGCGACCTGCTCGAGCTCCAGCCGCATCGCGACCGGCAGCGGCATCGGCCGCGCCGCCTGGCGATCGGTGAGGAGCAGGATCGTCCCGTCGCTCCCCTCGGTCGCCAGGGCGAGCTTGCGCACCACGTTGACCCATCGCGCGAGGTCCTCCTCGCGGCGCCCCGCCGCGGGCGCGCCCCGCTCCCCTTTCCCCGCGCCCTGACCGAAGGCCCCCGGGACCCCGGCCACGTCGATCACGAGCACCGCGAACGCCCGGCTCATCGCCATCCGGACCGCGACCTTGGCGAGCATCTCCACGGGGGGCCGCGCCACGAGCAGCCGGCTCAGGTCGACCCCCGCGCGCGCGACCGCCGGCGCGAAGAGCGAGCCGCTCGGGTCGATCCACGCGCACCACGCGCCCGCCGTCGCGCTCGTCCCGCGCAGCCGCGCCTCCACCTGCGCCGACGCGCACGCAGAGAGGGCGAGCGAGGTGGAGCGCCCCAGCCCCCGCGGCGCGGCGAGCTCCACGACCCCCCCGCGCGGAAGGCCCCCTTCCGGGAGCGCTTCGTTGATTTCCTGTATACTGAGCGGCAGCGTCTTGGCGCGCGCTTCGAACTCGGGGAGGGTGTGGCGCAGGAGGTCCCGGGCGAGAGGAGCGGCAAGAGCGGCGGGCGACATACTGAACATGGTAACAGTGACCTCGCGAAGCCGCCAACTTTGCTGGACGAACAAAGTCCTACCTGTGCCCGTCGTGTTCCACTTTCTCCCTTCCAGGACGGCGGAATGCCCTCGTCGGCGATCTGTGATCGGCAGGGTGACAGGACGACGGGGATGAGGGGAATGCCCGTCTGGGTTCTTCAATAAGTTCGGCTCGCGGCCTGTCGACCTGGGGACCGTCGAGGGCCGGCGCGGCGCTCCTGTTGGCGCGCTGGCGGAGCATCTGCCGCTTCGGCGTCAATGCGGCGGAGCGGCCGCTCCGGGGACAGCGGCCGCATCGGGGGCGTCCCCGATGTAACGGGAGCTCGGCCGGATGAGGCGCCCCGCGCGCCGCTGCTCGTCGATGTGGGCGCACCAGCCGGCGACCCTGCCCACCGCGAAGGTCGGCGAGAAGAGCGCGCGCGGCAGCCCGAGCGCGTCGAGCAGCACCGCCGTGTAGAACTCGACGTTCGCGCGCAGCGGGCGATCCGGGTGCCGCGCGCGGAGGGCCGCCTCCGCCGCCCGCTCGACCGCGCGCGCCAGCGCGAGCCGGGCGCCTCGCGCCCCGCCGGCCGTCCGCTCGAGCCGCTCGATCGCCCGCTCGAGCACCGCCGCCCGCGGATCCCTCACCCGGTAGATCCGGTGCCCCATGCCCATGATCCGCCGCCCCGCCGCGAGCTCCGCCTGGATCCAGCGCTCGGCGCTGCCCGGGGACGGCGCGCCGCCCTCGCCCGCCGCCCCGATGGCGTCGAGCATGTCGAGCACCGGCCCCGGCGCGCCGCCGTGGAGCGGCCCCTTCAGCGCGCCGATCGCCGCGACCACCGCCGAGATCGCGTCCGACCCCGTCGAGGTGACCACGCGCGCGGCGAAGGTGGACGCGTTCATGCCGTGGTCCGAGACCGTCACGAGGTAGGTATCGAGCTCGCGCGCCTCGGCCTCGCTCGCCGCCGCGCCGCGCACCATGCGCAGGTAGTCGGCCGAGAGCCGGAGCGCCGGATCGGGCGCGACCGGCGCCTCGCCCGCGCAGCGCCGCGACCAGGCCGCCGCGAACGTCGCGACCGCCCCGGCGATCGCCGCGGGCGGGGCGTCGCCCCGGTGGTGCGCGACCGCGGCGCGGAGCGCGTCCATGCCGTCGCCCGCGTCGAGCGCGTCCCCGAGCCGCCCGAGCAGCGCGAAGGCCCGCGTCCGCCCCTCGGCGATCGCTCTCCGGAGCGACTCGCGCGCAGGCGCCGACGGCAACGCGCCGCCCCAGAGCAGCCCGCACGCGTCCTCGAAGGTCACCCCGCCGTCGCCGGCGAGCGCCTCGACGTCGTGGCCGGCGAGGGTGAGCCTCCCCCGCTCCCCGTCCACCTCCGAGAGCCGCGTCTCCGCCACCACAACACCCTCCAGGCCGCTCGCGAGCGGCGCCGCCATGTCCCTCATTCCGATCACCTCCACCGAGGACATGTTGGGCATCGCATGAAGTTGATCAACCTTGATTGTACAATCAACCATGCACGCTATCGGAGTGCGTCGAGGATGCCGCCGGGCGCGGGTCGCCCAGCCCGCGCCTCCCCGGCTCGGGCGCGGCGCACGGTGGGCGCTCGCGGGCGGCGGCCACCCGGCGCGTGGCCCGCGCCTGCGCGAAGAATCCCGGCGAGGACCGGGGAAGCCGGTGCTAGGAGGGACACAGGCGCCCGGCGATCCGCGGGCCGCGCCTCCGGCATCGGTCGACGGGATCTGGAGCTGACGTTGATGGACCCTCATGGTTGATCTACCTGAATCGGAGCAGCGGCCTTCGGCGTACGTGACCGGCGCCGAGGCGGCGGAGCTGCTCGGCGTGAAGCGGGAGACGCTCTATGCGTACGCGAGCCGAGGCGTGCTCCGGGGCGTGCCCGGCGGGCGAGGGCGCGCGCGGCTCTACCTGAGGGCGGACATCGAGCGGCTCAGGGCCCGGCATGACGCGCGCGCCGGCCACGGCCCCGTCGCCGCCGAGGCGCTCCGGTGGGGCGAGCCGGTGCTCGAGTCGGCGCTCACGGCGATCGGCCCGCGCGGGCCCGTCTACCGGGGCAAGGAGGCGGTCGCGCTGGCGCTCGAGGACGTGCCGTTCGAGGCGGTCGCCGAGCTGCTGTGGACCGGCGAGCTGCCGGCGGAGGGCGCGCCGGCGGCGCGACCCGGCCGGCTGGGCGTCCGCCCGGCGAAGCTCGCGGCGCTCCTGCCGGAGGGCGCGCCGCCGTTCACCGCGCTCGCGCTCGTGGTGCCCGCGCTCGGCGCGCACGACGCGACCCGCCACGTGGGCGCGCCCTCGGGCGACGGGCGCATCCCCACGAGCGACGCGGAGCGCGCGCGGGCGCGGGCGCTCGTGCGATCGCTCGCGGCGCTCGTCGGCCTCGGGCGGGAGGCGGGCAGGGCGACCGCCGCCCTCGAGGCCGAGGGGACGGCGCGGCGCCTGCTCGTCGCCCTCGGCGCGAACCCCACGAAGAAGGCGGAGCGCGCCGTGAACCGGGCGCTGCTGGTGTCGGCCGATCACGAGCTGAACGCCTCGACGTTCGCGGTCCGGGTGGCCGCCTCCACCGGGGCCGACCTCTACGCCTGCGTCAGCGCCGGGCTCGCGGCGCTCTCCGGCCCGAGGCACGGCGGCGCCAGCGACCGGGTGGAAGCCCTGGTCGCCGAAGCGAGCCGGCCCGAGCGCGCCGCCGCCGCGGTCCACGAGCGGCTGCGCCGCGGCGAGCCCATCGCCGGCTTCGGGCACCGGCTCTACCCCGAGGGCGACCCCCGCGCCCGGGCGCTGCTCGACACGGCCCGGGCGCTCGCGCCGCAGAGCGCGGCGCTGCGCACGGTCCTCGCGCTCGTCGACGCGCTGCGCGACGCCGGTCACGACCCGCCGTCGCTCGACGTTGGCCTCGTCGCGATCGCCGCAGCGCTCGGCCTGCCGGCCGGCTCGGCGGCGGCGCTCTTCGCGGTGGGGCGCGCCGCGGGGTGGATCGCCCACGCGTTCGAGCAGCGGGAGGCCGGGTACATGCTGCGGCCCCGCGCCCGGTACACCGGGCCCTGATCGCCGCGCTGCCGCGCCCTAAAAATCGACCTGCATGCCGAGCTCGACCACCCGGTTGGGCGGCAGACCGAAGTACGCCGTGGCCGGCCGCGCGTTCCGCGAGATGAACGCGAACAGCCCCTTTCGCCACCGGGACATCTTCGAGCTCCCCGTCGTCAGCAGCGTCTCCCGGCCGAGGTAGTAGCTCGTCCGCCCGAGATCGATGTGGAGCCCGTGCCGCTTGCACCCCTCCAGCACCGACGGGGCGTTCGGCGTCTGCATGAAGCCGTAGCACGCCGTCACCTGGTAGATGCCCTCGCCCCGCGGGATCACCGTCATGCGCCGCTCCGCCGGCACCTCCGGCACGTTCAGCACCTGGATCGAGAGGAGCACCACCTGCTCGTGCAGCACCTGGTTGTGCTTCACGTGGTGCAGCAGGATCGGCGGCGTGCCCTCCGGGCTCGACGCCATGAAGACCGCCGTCCCGCGCACCCGGTGCGGCTTCACGCGCTTCACGTCCTCGAGGAACGTGTCGAGCGGCAAGATCACCGACCTGATCGCCGCGGCGAGGTGCTTGCGCCCCGTCTTCCACGTCGTCATCACCGTGAAGATCGCCGCCCCCATCACGATGGGCACCCAGCCCCCGTGGAAGAACTTGGCGCTGTTCGCCACGAAGAACGCGAGATCGATCACCAGGAAGAGCCCGGCCAGCGGGAGCGACTTCCAGAGCGGCCAGCCCCACGTCTTCCGCGTGACCACGTAGTAGACCACCGTCGTGATCCCCATCGTGCCCGTGACGGCGATGCCGTACGCGGCCGCGAGCGCGCTCGAGCTCTTGAAGGCGAGCACAAGCACGAGGCACGAGATCAGGAGCCCGCTGTTCACCTCGGGGATGTAGATCTGCCCCGCCTCGTCCTTCGAGGTGTGGATCACCGTGACGCGCGGGAAGTACCCGAGCTGCACCGCCTGCTGCGTCAGCGAGAAAGCCCCGGAGATGAGCGCCTGAGACGCCACGACCGTCGCCGCGGTCGCGATCGCCACCGTGGGGTAGAGCGCCCACGACGGGACCAGCGCGTAGAACGGGTTCGCCGCGGCGGCGGGGTCCTCGAGGAGCTTGGCGCCCTGACCGAAATAGTTGATGAGCAGCCCCGGCCAGACGATCGTGTACCAGGTGTACTTGATCGGCCCGCGGCCGAAATGACCCATGTCGGCGTACAGCGCCTCGCCGCCCGTGATGCAGAGGACGACCGCGCCGAGGATCAGGAAGCCGTGCACGTTGTTCTCGGCGAAGAAGCTCACGGCGTAGGTCGGTGAGACGGCCCGGAGCACGCCAGGGCTGTGGAGGATCTCCTTGGCCCCGAGCAGCGTGAGCGCCATGAACCACACGAGCGTCACCGGCCCGAAGATCGTCCCGACGCCGACCGTGCCGCGCTTCTGCACGAGGAACACGGCGAGCAGCACGGCGCACGTGATCGGCACGACGGCGGGCCTCAGCGTCGACGTCGCGACCTCGAGGCCCTCCACCGCCGAGAGCACCGAGATCGCCGGCGTGATCACGCCGTCGCCGTAGAGGAGCGCGGCGCCGATGAGGACGAGGAGCACGAGGAGGCCACGACCATCGCCCTTGCGCTCGCTGTTCGGGACGAGCGCGAGCAGCGCGAGGATGCCGCCCGCCCCTTCGTTGTCAGCCCGCGTGATGAACGTCACGTATTTGACGGTCACCACCATCATCAGCGCCCAGAACATGAGCGAGAGCACGCCGAGCACGTTCTGCGGCGTCGAAGCGACATGATGCGGGCTGATCGGGCTGAAGCACTCCTTCATCGCGTAGAGGGGGCTCGTCCCGATGTCGCCGTAGACGACCCCGAGCGCCGCAAGCATCAGCGGCCACGTCTTCTTCGGGCTCGCTCCGTGAGCGCCCTCGGCCGGCGCAGACGCCGCGGGGCGCTCTGAGCCCGGGGCCGGTTGTGGGCTTGTCGTCATGGGGCGCGGATCCTACTCCATCGCGAGCGCCCCCCGCGAGGAGGCGGGGCGCGCGGTCTCAACCGAGCGCGCGCGCCGCCGCGCTGAGATCGTCGATGAAGCGGGAGAGCTCGGCTTGCCTGGAAGCCTCGTCCGGCATGCGCAGGATCGACGCGGGGTGCACGGTCGCCAGCGTGCGCGGCGCGAGCGGCGAGGCGACGATCCGGCCGCGATCGCGCGTGACCCTGAACGAGCTGCCGAGCAGCGCCTGCGCCGCCGTCGCGCCGAGGCATACGACGATCGCCGGCTGCACCGCCGCGATCTCCGCGGCGAGCCAGGGAAGGCACGCGCGGATCTCGCGCGCGTCCGGCTTCTTGTGGATACGGCGCTTGCCGCGCGGCTCCCACTTGAAGTGCTTGACCACGTTGGTCACGTACGCCCGGCGCCGATCGATCCCCGCCGCCTCGAGCGCGCGATCGAGCAGCTGCCCCGCCGGGCCCACGAACGGCTTGCCGGCCAGATCCTCCTTGTCGCCCGGTTGCTCGCCGACGAGGAGCACGTCCGAGCGCGCCGCGCCCTCGCCGAACACCGTCTGCGTCCCCCGCTCCCAGAGCGGGCACGCCCGGCAGCCCGCGGCGGCCTCGCGCAGGCGCGGCAACGAAGGATCGCTGGGGACCAGGGCCGCCGCCGTCGCCTCGCCGGCGCCGGCGTCGCGCCCTGCTGCATTTCGTCTCGCCACGGTCGCCATGGATTTCCCTGGAGCATCGCGCGTGCCACCCGCGCCGCGCCGCGCTCGAACGCGCCGCGTCGCGAGGAAGCGCGACCGAGCCGTCTTGACGGCTCCTGGTGGCCTTCCCATAGTGCCCAGGTCCCTCGAATTGACCCACCAGTCAGAATGCCCCGACTCGCCGATCGCCGCGCCAGGATCGAGTTGCTCCGCGCCGCCGAGGCGGCCTTCACCGAGCGCGGCCTGGCCGCGGCGCGGGTCGAGGACATCACCGAGCGGGCCGGCGTCTCGAAGGGCGCTTTCTACCTGCACTTCCACAGCAAGGACGACTGCTTCAAGCAGATCGTCGAGACCTTCATCGCGCGGCTCGCGGGGTGCGTGGAGCTGCCGCTCATCGCCGTCGAGGGCGTCGATCGAGCCCCGGTGAGCGAGTACTTCAAGCGGCTCCTCGCCCACGACATCGAGGTGCTCGAGTTCTGCTGGCAGAACCGGGCGCTCCTCAAGATGATGCAAGCGGGCGGCGGCGGGGCCCCCTACGCCTACCTGATCGACGAGTTCGCCCAGCGCGTCGCGTGCCTCGTGGAGAGCCGCGTCCGGTACGCGATCGACATCGGCCTCTACCGGCGCGACCTCGATCCGAGCGTCATCGCGGCGCTCATCTCGGGCGCCTTCGATCGCCTGGTCCGCAAGCTCATCGACGCGCCCTCCAGGCCAGACATCGCCGACTGGTGTGCGCAGGTGCTCCAGCTCTTCATGCAGGGCCTGCTCACCCCGGAGGCGCGCGCCGTCGCTGACCTGCCGGTCACGGAAGCGCCGCCGCGCAGCGCGCGGCAGACCGCCGGCTCGGCTCCCGCATCAGGGCCGGGCCGCGAGCGCCGGCGCTCGAAGGCCAAGACGACCTGAGGCGCGCGCCGCCTGCCCGCGGCCCTCGGCGACGGCTGCGGTGCGCGCCGACCGCGGGTCGTCGTCAACCGGCGACGGTGAGCCGAGCCCGCCGTCGACCGCTACGGCGCCGGAAGTAAGGAATTACCTGAACCAGCACGCGGATCCCCGGTTCAATCACGGCAAATGTACAGGAAATCCCTGACTAGTGATTCCTCATTGCCCTAGCGGTCGGCCGAGCTGCAGGTGAGGTAGAGCTAACGGTCAACGGGGACTTCGGCCTCGGGACAGTGAGGGGGAGGATCGGGGAGTCGGAGGGAAACCGCCCGGGCGCCCCGGAGGAGCGCAGCCTTGGGGGAGCGGTCCTGATCGTTCGACCGCGCCATGGTGACCATCGCGCGCTCTGGCCGATAACAGGCGCTCTCCGGGCGGTTCTCCGCAGGGGAATGGGGCTGTCGAGGGGGCTGTATGAGCACACGATCGGGTTGCGACAGACGGTTGATCCAGGAGCTGATCCGGCAGACGTGCCGTTCGCTCCAGTGGCGCGCCGACACGGAGAGGTCGATCGCGGACAGGATCGAGGTTGCCCTCGCCGAGCACGCGCTCCACGTCTCCACCCCGGACGTCGACCTGCGCGTCCGGCTGACCCGGGACTTCGCGCTCGCCATCGCGATACGCGTGCTCTCCTTCGGCGACGACGCCGAGGAGTCCCTGTGCAAAGCCCTCTTTCAGGACAGGTCGCTCATGGCGGAGCTCGTGAAGTCAGAGTGGCAGCTCGTGCGCACCGCCTGCAGGACGGCCGAGCGGACCGCCGGGAGGCTGGTGCTGCTGACGACGGTGCCTGAGGCGTGACGCGGAGAGCAGGACGCGCCCCCGGAGCTCGCGCGGAGGACTCACGGCGGCGGACCGGCGGGAACGTGACCCAGCGGCGTACTCGCATGCTCAACCCGGCACCACGGCGCGCTGACCCCTGGAAGCTGCTGTCAAGAAGAGCGAGGAACACCGCATGACGCGGCCAGGCCCACGAGGCGATGCAGATGGCGTCCCAGACCACCTACAGCATCTACGTTCGCTTCCGGGGCAGGCGGCTCGCGCTCATGAAGCACATCCGCTCGCTCGAGACGGCGCGCGCCTCGCTGCGGGCCCTGCGGGCCGAGCGGTTCCACGACGCGGATCAGGTGTTCCTCGTCAACGACGCGACGAAGCAGGTTGTCGACGAGCAGGGGTGGGAGGACGACCGGGAGCCCAGCGCGGACCGGGAGCTCAGCGTCAGCCTCCGCATCGGGGCCGATGACCAGCGCGGGGAGCGCGCACACGAGGCGGGGAGCCAGGCGGATCGAGCGCTGCGGGAGGCGCGCGAGGCCCCCGCGCCGCGCGCGGCGCCCGCCGAGCACGAGGCGCGGGCCGAGGACAAGGCGCGGCGCGAGCCGCCCGAGAGGAGGTCGCCGAGGGTCGAGAGCCCGGAACCCCCGCGCACACGTCTGCGCCGCGCGATGGCGGCAGCCCAGGTCGCCCGGGCGCGTCACGACGCCGCGCTGGAAGCCATGACCAGGCTCCAGCCCAGCGGGAAGATGGATGAGAGGACGCTGATGAGGCTCAATGACTCCGCCCGCACGGCGTCCGACCGATCGGCGCACGTCATCGAGCAGCTCGAGCAGCTCCTGAAGCGCCTGGAAGGGGCGCGCTGAGCAAGGTGGGGTGGCCGCCAGGCGCCGTGTCCGGCGCTCCGCGCCGGCGAGGACAGGCACGTTGACCGATCGCTCGCAGCAACCCTAGCTTCGCCCCTGTCTGCTCCCGCGGCAGCGAGACGCCAGAGAGAACGCTTAACCGTTCAAGCCAACAATGCCGGAACAGAAGAAGTCACGCCGGACGCAACTCAGAGCACCGGGCCACAGCGACGCCGCGCCCCATGCCGGCAGGGCGGCTGCGCCGAGGCGCGCGCCGGACCCGCTTCAGGACGCCGGGGAGGAGGCCGCGGCGGGCGAGCCGCACGCCGGGAACGAGCGGCGCTTTCCGGTCGTCTGCGTCGTCGCGTCGGCCGGTGGACGCGGCGCGATCGCGGAGCTCCTCCGGCGGATGCCGAGCAGGGACACGAGGCTCTCCCTCGTGCTGAGCTACAGCGCAGATCCTGGGGAGATCCCGGTCCTCGAGCTCGCGGCGCAGAGCAGCCCGCTCCCCGTGACCGAGCTTCGACCAGGGGCGAGGCTCGTGCCAGGTCACGTCCATGTCCTGCCCCCGGACACGCGCGCGACGCTCGACGGCTTGCGCGTCGAGCTCGCGCCGCGCAGCGAGGGCGACCCGAGCCCCGCCGATGCTTTCCTGCGCTCGCTCGCGATCGAGCTGGGGTCGAGCGCGGTGGGCGTCGTGCTGTCCGGCGTCGGGAGCGAAGGTGCCCTCGGGCTCAAGGATGTGAAGGCGGAGGGCGGGGTCACGTTCGCGGAGGATCCGCGCACCGCCGAGCGGCCGGCGCTCCCGCGCAACGCCATCGCGGCCGGAGGCGTCGACTTCCCCCTCAGCGTCGAGGCGATCGCGGCGGAGCTCGTGAGGATGGGCCGCCCCGGTCGCGCGCTCACCCCGTGGCTCGCGCAGGGCACATCCCTGGGGGTGGACCCGGATCTCGGCAAGCTCTTCAGGCTGCTTCACGCCGCGATGGGCGTGGACTTCAGCCACTATAAAAAGAGCACGCTGAAGCGCCGCATCCAGCGTCGAATGACGCTCCACAAGCTCGCGGCCCTGCAGGAGTACCTCGATCAACTGAGAGCTGACCCGGACGAGCTCGCGCACCTCTACCAGGAGCTCCTCATCAAGGTGACCACGTTCTTCCGCGATCCGGGCGCCTTCGCCGCGCTGAAGACCCACGTGTTCCCGGTGCTCATGCACAAGAGGCCGCAGGACTCCCCCATTCGCCTCTGGGTGCCGGGCTGCTCGACGGGCGAGGAGGTTTACTCTCTCGCGATCTCGCTGCTCGAGTTCCTCGAAGCCGACGCGAGCGACAACGCGGTCCAGATCTTCGGCACCGACCTGAGCGAGGCCGCCATCCAGCAGGCGCGCGCCGGGATCTACATCGATAGCATCTCGTTCGACGTCTCGCCCAGCCGGCTGCGCCGCTTCTTCGTCAGGGTGCACGGCGGCTTCCAGGTCAACAAGGCGGTCCGCGACCTGTGCATCTTCTCGCGCCACAACGCCGCGGCGGACCCGCCCCTCGCGAAGCTCGATCTCATCAGCTGTCGCAACCTGATGATCTACCTGGAGCCGAGCCTGCAGCGCCGGCTGCTGCACACCTTCCACCAGGCCCTCAAGCCCACCGGCTTCTTGCTCCTCGGCTCCTCCGAGAGCATCAGCACGATGTCCGACCTGTTCGGGGTCGTGGACAGGACCCACAGGATCTTCTGCAAGCGCGCCGCCTCGGAGGCGACCTGCGCGGGCGGCCTCCCCGCGCTGGAGCCCGCGCCCGCGCTGGAGCCCGCGCCCGCGCTGGAGCCCGCGCCCGCGCTGGAGCCCGCGCCCGCGCTGGAGAAGGAGAAGCCGCGCAGCCCCGAGGGGCTCATCATGGACGCGGTGCGCAAGGAGGCCGACGCCATCGTCATGGCGCGCTACGCCCCCGCCGGCGTGGTGGTCGACGAGGAGATGCAGATCGTCCAGTTCCGGGGCAAGACAGGGCCCTACCTCGAGCCGGCGCCGGGCGACGCCAGCCTGCACCTCTTCAAGATGGCCCGGGAGGGGCTCCTGCTCGGCCTCCGGGCTGCCATCGACGCATCGATGAACTCGGGCGCGATGGCCCGCAAGGAGAAGATCAAGGTCCGGCAGGGAGACAGGCGCCGGGACGTCGACGTCGAGGTGTGGCCGCTCAAGGTGCGGCTCCCGCAGGGGCGCTGTTTCCTCGTCGTCTTCTCCGAGTCGGGCGGGCCCAGGCTGGATCGGCCGGGCGACGATCCGGCCCAGAGCGATCCCCAGAAGGATCTGGAGATCGCCCAGCTCCGCAGGGAGCTCGTGACCACGAGGGAGTACCTCCAGTCGCTCATCGATGAGCTGGAGGCAACGAACGAGGAGCTCCTCTGCACGAACGAGGAGCTCCTCGCGAGCAACGACGAGCTGCACCGGATGAACGACGCGCTCGAGTCCGCCCACGAAGAGCTCCGGTCGGCGAACCAGGAGCTGACGGCCATCAACGAGGAGCTCCGCAGCAGCAGCGTCGCGCTCGGGCTCGCCAACGACGATCTGCGCAACCTCCTCGGCAGCATGAACATCCCGGTCCTGATGCTCGACGCGGACCTGCGGATCCGCCGCGTCGCCGGCGCGGCCGACAAGCTGCTCGGCCTCGGCCCGAGCGACGTGGGCAGGTCGATCCTCGAGGTGAAGCCGAGGAGCGCGGCCGACATCGCGCCCGTCGTCGCCGAGGTGCTCGACACGAGGAGCACCGTCGAGCGGCAGGTCGAGGATCGCGAGGGGCGCCTCTATCTCATGCGAGCGCGCCCCTTCCGGACCACCGGGAACGAGGTGGACGGCGCGGTGATCTGCTGGCTGGAGAGCGACGCGCCGAGGCGTGCCGGGCGCGAGCTCGCGGGCGCGCGCGATCGCATCTCCGCCGTCTTCGAGGTGCTGCGCCACCCGTTCCTCCTGCTCGACGGCGAGCTCCGGATCCGCGCGGCCACCCGGCGGTACTGCGAGCTGTTCATGGTCCCGCTCGGGGACATCGAGGGGCGGCCCCTCTCGGCCATCGACGCCGGGTGGAATACCCCGCAGCTGGAGCTGCGGCTCCGGGACGTCCTCCGCCGCAGCGCCGCGCTCGTCGACTTCCGCCTCGAGGCCGTGCTCGCGCACGCCGGGCGGCGGACGCTGTCGTTCTCCGCCTTCCGGCTCCAGGCCGACGAGGGCGAGCTCCCGGCGTTGCTGCTCGTCGTCGAGGACAGGACGGGGCCCGAGAAGGACGAGCCCCCTCCGCCGGGGCTACGGCCAGCGCGCCGCGCCGGCCCTGACTGACGCCCTCACCGCCGCCGCGCCCGCCAGTCCCCCGAGTCGATGCGGGGACACCCCAGCGCCTGGCCCGCGGGCATCAGGTACGCCTCGCAGGGCGCGCCCCCGTCGAGCTGGATCGGCTCGCGCCGGAAGAGATCGGGGCAGCCCTCGTAGACGTCGAGCGAGGCGAGCGTCTCCCGATCCGGCTCGTAGAGCTCCCCGAGGACCGCGTTCGAGCCGCCGCGCACGAGCGCCGGATAGGCGCCGAGGTCGGCGAGCTCGAACGACCGGGCGGTGCGGGCGCCCCCGAGGTAGCGCGCGCGTCCGAGCAGCCCGTGCGAGCGCTCGCCCCGCATCAGCGTGCCGTAGACGAACAGGGGCAACGGCGCCGTCACCGGCAGTGCTGTTCGACCGCGGCGAGCAGCTGCTCGAGGTTGATCGGCTTCTTGAGGAACTGCGCCGCGCCGAGCGAGGACACGAACTCGTCGCGGCCTGTCGCCGAGATGATCACCACCGGGATCGACGCGAGCTCCGGGTCCTTCTTCTGCTCTGCCCTGAACTGCCAGCCATCCATGATGGGCATCATGAGATCGAGCAGGATGAGGCCAGGCCTGGGATCCGTTCGAAGCGCGCTGAGCGCCTCGCCGCCGTGCGCCGCCGACGCGACGGCGTAGCCCTCCTCTTGCAGGAGCTCGGCGAGGGTCTCTCGAATATCCGGATCATCATCGACAACGAGGATCCTCTTCAAGGGAGTGGCAGGCACGGTGCATCAACCACTATGCGAAAGCCTGACGTCACGGCGAAACAGGGAAAGCCCTGAATCCCTGCTCGGGGTCCGCTTGATCAGGCCTGTTCTGCGAGGAAGGGGGCGCATGAAGGTCTCTCTGCGGCAATGGGCGCCTCGGAGCGGAGCCCGCTCGATCGACGCCCCTCACGCCGTGGACCCGCGTGGAGTCGACGGTCCTCAAGCCGGACGGGTCAGGCAGGAGGGGTTCGGGCGTGCGCATCGTGCTCGATCGTCGGAGGTCGAGCACGAGATGTTACAGCACGGTCGCGCTCCGGCGAAGCCGCTCTCTGTCCGATCTGCGGCCTGCCAGGGTGAGCATCGCGCGGCTCGGTCGCGCTCCACCAGGTCATGAGCCTGCGATCGTACCACCGGCGCGGTGGTGCGCAGCAGCGCGGCCCACCGGAACAGCGGCGCGAGGCGCGCGGCGCGGCTCGAGCGGGCAGCGTCAACCTTCCTGGCCCGCGGCGCCGAGCACCACCCTCGAAAGGGTGCTCAGCAGCACATCGATGTCCACCGGCTTCGGGATGAGCGCGGCCGCGCGCAGCCGCTCGGCGATCGCCTGCATCTCGTGGGGCAGGCGGGCCGAGAAGATCATGAGGGGAGAGGGCGTGCCGAGCCCCTCGATCTCGGAGACGAACCGGTCCGTCGTCATGCCCGGCATCGTCAGATCGAGGAGGACGGCGTGGAAGCGTCGCTCCGCGAGCGCGTCGAGCACCGCGCCCGCGGTCGCGGTCAGCTCGACCTCGTATCCTTCCAGCGTCAGGAGCTCCTGCAGCATTGCCGCAGTGTCAACGTCGTCCTCTGCAACCAGGATCACGTGCTTGCCACACATGGCTCCCCTCGGCTTTCCTCGGAAACGGGGGCCGCTGCGCAGGGCGGCGCGCCATCTTTCCTCCACGCACGGAGGAGCGACGCTCGACGCGACGCGAGCCCCACTGGCCAGCAGCCGGCGCAGCGCAGGCCCGCTCGACGACGATGACCGACCCGGCGTGACGAATCACCCGGGCGAACGGATCTGCGCAGTCCAGAGCGCTCGCCGCGGCGCGCCACGTCCACCCACGAAGCGCGCAACCCGACAGACCGCCGCACTCCGGCGATCCGGTACGTTCCTTTCCCCCTCTTTCGCCCCGGGCACTATGAAAGCCCGGACGCGCTCCGGATGCAACTCCGGACGCGAACGCCGGACGTAAGCCTGGTCGTAACCCCGCACGCCGCCGGAGCGGACGGGAGCGGGAGCAAACAGAGAGCGCGAACGGACTCCCCGACGGACGAGACACCCTGGTAGACTCCCATGGATGCCTGGCGAACGCCGCGTCGCGCTACTCGCGATGGAGTCAACCATGCCGGACGGTGGGGGAGCGCCGTTCAGCCATGGAATCCGTCGTGTCGAAGCTTCTCTGCTCGCCGATCCGGAGCTCGCCGGCGTGCCGATCCATGTGATCGACGCGCAGACGAGGGATCTCGACGCGTGGGTCGCGGAGGTCGAGACCGTCGACGCGGACGTGGTCGGCCTCGCCGCGCACGTCTGGTCCTTTCCCACGTTCATCGAGGTCGCGCGCCACCTCCAGCGCAACCGGCCGGGGCGCACGATCGTCCTCTGCGGTCCCCTCGCGCGCCCCGCGATGTTCGCGCTCTCGCCCTGGCGCGACGCCGCCGCCAGCATCGACGCCCTCGTGTACGGCAACGAGCTCACGTTCCGGAACATCGTCCGCCTGAGCGAGCGCTCCTCCGAGGCGCTGCGCACCGTGCCGGGGCTGCACGTCTTCACGGCCGACGGCTGGGTCTCCACGGGCGAAGCGCCTCACGTGGCGCCCGACGAGCTCCCCTCGCCGATCCGGATGAAGCTGCTCCCGACCGATCGCCTCGTCCCGATCGAGATCTGCCGCGGCGGCGTCATGAGCTGCCCGACGTGCGGCGCCTCGACGGGCGACGCCGGCGCCGGCGCCTTCTCGGAGGCCTACCTCGTCGAGGAGCTGAGCGCGCTCCGCGACGCCGGCGCCCCGGGCGCGCAGATCGTGGACGCCCCGCTCAACCTGAACGCCGAGGCGTTCCGGAACCTCGTGGCCGCGGAGAAGCAGGTCGGCTTCTTCAAGCAGGCGACGCTGATGGCGTCGCTCGATCCGGAGCACGTGCACGACGAGCACCTCGAGTTCCTCCACGGCGCCGCGCGCGTGTCCCTCGAGGCGCGGCTGCCGCCGCTCAACAAGGACACCGGCGACGGCACGCAGCGCCCCTTCCGGGAGTCGAAGTTCGCGAAGGTGATCGAGGAGCTCTCGACCTTCACGGACATCGAGGTGGACATCCTCCTCGGCCTGCCTGGCGACGGCCCCGTCACGTTCCGGCGCACGCTCGAGCGCGCGCGCGAGCTGCCGTGCAAGGTCCGCATCTTCCACAGCCTCGTCCTTCCGGACGACCTCATGACCCGCGCGCCCGCGTCGTTCGAGCTCCGCTTCGACCCGTTCACGCTGATGATGCGCTCGTGCCTCGGCTGGTCCGAGGACGCGCTCTCCCGCGAGCGCAGCCGCCTCATCGAGATGGCGTACCGCGAGGGTGGGGAGATCACGCCGGACATGTGGTCGTTCCCCGGGCCGCGCGAGATGCGGCGGCCGGCGATGCCGCTCGGCAGCGGCGTGGTCCCGCCGGGCGGGGAGATCCGGGTCGAGGGCGCGACGACGCTCGCGCCGGCGGGGCAGGATCTGCAGCGCGTGCTCGAGCTCGGGATCAAGGAGGCCACCTCCGGCGGGTGGACCTTCGTGGAGGCCTCCGCGC
The DNA here is from genome assembly GCF_051519845.1 of Sorangium sp. So ce362. Classification (NCBI taxonomy): domain Bacteria; kingdom Pseudomonadati; phylum Myxococcota; order Polyangiales; family Polyangiaceae; genus Sorangium; species Sorangium sp. So ce362. The sequence continues at coordinate 2,298,096 of NZ_CP150332.1, read as the reverse complement.
GCCCGGGCGAGATCGTCGTCATCATGAAGACGCGCGACGGCGCCCTGGTCGTCGAGATGCGCCCCGCCTCGCCCACGGAGAACGCCTACAAGGTCGTGGACGGCGTCGCGTTCGGCTACCGCTCGCCGCGCGGCGTGAAGATGAGCGACGGCGCGCTCCGCCTGCTCGATCGCGTCCTCCAGCGCCTCCACGCGCCGGCGCGCACGGCGCTCGGCCTGTCGACGCAGGACGGCGGCCCCGGCTCGGCGCGGGTGCGGCGCTTCCGCGCGACGCCCTCCTGACGCCGCGACGCTACTGCGCTCCTTCGCGATCCGTGCTCTGCCAGGCGGCGAGCGCCTGCGCCGCGTCGGCCCGAGGCGGGATCGATGCGATGGGGCGGGGCGTCGAGAGGAGCTGCTGCCGGAGCGCATCCAGGAGCGCCGGCGGGAGCTCCTGGTGGTCCACGATGTAGGGGTGGACCTGGCGGCTCTTGCCCCGGATGCTCAGGGCGCCGGTCGCCTGCGCCGGGACGCAGTCGTCGAGGTTCGCGTACGTCGCCTGGCAGATGATGATCTTGGAGCCGAGCTCCTTGTTGAACTGCTCGAGGCGCGAGGCCGTGTTGACCGTATCTCCGATGCAGGTGTACTCCATTCGCTGGAGCGACCCGATGTTGCCGGAGATGACGGTGCCGGTCGCGATGCCGACGCCCATCTTGATCTCGCCGCCGCCGAGGAGCTGCCGCTGGTTCATGCGCTCGAGGGCCTGCACCATCTCGATCGCCGCGATCACGGCGCGCTTGGGCGCGTCCTCGACCGAGAGCGGCGCGCCGAACACCGCCATCAAGCCGTCGCCGATGTACTTGTCGAGGGTGCCCCCGTAGCGGAACACGATGTCGACCATCTCCGTGAAGTACTCGTTCAGGAACGAGACCACGGCCTCCGGCTCGACCGACTCGGTGAGCGGCGTGAAGTTGCGGATGTCGGTGAACATCACCGAGACGTGCCGGCGCGTGCCGCCCAGCTTGAGCCGCCCCGGGTCGGAGAGGACGAAGTCGACGAGGTCCTTCGAGAGGTACCGGCCGAGCTCCTGCTTCTCGCGCTCGAGCCGGAGGCGGGCCAGGGACTCGATCTCGGCGCGGAGGACCAGGTTGCGCGACATCCGCGCGATGATGCCGGCGACGACGCCCGGGAGCGCGATGAAGAGGACCTGCTGGCACTGGTCCGCGATGTTGATGGCGTTCTGTCCGTAGACGGACACCGGGCTGATCGGGATCGCGCCGGAGTGGACAGTGATCGCGAGCACGACCGAGTTGAAGAGGGCCGACAGCCCCGCCGAGTACAGGCACGCCGCGAGGCTGTAGCGGAAGCCCGACATCAGGTTCCAGAGCACGTAGACGGTCGCGAGGTAGCTCGAGAAGTACTCGATCATCCCCGAGTGGTTCCTCGCCGTCGCCAGCGCTGTGAGCGTCAGGAGCGCGAGGTCGACGAAGATGCTCACGTACTTGAGCCAGCCCGCGTAGGCGCCGGGGCGCAGCCGGAAGAACGCGTAGAGCAGGAGCGAGAAGGCGAGGTACCCGCCGATCTGGATCGCGAAGACCTGGTTCGCGGCCGGCGTGTTGACCGTCCACACGTGCGTGAACGTGTAGGCGGAGAGCAGCGCGAACACGAACCGGACGTGGTTCACGATCTGCTCTCCGCGCATCTCCTGCGCCTGGAGGATCCGCACGATCTCCGTCGATTTCTCGATGCTCATGCGCGCCGCTCTCCTCCGCGCCGCCGCCGGGACCACGCCGCGGCGAACCCGCGGGCGCACAGCGCGGTCGTCAGCGCCCTGCCCTGGTGGTGCCCCTCGCGGCCGTGCTTCATCGGCACCCGGTAGAGCGGCTCGGCCGGCCAGGAGCCGTCCACGAGCTGGTGCTCGCCGAGGTAACGCAGCCCCCGCTCCACCATCAGCGGGTCCGGCGACGACGTCATCGCCGCCCCCTCGAGGCACGCGGCCGTGCGGAGCGGCGTCCCGAAGCCGCCGTCGAGCCGCTGCGCTCCGAGCATCCGCGACAGGGTCGCGGCCTCGACCGCGGCGACCTCGGCGGCCCACCGCGCCTCCCCTGCCCTCTCCCGGTAGAGGCGCGCGAAGCGGAGGAACGCGAGGTCCGTGTACGACGCGTCGTAGAAGCAGGCGCCCTCGATGCCGCCCTCCGCGGCGCCGTCGAGCACGCGCCGAACGTTGGCGTCGATGAGCCGCGCGAACCGCTCCGCGTCGAACGACAGCAGGCCCGCGAGCAGGTTCAACCGGACCGCCGCGCAGTCGTCGCCGGCCCACGCCGCGCCCGGCGTGGTTGGCCCCGCAGGCCCGCGGTAGAACCAGGTCGGCACGACGCCATCCTCGCCCACGTTGGTCAGCATGACCTCGACCCACGTCTCGGCGCGGTCCCGGGCGGCACCCGTCTCGGCGACCAGCTCGAGCATGATCGAGAGGTCGTCGGCGTCCGGCGGGAGATCGCGGAACGCGCCGAAGTAGCGGAGCTCTCCGGCCGGGATCTCGTCGAGCAGCGCCGCGGCGTCGGCGCGGACGTCGCGCCCGACCTCCCCGATCTCGATCAGCGCTCTCAGGATCGTCGCCCGCACGAACCAGTGCCCGACGGGCTGCTCGCGCGACCCGAGCACGCCGAAGCGCTGCACTTCCCAGGACTCCGACCACGGCGCCGCCTCCACGAGAAACGCGACCGCCGCCTGCAGATCGGCGCCCGCGTCCTCGCGCGGCGCCCCGTCGCCCTGCGACCGCGATGGCCCGAGCGCCGCGCCAGCGTCGAGGAGATCGCGGAACGACATCAGCCCATCGAAGAAGCGGAGGCGCTCGCCAAGGGCGTCGACGAGCTCGCGCTGGGCCTCGGCGAGGCCGCGCTCGGTCGGGCGCGATCGAGGCGAGCTGGCCGCCGCCTCGCGGGCCGACGCGAGCGCGCCGCGCATGCGCGCGGCGAGCGCGGCCCGGTAGGGGCGGGTCGCGAGCAGGCCGTGGATCTCGCGGCGGCGCACGGGGGACGCGCGCTCGCCCGAGAGCGCGCGGAGCAGCGGAGGAGCGAGATCCGCGCCGCGCAACCAGAGCGCGAGGAGCGGCGTGAGCGTCGGCGCTGCGAGATCCGGCGCGGCCGGATCGAGCCAGAGGCGCCCGAGCCCGTCGAGCAGCGCGAGCGGCTCGGCCACGGCCTCTGCGAAGCGGCGCGCGGGCGCGAGATCGTCGCCTGCAACGAGCGCGATCGCCGTCCAGAGGGCGACGACCTCGCGCGAGCCGGCGGCGTCGGCGCGCCCCGTCGCGGCGTCCGGCCCGGCGCCCGCGACCACCGGGTTGCGGCGCCACGAAGCCTCCGCGAGCTCGGCCAGGTCGACGAGCCAGCGGCGCGCGCGCGCCTCGTCCGCGTGACGCGCGAGGAGACGCGCCGCGAGCGCGCCCCGCGCGAGCGCGTCCGGAGCGCCCTCGACGTCGCCGGCGGCCACCGCGGCGATCGCCACGGCGACATCACCGGCCGCGGCGGGCGAAGACACGCGGCCGCAAAGCCGGAGCGCCCAGCTGGCCCACGGGATGCCGTGCCCCGGCGGAGCGCCCACGCCGCGCGCGAGCGCGAGCGCCCCCCATGCCGTGTCACCGCGCCGGAGCGCCCCCGCCGACAGCAGCGCCGACCAGGAGCGCTCGCACACCCCCCTGTCGTCCGGGTCGAGCCAGGGCCAGACGGCGGTCGCCCCTGAGGCAGGGGACAGCGTCACATACCGACTCCGCCGTCACGCGCCGCGGTCGCGATGGCCGCATCGACCGCTTCGGGCGTCGAGGTCGCGGCGTCGCGGATGCGCTGGAGCGTCTCCGGTCCGACCTCGTACCCCTCCGCCTCGATGGTGCGCTCCGGATCGGCAAGGAGCTGCTGGCGGAAGCTCGAATCCACAACGGCACGACCGATGAGCTCTGCCTCTGTTTTCTTCGACATCACGACTCCTCGCTTTCTCGCTCGGGAGGCTAGGAGACCTCCAAACGGCTAGCAAGTACAAGCAGGCGCGTCCGCGCGTCCGCGGCGCAACCGCGCCCGCGCGCCGGCTCAGCGCGGCGCGCCGCCGCTCGCGACGGGCTCGCCGGTGAGCGCGCCGAAGAACGCGAGGAATACGCGCCGCTGGATCTCGGTCATGTACTGCCCGCGCCTCTTGCAGAAGCGCGCGGCTTCCGGCAGCCCGAGCGCCCTGGCAGCGACCTCGGCGCGAGCGAGCTCACAGCGCGCCTCGTCCAGGATGGCGTCGAAGCCGCCGCGCGCGAACAGCTGCGCGCGCAGGGCCGTCGCGCCGCGCCCCGCCGGATCGTGGCGCGGCTCGCCTCCGGCGAGGGCGGCGCCGCTCGGCTGAGGCTGTCCTTCATCCCTCGCTTCGACCAGCGCTCCGAGCCGAGCGAGCACGTACGTCGCGTTCCCGAGCGCGCGATCCTTCTCGGCGTGCAGCAGGTCCGCGAACAGCTGGTGCGCTGCGGCGAGCGCCGAGACGAACTCCTCGAGGGCCGCGAGGTGCTCGGCCTGCGACAGCGCGAACAGGGCCGCGGCCGCCGGGAGCACGAGCGGGCGCGAGCGGGCGAGCACCCGCCGGAACGTGGCGGCGTCGCGCGGACCTGCGCCCCGGTGCAGCCGCCGCTCGAGGAGCATCGCCTCGCCGTATCCCAGCCAGACCTCCTCGAAGAGGCCCCAGAACGGGCTCCCGCCGGGCAGCGAGCGAGCGAGCAGCGCCTGGTGGCGAGCGAACAACGCCCCGGACAGGAGCACCGCCGCGCCGGGCTCGCCGACCCCTTCGTCCAGCAGGTCGTCTTCGATGCGGACGTGGAGGTACCCGACCGCCGCCGCCTCGGCGAGATCGACAGCGAGCGGCGGAAGCGCCCGCGATCCGGCGTCCGGCCCGGGCGTCGCCCCGCCGGGCCGCGTCGCGACCCAGAGCGGCAGCTCGAGCACCGGAAGCGCCGTCGGGTGGGAGAAATAGCCCTCGCCCGGCTCGCCCTCAAGGAGCCTGAGGCGCGCGGCGAGCGCGTCGAACAGCGCGCCGAGCTCGCCCCCGAGCCGGCCTCGGAACGACGTGAGTCGCCTCAGCACCTCGGCCTCGAGCCGCGGCACGACGTCGCCGACGTCACCCTGCGCGCTCTCGCCTCCTCCCCCTGCCCGGCTGTCCTCGCTCATCCCACCTCTGGCCGGCGCGGCGGCGCCGTCTCGGGCGACGCTAGCACGAGCAGACTCGTCCCAGGGGCGGGCGCAGCCGACTTTGCCAGGAGCGCCGCCCGTGCGACACTCGGCGACTTCACGAGATCGGAAACCATGATCGACTCCGAGCGTTTCGCCGAGCGTCACGGGGACATCACGACCGACGCGCGCGCTGACGTCCTCGATTTCCGCGACACCCTCTATCGTCCGACGATGATCGAGGTGCCTCCGGTCATGCCACCGGAGCGCTTCATGGACTACGGCGTGCCCGTGCTCGACCAGGGCAGGAACAACGGCTGTACCGGCTTCACGGTCGCCACCGTGGCCCACTTCCTGCTGCGCAAGCGCAAGGTCTCCCCGGAGTACGGCCTCGTGAGCCAGAACATGGTGTACACGATGGCGCGCCGATACGACGAGTACCCGGGCGAGGACGACGCGAGGGGCTCCAGCCTGAGGGGCGCCATGAAGGGCTGGCACAAACACGGTATTTGCTCTTGTGAGCAGTGGCCGTGGGACCCGAACGATCTCCACGGCACGCTCACGCCGGAGCGCGCCGCGGACGCGATGCTCCGGCCGCTCGGCCTGTATCAAAGGGTGAACCACAAGGACCTCCCGGCGATGCACAACGCCCTCGCGGAGGTCGGGATCATCGCGGCCTCGGCGCTCATCCCGTTCAACGGCTGGTATTACGGGACGCAGAAGAACGGCATCATCCCGCCGGTCGACAAGACGAACCCGTTCATCGCGCCCTGGGGCGGCCATGCCTTCGCGATCGTGGGGTATGACGCGGAGGGCTTCTGGCTCCAGAACTCCTGGGGCCCCGGCTGGGGCAAGAGCGGCTTCGGGCGGCTCTGTTACGACGACTGGCTCCAGTACGGCTTCGACGCGTGGGTCGGGCGGCTCGGCGTCCCCATCCGCCTGAGCCAGCCGCGCTCGCTGCGCCCGCTCACGTCCACGAGCCGCACGTTCGCCAGCCTGCGGCCGCACCTCATCAGCGTCGACATGCACGGTCAGCTCCAGCAGCGCGGGGCCTACGGCACGTCCTCGGAGGACGTCCGCATCATCATGGAAGAAGACTTCCTGAGCGCGACCGAGGGCTGGAGGCGCCGCCGGCTCCTGCTCGTCGCGGGCGGCGGGCTCCGCCGGCAGATCGACGCCATCAACCGGATGTCGCGCCTCCGGCCGAAGCTGCTCGGCCACGAGATCTATCCCCTGGAGCTCCTCTGGGACACCGACCACTACCCGCGCCTCCTCGAGATCCTCCACCGCGCCACGGAGGGTCGCCGCCACGACGGCTATGATCCCAGGGCGTTCGGGTTCATGATCGATCGGCGCGACGACGCCCTGGAGCCGCTCGTCCGGCGCATGGGCGGCAAGGCCGAGTGGGATCGCATGAAGCTCGCCGCGGGCGACGCGACGATGGACGCCGATCACGGCGGCCTCCGCGAGATGATCGGCCGCCTCGCGTCGCTGATGGACAGGGACCCGAGGATCGAGCTCCACCTGGTCGCCCACTCCAGCGGCACGTTCCTGCTCGCGCCGCTGATCCAGCTGGTCACCTCGGAGAAGGGCAGGAAGATCGAGGGCGGTCCGATGCGGGGTCAGCTCGGGCTCGGGCTCCCGATCGATTCGCTCTCCCTGCTCGCTCCGGCGAGCGCCATCGACGCGTTCCGCGACACGTACATGCCGCCGATCAAGAGCGGCATGGTCCGCCGGTTCGCCCTGTTCACGCTCACGGACGAGGCGGAGCTCCAGGACCACTGCGAGGTGTACGGCAGGTCGCTCCTCTACCTGGTCTCGAACGCGCTCGAGCGGCGCCCGCGGGTGCCCGGCACGAGCGGCGTCTCGCTGCTCGGCATGGAGGCGGGGCTCCTCGATCCGGAGAACGCCGACGTCCTCGCGCTCCTCACGGAGAACAGGGAGGATCGGCCCACCGTGTTTCCGCGGGCGGAGTGGATCAAGGGGCCCAACACGAGGCCCCCTCCCCACGGCTCGGAGGCGCGACGACACGAGGACTTCGAGAACGACGCGACCACGTGGAAGTCCGTCATCGCCCGCATCCTCAACCAGCCGTTCGCCGATCACCTGCCGCCGATGTCGGCGCGGGATCCGTGGTGAGCGCGCGCCCCTCACCCCTCCGGGCGGCGCCGCTCCACTGAGGTCATCCCGCGGAGGACCGGGGCGCCGAGCCGCTCGGACCCGAGCGGCGGCGCGCTCGCTCCGCTCAGGAGGATGGCAAACGAGGCCCGGATCTCCTCGCCAAAGTTGAGCCGGAAAAGGCCCATCTCAGGCCGGCTGCGGATATCGCGGATCACGTCGCTGGGGTCGCAGACCTGACGCATGCCAATGAGCAGGGCATACATGCGGACGAGGATCGGGCCGCCCTGCCCGGGCGTGAGCGACGGCAGGCACCGCTCGAGCAGCGCCCCGGTGCGCTCGACGTGAGCGAGGAGCGAGAGCTTGAAGCGGAGGCCGGCTTCGTAGCTGACGTTCTGCTCGAGGACGCTGTGGAGGATGGAGAGCAAGCGCGTCATCGCGTCGCGCGCCACGAGGGTCGTCGACAGGATCGAGGCGATGCCGGCCGCGGCATCCTGGGCGGGCGCCGCGGGCGCGCCGCGGCGCGCTCGCGAGGGTCGGGGGCGCGCCGCGGTCGCCTCGCCCTGGGACGCGCCGAAATGCGTCAGGCGGAACTCCACCTCATGGAACCACTTCGCGAGCTCTTGATCCACGACCGCGAGGAAGAGCTCCTCTTTGGTGGTGAAATAGAGGTAGAGGGTGCCCTTTGCGAGCCTTGTGCGCTCGGCGACCTGAGCCATGGTGACCTCGATAAACGGGGTCTCCTGGAACAGCTGCCAGGCTGCGTCGATGATGAGCCGCCGTCGCTCCTCCTTCTGTTCCTCCTTCCTCGCTCTTCGCGTCGAGCTCATAGGCTTACCGGTTTACGCTGTCTCCAGGAGCGCCGCAATGCAGACGCCGTGGTCGACCCCCGGCGAATTCGAGTTGACGGAAGCGCCACGAGCGTCCGACGCGCGCTCGCTCAGCCATTGCTTATGGCAGGGTAGCCGCGCTCATCACATTTCACCGGATACGGTCACACCGAACCCGTGCAGGCCGAGGAACATCGGGGCGATACCCGAGCGCGCCGCCCGCTCGACGGTCCTTGAGAGCGTTCGCGCCATCCGCGCCGCGAACCCGCCTGAGCTGGCGGGCGCGCCTCCCCGCGCGCCGGGCCGCGCGGCGGCGCGCAATGCGCGCGGCGCGGGCAGCGCGAAGAGGCCGGCGCCGTCGGTCTCGGGCCGCGCGAAGCAGAGAGGAGAAAAGAGCAGGGTCGCCGCCGCGACAACCACCATACCCTTCACGATCGCTGGACCAGCGCTCATCCCGACACCCACGTGAAACCTAGCGCTGTCGCCGGCGCATGTCGTGGGCGGCAGGGCGGCAAAATAACGTTGTCACCACACGACCTTGGACTCTCAACGTGGAGAGTCGCGCCTCGGGCGACATCCCGCCTCCGCGGCTGCGCCCAGTCGGGCTCTCCCCGCATCGCGAGATCTCAGCCCGCGGTCGCCATCGCCAGCGCCCGATGGATCACGCGGAGCGCGACGTCGGTGAGACCATAGGCCGGCAGCTCGGGGACTGGCACGAGGGCCACCTCGGAGGCGTCGTCGCCTGGAGCGAGGACACCTCCGGTCGGCTCGCACAGGTAATCGAGGATCACGTAGTGATACGGAATCTCCACGATCTCCACGACCTCCACGAGCGGGCCGACGCGGATCTCGAGGCCCGTCTCCTCGCGGATCTCGCGGGCGACAGCGTCTGCGAGCCGCTCTCCTGGCTCCACGCGACCGCCGGGGAGCGACCATGTGCCCTCGAGCGGGGGGTGAGCGCGACGGACGAGGAGCACGCGGGGCGCACCGGACGCGTCCGGGCAGCGCTCGATCACGACGGCGCCGACCGCCACGCGCGGGGGCTCCGGGGCGCGTTCCGGCGCATCCCTCACGGAGCGGTCGTCCCGGTGCGGCCGGCCTTGCAGCGGACGTCGCCCGGCGTCGCGACCGCGAGCTCGTAGTCGCCGAGCGCAAAGTCGCCGGGGATGACCACGGCCCCGTCGTAGCGGCCGCGCTCATCGGTCGACAGCGAGCCGATCGTCACGCCCTGCGGCGCGGTGTTCCCCGTCAGGATCACGTCGACGCGGACGTGCCCGCACGGCGCCCCGTCGCTGCTGACCTGCCCCTGCAGGTGGAGAGGAAAGCCGCGGCGGATGTCCTTGTCCAGCGCGGTCACGACAACGTCGGTGCGCGCCGCGCGCCCGGTCGCGTCGCTCGTGGACGTGGGCGCCGGCGGTGGAGGCGGCGGCGCGGCGGTGCTGCCACCGGCAGCGCCCGGGCCGGGCGGCCCCTGCTGCATCTGCTCGGCGCGCGTCCGCTCGGCGAGATCCTGGCCCGAGTCGCGCTGCTCCGGCCAGCTGTAGGGGTCCGGCGGCGGCACGTAGGGCGGGCGGCTCGGATCGACCTCTTGGTCCATGTTGAGGGCGGCGCCCCCGAGATCGATGCGGTGCCAGAGCGAGCCGTCGAAGACCTCGACCCAGGCGTGCGCCTCGTTGACGACCATCCGCGCAGGGATCCCGATGTGCAGGGCCGTGACGAGGAACGCGAAGGCGCGGTGGCGGCAGACGCCTTTTCGCGACAGCGCGAGGTCGAGATAGATGTCGCCGTTCCCCTTGGGCGGGTCGTCCGACGGGGTGAACGACCGGAAGTACTCGACCATCTTCTGCACGACGTCGCGCGGCCGCATCGTGGGCGAGATGCCGATCGCCTGGGCGACCTGCCGGAACGCCGCCTCGTGCGACGCCTCCTGCGGCGTGCGCGCGAGCACGCCCCAGTCGACGTCGGCGAAATCGCTGCCAAAGGTCGCGCGCGCGATCGCGAGCTGCACGACCATCCGGACGCGCGCGCTCTTCGTGCCGCGCACGAACCAGTTGTCGGCGCCGTCACGCAGCACGACGACCGGCGTGTCGGGGTTCACGTGCATGCGCACGAGCCGCGTGTCCGGCCCGACCGTCGGGATCCGGACCGGCTCGTTCGGCACGAGGTCGACAGAGATGTCGCCGTAGAAGGCCTCGTCGCCCGCCGCGACCAAGCTGTCGGCCTTGACGGTCTTCAGGCTTCGATGGCGGACGACGAGCGAGTAGTCCGCCCTCACCGCGTCGTAGGCTTGCAGCCGCTTGAACGGCGCGGTCGCCGGGGAGAACGGATCGTCGTAGCGCTCGACGTTCGGCCGGCGGGTGTCTCGATCCGGCTCGTAGGACGCCTCGGGACCGGCGTCGGAGCCGACGTTGCTGTAGACCTGCTGCTGGTTCGACGGCGGGCGCTGCGGATCGGGCGCCGTGGCCAGGCCGCTCGGCGTCTGGATCGCCGCCGGGAGCCCTCCGTCGAGCGTCGTCGTGGCGAGCGACACGTCCTCCGCCGGGTCCGGCGCGATGAACTCGTGCAGGAGCGACACCTGCGCGTCCGCGAGCGGCGACACGGCGCAGGCGAGCGCGAGCACGAGCAGGCCGCGCGCCCAGCCGCCGAGCCGGCGCCGGGACGCGGAGACAGCGGGCGGACGAGCAGGGCGCAGGCGCGCGGCCGGAGAGGACATCAGGGGGCTGTTATGAAACCAGAAACCCCGGCGATGTTCCACGCCGGCCGGTCCGTTCGCGCCCTCGTCACCGGCGTTCACCGTCGGCGACGGTCAGACGCCGATCAGCGCCGGTGCTGCACGGCATCGGCGTGGTGGCGCCGCGGCTGTGGGGCGGAGCGGAGCCGGTCGATCGCCTCGGTGGGCTCCCCGCGCGCGGTCAGCTCGGCGGCCAGCACGTCGAGGGCGGGCTGGAAGATGTCCGTCCGCGCGAAGCGGCCGGCGCGGCCGCCGGCCAGCCTCGGCAGGACGGCGACGATGCGGCGCATGCCGTCGGCGTAGCGGCGGGAGATGGCCAGCCGGTCGATGAGCGGCTCGAGGAAGTCGGCGACCGCCGCGGCGCGGTCGCGGACCCCGTCGCAGGCTTCCTTCATCGGCTCGAGGAGCAGGAGCGTCCAGAGCACCGTGTCGTCGAGCGGCTGGCCCGCGGCGGTGCGCCGGTCAACGTAGTCGAGCACGCGCCAGACGCGCTGGCCCGGGCCGTCGTCGCCGCGATCGTCGTAGAGCAGCGCCGAGACCTCCGGCAAGAGGACGTCGAGCACCCCCGTCTCCCACGCGATGTAGATGGTGCGGCGCGCCTGGCCGCCGCGCAGCAGGCGCAGGATCTCCTCCGAGAGGCGCGGGCGCGCTGCGAGCGCGAGCGCGTCGCGGCAGTAGACGACCGCATCGTAGACGTCCGGGGTGATCGCGAAGCCCAGCCGGCCGGCGAACTTGAGGGCGCGCAGGATCCGGATCGGATCCTCGCGGAAGCGCGTCTCCGGGTCGCCGATCGTGTGGACCACCTGGCGGCGCACGTCATCCATGCCGCCGACCCAGTCGAGGATCTGCCGCGCCTCCACGTCGTAGAAGAGCGCGTTGATCCGGAAGTCGCGGCGGACGGCGTCCTCGTGCGCGACGCCGAACGCGTTGTCGCTCCGGATGAGCAGCTCGCTCCCGTCCTCGGAGTCCTCCTTCGGATTGCGGCGGAAGGTCGCCACCTCGATGACCTTCCCGCCCTGAAAGAGGACGTGCACCAGGCGAAACCGCCGGCCGATGATGCGCGAGTTGCGGAAGAGCTCGCGGACCTCCTCCGGCCGGGCGCTGGTGGCGACGTCGAAGTCCTTCGGGCGGCGGTCGAGCAGCAGATCTCGCACACAGCCGCCTACCAAGTAGGCTTGATGGCCATGGCGGACGAGACGACGCACGACTTTCTGGACGTCTGGATCGATCCGCGCCTCGTCGAAAACGACCTGGTAGCGACGCGGGGTGGGGATGTCTTCGTCGACGAACTCGACGCGGAACGGATCGGCGTCGAGGACGCCTGTGTCCGTCGGCATAGGCTCGCCTTCGGGCCCCGCGCGTAGCCCGGGGGCACTGCGGCTCTCATACATCGGGAGTTCGGCCTCTTGAATCGCCGCTGTTCCGTTTTCAGGAGATGGGGTCGCGCGACCCATAGTGAGCAACCGAGAAAGCACCAGGCAGCGCCTGGAGGGAGTGGAGGACGACTGGCGCGCGATGGTGGGATTCCAGGACTCCCTGGAGAGCCGACCCGCGCAGATGAGGCCCGCGCCCGCGGACCCCCGAACCGTGCCGGCTGGCTCGCCTCGGCCTGCGTCGGCCTGACGAGCGGATCCGGCTGTCGCCCGGAACAAGAGATGCTAACGGCCGTCTAGCAGGGCTTCGCCGTGAGAGCAAAGCCGAGGCGCAGGGAGACCGACGGAAGTCTCCGGAGCGAGCGGGCTTCACGGCTTGGTACCCCAGTGCCCGATCCCGGCGCCCGGCGGCGGGGCTGCGTCCGGCTGGGCGGCGAGCGGCGCCCCGGCGCTGGCCTCCGGCGTCGCGAGCAGCGCCTGCCGCAGCTCCGCCATCGAAGGAAACCGGCCGCGCGGGTCCTTCACGAGCGCCTTGCGCACAACGGCGTCGAGCTCGCGCGAGATGAGGAGCCCCGGGTGCAGCCGGTGTAGCGGCGGCGGCGGCTCGCGCGCGTGCTTCTCCGCGATCGCCGGGTACGGGCCCTGGAACGGCACACGGCCCGCGAGCATCTCGTAGAGCACGATGCCCAGGGAGTAGACGTCGGCGACGGGCGCCGCCGGAGCGCCCTGCGCCTGCTCGGGCGCCATGTACTCCGGCGTCCCGACGACCCGGGGGAGCCGCGCGCCTTCGCCCTGGCTTTCGATGAACGAGAACCCGAAGTCGAGCAGCTTGACGAGCTCGCGCCCGTCGGCAGCGTGCACGAGGAACACGTTCTCCGGCTTCACGTCGCGGTGGATCACGCCGGCGCGGTGCGCGGCCTCGAGGCCCGCGGCGAGGTCGGCGGCGATCCGAACCGCGCGCGCGGCGACGAGCCAGCACGTGAAGCCCAGCGTGTCGGCGAGATCGAGGCCGACGAGCGGCTCCATCGCGAAGCACGGCGTATCGACTGCGCGCTCGAGCGCCTCGACGCAGAGGACGTTGGGGTGGCGGACGCGCGACGCGGCGCCTGCCTCTCGCTCGAACCGCGCGACGACCCGCGGATCGTCGCGGAGCTCCGCCCGGAGGACCTTGACCGCGACGCGCGGCGGCGCGGCCTCCTGGGGCCAGCCGATGCGATCCGCGAGGTAGACGTGCCCGACCCCGCCGCTGCCGAGCAGCTGCACGACGCGGAACTTGTTGCAGAGGAGCCTGCCCACGAGCGCTTCGGCGGCGACGCGAGCGGGAGGCATGGGATCGAGCGTAGCGCAGTCGCGTCCGCCGAAGGGCAAAGGCGCGCAGAGGCAGCGCAGAAGAGAGCGCAGCCCGGCCCGACGCAGCAGGAGGTCCGCGCCCGCACCGACCGGCGGCCGCGGCGCGACCTCTTGCGAGGAGCCCAGGCCGGCGCGCTCGCTCCCGCCGACCGGGCTGGCTCCGCCGGAGGACGAGGACGCAAGGGATGACGCGCGAAGTCATCCGGTGCCGCGCACGGGCCTGGCGGAGCCTGCTGGGGCCGCCATCGAGCGCCGCGGAGGGCGGGTCGCGCCGAACGAGGCGGCGCGCGGCGAGCTGCCCGCCCGGACGCAGGAGCGCGCGGATCGCTTGAGCGGCGACGAGGAGACGGCCACGCTTAGCGGCGCATGACCGACGATCGTCGATTCCCCTCCCCGCGCCGGCTCGACGTGGAGGCCGAGCTGGCTCCTGCGACGGCGAGCTCCCCAGGGCCGAGCGCTGCAGCCACCTCGCGTCCGCCTCCGCTTCGCTGGAAGAAGAACCTCGCGCTCTTTTGCCTGACGGTCGTCTCGGTGTTCGTCGCCGGCACCCTCTGGGCTCCGATCAGTCCGGAGGACGACAGCGTGCTCGCCCTCGTGAAGGCGCTGCCGCAGACGTGGCCGTTCGCTGTGCCTTTCCTGTCGATCCTCCTGGCGCACGAGTTCGGCCACTACTTCGCGGCGCGCGCGCACGGGGTCGAGGCGTCGCTCCCCTACTTCATCCCGCTCCCGGTCATCAGCCCGCTCGGCACGATGGGCGCGGTGATCTCGATGAAGGGCAGGATCAAGTCGCGGAACGCGCTGCTCGACATCGGCGCCTCCGGCCCGCTGGCCGGCCTGGTGGTGGCGCTCCCGGTCCTCTTCGTGGGCCTGATGCAGTCGGAGGTGCACGCCGCGTCGGGACCCGCGCTGCAGGAGGGGCGGAGCCTGCTCTACCTCCTGCTGAGGCGGCTCGCCGTCGGCCCGATCCCGGAGGGCCACGACGTCTTCCTCGGCCCCGCGGCGATGGCCGGGTGGGCCGGGCTGCTCATCACGGCGTTCAACCTCTTCCCGGTCGGCCAGCTCGACGGCGGGCACGTCGCCTACGCGCTGTTCGGCAAGCAGCAGGACCGCTACAGCCGCGCCGCGCATTTCCTGATGCTCGCGCTCTTCATCGGCAACGTCGTCTACTTCACGCGGCACTTCATCGCCGACGGGTTCTCCGACGCGCTCCGCGCCGGGGTCGCCAACGGGATGCCGTGGCTCACGTGGTTCGGCGTGGTCTACCTGATGCTGCGGATGGGCGGGCGGGAGCACCCTCCCACGGAGCCTGGCGAGCTGTCGCCGGCGCGCAAGGCGATCGCGGTGGTGACGCTGCTCCTCTTCGTGCTGCTGCTGATGCCGACCCCGTTCGGGACCTACTGAGCGCGCCGGCGCTCAGGGCTTCGCGGCGCCGAACTTCGCCCGCAGCGCGTCGCAGACGACGGCGGGCGCATAGTGGCTGACGTCGCCGCCGTGGCTCGCGATCTCGCGCACGAGCGACGCCGAGACGAAGCCGTAGTGGGTGCGCGTCGGCAGGAACACCGTGTCGACGCCGGGGAGCATGTCCGCGTTCGCGTGGGCGATCTGCAGCTCGTACTCGAAGTCGGTCGCCGCGCGCAGGCCGCGGACGATCACCCGCGCGCCGACCCGCTGGCAGTACTGGATGAGCAGCCCCTCGAACGAGTCGATGCGCGCGTTCGTCACCTCGCTCGTGGTCTGGCGCAGCAGCTCCAGCCGCTCCGAGTAGGTGAAGAGCGGGTGCTTCGTCGGATGCCGGCCGACCGCGACGATCACCTGATCGAACAGCTTCGACGCCCGCTCGATCAGGTCGAGGTGACCGAACGTGATCGGATCGAAGCTCCCCGCATAAACCGCCAGCAGTTCCTTGGGCATGGCGCTCACTGGTCCGGCGTCCGCTTCGGAGCAGCCGCAGGCGGGGGCGACTTCGGCGCGGCCGCGGGCGAGGCCGGCGCAGGCGAGGCCGGCGCCTGGGGCGCAGGCGAGCCGATCGCGCCAGCGGGGCCGGCCCCATCCGCAGGGGCGGCGGGGGCCTGCCCTTCGTCGGCCGGCGCCGGCTCGCTGCCCTGGAGCACCTTGTTCATGGCGGTGTCGTCCTCGATCCACATGAGCCGCCCCCCGTCGCCGAAGGTGACGCGGAAGTAGGCGAGCAGCCCCGCGCCGATCACGCCGTCCAGATCGAGCTGGAGCTGCTTCTCGATCGCCTGGAGCGGCGCCCCGTACACGCCCGGGACCTTGGGGATCTCCAGCGCGCCGAGCCGCAGCATCGGCACGACGCCCTGCTTCAGCTTCTGCTCCGGATCCTGCTCGACCCGCTTCAGCCCGTCGGCCTCGAAGCCGGCCTTCTTCCAGCCCTCCTTGTCGAGCGCGATCGGGAACGTCATCGACGTGTCGATGAGCATCGGCCCCTGCACCGTCTTGTCGGGCCCGAGGCTGCTGCGCAGCACCATGCCGCCGCCCTTGATGAAGGCCACGTCGACGCGCGTCGCGTCGGGCGGCGCCGGCGGGGAGAAGCTGCGCACGACGAACTGCCGGCCGCCGTAGTCGATGGTCGCGTTGAGGTGCCGGATCAGGTTCACCCCGAGCAGCGCCTTGATCGGCGCGCCGATCTGCTTCGAGATGCCCGAGAGGTCCTGCGTGAGCGCCGGGACGTCGTTGACCTCGAGCTTCCTGTCGAAGCGGAGGGAGACCCAGCTCGGCTCCTTGCGCGTGCTGCTGTCGAGGACCACCTCGCCGGTGCCGGTCGACACCATCGCGAGCGCCGACTCGCCGTCGATCTCGACCGGGACGATGAAGAACGGAGCCGCGGGGTTGACGTGGGGCATCTCGATCGCCGCCAGGAGCCCGCCCGAGAGCGTGAACGGCACGCGCCCCGCCCCGCGCCGCGCCAGCTTCGCGATCGACTTCGCCCAGTCGTCGACCACCTCCGGATCGTCGAGCATCGCCTCGAGCTCGTCGGCGGCGGCGTCGAGGTCGCCCTTGTACCAGAGCGCGCGCCCGCGGAGCCCGGCGGCCTCGGAGCCGGCGACGCCCTTGAGGAGGCGCAGCGCTTCGGCGTAGTCGAGCCGGGCCAGCGCGATGCGCCCCGCGAGCAGGCGGGCCTCGGTGTCGCCGGGGGCGATCGTCAGCGCCTTCGCGACCGCATCGCGCGCGTTGTCGACGTCGGCGGACTGAAACTCCTGTCGAGCGCGGGCAAGCCACTTCTCCGCCGCCGGCGGGCGGGCGGACTCCGGGCCGATCATCGTCGAGCACGACGCGAGGAGGGTCGCGGTCAGCAAGCCGCCGAGGCGAACAGCGAGGGAGCTTCTCGTCGGCGCGTTTCGATTCGAATGGATTCGCACGTGGATCTCAGGCCCTTTGCGGCGTGCCGTCCGGGCCGATTTCTCCCGGCGAAATCGGCTCGATCGCCAGGATGCGATCGGCCCGTAGCTCCCGGCGGCTGCGCGACGGGAGCAGATAGCCGAGAACCCGGGGTGGGTCGAGGTCCGTTCGCACCCCCGTTACCCGTACCACGAGCTCCTCCGGCCCACGGCGCGCCGGCCGGTACCGCACGAGCACGGTGGCGGCATGCTCGGCCGCGTGCACCGCCGCGGCGACCAGCTCCGGGCGAGCGTGGCGCTCGCCGATCCGGACGTGCCACAGGTCGCGCGGCGTGCGCGGGGCGAGGACCTCCACGACCTTGCGGAACACGGCGCGCAGGGCGTGCACGTCATCCTCGGCGCGGTGGGCGCGCTCGCGGTGCACGCCGAGCTCCCGGCAAAGGGAGGCGAGGCTGTGGCTCGGCAGGGCGAAGGCCCGGCGGGAGAGGACGAGCGTGTCGAGGTAGTGCGTGACGCGCTTCGCCCTCCCCGCCCGTGCGAGCTCCGCCTCCAGGAACGCGACGTCCCACGCGGCCGCGTGGGCGACGAGCACCGCGCCCTCGGTCACCCGATCGATGCGATCGCAGAGCTCGGCGAACGTGGGCGCGCCCGCGAGGTGCTGCGGATCGATGCCGTGCACGTGCGCGTTGCCGAAGACGCCCGGCTCGGGCCGCACGAGCGACGTGATCGCGTCCTCGCACGTGTCCCCCCGCATCCGCTCGGCGCAGACCTCGATCACGCGGTCGCTCTCGGGGCGGAGGCCCGTCATCTCGAGATCGAGGAACACGAGCGGCGCGCGCTCGATCGGATCGTCCCAGGGCGAGCCGGTGGGCGGCTCTGCCCTGGTCGCCCGCTCCGGCCCCGCACCTTCGCGCTGCTCCGTCATCCGACCTGCTTCCCCACCACGGCGGCTCGACCCCGGAGACGACCGTCCCTTGACATGGACGCGTCTTAGCGAAACCGGCGCCCGACCGAAAGCGGTCCGCGGCGCGAGGCGCCGCCCGGCCCGCGAGGCACGGGCGCCGGCCTCCTGGCCCCGCGCGGGCCGCGGCGCATGGAGACGGCGCCCGAGCGTCGGCGGAGCAGGCGCGGTGTTCGGGGCGAGGCCCCGAGGCGCGCGCCGCATGGCGGCGGAGTTCCAGCAGAATTTCCTCGGTGCAGCACCGGATGTTCAAGGGGGCTTTCATTGCTACACTCCCCAGCGTGCCGGACGGGGTAGCTACAGTCCCGGGGGGCTCTCCTCACGAGGCGCTCGATCTCGGCGACGGATCTTCAGGGTTTCACCGCGAGCGCCGGACCGAGCCGCTCGATCTCCCCGTCCTCGTGGTGAACCGCTTCTTCCAGCCTGTGCAGATCACGACGGCGCGTCGTGCCTTCCTGCTGCTCTTCGGCGGCGCCGCTCTCGCCATCGATGAGCTCGGCGAGCTCCACGATTTCTCGGCCTGGCGAAGCTTGCCGGTGCGGGACAAGGACGACGGCCTCCCTGTGGTCGGCGGCTCGCTCCGCGTGCCGCGCGTCCTGCACCTCCGCCGCTACGAGCGCATGCGGCGCCCGACGATCCGGCTCACGCGAAAGAACGTGATGCTGCGCGACGCGCACCAGTGCCAGTACTGCACGCGCCGCCCGCCCGTCCGCGATCTCAACATCGACCACGTGCTCCCTCGGTCGCGCGGCGGTGAGGATTCCTGGGAGAACCTCGTGACCGCCTGCCGCACGTGCAATCTCCGCAAGGGCTGGCGCACGCCGGACGAGGCCTGCATGCGGCTCATCCGTCAGCCGCTGCCGCCGCGGTGGTCGGCGACCATGCAGATCCTGCTCGGCTTGCCGCACTCGTTCGACGAGTGGAACCCCTTCCTCAAGGCCGGCTGACCGCCCCCCGCGCGGGCCTCGCCGCGACGGCCGACGGAGGCTGGCGCCGACGAGGCGATCGTTCACGGGATCACGGTGAGTCGCCCCTGCTCGTCGCAGGTGGCGACCCCTCTCCACCCGTCCTCGGTGCAGAGGAAGAAATCGATGCAGCCGGTCCAGCACGCGGCATCGGCGCATGTCTCGGCGGCTTCCGCCGGGCAATCCGGCAGCTGCAGCGCGGGCGTGCAGCCCCGCGCCTCGCCGCTGCGGTCGAGCGTCACGCTCTCGCACGCGCCGTCCGTTCCGCCGCCCGCGCCCGCGTCCAGCGCAGGATCGCCCTGTCGATACGCAGCGGGCGACCTCCGTCCAGGCGCCATCGAGGCAATCGTGGAGGGCGCGGCAAGCCGCGTCGTCGCAGCTCCCCCCTCGGCCGATCGGGCACCCTCCCTGGGGGATCTCCCCGCACAGCTGCGGCTCGGCGATGGGATCGCAGCCTGCCGGTGCAGCGGCGGCGGCGGCGACGGCGGCGCCAGCGATGAATGACAGCGGAATCTTCAAGGCAGCCGTGAGGAGACCTCGGATTGCCGGCGCGCGGGGGAGAAAACCACAAGGCGCCTCGCCTCCGCTCATCCGAACCGTTTAGTATGCGCGCCATGCGTCCCTGCGCCACTGCCAGCGCCGTGTTCACCGGAGTCCTCCTCGCCGCGACGCTGTCGCTGTCCGGCGCCTGCTCGAGCGGCACCGCGCCGCCCTCGCCGCCGGACAGCGCGTCGCTCGGCGCATCGCCCACGCCGGCATCGCAGCCGGCCACCGCCGCAGACCCGGGCGCCGCAGACCCGAGCGCCACCGACCCGGGGGCTGCCGCGCCGGCGCTGCCGGACAAGCCTGCGGCTCGCAAGAAGGCGCCCGAGACGGTCGAGGACTGCAAGGTGATCGCCTCCGAGATCACGAACGAGCCGCCGGAGGGCGGCGTCGTGATGAACAACGCGATGACGTCCGCCGACGCGGGCTCGAGCGATCGGCTGCAGCCGCTCGTCGACGCGATCAAGGCCAGGCGCGACGGCTTCCGCTGCTGCTTCGATCTCTACGCCCGCAAGCACCCGGGCGCGCAGGGCAGGATCACGTGGCAGCTCAAGCTGAAGCCCGACGGCACCTTCGAGGAGGCGACCATCGTGCGCGACAAGAGCGACGTGACCGCGCCGCAGGTCGAGTCCTGCATGGCGGAGCTCGCGAAGTCGACCACCTGGGCGCGGTCGCCGAGCGGCAAGGAGACCGTGCTGACCTACCCCTTCGACTTCAAGCGACGCAACTACTAGCGGCGCGCCGCCGCCGAGGAGCACGTCTGTGTCGAGCGACGCTTCGGGGATCCTGCGCGGCTCGGGCTACCCCGGCCGCAACGCCTACGCCGAGCTGCTCCGCGACACGCGCGGCCTGCGGCGGGAGCAGCAGCAAGCCCGCGAGGCGTGGTTCGCGCGCCTCGCGGCCGACAAGAAGGACGAGACGCTCTTCGAGCTCGAGATCCTCCTGAAGGGCGTCGCCTGCTTCGCGAACCCGCGGAACCACCCCGGCGCCGCGCAGCGCCAGACGATCGTCAGCCACGACTTCCACGAGCACCTCCAGCACGCGCGCGACGGCATGGCGCGCGTGGTCCAGCTGACGCGCGCCATGCTCGGCGATCGCGACCGCGCCTTCGTCTTCCAGCGCTACCTGGAGACAGTGATGCCGGAGGACACCGCGCGCACGCGGCTCCTGCACGCGACGATGGCGCAGGAGTCGCCCGAGTCCAGCCTCTTCGTGCTGCGGCACGGGTTCACGAACCTCATCGAGGTCGCGGGCGGGCTGCTCCGGCTGCCGCGGGTCAGCTTCAGGCTCTTCTACGCCCACCTCGCGACGGCGATGCGCGAGATCGCTCAGAGCACGTTCTTCAACCCGCTCCACGCGCTCGAGTTTCGCCCGGAGTTCGATCGCATCGCGTCGACGCAGGTGCTCGAGCTGATCCATCGCGTCCCCGGCGAGCAGGCGCACCGCCTCGTGGCGCTCACGTTCCTCGCGCTGTTCAGGATGCTCCGGTACCTCCGGCTGCTCGACGCCCTCGCGCTCGATCACTCGGATCACCGCGTCGCCGGTCGCGGGTACCTCGTGCTCGCGGTCTTGCGCAGCGACGCCCGCGCGCTCTCGAACTACCTCCGGCGCCGCGCGGGCGCGCTGCTCGCGGACAGCTACGAGCGCGATCTCCTGCGCGTGCCCGCGAGCGACATCGTCGCGCGCCACGACGAGCTCGCCGCCGAGGGTCACCGCCTGCTCTCCACGAAGGCCGCCCTGACCGGGCTCGCCGCGAACCTGCGGCTCGAGATGCGCCGCGCCTTCGAGCACGACCTGCCGCCCGCCGACGCGCTGGTGAGCGAGTCCGAGTACCGCGTCCGCCTCCGCGCCGTCGCGCACGGCCTCCGCCCCGCGCTGCAGAACGCGATCCTGTTCATCGGCAGGTCGCTCGACGCGAAGCTCGAGGAGGGCCGCGTCTTCGACGATCAGGCGGCGCGGCGGTCGACGAGCGATCGGCTCCGGCGCGACGTGTGGATGTTCGCCCAGATCGCGCGCGCGTTCGCGAGCAAGGCACGCACCACCGGCCCGGCGCCCGATCGATGGACGGGCATCGCGAGCTTCGCGTTCGTCCGCGAGTTCCTCTCGTACTTCCGGGCGATGGGCTACCCGCTGCTCAGGGTGGGCGACTATCCCCGCGTCGACGCGTTCATCTCGGCGATGACGGCGCTCGAGGAGAGCGACCTGCTCGATCCCCAGCGGCTCGACGCCGCCATCCGCGAGTGCGAAGCGTTCTTCGAGTTCCTGATGAAGCTCTTCGAGCAGATCTCGAAGCGCGAGGATCTCGCCGGCGTCCCGTTCGATCGCAAGGGCGCCACGCGCGCGCTCCGCCTCTACCTCGGCGAGCGCACCTGAGCGCTCGCCGAGCGCCGTCGCCGCGATCGCGGGCGGCGGTGCATCGCGGGGACATCATCCACCCGCGCGCCCGACGGTCTGGCTCGGCGCCGGATCCGCGGCGTCCTCACCCCCCGAACATCATATAAGACGGATTGTCTCGTCGCGGCCGGTGGGCCCGCGCGCGGCGCCTCGAGCTGTTGAGAAACGCGAGGCGCGCCTTCTGCGCCTTATTCCGACTCGTCGGACGGCCCGGCGCTCGCGGGAGCCGGCGCCGGCGTGCTCTTGCGCGTGCCGCGGGTACTCGCACCCTTGGCGGGAGCTCGCTTGGCAGCGGCGCGTCCGCCACGAGGCGAGGCCGCCTTCTTCGGAGCAGCCGCGCGCTTGCCGGCGGCCTTCGCCTTGCGCTTCGGAGCGGCCTTCTTGGCGGCGGGCTTCTTGGCGGCCGCGCGCTTCGGGGTCTTCTTGGCGGCCGCGCGCTTCGGGGCGGCCTTCTTCGCTGCCTTCCGCGCCGGCTTCTTCGCGACCTTCCCGGCCTTCGCGGCGGCCGGCTTCTTGGCCGACTTCGTCACCTTCTTCGCAGGCTTCTTCGCGGTCTTCTTAGCAGCCATTGGAAATCCTCCTGCATTCGCCCCGGCACGGCGGACATCGCCCAACGTCGTCGCCGCTACAATTCACTCACCGAGGCAACAGATGTTGCACGACGTATATTGCCACGCATGGTGATGGTCAAGGAAAATCTTGCAGGGCCTAAACCGATGTATCCCATGTGTTCCAGGCAAACTGGTCCGCAAGCGTTGCGAGGGTAAACGCCGGATCAGGCCGTGGTGAAAACAACCAGACCGCACTGGACAACAGATTTTCGTTGACAACCTCCACAACGTCTGTCTTGGCCCTCTGCGCTCCTTCCCGGCGATCGCGCGCCCCCACGGCGCGGCGAGCGGCGCCGGAGAGCTCATGGTCGCACGGAGCACCAGCGTTGCGCAGGCTCTAGAGAGCCTTGTGCGGCGCCATTCGCCTCGCTACGGTCGCGCCGCCTGCGCGGCGCCCCTCATGGCCGAGCGCCCCGCGGCTCTAGGAGGAAAGGTATGTTGGTTCGTCGCTCGACGTCGTGGGTGCTCCTGGGCGCAACGCTCCTCGCGGGCTCGGGGGCGCTCGGATGCGGCTACTCGGAGGAGGAGATGCAGGCGAGGGTCCGCGAGATCGAGGGCCTGAAGACCCAGCTGAGCGCCGAGCAGGCGCAGAACAAGAAAGCCAAGAGCGAGCTCGACGAGGCGGCGGCCCGGATCGAGCAGCTCAAGTCCCAGCTCAAGGCCGCGGGCGTCGACATCTCCAACCTGAACGCGAACCTCGAGCAGCAGGCCCGGGCGCTCGAGGACTTCCGCCGCCGCGCCCAGCAGCTCGAGGACATCAAGAAGCGCTTCGAGGTCCTGCGGGACAAGCTCCAGGCCCTCACGAAGCTCGGGCTCAACGTGACCGTCCGCAACAACCGGATGGTCATCCAGCTGCCCGGCGACGTCCTCTTCGACTCGGGCCGGGAGACGCTCAAGAAGGAGGGCCACGACATCCTGCTCAAGGTGGCCGAGGTCATCCGCAACGACGCCGGGCTGTCGGCGCGCTCGTTCCAGGTCGCCGGGCACACGGACAACGCGCCGCTCGCGGGCGGCCGCTTCAAGGACAACTGGGGGCTCAGCGTCATGCGCGCCCGCGAGGTGCTGGCGTTCCTGCTCCAGCCCGAGGACAAGGGCGGCGGCGGGCTCAAGCCCGAGCGGTGGAGCGCCTCGGGCTACGGCGACACCGACCCGGTGAAGGCCAACGACACCCCGGAGAACAAGCAGGCCAACCGGCGCTGCGAGCTCGTGGTGCTGCCGAACGTCGAGGAGATGCTCGACCTGAAGACGCTCACCCAGTGAGGCCTCGCGGATGAGCGTCGCGGCCATCGACATCGGGACCAACTCGGTCCTCCTGCTCATCGCCGAGCGCCGCGGGGGCGAGCTCGTCGCGCTCGCCGAGCGCGCGACAATCACCCGCCTCGGCCAGGGGGTCGACGCGGCGCGCGCGCTCGCGCCCGACGCCGTGGAGCGGACGCTCGCTTGCCTCGCCCGGTACGGCGAGGAGCTCAGGTCGCTGGGGGTCGAGCGCGTGGACGCCGTCGGGACCAGCGCGATGCGCGACGCCGCCGGCGGGGAGGAGTTCATCGCTCGCGCCCGCGAGCTCATCGGCGTCGCGCCGCGCGTCATCTCCGGGCCGGAGGAGGCGGAGCTCACGTACGCCGGCGCGCTGACGGGGCTCGATCTGCCGGCCCAGGGTCCCAGGATCGTGTTCGACGTGGGCGGCGGCAGCACCGAGATCATCGTCGGCAGCGCCGGCGGGGCGGTGGAGGGGGCGGTGAGCCTCGACATCGGGAGCGTCCGGCTGACCGAGCGCCACATCCGGGCGGATCCGCCGACCAGGGAGGAGCTCGAGGCCGTCCGCGCGGACGCCCGGGCCGCCCTGGCGACGGTCCCCGCCGTGACCCTGCTCGCCGCGCCCACCCTTGTCGGCGTGGCGGGGACGGTGACGACCCTCGCCGCGCTCGTGCGCGACGTCGTTCCCTACGACAGCGCTCGCGTGCACGGCGCGCGGGTATCCGGGGCGGAGGTCGTGACGATCACGTCCCGCCTCGCCTCGGTGCCGCTCGCCGAGCGCAGGCAGCTGCCCGCCCTGGATCCGGCGCGCGCCGACGTCATCGTGGCGGGCAGCGTGCTCATCGAGGAGATCCTCGCGTGGGCCTCGCGGCTCGCCGGAGCGCCCGTCGATCTCATCGCCTCGGATCGCGGCGTCCGCTGGGGGCTGGCCGAGCGGCTCTGTACCGCCTGAGTCCCCTGGCTCGTTTGAAGCCTGGACGGATATTGCACCAGGCACCGTTGTGTCCGCCACATTTTCGACCCATCCCACCCAGGTCAGGTCCGCCGCCTCTCCCGGAGAGGCCCGCTCTGCCCTAAGCTAGGCGGCGTCAGTCAGCGTGCATCCACGCGGATGCCCCATCGGTACACACTGTGACCCCGTCCGATCCCGAAAGAAAAACCAGAGCGATCTCGCTGCGATGGGTCCGCCACGGGGATTTTCGTTGACGTATCTGGGCCGGCTCACTAGAGTGCGCGCGCCTGGCGCAAACCGGCTCTTTCTCAAGAGGGCCGTTCCCCCAACCTCAATCCCTTCCGCCCGGAACCGTCCGCTTCTACCGCCGCCGCTCAAGCTTCCACTGTGCATGCCGGAGCACCGGCCCCTCGCGGGTCATGGCGGTGGTGCTCTCGCTTCTGCTCCTCGCACAGCGGTCTCGAGAGGCGGCTCATGGCTCTTTTCTAGGAATGCGCGACGGTGTGTGTCGGTTCTGCGGGTCCAGGTTCAACCGCATGTTCAACGTACGCGTCCCGAAGAGGATTTCGGGAGGCAGACGAGAAAATAAAGAGACGGCGGGGTGGAAGGCAAAGGAGACGATATGCAGGCTCGTTCGGAGATCCAGTTCAAGGTGGGCGACAAAGCCGTCTACCCGGCCCAAGGCGTTGCCGAGGTGGTCAATATCGAGGAGAAGGATATCGCTGGGAATCGCCAGCGATTCTACGTTCTCCGCATCTTGGACACGGATCGAAAGATCATGGTTCCGGTCAGCAACGCGAGCGCGGTCGGCCTTCGCCAGGTCATCTCTGAGCAGGAAATCCGGGAAATCTTCGACATCCTCCGCGAGCGCACCATCGCGTTCGACAACCAGACCTGGAACCGCCGCTACCGCGGTTTCATGGACAAGATCAAGACGGGCTCGATTTACGACGTCGCCGAGGTGCTCCGCGACCTCTACCGCTTGAAGACGGACAAGCAACTCTCGTTCGGTGAGCGCCGCATGCTCGACACCGCCCGGACGCTGATCGTCAAGGAGATCGCGATCGCCCGGGGCCAGACGGAAGAGCAGGTGAAGACCGAGATCGAGGCGATCTTTCTCGCCAACTGAGGCGTTACCTCATGGCTAGCGGCCCTGCGGCCGCTGCCGATGGAGGCCGGCACTGCCGGCCTCCGGGCTTTTGTGGGCCCGAGATCCCCTCCAGAGGGCTCGGGCTCGGAACGTCGCGCCTCGGTCCGCACCGCTGGTGGCGGAACGGGCGCGCTCAGAGATCGCTGCCTGGCCGCTTCTGGACGGGAGGGAGCGACGGCAGCGCAAGATCGACGCGCCACCCTGCATCCTCGTAGACGCAAGGCACCTGGACGCGCTCGCCTGGGAGCAGGCCGGCGACGTCCACAAGGGCGTGAGCGCCGGCGACCTGGGCGACGTACCGCTGCGGCTCGAAGCGCAGGATGAAGCGGGACGGCGTGATCATCGCCTCGGGCGCGATCGCCTTGCCGGTCGCCGCGCTGTAGCGCTGCGCGCGCGCGGCCAGGTTGTCCCGAGCGCGCCGGGACAGGAGCTCGAAGGCGGCCTTGGCGTCCGCCGGGTCGCCATGCAGCTGCCGCAGGCGCGCGACGAGCTCCCGGACGGCGCCGTCGGGCGTGCCGTTCGGAGGCCGCCTCGTGCATCCGGCGGAGGCGAGCGCCGCGACCGAGAGCGCGACGGCCATGCCGATTCGAACGAAGCGCGCGGCAGCCCGTCCGCCGTCGTGCCGCGCGCGCTGCCGGTGCATGTTCATGTCCCCGTCCCTTAGAACGACGCCCCGTCGCCGTCCACCGCGCGCGGGCGCCGGGAGCCACCGCGCGCGGGCGTCACCTCCGGCGCGGCCTCGCCGCGGATCACGCGCTCACCCCGGCGCGGCGCCCGCGAGCGCGCCCGCCTGACGGAGCGCCTCGTAGAGGACGATGGCCACCGCGTTGGCCAAGTTGAGAGAGCGCACGGGGCCCAGCGTGGGGATGCCGAACACGTCGTCGGGCATGCGGGCGAGGAGGTCGGGGTCGAGGCCCACGCTCTCCTTGCCGAAGACGAGGGCGTCGCCCGGCCGGAAGTCCGCGTCGAGGTAGCTCCGTTGCGCCACCGCGCTGAACAGGCGCAGCCGCGCGTTCGGGTGCCGGTGGCGGAAGTGGGCGATGTCAAGGTGCTGCTCGAGCGTGACCAGGTGCCAGTAATCGAGCCCCGCGCGGCGGACGCTCCGCTCGTCGATGCGGAACCCCAGCCTCCCGAGCAGGTGCAAGGGGCTCTGCGTCGCAGCCGAGAGCCGCGCGATGTTGCCTGTGTTCTGCGGGATCTCGGGCTCGACCAGCACGATCCGGAACGGCGGATCGAGCGGCGCCGCGCGGAGCCGGGGGCGACCATCATTGAGCACGTCCTCTCTTTCCGCGACGCGCCCGCGCGCCGCAACCCCCGAGCGAGGGATCGCGCCTGCGACCTGGCTCGCCACCGCCGCCTGATCGGGTGCCGGCCCACGCGGTAGCGCGCAAAACGCGATCGGAACCGGCCGAGGTGCCTCTGTTCGCTTGACGGCTGTACGAGCGGACACGTAGCCTCCCGCCTCGGAGACACGGAATGCGCGCATCGTGCTGGATCGCCTCGGCTATTACCCTCACAGGGGTCGCGTCGTCCTCGCTGGCGGCCGCAGACTCCATGGACCCGGCGCTCGCGCGGCTCGTGCGCGACCCGGCTCAGGGCGCCGGTGCCGCGGCCGTCCCCTGCCGCCTCGTGGGGCCGGACCATGGCGTCTACTACAACCCCGCGTCGCGCTATCAGCGCTGCCAGACCGACGACGCCGCGTTCGCGAAGCTCATCGCGCAGTACGGCTTCGCGGTGGCGCCGTCGGCGATGCACTCGGCGCGGACCACGGGCTACGGCGGCTTCGAGATCGGCGTCGAGGCCGACTACACAAAGATTGACAGCGACGCGGACTACTGGCGCCGCGGCACGCAGGGACCGCAGGATCCGTCGAGCGGGAACTTCTCGATCGAGAACCGGAGCCCGGACTCCTTCCTGCAGCACTATTCCCTCAAGGTGCGCAAGGGCTTTCCGTTCGGGCTCGAGCTGACCGGCGCGGTCGGATTCCTGGCCAACACAAGCATCGTGAGCGGGGGCGCCGACGTGCGCTGGGCGCTGTTCGAGGGGTTCCGCCGAGGGATCCCCGCGATCTTCCCGGAGTTCGCCGTCGGCGGCAGCGTCCGGACGGTCACCGGGACCGAGGAGTTCCAGCTGACGGTCGCCGGCTTCGACGCGCAGATCTCGAAGCCTCTGCCGGTCGGCGGCACGGTGGTCGTCACCCCGTACGCGGGCTACCAGTGGATCCACATCTTCGGCGACTCGGGGCTGATCGATCTCACCCCGAACACCGACGCCGTGAACTACTGCAACTTCCGCGGGCTGAACTCGCCCGCGAACCCCGTGCAGGGACAGGGCGGCGAGACGCTCCCCCACGACGGCCAGCCGGTCTGCGACGGCGGCTCCCAGGCCGACTTCAACAACACCGTCGTGTTCGACGCCGTGCGCATGACGCGCCACCGGCTCCACTTCGGCGCGCAGCTGCGGTTCCAGATGGTCAAGCTCGGCGCGCACTTCATCACCGACATCGTGAGCCCCGAGGACGCGAACCAGGGATCGACCCACGAGATCAACGGCGAGAACAAGTTCGCCGGGCTCGGGTCGCAGTGGACCCTGGCGCTCGATCTCGGCGCCGTGTTCTGAGGCGCGCACCGCCGGGGCGCCTGGCAGGCGCTTCCGGCGCGGCGCCGCTCCTCCGGCGCAGGCCCGCTTCGACCGGCGCGGGCCGAGGGCCCGCGGGCGGAGCTCCGCCGCCTCAGCGCTTCGAGCTCAGATCGGGCAGCGTATAGCCGAGCTCGGCGAGGATCGCCCGGAAGGCTCGGTCCTCGTTCCGCGCCACGGTCAGGTGTTCCATGAACTTCTTGAAGTTGCCCTGAGCGGCCGCGTCGGCGGCGCGCTCGCTGTTCTCGAGCACGAGCAGGAGATGCGGGTGCGCCCTGGAGACGGAGGCAGGGCACTCCATCTTGCTCGCCACCCGGGCGCGCGCGTCGGCGAGCGCGTGCACCACCATGATGAGCTCCTTGTCATGGGTGCGCGGCAACAGCATGTCGCCTTCCCTGCGCGCCTCGGCGAGGAGCAGGCTCGCCCTGTCCAGGTAGCTCCCGGCCCAGGCCGGCAGCGCGACGAAGAGCGCGCAGAGCGCGAAGGCGAAGGCAAGAAACAGGTGACGGATCATCGACTGGGTCCTCGGTCGTTCACGGATTGCTCGGAGGATAGCCCGCCGGCAGGCGGGGCACCCCTGCCCTCGGGCGCGCCTCGCGGCGCCTCGGCGGGCGCCTGTTCATCGGATGCGGTCGCGGGCTCCGGCGCGGCGCACGCCACGAGCGCGGCGCGCGCGGCCGCCTGCTCCGCGAGCTTCTTCGACCGGCCCCGGCCGGTGCCGATGACCCTGCCATCGACCTCCACGGCGACGAGGAACGCGCGGTCATGGTCCGGCCCCTCCGTGCCCATCAGCCGGTAGCGCGGCGACGCCGCGCCGCGCGCCTGCACGCGCTCCTGCAGCTCGCTCTTCGCGTCGCGCCCGAGCATGCTGCCGCTCGCGAGCTGGGCGAGCGGGCTCGCGACGATCTTCCGGCTCAGCGCGCGCGCGCTCTCGAAGCCGCGATCGAGGTACAGGGCCGCGACGAGCGCCTCGGCGGCGTCGGCGAGCACGTTCGTCTGGTCGCGCTCCCCGGCGACCTCAGCGCCGCGTCCGACCCGGAGCGCCGCGCCGAGCTCGATCCCTCGCGCCCACGCCGCGAGCGCGTCCGTGTTGACCAGCGCCGAGCGCATCATCGAGAGCTCCCCCTCCCGCGCGCCAGGAAATCGCTCCATCAGGAGCTCCGTCACGCAGAGCCCGAGCACGGCGTCCCCCAGGAACTCGAGGCGCTGATTGTCCACGCGGCGGCCGCCTCGCTGCTCGTTCGAGAAGCTCGGGTGCGTCAGCGCCTCCTCGAGGTGCGGCAGATCCCCCTCCAGCCCCAGATCCAGACGTTGCAGCAGCTCGCTCGGGAGCATCCCCAGCACCTTGCCCACGCGCGGAGTCAGCCCGCGCTCAGGCGGTCGGTGAGCTCGGCCAGTTCTAGGTCGAGCGCCGTCAGACCGCCAGCGTCATGCGTGGACCACGCGACCCGCACCTTGCCCCACGACAGCTCGATGTCGGGGTGATGGTCGCGCCGCTCGGCCAGGAGGGCGACCCGCATCACGAAGCCCACGCTGGCCCCGTAATCCGGAAACGAGTAACTCCGCTCAATCCGCTCGCCCGCCTGCGCCCAGCCCGGGTGAGCAGCGACGAACCCGGCGATCTCATCGCCCGAGAGCCGATCACGCTTGCCCATGAGGCGCAACTATGCGCTAAGCCCCGCCCCGGTGGAACCCCGGAATGTGGACCCCGCCCCCGCGCGCGCCGCTCGACGCGCCCTCGGCCGCCGTGCGCTATACCTCCCGCCGCGATGACCGGGCTTTACGCCTGCCCCTTCTGCCGGGAGATGTTCGAGGCAAAAGAGGCCCCCACCTGCCCCGCCTGCGGCCTCCGGCTGGAGGCGCTCTCGAAGCTCCCCCCCTCCTACGACGCGCTGCACGAGGAGCCCGACGAGCCGCTCCCGCCGCACATGGAGCCGCTTCCGTGGAGCTACGCCGGGCGCGGCAGGGGGGTCCTGCTCGCGCTCGCCGTCCTCGGCCTCGCGGCGTTCTTCTCGCCGTGGATCCACGAGACGGCCCCGGAGCTCCGCGACCTCAGCGGCTTCGGGCTCGCGCGCAGGCTCGGGTGGATGTGGGCCCCTGCGGTCGCGTTCTTCGTGATGATCCCGCTCGTGCTGACGCGGCGGTCGATCCACAAGATGCGCGGCGCCCGCGTGGCCGTCGCGTTCCTCGCCGCGGTCGCCCTCACCACCGTCGCGATGCGCTTGCTGTCCACGCCGGCCAGCACGCTGCTCCGTCCAGTCCGCTTCACGTGGGGCTACGGGCTCTACGCGACCGGGGCGATCGCGCTCCTCGCGCTGGTGACCGCAGCGCTCTTCGGAGGAAGGATCGACGACCTCCCCACGGGACGGCGGCGACGGGGCGACGAGGTGCTGCACTGAGCTCGCAGAGCGCGCAGCGCGCGTGAACCATGGCCGACCTCCGGCGTCGCGCCGCTCTCCGCTCCGAGCGCGGCGCCGATCCCGATCCGCGAGTCACGGCGCCGGCAGGCAGCCAGGCATGCAGCCAGGCAAGCCGCCAGGAAGAGCGTGCTCAGGGGGCATCTCGGGTCGACAGGCCAGCTCGTGCGACGTAACCTTGGTGGGAGTGGCCTCTGTCCGCTCCTCGAAGGTGCGCAATGGCCAAGAGATCTGCCAGCGTACGCCGTGAGCTCGCGCGGGACGACGAGGTGTTCGACGTCCCCGCAGCGGTGCTCTGCGCGTGCTGCGGCCAGCCCGATTGCGCCGGTTGCTCCGCTGCGAGCGACGAGGGCTCGGGGGTCGTCGCGATCATCCCCTGGGAGCGCCCGATCGACGGGGTCTGGTCGCGGCTCTGGGCCACCTCGAAGGCGACCACGCTGGGGGCCGAGACGTTCTTCGCGGCGATCCCCGACGGCGCGATCTCGGCGGCCATGCGGTTCGCCCTGCTGGCGGAGACGCTCGCGATCCTCTCGATGATCGTCGCGCTCCTGCCCATCGCCGCGCTGGCGCTGCCGGGCCTGACGCTGGAGCTCGCCCGGAACCCGGCCGCGCGCGCGAGCGCCCTCCAGTGGCTCGCGCTCGGCGTCCCGGGCCTCACCGTGTGGATGGTGCTCGCGCACGCCTTGCACGGAGCCGCGCTCGACCTCGGCGCGCGCCGCCAAGGCGCGCGGTCAGAGCGACGGCGCGCGCTCCGCTTCGGGCTCTACGCGTGCGGCTGGGACCTCATGGCCGGCCCGCTCGGCGCGCTGGTCATGCTCGTCACCGGCGGCGTCAAGGGCGCCGAGCAGGCCCTGTCGGCCTCGCTCCGGGTGCCGGGCAAGGCCTCCACAGCGCTGCTCCTCGGCGTCTATGCGCTCCACCCCGGCGCGGCAGAGCGCGCTCGACGCGCCGGAAGCATCGCCGCGCTCGCGCTCACCATCGCCTCCGGCTTCGCCGCCATCGCGCTCGCCGTCGCCTTGAACTGACGCTCACCCCGCGATCGACGGCGGTGATCCGGGGGCGTCGACTCCGCCCTCCATGCGAGGTCGCCGTCCTCAGCGCATGTCGTTGCGCGGCACGGGCGAAGGCGGGGGCGCGCCCGGGCGGCGGCTGCTCGCGAGGGTGCCCGGGCGCTTCAGCGGCTGCAGATCGCCCGTCGAGGTGACGTCGATGAGGTCGACGAGCTCGGGCGCGTGACCCGATACGTCCTGCGCCCGCAGGCGCTCGAGGAGCTGCTTCACCTGCGCCTCTGCCTTGCCGTGCGCGAGGATCTGGCGGATTGACGGCGCCTCCTGCTCCAGCGAGCGGCTCACAGGCCTCCTGCTCTGCCGCCGCCACAGCACGGCGAATCGATCGCCCTCCGGCACCGGCTCGGGCACGAGCTCCGCGTCCTTCACCCGGGCGACGGCCTCCAGGAGCCCCGGGGCGACCTTGAGCCCCGGCTCTGTCGTGGTGCCGTCGGACGTCACGAAGCCGAGGTCGCCGCCGCGCATGCTGGTCGCCTTGTCGAGCGACCTCTCGCGCGCGATGTCCTTGAACCGCTGGGGCGACGGGTCGTTCTTGAGCTCGGCCAGGATCGCCTCGGCCTCCTCGCGCGTCGCGACGAGGATGCGCCAGAGCGCCACCATCGCCGGGGAGCTGAACTTGTCGCGGTGGGCCTCGTAGTAGGCGCGGATCTCCTCGTCCGTCACCGGGGAGCTCGAGGCCGCCTCCGCCTGGATCCGCTGCAGCAGCGCGGCGCGCAGGACGCCGCGGATGCGATCCTGCACGTCAGCGCGCTCGGTGAGCTTCTGCGCGGCGGCCCCCTGGGCGAGGAGCAGCTCGCGCGCGAGGACCTGGCTCACGAAGTTCTTCCGGATCTCTTCCGGGGTACGCCCGAGGCTCTGGAGCTGAAACGGCGGGATCTGCGCGATCCTGCGCTCGACCTCCGGCGCCGTGATCACCCTGTCGCCGACGCGCGCCACCACCGCGTCGGCCGCTGGCTGGGCCTGCGCGCGGAGCGACAGGCCGGTCGACGCCGCGCACACGGCCGCCACGGCGGCCGCGGCGAGGGAGAGCTTCACCGTTCTCGCGCGCATCGGAGCGGGTTATCCCCGCGCCGGCGGGCAGGGTCAAGCCACGCCGCGGCGCGCTGTCTCGACGGACACGCCGCGCTCGTCTCCGCGTTCGCCGCTCCGCAGCACCCCTGCCTTCCGCAGGGCGTGCGCGTCGAGCCCGACGAACCGGTACACGTCCGCGGAGAAACCGTAGGCGCGGTGGAGGTGCCGCAGGCCCTCGACGAGCTCGGCGGTCACCTCGACCGGGGGCGGCGGCGGGTATGCTTTGCGGATCGAGGCGAGCGGCTCGCCCAGCTCGAGGAGCTCCTCGACCCGCGACAGCACGTCGATCGGCTTGAGCGCCCGCTTGCCGCGGCGCGCGACGCCCTCGGCCAGCTCCGCGAGCAGGCGCCGGCGCCGGCGCTCGGTGCGGCCGTCCCCGGCGCGTCCGCCGCCGCCCAGGAGCAGCTCGTTGAACCGGCGCGCAGCACGGCGCTTCTCGACCGCATCCGGGCTTCCCCGGCGGTTCTGCACATCGCCGTCCCGCTTGGCTGGGCGGGGCGCTTTGGTGGACCCGGCCCTGACGGCCGGCGAGCTCTTCGTCTTCACGATCCTCGGCAGGAGCACAGCGGCGCGCGAGGAGCCGGTATTCCCCGGCACATCTTCGTGCTGCTCCCGCAGTATAAGCAGCTCATCCCTCCGCCTCGAAGAAAGCGGCGAGCGCACGGCCGCGCTCGCGCCGCGCGGAGCGGGAGCGTCAGCCTCCGCCCCCACACCACGCGAGGGCCGTTCCAACGGCCGCGATCAACCAGGCCGGCCACGTCGCGCGCGCGAAGCCGGCGAGGTCCGACAGGACGCCGCGCCGCGCGCGCCGCGCGGCCTCGGCGTGGCCGATCCGGCGCAGCTGCTCGCGCTCGATCTGCGCATGCTCCTCGTCGTCCACCGGATCGCTGCCGGCCAGGTGGTGCAGGTGGTGGATCACCTCGTGATCGATCGTCTCGGTGATCTCGGCGTCGACGTCGAACCCGGGGTCCTCGCGGGCCTCCGATCGAAACGTCCGGTAGAAGATCCGGATCTCCGGAGGGCGGGCGATCCCGAGCTCGTCCGCGGGCGTCCCGGGCGTGTAGCAGCCGAGCAGCGGCTCGCCTCCGTCGTCGCAGGCCGGCACCCCCGCGTCGATGAAGAGATCGATGTTCCGCACGCCGCGGGCCTCGTAGATGCGCTCGGCCGCCGCGCGAACGCGCGCCTCGAAGGCGTCGAGATCCGGGAAGTCGCCCGCGCTCCCCGCCGCGGCGCCGGGCTCCGCGGGATCATCCGCGCCTGTGTCGGGCGCGCGGAGCGGCGCGCGCGCGAGCTCGCGCTCGAGAGGCACATCGAGATCGTTGCGGGCGCCGCAGCCCTGGCAGCGGTGGACCGCGACGAGCCGCGCGGGGTAGCGCGCCTCGTGGTAGAGGTCGACGATCGCCGCCCACGCCTCGTCCGGAGCCCTGACGAGCGCGTCGGCGATCACCGGGGCGCGCCGCTCACGGCCGAGCGCCGCGATCCCCATGGCCACGACAACCGACGGCGTGATGCGGAGCGCGCCCTCGCCGGACAGGCGCAGCAGCGGCATCGCCTCCTCGACGGTCCGCTCGGCGAACCGCACGCCGCGGCAGACGGCGCGACCCACGCGCAGCGCCGGGATCGGGTGCACCACGTCGAAACCGAACGGGCGATCGAGCTCAGGATCGTCGAGCTCGCCGTCGGTGAACGGCCCGATCTCGATCAGGCTCGACGGGGCGACCTCGAACGGGGCGCCGCAGTTCTCGCAGGTGTACGCGCCCGGCTCCTCGGGGACGACGCCGGCCGACGCGAGGAGCGCGCGCAGGACATGAGCGTCGGCGAGCGGGAGGCCGAGCGGATCCAGCGGCGCGCCGCGCGCGTCGGCCAGGACCGACGGGCCCGCGAGGACCTGCACGTCGCGCGCGCACCTGCCGACGGAGGAGCGCTCGTCGCCGCCGCGTCCTCCGGGCGCGCCGAAGACGGTCTCGGCCTGGGCGCGCGCGGCGGCGTCCGACAGGCGCGCCACGGTGCCGGACGGGAGGTGAACCTGAGCGGGGAGCTGGTGTTGCGCGGACCTCGGCATCGCTCGGCGGCCTATAAAGAAGCGCGAGCGCGCCTTCCAGTACGGCGCGGCCTCGTCTGGCCTTGTGCTCCGCCGCGGGCAGCCGTCGTCAGGGGTCCTCGGTTGCCGGCGAGCCGCCGGGGGCGCCCTCGTCGGTCGGAGCGGGCGAGCCCCACGCTTCGCGACCCCTGTCGGCGCCGGAGGGCTCGCGCGCCGCGCGGCCGCCGTCGATCCCGGCGGCGCTGGCGAGCTCGGCTGCGACCGCGGCGGAGAGCGAGCCTCCGCTGAGCGGAGACGCTCTCGCGACGACGGACACGGGCGACGGCTCCGACGGCGAGCGATCGCGGCGGCGACCTCGACCGAGCACCGGCGCACGCTCGCCGTCGCCGGCCGGATCCGGGGCGGCGGCGCCCACGCGATGCACGGTGGCGCGGAGCTGCATGCGCCCGAGCGACAGGCTCGCCGCGCTGGCGGGCGGCACGCTCGACGAGGGCTCCGCGCTCACCGGGTTGCCCTTCCCGAAATCGAGATAACG
This sequence comes from Sorangium sp. So ce362, assembly GCF_051519845.1. NCBI lineage: Bacteria > Pseudomonadati > Myxococcota > Polyangiales > Polyangiaceae > Sorangium > Sorangium sp. So ce362. The sequence goes on along the minus strand of NZ_CP150332.1, from coordinate 2,262,570 downwards.
GGTGATGGCCAGGGCGTAGATGAGCTTGCGCACGGTCGGCTCCGGCGCGACCCCGGACCGGACGAGCGCGGCGAGCGAGGGCGTGGCGCTGCTCTGGAGCACGTCGAGCACGGCGAGCTCGCTCTCGCCGAAACCGAAGCGGACCGGCTCGATGGCGGGGTGCAGACGGAGGGGCACCGATCCGATCCGCTCCAGGGTCCGCTCCAGCCGCGTCGAGCGCTCGCCGTGGTCGCGCAGCCCCGCCCAGACGAGCGCGAGCGGATCGACCTTCGCCGGATCGCCCCCCCAGTCGGCGAGCACGTCGAGGCCGTCGAAGTAGCGGTACTTGGTCTCCGGCGGCAGGTCGAACAGACGCACCATCCGCCGCACGAACTGGACCTGGGCGAGCCAGTCGATGGTCGGGGCGTCGAGGCACCCCGACAGCAGCAGCACGTCGCCCAGGAGGCCCCTTGTCGCGAGCGCGTCCCTCAGGATCTCCGCGGAGATCACCCCCTCCTCGAGCAGGATCTCTCCGAGCGGGGCGTAGCCGTCGCTCGGACGGATCTTGACCGGGGACCCCCGGACGATCCGCAGGGTGTGCTCGGCGCCCGTGGGCTCCAGCAGGATGAGCGCGCCGGTCAGCCGATGGTCGACGGCGTAGACGAAGAGGTGAGCGAACGGCGTCCGCTCCAGATCTCCTTCCGCCGTCACGGAACCGTCGGCAGGCATTCTATGCCAAGGTACCATAGCGCACGCGCGCCGGAGCCCCTTTCTCCACGCCGGACGGCGGAGGCGCGGCGGGCGTCGGCCGCGGCGGGCGTCGGCGGGCGTCGGCCGCGGCGGTTCCGCGCTACGGTGGCGAGCATGCCGCGCGGACATGTCCTGGTGCTCGACGACGAGCGAGCGATCTTGACGACACTCCAGAAGGCCCTGTCGCTCGAGGGCTACACGGTCGACGTCGCCGGCGGCGTCGGGGTGGCCGAGGAGAAGCTCGCGAAGCGGAGCTACGACATCGCGCTCTTCGACGTCTCGCTGCCCGACGGCGACGGCGTGGAGCTGCTCAAGCGGATACGCGCTGCGGGGTCGGAGCTGCCGGTCGTGATGATGAGCGGCCACGCGACCGTCGACGCCGCCGTCCGCGCGACGCGGCTCGGCGCGATCGACTTCCTGGAGAAGCCGCTGTCGACCGATCGGCTGCTGCTCGTGCTCGAGAACACCCTGCGCCTCATCCGCGCCGAGGCCGAGGCGAAGGCGCTCCGGACGCAGACCGGCCAGGTGGGCGAGCTCATCGGGGAGAGCCGGGCGATGCTCGATCTGCGCGAGCAGATCGCGCGCGCGGCGAGGGCGACCGCGACGGTGTTCGTGACGGGCGAGCGCGGCACCGGGAAGGAGCTCGTCGCGCGCGCGATCCACGGCGCGTCGAAGCGGGCGCGCGGGCCGCTGGAGAAGATGAACTGCGCCGCGGTCCCGAGCGAGCTCATCGAGAGCGAGATGTTCGGCCACGAGGCGGGGGCGTTCACGGGCGCGACGAAGCAGCGACGAGGGAAGTTCGAGCGCGCGAGCGGCGGGACGCTGTTCCTCGACGAGGTCGGGGACATGCCGCTCGCGATGCAGGCGAAGCTGCTCAGGGTGCTGCAGGAGCGCGAGATCGAGCGCGTGGGCGGGAACGAGACGATCAAGGTCGACGTGCGCGTGGTGGCGGCGACGAACCGCGACATCGAGGCCGCGTGCCGCGAGGGGCAGTTCCGGCCGGACCTCCACGACCGGCTGAACGTGCTGCCGCTGTCGCTGCCGCCGCTTCGGGCGCGGCGCGACGACGTGCCGCAGCTCGCGCGGCATTTCCTCGCGATCGCGACGCAGGCGAACGATCGGCCCGGGATGGCGTTCACGGAGGGCGGGATGAGGATGCTCGTCGCCTACAGCTTCCCGGGGAACGTGCGGGAGCTGCGCAACATCATCGAGCGGCTGGTGATCCTGACGCCCGATGAGACGATCGACGAGGGCGACGTGAAGGTCTGCCTCGGAGGGCAGCAGGCCGCGATGAAGGGCGGGATCTTCCGGCCGGGGGTGCCGTTCCGGGTGCTCGCGGAGGAGGCGGAGCGGACCATCCTGGAGGAGGCGCTCGTCCATCACGGAGGGCAGATGGCCGCGACGGCGCGGGGGCTCGGGCTCGAGCGGAGCCACCTCTACAAGAAGTGCAAGGCGCTCGGGTTGCGCGGGGACAAGGCAGAGGCCGAGGACGAGTAGCCGGGGGCCGCCGCGTGGGAGGTCTGCGCGACGGTCCACGGGAGTGGACGTCGGGGCGGGAGCCGGCGGCGGGACGCATGGCCTGGACCGCGACGGGTGTGGTACGCGGAACCAGGATGTTGCGATCGCTGCACTTGGAAGGCGTGGGGCCGGCCGACCAGCTCGACCTGGAGCTCGGCGAGCGGCTCAACCTGCTGACGGGAGACAACGGGCTCGGCAAGAGCTTCGTGCTCGAGGTCGCATGGTGGGCGCTCACCGGAACCTGGACGGACCGACCGGTGCTGCCGCGGCCGGGCAAGGAAGAGAGCGCGCGGATCGCGGGTGACGCCGAGCCAGGCACCAGATCGGGCCAGTTCGAGAGCAAGTACGAACGCGTTGCTCAGCAGTGGCGCGACAGGTTTGATCGCGACATGAGCGTCGGCTTGGTCTCGACCCCCGCCGACATCGATGTCCCTTCGTGGGTGCAGGACACGGCTCCCGTGCTCTACATCCGAACGAATGGCGCGTACTCGGTCTGGGATCCGCATCGGCAGAGCTTGCCAACGAACAGCCCCAAGTTTTACCCGCTCGTGAGGCTCGCGCTGAATCCCGTCCCTTATCTCTTCGAGGAGAACCAGATCTGGAATGGCCTCAGGCGCGACGACAAGCCGTTCTGCAACGGGCTCGTCCAGGACTGGGTAACCTGGCAGCTCGAGGCGGCGGGCGGCGACGAGAACCACCCGTTCCATCTTCTCTGCCGCGTGCTCGACCAGCTCTCTCACCCCGAGGAGAAGATGACGCCCGGCAAACCGGTGCGGCTCTACCTCGACGACGTGCGCAAGTTCCCGACTATCGAGCTGCCGTACGGCACGATCCCCATCGTCCACGCGTCCGCCGGGATGAAGCGAATCCTCGAGCTCTCCTACCTCATCGCGTGGTCCTGGTCGGAGCACGTGCAGGCGTCACGCCTGATCGGCTGGCAGCCCTCGGACCGCATCGTCCTGCTGGTGGAGGAGCCCGAGACGCACCTGCACCCCAGGTGGCAACGCCACATCGTCCCCGCGCTCCTCGGCGTCCTCGGTGGGCTCTCTCCCTCGATGCGCCCGCAGGTGCTCTTGACGACGCACTCGCCCCTCGTGCTCGCGTCGATGGAGCCGCACTTCAAGCCGGCCAGGGACAAGCTGTTCGTGTTCGAGCTCGACGGCGCAGACGTGACCGTGCGCGAGCTCCCCTGGACGAAGCGCGGCGATGCGATCGGGTGGCTCACCTCCCCGGTGTTCGGTCTGGAGCAGGCGCGCTCGATCGAGGCGGAGTGCGCCGTGGAGGCCGCAGAGGCGTTCATGCGCGGCGAGACCGGAGCGCTGCCGGAAGGACTCCGGAACGAGGACGACATCCATCGCGAGCTCGTGCGCCTCCTGCCCGATCAGGATCGCTTCTGGCCGCGCTGGATCGTGCGCCGGGATCGGGCGGGCGCATGATCCCGTTCGAGCGCGCGCCTGAGCCCGCGGACTTCGACGTCAACGTCCGACAGCCCGGCCAGCGGTGGCTCGCCAGGGGCGACGCCAGGAGCACGCCGGGATATTGGCGCCGCGCTGCGCGCGACCTCCGGGCCGCCTTCAAGGATCTGTGCGGCTACACGGCGATGTGGCTCTCGGCGCCAGGGACGGTCGACCACTTTGTCTCGCGAGACGAAGATCCTAGCCTCGCCTACGAGTGGACCAACTTTCGGTACGCCGCGGCATGGGTCAACAGCAGCAAGAGCGCGCTCCGCTCCGATCAGGTCCTGGATCCGTTCGAGGTCGGCGACGGCTGGTTCGAGATCATCCTGCCGTCCTGCCAGATGGTGCTGACCGATCGTTGCCCGCCGGAGTTCCGCGACCGGGCGCAGACGATGCTGAAGCGGCTCAAGCTCGGCGACGGCGAGAGCGTCGTTTCGTACCGGCAGGAGTGGTACCGCATGTACTGCGAGGAAGGGCTCCCCTTGGAGATTCTGGCCCGTAAGGCGCCCCTCATCGCGCGCGCGGTGCGGAAGCAGCGGGAGCAAGCAGCCGCCGAGCCGGTGGCTAGCGACGAAGCCCCGCGCTCCACGCACGCCGGAACCTCGGGCTCATGACTGCTGCTGCGCCATAGGACCGTTTCCGGTTCCTCGGGGGCTCCCAGCTGCCTCCCCCGGACCGTTTCCGGTTCCTCGGGGGCTCCCGGCTACCTCCCCCGAACCGTTTCCGGTTCCTCGAGGGCTCCCAGCTGCCTCCCCCGAACCGTTTCCGGTTCCTCGAGGGCTCCCAGCTGCCTCCCCTGAACCGCTTCCGGTTCCTCGGGGGCTCCCAGCTGCCTCCCCCGAACCGCTTCCGGTTCCTCGGGGGCTCCCAGCTGCCTCTCCCGAACCGCTTCCGGTTCCTCGGGGGCTCCCAGCTGCCTCCCCCAGGCCGTTTCCGGTCGGCCGAGGGCAGCCAGCTGCCTCCCGCAGAACGTTTCCGGTCCGCCCCCCAGGTCTCAACGGCGCGACGGCCGCGCTGTCGATCACCTCAATCCGGCATCGCCCGCGGCGCAGGCGGCGACGCGCCCCTCATCGCCTTCTGGTACTCCAGCGCCTGCTTCGCGTAGTCGTCCCGCTTCATCTTCGCGTACGCCTTGGCGAGCTCCCCGTAGATCTCGGCCGCGTCCCCGGCCTTCGGCCCGGACAGGAGCGCGCTGTTCAGCTCGTAGACCGCCGATACATGCCGCCCCGTGCGCGCCAGCGCTCGCGCATAGAGCCGGTGGATCTCCGGGTTCGCCACGTCGACGTAGATCGCGCTCTCGCCGACCTTGCGCGCCTCCTCCCACGCGCCGCGCTCCACGAGCAGCCGGAGGAGCCGACGCCAGACCCGGCGATCGTGCTGGTCGAGGAGCGCGAGCCGGCGCAGCGCCGAGAGCTCGCCCGCCGCGTCCTTCTGTCGGCGCGCGAGGTCGCAGAGGCCCTGCAGCGGCTCGGCCTGCGTGGGATCCAGGCGCGACGCCGCCTCGAGGTTCGCCTTCATCCTCGCCGCGTCCTTCTTCAGCTCGGCGAGATCGGCCAGCTTCATCCGCACGACGTAGCCGTCGTGGCCGTCGGCGATCATCTTGCCCAGCAGCCTCGCCGCCTCGTCGGGCTTCTTCTCGGCGAACGCCGCGCGCACCTTGAGGTAGCTCGCGTCGGGCTGCTTCGGATCCACCCGGAGCGCCTCGGCGAGCACCGCCTCCGCCTCCTGTCGCTGCCCGTCCTTCTCCAGCGCCAGCGCGAGCTCGACGAGCCGCCTCGCGTCCTTCGGCGCGCGCGCCGCTGCCTTGCGCGCCTCGTCGAGCGGCGGCGCCTGCAGGTCGGGGACGTACTGCTTCTCGTAGCGCTCGAGGCGGGGCTTCAGCCACGCGCGGAAGCGCCGATCCAGCTCGTCGTGGCCGATGCCGAGCGACTCCTTCACGACGTCCGGCGTCCGCTTGCCCGCGGCCCACCGGGGCAGCATCGACACGACCTTCGGGAAGCCGAACTCCTCGACCATGAAGACAACGATCTGGCTCGCCGCGAAGTAGGCCATCGTCACGTCCTCGATGTCGTCGACGTGCGTGAAGGCCCGGTTGAACCCCTCGACCCCCGGGATCCTCCCGCCCTTCAGGGCGGCGAACAGCGCCGGATCCTCCTCGCGGTGCCACTCCGGCCGCCGCACGATCGTCTCGTACTCGCTGAGCCCCTCGGTGAACCAGCGCGGGACGTGGTTCTTCGAGAGCTGGATCGCGAAGACGTGCCCGAGCTCGTGCCACAGCACGTTCCCCCAGTTGAACTCCGCCGCCGCCGGGCTCAGCGCGGCGAGCGTCTGGCCGAAGCAGACGCCCTGGATGCCCACGTTGGGCAGGCCGCTCGTCCTTACGCTGAAGTTCTCCGTCGACGCGTAGAGCTCGATCGAGACCGGCACCTTCGGCGTGAAGCCGTAGCGCTTCACCATCGAGCCCCAGGCCTCCTCGAGCATCCGCGGCACGTACCGCTCCAGGATCGCCCGCTCTTGCTTGTGGTAGCGGACGCGGAACGTCTGTCCCTCCACGGTCACGTACTGGGTGGCGATGTCCTTCTCGAAGAGGTTCAGCGTGTTGAAGACCCGCACGTTGAAGCGATCCTTGTCCCACGCCTTCTGGAGCGCCTGCAGGCCGCTCTTCTCGTCGCCGGCGCGGATCAGGTTCAGCCCGAGCGTGGCGTACGCCTTCGCGTCGTTCGGATCGACCTGCGCCGCCTCCCCCATCATCTTGACGATGTCGTCGTAGCGGTGCTCCCACTCCGCGAACTCGCCGACGATCTGGAAGAACCGCGAGAACTCCGGGTTCAGGCCGAGCACCTTCGCCTTGAGGGCCTCGAAGCCGACCGCGTCGTCGGCGAGGAAGCGGCCCGCCGCCTTGATCGAGAGCAGCTCCAGGTCGCTCGGGTTCACCTTGAGCCCGCGGTCCGCGGCGGCGTCCGCGGCGGCGATGTCCATGTCGCGAAGCGCGAGCCCGGCGCGCACGAAATAGGCCTGCGCGAGGTTCGGGTTCACCGAGAGCGCCTGCGCGATCTCGCTGTCGGCGCCGCCGAAGTCCAGCGCGCTGTCGAGCTTGACCCGCGCCATCGCGACGCGGGCCACCGGGTCCTTCGGGGCGAGCTTGAGCGCCTCCTTCAGCACCTGCCCGGCGTGGCCGGGGTCGTACTTGTCGAGGAACAGCTCGGCCCGCCAGAGCAACGTCTCGACCCGCTGCTTGCCCCCGACCTTCTCGGCCGCGTTGAACGCGTCGTTCGCGTCGCGCGCGCTCCGGAGCAGGTGCGCCGCGCGCCCGACGAGGGACAGCCCCTCCGCGTCGTCCGCGGTGATCTTGTCGTCGTTGTAGTCGTCGATGATCGTCATCAGCGGCGCGCGCGCCTCGCCGCGCTTGCCCGACCGGATCAGGAGCTCGCCGAGCAGGAGCCGCGCGCGGCGGGCCTCGTCCTCCCGCTCGACCTCGCGCGCCGCTGCGATCGCCTCGGCCATCTTCCCGCGGCGCGCGAGCGCCTCGGCCCGGAGCGGCGCGGCGGCGATCTTCGCCTCCTTGCCGAGCGCGGCGGCCGCCTTCGCCGTCCTCGCCGCGTCGTCGTAGCGGCCGGTGAGCAGCTCGATCCGCGCCCTCATGAGCAGCGCCCCGGCGCGCTCCGCCCCGCCCTGGAGGGCGAGGACGACCTTCTCGGCGCCCGCGTGGTCGCCTTGCGCGAGGAGCGCCTCCGCGCGCGCGAGCGAGGAAGGCGGCTCGGCGGACGCAGGAGCCTGGGCCGCGCAGGCGGCGGCGACGAGGAGAGCGGCGAGAGAGCGGCGGATCGAGTGGCTTCGCATGGGACCCCGTGCACAACCGTGCGCCATCGTTCGCAGTCGTGTGAAACCGTACGTAACCGTGCGGGTTCACTCAGGATTTGCTGCTGGAAAGGCGGCGCCCGGCCGAGCCGGGCAAGGCCATCCTAGCCGAGAGGAAGAGGAGGGCCGAGCATGAGCGAGCGGCCGGGGGCGCGCCAGGGCTCGCTCCTGCGCGATCGTGGTATGCGGGGCACCATGGCAAGCAGGCTCGCAGGGCAGGTCGTTCTGATCACGGGCGCGTCGTCGGGCATCGGCGAGGCGCTCGCGCGGGAGGTCGCCCGGCGCGGCGGCCGGGTCGTCCTCGCGGCGCGGCGGACCGAGCGGCTCGAGGCGCTCGCGAGCGAGGTCCGGGCGTCCGGCGGCGAGGCGATCGCGGCCCAGTGCGACGTCACGCGCGACGGCGACGTGGAGCGCGCCGTCGAGCAGGCGCGCGTGGCGTTCGGGCGCCTCGACATCGCCATCGCGAACGCCGGGTTCGGCGTGACGGGCCGCGTCGAGGATCTCTCGCTCGACGACTTCCGACGGCAGCTCGAGACGAACGTCTTCGGCGCGCTGCGCACCGTGAAGGCCGCGCTGCCGGAGCTCAAGCGATCGCGCGGCGGCGTCGCGCTCATCGGCAGCGCGAGCGGCTACGTCGCGTTCCCCACGATGGGCGCCTACACCATGAGCAAGTTCGCGGTGCGCGCCCTCGCCGAGACGCTGCGCGGCGAGCTCCACGCCGAGGGCGTGGCGGTCACGCACATCGCGCCGGGGTTCATCGAGAGCGAGATCCGTCGTATCGACAACGCGGGCCAGCTCCGCGACGGCGCCCCGGAGCCGGTGCCGCGCTGGCTCGTCATGCCGACGAAGGCGGCGGCACGGCAGATCATGGACGCCATCGTCGCGCGCCGCGCCGAGGCGATCGTCACCGGCCACGCGAAGCTCGGGGTGTCCCTCGCGAGGCACGCCCCCGGGCTGCTCAACGCGGCCATCGCGAGGCTCCCGCGCAGGAGCAGAGGCGCAGGCCGCTGAAGCGCGGCCGCCGCGAGGCTCCCGCGCAGGAGCAGAGGCGCAGGCCGCCGAGCCGGCGCAGGCCCGCCTACGGCGCGGCCGTCCCGAGCTCGCGCCGGACGAGCGCCTCCAGGGCGTCGATGAAGCGCGGCCGCGCGTTCACGGCCGGCGCCCGCTCCAGGCGAGCGAGGCCTGCGCCTCTGGCGACGACGTGCGCCTCCACGTCGAGATCGTAGAGGGTCTCGACGTGATCCGCGACGAAGCCGATCGACGCGATGAGCGCCTCGCGCGCGCCGCGCGCGGCGAGCGCCTCGAACGTCGACCGGAGATCCGGGCCGAGCCAGGCGTCGCCGGTCATGCCCTGGCTCTGGAAGGCGACGAGCACCGGGTTGCCCCGGGAGGCGACGCGGCGCTCCACCTCGGCGGCCATCGCGCGGAACTGGCGCTCGTACGGATCGCCCGCGTCGATGATCCGCTGCGGCAGGCTGTGGGCCGAGAGGATCACCGCCACCTTCGCCCGGCTCTCCTCGGGGAAGCGCGCGAGCGCCTCGTCGATCACCTCGACGAAGGCGTCGATCAGCGCCGGCTCGAGCCCCCACGCGGGCACGCACCGGACCTCCATGCCGCCTTGCCTGGCGGCCGCGTCGCGGACGACGGCGTGGTAGACGTCGACGGATTGCGGCGCGAGCGGCAGCGAGATGACGCGCCGCACGCCGCTTCCGTGGAGAGATCCGAGCACGTCCTCGGGATACGGGTGCCAGAGACGCCCCGCGATCACCACCGGGAGACCGAGCCTCGCGGCGAGCGCGTCCGCCTGGGCCTGCGTGATGCGCAGCAGCGGCGAGCCGCCGATCGTCTGGAAGCGGCGCCGCACCTCCTCGATCAGCTCCGGCGGGGCCGGCCGGCCGCGGCGGATGTTGGAGAGGAACGCGGGCAGATCGTCGAGCCGCTCGACGGTGCCGTGGCAGCTGAGGAGGACGGCGGTGGTCACGGCGGCACTCTACATCGCCTCCGAGCGAGCAGCGCCAGCGGCGCCGGCGCGCGGCGGCGCCGGTCGCTGGCAGCGGCTCACTTCGCGTCCCAGACGACGACGACGCGATCGTGGCCGATGAGCCCGTTCTCCTTGCGGGCGAGGTGCTGCGCGAAGACCCGATCGCCGGCGGCGTAGACCCGCACCTCCATGAACGCCAGCCCGTCGTCGGTCTCGATGCCGTCCAGGATCTCCGTCGCGTCGAGCTGGCGCTCCCAGCCCGAGACCGGATCGCGGAAGTGCTCGTTCTTGAGCCGCTCCAGGATCGCCTGCCTCCCGGTGGTGACGTTGGGGTGGGCCGGGGGATGGAGGCTGCTCACCTCCTCGATCACCGCGTCCTCGGCGTAGAGCAGGGAGAGGGCCTCGATGTCCTGGCCCTTCAGCGCGCGGGTGATCTCCGCGAGCAGTCCACCGCTCACCCGCTGGGCCAAAGGCCGCGTCCGCGCCGAACCTTCCATGCCTGCTTGCATGGGACCCGCCGGTGTGGGCGTCGAGCCCAGGAGGGCCGTGCCCGCGACAGCGGCGTGGAGGGCTGAGCTCGTCGGGTTGCGGCCCTCCGTCGTGACGAGATCACACGACGGGCGGCGAGTTGCAGCGTCCGGACGGACGTGGTGAATAGGAAAGATTATGACGCAGCGCCGCACGGTCGTGCTCGCGGATCTCCATCTCGTACGCCAGACGCCGGGCGACGTGACCGCCGATCTTGCGCGGTTCGTGGCGGCCCACGCGGGAGCCCGCATCGTGATCGCGGGCGATCTGTTCGATCTCTCCTCCGAATCGCCCTGGATGCCGCGGCCGCGCGCGCTGCGCGAGGCGCTCTTCGCGCACCCGATCGCGCGGGCGGCGCTCGCCGAGCACCTCGACCGGGGCGGCGAGCTCTGGCTCGCGGGGGGCAACCACGACGCCGAGGTCGGAGCGCCCGACTTTCCGCACGCGCTGGCGGAGGCGCTCGAGGCGACCGGCGAGGCCCGGTCGCGGATCCGGACGACGCCCTGGTTCTTTCGCGATGGGGCGATCCATATCGAGCACGGGCACCTGTACGATCCGGACAACGCCCCTGCTCACCCGCTCGTGGTCGGCGAGCGCAGCCTCGGCGTTCACTTCGTCGAGGAGTTCATCGCGCCGACCGGTGCGCACCGCTACCTGCAGGCGAACGACCAGACGCCGCTCAGCCTGTTCGTCTCGGCGTTCACCTGGTACGGCCCGCGCGCGCCCCACGTCATCTACCGCTACTTCCACGCGGCGATCGGCGCGATGTTGAAGAGCGGGCCGCTCTACCGCGCGCGCGGCGAAGCGACGGTGGGGGCCGCGGTCGTCGAGCGCTTCGCGCACGAGCTCGGGGTGCCGCGCGCGATGGCCGACGAGCTCATCGGGCTCGCGGCCACGCCGACGCTCGAGAGCGCGGCGAGCACGTTCACGCGGCTGTACTTCGATCGGGTGATCGCGACGCTGTCGATGGGCGCCGGGCTCGCGGCGCTCGGGCTGCGCGCGCGGGAGACCGGCGCCGCGGCGCTCGGGCTGGGCGCGCTGCTGATGGGCGTGAGCTGGGCGAGCGGACACAACCGCTACGCCGGCACGGTCGCCGAGCGGCTGGCCGAGAGCGCCGGCCACGTGGCGAGGACGACCGGCGCGAAGCTCGTCGTCTTCGGCCACACGCACCGCGAAGCGCTCGGCGACGGGTACGCGAACACCGGCAGCTTCTCGTTCCCGCGCACCGCGCCCGGCAGGCCGTACGTGGAGATCGAGGGGCCTCCGGACGCGCCACGCGCGGTGAGCCGCTTCTGGAGAGCCGTGGCCTGAGACCCTAGCCGCCGCTCGCGTGCGCGGTGAGCGCGCCCTCCACCAGATCGAGCGCGATCGGGACGTCCTCGTCCGGGATCGGGGTACCGCCGAGCATCGCGGCGAGCAGGCGCTCCCGCGGCTCCGGACGCAGCAAGAGAGGGCCGCCGCCGCACGCCCGACACACGAGGCCGCCGCGCGCCGGGTCGACCTGGGCGGACTGCGTCGCGTCGCAAGCGCGCCCGCACCGGACGCACTGCGCGAGCTCGAGACCCCAGCCGAAGGCGGCCAGCAGGCGCAGGCCGGTCTCCGCCAGCAGCGCCTGCGGAGGCGCCGGGGACACCTCGTCGAGGCGGTCGAGGAGCTGGTTCAGCTCCTGCCACGCCGCGCGCTCGGCGGTGTGCGGCGGTGCGATCTCGCGCACCCAGCGCAGCGCCCGCCCGGCCACCTCGAGGCGACCGAGATCCCCCGCGAGCCGCAGGCGCGGGCGCTCGATCGCGGCCTCGGTGAGCTGCGCCAGCTCGGCGCCGGGGCGGATCTCCAGGGTCACGCGGAGCAGGTGCATCGGCTCGAGCGCCGGGAAACGCTTCGTCGAGCGGCGCGCGCCGCGCGCGGTGGCAGAGAGGAGCCCGCCCTGCTCGGTGAAGAGCCCGACCAGGAGATCGGCTTCACCAAAGGGTACACGCCGGACCAGGAGCGCCTCGGTGCGGAGCCGCTCCGTCCGCGGGCGAACGGATCGGGGCATGGCAGATGGATGACGGAAGGGGACGGCGGGTTGCAGCGCGAGCCGCGGCGAACGCGCGACGAAAATTTGGCCCTCAGGTCGAGAGGGAGGTACGAGCCCGCGAGTGGGTGCCCTCCGACAGCTCCGGCGGCATGTCATGGCCGCGGGGTCGAAGCACGATGCTGAGCGCCAGCGTGAACAGGATGAGCAGCAACACGAACGCGATCGCGACCCCGAACCGCCTGCTCTGGGTGCGGCGCGCGGGCGCCGCGATCGGCAGCGGCGTCACCAGCGCGATCCGGCGGCTCGCCGTGTACCGGGCCAGCACCTCCTCCATCGGGAGCGAGACGGCGCGGGCATACGCCTTCAGGAACCCGCGAACGAACACCTCGCCAGGCAGGTCATCGAAGTGATCCGCCTCGATCCGTTCGATGGAGATCACGGGGATGCGCGTGGCGCGGGCGACCTCCTCCACGCTCATGGCTCGGGCCTCACGCGTGCGTCTCAGGTAGCGTCCGATCGACTCCATCCCATTCCACCCATCGTCATTCGGTCGTCACTCTACTCACCCCGAGAGCCGTTGCTCAACCCCTTATCGCGCCCCGACATCCTTCTCGGAGAGAGCGGCGCCGAGGGCTCACTGCAACGTCTGTAACTGTGCAGCGCAGCGCTGCCCTACCGCCGTCCTCTCATCGATCTCGCGGCACCGCTCGAGATCGGCGCGCGCGTCGTCCACAAGCCCTCTCTTCTCGGCGACGCGGGCGCGCGCGTCGAACGCGTCCTGCAGCCGCCGGCACTCCGGCTGGTCGGTCTCGACCGCCCTGGTGAACGCTTCGCGCGCCAGATCGAGCTCGCCCCGCTTCTCATAGGCGAGGCCGAGCCGGTACTGGCCAACGCAGAAGAGCGGCTGCGCCGCGACGGCGCGGCGTAGCGCGTCGATCGCCTCGTCGTTGCTGCCCTTGAGCAGGTACGCCCAGCCCAGGTTGCCCCACGACTTCTCCGGCGAGGCGTAGAGGATGTCCTCGGTCAGCGGCTTGAGCACCGTGATCGCCTCGTCGTAGCGCCGCTGGTGCACGAGGATGACCCCCAGCGCGTTCTTCGCGTCGCGCATCTCGGGGTTCGCCTCGAGGGCCCGCCGCGCCATCTTCTCGGCGCTGTCGAAGCGGCAGTCGCTCGACTGAGCGTCGCCCGCGCAGAAGCCGAGCAGGAGCAGGGCGCCCAGATAGGCCGCCTCCGCGTTGTCCTCGTCGAGCGCGAGCGCCTGCTCGATGTGCGCGAGCGCCTCGCGCAGGCGGCCGTGCTGGAACGCATCGCGCGCGAGATCATACTCCGCGATCGACCGCGTCTCGTCCGCCTGCGCCGCAGGCTGCGCGCCGCCGCACGCGGCGAGCGTGAAGGGCGCAACCGACGCAACCGACGCAACTGACGCAACCGACAACAGAGAGCAGAGCGACGAGACGACAGCCGCGCCGCGGATGCACCCCGCGCGGGTCGCTGCTGTCATGTGTCGCTGCGATGTCATGTGCGATCTTGAATCCGCTGCTGAGCAACGCCGCAGCGCGGCAACACGTCAGGGCGGGAGGTCGACTGCCCTGCGGGGACCCCTGAGTAAACCAGGCCGCTGGTCACGTCAACCCGCGAATCTGCCTTGAAGACGCGGCGCGTCCTCGCGATCGCGATTCCGCTTCCAGCAGATGTCAGGTCGACTTAGGATGACGGAGCAGGCCATTCCTGGCCGTCACTGTTCGCCACGGATCTCGTCCTTGACGCCGAGTAGGCTGAACAGTCGCCGCAGAGCGTCGATGTCGGGGATCTCGAGGCGCTCGTCGGCGACGCGCAGGTACTGGCCCTCGCGGAGCTGCTGGACCGCGCGCTTCACGGTATCGACGTCGAGACCGACGCGGGTGGACAGCTCCATCGGCGAGATCGCGAACGAGGCGCCGTTCGAGGAGGTGCCGCTCGCGGCGCGCGACTGCTGCGCGAGCTTGAGCAGCGCGTTCACCACCTTCGATTGCGTGTCGGTGAGCATCATGATCTCGATCTGGTCCTCCGCGTCGCGGAGCCGACCGACGAGCTGCTTGATGATGCGCAGGGCGACGGCCGGGTTGCGCTCGACGAGGTTCTGCAGCGTGCCGTGATCGAGCGCGAGCGCGACGCCGCGGGACAGCGCGATCGCCGTCGACCAGCGCGCCGCGCCGCCGAGGAGCGCGGACTCGCCGAACAGGTCGCCGGGCTTCAGGACCATCAGGCTGCGCTCGGCGCCGCGGACCTTCTTGATGAGCCGGATCCGCCCCTCCTCCAGGAGATACGCCTCGGTCCCGGGCTCGCCCTCGCGGAAGATGACGTCGCCCGCCTCGAACGGGCGGCCGAACCGAGCGCGGAGCCGCTCGGGATCGGGCCCCGAGTCTGCCGGCTCCACGCGGGCGGCGAGCTCGTCGGGCGCATCGAGCGCTGCAGCGGGGCTGGAGCGAGGACGCGCAGGCGCCGCCGCGGCGGGCAGCGGCGCGCGCTCCGCGTCGCCGGGGCCCGAGGCCTCGCTCTCCGCGTCGGGTGCGACGCCGTCCCCTTCAGACGAGCTGGTCATCGGGGCGCAGTGTATCCCAGCTCGGCTGGCTTCGCGTCCGGCGCGCGCACATAGAGCGGCTCGAGGAGCGCCGGGTCGTGCTCGGCGGCCGCTCGCCCGCGCTCTCCGCCCGCAGCAGCGGCCCGGAGCCGGTCGATCGCGAGGCGTCCGATGAACGCGGCGTCGGGGAAATCGAGCGCCTCGCCCCGGGCGGCGAGCGGCCGGAGCGCCTCGATCTCCGCGGCGACCGCGCCGACGACGACGATCCGGCGCCCCGCGGCGAGCGATGCCACCGCGTCGAAGGCCGCGTCGCGCGGCAGGTGTCGCGGCGACATCTCCGGCGCGCCTGCGGGCCGGTCGAAGGCGGCGAGGAAGACCTCCCCCTTCTTTGCGTCGATCAGCGGGACCAGCAGGTCGCCGGGGACCGCCGCGCCTCCGGCGAAGGCGGCGGCGGCCATCGCCTCGAGCGACGTGACGCCAGCGACCGGGACATCGAGCGCCAGCGCGACGCCCTTGGCCGCCGCGACCGCCACACGGACCCCGGTGAACGAGCCGGGCCCCACGTCGCAGCCGAGCGCCTCGATCGCCGCCGCCGGGATGCCTGCCGCGGCGAGCACCTCATCGATGGCGCCGAAGATGCGCTCCGCGTGCCCGTGCAGGTCAGCATACGTCGTCGCGGCGAGCAGGCGTACGCCTGCGCCCGACGCCGCCCCGCGCTCACCGCCGGAGAGGGCGCCGGCGGAGAGGGCGCCGCCTCGAGGCGCGGCCACCTCGACGGAACCGTCCAGGTCCGCTGCATCCAGGAGCGCGACGCTGCCGCGCGGGGTCGATGTCGAGAGGGCGAGGAGCTTCAAGGCGCGCTCGGGAACGTTGCAGACGCGATGCTGTCTGGCAGAACCACGGGCCACGGGCAACGAGCTTCAGCGAGGTGCTGGGCGTCGCGGCCCCTCGACCGGGCCATGGCGCGGAGTGCGAGCCGATGCGCGATCAACGAGCGATGCTTCCGGCGCTCCTCGTGTCGGCGCTCGTCCACCTGGGCGCGTGGGGGTCCGCGCGGCCGTCGCCGGAGGCGCCAGAGAGCGAGCCCGCCGTGCCCACGGCGGAGCGCGAGCCCATCGATCTCTGGACCGGGACCACCGCTGCGCTGCCAGGCAGCGGGGGCTCAACGCCCCCGGTCGACCCTCGCACCGGACCGGAGAGCGCCCCGGCGGCGCGCGCTCCGGCAGACGCCACGCGGCCTCCCGCCCCCGCGGAGCGAGACGCAGCGGGCGGCGAGCCGGCGCCGCCGCCCGCGACGGCCGCGCCGCGCGTCGAGGCGGCGCCTCGGCCAAAGACGGCGCCTCGACCCAGGGCAGCGCCTCGGCCTTCGGACGAGCGCCGGGAGCCGGCGGCGAACGAGGCCGCCGGCGACACGGCGCGCCCGTCCACCGCGCGGACGAGCGACGGCGCGGGCGAGGCCGGCCAGGGCGACTTCGGGGCGGCCGGCGCCAGCGCGGTGCGCAACCTCGGGCGCGCTTTCACGAGGGCCATTCCTCCTGCGTGCCAGGCGGACCCGATCTGGGCAACGCTGCCGCTGGGGAGCGCCGGCAAAGCGCGCTTCGTGATCGACATCGACGAGGCCGGGCACATCGCGTCGTGGGGTCCGGAGGGGGAAGAGCCGCCCGCGCGGCACCTCGGCAACCTGGCGAAGCGAACGGTCGCGCTGCTCGGCCGCGGGACGTTCGCCGTGGCCCGCGGCGCCGTGACGGCCGGGAAACAGACGCTGGAGGTCAGCGCCGTGATCCGCGCCGGCGCAGATCACGGCGAGACAGGCGCGCCGGCCGATCTGGCGTGGCGCTTCGAAGGCGGCCGCGGCAAGGCGTCGTTCGCTCAGCCCGGCGGCCGCCTGGTGGAGGTCGTCGTCCAGGTGGTGCGCACGGAGGCCGCGCGAGGCGCGCCTCCCGGCTGAGCGCGCCGCGCCGCCCTGTCCAGGCCAGGCCGCCGCGCCGCCCGCCTGCGCACGGGGCGCCCTCCAGCGCGTGGTCCTGGCGCTCCTTGCGGTCTGCCGTCGGAGCTCTACGTGCGGCGCGTGAGACCGCTCCGCGCTGCCGCATGGGCGTGTGTCGGGTGGCTCGGCGCGGCGCCGCTCGCTGCCTGCGACAACCGGGCGGCCGCGCTCGTACCCCCGGCGGCGTCGCGCGAGGAGGCGAGCGCGCCGTGCTCGATCCCGCGCGAGGAGGCGCCGCCCGCGCCGCCGGCGGCCGGCGCCACGATGACCTTGCCCGCGCTGATCGACGGCGCGCGGCCCGTGGTGGTGACCGTCACCACCCTGCGGGCGACCTCGCTGCCGGGCGGGCGCGCGACCCCCATCGACCCCTTCGGCGGCGGTGTGCCGCGGGTGGAGCGGGCGATCGGATCGGGGTTCGTGATCGCCACGGAGGGGCTCGTGCTGACGAGCGATCACGTGGTCGGCGACGCGTTCGGCATCGAGGTGCAGCTCTCGGACGAGCGCGCCTTCGAGGCGACGGTGGTCGGGCGCGATCCGATGCTCGACGTGGCGCTGCTGAAGCTGCGCGGGGCGGGGTCGCTGCGCGCCGCGTCCCTCGGATCGAGCGCGCCGATCCGGCTTGGCGACGACGTCATCGTGATCGGCAACCCGTTCGGGCTCGGACCGACGGTGACCCGGGGCATCATCAGCGCGACGTCGAGGCCGATGGGCGCGGGGAGCCTCGACGGCTTCCTCCAGACCGACGCCGCCATCAACCCCGGCAACAGCGGCGGGCCGCTCTTCAACGCGGCGGGACAGGTGATCGGCATCGCGACGGCGATCCACGAAGGCGGCCGCGGCATCAGCTTCGCCGTGCCGATCGATGAGGTCCTGGAGATCCTCCCCGAGCTGCGCGAGACCGGCCGCGTGGACCGCGGGCGAATCGGGATCAGCTTCCAGGAGGTGACCTCGCAGCTCGCGCGGGTGCTCCGGCTGCCCGTCCGGATGGGCGCGCTGATCACCGAGGTCGAGCCGGAGGGCCCCGGGTCGCGCCTGGGCTTCAAGCCCGGCGACGTGATCACGTCGGTCGAGGGGCATCGCGTCGATCACGCCCGCGAGCTCGCGCGCGCGCTCCGGCGCTCCAAGCCCGGAGACGAGGTGAAGCTCACCTACAAGCGCGACGGCGCGGACCGGCGCGCCACGGTGAAGCTCGAGCGGTCGGCCCGGCACGATGCGTGGCCGAGCCGGCGCGCGCCGGCCGACCGCGCCCACGGGGACGCCGAGGAGCCGCCGCTCGGCGTGCTGGCGGGCGACGCGCTCGAAGGAGCGCGCATCGAGTCGATCGCGCCGCAAAGCCCGGCGGCTGGCCACCTCGAGGTCGGCGACGTGGTGCTCGATCTGAACGGCGCGCCGGTGCGGGACGCGGCCGATCTGACGGCGCGCCTGCGCGCTGTCGGGCGCCAGGATCTGCTGCTCCGGGTGCGGCGCAACGGAGCGACCCGGTACCTCGCTGTCCCGGCGCGCTGAGCGAGCGCCGGGCAGCGAGGTCGGTCCGGCGCGCCGAGCGCGGGCTACATGCCCGCGATGGACGCTGCTACGGTACGCCGCATGGGAGCTTCGGCAGGCGCGATGTGCCCGATTTGCCGCAAGTCGGCGGGGCCCAGGCCCGAGAACCCGGCCTTTCCGTTCTGCTCGCCCCAGTGCAAGCTGGTGGACCTCGGCCGCTGGCTCGACGGCGGCTACCGGGTGCCGGGCCCACCCGTTTCCTCGACAGAAGATGCCGAGGCGCTGGAGTCGATGGGGCGGATAGGCGGGCTCGACGGCAATATCCAGGAAGAGGACGAATGATCGCTCGCCGCGCGCTTTGCCTGCTCACGGTTCTCACGGCAGCCGCCGCGGCGTCCACCGCCGCGGCGCAGCAGAGCCAGCCGGCGGCGGGGACGTCGCCGGGCGGTGCCAGCGCCGCCTCGCCCGCCGCTGCCGCCCCCTCGCAGCCGAACCCGTACGATCCGTCGATGCAAGCCGGAGGCCTTTCGCCGCCCCCTCCGATGACGATGCCCGGGCCGGAGCCCGTGTCGCCCGACGGCGGCACGGAGCGGCGCCTCGACGAGGCAAAGAGACAGGACTCAGGACGAGGTCTCGAGCTCGTCTGGTTGAACGTCGAGGGAGGCTACGAGAACGTCGGTCTCCAGACGTTCAACATCGACGAGGACGAGCTCACGGCCGGGTTCATCTCGAGCTCGGCGAACGGCGGCGTCCTCGGCGCCGGTGTCGGCGTCCGGCTCCTGTACTTCACGCTGGGCGCGCGCGGGCGGGTCGGGTTCTTCAGCGACTGGCAGCTCTTCAGCGCCGGCGGCGAGATCGGCATGCACCTCCCGCTCGGCCGGCTCGACCCGCACGTCGATCTGGGCTTCGGCTACGCCGGCCTGGGCAGCTTCAAGAGCGCGGTGAGCGGCGCGGCCGACGCCATCGCGATCCGCGGCTTCTACGGGAGGATCTCCGGTGGGCTCGACCTCTACCTGTCGCCGGTCTTCTCGATCGGCGCGAACGCGAGCTGGGAGCTCCTGGCGCTGACCAGGCCGGGCCTCTCGTCGGCGGAGATCGACCGGATCAAGGGCGAAGCCGCCACCACACCGCAGCAGGCCAAGGCCGATCTGCTGGCGGCCGAGGGCTCCAGCGTGGGCTCGGCGCTCGCCCTGACCGCCGTCGCCGGGCTCCACTTCTAGCCGCCGCGAAGCCGGCTCCGCCGCCTTGCCCTCCGCGCCATGAACGCCGCCTCCGTGCTCCTCTGGCTCGCCACCGTCGCCGCGCCGGTCGGGGGGCTCGCCGCGCTCCTCCTCGGGTCACAGCGCCTCTATGGCAGGCGCCGGTTCGTGGTGGGGACCGCGCTGCTCGGCGCGCTCGCGTTCGTGCCGGCGCTGCTGATCGAGAGCTTCCTCCAGCGCTGGCAAGGCCTCGACAAGAACGCCAGCACGCTCGATGCCGTGACGCTCGTGTACCTCTTCGTGGTCGCGGCGCCGCTGGAGCAGGGGCTGAAGGTGGCGGCGGTCGCGCCGATCGCCCGGCTGCGCACCGTGGACGAGCCCATCGATGGGCTCGTCTACGCGGCTGCCGCGGCGCTCGGGTTCGTGTCGGCCCACAACGCCGTGTACCTGTGGGGCCGGCCCCTGTCGTCGATCGACATCGTGCGGGCCCTGCTCGCCGTGCCGGCGCACCTCTCCTTCGCCTCGCTCTGGGGCTACGCGCTGGGTCGCGAGCGCAAGCGGCCGCTGGGCGGGCGTCGCTTCAACGCCGCGTGGCTCGGCGCGATGCTGCTCAACGGCGCCGACGACTACATCGTCTTCGCGTGCCGCCCGGTCGCGCTCGTCCTCGCGGCGCCGATGCTCCTTGGCATCGGCTCCGTGACCTTCCTCGCCGCGCGCGACCTGCTCCGCCGGAGCGCGTCGCCCCACGGCTCGCAGCGCAGGGAGCGCCGCTTCCTTCCGCACATCGCGCCGCCGTCGCTCGGAACGATGCGCGAGGCGCTGAGGCGCACGGAGCGACCGGTGACGCTCACCTGGATCGCCTTCGGCGCGCTCGTCACGGTCGGGGTGATGGCGACCACGCTCGCCCTCGCGATCGCGCTCGGCCACCGCTTCGGCGTCGATTTCGCGGCGGTGGATCGGGGCGACGCGACGGCCGCCGCGGCAGCGCCGCTCCTGCTGCTCGTCGCGGGGGCGATCGCGGCCTTCCCCTTCGCCGGCTACCTCGTCGCCCGGGCCTCGTCGACGAGCAGCCTCCTCGAGCCGGCCGCCTCGGCGGCGCTCGCCATCCTGGGCACCCTGGTGCTGCTCGGCCTCGCAGCGCCCGTCGCCGTCGTGTTCGCGACCGCGGTCGCCCCCATCGCCTTCAGCCTCGCATGCGCGGGCGCCTGGATCGGCACGACGCGCTGAGCCCGGTGCGCTCTCGCGCCGCGCGCCCGAGCCCCTGCAGGGCTCCGGGCCGCCGCATTGCGGCAAGATGCGCGCGCGGCCCGGATCGCGCCTCCCCCGGCGCTTTCCCCCGCCCCCCGGCGGTCCGCCTGGCGCGGCCCGGGTCTCGCGCGACCTGCGCTACGCGGTCGCCGCCTTCGCCGCCGGCTGGTTCTTCGCTACCTCGTCCTGGAACCTGCGGAGCAGCTCCTGCGCCGCGGGCGAGAGGTTCCGCGGCACCTCGACCTGGATGAGCACCTGGAGCGTGCCGCGGCCGCGGCCGTCGATCCGGGGCGCTCCCTTGCCCTTGACCGAGATCACCTCGCCGGGCTGGACGCCCGCCGGGATCTCGACGTCGACCGTCGTGTCGTCCGGCAGGTCGATCTTGACCGTGCTGCCGAGCGCCGCGTCGACGAAGGGGATGGGCACCCGCGTGATGAGGTCGAGGCCGTCGCGCTCGAAGCGCTCGTCCGCGGCGAGATCGACGTCGACGTACAGATCGCCGGGCGGCGCGCCCTGGGCGCCCGGCATGCCCTGACCGGGTACCCGCAGCCGCTGGCCGCCGTCGATGCCGGCCGGGAAGTTCACCACGACCTTCCGCGTCTTCTCGACGGCGCCGAACCCCTTGCAGATGGCGCACGGCGTCTTGATGACCGACCCCTCGCCCGAGCACTCGGGGCAGGTCTGGGTGAACATCACGAAGCCGCGCGAGGTCGAGACCTGACCGGCGCCGCCGCATGTACCGCACGGCTTGCGCTTGGTCCCCGGCTTCGCGCCCGAGCCGGAGCACTCCTCGCACGCCACCGGCGTGCGGAGGACGACCTCCCGCTTGCAGCCGAGCAGGGCGTCGCGCAGCGAGAGCCGCTGCTGAACCCGGATGTCCTGGCCGCGCGCCGGCCCGCGCCGCCGGCGCTGCCCGCCGCCGAAGCCGCCGAAGAACTCCGAGAAGATGTCCTGGAAGTGGGAGAAGATGTCGCTGTCGGCCCCGCCGCCCATCCCCTCGAGGCCGGCGTGCCCGAACTGGTCGTACCGCCCGCGCTTCTCCTCGTCGGAGAGGACCTGGTACGCCTCGGTGGCCTCTTTGAAGCGAGACTCCGCCGATGCATCGCCGGGGTTTCGGTCCGGGTGATACTTCAACGCAGCCTGACGATAGGCCTTGCGAATGTCGTCAGGCGTCGCGTCTCGAGCGAGGCCAAGAACTTCGTAGAAGTCGCGCTTTTCACTCATGAATCGTGGACCGCCGCGTCGATCCTGCCCGACAGGGGGCATAGGCGCCGGCAGACCATAAGTCCTCGCCCGCGCCTGTCAACGCGTAATACAGCGTGAACGCCCACGGTGGGCTGTGCGTCGCGAGGTCTTCCGTGCAGACCGCGGCGCTGCTACTGGCCGCGGCGCTGGAACGCGGGCGTGTCCCAGTCGGAGTCGAGCGGCGGGACGAAGCTCGCGCGGTCGCGCGGGCCGCCGCCGGCCGACTGCACCTGCGGCGCGGGCCGGCGGGTGGTCGGGTACGCGACCTCTTCATGACGGTGCGGCTGGCGCTGCGTCATGGGAGGAGCGCTCGGGGCGGAGCGGGCCGACATCGGCCCGGCCGCCGCGGCGAGCGACGCGCCGATGGAGTGCGCGGTGGCGCGGGGCTGCGCGGCGCTCGCGTACTGCTGGGGGACCTCGGCGACGAGGTGATCGAAGCCGGTCGCGATGACCGTGACCTTGATCATCTCGCCCATGTTCTCGTCGATCGTCGCGCCGAAGATGATGTTCGCGTCCTCGTGCGCCTGCTCCTGCACGAGCGTCGCGGCCTCCTCGATCTCGCGCATCCGCATGTCGGGGCCGCCGACGATGTTGATGAGCACGCCCGTCGCGCCCTCGACCGAGATGTCGTCGAGCAGCGGCGAGCTGACCGCCATCTCGGCGGCGAGCCGAGCGCGGCCCTGACCCTTCGCGCAGCCGGTGCCCATGAGCGCGCGGCCCATGTTGGACATGACCGTCTTCACGTCCGCGAAGTCGACGTTCACGATCCCGTTCTGCGTGATGAGATCGCTGATGCCCTTGATCGCCTGGTAGAGGACCTCATCCGCCTTGCGGAACGCCTCGACGAACGAGAGGTCCTCGTCGCCCAGCGAGAGGAGCTTCTGGTTCGGGATCGTGATCAGCGTGTCGACGTGCTCCGCGAGCATCGCGAGGCCGAGCTCGGCGCGGCGCGAGCGCTGCTTGCCCTCGAAGAAGAACGGCTTCGTCACGACGCCGACGGTGAGGCAGCCCTCCTCGCGCGCGAGCTGCGCGATGACCGGCGCGGCGCCCGTGCCCGTGCCGCCGCCCATCCCCGCGGTGACGAACACCATGTCCGCGCCCTGGATGCACTCCTTCACGCGGGTCACGTCCTCGAGCGCCGCCTTGCGCCCCTTCTCGGGATCGGCGCCCGCGCCGAGACCCCGCGTGACGCTCGCCCCGATGTGGAGCTTGGTCGGAGCCAGGCTCGCGCCGAGCGCCTGAGCGTCCGTGTTGACGACGATGAACTCCACGCCCTCGAGGCCGAAGTTGATCATCGTGTTGACTGCATTGCCGCCAGAACCGCCACAACCGATGACCTTGATCCGGGCGTCGTACCCGGTGTGCTCGTCGGCAAACTCGATGGAGAAACTCATGAACTCCTCCCGGGGATGTACAGCTAGCCGCTCGGCCCGGCGCCGACCCTCGCGGTGGTCGAGCGGCACGGAACCCTCAATGCGCGAGGACGTCCTCGCTCCGGACGGCGTTCCGAGGGGCGCCTCTTCCCCTTCGAACGCCGTTTTTTCAAACCCTCTTGACTCTGCGCTCAAGAGGGAACGCCGGTGCGTTCTCCGACCCTCTCAAACCCACTTCTCTAACAACTTTCTCTTGCTACGTCATGCCTAGAATGCTGCTCGGAGCCAGTTCCAGAACCTTCCGCTCGACCTCTTTTCAATCGACATTTCTTCGACGATTTCACGGCGCGACTCGCGCTCTCGGAGCTTCTCGCGGCGGCTCTCCGCGCGGCCGGCGTGAGCGGCCTCGAGCGTCACCGGCGTGAGCGCGCGCGCCTGCGCGAGCGCGTTGGCGCCGTACTGGACGAGGCCCACGCCGGTCGCGTACTGCGGGCCGGCCACGAGCTGCGTGATGCCCCGCACGCCGACCGGCACGCCGAGGCGCACCGGCATCCCGAGGATCTCCTCGGCGAACTCCGTCATCCCTTCCATCAGGACGCCGCCGCCGGTGAGCACCGCGCCGGCCGAGAGCTGCTCCAGCATCCCGGTGTCCTCGATCCGCTTGCGGACGACGGCGAAGATCTCCTCGACGCGCGGCTCGATGATGTCCGACAGGACGCGGCGCGACGCCTTGCGCGGCAGGTGCCCGCCGACGCCGGGGACCTCGATCTCCTCCTCGTCGCCGACCATGCGGCCGAGGGCGCAGCCGACGTTGCGCTTCAGGCGCTCGGCCTCGCCCATCGGCGTGCGGAGCCCGGCGGCGATGTCCGCGGTCACGTTGTTGCCGCCCGCCGGGATCACGCTGGCGTGCGCGATGCCGCCGTCCACGTAGAGGAGCAGGTCGGTCGTACCGCCGCCGATGTCGATGATGACGACGCCGATCTCCTTCTCGTCCTCCGAGAGCACCGCCTCGGCGCTGGCCAGCGGCTCCAGCACGACGTCGGCCACGGTGAGGCCGCAGCGCTCCGCGCAGCGGACGACGTTCTGCACGCACGAGGTCGCGGCGGTGATGAGGTTCACCTTGACCCCGAGCCGGACGCCGCTCATGCCGACCGGATCGCGGATGCCGTCCTGGTTGTCGACCATGAACTCGCGCGGCAAGACGTGCATGATCTGGCGATCGGCGTCGACCGGGATGGCCCGCGCGCCCTCGAGGACCCGCTCGACGTCGAGCCGGGTGACCTCGCCGCCGGAGACCGCGGCGACGCCGTCGGACTGCTGGCAGCGGATGTGGCTGCCCGCGACGCCGGCATAGACGGTGCGGATCTCGACCCCCGCCATCGTCTGCGCGGCCTCGATCGCCTCGGCGATCGCCCGGACCGTCCAGTCGATGTTGCTCACGACGCCCTTTCGCAGGCCGCGGCACGGGACGTTGCCCACCCCGAGGATGGTGATCCCATCCGCGTCGATCTCGCCCACGACCGCCGAGACCTTGGTCGTCCCGATGTCCAGGCCGACGACGATCTCAGTAGTCTCCATCCGGCTCTTCATTGCGTGCACCACCTCATGCGGGGACGAGCCCCATGCGCGTGTCAGGCGGGCACGACGCTGCCATGAGCCAGCAGCACCGGCCAAGTTTTGCTCGGCGATCACCGACGCAGAGAGCGGGCGCGGCGGCGGTCATTTCATCCTCACCACGACGCGCTCGGGGTGCGCGTCGTTGTCCAGGAAGATCACCGACGCGCTCGCCTTCCGCTGGGCGAGCTCGGTGAGCACCCGCGCCGCCTGGCCGACCTTGTCGCGGTAGGGCGGCTGGCCGACGTGGAGCGCGATCCCCTCCTTGCCGATGGTGATGACGACCGACCCGTCCCGCTCGACGTGGAGCTCCTGGATCGGATAGCGGCGGGCGAGGCCGGCGCGCTCCATGTCCTCGACCACGTCGAGCAGGCGCCGCACCGCGATGACGACGCCTGCGCGATCCCGCGCCACCTGCTCGCCGGTGATCCCCGTGACGATCGGGAGATCGACCGGATCGTCCTCGGCGAGCTCCTTGAAGAGCTCGCCATCGCGCGTCGCGAGGTAGAGATCGCCGCCGATCGCGACCAGGGCTTGCGCCTCCCGCTCGACGACGTTGACGTGGATCGTCGAGGGGAGCTTGCGGGTGACCGTCGCCTTCTCGATCCAGGGATCGGTGGAGATCGAGGCGCTGGCGAGCTCGAGATCGAGCGTGAAGATGTTCTTGCCGACCTCGATGCCGCCGGAGCTCGCTACCTGCTCGGCGGTGCGGCGCTGGACGCCGTCGATGAGCACCGTGCGCACGGCGAAGCGCGGGCTCGACACGATGTAGCGCCGCGCGCCCCACGCGACCGCGGTCGAGGCGATGAGCACGACGGCGGCGCCCGCGAGGAGCTGGAGCGCGCGGAAGTGGCGCGACATCGGCCGCGCAGGGCGGGCCTCTCCGGGCGAGCCGCCCTTCACCGGCGCGCGCGGCGGGCGCACGGAGACGCTGGTCGCGGGCGGGGCGGGCGACTCGTGCGATGACGGGGACGCCGCGCGCACGCGCGCGTTCTTCGGCGCGCGCGCCGGGGCCACGGGCTCCGGCTTCGAGCCGCGCGCGGACGCCGCCCGACCAGGCGGCGCCGCGGGCACCGGCGTCGACGCGCGACGACGGTTCGGCGGCGGGGCGCTCGGGCGCTCGGTCATGAGCTGCCCTCCCGCGGCGGGGTCTTCGCCTCGAGCCGCGCCTTCAGCTCCCGCACGCAGGCGTTCACGTCGCCCGCGCCGAGCGCGATGACCACGTCGCCCGGCCGGACGATCTGCTCGAGGGCCTCCGGGAGGTCGGCCTTGTCCGCGACGAAGCGCGCGTCGTGGTGGCCGTGCTCCCGGATCGACTGGACGAGGCGCTCGGCGGTGACGCCGGGGATCGGCGCCTCGCCGGCGGGGTAGATGTCCGTCACGAGCAGCACGTCGGCCTGGTTGAAGGCGCGCGTGAACTCGTCGTAGAGATCGCGCGTGCGGGTGTGCCGGTGCGGCTGGAAGGCCACGACGACGCGGTGCTCCTCGCCCGGGAACGCGCGCCGGGCCGCGTCGACGGTGGCGCGGATCTCGGCCGGGTGGTGGCCGTAGTCGTCGACCAGCGTGACGCCGCCGATGGATCCGACGACGGAGAAGCGGCGCGCGACGCCGCCGAACGTGGCGAGCGACTGCTTGGTGACGTCGAGCGGCACCTCGAGCTCGTCCGCGACGGCGATCGTGGCGAGGCAGTTCAGGACGTTGTGCGCGCCCGGCATCTTCACCGTGAAGCCGCCGAGCGGCTCCCCCCGGCGGTACGCGTTGAAGCTCGTCTCGAGGCCGCGGAACTGGATGCCGCGCGCGGAGTAGTCCGACTGCGGCGAGACGCCGTACGTCACGTGGCGGCGCGGGATGCGCGGGAGCAGATCCTGGACGTGCGGGTGGTCGAGGCAGAGCACGGCGAGCCCGTAGAACGGCACGCGCGCGGCGAACTCGACGAAGGCGTCCTTGATGCGCTCGTGCGTGCCGTAGTGATCGAGGTGCTCGGCGTCGATGTTGGTGACGACCGCGATCGTCGGGGTGAGCCGCAGGAACGAGCCGTCGCTCTCGTCGGCCTCGGCGACGAGCAGGTCGCCGGCGCCGAGCCGCGCGTTCGTGCCGAGCGCCGCCATCTTGCCGCCGACGACGACGGTGGGATCGAGGCCGGCGGCGCGCAGGACGGTGGCGACGAGGGAGGTCGTGGTGGTCTTGCCGTGCGAGCCCGCGATCGCGACGCCGTACTTCACGCGCATCAGCTCGGCGAGCATCTCCGCCCGCCCGATCGCCGGGATCCCGAGCGCGCGTGCCTCGGTGAGCTCGGGGTTATCGGGCCGGACGGCGCTCGAGTAGACGACGACGTCGACGCCGCAGACGTTCTCGGCGCGGTGGCCGATGTCGATCCGGACGCCGAGCGACGTGAGCCGCCGCGTCGTCGAGCTCTCCTTGAGGTCCGAGCCGGAGACCTCGAACTCGAGCGAGCGCAGGATCTCGGCGAGGCCGCTCATCCCGACGCCCCCGATGCCGACGAAGTGAACGTGGCGAACGCGACCGCGGAACATCAGCCTGCCTCCTCCCGACCGAGGGCAGCACCGCGCGGCGCGGCCTCGTTCATCGCGGCGCGGCGCGGCGCCTCCCCTGCGCGCTCCGCGCGACCGCCGAGGACGGGGAAGCGCAGCGCGCGGTGGCGCGGAGCTCGCGCGAGCTCGAGCAGATCGGCGGCGACGCGCGCCGCGGCGTCCGGCGTGGCGAAGGCCGCCGCGGCGTCCGCCATGCGGGCGCGGAGCGCCGGGGCCGCCGCGAGGCGGGCGATCTCGCCGGCGAGGCGCGCCTCGGTGGCGTCGGCCTGGGCGATGGCCACCGCGGCGGAGGCCCGCTCGAGGGACTGCGCGTTCTTCAGCTGGTGATCGTCGGCCGCGAACGGGTAGGGGATCAGGATCGACGGGCGCCCGACGGCGCAGAGCTCGGCGAGCGTCGAGGCGCCCGCGCGGGCGATCACGACGTCGGCCGCGGCGAGCGCCTCCGCCACGTCGTCGATGAACGGGACGACGCGCGCGCGCCCGGAGAGGCCGAGCTCGGCGTAGAGCGACCGGACGGCGGCCTCTCGGTCCCTGCCCGTCTGGTGCACCACGTCGAGGTCGACGCCGCGCTCGCGGCCCTGCGCGATCGCGCGCGGGACGATGTCGTTCAGGGCGAGCGCGCCCTGACTGCCGCCGAGCACGAGCAGGCGGAGCTTGCCCTCGCGCGGCGCGTACGGCGCGCGGGCGAAGGCGCGACGGAGCGGGACGCCGAAGAGACGCACCGTGCTCGGACGCAGCGCGCGCGCCGTCTCCGGGAAGGCGATGTACGCGCGATCGACGATGGGCGAAAGGAGCCGGTTCGAGAGCCCGAGGACGCTGTTCGGCTCCAGGATCGCGACCGGCACGCCGAGCGAGCCCGCCGCGAGGGAGACCGGACCGCCCGCGTACCCGCCGAGCGAGAGCACCACGCGGGCGTCGAGCCGCTCGACGAGCCGCCTCGCCTCCGGGAGCACGCGGCCCGCGCGGACGGCGCCGCGCACGAAGCCGGAGAGGCCACCCCCGCGGAGCGGCAGGACGTGGAGCAGCTCGAGGGTGTCGCCGCGCTCGCGCATGACGCGCGCCTCGATGCCGCGCGCGGTGCCGACGTAGACGACGCGCGCTTCCTCGTCGCGCGCCGCGGCGCGGACGGCGTCGCCCACGGCGACCATCGGGAAGACGTGGCCGCCGGTGCCGCCTCCGGCGATCAGGACGGTCACCATGCGCCGCCCTCCTCGGCCGACGCGACGACCACGGCCGACGCGCTCGGCGCGTTCGGGACGGGCGAAGCGCCCGCCGCGCTGCGCTGCTGGGAGGCCACTGGGGTCCGCGACCGGCTGATGCTGAGCAGGATGCCCGCGGCCGCGGCGTTCACGAGCAGCGACGAGCCACCGTAGCTGACGAACGGCAGCGTGAGCCCCTTCGTGGGGAGGATCGCCATCGCGACGGCGAGGTTCGTCATCGCCTGCACGCCGAAGAGCGTCGCGATGCCGAACGCCATGAAGCTGCCGTAATCGTCGTCGGCCTCGAGGGCGATCTTCACGCCCCGCGAGACGATGACGAGGTACGCCGTGCAGAGGCCGACGATGCCGACGAAGCCGAGCTCCTCGCCGACGATCGCCGACACGAAATCGGTGTGCGCCTCCGGCAGGTACAGCACCTGCAGCCCCCGCCCGAGGCCGAGGCCGAAGACCCCGCCGGAGCCGAAGCTCATGACCGACTGGAACGGCTGGTACGCCAGGTCGGCGCGGTTGTTGTCCATGTCGATCCACGCGAGGTAGCGCGCGTAGCGGTAGCCGCTGAAGCGCACGAGCGCGGCGCCGCCGAACGCCAGCAGCATGGAGAACGCGGCGATGTACGGGACGCGCGCGCCCGCCACGAACAGCAGCGTGAAGGTCAGGAAGAGCAGCACGACCGCGCTGCCGAAGTCGGGCTGCTTGAGGCAGAGGAGCATCAGGATCCCGACCACGAGGAGGTGCGGGAGGAAGCCGACGGAGAACGACCTGATGCGGTCGGCCTTCTTGGAGAGCGAGTAGGCGAGCCAGAGGACGATCCCCAGCTTCGCCACCTCGGCCGGCTGCACGTGGACCGGGCCGAGCGCGATCCACCGGTAGGCGTTGCCCGCCTTGTGGCCGAGCCCCACCACGCAGGCGATGAGCATCCCGGTCACGGCGATGAGCACCGGGTACGTGAGGACCTTGAGCCGGCGATGATCGATGCGGCTCGTGATCCACATCGTGGCGATCGAGAGGACCGCGTAGGCGGCCTGGCGCTTGAGGAAGAACTGCGCGTCCTTGTAGCGCACCGTCGCCTCGACCGCGCTCGCGCTGTAGACCATCACCACGCCGAAGCCGATGAGCGCCGTGACGACCGCCGCGAGGAGGGCGTCGACGGGCCCCGAGGGGCTCGATCGCCCCTTCCAGAACGCCTCGGCGGCCGCCACGACCGCGCCCGGCGCCGACTTGTCCTGCTCCGAGGGGCCGATGTGCCGGTTCTTGGGCGCGTCGCCGCGCGCGCCGAACCTGTCGCTCCACGACATCACGACGGCACCTCCCCGGCAGCCCCGCCGGCAGCTCGCTGGAGCTCGCCCACCGCACGGACGAAGGCGTCGCCGCGATCCTTGTAGTCGCGGAACATGTCGAAGCTGGAGCACGCGGGGCTGAGCAGCACCGCGTCGCCCGGCCGGGCGAGCGCCCGCGCGGCGAGGACCGCTGCATCCATCGAGCCGGCCCGCGCGATCGGCACAACGCCGTCGGCCGCGGCGGCGATGCGGTCCGCCGCCTCGCCGAGGACGACGAGGGCGCGCCCCCGCTCGCGCAGCGCGGCCACGAGCGGCGCGTAGTCGCCGAGCTTGTCGCGCCCGCCCGCGATCAGCACGGCCCTCGCCTCGAGCAGGCCGGTGAGCGCGGCGACCGAGGCGCCGACGTTGGTCCCCTTGGAGTCGTCGTAGTAGCGGACGCCCTCGACATCCGCGACGAGCGCGGTCCGGTGCGGGAGCCCCTCGAAGCGCGCGAGCGCGTCGGCGATCGCCGACGCGGGGGCGCCGAGCGCGGCGGCCAGCGCGACGGAGGCGCAGGCGTTCGCGAGGTTGTGCGCGCCCGTGAGCCGGACGCGATCCAGCGGGTAGCTCGCGCCGGTGACGCGGTCGACGATCGCGCCGCCCGGGGCGCTGACGTCGGCGCGGGCGTCGCGCGCGCTGAACGTCACGACGCGGGCGCGCCCGCGCGCCGCCTGGCCGGCGGCGAGCGCGTCGCCGAAGGGCACGACCGCGACATCCTCCGGCGTCATGCGCTCGAACGGGTTGCCCTTCGCGTCGGCGTACGCCGCGAAGCTCGGGTAGCGATCGAGGTGATCGTCCGTGATGTTCAGCAGGGCATGGGCGCGGGCGTGCAGCGTCGGGACGCGCTCCGCCTGGTAGCTCGAGATCTCGAGGACGAGCACATCCCACGCCTCCCCGACGACCTCGGCGAGGGGGATCCCGAAGTTGCCGCCGACGAAGGTGCGGAGGCCGGCCCGCTCGAGCATCGCGCCCGTGAGCGCCGTCGTCGTGCTCTTGCCGTTGGTCCCGCCGACGAGCACGATCGGCGCCGACACGAAGCGCGACGCGAGCTCGAGCTCGCCGATGACCTCGCGCCCGGAGCGCGCGACGGCATCGAGCGCGGGGAAGGACGGCACGCCCGGCGAGACGACCACGAGGTCGGCGACGTCGAACAGCGCCGGGTCGTGCCCGCCCGGCGCGAGGACAGCGCCCTCCGCCTCGAGGGACGCTGCCGCGGCGGAGAGCCGCTCGCGCGGCGCGCCGTCGTTCGCGATCACGCGCGCGCCGCGCTCCAGCAAGAGGCGCGCAGCCGCGACACCGCTCCGACCGAGCCCGACGATGATCACTGTTCGCCCGCGGACGTCCATCATGCCCTCAGCGCAGCTTCATCGACGCCAGGGAGACCAGCGCCAGGAGGATGGAGATGATCCAGAAGCGGACGATGATCTTGGGCTCCGCCCACCCCTTCTTCTCGTAGTGGTGGTGGATCGGCGCCATCAAGAAGACGCGCTTGCCGGTGAGCTTGAACGAGAGGACCTGCGTGATGACGCTGACCGTCTCGATGAAGAAGATCCCCCCGAGGATGATCGACAGGAGCTCGTTCTTCGTGAAGACGGCGAGCATCCCGAGCCCGCCCCCGAGGGCGAGCGACCCGACGTCCCCCATGAAGACCTGCGCGGGGTACGTGTTGTACCAAAGGAAGCCGATCCCCGCGCCGATGACCGAGCCGCAGTACACCGACAGCTCGCCGGCCGACGCGATCGCCGGGATGTCGAGGTAAGTCGCGAGCGAGAAGTTCGCGATGGAGGCGCCGACGATGTACGCGAGGATGAGGTAGGTCCCCGCGTTGATGATCACCGGGCCGATCGCGAGGCCGTCGAGGCCGTCGGTGAGGTTCACGGCGTTCGACGTCGCGACCACGACGAAGACGGCGAACGGGACGTAGGCCCAGAGCGGCAGCTCGATCGGGAACTTCGAGAACGCGACGAACGGGATCGAGAGCCGCGTCCTGATCTCCACCCAGTCCGGCGGGAGCTTGGACGCGAGCAGGAACGTGTAGGCCACGGCCGCGCCGCCGATGAGCACCTGGCCGATGAGCTTGTAGCGGCCCGGCAGGCCGCCGCTGCTCCGCCGCTTGATCTTGAGGAAGTCGTCCAGGTAGCCGATGACGCCGTAGCCCGCGGTCACCGCCGTCGTCGCGAGGACGAACGGGTTCCTGAGGTCGGCCCACAGCACGGTGGGGAGCAGCAGCGAGAGCAGGATGAGCGCGCCGCCCATCGTCGGCGTGCCCGCCTTGATCTTGTGCGTCTCCGGCCCCTCGGCGCGGACCACCTGCCCGATCTGCTTGCGCCGGAGCTCGCGGATGAACCACGGCGCGAGCACGAACGTCAGCACCATGGCGGTGATCGTCGCCATGATCGTGCGGAACGGGATGTAGCGCAGGACGTTGAGCCAGCTCAGCCAGCCGTAGTGGAACTTGAGCGGGTAAAAGAGCTCGTAGATCATCCCGCACCTCCGCGCGGCTGCCGCTCGGCCTGGGCCCGAGCGCGGCGGGTGGCGAGCGCGCGGCGCGCCTCGTCGCGGTCGTCGAACGGCAGCGTGACACCGCCGATGATCTGGTACGGCTCGTGGCCCTTGCCCGCGATGAGGACCAGATCCCCGGGCTCGGCGTCGAGCACCGCGCGCTCGATCGCGCGCGCTCGATCGAGCTCGACGACGACGCGCGCGCGCCCGGCGGCGAGGCCCGGCAGGATGGCGCCGGCGATCGCGCGCGGATCCTCGCTCCGCGGGTTGTCGTTGGTCACGATGGCGACGTCGGCGGCGAGGCTGACCGCCTCGCCCATCCGCGACCGCTTCAGCGGATCGCGGTCGCCGCCGCACCCGAAGACGCAGCAGATGCGCCCGCCGCCGAGGGCGCGGACGCTCGCGAGCACGCGGGCGAGCGCGTCCGGCGTGTGGGCATAGTCGACGAGCACGATCACATCGTCGACGCCCGGCGTGTCGCAGCGCTCCATGCGGCCCGCGACCTGGATCGGCGACGAGAGCGCCGCGGCGGCGTCGTGGACGTCGAACCCGAGCAGGTAGGCCACGGCGAGGGCGGCCAGCAGGTTCGACGCGTTGTACGCGCCGAGCAGGTGGGAGCGGATGGTGACCTCGCCGGCGGGCGTGCGGGCGCGGAGGAAGATGCCGCGCGCGTCGTGCGCGAGCTCGACGGGGGCGATCTCCGCCGCGTCCGGGCCGGCGCCCACCTCCGTCGAGTAGCGCGCGAGCGTCGACGCCGCCGGACGCGAGAGCCCGCCCGGGGCGATCCTCTGGACGAGCTGCCTCCCGAACGGATCGTCGACGTTGATGACCGCGGCGCCGGGGCCGAGATCCACGAACAGGCGCGCCTTCGCCTCCGCGTAGGCCTCCATCGTGCCGTGGTAATCGAGGTGATCCTGGGTGAGGTTCGTGAAGACCGCGATCCGGAAGCGGACCGCGTCGACGCGCTTCGCGGCGAGCGCGATCGACGAGACCTCCATCGTGAGGTGCGTCGCGCCGCGGTCGACCATCGCGGCGGCGACGCGCGCGAGCTCGTCCGCCTCGGGGCTCGTGTGCGAGGCGTGGACGTCGAGATCGTCGAAGCGGTAGCCGAGCGTCCCGACGATCCCGGCCCGACCGCCGCACCGGTCGATGCAGGCCTGCACGAGGTGGGCGGTCGTCGTCTTGCCGTTCGTGCCGGTGATGCCGACGACCTCGAGCGTGAAGGCCGGGTGCCCGTAGGCCACCGCGGCCGCCAGGGCGAGCGCGAGCGGCACGTCGGGCACCTCGACGCGGGCGGCGCCGAGCGTGTCGGCCGTGCTCCCACGCGCGAGGATGATCGCCCGCGCGCCGCGCGCGACGGCCTCGGGGATGAAGCGCTCGCCGTGCACCCGCGCGCCCGCGCGCGCGACGAAGATGTCCCCCTGCCCCACCTTGCGCGAGTCGAGGTGCACGCCCGTCACGAGCAGGTCCGCGGCGCCGGCGGGAGAGAGCGCGGCGCCCGGGATCTCGCGCAGCACATCGCCGAGGCGAAGCGCGAGCTCGACCTCGGCCACGCCGGCCTCCTTGGGGTCGCGCGCTGTCATGTGGGGGGCTCGAAGATCAGCTTCAGGGGCGATCCCTTGGGCAGCACGGTCCCGGGCGGGGGCTCCTGGCGCGTGAGCCTCCCCGTGCCCTCGACGCTCGGGTCGAGCCCGAGCGTCGCGGCGCTCCTCACGGCCTCGCGCTGCGGCAGGCCGGTGAGATCGGGGACGCGCAGCTCCCCCGTCTTGAGCGGCGCCGACGGCGTTACCACCCCCGTCGAGCTCGGCGCCGCCGCGGCGCGCGCCTCGCTCAGCACCTGGTAGGTGTTCGCCGCGATGTCCTCGCCCGACTGCTCGGCGACCTCCGACAGCTTCATCGGCACGCTCCCGCGCGGGGTAACGCCCAGGTAGCGCAGCGCCATCTCGCCGACCCGCCGGAAGACGGGCGCCGCGACCGAGCCGCCGCCGTAGGTGCCGCCCAGGGGCTCGTCCAGCACCACCGCGATGGCGAGCCGCGGCCGCTCGACCGGGACGAACCCGACGAATGACGCCACGTAGTGGGTGTCCGTGTACTTGCCCGTCGCGGGATCGATCTTCTGCGCCGTGCCCGTCTTGCCCGCGACGCGGAAGCCCGGGATGGCCGCCTCGACGCCGGTCCCGTCGCCCTCGGTCACCGCGACGAGCATCTCCGACACCATCCGCGCGATCGACGCGGGCACCGCGTCGCGGCGCACGCGCGGCGACGGCTCCGACAGCGTGACGCCTGTGCCGTCGGTGATCCGCTTGATCAGGATGGGCTCGAGCAGCCGCCCGCGGTTGGCGATCGCCGCCGCGGCCATGGTGAGCTGCAGCGTGGTCACGCTGATCCCCTGGCCGAACGCGGCCGACGCCGTCTCGACCTGCACCCAGGGGCGGCCGCGCGGCCGGAGCACGCCCACGGACTCGCCCGGCAGCGGCACGCCGGTCAGGTCCCCGAAGCCGAACCGGCGCAAGCCCTCGTAGAGCCGCTGCTCGCCGAGCCCGAGCGCGATCTTCGCCGTGCCGATGTTGGACGACTGGCTGAGGATCTGCGGCAGCGTCAGCCACTTGTGCACGTGCGTGTCGTGGATCACGACGTTGTCGATCGCCATGTTCCCCTCCTCGCAGTAGATGGTCGCGCTCGGGGAGACGCTCTTCGCCGCGAGCGCGCTCGCGATGGCGAACATCTTCACCGTGGAGCCGGGCTCGAAGCGATCGACGACGCAGCGGTTGCGCCGCGACCCCGGATCGCTCTGCGAGTAGTCGTTCGGGTTGAACCCCGGGGAGCTCGCCATGGCGAGGACCTCGCCGTTCTCGGGGTTGACGACCACGATCGAGCCGCCGATCGCCTCGTAGGTCTTCATCGCCGCCTCGAGCTCGCGCTCGACGGTGAACTGGATGCCCTTGTCGATCGTGAGGTGGACGTTGTGCCCGGCGAGCGCCTGCTCGTCCTCGATCCCCTCGGAGAAGATGAGCCGGCCCGATCGATCCCGGAGCCCGCGCACCTCCGATGCATTGCCGCGGAGCTCGTGCTCCAGGCTGAGCTCGATCCCCTCCTTGCCCTCGCCGTCGGTGGCGACGAAGCCGAGCAGCGGGCCGGCGAGCTCGCGGTTCGGGTAGAAGCGGCGCCCCTCGCCCTCGATCACGAGCCCGCGCACCGGGTAGCGCTGCGTCCGGTCCCCGAGCGCGCGGACGCGCTCGACCTCCTGCTCCGAGACGCGGCGCTTGAGCCAGGCGAAGCGGCGCCGCCGGCTGAGCTTCTCCACCACGTCCTCGGCCGGCAGCGAGAGCGCCTGCGCGATGCGCTCGGCGTACTGCTGGATCCGCATCGGGACGTACTGCTCGTCGACGCCGCGGAGCATCTCGACCGCGTCCACGGAGACGCTGGGCACCTCCACGCTCTCCGCGAGCGGCGCGCCGTTCCGGTCGTAGATGGTGCCGCGCTTCGGCGTGATGTGGAGCCGCCGCTGGCGCTGCCGCTCCGCGAGGTCGTACCAGGCGTCGCCGTCCTCGACCTCGATGCGGTAGGCGCCGGACACGACGCCGCCCAGGCCGAGCGCCATGAGACCGCAGAGCAGCCCCATGCGGATGCGGATCCACCGCGCGCGCCGGGGGTCGAGGTTCCTCATTCCCGGCGCCCCCCGCCCGGCGGCGCGCTGCCGGCCTCCTCGCTCGTCGGATCGCGCTCGGGCGACGCCGTGTAGCCCCGCACCGGGATGACCCGCTCGGGCGGGGGCGGCGTCATGCCGAGCAGCGAGCGGGCGACCATCTCCACGCGCTGCGGCGTCTCGTAGCTGGCCGCCTCGAGCGAGAGCACCCGCTTGACCTCGCGCAGCCGCGCCTGCTCGGCGCGCGCCCGACCGAGCCGGTAGCCGAGGTCGACCGTGCGCCCCCTCAGGGCGAGGTGCACGACGAACGCCGCCACCGTCGCGGCCACCGCGAGCGTCCAGAGCACGAGGAACGGGCGCTGCTGCGTCACGCGAGCGCCTCGCCGGAGACCCGCTGCGCGGCGCGGAGCTTCGCGCTGCGGGCCCTCGGGTTGTCGGCGATCTCGTCGTCGCCCGCGGTCACCGGCTTCTTCGTGAGCGGCTGCCAGACCTCCGGCTCGCGGAGCGCGCGCTTGACGATGCGGTCCTCGAGCGAGTGGAACGAGATCACCGCGAGCACGCCGCCGGGCGCGATGATCCTGGGCGCCGCCTCGAGCAGCGCCTCGAGCTCGTCGAGCTCTCCGTTCACGGCGATGCGCAGCGCCTGGAACGTACGCGTCGCCGGATCGACGCCGCCGATGCGCGCCGGCCCGACCGCCCGCACCACGGCCCGCCGCAGATCGAGCGTCGTCTCGAGCTCGCCGCTCTCGGCCGCTTGCTTGATACAGCGGGCGACCCGCCGGCTGCGGCGCTCCTCGCCGTAGCGGTAGATGAGGTCCGCGAGCTCCTCGTCGTCGAGCCGCTCGATGAGCTCGAGCGCCGTCTCGCCGCGGCTCGGGTCCATCCGCATGTCGAGCGGCCCCTCGGTGCGGAAGCTCATGCCGCGGGCCGGGTCGTCGAGCTGCATGGAGCTCACGCCGATGTCGGCCACGAGCCCATCCACCTGAGGGACGCCGAGGGCGGCGAGGTGCCGCTCGATCTCGGAGAACGCGCCGTGAACGTAAGTCACCCGGTCCCCCATCCGGGCGAGCCGGGCGCGCGCGATGGCGAGGGCGCGCTCGTCGCGATCGATCCCGATGACCCGGGTGCCGGGCGTCTCGAGGATCGTCGCGGTGTGGCCGCCAGCGCCGAGCGTCGCGTCGACGTAGACGCCCTGGCTGACCGGTGAGAGGGCGGCGAGCACCTCGCGGCCGAGGACGGAGACGTGCTGCTCGCCGCGCGGGCGCGGCGGCGGAGGGGGCAGGTGCATGGGGACTACATTGACGACGTTCATAGGCGGAACTGCTCCGCGATTGCTGTCTTGAAGCTCTGAAGCTCGACCTCGCTCATCTGCTGAGCGGCCTTCCACCGCTCCGCTGACCAGAGCTCGATCGTCTGTCCCATCCCCGCCCACAGCACGTCCTTCGTGAGGCTCGCGTGCTCGCGGAGCGACGGCGGGATGAGGATCCGGCCCTGCTTGTCGAGGTCGCACTCGACGGCCGCGGACAGGTAGCGGCGGCGGAATGCGACCACGTTGGAATCGAACTGTGGCAACGCTGCAATTTTAGCCTCCAGCTCCTCCCAGGCCTTCATCGGATACGCGTGCAGGCAGGGGTCGAAGAGGGCCGGGGTGATGACCATGCGCAGGTCGTTCGCGGCCGCGAGCACATCGCGAAAGCGCGAAGGGAGGCTCGTGCGCCCTTTCGCGTCGATCGCGTGCTCGAAGTGACCGCGAAACATCGTGCTCATCGACCCCAGCTCCGGCTGGCCTGTCCCGCCGAGGGCTTGGCGCCGCGTTGCTCCACCGGGTGCACGCCGCGTCGTGACATTCTCTGCCACTTCTTCCCACGAAGCTCCGCCACGCTACGGAGGGAGGTGCCGAGTGTCAACAGTTTGGGAGATTTCTGGACCTCATCCACCACCTATGTAGGACATCTGCGCCCAAGGTAATACCCAACAAAACAACGCGAATTATCGCGATCCGGCGGCAGACCCAGGTCCGTGGGAGGAAGTGGGGAGCCGTTCGGAGGGTTGCGCGACCGCCGCAGGCGGACGCTGGCAAGGCGGAAAGGAAGCGAGGCGGATCGCCGCCCTGGCCGCATGACGTCGCGCCCCGACAGGCAGGTCTACGCCGGTTGCCCGGGAGGGCTCAGCGAGCCGGCTGCCCGGGAGGAGGTCCGGCGGGGTGGCGTGCGGTGGAGGAGCGTGGGGGGCGCGCGCGGTGGGGGAGAGTGGGGACGCGCGCCGCCGCGGCGGTCAGCCGTGGGGGGTCACGTGGGTCTGGACCCACTCCACGATGCTCTTCAGGGTGGTCCCGGGGGTGAAGACGCCCTTCACGCCGGCGTCCTGGAGGCGCGCGATGTCCTCGTCCGGGATGATGCCCCCGCCGAACACCACGATGTCCTCGGCGCCGTACTTGCGGAGGGCCTCGAGGACGGCGGGGAAGAGGGTGTTGTGCGCTCCGGACATGATCGACAGCCCCACGGCGTCGACGTCTTCCTGCACGGCGGCGGAGGCGATCATGTCGGGGGTCTGGTGCAAGCCCGTGTAGACCACCTCGAAGCCCGCATCGCGGAGCGCCCGGGCGACGACCTTGGCGCCGCGGTCGTGGCCGTCCAGGCCGGGCTTCGCCACGAGGATGCGGACTTTGCGCTCTGCCATGATCGCGTCGATTACCGCCTGCCCGGGCAGGCGTAAAGCGCAGCGCCCCGGGGACGTGAGGCTCCCCTCCGCAGGGAGCGTGTGCTCACTGGGCGGCGAAGACGAACGGAATGGTCACGGGCGTGGTGCCCGAGGACGGGGGAAACCGCCAGGACTTGATCCGCGAGCCGATACAGCTCGCCAGGCTGGGGTAGTCCTTCTCCGAGCCGCCGGCCGAGACGGACTGGACGGCGCCCGACGCGCCGATGACCACGGAAGCCGAGACGCGGGCTGTGGTGGATGCGTTGCGGTCGCGCGCGTCGAGGGCGGGCTGCCAGCAGTGGCGCCGGACGCTCGGCCGGTTCGCCTCGACGACGCCGGCGATCTCCCCTTGAGAGAGCTGGCTCAAGCCGGAGCCGGCGCCCTGGCTGCCCGGCCCTGACGTCGGGCCGGGGACCCCGGCGCCGAACCCGGATCGATCGAGCGGAGCAGCTGTCGCGGAAGCGACGGGCTTCTCCGGCTGGGGGCGCTGGCTCGCCACGGCGCCCGGCTTGCCGGGCGAGGCGGGCTCCGGTCTGGCAGACGCCGTCTCGGCCGCCGGAGGCGTCTCCGGCTCGACGCTCGGCGGCGGCGGAGGGGCGGCCGTGGGCAGGTCGGCCGGGTGGCTCGGCGGCGCGGTCACGACCTGCACGGGGGCCTGCTGCGGCTTGGGCGACAGCAGGACATAGGCGGAGACGCCGCCGAACGCCGCTGCCATGGCGATGAAGGCGTAGGCGAGCGGGCTCATGCCCGAGCGCCGCCTCGGCGCGACCGTCTCCACCAGGCTGCCCGGGTTGGCCACGAGGGGGGCGGGCTCCGCGGAGGAAAGGCCACCGGCCGGCGCCGACGTCACAGACGGCGGGCCGCCCGCGCGGGCCGTTGCCGAGGGCGAGCCGCCGAGGGAAAGGCCGCCTGCGCCGCGAGCGACGTCGGCCGAGACGGGCGGCGCCAGCTCGGATCTCGGCGCGGAGGCGACGGCGGCCGCCGGCCCGGCCGCAAACGGATCGGCCAGCACCTCGACCGGCGCCGCGCCCACGGCGTGGGCCCGCGCGGCGCCCCCAGACGCGTCGGGCCACCCGGCCGGCGCGCTCGCAGCGGGCGTCCCCGTCGCGGAGAAGGCAGCGACCGAGCCGACGCCCACCGGCGACCGCTCGCTCAGGCCGGGAGGCTCCGGCTCGCGCGTTGCCGAGCGCGCGGGCGCGGCCGCAGCGAGCGGAGGGACCCTCGCCGACGAGGGCGCCTTCGTCGAGGGCGGGACCTGCTGGTGGCCGACAGAGAAGCCCGTGCTGCTTGTGCGGCGCGCGGGCGCGGACACGCGGGTGGACTGGGCCTGGGTGACGATCTCGAGCAGCTCCGGGAAGTTCTTGAGGGGCAGCCACTCGTCGAAGCCCTCGCGCCAGACGAGCGAGTCGCCGTCCACCGCGCCGACCAGCGCCTTCTCGCGGATGACGGCGAGCCGCACCGGGCCGAGCGGGACGCCGCCGACCCCGACGTACCAGTCCTCGCTCGACGTCGTGCGCGCGGCCGGCGTCTTCCCGAGCGGCCGGTCGTTGGACATCGATCGCGTGAACGCGCTGGCGGCCCCCGCCGGCGGCATGGGCTCCGTCCGGGCGGCGGGCACGGCTGGAGCCGCGGGCGCCGGCTGGGCGGCCCGCGCCGCGGCGGGCGCCGGCTGAGCGGCCCGCGCTGCGGCGGGCGCGGGCGCCGGGCGCGGGCTCGATACCGGTCCGGGCGCGGCGCGCGGCGCCGCCGGAGGTCGAGGCGCGCCTCCCGGGCGCGGGAGGGCCTGCGATGCCGGCCGGGGCGGCGACGGCGCGGCGCCGTGGCCCAGGGCAGAAGCCGGCGGCGGCCTCGGGGCGCTCGCGCCACCGGCGCCGACCCCGGCGGGCGGCGCCTCGTCGCTCGGAGGGGCGATCTGCGCGTCGTCGCCGGCCGCGCGCGGCGGCTCGACCGGGAGAGCCCGCGCCACGGAGCTCTCGGTGACGCTCGCGCTCACCTGAATGAGGTGCCCGCATCGCCGGCACTGCATCCGCACCATCTTGCCGGCGACCTTCTCGTCGCCGATCTGGTACTTGGCCTTGCAGTTATCGCAGATGAATTTCATCCAAGGACGCGCCTGCCGGTGGAATCGGCGCAGTCTACGACAGCTTGGCCCCGGACGACATGGGGTAGGCGGTCAGAGCAACCCGAGCAGATGCTCCTTGATGGATTGCCGCGTCGGGTCATCGGGCGCGACGCCCAGGGCGCGCTCCCACGTCTCGATGGCTTTGTTGCGGAACCCGGCCTTCTGGTAGAGCACGGCGAGGTTCTTCAGCGCGGGGAAGTGCTTGCCGTTGATGTGCAGCGCCGTCTCCAGCTCCTGGATGGCGTCGTAGAGCTGGCCCTGCTTGCCGTAGAGCAGGCCGAGGTGGAAGTGCAGCCGGTAGGCGAGCGGATCGATCGCCGTGCCCTCGCGCAGGTGCCGCACGGCTTTATCGAAATCGCCCGCGCGGTACGCCGCGATCCCCGCGGCGAGGAGGCGCTCCGCCTCTGCCGAAATCCGGTCCTGATCCCCGCGGATCGAGCGCGCCTGGAGCGCGTTCTCCACGGCGGCGACGACATCGGCGACGCGGAACGGCTTCTCGATATAGGCCTCCACGCCGTAGCTCGACTTCAGGTCCTCGGCGAAGCGCCACCCGCGGTAGACGGCCGAGATCATGATGATCGGGATGTGGCCGTAGCGCTGCGTGCCCTTCATGCGGCGGGCGATGTCGAAGCCGTGCACCTCGGGCAACATGGCGTCGAGGATCATCACGTCGGGCGGGTGCTCCTTGACCATGCGCAGGGCGAGGAGCCCGCGGTCGGCCTCCTCGACGCGGTACCCGCGCTCCTCGAAGATGCGGCGGAGCAGCTTCCGGATCTCGGGCTCGTCGTCGACGACAAGGATCGTGGTCTGATCGCCCTGCGGCGCCTTGCTCGCGCCCGGGAGCGACTCGACAACGGACAGGTCGCGGTCGGCGGTGCCGAAATCCGTGTCCGTGAGCTCGTCGGCTGCCGCTGCCCTCCGCATGGCGTCGTCGACGACGAGCGGCGGCCCCGCCGAGGACATGCGGCCCGGCGAAGCGGCGGGCGGGCTCGGTTCGTCGGTGAGATCGGCGAACGAGATCTCCGCCTCGTCGCGCGAGCGCTCCGGCGCGGGTCGCGCCGGCGGCGGGGCGCTGGGCGCAGGGGGGGGAGCGGCAGGGGGATGGGCCACCGTCGCCGGCGGCACGGCGGACGCAGACCGGCGCGGCGCAGGCTGCGAAGGGGCGGGCGCGGGCGGCGCTTCGGGAGCAGACGCCGCCGCGGCGCCGAGCCCGGCCCGCT
Source organism: Sorangium sp. So ce362 (assembly GCF_051519845.1). Taxonomy (NCBI): domain Bacteria; kingdom Pseudomonadati; phylum Myxococcota; order Polyangiales; family Polyangiaceae; genus Sorangium; species Sorangium sp. So ce362. The sequence continues at coordinate 2,220,493 of NZ_CP150332.1, read as the reverse complement.
TCAGCACCTCGGGCGGGCACTTGGCGCCGACGTAGAACGGCTCGCCCTGCTCCTTCATGTCGTAGGCGGCCACGATGGTCCGCACGAGGGGGCCCGCGAGCGCGATGTACGGGAAGACGCGCTTGCCGGTCACGAACTCGAGCTCGTCGATCACCTTCTTGTCGGCGGGCGCCGCCATGGCCACGAGGATGCGGTCCTCGCGGACGAGCACGGGCAGGAGCTTGTGCTTCGCGGCGATCTCGCGGGGCAGGATCGAGAGGTCGCTCAGCTTGATGCAGACCTGGTTGAGATCGATGCCAGGAACACCGCTCTGCTCGGAGAGGGCCTTCAGCGCAGCGACCTCGGAGACGGTGCCGCTCTCGATGAGGTTCGTGGCGAGGGGAACTCCCTTTGCACGCGCATCGAGGAGCGCTTGTTCGAGCTGGGGCTGGGTGACCGCCCTTTGCTGGAGGAGGATGCGTCCGAGCGGCTTCTTGTTGGCGTCTTGCGTCATTCCGCGGGCCGAGTCCGAAGGCTAATGGACGAGGAAAGCGCGGGCAAGCACGCGACCCGCGCGCGAAGGCGAGCGTTCGGCTGGCACGACCGGCTCGGGCTCGTGCGCCGGCGGCTCGGGCCTACCGCCTGGTCGAGCGCGGCCGAGAGGTCGCCCGGCGCACGCGGATGCGAGCGCGCGGCGCGGCGGAGGCGAGAGCTCACCATGCGCCCATGTTACTCCGGAACCCTCCGGACAGCGCGGACGTTGCGCCCGCCGCGCGATCCCCGCCGCGCCCGCGTCGGGAGCGCGTCGAAGAGGCCATGGAGACGATGTAGGGTGGCTCGATCACTCGGTCACATCGGGCGCGCCGAGCCACGCGCGGGCGAACGCCGCGTACCGCCCCTCGGCGATGGCCGCGCGCGCTTCGCGCATCAGGCGGCCATACAGGTGGAGGTTGTGCTCCGTCAGCAGGCGCAGCACGAGGATCTCGCCCGCCATGTAGAGGTGCCTCAGGTACGCGCGGCTGTACCCCCCGACGCAGGTCGGGCAGGCGCAGGTCGGGTCGAGCGGAGATCGGTCTTCCTTGTAGCGCGCCTGCTTGATGACGATCTTGCCGTGCTGCGTGAGCGCCTGCCCGTTGCGAGCGTTCCGGGTGGGGAGCACGCAATCGAACATGTCGACCCCGGCGCCGACGGCGTGAATGAGGTCGAGCGGCGTCCCGACGCCCATGAGATAGCGGGGGCGCGAAGGGTCGAGGTGCGGCGCGATCTGCGCGACGACCTCGTGCATCAGCGGGATCGGCTCGCCCACGGAGAAGCCGCCCAGGGCGAGCCCGTCGAACGGCAACGCGCCGAGCTCGTCCGCGTGCGCCGTGCGGAGGGCGGCCGAGGTGCCGCCCTGCACGATACCGAAGAGCGCCTGGGTGGGGCGCTTGGCGGCGAGGCAGCGCTTCCCCCAGCGCGTCGTCAGGCGGCAGGCCTCCTCGACCTCCGCGTGCGGCGCGCCGCCGGGCGGGCACACGTCGAGCTGCATCGCGATGTCGGCCCCGAGCAGCCCCTGCACCTCCATCGCGACCTCGGGCGTGAGCGCCTTGCGGGCGCCGTCGAGGTGCGAGCGGAACACGAAGCCGTCCTCCGTGAGGGTGCGCCGCTCGGCGAGCGAGAAGGCCTGGAAGCCGCCGGAGTCCGTGAGCATCGCGTGCGGCCAGCGGGTGAACGCGTGCAGGCCGCCGAGCTGCGCGACGAGCTCGGGGCCCGGGCGGAGCCACAGGTGGTACGTGTTGCCGAGGACGATCCTCGCGCCGGTCGCGGCCACCTCGCCGGGGGCCAGCGTCTTCACGCTGCCCTGGGTGCCGACCGGCATGAACGTCGGGGTCAGCACGTCGCCGTGCGGCGTGGAGAGCACGCCCGTGCGGGCATGACCGTCCCGCGCGAGCTCGGAGAAGGCGAAGCCAGGCGTCCGGATCATGACGCGCTCGCTCCGGAGATCAGCATGGCGTCGCCGTACGAGTAGAAGCGGTAGCCGGCGTCGATCGCCGCGCGGTACGCGAGGAGCGCGCGCTCGCGGCCGGCGAAGGCGAACACGAGCGCGAGCAGCGTCGAGCGCGGCAGGTGGAAGTTCGTCAACAGGGCGTCGATGACCTGGAACCGGTAGCCGGGCTGGATCAAGAGGCGCGTCTCCCCGGACTGCGCCCGCACGAGGCCCGCGCGCGCCGGGTCGGCCGCGCTCTCGAGCGCGCGCACCACGGTGGTGCCGATCGCGATCACCGGCGCGCCGCGCTCGCGCGCGGCCGCGACCGCGCCGGCGGTCGCCTCGGGGACCGAGTAGACCTCGGCGTGCATCGGGTGCAGGTCGAGGTCGTCGACCGTGACCGGCTGGAACGTGCCGAGGCCGACGTGCAGCGTGACGCTCGCGATCTCGACCCCGTTCGCGCGGAGCCGCTCGACGAGGCCGGGCGAGAGGTGGAGGCCCGCCGTGGGCGCAGCGACCGCGCCCGGGACGCGGGCGAAGATGGTCTGGTAGCGCTCGCGATCGGACGCGTCGTCGCCCCGGCCGAGATAGGGAGGGAGCGGGACGTGCCCGTAGGCATCGATCGCCGCCGCGACGGACAGCCCTGCCGGCGAGGAGAGCTGCACCGTGAGCACCCCGTCCTCTGCGCGCTCCAGCACCTCCGCGACGAGCGCCCCGTCGCGCTCGAGATCGAGCACCGCGCCCGGGCGGATCGGCTTGGAGGCGCGCCCCATCGCTCGCCAGCGCTCGGGGTGCGCCGCGCTCTCCCCGGGCCCGCCGGCGAGCTCCCGGGGCCCGCGAGCGAGGTCCTCCGCCCCGGCCGGCGCCTCGTCCAGCCGGTGCAGCAGGAAGAGCTCCACCTGCCCGCCGGTGCCACGCTTCTTGCCGAACAGCCGGGCGGGCACGACCTTCGTGTCATTGACGACGACGAGCGCGCCGCGCTCGACGTACCGGCCGAGGTCGCGGATCGCGGCGTGCTCGACGTCGCCGGCCCCTCGGCCGCGGTCGACCAGGAGGAGCCTGGCGCCGTCCCGCTCCTCGGGGGGCCGCGACGCGATGAGCGCTTCAGGGAGTTCGTAATCGAGCAGCTCGCAGCGCACGCCGCGCTACTAGCACGACGCGGGCGTGAGCACGTCCGTCTTGGCGCGGAGGAAGCGACAGATCTCGCCCACCTTGTACGGCTTCGGGACGAAGGCCACGGCGCCGCAGTCGGCGCGCTCGACCTGGCGCGCGGAGAGGTGATACGCGCTGGAAAGCACGACCCGCACCCTCGGGAACGCATGCCGGATGTGACGCGCGAGCTCCAGGCCGTTCAGATCGGGCATCATCAGGTCGATCATCGCCACGTCGACCGGGGAAGAGCCGAGGACGCGGTTCGCATCCTGGAACGAGGCGGCGAACACGACCTCGAACCCCTCGACGCTTAGCCCAGCTGAAAGGGCGCGACGCTGGGAATTCTCATCGTCCACGATCAGCATGCGGGCCATTAAGCGTCCTCCTGCGGCGAGCGCCGCCAACGATGACTACGCCTATCGGTCTACGACCTAGCAATTACCGGGCCAAGCTGACGAATCATCGAGTTGCTGTCGTCGACGCCGAAGTGAAACAGAAGCGCACAGTCTACATCAGCTGACCCATTGCACTAAGGCAAATCCCGACGCGCTGACATTGCAAAGGTGCAACCCAACGTGGGCTAGCTGCCCAATCTTACTGCTGAGTCAGGGGTGTTGCTCAGCCCGGTCGTACGTCCTGGTCGAAACTCCGCCAGGCGCGCGCAGGCGCACGCCGGCTGAGCCCGGTGAGTAGCAGATGGCTCAACCAGGTGAGCACAGGCATGCTCGGCCGGGTCTGCGGGCGCCTGCTGTATCCCGAGGGAACGCCCTGCCGAGCCTGGTCGTCAGGAACGGGGAGGCCGGCTGAGGAGGCGACGGCTCAGCCCGGGGGATACGTGATCGCCAGGCGGGTCATCTTGCGCCACAGGGTGGTGGCGCTGATCCCGAGCACCTCGGCGGCGCGCTCCCGGCTGCCGTCGCACTCCCGCAGCGCGGCCTCGATCGCCTGGCGCTCGGCGCAGTCGACAACGTCGGCGAGCAGCCTGCCGCCACCTTCGGGCGCCCGCGTCGGCAGCAACGCGGCGGGCAGTACGTCGTCGACGCTGATGACGCCGCCGCCCGAGAGCGCCACCGCCTGCTCCACCATGTTCTCGAGCTCGCGAATGTTGCCCGGGAAATCGTACTGCGTCAGCGCCTCGACGACGCCGTCCGCGGCGCGCGCGCGACAGGTCATCTTCCGGTTGTACTTCTCGAGGAAGAACTCCCAGAGGATCGGGATGTCCTCGCGCCTCGAGCGCAGCGGCGGGAGCACGAAGCGCGCGACGTTCAGCCGGTAATAGAGGTCCTGGCGGAACCGCTTCTCCGACACCGCGCCCAGGAGCTCCTGGTTCGTCGCGGCGATGATGCGCACGTCGACGTGGATGGGCTTGTTCTCGCCCACCCGGCGGATCTCGTTCTCCTGGATCGCGCGGAGCAGCTTCGCCTGGAAGGTGAGCGGGGTCTCGGCGATCTCGTCGAAGAAGAACGTGCCCCCGTCGGCCTCCTCGAACAGCCCCTTCCTCGCCGAGATCGCGCCCGTGAACGAGCCGCGCGCGTGTCCGAACAGCTCGCTCTCGAGGAGCGTCTCGCTGATGGCGGCGCAGTTCACCGGGACGAACGGGCGATCCGCGCGCTTGCTGTTGGCGTGGATGGCCTTGGCGACCAGCTCCTTGCCGGTGCCGCTCTCGCCGGTGATGAGCACCGTCGCGTCGGTCGGCGCGACCTTCACGATCCGGCCCAGCACCTCGCGGACCGCCTGCGAGCGGCCAACGATGTTCTCGAACCGGTAGCGCTCCTTGAACTCGCTGGCGAGCAGCTGCACCTCCCCGGTGAGCTTCCGGTTCTGGATCGCGCGCTCCACCTTCACGAGCAGCTCCTGCTCCGAGAACGGCTTCTGGATGTAGTCGAACGCGCCGAGCCGCATCGCCTCGACCGCGCTCTCGATGGTGCCGTACGCGGTCATCACGATGACCTCGGTGTTCGCGTTCGACTCCTTCACCGCGCGCAGGACGCCGATGCCGTCGAAGCCGCCCATCCGCAGGTCGGTGAGCACGACGTCGTACGCGCCCTTGGCGCCCAGGTCGGCGCCCTGGCTGCCGTCGGCCGCTTCATCGACCTCGTACCCCGCGCCACGCAGCATCATCGCGAGCGTGGTCCGCATGTTCCGCTGGTCATCGACGACAAGAATCTTCGACATGGATTTCCCCCGCCGCGCTCATCCTCCTCGCGGGACGGGCGCGGCGCGACGAGCACGACCGACGCGCCGAGCTGGCGCGGAACCGCGCGAGCGCGGTCGTCCGCGGCGGCTTGGACATGCGTCCAGCGTATCGTACGTCAAGCGCGGCCTCCGCCGCCAGGAGGCGCGCGGGGTGCGCCGCCGGCGCGGGGCGAGCCCCCCACCCTACCCTACTCGCGGATCTGCTGGGACAGGTAGGCCGTCTCGCCAAGCTTCTCGATCAGACCGATCTGCGTCTCGAGCCAGTCGACGTGCTCCTCCTCGGACTCGAGGATCTTGGCCAGGAGCTCCTCGGAGGTGCGATCTCCCTTGTCGCGGCAGAGGGCGATCGCCGCGTTGAGCCGCTTGACCGCCTGGTACTCGAGCTCGAGGTCGCTCTTGAGCTGCTCCGGCACGGTCTGCCCGATGTGAAGGGTGTCCAGGCGCTGCAGGTTGGGCAGCCCCTCCAGGAAGAGGATGCGATCGATGATCGCATCGGCGTGCTTCATCTCGTCGATCGACTCGGCGCGGCCGTGCGCGGCGAGCGTGACGAAGCCCCAGTGCGCGCACATCTTCGCGTGCAGGAAGTACTGGTTGATCGCGACGAGCTCTCCCGCGAGCACCTCGTTCAACACGTCGACGATGTCTTTCGCACCCTTCATCGTACCCTCTCGCGCTCGTGCCTGTCGTGCTCGCCCCGCCTGCAGGCAGGGGTGCGCCGGCTGGAGCGCCAGCGCCCAGGTCAAATGCGCAAGCTCAGCGGAATTGCGCAAGAAATTTCTAAGAAAACAGGCGGCAGCCCCCGCCGGCCCCAGGAAATCGGAGCGCAGCGGCGCGATCCAGAGAATCAGGCGGCGCTGGAGGCCGGCGCCATCGCCAGGCGGCGCGGCGCGGCGACGGGCGGGGAGGCGCCCTCATCATCGCCGATGAGCTTGGCGATCGTCGGCTGGCAGGAGCCGCACCGCGTACCGGCGCCCGTGCACTCCATCACCTCTGCCACGGAACAAGCCCCCTCGTTCATCGCTTCGCGAATCTCTCGATCACAGACGCCCATGCAGAGGCAGACGTACATGCAGACCCCCGGCTCCGTTAACGGGTAGATTGATATTGAACATAGCTTTCAACATCGACGCGTCAAGCGAGAATGTTTCGTGGGCGGATCTCCGGGGTGGCTCGTGGTCCGGGGCGGGGCGAGAACGCAGGGACGCGGCAGGACGGCATGGGACGCGGCAGGACGGCCGGGACGCGGCAGGACGGCCGGGACGCGGTGGGGTGTACACAGGGACGCGGTGGGTACGCAGGGACGCCGCCGCGACGGCGGCGTCACATCGTGAGGCCGCCGTCGACGTCGATGCAGCGGCCGTTGAAGTACTCGCACTCGATCACGAAGCGCACGGCCTGCCAGATGTCCTCAGGCACGCCGATGCGGCCGACCGGGATCATGGCGACCAGGGCGTCGCGCGCCTTCTGGTGCATGCCCTGCGTCATGGGCGTCTCGATCATGCCGGGCGCGACCGCGCCGACGCGGATGCCGAACGGCGCGAACTCGAGCGCCCACGTCTTCGTGTTCGCCGCGAGCGCGCTCTTCGCGGCGGTGTAGTTCGACTGGCCGCGGTTGCCGTGGCGCGCGATGGAGCTGATGTTGACGATGACGCCCTTCTGCTCGGTCTCGACCATCTTCGCGACGACCTCGCGGACCATGAGCGTGGCGCCCGTCAGGTTGACGTCGATGACGGCCTGCCACTGCGCCGCGCTCAGCTTGACGACCGCGCCCGTCTGGCGGTCCTTCTTGACCAGGAGGCCGTCCCGCAGGATGCCGGCGTTGTTCACGAGGCCGTTCAGGCCGCCCATCGCCCCGTGCGCGAAGCGGACGAACGCCTCGACCTCCGCCTCCACCGCCACGTTGAAGGGCCGCGCGTGGACCTTCCCGGGGAGCCCCTGGCTCGCCTCGACCAGCGACGCGAGCCCCTCCTCGTTCACGTCGCCCGCGGCGACCTGGCCCCCGAGCTCCGCGAGCCGCAGCGCATAGTGACGACCCAGCCCCTGGGCGGCGCCTGTGACGACAAACCTCGTGTCCTCGAGTCGCATGATCGCATTCCTCCAGGGATCGCTCCCGACCGGTGTCTCGACGGCGCGTCTACCACGGCGCTGCCACGCGGCGGCGGTCGACCTCGCGGCGCGCCGCGTTCCCCCGCGTCGCGCGCAGTAGGCGCTTGCGCCGGGTCGCATCGATGTTATTCAGCGCCCATGAGGTCGATCGCACTCGCCGCCGCCGTGTGCGCCGGCACCCTGACGCTCGCACCGGCCTGTAACCGCACTCCCCCCGTCCCCGAGACCTCCGATCCGACAGGCAAGGATCTGGTCGTCGGCGCCGTGGTCGCGGCCACCGAGAAGGTCGGAGGGATCCGCATTTACAAGATCGTCGAGGTGGAAGACCTGCCCGAGCCGTTCGGGCGAGACCTGCACATGATCGCCTACGATCCCAAGGTGCAGACCTTCCAGGAGGCCGCGGAGCTCCGCCGCAAAGGGCAGCTGACCGTCGCGATGGACCACATGATGGTCCGGCTCGTGAACTTCATGCCGCGCGACCACCGCGTGATCAGCAACGAGCCGGTCAGCGACGACGAGCGGGCCCCGTATCTCCGCTCGGTCAACAGCCGGCAGCGCTGACGGCGGTCCGTCGATGGGGACACGACGCGCCCGCGCCTCGGCGCGCGTCAGCGCAGGGTGCGGAGCAGCTCGCCCAGCCGCTCGATGGCCTGAGTGTGCAGGCGGCTCGCCCAGCTCTTGCTGATCCCGAGATCCTGCGCGATCTGATCGAAGCGCTCGTCGTCGAAGTAGTGGCGCTCGACGAGGGCGCGCTCGCGCTCGGGGAGCTCGCGCACGGCGTGCCGCACGGCCTGCGCGAGCTCGGCGCGCGAGGCGCGCTCCTCGGGGCTGTCGGCGGCGTCCGGGACCGCGGCGACGTCGCCCTGGGCCGAGAGCAGGCCGAGCGCCATCGCGGCCGCGTGCCCGGCGAGCAGGCCGCCGAGCCGCGCGGCGTAGGCCTCCTGCGTGGCAGGCGCGTCGTCGTCCGCGCCGCGCCCCTCCGCGAACCGCGCCGACGCAGCGAGCGCGCTGGCCCGCGCGGCCGCGGATCGCCAGCGCGTCTCCCGCCGGATGCCGTCGAAGATCGCCCAGCGGATCTTCCTCTTGGCGTACGCCTCGAACGTGGATCGGCTCGGATCGTGCGTCCGCACCACATCGAGCAGCGCCGGGTGCCCGAGCGCGACGAGGTCCTCGACCGGGATGCGGCGGCCCAGACGGCGCGCGATGCGCTTCGCGACCAGCCGGAGCAGGTCGAGTCCCTCGGCGACCAGCCGGTCTTCCGCAGTGCGCACCGCTAACCCGCCTTGGCGCGCCCCGCTGCGCCGAGCACCCCGAAAGCCCGCTCGCCGCTCTCGTCGACCTCGCGCGGTTGCGCGCGCCGAAGGAGGCGGATCGCCTCCTCGTCGTGCAGCAAGACCTCCGCGAGCTGCTCGCGCATCCACGCGACCTCTTGCGCCGGCAGGCGACCCACGTAAGGCGCCACGGCGGCGTCGACCTGAGCGGCGATCCAGGGGTCGTCGAGGAGCGAAGCGTCCATGCGGGGCCACATTATATCTGCATCGAGCGCGCCGTCATCCGGCGCGCGCCGCGGAGGCGTCACTTGGCGGGCGGCGGCGCGTTGAGGCAGGCCTCGAACGCCCTGACGCTCCGCGCGTCGAACGCGCACTTGAGCGACCTCGGATCCACGTGCTTGCCGACGTTCTGCTCGCACGCCTGCGCATACTGCTCCCCGAGGGTGGCCGCGACCGCGTCGATCTTCTTCTCGGTCTCGCCCCGCTGCTCCGGCGTCAGCTTGGCGCTCAGCGCCGCGACCTGCTCCGTGCGCGTGAGCGCCGTGAGCTGCTTGCCGAGATCCACGCAGTCGCCATGCATGAGCGCATAGTCGTCGGGCACCGAGTCGTCGCGCCGCGGCGCCGCGGACGGCGTCGTCGCAGCGGGCTCCGCCTCCGGCGCCTCGACGCCCAGGGCGGCCTCCGGCGTGGGCTCGGCGCCCGGCGCGGGCTCCTCCGGCCGCGCGGGCTCGGGCTGCTCGGCCGGAGGTGGCGGAGCCCCGCCGCACCCGAACAGCAGCATCGTCAACGGACCCATGATCAAGAAAAGAGCTCTCCCCATGCGACCAGGGTTGATCGGTTCGCGCCGTGCGTCCATGCCGCGCCGGGCGCGCTCGGCGCGGCTCATGGATCGAGCCCTCCCACGGCTTGCCTCCGACGGTCCACTGGCCGCCTTGGCAGGCTCCGTGCAGGGCGCACCGTGGCGACGGGCCGTGCCTGCGGGCAACGTCCCCTGTCCGCGCGGAGGCGAGCCATGCGGTCGATCTGGATTGTTCTCGTCATGGTGCTCGGCTCGGCGCTGCTGCTTCAGGTGGTGGCGGCGTCCGACAGCCGCATTCCTTACGCGCGCTTCCGCTCGCTCGCGGAGAGCGGAGAGCTCGCCGCGGTCGAGATCCGGGACGGCGTGTACATCGGGCGAACGGTGCCCGGACTGAGCGCGAGCGCGCCGCGGAGCTACCGCACGGGGCGCATCGAGCCGACCGAGAAGGATCTGCTCGCCGACCTCGACCGGCGAGGAATCCCGTACACGCGCGTCGCGGACGAGCGGGGGCTGCTGCCGTACCTCTGGCTGGCGCTGCCGCTCGCCGCGCTGGTCGCGATGGTCCACCTCGCGTCGCGGCGGGCGACGGCGGCAGGGAACGTGTCGAGCGCCGCGACAGCGTTCGGCAAGAACAAGGCGCGGCTCTACGAGGAGCGGGGGGCGACGGCGACGTTCCGCGACGTCGCGGGCAGCGCCGAGGCGAAGGCCGAGCTCGGCGAGATCGTCGACTTCCTCAAGGCGCCCGAGCGCTACGAGAAGCTCGGCGGCCGGATGCCCAGGGGGGTGCTCCTGGTGGGGCCGCCCGGCACGGGCAAGACGCTGCTGGCGCGGGCGATCGCGGGAGAGGCGAGCGTCCCCTTCTTCAGCGCGTGCGGGTCGGAGTTCGTGGAGATGTTCGTCGGCGTCGGCGCCGCGCGCGTGCGCGACCTCTTCTCCCAGGCGCGCGAGAAGGGGACCTGCCTCGTGTTCATCGACGAGCTCGACGCGGTCGGCAAGGCCCGCGGCATCGGCGGCTCCGTCGGCGGCCATGACGAGCGGGAGCAGACGCTCAACCAGCTCCTGACCGAGATGGACGGGTTCGACGCGCGCACGGCGATGATCGTGCTCGCCGCGACGAACCGCCCCGAGATCCTCGATCCGGCGCTCCTCAGGGCGGGGCGGTTCGACCGCCGGGTGCACGTCGACAGGCCCGACCTCGCCGAGCGGAGGGAGATCCTCGCGGTGCACGGGAGGAAGGTGGTGCTCGATGCGGACGTGGACCTCGACGCCGTGGCCGCGCAGACCGCGGGGCTCGTCGGGGCCGACCTGGCGAACATCGTCAACGAGGCGGCGCTGCTCGCGGCGCGGCGCAGGGCGGCCGCGGTGAGGCAGAGCGACATGGAGGCCGCGATCGAGCGCGGGATCGCGGGGATCGAGCGGCGGGGCCGGCGGCTCGGAGCGCGCGAGAAGCTCGTGGTCGCCTACCACGAGGTGGGGCACGCGCTGACCGCCACGCTGCTGCCGACGCAGGACCCGGTGCGCAAGGTGTCGATCGTGCCGCGCGGGGCGGGGGCGCTCGGGTACACGATGCAGCAGCCGCGCGAGGACCGTTACCTGTGGAGCCGGCAGGAGATCCTCGACCGGCTCGTCGTGCTGCTCGGCGGGCGCGCCGCCGAGGCGGAGGCCGTCGGGGACCTGTCGACCGGCGCGCAGGACGACCTGCTCAACGCGACGGAGCTCGCGCGCCGCATGGTGCGGGAGCTCGGGATGGGCCAGGGGGTGGGGCTCTCGGCGCTGGAGCCGCGCCGGCCGCTGTCGTTCCTGGGCGAGCCGCGGGGCGCGCCCGCACCGGGCGCGGGGCGGGAGTGCAGCGACGCGACCGCGCGCGAGATCGACGCGGAGGTCGCGCGGATCCTCGCGGACGCGGAGGCGCGGGCGCGCGCGATGATCCAGGGGCGCCGCGCGACGCTCGAGCGCATCGCCGCAAGGCTGTACGAGGTCGAGACCCTGAGCGGCGACGAGATCAGGGCGATGATGACGAGCGGCGAAGCGTAGGTCCGCGGCGCTCGGTCGGCGCTCGGTCGACGCTCAGTCGACGCTCAGCAGGGCGCGGGACAGGTCGAAGCCCTCGGCGTCGTGGTGATAGACGACGCTGAGCACGCGGCCGCGGACGAGCTCCCTCGGCACCGCCCCCATCGCCCGGCTGTCGAGCGAGGCGGCGCGGTTGTCGCCCATCACGAAGAGGTGGTCCGGAGGCACGACGACCGGCCCGAACGCGGCGAGGTCGGGCTCGCCCGCCGCGTGCGTGACCGATCCGAGGTGCTCCACCCGCGTGCCGTCCCCGAGCTGCTCGATCGCCTGCGCCGCGCCGTCGACGTACAGCAAGCCTCGCCGGAGCATCACCGTCTGCCCAGGGAGCGCGATCACGCGCTTGACGAGGAGGGTGGAGCCGCCGCGCGGATCCGCGAAGAGCACCACGTCGCCGGCGCTCGGCCCGCTGCGCTCAAACAGGTAGCGATCCGTGAGCGGAACACGAACCCCGTAGGCGACCTTGTCGACGAGGATGCGATCGCCCGGGGCGATCGTCGGCCACATCGAGCCGGTGGGCACATGGTACTGGTCCGCGAGGGTCGAGCGACCCAGCGTGAGGATCACGAGGGCCGCGAGGACCTTGAAGAGGCTCCGGGCGAGCGGCGCGACCGTCCGGTAGGCGCGCCGCGCGAACGCGCGATCGGATCGGGGCACGAACAGGCCGGCCTTGACGGGCTGGAGGCACGCTGTCGCAGCCTCCGCCGCCGGCCCGGGGGAGCTGGGTTCGCTCATCGCTGGCGGGGCTAGCATCCGCGCCGGAGACAGGCCAGCTTCGCTGCATGCACGGCTGTACTTCGTCGACTGCATCGTTCTCCCAGGAGCTGGGCCGCGTCACACTCTGCGGATCAATGTCGCGTCATCCGGTATCGACAGGGGCCGCCATGCACCTCGCCGGCTACCGCGCGCTGGGGCTCGAATTTACCTATATCCCTTTTGCGGTGACCGATGTTGAAGGCGCGACGCGCGGGATGCGGGCGCTCGGGATCCGCGGCCTGGGTGTGTCGATGCCCTACAAGCAGGCGGTAATTCCATTGCTGGACGAGATCGATCCCGTCGCCGCGCGGATCGGCGCGGTGAACACCATCGTCAACGACGACGGGCGCCTCCGGGGCTACAATACCGACTGGATCGGCGCGGTGCGGGCGCTCGAGGAGGTGACGCCGCTCGAAGGCGCGCGGGTGCTGCTCCTCGGCGCGGGCGGGGCGGCGCGCGCGGTCGCGTTCGGGCTCGCGGAGCGCGGCGCCCGCGTCACGGTCGCGAACCGCGATCTCGAGAAGGCGCGGCAGCTCGCGGCGGCGGTCGGCGGCGCGGCCGCGCCGCTCGACGCGGACGGCGGGGAGGCGCTCTCGCCCGACCACGACGTCCTCGTCAACGCGACGTCGCGCGGCATGGCCGAGGTCGACCCGCGGAGCCCTGTCCCGGAAGAGGCGTTGCGGGAGGGCCTCCTGGTGATGGACATCGTGTACAAACCGATGATCACGGAGCTGGTGGAGGCAGCGCGGCGGCGCGGGGCCACCGCCGTTCACGGCGGGAGGATGCTCCTCCACCAGGCAGCAGAGCAGTTCCGGCTCTACACGGGGCGGGAGCCGCCGCTCGACGTCATGGACGAGGCGCTCCGCGCTCAGCTCGGCTGACGCGCGCAGCCCGCCGGGCCGACTCCGCTGTCCGGCCCACCGGCGCGGCCAGGCGGCGCGGCGCGCGACGACCGCTGTTGTAGGCCTCGATCGCCGCATCCGGAGCAATGGCGAAGCGCGAGCGCCACGCGTAGGCTTCACCCGATGATCTCGTTTGAAATACGCGCAGCCGTGACCGGCGACGAGGAGCAGCTCCTCTATGTCGCGCGCCACCTGAACTCGGTCAACCTGCCGAACAACCGTGACGCAATCCACGAGATCGTCGCCGAGAGCCACAGGAGCTTCAGCGGGGCGATCCAGGACCCCCGTCTCCGCCAATACGTGTTTGTGCTCGTCGACCGGACGAAGGGCGACAAGGGCATGATCGTCGGCACCTCGATGATCATCGCGCAGCTCGGCCGGCGCGGCATCCCGTACATCTTCTTCGACGTGTTCGACGAAGAGAAGTACTCGGCCACGATCGACAAGCACTTCCATCATACCGTGCTGCGCATCGGCTACTCGTACAGCGGCCCCACGGAGATCGGCGGACTCGTGCTCATGCCGGACTACCGGCAGGGGCCCGAGCGGCTCGGCACGATGATCTCGTATGTTCGCTTCCTCTACATGGCCGCGCGCCCCGACCTGTTCCAGGAGGAGATCCTCGCGGAGCTGATGCCCCCGCTCGAGCCGGATGGAACAAGCCACCTCTGGGAAGCGCTCGGGCGCAAGTTCACCGACATGAGCTATGCCGAAGCAGACCTCCTCTCCAAGAAGAACAAGGAGTTCATCAAGGGGCTCTTCCCGGAAGGGACCATCTACGCTTCGCTGCTGCCCGAGGACGCGCAGCGCGTGATCGGAAAGGTGGGGTCGCAGACCCGGGGGGTGGAGAAGCTCCTGCGCCGCATCGGCTTCCGCTACGCCCACAGGGTCGACCCGTTCGACGGGGGGCCGCACTTCACCGCCCGCATGGACGAGATCTCGCTCGTGAGCGACACGCGCCGAGCGAAGGCAGGCCGCCCGTTCGCGCCGAGCCCGTCGGACCCGAAGGGCATCGTCGCGATCGAGCGCCCGGACGCCCCCTATTTCCGCGCGGTCGCCGCGCACTTCCGCGACGAGGGAGAGCGCGGCCTGGCGATCGCCGAGGACGCCTGGGACCACCTCGCGCTTCAGCCCCGCGCGCCGATCTGGGCCCTGCCCATGCCGTGATCGGCGACGCCTGCGCGCTTCGTCCGGAACGCGCAGGACCGAGCGGACCGGACCACCTTGCATCGCGACGATTCTATTGCTACAGAATTAACAGAAACTTTCGCAAGGGGTTCGGACGACCATGACCCTGGGATTGGACCTCGATTTCAGGCGCTGGCCCGCGCTGGAGCGGAGGGGGCGCTCGGCCGGGGCGGCGCAGCAGGCGGAGGGCGGCGCGGAGAGCGCGCCTCGGACAGGGGGCGGCGCGGGTGAGGGGCCCGCGCTCTCGGAGCGGGAGCTGCGCATCGCCGCCGCGCTCGCCGAGGCGGCGATGCCGGCCGGCCGCTTCCTCGAGGGCGCTGGGGCGGCGACCGCCACCCGCCTCGCGGCCTGGCTCTCCTCGATCCCGCCGCACCTCGCGAAGGGGCTGCGCGCGGCGCTGTGGGCCATCGAGCTCGCCCCGGTGCCGATGCGGCTCAGGCCGCTGTCGGCGCTGCCGCTCGAGGAGCGGATGGAGGTGCTCCGCAGCTTCGAGCAGAGCCGGGCGCTGGCGCTGCGCTCGCTGCTCCGCGCCGTGCTCACGCCGCTCAGGTTCATCCACTACGACCGGCCCGAGATGTTCGAGCACGTCGGCTGCCGCTACGAGCTGCCCACGGTGCGCGATGAGGCGCCCCGCTGGCTCTCGCAGGTGACGAACGGGCGCGAGGTCGAGGAGGACCTGGAGCTCGAGTGCGAGGTGCTCGTGATCGGCACCGGGGCCGGCGGAGCGGCCGCCGCCTACGAGCTCGCGTCGCGGGGACACGCGGTGCTCATGATCGAGGAGGGCGACTACCACCGCCGCTCGAGCTTCACCGGGCGGCCCGCGCGGGCGTACCGGGAGATGTACCGCGACCACGGGCTCGACATGGCGATCGGCAACGTGGGCATCCCGGTGTTCGCGGGGCGCGCCGTCGGAGGGAGCACCGTGATCAACTCCGGCACCTGCTACAGGGCTCCGGAGAGCACCTTCGCTTCGTGGCGGGACGGCATGGGGATGCCGGCGGAGTTCTCGTCCGACGGGCTCGCCCCCTACTACGAGCGCGTCGAGCGCATGCTCCAGGTCGCCCCCGCCGATCCGCTGCACCTCGGGGCGATCGGGCCGATCGTCCGGCGCGGCGCGGAGCGGCTCGGCCTCCGGCACGGGCCGCTCCAGCGCAACGCGCCGGACTGCGATGGGCAGGGGCTCTGCTGCTTCGGCTGCCCCACCGGGGCCAAGCGCTCGACCGACGTGAGCTACGTGCCCGAGGCGCTGAAGCGGGGCGCGCAGCTCATCACGGCGGCGCGCGTCAGGACGATCGACATCGTGGCGGGCCGCGCGCGCGGGGCGACGGCTGTGCTCGGCGGCGACGCGAGGGCCGGCGGTCGCGCGCCGAGCGGCGCCAGGCGGCGGAGGCCGCGGCTCGTGGTCAGGGCGGAGGCCGTCGTGGTGGCCGGCGGCGCGCTGATGACGCCGCTGCTGCTGCGCCGGAGCGGGGCATGCCTCTCGAGCGGCATGCTGGGGAAGAACCTGTCGATCCACCCGGCGTCGAAGGTGATGGCGCTCTTCGACGAGCGAATCGACCAGTGGCAAGGCATCCCGCAGGGCTACCAGATCGATCACTTCGCCGATGAAGGGCTGATGTTCGAGGGAGGCTCGCTCCCGTTCGACGTCGCGGCGCTGGCCGTCCCCTGGACAGGGCATCGCTACACGGAGCTCATGGAGCGATACCCGCACCTCGC
Source organism: Sorangium sp. So ce362 (assembly GCF_051519845.1). Lineage (NCBI taxonomy): Bacteria > Pseudomonadati > Myxococcota > Polyangiales > Polyangiaceae > Sorangium > Sorangium sp. So ce362. Next base: position 2,204,395 of record NZ_CP150332.1, on the reverse strand, counting down.
GACCTTCGGGTTCATGATCAAGGACACGAGCCGCGGCGAGGTGAGGCCCGGGCTCGGCGGTACGCCGCTCGTGCTCTACACGATGAACCAGGAGGACGTCGCGAAGATGCAGCGCGGGATCGAGACGCTCTGCGAGGTGTTCCTGGCCGCGGGGGCGAGGCGGGTCCTGCCGCTCGTCGCCGGCTGCGACGAGGTGAACGGCCCCGCCGACCTGGAGCGGCTCAAGGCTCGGCAGATCAAGGCAGGGGACCTCGACGTGGCCGCGTTCCACCCGCTCGGGACATGCCGTATCGGGGTCGATCCGCGGTCGTCGTGCCTCGGGCCGGACCACCAGGCGCACGACGTCGCCGGCCTCTACGTGTGCGACGGGAGCGCGATCCCCTCGTCGCTCGGCGTGAACCCGCAGATGACCATCATGGCCATGTCGCTGCGCGCAGCCGAGCTCCTGAGCGAGCGCCTATCCGGCTGAGCCGCCGCGGTACCCGGCGGCCGCGGCGCGCTCACTGCCGATGCGGTCGCTCTCGATGGCCCCGTCGCGCATGGTCACCACGCGCGGCATCGACTCGGCGAAGCTGAGGTTGTGCGTCACCACGACGATCGTTGTGCCGTGCTTGCGGTTCATCTCGAAGAACAGCTGGTGGATCGAGTCGCTCGTCGCGGTGTCGAGGTTCCCGGTCGGCTCGTCGGCGAGGAGGAGCTTCGGCGACAGGACGAGCGCCCGCGCCAGGGCCACCCGCTGCTGCTCGCCGCCCGACAGCTCCCCGGGCCGGTGCGTCGCGCGCTCCGCGAGCCCGACCTCGGCGAGCAACGAGCGCGCGAGCGGCTCCATATCGCGGCGGGTCTTCCCCTGGATGAGGCCCGGCATCATCACGTTCTCGACCGCGTTGAACTCGGGGAGCAGGTGATGGAACTGGAAGACGAAGCCGATCATCCGGTTCCGGATCGCCGCGAGCCGCGAGCTCGCGAGGCCGGTGAGCTCGTCGCTGCCGAGGCGGATGCGGCCGCTCGTCGGGAGGTCCAGCGTGCCGATGCAGTGGAGGAACGTGCTCTTGCCCGCCCCGGAGGGGCCCACGAACGCCACGACCTCGCCCTGGTTGATGACGATATCGATGCCGCAGAGCACGTGGAGCTCGCGCCCCATGTGAACGAACGTCTTGCGGAGATCTTCGACGACGACGAGCGGAGTGGACATGGAGGGATTACTCGTAACGGAGCCCGTCGACCGGAGAGAGCTTCGAGGCGGCGCGGGCCGGGTAGAGGGTGGCGATGGTGCAGATGAGCAGCGCCGCCGCCGCGACCATCGCATAGTCGGAGCCGTTCACGTTCACGGGCAGCCGGTCGATGTAATAGACGTCCGGATCGAGCCGGACGCCGAACCAGGACAGGCCCGTGCAGGCGGCGAGCGCGGTGCCGACGCCGTAGACGGTGCCGATGGCGCCGATGATGACGCCCTCCAGCATGAACACGCGCATCACCGCGTTGTCCGAGGCGCCGAGCGCCTTCAGGACGGCGATCTCCTTGCCCTTCTCCGTCACCATGAGGAGCAGCGTGCACACGATGCAGAAGCTCGCGACCGCGATGGCGATGGACAGGATGATGAACGTCGCGATCTTCTCCAGCTTGAGCGCGCTGAAGAGGTTCTTGTTCATCTCCATCCAGTCGCGGACGCGGAGCTTCGGCGGCGGCTTGCCGCCCTCCGGCGGCGCCTCGTCCAGCGCAGCGCTCGCCGCGATCGCCGCCTCGACGGCCGGTCGGACCTCCTGCACCCGCTCGGGATCCGGGACCCGGATGTCGATGTGGGTGATCTTGTCCTCGAGGCTGAAGAACTTCTGCGCCTCCTCCATCAAGACGTACGCGTGCGTGACGTCGTACTCGTACATGCCACTATAGAAGATCGCCGCGACGCGGAACCTGCGGGAGCGCGGCATCACGCCGGTGGGGCCGAGCTCGCCCATGGGTGACAGGAGGGTCACCTCGTCCCCGACGAGCACGTGGAGCGACTTCGCGAGCTCCCGGCCGATGATGACGCCCGGGTACATGCGCGTCTGCTGCTTCAGGTAGTCGCGCACCGACGGGTCGACGTCCGGCGGCTGGCGGAAGTCCGGCCCCTTGAAGTACGGCTCTCCGCCCGGGCCCCGGCCGATGATCTCCTCGGGGGGCAGGCTCGTCAGCTTCTCGGGGTCGCGCAGGTAGTCGAAGCTGCCGACCTCGATGTTCTTGGCGAGGTCGATGACCTGTCCGATGGTATCCGGATCGATGCCACGGACGAGGGCGCCGGCGGTGTTCGAGGCGCTGGAGCCCATCGCCTCGCCGGCCACGACGGGCGTCGCGGCGGCTCCATAGGGCGCGAGCGCGACGCGCACCTGGGTGAGCTTGTCGTCCCAGTCGCCGAAGCCGCCGGGGCGGCTGACGTCGACGACCATGTGCGCGTTGTTGCCGAGGATCTTGCGCTTCAGGTCGGCGCCGAAGCCGCCCATGATGCTCGTCACCGAGCACAGGGCGCACGAGCTGACGCCGACCCCGGCCATCGACAGGACCGAGATGACCGTGAGGAAGCCGCTCTTCGAGGCGCGCACGTGGCGCGCGCCCACGTAGGGCACGAAGCTCCGGCGCTCGAGCGCGTCGAGGATGAGCGGCAGGAGCGCCGAGAGCACGAAGAACAGGAAGATGACGCTCGAGACGAGCGCGGTGAAGCGGATGATCTGATCGGCGGCGTTGACCGACGCGAGCCGCCCCGTGGGCATCCTGGACGTGAGCGCCGCGGTGACCCCGAACGTCACGCCCACGAGCGCGCCCCACCACCAGACGAGCGCGCGATACAGCCCCTTGCGGACAGGGCGGCTCCCGGCGACCAGATAGCCCACGCCCACGCCGGACAGGAGGCCTCCGAGGATCCACTTGGAGGTCGGCTGGATGGGCAGCACCGCGCCCCAGAGGACGACGAGCGCGAGCGCGGCGAGGAGGGACGTCGCGCCGAGCGCCCTGAGCCCCGCGCGGACCCTGGACCCCCTCCTGCCGGAGAGCCACCTGGCGTTCTCCGTATCCGTTCCGGCCCGGAACAGCCGGAGGACGCCCCCCAGGACCAGCGCGGCGACGAGCTTCGCGATCCCCTCGGAGTTGCTGGAGAAGAAGGCGCCGACGAACGCGAGGCCCTTCGAGTGCCCGCTGGACGTGATGAGCGTGAGCGCGAGCAGGCTGGCGCCCGCGAGCGCGACCACGAGCCCGATACGCGCGACGACGGGGCGCCGCGGCTCCTGCTCGCCCTTCTTGTCGAAGCGGGTGGCGCCGCGCCATACGAGCAGGAGGACACCCAGCGCCACGGCGGCGAGGAGCGCGACCTGCAAGGGTCTGGAGAGCTCGATCACGCGTCGGTCTCGGGGCGGAGGAGGGGGAACAGGATGACGTCGCGGATCGACGTCGCGCCGGTGAGGAGCATCGCCAGGCGATCGATCCCCATGCCGAAGCCCGCCGTCGGCGGGAGGCCGTGCTCGAGGGCGCGGACGTAGTCGGCGTCGTAATCCATCGTCTCCTCCTCGCCCCGCGACTTCTTGGCGACCTGCGCGCGGAAGCGCGCGTCCTGGTCCTCGGGATCGTTGAGCTCGCTGAAGGCGTTGCAGAGCTCACGGCCCTCGATGAAGAGCTCGAAGCGATCGACGAGCGCAGGATCGCTGTCCTTCTTGCGCGCGAGCGGGGAGACCTCGAAGGGATAGTCGATGATGAAGACGGGGACGCTCTTGTCGCCCGCCTCGGTGCGGTAGTCCTTCGTGAGGAACGGCTCGACCACGTACTCGTAGGCGCAAAAGACGAGCTCCCCGGGCGACTCGCACTTCTTCGCGCCCGAGCGGAAGTTCGTCCAGTCGATCTCGCGCCCGCTCGCCTTCGCGGCCTTCGCCCACTCCTTGATCGGGGCGTCGTCCGCGACGACGCGCTGCGGGACGTCGGCCGGGAGCCCCGCCTTCGCCAGGGCGCGGGCGATCCCCTCGGCCATGGGGACGCGCGCGAAGCGATCGAGCGAGAACGCGCGCCCGGCCGCCCAGGCGGCGTGCTCGGCCGGGAGGCGCTCGGCGAGGCGGGCGTCGACGTGGCGGAGCATCGCCTCGGTCGCGTCCATCAGGGTCTCGTACGTCGCGTACGCCTGGTAGTACTCGAGCATCGTGAACTCGGGGTTGTGCCGCGTCGACAGCCCCTCGTTCCGGTAGCAGCGCGCGATCTCGTAGACGCGCTCGAAGCCGCCGACCACGAGCCGCTTCAGGAAGAGCTCGGGCGCGATGCGCATGAAGAGCTCGAGGTCGAGCGCGTTGTGGTGGGTCTTGAACGGCTTCGCCGCCGCGCCGCCGACGAGCGTGTGCATCGTCGGGGTCTCGACCTCGAGGAAGCCGCGCGCGTCGAGGAACTCGCGCAGCGCGGCGACGATCGCGCTGCGGGCGCGGAAGACCCCCGCGACGTGCGGGTTGGCCACGAGGTCGACGTACCGCATGCGGTAGCGCGACTCGACGTCCTTGAAGCTCGTCTTGGTCGGCAGCGGGCGGTAGGCCTTCGTGAGCAGCCGGAGGCGCCCTGCGCGGATCGAGAGCTCCCCCTTTTGCGTGGCCATCGCGACGCCGTGGGCCTCGACGAAGTCGCCGAGATCGATCTCCTCCAGCCGCTCGAAATCGGCGAGGCTCCCCTGCTCGCAGATGAGCTGGAGCTCGCCGGTCCGATCGCGCAGCCGCACGAACGTGACGCCGCCGAACGAGCGCACGAAGAGGACCCGGCCCGCGACGCGGAACGGGTGCGGCTCGACACGCGCCGGGTCGTAGCGGTCCCCGGCGGGCCGGTCCGGCGCCGCGCCCTCCGGCCTGGGCTCGGCCGCGAGCCGCGCCCCGTCGAAGCGGGCGCGGACGGCCGCGAGCTCGACGAGCGGCTCGCCCGCCGTGACGTCGTTGGCGAACGGGTTCTCGCCGCGGGCGCGGAGGCGCGCCGCCTTCGCCTTGCGGGTGGCGATCAGCGTCTCCTCGGCGCGCGCGGCCTCGGCGGCGTCCTTCGCCAACCGCTCGGTCTTCCTGTCGTTCGGTCTGTCTTTTTGCTGGCTCACAGAGCGTCGTCCTGCGCGACCGAGCCGCCCTTCTTGAGCGAGCCGCCGGCCGCGGCGAGCAGATAAGCCTCGATGAAGCCATCGAGATCGCCGTCGAGGACAGCGTCCACGTCGGTGGCGTCGATGGAGGTGCGGACGTCCTTGACGAGCCTGTAGGGCGCGAGGACGTAGTTCCTGATCTGGCTGCCGAAGTTGATGGCGCTCTTCCCGGCGTTGTAGGCCTGGACCTCGGCCTCCCGCTTCTGGAGCTCCATCTCGTACAGCTTCGCCTTGAGGACCTTCATCGCCATCGCGCGGTTCTGGTGCTGGCTGCGCTCGGCGCGGCACACGATGTTGAGGCCGGTCGGGAGGTGGCGCAGGCGAACGGCGGTCTCCACCTTGTTCACGTTCTGCCCGCCCTTGCCGCCGGCGCGCATCGTCGTGATCTCGATGTCCTTCTCGTTGACCTGGATGTTGATCTCGTCGTCGCTGTCCGGGGTGACCTCGACGGCGGCGAACGCGGTCTGGCGCGTGTGATCGGCGTTGAACGGGCTCATCCGCACCAGACGGTGGACGCCGGCCTCGGAGCGCAGGTAGCCGTAGGCGGCGTCGCCGGTCACCGTGAAGGTGACAGCGTCGATGCCGGCCTCGTCGCCGTCCTGGTAGTCGATGATCTCCGTCTTGTAGCCCCGGCGCTCGCAGAAGCGCAGGTACATGCGGAGGAGCATGGATGCCCAGTCCTTCGCGTCGGTGCCGCCCGCGCCCGGGTGGATGCTGACGATGGCGTTGCCGCGGTCGGCGGGGCCGGACAGCATGCGATCGAGCTCGACCTTGCGCAGGCGCGCCGCGATGGCGTCGGCCTGCGTGTCGGCGTCGGCGATGACGCCCTCGTCGCCCTCGGCCGCGCCGAGCTCCAGGTACTCCGCGAGATCCTCGATCTCGCGGCCGAGCTTCTGCGCCAGCTCGAGCTTCGACTCGACCTGGGTGCGCTTGCGGAGGACGGCTTGGGCTTTTTCCTGATCGTTCCAGAACCCGGGCGACAGCGTCGTCTGGGTCAGATCCTGGAGCATCCGTTCGAGCTTAGGGACGTCAAAGATGCCCCCTTAGCGCCTCAAAGCGCCTTTTGATGTCCAGGACTTTCTCGCGGGTCTCGGAGAGCATGGCCGGGGATCTATTCGATCTCGGCGGCGATCGCCAGGAGAGACCGTCCCGCGCGCGCGGACCGCGGCAGCCCGCGCCGGGGCGCGGTGGCGAGGCCGCGGGTTGACGCAGCGCACGCAGCACGCGGGCCGCGATGCGCTCCGGCTCGAGCAGGGGTCGGACCGGGGACAGATCTCCGGACGACGCGGCGGAGCGCCGGTCAGATAGGCTGAGCTCTCGACGCCTGGCGCCGTCCGTGAACCGCGTCTCGGATGGTCCTCATGGAAACCGGGGGAGGAGGCGCCGAGCTGCTGAGCGCGCCGTCGAGGTAGCGACCCAGGAGCTCGGTCAAGGCGATGGCGGTGATCGCGTTGGAGAAGAGACCGGCGACCGGGACGAGGCCGAGCGTGAAGTTGGCGAAGAGCCGCACGGCAGCTCCGCCCCAGATGATCTTGCTCACCTGCAGCCACGGAGCCCCGAGGAGCGGCGCGCCCCGCGCCCGCGTCAGCGACACGGAAAAGTAGTAATGGATGGGAACCACGATCAGCTCATCTGCGCCGGGAATGGGCTGCGTGACGAAGCTCGTCACTGCGGTGATGGCAGAATACTTGTTGGTCATCCGGCGGATCTTCGGTTCCATCAGCCGTATATACGGCGCGGAGTCAGCCACCGGGAGGCCCGGACGAGCCCGTCCGGCTCGCGGTGCGACGCGCGAAGTCGAGGACGAATCGCGCTCGACCAGAACGAAGCACCGGAGTCGGGGCGCCGCCTTCGAGAGAGAGCGACGAAGTGAGATCCCCCGGCGCACGGTAGAACGAGCTACGGATCGAACCAGCGCGAGCTCCGGAAACACCGTCTCGCGCTCTCCGCGTCCTGGCGGCATCTCCAGCGCTGCCAGCGCTACGGATCCAGCCCTTCCCTGCAGGCGACCCTGAGCTCGGCGAGCTCGGCGACGAGCGACTCCCGCTCGCTCCGCCACGCCGGTGAGTCGTCCGCGGCGTCACGGCGGCGGAGGTGCTCGCGCGCCTCGTCCCAGAGCGGGCGCGGAGGATCCAGCGGGGGCACGCGCCGGCGCACGGCGTCCGTCAGGCGGAGCACGCGCTCGACGCGGGACAGCGCCTCGCCGAGCGGCACCTCGCCGGCCTTGCAGCGCCGGAGCAGGCCGCACTCGTAGCTGCTGCACACGGAGAAGCGCGTCTCGTAGACGGTGCACCTCCGGTCGAGGTGACAGGGGCACGGCAGCCTGAAGGCGTCGTGGTACTGGTTGCACGCGAGCGGCAGGCGCAGCTTCTCGGCGAGCGGGAGCTCCTGCTCCTCGAGCGGCGCGACGTCGAAGAGCAGCCCCGTGCAGCACAGACCGCACGCGGTGCACAGATCCGAGCCGCTCGGCCGCGCCTCGGGGATCTCGCTCGCGGGGGGAGAGCTCACCCGCCTCGATTGGCACGCTCGCGACCGCGCGTCGAGCCGCGACGCGGGCGGGCGAGCCACGTCCAAGGCGCGCTCAGGTCGCGTCGTCGAGGACGAGCTCGCGCAGGTGGTCGAGCCCGACCGACCCGGAGCCGATCACCTTGGCGTGAAACGCCTTCAGATCGAAGGCCTCGCCCTGCCGGCGCCGCAGCGCCTCGCGCAGCTCCAGGACGACCCGCTCGCCGACCTTGTAGGAGATCGCCTGCCCCGGCCAGCCGAGATAGCGCGTCGCCTCGCTGTGCGCGTACTCCGGCGCGAGGAAGGCCCGGCGGTGGAGGTACTCGACCGCGGTCTCGTAGCGCCACGGCTCCCCGGCGTGGAGCGGGGCGTGCCGGGGGATCGGCAGCTCGAGGTGCATGCCGATGTCGAGGACGACGCGGTAGGCGCGCGTGAGCTTGCCCGAGAGCATCCCGAGCACGTAGTCGGGGCGCTCGAAATAGCCGAGCTCGTACATCAGCTGCTCGGCATAGAGCGCCCACCCCTCGGCGTAGCCGGAGCACGTCACCAGGAAGCGGTGGAGCCGGCTCAGCCGGTCGTCGAGGTGCACCTGAAGCGCGCACTGCAGGTGATGGCCGGGGAATCCCTCGTGGTACGCGGTGGTGATCTCCTCGTAGAGCGGGAACTCCTGCTTCGCGCCAGGGGCGTACCAGACGGTGCCGGGCCGCTTGAAGCCGTCGCTCGGGGGCACGTAGTACGCACCGAGCGCGCCGCCCGGCGGGGCCAGCTTCACCTCGATGTGACGGATGGGCGCGGGGATGTCGAAGTGGACGCCGTCGAGCTCGGCGAGCGCCCTCCGCTGGCGCTCGGACATGATCCGGAGAAACTCGTCGGCGCTGTGCGCGCACCGGGCGGGATCGGTCTTGAGCAGCTCGATCACCTCGGGCAACGCCGCGCCGGGAAGGATCTCGCCAGCGAGGCGCGCCATCCGGGCCTCAATGTCGTGCACCTCGGACCACCCCCAGGCGTAGGTCTCGATCGGATCGATGCTCGCGCCGAGGAAGCGGCGCGCCATGCGCAGGTAGCGCTCCTCGCCCACCGCATCCGCGGCGCGCGCGCTCGGCAGGTACGTCTGCTCCAGGTAGCCGGCGAGCGCCCCGAAGGCGGCGCGCGCCCGCTCGGCCCCGGCGGCGAGGCGCGCGCGGCCGGCGTCCGTGGCGCAGCCGGAGGCCTCGTAGGCGGCGGGCAACGTGAGGAAGAACGACGCCTCGCCCACCTGATAGCGGGCCTGCTCGATGACCGCGCGCGCCTGGCGGCGCGCGACGACCTGGCCTGTCCGGCGCCCCTCCTCGAGCGACGCCCGGTAGCTGTCGCAGGCCTGCGGGAGGCCTTCGAGGCGCGACGCGATGGCCTCCCAGCCGGCGGCGCTGCGCACGTCCATGAGGTCGAAGACCATCCGGAGGTGCTGGAATGCCGACTCGATGTTGTTGAGGTCGCGCAGGTGCTCGCCGTGGCGGAAATCGTCGAGCCGCTCGTCCAGGTGATCGGCCATCACACGGCGTGCGAGGCGACCCCACCGCGCCTCCGCCCCGCGCCCAGGCGGCGGCAGCGACCGGAGCCTCTCCTGGAAGGACGCGACCGTCGAAGCCCAGGACGCGGCGCCGCTCGGGCTCCAGTCGTTCCAGGCGCCGTCGTCGCACGGGATGCCCGCCAGGGTGGCGTGGGCAGGACATTGTGCGGCGAAGGCGTCGACGAACTCGTCGCTGAGGGCGAAGATCGGATCGCGCGCGTCGTGGTCTTGGCTCACCGCGACAGCATAGGCGGCCACGGCGGGATTTTCTCCGTGCACGCGAGACGATCCGTCGGCTCTTCGTTACGCTTGCCGGAGGGAGGCCGCTCACGGGGCGGCCCCGGGGAGCGACATGAACCACCGCAGCCTGCCAGGCGAGCTCCATGACGACGACCGGCGCTCCAGCGCCGCTCCTCCCCGTCCCCGGCCCCAGCCGCGGTCCCGCCGGCCGCGCCTCTCCGGGCTGCTCGCCGCGGCGGCGCTCGCGGCGCTCGGCTGCGGCGCCGGCTCAGGCGGCCAGCCGGCGAGCGCGGCGTCGCAGCCCGCCGCGATGACCCCGGCCCAGATCGCGGCGCGCGCCACGCCGGCGGTCGTCACGATCCGCGGCGACGGCTCGCTGGGGGCGGGCTTCCTCGTCCGCGAGGACGGCTGGATCGCGACGAACTACCACGTCATCGCCGGGATCTCGGATCTCAAGGTGGTCCTCTGGGATCAGAGCGAGCACCCGGTGCTCGAGGTGCTCGCGTTCGACGAGGGCCGGGATCTCGCGATCGTCCGGATCCACGCGCCACGGAGGCTCCCGCTGCTGTCCCTGGGCGACAGCCGCGCGGTCCGCCCCGGTGACCCGGTCGTGGCGATCGGCCATCCGCTCGGCCTGGCGGACACCGTGTCGAACGGCCTCGTGAGCGCGGTCCGCGTGGTCGATCCCGCGCTGACGCTGCTGCAGATCTCCGCGCCGATCGCGCCGGGCTCCTCGGGCGGACCGCTGTTCAACGAGCGCGGCGAGGTGATCGGCGTCGCCGCCGCGGTCGCGACGCAGGGGCAGAACCTCAACTTCGGCGTGCCCGCCGACTACCTCAAGACGCTGCTCGTGCACCCCGACCCCGTCCCGCTCTCGACGTTCGCGGCCGAGACGGCCGACGAGGGGCAAGCGCTGCCGGCGGTCAAGCGCGCGGTGCCCCACCACCGGCTCGCGGTCCTCCGCGGCTGCACCGAGGGTGACCTCCTCGTGCTGGCGCGGACGATGGACGGCGCGATCGAGGTCGGCTCGCCGCTCTACAACCAGGGGGATTTCGCGTCCTGCTATCACATCTACGAGGGCGCCTCGTTCGACATGGAGCGCCGGCTCGGCCGCGCGTGCAGGGGCCCGAAGCAGGCGCTCGCCGAGGGCCGCCGCAAGGCCGCCAGGCTCGACGACGACGCCGCCCAGGCCTGGGCGATGCGCGACGCGTTCGACGGTCTGCTGGATGTGATCCTGCGCAAGGTGCACGGCGACGCGGACTGAGCGGCGGCGCGTCGCGATCGCTCCGGGGGCCGGGCGCGGCGCGCCGCGGCCCGGAGCGCGGCCAGGCGGCGAGGCTAGTCGAGGTGGGCCCCCGCCGGCCGGCCCCCCTCGTGCGCGATCGCGGCGCGCGCCGCGGCGCCGTGAGGCCCCGCCGCGACGCCCCCGTCCCCCGCCGGAGCGACGCCGCCCTCCCCCGCCCCGCGCGGCGCGCCCTGGTCGTCGCTGCCCCGCATGAAGGGCAGGACCCGCTTCAACCACGACGACATGTCGTCGAACAGCGAGTAGGCGACCGGGGTCGCGAGCAGCGTCAGGAGGAGCGCCAGCGACTGCCCGCCGATGATCACGAACCCGGTCGCGCGGTTCGTGCCCGAGCCCGCGCCGCTCGAGGCCACGAGCGGGATCATGCCGGCCACGAACGCGAGCGTGGTCATCAGGATGGGCCGGAGCCTGTCGCGGTTCGCCTCCAGGATGGCCTGCGCGCGCGGCAAGCCGTGCTCGCGCAGCTTGATCGTGTGATCGATCTGGAGGATCGAGTTCTTCTTCACGACGCCGAACAGCACGACGATGCCGAGCAGCGAGAAGATGTTGAGCGACTGCCGGAAGATGATGACCGCAATGAACGCGAACGGCACCGTCAGCGGCAGCGACAGGAGGATCGTGATCGGGTGCAGCCACGACTCGAACTGCGCGGCGAGCACGAGGTACATGAAGACCAGCGACAGGAGCAGGGCGACCAGGAAGCTCTTCATCATCTTGACGAGCTCCTTCGACGCGCCGACGGGGCCGGCGGAGTAGCCGGACGCCAGGTTCAGCTGCGACGCGGCCTTGTCGAGCTCCTGGACGACCGTCTGCTGCGAGTAGCCCGCCTCGAGGTTGGCGGTCAGCATGACCTGCCGCTGGCGGTTGTAGCGCTCGATGCGCGACGGCCCTGTCCCCTCGGTGAACGTCACCACGTTGTCGAGCGTGACCGCGCCGAGCTTCGTCGACGGCACCGTGATCTTCGCGAGGCCCTCCTTGTCGGAGCGGAAGCTCGGCAGCGCGCGCGCGCGCACCTCGTACTGCTCCCCGCCTTCGTTGTAGGTCGACACCTTGTACCCGCCGACCAGGAGGCGCAGGGTGCTGGCGACGTCGCCGACCTGGACGCCGAGATCGGCGGCCTTCTTGCGGTCGATGACCACGCGGATCTCCGGCTTGCCGACGAGCAGCGACGTGTCCGGATCGACGACGCCCGGCATCGCCTTGAGCTTCTGGAGCAGCGTGTCGGAGTACTGGCCGATCCGCTGGAGGTCGGGGCCCTGCACCTGGTACGCGATCTGGGTGTTCTGGCCGCCGGAGAAGGCGGGCACGGGGCCGATGTTCGCCCGGAGCTTCTCCGCATCGAACTTCGGCTGGAGCTCGCGCCGGGCGCGATCGATGAGGTCCTGCTGCGACAGATCGCGCTCGTCCGCGGGCTTGAGCTTCACGTAGATGCTGGCGAGGTTCGGCGTCTTCTGCGGATCGTCGCCGATCGTCGTCAGCGTGTAGACCACGCCCGGGAGCTTCTCGAGGTCCGAGGCGAGCCGCGTGGCGATGACGCGCGTCCCGTCGAGGCTCACGCCCTCGGGCGCGCGCATGCTGACCTGGAACTGCGACTCGTCCTCGATCGGGAGGAAGTTGAACTTCGCGAGGCCGCCCAGCACCGGGATCGAGAGCAGCGCGAGGACCGAGGCGAGCACGATCACCCAGCGGTGCGCCATCGACCAGCGGAGGAGCGCCATGTAGCCGCGCTCGATCGGCCCGTAGAAGCGCGACTCCTTGGAGCTGCCGGCGTCGTGCTTCTCCGGCTTCCGCAGCCACCGCGCCGACAGCATCGGCGTCAGCGTGAAGCTCACGATCAGCGAGACCAGGATCGAGAACGCCATGGTGAGGCCGAACGAGTTCAGGAAGCGGCCGACGATGCCGCTCATGAACGCGACGGGGACGAACACAGCGATCAGCGAGAGCGTCGTCGCGAGCACCGCGGGGCCGATCTCCCGCGTGCCCTGGAGCGCCGCCTCCCACGGGCTCGCGCCCTTCTCCTCGATCCAGCGGTAGCAGTTCTCGAGGACGACGATCGCGTCGTCGATCACGATGCCGACCGCCAGCGTCAGCGCGAGGAGCGTGATCCCGTTGAGCGTGAAGCCCGCCACCTTCATCAGGGCGAACGTGGAGATGATGCTCGTCGGGATGGCGATCGCGGAGATGAGCGTGCTGCGGACGTTCGCGAGGAAGAGCGCGACGATGATCGCGGCGAGCAGCGCGCCGAGCACCAGGTGCTCCTTGACGGCGTTGACCGAGTTCTTGATGAACTCCGACTGATCGCGCGCGATGACGATCTGGTAGCCAGGGGGCAGGCGCTTCTCGACGTCGCTGATCCGCGCCTTCAGCCCGTCGATGACCTCGACGGTGTTCGTCCCGCTCTGCTTGCGGATGCTGAGGAGCACGGCGGGATCGAGGCCGCGGAAGCCGGCGGACTCCGGCTCCGCCATGCCGTCCTGGACGTCGGCGACGTCGCCGAGCCGGACGGAGTAGCCGTCGCGGTCCACGAGCACGATGTCCGCCATCTGCTCGACCGACTGCACGCGGCCGCGCGTCCGCAGGGTGAGCGATCTGCCGCCCTGCTCGATCCGGCCGGCGGGGATCTCGACGTTCTGGCTCGCCAGCGCCTGGGCCACCACGCCGCCGGTCAGCGAGTACTTCTCGAGCTTCTCCGGATCGATCCAGATGTTGATCTGGCGGCTCCGGCCGCCGATGAGCAGCACCTGGCCGACGCCGGCGAGCGACTCCAGCTCACGCCGCAGCGTCTTGTCGGCGAACTCGGTCACCTCGCGGACGCTCGCCTTCGGCGACGAGACGGCGAGCGTGAGGATCGGGGCGGCGTCCGGATCCAGCTTGCCCACGATCGGCGGGTCGATGCCCTCCGGGAGCTCCGCGAGGATGCCCTCGACCTTGTCGCGGACCTCCTGCGCGGCCACGTCGACGTTCTTCTCGAGCTGGAAGGAGATCATGACCTGGCTCAGCCCCTCGACCGACGCGGAGCGCAGCTCGTCGATGCCGCTGATGGTGTTGACCGCCGACTCGATCTTGTCCGAGAGCTCCGTCTCCACCTCCTCGGGCGCCGCGCCGGGGAGGACCGTCGTCACGACGATGAACGGGAACTCGACCTTGGGGAACCGGTCCACGCCGAGGCCGAAGTAGGAGAACGCCCCGAGCACGGTCAGGAGCAGGACGATCACCGAGGCGAACACCGGCCTACGGATGCAGATTGCCGCGAGCCATTGCATGGTCGCTACCTTTCCTCAGTAATGAGACGCGCGTGCGCTCGGCTCACTGCGCCGCCGCGACCTCGATGCCGTCCGCCAGCTCGCCCACCTTGTCGATCGCGACCTCATCCCCCTCGGCGAGCGGACCGATGACCTCGACGAGGCCGTCGATCTTGCGGCCGGCCTTGACCAGCCGCTCCGTCACGCGTTCGCCGGCCCTCACGAACACGCGCGCGCTCGTCCCGGAGGTGCCGACCGCCGCCTCGGGCACGAGGAGCGCCGTTCTTGACTCGCCGGTCAGCGCCAGCTGCCCCTGCGCGAAGAGGCCGGGCCGGAGCTTCCCCTCGCTGTTGTCGAACTCGGCCTCGACGGGCAGCGTGCGCGAGGAGGCCCTGAGGCTCGCGCCGATCCGCTTCACGACGCCCGGGAACAAGCGATCGGGGAAGGCGGCGACCGAGACGCTGACCGGCTTGCCGATCTCGATGGCCGCGATGTCCCCCTCGGGCACGTCGATCTGGAGCCGCAGCGGGTTGTCGCGGACCACGACCGCCACGACGCGGCCCGGGCTCGCGAACTCGCCGACGCTGATCCGCTTCTCGGCGACGGCGCCGTCGAACGGAGCCCGCACCGTCGTGTCGGACACCGACTTCGAGGCGAGCCCCGCCTGCGCCTGCGCCGACGTGAGCGAAGCGACGGTCGCGCGGATGCCGTTGACCGCGGCCTCGTACTGCGCGGCCGCGTTCTGGGCCTGCGTGCGCGCCGAGTCCCAGGTCGACTGGGCGACGGCGCCCTGATCGAAGAGCTGCTTCACGCGATCCGCCTCGGACTTCGCGAGCTCCATGCTCTGCTTCGCGGCCCGGACCTCCGGCACCTGGTCGGGATCGATCCCCTTCGGCGACGCGCCCTCCGGCAGCGCGAGCCTGGCCCGGGCCTGGGCCACGGCGGCGGAGGCCGCCTGCGACTGGAGCGCGGCGTTGCGCGCGTCGAGCACGACGAGCGGATCGCCCTTCTTGACCCGGGAGCCCACGTCGACCGCGACGCTCACGACGGAGCCGGCGACCTGCGTCGCCACCTCGCTGCGCTCGTCGGCGACGAGGGTGCCGCTGACGTCGAGCGTCTGCGCGAGCGGGCGCGCGGTCACCTTCCCGAAGCGCACGGCAAGCTTCTCGCGGGGCGCGGCGGTGTCGCGCGCCGCCGACGGCTGCGCGTCCGCGTCCGCGCGGCGGCAAGCGGTCAGCGTGGGCAGCGCGAGCGCCGCGAGCAGCGCCGCGACGGCTGCGGCGCGGGAGTGGATCGAGGCGGCGCTACGAGCGCCGAAGGCCCTTCGAGCGATACGGTGCTCGGGTCCGCAAGGAGGATGTGTCATGGGGAGTTCGCCCGGTTCTTTGCCAGCGCCTGCCGGTGCGGTCCAGGAGCAAAGCTGGCGGACATGACAGTAGGGTGCTGACCGGCCGGTCAGCAAGGGGGTGCTCGAGGCAATGTCTCCGTCCCTCTCGCACTTTATGCCGCCATGACCGCGGAAAACGTGCCGCACGCCGTGGTCATGGTTGCGCCGGCCGACGCTCGGCAATGAAACGCCCCGGTGAATCGCCGGTCATCATCCAGAAAGACGGCGCCGAGCGCCGAATGGTGCTGCGCAACGGGGCGGGTGGCCAGCCGCCGCGACAAATTTCGTCACAGAATATTTCAGCACAAGTAGATTCGCTGTTTCCGGGAGCTGTTCAGTCCCTCGCCGCCGGAGATGTCCGGAGACGGGGCGACAGGGTGGGAACGCGCCTCATCGCCACGGGTCGAAGGCGTCCTGGAGCGCGGGGCCCGTGAGCTCGGCGAGGAAAGGGTCGAGCCTGCAGAGCGCGTCGAGCCAGGCGACGTCGGCGGGAGCGGCCGTGGGTTGCTGGGCCAGGCTCGCGAGCCGGCGGGCACGGGCCGCGTGGGCGCGGGCGCGCGCCTCCGCATAGGGAACCATCTCGCCGGCGGACATCATGAACGCCCAGTCGCTCGACTGGAGGAGGAGGAGCTCGCGGATCGCCTGGTCCAGCGCGCGGCCGGATAGGCCGCCCGCGCCACGGCAGCGCGAGAGCGCCCCGAGCACCGCGCGCTCGGCGTGATGGGCGTGCCGCCACAGGGGCGCCGCGCTCGGGCCCGTCCAGAACGCGCCGAACCCGCCTTCGCCCCAGGTCGAGGCGGCGGGCGCGACGACCTCGACGGGCGGGTGGCGCTCGAGGTACGCGCCGAGCGCGATTGGGACGGCGCGATCCGAGGCCGCGAGGCGGCGCAGGGCGTGCTCGAGAAACTCGGGCCCTTCGAGCCACCAGTGGCCGAAGAGCTCGGCGTCGTACGGAGCCACGAGGATGGGCGGGGCCGGCGCGCCGCGGCTCGACGCGAGCGCGGCCTCGCGGCGGGCCACGAACTCCGCGGCGTGGGCGCGCGCCTGCGCGGACGCGCGGGCCGGGTCGTAGGGCGCCTTGTCGGGGCCAGGCCCCGTCACGCGATGGAGCTTGAGGCCGGTCATGAGCCGGGTGCCGCCGGGACCGAGCTCCCCATCGAGCTCGCGCTCGGGGAGGTCGAGCCCGACGTCGCGGTAGAACTCGCGGTAGACCGGGTGGCCCGGGTAGCCGGCGTCGCGCGACCAGACCTCGCGCGCGCTGTCGCGATCGCGCCCGAAGCACGCGACGCCGGCCGGCGAGAGCACGGGGACCGAGGCGCCGGCGGACGGAGGCGGCGCGGCGAGCGTGAGGGCGTGGGCGTCGAGCACGGTGAAGCGGACGCCGGCCGCCGCGAGATCGGCGTCGATGCCGGGCGCGTAAGCGCACTCGGGCAGCCAGAAGCCACGCGGCTCGGGCGCGCCGGCGAGGGCCGCGAAGGCGCGGCGGCCAAGCCGGAGCTGCGCCCGGATGGACGCCGGCGTGGGGAGCAGGCCGGGCAGGTAGGCGTGCGTCGCGGCGGTGGTGAGGAGCTCGACGCGGCCCGCCCCGGCGTGGCGCACGAGGGCGCCCGGGAGATCGCCGCCCAGCGCGTCCCAGGCGCTCGCCGCGTCAGCGAGCCGCGCGCGGTAGAGCGCGGCGGCCGCCGCGAAGCCGCTCCCGGCGAAGCGGGCCTCGACCCGGGCGGCGAGCGCGGCGAGGCGGCGGAGGTGATCCTCGAACCGGCGAAGGAGGAGCTCGTCGCGCAGCATCGCGAGGAGCGACGGCGAGACGGAGAGGGTCAGCGGGGCGACGACGCGATCGGCCGCGAGGCGATCGAGGACGCCGAGCAAGGGGAGGTAGCACTCCCAGAGCGCCTCGAAGAACCAGCGCTCCTCCAGCGAGCGGGCGTGCTCGGGGTGGCGCACGTACGGCAGGTGGGCGTGGAGGACGAGGGCGACGTAGCCCGGCATGAGCGCTGGGCGGCGGGAGACCGCCGGCAGGCCCGGTCTCGCACGGGCGCGCCGGCGTGGGAAGCGCGGGGCGAACGCTCGCGCGGACGCGGCGGCGCGCGGAGCGCGGGCCGACGGCTCGCCCGGATGCATCGCCAGCCGAGGCGCCGGCGCCCAGGCTTGACCGTTCATCGCGGTGGGGTGCGAGCCCTCGTGATCGACTGCTGGCTCGGCCGCGTCGCGCTGTGCGCCTCAGCCTTGCTTGAGCTCCACCCCGAGATCCTCTCCGAGGCGCGCGGCTTCGCGGGCGTCTCCGGGCCACGCAAGGCGCCGCTCCGCCCGCCGCAGCCGGGAGCCGTCGGGCTCGGCGAGGAACGCCCGCAGCCAGAGCGCGTCGCCGTCCCGCACGGCGTAGGCGGCCACGGGCGTCCGGCAGCTGCCTTCCACGGCCGCCATCACGGCTCGCTCCGCCGTGACGCAGACGGTGGTCTCGCGATCCGCGAGCGCCGCCAGGACGTCGCGCACGCCGGCGTCCTCCGCGCGGCACTCGATGCCGAGCGCCCCCTGGCCGATCGCCGGCAGCGACACCTCGGGCGACAGGACCTCGGTGGCGCGGCCCTCGATGCCGAGCCGCTTCAGGCCGGCGAGCGCCAGCACCACGGCGTCGAACGATCCGTCGAACACCTTGCGGAGGCGGGTGTCGACGTTGCCGCGGACCGGCTCGATCACGAGATCCGGGCGCGCCTCGCGCAGCGCGACCGCCCGGCGGAGGCTCGAGGTGCCGACCCGGGCGCCCGCCGGCAGCTCCGCGAGCGGCGCGCCGCTCCGGGTGACGAGCACGTCGCGAGGATCCTCCCGCGCGGGGATGCAGGCGAGGCAGAGCGCCGGGGCGATCTCGGCGGGGACGTCCTTGATCGAGTGGACCGCGAAATCGGCGCGCCGGTCGAGCAGCGCCTCCTCGAGCTCCTTGATGAACAACCCCTTGCCGCCGATGTCCTGGAGCGAGCGATCCTGCGTCTTGTCGCCCGAGGTCACCACCTCGAGCTCGCGGAGGGTGAGATCGGGCACCGCCGCCTCGAGGGAACGAGCGAAGGCGCGGGACTGGGCGAGGGCGAGCGCCGAGCGGCGCGTGGCGAGGGTGAGCTCCATGGGGTCACGCTCCCTTTAACCCAGCTGCGCGCACGGCCGCGGCTGGATTCGCCACGGCCATGACGCCGGCCTCGGCGGCCTGGGGGCGCGCGCCGGGCTGCCGGGCGTAGAGGCCGTTGTCCTCCGCGGCCAGAGGGCACGGCTCGGCCTGCCGGGGCGATGCGCCGTTGCGAGCGCCGGAGACGGGCGGCGCTGCGCCGCGGGCAGACCGCGGCGTGTGAGGGCTGTCCGCGGCGCCGCGGAGCTCCCCCTCGGCGAGCGCCGCGGCGCCGCAGTCGGCCGGCGCGCCGTCGATGTCGAACAGCTCGCGGAGCGAGTCGACGTGCTCCGCGACGCGGGGATCGCTGGCCATCGCGCGGAGGCGGGTGGTGGGCACGTGGAGCAGCTTGTTCGTGGCGGCGTCGACCATCAGCGCGAGGGCATGACGCTCGGCCGGGCCGAGGTGACGGAGCTTGCCGGCGAGGCTGCGCTCGACCTCGGCCACGAGGATGGAGCGGGTGCGGGCCCGCAAGCCCACGATCGTGGGCGTCAGGGCGCGCTCGAGCGTCCACGCCTCGAAGGCGTGCGCCTCGTCCGCGACGATCGCCTCGGCCCGCGCCGCCTCGGCGGCGCGCCCCTCGACGGACTGCGCCACGATCTGCGAGAGGTCGTCGACGTCGTAGAGATAGACGTTGTCGAGCTTGTTGACGGCAGGGTCGATGTCGCGCGGGACCGCGATGTCGATGAGGAACAGGCTCCTGCCCCTCCTGGCCTTGCGGGCCCGGCGGACGAGGTCGAGCGAGACCACGTAGCTCGGGCTCGAGGTCGACGAGATCACGATGTCGGCGTCGACGACGGCGCGCTCGAGCTCGGCCCAGGGGCGGGGCTCGCCGCCGACCTCGCGCGCGAGCGCGGCCGCGCGATCCAGGCTCCGGTTGACCACGACGAGGCGGGCGCCGGCGCGGACGAGGAGCTTCGAGGCGGCCTCGGCCATCTCGCCGGCGCCGATGAGCAGCGCCGTGCGGCCGGCGAGCTCCGCGAAGATCTGGCGGGCGAGGTCGATCGCGACGCTGGAGACCGAGACCTGGCCCGCGCCGATCGCCGTCTCGGTGCGCACGCGCTTGCCGACCTTGATCGCCCGGTGGGCCGCGCGGCCGAGCTTGACGCCGAGGGTCCTCGCCCCGCGGGCGATCTCGATGGCCTCCTTCATCTGCCCGAGGATCTGCGGCTCGCCGACGACCATCGAGTCGAGCGAGGCGGCGACGCGGAAGAGGTGGAGGACGGCGTCGCTGCCGACGCGGCCGGCGAGGTGGCCGCGGACGCCATCGCCGCCGAGGCCGACGAGCACCGCCACGGCGGCGCGGAGCGCCTCGTTCTGGAGCGGGAGCTCGTCGCCGGGCGGCGGCGAGGCGCTGCCGGGGCGGGGCAGCGCGGGCGCTCGCTGCCGCGGTGAGGCGTAGACCTCGACGCGGTTGCAGGTGGAGAGCACGAGCGCCTCCCCGATGGCGGGGTGCGCGGTGAGGCGCGCGAGCACCTCGGGGAGCTGGTCCCGCCCGATCGCGAGCCGCTCGCGCACCTCGATGGGCGCGCTCTTGTGGGAGAGCCCGACGAAGATCACCGGCGCTAGCCTCCGAGCCCCGCGGCGGGGCGGACGAGATAGATGATGAGCACCGCCGCGGCGCAGGCGAGCCCCGCGATGGTGCCGTACGCCGCGCGGCGGCCGCGCCAGCCCGCGGCGGCGCGCAGGAGCAGCACGAGCGCGATGAGGAGCCACGTGGCGTAGCCGAAGATGGCGCGCATCACCTCGTCGGTGTTGCCCAGCTCGAGCTGGTGCGCCCAGTACGTCCCCGTGACGATGCCGAGCGTCAGCAAGGGGAAACCGGCGCTCAGGAAGCGGTGGACGGCGCGATCGAGGGTGTCGAGCGGCGGGAGGCTGCCCATGCGCTCGACGTGCCGCTTCCGCTTGAGCCGCTTCTCCTGGACGAGATAGAGCGCGGCGGAGGCGCCGGCGAGGAGGAAGAGGGCGATCCCGAGCAGGTTCGCCATGACGTGGGCCGCGATGAACAGCGGGCTGAGCTTCGGCTCGGGGTGCGGCTTGCCGAGGAAGAAGGTGCCGAGCAGGAAGGCGAGCCCGAGCGGCCCGATGAGGAGGCCGAGCGCGTCGATGCGGAAGCGACGGCGGGCGATGAGATAAACGGCGATCGCGAGGAGCGACGCGACCGAAAGCATGAAGTGAACCGATTGGACCGGGCAGACGCGCGCGACGAAGCTGGCGATCGTGACGTAGGTCGCGTGTCCGAGGGCGCCGAGGCCGAGCAGCAGGGGCGCATGCCGCGAGGTGGGCGCGGCGACAGCAGAGCTCGGCCGCGCGGTGGCGTCGTGGACGTGCCCCGCCGCGCCAAGGAAGCCCGAGAGGTCGCCCGCGGAGGGGAGCCGCGTGCGGCTCCGGGCGACGTCGAAGAAGAACAGGGCGCTGGCGGCACCGTAGAACAGCAGCGCGAGCGCAAAGCTGATCCCGGAGATGACCTCGGGCATGGCCCCCGTTATAGCGTGCCTCACCGGGGATGGCCCGCCGGCCTCGAAGGCGGAGGCGTACTCTCGTCGGAGCCGACCCGATGCGCGGCAGAGCCGGTTCATGCACGGACGGGAGCCCCCGACCGCCGGCGCGCCGCTGCGTCCGGTGCGCCCCGTTCAGGGACATCGATGCGCCGCCGACCGAGGCGCCGATGCGACGTGATGCGGTGTCGCTACATCTCGCTCGTCAGGAACGCGGCGAGGAGCTCTTCGTCGCTCGTCAGGCTGCTGTTCGTCGCGATCGACGCCGTCGCGGCCTTGCGGTGCTCGGCGAACGTGCCCACCGGCGCGCCGACGAACCCCGGGATCACGTCGTAGGCGTTGTCGCCGATGATCATGGACCCCTCGAGGATCTCCGCGCCGAGCTCCCGCAGGAACGCGCGCGTCTTGACCCTGCCGAGGACCTCGTGGATGTCCGCCGAGCCCGTCACCTCGCGGAGGACGCGGATCGCCTCGATGATCTTGTAGCGGCGGCCCTCGGTCTTGATCAGAAGCTCGTCGTTGTTCAGATCGACGCGGTCGCTCGCGATCCAGTCGTCGAGCGCGGCCTGCGGAAAGAACACGCGGTTCTTCATCATCGCGCGCAGTCTACCCAAAAACAGGCCCGAGCGGTTGGACCGCGACGCTGGCGGCAAGGGATGGCCCCGGGCCAGGCACGCGTCAGGCCGGAGGGGGCACCCTGGGCGGAGGCACCGAGTCCCGCGGCAGGCCGCGGAGGCGCGCCGGCAGGTGCCAGAGCGACTCGAAGATCCCGAGCAGCACGTAGAAGCCGAGCAGCCACACGAGCACGAACGCAGGCTGCAGCTGCGTCGAGATCACCGCGCTCGACCCGACCGCGAACGCGACGAAGAGCACCGTCCGGACGTTGAGCCGGAGATCCTTGAACGAGCGGAACCGGATCGTCGAGACCATCAGCAGCGACAGGATCGTCGTTGTCACGAGGATCGCCGAGGCGTAGCGCTCGCCGCCGATCTCGCCGGCGGCCGCGTGGTTCGCCACCACGATCGAGACCAGGATCCCCGCCGCGCCCGGGATCGGCAGGCCGACGATGTACTTCGAGGGCTTCGCGGGCTTGCCCGCCTCGCCCATGGAAAGGACGTTGAAGCGCGCCAGCCGGACCGCGCCGCACGCCGTGAAGATGAACGACACGAGCAGCCCCGCGAGATCGAAGCGGTGCAGCGTCCACTGGTACACGAGCATCGACGGCGCCACGCCGAACGAAACGATATCGGCCAGCGAGTCGATCTGCAGGCCGAAGGCGCTCTGGGTCTTCGTCATCCGCGCGACACGCCCGTCGAGGGTGTCGAAGAACATCGCGAAGACGATCAGCAGGGCGGCGCGGTAGAAGTCATCCTCCGACTGCGCGGTCGCCGAGCGCCGGATCGAGTCGAAGCCGCAGAATATCGATGAGAGCGTGATCAGGTTCGGAAGCAGGAACAGCGTCTTCCTGAGCTCGAACCGCCGTCGCTTCCGGAGCATGCCGCCTCCCTTTCAGGCAGGCCAGGCTATCGCCGCAGAGACCGCCAACGCAAGCGCCGAAGCGCAGACGCGAGCCGCTATAAGGTTACCGCAAGCCAGGATCCGGGATCGTTTCATCGCACCATCGGCTTCGTTTCATTCATCCTTTTTTGGGCGAGCGCTCAGCGCTCGGGGCGCGCCGTGGCCGGCTCGCTCCATACCGCCTCCGGGACCTTCGCGCCTGGATCGAAGCGGCAGGCCATCGGGCGGAGCTCGACGGCCGTACCGCTCGCGCCCGACGAGTTCGCCGCGGCCCGGAACAGCCACGACTGCGCGAGATCGCCGGGGAGGATCGCGGACAGGGGAGCCCGCCCGATCGCCCGCGCGTCCCAGCCGGCGACGCACGGCGCGGCCGGCGCGCCGTGGAGCACCGTGGAGGCGGTCAGGAGCACCATCACCTCGGGCGCGCCGGAGGGGCCAGCGGCGTCGGTGACGACGACGGGGTGGCGCGTGCCCGGGAACAGGGCCTCGCTGCCGAGGAAAAGCGGCGCCTCGTGGCGCGCGGTCGCCGCGCGATCGGCGGCGGAGCACGGGCGCGGCACGTCGCCGAGATCGAACGGCGTCGGCAACGGCTGCGCAGGGCCGAGCGTTCCGTCTCCGCGGAAGGGCTGGAAGACGGCCCAGGCGATCGCATGCCCTGGATCGGCGACCAGCGTCGTGACGCCGATCGACTTGCCAGCATAGGTCCAGTCGGTGTGCACGACCCGATCGCGGCCCGCGGGAGGCGCGACGGTCACGGCGTCGATCGCCCACGCGGCGCCTGGACCCGGTGAGATGGACGCGCCGGCAGAGGGCGCCGGGGCCGGGCGGTGAGCGAGCAGCATCCCCGTCACCGGGCCGCTCGACGCCTGCCGGACCATCCCCACGCCGACGGGCCGGCCGTCCGCGAAGACGGCGTCGGCACGCACGTCGAGGCTGCCGTGGAGGCCCGACGCGGGCCAGGACGGGAAGTCGAAGCGCTGGAGCTTGCCGGACCGCTCGTAGAAGAACGTGAGCGCCGAGTGCGCGCTGCCGGAGTGCGGGCGGACGAAGAGCCCGCCCAGCGAGACCGACAGGAGCGCGGGATCGAAGAAATCCTCGGGAGGCGGCGCGGGCGCGCGGCGCGGGGCCGCGCCTCGAGGGCCGGGCTGAGGGCGTGCGCCCGTCTGCGGCTGGCGCGCGGCGTCCGGAGCGACCTTCACGTCGCCGAGCTCGAACGGGCCGGCGTCGGGGATCACGCCGCGACCCGAGGTGCCGTCCATCCAGTTCTCCCAGGCGACCTCGACGTTGCGCATCGGCGCGCCGGGCTTCGCCGCGCCGCCGGGGATCCGCACGCGCGCCGCGGCGTAGCCCTCCATCTGCAGGGTGAGGTTGGTCGCCACCCGCGCTCGCCCGGCCCCCGCCGGCACCGCGGGGAACAGCGGTCGCGTGATGACGCGCGCCTCGCCGGCGCCGGACTCGGGGAGCACCGCGGAGACGACGTCGATGGCGCCGCTCGGGGCGCGCGTGAGCAACGACCAGACCGACCGGCCGCGCAGGAGCTCGTCGCCGTCGGGCAGGCCGAGGCCGCTCGAGTCGACGTGGTCGATGCGCGTCCACTTCGAGGACGGCAGCGTCTCGCAGACGATGGGCGCGCGCACGGCAGGCTGGGCAGCCTGGGCGCGCGGCGCAGGCTCAGGCGCGCGCGGCGGCGCGCCCTCGGCCTGGCCGCCCCAGCCGACGCGGGTCGCGACGTCGCCGAAGAGGCAGCCGCTCGCGCCGCAGGCGATCGGGGCCTGGGAGAGCTCGCGCGAGAGCGCAGGAATCTCCGGGAGCTCCGCCCAGGTCATGCCGCCGTCGAGCGACTCCCAGAGCGCCGCGACGTCCTCGCCGCCAGCGCGCGACGACCGCGCCGCCAGCGCGACCACGCGCCGCCCGAAGCCGGCGAGCGCCGCGGCCTCCGTCGGCGTGGCCGCCACCGTGAGCACCCGGCCGTCGTCGTCGGCGGTCAGGTACGTGAGCGAGCCGCGCTCCGAGAGCAGCAAGCCGACGGTACCGTCGTCCGCGGGGCGCAGCGCGCTCTCCTCGACGATCTCGAGCCCCTCGGGCGACGGGCGGTCGCCCGGCCCGCCCTCGGCGTCCTCCTCCTCGTCCTCGGCGCCGTCTCCCCGGGGCGCCGGCGACGCCGCGGCGGTCGTGTCGAGCGAGCGCGGCGCGAAGGTCTCGCCGCCGTCGTGCGAGACGAACAGCGCGAGGCGATCGTCCTTGCCGCGGTAACCGAGGAAGTAGGCGGAGCGCCCGTCCGCCGAGAACGCGGGCAGCACGGCGGGGGTGCCGAGCGTGGGGGCCGCCGCGAGGGCCACCGCGTCGCGCTCGTCGCCGGCGCCCTCGCGGGTCAGGAGCAGCGGCGCGGTCGGCTTGCAGCTGTCCGCGCCGTCGCTCGGCTTGCAGACGCCGGTCAGGAGCGCCGCGCCCTCGGGCGCCACCGCGACGCCGACCAGGTCGATGTCGGGCGTCTCCAGCGTGGCGGCCGGCGACCACGCGCCGCCGCCGTCCTCGCTGCGGAGCACCCGCGCCACGATGCGGTCGCCGTCCGGCTCGGAGCACACCGCGACGATGCGCCGGCCGCTCGCGCCGAGCTTGATGCTCCCGCACTCGCCCGTGCCCGGCAGGGGCGCTTCCTTGAGCGGGCCGTCGATGGGGCCGCTCGCGAGGAGCCACGGCGCGCCGGCGTCGTCCGGGCGCACCGCCTCGACGTAGCGGTCGCCGGTGATCGCCGCCCGCCCGAACCCCACCGACGAGGCGGACGGGGCGCGCGGGGCCGCGATGGCGAGCTCGACGTCGGCGCGCGGGAGCGTCGCCGCGCTGCGCGAGAACGCCGGCGCCCGCCGCGGGTCCCAGGTCGCCGACGCGAGGAGCCCCTCGGCGAGGAGCTCGCCGCCGAGGACGCCGACCCGCGAGAGGCCCATCGTCGGGAGCGGCGCGCGCGCCCAGGTGGCCCCGCCGTCCTCGCTCGCGAAGAGCGCCTCGGGCAGCGCGAGCGCGAGCGCGCGGCCGCCGTCGGCCATGGCGACGCCGAAGGCGCGCGGCAGAGCCCCGGTCTGCGCCGCGGCGCCGTCGAGCAGGACCGGCTTCCACCCGAGCTCCTCGCGCCACCGGAGCACGCCGCCGCCCCGGGTCACCCCGATCAGCGAGCCGCCGGCGCCCGCGAGCTGCGCGAGCGGCTCCGGCGGCGACAGCGCACGCGTGAACTGGCCGAGCGGCGAGGAGGCCTCGTAGATCGCCCCGCTCGCGCCGACGAACACCCAGGAGGCCGGCGAGCGCCGCACGATGGCGGTGAGCTCCTCGGGCGCGGGCGAGGCGCTGGTCCTGCCCTGCCCCGCGCAGCGGCCGGGCTGCGCGCCGGCGCCCGGCGGCGGCGCGGACGCGCGGGGATCGGGCGTCACCGTCCAGCGCTGGCCGCCCTGGGCCACGACGACGCAGCCGGAGCCGGCGAACGGCGCCCACGCGACCGCGGCCTCGGGCGGCGCCGGGTGATAGCTCCAGCGCGCCGGCGAGGCGTAGGCCGCGCCCGCGATGTCCGCCGAGGGGGGGGCGGCCGCGGCGGGGCGGGCCGGCTGCGCGGGGGCGCTGGAGCAGCCCGCGAGCGCGCACGCCGACGCCAGGGCGATCGGCGCGCGGGTCCGCGACGGCGGCGCGGTCATTCGACCCAGCGGGCCGCGAACAGGTTGGTCTCGCCGGGCTTCGCGCCGTACCGGTTCGAGGCGAAGACGACGTGCTCGCCGGTCGGCGAGAACATCGGGAAGCTGTCGAAGCCGTCGTAGAACGTCACGCGCTCGACGGGCGGCACGCCGTCCGGCCCCGGGGGCGCCTCGGAGTCGACAAGGTAGAGGTCGAAGTTCGGGATGCCCCGGGCGCCCAGCGGGGTGCTGAAATCCGAGGCGAAGAGGAGCCGCCGCGAGTCCGGCAGGAAGTAGGGCGCGAAGTTGGCGCGGCCGTTCCTCGTCACCGCGCGCGGGTTCTGCCCGTCGGCGCTCGCGACGAAGATCTCGAGCGCGCTGGGGCGCACGAGCCCCTTGGCGAGCAGCGCGCGGTAGTCGTCGAGCGCCGCGCCGGTCGGGCGGCTCGCCCGCCAGAGCAGCTTTGTCGAATCGGGCGAGAAGAAGGCGCCGCCGTCGTAGCCAGGCGTGCTCGTGATGCGCTGGACATCGGAGCCGTCGAGCTTCGCGGTGTAGAGCTCGATGTCCCCGTCGCGCGTGCTCGTGAACACGAGGCGCGAGCCGTCGAACGCGACGGTCGCCTCGGCGTCATAGCCCTTGCCCTGGATGAGGGGGCGGAGATCCGAGCCGTCGGCGTTCGCGGTGTAGATGTCGAACTCGTCGAGCGGCCACACGTACCCCTGCGAGTGGTCGGGCTTCGGCGGGCACGCCTCGCCGGCGGCGTGCGTCGAGGCGAAGAGGACGCGCGGCTGCGCCGGGGCCGGGGGCGCCGGGAAGAGGAAATAGCCGCAGGTCGTCTTGCCCTGGCCGTTCGAGACCCGGCGGATCTCGCCGCTCTCCAGGTCGATGATATACTGCTGATCGCACTTGTTGCCGTCGCGGGTCGACTGGAAAATGAGCTTCCTGCCGTCGGGCGACCAGTAGGCCTCGGCGTTCTCACCGCCGAAGGTGAGCTGCCGGAGGTCGGCGAGGTGCTTCTCGCGCGGGTCGGCGGCGACGCTCTTGCCGGCGCGGATGCGGAACGGGAGCCACTCGGGCTTCGCCGTGGTCGTCGCCTCGGGGATCTGGCCGAGGGGCTCCTTGGGCCGGGGTTCCGGGGAGGCGCAGGCGGCGAGGAGCAGACAGGCGAGCAGGGCGGGCGGCCTTCGGTTCATGACGGCGCGACTCTAGTACGAAAGCGGGGAGCCGTCGCGGGAGAGACGCCCGCCGCAAAGAGGCCGGGCCGAGGCCGGAGAGAGACGACGATGCCCGTGGATCACGGCGTGAATGCCGCGCTGGCCAGGCCTCGTCCTCGTTCAGGCGGTCAGGGACCGGCGCGCGCAGCTACTGCCGGTAGATCGTCACCGTCGTCGGCATCTTGTGGCCCCCGCCGGCGCAGTTCCGAAAGCTGCCGTCCGACGCCGGCGAGCCGCAATGCGCGTCGCACCCGCCGAGGACGTCGACGACGCAGCCCTGCGTGTCCACGCCCGTCCCGCCGCACACGCGGCGGATGAGCGTCGCCCCGGGCGACCTGCACGCGAACCGGAGCTGCTCCGGCGCGAAGAGATCGCCGAAGTAGGCCCCCTCCCGGTGAGGGAAGGACTCCCGCTCGGCGGGATCCGCGTCAAGGGCCTTGTTCTGGCCACGCATCGAGATGGGGAGGCTCTCCCCGAGGTGGTTGACCCTGGCCAGCATGCAGGCCGACACCCAGCCCTGACATCGTGCGTTGCAGTGCCCGTCCGCCCTGCCCCACTCGGGCGAAAGGCCGACGTCCCCGTCGAACACGTGAGTCTCGCCGTCCAGCGAGACCTCCACGGACTGCCCCGCAGGGAGCGCGCAGCCCGCCACATAGGTCAGGAACTCGCGGGCCAGGGGATCCCGGAGCGCGCTCATGACATCCGTGCTGCGCGCGATCGCGGCGCTCGTCAGCGGGTTGCCCGTGAGCGCCCCCGTAGCGAGCCTGTCCGTCGTGAGCGCGCTCGCCGTGAGCGCGTTATTCGTGAACGCGTTCCGCGTGAACACCGCTTGCGCCGCCGTCTCGCTGTCCTCCTCGACAGGATCGGCTTCATGGATACAGGCCGGCAAGCAGGCACTCACCAGGCCCAGGAACGAGATCGCGAGTACGATACGATTTCGCATAGCCCCCTCAACATCAATGAAACACGAATCAGGAATTTCCTCAACGCGTTTTCAGGAGAAAACTTAAAATTCTGCGCCTGCGGTGAGCTCGCGAAAACAGCGAGAGAGCGGTCGATCTGGCGTGCTCGTGGGCGACGCGCGGACTCCGGGAGAGCCGATGGCAGGGAGTCCTACGTACGGCGGATCGCAACGTCACGAAGCATCGCTGTCGCCGAGCCACCGCGCCGCGAGCGCGAGCGTCTCGTCGTTGTCGAGCGACGAGAGGAACTGAGCCCGGTAGCGAGGATTCGAGATCTGCCCCGCGCGGGAGAGCACGCTGTGGCGCGCCCGCGCGATCGCGGCGCTCGCTTCATCGTGCCTGCCGCTCGCGAAGAGGGCCTCGGCCCGGACGAGCCGGATCAGCGACTCTCCCTCCTCGACCGCGCCGAGCGACTCCAGGAGGGAGAGCGCCTCGCCGGACAGCGCGAGCGCCTCGTCGGCGCGGCCCCTCCGGAGCAGCACGCGCGCGGAGAGGGCCCACGCCGCGGCGCGCAGCGGCGGCGCGCTCTGCAGGAGCTCCGCGGCCGCGCGAGCCTCGGCCTCCGCGGCGGCGAGGTCGCCGCCGAGCAGCGCCGCCTTCGCCAGGTAGGCGCGGGCGACCCCCTCGGCCCGCGGATCGCCCAGCCGCTGGAACGTCGCGATCGCCTCCGCCTCGACCCGCCGCGCCTCGTCGAGATCGCCGCGGGCGATCATCACGTTGCCGAGGTTGCTGCGGGCGAACGCGGCCAGATCCGTGAGCTCCATCTGCTCCGCGGCGCGCAGCGCGGCGCGCAGCGCGACCTCGGCCCCCTCGTAATCGCCGAGCTCCATGGTGATGGCGCCCAGGTTCACCCGCAGCGAGCAGGCGTTGCGCCGGTCGCCGCTCCGCTCGAACACCGCGAGCGCCGCCTCGATGCCCTCCAGGCACGCCCCGGGGTCGCCGGAGGTCATCGCGCGGATGGCGCGCGCCTCGTAGAGCCTGGCGAGCACCTCGACGTCGAGCGCTCGGCCCTCCCCCTCGCTGCGCTCGAGCGCGGCGATGATCCCGTCCGCGGCGGCGTAGCGGCCGCCGAAGACGAGCCAGAGGGCCCCCTCGACGAGCGAGATGTCCCGCCGGGTCAGCGCGCCCTCGCGGGGCGACGCGCCCCGCGCCGTCGCCACCCAGGACTCGACGCGATCGAGGGCCCCCTGCTTGCCGGCGGACATCACCACGTCGGTCACGGCGGAGTACCAGGACGGCGAGCCCGGCTCGAACAGCGTGATCGCCTCGAGCGCGCGCTGCTCGGCCAGGGCGAAATCGCCGCGCCACACGCGGGCCTCCGACTCGACAAGGAGCAGCCCGCCCGCCTCCGCCCCGGCGGCGCCGCACGCGCGGCCGCGCTCGGCGTGGCGGATCGCGGCGAGGAGGTCGTTGCCGCGCAGGGCCTGCTCCGCCGCGCGCCGGTACCACGCCGCCGCTCGCCCCGGCTCGGCGCCGCGCTCGAAGTGCTCCGCGAGCTCCGCCGCGTCGCCCTTCCCCTCCCCTTCCAGCCACTCGCCCGCCAGCCGGTGGCCGAGCTGCCGGTCGTAGTCGGTCAGCGCCCCGTACGCCGCCTCGCGCACGAGGCCGTGCCGGAAGCTGTGCTCGGGCTCGGTCGTGCCCGCCTCGCCGACATCGAGCGCTGCGGCCTCGCCCGCCGGCGACGCGCCGCGCTCGGGCCCGTCACCGAGCACCGCGCGCGGCGGGGAGGAAGAGCCGGCGGAGAAGAGGCCCTCGCCGCGCGCGCCGCCCCGACCCGGCTGCCGCCTCGGGACGATCACCTCGCGCTCGACGAGCTCGGCGAGCCGGTCCGCCACCTCGGCGTCGGCGCCGCCGAGCAGCGCGGCCACGCCGGCGGGCCGGAAGCTCTGGCCGAAGACGCTCGCCGCCCTGAGCACACGCCGCGCCTCGGGGTCGAGCGCCTCGAGCCGCGCCTGCACCATCGCCAGTACCGTCTCCGGCAGCGCGGCGCCTCGCCCCTCGGCCGCGGCGCGGATCTGCTCTTCCAGGAAGAAGGCGTTGCCGTCGGCGCGCTCGACCAGCGTGGCGACGACCTCGTCGGTGACCGCGTTGCCGAGCGCCTGGCGCGCGAGCCGCTCGCTGGCGCGGCGCGAGAGCCCCGTGAGCTCGATCTCCTGCACGCCGCGGCCGGCCCACAGCTTCGGGAACATCTCGCGCACCTCGGGCCGGCCGAGCGCCAGCACCATGAACGGCGCGTCGCGCAGGTTGCGGAGGGCGCTGTTGATCATGGTCACCGTGGGCAGGTCGCCCCAGTGCAGGTCCTCGAGCACGAGCAGCACCGGCTGCGCCGCGCACTCGGCGCGCAGGAACTCCTCCCAGGCGAGGTGCAGCTGATCGCCCATGAGCACGGAGCTGCGGCGCGCCACCCGGAGCGCCTCGCTCTCCTCGTCCGGGAAGGGCGCGCCCACGAGCTCGCCGAGGAACGGCGCGAGGCGGGCGCCGTGCGCGCCGTGGCCACCGACGCGCTCGCGGATCTTGCGCTGCACCGCCGCGGCCGGCGCGCCGTCGGCGACGCCGAGCGCGCGCCGGAGCACCTGCGCCAGGAGGCCGAAGGCGGCGCCGGCGCTCATCGGATCGCCGCGCGCGATCCACACCTCCATCGGCTCGCCCCGCGACCGGAGGCGCCGGAGCAGCTCGGTGCGCAGGCGCGATTTGCCCAGGCCGGCGGGGGCCGTGACCAGCACCGCGGACGGGGTCTGCTCCTCGATGCACTGGACGAAGGTCGCCTCCAGGAGGGACAGCTCGCGGTCGCGGCCCACGCACGGGGTCGGCTTGCCGAGCAGGCGCGGCACGACCTCGAGGTCGTCGCGCTCGCCGCGCAGGAGGTGGCCGGCGTGATCCGATCCGAGATCGAACCGCGCGCCGAGCAGGGCGGCCGTGACCTCGTCGATGCGGACGACGCCGGGCCGCGCCGCGTCGCCGGCGAGGAGCGCGGCGGCCTGATCGATGAGGTTGCCGATGGGGGAGCGGGCGGTGAGCTCGGTGCGCCCCGAGACCAGCGCGACCGGCGCGCCGCCGAGCAGCACCTGCATCGCGAGCGCGCACCGCGCCCCCCGGGCGGCGAGATCGGTCGGCGCGACGGCGCCGGACAGCACGACGACGGGGGAGCGCGACTCGATGATCTCGAGGCGGCCCTGGTGGCGCTCGGCCAGGGCGCTGAGCGCGCGCACCCGGAGCGCGTCCTCGCCCTCGGACCGGGTCGCGTCGCTGTCGAGCGCGCCGTCGCGGGCGAGGAGGAGGCAGATCATCCGTCGCTCGCCGGTCGTGAGCTCGGGGGCGGGGCCGCCGATCGGCGAGGGGAGGCCGCGCCGCGAGCCGGGCGCGACATCGCCGACCGACGCGAGCTCGGCGGCCACGGCCGCGCCGTCGCGCGGGCGGTCGCGCGGGGCCTTGGCGAGCATGCGGGTGACGAGGTCGTCGAGCGCGGCGGGCACCTCGCCGCGGAGCTCCCGGAGCCGCGGCGGATCCTCGAGGAGGACCTTCACGAGCACGGAGAGGCCGTCGTTGCCGACGAACGGGGGCCGGCCGGTGAGACAGCGGTAGAGGACGCAGCCGAGGGCAAAGACGTCGGCGCGGGCGTCGATGGTGGGTTCGCCGCGCGCCTGCTCGGGGGCCATGTAGCCGGGGGTGCCGAGCATCACGCCCGGCATGGTGAGCTCCTGGCCCGCCTCCGCGACGCGCGCGACGCCGAAGTCGAGCAGGGTCACCTCGTCGACGGAGCCGCCGACGAGCAGGAGGTTGCTCGGCTTGAGGTCGCGGTGGACGATGCCGAGCCGGTGGAGGGCGCCGAGCGTGGCGGCGACGCGCGCCCCGAGCGCGAGGCTCTCGGTCACGGTGAGCGGCTCGCGGAGGAAGCGCTCGGCGAGCGTCTCACCGGCGAGCCACTGCATGGCAAGGAAGAGGTCGCCGCCCTCGGTCGTGCCGTGGGCGACGTACCCGACGATCCCGGGGTGACGGAGCGTGGCGAGCGCCTGGGCTTCCCGGACGAAGCGGTGCATCTCCTGAGGGCCCTTGCGCTGGAGGATCTTCACGGCGACCGGCGAGCCGGTGAGCCGGTCGCGGGCGCGGAAGACCTGCGCCATGCCGCCGGTGGTCGCGTGGCCCTCGATCTCGAAGCGGTTGCCGACGACGTCACCTGCGCGCATCAGCGGTACCCCCGCGGCGGCTCCGGAGCCGCAGCGCTCGCCAGTGCGGTGCGTCGGAACCCATCGCAGTGGCCGAGGATAGCCAGAACCGTACCGCTTCCAGGCAGCAATTTATCTTGTAAGCAAGGCAACCGTTGCGAGGTGCCGGGGAAGGTTTGTCGCGGGCCGATGGAAAGGTGTACAGGACATTGTGCTCCGTACCACAACGCGTGTCCGGAGCGGTCATTCCCGCGAGCGTCCGTCCTCGGCTCCCGAGAGGGCCTCATCGACCGGCCTCACCCTGGCGCGCTTTCCGTCGAAGGCTGCCCCAGCGCGTGCGCGGGCGCGGCGCCGGCAGGGCCCAGGATGAAGCCGTGATGGGGCTTGTCCGGCTCCCGGCCGGCGGGGTCCTGACAGGACATCACCGTGACGACGAGAAAGAGGTTGTCCTCGAGGGCGGCAGACAAGAAATTCCCGAATCAACGCGTCACGTCATTGAAGACGTCGTTCAGATGCCGGACTGGATGGGCGTGTCGTACTCGTCCGCTCCGCGCACGGGGCTGTCTCCGCCCGCGCCCTGCGGGTAAAGCGCTCCGCCGGGACGGCACGAGGCGCCTGCCGAGCTCACCCGCCCGGCGCGCCGCGGCGCCTGGACCGCGCCCCTTCCTGGAGGCGCCGCCGCCGCTCCGCGTGGCCCGCCGCGCACCGCCGGTCTACCCTACCCCCGTGCGATCCCTTGTTCTGGCCGGCTGCCTCGCGGTCGTGATCCCCGCAGCCGCGACGCTCGCGGTCCCGCACGCCGCGGCCGCGGATTTCGATCCCTCCGGCCGCGGCAAGCGGCCCAGGCCCAAGGCCCCGAAGCCCGGCGGCGGCAAGCCGGGCCCCGCCGCGCGGCCGCAGCCCGGACCGCGGCCGCAGCCCGGACCGCGGCCGCAGGTGAAGCCCGAGGCAGGCGAGAGCGGCGACGCGAAGCGCGGCGGGCCGTCGAGCGACGCGCTGATCGCTCGCTACACGGCCATCGTCATGAGCCAGCCGAGCGCGCCCTTCCCGCTCCAGCGCCTCGCCCAGCTCTACCGCGAGCGCGACGGGAACCTGAAGAAGCTCGTCGAGGAGTTCGAGCGCCGCGCCGCGCAGCCCGGCGAAGGCGCCTGGGCCGCCAAGGTGGTGCTCGCCGGCATCTACAAGCAGGACGGGCGCTACGACGACGCCATCAAGACGTACGAGGCCGCCATCGCGGACCGGCCGGCGGACCCGGCGGCGATGATGGCGCTCGCCCAGCTCGAGGCGGACCGCGGCGACAAGGCCCGCGCGCGGGCGCACTACGAGAAGGCGCTGCCGCTGCTCAAGGTCACCGCGGACGTCGAGCAGACCCGGCGCACGCTGCTCGCGCTCTGCCTCGACCTCTCGGACTTCGACGCGGCGAAGGCGCAGCACGACGCGCTCATGAAGAACGCGCAGGGCTCGCTCTTCGTGAAGGCGGAGCTCGGGCGCGAGCTCTCCGCGCGCGGGCATCACGCGCGCGCCGAGGCCGAGTTCCGCGAGCTCGTGAAGGCCGCGACCGGCGACAACCGGGCGCTCGCGCCGGCGCTGCGCGACCTCGGGCAGGCGCTCGCCAGGCAGAAGAAGATGGACGAGGCGCTCGCCGTGCTGAAGCGGGCGCTCGCCATCGCCGGCAACGCGGCGGGGGTGCGGGCCGAGATCCTCCTCATCCTGACCGACGCGTTCCGCGCCGAGGGGAAGCTCGCGGAGCTCATCACCCTCCTCGAGGCCGAGAAGGGGCAGGACTTCCAGCGGCTCTCGACCCTGGGCGCGCTGTACGAGGAGACCGGCGACGTCGACAAGGCGATCGCGATCTACAGGAGGGCGCTCGCGCTCGACGGCAAGCACATCGACACGCGGCTCCGGCTCGTCCACCTGCTCCAGACCGCCGGCGAGCTCGACACCGCGATCCGCGAGTACGAGCTCCTGATCAAGGCGGCCCCGAACAACGCCGACTTCGTGTTCGAGCTGTGCGAGACGCTCATCCAGCGGGGCGATCGGCCCAAGGCGCTCGCGCTGCTCACCCAGCTCGAGGGGCGCGTCGCGGACGAGCCCGAGACGCTCGCGGCCGTCGCCGACTTCTACGAGCGGGTCGAGGAGAAGGACCGTGCCCTCAAGGTGCTCCAGCGGCTCGCCGGGGCCGCGGGCGGCGATCCGAGCCACCTCGTCGACCTGGGCGATCGGTACTTCCAGGCGGGCGACAAGAAGAAGGCGCTGGAGACCTGGGCGCGCATCAAGCAGGTCGTGCCGAGCCGGGCGCGCGCCGCGGCCACCCTCGGCGAGGTGTACCTCGACCACGACATGGCGGCCGAGGCGCTCGCCGCGCTCCGGGAGGCCGCGCAGCTCGAGCCCGCGAACGCCCGCTACAAGAAGGCGCTGGCGATCGCGCTGGAGCGCACCGCGAGCTCGCTCGGCAACGCCGCGCCGCGCTACGCGGAGGCGCGCGGGCTCTGGGAGCAGCTGCTCGCCGGCGCGGGCAACGACAAGCTGCTCGCGCGCGAGGCGCGCACCCACATCGTCAGCCTCTGGTCGCTCACCCACGAGCTGCCGAGCCGCGTCGGGCCGCTCGGCGCGCGCTTCAACGCGACCCCGCCCGACCTGGAGGCGGGGCGGCTGCTCGCCGAGGTGCAGCGCAAGCTGCACCGGCTGCCCGACGCCGAGGCCACGCTCCGGAGGCTCGTCCAGGCCGCGCCGGGCGACGAGGACTCGCTCCTCGCGCTGGAGCGCGTGCTCGTGCTCCAGCAGAACCTCCTCGGCGCCATCGACGTGCTGGGCAAGCTCGTCGAGGTGAACCCGAAGCGGGCCCGCGAGTTCTACCAGCGCATGGCGCAGTACGCCGCGGAGCTCTACCGCGACGACGACGCGATCCGGTACGCCGCGCGCGCGGTCGAGCTGTCGCCCGAGGACGCGGGCGGTCACCAGAAGCTCGGCGACATGTACCGGAGGCGGCAGGATTTCCCGCGCGCCATCGCCGAGTACCGGCAGGCGCTCGCGAAGAACGACCGGCTGTTCCCCGTCTACTTCGACCTGGCCGAGCTGCTGCTCACCGCGGGGCAGGCCGACGAGGCCGACCGGCTCTTCCGGCGGGTGGTGCGGGCGTCGAACGACGAGGAGCTCGTCGCGCGCGCGGCGCGGATGTCGATGCAGGTGAACCTCGGCAGGAGCTCGCTCGAGGTGCTCGAGCGCGAGCTCCTGCCGGTCGCGGTCGGCAACCCGCAGAGGCCGCTCTACCGGCGGCTGCTCGTGGAGCTGTACGGGGCGATGACCTTCCCCCTGATGCAGAAGGTCCGCGCCGAGGACCGCGCGGCGAGCGCGCCCGCGCGCGCCGAGCTCGCGAAGATCGGCGCGCGCGCGGTGAAGCCGCTGCTCGACGCGCTCGCCGACGAGAAGGAATCGCAGCAGAAGATCGCGATCGAGGTGCTGGCCTACGTCGAGAACAAGAGCGCCGGGCCGGCGCTCTACAACTTCGCGATCGGGCAGGCGGACAAGGGCCTGCGCGCCCGCGCGATGATCGCGTGCGGCGCGCTGCGCGACCCGGCGATGCTGCAGCGCTACGAGCAGATGCTCGCGCCGAGGGACGCGGCCGCGAGCGTGCTGCCGAACGACGCGGTCGCGGTCGCGGCCACCTGGGGCGTGGCCCGGCTCGCGGCGGGCGGCGGCCGGCCCGCGGCGGCGAAGGCGGAGGCGCTGCTCGCGCGGCTCCTGTCGTCGCCGGCGCCGGAGGTGCGGGCCATCGCGGCGATCGGCCTCGGGCTGACGCACGACCGGAAGCACGCGGCGGCGCTGTCCGCGGTCGCGCGGGCGCCCGAGGCCGGCTCCATGCCGCGCGCGGCCGCGGTCCGCGCGCTGGGCGAGCTCGGGGGCGGCGGCGAGGGGCCCGCGCTGTTCATGTCGCTCGCCGACTCCAGCGAGCCGGAGCTCCGCCGCGCGGCGCTGATCACGCTCGCGCGGCTCGGCGGCGGCGGCGCCTCGAAGGGCGGCGGCGGCCCCGGCGAGGCCGACGCGTCCGCCTCGGCGGGGGCCGCCCAGGCGATCGCGGCCGGCGCGTTCTCGTCGGACGAGGGGCTGCGCGCCGCCGCGGTGTCGGCGGCGGTCGCGCTCACGCGGCGGGAGTACCCGCGCGCGCGCGAGCCGCTGCCCGTACCGGACGGGGCGCTGACGGTGAAGGACGTGCTCGCGGGGCTCGATCCGGATCCGCCCGGCCCGGAGGACCGCGCGGCGGCGCTCGTGGCGCTCGGCCCGGCGCTCCAGAAGGCTGCGGTCGCCGCGGTCGCGACGTCGCCGGAGCGGGCGCTTGTCGTGGCGGACGCGATCCTGTCGCGCGGCGTGGGCGTGCCCGGCGAGGCGGGCGGCGAACGCGGCGCCGCCGGGGGCGGGGCGGCGCTCGGGCTCGCGCCGTTCACGGAGGCGCGCGCGGAGCTCGCCCCGGAGCTGAAGCGGCAGGTGGAGGCGGCGGTGGAGGGGGTCGCGGCCGCGGTCGTGAGCGGGTTCGTGGCGCTCGTGCGGCACCCGGCGATCGAGGTGCGCACGCGCGCGGTGGAGCTGCTCGCGACCCGGCCCGAGCCCGAGGCGCAGGCCGCGGTGGTCGACGCGCTCGGCGATCCGGAGGAGAGCGTGCGGCGGGCGGCGCTCGCGGCGCTCGGCGCGGTCCGGCACGGGGCGACGATCGCGGCCGTCTCGGAGCTCCTGCGGACCTCGCCCAGCTGGCCGCTCCGCGTGCGCGCGGCGGAGGCCCTGGGTCGGCTGGGCGCGCCGGCCGGCGGCGGGTCGGGTCAGGTCGCCGGGACGCTCGGCGCCGCGGCCCGCTCCGACGCGTACGCCCTGGTGCGCGAGGCGGCGGCGCGCGCCCTCGCCTCGGCGGATCGCGCGGCGGCGGCGCCGGTGCTGCAGCAGCTCGCGGCGCGCGACCCCGAGCCGCGCGTGCGCCAGGCCGCGGCCGAGCTGCTGCGGAGCGCCGCGCCTTGAGCTGCGCCGCTCTGCCCGGGCCGCGGCGCGGCGCGCGGCGGCTCGCGCCGCTCGCCCTGGCCGGCTCCCTGAGCGCGGGCGCGGCGGCCGGCTGCGACGACGTGAGCCGGTTCTCGACGGCCGACGGCGAGGCCTACTGCGGCGCGATCACGCTGGGCGGCGCGTTCCGCGCGGGCCTGAGCCCGCGGGTGCAGATGCGGCTGTCGCTCGACGCGGACGCGCTCGACGGGCCCGAGCCGCCGGGCGCGCTGTGGACCTACGAGGCGCCCGACGGGGCCGCGCCGGAGCGGCGCCTCCTCGACGGGGCGTCGCTGCGGCCGATCGGCGCGCTCGCCCACGATCCGCTCTCGCGGCTGGAGCTCGGCGAGGGCCGGGAGCGCAACGCGATCTACGCTGTCAGCGCGTCGGATCCGGCGGCGGAGCCGCTGCTCGCGATCCTGTCGCTGCGCACGGACGGGTCGGTCGAGGTCCGCCTGCTCCGGCCGGGCCGGGAGCCGCTCGCGTCGGGCGAGGCGCCGGAGGAGGGACAGCGGCAGGTGTTCGGCAACTTCAGGCTGACGCGGCGGACGGGAACATGCGGGTTCTAGGGATCGAGACATCGTGCGATGAGACGGCGGCGGCGGTGGTGACCGAGGGGGGCGACGTCCTCTCGGACGTCGTGCGCAGCCAGGTGGCGCTGCACGCGCCGTACGGGGGCGTCGTGCCCGAGATCGCGGCGCGCGATCACGCGCGCGCGGTGGTCCCGGTGGTGCGCGAGGCGCTGGCGCGCGCGGGCATGACGGCGGCGGACCTCGACGGCGTCGCGGTGACGTCGCGGCCGGGCCTCGCGGGGGCGCTGCTCGTCGGCCTGCAGGCCGCGAAGGGGCTCGCGTGGGCGGCGGGCAAGCCGCTCGTCGGCGTCGATCACCTCGTGGGGCACCTGCTCGCGGTGTTCCTGCGGCGGGACGGCGCGCCTCTGCTGCCCTCGCCGGAGCCGCGGCCGTCGTTCCCGTACGTCGCGCTGCTCGCCTCGGGCGGGCACACGGCGATCTACCGGGTGGACGGGCCTGCGATCGGCGCGATCCGCGAGCTCGGCGCGACGCGCGACGACGCGGCGGGCGAGGCGTTCGACAAGGTGGCGAAGCTGCTCGGCCTCGGGTATCCGGGCGGCCCGGTGGTCGACCGGCTCGCGGCCACGGGGGACGCGGCGGCCGCGGCGGAGGCGGTGCCGGCGCTGATGGCGCGGAAGGAGTCGCTCGAGTTCAGCTTCTCGGGCATCAAGAGCTCTGTGGCGCGCCACGTGGCGAAGCGGGGGCGGCCGGAGGGGCAGGCGCTCCACGACCTGTGCGCGGCGTTCCAGGGCGCGGTGGTCGACGCGCTCGTGCAGAAGACCGTGCGGGCCGCGCGGGTGGAGGGCGTCGAGCGGGTGGTCCTCGGGGGGGGCGTCGCGGCGAACCGGGGCCTCCGGGCGAAGATGGCGGCGGCGTGCGAGCGGCGCGGGCTTGCCCTGTTCGTCCCGCCGTTCGCGAGCTGCACGGACAACGGGGCGATGATCGCCTATGCGGGCGCGCAGCGGCTCGCGGCCGGGGAGCGGGACGCGCTGGATCTCGCGCCGGAGACGAGGACGGCGCTGCCGCGGGTGACCCGGAAGGGCGGCGGCGCGAGGTGAGCGGGGCGGGCCGGTAGCGGGACGTCGCGGGGAGCGGGCTGCGGCGACGAGGGCGCGGGGCACTCGCACGTGGGGCGTGGGGCACTCGTACGTGGGGCGTGGGGCCGCGTGTGGGGCGGTGACGGGCGGTGAATGAGCGGCTCGTGCCGAGGATTACCTCGCACTTGTCCGCTGCGGCGAGCCGTGGTCTGATGAGAGCTCAGGACTCAGGCCGGCCCGCGCTGGCCGTTTTTCCGGCCGCACGGGACAGGACAGCTTGGGAGAGCCGCCCGGCGGGGCGCGAGGGTTGTGAGCCATGCAGGTTGTTCTACCGATTGTGCTCGGGTTGATTGCGGTGGCGTGCGGCGCGGGCGCCGTGTTCCTGCTGATGCAGGTGATGCCGTTGAAGCGGCAGCTGAAGGACGCGAACCAGCACATCGAGGCGCTCCGGCAGGCCAAGGGCCAGCTGGAGCAGGTGCGGGCGCAGTACGCTCAGCTCCAGCAGTCGCTCGACATGGCGCGGAGCGAGGACCGGCAGAAGGTCGACTGGCTCGACGCTCAGCAGAAGGAGATCGACTGGTACAAGAGCGAGCTCGAGAGCCGGCCGAAGATCACGCAGAAGCGGTACAAGATCCTGACGCTTGGCATCAAGTGGACCGGCAAGACGTCGCTCACGCTCAAGTGGGCGAATCCGCTCGTGGATCTCGGCACGCTGCAGGGCACGAAGATCGAGCGTTACGAGCGGACGGTGAGCCACGTGCAGACGAAAGAGGTCTTGACGGAGCACGTGTTCGAGGTCGGCGACTGGGGCGGCGAGCACATCGTGGACGCGCAGCAGGAGCTCATCATGGAGGAGATCCACGGGCTCCTGATGGTGGTGGATCTGGCGGGCAAGGACGGGCAGAAGCTCGAGCCGTCGCGGATCCAGGAGCAGCTCCGGGAGTTTCAGCCGCAGTCGCTGCAGTTCTTCTTCAGCCCGAAGACGCTGGCGTCGTGCAAGGCGGTGGTGCTGTTCATCAACAAGTCCGATGTTCTGTCCGGGACGCCTGCCGAGGTGGAGAAGGAGGCGCGCGGGTATTACAAGCCGCTCATCGACAGCCTGGAGCGGTACAAGAACCACATCGATATCCGGGTGCTTGTCGGTTCGGCGAGCTACGGGCACAGCACGCACCATCTGTTCTCGCATTTCGTGGAGCGCATCCTCCCGAAGAACGCGTACGACCCGCAGCTGCTCCAGCGGATGAAGCAGGACATGGGGCCGAATCCGGCGCTGTCGCGGACCGCGCAGCTCCCTGCCCCGCAGATGCCGCAGCAGGTCAGGCCCAATGTACGGTAGCGAGGGCGCCTCGGGGTATGTGATCCCGCGGTATCGCGCGCCTGCGGAGGCGTCGTGGTATCACGTGCTGCACGGGAACATCCCTGGGCATCAGATCGATTTCATGTACTGCCCCGAGGTGCCCCAGGGGGCGCTCACGACGACGCACTTCAGCCACCTGGCGCGGCTGATGAAGTACATCGAGCCGGCGACGGGGGCGACGCATGCGTTCGCGATCGGCAACCTGTCGCGCGACGACACGCAGCATGAGCCGGGGCACGGGGCGGTGGGGCTCATCTTCGGGTTCCGGATCGGCGGCGCGATCGATCACGCCGGGCGTGGGAACCCGCCGTTCGCGCACGGGCTCGTCGCGGTGGATCGGGACCTCGGTTACACGTCGCTCTTGGAGGCGTCGGCGACGTTTTACCGGCACGTGATGAACGCGACGGAGGTCAACTCGTCGGCGGGCATGTTCTACCGCGAGTACGCGGGCGCGGTGCGCGAGGCGCCGGAGCGGGTGGCGCACGTGCTCGAGCGGTATGTGGAGGAGTTCGGGGATCTGCCGTACCTGCGGCGGAGCAGCGCGACGTGGGACTGGGTGGCCGACGAGGGGGCGCTGCCGAAGCGCGTCGTGATCGTGCACAAGCACGATGAGCCGTTCGGCGCGATCGCGCATGCGGCGGCGAAGATCGCGATGGTGCTGTACCGGTCGAACATCAAGTGGACGTCGATCACGAGCGGGCGCGAGGCGGATATCCCGGGTGGGGTCTCGGTGCGGTTCGTGAGGGAGCGCGACATGACGATGGAGGATCGGCACGGGGTGCTGATCCGGATCGAGGACCTCGCGGAGGACGAGGGGGAGATCGCGCGCAAGGTGTTCGGGGCGCGGCCGCAGGGCGAGCCGGGGGACAACAAGCCGCAGTTCGGGGGCTGGCGCGAGCGGTACGCGGCGCAGCAGGCGGGAGGCGCGGCGCAGCTGGCGCAGACCGCTGGAGGGGCGATGCCTGCGGGGCCCGTGTCGGAGCGGGGGCGGGCGCTGTCGGCGCCGCCGGCGGCGCAGCGGCGGGTCGAGTGGGGCGAGGCGCACGCGACGGAGGGGCCGAGCGCGGGGCCGGCGTCGCAGGCGATGGGGCCGAAGGGGACGCTGGTCATCGATGCCGAGAAGCTGCTGCGGGACGCGGGGCTTGTGGAGGCTCGGCCGGGCCATGCGGTGAGCGGGGGTGTGGCCGCAGGAGGACCGGCGGTGGGCGGCGGAGGGTCGATGGCGAGGGGCTCGGCGGACGCGGCTCGGCGGGGGGCGGGGGCGGCGCCCTTGCCGAGCGCTGCGGGCAGGGGCGCGCCGCACGCGCCGGGGGTGCCGTCTGTCGCGGCGGGGGTGAACACGGCGGATGACGACCTCGGGGACATTCCCATCGTCGTCGAGCAGCCCCGGACATCGCGGAAGGCGCTCTGGGCGGTCGCGGGGCTCGGGTGCGCCGTCGCGGCGGGGGCTGTTGCGTGGGCCGTTGTGTCGAAGGGTCCGGGAGCGCAGCCGGCGCCGTCGCCGGCGGGGGCGCCCTCGGCGGCCCCGGAGCCGGAGCGCGGGACGCCGGGGGCGAGCGTGAAGGAGGGGGCGGAGACGGCGGCGCCGCAGGCGACGGGGGCGGCGTCGGCTGCGGGGCGAGCGGCCCCGCCGGAAGAGGCGGCGAGCGCCGAGGGGGATCCGCAGGCGAAGCCGCCTGCGTCGACGGCGGGCCAGCCGCGGAAGACCGGCGGCGGGAAGTCGAGCTCGAAGCCGTCTGCCGCGCAGCAGCCACGCGGGAAAGAGTCAGCGCGCGAGCCAGAGGACCAGAAGCCTGTGGGCGCGATTCAACCGAAGGTAAAGTTTTGATCATGCGTCTCGCGCAGAGTGTTCCATTGATGTGCTTCGTCGGCCTGCTGGCGGCCGCCTCGCCGAGCGAGGCGCAGCCGAGGGGCGGCGCCTCGCCAGGGGGCGCGGGGCAGGCGGGCGCTGCGGGCCAGACGGCCATCAAGGCCCCGAACGCGCCCAGCGAGGCGATGAGCGACAAGGCCAGGAAGCTCTACATGGAGGGCGTGGCCGCGTCGGAGAAGGGGCGCTGGGCTGACGCGTATGCGTCGTTCGTGGCGGCCTGGGCGCTGCAGAAGCACTACACGATCGCCGGCGGCATGGGGACGTGCGAGCTGATGCTGCAGCGGTATGTCGACGCGGCGAAGCACCTCGCGATCTACGTGCGCGAGATCGAGAAGGACGCGACGGCGACGGCGGAGGAGCGCGCGGCTGCGCTCAAGACGTTTGCGCAGGCGCGGGCGAAGGTGGGCGCGGTCCGGCTGGACGTCAACGTGGAGAACGCAGAGGTCGCCGTGGGGCAGGAGGTCGTTGGCGCCGCGCCCCTCCTGGATCCGGTGTTCCTCGAGCCGGGGGCGCATACGATCTCGGTGCGGCGGCAAGGGTACGAGCCCGCGAGCGTCGCGGTGGAGCTCAAGGCGGGGGAAGAGATCGAGCGCAGCGTCGAGCTGAAGAGCGCGCGGGTGAGCGAGCCGCCGCAGGACCAGAAGCGGGAGACGCCGTGGCAGGGGAAGGACGTGAAAGACCCAGGGCCGAACCGGACGCTGCTCATCGCTGGAGGGGCAGTCGCGGGGGTGGGCGTGGTCGCGGGGACGGTGTTCACGGTCCTCGCGCTGGGGAAGGGAGGCGACGCCGAGAACCTGCGCGATTCGGTCCGTTCCGATCGCACGCTCAAGGGGCGCTGCCCGAGCATCAAGTACCCACCGGTGTGCGCGGAGCTGAGTGATACGGTCGACCTCCAGTACACCTTCATCAATACGGCCCTCTACAGCTTCATCGTCGGCGCAGTCGGGGCGGGGACGGTGATCTACGCGCTCATGGACCGGCCTGCCGCGCCGGCCAGTCGCATGCAGGTCGCGCCGCAGGTGGGTTGGGGCTCGGCAGGTCTTTCCTTGAGCGGCCAGTTTTGAGCGGAGGCATCGTGGACCGGGAAGTCAGCAGGGTGGGTCATCGTCTTGGTTGTCGCTTCGCGGCAACGCTTCTCCTGACCGCCGTGGCCCTGGGGATCCACGTGAGCGGGTGCATACAACCTGACGACGATAAAGACAAATTGCTCACTGGCGCATCTGGCTCCGGCGGGAACGGTGGCAACGGCGGAAGCGGCGGGAACGGCGGGAACGGCGGCAGTGGCGGAATCGATCCTCCGCCTCCGGGGTGTGACCCGGGAGCAGCAAAAGACGGTGTCGGCGACGACTGTGGGGTGTTCGTGTCCGAGGCCGGCGTCGACGGCGCGGATGGCACGAAGCAGGAGCCGCTCAAGTCGATCAGCGAAGCGATCGGCCGCGTGGTGGACAGCGAGAATCCGCGCGTCTATGTGTGCATCGGGACCTACACGGAAGCCGTCACGGTGCCCGCAGGCGTGACGATTTACGGACGGCTCGACTGCGACGCCAATTGGACACGGGTCGATGAAGAAGGCGCAGAGACGGTCCTGACGGCGGAGCCCGGAACGGTCCCTCTCAAGATCAGCGCTGCGGGCGGAAGCGTTCGAATTGAGGACCTCCATGTCAAAGCAGAAAAGTTCGACCCGCAGGATGTCGCGATGCGTGGAACGTCGTCCATCGCGACGATCGCCGAGGGCGGCAGCATAACGCTCGTGCGCTGCACGCTTGAAGCGGACGACGCGGCGCCGGGAGCCACGGGAGCGCCCGCCGATCCGCCGGACAGCGCGATGGCTGGGAAGCCGGGCAACGCCGGCAACGCTGCATGCACGGGGGTGGTCGTGGCCCCTAACGCATCTCCACGCAAGGAGTGCCGGACCGGGGATTCCAGTGAGGAATCAAGGGGCGGATTGGGCGGGAACGGCTCGGATTCCCAAGGGCTCCCTGGCAGCAACGGTACTCCCAACGGCATAGCCAATGCCGGGGCCCGCCTGGCGAACGGAGACTGCGGCGGCGGCGGCATGGGCAAGGCGGGTGACCCCGGAGTTCCAGGCCTGGGCGCCACTGGAACAGGGACAATCAGCAGCGCCGGTTATGAGGGCGCTCCTGGGGAGCCGGGCCAACTCGGGAAACCCGGCCAGGGCGGTGGCGGCGGCGCAGGTGGGAAGGGTGAGGGCGCCTGCACCGGCGCCTCAGCAGAGTTTGGCGGCGCGAGCGGCGGCTCCGGCGGGACCGGCGGCTGTGGCGGCAACGGTGGCAACGGCGGCGGAGCAGGTGGCTCCAGCATCGCCCTTCTCAGCATCGATGCAGCGCTCACCTTTCAGGACGTTCGCCTGATCGCCAGGGCCGGTGGCCATGGCGTCGCCGGAGCCTCGGGCCAGCTCGGCGGAAGCGGTGCCGACGGCGGACCCGGCGGCATGGGCATAGCGAATAGACCCCTGAGCGCCGGCTGTGCCGGTGGTACGGGCGGTGACGGCGGTCAAGGCGGAAAGGGGGGTGGCGGGCTCGGCGGGCACTCCATCGGCATTGCCTTCCG
Source organism: Sorangium sp. So ce362 (assembly GCF_051519845.1). NCBI lineage: Bacteria > Pseudomonadati > Myxococcota > Polyangiales > Polyangiaceae > Sorangium > Sorangium sp. So ce362. The sequence goes on along the minus strand of NZ_CP150332.1, from coordinate 2,159,462 downwards.
TGGCACACCGCCCCCGACCGTCGGGGTCGAGATAGACCACGGTGCTGCCGGCGACGGCGGCGAAGGTCACGACAGCGACGCCAAATACGACGGCAAGCCTGGCGTCGCGGCCGACACGTTCGAGTTCGCCAACCCCTGACCTCCTCGTGATGAGATTCCTGCTGTGAGGTCTTGCCGGCAGCTCACTCCTGGCCTTCTTCTCGGGCTCGCGCTCCTGGCCATCCCGGCAACCGCCGCCGGCCAGCAATCCCAGCCGTCCCAACCGACCGCCGAGGCGAAGCTCGCGGCCCGCGCCCTCGCCAACAAGGGCGTGGAGCTCTTCGACGCCGGCCGCTACGAGGACGCTCTCACGTCCTTTCGCGGCGCCGAGGCCCTGGTCCACGCCCCTCCGCTCCTGGTCATGGCGGCGCGCTCGTGTGAGCGCCTCGGCCGCCTGCTCGAGGCGCGCTCGCTTTACCAGCGCGTCCTCGACGAGCCGCTGGCAGCCACCGCTTCGCACGCCTTCCAGGAGGCCCAGGCCGAAGCGAAAGCCGAACTCGCCGGCCTTGCTCCCCGCATCCCGACCCTGGAGGTCGCCCTCGCTGGTACGGCGCAGGGCACGGTGCAGCTGACACTCGACGGAGAGCACATCGCCCCGGCGACCCCCGTGCAGCGCGACCCCGGCGAGTACACGCTGGTCGGCGTTGAGCCAGGGCGTCCTCCGGTGACAACCAGATTCCGGCTGGACGAGGGGATGAAGCGGTACATCCTCCTCGACCTGACGCCGCCATCCCCAGAAGCCCCGACGACGCGCAGCGCGCCAGTCGCGTCACAAGGCAATTGGCGAAAAATCCTGTTCATCGGCGGCGGAGCTGCGGCAGGGACAGGTGTAATCGCGGGAACGGTGTTCACGATCCTCGCGCTGAGCAAGGGAGGCGACGCGGAAGACCTGCGTACGTCGCTTCGTTCCGATCCCGCGCTCAAAGGGTTCTGCCCGCACACCACCCCCCCGCCGGTGTGCACGGAGCTGCGGGATACGGTCGACCTCCAGTACACCTTCATCAACGCGGCCCTCTACAGCTTCATCGTCGGCGCAGCCGGGGCGGGGACGGTGATCTACGCGCTCGCGGATCGGCCTGCTGCACCGGCCAGCCGCATGCAGGTCGTGCCGCGCGTGGGTTGGGGCTCGGCAGGCCTATCCTTGACCGGTCGATTCTGAGCGGAGGCATGGTGAACCGGGACGTCAGCAGGATGGGTCATCGTCGTGGTTGTCGCTTCGCGGCGACGCTTGTCCTGACCGCGGTAGCCACGGGGCTCCACGTGAGTGGGTGCATAGAACCTCCGGCCTCGGCGTACCCAGAGTCGTATGACGCTGGCGGAGACGGTGGTAACGGCGGAAACGGTGGCAGTGGCGAAATCGACCCTCCGCTTGCGGGGTGTGACCCGGGAACAGCACAAGATGGTGTCGGCGACCACTGTGGGGTGTTCGTGTCCGAAGCGGGCGTCGACGGCGCCGCTGGCACGAAGCAGGCACCGCTCAGATCGTTCGAGGAAGCTATCGGCCGCGTGGTGGACAGCGAGAATCCGCGCGTCTATGTGTGCATCGGGACCTACACGGAAGCCGTCATGGTGCCCGCGGGCGTGACGATTTACGGACGGCTCGACTGCGACGCCAATTGGATACGGGTCGATGAAGAAGGCAAAGAGACGCTCCTGACGGCGGAGGCCGGAACGGTTCCTCTCACGATCAGCGCGGCGGGCGGAAGCGCTCGAATTGAAGACATCCATGTCAAAGCAGAAAAGATAGGCGCGCAGGATGCCGCGATGCGGAAAAAGTCGTCCATCGCGACGATCGCCGAGGGCGGCAGCATAACGCTCGTGCGCTGCACGCTTGAAGCGGACGACGCGGCGCCGGGAGCCACGGGAGCGCCCGCCGATCCGCCGGACAGCGCGATGGCTGGGAAGCCGGGCAACGCCGGCAACGCTGCATGCACGGGGGTGGTCGTGGCCCCTAACCCATCTCCACGCAAGGAGTGCCGGACCGGGGATTCCAGTGAGGAATCAAGGGGCGGATTGGGCGGGAACGGCTCGGATTCCCAAGGGCTCCCTGGCAGCAACGGTACTCCCAACGGCATAGCCAATGCCGGGGCCCGCCTGGCGAACGGAGACTGCGGCGGCGGCGGCATGGGCAAGGCGGGTGACCCCGGAGTTCCAGGCCTGGGCGCCACTGGAACAGGGACAATCAGCAGCGCCGGTTATGAGGGCGCTCCTGGGGAGCCGGGCCAACTCGGGAAACCCGGCCAGGGCGGTGGCGGCGGCGCAGGTGGAAAGGGTGAGGGCGCCTGCACCGGCGCCTCAGCAGAGTTTGGCGGCGCGAGCGGCGGCTCCGGCGGGACCGGTGGCTGTGGCGGCAACGGTGGCAACGGCGGCGGAGCAGGTGGCTCCAGCATCGCCCTTCTCAGCATCGATGCAGCGCTCACCTTTCAGGATGTTCGCCTGATCGCCAGGGCCGGTGGCCATGGCGTCGCCGGAGCCTCGGGCCAGCTCGGCGGAAGCGGTGCCGACGGGGGAGCCGGCGGCACGGGCATAGCGAACAGACCCCTGAGCGCCGGCTGTGCCGGTGGTACGGGCGGTGACGGAGGTCAAGGCGGAAAGGGGGGTGGCGGGCTCGGCGGGCACTCCATCGGTATTGCCTTCCGTGGGACTGCGCCGCCGACCGTCGGGGTCGAGATAGACCACGGTGCTGCTGGCGACGGCGGCGAAGGTCACAACAGCGACCCCAAATACAACGGCAAGCCTGGCGTCGCGGCCGACACGTTCGAGTTCGCCAACCCCTGACCTGCTCGTGATGCGAGCTCCCGTCGGCGCCCCCCTCGTCCCCGGGCCGCCGGAGGCCGCCTGGGCCTGCCGCGAGACGCCTCTGCCGACGAAGCCGCCGCCGCCAGACCCGCGAGCGCCGGTCCACGACAGCACGTGAAGCCTGTCCAGGCATCAAGGACAGCGACGATGTCGCCCGTTCCGCTAGACCCCACGTCGGCAGCCCCACGATCCGCGGCGTGGCGCGGTCCGTCAAAAACCGCGGCGAGCACTCGAACCGCGGGTAAGATGGTGGCATGCGCCTCACCCCGGTGGCTCCGCTGCTCTGCTTCCTCGGCCTGCTCGCGGCCACCTCGCCGAGCGAGGCGCAACCGCAGGGCAGCGCTCCGACGGGAAACAGCGCGCAGCCGAAGCCCGGACCTCGGCCAGGCATGCAGCGCGCGCCCGGCGAGGCCGTGAGCGACAAGGCGCGGAAGCTCTATCTCGAGGGCGTGGCCGCGTCGGAGAAGAAGCGGTGGGCGGACGCTCACGCGTCGTTCGTCGCGGCATGGGCGCTGCAAGAGCACTACACGATCCTCGGGGGAATCGGCACGTGCGAGCTGATGCTACAGCGTTACCGCGACGCTGCCGAGCACCTCGCGGTCTACGTGCGCGAGATCGAGAAGGACGCGACCGCGACCCCGCAAGAGCGCGCCGCCGCGGCCGAGACGTTCGCGAAAGCGCGCGCGCACGTCGGCGCGGTGATCGTCCACGCCGACGTCCCAGGAGCGGCGGTGGTGGTGGACGGCGCTGTTGTGGGGAAGACGCCGCTCCTCGATCCGGTGTTTCTGGAGCCGGGGCCGCACACGATGGCCGTGCGGCATGACGACCATGCGCCGGAGGAAATCGCCGTGGAGGTCGCGGCGGGGAGCGAGATCCGGCGCGCCTTCGAGCTCGAAAGACCGCCGGTGAGCGCGCCGCCGCCGAGTCCGGTGCCTCCGCCACGGGACGGCGCGAAGCGCTCGAACGTGGGGGTGCTCCTGGCCGGCGGCGCGGCGGCCGGTGCCGGGGTGATCGCGGGGGTGGTGTTCACATTGGCCGCGAACGGCACGGAGAGGGCCGTGAGGAGGCAGTGGGGAGCGGTCCATGCCGACCGAGGTGGCAATGTGGACTGCATGAACCTCACCACCGGAGATCCGGTGACGGCTTGCCAGAAGCTGAGCTCGCTGGTCGACGACAGAGACCTGTTCAGCAACCTGGCGCTGTGGAGCTTCGTCGGTGGAGGCGTCGCCGCGCTCGGGACGCTCGGCTACTGGATTGCCAGCCCGTCGCGCGCGCCGGACGAGCAGCATGTGCGCGTCATTCCGCTTGTGAGCCCAGTAGGCGGGGGTATCGCCGCCGGCGGCGTTTTCTGAGTCGAGGGATCCATGAACCGACAGACCAAGAGGGCGATGCGGCTCGCCGCACACGGGGCTTCGGCGCTGATCATGGCATCGATGATCGGCGTGATGCAGACATCGAGCTGTGTCTACGATACGCCACTGGGGAACTGCGAGGACCGGCATCAAGGTTGCCTGGATGGCGCCGCAGGCGGGCCCGCGGTGGAGACGCCGGACGCGGGACCGCCGGACGCCGACCCGCCGGACGCCGACCCGCCGGACGCCGACCCGCCGGACGCCGACCCGCCGGACGCCGACCCGCCGGACGAGACGTGCGTGCCCCGCGAGAGCACCGGCGCGGTCGACGACACGTGCGGCGTGTTCGTGTCGGCGAGCCGCGTCGGCTCCGTGGGCACGGGAACGAAGGCAGCACCGTTCGGCTCGCTCCAGGAGGCCATCCACCAAGCCCAGCAGAATAGTACCGGGCGCGTCTACGCGTGCGCCGGCGCCGGTGAGGAGTTCAGCGAAATCGTCGAGGTGCCGGGCGGCGTCACCCTCTACGGCGGGCTCGACTGCAACAACGGCTGGATCTGGGCCGGCGACGCGATCAAGACGGTGTTGACCGCAGGCGAAGGCAGGATCCCGCTGACCATGGGCGGGCCATCGGGGCCCGTCCGGATCGAGGACCTGCACGTCGTGGCGAGGCCCGCCGCGCAGCAACACAACGGCGCAGGGGTCTCGTCGATCGCCGCCGTCGCGCACGGCACGGCCGTGGAGCTCGTGCGCTGCGAGCTGGAGGCCGGAGATGCAGCGCCGGGCGCGGATGGAGCGTCTCTCACGGAGCCGGCCACTCCAGGCCTACCAGGGCTGGCCGGGAGCCCCGGATGTACCCGCACGGATGGTGAACGCGCACCCGGCGGAGCCATCGTGGTGAATCAGTGCGGCACCCCCGATGATCCGACCGATGATTCGAGCAGTGGATACGGCGGATGGAGCTGGCCTGCGATGGGAGGCGACGGGGGCGACGGAACACCCCTTCTCGCGGCAAGCGGCGATGTGGAAAACCACGGCAAAGGCTGGAGCCCATCGGACCGCTGCACCAATGGCACCTCGGGCACCAGCCGTCCCAGGGGTACCCCCGGCGCAGGCGCAGAGGGCCCCGGTAGCATCTCCATGACCGGCTATGCCGGCGTCTCCGGAGCCCCTGGGCGCCGTGGCGCGCCTGGACAGGGCGGTGGCGGCGGCGGCGGCGACCGAGGCGAATCGGCGGTCTCGAGAGATTATCGTTGTTTCGATACCCTCATCGCAGACCGCGCCGGCGCGGCCGGTGGCTCCGGCGGGACTGGCGGCTGCGGCGGTCTGGGCGGCCGAGGTGGCCTCCCGGGCGGCGCCAGCATCGCGCTCCTCAGCGTCGATGCCACGCTTTCCTTCGAAGCCGTCGTCCTGAAGGCTGGCGATGGCGGTCGTGGTGGCAACGGCGGAGACGGACAGCCGGGCGGCGATGGCGGCGCGGCCGGTCTGGGCGGAACGGTTGATCCGAACAGGTCCCTAGGCCTGTTCGGCGCCTGCGACGGCGGTCGCGGCGGCCGCGGCGGCGATGGCGGCAAGGGCGGCGGCGGGCAGGGCGGCCATTCTCTCGGCATCGCCTTCAACGGCCCCCCGCCGCCCCTCAGCGGTGTTGCCATCCAGCTCGGCGCGGCTGGCCTCGGCGGCGACGGCGACAGCAACACCGGCCACAGAGGCGCCACAGGGATCGCGGCCGACACGCTCGCCTTCAACTAGATCGCTCCGGCACCCCTCCAGCCATGACACCTCGCCGCCCTCTGCGCCTCGTCCTGCTCCTGGCGCTCGTCCTTCCGGCCATGCCGGCCGCCGCCATCGCGCAGCAGGCCGAGCCGACCGATCAGGCCAGAGCCGAGGCCCGGAGTCTCGCCGACAAGGGCCAGGCTCTCTTCGATGCCGGCCGCCACGAAGAGGCGCTCGCGGCCTTCCGCGAGGCCGCGGCTCTGGTCCACGCCGTTCCGCTCTTGCGCATGATCGCGCGCTCCTGCGAGCGGCTCGGCCGCCTGCTCGAGGCGCGCTCGTTCTACCAGCGTGTCGTGGACGAGCCGCTGGCGGCCGACGCCCCGCGCGTATTCCGGCAGGACCAGGCCGACGCGAGGGTCGAGCTCGCCGCGCTGGCGCCGCGCATCCCCGCGCTGGAGGTCGTCGTCAGGGGCGCGGCGCCGGGCGCCGTGGTGCTGACGCTGGACGGAGAGCGCATCGGCCAGGGGACGCCCGTGGAACGCGACCCCGGGAGCTACACGCTGGTCGCCGTCGCGCCGCGCCGGAACCCGATCACGAAGACGATCCGGCTGAACGAAGGGACGAGAGAGCTCGTCACCCTCGATCTGCCGCCTCCGACCGCAGCACCGCGACCGGAGAGCACATCCGCCTCCCCGGGCAACGATATCAGAACAGCCGTGCTCCTCGGTGGCGGGGCCGCGGCCGGAGCCGGGGTGATCGCGGGCGTCGCGTTCACGCTGGTCGCGAACGGCAAGGCGAGCGACGCGAGACGACAGTGGGCCGTGATCGATGCCATGGACGGTGGAGCCGTGAACTGCTCGCGCCCCGCCCCCGGCAGCCAAAGGCAGCAGTGCGAGGAGCTGAGCTCGCTGGTCGACGACAAGTACCTCTTCAGCAACATCGCCATGTGGAGCTTCATCGGCGGGGGCGTGGCCGTGCTCGGGACGCTCGGGTACTCCTGGGTTGCGACCCCGCCGAGCACGGCGGAGAAGCATGTGCGCGTCGTTCCGCTCGTGACCCCAGGCGGCGGGGGCCTCGCCGCCGGCGGCGTCTTCTGAGTCGAGGAAACCATGAACCGACAGACCAAGAGGGCGATGCGGCTCACCGCACACGGGGCTTCGGCGCTGGTCATGGCATCGGCGATCGGCGTGGTGCAGGCAACGGGCTGCCTTCGACCGGATTGCGACGAGCAGCATCGGTGTGGAAGCCTTGGGACAGACGGAGTGGCCCCGCCGGACGCAGACTCGCCGGACGCCGACCGGCCGGACGCGGGACCGCCGGACGCGGGACCGCCGGACGCCGACCCGCCGGGCGAGACGTGCGTGCCCCGCGAGAGCACCGGCGCGGTCGACGACACGTGCGGCGTGTTCGCGTCGGCGAGCCGCGCCGGCTCCGGGGGCACAGGAACGAAGGCAGCACCGTTCGGCTCGCTCCAGGAGGCCATCCACCAAGCCCAGCAGAATAGTACCGGGCGCGTCTACGCGTGCGCCGGCGCCGGTGAGGAGTTCAGCGAAGTCGTCGCGGTGCCGGGCGGCGTCACCCTCTACGGCGGGCTCGACTGCAACAACGGCTGGATCTGGGCCGGCGACGCGACCAAGACGGTGTTGACCGCAGGCGAAGGCAGGATCCCGCTGACCATGGGCGGGCCATCGGGGACCGTCCGGATCGAGGACCTGCACGTCGTGGCGAGGTCGACCGCGCAGCAACACAACGGCGCAGGGGTCTCGTCGATCGCCGCCATCGCGCACGGCACGGCCGTGGAGCTCGTGCGCTGCGAGCTGGAGGCCAGAGATGCAGCGCCGGGCGCGGATGGCGCGACCTTCACGGAGCCGGCCATTCCAGGCGTACCAGGGTATACGGGAAGCCCCGGATGTACCCGCGCGGATGGTGAGCGCGTCCCCGGCGGGGCCACCGTGGTGAATCAGTGCGGCACCCCCGACGATCCGACCGATGATTCGACCGGTGGATACGGCGGATGGAGCTGGCCTGCGATGGGTGGCCCCGGGGGCAACGGAACACCCCTTCTCCCGGCAAGCGGCGATGAGGAAAATGGCGGCACAGGCTGGAGCTCATCGGGCCGCTGCACCAATGGCACCTCGGGCAACATCCGTCCCAGGGGTACCCCCGGCGCAGGCGCAGAGGGCCCCGGTAGCATCTCCATGACCGGCTATGCCGGCGTCTCCGGAGCCCCTGGGCGCCGTGGCGCGCCTGGGCAGGGCGGTGGCGGCGGCGGCGGCGACCGAGGCGAATTGTCGGTCTCGAGAGACTATCGTTGTCTCGATGACCTCATCGCAGACCGCGCCGGCGCGGCCGGTGGCTCCGGCGGGACGGGCGGCTGCGGCGGTCTGGGCGGCCGTGGTGGCTTCCCGGGCGGCGCCAGCATCGCGCTCCTCAGCGTCGGTGCCACGCTTTCCTTCGAAGCCCTCGTCCTGAAGGCTGGCGATGGAGGCCGTGGTGGCAATGGCGGCGACGGACAGCCGGGCGGCGACGGCGGCGCGGCCGGTCTGGGCGGAACGGTTGATCCGAACAGGTCCCAAGGCCTGCACGGCGCCTGCGACGGCGGCCGAGGCGGCCGCGGCGGCGACGGCGGCAAGGGTGGCGGCGGGCAGGGCGGCCATTCTCTCGGCATCGCGTTCAACGGCACCCCGCCGCCCCTCAGCGGTGTTGCCATCCAGCTCGGCGCGGCTGGCCTCGGCGGCGGCGGCGACGGCGACACCGGCCTCAGAGCCGACACAGGGATCGCGGCCGACACGCTCGCCTTCAACTAGACCGCCCCGATACGTCGGCCACCGCGGCGAGCACCACCGACACTCCGCCGAGATCCCACCGGCTGCTGGCACACTGCAGCCCGCTGCAACGCTTGAAATCAGCTCTCCGCCGCGCAATCAGCGCGGTCAGCGCACGCAACGGGCACCTCGCCGGCCTCGCAGCGCGCCTCGGGCGCCGAGCCACCCCGATTCCCGCCGCGCAGCTCGCCTCAACGCTTGCGACGGCTCACCCGTCGTCCGAGGCTCCGCTGCGACGCTTGCATCAAGCGCTGTGGCCGGCGTGGAGTTCGCCCGAGCTCACCTCGCCCTGAACGCTCCGGGCGCAGCGCACCGATGCGCCATGGCGCCCGGCGGAGGTCACCCATCGACCCGTCGATGCGCACCTTCGGCCCGGCGAAGTGAGCCCCCGGTTCGTCGAGATCGCACCTCGATCTTTGGCCGTCGCACATCGACTTTTCGATGCCGCACATCGGTTTTTCGATGTGCCCCATCGATCTTTCGCGGTTGCCCCTTGACAGCCCGCCGCACCGAGAAGCCCGCAGCGCGCGACGCTCGTGGCCCCAACCTCCCGGACGCAGGAAGCAACCCGAGCGGCTCGCCTGTCGATATCTCCCTCAAAACCCCCAGTCCCGCCTGGGGCGCCCCGGGGACGTCCCCGAGCTCGCCGGTTTCTGCCCTCCGATCTCGGACCACATTCGTGGCGCCACCTCGCGCTTCGGCGCGGCAGTCGGTGCCTCCCTGGGGGCAGCCGGGGCGGCGCTCGTCGCCGGCGACGCTGCCCCGGGAACCTGCGCCCGCTCAGGCGCCGCGCTCGCTCCAGCAGCACCACCCGACACACCTTGCATCGACGTCAGCGCTGGCTCCGGCCCTGGCACAACCGCCGGCTCTGCCCCCTCGGCCTGCGCCCCCCCTCCCGCCGCGGATGCCACCGCCTTCGGGGCCGCCGGCTCGCCCGCGGCCGGCGCCGCAGCGCCCGCCGTCGCCTCCACCGCCGTCGCCTCCACCGCCGCGCTCGCCTCGGCCTTCACGCTCGCTGCGGCCGCCGCGCCCGCCTCGGCGTTCACGCTCGCTGCGGCCGCCGCGCCCGCCTCGGCTCCCGGCGCCTCCAGCACGCGCCGCAACATCACGCCCAGCCCCACCCCCACGGCGACGATCGCCAGGCTTCCCGCGGCGATCCACGCCGCGCGCGCCCTTCGCGAGCGCGGCTGCGCCGACGCCGACACGTGAATCGCATCGGTCAGCGTGCCCGGCGAGGCGCCCTGCGACACGGCCGCAGCGCCGCTCCCGCCGCCCGGCCCCTGCGCAGATCCCGCCGGATAGGCCGCACCTCCATAGCCACCGGCATGGCCACCGGGCGCCGCGGTCCCCGCGATCGCCACACCCGCCGCAGCTGCCGGCCCCGCTGCCCCCGCGCCACCCAGCGCCGCGGCCCCTCCTGCGACAGGCGTCCCCACCGCCGTCCACCCGAACGGGTTCGATCCTCCGCCCCCCACCCCTGACGACGAGAACACCGGCACGCCTGCCGCCCGGCCGAACTCCTCGACCATCTCGCGCACGCTCTGGAACCGGTGGTTCCGGTCGCGCGAAAGCGCCCGCGCGAAGAACGCGTCGAGCGCCGGCGGCAGATCCAGCGCGAGCTGCCGCGCCGTCGGGATCGGCTCCACGAGGATCCGCGTCATCACCTGCGCCAGCACCTCGCCCGGGAACGGCAGGTAGCCGGTCACCATCCGGAACAGGATGACGCCCATCGCCCAGAGATCGCTCCGCGCGTCGATGTCGCGCTCGGCCCGGAGCTGCTCCGGGCTCATGTAGTGCGGCGACCCCATCACCTCGCCGGTCGTCGACGCCTCCGTCACGAGCTTCGACGTCGTGTCCTTGGCGATGCCGAAATCGATCAGCTTGAGCTGGTCCTCGTCCTCGCCGTCGACGCGCGCCAGGAACAGGTTCGCCGGCTTCAGGTCCCGGTGGACCAGCCCGGCGTCGTGCACGCTCCGCAGCGCCTTCCCGGCGTGCACAAGGAGGCGCTGCGTCTCCGGCAGCGAGAGCCTGCGCACCCGCGCAAGCCGCGCGCTCAGGTCCTCCCCGCGCAGGAGCTCCATCACGAGGTACGGCACGCCCTGCTCGAAGCCGAAGTCGTAGACCTGTACGACATGGGGGCTCCGGAGGTGCGCCGCGGCGCGCGCCTCACGCTCGAAGCGGGCGCGGAACGCCGGCGATCCGGCGTAGGCCGTGCCCATGAACTTGACGGCGACGTGCGTGCCGAGCTGGACGTGCTGCGCCACCCAGACCGAGCCCATGCCTCCCGCGGAGAGCGCGCGCTCCAGGCGGTACTTGTCGGCGATGATCGAGCCTGATTCGAGCTGCATGCGCCGGGGCGCCTCCTGCGGGTGGGAGCAGCGTAACCGATCGCGCGCCGATCGCGCAGGCCTAGCGCGGCGGACGCGCGTGAGGCCGCAGCGCACAGGGCGCACGTCGCGGCGAGCTCGAGGACGACGCCGTGGCGGGACGGGCGTCAAGGCGACGGGCCAGGCTGCTCAGAACGGCCGAGGCGGCGCGGGTTTCTTCTTCTCCGCTGCACTCGCGGCGTCAGCCGGCGATGCGGCGCGGGCGGGTGGCGGAGGCGGAGATCGCGGCGCCTCGTCGTACACCGACTCCGCCGCCGTCTGCGTCTTTCCACGGACGGACGTCCCGCCGGACGACGGTGTCCGCGCTCCCGCGGTGGCTGCTGCCGTCCCCGTCGGCGGCGACGATTTCACCTGGACCGCTGTCCCTCCGGGGACAGGTGGAGCGGGCGGAAGCGCGCGCTGCTGCGGCGGTGCGTCCACCTGGGCCTCGTGCTGCTCCTGCTCGACCGGCGCCGCAGCCCTGCGCTCTGCGCCCGCGGCGGCTCTCTCCGCCGCCGCCGGCTGTCCCGATCCTTCAGCAGCAGGCGCCGCTGTCGTCGCAGCGGGAGCCCTCTCCTGCGGTGTGGCCTCCGCCGCGCCCACGGCCGGCTCGCTGCCTCCATCAGCTCCGGCGGGCGGTGTCGGCTCCCCCCAGCCGACGAGCCACGTTGCAGCGATCGCGCCCACGATCAAGCCCACCACCAGCGTCACGGCCACGGCCGTGCGCTTCCCTCCCCTTCGCCTCGCCTCGCCGGCAGCCCGCCCCTTCGCCGCGGGTTGCGCGCCCGCGGCACGCGCGCCGGCCTGCTGTGCCTGCGCCGCGCGCATCATGGACATCGCCGCCTGGTGCTGCGCCTCGGCGGCCTTCCCTCGCATCACGAGCGTCCCACGAAGCGTCACCATGGGTCCGGCGCCGGCAGCCGGAGCTCCGGCGCTCGTGCCCGGCGCCGTTCCTCTTTGCGAGGCGTGCCCGGCCGCCACCGCGCTCTGCACGATCGGCGCGCTCTGCGCCACCGCCGTCTTCCCGCCGCCGTTCTCCGTCGCCGGTGTCCCCGGCCGCCCGAGCGGCACCGTCGTCACCACGTCCTCCGCGCCGACCGCGCTCCCCTGCCCTCGCGCCGGAGCCATCACCGTCTCCTGATCCGCCGTGCTCCCCAGCGGCGGCCTCCCGCGCTCCCCCGTGATGTGCAGCGCCCCGCGCTCCGCCTCCCCCGCGGTCGACACGACGAACGCCGCGAGCTCCCGCGCCACCTCCTCCGCGGTCCCGAACCGCTCCTGCCGCTCCCTGCGCAGGCACCGATCGACGATCCGCACGAGCCGCTCGTCCACGCGCCGCAAATAGCGGGACACCTTCGGGATCTCCCCCGACAGGATCTGCGATAGCAGCTGCGGCCCCTCGCCCTGGAACGGCCGCACGCCGGTGAGCATCTCGAACAGCATCACCCCGAGCGACCAGAGATCCGCCCGCGCATCGAGGTCCTCGTCCGCGCGCAGCTGCTCCGGGCTCATGTAGACCGGCGAGCCCACCACATCGAGCGTCGACGTCAACCCGCTCGCGGCCGCGAGGCTCTTCGCCACCCCGAAGTCGAGCACCTTGACCACGAAGTCGCCCACCTCGGGCGGGCGGTGCAGGAACACGTTCGCCGGCTTGAGGTCGCGGTGCACGATCTGCACGGCGTGCGCCGCGGCGAGCGCGCCCGCCACGTCGTGCGCGATCCGGGCGGCCAGCGGCGCCTCCAGACGGCGCCGCGCCTCGAGCAGCGCGGCCACGCTGTCGCCCACGAGCAGCTCCATGATGAGGCACGGCTCGCCGCCCTCGGCGCGGGCCACATCGATCACGTCGACGATGTTCGGATGCTGGAGCGCGCCGCAGGACTGCGCCTCGCGGAGGAGCCGCTTGCGCAGCGACGGATCAGGACGGGCGATCACCTTGAGCGCCACCTCGCGCCCCGTGGCCTCATTCCTCGCGGCCCAGACGACCCCCATCGCGCCCTGCCCGATCTTGCGGCTCAGGCGGTACTTCCGCGCGAGCAGCATGCCCGGAAGGAGCCTGTACGCCTCGATCGGTTCCGACATATGCCCCCCCGGGTCACGCCGTCAGCTCACCGCGGGCTTACCATCGCTCCAGCGCGACCGGAATCACGGAACGCGCGCCTCGGCGGTCGACGCCGCTCAGGGCGCGTACGGATCCCGCTTCTTCTCGTTCTCCCGCAGGCAGTTGGTCCGCATGAACCCCGTCTTTCCCGCGCAGGGATCCACCTTGGGCCGCTTGGCAGCGGGCTGCTGCGGAGGCGACGGCGCAGCCGTTTTCCCAGGCGCCTTGCCCACGGGCTGCGCGGCAACGGCGCTCCGCGGCGCAGACGGCGCCGCCGCCGGCGCCGCCGCCGCCGCCCCCGTGACGGCCGTCGCCGCTGCGGCCGGAGCGCTCGGCGCCGGTGACGCCGAGGCGTCCGCCTCCGCGTGGCCCGAGTCGCTCGCCGCGCCCGCATCCGCGTCGGCATCGCCCTCGATCGGCTCAGCCGCGGCCGGAGCTTGCGGTGCAGGCGCCGCCGGAGGAGGCAGCGTCTCAGCCGGCCGGACGACGCTGACCTCGCTCGCGACCCCGGCATCGATCGACGCGTCAGGCTCCGCGAGCACCTCGCTGCCCTCGGGCGCGCGCAGGGCGAAGAAGAGCACCGCTCCCACGAGCCCAGCGGCGAAGGCGGCCAGCAACGCCAGGATCGCGCCGGGGACCTGGACCCTCGCCGGGCGCCGCTGCTGCTCCAGCGGCGGCGGCGGCGTCGCGCGCGCTGCCCACGGCGACGGCTGCGCTCCCGCCCCGACCGCCTCCCGGCCCGGCACGAGCGGCGCGGTCGTCGAGCTCCCCGATCTGCCCGGCTCGTCCTGTCCTCGTGCCGGCGAGACGCGCGCCCCCGCGTCCGCGCCCGCCATGACCTCCGGATCGAGCTTCTGGGTCAGCTCAGCGTTCCACACCGGCTCGGCCCCGGCGCTCGCCCCCAGCGCCGGCGGCATCCCCGCCGGCACCACGCTCGCCCTCTGCGCCGGCGGCATCCCCGCCGGCACCACGCTCGCCCCCAGCGCCGGCGGCATCCCCGCCGGCACCACGCTCGCCCCCAGCGCCGGCGGCATCCCCGCCGGCACCACGCTCGCCCCCAGCGCCGGCGCCATCCCCGCCGGCGCCGCGTAGCCGCCTCCACCCGCGCCCCCCACGGCGGCGCCCGCCCTCCCGCCCGACCTCGCTCCCGCGGCCGTGTACCCGTCGAGGAGCTCCGCGACCTCCGCCGCCGACCCGATCCGCTCGTCCCGGTGGCGCGCCATGCACCGCGCCACGAGCTCCACGAGCCCCGGATCCACCCGGCGCAAGTACCTGGAAATCTTCGGGATTTCCCCGGTCAAGATCCCGGTGAAGATCGCCCGCGCGTCCCCGTGGAACGGCCGCATGCCGGTCAGCATCTCGAACAGCACCACGCCGAGCGCCCAGAGGTCGGCGCGGTGATCGACGCTCGGATCGGCCCTCACCTGCTCCGGGCTCATGTAGAGCGGCGACCCGACCGCGCCGCCGGTCGCCGTGCGGATGCCGTCGTTCAGGGCGAGGTTCTTCGCGACCCCGAAATCGAGCACCTTCACCACCGGCTCGTCCACGTCCGGCTCGCGGTGCAGGAAGATGTTCGCCGGCTTCAGATCGCGGTGGACGATGTGCGCCGCATGCACCGCGGCGAGGCCCCTCGCCACGTCGCGCCCGATCGCCGCCGCCACGTCCGCGTCGAGCCGACGCCTGCGCTGGAGCAGCTCCGCGAGCGTCTCTCCCGCGAGCAGCTGCATCACGAGGAAGGGCTCGCCGAACTCGGTCTCGCCCATGTCGTACACGTCGATGACGTTGCCGTGCCGCAACGCCCCGCCATTCCGCCCTTCCCGCTGCAGCCGCCGCCGGAGCTCGGGATCCGGGCGGTGAATGAGCTTCAGCGCCACCTCGCGCGACGTGGACAGGTTGAGCGCCGCCCACACCACGCCCATGGAGCCCTCGCCCAGCCGCCTCACCAGCTTGTACTTCTCGGCGATCACCAGGCCGGCAGCGATGTGCGTGAAGGACTTGGACATCGAGCTCAACAGGGCTGGTCGAGGCGCCGCACCGAGGCGCGCAAGGTATCGTTATCTATCGCAGAACGAAAGGGCGTCATCGCGAGGTAACACGCGCGCCACCGCGACCTCCCGGGCTCTCCGCCCCGGCGCGCAACAGGAGGTACCCCGCGGCCATGCCGATCCCCACGAGGAGCACCGCCGCGAGCACGGCCAGCGCGATCCACGCGACCCGCGACCGGGCAAGCTCAGGCGACGATCGCTCCGGCGCGCGGAGCGGCCCGAGCGGCACGGTGACGCCCACCGGCGGCGGCGCCGGCGCGGGCACCTGCGCGACGGCTCCGGCCGCAGACGCCTGCGCAGCGCCGAACGCCTGCCGATGAACGGACGCCTCCGCCGGTGAGAGCTTGACGGTCCCGTTCTCCCCCAGCAGGGGATGGCTCGCCGTCGGCTTCCGGGGCGCCGGCGCCGCCGGGCCCCCGCCCGGAGGAGGCGCCTGCGCCGGCGATGCGCCCCCTCCGTGCGGCGATAGAGCCGGCGAGCTCCCGCGCCCGTGCGGGAGCTGCAGAGACGCCACCGACACCGGAAGCGGCGTCGTGGCCGCCGGCAATGGCCCTGGCGCCGCCCCGCCCCACGGCCCTCGCCCCGGCTGCTGCGGCACGTCGTACCGCAGGTCCGGCGACGATCCCGGCGACGAGGCGCTGCGCGGCTGCGCCGACGGCCTGACGAACGGCTCAAGGGCCGCGGCCACATCCGCCGCCGAGCGCGGCCGCTGCTCGCGATCGCGCCGGAGACACTGCGCCACAAGGGCATCGAGGCCGGGGTCGACCTGCCAGACGATCTGGGCGACCGTCGGGATCTCACCCTGCACCACGTGTCTGAGGACCTCGTCCGCCCTGCCCTGGATCGGCCGCCGGCTTGTGAGCATCTCGAACATCAACACGCCGAGCGCCCAGAGGTCGGCGCGCGTGTCGATATCGCCCTGCGCCCGCACCTGCTCCGGGCTCATGTAGGCGGGCGAGCCGATGAGGATGCCTGTCGCGGTGCGTACCTGATCGGGCCCCGCGAGGACCTTGCTCACGCCGAAGTCGAGTATCTTGACGACGTAATCGCTCTCGCCAGGCTCGGTGTGGAGAAAGATATTGGACGGTTTCAGGTCCCGGTGGATGATGCCACGCTCGTGCGCCGCGGAGAGGCCGCGCGCGATGTCACGAGCGATGCGCGAGGCCTCGGGGATCTCCAGCTTTCGCTTGCGCTTGAGCAAGGAGGAGAGCGTCTCGCCGGACAGCAGGGGCATGACCAGGAACGGATCGCCGTTCTCGGTCGCGTCAGCATCGTAGATATCAACGATGTTCCGGTGGCTCACCGCGCCGCAGGCCCGCGCCTCCCGGAGGAGCCGGACGCGGAGCTCCGGGTCGGGCCGCGCGAGCAGCTTGAGCGCCACCTCGCGCGACGTGGCCTCGTTGTGCGCGGCCCAGACGACCCCCATCGTCCCCTCGCCGATCCGACGGAGCAGCCGGTATTTGCCGCAAACGAGCGCACCTGGCGGCGGCGCGGCAGGAGGCGAGGGAGAGGGCATGGATGGGCTCGCGTTGAGGACGGGCGCAGAGACAGATCGAACGCGCTCGGAGGCGATTGTCGCAGGTGAGATAGCGTACCGTCAAGTAAAGGCACGTGCCCGGGCGGCGGCGGGGCGCAGGAGCGCGAGGTCGGGTCCGGCGCGCTCCTGCGCGGCCTGCGCTCAGCACACCGGAGCGTCACCCGCGCATCGCTTCTTGCGAGCACCGGTGCGAGCGATCGCCGTGTCAGCGCGGGAGAAGCGGCGCCAGACCCCGGAGCATCAAGCCTACTTTTTCAAATTCGCCATGCACTTTTGCTTCGCCATGAACTTGAGATCAGCGCACGGATTCGAGGGGGGTCTGGCGGTCTGCGCTGTCGCCGGCGGAGGCGAGCTCGGTACCGCGCGCGGCTTCGCGCTGCTCGCCGTCGTCGGCGTGCCGCCCGCCGCTGTGCCGGCGCCCGTCGCGCTGCCCGCGCTGCCGCTCGTCGCCGTACCGGCGCTGCCGCTCGCGGCGGTCCCGGCGCTGCCGCTCGCGGCGGTACCGGCGCTGCCGCTCGCGGCGGTACCGGCGCTGCCGCTCGCGGCGGTACCGGCGCTGCTCACCGGAGCGGCGCTCTGCGCCGCCGGCGGCTCGGACGGGGCTTTCACCGCCGAGCCCGTCGGCGCTCCCGCGGGCGGCTCCGGGAGCCGGTCGTCCTGTGGCCGAGCGCCGCCGCCCTCCGGCTTCCCCTTGTCTCTCTCCGGGGTGATCCCGGGCATCATCGTGCTCCCGGACGGCGGCGGCGCGGCGGGCGCCGTCTCCTGCGAGCGCAACGCGATGAGCATCCCCACGAGGATCAGCGACAGCGCGGCAGCCGCGATCGCCAGCGTCGCGGCCGTCCGCTTGCGCTTCAGATCGTCGCCCTGCGGCGCGGCCTCCTGAGCCCCCTGGGCCATGTACGCCCCGGTCTGATGGACCGCCGGGTGGTTCGAGACGAGCGGGGTCGTCGACGAGCTCCCCGCCTGCTGCGGCACGCCCGTGCCCGTCGTTGCGCCCGGCCTGGAGTCCGACGGCCTGGAGTCCGACGGCCTGGAGTCCGAGACGCTCGCGCCCGCCTCCGGCGCGAGCTTCACCGTCGACTCCGGGATCCGGCTCGACGACGCGCCGACGCTGCCGCGGGCCGGCGTGCCCGCAAGACCGATGCCGCCCGGCCCTGCGTTTCCCTCCGGCATCGTCGGCGAGGCCATGCGCATCGTCATTCCCCAGGGCCCGCGCTCCGGGTGCGCCCCCGGCGCGGCCTGCGCCGGCGCAGCCTGCACCGGCTGCGCCCAGCTCGCGTGGGACTGCCTTGACGCGCCGGCCGGCGAAGGCAACGGCGTCAACAGCGCAGCCACGGGGTGTCCCGCCGCCGGGTGCTGCCCCGATCCCGCGCGCGGCTTGCCAGCCCCGGCCGCCTCCGCGCTCCCCCGCGTGATCGGCAGGGTCGCCACGTCCTCTTCCCACAGGGCGCGACCCGCCGACGCCGCGGCGATGTGCTGCCCTGAGCTCCCCGCGCGTCGAGGCGACGCAACCGCCGCTTGCCCCGCATACGCCACCTGGCTCGGGCCGGCCGCCTGCCCCGCAGCCACCTGCCCCGACCGCTGCGACGGCAACCCGCCCGCCCCCGGCGGCTCGTGCAACGGGATCGGAGCCCGCGGCCCCCCACCGAGCAGCGCCAGCGGCAGCGCTCCCGCGCCCCCGTCGACGCCCGCCGACCCGGATTGCGCCACCGACCCGGGTTGCGCCACCGACCCGGGTTGCGACCCGGATTGCGCCACCGACCCGGGTTGCGACCCGGGTTGCGCCGCTCCGGCCTGCACCCCCTGCCAGCCGCCGTCCACGCCCTCGCCCGGAAGCAGCCCCTGCCCCTCCGGCGACGTCTGCCGCCACGCCGCGTCCATGCCCGAGCCGACGCCCCGCGCCGCGTACCGATCGAGCTGCGCCGCGAGCTCCGCCGCCGAGCCGATCCGGTCCGCGCGGTCCCGCCGCATGCAGCGGGCGATCAGGTCGACGAGCCCCTGGTCCACCCGCCGCAGGTACTTGGACACGGTGGGGATCTCGCCCGTCAGGATCCCCATGAACACCGCCTGCGCGTCCCCCTGGAACGGCCGCATGCCGGTCAGCATCTCGAACAGCACCACGCCGAGCGCCCAGAGGTCGGCGCGGTGATCGACGTTCGGTTCGGCCCTCACCTGCTCCGGGCTCATGTAGAGCGGCGACCCCACCGCGCCGCCCAGCACCGTGTGCAGGCCGTCGTTGACCGAGAGGTTCTTCGCGACGCCGAAATCGAGCACCTTCACGACCGGCTCGTCCATGTCCGGCTCGCGGTGCAGGAAGATGTTCGCCGGCTTCAGATCGCGGTGGATGATGTGCATCGCGTGCGCCGCCGCGAGGCCCCGGGCCACGTCGCGCCCGATCGACGCCGCGACCGGCGGGTCGAGCCGGCGCCGCCGCGCGAGCAGCTCGGCCACGGTCTCCCCCGTGAGCAGCTGCATCACGAGGAACGGCTCCCCGGCCTCGGTCTCGCCCATGTCGTACACGTCGATGACGTTCCGGTGCCGCAGCGCCCCGCAGTTGCGCGCCTCGCGCTGCAACCGCAGCCGGAACTCGGTCTCGGGGCGGTGGATCAGCTTCAGCGCCACCTCGCGGGCGGTCGCCACGTTCACCGCCGACCAGACGACGCCCATGGCCCCCTCGCCGATCTGGCGCACGAGCCGGTACTTCCTGTCGATCAGCACGCCGGAGGCGAGCCATGTCGAACTCGTCGGCGATGACATCAGCGGCTTTCCGGCAGCGCGGCGCGCCCCACCCTCACGGAGCACGCCCGGACGGACGCGGCCAGCGACGCGAGGCGAGCCGAGACATGCCTCCGGCACCCCCACCGCCCAGCGCTCGCGTCGCCCGATCCCTCATGCGCCTGCTCCCGCACGACGTAACATCCGATCCCCAGGTCCACGGGACGCGCCTCCTGCGCGAGCCATCCTACAGCACTTCTCCCCGGCGCGATACGTTCTCTGCAACGGAGAACGGACGACGAAAGACGGACCCGGAATGCGGGAGAAGCCTGATTCGCTCGTGCCGGGCTCGGATCCACGATCGCCGCCCACGATTGCTGCCACACCCGGCGAACGACTCGAGGAAAGCGACGCGCACATGGGCGACACAACCATCATGAAGGTCTCCTCCGGCCGCTCCCCGAGAGGCCAGATGGGGCAAAAATACCTGGCTTCCGGGATCCAGGTCTCGATGCGACTCTGGGAGCGAGAGCTGCCGGGCGACGCCAAACAGCCCACCGTGCGCGATTACGAGACGGTGGGGTTCGTCATCGAGGGGCGAGCCGAGCTGCACATCGAGGGGCAGATGGTGCGCCTGGAGCCGGGCGACTCCTGGACCGTGCCTAAAGGCGCATCGCATTTTTACAAGATCATCGAACCTTTCACCGCGGTGGAAGCGACGAGCCCGCCAGCCAGCGTTCACGGACGCGACGAGACCTGAAGAAGCCTTCAGGCAAAGCCTGACCACGACGCCGGCTGTCTTGCCTTCCGGGAGGCCTGCCGGGAGGAGCTCACCAGGGCCGCAGGGCCACTCGACTCACAGCGCGGTGCCGGCGCCGGCCGCGGGCTTCTCCCTGGCCTGCGCTCCCTTGTCGCGCCCCGCCGGCTTCTTCTCGTCTGCGCCGCCCGGCGCCGGCTTCTTTTCGCTCTCGGCGGTCTTCTTCTCTTCCGGCGTCGCTCCGGCCTGATCGCCCGCGCCCGCCGCGCCGGCGCCGCCGGGCTTGTCGCCCGCGCTCGCCTCGGCCTTCTCGGCCCGCGCCGGCTTCGTCTCGCCCGCCTCGGCCTTCTCGGCCCGCGCCGGCTTCGTCTCGCCCGCCTCGGCCTTCTCGGCCCGCGCCGGCTTCGTCTCGCCCGCCTCGGCCTTCTCGGCCCGCGCCGGCTTCGTCTCGCCCGCCTCGGCCTTCTCGGCCCGCGCCAGCTTCGTCTCGCTCGCGGCCGCCGCAGCGCCTCCCGGCGTGCGGCTCCCGTCCTTGACGACGGCCCCCTCGCGGCCGTCCTTCCCGGCGCTCGCGCGCGCGGCCTCGGCGGGCGCCATCAGCACCGCCGGCTTCACCGGCTCGGCCGCGGCCGCCTTGTCGCCGTCGTCCACCACGCCCGCCGCCTGGGCCGACGCCACGCGGACCTCGTCCTCGCGCGGCTCGACCGGCGCCGGCTCGTCCGGCCGCGAGGTCGGCACGTACACAACGAGCCGATCCCCGGGCATCAGCGGGCTCCGCCGCGAGCGCTGGTTGATCCGCTCCAGGCTGCCGACGCTCAGGCCGTAGCGGCTCGCGAGCTTGCTGAACGTATCCCCCTCTCGCACCGCGATCTCGATGCGCTTCCGCCCCTTCAGCGCCTCGAAGTGGGCAAAGAACTCCTCCGAGCCGACCTCCAGGACGCGCGCGCCGGCCTCGTCGAGCAGGAACACCCCATCGTAACGGTGCGACCTCGGGACGAACAGCTGGAGCGTCATCCCCTCGTGCAGCGACGCCCCGGGCGCCAGCGTGTTCCAGCGGCAGATCTCGTCGGGCGTCACCGACATCACCGCCGCGAGCTCCCGGAGCGCATCGCCCGCGACAACGCGGTAGAAGACGCGCCGGCGACCCTCGTAAGAGAAGCGCTGCGCCGGGACCACCACGACCGGCTTCGCCTCCGAGGAGAGCGGCGCGCCGTTCGCGAGCAGGTGCTCCGCCGCCGCCACGCCCACGCCCGCCGCCGCCGGGACGAACAGCAGCGCCCCCGGGCGCACCGGCTCGCCGGGCCGCAGGCCGTTCAGCGTCTGCAGCGTCCAGCGCGTCGTCCCCCGGAACGTCGCGATGTCGTCGAGCGACTCGCCCCAGCGGACCAGGTAGCGCTCGAGCTTCGGCTCGCGCTCCAGGAGCTTCGGCATCGACTTCGCCGCGCGCGCCCCCGCGCCCGCAGGCACCCGGACCTCCCAGCGCGCCTGCTCCTTCGCGTCCACCGGCAAGGGCGGCGTGCGCTTCGCCACGAGCTGCGGGTTCAGCGCCTCGATCTCCGGCGCCCCGGCCCCCGCCGCGGCCGCCACCGACTGCAGCGATATCCCGGAGCCGAGCGAGATCTTGTCGAACGTCACCGCCGGATCGAGCTCGACGTCGTCGCAGCCGAACACCTTCAGGTTCCGCGCCACGATCGCGATCGCGAGGATCTTCGGCACGTAGAGCGCCGTCTCGAGCGGCATCCCCGCCTCGAGCCGCGACAGCTCCCAGAAGTCGTTCGTGTTGTACTTCCGGATCGACGCGAGCAGCCCGCCGTACCCCATGTTGTACGCCGCGAACGCGAGCTCCCAGCCGCCGAAGCGCCGCCGCAGATCCGAGAGGTACCGCACCGCCGCGAGGGTGGAGCGCTCTGGATCCAGCCGCTCGTCGACCCATCGGTCGACGGTGAGGCCGTAGATGCGCGCGCCCTCGGGCATGAACTGCCAGAGGCCGGCGGCGCCCGCCGGCGAGTGGATGGTCGGGTCGAAGCCGCTCTCGACGAGCGAGAGCCAGAGCAGGTCCTCCGGGAGCCCCTGCTCGCGGAGGACGCGGCGGATGGCGGCGCCGTAGCGGCCGCTCCTCTTGATCCACGTGACCACGGCGGAGCGGCCGCGCGGGTCGTCCTTGTAGTACTCGAGGTAGCGCACGACCCGGCCGTCCCAGCGCACCGGGATCTCGGGCAGATCGAGCTGGCGCAGCCAGGAGATGTCGCGGGTCTCCTCGGACATCGCCGGCGCGACGGGCAGCCCCGAGGGCGGCAGGCCGGAGGCCTCGAGGCGCGGCTCGCCCGCGCCGAGCAGGAGCGTGCCGTCGACCGGCCACGCGGGCCCGGCGCTCGGGGTCGCGCCGGGAAACAGGGCCAGGTCGATGTCGCGCATCGTGCGGAGCTCGGGCGACTCGGCGACGCTCGCCCCCGCCGGCGTCGCGGTGCCCGCGATGACCCGCCGCGCGGCCGCGTCCGGGACGCCGGGCTCCCCCGCCTTGCGCGGGATCTTTGTCGCGCCCTTCTTCGGCGCCTTCGATCGCGCCGCCGGCTTCGCCGGCGTCTTGGCGGCCACGCGCTTCGCGCCGTCCTTCCCGCTCGACGCGGCGGCGGGCCTGGCCGGCGCCGGCTTCTCCGCCCTGACCTCGCCGGCCTTCTTCGCCTCCGGCCGGTCCGCCTTGCCGTCGGCCGCCCCGTCCTTCTTCGGCTCGGCCTTCTTCGCCTCGGCCGCAGCCGGCTCGGCCTTCACCGGCTCGGTCTTCACCGGCTCGGCCTTCACCGGCTCGGTCTTCACCGGCTCGGCCTTCACCGGCTCGGCCGCAGCCTCCGGAGGCGCGGCGAGGCCGTCGAGAGCGACGCCCGAGAGGGCGGCCATCCAGCCAAAACAAACAAGCCTGCGTGCGGCGCGTCGGATCCGCATGTCAGGGACCGACCTGTCTCACGATGCGCCCGAGGGGTCAACTTTGACAGTCAGGCGAAACGGCCGCGAACCTCCAGAAGTCGGGGGGCTGGAGCACACACAGCACCGGCGGAGATGTGATGAAGGGAGAGATTTTAAACCACAGAGGCCCAGAGGACACAGAGGGAAGACAGCAGAGGAAGAGGGCCAGGCGAGGAGACGGGCAGAAACCTCTCTTCCTTCGGGCTTCCAGCGGATCTACCGCGCCGCCTCAGGAGAGCAGCGCGATGAAGTCGCCGATCGCCGTGAACGGAAGGCTCTCGTTCACGACCCCCGCCCGCACCGCGGCCCCCGGCATGCCGTAGACCACCGCCGAGTCCTCGCTCTCGGCCACCACCGTGCCCCCGGCCGCGCGGATCGCCCGCGCACCGTTCACCCCATCATCCCCCATCCCCGTCAGGATGATGCCCACCGCGCGGCTGCCGCCCACCTGCGCCACGCTCCGGAACAGCCGATCCGCGCTCGGCACGTACCGATCGCCGGGCGCCGGCGCCCCCACCCGGATCCGGATGTCGCCGCTCAACCCGACCCCGCTGCCCGGCGTCACCGCGATCTCCATGCACATCCTCCCGGGACATACGTAGGCCTTGCGGCTCAGCACCTGCTCGCCGTTCTGCGCCTCCACAACGCGGAGCCCGCCCTTGCGATCGAGCCGCTCGGCGAACGTGCGGGTGAACTTGTCCGGCATGTGCTGCGCGATGAAGATCGCGCCGGGGAAGCGATCCGGGATGCGGTTGAAGATCTCCAGGAGCGCCGTGGGACCGCCGGTCGACGAGCCGACCGCCACGAGGTGGCGCAGCGAGACCCCGAGCCGCGACGACTCCTGCACCGGGCGCTGCAGCGCAGGCTGCGACGCCCGGGTCGGAGCCGTGGCCGCCGGCATCGGAGACCGGGGCCGGAGGTAGCGCACAAGCAGGACCTTCTGGATGATCTCCCTGCGGATCTGCGCGTCCGCCGTGAACTGCCGGTCCGGCTTCGCCACGAAATCCACGGCGCCGAGCTCGAGCGCCTTGAAGACGTTCTCCTTGTGGCTGTAGCTCGAGACGATGATCACAGGCGTGGGCTGCCTCGCCATCAGGATGCGGAGGAAGGTGAAGCCGTCCATCCGCGGCATCTCGAGGTCGAGCGTGATCGCATCCGGCCTCAGCTGGGCGGCCTGACGGAGCGCGTCGTCGCCGTCTCCGGCCTTGCCCACGACCTCGATCTCGTCGCTTCCGCTCAAGATCTCGGCGATGTTGCGCCGGTTGTACGCGGAGTCGTCGACGACGAGCACGCGCAGGGGAGCGAATGTCATGAGCGCAAAACCTTCCGCCGGAGGTTCATTCTACCCCACCCGGAGCGCCATGGGACCACCCGTCGCCCGTACAGCCTCGACTTCGTCGGCGCCTCATCCGCCCTCCTCCCCGCCCCCCCGCTCCGGGAAGGTCTCCGCGAGCCCCAGACGCAGCGTGGCCGCCGGCTTTCGGTACACGAGATCCTCCCGCAGGTGCACGATCTCGAACGCCGTCGTGACGTTCAGGAGCGACTCGGAGTGGCCCAGCAGGAGGAACCCGCCGGGCGAGAGGCGCTCGTAGAAGATGTCGATCACCCGGCGCCGCGACTCCTCGTCCAGATAGATGAGGACGTTGCGGCAGAAGATGACGTCCACCCGCCCGACCACCGCCGCGCGCGACGAGTCGAGCAGGTTCAGGTGGCCGAACTGGCAGAGCGAGCGCAGCTCGTCCACCACGTGGAACCCGTCCAGCCGCTCCGTGAAGTAGCGCCGCTTCAGCTCGGGCGGCGCCACGCGGAACGACGAGGCGCCGTAGATCCCCTTGCGCGCGGCGACCACGCAGCGGCGCGAGATGTC
Source organism: Sorangium sp. So ce362 (assembly GCF_051519845.1). Lineage (NCBI taxonomy): Bacteria > Pseudomonadati > Myxococcota > Polyangiales > Polyangiaceae > Sorangium > Sorangium sp. So ce362. Next base: position 2,134,394 of record NZ_CP150332.1, on the reverse strand, counting down.
GCTGCCGAAGATCCGGACCTCGCCGCGATCCACGGCGCCCGACTCCCGCGCCGTGATCGCGATCGAGTAGACCTCCTCGCCCGTCGAACAGCCCGCGCTCCAGATCGACAGCCGGCCCTTGGCGCCCCCCGCCTTGACGATCATCGGCACGATCTCGGTCATGAGGGCGCGCAGCTGGTAGTCCTCGCGGAAGAAGTACGTCTCGTTGACCGTGATGAGCTCTATCGCCTCGTCGAGCTCGGCGCGCGCGCGGCTGTGGGTGCGCAGGTACTCGTGGTACTGCGCGAACGACGAGAGCCCGAGCACCACGACCCGCTCGCGGAGCCGGCGCTCCATCGACGTGCGCGCCTCGGGACCGAACTGGAGCCCGCAGTGCTTGTTGAAGAGGTCGCGCAGCCTCTGGAACTCGTCAGGCAAGAGGCGGATCTCGTCGTCCCGCCGCCGGTTCACAGCACCTTCCCCGACGGCGGCCCGCCGGACATCCCCGAGGGGGACGTCGCTCCCTCGCCGCCCTCGCTCGAGGCGGGCGCGCCCGGCCGATCCCCGGCCTCGCCCCACGGCGGATCCGAGCGGAACGGGGCGCCCCCCTGCGCCGCCGCCGCGACGAGCTCCGGCTCCCCCGACGCGCGCACAAGCCCGAGCAGCTCGCGGGCGCGCGCCCGCTCGTCCCCCGCCCGATCCGCGAGCGAGGCGTACAGGCGGCCGAGCGCCCGCGCCGCCGCGAGCCGGACCTCCCGCTCCTCGTCCGCCAGCGAGAGGCTCAGCACCTCGAGCGCCGAGACGCCCGCCGCCGCCGCGATCGCGGTCACCGCCGCGCGGCGCGCGCGCACGTCCCCCACCGACGCGGCGCTCGTGAGGAACGCGATCTCTTCAGGATCCGCCGTGCCGAGCGCCTCGATCACGATCGCCGCCGCGAGGTGGGTCTCCTCCGCCTGCATCAGCGGGCGCGCCAGCGCGCGCGCCGGCTCGGGGTACCGCTCCGAAAGCCCCGCGAGCGCGCACTCCGCGGCGCGCGCGACCGGCAGCGAGATCGCGCGGGTCTGCGACACGACCCGCGAGAAGTCGTCCGCGGTGCCGATCTTCGCCAGGCCGTAGAGCGCGCTGGTCGCCACGAGCGTCGAGGGGCTCTTGACCGACCTCCGCACCGCGCCGAGCAGCTCGTCGAGCGTCGGATCGGCGGCGGGCTGCGGCGGACGCGCCAGCGCGCCCTCGCGCCAGCGCTGCTCCGCGATCGCCACGGCGCCGTCGATGAGCGCGGCCGTCGCGTCGTCGAGGCCCTCCCAGAGATCCGGATCGGGATCGATGTGCCGCTCGAGGTAGGCGAGCACCGCGGGCAGCGCCTCCCCGCCGAGCAGCCCGAGCGCGCGCTGCGCCGTCTCGACGAGCGCGGGCTCGATCATGGCCTGCACCGCGGCGTCGGCCGCGCCAGGCGCGCGCGCCATCGCCGCGAGCAGGAGCGCGTGCGCGCGCCCGCCCACCGGATCCACGCCGACGCCGCGCCACGACGGGGGCTCCGCGCCGGCGGAGCCCGGCGCGGCGGAGGCGACCTGCACGAGGCGGGCGCCCACCTCCTGCGGAGCCGCGCGCAGCGCGTCGACCACGTGCGACGCGAGCGGCCCCTCGACGAGCCGCGCGAGCGCCCGGACGAGCTGCGCGAAGGCGCCGCCCCGCGCCGTCGCGAGCGCCGCAGCGAGCGCCCGCGGCGCCTCCGGGCTCTCCGCGAGCGCCGCGGCGACCAGCGCCGCCGAGCGGAGGATCGGGTCGTCGATGAGCAGCGACAGCACCCGCCACGGCACCGGCGCCTCGAGCCCGTTCAGCCCGTTCAGCGCGGTCAGCCGCACGAAGCGATCCCGATCGCCGAGCCGCTCGTACAGGATGTCCGTCACCCGCTCGCGCGCGATGAGCCCCATCCCGGCGATCGCCTCGATCGCGCTCTGGCGCAGGTTGTCGTCCTTCTCCGCGAGCGCCGCGTAGAGCGCGTCGAGCGCGGCCGGGTCGCGCGTGCGGCCGAGCGCGTCGACGACGAGCTTGCGCTCGTCCCCCGTGAGCTCGCCGAGCGCCGCGACGAGCGCCGGCGTGGCGTCGCCGCCGCAGTAGCCGAGCACCTCGATGGCCGCGTTCCTGAGGCCGACGTCGTCGCTCTCCCGCAGCGCGCCGAGCACCGCCCCGACGAGGAGCTGCGCGGCGGACGGCCGCTCTCCCTCGGCGCCGACCGGCGGCGCGGGCGGCCGCTCGCCCTCGGCGCCCTGCGGCGGCGCCGCCTGGATCAGCCGGTGGCACGCGTAGGTCGCCTCCTTCCGGACGCGCCAGTCGGGATCGCCGAGCGCGCGCAGCAGGAGCGGCAGGGCCTCCGTGACGTCCGCCCTGCCGAGCCGCGCGGCCGCCTGGCGGCGCTCCTCGGCGTCGTCCGCGGCGAGCGCCGCGGCGATGGCCGCGATCGGCATCGGCGTGCTCCGCACGCTGGGCGCGATGGACTCGGGCTCGGTCGGCCAGGGGCCCGCGTCGCTCACGCGCGGACCCCCGTACGGGCCGAGATCGTCGAAGGCGCGGCTCACGGGGCCTCCAGGAGGGCGCCCGACGCGGCGAGCGCGAGCGCGAGCTCGATGAAGCGCCCGACGTCGAGCACGAAGATCATCCGCTCGTCGTGGGTCGTCACCCCCACGATGCCCCGCAGATCGCCGCTGCCGCCCACGGGCGGCGTCGGCCGGTAGTCGCCGCTCGTCCCGAAGACCTCCGTCACGGCGTCGACGACGAGCCCCACCGTGTGCGTCCCCACGTCGACCAGGATCCACTTGGTGCTGCGGCTCGGCTCGACCGGAGGCAGCCCGAAGCGCACGCGGAGCTCGATCACCGGCACCACCTCGCCGCGGTGGTTCGCGACGCCGGAGACCTCGGGGGGCGTGTGCGGCAGCATGGTCACCTCGAGCGGATTCACGATCTCGCGCACCCGCGTGATGTCGATCGCGTACTGCACGTCGCCGACCACGAAGCCGACGAGGCTCTTCTGCGGGTCGGGACGGCTGCGCTCTCCAGTCAACGGCATCTGAGCCTCCGAGCGCCCGGGCTCTGCGAGCCGCCCGGGCGCGGACGATTCGTCCGTTAGGACGCGAGTATGGCCTGCAGGTCGAGCAGGATGATGACGCGCGGCTGCGCCTCGCCCTGGGTGCCATCCGACGCGCTCGCCCCGTGCATGGGCCGGGCGATGCCGGCGATGTAGCCCGCGACGTCCCCCCCGAGCGCCGTCGCGGCGTGCTCGATCTCGGCGTCGGCGAGCCGGTAGACCTGCTGGACCTCGTCGACGAACAGGCCGAGCGTCTCGCCGTTCGCCGCGTCGACGAGCAGGATGCGCGCCCGCCGCTGCGGCGCCCCCTCGTGCAGCCGCATCCGCCGCCGCAGATCGATGACGGTCACCAGCTGCCCGCGCACGCTGACGATGCCCATCGTCGAGTCCGGCGCGCGCGGCACCGGCGTGAGCGGGGGCGGCTTCAGGATCTCGCGCACGAGCGAGACGGGCGCGGCGTAGGTGTCGCCCGCGAGCGTGAACGCGAGGTACTCGGTCCGCGGGCCGCTCGCCTGCGCGCGCGAGTTCCTCTTCGAGACGGGGATCCGGGCGGTCCTTCGGGAGAGGTTAGCCATGGGTGCTCCGCGGGTCGTTGCGCTGCCGGTCGCCGCCGCCGTGGAGGATCTCCTCGATGAGCGCCGGGGCGTCGATGACGAGCGCGATGCGCTGATCGCCGAGCTCCGTGGCGCCGGAGAAGCCGCGCACCGAGGCGAGCGACGGGCCGAGCGCCTTGATCACGACGTCCTGCTGGCCGATGAGCGTGCTCACGACGAGCCCCAGCCTGCGCGCGCCGACCGACGCCACGACGATGTACTTGCGCTTGTTCCCCCCCTGGAGCCCGAGCGTCCCGCGGCCGCCTTCACCGCGGCGCCCGCCGGACACGGCGGCGCGGGCCGCCGAGCCGCCGCGCGCCCCGCCGAGCAGGCCGGCGATGCGCGCGCTGAGCTCCTCCTCCTCGTTCAGGCCGAACAGCCGCGCCAGGTAGCAGAGCTGGAGCGTGCTGTTGCGCAGCGTGATCATCTCGCGGCCGTCGATCTGGCGCACCGTGGCCTCGTCGAGCGCGACCGCCTCCTGCACATTCGTGAGCGGGATCGCGAAGAGCCGGTCGGCGACGCGGACGATGAGCGCGCTGATGATCGCCAGCGTGATCGGCAGCGTCACCGTCATCTTGGTGCCGATGCCGGGCTCGCTGTGCACGTCGATGACGCCGCCGAGCTTGCTGATGTTCGTCTTCACGACGTCCATCCCGACGCCGCGCCCCGAGATCTCGCTCACGTCGGTCTTCGTCGAGATGCCGGGCTGGAAGATGAGGTTCAGGACCTCGCGGTAGCTCGTGGTCCGCGCGTCCTCCGGGGTCATGACCCCGCGGCGCAGGGCGGCGTCGAGCAGCTTGTCGACGTCGATGCCCTTGCCGTCGTCCTCGATCTCGATGACGACGTGGTTGCCCTTCTGGAAGGCGTTCAGCGCGATCGTGCCGACCGCCGGCTTGCCCACCGCCTCGCGCACGCTCTTCGACTCGATGCCGTGGTCGATGGCGTTGCGCATCATGTGCATGAGCGGGTCGCTGAGCTCCTCGACGATGAGCTTGTCGACCTCGGTCTCGGCGCCCGTGATGACGAGGTTCACGAGCTTGTCCGCGTCGCGGCTGATCTGGCGCACGACGCGGGCGAGCTTGTCGAAGACCTGCCCGAGCGGGACCATCCGGACCTCGAGGATGCCCGCCTGCATGGCCGCGAGGTGCCGGTCGAACGTGCGCTGGAGCCGGTGGAGGTCGAGGGAGAGCTCGCGCTCGGTCGGCGCCGCCCGGAGGCGCTCGACGAGGCGGCCGAGCGCCGATCGGACGAGGGCGAGCTCGCCGACGATGTTCATCAGCCGGTCGAGCTTGTGGATGTCGACCCGCACCGTCTGGGCGACCGAGCGGATGGAGCTGAGCTCTCCCTTGCGGTTGCGCGCGCTCGACGGCGGGCTCGCCGCCATCGAGCCGGTCAGGTCGACCGCCCGCGACACGCCCGTCGGCACGCCGCCCCGGAGCGCCGCGGACATCGACGGCATCCCCGGCGGGGCGACCCGGCCGTGCCCGTTGTTGTTGCGCCGCGGGATCTCCTCGACCGCGGCGCCGGCCTGGTGCAGGGCGCGCTGGAGCTCCTCGAGCGGCGCGCGCGAGGCCATCAGGATGTCGAGCTCGATCGAGTCCTGGTCCGCGCCCGCGCCGGTCGGCAGGTAGGTGATGATCTCACCGTACGGCTTCGCGGTGATCTTCAGGTCGTCGAGGGCCTGGTCGATCGTGGCGAGGTGGAACTGCACGCGGAGCCGGAACAGGGTCATCCCGCTCGCGATGTTCGTGCGCAGCCGGTGCTCCTCGTACTCGGTGAGCACGGAGAGCAGCCCCGGATCGAGGTCGTAGTTGTCGTCCGGGAGGCCGGCCGCGCTCGGGCCGGCGTCCTGGTGGAGCAGGCGGAGGAGGTCGTCGACCTCGGGCATGGGCGCGTCGCGCCCGTCCTTCTCGTTCTGGAGGATGCGCCCGTAGAGCTCGACGCTGCGGAACAGGAGATCGAGGACGGACGCGCTGATCTCGATGCGGCCGAGGCGCAGGTTGTCGAGCAGCTCCTCGAGCTCGTGCGACAGGGTGGCCATCCGGGTGGCGCCGAAGAGCCCGGCGAGCCCCTTCAGGGTGTGCACGGCGCGGAAGACGTCGTTGATGACGTCGGGGTCGACCTTGTTGGTCCGCACCGCCTCGTCGAGCGCGAGGAGGTCGCGCCCGAGCCCCTCGACGATCTCCTGCGCTTCCGAGAAGAACTCTTCGCGCGCCCGATCGCCGCTGTCGACCATCAGCCGCCGCCTCCCTCGTCGGAGCCGGGCTGCTTGGTGCGGGTCACCGGCCCCGGGGCGCGAGCGGCCAGCGGGGATCGGCTCTCCTCGGCGCCGCCTTCGCGGTCGGCCGGCGGCGGGGCATCGGTGTCGGCGTGCTCGGCCCGCCAGTCCAGGCAGGCGATCACCGCGTCGCGGAGGGCCTCGGGCGTGAACGGCTTCGGGAGGAAGAGGTCGGCCCCGAGGCTGAGCCCGCGCTGGACGTCGCGCTCGGTCGCCTGCGTCGAGATGATGAGGATGCCGACGCGCCGGTAGCGGTCGCTCTGCCGGACGAAGCGGATGAGCTCGAGCCCGTTGATGTCGGGCATGTTGATGTCGGTGATGACGAGGTCGAACGCGCCGCGCGGCAGGAGGCGGAGCGCGTCGAAGCCGTTCATCGCCTCGACGATGTCGACGTCGCCCGCGAGCCCCAGCACGCAGTCCTCGAGCGTCGAGCGTACATACGCTCGCATTGCCGGCGAGTCCTCGACGATCAGGATGCGTGCCATGTCCGCGACAGGGTAACGGAAATCCGCCGGGGGAGAGCAACTCGCTGACGGCCCGACGGCGGCGCGCGCGCTCCGGCTCCTGCCGCGCCGCGCGCCGGCGGCCTATGTACGGCGGTCTCCTGCCCGGTGTAAACCGGCGCGAGCGCCCTCCGGCGCCGACCGGCGAGGCGTCCGCGCGGCGGCCTCCCCGGGAAGGGCCGCGCTGCCCGCCTGCGGGCGCGGCCGCGTCCGGCTGGCGCGCCGGCCGCCCGGCGGGCCGCCTGCAGCAGTGAATTGACAGCGCAGCGTCCGATGCGCGCTAATCGCGCCGTGAAAATTCTCTTTTGTTCACCAGCGTTCCGGATCCTGCTCGCCGCCATGTTCGCTCTCTCGAGCGTGGCCTGCGGCGGCGGGCTGCGGGTCAACCGGATCAACTCCGCCCAGAAGAAGCCGAACAACGTCTGGGTGTTCTTCAGCGTCGATGCCGGCGAGGACGAGCCGGTGGGCGGCCTCACGGCCGAGGACTTCGAGATCTACGAGGACGGCGACCTCGTCTCGAAGTTCGAGAGCAAGCAGACCATCCAGAACCCCGAGGTCGCGGCGGTCATGTACACGATGCTGCTCGTCGACATGAGCGGCAGCATCACCGAGTCGGGTCAGGCCGACGCGCTCGTCGACGCCGCGCAGTCGTTCAGCGATCGGGTGGGCAAGAGCCAGAAGGTCGGCGTCTACGCGTTCGATGGCGAGGTAAAGATCCACTCGGTCGTCCCGTTCACCGAGGCGCAGGGCTCGGTCCAGGGCGGACTCGAGGGGCTCCGGAGCTACAAGCCCAAGGACACGTCGACGAACCTCCACGGCGGCGTGGTCGAGGGCGTCCGGGAGCTCAAGAAGCAGCTCGACAGGGACCGGCGGCCGCTCAAGTTCGGCACGCTCGTCGTCTTCTCGGACGGCACCGATCGCGCGAACCGCGTGAGCCGCGACGACATGCTGAAGGAGCTCAACAAGGAGGACTACAAGAATTACCAGATCTTCGTCGTCGGCGTCGGCGCCGAGATCGAGAAGGCGAGGCTCGACGAGATCGGGCGCGACGGGACCGAGCTCGCGGCGGACCAGGCCAAGGTCAAGGAGTCGTTCGAGAAGATCGCGGCGAAGATCGAGGCGCACATGAAGCGCTTCTACCTGCTGTCGTACTGCACGCCGGCGCGCGCCGGGGAGCACGAGGTGGAGATCAAGGCGATCCGGAAGGAGCCGTCGGCCTCGGGGTCGCTCGCGTGGAAGTTCAACGCCGACGGCTTCGGGCCGCCGCCGGAGTGCGATCCCAACACGCCGCCGTCGTTCGATCTGAAGGCGACCACGCCGGTGGAGGAAGGGAACGGAGGAGGGGGAGCGAAGGCGAACTTCAAGGCCAGCGCCGGCGTGAAGGTCGAGGCGAAGTGAAGAAGGGCGCCGCGGCCTCTCGACGGCCGCGGCGCGGTTCCTCCGGCGGCTAGCGCGGCACCTCGGGGACGAACTCGGCGCCGAGGCGGAAGATCAGGAAGTCCTTGGTGACGTTGCCGCTGCCGCCGGGCCACAGGAACGGGCTGCCGGTGCTTCGGTCCGGCTCCCACTCGTACCACATCCACCGAGCCTCCTTGTCGATCTCGCAGACGACAGAGAACTCGTTGCCGGGCTCCGGGATCGTGCGTTCGGTGTCGTTCGTCTCTCCGAACACGACATGGCCGTTCGCGGACGGCTCGGTCGTCACCCAGCCAGCGCTGGTCGTCTGGGGGTCGAGATCGCCGCCGTTGCAGCGCGCGATATACTGGTTGACGGTCTCCAGCGTCGGCCCGAGCGAGCCGAGGTCGTAGTCCTCGCCCGTCGCGCAGACCTCCCACGCGCCGTTGCCGGTGAAGACGGGCGCGGCTCCCTCACGGAAGAACTGGCCGATCACGCCCTGCGTCGTGAGCTTGTCGGCGTACGTGATGATGTAGAGGTAGTGTCCAGCGTTCGCGGACGCCGCCGGCACGGTGTACGACTCGGGCCCATTGCCGATGGGGCAGGAGAAGATCGCCTGGGCGAGGTTGTTCTCGATCCCGCCGAAATAGCTCAGGAGCTCGTCGCCGGTCCCGTAGCCGAAGCCGTACGCGTTGTCGGCCGTGATGATCACGCTCACCGCGCTCGAGAGCTCGGTTCCCCCGCCGCCGACGCCGGCGATCTCCCCGGGACCGTCCTCGTCCTCGCCGCCCGCGCCCCCGGTACCGGCGCCGGCGCTGGCGCTGGCGCCGCCGGGATCGGTGCCAGCATCCGAGCACCCGGACGCATGGAGCGCGACAGCAAACGCCAAGGCTGAAGCTGAAACAAGCCGTAGGTTCATTGCACAAGGATCGGCGAAGTCGCGCCCTGCGTAAAGGCTCGCCGGGGCGCGAGATCACGCCGTCGCGGCGTCGCGGCGTCACGCCGTCCCGGCGTCGCGGCGTCACGCACGTTTGTCGCTGACCTCGCGGGCGGGGGCGCCCGCAGGCGCGCGGGGGCAGGTCAGGGCACGATCTCTCGCACGCTGCCCTTCTTGTACAGGAGCCCATCGGGGCCTACCCCGTCGCTCCGGAAGTAGACGCTGATGTTGGGCTTGCCCGTCTCCGATCCAGGGCGGGTCGGCTCCCCGGTGAGCCTCATCGCGGGATCGATGCCCGGCTGGCAGGGCTCGCCCCCCACGCCGAAATCGGTCCCCTGGTCGACGTGCTCGTGGATCTTCACCCAGGCGCCGCCGTCCGCGCCGTCGGTCTCATCGATCCAGAGCTCCTGCTTCACATCGCCGTTCGGCAGGTCGTAGACGAGCTGCTTGTACCCGATCCAGACCTGCTCCGGCATGCCGCCCTCCCAGTACGTCCTGCTGAGGATGGCCACCGAGGCGGGGTGATTCGTCTCCTTCTCGAAATCGATCTTGCCGTCATAGCGCATGCGCGCGGCGATCCCGCGCGTGTCGCACTTGTTGTCGTCCTCGTCGCCGATCGTGCCGTGGTTTGTGCGCGTCATGGCGACGAGGCCCCCGTAGGGAGTCCCGTCGTCGGCGGCGCGCAGGAAATACATGGTCACCTCGACGTCGCGCCACGGGTCCTCGAGCGCGGGGTCGTGCACGTACATCCGCGGAACCCTGCCGCTGATCTTGAGGATGCCCTGGCCGTCGGTGTCATACGAGGCGTCGCCGTGATCGGCGTCGAACCACGCGTCTTCCGGGTCGATCCCTGAAAACGTGCGCGCAGCCCCGTTGTCCCAGGTCGAGGACCACGCCTTGCCGGAGGGCAGCGTGGGCCGCAGCATCGCGATCCCGAACCTGTCGCGCTGGCCCGCCTCCCCTCCCCCGACGCCGGCCGAGCTGGACACCTCGGCGCTGCTCGACCCGGACGAGGCCTCGCCGGCGCCGCCGCCGCCAAGGCCACCGCCGCCAAGGCCACCGCCGCCAAGGCCACCGCCGCCAAGGCCACCGCCGCCAAGGCCACCGCCGCCAAGGCCACCGCCGCCAAGGCCGCCACCGCTGCCACCGAGGCCGCCTGCGCCGGGCGGGCTGCCCGCCGCGGGAGCGCCCTCGTCGGCGCAACCGGCGCTGCTCAGGGCGACAGCCGACATGACCGAGACCGCGATCGTCAAAGAGACGCGCATGCCTCCGGAATAACACAGCCTCACCGAGGCGGGCGAGCTCGGAATTGAACCACAGAGAGGAACAGAGGACGCAGGATATAAAGAACGAGAGAGCTGGCCTCCCCTCTCACTCCTCACTCTCATCTCCTGAGGAATCCCCTCAAATTTTTCGGAAAATTCACAGGGAGGCGGGGAGGCGGGGAGGCGGGGAGGCGGGGAGTATACAGCGGGATTGCGGCTTCCAGGTGTCTGCCCCATGAGATCACGCGAGCATCGCCTTGCCAGGCGATGCGCCAAGGGGGGAATCATGAAGAATACGCTCGTCGCGCTGGTCCTCGGCGCGCTCTCGTTGTCTACCCTGCTGTCCAGCAGCGATGTTGCGGAAGCTCAACGACGGCCGCCGGAGGGCTCCTATCTCAGGACGTGCAGGAACGTCCGGACCGAACGAGGCACGCTGTCCGCGATGTGCAGGGACCGAAGGGGGAACTACATCAGGACACGCATGGTGGACTTCCGGCGGTGCCGAGGAGACATCGAGAACGACAACGGTCGGCTCCGCTGCGCCGGCCGCCGCTGACGCACGCCGCACCCCGGCAGGGTCCCGCCGCGTGGTAGGCGCCCTCAGCGGCGAGGGAGCGGGGCCCCCGGCGCGATCCGGCCTTCCTCGACGGCGACCACGTACGGCGGCAGGCGGCCCGCCCGCACCGCGCGGACGTCGGCACGCATCGTCGCCGCGTCAGGGTAACGCTCGACCTTGTGGAACGCGAGGGCACGATCCACGACGTCGCACACCTCGGAGGGCACGTCCGGCGCACACGGCGCGAGCGACGGCGCCCGCTCCGTCGCCGCGGCGATGAGCAGGCGCGCGTCGGCGACGTCGCCGTGGATCGCGCGGCCAGCGAGCACGCGAAACATCGTGGCGCCCAGGCCGAAGACGTCGGTCCGGCCGTCGATCTCGCGGACCGTCCCCATCGCCTGCTCGGGCGCCATGTACTCGCTCGTGCCGAGCGCCACCCCCGTCTTCGTGGCCGTCTTCTCCGGCAGCTCCCCCATCCCGAAAGGAAGCGGATCGAGCACGCGCGCGATCCCGAAATCGAGCACCTTCACCCGGCCATCGTTCCCGATGTGCAAATTCTCAGGCTTGATGTCCCGGTGAACCACGCCGTGCGCGTGCGCCACGACCAGCACGTCGAGGACCCGCTCGGCCAGCGCCAGCACCTCGCCCACCGGGAGCCTCCCCACCCGGGCCATGCGGTCGAAGACCGTCTCGCCCTCGAGCACCTCCATCGCCAGGTACGCGGCGCCGTCGTCGGCGATGCCCGCCTCCAGCACGAGCGGCAGCCCCTCGCAGAGCGGGCCGACAGCGGCCAGGGCGCTGCCGATCGGGCCCTCGCGCAGGAAGCGCTTCCGGAGCTCCTCGCTCTGGCTCAGGGACGGGTGCAGGACCTTCACCGCCGCGACGCAGCCGTCAACGCGCCGGCCGAGGAAGACGCTCGCCATCCCGCCGCCCCCGAGCACGCGCTCCACCGTCCAGGCGCCGATCCGGGTGCCGATCCGCTGCGCCGCGAGCTCCTCGTCGTCCATCAAGCAGGTGGACTGTACCATTCCGTTCACGAGGAACGCTCAGGAAAGGCGCTCGGCCGGAGACTCGCCGCGAGGACGTCGGGAGAGCGGGAGCTCGACGCCCAACGAGAACGAGCAGGAATGGCAGCACCCCACGGAGCATGGCGAGATCTCGCCGCGCCTACGTGCCCCAGCGGCGGCGCTCGTCCTCTTCGTCCGCCGCGTGCTGCTCATGGCTCTGCGTCAGCGATTCGACGAGCCGCTCGGCGAAAGCACGGACGAGCGGGTCGGGGTCAGCGAGCCACGCGCGCGCGCGTTCGAGCTGCTCGGCGTCGTGCTCGGCCAGGCTCGCGACCGCCCCGTCGGTGCTGTGGACACGGGCGACGATCTCGTCCGCGACCGAGCTCCGCGGCCCGAACCGCTGCACCAGGGCGCGCAAGACAGGATCGAGCTCCGGCGCGCGGGGACGTACGAGCGCGGCCGCGGTGCGACCACGGCGCGCGTCTTGCGCCACCCATGCGAGGACGTCCTCCGCGGGCCAGGCAAACGACGAGCGATGAAACATGAACGCCATCTGCAGGTGTCCCGCCGCGGGGTCGCGCCGGTCCAGGGCCGTCGCGACCACCCACCATGCCGCTCGGGCGTCGCGCGCGGCGGCCGCATGCAATGCTTTCCATGCGTGCTCCTTGGCGCCGTGAGGCTGCGATAGCGCGACGAGCGCGAGCTCCGCGACGCGCGCCACCTCCCCCTGCTCGACGAGCAGCCGCGCTCCCAGCTCCCAGAAGTGGTCGGTCATGCCGTGCACACGGTGGGGCGCCAGGCGTTCGAGCGCCCGGCGCACTAGCTCTCGCAGGGGCGTCGCGCGCTCGGGTCGGTCCTCAATGTGCTCGATCAGGAGCTCCAGCGCCGCCGCCGCGTGCGCGATCGGCGTCCCCTCGACGAGCGCCCCCGCGAAGGCGGCGAACGCCGCCTCGCTCACCTGGCGCAGCCAGCGCCGGCGCCGGCCCAGCTCCAGCACGCAGGCCTCATCGAGGAGATCCCCCTGCACGGCCAAGCGGATCCAGGCGAGGCGCTCGTCCGTCGCGCCCAGCTCCATGACAGCCAGCGCGAGCAGAGGCGCCTCGGCCGCGTCCAGCTTCAGATCGCGCAGGACCGCCTCCGCCGCCGCGTCTCGGCCCGCCTGCGCCCAGCCGCCCAGGTAGCGCGCGAAGACAGCTCGCTTCCTCCACGCCCACACCCCGCGGCACGCCCTCGCCCGCTCGCGGAGTCCCGCGAGCAGGATCCCGCGCTCGTCGCACCGGCCCAGCGCGTAAGCGAACACGTGCGCGCGCACCGCCTCATCCGACACGAGCCAGTCGAGCTCGTGAAGCAGCGGGACATCGCCCGCGAGCCCTTCACGCGCGAGCGCATCGTCGAGCGCGTCATCGTTCTCGCGGAGTGCGGCCGGTCCCCACGCCCCGACGCGCTGGCGAAGGCGCTCCTTGAACGAGGACGGCGCGAGCAGCGCCTCGAGCCGCCCGGGGTACGCGCCGTCGGGCGCAAGCCAGTCCGCGTCGTAGGTGCGCACGGCCGCGAGGACATCGCGGAGCTGGACGCGCTCGGATTCCGTGAAATCGGCCAGGTGCGCGGCGAGGGTCGCCATGGCATGCTCGCCCATCCCGGCCCGGACCGCGCCGCGCAGCTCACCGGCGACCGCTCGCTTGGCCTTGGCCGCCACGTAGGGATGGGGATCGCCGAAGCGCGCGCCGAGGAGCGTCCAGGCCTGGGCTCGGGCCAGGCGGGCCTCCTCGCCCGTCGGTGCTGTCCAGGCGCCGTCGATCGCCTCGCGCGCGATGCGGAATGCCCTCGTCGCCAGGACCGCCTGGATGCCCTCCAGGGCGACCGCGCGCACGGCGGGATCGGGATCGCTCAGGCGATGCTCCAGGAGGGCCATGCGCTGGGCGAACGCTCGGTGCGTCGCGTTGAGCTCGACGAGGAACAGGCTCGCCCATGTCGCCGTCGCGTTGTTCGCGTACGACTCGTTCTCGGCCTGGGCGAGGCGGAGCAGCGCGGCCTCCGCGTCCTCGAAGGCGTCCGCGCGGGTCGCCAGCTCCTCCAGGGCGAACACGATCCCGCGGCGCTCCTCGACGCGCGCGCGCAATTCGTCGATGCTCGACGCCTCGATCCGCTGGCGGAGCTCGCGCGCGGTCGCGCCGGGCGCATGCCGGGCGACGAACCGGAGGCGCGGCCCGAGCAGGCCGAGCATTCTGAGCTCCCCCCAGTCCGCCGGCGCCCGCTCGAGGTCTCCGACGCCGACCCGAGCCATGCCCACCAGGAGCTCGCGGGGGAGCCCGAGCCGCAACAGGGTCTCGAAGAAATCGTCCAGGTAGATCTGGCCGTGCCGAACCAGCGTCCGGCCTCCCGGATCATGCCCCCCGTCCGGGTCGAGGAGCCAGGCGATCACCTCGCGCTCGAGCACGAGCGGCGTCACGTACTTGTACTTCCAGCCCTGATTGCGCCGGAGGATCCCGCGTTCCACGCATTGATGCGCTGCATCGAACAAGTCCTCGCCGCGCGCGATCCCCACCGCGCGCGCCACGTCCTCCCGCTGCACCGACGAGAGCGCGGCCCAGTCGATCCGTCGCGTGATCGACGCGGCGAGCAGGCAGCGCGCCCGGCGGAGTCGGAGCGCCTCGAGATCCGGCCCCGGACGCGCCTCCCAGTGGGCCGCGAGCGCCCACTGCGCGGCCTCGCGGACGTCGCGCGGCGGCCGCCCCTCGACGAGCGACTCGCGTGCGAGCAGGTCGACGAACCACGGATAGCCCTCGCTCAGCCGGGCGATATCGTGGACCCTCTCCGCGTCGGTCGACGCTCCGAGCGCGCGAGCCGCGAGCGTCCGGGCGGCGCTCGAGTCGAGCGGCTCGAGGTACCAGCGCGGGGATAGCCTCGCGTTGGCCAGCACCTGCTCGGGCGCCGGCGTCACGACCAGGAGCCGCGCCGAAGCGTGCGGCCCCGCGGCGGCGACGAAGCGCGCGGCGAGCACGTCGACCTGGATCGTCGGGCAGTCATCCACGATCAAGACGACCGCCGGGTGGCGAACCAGGAGCCGTCCGGCGCCGAGCGCATCGAGCGCTTCCTCCGGGCTCCAGGCGACCCGCACACGCTGCTCGATGCTCGGGTCGCTCGCGAGCGCCTCCAGGACCAGGCGCGTCTTGCCGACGCCAGGAGAGCCGACGAGCCACGCGGCGAGCTCGCGGGGCGTCGTCGCGGCGCGCCGGATGAACGCGAGCAGAGCACCGCGCAGCGCCTGCCGCGCGGCGTCGCCGGTGAACTCCGGCTCGCTCCTGTCTTCCCGGTGCTGGGCGCGCCACGCGTCGAGGCCGTGCAGCAGCGGGACGACGCTGAACCGGTCGGCCCACCTGGCGACGCTCCCGCCCTCGGGCTGGCGCGCGCGCAAGAAGTCGGTGGGCGCGTGGGCGTCCAGAATCTCGATGCGCGCGCTGGGGTCCTCCGCGTCCGGCCGCTCCTGTTTCATGCGCTCCCAGAGCGCGGCGGCGAGGTGCTTGTGTGGCGTTCGTTGGACGCCGCCCCGCGTCACCTGGCTGTCGAGGTTGCCGATGGTGTTGATGAGCAGCTTGAAGTAGCCGCCCTCCAGCAGCACCTCGACGACCCGGCCGAGGCCCTTCCGCTCCTGCACGTCCCGCAGCGCCAGGTTGAGCCAGTTGTCCCCGCTCTTGCAGCTGTACGCCGTTCGGGCCTGACGGTCCTCCGTGAGCGGACCCAGGTGGTGCGTTTTCTGGTAGTCGGCCTTGGAGAGGCGAGGCGACCTCTTGACGGTGAGCAGGATGTCGCGTCCCCCGTCCGCAACGCTCCGTTTCGCTGGGCCGTCGAGGGCTGGATCGTCGTGGCGATCGTAGGCCTCGAACCGGATCAGATCGAAGCAGAACTGCTCGAAGTCGTCCGGTTCGAGCGCCTCCAGGTGCTCAACGTTGAGGCCTATCCAGCCGAGCGGGTCCCGCGCCACACGGGGACTATGGGCTGGCGGCGCCTCACGGGTCAACGAAGGCGCCCGCCTTCGGGAGGATAGCGACAGCGGACGCCGGACGCTCAGGCGAGCCAGGCGGACGTCGGATCCCTCACCCATCGATAGGCCGCAACCGGCACGCGGGCGTCCGACCTCCCCGGCACCTGCCTTTCCCAGCCGACGCGATCCGTCGCGCCCCCCTCCGCCACCCCCTCGCGGCTCACTCGATCCGTCGCGCACCCCCTCGCGACTCACTCGATCCGTCGCGCCCCCCCTCCGCCACCCCCTCGCGGCTCACTCGATCCGTCGCGCCCCCCCTCCGCTACCCCCCCTCGCAACGGATCCGATCCGTCGCGCACCCCCTCCGCCACCCCCCTCGCAACGGATCCGATCCGTCGCGCACCCCCTCCGCCACCCCCCTCGCAACGGATCCGATCCGTCGCGCACCCCCTCCGCCACCCCCCTCGCAACGGATCCGATCCGTTGCGCACCCTGGCGACCCCTCGCGCCTGAGCGCTGGCGCTTGATGCGCCTGCACCGCTACGCCCCGCCCGGCGCCTTCCACGGCTCGCCCTGATAGAGGTAGTTCTGCTTGAGTTCCGCAGACGGAGCCCTCATGCGACCTCCCCTACCTCTGCATCGGTTCTCTCCTCGCGCCCAGCGGCTCCTTATGGCGGCGGAGCGCGACGACGAGGAGCGTGTTCCCGAGAGCATCGCCCGCCGGCTCGCCGCGTGCCACCGCCCGGCGTTCGCTGCGGCCATCGACTTCGAGGAGCTCTACGGCGGTCTCTCGTGGGGCGAAGACCCCCTGGGAATTTACTACGACGAGCCGATGCGGGACGAGAACGACCCGCTCGACCTCGACGGTACGATGGTGCCGATCGGCAGCGAGGGCGTGTGCGGTCTCTTCATGAACGACGCTGGAGAGGTGATCACGCAGCCCAACGTCAAGAGCGCCTCGATCGAGAAGTACATCGAGCAACGCGCGCTGTTCGCGACCGTGGAGGCGCAGCGCGCCTACCGGGTCAAGGTCCGCCCTGCAGCCGGCGGCGCCCTCGCCGCGACGCTCGGTCTCGCCGTCATCCCCGAGGCGACCGACGCTTACCAGGCTTACTTCGAGGCGGACGGCGTGCTCCTGCGCCATCACCGGCAGCCGGAGGTGTACGAGGCGCGCGCGGACCTCGCGCTTGCTCCCTCGCTCGAGCACGTCGCGGCGATCCTGGAGTCCGCCGCCCGCGCGGTCGACTCGCCCCGCGTGAGCATCCATCGTCTGGGAGCGAGGATGATTCGCCTGTCCGCCGGACAGGAGTCATGCATCCCTTCAATGAGCTCGTGGAGCACTGAGCCTGATGCCGTCCGCTTCGACTATGGCGATGAGGACGATCATCGTGATGGCGTCGTATGGCTGCTGGGCGCCCCCGGGTCGCGCAGAGTCGAGCAGTACGTGACGACCACCGATGGACGGTTGCTCAGCTGGACCACCTATGAGGAGAAGGGAGCGACCCTCCGATGTCCATCAGGAGAGTCGTGAGCCCATCACGCTCCCGCTCGTAGGCTGGCCAAGGACGCAGAGAGCGCGGAACGTTAGAGCTCTGGCCGCGCCTTCGCGCTCGCTCCCCCGCCCCGAGGAGCCCCCGCTACTCCTTCCGCGGCTTCCACGGATCGTCCTGATAAAGATAGTTCGGCTTCAGGATCTTGTTCTCCATGTTGGTGTGGAACACCCCCATGGTCGACGCCGACATCGGCGGCACGATCCACGTCCAGTCCGCATAGACCGGGCGCTCGCACTGCCGCTCCTGCTGCTCGAACTTCTTGAAGTACTCCGAGAGCGTGTGGTGGTCGAGCATCCGCACCTTCGCCTGACGGAACGAGTGCAGCACCGCGAGGTTCAGCTCGACCAGCGCGGCGTCCTGCCACAGCGTGTCGCTGCGCGACCGGTCCAGCCCGAGGCGATCCGCGATGAGCGGCAGCTGGTTGTACCGCGTCACGTCGCTCAGGTTGCGCGCGCCGATCTCGGTCCCCATGTAGAAGCCGTTGAACGGCGCCGCCGTGTAGTGGATCCCGCCGAGATCGAGGGCCAGGTTGCTCACCGCCGGCAACGCATGCCACCTCAGCCCGAGCTCGGCGAACCACGCGTGGCGCGGGTGCTCGATCGGGACCTCGAGCACCCGCTCCCGCGGCACCTCGAACCACCGCGGCCGGGCGTCGCCGATCTGGAGGATCAACGGCAGCAGATCGAACCGCGTCCGCTCCCCACCCGGCCACCCCAGCGCGAGGGCCTGCTCCGTCAGCTCCACGTTCGCCGGATCGCCGAGGATGCCCCCGTCCGGGAGCCGGTAGCCCGCATAGCGGACGATCTGCCCGTTCCAGATGCGGATCCGCGGCTCCCCCGGCCTGAACACCGACATCGTCGCCCGGATGTCGCCCCCGTTGGTCGCCAGATCGAGGTGCTCGAGCAGCGCCTGGAAGATCTCCTCCTCTGTCTTCAGGTGCCGCAGATCGCGCACGTGGAGCGTCGACCAGAAGAACCGCCCGATGCAGCGCGAGCTGTTGCGCCACGCCAGCCGCGCCCCGTAGGCGAGCTCGTCGGGGAGGTGCGTGTACGTCCCGTGCTTCTCCAGGCTCGCCCGCACCTCCTGCCAGCGCTCGTCCACGGCGGAGGGCACCCCGAGCTCCGCGTAGCACTGGCGCAGGAACGCCTCGGCCTCGATCGGCACCGCCGCGGGCGCGGTCGGGGTCAGGTGAAACGACCCGTGCTCGACCGGACAGACCCCGCCGGCCACGCGGACAGCGCCGGCCCGCCGGAGCGGCGTCGGGCGGATCGCTCCGGCGGCGTCGACGTTCGAGGTGAACAGCTCCCGCTCGATGGCGTCCTGCGGCCAGCCCGCCGCGCGCAGGTGCTCGATCGCGTCGCGCATGAAGGCCTCGGGCCCGCACACGAGCGCCCGCGAGCCCGGCCGGTAAGCGTACAGCTCGGCCACGTGCTCCCGGGACAGCCGCCCCTCCGCCTGCGTCGCACGCAGGCGGAACGCGACGCCGGGCGTGCGGGCAGCGACCGCGCGCAGCTCCTCCTCGAAATAGAGGAAGTCCGCGGCGCGCGACGCCGACCAGTCCAGCAGGAAGCCCCGCGCGTCAGGGCGGTCGGCCCTCCCGTCGAGCGCCCGCAGCATCGCCATGGCCGGCGTGACGCCGATCCCGCCCGCGAGGAACACAACCCGCTCCACGGGCGGCGCCGGAAGGACGAAGCTGCCCCGCGGCGCCGAGGCGCGCAGCAACGAGGCCGCGGCGCGCTCGCACAGCCACCGGGAGAAGACCCCGAGCTCCTCGCGCTTCACCGTGATCTCGTAGTCGCCGCCCGCGCGCGCGGGCGCCGAGAGCGTGTACGCGCGCGCCACCCAGCGCCGATCGAGGTAGCCCTGCACGAGCACGTGCTGCCCGGGGACGGACGCCGCCGGCGCGCCGCCGATCGGCGACAGCGCGATCTGGAAGATCCCAGGAGAGAGCTCCCGCGCGCCCTTCACCTCCGCCTGCACAAGGCTCGACCCGCCCAACATCTCCTCGATCGCCGGGACGCAGCCGCCGCAGATCTGCCCCGCCCGCGTCCGCTCGGATAGCTCGGCCAGCGTCGCGCACCCGGCCTCGACGAAGCCCGTGATCTGCCCGCGCTTGACCCCGGCGCAGTTGCACACGACCTCGTTCGGCTCGAACAGCGCCGCGGGCTGATCGAGCTTCAGCTCGCCGAGCTCCCGGAACGTCGTGAGCTGCCAGCCGGGCAGCGGGGCGCGCGCCATGAGCAACCGCATCGCGGACGGGAGGCCCTGCCACTCGCCCTCGATGTGCAGCCCCGCGAGCTGCCCGTTCGACACGAGCAGCGCGCGGCGCCTGTCGCGGTCCCCGCACGTCACCCACCGGAGGCTCACGGGGGGCGCGTCGAGCCACCGCGCCGAGACGCCGCTCCCGTCGAGCGCGCGGGAGAGCGAGAGGATCCGGCCGCCGCTGTCCACGATCGTCGCGACCGCCACCTCCTTGCCGGCCAGCGCGCCCATCGCCGCGCCGTCCTCGACGATCGCCTCGCGCCGGGAGAGGAGCCCCTGCCCGGGGAGCAGGTGGACGTTGACGTAGTCGAGCGCGTGCCGCTCGGCCCACACGTCGACGCTCACGGGCGGGAGCTCGAGCCAGGCCTCGTCCGACCCGCGGGCCGCCTCGGGGATCCCTTCGGCGGCCACGCTCGCCCACCCCTCGATCAGCGCCTCGGCCGCCGCCCGTCGCAGGCCCGCCTGGACCAGCGTCGCGACGGCCCTGTCCGCCGGCGTGTCCACGTACCGGATCTCGAAGGTGTCCTCGCGGAGCAGCTGCTGGACCAGGTTGTCGAGCCGCCCCCGCAACCCGGCGGTGAACTCCTCGAAATCGAGGGTCCCGTCGCCGGTCGTGTCCGCGGCCAGGAGCAGCGCCCTCGCCTCGTCGGTCGGGACCCCGAGGCCGGTGAGGTAGGGCAGGAGCTCGTCCTCGCTGAGCGCACGGTTGCAGTCGCGATCGATCTCCTCGAACCTCCGCCACGCGAAGCGCTCGCTCGTCAGCGCGGCCCGGATGGCGCTGGAGAGCGCGGCCGCCACCTGAGCGCCGGTGCGCGCGGCCGGGCCGCAGACGACAGGCGCCTGGGCGCCGGGCTGCTCGAGCGCGCGGATCACCATGCGGGCCACGTCGGCCGGCGCGACCCAGGGCAGCGCGCCATTTCCGAGCGGCAACGGCAGCGCGCGACGGAGCCGGATCTCCTCGCGCCAGAGGTTGAGCGCGCTGAGCAAGGGACCGTGCCACACGGCCGTCACCCCGGCGCCGGAGGCGCGCACAAATGCCTCAGCGTCGCGGATCTGCTGCCCCACCCGGCTCGACGGAGGAAGGTACGGGCCCACCCAGAGGAGGTGCGACGCCCCCACCTCCCTGGCCGAGGCGACGAATGTCCGCGCGACCACATCGGGATAGGCGAGATCCGCGGTGCTCAGCACGAGCGCGATGGTCGGCTCCGCGGGCTCGATCGGCAGGGATTGGAGGAAGGAGGCGAGGTCGTTCTTCGGCTCGGAGCAGACGATTTTGAGGAAGCTCATGGTGCTCGGCAGGGGCAGCCGCGGAGGGGCGAAGCTCGCCCTCCCGCGCGCCGGTCGACGTCGATGGATGCGCGCAGGCGCGCGGATCCCGCCGCCCAGGATACGGCGCATCGCCCGGCGACCCGAAAGGCGAAACGTCGGCTCGATGCATCACGCGCGAAACGCCGGAGCAACGCGTCGCACACCGCCGCGTCAAATCGTCGAATCATGCGCGGCGTCAGGGAATCCCGCATTCTGTGTGAAGGTTATCCGTCCGCGCGTAACAAACTGCCCCATGGGGCAATTTGGCGCGCCGGTCAGCGATCTCACCATGTCGGGAGACGACGCTGATGTGGCCACCGCTCGCCGGTCGGCTCGGGATAGCCACTGACCCTGGCCGAGGATCTCGCGCGTTCGCCCGGGTCTTCGACCGGACGGTAGCCGCTGGATTCGCGGGAAAACCCGGGGGCGGCGGCGCGACGGACGAGCAACGCCTGGGGCTGCCGTGCGCGCTCGATCTCCATTCAATGTGCCTCTCACTCCCTCGACTCTGTGTACGACTGCGAACCGGACATACGGGCACGATCCTTGAATTCGCTCGCTCAGCGCAGCCATGAAGACCCTTACTTCAGATCGGCCCCTGGCGATGGTGAGCAAGCAGACGCGGTCGTCGGCCGCGTGCCGTCCCGCGGACTCGGCCGCCCGTCACGCCATCCTGCGGGGGGTGACGATGACGCCGGAGAGCGTCGCGGAGGCGCTCGTCGCGCTGGAGACGGTCGCCGCGCGGCTGCGCGAGAGGAACGACCCGCGGGCGGTGTTCCCCGACGTCTACGCCGTGATCACGCGCCGCGTGAAGGAGGCGGTCGTCGACGGCACGGACCGGCGGTTCCTCGAGCCCGCATGGATCTCGCGCCTCGCCGGGATCTTCTGCGAGTATTACCTGAAGGCCCTCGCGGCGTCGCTGGACGGGCGCTCCACGAAGATCGAGGCGTGGGACGTCGCCTTCGCCTGCAGCCGCGCGGGCGGGACGGCGGCGGGAGCGCACGCGCTGCTCGGCATCAACGCGCACATCAACTACGACCTGGCCCTCGGGCTCTACCGGAACATCGTCCAGCACGGCGCCGCGCAGGACGCCCGGCTCCTCGACCGCTACCGGCACGACCACGACATCGTGAATGAAATCCTCGCGGCGGCGATGCCCGAAATCTTCGCGATCCTGAGCGATCGTTATGGCTGCCCGCTCGCCCGCGTCGCGACCGTGACCAGGGAAGTGCAGCGCGTCGCGTCCAGCGTCGTGCTCTTCATGCTCAAGAGCTGGCGCGCTCGGGTCTGGGCCGACCTGCTCTCCTTGCTGGGGACGCTCGAGGCGACCCGCGAGACGGGCAAGCGCGCAGTGACTGCCCGGATGAACCAGCACGCGGGCAAGGTCGCTCGCACGTTCGCAGCGGGCAACGGGGCGCTGCGGGTGGGGGCCCCGCTCGTCCGGAGCGCCGCCCTCACGCTGGCGCTGGCTGCCTGACGCGGGCCACCCCTGCGAGCTGGCCGCAGGCGCCGCCCACGTCGCGCCCCCGCGGCCGCCGCACCAGCGTGGTCACGCCGTGACCGGCCAGCCGTGCCACGAAGGCGTCGAGCCGCTCCGCGGACGGCGGGCGCAGCGCCGGATCCGGGCCGGGGTTGCAGGGGATGACGTTCACGCGGCACCGGAGCCCGGTGACGTACGCCGCGAGGAGATCCGCGTCCTCCGGGGCATCGTTGTACCGGTCGAAGAGCACGTACTCGAACAGGACGCGCCGGCCGGGCGGCATCGACCTCGCGAGCGCCTCCTTCAGCGCCGCCATCGAGAAGCGCGCGTTGACCGGCATGATCGCCTGCCTGCGGGCGTCATCCGGGGCGTTCAAGCTGACGGCGAGCTCGGCCCGCGCCTCGCGGAAGAACGGCTCGATCTTGTCCACGACCCCGACGGTGCTCACGGTCACGTGCGACGGCGCGAACCGGAAGGCCCGCGGGTCGGTGAGCAGGCGGATGGCCTTCAGCACCTCGCCGAGGTTGTCGAAGGGCTCCCCCATCCCCATGAAGACGAGGTTCCGGAGCGGCGCGCCGCGGCGCTCCGCGGCGAGCGCCTGCGCGATCCGGACCTGATCGACGATCTCGCCGGCGGCGAGCTGGCGCGCGAGCCCGAGCCGCCCCGTCTCGCAGAACGCGCAGGCCCGGGCGCAGCCGACCTGGCTCGAGACGCAGAGGGTGGTGCGGGCCGGCCCCGGGATGAGCACCGACTCGATGAGCGCGCCGTCGCGCGCGCGCAGGACCAGCCGGAGCGTGTCGTCCTCCGACGGCGCCCGCTCGGCGATCTCTAGCGACAGCCCGGGATCGAGCGCGAGCAGCGCCTCGTGCGCCCACGCCCCGACGCCCAGGGCCGCGAGCGCGCGCGCGTCCCACGCCGGCGCGGTCCGCGGCGCGCCCGGCGCCGCGCCGAAGGCGTGGCGCACCACCTTGCCGGCCACCGCGCGCGCCGCGGACGCGGTGCCGCCGGCCTGACGGAGGAGCTCCGCGAGCGAGGCCGCGTCGTGGTCGGCGAGCCGCGCGCCGGCGCGCGCGCTCCTCCGGATCAGGGGGCGCGCCGCGACCTGCGCCGGCGCCGGCGGGTCGCCGGCGCGGAGGCCCGGCGCGCTCTCTTCGGGGATCTCCGGAACGCGCATGCGCACCAGCTAGCACGCCGCGCGCGGCGCCGCGCGGCCCGGCGATCACCGCCCCCGCGCCCCCGGTCGATCCCCCGGCGCCGGCGGTCCGCCTCTGCAGGTCGTCACACGGTTGTCAACGACGACCCGCGCGCTGGACCCCGGTCCCCCCTCGACTTCCCGCAACGTGGATGAAATCTGGGCGCTGTCTGGGGTCATCAGGTGGCCAATCTGTGGACAAGCATGTGGACTTCCAAACCCGGCTCAGACGCGTGATTTTTGGGTTGCAGATCGGTTCCGGAGGAGGGAGTTTAGCGCCCGGAAGTTCTGCGGCGCGTCGAGCCGCGGAGTGCCCGAGATCGCAGAAAAATCGGTGGCATCGGTGTGGGCGGCGCGTCCATGCCCGGGCTGGCGTTGGCCGGCGCCGGCGCTTGGAGGAGCTGTCGCCCCGCGAGCAGCGCAGGACCCGGCAGCTCCTTGAAGATGCCAGGGGCCCCGTGTGGGTATTCCACATGCTGGGAACAACCTGTGGATTATTTGTCCGTGCTGCGCCTGCCGTGCAGCGGAGGTCGGGTGGCCGGTACGCCGCGGGCTCGGGAGTTTTTGTAGCGCTCGCGGTCACACCGGTGGGCTACGTTGCGGGCCGATGCCCGTACGGAACGGCTCCGCCCGCTGCGCGCCGCGCGCGCTGATCGCGATCGCGGCGGGGAGCGTCTCCGGTGGGCTCATCGCGGGCGCGGCGGACGCGCAGGCGCCTCCCCGGGACGCGCAGGCGGAGGCGGCCCTGAACGAGGCGATGGGGGTCGACTACCTCGAGACCCGGTTCGATCAGGCGGAGCGCAAGCTGCGGGCCGCCATCGACGCCTGCGGCGCGTCGGATTGCTCGCCTGCGGTCGAGGCCAGGCTGTTCGTCGCGCTCGGCTCCGTGCTCGCCCTGGGCAAAAAGGAGCTGGGGGGCGCGCGCGACGCGTTCGCGGACGCCCTGCGCATCGATCCGTCGGCGAAGCTGAACCCGGATCTCGCGACCCCGGAGGTCTCGTCCGCGTTCGAGCAGGCGCGCGCCGCGACCGGCGTCGGGGCGCCCGCGGCGGCCGGGACGCAACTCAAGATCGCGCCGCCGCCCGAGCAGCTCATCCGCACGCCCGTCCCTGTCCATGTCGAGGTTTCGGCGCCGCCGGAGCAGGAGCGGCCGCGGCAGTGCATCGACGACCGGCAGTGCAACCGCGGGCTCACCTGTGTCCGCGGCGCGTGCGCCGCGACGAGATCTGCAAAGCAGGCCGCGCCCGACGTCCGGCGGAGCTGGGTCGGGCTCACCTTCTCGCCCGACGTCGCGCTGTTCTCCGGCCGTGACGTGTGCTCCCTCGCGTCGCAGGAGCGCGACAACTTCGTCTGCCTGCGCGGCGACGGGACCCGGTACGACGGCGCGCCCACGCCGGGCGTCGCGAACGACGTGAACCTCGGCTTCGCGCTCGCGACGTCGCGGGTGGCGCTCGCCTACGATCGGCTGGTCCTCGACAACCTCACGGTCGGCGGGCGCGTCGGCCTCGCGGCCGGCGGCACGACGGACGGCGGCGCCACGTTCCTGCCGCTCCACCTCGAGGCGCGCGCGCAGCTCTTCCTCATGGCGCGGCCGTTCGAGCAGCTCGGCGCCCGTCCCTTCGTGCTCGCCGCGGCCGGGGTCGCGCAGGTCGACGCCGAGGTCGACGTGAAGGTCCTCGAGGACGCGGCCGCGTGCGGGGCCGATCCTGCCAGCATCGAGAGCCCGTGCACGAGGCCCGGCCAGAGCGGGAGGATCGAGGAGCGCCAGCAGACGCTCGCCGCGACCAGGCAAGCGGGCCAGGGGTTCGCGTCGCTCGGCGTGGGCGTTGCTTATGCGCCGCTCGAGGCCGTATCGCTGAACCTCGCGCTCCGCGCGAGCCTCACCTTTCCCGCTATGACCACCGTCCTCTCTCCCGAGGTCGGTCTCTCCCTGGGGTTCTGAATGGCCGACACCTCGGATATGCGCCGGGGCGCGACGCCCCCTGGCGCGCTGCGCAACCCGAAGATCGACGCGGCGATCGAGCGCGCCGTGCAGCTCGGCGATCCGGCCGAGCTGCTCGCGCTGCTCGATCGCAGCTCCGGGCTCCCTGCCCGGCGCAGCGGGGGGCGCGCGCCCGGCCCCGACCTCGGGCCGAACGCCCCCTTGCCGCGCGTGAACCTGGATCTCGCGCGGGCGGTCGGCGCGGCGATCGCGGATCGCGGCGCGCCGGCCGAGCAGCTCGTGCGCGCGCTCTGCGCGAGCACCGAGGAGTACGCGCTCATCGTGGCGGCGCAGGCGCTCTCGGCGATGGCCGCGCGCGGGGCGCCGGCCGCCGGCGCGGCAGGCGCGGGGCGTCCGTCACGGGCGCGCGGCGCTCGGGGCGGGCTTGATCCGCTCGACGAGCTCGGGCAGCTGGCCGAGGATCCGCGGCGCGTCGTGCGCGACGGGGTCGTGGCGGCGCTCCGCGCCGTCATCGCGGCGCGCGGCGACGCGCTGGTCGGCGAGCTCTCGTCCTGGACCGACGGCTACCTGCAGGCGTACGTCGCGCTCGAGGCGCTCGCCGAGCGCACGCTCCTCGCCGGGCTCTCGGCGGGCGCGGAGGTTGTCGCGCGGCTCGAGGAGGCGTTCGCGATCTCGGACCGCTCGCCGCGCGCCGACGAGCGGCTGCAGGGGCTGCGCCTCCTCCGGCAGGGGATGCCCTCGCAGATCGCGGCGCTCGCGGGGCGCTTCCCCGAGGTCGTGCGCTGGCTCGAGGAGAAGACGCAGGCGGAGCGCCCCGAGTCGCGCGACGTCGTGGCGCAGGCGATCGCGGCGCTCCGGAAGGGGTCCTTCTCGGACGCGGAGGCCGCCCGGCTCGCGACGGCGCTCTCGGCGAGCGCGCCGCCGCCGCGCGATCCGTCGCGCATCGTCCAGGGGACGCGCAAGCGGAGCAAGGGGCGGAGGTAGACGGGCGGCGGGGCCTGCGTGCTGCGACGCGGGAGAGTCGCAGCTAGTTGCAGCTCGCGTCCGAGGCGCCGCCGAACACCGTGGTCCAGTAGGACCCGTAGGTCCCGCCTCCGGTCGCCCGCCCGATGCCGATGACCTTGTAGGCAGACCCGAGCATGTTCTTGTTGTGGCCGTCCGAGTTCTTCCACTGATCGAACGTCCTCTGCGCCGTCGAGTTGCCGGCGGCGATGTTCTCGGCCATGGCGGTCCTGTCGGCGGACGCATAACAGGCGTTGGCCGCGCGGGCCCACGGCGACCGGCCGTCCTGGCTCGTGTGGTCGAAGTAGTTGCGATCGCGCATGTCCTCGCTGTGGCCCTGGGCGGCGCGGCTCAGCGCGGTGCAGCCCGAGAGCGCCCCGAGGCCTCTCTCGGCGCGATACTGGTTGATGATGGAAAGAAACGCCTGCTCCTCGGTATCGAGCGTCGTCGTGCTGGGCCCGGCGCCGCTGCACGTCGAGCACGCGCCGCAGTCGCTCGAGCAGCTCGAGCAGTCCTCGCCCGCGCCGCAAACCCCGTTCCCGCAAACCTCGCCGCCCGTCGAGCCGCCCTCGCCCGTCGAGCCGCCCTCGCCCGTCGAGCCGCCCTCGCCCGTCGAGCCGCCCTCGCCCGTCGAGCCGCCCTCGCCCGTCGAGCCGCCCTCGCCCGTCGAGCCGCCCTCGCCGCCGTCCGGCTCCGAAGGGGCGCACGCGACCTGAACGTTCATCCTCTTCGTGGTCCGCCTGCACGGATCGCCGAAGGTCGCGTTGTTCGCCTTCACGGTGCAGCTCGACTGCCCGAGGCACGCGCGCTCCACCACCGCCTTCGACGTCGACGCGTTGCACGAGGTCGCGCGGAAGCTGCCGCAGACCCCGCGAGGTGTGCCATAGCTCGCGAACTCGACCGCCGTGATGACCTCCCCGGCCGGACACGAGAGCGAGATGTCCGCGCCCTCCCGAGCAGTATCGCAGACCGCCCCCTCGACCGGCTCGGAGGCCTCGTCGGACTGCTCCTGCTCGACCTCGGTCGAGCCGAGACAGCCGACCACAGAACAGCCAGCGATGAAGGCGAGGACAAGCGTCCGGTGCAAAGCGCTCATATGCATGCTCCTTGTCTGTAAGTCCGTCTGAGCTCGGCCCGCCCCGGCACCGCGGCTCGCGCCAGCAGGTACGCCGGGGCACGCGACGCCTCGACGGGCCACCCCAGTACAGCGTTATTCAGGGGGCGAAGTCGCGCTCAGCGCGTTCCCACGCAGCGCAGCGCCTCCCTTCGATTCGCTGATAACACGGTGTCACCTGACCGCTGGCATGTCCAGACGCGAAACACTCCCATGCCCCTGATTTGCCGCTGGATCACTGAATCTTTTCATGACCCGTGGAACCGGCCCTCGCAGGGCTCGATGAGGCGGGATTTCTTCAACAAGCCCGGTGTACGACATGGCGCCAGATGGACACCCCATCTCCCTTGAGCCGAAGGGTGGGTTTCCGTATGCCGAGCGGAGACCAGGGCCAGCGCTCTGTCGATGCCGGAAATATCGTGTCCACGAGACCACGACTGACCTGCTCGACAGCCGGCGCCTCCAGCGCTCGACGCTCGACTCGAACGGCCTTGTCGGGGCCGCGCGCCCGCCATCGTGGCCTGTCGGGGCGCTGGGCTGAGCCAGGATCCGTCGGCGGTCGCTCGTCCGCTGGAGGTCTCCTCTGGCGCTCGGAGTGCTCGTGCCGGGCGAGCTGCGCACGTCAGACG
Source organism: Sorangium sp. So ce362 (assembly GCF_051519845.1). Taxonomy (NCBI): domain Bacteria; kingdom Pseudomonadati; phylum Myxococcota; order Polyangiales; family Polyangiaceae; genus Sorangium; species Sorangium sp. So ce362. Next base: position 2,106,335 of record NZ_CP150332.1, on the reverse strand, counting down.
TTGAAAGCCCCCTGACATCTGGAGGCGCCCCCCTTCATCGCGGTGTCACAGCGCGCCCATGAGGGCCCTCGCCCGCACCCGTCCACGGCAGAGCCCGCCTCGCGCCTCAGTGCCGCTCGAGACGGCACACGCGACGCGAACGAGGCGAACGACGCGAACGACGCGAACGACGCGAACGATGAAAAGACCGCCCGATCGCGCGCCGAGGGGCCGCACACTCGCCGGCTCCTGTGCTATGACCGCCCTCCATGCGCCTCAAGGACCGCGTTGTCTTCATCACCGGAGCTTCCCGCGGGATCGGCCGGACCATCGCCCTCGCCTGCGCGCGGGAAGGTGCGGATATCGTCGTCGCCGCGAAGACGGACGTCGCCGAGAACCCGCGCCTCCCGGGCACGATCCACGACGTCGCCCGCGAGGTCGAGCAGCTCGGCCGCCGCGCGCTGCCCATCAAGCTCGATGTGCGCGACGACGAGGCCTCGAGGGGCGCCGTCGCCGCGGCGGTCGAGCGCTTCGGGCGCGTCGACGCGCTCATCAACAACGCGGGCGCGCTCTGGTGGGCCGACGTCGTGGACACCCCCATGAAGAAGTTCGACCTCATCATGGGCATCAACGTGCGCGCGTCGTTCGCCCTCTCGCAGGCCGTCCTCCCCCACATGATCGCGCAGAAGTACGGCCATATCCTCATGATGTCGCCGCCCGTCGAGGCCGACGCCTGCGCCCACCACGGCGCCTATGCGGTCTCGAAGTTCGGCATGACGATGATCGCCCACGCGATCGCCGGCGAGTACGCCGAGCACAACATCACGGCCCACGCCCTCTGGCCCGCGACCGCGATCGAGAGCTTCGCCACCATGAACTTCGGCCTCGGCGGGCCGGAGCTCTGGCGCAAGGCCGACATCCTCGCCGACGCGACGCTCGCGCTGCTCTCGCGCGAGCCGTCGGCCCGGCGCGGCAAGGCGTGGATCGACGAGGCCCTCCTCCGCGAGGAGGGCGTCACCGATTTCTCCAGGTACCAGTGCGTGCCCGGCGTCGAGCCGCCGCACTTCCCCTTCAGCGCGATCCCCAAGGCGACAACCACCACCAGATGAGGCGCGACGCGTGAGCGGCGAGGACGACAAGGAGACGCGCCCCGGTGGCGGCGGCGGGATCGATCCCGGGCCCGAGCTCACCGCGGTCTTCGACGACCTCGAGACGCTGCTCAAGAACGGCGACGTGATCGCCGCGCTCACGTCGCGCGGGATCAACGGGAGCCTCGCGCTGCTCGCCGCCGACGCGCTCCGCGCCTACCTCGCGGGCCGCAAGGCCGAGGCGGCCGAGGACTTCGCCACCGTCGCCGAGGAGATCCGCGGCCGGCTCGCCGCGAGCGCCGAGGGGACGGGGACGGACGCAGGATCGCAGGGGGAGCCGTCACGCTCGAACGGGAGGCGCTGAATGAGCACGAGCTTCGAATCAGAACAGACGTCGCAGCAGGGGGGCGACGGCGCGCGGCCGACGCCGCCGTGGGCGCCGGCCGCGGCCATCTCCGGCGCGGACTACTCGGCCGTCGAGCTCGCGCAGAGCGACGACCGCGTGTTCCTCCTCGAGCAGCGCGAGCTGCCCGAGCGCGAGCGCTACCTGACCCTCGCCGACGCCGCCGGCGTCGCCGAGGCCATCCGGACGATGGCGATCCGCGGCGCCCCGGCGATCGGCATCGCCGCCGCGTACGGGATGGCGCTCGCCGCGCGCGCCGCCCGGGGCGAGGGCGCCACCGGCTACCTCGCCGCCATGCGCGCCACGGCGGAGCTCCTCGCCTCCGCCCGGCCCACCGCCGTGAACCTCGGGTGGGCCGTGCGGCGCATGCTCGCCGAGGCCCTGCAGCACGCGGGGCGCCGCGGGGAGGAGCGCGCGCGGGAGCTCGCCGCGCTCGCGCGCGAGATCCACCGGGAAGACGTCGCCGCCTGCCACCAGATGGGCCGCGCCGGCGCCGCCCGCCTGCCCGAGTCGGGCACGGTCCTCACGCACTGCAACGCCGGCGCGCTCGCGACCGGCGGCTACGGCACGGCGCTCGGCATCATCCGCGCCGCCATCGCCGAGGGCAAGAACATCGGCGTGCTCGCGTGCGAGACCCGCCCGTACCTCCAGGGCGCCCGCCTCACGGCCTGGGAGCTCCAGCGCGACGGCATCCCCGTCGAGGTGATCGCCGACTCGATGGCCGCGTGGTTCATGCAGAAGGGCGAGATCGGCGCCGTCGTCGTCGGGGCCGACCGCATCGCGCGGAACGGCGACGTCGCGAACAAGATCGGCACCTACGGCCTCGCCTGCCTGGCGCGCCACCACGGCGTCCCGTTCTACGTGGCCGCCCCGTGGAGCACGCTCGACCTCGCGACCGACACCGGCGCGTCGATCCCGATCGAGGAGCGGAGCCGCGACGAGGTCGCCGTCGTCGGCGGTCGCCGCATCATCCCGGCCGGGGTGCCCGTCCGCCACCCCGCCTTCGACGTCACCCCCGCGGAGCTCGTCACCGCCATCTTCACCGAGCGCGGCAAGCTGACGTCGCGCGAGATCAGCCGCTCCGTGCCGCCGGCCGGCTGACGCCGTCCGCCTCCCCCCTCGCCCCCACCCGCCGCATGGGCTAAGGACACCCCTGATGGCGCAGCTCTCGCCCAAGCCTGAATGGCTCAAGGTCCGCGCTCCTGGAGGCGACACCTACCACCACCTCAAGGAGACGTTCCGCAAGCTCGATCTCCACACGGTCTGCGAGGAGGCGCGCTGCCCGAACGTCGGCGAGTGCTGGCGCGAGGGGACGGCGACGGTGATGCTCCTCGGCGACGTGTGCACGCGCGGCTGCCGCTTCTGCGCGGTCACGACCGGCGACCCGCGCGGCGCGGTCGACGTGCGCGAGCCGGAGCACGTGGCCCGCGCCATCGCCCAGCTCTCGCTCCAGTACGTCGTGATGACGATGGTCAACCGCGACGACCTGCTCGACGGCGGCGCCGATCACGTCGCCCGCACGGTGAGCCGCCTGCACGCGCTCCGCCCCGACCTGCTCATCGAGACGCTGGTCGGCGACTTCCAGGGCCACATGAGCGCCGTCGACGCGGTCGTCGACGCCGGGCCCGACGTCTTCGCCCACAACGTGGAGGTCGTCCGCCGCATCACGCGCGCCATCCGCGACGTCCGGTCGAGCTACGACCAGTCGCTCGCCGTGCTCCGGCGCGCGAAGGACCGCCAGCGGCGCATGGCCGCGGACGCGGTCGAGCGCGGCGCGCCGGCGCCGCGGCGGCTCACGAAGAGCTCGATCATGGTCGGCATCGGCGAGACCGACGACGAGGTGCTGGAGGCGCTCCGCGACCTGCGCGCGGCGGGGGTCGACATCGTGACCCTCGGCCAGTACCTGCGCCCCTCGTCGAAGCACGCGCCCGTGCAGCGCTTCGTCGAGCCGGACACGTTCGCCGCGTTCGCGCGGGCGGCGCTCGAGATGGGCTTCCTCTACGCCGCCAGCGCGCCGCTCGTGCGGTCGAGCTACAAGGCCGCCGAGGTCTTCGTCCGCAGCCTCATCGACCGCGACCCGGCGGAGCTGTCCGCCGGCGCCCCGGCGGGCGCGGCCCCCGCGGGCGCGGCGCACGTCGAGGCGCTCCTGGAGGAGCGGCTCGCCGTGGCGCGCCGCGAGGCCGCCCGCCTCTCTGCAGAGCTCGCGCCCGACGAGCCCTTCCCCCCCGACGGCTCGGCGGCGGCGTCGGCCAGCCCCGCGCAGCTCGTCCCCGCGGCCTCTCTCGTCCGCAGGTAGCGCCGCCCCGCCCCCCCGGCGCGCCGCCGCCGCGCCGGCCACCGCAAGCGCCTTGACGCTCCCCGGCGATTGGCCGAGCGTGGAAGACGGCAGGAGGGCCAGAGACCACGATGTCCGCTCCCATCGACAGGCGCCCCCGCGGCATCGCTCCCGGCGCCCCGCGCATCGGCACACAGACGCCCCGCGCGCGCGTGGCATCCATCCTCTCCCAGGCCGCGCGGGCCTACAGCGCGCGACCTCCGATCGAGGACATCACGATGCCCACCGGCTTCGATCCGGCCGCGGTGGCGCTCTTCGAGACGATCATCGAGGCCGCGTTCCTCGTCGCGAACGCCGACGGCCACTTCGACGAGGCGGAGCGCAGGCGCTTCCAGGCGATCGTCGTGGACGCTTGCCAGAACCTCGTCCACGAAAAGCAGCTCGAGGCGCTGCTCGCCGACCTCGGCGAGATGCTCGCCGAGGACGGGATGGAGAAGCGCATCACCATGGTCGCCCGCACGATCGGGCGGACCGAGCATCAGCGCGAGGTGCTCCGCGTGGCGGCGTTCATGGCGACCGCGTCAGGCAGCGTGAACGCGCACGAGCACGGCGTGCTCGTGCAGCTCGCGCGCGGGTTCAAGCTCGACGTGGCCGCGGTCGACGAGGCGCTCGCGCAGGCGGCCGAGCCCGGCAACGTCTAGCCGGGACATCCGCGCCACGGTGTGCGGTGTGCGACGCGCGACGAGATCGCACGCCGGGTTCGACCTCGCCGCGGCGAGTCAAGCCTGCGACGAGATCGCTGCGACGAGTCAACGGCGCGCGTGAAGTGAATGAGCGAACGACGCGTCTCGGCACTGGTCTCGGGCAGCGCCTTTGATTAGTGTCCCCGCGAGCCGATGAGCACCGCGACGTACTCCACCGACCGCCCGCCCAACGTCTCAGGGGCAAGCCTGGAGCCGCAGGCTGCCGTCGCCCGGCACCCGCTCGACACGTGTGCCGACGACGTGATCAAGGTCCTGCGCGACGACGGCTCGCTCGATCCCGCGCACGATCCGCAGCTCGCCCCGTCGGAGGTGACCACCCTCTACAAGACCATGGTGCGGATGCGCCAGCTCGACGAGCGCCTCGTGGCGCTGCAGCGGCAGGGGCGCATCGGGTTCCACATCGGCTCGCTCGGCGAGGAGGCGGCGGTCCTCGGCAGCGTCTCCGCGACGCGGCCCCAGGACTGGGTGTTCCCGTGCTACCGCGAGTTCGGCGCCGCGCTCTGGCGGGGGCTGCCGCTCCAGCGGTACATCGACAACATGTTCGGCAACGCGAACGACACGGTGAAGGGGCGGCAGATGCCGGACCACTACACCTACCGCGAGGGGCACTTCGGCTCGGTGAGCTCGCCCATCGGCACGCAGATCACGCAGGCCGTCGGCTTCGCGTGGGCCGCGAAGCTGAGGCGCGACGAGCTCGCCACGCTCGTGTACTTCGGCGACGGCGCGACGAGCTCGTCCGACTTCCACAGCGCCCTGAACTTCGCGGGCGTGTTCAAGGTGCCGGTCGTCTTCTTCTGCCGCAACAACGGCTGGGCGATCAGCGTGCCGACCGAGCGCCAGACGTCGAGCAACACGTTCGCGTGCAAGGGCGTCGCGTACGGCGTCCCCGGGGTGCGGGTCGACGGCAACGACCTGTTCGCGGTGGTGAAGGTGGCGCGCGACGCGATCGCGCGCGCCGCGCGCGGCGAGGGCGCGACGCTCATCGAGGCGATGACGTACCGCCTGTCGGGCCACTCGACGAGCGACGATCCCAAGGCGTACCGCCCCGACGCGTGGCTCGACCCGTGGCGCCGGCTCGACCCGATCGAGCGGCTGCGGCGGCACCTCGAGCGCGCCCAGGGCTGGACCGAGGCGCAGGATCGCGAGATCGAGGCGGCGGTCGACGCGGAGGTCAAGGCCTGCATCGCGGTCTCGGAGAAGGTGGCGCCGCCGTCGCTCGACTCGATGTTCGAGGACGTCTATGCGGAGCCGCCCTGGCACCTCGTCGAGCAGCGGGAGCAGCTCAAGGCGGGCCCGAGGCCCAAGGGCCACGGCGGCCGCTAGGCCGCGCGGGCGCGGCGTGGACGGCGTTCTCGGCGGGGCGGCTCGCCGGGCAGCGCCGACGGCCGGGGTGGCGCCGCCGCCCGCGCTCGACGGGGTCCCCAGGGGAGCGGGGGCGCCTGTGAGGTTGCACTCCCACCTTCTGGCCGAGAGACGGAGACGAAGAGCATGCCTCAGATGAACATGGTCCAGGCGATCAACGACGCGCTACGCCACGAGATGCGGCGGGACTCGCGGGTCGTCGTGCTCGGCGAGGATGTCGGCAAGGTCGGCGGGGTGTTCCGCGTGACCCAGGGCCTGTTCGACGAGTTCGGGGACGATCGGGTGATCGACACGCCGCTCTCGGAGAACGGGATCGTGGGGGCGGCGATCGGGATGGCGCTCTACGGGCTCGTGCCGATCCCGGAGATCCAGTTCGCCGATTTCATCTATCCCGCGTACGACCAGATCGTGTCCGAGCTGGCGAAGTATCGCTACCGCTCGGGCGGCGAGTACCCGTCGAAGCTCGTCATCCGCACGCCGGTGGGCGGCGGCATCCGCGGCGGGCACTACCACTCGCAGTCGCCCGAGGCGCAGTTCATCCACGTGCCGGGCCTGAAGGTCGTGTGCCCGTCGAACCCGGCCGACGCGAAGGGGCTCCTGCTCTCGTCGATCCGGGATCCCGATCCAGTGCTGTTCTTCGAGCCGAAGCGCATCTACCGCGCGGCGAAGGGGGACGTCCCCGAGGGCGACTACACGGTCCCGCTCGGCCAGGCGAAGGTGGTCCGGCCGGGCTGGCACGTGACGCTCGTGGTCTGGGGGGCGATGCTCTACGAGGCGCTCGACGCGGCGAACCAGGCGGCCGCGCAGGGCATCGAGTGCGAGGTGATCGACCTGCGGACGCTGTGGCCGCTCGACATCGACACGGTGATCGAGTCGGTGAGGCGGACGGGCCGGTTCATCGTTGTGCACGAGGCGCCGAAGAGCTGCGGCCTCGGGGCCGAGCTCGTCGCGCTGGTCAACGAGAAGGCGTTCCTCCACCTGGAGGCGCCGCCGCTCAGGATCACGGGCTTCGACACGCCCTTCCCCTACACCCTCGAGAACGAGTACCTCCCGCTCTCGCATCGTATCCTTCCGGCGATCCTCGAGACAGCGAGGTACTGACGCATGGGCAAGTACGAGTTCAGGCTTCCGGACATCGGCGAGGGTGTCACGGAGGGGGAGATCGTGAGCTGGCTGGTGTCGCCGGGCGACGTGGTCGCCGAGGACCAGCCGATGGTCGAGGTGATGACCGACAAGGCGACGGTGACGATCACGTCGCCGCGCTCGGGCCGGATCGTGGAGACGCGGGGCGATGTGGGCGGGGTGGTCCCGGTCCACTCGGTGCTCGTCGTGTTCGACCTCGACGACCGCTCGGTCGCCGCGTCGCCCGCGTCGCCCGCGTCGGGGACGGGGATGCGGCAGTCCGCGGCGAACACGGGCCCCGCGGAGCCTGCGGCGACGGCGGTCGGCGACATCAAGGAGGACCTGCCGGGGATGAACCTCGTGGCGCCGGCGCGGCCCGCGTGGACGAACGGCAGCCTGGGCGCCGGCGAGGCGGCCTACTTCAACGACAAGCCGCTCGCGACGCCGGCGACGCGCAAGCTGGCGCGCGATCTCGGGGTCGACCTGCGGCGCGTGCCGCCGACCGGCCCGGGGGGCCGCGTGACGAAGGACGACGTGCGGGCGCTGGAGGCGCCCGAGGGGGCCGAGGCGACGCCGGTGCTGTCCGAGGTGGCGCCGAGGCGGCTGGCGGGCGCGGCGGCCGAGCTGCTCGAAGAAGAAGAGGACCGCGGGCGCGGGGCGGTCCGGCGCGAGGGGGAGCGCGGCCGCGGGCTGCCGGCGGCGCCGGGCGACGAGCGCATCCCGCTGCGCGGCGTGCGCAAGCGGATCTTCGAGGGGATGTCGCGGTCGAAGCACACGGCGGCGCACTTCACCTTCGTCGAGGAGTGCGACGTCTCGGCGCTGAAGGAGCGCCGCGCGCGCCTGCGCCCGCTGGCCGAGAAGGAGGGCGTCAAGCTGACCTTCCTGCCCTTCTTCGTGAAGGCCGTGGTCGCCGCGCTCAAGAGGCACCCGACGCTGAACAGCGCGTTCGACGAGGCGACGCAGGAGATCGTCGTCCGGAAGAGCTACCATATCGGCATCGCCTCCGCGACCGAGGCCGGGCTCATCGTGCCTGTCGTGCGCGACGCGGATCGCCGGAGCGTCCTCGGGATCGCGAAGGAGATCGCGCGGCTCGGCGAGGACACGAAGTCGGGGCGGGTCAAGCCGGAGGATCTCGGCGGCTCGACGTTCACGATCACGTCGCTCGGCCAGCAAGGGGGGCTGTTCGCGACGCCGATCCTGAACTTCCCCGAGGTCGCGATCCTCGGGATCCACCAGATGAAGCAGAAGCCGGTGGTGCGCGACGGGCAGATCGTGATCGGCGAGGTGATGCTGCTGTCGCTGTCGTTCGACCACCGGATCATCGATGGTCACGTGGGGGCGGCTTTTGCCTACGAGATCATCGGGTATCTGGAGGATCCGGATCGGCTCTTCCTCGAGATGAGCTGAGCTGAGCGAGAGGCCCGGCCGCCGGGCCTGGGCTCGGTCGCGGCGGCGGGCGCCAAGACCTGCGCCGCGCCGTCGCGCTCCTGCGCGGCCCAGGCGCGCTCCTGCGCGGCCCCGGCGCCCTCCTGCGCGGCCCCCGCACCCTCCTGCGCAGCCCCGGCGCCCTCCTGCGCGGCCCCGGCGCCTCTGCTGCGCAGCCCCCGCGCCCTCCTGCGCGGCCCCGGCGCCTCTGCTGCGCAGCCCCGGCGCCCTCCTGCGCGGCCCCGGCGCCTCTGCTGTGCGGCCCCCGCGCCCTCCTGCGCGGCCCCGGCGCCCCTGCTGCGCGGCCCCGGCGCGCTCCTGCGCGGCCCCGGCGCCCCTGCTGCGCAGCCCCCGCGCCCTCCTGCGCGGCCCCGGCGCCCCTGCTGCGCAGCCCCATGGGTGTCCTGTGTCACAATCGCTTGGCTCCTGCGCGGCCCCGGCACCGTCCTGCCCGCCCCTGTGGGCGTCGTGAGCAGCCCTGGTTCGACGCCTGCGCACCGCCGCCACCCCTGCTGCGCCGCCCCAGGCACGCATCGGCGTGAACTGCGCAACTTTTTCCCCTCCTGCGCCCCCTCCGCGGGAACCACGGAGCTGCTTGCGACGTGAGCACCGCGCTCTCCTTTTCTGGCCAGAGCTCCTGGTGTGCCGATACGCTTGTCGGATCATCCGCCCTTCCGTCCAGAGGGGCGCTGACCCCCGACAAGGAGGCGACGTTTCATCATGGCACCGAAGGCACCCATCCCCGCGTCCTCCGCGACCAGGAAGGCCCCCCGGAAGCGCGCTTCGAGCGACTCGGACGGCGCACCGCCGCCGTCCCGCGGCGCGGCGGCGTACACGCTGAGCGCGGCTCGAGAGGCCGAGCTGCTCCGAGAGGCGGAGTCGCTCGGCGAGAACACGCTCTTGTTCCCGGGCAAGCTCGCTCGACGCGTCATCTGGTCGAGCCGCATTCTGCTCGCCGCCGAGCGCGACGCGGTGGATCTCGTGCGGACCCCGTTCCCCGAGGACGAGCCCCCGATCACGCGCGAGGACCTCCACACGTTCCGGGACAAGATCGAGCTCCTGCGCGTCACGCAATCGCGCTGGCAAGCCGCACAGCGGCGCCGGGAGCGGGCCATCGCGGCGTTCGAGAAGCCGGCCACCGAGGCTGCAGCGCTCCGGCGAACGCTCCTCCGCTTCTTCGCTCTTCGTTTCAAGAAGAGCCCGGAGGGTCAAAAGCGACTCGCGGCGATCCGCGCGGGCAGCGGCGATGCGGATCTCGTGCAGGACGTCTCCGACCTCCTCGTGCTCTGCGCGGAGCACGCGGAGGCCCTCCGGGAGGCGCCTCGCGGCGAGGCCGCCGCCGCGGCCCGCCTCCGAGAGCTCTCGCCGCTGCTCACGCGCGTGCTCGCCGACAAGACGTTCACTCCCGAGGCGCAACGCGCGCGCAAGGTCCGCGACGCCGCGTACACGCTCGTCGTGACCGCGGAGCGGAGGCTGCGCGCCGCCGCCGAATACTGGTATGCCGGAACCGACAAGATGAGGGACTATGCGCCGTTCCCCGTCACCCGAGGCGCATCCGCCGGCGGCAAGGAGGCGGGCGACGTCGACGCGGAGGAAGGCGGCGCGCCGGAGGAGGTCGAGCCGTCGGCGGCGACCTAGTCGGGTAGACCGGGGTCGACTGCCCCCCGGCCCCCCACAGATCCGGACGTGCGGAATTCCCGCATCCGGCTCTTCGGGACACGGGTTCGCTACGAGCGTGCAGGAGCGGGGTGCCTGATGCGCGGCCGCGGAAGGGGATACCTCTCCAGCAGCCGGTGCATCCGCTCCCAGGTCATCTTGGCGTTCTGCGAGCGGCGATCGAGCCACTTGCGCCACACCGCCACAACCTCCCAGGCGAAGCGACGGAGCGCCTCCGAGTTCCCGGTGATCCCGTAGTACTCGTAGTGACCCCGCAGCTTCATGGCCAGGCTCCCCTGCTGGCTGCTCAGCTCATCGTGCATGAGGTCCCTGCACCACTCCGCCACGCGCCGCAGCGCGCGGCTGAAGCGGTCCTTGGCGGTCCTGCGTTTGATCGCCCAGTTGCCTCGCCGCGACCTGCCCCAGTGATGCATGAAGCCGAGCAGATCGAACGTCGACGGCCACATCGGCGACGCCCCGCCGCTCGGCGGGGGTCTCTTCGGCGGCCGCTGGAACGGCAACAGGCGCGTCTTGTCCGGGTGCAGGCTCAGCCCGTACTTGCCGAATCTCTTCGGTAGCACGGCCATCACCCGGCGCGCGTCTTCTCCCACTTCGAACAGCAGCACCGCGTCGTCCGCGTAGCGGATGAGGTGTACCCTGCCTCGAAGCCGGGGTCGGACGTCGCGCTCGAACCACGTGTCGAGCACCTCGTGCAGGTAGATGTTCGCCAGGATCGGCGAAACCACGCCGCCCTGCGGTGTGCCGGCCTCCGGGTAGCTGAGGCTACCGTCTTCATGCACGCCCGCGTGCAGCCACTTGCTGATGAGACGGAGCAGCACGCCGTCTCGTACCCTGCGGCGCAGCGCATCCATCAGGTGCTGACGGTCCACCGTGTCGAAAAACTTTCGGATGTCGACCTCGATGACCCATCCGCCCGCCATCTCCATCGCCTTGTCCCAGAACGACGCGAGCGCTCGGTGTGCCGAACGGCCGGGCCGGAAACCGTACGAGCAGTCAAGAAAATCCTGCTCAAAGACGGCCTCCAGCACCATGGCCACCGCGCGCTGCCGGATCTTGTCCTCAAAGGTCGGGATGCCGATCGGGCGTGTTTCCCCGTTGCCCTTCGGGATATGGACCCGCCTCACCGGCGGCGCGCGGTACGTGCCCGCCTTGGCTCGTTCCAGCAGCGACCGGAGGTTGTCCTCCAGTTGCTCCGCGTACTGCTCCGCGGTCTGCCGGTCCACGCCGGGCGCGCCGTCCTTGCGCGTTCGCCGGTAGGCTTCGCGCATCCAGTCCAGGTCGATGTGATGGGCGAGCGTCGTCAGCACCATGGTGGGTGCCTGCCGCGCCAGCTCCGCTATTCGTTCGAGTTTCGTGCAGACGGTTTCGGAGCCCGATGTCTCCTTCATCTTTCCCTCCAACGATCCCGTGCCCCGGTGCTCCCCTTCCCTCCACGGGGTCCCTCGGGTTGGTTCCCCCGCTTCCGCGGTACTACGAGTGCACTCCGACTTCCCGTCGCCCCCGCTCCGCTCGCTTGCGCTCCGCTCGGCGGTTCCACCTCTCGGTGGAGGCGGCGGGACCTCCCAGGTTCCTCGGGAAACCCTTGCGTACGTGCCCTGGTCTCTGACCCCGGTGGGTCGCCACGCCAGGCCCTGCGACCGGGGGCTACCCGGGCTCGCTCTTGACGCGACGATGTTGTCTTCCGCTGCGTTCACGGCGTCGACCCCACGACCTCTGATCTTTCGAGGCTCCATCCCACGGCCCGCACGCTCGCTGTCTACGCTTCGCGACGCCGGTCGCCCGGCGCCCCGCAAGACTCGCTTCCGGCTGGTGGGCCAACCTTGCCGGGCGGGACTCTCACCCGCAGGGTTTCTTCGCGAAGTTTCAGCTCATCGCTTCCTCCTCGCCCAGGCTTGGCCTGGCGCACGAACGCCGATCACATTGAAATTCCGCTAAAATCGACTCATGGGAAGAGGACCGCAAGGGCGCAAGGGGCGCAAGGGGGGAGAAGAAGTTAATTCTATCTCTGTTCCCTTGCGCCTCTCGCGCCCTTGCGGTCTCTCGTCTGACTGGGTGCCGTGCCCTTCCAGCGTGCTCCTCGGCGGCTCCGACGGGTGCCACAATCTGTTGAATTTAGCTGAATTTTAACCTGTTCGGCGTTCTAGGCGAGGACGAGGGGGAATCGCCATCGCCGATCGGCCTGAGTCGGATCCACCACGCGTCCTCGGACGCTCACGATGCCCCTGGCTGGGCGGTCACGGGCTACCGTGAGCTACGGTGGCGTTGGAGCGCCTTGACGACCCCCACCAAACGATGACATGATATCTTAAACGTTCAGTGAATTGGAGCAGGGAATGGCCCGACGAGGACGGCTGAACATCGACGATACTCCCAAACCCGGCGCTGGCGGCGGTGGAGGGATCTCTCCAGGGAAACTGGATCCGTTCGAAGGGAAAGACTCATTCGACGGTGAGACGTTCGATGGGCTCACTCTGGAACGAGCGGACCTGAGCGGCCGAGATTTCTGTGATTGTGTGTTCCGGCGTTCGAAGCTCGGCGAGAGCCGCTGGACGCGCACCCGGCTCGAGAACTGCGTGTTCGAGAGCTGCGATTTGACCAAAGCCGACCTCACCATGCTCTCGCTGCGCGGCGTGGCGTTCAACTCGTGCAAATTGATGGGCATCAACTGGACGAACATCACGAAATACCCCGACGTGTCGTTCGAGGATTGCGACATGCGATACGTCATCATGGATTCGCTCGCGCTGCGCAAGACGCGCTTCGAGCGGTGCGCGATCACCGAGTCGGTCTTCGCCGCGACGGACCTCGTCGGGGCCGTGTTCGAGGAGTGCCGCTTCGCGGGGACACGCTTCGAGGATTGCGACCTTGGAAACGCGCAGTTCCCTCGGTCCCAGGATCTGTTCATCGATCCGGCGAAGAACCGCGTGAAGGGCGCCCGCATTCCGCTCGAAGCGGCGATCCTCCTCGCGGCCTCGTTCGGCATGCACGTGCTCGGCTTCACGGAAAAGGACAGCCGATGACGGCCCGAGCGGCTACTCCGCAGCGAGGCGCCTCGCGAGCGCTCCCCGCGCGCCGTGGAGCGCCCTGGTGCGCCATTTGTACGCCGTGCTGAGGGGTATCTCTCTCGTCTCCGCGATCTCCTTCATGGAGATCTCGAAGAGGTCGCGCTGGACCAGCACCGAGCGCAGCTCGAACGGCAGCTCCAGGACGAGTGATCTCAGCACGTTCCGCCGCTCCTCGGCGAGGAGGTGATCGAGGGCCGTCGCGCCGCCGCCGGCCTTGCGCAGCTCCTCCGGATCCGTGAGCACCTCGCGCCGGTGAGAGGCCTTCGCGTGGTAGTGCGCGGCCAGGTTCACCGCAATGCCGTTCAGCCACCGCGCCACGGAGCCGCGCGCCGGGTCGTGGCGGCCAAAGCTCGTCCACGCCGCGAGGAACACTTCCTGGCTCAGGTCGTGTCGATCGCGCTCCGGCACGCGGAGCTTCCCGAGCCACCGGTGGACGCGCCGGATCGTCTCCGCCTGAAAGAGGGTGCTGAAGGCGTGCTCACGGCCGATGTCCGCCCCAGGCTTCCCCCCGTCGTACGGAGATCCCGGCGGCACCGTCGTCCGCGGCGCGACGCGAGGCGCGCTGGATGCCCCCGGACGAGCCGTCCTGTCGTGCCGCGCCACAGGGGCCGGCTCCTCGGCGAAGCTGCATGATCCGCTGGAATGCACGATCGCCCCTCGCGGCGGCAGCGCAGGAAATTCCATGGCTCGCCTCTCAATGAAACGTGAATGCTCCGTGAGGATCCTCGCTCGCGCGCGGACAAGCCCGCTCACGAGGCGCTCAATCCCCCGCTGGCCGCGGCCACGAACCACGGTTGTGCAGCGCGACCTTCGTCACGAAGGCCGTTTCGCGCTCGGCCGTGGCCTACCGCGCGGCCTTCACCTGAGCCGGTCGAGCAGCGCTTCGCGCTCCGCGGCCAGGCGCCCGCGCGGGAACCTCCGTCCGTGCTCCTCCAGCAGGCGTCGCGCCTCGACGAGCGACACGATGTCACCGGCCTCCACGGCTGTCCGCGCGCGGGCGACCAGATCCCGTTCGCGGGATCCGCCCGCCGGGCGCTGCCTCGCTGGCCGGCCTGCCGGCGCGGCGGGGGCGAGAGAGGCCTTGACCGGCGCTCCGTGCGTCGAGCGGGCGGGCGTGGACGTGGCCTCCGCAGGGTCGCTCGCGGCCAGCGCGCCCGGCGGCGCGATCGCGGTCGAGACCAAAGCAGCCCTGGAGCTCTGGACGGGCCCGGCCGGCTCGGCGTGGCTCGTGACCAGCACGGCGAGCGCCGCCGCAAAGGCGATGACCATCCCGTCCGCCATCGAGCGCGTGGGGCCGTCTCGCCACGGCCGGCGCCGCGCGAAGAGCCAGGGCGGGAACAGGACCGCGCGCAGCCGGCGAGCGCCGCGGTCTCGGTGCCTCGCTTCCCACCGGGCCGCCGCCTCTTCGAACTCCTCCCAGGCCCGGCGCAGGCGACTTCGCGCGGTCTCCAGCGGGATCTCCTGCTCTCGGGCGACGTCGGCGATCGGCCGCTCCAGGAGCTCGCACGCGATGAAGACCCCGCGGTGCCGCTCGCCGATCTGCTCGATGAGCTGCCGCACCAGCGCCGCCTCCTGGCGCGCGATGGCGTGCTCCTCGGGGCTCGGACGCTCATCGCGGAGCGCCGCCTCGTCAAAGCCCGTGAGCGCCTCCTCGCGCCTGCGCGCTCCCCGGCGGTGATCTCGAGCCGTGTTCAGGACGACACTGTCGCAAAAGGCGCTCGGATTCCTGGCCGATCGGGCCTGCTCTCGCCTCTCCCAGAGGCGCACCATCGCGTCCTGCATGACGTCGTCGATGTCCCGCGAGGGCACCCCGACGTAAGTAACGAGCGATCTCACGCGGGCGGGTAGAGGGCAGGTCGGCGTTGCTCGGTCCACGATCCAGCAGACGATCCGGGCCCGGTCCGAAGGTTCAACAATCGACCGAGCCCCCGGAAGAAGGTGGGACAGACGGCGCCACCGTACGCGTTCGCGAAGAGGGGAACATGGGGCCGGCGAGGGTTCCTCCCCTCGGATCGCAGCGCTGCCCGCCGGGGGAGCTGCTCCGTTGCTTGGCGACGCCATGGCGGCATTCCTCATTCCGCCCTCCTGAGCCCCCTGGTGGAACCAAGACACAAAGACATTCCTTCATCGATGCTCCAATTCTCTTTCGTTCATCGATCCGGTGACGATTCTGGCCGTCCTGAACGCGGTCGTGAACGAGAATTCCCGGCGGTTCCGGGAAACGGCGCGTTGACAGGGGCCCGCGCGAAAGAGTATTCAGGGTGACGTGCGTCACGCGCTCTGCTCCTTCTTGCCGTGCGTCTTCATGGGAGTCGTCGCGGCGGTGGAGGGCGTGGCGAGCGCAAGCGAGGCCCATGCCGTCTCGGGTCCGCGCGAAACATCGACCCTGGCGAGCTCGCTGCGCCGTGCTCGGCAGGCGCGCGATGCGGGGCGGTGGGTCGAGGCCGCGGCGGCGTACGAGCTTTCGCTGAAGGCGGCCGACGCGGCGTGGACGACCGACGCGGAGCGCGCCGAGATCGCCGCGGAGCTCGGGCTGTGCGAGCTCGCGCTGGGCAGGTATCGAGACGCGGCCGAGCACCTGGCGCAGAGCTTGAGGCACCGTGATGCGCTCCGCAGCGGGCTGGCGGAGCGGGCCGAAGAGGGATTGAAGAAGGCCGAGCGCCGGGTGGTGACGTTCTACCTGGGTGTGAATCCACCGGACGCCGAGGTCCTCGTCGATGGAAAGACGCTGGGTCGCCCGGCGCCGACCTACGAGCTGTTCCTGGAGCCGGGGCACCACACCGTGCGGGCGCGGCTGGATGGCCACGCCGAGGCGCTGGGCGCGTTCGAGGGGCAGGCAGGCAAGGACAGCTCGCTGACGCTGAAGCTGCGCCGCGCGCCGGAGCGCGGCGCGCCGCAGGCGGCCGGCGGCGGCCCGGCGCGGGCGGCGGATCCGGCGGCGCGGCCGGCGGCGCGGTCGGCGGCGCGGTCGGCGGTCCCCGTGACGGAGCTGCGGATCGGGGGCGCGGCGCTGGCGACGGCCGCGCTGGGGGCGGGCGCGGTGCTCCTGCTACGGGCCGATGTGCTCGACGGCAACCTGGCCGAGCGGGACGTGGTGCGCCGCCGGCGAGGCTGGACGTCGACGACCTGCTGGTGGCCGAACGCCCCCTCGGCGTGCACGGAGATCCGCAAGGAGGTGGCCGAGCGGGATCTGTTCGCCACGCTCGGCAATGTGGCGCTGGCGACGGGGGCCGTGTTCGGGGTCGCGACGGCGGCGTCGTTCCTCGCGGAGGGATGGCTCCTGGGCGACACGCCGGCCCGTGAGGTCGTCCAGGTGGTGCCGAGCGCGGCGGGAACGCAGGCCGGGCTCGTTCTTCAGGGCGTCTGGTGAGGCGAAGCGGGGCGATGGGGATGCGCGGGACGCGAGGTCGAGGAGCGCTGCGTTCGGTCGCGGTGATCGCGCTCTGTTGCGGGAGCGTCGCGGGGGGCGCCGGGTGTTCCTATGCCGCGGACTGCGCGGCGACCTACAGCTGCGAGCCGCTCCCCGGCGAGACGCCGCCCGTGCTGCCGGCGTCACCGTGCGACGGCGATCCCGCGACGAGCCCGGCGAAAGACGGGTGCGGGGTGTTCGTCGCGAGGCGCGGGGACGATGCGAGCGACGGGACGAGGGAGGCGCCCGTCAGGACACTGCAGCGCGCGGTGGAGAAGGCCGCGGAGCCCGGGGGGACGCGGCGGGTGTACGCCTGCGCGGAGGATTTCGAGGAGGCGGTCGTGCTGCCGTCGGGGGTCGCGATCTGGGGCGGGCGGGACTGCGCCGCCGAGGCGTGGACCTGGGGCGGCGAGGAGAGCTTCACCGAGATCGCGCCGGCGCCGGAGCGGGTGCCGCTCACCGTGGAGGCGCGCCAGGCGAGCATGACGTCGGCGGTGTTCGGCGTGCGGCTCGTGGCGGCGGACGCGGTCCGGCCCAGCGGGTCGTCCATCGGGATGATCGTGCGCGAGGGCGCCGCGGTGGAGGTGGTGTCGAGCGAGATCCTGGCGGGGAACGGCGCGGATGGGGCGGACGGGGAGAGCGCTCCCCAGGACACGCCGTGGCGGGCGCCGGATGGGGCGCCTGGCCATCCAGGCGCGCCCGGGTGCGTGGCGAACTGGACCGAGGGCGCTCCGCCGGCGGTGACCGTGTGCGAGGACGGCACAATGTCGATCGGCGGCGCGGGTGGCGAGGGCGAGGTCGCTGCGGGCGGCGACGGCGAGCCAGGTGCGCCGGCGCCGGGGCCTGACTCGATCGACAACGGCGAACAGGGAAAAGGCGGAGCGATGAGGTGCACGATCGGCGAGAAGGGCGACGACGGGGAGCCAGGCGCGAACGGGGTCGGAGGCGGGCAGGGGCCGGAGGAGCGGCTCAATTACGGAAGCATCAGCGCGCGCGGCTGGAAAGGTCTTTCGGGACAGGACGGCAGAACCGGAGGGATCGGCCAGGGAGGCGGCGGTGGGGGCGGCGTAGGCTCGAACGGGAAGTGCCGCGCCGTGGATCCGCAAGGCGGACCGTCCGGCGGATCGGGCGGGGGCGGCGGCTGCGGAGGGCGGCGCGGCCAGGGGGGCGGCTACGGGGGCGGCAGTTTCGGGATCATCGCCCTGCATGCTCACGTCCTGGTGGAAAAGACCGACATCATCACCGGTGACGGCGGTCGCGGCGGCAACGGGGGGCGGGGACAAGAGGGGGGCGGGGGCGGGCCAGAGGGCCCTTACGGAGCTATCGCAGCCACGGCCTACCGTGCATGCGCGGGCGGGTTCGGCGGCCACGGAGGCAAAGGCGGCGATGGCGGCGGAGGGCTCGGGGGCGCTTCCATCGCCGTCGCGCGCGTCGACAGCAGCGTCCACCTCACGGAGAGCGCCGACTGGGCCTTCGGAGCAGCCGGCGCTGGTGGGCTTGGCGGCGGACGCGATCCGAACGACATGACAGCCAACGGGCAGACCGGCAAGACCGCGCTCCTGTGGGATTTCCCCGAGCTGGTCGTGCCGCCCCAATGAGTGATTTCGCGCGGGGATGACCAGGGAGGGAGGATCGTGAAGATCACAACCGCTGCATGGGTCCTTGTGCTGTGCTCTCTGGCCGCCCTGGGGTGCGGAACGGAGCCGTTCACCCCGCCGTGCGCGGAGGGGGGCACCTGTGACGCCGAGCCCGCGGCCGAGCCATCGGAGGAGGCGTGCATCGAGGGCCTCGCCGCGCTGCGCGTGCAAGCCGGCTGCGGGGTGTTTGCCAGCGAGATATGGGGAGACGACGGCAATCCCGGGACGATGGATCAGCCGGTGAAGACGCTCGCCCGCGCGATCGAGCTCGCGCCGCGTGCACGCGGGCGGGTGTTCGCCTGCGCGGCCGGCTCGTTCGTCGAGGCCGTCACGTTGCCCTCCGGCATCGATCTGTGGGGCGGCTTTGCTTGCTGGTCGAGATGGAGACACTACACGGAAGGGGCGACCAACAAGCCGGCAATACTCGTTTCACTCAACGCCGGAGGTCCGGCGATCACCGTGGTGGCAGCGCAGTCCGACAGCGAGGTGGTCACCGACGGCGTATCCACGATCGTGGACATGCGCCTACTCGCCGAGGACCCGCTGGACGCGAACCGCGATGTCGTCGCGCTGAGGATCCAGCCGGGTGCCGTCGTGCAGGTGCTTCGGAGCGAGATCCAGGCGGCCGCCGGCCTGACGGGCGCGCACGGCGCGGACGCGGGCTACGTTGATCCGTCGCCAGCGCACGGGGAGATCGGGGCGCTCGGCGAGGACGCTTGCTCGGCAGCCACCGTGACCGGCGCCGGCGCCGTGACGACCGTGTGCGGCGACCTGATATCGACCGGCGGCAAAGGGGGCGACGGGACCCCGGACCGCGGCGGCGATGGCGAGGACGGGAAGCCACTGTCGACCCCGAACCTCAGCGACGCGGGCATGGGCGGCGCGGGCGCGAAGGATGGCGCCCCGTGCGAGGGCGGCCGCCGTGGGGAAGACGGCGCGCCGGGCGCGCCCGGCGCCGCCGGCCAGGGGGGGCGCCTCACCGAGGCCGGGTGGGAAGGCGTGCCCGGAGCCCAAGGCGGCACGGGAGCGCCCGGCCAGGGGGGCGGCGGGGGCGGCGGCGCGCCGGGCGGCCGGAGCGCCTGCAGCAATGCGGCGCTGGGCGGTGCGTCGGGCGGCTCGGGCGGCGGCGGCGGCTGCGGCGGCACGGGCGGTCGCGGCGGCGGCGCGGGCGGCGCGAGCATCGCGATCTTCGCTCAGCCGGGCAGCAAGCTGACCCTCCGGGAAACGCGCGTCATCACGGGCTCGGGCGGCCCCGGAGGCCGGGGCGGCAAAGGCCAGATGGGCGGGCAGGGCGTGCAAGGAGGCCCGCCGGGGCGGGCGCCGGCCATGGGGGGCGAGTACGCCTGCCGAGGAGGCTACGGCGGCTGGGGCGGCACGGGCGGCTACGGCGGGGGGGGCTCCGGCGGGCCCTCGATCGGCATCGCCCATGCCGACGACGAGCAGCTCAGCCTGGATCGCGTCACGTTCGAGATCGGTCCGGAGGGCCCGGGCGGCATCGCGGATGTGGAGGACGAGACGCACGACAAGGCGAACCGAGGCAGCGACGGCTTCGCCGCCGATACGATGCGCTTCGCGCCGTAGGGTCTGCGCCCGGGATTGCCGCCCCCGACTGCTCCGCCTTGCCCGATCGGAAGCAGGGGAGGACGAGCGAGCTGGGCTTGAGCTTGTTGCGCGCGAGCGATCATCATGTAACGAGAGCCATCCGACCGCCGACCGCACCGTCCGCCGTGGCGAGCCGAGTGACGTAAGGTGTACCTTGTACATCAAAGCGACATACCCAGGCGCGATCAGCGTCGTACGCGACAGCACCTCCAATGGACACCGGTGGTGCGATTTGCAAGCTCGGCAGCTGTTCCAGCATCTTTTCGCCTCCCACACGCCATCGAAACGCCTTCGCCCACCCAACGCTAAGCTGTGCCGGGGGCGCGAAGCGCCCATCGGCACCAGCGTGAGTTAGGCGCCTGCATCGGTACTGGAGGCCTTCGATCTCTCCTGTGTGGAGAGGCACGAAGCTACCTCATCCTGCAGAATAGCGATCGCTTGGAGATGCTTGGCAATGTCGTCGTCGGATGGGACCGCATCAGGCTGATGCACGACAACATTCCTAAAGTCGATCACCAGGTGGAACAGGTCCATAACCTCTTTATCAAACCTGATACCGTTCTTTGACATCATGCCGAGCAATACGCGAAGGTTGTAGCGGTATTGTTGTATGCGCTTCTTCGAGTCGGCGTCCTGCGCCGCTAATTCTGCGAGGTTCACGAGGGAGCGTTGTAGTCCGCTCCAGCTATAAAGAAACTGTCCAATTAGCGCATGTCTGCTTCCGGCGATGTTCTCTGCGACCGCCTCCTTCTCGTCCTCCGGGACAATTACGGAGTCGAGGCTACCGATGGCACGCTGCAGGACATCTTTTAGCTCCAAAATGAGTTCGGTGGATTTCTTGTGCTCCTCGCGGGAAAGCCCTCGATTGTGCGCAACGTTATTCCGAAGCTCATAGAGTCGCGCCCAGCGCGAGCTGATGTATGTTGCGTCGCAGTTTACGACGTTGGAGAAGTAGCGCTCCCAGTTTGACCTTGGCAAGGCCTTGCGAAGATCATCGATCTTGAGATCCTGCTCGCTTTTTATGATGCGAACTTGTTGAGCGAGAGATGTCGCGAACGGTGATGTGTATTCCCGGAAGAGGAGGTCAGAGAGGCGAATGAAGTCGAGGTCGTATAGTACTGCAATGCCACGGTCTGCGCGCTTTTGGCGGATGGAGTCGGCAACTTCCTGAGGAACCGCTTCCTTGGTCCACTGGACGCCGACGCTCTGAATCATGAACTTCGCAATTAGCTTACGCATCGTGTTCTCCAGGCCGCAAAGAGCTGGATACACCGTCGCCGCTCGCTCGAATGCCAAATCATCCCAAAGGACTTCAACAGAGCGCTGCGGGTCGGCAATTTGGAGCACGGTTCGGATTAGGCGCAGAAGTTTCTCGAAGTGCTCGATGTCGTGCTCAAGGGCGCGGTAGATCCTGATGTGAAAGAAGTGTTCTGTGGGAGTTCCCTGGCCGACTGATCCTTTCTGCATTTCACAGCGAGCCGTGGATCCATCCCATTTAATGGAGGACACGGAGACCTCCGCGCCATCGATTGTGCCGAGCAAATTTACGAACGACTCCACTGTTCCGCAGATCGATCGGGTGGAATCGAAGACGACGAGGTACTCAACCTTATGTTCCACGGATACTCCAACGAAAGTGAGGAAATTGCGTACTTACTTGGTGCGCCTAACGGCTACGCGGTCACCTGCGCGGCGCCCGGCCGAGCGAAGCGAGGCTGGGCGCCACGTCAGGTGCAGCGCGTTGTTCGGCAGCGGCGGTGCAGGAAGGAACCGTGCGGACCTCATATCTGGACCTTGGTCTGCCAGTGCAGCAAGAATTTCATCCACGTCCGTTGAGCCTTGACCAGAACCCGTAGTGTCTCCTCGAAGTATGAGCCATCACCTGCTAACCACGAGTGTCCAGGGTGACGCGCAGCCAATCTTGAGAACGCGTCCACGGCCATGGGCATATGTCTGTTCAACTCCTCGAACTGCGCGATCAGAACGCTTGGACCACGTGACGCGTACAGTCCGAGAGCTTCATTACACTCGACTCCACACTGATGAAGTCCCGAAATGATCCAGTCAATCCACCTGATTCCCGGCGGGATATTGAGGTCCACGGCTGGCTCCAGTAATCGCGGAGTCACAATGTACGCTGCCAACGGCTTCACGATCGACACGTCGGGGTATTGTGAATAGGGGCCTTCGGGAGGCGTGGATAGCATGAGCCGAGAGAGCATGCCGAATGCGTCCGAGCCCGCAGTGCGCGCCAGCATGGCCGCCATCGGCGAGGTTGCCCCAATCAGGGCGTCCCTCATCCGGTGCGCGATCATCTGTTCCAAAGGATCGCGGACCAGAGCACCTGCCGCAGCCGGCTGCCTAGGCCGGCCCTGGCGCTCCCTCGCGTCAGCCTCCGCATCCTGCTTCCATTGGCGTAACAGCGAGACCGAATAGGTGACAACGTCGTCGTCGATCTTCTTCGCGCAGACCTGACAGAGCCAGATGCCGTTCTCCGGTGAAGCCCGCTCGACCTCAGAGAGGGTCTCGTCGTAGCGCGGACCCCCCGGTGCCGCAGCTGTGATGTGGGCGGCAACGCCGACATCTGACCGTGCCTGGACGGACTCGTCGCTCGGCCCCGCCGTGGGTGCTCGACACAGTGGGTTCGAACAGTCGTGGCCGGCGCGGTGCGCAAGGCTGCCGCGAACAAGAGAGGTGAAGTCATGCCGGTTCGACGTCATCGCTGCGTTCCGTGTGATTAGTGCGTACTTACGAACGAGAAGCCGCCGAACTGGCCGGCCTGCTGCGGGCTGGGCTGCCGAGCGGAACGAGGCCGCCCGGCCCGTCAGCAGCACCGGTTTGTTCGGCGGGAGGAGGTCGCCAGTACCTCTCAATGGCGCGCTCGTTGCGAGCATTCGCGGTCCGGTCATTTGGATCCAAGCAAGTAGATTCCGGAGTTGACGTGGATCGCGCGTGAACCTGCGAGCCCGGCCAGGGCCTGCACCTCAGCGTGCGCCTGATCCGCGACAGCCATCTTATCGGCAAAGGTGTGTGCGTCGGGGAGGGCAGAAACGACACCAAGACCGACGAGTACATCCCATCCCGCCTCGAACGAGTACCCGCCCGCGACACCGCCCATTGGCATGGTTACGGCGTCAATGTTGGCATCCGACCAGAGGCGCTGCTCGTGGAGCACATAGATCTTGAAAGCGCCGTGGAAGGTCCACGGCCCGAGCCACGAGCGCTCGTGTTTCCAATCGAGCACCTTCAGGGCGGTGAATGCGTCTTGGTGGAAGCGGACCAAGCCATGCGCGTTCGTCGTACCGTCGGGAGGAGCGGGCACCTTGGGCTCGTCCAAAACCGCGCCCCATGATTCGAGATAGGCGATGGGGTTTGCATTCGGACGATATCCGCGCTTGTACTGCATCTTGATATGGGGTGCCCGAGTGTCGAGGAACCGCATGGCGTCGGCCGGCCACGTGGGCTCGTCGCGCACAAAGCCCGCCCATTCGGACGCCGCCACAATGCACTTGTAGAAGAGATTCCCACTGTGGAACGTAGCGAGCCTGCGTCGTACGTCTGCGTGGAGTTGGAGGTCGAACGGCATGCCCTCCGCGGCGAGTTCGCGAGCTACAGCAAGTCGTCCTTGAGGGACAGTGCCACGAATTCGAGAGGCAAACGTGGAAGTCGGCATGGTAGTTCCGTTTCGTTGCTGTGCGCTGCGTCAAGGATCCCGGGTAGCTCTCCGCCGAACGATCAGTCGATTGGTCAACCGAAGCCGCCGGACCAGGTCTGTCTAGATCGTCGCCTTTTTGTGCCCTCCACCACGGAAAATCTCACGGATCGGCGCTGCCCCGCAAGGCCCAAATGCTGTCCAGCGCCATAGGGTAGATCCGTCTAACACCCGCGACAGCCGCCGTCTTTCCGGGGGGCCGGGGCGCCTGGAGGGGCGCGGCCGACGCCCAGCCGGAGGCGTCGTGCCGCGTCGCGCCTGGATGACACGACGCGGCCGCCTCATCGGGAGATTGCCGGACACCTACCGGTCCGTTCACCACCTCGGACCGAAGGGGCCCTCGAGGGGGCTGCGGACGGCCAGGCTGCCGCGGTTCAGCACGTGGGTGTAGATCCTCGTCGTGCTCACGTCGCGATGGCCGAGGAATTCCTGGATCGTGCGGATGTCGTAGCCGGCTTCCAGCAGGTGCATGGCGATGGCGTGACGCAGGGTGTGGCAGTTCGCGCGCCTCGATCGACCGGCGGCGAGGGCGGCTTCCCGCGCCGCGCGCTGGAGCACGGTCTCGTGCAGAGGATGCCGCCGGAGCTGACCTGTCTCCCTGTCGCGATAGGGGCGCGTCGCGGGAAAGACCCATGGCCAGGGACATTCCCGGCCGGCGTTCGGATACCTGCGGTCCAGGGCGTCGCGGAGGGCCAGCCAGCCGGCGCCGGCCGCGACATCGGCGGCGTGCTGGGCGCGCACGGCGGTGAGGTGATCGCGGAGCGGGGGGACGAGGCGGCGCGGCAGCCTCGTGATTCGATCCTTCCCGCCCTTGCCGTCGCGAACGAGGCTCTCGCGGCGATCGAGGTCGAGGCCCTTCACCCGGAGCTCGGCGCATTCAAGCAGACGGAGACCGGCGCCGTGGAGGAGGGAGGCCATGCGTCGCGGAACGCCGGTCATGCGATCCAGGAGAGCGCTCACCTCGGTCGGCGTGAGCACCGCGGGGCGCTTTGCGCGGGTGAAATCGGTGAGCGCGCTCGATCGCGGTACCCAGATCGCGACGATCGCGCCGTCGAGCTCCTGACCCAGGCGCGCGATCTGGCCCCGGAGGACGTCGAGACGCTCGTCGCCCTCGGCGATGCGCACCTCGTGCGCGGCCGCGTCGACGACGCCGAGCGCTGGGCGCGCGCCGCGCTGGAGGCCGAGCCTGAGCACGCCGACGCGCTCGTCCTCATGGGGCACGTGCTCCTCCGGCGCGGGGACGTGAGCGGCGCGCGCGAGCACGCGGTTTGGGCGCTCCGCACCGACGTGAGCGATCGGACGCGCTGAGGCTCCTCGCCGCCATCAAGGCGCGCGAGAGCTTGCTCCTCGGCCTCTGGTTCCGGGTGAGCTCGATGCTCGCGGAGCTCGGTCCGAGCGCGATGCGCATCCTCCTCGCCGCGGATGTCACTCCAGGACCAGCCGCTGCGTTGAAAGACGCTCCCGTTGGACGCTCTCCGCGGCGGGAACGTCCACCGCGGAGGCCCGCCGGGGCGGGCGCCGGCCATGGGGGGCGAGTACGCCTGCCGAGGAGGCTACGGCGGCGGGAGCGGCACGGACGGCTACGGCGGCGGGGGCTCCGGCGGGCCCTCGATCGGCATCGCCCATGCCGACGACGAGCAGCTCAGCCTAGATCGCGTCACGTTCGAGATCGGCCCAGGGGGCCCGGGCGGCATCGCGGATGTCGAGGACGAGACGCACGACAAGGCGAACCGAGGCAGCGACGGCTTCGCCGCCGAGACGATGCGCTTCTCGCCGTAGGTAAGCGCGCGGGCTCGCCGGCCCCTCCCCTACCTGGTCAAGAGGCGGACAGGACGAGCGACCTGGGCTTGAGCTTGTTGCGCGCGAGCGGTCACCGCGCCCCGAGAGCCGTTCGACCGCCGACCGCACCGTCCGCCGGGGCGAGCCGAGTGACGTAAGGCGTACCTCGTACATCAAAGCGACATACCCAGGCGCGATCATCGTCATACGCGACAGCACCTCCGACGGACACCGGTGGTGCGACTTGCAAGCTCGGCAGCTGTTCCAGTATCTTTTCGCCTCCCGCGTGCCATCGAAAGGACCATCTACTCAATTCAGACGACTTTTCCGGGTGCTCCTGGCACTCAATGATGCGTCCGCGGCCATGGCGGGACCACGCCAACAGTCGTCCAGACACGTAGAAATCGCCGACGTGTGAGAGCCAGGCGTGCAGGCCGGACTTCGCCCGCATCCCGTTGGAAAACACCTTGACCGGCGCAATCCAATCGCTGGAAAGCTGCCGCAAGAGAAGGTCGTCAAACCGAGACAGCATCAGGCCCTGGACAGTCAGTCTCGGGAAGTAGCCTGCATGATAGCGCCCAAGGTTCGCAAGCTGCGGGTGGAACGTGCCACCAGATGCGCAAAATCTGGATATCGCAACGGGGGATCGGCGACACCACAGCTTCCACAGAGTGGCGACGAGCGCGATTTCAAGCTGTGAACACTGAGCCACAAACGGCTCTCGTTGCAGGGCGTCCGCGACATCGACATAGACTTCTTCCGCCGGATCAGGCCCTTGCGGCATCGCCACCATCACGTCGGGACTGAGAGCCATCGCAAAGACTTGTCGCTCTCGCTCAGCCACGGAGGCACAGATCCTGGAGAAGCTCAGCAGGCCGCGGATCGTCGGTGGCAGCACCACGCAGAGCGGCTTGCCGTCGCTGCGAGCGAGATCTTCATCGAGCTCCGCAGATGGCTGGACGCCCCAGTGTCGAGCGCGCACGGCGCGATGACGCTTTGGATCCACGCTCGACGGACCAAGAAGGAGATTGTCATCCTCTACGACAACCGAAGACGCAATCTTCCCGAGCTCCGATTGAGCGATTCTACCTATCGCAACATAGACCGCATCCTGCAGCGAGCAGCTCATCAGCGAAACCCACATTGTCTACAGTTACACTGCGGTGGATACGGCTTATCATCGAGGCAGGCGACCAGGCAAGTCCTACACGGGCTGCTGCCGTGGATATCGCAGCCGGGGAATCCAACAATGCACCTTCCACCAATATCCTCGCAGTCTTCGAACATGTCATAGCAGTCCTTTGATGGCGAGCATCCAGCCATCAACGTCTGCGACACATCACCAACATCTTCTTCCCTGTCATCTTCTCCATTCCTAAGGTAATCCCCTGCGCCTACTGAGCCTGTGGGTATTCCAGCACCTGCGCCTCCCGACTCCACCGTTTCGCAGTCGTAACTCAAGTCACATGCGGGAGCGAGCACCGTCACAAGTATCCCGCACAGCACGAGGGCGCTCAACCTCATCGCTACCCGATATTTCATCTATTCCTCCGAGCCGTTCCGATCCTCCGGCAGCAACCCGGCGTCAAGGGGTGGAGGATGCACACATCGGCTAGAGCGGATATCCTCTCCGATGCCTCGCCCCAGGACCACAGCCGCTGCGTTGGCGGCCGCTGCTGTGGACGCTACCCGCGGCGGGAACGTCCGCCGCGCGTCGTGTACTCGCGTCACGTGAAGCGCAGCCGGCCAGCAGGCCTTATGCGTTGTCGTTGCTCGGCCCTTCCAGCGGCCTCTCGGGCGCGTCCCACCCGCCGGGAGGCTCTTCAATTCCCAGCGCGGCGAGGAGATCGCGCGCGGCCTCGGAGATGTCGGCGGGGATCTCGGGCCCCGGCTCCCAGGCCGACAGCAGCGCGCGGAGCCTCCGGGCGGGCGCGGTGAATCTCTGTTGATCGAGCTCCGTTCCGAAGGCGGACAGGAGCTGGTCCAGGTGCTCGACCATGTGCTCTCGCGACGGCCACGACGTCGCCTCGGCCCACAGCGACGGCGAGGCGAGAGCGCCGGCGATGTTCACGGCGCCCGCGACCGCCTGGGCCAGCTGCGCCGCCTTCTTCCACGCATCATCTCCATAGCTGCGCGGCGCGCCCGCGCCCTCCGCTCTGGACGGCGGCTCCGCTTCGTCCGTGTCGCGGTCGATCGCCCGGACCTGGTAACCGTCGTCGTTCTCCCAGCCGCAGGCGGGCTCCCTTATGCCGACGGAGAGCATGAATCCCCAGGCTGCCTCGTAGACCACCTGCGGGATCTCCTCGCCTTCTCTCCAGGTGAGAACCGCCCCCCGGAGCTCGCGCGCTCGTTCGCGTGGTTGCTCGAGCGGGAAATACGCGATGTAGTCGTCGAGGGCCGCGAGGACCTCCGAGCGCGTCGGTCGTCGAACGAGGGTCGACAGCCTGCGGGCCGAGGTCATCTCACGCAACAGGTAGAAGGCGTTGTCGAGGGCCTCCGCTTCCTTGTCACGGTCCGAAGTACGGCGGATGGTGCGCGGCTCTCTCGGTTGATTGGGCTCCATGGCATCATCTCTCCTGCTCACGGATACGGGACACAGATAGGTCCGAAGAAGATGTTTCTGAGCGCCGAGATGGCGCCGGCACCGACGGCGACGACCTCGGGCGGCGACGTCCCGGTCTGGACGCAAACGTAAGAGCACCACGACCGTATCGCGACATTCCGCAAGATCTCGTTCACGACGTCTGGGCATGTACGGCACTTCGCTGTCCCGCAGTCGTCGATGATACAGCGATGATTCACGGCAGGTATGTAGCCCTGCTGGCACCGTGGATGAATTTGGCAGCCGTAGTCTCCCTCGCACTCGTACTTTGGCATCACCGTGTACGCGAGCGTCGACGGGTCGGTGCCCGAAAGCCATGCCCGCGCCTGCTCCCGCGCTCCCGGCGCGTACTGCTCCAGGAGCGCCATCAAGGTCTCGTCGTCGATCGTGGCCGGATCGAGCTGCGCGGCCTCGACCGCGCCGGCCAACGCGCACGTCATGTTCCCGGCCAGGGCAGAGGCGAGCGCCAGCTCCTCCGGGTCGAGCTGAGCATAGGCTTCCTCGTCCAGCTGCTGCTCCTCCGGGCTGCCGCCCGCGCCGCCGTCGTCGACGGGGCTGCCGCCGCCCGCGCCGTCGTCGACGGAGCTGCTGCCGCCCGCGCCTCCCTCGGGGGCGCTGTCCCCGTTGCTGGAGCTATGCCCATCCCCATCCCCCGGGCCCACCCGGATGACGCATCCGGGAACCACAGCATACCCGGCCAGCCCCACAAGCACGACCGCCGCCGCCCCTTGAGTTGCTCGCTTCGCCATCACGACCACCTCCGCCCCTTGAGTTGCTCGCTTCGCCTTCGCACCCGCTCTGAAACGTGGCGGGTCACATTCACCGACACAGCGAGGTGTCGAGGCGAGTACCACGCGCCCTCTCCGACCACAAGCGAGCGGCGGACGAGGTGCCGGCGAGCGGTGCAGCGCCGTTCGGTTCTGAACGTGGAGGAGGCGGGACGGCGACGACTTGCACGCACTGCGATCGCATGGGGTAACAGGAGCGATCGGAAAGGAGGCTCGCTCGGCAGCCACCGTGACCGACGCGCGCCGTGACGACCGTGTGCGGCGACCTGATATCGACCGGCGGCAAAGGGGGCGACGGGACCCCGGACCGCGGTGGCGATGGCGAGGACGGGAGGCCGCTGCCGGCCCCGAACGCCGGTGACGTGGGCGGCGCGGGGGCGAAGGACGGCGCCCCGTGCGAGCACGGTCGCCGTGGAGGAGACGGCGCGCCGGGCGCGCCAGGCGCAGGCGGCCAGGGGGGGCGCCTCACCGAGGTCGGGTGGGAAGGCGTGCCCGGAGCCCAAGGCGGCACGGGAGCGCCCGGCCAGGGGGGCGGCGGGGGCAGCGGCGCGCCGGGCGGCCGGAGCGCCTGCAGCAATGCGGCGCTGGGCGGTGCGTCGGGCGGCTCGGGCGGCGGCTGCGGCTGCGGCGGCGTCGGCGGCTACGGCGGCGGGGGCTCCGGCGGGCCGTCGATCGGCATCGCCCATGCCGACGACGAGCAGCTCACCCTGGATCGCGTAGCGTTCGAGATCGGCCCAGGGGGCCCGGGCGGCATCGCGGATGTGGAGGACGAGACGCGCGACAAGGCGAACCGAGGCAGCGACGGCTTCGCCGCCGAGACGAGGCGCTTCTCGCCGTAGGGCCTGCGCCCGGGATTGCCGGCCCCTCCCCTACCCGGTCAAGAGGCGGACAGGACGAGCGACCTGGGCTTGAGCTTGTTGCGCGCGAGCGGTCATCGAGCAACGAGAGCCATCCGACCGCCGACCGCACCGAGACCCGTATCGACGCAGGGCAGCGGGCGTAGCTGGGCCATCTCCTATCACATCATAGAGACCCCCAGGAACCGCTCAGAGAACGCTCCTGTGACATCCGCCAATCATTTGCACGCCCAGAGCATCGGCACCGCGTAGGCACGCAGCATGTCATCCGAAGTGATCAGCGTTGCACCTTCCATCTGAGCTTGCGCCATCAGCATTCGATCGAAAGGGTCGCGATGGTGCAGTGGATAGGATGTCGCCGTCCAAACGTGCGCCGCTTCAATGGCCAGCTCTCGCACCGTCGGATAGCTGAGCCACCACGCTCGAAGCTGCTCCGGCGGCAGGCTACCCTCCAGGCGTCCGAGGGCGTGCTTGATCGCAAGCTCCCACCAGGAGGCGACCGATAGGAGTATCTGCGCGCCGGGGTCCTGGAGCGCATCCACGACCTCCGACCTCAAGCGTTCGGGCTGAGCGGCAAACCAGACCACGACGTGCGTATCGAGAAGCCACTTCAAGGCCCGTCTCCCTCGAATGCTCGCCGAACGTCGTCAGGAAGAGGGGCGTCGAAGTCGTCTTTGAGCTGGATTTGTCCATGCAAGCCACCTGCTACCGGGGCGACGGATGCCTGCGGCTGCGCCTCGCCGAGCGCGATGATCTCGACGCGCTGACCGCGGAGCGGCGAAAGGGCTGGCAGAGCACGAACGACCGTGTCATCCACCATCACATGCATCTTGAAAGCTTGCATGCTCCTAGCATGCGCCAGCGGACGCCGAAGGTCCATCCTTCGCATGCGGACAGACGGAGGGTGCCGGTAGGACCGTGAGGCGAAGGCGGCGCAGGCGGGGGTGAGCCGGGCGTTCGATCTCTCGCTCGAGGTCCATCGGGAGGCCCGGCTCTTGGAGGCCCGGCTCTCGTCGAGGGGCGGCAGCGCGGCTCGGCCCGACCGCATCCCCTGGCCACCGGATGTGGCAGCCGGTCGCTGGCCTCCTCAGAGAGACGCGCCACGGTCGCGACCTGCTGCCGGTTCCAACCATCGCGCCGCGCTTTCCGTCTCGCCATCATGAGCGCGGACCGCCGCTGCGTGGAGGGAGCCGCCACGGGCACCTCCGCAGCTCGTCTGCCCAGCAAACGGCAAGGCGACCTCGCCGAAGTGGATTCGGTGAACCATCATAGCACGTCCGCTACGTCGCTTCGACCGACTGCCGTGAGCACTGCGCGCATGATGTCGCGTGCAACTTCGACAGGATGCCATTCAGTATCCGGAAAGCCCGAATTGCCGAAGATTTCGTTGACGAACCTTTCCGGAAATGGGTAGCCGCACTGAACATTTATCCTGGATTTCGCGTGTCCTGAGCCATTCAGAAATATTGGCAGACTGACAAGGCAAAACGGAACGCCTTGAAGACAAGGCTCGGCGTGCGCAGCCGTTGCGTTTGCTATGACCCAAGGCAAGCGCACGCCGAGCACCTCGAAGGTGCGACGGCGCATCCGCCGAAGCAAGCCAAAACCAACCCCGCCTCGACGTGCTCGCATCCGCCGTCCCGATCCGCGGGCGGTGCACATCCGCGCCACGGAAACGACCCTTACGGGCGTGGCGGGGCTGGTCGGCCTCGGAGTCTTCCTCCGTGAGCTCGGTGTCGACGCCGAGCTCCGGCGCACGTTCGGCCGACTCAAGCCCGACAGCCGCGTTCTCTACCCCATGCCCGCCCAGATGCGGCTGCTCATCGACGCCGCCGCGGCCGGCGAGGCACGGGTGTTCGGCCTGGAGGCCTTGGCGAACGACCCGCTCTTCGTGCATCTGGCCGGCGGCGTCGTGCCCAGCATCGACACGGTCTACCGTGACCTCGGCCGCTTCGACGACGAGGCGCTCGCCGCGCTCGACACGATGCTCGCCCAGCATGGCCTCGCTCCGCTCGCCGAGGCGCCGCCCGACATCGTCCATCTGGACGTGGACACCACCGTCGAGCCCCTGTTCGGCTCGCAGGAAGGAGCCCGACCCGGACCGAATCCGCGCTACCGAGGCAGGCCCAGCTATCACCCGCTGCTCGTCCGCATCGCCGAGACCAACACCGTCATCGGCGCCCGTCTCCGGCCGGGAGACACGAGCTTCGGTAACGACGATGTGCCCTACGTCGAGAGTTGCCTCGATCGCGTCCGCGCCGCCGCCCCAGAGGCCGCCGTGTACGTGCGCATCGACGCCGCCGGCGATTGCACCCACCTGCTCCGGGCCATCGCCTACAAGGGTGCCTTCTTCCTGACCAAGCCCAGGCTCACGCGCGATCTCGCAGGGGCGATCTCCCTGGTCACCCGCTGGAAGACCGTGGACTGGGACGCCGACGGCCGGCCTCGCCGCCAGGTCGCGGAGGTCCCGTTTCGCCGCGGCGAGTGGGGAGCTCTCGAGGCCCGCGTCATCGCCGTCCGGACGCTCGACCGGACGTACGCCAGGCACATCTATCTCTGGGACGATCTCGACTACACCGTCCAGGTCTACCTCACCAACGAGATGGTCGAAGCGCCGGAGGACGTCGCCGCCCGCTACGACCCTCGGGCTGGCATCGAGGTGCTGATCCGCGACCTCAAGCACGGCTGGGGCTGCGGTCAGGTTCCGAGCCATTCCTTCGCCGCGAACCACGCGATGCTCCTTCTGAAGCTGCTCACCCTGAAGCTGCTCACCCACAACCTGATGCGCCGGTACGTGCTCCGGCGCTTCCCCGAGCTCTCGCGCTGGACGGCGCCCTGGCTTCGCCGCGAGCTCATCCTCGTTCCGGGACGCCTGCTACGAGGCCCAGGACGTGAACGTATCCTCCGCGTCCCGGAGCTGTCCTTGCTCGGGCGCTGGCTCAACTGAGCAGCAGGCCAGCATTGCGACTGCACTGGGGGAAAGGGGGAGGTGTACCCTCGCGTCGCGACAATGCCGCGATAGACGGCGTTTCTCGCGCATTCATGGCCCAGCACGTCGCGAAATCGCTGAACACCCGTCCACTGCGGTTCTGACGCGCGAATGTGAAGCTCAATCAGCCCCGCTAACGAGCGCACGAGCTCCGGGGAGCGGCTCTGATCTGGAGAGAAGGCCGAGCGCGCGCACCCCTGTCTCACCCCGCTGGCGAGCGCCCCTGATGTCGGATGACGTCCGCCGTAAGACCTCTCGCCTTCGCGACATCGCGCCTCTCCGCTCGCCGCATGGGCCTTGGCCAGCGCCTCTCGTTCTGGCAGTCTCTGCGGGTCTCCTCGAGACGGTGTCTTCACCGGCGACGCGCCCGCTCGCGCAGCAAGGACGGCGACTCCCGTCAGGCTCCGCGGGCTCGCAGGAGGCGAGAGCTGGGGGGCATGCGAACGAACATCGTCATCGAGAGCGCGATCCGCCGTACCGCTGTGCTGCTCGCGATCTCCGCGCTCGGCGCGTGCAGCGCCGAGACGCCGCCTTACGAGGGCCTGCCGCTGCGCGACGCGCTGAGCGCCGCGCCGGAGGTCCTGGCGGCCTTGCCCGAGGAGGCCCTCCACGACGTCGCGGTGCGGCTGGAGGACGCGCACCGCGCGCAGGAAGAGGAAACGGCCATCCCCGGCGCCGAGATCGCGAGCGTCCCGGCGCTGGTCCGCAGCGCGGACGCGGCGCGAGAGGAGCTCGGGGAGGACGCGATCGTCCTCGGCGCGCTCGAGCCGTCCACGGAGGGGTTCGTGCTCCGCTCCCTCGCGGCGGAGCGCGGGTCCGAGGGGCCGCTCGCCCGGCCCGTCCTCGCGGGGCAGCCGGCGTCGCCGGAGACCGCGGGGCTCGAGGACGCGGCGCTCGACGGCCGGGCCGGCGCGATCGTGGCGGATCTCGCGCGGCGCGCGGGCGCGCGCGACCTCATCCGCGTCACCGGGCTGCCGGCGGGCGTGGTCGCCCAGGATCGCGCGGTGTACGTCAACGCCGCGTGGCTTGTCGCGCTGAGCGCCCTCTCGCCCTCGGACGCGCCCCCGCCCGCCGGCCCCCCGGGCGGCGCCGTCGCGCTGCCCGAGCTCCCCCGGATCGAGCCGAAGTCGGTGCGCGCCAACCCGTATCACCTCCCCGGCTCGATCGCCGAGTGCGCCGCCGGCGTGCGGGACGTGTGCACCTGCGCCCTGGCCGGGTCCTGCGAGCACGAGCGCACCGATCCGCAGTTCGCCGACGCGCAGGCGGAGTGCGCGTGGGTCAACGCCGACGCGCTGAACGCCGAGGCGCTCTGCGTGCTCGCGCTGATGAGCATCGAGGGGGTGAAGGAGTGCGTCCTCTCCGCGGGCAGCGGCGCGTGCGCCGCGCTGCCGATCGCGGGCCGCGACGGCGCGCTCGCCTTCGCCGCGGACGCGGGCTGCATGGGCATGCTCGACCGCTGTCTCCAGTACGGCAAGCCGACCGCGCCGTCCGGCCTCCCGACCAGCGCGCCGAGCGGCTCGACCGGCTCGAGCGACTGCGGCAGCTGCGGCGGCGGCTGCTCGGGCTGCAACGAGGACGTCGCCGGCTGCAACCAGAACTGCAGCGATTGCAACCAGAACTGCAGCGATTGCAACCAGAACTGCAGCGATTGCAACCAGGACTGCAGGAACGCCAAGGACGGTGATCCGTCGACGACCTGCCGCCTGAGCGCCGGCCGGCGCGACCTGCAAGGAGATCGCCCGGGCGCGCCCGGGCCCCTGGGCCCTGCGTTCTGGCTGCTCATGCCCGCGGGCTACATGCTGCTGCGCATCCGGAGGCGGGCGTGAGCGGGGCGGTGATGCTCTGGCTGCAGCGCCACGGCCTGCCGCCGTGGCTCTCGCCGACCTACGCGGTGATGGTCGCGGTCGCGGGGCTCCTCGGGTCGATGGCGTTCTTCTGGCTTGTGCGCCGGGACCGGGGCGACGTCGGGGTCGAGGGCCGCGCGCTCCTCGGCGGCTACGTCGCCGCGCTCCTCGGCGGCTACGTCTTCGAGGCGCTGCGCGCCGCGCCCGAGGCGCTCGCGCGGGGCTCGTGGGGCCCGGTGCTCCATGCCGGACGGGCCGCGTACGGAGGCCTCATCGCGGGCGTGCTCGTCGCCGGCGTGGTCCTGCTCCGCCGCGGCGCGCCCGTGCTCCCGTTCCTCGACCGGCTCGTGCCCGGGCTCGGGATCACCTACGCCAGCGTGCGCACGGGGTGCTTCCTCGCGGGGTGCGACTACGGCCGCGTCACGGCGGGCGCGCTGGGCGTCCGGTTTCCCGCCGGCAGCCCCGCGGCGGCGGACCACGCTGCGGCCGGCTGGGTGCCCCTGGGAGCGCCGAGCCTGCCCGTGCACGCCACGCAGCTCTACGAGGCGGCGCTCGGGGTGCTGGCGAGCGCGATCGCCGCCCTCTGGCTCGTCCGGGGGCACCGGGACGGCCGGGCGTTCGGGACCTGGCTCGCGCTCTACGCCGCCGGTCGGTTCTTCATCGAGCTCCTCCGCGGGGACGCCGGGCGCGGCGTGTACGGGGGGCTCAGCACCGGCCAGCTCGTCTCGCTGGCGCTCTTGCTGGGCCTCGCGGCGGCCGTCCTGCGCGCGCGCCGGGCCCGCGGCGCGCGCGGCGCTGCCGCCGCGGCCCCCGCGCTGATGGCGCTCGCGTCGCTGAGCCTCGCCGCGGGCGAGGCCGCGGCCCAGCCGTCGCGCCCCACGTCGCCCGCGACAGCGAAGCCCGCGGCCGCGAGCTCGGCACCGCCTGCCCCGACCCCACCGCCGGCACCGGCGCCCTATCCGTACCCGCCGCCACCGGCAGGCGGGTATCCGGCGCCCTACCCGTACCCGCCTCCCCCGCCAGGCGGGTATCCCGCGCCCTATCCGCATGCGCCGACCCCGGCAGGCGGATACCCCGCGCCCTACCCGTACCCGCCGCCACCGGCAGGCGGGTATCCGGCGCCCTATCCGTACCCGCCTCCCCCGCCAGGCGGGTATCCCGCGCCCTATCCGCATGCGCCACCCCCGGCGGGCGGATACCCCGCGTCTCCCCCGCCCTCGCCTGCGGCCGCCGCACAGCCGCCTGGGCGCTCGCCGGAGACGCCCCCGGAGCCCGCCGCCGAGCAGCCCGCG
Organism: Sorangium sp. So ce362; assembly: GCF_051519845.1. Taxonomy (NCBI): domain Bacteria; kingdom Pseudomonadati; phylum Myxococcota; order Polyangiales; family Polyangiaceae; genus Sorangium; species Sorangium sp. So ce362. Next base: position 2,070,664 of record NZ_CP150332.1, on the reverse strand, counting down.
ACAGGCCACCAGGCGGAGGCCAACGCGCGCCGGATGGCGCTCTCGCTCGGGATCTCCGGCTACTTCGTCCCGGGTCGCTTCGCGGTCAAGGACGGGATGTCCGTGGATCTCGACGTCGTCGCGCGCCTCCCCTCGAGCAAGACGCGCCGCTTCGAGATCGGCGTCGAGCTCCGGAGCATCTCGACGACCGACGTCCACCAGATTGCGGTCGGCGTCCCGCTCCGGCTCGTGATGGGCGTCGGCTCGCATGTCGAGATGTCGGTCGGGATCACGCCGGGCTATCACCGCATCTTCTTCGACTCACCCTACTTCGAGAGCGTCGGCGCCTTCGGCGGCCGCTTCGCGTGGGGGATACAGTTCCCGATCACGCCGCACCTGTTCGTCGGTCTCTCTCCGGTGAACTTCCTCTTGCTCGCGTCGGGCGACGTGGACGCGCTCGTGGCGTACGAGCCTGGGCTCTGGGTCGGCGCCGGACTGCTGTGATGGATGTCGCCGGCGCTCCCGCGGGCGGCTCGAGGTCAGCTGAGCACGCCCGCTGTCACGGCCGGGAGGCGCCTGCCTCCGGCTCGTCCTCGTCGCCGAACAGGAGCCCGACCCGGAGCTCCAGCGCCTCGAACGGCTCCGCGCGCACGGGCTCGCCCGCGCCGGCGCTCAGGGTGAACAGGTAGCCTTCGTGCGCCCAGCGATAGACGATCAGGATCCGATTGGCCGGATCGAGGACCCAGTAATGGCCGACGCCGGCCGCGTGGTAGATGGTCCGCTTGTCTCCGAGATCGCGGGCGGCGGTCGAGGCAGAGAGCACCTCGGCGACCCAGTCGGGGCGCTCGGCGACCGCGCCGCCCGGGACTGCCTTGGGGAGCGCGGGGACGCGGTCGCGCCGCCAGCCGGCGAGATCGGGCCGCACCCCCTCGCCGGCGAGCTCGAGGTCGACCTCGGTCGAGAGCCACCAGCCGCCCGGCCGCCCGCCCTCGCCCGTCCGGCCGTCGAACGCGTCCAGGAGGGCGCCCAGCTTGCGCTGCGCGCGTCCGTGCTCCGGGCTCGGGACCGCCTTGTAGACGAGCCGGCCGTGGAGCAGCTCTGCTCCCCGATCGTCGGGCTCGGCGAGCCAGTCCGCGAGGGTGGCGCGCTCGGGCTGCAGCGCCCGGACTGCCGGAAGGATGACGGACATACGGGGAGGCTAGCGCCGTCTCGCGGCGGTCGCACAGCGCAGGCATGGGTGATGGGGTCATTTGAACATGAAGGCGGGAAGGCGGGAAGGCGGGAAGGAAATCATCAAGATCTTCCCGCCTTCCCGCCTTCATGGGACATCTCTCTGGGCAAATGCCCCCACCCCCCAGGCTTGCCCCCCGTTACCCCGGCTCCACCGCAATCTCGTCGAACCGCTCCGCCACCGGATGCCGGCTCCCCGGTTCCCGCGCCGTCCCCGGCCGGATCAGCTGCACCGTGCGCACCCCTGCCGCCGCCGCCGCGTCGAGCTCGGCCACGACGTCCGACAGGAACAGCACCTCGCCCGGGGGCAGCCCGAGCGCCTCCGCGATCCGCTGGTAAGCGCCCGCCTCCCGCTTCGGCCCGGTCGTCGTGTCGAAGAACGCCGTGAAGAGGCCTGTCAGGTCCCCCGAGGTCGTGTGCCGGAACAGCAGCTCCTGCGCCTCGACCGACCCGGAGCTGAACACGGCGAGCGTCACCCCGAGGTCCCGCCACCGCCGCAGCGCCGGCTCCACGTCCGCGTACACGTGGCTCCGGAGCCCCCCCGACTCGTAGGCGCTGCGCCAGATCTTCCCCTGCAGCGCCTTCAGCGTGGTCTCCTTGCGATCCTCGTCGATCCACGCGAGCAGCGCCGCCGCGAGCTCGCCGTCGCTCACCGCCTGCTCGCCCGCGCCCCGCTCGCGCGCCACCGCGCTCCGGGCGGCCTCGACCTCCGGGCTCCCGGCGTGGGCCGACACGTACGCGGCCAGATCCCGGCGCGCCACCGGGAACAACGTGTCGTGGACGAAGCGCACGTCGGTCGTGGTCCCCTCGATATCGACGAGCACCGCGCGCGCAGGGATCGCCGCCACGCTCACGCCGCTAGCCGCGGGAAGCGCGACGCGATGTCCGACCCGGTGTGCTCGGCGACCCACCCCCTCGGGTCCGAGAACCACCGGATGCAGGTGAACGAGGGCGCCGGCCCCATGTCGAACCAGTGCCGCGTCCCGGCCGGAACGCTGATGAGATCGCCCTTCTCGACGAGGAACGAGAGCACGCGCTCCCCCTGATGGATGCAGAACAGCCCTCGCCCCTCGACGAAGAAGCGCGCCTCGTCCTCGGAATGGATGTGCTCGTCCAGGAACTTCCGCCGGATCTCCGCGTGATTCGGGGTGCTCGGCGAGACCGAGATCACGTCCGCCGTCACGAACCCGCACGCCTCGGAGAGCTCCTTCACCGGGCCGGCGTACGCCTCGAGCACCTGCTCCGGCGCCGCCGACGGCGGCAGCGGGCGCTCGGCGGCCCAGCGTTCGAAGCGGATCTGCGACGCGGCGGCGACGCGGACGATGTCCTCGAACGTCGTGTGCTCCTCGGCCCTCGTGGGATCGTCCTCCCGGTAAACCCGCAGCAGGCTCATGAGATCCTCCCTTCCAGAAGCGCGCAGTCGAGCATGAACTCCAGCGCCTCGATATGCTGGATCGTGTCGGCGATGTCCGAGCCCCACGTGTAGAGCCCGTGGCCGGCGATGACGTAGCCGTGCACCGGCGGGTGCGCCGACATGAACGCTTCGACGTCCTCGGCCAGCTTCTGGATGTCCTGCGTGTTGACGAAGACGGGGAGGAGCACCGCGCGGTCGTGCGTCGCCACCCCGGAGAGCGCCTTCGCCACCTCGTAGCCCGCGAGGGTCACGTACCCCTCGTGCGCGCACCGGCGCGAGAGCACCGTCGCGGCCCGCGAGTGGGTGTGCGCGACGGCGCCGATCGCGCTGGAGCGCCGGTAGAGCTGGCAGTGCAGCGCCGTCTCGGCCGACGGGCGGCCCGCGGACGGTCCGGTCAGGCGGCCTTCCGCGTTGACGACCACGATGTCCGACTGGCCGAGCGCGCCCTTGGGCCGCCCGGACGCCGTGATCGCGATGGTGTCTTCGCTGAGCCGGGCGGAAAAATTGCCGCTCGTGGCCGGCGTCCAGCCGCGCTCGTGGCACCAGCGGGACAGCTCGATGAGCCCGGCGGCGACCGAGGAGAACGAGGCAAACGACATCCCGCGCACGCTCACCGCGCGACCATACCAAAGCGAGCGCTGTCAATCAACGCGCCCCCCGGCGGCGCGCGCCGCGGCGCCCGGCGATCGCCGCGCCGATCGCGCGCGTCACGAGGTGGGCAGACGGCCTTCCGCGCGCCGTCCAGCGCGGTCGCGCGCGCCGCGGAGCAGGCCGGCCCAGAACCCGAGCCCGTGCGCGGCGTGCAACGTGGGGAAGATGGCGCAGATCAAGGGGAAATCGCGGGGCGAGGCGCGGAGCGCGACCCGGAGCGACGCCGCGATGACGAGCGCGGCATACGCGAGCGACGCGAGCGCGAGCGCGGGGCGGACGGACGGCAGGAGCGCGGACGCGAGCGCGAGCAACGCGAGGGCCGTCACGAGGAAGAACGGCAGCATCGGCCGGAGCGACAGGAGCCTCCGGCGACGGAGCAGCGTGCGGGCGCGGCCCTTGCCGTAGGCGAAATACTGCCGCGCGAGCGCCGGGAGGGACGATCGCGGATAGTAGTACGCGACGATCTCCCGGGACAGGTACACCGCGCCGCCGGCCTCGATGATGCGCTGGTTGAGCTCGGCGTCCTCGTTGGTGATCGCGGCCGGGTCGTAGAGGCCGGCGATCTCGAACGCCTCGCGCCGGAAGGCGCCGTTGAAGACGGACTCGACGAATCCCTCGCGCGACGGGTCGCGGTAGGCCGAGCCGCCCACGCCGAGGGGGCTCGAGAGCGCAGCGCAGAGCGCCCGCTGAAAGCCGTTCCGGTGGCGCGGCCGCGCCGCGCCGCCCGCGTTGAGCGCGCCGGTCCTCCGGAGCGCGGCGACCGACGCGGCCACGTAGTCGGCGGCGTAGTCGGCGTGCGCGTCCATCCGGACGATCACGTCGCCTCGCGATCGGCGAATACCGAGGTTCATCCCCGCGGCCTGGATCCGGGCGGCGTTGTGGAGGAGCGTCACCCGCGGGTCCTCCGCCGCGACGCGGGCGACGATCTCGCGCGTCCTGTCGCTCGAGCCGCCGTCGACGACGAAGATCTCGAGAAGATCGGGTGGATAACGCTGCTCCAAAGCACAGCGAAGGACGTCCTCGATGTAGCGCTCCTCGTTGTAACAGGGAATGACGATGCTGCACCGCGGCCGCTCGGCGAGCGGGCGCAGCGAGAGGCGCCCGCAGAGGGGCGCGCCCGCCGACCGATCCATGAACTCCCCCCGGTCTCTCTCGCGGGTCGAACCGACCCGCCGATGGACTGCGCGAGAGGCGGATACAAGCGCGGGGCCAGGCGGTGTGGCGGGGTCGATCGGTGCAAACTGCGCTGCGCGGGAGGGCCGGGATCGCGGGTGAGCAGGCCGCTGGGCTCGGGCTGCACACCGGCGGGCGAGGTCATGCCGAGCTGCCCCGCCGCCCGCAGAGCGAAGAGGCCCTGTTCGCCGCGCGGGGTAGGACGGACGGCGGCGGGACCGCCGACCCCGGAGGATGAAACGCGCGGCCCGGCTCGACCTGAACCGTCAGCTCCTTTCGAGCCCAGAGGTGCTAGCTCGAAGCGTCGTAGTTGAGGTTCTGGCCGAGCCAGCGCTCGACGTCCGCGACGGTCATGCCCTTGCGCACGTGGTAGTCGACCACCTGGTCACGATCGATCTTCCCCAGGCTGAAGTACCGGGCCTGCGGGTGCGCGAAGTAGAGGCCGCTCACGCTTGAGCCGGGCCACATCGCGAACGACTCGGTGATCTGGATGCCGGTGTTCTTCTCGACGTCGAGCAGCCGCCAGAGCGTGCCTTTCTCTGTGTGATCCGGGCACGCAGGGTACCCCGCCGCGGGCCTGATGCCGCGGTATTTCTCCTCGATGAGCTCGCTCTTGGTCAGGTCCTCCTGCCGGCCATAGCCCCACTCGTCGCGCACCCGCTTGTGCAGGCACTCGGCGAACGCCTCGGCCAGGCGATCCGCGATCGCCTCGGCCATGATGGCGTTGTAGTCGTCGTAGCTCGCCCTGAACCGCTCGCACAGCTCCTTCAGGCCGATCCCGGAGGTCACCGCGAAGCCGGCGATGTGGTCCGGGAGGCCGGTCTCCTTGGGCGCGATGAAATCCACGAGCGACCGGTTCGGCTCGCCGTTCTCCCTCGCCGTCTGCTGGCGCAGGAAGTGAAGCCGCTCGAGCACCGTCGTGCGCGTCCCGTCCGCGTAGACCTCCACGTCGTCGCCCACGGCGCTCGCGGCGAAGAAGCCATACACGCCGCGCGCCGTCAGCAGCTTCTCCTCGATGATCCTGTCGAGCAGCGCGTTCGCCTCGGAGAAGAGCTGGCGCGCTTGCTCGCCGTACTTGGCGTGCTCCAGGATCCGCGGATAGACGCCCTTCAGCTCCCACGTGTGAAAGAACGGCGTCCAGTCGATGTACTCGCGCAAGGTGGCGAGCGGGAAATCCTCGAGCACGCGCGCGCCGGTGAACTCGGGCACCGGCAGGTCCTCGGCGCGCCACTCGATCCGCGTCCGGTTCGCGCGCGCGGCCTCGAGGGGGACGAGCTTGTGCTTCGGCGCCCTGTGAATCTGCCGGAGCCTCTCGTACTCGGCGCGGTGCTGGGCGACGAACGCCGGCTTGCCCTCCTCGCTCAGGAGGCTCGTCGTGACGGGCACGGCGCGGCTCGCGTCGACCACATGCACGACCGGCTCGCTGTAATGCGGGGCCACCTTCACGGCGGTGTGCGCCTTGCTGGTCGTCGCCCCGCCGATCACCATGTCCGGCGGCTCCAGATCGAAGCCCGTGGGCGAGAGCGGGTTGGGCAGGCCGGCGTTCGGGTAGCAGGAGATCGCGGCGCTGGACTTCTCCGAGAGCTCGGACAGGAACGGATACATCAGGTCCGGGCCGAGCGAGCAGTTCAGCCCGACGGCGAGCGGGTTCACGTGCTTCACCGCGGTCCAGAACGCCTCGACCGTCTGCGCGGAGATCATCGTCTCTCCGCCGCGCCCGACCGCCGCCGAGATCATCACCGGCAGGGTCTTGCCGTCCTTGTCGAACACCTCTCGAATGGCGACGAGCGCGGCCTTCGCGTTGAGCGAGTCGAAGATGGTCTCGACCAGCAGCACGTCGGAGCCGCCGGCGATCAAGGCGCGGATCTGGTGGACGTACGCCTCTTTCACCTGATCGAACGTCACGACGCGGAAGCCGGAGTCGTCGGCGTCCGGGGAGTTGGACAGGGAGACGGTGAGCGGGCCGATGGCGCCCGCGACGAACCGCTGCCGCCCGTCGGCGTTCGCCACGCGATCCGCCCATTCGCGGCACTGCCGCGCGGACTGTTCGTTGATCTCCCAGGAGAGGTCGTTGAGGAACGGGTCGTCGATGATCCCTTGATAGAAGGCGGGATCTTTCCGCCCGCCGTGCTCCCGCGGGTCGTCCACGAAGAACTCGCTCTGGGTGATGCTCGTCGCGCCGAAGGTGTTTGTCTCGATGATGTCCGCGCCGGCCTCGAGGAACCGCCGGTGGATATCGCAGATCATCTCCGGCTGCGTGAGCGTGAACAGATCACCGTTGTTCAGCAGGTCTTTCTTCGAATCCGCGAATCGCTTGCCCCGGATGTCCGCTTCCTTCATCCCGTAGGTGCGGATGGTCGTCCCCATCGCCCCGTCGATGATGGCGATGCGGCTCTGGAGGAGCTTCTGGAGTGGATGAAGGGGAGGCGTGGGGTTGTTGGACGGCCTGATCAGCCTCGCTTGGCGCTCTTGGAGGGACCCGGGGTCGGCTTGTCGGCGATGGCGAGCACGACCTGAAAATGTGGCTTCTTCGCCTCGCGGCAGGCGACGTCGGCCACGACGACATCGAGCCTCGCGCGGGTGAGCATGGCGCGGAGGTCGGAGGGCGAAAAGCCGGGGTGGCGCTCGCCGTAGGGCGCGGTGACCTCCCGCTGCTGGTGCGCGTCGAGCGACAGGATCACCAGCCGTCCGCCCGGGCGGAGCACGCGTGCGCACTCTTCCAGCGCCCGCGGCGGCTGCTCGGCGTAGGTCAGCGTGTGAAACACGAGGACCGAGTCGAAGGAGGCCTTCTGGAACGGCAGATCGTGGACATCGGCGACCTGGACGCGGACGTGGGGCAGGGTCGCGAATCGCTCTTTCGCGGCCTCGATCATCCGGCTGCTCGAGTCGATGCAGGTGAGCGAGCGGCAGTAGGGTGCGAGCGATCCGGCCGCCGCGCCGTCGCCCGAGCCGACGTCGAGGACGTCGCCGAGGCGGAGCAATGCGGCGAGGCCGACCGCGAGCGACTGCCACGTGCGGCCCGGGGAGTAGTGCCTCTCCATCTCACCGGCGAAGGACTCCGGGAGGCCACCGCGCCGCTCGGCGTCGAGCTCCAGGAGGCGCCGCTTGTCGCCTTCCAGGGTCGGGTCGGCCGACTTCGTGGCCTCATCGAGGAGGGCCTTCGCGGTCCCGGGCAGGGTATCGACCGCGAGCGCATAGAACGACTGCGGCCCCTGACGCCTGTCCCGGACGAACCCTGCCTCGCGGAGCCGCCCGAGGTGCGTCGAGACGCGCGACTGCGCGATGCCCGTCACGCGAACCAGATCCGTCACCCGCAGCTCGCGCTCGCGGAGGAGCACGCACAGCCGTATCCGGCTCTCGTCCCCGAGGAGGTTCAGCGTCTCGATGTACTCGGAAAGACCCATGTATCCCTGTATCTAGATGCGCGAATGTAATAGAACCCCCGCCTGTCGGAGTCAAGCGCGCCGGCACCCGAGGAGCACCGGACGCAGGCCGCCGAGCCGGGTCCGGGACACGGGCAGGACGGCTCCGCGGGGGCGAACCGCCGCGATCCGGGACCGGCGCACCAGCCCCAGCAGCTCGAGCTGCGCGGCCACCCGTCGCTCGTCGACGCTCAGCGCCTTCAGCATGTCGATCCACGGCTCCGCGGCGCGAGAATTGTCTTGCATAACGTCACTGCATCTGTTATAACGGACGAATGCATCCTTTCCTCGTGGCCACGCGAACGTTCGGTGCTCACTCGAGCGCCCCAGGCGCGTGCTGCCGAACGAGCACCTGTCGTTCTTGCTGTAGTTAGCCGCATGCGCCGCGGCGCGAGCTGCGGCGAGGAGAACAGCGAGGCAGCGCACCCGCGTCCACGGCGACGCGTCACGCTGCCGTTCGTCGTGACGGCCGAGCCACGCGGCTCATCACCGTCAGAGGCCGCCCTTCTCGTGGCGCGCCCCGCTGAGCTTTTGCCAGTGCGCGAACCGAGGCGTCCCTCCGGGATGACGGCGGAACCTCGCTTCCGACGACGTTCGACTCCGGCATGCGGCGCTTCCAGCACTCTCAAGGAGACAGGTATGAAGCGGTTCTTCGAACGTCACCGATGGATTGGTTCGGCGCTCGCGAGCGGGCCCTGGTTGTTGGCCATGCTGCTCGGCCCGATCGGCTGCCAGAGCGACGATGACTCGGGCAGCGGTGGCAGCGCCGGTCAGACCGGCAGCTCGAGCGGCGGGTCGGGTGGCTCCACGAGCAGCACCGGCAACGCCACGGGCGGCGCCGGCGGCGCTGCCGGGGCCGGCGGTGCAGCGGGCTCGGGCGGCGCTGCCGGGGCCGGCGGTGCGGGCGGGGCCGGCGGTGCTGGCGGGGACGGCGGCGCAGCGGGCGGCGGCGGTGCGGGCGGGGACGGAGGTGCTGCCGGGGCCGGCGGTGCTGGCGGGGCCGGCGGCGCTGCCGGGGCCGGCGGTGCAGCGGGCGGCGGCGGTGCGGGCGGCGGCGGTGCGGGCGGGGGCGGCACGGGCGCCGAGTTGCCCAACATCGTCACGATCGTGGCCGACGATCTGGGCTTCTCGGACCTCGGCGCGTTCGGCGGCGAGATCACCACCCCGAACCTCGATACACTCGCCGCCGAAGGCCGCATCCTCACCGGGCACCGCTCCGGATCGCTGTGCGCGCCGACCCGCGCGATGCTGGTCTCCGGCACCTATAGCCACTCCGTCGGGCTGGGCCGCATGGGCGGTGGTAGTGGACCGCAAGCAGGGCAGCCCGGCTACGAGGGCCACCTGACCGACAACGCGCTGTCCGTGGCCGAGCTCCTGAAAGACGCCGGTTACCATACGTACATCGCCGGCAAGTGGCACCTCGGCGACGCGGAGGATCAGAGCCCGGCGGCGCGCGGCTTCGAGAAATCGTACGTCCTGCTCGGCGGCGTGGCGACGTTCTTCAACGAGTACGCCGATCCGCCGACGTCCGCGCAGACCCGGCTCTATCGCGAGGACGGCGTGTACACGCAGCCGCCGCGCGACTTCTACGCGACCGAGCTCTACACGGACAAGCTCATCCAGTACATCGAGAGCAACCGCGCCGACGGCAAGCCGTTCTTCGCGTTCGCGACGTACACCACGCCGCACTGGCCGCTTCAGGCTCCGCCCGAGTACATCGACAGGTACCGCGGCCGCTACGACGCGGGCTACGACGCCATCCGCGAGCAGCGCCTCGCGCGGCTCAAGAGCCGCGGCATCATCCCCGAATCGTTCACGCCGAATCCCCGCTTGCCGAGCGGCGGCAGCAACCCGAAGACCTGGGAAGAGCTCGGGCCGGAGGAGAGGATCTACGAAGCGCGGCGCATGGAGATCTACGCCGCCATGGTCGAGAACCTCGACGCCAACATCGGCAGGCTGATCCAGTACCTCAAGCGGGTCGGCGAGTACGAGAACACCTTCATCTTCTTCCAGTCCGACAACGGCGCGGAGGGTGGCAATCGCGAGGGCTTCGCCGCCAGCGACCCGAGCCGCTCCGGGCCGGTGGTGAACACGCTCGAGAACCTCGGTCGACCGGGTTCGTACATCGGCGTCGGGCCCCGCTGGGCCGAGGTGAGCGCCACGCCGTTCCGGCTGTGGAAGAGCTACACGACCGAAGGCGGCATCGCCGTTCCGGCCATCGCACGGCTGCCGGGACAGCACCAGGCCAGGCCGCAGTTCGACGGAACCACGCACGTTGTCGATTTTCTGCCGACCGTGCTCGATCTGGCCGGTGTGCCCGATCCGGGGAGCACCTACAAGGACAGGGCCGTCGAGCCGATCAGCGGGCGCTCGATCCTGCCGGCGCTCGAAGATCGGGCGACCAGCGTGCGCGCGCCCGGTGAGAGGTTGATCTGGGAGCACGGCAACCACCGCTACGTGATCCGCGACAACTGGAAGCTGCTGTGGCTCAGCGCGCCTCATGGCCCGACGCCGCGCGCCTGGACGCTGTACGATCTGGCCACCGACCGCGGCGAGATCAACGACGTGTCCGCGGCTCATCCCGAGGTGGCGGCCGAGCTCGCCGCCGCGTGGACGCAGTACGCGACCGACCGCGGAGTCATCCTCACCGAGTAAACGCGCACCCCGCCGCACGCGAGACCCGGGCGTCTCTGCACGACCCGAGTCTCGCGGCGGTGCTCGCCTCCGCTCCTCTCATGGCTGATCCCCGGCTCATTCGTTGGTGGCCCCTCGCCGTCCTGACCCTGGCGCTCGCCGCGCTCGTGGTCTGGCGCGCGCCCACGAGCGCATCCTCCCTCACGCCAGCCGACGCCCCCACGGCGAGCGCTCCGGGGGCGAGACCCGGGGCGGGGCACGGCGACGCCGCGGAGGCCTCGTCGGGTACCGCAGAGCGGGTGAGCCCGGCGGAGGACTCGCCAGAGCGCGCAGCGGCCGGCTTCGTCGGCAGCGACCGCTGCGCGCCGTGCCACGCCGAAGAGCACGCCGCGTGGCAGGGCTCGCAGCACGCGCGGGCCATGCAGCACGCGAGCGCCGCCACCGTGCTCGGAGACTTCGGGGGGGCGCGCCTGCGTTACGCTGGGCTGGTCCACCGCTTCGATCGCCAGGACGGAAAATACTGGGTCACCACGGACGGCCCCGATGGCCAGCTGCACCGCTACGAGGTGTTGTACACCTTCGGCGTCGAACCGCTCCAGCAGTACCTCGTTGCCGGCCCGGGCGGACGCTTGCAGGTGCTGCCGTTTGCGTGGGACTCGCGCCCCAAAGCACGCGGTGGGCAGCGCTGGTATCACCTGCAAGAGCGCGACAGCGTGCGCGCCGGCGACGTGCTGCACTGGACCGCCGCCAGCCAGAACTGGAACCACATGTGCGCCGAGTGCCATTCGACGCACGTCACGAAAGGATACGACGCGGCCGCGGATCGCTTCACCACCACCTGGTCCGAGATCAGCGTCGGGTGCGAAGGCTGCCACGGCGGCGGCGCGCGCCACCTCGACTGGACCAAGGCTCGGACGTCGGACCCCTCGAAGGGCCTCGACGTGCGCTTCGACGAGCGTCAGGACACCACGTGGACACGGCTGCCCAGCGGCACCGCGCAGCGTGGCAAGAGGCCCTCGAGCGGCACCGAAAGCGCCACGTGCGCGTTCTGCCACAGCCGCCGCGAGACCCTCTCGCAGCCGCTCCGGCACGGCGCCCCGCTGCTCGACAGCGTCGCGCCCGAGCTGCTGACCGCGCCCTCCTACACGCCCGACGGCGTGATGAACGACGAGGTCTTCACCTACGGCTCATTCCAGCAGAGCAAGATGGCGCACGCCGGCGTGACGTGCAGCGACTGCCATGAGCCGCACTCCGGCCGTCTGCGCGCCGAGGGCAACGGCGTGTGCGCGTCCTGCCACGAACCGGCGCGCTTCGATGTCCCCGAGCATCACCACCACGCCGCGAACGGCAGCGTCACGCCCGGCGAGCACGCCGCTCCACGCTGCGTCGACTGCCACATGCCGGCGCGCACGTACATGGGCGTCGACGTCCGTCACGATCACGGCTTCCGGGTGCCTCGGCCGGATCTCTCGGTCCGCCTCGGGATCCCGAACACATGCACCGATTGCCACGCGCAGAAGCCCGCGCGCTGGGCCGCCGACGCCGTGCAAGCCTGGCTCGGCCGCCCCGCGCAGAGCTACCAGACAACCGCCGAGGTCTTCGCGCTCGCGCGCACCGCGCCCGGCGACCCGGCCGTCGCCGCCGAGCTCCAGCGGCTCGCGACCGACCGCGAAAACCCCGCCATCGCGCGCGCGACCGCGCTCGCGTCGCTGCGCGTCGCCCCGACGGCCGCGTCGCTCGCCGTCCTCCGCTCGGCGCTCGCCGATCCCGACCCGCTGCTGCGACGCGCTGCGCTCAGCGCATTGGAGGGCCACGACCCTCGTCGCGCCGCGGCCGTCGCCGCGCCGCTCCTCGCCGATCCCGTGCGCGGTGTGCGCGTCGAAGCCGCGCGCGTGCTCGCGGGCGTCGACCTCGGCGCCTTGCCCGAGCGCGCCGCGCGGGATCTGGACGGAGCGTTGCGCGAGTACATCGCCACGCAAACCCTCCACGCCGATCGAGCCGAAGCCCAGAACAACCTGGGCCTCATCTTCACCCGCACGGGCAAGCCGCGCGACGCCGAGCAGGCCTACCTCGCCGCGCTTCGCATCGAGCCCGGCTACGTCCCCACCTACGTGAACCTCGCCGACCTCTATCGCGCGCTCGGTCGCGACGCGGACGGCGTCGCGCTGCTTCGGCGCGGCATCACCCGCCTCCCCGAGCAGGCCGAGCTGCTCCACGCGCTGGGCCTCGCCCTGGTCCGGCAAGGCCACAAGGACCAGGCGCTCGAGCCGCTGAGACGCGCCGCCGAGCTCGCGCCCGAGCAGGCTCGCTTCCAGGCCGTCTACCAGGCCGCGCTGACCGCCTTGCGGTCATCCACCCCGGCGGCTCACGCCCAGCCTCCTCTCGGCCGGCCATGAGCGCCTGGTCGCTCGCCTGCGCGGCGTGCGGCCACGGCTGCCGCTCCGCGCCGCACTTCAGCGCCCGCGGCGCACGACCCGCGCGATCTTGCGCGACAGCACGTCCGGCGCCACCGGATACCGCGTCACATCCGCGGCGCCCGCCGCGACGAGGGCGTTCATCCTCTCCGAGGAGAGACCGGACGCGCACACGACCGCGCGCACGCCGGGCGCCGCGCGGCCGAGCGCTTCGAGCAGCGCGCACGCGGCCTCCACGTCGGCGCCGGCGTCGATCACCGCCACGCCGAGCCCCGACGCGACAAGCGCGGCGGCGTCGGGCACCTCGGCGAGGTGGATGCCCTGCGCGTCGAGCCCGATCTCGCACGCCTCGCTGAACCCCTGGCCCGCCGGCGCCAGCCGGAGCAGCGCGACGGCGTGCTCCGGGACCGGCGCGAACCGCGCGGTCTCGCCGTCCAGCCAGGGCTGCGCGCGCTCGCCCCGCCCCCCGAGCGGCACGTCCGCCTTGCGCTCGGGCAGCCGCCGCGCCTCCGCCTCCCGCGACATCGCCTCGTCGAGCCGCGCCCGCGCCGCCGCGGCGCTCTCCGGGCGCCGCTCCGGCAGCTTCGACAGGAGGTCCAGCCGGAGCCGCTCCAGGAGCGGCGGGACCGGCGGAGCCCCGGGCGGGCGGATCAGCGGCGGCGGGATCGAGAACATGTGCATCGCCATGAGCTCCACCGCAGGGAGACCGCAGAACGGCGGCGTACCTTGCAACAAAGCTGTAAGAATACAGCCACACGAGTAAAGATCGGAGCTCGGGCCCACGACGAGCGAGCGGCACTGCTCGGGGCTCATGTACTCCGGCGTGCCCGCGACCATGTCGCTCGAGGTGAGCGTCGGGCCGGCGTCGAGCGGGTCGTCGAGGTGCGCCAGGCCGAAATCGACGACCTTGGCGACGAGCTCCCCGTCCTGCTCCGCGAGCAGCACGTTCTCCGGCTTGAGGTCGCGGTGCACGATGCCGGACCCGTGCGCGGCGCCCACGCCCTCGAGGATGCCGGCGAAGATGGCCGTCGCCTCCGCGAGGCCCAGCAGCTCGCGCGGCGCCCGGAGCCGCGCGGCGAGCGACTGCCCCTTGAGCAGCTCCATCACGAGGTAGATCAGCTCGTCGCCGTCGTCCTCGTCGCCGCCGAGGTCGAGCACCTTGACCACGTTCCGGTGCACGAGCCTGGAGGCGGCGCGCGCCTCGCGGAGGAACCGCCGCCGGCTCTCCGGGAGCATCGCGATGTGCGGGTGCATCGTCTTCACCGCGACCGGGACGCCGAGCAGGACGTGCTCCGCCTCGTAGACCTCCCCCATCCCGCCCGCGCCGAGCAGCCGCACGAGGTTGTACTTGCCGCCAAGGACCCGCCCGACGCCCACCCGCTGCGACGGGCCCGCTTCGGGCACGTCCGAGGGGAGCGTCTCCGCGCCCGCCAGGCGGCCGGTGGACAGGTGAGGATCGGGCGCCGGCCGGGGGCCCAGCGCCCGCCCGCCCTTCAGCACGGTGCGGCCGGCGTCCCCGTCCGGCGGCCGGCGCGCGCCGTCGTCGGCGCTCACGGCGAGGCCTCGCGGAAGCCCACCGCGATCTGCGCCGTCACCGGGCCCTCGCCCGCCTCGCGCCAGGGGCTCACCCGCACGGAGAGCGCCCCGAACAGCGCGCCGCCGGCCTCGGCGCCCGCCGACAGGCCGGCGAACCCGTCGTTCGCCGCGTGGTCCCGCTGGACGAGGTGCAGATCCAGCGCGCTGTGCAGCCGGAGCCACGACGCGGCGTCGGCCGCCACGCCGGCCAGCAGGAAGCCCTGCGCCGCCGACGTGGTCAGCTCACCGCCGCCCGCCGCGCCGCCCTCGGCCCCCTCGCCGCCCGCGGCGCGGAGGCGCGCGCCGAGGTCGACAACCCACGTCAGCCGGCCCGCCGCGCCGCCGAGCGCGACCCCGGGCTCGATGCGGACAGGCGGGCTCCCGTCGGCCAAGGGCACGCCGAGGCGGAGCGTGGGGCCGAGCTCGAGCTCCGAGCGCCCGAGGCGCAGGACGCGGTAGCGCGCGCCGATCCAGCCGGCGCTGCCCACCCCCTCGCCGTCGCCGGCGGGGTTCGATCGCAGCGAGATGTCGAGCCCCAGCGGTCCGACGGCGCCGCTCGCGCGCACCTGCCCCGCAGCGACCCAGTCGCCCCCGGAGCGCACCGCGGCCGCGCCGACGGCGACCACGGCGGGCGGCGTGGGCGCGAGCCAGAGCACGTCCGTCGACACGGACACCGGCAGGAGCGGGAGGTACGCGCCCAGCACGGGCGCGGCCGGGGCCGCCGGGGGCGCCCGCGGCGGCGCTCGCGCCGGCCCCGGGGCGGCGGGCAGCTCGGCGTCGCTCGTGCCGAGCACACCGCCGCGGCCGTCCGCCACGTCGATCCGGACGCGCAGCGGCTCGTCAGGGCGCATCGCCGCCCGGGGCAGCGGGATCCGCGCGACAAGCGCTCCGCCGCGCTCGCCGCCGGTCAGCGCGGCGGAGCGCACCCCGCCCGGCAGGTGGGCGAAGATCCGCGGCGCCACCCGCTGCGCGACGTCGATCCCCGCGAGCCCTTCGAGCTCCACCCGCGCCTCGAGCGCCTGCCCGTCCGCCGTCGCCACGCGCGCAGCCCGGAGCGTCGCGCCCACGTTCGTGTACCGGACCGGGAGCGACGTCACCGCCGCGGGCGCGGCGCTGCCCCGCTCGCGCAGCCGGAGCTCGCGCGGGGCGCGCTGGAGGAGGTCGATGCGCTCGGGGATCGGGCCGAACGGCCCGTCGTCGAGCGACAGCTCGAGCGCGGGGGTCGGCGTGAGCTCGATGACCCCGTAGGGGTTCGCGGTGATCTCCCGCGCCGCCGGGGCGACGCCCCCCGAGACCCGCGCGGCGACGAGGTGGAACGTGCGCACCGCGCCCACCCCCAGGTACTCCTCCCGATCGATGACCCGGACCCGGAGGAAATAGGCGCCGGCCGGCATCTTCTCCGCGCGGAAGGACACGACGTCCGGCTTCACCTCCTCGCGGACGATGAGGTCGTTGAGCTCCGGGTCGCGCGCGACCTCGACGCGGTAGCCGGCCGCCCCGGGCGCGGGCTGCCACGACGCCGACAGGACGCCGAGCCCCCCCGGCGCGAGCGCGACAGGCGCGGCGTCCGCGGTCGTCCACGCCGGCGGCGGCGGCAGCGGGCGCGGGCGCGCGGGCGGCGACCTGTCCGCGAACCGGGTGCCATGATCCTTCGGGACCACGACGGAGGTGCCGCCCGAGCTGACGCCCGCCTTGCCGTCGAACACCGCGACCGTCGTGCGCTCGCCGCGCCGCTGCACCACGGTGTCCCGCGACGACGCGCTCACCCGGCCGCCCCCGCCCGTGGCGACCTCGACCGACTGGCCGCGCAGCGCGGCGAGCGCTGCCTTCACCTCGCCGTCCGCGAGCTCGACGGCCGCCGGCGGCGTCTTCGATACCCGGGTTCGGCTCGCCGTACCGTAGATGACGACGAGCGTATTGGGCGCGAGCAGCACCCGAGTCCGATCCACGAACTCGATATCTGCGCGCCCCTCATCCAGCGTGTTGACGCTCGAGTTCGTGAGGAGCGGCAGCCCCGGCGTCGCGGGCGACCAGGCGCCGGCCGCCGGGCGCGCGCGCACGTCCGGGTGCATCGACCGGATCTTCGCGTCGGGGATCGACGTCACCTCGGCGGGGAGGACGAGCGTGAGCCCCTCCGCGAGCGTCGTGCCCGGGCCGCACGCAACGCGGTTATATCGATGGATCAGCCCAACGTGCCTGGGCGAGCCGTAGAGGACCTCTGCGATGTGATCGCACGTCTCTCCTCTCTGCACGCCCCATTGGATGACCGCCTCTGGATATCCGGGCGTCGGCTCTGCGGCGCTCGACGCGCCGACGTAACCAACGTGGCTGGCGCAGCCGAGGAGCACCGCGACAGCGACGGACTGGCCATTTGACGGTGCCACGCCCGCCGCACGCTACCGGATCGAGATCGGCGTTGCAAGAGACCAGGCAATGGGATACGAGCAGACCGATGGCGTATTGGTCGGCGCGCGTCATCGCGCCCCTCCTGGCCTCCTCGCTCCTCGTCGCCGCCGCCTCGGCTTCCATGCCGGCCGCGGCGCAGGAGGCCACCGCGCTCGACAGGCTCGCTCCCGCGCCCGCGGGCGACGGGTTGTCCACCGTCCCTTCTGCCGGCGTATCCGGCGAGCTCCGGCCGGCGGTCGGACTGCTACTTTCCTATTCATATCAACCGCTCAGCCTGCGCGGGACAGCGCCTGCAGGCGCTGTAACGTGGGTGGACCGGCAGGCGATCCTCCATGCGCTCGCGAGCGTCGAGCTCCTGCGCCGGGTCAAGCTCGACCTCGACGTGCCGCTCGTGCTGGACCAGGGCGGCGCGTCCGGCGCGCTCGGGGACGTCCGCGTCACGGCGCCCGCCGGCGGCGCCGCCCTCGCCGATCTCCAGCTCGGCGGCAGGGTGGCGCTCCTGCCCCAGGAGGGGCTCCGGCCGGCGGCGGCGCTCGGGCTCTCCGTCTGGCTGCCGACCGGCGACGCGTCGGCGTTCGCCGGCGCGGGCGCCGTGCGCTACGCGCCGCGGGTGATCGTGGGGGCGGAGCACCCGGGCTTCCTCTGGGCGGCCTCGGCGGGGGGCCGGTTCCAGCCGGCCTCGGCGGACAGCCTGACGGGCAGCGAGGTCTTCTTCTCCGCAGGCGCCGGCGTCCGCAAAGGCCCGCTGCAGCTCGGGTCGGAGCTCTCCGTGTGGGCCGCCGCCGGCGAGGCGTCGGCGCTCCGGGTCCCGGGCCGCGCGGGGGCGGAGCTCCTGCTCACAGCGCGCTGGTCGCTGGGCCCGCTCACGCTGGACGCGGGCGCCGGCCCCGGCTTCGGGCGGCTGCCCGGCACGCCGAAGGCGCGCTTCTTCGCGGCGCTCGGCATCGCCGCCGACGTCCTGCCGGCGGCGACGGCCCCCGCCGCCTCCCGGGTCCCCGCGGCCGCGCCTGCGGGGGCGGGCGGCGGCCGGGGCGCCGCGCGGGCGCCGGCTCCGGTCGCCGATCTCGACGGGGACTCGGTCCCCGACGCGGAGGACGCGTGCCCGCGGGTCATCGGCGAGGCGCGCCCGCCGGCCGCGGGCGCGCGGCCGGGGTTCCGGCGCGGCTGCCCGCCGGACCGGGACGAGGACGGGATCTACGACATCGACGATCGCTGCCCGGACGTGCCGGGGGTGAGCAGCGCCGCCGCGGACGGCGCCCCCGGGAGCGCGGGGTCGCGGCCCACGTCGAAGCACGGCTGCCCCGCGGACACGGACGGCGACGGCATCCCCAACGCGACGGACGCCTGCCCCTACGAGCGCGGCAAGCCGAGCGAGGACCGCGCGACGCACGGCTGCCCGTTCGCGGTGCGCATCGAGGGCTCGCAGATCGTCATCCTGCAGCAGGTCCAGTTCCCGACCGGCAGGGCCGAGATCGAGCCGGAGAGCTTCGAGCTGCTCTCCGAGGTCGCGGCGGTCCTCGAGGAGCACCCCGAGATCGCCCGGGTCGCGGTCGACGGCCACACGGACAACCAGGGCAACGCTCAGGCGAACCTGAAGCTCTCGCAGCGCCGCGCGCTCGCCGTCGTCGCGTGGCTCACGGCGCACGGCATCGACGCCCGCCGCCTCGAGGCGCGCGGCTTCGGCGCGCGCCGGCCCATCGCCGACAACCGCGCCCCCGACGGCCGGGCCAGGAACCGCCGGGTGGAGTTCCAGATCCGCAAGCGCACGGACGAGGGCGCGGCCGGCTGGAAGGACGGCCCGCTTGAGTGACCCGACGCGCGACGCGGCCGGCGTGCGGCCCTCGCCGCCACCGGCCGCGGGTGGGAATGACCGCAACACCCGGCCGCGCGCCGAGGCCTCCGCGTGAGGGCGCTCTCGCTCAAGACGAAGGCGATCGCGCTGTTCGCGGGGGTCGCGCTCGTCCCCGTGGCCGTCGCCGTGACGCTCCTCGCCGACGTGAACCGGCGCGCCGTGCGGACGTCCGAGGAGAGCTTGCAGGCGGCGATCCTCTCCGAGGTGGCCTCGGCCTCGATCCAGCTCGTCCGGGACGTCGAGAGCGACGTTGTCGCGGCGGCGGCCATCTTCGGCCACGCCGCGGGCGGCGCGATCCGGGACGAGGACGCTGTCGCGTCGGTGCGCGCCCTCGTCGCGACGCGCGCGCTGATCGACGCGGTGCGGCTGGAGGTGCCCGACGCGGGGATCAGCACCGTGATCCGCAAGGCGTCGTCCGGCGCCGACGTCCCCTCGGCGCCGGCTGCGCTGCGCCGGCTCGCGGACGAGCGCGGGGTCGGCTTCGGCGTGGTCGGGCCGGCCCGCGGCCTCCTCGTGGCCCGCGTGCGGTCCTCCGGCGACGCGAGCGCAGACCCGGCCGGCGCGCCGCCGCCTTCCCCGCGCGGCCCTGCCGGCTACGTGGTCGCGGAGGTGGCGCTCGACGCGCTCGGGCGCGATCTCGCGGCGATCGCCGAGCGGCGCTTCGGCGGCCGCGAGGTGCGCCTGCTCATCGCGGGCCACGACCGCCGGGCGATCGCGGCTTTCGGCGTGCCGGGCGCCGCGCCGGGCAGCGACGTCTCCGCCTTGCCGCTCTGGGGCAAGCTCCCGCCGGGCGCGGTGTGGACCGACGAGATCAGCGTGCTCAGCCCGCACGACGAGGGTGACCAGCGGATGATCGGCGCCATCGAGACGCTGCCCGACCTCGGCTGGGCGGTCGCGATCTGGCGGCCGGAGCCGGTGGCCTTCGCGGCGCTCGACGAGATGCGGCGCCGCGGCCTCGCGGTCGCCGCGGGGGCGCTCGTCCTCGCGCTCGTCCTCGCGGTCTTCACCGCCCGCCATGTCACGGGCCCGATCCTCCACCTCGTCGCGCAGGCGCGGCTCATCGGCGCCCGGCGCTGGCGCGAGATCGCGCTCGGCGAGGGGCTGCGCGGGCGGCGCGACGAGATCGGCGAGCTCGCGGCCTCGCTCGGCCGCATGGCCGAGGATCTCGAGCAGGGCGAGGCGGAGATCGCCCGGGAGGCGAAGCTCCGCGGCGATCTCGGCCGGTTCATGGACAGGGCCGTCGTCGACGCGATCGTGCGGGGCGAGCACCCGCTCGCGCTCGGCGGCAAGCGCGCGGCCGTGTCGGTGCTCTTCGCCGACGTCGTCGGCTTCACGCCGCTCGCCGAGTCGCGCGACCCCGAGCGCATGGTCGCCCTCCTCAACGAGCTCTTCTCGATGCTCACCGAGATCGTGTTCCGGCACGGGGGCACGGTCGACAAGTTCATCGGCGACTGCGTCATGGCCGTCTGGGGCGCCCCGCTCGCGCAGGCGGATCACGCGCGCCGCGCGCTCGCGGCGGCGGAGGACATGATGCGCTTCCTCGAGACGGCGAACGAGGAGTGGCGCGAGAAATACGACATCGAGGTCCGCCTCGGCGTCGGCGTGAACTCCGGAGAGGCGATCGTCGGCAACATCGGCTCCGACAAGCGGATGGAATACACGGTGATCGGCGACGTGGTGAACGTGGCCTCGCGGCTCGAGGCGATCGCGGCGCCGAACCAGGTGCTGGTCTCCGAGGCGACAAGGGCCCTCGCCGGCGACGCCTTCCCCCTGCGCGCGCTGGGCGAGCGCAACCTCACGGGGCGCCAGACGACGACGGCCGTCTATGCGCTCGATCCGGACTGAAGGACCGGACGCGATCCCTCACGATCCGCCGATCGGCAGCTCGACCGTGAGCGTCGCGCCCTGCCCTGGCGCGCGGATCGGCATCCTCAGGTCGACCCGGGAGAGGGAGCGCTGCGGCGCGGGCGATCAGTCATGAACCGCGTTGATGATGCCGTCGAAGAACTCGGCGCAGCCGATGTCGTCGAGCATCCGGGCCCAGCCGATGTCATCGAACGGCTGCGGCAGGCCGTGGTTGGTCAGGAGGACGCCGATGATCTCCAGATCCGGGTCGACCCACATGAACGTGCCGGCGCCGCCCGCCTTGCCGTAGGAGCGCGGCGACAGCCGCATGCCGCCGCTCGAGAAGCGGCTCGTCCAGAGCTCCCAGCCGAGGCCCTTCGGGGTGTAGAGCAGGTTGTTGATGGGCGAGGTGTCGGTCGCCGCCGCCGTCACCTGGGGCGTGTTGTTCTTCTTCATCTTGCGGACCAGATCGGGCCGCAGGACCTCGACGCCGCCATAGGCGCCGCCGTTCAGGATCATCTGGCAGAACACGGCGATGTCCCTCGCCGTGGAGAAGACGCCGTCGCAGCCGGTGACGCCGCCCAGCGCGAAATCCTGCTCGTCCTGCACCTCGCCGCGGACGACGCAGTCCCGGATGCTCGAGTACCCCGTGGCCGCGATGCGCTCGACGAGCGCCGGGGGCGGGCAGTACATCGTGTCGTTCATGCCGAGAGGACCCCAGATGCACCCGCCCGCGACGGTATCGAGATCTTCCCCCGCGGCGGCCTCGATCATGCACCCCAGGAGGCGGTACGTGAGATCGCTGTAAAGCACCGACGTACCCGTCGGGTACTCGAGCGGCGTCTCGGCCATGAGAGACCACACGGTCTCGGCGTCCGGCTCGTCGAGGCGCTGGTTGTCCATCGGCAGACCGGCCGAGTAACGGAGCATGTCGTAGACGGTGACGGCCCCCTTTCCGTTGGCGGCGAACGCCGGCAGGTAGCTGGCCACCGGATCGGTCAGCCGGATCACCCCCTCTTGCACGAGCGCGAGCGCCGACGCGGCCGTCGAGAGCACCTTGGTCATCGATTGCAGGTCGAAGATCGTGTCGAGCGTCACCGGCTCGTCGGCGCCGGCGACCTTGCTGCCGAAGGCCCGCTGACCCACGATGACTCCACGCCGCGCGATCAGCGCCGTGGCGCCCGGGAACAGGGCGTCGTTCACCCGGCGCTGGATCCGCGCGAAGACGTCCTCCAGCCGTTCGGAGCTCATGCGCACGTCCTCGGGCCGCCCCGCGGTGAGCGTGGTGCAGGAGCTGCCTCTCCACGGGTTCGAGCCGAGCGCGGGCGGCGCGGCGGCCACCGCGGCGAGCTGGGTCATCCCTTGCAAGAACTGCCTGCGGTTGAACGCTCGTCGTTGTTCGGTCATGGCGCTTCCCAACCTTGCTTTCATGAAGAACGAATGATTCCACGATGCCGCCCGGCAGGGCCCGGAGCGTATTCAACGTGGGCGTCTGACGCGAGGAATCGCAAATTGCACGCCAGCGCTGCCTGCCTTCTCTCCTTCGAGCCCGATCGCCGACAAGATCGAAGTTCTCGCTGCCTCTTCAGCCCCGCGGCTGGGCGCGTCGCCTCCGATTGAGCTGGCACGGCGGGAATCGACGCGCAATCGATTGCGGGAAGACGCAAGCAGATGTGCGCTCCCCTCGACATCCAGGACGACCGCGGACGGGCGTGGACGAATGCACGGCACGTTTCCGACCGCGCTTCGAGGCGGGGTGGCCGGCCGCTGACACGGCATTCGAGCGTCGCTCCTCCGGCGCTGCCGCGCCGCTCGACGGCCCGTCCTGGAGGCGCGATCGCCGCGGACGGCACCTCTCGAGGTGCGCCACACGACATCTGACGGCCAGCGCGAGAGGAGACCTCCGCGCGCGCTCGGTCGAGGGCAGCCCCGCGATCTGCCCGCTACCCCGTCCGCCGCGCTCATCGCCGGCTCCGATTTGTCTCCTGCCAAACAGCTCTCACAGGTCGATTGGATCGATTGGAGAGCAGCGTGACCGATTCGCTGCCATAGCAGGATATCGACGGTGCTGCCCTGTGGCGAAGCCGCCGCGCGCCGCGCTCCCCTCATGTCCTTTCGCCCCTCAGGACGGGCGGGTGGCCCGCCCGCGCTGAGCCCCGGCTCGGCGGGCCAGCGGTGCGCCCGGACCGAGCCGCACCAGCGACCGCCGGTGCTCCGCTGTCGCGTCTGCATGCCCCAGCATGCAACTGCATGCTCCGGCATGCAACAGAGCTCCTGCGGAGATATGACCGCAGAGGATTCTTTCCGCATCGCAACCGAAGCGTCGCGTCCATGCTGCAGGGCGCCGGAGCGGATGGCGGTCATCCATTGCGGGTGCTCCTCGGCGCGGTCGATCGCCGCGCTGCCCGCGGGACCTCCCGGGGCGATCTCGAGTTTCGCCCCACGATCCGCGGCTCCGCGTACGCTGTTGAATCTCGTCTCGACGTCACGGCCCCGGCGAGGCACTCAAGTCTCGCGTTCTGTCCGGCGTTGGCGCTGCGCTCGTCGCTCTCAGCCTGTCGACCACCGCGCTGGCGTCGTGGTCCACCCCGGCTCCCACCGACGTGCCCGACTACACGAGCGTGTCCGGCGCCGTCGGCCTCATCACCGCCCAGATCACGGACATCATCGCGCTGGTCGGCGTGAGCGCCGAGGACATCAAGGTCGTATATCTCGACGATATCCTCTCGGGCGACGAGCTCGTGAACGTGAACAACACGCTGAACAACCTGCTGGTGAAGCTTCAGCTCGTCAGCCGTCAGAACTCGCTGGACAGGATCGACCTCCTCAACAACGTGAAGATCGGCGACATCCTCAGCGACAACGACGTCGACCTCAAGGATGTCGTCGCCGTCAAGGTCTTCGACGAGGGCAAGGGCCTCGTCTTCGGCAAGTAGGACGCCTGCATCGACGGCGCGGGGCGCCGGCATCACGAGATCGAAGCCCGGGAGGCGCGCTGCCTCCCGGGTCACGGCATCCACGCCTGCATCGGCGCGGCGCTGGCCCGCATGGAGGCCCGCGCGGCGCTCGAAGCGCTTGTCGCGCGCTTCCCCCGGGTCGAGCGCGGCCCCGGCGCGATCGTCTACAATCGCACGCTCACCGTGCGCGGCCCGGTCGCCCTGCCGCTGCGGTTCATCGCCGGGCCGGCGTGACGCGCGCAGACGAGGGTGACTGAGGTGCGTCACCCGCTCTCGACGGTCGTGGCAAGTCGCGGCAAAAAGCCCTCCCGCGCGTGCTCATCTTGACAGAGGGCGCGCCCGCGCTATCCTCGGCACACCGGTCAGGAACAGGATCCGTCATTCCACCGACCGCCGAGTCATGACGGGCCGCGCAAGCGCCAGGCGACGATAGACCCAAGGATGTCCCCGAGCCTCCCTGGCCGGGGATGACGAGGTCGCGCCATGCGAAAGGCGGAAATCGACGCCCTGGTGCGCGCGCATCGGGGCCGTGCCCGTCCCGTCGCGTTCTTTCACGTGCTTCGCCAGCCGGCGCTCGAGCCGGACGATCATGCCTTCTTGTCCGAGCACATCGAGGAGCTCGGGACATCCGATCTCCTGCGCTGGAGGGCGCGGTGCGAGAGCGGCTTCAGCGGGCCGGTGATCCAGCAGCTCGCCCGGCTCGCGATCCGGGATCCCGCGCACTTCCAGCACGAGGTGCTGGGCGTGCCGCGCCTCACGCTCGACGAGGAGGAGTGGATCGAGCTCTCGGATCTCGTGCGCGGCAAGGTCCCGGCGGGGATCTACGAGCGCGTGCTCGCGCGCTGCAAGCGCGAGCCTGTGCAGTGGGCCTCGGGGTTCGTCTTCTCGCCCGGGGTCTACCGGGGGCTGCCGCCGCTCCTCGACGGCGACGAGCTCGACGGCCTCGGCGCGGAGCGCCCCGCGCTGCGCGATCTGCCGGTCGCGAAGATCCTCGCGGCGCGGCGGGCGGGGGTGCTGTCGCTCGACGACGGCGCGCTCGCCGCCCTGGCGATGGAGCGCGCGCGCGGCTCGGACGAGGACTGGAGCGTCGATATCCCCCATTTCCCCGCGGTGCTGCGGGACGCGATCCTCGAGAAGGCGCGGCGGACGCCGCGGGGGGCAGAGCGGGCGAACCTGCTCGGCTGGCTGGAGGCGCACGGCGTGGCGAGGGCCGCGCTGATGGATATCGCGCTCGGCGCGATCCGGGCGGGGGGCGACGCATATGCCCTGCTCCCGTGGCTCGCGCGTCAGCTGACGACGCGGGCCGCCTGGGACAAGCACGGTCTGGAGACGCTCTCTGCGCTGATGTCGAGGCGCGCCTTCTCGGAGATAGGCGAGCTCGTGACGCTCGCGTGGAGCGACGCCGGCCAGGGCGGCAAGGAGGTCTCCCGCGGCTTCCTGGAGGCGATCCAGGTCGCCTTCGCGCTGGTCCTCCTCGGGATGGCGCGGGAGGCGCTCGCGGCGGGCCGAAAGGCAGGCGCGACGGCGGCGCTCTC
The DNA here is from genome assembly GCF_051519845.1 of Sorangium sp. So ce362. Classification (NCBI taxonomy): domain Bacteria; kingdom Pseudomonadati; phylum Myxococcota; order Polyangiales; family Polyangiaceae; genus Sorangium; species Sorangium sp. So ce362. Next base: position 2,045,577 of record NZ_CP150332.1, on the reverse strand, counting down.
GGCGCTCGCGTGCCTCGACCCGCCGTCGCGGGTGAGCCGCGCGGTCCACGAGCTCCGGCGGGTCCCGGGCGCGAGCGAGGATGAGGATGTCGTGGAGCTCATCGCCGTGAACGAGCGCCTCGTGAAGCACAGCGACGCACGCGACGCCTCGCTGGAGGGGTTCGTGGCCGCCCTTCACGCGATCGCCGACGCGTCCTGCTGAGCGCCGCCGGCGCCGCGCCGCGCGCGGGGGCGGCCGTGGCAACAGAGCAGCTCGCGGCCGGCAGCGCGTGACGTAGCGCGGAGGGCGGGCGCCGGGGCGCGGCGCGCCGGCGAGCCGGGCGCGCCGCGCTCGATGCGGAGATTCATGAGGGGGAGCGGCCGCCGCCCTCCCTTCCAGCGCGGGGGCCGACCGCGGCCTCCCTTCCAGCGCGAGGGGGGACGGTCGCGCTCCTTTGCCATGCGGCGTCGGGCCGTGGCCTTCGCTTCCAACGCGACGGCCGCCTGTCGCCTTCGCTTCCAACGCGGGGACCGGCCTTGCCTCCCCTCGAACGTCGACTCTGGAGGAGCACGCCGATGGCGTTCATCAACTATGCGAGCCGGGAGATCTACTGCAAGATCGTCTATTACGGGCCCGGGCTCGGCGGGAAGACGACGAACCTTCAATACGTGTACGACCGGACCGTGCCGAACGCCAAGGGGCGGCTCATCTCGCTCAAGACCGAGAGCGATCGCACGCTGTTCTTCGATTTTCTGCCGCTCGATCTCGGGGGCCTCTCGGGCTTCCGGACGCGCCTTCAGCTCTACACGGTGCCGGGCCAGATCTTCTACAGGGCGAGCCGGAGGCTGATCCTGAAGGGGCTGGATGGCGTCGTGTTCGTGGCGGACTCGCAGCGCGCCCGGCTCGACGCCAACCTCGAGTCGATGACCGACCTGTGGGACAACCTCGCCGAAGAGGGCCGCTCGCCCGGGCGGCTGCCGTTCGTGATCCAGTACAACAAGCGGGATCTCGACGGGATCGCCGGTATCGCGGAGCTCCGCGGGCTCCTCAACCCGGGCGGAGCGCCCGAGTTCGAGGCCGCGGCGGCGAGCGGCCGCGGGGTCTTCGACACGCTGAGGGCGATCGCGAAGCTCGCTCTCAAGGAGATGGATCGCGGGCGCCGCTGAGGCCTCCCGCGCGCGGCGTGCGCCCGCCCACGCCATCCCGCGCCCACCTCACCCCACGCCCGAGCGCGTCCCGGCGGCGACGCGAAAAAAAAATGCGCCCCCGTGTCGATCCGGCTCGCCCCCGTTCGTCGCCCTGCTGAGCGCCGGGGTTCGTCCCGGCAACGACCCCCGGAGAGAGCATGGGAAAAGGAGCGCCGTGTTTCCGCTGCGCGTCGGCGCGTGATGGCCGCCGATCCGGGAGGTCTCGTGGAGAGCGTCGAACCGAACCACGGCAGCTCGTAAGTTTTCTTTCGACCTAGAACCGAGGAGAATGTGGATATGCGTTTCATGATCATGCACAGGACCAACGCGCAGACGGAAGCCGGCGCGATGCCGAGCCCCGAGTTCATCGCGCGTCTGGGGCAGTTGATGGGGGAGCTGGTGAAGACAGGGGTGATGCGCGGCGGCGAGGGGCTCCGCCCGAGCGCGCACGGCGTTCGCCTCCAGTTCGCGGGCGGCCGGCGTACGGTCACGCGGGGGCCGTTCGGCGCGGCGAAGGCGGTGCCCGCCGGCTTCGCGATCTTCCGCGTCGCGTCGCTCGACGAGGCGATCGGCTGGGCGTCGCGCTTCGCGGAGGTGATCGGCGACGTCGACATCGACATCCGTCCCGTGACCGAGATGTGGGATCTCGGCATGGCGCCGAGGCCCGAGGGGCTCACGACGACGCGGTACATGGCGGTCCACTCCCACGACGCGGCGGAGGGCGGCGCGCCGCCCACGCCGAAGCAGATGGCGGAGATGGGCCGCCTCATCGAGGAGATGACCCGGGCCGGCGTGCTGCTCGCGACCGAGGGGCTGCAGCCGAGCGCGAAGGGCGCGCGTATCGTGTCGGCCGGCGGCAAGCAGACGGTGGTCGACGGGCCGTTCGCCGAGTCCAAGGAGCTGATCGCCGGGTACGTCATCGTCGATGTGCCGTCGCTGGGCGACGCAAAGGACCTGGCGCTCCGCTACGCGGACTTCGTGGGCGACATCGAGATGGACGCCCGCGCGCTGTCCTGACGTCGGTTGGGTACAGCCAGCGGGCTCCTCGACCCGAACGGAGCGCCCGAGCTCGACGCCGCGGCGACGAGCGGCCGCGGAGTGTTCGATACCCAGAGGGCGATCGCGAAGCTCGCCCTCTGGGAGATGGATCGCGGGCGCCGCTGAGGCGCACCGGCAGGAAGCAGGAAGACCGGCAGGAAGACCGACAGGAAGACCGGCAGGAAGACCGACAGGAAGACCGGCAGGAAGACCGACAGGAAGACCAGAGACGCCGCGCGTCCTGCGGGAGCGCTCGGCCGCGATTTCTCTTGACGATTTTTCAGGCAGCTGAAACCGTGACGCGCATTGTGGGCGAGCCGTCAACAGCAGCGCACAGCGGGCCCATTACCCCCTGACCGAGCGCGTTCCTCCGAGCTCCGCGGGAGGCGCAGGCGGCCCTCGTCGACGCAACCCACCACTCCGTCAGGAGATCCTCCAGATGAAATCCGAACGCGCACTCCAGCACGCAAGCTCTGCCATCGTTCTCATGTCCATCGCCCTCTTCTCGACGGGGTGCTTCTCGCTGCTCACCGCCGCGGCCGCTTCCGACGACGCCAAGGCGCGGGAAGCGCAGGAAGCGCAGAAGGAGAAGAAGGAAGCTCCCCCGATCCCCGCGCCCGGCAAGATTCACGACGAGGCGCTCGCGCAGCAGCTCGTGGACAAGATGAAGTCCAAGGGGACCATCACGGCCGCCAAGGTGATCTTCTCCGACGACGAGTGGCGGATCGAGCGCAACGAGAACAGCGGGATCGTGACGGGCCGCGTGGCGAACGCCACCGTGATCTACAAGAAGAAAGACGGCAAGTGCACCCAGGACCCGTCGGTGCTGCGCCAGGAGTTCGTCGGCAATGAGTTCGTCGGCCCTGGCGAGTGGGCCCTGATGATGACCGACAAGTACGAGATCCCGTGTGAGAAGGGCGGCCTGTAGCGCGGTGCTCGGACGAGCGTGATGTGAGCCGCCAGGGCGCCGAGGACGCCGGGAGAAGCGCGCTGAGCTCTCCTTTCGCCCTCGGCGCCCTGGCTTTTTGTTGTCCCCGGGTGCCAGGAAGACGGCCAGCTCACGCCGAGTCAGTGCGCCCAGTCATGCAACGCCGAGCGCCTGTAGCCGCGTCTGGCTTCCTCGCCCGCTCGGCGGGCGCCCGGCCCCGTGCGCCGCGTCCGCCGTGCCGACGCGACGCTTCGCCTGGCACTGGGAGGCGCGAGGCGCGCGAGAGAAAGCCTGCACGCGTGCGGGAAATACAGTACACCCCACGGATGGTAGAGACGTGCGGGATCTGCGGCGGCGACGGTCGGATCGCCAACTCGTTTGGAAATACGACCACGTGCCCGAGCTGCCACGGCTCCGGCCGGCGGTCCGACGAGGGAGGCCTCCGCGACGTCACCAAGACGAAGGCCTCGCACCACCGCCCGACGAACGTGGCCGCCGTCGTCGAGAAGCAGACGTGGCCCGCGACCCTCGAAGGCGGCCAGCTCGCGAACGAGGTGAAGGCCAGCGCGACCGTCTCCAACGAGACGAAGGCGAAGCTGACGCGCGAGATCATCGAGCACGAGGGCAGCCACGGCAAGTGCACGCAAACCTTCATCAAGAAGATCCGCAAGCAGATCCGCCCGCCGACGCCCTGACCCCCGGCGCAGATCGCGGGTGCGGGTGCAGGTCGAGCCCCCGCTGACGTCAGGCGTCGCGCAGGACGCCGGCAGCCAGGCGCGCCGGCGGCGCTCACAGAGGCACCTACTGGACATTTGTCCACATGCTGTGGATTTCTTGTGGGTGGCCCGCGCCTCCATGTCGCCTCGATCGCCACAAGCGGGTCGAACGTCGGGAGCCAGCCTGCTTCAGCCAACTTCCTGATCTGGTGGGACGCGGACGAGCTGCGTGAGCTGCAGAACAACACGTCGATCACCAAGTACGGCGGCGGCTCGCTGCTCAGCTGCAGCCAGTGCGCCTCGAACAACGGCACGAAGTCGACGCCGGCGCTCACGGCCGACCTGGTCGGCGACTGGCGGGAAGAGATCGTGTGGCGTGAGTCGGACAGCTCGGCGCTGCGGCTGTACACGACGACGAACGTGACGACGCGGCGGATCTACACGCTGATGCACGACCCGCAATACCGCATGCAGATCACCTCGGAGCAGACCGCCTACAACCAGCCGCCTCACCCGAGCTTCCACATCGGCGGTGGCAAGGCGGCGCCCCCCAGGCCTGATATCCACGTCCGGTGACGTGGACCGCGGCGGACGCACAGGACGGGCAGGTCAATCCCGGTACCGCGCGAGCAGCAGGCCGGCGTCCGCGGTGCCATCGGCGACGAAGCCCGCCATGGTGCGGGCGCCGGTCTCGTTGAAATGGGTGCCGTCGACCGTGCCGTCCGCCCGGACGAGGAAGAAGTCCTCGCCCGCCGCCACGCACCCGATCGAGTTCAGGTGGGCGAGCGTCTTCTCGTTGAGATCGATGACGGGCACGTCCAGCTCGGCCCCGAGCTCCCGCATCGCCTGCGCATACGCGCCCACGCCGTTGCCGAAATTATGGCTGTCGTCGGTGCACGATCGCCGCGGGGGCGGGGTGACAAGCACCGGGTTGGCGGCCTGCGCCTGCGCGCCCGTGATGTACTGCGTGAGGTAAGATTTGAAGTCCGTCGCGGGGTCGAGGTAGTACGGAATCGTGGCGCCGTCGTGCTCGTACGTCGCGGTCCTGTTGCTGTCGTTGGTGCCGAACTGCACAAGCAAGTAATCGCCGCTCTGGATGTCCTCGAGGAGCTCGGTCAGTCGGTCCTCGTCGATGAACCGGCGCGCGGTCCGGCCGCCGATGGCCCGGTTCTCGACGTGCACCCGCGCGTCGAAGAACTCTCCCAGCATCTGACCCCAGCCCGCCTGATGAAGGGAGCTGTTCACGTACGTCTGAACGGTCGAGTCGCCGGCGATGTACACCGACACATCCGGCAGCGCGGCGCTCCCGCCGCCGCCTTCGGAGCCGCCCGAGGCGCTCGTGGTTCCCCCGGCTGCGCCCCCGCCGCCGCCTTCGGCCGAGCCCCCTTCGCCTGAGCCACCTCCCCCCGCGCCGCCCGCCCCCGTGACGCCGGCGCCTGGTTCGCTGCCCGCGCCGCTGCTGCTGCTGCTGCTGCTGCTGCTCTGGGCCGGGGGCCGGTCGTCGGCGTCTGCTGGGCCGCAGCCGCCGGACGCGAGGCCGGTGACGAGAGAAGGAAGCACGATGGTCAGGAAGATGGGGTGAATTCGCATGACGGACTCCTGCTGAAAAATGACCTACGGACGAGCATGCTTTGGGTGCGCCGTCAGAGCTCGATGCCGACGAGCACACCTGGCCGGAGCCGGTAACGCGCAAGGACGGTCTCGGTCCCCTGCTCGAGCGACAGCTCGTAGCGGACGCGCGCGGGGTCGAGCTCGACGAAGAGCTCCGTGAACAGCCGGAGATCCCGGCTCAGCGGCAGCTTGACCACCGAGCCGGCCGCCAGCACGAGCGCGTTCGAGGCGCTCGCGGCCGAGGGGACGAACGCCGACGGCCCCGCGCTGCCCGGCCTCGGCGCCGCGTCCACATGATCGATGCCCGCGCCGAGCCGCACGCCGACCTCGAGCGGCGTCACGCCCGTGGCAAGGGAATAGAGCCAGCAGGCGTCCGCCCGGAGCGCGATCGTGCGGAGATCGAGGCCGATGCGCGGCTCCTCGTAACGGCGCTCGAGCTGGTACTGGAAGCGCGTGTCGAGGGCGAGCCGGTGCTTCCCCCAGCTCCCGCCGAGCGCCACGCGCACGCCGGGGCCGTGCGTCAGGCCGACCTCGGCCGAGTGGATCGTCACGCCGTAGAAAGCCCCGAGCTCCAGCGCCCGCCGGCGCGCCGGCGCCGCCGCGGGGACCGGCGCGTCGGCGAGCGCCTCAGGGGGCGTCGTCTGGCGGAGGATGAGCGCGCGCGCCTGCTCTCGATCGAGCGAAGCGCGCGCGTCCACGCGCAGCGACCGCAGCGACAGCTCCACGACCTGCGCCACGGACTCGCGGTCGAGCTCGTCGAAGCGGCCCGAGAGCTCGATCGAGCGCACCAGGAAGCGATCGGCCACGGGATCCATGAAGTAAAGCACGGCGCGGCGCAGGTCGCTCACGTCGATCCAGCACGAGAGGGCCACGCCGGAGGAGGCCCGCGTTGCGAAGAGCGCCGTCGCGTTGAACCGCGGCGCGGTCCGGAAGCGGACCGCGAACGCCGAGAGCGCCTCGGACTCGAGCGCCGTCCGGATCGCGCCGAGGTTGTCCGCAGCGCCCGTGAGCACGATCTCCACCACCGGTGCTCCGGACACAGGCGCTCCGGACACAGGCGCTCCGGATACAGGTGCTCCGGACACAGGTGCTCCGGACACAGGTGCTCCGGGCGCCCCGGACGACGCCGCTGCCGTCCCGTCGCTCGCCAGGGCGCGCGCCGCGGAGAGCGCGACGGCCGCGGCGACCGCGAGCCAGACCGTCGCCCGCTTCGTGATCACCCTCCGAGCTCGGCGAGGCGGCGGCGGGCGTGCTCGACATACGGCGAGCCCGGGTGCTCCCGGAGCAGGCGCCGCCAGCTCTGGGCCTCCTCGGCGGAGCGGCCGAGCGCCCGCAAGGCGCGCCCGCGGCCGTAGAGCGCCTCGACCGCCAGCGGCCGCGAGCTGGCCACGCCGAGGTACCGGTCGAACTGCGCGAGCGCCGCGGCGGGCGAGCCGGTGTCGAGGAGCAGGCTGCCCAGCGACACGAGGGAGAGCGTGGCCTCGGGCGACGTCGCGAAGCGCTTCTGGAGCGAGCGATAGAGCTCGATGGCACGCCGGGAGCTCCCGGCGCGCCGCACGTCGTTGGCCTCCCGGAAGAGCTGCTCCGCCGTCGAGGCGGAGGAGGACGACGCTGCCGCGCTCGCCCCGCGCGAGGCGTCGCGCGGCCGCGGCGCAGGCGCCGCGAGCGCCGGCAGCGCCGCTCCGGAGGGCGCCGGCGCGCCGGCAGACAGAACGGCCTGGGGGAGCGCGACCGCGCGCGGGCGGGACATCACCGCGCGCACCGAGGGCTCCAGCAGGCGGGCGATCGGCCCTGACGCCGTCTCCGGGTGCCGACGGACGAGCGCCGTGGCCGCGGCGGCGACGCCGCACGCGAGGACGGCCGCCGCGGCGTAGAGCCAGGCGCTGCGCCGCCATCCGGCCCCGCGCCGCCCCGCGAGACCGCCCTCGAGTCGCGCCTCGTCGTCTCCGCGCCGGACATCGTTGTCGGGCCGCACGGCCGCGCTCGCGGGCCACACCGGCGCGCCGTCGCGCCGCAGGTCGATCGCGACCCCGCCGATCGCGGCGTTCGCGATACGCGCGAGGAGCTCCGCGTCCCCGGGTTCCGCCGCGCCCGCGGCATCGAAATCCTGCGCAAGCTCCCAGGTGATCCGGCATGACTCGCAGGAGCCGAGGTGGGCGTCGAAGGCGAGCCGGTCGGGCTCGGTCGCGACGCCGCGGCGCACCCGGAGGAGGAGCTCGTTCCGGCAATCCGCGCTCATGATTCCCTCCCCCGGAAGAGCTCGGCCAGCTTCGCGTTGTTGGCGAGCGCGCGCTTCAGCGCCTCCTTGCCGAGCCGGAGACGGCTCCAGACCGTGTTCGGAGAGACGCGGGCCAGCGCCGCGATCTCGTCGACCGTGTAGCCGAGCACGAAGTGGAGGGCGAGCGCCTCCGCGGTCGACTCCGGCATCCTGTCGAGCACCTCGAGCACCATCTCGCGCCGCCGGTTGGAGACCGTCTCGGCGAACGGCGACGCGCCGCGCTCGTCCGGTGCGATATCGATCGGCGCGTCCGGCTCGTCGAAGCGCGCGCGCACACGGAGGCGCCGGCGCGCGCCGAGCGCGCTCATCACGGCGATGCGGTTCGCGAAATGGAGCACGGTACACTCCGCGCGGAAGGAGGGCAGCGCCTGGAGCAGCGCGAGCACGGCCTCCTGGGTTACATCTTCGACGTCGGCGTGATGAGGGCCAAGCACCTTCCTCACGCTCCGCAACATGGCCCCACCGAGCTCGGTGATGAGCGTGCGGATGGCCGCGGGATCGCGCGCCGCCGCGGCCCGAGCGAGCCCGAGCAGGTCGTCCGCCCTCGGAGGTGCTCCCTCCGGCGGCGCGGGGAGATCGATCGCGGGCTTTCGCATGTCGAAGACGATGCACGAGGCCAGAAGTCTGGGTCAAGGCACACTTGGGTGCGGTCTGCGGACAGCGGCCTCGCCGCTCCGCGTTGACGCCGCGAGACGCGCGAGGCCGCCGCGAGAACAGGGAGTGAAGCCTGCGAGCGTCGATGATCGACGCATCATGAGGACGCTCGACCAGGTGGCCGCAGACTGGTAGTCGCTCCCCTCGTGGTAGAGCAGCCCTGCCGCTCGGCCTCGCTCGGATCGCACGTCAGGGCCCTCCGGAGCGCGGCCAACCGTCGCTGTCCCACACGAGCTCCGAGATCCGCAGCGTGGGGGCGCCGTTCGCTTGGGCATCGTAGGCGTGATAGAGGTTGTAGGCCCGATCGTCGGCGAACAGGACGGCGTTGTGCCCGGGCCCTCGCCACCGGGTGCCGCCTTCCACGAGGAGGGTGCCGCCGCCGGACATCATCTCTCTGCCCTCCTTGTCCACGTACGGGCCGGTGATACGCGTCGAACGCCCCACGGCCATCTTGTACGTGCTGTCGGTCCCGCGGCAGCAGCTGTCGAACGAGACGAACAGGTAATAGAAGCCGCAGCGCCGGACGATGAACGGCGCCTCGATCGCCCCTCCGGCGTCGGGGCGCGAGGCGAGGGCGTGCACCTCCGCGTCGGCCCGCTCCCCCGACGAGGTGAGCTTCACCATCTTGATGCCGGTCCAGAAGCTCCCGAACGCGAGCCACGGCGTCCCCGCCTCATCGATCGCGACGTTGGGGTCGATCGCGTTCCAGTCGTCTCGCCTCCCGTCGTTCGAACAGATGGTGGCGCCGCGGTCCGTCCAGGGCTCTCTGGCGTCGAGCGACGCCTTTGTCGCGTGCCCGATGCACGACTTGTTGCTGCCGAACGTGGAGGCGGAATAGTACAGATGATAGGTGTCCCCGAAGCGCGAGATATCGGGCGCCCACAGATCCTTCACGCCCTGCACCTTGGCTTCCAGCCAAGCGGGCTTCGTGTCGAACACCCGACCGGCATCCTCCCAGTCGATGAGGTTCGAGGAGATCTTCATGGGGATCCTGTCCCCCGTCTGGAACAGGTAGGTTCTGTCGCCCGCCTGGATGGCCACCGGGTCGTGGGTCCCCAGGTTCCCGGACAGGCGCAGCGCTTCGGGCGGGCTCGCCGGGTCGTGGAGCGCGTCGGCGCACCGGTCGCCGGCCCCGCCGGCCCCGCCGGTCCCCCCCGCGCCGCCGGTCCCCCCCGCGCCGCCGGCCGCCCCTGCACCGCCGGCCCCTCCCGCGCCCCCGCCGCCGCTGCCGGCCGTCGCGCCGGCATCGCCTCCCGCGCCGCTGCTCGCCGCGGTGGTGGAAGCGGTCGTGGTGGTGGTGGTGGTGGCGCCGGCGGCGCCGCTGTCCTGCCCCCCTGCGCCGGAGCCCGATCCCGGAGTCTCCGAGCCGCAATGGAGCGAGGCGGCGACGCTGATCAGGCCCCACGCGCGCGCAGACACCCATCGTAACCGCATCCGGCAAAGCATGAAGCGCATCTGGAACTCCTGAAGCTCTCTTGGCGGAGCGTTCGTCGGTGTACTGCCTTCGGAGGTCAGCGCACGCACCTCGCGTGCTCCTCCGCGACCAAGCGTCCCGCAGCGACGCCGCGCGCTCTGCCAGAGCGACGGTGAAGCTGGCTCTCTTTCCTGTCCTCGAGCGCGATGGGGAACGCGTCCTTCCTCTCTTCCCACGTGGACCCGAGCGCCCGCGATCAATCACGGGTTGCTCGAATTTCTCACGGTGAGGCCAGCGCGATCTCCTCCAGCAGTAAATTTACACCGAGGAAGGATGCCGCGGCTCCACGCGGCCGTGCGCCGCTGGAGGTCGCCGGTGCGGGCGGCTCGTCGAGCGCCGCCCGCGCGACGACCCCCCCCGCCGGGGGCCGCGCTCGGCCTGGCGCCCCCTCTCGAGCCTCACCCGATCCCCGCCTCGCTGGGCGGCCCAGCGGCCTTGTCGTCCGCCGTCTGAAGGGGCACATGGGGAAACCACAGCGCCACGACGAAGCCGATCAGGCCCATGGCCGCGATGATCCAGAACACCGTCGTGAGCCCCGACGTGAGCGCCTCCCCGAGGTGCTGCAGAATCAGCGGATCGAGCTCCTGCGCCCCCTCCGCCGTGAGCAGCCTGCTCGCGGCGTCCGCGGGGATCGACGGGTCCTTCGCGAGCTGGGCCGAGAGCACGCCGCCCATGACGCCCACCGCCACCACGCCGCCGAGCAGCCGGGAGAACATCGTGCTCGCCGTGGCGATCCCGCGCTGTTCCCACGCGACGCAGCTCTGCACCGCGATGAGCAGCGCGACGTTGGACAGCCCCATGCCCACGCCGAAGACCAGCGTCGTCGCGCGGAGCATCAGCGGCGTGTCGTGCGCCCCGCCGATCGCGAGCGCGAGCCCCGCCGCCGCCGTCACGCCGAGGCCGACCCGGATGAGCGGGCGGAACCCGACCCGGGGGATGAGCCGCCCGCCGATCGCGCTCGCGACCGGCCAGCCGATCAGCATCGGGGCGATGGCGCTCCCGGCGTCCGTGGGGGTGCCGCGGAGCACCCCCTGCACGAAGAGCGGCACGAACGTGATCGTGCCCATCATCGCGCCGCCCAGGATCGCGCCGGCCACGTTGGAGATGAGCATCACCGGGCGCCGGAAGAGCGGCAGCGGGAGCATCGGCTCCGGGGCCCGGCGCTCGACGGCGAGGAACGCGGCGAACAGCGCCACCGCCGCGATCGAGGCGAACAGCGTCATCGCCCCGCCGAGCCTCCCCGTCGCGAGGAGCAGCGCGACCACGCCCGCGGACAGGAGCCCGGCGCCGAGGAAGTCGAGCTCGCGAGGCCGCCTGTCGATCCGCTCGTGGAACGCGCTCGCCACGAGCGCGATGGACGCGATGCCGAACGGGATGTTGATGTAGAAGACCCAGCGCCAGGAGAAGTAGTGCACGATGAGCCCGCCGAGCATGGGACCGGTGATGCCGAACAGCCCCCACGCGGCCCCGAAGACGCCCTGGATGCGCGCGCGCTCGTTGAGATCGAAGATGTCGCCCGAGATGGTCATCGCCATCGGCTGCATGGCCCCGGCGCCGGCCCCCTGGAGGGCGCGGAAGGCGATGAGCTGCGGCATCGACTGCGCCGCGCCGCTCGCGATCGAGCCGATCAGGAACACGACGATGCCGAAGAGCATGACCGGCTTGCGGCCGTAGATGTCCGAGAGCTTGCCGCAGATCGGCACCAGCACCGACGAGGTGAGCAGGTAGGCGGTGGTGACCCATGCGTACTGGTGAATGCCGCCGAGATCGCCGATCACCGTGGGCATCGCGGTGGCCACCACCGTCGATTCGAGGGCGGCCATGGCGAGGGACAGGATCAGCCCGACGACGGTGAGGGCGCGGTGGGTCTTGCGTTCCGAAGCCATGCAGGTGGCGGAAGATGTGATGTGGACGAGCCGGCGCGGCAAGCCTGACGCCGCGCGGCCCCGCTCGTCGAGGCGCAGGACGCGGGAGGCGCGCGTCGATCCGCGCGGCGCCCGCCCGCCCGCCTACCTGCGCGCTTGCGCCTGCATCCCCAGCGCGCGCCGCATCGCGGCCGTGATCTTCTGGCGGACCTCCCCGTAGCCGGCCCACGGGTCCGCCGGGAGCGCAGCCAGGCGCTCGGGCAGGTTCCTGAGCGTGAATCGGTCCGAGCGCATCTCGGGACCGAGCTCCTCCCAGGAGAGCGGCGCAGACACCGGCGCCCCCGGCCGGGCGCGCGTCGAGTACGCGGCCACCGACGTCGCGCCCCGCGTGTTGCGCAGGTAGTCGATGAAGATCTTCCCCTTCCGCTGCGCCTTCGAGACCGCGATCGTGAACCCCTTCGGGTCGCGCCGCGCGATGTCCCCCGCCAGCGCCTTCGTGAACGCGAGGCACTCGTCCCACCCGCTCGACGGCGCGAGCGGCACCACGATGTGGAACCCCTTCCCGCCCGTCGTCTTCACGAAGCTCTCGAGGCCGAGCTCGGCCAGGCGCTCCCTGAGCAGGAGGGCGGCCGCGATCACGCGCTCCCATGCCACCGAGGGATCCGGGTCGAGATCGAACACCGCCCGATCCGGCGTCTCCAGCCGCGATGTCGTCGAGTTCCACGTGTGGATCTCCAGGATCCCCATCTGTGCGAGCGACACCAGCGCTTCGGCCGAGTCCGCGACGAGGTACTCGCCCGCCTTCGTCTTCTCCTGGATCGTCACGCGCCGGAGCGCGGACGTCCCCCGCACCCGCGCGTGCTTCACGAAGACGCACCCGCTCACCGCGCCCTCCGGGCAGCGCACCAGCGTGAGCGGCCTGTCCTTCACGAGCGGCACCATCCGGTCGGCGACCGACTCGTAATAGAGAGCGAGCTCGCGCTTCGTGATCCCCTGCGCTGGATACAGCACCCTGTCCGGGTGCGACAGGCGCACTCCGGCGACCGAGGCGCCCTCGCTCTCCTCCCCTCGCCCGCCTGCCGCCGCCTGCGCCGTCCTGTGTTCCTCCTCCGCCCGGTTCGAGCGCCACACCCGGTCCCTGGCCGCGGCGATCTCGTCGAGCTGCCTCCCGCTCGCCACGCTCTCGGGCCGGGCCTCCACGACGCTGTACTCCTCCGTGGCGCGGGCCTCCGCGTCGTTCTCCTTGATGAGCAGCCAGCGCCTCCCCTCGTCGTCGTCCCGCCCGCGGGTCCTCACGAGGGTGAAGCCGCCGCGGAGCTTCTCGCCCCGCAGGACGAACTTCAGCTTTCCGGCGTGATAGCCCCTGTGGGGGTCCTCGAGCGGCACCCACGTGCCCCGGTCCCACAGGAGCACTGTCCCGCCCCCGTACTGTCCTCTCGGGATGATGCCCTCGAAATCGCCGTACTCGAGCGGGTGATCCTCGGTGTGCATGGCGAGCCGCTTGACCTCGGGATCGAGGCTCGGCCCCTTCGGCACAGACCAGCTCTTGAGGACGCCCTCGAGCTCGAGGCGGAGGTCGTAATGCAGGTGCGAGGCGGCGTGCTTCTGGAGGATGAAGGTCCGCTCCTCGGCATCGGCGGACGCGGCAGTGACCTCTTGTCCTCGCGGCTCGGGCGTGAGGGAGAAGTCGCGTTTGCGCCAGTACTCGCGCAGTCCCATGCGCCAGGGTTAGCAGAGGGCTGCGCCTGCTGCAGCCGAGCCGCTGAGGACGCCCGGACCGGGCTCCCGCCCACGTCCTCGGGACACGAACCCGAACGGGTGCCGGAGAAAATACATCGCATGTCCGGAATGGAAGTCCCGGAAGTCCCCTCGAAGGAGGGTCGGCTGATGGCGACCCTCGAGCGCCTGCTCGAGCTCCCCGCAGCCGACCTCCGGCAATCGCTGAACCAGGCGAGTGAGCTCCTTTGCAGCGCGCTCGACGCCGACAAGATCGACGTCTTCCTCTTCGAGCCGAGCAGGAAGACGCTGCGCGCCATGGGGACGAGCAACACGCCCCTGGGCCGGCTCCAGCATGCGCTCGGCCTCGACGTCCAGGCCGTGGCCAACGGCGGCTCGATCGCCGGCGTCTTCACGACCGGCGATCCCTACATCACCGGGCACGCGGACCGAGAGCCCGGCGAGGTCCCCGGTGTGATCCTCGAGCTCGGGATCCGGTCGCACATGGCGGTCCCGCTCGTCGTCGAGGGCGAGCTGATCACCGTGATGGCGCACGACCTGCGGAACTACCTTGGGCCGCTCATGAACCGCCTCGATCTGCTCCCGCCGCTCATGGCGCCACGTTGACCGTGAACTCTCCACCGGGCGACGGCGCGACGTTCCCGGCTGAGCTTGCCTGTGAGCGGACCGCCTGATCAAGCGAGAGAGGCGTGACCGGGAGAAGCGGAGGCGTCTCCGTTGCTTCTGCTGGACCGGGTGCGGCGCCTCGTGCGCCGTGGACGAACTCTCCGGCGGCGTACGCGCCCCATCGCCCCGAGGACAGACGCTCGGGCCGAAGCTCGGCAGTGTGAGCCAGACGCCGTTTAGGCTGCCCAGCGCTGCGCAAGCTGCGCGATAACCTTGCAACCCCGGACGCGCTCCGCATACAGTCCAGCAACGAGCGAATGGCAGACGACGGGCTAGGGGAAACTGGGCGGCTCAGGGCAGAGATCGCGGCGCTGCAGGCGCGTATCCAGGAGCTGGAGGGAGCGCTGGCGGAGGGGTCCTGCGGCCCCGCGGCAGAGGGAGCAGCGCGGCGCGACGCGGCGAGCGCGGACGCTCACGCCGCGCTCGCCGCGCTCGCGTGGCTGCACACGCCGGAGCCAGCGCTGATCCACTGGCGCCCCGATGGCACGGTGACGCGCTGGAACGATGGCGCCGAGCGCGTCTTCGGCTGGAGCGAGGGCGAGGCCGTCGGTCGCACGCTCTGGGACCTCGTGGCCGCAGATCCCGTGTCCCCCGACGCCGTGCGCGCGCTCACGCTCGACTGGGCGGCGAACCGGTTCGCCTCGGTCACGAGCGAGGGCAGGACGAAAGACGGGAGGGCGCGCCTCTGCCGGTGGACCCACGGTGTGCTGCGCGACGACCGCGGCGCCGCGCGTGAGATCGCGGCGATCGTCGAGGACGCCAGCGACCCGCCGTGGAGCGAGCACACGCTGCTCGGGCGGCTTCAGCTGCTCCTTCAGCTGGTGGACCACTCGCGCGACTCCATCTTCCTCAAGGACATCGACGGGCGCTATATCTTCGCCAACCGCGCTCACGCGGAGGTCTATCAGAGGCACGTCGTCGATATCATCGGCAAGAGGGAGCATGAGTTGAGCCCCCTGGCCCCCGAGGCCATGGATGAGATCGTGGCGAGAGAGCGCGATGTGCTCGCCGGGCGGAAGGCGGTGCAGTGCGAAGAGGTCCTGAGGTTCCGCGACACGAGCATTCATTTCTCCACGGTCAAATTCCCCATCCTCGACGGGCGAGGCGAGCCGATCGGCCTCGGCGGCGTCGTCACCAACACCACGTCGCTGAGGCACGCGGAGGCCGACTGGGCCGCGCTTCAGGAGAAGATCATCGCCGCCCAGCAGGCCGCCCTCCGGGAGCTGTCCACCCCGCTCATCCCGATCGCCGACCGGGTGGTGGCGATGACGCTGGTAGGGACGATCGACACCGCGCGCGCAGCGCAGATCATGGAGACGCTGCTCGCCGGCATCAGCGATCACGGCGCCCACACGGCGATCCTGGACATCACCGGCGTGCGCGCGGTCGACACGCACGTCGCGGACGCGCTGACGCGGACGGCGCACGCCGGCCAGCTGCTCGGCACCCGCGTGGTGCTCACCGGCGTTCGCCCGGAGGTGGCGCAGACGCTGGTCACGCTCGGCGTGGACCTGTCCGGCATCACCACGCTGGGCACGCTGCAAAGCGGCATCGCATACGCCCTCCGCCACACGGGGGGCTCGCGACAAGCGCGCTGAGTCCGCCTGAAAGAGCAGGAGCTCCTCCGGCGGCGCCGGCGCGGCAGGTCTGCACCGCGACCCGTCGGCGTGGCTGGGGTCGGTGACGCGAGCATGAGGCGCGAAGGCGCGGTCCTGCCGCGCCACCAGCTCCGTCCCCCACCAGACGCCGACCTCGCGCTCGCCGGCGATCGCCGCGCGCCCTTTTTGTGGTTGACGCCGCCCATGTGAGCGTTCACAATTTGGTGCTGCGGGCGTTCTTTTGCCCTGCCCTGGGTCGTCATGCGCAGCGGGCCCTGCGCCCTCATGCGCGTTCACCTCGACGGTCGCGCCATGGCTCCAGACGAGGCGCACGCGGGGGGAGAGGAGCAGCAGTCGGGCTCGGCTGGGATGACATCAGGGCGCCCCCAAATGCGTGCGGTCTCACCCCTGGCCCCGGCGAATGATACCCTCTGTCTCCCCACCAACACCCATGCGCCAATCGCATACATGAGCGCGATCCCCTCTTGACGTCATGGCAGTCTTTCTGGCTCCTCTCTCCAGATCTTCGTCAAAGTTCGTGCCGGCATCTTCATGCGGCAGCGCGTAGGGGAGCCGGCGTCCCCGGGGCCAGGAATCGTGCTGTGCCGCTCGCTGTTCGGACTGGATTTACCGCGACGAAGCCGAGCTCGAGGAGCAGGTGCTCGTGTTCTTGATGTATCCGCTCGGCGACCTCCGTCTGGCCGGTGAGCGTCATCTGGCCTGCTCTCCTGACAGGCATGAATGAGGATATCCAGCCGAGGATCGGACCGAGGTTGAGCTTGTAGTCCGCGGCGGACCGGGTTACTGTGTCGCTCATGGCCTTTCTTCAAATCTGCCGCTCTGCGGCCACGTCTTGGTTCACTATCACGACTCCCTTGCTGATGCTCGTTGCACTGGGGTGCTCCTCGGAGAGCAACACGAGCGGGAACGCCGGAGGCAGCAGCGGAGGCACGAACACGAGCGGCGCCGGCGCGGGCGATGCTGGCATGGGCGGCGCCGGTACGGGCGGCGCCGGCACGGGCGGGGCCGGCATGGGCGGCGCCGGCACGGGCGGCGCCGGCACGGGGGGAAGCGGGGGCTCCGGCGGGACCGGCGGCTCGGCGACGCCGGTGGATGCCGCGGCCATGGTCCCCGACATGGGCATCGGAGCCAACATCGGCAACACGCTGGAGAACACCACCCAGTGGGAGACGGGCTGGGGCCAGCCGCTGATCACGCAGGCGTTCATCAACGGCATGGCCAGCCATGGCATCAAGACGGTGCGCGTGCCCGTGGCCTGGGACACCTACGCCGTCAACGGCACGATCGACGCTACAAAGATGGCCCGAGTCAAGGAGGTGGTGGGCTGGATCGAGACCGCCGGCATGTACTCGATCGTGAACATCCACTGGGACGGGGGCTGGATCTACAACGAGGCCAACGCCGACAAGCACAAGCTCACCGACGACGTCAAAAGCAAGTTCGCGTCCTACTGGACCCAGATCGCAACGGCCTTCAGCGGCGTCGGTCACAAGCTGATCTTCGAGGGGATGAACGAGGAGGGAAACTACTGGGTCAACGGCGTTCGCGACGGGGGGACGCCGGACTACGCCGCCCTGAACGAGATGAACCAGCTCTTCGTCACCACCGTGCGCGAGAAGGGCGGGTACAACACGAGCCGCGCCCTGCTCATCGCCGGCTTCGTGACGGATATCGACAGGACCTGTGTGGACGATTTCAAGGTGCCGACCGATCCGGCCGGCACGAAGAGCCTCTTCCTCTCGCTCCACTACTACACGCCCTACACCTTCTGCGGCCTCGACACGGTGGAGACCTGGGGCTCTCCCAAGACGACGTGGGGCACGGATCCCGAGAAGGCGGAGCTGAAGAGCCTGTTCGACAGGCTTGGCGCGTTCAGCGCTCAGCGGAGCATCCCGATCATCCTCGGCGAGTTCTCCGTCACGCCGGGCGAGAACTACCCCCGTGACCCGGCGTCGCGGAGGCTGTGGATGCAGTCGGTGGCGGAGGCGGCGCAGTCTCGCGGCATCGTTCCTGTGCTGTGGGACACGGGGTCGGAGATCAAGCGCACGGACGGCTCATTCTCGACGGAGTGGCAGGCCGTCATGGACGCCGTCGGCCCTTAGCTTGGCACGACTGCGGGAAGTCGCCCCGGAGATGAGGTGGGGGCCCGGGTCGCTCACGAGGCGAAAGGGAGGCTGCTCGGGCTGCCGGCGGCGCCAGAGGGGTGAGCAGGCCTGGACCGGACGTCGAGGCGCGGTCATGCCGCGCCACAAGCTCCGTTCCCCGCCAGACGCGGACCTCGCGCTCGCCGGCGATCGCCGCTCGTGAGTTTTTGATTGACGCCGCCGATGTGAGCGTTCACATTGAGCGCCGCGGATATTTTTTTGCCTTGCCCCGGATAGGCCGTCATGCGCAGCGGGCCCTGCAACCTCATGCGCGTTCGACCTTGACGGTCGCGCCATGGCTCCAGACGAGGCGCACGCAGGGGGGGAATGGAGCAGCAGTCGGGCTCGGCCTGAGATGACATCGGGGCGCACTCCTGGGCGGGAACGCCTGGCAACCACCTGTCTGCCAATTTCGCCACCGTCGGCCTGAAGCGAGCGTTTCGCGCTGGCGTGACGTAACCAGAGAGGCCTCGTGTACAACGAAAAGAAAGCCGTCAGGCGCTTCAATTTCTTCTGCTTGCTCTCGAGCGTCGCGCTGCTGGCGTGCAGCGAGGGTAGCGGCGACGCGGCACAAACTGCCGGCGCGGGCAGCTCGGGCGTGTCAGCCACCAGCGGGGCGTCCACCAGCGCAACCGCTGGGTCAGGCGGCGCTGCCAGCGGCAGTGGCGGCGCCGACATCAGCGACGGCGGCATGGGCGGGGCAGGCGCGGGCGCAGGCGGAGCAGGTGACGGCGGCGAAGCAGCGGGCGGGGCCGGTGGTTCGCCGCTCCCGCCGATCACGGATTACTCGGCCGAGGGTCCGTTCGCGACGACCGTGGAGCGGGGCTCGGGGCCCGGCGGAAACCACACGATCTTCAGGCCTGAACGCCTGGGTGAGGACGGTTTCCTGCACGCGCCGATCATCTTTGGACCCGGGATCAATACGCAGGTGACCAGCTACACGGCTCTCCTGACGAACTTCGCTTCTCACGGCTTCGTGGTGGTTGGAGCCAATCTCCTCACGGGCGGTCCCAACGCCCCGAACAATCGCGCGGCCATGCTGGAGGGGCTCGACTGGATCATCGAGCAAAACAGCGAGGCGGGCAGCGTCTATCAGGGCAAGATCGACGTGAAGCATGCCGTTTCCATGGGCTACTCGGTCGGCGGCACCGCCGCCGTGGAAATCGGCGGTCATGAGGCCGTGGCCACCGTCGTCTCGATCCACGGCCACGTCGCGACAGCGGCCCTGCACGGGCCCATGCTGCAGACGAGCGGAACGCAGGACACGATCGGGCTGCCGATGCAGCAAAAAACCTACGACATGTCCCAGACCCAGACGTTCCTGGCGACGGTGATGGGCGCGGATCATGGATACATCACGCGCGACGTGGGCGGCGTCCAGCGGCCAGCGATCGTGGCCTGGCTCCGTTACTGGATCTACAACGACACCGGGGGGAAGCACTACTTCTACGGCGATGATTGCGTGATGTGCACCTCGCCCTGGGTGAATCCCCAGCGCAAGGGCTGGAAATGACCTCGCGCCGAGGCGGATGTCAACCGAGGAGAGCACCCATGTCGTCCAGAGTTGGCCCTGTGGGCCACGATCGCATTCACCATCACGCGCGCTGGCTGCGGCCGATCTGGGGCGGCTTGGGCCTCTGCGCCGCTCTCAGCCTGGGCTGTAGCGACGACGGCAACGCCAGCGGATCAGCCGCCGGTGAAACCTCCGCGAGCGGCTCCGGCGGTGGCACGGCTTCCGGCGGCACGAGCAGCGGCGATGCAGCCGGTAGCGGCGGAGCGACCGCGGGCGCGGGTGGAGCGGGCGCGGGTGGAGCGGGCGGAACGGGCGGCGCGGGCACGGGCGGAGCCGGCACCGCCGGGGCCGGCGGCAGCGGAGGTGGAGACGGAGGTGACGTGAGGAAGTCCGCCGGCTGCGACAAAATACGCACGCTTCAGAACGGCGCTGGCGCCGTGCTGAGCGGCGGGAAGAGCCGCAAGTACACCCTGCGCGTTCCCGACGATTACGACAACAGCCACCCGTACCGGCTCATTCTCGCCTTCCACGGGGCCACGGGCAACAGCGGCCAGGTTGCTCCCTCGTACTTCGGGCTCTGGTCGCTCTCCGAAGGGAGCACCATCTTCATCGCGCCCGACGCTGACGGCGGGTTCTGGTCAGCCGACAACGATGTGACCTTCGTCGACGACATCCTCGAGCAGGTCACAGACGATCTCTGCATCGACACCTCGCGCATCGAGCTGGAAGGCTTCAGCCAGGGCGGCGCCATGGCGTGGACGCTGGCCTGCGCGCGTCCGAACGTCTATCGCGCCGCAGTTGTCCACTCCGGCGGCGGCGTCGCCCGGCCCGCGAGCTGTCAGCCGGTCGCCTTCATGTCTTCGCTCGGTCAGGAGGAGAGCGGCGGAGCCGGACAGACCTCCAACAGCGACTTCTTCGCCAAGCAAAATGGATGCACGGTGGAGACCTTGGCCAAGGCGCCCAGAGGTGGCCACGCCTGCTCGGACTACAAGGGCTGCTCGGCGGGTCACCCCACCCGCTGGTGTGATTACGACGGCGGTCATACTCCATCGCCGAACGACGCCGGGCAGAACATGTCGTGGATGCCCCAGGAAGTCTGGACCTTCCTGAGCCAGTTCTAGGGCATTTTTCATAACAGAGTATTTTTCGAGATAGCGAAACACCAGGGCATCGCGCTCCGACCGCTCGTTCCCATGCCCACGATACAATGCGGTGATGGCTTGCGTACCAGGTTGGCGCTGGTGTAATATCTCTGCCCGATGGACCCATTCCAACGTCACGTCCTCGGACTCGCATCGCTCTCGCTGGCGCTGCTCGCCGCGCTGCCTGCGCGCGGGGCATCGCTACAAAAGGTCAACCAGAGCGAATGGGGGGTGGACGGCCTCCCCAGCTACGTCAACTTGTACATTTACGTGCCTGACACGCTGGCGACCAAGCCTCCCATCGTGGTCGCCCCCCATCATTGCCAGGGGACTGGCCCTGGGACGTTCAGCGAGATGTCGAGCCTGGTTTCCATAGCGAACACCGGTGGCTTCATCATGATCTTCCCGGAGGCCACCGGGCAGAACTGCTGGGACGCGGGATCGACGAGATCGCTCAAGCACGACGGTGGTGGCGACACGGGAGCCATCGTCCAGATGGTAAAATACACGCTCGCGAAGTACGACGGCGACGCGGGCCGCGTGTACTCGGTCGGCGGGTCATCGGGCGGCATCATGACCGAGGCGCTGTTGGGTGTGTACCCCGACGTGTTCATGGCCGGCGTGTCGCTGATGGGCGTTCCGTGTGGCTGCTGGGCCGAGGGCTACAACGACGTCACCGGGACGGGGAGCAATGCCCAGTGGAGCGGGCCCTGCGGGGGCGGCAACGTCACGAAGACCGGGCAGCAGTGGGGAGACCTCGTCCGTTCGTACTATCCCGGTTACACCGGCCATCGCCCGCGCCTGCAGCATTGGCATGGCACCGCCGACACGATCCTCAGCTACAAGAACATGGCTGAAGACGTGAAAGAGTGGACGAACCTTCTGGGTTTGAACGAAACCCCGGATGAGACCGACGCTCCGAGGACCGGGACCACGCGCCAGTCGTGGAAGAGCTCTTGCGGCTACACGGTCTACGAGGCCTTCTCGATGGACGGCGTCGGGCATGCTGTGCCGTTCGACGGACCCGCCGTCGCCGCCTATTTCGGCCTCGACAAGGCCGGTGGTCAGGATCCAGAGACAGCGGCTTGTCCCGGTGCTGTTCCCGGTGGTGACGACACCGGTGGCGCGGGTGGCGCGGCCGGTGCCGGTGGCGCGGGTGGCGCGGCCGGAGCCGGTGGCGCGGCCGGAGCCGGAGGTGCGGGCGGGGTGATGGAGAGTGGCGCTGGCGGCAGCGCAGGCAGCGGTGGCGCGATTGGCACCGGGTCCGGGGGGGCGAACGGACAAGACGCCAGCTCGGGGACTGGCGACTCGACGGGAGGAGAGAGCTCGAGCTCCGGCTGCAGCTGCGCCCTGGGCAGCGACGCGAGAGACTCTGGCGCCCAAGCGGGGCTCCTCCTCGCGGCGCTGGGATTGCTGCTCGGTCGCCCGAGGCGCCGCCCGCGCTGAGCGCATAGGATGAAACCTACCGGCATGACGTCGGGTCCGCGCTGGGCCACGCTCGAGCCAGGGTCGGCCGAGGATCATCCGGAATCTATCGGAATCGTCAGCCTTTCATCCAATCGCGCCTCGCCGCAAGAGAAGTCTGGCGGGACTTCCGACGCACGGAGCTTAGGCGGCGCCGCGGAGCATGGCGGCGCTCTTCGCCCCGGCGCGAAGCCCGATGTCCTTCATGATGCGGGCCGCGAGGCCGGGCGCGATCCGCTGGAGCACGAGCAGGCTGCGGTTGGATGCGCCCGCGAGGAAGCTGCGCCTGTCACGGCGGAGCGTCTCGACGAGCTGCTCTGCCACCCACTCGGGCGCGAAGGCCTGCGGCCCTTCAAGTGGCCAGTCGTTGCCGGCGGCGGTGCTCGTGTGCGGGGGGGCAAACACGGTCACCCGGACGCCGCGCCCCTCGAGCTCGCCGCGCAGCGACTCGGAGAAGGCCACGACCGCCGCCTTCGCCGCGGAGTACGCGGCGGCGGCCGGCATCGGGACCCACGCCACCGTCGAGGCGATGTTCACGACCGTGCCCGAGCCCTGCGCCAGCATCGCCGGCAGGACTGCCCGCGTGACACGCTCCATCCCGAACACGTGGACGTCGAACATCGCGCGCGTGAACGCCCCGTCCGTCGACTCCCAGAGAGACATCTTGCCGCCGTTGCCAGCGTTGTTGATGACGACATCGATACGGCCGAACCGCTCCAGGATCGACGCCACCGCCGCCCCGACCGAGGCGTCGGACGTGACGTCCATCTCGACGGCCATGGCCCTCCCTCCCCCGCGGACGATGCTGTCGGCCTCCGCCGACAGCCTGGCCATCGACCGCGCGGCGAGGACCACGCGGGCGCCC
Organism: Sorangium sp. So ce362; assembly: GCF_051519845.1. Classification (NCBI taxonomy): domain Bacteria; kingdom Pseudomonadati; phylum Myxococcota; order Polyangiales; family Polyangiaceae; genus Sorangium; species Sorangium sp. So ce362. The sequence continues at coordinate 2,022,696 of NZ_CP150332.1, read as the reverse complement.
TCGCGGGCGAGCGCCCTTGCGCCCGCGAGCCCGATGCCCAGGGAAGCGCCCGTCACGACGATCACTTTGTCTTTCGGTTCCATCTCCTCTGCCCTCCTCGTTCCGCCGACAGCTCGCAGCGGGCGCGCTCGATCCACCGGAGCTCCGCGTCGCACCACGCGATCCCGTGCTCGATGCCCAGGCGCCACAGGTCGTGCTCGCGCGCCGATCGCGCGAGCGCGAAGATCCGCTCGTCCTCTAGCCGCTCCTCGTAATCGACCCTCGTCGCCTCGATCTCGCGGGCGTACCTCGCCAGGAGGTCGTCGAGCTTCTTCGGCGGCACCTGCGCCGCGAACACAAGCTTGAGCAAGAGCGGGTGCCGCAGCAGGAGCGGCTCGAGCGGCTCCTCGAGCCACGCCTTGAGCGCCGCGCGGCCGGGCTCCGTGAGAGAGTACACCTTCCGGTCCGGCTTGCCGTCCCCGGGCATCGTCGTGGCGTCGACGAGCCCCTCGCGCTCCAGCGCGTGCAGCTCCCGGTAGATCTGGCTCTGGGTCACGGACCAGAACGACCGCACCGACCCGTCGAACCGCTGCTTCAGCGTGTAGCCGCTCGTCGGCTCCAGCGAGAGGAAGCCCAGGATGGCGCCGCGGAGAGACATGACACCCGAACCATAAGACACACGTGGCATATATGCAATGTGATTTATCAGCGCGGGCGCCGCGCGACCCCTCGACGCCGCGGGCCGTGGCGGCCGCCGCGGGCTCGGCTACACCGCGCGGATGCTCCGCCGACTCCTCGCCTGGCTCGACCGCGCGCCCTCGCCGCGCGCGCCCGCGTCACCCGACATCGACATCGTCGCCGGCGTCGAGCCGCCGGAGGCCGAGCCGCCCGGAGCGCCCGGCGGCGACGACGTCGTGGTCATGCCGATCGAGGACGCGATCGACCTGCACACGTTCGCCCCGCGCGACGTCGCCTCGGTGGTCGAGGAGTACCTCCACGAGGCGCAGCGGCGCGGCTTCCGCGAGGTGCGGATCATCCACGGCCGCGGCAAGGGCGTGCAGCGCCGCATCGTGCAGGGCGTCCTCTCGCGCCACCCCGCCGTCGACGGCTTCCGCGACGCCCCGGCCTCGCGCGGCGGGTGGGGCGCGACCGTCGTGTGGCTCAAGGCCTCGGGCGGCGGCGCCTCGCCGTGAAGCGTCAGCAAGGCCACCTGGAACGACCGCGGGCTCCCGCGTAAGATGGCGCGCATGTCGCGTCCCCCCGCCACGCCCGACGACCCCGGCCCGACCAGCCTCGCGGCCGCCACCGAGCCCCGCATGAAGGCCGAGGTGGTGGCGGTGCCCCGCATCGAGCTGTGCGTCGAGCGCGAGGCGGGCAAGCCCGCGAGCCGGGCGATGGTGCTCGACGGCGACTTCATCCGCATCGGCTCCCACCAGAGCAACGATCTCGTCCTCGCCGACCGCGCCGTCTCGCGCTTCCACTGCATCCTCGAGCGCGTGAAGTCGACGTTCCGGCTGACGGACGTCGGCTCGCTCAACGGGACCACCATCGCCGGCGTCCGCGTGCGGGACGCCGACGCGCTCCTGCCGGAGTGCCGCATCGAGCTCGGCGAGTCGGTCGTGCGCATCCGCGACGCCGACGCCGTCGCCGAGACCGAGCTCGCGCGCGCCGTCAGCTTCGGCGCGCTCCAGGGCGTGTCGGTCCCCATGCGGCGCCTGTTCCACGTCCTCGATCGCGTGGCGAAGAGCGCGCCCGACGTGCTCATCGAGGGCGAGAACGGCACGGGCAAGGAGGTCATCGCCACCGAGCTCGTCCAGCGCGGCGCCCGCGCCGACAAGCCGCTCGTCATCGTCGACTGCGGCGCCATCTCGCCGAGCCTCATCGAGAGCGAGCTGTTCGGCCACGTGCGCGGCTCGTTCACGGGCGCCTCGCGCGACCGCGCCGGCGCCTTCGAGGAGGCCGACGGCGGCACCGTCTTCCTCGACGAGATCGGCGAGCTGCCGCTGGAGATGCAGCCGAAGCTGCTCCGCGCCCTCGCCTCGCGCGAGGTGCGCAGGCTCGGCGAGAGCCGGGTGCGCAAGGTCGATATCCGGGTGATCGCCGCCACCAACCGGCGCCTCGAGCGAGAGGTGAACAGCGGTCGATTCCGCGAGGACCTCTATTACCGCCTCTCGGTGCTCACCGTGCGCGTCCCGCCGCTCCGGGAGCGCAAGGAGGACATCGGCCTCCTCGTCCACAGCTTTCTGAACGAGCTCGGCGCCGCCGACAAGGTGAGCCTCTTTTCGCCCGAGATCATCGAGGAGATGAAGCGCTACGACTGGCCCGGCAACGTGCGGGAGCTGAGGAACTACGTCGAGCGCCGCGTCGTGCTCGGCGAGGGCGCCGCCATGGGGGCGACGGCGCCGTCCGAGCGCAGCTCCACGCCGCCGGGCTCCACGCCGCCGGGCGCCGCGCGCGAGGCGCCGGCCGCGAACATCGAGATGCCCTTCAAGGAGGCGAAGGAGGCCATCATCAACGGGTTCGAGCGGGACTACCTCGCCGCGCTGCTCGACTGGTCGAACGGCAACGTGAGCCGCGCCGCGCGCAAGGCGGGGCTCGACCGGATGTACCTCCACCGCCTCCTCCAGCGCCACGGGCTCCGCCGCGCCGCCGCCCTCGACTGAGAAGTGCCGCGCCTCACCGACCGGGGCGAGCCCGCGACCGCCCCGCGCGATAGGACAGGGCGCCACCGCCCCGCCCATGTCACAGTCGCGGCGAAATGGCGCGATCCGTTCGTGTGCGCAACCTCGCAAAATCTCTAAACATTTCTGAAACAGAGCTGCTCGTCTGGCTCGCGGATCAAGCGCCTGCGGCCGACATCCGGCATCCGGCGGACTTCCTCCCCCCGGAGATGGTGGAGCGGGCGCAGCAGGCGCTCGCCCGGCCGCCGCCGCCGGCGCCGGCGCCGGAGCCGGTCGAGCGCCGCTGCGCCGAGTGCGCGAAGCTCCCCGCGAAGGCGGGGGTCCGCGTGGTCGAGGTCGGCGCCAACGCAGTTTGCGACCTGTGTGGCAGCTCCGCGAACAAGCGGGCGGCGCTCACGATGATCGGGGCGTTCCATGCGCGGGGGCTCCGGAGGCTGCTCGTGGTCGGCGGGGGGCCGGGCACGGCCGAGGACCTGCGGCAGCTGCTCGCGGGCGAGGTCGACATCCGCATCGTGGACGGCGAGGGCCACCGCAACGCGACGAAGGCCGACGCCGATCTCCGCTGGGCCGACGTTGTCGCGGTCTGGAGCTCGACGATCCTCTCGCACAAGGTCTCGAAGCTCTACACCGACCAGCGCGCCGCGTTCCGCGACAAGCTCGTCACCGTGCCGAGGCGCGGCGTGGCCGCGCTCTGCATGGCGGTGACCGAGAAGGTGGGTAGTGGTCCTATCTGAACACGCTCCCGATACCGTGCGACCAGGCGCGGGGCGGGAGCGCCCGCGCGCCCGGGGCTCTCCTTCGATGACGAGGTGGAGCAATGGACATGCCACTTCGAAGCGGAGACGGGCTTGGCGTCGCTCGACCGGCTATCACCCCGGGCGGCTGTGGAGCCGCACGCGACGGCGGGTGCGCCGCGCGTGGGGCACCCAGCCGCGGAAGTGCCAGCGCGCGGACATGGCGAGTCCGCGGATCCACTCGTCGGCGCCGTAGGCCACCCAGACGCCGACGAGCCCCCAGCCGAGGTAGACGCCGAGCAGCCAGGACAGCCCGACGGCCACGGCGAACATCGAGAAGACGCCGAACGCGACCGGGAAGCGCGCGTCGCCGGCGGCGCGGAGGCCGTTGATGACGACCAGGTTGATCGTGCGGCCCGGCTCGACAAGGAGGGTGAGCCAGAGCAGCTTGGAGCCGGTGGCGATCACCTCCGGATCGCTCGTGAACAGGCCGAGCAGGTGGGGGCCGATCAGCGCGATCGCGAGCACCAGGGCCACGCACACGCAGAACCCGACCAACAGGCCGCCGCGCACCTGGCGATCGGCGCCGATCAGCTCGCCGGCGCCGATGTGGTGCCCGACCACGATCTCGGTCCCGAAGCCGAGCGCCAGGCCGAACAGGAGCAGGAAGTGCACGATCTGCATCGTGTACGTATGCGTGGTGAGCGCCGTCTGCCCCATGTTGGCGACCATGGCGAGGATGATCATGAAGCTGATGCGATAGACCACGTTCTCGCCCGCCCCCGGCAGGCCGATGTGCAGCATCTCGCGGAGGCGATCGGGGCGGATGCGCCAGAAGTCCTCGAAGGTCGGGCGGATCCGGAGGCGCGCGATCCACAGCTGTCGGTGCATCCAGAAGGAGCACGCGCGCGCGATCACCGCGGCGAGCGCGAGCCCGTTCATGCCGAACCCAGGCCACCCGGCGACACCGAACATGAGCGGCAGGCTGAGCGAGAGCTGGATGACGTACATGACGATGATGAGGCGCAGCGTGTCGCGGGTGTACGTGTGCGCGCGCAGCACCGCGCCGAGCGAGAAGTTCACCGCGTCGAACGCCAGCATCACGCCGACCGCGATCAGATACGGCTGCGCGATCGGGAACAGGGAGGGCGGCAGGCGCATCAGCTCGAGCAGGGGCCGCGCGCCGATCGCGATGACGGCGCAGCTGAAGACCCCGAGCCACAGGTTGGCGGCGAGCGACGCCCGCGCGACCTGCTCGGCGCCGGCGCGGTCGCGCGCGCCGAGGTACTGAGTGACCACCACGCTCGCGCCGACGCTGACGAAGCGAAAGGTGATCATGAAGGTCAACATGATCTGGTTGGACAGCCCGTACGCCGCGGCGGCTTCATCCGAGAGGCGGCTGACCAGCCACACGCCGAACACCCCGACGAGCATGTGCAGCAGGTGCTCGCTGAAGATGGGCCAGGTGATCTCGAGCAGGCGGGGGCGAGCGAGAGAAGGAGCAGGAAGGACCGATTGCAAAGCGCCGCATCCTACTCTGCCGGGGTGCACCTCGCCATGGCGGAACACGGCCGGATGGACGCCGGCCCCGGCGCAGTCCGCCGCGCCGGCAGCGAGGACGGGGCGCGGTCATCGGGTCGTCGCGCCGCCGCCGCGTGGCGCTGTGGTCCACGGGACGGCGGCGGGGGCCGCTGTCGCCCCTCTCCTCACGATCCGCTCGGGTCGCAGCGGCCGAGCGGCGGTCGAGGCGCCGGACGGCTCGGCGCCGCGCTCTCGCGGCGACGTGAGGAAAGACGATCTCGAGGCGAGACAGCAAAACGTGTCTGCGCTCGCCTCCTTGCAGGGTTGTCCCTTCCCGGCTCCCCTCGTCTCGATTACTCTCGGAATGGGCAGAGCGGGGCACCCTCGCGCCTCCGCGCCCGGAGGTGTCGAATGGTGAAATTGCATAGCAGCGCCGGATGGCTCCTGGCCGCGGCGGCGATGGCGCCGGCCGCGATTGCCGGGTGCTCATGCGGCGATCCCGGCGGGACGAGCGCGAGCACGTCCGGCGGCGGCAGCGGCGGCAGCGGCGGCAGCGGCGGCAGCGGCGGCCAGGGCGCAGGGGGCGGCTTCGGGGGGGCCCCATTCCTGGCGGGGAGCGGCGGCTCCGGCGTCGGGAGCGGCGGGTGCGAGGGGCTCGAATGCCAGCAGGTCGCCTGTCCGGCCGGCGGCAAGACCACCGTGAGTGGCACCGTGTACGAGCCCGCGGGCAATGTCCCGCTGTACAACGTGATCGTTTATGTCCCGAACAGGGAGCTCGATCCGATCGCCGACGGGGCGAGCTGCGATCAGTGCAACGTGACGCTCTCGGGAGATCCGATCGCGACCGCGCTGACGGACACGAAGGGGCGGTTCGTGCTGGAGGACGTGCCGGTCGGCGAGGACATCCCGCTGGTCATCCAGCTCGGCAAATGGCGGCGCCAGATCACGCTGCCGAGGGTCGAGGCGTGCGTCGACAACCCGACCGTGGACAGGGAGATCCGGCTGCCGCGCAGCAAGTCGGAGGGCCATCTCCCGAGGATCGCGCTGACGACCGGCGGCATGGACGTGCTGGAGTGCCTCCTCTACAAGATGGGTATCGATGCGTCGGAGTTCACGCCCGAGACGGGCGACGGGCGGGTGAACCTGTTCGTCGGGCGCGCCATCGAGGGCGACAGCGCGACGAGCCGGTTCCGCGACGGGCTGAACGGCGGCGCGGCCTTCTCCCCTGCGCGGGAGTTCTGGAGCTCGCTCGACAACCTGCAGCGGTACGACATGGTGATCCTGTCGTGCGAAGGGTCGGCGTTCGTGGCGGACAAGCCGGCGACGGCGCGGCGGGCGATGTTCGACTACGCCTCCACGGGAGGTCGCGTGTTCGCGTCGCACTGGCACAACACCTGGCTGCGGCTCGGGCCGGAGCGGTTCCCGGACACGGCAGAATGGAACGAGGAGAGCGACCCCGACAACGGGCTCCCCGTGCTGGTGGACACCACGTTTCCGAAGGGCGTGGCGCTCCGGGACTGGCTCGTCACCGTGGAGGCGTCGGCCGTGCCCGGACAGATCGAGATCAACGATCCGCAGCACTGGGTCAACTCGGTGAACGAGGAGATCGCGACGCGGTGGCTCTACAACAACGCCGACCCGGCGTTCGACGCGCGTGCGGGGGTGAAGTACTTCACGTTCAACACGCCGATCGGCGCCCCGGAAGAACAGCAGTGCGGCCGGTTCGTGTACACGGACATCCACGTGGCGGCGAGCGACGTCGCCGGGGCGCCGTTCCCGAGCGGCTGCGAGGACCGCAACGGGGAGATCCATGGGCTGACGGCCCAGGAGAAGGCGCTGCTCTTCATGCTGTTCGACCTGTCGGCCTGCATCACGCCGGACGACGAGCCGCCGCCTGTGCCCGTGCCGAGGTGACGGCTCTCTTGACGCCCTGCGCATGGATGGGCGGTTGACCAGGGTGGTCGCCCGACCACCGAGGGGAGCACCGTAGCCTGCGTGGATCTACGCGGGGATGACAGCTCGCGCAGGCCATAGACGAGGGGCGGCGGCGACCGAGCCGTGGGTCCAGCGGACTGGCATGTATCTTGCGGAAAATTTCAATTGCTTGCACACCGCCGCTCGGGCACATCGGCGCCCGTGAAGGCTTCGCCTCACGCCCTCGCTGGTGGCTGACGGCGGCCCGCCCTCGAGAGTTGCACGCGGCAGCATTGTACCCTGGATCACATCACCAGACCCAGTCTTTACTATTTACTTTTATCTCGCGGAGGGCTTGCCATGGCGCTGGGCTGCCCTTTTAATGCCGCGCCATACGGTGACTTCCCTTGGAGGACATGATGAAGAGCGTTTCGCTTCGCGGTGTGCTTGGCAGGTCGAAGTGGTCATTCGGTCTTGCAGCGGTTGCGTTGCAAGCAGCCGTGCTGGTCGGCTGCGGTGACGCGTCGACGAACGACGGCGCGGGCGGCGCCGGCGGCGCCGGCGGCGGCGGCGGTGACGCGACGACGGGGACCTCGGCGACCTCGGCGACCTCGGCGACCACCGGGACCTCGGCGACCACCGGGACCTCGGCCTCCTCCACGAGCTCGACCACGACGGGGACCGGGGCGACCTCGGCGACGACGAGCACGGGCTCCGGGGTGGTGCCCACGGACGGAACGCCGGTCGAGCGTCACGGCCAGCTCAAGGTGAAGGACGGCAACATCGTCGGTGAGCACGGGGTCCCGGTCCAGCTCAAAGGCATGAGCCTGTTCTGGAGCCAGTGGAGCAACTACTACAACGCGAGCGTCGTCAACTCGGTCGCAGACAACTGGAACGCGACCGTCATCCGCGCGGCGATGGGCATCGAGGGGCGGGAGGGCTACCTCGCGAACGCGGGACCCGAGAAGGAGAAGGCGAAGGTCATCGCCGACGCGGCGATCGCGAAGGGCCTCTACGTGATCCTCGACTGGCACGATCACAACGCGGAGCAACACCTGGAGCAGGCCAGAAGCTACTTCCGCGAGGTCGCGCAGACCTACAAGAACGTGCCCAACGTGATCTTCGAGGTCTTCAACGAGCCGCTCAACTCGCACAACTGGGGCACCGTGAAGTCGTACGCCGAGACGGTGATCGGCGACATCCGCGCCCAGGGCGCCAACAACCTCGTCATCGTCGGCTCGCCGAACTGGTCGCAGGACGTGGACATCGCCGCCGACAACCCCGTCAACGACCCGAACGTGGCGTACACCCTGCACTTCTACGCCACGACGCACAGGGAAGCTCTGCGCGAAAAGGCCCAGCGGGCGATCGACAAAGGGCTGGCGCTGTTCGTGACCGAGTGGGGGACCTGCGAGGCCAACGGCAACGGCGCGCTCGATTTCGCGCAGGCGGGGACCTGGCTCGACTTCCTGGACGCGCACAACATCAGCTGGGCCAACTGGTCGCTGGGCGACAAGGCGGAGGCGTGCTCCGCCCTCAAGCCCAATGCCAACCCCATGGGCAACTGGACGGACAACGACCTCACCGAGTCGGGCAAGTGGGTGAAGGCGAAGATCGCGGAGTGATCCGCGCACGGGTCCCCGGGCGCTCGCCCCGGTGACCTGGACCCGGCAGGAGGCGCGCGTCCGCCGAGGGCGCGCTCCCTCCCTCGCTCACTCGTGCTCTGGCTTGCTCTCCCCGGTCAGAGGCCGCCCCGCACAGAAGGGGCACTGGTCGTCCGAGCTCCAGTCGTCGTCCTCGAGGCCGAGCGCCCGGAGCTGCTCGAGCTCCCACGCGCGCGCCTCGGGCGAAAGGGGGGCAGGACAGGTCGACTTGTGTTCTCTCGGGCGACTCAACATGGACGGCCCCGTTCGGTTGTGCTCCGGAGAGCGGTTCCGGGATCTATCGCGCGCAGCACAGCTGCGCTCGCGAAATCGGCCTGGCGGCGGCAGATCTGTCCGGCGTTGAGACGCACGGACAGGACCTCGGAGAACGATTGAATGGCAAACGGGGAGCTCGTTCCGGAATCGCTGGCGCGCGAGGCTACGCCGGCCGGGACGCCCCCGCGCGCAGCCGCTCCGCCACCTCGCGGCGTCGCAGCTTGCCGCTCGTCGTCTTGGGCAGCTCGCCCGGCGGGAGCAGGACGACCTGGTCGATGGTGACGCCGTTCGCCCGCAGCGCCTCGCGCACGCGCTCGGTGAGGCCGGCGTGCTCGGCGACCTCGGCGCGCGTCTCGGCGACCACATAGACCGCCTCGGTCTGGCGCTCCTCGAGGAAAATCCCCACCGCGACCACGCATCCGGCCCGGATGCCGTCGACCCGGGACGCGATCTCCTCGATCACGGCGGGGATCATCGTGTGCCCGCCCTTGATGATCACCTCCTTCTTCCGGCCGGTGACGAACAGCGTTCCGCGATCGACGAACCCGAGATCGCCCGTGCGCAGCCACCCGCCCACGAGCGCCTCGGCCGTCGCCTCGGGGTCGTTGAAATACCCCTCCATCACGGTCTCCGAGCGCACCTCGATCTCCCCCACCGCGCGCTCCGGGACGGGGCTCTGCCCGGCGTCCACGATCCGGAGCTCGGTGTGCGGGATCGGCCTGCCGAGGCCGACGAGCTCCAGCGACAGAGGTCCCGGCGCGGCCTCCTCGACCCGGCCCTCGCGCTCGAGCAGGCCGCGATCCACCGTGAGGACGCGCGGCGCGGCGAGCAGCTCGGGGAAGGTCACGGCGACCGTCGCCTCGGCCAGCCCGTAGACAGGGAAGAACGCCTCGATGCGGAAGCCGCAGGGCGCGAACGCCTCGGCGAAGCGGCGGAGCAAGGCGGGGGAGATCGGCTCGGCGCCGACCATCGCGCACCGCCACGCGCCGAGGTCGAGCCCCGCCTCGACGGCGCGACGGGCGAGCCCGATGCAGATGGAATAGGCGCTCGGCGGCCCCAGCGAGATGGCGCCCCGGATGCTCGACATCTCCGAGAGCCACGAGAACGGCCGCGTCCGGAACTCGAGCGGCGAGAGCATGTGCACGGGAAAGTCGTTGAAGAGCGGGAAGAGCAGCCCGCCGACCAGCCCCATGTCGTGGTGGAGCGGCAGCCACGAGACGCCCCCCGCCCCGTCGCCGCGCACCGGGAGGCGCTGGCTCATCGCGTCGAGGTGCAGCATGAGCCGCTCGTGCGGGATGACCACGCCGCGCGGATGCCCGGTGCTGCCGCTCGTGAGCTGGATGAGCGCCGGGCCGGGCGCGCGCTCCGGATCCGGCAGCGAGGCGGCGAGGGGCGCGTCGAGCAGCGGCTCGGCGGCGAGCAGCAGGAGGTCGTCCGCGCCGCCCTCGCCCTGCGCAAAGCCGAGCAGCGCGGACGAGACAACGAGCGCGCGCGCGCCGACGCGGGCGGCCGTCCGCCGGAGCTCGCCGAGGAACGCCGCGACGTCGGTGAGCCGGTAAGGCACCCCGACCTGGATCGGCACCGCGCCGAGCACCCAGACGCCGAAGAGGCACGGCACCGCCACCTCGACGTCCGTCACGAGCAGGAGCACGCGGTCGCCCGGGCGAACCCCCGCGGCGAGCAGCCCCGAGGCCGCCGCGCACGCGCGGCGCCAGTACTCCGCCCACGACCAGCCGACGAACTCGCCCTGCTGCTTGTGGTAGAAGCCGAACCGCTCCGGCGTCGCCTCGGCCCGCGCCCTGAGCAGGCCAGCGACCGTCCGCGCAGCGAGCGCGCGGCTCACGGCGCGCGCCCCGGCTCGGGAGAGGGCGCGACGCCGAGGCGCTCGCGGCCGCCGGCCTTCGTCGCCACGATCATGTACTCGAGCGCGGTGCGCCGCGCGAACGAGAGCCGGCCCACGGTCATGTACGTCTGGAGCAGCCGCGAGAAGCCGGGCGCGCGCGCGTCGATCCGGGCGCGGTTCGAGCGCACGTTGTCGATCCATCGGGCGACCGTGTGCACGTACGAGCTCGTGAGATCCTCGACGCGCCGGACATCGAGGCCGGCCTGCTCGATCATTCCGAGCTCCTCGGCGAGCGAGATCAGGCGGCAATAGCCGAGCGCCTGGACGAAGATGTACTGCGTGGCAGCGCTCTCCCGGTCGCCGCGGGCGCGCGCCGGGAAATAGCAGTCGGAGATGAGCAGCCTGCCGCCCGGGCGCAGCGCGGCGGCGATCTTCTTGTGGATCCGCTCGCGGTTGTGCATGTGCACGATGCTGCCCACGAAGAGGACGGCGTCGAGCGACTCGGGCTCGAGGTCGACGTCCTCGATATGGGCGAGGTCGATGCGGACCCGCGAGGCGACGCCCACCCGGTCGGCGCGGCGGAGCGCCTCCTGCCGCTGCTTGTCGCTCAGCGTGACGCCCTGGAAGCTCCCGCCGGTGTGCTCGGCAAGATAGATGAGGTTCGAGCCCCAGCCGCACCCCACGTCGAGGACGCGCTCGCCGGGGTGGATGTCGAGCTCGCGGCGGACCCAGTCGTACTTCCGCTCCTGCGCCGCCTCGAGGCTCTCCCCGGGATCGAGGAAGATGCCCGTCGCATAGGCCAGGCGGCTGTCGAGGACCATGGAGAAGATCTCCGGGTCGTTCTGGTAATGGGCGGCGACCTCGCGCCGCTCGTGCTCCCGCTGCTCCTCGGGCGTCCGGGAGGCGGCCTCGCGCTCGGCGCGCGTGCGCGGCGCGATCACGGCGCCCCTCCCCGGCCGCCCCGCGCCGCGAGCTGCGCCTCGACAAAGGCGATCACGTCCCCGACCGTGCTGATCTGCGCCTGATCGGGCGCCGCGAAATCGGGCGCCACGATCTGGAATCGCTCCTCCAATGCGACGTTGACCTCGATGAGCGCCAGCGAATCCACGCCGACACCGTTCTCGAGAGACAGGTCGGGAGTCACGGCGTCGACGCTCATCCCACATCGCTCTGCAATGATGGTGCGGACCTCGCGGGCGATCTCCGGATCTCCCCCGCCCGCCGCCTGCGGCTGCTTCTGTAGCGCCGCCTCGCTCTTCTTCATCGCGCTCTCCAGTTCAGGTTTCGGCGCGCGCGACCTTCAGCGCGCCGGCGCGAGAGGTACTCCATGCCAGCGCCGGTCACGGCCGTAATGGGCAGTACCATGACTGCCATTCGCCGTCCATGCAGGACGAGCTCGCTCGGCCGCAGGCCCGGCGCGAGCGGCTCAATCGCCGAAATCGCCGTCGAGCCCACCGCCGTCATCGAGCCCGCCACCGTCGTCGCCCCACGGATCGCCGCCGTCCGGCCCGTCGCCCTCGTCGCCGGCGCCCGGGTCGTCGCCGCCGCGATCGGCGTTGTTCAAGAGGCCAGGATCCGCGGCGGCCTCCTGCGCCGTGCCGAGCGGCGTGCCCGCCGGGCTCACGAAGAGCACGTGAGGAGGCGACATCATGTGCATGAACGAGGAGATGAGCATCACGTCCAGCATCATGCCGAGCGGGCTGGGAGGGTAATAGGCCACGAACGGGTCGTAGGCGGGGTGCGTGGGGTTCGCCGGTTGCCCTCCGGCAGCCGCGCCGTCGCCCTGGGGCGCGTGCACGACGCGCGCCTCGGCGTGGCGCTGCTCGACGCGCGCCTCCGGAATCGACGTCTTCAGGGCGCCCTCGAGCCGCCCGACGAAGGACTCGAACTGCATCCGCGCCGCCTCGAACAGCGCCGGGTCCTTCGCGAGGGGCTCGACGCGGCGGCGGTAGTCCTCCGCGGACTCGCCGGCGCGCGGCTCGAGATCCCGCACGCGCCCGCCGACGGACACGATCCCCGCCGGCTCGTCCTCGGCGTGCTCGGTGCGGGCGCGCGTCTCGATGACGAGGTGCAGCCCCGCCTCCTCGTGCTCGGCGGCGAATTTGAGCTCGCTGAAGCCGCGCCCGAACACGGCGGAGTGCTCGGACAGCGCGAGCACGAGATCGGGGAGATCGTCCGGCTTCCCGTCGGTGTCCTGGAAGATGACGGTATCGTCGATGACCAGCGAGAGGGCGTTGCCGATCCCGAGCTGGACGAGCGCCCGCCGCACCTGGTCGATCACGGCGGTGGCCTCCAGCTCGACGCGCATGCGATCCGTGTCGAGGTCCACCCTGGCGCCGAGGCCGCGCTTCAGCTTCTCCCACAGGGTGGGGTCGCGCTGGATGAGGCTGCCCTTGAGCGAAACGTGGATCTGTCCGATGAGCCGCATGCGCGCTACTTAGCACCGGAGCGCCGCCGGAGGACCGCCGACGCAGCAGGCGGCGCCAATAATGCGCCGGCCGGCCGCGCTTTGCGGAGGCGGCCCGAGGCGGCGCGGGGCGAGGATGTCCCTGCGCCGGCTGGCCAGACCCCCGGACAGGCCGGCCTAGCCGAACGTGAAGCGCTGCGCGACGCGCTTGTACGCCTGCTCGACGACGCGGCGGGCGTGGTGAATGGCGTTGGAGTGGGGGAACTGCAGCGAGGGAGGCGCGCTGTCGTCAGCGCTGGGCGCCTCGGGCGCCGCGTCCGCGAGCCGGCGCGCGAGGGCGCCCACGGTGTCGACCTCGAAATCCTTCGAGTTCTCCTGGAGGAAGCGGCAGAGCCCGCGGAGCCGCTCCATGTTGAGCCGGTTCAGGTAGCCGCGGCGCGCCTCCGCCGAGTCGAGGAAGTAGAACTCGAACGAGTGGGTCACCAGCGTGACCTCCTTGACCCCGAGCGCGCGGTAGCGGAGGAGACAGTGCTTGATCTCGTCGAGCGTCACCGCCGTGATCTGAAGGTGCCTGAAGCGCTTCGTCGGCTCGATGAAGTTCGTGACCGGCAGCTCGTACACCCCCGGCTCGGGCGTCTCGAAGAGGCCGAGCCGCGCGCCGGGATACTGCATCTTGCAGTTCTTGTTGAAGTAACAGGGGTTGTAGTTGCTGCTCAGCACGAGCCCCGCCTGCTTCATCGCGCGCCAGGTGTCGTTGCTCGCGCCGAAGTTGCCGGCGCGGTAGCCGAGCAGCTCGCTCGCCGGGACGCCCGCGCGCACGAGCAGGTCGCGCCCCTCGAGCAGCAGCCGCGCCTGCTCCTCGACCGGATAGTCGGCGATGTCGTCCGAGACGCGGGCCTCGCCCCGGGTGTGCCAGTCGGCGCGCCGCTGCACGGGGTGCACGTGCAGCTGCACGTCGTGGCCCCGGCTGTGCAGCGCCTGGCACACGTTCTTGAGCCCGTCCATCCCGAAGCTGTACGAGCCGATCGCCTCGACGAAGAACGTCCCGCGCTGACCGCACGCCTCGAGCTCGCGCATGATGAGCTCGATGCCGAGCGGCTCGCGCTGGTTGACGAAGCGGCCCCAGATGCGGAGGTCGTAGCCCATCGCGGGAGATTTGGCGTCGCCCGTGATGCGCTCTTCGGCGCACTCCACGTCCACGGTAATGTATACCCGCGTCCTCCCGTCAGCCATCGCCTGCTCCTCCCTCACCACGCTTCTGAAGCACCATCGTGATCGTCGGGGCCACGAAGCCCACGTGCATCCCGAGCGGGCCGAGCAGCCGGTTCGCCGCGGAGAAGGCCCTGAGCCGCGGCCCGGACATGCCCATCTTGGCCTTCAGGTCGACGATCAACCGGCCTCGATCCTGCTGCGAGATATCCGCATAGTCGCCGAACCCGCGCCGGAGCTGCCAGGGGAATACGCTGTAGATCGACCTGCCCGGGAACAGCGGGCGCAGCGGGCGAGGCACGTAGTTCATCAGGACGCGGCGGCTGTGGAGCTCGACCGGCCAGAGGCGGTTGCTCGTGCCCAGGATGACGATGAACCCCCACGGCGCGACCACCCGGTCGATCTCGCGCTGGACGGCGGGCAGGAGCCCGGGCGGGACGTACTCGAGCACGCTGTTGCAGGAGACGAGCTCGAACTCCTCGTTCGCGAACGGAAGCGCGGTCGTGTCGGGGACGTGAAGGACGCGCACCCTGTCCGACACCCCGTGGCGCTCGGCGTTCAGCTGGGTCAGCTCGACGTACGTGGGGTCGACATCGATCGCCGTCACGTCCGCGCCCAGGGTCGCGAGGACGACCGACGTCCCGCCCAGGTGGCAGCCGAACTCGAGCACCTTCTTGCCGCGGACCGAGGTGAAGAGATCGTCGTAGGCGTGGCGGCTGTGCCGCCACTCCCAGTCGACATACCCCCCCACGAAGGTGTCGTCCGGATCCCAGCCGTAGCGCTGGGCGCACTCGCGGAAGCGGCGGTCGGCGCCTGCGTCCCGGACAGCTGGCGGCGATATGACGTTCGGACTGGGATCGCTCATCGGGGAAGGATCAAGCGTCGGGCGTTCCTGCGGACCGCATGGGCGCCCTGTAGATGGCGACCAGGTAGGGGGAAAACCAGGGGTTCGTCTCGCCCGGGACCACCCGGCGCGCGAGCGCCTGGAGCGGCGGGACGAGCTTCCAGATGACACGCCGCGCCAGGAGCGGCGCCTCGTCGTCCAGCCAGAAATCGAAGTGGCCGCCCGTGTAACGGGCCTGGACGATCTCGGCGCCGTTGCGCCGGGCGGCGGCCTCGAGGAACGGCACGTTCATGATGCGGGTGTTGTGGCCGTTCAGGTTCTTGCGATCGAACAGCCAGTGGAGCGCCCTCTGCCCGCCGGCAAAATTCGGCATGGCCACCACCACGGTGCCTCCCGGCTTCACCATCTCGAAGTGCCGATCCACGACCGACCCCGCGTCGTCGAAGTGCTCGATGAACCCGAAGGAAGCTACAATATCGAACTTTTCCTCGGGCTTCCAGGAGAAGAAGTCCCCCTTCTCGATCTTGCCGACCTTGACGCCGCGCTTCGTGAGCTCGTCTGCGACGACGGCCGGGTCGCAGGCGTAGTCGAGGCCGTGGGCCGTGAACCCGAGGCGCCCGCAGAAATCGGCGAGGATGCGGCCCGGCGCACACCCGATCTCGAGGAACGACAAACCTTCTCCGCGCGGCAGGAAGGGAGCGATGTCGTCGTAGAGCTCGCAGCCGCCGCCCATGTCCTCGGCCCCGGCGTAGCCCTTCCAATGGTTCTCCCAGTAATCCTGTGACGTGAGCTTCAACGTCGCCTCCTCGTTGCCATGACGGAAGGGACGGCTCCACGCCGAGCCTCCTCGGAGGAACGCATTGGACCCGCCGCGGTGCGAATGATCCAATGCGACCCGTGTTGCGACCCGTGTGCCATCCAGCTGCGCGAATCCTAGAAGACCGGGAGGCCCGCGCGCAAGCCAGCCCTCCGCCTTCTTCCCGCGCCGCCGTCCATCGGGCCAGCCGGGCCGCGGGGTCGCGTCTCCTCGACGCTTCGCCCCGCGGGCCGCGCTCGCGCCGCCGGCGCTAGGAGGCAGCCCCCCTCTGCAGGCGCTCGCGGAGCAGGACCTCGAGCGCGGCGAGCGCCTTCGCGAAGCCGTCGATGCCCTCGCTGAGCTTGTCGTTCGCCATCCGGTCCGCGCTGTGCATCGCGCGGAACGTCGCCTCATCCACCGTGATCTTCTCGATGTGCATGGCGCGCGCCGCGTCCGGGTCGAGCTTCCGCGGCAGCTCGCCGCGCCCGGAGGCGAGCTCGGCGAGCAGCTTCGGCGAGATCGTCAGGAGATCGCAGCCGGCGAGCTCCTTGATCTCGTCGAGGTTGCGGAAGCTCGCCCCCATCACCTCGGTCTTGTAGCCGTGCTTCTTGTAGTAGTTGTAGATCTTCGTGACCGAGACGACCCCGGGGTCCTCGGCGGGCGCGTAGCTCGCGCGGCCCGTGTCCTTCAGGTACCAGTCGAGGATGCGCCCGACGAACGGCGAGATGAGCGTCACGCCCGCCTCGGCGCACGCGATCGCCTGGTGCAGCCCGAAGAGCAGCGTGAGGTTGCAGTGGATGCCCTCCTTCTCGAGGACCTCCGCGGCGCGGATGCCCTCCCACGTCGAGGCGATCTTGATGAGGACGCGCTCGCGCGAGACGCCGGCTTCCTCGTAGAGGCGCACGATGCGCCGGCCCTTCTCGAGGGTCGCCTGGGTGTCGTAGGAGAGGCGCGCGTCGACCTCGGTCGAGACGCGGCCGGGGATGATCTTCAGGATGCGCAAGCCGAAATCGACGGCGAGCCGGTCGAAGGCGAGGCTCACGGCGTCGCCCGGCTCCTTGCCCTGGCCCGCCTCCTTCTGTGCCCAGGCGAGCGCGCCGCTCACGATGTCGGTGTACTCGGACATCTGGGCGGCCGCGGTGATGAGCGACGGGTTCGTCGTCGCGTCTTGCGGGCGGAACTTCTCGATCGAGTTGATGTCGCCGGTGTCGGCGACGACGACGGTGTACGCCTTGAGGCGCTCCAGCAGGTTCTGGTCCATGGCGCCATTGTACGAGCAGCCAGGCAGGACGCTTCAAAGCTTTCGTGGCCTTCGTGCGGGGGCCCTCCCCTGCCGCTGGATGCACGGCCGGCGGTGGCCTATGGACAGCGCCCCGTGGAGCCGCCCCCCAACGCCGTCGAGCAGCCGTCCCCCAACGCCGTCGCGCAGGGCGTCCTGTCCGCCTATGACGATCGCCTGGTCGCCCTGCGCGCCGAGGCCGGCGCGCTCGAGCGCCGGTCGAGGACGTTCTCGCTGCTGCGCGGGGCCTCGTTCGTGGCCGCGGCCGTGGCCGGGGGGTACGCGCTCTTCGGCGACGTGCCGCGGTGGGTCGCGTACGCCGCCGGGGCGGTGACCGCGGTGTTCCTCGGGCTGCTCGTGGCGCACGCGCGCCTCGTCACCCGGATGACGGAGCTCGAGCAGCGCATCGGCCTCTACGTGCGCGGCAAGCGGCGCGTCGCCGGCGATTTCGCCGATTTCCCCGAGCGGGGCGACCGCTTCGGCGCGCCGGACCACGATTATGCAGGCGATCTCGACGTGTTCGGGCAGGCGTCGCTGTTCCAGCTGCTCGACGTGGCCCAGACCGGCGAGGGCGAGGCCACGCTCGCGGCCTGGCTCACGGAGCCCTCTCCCGCGGCCGGCGTGGCGGCGCGGCAGGAGGCGGTGCGCGAGCTCGCCGGCCTCGGCGCGTTCCGGGAGGATCTCGCCGTGGTGGGCCTCCAGGCGGGGGCGCGCGGCCGCGAGGCCGGGCCGCTGATCGCGTGGGCCGAGGCGCCCCCGTCGCTGCTCGGCGCCGAGGCGCGCGCCGGCGGCCTGCCGACGAGCGCGCTCCTGACCGCGGCGAAGGTGCTCGTGCCGCTGACGCTCGCGCTGCTCGCGGCGCCGCAGATCGTCCCGGCGGAAGAGCTCGGGCTGCTCCGCCACGCCTGGCTCCTGCCGTTCGCTGCCCAGCTCCTCGTGCTGCTCCTCCTGCGGCCCGCGATCGAGCCGATCCTCACCGCGGCGTCGTCGCGCGAGGCGCCGTTCGCGCGGTACCGGCCGCTCCTCGCGCGCATCGAGCAGCAGGCGTTCTCGTCGGCGCTCCTGAGCGAGCTCAAGGCCGAGCTCGCCGGCCCCTCGGGGGCGCTCGCCTCGCGCGAGATGACCGCGCTCGAGACGCGGGTGGGCTACTCGGACCTGCGTCACAGCGGGCTCATCCATCTCGTCGCCGACATCTTCCTGCTCTGGGACGTGTGGTGCGCGCTCGCCCTGGAGCGGTGGAAGCTGCGCGCGGGCCGGCACGTCAAGGCGTGGATGCGGACGCTCGGGCATGTCGAGGCGCTCGCGAGCCTCGGGACGTTCGCGCACGAGAACCCCGACTACGCCTACCCCGAGGTGAAGGACGGCGAGCCGCGCTTCACGGCGACGGGGCTCGGCCACCCGCTCCTGCCGCGCGACCGCCGGGTGACGAACGACGTCTCGCTGGAGGGCGCGGGCGCCGCGCTGCTCGTGACGGGCTCGAACATGTCGGGCAAGAGCACGCTGCTGCGCGCGATCGGGGTGAACGCCGTGCTCGCCCTCGCGGGCGCGCCGGTCTGCGCGTCGTCGCTGTCGCTGTCGCCGGTCCGCGTCCGGACGAGCATGCGGATCAAGGACTCGCTCGAGCAAGGCGTCTCGCACTTCTACGCCGAGCTGACCCGCCTGAAGCGCGTCGTCGACGGCGTGAACGGCGGCGAGCCGGTGCTGTTCCTGCTCGACGAGATCCTCCACGGAACGAACGCGCGCGAGCGCCAGATCGGCGCCAGGGCGGTCGTGAGGCACATCGTGGAGCGGGGGGCCATCGGCGCGGTGTCGTCCCACGACATGGGGATCTCCGTGCTGGAGCAGGAGACCGCGGGCCGCGTGCGCAACATGCACTTCGAGGAGCTCGTGGTCGAGGATCGGATGACCTTCGACTACAAGCTGAAGCCCGGCGTCGTGACGAGCGCGAACGCGCTGCGGCTGATGAAGATCGTGGGGATCGATCTCGACTTCTCGGAGGGCGAGCGCGCGCCGGCGACGGCCGCCGCCCCCGAGATGGCCGCCGCCCCCGAGATGGCGGCGGCGCGGGAATAAGCGCGGCGCGCGGCCGCGTTGGGGGCGCCATGCTCTTTCTGCCTTCCTCCTGCCTCGCGCGGCGCGCCGTCGCGGCCGCGCGTCCCCTCCTCGGCTGCGCTCTCCCGGCGCTCCTCGCCGCGGCGAGCGCCTGCACCACGGCGCCGCCACCGCCAGCGCCACCTCCGCCGCCGCCGCCGGGCAGCGAGGCGACGCCGCCGCCCGCCGCGCCGGGGCAGGGCGCGCCGGCGGCCGCGCCGGAGGCGGACGCGGCCGCCGCGGCGCCCGCGGCGAGGACCGAGGTCGACGAGGGCGGGGCGGCGCTCCTCCGCGCGGAGGGCGTGGACGGCGCGTTCGTCCTCCTCGACGCCGCGCGGGGCGTCACCCGCGTCGTGAACCCGGATCGCGCGGCGGCGCGGTACGTCCCCGCCTCGACCTTCAAGATCCCGAACACGCTCATCGGCCTGGAGACCGGGGTCATCCCGGATGAGCGCTTCTCGCTGCGGTGGGACGGCGTGAAGCGCAGCATCCCCGACTGGAGCCGCGATCACGATCTCGCGTCGGCGATGAAGCACTCGGTCTTCTGGTTCTACCAGGAGGTCGCGCGCCGGATCGGGCCCGAGCGCATGAAGGCGCACCTCGACGCGTTCGGCTACGGCAACCGCGACATCTCGGGCGGCATCGACAGGTTCTGGCTGACCGGAGGGCTCCGCATCTCGCCGCACGAGCAGATCGACTTCCTGCGGCGGCTCCACGCCGGCACGTTGCCCTGCGCGGCGAGGAGCCTGGACATCGTGAAGCGGCTCATCGTGCTGGAGCAGACGCCGGCCTACACGCTGCGCGGCAAGACGGGGCTGGAGGTCGACGAGCGATCGACCACCGGCTGGCTGGTCGGTTACGTCGAGCGCGGGGCGGACACCTACGTCTACGCGACCGTGCTCCTCGGCGAGCGCAGCGACAGCAAGCGGATCATGCCGCTACGTCACAGCCTGACCCGTACCCTGCTCAAGCGGCACGGCGCGCTCCCCGAGGACGCCTGACGCGGGCGGCGCGCCGGGAGCCGCCGGCGCCGGCCCACCGGCGCCCGCTGGCCTCGCGAGCGCCTCCCGCGCGAACGCGGCGACCCGCTCGGCGAAGCGGCGCGGCTCGTCGACGTGCGGGCAGTGGCCGACGCCTTCGGGCTCCTCGATCTCCGCGTGCGGCGGGAGGTGCCGCCGGTAGTACTCGAGGTTGCCGCCCGGCATGAGGCGGTCCGAGCGGCCCCAGATCAGCAGGATCGGCATCGACAGGGACCGCAGCTGCTCGGGCGTGAACGCGTGATCGCACCGGGTCGAGCTCGTGAAGGAGACGATGGTCTCGCGCGAGAACATCCGCACGACGTCGCCGGCGACCAGCGGCGTGAACCACGGCACGCGGTGGTAGAGGCGCGCGAAGAACGCGTGCGCGTCGGCCCGCGACCGCAGCTTGAACGTGCCGAGCAGCTGCGCGAGCTCGCTCTGCTCCATGCAGGCGCCGGCCGGCGACGCGAGCACCAGCGCGCGCACGCGGTCCGGGGAGCTCAGGGCGTAGCTCACCGCGACCGCGCCGCCGAGGGAGTTGCCGACGACGACGGCCGGCTCGTCGAGCTCGCGGTCGAGCAGCTCGTTCATGGCGGTGGTGAGGCACTCCGGCGTGAACGCCGACGCGGGCGTCGCGCTCCACCCGTGCCCCGGCGCCTCCGCGGCGATGACGCGGCGGGCGCGCCGCCGCAGGCGCTGGAGCACCGGCGCGTACGGGAGCGCCGAGGAGCCGATGCCGTGGAGCAGGACCACGGTCGGGAGCGGGCCCGTGCCCGGAGCATCGTAGAGGTGCAGCCGGCAGACCGACGTGTCGACCCAGCGGCTCTGCACCCCGGATCGGTTCAGCGCCCTCTTGGCGAGTCGCTCGGCGAGCGGGAGGATGCCCATACGCCGGGAATAGCAGATCGGGAGGGTCCCCGCGCGGGCGGAGGCGCGGGCGGGCGCGCGGAACGGAGCCGCCCGCGCCTCCGCCCGCGCGGGCAGCGGGCAGCGCAGCGCGCGGCCGGGAGCGCGCCCGATTTCCGTTGAGCTCCATGGAGATCCGCGCAACATCTCCGTCGTGCGATCGCTGCTCCTCGCCGCCGCCTTCTCCCTTGTCGCGTGCTCGCGCCCCGAGCCGCCGACGCTCAGGCCCGAGGTCGCTGCGGTGACCGCCGTCACCGCCCAGGGCATCGATCTCCGGGTCCAGATCCAGGCGTACAACCCGAACAGCATCGATCTCACGACGCGCTCGATGAAGGCGACCGTGCTGCTCGACGGCAAGATCGACGTCGGCACGGTCACCGTGCCCACGCCGCTCAAGCTGGTCGCGAAGAAGTGGACGCGGATCGAGGCGCCGCTCTCGGTGAAGTGGCAGGATCTCACAAGCATCGCCGCGCTGGCGGCGCAGGGCCGGGGTGTGCCGTATCAGGTGAACGGCACCGTCGCGATCGGCGGGGAGACGCTCAACGTGGACTTACCGTTCCACCTCGCGGGGACGATCACGCAGGAGCAGCTCGTCACGGTGATCGGGAACTCGCTGCCGGGCCTGCCCCTCCCCGGCCTGCGCTGAGGCGTCCGTGCCCGTCGACGAGGCCATCGATCCACAGCGCTCGCGGTCGCTCGATGAGCCCGTGCTCGCCGCCGGGTAGCGCAGCCCCATGTCCGGCGGCCTGATCTTCCACGACGGCGGCGGCGGGTCCGTCGCGCGCTGCGGGCGCTGCGGCGCCGAGGCGGCGGGGCCGTGCGCGCGCTGCCACGCGCCCGTGTGCGGCGACTGCTGCGTGCTCACCGAGGGCGGCGCGCGCGTCTGGGCGATCTGCCTCGCGTGCGAGGATCGCGGCGGCCGCTCGCTCCGCCGGGGCTGGGCGACGGTCCTCGGGTGGATCGCGCTGCCGATCGCGGCGCTCGCGCTGCTCGTCGGGTTGCTCGAGTGGCTGCGCAGGTGATGCTGCGCAGGGGATGGTAGAGAGCGGAGGCGTCATGTTCAGCGTGAAGCAGATCGAAGGAGCGATCCCCACCGTGGAGCTCGCCGACAGCGGCGCATCGAGCCGCGCCGTGCTCGCGCCGTCGCGCGGTGGGATCCTGACGGAGCTGACCCTCGGCGGGCGCGAGCTGCTCTACCTCGATCGCGCCACCTTCGAGGATCGCAGCGCCAACGTGCGCGGCGGCAACCCCGTGCTCTTCCCTTCCCCGGGCAAGCTCGCCGGCGACGCCTGGTCGTCCTCCGGCGCGCACGGCCAGATGCGGCAGCACGGCTTCGCCCGCACCCTGCCCTGGTCGCTCGACGACCACGGGACCGCCGCGCCCGGCGGCGCCTATGCCCGGCTCGCGCTGCGCTCCAGCGAGGCGACGCGCGCGCAGTACCCCTGGGATTTCCGCGCCGAGCTCGCTTACACGCTGCGCGGCACGGCGCTCCGGATCGATGTCCGCGTGACCAACGAGAGCGACGAAGGCGCGCCGCCGATGCCCTTCGGGGTCGGGTTCCACCCCTACTTCGCCGTCTCCCAGGCCGACAAGCCCGGGGCCTCGGTCGAGACGCGGGCGACGCGCGCGTTCGACAACACAACGAAGCAGGAAGTGCCCTTCTCCGGCCTCGACCTGACCCGGCCCGAGGTCGATCTCCACCTGCTCGACCACGGCTCGACCGAGAGCGCGCTGTCGATCGAGGCCCCCCCGGCCGCGCGCATCGCGGTCCGCGGCTCGCCCGAGTTCACCCACTGGGTCGTGTGGACCCTGCAAGGCAAGGACTTCGTCTGCCTCGAACCCTGGACCTGCCCCGGCGACGCCCTCAACACCGGAGAGCGCCTGATCCACCTGCCGTCGCGGCAGACGCGGGCGCTGTGGATCGAGCTCTCCACCTGAAGCGCCCGCGGCCGCGCCTCCTCCGCAACCCCCCACTCGACCTTCGTGAAGGGCCGGCGGCCCGAGCGGCGTCCGCTCCGCTGAGCTCGGAAGCTTCGCGGTTGACGGCGGGACGGAAACGTCATGGAATTCCGGCCATGACTTCAACAGCCCACCTTATCGCACATCGTACCCTTCTTGCTCGCTGCCGAGCGCTGCTCGGGCGGCGGCCGCGCTTCCTGCTTTCCGCCTTGCCCGCCGCCGCGCTGGCCGTGACCGTCACGACGGGCGCCTCGGCGGCGCCGGTCTGGACCGGAGACTTCGAGACGGGCGACCTGTCCCAGTGGACAACGGCGCTGAACGGCGAGCGCATCTCGGTGGTGACGTCGCCCGTCCTGCAGGGCACGCGGGCCGGGCAGATCCAGCTCACAAACGACGCCGTGTGGCCCAACAACGGCATCAAACGCGTCGAGCTGAACCACAAGCCCGCCGCCGGGCGCACGGCCGAGGGCGACGATACGTATTTCGCCTGGAGCTTCTATCTCCCCGAGGCGCTCGCGGCGGACCCGCCGACGCAGATCGGGTACTGGGAGTCCGACCAGACCTACAATCAGGTGATGTCGTTCGAGGTCGTGGGACAGAAGATCAGCTTCGCCACCCGCAAGCCCGCGAACAAGGTGCACTGGGAGGCGGCTTCCGCGGTGACGCCCGGCGTGTGGCACCGCATCGCGCTGCACATCAAGTGGTCGACGAACCCGAGCCAGGGCTCCGTCGACGTGTGGTTCGACGGCGAGCAGGTCGTCACCGGGGGCCAGGCGCAGACCCTCGCCGACGGCAACGCGCACTTCACGCAGATCGGCCTGCTGCGCAACCCGGCCGAGTTCACGGACCGCCCCATCATCGTCCTCGATGACGCCGTGGAGGGGGACACCCTCGAGGACGTCCGTCCCGCGCTGCCCTCCTCCGGGGAAGGCGGCGCCGGGGGCGCGGGCGGCGGGGGGACGGGCGGGAACGAGAGCGCGGGCGGCGCCGGCGGCGCGGGCGGCGCGACGAGCGGCAGCGGCGGCGCAGGCGGCGGCGACGCGAGCGGCTCCGTCACGTCGACCTCCGCGGGCGCGACCTCCGGTGCCGGCGGCGCGGGGACCGGCGGCGCCGACGAGGGCGCGGACGAGGAGGGCGACGACGGCGGCTGCAGCTGCCGCGCCGCCGGCTCGCCGGCGGCCCCCGCGCCGCTGGCCGTCGCCGGGCTCGTCGTCGCGCTCGCGTTCGCGCGGCGGCGCGAGCGGCGCTGAGCCGGCGCGAGCGGCGCTGAGCCGGCGCGAGCGGCGCCGCGCGGGCCACGAGCTCGGCCGCGCCACACAAAATTGATTTTCGAATCAATTTTATTTATCCACACATTGACATTGTTGATCCAGGGGCGATACTAACCTCGTCCCGTGGCAAGATTTGTCGTTCGATGCCCGAGCTGCGACGGCGAGCTGCGCGCGACGCGGCTCGGCTGCCAGGCCTGTGGAACCAACCTGGATGGTCAGTTCGAGATCCCGGCGCTGCTCCAGCTGTCGCCGGACGATCTCGCCTTCGTGACCGCCTTCGTGCGGTCGTCGGGGAGCCTGAAGGCGATGTCTCAGCTTCTTCAGATCAGCTACCCGACGGTGCGCAACCGGCTCGATGAGATCATCGGCCGGCTGGAAGCGCTGGAGCAGGACGTTCAGCAGCGCCGGCACGAGATCCTGGATGCGCTCGAGCATGGCCGGCTCTCCGCGAAGGAGGCGGAGGAGGCGCTGAGAAAGGTGGGGCTATGATGATGACCACGCCCGACGAGAGGGTGCGCGCGCTCGTGCGCGACCACGTGATCAAGCCTGCGGAGGGCGAGCGGCTGCTGGCGACGCTGTCGCCGCGGCCTCCCCGGACCGGATGGCGGCTCGCGCTGAATCCTTTCGAGCGCTTCGGCGGGGGAGCCGCGGCCGTGGCAGGGCTGGCCGTCGCCGCGCTGAGCGTCGCCATCACGAGGCTCGGCGTTCGCTTCGACGGCTTCCTCGATCTGCACACGGCGCCTCGGGTCATCCCGTACACAACGGCGCTCCTGGAGCAGGTCGTCGTGTGGCCCCTGCCCGCCCTGCTCTTCTGGGCGTACGCGCGGCTCCTGCGGTGCCGCGTGCGGATCGTCGATTTCCTCGGCGTGACCGGGCTCTCGCGCGCGCCGCTCGCGCTCGCGGCGATCGCGCTCGGCCTGCTCGCCCCGGAGCTGCCAGCGGGCGTGCCCACGCTCACGCCCGAGCTGGCCGTCTTCGCCGTCCTGGCCACGCTGTGCCTCGTCTGGTTCCTGACGCTCCTGACCCAGGGCTTCAAGAACGCCTCCGGGCTGCGGGGCGCTCGGCTGATTGCAGGGCTCATCGGCCTCGTGCTCGTCTCGGAGATCGTCTCGAAGGTCGCGCTCGCGCACCTCGGCTGACTCCATCCATTCCGTCGCGCGCCGCCCGGTTCACGCGGCGCGCGCCCAGCACTGCTCGCTCGGCCGCGAGGGCGCACTGGTGTGCCCTCGCGGCGCGGCTCTCTCCCTTGCTTCTCGGAGGATCGTCATGTCACTGCGCTCGAATCTCCCGGTCCCGGCGCGCCGCGCCGTGTTCTCTCTCTCGTGTGCGGCCGCGCTCGCGTGCTCGCCCTTCGGCGCAGGCTGCAGAGCCGGAGAGGGCGAGTCGTCTCCCGGCGGAAGCGGCGCGCTCCCGGGCGCGACAGACCCGGCGCCGAACGCGCCGAACGCGCCGACGTGTCCGGAGGCCGCCAGCGTCGATATCCTTGTGGAGAACGCGCGCGGCACGCTGTCGGGCACGCTCGAGGTGCCGGCCGGGTGCGGGCCTTTCCCCTCGGTGGTGATCCTCCCTGGCTCGGGGCCGACCGATCGGGACGGCAACCAGGCCGCCGGGGGCATCCTTTCGGACATGTACAAGCTCCTCGCGGAAGGCCTCCGGGACAGGGGCATCGCGTCGATCCGCTACGACAAGGCCGGGATCGGCGGGAGCGTCTCCGCCGCGCCCCGCGCCGAGCAGGAGATGCGCTTCGAGATGGGCGCCGACGACGCGGGCCTGTGGGTGAAGGCGCTCCGCGACGACGGGCGGTTCACGACGATCACGGTCGTGGGGCACAGCGAGGGCTCGTTGCTCGGAATGCTTGTCGCCCAGGCGGCCGAGATCGATGGCTACGTCTCGATCGCCGGCGCGGGCCTGCCCATCGGCGATGTGCTGCGCGCTCAGCTCGCCGGCCTGCCGGACGAGGATCGCGAGAAGGGGTACGCGATCCTCGACCGGCTCGAGAAGGGCGAGCTCGTGGAGGATGTCCCGCAAACGGAGCTGTTCCTGAGCCTGTTTCGCCCGAGCGTGCAGCCGTACATCATCTCCTGGATGAAGCTCGACCCCGCCGTGGAGCTCAAGGCCGTGACCGCGCCGGTCCTCCTGCTGCAAGGGACGACCGATATCCAGGTCCAGGTGCAGGACGCCGAGCGGCTCGCCGGCGCGCGGCCGGACGCGGAGCTCGTCCTCATCGAGGGGATGAGCCACACGCTCAAGGAAGCGACGCTCTCGAATGCGTCGCAGAACGCGGCGTATACCGATCCGAACCTGCCCGTCGTTCCGCGCGTGCTCGACGAGATCGAAGCGTTCCTGCCGGCGGGGTGACGCGGCGTGCCCGCTCGATCAGCGACTGGCAACAACGCGCCTCGAGCGTGTTACCGTCCGGATCCTGGAAGTAGAACCAGCGCACGGACGGATCCTCCAGCCACAGGACGACAGGAGCCACGTGAAGCGCCGTGGCGAGGAGAATGCTACCGCGGGGCCGACGGAGCTCTGCTCAGCCCAGGAGAGCCCGCAGCGCACCCCATCGGTCGCGAGCGTGGACGCGCGCGCCTGCTCGACTGCCGCGCACGCCGTCCAGAAAGAATGGAAAGAGGAGCCGTCGCGTGCTCCTCGGCTGACTCGGATTACCCTGGGCGCACGACCATGCGCGCCCTCGTCCTGAAAGCCACGAAGAGCCCGCTCGTGCTGGAGGATCGGCCCGCCCCGCGGCCAGGGCCCGGTGAGGTGCTGCTCCGCGTGCGCGCCTGCGCCGTGTGCCGCACCGATCTGCACGTGGTCGACGGTGAGCTGCCGGAGGCCAGGCTGCCGCTCGTGCCAGGGCACCAGATCGTCGGCGAGGTCATCGAGGAGGTGCCCGCGCCCGGCGAAGCGCCGCGGTTCACGCCGGGCGCGCGCGTGGGCGTGCCCTGGCTCGGGTGGACCTGCGGCGCGTGCGCGTATTGCCGCGCGGGGCGGGAAAACCTCTGCGACCGGGCGCGCTTCACCGGATACCAGATCGACGGCGGCTATGCGGAGCTCGCCGTCGCGGACGCGCGCTTCTGCTTCCCTGTCCCCGCGGGCCTCCAGGACCTCGCGGCCGCGCCGCTGCTCTGCGCCGGGCTCATCGGGTACCGGACGCTGCGCATGGCGGGGGACGCGGAGTGGATCGGGATCTACGGGTTCGGCGCCGCCGCCCACCTCGTGGCGCAGGTGGCCCGCTTCGAGGGGCGGCGCATCTTCGGCTTCGTCCGGCCGGGCGACGACGCGGCGCGGGCGTTCGCGCTGGCGATGGGGGCCGAATGGGCGGGCTCTTCCTCCGACACGCCGCCCGAGGAGCTCGACGCGGCGCTGATCTTCGCCCCGGCCGGCGAGCTCGTGCCAGCCGCGCTGCGCGCCGTGCGCAAGGGCGGCACCGTGGTGTGCGGCGGAATCCACATGAGCGATATCCCCTCCTTCCCCTATTCGATCCTGTGGGGCGAGCGGGTGCTGCGCTCGGTGGCGAACCTGACACGCAGGGACGGCGAGGAGTTCCTCGCGCTCGCGCCGAGAGTCCCGCTGCGGACGGAGGTGAACGTCTACCCGCTGGAGGCGGCCAATGACGCGCTCGACGATCTGCGGAACGGCCGCTTTTCCGGGGCAGCGGTGCTCGTGCCGTCGTGAATGCGGAGGCGCCGGCGGGCGGGGACCGCCCCGCGCCGCGCTTCGCATCGTCGCACGACGAGATCTTCCACGTAAACTGTCGAGCTCTTCGCGCAGCCCAGCAACTCTTCCCTGGCCGGACTTCTGGCGGGCGGAGCTACGGGACCTGCGTCGCCCGGGCGATGATCTCCTTGACCACCAGCAGCATCTGGCTCGTCTCGGCGTGCTGCGCCCCCTCGGCGAAGTATGCCTGGAGCCTCTCCGAGCCCGCCCGGATCCGGTCGCTCTCCTCGCGAACCACGACGCGGAAGATCGGCCGCTCCGCGGTGCCCGTGAGGTCGACGCTCCCGTCGGTGGGCAGCGCGTCGCTCCGGTAGATCGCGATCCGCTCGTCCCCGAACAGCTCGCGAAGGCCCGCGAGCTGCTCGGCGCTGAGCTCTCCGCGGAGCGACGTCTGCCCCTTGTGGCCCTCGAACGTGCCGCTCAGCTCGATCCAGAGGACGGTCTCCTCGCCTGCGCCGCGGTACATCTCGAGCTGGGCCCAGGGCGCCGGCGGGATATCGGAGCCCGGATGACCAGCGCACCCGGCGACGCACAGCGCGCCCCACAGGAAGCCGGCGAGCGCCGCCCGCCTAGCACGTGATGATCTTGCTGCCATTGCTCGTGATGTTGAAGCAGGGGTCGACGTCGAACATCGTGTTCAGGATCCGGTTCGCCTCGTCTCGCGCGAAGGCCTTCATCGTCGACGAGCTGTGCTGCGCGTCGGCCTCGAAAGCATACCACCAGAGCCAGAGGACCTGGTAGCCGGCCGCGCCTCTCCCGCTGGGCGACCCGATCCCCGAGCACCCGTCCATGTACTTCTCGTCGCACGAGTCGCTCTTCGCGGGACACGCGTTGCTGCCATCGTTGCCGCTGTGACCGCACCAGTCCGCATGGCGCGCCTCGTGAACCAGCGTCCCGGCGCGCTCCACGACGTTCTCGTCGTAGAAGAACGGGATGTAGAGATCCGTGTAGTTGTCGATGATCGGCCCCCAGGTCGTGTGCGCTCGCTTCGACCCGTCCCCGCACCGCGCGTCCAGCTCGTCGAACTCGCGAATGGTGTAATTGCCGGCCCATCGCAGGAAGTTGCCGCTGAAATCGTTCGTCTTGAGCGCCTCGTTCGGCGACGCGTAGTTGACGAGCTGGATCGCCTGGAACGTGCGCGCCAGCGGCCTCCTCCGGTCGCAGGCGGCCTCCCAGCCGAAGCCGTTATCCCAGTCCCCCTTGTCGAAGTCGTACGCATCCCAGTAGAAGTCGATCCACGGCTGCGTGCACCAGAAGCCCTGCATCACCCCGGGATCGGTCGACCTGACCGTGTCGCAGGTGTCGGCGCGGGCCTCGGAGGCGAGACCGAGGAGCAAGCAAGACGCAAGAATGGCGCTGATCGTGTTTCTCATGGTCAATCCCCTCATCGAGCGGTGGACGGCGTGTCGGTTCGAGGCGTCACCTTGAATTTCCGATCCCCGGGCTTGTCCGGCTGCGCCGGTCGACCGAGGTTCGGGTTGTAATCTTTTGCATCGGCGACGTCCTCGGCGAGCGCCTTCCGCGCATCGACCAGCTCGATCCCGCCGACGTCGATCCCGAGCGCGTAGAGGCTCGCCGCTGCCGGGGTGCGCAGGAGGTCGCCGGCGGAGTGAATGGCCTTCAGCTCGTCCGCGGCGTGGAGGCGCTCGAGCCCGACGATCGCACGCAGGCGAACGCGGTATTCATCCGCGAAGAGGTGCTCGTCCTTGCCGGGCTCGGGGAGCGGGCTCTTGGCGATGGCGTTCAGCGGGTCGATGCCGTCGCGGAAGCCGAGGAGGCCCAGGAGATGAGCCGCCCGCCAGCGCATCTCGCCAGGCCTCGCCGACACCTTGGGGTCCGGCGGAGCTGACACCGACCACTCTTTATAGACGCCCACGACCACCGGGACGACCGCCGGGCCCACGGCCACGAGCTCCCGGAGCGACGCGTCGAACTCGGCGTCATTGCCGAACTCCCCCATGAGCGCCAGCTGCCTGTTCACCATCGCCTGGATGCAGTCCTTGCCGCATTCGATGGCTTGCGAATCGACCGCCGTGTCCTCCGGCGCGTCCTTCTCGGCGGGCGCGGCGCAGCCCGCGGACAGGGCGACGCAGAGGAGTATCATCGAATTTCTGATGGAGACCGACGACATGCTTCACCTCGGATTGTGTTCGTGCGAGGGCGAGCCTCGCCCCCTCGACTGCACGCTCGGCCGCAGCGCCTCGACGCCGTCGGCTCTGCGCGCTGGTTTCACGCGCGTGAGATGTGGATGCTGGGCAGGCGCTCTTCCCATCCCTCGACTCGAGATGGGAATCGTTCGACAGCGCCAGCGCGCTGCTCCGTCTCTCAATCCCTCGGTTGCAGTTGCAACCCTCGATCCATGCGCTGCGAGCGCGGCGGGTCGGCCGGGCGGGGCGTCGCCGGCGGCCGCGGTCTCCACGGAATGACCTGAAATTCGGGGGCGATCGCTCGCGGAGCGAGCGCCGGATCGAACATGCCCAGACGCCTGCTGGAATGCCAGAGACGCCGGGTCGGAGGCCGTGGCCTGGAGGTCGCGGCCGCCAGGTGGAGGCTCACCCCGCCAGCGGACCGGGGGGAAGCGGCGCGCGAGGGGAAGGCCGGGCGGCTCGTGAGGTGCCGACGGTTTCGGAGGCGGACGTCCGCCGTGGCGACTACACCCGCGCCGTCTCCTCGAGCTCCTTCCCGCGCGTCTCCGGCAGGAGCCACAGGATGAGCGCCAGCGCGATCACCGGGAAGATCGCCGTCGCGGACACCGCCCTCCCCCAGCCCATCTGCTCCGCGGCGACGCCCACGCCGATGGGAGAGAGGATGTAGCCGATCCGGCCGAGCAGGTTGTTGGACCAGGCGAGCGCGTCGGCCCGGAGGTGCGTCGGAAAGAGCTCGGAGTTGTACGCGTTCAGCACCGGCAGCACGCCGCTCGCGCCGAAGATGGCGAAGACCAGCGCGACCGTGAGCCCGGCGCGCGAGCCCAGCGAGTAGGCGCCGAGCACGCCGGCCGCCGCCAGCACATAGATGATCACCGCGCCCGCGCGGCGGCCCACCACGTCGAGCAGCTTGCCCGAGGCGAAGATGAGCGGCATCGAGACCACCGCGGCGAACGTGATGCTGGCGCCCACCTCGGCGTCGCTGAAGCCGCGCTCCCGGATCGCGAACGTCTTCCAGAACGTCACCGCGTTCTGCGTGCAAACGTACGTCAGCCCCCAGATGAGGGCGAGCTGCAGCATCCGCCCGCGGTGCGGTGAGCGCCAGATGCGCATGAGCGGCTGCGCGCCCTCCCCCTCCCGCGCGGCCGCCGCCTGCTCGAACCGCGCCGTCTCCCGCAGGCCGCGCCGGACCACCGCCATCACCAGGAGCGGGATCCCGCCGACGAAATAGACGCTGCGCCAGCCGTACGAGGTCGAGAGGAGCAGCGGCACGACCCCGGCGCACACGATGGAACCCAGGCTCGAGAACGCCTGGATGACGCCGATCACCATGCCGCGCCGGTCGCTCGGGTACTCCTCGGCGGCGTACACCATGCTGACCGCCCACTCGCCGATGAGGAAGATGCGCGCGAGGAGCTGGAGGACGGCAAAGACATAGACGTTCGGCGCGAGCCCCGTGAGCACGGAGAAGAGCGTGTAGCCCAGGATCGTGATCGTGAGCACCCGCCGCCGGCCCCACTGGTCCGCCTTGCGCACGAGCAGGTACGCGATCATCGTGCCCGAGTTGATGACCCCGACGAGGAGCCCCTCGTGGCGGGCCGCGAGGCCCATCTCCGCGCCGATGTTCGGCAAGATCTGCGTGAGCGCCAGGTAGTCGTAGCCCTCGAAGAACGAGGCCACGCTGAGGAACCAGAACAGCCGCCGCTGGTACGGCGTGAACGGCGTCTTCGGGGGCTGGGCAGCGGTCGTCATATCACCTGTTCCCTCCGAGCGGGCGCTCGTAGACGCGATAACGCCGGTAGATGGCGCACCCGGCCGACTCCACGATATGCCGCATCGGGGCGTTGTCCTCGTGGATCAACGAGGCCTCGAGCCGCTCGTACCCGGCCGCCCGCAGGCCGTCCACCACGCGCTGCACGAGGAGCGCGTGAAGGCCCGTCGACCGGAACGCCGGCACGACGCCGATCAGCTTGAAGCTGGCCGTCCGGACGCGGCGGAGCGCCCAGGCGACGCGCGCCCACCCGAGCGGCAGGAGCCGCCCGCGCGCCGCGGCGAACGCCTCGTTCAGCTCGGGGAGGCACACGGCGAACGCCGCGGGCTCGCCGCGCACCGTCGCGATCTGCAAGAGGCGCGGGCCCGCCAGCAGCACGAACGCGCGACCCAGGCTCACGAGCTCGGCGCGCGACATCGGGACGACCTCCGGCACGCCGCGGTACGCGTCGGTGAAGACGGCGTGGGCGATCTCCATGTCGCGGGAGATGCGGTGAGCCGCCGCGCTGCGCACCTCGAGGCCAGGAAGGCTCACCGACGCGGCCTTCCGGCGCAGGACCTCGGGGAGCTCCCGGGGGCGGCCCGCGGCGTCGACGAGCGGGGTGTCGTAGGCGAGCATGTCATAGCGCTTCGAGAACCCCTCGGCCTCGACGAGCTCGCGGTAATATGGCGGGTGATGGCCCGCGAGCATCGGCGGCCGGGAGCCGTACCCCTCGACGAGGAGCCCGATGTCCTCCACCCGCGTCACGTTGCGCGGGCCCCGCAGCGAGGTCGCGCCGAGCGCCCGCGCGCGCTCGCTCACCGCGCCGAAGAGCGCCCGCGCCGCCTCGGGATCGCGCTCGCACTCGAAGAAGCCGAAGAACGCCGTGCGCTCGCCGCCATGGCGGTCGTGGCGCCCGTCGACGAGGAGCGAGAGCGTCCCGACCGTCTCGCGCCCGCGCCGCGCACGGAAGAAACGGAGGTTCGCCTCGCGGAAGAAGGGGTTCTTCGGGTCGAGCCGCCGCAAGACGAGCGGGCGGAGGGGCGGCACGTAGCCCGGATCGGCCGCGTGGAGGCGCAGCGGCAGGTCGAGGATCTCGGTGAGATCCGCGGCGCTCCTCGCCTCCTCGATGGTGATCGACATCGAGGCGCTCAGTACCCCGCGAGCCGCTTGAACCGGAAATACAGCGGCGTGGGGCTGTTCTCGTGCTTCTCCTTGAGCGGGCCGCACATGAGCGGCAGGTACATCACGCGCCGCTGGCTCGCGTCGCCCGTGGCCGTGGCCTGCGCGACCCGGTGCCAGATGCGGCCGTCGTGGATCGTGAGGTCGCCCGCCTCGGCCTCGAGCGCGTACTCGTCCGGGTCGGGCCGGTGGTCGAGGAAATACGCCTTGCGGGTGAGCATCGCGAAGAGGCCCTGGCGGTGCGACGATGGGATCAGCCGCACGCCGCCCTTCGAGATGGGCGAGTCGTCGAGATAGAAGCCGACGTTCAGGTAGCGGCGCGGCTTCTCGAGATAGAACACGTCGCGCAGGCTGTCCGTGTGCCAGCCGAGGCGCTGGTACGTCGACCCCTCCTCGTGACGATAATGGTTGATGACGAGCCCGTCGCGCTCCCGCTCGGCGATCCGGTAGCCAGGCCCGGCGACGTCGAGGATCGCGCCGAACCGCGGGTCGCGCAGGAACGCGCGGAGGCGCTCGCCGAAGAGCGACGCGAACACCATGCGCTGGACGTTGCGCGACCCGTCCTTCCTGGTGCCGAGGATGAGCGGGACGCCGTTGATGTGCGTCCTCCCCTCCTCGATGAGCCGGCGATCGATGGCCTCCACCTCCTCGACGAGCGAGCGCACCGTGTCGCGGCCGGCGAAGCCCCGGAAGCGGATGAACCCGTGGGTGTCGAGGAAATCCCGCTGCTCGGCCGTGAGCGCGCCGCCCAGCGTGAAGTCCGGCAGCCGGATACGGCGGTTGGCCGGAGGCAGGTCGGCGGCGGGCTGCGGGGCGTGCACTGAAGCGTCTCCTTCCCGGGTCACTGGCCCGGGTCCACTAGCGCAGCCGGGCCGCGGCGGGAACAGCCGCCGCCGGGAGCCCCCGCCGGCGCGGAATCTGCACCTCGGCGCACGGCTTGCAACGTTGCGACATCGAGGGCCGCCTCGGCGCCGCGCTCCCGGCGCCGGGCCCTCGTGCCGAGCCCGCACGCCGCCCACCGCGCCGCCGGGCTGTCGACCATCGGCCCTGCCGGCGCTCGGTGGCACCTGCCTTGCAAACCGGCGCAGCGACCGATATGACCGAGCCGCCGGAGCCCGTGACCGAGAAGCAACAGCAAGGCGAGCCGCAGAAGACCCTGATCCGCGAGAGAGCGCGCCGCTCGCGCGCCTTCACCTGGGGCTTGCCGCTCGTGCTGTGCGCGGCGGTCGGCGCGGCGGTCGGGCTCGGCGGCTACACGTTCATCTACGCAAAGGGCGCCTCGTACCTGCAGGACGACCCGGCGGCGTGCGCCAACTGCCATATCATGAACGAGCAGTTCGCCGGGTGGCAGCGCTCGAGCCACCGCGCTGTGGCAGGATGCAACGATTGTCACGCGCCCCACACGTTCCTGGGCAAATATGCCACCAAGGCGTCGAACGGGTTCTGGCACTCCTTCGGCTTCACCACGGGTCGCTTCCCGGACCCGATCCGGATCAAGCCCAGCAATCTGCGCATCACGGAGGAGGCCTGTCGCGGGTGTCACGGAGACATCGTGCACGCGATCGACAGCGAGCACCGCGGCGCGCCCCGGCTCTCGTGCGTGCGCTGCCATGAATCGGTGGGTCACCTTCACTGAGGTGCGCCCGCCGCACGAGGGATGGAGACGATGACGGAGCCCAAGGACGAAGGATCCACGACAAAGCGCCCGCCGCAGCCGGCGCTCCGGCGCTACCTGCCGCTCATCACGATCGCCGCGGCGGCCGCGACCGCCGGGCTCGCGGCGCTGCTCGTGAACATCTTCGAGCACAAGCAGGAGGCGAAGAACCCGTTCTATCGTGTCGTCGAGCTTGACGATACGATAGATGACCCCGCGATCTGGGGGAAGAACTTCCCCATCCAGTACGACAGCTACCGGCGCACGGTCGACCAGAAGCGCACGCGCTTCGGCGGGAGCGAGGCCGTGCCGCGCACGCCGACAGAGGCCGATCCGCGCAGCGTGGTCGCGCAGTCGAAGCTCGAGGAGGACGGGCGGCTGAAGACGATGTGGGCCGGTTACGCCTTCTCGCGCGACTTCCGCGAGGAGCGCGGCCACGCCTACATGCTCGAGGACCAGGTGTACACCGAGCGGCAGGCCGCGACGAAGCAGCCGGGCACCTGCATCCACTGCCACGCGTCCGTGTACGTGCCGTACAAGAAGCTCGGCGGCGGCGACCTCATGCGCGGGTGGGAGGCGATGAACCAGATGCCGTTCCCCGAGGCGCGCAAGCTCGTGACGCACCCGGTCTCGTGCATCGATTGCCACGATCCGGAGTCGATGCAGCTCAGGGTGACGCGGCCCGGGTTCCTCGAGGGCATCCGCGCGCTCAAGGCGTCGATGGGCGAGAAGGACTACGACGTCAACACGATGGCCACGCGCCAGGAGATGCGCTCGTACGTCTGCGGCCAGTGCCACGTGGAGTATCACTTCAAGGGCCCGGAGAAGCGCCTCGTGTACCCGTGGGCGAAGGGCATCAAGGTCGACGAGATCTATGCCTATTACGAGGAGACGGGCTTCTCGGACTGGACGCACGCCGAGTCGGGCGCGAAGGTGCTGAAGGCGCAGCACCCCGAGTTCGAGATGTGGAATCAGGGCGTCCACGCCCGCTCCGGCGTGGCCTGCGCGGACTGCCACATGCCGTACCAGCGCGTGGGGGCGGCGAAGGTGACCGATCACCACATCCAGAGCCCGCTCCTCAACATCAACCGCGCGTGCCAGACGTGCCACAAGTGGCCCGAGGACGAGCTCCGGCAGCGCGTGGAGACGATCCAGGAGCGCCACTTCGAGACGCGCAACCGGGCGATGGACGCCGTGACCGCGCTGATCGGCGATATCCGACGCGCGAGGGAGGCGGGCATGACGGACGAGGCGCTCGCGGACGCGCGCGCGGCGCAGCGGAAGTGCCAGTTCTTCGTCGACTTCGCCGAGGCCGAGAACTCGTCCGGCTTCCACGCGCCCCAGGAGGCGATGCGCATCCTCGCGTCCGCCATCGACACCTGCCGCCGCGGCCAGCTCGCGCTGCGCGACGGCGCCCCGGCCGGGGCGATCGCGGCGCCGGCGGGCGCGGAGGCGGACGCGGGATCGGCGACGCCGGGCGAACCCGCTGCGGCGGACGCCGGGGGCCGCTGAGCCCTCGTCACACGAGACACGAGCTCTCGCAGATACGCTGGTCGCGCGGAAGGAGTGAGGACGAAGAGCGCCTCACCGCCGAGCGGGCTCTCCTCGAAACATCCTCCGGGCCGGCGAGCTGGACCTTGATTCCATGGCTCCAGCGGAGCGTACTTGTGTCCCTCCATGCATCTGAAGCGGCTCGATTCAAATGACCATCTCGTCACGAGATAGTGCTTGGATCCTCCAGTTGAGATCCGTACGGTGGCGGCGGAAAGGGATGACACCATGGCAACATGCCGCAATCGTTCGAGCGCCGCCGCTGGATGTGCCGTCTTTGCGCTGCTCGCCGCGTCGTGCGCGTCCGGAGATGCGGGCGCGCCGGCAGCTGAGGTGATCCACGTCTCGCACGTGGGCAAGGACACGGTCGGCACGTTCCTCAACCGGCTCGCGACCGAGGCTGGCCAGGTCGTCGTGACCCGCGCCGCCGTCGAGGACGCCTGGCAGAGCGTCGCGCTGAAGGAAGAGCGCGATTCGTCGCTGCACGTCGTCGAAGGGCCGCTGCCCGCCGCGGCGCTCCCGGGAGAACGCGCGCGCGTCGGCGGGCTCGCCGTCGTCGCCATCCCCACAGGCCACGAGCCCCACGACTGGCTCGGCTCGCACCGATACCACGCAGAGCCGATCGCGGAGACCGAAGTGGTCCTGTCGCACACGCGCAGCCGGCAGGGAGCCCCCGCCCCGGCCGGGAGGCGCGCGGCGCTCGCTGGCGCCGCCGCCAACCTCCAGATCGACGCCGAGTTCCTCGAGGCGCGCCTCAAGGAGCTCTCCGGCGCCGTGCCCGTGACCCTCGGCGGCCGCTCGGTCGTCCTCCGCGAGCGCGGCTCCGAGAGCGGGCGCTCCATGGCCCGAACCTGGCTGCGCCAGCAGTACGAGGCGCTGGGGTTCACCGTGCGAGAGCACCCCTATCGAAGCGGCTGGAGCCAGGGGGTCAACGTGACGGCGGACAAGCCCGGCGCCGATCCGTCACGCGTCCTCATCCTCTCGGCCCACTACGACTCGGTCAACAACGCCGGCGCCGACGACGACGGCTCCGGCATCGTGTCGTCGCTCGCCATCGCCCGCGCGCTGAAGGACGCACGCCTGAGCATCGGGCTCCGCGTCGTCGCCTTCGATCAGGAAGAGAACGGCCTCCTCGGCTCGAAGGCCTATGCGCGCATGCTCGACCAGAACGGGCAGCTGGAGCAGGTCGTCGGCGTCCTGGATCTCGAGATGACCGGATACGACGCCAACGACGATGGGCACTATCACGTCATCCATTGCAACGAGAACACGTCGTCCGAGCTGGCCGCCCGGGTCGAGGCGGCCGCGACGCGCGGTGAGCTCGGCCTGATCCGGACGGACGCCTGCACCAACCGCAGCGATCACGCGGCGTTCTGGCGCTACGGAGCGCCGGCCGTGGCCGTGTCACAGGACTTCTTCGGCGACGACGGGAACCCCTGCTACCACAAGCGCTGCGACACGGTCGATCAGCTCAACTGGGACTACATGCGGCGGCTGACCCAGGCCGTCGGCGTCGCCGCGGCCGATCTGCTGATCGAGTAGCATGAGACCGCCGCGCAGCGAGGCTCATCCCCGATGGGCCCGTGATGCGCGAGCGCCCCACGGCGGGCAAAAAAAACAGAGCGCCCGCTCGACGGCAGGGGGGGAAAGCCATCACGGGCGCTCTGCTCTGTCCACATTAGCAGGATGCGGGCCAGGATGTTCCTGGCGCATTTCGCGGGATCGTCCGCGTGGGAACCGCTCGCGGTCTTTCACTCCTGAGATCTGCGCTTGCAAAGGTGGCAGGTCGGCAGCTCCCCGGGAAGGGCGTTGCCACGGCGACGCTAGGGTGCAGGCGCCGCGGCGGCGGCGCCCGGCCGGCTCGCGTACAGCGCGAGGTGCTCGTAGGCGATTGTCGCGCCGGCCAGCGCCGTGATGCCCGCGATGTCGTAGGCCGGCGCGACCTCGACGACGTCCGCGCCGACGACATCCACGCCCGCTATCCCGCGCAGGATCTCGAGGGCGGTCGCGGTGCTGAGCCCGCCGCAAACGGGGGTGCCCGTGCCCGGCGCAAAGCAGGGATCCAGGCAGTCGACGTCGAACGTCACATAGACCTTGCGCCCCTGGACCACCTCCAGGACGCGCTGGGCCACGGCCGCGGCGCCGTTCCGGTGGACCCAGGGCGCGTCGAGGATCTGGAATCCATGCGGCTCCGGATTGTAGGTGCGGATCCCGATCTGCACCGAATGGGCCGGATCGACGATGCCTTCCCGGGCGGCGTGGAAGAACATCGTGCCGTGGTCGATCCTCCCCCCGTCGTCACCGACGCTCCAGGTGTCCGAGTGGGCGTCGAAGTGGATCAGCGAGAGCGTGCCGTGCTGCTTGTGCAGCGCCCTCAGCACGGGCAGCGTGACGAAATGGTCGCCGCCGATCGACAGCGGCGCGGCCCCACCGCGGAGGATCCCCGCGATGTGCGCCTCGATCGCGGCAGGGATCTCCATCGGCCTGCCGAAATCCCACTGGCAGTCGCCGTAGTCGACGATCGCCAGCCGATCGAGCGGGCTGACCTTGCAGCCGTACGGGGGGGCCCAGGCAAGCATGGCGGACGCCTCCCGCACGGCGCGCGGGCCGAAGCGCGCGCCGGAGCGCTGCGTGGTCGCCGTGTCGAGCGGCAGCCCCGTCACCGCGACGTCCACCCCTGTCAGATCGCGCGAGTACTTCCGGCGCAGGAACGACAGCGCGCCCGCGTAGAACGGCTCGTACGAGACGCCGGTGAGGCCCTCGGCCGTGAACGCATGATCGCCGCGCGCGCTATCCTCCATCTTGACTCGCTCCCATCTCCGGATGAACCACCGCCGAGAGGTACCATGCTCCGCGCGGCGGGATCCGGGAACCTCGCGGGCGCCGGCCGGCGGCGGCGCGGTACGCCCGGCGGAACTGCCCTGTCCGCCTGCTCGTCTTCATGTCCGCGTCAACCGGTGGATCGCGGCGGCGAGCGACTGGAAGATGGCGATGCCGTGCAGCTCGATCCCGAGGCTGACCATGCGCTGCGCCATCGTGGGCCCCACGCCGACGAGGCTCACGCGGGCTCCGAGCAGCCGCGTCGCCTGCGCCGTCTGCACCAGGGCCGCCGCGGTCGCCTCGTCGACGAGCGGCACGCCGGTCACGTCGAGCAGCACCCACCGGGCCCCCTCGCGCGCGACGCCCGAGAGCACGGCCTCCAGGATCTGCTGCGCCCTCGCCCCGTCGATCGCGCCTATCAGCGAGATGAGCAGCACCCCGGGCAAGAGCGGGATGACCGGACAGCCGAGCTCCCGCACCGTGCTCGCGAGCGCGCGCTCGCGCTCGTAGGCGGCGGCCAGCATGTCGCGCTCCGCCTGCAGCGCGGCCTCCATGTCATGACGCTCGAAGGCCGCGACGAGGAGCGACACCCACATGGTCAGCGGCCGGAGGTTGTCGGCGAAGCTCTCGGTGTGCAGCCCGCCGAGCACCAGCATCCCCCAGTCGCGCTGCGCGCTCACGATCGGGACCATCACGAGGTACCCACTCGGCTCGTCCGGCAAGGCGGCCTCGAACAGATCGAGCGGCGGAAAGGCGTCCGACGGGCACCGGCGCCCCACGAGCGCGGCCACGTCCGGATCGGTCGTATGCACGCTGTCGATGACGAGCTCGGGCCCACCCGGGCCCGGTTCGCTCGCCCAGACCGCGACGCACCCGAAGCGCACGCTCGTGTGCCGCAGCCACCCGAGGCGCTCGTCGCTCCAGCTCTGCCTGGACGCGAGCAGGCCGCCCATGTCCATGTTGGCGCGGACCAGCCGCTCGAGGCTCCTCACCCCGCGCCGCTCCCACGCCGCGAGCGCCCGCTGCTGCGCGAGGCGCACGCGGTCGAGGAACGCCTCCGTCCGGCGCGCCGCGTCCGGCCCCGTCGCGCTCGCGAGCTGCTGCGCGGCGGTCAGATGGATCTGCTCCACGACATCGAGGAGCACCTCGATCCGGCTGTCGCTGTGCGCGACAGCGACGCCGAAGGCGCGCTCGAGCGCCCCCACCTCCGGCAGCTCCGCCCCGGCGAGCACGGCGCCGAGGTGCCGCGCGATGACCTCGGCCCCGGGCCAGACGAGGGGCGCCTCTCCGGGCGGCGAGTGCGACGGCCCCTCGACGAGTCGGCTCATCCGGCGGGCCAGGTCGCGCTGCCAGTCGCCCCGCTCCCCGCCGAGCTCCGGCGACGACGGCCGGGGCTCCCACGCAGGGCTGCCGCACGAGCGCCGCCGCACCAGCTCGGCGGGGACCCGCGTCACGAGCTGCTCGGGAGCGCGGCCGGCGATGACATCGGCGAGCCGCTCGACGGCCGTCCTCCCGAGCAGCTCCGGGCTCTGCCGCATCGTCGTGAGCGGAGGATCGCAGTACTGGGCGGCGCAGATGTCGTCGAACCCCACCACGGCGATGTCCTCGGGCACGCGGTAGCCGCGCGCCCGGATCGCCTTGACGGCGCCGATCGCCATCTCGTCGTTGCCCGCCACGATCGCGTCGCAGAACCTGCCGTCGCGCTCGAGGAACGCCCCGAGGCGCCGCTCGGTGTACCTGTTCGTGCAGTCGTCGAAGCTGGAGAGCAGGTTGAGGCCGGCGTCGAGCCCGCGCGCGCGGAGCGCCTCGTCGAACGCCGCGCCCCGCTCGATGAAGTCCCCGGATGACGACTTGCCGATGTAGGCGATCCGGCGGTGGCCGAGGCCGACGAGGTGCTCGATCATGCCGTGGATCGAGGCGTGGTTCTCGGCCCGCACGACCGGACAGCGCGCGTCGAGCGCAGGCGCGCAGAAGATCACGGCCGGCGCCCCGCCCGCCAGGAGCTCCTCCAGGCCGTCGATGGTGTACATCGTGATCCAGCCGGCGATCTGGCGAAGGCCCACCCCGCGCTCGACGATGGACCGAGGCGACCCCTGGCTCAGGAGGAGCTGATAACCGCGCTCGCGCGCGGCGCGGTGCATGCCAGCGAGCGCCATGGCATCGAAGGAGTTGTCCAGGAAGACCGAGGCGACCCCGATGACATTCGAGGTGCGCTGACCGACATGCCTCGTGCTCATCCCCTTCGTGCCCTCCCCTCCCGCCGGCGAGCCTACCACCCCTGTCGACGACGCGTCCGGGAACATCGGTCAGCCAGAGCGCCCCGTCAGGTGGCTTATCGCGGCGGCCAGCGACTGGAAGATGGATATACCCTTCAGCTCGATCCCGAGGGCGATCATGCGCTGCGCCATCGTGGGTCCCACGCCGACCAGGCACACGCGCGCTCCGAGCAGCCGCGTCGCCTGCGCCGTCTGCACCAGCGACCCCGCGGTCGCCGCGTCCACGAGCGGGACCCCGGTCACGTCGAGCACCACCCACCGGGCCCCCTCGCGCGAGACGCCCGCGAGCACCGCCTCCAGGATCTGCTGCGCCCTCGACGCGCCGATCGCGCCTATCAGCGAGATCAGGAGCACCCCGGGCAAGAGCGGGATGACCGGACAGCCGAGCTCCCGCACCGTGCTCGACAGCGCGCGCTCCCGCTCGTAGGCGGCGGCCAGCATGTCGCGCTCCGCCTGCAGCGCGGTCTCCAGCTCGTAACGCTCGAACGCCGCCGTGAGCAGCAGGGTCCACATGCTCACCGGCTGGAGGTTGTCCGCGAAGCTCTCGGTGCTCAGCCCGCCGAGCACCAGCGTCCCCCAGTCGCGCCGCCCGTTCACGATCGGGATCAGCACGAGGTAGCCGTTCGGCTCGTCCGGCGAGGCGGCCTCGAACAGCGCCGGCGGCGGGAAGACGCCCGCCGGAACCCGCTGCCCCGCGAGCGCCTGATGGCCCGGCCCGACGGCGCTCAGGCTGTCGATGACGAGCTCGGGCCCGCCCGGGCCAGGATGCGCCGCCGGGAGCGCCAGGCACGCCACGCGCATCGAGGTATGTCGCAGCCACCCCAGGCGATCCTCGAGCCATGCCTGCTTCGACGCGAGGAGCATGCTCGTCTCCATGTTGACGCGGACCAGCCGCTCGAGGCTCTGCACGCTGCGGCGCTCCCACGCCGCGAGCGCCCGCTGCTGGGCGAGGCGCGCCCGATCGAGGAAGGCCGCCACCCGGAGCGCGGCGTCCGGCCCCGGAGCGAGGGCGAGCTGCTGCGCGGCGGCCCGCTCGAGCCGCTTCACGATCGCGAGGAGGACCTCGATCCTGTCGCTGTACGCGACCGCGGCGCCGAACGCGCGATCGAGCGCCGTCACGTCCGGCAGCTCCGCCCCGGTCAGCGCCGCGTCGAGGCTCCGCACGACCCCCTCGACCTCCGGCCAGACGAGGGGGGCCTCTTCGAGCGGCGACGGCATCCCCCCCGCGAGCACGTCGTTCAGCTGCCGGCAGAGGCCTCGCCGCCAGTCGTCGGTGGGCCCGACCGGCCCCGCGTGCAGCGCGGCGTCCCACGCGGCGCCGCCGCCGCACGAGCGCCGCAGCACCAGCTCGGCGGGGATGCGGGTCACGAGCCGATCCGGAGCACGGCCCTCGAGCAGATCGGCGAGCCGCTGCACCGCCATGCCCCCGAGGAGCTCGGGGTTCTGCCGCATCGTGGTCAGCGGCGGGTCGCAGTGCTGCGCGGCGGTGATATCGTCGAACCCCACCACGGCGATGTCCTCGGGCACGCGGTAGCCGTGCGCCTGGATCGCGTTGATGGCGCCTATCGCCATCTCGTCGTTTCCTGCCACCAGCGCGGTGCAGAACTTGCCGTCGCGCTCGAGAACCCCGCGCAAGCGCTGCTCGGTGTAGAAGATCGTGCACTCGTCGAAGTCGGAGAGCAGGTTGAGATCGGTGTCGAGCCCGCGCGCGCGGAGCGCCTCATCGAACGCCGCGCCCCGCTCGATGAAGTCGCCGGATGAC
Organism: Sorangium sp. So ce362; assembly: GCF_051519845.1. Taxonomy (NCBI): domain Bacteria; kingdom Pseudomonadati; phylum Myxococcota; order Polyangiales; family Polyangiaceae; genus Sorangium; species Sorangium sp. So ce362. The sequence goes on along the minus strand of NZ_CP150332.1, from coordinate 1,979,468 downwards.
GACTTGCCGATGTAAGCGATCCGGCGGTGGCCGAGGCCGACGAGGTGATCGACCATCCGGTGGATCGAGCCGTGGTTCTCGGCCCGCACGACCGGACAGCGCGAGCCGAGCGCGGGCGCGCAGAAGATCACTGCCGGCCTTCCGTCGGAGATCAGCTCCTCCAGGCCGTCAATCGTGTACATCGCGATCCACCCGGCCACCCGGTCGAGGCCCACCCCGCGCTCGATCACGGCCCGAGGCGGCCCGTACATCAGGAGGAGCTCGTAGCCGCGCTCTCGCGCGGCGCGGTGCATGCCAGCGAATGCCCCGGCGTTGAAGGAGTTGTCGATGAAGACCGCCGCGACCCCGATCACATCCCGTGTCCGCTGGTCGACATGCCTCTCGCTCATCCCGGTCGTGTCCTCCCCCGTATCCGACGGGCGAGCCTATCACCGACCTTGACGAAGCAACTGGAGAACTTCGGCGCCAGGCCCGGGGCCGCTCGATCCGGCGCGACGCTCCCCGGTGCGCGCATGTAAATAATCCTGCACGGCCACGCCAGGACGGTCGATTTTACCGAGGCTTCTGCGCGACGTCGTGGGCGCGCTGACCATGGCTCGTTGGCTCGTGGGGAGCCCCACGCAGAGCGCGAGGCCGGCGGAGGGGCTCATCAGGGCACGGCGATCTCGCCGGGCAGGGCCGCCGGCCGTCCGCGCGAGCGCCTCCGTCAAGGCGCCTCTGTCAAGACGGCTGAGCGCGGGTGGGGTCGCGCGCCTCAGCGAGCGTGGCCGACAGGGAGCTGCGGGCCGATGCAGCCGCACCCGCACTCGCCGGAGAAGAGCGTCTCCGGCCGCGAGCAGGCGAAGTCGAGGAGCATGCACTCCATCGGATCTTTGGAGACATAGCGCACGTCCGGATCGCCCGGGTCCGGACAAGCCTCCGGCTCGGGGCTGATGCAGCCGCACCCGCACTCGTCGTAGAAGAGCGTCTGTCCCTCCGCGCAGTAGAAGTCGATGAGGTGGCACTCCTCGATATCGTGCGACACGTAGCGGACGCTCGGATCGCTCGGATCCGGGCAAGCCGCCGGCTCAGGGCTGATGCAGCCGCACCCGCACTCATTGGAGAAGAACCTGTCCGGCGGCGAGCAATCGAAGTCGATGACGGCGCACTCTCTCGGGTCGTGAGAGACATAGAGGACCTTCGGGTCGCTCGGATCCGGGCAGGCCTGCGGCGCAGGGCCGATACAACCGCACCCGCACTCGACGGAGAACGGCTTCTGCTCTGGCCCACAGGCGAAATCAACGCCGGGGCACTCCGGCTCGCGAGACACGTAATGAACGTCGGGATCCTGCGGATCCGGGCAGCTCCCGCCGCCGCCGCCCGGCGAGGGGCCGCACCCGAGCTGTCCGACGATCGAGGAGGCCGCAAGGAACAACAAGGCATAGAGTCGCATGTTCGTCTCCAGTTCTTTCTTCGAGAGGGTTGATCCGTGAAGATGCACCTCCCCCTCGGGGCCCACCTCGGGCCCCCGGGGAGGAGCGAGAGCTCGGGCCGGGTTCAGGGAGCGTCGCGGGCGAAGAGCGTCACCGCCCGCCGGGAGACCTCCGGAGAAGAGACCTCGACGAGCAGCACCTCCTCGCGCGCGGCGTCCTCGACCGGCTGGAACACGACGCGGACCTCGGTGGCCTCCCCGGCCTCGAGGACCACGGGCGCCGTCGCTCCCTCCAGGAGGACCCCGGGCGCCGGCGCGCGCAGCGCGATCGCGTCGATCGCGAGCGGCGCGGCGCAGGTGTGCACGAGCCGGAGGGCGCGGCTTACCGCCGCGCCGGCGGCGGTCGCGGGCAAGGCGAGCTCCGGCTCGACCTGGAAGCAGTCGGCGAGCGGGCGGGGCGCGCGCTCGAGGACGCCGCTCTCGACGACGAGATCCGCCGGCTCGGAGCGGGCCGCGCCGCGCCGCGCCTGGACGCGCAGCTCGTCCCCTCGGACGGCGCCGATCTGAAGCGCGAAGCTCCCGTCGTCCGCGACCGGCGCGACCACCGGCGGCCCGGCGCCGTCGAGGTTCACCGCCCAGACGAGCTCGGCGTCCTTCACGCTCCCGGGCCCGCCGGCGAGCTCCAGCTCCACCGGCGCGCCGTCGCACCCGTCGCAGAACGCGCCGACGAGGTCCCCGGCGAGCGCCGGCGCGGAGGGCGGCTCCGGGATGGGGTTCACCCCGCACCCGGCGACACAGGCAACGAGAAGAGCCGCGAGCCAGCGCATCAGGCCTCCATCCCGTCGAACGCGGTTCATCGTCTCGACATCCTGTGCAGCGTCCTGTTCAACGTCCTGTTCAACGTCCTGTTCAACGTCCTGTTCAACGGCCGTGCCAGCGCGTTCGCGGGGCAAATCGCGGGAATTCTGGCCGATTGTTGTACCATTCTGTACCATCTTGTACCGATGGTACATGACGGCCTTGCGCCAGGCGCCGTGGTCGACGGCCGCTACGACGTCGTGCGCGCGCTCGGGCGAGGCGGGCTCGGCTCGGTGGTCGAGGCGCGCGATCGGCTCTTCGATCGCGACGTCGCGCTGAAGTCGCTGCGCTTCGACTCCGCGGGCGCGACCGAGGCGTTCCGGCGGGAGTTCTCGCTGCTCTCGGCCTGCGCGCACCCGCGCCTCCCGCGCGCGTACGACTTCGCCCGGACGACGTGCGGCGGCGCGCCGCTCACGTACACAACGGCGGAGCTCATCCGGGGCCGGACGCTGGCCGAGCACACCGGCGGACAGGCCTTCGGCGCGGCCCTGCCCGTCCTGCTCGACGCGCTCGACGCGCTCGGGTGGCTTCACGGCGCGGGCATCGTCCACGGCGACTTCAAGCCCGAGAACGTGCTCGTGCGGGACGACGGCGCGGGCGTGCTCATCGACCTCAGCGCGGCGCGGCGGATGCGCGCCGAGGCGGGGGAGCTCTCGGGCACGGCGCGGTACTTCGCGCCCGAGCTCCTCCGGGGGGCCCCACCGAGCGCGCGCTCGGATCTCTTCGCGGTGGGGCGGACGCTCGAGGCCCTGTTCCCGCTCCTCTCCGGGGCGCCGCCCGCCGCCCTGCGCCGCCTCGCGGGGCGGCTCACCGCGGAGGATCCGGCCAGCCGGCCCTCCGGCGTCGAGGAGGTCCTGGAGGCCCTCTCCGCCGGCGGCGTGCCGCGGCGCGCGCCCGCCGTCGTGAGCGAGCCGGGCGAGATCGTGGGCCGGGAGCGCGAGGTCGAGGCGTTCGGCGCGGCGCTCGCGGCGCTGCTCCGCGGCGAGCGCGGGCCGCGCGCCGTGGTGATCACGGGCGAGGAGGGCGCCGGCAAGTCGCGGCTGTTCCGCGAGCTGAAGTGGCGCGCGCAGCTCAGCGCGCCCGTCTTCGAGGGCGCGCCCCGCGGCGAGGATCCGCTCCGCGCGCTGCTGCTCCGCGCGCTCGGCCGCCCCGCGCTCCCGGCCGGCGTCGACGCGCTGCTCGGCGCCCGCAGCGAGCTCGCGGGGGCCGGGCGGCAGGCCAACGTTCTGCACACGAAGAAAATTGCGCTCACAGCGAATTTACCGAAGGCGCCGTTTGCGCCGCGCGGACCGCTCGTGCTCGCCATCGACGACGCCGACCGCCTGGGCGCGCCCGACCGGGCGCTGCTCGAGGCGCTCGTGCGGTCGGCCGAGCCGACCGACGCCCTCCTCTGGCTCGTCGCCTCCGCCGAGCGGCTCGACGTGGGTGGCGGCGCGGTCGTCGAGCTGCCGCTCGGCCCGCTCGGCGAGGCGGCGGTCCGGGTGTGGACGGCGCCCCTGGCCACGGCGGCGCGCGTGTCGGATCTCCTGCGGGCGAGCGGCGGCCGCCCGCGCGCGCTCAAGGAGATCTGCGCCGCCCTGGGGCAGCGCAGCCTGAGCGAGGCGGAGCTCGATCGGTGCGTGACCACGACGGGCACCCCGGAGCTCTGGCGCCGGCGCCTCAACGCCCTCGCCCCCGCGGAGGCGCGCGCGCTCGCGGCGCTCGCGGTCGCGGACCCGCTCGGGCCCGAGGCCGCCGCGGCGCTCGGCGTGGGGCGCGCGGCGCTCGACGCGCTCGAGGCCGCGGGGCTCGCGCGGCTCGACGGCGAGGGGTTCCGCCTCGGCCAGCCCGGACAGGCGCGGGCGCTGCTGCCCTGGCTCGACGCGGGCGCCGTGCGCGAGGTCGCGCGGGCGATGGCGGACCACCTCGCCGGCGAGGGCGAGGCGGCGCTCGCCCCGGCGCTCCGCAGCCGGCGCGCCGCGGACCGGGCGAGGGCGCTCGTCCTGGCGGGCGATCACGAGGCGGCGCGGCGGGCGCTCGCCGCGTCCGAGCCGATGTTCGAGTGGGCGCCGCGCGCCTGGGTGCGCGCGGCGGACGCCGCCTGCGAGGTCCTGCCAGCGCCGCGGACGCTCGTGGCCGCGGCGTCCGCGCTCGAGGCGGCCGGCGACCCGAGGCGCGCGCTCTCGCTGCTCGCGCGGGCGAGGCGCGCGCGGCCGCCGGCCGACGTCGGCGCCGAGCTCTCGTACCGGGCGGCGCGCTGCTACGAGAAGCTCGGCAAGGTCGAGCGGGCGCTCGGGCAGCTCGAGCGCGCGAGGACGCTCTCGCCCGGGCCGCCGGGCGCGCGGCTCGCGAGCCTCTCGGCGCGCTGCCTGCTGCGCCTCGGCCGCTACGACGAGGCCCGGCGCGAGGCGCGCGACGCGCTCGCGGCGGGCGAGCTCGACGGCGCCCTCGCGCCGGGCCTCGCCGACGCCTCGTCCGCCGCCGAGCTCGCCGAGACGCTGGGCCTCGCGCTCGGGTACCTGGGCGACCAGGAGGGCGCGCTCCGGAGCCTCGCGCGCGCCGTCGCGCTGCGGCCCGCGTCGGGCTCGCCCCGCGCCCGCGCCCGGACGCTCAGCTACCATGCGCTCCACGCCTACCGCGCCGGGGACGCGGCCCTCGCGGCGCGCGGGTTCCAGGAGGCGCTCGACCTGGCCGAGGCGGAGGGCCTCGGCGACCTGCTCGCGACCGCCGCGCTGAACCTGGGGACGGCGCGGCACCAGCTCGGCGACTGGGGCGCGGCGCTGCGCTGCTACGAGCGCGGGCTGCGGGCGGCGATCGCCTTCGCCAAGGAGCGGACCGAGGCGACCCTGCGCTTCAACCTCGCCAAGATCCACGCGGACGTCGGCCTCCTCGAGCGGGCCGAGCTCGGCGTCGCGCGCCTGCGCGCGCCGCGCGCGCTCGAGGGCGCGAAGGTCCCCGACGAGATCGCCGCGGCGGCGCTCGGGCTCGCCGCCGAGATCGCCGCCGCGCGCGGCGCGCTCGGCGAGGCGGCGCGGCTGCTCGATCAGGCCCGCGCCGGCCACGCGGCGCGCGGATCGAAGCGCGAGGCGTGCGAGGCGACGATCCACGCCGCCGAGGTCGCGCTCGCGGCGCAGGACAGGGCCGCGGCGGGCGACCGGCTGGCCGAGGCCGCGGCGCTGCTCCGTGAGACCGACGCGGCGGACCTCGCGCTGCGCCACGCGACGGCGGGCGCGGAGCTCGCGCTGGCCCTCGGCGACGCGGACGCGGCCCTGAGGGAGGTGCAGCGGGGCGCGGGCCTCGTGGCGCAGGTGGCGCAGCTCGAGCTCCACGCGAAGCACGAGGAGGTGTCCGCCGAGGTGCTCGGCCGCAGGGCGGCGGCGGCGCTGGCCGAGCGGCACCGCACGGCCGCGATCGAGTGCTGGGAGCGCATCGGGAGCACGCTCCCGGCGGAGCTCGCCGAGGCCTTCTGGCGGCACCCCCGGCGGGCCGCGCTCCGCGGCGGGCCCGCGCGGGTGGCGAGCGCGGGCAGCGCCCGCATGGAGCTCGTGCTGAGGCTCCTCGAGATCAACCGGCGCCTGAGCTCGACGCTCGACGCGGAGGAGGTGCTCCGCCTCGCCATGGACGCGGCCATCGAGCTGACCGGCGCCGAGCGGGGGTTCGTGATCCTCGCGTCGCGCCCGTCCTCGCCGGACGACCGAGGGAAGGCCAGGCTCGAGGTCGCTGTCGCGCGGAACCTCGACCGCGAGCGCGTCGGCAAGAGCCAGCTCAAGTTCAGCCACGGGATCGCCAAGCGGGTGGTCGAGCGCGGGGAGGCGGTGCTCACGGTCGACGCGCTGGCCGACGAGCGGTTCCACGGCAACGCGTCGGTGCACGCCCTGCGGCTCCGGTCGATCGTGTGCGTGCCGATCCGCGCGCACGGCGCGGTGCTCGGCGCCGTCTACCTCGACAACCGGTTCCAGCGCGGCAAGTTCGCGGAGGGCGACGCGGATCTGCTCGGCGCCTTCGCGGACCAGATCGCTGTCGCGCTGCACAACGGCAGGCTGATGGCCGAGCTCAGGGACCGCACCCGGGCCCTGGAGGAGGAGCAGCGCCGGGTCGCGGAGCTCATGCGCTCGCAGGCCGACGAGATCGAGCGGCTCTCGCACGAGCTCGAGCGGACCCGCGCGGACGCGCGCCGCGACTTCCCGGAGATCGCGGGGAGGAGCGCCCCGATGCGCGCCGTGCTCGCGCTCTGCGAGCGCGTGGCGGAGAGCGACGTGACGGTGACGGTGACGGGCGAGAGCGGCACGGGCAAGGAGCTCGTCGCGCGCGCCATCCACGCGGGCGGGCCCCGGCGGGAGGGGCCGTTCGTGGCGGTGAGCTGCGCCGCGCTGCCCGAGGCGCTGCTCGAGTCGGAGCTCTTCGGCCACGTGAAGGGCGCCTTCACCGGCGCCGTCCGGGATCACGGCGGCCTGTTCCCGTCGGCGCGGGGCGGCACGCTGTTCCTCGACGAGCTCGGGGAGATGCCGGTCGGCGTGCAGGCGAAGCTGCTCCGCGCGCTCCAGGAGCGCTCGATCCGCCCGGTGGGGTCGGACCGGAGCCTCTCGGTCGCCGACGTGCGGGTCGTCTGCGCGACGAACCGGGATCTGCGGGAGGAGGTCGCCCGGGGGCGCTTTCGCGAGGATCTCTACTACCGGGTCAGCGTCATCGAGATCCGCTTGCCGCCGCTCCGCGAGCGGCCGGACGACATCCCGGCGATCGCGCAGGCGATCGTCGAGAAGCTCGCGGCGCGCCAGGGCCGCCCGGCCTTCCGGCTGTCGCGGGGGGCGCTCCGGCGGCTCATGTCGTACGGCTGGCCCGGCAACGTGAGGCAGCTCGAGAACGTCCTCTCGCGCGCGTGCGTGCTCGCGCCGGGCCCCGAGATCGGCCCGGCCGACCTCCAGCTGCCGGCGGCGGCGCCCGCGCCGCGATCCCGGTCGCGCGCGGACTACCGGGGCGCCGAGGCGGAGCGGATCCGCGCCGCGCTCGATCTCGCCCGCTGGAACGTGTGCGAGGTGTCGCGGAGCCTCGGGATCCCGAGGACGACGCTGTACCGGAAGCTCGCCCGGCACGGGCTGCTGCGCCGGGAATGAGCGCCGGCACGTCGCGCGATCGTATCGCATCCCGGAAGAAGCTTTGAAGGACCGAGCCCCGCGTCGCTCTCATCCTCCTCGCGAGCTCCTCGCTTCGCGAAGCCACGAGCTGGCCATGAAGTCACGTCGACGGAGGGCGTCAAACCGCAGCTTGTCAGAGCGCTGGGTGCCTCATCGTGCCTGCAGCTGATGTCGTCGAGAATCTCGGATTTCAACGCAAAGACGCAAAAGCGCAAAGGCGCAAAGGCGCAAAGAGGCGGAGAGAATGACCGAGAATCAGATAGCCAAGGTCATCGTCGACGCAGCGATCGAGGTGCATCGTACCCTTCAATCCCAGACGCGCACCACCATGAGCCCCAGGCTCGACCGCTTCCCCACCGCCACGATGCGACCGTCGCGCTGGACGGCGACGGCGTAGAGGTGGTTGGCCTCCGGATGGTCGTTCAGCACGACGGCGCCCGAGGCGCCGAACCCGACATCCCGCGTGCCGTCCGGCAGGAACCGGAGGATCGAGGCCGTGATGCCCGAGGCCACGGTGCCCCCTGCGACCGCGCCGAGGATCTTGCCATCCGCCTGGAGAGCGACGCCCCGGCCTCGGACATAGTGCGCGTCACCCGCGCTCCCGCGCACAAGGCCGCCCCCGCCGAACGTCGTGTCCGCCGAGCCGTCCGCGTTGAACCGCGCGAATGTCCACTCGTTCACGCCGTCGAGCGCATAGCCCACGAGGACCGGCTTGCCGTCGCTCCCGAGGGCGAGATCTGTATCGTTGTACGGTGTCCGATCGAGGTAGGCGATGCCGCCCGTTCCGAAGCCCGCATCGAGCACCCCGTCGCGATCGAGCCGCGCCGCCAGGAAGGCGGGGCCCTGGGGCCGCTCCGTCCCTCCGACGATGATGTTGTCGTCCGCGGCGAGCGCGACGGAGTGCAGCGGGCGCTCGTCCAGCGAGAAGATGCCCGAGCCGCCGAACGCCCTGTCGGCGTCGCCCGTGGGCGAGAACCTCACGACGATGCCGCGGTTGCCCGAGATCCCGACGCCGACAGCGATGATCGCGCCGTCGCTCTGGACCGCGACGTCGAACCCCTCCGAGCCGCTGATCCAGCCAGGAGCGAGCCTCGCGACCCCGCTCGCCCCGAAGGCCTGATCGACGCCGCCGCTCGCGTTGAACCGGACGACCGAGAGCTGGGCGTTCCGCGTCCCCACCGCCAGGATGCGCCCATCCGGCTGGAGCGCCAGCGACGCGACCGATCCCTCCTGGCCGACGACGAGGCCGCCTGTGCCGAACTCGGGATCCAGCGCGCCGCTCGGCAGGAAGCGCGCGAGCCCCCAGGTGTCTCCGTCGACCCCGGCGACGACGATCCTGCCGTCCTCCTGGACGACGACGGCGCGCGCCTCGTGGGCCGTCCCGCTGGTGGCGATTCCATCTCCATCGAACGACTGGTCGAGCGTCCCCGGCGGGTCGGCGACGAGGAGAGCGACCGGCGCCACACGGTCCTCCAGCCCGGGCGCGCTGGCCACGAGCGAGGGCGCGGCGCCGCCGACCGTGGCGAGCGGATCCGCGGCCAGCGTGAGCACGCCGGTGGTCTCGTCGCCCGGGACCACGACCGGGCCCGCCGTGACCCCGCCCGGCAGATCCGCCAGCGAGAGCTCGACCTCACCCGCGAAGTCGCTCGATCGCGTGACGGTGACCGTGAGGTCCGCCGAGCCGCCGCGCACCACGCGCGTCGCCGCCGGGTCGAGCGCGATCGAGAAGCCCGCCTGGGGCATCCCGCCCCCGCTGCCGGACGCAGGCCCGCCGCCGCTCCCACCTTCGCCTGACGCGGCGCCGCCATCACCGCCGTCACCGCCGGCGCCGTTGCCCCCGGCGCCCCCGGCGCCGTCGCGCGAGACATCGTGAATGCCGAGGATCCCCTGGCAGCCGAGCGCGAGGCAGGCCGCGGCCGCGCCCGCGAGGCAGGCTGCGCGCGCGAGCCGGACACTTCGGGCTGGCCGGGCCAGCGCGCGCTTCTGCGCGAACGGGAGGATCATTGGCGCGAGGCTATCACGCCGGCTCCGCGCCGGACGCAGCGCCGCGGCGGCGCCGGCGGTCACGCGCTCGTGGAGCCAGGCGGCCCGCACTGTACATTCGTTCATCCATCTGCTAGCCGACAGGCATGCGCTCCCGCAAGGCCGCCGCCGTCGTCGTCGAAGAGCTGCCGCCCGACGACGACGAGCCCGTCGACGCGATCCCACCCGACGACACCGCGGCGGACGAGGCGTTCTCCGCCGCAGGAGGGCCGCCCTCGCTCGATCGGATCTGCATCGACTGCGGCAGCAGCGGCGGCGCGCACGACGGCTGCGCGCACCGCGAGCGCGCCCGCTTCCACGCGCCGCCGCGCGCCGCGATCGAGCTCGTCGCGCGCCTGCGCCGGGCCGCCGCCGAGCACCGGGCCGCCGCCCGCGCCCTCCGCGCCCTGGTCACCGCCGAGCACGCGCGCGGCCGCGCCGAGCTGGAGAGGGCCGAGCCGGAGCCGGTCGAGCCATCGGTGCCCGAGGTGGCGCCGGAGCCGCCCGCTCCGCCCCGGCCCGCCGCCGCGCCGGAGCCGGACGGGCTCCTGTCGGCGCTCTGCCCGCGCTGCGCCGAGCGGACCGAGGCAGCGCCGGCCGAGCCGGACGTCGGGGCGCCGCCGCGCCGGCCGAAGCGCAAGGGGCGGGTGCCCCTCGAGCAGCAGGCATTCCCGTTCACGGGCGACCCCGAGCAACGCTCGCCGCACGGCGCGTGAGCCCCGGTCACGCCTCCGCTGTGATCCCGCTGCCGGGTAGTGCTCAAATTTCAACATGAAGGCGGGAAGGCGGGAAGGCCGGAAGGCCGGAAGAAAAGCTCAATGATCTTCCCGCCTTCATGTGAACTCTCTCCGGGCAAATGTGAGCACTACCCGCCGCCGACCGGCATGACGCACGCGCGCGTTCCATGCTAAACGTACCTGTTTATGACGGCGGCGCGGCGGAATGCCGGTGCTGGGGACAACCGAGGATTCTGCCACCATGTCGCTCGATAGAGCCATCGGCCTCATGTGCCACGACATCTGGGGCACGTATTTCTGCGAGGTGCTCGGCGGTATCCAGTCGGCCGCAGGGCGCTCCGGATATCGCGTGATCGCCGTCAAGTCGTCGCCGCGAGACGTTCACCGGCTGAAGCTCGCGCGGGACCAGATCGACGGGTGGATCGCCCTGATCGATCCGACGGACATCGAGCTCTTCCTCGACGACGGCCGGCCGGTCGTGACCCTCAGCGCGCGCTCCAGGGACGGGCGCTGCCCGTACGTCCTGCCCGACAACCACGGCGGCGCCCTGGCGGCCGTGCGTCACCTGATCGAGCACGGGCACAGGCGGATCGTCTTCGCGGGCAACATGGCGCACGAGGATATCCGGCAGCGCTTCCAGGCGTACCGCGATGCGCTCGAGGAGCGCGGGATCCCGTTCGATCCCGCCCTCGTCTTCGAGCTCCCGAACAACGAGAGGGTGAGCGGGCGGTTCGCCGCGCAACGCCTCGTCGAATCGGGCATGTCCTGCACCGCGATGTTCGTGGCCACCGACCAGGGGGCGCTCGGGGCCATCGACGCGCTCTCCGAGGCGGGCGTCCGCGTCCCCGAGGACCTCGCCCTCGTCGGGTTCGACGACATCGAGGCGGCCAGGTACACCTCTCCGCCGCTGACCACGGTCCGCCAGCGCTTCGACTGGATCGGCAGGACGGCCGCCCAGCTGCTCATCGATCTCCTCGCTGGACGGGATGTCCCGAGCGCGGGGCACATCGCGCCGACGCTCCTGGTCGTGCGCCGCTCGTGCGGCTGCTCGCCCGCCCCGGAGCAGCCCGAGGCGCCCGCGTCGGCCGAGGGCGCCGCGGACCAGGCCGACACGCTCGCTCGCGAGCTTGTCGCTCTCGCCACCTTCTCGTCGGCGCCCGACCGGAGCGCGCCGCCGACCGATACCTGGCCTGGCGTGACGGACGTGGTCCTCGGGCTCGAGGCGGCCGTCCAGGGGAGGCCAGGCCCCCCTCCGGCGGCGCTGGAGCGGGCATGGCGGGAGGCCGCGGAGCAGATGCCCCATATCGACCTGCTCCTGGCGATCATCGACCGGCTGGAGCAAGCGGGCCAGTCGATGCTCCGCGGCGCCGGGGACGCCGCCGCGAAGCGGCGCGTCACGGGGTACATCCGGAGGGCCCGCCACGACATGATGGAAGGCCGGGTGGCGATCGAAGCGACCCGCGCCGATTACCTGAACAGCCTCCTCGACATCAACCTCGTTGTCCGGGAGACGCTCTTGGAGCACGCCGACAACGGCGGGAGCAAGCTGAGCTGGCTCTCCGCGGTGCAGATGAGCTGGGGCTGCCTCGCCGTGTGGGAAGAGCCCGGGGACGCCGGTCCCATGCTGCGGATCGTCGAGAGCTCCTGCCCCGGCACGCCGATCGCCTCGCCGGCGGCGGACACGCGCATTGCGACGGCGGAGTTCCCGCGCGGCGACTGGCTGCCTGCCGCCGTCCAGGTCGACGGCGACCACGTCATCCGGCTCATCCCGCTCCGCAGCCAGGGCGAGGATCGCGGCGTCCTGGCCATCTGCGCTCCGGTGAGCAGCCCGCTCGGGCTGGATCACCGGGACATGGACATGTGGGTGGCGATGCTCACCGCGACATTCGAGCGCGCGTCGCTCATCGAGTCGCTGATCGAGCAGGAGAAGCAGACGCGCGCCGCCTACGAGCGCGAGCGCGCCCTCGCCGACGCCGTGCGCCGGCTCGGGTGCCCGGTCATCCCGCTCGACAAGGGGGTGCTGCTCGTGCCGCTCGTCGGGGCCATCGATCTGGAGCGCGCGAGCCACGTGCTCGAGGTGGTGCTCGCGGAGCTCAGCCGCCAGGAAGCCGAGGTGTTGCTGATGGATATCACCGGCGTGCCCTTCGCCGACATGCAGGTCGCAGCGTCGCTGACGAAGACGACCCGCGCCGCCCTCCTGCTCGGCGCCGAGGTCATCGTCGTGGGGATGCGGCCGCAGGTCGCGCAGGAGTTCACCCAGCTCGGCATCGACCTCGAGGGGATGACGCTTTACCCGACCGTCGCCAGCGCGCTCTCGGCGCTGCGCCGCAGGCGACAGCCGATCACCGGACCACGGATGCCACATGCCTGAGCCGCCGCCCGGCAGCGTCCGGCGCTCCCGGAGCGGCCGCCTGCGCAGCGGACCGGCGCCGACCTCGCCGTGCATGGGTCCACATTGTCGTTGACCTGATCGCGCCGGGTAGAGGAGGCTGCCTCCGGAGGAGCAAGCCATGTCGAACCTTGTACGTCTGTCCGCCGCGACAGCGCTCGCGGCCGTCGCGATGCACGTCGGCGTGCTCGTCACCAGCACCAGCGGGTGCGGAGGCGGTGAGTGCGACGAGGATCCCATCGAGTGCAGCACCACCGACGATTGCCCCTTCTGGGTCGTCCGGTGCAACGGCGGGTTCACAGGGCGCGCTGGGCAGTGTACAGCCGACGGCTGTTGCCTGCGTTCCATCGATGTATGCTTGGCAGTCTGCGACTCGTTCGAACAGAAAGTCGAGAGCTGCTTGCAAGCCCGATGAGCTCACCCCGCCGTCGGGATCCGAACGGCAGGCGCGCGCTCGGCTCCTCTACGACGCCTCCACGTCTGGCTCCGCCGCCCCTGCCCCGCGGGCCCGCGCGCCGCGCTCGCCTTCGCCGGGTGCGCGGCGCGGCGCGCGCGGCTTGCTCCGACTGACGCCCACCCGCCGCACGAACGAGAGGAACTGCCCGAGCGTGGGCGAGGCGTCGTCGGCGCGCCACGCGACGAGGAGGACCGTCGACGGCGCGCCCACGATCGGCCGCAGCACGAGCCCTCTGCGTCGGATATTCTTGATGGATTCCGGCAGGATAGAGACGCCGAAGCCCGCCGCCACGAGGCTCAGGATGTCGAGGTGCAGCGCCTCCTGCACGATGCGCGGAGAGAAGCCCGCCTCGCGGCAGAGCCCCATCACCAGGTCGAAGAAGGCCGACCCGCGCTGGCGCGGGAACACGACGAACGGCTCGTGCGACAGGAGCTCGAGCGGGATGCGCTTGTGCCCCGCGAGCGGGTGATCCGCCGGCAGGGCGACCAGGAGCGACTCGCGGCGGACGCACTCGGAGGCGAGCCGGGCGTCGTTGAGCGGCGCCCGCACGAACCCGACGTCGATGCGCCCGTCCTTGAGCGCGTCGATCTGCTCCTGCGGCGGCATCTCGCGGAGCGCGAGCTCCACCGACGGGAAGTCCGTGCGAAAGGCGCGGACCAGCTCGGTGATGCCGCTGTAGGCGAGCGACGACAGGTACCCGACCACGAGGCGCCCGGTCTCGCCGACGCTCGCGCGCCTGGCCTCGTGCACCGCGAGCTCGAGCGCGTCGAAGACCCGCCGGACGTGGGCGAGGAAGACCGCGCCCGCCGGCGTCAGCTCCACCCGCCGCCGCGAGCGATCGAAGAGCGAGAACCCGAGCTCGGACTCGAGATCCTGGATCTGCCGGCTCAGCGGGGGCTGGGCGATGCCGAGCCGCTGCGCCGCGCGGCCGAAATGCCGCTCCTCGGCGACGGCCGTGAAGTACCGGAGGTGGCGCAGATCCATACCTTGAAGGTATCGTGTGATACGAAATAATAGATTGGACGAACGTCAGGGGCACCCTAAATGCGACGCCTGCCCTCCGGGCGCCGCCCCGGCCGGGGCGCTCCGGCGGGGGACGGGAAATGGCCCATGTGGCTCGTCCGGATCGCGCTGCAACGCACGTACACGTTCATCGTGATGTCGATGCTCATCGTCATCCTGGGCGTGTTCACCATCACCCGGATGCCGACGGACATCTTCCCCGACATCGACATCCCGGTCCTGTCCGTCATCTTCAACTACGGCGGCCTCCCTCCCGAGGAGATGGAGAAGCGCATCGTCAACAACTACGAGCGCTTCCTGACGACCACGGTCAACGACATCGACCACATCGAGAGCCAGTCGCTCACCGGCATCGCGATCATCAAGATCTTCCTCCAGCCGGGCGCCAGCATCGAGGCCGCCACCGCGCAGGTCACGGCGGTCTCGCAGACCGCCATCCGCATGATGCCGCCCGGCATCAGCCCGCCGCTCATCATCCGTTACAGCGCCTCGAGCGTGCCCATCCTCCAGGCCGCGCTCGAGAGCGAGTCGCTGAGCGAGCAGCAGCTCTTCGATTACGCGGTCAACTTCATCCGCGCCGACATCGCCACGATCCGGGGCACGCAGATCCCCTGGCCCTACGGCGGCAAGCAGCGCCAGATCATGGTCGACATCGACCCGCAGCGCCTCTTCGCCTGGGGGCTGTCGCCGCGCGACGTGAACGCCGCGCTCGGGCTGCAGAACGTCATCCTGCCCTCCGGCACGGCGAAGATGGGGGAGAACGAGTACCCCGTCCTCATGAACAGCAGCCCCGAGGCCTTCGAGGACCTCGGCAAGCTGCCGCTCAAGACCGTCAACGGGACGACCGTGTACCTCCGCGACGTCGCGAGCGTCCGCGACGGGAACGCGCCGCAGACGAACATGGTGCACGTGGAGGGCAAGCGCAGCGTGCTCCTGAGCATCCTCAAGAACGGGAGCGCGAGCACGCTCGACGTCACCTCGCGCATCCACGCGATGCTGCCGGCCACGCTGGAGAAGCTCCCGAAGGAGCTCAAGGTCTCGCTGCTCTTCGATCAGTCGGTGTTCGTGCGCGCGGCGGTCGACGGGGTCGTGCACGAGGCGCTCATCGCCGCGGGGCTCACCGCGCTCATGATCCTGCTGTTCCTCGGGAGCTGGCGCAGCACGCTCATCGTCGTCCTCAGCATCCCGCTTTCGATCCTCGTCTCGATCATCGCCCTCAACGCCCTGGGCCACACGCTCAACGTGATGACGCTCGGCGGGATGGCGCTCGCGGTCGGCATCCTCGTCGACGACGCGACCGTGTCCATCGAGAACATCCACCGCCACCTGGGGCAGCGGAAGCCGTTCATCCGGGCCATCGTCGACGGGGCGCAGGAGATCGCCCTCCCGGCGCTCGTCTCCACCCTCTGCATCTGCATCGTCTTCGTGCCGGTGGTCTTCATCACCGGCGCCGCGAAGTCGCTCTTCGTGCCGATGGCCATGGCGGTCGTCTTCGCCATGCTCATGTCGTACTTCCTGTCGCGGACGCTCGTCCCGACCCTCGTGCGCCTGTTGCTCGAGCGCGAGGCGGCGGAGCACGCCGGCGGCCATGGCCCGGAGGGGACGGCGAACGCGAAGAGCCTCTTCGGGCGCGTCTTCGCCGCGTTCAACCGCGCCTTCGACCGGCTGCGGGCGGCGTACGGCGGGTGGCTCGCGTGGGCGCTCGCGCACCGCGCCGGGTTCGTCGGGGCGTTCCTTGTGTTCGTCGCCGCCTCGGTCGCGCTGATCCCGCTCCTCGGCCGCGACTTCTTCCCGACCGTCGACGCCGGGCTCATCAAGCTCCACGTGCGCGGCCCGGCGGGCACCCGCCTCGAGGAGAGCGAGCGGCGCTTCGCCCAGATCCAGGAGACCATCCGCGAGGTGATCCCGCCGGGCGAGATCCGCACGATGCTCGACAACCTCGGGATCCCGGCGAGCGGCATCAACCTGTCGCTGAGCGAGGGCGCGCAGATCTCGTCGGCCGACGGGCAGATCTTCATCGCGCTCGAGGAGCACCACCAGCCGACCGCCGACTATGTCCGGAAGCTCCGCGCGAAGCTCAACGCGACGTACCCCGAGTCGACGTTCTTCTTCCTCGCCCCCGACATCTCGACGCAGGTGCTGAACTTCGGCCTCGCGGCGCCGATCAACGTCCAGGTCGTGGGCCCGATCGGCAAGGAGGACGAGACCTACGCGGTCGCGCTGCGGATCGCCGACCGCATGGAGAAGATCCCCGGCGCGGTCGACGTCCACCTCGCGCAGGTGCCGGCGAGGCCGCAGCTCCGCATCGACGTCGACCGCACCATGGCCGACCAGATGGGGCTCACCCAGCGCGACGTGGCGAGCGACGTCCTGGTCTCGCTCTCGTCGAGCGGGCAGACGTCGCCGACCTACTGGCTCGACAAGCGCGGCGTGCAGTACCTCGTCGCCGTGCAGACGCCCCAGTACGCGATCGGGTCCATCGACGATCTGAACGCGACGCCGCTGTCGAGCGGCGACGGCCGCCCCCAGCTCCTGTCGAACGTCGCGTCGCTGTCGCGCACGACAGGGCCGGCGAACATCACCCACTACAACGTCGCGAGGACGTTCGACGTCCAGGCGAACGTCGACGGCACCGACCTCGGCTCGGTCGCGGGCGCGGTCGCGCGCGTCGTCGACGAGCTCAGGCCCGAGATGCCGCGCGGGACCAAGGTGACCATCAAGGGGCAGGCGGAGAGCATGGACTCCTCGTTCACAGGGCTCGGCTACGGGCTCCTCTTCGCGGTCGTGCTCGTCTACCTGCTGATGGTCGTCAACTTCCAGTCGTGGCTCGACCCGCTGATCATCCTGATGGCGCTCCCGGGCGCGGTGGCGGGCATCGCGTGGATGCTCTTCGTGACGCACACGACGCTGAGCGTGCCCGCGCTCATGGGGTCGATCATGTGCGTCGGCGTCGCCACGGCCAACAGCATCCTCGTCGTGACGTTCGCGAACGAGCAGCGCAAGCTGGGCCGCGACGCGGGCACCGCGGCGCTCGCCGCGGGCATGACGCGCCTGCGGCCGGTGCTCATGACGGCGCTCGCGATGATCTTCGGCATGCTGCCCATGTCGCTCGGCGTCGGCGAGGGCGGCGAGCAGAACGCCCCGCTGGGCCGCGCGGTCATCGGCGGCCTGCTCGTCGCGACGCTGAGCACGCTCTTCTTCGTGCCGGTGATGTACAGCCTCCTCCGGAACAAGGCCCCGGCCCGAGACCTGCTCGCAGAGGACCTATGAGCCCCCCCGACCCTGCTCTTGCCCCCGCTCCGCCCCCGGGCCCTCCCGCCGACGATCTCGGCTTCGATCTGCCGCCGCCCGCCGCGATGACGCGGACGCGCGGCGTCGCCCTCGGCGTGGGCCTCGTCGTCGTGCTCGGGGCCGCGTTCGCCGCGGCCTACCTGCCCCGCCGGAGCGCCCGCGCGGCGCTCGAGGAGGGCGTGCGGGCCACCGAGGGCGCCGCCCCGCGCGTCGTGGTCGTCGCGCCGCAGCCTGTGTCGAGCGACAGGGCGCTCGCCCTGCCGGGGAGCATCCAGCCCCTCGAGGAGACGGTCGTCTACCCGCGCGTGAGCGGCTACGTGCGGAGGTGGGCCGTGGACCTCGGCGACAGGGTCGAGGAGGGGCAGGTCCTCGCCGAGATCGACACGCCCGAGCTCGATCAGGAGCTCGCGCAGGCCCGCGCGCAGCTCGTTCAGGCGAGCGCAGGTCTCGTGCAGGCGCAGGCGAGCCGCGACCTGTCGCGGTCGAGCGTGAAGCGCTACGAGCAGCTCGTCCCCGCGGGCGTGGCGCCGCAGGAGGAGCTCGAGGAGCGGCAGGGGCAGGCGCACGTCGCCGAGGCGGGCGTCACCGTGGCGCAGGCGGCGATCACCGCGCAGAAGGCGAGCATCCAGCGCCTCCTGGATCTCAAGAAGTTCGCGAAGATCGTCGCGCCGTTCGCGGGGACGGTCACCTCGCGGACGATCGAGCGCGGGGCGCTGGTCACCGCGGGCAACGGGACGCCGCTCTTCCGGATCGCCGCGACCGACCCGGTGCGCGTCTTCGTGGGCGTCCCGCAGGACGTCGCGCCCAGCGTGCGGGTCGACGCGCCCGCGAAGGTCACGGTGCGCGAGTTCGCGGCGCAGCCGTTCCAGGGCACGATCGCGCGCACGGCCGGCGCGCTCGACGCGGCGACGCGGACGATGAACACGGAGGTGCGGGTGCCGAACCCTGACGGGCGGCTCCTCGCGGGCATGTACGCCGAGGTCGCGCTGACCTTGTCCACGCCGCACCGCGTGCTCGAGATCCCGGCGACGGCGCTCTACAACGACGCCAAGGGGCTCCGCGTGGCCGTCGTGGAGGCCGGGGGCAAGATCCGCTTCGCGCCCATCACCGTCGGGCGCGACACGGGCGCGACGATCCACGTGTCGACGGGGCTCGACGGGAGCGAGCGCATCGTGAAGCTCGCGAGCGCGGAGCTGACCGACGGGATGGCGGTCGAGGTCGTGCCGTGACGCCCCGGGAGGGGCTCGCCGGGGCTCAGGCCGTCACTCGACCTGCGTCGCCGCGAACGGGTTGAGCTGGTTGGTATACAGGTCCTCGGCCTTGAGCTGGCCCGCCTTCAGCTCGCCGTCCTTCACCAGCCAGTCGATCCAGACCTGGTATTCCTTGGCCGACAAAAGCCCTCCTTTGCCGGCGACACCCATGCTTGTCCAGTACTTGACCAGCGACGCGTCCTCGTTGCGGCCCCGCCGCGCGATGATGCGCTCCAGGCGGGCCACCACCTCCTCGCGCGGGGTCGTCCGGGCCCACTCGATGGCGCGCGCCGCCGCCTCCACGAGCTTGCGGGCGCTGTTCGGGCTCTCCTTCAGGAAGCGCCTTGTCAGCACGTAGCTGCCGGCGGTGAACTCCCCGAACAGCTCGTGATCCGAGAACAGCGCCCGGAGGCCGCCGCGCTCGAGCGCCTTGTCGCGCAGGATGTCGCCGAGGACCGAGACGTCGACCTGCCCCTGCCGGAGCGCCTGCTCCGCGCTCACGGGCGGCAGCACCACCAGCGTGACCTGCGCGATCTCGTCGCTCGTCAGCCCGTGACGCGACAGGTACTCCTTCAGCATGAGCTCGTGGTGCGCGCCCAGCGTGTTCATGGCGACCTTCTTGCCGAGCAGATCCCGCGGCCCCCGGATGGCGCTGTCCTCGGTCACGTAGAAGCCGCTCCACCGCTTCGCGTCGACCCCGTAGCCGCCCACCACCGCCCGGAGCGGCGCGCCGGCGGCGATCAGCTTGATCACGGCGCCGTTGAACGCCTGCCCGAAATCCGTGTCTCCGGTGACCACCGTCTGGATGTCCTGCGGCCCGCTGATCGTGTTGCCGACGTAGCTCAGCTGGATCGGGGCGAGGTACCCCAGATCCTCCGCCAGCTCGGGCAGCGTGACCACGCCGGAGAACCCCTGATAGCGCAGCTCCAGCACCTCGTGCTCGCCGTCGCCCTTGCCCCGGCCGCCGCCGGGCTCGGCCTTCGAGCAGGCCGCGAGCGCGAGCGCGACGCAGAGCGCCGCCGCGAACGCGCGGCGGGTGGCGGAGAGCGGAGCAGGGCTGTCGAGTTCACTCATGATGCAGGGCCTCTGTGCGCCGTGCGTCGGCGCCGGGTCTGGCTCATCTCTCTTCTGCCGGGGCCCCCTCGACGGCGCGGCGACGCGCGCCTCTACTCGGCGGCCGCGGGCTCGGGGGACGCGGGGTGCACCGCCGCCACCGCGCTCGACGTCCTGCGCGCCAGGGCGAGGAGCAGGCCGAAGAGCACGGTCAGGAGCAGGAACATGGACTGGAGCCCCAGGCTCTTGCCCACGAGGCCGCCCACGGTGCTGCCGAACAGGCCTCCTGACGGCCCCACAAGGGCGTGCAGGCCGGCCACCTTCCCCCGCCCCACCCGCGCGCCGATCCGGGCGATGCGGGTGAGGTTCGCGATCTGCAAGAGGCCGAGGCCGAGGCCGAGGAGCAGGCCGCCGGCCCGGAGCAGGGTCAGATCGCGCGAGAGGCCGAGCAGCAAGAGCGCGCTCGGGACGAGGACGAAGCTGGCGAGATAGACGCGCTCGTGCCCCAGCCGGCCCACCAGGCCGCCCAGCGCGAACAGCGCGAAGATGTACGTCACGCCCTCCCAGGCGAGCAGCCCCGAGGCGTCGGCCGCCGTCAGCTGGGCGACGGTGATGCCGATCGGGATGATGAAGAACATGAAGAACGAATTGACCGACTGGGTCGCGAACTCGATCATGCACACGCTGCGCAGCTCGATGTCCTGCGCGAGCAGGGCGAGGTCGGACCGGACGCCGGAGAGCCGGAGCGCTCGAGGGGAGGTGGACCGCGCCGCATAACGACCGAAGACGATCGGCGACATGAAGACCGTGACCAGGAAGCACACCCCGATGAGCCAGTAGGTGCCCCGGAAACCCAGGGCCTTGGTGAGGGTGGCCGCGAGCATGGGGCCGAGCAGGAACATGCCGACCATATGGGTGCCGCGGTACCAGCCGGCCTTGCCCTCACCCACCGTCTCGAGCTGCTGCATGAACACGGTGCTCAGCGAGACGAAGCGCAGCGGCATGAAGAAGCTGATCGCCGTCGTGCAGGCCAGCAGGAACACCGGAGACGGGACCGCCGGCAAGGCCATGTAGAGGGTCCCGGCCACGAGGCTCCCCAGCACGAACAGCCGCGCCGGCCCGAGGTGCTCCACGAGGAGCCCGATCGGGATGCTCATGAGCAGCACCCCGATGCTCTGCGACCCGGCGATGAGGCCGAGCAGCGCCTCGTTCGCCTCGAGCTCCAGCGCGTAGAGCGTCGTGGTCACCTTGGCCACGCCGACGCTGATGCCCATGACCGAGGACAGCGCCGCGAACACCAGAAGAAAGCGGTTCTTGTCGATGAAGGAGCGCAGCTTGACCTCGGGGCACGGCTCGCATCAGGCCTGTTGATCCGCGCCAGCGATCAGCAGCCGTCACCGCGTGCCAGCGACGCTCAGCAACCCCCGTGCCGCCCCGCCGCGCGCCGCATTTCGAGGCAACCCGCGCTCGCGCTGCTGCCCTGGCAGCACCCGGTGGTGATCCGCTGCTCCGGCGCGAGCAGGACGACGCCGCCGCGCTCGATGGCTCGAGCCGGGGCCCCGCTTGAAGGGCCGGTGAACGCCGAGGCCGGCGGCGCGCCTCGCCGCGGCCGCTCGCCGTCGCTCCAGGAGGGCGCCCGGGCAGGATCGTGTACGCTCGCGGGCATGCCCATCACGCGACTCACGAAGGCCGATTCGAAGGTTCGCCTCGATGACATCTCGACCGACCCGCCGCGCGACGCGACGAAGCAGGAGGCGGCCGAGCGGCTCAAGGAGCTCGGCAAGGAGCTGCTCGAGCTCCAGGAGCTCATGTGGGGGGCGCGGACGCACAGCGTCCTGATCGTCCTCCAGGGCCGCGACGCGGCCGGCAAGGACGGCGCGATCAAGAACGTCGTCGGCGCGCTCAACCCGCGCGGCGTCTCGGTGAGCTCGTTCGGGGTGCCCACGAAGGAGGAGCGGGAGCACGACTTCCTGTGGCGGATCCACCGGCAGGCGCCCCGCGCAGGGGAGTTCGCCATCTTCAACCGCTCTCACTACGAGGACGTGCTCGTCGTGCGCGTGCACGACCTGGCGCCGAAGTCGCTGTGGGGCGAGCGCTACGACCATATCAACGACTTCGAGGAGCTGCTCGCCGAGCACGGGACCCTCGTGCTCAAGTTCTTCTTGCACATCAGCAAGAAGGAGCAGGAGAAGCGGCTCCTGGAGCGCGAGGAGGACCCCTCGACGGCCTGGAAGCTCAACGTGAACGACTGGAAGGAGCGGGAGCACTGGGACGAGTACACGGAGGCCTACGAGGAGGTCTTCCGGCGCTGCACCTCGCGGCACGCGCCCTGGTGCATCGTCCCGGCGGACGCCAAGTGGTACCGCAACCTCGTCGTCGCCGAGGCCGTGGCCGAGGCGATGCGCGAATACCGCGACGACTGGCTGAAGACGCTCGAGCGGAACGGGAGGGCGGGCCGCGAGGAGCTCGAGGAGTACCGGAGATCGAGGGGCGTGCGGCACAAGGGGTGAGCCTGTCGCCTCGGCGGCTCAACCCCTCCTCGCAGGAGCACGGCGATGGCTTTCCCTCGCTCGTGCGCCGCGCGCGGCCATGGCCGCGCTCACCTGGCGAGCGCCTCGAACCAGGCGCGCAGAGGCCGTGTCCCGCGCGTGGGCGCGACCGAGTCGGACGTCATGACGGCCGCCACGAACTCCAGCAGATCCGACATCCGCGGATGGATGCCCTCGAGCAGCACGCTCGTGGACCGGAGCACCCCCGCGGGGATGTGCACGATATACCCCTTCTTCCCGACGGCGTCGAAGGCCAGCCGCATCACCTCGTCGCGGGTCATGACGTCGGGACCGCCCACGGGCACCACGTCAGGGCCCCCGGCGAGCACCTCGGCGAGGGCCTCCGCGACGTCCACCGGGTGAACCGGGTTGGTCCTCGCCAGGCCGTCGCCGGGCACCGTGCCCACGCCGGCGCGGGCCATCGTGACCAGGTCGTTCAGCGCGGAGAAGATGCCGGTCGGGCGCACGAACGAGAACGAGAGACCCGAGGCGCGAATGCGCTCCTCCACCTGGAGATGGGCGGCGAGATAGCGGGTGTGGGCATAGCCGGGGCCCGGGTGCGCGGAGAGGTAAACGAAGCGCTTCACCCCCGCCCGCTTCGCCGCCTCGAGCAGGCTCGTGTTCGCCACGACATCGACGTCATGGTAGCTCCTGCGCTCGCGCAGCGTCATCGACACATTCGCGCCGAGACACGAGATGACCGTATCGATGCCGTCGAGCGCGCCGCTCACGGCCCCGGGCTCCGCAGCGTCGGCGACGACGACCTCCGAGGCGAGGCCGCGGAGGCGCGCCGCGTTGCCCTGGGTGCGAGAGAGCGTGCGCACGAACTGCTCCCGCGCGCGGAGCAAGCGCAAGAGCTCGGTGCCGACCACGCCCGTGGCGCCGGCGAGGAGGATCCGCTGCACAGTCATCGGGGCACCCGTTCCTTTCGAGCGCGGCGCCCGGGAGCGCTCCGTCGCTCCCGGGCCAGCCGCGCAGCGACACAAGCCTTTCCAGCATGTCGGCGTCGACGTCAAGGATCACGGGATCTGCCGGCGGACAGGCAGGTCTCACGGTGGCTCCGGCGGACGCGCCGCGCAGACACAACGTGTCAATCGACAGCGGGCTCAGGTCATCCGCCGGACCATCCTGGTGTGCGGGATCCCCGCCTCGTCGAAGATCGGCCCCTCCTCGACGAAGCCGAGCTTGCGATAGAACGGCGCGGCGACGACCTGGGCGTTCAGGACCAGCGCGCGCGCGCCCTGCGCGGCGCCGATGCGGATCGCCTCCTCGAGCAGCCGCCGCCCGAGGCCGGCGCCGCGAAGGTCCTTCCGGACGGCGACGCGGCCCACCTTGAGCGCGCCCTCGTACGGCAGGATCCGCATCGTCGCGACCACCTCGTCGCCGTCCAGGACGACGAAGTGCTGCGCGCCTTCGTCGAGCTCGTCGACCTCGATGTCCTCGGGCACGGCCTGCTCGACGACGAAGACCTCGTACCGCAGGCGGAGGGCGCCGGCGTAGAGCGGCGAGTCGCTGCGGATCGGGAGGATCTTGCGGGCCATCACGCGCTCGGCCATGCCGGATTCGTGCGCTGTCACGAGCGCCGCGTCCACCGGATTCAGCGCGCCCTGGAGCTGCTCAGCCCGGACGAGCTAGCCTGATCCCACCGTGAAGATCATGACCTTCAACATCCTCTCCGGCGGCGAGGATCGCTTCGAGGCGATCCTCGCGATCGTCGCCGCCGCGCGCCCGGACCTGCTCGTCCTCCAGGAGTGCGTCGGCTGGGAGGACGGCGCCCGGCTCCGGGCCGTCGCCGAGGCGATCGGCGCGCCCGCGGGCGAGCGGCACGCCGTCCTGGGGAGCGCCAATCCGCGGCCGAGCGGCCGGCGAAACCACGTCGGCGTGGTCAGCCGGGGGCCGCTCGTGAAGGCGCGCGTGCACGCGCCCGAGGCGCTGGCCCACTGCCTCGTCGAGGTCGAGCTCTCGCTCGCCGGCGAGCCGCTCCTCGTGCTCGGCACCCACCTCAACGCCGGCAGCGAGGACCGCCGGGTCAGCGAGGCCCGCTGGCTGCTCTCGCTCGTGCCTCCCGCCCGGCTCGCCGCGGGCCTCTGGGCGCTCGCCGGCGACCTCAACGCGCTCTCGCGGCGCGACCCCTACCCCGCGGACCTCGACGCGCGCCTCGCGGCCGCCGGCATCGAGAAGTACGGGAGCCCGCCGCGATTCGACACGATGGACACCCTCGAGGCGTCCGGCTGGGCCGACGCCCTGCTCCTCCGGCCGCGCTCCGGGCGCTGGGCCACAGCGCTGCGCGGGCGCGCCGGCGCGCAGGTGGAGACGCGGACCGACTACGTGCTGCTCTCACCGCCGCTCGCCGGGCGGCTCGCGCTGGCCGACATCGTCGACGTCGGCGCCGCGTCCGACCACCACGCGGTCGTCGCCGAGCTCGCCTGACGCGCCCCGGCGCTCGCGCGGCGCGCTTCGCGAGCCAGCGCGCGCCGCCTTTCCGCTACGCTCGCCGCGCGACCTCTCGCAGGCGCAGGAGAAGAGACCGTGGTGGAGCAGCCGATCATGGACCGTGCGCCCGAAGACGAGACGCTGGATCGGCGCGACCGCCTGCTCGCCGCGCTGCTCCACGGGCCGGGCGCCTTCGTGCTCCTCCGCTGCGACGCGGCCGTGGCGGAGATGGTCGGCGGGGCGGGGCCGCTCCGGATCGTGCTGATCACGGCGGCCGACGGCGCCTCGGCCGACCCGCTCCACGCCCGGATCGCGCCCCTGGTGAAGGCGGTGCGCGCCGGCGGGCCGCCCGCGCACTTCGTCGTGGTGGGCGGCGGCGCCGCCCCCGGCCGGGCCGCGCTCGCCAAGGCGGCGCCGCTCGTGCAGCTCGTGCGGATGGGCTTCCACCACCTCGACGCGACGGGCGCGCTCACGCGCGTGAAGGGGCAGGCCCTGCCGGCCCTCGAGGACGCCCACAGGCGCCTCGGCGAGGTGGGCCCGCTCGGCCCCGACGACATCGACAAGGCGCTCGCGCAGGGGCAGGCGGTGGCGCAGCAGGAGCGCGCGATCGTGGACCGGCTGACGGGCAGCCGCCGCGTCACGGCGACGCTCGTGATCGCGTGCGCCGTGCTCCTCGCCGTGAGCTACGCCTTCGGCTCCGGCACCCACGAGGCGGCGCTCTGGCGCATGGGCGCGAACAGCGGCGAGGCGGTGCGCCGCGGCGAGCTCTACCGGCTCCTCGCCTCGGCCTTCCTGCACGCCGACCCGGTGCACCTGTTCGTCAACATGCTGGCGCTCTGGTCGTTCGGCCCGATGCTCGAGGCGCTCCTCGGCCCGCGGCGCTTTCTCCTGCTCTACGGGGCGTCGGCGCTGGGCGGGTCGCTCGCGAGCGCGATGCTGGTGGACCGATGGAGCGTCGGCGCGTCGGGCGCGATCTGGGGCCTCATGATGGCGGGCATCGGCATCGCGCTCCGGCCGCACGGGCTCCTGCCCCCCGCGATGATCGCGCAGATGCGCAGCCGCGCGTGGTGGCCGCTGGGGCTGAACCTCATCTACAGCCTGCAGCCCGGCATCGATCTGCTCGCGCACCTCGGCGGCGGCGTCGTCGGCTTCGCGCTCGTCGTCACCGTCCTGCCCCGGGGCCTCACGCCGGTGGAGCAGCGCGAGCGCGCGGCGGACGCGGAGCCGAGGCCGCGCCCCCTGCTCGCGGTGGCGGCGGCCCTCACGGCCGCGGCGATGGCGGTGTCCGTGGCCGTCGCGCTCGCCGCCGGCCGCCCCTGGGAGCTCCGCGCGCCGCCGGCGATGACGCGCACCGCGGTCGCGGACACGGGCGTCGCGCTGGACCTGCCGGAGTCGCTCGCGAGGGCCGCGTCCGTGGAGGATCTGAACGGCGTCCGCTTCCACACGTACGGGCGGCTGCCCGAGACGCCGATGATGTTGCAGCTCGCCGTCTTCCCGCTCGGGGGCGAGGTGCCGCCCGATCAGGTGGACGAGCTCCTCGAGCGGGAGCGCAAGCAGCTCGACGGGCACCGGCCGGCGAACAGCACCACGAAGGGCCCGGCGACGCGCGTCGACCTGGGCGGTCGCCCCGCGGTGAGCCTCAGGAGCGAGCTCAAGAACGGGCTGCAGAGGGTGACCTACATCCTCGTGCTCGGCGACCGCGAGGTGGTCTTCCAGGCCTTTTCGACGAAGAATCGACCGGCGTCCTGGAACGGGATCGAGGACAAGGTGGCAGCGACGATCGGACTGCGATGAGACGCGGCAGGATGAGATGCGGCAGGACGTGGTGAGCGTGGTGAACATGGCGAGCGAACAACCAGGCGGAGGCCTCCCCCCTGTGGAGCACACGAACTCTCTGATGCAGCCGATCGGTCATCCCCTCCCCGGCTGGACGCCGCGGGCGCATCCGCCGCGCGAGCCCCTGATCGGGCGGATTTGCCGGGTCGAGCCGCTCGACCCCGACCGGCACGCCGCGGACCTCCATGCGGCCAACCTCGCGGACGCGGAGGGGCGAAGCTGGACCTACCTGCCCTATGGCCCGTTCGCGACCCTGACGGACTACCGCGCCTGGATGGAGGCCACGTGCATGGGCGAGGATCCCCTGTTCCACGCGATCGTCGACGCGGCGACGGGGAGGGCGGTCGGGGTCGCGAGCTACCTGCGGATCGACCCCCGGAGCGGCGTTATCGAGGTCGGGCACCTCCACTACGCGCCGCTCCTCCAGAAGACGCCGGCCGCCACGGAGGCGATGTACCTGATGATGCGGCGGGCCTTCGATGAGCTCGGCTACCGGCGCTACGAGTGGAAGTGCGACGCGCTCAACGCCGGCTCGCGGGCGGCGGCGGCGAGGCTCGGGTTCCGCTTCGAGGGCGTGTTCCGGCAGGCCACCGTGGTCAAGGGGCGCAACCGCGACACCGCGTGGCACGCGATCCTCGACAGGGAGTGGCCGGCGGCGAAGGCGGCGTTCGAGCGCTGGCTCGACCCGTCGAATTTCGACGGATCGGGCCGCCAGCGCCAGAGCCTCTCGGCGCTCATGGGCTCCCGCTAGACGTACCCTATGGCGCTGGACAGCGTTGGGACCTCCTGGCAGAGAGGCTCAACGAACGGCATGCCACCCCTGATGGCAGCTCCCAGCGTCCTCGAAGTCGTCGTGCCAGACTCCAGCTGGGTCACCGAACGTCCGATATGGTTCGGCGGCGTTCGCCTGCGAGCGAGAACTACCTACCGTAGAGCTGTACCCTGCTGAGCGTCAACCGGGCGGCGGTTCGACGCGAGCGGCGAGGGAGGTCGCCATCACTCCCAGCCGGACACGCCGTTCGTGTCGCGCAGGATGGCGTGGACGGCGTGCACCTCACCGCCGGACATCTTGATCATATGCATGTCCAGATGCCCGTCCGTCATGAAGTCGAAAATGGTGAAACCGATGGCGATGCCGCGCACCTCGTCGGCCAGGATGACGCGCGGGATGAAGGTGCCGCCGGACCCAGGAGCGCCGGCGCTGCAGGATGCTCCGGTGCGGCAAGAGAAGTTGCCGCCCCCGTTCTCCAAGCGCTTGCAGGCTCCCGTGACGTCGCAGACGCCGGAGGGGAACGCGCGGAAGTACTTGTCGATCCAGCTCGTCAGCTCTTCCCGGGTGGCCCGCTCGGCCTCCGGGACCTCGTCGTGCCAACCGATGTCGTCCGAGATGGCGATGATCGCGGCGGGATCCGAGGCGACGGCGAAGGATGCCGTGTAGTCGCCCGGGCGGACGACGATCGTCTCGATCTCCGTCATCTCCGAGCCTTCCACCTTGATGCGGAGGGCGATGGGAAGATCCCTCCCGCCTTCCGGAACCACCGCCTGAGCGCCGGCGCTGCACGCCTCGGTATCCAGGGCACGCTGCGAATGCTTCACCTCGCCAGCGTCCATCCAGAAGTCCGTCGTGCCGATCTCGGCCTGCATGCCGTTTTCGGTGAACTTCACGCCATCTGCCAGGGGTAGGCTGGAAGCATCCCCGGCGGCGAGGGCGGCGAAGTAGTCGTCCAGGAGGCCATCCAAGAGCTCGCGCGTGCAGTCGCCCCCCGGTGCGCCGCCCGACCCCGACGCTCCGCCGGTGCCCGCGCCGGGTCCACCGCCGCTGGAGGTGCCGCCGCTCGGCCCCGCCCCGCCGCCGGCGCCGCCCGATGAGGCGGCGCCGGTGTCTTGCGGCGTGCCGCCGGCGCCTCCCGCGGGGCTCTGGCCGCCCGAGCCCACCGCGCCGCCAGAGGCGCCACCACCTCCATTGCCGCCCGTGGCGTCACCGTCTTGGCCAGGGCCGCAAGCGCCCAGCGTCAGGGCCAGAGCGACCCCGAGAGAACGGAATGAGCTATGTTTCATGCGCTACCTCTGTGCTGGATCAAAGCTCGCCGGTGAGCGTCGGCGGTGTCCAGTCGATGTGGTCCAGGTGGTTGGGACGGTTGGGCAGGTCCGTAGCGAAATTGCCCGTCGCCGTGGCGTCGTTGCCCTTCAGGAACTTGTCGACCATGGCGTTGAGGGATGGAGTGTACTCCGTGCGCCAGTTGCAGTGGCCCCCACCAGCGCCCGTGTAGGCCATGTGGTCTCCGACGCCGAGCGCCTCGAAGATCATCTTGCCGACGTTGGCGGTGACCCACGCCGAGTTCCGATCGAGCCCGTTGAACATGGTGCTCGGGTTGTCCACGATGTAGAGGCCGCGTGGAGCGATGAGGCCCATCATCTCGTGCATGTCGACGGGCAGCTTGTTCGTGTTGTCGGCCCCAGCGTTATTGCCCGTGGTGAACTGACCGAGCGCCACCTCCGAAAGCCAGCGGACGTAGCTGATGCCATGATAGGGCCATTCGGAGCCGCTGTAGCTGTCGAGCACCTCGACGAGGCGCAGGCCAATCGTGCCCCCGAGACCCGACTCCACCGGGATGGTCAAGGCGATGCGGTTGTCGAGCACGCCGGCGACGAAGGCACCCTTGCCCCATCGTGAGCAACCCGTCACACCCACCCGGTACGGATCGATGACGCCTGGGTTCTGCTCCAGGACGTCGAGGACGCGACTGATCTGCCAGGCCTGTGCCGCGAGGTAACCCGCGGGATGGTCCGAACCGTAGACGCTGTAGAACGGCCCGTTCTTCGCGCCGCTGCCGCCCGTCGACTCGACCGCGGTGAAGGTGATCGTCGCGACGCCGCTCGGAACGGGCATGCCGCTCAGGCCGCCGTAGCCGATGATGGCCGGGGCGGGCGCCGTCGCCCCGTTCATGTTCACGGTGAGGTTGAACGAGGCGCTGCCACCGCCATCGTTGACCTGAACCGTGATCCTGCTGTTGCTCACGGTACCGGACACGGCTCCCTCTGCCGGGACGGGCTTGTCGCCGTAGATGAACTTGTAGGCTTGCTGGAGGATCTCTTCGCGCCGGCAGGCCCACTCGCTCTTGGCGGCGATGCGGTTGCCGTCCATCTTCTTGAAGGGGTCCGGCAGCTTCGCGTTCGCCGTGAGCGAAGCGACGCTCGGCATCGGTCCGACGGTGCACCCGGCTCCAGGGTTTTCCACCTGGCCCCACTCGCCGCTCACGGCGTTGCCGCCGCCGCCGCCGCCGCCACCGCCGCCACTGCCGCCACTGCCATCGGTACCACCGGTTCCCGGCGCTCCGCCCGTTCCGACCGGGCCCCCTCCACCGGTGCTGGCTTCGCCCGTCGCCACGTCGCCGCCCGTCCCGGCCAGGCCACCGCCCGAAGAGGGCGCTCCACCAGTGCCCGCAGTGCCCGTCGGCGCCCCTCCGGTGCCGCTGCCGCCGACGCCCGCCGTGCCGACCGCAGGGTTTCCTCCTGAACCGATGGGATCCGGTCCGCCTCCGGTGGCGCAGGCGGCGAGCGCCCAAGGCAGCGCTGCGAACCAGGCCAGAGAGGTCGTGCGACGTGCAACGCGTAGACGCATGTTGAGCGCTCCTCGTGAGGAGGTCGTGAAGCAGTATCCCGCCGGGGTCGGGCGATGGGGTGGTGGACGAGGGCCCGACCCGCGAGGGCCACCGAGGTTATTCCCCACTTTGCCGGTCGTCTTCAAGTCGATTTTGTGTCATTTCGTGGCGTCCGCGCGCTGCGCGCACCGCTCAGGTGGACTTTTCTCGGCTCTTGCGAAATCTCGACTCTGGCGGAATGCGCCGGGCGTGCAGCCGGTGCGCTGCTTCTCTGGCGCGAGAGGGCTTGAAAGGTGCCCAGCGTGAGCGCCGTTTCGTCTGGCGACGACAGGATGCCGCCGAATGCCTCCTCGAAGTCCAGCATTGCAGCGAAGGGCGGCAGATCTTCGCCTTCGAGGCGCGTGGGCGACGAAGGCTCTCATAGCAAGTTCCACTTCTGTCCAAGCTGCGGATCGACCGTCTACTACGAGTCTGAGGGAATGGAAGAATACCTGGAAATCCCTGTTGGGGCGTTTGCTGATCCAAGCTTTCCAGCGCCGCTCGTCTCTGTTTACGAGGCTCGAATGCACAGCTGGGTCATTCCCCCTCCCGACGCCGAGCACATCCCATGAGCGATCAGGCACCTGACCCCTCCATCAAGCGGGGAGGCAGCGTGGCGGCCGCAGGCGCGGACGGGAGCGAGGCCTGACTGGATGGAACCCTTCGCCCGGACGATCGAAGCGACAAAGAAGCACGTCGTGTCGAGCCCCCTGGATCGGG
Source organism: Sorangium sp. So ce362 (assembly GCF_051519845.1). Taxonomy (NCBI): domain Bacteria; kingdom Pseudomonadati; phylum Myxococcota; order Polyangiales; family Polyangiaceae; genus Sorangium; species Sorangium sp. So ce362. The sequence goes on along the minus strand of NZ_CP150332.1, from coordinate 1,948,687 downwards.
TCGATTGGAACGCGGAGCGCTGGGATGGATCGATGAGTACGAGTTCGTCGTGCGGCCCAGGCTAGCGGGCCATGGGCCGACGTTGTTCGCGGGGCTATCGAAGGTTGTCGACTTGAAGCTCGTGAGCCGGCTGGAGTTCGGCTCGGGGGCGGTGGCGATGCGGTGAGGGCGCTCCGTCGGGCCACACCGGAGCCGCCCTCGGCGGCCAGAGATGTATAAACTATCGAAATTGCTTATTTTTCATGCGACCGCTCGTCATCGACCGGTGTTTATGGCGGGACTGTTCCGCGGTGGCGAACCGTCGCGATCCGTCGCATCCCCGGGGATTTGGGGAGGGCGTGACGACGGATCGCAGCCCCTCGGAAGGCGTGGGCCCAACCCAGGCCCAATTGTCAAGCCCAGGGCCTGGGGCGCTCGCCGTGACCGATCCGTCGCCTCGGGCGGCCGTGGTCGCCTCGCTGGCCAGCACCCCAGGCGTGGAAGACCTGCCTGATCGCATAAGGCCCGTTCTGTCGATGAGCTCGTACCGTCGGACTGCACGAGTCAGGAACGGCTCCGAGAATCTTCTTTGCGGAACGCGTTTGCTTGTCCTATCCGCACCGGCGATAGCTGCTCTCGGCACCGGCCGCAGGCGACGTGACCCTGGTCTGGCGAGCCGACGCTCACCGTCCCGATCACGGACATACCGTCTGGCGCTGCCGCCCTCCTCCTGCTGGACGTCACCGACGGGACGAGCAGGAAGAGTCGCCTTCAGGGCTTCGCGCGCAGCGCGCAGCGGGCAGCGGAGCCTCCGCCTCGCAGCGCAGCCTCGTTAGCGCATCTTGCGATGAGGCCGTGCGGGGCGGCTTCGCCGAAGCAGAGCTCGAAGGTCGCCGCGGCTTGGGCCGTCGCCGCCCCCTCCCTCTCTCGCCTGAGCGCCGTAAGCTCGGTCACTAGTCATCTCAACAATGCTCGACGCCATGCGATGTCAAGGGCGAACCCGCCACGCCCGCGTCAGGTGACAGAAGGTCCCTTTGCGGTCCGCCTCCCTCCTGAAAATTACACTGCATTAACAATTTAACACCGATACTACCCAGGTCGGCGGGCTGCATACTCCGAATAAACGGGGGCGATGGCGACGCCGACTGCACCGCGCGCCGCGCCGGTGTATACCCCCCTTCGACATGGTGCATTTGGACGAGAAAGTTGAGTCACTCTTCGAGCAGATCGTTCGCCGCAACCCTGGCGAATCGGAGTTCCACCAGGCGGTCCGTGAGGTCGTCGAGTCCCTCGGCCCGGTGTTCTCCAAGCATCCCGAGCTGACGCGGCACAAGATCATCGAGCGCATCTGTGAGCCCGAGCGCCAGGTGATCTTCCGCGTGCCGTGGGTCGACGACCGCGGCGAGGTGCAGCTGAACCGCGGCTTCCGTGTGCAGGTGAACAGCGCGCTCGGTCCCTACAAGGGCGGCCTCCGCTTCCACCCGACGGTCTACCTCGGGACCATCAAGTTCCTCGGCTTCGAGCAGGTCTTCAAGAACGCGCTCACCGGGATGCCGATCGGCGGCGGCAAGGGCGGCGCGGACTTCGACCCCAAGGGGAGGTCCGAAGGCGAGATCATGCGCTTCTGCCAGAGCTTCATGACCGAGCTCCACCGCCACCTCGGCGAGCACACCGACGTGCCGGCGGGCGACATCGGCGTGGGCGAGCGCGAGCTCGGGTACATGTTCGGGCAGTACAAGCGCCTCACGAACCGCTACGAGTCGGGCGTGCTCACCGGCAAGGGCCTCGCGTGGGGCGGCTCGCTGGTGCGCAAGGAGGCGACCGGCTTTGGCGCCGTCTACTTCGTCGCCGACATGCTGCGGGTGCGCGGCGAGAAGCTCGCGGACAAGACGTGCGTGGTGTCGGGCTCGGGCAACGTCGCGCTCTACGCGAGCCAGAAGCTGGAGCAGCTCGGGGCCCACGTCGTTGCGTGCTCGGACTCGAGCGGCTACGTGCACGACCCCGACGGCATCGATCTCGCGCTGCTCAAGCAGGTGAAGGAGGTCGAACGCGCTCGCATCAGCGAGTACGCGACGCGGCGCGGCCGGCGCTCGCGCTTCGTGCCGGGCGGCAATGTCTGGGAGGTGCCGTGCCAGATCGCCCTCCCCTGCGCGACGCAGAACGAGCTGAACGCGCGCGACGCGGCGACGCTGGTGAAGAACGGATGCCGCGCCGTCGCCGAGGGCGCGAACATGCCCACCACGCCCGACGGCGTGCGCGTCTTCCTCGAGTCCGGGGTGGCGTTCGGCCCCGGCAAGGCGGCGAACGCCGGCGGCGTGGCGACCTCGGCGCTCGAGATGCAGCAGAACGCGAGCCGCGACTCGTGGTCGTTCGAGCACACCGAAAAGCGGCTCGCCGAGATCATGACGAACATCCATCGCACGTGCTACGACACGGCGGAGGAGCTCGGCGTGTCGGGCAACTATGTGGTGGGCGCGAACGTCGCGGGGTTCCTGCGGGTCGCGCGCGCCATGATCGCGCTCGGCGTGATCTGACGGCGGGCCGCGAGGGAAAGAAGACCGCGCACGAGGCGGCCAGCTGGGATTCACCACCACCTGGTACTGACATCCCGTCGACAGCACGCATCGGATCGATGCCCTCCCGCGTGGCGCAGGGGCAGGCTCTCTGTGACTCCTGGTACGCGCGGCGGCCGAGCGCTCCTCGGCGCGCGGGCGGGCGAGCGGCGGGACGGACCTGCGTCCGCCGTGGGCGCCGGAGGCCGGCTGGAATGTACGGCAGTTCCTCTTGGCGCCCAGGCTGCTGTGTCACGGTATCCAGCGGCTGACCCTGCTCCGGGACACGCTCATCCTGTCGGGCGCGGGCGTGGGCGGCGGGTCGCTGGTCTACGCCAGCACCCTCCTCGTGCCTCTCCTCGAGGCCTTCTCGGGCCCGGGCTCGATGTCCTCGAGTGCCCAACTTGCAAGGGGCGGATGAAGCTCGTCGCCATGGTGACCGAGCCCCGGAACATCGCCCGCTTCCTCTCCGCGCTCGGCGAGCCGACCGACGTCCCAGCACGCTCTCCCAGCGTCCACGCGGCGGCCGCCGTACTGGAAGAGCACCGTTGTGCGCCGCAAGGCGCCCGGTGACGCCGCATAGCGTCTCGCGACGCGCGTCCCGGGCCAGACCAACGCCCGGACGGACACGTGTGCCTACGGCACGCCGATGCGCCCCCGTAGCGCGCTCGGCGCCGCCCGGACCACGCTCTTTCGACCCAGGACCGAGCCATCACGACGCTCGCGGTCCCACCCTTTAAGTTTGCTGCGCTACACTTCCTCGCGAAGGGCGCTGTGGGCTCAGGTCGCGCCGGGTCAGCAGGCGACCGAGCTCAGTTGACGACCGGGGTGAAGCAACCGATCGACGTGTCGATGCGGAAGTTCGACTCGGTCGTGTGGCGCTCGGCGAAGAAGAAGTCGAGCGTGTAGCTGTTGCCCGGCGTGATGCCGAACTCCTCAGCGCGCGCGTCGAGGTCGATGGTCGCGCTCTCCGGCCTGTGAACACCGCCCAGATCGATCGCGAGGTGGCCGTTGATGAAGGTGAAGAGGTCGTCGTCGCCCGAGAAGGTGAACACCTCGCCGCCCTCGTATTCAAACTTGGTGCGGAGCTCGAGCGTGAAGTGGTAGTTGTGGAGCCGGTCCTCGTTGCCAAACCCCATGTCGTCGATCGGGAAGAAGTCGGAGCTGTCGTACGTGGACGTGCCATTCCCGTTGTCGGCGAGCGGGATCGATATCTGGACGGCGGTGTTCACGTCGGGCACGTCGCGGAACCACTGATCGAAGGCCTCCTTGCCGGTCGTGGTCCGCGTGCCCTCGCTGCCGCCCGCATACACCGGCTTGCCGTCCGCGCCGAGCTGAGCCTCCACGAAGCCCCGGTCGCTCCCGAACCGGCCCGCCTCGAAATCAGGGTGCGTGTCGTTGAAGTCGCGGACGATCGCGATGAGATCGCTGCCGCAGGCGTCGTCGCCCGAGCTCGGGTTACCGCCCGAGCTACCCCCGATATCGCCGAAAGACGGGTCTTGCCCGAAGTCGCCGCCGCTCGCCGTCCCGGAGCCGCCGCTCGCCGTCCCGGAGCCGCCGCTCGCCGTCCCGGCGCCGTAGGAGGCAGCGTCACCAGCGTCGCTGGTCCCTCCTGCACACGCGGTCGCCGCCACGAGGGTCACGCACGCCGACACCGCCACCACCATCCGCCGATAAGCCATCATGTCTCGCACCTTTTCCCGACCGCCAGAAGCCATCGAACCCGCACGGGACGACGTCGGAGGCCCCACGTCGCCAGCGTCCTTCCCGGTGGGCAGTGGTGGCTCGAACGGGTCAAAAAATTCTTCGACAAAAAAAGCTCGGCGTCCCCGGCCGCAACCCCGGAGACCTTCTGCATCAGGAGCAGAAAATTCAAACGCATCTGAAGCTCGTCACGGCCTGTCTACGCCGCGGGACGTGGCCCTCCGCGCAGGAGCTCCGTAGAAGTAGTGCCCCTTACACCACAGGGGGAATCGTTAGGTACCATACTCCCAGGTGAACGCGTCGCCGAGCGGGGCGACCATCTCCCGCAGCTCGGCCTCGGAGTAGACGCGCAGCGTGCTCACCACGCCGTCCCACACGCTGGCCGCGGCGGCGATCGGCGTCACCCACGTGAGCCACGCCTTGGCGGCGCGGGAGCGGCGCGTGAGCAGCGGGTTCGCGGCGAGCGCGGCCACGCCGACCGGGACCATCGGCAAGAAGCCGAGCGGCGTGCGCTCGAACCCCTCGGAGAGGAAGATGCCGGACGAGCCGCGGGCCACCGTACTGGAAAAGCACCGTTGTGCGCCGCAAGCCGCAAGGCGCTCGGCGACGCCGTATAGCGTCTCGCGTCGCGCGTCCCGGGCCAGACCAACGCCCGGACGGACACGTGTGCCCACGGCACGCCGATGCGCCCCTTAGCGCGCGCAGCGCCGCCCGGACCACGCGCTTTCGACCCAGGACCGAGCCATCACGACGCTCGCGGTCTCACCCATTATGTTTGCTGCGCTACACTTCCTCGCGCTGCGCTCCGGCTTCTTTCACCTACGCGCAAGTTTATTTTTTTTCTTTCCGGAAAATGAACTTGTCACATTGGACTCAATTCCGGAAACCAGAACACAATTGCTTCCTCGTTTAATCCTTCTTCACCTGTCCACCAGCAAGTCGGGTAGCGCCATTCTTTTTTATAAAAATGTGAAGGAAGATCTTCGTGTGGACGAAACCAGGTATTGCAAACAATCGGCCTGCTGCGCGCGGTTAGAATGCCGCAATAACCCAGTGTTTCAAGTATGCCCTGGCGATCAAATTTATTGGGTGTAGATCCTTGGCGACGACAAAAGTCCGTGCGCTTTCATGGTGTTGCGCCGAAGGCGCGGTCCCTGGGACCGCGCCCCTATCACATCGACGCAGACGCCCGTCGACGTAGCCGGTGGACTTGGCCCCCCTGCGACGTTGATGCCGTGCACTTATCCGCCGGCCCAAGCGCGAAGCCGCAGCCCAGGTTCGGCCGCGAGAGGTGAAAGAATCCGGGCGCGGGCGAGGCCACATTCGACGGATTGACGATCGTATACTTCGCCACAGGTGATAATTCCGGGCGCGAAAATGCAACGCGTTGAAATTCCACGAATCTGACGTATCCATGGCCTCTGCAAGAGGCCGGTCCCGACAGGCAGGTTGGACCGGCAGGAGGACTTGGTCGTGAGCGCCGCGTACGCCGTTGCAGCAGGTCAGGACCCTTTCGAGAGCGCCCGGGAGCAGGCAGAAGCCATGGAGAAGCATCTTCGGTCATCCGAGTCGATGGAGAGCACGCATGCCGAGCTGGAGGGGTTCGTCGTCGACGAGGGGCGCGAGTACCAGCGGCGGCTCCTCCAGGCCCACCTCGAGCTTCGGGCCGAGCGCGAAAGGCCCGTGGAGGTCAAGGGCGCGGACGGCGTTCAGCGCAAGCATCGACGTCTCAGCAGCAGAGCGCTCATGTCGGTCGTCGGAGAGGTCGATGTGCCACGCGCGGCCTATCAGGCGCCGGGCGTCCCCGGTCTTCATCCGATGGATGCGGCGCTGAGCCTCCCGGACGAGCTCTACTCGCACAGCGTCCGTCGCTACGTCGCCGAGAGCGCCGCCCGCAGCTCGTTCGATGAGGTCGTTGAGGGATTGAGAAAATCGACCGGCGCCGCGGTGCCGAAGCGCCAGGTGGAGGAGCTCGCGGAGCGCGCCGCGCAGGACTTCGATGCGTTCTACTCCACCCGCGCCGTCGAAGTCGAGGACACTCAGGCGCTGCTGGTACTCAGCTTCGACGGCAAGGGGATCGCGATGCGGCGCGAAGACCTCCGACCTGCGACGCGGAAGGCTGCGGAAGCGGGGAAACACAAGCTCACGAAGCGCCTCGCCAAGGGCGAGAAGCGCAACCGGAAGCGAATGGCCGAGGTCGCCACCCTCTACACGATAGACCCCTGGGTCCGCACGCCTGACGACATCGTGAACGACTTGCGCCCTGTGCATGACGTCGCCGCGCAACGGCCGCGGCCGGTGAACAAACGGGTCTGGGCGAGCGTGGAGAAGTCATCGCGAGAGGTGATCTCGGCGGCGTTTGCTGAAGGCCTGCGTCGCGATCCGGAACGCCTTCGGCGGTGGGTGGTGCTGGTCGACGGCAACAAGGACCAGATCACCCTGGTCAAGCGCGCCGCGAAGAAGGCATGCGTCGAGATCACAATAGTCCTCGATATCATCCACGTGCTTGAGTATCTCTGGAAGGCCGCGCACTGCTTCTTCGCCGACGGGACCAAGGAGGTCGAGCAGTGGGTGACGTGCCGGCTGCACGAGCTGCTCGCGGGGCGCACGGCCGGAGCCATTGCCAGCACCATCCGGCGCCATGCCAGCAGCCGCGTGGTGGACATGGGGACAGCGGTGACGCTCGATACCTGCATCGGCTACCTCGTGAAGCATCGGACGCTCTTGCACTACGATCGCGCGCTCGCAGCGGGGCTGCCCATCGCCACGGGGGTGATCGAGGGCGCATGCCGCCATCTCGTCAAGGATCGCATGGACCGCACCGGGGCTCGCTGGTCGCTCCAAGGCGCAGAGGCGGTGCTGCGCCTCCGCTCGCTGCGCTCGAGCGGCGACTTCGAAGCCTACTGGGCGTTCCACCTGCAGCAGGAGCATGACCGAACGCACCGTGCACGTTATGCAGGAGGCGATGTCCCCTCACCGCTGCCGCCGCCTCGACCCAAACTGCGCCGGGTGAAATGAGCAAAACGCCCTCGTTCCAGAAGAGCCGCACCCAAATTTATTGCCTTTAACAAGGCCTGATAGGCTCTCATTTAGCTCTTTCAATTGCGCCGTTTCAGGTAATGCCATGATGGCTTGGAAAATTTTCGAAAAAATTTTCCAATCCGCTTCGCTTGGTTTGATTTTATCGGCTCTCTTTTAGGTTTGGTGGAAGCGTGGCCACGTGTGAACAGGTTGCAGCGAGAGACCTGAACAGCAGAGATGAATCAGCGCGATGAGGGAGGAGGCTCCGTGGAGGCCGTAGGACCGTCGCGTGATGGTGCGCACCTTGCCATTGGTGCCTTCCGAGCGTGCGTTCGACAGCCCGCTCGCGACGTAGGCGACGATGCCGTCGAGATGGTGACCAATCGTTCGCGCCGCTTTGGCGAAGGGCTTGAGACCCGAGTGCGTGGCCCACGACATCCACTCTTCGAGTTTCGCCAGTACGACATTCGGCTGACGCCGATCGAGAATGGCTGCGAACGACTCCTTGAGCAGGTAGGCGCGGTAGAGCGTCGCGTTCGTCTTCGGCAGTTCCGTCAGCTTCGCTTGCTCGATTGCAGTCAGATTCCAAGGGTTCTTCTGCAACGCGAATCGGGTATGCTTCAGCGCGCTGCGGTCTTCGGGGTCTTCGATTGTCCTCACTTCTGCACGGCGTACTTCGTCGAGCGCGTCATGAACCAGCCGCTGGACATGAAAGCGGTCAAAGATGATCTGCGCGTTCGTCGCCGACTCCGAGACCGCCGAGATGTACGCTTTCGACATGTCGATCGTGACCGCCTGGATGAGCGCGCATCGCTCCGAGCCGAGCTCTTGGAAGAAGGCCCGGAGCGTGTCGGCGTTCTTCCCCTCTCGCGCCCAGACCACGCGCCCGGTGACGTGGTCGACCACGATGGTCACGTACTTGTGGTGTTTCCTGTAGGAGAGCTCGTCGATGCCGATGTGCGTGAGCCCGTCGAGGATGTCGCGGGGAAGCCGCCGCTCGACCACGCGACTAATGATTGCACCGACCGTCGCCCACGCGACGCGCATCATCGTCGAGACGACGGTCTTCGAGGTCATCTGCGCCAGGTAGCCGACCGTCTCCTCGAAAGCGTGCGTGAACCAGCTCATCGGGTCGGCCCACGGCACCATCTCGGTAGTCACTCCGCACCGCGGGCAACGCAACCGCCGCGGCGAGTACCGGAGCTCCAGCGACATCCCCGCGAGGTCGAGGTGACGCCAGCAACGCGGTTTCCGCTGGTCGTACACCTTCCTCACCGGGCGACCGCACCCTCCGCAGCGAGGGATCTCCGTGGTCGGCTCGACGTCGCAGACCAGCCCGTCCGCCGTGAATTGCGCGCCCGTGACGCGAGTGAACTTGATTCCGAGGACATTGTTGAGCAGAGTGGTCGCGCGCACAGCCGATCGGGCTCCAAGGGTTGGTGTCGTAACCCCCGAGGTAGCCCGTCGGCTGTGCGCGTTCCATCCCCAATCGCACCGCGCCATTCCTGCGCCGAGCTCGCCCGCAACGCCGCGGGGGCCGGGACCAGGTCACGCAGCCGCGCTTCCACCAAACATCTCGGAGAGCCATTTTATCGCCTTCCTGAGACCAGATTAAATCTGCCAGCGCATAGCCTGGCGACGAATGGTGAATGCCGCCTCCGCGCAAGCGAACCAAAATATCTTCGATGACCGCCGCTTGTCCCTTATTGGGATTTCGACGAAGGCCGCAAATTTGGCATTCGTAATTCCCATTGTGGCCAAGTGCCTTTTCTTGCGCATCATGCGCGGGGTGATGCAAATGATAGGCATAAGAAGAAAGCGGCGAGCGCCAATCGGGCCGACCGGCACTCAAACTGGCGACAAATGAATTAACAATGTCTGCACGATCTATCTGTCTAACCTTGTCGCGTAACATGGAAATTACGCGATCGTGATCGTTGAGCGGCAAACGCAACAGCACTTTTTTCTCTATAGCATAAGCAAGATCTTCTTCCGGCGGCTCCAGATAATCCGTCAGCGCCGGATCAAAAGCATCCAAATCTTTACACGTGTTGTATGCGATATTCAGCGCCTTTTTATCAAGGCCAAACCTCTTCGCTTCGCGCGCTATCTGATTCTGTGCCTTGTCGGACTGATTGCGTTGCCAGAAACTTTTTTCTTCCATGGCTGAGTGCATTGTTTTTTGTATTTATTTGTTTGCGCAGTGCTCTAAAAGTGGCTGGCGGATCGATATAGAAAATTATCCATGTGCAAAGCTTGCTGTGCACCGATCAATTTGCACATGCCCAGAACGCCATCAATTCTACCCCACCGACATCGAGCGGGCCGGGGCGGCGCGGGAGGCGACGCGGGCCGGGTCTGCCGGTAGAGCGTGGCGCGGCTGACGCCGAGCGCCGCACACGCCTGCGCGATGGGGATGTGCGGGTCATCGAGCTCCTCGATGACGTCCATCGGCGCTCTCCGTCGGTCGTGAGATTGACGCCCAGAATGGCAGAGACTTTCTTTTGGAGGTCGATGAGCTTGTCGGCGAACGCGAGCTTCTCCTCGAGCCGCGCCGAGCGCTTCTCGAGCTCGGCGATGCGCCGACCCTTCGCGTCCTGCTTCGGCTTGCGGCCGGGCTTGCGCTCCGCGAGAGCCTCGCTGCCGTGGAGGGCGAGCTGCTTGCGCCACGCCGCCAGGAGGGAGCTGTAGATGCCCTCGCGGCGCAGCAACGCCTCGATGTCCCCGCGCTGGGCGCACGCGGCCGCCTCGCGAACGATGCGCAGCTCCTCCGCCGCCGAGAACTTCCGCCTCTTGCCCGGCTTCGGCACGCTCTCGACGGCGGCGCCACTCGGGCGAGCAGCAGCGCCCTGCGCCGCTGGGGCGGGGGTAGGATCGACCGCTCGGAGATGGGAAGGCTTCGGCACGGGTCAGGTCCATTCTCCGCGCTCTCATCACAGATTTCCAGGGGGTAGCTTGTCTCACCCGACGTTGGCACAGAGGGCTGCGCGTCGTCCGGAGGCGCGCAAGCCACGCTCTCCCAGCGTCCACGCGGCGGCCGCCGTACTGGAAGAGCACCGTTGTGCGCCGCAAGGCGCCCGGTGACGCCGCATAGCGTCTCGCGACGCGCCTCCCGGGCCAGACCAACGCCCGAAAACGTCCCACCTATCGTAGGGGGGACTCAGGAATCCCTGCAGCTGCACATCTTGCCAGAACGTCTCATTGGGCCTGTGCTTTGCGACTACAGGGGCTCGAGAGTCTTGCGGGATGACAAAGCCGGGAGCCTCGCGGTGCGCATTGCAATACCAGAACATTGACCGATGCCTCGTTCCGAAGGAGACTCGCCGCATGGGACTGCTGACCTTCACCATCAACGTCACCCTGGACGGCTGCGTCGACCACCAGGAGGGGATCGCCGACGACGAGACGCACGCCTTCTTCACCCGCCTCATGGACGAGAGCGGCGCGATGCTGTGGGGCCGCGTCACCTACGAGATGATGGAGAGCTACTGGCCGGCGGTCGCCCGCGGCGACGAGGAGGCGCCTCCGGCGATGCGCGAGTGGGCGCTCAAGCTGGAGACCAAGCCGAAGTACGTGGTGTCGTCCACGCGCAAGGACTTCCCGTGGACCAACAGCCACCACATCGCCGGCGATCTGCGCATGGGCGTGCAGAAGCTCAAGGACGCGACCCCGGCCGGCGTGCTCCTCGGCAGCGGCAAGCTCGCGACCGAGCTGGATCGGCTGGATCTCATCGACGAGTACAAGTTCCTCGTCCACCCCAAGCTCGCCGGCCGCGGCCCGACCCTGTACCAGAGCGGGCTGCCCGCCACGCGGCGGCTCGAGCTGGTCTCGGCCAAGCCGCTCCGCTGCGGCGCGGTGGCGATGCACTACCGGCGCGCGCGCTGACGCAGAGGAGCCCCATCGCGCCCAGCTCGCGGGCCAGCGCGTCGTAAGCCCCCGGCCAAGGGCATCGTGACCGTCCGCGCGGCGTCGGTTACCTGTTCCCATCGCGACGAAGGAGGAAGCGATGGCGACGAGAGTGGAGTGGGCCGAGCGGGTGGGTCGATGGGAGCGGAGCGGGCTGAGTGCCGAGAAGTTCGCGCGCCGCGAGGGCTACAAGCCCAAGCAGCAGTCCTTTTGGCGCTGGAAGCTTCGGGCTGACGGGCCCGCGCAGCCGGTGCCGTTGTCGCTGACGGAGACGCCGCGCTTCCTGCCCGTGCACGTGGTGACCGACGCATCGCCGGTCGCGGCGGAGCCGATCGAGATCGCGCTGTCCAACGGCCGGGTGGTCCGCGTTCGGCCGGGCTTCGACCCGGCCACGCTCGAGCGGGTGCTGGCGCTCGCTGCCGAGGAGGTACCGTGCTGACGCAGCCGCCGTCGGTGCGCGTCTACGTTGCGGCGGAGCCTACCGACCTGCGCAAGAGCTTTGATGGCCTGTCGGTGCTGGTCGCTCAGTGCTTCGGAACCGATCCACTCTGTGGGCATCTGTTCGTGTTCAGGAATCGGCGAGGCGACCAGGTGCGAGTCCTATTTTGGGACCGCACCGGCTATGTGATCGTGGCAAACAACCTGTCTTCACACTACACCTCTTTCGGTTTTAGACGAGGACGTTGGTTCCGGCTCCGTGATGCACGGGCTGCCGCTGCCCGGTCGCTGAGGCGATCCCAGCGGCTGCAGTGCTTCGTGGGGGGAGTCGCCGGCTTCTCGTAGAGCCACGCGTGGCCGTTGTACGCGTGCGCCTTGATGATGCCGTGCTTCACCCAGCTAGTCAGGGTGGACTCGTGGATTCCAAGGCGAGCGGCGAGCTCCTCTTTGGTGAGAAGCCCGTGGGCGCGCAGTCGGTCGAAGCGCGGTCGCAAATCATACGTATGCACGATGTACTGCACGCGCTTCGACGTGAAGCGGGCCCCGCCACGGCCGGGCCACGCGGCCCCGCCGGGATGGAGCCCCCGCGCGTTGAGGATGTCGGCGATCTCGTCGTAGATGTGATGGTCGAGCAGCCGGTCGACGAGCTCGACAATTTTCGCCGGCGTCTTTACTTTCTCCCAGGAAGCCTTCGGGTTAATGGTCGTGAGGGTCGTCGTTTGGCCGCCTCGAAAGCGAATATGGATCTTCGTGGTCGCGTCGGCAGATTGCTTCACGAGCGTCGCGTCCTCCACCACGTAGGCGAGCATTCGCTTCCGCTCCCGGTTCGGCGTCGCCGGGTCGGACCACAACCGCTTGAAGTCGGTCGTCATCGCGACGAGTCGGTCGCGAAGCGCCTCGTCGATCGCGATCCCATCCTCGTGCCGAGCGCGCTCGCGTTCGTCGCGCGCCTTCGCCAGCGCCCGAAGTTTCTCGTTCCAATCGGACTCGAGTGTATCTGCGACGAGGCGGTTGGCGGGGTCAACCATCATGAAGCGGCGCTGTGCGAGGTCGGCGTCGACCTGCGCCCTCTCGACCGCGCGACAACGAAGCTGATCCGCCTGCTCGTACCGAGCATCGATCTCCCTCCGAATCTCGAGCGCCAACTCGACGGCGGCAGGCGTCATCTTCTCGGCCACCAAGAGTCCGACCGCTTCATCTATGGGAGGTCCTGCGAGAGACTGGCAGTTCGGTTCGGCACGGGAGTCGCTGGCGCGGTCACAGACGTACCAGGACTCGAGCCTCCCTCGCGCCTCCCTGTAGCGTACGCGAAAATGCTGCCCGCAGCGCCCGCAGACGGCGCGCCCCTGCAGCAGCGCGCCGCCCTCGCGCGGTGGCGATGCACGCGCGGCGTCGTACCCGCGACCGTTCGACGCGAGGAGCCGGAGGTTCTCCTGGTATCGGTCCCAGGTGATGTAACCAGGATGAGCGTTGGGGATGCAGGCGAGCCAGTCATCGCTCGCGCGCTTCCGCTGCGTCTTCTTTCCATCGATCGTTCGACTGTACACGCGCTGTCCGTACGCGTAGGCACCGGCGTACCGCGGGTTGCGCAGCGTCCGCATTGCCACCGATGCCGTAAGCGGACGGAAGATCACTCCCGCGGCTGGGGCGCGGAGGCGAGACGGGAAGCGGAGGCCCTCGTCTCGAAACGCCTTGACCGTCTGGTGTGCCGAGCCGACGCGGGCGAAGGTCTCGAACATGTGCGCGATCGTTTCGCGCACCTGCGCATCCGGGTCGAGGAGGACGGCCCCGCTCTCATCGTAGACGAAGCCGGTAGGGAGAACGCATCGATACTCACCGCGCCGGACCTTGTTCAAGACTCCGCCGCGCAGTCTCGCCTTCAGGACGTGCAACTCCGCCTCGCTCATCGTTCCCTTGAGGCCGAGAAGGAGACGATCGTTGAAGCTCGTCGGGTCGTACACGCCATCCTCGTCGAGGATCAGGGTGTTCGCCAGGGCGCAGATCTCGAGCAGCCGATGCCAGTCGGCGTTGTTCCTCGCGAGCCTCGAGACCTCGAGCCCCATCACGATGCCGGCACGCCCGAGCCCGACATCCGTGACCAGCTGCCGAAACCCTTCGCGCCAAGCCGCGGATGCACCCGACTCCCCCTGATCGGAGTCGATCACGACGATGCGATCGTCGGGCCAGCCGAGCGCTGTCGCGCGCGCCCGAAGCGCATACTGGCGTTTGGTGCTCTCAGTATTCTCGACCACCTGCTTCATCGACGATTGTCGAATGTACAGGTAAGCGTCACGCTCGAGATGGTGCGACTGGACTTTGCGTGATTCATTCATGGTTCCTCGTGGAAGTGGATGTAGTTGCCATCGCTGCGAAGAGGTGAACGACGGCTCGTTGTTCGTCACCGGGGGTCAAGCGAGACGACGATTGCGTCGGGCGGGATGGCGTGCGCTGGGCGGCCGCTGCCCGCGCCCACGCCCACATGCCTCGCCGAAGCAAGAGCGCAAGACCGCTCCTCGCTTCGAGGGAAAGCCGTTCGCCAAGAGCGGCCGTTCGCAATGCCTCGTACTGCTCGGTCACGCTCACCCTCGCAGCAGCTTCTTCAGCACCGGCTCGGGTGCCCGCTGGGTCGTTTTTTTTCCGCCGAGCGCGCGCTCGATCGTCCTGGGGTGGATTTCGACCGAAAACACCTGCGAGATCAGCCTCGCAAGCTCGCGCGCTCGGAGCGGTTTCCCCGGGACGATCTGTTTCTCGACGAAGGCTAGAATATCGCCCTGGAGCTTGTGCGGCCCACGGGGCCCTCGCTTCTTTGGCACGAGTCCGCCAAGCCCGGCCTCATCGAAGCTCGATCTGGCCTGGTAGTACGTCGGGCGAGAGACACCGTACTCGGCGGCGGCCTGCGTTGCTGACAGGTTGTCGATCGACACGCGACGCAACATCTCGTACCTAACCTGCATCAGGTCGCGAGAATCGAAGAAATCGCCCGTCTGGAACTTCGGATCGCTGACCTTCTCGGGGGACGGATTCAACGTGCCGTCCTCGCGTAGCGCTGCGGTCTTGGGATCTGTTCGGTCGCCTCGTTTCGGCATGGGATCTCCGACCTGTGAGTCACGACAACTACGCCGCACCAGTGGCCGATGTCAAATGTTGGCGCTCGCTGCAAACCGCGGAATTCCGGACAGCCCGAGCGCTGGGTGAGTCGTTCGTCACCCCCCAGGGTCACCGCGATCGTTTCGGGCGTGGTGGTGGCGACGAGCTGATCGGCGGAGGAAGCGGGAAGGTCACCGCCTCCGGGCGCTCGCGGCGCCCAGGGCAGGCGCAACCGCCGGCTTGGCCCAGGTCGCGGAGGAGGCGCATGCTCGGGCCCGCAGAAAGAATGAGGGCCCGGAGTTCGCCGCTCCGAGCCCTCGGTCGTTCGCGGATGGACGCGGTCGACGCCTTGTGGTGTCGCACGGTCCACCCGGCTCGGCCAACTTTCCGCTCGGTGCGGGATGGACTCCGTTCGCCAGGTTCAGTGCGCAAATCCGGCCTGCGCTCGGCTCTTTTACCTCTGTCCGCGGTGCGACCGCGGCGACTGGTACTGCGGGGCCGTGTGCAAGGACCTCCGGCGTCGGCTGGCGCGGCATGAGAGCGCGCAGCGCTACTGGAGGAGTCCGGAGGGCAAGCACATGACGTTGCTCCGGGTCCGACAGCTCCGGAAGGAGCGCGCGACGATTGTAACGGACGCTGCTACCCGAGAAGTTGCCCCACCCGCGACTCTCCCCTCGCCGGCCGATTCGCTCCTCGTGTCGAGGGGCGCGAGCGCCGGCGAGGAGAAGAGCCATGAGTTCGATCTGGATGGGAATCGCCCCGGGCCCGACCGCGACGCGGGTGCTGGCGATGCACGGCGCGGGCGAGACGCTCCTGAAGGCGAGGCTGCGCCGCGACCCCTCGCACCCGCGCGCGCTCGCGACGCTCCTGGAGGCGATCGCGCTCTGGCAGGGGATGCACGTCCACGCTGCGCTCGCTGCGGACGACGAGCGGACTTCGTGCGACTCGAGTCTCTGTCGAGATCGGTTGACCGACCACGGAATCGATCCGCTGTTCACCGTCGCCTGGGTCCCCGTCGCCGGGCGAAGGCGAAGACGGCCGGGGATCGCGGGGATGGGCCGCTTTCATGATCTCGAGCGACTGCTGATCGGAGAGGTGTCGCGATGATCTCGGAAGAGCTGCGCTCCCGCATGCGAAGGCTCTACTTCGCCGAGCACTGGAAGGTGGGGACGATCGCCGCCGAGCTGGGCGTCCACCACGACACCGTGCGCCTCGCCATCGATGCGACGCGCTTCGTCAACACCCAGTACCGAGCGCACGTTTCGGTCCTCGATCCCTACAAGAGCTTTATCCAGCTCACGCTCAAGGACCACCCGAAGCTGCTCTCCACCCGGCTCTACGACATGATCACGTCCCGTGGCTACGCAGGCTCGGTGGTGCAGCTGCGCCGGTACGTGCGCGCCATCCGACCCTCTTCGCACCACGAGGCGTTCTTTCGCCTGCGCACCCTGCCGGGGGAGCAGGCCCAGGTGGACTGGGGATGCTTTGGGACCCTCCTCGTTGGCAGGGCCAAGCGAGCGCTGTCGTGCTTCGTGATGGTACTCGGGTGGTCGCGCGCCGTCTACGCCTACTTCACCCTCGACCAGACGCTGGAGAGCTTCGTCCGCTGCCACATGCGCGCCTTCGAGGCGCTCGGCGGCGTGCCACGGGCGCTGCTCTACGACAACCTCAAGACGGCCGTGCTCGAGCGGCAGGGAGACATCATTCGCTTTCATCCTCGTCTGCTCGAGCTCGCGGGCCACTACCACTTTGCCACCAAGCCCTGCGCGCCGTACCGGGGAAACGAGAAGGGCAAGGTCGAGAGGGCCATTCGCTACCTGCGCTACTCTTTCTTCGACGCTCGCTCGTTCTCCTCGGTGGCCGACCTCAACACGCAGCTTGCCGCCTGGATCGCGGCCGTCGCCCACACACGCCGCGTCCCCGGCGATCCCGACGGACGCCTGGTCGCCGAGGCGCTCACCGAGGAGCGGCCGCGCCTGCTGCCGCTGCCGCAACATGCCTTCGAGAGCGATCTGGTGCGACCGGCGGCTTCGGGCAAGACGCCGTACCTCCGCTTCGACCTCAACGACTACTCGATCCCGCACGCTCTCGTGCGCAAGCCGCTCACGCTGATCGCCTCGGAGGAGAGTGTCCGGATTGTCGACGGCAAGACCGTCGTCGCCCATCACCGCCGCTCCTACGATCGGCTTCAAACCGTGGAGGACCCGACGCACCTCCAGACGCTCGCCGACCACAAGCGCCACGCGCACGAGCTGCGCGGGCGCGACCGTCTGCGCACCGCCTGCGCCCATGCCGAGGCGTTTCTCGACGCCATTGCGCTGCGGGGCGGGCACCTCGGTGGCACCACGTCTCGGCTGCTGCGGCTGCTCGATCGATTCGGCGCGGCGCCCCTCGATGGGGCGATCGCCGATGCGTTCGGGCGCGGCGCGCTCTCGGCCCAGTCGGTCGCGCACGTGCTCGATCAGGCGACGCGCGCCGCCGGGGCCCCGCCGCCGCTCGAACACGTCATGTCCGACGATCCGCGAATCCACGGACTGCGGATCACGCCGCACGCGCTCGGCCGCTACGACGCGCTCGGCGCCAGCGACCCGGAGGAGCGTCATGAGTGATCTCGCAGAACGTCTTGACGACCTCGGGCTCCGCGCCACCGGCGCGGGGCTCGACGATCTCATCGCCCTGGCAACGAAAGAGCGCTGGAGCCCGGTGCAGCTGCTCGAACGGGTCGTCGATCTCGACGAGAAGGACCGCGTGAGGCGCAGCCTGGAGCGGCGCTTCTCGGACAGCCATCTCGGCCGCTTCAAGCCGATGATCGACTACGACTGGGCCTGGCCGACGAAGATCGACCGCGAGCTCGTCGAGCACTCGCTCGGCGGGGGCTATCTCGCCGCCGCGCGCAACATCGTGCTCGCCGCCCCGCAAGGCCTGGGAAAGACGATGATCGCCCAGAATCTCGCGCACCAGGCCGTCCTGATGGGCCACTCGGTCCTCTTCGTCACCGCCGCGCAGCTCCTGCTCGATCTGGGCTCACAGGAGTCCTCACGTGCCCTCGACCGTCGCTTGAAGCACTACGCGAAGATCAGCCTGCTCGTGCTCGACGAGGTCGGCTACCTCGCCTTCGACAACCGCAACGCCGACCTGCTCTTTCAGGTGGTGAGCCGGCGGTACGAGAAGAAGAGCCTTGTGCTCACCACCAATCTCGCGTTTAGCGACTGGCCGACGGTCTTCCCGAACGCGACGTGCGCCACCGCGCTCATCGACCGGGTGATCCATCATGCCGACGTGATCGCGATCGAGGGGGAGAGCTACCGGTTGCGCGAAGCCAAGGAGCACGCCGGCCGGCGAGCACCGTCTCCGCGAGACGACGGGGTGCCGAAGAACAAGAAGAAGTAGGCGTTGCCCGGCAGCCCGGCCACCCGCTCAGGGGTCGGCCGGGCTGTTCAGATTTCCGCGGTTTGAACGGTCCAGCAACAATCAAACGTGCGCGACGCGTATTGGTCAAGTGTTGTCGCGTTTTCTCGCGTGTTCGGATCGTCTCTTTTTGGTACGCGGCACATTTGCCTTTACGCTTGCGGTGTTATTTCCTTTACGCGCTTGAGCCCGGCGCTCCTGCTCGACGAGGTGCGACACCAGGCCGGCAAGCTCCAGGAGATCGGCTACCCGGAGCAGCGCGCGACCCTGGCCGATGACGACCTCGGGATCGCGCGCGACGACATCGGTCCACTGCCGCGGCACGGAGCAGATGTGCTCCTCGTCGACGCGCAGCAGGAGCCGCGTCCCGTACCGGTTGTACCGCTCGCCCACGCAGACGAGCTGCCGTCCGCTGAGCGGGTGGAACGGGTGCGTCACGCGCACAAGGCGCTCGCCCGTGGGCGAAGGGCGTGCAGTTCGTGGTGAGGTACAAGGTGATGGATCGGGGTCGCCCGGGGCCGGGGCTGCTCGCGAGCATCATCGTCGAGAAGTTCGAGGACGCGATGCCGCTCTACCGGCAGGCGCAGCAGTACGCTCGCTTCGGCGTGTCGCTGTCGCCGTCGACGCTGGGTGAGTGGTCGGCGTTCGCGCTCGATGTGCTTGCCTCGGTGGCCAAGAGGATCCAGGAGAGTGTGCTGGGCGCATGCTACCTGCGCGCCGATGACACCGGGATGCGCGTGCTGGATCAGGATCATCCAGCGGGGGTGAAGCGAGGGCACATCTGGGCCTTCGTCGGGGCTGAGCTCGTCGCCTTCCTGTACGCACCGGACTGGAGGGCGAAGCATCCGGCTGCCCAGCTGCAGGGCTTCACAGGCTACCTGCAGGGCGATGGCCACGCAGGGTACGGCGCGATGTTGCGCGGAGACGACGGTGGCGAGGTGATCGTGCCCGAGGAGCGCCGGCTCGGCTGTGGAATGCACATCCGCGCGAAGTTCGAGAAGGCGGCGAAGGGCGGCGACGAGCGAGCCGCTGTAGCGCTTGCGTACTTCAAGGCCATCTACCGCATCGAAGCTGCCTGCAAAGCTGAGGCGCTGTCCGCGGAGGCACGCCTGACGCGCCGGCAGGAGCTGTCGCTCCCCGTGCTCGAGAAGCTCTATGAGTGGATTCACGAGCTGCACCTGCGGCTCGTGCCAAGTACGCCGCTATACGTCGCGACGCTGTACGCCATCAACCAGGAGGCAGCGTGGCGGCGCTGCTTCACGGATGGGCGCTTCGAGATCGACAACGGTGAAGTCGAACGGCGGATAAGATGTGTGGCGCTCGGAAGGAAGAACTACTTGTTCGCGGGCTCGGACAAGGGAGCTGAACGCCTCGCCGTCGGCTACACCGTATTTGGCTCGTGCCGGATGCACGGAGTCAACCCGCTCGCCTGGGCGACGGAGGTGCTCGGCAAGCTGCAGGCGGGCTGGCCGCGCGAACGCCTGGACGAGCTGCTGCCCGACGCATGGGCGCGAGCGTCGCTCGCGGCTCCGGTCGCTGACGACGCCGACACGTCCTGAAGACGCGAACCTCAATCTTCGCCGCCGGGGGTCCCGGGGGGAGAGCCCCTCGCCGGCCCTCTCGTGTCCGCTCGCGTCTGCCCGGACCATCGGCAGGCGCCGCCCCGCGCCCAGCATCGTCGACCCCGGTGAGAGCCGCAAGGGGTCGCCCCCATGGCGATGGGTGGGCGGTTACGCGCCGGCTGCGCTCGGCGGCGAGGTCGATGACGCCGGCCGTGTCGGCCCCTGGCGCGCCGAGTAGCCGCCCGATCGTCTCGTGGGCGATGCGCGCCGCCTCGACGTCGCCCGCCGCGAGCGCCGCCCTCATGCCGTCCGCCAGCTGACGGAGGAGCACCGTCCGCGGGTCCGCCGGTTTCGTCCGCGATTCGTCCGGCTCACGAGGCTTCGCGCACTTAGCCGCCGTCGTCGGCACGCTTGCCGCTCCCGACTCATGCGGAAACACACGCGATCCCTGCGGATCCCCACCCTCGGCAGGCGTTTCGATTCCCGGCGCCTCCACCAAACCAAGAAGACACGGCGAGAGTCGTGTCTTCTGCTTTTTGTGTGCCCTGCGTGTGACCTGATAAATTTCAGCAAGGGACTTTGGCGGGTACGACTATGGGCACGCGCTCGCTGCCGACCCGGACGCGTGGGCCGCCTTCGACATCCTCGGGACCCACCAATATGACACTCAGGTCGCCTACCCCTGGCCGGACGATGTC
The DNA here is from genome assembly GCF_051519845.1 of Sorangium sp. So ce362. NCBI lineage: Bacteria > Pseudomonadati > Myxococcota > Polyangiales > Polyangiaceae > Sorangium > Sorangium sp. So ce362. The sequence continues at coordinate 1,928,332 of NZ_CP150332.1, read as the reverse complement.
CCGCCTCGGGGCGACAAGGAAGTCTGGCAGACCGAGATGTCCGGCGTGAAGTGGTGGCCGGAACAGGGACCGAGCAACACCATCGAGAACGGCGTGGCCATCGCCCGTTGGGTGCACAGCGCGCTCGTGGTCGGCGAAGCCAACGCCTGGCTCTGGTGGTGGTACTCGGGCAACACCACGAACGAAGGCTTGATTCAGCAGTCAGGCAGCGTCACCACCAAGCGCTACTACACGTTCGGAAACTTCACCCGCTACATTCGCCCCGGCTACCACCGCGTCGCCGTCACCGGCGTCTTCCCGGAAAAGGTCCTCGTCAGCGCCTACACAAACGACAGCGGCAAAGTCGTCGTCGTCGCCATCAACGAGACAACCTCCGCCCAGACCGTTCCCCTCGCCTTCGCAGGCGGCACCGCGCCAAACGCGATGGTCCCCTTCGTGACCGCCGCTTCGAAGAACTGGGCCGAAGGAACTCCCGTCACCGTAACGGACGCCACGCTCCCGATGGCCCTCGAAGCCATGAGCGTGACGACGTTCGTGAGTCAGTGAAGCCTAGCCAGATCGGCCCCGTCGCTCAGGGGACCTTCATCAGGGCGTTCTGCTCTGCTTGCACGCGGCCATCGGTGCAGAACTTGCAGTTGTCGCCGTAGAAGAAGTTCCTGTTCGCTGTGTCATCCATCAGATGAACGCGGAACCAGGCCGCGGCCGACGACAGGGACACGCCATTTGCGCCCTGATAGACCCAGCTACCGTGATCCGCGTTGAGCTCGTTGAGGAAAAACGCGGGCTGATCGGTGACCGTCTTGAAGACATCGTGGACCCCGCTGCATTTCACCGTGGAGTCGTTCCCCCCGCAGAAGAACAACATGGGGGTGTGCACTCCCTCGAGGGCACTGGTGCCGCAAATCGTGCCGAGGGCCGAGAAACGGGGATCGGAGGCCGTCTTGCAAGTCGACATGCCCCCATAGGAATGGCCAAGCTGGCCGATCTTCGTGGTGTCGAGGGCGTGATAGTACGGGCTGCTCGCATCCTCGGCTTGTTCCAAGATCCAATCGAGGCCCGCGGTCGTGGGAAAAGGATCGCCTTCGGCGGTCGCGGTGCTGAGAGAAGCCACCACGACGAAACCGTGGGACGCGAGATGGTTGACGATCGGTCCGTATTGTCCGCACCACTGATTGCTGCCGGCGTTGACGACGCATTTCGGCGGCTTCTGCTCCGGATTGTCCCGGTAGCCATTGGCCCAGATCAGGATCGGATGGCAGTGGCCGCTGGTTGCGATATTGCTCGGGCGGTACACGTTGAAGCGCTGTTGCTCGTCCCCATAGATCGGATCGGGAACGACGCCGGCGAGGGGGCCGACGTTCTTGTCTGCGGTGACCGAGAAGGGGCCCGTCTTGGTAGGATCGGCCGTGGGGAACGGGTCGCCGACGCAGCTACTGACCGAGCCGCCGCTACCGGTCGTGCCGCCGCTTCCGGCATTTCCTTGGCCGCCGCTGCCCGGTTGCCCGCCCGAAGCCGCGCCACCCGTGGCCCCACTCGAGCCGCCAGCCCCACCACTGGATGCGCCGCCGCTGGATGCGCCGCCGCTTTCGGCCATTCCCCCAGAGCCCGTCGCACCACCGGAGGCCGTGCCCCCGCTGCCCGTCCCACCGCTGTCCGTGCCAACCGCGCCCCCGCTCGCGGCAGCGTCCCCATTCGATCCGTTACCACACGCCGCGGTGGAAACGCACACGCCCAAAGCCAGTAGCCAACGCCTCATGGTGACTCTGTCCTCGCCCAGCCGCTCAGCGTCGTCAAGCGCTTTGGCGGATAGGACAAGCAAACGCGTTCCGCAAAGTCAAGATTCTCGGAGCCGTTCCTGGCTCGTGCAGTCCGACTGTACGAGCTCATTGACAGAACGGGCCTTATGCGATCAGGCAGGTCTTCCACTCGTGAAACGCCTGCGATTACCGCGACGTCGCACCAAGCGGAAGGCATCCTACCGTATAGCTGTACACTACTGGCACCAAGCGGAAGGCATCCTACCGTATAGCTGTACACTACTGAGCTCGTCCAAACGGCCGCCGTCGCGGTTCGCGGCGCGTCGTGATGGCCGGCGCACGCACCTCAGGGCAGACCTCCCCCCGGCCACGTCGTCGAGCAGCGTCCCTCCCCTTTCAGTTTCGTCACGCGGGGTCCGCCGGGTACCGCGCGCGGCACTCCAGCGGCTCGGCGAACAGACCGGCGCGTAGGTAAAAGAAGCCGGATCGCAGCGCGAAGAAGTGTAGCGCAGTAAACCGAAAGGGTGGGGCCGCGAGCGTCGTGATGGCTCGGTCCTGGGCCGAAAGAGCGTGGTCCGGGGCGGCGCCGAGCGCGCTACGGGGCGCATCGGCGTGCCGTGGGCACACGTGTCCGTCCAGGCGTTGGTCTGGCCCGGGAGGCGCGTCGCGAGACGCTATGCGGCGTCACCGGGCGCCTTGCGGCGCAGAACGGTGCTCTTCCAGTACGGCGGCCCTCGGTTGGGAGAGCGTGCTGGGACGTCGGTCGGCTCGCCGAGCGCGGAGAGGAAGCGGGCGATGTTCCTTGGCTCGGTCACCATGGCGACGCGCTTCATCCGCCCCTTGCAAGTTGGGCACTCGAGGACGTCGATCGCAAATGTGCGGCGCAAGAGCTCGGCCCACGGCCGATAGCCGCCACGCTTGCGTTTCGAAGCGGCGTCTTCGTCCGCCCTCGTAGGCTCTTGTGGCTTCGCAGGGCGCGGTCCGATGCGCTTGCGCCATGGACTTGCCGAGGCGAGCACCCCCGCGTACTTGACGGTGTGAAAGCGCGGCGGCGGGACGCTGGCCGCGAGGCGGCACAAGAGCGAGAGCGGATCCATGTCCACCGCGACAGTCCCGTCAGCGAAGGCGCGCTTGAGCGACAGCCGCACCAGGCCGTCCTGCTGCGGCTCGACGCGCTCCTTTGCGATCGGGGGTCGCAGCACGTAACGCAGCAGCGCCTCCCTCGCCGCGGCATGGTGCGCACCGGCGCGCGTCGCTGCGTGCAAGGTGAAGCCATCGAGCGCAGCGCACAGCGGCTTGTCGTACGCGAGCGCGCTCGGAGAAGACGGCGAGAGCCCGCGGAGCCATTGCGGGCCGGCGGGCGACTCTCGTCCCGAGACGGCGGAGGCACAGAGCGCTGCCTCGGGCTCGCCGTCCTCCTCGACGTCGTGCTCGATCTCGAGATGCCCGTGTCTCGCCTGGACCTACAGCTTCGTCGACCCGGCCCGGGCGGCGCAGAGCCGCGCCTCCCGGATCTTCGGCAGCCTCCAGTCGACCGCCCGCGGCAGCCGCGCCGGCGTGGCGCTCGACGCGCTGATGCGCTCGTACCGCGAGGTCAACGACGAGCTGATCGCCGGCTATCAGGCCGAAGAGGACGCGCGCGCATGGAACCGGCCCTCCCCGGTCGAGCCCACCCACCGCAGCCGCGCATTCATGCTCCGCAACGATCTGCGCGGCTACGTGCTGCTCGGCGATCCGGCGGCGCGGCTCCCCCTGAAGGTGAGTGAGCCGCCCAACCATCTTTAGGCCTTCAGGTCCGAGCCCGGCTTCACAGCTGGCGAGCGACCCGGACACCCTCGTTGCGGAGCGGACGAACACGCTCCTATATTGAATGGATAAAGCGCCCGGGACGGGCCTGTGCTCACGACATCACACCGGCGGACGCCGTAGACAACCGCGCGCCGTACAGGCATCGTCGTCGCTGTCGACACGGTGCGTCTGCAGCGTCGCACCGGCCGCCACGGAGGTGCGCATGCGCGCAGACTTGGACGCTTTTCCTGAGCCGCTCGCGGTGCTCGACGCGACCCTGCAGCTGCGAGAGGTCAACGCGGCATGGCGCCACGCCTTCGGGGCGGCGCCGGTCCTCGCGCCGCAGGCCGAGGAGGCCGCGCGCGCGGTGCTCGGAGGGGCGCAGCGCCGGATGGAGATCGACGCGGGGCCGGGGAATGGATCGGGCCCGCAGCGCTGGACGTTCCTGCGCTGCGCGAGGGCCGAGGGAGAGCCGCTCGTCTTCGTGCACGCGCGCGCGCAGGACGGGGCGGCGCCGCGCCGCCGCGAGGAGGAGCTCGCCGAGGAGGTGGAGCTCCTGCGCACCTTCATCGACCTCGCGCCCAGCCTCATGTTCATCAAGGACCGGCGCAGCCGTTTCGTCATGGCGAACCGCGCGCTCGCGGACTGCTACGGCATGACCCCGGAGCAGGTCGTCCACGCGTCCCAGCACGAGCTCACCGCGAGCGCGGAGGAGGCGGCAGGGTTCGCCAGCGTCGACCGGCAGGTCATCGACACGCGGCAGCCGGCGGTCATCGAGGAGAAGGAGACGCGGCCGAACGGCGAGGTGCACTGGTACGAGACCGTCAAGAAGCCGATCGTCCGCAGGAGCGGCGAGGTGCAGGTCGCCTGCTTCAGCGTGGATGTCTCCGAGCGCCAGCGCGCCCAGGAGGCGCTCCAGCGCTCGGCGCGCGAGCTGCAGACAATGGCCGCGGCGGCCCGGCGCGAGGCGGACGAGAAATCGGCGCTCGCCGCCGAGCTCGACCGGAGGCTCGCCGTCATCCAGGCGCAGCACCGGCAAATCCTCGCGCTCTCCGCGCCCATCCTGGAGGTCGCCGACGGCATCGTCGGCGTGCCGCTCATCGGCGCCATGGATGAAGAGCGGACGGCCATGCTCACCGAGCGCTTGCTCGACGCAATCGCGACGCGGCACGTGCGCAGCGTGGTGATCGATCTCTCGGCGCTCGAGGCGATGGATACGCGCACCGCCGACCGGCTCGTCGGCATCGTCCGCGCGATAGGCCTGCTCGGCGCGCGCGCCGCGATCACGGGGATACAGCCCGCGGTCGCGCAGACGATGACCTCGCTGGGCATCGATCTCTCGAGCATGGTCACGATGCGCACCCCGAAGGACGCGATCCGCCTCTTCTCGACCCGGAGCTGAGGCCGCGAGGTCGGCGCGGCGCGCCCCCGTCGGCGCTTCGCGCTCCTTTTGGCGCGTCCGCGGGGAGCGTAGAGGCGCGCAGATTTGTTCGGGCTCCGACATTCGAGCAGGTTTCGTCGTGAGCGTGCCCTCGGTGTTGACAGCTGAGCCCGCTAGCCCGTAGCCTCGATCAGATACCGAGACTTGGGTGCTCGATGCTCGCGGCGTCCCTCGGGTCATGACCCATCTGGGCACGCCGCAGGCGCGAAGACGCAAGCGCTCGGATCGAGGGGGCCTGTGCCCCTCATCGGACCATCTCGAACATACCCGCTCCGCGAAAGCCGGGAGTGGAGGTGCAACATGAAAAAGTCATTGGTAAGGCTGGCGATCGTTGGTCTGCTGACTGGCGCGTGCTTCCTCGACGTGGAGCAGCGCGGCGCCGGGATCGCGCACGCGAAGGAGCCTGCGGCGTCCGAGCGCAGGGGCGGCGGTTTTCAGGGCCGCTTCGGCTGGGACGCCTCCGGCACCATCGTCGGGCAGGGCAATTTCGTGGCGAATGGGACCATTACATTCCACCGCAATGGGACGCTCACCGCCACGGAATCGGGGAACCTCGAGGGTGCGTACTTCTCCGATACCTTTACCGGTACATGGACGCTGGACCAGGACGGCACGGGCACCTTCACCACGGTCGACTCGTCCGGCGGCGTCAGCGTCTTCGACTGGGTGCTGACGGCGCAGGGGCAGCGGGGGACAGCGATCGCCAGGGACGCGGGGGACGTCACGCTGCTCAGGATGGAGCGACAGTAACCCTCTCGCTGCCTGCTCTGGCTACCGCCCGCGCGGCGCTCTGAACAGGCTGCCTGGCCCGCCTACCGCCCGGATTCCCCATCGGCCGGCGCCGGCGGATTCCGCTCGAGCGCCTCGATGCGCCCGAGGAACGCGCGCCCCCGCACCGGATCGGTCATGTACACGAACGCCGCGAGCCCCTTGAGCTGCGCGAGCGTCTCCCCCTTCCCGGGCCTCCCCAGCTCCCGGTTGCGGATCGCCGCGCGCAGCGCGCGCACCCGCTCGCGCGGGACCCGCGCCGCGGGGGCCGCCTCGCCCGCGCCGTTGACGACGAGGCCCGTCACCTTCTGGCGGCTGCCCTTGCGCATCACCACGGTCTTGCCCGGGTGCAGCCGGAAGCCCTCCGCGCTCAAGATCTCCCGGACGCCCCGGAGCAGCGCGCCCACCGGCGCGCGCGGCCGCGCGGCGCCGGCGAGCCCGGGCGCATCTGGCGCATCGGGCGCGCGGAAGGAGAAGGTGAGATCGTCCGCATACCGCGTGTAGCGGAACCCCAGCTTGCGCGCGAGCCCGGACACGCGCCGATCGAGCCGCAGGCAGATCGCGTTCGTGATCGCAGGAGAGGTGGGCGCGCCCTGCGGGAGCACGCGCGGGCCGGTCGCCACGTGGAGCGTCTGCCCGCGGAACTGCACGACCTCGCGCGGCGCCTCCGTCGCGAGCAGCGCGGCGCGTAGGTAAAAGAAGCCGGATCGCAGCGCGAAGAAGTGTAGCGCGCGTAGGTAAAAGAAGCCGGATCGCAGCGCGAAGAAGTGTAGCGCAGTAAACCGAAAGGGTGGGGCCGCGAGCGTCGTGATGGCTCGGTCCTGGGCCGAAAGAGCGTGGTCCGGGCGGCGCCGAGCGCGCTACGGGGCGCATCGGCGTGCCGTGGGCACACGTGTCCGTCCGGGCGTTGGTCTGGCCCGGGAGGCGCGTCGCGAGACGCTATGCGGCGTCACCGGGCGCCTTGCGGCGCAGAACGGTGCTCTTCCAGTACGGCGGCCCTCGGTTGGGAGAGCGTGCTGGGACGTCGGTCGGCTCGCCGAGCGCGGAGAGGAAGCGGGCGATGTTCCTTGGCTCGGTCACCATGGCGACGAGTTTCATCCGCCCCTTGCAAGTTGGGCACTCGAGGACGTCGATCGCAAATGTGCGGCGCAAGAGCTCGGCCCACGGCCGATAGCCGCCACGCTTGCGTTTCGAAGCGGCGTCTTCGTCCGCCCTCGTAGGCTCTTGTGGCTTCGCAGGGCGCGGTCCGATGCGCTTGCGCCATGGACTTGCCGAGGCGAGCACCCCCGCGTACTTGACGGTGTGAAAGCGCGGCGGCGGGACGCTGGCCGCGAGGCGGCACAAGAGCGAGAGCGGATCCATGTCCACCGCGACAGTCCCGTGTTACCGAGCAGCCTTCTTGATGGCCGGAAGATCCGGCTTTGTGATGGCCATCGTCGACCTGGATCTCCGCTCACCGCGGTTGCAGCGAGGCGAGGCGCCGGGTCACCTCGGCGGTCGCAGAGCGCCGACGCTCTCAGTCGATGTGGATGGGGAGGCGGTCATCGCCGTCGAGGACGGCGCGGTGGCGAGTGAGGGCGTCGTTGAGCCGGTCGAGGTAGTGGAGCACGACGTCGACGGCGTAGGTGCGAGGGCAAAGCGGCTCAGGGTCGTCCGGGTAGTTCGCGGCGAGCGCGTCGCGGGCGAGCGCGAGGGCAACGACGAGGACGGCGACTGCGCTGCCCTCGACATCGGCGCGCCGCGTGTCCCCTTCGGCCAAAGGGTCGGCGTTCATCCGGCCTCCTCTGCGTCCAGCTGCAAGAGGCGGCTCAGGATATCGCGCTCGACGAGCTTGCGCTTCTTACGCGCAGCGGCGCGGAGCGCGGCCGTGGCGAGTCGGTCGGTGTCGCGCAGGCTACCAGCGGTCGCCTCGTGCAACATCGCGATCGCGTCCGAGGTGAAGAGCTCTTTCGTGCAGCCGACTCGGCTGAGACGTACACGGAGATAGTCGGCCGTATCGTCCGGCGTGAGCGGGTCGATGGTCAATCGGTAGTGGAGGCGCGAATACAGGGAGCGATTGCGCCGCACGCGGAGCCGCTCGCTGAGCTCGGGCAAGCCAAGCAACACGAGCGAAAGCAGTGCGCGGCTATCCCAGGCGTAATTGAGGAGGATGTGAAGATGGTCGAGCGTATCCTGATGAAGCAGGTGGGCCTCATCGAGGACGAAGACCGGGAATACGCGCTCCTTTGCGAGATCCTCGACGTGCGTGCTGACTGCGTAGAAGACGTCTCCCGCGGTGCTGCAACGAGCGAGGCCGAGCGCCAGGCAGAGCTGGCGATAGAAGTCCCGGCGTCCAAGCGTCACATTGGCGCAGTAGGTCAAGCGAAACGTCTGCGGTGAGAGGGCATGACGGAGCGCGCGGAGGAGACACGTCTTGCCGACGCCTGGGTCACCGGAGAGGAGCACGCTTTTTCTGGCGTGCACCGCTTCGACGAGCATCTCGAGGATCATCTGCTTGGACGGGGGAAGCCAGAGCTCACCGTCTTCGACCTCCTTGGAGAATGGCTCTATGCTGAAGCTGAAGTGGCTACAGAAGTCCATGGTCATTCCGCCTCACTATCGCCGGGCGCTCGGCCGAGAGCCTTGTCCAGGAGTGTTTTCGGCGGGTCGAATGGGACGCGCGCCTCGTGAGCGACATCGAGGTTACAGGCAGGCCGCGGGCGATGTGCGTTTCTTACCGGATCGACCCGGTGCAGGACGAAGCGTTTGCCCTCGTGTTCGATCCAGGGCGGCTCGTTCGGCGTGACGAGGCACCGCGAGACCGTGACGAGCTGACCGGCGAGGAAGCCGAGATCGGTCTCCCAGTCCTGCCCATCCATGGAGAGCGTGCTGTCACGCCGGACGCGCCGGCGGGCCTGGGTCGTGAGCGCCTCGCGGAGCTTTCGCTCGTCGAGATCGTCGGTGATGTGGGGATACTCTTCGTAAACCTGTGCGGGGGATTTGCCGAAGAGCGCCGCGTGCGGTGTGCGGTGGTAGTGCTCGTCGAGCCATGCGTAGAGCCGCACATTGAGGTCGTGGAGCGAGCCGAGCGCTCCGGTGAAGTCCAGGCATCTCTGGCGCAACGTCCTCCAGAAACGCTCCATCTTGCCGCGTGCCGGGGCGTCGTACGGGCGGGCGTGGATCAGGGTGGTGCCGAGTCGCTCACACGCCAGGTGCAAGGTGTGCCCGCGGTAGGTCGAGCCGTTGTCCAGGTAGAGGGCGTCGGGAGCGCCGTGTTTGCGCAGCGCCCGGATGAAGAGTGCCAGCATGTCGACCTCCCGCTCGGCGCTCATCGCCTCGATCGCGAGGATATACCGGGAGGCGTCGTCGAGCAGCGCGTGGATCCGCACCGGCGCCGGACTGCCGTTGACGATGATCGGTGACGCGTGACACACATCGCCGTGCCACAGAGCGCCAGGGTGCTCGGCCTGCCAGCGCAACCGCACCTTGCCGCCCGTCCGGTCGCGCAGCGCGGCACGATCGAGGTGGTGTTCGGCGTACAAGCGTCGCACCGTGGTGGCGGAGATGGCCTCCTCGTCGAGCCGGCCAGCCGCGATCAGGGTGTCGAGGATGAGCGAGACGGAGGCGCTCGGGTGCTCCTCTCGAATGTCGAGCAGCATCCGCCGCTGCTCGGGGGTGAGCTCGCGCGCTCGTCCCTTGTCCTTGCGGGGCCTGGGGCGCAAGCCTTCGAGACCGTCGGCCTTGTACGCGTAGTACCAGCGCTCGAGCGTGGGGACCGAGTAGGTGCGCGGAGAATGGGCGCGCGGGGGGCGAAACCGCTGCTTGCTCAGGTCGGCGAGCGCTTCGGCGAGCTCTCCGCGGTCGAGCTCGCGGTGCATGAGCGAGCCGATGAACTCGCTGCGATAGAGCGCTACCGCTTCCGCGTGGTCCTTCGGCTTGAGGGGGTCTTGCACGTCGTGTCCTTTCCGAGCCGGTGACACCGCACCGGCCGCACAGGCATCCAAGCGCAAGGCGCTCCGTCGACCGAGGATCCAACTGGGTGGGTCCCCACATGAGCCTGGAAAGCGGGCCGCTCGCCATCACGCAGCCCGCGCGGCGCCGGCCATGACGGCGGCCTCGCAGACTTCGGCCGCGGGAAGCGCCATCGCGATGAGCGTCATCGCGGCGCGCTCGGCCCGCTGCCGCAGCGAAAACGCGAGGGGACTGGCGCGGACCGGCGGGAAGAGGCGCCCCTGGTCAATGGCGAGCAGCCAGCGCCGCACGGTGACCCAGGTGTCGGCATCGAAGCTGGCAGACCATGGACTGACGCGCCGCCGGACCTCGATTAGCGCTGCACCGGCGGCGCCGACGAGCAGCAGGGCCAGACCGATCGCCGTCGCGGCGAAGTGGCGTCGCGGTGCGACGCCCCGCGGGACGACCGTGATCACCGTGCCGCAGCGGCGGCATCGATACCGACGCGCCTCGATCGTGACGAGCCCGCCGCGCTCGCCTGCAGCCAGCGGGCCGCGCACCTGCCGTGACCGCGACCCGTGACCCCACAGGCCCAACCCGCCCCCCAGCGGGCACCCCGCCGCGCCGCAACGCGGGCAGCGCGCTGGCCGCGCGCGCTCTACGGTGGGCGGTGAAGCGATCCAGCCTTTGACATCGAGGTCCGAATGAACGATCTGTTGGGGGCTCCGCTCTTTCAAGCGATTCGGAGCATGACGGGAGGGGGCGCGCGGCCAAACGAGCTCCTCCCGTCGCCTATTTTGTGGCCGGCGCCGCGCCGATGCTCCGCTCCTGGTGCTGACCTACCCCGTGCGCGACGCGGACGGGTGAGGACTCACTCTGGTAATTTTCGAGAGGTGATGGGAATGCGCGATCCATCCTTTCCTGTGCTGCTGTACTCGGCCGACACCATCGTGCTCAGGAGGAGCTACGCTGAGAATTTTCTCGGTCATGGCGTAATGCGTCGTCGGGGAACGCCCTGGCAGCTTGCCGCCCCGGGACAACGCCGCCATCGAGCCTGATCCGCATCGGCGATGGTGCGCTGCGGTGGGTCGGGCGCCCCGCCATCAAAGAGCTGGACCGAGAAGCGCACCATCGGCATCAACGACGGTGCTCAGTAACATCCCGTCAGCGAAGGCGCGCTTGAGCGACAGCCGCACCAGGCCGTCCTGCTGCGGCTCGACGCGCTCCTTTGCGATCGGGGGTCGCAGCACGTAACGCAGCAGCGCCTCCCTCGCCGCGGCATGGTGCGCACCGGCGCGCGTCGCTGCGTGCAAGGTGAAGCCGTCGAGCGCAGCGCACAGCGGCTTGTCGTACGCGAGCGCGCTCGGAGAAGACGGCGAGAGCCCGCGGAGCCATTGCGGGCCGGCGGGCGACTCTCGTCCCGAGACGGCGGAGGCACAGAGCGCTGCCTCGGGCTCGCCGTCCTCCTCGACGTCGTGCTCGATCTCGAGATGCCCGTGCCGCCGAAGGTAACGGAGCATCCGCCCGACGGCGTGCTCTAGGACCTGACCGACCTCGCGCGTTCGCAGGTGACCGAGTTCGTTCCACACGAGCTCGGTGCCGTCTTCGTGATAAGCCCCGTCGAGGAAGACCACGTGCAGATGCGGATTGAGCCGCATGTCGCCGGATGTGCGTTGCACGACGGTCACCGCGCCGCTCTTGACCGCGCCGCACGCGCCTCGGCGCGCGGCGCGCTCTTCGTAGAACCGCTCCACGCTCTCGACGAAGAGGCGGGTCAGCACGCCGAACAACGCCCCGTCCTGGGCGAGCCTGCGCCGCCACGGAAACGGAAACGTCAACACCCACGGACGGTGCGCCACCTCGGGCAGGACGTCCTCGATCAGGTTCGCCGCCGTGGAACACATGCGTCGGCCCAGACACGACGGGCAGAAACCGCGTCCTTTACAGCTGAAGGCCACCAGCCGACTCTCTTCGCAGCGCTCGCACCGGAGCCGCGCGAACCCGCGGCAGAGCAGCCCGCAGTCGAGGTAGGCTTCGAGCTCCTTCTTCGCGTGCTTGGGTATCCGGACGGCGATGGCGCCGTCGTCGATGGCCCCGTACAGCGTCTCCACATTGTCGCGCACGATCTCGTAGAGCGTCGTCTTCTCGGGACGACGGCGCTCGTAGACGACGCCCGTGGTGCGAGCCGCGCTGGCCACACGGCGCCGACACCGCACGCCGCACGCCACGCGGTGAGGGCGCGTTTTCGCCGCGAATTTCGACAACCCGCCAGGCTATCGCCCATGGCGGCGCCATGGCGGAGTGGCGGGCCGGGGGCCGGCGGGCCGCGACGCTCGCTGCCGCGGCGGCGGAGGCGCTCGCCGAGCCCCCGGCTCGCGCTCGATATGTCGGTGCGCGAGAACGCAGAACGCGAGCGCGCAGCGTTGCAGGAGGAGATCATCTGGGTGCAGCAGAGCCGGCTAGCGGAGCTGTCCACGCCGATTATCCCGATCACCGAGCAGGTGATGGTCATGCCTCTCATCGGGACCATGGATGAGCAGCGTGTCAGGCTCGTGCTTGAACCTGCGCTCTCTGGCGCCGAGGCGCATGGTGCGCGTGCCGCCTCCGCGCCAGCATGCAGGAGCCGCTTCGCCACTCGTTTTCCCAACGCTCCCCGTGGCGTCCCCAGTTCCGCCATGGCGTCGCCATGCAGCATCGCGGCGAGAGGGTCGTCGCCTGCGCACGCCGCCGCGCTTGCCTCCCGGCACAGGCCTGCTGCTTGCCGGCATCACTTTCCGGATGCCTCCGGGGCGCTTCGGCACGCAACCGCCGCGTGCAGCTCATGCTGGAGCGGCTGGCTCGACGAGGGCGGCCGTTGAACACCAGCCCCTGGCTAGGGTTCCTGTCCGCTCCGGTTCCCTGCTACTCGAGAAGAGGCGGGGATCCCTGAAAGCAAGCGTGGATCCCCCCGAGCCGGAGTCGCCTGGTCTCCGGGCGTTTCGCTTGCTCTCCCGTCAACCGATGGTCACCCGGCACGTGTCGGTGAAGTACTGATCATTGTCCTGGAAGTGGACCGTGAACTGCGGGATCGCCGTGAAGGAAACGGTGAAGTCCGACCCATTCTGGGTGACGTCGGGCTTCGAGGGCTTCCACCAGTACGTCTGCTTCGACGAGATCCCACGGGGCTGCAGGGTGCCGGGGAAGGGGTACGTGTTGTACCTCTGTGGCAAGAGGTTGCCGCTGGAATCGCAGAACTGGGCGGTCCAGATGCCGTCCCCGCCCTGGATGGTGAGCGTCACGGAGATGTCGGTGAGCAGCGTATTGCCCGTGTTCTCGACCCAGAGCTGGCTCCCGACGTAAGAGCCATTCTCCGCGGTCTTCACCTGCGTCCAGAGCTGATGATGGATCGTGAGAACAGGCGCCTTGCTCTCAGTCGTCGCATGAGGGAACGTCGAGTTGCCGCCGATGGACAGGATGCCGCTAACAGTAGTCATTGGATACTCCTCTTGTAGCTGTGGGTTGTGGGAGCGCCGTCGACTGCGCGCTGCCTGTCGAAGCCCTATCGCAACGCACGTGCCAGACGGACGACCCCCTCGGATCCAGGGCCCTCGGGCGGAATCCGGGGCCCCGGCGCTCCGGCAGCGCCGGGGCCTGCGTCTCCGAAAGACGCCGCGCTTGCTGGAGAGACGCGCGGCCCTCTGACCCCCCCAGCGCGAGGCGCTCGCCCGTGGGCAACCTGGAGCCCGCGGATTCTGGGCACAGCTTGCTCATCGCGGGCCAGGAGCTTCTGAGGACCAGCGACGATCCCGCTTGATGCGCGGATCAGGGCTTCGGTCAGGTCGCGCAGCAACGCGATCCGATTCACCCCCGCGCGTAGGTAAAAGAAGCCGGATCGCAGCGCGAAGAAGTGTAGCGCAGTAAACCGAAAGGGTGGGGCCGCGAGCGTCGTGATGGCTCGGTCCTGGGCCGAAAGAGCGTGGTCCGGGCGGCGCCGAGCGCGCTACGGGGCGCATCGGCGTGCCGTGGGCACACGTGTCCGTCCGGGCGTTGGTCTGGCCCGGGAGGCGCGTCGCGAGACGCTATGCGGCGTCACCGGGCGCCTTGCGGCGCAGAACGGTGCTCTTCCAGTACGGCGGCCCTCGGTTGGGAGAGCGTGCTGGGACGTCGGTCGGCTCGCCGAGCGCGGAGAGGAAGCGGGCGATGTTCCTTGGCTCGGTCACCATGGCGACGCGCTTCATCCGCCCCTTGCAAGTTGGGCACTCGAGGACGTCGATCGCAAATGTGCGGCGCAAGGTAACCGCCCACCCATCGCCATGGGGGCGACCCCTTGCGGCTCTCACCGGGGTCGACGATGCTGGGCGCGGGGCGGCGCCTGCCGATGGTCCGGGCAGACGCGAGCGGACACGAGAGGGCCGGCGAGGGGCTCTCCCCCCGGGACCCCCGGCGGCGAAGATTGAGGTTCGCGTCTTCAGGACGTGTCGGCGTCGTCAGCGACCGGAGCCGCGAGCGACGCTCGCGCCCATGCGTCGGGCAGCAGCTCGTCCAGGCGTTCGCGCGGCCAGCCCGCCTGCAGCTTGCCGAGCACCTCCGTCGCCCAGGCGAGCGGGTTGACTCCGTGCATCCGGCACGAGCCAAATACGGTGTAGCCGACGGCGAGGCGTTCAGCTCCCTTGTCCGAGCCCGCGAACAAGTAGTTCTTCCTTCCGAGCGCCACACATCTTATCCGCCGTTCGACTTCACCGTTGTCGATCTCGAAGCGCCCATCCGTGAAGCAGCGCCGCCACGCTGCCTCCTGGTTGATGGCGTACAGCGTCGCGACGTATAGCGGCGTACTTGGCACGAGCCGCAGGTGCAGCTCGTGAATCCACTCATAGAGCTTCTCGAGCACGGGGAGCGACAGCTCCTGCCGGCGCGTCAGGCGTGCCTCCGCGGACAGCGCCTCAGCTTTGCAGGCAGCTTCGATGCGGTAGATGGCCTTGAAGTACGCAAGCGCTACAGCGGCTCGCTCGTCGCCGCCCTTCGCCGCCTTCTCGAACTTCGCGCGGATGTGCATTCCACAGCCGAGCCGGCGCTCCTCGGGCACGATCACCTCGCCACCGTCGTCTCCGCGCAACATCGCGCCGTACCCTGCGTACCCATCGCCCTGCAGGTAGCCTGTGAAGCCCTGCAGCTGGGCAGCCGGATGCTTCGCCCTCCAGTCCGGTGCGTACAGGAAGGCGACGAGCTCAGCCCCGACGAAGGCCCAGATGTGCCCTCGCTTCACCCCCGCTGGATGATCCTGATCCAGCACGCGCATCCCGGTGTCATCGGCGCGCAGGTAGCATGCGCCCAGCACACTCTCCTGGATCCTCTTGGCCACCGAGGCAAGCACATCGAGCGCGAACGCCGACCACTCACCCAGCGTCGACGGCGACAGCGACACGCCGAAGCGAGCGTACTGCTGCGCCTGCCGGTAGAGCGGCATCGCGTCCTCGAACTTCTCGACGATGATGCTCGCGAGCAGCCCCGGCCCCGGGCGACCCCGATCCATCACCTTGTACCTCACCACGAACTGCACGCCCTTCGCCCACGGGCGAGCGCCTTGTGCGCGTGACGCACCCGTTCCACCCGCTCAGCGGACGGCAGCTCGTCTGCGTGGGCGAGCGGTACAACCGGTACGGGACGCGGCTCCTGCTGCGCGTCGACGAGGAGCACATCTGCTCCGTGCCGCGGCAGTGGACCGATGTCGTCGCGCGCGATCCCGAGGTCGTCATCGGCCAGGGTCGCGCGCTGCTCCGGGTAGCCGATCTCCTGGAGCTTGCCGGCCTGGTGTCGCACCTCGTCGAGCAGGAGCGCCGGGCTCAAGCGCGTAAAGGAAATAACACCGCAAGCGTAAAGGCAAATGTGCCGCGTACCAAAAAGAGACGATCCGAACACGCGAGAAAACGCGACAACACTTGACCAATACGCGTCGCGCACGTTTGACATCGGCCACTGGTGCGGCGTAGTTGTCGTGACTCACAGGTCGGAGATCCCATGCCGAAACGAGGCGACCGAACAGATCCCAAGACCGCAGCGCTACGCGAGGACGGCACGTTGAATCCGTCCCCCGAGAAGGTCAGCGATCCGAAGTTCCAGACGGGCGATTTCTTCGATTCTCGCGACCTGATGCAGGTTAGGTACGAGATGTTGCGTCGCGTGTCGATCGACAACCTGTCAGCAACGCAGGCCGCCGCCGAGTACGGTGTCTCTCGCCCGACGTACTACCAGGCCAGATCGAGCTTCGATGAGGCCGGGCTTGGCGGACTCGTGCCAAAGAAGCGAGGGCCCCGTGGGCCGCACAAGCTCCAGGGCGATATTCTAGCCTTCGTCGAGAAACAGATCGTCCCGGGGAAACCGCTCCGAGCGCGCGAGCTTGCGAGGCTGATCTCGCAGGTGTTTTCGGTCGAAATCCACCCCAGGACGATCGAGCGCGCGCTCGGCGGAAAAAAAACGACCCAGCGGGCACCCGAGCCGGTGCTGAAGAAGCTGCTGCGAGGGTGAGCGTGACCGAGCAGTACGAGGCATTGCGAACGGCCGCTCTTGGCGAACGGCTTTCCCTCGAAGCGAGGAGCGGTCTTGCGCTCTTGCTTCGGCGAGGCATGTGGGCGTGGGCGCGGGCAGCGGCCGCCCAGCGCACGCCATCCCGCCCGACGCAATCGTCGTCTCGCTTGACCCCCGGTGACGAACAACGAGCCGTCGTTCACCTCTTCGCAGCGATGGCAACTACATCCACTTCCACGAGGAACCATGAATGAATCACGCAAAGTCCAGTCGCACCATCTCGAGCGTGACGCTTACCTGTACATTCGACAATCGTCGATGAAGCAGGTGGTCGAGAATACTGAGAGCACCAAACGCCAGTATGCGCTTCGGGCGCGCGCGACAGCGCTCGGCTGGCCCGACGATCGCATCGTCGTGATCGACTCCGATCAGGGGGAGTCGGGTGCATCCGCGGCTTGGCGCGAAGGGTTTCGGCAGCTGGTCACGGATGTCGGGCTCGGGCGTGCCGGCATCGTGATGGGGCTCGAGGTCTCGAGGCTCGCGAGGAACAACGCCGACTGGCATCGGCTGCTCGAGATCTGCGCCCTGGCGAACACCCTGATCCTCGACGAGGATGGCGTGTACGACCCGACGAGCTTCAACGATCGTCTCCTTCTCGGCCTCAAGGGAACGATGAGCGAGGCGGAGTTGCACGTCCTGAAGGCGAGACTGCGCGGCGGAGTCTTGAACAAGGTCCGGCGCGGTGAGTATCGATGCGTTCTCCCTACCGGCTTCGTCTACGATGAGAGCGGGGCCGTCCTCCTCGACCCGGATGCGCAGGTGCGCGAAACGATCGCGCACATGTTCGAGACCTTCGCCCGCGTCGGCTCGGCACACCAGACGGTCAAGGCGTTTCGAGACGAGGGCCTCCGCTTCCCGTCTCGCCTCCGCGCCCCAGCCGCGGGAGTGATCTTCCGTCCGCTTACGGCATCGGTGGCAATGCGGACGCTGCGCAACCCGCGGTACGCCGGTGCCTACGCGTACGGACAGCGCGTGTACAGTCGAACGATCGATGGAAAGAAGACGCAGCGGAAGCGCGCGAGCGATGACTGGCTCGCCTGCATCCCCAACGCTCATCCTGGTTACATCACCTGGGACCGATACCAGGAGAACCTCCGGCTCCTCGCGTCGAACGGTCGCGGGTACGACGCCGCGCGTGCATCGCCACCGCGCGAGGGCGGCGCGCTGCTGCAGGGGCGCGCCGTCTGCGGGCGCTGCGGGCAGCATTTTCGCGTACGCTACAGGGAGGCGCGAGGGAGGCTCGAGTCCTGGTACGTCTGTGACCGCGCCAGCGACTCCCGTGCCGAACCGAACTGCCAGTCTCTCGCAGGACCTCCCATAGATGAAGCGGTCGGACTCTTGGTGGCCGAGAAGATGACGCCTGCCGCCGTCGAGTTGGCGCTCGAGATTCGGAGGGAGATCGATGCTCGGTACGAGCAGGCGGATCAGCTTCGTTGTCGCGCGGTCGAGAGGGCGCAGGTCGACGCCGACCTCGCACAGCGCCGCTTCATGATGGTTGACCCCGCCAACCGCCTCGTCGCAGATACACTCGAGTCCGATTGGAACGAGAAACTTCGGGCGCTGGCGAAGGCGCGCGACGAACGCGAGCGCGCTCGGCACGAGGATGGGATCGCGATCGACGAGGCGCTTCGCGACCGACTCGTCGCGATGACGACCGACTTCAAGCGGTTGTGGTCCGACCCGGCGACGCCGAACCGGGAGCGGAAGCGAATGCTCGCCTACGTGGTGGAGGACGCGACGCTCGTGAAGCAATCTGCCGACGCGACCACGAAGATCCATATTCGCTTTCGAGGCGGCCAAACGACGACCCTCACGACCATTAACCCGAAGGCTTCCTGGGAGAAAGTAAAGACGCCGGCGAAAATTGTCGAGCTCGTCGACCGGCTGCTCGACCATCACATCTACGACGAGATCGCCGACATCCTCAACGCGCGGGGGCTCCATCCCGGCGGGGCCGCGTGGCCCGGCCGTGGCGGGGCCCGCTTCACGTCGAAGCGCGTGCAGTACATCGTGCATACGTATGATTTGCGACCGCGCTTCGACCGACTGCGCGCCCACGGGCTTCTCACCAAAGAGGAGCTCGCCGCTCGCCTTGGAATCCACGAGTCCACCCTGACTAGCTGGGTGAAGCACGGCATCATCAAGGCGCACGCGTACAACGGCCACGCGTGGCTCTACGAGAAGCCGGCGACTCCCCCCACGAAGCACTGCAGCCGCTGGGATCGCCTCAGCGACCGGGCAGCGGCAGCCCGTGCATCACGGAGCCGGAACCAACGTCCTCGTCTAAAACCGAAAGAGGTGTAGTGTGAAGACAGGTTGTTTGCCACGATCACATAGCCGGTGCGGTCCCAAAACAGGACTCGCACCTGGTCGCCTCGCCGATTCCTGAACACGAACAGATGCCCACAGAGTGGATCGGTTCCGAAGCACTGAGCGACCAGCACCGACAGGCCATCAAAGCTCTTGCGCAGGTCGGTAGGCTCCGCCGCAACGTAGACGCGCACCGACGGCGGCAGCGTCAGCACGGCACCTCCTCGGCAGCGAGCGTCAGCACCCGCTCGAGCGTGGCCGGGTCGAAGCCCGGCCGAACGCGGACCACCCGGCCGTTGGACAGCGCGATCTCGATCGGCTCCGCCGCGACCGGCGATGCGTCGGTCACCACGTGCACGGGCAGGAAGCGCGGCGTCTCCGTCAGCGACAACGGCACCGGCTGCGCGGGCCCGTCAGCCCGAAGCTTCCAGCGCCAAAAGGACTGCTGCTTGGGCTTGTAGCCCTCGCGGCGCGCGAACTTCTCGGCACTCAGCCCGCTCCGCTCCCATCGACCCACCCGCTCGGCCCACTCCACTCTCGTCGCCATCGCTTCCTCCTTCGTCGCGATGGGAACAGGTAACCGACGCCGCGCGGACGGTCACGATGCCCTTGGCCGGGCGCTTACCAATGGCCGACGTTTGCGAAAAACACGAAGCTGATTTTTACATCGCTTATTTTTATTAGCGGCAAAAGGATATTGCTAGAGCCAAGCAATAGCTTTCTCCGGGGCGGCAAATGTTCGTTGCATTCAATCGTCGTGATATTTTTGAGCGGGTCGATAATTCTGTGGGGCACCACCCGCGATCGACATCCGCACTCGGTCAGGCCAACATTTTAATCCGGCTTGGCAGAGAACCCTCTCGGGGTGAACAAACAGCCAAGGTATTAGTCAAGGAGCGGATAGGATGAAAACCAGTAATCAACCGCATCATTATCCAAACCGAATTCACCGCGCCACAAGTCGACGGGATAGCGCCAGTCCGTTCTCGGCGAAGACCTGGGTGCGTACCCCAGATTCACGAACTCATGCAGATAACCTTTATGCTCGGGCGTTCCCAGCACACTGCAATATCCGAGCGTCTCCAACACCAATTGCACCTGCTCGACGCTGGCTTTGAAGTCGGGAATTTTTCGGACGCTCTTCACTACCTGTTTTTTTGCGGTCTCTTCTGGCGGCGTTTCTCTCAGGATATCCAATATCGCCTTCGTAACCTTCAGGCTTTTATCATCAGGCCTCACTGGGAAAAGCAAATGATGACATTCGAGATAGAAGGCGATATCCAATGGACTTGACCCTATGACACCACCCGCCGCAAACCGATCGAAATTGCGGTCGGTCCGCGCCAAACTGTTGCCCTCTTTCTGAAGACCACAGACACGACAGTATGGCCCCCCATTCAATGGTTCGAATTTGTGGTCGGGAAAGTTCAACGCTATGGCATACGCCGGCAAACCGGCCCGATAATCCAGTCTCCCGCTGGCCAATCCGGCGATAAACAGGTCGGTATAAAACTTCCGATCACGGCACTGCTTTTTGGCCAGCAGCAGTCTTTTGACAGCGCTGCCATGGTCGCAGGTGATCAAGTTCGGCGAAAACAACAGGCCGCTTTGCACGGCGTGTTTGTATTCGTCATCGCTAAGGCCGCCGGACGATTCCGCTTCGTAGCGGCCACTGCTGAACGGATCGAATTTCAATAGTGACTTCAGTGCCCGCGAGTCGACCTGATTTTCTTTTGAATACATTTGCCCTCCAGGGCTATTTGCAGGTTTTGGCGTTCAAGGTATTGAGTGCAGGCATTTGACTGGGTTTGCGGCCGGCCAATATACCATCTCCCTTGGCGAGCCGCTGACGTCCGCGCGCCGTTTTCTGCTTACGCTCCGAGATACCGGAGATCTTGTTCCCCCTGACTTTGTCGCTTTTGCGTCCGAGCAGCGGATTTTCTTCCGTGCCGCGCTGCTCGATTCCGCGCACCGCATCCGGGTCCGTGCCAGGAGCGGTGACTTGCGTCATGGTATCGCGTCGCCATGCAGCAACGCGGCGAGAGGGTCGTCGCCTGCGCACGCCGCCGCGCTTGCCTCCCGGCACAGGCCTGCTGCTTGCCGGCATCACTTTCCGGATGCCTCCGGGGCGCTTCGGCACGCAACCGCTGCGTGCGGGCGATCCCAGTAGAGCCTGCGGGCACTGGCGAGCGGCAAGGCTCCGGCAGCAAGTCGACGCGAGCGGCGGGCTCGACGTTCGGCCCAAGCTTGCTCACCCCTCCGGTGCCACCGACAGCCCGAGCAGCTGACCGATCGCCTCGTGCACGACCCGGGCTGCCTCCTCATCGCCGAGGGCGACGGCACGGCTTAGGGTGCCGGCGAGCGACGCAACCACGGCGGCCCGAGGCGACGGCTCGACCATCGCGAGCTCTCCGGACCCGAATCCCCTCGGTTGGGCCAGGGTTGGGTCCATGCCGTCCGAGGGTCTGCGATCGGTCGTCGCTCCCCCCCGAAACCCCGCAAGAAGTGACGGATCGCGACCGTTCGCCACCGCGGCGGAATCCTGGCGGGACTTTTCCGCGGCGCCGAACCGTCGCGATCCGTCGCATCTCCAGGGATTTTGGGAGGGCGTGACGACGGATCGCACCCCTTCGGGCGGCATGGACCCAACCCCGGCCCAACCGCCGAGCCCTGGGCCCGGAGAGCTCGCGACGGTCCATCCAATCCCCTGCTTGCGCCCCTGCTGGATGAACGGCTCGACGAGCTCCTGGGTGGTCATCACGAGCTCCTCTTCTTCCGGCGTCGCCGCATACGGCCGAGCGCCAGATCTAGCCCGCGGCGTCGTCGAGCCCGTAGCTATCGCTCTCCAGCTGCGCGCCCAGGGGAAGCAGGCGGGCGCGCATCAGCGTGTCGCGCGCCCGTACGCGCTCGACGAAGGGGCGCATGTCGATGCTGATGTTGACCTCCTGCCGGCCGGCTCGGCCGCTCCAGGACAGGCCACGCATGGCGAAGTCGATCCGCTCGGCCCCGTCCGCGAGCGCCGCCGCCACCATCTTGTACACCAGGATGAGCGGCTCGCTGAGCTCGGCCGGCTGGTAGAGCTCGCGCTTCAGTAGAGCTCGCGCTTCAGAGGATGCCGCACATGTTCCGATAATGCCCCCATGTCCTCGCCGCTCCCTACCCGTGCCCCGGAAGATAGCGCCAGATGCCGGTCGCCTGTTCCGGAAACGCCTTCAGCTGCCCGTAGAAGCGGGGATTGTACTTGATCTGCGTCTGCCCTTCCATGTCGGAGATGACCCCGGCGAGCGCGTCGAAGTTGTTGATATAGCCCGCGCGCAAGGGATCGTAGGACGGGTGCGAGGGAAGCCGGGCCCAGGGCAGCGGCGTCCACCCCAGCTCCTCCGGAATCTGGCCGATGTTCGGCTCTCTACGCGAGAAGATCCTCAGGATCGCTTCGTTGCGCCGCGCCACCCCGGCGTTGCGCCGCGCCAAGAACGCGAATTCCTCGGCGGTGCCGCGTTCCGCCGAGGTGTAGAACCCCTCGCCGAGCTCCGCGCCTTCGAAACTGACGCCCCCCGGGGGCGGATTGATCTGGCGGGCGATGGAGTTGACGTAGTTGCTGGTGGTGCCGTGATAACCGAGCTGGCGGCCGACGTTCACGCGCCAGCCGACATAGCCGCCGATGCCGCCGCCGACGAAGCCAGTGAGCGACGCCATCAGCATCCCGCTGCCCAGGTCCTGCCCCGTCACCGCGTTGGCGGCCAGCTGGCCGAGGGCGCCGCCGCCCGCGCCGAAGGCGGCGCCGGCGGTGATAGAGAAGGCGGCGCTCTGCGCGACGGTCGCCGCCCCGATCGTCGTGGCGCCGGCCGCCAGCACGGCGGGGCCGGCGAAGCCCACCGCGCCGCCGATCGCGCCGGCCAGCGCGCCTGCGCCGATGGCGATGCCGAAATCCCGCGAATGGAAGTCGTTGCGGTTGACGATCGCGTAGGTGACGGCGCTGACCATCGCCGACACCACTGCGCCGATGATGATCGCGATCAGCAGCGAAAGGCCGAAGTCGGCCCCGCTACGGTCGACGAACAGCAGCGGCGCGTCGCCGACATAGATATAGGGCGAGGCCTGCTGGCCGGCGGGGTCCACCTGGTAGAAGCGGCCGAGCGCCGGATCGTAGAGGCGCAGCCGGAAGTTATAGAGGCCCGTCTCGAGGTCCACCTCCTGGCCGGTGAAGCGATACCGGAACGCCGATGCGTCTCCGGACAGCGAGCTGGTCTCGCCGAACGGGTCATAGTCGAACGCGGCGACCAGCGTTCCATCCTCGCGGGTGATCGTGCGGATCGACCCGAGATGGTCCTTGGCGACGAAGTAGAGCACCCCGTCGACGCGGACCGCGATCAGCCCGGTCGGCCCGTAGACGAGCCGCGACCGGACCTCCGCACCTCCGGTCCGCTCGATCTCGACCAGCGGCAGGGCTTCGCTCCCATGCACGTAGAGCCGGTCGCTCCCGGCGCTCTTGAAGACCCGCCGGCTGCCGCCGCCGTAGGCATAGGCCACCTGGGCGCCGCCGCCGAGCAGCACCTTGCGGACGGCCCCCGTGCCGCGGTCGTACTCCAGCGAGAGCGACCTCGACGTCGCCTCGATGACATTGCCGGACGGATCATAACGGTAGGCGTCGCCTTGGCCGCCGTCGGTGCTGCGCAGCCGGTTGGTCCCGCTTTCATAGGTGAAGACAGCGCCGCCGCCGCCGCTGCGCGACAGCATGTTGCCGTTGGCGTCATAGGCAAGCACCTCGGCGTTGGCGGCGCCACCGCCGATGGCGGTGAGCCGTCCCTGGCTGTCGTTGCGGAACGTCCGCTTGATGTACTGGCCGAGCGGCGGGTAGGCCACTTCCTGGCTCGCCACCTGGCCGTCCCAGTATCCGGCACCATCGTAGCCCCCCTCGGTATAGGTGAGGGTCTCGCTGGTCGTCGCGTCGGCGATGCGGAGCGGCCAGCCAGGAGGCGCGTGCTCGTAGCTGCGCATCAAACCCGAGGCGCCCGGATGCAGGCGCTCTTCGGTCATGCGGCCGTTGGCGTCGTACGCATAGGCGGCGAAGCGCGTTGCATCGCCGGCGACGCCGACGCCTGTCACGCGGCCGAGCCTATCGTAACCGGTCAGGACCGGCGGCTCTGCATCGCCGGCCGCGGTGGAGATGACGGCGCCGAGCAGATTGTGGCCATAGCCTACCTTCTGGGCCTGCGGACCGAATCCGGTGCAGACCAGGCTTGTCGCGATCGGGGCGCCGTCCAGCCCGTGGACTCTCGTCTCGATGACGTCGGCGGTGGCGGTATCGCTGTTGTGGCTCTCGGTGCGCCAGCATCGCCCGATGGTCGGTGCGTCCTGCCCGCCGTCCCAGTCCCACCAATATCGCTGCCGCCAGGTCTGTGTGGCGGGCGGCCACGCCGGGTCACCGTCGGCCTTGGCGCGCAGCTCCGCTTCGCCCGCCGCATCCCAGACGAAGGGGTAGTACCCCTTTTCGATCAGCCGGCCCAGGGTGTCGAACTTTTGATAGAGGATGAACGGCGGGCTCGCCGCGGCGCCGGCCGCGGTGCTCATGAAGCGGATCTGCCCCTCGTCGTTCGGCAGCGACCGCACGAGGCCGGTGTCCGGCGAGGTGAGCGACACGGTGCGCCCCAGGAAATCATAGGCCCTGTCGACCGGAGCGACGCTCCTCGCCGGGGGGATCGCCCGCGCCATCCGTCCCATGGCGTCATAGCGGAAGCTCGCCGCCGCGCCGTGCTCGACGCCCTTGACCGTCGCGCCCACCCGCGCCCAGACCCTGGCGCCGCCGAGGTCGACCAGGGTCGTGGTCGACACGCCGTTGGGGTCGTACCGCACCTCCGCGCGATACTGGCCAGGGGGCAGGTCGGGCGCATCGGCGGCTGTATTGGCGCGATATTCGAAGCGCGTGACGTGCGGCTGGTCGGGCCGAAGCGCGAAGTCCACGCCCGCCTGGCCGCGCGCGACGATGCGGCCGAGCGGCGAAGCCTCGAATGCGCTGCGGCGGAACGGATAGCCGCCGGCCTCCGGATAGGCGTCGGCGAGGCCGCCGGTGAGCGGCGCGCCATTCCACAGCGCGCCGCCCGGTCCGGCGTTGGTGACGAAGCCTACGTCGTAGGCGAACGCCGAGGGCCCGGTCGAGTAGGCGGCAAAGGTCTCCGCCGCCGCGCGGCCGAGCGCGTCGTACAGCGTGGCGTCGCGCACGCCGGTCGCGCCGTCGAGGAGCCGGACCCGCTGGCGCGTCTTGTTCCCGCCGTCCGTGAAGCTGAAGCTCGCGGTCGGATCAGCGAGCGCGATGAGGCGCTGGAAGCGGACGCCGCCGCTCGCCGCCAGCACCAGGCCGTCCGGTGGCGGCGAGGCCGGCGTCACCCTGATGTCGAACAGCGGAGCGCCGTCGGCGAACAGCAGCGCGCGCCCATCGATCATCGCGAACAGCCAGCGTCGCGCTGGCCCGGCGGCGGCCTGGGCCAGCACCGTGATCACGCCCTTGCTCGAGCGCAGCAGCCGCCACCCGTCGACCGCGCTCCAGGCGGCGAACACGTCGCCGTTACCGACCGCGGCCGAGCCGCCGGGATCGATCGCCACCTCGACGCTCAGCGCCATGTCAGGCGACGCGAAGCCCCGCCGAAGCGCCGTGTCGCCCAGGGGATCGGCCGAGGCGCCCGCATGAACGAGCGCGCGGCCAGCGATCCGCCAGGCCTGACCGGCGAAGGTCCAGAGCCCCTCATCGCCATCGGCGAAGCGGTCCACCACGCCGGCCGCGCGCGCCTGGAACTCCACGATCTGGTTCGGCTGCCCCTGAGGAAAGGGGACGGTGGGGCTGACGGCGTTGACCTGACGGGTGGCGAAGCTGGCGTTGAGCGCGACGGGCGCCTCGCCGGGGCCCGCGCTGCCGATCTGGCGCGCGAAGCCGTCGAGGAACAGCGTCGCGCACTCGCCGTTGGGCCCGAGCTGGGCGGTGGGGACGCGAAGCGCCATGTCGACGGCCGCGGCCGAATAGGTGCTGTCGAGCGGGAAGAAGGCGAGGGAATCGACGCGGACCCAGCGGCTTCCGCCGGTGACCTCGAGCGCGAGCGTCGCGGTCGTGGCCGAGCCGTCGCCGGGCAGATCGAAGATCCAGCGCCGGAACGCCCAGGAGCCGGCGGTCGCGGCGACGGGGTGGGTGATCCGCCCGCCGGCCCCCGCCAGCGTCACCGACCAGCTCACCGCCCCGTCAGGATCACCGGGCGCGGTCTTGATCCAGCCGCACAGCACATAGGTCTTCCGCGGGACTGGCAGCGGCAGCACCCGGCTGAGCACCGCCGCGCCGGTCATGGCGAAGCAGCAAGTGCCGGCCCGCGAATCGCCCGCGGTGACCGCGCCGCTAGAGGCGGGCGTACAGGTCCAGGCCTGGTCCGACGCCTCGTAGGGCTCGAACCCGTGGTAGGCCGCGCCGCTGGTCGTCGCAGCGGCGTTGACGAAGCTGGCGATCGGCGTCGCGCCGTCGGCCGCGAACAGGTTCTCGGACAGCCGCCCGCCCACATCGAGCATCAGGCGGGGTTGGCCCCTGGCGGTCACCGCCTGGATGGCGCTCAGTCGCAGCCAGTCCGCGCCGGGCGGCGCTCCGTTCCACGCCTCGGCCGGGATGGTCGCGTCGCCGCCTCCACGCCAGTCGTAGACGCTGGCCTTGCCCCAGGGCCCGGAGGCATCCACGTCCCAGGCCTGCCAGGTCGTGACGCGATGGGCGACGATCGCCTCGTCGGCGCCGTCGACCGCGCTGAAGCTTGTCTCGGCGGCGATCTGGTTCAGCATGTTGCGCGCCGCCATGGCCGGATAGCGCGCGGCGGCGCGTTCATAGGTGGTGCGCTTGCGGACCTTGTGCCCATCGCTGTTCCAGAACTCAATGCGGCTCTCGGTCTGCTGGCCGGTGGCGTCGTCATAGGCCGCGTCCGTCCGGCTCTGGACCCCATCCTTGATCTCGAGCTGCGCCACCGCGACGAACCATGCCCCGGCCACGTTGCGCCAGGCGCCTGTGCTCAGCGCGCGGGCCCTGGTGCGGACGTCGAACGCATTGACCGTGCGGCTCACTTCCTTGCCGCCGGTATCATAGGCGAGGCGCGCGAGCAGCACCCCGTTCAGCACGTTCATGTAATTGAGCGGCGTTCCGAAGATGGAGTAGCTGCTGGCGTCATTCGAGAAGCCGTTCGAGTAGTAGAAATCGGTGTACCCTTGTGGCGCGACATGGCTGTCGGCGCTGCCGCTCACCCGCCGGACACGGCCATACTGGGTGAGCGCCGTCGTCGCGTCGAAGGTGCAGGTCGACTGGTCGTAGCTGAACGCCTCCGCTGTGGGCGAGTCGCCGGCATAGCCGTCCTGGACCCGTACCGTCACCACGGGCGTGTTGGTGAGCGGCAGGGTCATCGAACGGCCGGCGACCTGGTACAGCCACAGCGTCGTCGCCTGATCGAACGGCTTGCCCGCCGGATAGGCGACGAAGGCGGCGGGCGCGGTCAGCTGCGTGCCGGGGCCGCCACTGGCGACCGCCGTCGTCTGGCCAGAGGCGACCAGCTCGTCGACGGCGATGCGGCCGCCGCGGAAGAGCGCGACGCGCAGCGCGCCGGCGCCGTCACCGTAGACGATGTAGTTGGGCGCGAAGTTCGCGACCGAGGCGTCGGCGACCGGCGCGGTCAGCCCCGTCGCCAGCGGTCGCCAGATGCCGTCGACCCCCCGCCGCCATACGGCCGCGCCGACGGTCGCGACATCGCCAGAGAGCGTCGGGCGGGTGCCCTTCGCCGGCAGGGCCACGGTCGTCCAGCCATTGCGGTTTGGATCATAGGCGAGCAGCTGGTTGACCAGGGCGGCGCCTGCCGCGCGGGACATCGCCGCCACGTCGTCGCCGTAGGCGAAGTTGTAGGTCGCGCCGCTGGCGGAGGGCGCGGGGAAGGCCTGGGACGACCAGGCGGGAGCGGCCGGGCCCCTGTAGCGCGACACCGTCCGGTTGTTGCCGAGCAGCGATCCGGTGAACCCGATCTCAAGCGGTTGCATGTCTGGCTTGCCCTGCCAGATGTCGACGCTGGCCGTGTAGGTGTAGGGCGAAGCCATGTCGATGACGCGGAACTGCTCGTCCCATATCCAGGTGCGGACTTCGTAGTCGGCTGACCCCGGGGCGCCGGACGTCACGGTCTTGAGGAAGGCGAGGGTCAGGAATACCTCGCCGGTCGTCGTCGTGAGCGCCGGCTTGTCGTCGATCAGATAGGGCCTGACGTTGGTCGTCGTCCAGGCGGCGAGCGCCGACCAGCGGCCCGCCATGTCGCGGGCGACCGTCTGGAACGTGACGGTCCCGGCAGCAGGATCGAACGAGCAGGCCACGAACGCGTTGCGGACCGCGCCCAGCGTCACGGTCCTGGCGGGATCGGCGGCGATGGTTGGACTGGGGAGCGCCTCCCAGGCCTGGTCGCGCCAGCTCCAGCCGAATCCGTGGAAGCGCGGGCCCGCATAGGCGGCGTTGAAGGCGATGAAGAACTCATCGCCCGAGGCCAGCTGAGTGGCGCCTGCGCCGGCGGCGAGTGGCACGGTGTCGACATGAACGGTCCAGTCCCCGAACCGGCGGGGATCGCGCCGCAGGATGTGGAACTCGTCGCGGTTCGTGGCGGTGTTGCGGAACGCGATCACGGCGAACGCGGCGCGTGGGATGACCACGAGGCTGGCCGGATCGATCTGTCCCCGGATCGTCGCCAGCGACCAGCCCGTCCAGCGGCCGTTCCAGCTGTAGATGGTCGTCAGCAGCTCGCCGCCTGCCCGGTCGTGCCAGGTGACGAGCACATAGTCGTTGCCGTGCCACACGCGCGGGACCGCCCCGGCCGCTGGCGCCGGGACCGCGAGCGAACGCCCGGTGCCGAGGATCGCGTCTTTCCTGTAGGAGAAGGTGACGATCGAGCCTGCCGGATAGACGATCGACGTGAGCCCGCCGGGCAGCGGGTCCTTGGCTCCACCATAGTCGAAGGCGAACCCGGGAAGGCTATTACCCGCTCCGTCGCGCTGCACGACCGAGACGAGGAGCCGCTTAGCGTACAGCGGCGCGTCGGGGTCGTTGACGGGAAGGCGCGCGAAGCTGCGGATCTCGTAGCCGAAGTCGATCGAGGTGAGCGGCGCGCCGTCGGCCGCGGCCACGGCGATCTGCTGCAGGAAGCGCGTCTGGTAACGGCTCTGGTACGCGTCGGGGACGTTGCTCGGGGCGGTCTTGTGCGGGTCCTGGTACTCGCACACGCCCTTGGCGCGGTCGTACACCTTTTCGCCATAGACGAAGGTCACCGTCCGCCCGAAGGTGTCGACGATCCGCGAGAGATAGCTCGCCTTGGTGTACCGTTGCCCGCCGCTGCCCACCGCCTGCTCGACGGCGTCGAAGGTGAAGGTGACGACATCGCCCCAGACGCTGCGGATCTGGCTCAGGTTCCAGGCATTGACATAGCGTTGCTGTCCGGCGCTGGTGCTGGCTTCGCGCCAGGCGCCCCAGCGGACCCCATATTGGACCGTGCTCCGCCCGCTCGACGCGTCGCCGTAGATCCTGGTGGTGCCGTCCTCCTGCACGATGGTCCACAGCTCGCGCGTCGCGTCATAGGTGACCTGCCAGAACTTGAAGTCGATCGGCTCGAAGCGGATCGCGGTGCGGTCGCGCGCGTCGGTGCAGACGAGCTCCGTCGCCGACGCGCCGCCCATCAGGAAGTAGCGAGTGTCGGCGCCGACGCCCTCAGCGCTGATGAACTCGAAGGGAATCGACCAGCCGAGCCCCAGCAGCCCGGTCGGCGCGGTCACGTTCCATGTGTCGGCGCTGCTCGCGGCCTCGCCGTTGTAGCTGGCCTGGATCGTCACATCGTTGCCGTTCAGGCCAGGTAACGAAAGCAACGGGAGCGGCAGCGCGACCGTGCCGCGGAACAGGTTGACCAGATTCGCGGCGTCGGGGACGGCGGAATCGAATTGAAAGGCGCGGACCGGCGGGACGAGCGTCGCCTGCGATCCGGACGTCTGGGTGAGACTCGGCATGATGGTATCCCTTCATGGCTCATTTGGGCTCGCGCAGGGCGAGCGCCGCTTTCAGCGCAAACAGAGCGGTGACGGTGCGGCTGCCATGGCTCAGCACCTGCACCGGACCGCCCCCGGTGCGGCCAAGCGGCATACGGATGAAGGGCGTCGCCGGCCACGCGCCGCCTACCGGGGCGAGCGCGGCCAGGCCGGCTTGCGCCACCCGTGCCGGAAGCGGGGCGCGCGACGCGGTGAGCGCCAGCAGCGCGAACGCAGTGGAGAGCGGATCGCTTTCGGGGCCCAGGCCCCACCCTCCGGCGCCCAGGCGGCTTTCGAGCAAGAACGCGCGCGCCCGGGCGACACAGGGGTGGTGCGGAACGATGCCGGCGATCAGCCGCACCGCCTGCCAGGTGGCGTAATAGGGACCGTGGTACCAGGTCGACCGCCAGCTCCCGTCCGCGCGCTGCTCGGCGGCGAGCCAGTTCGCGCCGGCGACAACGATCGCGCCGAACCGGTCGGGATCGTAAAGCACCAGGGCATGCAGCAGGTTCGCGATCACCTCGGGGTCGGCCGTCGAGCCCCAGGCCAGCCTCACCCATTCGGCTTGCAGGGCCTGCTCGGCGGTTCGTGGCGGATCGGGCACGATCCAGGTCGGCAAGAAGCCCTCGTCGCTCGCCAGCGCCAGCAGCGCCGCCAGCGGGGCTTCGCAATACTGCGCGACGAGATCACGCCGGCCGCCGCGCAGCAACACCAGCATGACCTGCGCAAGGTCGTCCGCATCGGCCGGCAATTCGATGAGGTCCGGGAAATAGCTCCAGCCCCCGACCTCGTCTCGCCGGCGGCGGTCGAGGAGATGCTCGATCGCGCCGACGATCAGCGGCGCATGGGCCTCGGCGTCGTCGTCCTGCAGCGCGTCGGCGATCAGCGCGCGGGCGAACACGTCGCCCACCTGCTCGTCGGCTGGCCCACGGAAGCCCTGGGCGCGGGGGAAGGACATGACGTGCTTAGACTCGGCGAAGTCGTCATCGGCAGCGGCGAGCAGGACCTCGAGCGCCGTGGTGCCGATGTCCGCCGCGGGCGTCGGCCAGAGCTTCATAACGGGGGCAGCTGGGCGAGGTCGCCGATCTCGATCGGATCGAAGGCGGGCGGGGCCATCGCGGTCCGCCGCTCGGTCGGTGGACGCGTCCCCCACTGGTACCCGGTGTAGAAGTCGCGCCCGACCTCGTAGGTCTCGAACACGGTCGGCTCGCCCGCCTCGGCCTCGGTCTCGTAATGGAAGCGCAGCGCCGCCTCGCCCGGCGCCAGCAAGGCCTGCACACAGCGCCGCTCGTCCTGGCCGCGGTTCGGGTTGGACGCGTGGAACAGGCCGTTATGGAACAGGATCGCCTGGCCTGCACGCATGGGGACGACGCGCGTATGGCGCCGCAGCAGCTCCGGGATCAGCGCGTCGTAGGGAAAGCTCGTGTTGAAGCCGCGCGGGCTGCGGTTCAGCGTGTGGCTTCCGGGCACGATGAGCAGGCAGCCGTCCTCGTTGGCGACGTCGCGCAGCGGAGCCCACAGCGTCAGGGTGGCGTACCGGCTCTCGTCCACGAAGGCCCAGTCCTGGTGGAAGCTCACGAAGCTGCGCCGCGCCGGCTGCTTGACCAGGAAGCCGCCGAACAGCAGCTCATGCGCGGTCAGGGCGGCGATGCGCGGCGCGACCACGCGGGTGATCGCTGCATTCACCTGCCAGCGATAGCCCAGGTCGGCGGTGAAGATGCTGGAGTGGAAGGGATTGACGTGATGGTGGCGGAGGGATTGGCACACGGCGTCGAGCTCGGCGATCGCGGCCTCGTCCAGCAGGTCGACCATGACGAAGCCGTCTCGCTCGAACGCCGCCTGCCGCGCCGGATCGTTGAACACCGCTGCGACGCCCCTCACGTCGAGGCTCCCAGATAGAGGTTCAGGCGCGCGCCGCCCGCGACGTCGAGGCCGAAACCCACATAGGAGACCCGGCCGCCCTGCGCCAAGGCGCGGGCGACGGGCAGGGCGGCGAGAGCGAAGCGCGCGGAGAGCGCACCGATGCGGTCGATCCACTCGGCCGCCGCGTAGCCCAGGCAGTGAGCGCCGCAGACATCGGCCTTGACGTCGATCACACGCCCGTCGCGCGGGTCGAGCCCGACCGCGAGCACCAGCCCGTCGCCGTCGATCACCCGGTCGCCGATCAGCAGGCGCACGAAGTCGGCCATCGCGGGATCGGTCAGCAGGGGCAAGCCGAACGCGGCGAGCGGAGCCGCGCAGGCAAGCCGCCAGTAGATCTTCAGGCGGACGAAGCGCTCGTCGACGCCCTCCAGCCCCGCCGCCATCGGCAGGCCTGCTGGCCGCAGCCGATCGACGACCCGGGCCGCTTCGGGCCCCGCGATGGCCGCCAGCCACTCGGCGACGCGCCGCCAGCGCGCCTCCAGCGCACCCTTGGTGACGTCGAAATAGATCGCGCACCCTGGGATCCGAGGGGCGGCGCCGAACCACGCGACGCCCTCGACATAGACTGTCAGCTCGCCGTCATGGGGCAACAGGAGGTCCCAGCTCTTCGCCACCAGCGGCGCCAGCCGGTCGGCCCGCGCGGCGGCCAGCACCGGTCCGACCGCCGCCCGAGTCGCCTCCGCGCGCGCTTCAGGATCGGCGAGATGGGTGGCGGGATCTCCGATCAGCCGCATGTCCCAACCGTCGCGGCGGCTGGTCAGGCAGAGCTGGAGGGGCGTCCCATCGGCGTTGAGCGACGACTTGCCGGGCGCACCGGGCGCGCGATCGTCGCGCGCGGTCAGCAGGTGCGCCAGGCGGCCGACGTCGTCGATGCCGAGGGCCGCAAGGTCGGCGCCCAGACGCACCAGCGCCGCGGGCCAGGCCGGGGCGTTGGCGCCAGCGGGGATAGCCTCCATGGTGTCCTGCGCCCTAGCCAATGTAGATGGTGCTGGGCGTTCCCTTGTTGCCCGGAGCGCCGGGCGCGCCCGGCGTGCCCTCGTTCCCGGCATTGCCCGAGCCGCTGCCGCCGGTGCCGCCCCTGCCGGCCACGCCCGCGGCGCCGCCGTTGCCGTTGTCGCCGCCGACCGAGGCGACGCCTGTCCCCTGCGCGACCGATCCGCTCGTGGATGTGAAGCTGACGTTCACCGCGCTGCCGTTGCCGCCGTTGCCGCCATCGCCGCCCTTGCCGCCGCTGCCGCCGTTGCCGCCGTTGCCGCCGGCCGAGCCGCTGCAAGCGCCGCCGGCCGGGCACGAGCTCCCGTTGCCGCCGCTCCCGCCGTTGCCGCCGTCGCCCCCGGCGCCGCCGTTGCCGCCCCTGCCGCCGTCGCCGCCCTTGCCATAGATGGTGATGCTGCTTTGCAGGTCGTTGATGGTGATGGTGAAGGGCTGCGCCGGCTGGCCGTCCGCGCCCTTGCCGCCGTCCGTTCCCGAGGTTCCGGAAACACCCGTCCCGCCGCTGCCGGAGGCCGGGCTGCAGGTGGATTTCCAGTCACAGTTGGCGTTGGTACCGGCTGGGCCATCCGTGCCGTTCTTTCCATTCGAGCCGTCGGTACCGTCGGCGCCGTCCTGACCGACGACATAGAAATCGTAACCATTGGCGAGTGTCATGGTTGGAGCCTCCAAGCCTAGCGTTCAGGAAAGCTTCTTGAGCACCTGGATTGTCATCACCCCGGGGGCATAGATGAGAACCTGGCCGCCGGTGTAGATGTCCATCTCCGCATAGTTCAGGGCGACGGGCACGGCGCCGCTAATGATCAGCGGTTGCCCCGGGCGGACGACGATGGTCTCGCCGGCGAACACCGCCAGATTCATCTCACCGAAGGCGGCCTCGATGGCCGACTTGAGGCCGGGATCGTTCGGGCTCGCCGCAGCGAAGCCGGCCCCGTGGAAGATATAATCGTATGCCGCCGCGGTGAGCCGGGCGTACTCCTCACCGGCGTCCTCGGCCGCCGCCGCGGCGTAGGGGAAGGGCGTGCTGACCGTCCTCGTCATCGCCGCACGGGCGTCGCCGGCCGGGTTCAGCCAACGCCGCATCTCGTCGAGATCGGTGGTGGTGAGGATCTTGGGCTGCACCGCGCTCGGGCCGCCGCTCGTGTCGAGAACGATCGGACCACCATTGGCATTTTCCAGGCGTTGGCCCTCCACGTCGTCCACGGAAATGCCATATAGACTGAGCTGCTCCGTGAAGGCACTGAGCTGCTCGGCCCGCAAGTTCGCAATCATGAATCCTCCTAGTCAATGGAGACATGAGTCATCGCGCGACGATTGCCCCTACGCGCACCACGCACCATGACGTGGCACATCTGTGCCCGGGACGCTTGACGTTCCTTGCGACGAGTGTTTCGTACGGACCGCTTACTCGTCGGCCTCCGCGATTCCCTTCTCGCACCATTTAATCTCTAGGTCAACTCACATATTGACTGACCCGTGTGTGTCCGCCGCTGTGTCAGCGACAGAGGATACCTTACGTCCACGCGACCAGGCTGTGGCGAATCTCGCTCTCCAACAGGAGGACGCGGTGCATGGCCTAGGAACGGAAGACGATGACCGTCCCGCGCCGTCGCAGCTCCGCCTTCAAGGACGCTTCCTGCCTCAGCGCCCTCGTTGGTAGGAGCCGAGGACCTCGGGCTCGACCAGGGGCGCGACGTGCTGCCTAGAAGCGTGAAGCTGGGGAGCGGCGCGGCGCGCACGGACCCAGTTTGCTGACGCGGTGACCACCGCGCGAGACGGTGTTCGCGCAGCGCTCACGACGTCTGGCCACCGACAGCCAGGCGTCTGGCCACCGACAGCCAGACGTGAGATTCCGGAGCGGAGCTCCTTGCGGCCCAGCGAGGCCTGGGCGCCCGTCGAGATGCCGGAGGGCATCCCGAGGCCGATGGGCGTGCTGGTCTGTCTCGACTTCCTGTTTCGAGAGAGCGAGCCGCACCGGAATCTCGTGGCGCCGCGGCTCGGGGCGTGTCGCTTTCTCGCCGTGCCGAGCCTGACGCCGCACCACACGCTGCCCGAATTCACAGGCAAGGCCCTGGAGGAGGCTCGCCGGTACGGGCGGCCGGTGCTCTATTGCGACGGCGCCGGGGGCAGCGGCACCGCGGTCCCACCCTTTCGCTCTGCCGCGCTACACTTCCTCGCGCTGCGATCCGGCTTGATTTGCCTACGCGCCGGAGTGCTCTGTTCGTGCGAGATTGGGCTCGTTGTTCACGCTTGTCGCAATCGTCGCGGATCGCGGAATAGGCAGACGCGCAGGCCGGAGGCTCTCCTCGTCGACCGCCCGCAAATCCAGGCCCGAAGGGGAAAAGGGTGGCTAACTACGGTAGAATCGGCGAGCGAACCGAAGTCATAGCGGGTCCACGAACCTGAACGTCGCGTCGGCCTGGAAGGAGCCCCCGTCTCGGCTTACAAAGAGATGAAAATCGGCGTGACGAATGTAATAGCCGGAGACATTGTACGACTCGAGAGAGAGCCAGGGATCCCCGACGCCAGGTTGAAGCGCGGGCCGGATGCAGAATGTTGCGTCTCGCTTGAAGAGGATTTTATGGCTCTCTTTTAGGTTTGGTGGAAGCGTGGCCACGTGTGAACAGGTTGCAGCGAGAGACCTGAACAGCAGAGATGAATCAGCGCGATGAGGGAGGAGGCTCCGTGGAGGCCGTAGGACCGTCGCGTGATGGTGCGCACCTTGCCATTGGTGCCTTCCGAGCGTGCGTTCGACAGCCCGCTCGCGACGTAGGCGACGATGCCGTCGAGATGGTGACCAATCGTTCGCGCCGCTTTGGCGAAGGGCTTGAGACCCGAGTGCGTGGCCCACGACATCCACTCTTCGAGTTTCGCCAGTACGACATTCGGCTGACGCCGATCGAGAATGGCTGCGAACGACTCCTTGAGCAGGTAGGCGCGGTAGAGCGTCGCGTTCGTCTTCGGCAGTTCCGTCAGCTTCGCTTGCTCGATTGCAGTCAGATTCCAAGGGTTCTTCTGCAACGCGAATCGGGTATGCTTCAGCGCGCTGCGGTCTTCGGGGTCTTCGATTGTCCTCACTTCTGCACGGCGTACTTCGTCGAGCGCGTCATGAACCAGCCGCTGGACATGAAAGCGGTCAAAGATGATCTGCGCGTTCGTCGCCGACTCCGAGACCGCCGAGATGTACGCTTTCGACATGTCGATCGTGACCGCCTGGATGAGCGCGCATCGCTCCGAGCCGAGCTCTTGGAAGAAGGCCCGGAGCGTGTCGGCGTTCTTCCCCTCTCGCGCCCAGACCACGCGCCCGGTGACGTGGTCGACCACGATGGTCACGTACTTGTGGTGTTTCCTGTAGGAGAGCTCGTCGATGCCGATGTGCGTGAGCCCGTCGAGGATGTCGCGGGGAAGCCGCCGCTCGACCACGCGACTAATGATTGCACCGACCGTCGCCCACGCGACGCGCATCATCGTCGAGACGACGGTCTTCGAGGTCATCTGCGCCAGGTAGCCGACCGTCTCCTCGAAAGCGTGCGTGAACCAGCTCATCGGGTCGGCCCACGGCACCATCTCGGTAGTCACTCCGCACCGCGGGCAACGCAACCGCCGCGGCGAGTACCGGAGCTCCAGCGACATCCCCGCGAGGTCGAGGTGACGCCAGCAACGCGGTTTCCGCTGGTCGTACACCTTCCTCACCGGGCGACCGCACCCTCCGCAGCGAGGGATCTCCGTGGTCGGCTCGACGTCGCAGACCAGCCCGTCCGCCGTGAATTGCGCGCCCGTGACGCGAGTGAACTTGATTCCGAGGACATTGTTGAGCAGAGTGGTCGCGCGCACAGCCGATCGGGCTCCAAGGGTTGGTGTCGTAACCCCCGAGGTAGCCCGTCGGCTGTGCGCGTTCCATCCCCAATCGCACCGCGCCATTCCTGCGCCGAGCTCGCCCGCAACGCCGCGGGGGCCGGGACCAGGTCACGCAGCCGCGCTTCCACCAAACATCTCGGAGAGCCGATTTTATCGGCAAACGGATGCAGCTTGAGCCGCAAATCTTGGTGGCGGAGATAGGCTCCAGGAACATCGCTGGACTCGAAGGAAACGCAGCTACTATTGGCCAGGCCGGCAACGATTCTGAAAGTAGCATCCGCCCTATCCAGCGCAGAATCCACCGTGGTCAGTTCTCCCAGGTAATCTCGGTGACGAATGTACATGCCGGGGAAGTTGTGCGACTCGATCGAGACGAAGTCACCCACCCCACGGGCTTGTGCGGAGACTTCAGGGCCCTCCTCGTCGAGCTCGGGCATGCCATCGGTGCTGCATCCGCTGACCACGATGGCCCAGCACAGAGCCCAGAACGGAGTGAGAGCAACGGTGGAGCAACAGGACTTCGATGACATCATGTTTTGTCATTCCTGGCTGACGAGATCAAATGTTTTCACTCGGAACCTAACAATCGCTGCGGCAGTGTCAAGACTCGCTCCCAGCGCCACGCCTCGTCACGCTTGTGAACGCAAGCGGATTTGTCGCTGACGGCGGATGCGTATAGGCCGTACAAGCGTCGCCGGGAAGTCAATCGGTATCTTGCCTATACGCTACCAGGCTGGAGAATCACGCGGAATGAAAGGCTGATTATCCAAGCATGCCTCTCCTAGTGCTCTGACGCGATTCTGTTGAACCAGTCGGATCCGAAAACTCGCTCGGCGTCGCGGACGGTGAACTTCCAGTTGTTCTTGCGGCGAGCTCGGTCCGCAACTGCATTCCATTGCCGGACGCGAGCCCGGAGTTCCTTGAGCGTCGGGATGCGGTTACGGCCGAGGCACTCCCTGGACACGAGGCTGGCTTCGATCTCCGCGGCGTTCAGCCAGCTCGCGTGCTTCGGCGTGTGGTGAAACGCGAAACGCGAGGCAAGCGCGTGGCCCCGCTCGGCCCCGAAGGCCTTGATGAGCGATGCAGGGGTGTGAGTATTGAGGTTGTCGAGCACCAGGTGAATCCGACTCGCCCGCGGGTAGGCGCGGGCGATGCGCTCGGCGGCGAGCGCGAAGGAAGGACGCGTCCGATCCTCGGTCGCGTGGGTGAGATGGCGCCCGGTCTTCGGCTCCACGATGCAGAAGATGTTGGCGGTTCCCCGACGGACGTACTCGTAGTCGATGCGCCGTGGCTTCCCTCGGCGCATCGGCCTGTCGGGCCTTGCGCTGTCGTGCAGGACGACGGGGCGCTCATCGAGCGCTATGACCGGTTCGCTCGGGTCGTGGGGCCGGGCGTACAGCTCCAGCACGTCCTTCATCCGCTCGACGAACGGCGTGTCGATCTTCGGAACGCACCACATTTTTTCCCGCCAGGGTTTGATGTCCTGGTCGGCGAGG
Organism: Sorangium sp. So ce362; assembly: GCF_051519845.1. NCBI lineage: Bacteria > Pseudomonadati > Myxococcota > Polyangiales > Polyangiaceae > Sorangium > Sorangium sp. So ce362. Next base: position 1,890,458 of record NZ_CP150332.1, on the reverse strand, counting down.
GTTCTTCGTATGGTCTCTTGGCTGACCGCGCGAACGATCTTGCCGCTGCTGGAGCGGGCGGCGGCGCGCGAGGGAAGCGGGCTCCGCGACGTCCGGCTTGCCATCGAGCAGCTCTGCAGGGGCGAAGAGCGTGCCCGCGCGTCCGGGGAAACAACCTTCGCTGAGTTCGCCGAGTTGGTTGTTTCTGGAAGGCTCGCCGAGCAATACCCACTGCATGTGAAAGCGCTTCGCCATCCGGAGCAATACCGGCATAAGCTCAATCATGTTCTAGGGGTACTCGGCCCCGTTCCTCTCCCTCGTTTGACGCTTGATCATGCGGATCGAGCGATCTCCATGCTGCCAGGACATCTTGAGGACTCCTCGCGTCAGGGAGTCGCAAAGGTCATTCATCGGATACTCGCGCTCGCGACCTATCCGGCGCGCATCATCGTAAGCAATCCGCTGCCGCGTGGATGGATCCCCAAGGCGGAGGACAACAAGGCCAAAGGCTCCCTCTATCCCGACGAGGATAGGCGCCTCATGGCGGCGGTGAATATGCCGCTGTCCTATCGGATCTTTATGGCTTCCTGATTCGCGAGGGAATGCGGGCGGACGAGGCCGGAAGGCTGGAGCCGTCCGACCTCGATCTCGAGCGCGGCGCCGTGGTGCTCGACGACATGGGGGATTTCGCGCCTCTGGACGAGGCGATCCCCGAGCTGAACGGCAGGGGTGGCCGTTTAGGTGGAAGTGATCCCATGTCTGCCGGACGGGAGGCGGGCTCGCCGTCGCCGAGCAACGGCGCGTCCCTTGTCCGCGCGCTGCACCACCGAGCGCCGGCCGCGGTCGTTGACCACGCCGGCCAGCCCGCAGCGGGCGCCCCGGTGGCTGCATGCGGCCCGTTGGGCCCGCGTTGGGCCACGCCGGCGAGCGACTCGGCCGCGAATCAGACATAACAGATTGAAATTTTTGATATTTCGTCCGTGTCCGCCTCGTCGTCCCAGAAATCCTGGCGGGATTTCTGACGCGCGGGGCCAGCCGGGCCCCGCCCGCCGTCGCCCCCGCGCGGCCGCCCTCCGCCCCGGCGGCGAACGCGCCTGGCCGGAGGCGCCGCGGCGCCCTACCTTGACCGCCATGAAGAAGCTCCGTGTCGATGTCTGGTCCGACATCGCGTGCCCGTGGTGCTACGTCGGCAAGCGCCGGCTCGAGGCCGCGCTCGCCAGGTTCCCGCGCCGGGATGCGGTCGAGGTCGTCTGGCGCGCGTTCGAGCTGGACCCCGCGGCGAAGCGCGTCCAGGACGCGGAGGTCCCCTACGCCGAGCGGCTCGCGAGGAAGTACGGCGCGTCCGTCGCCAAGGCCGAGGGCATGATCCGGCAGATGACCGAGGTGGCCGCGGCGGACGGGCTCGAGCTCCACTTCGAGAAGGTCCGGCCCGGCAACACCTTCGACGCGCACCGCGTGCTGCACCTCGCGGCCGAGCGCGGCGTGCAGGACGCGGTGAAGGAGCGGCTGCTCCGGGCCTACATGACCGAGGGCGAGGCGATCGGCGAGCCCGAGGTGCTCGCGCGCCTCGCCGGCGAGGCGGGGCTCGATCCGGCCGAGGTCCGCGAGGCGCTCGCGGGCGACGCGTTCGCGCGCGAGGTGCGGGCCGACGAGGCCGAGGCGCGCGCCATCGGCATCACGGGCGTCCCCTTCTTCGCGATCGGCGGGCGGTACGGCGTCTCCGGCGCGCAGCCGGCCGAGGCCCTCCTCGGCGTGCTCCAGCGGGCGTGGGACGAGGCGGCCGACGCGCCCGACGCGCCCAACCACGCGCTCGCCGAGGGAGCGGCCTGCGGCCCGGACGGGTGCGCGTGAGCCGCCGGGCGTGATAGAGCTGCCGGCCGATGTCGATTCAATGGTATCCCGGCCACATGACCAAGGCTCGGCGCACGATCGCCGAGTCGATGCCGTCGCAGGACATCGTCATCGAGGTGCTCGACGCCCGCATGCCGCAGGCCAGCGAGAACCCCGTCGTGGCCGAGCTGCGCGGCCGGAAGCCGTGCATCAAGGTGCTCAACAAGAGCGATCTGGCGGACCCGGCCGTGACCCGGGCGTGGCTCCGCCACCTCGAGGAGGAGCCCCCGGCGCTCCTCGGTGAGGCCTCACGTGAAGCATCGCGTGAGGCGCCGCCCGGCGGCAAGGTGCTCGCGATCGCGATCTCCGCGACCCAGTCGTCCGAGGCGCGGCGCCGGATCCCGGAGCTCTGCAAGCGCCTCGTGCCCCCCAAGAACGGCCCGGGCAAGGTGGTGCGGGCCATGATCGTGGGGATCCCCAACGTCGGCAAGTCGACGCTCATCAACACGCTCATGGAGCGCAAGGTGGCCAAGGTCGGCGACGAGCCCGCGGTCACGAAGAGCCAGCAGCTCGTCACCTTGAAGAGCGGCATGGCCATCTCCGACAACCCGGGGATCCTCTGGCCGAAGATCGACGACGAGGCGGCCTCGTTCCGCCTGGCCGTGGGCGGGGCGATCCCCGACACGGCCATCGATTACCAGAGCGTCGCCCTCTTCGCGGCGGGGTACTTCCTGCGGCGCTATCCCGAGCTGCTCGTCGCCCGCTACAAGCTGAAGGAGCTGCCGGAGACGGCCGCCGCGCTGATCGAGGAGATCGGCCGCCGCCGCGGCTGCCTGCGCGGCGGCGGGTCGGTGGACCTGCACAAGGCGTCGGACATCCTGGTCCACGACTTCCGCGCCGGGCGCCTCGGGCGCATCAGCCTGGAAGAGCCGCCGGGGCTGGAGTCGCCCTCGGGGATCGAAGAGAGCGCCTGAGCGGCGGCGCGGCGCGCTCGGTGATGCGCGACCTTGTACGGCTGCCTTCCGACCCGCGTGCTACCAGGCAAATACCGATCTTCATGAGGGCTCCCTCCAGCCAGGAACGAACATCTCATCAGGGTAAGCTGGGGTGTCCATCCTGTCAGCGCGCGCTCCAACCTGTTGGACAGTGTCCAATCCGCCGCCTCGCCGTCGAGGCGCGGGCCCTGGCGCTCGGCCGGCGTCGCCCGGGGCGCGGCGGCGCGGCGACGTCGAGCTGCCGCGCATGCTAGGCTCGCCGGTCGGCGTGAACGCCTAGGATCTTCGACCGGCGACGGCCGGCGCCGCTATCCTCGGGCCGCGGCGGCCGCCAGGCGGCGCCGCCGCGACGCCCCTCACCCCATCCACTCGACGAGGACCTCACTCCATGGCCGGAAGCAGCCTGCTCGCCCTGATCGACGACATCGCCACCGTGCTGGACGACGTGGCCGTGCTGACCAAGGTGGCCGCCAAGAAGACCGCCGGCGTGCTGGGCGACGACCTCGCGCTGAACGCGCAGCAGGTGACCGGCGTCACCGCCGAACGCGAGCTGCCGGTCGTGCTGGCCGTGGCCAAGGGCTCGATGATCAACAAGGCGATCCTGGTGCCGGCGGCGCTGGCGATCAGCGCCTTCGTGCCCGTGGCCATCACCCCCCTGCTGATGATCGGCGGCGCCTTCCTCTGTTACGAGGGGTTCGAGAAGGTCGCGCACAAGGTGCTGCACTCCGAGCAGGAGGACGAGGCCCACCACGCCGAGCGGGTGCACGCGCTCACCGACCCGAAGATCGACCTCGTGGCGTTCGAGAAGGACAAGATCAAGGGCGCGGTGCGCACCGACTTCATCCTGTCGGCCGAGATCATCGCGATCACGCTGGGCACCGTGGCGGCGTCGCCGTTCGGCACGCAGGTCGCCGTGCTGACCGGCATCGCCCTGCTCATGACGGTCGGCGTCTACGGTCTGGTCGCCGGCATCGTCAAGCTCGACGACGCCGGCCTCCACCTGAGCCGCCAGGGCGATCCGGTCCAGCAGTCGCTGGGCCGCGGCATCCTGAGGGCGGCGCCCTGGCTGATGAAGGGCCTGTCGGTCGCCGGCACGGCGGCGATGTTCCTTGTCGGCGGCGGCATCTTGACGCACGGGGTGCCGTGGCTCCATCACCGCATCGAGGACATGACCCACGGCGCCGGCCCCGTGCTCGGCGCTGTGGTGCCGTCGCTGGCGAACGCCGTGGTCGGCGTCGCGGCCGGCGCGGTGGTGCTGGGCGTCGTGACCGCGGTGAAGCGGGCGCTCGGCCGCGACAAGCACGCCCCCTGAGGCCGAACACGACCCGCGAGCTCGCCTCGCTCCTCCTCGTCGCAGCGCCCGCCCTCGGCTGCACCGCGCCCGCGCCACGGCCGGCGGACGCCGCCCCTTAAGCGGCCGCCGCCCGGCACCTCGTCAACCAGGGATACGTGGTGATCGCGCCGAATTTCCGCGGCTCGACGGGCTACGGCGACGAGTTCGCGTTCGCGAACCGGTTCGACTGGGGCGGCGGCGACCTCGACGACGTGCGCGACGCCGCGGCGTGGGTGGCGCGTACAGGAGGGCGCTCCGCCGCGGTGATCAGCCCTGTCCCGGCCGCACAAGGGCCGCGAGCAGCCTGTCGAGGGCCGCGGCCGGGTCGGCGCCGAGGCCGACGTGGACGCGCGAGGGCTGGACGATGGTGCTAGCCGGCGACACGAGCCAGCCGAAGCGCTCGGCCTGGGGGAGCCCGGCGACGTACCCGCACGCCGGATCGCCGGCGCAGACGCGGCGGATGAAGTCGAGGTGGTTGCGGACCGCATCGAGGTCGAGATCGGGCCAGAGGGCGAGCAGGCGCCGCTCGTCGGGCTCGAGGCGCGCGTCGAGGAAGCCCCGGGCGCGGCAGAAGAGGACCACCCCGACGTTGACGCGCTCGCCGCGCTCCACGCGCGGGACCACGCGCAGCACGGCGTAATCGAAGGGGTCGGCCCCCGCGCGGGCAGGCGGAGGGCTAGCGCCGGGCTCGAGCATCGAGCGCCTCCTCGACGAAGCCCCGCGGCGCCGCGAGGCGGCGGGTCAGGTAGGCGGCATACGCCGCGCGCCGCGCCTCCGCGACCGGCGCGGCCTGCGGCCCGGGCTCGTCCACCGGGTCGGACGAGAACGCCGAGCGCCGCTCTCCGGCGAGCCGGACCGGGGGCGCCTGCTCGACAAGCCACGCGTCCGGGATCGCGGCGACGATCTCCGCGATGCGCTCGGGCGTGAGCCGGGCGCTCAGCGCGGCGTCGGCCGCGGCGAGGTCGCCGGCGAACGGCAAGAGGACGTGGTTCCCGATGAGCGGGAAGCGGTCGGGGGCGTCGGCGAGCGGATCTGTCGCGTCGGTCCAGGCGTGGTGGACGTAGAGCGCCGCGCCGTGGTCGATCAGCCAGAGGCGGCGGTGCCACAGGAGCAGGTTGGGGTTCTTGGGCGTCCGGTCCACGTTGCTCACGAAGGCGTCGAACCAGACGACGGCCGCCGCAAGCCCGGGGTCGAGCGCCGGGCCGGCGAGCGGATGGAAGGCGAGCGACCCGGGCAGGTAGTCGAGGGCGAGGTTCAGGCCGGCGCTCACCGAGAGCAGGTCCGAGAGCTCGGGGTCCGGCTCGGCGCGCCCGAACTCGGGGTCGAGCTCCATGAGCACGATCTCCGGCACCGGCAGCCCGAGCGCGCGCCCGATCTCCCCCGCGACGAGCTCCGCGATGAGCGCCTTCGGCCCCTGGCCGGCGCCGCGGAACTTCAGCACATAGAGCCCGTCGTCGTCGGCCTCGACGAGGGCCGGCAGCGACCCGCCCTCGCGGAGCGGGGTGACGTAGCGGGTCGTGTGGACGGTTCGGATCATGCAGGACCTTGGCGACATGGCGGCCTGCGCCCCTCGGGTCAGGCGGCGGTAGTTGACGACATCTCGGCGCTCGATGCCAGCGCGTCGCCGCCGCGCGCGGGTCCGGCGGCTCGCGAGGCGACGCCGCGGCCAGCACCGACGACAGCAGGCGTGCATTTACGTTACGTGAAACGGGGAAGCTGGGTCGAGCTGGGTCGCACCCGAACGCGCGCCCTCGATGATCGATGAGGCCGGCCGGGCGCTCGCTCCGCGCAGCTGCGCGAGAACGAGCGCCGCAGGCCGTCCTGGCTCACTCGCCGAGGTGATCCAGCCGCGAGCCAGGCACGGTCTGGTAGTCACCGAGCAGCAATCCCTGCAGATCGGCCGTGAACTCGAACGGACCGATCACATGAATGACCTCGCCGCTCGCGCCACCGGCGCCGCCCTCGCCGCTCGTGCCGCCAGCGCCGCCCTCGCCGCTCGTGCCACCGGCGCCGCCCTCGCCGCTCGTGCCACCGGCGCCGCCCTCGCCGCTCGTACCACCGGCGCCGCCCTCGCCGCTCGTACCACCGACGCCGCCCTCGCCCGTCGCGCCACCGGCGCCGCCCTCGCCCGTCGCGCCACCGGCACCGCCCTCGCCGCCAGCGCCCGTCGCGCCACCGGCGCCGCCCTCGCCGCCAGCGCCCGTCGCGCCACCGGCGCCGCCCTCGCCGCCAGCGCCGCTCGTGCCGCCGGACCTCGTGACGGTGATGGAGTCGACGTAGACCACGGTCGGGTTGGCCCAGGGCCCCGCGCTACCTGCATCGACCTTGAGGCCGATGCGCCTCACCTTGTCCTTTTCGAACTTCGGAGGGTCCGTAGCGGCCGCAGCGGCGGCATCGACGTCAATGGTGAGCTCCGTCCACTCGCTCAGACTGCTGAAGTCCGTCCACGCCCAGGGGACGCCCGCCCAGGTCTGGTCCTGTCCGTTCTGTACGAACGTCTGCACCCCACCGCCGGTGGCGGCGTGGGCCTTCAAACGGAACGTGACGGTGGCGCCGGTCAGGTCGACGAGCGCCGGGAAGTCGAACTGGAACAGCGTCCCTGTGGTGGCCGCGGTGAGCGGCACGGCCAGCCGGGCGCAACCCGAGCAGCTCTCGTCCGGACCAGGACCGATGTCTGGAGCGCCGCCCCCGCCGCCTTCATTCGTGCCGCCCTCGCCGCCTTGGCCGCCCTCGCCGCCTTGGCCGCCCTCGCCGCCTTGGCCGCCCTCGCCGCCCTCGCCGCCCTCGCCGCCTTGGCCGCCTTCGCCGCCTTCGCCGCCGCCCCCCGTGCTGGTCGAGCCCCCGGAGCCGCTCGTCGACGTGCTGGAGGAGGTGCCCCCGCCGCTACCGCCGCCGTCGTCGTCGCCGCAACCCGTCAACGCGAACGCGCCGGCCACAAATCCACATAGCGCCAAAGAAAGTACTGATCTCATCGCATCCTCTCCATGTGTCCTACGCGCGGTCGCGCGGCTGAGATCGCCGTTCGCCGTACCTGCTCTTGCCGTACCCGAGCTCTCTCCGAACCCGCCGCGCGGGCGCGACGTTATCCCGAAGCCGGAATTTTCTCAACGGCGCAGGTGGACTTTTCCGAAACGCAGCCCTCGGCGCGCCGGACGCTCATCGATCGTCGGTTTCGCCGCCTGCGCGGGCCGCGCCCGAGGTGCTCTCGGATCCCGCCTGGAGACCCGACCGTCCGGCGAGACGACATGGCGCTGATGGCCGTGGAGCTCGACGGCGCCGGCTTCTTGAAACAGGGCCAGCACGGCGCGCTCGTAATCTGGCTCGCATGCGGCGAACACGGCCTCGGTGCAGTCGCGCCTCTCAGGCGGCTCCGGCGAGCAACCGCTCGATCTCGTGCATCGTCTCGACATCATCGCCGACCATCGCCTTCATCGACTGGATCCTGCGGCACACGATCGCGGCGATCTTCTCTTCAACGGTGTCGTCGGCATACGCCCAGTAGACCTGCGCAAAGCGTCCATCGCGGTGACAGCGGCCCTCGATCTGCGCCATCTGGATCGCCGACCACCGCAGATCGTGGATCACCTCCGAGCGCGGCACCTCGTTGTGCTCGCCCTGGTGGAGCGAGATCCCCTCTTCCACGGTGAACAGCACCACGAGCGGCTCGCCGCGCTGGAAGCGGAGGCGCTCGGCCTCCTTCTCGCCGGCCGGCAGCGCGCCGTGGATCAGCGCGCACGGGACGCGCTCCCGGGCCAGCGCGGCCTGCACGGCCTCGAGCGTCTCCATGAACGCGACGGAGACCGCGACCTGATGCCCGTTGTCGAGCAGCTCACGCACGAGCTCCACGGTGCCTGGCACGCGGATGAGCGAGCTCTTCTGTCGCAGGCGCAGCGTCGCGGCGAGCGCCGACCTCGGGTTCGCGCCCTTCGGCACGAGCTCCATCTCGCGGCGGAACGCGGTCCAGGCCTGCGCGTAGAGCTCCCGCGCGGAGGCGTCGAGCTCGAGGGGGGTGAGGATGCGGTTGATCTCGGGCCAGCCAGCCACGTCCTCCGGGCGACGCCGCATCCCTACCGCGGGACGGCCGTCGAACAGGAGGGCACGCACCTTCTCGCAGTCCGCCGGATCGCCGCGCCAGTCCCACCTGCCGAAGGCGCCGCGCGCAACCCCGAGCCCCTGGTCGGCGCACCACTGCTCGAAGTCCTTCAGATCCGCGGAGCGGCTCCCGGTCGCGCTGGCCAGGAGCGGCGCGAGATACGACAGCTCCAGCGGGTTCTGCCCCGCGGTGGCGGAGAGCCACAGCACGAACCGTGCGCGTGCGTTGAGCTTGACCGCGAGCTTGGAGCGCGCCGCCGCCGGGTTCTTGCAGCGGTGGCTCTCGTCCCAGATCACCACGTCGAACTCCGCGGCGCTGCCTGCGCGCGCCAGTCCCTTCTTCGATCGGATCCTTCGCCGCGCCTCCGGGGTCACCTCGAAGAGCTTGCCGAGCCGATCATAGTTGATGATCACGACCTGTTTGCCCGCGTCGCCCATGGCCTGGACGGTGCGGCGCCAGTGCGCGACGACGGCGAGCGGGCAGACGATCAGCACCGTCGTGACGTCCGGCATCCCGAGGACCGCTGCCCAGGCGGTGATCGTCTTGCCGAGGCCGACGTCGTCGGCAAGGAGGAACCCGGCGCGCCTCGCGGCTTTCGCGGCGGCGATGGCCCGCACGCCGTCCAGCTGGTGCGGGCGGGGGACGATCGCGCCGGCGGGGGCGGCCGGCGCGGGCGCGGGGTCGTCGTTGAGCGCGAGCTCGATGCGTCGCTCCCACGAGTACGGCGCGGCGCGGAGCGGCGCGAGGGCCGGCGGGAGCGTCTCTGCGCGAACGACGAACACGCCGTGCGCCGCGTCCCAGCGCGCGCCGCTCGCGGACGCGACCGCGCGCATCGCGAACGGGACGTCGAGCACATGGGCTCGCTCCGCCGCCGCGCGCGGAGCAGGGGCCGCTGGAGCGGCCCCGCTGGAGGCTCTATGCGGGGCCGAGACCGTTCGCTTGGCGCGCATCGTCGTCATGACGGCCCTGATACCAGCGCGGCCGCGCGCCCGCGCAGGATTCGGCGTGAAGGCGCAGGCGAGACCTCCTTCTCGAGCGCCTTCGGGAGCTCGCGCGATCAGTCGGCGATGTGAAGCAGCGTCGAGCCTGCCACTGGCATATAATCGCCGATCACCATGGGCTCCACGCCGGTCGTGAACTCGAACGGGCCCACCACATGAACCACATCTCCACCGGGGCCGCCGCCCTCGCCGCCCTCGCCGCCAGCGCCGCCAGCTCCGCCAGCTCCGCCAGCTCCGCCTTCGCCGCCCACGCCGCCGGCCCCAGCCACGCCGCCTTCGCCACCCGCGCCGCCTTCGCCGCCGGCGCCGCTCGTGCCGCCCGCGCCGCCTTCGCCGCCGGCGCCGCTCGTGCCACCCGCGCCGCCTTCGCCGCCGGTGCCGCCCGCGCCGCCTTCGCCGCCGGCGCCGCTCGTGCCGCCCGCGCCGCCTTCGCCGCCGGCGCCGCTCGTGCCGCCCGCGCCGCCTTCGCCGCTCGCGCCGCCCTCAGCGCCCTCGCCGCCCGCGCCGCGCTCGCCACTCGGGCTCCCGGCGCCGCGCGCACCGCTCATGCTCGCGGGCCTCGTGACCGTGATGGAATCGACGTAGATGACGGTCGGGTTGGCCCAGGGCCCCGTGTCGCCCGCCGTGACCTGAAGCCCGAGCAACGCCACCACGGTTCCCTTGAAGAAGGGAGACGTCGAGGCCGCGGCATCGACATCGATCGTGATGTCCACCCACTCTCCCAGGCCGGCGACCGGATTCCATTCATAGCCGATGTTCGCCCAGAACAGGTCAGCCCCGTTTTGCACGAACGGCTGCAGGCCACCCTTCGTGCCGGTGTGGGCCTTCACGCGGAACGTGACGAGGGAGCCGGTCAGGTCGACCGGCTCGTCGAACCCGATGAAGAACTGCGTCGCTTGCCCTGCGCTCATGAGCGGCACGGAGAGCCGCGCGCAACCGGAGCACTGCTCGTTCGGATCGGTGCTCCCACCGCCGCCTGCACCCGAGCCGCCGCCGGCAGCTCCCGTGCCGTTCGAGCTGCCGGTCCCGCCTGTCAAGCTCGACGTGCTGGAGCTGGAGGGGCTCCCGCCAGCGCCGCCGCTGCCCAAGCCGCCGTCGTCACCGCAACCCGCTACGGCGAACGCGCCGACCAGCAAACCGGTTATTGCCAGAGAATGAACGGTTCTCATCCGAGCCCCTCCTTGGATCTATCCCGCGAGGATGCGCGGCCGAAGCCGCCGTTCGCCGTAACGGCTGCCGCCGCACCCGAGCTCCTCCGAGCCAACGCCGCAACCTCGAGATTATCTTGCACCGATAGCTTTCTCAACAGCAAGGACGATCGAATACGTTGTCAGGAGCACAGCGAGCGCGTTTTGCGATCATGGATCGCTGGGTACGCTGCGAGGGCGGCAGCCACATCAGACCACCTGTGGAGTCGAGCTCGGAGCGCAGCGCGCCTCTGGCGCCGGCGGCCGAGCGCTCAGGGGCGCTCGACCGTGGCGCGATGACGCCGAGACGACGGCGGCGCCGTTCACGGGGCCCGTCGAGGCGCAGGGCTCAGCGCCCGCCCGAGGCCGGCGCCGCGGTGGGGTGGAGTAGCATCAGGGCGATCGCCGCGACATAGAACGAGAGGCCCGCCAGCAGGAACGCGATGGCGACGCGGTAGATCGTGGTCTTGCGATCCCGGTAGGCGAGGGAGACGAGGAGCCAGCTGCGCATGTCGTTGCCCGGCTGCTGGGTGAGCCAGCGGATGTGCTGCACACCCCAGACGATCAGCGTCGCGGCGAGCAGGACGATCCCCACGCCGGCGATGATCAGCCCCTGCGCGGCGCGGCTCGTGCCGGCGATGAGGCGGCCCGAGAAGCCGGTCGTGGTGATGACGATGCCGCACAGGCCGATGAGCACCTGGGCGCGGTTGTGGAGGACGGCGAACTGCCCCTCCACGATCCTGTGCGCGACCTCCCAGGACTCGGCCCCGACGAGCTTGATGAACCGGTCCACCTCTTCCTCTCGCGCAACGCTCTTCATGACCGACGCCGTAGCACTCCGGTGCCCGCGCCTCATGCCCCTCGCGCGTCCGCCCGCCTCGCGCCCGGGCGCGGCTCGGCTCGGGCAGCGCCCGACTCACCCGCCGCCGCGGCGCGCCGCACGGGCGAGGAACAGGCAGAACGCCGCGAGGGTGAGCGCCGCCATGAGCGCGCCGGCGACCCACAGCACGGGGCGGTGCCCATAGCGATCGACGCCCATTCCCACGACGGGCGCGAGCAGCACGAAGGCGAGGCGGAACAGGAAGCTGCGGAGCGACACGCAGCTCGCGCGATCGCTGTCGGGCGCGAGCCGCTGCTCTGCGTGGTGGAGCAGCGGCATGTGGAGGCCGCGCATGAACGTGAGCAGGAAGTAGAACGCGAACCCGAGCGCGTGATGGGAGAGCGCCAGGCCGAGGTACCCGGCCGCCACAAGGGCGACGCACACGAGCAGCGTCCCCGTCATGCCGAGGCGGCGGCCGGCGCGCTCGCTCAGCATCGCGCCGATCGCTGTGGTGAAGCTCGCGACGGCCCACATGGGGCCTATCCACGTGACCTTGGCGCCGGCCTCGGTGGCGTACAGGGCCATGAGCCAGGTGGGCAGATACGACGCGAGCGCGAACACGACCCCGAGCAGCAGCACCGCGCGGAAGTCGGCGCGCTCGAACAGCGCGTCGCGCACGATCGCGCGCATGCGGCCGAGGTGGTCCTCGACCTTCGGCCGCGCGCGCTGGGTCTCGCCGAACCGGAGGGCGATCCCGAGGGCGAGCACCCAGGCCGCGACCTCGAGCAGGAACGGCAGGCGAGACCAGCGCGCGTACAGGAAGCCCGCGATGAGGGCGGAGCTCCCCGAGGCGATCTGCGCGATCGAGCGCATGCGGCCGTACCAGCGGGCGAACTCGTGCTCCCTGCCCTGCTCGCGGAGCGAGTCGTAGAGCAGCGCGGAGTCCGCCCCCGAGACGAGCGAGAACCCGACGCCGAGCACGAGCTCGGCGAGCAGCACCGACCAGAGCGCGTGCGCGAGCGCGTAGACCAGCCAGCCGAGCAAGATGCTGCACGAGCCGAGCACGAGCGCGCGGCGATGGCCGAGGCGGTCGGCGATGTAGCCGGAGGGGAACTCGAAGAGCGCGATGCTCAGGCTGAACGAGGCCTGCACGCTCATCATCGTGGCCACGCTCATGCCGATGTCCTGGGTCCAGAACAGCGGAAAGATGGCCGCCGGGAACATCAACGAATGCACGCCGTAGTAGGCGCAGATGAGCCAGGGGTTCCGCTGGACGGGCGACATGACAGGAGGGCGCGAGCTTACGCCGCCGAGGGCGCCGCGTCCTCGATCGGCGGGGCCCCGCGCCGCGCGACGAACAGCCTCTCCTCGGGCCTGCCGTGATCGCGAGACGAGGGAAGCACCGGGGGTGACGCGGGGATGGCGCGGAGATCCCGACCCGCTTCGGCGCCGCGAGCTACCTCATGCCGCGCGCCCGTATTTCACGTCGTACTTCAGGAGCTGGACGCCGTTCGCGTACGGCTTCGAGCCGACGAGCGCCAGCTCGACCTTCCTGGTGCTGCCGCCAAAGAGCCTGACCCCATGGCCGAAGAGGATGGGATTCACCTTGAGGACAAGCCGGTCGATGAGCCCGCGATCCAGGAGAAAGCCGGCGAAGGCGCCGCCGCCGCAGAGATAGATGTCCGCGCCGTCGACCGCCTTCAGCCCCTCGACGACCGCGACCTCGTCGCGATCGACGACCCGGACCTCCGCATTCTCGTCGAAGCGCAGCGTCTTCGAGAAGATGTGGTGTTCCATGTGCGGGTAGGCCCGCTTCCCCGGGACGAGCCCGAAGGGATAGCCCCACTCGTACGTCTTTCTCCCCATCAAGACGGTGCCGTAGCCCTTCAGGCGCTCGGCGTACTCGGCAGCGTGCTCCCCCTCCATCAGGAAGCCGTCGACCGAGCCGTCCTCGTGCGACACGAAACCGTCGAGCGTCACCGCGACGTCGTATATGATCTTTCTCACTCGAATCCTCTCGTTCTCGAAACCAGCCTCGCTCCCGCTAGAACTCGGTCCCGATCATGTACCTGAGCTGCCCTGTCTTCAGCGAGATCACGTAGACCGCCGTCCAGCTGGCGAAGAAGACGTCGTTCGCCGAGACCGAGATCCCCGACGAGACCTGCGACTTCTTGTGGACCTGCACGTCCCACAGCCGCTTGCCGGCGGCGCCGTCGAAGCAGGCGAGGCGCGTCCCCTGGCTGTGATCGTTCATGTCGTAAGGGACGACGAGGAGCCCGCCCTCGTAGGCCGCCTCCTCGGTCCCCGACGCCTTCGTGGTGAGCGGATCGACGCCGGGCACCACGTCCTTCCAGAGGACCTTCTTCTTGTCGACCGCGGCCACCATCTTGACCTGGCTGCCCTTGCTGCGGCGGCCGAGCAGGAACCGCGGCCCGGGCCCGCTCGGGACGAGCGCGCTATGCGCCGACATCCCCTCGACGTCGTGCAGCCGGGGCAGCCCGAGCTTGTCGAAATCGGACCAGCTGACGAGCCGATAGCCGGGCGCCTCGCCGGCGTTCGAGCTCGGGACCGGCTTGCAGGCCGCGTCCTTCGCGAGCACGCTCCGCTTTCCGCTCGCCGGCTCCAGCCCGTGCTTCGCGTCGTCGACCGTCTCGACGACGATCACGCCGTTGCCCTGGCACACCCGCCTCGGCTTCTCGCCGAGCGACGCCGACCACGACGGCGTCCCGGTGCGCAGATCGTAGGCTTGCGCCTTGCCCAGCCCGTCGATCGAGATCACCCGATCGAGGACGACCGCGCGCCGCGCCTCGTGGCCGGTCGCGTCCTTGGTGAGGACCGCCGTCTTCCACACCTGCTTCCCGTCGCGCCCGTCGTAGGCCGCGATCCACTCCTCCCCGCCGGGAATGGCGCTCTTGCCGATCACGTCCGGCGCCCCGTCGCCGTTGACGTCGGCGAGCATCGGCCGGTCCTTGAAGTGCGTTTTGGGCCCGACGCCGAGCAGAGGCCGCGCCCCGGCGCCGGACGCCCCCGGCGTGCGCAACGCGACGACGCCGGCGACCACGCCGGCCACGACCATGGAGACGACGGTCCCCATCACGGTGAACGCCGCGACGTTGCCGGACGGCGGGGCGATCCGGACGACGTGCATGCCCTGCGGGACCGGCGCGGTGGTCGGCTTCCTGCCGCGATCGATCAGCGACCGCGCGCCGCAGTACTGGCAGGTGGCGGCGTCCATCGCCGGCTGAACCGGCAGCGGAGCGCCACATCGCGGGCATCGGGTGTCGACGATCCTTGCCATCGTCCAACTCTACACGAGCTCCGCCGTCTATTTCTTCTCTCGCGCGATCCCGCGCCCGCCGGGGACCGCGCCGCGCGGGTCCGCGGGCGCACGATCCAGGAGGGCCGCGCGGGTCAGCCCCTTCCCGCCGAAGCGCTCGGCCACCTCCGCCACGACGCCCTCCAGCCGACGGCGGCGCTCGGAGGCGACGGGGAACAGGCTCAGGGTCGGGCCGCCGGTCTGGCGCGTCAGATCGCCCGCGGCGATGCCGACGAGCCGCACCGGTCGCGAGAGGTCGAACCTCGAGAGCAGCCCCCGCGCGCACGCGTAGATCGAGTCGGTGTCCCCGACCGGCTCGGACAGCCGGGTCTGGCGCGTCCGCAGCGTGAAGTCCGAGTACTTGAGCTTCACCGCCACCGCGCGGCAGGACAGGCCCGCCTTGAGCAGCCGCCGCGCCACGCGGCCCGACAGCTCGAGCAGCCAGCGCTCGATCGCCTCCCTGCCCAGGAGGTCCTCCTCGACCGTCTCCTCCGCGCCGATCGACTCCGCCTCGCGGCCCGGGACGACCGCGCGGTCGTCGACGCCGGCCGCGAGGAGCCGGACGTGCTCGCCCCACGCCGGGCCGAGGAGCTCGTGCAGGCGCGGCGCCGGGCAGCGCGCGAGGTCGCCGACGGTCGCGAGCCCCGCCGCGCGGAGGCGCTCGGCCGCGCGCGGGCCCACGCCCCACATGCGCTCGAGCGGCAGCGGCGCGAGGAAGGCGGCGACGTCCTCGGGGACCACGACGAGGCCGTCGGGCTTCTGCAGATCGCTCGCGATCTTCGCGGCGAACTTGCACGACGCGACCCCGGCCGAGGCCGTGAGCCCGAGCTCGCCCTGGATCGCGCGCTTGATCTGCGCCGCGATCGCCGCGCCCTCGCCGAAGAGCGCGCGGCTCGCGGTCACGTCGAGGAACGCCTCGTCGAGCGACAGCCCCTCGACGAGCGGCGTGAAGCGGCGGAAGATCCCGAAGACCTGCGCGCTCACCTCGGCGTAGCGGGCGTGCCGCACGGGCACGACGACCGCCTGCGGGCAGCGGCGGATCGCCTCGGCCATCGGCATCGCCGAGCGGGCGCCGGAGGGGCGCGCCTCGTACGAGGCGGCCGCGACGACGCCGCGCCGCGAGGCGCCGCCGACGAGGACCGGGCGGCCCCGCAGCGACGGGTCGTCGAGCTGCTCGACCGACGCGAAGAACGCGTCCATGTCGATGTGGAGGATCTGGCGCATCGCGGGGGAGCGATCGCACCCCGGGAGCGCGCCGGGATCAACCGCCCCGACGGCCAGCCGCCGCCTGATCCCTCACGGCGCGCCGCGCCGCCTCCGCAGCAGCGTCCGCGCGCGCACCGCGCCGCTTCTCGAGATCCCGGTCGACGCAGCAAGAAAACGACGCCGTCCCGCGCGATTCGAGCGAAGGACGACCGGGGGCGCCGGCATCCACAAGGCAACCGAGCAGCGACGCAGGGCCCAGCCGGGCCTCGAGGGTCGAGCCCGCCGTCGGCCATTCCTGTCGAGGCGCTCCGTGCCTCGCACGCAGGGGGGATGACTCCATGAGAAAGTCGTATCTGGCTCTGACGGAGTTGTCCTGTGTCGTGGTCCCGCAGCGGGTGCGGCGCTCGTCATGCGAGCTGCAGTTGGCGCGCACCGTTCCGCGCAGCATGCGCGGCGAAAGGAGCATCATGGTCGTTGTTGGTATGCGGAGTGCAGAAACCTTCCTCGCCGTGGCGATCGCCACGAGCGCAATCATGGGGTGCTCGAGCCCCCCTGCGGAAGGCCTGGGAGAGGATCTGGATGGGGTCGAGGCGCCGGTCATGGCGCTGGCCGGAGATGAGCCTGTGTCAGAGTCGGAGGTGAAGCTCATCGTCGAAGGCGTCGCGGCTGATTATGCCGCTGACGCGCAGGCCCACGGGGCGCAGTTCACCGTACGCGTCATGGGCTCGTCAACGCACATCGATATCGCCGCGGATCGCACCTGGAACATCGTCGTGGGGACCGACTTCTTCCGGGCCGGCCTCACGCGCGACCTCGCGACATTCATCGGCTGCCACGAGGTGGGCCACGCGCTTGGCGGCTTCCCGTTCAAGGACGGTCCGCCGCAGCGCACCCAGGTGGACGGGCTCGCGGAAGGCCAGTTCGGCACGGTGAGCGCATCCGAGGGCCAGGCCGACTACTTCGCATCGAAGGACTGCCTTGCCCGGATCTGGGGCGATGACATCGACGAGAACAGCGCGTACCGGACGCGGGTGTCGCCGGCGACCAGAGCCCGCTGCGACGGCGTATGGGCGAGCGACGCGGAGCGCGATCTCTGCTACCGCCTCGCGGCGGTCGCCAACGACTTCGGCGTCTGGCTCGGCCGGACGCCGGCATCGACCGACACGCCGTCGACGAGGGTCCTGACGGGCACCAACGTCAACAACATGGCGGCTCAGTGCCGCGTGGACACCATCTTCGCCGGCGCCCTGTGCCCGGTGCGAAACCCCGGCGCCGACATCCCCGGTCTCGTCCCGCCGTACGCGCGCCTTGTCGAGATCGATCCCACGGTCGAGGCGGACGCCGCGTACGCCGCCTGCGCGGAGGGCCCCGGCGCGCGTCCGCGCTGCTGGTTCCGGCCGAACTCCACGCCGTACGACTGCTCGTCCGTGCCCGAGGCCGGCGACTGCGTCGTCACCGAGGAAGGCGTGTCCGCCGAGCGGATCTGTTCGCCGCGGATGGGGATCGAGATCTTTCCGTGCGCGGTCGGCACGAGCTGCGAGCTGGAGGAGGGCGGCTTCCCGGTCTGCGAGCTGGACACGAACTGAGGCGGCACTCCGACCGACGCCGCTCCCAGCTGCGAATCTACCCCGGTTGCTGCGAGTAGACACGCCCCTCGACCGCCATCTGCGCTGATCCCCAGGTGACGGCAGGCTCCCGCCGGCCGCGGTGCAGCCGCCGGCGCGCCGGTGGTACCATCGCCCGGTCATCGTGGAGCTCCGACCCGACGCCGTCATCGCGGACAAGCTGCACCTGCTGAGGCCTCTCGGGCAGGGCGGGATGGGGGTCGTGTGGGCGGCGCGGCACCTCGCCCTCGACACCGACGTCGCGGTGAAGTTCATCCGTCCCGAGCGGGTTGCGGAGAGCCCTGCCCTCGTCGCGCGTTTCCACCGGGAGGCGAGGGCCACGGCGCGGATCGCGCACCCGCACGTCGTGCAGGTCATGGATTACGGGGCCGTCGACGGCGCCGTGCCGTACCTCGTGATGGAGCTCCTGCGCGGGTTCTCGCTCGCCGAGCTCCTCGAGCGCGGCGGCCGCCTCAGCTTCGCCACCACGAGGTCGCTCGCGCGGCAGGTGGGGAGCGCGCTCGAGAGCGCCCACGAGCGCGGCATCGTGCACCGCGACATCAAGCCCCACAACGTCTTCATCACGGAGGGGGGCAAAGGATACCCGCTCTTCGTCAAGGTGCTCGACTTCGGCGTCGCGAAGATGGCGGGCGACGCGGCGGCGCCGGCGGCGAACCCCGCGCTCACCGAGACCGGGGTGGTGATCGGATCGGCCCCCTACATGAGCCCCGAGCAGCTCGAGGGGAGCAAGGACGTCGATCTCCGCTCGGATCTCTGGTCGCTCGGCGTCGTCCTCTACGAGACGTTGACCGGCGCGCAGCCGTTCCAGGGCAGCTCGTTCGTCGCCGTGGGCGCGGCGGTCCTGAAGGGGAAGTTCCGCCCCGTCACCGAGCAGAGGCCGGACCTGCCGGCGTCGATCGACGACTGGTTCGCCAAGGCGCTCTCCGTCGATCCGAGCAGCCGCTTCAAGTCGGCGCGCGAGATGGTCGAGGCCTTTCTCGCCCTGGAGGCGCCGTTCGTGGAGGTCGACGCGCCCGCTGACCGCCATCACCCCGCAGCGTTCGCCACGACGATGGCCGCGCCGGTCGATCTCCGGGGCGCCCCCCACGGCGCGGGCGAGCTCGCGAGAGAGCCCGCGACCTCGGGCGCGCTCGCTGCATCGGGCGCGCCTGCGGGCGCCCCTGCGACGGCGGGCTCCGCCGCCGACTCCGCGGCCGGTCACACCGCGCTCCACCCGCCCGGCGCGAAGCGGCCCGCGGCGCGGGGCCCCTCGGGCGCGCGCGCGCCCCGCCTCCGGCGCGCCGTGCCGCTCGCCGCCGCGTGCGCGGCGGGCGCGGGGGTGTACCTCTTCCTGCGCCCGCCGCCGGCCGCGTCGGGCGGCTGCCCGGGCGGCATGGTCCTCATCGAGGACGCCGAGCTCCAGATGGGCTCCGTCGCCGACGCGGAGACGCCGAGCGACGAGACGCCGCGGCACGGCGTGACCGTGAAGGCGTTCTGTCTCGACGTCACCGAGGTCACGGTGAAGGCCTACTCGGACTGCGAGGCCTGTGAGCGCCCGCGGCGAACCGTCGAGTCGGAGGGGCTCACGCCGAACGGCCGCGCCTTCTGGAGCCAGTTCTGCAACGGCCCCGACGCGCCGGACCACCCCATCAACTGCGTCGACTGGTACCAGGCGAAGGCGTACTGCGCCGCCTCCGGCAAGCGGCTGCCCACCGAGGCAGAGTGGGAGCTCGCGGCGCGCGGCAACGACGCATGGACCTACCCCTGGGGCGACTCGCCTCCCTCGGGCGAGCGCCTCAACGCCTGCGGGCCGGAGTGCAGCGGGATGCTGACGGAGCGGCTAGAGAAGGTGGGCAAGGGCCCGTGGCCTCGCATGTACAACGACGGCGACGCGGCCCCGGCGACGGCCCCCGTCGGACGATCGCCGGCAGGGAGATCGCCCGCCGGCGTCCTGGACCTGGCCGGCAACGTCTGGGAGTGGACCGAGAGCCATTATTGCCCCTACGCCAGGGACGACTGCGACGACTCCCGCCGCGTGCTCCGCGGCGGCGGGTGGGACACGGTCGAGAGCCAGTACGTGCGCTCCGCCCACCGCCGCCCGAGCGCTCCCACGGCGCGCGGCTGGAGCATCGGCTTCCGCTGCGCCAAGGCCCCTTAGTTCTGCGGGTCAGAGATCCTGCCAGGACATCTGCGGCAGGCTGCACCCACCTGGCCAGTGCTACAAGGATTGAGCAGCTTGCGATAGCGGCCCTTGAATCAGGCCCGCAGGCTCGGCCGAAGCAGCGAATCCAATCGACCCCCCCATTGCCTTCACCGAGAGCAGAGCACCCTATCGCACCCCTGGCTCAACACAAGAACGCAGAATTTCTTCCGGTGCTTCATCGACGATATGCGAACTGGTCCTCGTCGCGATTGCTGTCCCATGGACTCCCGCTTCCATGGCCAGAACAGATTCCGGACGATAGTAGGCCCACGGATGCCGTCTGTTGTAGTCCGATGGAACGTTCGGGCCGCGCCCGTCCGAGCTTCGGGCCAATCGAATAAACGACGTCAAGTCAAGATGAGCTATAAGCTCGTCGATCGGATCGACCGTGTCGAGACCTAAAAATGGGGTACCGACACGGGTGTCCAAGCCCAACCCAGGGTTTCTCGGAACGATCGCATCGATTGCGTCCCGATCCAACACCCAATCGTATCTATATTCCGATCCACCTTGCCCGGCGGCGCATTGCGCAAAAGACACCGGACGCGCGATCGGACACACTTTCAGCACAGCCTCAGCCGATAGGCCTGCAAGCTTGACTGCCCCGTGCAATTCAATATTTCCACCCTGGTCCACCCGGAAGCCTTTTATCCGGTTCGCCCGGAAAAACGCTCGTTCGTCTTCGATCTGAGCGACCGTCATGCCCATTACCCAATTCGGATCGAACTGGTCGCTGTACACATGCTCCCGGCTGTCGAATGTGTAGACATAGGTGGACGAACATTCAATGGGAGATACTCCAAGCAATCGATCGCGCCGAAAATAAACGACCTGTTCCTCGCCGCCGCGCATGCAATCGAACATCTCGTCGGGAAATCTGGCCACCAACTCGCTCGGCGACTCTGCGGCCATGTAATCCCGATCGCTTGAAGTGTGCACCCTCGTCGCGCCGCCAACAGCCGTAATGTACTCAATCGCGCCGAGGCGAATGTATCCACACACACGCATCGAGCTCTTCAAGAATGGAACTTCCACGAATGGCTCATCCCCTTGGATGACGCTCAACAAGGATTCGATCGAGCGACTTTCCAGGTAACGTCGTCCATGGAGGTCATTGAGGAGCGTCCCCTTCTCCTCCTGCAACAAAAATTCGATGGCGCGAGGCCGAATATAAAGAGGCGGACGGTTGCCCGATGAATATGGCAGCGTAATGAAGCTCACCTGTGGTCCTCTTGAAATTTCAGGAGGTATCCGAACCCCGTCGCGAGGCGGCTCACGTAAAATGCGCCCCGCGTGTAGCTGGCGAGCCTACTCCAGCGTCGGCGAGCGCAAGACGAAGGCGTAGCCCCGATGGATCAGCCGGACCACGAGCTCCGAGAGGAGCAGGAGCACCACGATCGCGCCGCACAGCGCGACGAGGTTGTGGAGGAGCAGGTCGAGATGCAGAGTCGTCGAGGCCGCCGAGACTACCGCCCGATCTGGACGTTCTCAAGCACGCCGAGAGCGTCGGGCACCAGCACCGCGGCGGAGTAATAGGTGCTCACAAGGTGCGAGGTAATGGCCTTCCCGTCGGTCTCCATCCTGCGGGCCGAGACGCCGGGCTCGATCTCATCGGGGAGGCCCGTGCGGTGGAGGCCGATGACGCCCTGATGCTCCCGCCCGGTCCGCATGACGAGAATGGAGCTCGTCTCGTCCTTGTTGATCGGGATCTTGTCGCAGGGCAGGATCGGGACGCCGCGCCACGCCGCGACCTTCGCGCCGGAGAGCTCGACGATGGCCGGGTAGATGCCGCGGCGACTGCACTCCCGGTGGAAGGCGGCGATCGCGCGCGGGTGCGCCAGGAAAAACTGCGACTTGCGGCGCCGACAGAGGATCTCGTCCATGTCGTCGGGCGTCGGGCGGCCGCTCCGGGGATGGAGGCGCTGCTTCAGGTCGGCGTTGTGCAGGAGGCCGAAATCACGGTTGTTGATGAGCTCGTACTCCTGCCGCTCGCGCAGGGCCTCGACGGTCAGGCGGAGCTGCTCCTGGAGCTGATCCATCGGATCATTGAAGAGATCCGAGACGCGCGTGTGGAGCCGGAGGACCGTCTGCGCGACGCTGAGCTCGTATTCACGCGGCGCGGTCTCATAATCGACGAACGTCCCCGGGAGCGCGCGCTCGCCCATGTGACCGGCGGTGATCGCGATCGCCGCCTGTCCGAGCTTGTCCTGCGGCTTCTTCAGCCGCTCCTTGAGCGACTCGACGTGCGCGTGGAGCGCCGGGGATCGCGAGATGAGCTCCTCGAAGACACGCTGCGGGAGCTCGAGCACGATGCACGGCGTGACGGCCCTGACCGAATACGTCCAGACGTCGTTCGAATCGATGACGGATTGATCCCCGAAATGGTCCCCATCCGCGAGGACGTCGAGGATCGTGTCGGCGCCGTACTTGCCTACGCCAAGCTTCTGGGCCTTTCCGTGCGCGAGCAGGAAGATCGTCTCCGCGGGCTTTCCGCGCTCGGCGATCAGCGCGCCGGGCTTGTACTCCCGCTGGATGAACCGGCTCGCCAGGGTGTCGAGCACGGCGTCGTCCGAGAAACCTTGCAGGAGCGGCAGCTCGCAGAGCTCCTGCGGGATCACGTGCACCTTTGCCCCGACGTTGCCGAAGCTCAACCGCCCGTCGCCGACGGCATAACTCAGGCGGCGGTTCACGCGATACGTGCCGCCCGTGACCTCGACCCAGGGCAAGGCCCGCAAGAGCCACCGGGGCGTGATCCCCTGCATTTGCGGGTGCGACTTGGTCGTCGTCGCGAGCTTTCGCGCCCCCAGCGTCCCGAGGCTCGAACGCTCCACCTCGTTCCCGATCCCAGCTTTATCGGCGTTTGCCATGACGTACCTTTCCTTCTGCGCGCTTCGGAGAGCAGAGCGCTCCGCGTGTCTCCCGCGTTTGCACGGGGCACACGCGGAGCGGCTACCGCTCGCGGCTCATTCGTGGGCGCGTCCGATCTCGACGCTCTCCAGGACGCCGAGCGCGTCGGGGACCAGCACAGCCGCCGAGTAATAGAGGCTGACGAGGTACGAGATGATGGCCTTCTCGTTGATCCCCATGAAGCGCACGTTGAGGCTCGGCTCGACCTCGTCCGGAATGCCGGCATGGTGCAGGCCGATGACGCCCTGGTTCTTCTCGCCCGCGCGCACGAGCAGGATCGAGGTCGTCCGCGTCTCCGAGACCGGGATCTTGTTGCACGGGAAGATCGGCACGCCGCGCCACGCCGGGACGTGATTGCCGTTCACCTCGGTGCTCTGCGGATAGATGCCGAGGCGGCTGCACTCCTGGCCGAACGCCGCGATGGCGCGCGGGGGCGCGAGGAAGAACGACGGCTCCCTCCAGACCGTGGCGAGGAGCTCGTCCATGTCGTCCGGCGTCGGGGGGCCGCTGCGGGTGTGGATGCGCTGCTTCAGGTCGGCGTTGTGCAGGAGGCCGAACTCGCGGTTGTTGATGAGCTCGTGCTCCTGGGTCTCCTTCAGGGCCTCGATGGTCAGGCGGAGCTGCTGCTCCGTCTGGTTCATCGGCTCGTTGAACAGATCCGCGACGCGCGAGTGGATCTGGAGCACGGTCTGCGCCACGCTGAGCTCGTACTCGCGGGGCGAGGTCTCGTAATCGACGAACGTGCCGGGGAGGACGGGCTCGCCGGAGTGGCCCGCCGAGATCTCGATCGCCGCCTCGCCCGTGTCGTCCTGCTTCTTCGCGGCGAGCGCCTTGAAGTTGTCGAGGTGCTTCTTCAGCGACGGGTACTGGGCGACCAGCTCCTCGAAGACGTTCTGCTGGAGCGTCAGCACCGTGACCGCCGTGACGGCCTTGGCCGTGAACGTCCAGTAATCCTGCGTCTCCAGGAGCGCCTTGTAGCTGTATTGGTCGCCGTCCGCGAGGACCGCGAGCACCGTCTGATCGCCGTACTTGCCCGTGCCGATCTTGTTGACCTTGCCGTGCGCGATGAGGCAGATGTGATCGGCCTCCTTGCCGCGCTCGGTGATGATGTCGCCGGGCTTGTATTCACGCTGCACGAAGCGGTTCGCCAGCGCGGTGAGGACCTCGACGTCCTCGTAACCGCGGAGGAGCGGCAGCTCGCAGAGCTCCTGCGGGATGACCTGGATCTTCGCGCCGGTGTTCGTGAACGTCACGCGCCCGTCGCCCACCGCATAGCTCAGGCGGCGGTTCACGCGGTACACGCCGTTGACGTGCACCCACGGCAGGAGCTTGAGCAGCCACCGCGACGAGATGCCCTGCATCTGCGGCGCCGACTTGGTCGTCGTCGCGAGCTGCCTCGCGGCCGCCGTCGCGAGGCTGGTCGGCAGCTGATCGATCGAACCCAACTTCCCTGAGATAGACATGAGTTCCTCTTTCCCGGACGGCTAGGACCGCCCGTGCTTCACCGGCACGGACCGCGCCGTACCCATCGAAAGATCCACCTTCGCAGCAGGCGCCGCGGCGCCGGCTCTTCCGGCGCCGAAGAAACTGCTGATACGCGCCGCAGAGGCGCCAAACCCACGCGCGCCCTCGATCGCCCGTTCGATCGGGTGGCGCTCGAGCTCCGCGTCCACGTACCGGCTCGTCGCGACGTGCCAGTTGAGGACGCCAGCCATGTACGATCGCTGATTCTCGACATATCCGAGCACGGCCTCGCGGGCCGCCTTGTCGAGGTCGAATTCGTCGAGGATGCGGGGCAGCTCGGTCGCGACGATGTGCTCGAACTCCAGCACGCGCGCCGTGATCAGGTCATTGACGACCTCCTTGGCCCGCTGCGCGTCGCATTCGAGGAACCGCTCGACGACCAGCACGAGGTTACTGAGCTCGCCCTCGAACTCGATCTCCTTGCGGTACGAATAGAGATCGTTGATCAACCCGCCCACGTCGGCCGTGGTGTTGTCGAGCCCTCGCATCGTCCGCGTGCGGAAGACCGCGGCCGGGACCACATCGCCGAGCGCGAGCTTGGGCAGGCCCATCGTGAGAGCGGCGCCGAACGTCTTGCGGCGCATCTCGACGTAATCGACCGGATCCGGGATC
Organism: Sorangium sp. So ce362; assembly: GCF_051519845.1. Classification (NCBI taxonomy): domain Bacteria; kingdom Pseudomonadati; phylum Myxococcota; order Polyangiales; family Polyangiaceae; genus Sorangium; species Sorangium sp. So ce362. Next base: position 1,865,848 of record NZ_CP150332.1, on the reverse strand, counting down.
CGGTTCTGGGTCTGGTTCAGGAGCTCCCAGAGCCAGCTCTCGGTCATGGTCTCGATGCTGCGGCGGAGCGACTGCCGCGAGTTCATCGACATGGGGGAAGCTGTACGGTTCCAGAGATCCAGGAGGCCGCTCTCCACCGGGTTCTCGGGCACCGGGGCGCTCGCGCAGTCGAGGGGCATGAACATCGAGAGCCGGGCATTGAACCGTTTCGCGCCCGCCATGTCTCGCGTCGCGCCGAACACGAGCGGGAAATAATCGTCGGCGTACGTCCTCCACGTCAGCCAAGCCGAGCTCAGGTCGAGCTCGTGCGGGGACGCGTTCGGGTGAATGCCCGCGGCGCAGATGGGGAGATCGAAGCCGATGAGCCTGCGCTCGTCCCAGATCCCGGAGCCGAAGACGCCCGGCACGACGTCGAGCATCGCGAACTTACGGGCCCACGCGACGATGTTCCGGCGCGCCGCGGGCAGATGCGGGCTCAAGCTTAGCTTGAACGGCATGTAAATCTTCGGGAGCGGCGACCTGCCCACGGGCTGGAACGGGGCGTGGGTGAGGGTCTTGATCCGCTGCAAACCCAGGGCGCCGGGCGTGAGCCTGATCCGGAACGCCGAGGTGCCGAGCCCCGTCGGCGCCTCGAGGAGATCGGGGACGCTCGCCGATTTGTCCGCGTTTTCGTTCATGTAGCGGCTCGACCGCATGTGCCATTCGTGGCCGCCGGACTGCCAGTCCTGCAGCCCCTTCAGGTACCTGGCGACGTCGAGGGCTTGCGCCGGCGTCAGCCCGTGCTCCACGCAGAGCGCCGGCACCTCGACGAGCGCCGTGTTCTCGAATTGCTGGAGCCGCGACGTCAGGATCTCGTTCGTCAAATCGGCCGCTTTTTGCGTGGGGACGCGGAGGAAACGCTCGAAGACGAGCACGCAGTTGGCGTTTTCCCCTTCGTCCTCGACCTCCCGCTGGTACGAGAACAGGTCATTTCGCAGGTGAACGCCGTCCGAGAACGTGTCGCGCAGGACCTCGAGGGGGCGCGTCGCGGCGATGGCGGCCGGGACCTCGGCGCCCACGGCGATCTCGATGAGTCCCGCCGACCAGGGCGCGCCGCCGACCTTGCGGCGCATCTCGATGTATTCGACCGGGTTCGCGACGCGGTTCTCCTGGATATTGGCGAGCTCCCACATGCATTCGAGCAGCAGGTTCTTCGTCGCCTCGAGGAAACGCTCGCGCCATTGGACCGAGGTGAGCGGGACGGTTCGCGCCCAGAGGTCCGCGAGCGCGCGCTCGACCACGTTCGTCGGCTCCGGCGGCGTCCCCGTGCGCACGACGGGCATGAAGAGCGGCAGGCGGTCGAGGTACGCCTTCGCGCCGCGCATGTCCTTGGTGCGCTTGTAGATTTCGAGAAAATGGTCGTCGAAGAAGAACACCCAGACATACCAATCCGTGATCAGATCGAGCTTGGGCGCGGGCGCGTCGGGGTGGGTGTACGCGCAGAGCAGCGCGTAGTCGTGCGCGTCGAGGTCGCTCTCGGTCCAGATGGGTTTTCCCTGCGGGTTCTCCTCCAGGATACCCATCTCGTACGACCAGGCCTTGGTGTGCGCGCGCGCGCCTTCGAGGTGCGGATTGATGCGCGCCGGATGCGGCATGTAGAAGTCGGGCAGCTTGAAAGGTTGCATGTTCGCTGACTTCTCTCGCGCGACGTCGATAGGGGCGACGCGGGCGACCTGAATGTCTTTGGCGGTGCGTGTCCCGGACGCTCGCACGCAGATTTGCGACGACGCGCTTGTGCGGCTCGCCCGTACAGACGGGTCGGGATCCTTCGTGCAGGACGGATCTAGTTCAGCCAGCGGGTCCCACCAAAAAACTGGTGACCAAAAACCCAGACCGCGGTAACTTCACAACTTCTGCCTTGGGCGGAACCGCTACGGCGCTACGTCCGCGGCGACCGCCTGTGCCGCGCGGGCGGTCCCAGCCTTGGCACGGTCATCAACCGGGCCAACTTCGTAGCTTGTGAGCCTCCGACAGCAACCACGCCTCAGCCGGCTCGTTTGCCGTCACCGCCGCGTCCAGCTGCTCGGAGAGCCGCTCGCCCAGCACCCGGTGCGCCGCTGGATGGCGCTCCAGCCAGCTTGCTCGCGTCGCCGCCTCACGCATCGCTTCTCCGGGCCCGCTGATCCCGCGATCAGGCAGACAAGGACCCAGAAGCGAGAGCGCCGATGTTTTGCGGCTTTGCGTTGAAAGCTCTCTCCGGATCCCTGGCGGGAATCCTCGTGGAGGGAACGTGGCGCGATCACTCCCCTTGCTGTGTGCGCTTTCGGAAGCGCAGCAGCTTCCCTCGCGAGACGCCGAGCCGCTCCGCGGCCGACGTCACGTTGCCCCCGGCGGCGGCGAGGGCGGACTCGACGCGCTCCTGCGTGAGCGCGGTCTTCTGGTCGTCCGGCGCCTTCCCCAGCGCCTCCTCGAGCGCCCACAGCCGCAGCCCCGGCTCGTGATCGAGGCGGCGCACCTCCGCGAGGGCCGCGTCGAGCCCGCGCACGTTGCTCGGCCAGGGATCGAGCAGCAGCCGCTCCATGGCCTCGACCTCGACCGCCTCGGCCGGGAGCGCGACGCCCGCGCGCCGCGCGAGCTCGCACGCCACGCTGAAGAGGTCCTCGCGCCGCTCGCGGAGCGCCGGCACGCGGATGCGCGCCATCGCGAGCCGCGCGAACAGGTCGCGCCGGAACGCCCCGCGCGCGACCATGTCCTCGAGGTCCCGGTGGGTCGCGGCGACGACCAGCACGTTCACGTGGACCGGCCGCTGCGCCCCGACCGGCAGCACCTCGCGGTTCTCCAGGAGCCGCAGGAGCTTCGCCTGGAGATCGAGGTCGAGCTCGCCGATCTCGTCGAGGAACAGCGTCCCGCCGTCGTGGGCCACGACGATCCCGGGCGCGGCGCTGCGCGCGTCCGAGAACGCGCCCGCCACGTGGCCGAACATCTGCGACTCGAAGACGCCGCGGGCGACGCCGGCCACGTTCACCGCCGCGAACGGCGCCGCGCGCCCGAGCGCCGCCGCCGCGGCGCGCGCGACGAGCTCCTTGCCCACGCCGGTCTCCCCCTCGATGAGCACGTTGCCGGGGCGGCTCCGCGGCAGGCCCGCGAGGGGCTGCGCGACCGCGCGCAGGCCGTACGGACCGACGAGCCCGCCCACGGGCGGCGCCGGCTCGAGGGGGCCGTGGAGCTCCTCGCGGAAGACGAAGAGGATGCGCCCGAGCCTCAGCACCGCGCCGTCATCGAGCGGCGTGAGGTCGCGCGGCGCGAGCCTCGATCCGTTCACCCACGTGCCGTTGCGCGACCCGACGTCCGCGACGCGCAGCGCGCCGCCGGCGCGATCGATCCGCAGGTGCCTGCCGGACACCTCCGTGTCGGCGAGGCCGCGCTCGGCGAGCCAGACGCGGCCGATGACGGACCCGGAGTCGGGCAGCGCGAACGCCATGGGCCGCGGGAAGGCGCACACGAGCGCCGGCCGCCGCCGCCCGGCCTCGGGCCGCACCGGGCTCCGGTGCTCGCTGGTGCTCGGCACGTCCTTGGCCATTCTCCTCGCAGGGTGCCATGCACGCCCGGAGCGTGGAAGCGCCGCGCCGGGGGGCGGCGGCGCGGTCGTTCGCCGGGAGAGGAGCGCGGCGTCAGCGCCTCAGAGACGCCGCCCATCGAGCCCGCAGATCGGGTCGCCCGGGTTCGTGCACTCGGGCTGCGGGGGCCGGACCTGCGGCTGCGGGCCCGGCGCCGCGGGCCGGGCGAGCGCCTCCCGCAGGCGGACGAGCGCGCTCTCATAGGCGCGGAGCGCGCCCTCGTCGGCGCCCGCCGCCCTCGCGCGCGCCGCGGCGACCCGGGCCGCCGTCGTGGCCTCGGTCCGCCGCCCCTCGGCGGCCCAGGCGGCGAGATCGGCGTGGCGCCGATCGAGCGCCGCGATCCTCTCGAGCGCGTCGAGCCGCGCCTCCAGCGCGTCGAGCGCGTCCCCGAACGCCCGCAGCCGGTCGTGGTCCAGCGCCCGCGGATCGAGGGCATTCCGCGCCGCCTCGGCGGTCGCGCGCGCCTCCTCGGCGTCGTCGGCGAGGGGCCGGCCGCGCAGCGCCGCGTGGCGCCGGTCGAGGGCCGCGAGCTCGGCGGCCCTCGCGCTCGCGCGCTCCTCCGCCAGCGCCGCCTGTGCGTCGCGGAGCCGCCGGGCTTCCTGCTGGAGGCTCGCCACGTGCTGCGCGCCCCCGTACGCGGCCGCTGCGCCGCCGCACAGCACGACGCCGAGCGCGGCGGCGAGCGCGTGCACAAGGCTGCGGCGCCGGCCCTCGGCGCGCGCGCGGACGACGGCCAGCTCGTGCGCGCGCGCCGCGCTGTCGGCCTCGAGGCGCGCCTTCGCCTCGGCCTCGATGCGCGCGACCTCGAGCGCCGCCCGCGCCCGCGCTTCGGCGCGCGCCTCCGCTTCGGCCTGCTCCCGCTCGCGCCGCGCCCGCGCCTCTGCCTCGGCGGCGGCCCGCGCCGCCTCCGCTGCGCGCCGGCGCGCCTCCGCCTCGCGCTGCTCGCGGGCTTCCTGCTCGCGCGCCCTGGCGCGCTGGAGGTGCTCCTCCCGCACGCGCGCCTCCTCGAGCTCCGCGAGCTCGGCAAGCGAGAATGTGACGGACGTATCGGAGGTATTTCGGGGCATCATCGACATCGGGCTCCTCTCCGAGCGCCGCCTGTTGCAGCCCGTGTGCCGGCGAGATCTGACGTGAATTCGTGGACTTAGGGCCGCGATTCAGCCCGGAAGTCCGATCGCGATCGCGCCCGGCGCTGCCCGGCGCGATCGCGATCGCGCGACCGTGCCCGCGCGCGCGCCGCCCCGGACCGCGGGGGCCGCCGAGCGCTGAACGAGAGATCCATGGAGGGGAGGCGCGTACAAGCGCCCCCACCCGGGTGGGTAGTGCTCACATTTGCCCGGAGAGAGTTCACATGAAGGCGGGAAGGCGGGAAGATCATTGATCTTTTCTTCCCGCCTTCCCGCCTTCATGTTGAAATCTGAGCATTACCCCCGGGTGCTCGGTACGTGCTCAGTACCTCTCAGGCGGCGGACTTTTTCGGCGCGATCGCGGCGATCGCGTGCCGCTCGGCCTCGGATACGACGCCAAGGCTGCGCATCTCCTTGCCGCAGCAAACGTTGAAGTGCTTGCTCTGCTCCTGCGGGGGACAGTCGCACGCTGCGAGGTACACGATCTGCGCGCCGCAGTCGTCGCAGTGCAGCTTCTCTCCGACGGGGTGTGCCATGGGTTCATCCCTCCCGATGCGAGAGACCCTGCGGCCACGACAGCGCTCGTCAAGTGCCGCGCCGCCGAGCGGGCAGGCCTGGCGCGCATCCGAGCTCGACGAGGTCGGAGACGCGCCGACCTGGCTCGAGGAGGGTGTTCCAGGAGGCGGCCCGGGCTCTCCTGGCCCGATCCCGACGGTCGAGGTTGCCCAGGCGCCCGTGGACGCGCACCTCAGCCGTCCGTCTCCGGCATGGATCTTGTCAATGAATCTTGTTGATGGATTGGCCATGTCCACGCACGTTCACGAGATCATGAACCACGAATCTTGCTGGTTAGACCATCTATTTCAACGCGCGATTCCGTCGAGCGCGGCGATGCTCTTTGCCGGCAGCACGAGCGACGCCGCGGCCACGTTCTCGCGCAGGTGCGCGACCGACGACGTGCCCGGGATGAGCAGGATGTTCGGCGCGCGGTGCAGCAGCCACGCGAGCGCGACCTGCATCGGCGTCGCGCCCATCTCGTTCGCGACCTCCGACAGCGTCGAGGACTGGAGCGGCGTGAAGCCGCCGAGCGGGAAGAACGGCACGTAGGCGATGCCCTGCTTCGCCAGCGCGTCGATGAGCGCGTCGTCTCCGCGATGCGCCAGGTTGTAGTGGTTCTGCACGCACACGATCTCGGTGAGCGCTTGCGCCTGCTCGACCTGACGTGCCGTCACGTTGCTGAGGCCGATATGGCGAACGAGCCCCTCGCGCTTGAGCTCGATGAGGACGGCGAGCTCCTTGTCGAGCGGGCCTTCCGTCGGCGTCATGCTCATCATGCGCAAGTTCACGACGTCGATCGCGTCGAGCCCGAGGTGGCGCAGGTTGTCCTGGAGGTCGGCGCGGATCTCGGCGGGCGACAGCGCCGGGAGCCACGACTTGTCCGCGCCACGCCGCCCACCGAGCTTCGACACGATCACGACGTTCCTGGGATACGGATGCAGCGTGGCGCGAATGAGCTGGTTCGTGACGTGTGGCCCGTAGGCGTCGCTCGTGTCGACGTGGTCGATGCCGATCGCGATCGCCTCGCGCAGCACCGCTGCCGCCGCTGCGGTTCGGCACCGCCAGTTCGCCCCTGGGCCGTCGCGGGGCGTTCCCCGCGTCAGCGCACCGGCGGCTTCAGGTCGTCCGGCAACCTCCCGGCGGGCGGCCGCGGCAGCTCGGGGAAGCGCTCGAGCGGCGACGTCGGTGACGCCGCGTCCGGCCCGGCGTCGGTCTGGCCACCGGCGTCGGGCTGGTCACCGGCGTCGGGCTGGGGGCCGGCGCCGGATGTACCGCTGTCCCCGGCGTCGTTTCCTGGATCGCGCGGGGGCGGGCGCGTGTCGTCGGAGCAGGCGCAGAGCGCGCAGGCGGCGATCAGGAGGAGCCACGGTCGCATGGTCTGCCTCCCCCGCTCAGTACTTGACCCAGATCTCGGTGCCTGGATGGATCATCGTCAGCACCTCGGTATCCGGCTCGGTCATGATCAGGCTCTGGGTGTTCGGGTTGGGGCTGTACGCCGCCTTCCCCGCCCAGACGATGAGCGCGTCCTGGAAGACCGAGAGGTCGTGGACATGCTCGTTCACTGTGTACTTGTTCCACCCGGGCGAGCGCGGCGGCAGGACCGCCAGCGACGGCGCTGGGCTCGTGGCCGGGGTGCCCGCGTCTGCGTCGTGGCTGCCGTGCTCGCCGGCGGTGTCCACCCATTCGGTGATCGTCTCGGTGCCGTCCGCGGTGCGACAGGTCTGGAAGGTGGGGAAGTACAGCATCTGGAACGGCGCGTCCGGGACCTTGAACCGCACGGCCAGCTTGTAATAGTTCGTGTCCGCCGGGAGCACGTCGGCGACGGGCTTGGTCCAGACGACGGCCGTGACATTGCCCTCGGTGTCCTTCTCCAGGGCGGCCTTGCCGAACGTGCTGTCCATCGGGCGCACCGCCGTCACGCCCGCCGGGATCTGGACCCTCACCCGGTAGGTATCCGCGCCGTCGCACCCGTGGCCGACACCGAAGATGGCCTCATGGGTGGCGCCGGCGAACGCTGGGCCCGACACGGAGATGTGCGCCTGTGCGGCGGCCACGGTGAACAACGAGCCTGCAACAATCAGGCAACTCTGCAACGCCCTCTTCATCTCAAGACCTCCACCAGGGAAAGCTCCAGCACTCTAGTGGGGCCGCCATCCGTTGGAAATGCGACCTGTTGTCGCAGTGCTCGACGACCGGGCCACGCTGCCGCAGAACGTGTCCCGGACGAGGAGCGGCATCCATGTGCTCCGGCGCACGCCTCGCCGCCGAGGAGGCCGGGCGCGCCACGGCACGCCGGTTGGACCACCGTTTTCCGCCGGATCGCCGGGGACCGCCTGCTGCTGAGCTGCCCCTCCGGCACCGGAAACGGTCTCCTCGGGGCAGCTGAGCTGCCCAGGCGCAAGATCACGACGTCTGTCGGCTGTCGTCGGAATTCTGCCGGCGCCCTTGACCCACCGAGATCGGTATTTGCTCAAGCCCCCTTCAGCCGGTAGCCCACGCCGGGCTCGGTGATCAGCATCTGCGGCCGCGCGGGATCGCGCTCCAGCTTGTGCCGGAGCTGCGCCATGTAGACGCGCAGGTAGTGCGTCTGCCCCGCGTACGCAGGGCCCCACACCTCGCCGAGGAGCTGGCGATGCGTCAGCACCTTCCCCGCGTGCCGGATCAACGTCGTGAGCAGCTTGTACTCGATCGGCGTCAGGTGGATCTCCTCGCCCGCCCGCAGCACGACCCGCCGCGCGAGATCGACCTCGACGTCCTGCACCTGGAAGCTCGAGCTCTCCGCGTTCGCCCCGCGCGCCGCGCGGGCGGCGTGGCGCAGCGCCACGCGCAGCCGCGCCAGCAGCTCGCCCGCGCTGAAGGGCTTCGTCAGGTAATCGTCGGCGCCGCCGTCCAGCGCGTCGATCTTGTCCTGCTCCTGGCCCCGGGCCGACAGCACGATGATCGGGACAGCGCTCCACTCCCGGAGCCGCCGGGTCACCTCCAGGCCATCCATATCGGGGAGCCCCAGATCGAGGAGCACGAGATCCGGATTGCGCGTCGTCGCCTGGGCGATCCCCTCGCCGCCCGTCTCGGCCTCCACGAGCCGGTAGCCTCGGGCCGCCAGCATCGCGCGGAGGAACCGCCGCATCTGCGGGTCATCCTCGATCAGGAGCACGAGGAGGGACGCGTCCGACATTCGCCCGGCCACGCTATGAATCGCCCGCCATTGCGGGCAGCTCCGAGCCGGCGAGGTCCGGCGGGCGGCCCTCGATGGGCAACACAACGCGGAAGATCGCGCCCCCGTGAGGCCGGTTCTCCGCCGTGATCCGCCCGCCGTGCGCGGCCACGATGCCGCGGCAGATCGTGAGGCCGAGGCCGAGCCCCTGGCGGCCGTGGCCGCGCCCCCGGTAGAACTTCTCGAAGACGGCCTCCTCCTCGCCCGGCGCGATGCCCTGACCGCGATCCATGACCTCCAGCATCGCCGCGTCCCCCTCCGTGAACCCCCGGATCGCGATCGGGCTGCCGGCGGGCGAGTACTTGAGCGCGTTCTCGATCAGGTTGATGAGCACCTGCTCGATCAGCACGCCATCCATCGGGACGAGCCCAGTCGCCCGGTCCAGCTCGATCGAGACCTCCCGTCCCTCGAGGCGCTCCTCGACCCGGTTCAGCGCGGCCCCGACGACCTCCTCGAGCGGCAGCCACTCCTTCTTGACCGCGAGCGCCCCGGATTCCAGCCGCGTCATGTCCAGCAGGTTGCGGACGAGGCGCTCGAGCCGCTGCGCCTCCTCCAGCACCGTCTGCGTCAGATCGCGCCGCGCCGCCGGGCCGAGCGCCGCCCCCTCGTCGCCATCGTCGAGCAGCGCGCCCGCGGCGCCGGTGATCGTGGCGAGCGGCGTGCGCAGATCGTGCGAGACGGAGCTCAGGAGGGCGTTGCGGAGCTCCTCCGCCTGCGCGCGGAGCTGCGCGCCCTGGGCCTCCCGCGCGAGCAGGGCGCGCTCCAGCGCGAGCGCCGTCTGCGTGGCGAAGGCGCCGAGCAGCTCGCGCCGGCTCAGGTCGAGGAACGACGACGGCAGGCGCGGGCGGACGCTGAGGACACCGATCGGCCCGGAGGAGCCCTCCAGCGGCAGGTGCATCGCGCCCGCGCTCGGGAGGGTGTCCGTCCCGGCCCCCGCCGACTTGCCGCGCGCATACGCCCACTCCGCGACCGCCCGCTCCTCCTCGCTGGAGGCCAGATCCTCGGCCGTCCCCGCCCGGACGGCGAGGCGGCCGTCGGGGCCGGGCAGGAGGACGGCCGCGTCGGCCTCGAAGACGTCGCGCACGTGGCGCGCGGCCGCCAGGCTGAGCTTGTCGATCCCGCGCAGCGCGGTCAGCTCCCTGCTCATCGCGTAGAGCGCCGCGGTGCGCTGCTCGCGCTCACCGGCGCTCGCGGCCTGCCGGCGGATGCGCGCGGTGAGGCCGGCGATGAAGAGCGCCACGATCAGCATGATCGCGAACGTGAGGAGATACCGGAGATCGCCGACCGCAAAGGTCAGGTACGGCCGTACGAAGAAGAAATCGAAGGCCGCGATGCCGAGCACCGACGCGACCACCGCGGGACCCCGCCCGAAGCGGCTCGCGACGAAGACGACCCCGAGCAGGTACACCATGATGAGGTTCGCCAGGTCGGAGAACGGGTGCATGAGCCACGAGACCAGCGTGCAGAGCGCCACGACGCACGCGCTCCAGGCGTAGGCCAGCGGCCTGACCGGGCGCCGCTCCGGCGGCCCGGGATCAGGCTGGCGAGCCTCCGCCGTCCCCTGGATGACGTAGACGTCGATACCGCCGCTCTGGCGCACGAGATCGTCGAGCAGCGAGCCGTAGACGAGATCCTTCCAGCGGGGGTGGGTCGGCTTGCCGACGACGATCTTGCTGACGTTGTGGCGCCTGGCGTACCGCAGGACCTCCGCGGCGACCTCCGCGCCGTGGAGCTGGACCGTGCTGGCGCCGAGGCGCTCGGCGAGCGCGAGGTTCCGGTCGACCCGCCCGCGATCCGCCTCGGAGAGCCGCGCCTGCGCCGGCGTCTGCACGTAGACCGCGTGCCACTCCGCCTTCAGGCTGCCGGCCATCCGCCGCGTCGCCCGGATCAGCCGCGCCGACATGGGGCTCGGCCCCACGCAGACGACGATCCGCTCGGCGACGGCCCACGTCTGCTGGATCCCGTGGGCGCGCATGTAGCCGCGCATCTGGCCGTCGACGCACTCGGCGGTGCGACGCAGCGCGAGCTCGCGCAGGGCGATGAGGTTGCCCTTGCGGAAGAAGCTGCTCGCCGCCCGCTCGATCTGCTCCGAGAGGTAGACCTTGCCCTCGCGCAGCCGCTCGAGGAGGTCGTCCGGGGGCAGGTCGATGAGCTCGATCTCGTCGGCGCGCTCGATCATCGAGTCGGGCACCGTCTCCCGGACCACGACGCCGGTCACCTGCGCCACCACGTCGTTCAGGCTCTCGATATGCTGGACGTTGACGGTGGTGTGGACGTCGATCCCGGCGTCGAGGAGGTCCAGGACGTCCTGCCAGCGCTTCGGGTGCCGCAGCCCGGGCGCGTTCGTGTGCGCGAGCTCGTCGACGACGAGGAGCTTCGGACGGCGCTTCAGCGCGGCCTCGAGGTCGAAGTCCCGCAGCGTCCTGCCGCGGTGCTCGACCTCGATCGCCTGCAGGCGTGGCAGCTGTGGGAGCTCATCGAGGAGCGCCTCCGTCTCGGCGCGCCCGTGCGTCTCGACCCACCCGACGACGACGTCGACCCCTTCCTCGCGGAGCGAACGCGCCGCCTTCAGCATCGCGAATGTCTTGCCGACCCCGGGCGCGGCGCCGAAGAAGATCTTGAGCTTGCCCTTCCGCTCGCGCTCCTCCTCCTCGCGGGCGGCGGCGAGCAGCGCCTCGGGATCCGGCCGATCGTCGCGTGCGTCCACGGCCGGCGCCTCCCCTCAGCGGGCGCCGTCGAGGGCGAGGTTCAGGAGGAGCACGTTGACGTGAGGCTCGCCGAGCAGCCCGAGCAGCCGCTCCTCGGTGTGCCGCGCGACGAGCCGGCGCACCTCGTCCTCGGGGAGGCCGCGCGCGCGCGCCACGCGCCGCGCCTGGTGCTCCGCCGCCGCGGGGCTGATGTGCGGATCGAGGCCGCTGCCGGAGGCGGTCACGAGGTCGGCCGGCACCGGCGCGGCGCTCTCCGGATCCGCGGCGCGGAGCGCGTCGATCCTGGCCTTGACCGCCTCGGCCAGGGCGGGGTTCGTGGGCCCGAGCTGGCTCCCGGCGGAGGCCTGCCCGGCGTAGGGCACGGGGCTCGTCGCCGAGGGGCGTCCCCAGAAATAGCGAGGATCGTCGAACGGCTGGCCGAGCAGGGTCGATCCGACCACGCGGCCGTCCTTCCGCACGAGGCTGCCGTTCGCCTGCTCGGGGAAGGCGGCCTGCGCGATCGCGGTCGAGAGCAGCGGGTAGACGAACCCCGTGACGCCGGTGAGGACGAGGAGGAGGACGAGGGCGGGTCGCAGGTGCGCGAGCATAGCGTTCTATCCTTGGGTGATCAGGCGAGGCCGAGCGCGGAGAGGAGGAGATCGATGCATTTGATCCCCACGAACGGCACGAGGAGCCCGCCGAGGCCGTAGACGAGCAGGTTCCTGCGGAGCATTCGCTCCGCCCCGACGGACCGGTAGCGGATGCCCCGGAGCGCGAGCGGGATCAGCGCGACGATGACGAGCGCGTTGAAGATGACCGCGGAGAGCACCGCGCTCCGCGGGGTGGCGAGCCCCATGACGTTGAGCCGTCCGAGCGAGGGGTACGTCGAGACGAACGCCGCCGGGATGATGGCGAAGTACTTGGCCACGTCGTTCGCCAGGCTGAAGGTCGTCAGCGCGCCCCGCGTCATCAGGAGCTGCTTGCCGATCTCGACGATCTCGATGAGCTTGGTCGGGTTCGAGTCGAGGTCCACCATGTTCCCGGCCTCCTTCGCGGCCTGGGTGCCCGTGTTCATGGCGACCGCGACGTCCGCCTGCGCCAGCGCGGGGGCGTCGTTCGTCCCGTCGCCGGTCATGGCGACGAGCCGCCCGCCCGCCTGGTACTCGCGGATCAGCGAGAGCTTGGCCTCGGGCGTGGCCTGCGCGAGGAAGTCGTCGACGCCGGCCTCGGCGGCGATGGCCGCGGCGGTGAGCGGGTTGTCGCCGGTGATCATCACCGTCTTGATGCCCATGCGCCGGAGGTCGCCGAAGCGCTCCTGGATGCCGCCCTTCACGACGTCCTTGAGGTGGATGACGCCGAGCACCGCGCCGCCCTCGGCGACCACGAGCGGCGTGCCGCCCTTCCGGGAGATGGCCTCCGTCACCGCGCGCACCGCGGCCGGGACCGCGCCACCCTTCTCCTCGACGTAGGCCTCGATCGCCGCGAAGGCGCCCTTCCGGATCTCGCGCGCGCCGTAGTCGACGCCGCTCATCCGGGTCTGCGCGGTGAAGGGGACGAAGCGAGCCCCGAGGGCCGCGAGATCGCGCTCTCGCAGGCCGTGCTTCTCCTTCGCGAGCACGACGACGCTGCGCCCCTCGGGGGTCTCGTCGGCGAGCGACGCGAGCTGCGCGGCGTCGGCGAGCGCCCTCGCCTCGACCCCGTCCGCCGGGATGAGCTCCGTGGCCTGCCGGTTGCCCAGCGTGATCGTGCCGGTCTTGTCGAGCAGCAGCACGTCCACGTCGCCGGCGGCCTCGACGGCGCGGCCCGACGTGGCGATGACGTTCGCCTGGATCATCCGGTCCATGCCGGCGATGCCGATCGCCGAGAGCAGCCCGCCGATCGTGGTCGGGATCAGGCACACGAGCAGCGCCGTGAGCACGGTGATGCTGATCGGGGTCCCCTGCCCCGTCTGCCGGACGCCGAAGATCGAGTAGGGCAGCAGCGTCACGGTCGCGAGGAGGAACACGATCGTGAGCGCGGCGAGCAGGATGTCGAGCGCGATCTCGTTCGGCGTCTTCTTCCGCTTCGCCCCCTCCACCATCGCGATCATGCGGTCGAGGAACGCCTCGCCGGGGTTCCGGGAGACGCGGAGGATGAGCCAGTCGGACAGGACGCGCGTCCCGCCGGTGACGGCGCTCCTGTCGCCGCCGCTCTCCCGCACGACCGGGGCGCTCTCGCCGGTGACGGCGCTCTCGTCGACCGACGCGACGCCGGCGACGATGTCGCCGTCGCCGGGGATGATCGCGCCTGCCTCGACGAGCACGAGGTCTCCCCGCCGGAGGCTCGACGCCGGCACGGTCGTCCGCGCTGCGTCGCGCTCCGGGGCGGAGAGCTTCACGGCCTCGACGTCGCGCCGCGCCTTGCGGAGCGTGTCCGCCTGCGCCTTGCCGCGCCCCTCGGCCACGGCCTCCGCGAAGTTCGCGAAGAGCACGGTGAACCAGAGCCAGAGGGAGACGGCGAGGATGAACCCGGCCGGTTCTTCGCCCTCGCCGCCCTGGCCGACGAGCGCGTGCACGAACATGGCCATGGTGAGGGCGCTCCCGGCGAGGACCACGAACATCACCGGGTTGCGCGCCTGATGGCGCGGGTCGAGCTTGCGGAACGCGGCGGCGATCGCCGGCCTGAGGATCGCGGGGTCGAGGAGCGGCCTCGCCGCGGTCTTCTTCCCGTCCACGTCGCGGGACGGGTGGCGCGGCCTCGGCGGCGGCGACAGCGCGGGGGGCGGAGGAGGAGCGGGCGCGCCGCGCTTGGCGATCACCTCGGCGGAGGAGTGAAGATTCATGGTCATCGCGTCATCTCCAGGTGCTCGACGATCGGACCCAGCGCGAGCGCGGGGACGAAGGTGAGCGCTCCGACGAGCAGCACGGTGCCTGTCAGGAGCGCGACGAACAGCGGCGTGTGCGTGCGCAGCGTGCCCGGGCCGGCCGGGACGAGCTTCTTCCTCGCGAGCGAGCCCGCGAGCGCGAGCACGGGGACGATCACCGCGTAGCGGCCGACGAGCATCGCGACGCCGATGGCGGTGTTGTAGAAAGGGCTGTTCGCGCCGAGGCCGCCGAAGGCGCTGCCGTTGTTGTTCGCGCCGGACGAGAACGCGTAGAGCACCTCGCTGAACCCGTGCGGCCCTGGGTTGAAGACGCCCTTCTGCCCTCCCTCGGTCATCACGGCGACGGCGGTGCCGACGAGGACCGTGATCGCCGGGAAGAGCACGACCAGGGACGCCATCTTCATCTCGAACGCCTCGACCTTCTTGCCGAGGTACTCCGGCGTGCGCCCCACCATCAGGCCGGCCACGAAGACGGCGATGACGACGAACATCAGCATGCCGTAGAGGCCGGAGCCCACCCCGCCGAAGACGACCTCGCCGAGCTGCATGAGCCAGAGGGGCACGAGCCCGCCGAGGGGCGTGAAGGAGTCGTGCATCGCGTTCACCGAGCCGTTCGAGGCCGCCGTGGTGGCGGTCGCCCAGAGGGCGGAGCTCGTGATACCGAAGCGCGTCTCCTTCCCTTCCATGTTGCCGCCGGCCTGGAGCGCGCTCGCCGCCTGATCGACGCCCAGCCCGGAGAGCGCGGGGTTGCCCGCCTGCTCCGAGGCGATGCAGGGGACGAGGAGGATCACGAAGAGGAGCGTCATCGCGGCGAGCACGGCCCACCCCTGGCGCCTGTCGCCGATCATCCTGCCGAACGTGTGGCAGAGCGCGGCGGGGATGAGGAGCAGCGCGAGCATCTCGAGAAAATTCGAGAGCGCCGTCGGGTTCTCGAACGGGTGCGCCGAGTTCACGTTGAAGAACCCGCCGCCGTTGGTCCCGAGCTGCTTGATCGCGATCTGCGAGGCCGCGGGCCCCATCGGGATCACCTGATGAACGACCGCGTTGCCGCTCTGGTCCTTGACGGCCTGGAGCAGCGACGCGCTCTGGTATCCGCCGAACCCCTGCACCACCCCCTGGGACACGAGGAGGACGGCGAGCACGAGCGAGAGCGGCAGGAGGATGTAGAGGGTGCTCCGGACGAGATCGACCCAGAAGCTCCCGACGGTGTCCGCCGTCTTCCGCGTGATCCCGCGGATCAGCGCGACGAGCACGGCCATGCCGGTGGCGGCGGACACGAAGTTCTGCACCCCGAGCCCGGCCATCTGCGTCAGGTAGCTGAGCGTCGACTCTCCGCCGTACGCCTGCCAGTTCGTGTTGGAGGCGAAGCTCACGGCGGTGTTGAACGCGAGATCGGGCGGGACGGCGGCCATGCCCTCGGGGTTCAGGGGCAGGACGCCTTGCAGCCGCTGGAGCGCATAGACGACGAGGAGCCCGGCCAGGTTGAACGCGAGCACCGCGAAGGCGTAGTCCTTCCACCGCATCTCCTGATCCGGGCGCACGCCCGCGGCGCGGTAGACGAGCCGCTCGACCGGCACGAGGACGCGGGCCATGAGGCCGCGCTCGCCCTGGTAGACCCGCGCCATGTAGGCGCCGAGCGGGACGGAGAGGCCGAGGAGGACGGCCAGGTAGAGCGCTGGTTGAAGCGCGCTGCTGGCGGTCATGACAGGCTCTCCGGCTTGAGGAGGGCGAAGATCAGATAAAAGAGGAGCCCCAGGGCGAGCACGCCCGAGATCCAGGTGAACGCGTTCATGGCGCTCAGACCCTTTCACAGAGCTTGATGAGCCCTGCAAATAGCGAGAAACAGAGGACCGTCAGCCCCAGGTAGATCATGTCCATGGCGACCTCATCGGGCGCAATCGGCCGCGATCGCGCGCTCTTTCGCCCGCGCCGACCGAGCGGGACTGAACGTAGCCCGCCGCGGGTCAAGGGGTCATCAAACCCGGGAGGCGCGACGTCAAGAAAGTATCAAGAAGACGGCGAGACCGCGCGTCTCGCGCCTTTGCCGCGCTCGCCCGAGCAACGGAGAGCGCGGGGGCGACGAGGCAGCGCGCCAGCCTCCCGCCGGCCCCGCCTTGCGCCCGGGCGCGCTCACCGGCGCCGCCGACGCCGGGCTCCCGGCGGGCTCAGCGACCTCAGCCAGCCTCCGAGCAGGCAAGGGACGAGGATCACGACGAGCGCGGCCAGCGTGGTCGCGCCCCCGAACGCCTCGCCGCGCGAGATCACCGAGAGGGTCGTGAGCAGGCAGGCGAGCCACGCGAGCGCGAAGACGGCGACGAGGTCCCCGTCGGTCCGGGGGCTCTCCTCGGAGGTCGAGGGGTCGTGTCCTGTACGCACCCTGTAGGCGGCGGCGGGGGTGCTCGGCGGCTTCATGACGGCGCTCCGTGGCTGGCTGTCCAACGACTGCTGCGACAAGGTAGCTCTCGCCTCGTCAAGGTCGCCTCAAGGTGCGCCCTCCCGGCGTAAAGACCGCATCGATCACGCCTCCCGGCCGCGCGGCCAGGCCGCCCAGCCGGCGTCGGCGCGCGGCCCTCGCGGGCGCCGCGCCCGCCCTGCCGTGGCCGCCGAGCCGCGAGCGCCCTCTGCATTGACGATCTCTTGACGGCGCCCGACCGCCTCTTGACGGCTTCTTGACGCCGGCGGCCCTAGCTTTGCGCTCGTCGTGCTGAACAGGCCACCACTCTTCGTCGTCCCCACGTACCGGCTGCGCGACGTGGGCGGATCGCGGCGCCGAGCGATCCCGCCGGGGACTCCAGCATGGGCCCTCCTTGCTCTCGCAGCTCAGCATCAGGCGTGCAGCCCGACGACGCGGCGTGCCCCACAGCGACCGCACACGGGCGCTTCAGCACCACCATGAGCCCTCTCATACGCCCTCTCCTGTCTCCGGCGCAGGGGCCGCGGTCAGCCGCCGTCGTAGGGTCCCGGGATCACCGGCCCTGGCGCGAGCAGCCGGCTCCCCTCCATCAGCCACACCGTCATCTCGCTCGTCCCGGCCCGCTGCCAGACCACGTCCGCCATGGCGTCGAGGTTGACGTCGCCGGCGGTGCGCGCCTCCCAGCCATCGCCGAGCGGCCCCGGGATGAACGGCCCCGGCGCGAGCAGCTGGCTCCCTTCCATCAGCCACACCGCCAGCAGGTTCTGCTCCGTGTTGTTCCAGAGCACGTCCGCCATGCCGTCGCCGTTGAAGTCGGCGCTCCAGACGATGTCCCAGCCGTCGCCGAGTGGCCCCGGGATCAGCGGACCCGGCGCGAGCAGGCCGGTGCCCTCCATCAGCCACACCGCCATCAGGTTCTGCTCGGGATTGTACCAGACCGCATCCGACATGCCGTCGGCGTTGAAGTCCCCCACGGCGCCGACGTCCCAGCCATCGCCTGGCGGCCCCGGAATGAGCGGCCCCGGCGCGAGCGGGCGGGTGCCGTCCGTCAGCCACACCGTCATCACGCTCCGCTCCCCATGGCTCCAGAGCACGTCCGAAAGGTTGTCTGCGTTGAAATCGATCCCCCTGGCGAACCACCCGCGGCCGCCCGGCCCCGGGAGGATGGGCCCCGGCACGAGCAGCTGGCTTCCGTCCATCGGCCAGATCGCCATCACCCCCAGCTCGTCATGGCGCCAGAGCAGGTCGGCCATGCCGTCGGCGTTGAAATCGCTCGCCTTGGCGAACCAGCGGTCACCGACCGGCCCCGGGATGAACGACCCCGGCGCAAGCAGCCGATTTCCCTCCATCAACCACACGGCGATGAGGTTCTGCTCGGGGTCGTTCCAGAGCACGTCCGCCATGCCGTCGGCGTTGAAGTCGATCGCCTGGACGACCTCCCACCCGTACTCGTTGACCCGCTGCCCCGCGGCGCCGATGGATCGCCCCGGGAGCCCGGCAGGCAGCGCGTCGCCCTGCGGATCGACGCCTTCCACGCAGGCGATGGGGGTGAGGAGCGCACAGGCCGCGCTCGCGGCCCTCACGACAGCAGCAGGCTTTCTCATGCTCGCCTCGTTCGCGCCTCGCGCGCGGTGATGGATGGGGGCTCCGGCGGCGACGATCCGGCCCGTGAGCGCGCCGATCACGCGCGCGGGGGTAGCGGCAAAGGCCGGTCCATCGAATTCCCGTCATGCGGCGGATCTCGGCGCAGCGCCCACATGCGAGCCAAACCGGGCATTCCCCGCTTCTTGCATGGCGGGTCGTCGCATAGGCCTTCTGTGCTCATCGAGCGGTTCGCTCACCAGAAATCCGGACGCATGCCGCGCTTCATGCGCTGGCACATGAGCCCTGATCTCCGGTCTCTGGGAGGAGCGGCCTCGGGGGGGCGCAGGAGCGCCGCGGGAGACGCTCGTTCCACGGAGCTCTCCACGCCTCGGCAGCTCCGATCATTGTGGTTCTGACCGCACCTCGAGGTTCAACGATGTTTGCACCCGACGTAAAGATCACACTCGGCATGGCGATGACGCTCGTTCCATCCCTCGGCTGCCTGGGCCCGCGGGAGGCGCCCGTGCCTGCGGAGAGCGGCGGCGAGTACGCCGAGATCGGCGAGGCGCGCCAGACTCTCTGTCACGGTCAGATGATCACGAATGTGATCGCCCTCCCGGAGACGTATCACTGGGAGGATGCCGCCCACCTGCTCAGCGTCGCGGAGGGGTTCGGCCCGCGGACGCTCGATGTCAGCGTGGCGGCGAGCGTCCAGCCCGCCGTGACCATTGACAGGGCCGTCACGGGCACCGTGACGCCCGCGGGCACCCAGCCCGCAACGGGCACGCTGGGCATTCCGGGAATGCCTCCCTTCAACGGGTTCCCGGGCGTACCTGGCTTCCCCTTCACTCCTGGCGCCCCCTTCACGCCTGGCACACCCTTCACCCCTGGCACCCCCTTCACGCCGGGTGCGCCGGGTGCGCCGGGTGCGCCGGGCACCCGCGCCCCCGCAGACTGCCAGCCCCCGTGGAGCATACCGGGCGACTGCATGCCCTCGAACGGCCAACCCCCGTGGAGCATGCCGGGCAACGGCGCGCCCTCGAACGGCCAACCCCCGTGGAGCATGTCGGGCAACGGCGCGCCCTCGAACGGCCAACCCCCGTGGAGCATGTCGGGCAACGGCGCGCCCTCGAACGGCCAACCCCCGTGGAGCATGTCGGGCAACGGCGCGCCCTCGAACGGCCAACCCCCGTGGAGCATGTCGGGCAACGGCGCGCCCTCGAGTAGCGCTGGGCTGGGCATCCCAGGCAGCTGCACGCTATCGCTCTCGGACATCTCCGATGCCGTTGGATTCAGCGTGAGCGAGACCATCACGCTTCAGGCCAGCTCGGCTTACTTCGTCCCCACGGCGGCGTATGCGCGCATCTCGGCCTATCCCGTCTTCCAGAAGATCACCTGGCAGATCGTCAACACCGGCGGCTGGAACTGGGGAGGCGGCCCGGCAGGGGGCATCGTCGTCGGCTCCGGCGTCGTGCTCAAGCCAATTGGTGTCTATTTTGCGACGAACCGCGTCTATGACTTTGCCGCGATGGGCGGAGGAGTGATCAACCCGGGCCCGATCCTGGGTCCTCCCACGGACGGCGCGGGCGGCGCCGGCGGGGGCGACACCGGCGGGGAAGCGGGCGCCGGCGGCACGGGAGGCACCGGCGGGGAAGCGGGCGCCGGCGGCACGGGAGGCACCGGCGGGGAAGCGGGCGCCGGCGGCGCAGGCGGCGATCCTGGCAGCGGCGGCGCAGGCGGCGATCCTGGCAGCGGCGGCGCAGGCGGCGATCCTGGCAGCGGCGGCGCAGGCGGCGATCCTGGCGCGGGCGGCGGGGGAGCAACCGGCGGAGCAGGCGGTTCGGGGGGCGGCCCGTGAGCCCGCGAGGCGCCCTGATCAAGGGGTGACCAGCTCGACCGGAGGAACGGACTCGCACGCCGTGTGGCTCAGGACGCCGACGTCCGAGCCACGAACGGCGATGCCCACGCAGCGGGCATAGGCGTAACGGCCGGGTCCCACGCTTCGCCCGATCGTGACCTTGTATCGCAAGACGTGGCCGCGCCCGTAGATCGGCATGACCTCCTCGATCCGTATCACATCCATGTGGTATCGCCAGCTCACGAACTCGACGATACGCTGCAGACGATCGACCCCGAAGAGCGGCGCATCGCCGAACAGGATCCCCTCGGGATCCAGCAGGTAGTCGTGCTGCCCGTTGTTGTCCCAGTACTCGCGCCCGGCGACGATGTACTGAATCGCGAACCGCGCCGGCTCCGCGTAGTCGGCAGGATAGACGATCCCGGAGAACACCCACCGCTCCGGGGAGCCCCACGGCGGCGCGGAATCGTACCTGGCCGGAGCAACGCGCCACGCGCCGCCGGCGTCCCGGTAATGGATGAGCACCTGCTTCTCGGGGGCGATGTTGTCGACGAGCACCACGCCGGAGACCTCCGACACCGGCGGGTCGCCGCCGCGCCTGCGCGTCGCATGTTCCAGGCGAACCACGTCACTCGTGCCGCTCATTGCGCTACCTCTCCCTCCGCGCAGCACTCGCCGGGCCGGCTGGACGTGGGCACCGCTGGCACACGCCGGCAGGGTGTCGTGGCATTCGCCCGCATCACGCTCGGGACGTCGTGCGCCTGAGACATCCGGCCCGGGCTCCGCGCCCGGTGCCACCCGGCGATGTCGACCGCTCTGCATCACCCGGAGCACAAGCCCCGCACCTTCTTCGCTGGCCGCCCCTCGCGCGTCCTGGTCCGGGGCACGGGTTCCCACTCGGGCTCGACCTCGGCGGCGCGGAGCCTCTTTCGCAGCGCGAGCATCTCCTGCTCCTCCGCGTCCGAGCGACCGGGGTCGTTCGCGAGCAGACCGTAACGCTGCGCGGCCTCGCCGAGGTCGGTCGGGTAAAGGCGATCGATCCCGAAGAACTCCTCGTACAGCTCGCTCCCGGTCATGAGCGCGGGCGATTCGCCGGTCTTCCGGGCGATCACGTCGCCGTCCCGGTTCCGGCCGAGCCGGACGATCTCGTCCTTCGCGAAGCCGGGGAGGACCATGGGCGAGTGGGTGGTCACCACGAACTGCATCCGCGGGAACACCTTCTTCAGCTTCGGCACGAGCTCGGCCTGCCAGCTCGGGTGCAGGTGGAGGTCGATCTCGTCGATGAGCACGAGGCCGCTCTTCTCCGAGGGATCCACGAGGGTACCGGACATCGACTTATCGACCAGGATCTGAGTATCGGCCAGGATCTGACCGATGAGGTCCGCGATCCAGGAGATCAGCCCCTGATAGCCATGGGACAGCCACGTCGCGGGCAGCTTGAACGTGGAGGATCCCGATCGCAGCTCGAAGCGGTGCGCTTCCACGAGGTCGGCGGCGCTCTTCACCCCGCCGCGGCCCCGGAGCTCCAGCCCGCGCACGCGCGGGAGGAGGCGGGAGCGGCGAAAGAGGGCGTCGGACAGCATCTCGGCGTAGCGGCGCGGGTCGATGCCGATGTCCTGGAGGATGTCGGCGAACCCGGTGCCGAGGATGGGGGCGCCGTCGAACAGGGAGTCGAGCCGGCTCAGGGTCGGATCGTCCGGGCGCGCGGCGCCGTGAGGCTTGGGCAGGCGCCGGTTGACGCCGTACCCCGCCACGAACCACCACGGCGTCCCGACGGCGCGGGCTTCGCGCAGGGGGCCCGGGTCGGCGCTGCGCGCGGGATCGAGGTGTTCCTGGGGATGCGCTGAGGGCTCCCCCTAGTCGGACGAGCCCACGAAGACCTTCCAGCCCGGCTCCAGGAACAGCCGGCTCCGCAGGAACTTCGGCGGCTGGTCCGGCTTGCCGCCCCAGCGCGGATAGGAGCGCGAGCGCCCTTCGGGCAGGGGGCCGAAGGCGAAGCTGGCCGCGATGTCGAGGGGCTCGTCCCACGGCGGGGTGGTCGACGGCTCCGTTCCGCACCCCAGGGCGGCCGGAGAGGACAGCAGAAGGACCCATGCAGCGGTTGTGATCTTCATGATCCTCTCTCCCTGGTCATCCCCTTGTGGAATCCGTCATCGGGGCGGCACAACCAGCTCGGGGAAATCCCAGAGGGGCGCGGTCCGGCCGCGCTCTCCATTGGCTATCGCATCGCCCGGATCGCCTGCGCCGCCGAGCCCACCAGCGCCGGCTTCTCCCCAGGCCGAGGTCGCGCTCTCCGTGAGGTGGACGCTGCTGTCGACGCGCGCGACGGCCATCGAGCGCCTGCTCGCGGCGGAGCGGCGGCGCCTGCTGAGATCAGTCGTCCTGGAGTTGCCGTTCGAGCTGCGCTCGGTGCTGTTCCAGCACGACCTCTACGAGATCTCCATGAGAGACATCGCCGCGACGAGAGGGATACCCGTCAGCACGGTGTACAAATCAGCACGGTGTACAAATGGCGCGCCAGAGCGCTCCATCGCGCGCAGGAAGGGCTCGCGAGGCGCCTCGCTGCGGAGGAGGAGCCCCACGCTCGCCCCCGCGGGGGAGGCCGCTGAAGCCTGCCTCGCCGGCGGGCGGCTGAGCGGTCCCGCGGAACCGGGACCGGTTGCGGGCGGGCAGCTGGGCAGCGGGAGTGCAGCCCGCGTCGTGGCCAACCGACCAAGCTGCCCCCACCTGCGGGAGGTCTGGGTGACCCGCCCGCGGAAGGGGGCGACGAGCCCGCCTGCCGCGACACACCCCAGAAAGCGACCGACGATCGGGGCGATCCTTGCGGAGCGCTCGGTCATCGTCGCCGTGCTCATCGCGAGCGGCGTCCCGTCGCGCGACCGTGCCGACGTGGAGCAGCAGGTGCTCATGGGCGCGTGGAACTCCGTGCGCCGGGCATGTACCGGCCGGACCCCGCAGACGACGCCCACAAGGCGCTCCGGAAGTGGCTCTACGGCATCGCATGGCGCAAGACGGGGCACTACATCGCTCGCCGCTCAGATGGAGGCGAGGACCCGCGCCGAACGCGAGGCCGTCGCCGACGCGCGCGGCGCCTTGCAGATCCTCGACGCCATCGAGCGCCACTTCGTGCGCCGCGACGAGTAGGTCACGCCCGGCGAGATCCTGCGCGAGATCGCCGTGCTCGCGCAAATGCGGACGGCGAGTAGGGGCGCCTAGGACACCCGCCCGAGCGACCGCCCGGCTTGACGCCGGCTGCATGTTCCACCAGCGTGCTCCTATGGCCGTGGAGCTGAAGATCACCTTCGACGGGGACGAACCGGGGCTCGCACAGCATCGCCTGAGCCTGTCGTCTTTCGGGGAGCCGCTCAAGCTCCTCCTATCCGCCCTGCAGCGCACCGCTTCGGGGATCCTTGCGTCGGCGCTGGAAGATCCGGACTACGGTACCCGAGGTGGCAGACTGGCTTCGGACGCGAAGCTGCTGGACCTAGAACTCGCCTCGGTCGAACGAGGGTCCGCTGCGCCGACCTTCGTCTGCACGGCGCATCCTGGAACGCAGCTAGACCTCCGAAGCTTCGATATGCTCGGCGAACAAGCCGTCCAGCGTCTAGTCCAGGATCTGGACGCTGAACGCCAAGGAAAGTCGGTCAACGGCTCCGCGCGCAAGTACCTCCGGTCACTGCCGGCAGGTGTGCTCGTCCAGCGCTACGCCGCGTACGCTGACGGAAAGTTGCTCGCTGAGGTGCAGTTCGGCGAGCTGTCGCTGGCGGCGGACCCAGTTCAAGCCGCTCGCCTGGTTAGACTTCGTGGTCGGATCACCAGCGTGGGGTTCGATCCGGGTTCGAACTACATCGCTCTAAAGACGAGCAGAGGTGTCGTGCGGTGCGCTGCCTCGTCCGAGCAGGTCGAGCGCGCCATCCCGCTGCGTCACAAGGATGTGATTGCCGCCGTACTCAACGGGCAGAAGCCGACCTTGATCTGGGTTCTAGATGCGGCGGCGCCGC
Source organism: Sorangium sp. So ce362 (assembly GCF_051519845.1). Classification (NCBI taxonomy): domain Bacteria; kingdom Pseudomonadati; phylum Myxococcota; order Polyangiales; family Polyangiaceae; genus Sorangium; species Sorangium sp. So ce362. The sequence goes on along the minus strand of NZ_CP150332.1, from coordinate 1,841,947 downwards.
CGCCAAACGTGCCCCTCGAGAGCACGGTGGATCTACTGCGCACGGACTGGGCTGAGACCATGAGGATCCTGGCTCAATGAACGAGGAGCTACAATGGATCTTCGTCGATGCCGAAGAAGTCATGCACCTACATGACTCTGCTATTCAGCTGTATGGCGGCAATCCGTCACCGGTCCCCAAGGACGGCTGCGTCGAAGGAAGCATCGGGGGCGCCGTCAGCGCTTCCATGTACGAAGCAGAAGAGGAAGAGCCAGACCTGTTAGTGGCCGTAGCCTATCTTCTCGTATACCTCGCGAAGAACCACTGCTTCGTTGACGGCAACAAGCGCGTCGCATGGAGTTCGGCCATCCGTGTTCTCGACGCGAACGGCATCCATCTCGTGGCGCAGCAGGAGGAAGCGGCCAAACTGGTCCATGACGTGGTGAATGGCCTAATCGACGTACACGGCGTCCTGGATTGGTTACTTTCACCGAACCGCATCACGGCAGCTCCGGGGTGGGGCGCTGCGCCCTGAGATGCCTGGACTCTCGTCGTGTTCACGGCACGCGCATGGTCCCGCACTCTCCGCGATGGAGCCAAACAGCCGATCCTGATCGGGAACGCCAGCAATTCCAAGTACTTGAACGGAAAGCTTGCAGGTCGATCTCTCCGTGCGCTCGTGGCCGCTGTGAACGAACCCACCACGAGGAGGAGAGGCCGATGGGGAGATTGTTCTTCGGCTTCGTGAACGAGCTCCTGGAGACGCTCATGACCGAGGAGGAGGCCGCCGTCCCCGAGGCGAAGCCTCTCACTCGTCGCGAGCCTCCCACGCCTGCGAGGGCGCTCCCGAACAACCGGGGCTTCCTGCGCCTCGTGACCGAGCCGACGCCCGCGCTGAAGCAGCGCCGCCGGAGCGAGCCTCCGCCCGCACCTGTCCCGCAGGTCCAGGTCGTCCCGCCTCCTCCTCCCGAACCGCCGCCCGGTCCAGTCCAGCTGTCCCTGTTCGATCCCCCGGAGGGGTCGTGAGTGCTGCACTTTGCTCGCGCAGGGTGCTGTACTTTGAGCGCGAGTGCTGCACTTCGAGGCAAAGTGCAGCACCACCTGGGCAGCCCCGCCGAACCGGGACCGGTTGCCGGCAGGCAGCTGGGCAGCCCCGCCGAACCGGGACCGGTTACCGGCAGGCAGCTGGGCAGCCTCGCCGAACCGGGACCGGTTGACGGCAGGCAGCTGAGCAGCCCCGCCGAACCGCGATCGGTTGCGGGCGGACAGCTGGGCAGCCCCGCCTAACCGGGACCGGTTACCGGCAGGCAGCTGAGCAGCCCCGCCGAACCGCGATCGGTTGCGGGCGGACAGCTGGGCAGCCCCGCCGAACCGGGACCGGTTACCGGCAGGCAGCTGAGCAGCCCCGCCGAACCGCGATCGGTTGCGGGCGGACAGCTGGGCAGCCCCGCCGAACCGGGACCGGTTACCGGCAGGCAGCTGGGCAGCCTCGCCTAACCGGGACCGGTTGCCGGCAGGCAGCTGAGCAGCCTCGCCGAACCGGGCTGCCCGCTCCTCCACCTTCCAGGCCCCGCACGGCGCCCGCCCCGCAGGAGGCCAGGCGCGCGCGAGGGCGACAGGGCGGCTCCTCTCTATCGATCGACGCGCGCAGGCACGCCAGCCATGCGCAACATTCCGACGTAACATTCCGACGTAACATTCCGACGTTGATAGAGGGGGCACGCCTCCGGAAAATCATCGATAGATGAATTGACAGTGAGGCGCGGATGATTATCCCTCCCCGGAACGTCCGGCGCGCGCCGGGCGCTCCTATCATGTTCAGCGCGGGGGGGAGGGAGCATGATGCTCATGTTCTTGTGCCTCTCTGCGACCGAGATCAACGAGAGGTAATCCCCTCATGGCCAGACCGTTCTCGAACAAGAAGAAGCCGGCTCCCAAGAAGCCCGGGGCCACGCCCCAGGCGGCGGCGGCGTTCGACAAGACCCTCCCCGAGATCGAGGCGCTGAGCCCGGATCGGCTCATCGCCATCAATCTCGACATTCCGCGCATGGTCTCCCAGGTGCTTGGCGTGCTGCCTGGCCTCGTCGTGCTCCGCTCGGAGATCGCCGAGCGACTGCAGAAGCACGATGTCGCGCTGCTCGATCGGCTCGAGACATACGCGCTCGCCGCGTGGTACGCGCACCTCGTGTGGCTGTCCAGCGGAGGCGCCGAGAACGCGCTGAAGCCGCTCGTCGAAGAGGCGGTGCCGCTCCGCGAGAACCTGCTGAGCGACGCCGAGGCGCTCGCCCGCCGCGGCCTGCTCGACGCGGAGACGGTCGCCGAGATCCGCGCAGGACAAGGGCACATCGACACGGCAAACGACCTCGTCGCGCTCTCGGCGCTGTTCAGCGGAAGCTGGTCGGAGATCACCGGCAAGACGGCGGCGACCGAGAAGGAGGTGAACCGCGCCGGGGAGATCGGGCCGCTGCTCCTCGCCGCCCTCGGCGTGAGGGAGCACGGCAAGGGGCCCGGACCGACCGAGGCCGCCGACAAGAGGGCGCGTGCGTTCGCGCTGCTCGTGCACGCCTACGATCAGACCCGCCGCGCCGTCACCTACCTCCGATGGAACGAGGATGATGCCGACACGATCGCGCCGTCGCTGTACAAGGGCCGCGGCGGTCGCACGGCGTCGTCGAGCGACACCGCCGCGGCGCCGCAGGACGCCGCCCCGGCTGGCCCGACGGCGCCGGCATCGCCCGGCGCCGCGCCGCCGGTGGTTCCGGCGGACACGGCGGCGCCCGGCGCTGCAGCGCCGGGCACGGTGGCGCCCGGCGCTGCGCCCAACGGCGCGCCGCCTGTCGTCTAGCTCCGCGCGTCAGAAATTTCGCCAGGGTTCGCAGGGTCCGGGAGGGGGCCCGTACTCGACCCAGCCTCCCGGGTCCTCCACCCCGCGGCGCAGCGCCCGCGCCTCAGCGCGCTCAGCGCCCGCGCCTCCGCGCTCTCAGCGCCCGCGCCTCAGCGCGCCGTCCGCCCGATCTCCTCCGCCGCCCGCGCCCGCTCCTCCGCCGCCTTCGCCAGCGGCCCCGTCAGGAGCGCCTGCGCCTCGCGGAAGCGCGCGGCCACGTCGGCCCAGTAGCTCGGATCCGCGCCCTGCGGGGCGGCGAGCTGCTTGATCAGCGCCGCGTCGTACGCCGCGATGCCCGCGTACGGCGAGGCCGGCTTCGCGCGGGCCACCCAGTCGAGCGCCGCGAGATCGCCCAGGCCGAGCCCGGTGAGCGGCGCCCGCCGCATCATGAGCGCCGCGTCCTCGGGGCCGTTGCGCAGACCGAGGGCGAGCGCGAGCAGCGTCGTCGCCTCGGCCGGGCGCGGGGTGCCCTCGGGCCACGCCGCGAGCAGCGCCGTCGCCTGGTCGAAGTCCACGGCGCGCCAGTACAGCCGGCCGAGCTCGATCCGCGCCCGCGCATAGAGCAGCCGCGCGTCGGGCGAGAGCTCGGCCGAGCGCAGCGCCGCGCGGTGCTGCAGCGGGACGCCCCGGCCGAGGAAGATGCCGAGGAGCTCCGGCCGCGCCGCCATCTCGGACGGGATCAGGCGGCCCGCGTAGTACGTCGGCAGCCCGGCCGCGAGCCGCTCGACGCCCGACGCGGGCGCGACCTCCGGGGGCGGCGGCAGCTCCAGCGCGTCGAGCGCGTCGACGGGCCGGCCGCCGTAGAGGCGCGAGAGCATCGCGCGCGCGCCCTCGACGCGGGCGTCGCGGAGCACGCCGACCGACGAGAGCTCGCGCAGGCCGACGAGCGCGGCGTCGCGGCCACGGCTCTTCCAGGGCTCCAGCAGCTGATCGAGCTCGGCGTAGTAGACGTTGCTGAGCTCCGCGTCCTTCCGCATGGCGTCGGGCAGCGGCGCCGACCGGACCGCCTCGACGAGCCGCATGTCGGCCCGCCCGGACTCCACGGCGACGATGCCCTTCGCGTAGAACGGCAGCTCGACCCCGCGGCGCCCGAGATCCTCGATCGCCCGGGCCTGGTCCGTCACCCACGTGAAGAGCGGCCCCTTGGTGAACGCGAGCACGCGCTGGACATCGTAGGGCGGCCGCAGCGCGGGCGGCTCGGTCGCGGTGCGCGCGAGCCGGGCGGAGAGCGTGAGCCCGAGCAGCACCTGGTAAAGGTCGCCCTTGAGCGCGGCGGGCGGCGCCTCGAGGTACGGCACGGCGATGGAGTCGCCGCACGCGACGGGCGCAAGCTCGGCCCGGAGCGCGCGCGCGAGGCCCGCCTCGAGGCCCGCGCACGCCTCGACCCCCGCGAGCCGCGCGTCGCGCTTCGCGGCGTCCTCCTCGGCGATCGCGGCGTCGAGCGCGTCGAGGGCGCCCCGGGCATCGCCGCAGGGCTGCGCGGGCGCGACGGGGGCGCGCCGCGCGAACGCCTCGCAGACGCGCGGCGGGGCGGGCACCCCGGCCGGCGCCGGGGGGACGAGCGCGGCCTTCAGGTCGAACGGCGTCGGCTTGAGGAGCGGCAGCCACTCGTCCTTGAGCGTGCCGTGGACGGCGAAGGCCTCGCTCTCGGGGAGCGGAGGCGGCGGCGGGGTCGCCGCGCGGGCGTCGCCCGGCGGGACGGGCGCGTGCGCCGCGGGCGGAGGAGCCGCGGCGCAGGCCGCGAGGGAGAGCCCCATCGCGGCGGCGAGGGCGGTGAAGATCGAGCGGGGGATCGAGCGCATCACGTCTCCTTGGACACGGGCGATCCGCAAAGGTTTCGCCGAAGGCCGGCGGCGGCCTCGGGACCCGAGCGGTGCGCGGTCGTGGATACCACCGAGGAGGCAGGCGCGGGGGCGCAAGGTGATGGCGTGTGCGACGCGCCGGCTCGAGCGGCGGGGCGGCCCCGACCCCTGTATCCTCGCCAGGCACGCTGGTGGCCGGAGCTGCTCCGGAGAGGCGCGCATGAGAAAGTTTTATCTCCGTGGCATACGCGCTCGTGGTGAACACTTCGTTGTCCGGTGATCCCCGCGCGACAATCCCCTTGGTCATTTCGTAAAGGCTGTTGTTGAGGGGCACCGTCGCGGAGGGCGTCGCGCGGCGCGCGACGGCGACCCCGGAGGCGCTGGCGAAGCTCGACCCCTGCGCGAGCGACGTGACGGCGGCGAACGAGGACGCGTGCGCGCGCGAGATCGTCGAGCACCTCGCCCCGCGCGCTTACCGCCGGCCCCTCGCCGCCGGCGAAGCCGACGCGCTGCTCGCGCTGTACAGCGCCGCACGAGCGGGCGCGACGTTCGGCGTCGGCGCCGCGACGGTGATCGAGGCGCTGCTCCAGTCGCCGGATTTCCTCTACCGCGTCGAGTGGGGCACGCCCGACCCCGCGCGCCCCGGGCTCCGCCGGCTGACGGGCGACGAGACGGCGACGCGGCTCTCGTACCTGCTCCCATCACAGCATGCGACACTTTGGATTCACGGAGCGCACGAGCTGGTCGGCGTCGCCGTGGATCTGAGCGATGGCCCACCCCGCCGCGCATTTGACCACGTAGGCTGTGCTATGGACGTTGCCGATGCCAGGGACGACATTGGTGTTGCTGTCGCTCTGCTTCCACGCGTCGATCGTCTGGCACAGCAGCTCGATCCGGTAAACCAGGGAGTCGACCCAGATGTTGATCCCGACCAGTACCTGGCTCGCAGGGCAGATCACGGTGCCCGGCGAGCCGCCGTCGCCGCCGGCGCTCACGGTCTGGAAGGCGGTGCCCAGGGTGCCGTCGCCGGCGAGCGGCGCGCACATCAGGCCAATACGGTCAATCGAGCCGCCGCTCCGGCCGTGGATGCCGACAGCCACATTACCGCTCCCACAGGGGATATCGTAAGAGATGTCGACGGGCGTGCCGCCCGTGCCGCCGGCGCCGCCCGTGCCGCCGGCGCCGCCCGTGCCGCCGGCGCCGCCCGTGCCGCCAGCGCCGCCCGTGCCGCCGGCGCCGCCCGTGCCGCCGGCGCCGCCCGTGCCGCCAGCGCCGCCGGCGCCGCCCGTGCCGCCCGTGCCGCCGCTGCCCGCGTCACCGCCGGCCGTACCACCGCCGCTGCCGGCTGCGCCGCCGCCCGTCGTGCCGGCGGCGCCCGAGAAGTCGAGCTTGTCGACCCCCGAGATCGCGTTGCATGCCGCGCTCCCGCACACGAGGGCGAACACCGCGGCCATCACCGTCGCGAGAGGCTCTGTCGTCCGGGGCATGAGCCGGCCCCGCTGCGGGCCTGCGGCGGCGCTCCTGGACGAGGCTGAGCGTCTGAAGCGCGGGGTGGAGTCAACCAGGGTGGGTCGGGTCGGTGGCATGAGGTCTCCCCTTCGGGTGGTGGCCGGATTTGAACATGAAGGCGGGAAGGCGGGAAGAAAAGATCAATGTTCTTCCAGCCCTCACGCCTTCATGGGATTCACTCCGCGGCAAAGGAACCACAGAGGAGAGAGCCAACGACGCGCTGTCCTCTGTGCCTTGTGGTTCACGTTCTCTCCCATCATGGGACCAGGGACGAACCTGAGAGACGGGCGCTAGCGCGCGAGGCTCGGGCTCGTCAGTACCACTCTCCGCCGAGCCCCAGCGTGAAGGTGAAGGTCGTGCCCTCCGGCATGAACACCGGGTGGAGCTCGGCGGCGAGGGCGAACCCGCTGCGCCGCGGTCCATCGCCGGAGAGGCCGCCGAGGAGGAGGGCGCCCCGCGCGTGCGCGCCGAAGTACCAGTCCGAGGTGCTGGCGCAGCCGGCGCCCGACTCGAGGCCCGCGAGCGTCGCGCCGCAGCTCGCGACGGCCACGTAGTCCATGGACGGTCCTGCGCCGAAGTCGAGGACATGAAACACGGTGAAGCTCGCAAGGAGCGAGTTGTAATCGATGAACCCCGCGTCGAACCCCGCGCTGTTCTCGGTGCTCTCGGGGGTGAGCGTCAGCATGGGCGTGTTCTGGTAGTAGATCCCGAACTGGTGGTTGATCTGGATGCCGACCCGGCCCGTCCACGCGAAGACGCCGCCGGTGCCCGTCGGCGCCTTGATGATCCCGCCGCCCAGGGTGCTGCCATACCGGAGCCGGACGCCGTCCCGCTCCTCGTCCTCGGGCTCCTCGTCCTCGGGCTCCTTGTCCTTCTCCTCGGACTCGGCCGGTGAAGGCGCCGGCTCCACGGCCACCGGGGCCGCAACCGGGGGCGGCGCAGCGCTCGGCCGCGCCGGCGGCTGGCTCCGCGGTGGACGCGGCGGCGCAGGCGCGACGGGAGGAGGCGGCGCAGGCGCCACCGGAGGCGGCGGCGCGGGCGCATACGGCGGCGCGGGCGCATACGGCGGCGCGGGCGCATACGGCGGCGCGGGCGCATACGGCGGCGCGGGCGCATACGGCGGCGCGGGCGCATACGGCGGCGCGGGCGCGACAGGCGGCGGCAGTGCGGGCGCGACAGGCGGCGGCGGCGCAGGCGCAACGGGCGGCGGCGGCGCAGGCGCAACGGGCGGCGGCAGCGCAGGCGCGACAGGCGGCGGCGGCGGCGCGGGCGCGACAGGCGGCGGCGGCGGCGCGGGCGGCACCGGCGGCGGGAGCGGCGTCGGCGCGGGTGCAGGCGGCGGCGCGGGCGCGGGCGGCGCCGGCGCCGGGGACGGCGGCGACGTCGGCGCCGGCGGCGGCGCTGGCTGCACGGAGGCAGAGGGGATCGGCTCCGGAGCAGGCGGCGGGAGCGGAGAGCCGTCCTGGGTCAGGGCCGTCGCCGAGATCGCAAACGGAACGGTGAACGCCGCAAGCGCGGCAAGCCAGCGAAGGGGTGTCATCCGTTTTTTCTCAACGCGCTCCTCGCGGCCGTCAAGCGCGCGAAAGTGCGAGGTGTCGGCCGTGGTGCGCAGCAGCAGACGATCCGCCCGCAAGCCGCGGAACGCCAGCCCACCGGTGACCCCCGAGGAGCCCCGCAGCCCATCCCTCCACTTTCTTTCACGGAACGAGGTGGCTCCGGTCACCAGACCCCTCGAGCCATGCGTCGAGACCCCGAAGCCCTTCTCTGCGGCATCAGCCCCCTGCTCGGGATCTTCCTGTCCGTCGCCTGCGTGGGGGAAGGCTTCCACCAAGATGCGATCGCGGACGGCGGTGGTGGAAATGTCCATGGGACGACCAGCGCGGGCGATGGGGGCACGGGCCTCATGGCCCCAGGCGGCACCGGCGGCGAGGCAGGGCATGGCGCCGGCACGGCAGACGGCGGCAGCGGCGGCGACGGCAGCGACGGCAACGGCGGCAGCGACGGCGACGGCGGCAGCGACGGCGACGGCGGCGACGGCGGCAGCGGCGACGGCGGCAGCGCAGCCGCGGGGCGCCCGTGCAAGCGCGGCGTCGCGTACGGCCACCACTCGGTCGCCGACCTCTCGGCCCTCTCGGCCAGCGTCGGCTGGTGGTACAACTGGGCGAACGTCCCCGACGAGGAGCTCCGGGGAGGCGACTACGTCGAGCTGGGCGTCGAGTTCGTACCGATGGTCTGGGGCGGCCGCTTCGACGCCGACAAGGTCAAGGCGGCCATCCCGAGCGGGGCGAAGTACCTGCTCGCGTTCAACGAGCCGAACTTCTTCGCTCAAGCCAACCTCTCCGCCGCGGAGGCCGCCGCGCTGTGGCCGCAGATCGAGGGGATCGCCGACGAGAAGGGGCTCCAGCTCGTCTCGCCGGCCGTGAACTTCTGCGGCGACGGCTGCCACGAGACAGATCCATTCGCCTACCTCGACGCCTTCTTCGCCGCCTGCGACGGCTGCCGCGTCGATTTCATCGCGGCGCATTGGTATGCTTGCGACAGGCCGGCGCTCGAGTGGTACCTCGGCGAGCTCAGACGCTACCGGCGCCCGATCTGGCTGACCGAGTTCTCGTGCGGAGACGGCGCGGATCGATCGCCCGAAGCGCAGGCAGCCTACATGCGAGAAGCGGTGCCCCTCCTCGAATCGGACCCCGACGTCTTCCGCTACGCCTGGTTCTCCGGGCGCACCGAGGCGATCCCCAACGTGGACCTGCTCGGCGCGAGCGGAGAGCTCACCGCGCTCGGCGAGCTCTACGTCTCGCTGCCCCACGCGGAGAGGTGCAGCCCATGACCGCCCGCGCGGCGGTCGCTCCGGCGACGCCCCCACCCGCCGGCGCGGTCGCCGCCCTCCCCGCGACCGGCCTCCAGGCCGCGCCGCGCGACTTCGCCGAGGTGTACGAGGAGATCTTTCCCTTCGTCTGGCGAACCGTGCGCCGCCTCGGCGTGGACGCCTCCGCGCACGAGGATGTGTGCCAGGAGGTGTTCGTCGTCGTGCACCGGCGGCTGCCGGAGTTCCAGGGCCGCTCGTCGCTGAAGACGTGGATCTTCGGGATCGTGGTCAACGTCGTGCAGGCGTACCGGAGGTCGCTGCGCCGCAAGAGCCCGGCCCACCGCGGGACGGGAGAGACCGTGGATCCGGAGCTGCTCGCAGGGCCGAGCAACCTCAGCCCCTACGAGGCCATGACAAGGGCGGAGGCCGCGCGCGTGGCGCACGACCTCCTGGCGTCGCTCGACGAGGAGAAGCGCGTGGTGCTCCTCCTCGCCGAGCTGGAAGAGATGTCGGTGACGGAGATCGCGCAGGGTATCGGGGTGAACATCAACACCGTGTATGCGCGGCTGAGGGCCGCTCGACAGGCATTTTCCGACGCGGTGCAACGCCACCACGCCAGGATCCGAGGAGGCCGCAATGGATGAGCTGGGGACTGGCGAACGGGCGTTCCTGGACGCCCTTCATAATGCGGACGAGCCGACCGACGACGACCGGCGGCGGATGCGCGCGGCCGTGTGGGCGAGGCTCGGCCTGGCCGGGACGGCGGCCACCGCCGTGGCCCTGAGCGCCGCGGAGGCCGGGGCCGCCGGCTCCGCGAGCGCCGCGGCTGCGGCGCACACGGTCGGCTCCGCCGCCGCGAGCATGGCCGTGAACGCGAGCACGGCGGTCGCGAAAGGGGCGGCCTTCACGCTGCTCGGCGCCCCGCTGAAGATCGGGCTCGCGACGCTGGTCGTGGGCCTCGCGACGGGCGCAGCGCTCTACCTCCCGGCGTCTGGCGAGGCGCCCGATGCGCCGCGCGCGCAGGAAGCGGCGAGGATCGCGGACCCGATGCCCCGAACGCCGCACGCCGCCGCCCCCTCCGGCGCGTCGAGCGACGGGGCGCCTCCTCCGGCCGAGGCCAGCGCCCTCGCCGAGGCCGGCGCCCCCGCCGAGGCCAGCGACCCCGCCAGGGTCGGCGCCCCCGCCGAGGCCAGCGCCGCGCGCGCGGCGGCCAGCGCGCCACGCGCGCCAGCCCCGCGCCCGCGCCCGCCCCCACCGGCCGCCGCCGCGAGGTCGGGCTCCGACGGGCTCGATGCGGAGATCGCGCTGCTGCGCGACGCGCAGCAGGCGCTGCAGGCGGGCCAGTTCGCGCAAGCGCTCTCGAAGCTGAACGAGCACGCCAGCCGGTACCCGAGGGGCGTGCTCTCGACCGAGCGCGAGGCGTCGCGCGCGATCGCGCTCTGCCGCTCCGGCCGCACGGCGTCCGGCAGGGCGATCGCGGCGAGGCTGCTCGCGAAGAGCCCGGGCTCGCCGCTCGCGACGCGCGTGCGCGCCGCGTGCGGCCAGGAGGAGTAGAGTGCGCGGGTGCACGTCTCAAGGTGGGCCAGGGCCCCGTCGGCCCTGCAGGCGCTGTTCGTCGCGGCGGGGCTCCTGCCCGCGCGCGCGCTCGCGGCGCCCGCAGAGCCCCGCGCCATCGATCTCCGCTGGGAAGCGCCGGACGGGTGCCCGCCGATCGACGAGGTCCGGAGCGAGATCGCCCGGCTCCTGGGAGCGTCGGAGCAGCGCCAGCCGATCGAGGTCGAGATCGCCGTCGCCCGCGGAGGCGGCGCGCGCCTCCGGCTCGATCTGCTCATCCGCGCGCCGTCGCCCGGCGAGCGCGTGATCCGCGGCGACGACTGCGCGTCCATGTCGCGGGCGGCGGCGCTGATCGTCGCGATGTCGATCGATCCCGACGCGGTCGCGCGGAACGCCACCGCGCAACCCGCCGCCCAGCCCGCGCCGCCCTCGGCGGTCGCCGCCCCCGTCGCCGGCGCGCCGCGCCGCGCGCCTCCCGCGGCGGCCCGGCCTCCAGCGGCTGCCGAGCGCGACCTGGAGGGGGCGCTCTGGCTGAGCGCGCAGGTCGAGCAGGCGCTCGTGCCGGCGATCGGCGTCGGGCTCGCCGCGGGCGGCGGGATCCGCAGCGGCTGGTTCCGCGCCGACGGGGCGGCCGGCGTGGTGCCGTCGAGCTCGAGCCGCATCGCCGGGATGGCTGCCGGCGCCGAGTTCCAGCTCTGGTTCCTCGAGGTCGACGCGTGCGCGCGCGCCCTCGCGCGCCCCATCGGCGTGTACGTCTGCGCGCTCGGCCGCCAGCACTGGCTCCTCGCCAGGGGGCGCGAGGTCGACGAGGCCTTCACCCACACGGCGCCGATCTTCGCGGCCGGGCTCGGGACGCTGCTCGAGTGGCGCATCGCCGGGCCCCTGAAGGTCGAGGGGGCGCTGCACGCCGTCGTCCCGCTGCGGCGGCCCCGCTTCATCGTCGAGAACCTCGAGGGGGCCGTCTATCGCCCTCCGGCCGCAGGTCTCAGCGCCCGCCTCGGCCTCGCGCTGGCCTTCTGAGCCTCAGGGCCGATCCGGGCCGGCATTCCACGCGGCCTCGACCGCGCAGCCGGCCAGCGCCTCGCCGTAGATGCGCAGCTCGTCGTAGCGCCCACCGAAGTACGGGTCCGCATCGAACTGGGACCGCCCGAGCCAGTTGTTCACGTCCTGGATCCCCGAGAGCGGAAAGTCGACAGTGTCGCTGCCGAGGAGCGCGCCATCCAGGTAGAGGGCCAGGGTCGCCGCCGCGCCGTCGAAGACGACGGCGACCTGATGGACCTCGCCGTCCTCGAGCGTCGGCTCGGCGTGGATCGCCACCTCGCCCCTCACGCCGCTGTCGCTCGCGAGCGCGGAGACACCCCGCACCTCGAAGCCCGTCGAGGGGGTGATCACCAGGTAGGACGTTCCCACACCCCCCTCGCCTTCGACGGGATCTTCGCCTCCGCTGGCGAGGCCGAAATCGACGATGCGCAGGTAGGCGCCTCCGCGGTCGCGGGCGACCCAGACCATGACGGTGACGTCGCGCAATCCCGCCAGGAGCCCCGCCGGCAGATCGACGTAGTCGTCCTCGCCATCGAGGGTGAGCCCCCCTCCGCCGTCGAGGCTCGCGCCGCCGAGGATCGCGCCGTCAGCACCTCCGATGAGATCGGCGACGACATCCCCCACACCGTCGAACGTGTACCGATGTGTCGGCGACGGCAATACATCACAGGAGATCGTGCCATCACCCCCTCCACCACCGCTGCCCGCCTCACCGCCGCTGCCCACCCCACCGCCGCTGCCCGTCTGACCACCGCTGACGCTCGCCGCTGACGCCGGATTCATACGGCCCACCGCGATCTCCTCGTCCGCCCCGCACCCGGACAGCCCGAGGAGCAACACCATCACCGGAGTTTTCTGCGCGCAGGGCACGGCCTGATTTTAACGCGGCCCCGTGGTCGATTTGATCACGAAATCGGCACGCTCCGGTCACGAGGGGACAAATGCCGAATCCACACGCGGGAGACGACGATGACGTTCAGACTTGACCGAGTGTTCGCGAGTCCGTGGCTCGCCGCCGGGGGATGTCTCCTCGGCATCTCGTGCACTGGCAGCCTCGGAAGCCAGGACGATGGAAGCCAGGACGATCCGGAGCAAGACGTCTCCGTCGCGCCAGACGGGATGCCCGTGCACCACATGACAGCGTCGGAGTACAACAACACCGTCGCCCACCTCCTGGGAACGCGCCTGAGGCCCGCGGATGGCTTCCCCGCCTTCGGCGCGAAGGGCTTCGACGCGAACGTCAACGCGCTCTCGAACCTCTCGCAGGTCCTGGTCCAGGGGTATTACGACGCCGCCAAGGAGCTCGCCGCCGACGCCTTCTCGGACGAGGCGCAGCGCGCCGCGATCCTCGTGTGCGACCCGGCGGAGAGCGCGGGCGACGGGTGCGCGCGCGAGATCATCGAGCGCTTCGGGCTGCGCGCCTTCCGCCGCCCGCTCGAGGCGGCGGAGGTCGACCGGTACGCGGCGCAGTACACCGACGCGCAGACCACCCTCGAGATGTCTCCCGTCGAGGCGGTGCAGCACGTCGTCCGGACCCTGCTGACGTCGCCGAATTTCCTTCTGAGGATCGAGGAGGGACCCGACTCCGAGAGATCGCCGGGCGCCCTCAACGGCCACGAGATCGCGTCGCGCCTCTCGTACCTGCTCTGGAGCTCGCTGCCGGACGAGGCGCTCTTCGACGCGGCGGAGGGCGATCAGCTGGCCACCGAGGACGAGCTCAGGCAGCAGGTGGACCGCATGCTGGCCGACCCGAAGAGCGCCGCCTTCTTCCAGAACTTCTTCGGGCAGTGGCTCGGCACGCGCACGCTCCCCAGCCACAACGCCGACGCGACCCGGTTCCCGATCTGGAACGACGAGGTGAAGGGCGCGATGCTCGACCAGGTCAACGCCTACTTCGTGAGCTTCACGACCGGCGGGCGGCCCTGGTCCGAGTTCCTCACGGCGCCCCACCCGGAGAGCCGGCTGCTCGAGCCGCTCTACGCGAACGACCCCGAGGGCGCGCGCGAGGGGTTCCTCACGCTCCCAGCGTTCCTGACGCTGTCGTCCCGCGCGGACCGGACCTCTCCCACGTCCCGCGCGAAGACGATCCTGGAGCAGTTCTTCTGCGTGCCCATGGCGCTGCCCGCCAACGTGGACATCCCGGAGCTCGGCGACGCGGGCGGGGGCGAGGGCCCCATCGAAAACGTGCGCCAGGCGCTCGAGAAGCACCGCGCGTCGCCCGACTGCGCGAGCTGCCACAACGTGCTCGATCCGATCGGGCTGAGCCTGGAGCACTTCGACCCGATCGGCGCCTACCGGACCGCGTACCCGAACGGCGACCCGGTCGACGCGACGGGGGTGTACGAGGGCGTGGTGTTCGAGGACATCTCCGGCCTCGTGCCGGTGCTCGTGGAGTCCGCCCAGTCGGGGAGGTGCCCCACCGAGCAGGTCTTCAGCTACGCCCTGCGCCGGCGCCCGAACGGCGGGGACAGGACCAGGCTCACGGAGATCGCCGAGCGCTGGGGCGGCGGGACGGTCGCGGCTCTGGTGAAGCAGGTGGTGACCAGCGAGGCGTTCCGCCTTCGAGCGAAGGACAAGGCGCCGTGAGGCCGCGCGGGTTGATTCTGCACAAGACGAGGCACGAAGGAGCGATGCGCACATGAAACGCTTGATGACACGCAGAAACTTGTTGCGCGGCGCGGGCGTCTGCCTGGCGCTGCCGTGGCTCGAGAGCCTCGCGCCGCGCCGGGCGAGCGCTGGGGAGCCCGGCACCCCGAAGCGCTTCCTGCTCTGCACCTTCCCGAACGGGGCGCCCCATCACTGGTGGGAGACGGCCCCGGCGTTCGGAAAGACGCTGAAGGGCGCCGATTTCAAGCTGCCGAGGGTGCTCGAGCACTTCGCGCCGGTGAAGTCGAAGATGCTCATGATAAGCCGCCTCGGCAACTACACGTGGAGCACGGAGCAGCACCCCTACATCGAGCCTTCCCACTCGCGCCTCGGCGCGGCGCTCTCGACCTGCGTGGACGCCGATCAGCTGGGGAGGGCGGCGCGCCAGGACCTCGGCGAGTGGGTGGGCAACGGCGTCTCGGTCGACCAGCTCATCGTCCAGAAGGCAGGCCCGGAGCAGGCGACCCGCATCCCGTCGCTGCAGACGGGGCTCGGCGTCAAGCCCGGCTTCTTCGACCAGCGCAGCTACGCCTACAATCAGGTGCTCTCCTGGAAGAGCCCGCGCGAGCCGCTGAAGCGCTCGGTCAACCCGAAGGCGGTGTTCGACGCGCTCGTCGGCGCGGGCGCGGCGCAAGGGGGGTCCGTGCCAGGGCAGAGCGACGAGCAGACCAGGATCGAGGCGGAGCGCCGCGCGGCGACCGAGAAGAGCGTCATCGACGGCGTGCTCGCCGACGCGAACTCGCTCATCAACCGGGTCGGCTCCGAGGATCGCAAGATCGTCCAGCAATACCTGGACTCGCTGCGCGAGATCGAGAAGAACGTGACCCGCGTGCAGTCGACGATGACCCCCCCGGCGGGCCTGAGCTGCAGCCTGATCGACAAGCCCGGCGTGGTCCCCGAGCCGCCGGGCCAGGCGGAGGGGCTCAACGAGAACGACAACACGGGAGCCGGCCCGTACAAGCACGACGATCACGCGAACGTCATGATCGACCTCATCGTCATGGCCATTCAATGCGACGTGACGCGCGTGATCACCCACATGCTCGACGACATGCGCTCCGAGTTCGAGTATCGGTGCATCCCGGAGGACGTCCGCGCCAAGGTGGGACTCGCGTACAGGAGAGAGAGCAGCCTGCACTTCCACTCCTCCCAGCACGCCGCCGGCAACATGGACCGCGCGACCCAGAACGGCCAGTACAAGATCGTCCAGCAGAGCAACCTCGACTACGCGGCGATCAACTGCTGGCTCGCCCAGAAGACCGCGCAGCTCGCGCAGCGGCTCGACGCGATCCCCGAGGGCGACGGCACGGTGCTCGATCACAGCGTCATGGTGCACATGAGCGAGATGCGCTCGCACGATCACGACGGGTACGACCTGCCCATCGTGCTCCTCGGCGGCGACGGCGTCTTCTTGAACGACGCGCACGTCGCCTACGACGCCCTCGGCAACGATCGCCAGCTCCGCGATCTGTGGTTCACCATCATGAACCAGTACTACGGCCTGGGCATCTCGTCGTTCGGCGAGGATCGCCGCGGCGAGCCGAACGCGCTGCTCGAGGAGATCCTGCGGTAGCGCGGCGAATCACGGTCTCCACGGCGCTCCGGGTGCGGACGGGGCGCGCCTCGCTCAGAGCCCCGAGCGGCGCGCCATCCGCTTCGTGAACCAGCGCACGGGGCCGGGCGCCACGCGGGCAGCGAGGCTCGCCGTCTTCACGAAGAGGCTCGTCTCCAGGACGTCCCGGCCCGCCTCGACGGCGCGCACGATCCCCTCGGCGACCGCCTCGGGGCTCTGCGGCTTGTGGCCCGGCGGGCGGTAACCGACGTTGTCGTCGGTCACCACGGCGTTCGCGTGGAACGGGGTCGCGACAGGGCCCGGACGCACAACGAGCACCCGCACGCCGCGCGACGCGAGCTCCGCGCGGAGCGACATCGCGAGCGCCTCCAGCGCGAACTTCGACGAGGCGTACGCGCCCATCCGCGGCGCGGCGACGATCCCGGCGATCGACGAGACCATGACGATCGTGCCCTTCGCGGCCGAGAGGGGCTCGATCGCGAGCTGCGCGAGGCGCACGGGCGCGACGACGTTGAGCCGGTAGATCGCCTCGAGCTCGGCGGGGTCGATCTCCAGCGAGGGCGCGTAGTAGCCGCGCCCGGCGTTGTTCACCAGCACGTCCAGCCGGCCGTACGCGCCGAGCGTCCGCTCGCAGAGCGCCCTGCGGTCCTCCTCGACGGTCACGTCGCCGGCCACGGCGAGGGCGTCGCCGCCCGCCGCGCGCACCTCGGCGGCGACCCGCTCGAGCGCCTCGTGCCCGCGCGCGCTCAGCACCACGCTCGCCCCGCGCTTCGCCCAGGAGAACGCGAGCGACCGACCGATTCCGCTGGATGCACCGGTGATGACGACGACAAGGGCCATGTCGGCGAGAGTATACGCCCCGCGGATGGCGAGGTGAAACTTGCTGCCCCAGGCCGCGCGCACCCCTACGATACGCAGCTTGCTTGGCGGCCAGCCGCAGCAGCGTACGCCGCCCGGCTCGCGCCGCTCATCGGCCCTCCCGACCCGGGTGTACATGAAGAAGTTCGTCAAAGCGCTGTTGATGGGATCATGGCTTCTGGCGACCGCCGCCTGCGACGACGGGCGGACCGAGCCGCCCTCGGGCACGGGAGGAGGCGGCAGCACGGGAGAGGGCGGGAGCGGAGCAGGAGCCAGCGGCGCCGGCGGCGGGAGCGGCGGAGCCGGGGGCGTCCGGTGCGCTGGCTCGGACGTCGTGTGCCCCGAAGGGTCGCGGTGCCAGATCGACGCGGAGGGCAAGCCGTCGGGCTGCGCTGCCGGGTGCGAGGAGGCGCGCGCCTGCGGTGACACGGGGTGCTGCAGCCCCGGCGCCGCGTGCGTGGACGGCGCCTGCGCGGCGGCAGACCTCGTGCTCGAGCCCACGCAGCGCGGAGAGCCCGTCACCTTCGCCTCGATCAGCGTGGGCGAGGACGCGTGCGAGCTGTTGCACGGCTGCGTCGGCGCGAGCGGCCGGCGGGCGCTCATGCGCTTCAACGTCTCGCTCAGGAACGCCGGCGACGTGCCGCTCGACCTCGGCGTGCCCTCGGAGAGCGCCGTGTTCGAGCCGAATTTCTGCGAGGACAGCTACGTCGTCCCGCGCTTCTTCCGCGCGCGCCTCAAGCAGGGCGAGGCGACGGTCGCCGAGGGCGAGCTCGACGCGCGCTGCGTCGCGATGCGGGGCGGCCGGTACAGCTGCAATGCGCAGGGCCTCGGCCCCGGGGACCGCGTCGAGCAGCCCGGCACCGTCGCCTGCAACGCTCTCGACGTGACCGGCGTGGCGGCCGGGCTCTACGAGCTCGAGATCACCGTCAACCCGAACCGGACCCTCGCGGAGGCGAGCTTCGACAACAACACCCTCGTCCTCTCCGTCGACTACCCCGCCTGCGACGGCGCGATGTGCGGCGGCGCGTGCTGTCCGTACGGCCACGCGTGCTCGGCCGGCGTCTGCATGGTGCCCGACCTGCGCCCGGACAGGGAGCGCATCGTCGACACGGTCCAGTTCGCGTACCAGACGTTCCCCGCGGATGCCTGCGAGATCATGGAAGGGTGCATCGGCGGCCCCGGCAGGCGGCACCTCCTCCACTTCGAGGGGCGCATCGAGAACGCAGGGCCCGGCCACCTCGACCCGGGCCCCGAGTTCGACAGCCCGCTCTTCGAGTACGCGCAATGCCACGGGCACTTCCATTTCAGGGAGTTCACCGATTACCGGCTGCTCGACGCGGACGGCGAGGTCGTCTCGCAGGGCCACAAGCAGGCGTTCTGCCTGACGGACATGGAGCCTCTCGATTTCGAGTCCCCGGCGACGCCGGGCTTGCCGACCTCGGGGGGCACGGGGTGCAACTTCCTGAGCGCGGGGTGGGCGGACATCTACAGCGTCGGCACGCCGTGCCAGTGGATCGACGTGACGGACGTACCCGAGGGGAATTACATCCTCCGCGTCGCCGTCAACCCGACCGGCGCGGTCGCCGAGCAGTCGATCGAGAACAACGTGGTCGAGGTGCCCGTCCACGTCCCGGCGTTCGCGCCCTGCGTTTTCGAGCCGGAGATCTGCGGTGACTTCGTGGACCAGGACTGCGACGGGATCGCCGACAACGGATGCGGGGGCAGCACGTGCAGCTTCCCGTTGCCCGAGGTGTGCGGCAACGGGCTCGACGAGGACTGCAACGGGGTCCCGGACGACGGGTGCGCCCCGATCCCGGGCGCCGACAGCTGCGAGACGCCGGGGGAGCTCTCGGACTCGGCGGATTACACGGCGGAGATCACCGCGGAGAACACGCCGGACGTGGCGCTCTCGTGCGGCGGCGAGGGCGGCGAGGTGTTCTTCCGGTTCACGCTGCCGTCCGAGCAGGTCGTGTACCTCGGGACCCTGGAATCGGAGCTCGACACGGTGCTCGCGGTGCTCGAGGGCGACGGGTGCGGCGGCGCCCCCATCGGCTGCGCGGCCCGCAGCTGCGGCGGCGTCGCGCTGGGCGCGCACTACGCGGCCAAGCTCCCGGCCGGGACCTACACGGTGGTGGTCAAGGCCGTGAGGCCCGGGGATCGCGGCAGGGTGCGCCTCCGGTTCCAGCGCCCGTCGTGCCTCGGGGAGGGGGCCGGGGTCATCGCGGGCAGCGGCCTCGTCAGCGGCGACACAACCCGGGCGCCGATCCCTCCCGCGGCCGTGTGCGGTCCGAGCAGCCCCGAGCAGCCGTTCTATGTCCCCGTGTGCCCGGGGGTCCCCATCCTTGTGTCCTCGTGCGGCCTGACGGACTTCCCGATGACGCTGAAGACCGCGGACGATGCCTGCAATCCGGTCAACGTCCAGTGCTCCAGCGCGCTCAACGCGTGCGCGGGTACGCCCGAGGGCGCAAACGCCTCGATCTTCGGGATGCGCCCGGGAGGGGGCCTCGGCTCCATCACCGTGAGCGGACGCACGCCGGTGGATTTCGGTCCGTACCAGCTCTTCGTCACGCCATTGCGCTGAGGGAGCGCGCCGCAAGCGCGTGACCCCCGCGGCGGCGCTCCGCCCCCTCTCCACGAGCGAAGTTTGCGCTCGACCTTGGGCGATCTGCGGTAGAACCGCGCCATGCGAGCCAACCATCCGTCCGAACGGAGGCGCCTCCGGGCGCTCTCGTCCCTGTCGAGCGCGCTCGTCGCCGCGCTCGGCCTGACGTTGCCCGCCTACGCCGCACCCCCGGCCGCGGCGCCCCCGGCCGCGGCGCCCCCGGCCGCGTCAGCGCCGGCCACGACCAGCGTGAGCGTCATGATCCCGGTCGAGAAGTACACGCTCCAGAACGGGCTCGAGGTGATCCTGCACGAGGATCGCCGCACGCCCGTCGTGGCCGTCAACGTCTGGTACCACGTCGGCTCCAAGGACGAGCCGGGCGGCAAGAACGGCTTCGCGCACCTCTTCGAGCACATCATGTTCCAGGGCTCGAAGCATGTCGGCGAGGACATGTTCTTCAAGTACCTGGAGCGGGCCGGCGCGAGCGAACGCAACGGGACCACCAACGCCGACCGCACGAACTACTTCGAGACCGTCCCGGCCAACGAGCTCGCGCTCGCGCTCTGGCTGGAGAGCGACCGGATGGGGTGGCTGCTCGACCACGCGAACGAGGAGACGTTCGCGAGCCAGCGCAACGTCGTGAAGAACGAGCGCCGCCAGAACTACGAGAACGCGCCCTACGGCCTCGTGCCGCAGTTCCTCCGCGCGGCCCTGTTCCCGGAGAGCCACCCCTACCACCTGCTGACCATCGGCACGCCCGAGGACCTCGACGCCGCGCGGATGCAGGACGTCCAGGCCTTCTTCCGGACGTTCTACGTGCCGAACAACGCGACCCTCGTCGTGGCGGGCGACATCGCGCGGGACAGCGCGAAGGAGCTCATCCAGAAGTACTTCGGCCCCATCGCGAAGGGCGCCCCGCCGCCCGTCGTGTCGAAGCCCGACCCCGGCGACCTCGCGACCGAGAAGCGCCTCGAGATCGAGGCGGACGTGGAGCTGCCCCGCGTGACGATCAGCTGGGTGACGCCGCCGGGCTTCGCGCCCGGCGACGCCGAGCTCGACCTCGTCGCCAACGTCCTTGCCTCGGGCAAGACGAGCCGGCTCTACAAGAAGCTCGTCTACGATCTCCAGATCGCGCAGGACGTGTTCGCGGGCCAGGCGTCGAGCCAGCTCGCCAGCACCTTCCAGATCACGGCCACGCTGAAGAAGGGCAAGTCGCCCGAGCAGGCGCTGAAGCTGATCGACGCCGAGCTCGAGAAGCTGCGCAAGGCGCCGCCGACGCAGGACGAGCACGAGCGGGCCCGGGCGAAGCTGCTCTCGGATCTGATCTTCAGCATGGAGCGGGTGACCGCGCGCGCGAACGCCATCAACAACTACAACCAGCTCGCCGGCGATCCGGGGTACTTCCCGAAGGACGTGGCCAGGTACGAGGGGGTCACGGCCGCCGACCTGCAGAAGGCGACCGCGGAGCTCCTGCCCCGGGGCAGGCGCGTGATCGCCCTCGTCACGCCGAAGCCGGGCGCCCCGAAGGCCGGGCGCCTCGTGAAGCAGACCGCGGCCGGCACGGCCGCGCCGAAGGGGGGTTGAGCCATGCGCATGAAACGAATCCTCTCCGTCTCGCTCGCCGCCGCGGCGCTCGCCGCCTGCGCCTCGAACCCGCCGGCGCCGCCCGCCGCGACCGCCAAGGCGCCGTCCGCGCCGCCCCCCGCCGCGGCGCCGCCGCCCGCGCCGGCGGACACTTTCCGGAAATCGTCGCCGCCCCCCGGGCCGGAGGTGGTCTTCGTGCCGCCGCGGATCGAGGAGGCGAAGCTCGCGAACGGGATCCGCGTCCTCGTCGTGGAGCGGCACGAGCTGCCGATCGTGGCGGTGGACGTGACCACCGTCCGCGGCGCCGACCAGGCCGATCCGGGCGTCGGCGCGTTCGCGGGCGCGATGCTCACGCAGGGCACCAGGACCCGCACCGCGCTCCAGTTCAGCGACGCGCTCGGCAAGCTCGGCGCGAACTTCTCGTCCGGGGTCGACTTCGACGGCGGCGGCGTGCAGGGCCAGAGCGTGACGCCGCGGTTCGGCGAGATGCTCACGCTGCTCGGCGACGCGTACATGAACCCGGCGTTCGCGCCGGCCGAGATCGAGCGCGAGCGGTCGCGCCGCATCACCCAGCTCGCCGAGATGAACGACCGGCCCGCGTCGCTCCTCTCCATCACCCAGGGCCTGGTCCTCTACCCCGAGGGCCACCCTTACAGCACGCCGCTGCTCGGGACCGAGGCGGCGCTGAAGAAGATCACGGCGGGCGTCCTCGCGAGGTTCCACGCCGCGCAGTTCCGGCCGGAGCTGACGACCGTCGCCATCGCCGGGAACATCACCAAGGCCGACGCGGTGAAGGAGGTGGAGCGGGTCTTCGGCGCCTGGAAGGGCCCGATCGGCGCGCCGCCCGTCCCGGCGAAGGCGGAGCTCCCCGCCGAGCCGCCGGCGATCGCGGCGGGCGCGCCGCGCATCGTGCTGGTCGATCGGCCCGGGCTCACGCAGTCGACCGTGACGGTGACGCTGCCGGGCGTGCCGCGCGCGACGAAGGACTACGACGCGCTCCTCGTGATGAACACCCTCCTCGGCGGGCAGTTCTCGAGCCGGCTCAACCTGAACCTGCGCGAGAAGCACGCCTACACCTACGGCGCGCGCTCCGGCTTCGACATGCGCCACGGCGCGGGCCCGTTCTCCGCGGGCGGCGCCATCGTGCGGGAGAACACCGGCCCCGCCGTGAAGGAGATCCTCGCCGAGCTCGAGCGGATGCGGAGGGAGCCGGTCACGATCGAGGAGCTCGCGGACGCCAAGGCGAACCTCATCCGCCAGCTGCCGGCCCGCTTCGAGACGGCAGGCGCGACAGCGTCGACGGTCGCGAGCCTCGCTGTCTACGATCTGCCGCTCGACGAGTTCGGAACGCGGCCGGCGAGGCTCCAGCGGATCACGCCCGCGGACGTGCAGCGGGTCGCGCAGAAGTACCTCGTGCCCGAGCAGCTCCGGGTCGTCCTGGTGGGCGACGCCGGCGCCCTCGGAGAGCAGCTCCCGGCGTTGCAGCTCGGTGAGGTCACCGTCCAGAAGGCGCCGGGCGTGAAGGCCGGACAGCCGGCGGCCGGCAAGCCCGCCGCGCCCCAGGCCGGCAAGCCCGCCGCGCCCCAGGCCGGCAAGCCCGCCGCGCCCCAGGCCGGCAAGCCCGCCGCGCCGCCGGCGGCTCCCCCTGCAGCGAAGAAGCCGTGAGAATCGCGGTGCCGCTCGCCTGCGTGGCGGCTGGCGTGGAGCACGCCAGCCGCCACGCAGGCGGGCCCGGCGGCGCCGGCCACCTCGCCGGCCGGCGTCCCCCACCCCTTCTCGCGGGCGCTCAGGACGTCGCTGATGCATGAACGCGCCGGGCACCCGAGCGCGCAGGCCACCGCGAGCGCACCGCGTCGCCCGAGCGGCCGATCCCGAGGACCCGCGCGATCGGCGCGCCGTCGCCCGAGGCGGCGGCGGGGCGCGGGCGCGCCGGCAGGCCGCGATCCATGGTCGCGCCATGCCGATCTTCGAGAAGCGCACGCGCATCGCCGCGCCCCCCGAGCGGGTCTTCGCCTTCCACGAGGAGCCCGACGCCCTGGAGCGGCTCACGCCCCCCTGGGAGCGGGCGCGGGTCCTGGAGAAGGCCGGCGGCATCCTGGTCGGCGCGCGCGTGGTCCTGGAGGCGCGCATCGGCCCCGTCCCGGTGCGCTGGGTCGCGGAGCACACGCAGTACGAGCAGGGCCGGATGTTCCAGGACACGCAGCGCAGCGGGCCCTTCAAGCGCTGGGTCCACACCCACCGCATGGATCCCGACGGTTCGGGCGGCTGCACGCTCACCGATCGCGTGGAGTACGAGCTCCCGCTCGGACTCATTGGCCGGCTCGGCGGCGCTCGCTTCGTCCGGCGCAAGCTGGAGCGGATGTTCGACTACCGCCACGAGGTGACGCGGCGGGCCTGTGAAGCCCCGCCGCAGTAGCCCGCTCGCTCGAATCGCCGACGTCGCGGCCATCGCGCGACGCGCCCCCTCACCGCGGCCATCACGCCGCGCGCGGGTGCCGCGGCCTCTGCCATCCGCGTCAGCGGCGCGGATCGCCCTCGGGCCGCCCACCCGGGTGCGCCGGGTCGAACTGCGCTGGTCGATCTTCGTGCGGTCCGTCCGCCGTGTACCCCCGCTGCGAGGCGCCCTGCTGGCGCGCGATCTTCTCGATATCGCTCGCTCCCTGCGTCGTCTTGTCGTCGTTCAGATGCCGCGTCGGCGCTCCCGGCTCCTGCTGCTCGCCGCCCACCTGCTGCTCCGCCTGTTTGCTCGGTCCTGCATGCTCTTTCGTGCGTTTCATTGTGTCCCTCTGGAGCCCGATCGCCGAGCGTCAACCGGGTTGCTGTGAGGCAGGCGCAACGGTGAAGGATTGATTGATTCCGCGCCGATCGATGCGTCCATTTCGGTTTCTGCGTGGCCCCGATGCGCCGCGGGGATGTGGGCTCGGGCGACGAGCGGAACCTGGCCGGTCACCACCCTCTCGGCGTGGTCAGGTGCCGTGCCGAGCACGCCGGCTCGCCCCCGGCCGACACCCGCGTCGCGCTCCTGAGCCGCGCCGGCCTCCGCCGCTGCGGCGAGGCCGGGTACGTCTCATCGCGGCGACGGCGACGGTGCTCCCGGGCTCGCCGTGGCCGCGAACGCGATCCCGCTCTGGAGATCGCGGCGGGTCACGATGCCGGCGAGGTCGATGTCGAGGCCGACGATGGCCTGGGACACCTCGGGCCGGATGCCGGTCAGGACGACCTGCGCCCCGAGCAGCCGGACCGCCCGCGCCACTTGCAGCAGGGCGTTCGCCGAGCCCGTGTCGATGTGCGGCACGCCCGTGACGTCGATGATCGCCACCCGCGCTTGCCGCTCGACCACCTTGCCCAGCAGGTTCTCCATCATCTGCTGCGCCCGCCCCGCGTCCAGCACGCCCACCAGCGGCAGCACGAGGACGCCCTGGCTGATGGGCACGATGGGCGCCGACAGCTCCATGAGCGTCTTCGCCTGCATCCGGAGCGTGTCCTCGAGCTGCTTTCGCTTGGTGATCACCTCCGTGAACAGCATGATCCCGCCGATCTCGCCGGTCGCCGTGTGCCACGGGAAGATCTTCCAGCTCCCCCACTCGACGTGTCCGTCGGCCCGCGGGAAGGGCTCCTCATCATTCCCTTCCGAGGCCCCCGCGAGGCAGCGCTGGTGGATCGCCTTCCAGTGCCCGGGGATCTCGGGGAAGATCTCATAATGGCTCCGACCGATGAGATCTCGACTGTCCATGCCGAAATCTGCCCCGTAACGCTGACTGGCCAGGACGTAGCGCATATCTCGATCGAACATGGCGAACGCGGCCGGCGTGTAGGTGACAAAAAGGCGCACATGCTCCTCGCTGCGGCGCAGCGCAACGAGGAGGCGCTCCCGCTCCTCGTCCGCCTGCTCCAGCTCGCGGATGCGCTGCCTCAGGCGCTGGTTCTCCGCAACCACATCACTGTAATTCGAATCACCGCTCATCCGTGCCCTCGGTTCTATCCTGGACTGTATATCAAAGAAGCACGGTGCGTGGCGCTCGAAGCGGCCTGGCGCGCGCGCTGCCGGCGAGGGCGGTCGCCGCCTGCCGCACATCGCGCGCGCGACGCCCCTCCAGCGCGCTCCTTGTCGCAACCAGAGCTGCGAGGCTCCTTTGCGCAGGTTTCCGTGCTTACAGCGTTCACTCACATCCGCGCTGGTGGGGAAGCGCCGGCGGCGGCGTGCCCCTGCGCCGGCGCTCAGCGTGTTGATGGCGTGGTTGAACGGGTCGAGCGGGCCGGCGCTGATGGCCATGAAGGGTCATGCGCTTGGGGTCGAACGGCACGTCTTCTGTCATCTTCATGCGCGGGTCGTTCTGCATCTTCTCGTTCGCCCGGTCGCGCACCTCCTTCGATGGCCACACGATCCAGGAGAACACGATTGTCTCGCCTGCCTCGGCCTTCACTGCGCCCTTGAAGTCGGTGATCTTGCCGTCGGGGACGTCGTCGCCCCAGCACTCGACGAGTGCGCGTCGCACCATACTCCTTGAAGATCTGGCCGGCTTTCGCGCAGAGCTCGCGCTAGGCTGCCTTCTTGCCCGCGGGTACCGGAGTGACGAAGCCGTCGATGTAGCTCATGGGGCGCGAGGATGCGGACCTGCCGCTCACGCGTCAAGCGGCGACTCCAGGCCAACGGCGAGCTCGCCCCTGGGCGTGACGTCGAGCGGCCTCGGGGTCGGCTGGGAGCATTGCTGTCCTGCCGCACAGCAACCGAGTCGAGCCCGGCTGGCCTGGGCGCCCGGCCGCGTCGGCTCTGCGCAGGACCGAGACGATCCGCGGTCGCGTCCGGGCGCCCGCGCCCCCGCCTTCAGCGGGGCGTCACGGCCGACCGCGCAAGACGTCCTGTGCTTCCCGGCGCATCTCGCGCAGGAGGGCGGCGGCGACGGTGCCGGGGTGTGTGCGCTCCGGCGCGGCGCCGAACGCGGCGAGGACCTCCGCGAGCGGGCGGGGCTCCTCGTCCGCGGGAGTCGGCCCGCCGAGGCGGGCTCCCGCGAAGAAGAAGCTCGCGGCGTAGAAGGCGAGAGCGATGGCGCGCCCGATGCGCGCCCGCGCGAGGTCCTCGTCGCCCGCGGGCCTTCCGAGGTACGCCCCGAGCAGGGCCTCGCGCTGCTCGGGCCGCGGGTACGCGAAGATGCCGAGCTGCGCGAGATCGACGAACGGATCGCCCGCACCTGCGGTGGTCCAGTCGACGAGGTACACGCGGTCGGTCGTCACGAGCACGTTGTTCGGGTTGAGGTCGCGGTGACACGGGGCCGCGTGCGCGTGGGGCGCGCTCACCCGCTCGAGCTCGTCGACGGCGCGGACGAGCTCCGCCGGGAGGCCCACGCCTGCGAGCGCGGCGCACCGCGCGTCGAGGGAGCGCAGGAAGTCCATGCGCGACGGGCTGCGCGGGAACGGCGGACCGTCGTGGAGCCGCCGCAACGTCGTCGCGATCCGCTCGAGCAGCGTCGGGTCGCCCGTCGGGCGGAGCGGCGTCCCCGCGATGCGGTCCATGATCGTCACGCCCGTCCGCGCGTCCGCGTGGTGCAGGCGCGGGGCGACGCCGCGCTCGGACGCGATGCGCATGCACGCGATCTCGCGCGCGACCCGCTCCGGATCGCTCGGATCGAGCGCGAAGCGCTTCGCGACGTACGGCGCGCCGTCGACGACGAACGCGAGCAGCGCGGCGCCGGAGAACCCGCCCGAGAGCGAGGTCACATCCTCGACTGGGCGCCCAGGGAACGCGGCCTCGAGCGCGGCGGTGAGGTCCGGGTGCATCTCCGGGGCGCTCATGCCATCCCCCGCGTCGAGGCGAGCCGCTTCGCGTAGAGGCGGCTCCGCGCGGCGAGGTCGGCGGGCTGTGCCCAG
Organism: Sorangium sp. So ce362; assembly: GCF_051519845.1. Taxonomy (NCBI): domain Bacteria; kingdom Pseudomonadati; phylum Myxococcota; order Polyangiales; family Polyangiaceae; genus Sorangium; species Sorangium sp. So ce362. The sequence continues at coordinate 1,815,241 of NZ_CP150332.1, read as the reverse complement.
TCCCATCCGATCGCCTGCCAGTCCGGGTCGTCGGGGTCGAGCCCGAGCGACGCGACGAACGCGCGATCGGCGACGAAGAAGTGGTGCTTGTACGTGAGAAGATAGCTGCGCGGCGCCTCGGGGAGCGCCGCGACGTGGGCGAGCGCCTCGTCGTGGGTCGCGAACCAGTGGTGCAGCACGCCGCCATGCCCTCCGTAGAGCAATGTCCCGAGCTCGGGCGCGCCGGGCTCTCCGGCGAGGGCGAGACGGGCGCGCTCCCAGCTCGAGAAGCCGCACTCGCGCGCGACCACAGCGAGGCAGTGCTTCCGGCGCAACCCGGGAACGGCCGCGGCGAGCGCGGCCTCGTCGGCGCGTCCGAGCTCGGGCAGCGCGCGCAGGCGCGCCAGCGCCCCGGCGTCGTTCGACGCGAGCCGCTTGTGCAGCAGCTCGGCGCGGATCTTCAGCTCGCGAACGGGATCCATCATGGACGTCTCCTCTCGAATCGGCCGCTGCCCGCTCCCTCGGCCCGAGGATGTCGACGTGGTCATGACGGTGCGAGGTGACCCGCGTTCGTCGCGTGCAGGGTGAAAGGCTTCTTTCCGGCGGGGAGGGCGCCCCTGCGCACCCAGGTAAGCAGGCTAGCGCTCCGCGTCGGGGCGCGCCAGGGGGACGGCGGGGGGGCGCGCGCTCGCACCGAGCCGCGCGTGCGCATGCGGTGACGGCGCTCCGAAGGCGGTAAGACCGCCTCTCCGGCGCCGAGATCGGTGCTCCGATGGCGGTTAGGTCGCCTCTCCGGCGCCGAGATCGGTGCTCCGATGGCGGTTCGACCGCTCATCCAAGACCCCGATCGGTGCTCCGGAGGCGGTTCAACCGCCCCTCCGGCGCCGAGATCGGTGCTCCGATGGCGGTTCAACCGCCCCTCCAGGCCCCAGTCGATGGTCCGGAGGCGGCTCTACCGCCCTCCACCACCGTCATCGCAGGCGCGCGCGCGGGTCGGTGCGACCGCAAGCCGTTGCGCGCAAGCGCTTGCGCAGCAGCGCAAGGCGCGTCGCGTCCCGCGCCCCCCTCCGCCCGCGTACGTCTCGGCGATGCCGAGCTGTTCCAGCCTCATCCGCTGCCGGACATCGACAGCAGACCTCGTCGCGCTGGCATGGCTGTTGATTCCTCCTGAGGCATCGTCTGAGGGCGATCGCGATACCACCCGTCCGCTGTGGTTCATCACTGCATCGACGGGTGCCCGCTCACCTTGCGAGGGAGAAGCTGATGCCGAGATCCAAGCCGAGCACGAAGAAATCTGTACCCGCCAGGCCTGGCGCGCCGAGCGAAGCGGCCAAGGCGTTCACGCTCGTCGAGCCCGAGCTCGACGACGTCGGCGAGGTGGTGCCGATCAACGTCGATATTCCGCGCGCCGTCTCCGTGGCCATCGGGGCCGTCCCGCACCTTCACGCGCTGCGCCCGCGGTTCGTGGAGGAGCTCCCCAGGCACCCTCTGAGCCAGCTCGACAAGCTCCAGACGTACGCGCTCGCCGCCTGGTATGCGCACCTGCTCGCGCTGCCCGCCTCGGTCGGGCAGGACGCGCTCAAGCGGCTCCTCGACGAGGCGGCGCCGCTGCGCGAGGACCTGCTCGTCGCGGCGGAGGCGCTGGCGCACAAGGGGATCGTCGACGCGCCGCGGGTGGCCGAGATCCGCAGAGGCCAGGGGCACCTCGACACCGCCAACGACCTCGTGGCGCTCGCGGCGCTCTTCAGCGAGGGATGGGACGCCGTGAAGAACAGGACCACGGTCGAGTGGAGAGACGTGGAGCGCGCCTCCCAGCTCGGGCCGGAGCTGCTCGTCGCGCTGGGGGCCCGCCAGCAGCCGGGCCTGCCGGCGCCGAAGGCAGGTGACGCGGCCGAGCGACGGGCGCGGGCGTTCACGCTGCTCGTGAACGCCTACGATGCGTGCCGACGCGCGGTGTCGTACCTGCGCTGGAAGGAGGACGACGCCGACGCGATCGCGCCGTCGCTGTTCGCGCAGGGCGGCGGGCGCAAGCCGAAGGCGGGGAAGAACAACGCGGGCAATGGCGACGGCGACGGCGCGAGCACGGAGCCGGGCGCGCCGGGCGGCGAGCCCCTGCTGGAGCCCACCGTGGAGTAGCTGTTTCTCGCGCGGCTACCCTGGATTCCACTCCATCATCCATCCATCGCGCGTCGCCCTGGCTGAACGTCGGCGAGGACGACGCTATCATTCACGTTGATCGAGCGAGAAATGAACCGCCAAGGCGCCAAGGACGCCAAGAAGAGAACCAAGCCTTGGCGTCCTTGGCGCCTTGGCGGCTCAAATTTCGCTCTTTTCAAGCGGCTTCAACCAGATTGTCGCTCCAGGCGTTCGGCGGGCGCATCCGCAATCGCGCTACCCGGGAGCAGGTCTTCGGCGCGAAAGGTTTCGAAAGGTTTCGATAAGCCCCTGTCGGCGGAGCACGCTCAGGTGTGTGCACAGCGCTCTTGCATGCTTGAGATCGTCGGGCGCATGACAGAGGAAGATCCGACGCGGGCGAGCCTCTGTAACGATGCGATCCTCACCAGGAAGCCCTGGTCGATGCCAGGACACGATGAAGCGGGTGCGCCCGGTGCAGTCCGGCGACGAGCGCGCTCGTATCGAAGGCGATCTTCACGAACCACCCTGGATGCGATCCATCCGTGCATCGCGATCAGGGCGATGATCGAACGCATCGGCGGGCACGGTGGCGTCGGCGGCGATCAGCAGAAGACCATGCCGCTCGGTCAAGGTCACGCCCCCACAGCGAGCTGGCTCCTCTGCGGCAGGGACGTCGCTCGCCGCCTCGTGCGCGACGAGCTCGATCACGCGGAGCCGGTCGGGGACAGGTAGGGCGCGGATGGCGGCAACCCCAACCTGGGGTCGGGTCGCTCGCGCTAGCTGAACAACGCCGGCTCGCCGGATCGCGACCCAGGCGTCAGGGCGCCCTCACCGCGCCTCTCCCCCCTCACCTCCCGTCCCCTCCTCGCCCGGCGCCCCGCCGTCCTTCCGGCGCTCCCGGCAGCGGCCCAGCACGTTCTGGATCATCGGCAGCGGCAGCGCGAGATCCAGCGAGAAGCGGCCTTCGCGCGGGCTCACCCGCGCCAGATCCAGCAGCTCGGCGAGCTGCTCCTCGCCGTCCGCCTGCGCCTTCAGCCGGCCCAGCGAGAGCGCGGTCCCGAGCGTCTTGCCGAGATCGTCCACGTCGGCCGCCACGGGCCCCGTCACATCGGCCACGATCGCGACGTCCTCCGACGCGTCGACATGCAGCTCCACCTGGCCCACCGCGCCGCGCAGGCGCTCGGCGATGTCCGGCGCGCTCCTCTCGAGGAGCGCCGCCACATCGTCGGCCGAGAGCACCCCGTACGCATCCCCGTAGCTCGCCCACTCCGGGATCACCGGCGGCGCAGGCGCCACGTTGTCCTCGAGCCGGTCGATCGCGGCCTCGATCGCCTGCACGTCCGTGCCGACGAACAGGAGGCCGTCACCCCAGCTGCCGGACACAAGCAAGCCCTCCTCCTCGAACAGCGTACCTCTCGCGCCGTACGCGCGGCCGCTCCCCCGCAGGGAGTCCAGGCGCTCCGACGGGGACTGTCGTCCCGATATCACCACGAGGCCCCCCGACGACGCCGCGATCCGGTCGATGTCCTCGAGCACGTCGATCCCGAACTCACCCTCGAGCTCCTCGAAGCCATCCATCTCCATCTTGGCGAGCAAGCAGTCGAGCCAGAGCTTGCCCGCCGGCGACTCCTTGATGGCGCTCGCCTCGAAGACGACCGCCGACGTGGCCTTGTCCGTCGGCAGCGCCGTCAGCAGCGGGTCGCGCCTGGGCTTTTGCTCCTGGCTCGGGTCCACCTCCCGCGGCGGCGGCAGCGTGCGGCGGCGCTGGCTGCGCTCGACCTCGGGGCCGCGCGGGCCGCGCGGGAACTCAACGCGCGGCTTCTTCGCGGGCGTGGCCTTGTCGTCGCCGCGCGCCATGAGCCACGCGGCGAGGCCGAGGAGGAGGACCGCAGCGAGGAGCCAGGCTCGATGACGCATGGTGCTCAAAAATCCTTCTGCTCGAATCGCCAGATGCCGAAGGCGACGGCGGCGAGGCCGAAGACGGCTATCCCGGCGAGCTGACTCGCGAGGTCGAGCGCCTCGACGGGCGCCGAGGCGGCGAGATCGGCGGAGGTGTCGGCCAGCGTGGAGACGCGCGGCAGGAGCGAGGTGACGGCGCGGAAGAGCGCGCGGGGGGCGCCGGGCTCGAAGAAGGTCGCGAGGCGCTCGCGGTAGCCGGCGACGATGCCCGCGAGGAAGAGGGCGCCGCCCGTCGCGGCGGAGAGCGCGGCGCTGCGCGCGAACACGGCGGCCGCGAGCATGCCGCCGTAGAGGGCGGCGAAGGTGACGCTCGCGAGCAGGGCGGCGAGGACCGGGCGCAAGGTCCAGACGCCTGTCTTCACGGCGAGCAGGAGCGTGAGGCCGCCCGCGCCGTAGAGCGCGCCGGCCATGGCGAGGCCGAGCACGCCCAGGAAGGTGCCGGCGAGCAGCTCCCAGCGCTGGACGGGGAGCGCGAGGAGGTGCTCGATGCGGCCGGGCGCGAGCAGGCTCGGGGCGAAGTCGGCGCAGGCGAGGACGCCGAAGCCGAGGCCGCCGTAGAAGATGACATACGCCGCCGCCCGGAAGATGGGCCGGAGGGCGACGTCGACCGACCGGATGTCGGTGGGGACGACCTGGCCGAAGAGGCGCGTCGCGGCGAGGGCGCCGTCGACGACGTCCATGCGCAGGGTGAGGCCGGCGACGCCGAGCAGGAGGGTGATGCCGGCGCCGAGGGCCAGGAACCACCTGCGCGAGGCCGCCTCGCGGATGAGGTCGAGCGCGACGGCGAGGACGGTCGTCACGGCGAAGCTCCGGCGGAGCGGGCGGGAGCACGCGCGCGGCCGGCGCCGCCGCCGGGGTCGTCGCTCGGTCCGTCGCCGGGCCCACCCCCGCCCGCGGCGGCGGCCTCGGGCCCTCCCCGCGCGCCGAGGGCCTCGGCGAGGACGTCCTCGAGGTCGCGCATGTCCCGGGCGAGCTCGACGAGCAGGGCGCCCCGGGCGCGGGCGCGGTCGAGCAGGGCGTTGAGGTCCTCGGGGCTCGCGGCGTCGCAGGTGAAGGCGCCCTCGGCGTCGCGGGCGACGAAGCCGAGCGGGAGGAGCGCGGCCGGATCGCAGCCGGGCGCGAAGCGGACACGGAAGCGCGTGGCGCTGCCGCAGAGGGCCTCCAGGGCGCCTTCGCGGATGAGGCGGCCGCCGGCGAGGATGCCGATGCGGTCGCAGACGCGCTCGGTCTCGGAGAGCAGGTGCGAGTTGAGGAAGAGGGTGACGCCGCGGGCGCGCTCCTCGGTGAGGAGGCGGCGGATCTCGGCGCGGCCGAGGGGGTCGATGCCGTCGGTGGGCTCGTCGAGGACGAGGAGGTCGGGCGCGCCGAGGAGGGCCGCGGCGAGGCCGAGGCGCTGCTTCATGCCCTTGGAGAAGCCGCCGATGCGGCGCTGGACGCTGTCGCCGAGCCCGACGCGGGCGAGATCCCGAAGGAGCGCGGCCTCGGTCATCGAGAGGCGCTTGAGCCGGGCGACGCTGGCGAGAAAGGCGACCGGCGTCCAGGCGTGCGGGAGGTGAAGGCGCTCGGGGAGATAGCCGATGCGGGCGCGGACGGCGCGGTCCTCGGGGGCGCCGCCGAGGACGCGGACGACGCCGGAGGTGGGACGGACGACGCCGAGGAGGGTCTTGATGAAGGTGGTCTTGCCAGCGCCGTTGGGGCCGAGCAGGCCGAACGCGGCGCCGCGGGGGACGGCGAGATCGAGGCCGGCCAGGGCCTGTTGGCCCTCCCGCCGGAAGAGACCCGCGTAGGTCTTGCGGAGCGCGGCGGCTTCGATGGCGAGCACGGCGGGAGCATAGCCCAGGTGGGAATCCGGGGATGGGGCGAGGTATCGGAGCCTCCACGCACGGCCTGCGATCACCCGCCCCGCGCTCGCGCGGGCTGGGCTCACACCCGGTATCGAGCGCCCGGCATCAACGCATGTGCGAGCCCGCCCATGGCGGTTGCGGCCGATCTTCAAGGCGCTCCGCAGGAGATGCACGAGCGGCGTTCGCCGTGGAGACTCCGCAGGGAGCGCGCGGCGCATTGCGCCCTACTGGCAATCTTCCAACCAGCGCCGGCAATTTCTCGCTCGTGCGGGGCCTGATGGCCCCGGATAGACACGATCCTCGGACGCTGCCGCCCTGGATCGTGTAGGGTGCGAAGGTGGTGGATCTCGACGCGATCTCGGACCGGACCTACGTCGCTGCGGGAGCAGACTTCGCCTTCGTGATCACCCGGCGGGGACAGCTCGTCACCCGACGAGCGCCGCGCGACATGTCCAAGGAGGGCCGCAGCCGGATCGTCGAGGCTGCGCTGAGCCTCGGAGACCGGGGCCGGCTCGGGCATGTGGAGCTGTCGCGCGAGGACCTGGTCCCGTACGGCGGCGCGGCGCCCGTCGACCTGTACTTCGGTGTGACCGCGGAGGTGATCCTCTGCGTGGTCATGCCCACGTGGGCGGAGCGGGAGGGCGTGCTGCCCGCGATCGAGCGCGGCCTGCGCGCCATCGACGAGGGCACCCCGGCGGAGCCGCAGCCGGTCCGCAAGGGGCACCGGCGCACCCGCTCGCGCCCGCGCACCGAGGCGGCGCCCTCCTCGGCCTCGCGGCCGCGCACCGAGGCGGCGCCCTCCTCGGCCTCGCGGCCGCGCACCGAGGCGGCCCCTCCCTCGGTGCGCCGCGCGGTCGCCGAGGTCCGCGAGCCGCCGCCGTCCCCCTGCGCGGTCGCGGCCTCCTGCGAGCGGCCGCCGTCGCCCTCCAGGCGCGCCGCGCCGTCGCCGCCGGCCAGCAGGCGCAGCGCCGTCGCGGGCCTGGTCCTCCTCGCCAACGGCGGGCCGCCCCGCTCGCTGGCGCGCCCGGTGATGCTCCACGACGCGCCCCCGCCGCCCGCGGCCTCGCCCCAGCCCTCCGCGTCGCTGCCGGACGCCGACATCCTGCCGTCGCTGCCCGAGATCCGGGTGGGCATGGCGTCGGTGGGCCACGAGACCCTGGCGGCGATCGAGGCCGACCTGCAGCAGCCGGCGCGCGCCGGCTCGATGCCCGAGGCGCTGCGCTTCGAGCTGGTGAGCATCAGCCGCGAGAGCCTGCTGGAGATCGCGGCCGAGGAGGGGCGCCAGGCGACCGCGGGGCCGCGGCCCTCCATGCCGCTTGTGCGCCCGGAGCGCCTCACCCACCCCTGGGTCGAGGCGCCCGACGACGCGAGGCGCATGGCCGAGGCCGAGAAGCGCGCCCGCAAGACCGCGCCCCCGGAGCTGGACGTCGAGCTCGTCGAGCGCGAGACCGAGGCCCTCGACGCGGCGCTCGCGGCGCGGCGCACGCGGTCGGGCTGAGCCAGGGCTTCGCCCTCGGCATCGTCAGGGGAGATCGAACGATGCTGGAGTGAAGCGGAGCTTGAAGGGCGCCGCGAGCCGCAGCGGCGCTCCCGCGCGCGGAGAACCATCCTCCTGCGGGAGCTACGATGGGCGAATCGGCTCCGCAAGCCAGCGAATCAGCGCCTCGCCGTCGAGATCGAGCAAGGCATCCTCGACCTCGCCCGGACCGAGCGCGCGGGCTCGCTCGACGATCGAGCGCTCTTCTTCGGCCGTCGGTCGTCGCCCGATCCGCCGCGCGAAGAGCCGACCGAGCAGCTCCGCGATCGCCTTCTGCTCGCCGCGCTCCTCTCCTCGTCGCTCGCCGCGCTCCTCTCCTCGTCGCTCGCCGCGCTCCTCTCCTCGTCGCTCGCCGCGCTCCTCTCCTCGTCGCTCGCCGCGCTCCTCTCCTCGTCGCTCGGCCTCGATGATCATCTCCCCGATGATCGGCGTGCGCCGGAGCAGCCCCTCTTCCTTGTCCTCCACCATGACGATGAGCTCCTTCAGCAGATTATGCCCCCAGGGATCGATGGTCGCCATCACCAGGAGCGCCGTGTACAGCTCGGCCCGCTCCTCGGCGGTCTCCGCCCCCGCATGGATCTCCCTGACGATGTCCCGCAGCGCCGCCGCGGTCGCGTTACGCGCGAGCGGGGTGAACACAAGCCAGAGCACGCTGCCCCGCGACCGGAGCTCGGAGACCGTGCGCTGGTAGACGGCGTCGACCCGGAAGTGCGCGCCGCTGAACGGCCGCCCCGGCCAGGCGATGCGGCGCTTGCCTGTCGCCGGCAACCGCCGCCTGCGGCCCGACAGGACCACGGCGACGCTCTCGATCGGCGGCACCGGCTCACCGGGGGCTTCGAGGCGGAGCGCGGCGAAGAGGAAGCCGAGGTATTCGAACACGCGATCCGGGACGTCGTCGCGGAGCGTGAAGCAGAACTCGACGTGCAGCACCCGCGGCTCGCCGCCGACCCGCAGGCGCAAAGCCTTATCGAGGCGGCGCTCGATGTTGGTGACCTGGCTGTCGACCCAGCCGAGGACCTCGATGGGGCACCCCTCGGGGACGAGGGCGCGCACCAGGTCCTCGGGGCGCCTTCGGGCGAGGTGGCGCAAGGTGATGTCGGCGTCTCCCATGCGCGGCGCTCATGGCAGATCGCGCACCAGGGGTTCAGGTGGCAAAGATCAAGGGATTCCCGGTGACGCGTGCCGTCGGGCAGGTGGCGGCGCCATGGCGGGAGGCGGCCTCGCGAACCGCGTGGGGCGCCACGAGGAGCCCCGGCGGCTGCTCTCGTACCCGATGGCGGGACCGATCTGGTCGACGGTCATGGTCTGCAGGATGCCATCTGAGGGATCCCCTCATTTCGTGACGAAATGAGGGGATCCCTCAGATGCGCCGGATCATCTGGAGGAGCTCACGGAGCTCGCGCACCAGCTTATCGAGATCGGCGCCATGGAGGCGACCGTGGGGCCAGCCCATGGCGCGCTGGCGCGGGTCCTGATGGCGCGGGGCCGCCTCCGCGGGTGGGCGAGCTCTCGCGCGCGTGGCTCGGGCGCGACGTCGAGGGACGGGACACTACAGGTTGACCTTGTAGCTCAGCTTGACCTCGTCGCCGTGCATGCCGCGGAACCCCCAGTCGTGGGGCGGCGACTCCGAGATGCAGATCTCGATGTCCTGGTGGTCGATGCCAACCTCGTCCCGGATCCTGTCGAACAGGAGCCGCACGAGCTTCTTCTTCGTCTCCACGCTGCGCCCGGTCATCATCGAGATCTCGATGATCGTGTAGGCGTCGGTGCGCCCGCCCGGCGCCAGCATGTCCTCGCGCTCCATCGGGAAGAAGCGGTGCGCCCGCTTGTCCTGCGGGAGCTGCAGCGCCTCCATGACGCAGGCGTGGATCACCCGCGACAGGGTCTCCTTCACCGGGTCGAGCCTGTCCTTGATACCGTAAACCTTCACCTGCGACATCGGGGTTCTCCTGGAGAGCGCGACAGCCGCCGCCCTTTACGGCTCGTTCTGGGTCGATTGCCCGAACAGGACGACGGCGATCGACAGGTTCGCGTGCTGGTTCTTGCCGCGGACGAAGCATCCCTGTTCCCCGAACGTGAACGTGCCGAGGAACGGCGTCGTCCCCAGCGCGGCGGTCATCCCCTGGACGACGCGGCCGATGTCGTCACGCACCGCGAGCATGCACCCGGCGCAGAAGATCACCAGCGCGCCCTGCGGCTGGAACGAGGGCCGCGTGGCCTCCAGCGCGGCGCCCGCCACGGACTGGATGCGATGGAGCACGCCCCCTCTCGACCCCTTCATGAGCGCGAGCTCGTCCCCCTCGTTGATGTGCACGCCGAACGTCAGCGCGTTGTCCTTGTCCACCGCGTTCGGATGGATGAGCAGGAACTGGGGGGCCTTGCCGGCCCAGCCGGAAGGCCGTCCGAGCGGGCAGAGGGCGCTCTCCGCAGCGATCGATCCGCCGCCGAGCTGCGCGGCGAACATGCCGCCGGTCCAGCGGTTGTACACCTCCGCCGCCGGCTGCCCGTCGATCTCGGGCACCCGCCGCCCCTCCGAGCGCGTGACCCAGCCCCGGTGCTCGGTCGGCGCGTAGCCGGAGCCGAACGCATGGGCGACCTCGCCGGAAGGGTACAACGCCGACAGCAGCACCGCGTCGCGATGCGCCTGCCCGCGCCCGAGCTGCGACAGCGCCCCGTCGAGCGAGTCCGCCGCAGACGTGCCGCCGAACACCGGCACATCGGCCCCGACGGCGTCCTCGATCCCGCAGAGGACCTGCTCCTCCACCCCGAGCGGCGCGGTCAGCCAGAACAGCGCCGGCGGCTTGCCCGCCCGGCCGGCGTCCTCCATCGCGCGGCGCGCCGCGCGGGTGGCGGCGGCGCGCGGCGACTCGCCGATCGGCTCGACCGCGGCGCCGTAGGCCCCTTGCGCGTCCGCGATGCCGAACAGCGCCAGGCCGGGGCCCGGCGCGCCGTGGACCCCGGCGGCGGTCATCACCGAGAGACAGGAGCTCGATCCGTGGACGCGCACCGAGGGCGGAAGTGCCGCCGTGGCGCGCGCGAGCTCGCCGAGATCGTGGCCCTCGGTGTAGCTCAGAAAAAGCTGGTCCGGCTCTGTGCCGAGGCTCGCGCGGAGCGCGGACAGGGCCTCGGCAAAAGCGACGTCGGTCGAGCCCGCCGTGGAGGACGCGGAGGCCATCTTCATGGGCTCCGCCGCCCCTTCAGCGCCCGCGCGGCCCCCCCGCGGAGCCTCGTTCGCGCCGGCCTCTTTCGCGCCGGCCTCTTTCGCGCCGGCCTCTTTCGCGTCGAGAAGAGCGCTGGTCCCACTGTCCACGTCGCTGTTGCTCATCGGCATCTTGACCTCCTGCCGTGCCCCCGGTCGGGTCGATCACGCCGGATCCATATACACCACCCCGCGCCGGCCCTGTCCGGTTTCGACCGCAGGAGTGGAGCTCTCCGCGAGCTCATCCCTGGGATCTCCAGCGCTCGGCCCGGAGAGGCACGCGGGGTCGCGGTCGCGTGGTCCAGAGCGCCGCCGGCCCGCCGGCGCGCGCTTTCATCAGTCGTCCGACGCCTCGTCCTTCGGCCCGGACTGACCTGCTGCGGCCTCGTCGCTCTCCTCGCCGTCCTCCTCGGCGGGCCCGGCATCCGCCGCGCCCGCGCTCGCCGACTCCGCCGCGAGCGCCATCCGCTCGGCGAGGGGCCGCTCGGGCAGCGCGAGCAGCGGGCCGTCGCCGAGCTCGCCGATCATGTTGAGGTATGCGTTCATCGCGTGGCACACCGAGTCGGTGCGCACGTAGCGATCCCTGACGCTCCAGAACACCCCGCCGGCGGCCGCCTGTGGGTTCTTCACCATGAAGGAGTTCTCGGGGCCGTAGGTATATTGCAAGATCTGCCGGATCGCCGCGACCACAGCGTCCTTGTACCGGTCGCAGCCCGTCATGCCCGTCTGCCGGCAGTGGTGGTGTACCTCCGACATCACCTCGGCGAGCCACCCGCTCCCGCTGCTCGACAGCGACCGCTGCCAGCGGCCGTAGCGGTAGGCGTCCTCGGGCCTGCGCCACTGCCGCTTCACGAGATCGTCGGCGCAGCGGAAGACGGTCTGCTCGATGCGCTGGTCGCCGCTCGCCCTGACGAAGTCGAGCAAAGACATGACCGCCCACGAGCTCGAGATCGGGTTGGGCTTCCTGTAATCGTCGCCGAGGAAGCAGCCCTGCTTGGCGATCCTGGCGAGCAGGAGGTCCGCTGTCTGGGCCGCGGCGTCGAGGTATTTCTTGTTGTTCGTGGCCCGGTAGGTGCGCGACAGCGCGGACAGGACCTGCCCCGTGTAGAGCGTCGACTCCTTGCCCTGGACCTTCCATGTGCCGCCCTCTTGTCCGGCCAGGGCCGAGCGCACGCTGCCGTCGGGCCGCTGCATCGAGATCAGCCAGTCGGCCGCGATCACGGCGGACTCGAGGTACTTCTTCTCCTTCGTGACGCCGTGGAGCTCGATCAGCGTGAAGATCGACTTCGACGCCGTGCCGACGACCAGCCGGCGCTCGGGCCGCTTGCGCTCCAGATCGAACGCGTAGAAGAAGGCGCCGGCCGTCCGATCGCGCACCTCGCGGCTCTGCATGCCCATCATGAAGCCGGCGGCCTCGGTCGCCTGGCGGAGCAGGCGCTCGTCGGGCTTGTAGGCGTGCAGCTTCAGCAAGGTCAGCGCCGTGGAGGCGGTGTAGATCGTGTGGAGCTCGTCCTCGAACCGGTCCTGAGGGGCGTGATAGTACTTGTGAACCCCCTTGTGCAGCGGGTCGATGACGCGTAGCAGATAGCCTTTGCCGTCCTCGATGCGCTTCGCGAGAAGGGCCTTGTCGAGGGCGCGGACCGGCACGAGCCCCTGGGTGAGCTCGACGCCCTTCCCCTTCCGCTCGACGCTCTCGACCATCGACTCATGATGATCCGGCAGCTCCACGACGAGCCGCGCGCCGGCGAGCGCCTCGCGCGCGCCCCCCGCCGCGGCCACGGCCCGCCGCGTCGCCTCCTTGAGCGCGACGCAGAGCCCCGCGTCCGACGCCTCCGCGCGGGCGATCTGCTTCCCTTCCTGGAACCCCATCACCACGGCGCGGAAAGGGCGTTTGGACGACAGGGACAGATCGCACGCCACCTTGTCGCCGCCCGCGGCGACCTGGCGGACAAATGCGATGGTGCGATCGCGGAAGGTGGCATTGTCGAGCTCGGCGCCCGCGCCGCCGCTCTCCGGGACCTGGATCGCCGGGTCGGGCACCCGGGGCAAATTCGCGGCGATCTGGGCCGCGAAGCGATCGTCGGCCGGGGGCGCGACGGCCTTGCGGACCTCCGGGGTACCGGCCGCCGCGGCGGGCGCGGCGGCGTCGGGCTTGCCGGCCGCGGCCTCGCCGGTGGGCTTGCGGCTGTCGCAACCGATGATGAGCGCGGAGGCCACGGCCGCCAGGGTTGCGATGGAGAGGGCGCGTGCAGACGACATGGCCAAGTACCCCGGAAGCCGCGATATCGACGCGTATCAGCAACTCCGAGGCCCTGCAAGGCAGAACGGGGTACGCGCCCCCGCGGCGGTCCGGCGCACGCGTCCCTGTCCAACGCAACACGGCGCCAACAATGTGGCTCGCGGTGGCGCTCCTCGCGGTCAGTCCGGGATGCACCGCCGGAGCGGATCGCGTGGAGGAGCGCGACCCTGCGGAGGAGACGGCCGAAGCCGCCGATTCCCTCAGCGGGCGCGGCGCCGCGCGCTATATCTGCCCGGATGGGACCCGCGCAGATCCAGGGCAAGAACGTGGACATCAAGCTGTGGACCCGGCCGGAGGAGGTCGAGCGGGTCGCGCTCGAGCAGCTGCGCAACATCAGCGCCCTGCCCTGGGTGTTCCATCACGTCGCCGCGATGCCCGACGTCCACTTCGGCAAGGGCGCGACCGTCGGCTCGGTCATCGCGATGCGGGACGCGGTCGCGCCGGCCGCCGTCGGCGTCGACATCGGCTGCGGGATGGGCGCGCTCCGCACGAACCTCACCGCGGCCGACCTGCCCGACGACCTCAAGCGCATCCGGAGCGACATCGAGCGGACGATCCCCGTGGGCTTCGCCGCCCACGACACGCCGCTCACGGGGTTCGCGGGCCTGCCGCTCTGGGAGGAGTTCGCGAGCCTGACCCCGAAGGTCCAGGGGCTGTTCACGAGGGCGCGCTGTCAGCTCGGCACGCTCGGCGGCGGCAACCATTTCATCGAGCTCTGCCTCGACACGGGCGGCGGCGTGTGGCTGATGCTCCACTCCGGCTCTCGCAACATCGGCAAGGAGCTCGCCGAGATCCACATCGCCAGGGCGAAGAAGCTCGCCCACAACCGCGACCTGCCCGATCGCGAGCTCGCTGTGTTCCTCGCCGGCACCCCGGAGATGAAGGCCTACCGGCACGACCTCTTCTGGGCGCAGCGGTACGCCCGCGCGAACCGCGAGGCCATGTTCCACCTCGCCGAGGGCGTCCTTCGGCGGCATTTTCCGCAGCTCGAGATCCAGGAAGCCATCTACTGCCATCACAACTACGTGGCCGAGGAGGTCCATTTCGGCGAGGAGGTGCTTGTGACGCGCAAGGGCGCGATCCGGGCCGGCAAGGGCGAGCTCGGGATCATCCCCGGCTCGATGGGCACGCGCTCGTACATCGTCCGGGGCCTCGGCAACCCCGAGGCGTTCGAGAGCGCGTCGCACGGCGCGGGGCGCAGGATGAGCCGCGGCGAGGCGAAGCGGCGCTTCACCACGAAGGACCTGGCCGCGCAGACAGCCGGCGTCGAGTGCCGCAAGGACGGCGGCGTCCTCGACGAGATCCCCGCCGCCTACAAGCCGATCGAGCGCGTCATGGAGGACCAGCGCGATCTCGTGGAGATCGTCGCGGAGCTCCGGCAGGTCCTGTGCGTGAAGGGGTGATCGCGCGGCGCGGGTCGGGCGGGGCCTTTTCGGCGCGCACCCGGGATTCGCGGTCCCTCCCCGCCCTGCTCTCGGCTACCCTGGGCGTCGCTGGCGCGACGCACGCAGTGATCGGATGTGCCGTGCGCCGCCGCGCGGGAAAGCCATGAAGTCGGACTGGATCGATCTGGGCCCTCTCTCCGAGTTTCCGGCGGACGAGCCGGTGCTGCGCAAGGACGGCGCCGGGCGGCGCTTCGCCTGCGTCCTCCGGGGCGGCGAGGTCCACGCGCTCGACGATCGGTGCCCCCACCAGGGTTATCCGCTCTCGGAGGGCGCGCTGCGCGGCGGCGTGCTGACGTGCGCGTGGCACAACTGGAAGTTCGACCTCGCCTCGGGCGCCTGCGCGTTCGGCGGCGAGCCGGTGCGGCGCTACGCGACGCGCATCGATGGCGATCGCGTGCTGCTCAACCGGGCCGTCGACACCGCGGCCGAGGTGCGGCGCCTCGTCGCCGGCCTGCGCGAGGCGGTCCTGCGCGACGATCCGGCGCGCGCCCTGCGCGAGGGCCTCCGGCTGGGCGCGCTCGGGCTCCACCGCATGGAGACCGGCCTCGGCAGCCTGCACCTCGCGTTCGAGGTGCTCGCCAAGGACGGGGCCGAGCGCGCCGAGTACGGCTTCGATCACGGCCTCGCGCTGCTCTCGGAGCTCTGCGCCTGGGTCGAGCGCGGCTGGGTCCCCGCCGAGGAGGCGTTCGTGGTCGCCGCCCACGCGATCGGCGAGGCGTCGGCCCGGCTCGGCCCGCGCGGCAAGGGCGCCGGCAAGGCGACGGGCCGCTCGCCGCTCGTGCGCATCGCCGACTTCGAGCTCGACGAGCCGGCGAAGGTGAGCGAGGCGCTCGCGGCGGAGCGGCGCGACGAGGCCGAGGCGCGGATGCGCGAGCTCGTCGAGGTCCGCGGCACTGCCGGCGCGCGCCGGGCGCTCCTGCCCTTCGTCGCGCAGCACCTCTACGACTACGGGCACGGCGCGATCTTCCTCGCGAAGGCGCTCGAGCTGGCCGAGCGATTCCCCTCCGCGGCCGACGAGGTCCTCGCCGCCTCGACGGTGCAGCTCGCCTGGGCCACCGCCGACACGAGCCTGCCCCCCTTCGCCGCCACGCGCGCCGCGCTCGCGGGCCTCGCCGAGCTGCCCCTGCCCGGCTCCGAGGCCTGCGCCGGGTCCGCGGGGGCGAGCGCCGCAGGCGCGGGCGCCGCGGGCGCCGCAGGCGCGGTGCCGCTCGACCCCGCGGAGCGCGCCGCCTTCGAGGCGGAGGTGCTCGCCGGGGAGCGGCCGGCCGTCGAGGCGACCGCGCGCTGGCTCGCGCGCGGCGCCGGCCCGCTCGCGCTGCTCGGCGCGGTCGGCCACGCCGCGGCCGTCCGCCTCGCGCGCTTCGATTCGGCCTGGGAACAGCGCCTCGACGCCGAGGTCGGGGTGCTCGACGTCACCCACGCCGTCACCTTCGCGGAGGCGGCGGCCGCGCTCGGCCGCGAGGCCCTCCCGCGCGAGGCCGCGCGGCTCGCCGTGCTCGCCGCCGGCTTCGTCGGCAAGCTCCGCAACGGCGACGCCCCCGCCCCGCCCGCGCCCCCGCCCGCGGCGCGAGCGTCCGGCGGCGCGCTGCGCCAGGCGGTGGAGGCGCGCGACGTCGCCGGGGCGCTCGCGATCGCGCGGGAGCTCGACGCCGACGGCCGCCGGCGCGCCTTCGCCGAGCTCGCCCCGTTCGCCGCGTTCGACGCCGCGGTGAGGCCGATCTTCACGGCGCACGCCGTGAAGACGCTCGAGGCGCTGCATCGGCTCGAGGCGTCCGATCCGCAGCCCGACGGCGCCTACCTCGAGGCGCTGCTCACCTACCTCGTGCCCGTCCGGCAGGAGCTCGGCGTGCGGCGGATCGCGGCCGTCGCGAAGAAGTTCATGTCCGATGGTCGGCCCCCCGAGGGGCTGTACTGAGCCGCGCGACGCCCTGCGTGCTCCGAGGGGAGCCGCCCCGCGCTCATGCCCGTCGCGCGCCGGCACGCGCGACGCGCCGCGACCGTCGAGACAGGGGACGCCCTCGCGCGGCGAGGCCGTGGCGGCGGCGGCGGCGGCGGCGGCGGCGGCGGCGCGACGAACCGCTCCGCTGCCCGCCGTCCGGTGGCCAGGCAAGGACCCATCATGCATACTGACGTCGATGCGGCTTGAGCCTGGGTCCCACGTCGCGCCGCACCTCACGCTCATCAGCCTCCTCAGGATGGGGGGAGTCGGCAGTATCTGGACGGCGCGTCACCTCGGGCTCGGCAAGGACGTCGCCGTCAAGTTCATCTCTGCGTCGCTCGCGACCAACTCGACCGCGGTTGCCCGGTTCCACCGCGAGGGCGCGCTCATGGCGAGGATCAAGAGCCCTCATGTGGCCGAGGTCTACGAGCACGGCGTCTCCGGCGACGGCCTCCAGTACATCGTGATGGAGCTGCTGTGCGGTGAGAAGCTATCCGACCGGCTCGCGCGCGCCGCGCGCCTCTCCCTGCAAGAGACGGTCTCCATCGTCTCGCAGCTCTGCAAGGGGCTCACCGCGGCGCACGGGCTCGGGATCATTCACCGCGACATCACGCCGGAGCACGTCTTCCTCGCCGACGCCGGCGGGAGCACCTGCGTCAAGCTGCTCGATTTCGGGGTGGCCAGGGGAGATGTCGACCCCGACGGGACGACGCTGACGGCCACGGGCGCGGTCGTCGGCGACCTCGTTTACATGAGCCCGGAGCAGTTCTTCAACCCGAAGCGGGTCGATGGCCGCTCGGACCTCTGGTCGGTGGCCGTCATGGCGTACCAGGCGCTCACCGGCGCTCCGCCGTTCGAGCAGAAGGGGCTCGAGGCCCTGCTGGGCGCCATCCGTATCGGCATCTTCCCGCTCCCGAGCGAGCGCTCTGCCGACATCACGCCTGCCCTCGACGCGTGGTTCGTCAAGGCGCTCTCCCGCGAGCCGACCGGCCGCTTCGGCGCGGCCGAGGAGATGGCGGACGCGCTGCACCAGGCGGCCGGCGCCGGACCGCCGAGCCCTGTAGGCGCGCCTTCCAAGGCGGGCTAGCCTGGCCGTCATGGCGCGCGCCCGCACCCCGAGCCGTTCCAACCACGAGCTCGTGTTTCGCAGCGCCCGCAAGGGCGAGGAGGGCACGCTCGCCACGACCGCCTACCGCGCGTTCCAGGCGGGCGATCCGGAGGCGTGGCTGCGGTATTTCACCGAGCACGCGCACCTCGCCCTCGACAACGTGATCGTCGCGGAGACCGACGGCCAGCTCGTCGGGCACGTCACCTCGCTCGACCTGACGATGAGCTTCGCGGGCGCGGACGTGCCGTTCCAGGGCCTCGCCTCCGTCGCGGTGCTCCCGGAGTTCCGCCGCCGGGGCATCGCCGATCGGCTCGTCCGCGAGAGCCTCCGCCGCATGCGCCGCCGGGGCGAGGCGCTCGCGCTGCTCCACCCCTTCCGGCTCTCGTTCTACCGCAGGTTCGGCTTCGGCGTCTGCGAGCTCCGGGACGTCGTGCGCACCTCGCCCGACCGGCTCCCGGACTCGGTGCTGCGCCGCCACGTCCGGGCCTTCTCCCGCCCGCGGGACGAGCCGCTCATCAAGCAGGCCTACGATCTCGCGCGGACCGACACGACGGGCCAGCTGAAGCGGAGCGAGTACTGGTGGGACGTGCGCGTGTTCAAGCGCTCCCAGAGCGGCGCGGTCTACGTCGATCCGGGCTCCAAGGCGATCGCCGGCTACCTGCTCTTCGACGTCCCGGAGGGGGGCGCCTACGGCGTCCAGCAGCTGCTCGTCCGCGAGCTCCGCGCGCCGACGCCGGGCGCTTACCGCGGGCTCATCGGCTTCCTCGGCGCGCTCGGCGACCAGTACGAGGCCGTGGAGCTGGTGCTCCCGCGCGGCTATGGCGCGCCGCTGCTCGACGAGCCGGGCATCCGCGACGAGCCGATCGCGTACGAGACGGCGGCCCGGCACCCCGGCCTGTGCCCGCCCGTGCAGGTCGCGCACCGCCGCAACGTCCTCGGCCTGACGGCAGCCGGCGCGATGGGGCGCATCATCGACGTCGCCGCCGCGCTCGCGCTGCACCCGTCGCCGAGGAAGCACGGCGTCCGCGGCGCCATCGGCCTCGACGTCGAGGACCCGGTGTTCACGGACGCGCCGCGCGCCTTCGACGTCACCTTCGCGGCGCGCGGCGTCCAGACGGCGCCCGGCAGCACGGCGGGCGATCGCCTCTCGTTATCGATCGAGCGGCTCACGCAGATCTATTTCGGCGCCACGTCGGCGCGCGATCTCCTGAGCCAGGGCTTCGTGGTGGGCAGCGCCAAGGCGGCCGCGCTCCTCGACGCGGCGTTCGCCGGGCCCCCCCTGTTCCTCGGCGCCTTCAACGGCTTCTGAGGCGCGCCGCGCGCGGCCGCTCAGGCGCCGCGCCGGTTCCGCAGGAAGAGCTTGAGGGAGCGCGAGTGCAGCGCCGTCTCTTCCCCGCCCTTCCGCGCCTCGGTCGCGGCGTCGTCCTGGGTGTCCACGACGAGCTGCCACGGCCTGGGATCATCGGCGAAGGGGAGGAGGAAGGGCAGGTCGCAGGGCGACGCGTTGAGCAGCAGGAAGAAGTCGTCGTCGACAAGCCGATCGCCGGACTCGTCCACATCGTCCAGGCCCTCTCCGGACAGGAACACCCCCAGGCATTGCGTGCATGGGTTCGACCAGTCCTCGTCGGTCATCAGCTCCCCGTCCGGGCGATACCACTGGATATCGTAGGTCTTTCCGCCGCGGATCGGGCGACCCTTGAAGAAGGTCGAGCGCCTGAGCGCCGGGTGCTCGTGCCGGATGCGGAGGCACTTGCGCGTGAACTCCAGGAGCGCGCGCGACGGCTCGTCCCAGGTCCACGGCTGCCACGTGAGCGGGCTGTCCTGGCAGTACCCGTTGTTGTTCCCCTCCTGCGTGCGCCCCCGCTCGTCGCCGTGGAGGAGCATCGGCGTGCCCTGCGAGAAGAGGAGCGACGCCATGATGTTCCGCATCTGGCGCGCTCGCAGCCGGAGGATCTCGGGGTCGTCGGTCGGCCCCTCGGCGCCGCAGTTCCACGCGCGGTTGTCGTCCGCGCCGTCGCAGTTGCCCTCCCCGTTCGCCTCGTTGTGCTTGCCTTCGTACGAGACGAGGTCGGCCAGGGTGAAGCCGTCGTGGGCCGTGACGAAGTTGATGCTCGTGTACGGCCTGCGCCCGCTGTTCTCGTAGAGGTCGCTGCTCCCCGTGATCCGGAACCCGAGATCGGAGGCGACGCCGCCGGAGCCGCGCCAGAAGTCGCGCAGCGTGTCCCGGTACCGGCCGTTCCACTCCGCCCAGCGCACCGGGAAATTGCCCACCTGGTAGCCGCCGGGCCCCACGTCCCAGGGCTCGGCGATGAGCTTCACCTGGCTGAGCACCGGGTCCTGGTGGATGATCGTGAAGAAGCTCGAGAGCTGGTCGACGTCGTGGAGGCCGCGCGCCAGCGCCGCCGCCAGGTCGAACCGGAACCCGTCCACGTGCATGTCGAGGACCCAGTACCGCAGCGAGTCCATGATCAGCTGGAGCGTCTGCGGGTGGCGCACGTTGAGGGTGTTGCCCGTGCCGGTGTAATCGAAATAGTAGCGCTCGTTGCCGGGGACGAGCCGGTAGTAGGTCGGGTTGTCGATGCCGCGCAGGCTCAGCGTCGGGCCGAGGTGGTTGCCCTCGGCCGTGTGGTTGTAGACGACGTCGAGGATGACCTCGATCCCGGCGGCGTGGAGGGCCTTCACCATCTCCTTGAACTGCCGGACCTCGGACGCCACCTCGGCGCCCGCGCGGTACCCGACGTCCGGCGCGAAGAAGCCTATCGAGTGATAGCCCCAGTAGTTCCGTAGCCCCTTGTCGAGCAGGAGCTTCTCGTGCACGAAGGCGTGCACGGGCAGCACCTCGACGGCCGTGACGCCGAGAACCTGCAGGTACCCGAGGATGGCGGGGTGGGCGATGCCCAGGTAGGTCCCGCGGAGCTCCTCCGGGACCTCCGGGTGCAGCATCGTCAGGCCGCGGACGTGCGCCTCGTAGATGACGCTGCGGTGGAACGGGACGCACGGGCGCTGCTCTCCGGTCCAGTCGAAGGAGGGGTCGATGACGACGCCGAGCGGGGAGCCGAGCGCCTCGTCCTCGGCCATCACGAGGTCTCCGTCGGGCTCGCCGCTGCGATGGGCGAACGCGTTGGCCTCCCATCGGACCCGCGACGCGAGCGCCTTCGCGTAGGGATCGAGCAGGCGCGCCCGCGGGTTGAAGCGCAACCCGCGCTCCGGCGCCCAGGGGCCGTGCACGCGATAGCCGTACTTCTGCCCTGGTCCGACGTCGGGCACGTAGACGTGCCAGACCATCGAGGTGCGGTGACGCACCGGCAGGCGTTGCTCGTTCCCCTCGTCGTCGACGAGGCACAGCTCGACCGCTTCAGCGTTCTCGGAGAACAGCGCGAACTGCGTTCCAACGCCGTCCCACGTTGCGCCGAGCGGGTACGGATCCCCGGGTCGCAATCCTTTGCGCTTCGGATTCATGCAGGTCTCCAGGCCGGGAGTGGGCCCCCCCGTCTTCGGCCTTGTCGAGATGGGCGCTGTGAGCGCCGGGCTAGGCCACGTGCGTGCGGCGGCTGCGCATGACGTCGCTCACGGCGTCCGCCACGCTGCGCGCCATGCCCTCGGCGATGCGGAGGGTCTGGGCCTGGTCACCTTCCGGGGTGCAGAACCTGAGGCGTTCGATCATGTCGGCGAGCCGCCGGGCTAGCTCGCACGCCTCAGCCATGGAAGCTGATGATTCGAGGGAGGCCCTCCGCTGCGGGAGGGAAACCAGATCTTCGGTCGGCGTCATCGGGGTTGAAATCATGCCTGGCTCCTTCGATATCAGTGATGCCTACAATCGGCTACCACGAAAAGCAGAGATCATGCCAGCGCGATTCCGGTAGGGGTGCTCACCGCGAGCACAACAGCCGGTGGTCGCGCTGTGAAGTTGGGTCGAACAAAATCGCCACAGGTGGGGCAAATTGTCGCCCACAAGAGCTGTCGATCAGCAGGTTGGACAGCCACACAACAGAATTGCAAGCACATTGTGCGCCTCTAGGGCGAGCGCGCCCCCGTGGCTGCCCTGGACGGCCTTGTCGCCTCTGCTGGGGCACGCTTGGGCCTCTGACCGCCTGCGTGCACCTCGGCGGTGAGGCCGCGCCGAACGGGCGAGCGGGCGTGCGTGTCGTGAGCGCTCGTTCCCAGCTCCTGGCCCAGCTCCTGGCCCAGCTCCTGGCGACACGCCGGCCGGGAACGGCCGCGCGCGGACACCTGCGCCGCTCGTGCCCTGCAGACCGGGGCGGGCAGCCGATCGCGCACATCTGTGGAGGGCAGGCCGCGTGAAGCCGCGTGCAACCGGAGAGGCCGTCTCGATCGCGGCGTCGACCCCGAAGCCGCTATAGCAGTGCCCGGGGGGCCCGGGTTAGTATCCGGTCCGCCGCGGCGGCCGCCGGTCGAACGCGCCGCGGTCGAGAAAGCTCATGATCGGAACACTCCAGGCGAAGCTCCAGTATCTCAGGAACAAGAACCTCCACAACTGGCTCGGCGGCTACGCCCGACAGAGGCTCGAGAACGCCCGCAGTCCGCGTCCGAGCGGCCCGCGGCACCTCCTCTTTGCCGTCTGCGATCACTGGGAGCCAGGGTGGGAGAACGCCACACCGGAGGTCGGCGACGCGCGGGTGAGGGCGTGGTCCGAGCGATATCCCGAGATGGCCGGCGCCTACCGCGACGCGGACGGCCGGCACCCGCGCCACAGCTTCTTCTTCCCGGGGGAGCAGTACACGCCCGGGTGGCTCGACGCGCTGGCGGATCTCACGCGCGGCGGCTTCGGCGAGGTGGAGCTGCACCTGCACCACCACAACGACACGGAGGAGAACCTGCGCGCGGACATCCTCAGGTACCTGGAGATCCTCGGGAAGCACGGGCACTTCTCGCGCGACGCGGACGGGCGCATGCGATACGGGTTCATCCACGGCAACTGGTGTCTGGCGAACTCCGGGCGGGACTCCCGGAACTGCGGAGTCGACGCGGAGCTCCCGCTCCTCTTCGAGACGGGCTGCTATGCCGACTACACGTTCCCGTCGGCCCCTGACGAGTCGCAGCACGGCATCGTGAACCAGATCTACTGGCCGACCGGCAACCTGTCGCGCCGGAAGGCCCACACCGTGGGCGCCCGGGCCAAGGTCGGCGAGATGCTGGAGGACCGGCTCCTGATGATCGAGGGGCCGCTCGCGCTCGCGCTGACGCGCCGGGGGAGCCGGGTGCGGGTGCGGATGGAGTACGGCGCGCTCCAGGCGGTCGATCCGCCGACGCCCGACCGGGTGAAGACATGGGTGGATCAGAACATTCACATCGAGGGGAGGCCCGAGTGGGTGTTCGTCAAGGTCTACACGCACGGCGCGCCCGAGGATCAGGCGGAGTCGCTGCTCGGCGCGGGGAGCCACACGCTGCACCGGGAGCTCACCACCCGGTACAACGATGGTAAGGAGTGGATGCTCCACTACGTGACCGCGCGCGAGATGTACAACATCGCGATCGCGGCGCTCGATGGCAAGGCGGGCAACCCCGGCGACTACCGAGACTACCGGCTGAAGCCGCCCCCCTGCGCGAGCTGACGCGCCGGGCTCCCCGCCAAACAGCACCGCAAGCCGAGGGCCCGGCAGCCGGGCAGCGCCTCAGCCCACCGCGCGCCGCTCGCCGAGGACCTCCTCGAGGAGCGCGTGATAGCGATCCCCCACGACGTCCCACGAGAGCGCCCCCACGCTCCCCCGCAGCGCCTCCGGATCCCACGCCGTGTCCAGCGCCCGGATCAGCGCGCTCCCGAGCGCGCCGGGGTCGCCGGCAGGGACGAGGATGCCGTTGCCGCCTTGCCCCTCGCGCACGAGCTCCGGCACGCCGCCCACCCGGGTCGCGACGACGGGGCGGCCCGAGGCGAGCGCCTCCAGGACGACGTTCGGGCAGCCCTCGCGGCGGCTCGGCAGACAGAACACGTCGCACGCCGCCATGTACTCCGGGATCTCCGCGGGCAACGCCCAGCCGAACAGCCGCACGCGATCCTCGAGGCCGAGCGCGCGCACCCGCGCGCGCAGCGGCTCGAGCAGATCGCCGCCGCCCACCATCATCAGGTGAACGTCGCGGCGGCCCGCCTCGGCGAGGCGCCCCATCGCCTCCACGAGGACGTCCACGCCCTTCTCGGGCACATGGTAGCCGGCGTAGAGCACCATCTTCGCGTCGGCCGCCAGGCCGAGGCGCTGCCGCGGGGCGGCCCGGTCCCGGATCGAGAACCGCGCGCCGTCGACCGCGTTGAGCTGCACAACGACGCGCTCGCGCGGCACCCCGAGCTCCACCAGGCGCTCGCCGAGCGCCCCGCTCACCGCCACCACCCGGGCGCAGCGCTGGAGCGCCGGCGCGATCTGCGCCCGCAGCACGGCGTTCCTCGGCTGCTCGTTGATGTCGCTGCCGAGCACCGTGGTGACGAGGGGCACGCCCGCCTCCCGCGCGAACGCCGCCGCGGCGACCGTGTCGGGATAGGCCCACGCGGCCAGGACCACGTCGTAGGGGAACTCGCGCCGCAGCCCGGCCATCGTGCCCCGGAGCGACGCGTGGATCGCCCGCGCGTGCAGGCGCGGCAGCCCCGGGATCGACCAGTACGTGGGAAACAGCGCGTCGATGCCGGTGTGCGACTCGCGCGCGCCGCCGAGGAGCTCCCGGGACGCCCCGCGCACGCGCGTCCACCAGGGCGTCGGGCCCACGAGCCTGAGCTCGCAGCGGCGCGAGAGCGCCCGGTACGTGTGATAGCTGTACGGCGCCATCATCGGCAGCCGCATGGAAGGGTAATGGTGGGTGAAGACGAGGACCTTCATCGCGCGCTCGCCTGTCACCCGAGGCCGAGATAGAGCTGCTCGTATTTGCGCGTCATCTTCTCGAAGGAGAAGTCGTCGCGGACCCGCGCGTGCCCTGCCTCGCCGAGCCGCCGCGCGAGCGTCGGATCCCCCGCGAGCCGCTCGATCGCGCCCGCGAGCGCGTCAGGGTCGTCCACCGGCACGAGCAGGCCGTGCTCCTCGTTCCGCACCACCTCCGGGACGCCGCCGACCGGCGTCACCACGACAGGCAGGCCGCGCGCCATGGCCTCGAGCACCGCGAGCGGCAGCCCCTCATCGCGCGAGGGCAGCACGAAGAAGTCGGCGGCGAGGAGCAGATCGGGCACGTCCTTGCGGAATCCGAGGAAGCGCGCCTCCTTGCCGTGGATCCCGAGCTCCCTCGCGAGCCCGTGGATGCGGTCGCGCTCGTCCCCGTCGCCCACGATGAGGACCGTGACCGCGACGCCGCGATCCCGCAGCCGCGCCAGCGCCCGGAGCAGCACCTCGTGGGCCTTCACCGGATGGAACGCGGCCGGCATGATCCCGAGGAACGCGCCGCCGGGCGGGCTCGCAGGTCCGGACTGGGCCGCTGGCCCGGCGTCGAAGCCGAGCTCGGCGCGCACCTCCTCGCGTGTGCGCCGCGCCGGGGTGATGTCGATCCCGTTGTGAATGACAGAGATGTTGCCGGCCACGCCCACAGCGCCGCTCTTGTCGGCCGTGTCCTGCGAGCAGCCGACGACGGCGTCCGTCGCGCGCCACTCGAAGCGCGAAGGAACGCGGATGATCCCGCGCGTCTGGGCGTGATCGGTGAAGACGAGCCGCGCCCGCGTGAGGA
This sequence comes from Sorangium sp. So ce362, assembly GCF_051519845.1. NCBI lineage: Bacteria > Pseudomonadati > Myxococcota > Polyangiales > Polyangiaceae > Sorangium > Sorangium sp. So ce362. Next base: position 1,790,143 of record NZ_CP150332.1, on the reverse strand, counting down.
CCTTGCCGACGGTGGCGTAGTGGAGCGCAGTGGGGTTGTGCGCGTGGATGACCTGCGGCCGCGAGCGCGCGAAGGCCAGCGCCGCGTGCGTTACCCGCGCGGGCAGGCGCCCGCCCAGCACGGTGACCGGCAGCGCCCGCTGGCGCGCCAGCTCCGCGAGCGGCCCGCCGCGCAGCGCGAGGATGGAAGCCTCGTGGCCGTGGCGCCGCTGCGCCTCGGCGAGGCGCAGCACGAAATGCTCCATGCCTCCGCCGTTGAGGCTGCTCACGACATGGACGATCCGCAGCGTCGAAGTCCCCATGGAGGGTTGCTACCCGAATCGGGTCTCCTGTTGAAGCGCAAACCGCGCCGTGCACCGCCACCCACGCTGCCAACACGCCTCACCTGAACGCCGGCGATCGTGACGTTTGGCGCTCCGTCGCGCCGAGTCGTGCTCGCGGCTTCTCGTCGCTGCTCGTCGCTGCTCGTCGCTGCTCGATGGTGCGGCAGGTCGTTCGATCATCCTACCACCTCGCCTCGCCGCCACGGCGCCTTTTGATTTGGCGAGCGGAAGCGGCTACTAGACGGGCATGAACCCTGAACTTCGGCGCGCCCTGGACCAGGGTCTGCGCCGCGTGCCAGGCATGAACACCGCGACGAGGCTGCTCGCCGTGCGGATCGAGACCGTCAAGGCGCTCCTCGCGCGCCGGCTCGACGAGAACCCGCTCCCCGTGTCCGACGCCGTGACCCCGAGCGACATCCCGTCGGTCGCCGAGCTCGGCCCGGGGGACAGGGTGCTCGCCGAGCTCGATCAGGACGGCTTCGCCTTCGCGATCCACCCGGCCGACGTGCCCTTCTTCAACCGGCGGAGCGAGAAGATGCCGCGCCTGCGCTACCGGCTGCACGTCGTCTTGCGCCGCGGGTACGTGTGCGTGCGCAAGCGCTTCATCGGCCAGCCGCGGAACGCGCCCGTCGGCGCGCACATCTCCGCCCTGCTCGGGCTCTTCTTCTACAACGAAGCGGCCGCGCTCCTCCGCCTGCGCGACCTCCCCAGCGTCCCGAGGATTCGCGATCTCCATCTCACCACGCGCACCCTGTTCATCGACTACGTGCGCGGCCAGACGCTGCAACATCAGGTCGCCGAGCGCGGGCAGAAGGTCCTCGACATCGACCTCGCGCCGCTCGGGCAGCTCTTCGATCCGGAGCGCGATCGGCGCGAGATCGAGGCGTTCGCGAGCGGCGGCGGCGAGGCCCACCGCGGCAGCATCGAGGAGATCGTCCGGGCGATGAACGCGCGCGGCGTCGCGCCGCTCGACGTCAAGCTCGGCAACGTGCTCATCGGCGAGAAGACGAGCGCCCTGTACTGGGTCGATTTCGAGCGGGCCGCGCTCGACGGCACCCCCCGCTACCGCGAGCACCTCGCCGAGCACCATGATCTCGTGAATCGGTGGTTCGGGCTCTCGCTCCCGGGCGACAGCGGGGCGTGAGGCGCGGCGGACGCGCTCGAGGGTGCGATCGATGAGACGAGACGAAGGCGGGGCGCCGCGGAGCGCCATCGAGCGGATCGGGGAGAAGGCGGGGCGGTCATGGCCGAGCATCGAGGCGGCCGCGCGGCTCTCGGCGGAGACCCGGGCGCGGCTCGCGGCGCTGCTCCGCGAGCAGATCCCGTGCGACACGAGCGCGGTCGTCTTCGGCTCGCTGGCGCGGGGCGAGTACACGACCGGCAGCGATCTCGACTGGACGCTGCTCATCGACGGTCAGGCCGACGAGGGGCACTTCAGCCAGGTCCAGGCCATCACGAAGATCCTGAGGGGGGCGAAGTTCCATGAGCCGGGCCCGACGGGCGTGTTCGGCAACGTGGCCTTCAGCCACCCGATCCTCCACCAGATCGGCGGGCAGGAGGACACGAACAAGAACACGACCCAGCGCATCCTGCTGCTCCTGGAGTCGCTCGCGATCGGCACGCCGGACGCCCACGAGCGCGTGCTCAGGCTCGTGCTCTCGCGCTACGTGGAGGACGACCGCGGGCTGCTCTACGGCAGCAAGCGCGAGATCATCCCGATGTTCCTCCTGAACGACATCGTCCGGTACTGGCGCACCGTCGCCGTCGATTTCGTCTACAAGCAGCGGGAACGCAGCTCGGGCTGGGCGCTCCGCAACGCGAAGCTCAGGATGTCGCGCAAGCTCATCTTCGTGAGCGGGCTCATCACCTGCTTCGGCTTCGAGCTGTTCGGCAAGGACCGGGCGACGTGGACCGACGACGCCGAACGGATCTCGACGCCGGAGTTCGTGCGCTTCCTGCGGGAGCGCATCCGGGTGACGCCCCTGGAGAGCCTCGCCGAGGTGCTGCTCCGGCCCGCGATCTCCGCGGAGACGGCGCGGATGCTGTTCGACAGCTACGACGCGTTCCTCGCGCTCCTGTCGAACGAGGAGGAGCGCGGCCGGCTGAAGCAGCTGCCGCTCGACGAGCTCGGCAGCGACCCGACGTTCAGGCGGGTGCGCGATATCGGGCGTGAGTTCCAGGGCGGGCTCAACCGGCTCTTCTTCGAGGAGGACCCGGAGCTCCGCAAGCTCATCCAGACGTACGGGGTGTTCTGATGCGACCCATCGGCTACTCGACGGGGGCGCTCGCGCTCAGCGACGTCGAGCGAGCGCTCTCGATGCTGGAGGGGAGCTCCGCGACCGCGGTGGAGCTCTCCGCGCTGCGCATCTCGGAGCTCAAGCCGCTGCTCCGGCGCCTCGGATCCCTGGACCTGTCGCGGTATCGCTACGTCTCGTTCCACGCCCCGAGCCGCTTCGACGCGGCGGAGGAGCGCGTCGTCGCCGACGCCATGGCGGAGGTGGCCGCGCTGGGCTGGCTGATCGTCCTCCACCCCGACACCGTCCATGATCTCGGCGCCTTCCGGCAGCTCGGCGGCCTGCTCGCCCTCGAGAACATGGACAAGCGAAAGCGGACGGGCCGCACGGTGGAGGAGCTCGGGCCGTTCTTCGACGCGCTGCCCGACGCGTCGTTCTGCTTCGATATCGGCCACGCGCACCAGGTCGATCGCACGATGACCGAGGCGCATTTCCTTGTGAAGGCGCACCGGACACGGCTGAAGCAGCTCCACGTGAGCGAGGTGAACGCGGGCAGCCGCCACGACGCGCTGAGCCTCAACGCGGCGCACGCATTTCAGCGGGTCGCCGCCCACGTCCCGGGCGACGCGGCGCTGATCCTGGAGACGCCGGCGTCGCCAGAGGAGCTGGAGCGCCAGATGGCCATCGCCAGAGCGGCGCTGTCGATCCCGAAGGGCGTGGAGAAGACGCCCGCCTGATCCCGGAGACACCGCGGCGACGGTGCGCAGGCGCGCCGCTTTCGCCGGGTGCCGGCATCGATCCTGGAGAGCCCTGGCGCGGCCGCCTCGCCGGAGCGGCCTCGGGAGCTTCGAATCGTCCAGCCGGACGGTCGGTGCCCCCTCGAGGCGCTACACTCTGCGCCTTCTCGGCGCGCTCAGGGCCGGAATCGGGGAACAACGATGAAGCTGAAGACACTCGCGGCCGCGAGCACCGCATGGCTCGCCGCCCTCGCGCTGCTGACGGCGAGCGGCCTCACGCTCAGCACCGCGTACCTGGACCGCGAGGTCGCGTGCCTCTTCAACTTGGTTCGAGAGGTGCGGTCCATCCTGGAGCTGGAGGTCGACCTCCTCTCTTACGAGCGCGAGAGCGCCCGCGTCGCGCTGACCCAGCTCCCCGAGCACGCCCGCGCGCGCGACGCCGCCGGGCGCGAGGTGGAGCGGTGGCTCGAGGACCTCCGCATGAACCCTGTCACCGCGGACAACGCCGACGTCTTCAAGGCGACCGAGCGGGAGATCAAGCGCTACCTCGCCGCGCGCGCGCAGGCGAGCGAGACGGCGCTCCCGGTCGCCGGGCCGGAGGCTGGGCTCCCCGAGCAGGTGCAAGATCGCGCCTTCGCCGCGCTCGATGAACTGCTCGCCGCGAAGCTCGGCGAGGCGCGGATCGCCCGGGAACGCGTCGACGAGATGAACAGGCTCTCGGAGGCCGTGAGCCTCGGGGCCGTCGCGATGCTGCTCGCCGGCGTCCTGCTCGCGCTCTGGCAGCTGAGCAGGCGTGCCTATCGCCCTCTCCTCGCGATCCGCGCCGCGATCGATCGCTACGGGGCCGGCGCGGTCGACGCCCGCGCGCCGCAGGGCGGGCTCGACGAGCTGCGCGAGATCGCCGTCGCGTTCAACGAGATGGCCGCCGCGCTGGCCGAGCAGCGCCGGAAGCAGCTCGGGATCCTCGCGAGCGTCGCGCACGACCTGCGCAACCCGCTCGCCGCGCTGAAGCTCACCGTCGACCGCCTCCGGCCGGATCGGCCCCTGCCGCCCGAGGAGCGGCTCAGGCCGATGCTCGCCCGCATCGGGAAGGAGGCTGCGCGCTGCGATCGCATGCTCACGGACCTCATGGATGCCGCGCGGATCGAGGGCGGCGAGATCGAGCTGCGCCACGAGACCCGGGACGCGTGCGAGCTCGCCCGCGAGGTCGTGGAGCTCTACCGGCCGACGGCGAGCGCGCACGAGCTCCGGCTGTCGCTGCCCGAGGAGCCCATCCCGCTCCGCTGCGACCCGACAAGGATCGAGCAGGTGCTCAACAACCTGGTCGCGAACGCCATCAAGTACTCGCCGGAGGGCGGCGCCGTGCAGGTCGCCGTCGTGCGCGAGGGCGCCGAGGTCGCGATCGCGGTCGCCGACCCGGGCGTCGGCATCGCGGCCGAGGACCAGCGGCGGCTGTTCGAGCGCTACTTTCGCGCGCCGTCGTCGAGCCGCGTGGCCCCGGGCGTCGGCCTCGGCCTGTGGGCCGCGCGCCGCATCGCCGAGGCGCACGGCGGGCGCATCGACGTGACGAGCGCCGCCGGCGAGGGCTCGACGTTCACCCTGCGCCTGCCGTCCTAGAGCTCGTCCGGGTCGAGCTCCCAGCCGAGGACGCCGGGAGTGCGCGCGCGGTGCCTGCCGAGCACCTCGCCGGGCAGCCAGGGGCCGTCCGCGGCCCAGCGGGTGGAGAAGGCGTCGCGCAGCACGAGCTCCGCCAGCTTGCCCCTCGGCGAGAAGCCCCACTCGGCCTCCTGCGAGACGTCGTCCGGGTCGGCGTAGAGCCGCCAGACGAAGAAGCCGGCGCAGGTGCGCGCGTCGAGGAACGGCGCCATCACCGCGGCGTAGGCCTCGGCCTGCGAGCGCTGATCGATGACCACGTCCTTCATGCGGTCGGGCCACTCCCACGGGCGCACGGCGGGATCGCGCCGCGTTGTGTAGCCGATCTCGGTGAGCAGGACCGGCTTGCCCCACGCGCGCGCCACCGCGTCCACCCCGGCCGCCACCTTGCGCCCGCCGCGCAAGAGCTCCTCGAACGACGCGCCCTCGCGCTCGGCCAGCGGGTAGAAGGCGTTGATGCCGATGAGGTCCAGCGCGTCGAAGATCAGCGTGTGCTCGACGTCGTCCCAGTTCGCCGAGTAGGTGAGCAGCCCCGGGTACACCCGGCGCACCGCCTCGATGATCGGCAGGAAGCTCGCCGCCCGCGGCGTCGTCACCCAGCTCCGCAGCTCGACGCCCACGCTGAGCATCTCGGCGCCGCCCTCGCGCGCGACCGCGGCCCACGTGAGCAGGAACCGGCGGTACGACTCGGCCCAGCGCGCCCAGCCGGCGTCATCCCCCGGATCGATCAGCGCCCGCCACTCGCCGCTCTCGACCCAGAGGTGCGGGACGAGCAGCACCTTGAGCCCGCGCGCGTGCGCCTGCGCGATCGCCGCGAGCACGTTGCGCCGGTTCTCCTCGAACGGCGCCTCGAAGACGAGATCGACGCCGGTGCCCTTGCCGTCCCACACGCGGCCGAACGGCGTCAGGCTGATCCAGGTCGCGCCCATCGCCACCGCCTCGTCCATCGCCCGCCCGCTCGCCGCGGTGCCGTAGCCGCGGCCCGGGTGCCGGAGGTTCTCGATCGGCCCGATCGTCACGCCGCGCACGCCGCCCCAGCCCGACTCGGCCCACCCCGTCGCGCCGTGCGGCAGGCGCTCCGGCGAGATCCGCGGCGCCTCCGTTGCGATCCGCGGCGCCCGCGGCGCCTCCACCGCGATCCGGGGTGCCTCCGGCGCGACCCGCGGTGCGGCGCTCGCAGGCCGCGAAGGACAGCTGACGGCCGCCGCCGACACGGCGAGCGCGGCGCCCGCGGCGCCGGCGAGCGCGCATACTTCTCGACTCATCGCTGGCACGGGACGCCTTATACCAGGCAGGCGGCTCGTGGTATTGCGGACGTCACCCGCCGTCGGTGTCCTGGAGCCGCTGCGCGCCGTCGCCCTGCTCAGGTTGCTGCGGCGCGCGCGCGCCCTCCTCCGGCGGCTGCGGCGCGCGCCCGATCGCGTCGCGCTGCTGCCGCGCGCGCTCGGTCCCCTCGCGCCACCGCCGCTCGCGCTCGCTCTTCTCGAGCCGCTGCCGCTCGCGCTCGACCTCGTCGTAGATCACCTCGGGGCGTTGCGGCTGGTGCCGGATCCCCCCCGGCGGCACGACCCGCGGCGCTTCGCTGGCCGGGCCGGCGGCGCTCGCGGTGTCCGGCACGGCCGGCGGGGGCTCGGGCGCGAGATCGGACGCGGCAGGCACGACAATGTCCGGTCGCCTCGCCACGGCGGAGGAGCGCGCCGCCTGGACCGCGCGCTTCGCCACCCCCTTCGATGCAGGCAGGGCGCTCCCGCCGGCGTCGAGCGTGCCCGTCTGCACGAGCCACACGCCGCCGAGCCCCGCGATCATCCCGAACACCGCGAGCCCGATCGCGAGCCGGCGCGGCCACGGCGACGGCCCGCGGCGCACAAGCGTGAGCCGCTCCGTCTCGACCGGCACGCGCGCCTCCGCCGGTGTGACGCGCGGCGCCGGGTCGGCGCTAACGCGATGCGCAAAATGGCGACCGAGCGGAATGGGCGTCTCACCTGCCGGGCGATGCCCTGTCGCGGCCGCCTGCGGCTCCGAGGGGCGCGCCGGTGGGCTCACCATCACGACCCGCGGGGGCGGCGTGCGGCTCGCCCGCAGCTGCTCGCCGCCGTCCCACAACGCGCCCGCGTGCGACACCAGCGTGACGTCGGACTGACGGCCCCCGCCCCCGGGCGCGTCCCACTTGGCCGTCGTCTCGAGGTCGCCCATGAGGTCGTCGGGCGACATCCTCGGCAGATCGGCCAGCGTGTCGGGCTCCCATTCGTCCTCGACGGGCGCGGGGGCCGGCGTCGCCATGCGGAGCGTCTCGTCCGCCCGGAGCGCCTCCCACACGCGCTCGGCCGCGTCCTCCGCGCCATCGCCCCCGAAGCGCGCAAGCGCGAACGCGAGCTTCGCGACGTCCGGGGGGCGCGCCCCCGGGTCCTTGTCGAGGCAGCGCAGCAGCAGCTCCTTGAGCTCGACGGGCTCGAACCGCGGCGGGAAGGCCGCGGGCGGATCGTGCAGGACCTTGTTGCAGATCTCGAGCTCGGTCCGCGCGTCGAACGGGCTCGCCCCGCAGAGGAGCGCGTAGGCCACAGCGCCGATCGACCAGATGTCGGCGCGCTCGTCGATGCCGCCCGCCGACCGCATCTGCTCCGGCGCCATGTAGAGCAGCGACGTCCGCATGGCGCCCGAGACGGCGTTCGGGCCCTCGCTCTCGACGCCGCACGCCACGGCCGACACGCCGAAATCGAGCACCTTCACGCTGGGCGCGCCGTCGCCGAAGCTGAGGAACAGGTTCTCGGGCTTGAGGTCGCGGTGGAGGATCCCGATGCCGTGCGCCTCGGCGACGGCCTCGCAGATCTGCAGGAGGTACTTCACCGCCTCCCTGACCCGCAGCGGCCCGCGGCGCTGCAGGTAGCTCGAGAAGTCGGAGCCCTCCAGGTACTCGCTGACGACGAACGGCACGCCGTCCTCGACACCGACGTCGAGGATCCGCGCGACGTACCTGCCCGAGAGCGAGCGCGCGGCGCGCGCGCCCCGGAGCAGCCGCTCGACGGCATGCCTGTTCTCGGCGAGCACCGGATCGACGCGCTTGAGCGCGACGCGCCGGCCCGACGCGCGATCTGTCGCGAGCTGGACGACGCCCACCCCGCCGGCGCCGATCCGGGTCTCCACCGCGTACCTGCCGGCGACGACCTCCTGCTGCCCCGGACCCGCCTCGGCCGCCCGCGACACACGCCCGGCGTCGGTCCGCTCCTGTGCGGCCGCGCGATCCTCTCCTCTGAGCTTCAGCGACGTCAACGCACTGCCTCGGTGGGGTCCGCGAGCTCCGCGAACAGCGTCAGAACCTGTCCTCTGAATAGCAGATCCAGAGTGCAGCAAGGCGTCCATGACGTGTCGTCTACCGACCACGACGACAGGGGGATGTCCGCTCTGTGCGCCGTCGGCTGGCCGGCCAGCTGGCCGGCCGGCCGGCCCGCATCCATCGATCGTTGCAGCCGATGCAGCCGCTCCACCCTGCTTCGCCATCCAGACATTCCCAGCCATGGAGCCCAGCGATGCGCCGTCCATGCCACGCGAGCCCTGCCCGCCGCCCCGCCTCTCAGCCGTCCACGCGGCTCACGGCGGGAGCCCCAGCGCGAGCGCAGCCAGGGTGTCGACGCCGCTCAGGACCAGGACGAGCGCCGCGGCGGACGCCGCGCCGAGCCCGAGCGCCTTCAGCCCGCGCCAGCGCCGCGGCCCGCGGGCGTCCGGCCGCCCGTGCTGGACGCCGCGCGTGACCCAGCACCACCCGAGCATGGACAGCGGGCCGAACGCGTAGAGCGCCGCGCCCCAGGTCGCTCCGTTCCAGCAAGCAGCGCGCTGCTCGGGCGTGAGCCGCCGTCGATCCCACCGCTGCAGCGCGAGCGGCAGCGCGATGCCGAGCACCATCTGGATTGCGAGGCGGAGAGTGCTCATGTCGCGCTCCGGGAGCCCGGGCGCGCCATCCGCTCAGGCAGCGCCGGACAAGCGCTGTTCGATCGAGCACGCCGCGGCGCGTCGCGGCAGAGCTCGGGTGAGCGACTCCGTGCCCGTCTTCGCTGTCTTCCTGCGTCGAGGAAAGCACCGCAAAAATCGCGTGCCGGCCTTCTCGATCCCGATGGGGATTGATACGAACGAGGAATGACAACGACTGAGGCAGGGGACATCAGGAACGTTGCAATCATCGGACACAAGGGGGCTGGGAAGACATCGCTCGCCGAGGCCATGCTGTACGTCGCCAAGGCGACGGCCAAGCTCGGCAAGGTGGACGACAAGTCGAGTGTCCTCGACGACACCGCCGAGGAAAAGGAGCACGTTTGCTCGTTCGAGGCGAGCGTCGCGCACCTCTCCTGGGGCGGGAAGAAGATCAACCTCGTCGACACGCCGGGAGAGGGGAGCTTCCTCGCCGAGACGCGGCTCGCCCTCGCGGCGGTCGACGCGGCCATCGTGGTCGTGAGCGGCAAGGACGGCGTGCAGCCGATCACCGAGCGCGTCTTCGGCTGGGTGAAGGAGGCGAAGCTGCCGTGCATGATCGTCGTCACGAAGGTCGACGCCGAGAACGCGCGGCCTGACGAGGTGCTCGCCGAGGTCCGCGCGCGCCTCAAGGCGCCGCTCGCGGTGATGGAGGAGCGCATCGGCGAAGGGCTCCAGTACCGGGGGGTCGTCGCGACCCGGACGAAGAAGGCCTGGCTCGACAAGCCCGAGGCGCCCGCCGCTGCCGCGGGCTCTCCCGCGCCGGCCGACGTCGCCGGGGCCGCCGAGAAGGCCCGGGCCAAGCTCGTCGACGACGTCGCCGGCAGCGACGACGAGCTCACCGAGCGGTACCTGACCGAGGGCGACCTCACGCAGCAGGAGCTCGATCAGGGGCTCCGCGCCGCGGTTCGCCGGGGGGCGCTGGTCCCTGTCTACTTCGCCTCCGGGGTCCGCCCGAGCGGCGCCGCCGCGCTGCTCGACGGCATCGTCGAGCTCGTGCCACCGCCGACCGAGCACCCGGCGTGGACCGGCGTCGTCCCGAGCGGCAAGCCCGGCGCCGCGCCGCAGGCCGCCGAGCGGCCGTCGTCGGCGGACGCGCCGGCGGCGGCGTTCGTCTTCAAGACGTCGATCGATCCGCACGCCGGCCGCACCTCGTTCGCGCGCGTGCTCTCCGGCGTGCTCCGGCCCGACGCCACGCTGCTCAACGCGAACACGGGCGGCGCGGAGCGCCTCGGCAAGATCCACAGCGTCGTCGGCAAGGACCACAAGCAGATGGAGGAGGCGCGCGCCGGCGACATCGTCGCGCTGCACAAGCTGAAGACCACGCTGAGCGGGCACACGCTCTGCGACGAGAGGCACGCGTTCCTGTTCAGCGCGCCGGAGCTGCCGCCGGCCCTCTTCTCGCGCGGCGTGAGGTTCGACGCGAAGGGCGGCGAGGACAAGGTCGGCAACGCGCTCCACCGGCTGACCGAGGAGGACCCGGGGCTCAGCGTGCACCAGGACGCGTCGACCCGCGAGCTCGTCGTCTCGGGCCTGGGCGCCCTGCACCTGGAGATCACGGTGGAGCGCATCCGGCGGCGCGTCGGGATCGACTGCCGGCTCGGCCCGCCGCACATCGCCTACAAGGAGACGATCTCGAGGAAGGTCACGAACGTCGAGGGCAAACACAAGAAGCAGACCGGCGGGCATGGCCAGTTCGGCGTCTGTTACATCGACATGGAGCCTCTGCCTCGCGGCGGCGGCTTCGTCTTCGAGGACGCGGTCGTGGGAGGCGCTGTGCCGCGGCAGTTCATCCCCTCGGTCGAGAAGGGCATCGTCAAGTCGATGTCGAAGGGCGTCCTGGCCGGCTACCCGATGGTCGACGTCAAGGTGCGGCTCTTCGACGGCAAGTACCACGACGTCGACTCCTCGGACGCGGCCTTCCAGATGGCGGGCAGCAAGGCGTACAAGGCCGCCGCCGCGCAGTGCGCGCCGGTGCTGCTCGAGCCCATCGTGCGGCTCTCGGTGACGGTGCCGAGCGCGGCGATGGGCGACATCATCGGCGACATCAACAGCCGCCGCGGGAGGATCATCGGCACCGACGCGATCGAGGATCAGACGATCGTGAACGCGTTCGTCCCGCTCGCCGAGGTGCTCGAGTACGAGTCGAAGCTGAAGAGCATGACCCAGGGCAAGGGCACCTTCACGATGAGCGTCGAGCACCTGGAGGTCTGCCCGCCCGCGGTGCAAGAGAAGGTGATCAAGGAGAGCGGCTTCAAGGTCGAGGCCGACGAGGACTGACCGCGCACCTCGCGCGCCCTCACCCGGTCGTTCAACCGCAGGCCCTCGGGCCCTACGGATGGATATGAACGATGGTCCCCTCCCCCGTGGCCCGCCCCGCGCTGACCCCGTGCCACCCGTCGGGCACCGGCGGATCGGTCCAGAGGAACACCCGGCGCGCGTCGACCGGCGACAGGTTGATGCACCCGTGGCTGCGCGGCTTGCCGTAGTCGTCGTGCCACGGCGCCGCGTGGATCGCGTAGCCGGCCTCGAAGTACTGCACCCACGGCACGTCGCGGAGCTCGAACTTGTTGTCGACCTCGTGCGCGTCCATCGTCGTCGTGACGTGCTTGTCGCGGATCCGGAACGTCCCGCGCACGGTCGAGAAGGTCTTCCTGGGGTCGCCGAGCCCGTCGCGGCCCGTCGCCGCCGCGGTCGCATAGACGGGCCTCTTGCCCTCGTAAAGGATGAGCGTCTGGCTGAGGATCGAGATGTCGATCCACTTCACGTCCCCCTGCGCGAACGACGGCAGCTCCGAGGGCTTCACCGCGATGGCGACGTCGGAGTCGCGCACCCACGTCCCGTCCTTCGCCTCGACGAGGCGCGCGCCGCCGACCTTCTTCGAGCGCCCCGTGAGCTGCACGGCGGTGTGCCAGGGAAGCTCGCCCGCCTTTTCCATCTGGCCGCCCGAGATGTCGTAGCGCTTCGCCTTCTGCCGGGTCACGAACGCGAGGGGCAGCTCCCATCCCTTGGTCATGTCCACGCCGTGGAACGTGGAGCCGCGGGCGGGCTTGAGCTTCGACGTGGGCACGAGCCGCGCGTCGGTGGTCATCGCGAAGCGCCGCCCGCCGTCGCCCATGAAGGTGTCGATGAGGGCGAGCCCCGCCTTGCGCGCGATCCGGTTGGTGATGATCGCGTAGCCCGGGACCTTGAACGACGAGATGTTCGGGATCTGCCGCCCGCCCTTGAAGAACCAGGGGATCTCGTCGCTGCCGTTGCCGCCGAAGAGCTCGCTGTCGCCGAGCTCGGGCGGCTCGGTGGGCGGGTCGCCGGTCGCGTTGCCCAGCGCGTCGAGCGGCACGTCGTTGGCGCCGATCTTGACCTCGTCCCACTTCTTCTTGAGCTTCTTGTAGCTGCGGAGGTGGCGCTCGAGGCTCATCTCGTACCGGAGCTGCTCCTTCATCGCCGGCATCCGGTAGTAGTTCGGCGCGATGGCCCTGACGAAGGCGTACGGGTACGGCATCGGCTTGGACAGGTCGGGCCGCCGCGTGAGCGCCCGGAGGATCGGGTGCTGCATGTCGATCGTGGCGTCGCTGTCGGCGCACATGTACCCGGCGGGCAGCACGCGGTAGTAGCCGCCCTGGCAGTCGTCGAACGAGGCGGGCTTTTCCCCGCGGGGCGCCGTCCCGCCCGCGCGGACGTAGCCGAGCTTGGCGGAGCGGCGGTCCGCCTTCTCGTAGATGGGCGCGACCATCTGCACGGCCCCGATGCGGGGCCCATCGGCGCGCGGGAGGGTGGCGGGGTCGTTCTCGGCGGACGTCTGGGCGGCGCCCGCGGAGAGGCTGATGATGCCCTCGGGCGTGACGTTCTCCCCGCTGCTGCAGGCCGGCAGGACCGGCAAGGCGAGGGCGGCGACTGCCAGGGCGGGCGAGAAGAAACCGCGCGCGGGGGCCGGGATCGCGGAGCTTCGCTGTCGGGCGTCCATGCCCCGGGAATGCCGGACAGACGGCCCGGTGGCCAAATTTTGGCCGACGCCGACGCCGCCGCGCAGCGGCCGGGAGCGCCGTCGCGCAGCGACGGTGCACGACATTGCTGGAAGTGGTTGCGCGGAAGCCCGGCCCCGGGTAGGTTCGGGGCCCTCGCGAATCCCGCGAGAGTGCGCCACTAGCTCAGCTGGATAGAGCGTCGGCCTCCGGAGCCGAAGGCCGCAGGTTCGAATCCTGCGTGGCGCGCTGGGTGTTCGACGATCCCGTAACCTCGGGGGTCGTCTGGGCCACCGCTTCCCGGAGAGCGGAGCCGATGAGGGGGGCTGGGCTTCTGCAGCGTCGTCTACGCCGGCCCCCTGTCGAAGATCCTCGCCCCCGGGCGGTGGCGTCCTCGGCGGGGCGGCGGTTCGCGTTCGACGGCAAGGAGCGCCCCTTCCTGCGGCTCGGGTTCGCAGCGCTGGACGAGCGAGAGATCCGCGAGGCGGTGGAGAGAAGGGTCGAGGCGCAGTGAGCGGCCAGGCGGGCGGCGCGACAGAGCGCCGCCACGGCCCCGCGCGTGGAAGCAGCGAACCCGGCAGAGTGACAGGAGATTCCGCCTGTCTGTCCGCGGTCGGGAGGGCAGCTCCCACCCCTCGGGCGATGGCGGCACGCCGACAAAACCGCTGTCTCTACCTTCTGGCGAGCTTACCCTGTGCAGCGGGGGCGAACCGAAGGGACACGCACCACCAGATGAATCCAGACGTAGTGACCGCGCTCGGGCTCGTCGCGGCGACCCTCACCACGATCTCCTTTCTTCCGCAGGTGCTGCGCACGCTGCGCACGCGCGACACGAGCTCGATCTCGGTCGGCATGTACGCGGCCTTCGTCACCGGCGTCGGCCTGTGGCTCGTTTACGGCCTGCTCACCAGGGACATGCGGATCATCGTCGCGAACGCGATCACGTTCGTCCTCTCGGGCACCGTGTTCGTCCTCAAGCTCCGATACGGCTGAACCGCCCTTTTCCCGCCAGCCCGGCGACCGCGCAAGAACCCGTATGTCCCCGGCTCCCCGCCACGAGGCGCGCTGCGCCCGCGGTGGATGGATGATGGATCCGACACGGCACCAGGCCCTGCTGGCTTGACCGCACCCTCACCCCCTCTCACCATCCAACGTAAGGGGGAACACAATGAATGGTGTGGTGCTTTACGACCTCGCGATGCGGCTGCCGCTCACCTTCCTGATGCTCTATAATGCCCTGTTCGTCGGGCGGGATATCTACGTTCACCTGTTTGTCTGGCGCGAGCCTGCGGGGCTCACGTACGGGACGACGCTGGCCGCGCTCCTCGTCACGGAAGCGTACCTGCTGCTCATCGCGACGCTCACGCTGGTTCGCCTCCGCCCGGTACGCAAGCTGAGCGGCATCGTGCCTCGCATCACGGCGCTCGCCGCCGGCCTGCTGCCGGCGAGCCTGGCGTGGCTGCCCAGGGTCCCGCCGACGCCCGGCCGTCAGGTCGTGGGTACGCTACTCATGGTCGCGGGTCTGGCGCTCGCCGTGGCCAGCATCGGATGGCTGGGCAAGTCGTTCAGCCTCATGCCCGAGGCGCGCCGCCTCGTCACGGGCGGCCCGTACCGGCTGGTGCGCCATCCGGTCTACCTCGCGACGGTGATCCAGGGCGCCGGGCTGATCTTGCTCTATCCGTCCATCGCCGCGCTCCTGATCTACACGGTCGAGGTGGTCTTGCAGATCATCCGCATGGGGTACGAGGAGCGCGTGCTGCGCGACACCTTCCCCGAATACGACGACTACGCGCGCCGGACCTCTGCGCGGCTCATCCCCCGCGTGTACTGACGAGGCGCTCGCGCGGCCCCTCACCCCCGGCGGCGCCGCGCGACAAAATCCGCATGGAGCCCGCCCCTCTGGCGCCGCCGGGATCGGAGGAGCGGCGGCGCCCCGCCCCGGCGGGCTCGGCGGTTCAACCGGACGGGTTGACCACGCGGCCGACGAACAGGATCGCGCCGGTCGCGTGGTCCCGGATGAGGAAGAGGAACGGACGGTCGAAATGGATGGTGGCGGGCTCGGGCGCCGACGTCTCGCCGATGACCACCGCCGTCGCCGCCGCCGCCTCGGTGCCCGCCTCGTTCACGGTGACGAACGCCTTGTGGAGCACGTCGCTGATGGTGAGCCCGCCTTGCCCGTTGATCCCCGAGAAATCCGCGTGGCCGGAGAAGGCGATGGGCATCCCCAGCTCGGTGAGCGGCGGGACGAGATCGAGGCTCGACTCGATCTCGAACCTCGGCAGCGTCATCGCGACGCTCCGCGACCCGAGCGAGGCAAGGACGCCATCGAGCCGCTCCCGGTCGAGCCCCGCCTCGAAGCCCCCGAGCTCCGACGGGAGCACGAGCACCATCGACAGCTCGCCGCCGTCATAGGGCATCTCCAGCGCCTCGTAGCCATCGCCCTCGCCATAACGGACATGCGCGTTGCCCGTCATCATCGGCACGGAGACGGTGGAGCCGTCCGCCAGCGTGAAATCGCCGGGGGCCGTCTCCTCCTCCTCGAACGGAAACTGCCATGCTGCGTTGAAATAGATGGCGTTCGTCAGCACGAGCCGGGTCCCGGGCTGGATGGCGCCTTCGGGCAGGATATCCTTGATGCGGTCCTCGGTGCGCTCGGCCACCCAGCCGTTGATGATCCTCCGCGCCTCCCCGGGCGCCTGGACGAAGTCGACGACGTGCAGCCCGGCCCCGTAGCTCTCCGCGAGCACGTCGAGGAACTGCGGCGCGAACGAGGAGCCGACCTGCCCCCAGATCGCATTGGCCACGTTGAGCCGGAACCCCTCGCCGTCCTGCCCCTCGGCGCCCTCGCCGCGGCTCGCGAGCGCCAGATCCAGCGCGTTGAACGCCGGATGAAGCCGCTCCTGCGGCAGGGAGAAGCGCAGCGCGCGCGCCATCTGCTCCGCGGTCTCTCCGCGCGCGCCGGCGTACGTCATCGCCAGCGCGCTCGACACGCTGTACGGCGAATAGAAGAGGTTGCCCGGCCCGGCGCCGACCTGACGATAGAGCTCGAGCGCAAAGTCCGTGTTGCCGGAGGCGAGCGCCTTGGCATCGGCCTCCGGCACGTCGGGCTCGCGGATCCGCTGCTTGTCCGAGGCGACGACGCAGCCCGCGATGTCCGGATCGCTGCAACCGGACGGCGAGGGCTGCGGCGCCGGCCCGGTGCCGTCAGAGACGCAACCGGCGAAGATCAGGGAGAAGGGCAACAGGACCACAGAGATCGGAGGCCTACGCATGCGCCCGGCTCAGCAGGGGGCGTGCCGGCCCACCGTGGCGCGAGCGCCGGCAGGCGGTGCATGGGACGGAGCCGCGCGTGATAGGATGCGACCCCGCCATGCGGAGAGCCGGAGAGACAGCCCTCGGAGGGGCGCGGCGCCTGTGATCGCGATCGTGATGGGCGTGAGCGGCGTCGGAAAGACGACGGTCGGGGTGCGCCTCGCGCGCGAGCTCGGATGGGAGTTCATCGACGCCGACGACCTCCACCCCGCCGCCAACGTCGAGAAGATGCGCTCCGGCAAGCCGCTCGACGACCGCGATCGCGCGCCGTGGCTCGCCGCGCTCTCGGCGTGCATCCGCCGGCTCCTCGACGAGGAGCGCGACGCCGTGCTCGCCTGCTCGGCGCTCAAGGCGGCCTACCGCGCGCAGCTGCTCGTCGACCCCGCGCGGATGCGCCTCGTGCACCTGACCGGCGATCCCGCGCTGATCGCCGCGCGCCTCGCGGCGCGGACGGAGCACTTCATGCCGCCCGGCCTCCTGACGACGCAGCTCGCCGCGCTGGAGCCGCCGGAGGACGCGATCCGCGTCGACATCGGCGGCGCTCCCGAGGAGATCGCCGCCGACGTCCGCCGCGCGCTCGGCCTGTGAGCCTTGTCCGCCGCGCAGCGCCCGCGCGGGACCGCAGCGCCTGCGCGCGGGTCAGCGCGATTCGGACAGGCGGGACAGGAAGAGCGCGCCCTGCTCGCTGGAGAGCTCGTCGCCCCCCAGCGCGATCGTGCCCCGGAACCACCCGGCCAGCACCGGCCGCTCCCACGGGTCCATCTCCAGCCCGGAGACACGGACGTCCGCGCCGAGACGCTGGGTCCACTCCTCCTCCCCGCTCGGGCTGAGCCCGGCCGCCCACGCGCTGCACGACGCCGGATCATCCGCCGCCTCGCACAGCGCATCGCCGGCCAGCACCACGCCCTCCTCGCTCGCCGTGACCTGGCGGGGGCTCTGCGCGTCGAAGCGCTTCACCCAGAGCACGTCGCCGTTGTCGTCGAGCTTGGCCACGAACGGCCGCGGACCGCCCGGCAGATCGGGATCGCCGAAGACGCCGCTGCCGGAGAGCAACGCGGCGCCGCCCGGAGCCACCGCGAGGTCGAACGCCATCTCGAGCTGATCCGACGAGCCGCGGAACCGCTGGTGCCACTCGAGATCCCCGCCGTCGTCGAGCTTCGTCACGAACGTCGCCGAGCCGCGCCCGTCCTGGCTCGCGAGGTACACGTTGCCGTTCTCATCGACCTCGATGCCGATCTCCTCGCTGTCCGATCCGCTCGGCGGGAAGCTGACCCACGCGACGCTGCCGGAGGCGTCGAGCCGGACGACGAAGGCGCCGATCGCTCGCCGCTCGATCCGCACGCCGGCGACCTTCGCCGCCCCCTCGAGCCTGCCGAGCACGAGCGCGCCGCCGTCGCCGTCGGCCGCGAGCGCCGTGCCGCTCAGGATGGCGCCCTCCTCCGCGGTGATCTGCGCCGCCCAGCGGGTCGCGCCGTTCGGGCCGAGCTTCGCGACGAACAGATCGGCGCCCGAGGGCGACGCCGCCGTGAGCCGGCGCGTCCCGAGATCGACGGTGCCGGAGAACTCGCCGAGCACGAGCGCGTGGCCCCCCTTGCCCGCGGCGACGTCGATGGCCCCCTGCGCCACGGCGTCGCCGAACCGCTTGCCCCAGAGCGGATCGCCGCACGCATCGAGCTTCGCCACGAAGGCGTCCGCCGCGCCCGCGCTCTCCAGCCGGGTGTCGCCGAAGCGGAGCTCGCCCTCGAAGGAGCCGGCCAGCAACACACCGCCCGTCGGGTCGATGGCGAAGCCGCGCAAGGTCGCGCTCGTGACAGGAAACTGCCGGCTGAACGGGCGCCGCCGGCAACCCGGCTCGGCCCGCACGCCCGCGCCCGGCTCCCCCGCGCCGGACACGCTGCGGCCGCGTTCGACCGCGGCGTCCAGACACACGCCGTCGGGGTCAGCTGTCCCCGTCCCGCACATTCCGGAGGGCGATCTGTGCTCCGCGTTCGCCCCCACCGGCGCGACGGCGTCGCGCCCCGGCTCGCCCTCCGCCACGCCGCCCGCAGCCCCCGAGACACAACCAGCTCCGCAGCAGATGACGCCACAGAGCGCGCCCAGCGCCCCCAAGACAGACCGCATACCGCATTCTCCTCTCCCGCCTCGACGCGGGCAGACTGGAAACACTGCAGGTTGTGGACCATGACCCTTCCATTTCAGACTTCTTGGAAGTACAAAAACCTCAGTCTTTCTCGTTGCGTGCGTGCTCATCCGGGACGGCGACGCGCGATCGGCCAGAGCCGCTTCTTGCCGTGGCGGAGACGCTTCCGCCGGAGCGGCTAGCCAAGGCCGCGAGCGGGGCTCGCGCCGGACCGCGAGGCCGAGCTCCTCCAGGCGTGGCGCGCGCAGCCCAGGAAGGCCGGCACACTGCCACAGTAGCGCACCCCTGCCCACTTGGGGTAGAATGCTATGCACGGCTCCGGTGGACGTCGCGCCGCTGGAGGAGCCCGTTGATGCGGGCGACGGCCCCTCCATGATCCCCTATCCATCTACGATCACGACGGAGCTCCCAGCGAACGAAGGGGCCACCGCGCGGACACCCGCGCCGGCGCCGACCTCGCTGCGAGCGCCCCCCCGCGATCGCCTCGGAGATGGCGATGAAGCTCCTCTACACATCGGCTGACGCGCGCTCCGCGCAGCACCTGAACCTCGGCGCGCCCCTGACCGTCGAGCCGCGCGCGCGCGCGGAGCTCGCCGCGATGAACCTCACGGCGGGCCGCAGAGCGAAGGAGCGGGGCGCGCCCCCCGCGGCGGCCGACTTCTTCGAGGCCGGGATCTCGGCGCTGCCGGACGGGAGCTTCAAGCAGGACCACGAGCTCGCGTTCTCGCTGCACGCGGAGGCGGCCGAGTGCGCGTACCTCGGCGGCCAGATCGAGCGCGCGGAGTCGCTGCTCGACGTGCTCGCCGCGGAGGCGCGCTCGGATCTCGAGCGCGCCCGGGCGTACGAGCTGCGCATCGCGCTGTACACCACGCAGGGCCGGCTCGACGAGGCGCTGGCGCTCGGGAAGACGGCGCTCGCGATGCTCGGCGTCCCCCTCCCCGAAGAGGGGCCGACGCGGAAGGCGGCAGCGGAAGCCGAGCTCGCGGCGGCGCGCGCCGCGCTCGGCACGCGCCGGCTCAGGGACCTGCTCGACGAACCCGAGACGTCGGACCCGAGGACCCGCGCGGCGCTCCGGCTCCTCATGACGCTGACGATGCCCGCCGCGCTGATCTGCCCGCCGCTCTGCACCTTCATCGCGGCCAGGCAGGTCAACCTGTCGCTGGAGCGCGGGCACAGCGGCGCTTCTCCGTACGGCTACATGGCCCACGCGTGGATGACCGCGCGGGTGCTCCGCCGCTACGACGAGGCCTACGAGCTCGGCGAGCTCGCGCTCGAGCTGAACGAGAGGGCCGGACAGGACGAGCTCTCGTGCCGGCTGCGCCTCGTGCTCGGGGCGCACATCAGCGTCTTCACCAAGCACCTGCTCTCGAGCCTCGACCTCTTCAAGGAAGCCCACGAGGCGGGGCTCACGGCCGGCGATCTCACGTACGTGGCGCAGACGTGCGTCCACACCGCCCTCGTTCGCTTCGCGCTCGGCGACGAGTGCGAGGCGGTGCGGGCCGAGGTCGACGGGTTCCTCGCGCTGGTGCAGCGCGGCCGGGAGGAGCACGCCCTCGCGGCGCTGACCGGGGTGCGCCGCGCGCTCGACGACCTGATGAGCGCGGCGCCTGTCGGCGCGTCGCGCGCGCCGGAGCCCGTGGTCGACGAGGCGGCCGCGGCGTACGAGGAGAAGCTCTCGGCGCCGGCCTATGGCGCCGTCGCGTTCATCCACTGCGCGCTGCGGCAGCAGGTCTGCTTCCTGCTCGAGGACCACGAGGGAGCATTGCGAATGGGGTCGCTCGCCGAGGCGAAGATGCCGGGCGGCGTCGACGATCACCTCGCGACCGAGGTCGTCTTCTACACATGCCTCACGCTGCTCTCGCCCGCGCTGTCGCGCGGCCGGCAGCTGACCCCCATCTCCGTGCCGAGCTACAAGGACCGGCTCGCGGCGTGGGCGGAGCGGTGCCCGGACAACTACCGTCACAAGCACCTCCTCGTCCGCGCGGAGTCCGCGCGCGCCGCCGGCGAGGAGCTCGCGGCGATGAAGCTCTACGATCAGGCGATCGAGGCGGCGAAGGTGAACGGGTTCGTGCGCGACGAGGCGCTCGCCAGCGAGCTCTGCGCGAAGTTCCACCTGGCGAGCGGGAGGGAGCGGATCGCTCACGTCTACATGACCGACGCCCACGAGGGTTATCTGCGGTGGGGCGCGACGGCCAAGGTGCGACAGCTGTCTCGGAAGTACCCACACCTCGTGGCGCGCACCACGCTCTTCGGGCAGGCGAGCCGGCCGCCGGAGGCCGCGCCCCCGGCGAGCACGCAGCGCCCTGGCTCGATCGATGCGTTCGCCGTCCTCCGCGCCTCGCGCGCTCTCCACGGGGAGCTCGCCCTCGAGCGGCTCTTCGAGCGGCTCCTCCGGCTGCTGCGCGAGAGCACCGGGTCGCGGCGCGCCGTGCTGCTCCTCGCCCGCGACGGCGCGCTGACCGCCGAGGCCGAGCTCGCCGGCGAGGCCGAGGGGGTCCGCTTCGGAGCGGGGACGCCGCTCGAGCGCATCGCCGATCTCGCCGCGAGCGTCGTTCAGCACGTCGCGCAGACGCAGCAGCCGGTCGTGCTCGCGAGCGCAACGGCGGACGAGCGGTTCGCGCAGGACCCCTACCTGATCGAGGCCGGTCCGCGCTCGATCCTGTGCCTCGCCATGACGCACCAGGGGCGCCTCACGGGCGTGCTCTACGCGGAGAACGACGCGGGCACCGGGGCGTTCCGCGCGGCGCAGCTCGAGCTCTGCGGTCTGCTCGCGTCGCAGGCGGCGGTCGCCGTGAACAACGCGCTGCGCCACGGCGAGGCGCAGCGCGCCGTGAGCGATCTCCGGCGCTGCAACGAGGCGCTCACGTCAGAGGTCGCTCGCCTCACCGAGGAGCTCCGCGCCAGCAACCGCGAGGCGGAGAGCCCCTGGAGCGAGCTGAGGCGCTGCAGCGACGCACGGTAGATCCGCGGTGCACGGTCAGCCCTTTGTCGTGCCGAGCTGCCCGACCCGAGGAGACGCTGCTCGTCGCGCGGTGAACTGGATTGCTCCGGCCTAGGATCTCCATGGATCCTGGGACGCGCTGGACAACGCAGCGCCGGTTCCCCGCGGCGGAGATCTCATCACGGAGCCATGACGCGGGAATCAGGGCGGCCGCAAATGATGCGTAGTCCGGGAGCTGCGCGCCGGAGCTCCGTCCGAGACGCGTCGAAGCGTGAAGACGGCGCCGCAAAGCAAAAGAGACGCGCAGCAGCGCGAAAGAGGCGTGTTGCTGCGCGAAAAGCGCGTGGCAGCGCGGCAGCAGCGCAGATGGCGCCTGGCGCAGCGCCCCCCAGACCGGATAAGCCGGTGCCGGAAGGTACATGATCTGGGATGAAAGTGCTCCGGATCTCACGAAAAGGAGGGAAGACGCAAAGCATCTTCCGTCTCCCAACCTTTCCGTGATCCCCTTCGAGCTAAAGCAGGGCCGCTCCCCCGCCCCCCGCATTGCGGATCGGGCGAGGGAAGCGCATCAACGAGGCGTTCGCCTCAGGCGCCGCCCTCACCAGCGCCGCCGGCGCCGCCGGCGCCGCCCTCGCCAGCGCCGCCGGCGCCGCCCTCACCAGCGCCACCGGCGCCGCCCTCGCCAGCGCCACCGGCGCCGCCCTCACCAGCGCCACCGGCGCCGCCCTCGCCAGCGCCACCGGCGCCGCCCTCACCAGCGCCGCCAGCGCCGCCCGTACCGCCGGCGCCGCCCGTGCCGCTCGCCGACGAGCTGGTCGTCGTCCCAGCGGAGTTGGTGTCACCCTCATCATCGCCGCATCCGGCGCCAATCATCATGGTTGCGCCAAGCAGCAGCGCGCTTGCAAAGATGCTCATCGAAGCTTTCATGTATCGTTCTCTCCGTTGGGTTGTTCCCCCCCAAAGAATTGCCGGTACAGACCCGAACCGTTTACCGCTCCACACCGCCACGGCGACTCAATCCACGCCAAAATCGCGCAAATTGTGCGCTCGCGAGCTACACGAGCGCTCACACCATGTGATGGTTCGATGTCGGTTCGTTGGTGATTCCGTTATCGTGGATGATAGGCCACCATACTGGATTACGCAAGCTTTTTGTCTCACTGCATCATCGTTGCATGTGGGTGGCCCACCGCGAGCACCTGCCGGTCAAGCACATTCGCCGACGTGCGCCCAGGCGCACGTGAGGCATGAAAGCGACGTTGCTTGACGCGGCGTCCGCTATAACGGACAAACCTCCAGAGGTGAAGCCCCTTGAGCCAAAGCGTGCTCGCGTGATCGACGTCGAGGAGCAGCGCCGGGGCCGCGCAGCACGCATCCACGGCCCGGCCGCGGTGCGGGCGCGCTTCGTCCGGCTCCCCCGTGCGGGGTTGGCCTCCCGTCTGGCCCATGAGGACATGTTGCGCGGAATGCAGTGCAAGTCCCAGGCCTACCGCCCGTCGCGCCCCGGGCGCCCCGCACCAGGGTCGCTGTCCTACGGATGAGCCCGCGGACGCCCACGAGATCAGGCGCCCGACCCGGCAGGGGACAAGACGCGATATCCCGCTCGGGCTCGCTCGGGCGCAGCGTTCGAGATCAGATGGGATGCGCGAGCGAGAGGGGGCGCCCGGGCAACCGGCGCTCGCTCACCGGACCCCCGTCGCTCGCTCACCGGTCGACAGGGGGAGAGCGCCCTCCGCTCCCTCGACCCTCACGGGTTGATCTCGTCGCCGGGGCCTCGCTCCCGGGCGCAGGTGAGCTCGCCGGCGCGGGCTCTGGCCGCGAGGCTCGCCACGGCGGCCACAAGGGCGGCGGGCTCGATCGGCTTCGTTGCGTGCATGTGGAAGCCGGCGTCGAGCGCGCGCTTCTGATCCTCCTTGCGCGCATAGGCCGTCAGCGCCAGCGCAGGCAGATCGCCGCCGGCGTGCGGCGGGCGCTGCCGGATGATGCGGATGAGCTCGTAGCCGTCCTCGCCCGGCATGGCGATGTCGCTCACGAGCACGTGCGGGCGGGCCGCGCAGAACGCGGCGAGCGCCTCGCTGGCCGAGGCCACGGCCGTCACCTCGGCGTGGTGCTGCGAGAGCACCTCCTGGAGGAGCTCCCGGGCGTCCGCGTCGTCCTCGACGAGCAGGACGTGGAGCCCGCCGAGATCGAACGCGGCATCCGACGACGCGAGCGAGCGCGAGCGCGCCTCCTTCATCGACGCCGCCAGCGAGCTGCGCTCGACCCCGCAGAGCGGGAGCCGGACCACGAACGTCGACCCCCTCTGCAGCCCTGGGCTCTCGGCCACGACCGAGCCGCTGTGGGCCTCGACGATGTGACGCACGAGCGACAGCCCGATGCCGAGCCCCGCGTGCGTCCTGCGGCTCGTGCTGTCGGCCTGGCGGAAGCGCTCGAAGACGAAGGGCAGGAAATCCGGCGCGATCCCTTCGCCCGAGTCGCGCACCGTGAGCTCCGCGTAGGCGCCGGCCCGCCGGAGCGAGACGAGGATGTGGTCCCCGGGACGCGTGAACTTGAGCGCGTTGAACGTGAGGTTCGAGACGACCTGCTGGAGCCGATTCACGTCGCCGTTCACCTCGATCACGGGGTCGAGCGAGACGTCGATCGTGAGCCCCTTCGCCTCGGCGGCTGGACGGATCGCGTCGATGGCGATCTCCACGACGGGCGCGAGCGCCATCGGCGCCGCGCTGATGCGCAGCTTGCCCGTCGCGACCCGGGAGACGTCGAGGAGATCCTCGATGAGCTTCGTCTGCGCGGCCACGTTGCGCTCGATCACCTCGAGGCCATGCGACACCCGCTGCTCGTCGAACGGCTCGCCGCGCAGGAGGTGCGTCCAGCCGAGGATCGCGTTGAGCGGGCTGCGCAGCTCGTGGGAGAGCGTGGCGAGGAACTCGTCCTTCAGGCGGTTCGCCTCGCGCGCCTCGGCGTGCACGCAGTTCTGGATGGCGATGGAAGCGAGCTGCGCGAGCTGCACGAGGACCGTCTCGTCGTCATCCGAGAACTCGCCGTCGTGCCGGTCCGAGAGCTGGATGGTCCCGATGTTCTGGCCGTCGGCCGCGGTGAGCGGCACGGCGAGGTACCCCCGCGGCGGCGGCCTCTGCCCGGCGTCGTCCAGCCACTCCGGGTGCTGCGAGAGCTCGCGCTGCGTCATCCGGAGGGGCCTGTTCCTGCCGCACACGTGCGCGCACAGCCCGCCGGCGATGGGGGGCGGCGCCTCCTGCTGGAACGTGGCGTACCGCTCCGAGAGCGACACCGCGGTCCGCGCCCGCTCTCCGGGCTTCTCCAGCTTCACGAGCGTCATGGCATGATGGGCGCAGCCGACGTCGCGCGCCGCCTCCGTGATCGCCGCGACCATGGCGTCGAGCGACATGGCCGAGTTGATCGTGAGCGCGGCGCGGTTGAGCCGCTGGAGCTGCTCCGCGTGCGCGCGCAGCGACTCCGCCTGGAGCCTGATCTTCTGTGTCTTCTTGGAGAGGTCGACGAAGACAGACACCTTGGTGCGGAGGACCTCGGGGGCGAACGGGGTCATGATGTAGTCGACCGCCCCGAGCGAATAGCTGCGCTCGACATACGCGCGATCGTTGTGCGCCGTCAGGAAGATGATCGGCGTGTGCAGCGTGCTCCTCCGCTTGCGGATGAGCGTCGCCGTCTCGAACCCGTCTATCTCCGGCATGTTGATGTCGAGGAGGATGACCGCGAACTCCTCCTGCAGAAGGCTGCGGAGCGCCTCCCTGCCGGACGCCGCCTTGACGATGTTCTCGCCGAGCGGAGCGAGAACAGCCTCCAGGGAGAGGAGCTGCTCAGGCCTGTCGTCAACGATCAGGATGTTGACCCTGCCTACTTCTGCCCTCATCCCGCGTCTCCTTGCCCTCCTGCCCGGCGTCAGCGCCGCGGCCCACCTCGCAGCATCCTCAGGCGCCCCCGACGGCGGTCGAGCGCGCGCGGCCCCCGCTCCTGCCGCCGGCCCCAGAACGCTCGGCCTCCTCGGCATGGCCGCCCGGTTGATCCATTCCAGCCCTCCCTGAACTGCACTGACGAGCCCGTATCGTAGTCTACGCGCCGTCGTACCCGCGACCCAGGGGTCACCTGCAGTGCCAATAAGGGAGCTCCCGATGCGGCGCCATGATCCCCGAAAGGCCGACCGTACACCGAAGCGCGCCGGCGTGGAAAGGGATTTCGCGGCGCCATGGAGCGAGCGCCACCTCATTGGAGAGGCCGTGAGGGAGATCGCGAATCGAGAGAGAGGCCACGGAGGAAATCGATGCGAAACGCGATGCAACAAACGATGCAAGAGCGGACGCGAGGACCGACGCGACAGGCGCGTAAAGCAGCGCGGTTGTTGTTGACGCTCTCCGTGTCCGTCGCGTTTCCGTGGTGTGGAGTTTCTCCCGCGCTCCGCGCGCCGTCGCCACGCTAGGTGGAGGAGCGCCGCTCCTGCAGGGAGCGCGAGTGCCGGAGGATCACCTCGAAGACCTCGGCGATCCCGTCGGCGTCGAGGCCGAGCTCGACGGCGCGGCGGCGGCGCGACTCCATGAGCCGCGCCTCGCGCACGGGATCCCGGACCGCAGCGCCGATCGTGGCCTTGGCGCGCGCGGCGCGCTGGACGAGCTCGGACCGGCGCGCGAGCAGGTCGACGAGCTCCAGATCCAGCTCGTCGATGAGCTCCCGCGTCTCGCGGAGCTCGGGGGAGAGCGAGCCGAGATCGGGGATCGAGAGCGCGGCGAGGTCCTCGGGCGCCGCGTCCTTGGTCGGGACATCGAGGCTGCGATCGACGGCGACGAGCGCGCTGATGAGGCGGCGGCGCGCCTCGCTCGCGAAGGGGTTCTCGCGGTGCAGCGCGGCGAACAGGTGCCCCGCGTCGACGCGCACCGTCTCGATCGTGTGCGCGATGCCCTGGAACGAGGGCGGCGCGTACGGCGCGCCGGCGGGCACGCCCGCGTCCAGCATGCCCTTCGCGATGAAGAACGCGAGCGCGTGCGTGAAGGCCATCACCCGGTCGTGCTCGTCCGGGGCCTGCTCCAGCACCTGACACCCGATCCGCTCGAACAGCGCGACCACGCGGCGCACCGCGTCCGGATGGACCGGGTTAGGACAGACGACGGCGCGCAGCGGGCGCTCGCCGCGGGCGAGGCTCGCCGGGCCGAAGAGCGGGTGCGTCGCCACCCAGGGCCGGTCGGCGCCGAGCACCTCGGCCATGGCGCGCGCCGGCACGGTCTTCACGCTGCCCACGTCGGCCACCGCCTGCCCCGGCGCGAGGTGCGGCCTCAGCGAGACGAGGGCCTCGTGCATCGCCGGCACCGGGACGGCAACGAGCACGAGGTCCGCGCCGTCCACGAGCTCCGCAAGCGAGGCGGCCCGCACGGCGCCGTGGATCTCGGCGCCAGGGTCGAACGCGCGCACCGCGATCCCCGCGTCGCCCAGCAGCGACCCGAGCGCCGCGCCGAAGCGGCCATACCCGAGGAATGCGACCTTGCCTATGCGCGCGGGCGGAGCGGAACCGCCCCTGGGATGTGGGAGAGAATGCGGCATGCGGCGGATACTACGACGGCCGGTCTACGCCGATGTCACGTTTTCTCGACGCCGGCGCGGGGACCTGCGCGCGTGATGACGCCTGCGCCCGTGGGCGATCGGGATGGCCTTCCGGCTTCTCCATGCCTGCCCTGCTCCGAGGCGGCTGCGCCCCCTCGGCGAGGATCGGAGGCGCCCTCGCCGGAGGCGTGGCGCGATCGGCGCCGGCTTACTTGAGGTGCGTCCATCGAAGCTCCCCGGTGTGCGCACCGGCGCCGGGCAGCCGCCCACCCGCCGGACATGCGCAGCCTCATCCTAGCACCTTCGCTCGCTGGATTGATCGAGGAGCAGCGCGAGCAGGAGCGGGCCACGAGGACCGGACGGGAGGATCGAGCGCCCGCTCCACGACGTTCGCTCCGACGACGCCGGGTCGTATCCTGAGGCCGAGGATTTCCCGGCTCGCGCGCACACACACCTTGTTTTATATTCCCGTGAATTGCGCGAGGGGGAACGCGTATGACTCGGGCGGAAGCGACCCAGGTCCACCGCTGCGGCCGCTTTCTGCTCCGCAGGTTGACGGTCGCCGGCAGGACGGTCGTGCAGAAGACCGTCCGCGGGAGCCATCCGGCCCCGGGCGCGGCGGCTCTCCTGCTGCGCGAGCACGCCTTCCTGCGCCGGCTCGACGTGCCGGGGGTCGCGCGGCCGCTCGCGCTGGAGGGCCCGGAGAGCGCGCCCGCGCTCCTCCTCGAGGACGCGGGCCCCGAGGACCTCGAGCGGCGGCTCGCCCGAGGGCCGCTCGCGCTCGACGCGTTCTTCAACATCGCCGTCGCGCTCGCCGACACCTGCGCGCGCATCCACGCGGGCGGCGTCGTCCACCGCGCGATCGCCCCCAGCCGCGTGGTCCTCGGCGCGGACGGGCAGGTCACCCTCGTCCACTTCGTGGACGCGGCCGAGCTCACGAGCGCGCCCGGCGCCGTGGAGATCGAGAAGCTGAAGGCGCTCCCCTTCCTGTCCCCCGAGCAGCTCGGGCGCACAGGCCGCTTCATCGACGCGCGCTCGGACCTGTACGCGCTGGGCGCCACGTTCTACGCCATGCTCATCGGCGCGCCGCCGTTCCAGGACCTCGATCCGCTCGCGCTCGTGCACGCCCACATGGCGAGGAGCCCCGTGCCCGCGCACGAGGTGAGCCCCTACGTCCCGGCGACGCTGTCCGAGCTCGTGCAGCGGCTCCTCGCGAAGATGCCGGAGCTGCGGTACCAGAGCGCCGAGAGCCTCGCCCAGGACCTGCGCGAGGCGCGGAGGCGATGGCTCTCCACCGGCGACATCGCGCCGTTCGAGCTCGGCCGCCTCGACCTCGCGCGGCGGCTCCCGCTGCCCGAGCGCCTGTTCGGGCGCGAGCGCGAGCTCGCCACGCTTCACGGCGCGCTCGCCCGCGCGTCGGAGGGCCGGACAGAGCTCATGCTGGTGACCGGAGAGGCGGGCATCGGAAAGACCGCCCTCGTCGAGGCGCTGCAAAGCGCCGTCGCCGAGCGGGGCGGGCGGTTCATCGAGGGGAAGTTCGATCTGCGCGCCGCCAACGTGCCCTACGCCCCCCTGACGGAGGCGCTCCGCGCCCTCGCGGCCGCGCTCCACGCCGAGCCGGAGGACAGCCGCGCGCAGCTCAGGGACGCGGCGAGCGCGCCATGCCGCGCGCTCGCCGCGCTCTGCCCGGAGCTCGCCGACCTCCTCGCGGGGGCGCCCGAGCTGCCCGCCGTGGATCCGATGCGCGCGGAGAGCCGCTTCCTGCTCGCGATCCAGGACTTCGTGCGCGCGGTGGCCGGCCAGCGGCCGCCGCTCGCGATCTTCCTCGACGATCTCCAGTGGACGGACGCCGCGTCGCTCCGCGTCCTGCACGCCCTGGCCGTGGATCCAGGCAGCCGGCACGTGCTGCTGATCGCCGCGTACCGGCCGATGGAAGTCGGCCTCATGCACCGGCTCCACGGGACCCTGGAGGAGCTCCGGCAAGCCGGGGTCCCGATCACCCGCCTGCCGCTCGGCCCGCTCGACGCGCGAGCGATCGTCGCGCTGCTCGCCGACGCGCTCCGCTGCGAGCCGGAGCGGGCGCGGCCGCTCGCGGAGCTCATCCTCGCCAAGACCGCCGGCAACCCCTTCTTCGTCCGCCAGCTCCTCCGATCGCTCCAGGGGAAACGGCTGCTCTGCTTCGACGCGAGCCGCTCGACGTGGACGTGGGACCTCGGCCGGATCGAGCGGGTCGGGGCCACCGACAACGTGGTCCAGCTGATGGCGGAGTCCGTCCGCAAGCTGCCCGAGGAGGCGCAGGAGCTCCTGCTGATCGCCGCGTGCATCGGCAGGCGCTCGGAGCTCGGGATCGTCGCGGCCGTGTCGGGCCGGTCCATCGACGAGACGATCGCGTCGCTCGGCCAGGCGCTCCGGGAGGGCCTCATCCTGCCGGACAGCGCGCGCGAGCGCGGCCGGGAGCTCGCGATCCGGTTCGCCCACGATCGCGTCCAGCAGGCCGCCTACGAGCTCGCGCCAGCGGAGCGGCGGAGGCAGCTGCACCTGGAGATCGGCCGCTTCCTCGAGGCCTCCTGCGGAGACGGGGTGGAGAGCGCGCTGTTCCACGCCGTGGACCAGCTGAACCTCGGCCCGGCTCCGCTCGACGCGGAGCAGCGGGGCCGCCTCGCGCGGCTGAACCACCGCGCCGGACTCAAGGCGCGCCGCGCCGCGGCCTACGGCCCGGCGCTCGCATACTTCCGCAGCGGCCTCCGTCTGCTGCCGGAGGGCGCCTCCCGCTCGTGCTACGAGCTCTGGTTCTCCCTCCACCGCGACGCGGCGGAGTGCGCCGCGCTGACCGATCAGCACGCCATGGCCCGCGCGCTCGTGGAGGAGGGGCTCCGCCACGCGGCGTCGATCCCCGAGAAGGTCGATCTGGAGGCGCTCCGGATCATGAGCGCGACGATCACCGGCGAGCACGATCTGGCGCTCGGCTGGGGGCGCGACGCGCTGCGCGCGGACTTCGGGGTCGAGCTGCCCTCGGCGGATCTCGACGGGGCGATCGCGGCGCAGCGGTGGGCCATCGCCGGGCACGTCGCGGCGCGCTCGCCCGAGTCGCTCGTCGACCTCCCCCGCGTGACCACGCCAGGAGCCCGGGCCCACATGAAGCTCCTCGGCGAGCTGGTGGCCCCCGCGTGGTTCGCGGACCGGAAGCAGCTGCTGCTCCTCACCGCCCTCGGCGTCCGCTTCGCGCTGGAGCACGGCAACTCGAGCGAGGCGATCCTCTCCTACGCAGGGCACGCGCTGCTCCTGGCGGCCGAGGGCGAGCTCCAGAGCGCCCAGGGCTTCGGCCGGCTCGCCGTGGAGCTCGCGCGGAGGTTCGAGGATCGCGCCCAGGAGACGATCGCCCGGTACATGTACAACGAGTTCGTTCACCCGTGGATCGCGCCGCTCGCGTCGAGCGCGGGGCCGTTCCGCGAGATCATCGCCCTGGGCCTGTCGTCCGGCGAGCTCCGCTTCGCCTCGTACGCGCGCACGGGGCTCGTGGAGCACTCGTTCGCCGCAGGGGTGGAGCTCGATCGCGTGCTGGTCGATCTGAACGACGCGCTCGCGTTCAGCCGGCAGACTGGCAACAAGTCGACGCTCCTCCACCAGCTCGCCTACCGGCAGACCATCCGGTGCCTCAAGGGGCTGACGAGGAGCCGGAGCCTGGCCGATGACGCGGAGTTCGACGAGCGGGCCTTCCTCGAGGCGGCGCAGAGGGAACCGTCGACGATGTGCGTGTATCAGATCGTGCGCCTCCAGGCCTCTTACACGTACCGGGACCTGGCCCAGGCCGCCGCGCACGCCGACGCCGCGGTCCCGTACATGCACTTCCTCGGCGGATACATCCCCGAGTGCCAGCACGCGCTGTATGCCGCGCTCACGCTGCTGTGGCGGTGCGACGAGGCCGACGCGCGAGAGCGGGCCGCGCTGCTCGCGCGCGTGGCCGACCTGCATCGCGTCCTGCAAAGGTGGGAGTCGGGCTGCGCGGAGAACTTCCTCCCGCGGCGCCTCCTCGTCGACGCAGAGATCGCCCGCGTCGAGCGCAAGTTCGAGCTCGCCGGCGCGCGATACGACGAGGCCGTCGCCGCGGCGACGCGCGGGGGATTCCTCGATCTCTCGGCGCTCGGCAACGAGCTGGCCGGGCGCTTCTACCACGGGCTCGGGCGGGCGCGGATCGCGGCCCTGTACCTGCGCGCCGCGCGGCAGGGGTTCGCCCGCTGGGGGGCCTCGGAGAAGGCCCGCGCGCTCACGGACGAGTTCGGGCTCTACGGGCCCTGCGAGGAGCCCGAGCTCGTCGAGGAGCGGCTGCCGGCGGTCGCCCTCGACGCGCTCAGCCTGCTCAAGGCCGCCGAGACCCTCTCCGGAGAGATCGTGCTCGATCGGCTGCTCGAGAAGCTCCTGGGCGTCTGCCTGGAGGCCGCCGGCGCGCAGCGCGGGGCGCTCGTGCTCGAGGAAGAGGGGGAGCTCTTCGTGCGGGCCCTGGGGTCGGTCGCGGCCCCGGTCTCCATCGAGCGCACGCCGCTTTCCCGGTCGCGCGAGGTCCCGCGGCGGGTCGTCGAGCACGCGCACGGAGCGCGGGAGCTCCTCGTGATCGACGACGCGGCCTGCGAGCCGGAGCAGGGCCGCGATCCTCACTTCGCCGAGGGCGGGTCGCGGTCGGTCCTGGTCCTGCCCATCCAGCGGAAGGAGGCGCGGCTCGGGGTGGTCTACCTCGAGAACAACCTCACCACGCGCGCCTTCACGCGCGACCGCGTCCGCGTGCTGGAGCTCCTCTCGGACCAGATCGCGATCGCCCTCGAGAACGCCCGCCTCTACCGCGAGGCGCAGCGCGCCGTCTGCGCCCGCGACGACTTCCTCAGCGTCGCGTCCCACGAGCTCCGGACGCCCGTCACCTCCCTGCGCCTCGGCCTCCAGGCGCTGCTCCGCCGGAGCGGCCACGCGCCCGAGGATCGCCTCGGGCGCGCCCTGCACCGGATGGATCGGCAGGTGCAGCGGCTCGCCCGGCTGATCGACGATCTCCTGGACGTCTCGCAGCTCCACAGCGGCCGGCTGGAGCTGCACGTCGAGCCGGTCGACCTCGCGGAGGTCGTGGACGAGGTCGTGGCGCGGCTCGACGAGCGCGTCGCGCAATCGGGCTCGCTCGTGAGCGTGCGCGCCGAGCCCTCCGTCGTGGGGTCGTGGGACCGGAGCCGGCTCGAGCAGGTGGTGTCGAACCTGCTCGACAACGCCCTCAAGTTCGGCGCGGGCAAGCCGATCGAGATCACGGTGGCGCGGAAGGACGGCACGGCGGAGCTCGTGGTGCAGGATCAGGGCATCGGGATCCCGGCCGGGCGACTGCCCCACGTGTTCGAGCGGTTCGAGCGCGCTGTGTCGAGCCGCCACTTCGGGGGGCTCGGGCTCGGGCTCCACGTCGTGAAGAGCATCGTGGAGGCGCTCGGCGGCGCGGTGCGCGCGGACAGCCGCCTGGGCGAGGGGGCGCGGTTCACGGTGGAGCTGCCCTGCGAGCCCCCGGCCGCGAGCCGGACGGCGCCGGCGTCGCTCGACGCCCTGCGCCCCTGACGCGCGCCGACCCGAGGGGCCGCTACGGCCTGCGCCCCGGCTGCTGGGGGACCATGAGGATGTACGGCGTCTCCGGCTCCTGCCCCGGTGGCACCGCCGTCGGCGCGAGGGCGCCCTTCGCGCCGAGGCTCCGGATGAAGCGATAGATCGCCACGAGGTCGCTCTCGTGCATGGTGGCGTAGTTGAGCCAGGGCATCGGCGGGCGGCCCGCGGCTGCGCGGAACATTTTCACCCAGGCGTCCTCGCCGAGGTCCTGGACGGAGAGTCGGAGATTCGCCGCGTAGCTCGTCCCCCACGGACCGCGGTAGCCGATGTCGTTGCCCGTCAGCCACTCCGAGGCCGGGAGCCTGCCGCTCGATCTGTCCCAGCCCGGCGTGTGGCAGTCGTTGCACCCGCCCACGAGGATCAGGTACCGGCCGGCCTCCTCCGGGCTCACCGCCGTCACGTGCGGCGAGGCAGGCGGCTGGGCACAGGCCACACAGCCGATCACCGCCGCCACCGCCGCGCCCGGCAGCCCGCGCACAGCCCAGCGCGCCGCGCGCGCCCGCGCGGCGGCGGAGGACCTCGATCCAGCGCGCATCTCGCTCTCCTTCCCGGCCATTGCATCCGTCGTGCAGCGCGCATACCGGGCCGCGGCGCGGCGCGGGGCGGAACGCGTCCGCCGCCGTCGGACCCGCGCGCCGCGCCGGCTCACCGCCGCTCGCCGCCGGCGCCGGCCCTCCTGCGCGGCGCCGCCATGAGCGGACGGAGGCCGTTCACGCAGGCGAGGACCGCGGAGCCGTTGTTCATGAGCGTCGCCGCGACCGGGTTGAGGAACCCGGGGATCGACAGCGCGTACGCGACCGCGTTCACGGCGAGGATCATCGAGAAGTTCTGGTGGATGATGCGCATGGCGGCGCGCGAGATGTCGATCGCCTCGACGAGCTTCGACAGGTCGTCCTCCACGAGCACGACGCCCGCCGTCTCCCGGGCGATCTCCGCGCCCGCGGACACGCTGATGCCGATGTCGGCGTACGAGAGCGCCGGAGAGTCGTTGATGCCGTCCCCCACGACCGCGACCGTACGGCCCTCCTGCGTCAGCCGGCGCGTGATCTCCGCCTTGTCCTCGGGCAGCATCTCCGCGAAGCACCGCGTGATGCCGAGCTCGAGCGAGACCTGCCGCGCCACCTCGCGGCTGTCGCCCGTCAGCATGACGATGTCGTCGATCCCGCGCTCGCGCAGGCTCCGGATGGTCGCGCGGCTCTCGGCCCGGATCGCGTCGCGGCAGGCGAGCGTGGCGACGTGCTGCCCGTCGACGGCGAGGAAGAGGAGCGACTTCGCCGCCGCCTCGAGCGCCCGCTTCGCGCCGGCCTCGGCGCGGCAGGGGATGCCGAGCTCCTCGATGAAGCGCGGGCTGCCGAGCTGCACGTTCTTGCCGGAGACCCTGGCCTGCACGCCCCGGCCGACGAGGTAGCGGGACTCTTCCCGGTCCGGGATCGACAGCCGCCACGCCTCGGCGAGACGGAGCACGGCCTGCGAGACGGGGTGCGTCTGCCGCGCGGACACCGCGGCGGCGAGCGTCGCCGCCTCGCGCTCGGGCAGGGCGCCGTGGACGAGGAAGTCGGTCACCTCGGGGACGCCGGAGGTCAGCGTGCCGGTCTTGTCGAACACCACCGTCGACACCTTCGCGAGCTTCTCGATGTAGGCGCCCCCCTTGATGAGGATCCCGCGCCGCGCCGCGGCGTTCATCGAGGCGAGCACCGTCGTCGGGGCCGAGACGCGCGGGCCGGTGCCGAAGTCGATCGTCAGGATGGCGGACACGCGGCCGAGGTCCCTCGTCGCCGCGAGCACGACCGCCGAGCACGCGAGCGCCGGCGGGACGAGCCGGTTCGCCACGACCTCCGCGTAGTTCTGCGCGCGCGTCTCCAGCGCGGGCGCGTTCTCGATGAGCCGCGCGGTGCTCGCGGCGGTCGTGTCGCCGCCGACCCGCTCGGCGCGGACGTACAGCTTGCCGTCCTTGATCACCGTCGCGGCGAAGCAGCGGTCTCCCGGGCCCTTGAGCACCGGCATCGACTCGCCGGTCAGCGTCTGCTGATCGACGAGCCCCTCGCCGTCCGTGACCGTCCCGTCGACCGGGATCACCGAGCCGGTGTAGACGACGAGGACGTCCCCGACGGCGAGCTCGGCCACCGGGATCTGCACCTTCGCGTCGCCGCGGACCACCCACGCAAAGTCCTGCTGGTACCCGAGCAGGCCGCGGATCGCGCGCCGGGCGCGCGCCTGGGTGAGATCGCGGATGTGGTCGCCGAGCGTGACCAGCCAGATGATCCCGGCCGCGTTGATGGCGTCGCCGGTCGCCACGGCCGAGGCGATCGCCAGGCTGTCGAGCAGGTCGACGTTGAGCTTGCGCTGCCGCACCACCGAGTCCCACGCCCGCCCGAAGATGGGCGCGCACGTCGCGGCGATGAACGGGTACGCGAGCAGCGGCGAGGCGAAGCTGCCGAGCGAGAGGAGCATGCCGGCGCTCGAGAGGTAGAGCGGGCGCTTCGCGAGGGCGGACGCGCGGCGCGCCTTCCTGGCGTCGCGCGCGGCGCGCAGCGCCCCCCGCGGGGCCGGCGCGGCCGAGGCCGCGGCGGCGGCGCGCGCGATGGCGCCGACGTCGACCTGCCGCGGGTCGTGCTCGACGACGGCGCTCGACGCGCCCTCGGCGATGCGCACGGACAGGACCCCCGGCACGGCGGTGAGCCCCGCCTCGAGCAGCGGGCCGAAGGCCGCGTCCCGCCCGAGCCGCGGGAGCCGCAGCCGGACCCTGCCGGAGATCGCGTGGACGACCGAGACCGGCTCGGTCCCGCTCGGCGGAAGCGCTGCCATGGTCACCCCGTCTCGCCGCCGGTGGGCGCGCCCGCGAAGAAGCCCTGGATGCGGGCGTGATTCAGCACCACGAAGGCGTCGACTCCATACTTGATGAGCGTGATCCAGTGGGGCATGCCCGAGGAGCGCCCCATCATCACCTGGAGCACCCCCGAGCCGACGAGGAGCGCCGGCACGAGGAGCTTGAGGTCGACGTGCTGCGGCGGGACGACCTGCGACGCCGAGTTCAGCCGGTCCGCGGCCTTGACCACGAAGCGCGCCGTCCGGCCGGGGCTCGGCGGCTCGACGGGCGCGGCGCAGTGCGACGGCGGGGGCGTGAGGGAATCGAGCGGATGACAGCCGCAGTCCGAGAGCTCCGGGATGAGCGCGAGCTCGGAGAGGACGGCCTCCAGCGCGACATCGGGCTCGTGCTCGACCGTGAGGCTCCCGGCCCACGCGCTCCCCCGCGCGTCGACGACGCTCGGGCAGGCGCGCGCCATCTCCGCGATCTCCGCCGCCCTCGACGGATCCCTGCGCAGCGCGGGGACGCCGAGGCGGACGCGCCCTGGAACCCTGTGAATGATGAAGACCCCTCGATCGCTCGGCATGGCTCACCTCCCGGTCCCGGCCGGCGAGGCCGGGTCACCGGAACACCCCTCTCGTCAGCTCGCGGGCGGCTCCATCCCGTCGTGCGCGGACGCCTGCGCGCCGCCGGTGCCGGCGCGCTGCTCTTGCCGGGCCACCTCCTCCTTCACCTCGGCGATGAGGTCGGCGAGCCGCTCCTTGCCCTCGCCGAGCGCGCCCTTGACGGCGGCGGCGGCGACGAAGCCGAGCCGCATGGCCCTCTTGACGGTCGGACGGGTGATCCTTGTCAAGCTGGCGAGTCCCACGCCGATGATGATGCCAAACCCGACGCGTACCATCGCCCCTCCTCTCCTCGAAATTCACGACCGGCGGCGCGCGACGGCGCGCCGATGGAAGACAGAGAATTCGAACCACAGAGGCACAGAGGAGAGAGAGAGAGAGAGAGAGACAGAAGATGCGCCCCGCCCCTCCGTGCCTATGCCGCTGATTTCACTGAGTTTTTTGCCGTTCGGGGCGCTAGCGACGCGCGGTGTCGGCGCTGCGCAGCCACGACCAGGACGGGCGCCGTCGCGGAGGCGGCGGCCCCGGATCCGGGAATGTGGGAGGGCACCTTCGCGCGAGAACCCCTGCTTCCGCGACTTCCTTGAGAGCACCCACAAATGATTTGTAACACTGTAGTCGCTCGATCGCCATGTACATTTCATGTCCACTCGACACCTGACTTGCGTGCTGACGGAGCGTTCTGCACCGTTCCGCGCGGGCGTCCGAGGGGCGCGGCTCCGTCACGTCGTCAACGTCGATGCGCGATCGGGGCGCGGGGCGTGCCCGGGACCGCGCCGCGCGCGGGCGCCGGCTGTCCATCGCTTCCAGCCGGCGAGCGACCGTGGTAATTTGTGGACATGCAAGCGGGGCAGCACGAAGAGCCGGCGAAGGAGAGCAGCGGCTCTCTCCTCGCGGAGCTCCTGGCGGAGACGAGGATCTCCCCGGCCAACGAGGCGTACCGGGACATGAAGCGCGGCGTGAAGGCCGCGCTGGACAAGGTGGCCGGCCGGCCCGACACCGGCGCGGCGCTCGACAATGCGCTGATCGACCTGTGGATCGCGGAGATCGACCAGCGGCTGTCGCGCCAGATCGACGAGATCCTGCACCACCCGGTGTTCCAGCGGCTGGAGGCCGCGTGGCGCGGCCTCAAGTTCGCGGTCGATCACATCGAGTTCCGCGAGAACATCCGGGTCGAGGTCCTCAACTGCTCGAAGGACGACCTGCTCGCGGATTTCGAGGACTCGTCCGAGCTCGTGAGGAGCGGCCTTTACAAGATCGTCTATTCGTCCGAGTTCGGCTCCTTCGGCGGCAAGCCGTTCGCGGCCGTCGTCTCGAACTACGAGTTCGGCCCCGGGCCCCAGGACATCGCGCTCCTCCAGAAGTGCGCGGCGGTGGCGACGATGGCGCACGCGCCCTTCCTGGCCGTCGCGGGCCCGCAGTTCTTCGGGCTGACGGACTACCGGAAGGTGCCGCACCTCGGCGACATCAAGGCGCTCTTCGAGGGGCCGCAGTACATGAAGTACACAGCGTTCCGCGAGTCCGAGGACGCCCGCTACGTGGGCCTGCTCCTCCCCCGCTTCCTCCTGCGCCTGCCCTACGGGGCGAGCACCGTCCCGGTCAGGGCGTTCTCCTACGAGGAGGACGTCGTCGGCAACCACGCGGCGTACTCCTGGGGCGCCCCCACCTACGCGATGGCGACGCGGCTCGCCGAGAGCTTCGCGCGCCACCGCTGGTGTCTGCACATCATCGGTCCGCAGTCAGGCGGCACGGTCGAGGGGTTCACGCTCCACGAGTACGAGGCGCTGGGCGCGATCCAGACGAAGATCCCGACCGAGATCATGCTGACCGAGCGCCGCGAGTTCGAGCTCAGCGAGGAGGGCTTCATCGGGCTCACGTTCCGCAAGGACACGGACAACGCCTGCTTCTTCTCCGCGAACTCGGTGCAGAAGCCCAAGTACTTCGGGCAGAGCGACGAGGGGCGCGCCGCGGAGATCAACTACCGGCTCGGCACGCAGCTGCCTTATGTGTTCCTCGTCAGCCGGCTCGCCCACTACCTCAAGGTGATGCAGCGGGAGCAGATCGGTACGTGGAAGGAGCGCGGCGACCTCGAGCGCGAGCTGAACGGCTGGCTGAGCGGGTATGTCGCGGACATGGATGTCGTGTCGCCCGCCGTGCGCTCGCGCAGGCCGCTCCGCAAGGCGCGGACCCTGGTGAGCGAGGTGGAGGGGAGCGCGGGCTGGTACCGGGTGCACCTCGAGGTGCGCCCGCACCTCAAGTACATGGGGGCCTACTTCACCCTGAGCCTGATGGGGAAGCTCGACCGCGAGTGAGGCCGGCCGCGCGTTCCGGGCGAAAGAGAAGGCGGCAAAGGCGGCGAAGTTGAAGGCCGGTCGACATCGCTGGCTGATCCGCGCGGCCGACGGTCCCTGTCCGCGCGGCCGGCGGTCCGTGGTAGAGCGCCGCATGCGCACGCAACGACCGCTCGCAGCTCCCCTCGCGATCACCCTGGCCCTCTCTGCGCTGCCGGCCTGCGGCCCGGCCGCGGGCCCGCCGCCGGCGCCCCCCTCCGCCGCGGTCAGGACGGCGGCGCCGCCGGGGCCGCAGGGCCTCCCCGTGGTCGAGACGAAGCTCGCGAACGTCGGGCTCGACGAGGCCGCGCTCGACCGCTCGGCGAGCCCCTGCGAGGACTTCTATCAGTTCGCCTGCGGCGGATGGCTGGCCAAGGCGGAGATCCCGGGCGACGAAGCCTACTGGATGCGGAGCTTCAACGAGATCGAGCGGCGCAACGAGGCGGAGCTCCGGCGCATCCTCGAGGAGGCCGCGCAGGCCGGCGACCGGGATCCGGTGAGCAAGAAGATCGGGGCCTACTACGGCTCGTGCATGGACGAGGCCGCGGTCGAGGCCGCCGGCGCGAAGCCCATCGCGGATCTCCTCGCGAAGGCGCGGCGGGTGCGCGACCCGAAGGGCGTCGGGGCGCTCGTCACCGAGCTCCACAGCCGCCGTATCTGGGCGCTCTTCGACATCGCCTCTGCGCAGGACATGAAGGACGCGACGCGCGTCATCGCCCAGCTCGACCAGAACGGGCTCGGCCTGCCGGACCGCGACTACTACGTCAACGAGGACGACAAATCGAAGGCCATCCGCAAGACCTACGAGGAGCACGTCGCGCGCATGATGCGGCTCGCCGGGACGCAGGAGGCCGCGGCGAAGGCGGCGGCGCTCGACGTGATGCAGATCGAGACCGAGCTCGCGAAGGCGTCGAAGACGCGGGTCGAGCGGCGGGACCCGAAGGGCCTGTACAACAAGCTGGACCGGGCGGCGCTCGCGAAGGCAGCGCCGGAGTTCCCCTGGGACGCGTACTTCCAGGGGCTCGGCCGCCCGGACGTCAAGGAGGTGAACGTGACCTCGGTCCGGTTCTTCGAGGGCCTCTCGCGGCTGCTCAGATCGGCGAAGCCCGCCGCGTGGCAGAACTACCTGGCGTGGCACGTGGTGCGCTCCAGCGCGCCCGTGCTGCCCAAGGCGTTCGTCGACGAGAGCTTCACGATGCAATCGGCGCTGACCGGGCAAAAGGAGGTCCGGCCGCGCTGGAAGCGCTGCGTGGACGCGACCGACAACGCGCTCGGCGAGCTGCTCGCGCAGCCGTTCGTCAAGACGAGCTTCCCCGGCGAGAGCAAGCCCGCGGCCGAGGCGATGGTGCGCGAGGTCAGCGACGCGTTCGCGCGCGAGGTGCGGGCGCTCGACTGGATGGATGAGGGCACGCGGCAGCGCGCCCTCGTCAAGCTCGGCGCGATGGCGTACCTCATCGGGTATCCCGACAAGTGGCGGACGTACGATTTCGAGGTCGATCCTGGGTCGTACGCGAAGAACGCGCTCGCGGCGCGCGCCTTCCACACGCGGTGGGATCTCGGGAAGATCGACAAGCCGGTCGATCGCGACGAGTGGCAGATGAGCCCGCCCTCCGTGAACGCCTATTACGATCCGCAGCGCAACCACATGGTCTTCCCCGCCGGCATCCTGCAGCCGCCGTTCTACAGCGTGACGTCGGGCGTGGCGGTGAACCTCGGCGGCATCGGTATGGTGGTCGGGCACGAGCTCACGCACGGGTTCGACGACGAGGGCTCGCAGTTCGACCAGAAGGGCAACCTGGAGGACTGGTGGTCGAAGGAGGTCGCGGCGGCGTTCAAGGCGAAGACCGGCTGCGTCGAGGCGCAGTACTCGGCCTACGAGGCGCTGCCGGGGTTGAAGCTGAACGGCAAGCTGACGCTGGGCGAGAACATCGCGGATCTCGGGGGGCTGAAGCTCGCGTTCATGGCGTACCGCACGATGCGCAAGGGCGCGGCGGAGCAGACGGTCGCCGGCGGCTTCACGGAAGATCAGCAGTTCTTCCTGGCGCACGGGCAGGCCTGGTGCGGCAAGATGCGCGACGAGGCGCTCCGGCTCATGGTGCAGGTGAACCCGCACTCCCCGCCGCGCTTCCGCGTGAACGGGCCGGTCGCGAACCTCCCGGAGTTCGGCGAGGCCTTCAAGTGCGCGTCCGGCACGCCGATGCGACCGGCCAAGACGTGCGCGGTCTGGTAACCGCGCGCGGCGTTCTTGGTTAGCCCCCCGCCGGTGGTGGGGTCATTGGAACATGAAGGCGGGAAGGTGGGAAGAAATCATCAATGATCTTCCCGCCTTCCCGCCTTCCTGTGACATCTCCCTGGGCCAATGCCCCCACCACCCCGGCCTCCCTTCCCTGCGCGCTCACGTCGCCGCCGCCGCGGGCGCCCCCGCCCCGCTTCGCCGGAACGAGGCCGGGGCCACCCCCCCGGTTGCGCTTGAAGGCCCGGCGGAAGGCGAACTCCGATTCGTACCCCACCCGGCGCGCCACCTCGGCCAGGGAGGCCTCGCCCTGGAGCAGGATCCGCGACGCCAGCCCCATGCGCCAGCGGGTCAGGTAAGCGAGCGGCGGCTCGCCCAGCTCGGCCGTGAAGCGGCGGGCGAACGCCGCGCGCGACAGCCCCGCCTCCCGCGCCAGCGACTTCCTGGTCCTCGCCAGCACGGGAACGGTCGGAAAGCTCGCCGTGTTGAGCCCCGACAGGTACGAGGAGCAGCTCGTGTCGAGGTTGAGGATCGTCGCCTGCTTCGCGCCGACGCGGTGCTGGATCGCGGGACCGATGCCGGGCCAGAACGTGTCCGAGAAGATGCACGAGCAGACGATGAGATCGAGGGTCTCGGGACGGACTCCGGTCTTCTCCAGGAGCCGCTCGACGGCGCGCACGCCGAGGTCCTCGGAGAGGTAATCCGGCGACGCGAACCTCCGCTCGTTGACACCGCTGAAGAACGCGTTGTCCGCCAGAGCGTCCTGCCCGCTCGCCTCGGGCGGCTCGTTCACGACCGTGCGCTCGGGCATGAAGCTGGCGACATCGATGATCTGCGCCTTCATAGAGGACATCCCGGGCGGAAGCAGGATTTCAATAGATCGTGATGAATCGTTCAATTGCTGCCGCCGCAGCACCCCTACGGATCGCCTGCTGCTGCGCCAGCAGCCATTCCGGACGGCGGCCCCCGGTGAATGGCTGATGCGACGGCCGCAGGACGAGCGCCTCGATGGGGCAGGCCGCGGGGCGGACGTGCCGAGAGGTGGGCGAGCTGAGCGCTGGCGTGCTCATTGCCGATCGGCACGGCCCGGCTGTCGGCGACGTGAACCGCCGAACCACCCGGGAAAGAAGGGGCCAGCATGGCGAACAGGGGTGCCGTTGATCCGACCGAGCCGGCCCCTTCATGGGGGTGGCGCCGAGCGGGAAGGAGATCAGCATCCCGTGCCACGATTTTCATGCGCTGCGGGACGGCCGGATCGCGCGGACATGGCACCTCGAGGACTGGTTCACCGCGTTCGCGCAGATCGGCGCCTGGCCGCCGGCGCGGTGAGCTCACCCCTCCTCGAGCTCCAGGGACGCGAGCGCGCCGCGCCTACCGCTCCTGCTCGACCATCGCGCTCCCACCGTGGCGTCGGACCGGCTCGGCGACCGCGGTCACGGTGCCGTCGCCGTTGAAGCGGAGGGCGGTGGCCGCGCCGATCTCGCCTCCCAGCGTGGCCGCGTCGGAGAGGACGTGGCCCATGGAGGTGAGCCCCTCGGCCTCGGGGGCGCTCAGAAACGCCGTCTCCGCGTCGGTCGATCCGTCGC
This sequence comes from Sorangium sp. So ce362, assembly GCF_051519845.1. Classification (NCBI taxonomy): domain Bacteria; kingdom Pseudomonadati; phylum Myxococcota; order Polyangiales; family Polyangiaceae; genus Sorangium; species Sorangium sp. So ce362. The sequence goes on along the minus strand of NZ_CP150332.1, from coordinate 1,748,117 downwards.
CGGAGTTGCGCTGCGAGACGCGCGGCGCCGCGAGCGCCTCGTCGATGGGGAGGCCCAGGTCGATGGTGTTGACCAGGATCTGCAGCACCGTGGTGATGATCGTGGCCCCGCCCGGCGAGCCCAGCGCGAGCTCGGGCTTGCCGTCCTTGAAGACGAGCGTCGGGCTCATGCTGCTGCGCGGGCGCTTGCCCGGCTCGAGCACGTTGGGGTGCGGCGCGCTCGGGTCGGGCAGGAGGGTGAAGTCGGTGAGCTCGTTGTTCAGCAAGAAACCGTGGCCGGGGACGACGATGCCATTGCCGCCCTCGTCCTCGATGGTGCAGGTATAGGACACGATGTTCCCGGCGGCGTCGCTGACCGAGATGTGGGTCGTCTCGTTGTCGTGGGCGTCGTTCGCGCCGGCGCGCCGGCCCGTCGCCTTCCTGGCGCGGGCCGGCGCGGGGCTCGGATCGCGCTGGAACGCATACGGGTCGCCCGGCGCCGCCGCGGCGGCCGGGGCCTGGAGGAGGTCGAGCAGGGCGCGCCGCGAATCGGCGTAGTCCTTCGAGAGCAGCCCCTTGACGGGGACGTCCACGAACTCGGGATCGCCGAGCAAGGCGCCTCGATCGGCGAAGGCGAGCCGGGAGGCGCCGAGGTAGCGGTGGAGCACCTCGACCGGCGTGAGGGTGGCCGTGTCGTAGCCCTCGAGGAGGTTCAACGCCTCCGCGACGGTGATCCCGCCGCTGCTCGGGAGGCCGATGCCGTAGAGGGTACGATCCCGGTACGTGGTCGAGAGCGCCGGGCGCACGCGGGTCTCGTAGTCCCGGAGGTCGGAGAGCTCGAGCACGCCGGCGCGGACGTTCAGCGCGCTCCCGGGCTCGACCGGAGGCGCCTTGACCGCGGCGACGATGGCCGCGGCGACCTGTCCTTCATAGAACGCCTTCTCTCCTCCCGCGGCGATGAGGCGGTAGGTGCTGGCCAGGTCCGGGTTCCGGAAGATCGTGCCGACGGGCCACGGCTGGCCGTCAGGCCCCAGGAAGAGCGCCCTGGTGCTCGTGATCGCCTGGAAGCGCGCCAGGTTCCGGCGGGTCTGCTCGAAGAAGGTCGGGTCGACGTCGAACCCCGCTTCCGCGACCTGGATGGCCCGCTGGAGCACGTCCCCGAGCCCGAGGGTTCCATAACGGCGGAGCGCGTCGCTCCAGCCCCGCACGGTGCCGGGCACGCCCACCGAGAGGCCGCTGGTGACGAGCTCGGGGAACGCCACCGGGACGCCGTCTTCGTAGTAGGACCCCGCCTCGAGCCGCGACGGCGCCGTCTCGCGGTGATCGAGGGCGATCACCTTGTCCCCGCTGGCCAGGTAGATGAGCATGAAGCCGCCGCCGCCGATGCCGCAGGAGAACGGATCGGTCACGCCGAGCACGCCCGCCGCGGCGACCGCGGCGTCGACGGCGTTGCCGCCTCGCTTCAGGACCTCGATGGCGGCCAGCGAGCCGCGGAGATCGACCGTCGCCGCCGCGCCCCGCTGCCCGGTGGCCGTCGGCGTGATCGTCGGGAGCTGGGCGAACAGGTCGTCGCCGGCGCCGCCCCCGGAGGCGTCCGGCACCGCGCCCGCGTCGTCCGGCGCGGCGCCGCCGGTGCCCAGCGGAGCGACCTTCTCGTTCACGCTGCAGGAGGCGCACAGGAAGAAGAGGAGACCGAGGGCGGGCGTGGTTGTCTTCATGGGTTCTCTCGGGAAGCGCTGCAGGGTGCAGGGCACACGGGCGCCTTCTGCCTCGTCCGGCAAGAGCGGCCGTGAGGGTCCTGTCCAGGAGCGGCGATGGGCAGCATCGCCGTACCGTGGAACATCACGATGCAACCGCCGTACCGGCGCCCGCAGCCGGGCGAGCCGCTGCGCTGTCGCGCAGGCCCTTGCCACGAGGCAGCCATCGAGGTACTGTATGCGCAGGTCATGAGCGCCAGCGCGTAGCCCCGGCTCGCTGGCCGACAACCCTCCGAACCGCGGTGGGGTGTCCCGGGTGACGACCTGGCCGGCCGCATGAGCGGCTGGCAAGCGCGGACTCTGGTCGCCCGGAGTCTCCTGGACTCGTGAGGTGATATGTCGATCGCTCCCGTCGTGGATTGGCGTCCTGCTGCGGCCGTGCCGGCGCCGCCCGCAATCGGCGCTCTCCCTTTACCCGTCGTCGGTGCGGACCTCACCGTGCCGCTCGTCACCGGAGCGCAGGTGGGTTACGTGAACCTCGATTACGCGGCGAGCGCCCCGTGCCTCCGCGCGGTGCTCGATGCGGTCACAACGCTGTTGCCCTGGTACAGCAGCGTGCATCGCGGCGCGGGGTTCGCGTCCACGGTCACGACCGAGCTCCATGCCGCCGCTCGCCGGGAGGTGGGCGAGTTCGTCGGAGCGCGCGCCGGAGATACGGTGGTGTTCACGAGGAACACGACCGATGCGCTCAACCTGCTCGCCGCGGCGCTGCCCGAGGACACCACGGTGGTGACCTTCGCCTCGGAGCACCACGCGAATCAGCTGCCGTGGCGGCGTGGCCGGTCCATTGTCCTGCCGGTGCCCGCGAGCGCGGACGAGGCGATCGCGCGGGCCGACGACGCCCTGCGCGGCGTGTCCTCGCGCCACGGGCTGCTCGCCGTGACGGGGGCGAGCAATGTCACGGGCGAGCTGTGGCCGCTCTCGGAGCTCGCCGCTGTGGCCCATCGCCGCGGGGCGCGGGTGGCCGTGGATGCGGCCCAGCTCGCGCCCCACCGCGCGATCGATCTCGACGCGATCGGGGCCGACTACCTCGCGCTGTCCGGTCACAAGCTCTATGCCCCCTTCGGCGGCGGCGTGCTGGTCGGTCGCGGGGACTGGCTCGACGCCGCGCGCCCTTACCTCGCCGGCGGGGGCGCCGTCCGGCGCGTCACGCTCGATGGTGTCGAATGGGCGAGCGGCGCGCCGCGCCACGAGGCCGGCACCCCCAACGTCGTTGGCGCGGTGTCGCTGGCCGCGGCTTGCCGTGCGCTCGGCGAGGTCGGCATGTCCGCCGTGGCGGCGCACGAGGCGAGGCTGCTCGACCGGGTCACGCGCGGCCTCCGCGCCGTGCCGGGCGTCGAGCAGCTCGCGATGTGGGGCCCGGCGAGCCCGCGCATCGGCGTCGTGACGTTCAATGTGCGGGGCTTCCATCCCGGCGTGCTCGCCGCGGCGCTGAGCGCCGAGCACGGCATCGGCGTCCGCGACGGCTCGTTCTGCGCGCACCCGCTCATGAGCGCGCTCGCCGGAGCTCACGCCCAGGAGGGGTCGGGAGGCGCGGCGGTGCCCGGCGCGGTGCGCGTGAGCTTCGGCGTCGGCACCAGCGTGGCGGACATCGATCGATTCCTCGGCGCGATCACCGATCTCATCGACCGGGGTCCCCGCTGGCGCTATCGCCTCGACGGAGGGCGGCACGTTCCCGAGCCGGATCCGCGCCCCCGCCCTGCGCTGGCCGGCCTCCTCGCCGGGGGCGCGACCGGCGCACTGCATGGGCTCCTGGCGAGCGATCTCGCGCCGTGCCAGGCGCTGGCCTGAGGCGCGCGGCCTGCGCAGCAGCAGCAGACTGCGCAGCAGCAGACTGCGCAGCAGCAGACTGCGCAGCAGCAGACTGCGCAGCAGCAGACTGCGCAGCAGCAGACTGCGCAGCAGCAGACTGCGCAGCAGCAGACTGCGCAGCTCGACGTCAGCTGCTCAGCCCTCCTCGACGTCGTGGGCGACGCGCGGGGGGCGTGCTCCGCCGTCGCGCTCCGCCGAGAGCGCGCGCTGCGCGAGCGCGCGCAGATCCGAGAGGCTGGCCCCCTCCAGCGGCAACGTCCCGGCATCCGGGGGCGCAGGGGCCGCGCCCCGGCCGAGATCCTCCAGGAGCCAGCGCGCCGCGAGGACATCGCCGCCGAGCCACGCGCGCGCCGGCGCCTCGCCGAGCGCCGCGGCCTCGATCCAGCCGATCGGCACACGTGCGAGCACCGCGTCGCCGGCGCCCGGCGGCGCCGGGTCGTCGGGCGCGGTGATGGCCTGGAAGCGCTCGGCGGCAAGCTCCGGCGCCTCTCCGCCATCGACCAGCGGGAGCGCCGCGCGGAGCGCGACCGCCTCGACGACGGCGCGCGCGAGCGCCTCGAGCGAGACGCGCGCCGGGAGGACCTCGGAGAGCGCCGCCGGCGCCTTGCCCAGCCAGCGATCGACGGCACGCTCGTCCGGGGCCGCGAGCTCCGCGGGGATCGCGAGGGGCGCGTCGTGGCCTGCGAAGACCTCGATGAGGACCGCGCCGTCCCGCGTGGCGTCGATGCCGAGCAGCGCGGCGGGGCGGTGCTGCAGCGAGATCCACTCGCGCCCGCCGTAGAGCGCCGGCGCGCCGGCGCGGGCGAAGCCCTTGAGGAAGCCGCGCACGTTGCGGTTCAAGAGCGTCCGGGTGGTGGCGTCGGGCGCGAGCGCGGCCACGTGCGGCAACGCCAGGGTCCAGAGGACGCCGCGCCCGCCGAGGAAGGCCGCGGTGCCGGTCGTGGAGCGCCGCAGGACCTTCGCGCCGCGCGCAGCGCAGGCCGCGAGGTCGACAACGCGCGCGGCGCGCTGGACCGCCCCGAGCACCACGGCGGGGCCCTCGACGAGGCTGGCGGCGATCCACGGCGCCTCGGGGGCCGAGCGGGCACGCGCGAGCAGGGCCGGGCCGAGCGCGAGCGCGTCCGCGAGAGGGCGGTGGGCAGGCGGGAGGGAGCGCATGGCAGCCATCATGTAGTCTCCTCGGCACCGAGCGGCGTCTGCTCGACTCGGCCGGAGCGCCCGCCCAGACGAGACCCCGCGGGGCGATGCCAGTGATACCATCGTCCCATGGTGACCGAAGAGGAGCTCGCAGAGCAGCGCGTCGGCAGGCGGATCGGCCCATGGGCGGTGGAGAGCGTCCTCGGGGTCGGCGGCATGGCGAGCGTCTTCTTCTGCCGCCGCGCCGACGGGTGCGTGGCGGCGGTCAAGGTCCTGCACGCCGACCTCGCCGGCATCGACGAGGTGCGCAAGCGGTTCCTGCGCGAGGGGCCGATCGGGAACGCGCTGGCCGCCGTCGCGCCGCTCTGCGATGGGTTCCCCCAGGTGCTGGAGTCCGGGGCCACCGACGACGGCGCGGTCTACATGGCCATGGAGGTGCTCGAGGGAGAGACGGTGTTCGACCGCATGGTACGGCACGGGACGCTCCCTGTCGGCCAGGTGATCGCGCTCGCCGAGCGGGTCCTCGACGTGCTGACCGTGGCGCACGACCACGGCATCGTTCACCGCGATCTCAAGCCCGAGAACCTGCACATCGGCAACGACGGGCGCGTGCGGGTGCTCGATTTCGGCCTCGCGCGCGTCCTCGACCCGCTGCTCGATGACGTCGCCGGCGTGCCGGAGATGACGAAGACCAGCACGGGCGTGTCGATCGGCACCGACGACTACATGGCGCCCGAGCAGGCCCTGGGCCTCATCCGCGAGATCGACGGCCGGACCGACCTGTTCGGCCTTGGCGCGACGATGTTCCGCCTGCTCGCGGGCCGCACCATCCACGGCAACCTGAGCGACGCGCACCTGCTCATCGCCGTCTCCACCGAGAAGGCGCCGCCCCTCGCGCAGCACGCCCCCACGGCGCCGCCGGGGCTGTGCGCCGTCGTCGATCGCGCCCTCGCCTTCCTCAAGCAGGAGCGGTATCCCGACGCGAGGATGATGCGCGCCGACCTCGCCGCGGTGCGCGCGGGCCGCGAGCCGCCTTATGCGACGGCCGCCGCGAGGGCGCGGGGCCAGTAGCGCTTCGCCCGCAGAAGCTCGACGCGTACGTGCTCGCTCACGGCTCCCGCGCGCACCGGACCCCGATGCCGATCGCGCGGTTCGCCGGGGGGCGGTAGTCGCGGGTGGAGAGGTGCAGCGCCTCCGCGGCGCTGCGCCAGCCGCCGCCTCGCATCACGCGCTCCGTGCCGCCCGTCGTGACGGCGCAGTCCACGCAGTCGGGCGGGTAATCTCCATACCAATCCAGCGTCCACTCCCACACGCTCCCCGACAGGTCCGATTGTTTGAACAGCCCGTCTCCCTGCGGTGACTTCGATCCGACCGGCAGGACGTCCTCGATCACGCACCCCTCCACATCGCTGCCATTGCAGGCATACACCGCGTGGTCCCGATCGAGGGTCTCATCGTCCGCCGAGGCGGACCACGGATACGGACGCTGCTCGGCGCCGCCGGCCGCCGCGTACCCCAGCTCCGCCTCCGTCGGCAGTCGACCGCCGTCCCACGCGCAGAACGCAAACGCCATGTACCAGCTCACGCAGTTCATCGCGAAGCGCTCGTTCGCGCCGGGCTCATCCGTCCACACCCACGCCGTGCCCTCCGAATCGCAGAACAGACCTTTCACGAGCTCGGCATGGTCCGGCGGCAGGCGTTCGTCCCACGCCGCATCCCACCCGCTGTCCGTGATCCGCGGATGCGCGCCGGCGCCCGCTGCTGGCCGGCTCCCGGGATACGCCTCCACGAACGCCCGGAACCGCCCCAGCGTGACCTCGAACCGGTCCAGCCGAAAGTCGCTCACCGTGGTCGGGAAAGCCGGGTCGTTGCTCCGGGCGAACGTCCCCCCCGTCACCAGCTCGCTCGCGCAGCAGCTCTCGTCTCCCGCCGGCCCGCACGTCGTGGGCAGCCCAGCGCAGCGACTGCCGCTCTCCACGCCACCGCTTCCGCCGCCACCGCCACCAGCGCCACCAGCGCCACCAGCGCCACCAGCGCCCTGTTCCTCTATCGGATGATAGGGCTTGTCCAGCCCGGCGATCGTCGTGCACCCGACGCCCGGCAGGCACAGCGCCGCCCACAGCCATCGCGCAGATCTCTTCCTCATGCTCCTTCCTGCCTTACCGAGTCGACAGAGCGGAATCAACAGAAAGGAGCGGAGACGACATGAGGGAATGAACAAGGTCACTCTGTCTCCCCCGCCTTCGCGCCCGCCTTCCCACCTTCCCGCATTCCTGCTCGATGCCTATTTCACCCCGCAGATCGTGCAGCCGTGGACTCCATCGATGTAGAGCGCATCGAACTCTGAAGCCTGCTTTTTGACCAGAGCGACCATGCCCCTTGGCCCGGACCTCAGCCGAGGTGCTTTCTCATGCTCAGGCTCGTGACCCGGTAGCCGAGCGACTCGTAGAGCCGACGCGCCCGCGTGTTCTGCGCGAAGACGTGGAGCTCGATATCCCGCGCGCCCAGGCCGCGGGCGGCCTCCTCGGCGAGCACCATGACCCGGCGCCCGAGGCCCCGGCCGCGGGCGTCTTCACGCAGGTGGATATCGTAGATGAACGCGCTTCGAAACCCGTCCACGTGGGTCACCCCGATCCAGAGATGACCGACCGCAGCATTCCCCTCCAGGACCGAATAGAGGTGGTGGTCGGGGGTGGCGAGCCCCTGCGGCAAGAGCGCCTCCACCTGGGAGCGCGCGTTGCGCTGCGCGTCCTCCGTCCGTGCGTCCATGGCGCTCGCGCGCTCGTCCGCATACGAGCAGACCACGAGCTCGACGAACGCATCGAGCTCGGTGACATCGATCGACCGCAAGGCGACGGGCAGCTCAGGCATGCCGCCAGCTTACCACCTGAAGACACCTCGGTTCCACCGCCCCCGGCCGGAGCAGCCCACCCGCTCCGGCGCCATCACCGCACGACGTTCAGCATCCCCATCATGCCGGCGTCGGCGTGGTCGAGGATATGGCAATGGAACATCCACATTCCCGGCCGGTTGTCGTAACGGACCACGAAGCGCGCCCCGCCGTCGACAGGCACGTTCACCGTGTCCTTCCACTCCAGCGGCCTCACCGGCTCCCCGCCTTCGCCGAGCACCTGGAAGAAGAAGCCGTGCAGGTGGAACGGGTGATCGAAATCCATCGTGTTCTCGACGGTCCACACCGAGGTCTCGCCCACCGCCGCCACGAGCGGCTCCGCCTCCCACGAGGCCACGCCGTCGATGCCCATCACCACGTCGCCCGGCCCCTCCCGCAGCGTCAGCTTCAGATCGACGCGCGTCGCCCCCGCCGTGTCGAGCGCCCCGATGGCCCGCGCGACCTCGGGGAGCGGCTCGTCCTCGGCCGCGGGCTCGTCCGCGAGGCGGAGGCGGAAGGCCTCGACCTCGGGCCTCCCGAAGGTGGCGCCATAGCCGCGATCGTAGGGCACCCAGCGCACCGAGAGCGTCGAGCCCGGCGCGCCGCGCGGCGCCACCAGCACGTCGGCGCGCTCGCCGGGGGTGAGCAGGATCATCTCCGTCTCGACGGGGCGCTCCAGGAGCCCGCCGTCGCCGCCGATGCGCGTGAAGCGGTGATCCGTGATCGCGAGCTGGTAGTAGCGGGACCTGGCCGCGTTGACGATGCGCCACCGCTGCCTGAGCCCGGCGCGCGCCTCGATCACCGGGTTCACCCGCCCATTCACGAGCAACAGGTCGCCCTCGCGCCCGAACAGCGTGCCCAGATTGCCGCCCACGTCCGGGTCCTCGAGCGTGCCGTCGTCGCGCACGGTGATGTCGCTGAGCACGAGGACGAGCTCGTCGCCGAGCGCCGCAGGCTCGCCCGGATCCTCGACCAGCAGCGGGCCGTAGAGGCCGTTACCCGACTGCACGGCGGAGTCGACGTGCGGGTGATACCAGTAAAGCCCCGCGTCGGGGACGACGAAGTCGTAGGTGAAGCTGCCGCCCGGCGGCGTCTCGGCCTGGCTGTGCCCGGGCGCGCCGTCCATCTCCGCCAGCAAGCGCACGCCGTGCCAGTGAACCGTGGTGGGCGCCGAGAGCTCGTTGCGGAAATTCACGATCACGCGATCTCCCACCCTGGCGCGGATCAGCGGGCCAGGCAGCCCGCCGTCATACGTCCAGGTGGGCGTCCTCTTGCCGGGCACGATCTCCAGCTCCTCGACACGCGCGGTCAGATCGACCTCGACCACCTCCGGCCTGGCGTCGAGATCGACCGCCGGCCGCAGCGCCACCGCGCTGTCCCACCCCTCGGGCTGAGCTGGAGGATCTGTCGCACAGCCGATCATCACGACAGCAAGCAAAGGGCTCAGGAAAAGAACAAGAGGACGCTCGCACAGCATGGCGTGGGGACGGATCTTACCACTGCCTCGACTTCCAGGAGAGATTTCGCCGGGTATCGGCGGATCTCTCGCTCCTCCTCACTTCAGCGCGCCCCGTCAGACATAGCGCCCCACCGCATCGAGCAGCGTAACCAGATCGACAGGCTTCTTCAGGATGTCGACCGGTCCGAGCTCGGCCGCGCGCGGCGCCGCCCCCGCCGTGAGCACGACCACCGGGACATCGGCGATCGCGGGGGTGCGCAGCTGCTCTGCGCGGAACGCGTAGCCGTCCATCACCGGCATCATCAGATCGAGCACGATGAGCGCCGGCGCCGGCACATCGCGGAGCCTGGCCAGCGCCTCGGCGCCGTTCGCGGCCGTCATCACCGCGTAGCCCTCGTCCGACAGCACACCCGCGAGCGCGTCGCTGACGCCCTTGTCGTCCTCGATGACGCAGATCGTCCGCGGCCGCGCGGGGCCGCCCGCCACGACGCCTCGCCCGGCCGCGCGCGGCGCCAGCGGCGGCGCGACCGACGGATCGCCCGGCTCCACGTCGCCCTCCCGCTCGGGACCGCGCGAGGCACCCTCGCTGTCGCCCGAGCGCGATCCGTTCGTGCCCACCGAGGACCCATAAAACCTTCCGCCACAGCGCGCAATTCGAATTGCGCCGCAGCGCGCGACGTGTGCGGACGGATCGCGCGCGACGAACTACGCATGACGGGACGCGCAGCGAGCTCGTCAGAGGCGGCGAGGTGCGCTCCGGGCGCGAGGACGGCGGTATGGGCGCTGCATACCCCCCGACCGTGAACGTGGCCGTGATCTTCTATTCCCTCTACGGTGACACGGCCGCGCTCGCCGCCGCGGTCGCGGAGGGCGCCGAGCAGACCGGGGCGACCGTCCGGCTCCGACAGCTCGCCGACCTCGCGGCGCCGCAGGACCGCTGGAGGACGGGTGAGCGGATCCGTGCGGCCCGCGAGCACCTCGCCGCCGTCCCGCTGGCGCGCAGCGACGACCTCCTCTGGGCGGACGGCATCGCCTTCGGCTCGCCTGCGCGCTACGGCACGATGAGCGCCGAGCTCCGGCGCTTCCTCGACGGAGCGAGGCAGCTCTCGGGCGATCTCGCCGGCAAGGTGGCGTCTGTGTTCTGCTCGCCCTCTCCGGTCGAGGGGGCGCAGCGCGCGGCGCTCCAGGCAATGATGGTCTCCCTCCTCAATCATGGAGTCCTGATCCAGCCCCCCGCCCGCGCCGAGATGGCTCCGGCGAGCAGGACGGCGCGGCGCGACGGCCCGACTCGAGCGAGCCAGGACGAGCTCGATCTCACGCCGGCGCGCGCGCTCGGCCGCCGCCTCGCGCTGGCCAGACAACGGACGCGCGGGTAGGCGCGGAGAGCCGGCCGCGCCGCCGGTCTGGGCCGTGACCGCGTCGCCGCGATGAGCCCTGGAGTCCCGGACAACCGCGCAGCAAATCAGCAGGAGCTCACCTGCTCTCCGACACAATGCAGCGAGCGCGGCCGCGATGGGCTGTTACACCTGCGCTGATACCTCGCTACTGGTCGAAACCGATGGTCCTTCAGGCAGGGCCCGATCCCGGGCCGCCGGCGGCCACCTCAACCGTGGACAGGAAGAGAGCGCAGCGAACCATGAGCGCGCAGGCTCAGCGCAAGAACTACCACCCTCCGCCGCGACGCGAAGGCAGGAGCAGGTCATCGAGGCGTTCTCCGGCGATGGCCGCGGAGCGGAGCCGCGCGCCGAGCCGCTCGGCCGGCGCGGCGCGGCTCCGGTTCTTCCTCCGCGTGGGCGCCTATTTCAGGGGCGAGTGGGCGCGCCTCGGGGCGCTCTCCTTGCTGGTCTGCGTCTCCATCGCGATCAGCCTCCTCCAGGTGTGGCCCGTCGCCGTGATCGTCGATCTCATCTCGAGCGGGCCGCGCAACGAGGGCTTCATCCATCGCCTCCTGCTCGCGCCGCTCCCGGACAGCCTGCTCGGCCGCGTGCTCGGGCTCGCGGCGATAACGCTCGTCCTCCGCGTGGCGCAGGAGTGCGTGGGCATGGGCCGCACCCTGCTCAACTTCCGCATCGGCTACGGCGGGCTCACGCGCGTGCGCTGCGACGTGTACCGCAAGCTCCAGGCGCTCCACATCGGCTATCACCGGGCGCAGCCGCAGGGGGACGCCCTCTACCGGCTCAACCAGGACGCCGCCGGGTTCCACGGCATCCTCAACGTGGCCGTCGCGGTGCTGGGGAGCGCGCTGACCCTCGCGGTGATGATCTGCATCATGGCCTCGCGCAGCCTGACGCTCACGCTGATCGCGCTCGCCGTCGTGCCGCCGCTCCTGCTCACGAACGCGCGGTTCGGGCGCACGCTGCGCACGAAGTGCACCGAGGCGAAGGAGGTCGAGAGCCAGCTCACGACGTCCGTGCAGCGCTCGATGGCGTCGATCGGCCTCGTGCAGGCGTTCGGCCGCGAGGCGGACGAGGAGGCGCGCTTCGACACGACGCTGCGCAACAGCGTGAAGGCGTGGCTCAGGCTCCACCTGGACGAGCTCCGCCACACGCTCGCCGTGGGGTCGATCCTGGGGCTCGGCATCGCGCTGGTGCTCGGCTACGGCGGCTCCCTCGTCGTCGAGGCCCGGACGGGCGCGGGCGACTCCAGCATGACGCTGGGCGCGCTCACGGCGTTCCTCGGCTACCTGGGCATGCTCTACGACCCGCTCTGCAAGCTGACCGGCGCCGGCGCGGCGGTGCAGGGCGGCGTCGCGGGCGCGCAGCGCGTCTTCGAGGTGCTCGACCGCGATCAGGCGGTGATCGACCACCACGACGCGGCCGCGCTCCCGCCCGAGCCGCGCGTGCTCTCGCTCGACGCGGTCGGGTTCGAGTACCGCCCGGGCCACCCGGTGCTGCGCGGGGTCGACGCGACGATCCGGCCGGGCGAGATGGTCGCGTTCGTGGGCTCGGTCGGCGCCGGCAAGACGACGCTGCTCAGCCTGCTGCCGCGCTTCCACAACCCGACGCACGGCGCGCTGCGGCTCGACGGGATCGACACGCGCGCGGTCCGCGTGGCCGATCTGCGCCGTCACATCGCGCTCGTCCTCCAGGACAGCATCCTCTTGCCGACGACGATCGCGGAGAACATCGCCTACGGCCGCCCCTCCGCGGCCGACGCGGAGATCCGCGAGGCGGCCGAGATGGCGGGGGCAGCGGGCCTCATCGAGGCGCTGCCGGACGGCTACGGCACCCAGATCGCCGACGGCGGGCTGAACCTGTCGGCCGGCCAGCGGCAGCGCATCGCGATCGCGCGCGCGCTGCTGACGGACGCGCCCATCCTCGTGATCGACGAGCCGACCGACGGGCTCGACGCCGAGCACGAGCGGACCATCGGCGAGTCGCTGCGCGCGCTGAAGGGCCAGCGGACGATCGTCCTCATGAGCCACCGCCTGAGCACGATCGTCGACTGCGATCAGATCTTCGTGATGGAGCGCGGCCGCATCGTCGAGCACGGCGCGCACGAGGAGCTCCTGCGGCGGGGCGGCGTCTACACGAAGATGGCGCGGTGGCAGCACCTGCACACCGGCCACGCCATCGCGCCGAGGAGCAGCCCGCGCCGCGCCCACCCGATGCCGTCGCCCGACGCGCTGCGGGACGACGACGGCCTGTGGGCCGATGGCCTGATGGGCTGAGCCGGGGACGGCGCGGCGGAGACGTGATAGAGCTCCGGCTGCGCGCCCACCGCGCCTCACGCCGGATCGCCATCGATGCTGCGGGCCACGAACATCGACAGCTTGAGCCGCGAGACCTTCGACGTCCTCGTCCTCGGCGCCGGGATCAACGGCGCCGTCGCCGCCTCGGCCCTCGCCGCGAAGGGCGCCAGGGTCGCGCTGATCGACCGCGGCGACTTCGCCGGATTCACCAGCCAGGAGTCGTCGAACCTCGCCTGGGGCGGCATCAAGTACATGGAAAGCTTCGAGTTTCCGCTCGTACGGAAGCTCTGCAAATCGAGGAACCTCCTCCTCAGGAGCTATCCGTCGGCGGTGCGGGAGATCCGGTTCTATACCGCGCACGAGCGGGGCTTCCGCCACGGCCTCTTCAAGCTCTTCCTCGGCACCTGGCTCTACTGGATCATCGGCAGCTTCTTCACGAAGATCCCCCGCCTGCTCTCCCGCCGGGCGATGGCGCGGGAAGAGCCCATCATCAACCTGGACGGCTGCGACGGAGGATTCGAGTACTCCGACGCGTACCTCGTCGACAACGACGCGCGGTTCGTCTGGGGCTTCGTCCGCGCCGCGCTCGACCACGGCGCGCGGGCGGCCAACTACGTCGAGTCGCTCGGCGCGCGGCGCGAGGGGGACGCGTGGCTCACGCGCGCCCGCGACGTCGTGTCGGGCGAGGAGCTCACCATCCGCTCCCGCGTGCTCGTGAACGCCTGCGGGCCGTTCGTTGACGCGCACAACGGGCTCACGGGCCAGCGGACGAGCCACAGGCACATCTTCTCGAAGGGCATCCACCTCATCGTGGATCGGCTGACCCCGAGCCGGCGGGTGCTGACGTTCTTCGCGGACGACGGCCGGCTGTTCTTCGTGATCCCGATGGGCCCGAGGACGTGCATCGGCACGACCGACACCCGGGTCGAGAGCCCGCGCGCCGCGGTGACGCCCGAGGATCGGCGCTTCGTGCTCTCGAACATCAACAAGCGGCTCGCCCTGCCGCGCCCGCTCCGCGAGGCGGACATCATCGCCGAGCGCTGCGGGGTGCGCCCCCTCGCGGTCGAGGACGGCGGCGGCGGCGAGGACTGGCTGCAGCTCTCGCGCAAGCACGCCATCGAGGTGAACCGCGCGGAGGCCCACGTGAGCATCTTCGGCGGCAAGCTCACCGACTGCATCAACGTGGGCGACGAGATCTGCGCCGCCGTGCAGGAGCTCGGCGTCGCGCTGCCCCGCCCGGCGCAGCGCTGGTACGGCGAGCCGGGCGAGGAGGTTCGTCAGGAGTTCTTCCGAAGAGCGCGCGTCCTCGGCCTCGACGCGCTGACGCCGCAGGGCTCCTCCGAGGAGCTCAGCGCGCGCCTGTGGCGCCGGTATGGCGCGCAGGCGCTCGAGCTGCTCGAGGAGATCCGGAGCGACCGGAGGATGGCCGACGCGCTTGTCGAGGGGGCGGAGGACGTGCGGTGCGAGATCGCGTACGCCGCGCGGCGCGAGATGATCGTGAAGCTCGAGGACCTCCTGCGGCGGCGCACGAAGATCGCGCTCCTCGTCCGCCGCGACGAGCTCGCGAGGTCGCCCGGCCTCCGGGAGGCGAGCCGGATCCTGTTCGGGGACGACGCCGACCGGCGGCTCTTGGAGTACTTCCAGGACCACGACGGCCGCCAGCCCGCGGAGGGGACTCCTGTGTTGAACAAGCCCCCACCTGCGCTCTCCCGTCGCCAGGCGGATCCCACGTAGGCCGCCGCCGAGGAGATCCGGGCGCCGCGATCCTCCGGGACCGTGGCAGTTCGAGCGCCTGGTTCCATCCTGGCGATGGGGAGGTGGGCGCACGCACGGCCTCCACCGCCGGTGCGTGACGAGGTGAAGTGTTCGGGCATCACGTGCCCCATCGCTCCACATGTAGGTCGACGAGGCCGAACAGTTCGCGGCAATCGGGGTTGCCAGCGCCCGATTGCCCAGGGCAGGGCGCCGCCACACGCGGGCGCACAACGGGTGAGAGGGCGGCGCGTCCGAGGCGCGACATCGAGCTCAGAGACAGGTGCACGTGTCAAGCGCGCATCCGAGCACCTTTCGTAAGCGGCCACGCGGGCGCGGGCCGCGCCGGCGCGCTCTGGCGGGTGCAGCGGCCGCCCAGGTGTTGTTTCCCTCTCCAAGATCCACGTTTAGCAACGCTCGTTCGGATCACAGGGCCGCCTCCTAGGGCGCTTGACAGGGAGGGTTAGTCGTCGGCTACGCTGTCTACTACGATGGCCAGGAGGGCATGAGGCGGGTGGAAAGAACACGCAGCCGCTCCAAGCGGGGAGGTCGGTCGGCGATCGAGCGGGCCTTGGGGCACCTCGCAACTCCAGCGCGGGTCGCGCACCGTTGGATGTCGTCTTGTGCGCCGCCCAACAACCACCTGGCAGCTCCTGCTCAACCCGGGGCATTTCGTCACATCCTCGAGATTCTCGCCGCCTGGGCTCGGCGCGTGAAGGCCCGATGCCTGCCTCGCCGCGCCATCCAGCCCCGGCGCGCGCCGGCGGTCCTGCTCACGACGGCGCTGCTCGTCGGGATCTGCCTTCTGCTGCTCAGTCCGCCGACCACGGCCGGCCCTGAGGCGACGCTCTATGTCTATGCCGTGACGCCGCTCCGCGCTCGGGCGCTCGAGCAGAAGATCGAGGAGTCGATGCCCGGCGTCGACGTCACGGTGTTTGGCAAGCTGAGCGATTTCAAGACGGCGCTCGAGACGAGCCCGCCGAGCGCGGCGCTCTCGCCAAGGCCGGTCCTGACCTCGCTCAATCGGAGCGCCGACCTCCAGGGCCTGAAGGCGGGGAGCGACGCGGAACAATACCTCCTGGTCTCGACGAAATCGCTGACCCGAGACATGCTTTTATCCCTCAGGTACGGGATGATCGACCTTGTCGAACGAAAAGCGCTCCCGAAGTTCGTCGCCGGGCTCCTCGGTGTGAGCGACGCGCCGGAGGTCCGGCGCGTCACGAAGATCGAAGATCTGCTGCAGCTGCTCCAGTTTCAAACGGCGGACGCGGTGCTTCTTCCGGAGCGGTTCCGCTCCGATTTCGAGTCCAAGAGCAAGATGCAATTCACGATGCTGAGCCTCTCGACGGCCAAGGTCGGGCTCGTGGCCGTCACGTTCCTGAGCGAGCGCCAATTTGTCGAGGGCGCGATCCGGAAGCTCCCGAAACACGTACTGGCGGATCTGGGGGTGGACGAATGGAAATGAAGTCAACGCGTCCCCGCTGCTCGCGCTGGCTCCGGCGCGCCTCCGCCCTCGTGGGCCTCTCGCTGGTCCTGGGCTGCTCGTCCGGCCCGGCCCCCCAGGTCGCCAGCGATCCGGCTCCGCTGTCCGAGACGCCGCCTCCAAACGGGAAGCCCGTCATCTCCATCATCGCTCCCTCGGACGCGCAGCTCGACGACATGCTGAAGTCGCTCCGCGTCGAGCTGTCCGATGAATACCGCGTCACCATCTCCCCGCTGCACGTCGAGGAGTCGAGCCCCGAGATCGTGGGGCGGATCGTCGCGCGAGATCGCCCGCGGGCGGTGGTGCTGGTCAACAACTCGACCGTGCTCCTGTATCGCAACTGGGCACGCAGCACCCCGACGCCGCCGGTCGCGCTGATCCTGATGGCGTCCTTCGCGGAGGAGCTCCAGCGCACCGTCCCCAACTCGGTGGCGATCTCGTACGAGGTGCCGGCGGTCACGGCCATGGTGGGCCTGCGCACGCTGGGGCTCGACGTCCGCCGGGTAGGCGTCGTGTACCGCCAGGGGTTCACCAGCCACATCGCCCGACAAGAGACCCTCATGCAGGTGGAGAAGCTGACCTTCGTGAGGCAAGAGCTCTCGAACAAGCCACATGTCCAGGACCTCCGCGCCGCGCTGGTGCGCCTCCAGCGCGCCGAGGTTGACGCGATCTGGCTGCCGAACGACAATGGCCTGCTGAGCCCGACGTTCTTGACCAACGTCTGGCTCCCGTACGTGGATCGGCTCGGCGCGCCGGTGGTCGTGGCCGTGCGCTCGCTCGTGAACGAGCACGCGGAGTTCGGGACGTTCGCGGCCATCCCCGACACGCAAGCGCTCACGGTGCAGGCGGCGGATTTCCTCTACGAGCTCGCGGACGCGGACTGGAAGCTCCGGGCGTCGGATGTTCGGCTGCCCGTCTCCGTGAAGCGCCTGGTCGACGTGCGGCTCGCGCGGCGCTTCGGCCTCGATTCAAGCCAGTTCGGACAGGTCGATTTTCTCATCGGGCGGTGAACGGGTGTCGGGGAGGACTGGAGATGCCATGCAGTTGCCTTTTCAACCGCAACCAGGGCCCCGATGCGGCGGGGCGGCTCGCGCGCTGGAGCGCCCGGGCACGGGCTCGCCCCCCTCGTTACGAGGGGAGCATCGCGCACGTGGCCGGCGGTCCTGGAGGGCGCTCTTATGATCCGGGTGCTCGTGATTGACGACGACGAGATCGCCCGCGAGGCGATGTGCGCCGTCCTGGTCAGGGCTGGCTTCTGCGTCTTCGAGCTGGCGACCCCCATCGGCGCGACGTCGGTCATCAAGCGAGACGGCATCACCGTGGTGGCGCTCGACATCAACATGCCGACCATCAACGGCGACAAGCTGGCCAAGCTGCTCCGGGAGAACGCGCAGCTCGCGAACCTCGGGATCGTCCTTGTCTCCGGCTGCGAGGTCGAGCAGCTGAGCGCGCTCGGCCAGAAGGTCGGCGCCGACGGCATCGTCTCGAAATCCAGGCTGCACGCCGACCTGGCGCCGGCGATCGAGCGCGCGGCGGCCGTGCGCGGCGGGAAGTCCGGCCCGCCTTCGTCCGCGGCGTCCTCGTCCGCGACGCCCGTCCCCTCGGGCCCCCCGTCCTCGTCATGGCGCCCGCGTTGAACGATGCCTAGCCCGAACGCCCACGGCTCGCTCCGTATCAAGCTGCTGCGCCTGATCCTGGGCGCGCTGCTGCTCCTCGGCGGCACCACGCTCCTCTCGAGCGGCGCCCTCATCTATTCCACGGATCGCGAGGTCCAGACCAAGCGCGAGCAGGAGCTCCTGGGCGGCCTCGAAGAGAAGGCGCGCCTGCTCGGCTTCAACCAGGCGCTGGCGCTGCGCAGCCTGGTGGCGGACAACCTCTTCGGGGACGTCAAGGCGCTCATTTTTCAGACCGTCTCCGAGAACGGCGACATCGCCTATGGCCTGTTCCTCGACTCGGAGAACCGGGTCTGGGCGGCGAGCGGGCTGACCCTGGCGAACGAGGCGAAGGACGCGCCGAGCCTCACCGCGAAGGATCTGCAGGCCCTCGGCATCAGCACGGAGCACAAGCCCCGGGCGGCGCTGAGGCGGCGGGCGCATCCCCTGGGCGGCGTCGACGTCCTGGAGGTCACGGCGCCGGTCGTCTCGGAGGGGACCCACGCCGGGACCGTGATCTACGGCATCAGCACGAGGCACGTCGCCGAGCGGCTGGCTCAGGCCCGCGACCTCGCCGCGAGCCGGCTCGCGACCACGCTCGGGCTGATCGGGGCGCTGATCCTCGGCAGCATCGCGGCCAGCTATTTCCTCGTCAAGCGGGTGGCGGTCCACATCACCGAGCCGCTGTTGGCGCTGCGCTCGGCCGCGGGGGCCATCGCCACCGGGCTCCGCTCGAACGGGCCGCTCGCCGAGTCGACCGGCGTGGCGCGGAAGAAGTGGGAGCGCGTGCAGATCGCGAGCGGCGACGAGCTCGAGCTGCTCGGCGCGGCGTTCAACAGCATGGTCGAGGCGAACGAGCAGGCGTTCGAGGAGCTGCGCGTCAAGACCGAGCAGGCCCTCGAGGCGTCCCGGCTGAAGAGCGAGTTCCTCGCCAACATGAGCCATGAGATCCGGACGCCCATGAACGGGATCCTCGGCGTCATCCGGCTCATGCAGAACCAGGCGCTCGAAGGCAAGATGCGGCGATACGTGGAGACCGTCGACGCGTCCGCGAACACGCTGATGGCGATCATCAACGACGTCCTCGACTTCTCGAAGCTCGAGGCCGGCAAATACGTGGCGCAACACGTGTCCTACGATCTGCGCCTCGTCATCCAGGAGGTCGCGGAGCTGATGGCGAGCCAGGCGCACGAGAAGGGGCTCGAGCTCGTGTACCGCGTGGAGCGCCGCGTCCCCACCGGCGTCGTGGGCGACCCCGACCGGTTTCGCCAGGTGCTCACCAACCTGGTCGGCAACGCGATCAAGTTCACCGAGCGCGGAGAGGTGCTGATCGACGCCTCCACGCCTCCCACGCCTCAGCAGGACAAGACCTCGGCGCTGATCAAGCTCGCCGTCGTGGACACCGGCCCCGGCATCGCCCCCGACGACCAGAAGAAGCTCTTCTCCGCCTTCACGCAGGTGGACGGCTCGCTGGTCCGCAAGCACGGCGGCACCGGCCTGGGGCTGGCGATCAGCAAGCACCTGGCGGAGGCCATGGGAGGCGAGGTCGGCCTCGAGAGCACGCCGGGACAGGGCAGCCGGTTCTGGTTCACGCTCAAGGTCGGGGTCACGTCCGGGGGCGAGCAGATCCGGTCTGCCGAGTGGGCGAGCGGACGCCGCGCGCTCGTGGTGGAGATCAGCAAGAGCTGGCGCGACGTCGTCGTGGAGCACCTCGTGGCCTGGGGCTTCGACGCCCACTCCACGACCTCCGGGAGAGACGCCATCAACCAGCTGGAGCTCGGGCTGCTCGAGAATCGGCCGTTCAGCGCCGCCGTGGTCGGCGTTCAGATGCAGGATCTCGACCTCGAGGAGTTCGTCCGGACCATCCGGTCGGTGCCGACGTTGCGCAGCTTGCCCATCGTGGCGCTCTACCACATGGGGTCGAGCGTGGCGCTGAGCGGGCTCGACTCGAGCCTGGTCACGCAGCTCCCCAAGCCGCTCCGCGTGTCCGAGCTCTACAACACGCTGCAGAGCGCGCTCACCGGCGCCGCGGCCGCGCCCGTCAGCAAGCCCGGCGTGGAGCCGGGCCGGATCGCGAGCAAGCTGCCCGTGCTGGTCGTCGATGACAACGAGATCAACCGTTACGTGGCGATGGAGCAGGTGGAGCAGCTGGGCCTGCGCGTGGAGACCGCCAGCAACGGCCTGGAGGCGCTCGAGTGCGTCAAGCGAAAGCAGTATGTCGCCGTCCTGATGGACTGCCAGATGCCGGTCATGGACGGGTACACCTCCACCCAGAAGATCCGTGAGTGGGAGAGCGGGACGGGTCGCCACACGGTGATCATCGCGCTGACCGCGCACGCCCTGGTCGGCGAGCGGGACCGGGTGCTCGCTGCCGGAATGGACGACTACCTGGCCAAGCCGGTACGGCCTCAGTCGCTGCAGAAGACCTTGTGGCGGCACGTGATCCTGAACCGGGACGAGCCGGAGCTGACCACCACGCTCCCCGGCGCCGACAAGGATCCATCGGCCCTGCCCGTGCTCGACCCCGAGGTCCCGCGCTCGCGGAAGCTGATCCAGCTCGTCCTGAAGAACGTGCCGGGGCAGCTCGACAGCCTGGAGGCCGCCTTCCTGGAGGCCATGACGAAAGAGGTGATGGCGAGCGCGCACAAGCTGAAAGGCAGCATGCTGTCGATCGGCGCACCGCGCGTCGCCGAGCTGGCGGAGAAGATGCAGCTCGCCGCCGGCCAGGGCAATCTGCCACGGAAGGGCGACCTGGCGCGGATACGGCGGGAGTTCGATTCCGTCAGCGCCGCCCTGACGGAGGAGCTCGCCGCGACCGCCGA
Organism: Sorangium sp. So ce362; assembly: GCF_051519845.1. NCBI lineage: Bacteria > Pseudomonadati > Myxococcota > Polyangiales > Polyangiaceae > Sorangium > Sorangium sp. So ce362. The sequence goes on along the minus strand of NZ_CP150332.1, from coordinate 1,727,684 downwards.
GGCGACCTGACGATTGCGCCGTTCTCACCATGGCCGAAGGCTCAGAACGAACCGTACCCGCATGACCCTTGTCTCGCTCGATACAAAGTGGATTGTCGCCCTGGCGATCGCCGCGATGCCGGGCGTCGCGTGGGCTCAGCCGACGGCCGCGCCAGCGCCGGGAGCGCCGAAGGCCACGGGGAAAGAGCAGCGGAACGACGCGCTCGAGGGCGTCGACCTGCTGCGGTTGCTCGCCGTCGAGGTCTCCACGGCCACCAAGACGCGGGAGACCCTGGACGACGCGCCTGCCATCGTGACGGCGATCACCGCGGAGGAGATCCGGCGCTGGGGCTACAAGAGCGTCGGCGAGGCGCTCCAGCACGTCGTCGGGTTTTACCTGGCGGACGACCACATCCTGCCGAACGCCGGCGTGCAGGGGATGACGGGCGGGCTCGGGGCGGAGAGCGGTGGAATCAAGGTGATGATCGACGGCCGCTCGGTCGCGTTCCGGACCACCAGCGGCAACTGGCTGGGAACGGAGCTGATCCCGCTCTCGGCCATCAAGCAGATCGAGGTCGTGCGCGGCCCGGCGTCGGCGCTCTACGGTGCGGACGCGTTCCTCGGCGTCGTCAACATCATCACCCTGTCGCCCGAGGACATCCCCTTCGCCGACGGCACGGTGCACGCCGGCGTGACGAAGGACCACCCGAGCGGCCGCCTCGACGTGCTCGGAGGATGGAGCGATGGCCGCTTCGACATGATGTTGATGGCCGCGGGGGAGCTCGACGACCGAAGCGGTCTGGAGATGCCCCGCCAGTCTCCGGCCCCCCGCGTCCCGACGTACAATACGGGGCGCGTGGACGCCCAGAACCTCGAGCGCCTGTCGGGGGTCATCGGCTCGCGCATCGCGTTCCGCGATCCGGACCGCGGTCACCACCTCGTGCTCAGCGCCACCTGGTCCGGCTTCCGGCGCGGCGGCGATTTCGCGCAATGGGCGCAGCTCACCGGCGGAACGGACGCCTTCGGGCGGCCTGCCGGCACCGTGGTCAGCCTGCATCAACGTCGCGTGGCGGTCGATGGACAGCTCCAGCTGAACCGAGAGCTCGCGCTCGCCGTGCAGGGCACGTACTTCCAGGGCGGCGTCCTCCCGGGGGACCGCGTGGATGTCGCCGGCGGCTGGTACTACATCGAACGGCGCATGGCCTATCGCGGCGTGGACGCGAACGTCGAGCTCCGGTGGGTCCCGTGGGACCGGTTCAACGTGATCTTGAACCTGGAGTCCGTCTATGACGACGAGGACCTGCCGTCCTTCCGCCGGGTCAGCAAGATCACGGGCGAGGCGTTTGGCTCGCCGGAGCGGGAGCAGCTCTCGGTCGAGCTTGTCGACGTCGGGGCGCTGCTCAGCGCCAACCTCAAGGTGCTGGATCCCTGGCTGAAGCTGACGGGGGGATTCCGCTACGATCACCACAGCAAATACGGCAATCAGCTGACCGGTCGCTTCGGGGCGACCTCGCACCTGGGGAAGACGGTCGTGGCCAAGCTGCTGTACGGCAGCGCCTTCAAGGCGCCGTCCCCCTATCTGCTCTATGCCGAGCCCCTCGTCCCGGGCGACGTGATCGGGAACGTGGACCTCAAGCCTCAATTCATCCACACCGTGGACGCCGAGGTGACGTGGAGGCCGGCCGCCTGGGCCTCGGCGAGCACGGGGGTGTCCTACAGCCGATTGAACGACAAGGCAGAGTTCGTCCCGCGGGGCATCAATCAAACGGCCGAGAACGTCGCCAGCCAGACGTCGCTGATCTGGGCGACGCGCGCCGAGCTGCGGCACGGCGACGCGCTCGGCGGCTACGGGTCGTTCGAGACCGTCCACTCGACCCGGGACTCCGGCCAGGTGGGCTACCAGGCGGAGCTGGTCGGTCCGGCGATGGTCGCCTACCCGAGCTGGATCGCCCGGGTCGGGGCCTACGTGAAGCTGCCGTCGCCGAGCTCCGTGCCGCTGGAGCTCTCGACGCAAGGGATCGTCGTCGGGCCCCGGCGCGCCGCGGACGCGAGCATCCTGGAGAAAGGCGGCAGCTTCGACCTGCCGCCGTATCTCGGGTGGAACGCCAGCCTGGTGGCGCGCAACCTGTGGGTCATCCCGGGTCACGAGACGACCGTGGCGTTGCGCGCCAAGAACCTCCTTGGCGCCACCGGGCCGGACCCCGGGTTCTCGGGGTTCGAGTACCCGCTTTCGCCGCGCGAGCTGTTCCTCGAGCTACGGCACCGCTACTGACTCGCGCCGATCGAGTCGAGGAAGGCGTTGTACTGGTCGACCTTGTTCCACCGGACCACGTCGAGGCCGACGTTGAGCCGGCTGTCATCGGACATCTGCGGGGCGAGGCTCGCCTGGGTCGCTTCGAGGCCGATGGTCTTGATGCCGTAGAGGATGTAGGGCACGAGGTACCCGGCGTAGTACTGGCGCTGGGTGTGCGTCGCCTCGATGAGCCCCCGGCGCATGTACTCGACGGTCTTCGGATCGAAGTCGAAGGCGACGACGGGGAGCTCCGGCGCGCCCGCGGCCTCCGTGGCCATGGCGCACCGGTACGAGATGTCATGCAGGCCGAGCAACCCCACGACGGGCGGGTCCGCGGTCTCGATCTGGGCCTTCATCCATTCGATGTCATCGACCTGCCCAGCCGGGCCCCAGGCGATTTGACGCACCACGACCGTGTAGTCGGCCTCCTCGAGGACGCCCCGAGCCCCCAGCATTCGGTTCAATCCGTCGACCCAGGACGGGTCGGCGTTGCCGTGGATCACCACCGTGCCCGGCGACGGGGGCAGCAACGCGAGCAGGGTCTGCCCTGCCGTGACGCCGGCCGACTCGCTGATGGTTCCGACATAGATGGAACGCGTCGAGTCCTTCGCGTCGGTGTCGAGCGTCACCACAGCAGCCCCGTCGGCGACGGCCGCATCGATGTCGGCCGCGATGGCGTCGCCGAAGGGCGAGACACCGATCCCTTCGGCTCCGTCCGCCACCGCCTGTTGAATCTGCTCCCCCTGGGCCTCCGCCCTCTGCTGCTGATCGCTCCCCTGTCCACTGGGCCCGACCACGTTGCCCGTGACCCCGAGCTCGCCCATGGCTCGGTTCGCCCCCGTGGTGATCGGCGTGAAGAACCCGCCGAGGGCCTTCAGCAGCACCGCCATCTGCATCGGCTCGATGGATCCCTTGTTGATCTCGGCGATGAGGTTGTCGAGCGTCGCCTCGATCTCCTTCGCGGTGAACTCGTTCTCGGGAAGCGGCGCTCGCTTGATGAGTGAGGCTCGCTCGCCCGCGCCGGTGGTGCCGCTCGTCCCGCATGCCGCCGTCGTCAGCGTGAGCCCAAAGGCCGCCATCCAGCGTCTTCGAATCAACTTCATGAGCCCCCCTTCAAGTCAGTGGTTCGTTCGGTCGTGCGCGGGTTGATCACATGAACTCGAGTTCACGGCGAGATCATGGCCCGGCGAGGCACCTGACGGCGATGGGGGCGAGATCGACGAAGGCGTCGCCGTTCACGGTCCATCTTTGCATGAATGAATGCCTGTTCGCCCCGTATCCGTCGAAGCCGTATTCGGCGGCTGCGCCGACGTATCGGAGACGGACCCCCGCGCGGAGCTTGGCCATCGCCGCGCCCAGATCCCGCCACGAGGCCGCTTCGTTGTCGGGGCTGTTGAGCTCACGAATGATCTTCTGCAGCTCATGTCCGGAGGAAGGGATCGTCCCGCTCTTCGCGTGGGCGTACGTGAGCCCCATCGCGATGAGGACGACCCCGTCGTAATAGAAGTGCGCTGCGGGCAGCGGGGCCTCGCCGCCCCACCGGCTGGAGAAGTGTCCGATGAAGGCGTCGGCGTTCCCTTTCTCACAGTCGACCGACGCCTCGGCCCCGTCCGTCGTGCGGCACTCGCTCCGCAGGCTCAGCGAAGGCGAGACCCCGAAGTATCCGTCGAGAGAGCCCGCAGGGATGTTGGAGAGGAGCACCTCGGTGCGCAGCGCCGGGCCGAGGAGCCAGGTGCCCGGGCGGCCGGAGACGGTCCACTCGGTCACGATGGTCGAGCCGGTGGCGGGATACGCGGCCAGGAGCGTGCGGCCGGCGCGCGCGCCGAAGGCGGTCTCGATCTTCGTCGTGTACGACGGCCGTCCCGACATGAACGTCACCGAGGGGAGGATCCTCCCGCCGAGCGAGGCGAAGCTGGTCGTGAACTCGCTGCTGACGCTGGCGTTGTAGTCGTCCGTCGCGGCCAGGCTGTTCACCGTGCTGATCCCCTCGCGAACGGCGATGAGCGCCAGCGCGCAGCCGACGTCGAACGCGGAAGGGGCGAGCCGCATCCAGCCCCCCCTCGCCTCGCTGCGCGCGACCGTGGGCGCGGCGTACCCCGGCAGCATCTGAAACGCGTCGAGCCACTTCACGTCCGGCGTGATGCGACGGGCGATCTCGTTCTCTTCGGGCCCTACGAAGTAGGCGACCCGATCCGTATAGAGCAGCTCCCACAGCTGAGCGAGCCCGCGCTCCGAGCTCGAGTGGCTGTCTCGGCTCCGCAGGTCGAACGGCCTCCCGTCGATCCCCCCCGCGGCGTTCAGGTCGTCGATCGCGAGCAACATCGCTTGCTCGAGGTTGCGGCCGATGGCCGACTCGCTGCCGGAGAAGGGCAGGAGCGCCCCGATGACGACCGCATTCTCGGGGTGATCGGGCTCCGTCGGCGCGCAGGAGGCCGAGAGCAGGGACGCGAGTCCCACGAGCAGCCCGGTCTCCCTACAGCGCGACCGTCGTCGGCGAGCCGCGGGGCCCATGCCGGTTCGAGGGGAGCGATCCGACGCGGCAGGCATCCGAAGGTACATGCTTGAAGTGAAGATACGCCATCACATCGACGATCGATCTGTCAAGGGCGCATGAGCTCAAGCAATGAGTCTTGGAGCGAAGACTCGCGCCATCGTGCAATACGGAACACAACGGCCGATACCGGTTCTCAGGGATCGCGATTTTTGTCCGTGGATCGCGGTCTTCAGGCCGAGAGGTGAGACATGCGCGAGGCCAGGAGGGCCCCCGGAGCACGGGGGCAACCATGGCGCCGGGCGGGCGGGGTGAGCGTCAGGAGGGGATGCCGTCGTCCCCCGGCCGCCGGCTCGGGCCAGCCAGCTCGCCGGCGCGGCGACCACGCCGCCCGGCTCACCGCCCCGGCGCGCCGCAGATGCGGTGGACCAGATCGAGCAAGGGCTCGATCTGGAGCGGCTTCTTCAGGAGCCCCGCGACGCGGAGCCGCGACGCCTCCTGCTCGGCCCGCACATCGGCGGACACGATCACCACCGGGACTGACGAGAGCGTCGGGTCGCGCTGGAGCTCGGCGCGCAGCTGCCACCCATCCATGATCGGCATCATCAGATCGAGCAGGATCAGCGCGGGCAGCGGGTCCTTGCGCAGCATCGCGAGCGCCTCGGCGCCGTCCGACGCCTCGTCGACGTCGTAGCCCTCGAACACGAGGAGCTGCGACAGGATGCTCCTGATGTCCAGATCGTCCTCGACGACCAGGATGCGGCCCGTTTTCTCGGTCATGCTCGAACCTCACCACTGGACCGCGCCGCGCGGCGCGCTTCCGCTTCGCTGCTCCACCGAGCAGCCCAGCTGCGGCCCTGCCCGGTCGAGCGTTCATGGGGCCCATGAGGCACCTTGAGCGCGCGCAACCGCCGCCGCAAGCGGACGGCCCCACGGCGTGGCGCGCAGATCGCAGAAGTCACAGAAGCGCGCCCGGCGCGCGGCCCCGCCCTCCTCTCTTCGTCGGAGGCCTCTCCCGTCGAGGACGGCGCGCCGCGCCTACTGGGCGGCCTCCTCGGGCACCTCGTCGTCGGCCTCGCCCGGGGCGCCGCCGCGCTCCTCGCCCGCCCGCGCGCGCCACGCGGGCAGGAGCACGCGGAAGCACGCGCCCTGGCCGACCTCGCTCTCCACCCCGAGCTCGCCCCGGAAGCGCGTCACGATGCCGTGGCAGATCGCCAGCCCGAGCCCCGTCCCCTCCCCGATCGGCTTCGTCGTGAAGAACGGGTCGAAGATGCGGCTCCGGAGCTCGGGCGCGATCCCGGGCCCGGTGTCGCTCACCTCGATGCGCACGCGGCCGGGCGGCGCGGGGGCGGTCGTGATCCGGATCTCGTTCTCCGCCTCCTTCCCGTCCGGCAGCGCCTGCGCGGCGTTCACGAGCAGGTTCAGGATGACCTGGCCGAGCTGCGCCTCGTTCGCGTGGACGGGCGGCACCGCGCCGAGCTCCAGGACGAGCCGCGCCTTGCTCTGTATCTGCTGCTGCGCCATCCGCAGCACGAGCTGGATCACGCGGTCGACCTCGACCGGGCCGAGCTCGCCGTCGTCGGCGCGCGAGAACGTCTTCAGGCCGCCCACGATGTGCCGGACGCGCGAGCCGCCCTCCGCGGCCTCGTCGAGCGCCGAGAGGAGCGCGTCGAGGCGCGCGGCGGCGCCCTTGGCGCGGAGCTCCTTGCGCGCGAAATCGACGTTCGCGACCATGTACGCGAGGGGGTTGTTGATCTCGTGCGCCACCCCGGCCGCGAGCGTGCCGAGCGAGGCCATGCGATCGGCGAGCAGGAGCCGCGTCTCGATCTGCCGGCGCTCGGTGACGTCGGACACGGCCCCGAGCATCCGGTACGCCTTGCCGCACGCGTCGCGCAGGACGATACCCCGGTCGTGGACGTCGGCGTAGCTGCCGTCCGCGAGCAGGCACCGGTACCAGAGCTCGAACGTGCTCTCGCCCCCTTCCATCGCGCGCCGCAGCCCGTTCATCACGCGGTCGCGATCGTCGGGGTGGACCCGCTCGAACCACCACGCCGCGTCCTCCTCGATGTCGGCGCCGCCCGTGCCGTAGAAGCTCCGCATGCGCTCGCTCCCTGTGACGCGCCCCGACGAGAGGTCCCAGTCCCAGAAGGCGTCGCTCGTCGCGCGCACGACGAGCCGCATGCGCTCCTCGCTCGTGCGGAGCGCGTCCTCGGCGGCCCTGCGCACCGTCATGTCCACGACGACGCCGACGCCGCGATCGCGGGCCCCCTCGACCAGGGCGGGGGCGACGAGCACGGGCAGCCGCCGCCCGTCGCGGGCGAGGAACTCCTTCTCGAACGGCGGGCAGATGCCGTGCTTCAGGACCTCCGAGAGCGCGCGCTGGTCGGCGGCGCGGAGCTCGGGCGGCGTGATCGCCACCCAGCTCAGGCGGCCCGCCTCGACTTCCTCGCGCGCGTGGCCGATCATGCCGAGGAACGCGTCGTTCGCGTCGAGGATGCTCCCCGCCGCGTCCCACACGAAGAGGCCGATCACCTCCGTGAACACGTCGCGGAAGGAGCGCGCGGCGCGCTCGAGCAGCGCGCGCTCCGCCGGCGCCCGGTCGGCCGCGCGCGCGGACGACCGCCGCCCCCACCACACCGCCGCGTCGAGCTGGATCGAGATCGACGGCTCGGTCGCCGCCGCCACGACCGTCGCGCCCGCCTCGAGCAGGGCCGTGGCCGCGCCCGCGCTCCCGGTGACGGCGACCACGGCCACGCGATCGCCGCCCGGCGCCGCGCGCAGCCGGCGGCAGAGCGCGAGCGCCTCGTCGAGCGGCCCCTCGGCCCCGAGCACGGCCACGTCGAACGGCTGGGTCGCCAGGAGATCCAGGCCCGCCTCGATGTCCCGGGCCCGGGCCGCGACGTAGCCGCGCGCCGCCGCGAGCGCCTGCGCCGCGCCCGCGGAGCCGCCTGGGAAGATCAGGATCCTGGGCTGCTGTGCTCCCGCCACCGGCGCAACATCCCGCGCGCGGCGCGCAGACGCAATACCGGCGCAGCGCGCTCCTGCTCCCCCCTGCTCCCTCACCTCCCCCCTGCTCCCTCGCCTCCCCCCTGCTCCCTCGCCTCCCCCCTGCTCCTTCGCCTCCCCTCACCCCTCTTTCCTCCCCCGCCTCACTCTCCTCCGTGCGTCACCCGACCCCGGTCCTCCGGTCGTCGAACCATTGGCATGCGTTTGCAAACCCCGCGCGCTGAGACGACTTCTTGTAACAGAGGAAATAAAGCCTTCCGCCCTGAACACCGCATTCGGTGCGGTCTTTCCAGCAGGCGAGGAGCTCCGGATCCACGGCCGGGTTGCTCGCGATCGTCATTCCCTCCTCGAGCTCCGGCATGTCGCCGGGGCAGCCCACCGGGCCGGAGGTCATCGGGACCCCCACCGTGTTCGACTCGATGCCCGTGTTGAAGATCGCCTCGGCCACCCGGCGCGCGGCGGCGGCGCGGTCCGGACCGCAGAGAGAGAGGATATCGAGGCTCGCGCGATCGACCTGAACGAGGACGAAATTGCGCCCCTCGGTGACGGTGAGCCCGAGCCCGCCCGCGGTGTACTCGTGACGGAGCAGGTCGGGCGTGTCGTCCGTGGCTTCGTGGAGCGCGTGGCGCGCCCCCACCGCCTCGCTGTGCGGGTTGAGCTCGCTCCGGAAGATGGAGTCGCACCAGTACAGCGAATCGGCGCGTGCCTGGGCCGGCACCTCGTCGAACCGCCCGACCGGCGTGAAGCCGTCCGGGGCCACGCGCGCCACGGCCGAGAGCCACGCCGCGACCCTGGCGCCGACCTCCTGCGTGAGACATTCCTGCGCGTTCATCGCCCACCTCCAGAACGTCCGTATCTCGCCACGATCTTCTCGACGCGGTAACCGTCGTTCGGCGCCGAGCTGAACCAGATGAGCCCCCAGAAGACGCCCAGGATCGGCTCCACGCTGTCGAACACCCCGGCGCCCCCCGCGTAGTACCGCGTCACGCCGCCGTGCGTGAACTCGAGGAGGGCCTCGTACCGGTTGAGCCCCGGGCTGAGCGACCCGTCGGGGAGGCGCGTATGGGAGGCGGGATAGGTCCTCCCCTCCTCGACCGGGCCGTCGATGAGCGCCGCGCGCCACACGCGGCCGCCCTCGACCTTCGCCACATCGAGCCCCGCCCACGGCTGCTCCTCCAGATCGGCCGACAGGGTCCTGCGCCCGCCGTCCACGTTGGGATCGCCCCAGACCACGAGGATGCGCGTCCGCCCGGGGATCCCGAGCTGGCGCAGCATCCCGCGGAGGAGGCGGACGATCGCCTGGCACTCGCCCGTCTCCTCCACGTAATCGGTCATCGCCCAGGCCCCGCCCTGGTCGTTCAGGTACGTCGGGTGGTGGTACTCCCGGGGCACCCTGGGGCTCGGCAGGAGCGTGTAGGTCGGGAACCTGGCCATGATCCCGTAGACGATCTCGTGGGGGTCGAGGGTGTTGAGCGGCGAGATCCAGGAGACCGCCCTGTCCATCCGCTTCAAGGTCACCCCGTCTTCCTGCCAGACGTCCTGTCGGTCGGTCTGCGGCCTGCCCATCGTGACATAAACGACGTTCGAGGTCCGGCCGGGCGACAGCGTGGCTCCACCGCCCGCCGACCAGCTCAGGTTGAGGTCGAATTTCTGGATCCTCCTCCCGATCTTCCGCGCGGACGAGAGCTCGAGCGGCGCGGGGCTGGCGGCGACGCCCCGGCTCTCGAAGGTGAGCCCCGCCGGCCCGACGCCGCGGATCTCGACCGGCGCCGCGCCGGGCGCGCCGCCGCTCGACGACAGCCCGAGCCGGATGACGACGCTCCGGCCCATCGAGATCGACAGAGGGACGGCGCGCTCCGGCGTCCACTCGGGCCGGGGGCACGGGTCGCCCGCGTTCCTCCAGCGAGTCTCCCCCGCGCAGCCTTTCAGGAGACCGTGATCGGACACGAACTCGATGGATTTCAGCGCGATGGACTGCGCAGCATCGGGCTGCGGGGTCTCCGTGGTCGGATCCGCCATATCGACCTTCCTCGCTCACGGCGTTCATGGACTCGACACCTGCCGGGCCACCCGCCGATTCACGGGGATCGTAACGCCGGAGCCGGCCGGGCCAAGTCGGGAGTCGACCCAGGGGGCGAAGGCGCTCGGCCGACGGCGCGCCGTCGGCAAGCCCGCGCGCCGGTAGACCCGGAGGCCCGCGCGCCCGCGCGTCACGAGCCGGGTTCCTGCGGCAGCGCACCCGAGCTAGATTGCGCGCATGCCCAACAGCCTGTTCATCGTGCACGTCCATGTGCACGTCAGACCCGAGCTCACCGACGCCTTCCGCCAGGCGACGCTCGAGAACGCGCGCGCGAGCGTCAAGGAGCCGGGGATCGCCCGGTTCGACGTCGTCCAGGACATCGAGGATCCCGCGCGCTTCGTGCTCGTCGAGATCTACAGGACCCAGGAGGCGCCGGCCGCGCACAAGGAAACGGAGCATTACAAGCGGTGGCGGGACACCGTCGCGGAGATGATGGCCGAGCCGCGGACCAGCCGGAAATACGTCAATCTCTTCCCTGACGACGGGGGGGTTTGACATGGCGTCTCCGGCCAACCCGCTCGCCTTCGAGCTCGCCACCGCGACGCGCATCGTCTTCGGCGCGGGCAAGCTCGCCGAGGTGCCCGCGGCCGTGCGGGCCCTCGGCGGGACGCGGGCGCTCGTCGTCACCGGGCAGCGCCCCGGCCGCGCCGCGCCGCTGCTCGCCGCGCTCGCCGAGGCGAAGATCGGCGCCGTGACCTTCGCCGTCGCGGGCGAGCCCACCGTGGAGATCGCCCGCGAGGGCACGTCGAGGGCCGCGGCCGAGCGGTGCGACGTCGTCGTGGCCCTGGGCGGCGGCAGCGCGCTCGACGCCGGCAAGGCGATCGCCGCGCTCCTCGCGAACGGCGGCGACCCGCTCGACTACCTCGAGGTCATCGGCCAGGGGAAAGCGCTTTCCAAACCGGCCGTGCCGTTCGTGGCGATCCCGACGACGGCGGGCACCGGCTCGGAGGTGACGCGCAACGCGGTGCTCGCGTCCCGGGAGGCCGGCGTGAAGGCGAGCCTGCGCAGCCCGCACATGCTGCCGCGCCTCGCGGTGATCGACCCCGATCTGCTCGCGGGCGCGCCGCCCGAGGTGCTCGCGTCGAGCGGGCTCGACGCGCTCTCGCAGCTCATCGAGCCGTTCCTGTCGAGCCGCAGCAACCCGATCACGGACGGGCTCGCGCGCGAGGGCATCCGCCGCTCGGCGCGCTCGCTGCGCCGCGCGGTCCTCGAGGGCCCCGACGCGCCGGCCCGGGACGACCTCGCCGTGGCCAGCCTGCTCGGCGGCCTGTGCCTGGCGAACGCCGGCCTCGGGGCGGTCCACGGCTTCGCCGCGCCGGTGGGCGGCACGTTCGACGCGCCCCACGGCGCCGTGTGCGCCGCGCTCCTGCCGGCCGTCCTCGAGGTGAACCTGCGGGCGCTGCGCGCGCGCGCCCCGGATCACCCCGCGCTGCCGCGCCTGGATGAGCTCGCGGCGCTCGTCACGGGGCGCGCCGGGGCCGGCGCCGAGGAGGGGATCGCGTGGGTGCGCGAGCTCTGCCGCGACCTCGCGATCCCGGGGCTCCGGCGCTACGGCGTGAGCGAGGCGGACCTCCCGGCGCTTGTCGTCAAGGCCAGGGCGGCGAGCAGCATGAAGGCGAACCCGCTGCCGCTCACCGACGAGGAGCTGACCGACATCGCCGCGGCGTCCTTGTGACGGCGGCGCCGGTGGTATCATCCCGAGGTGGCAAGCCCCTACCGCACGAGGCCGTCCTCCTCGCCTGCCCGGCCGACCGATGAGAGGCGGCTCGGCGTGGCGACCGTGGCCTTCGGCCTCGCCTGCGGCGTGATGGGGCTGTCGCTCGCCGACGAGGGTCGGGCAGAGTGCGCGCTGCTCACGGGCCTCGGCGGCTTCGCCCTGCTCCTCCAGCGCGAGGGCGCTCGCTAGCCTCCCCCTCCCCATCCCCGACGACCGGAGCTCGATGAAGAACGATCCCGCCCCGACGAATCCCACCCTCGACGCCATGCTCGCCGCCCAGCGCATCGCGTTTGCGCCCGTCATGTTCCAGGTGGCGCGGGTCATGCGAAACCGCGGCGTCCTCAGGGCGCTCCAGCGCGCCGGCAAGGGCGGCCGGACGGCGGCGGAGGTCGCTCAGGACACCGGCCTCACCGCCTACGCGACAAAGACCTTGCTGGAGGCGAGCCTGAGCTTCGGCCTGGTGGAGCCCGCCGGCGACCGCGGCGAGCGTGGAGAGCGCTACGCGATCACGCGGGTCGGGCTCATCGTCGAGAACGACCGGATGACCCGTATCAACATGGATTTCATCCATGACGTTTGCTACGAGGGCATGCGTTTCCTCGACGAGGCCATCGAGGGTGGCAAGCCGGCGGGCCTGAAGGTCTTCGGCGAGTGGCCGACGGTCTACGAGGCGCTCCCGGCGCTCCCGCCGAAGGTGAGGGAGAGCTGGTTCGCCTTCGATCACCTCTACTCCGACTCGGCGTTCCCGCAGGCGCTGCCCGTCGTGTTCGAGCGTCGGCCGAGGACGCTGCTCGACATCGGCGGCAACACCGGTCGATGGGCGGTCCAGTGCTGCACGCACGACCCCGACGTGCGGGTCACCATCCTGGATCTGCCGGGCCAGCTCGAGGACGCGCGCGTCAACGTGGAGCAGCACGGCCTGCTCGGCCGGGTCATGGGCACGCCCATCGACTTCCTGGATCACGGCCAGGCGTTCCCGACAGGCTTCGACGCCATCTGGATGAGCCAGTTCCTCGTGTGCTTCTCCGAGGCGGACATCCTCCAGATCCTCCGCCGGGCGCGCGCCGCCATGGGGGAGAAGACGGAGCTCTGGATCCTCGACACGTTCTGGGATCGGCAGGAGAACGAGGTGGCGGTCCACTGCCTGCACGGCTCTTCCCTGTATTTCACGTGCCTCGCGAACGGGAACAGCCGCATGTACAGCGCCGCCGACATCAAGCGCTGCATCGATGAGGCGGGGCTCACCGTCGACGCGGAGATCGACCATCTCGGCCTCGCCCACACGCTGCTCCGGTGCCGCCGGCGCGACGTGCCCGCAGAGAAGCGCGGGTGAGCCGCTGGACGGCGGAGAGCGCGTAGCAACCTGGACGATCCGGCCCCCGGGCGGGCGGTGACACGACGGATGAGGCGGCCCGCGGCGCGTCGGGCGCGTTCGAACGGCTTTCGCCTGCGGTCCTCGCGGTGCATAGTGGGAAGCCCCGACGGCGCGCCGCGCCATGGACCCACAAGGAGAAACCGTCGTGTCCCATCCTCCGCTCACCCAGCTCTCCGACGAGGAGCGCCTCTTCCGCGACTCGGTGCTTGATTTCGCCAGGAAGCGCATCGCGCCGCGCGCGGCGGCGATGGACGAGCAGGGCGCGCTCGACCGCGATCTGCTCCCTCCGCTGTTCGATCTCGGCCTCATGGGCATCGAGATCCCGGAGTCTTACGGGGGCTCCGGCGCGAGCTTCTTCAACGCGATCCTCGCGGTCGAGGCGCTCGCCGTCGTCGACCCGAGCCTCAGCGTGCTCATCGACGTGCAGAACACGCTGGTGGCCAATGCGTTCCTCCGCTGGGGCAGCGAAGCGCAGAAGGAGAAGTACCTCCCGCGGCTGAGCCGTGACTGGGTGGGCTCGTATGCGCTGAGCGAGGCGGGCTCCGGCTCGGACGCGTTCGCGCTCTCGGCCCGGGCCGAGCGCAAGGGCGACCGCTGGGTCCTGAACGGCCGCAAGCTGTGGATCACGAACGCGAACGAGAGCTCGCTGTTCCTCGTGTTCGCCAGCGTCGACCCGTCGAAGGGGTACAAGGGCATCACGGCCTTCGTGGTCGAGCGCTCTTTCCCTGGGTTCTCGGTGGGCAAGAAGGAGAACAAGCTCGGGATCCGCGCCTCCAGCACGTGCGAGCTCGTCCTCGAGGACTGCGAGGTGCCGGAGGGCAACGTGCTCGGCGAGGTCGGCAAGGGCTACAAGATCGCGATCGAGACCTTGAACGAGGGTCGGATCGGCATCGGCGCGCAGATGCTCGGCCTGGCCGCGGGGGCGTTCGAGCACGCGATGCGCTACATGGGCGAGCGGAAGCAGTTCGGGCAGTCGATCGCGAGCTTCCAGGGCGTGCAGTTCCAGTATGCGCGGGTGGCCATGGAGATCGAGGCCGCGCGCCTCCTCGTCTACAACGCCGCTCGGCTCAAGGACGCGGGCCAGCCGTTCGTGAAGGAGGCTGCGATGGCCAAGCTGTTCGCGTCCGAGGTGGCCGAGCGGACGGCGTCGCTCAGCATCGAGTTCATGGGCGGCGTCGGGTTTACCAGGGACTATCCGGTCGAGAAGCTCTACCGCGACGCGAAGATCGGGAAGATCTACGAGGGCACGTCGAACATGCAGCTGTCCACGATCGCGAAGCTGCTCCAGACCGAGTACGACGTGAAGGGCTGAGCGGGGGCCCGCCGGAACAATCCGCAGGGCCCTGGCCGCGTCACGGCATCTGTCGCTTGAGATCGGCGAGCGAGCGCAGCGTCGACACCTGCTGCGGCAGGATCACGTCGCGGACCAGGACGTGCGACTCGGAGTCGAGCTCCTCGATGTCGTTCCGGTAGTCCTTCAGGCCGTAATCCTCTCCCTCCGCGAGCACCGAGAGCGCCGTCCTGTCGCCGAGCGCCAGCGCGGTCCGCTCGACGACCTTGGCCAACGCGCCCCATGGCCCGGAGCTCGACGGCGGGTCGCCTCCGAGCTCCTCGATCCTCCGGCGCAGCAGCTGCACCCGCGCCTGGTGCGACGCCAGGTTGCGCCGCAGCCGCTCGATCACCCGATCCTCGTGCGCGGCGGCGATCGCCTGACGGTAGGTCTCCACCGCGGACATCTCGCCGCGGCAGAACGATTTGAGCTGCTCGATCGCGTCGTCATCGATCAGGCCATCGAGGCCCACGCTCTCCTCTGCGTATGCGAGCTGTTCCATGGGTACTCTCCTGAGGTTGCTGATGAACGCCGATTCGTCTCCTCCCTACCTCCCGAGCAGCAGCCACCGCGCCCTGCGTCCGCGCGAGGATGGTGAGCGAGACCGCCACAATCGGACCTCGCCGCGGAGAGCTTACGACCTCTTGCCTCAGGGGTACATTTTCGCCTCACACGGGGTCGGCCTCGGTTGAACTCCTTGGATTTTATTCAAATCCCGTTCCACTCGCACGGAGATTCGCTCTCCCTTCGCAGAACATGAAACGTACCGGACGTGTCCGTCGCGAGAGGTCTGCGAGCTCACAGATGGGTGGCAGAACACCTCGCGCCCGGGGCACAATGCCACGGCGAGGCGGTCACGCTGTGACGGATGGACACGGCGATCTCGGCAGCGCCCCCGCGGCACGGCGCGGGGCGCGGAGAGCGCGGCGCGGGGGGTCGTGGCGCTGGCGCTCTGCGCGGCGCGTCGAGCTCAGAGGGCTCCCTCCAGGGCCGCGCCCCGCGACCGCTCGCGGTGCGCCTCGTCGATGAACCGCCGCATCGCCGTGTCGATCGCCGCGATCGCCATGCGCTGGAACATGCGCAGCGGCAGCGGCACGTCGATCTCGAGATCGACGGTCCGGGGCCGGAGCTCGATCCGCCCTCCGAGCTTGCAGCCCTTGAAAGAGAAGCCGAGATCCGCGCGCCGCTCGTCGCTCCAGAGCATGGACGGGGCGTACTCCGCGTACCGGTCGCAATACTGCGCCATCGCCCTCAGGACGGCACTCTTCGCCTCTTCGTCGTTCAGGTCGTGATGGACCGTGTGCTTCATGATGACCTCGGGTGATGGCTGGAAGCTCGGCTCCAGCGGGAGCTGACGCGCGACAGGCTCGGCAGCCCGTCGGTCATAGAGAGCAAGCTGGGTGCCGCCGGCTCCGGCGGGGACGACCGCCCCGACCCGACAATTTCTCCGGAAATCCGGGCAAAATCGCGCACATCTGCGCGCTGTGCGTGGCGAGGTCCGCCACACGCGAGACAGATCGCTACGGCGAGCCCAGCGCCCGCCCGCTCACGTCACGGGTCAGCTCGGCGGCACGGCACGTGCGTTCCACCCGTTCATGCAGGGAGCTGGCGCCGTGAGGTCACCGTCTGGGCTCAGAGGGTGGCTCGGCCCGCGCGCGAGCAAGGCGCTGAAGGCGGTGTTGATCCTGCCGGTCGCGCTATGGCTCGGCTACGTCGTGATCGTCAACGTCCTGCTGAGCACGAAGCTCATGGCGAGGCTCGTCAGCTACAACCCGATCGACGTAACGCTGTTCTACGGCTCGGCGTGGAGCCTCTGGCCGGGCGTCGTGCACGTCGAGGAGATCCGGCTCAGCGGGGCCGACAGCACGCTGGAGTGGGCGGTGGTGCTCGACGAGGTGCACGCCGACATCCACCTGACCGATCTGCTCTGGAAGAAGTTTCATGCGGAGGACGTCCGCGGGGAAGGCTTCATGTTCCGCATGCGCTTGCTCGTGGATCCGACGAGCGAGCGCGATCTGGAGGCGCCGCACATCCAGGCGCTGCCCCCCATCCCGGAGTTCACCAACCCTCCGCTCAAGCCGGAGCTGCCGCCGAAGCGCGATCTCGAGAGCTCGGACGAGGGCTACAACCTCTGGACAGTGCACCTGGAGGGCGTGGACACGACGCTCGAGGAGGTCTGGATCCAGCAGGTCCGGTATGCCGGCGGCGGCCGCGTGCGCGGGGGGTTCTACTACAAGCCGCTCCGCTCGGTCCGCGTCGGGCCGATCGCGCTGGAGCTCCGGTCGGGCGAGGTCCACCTCGCCGACCGCGTCATCGCGCGGCTCGACGCCGACGCCGACGTGACGATGAACACGTTCGATCCGCGCGACATCGAGGGGCTCGACATCCTCGACACGACCTGGGCGCGCGTGCGCCTCGACGCGCAGCTGCCGGGGCTCGACTTCATCCACTTTTACACGGGCGAGGGCGCCGAGCCGCGGATCGAGGACGGGAGCGGAGGGCTCCGGACGAACCTCGTCGTGAACCGGGGGAAGCTCGAGCCGGGCAGCTCCCTCTCGTACGGGACGAGCCACCTCGTGGCCTCCGCCTCGTCGCACCGGGCGACCGTCGCGGCGGACGTGGATCTCCGCGTCGACGAGCGCGGGGAGGCGCGCCTCGCGGTGGCGGTGCCCCGCGCGACGCTCGAGCGCCCGGAGAAGGGGCTGCCGCCCATCGTGGTGGAGAGGGCGAGCGCCGTCTTCGATGCGCCGGAGCTCCACCTCCTGCGGCTCCCGCCGGGGTTCTCGTCGAAGGTGGATGTCGTCGCCGCGGCGATCCCGGATCTTCGCTGGCTGAACGCGGACGGCGCCGCGCCGGACGCGCCGCGGTTCACGGGCGGCGCCGCGTTCGTGCGGAGCAGCCTCGATATCGACCGGCTGGGCCGCGGGACGGGCGCGCTGAGCCTCCTGCTCAAGCACGGGGCGCTGACGTGGAAGGAGACCCGCGTGAAGGGCGACGTCGAGGCGCGCGTGGCGCTCGCCGCGGCGAACGTCCTTGGCCCGACGGCCACGCTCGGGAAGAGCCGGATCGAGATCAAGGACCTCGCGATCGAGCACGAGGGCGAGGCGTGGCCGGGCTGGTGGGCGCGCGTCGACATCGACGACGCGAAGGTGGGACGGGGGCTGATCGAGGCGGCGATCCGGCTCGAGTGCAAGGACGCGATGCCTGCGGTGAAGCTGCTCGACGCCGAGGACGTCATCCCCAGGTGGGCCGCGGGGCTCCTCACCATGGAGGGGCTCAAGGCGTCGGCGACGGTGAGGCGGAAGGAGCGCGACGTCGATTTCAGGCTGCTGGAGGCGCAGGGGGGAAACCTCGCCATCCGCGGGCGGCTCACGAAGTCGGACGGACAGGAGCCGCTCGGAGCGTTCCTCGTGAAGAGCGGGCTGCTCTCGCTGGGGATCGGCCTCGATCGGGACGGGGCCGGCGTGCACCCGCTCGTGGGCGACGACTGGGTGAACGAGAAGATGGCCGCGCTGGGCCGGTGAGCCGCCGCCCGCGGGCGAGGGGCCGATGGGTTTGCGCGCGGCGCGGAGATGCGCTGAGGTGCCGCATGGACGAGGCCATCCGGATCCGCGCCGCCCGGCCGACCGACGCTGACCGGGGGGCCGTGGCGCGCCTCAACGCCGCCGTCCCGCGCGAGGAGCGGCACGACATCGAGCCGCGCTCTCCCGGCGCGCTGGGGGAGCTCGACGCGCTGCTCGCGCGGCGCGGCCACGCGCTCGGGCGCCACGTGGCCGAGGTGGTCGCGACGGGCGAGGTCGTGGCGTACGGGCACTGGTTCCACGTCCCGTGGGCGCATCACCCGGCGCGGTTCTGGTGCTCCGTGCGGTGCGCTCCGGGCCACCGCCGCCGCGGCATCGGCGCCCGGCTCTTCGCGGCGATGGAGCGCGACCTCGAGCGCCTGGGCGCCCGCGAGCTCCGCGCCATGGCGCGCGAGACGCAGCCGGAGATGGTCGCGCTCGCGGCGAGGCGGGGCTTCCGGGAGCTCTTCCGGAGCTGGGATTTCGAGCTCGATCTCGCGCCGGGGGGCGCGCCGCGCGCCGGGGAGGGCGCGCCGCGCGCCGGGGAGGGCGCGCCGCCGCCGGGCATCGCGATCGCGCCGCTCTCGGAGGAGCGGGCGCGCCGGCCCGGGTGGCTCCTGGAGCTGCACGCGCTCTACCTCGCCGTGAGCCGCGAGGTGCCGCTGCCGAACCACGTCGACCCCGAGCTGCCGGCAGAGGCGTTCGCTGCCTACCTGGAAGGGTCGCCGGCGTCGCTGCCCGAGGCGTGCTTCCTCGCGAAGGAGGGAGGCCGGTACGTCGGGCTGTGCATCCTGCACCGGAACGAGGAAGACCCCGCGTGCCTCGACCACCTGTTCACGGGCGTGGCGGCGGGGAGCCGCGGGCGCGGGGTGGCGAGGGCGCTCAAGCTGGAGACGGTCGCCTTCGCGCGGCGCCGGGGCTACGCGCGGATCGCGACGGCGGTCGAGTCGAACAACCCGGGGATGCTGGCGCTGAACGAGCAGCTCGGGTTCGTGCGGCGCGGGGGCCTCGTCGTGCTCGAGAAGCGGCTGTAGGGGCCGCGAGGCGCTCCCTGCGCGAGGCGCGGGCGCTTCGAGCTGCGCGCGCCTCCCGCTTCACGTCGCCAGATCGCGCTTCAGCCGATCGAGGAGATCGACCGCGGCGCCGCGCGCGGGAGAGGCACACCGGGAGACGGAAGCAAGAGCTCCACCGCTCCACCTCGACTTGAGGGGTTCCCCCTCACGGGAAGGCCGGCGCGGCCAGCTCGTTGAGGTACTCCTCGAGGTTCGTGTAGCCGTCCCCGTCGTCATCCCCGTTCCGGTCGTCGGCGCCGTTCGGGTCGAGGTTTCGGTCCGTTTCCCAGGCGTCGGGCATGCCATCACGATCCGTGTCGGCCATCGGCGCTCCGATGGCGAGCGCACCGTATCCATCGGCGCCCGCGCCGAGGTCCGACTCGTCCTGGATCTTGATCCCGCCTTGCTCGCCGAGTTGTCGCACGAGCAAGGCATCGACCTCATCGCGGGCAGGAATCACCGCGCCAGCCCCGGCCATCACGCGCTCGTAGGCCAGAGGCGCATCGTCGGTGCAGACCTGCGGCGCGGCGAGCCGCTCGTTCAGCTGCGTCGCCGTACCCACCATGCTCCAGTCGTCCTTCGATACGTCGAGCACGCCGTTGCCGTTACCGTCGAGCAGGTTGCCCTCGAAATAGAGGTTGTACGTGGGGACCCCATCCGCGTTGGTCGACCCCGACACGAACGCCTGGGTCGCGGTCCGCTCGCCGTGGGAAATGAAGTAATTGCCGACGGCGTTCGCGTAGTGCATGCCGTTCGCCGTGTCCGCCATGATGAACGGGTGCTTGCTGATGCTCCAGCCCTGCGACTCGCCGTACGGATCAGGAGCGTTCCAGCCATAGATGACGTTGTTGACGAAGTCGAGCACGCGCCCGTCCTCGGAGCGCGCCTTCGGGTTGCGCGTACCGTTGAAAGCATAAATGGAGTGATGGATCGTGGCGTTGCTCGCGGTGAGGAGCGACCCTGCGGAGTGGTTGTTGCGCGCGAGTCCCCAGGCGACGATCGACCATTGCACCGTGAGGTTCCTCGGCCCCACGGCTTCGTCCCCTGGCATGGAGAAGTTCTCGTCGGTCCCGAAGCCGACCGAGCAGTGGTCGATCATCACATCGCTCGCCGCCGAGCTCACGGTCATCGCGTCGTCCCTCGCCGTGGTCGCGACGATGCCGCGCCGGACCCGCAGAAAGCGAACGATGATGTTATGGCCCCCGATGGAGAATTTCCTGCCTCGGACCCCGACGCCGCCCCCCGGAGCCGTCTGTCCGGCGATGGTGATGTTGTTCTGCGTGATTCCCAGATTGCTGCTGAGCGTGATCCACCCGCTCACGTCGAACACGACCGTCCGGTTGCCCGCGCTCACGCATTCCCTGAGGGAGCCTGGGCCCGAATCGTCGAGGTGGGTCACATGACACACGTCCCCGCCGCGCCCGCCTGACGACAGGCGGCCGAACCCCTCGGCCCCAGGGAACGCGAGCCGCTGTCCTGTCGCGAGGGGCTCACAGGGCGCCGGCCCTGCGGGGGTCCCTCCCGCGCTTCCCGAGCTGCCCTCGCCGGCGCCCGTCCCGCCGCCTCCAGCGCTGACCGGGCTGCCGCCCGTCCCGCCGCTGCCCGAGCTCACGGCGACGGTTTCACCGCCGCCGGACGCGCTGCCGCCCGAGGACCCGCCGGCCCCGACCGTCCCTGGGTCCCCGCGCGAACCGTTGCCGGAGCTGCAAGCGGCAGAGAGGATCGTGATGCACAGAGCCCATGGTTCGAGGTGGCGCATGAGCCATCCCTCAGCACGACCGCCAAGCCACGGCAAGGAGGCGCCCTGTTACAGGGTGATGACGACCTTCCCGCGCACCCTGCCCTCCGATGTGCCGGAAGGTGAGCGAGATCCGCGACGTCCGGCCCTCGCCCTCCGCGTCGCCCTCCCGCCGGATGCTCTCCTGGAGGACAGCGCGCGTGAGGGCTCATCCGTCACCGGGGACGAGCGGCGCTCTGGCCCTGAGCGCCTCGAATCGTCTTGCCTTGTTCGCCCGCGGGGGCGCTCCGTTGCTGGCGCAGGATGGAGTGCTTCAGCCCGGCCTGCAGGTTCGACAGCGTGATGAGGTTCTGCAGATCGAGCCCGAGGCTCACGACCGTCTGGGCGACGGTCGGCCGGATCCCCGTGATGATGCCCTCGGCGCCGAGCAGCTGGAGGGCGCGGATGAGCTTGATGATGTAGTTGGCGGTCTGGGTGTCCACCGTCTCGACGCCGGTGAGATCCAGGATGGTGCACCGCGCCTGCGTGCGGACGACGGCCTCGAGCAGGCTGTCCATCACCTCCGCTGTCCTCGCGCTGTCGATGACCCCGATCATCGGCAGCGCCAGCACCCCGTCCCAGACCTGAAGGATGGGCGTCGACAGATCGCGAATGACACGCTGCTGCACCTCGATGAGCGCCAGCTTGTCCTGGAGCTCCTGCTCCCGGCTGTGGCTCTCGGAGATGTCGATCGAGACGCACGCGGCCGCCATGGTCGTCTCGCCGCCGGAGCGGACGGGCATGAACCAGGTCTCCCAGGTGCGGCCGTTCCCCTCCGCGACGTTGTGGGACGCCTCGCCGTCCAGGGCCTGTCTCAGCGCCGTCATGTCCTTGCCCGCGTAGAGCTCGAACACGTTCTGCCCGAGAGCCCATCCCGGGGCCAGACCGAGCACCTTCAGCGCCGCGCCATCGTAGTAGAGGAACGTGCCCTCCGCGTCGACTGCCCAGCACGAGACCGGGAGGCTCTCCACGATGGTGCGGAGCAGGTGCTCCTCGAGGGCGTGGCGCGCCTCTTTCTGGACCCGCGCCGTCACATCTCGCCCGAAGCACACGACGCCGGTCACCTCGCCCTGCTCGTCGACGATGCGCTCGTGCAGCCACTCGCAGTGCGTCTCGCCCCCGTCCTTGCGGACATGGGCCCAGATCCGGGGCTCGCCGGCGTCCTCCTCGAGCAACCGCCGCCACGCCGCGGCGTCGCCCCGCGCGGCGACCAGCGCGTCGATCCTCCGGCCGATCGCCTCTCCCGGCGCGAAGCCCAGCAGGCGCTCCGCCGCACCGTTCCAGGCGACGATGTCGAGATCGCGGGAGAGCTCGACGATCCCGAGCGGCGCTCGCTGCAAGAGGGCCGCGTACCAGTCCGCTGACCTCACGGTAGATCCGGACGTTCCCTGCGGTGGTCTCGTGCTCCCCATGAAGACGTTATACGACGACCCGCGCAGCGCGGACAGAGCTCGCGCAGTGAGCGCTGATTTCGGCTCATCGCCTTTCAACCTGCTCGGTGCCCTCGCGCCAGGATGGCTCGTGCCGCGCGGGCGCCACGAAGCGCACGCGTCAGCCCTCGCCCGAGAGCAGCGCGGCGATCGCGGCGCGCTGCCCTCGCGGCCGCCCGGCCGCGTCGGCGTGGGCCATGTCGAGGGCGGCCAGCACCGTCGAGAGCGTCGTCTGGTCCAGGACCGACGATGCCTCGATGGCCTGGAGGTCCTCTCCAACGAAGTTCCTCGGGCAGGCGTCGATGACCGGCAGTGCTCGCCCGCCGGCCGGCGCGAACCGGATGGGCAGGCCGTGGGTGCGGCAGATGAGCGGCCGCGCCGCGTAGATCGCGCACCGCCCCTCCCCGTCGAGCGCCGGGCACACGCCGGGGTCGCCCGCCCGCGCGCGCCCGGCGAGCGCCGCGCGGTCGGCCTCCGGGAGCGCCGCGAGCGCCTCGCGGATGGCGTCGGCCTCGATCGACGTCACCGAGAATCGCCGCCGGCAGCAGTCGCTGCACCCCGACGCGCAGGCCATCCGCCCGCCGTGGCGCGCGCTCGCGCTCGAGAAGAACGCGTCAACCTTGGCGAAGAGCTCGCGGAGGCGCTCGATCGGCGGGGGATTCACGCGCCGGGTTCTAGCAGCCGATGCCGTCGCGGGCATGGGTAGTCATCGACGGGGATCACGCGCACCGGCTGGCGCTCGCTCGGCTCGCTCATGAGAACCCAGGAGGTCGCGATGCGACCGCAGCGTCAGGCACCTCTCACCGCGCTCTCTGCGGCACCGCCGGGAAGGTGCGCGTCGTCATGACGCCGGCGCAGCAAGAGGTTCTCTCCCAGCGCCCACATCTCGGCTCCGCTCCCGCGCACCTCGAACAGGGTGCTCCAGGCGCCGGACGCCTCGCCTCGCCAGGTCCAGCCGCCATCCGTCGAGCGCAGGAGAACTCCATCGAGGCCGCACGCCCAGAGCGTCCCGGCCTCGTCTCCCCAGACGCTCCTGAGGCTGCCGGAGACCTGAGCCAGCACCTCCCAGGTCGCGCCGCCGTCCCGGGAGCGCAGCACGTCGCTGAGGGTCATTCCGCCGACCGCGAAGAGCTCGTCGCCCCTGCCCCAGATCGCCGACAGATCACGCGTGCTGCCGCTCTCGACAGCTTCCCACGTGGCGCCGTCATCGGCCGTGCGGACGATGGCGCCGCCGCGGCCCACCGCCACGGCGAGCTGCTCCGGCCCTGCCCAGACGGCGCCGAGGCGCGGCTCGGGCGGGGTCTCCAGCGCGATCCATCGGTATCCGTCCGCGCTGAGGCGGCAGACCCGGCCATCGAGGACGGCGAACGCTCTCCCTGCGCCCTGACCGTGCACCGAGGAGCCGCCGGGCGTGCCCGTCACGTCGATCCAGCGATGTCCGCCGTCCCTGGACCGGATCTGCGCGACGCCCTCG
Organism: Sorangium sp. So ce362; assembly: GCF_051519845.1. Lineage (NCBI taxonomy): Bacteria > Pseudomonadati > Myxococcota > Polyangiales > Polyangiaceae > Sorangium > Sorangium sp. So ce362. Next base: position 1,704,120 of record NZ_CP150332.1, on the reverse strand, counting down.
CCGACAGCCAGGATCTCCTCGCCGCGACCCCACACGGCGATCAGCGAGCCGGCGCCCTCCTCGGCGCTCCGCTCCCAGGTCTGGCCACCATCGCGGGTCCACGCGGCGCTCCCCCCGTCGCCCACAAGCACGACCCTCCCGGATCCCTCGACCCAGAGTCCCCGGAATTTCCCCCGGAGAGGCACCTTCTCCCACGGGCCCTCGAGCGGCGCGTCCCCTGCCTGGACTGGCACCTTGGCGAAGGTCTTGCCGCCGTCGATGGACCGGAAGGCGGGGCCAGTCCCCACGCACCAGATCGAAGCCTGGTCGTCGCTCCACACCGCGTACCGCTGCTGATCGGACTTCATCGATGGGCGCGCCCAGGTGCGGCCCTCGTCGTCGCTGACCGCCAGGAAGCCGCTGTCGCCGGCCGCGATCATCCGGCCGGCGGAGCCGAGCCACAGCGCCTGGATGGAGCGCCCGCTCCCGGTCGAGCGCGACTCCCACGAGGCGCCCCCGTCCCGGCTCGTGTGGACATGACCGTCGCCGTCGCCCACGGCCACGATCCCTCCGCGCGCGCAGAGCGCCCGCGGAGACCGGCCGGGGACCTTGTGGCGCGCCCATGTCGCTCCTTGCAGGGTGGCGAGCTCTCCTTCGAGCGCGAGCGCGAGGAAGCGGCCCTCGGCGTCCATGGCAGCGGCCTCCAGGCAGAGGTCGTCGAGCCTCGGCCCGGCTTCCCAGGTCCGGCCATGATCGCGCGAGCGGAGCACCGTCCCGCCGAGCCCCACGGCGATGGCCTCGCCGTCGTCGCGCAGGGCGACGCCGCGCAGGTCGGCCTCCGCGCCGCAGCTCACGTCGGACCAGCGCTGCCCCTCGTCGATCGAGGACACCAGGGTGCCGCTCTGGCCGGCGGCGATCAGCGCCGGGCCGGCGCCTGCGAGCGCGCTCAGGTCCTGGCGGACGGGCGTTTGCATCCTTCTCCAGCGCTGGCCGCGATCCTCCGAGCGCAGCACGTGCCCTTCGGAGCCCACGATGACGAGCAGGTGACCTCGCCCCCAGAGGGCTCTGTGCCGGATAGTCATTCCAGGCAGGATAGCAGGGGCGTCGATGGACCGCGCCCTCCTCGTCCGGCCGTGCGCCGGGTCGAGCTCCGTGCGCCAGAAATCCGGCCAGGGACGGCTCGACAATCCGAGTGGCGGCCAGAGCTGCACCCCCACAGGCGCGACCACCTTTGGCCGCAGGACCGCGATCTGCCGCTGGAGGTTCCCCGAGCAGTTGCGGGTCTGCAAGACGCGCACAGGGTACTTTCCGCCGGAGCCGGCCGGCAGGCAGGGCACGGAGTTCGTGACCTGAAATGCGGACGCGGGCAGTCCCAGCTCCTCGGTGAAGAGCTGGTGGGCAGGTCGTTCACGAGGCGAAAGGGCGGCTGCTCGGGCTGCCGGTGACGCTCAGTTGCCGCTGCGAGCACCGGCCCCGGAGCGCCCGGCAGAAATCCATTGCGATTTCATCATATTGCGACCTCTTGTATCGCATATATGCATCTACGACAGCACTTCGGAACGATAGATAATGCGTAGCTGCGCCACGCGACGCTTGCGCTGGCTCCTGCGCTGCGGCAAGTGGATGCCAAGGAGGCCTCGATGAACGTACGACTTGCTGGCTCTTGGCGGGGCTGCACATGGGGTGCACGCACGCTGGGGGACAGACCGGGGAGGATCGCCTCCGGTCCCTGCAACTCCCCCCGGAGACGGCTGGTCCGACCGTGGACCATGACCTCACCGACCCGAGGCCCCCTCGGTGTGGAGGACGTGTACGCCGGCGGTGGATCGGGGGGCAGCTGCACGGGGTGCGTCGGCGCCTTCGCTCTCTCCGTCGAATCGCGCTGGGAGACGGCCGAGTCGACCCGTCGGGGCCATGTGTACCTGATCGAGAACGGGACGCTGCTCGGCGAAGTCGGCGCTTTTTGAGCCCAGCCCGCGGTGCGCGCGTCCGTCTTTCACCCACCGAAGCGGCCTGCGGAGCGCAAGGGCAGCGCAAGCGACGCTCGGCCGACGCGTCGCCGCTCCTACGGCAGGCGAGCTCGCCTCGATCGGCGCATCCCGTCGTTCATCCCGCCGCGCGGGCCGTGAACGCGAGTTGACAGCTGTCCAATCGAGGCGCTCGCAGCGCCTCGACGAGCCTGTCGCACGCTCGGCGTAAACGGGCATCTCTTCACAATTGAACGCAAGATTCAGTCGATGGGCTTTTGTTCGCCGGAGCTTGACGGTCGCGCTCGCATCGAACACTCTTCCGCCTGCATCGAGGCTGGCGCTGCTTGGATCGCTTGCCACCGGCTTCGGGGCGCGGCTCGATCTGGGCCGCGCCTGGCGGGAAGTTTGCTTAGGAGAACACACACGAATCATGAATAAGATCATTGGTTTGGCCGCCCTGCTGCCGCTGCTGATCAGTTGCACCGCGGCAGTTGAGGACGAAGGTTATTGGGCAGGAGAGGAGGACTCGGAGAGCGATGTCGGCGTCGCCGAACAGCACCTGATCGCTCCCGGGATCATCAATTGTGACACGGGCACTCAAGAAGTCCGATCGCTATGCGAGATGGCCCTGAATCGCGTGAACTCGGAGCTCGACGCCAGAGGCATCACCATCGACAGCAACGGGATTCTCTTCAAGCTCGATGATCCGACGGACAGAAAGATCGACACCGGACACTCGTGTACGGTGAGGGCCGAACAGCGGCACGCCTCTTACACGGCGCTCCTCAAGAGCTCTGCTAGCCTGGACATCACGGGCAACTCGCTGACTCGACCGCTGGCCATCAAGCTGTCGTTGCCTGTCGAGTACTCCGCAAAGATCGATGTCAACCAGACGTTCGGCTACAGGGTCCTCGGCTCCTGCAACAAGTCGGGGAGCGACAGCTACAGCCTGCGTGGCAGCTTGGCGACCACGGCAGACATCGTGCTGGGCCTGGATCTGAATCCCAAGTTCGGGCTCCGAGATAACGGAGACTACGCCATCACCCTGGAGCCCAGGGTCGCCGTGGCGACCGCGCTCAGAAACACCAACCTCGATCTGCGGGTGTCAGGCGTCAGTCCGATCACTCCCGTCGTGACGTTCGCGACCGGCTTCAGCTCGACCGTGGCCAAGTCGGTCACGGCCCTGTTCAGCGGGGACAGCGTGTCGCGCATCGTCGAGGGGAGCGCCGCTTGGGACTTTGGGGCTCCCCTCCTGCTGGGTATCGGGGCTCTGCCTCGGCCGCTCGAGGATGCGGTGTTCGGCCTGATCGAGTCTCGGGGTGAACGCGAGATTGAGAGGTCCGCCGCGCGCTTCGGGCCAGGCTTGCAGGAGGCGCTGCAGCAGAAGCTGAACGCGGCCCTCAAGCTCGAGAACGGCAAGCGCGTGCTCATCGTGCGGCGAGATTTCTTGCAGCAGCTCACCGGCGGAGCGGCCCCGTCCTCGCTGTTCGTCGAGGTGTGGCGTCCGCAGAACCCGCGCGCGTCGTGTGAAGCGCGGGCCAACGAGCGATGCAGGGACCAACCGTCGACCTGCGAGGCGCTCTCGCGTCAGTGCCACCAGGAAGAGCAGGAGTACCTGCGGCTGTATCCGCCCATTGCGTCCACGATCGGCAGCTTGAGCCCGATGCAGCCGCGCTACGTGTCGACTTCGCCCTAGAGCGGCGGCCGCTCAGCGGCGGAGTGGCCCGCTCCGTCGGTCGTATCGGCACCGGCGACGGGCGAGCCGGGGCCATCGTGGCCCTGGTGCTGGGGCTGCTCGCTATGGTTTCTGGCGGAGTTTCTCACGCGCGGAGCTAGCAGTCGAAGACCCCGGCGCCCCGCTCGATCTCGCCGAATGGATCCATGAGCGCGCGCACGAGCACGCGCGCCGGTGCGCTCTCGATGCCCCCGGCCGCGCGCCACGTCGCATAGCGGAGCTCGCCGAGGAGCGCCCCGGCGAGCGGCGTGTAGACGAGATCGAGCGCCGACGGGCGGACGCCGTTGGCCTCGTAGCCGTACTCCCAGAGGTGGGTGCCGGCGATGGCGAAGGCGACCGCGGCCGGCGCGCCGAAGCGGCAGCTCCGCGCCCTGAAGTAGATCTCGCTCCCGAGCAGGCCATGACCGATCACGTTGATCGGCCACGGGTCGTGATCCCACCGGAAGGCGGGCTGAGCGGCGTCGAAGAGCGGCGGCTTCGTGAGCGCCTCGCCATAGTGGTATCCCCAGCGCTCCGGGCGAAAGTCGGCGAACGGCTCGGGCCACAACACCGCTTCCACGCTGCGGGTCACCGTGAACATGGCCAGGGTGTGCACGATCGGCGGCACCCAGGCAGGCTCCGCGATCCCGGCCGTGATCTCGCCAGGCCGCGCCTCGGGCGCACGGGCCCGAGGCGCGCGTTCCGGAGGAGCGGCCGGTCCGGCCGGCGGAGGGGCCGAATCGACCGGCGGTGCCGTCATCGGCGGTGCCGTCGCGGCCCGGCCGGCGCACGCGGACGATAGGACGGCGAGGACAGCAGCGGCGTACGGGCGGATCAGGGCCATCGGAACATCCGGCGCGGCGCGCGCGCCCGGAGACGGCGGCCGGACACGAGTCTAGCGCGCCGACGACCCCGGCGACCCCGGCGATGCGCCGGCCTCCCCAGCGCCCGGGTTATCCTCCCGCCCCATGGCCGGGATCATGATCGTCACGGGCGGCAGCCGCGGGATCGGCGCCGCCACGGCGCTGCTCGCCGCGAGCCGAGGCTACACGGTCGCGGTGAGCTACCTGCGCGCGCGCGAGGCGGTCCGGCGCATGTCCACGCGCCGCGGCGGCGCGGGAGGCGTCATCGTGAACGTCTCGTCGAGGGCGTCGCAGCTCGGCTCCCCGGGCGAGTACATCGACTACGCCGCCTCGAAGGCCGCCGTCGACACGCTCACGATCGGCCTCGCCAAGGAGGTCGCCGCGGAGGGCATCCGGGTCAACGCCGTGCGACCCGGGATCATCGCGACCGACATCCACGCGAGCGGCGGCGATCCAGGGCGCGTCGAGCGGCTCCAGGCGAGCCTGCCGCTGGGCCGCGCCGGCAGCCCCGAGGAGGTCGCGCACGCCATCCTGTGGCTCGCCTCCAGCGAGTCCTCCTACTGCACCGGCTCCCTCCTGGACATCGCCGGCGGCCGCTGAGCCCCGCCGGGACGCCCTCGCGTCAGCGCCGCTCGCCCGCGCCGATCGCCTCGCTCACCACGGCCGCGAGCGTCCGCGCCGCGTCCAGGAGCGCGGGCTCCGCGTGCGCCCCGAACCCCAGGATGAGCCCGGGCGCGCACGGCGTCCCGGAGCGCGACCCCCCCGCGCTGCGCGAGAGCGGCAGCGCGTCCACGCCCCGCGCCGCCAGCGCCCGCACGACGGCGACGTCGTCCGAGCCCGCCGGCAGATCGAGCGTCAGCACCGAGCCCCCCGCGGGGGCGCGCGCCCGCAGCGCGCCCGGCAGCACGAGCCCGAGCTCCGCGAGCAAGAGATCGCGGCGGCGCCGCGTCGCCTGCTTCAGCTTCCGGAGGTGGCGCGCGAAGTGCCCCTCGTCGATGAAATCGGCGAGCGCGGCCTGCAGCAGATAGGGCGGGGAGCGCGTCGACGCCGCGCGCACCTGGGCCACGGCGCGCACAAGCGCCGGCGGCACGATCATGAAGCCGAGGCGCAGGCCCGGGAACAGCGAACGGCTGAAGGTCCCCACGTGGATCACGCGGTCCGTCACGCCCTCGATGTCGAGGCCGAGGAGCGAGGGCAGCGGCGAGCCGTCGAACCGCAGCTCGCCCTCGTAGTCGATCTCGACGATCACCGCCCCCGCCTTGCCGGCCCAGGACAGGAGCTCGAGGCGCCGCGGAAGCGTCAGCCGCGCCCCGGAGGGGAACGCGTAGGCCGGCGACACGAACGCGACCCGCGCGCGCGGCGCCCGGCGCGCGCCGACGTGCACGCGCAGCCCGTCCTCGTCCACCGGGACCGCGACCAGCCGGGCGCCCGCCATGCGCACCGCCGCGCGGAGGGCGAGCGGCCCCGGGTCCTCCACCCACGCGGCGTCGCCCGGGTCGAGCAGCGAGCGGCAGCAGAGGTCCAGCGCGCCCTGGGAGCCCTCCGTGATGAAGACCTGGTCGACCGTCGCGCGCACGCCGCGGGCCACCGCGACGTGGTGGAGCACCGCGCGCCGGAGCAGCGGCGCGCCCCGCGGATCGTGGTGGAGCGCGCCTTCGGCCGACATCGAGCGGAAGCGGCGCGCGAGGCATCGCTCGAGGATGCGCCACGGGAGGAGCTCGAGGTCCGGCAGGCCGACGCCGAACGGGCGCGAGCGCGCGCGGCTGTCGAGGAGCGCGTCGAGCCGGTCGGGGGGCACCACCGCCGCGAGCCGCCGCGCGCTCCTGGACAGGCGCGGCGGGGCCGCCGCGGGCTGGACGCGGGCGGCGCCCTGCCCCCCCGCGCGCGCCGGCACGTGGGCGACGACAGGCGCCCGGCGAGGGCGGACCACGATCGTGCCGTCCGCGGCCAGCGCCTCGTACGCGGCCACGGCGGTGTTGCGCGACACGCCGAGCTCCCGCGCGAGCTCACGCGACGACGGGAGCAGGTGATCGGGCTGGAGGACGCCCTCGAGCACGGCGCGGCGCAGCTGCTCGACCAGCTGGGCCGCCAGCGTCGCCGGCGCGCCGCGCTGCAGGCGGAGGAAGGCGTGGGCGGCGTGCGGGGCGGAGGACGCTGGCACCATCGAAGCCGGCTACCGTGGCACTTTCCAGGGTGCCAGATCCGCGGCACGGTGTCGACGAGGAGCCCGCCATGCCCACCGCCGACGACCTCACGACACGGGCCACCGCTCGCCCGGAGCAGGCCACCGCCCGAAAGCCGCGGGCGCTCGCCGACGGCAGGACGGGCGAGCTGTCGTCGCGCATCGCGCGCCGCGCGGCCGAGACGCACGCCGGCGAGCCGCTCGATCGGCTCCTCGCGGAGGGCCTCCCGGGCAACGAGCTGACCACGCTCCTGCTCCACTGCCTGCGCCAACGCGCGCTCCGGCGGAGCTTCGCCGAGGTCCTCGATCACGCCGAGCGCGCGCCGATGACCCACGCCTCGGGCGCGGACGCCCGGCGGATCCACGCCTTCGACGCGGCGGCGTACGCGGCGGCGGCGGGGTTCGAGGCGGTGGATCTCGCGCCGGTCGGGCCGCTCGGCGCCACGGCGTGCGCGGGCGTCGAGCCGAACAACGTGCTCGCGACGGTGCGCTTCGCCGAGGTCGCCGCGGACCCGACCACGGGGCTCGCGCTGCACGCGGCGCGGCGCCGGCGCGAGACCCGGCGCGGCGAGCCGCTGCGCTTCTGCGCGAGCCAGCGCGTGCTGCGCATGCAGCCCACGAAGCACCCGGGCTTCACGCCCCACTTCCGCCTGTTCGCCCTCGTGACCGCGGCCCGCTCGCCGGGCCGGGGTGAGGACGACGCGTGCGAGCGGCGCGCCCTGCTCGAGCACCTCCTCGTCTGGGCCGACCTGGTCCGCGCGCTGCCGTCCGCCGGCTTCCGCGCGGCGGGCCTGCGCGTGATCCTCTCCGACACGGCCGTGGTCCGGGCGTGCCTCGGCGCGCGCGGCCTCGACGCGGACGCGCTGGCGCAGCGGGCGAAGGCGCACGAGCCCGGGTCGTCGGAGGCGGCCCTGCGCGAGGCCTCCGTCGACCTGCCGCGCGCCGCGGCGGACTACGCGGGCGCCGTGCGCTCGCTCGGCCTCGGTCCGGAGCTCGTCGCGCGCGCCGAGCGCTGGGTCGCCGAGGTGGGCGAGCCGCTCTCGCGCGCGCGGCCGGAGGTCGAGATCGTCCACGATCTCGCGCGGTTGCAGGGGCTTGGTTACTACGCCGGGCCGTTCGTCCAGCTCGTCGTCCGGCGGGACGACGGCCTCGAGCTCCCGCTCGGGGACGGGGGCGCGGTGCCGTGGCTCGGCGCGCTGCTCTCGAACCGCCGCGAGCGCATGGTCGCGACCGGCCTCGGGACCGAGATGCTCGTGAAGCTCTTCGATCGATCGGACGCTCGGGCCGGCGAGGCTCGACCGGAGGAAGCGACCCCATGATCCTCGAGACGCCCTCGTTCACGCTCCGCCCCTGGACCCTGGCCGACGTCGACGCCCTCGTGAAGAACGCGAACGACCGCCGCATCTGGGCGAACGTCCGGGATCGCTTCCCGCACCCGTACACGCGCGCCGACGCCGAGGGCTGGGTCGCGCTGTGCGCCTCGCGCGCGCAGCCCGCCGAGGCGCTGGCGATCGTGGTCGACGGGGAGGCGGCCGGCGCGATCGGGCTCGAGCGCCTCGACGACGTGCACCGCCGCACCGCCGAGCTCGGCTACTGGCTCGGCGCGGCCCACTGGGGCCGAGGGCTGGCCACCGAGGCGGTGATCGCGCTGACGCGGGTCGGGCTCGATCAGCTCGGCCTCGAGCGCATCCAGGCGGGGGTCTTCGACTGGAACCGCGCGTCGGCCCGCGTGCTCGAGAAGGCGGGTTACACGTTCGAGGCGCGGATGCGCCGCCACGTGGTGAAGGACGGGCGGGTGGGCGACGTCCTGCTCTACGCGCGGATCCGTGAGGACGCGCCGGCCGGCGAGCGGCCATGAAGCGCCGGGCCCCCGGGAGAAGACGGCTGTCGCGACGGGCGCCTCATCCGCCTCGACGCGGGTCGATTCCTGCCGAGAGCACGGGGACCTCCTCCGCGGCGGGGGCCTGGTGCGCGGCCGGCTCGGCGACCGGGAGCGTGAAGTAGAACCGGGCGCCGCGCCCGACCTCGCTCTCCGCCCAGATGCGGCCTCCGTGCGCATCGACGATCCCCTTGGCGATGTAGAGCCCCAGCCCGGTGCCCCCCTGCCCCGACGCCTCCACCTTCCAGAACCGCTCGAAGATGCTCGCGAGGTTCTCGGGGGGTATCCCCGGCCCCGCATCGACGACAGCGAAGCGGGCCATCGCCCCCTCCCGGTCGACCGAGAGGGTCATGCGACCGCCCCGGGGCGTGAACTTCAGCGCGTTCCCGAGGAGGTTCGAGAGCACCTGGAGCACGCGCTCCCGCTCCGCGCAGATCACGAGATCGGGCTCGTTCACGCGCTGCTCGAACCGGACCTGCCTGGATTCGGCGAGGGGCCCGAACATCTCCAGGGTCTCGCGCAGGAGCTCGTCCACCGCGCACGGCGCCGGCGTCACGGAGAACTTGTAGGCTTCCATCGTCACCGCGTCGAGCATGGTCCTGATGAGGTGCTCCATCCGCTTGGCGACGTGCTCGATCGACTCCGCTTGCCGCCGTACGCTCTCGGAGTCCGCTGTCCTTCGCAGCCGCGCGGCCTTCAGCGTGATGGCGCTGAGCGGGTTGCGCAGGTCATGGGCCACGATGCCCATGATATCGTCGCGGGCCGCCACCGCCTTGCGCGCGGCCTCGCGCGCCTCCCGCGCCTGGTGGTACGAGCCGCCGAGGCGCCTCGTGAAGTACCACGCGATCCCGAGGCTGGCCGACACCAGCAAGGCAAGCAGGCTGTACAGCCGCAGCGTGAGCCCGGCTCGTTCCGCCCTCGCTTCGACATAGATGCTCTCGACGACGCTCTCCTTGTAGCCGGTGAGACGCCCGAGGGAGAGCTCGACTTCATGGCGAAGCGGCTGCAGCTCCTCGAATTGACGCGCGATCAACATCGGGTCCTCGGAGAGTTGCCGGGCGGCGAACAGATCTTCCTGGAGCCGCAGGAAGCGCTCGGCCGACCGCTCGACGTCCCCGAGCAGCTGGAGAGTCGTCGGGCTGAGCGGCCGGCTGCGAAGCGCGCTGACGGTCTCACGGAAGAGCGCCTTGGCGCCCTCGGCCTCGGTGAGGAGATCGTGATTTCCGGAAAGGAGGTAGCCCCTGCCGTGAGACACGATGAGCTCGCAGCTCCACCGGAGCCGCTCCACGAGCGTGATCTCGCGCTCTTTGGCGCTCAGACGCTCGCTCTGAGCGTCTGCCACGGACGAGAACCGCCGCACCGAGAACGCCATCCCGACGGCCAGGAGCAGGGTCAAGATGGCGTAGCCCATCCTCGCCGTGGCCTCGAAGCGCGTCCGCGTCAGCATGACCGAGGTTAGTTCCTGCTCTCGACGGGGCCAGCGGATCAGGGGGCCTCGCTCCTTCATGGAGGATCCTTCTCCTTCTCCTCTCCATCTCCATCTCCTTTCTCCATCTCCTTTTCCTCTCCATCGCTGCCTCTGTGCTGGTTCGACACAGCGGGAGCGGGCCCGGCGCGCGCGTTCGGCCTGCCGGCCGAGCCACCCTGCTGGCCGCGGCCGGCAGGCCGAACGCGCGCGGGCCGAGGTGACAAGCATGCGTTCCTCGATGTAAAGAACACGCGTCGTGGCCGATCGAGGAGCAAACATCATCGCCGAGACCGGCGCCCCGGCGGCGTCGGGCCGCGCCGCGCCGTCGCGCGTCGCGGGCCGCTGGGCGGCATGACGGCACGCGCGGAGACGCGGAGCCGAGGCGCCATGCAGAGGCGGCGCGCCCGAGGACGGCTGCTCCTGGCCTTCCCGCTCCTGGTGCTCGCGGCGTGCCTCGTCGCCGCCTGCGGCTGCGGGCGCTCGGCGCCGGCGCCTCCAGGGCGCGAGGACAGGCTCGTCGTCTTCGCCGCCGCCTCCCTCCGGGAGGTGTTCACCGCGATGGGCGAGGACTTCGAGCGCGCGCACGCCGGCGTGGAGGTCACGTTCAACTTCGCCGGCACGCAGCAGCTCCGCACGCAGCTGGAGCACGGCGCCGCGGTCGACGTGTTCGCCTCGGCCGATCAGCGCCACATGGACGAGCTCGTGAGGTCCGGGCGCGCGGTCGACCCCGTCGTCTTTGCGCGCAACGAGCCCGTCCTCGTCGTCGCGCGCGAGAGCGCCGGGACGATCCGGGGGCTCGCCGATCTCCCCGCGGCGACCCGCATCGTCCTCGGCGCCCCGGAGGTCCCGATCGGCCGCTACACGCTGCAGATCCTCGATCGCGCGTCCGCGTCCCTGGGCGCCGACTTCCGCGCGCGCGTGGAGGCCAGGGTCGTCTCGCGCGAGCTCAACGTGCGTCAGGTGCTCACCAAGGTGCGCCTCGGAGAGGCGCAGGCCGGCGTTGTCTACCGGACCGACGCGCACGCGGCGCAGGACGGCGTGACCGTCGTGGCGATCCCGCCCGAGGTCAACGTCCTCGCCGAGTACCCGATCGCGGTCGTGGCCGGCGCCGCGCACCCCGGGCTCGCGCGCGCCTGGGTCGACCTCGTGCGCTCGGAGGCCGGGCAGAGCGCGCTGCGGCGCGCCGGGTTCCTGGCGCCTCCCGGGGGCGGCTCGGGCCCGTGAGCGTCCGCCTCGGCGCGGAGCGGGGCGTCCTGGCCGCGGTCGGCGGCGTCCTCGTGGCGTTCCTGGCCGTCCCGATCCTGGCGCTGTTCGTGACGGCCACGGCGGCGGACGTCGAGCAGGGGCTCCGTCACCCCCTCGTGTGGCCCGCGCTGCGCCTGAGCCTCGTCACCACCTCGGCCAGCCTCGTCGTCGTGGTGCTCCTGGGAACGCCGCTCGCCTGGACGCTCGCGCGCGCGCGCGGGCGCCTCGCGCGCGCGGTCGAGACGGCGGTGCAGCTGCCCATCGTGATCCCGCCCGCGGTCGCGGGGGTCGCGATGCTGCTCGCCTTCGGGCGGCGCGGGCTCCTCGCCGGCTGGCTCTACCCGGAGGGGTGGTCGGTGGCGTTCACGACGGCGGCGGTCGTCATGGCCGAGGTGTTCGTCTCGGCGCCGTTCTTCGTGCAGGCGGCGACGAGCGCGTTCCGGCGGGTCGACGCGAAGCTCGTGGTCGTGGCGCGGACCTTCGGCGCGTCGCCGCTCCGGGTGTTCTTCCGCGTGGCGCTGCCGCTCTCGGCCCCGGGGCTCGTCGCGGGGGCGGCGATGAGCTGGGCCCGCTCCCTCGGCGAGTTCGGCGCGACGCTGATGTTCGCCGGCAACCTGCAAGGGCAGACGCAGACGCTGCCGCTCGCCATCTACACGGCGCTCGAGTCGGACATGCGCGCGGCGCAGGCGCTGTCGATGGTGCTGGTCGTCGTGGCGTTCGCGCTGCTCCTGTTCGTGCGGGCCGCGGCGCGGCGACCCGCCGCGCGCCGCGAGGCGACGCCGTGACCGGGGCGGAGGGCCTGCGCGCGCGCGTGACGGCGCGCATCGGGCGTTTGCACCTCGACGCGGCGCTCGAGACCGGGCGTGGGGCGCTGGCGCTCGTGGGGCCGAATGGCTCCGGGAAGACGAGCTTGCTCTCGCTGCTCCTCGGCGTGCTGCCCGTGGAGCGCGGGCGGGTGGAGGTCGGAGGCGCGGTGCTCCTCGACACGAGGGCCGGGATCGACGTGCCTGTCGAGGAGCGCGGGATCGGCTATGTGCCGCAGGATTATGCGCTGTTTCCGCACCTCAGCGTGCGTGAGAACGTCGAGTTCGCGGTGAGGAGCGCGGCCTCGCGGCGGAGGGGGGCGGCCCGCGCCGAGCGCGTGGACGCGATGCTCCACGAGCTCGGCATCGCCGCGCTCGCCCATCGCCGGACGCAGGCGCTCTCCGGGGGCGAGCAGCAGCGCGTGGCCCTCGCGCGCGCGCTCTCCGTGGGCCCGCGCGCGCTGCTGCTCGACGAGCCGCTCGCGGCGCTGGACGTCCATTCCCGCCGCGAGGTCCGGGCGTTCCTCGCCGACTACCTGCGGGCGCTCGCCCTTCCGACGATCGTCGTCACGCACGACGCCGCGGACGCGCGGCTCCTCGGGCAGCGCATCGCGGTCCTCGAGGCGGGGCGCGTGACGCAGGCCGGGACGTGGGAGGAGCTGGCCGCCCGGCCGGCGTCGCGCTTCGTGGAGGAGCTCGTGGCGTCGGCGCGCGGCGGCGACGGCGGTGAGTAGCGGGATCGCGCCGGCTGCCCGTGGTCGGGGGGCTCGGCGGTCTGCGGTGGCGGGCCGAGCACGCATTCACCGATGGCCTGGAGCGGTCCCTTTCTTGCGAGGGCCCCTCCGGCGCGAACGAAGCAGCACGCCCGTACCCCCGAAGGAGACGACCATGCCGAGCACGACCGAGATGAGACACCTGCACCGCTGCATCGAGCTCGCGGCGCTGGCGCTGGACACCGGCAACGAGCCGTTCGGCTCCGTGCTCGTCGCGGCGGATGGAACGGTCCTCGCCGAGGATCACAACCGCGTGGGCGGCGGCGATCCGACCTGCCATCCGGAGCTCGCGCTGGCGCGCTGGGCGGCTGCGAACCTCGCCCCCGACGAGCGAGCCGCGGCGACGGTCTTCACCTCGACCGAGCACTGTCCCATGTGCGCCGCGGCCCATGGCTGGGTCCGGCTCGGCCGCATCGTGTACGCGAGCTCTTCGGCACAGCTGGCCGGCTGGCTCGCCGAGTGGGGCCTTCCGTCGCCTCCGGTCCGATGCCTGCCGATCCACGATATCGTCCCGGGGCTGCCCGTGGAGGGTCCTATCCAGAGCCTCGCGGAAGAGGTTCGCCAGCTGTCTCGGCGCTTCCATTCCGCGCGCTGACGCGCGTGGCCGTGCCGGCGGGAGGACGCCCATGGAAGGGTTCTTTGGTTTTTCCAAGCCCCTCTGGGAGATCGCCCTGCGCACGACGCTCGTCTATCTCGCCCTCGTCCTCCTGATCCGCGTCATCCCCAAGCGACGCACCGGGATCTCTCACCGAACGACATGCTCGCCCTCGTCCTCATCGGTGGCATGGCCGCCGACGGTGTGCAGGGCGGCGAGCCGTGAGTCGGGTCATCGACCCATGTCCTCATGGAGCCCAGGGTTCCCGCGCGGGCTCGTCGTCTTCGTCGTCGCCGAAGAGCACGCCGACCTGCAGCGGAGTCGTCTCGAAAGGCTCGGCCCGGACCTGCTCGCCGCGCTCCGCGGCGAGGATCTCGACGTAGCCTTCCTGCGTCCAGCGGTGGACGGCCAGGGTCTCTTCCTCGGGGTCGATGATCCAGGTGTGCGGAACCTGGTGCCGGTGATAGACGCGCTTCTTCTTGATGAGATCGTTCCGCTTGTTCGTCGAGAGGATCTCGCAGATCCAATCGGGGCGCACCATGATCGGGATACCGCGCGGGCGCTCCGAGACGCGGTCTCGTCGCCAGCCGACCACGTCGGGGCGGACGGTGTTCGCGGCGTCGAAGTGGACATCGACCTCGGTGGCGAACCACCATCCTCCGGGCCTGCGCCCGCCGGGGCGCTGATCGTAGGGGTCGACGTAGGCGGAGAGCTTGCGCTGCACGGCGCCGTGCTCGCCGGTCGCGGCCCCCTTCTCGACGATGCCGCCCTCGATGAGCTCGTGGCGCCGCTCCTCCTCCGGGATCGCAAGGAGATCCTCCAAGGTCGCGGGACGGGCAGCCTTCGGCCCGGATGCGGTCATGCCCCGAGGATAGCAAGTCCCTGAGGGCGGCGCCTCCCGGCGGGCGTGGCGCAGTACGAATCTGGTGGAGCTCGAAACACGCTCTCTGAGGAGGTCGGAACCCCTGGCTCCTGGGCCTTGCGATCTTCCTGGATGTTACCAGGAGAGACTGGAGAGCACACGCACAACGCTCTCGGGAGAAGAACATGAGCAAGACCGAAGATCTGCAGCGTGATCTCGAAGGCAGGGTCGCGATCGTCACCGGCGCAGCGAGCGGCATCGGTCGGGCCACGGCGCTCTTGCTGGAGGCGCGCGGAGCCGCGGTCGTGGCCGAGGACATCCACCCGGCGGTCAACGAACTGGCCCGCGGTGACGGCCGCATCGTGCCGTTCGTCGGGGATGTCGCCCAAGCGCGGAGGGGGCACGTGTTGCTCTCGTGACCGCCCGGGAAGACGCCTCAGCGCTTGTTGCGCTTTCGCCTGGCGGCCTTGGGGGGGCGCGCGCGGTCCGCGGCGTGCTGCAGGAGCGGGCTCACCTCTCGCGCGCTCTCGATCAGCGCTCGCACCACGGGCGCGCCGTCGTCCTCCGCGCGCCATGTGACGACTTCACTCAGATCGATGTGGAGATCTTCGACGGACCGCCACAGCAACGAGGTCTGCGAAGCCAGCTCCCAGAACTTCTCCGAGAGGAAGGTGACCGCGTCGCCGATCACGACCAGCGCCAGGAGCGCCTCCAGGTCGAGCACCTCCGCCGTCACGTGCAGCGTCACGCCCTGTGCGCGCGCCGCCGTGATGAGGTCCGCGTGGAGCCTCGGATAGAGCTGACGCGGCTGGAGTAGCACGCGCTCGCTCTCGAGGTCTCGAAGCCGGATCTTCTTGCGCCGTGCGAGTCGATGCTCAGGGGAGAGGAGCAGCCCGAGTCGATCGCGGGTCATCTCGAGGTGGCCGAGGGCGTCGTCATCGGGCGCGTAGGCCCCATAGCCGAAGGCAATCGTCCCCTGCCGCAGCGCCGTCCACTGCTCCAGGCTGCTCGTGGGGACGAGCTGGAGGCCGACGTGGGGCGCTCGCCGACGAAACGCCGCGACGAGGGACAAGAACGAGCCCATGAAGGTCGTGCCCGTCTCAAAGCCGATGACCACGGTACCGAGCCTGCCTTCGGCGATCCCCTTGGCTTCGTCGACGGCCGCGTCGACGCTCGCGAGGATGCTCCTGGCTCTCTCCGCGAAGGACTTCCCGGCGGCCGTGAGCTTGATCCCGCGTCCCTCGGGCGCGAAGAGCTCAACGCCCATCTCCTCCTCGAGGTCCTTCATCTGCCGACTCAATGGAGACTGCGAGACGTGGAGCCTGGTGGCGGCTCGGCGGAAGCTCTGCTCCTCGGCGATGGTGACGAAGTAGCGGAGGTGTCGGAGTTCCATGGTCTCAACCGTTACCCTGGAGGCATCATAGCCGTGCGATCCATGTCTTGGACGGCTCGGTTCGAGAAACGTACCATGCTTCCCATGAACTCGACGATCCCGAAGCGTCCCGCCTCCCGGGTGCTGGTCTCCGGCGCCAGCATCTCCGGTCTCACCATCGCAACTTGGCTCGCCCGCTACGGCTTCGCGGTCACGGTGGTCGAGCGTGCGCCGCATCTACGCCCGGGCGGGCACGCGCTCGACGTCCGGGGGCCAGCCCTGGAGGTCGCGGAGCGGATGGGCATCCTCGCCACGCTCCGCGATCGAAGCACGAGGCTGACGGGCATCTCTGTGGTCGACTCGGCCGGTCAGGAGATCTTCCGGAGCACGGAGAGCACCTTGACGGGCGGCCGACTCGACAGCCCCGATGTCGAGATCTTGCGCGACGACCTGTGTCACGTGCTTCATGAAGCCGTGGGCGCCCAGGTCGAGTACCTCTTCGCCGATTCCATCGCGTCGCTGACCCAGGACGAGTCGGGCGTCGACGTCACGTTCGTCACGGCTGCGCCTCGCCGCTTCGAGCTGGTGGTCGGCGCCGACGGATTGCGTTCGGGGGTGCGGCGGATCGCCTTCGGCCCCGATGAGCAGTTCGTCCGCGCCTTCGGCGACCTGTACATTGCGACGTTCGGCATGCCGAACTTTCTCGGCCTCGAGCGCTGGCAGGTCATGTACCAGCAGCCGGACTCCGTCGGCGCGCTGGTCATGGGCCTGCGGAGGGATGTCAACGCGAGGACGTATCTCGGCTTCAACGCGCCGAAGGGGATCGACCACGACTTCCGCGACATCGACGCGCAGAAGCGGTTGCTCGCCGGCCGCGTCGCAGGCGCTGGCTGGGTGATTCCGCAGATCGTGGAACACATGCTGCGCGCGACCGACTTCCACTTCTACTCGCTGAGCCAGGTCCGCATGAGCAGCTGGTCACGTGGGCGGATCGTGCTGGCCGGCGATGCTGGCTACGCCGTCTCTTTGGGGACGGGGCAGGCCACCTCGGTCGCGATGGTCGGCGCTTACGTTCTGGCCAGTGAGCTCGCCATGCACAAGGAGGATCTGGTGGGTGGCATAGCCGCGTACGAGGACGGCCTGCGCGCCTACGTGATTCGCAATCAGGACATCGCGCTGGAGCAGAACGTAAAGCCTGACGAACCGACGGACAAGGGGCAGACCGCTCCCAGCGGCAGCATCCCAGACTTCGGAGCGCTGACGCTGCCGTTCGATCTCAAGGACTACCAGGATCTGGTGAGGCTTCCGTGAGGCTTCCGTGAGGCTCCGCGAATCCCAATGCTCCGAAGCGGCCTGGCCGCCTGGTGTCGCTTGGCTCGCACTTCGCACAGGCGAAGTTCCATGCGAACCCATGAGATGGTCACCACCGGAGCGGCTTTTCTATTGCCTGCGCTCTGCACGGTATCCTGCATTCAGGGACCAGAGTCGGCGGACACGTCGTGAACAGACCCATGCGCCACAGACGATCTAGTCGCCCGCGAGGCACATGGATCCAGAGGAAGATGCGAGAACGCATGCGAAAACACAGCAGAATCATGGGCCAGGTTCTGCTCAGTTCTCAAGAACCGAAGAGCCATCCCGCTGTGTCTTCAGGAAAAGAACGAGGGAGCCGGCATCTGCTACCATGAGTGCCGGAACGGGTGCAGCAAAGCGTGTAGCGCGATCAGTCGAAGGTGGGAGCTGTACTGTGAGGAGCGAGCCCCAAGAGAATCGGAGTTGGCGTGTGAGATCACCCGCGCCGTTGCTGTGGCCGCTTGCCACAACAAGTGCAACGGCCGGTCGCTTGACGCTGCCGAATGTGGCGATACGGTCGACGGATGAAACGAGACCCTATCAGGGACGAAGATATCATCGCAGAACGAAAGCTAAAACTGAAGAAACCGGATGGAACGGAGGCGGACGTAAGGGTACGTTTCGGTCGACCCGCAGGCCGTCCTGTGATCATTTGGGAAGTCCCCTACGAAATCGTGGGACCTAACGAAGAGGTGCGCCGGCACGCTGGGAGCGGAGTTGACGCGGTTCAGGCACTCACCATCGCGTTGATGGAGTGCCCCATGCACCTCGACTTCATCAAAGAGCAAGGAGAGCTCACCAACGAGGACGGCCCCGATCTGTGGTGGCCAAGAGTCATGTTGGAGACCGTCAAGGGTATTTGACGGTCACAATGCGCCGCAGCGGCCAAAGGGGCGCATGGGGTAGGCCGTGCACCCTGCGCATCCGTTGGTAGCGGAACACCCCTCGGTGGAGGTGTTCGTCAACCGATCGACCGACGAGCGGCGAGCTCCGCGCCGGATCAGAGCGCGACCACGTCCGCCTCGACGCCGGCCGCACCGAGGTCGCCCTGCTGGACATCGGCCCGGCCTCGCCGAGCTCGACGAGGCCGGGCCGCCGGCGCGGTCCAGCGGATCATCGCCCCAGGGAGAAGCGCCGCTCCCGCCGGAGCTTGGTCATGAGGCGGTGCCTGATGTGGCGATGGACGGGGTGTCGATGGGCAAGGCGACGATCTAGGAGGTCGCGGGCGCGGGGGTCCCGGGCGCGGGCGCCGCCGCCGGCTTGCCGTTGGCCTCTGCCGGCTTGCCGTTGGCCTGTCCGGGCTCGGCGGCCTTGCGGGCCTTCTCGCGCCGCGCCGCCGCGCGCCGGCGCCGCTCGTAGGCGCTCGTCACCTCGCGGGCGATCTCGGGGTGGCGCCGGAAGACGTGGGCCGCGGTCTTCCGGATGGCGCCGACCCGCTCGACCATGAGGTGCAGCAGCTGGTTGCGGGTCGTTGTCGCGGCGGCCGAGGCGCCGGCTTCGGGGGCCACCTCCAGCGCTCGCCGTTGCAGGTCCTCCGCGAGCTTCCTGGCCTCGGCGATGAGGCGCACGTCAAACGCCTCATCCGCCTCGACGAGGCGGCCCTTGAGCGACTCCGCGAGCCCCGCGTAGTCGCGGAGCGCCTGGGACAGGGCGCTCGAGCGCTGGCCGTCCTGCGCGTGGAACTCCTTGATGCGCGCGAGCTGCGCGTCGGCGGGCTCGTCGACGTCGTCGTCGAGCAGGAACTCGAGCGCCGACTCGAGCTCATCCACGACGAGCCGGGCGCGCTCGCCGAGATCGGCCACGGCCGGATCGACGATGAGGAGCAGCCGCGTCTGCGCTTCCTGCACGGCGTGCACGATGGAGAGCAGCTCCTCGCTGCTCGAGGCCGGCAGGCGGTTCTTGACCCGCTTGAGGCCCGGGCGCTCGCCGTCGGGCTCCCAGTACTTGTTCACGAACGCCGCGGCGACGACCGCCTCGCGCACGGCAATGTCGTACGGAATATTCAGCGGGTTGTCGGTCCGCTCCGACCCGGCGGCGACCTTGACCCAGCGATCGAAGTTGGTTCCTTGCTTTGCCATGATGATTGCTTGATCCCTCCTCCTGCGACCCGCGCCCCGCGGGGCACGGCGCAATGCGGCAAGGATGAGCTCGGTCGGGGGGATGTCCAGCGCGGAGCAAGATCTGGACGTGGGTGGGGGGAGCCGGGAGGTGAGGCGGCGGGGTGGGATGTCCAGATGAGCGAGGGGGGTGTCCAGATGAGCGAGGGGGGTGTCCAGATGGGCGGGCGGGATGTCCAGATGAGCCCAACCCGTGTCCAGATGGGCGGGCGGGATGTCCAGATGGGTCGGGGGGGGGTGTCCAGATGGGCGGGGGCGCGAGCGGCGGGAGCGACGCGGATGGCGGGCCGCGAGCGCCGGCGCCCCTGGCCGGCGCCCCTGGCTGAGCGGATGCTCCGGGCGGTGGCCCCCCTGGGACGTCGGCCGGGCAGCGGACGGCGTGGGCCCAGCTCCGCCCAGCCCACCGAACTCAATTAATCCGGCACGTTGCGCTTGCGTGGATGCGCCGCGTCGTGCCCAGTCACCTCTCGCCGGCAAACTTGCCGGCGAGCGCGGAGGTGCGTCTTGACATCAGAACATCACTCTGTCAGTTTCTATGCCGGCAAGTTTGCCGGCGGATTCTCCATGTCCCTTGCAGAGGTTAAAGCGATCGAGTTCTTTCCACCCGCGGGCCCCCCGCCGGGGGCGGCGAAGCTCGGCTTTCGCTTCGGCGACAAGGGCACGCACTCGAGCCGAACGCTGATGCTCGCCGAGCTCGAGGCCGTCCTCGCAGCCGCTCCCGGTCCCGTCGATCGCGCCGCCTACGGGAGCGCCATCATCGACGGCAACTGTCTCGGCAAACCGACGGCATCCACCCGGCGCATCTCCAGCCAGCGATTGACCGAGCTCTACGCCCTGGATCCCTTCGTGGTCGTGTTCCGCGTGCTGCGCGGGCTCTGGGACGTCGATCCGAAGGCACGGCCGCTCCTCGCCATGCTTGCGGCGCTCGCGCGCGATCCGCTCTTCATGGCGTCGGCAGCTCCCGTGCTGTCACAACCGGCAGGCATCGAGATCCAGCGCGCCCCGATCCGTGAGGCGCTTCGCAAGCTGGTCGGCGAGCGCATGAACGACGACACGCTCGACAAGGTCGTGCGCAACGTCTCCAGTTCATGGACCCAGACCGGCCATCTCACCGGCCGCACGTTCAAACACCGCCAGCGCGTGAGCGCGCCGCCCAGGGCCGTCGCCTTCGCGTTGTGGCTCGGCAACGCCGCTGGCTTCCGTGGCGAGGAGCTTCTCACCACGGGGTGGATCGCGGCGCTGGACTGCACCGCCACCTCAGCCCGGACGCTGGCTCTCGAAGCCAAGCGCATCGGGCTGATCGACCTGCGTACCGCTGGGGACGTCGTCGAGTTCGGCCTCGACCGGCTAGACCCAGGACTCGGGAGGAAGTGACCGCATGGCGCGACTCGAAGACCTCGCAGATCTCTATGGCCAGCACATCGCAACGCCCTGGCAGCGCACCGTCGCGGGAGCGCAGCGCGTGATCATGGTGGCCTACGACAAGGAGCTCGAGCGGGTGCTCCGAGCGCGCAAGGGCGAGTTCGAGACGCGCACCAAGGCCGCTGGCCACGACTGGCACGAGGTCGACCTCACCAACGCATTCGCCTCATGGCTCGCCGCGGATGAGTACCGCGACGCCTACTTCGAATCGCCCGACGACCTGCAGTTGAAGCTCACCGGCGAGTTCCCTGAGTACGTCGCCGACCGCATTCGCGCCGTGCTCTCGTCGTCCGACGTGACCGAGACCTCGGTCGTCGCGGTGTTCGGTGCGGGCTCGCTCTACGGCTTCACCCATGTCTCCGAGGTGCTGAAGGGCGTCGAGCGCGACGTTCGCGGTCGCCTCGTCGTGTTCTTCCCGGGCACGCTCGAGCAGAACAACTACCGGCTGCTCGATGCTCGTGACGGCTGGAACTACATGGCGGTCCCGATCTCCATCCACAGCGCCGGCGGTGCAGCATGAAAATCAAAGACGTCCTTCAGCGAGACCCTTCCACCCACCCGCTGGTCAACCAGGGCCAGGCGCGCATCGCCGACAAGTCGAACGAGAAGGTCCTCGACGAGCTCCGCGGCGAGCTCTCCACCTTCGTGTGCGAGGGCCAGTACGCCGAAGGCATCATCAAGATCCTCAAGTCATTCCTCGCGAACCTCACGTCGACGAGTCAGAAGGCCGCGTGGGTCAGCGGGTTCTTCGGGAGCGGTAAGTCGCACCTGCTGAAGATGGCCTGCCACCTCTGGCAGGACACCAAGTTCCCTGACGGCGCCACGGCGCGCAGCCTCGTGCCGTCGATGCCCGACGAGCTGCGTGAGCTGCTCCGCGAGCTCGACACGGCGGGCAAGCGCGCGGGCGGTCTGCTCGCGGCGGCCGGCGCGCTTCCCAGCGGCATAACCGATCACGTTCGTCTGACGATCCTCGCGGTGCTCCTGCGCGGCGTCGGCCTGCCCGACCAGTACCCGCAGGCGCAGTTCTGCCTGTGGCTCTACGATCAGGGCTGGTTCGACAAAGTGAAGGGCGCCGTCGAAGGTGCCGGCAAGGCGTGGCAGTCCGAGCTGAACAACCTCTACGTCAGCAAGCACATCGCCAACGCGCTTCTCGCGTGTGACCCGGGCTTCGCGTCCACCGAGGCCGAGGCGCGCAACACGCTGAAGGCGCAGTTCCCGCCGCGTAGCACCGACATCACGACCGATGAGTTCCTCACCGCCATCAAGCGCGTGCTGAAGCTCGTCGGTCGCGATGGACGCACGCCCTGCACGCTGCTCATCCTCGACGAGGTGCAGCAGTACATCGGCGATTCCAACGACCGCTCGACGCTCGTCACCGAGGTGACCGAAGCGCTCTCGAAGCAGCTCGATAGCCACGTGCTTGTCGTCGCCTCGGGCCAGAGCGCGCTCACCGCGACGCCCAAGCTGCAGAAGCTGACCGACCGCTACACCATCCGCGTCCAGCTCTCCGACCAGGACGTCGAGGCCGTCATCCGCAAGGTACTCTTGCAGAAGAAGGCCGCGTCTATCTCGACGGTGAAGGACTTCTTGGAGAAGCACGGAGGCGAGGTTTCGCGCCAGCTCCAGGGCACGCGTATCGGTGAGAGCGCACAGGACCGCGAGGTCATCGTCGACGACTACCCGCTGTTGCCGGTGCGCCGTCGCTTCTGGGAGCACTGCTTCCGCGCGGTCGACGCTGCCGGCACGCACAGCCAGCTCCGCTCGCAGCTCCGCATCATCCACGACGCCGTCGCACGGCTCTCGGACCGTGGCCTCGGTGCGACCGTTCCGGGCGACGAGCTGTTCGAGGCGCTCGCACCGGAGATGGTCAATACGGGTGTGCTGCTCCGCGAGATCAACGAGCGGATCATCAACCTCTCGAAGGACGGCTCCGGCAAGGGCAAGCTCGCGCGGCGCATCTGCGGGCTCGTCTTCCTCATTAGCCGCCTGCCTCGCGAGGCGGGCTCTGACATCGGCGTGCGCGCGTCGAAGGAGCACATCGCCGATCTGCTCGTCGATGACCTCCTCGCCGACAACGGCAAGCTGCGCAGCACCGTCGAGACGGAGCTCGAGGAGCTGGCGTCGAGCGGCGCGCTGATGAAGGTCGGCGACGAGTACCGCCTGCAGACCAAGGAGGGCGCGGAGTGGGACGCCGAGTTCCGCCGCCGCCAGGGCAAGCTCGCCAACGACGACGCCGACATCCAGATCCGTCGTGACCAGCAGATCTACGCTGATGCCGATCGCGTCATCCGCACGGTGAAGGTCGTGCAGGGCGCCGCGAAGGAAGCCCGCCAGGTCGTCGTCTCGCGTGACCAGACGCCGCCCGCCGGCAACGGCGAGAGCGTGCCGCTGTGGATTCGGGACCAATGGTCTGCTGCTCTGAAGGAGATCCTCGACGCCGCTCGCGGCGCGGGCACGGACTCGCCGACCGTGTTCGTGTTCGTTGAGAAGCCGACGAACGCCGACGAGCTGCGCAAGCTGATCGTCGACGCCGAAGCTGCGCAGCAGACCATCGACGCCAGGGGTACGCCCACGACCCGTGAGGGCGAAGAGGCGAAGCACAGCATGGAGAGCCGTCGCAACGCGGCCGTCCGGCAGCGCGACGAGCTCATCAAGCAGATCGTCGCCAACGCCAAGGTGTTCCAGGGCGGCGGCTCCGAACTGCTGCAGGCCACGCTCGAGGAGCGCGTTCGCGAGGCAACCAACGCCGCGCTCGTGCGGCTCTTCCCGCGGTTCAAGGAGGCCGACCACGCTGCGTGGGAGACAGTCATCAAGCGCGCGAAGGAAGGCGCGGACCAGCCGCTCCAGCCGGTGGGGCACACCGTCGCGACGGAAGAACACGCCGTCTGCAAGGCGGTGCTCTCGACCATCGGCTCTGGCAAGGTCGGCATCGAGGTTCGCAAGGTGCTGCGCGCGAGCCCCTATGGCTGGCCACAGGACGCCATCGACGCAGCCCTCATCGCGCTGCACCGAACGCAGCACGTCTCGGCAACGCTGAACGGTACGGTGCTCGTGCCGGGGCAGCTCGACCAGAACAGGATCTCGAAGGCCGAGTTCCGCGTCGAGAAGATCACGCTCTCGGTCACCGAGAAGCTCACCATCCGCAAGGTGTTCCAGGCGCTCGGCGTGGGCTGCAAGGCGGGCGAAGAGCTGACCAAGGCGCCGGTCTTCCTCGAGCAGCTCGCTGCCCTTGGGCGCGCGACCGGCGGTGACGCCCCGCTGCCCGCGCCCGCGTCGGTCACCGACATTGAAGACATCCGCGCGCGTGTCGGCAACGACCAGCTCGCAGGCATCCGTGACAACGCCCAGACCTTCGAGAAGCGGATCGCCGAGTGGACTGCCACCAAGAAGCTCGTCGACGCGCGCTTGCCCACGTGGGGGCTCGTCGAGCGGCTCGCGAAGCACGCCCACGGCCTCACCGCAGCGGAGGACCTGTTGAAGCAGGTCGAGGCGGTGCGCGCGCAGCGCCTCTTGCTCGAGCCAACCGACCCGGTGGCGCCGCTTCGCTCGGGCCTCGCCGACGCGCTCCGGAAGGCGCTGCTCGAAGCGCACGGCGCGTACGAGACGGAGTTCGGCAAGGGCGTGGCCTCGCTCGAAGCCAGCTCGCTGTGGCCGAAGCTCTCGGATGCGGAGCGTTCGTCGATCCTCACGAGCATCGGGCTCACGCCGGCCGCGCAGTTGTCGGTGCCGAGCGATGAAGCGCTCGCGTCGGCGCTCGACACGAAGTCGCTTTCGTCGCGGCGTGCTGAGGCCGACGCCGTTCCGGGCCGCGTGCAGAAGGCGCTGGAGCAGGCCGCGAAGCTGCTCGAGCCGAAGGTGCGCGCCATCTCCATCGAGCGCTCCACCCTGACGACCGAAGCCGACGTCGACGCTTGGCTCGAACGGCAGAAGAAGTCCCTCGTCGCCGCCATCAAGGATGGCCCGGTGCTGGTGAGCTGAAGGAGAAGACCATGTTCCTCAAATCGCTTCGAGTAGATGGCCTCCTCTCCTTCGCGCCCGGAACGTCGACGATCGACCTCTTGCCGCTCAACGTCCTCATCGGACCGAACGCCTCTGGCAAGTCGAACCTGATCGAAGCCGTCGAGCTGCTCCGCTCCACGCCTACGGGCTTCGCATCGGCAATCCGCGATGGTGGCGGCGTGCGCGAGTGGCTGTGGAAGGGCGATTCGCCCAAGACGGGCACGATCGACGCCCGCCTTTGTCGTGGCGGCAAGAAGAGCGACCTCCGCTACCGGCTTGAGTTCACAGCAGCAGGCGACCGCGTGGAGGTCACGGACGAAGCGCTCGAAGAGGCCGATAAGCACAAGAACGGCGCCAAGGACGTTTACTTCTACTACCGCTTCCAGAAGGGGCACCCGGTGCTGAACGTCGCCTCGGACGACGGGAAGCGCGTCGAGCGCAAGTTGCAGCGCGACAGCCTCGCGCCCGACGCATCCGTGCTTTCGCAGCGCAAGGAGCCTGACCTCTATCCCGAGCTCGCCTGGGCTGCGAATTCGTTCTCTCGCATCCAGACCTTCCGCGAGTGGAGCTTTGGCCGCTACGCAGCCGTGCGCCAGCCCCAGCCCGCGACGTCTCCGACCGAAGTGCTGCTCCCCGATGCCAGCAACCTCGGGCTGATCCTCAACCAGATCGAGCACAGCAGCGCGGCCAAGAGGTTCCACGAGCTGCTCAAGCGCTTCCTCCCGCGCTTCGAACGCGTAAGCACGCTTACCCAGGGCGGCACGATCCAGTTCTTCCTTCACGAAGACGACCTGAAGACGCCGGTCCCGGCGACGCGCCTTTCGGACGGCACGATCCGATTCCTCGCGATGAGCGCCGTCCTCTTGCAGCCGTCGCCGCCACCGCTCGTGTGCATCGAGGAGCCGGAGCTGGGGCTCCATCCCGACGCGCTGTCAATCGTCGCCGACCTCCTCGTCGACGCGAGCAAGCACACGCAGCTCATCGTGACGACGCACTCCGATGCGTTGCTTTCGTATTTGAGCCTCGAACCCGAGTCGGTCCTCGTTTGCGAGAACATCGGCGGTACGCAGGTGCGGCGCCTCAAGGCTGACGACCTGAAGAGCTGGCTGGAGAAGTACCGCCTCGGCGAGGTGTGGCGCATGGGCGCGATCGGGGGCAACCCGTGAGCAGCATCAAGATCTTCGTCGAAGGTGGTGGCGAGACGAATGCCGACGGGCGCGGCGAGCTCCGCGTCGCGTTCGACACGCTCATTGGCGCCCAGAAGGAAGCCGCCCGCAAGAAGCGAATGAAGTGGGACACCGTCTTCTGTGGCGGCCGAAGTGAGACCGCCGACGAGTTCGCAAAGGCGCTGAAGCGCAAGGACGCGGACTTCGTCGTGCTCGTTGTCGACGCGGAGGACGAAGTCACGTCCGCGACGCCCTCGCATCCCACGCCGGCTGAGCGCGTGAAGCACCTGGAGACGCGCGACGGCTGGACCGAGCAGCTCAAGGAGGCCACGCCGGAACACGTCCACCTCATGACGAGGTGCATGGAGGCGTGGGTCGTCGCCGACGAAGAGAAGCTCGAGGAGTTCTACGGCAAGGACTTCAAGAAGAACGCGCTGCCGAAGCGCAAGGTGCTCGACGAAGAGCCGAAGACCTCTCTCTACGCCGCCGTCGAGAAAGCCACCAAGGCCACGAAGAAGGGCAGCTACGGCAAGGTCAAGCACGCGAGCGCACTGCTGAAAATGGTACGACCCGGCAAGGTCGCCGAGCGCTGCGTGTCGTTCCAGCAGCTCACGCAGTGGCTCGACGCCGCCATCGGAGGTGCGTGATGGCATCACTCGACCGCAACCTCCGCAGAGACCTCGAGAACGCCGTGAAGAAGGCCCGCCGCGTGGCGGAGGCCGGTGCGCGGCAGGCCGTCGAGCAGCTCGCCGTGGGCCACCACGAGCCGTGGTCCGCGCTCTCGCCCGACCAGCGCAAGCTGCGAAACCGCCTGCGCGCGCACGGCCGCCAGCTCGGCGACCGGCTCGACGAGAAGAAGGGCACGCAGACCATCGACCGACTCACGGGCGAGTGCGCCTACGAGCACTGGCACCGGCTCTTGTTCGCACGCTTCCTCGCGGAGAACGACCTGCTCGTCGAGCCCGAGTCGGGCATGGCGCTCTCGCTCGACGAGTGCCGCGAGCTAGCACGGGAGCAGAGCAAGGACTGGCTCGTGCTCGCCAGCGAGTTCGCGCAGCACATGCTCCCGCAGATCTTCCGCGCGGGCGACCCGGTGCTCGAGGTCGCGCTGCCGCCCGAGAAGCGCCAGGAGCTGGAGGCGATCCTCGAAGCGCTTCCGCGCGAGGTCTTCATCGCCGACGACAGCCTCGGCTGGGTCTACCAGTTCTGGCAGGCCGACCAGAAGGACGCGGTCAACGCGTCGGAGAACAAGATCGGTGCCGACGAGCTGCCCGCGGTCACGCAGCTCTTCACCGAGGACTACATGGTCCTCTTCCTGCTGCACAACACGCTTGGCGCGTGGTGGGCCGGTAAGGTGCTCGCGCAGAAGCCGGACGTAGCACGGTCAGTAGCATCGGAGGACGAGTGTCGCGCCGCGTGCGCCGTGCAGGGCATCGAGTGGCGTTACCTGCGCTTCGTGCGCGAGGGCGGGGTGTGGCGGCCCGCTGCGGGAACGTTCCCCGGCTGGCCTACGCCCGCGAAGGAACTCACGGTGCTCGACCCGTGCATGGGCAGCGGGCACTTCCTCGCATTCGCGCTGCCGATGCTGGTCGCGCTGCGGCAGGCCGAGGAGAAGCTCTCGGTCGCCGAGGCCGTCGACGCTGTGCTGCGGGACAACCTGTTCGGGCTCGAGCTCGATCCCCGCTGCACGCAGATCGCCGCGTTCAACGTCGGGCTCACGGCGTGGAAGCTCGCGGGCTACCGACCGCTGCCCGCGCTGAACCTCGCGTGTGCAGGACTCTCCATCAACGCTCCGGTCGCCGCGTGGACGGCGCTCGCGGCCGGCGACGCGCTCGCCGAGAACGCGATGAAGCAGCTTTACGAGCTGTTCCGCCAAGCGCCGACGCTTGGCTCGCTCATTGACCCGACGCGCGTCGGCGGCGAGCTGTTCGTGGCGAACTTCGACAAGATCCGCGGGCTTCTTTCATCGGCGCTCGCGACCGAAGAGTCGGAGGACGCCGAACTCGCTGTCGTCGCGCAGGGCATCGCCAAGGCGGCCACGATCCTCGCCGAGCGATACACGCTCGTGGTTACGAATCCGCCCTACCTCCTTCGCCGAAAGCAGAATGCGGCTCTTCAGGCATTTTCTGAGCAGGTTGACGCGTCGGCCAAAGGTGACCTCGCAGTCTTGTTCCTGTCGAGGCTCTCGCGACTTCTCACGCAAGGTGGAACAGTGGGTGTTGTCCAGCCGCAGAACTGGATGTTCCTGACTGGGTACCGCAAGTTCCGAGAGACGTTTCTTCGGAGTAATAGCCTCCGCTTTATCGCTTGTCTTGGTCCGGCCGCGTTCCAAGACATGAACTGGTGGGCAATCCGCACCAGCTTGGTCATCGCGCAGCGATGGAACGTCGACGCAAACTCGGCGTTCTGTGGCTTTGACCTCGGGAACCATCGGGAGTGCAACGAGAAGCCCATCGTAGTGCGTGCGGCCGAGACCGTGGCAGTGAACCAGCAAGAACAGCTCAAGAACCCCGACGCTCGCATCCTCGTTGGAGGACTTGAGCACGGCGCGAGACTCTTGGGCGAGGTCGCGGATTCTTCGTGGGGGGTTTCGCCTGCCGATCTGCCCAGGTTCGGTGTGTGTTTCTGGGAGTTGCTGGCGCTAAACACCCCGTGGGTTCCATGGCTTGGCACTGTGGAATCTACTATTCCGTACGGCGGTCGCGAAATGGTCCTTCGCAAGGATGAGGCGCTCGATGCGGCTGTAGAGGCTGGTTCGGCCTACCTTCGAGGAGTGTCTTTTTGGGGCAAGAAGGGCATCGCCATTAGAGCGATGGGCTCCCTCCCCGTAACCATTTACACGGGTGAGGCGTTTGATGCGAACGTTGCGGTCCTCGTCCCTCG
This sequence comes from Sorangium sp. So ce362, assembly GCF_051519845.1. NCBI lineage: Bacteria > Pseudomonadati > Myxococcota > Polyangiales > Polyangiaceae > Sorangium > Sorangium sp. So ce362. The sequence goes on along the minus strand of NZ_CP150332.1, from coordinate 1,675,475 downwards.
CGACCAAGGCGATATTGAGGCCCTTTGGGAGTATGCAGCATCGGGCGAGCTCGCAACAGCCGCGCGGGCTCTTGATCAAGCGATCAAAGTCACGTCCGCGACGTTCACCAAGATCGGCTTCGACGCAGCCGAATGGAGGAACAAAGCGACTGCATTGCCTGTCCCTGAGTCAGCCGAGCCGACGCAGTGGCTCTTCGCCGGTCATCCACGCGCAAGCACGTCTCCTCTCCATGTCGGCGTGGCCCGGCTTCTCGGCTACCGCTGGCCACGGCAAGCGGGCTCGTCCTTCATGGACTGCCCCGCAGTCGGTCCCGACGGTCTCGAATCGCATGGGGACGACGACGGCGTCGTGTGCTTGCCGTCGCTTCGAGGTGAGGCGCCAGCGGCCGAGCGCGTTCGAGCGTTGCTCGCAGACGCCTTCGATACGGAGTGGTCGGCACAGAGACTGAACGACCTGCTCGTCAGCGCGGACTTCGCCGGCAGATCGCTTGACGACTGGCTCCGTGACGGCTTCTTCGAACAGCACTGCGCGCTGTTTCACCAACGTCCCTTCGTCTGGCAGATCTGGGACGGTCGCAAGGACGGCTTCTCCGCGCTTGTGAACTACCATCAGCTCGCGGCTCCGAACGGGGAAGGTCGCCGCACGCTCGACAAGCTCACGCACACCTACCTCGGCGACTGGCTCGACCGGCAGCGCGCGGACCAGAAGGCGGGCGTTGAGGGCGCCGACGGGCGCATCGCCGCCGCCGAGCATCTGAAGCGCGAGCTGGAGAAGATCCTCGAGGGCGAGCCGCCCTACGATATTTTCGTTCGTTGGAAGCCGCTGCACCAGCAGCCCATCGGCTGGGAGCCCGACCTCGACGACGGCGTGCGCGTGAACATTCGCCCGTTCATGACGGCGAAGCCCTTGAACGCGCGCGGGAAGAACGCCTGCATTCTGCGCGTGGCCCCCAAGATCAAGTGGGACAAGGACCGTGGCAAGGAGCCGACGCGCGAGAAGGCTGACTTCCCGTGGTTCTGGGGCTGGGACGAGAGCACGCAGGACTTCGCGGGCGGGAGGGAGTTCGACGGCAACCGCTGGAACGACCTCCACTACTCGCGCGCCGCGAAGCTCGCGGCGCGTGAGCGCGCCAAGGGAGGCAACTCGTGACCGCATCGACCTCTCGCCGTCGCAGCACCACCCCGCCGCCGCACGCGAAGGGGCTGCTCGACCAGCTCGAGAAGTCCTTTCTTCACGCGCTGCGCAGCGGCGAGGGTGAGGCCGCGCCCGCTGCGCTGCTCTGGGCCGACGCCGACAGGCAATGGGCGGCCCTCGTGGCGCGCCTCCAGACCGCGCTGCCGCACCTTTTCGTGCTCGGCACCTACGACGCTGCCAAGCGCACGGGCCCGGCCATCTGGCTGCGTTGCGTGGTCGACCGCGTGCTTGAGGACGTCACACTCGATCCCGGCGTCGTGCCGATCCTCTACCTGCCCGGCGTGGCCCGGCAGTCCCTGCGCGCAGGCGACGAGTGCCCGCGTGAGCTGCAGCCGCTCGTCGAGCTCCAGTACCGAGGCCGCGTCTGGCACCAGAAGAACGGGCGCGACTGGACCGTCGAGGCCTTCCTCGTTTCGGAGGACGGGCTCCAGCTCGACGTGGCCCAGGACGCCAAGACGCGCGAGGCCGCGCAACGCAGCTTGCCTCTCCTCGCCGAGACGCCGCTCGACGGCCTTCGCGGTCATCGCCTCGAAGCCGACGACTTCGATCGCCTCGCCGTCAGCGATCCCACCCGCGACGTCCTGCGCTGGATGGGCGTCGGCGATGGCCTTCGCAAGAGCGAGGGCGAAGCCCGCTGGAAGGCCTTCTGCGGCGTGTGCAACTCGGACTTCAAGTTCGACCCGGACAAGAAGTCTCCCGCCGATGCGGCGAACGCGCTCGTCGAGGCCAGCGGCAAGTGGGCCAACGTCTGGCAGCGCTTCAAGGAGGCTCCGAAGCTCTATCCCGACGTCGCCAAGCTGCTGCGCGACACCGCCACGCCGCTCCTCCATCGAGGCAGCGAGCGCGACGCGGGCGGCAACACCAAGGCCGAGCAGGAACTCCGTGCAAGCCTCGAAGCGCTCGCGAACAAACCCCACGCCTCTGCGCTCGCCGAGGTGGCCGCGCTCGAAGCCGCGCACGGCAAGCGGCGCAAGTGGGTCTGGGCCGAGCTCGGCGAAAGCCCGCTGGCCGGCGCCCTCGCGCCTCTCGCGAAGCTCGCCACGGCCGCCGCCACCACGCTGGGCGGCGCCACCGTCGACGCGGCGGTCACCGCCTACGTGAACGACGGCTGGCGTTGCGACCGTGCTGCGCTCGAAGCGCTCGCCTCGGTGAAGCAGCCCGCCGACGTGGCGCTCATCCAGAGCGTCGTGCGCGCGCTCTACCTGCCGTGGCTCGATGCCTCCGCGCGCCACTTCCAGGGCCTCATCGACGGTGCAGAAAACGCCGTGCGCGCGAAGGTCACGGGAAGCCAGCACGAGAAGGACGCGTGCCTCATGTTCGCCGACGGCCTCCGGTACGACGTCGCCGGCATCCTCGCCGAGCGCCTCGAAGCGAAGGGCCTCCGCGCGCGCTTGAACCACCGCCTCGCACCGCTGCCGACGGTGACGTCGACCGCGAAGCCCTTTGCGACGCTCTCGCACGACAAGCTCGAAGGCGGCGAGGACATCGTCGACTTCAACCCGCGCTTCAAGAACAGCCCGCAGGCGGCCACCGCGCAGCGGCTGCGGGACGACATGGCGAGTCGGGGCATCGACCTGCTCGGCGAGGACATCCGCCCCGCGAAGCAGGGCTCGACGGGCGGCTGGATCGAGAGCGGCAAGCTCGACGAGCTGGGCCACAAGCTGGGCGCGCGTCTCGCCGCACAGATCGACACCGAGCTCGAGATTCTCCTCGACCAGATCACCGGGCTCATCGACGCGGGTTGGACGCGCATCCGCATTGTCACGGACCACGGCTGGCTGCTCATGCCGGGTGGCCTGCCGTCCGTCGAGGTGCCCAAACACCTCACGGCGACGAAGTGGTCACGCGCAGCCACGGTGAAGCGCGACGCGAAGCCTGAGGTGCCCGTCTATCCCTGGCACTGGAACCCCCACGTCCGTATCGCGTCACCGCCCGGCGTCGGCAGCTTCGCCAAGAACACCGAGTACTCGCACGGAGGCATCAGCCCGCAGGAGTGCATCGTTCCCGAGCTGATCGTCGAGCGCGGCGGCGGTGGCACCACCGCGTCGATCACCGCCGTCACCTGGCGCGGCATGCGCTGCCGCGTGGCGGTGAGGACAAACGATCCCTCCGTGCGCGTCGACCTGCGCACCAATTGGAAACAGGCGAACACGAGCATCGCGGCGTCGCCCAAGGAGGTCGGCCCGGCCGGCGAGCAGAGCCTCGCCGTCGCGGATGACAGCCACGAAGGTCACGCCGCCATGGTCGTCGTCCTCGACGGCGCGGGCAACGTGCTCGACCGCAAAGCCACGACTGTCGGAGAAGCGTCATGACCCTGACCCTCGACCATCTCGATCAGCTGGCGGCTGCGGTCTTCGACGGCTACCTCGTTCGCAAGGACCTCGTTCGCAAGTACGCGCGCCAGTACCCGGTGCCGACCTACGTGGTCGAGTTCCTCCTTGGCCGCTACTGCGCCAGCACCGACGAGAAGGAGATCGCGGAGGGACTCCAGATCGTCGAGAAGCAGCTCCGCGACCGCACGGTGCGCACGGGCGAGGAGGAGCTGTTCAAGGCGCGCGCGAAGGACAGCGGCAGCGTCAAGCTCATCGACATCATCAAGGCGCGCCTCGACGCGAAGAACGACCGCTTCCTCGCCGAGCTTCCGAGCCTCGCGCTGCGCGACGTGCTCATCGACGATCAGCTCGTGCGCGAGAACGAGCGCATGCTGACCGACGGCTTCTACGCCGAGGTTACACTCGCCTACGACGGAGTCGCCGCGCAGGAGCAGGGAGGCCGCCCGTTCTCCATCCAGTCAATGCGCCCGATCCAGATGTCGAAGTCGGACGTGCTCGATGTGCTGGCCAAGGCACGCCGCTCGTTCACGACGCAGGAGTGGATCGACTTCCTCATTCGCTCGATTGGTCTCGAGGCTGCATCGCTCTCCGAGCGCGCGAAGCGCGTCGCCATCTTGCGCATGGTCCCGTTCGTCGAGCGCAACTACAACCTCGTCGAACTCGGCCCGCGCGGCACCGGAAAGAGCCACCTCTTCCAGCAGATCTCGCCGTACGCTCACCTCATCTCGGGCGGCAAGGCGACGGTCGCCAAGATGTTCGTGAATAACGCGAGCGGCCAACGCGGGCTCGTGTGCCAGTACGACGTCGTCTGCTTCGACGAGGTGTCGGGGGTCTCCTTCGATCAGAAGGACGGCATCAACATCATGAAGGGCTACATGGCCTCGGGGCAGTTCAGCCGGGGCAAGGAGAACATCCGCGCCGAGGGTGGCATCGTCATGGTCGGCAACTTCGACGTTGACGTTGAGCAGCAGCAGCGCGTCGCGCACCTGCTCAGCCCGCTGCCGCCGGAGATGCGCAACGACACAGCGTTCATGGACCGCCTTCACGCCTTCGTGCCGGGGTGGGACTTCCCGAAGCTCAACCCCAATGACCACTTCACGGACCACTTCGGCTTGGTGAGCGACTTCCTCAGCGAGTGCTGGAGCAAGCTGCGCTCGGGCAACCGCGTCTCGGTGATGCAAGGGCGCGTTCACCTCGGCGGCGCGCTCTCCGGCCGCGACATCGAGGCGGTGAACAAGACGGTGAGCGGCCTGACCAAGCTGCTCTTCCCCGACCCCGAGGCGCCCGTGCCCGACGAGGACCTCGAGTGGATTGTGCGCGTCGCCCTCGAATCGCGGCGCCGCGTGAAGGAGCAACAGAAGCGCTGCTTCAAGAGCGAGTTCCGCAACACGCACTTCAGCTACATCGTCGGCCCTGAGGGCGTGGAGCAGTTCGTCTCGACGCCCGAGCTGCACAGCGACGAGGCCATCGAGAGCGATCCGCTCCCACCCGGCCAGGTCTGGGCGGTGAGCCCCGCGAGCCCTGACGCTGGCCCGGGCCTCTATCGCCTCGAGGTGGCCAGCGGACCGGGCGCGGGCGTGAAGGTGCTCAACCAGCCGACGCCACCCGCCTTCCGCGAAAGCGTGAAGGTCGGCGAACAGAACCTCTACACACGCGCCAAGGAACTCGTCGGCGACCGCAACCCACGCGAACACGAGTTTTCAATCCAGATGCGTGCACTCGACGCCGACAAGGCCGGGGCGGGCCTCGGCGTCCCGGTCCTCGTCGCCCTATGCGGCGCGCTCCTCGGGCGCAACACGCGCGGTGGAACCATCGTCGTCGGCGCGCTCAACCTCGGCGGCTCAATCGAGATGATTCCGAACGCTGTGCGCATCGCGGAGCTGGCCGTCGACAAGCAGGCGCAGACCCTGCTGATGCCCGTCGCCGCCCGCCGGCAGCTCAACGACCTGCCCGACGAGCTGTGGACCAAGCTCAACATCGAGTTCTACAAGGACGCGTCGGACGCCGTCTTCAAGTCGCTGGTGGAGTGAGGGGGAGGCAATGGCACTTCACCAAGTCGGCGCACGGACCGAAGGCGACGTTTACCAGGGCCTGTTCTTCTGGCGGCAGGCGGCCGACCTACTGCGCCCGAACTCCCTGGTCGAGCGCGTCGTCCTCGAACACGACGACGCCGATGGCGTCGACGACGTCGCCGTCTTCTACCGCGCGCCCGGGGTCAACGCGGGCGGCTGGCAGGCGAGCGCTGACTACTTCCAGCTCAAGTACCACGTCGACAACCGCGACGCGTACAGCGCCGACGCGCTGATCGACCCGTCGTTCATCAACGCGAAGGTCTCGCTGCTCAAGCGCTTTCATGAGGCCTACGCCCACCTGTCGAAGCAGGAGCGCGTCCCGTTTCGGCTCCACCTCGCGTCCAATTGGCGATGGAAGGACGACGATAAGCTCGCCAGCCTTCTGCGCGAATTCGACGGTGAGCTGCCGCCCAAGTTCTTCGAGGATGGCGCGAAGGGCGACCTCGGGAAGATCCGCGAGAAGTGGCGCACCCATCTGAGCCTCGACGTCGAGCCGTTCACGGCGTTTGCTCGCACGCTGCGGTTCCAGCTCGATCACTTCGGGCGACGCGACTTCAAGGCGTACGTCTACGCAACCCTCGAGGCCGCCGGCCTCCGCACGCCAAGCGCTGACCGCGCGGCGTGCCCCTACGAGAGCCTGGTGCAGCAGTTCCTGATGAGCGGCCAGCACTCGTTCGACGAGGCCGCGTTCCGCGCGTTGTGCCAGAAGGAGGGGCTCTTGGCCGATCTCGGCGCCAAGCCGTCACGCCCCTTCGCCATCGGCGTGCGGAGCTTCATGCGCTTCGCCGAGCGGCTCGAGTCCGAGGTCGACGAGCTCGTCTGCGTCTCGTCGAACTTCGACGGCCGCCACCTGGCGCAGGGCGGTTCGTGGGAGGCGAGCGCGGCGCAGGTGCTCGCATTCCTTGGCGACCAGGAGCGCCGGGCACGTCTCCGCGCTGGGGAGTCCGTGATCGCCCTTGAGTGCCACGGTTCGTTCGCGCTGCTTGCGGGCTGGGAGCTGAGCCGCAACTCCGGCGTGAAGGCAGCGCCGCTGCAGAAGCCGAACCTCGATGTGTGGCGACCGACCGAGAACACGACTGTGGGCCCGTCGTGGGCGGCACCGCAGGCGATCGAGAAGAATGCGAACGCCGACGACGTGGCGATCTGCTTGTCCGTCACGCACGACGCGCGTGGTGACGTCGAGGCCTACCTCGCATCGGCGGGTGCGCCCCCGGTGCGCCGCCTCGTGGTGCTGAGCCCGGAGGGCGGGCCGTCGCCCCGGAGCATCAAGGGCGCCGACCACGCCTACCAGCTCGCGAATGCGCTTCCCGCGCTGCTCACGAGCGCACGCCCGAGTCGCACCGCGAGGGCGCACGTCTTCTTCGCGTGCCCCAACGCGCTGATGTTCTTCATCGGGCAGCAGCGCGAAGCACTCGGCCGACTCGCACTCTATGAGTTCGACTTCGGAATCGAGCGCGACGGGTCCTACCAGATCTCCATCTCGCTCCCGCCCCCGGCGAAGGCCGTCGCGGAACACCAAGAGCCCACGCCATGATCCTTGAAACCGACTTCGCTGACTTCCTGCAGGACATCCGACCCACCAAGGCGATGCGCGATGATCTGAAGACCGGACACCAGACGCTACGTGACCGCCTCAACGCGGACGAGGGGCTGAAGAAGTGCCTCGTCTCGGACTTCCTGCAGGGCAGCTACAAGCGCTCGACCGCGATTCGCCCGAAGGGGGACCGGCGCTCCGACGTCGACATCATCGTCGTCACGAAGCTCTCGGAGGAGGAGTACACGCCGGCAAAGGCGATGGACGTGTTCAAGCCTTTCCTCGACAAGCACTACAAGGGGAAGTGGCGGCAGCAGGGGCGCTCGTTCGGCATCGAGCTGTCTTACGTCGAGCTGGACCTCGTGCTCACCTCTGCGCCCTCGGAGGCCGAGGCGGGCATCCTTCGGTCCGAGGCGCTCTCGGCCGACGATGGTCTCGAAGATGATCCCGAGTGGCGCCTCCACCGGTCGTGGCTCGCGCTGGGCTCCCGGTATAGGAGCGACGCGCGAACGCTCCTCGCCGAGGCGAAGAACGAGCCCGAGTGGAAGTCACAGCCCCTTCGCATCCCGGACCGCGACGCGAACAAGTGGGAGTCGACGCACCCGATCGCCCAGATCAGGTGGACGCGCGACAAGAACAACCGCACGAACAAGCACTTCGTCAACGTTGTGAAGGCCATCAAGTGGTGGCGCGTCGAGAAGCACGAGGAGCCGAAGCACCCGAAGGGCTTCCCGCTCGAGCGGCTCATCGGCGAGTGCTGCCCCGACGGCATCGAGAGCGTCGCCGAGGGTGTCGTGAAGACGCTGGAGAAGATCGTCTCGCAGTACGCGCTGTCGGTGCTGGCCGGCGGAAAGCCGAGTCTCCCGGACTACGGCGTGTCGACGCACGACGTCTTCAAGCGGATCACGGCTGACGACTTCAAGAGGTTCTACGACCAGGTCAAGGACGGCGCCGCTCTTGCGCGACGCGCGTATGACTCGCAGGACCGCACGGAGAGCGGCAAGCTCTGGCGCGACCTGTTCGGCAGCAAGTTCCCGAAGCCCCCGGAGGCCGGTGGCGGCGGCTCGGGCGGTTCGGGGCGTGGCTACACGCCGCCCACGGGTCCTGCCACGCCGGGGAGCGGCCGCTTCGCGTGACCTCGACGACCGTCCTTCCACCGCCTGCGATCGAACGCGGCCTGCGCGGCTTGTGCGCGGTCGTTGCGTGCTCGGTGGAGGACGGTCCCAAGTTCGATGAAAAGGCGAAGCGGTGGGTCGTGCGGCTCGTGCTCCGACGTGACGCCGGCGCCGAGTTCGTTGCCGCTGCAACCCGATGGTGCGTACTGCTCGACGACACCTATCCCTTCGGGCGTGTCTCGTTCTACCCGGCTTCCGAAGGTGGGCTCACCGCAACGTTTCCTCACCAGTCGCGGAACGCGCCGGGGCGCGATCGACGTGCGTGGCGAGATGGACGGCTTTGCCTCGACACACCTTTCGGCGGCGAGCGGCGCGTGGTCGTCGTACGCGATCCCGTTGGCGACGCCGACCAGCGGCTTCGATGGCATACCGAGCGAGCACTCCAGTGGCTGCACCGAGCGGCGAACGACCAGCTTCTCGCAGCGGGCGACCCCTTTGAGCTGCCCGATCGACCTCACACCACCGCGCGCGGTTGGATCCGCGAGCGCGTCGTTCACGACGAGAGCGCGGCGTCCTTCGCTGCCTGGGATGGGCGCGCGGGGAGCTTCGGCATCGCTCGGTTCGGCGCGCTGAAGGACATCGGCAACGTTCTCACCATCAAGAGCTTTGAGGACCAGAGCGGTGACGTTGTCCGGGCATGGTCAGGACGCGAGCTCGGTGACCTGGCGCAAGAACGACGCGTGAACGGCTTCTGGTGGCTGTGGCCGCAGCCGGTCGTTGTGCGGCCGTGGCAGGCGCCAGGGACGTGGCGAGACCTTCGGCGAATCGCGAAGGCGATGAACATCGACGTCGACGCGATGCTGCGATGGCTGTTCCCTCAGCTTCGTGGTTCGAAGAGCAGCGGCATCCTCATGCTCGGCTACCCGATGCCCGCGCGCGTCGGAGAAGACGCCAATGAGGTCCACTGGGACGCATTGCTCCTGCCCCGTCTTGAAAAGGCCGAAGGGCAGCCACACGGCTTTCGCCCGAACGCACGTGGTTGGTGGCACCGCGATCGCTACGGGAAGTTCGCTGACACCGTCGCGCTCGAGTACCTGTTCACCGACAACTGGAGCGGCGATCGCCTGCAAGCTCGCGGGCGACTGCCGCGCGCAGTGCGAGACTGCAACGTCGCGGTCATCGGTGTTGGCGCGCTCGGTTCGGTCCTCAGCGAGCTGCTCGTGCGCGCCGGCGTGAAGAACATCGCGCTGATCGATGAGGATGTAGTGGAGTCCGGCAACGTCAACCGGCACGTGGCAACGCTCGTCGACGTCGGCAAGTCCAAGGTGCCAGTCGTCGCACAGCGGCTCCGGCAGATCTCGCCGACCATTCGAGTCGCCGAGTTCAGCGAGAAGCTGCCCAGCGACGCCAAGGCCATCGAGACGCAGCTCGACGAGTACGACATCATCATCGACTGCACGTCGTCGGACATGGTTCTGTCGACACTTGAACGAGCATGGTGGTCGATCCCTCGCACCTTCGCTTCCTTCTCCATGGGCTTCGGTGGGAAGCGCCTCTTCTCGTTCGGCGTGAGCGGCAACCGTTTCCCGCAAGGAGACTTCGCCAGAAACGTCCGCCCCTGGCTTGAGCACGAGTCGAAAGCTTGGGCCGACAACGACGAGGTCTTCGAGGGCGCAGGCTGCTGGTCGCCGCTCTTTCCCGCTCGTTGCGACGACGTCGTTCTGGCGGCAGCGGTCTGCGTCAAGGAGCTGGAGACGGTGGTGGCGAAGAGGCCAACCGCGCCACGCTTCCGGGTATTCGCACAATCGTCATCGGACGACGGCTTCCAGGGCTTCGCGCCCGAGAGCGCGCCGCCCGCCCTGGAGGCGTTGGCGTCATGAGGACCTGGAGGGGCAAGACCGAAGACGGCACGTTCGCCGTGGAGCTACAGGCCTCCGTTCTCGGGGCGCTCGATCGGTACTGTCGCGACGCAGGCTCCGTGGAGACGGGCGGCATCTTGATCGGGCGCTACTCCGACGACCTCGCGCTTGCGATCGTACGCGAGGCGACGCCGCCGCCGACCGACTCGAAGCGAAGGCGCTCGTGGTTCCTGCGCGGCGTGAGCGGTCTGCGCGAGATGCTCAGCAAGCGGTGGAGGGCCAAGGAACGGACCTTCTACATCGGCGAGTGGCACTTCCATCCCGCGAACCACGTGGAGCCGAGCGGCGACGACTTCGCGCAGATGCTCGAGATCAGTCAGGCCCGCGAGTACGACTGCAAGGAGCCGCTACTTCTGATCCTTGGCGCCGGGATTCACGAGGGGTATCGGATCTTCCGCGCCTTCGTCTGCCCAGCCGAAGGCGCTCCTCTGGAGCTTCACTGCATGAAGGAGGAGCGACAGGCGGCGGCCAAGACGGGAGGGGCGATCTGACGACGGCGATGATGGCAGCGGCGTCCAACAGTGCTGCGCCGGACGCGCAGGGCGCGCCCACCTGCGCGCCGTTGCCCACGACTCGCGCCACGCTCGGGACCGGCGGTTTGCACGCGCCACGCGCCAACGTGGGCGCCCATTCCGCGCTCGCGCGGGACAGCGCCCCGATGATCAACAGTCCCTCCCCGCGCGGGACAGTTGATCGCCCGGTCGCCGTCCCGGAGAACGAGGGTCGGCTGTTAACCGAGTCTCGGCTTCTCTCTCCCCGCGGGCACGAGAAGAGAGCGCGAACGCCGTCCCACGCGCCTTCGACGCGCGCCTCTTCACGCGCGCGGCGTTCTCAGCGCGAACGCCGTCCCGGCGCGCGCCGCGCTCGACTTCGCGCAAACCCTCGGGAAATCAGGGGAGAAAAGACAACGGCCCCGGAGATCGCTCTTCGAGGCCGCTGTTAAAAATTGCGGGGTCGCGTTTCCGCGACCCCGCATGAATGGCTCCAGCTGCTGGACTCGAACCAGCGACCCGGCGGTTAACAGCCGCCTGCTCTACCAACTGAGCTAAGCTGGAATGCGTCGGAGACGGCGCGAGAATAGTCAGCCGGACCTTCCCGTCAAGCGAATCCGCACGCCGCATCGCTTTGGTGACGCGCATGTGAGCTCGCCCGGTCTTCCCCCCCGCCCCGCCCGTCCCCCGCGTGCGTCCCGGCGCCCCGGCGAGATTGCCCGCCTGGCGTGCTTCTGCGACAACGCCGCCGTGCCGCGCGCCGCCGTGCCCTCCCCGCCGCCGCCCCAAGCCCCCGACCTCTCGCAGGCTCCCCCGGACCCCGCGCAGGCCGCCCCCTCTCCGCCCTCCGCCGCCCCCTCTCCGTCCCCTGCCGCCCCCTCCCCCTCCGCCGCCCGCTCCGCCGGCCGCGGCGGCCTCGCCATCGCGGGCGCCAAGGTCTCCTTCATCGTCTTCGGCTTCGTCCAGCAGCTCATCCTTCCCCGGCTGCTCGGCACCGACGGCTACGGCGAGGTCTCCATCGTCCTGGCCGGGGTCGGCGTGGTCAACAACGTCATCGTCGCGACCGGCATCCAGGGCGTCTCGCGCGCCGTCTCCAGCGTCGCCGACCGCGACGCCGCCGAGGCCTTCCGCCGCACGCTCGCCCTGCACGCCGTCCTCGCCATCGCCGTCTCCGCCTCGTTCGCGCTCCTCGCCGGCGCCATCGCCGACTTCTCCGAGGCCCCGCACGTCGCCGGCCCGCTGCGCCTCGCCGCCGGCGTCGTCCTCCTCTACGGCCTCTACGCCCCGCTCGTCGGCGCGCTCAACGGCCAGCGACGCTTCCTCACCCAGGCCGCCTTCGACGTCGGCTACGGCGCGCTCCGCACCGCGAGCATCGCCGCCGGCGCCCTCCTCTTCCTCCGCGCCGGCCAGAGCGGCGTCCTCGGCGCCATCGCCGGCTTCGTCGCCGCCGCCGCCATCATCGTCCCCCTCGCGACCCTCAAGACCGGCCTCGGACGCCGCGGCAACGCCGGCCCCTCGATCCGCGAGCACCTCGTCTTCCTCCTGCCGCTCGCCGTCTCGCAGACCTTCCTGAACTTCCTGCTCCAGACCGACTTCTTCCTCCTGCGCCGCTTCCTCGGCCAGGCCACGAACCACCTCGCGCTCGGCGCAAGGGCCGCCGACGACCTCATCGGCGTCTACCGCGGCGCGCAGCTCTTCGCGTTCCTCCCGTACCAGCTGCTCCTCTCCGTCTCCTTCATCCTCTTCCCGATGCTCGCCCGCGCCCGCGCCGAGGGCGACCGCGCCGCCGTCCGCCGCTACACGATGACCGGCGTCCGCCTCTCGTTCCTGCTCACCGGCCTCCTCTGCGGCCCCATCTCGGGCCTCGCGCCGCACGTGCTGCGCTTCGCCTTCCCCGTCGAGATCTACAGCCGCGGCGGCGACACGCTCCGCGTCCTCTCGCTCGGCATGGGCGCCTTCGCCATCCTCGGCGTCGCCTCGGCCGCGCTCACGAGCCTCCGCAGGGAGCGCATCGCGGCCGCGCTCACCGCCGCCACGGTCCTCCTCGTCGCCGTCGGCTGCTCCGTCGCCGTCCCCCGCGCCCCCTTCGGCCCCGACATGCTCGTGAGCTCCGCGACCGCCACCTCGCTCGCGCTCGCCACCTCCGCCGTCGTCGCCGGCGTCCTGCTCCACCGCGTCGCCGGCGGCTTCGTCCCCGCGCTGACGGTGCTCCGCGTGGGCGTCGCCCTCGCCGCCGCGATCGCCGTCGGCACGCGCCTGCCGTGGCTCGGCAAGGTCGCCGTGCTCGGCGAGGCCGTCCTCGTCGGCCTCGTGTACATCGCCCTCCTCGTCGTCACGCGCGAGGTCGGCCGGGACGATCTCGCCGCCCTGCGGCAGGCGTTCGGGCGCGGCGCGCGCCGGGCCTAGGCCCAGGCGGCGCCAGCGCCGCGCCACGCCCGCGCTCGCCGCCCGGCAGCGTCCACCCGCCTTCTCCGACCGCCTTCTCCGGCTCGGACGCCCGCCTCGAGGCCCCCTTGACCGTCAGCCGGCGATCTCGCATACGGCCTCTCCCCCAGCCCGGCCAGCGCCGCGCCCGCTCGAAGGCCGAGCGGCGCCACGCGACGCGCCGGCACCCCAGGCAGGCGAAGACGTGGCTCCTCAATTCATCTTCACGATGCAGGATGTCCGGAAGGTGCACCCCCCGAACAAGGAGGTGCTGAAGGGCCTGTGGCTCTCCTTCTACCCGGGCGCGAAGATCGGCGTCCTCGGCTCGAACGGCGCCGGCAAGAGCACCCTGCTCCGCATCATGGCGGGCGTCGACAAGGACTACCTCGGCGAGGCCAGGCCCGCCGACGGCGTCCGCATCGGCTACCTCGCCCAGGAGCCGCAGCTCGAGGCGGGCAAGACCGTCCTCGAGCACGTCGAGATGGCCGTGCACGACGTCCGCTCCCTCGTCCAGCGCTTCGAGGAGATCGGCACCCTGCTCGGCGAGTCGCCCCCCGACATGGAGGCGCTCCTCGAGGAGTACGCCACGCTCCAGGACAAGATCGAGGCCGCGGGCGGCTGGGAGATCGACCGCGTCGTCGAGCGCGCCATGGACGCCCTCCGCCTCCCCCCCCCCGACGCCGACGTCACGAAGCTCTCCGGCGGCGAGCGCCGGCGCGTCGCCCTCTGCAGGCTCCTCCTCGAGAAGCCGGACATCCTGCTCCTCGACGAGCCGACAAACCACCTCGACGCCGAGAGCGTCGCCTGGCTCGAGCGCTTCCTCCACGACTACCCGGGCACCGTCGTCGCCGTCACCCACGACCGCTACTTCCTCGACAACGTCGCCGGCTGGATCCTCGAGCTCGACCGCGGCGCCGGCATCCCGTACGAGGGCAACTACACGGGCTGGCTCGAGCAGAAGAAGAAGCGCCTCGAGCTGGAGCAGAAGCAGGAGAGCTCGCGCAAGCGCACCCTCGAGCGCGAGCTCGAGTGGGTGCGCATGGCCCCGCGCGCCCGCCAGGCCAAGAGCAAGGCCCGCCTCGCCGCCTACGAGTCGCTCCTCGCCGAGGACAGGTCGAAGAAGGTCGAGGAGAACGAGATCCACATCCCCGCCGGCAATCGCCTCGGGAACGTGGTCGTCGAGGCCGACCACCTCCGCAAGGGCTACGGCGACCGCGTCCTCATCGACGACCTCACCTTCTCGCTCCCGCGCGGCGGCATCGTCGGCATCATCGGACCGAACGGCGCCGGCAAGACCACCCTCTTCCGCATGATCATGGGCCAGGAGCAGCCCGACAGCGGCGCGCTCCGGATCGGCGAGACCGTCGAGCTCGCGTACGTCGACCAGTCGCGCGACGCCCTCAACCCGAACAACAACGTCTGGCAGGAGATCTCCGGCGGCGAGGACCGGCTGATCGTCGGCAAGCGCGAGGTCAACTCGCGCGCCTACGTCTCCAGCTTCAACTTCGCCGGCAGCGACCAGCAGAAGAAGGTCCGCGACCTGTCCGGCGGCGAGCGCAACCGCCTCCACCTCGCCAAGCTCCTCCGCCGCGGCGGCAACGTCCTCCTGCTCGACGAGCCCACGAACGACCTCGACGTCGACACCCTCCGCTCGCTCGAGGACGCGCTCCTCAGCTTCGCCGGCTGCGCCGTGGTCATCAGCCACGATCGCTGGTTCCTCGACCGGATCGCGACCCACATCCTCGCCTTCGAGGGCGACAGCAAGGTCGTCTGGTTCGAGGGCAACTACGCCGACTACGAGGCCGACCTGAAGCGCCGCCTCGGCGCCGACGCCGCCGAGCCCCGCAAGCTCCGCTACCGCAAGCTCACCGCGAGCTGACGCAACGCAGCGCGCTGCGCCCGCGGCGTTCCACCCTCAGAGCACGTTTCCGGTCTGGCGCGACGCGGGTGCCCGCAGTAGCTCTTTCTCTCCTATGGTCCGGAGCCCCCTCGGCGCATGGCGTGCATGGCTCAGCGCGGTCGCCGCAGCGGCCGCGCTGGCGACGACGGCCGCCGCCGGCTGCCGGGATGCTGCGGAGCTCCGCTCGCCGTTCGCCGTCGCCACATCGAACGGCGGCGGGGCCGCGGGCGCGGGCGGCTCCGACGGCCAGGGCGCGGGCGGCTCGGGAGCCGCCGCCGGTCCGGGCGACCCGCCGGCGGAGGCCGCGCCGCTCACGGTCGTCACCTGGAACACAAAGGATTTCTTCAACGACAAGGAAGACACGGGAGGCACAAAGGAGATCGTGCTCAGCACCGCGCGCTACCGCGAGAAGCGCGAGGCGATCGCGGCGGTGCTCGCGGACCTCGACCCCGACGTCGCGGTGCTCCAGGAGGTCGAGCACCTCGACGTCCTCGAGGACCTGAACCGCATCGAGCTCGGCGGCGCGTACCCCCACGCCGCGCTCGTCGAGGCGTACGACCCGCGCGGCATCGACGTCGGCGCGCTCTCGAAGATCCCGTTCGACAAGGTCGTGTCGCACCGGGACGATCGCTTCACGCTGCGCGGGACGCACGGGCCCGTCTACACGTTCGCGCGCGACTGCCTCGAGCTCCACCTCACCCGGGGCGGCCGCCAGGTGATCCTGCTGGGGGTCCACTTCAAATCGAAGGCAGCGCCCGACGACCCCGACCGGCGCCTCGCCGAGGCGCAGCGCGTCCGTGCCATCGCCGACGCGCTCGCCGCAGCGCACCCCACCGCCGTGATCATCGTGCTCGGCGACTTCAACGACCTGCCCGACTCGCCCCCGGTCGAGGCCATCGCCGGCTCCGGCCGGGCCGCGTTCAAGGACGTCGCGACCGCGGCGCCGCCCGCGGATCAGTGGACGTACGACTTTCACGGACAGCTAGAGCTCATCGACCACCAGATGGTCAATCCGTTGCTCCGGCGGATGCTCGACCCGGGCTCGGTCCACATCCCGCACGGGCCGTGGATCGAGGACGCGAGCGACCACGCGCCAATCTTTTCCGCGTACAGGATCACCCCGCCCACGTAAGCGTTCGACCGCGCTTCAGCTAAGCTGCGCCCCGATGCACGGCACGAGGAGAAAGGGCTCCCCGCCGCGAGCCCGGAGGGACTGGGGGCGCCTCGCCGTGCGCGTGCTGTGCGTCGTGTTCGCGGTGATCGGGGCGATCCCGCTCGCCGTCGGCTTCCTCGTGCGGACCCAGGCCGTGCGGGCCTGGGCGGCGGTCGAGACGGCCGCGCTGCTCCAGAGCGAGCTCGGCATCACCGCCCGCTACGACGTGCGCGTCCAGGCCTGGCCCCTGATGGTCGGCCTGAACCGCCTCGTCGTCGACTCCTCGGACGGCGGCGCGCCGTTCCTCGAGCTCGAGCGCGTGGCGATCCGCCCGCGCCTGTTCTCGCTGATCGCGGGGCGCATCGACGCCGGCGACGTCGAGATCGTCGGCCCGCGCGTCCGCGC
This sequence comes from Sorangium sp. So ce362, assembly GCF_051519845.1. Lineage (NCBI taxonomy): Bacteria > Pseudomonadati > Myxococcota > Polyangiales > Polyangiaceae > Sorangium > Sorangium sp. So ce362. Next base: position 1,658,934 of record NZ_CP150332.1, on the reverse strand, counting down.
CGTCATGAAGGACGGGGAGCTCCGCAACCTCAACCTCCCCCGCACCAGGAGCAGCAGCGACGAGAGCGTGCTCGACCGCGCGCCGCTCTCCTCGGTGGCCATCACCGACGCGCAGGTCGACCTGACGATCGACAACCTCCGCATCCAGGCCCGCGAGGTCGACCTCGACGTCTCCGCCGAGCCGTCCGACGCGTTCGAGATCGCGTTGCGCTCCGGCCTCGTCTCGGTCGTCCACACGCACGCCGCGCCCGGCCGCGAGGCCGAGGAGGACAGCGTCGACGAGGACGTCGTCTGCCGCTTCGACACGCGCATCCGCGTCGAGCCGGGCCGCGCGCTCGTCCGCCGGCTCATCCTGGAGGGCGCCGCCGACTTCGATCCGGATCCCGGCACCGCGCCGCCCTGCGCGCTCCAGGAAGGCGACTGGCGCCGGGTGGAGCTCGAGCTCGGCGCCCTCCGCGCCGTGGGCCTCGGCGGCGGCATGCCCCACCGGATCGAGGGCCGCGTGCGGGCGCGCCTGCCGGTCCCGATCGTGCACCGCTTCGTGAGCCTGCCGCCCTCGTCCGGCTCGCTCGCGCTCGACGTCGACGCCGAGTACGACGCGGCGTCCGCGCCGCTCGGCCTCGCGCTCCCCCGGGTGAAGGGGACCCTCGCGATCGACCAGCCGGGCCTCGACGGCAGGGTCTTCGTGACGCGCCTCTCGAGCAAGCTCGCGACGACCCCCGACGCCGTGCAGCTCTCCGACACCGCCATCGCCTGGGCCGACGGCACGCTCAAGATCTCCAGCGCGGAGATCAAGCCGTTCGAGAAGGGCATCCCGCTCCAGGTGGGGCCGGTCGACCTCGCCGGCATCCAGCTGCCCGGCCTCCTGCGCGACCTCGGCGTGCACCCCCAGGCGCACGTCGCCTGGACGCTGCGCGAGGGCCGGTTCGATCGCTTCGGCGGCACGCTCTCCCCGCTCTCCCTCGAGGGGCCGCTCGCCGTGCAGACGCACGGCTTCGACATCTTCGATCGCCCGACGACGGACCCGGCCCGCCAGCGCCTGATGGGCGTCAAGGAGGGCACCGTCCGCGGCTCGTTCCAGGTGCGGCCGAACGCCGTCGTGCTCTCCGGCTTCTCGGTCGACACGCCGGGCTCGCACCTCCGGGCCACCGTCTCGCTCGGCTTCAACGACCAGCTCGGGGTCGAGATCCACCCGGGCTCACAGGTGGACCTCGCCGATGTCTCGCCGCTCGCCGCGCTCGATCTCGCCGGCGTCGCCACGCTGAAGGCCTCGATGCACGGCCCCTACGGGCACCCGAAGCTCAAGGGCGAGGTCGGCATCGAGAAGTTCGTGTTCGCCGGGTTCCCCATCGGCGACCTCGAGCCCTCGCCGGTCGCGTTCGAGCCGCTCGCCGTGACGCTCGAGAGCGCGCGCGTCCGGCACGGGGCGAGCCGCGTCCGGGTCCCCTCGATCAAGATCGACTTCGACCCGGCGGGCAACCTGCCGAAGGGCCGCCCGCTCGACAGCGCGTCGGGGATCGTGGTCGTGGACGCGACCGTGGACACGCGCGAGGCGCCGCACCTGGCCGCGCGCGACCTCCTCGAGATGCTCCGCCTCGAGAAGGATCCGCGGTACGCCGGCTACAAGGCGACCGCGAGCGGGACGGCGCGGGCCCACTTCGCGCTCGGCGGCCCCGAGGACCGCTGCGGGGGCGGCTACCTCGCCGTGAGCGCCGGGATGCGCCTCAGCGGCGTCGAGCTCCTCGAGGAGCGCTTCGACGAGGGCGAGGTCGACCTCAACCTGATCTGGGACGACCAGGCCGCCGGCGGCGACGGGATGCGGCTCGACGTCCGCTCGGCGTCGCTGCGCAAGGGCACGGGCTCGGTGCTGGCGAGCGTATCCGTGGCGCACGGCGGCGCGCTCAAGGGGAGCGTCATCGCGAGCGGCCTGCCGCTCACGCGGATCGACGCGCTCGGGCCGGCGGGCTCGCTGTTCGACGGGTCGGTGTCGCTCGTCGCCAGCCTGGGCGGCACCGTGAGCCGGATGGCCGGGTTCGCGGACGTCCACGTCTCGCGCGTCGGCATCCGCCGCACGCACGCGAGCCTGCCCCCCTCGCGCGTCGAGCTCACGATCGTGCCCACCGAGAGGGCGCCCAGGATCCTCGGCAGGACGCCGATCTGCGGCAACCCCCAGGGCGCGCCGTTCGACCCGGTGGAGTTCGAGCGCGACCTCCCCGACGGCGCGTTCATCGCGAACGGCTCGCTCTTCGGCGGGCAGGTGGCGCTGGAGGGGCTCCGCGTCACGCGCCAGCAGCGCAAGATCGTGGACGGCAAGGTGCGCATGGACGCGCTCGACCTCGGCACGCTCGCGAACCTGATCCCGGGCGTCGCGTTCTCGGCGGCGACGCCGAAGGGCACGCTGACCGCGACGCTCGACGTCGAGCGGCTCCCGCTCGCGGACCCGAAGCAGGCGGCGCTCACGCTCACGGTCGGCGCGTTCAAGCTGGAGCGGGAGGGCCAGGGGCTCCACCTCACGGCCCCGACCGGGCCGATCCGCCTCGCGGAGAACGCGCTCCGGGTGCCGGAGCTCCGCCTCGAGGCGCACACCGCCTCGCGCCTGTCCGCCGCGTTCACCGCGTCCGGCGAGGTCGAGCGGGTGTTCACCGCGCCCGACCTCGACATCGCGATCCGGGTCAGCCCGACGAACCTGTCGCGGCTCAGCGCCGACATCCCGCAGATCCGGCACGCGCGGGGCACGGTGCAGGCCGAGGTCCACGTGAGCGGTCCGCTCCAGGCGCCGCGCTACACGGGCTCGGCGACGCTCAAGGAGGGGGAGCTCGACGTCGTGGGGCTGCCTGTGTCGCTCGACGACATCGACGTGGAGATCGCGATCGGCGACGATGTCGTGCGCCTCACGCGGGCGACCGCGCGGGTCGGCACGGGCACGGTGAGCGCGGCCGGGCACATGCCGGTGCGCGGCCTGAACCTCGGCATGGCGACGGCCTCGATCGTGGCGACCGGCGTGAAGCTGCCGGTCGCGGACGGGGTGAACCTCACCGCGAACGCCAACCTCGTGGCGCGCTTCCAGCCCGGCGTCGAGGACGACGCGTCGGGCGAGAGGAACCTCCCGGAGGTCGAGGGCAAGATCACGCTCACGTCGTTCAACTACACGCGCCCGATCCTGATGAGCGTCGACCTCGGCGACCTGACGGGCCGGCAGCGGACGACGGTGCAGACCTACAACCCCGCGGCCGACGCGGTCCGGTTCCGCGTCACGGTCCTCTCGCCGAATCCGCTCCATTTCTCGAACGATCTCGCGGACATGCGGCTCGAGGTCTCGCCGACGGGGCTCGAGCTGTCGGGCACGAACCAGCGCTTCGGCGCGCGCGGGTCGCTGCGCATCCTGCCCGAATCGAAGCTCATGCTGCGGAGCACCGAGTTCAACGTCCGGGAGGGCTACGTCCGCTTCGAGGATCCGTTCCGCATCGCCCCCAAGGTCGACGTGCGCGCCGAGAGCGAGTACCGCCGCTACACGGCCATGAGCAGCAGCGCCGCGGCGGACCCGTCGGCCGGCGCGGAGGCGGCGGCGCCCACGGGCATCGGCGCCGGCGCGAACGCCGGCGGGCACTGGCGCATCAGGCTGCACGCCCAGGGCGACGCCGACAACCTGCAGCTCAACCTGACGAGCGATCCGCCGCTCAGCCAGGAGGACATCGTCCTGCTCCTGACGCTCGGGATGACGCGCGCCGAGCTCAACCAGGGCGTCGTGTCGTCGCTCGGCGAGACCATGGGCCTCGAGGCGCTCTCGTCGCTGACGGGCGCGGACAAGGCGGTGAAGAACATCGTCCCCATCATCGACGAGTTCCGCTTCGGCACCGGCTACTCGTCGAAGAACGGCGCCCCGGAGCCGACGGTGACCCTGGGCAAGCGCATCACGGACGCGGTGCGCGCCAACGTCACGACGGGGCTCTCGCAGGGCAGCCAGGTGCGCGCGGGCGTCGAGGTGAAGCTCAGCGACCGCATGAGCATCCAGGGGTCCTACGACAACGCGAACGACGCCGCGAGCTCGCCGCTCGGCAACGTGGGCGCCGATCTCCGGTGGCGGCTCGAGTTCGAGTGACGCGCGCGGACAATCGCCGTCAGGAGGCGGCGGCGAGCGCCGCGGTGGCCGCGGTGGCCGCGTCGAGCGCGCCGTACCGGTCGTCGCGGCCGGCCACCCACTGCCTGTGGCCCATGAGCTCGAAGATGCGCCGGTGCTTCGGGTTCTTCCAGGTCATGCTGAGCAGCGCGCGCTGGAACGCCTCGGCCTTCGCCTCGGGCAGCGCCGGCAGCGCGTCGAACATCGCGAAGTCGTAGGCCGGCGTCGTCCAGAGGACGTCGACCCGGCGGAGATCGATGCGGCCGCTCGCCTGCTCGGCCAGCCACACCGCGTCGCCGACCGCCGCCGCCTGCGCCTTGCCCTCGTGCAGCGCCGCGAGCGCCTGGACCTCGCTCGTCGCGGTGTCCCCGTGCTTGCCGAGGTCCACCTCGAACGGCATGAGCTGGATCCTGTCCACGGCCACCCCCGCCTGCCGGAGGAAGTGGAGCGGCAGGATGCGCGCGTGCGCGGAGTCGGCGCTCCCCACCGCGAGCACCTTGCCCTCGAGGTCGCTGAGCGCCCCGACCGCGGCGTCGCGGCGGACGAGGAGCTTGCTGTGGAAGTCGCGGTCGATCTCGCGCATCGCCAGCGAACGGGACCGGCCCTCGGTCTGCCGCTTGACCCGCACGTGCGAAATGGCGCTGTCCCAGGCGACGTCGATGTGCCCGCGGACCAGCGACTCCACCTGGCGCTCGTACGTAGAGAATAGCGCGAAATCAATCACGATTCCATGCTCGCGAAAGTGCTCGCGCAGGCTCTCCCACAGCGTCACGACCTTGAGGTCGTGCGCAACGGCGCCGACCAACATCGCCAGATCCTTCATCCGGTGCCTCGCACGGGCGGCGACGCTAGCACGAGGTCCGCCCGCCGAGAGCCCCGCGTCTCGCACATCGGCGCGTCGAGGCGTCGATCCGACCGGGCCCCGGGCCTCCCGGGCGCTGGAGCCGGCGCCGTTCGTGTTGGTGCGCGAACGGGGCGCGGGCGCGGCGACGCGCGGATGCGGGCGGTCGCGCTGCGGCGATGCAGGGCGCGCGGGCGGCGTCGCCGCGCGGGAGGCCTCTTGCCCAACCGCCGTCCAACCGGGCTACGCTGCGGTCTTCGTGCACGCCGGCGCCGGTTCATTTCGTTTTCGTCCCCCGGCGCTCCGCACCTGATGGCTCGCCTCCGCTCCGCCCTCATTCCCCTGTTGCTCGGCCTTTTGCCGCTCGGCGCGCTCGCCGTCCCCGCGCGCGCCGACCAGGGGCCCGCGCGCCCGGCCCAGGCGAACCAGGTTCAGGCTGAAGCCGGCGCCGAGGGCGCCGACGTGCCGTCGCTCCAGCAGCCGCTCGCCCTCGGAGAGCTCGTCGGCAAGCCGATCGTCCGCATCGATGTCGCCGCGCAGGGCGACCGCTGGCAGAACGCGTCGCCGGTCACCAGCGTCGAGCTCGGCGAGCCGCTCAGCCCCGACGCCGCTCGCCGCGCGATGCGCGAGCTGCTCGCCTCCGGCAACTTCGCCCGCGCGTCGGCCGAGGCCTACCTGCTGCCGGACGGCGCCGCGCTCCGGATCGTCGTCGTCCCGCGCCGGCGCATCGCGACCGTCCAGATCACGGGCGGCGCGCTCGATCGCCAGGGCACCCTCGAGGCCGCCGGCATCGCCGAGGGCGGCGAGATCACCGCCGCGGCGCTCGCCGAGATCGACCCCCGCATCCGCGCGTTCTACGCGCAGCACGGCTACCCCGCGACCGCGGTCACGGTCCGCGCGGTCGACACCGACGAGCCGTCGCAGGTCGTCCTCTCCCTCAACGTCGAGGCCGGCGCCCCGCGCGTCGTCGCCCAGCGCGTGTTCGTCGTCGACCCGCGCGCGGACCGGGAGCTCGGCTCGCTCAGGGAGAGCTACCGCCTCGGCGTCGGCGCCCGCGTCGACGAGCCCGCCCTCGCCGAGGCCGACCGCGAGATGGCCGAGCTCCTCCGCCGGAGCGGCTTTCACGACGCCGAGGTCTCCCACCGCGTGCTCGCGGTCGGCCCGAACAATTACCTCTACGTCTACCTCGATCCCGGCGCGCGCATCGTCCCCGCCTTCGACGGCAACCGCGCCTTCGACAGCGACGCCCTCGAGGCCGCGCTCGACCTCGGCGAGACCACCGAGACGAAGCCGGACGATCTCGCCGACCGGCTCACCGCGTTCTACGTCGCCCGCGGCTTCCTCGACGCCAAGGTGACCCCGTCGCTCGGCGGCAAGCCGGAGGATCCGGTCCGGTACCTGACCTTCACCGTCCGCGAGCACGAGCAGGTGCGCGTCACGAAGCGCGTCTTCCCCTGCCTCACCGGCGACCTCAGCCCGGACGACCTCGGCCGCGAGATCGAGAGCTTCCTCGAGGAGGACCTGCCCGGCGCCGACGCCTTCTCGATGCCCGACCCGCGCGGCATCCCGGACCTGTTCGGCCCGACCCGCGGCGCCGGCGGCCGGGCCCGCCCGGTCGAGCTCATCCCGGCGATGACGTACGAGCAGGAGACCTACGAGCGCGCCCTCAAGCACCTGCGCGACCTCTACTTCAGCAAGGGTTACCTGAACGCCGTCGTCGGTCCGGTCTCCGTGCTCCGCGCCACCTGCTCGCGCCGCTCGACGCCGGGCGCCTGCGTCCCCGAGCCGGTCACCGAGCGCGTCACGGCCCAGTGCCGCACCGACGCGCTGGGCCTCCCCGTCCCCGAGCCGCCCGTCCCCGCCGCCCTGACCTGCCGGCCCGACCCGGCGCGGCACATCACGTGCGCCCCCGAGGTGACGCTCCGCATCCCGGTCCATCCCGGCCCGCAGACCCGGCTCTACGATCTCGCCTTCGAGGGGAACAAGGGCTTCTGCGGCCAGGGCGGCCTGACCGAGCGGGACCGGAGCTTCTGCGCCGAGGAGAGCCCGTTCAGCGAGCGCTGGCTCAGCCGGGTCGCGGACCTGAAGGTCGGAGAGCCCCTCTCGACGCTCGCCCTCGACGCCGCGCGGCTGCGCATCCTCGATGCCTACCGCGACCTCGGCTACGCGTTCGCCGAGGTCCGCACGGCCATCGAGCCCTCGCCCGACCGCACGCGCGCCCGCGCGCGGTTCATCGTGTCGGAGCGGGATCGGGTGACGGTCACCGGCATCGTCGTCAAGGGCGCCGTCCGGACCGACGAGCAGCTGATCCTCCGCCGCGTCCTGCTCCGCGAGGGGGCGCCGTTCCGGCAGTCGCAGGCCCGCCTGAGCGAGGAGCGCATCGCGACGCTCGGCCCCTTCTCCAGCGTGTCCATCTCGCTGGAGGACCCGGACGTCCCGCAGAAGAACAAGCGGGTCATCATCCATGTGGTCGAGCAGCTGCCGCAGTACCTCAACCCGCAGATCGGGTTCTCGACCGGCGAGGGCGCCCGCTTCGCCTTCGAGTACGGGCACCGCAACATCGGCGGCCTGGCCATCGGCCTCACGATGCGCGTCCAGCTCAGCTACCTGTTCGAGTTCATGATCGTGGACCCCGCGGCGCGCCGCCACTACGAGGAGCTCAATGGCTCCGATCAGCTGGAGCGCCGCAACACGGTCTCGATCACGCTCCCGGAGATCGGCCTCGGCCCGCTCGTCAGCCTGTCCCTGGCGGGCATCGACGTGCGCGACAACCAGCTGGATTTCGGCTTCACGAAGCAGGCGCTCATCCCCGCGATCACCTACCGCCCGCGGCGCGCCGTCACGACGCAGCTCGCCGTGTCGACCGAGCTGAACGACGTCGGCTTCTTCCCGGGCGCCGTCGGCGACGACAAGCAGAAGGTCCTCGACCAGCTGCGCATGCCCGAGGGCCGCACGATCGCCCTGGCGCAGCGGATCGACGCGTCCTGGGACACGCGGGACACCCCCTTCGCCGCGACCCGGGGCTTCCTCCTCTCCGGCGGCGTCGAGCACGTCGACGCGTTCGACGCGTTCGACTCGGCGAGGACCCAGTCGAGCTTCCCCGAGAGCCACTTCCTGCGGTTCACGGGCCGCGTATCGGGCTATATCCCCCTCGCGAACCGGTCGAGGCTCACCCTCGCGCTGAGCCTGTCCGGAGGGTACATCCAGCCGCTCGTCGCCGAGAGCGGGACTTACCCTGACCGCCTGTTCTTCCTCGGCGGCGTCGACTCGCTCCGTTCCCATCTGGCCGAGTCGCTGTACCCCGAGGACGGGCTCGAGGAGGCGAGGGAGGCGCTGAAGGCGTCGGACCCGGACGCTCCGGAGGCCCAGGTCTCCACCGACGATATCCCGCGCGGCGGAACGGTGATGGTGAACCCGCGCGTCGAGCTGCGCGTTCCGCTGACCGATCTGCTCCAGCTCGGCCTGTTCCTCGACGCGGGCAACCTCTGGATCCGGGCGAGGAACGTGAACCTCGACCCGCGGCGGCTCCGCTACGGGCTCGGCGCCGGCCTGCGGGTGAACACCCCCATCGGCCCCCTCGCCTTCGACTACGGCTTCAACCTGAATCCGCGCGAAGAGCTCGACGAGCTCGACGGGGCCCTCCATTTCTCCGTGGGGCTCTTCTGACAGGCGGCGTCGCGTGCGACGCTTGGCTCACGCCCTCACGACGCCGGACGCGCTCGGCGGCCGGAGGGTCGCAAAAGCAGCTCCCAACTCACCATGACGAGGCTCCCCTGATGAACGGCACTCTCCGCGTGTGCGCCCTGCTCGCCCTGACATCGATCCTGACGACCGCCGGCTGCGGGGACGACAGCGCCGCACCGAGCAGCGCCTCGAGCGGCGGCGGCGGCGCGGGAGGCCAGGGCGGGCACGGGGGAACCGGCGGTGCCGGGGCAGCCGGCGGTGCCGGCGGTGCCGGCGGTGCCGGGGCAGCCGGCGGTGCCGGGGCAGCCGGTGGTGCCGGTGGTGCCGGAGCAGCCGGCGGTGCCGGGGCAGCCGGCGGTGCTGGCGGTGCCGGGGCAGCCGGCGGAACCGGCGGTGCCGGGGCAGCCGGCGGTGCCGGCGGTGCCGGAGCAGCCGGCGGTGCCGAGGCAGCCGGCGGTGCCGGCGGCGCGGCGTCGAGCAGCTCGGGCGGCGCGGCGGTGTGCGGCGACGCGCGGTGCGACGAGGGCGAGACGTGCGAGAGCTGCCCCGGCGACTGCGAGGGATGCGCGCCAGCCTGCGGGGACGCGCGCTGCGAGGCGCCGGAGACGTGCGCATCGTGCGCCGGCGACTGCGGCGAGTGCCCGCCGGTCTGCGGCGACGGCACGTGCGAGCCCCTGCGGGAGAACTGCCAGGCGTGCGCCTCCGACTGCGGCGCATGCCCGCCGGACGACTGCGGCCACGACCTGTGCGAGCAGGGGGCCCCGCTCCTCGACGGCTGCGACCCGTGCGTCACCGCGCTGTGCGCCGAGGACCCCGCGTGCTGCATGAGCGCGTGGGACGCCCACTGCGTCGACGGGCTCGCCGCCGCCTGTGGGCGGGCCTGCGGGTGCGCACACGACCTCTGCGAGGCGGGCGATGCGCTGGACGCGTCGTGCAACAGCTGCGTCCGGAATGTGTGCGACGAGCTCGAGGGAGACCCCTTTTGCTGCATGAACAGCTGGGACGAGAGCTGCATCGAGCTCGCGCGGATACGGTGCAACGTCGCGTGCCCGTGAGCTCGGCTCGCCGCCTGCCACTCGTGTTCGTGGTCAGCCGCATGGGGATCTCCTGAGCGCGATGGCCATGCTCGAGATGGCCGCCGCGGCGCGGAAGCGACGTGCAGCGAGCCGCGCGGCCGCTGCAGGGAGCGTGGCTCGCCGCGCGGCGAGCCGCGCAGAGGGCGGCGCCGCGCGACATCGAGAGGACGGCGGCGACCGCCGCGGTCAGCGCACCGTGGCCGCCTTCATCTCGCGGACGAAGCCCGCGACGGCGCGCGCGGCCGCCTCGGGATCGCCGAGGTTCGCGGCGATCCGCTGGACGACCGCGGACCCGCTGATCACGCCGAACGCCCCGGCGGCGAGGGCGTCGCGCACGTGCTCGGGCTTCGAGATGCCGAAGCCGAGGATCGCGGGCGGCGCGCCGAACCGGCGCAGCGTCTCGAGGAGCGTGCCGTGGCCGAGGCGCAGCTGCTCGTCCGCCCCCGTCACGCCCTTGCGCGTGACGCAGTAGGTGTACGCAGCGCACCGCTCCGCGAGCAGCTGCAGCGTCGGCTCCGAGGCGTTGAGCGGCGCGATCAGCACCGGCGCCACGCCCGCCTCGCGCGCCGCCGCCACGTACGGCTCCGACTCCCTCACCGGCACGTCGGCGACGAGCACGCTGTCGACCCCGGCCGCGGCCACCGACGCGTAGAAGCCCTTGAGATCGCGGTGCTTCACCAGGTTCGCGTACGTCAGGAGGCCGACCGGCACGTCCTTCGCCTCCGCCCGGAACCGCGCGAGGAGCTCGATGCAGTCGGGCGGCCGCACGCCGGCCGCGAGCGCCCGCACGGCGGCGGCCTGGATCGTCGGGCCGTCCGCGATCGGATCCGAGAACGGGATCCCGACCTCGATCGCGTCGGCGCCGCCCTCCACCGCCGCGCGGAGCAGCCGCGCGCTCGTGGCGAGGTCCGGATCCCCGAGCATCAGGAAGGGGATGAACGCCCCCTCCCCCCGCTGCCGCAGCCGCTCGAATGCGCGATCGTAGCGCGTCGTCATCGCCTCCCGACTCATGTCGACCTCCCGGGCTCGAGCAGCTTCTGCGCCTGCTCCATGTCCTTGTCTCCGCGGCCCGACAGGTTCACGACGAGCACCGCCTCGCGCCCTGCCTGCGCCGCCTCCGCCGCCATCTTCATCGCGTGCGCGATCGCGTGCGCCGACTCGAACGCCGGGATGATGCCCTCGCTGCGCGCGAGCCGCTGGAACGCGTCGAGCGCCTCCTGGTCGGTCGCCGCCACGTAGGTCGCCCGGCCCGACGTCATGAGGTGCGCGTGCTCCGGCCCGACGCCCGGGTAGTCGAGCCCCGCCGACACCGAGTGCGTCTCGGCGACCTGCCCGTGCTCATCCTGGAGGATGTAGGTCTCAGACCCGTGCAGCACGCCCGGGCGGCCCTTGAGGAGCGTCGCGCCGTGCATGCTGGTCGACAGGCCGTGGCCGGCGGGCTCGACGCCGACGAGCGCCACGTCCTTGTCCGGGATGAACTCGGAGAAGATCCCCATCGCGTTGCTGCCGCCGCCCACGCACGCGACCACCGCGTCGGGCAGGCGCCCCTCCGTCTCCAGGATCTGCGCGCGGGCCTCGCGGCCGATCACCCACTGGAAGTCGCGCACGATCGTGGGGAACGGGTGCGGGCCGGCGACCGTCCCGATCAGGTAGTGCGTGTCCTCGTAGCTCTCGGTCCAGTAGCGCAGCGCCTCGTTGAGGGCGTCCTTCAGCGTCTGCGAGCCCGAGGTCACGGGCACCACCTCGGCCCCCATGAGGCGCATCCGGAAGACGTTGAGCCGCTGCCGCTCGACGTCCTTCGCGCCCATGTAGATGCGCGTGGGGAGCCCGAGCAGGGCCCCGATCATCGCGGTCGCGACGCCGTGCTGGCCGGCCCCGGTCTCGGCGATGAGCCGCCGCTTGCCCATGCGCCGCGCGAGCAGCCCCTGGCCGAGCGCCTGGTTCGTCTTGTGCGCGCCGCCGTGGAGCAGGTCCTCGCGCTTGAGGTACACCTTCACGCGCGGGTCGCCGGTCAGGTTGCGGCACAGGGTCAGCGGCGTCGGGCGCCCCGCGTAGCTCGTCAGCAAGGCGTTGAACTCCGCCGCGAACGACGGATCGCCGCGCGCCTCCAGGTACGCGCGCTCGAGCTGATCGAGCGCGGGTACGAGGATCTCCGGGACATAGGCGCCGCCGAAGGCGCCAAAGCGACCGCTTTGCTGCATGGTGATTGCCTCGATCCGTCGATGGTGCGTGGTGCGTTGTGCGTCGTGGAAGATGCGGTCAGGGGGAAGCGCGGTCCGCCGGGGCCGCGGGGCCAGGGTCGTGGCGCGAGGGGCCGCGCGCGCCGTCGAACAGCCGCACGAGCAGGTCGGCGCATTTCTCGCCGGGCGCGCTCTCGACGCCCGAGCTCACGTCGAGCGCCCACGCCCCGACCCGGCGCGCCGCGGCGACGTTGTCCGGCGTGAGCCCACCCGCGAGCAGGCTCCGGGCCCGCGCCGGGTGGTGCTCGATCGCGCTCCAGGCGAACGTCCGCCCGGTGCCTCCCCGCGCCTCGGCCGTGCGCGTGTCGAAGACGAGCCGATCGGCGCGGCGCTCGACCTCGGCGCCCGCGCCGGCCGCCCCCGAGGCGCCGGGCGCGCCGGCCGCATGCTCGCCGGACGGCGCCATGGGGACCGCCTTCCAGACCTCGCAGCCCTCGGGGAGCGCGCGCCGCAGCCCCTCGACGTACGCGGCGTCCTCGTCGCCGTGCAGCTGCACGGCGCGGAGCCCGAGAGCGCGCGCCGTATCGGCGACGAAGCCCGCGGATTGATTGAGGAAAACGCCGACGAAGGGCAGCCCCGCGGCGGTGGCGATCGCGATCTCGGCCTGCTCGCGCGTCACCCGCCGCGGCGAGGCCTCGGCGAAGACGAGGCCGCCGAAGCGGGCCCCGAGCCGCTCCGCCTCGCGCGCGTCCCCGGCCCGGGTCAGGCCGCAGACCTTCACCCTGCCGTTCACAAGCGCGCGCGCGGCGTCGGCGATGTCGGGGCTGCGCATGAGCGAGGTGCCGACGAGGAACCCGTCGACCGAGCGCGCGAGCCGCTCCACGTGGGCGCGCGACTCGACGCCCGACTCCGCGATGACGATCCGGTCGCGCGGCACGCGCGGGGCGAGCCGCTCCGAGACGGCGAGATCGACCTTGAGCGTCCTGAGATCGCGGTTGTTGATGCCGATCACGGGCGCGGGCAGCGCGAGCGCGCGGTCGAGCTCCGCCTCGTCGTGGACCTCGACGAGGCAGTCCATGCCGAGCGCCTCGGCCGCGCCCAGGCAGAGCAGCGCTGTCGCGTCGTCGAGCACCGACAGCATGAGCAGGATCGCGTCCGCGCCGCGCGACCGCGCCTCGACCACCTGGTAAGGGCCCACGACGAAGTCCTTGCAGAGGAGCGGGACGTCCAGGACCTCGCGCACGGCCTGGAGGATCTCGAAGCTGCCCTGGAAGAAGGGCTCGTCGGTCAGCACGCTCACCGCGTCGGCGACGCCGTAGTAGGCGGCGGCGACGGCGTGCGGGTCGAAGTCCGGCCGGATCAGGCCTTCTGACGGGGACGCCTTCTTGCACTCCAGGACGAACCGCGCGCCCGGCGCGGAGAGCGCGCGCCGGAGGCTCCGCGAGGTGGGCGGGGCGTTCGCCCTGAGGACGGCGAGCGGGGTGCGCCGCTCGCGCTCCGCCACGTCCGCCCGTTTCCGCTCCACGATGCGCGCGAGGACATTGCTCTGCTCAGCCATGGTTCGCCTCCTTGCGCGCTTCTTGAGACCCTTCCCGGCTGAGCGCCACGAAGCGCGCGAGCCGCTCGGCCGCGCGCCCCGAGCTCAGCGCGTCGAGCGCCGTGGCCGTCCCCTCGCGCAGGCTGTCGGCGCGCCCGCCGATCCAGAGCAGCGCCCCCGCGTTGAGGGCGACGGCGTCGCGGTGCGCGGGCTCGCCGCGCCCGGCGAGGAGATCGCGGAGCCACGCCGCGTTCTCGGCCGGGCCGGCGCCCCGGAGCGCCTCGATCGGCGCGGGCGAGACCCCGGCGTCCGACGGGTCGATCGTGAGCTCCTCGACGACCCCGTCGCGGAGCCGGGCGGCGCGGGTCGGGGCGTGCAGGGCGATCTCGTCGAGGCCTCCGCCGTGCACGACGAGCGCGGCCTGGCAACCGAGCATCCCGAGCGTGCGCGCGGCGTGGACGACGAGCTCCGGATCATAGATGCCCATCACCTGGATCGGCGGCGCGCTCGGGTTCACGAGGGGGCCGAGCAGGTTCATGATCGTGCGCACCTTGAGGGCGCGGCGCACCGGCATCGCGTGGCGGAGGCCGGCGTGGTACTGCGGCGCGAAGAGGAAGCAGAAGCCGACCTCGTCGAGGGCCCGGCGCGAGACCGCGGCCGGCGGGTCGAGCCGGGCGCCGAGCGCCTCGAGGGCGTCGGCGGAGCCGCACTGCGAAGAGACCGAGCGGTTGCCGTGCTTGGCGACCGGCAACCCCCCTTCGGCCGCGACGAAGGCGACGGCGGTCGACACGTTGACGGTGCGCTGCCCATCCCCGCCGGTGCCGCAGCAGTCGGCGTACGCGTAGGCCGGCCGCTCGAACGGCGCCGAGGCCCCCCGGAGCGCGCGCGCGGCGCCGGCGATCTCGGCGGGGGTCTCGCCCTTCGCCTTGAGCGCGACGAGCAGCGCGGAGAGCTCGATCTCGGTCAGCGCCCCCGCGACCACGTCACGAAACAACGCCTCGGTCTGCTCGGCGGAGAGGTCCACGCCCGCGCAGAGCGCATCGATCACTGCATGCATCATGGTTCGCTCCTCATGTTCACGGCCGTTGCGACAGACACTGCTCCTCGCGATTCGAGCGTCGGACTGCGGCGCCTTGCATAGCGGACAAAAACGAAAAGGCCCACCGTTGTTCGGCGGGCCCACTTTCTTCTTTCCTTCAGGTCGGCCTCCCCCGAGTAGGGAGGCGCGTTACCCGTCGTTGGGGCCCGCCTTGGTACAGCACCAGCACCACCAGCGCAGCCGGGCCACGCGCGAGCCCACCTGGGCGGCCGCGCGCGGCCCGGCTGCGCCGAGGACGAAAGCCTCGGAGCCGGAGCGAGCGGAGGACGCGGGGAGCGCGCGGGGCATGCGGGGAACATAGCTTGCGGCCGCGCGGGGGGTCAAGCGGGTTTGCGGCGGTTTCCGCTTCGCTGGTTCTGTCGGTCTTGGCCGTCGTCCACCTGCCACCTGCCGGCGCGCTGCCGCGGCGCGCCGCTGCTCTGTCGCTCTGTCGCTCTGTCGCTCTGTCGCTCTGTCGCTCTGTCGCTCTGTTGCCTGGCGGGTATCCGTGCGGTCGGGGCGCGCGTGTGCAGGACAGACGCTGTGGCGGAATCCGCGTGGCGGGAGATATCCATGCTCGGCGGGCTCGGTCCGCTGTCACGTTGTCTCGGAGCGGCTCACTCACCCTCATGACGGATCACAGGACCAGGACGCCTTCATATCGCATGAGCAACCCCTCCCCCTCGGCCAGACCCGCTCTGGATGCACCTCGATGAAGTCGATTCGCTGGACTGACCGTCTATCCGGGCTGCATTGGAATGACGGCGTCAGGACCTTGCGAGGCCGAGGTCGGGGCGCGGCTCGGCAGGGGGCGTCCCGAACCTCCCCGGGTGGGGCAAAACTCCCCTGGTCAGGCCGGCCCCTGGCCCTGGCGGAACGAGGCACGCAACGTGCAGTGAGCGTGGGGTCGCCGGCCTCGTCGGCACGGAAGGAGCTGTGCATGAGCCTCATCGACGCGTGGGTCGGCGATCCGCCACCCCCCCCGCCCGCCGGCCGGTACGGCGCGGGCTGCCGGGTGATCGTGGCCGAGGATGACGACGAGATGCGCGCGCTGCTGACGTCGACGTTGAAGTGTGACGGCTTCGAGGTCGTCGAGGCGAAGAACGGGCTGGAGCTCCTCGATTACCTCCTCCCCCTGTTCGCCGGCCGGGAGCCGCCCGCGCCGGTCGACGCGATCGTCAGCGACATCCAGATGCCGTGCTTCACGGGCATGGAGGTGCTCGCCGGCCTGTCCGCGGTGCGGGGCCGGCCGCCCATCGTCCTGATCACCGCGTTCGGCGAGAGCTCCACCCACGCGCTGGCGCGCTCGCTGGGCGCGGTCGCGGTGCTCGACAAACCGTTCGACCTCGACGCGCTGCGAAGCGTGATGAGCCGGGTGATCGCGGCGCGGCAAGCGCCGGAGGACCCAGGCTGAGCTCCCGGGGTGCACGCGAAGGACGCTCGTGCGGGCCCCGTCGCCCTCGGCCCATCCGCCCCCGACCCATCCGCTCCCGCAGGATACTTTCCGGTTGCGTGCACCGATGGTAGGCCCCCGTTCTGCAGGGCGCACGACCTCGCGGCCAGGCGCGACAGGCCCTCGCGAGGCGCTCGCCCGGCCCTCCCCCTGTGTGCCCATGATCACCGCCGAACCAGGTCCCCCGCCGCCGCCGAGCGCCGCTGACGCTCATCAGAGCGCCCCGCCGCGATCGCCGAGCGGTCCGCCCGCCCGCACGAGCGCGCCGTCGGCGCGGTCCGTCCCCCCGCCGCCGCGCCGCAGCGCCTGGACCACCCGCCTCGGCGAGGCCTGCGTGCTCGGCCTCGGCGTCGCGTCGCTCTCGGCGGTCCCGACCGCGCTGCGCACCGCGCGCGCCGGCGCGTCGTTCCTCGACGGGCTCCTCGTCGGCACCGCGATCCTGCTCCCGCTCGTCACGCTCGCGCTCATCCTCTCGCGCGCCGCCGGCCGCGGCTTCCGGGGCATCGTCGGCGCGGGCGGCGAGCGCCTCGCCGTCCTCCGCGTCGCGCTGTGGATCGGCGTCGCCGTGCCCGTGCTCGCCGCGCTCGCCGCCCTCCTCAAGGCGGCGACCCACCACCGCGGCCTCGCCGGCGCGACCTTCGGCGTCCTCGGCCTCGCCGGCGTCGTGGCCGCGGCGGTCCTCACCCAGCGCCTCGTCGCGCTCGGCGACCGCCTCGCCGCCCGGGGCGTGAAGCCATGGATCCTCGCCGTCGCGGGCGCCGCCATCGGCGTCCTGCCCCTCGTCGCCGCCTTCGCGCCGCTCGCCGCCCTCGCGGGCAGCGCCCCCGGCGACGCCGGCGCCGCCGTGCGCGCGGCCATCGTCGACGGCGCCATCGCGCTCGTGGCGACCGCGCTCGTCTCCAGCGTCGACCTCAGCGCCGCGGTGGGCCGCATCGCCGGCCTCGCGGGCGTCCCGCTCGCCGCCCTGGTCCTCATGAGCGCGACCGCCCGGGTCGAGTCGTTCCCCCCGCTCGGCCAGGCCGTGCGCGCCGGCGGCGGGCTCGCGGCGACCCTCTTCGGCGCGCTCGAGCGGTGGACCGACCGCGACGGCGACGGGATGGGCTCGCACTTCGGCGGCCTCGACTGCGACGAGGGCGACCCCACCCGGTATCACGGCGCGCCGGACATCCCGGACGACGGCATCGACCAGGGTTGCGGCGACGCAGCCCTGGGCGACGCCTCCCGGCCCGCCGGGGCGCTCGCGGGCACCGCTGCCCCTCCTGCCAGCGCCGCGCCGGCCGCACCGGCCACGGCCGCGCGCGCCGCCGCCGTGCCCGCGGCGCACGACGATCGCGGCGCGGTGATCCCGGCCGTCCTGATCAGGGCCACCTCCCCCGCCGCCACGCCGACGCCCGCCCCCGCGTCCGCGCCGGAGCGTCCCGACATCCTCCTCGTCACCCTCGACACGGTCCGCGCCGACCACACGTCGGCCTACGGCTACGGCCGCGACACGAGCCCGCGGCTCGCCGAGCTCGCGGCCCGCGGCGTGCTGTTCGAGCGCGCCTATGCCGCCTCGAGCGAGGCGCAGCGGGCCATCGCGCCGCTCGTCACCGGCCGCCGCCTCAACCGGGCGGCGCGCGACCGCCGCGCCTGGCCGACGCTGCTGCCCGAGAACGACACCCTCGCCGAGCGCATGAAGCGCGCCGGCTACCTCACCGCCGCGGTCAGCTCGTTCACGTGGATCAGCCGGGAGCGCGGCTTCGACCAGGGGTTCGATCGCTTCGAGACCGTCTACGACGAGGCCCACCCCGAGCGTGAGGCGACCGGTCACCTCGCGGTCAAGAAGGCCATCGAGCTCCTCGAGGGCGACGCCCCGCGCGCGCAGCCGGTCTTCCTCTGGCTCCACCTCTTCGACGCCCACGAGCGCTATGTCGCCCACCCCGGCATCCGCTTCGGCTCCGGCAGGACGGCCGCCTACGACGGCGAGATCGCCTACGTCGACCGGCAGCTCGGCGCCCTGCTCGACGCCGTGGCCCGGGGCCCCCGCGCCGACCGCACCGCGATCATCGTCCACGGCACGCAGGGGGAGGGCCTCGGCGAGCACGCCACCTTCGGCCACGGGGTCGAGCTCTACGAGGAAGCGATCCGCGTCCCGCTCGTCGTCGCCCTCCCCGGCGCAGCTCCCGGCCGCTACCCGCACCCGGTGAGCACGGTCGACATCGCGCCCACCGTCCTCGAGCTCGGCGGCGCGGAGGTCACCGCCGTCGAGGGCGGCTCCCTCGCCGCCATCGCCGCCGGCGCGGACCGCGCGCCCCGAGGACCGGTGTTCGCCCGCACCGCCCGCCGCGCGGCGGTCGTCGACGGGCACCTCAAGCTCCTCGTGCTCAAGCGCAAGAAGCGCGACCGGATGCTCCTGTTCGATCTCGAGCGCGATCCCCGGGAGACCCGCGATCTGTCGAACGAGCGCGCCGGCGACGTGGCGCGGCTCCGCGAAAAGTTGTCTGCCTTCGAGTCTCCCGCGCAGTAAAGTCTACGCGAGGGAGCATGCACAGGTTCGCCCACCCGACGCGGAAGCCCGCGCCCCCCCGCGCGAGGGCGCTGCGTGCGGCCGTCGCCGTCGGCTTCGCGCTGGGCATCGCCGCGCTCGCGCTGCTCGTGGTGCGGCTCGCGGAGGCGCCGACCGTGCCGCTGACGCTCGGAGCGAGCGCCATCACGGGCGCGCTGCCGCGCCGACTCCGGTTCGAGTGGCGCCTCGTCCGCGATCGCCACTGGCAGATCGCGTCGTCTCCCGCCGAGCCGCGCGACGCGATCGACCAGATCGAGGGCAACCGCGGCGTCTGTGCGACGGGCATGGTCGAGGTCTCCGGCCTCATGAAGCTCGACCCGACGCCGAGCGCTCAGGGCGACCTGCGCTCCATCGACGAGATGCAGCGGACGACCTGCAAGCACTGGATCAGCCGGAATTATCCGGAGCGGTGCGCGGAGTTCGACCGCGAGAAATGGCTCTCGATGTCGAGGGAGCTCGACACGAAGCCGATGCATTTCTGCATGGATCGCTACGAGTACCCCAACCAGAAGGGGGTCTATCCGTTCATCCTCGTCTCGTTCTACGAGGCGAGCGAGCTCTGCGCCGAGGAGGGCAAGCGCCTCTGTGACGAGGCCGAGTGGACCTTCGCCTGCGAGGGCGAGGAGGCGCGCCCCTACCCGTACGGGTACGTCCGCGACCCGGAGGCGTGCGTCGTCGACCAGCCGTGGCGCGCGTTCATCGAGACCGCGCTGCGCCCGCGGGGCGGCTCTGCCGCCATGGCCGAGATGGATCGGCTCTGGCAGGGCATGCCGTCCGGCGCTCAACCGCGCTGCCGGAGCGCGTTCGGCGTGTACGACATGACCGGCAACATCGATGAGTGGACCCGTTCCGTCCGCGAAGGTGAGCGCCCCTCCATCCTGAAGGGCGGCTACTGGGGCCCAGTGCGCACGCGTTGCCGCCCTTCGACCCGCTCGCACGACGAGAACCACATGTTCTACCAGCAGGGCTTCCGCTGCTGTGCGGCCCCCGGGGCTGCGCACGCCATGCCCGCGGAGCGCGCCGTCTCCAGCGACCCTGCCGCCGCCCCGCTGCCGCGCGAGCTCCGCTGACGCGCTCGCCGGCGTGGTGCCTCGTTCGACCGCTGCGCCGCGCCGCTCCGCCGCGCGCGCTCCGCCGGGCGCGCTCCGCCGCGCAGTCGACCGCGCTCGCCGCAGCGCGTATCCTCTGCGCTGATGGACGACTCTCCCGCCGGACAGGGTGCCTCGCCTGGCTCCCGCGACGTGCGCGCTGCGCACGCCGGCACGCGCCTCGCTGCCCGGGCGGCGCCGCCGCCGGGCGCCGCGCCTGCGCCGCCGCGCGCGCGCCGGCTCGATCGGCTGACCGGGCTCGTGCTCTTCGCCGCCGCCGCCGTCGCGCTGCTCCCGACGGCGCCGCTCGTCCTGCGCGCGGTCGCCGGCGAGCGGTCGCCGGTGCAGGGCGCTGGCCGGTTCACGCACCTCCTGGAGGGGCGTTCCCCGGCGGCGGCGCGCTCGCGGGCTCACCCTCGCTTCCCGTTCGACGAGGAGCCGGGCGCTGACGAGCCGCGGTCGCGGCACGACGACGGCCCTTCTTTTGACGACGAGGGCGAGGAGCCGGGCGCGCCCTCGCGCCTCCAGCTGGGCATCGCCTCGCGCGGCATCACGCTGCTCGAGGAGCCGCGGGCGGGCGGCGCCCGGATTGGCGCGATTGCCGCCGGCGAGCTCGTGATGATCGTGCGCGAGGCCGGCGCGTGGGCCCTCGTTACAAAGAACCAGGGGGACGGCATGGTCATGGGCTGGGCGCGCCGGAGCGAGATCGCGATCCGATGAGCGCCCGGAACGGCGGCTTGCCGCGCGCCTACCGCGGCCGTTTGCTCACGCCCCTCGCCGCGCCCGACGGCGGTGCACAGGTCCGCTTCCTGGATGACGCCTTGCTCGTGGTCGGCGCCGACGGCCTCATCGTCCAGGTGGCGCCGTTCGCCCCGGGCGCTTTCCGCGGTCCGGTGCTCGACCTGCGCCCTGCGGTGCTGATGCCCGGCTTCATCGACGCGCACCTGCATTTCCCGCAGACCCGCATCATTGGCAGCGCCAGCGGCGCCCTGCTTGACTGGCTCGATCGGTCTGTCTTCCCCGAGGAGGCTCGCTTCCGCGACGCGGGTTATGCCGCGCTGGTCGCGGGCGAGTTCACGGATCGTCTGCTCGCGTCGGGCACGACCACCTGCGTCGTCTATTCCAGCTCGTGCGCCGGGGCGACCGACCAGCTCTTCCGCGCCCTGCTGCGCGCTGGCTTGCGCGGCATCGCTGGCCTCACGCTCATGGACCAGAACTGCCCTGAGGCGCTCTGTGTCCCTCGCGACGAGGCCATCGCGGCGGCCCGGGATCTCGTGCAGCGCTGGCACGGCGAGGGCGGCGGCCTGCTCGAGTTCGCGATCACGCCCCGCTTTGCCCCCACGTGCTCGCGCCCCTTGATGGAGGCGGCCGCGCGCCTCGCGCGGGATCACGACCTCCTCGTGCAGACGCACGTCGCCGAGAGTCCGGCCGAGTGCGAGGCCGCCCTGCGCGAGCACCCGTGGGCGCGCGATTACGTCGACGTCTACGACCGGGTTGGCCTGCTCACCGGGCGTACCCTGCTCGCGCACGCCATTCATTTCTCGCCGCGCGAGTGGGATCGCGTCGCCGAGGCCCGCTCGTCGGTCGTCCACTGTCCTGACTCGAACTTCTTCCTGGGCAGCGGGCGCATGCGTCTTGGCGACGCCCGCGCCCGAGCTGTCCCGGTCGCGCTGGGCAGCGACGTCGGCGCGGGTCGCAGCTTCGACATGCGCCGCAGCATGTCGAGCGCCTTTGACAATGCCCTCTGCCTTGGCGACCGCCTCACCCCGTCCGCGCTCTTCGTCATGGCGACGCAGGGCACGGCCGACGCCATCGGACTGGGCCGGGTGATTGGCAGCCTCGAAGCCGGCAAGGAGGCTGATTTCCTCGCCGTCCGTTTCCCCGACCACGTGCTCGGCGAGTCGGATCTATTGAACCATCTCGCCTTCGCCCCCGAGACCGCCGCAATAAAGCGCTCCTTCGTCCGCGGCAATCCCGTCCACCCCCGCCCCCCCGGCTCTCCCCCCCTGATTCACCTGTAGGCCCCCGTGACGGCAATCCCGTCCACGCCCTCCATGGGGGCCGGTCTACTCCGCTTCGTAGACCTCGAGCTCCCAGACGAGGATCTCGAAATCGCGCCGCAGGATGTACCGAGCGCCGTCGTCCCCGCGCACCTTGAAGTAGAGGTGATCGCCCCCTGGCCATCGGTCGAGGATCTCCGTCACCCGCACGCGGCGCTCGCCCAGGGTGAACGCCACGGGCTCCTCGCTTCCGCCGTGGCCGGCACGGCACGCCACATCGACCCGCATCTGTCCTCGCGCAGGGTAGCAGGCCCGGGCGCCCGGCTCTCGCGATCCGCCCCGGAGGGGAGGCTCGCCGGCCGGGCGGCGCCTTGGACCGGCGCTCTTCGAGGCGATGCGCGCATCACACGCATCGCGCCCGGGAGCGCCTCCTCGCTCAGTCGGGGGTGACCGAGCAGCCGTAGAGCAGGTTCATGCTCGCCGTGTTGTCTTGCACCGCGACCGTGCACGTCTCCGGGCACAGCCGGATGAGCCCCTCGTCGATGTAGAAGGACATCGCCTTGCACTCCTCGGGGCTCTTCACCTGGGCGAAGGTCTGCTTCTGCCCGCCGTTGCTCGGCGTGAACTCGATCTGCACCGTCGCCAGATCGATGGCGTGCCCGCCTGGCGCCTCCGGCACCTCGATCTCGCACGACAGCTTGGCGCCCGAGATCACGCTGTCTGCGATCGCCTGGAACACGGCGTCGTAGGTGTCGTACTGGTTGATCGGGTACCTCAGCCCCCCGGTCATGACGCTGAGGGACTGGTAGGTCGTCCCGGGATCGACCGAGCCGGGCCGGCACTGCTTCCAGGTGGCGGGCGCGTCCGGCGGCCAGGGCGCGGTCGGCGGCGTGTTCTCGACGATGCCCACGAAGCTGTAGAACATGTAGTTGCGCGCGCTCGTCGAGCCGAAGTACTCCGGCGCGAGCGCCGTCAGCGCCGCGTCGAAGGCCTCTGCCGAGCGGGTGCCTCCGGCCACGTTCTCGTTCTCGGGCAGATCGTCGTCGAGGTCGTAAAGGGTGATGTCGCCGTCGTCGGTTTGCGTGGCGCTGGCGCCGAGCGACCTCGTCGAGCAGTCCACGCCGTCGTCGGTGATCTCGACGAACACCTTGAGCGAGTCCATCCGGAGCCACTGCGACCACCCGGGCGACGTGGCCTCCCCCCGGGGCGGGATCGCGCCCTTCACGGTGTCGATCGCCAGACAGAGCGAGTCGAGGCTGCTGACATCCAGGTTGTACTGATAGAAGTGCGGCGGATTGGTGTTCGGGTTCGCCGGGAGCGGCGAACAGCTCCCGCTGCCGAGCGGCGCCTCGATGCAGACCGACTGCTCCTGCGTCGAGCTGCCGTGCCTCGAGAGCATGATGACGCGGTAATCGATGCCGCTCCGCTCGATGATCGAGGCGAAGTTCTGGTTGATGTTCCGCTGGACGCTGTCGATCTCCTCCGTCATGCTCTCGGAGTTGTCGATGATGAAGATGATGTCGGCCGGGCGCTGCTCGTAATCGGCCTGCAAGCTGGTCGCGACACACGCGGTGTCCTCGTTGAGCGACGCATCCCCGGTCCCTCCATCGAACTGGAACCCGCCGCCGTCCCCGCTCCCGGTCGTATCATCGCCCCCGCCCCCGCCCTCGCCGCCCCCGCCGCTGCCAGAGCCGTTATTGCCGGAGCTCGCCCCACCACCCCCGCCGGAGCATCCACCGATGAACGCCGCCGCCGCAAGCAAACCCGAACCAACCAGCCCAACAAGCGTCTTCGTCGAGAGCTTCAAATGGACCTCCCAATGGGGGGCGCGATAGTGCGCAGCAACGGATGTTACCAGAGACACGTCCGGATGGATGCGATCTGCATGAAATAATCGAACCTGACGGGAGGTAGACGACCGACCACCACTGTCGGCCCATGTACCTTGCCTGCGACCGATCGACTCGCGATCTGGGACAGCCTCCCCTAAGGGGCGAGGAGATGGCCGAGCGCGGGTGGACGGGAGCGACGCGCGACAGGGAGGGCCGGTGCGGCCCGTCGAGACCACCCTCGGGTACACGCGACGCGCGCCGCGCACAGCGATCCTATCGGCTCCCCTCGCCGCCGTGCACAGGAGTCGTGTCGTCCCTGAGCGCGCTCCTCGCGAAGCTCCCCCCGCGTCACCCTCCTCGTCCCCGCTTCGTAGACGGCAGACCCTCCTCGGGCCAGCTCGTCGCGCGGCGTGGGGAGGGCCGGTGTCTGAGCCCAAATGACAGAGCTCCTCCAGGTTTGCCGGAAGAGCTCTGTCTCAGGCGAGTTCAGCCCTCCCTGCGCCGCGCGACGAGCTGGCCCGAGGAGGGCCGGGCAGCTCGGCGAGACCTCCCCCCGCAACCGGGTACGCCCTTGCTCGACCCTTACTGGCCCGCGCTCTTCGCCGCGACCATGTCCCGCGCCGCCGCGAGCAGGCGCTCCGGCGTGTTCGCCTCGGGCTCCTCGGTCACGACCTCGACGAGCCGCTCCAGGATCTCCCCGACGAGCCTGCCCGGCGGGATGCCGAGCTCCTTCATCAGCGTGCTGCCGTTCACGGCGAGATCCTTGGCAGACAGCGCCGCGCCCGCGGCGAGCAGCGCCTCCACGCGCTCCCGGAGCCGCCCGATCGTCGCGATGTCCTCGGTCACCTCGCGCCCCTTGCCGAGCGCGTCGGCCACGCCGATCTCGTAGAGATCCGGCGCGAGCCCCGGCGTCACCCGGCGGAGCCACCGGCGCACCGCGGCGTCCGTCCACGAGTCGTCGTAGCAGATCAGGTGGTGGCGGATGAGCGCCACGATCCGCGCGCGCTCGTCGTTGGAGAAGCGGAGCCGCGTCAGGATCGGCTCGGCCATCTCGGCGCCGACCCGCTCGTGCTCGTAGAACGTGTAGTCGCTCGTCTTCTCGGAGAACTCGCGCGTCCTCGGCTTGCCGATGTCATGCATCAGCGCCGCCACGCGGAGGATCGGCTCGGGCTTGCACGCGTCGAGGCAGGCCATCGCGTGCCCCCACACGTCGTACGCGTGCCAGCGGTTCTGCTCGCACCCGACCGACTCGATCATCTCCGGGCAGGTGATCGAGAGCAGCTCCGTGCGGCGCATGATCTCGAATGCCACGCTCGGACGGCGCGCGCGCATCGCCTTGAGCCACTCGTCGCGCACCCGCTCCGCGCTCACGCAGCGGAACGTCTGGTGCGACCGCGCGGTGCCCATGGCGCGCTCGGTCTCGGGGTCGAGCGCGCTCTCCAGCGTCGCCGCGAAGCGCGCCGCGCGCAGCACCCGCAGGCCGTCCTCGGCGAAGCGCTCGCCCGGATCCCCGACCGCGCGGATGATCTTCGCCTCGAGGTCCCGCTGGCCGCCGAACGGATCGATGAGGTGCCCGTCGACCGGGTCGATCGCGATGGCGTTCATGGTGAAGTCCCGCCGCGCGAGATCGGCCGTGATGTCGTCCACGAACTCGACCCGGTCCGGCCGCCTGCCGTCGCTGTAGGTCCCGTCGCCCCGCAGCGTCGTCACCTCGTACGGCACGCCGCGCACGACGACGGTCACCGTCCCGTGCTGGATCCCGGTCGGGATCACCTTCCGGAACGCGGCAACGACCTCGTCCGGCCGCGCGTCGGTCGCCACGTCCCAGTCCTTGGCGGGCTCCCCGCGGAGCAGGTCGCGCACGCACCCGCCGACGATCCAGCCGCGCTTGCCGCGCTCGCGGAGGCGGCGACAGATGCCGAGCACGTCCTCGGGGACGAGGTCGATGAGGTGATCTATCCGGGTCACCCCCGCGGCTTATCACGGCGCCCGCAGAGCGGGGCCTGCGCCGAGCGGCCGCTCACTTCTTCTGGTTCGCCCAGGGGTCCCGGACGTCCGAGCCCTTCGGAGGCCGGACCGGCGTCGGCGTCGGCCGGAAGGGCCTCACCTTCGTGCCGCCCTTCTCGTCGACCTCGACGAGCTTCACGAGCTTGCTCTGCTCGGTCCCGTCGAGCACGACCGTGCTGGGGACGTACCCCTCGGCCCGGATGTCGATCGTGACCGTCTGCCCCTGCTCCACGTCGATGCTTGCGGGCAGCCTCATCTCGACGCCGTTGCGGTAGCCGACCGCCGTCTCCGGCACGGCGGCCAGCGCGACCACCGTCTTCTGGACGGCGGGCGGCGGCTCGGGGGCCGGCGGCCTGGCCGCGGGCACCTCGACCGGCGGCTTCTGCACCCCCTGCAGGCCGCTGTCCCTGGCGGACCCGCTCGCGCCGATGACGAAGATGGCGGTCACGATCCCGACCGCGGCCGCCGCGCCGGCGACCCACACGTAGCGGGGCCACGGCGAGCGCGGCGGCGACGGCGGCGTCGCGGGGACGATCACCTTCGACGTCTTGAAGTAGTCGTGCGGCACATTGAAGCCGCCCGAGCGCGCCATCATCTCCGCGACCGCGCCCGGCACGCCCCCGCCCCTCACGCGCTCGAGGTCCTCGTGGAGATCGCTCATCGTCTGGTAGCGCGACTCCGGCTTCTTGGAGAGGCACTTCAGGATCACCGCCTCGAGCCCCGGCGGGCAATCGGGGCCGCCGACGAGCGCCCGGATGGGGACCGGCGCCTTGTACATGTGCTGCGTCAGGATCCCCATGAAGTTGTCGGCGTTGAACGGCAGCTGCCGGCTCACGAGCTCGTAGAGCATCACGCCGAGCGAGTAGATGTCGGTCCGGTGATCGATGGGCGCGCCGGCGGCCTGCTCGGGGGACATGTAGTGCGGCGTCCCGAACACCGCCCCGGCACGCGTCAGCTTCGTCGTCGTGCTTGTCGACACCTTCGCGATCCCGAAGTCGAGGATCTTCACGAAGCTCGGATCGCTGCCGCGGGCCACCACGAAGACGTTGTCCGGCTTGAGATCGCGGTGGATGATGCCGGCGTCGTGCGCGGCGGCGAGGCCCGCGGACAGCTGCTGCGCGATGTGGCAGATGCGATCCATCGGCAGCTCGTTCGGCGAGTCGATGAGCTGCGCCAGGCTCACGCCTTCCAGGTACTCCATGACAAAGTACGTGGAGCCGTCCGGCAGGTCGCCGAAGTCGGAGATGTCGACGATGTGCGGGTTGCCGATGCTCGACGCGGAGCGGGCCTCCTGCACGAAGCGCTCGAAGATCTCGCGGTCCCGCGCGAGCTCCGCGCGGAGCACCTTCACGGCGACGCGCTTGTCGATGACCTTGTGGCGGGCGAGGTAGACGAACCCCATCCCGCCCTCGCCGAGCAGCCGCTCGATCTTGTACCGGTGGTCGAAGGTCGTCCCGATGTACGGATCCTTGGCGCCGGGCGGCCGCCGCTCGCGCGGCTCGACCTCGTCCGGCGGCGGGATCTCCATGGACGGCTCCGCCTCGCTGATCGGGGCAGCGCTCGTCCTCCCGCTCATCTCGTCGGCGTCGGGCTGGCTCTGCCGCCCGAACCGCGGGGTCTGCTGGCGCAGCGGCGGCGGCGCTCTGAAGCTCGGCGGCACCTCGCTCGCCGGCCCCTCGACCCAGCCCGACCTGGAGGGCCTCGACGAGGGGCGGAGCTCGACCTCCACGGGCACGTCCTCGTCGCCTGCGCCCTCGGGCTCCGCGAACGCGGCGCCGACGCCGGACGAGCGAGCTCCGGCCGGCGCGCCGCTGGGGCGTGACGCCGGTGCCTCATCGAGCGCGCCTGCCTCGTCGTCGAAAACTCTGCTGCGCGCGGTGTGGTGCTCGTTTTTGGTGGCGCTCATGAAAGGCTCGCGGGCAGAGGTGCACGCCACATGCCGGCATCTGCGGCAGGGTCGGATTCTAGCAGGCGTTCGGTCCGGGAAGCGAGATCATGCGGACCCTGCCCGTGAAAGCCCGCGTGGGCGCGGGCGCCGTCGATCACCGCGGCCCGGCGTGCCGCGCGCGCGGCGTTCTGCTAGGAGGGCACCGCGATGAGCGACCCCGCCCGGCTCAACTCCATCATCATCGTGCTCGTCGTAGCCGTCGCGGCGGTTGGCCTGGCGCTCGCGCTGTTCTATCTGCTCGGGAAGCTGCTCTGGAAGGACCGCTTCGCGCTCGGCGTCTCGCTGCGGTATCTCGGCTCCAAGAAGCGGGCGTTCATCTCGGTCGGCACCACGTTCGCGATCCTCGGGGTCGCGCTCGGGGTCGCGGCGCTCGCGACCGTGATGAGCGTGACCGGGGGTTTTCAGGCGGAGTTTCGCGAGAAGGTCCTGGGCGTCAACGCGCACGTCCTTGTGATCAAGTACTCCACGGACTTCCGTGAGTACCGCTCGATCATGGATCAGGTCGCCAAGGTGCCCGGTGTCGTCGGAGTGGCGCCATTCAGCATCAACCCCATGATGCTGACGCACGGAGACGCGACGGCGACGGGCGTCCTCGTGAAGGGGGTGGACCCGGCGAGGAGCCTCGGCGTCGGGGCGGAGGGCGCCACGCCCGTGCTCGACCTGCCGCGCCACATCCTCCCGGGCGGCGATCTCGCCGGGCTGCGGCGCCCAGGCGCGAGGCCTCCGGAGCGCGCGGCGCCGCCGTCCCTGCCCGACGTTCCTTCCTTGGAGAAGGGCGCGGGCTCACGCGGCGCGCTCGAGCCCGACGCGGGCGGGGAGTTCGATCTGTTGAAGGCGTACGAGGCGCGCATCCTGGAGGACGAGCGCGCCGCTGCCGCGCGCGGCGCCGGCGCCGAGCCCGCCGCTGAGCCGGCCGACCTCGACGTCGCCGCGCTCGACGCCGCCGCGGATACCGGCGCCGAGGGCGCCGAGCTCGCGGTGGACGACGGTGCCCCGCGGGGCTCGATCGAGCCGCAGGGCGGCTACGGCAGCGTGCTCCCCGAGGACGACGAGCTGCCGCCCGAGGTGGATCCGGACCCCTGCGCCGACAAGGAGCAGATCGCGAGGATGCCGGGCATCGTGATCGGCGCTGCGCTGGCGAAGAACCTGTCCCTCGACATCGGCCAGTGCGTCACCGTCACCTCGCCCACGATCGGCTTCTCGATCTCGAACGGCGCGATCAAGCCGCCGGTCGCCAAGCGATTCCGGGTCATCGCGATCTTCGAGGCCGGCTTCGAGCAGTACGACACCAAGCTGGCGTATGCCGATCTCTACGAGACGCAGGCGTTTTACGATCATGGCGACACGGTGACGGGCGTCGAGATGAAGGTCGATGACATCGACAACGCCAGCACCATCGCGCGTGAGATCAGCCAGCTCCTCAGCAACGGGCTTTATTACACGATGGACTGGGAGGAGCTGAACCACGGGCTCTTCACCGCGCTGCGCATCCAGCAGATCGGCATGAGCGCGGTGCTCGCGCTCATCATCGTGGTCGCCGCCTTCACGGTCATCGCGACGCTGATCATGGTGGTGCTCGACAAGAAGAAGGAGATCGCCGTCCTCAAGGCGATGGGCGCGACCGACGGCTCCATCCTGCGCATCTTCCTCTACCAGGGTGGGATCATCGGCGTCGGCGGCACCACGCTGGGGCTGCTGCTCGGCGTGGCGGTGTGCAAGGGCCTCCTGGTCTACGGTTTCCCGCTCGATCCGAAGGTCTATTTCATCTCCCGTCTCCCCGTGCAGGCGCGCCCGCAAGAGTTCCTGATCACCGGCGGCATCGCCATCCTGATCTGCCTCGCCGCGACGATCGTGCCGAGCCTGTACGCCGCGCGCCTCCGCCCTGCCGAAGGCTTCCGCGCGCAGTAAGCCTCCCCGCCCCCTACCGTCGCGTGGCCGAGTAGAGCCTCTGCCGCCGGTCCGCCATGTTCAGGTCGGACGCCAGATAGAGCGTGCACTCATCTGGCGAGAGCGACGGCGTCATGACGGCGATCTCCGGCTTCAGGCCCGACAGCAGCATCTTGGCCTTCTGCCCCTCCACCGGCAGCCCGTCGGCCCCGAGCTTCACGTAGAAGCTCCGCAGCACCGACGCTTGCGCGCAATCGCCGCGCGCGCTGTAGGGCGCCTGGAAGAACAGCACGCCCCCGTCGGGCGTCACCCACGGGGCGAGGTCGTCGCCCTTCGCCGGGCAGTCGCCGGGCAGGACGATGTCGAGCACCTGCACCTCCGAGTCCTCGGCGAGCTTCGTGACGAGCCGGCTCGTGGTCCCGCTCTGGTCCTGGTGCTTGTTCATGAACCAGTACCGGTAGGGCCGAACGCCGTGGGCCACCGCCACGGAGTAGCTCCCCCCGTCCAGGTAGAGCGCGTCGAACGCGTCCGCGTGGGTCGCCTCGAGCGCGTCCGCGACGAACAGCGACGGCAGGCTGCCCGGCCCGGCGAGGAGGCGATCGAAGAGCAGCGAGCCCCGAGGGAGGCCGTCGCGCGGCGACAGCGCGTCCAAGGGCAGGAGGAGCGGGCCCGACTCCGAGTCCGTGGAGTTGACCGAGGCGCTCGCGACCACCTCGCCCGCCGTCCAGGGCCGCCCGGTGGCCGTGGCGATCTGCGTGTCGCCCGAGCCGAAGGCGGCCACGTAGACGAGCCGCTGCGTCGCCCCGCCCTCGCCGGGCTCCTCGCGCACGCGCGGGAACGCGGGCGCCGTCCCCTCGACCTCGATCGCCATCGGCGCGCCGAACGACAGCGCGCCGCTGCGGCCTGCGCAGCGCACGCACGTCTCGCTCGCCGTGCAGAACTCCCCCGCCTCGCACGCCGCGCAGCCGCCCTCGCCGCCCCCTCCCGCCGACGAGGACGACGACGTCGCGGAGGCCCCCCCGCCCCCGCCCCCGTCGCCGCCGGCGCCGCCGCTCCCCGCGCTCGACGACGAGGACGCGGCGGGCGCGCCGGCCGCCGCGAACGGCTCGCCGCAGCCGGACAGGGCCCACATCGCGGCCAGCGAGAAGGTTCCGTACAAGCGAAGCGTGCGCACCCGAGCTGCCTCCTACCGTGGTCCCGCCGCGCGGAGCAGGCGCGCGGACGGGTCAAGACGGCTTGTTGTAATCCGTGTCCTCGAGAAGGATGACGTTCGTCTTCGAGCGGGTCTCGCCGACGCTCGTGACGTAGACCGCGGGCTTGTCCTGCACCGGACAGACCTTCTCGCACGCGCCGCAGCCGATGCAGAGCGCCGGATCGACGTGCGGGCGCTGCACGTGGACGCTCTTCATCAGCGGCTCCTTGCCGTGCTCCGCGGCCACCGGCTCGCGCTTCGGGATGTCGACCTCCTCGACCCAGATCGCCTTGGGCGACGTCGGGCAGAACTCCTCGCAGACGATGCACGGCACGCTCATCGACCACGGCAGGCAGCGCCCCTGGTCGTAGAACGCCGTGCCGATCGAGATCGGCTTCTGGCCGACCCCCATCTTCTGCTCCTCGGTGATCTTCTGGATCGCGCCGGTCGGGCAGACGTCGCCGCAGAGGACGCAGGAGTGCTCGCAGTACCCGATGCGCGGGATGACGATCGGCGTCCAGAGCCCCTCGATGCCCGCCTCGAAGAACGCGGGGTGGATCGCGTTGTTGGGGCACACCTTCATGCACTCGGCGCACCGGATGCAGCGCTCCAGGAACTCGCGCTCCTCGACCGAGCCCGGCGGCCGGATGACGCGGTGATCGTAGTTCGCGTCGAGCACGTCGGCGATGCGCGCCGTCGGGATGATCACCGCGCCGGCGGCGGCGGTCGCGAGGGCGGTGCGGCGGCCCGTGTCGGGCGTCACGATGGCGCTCTTCCGGTTCGGCAGGAAGCGGAACTTGATGACGTCCTCGGGGCAGGCGTCCTCGCAGTTGAGGCACATGTGGCACTCGTCCTGCCGCCACTTCACGCCGCCCTGGGGCGAGTCGGCGCCCTGGCAGTGCACGAGGCACAGGTTGCAGTCGGTGCACTTCGCGTGATCCTTCTCCATCCCGAAGAGCGCGAAGCGCGCGAACACGCCGAGGAAGGCGCCGAGCGGGCAGAGCACCCGGCACCAGAAGCGCGGGATGAAGCGGTTCATGAACAGGATCCCGACGAACAGGATCCCGACGAACCACGCGTGGTGGAAGTAGAACTGCTTCGTCTGCCACACGCTCGCGGCCAGGAAATCTTGCGTGTGGTCCGCGACGAGCTGCACCGGCCGGCTCCCGGTCTCGGCCGCGGAGCCGGTCACCACGGCGACGACGTACTGCGCCGCCGGGATGACGGCGAGGCCGATCGCCCGGACCGCCACGCAGATCGGATCGAACAGCCCGCCGATCACGCTGCCCGCCATGCTCGCCGCGAGGAACGCGTACATCAGGTAGTACTTCACCCGCTGCCGCGCGTACGTCTTGTTCGACTCGACGCGCTTGCCGCCCTTGCCGTAGCGCGACGGGAAGATCCACCCGAAGAAGTGGTGGAGGGTGCCGAACGGGCAGATCCAGCCGCAGAACACGCGCCCGAAGACGAGCGTCAGCGCGAGGATCCCGACCGACCAGGCCAGGCCGCGGTAGACGGTGTGCGTCGAGAGCAGGGTCATCGCGCCGACGAACGGATCGGCGAGGAGGAAGCCCTCGACGGGCAGCGGCAGGCGGACGCGCGCCTCGGACGAGGCGAACGAGCCGCGGAAGCCGGTCTGGAACAGGAAGTAGAGGAACAGCCCGAGGCAGCCGGCCTGCACGGCGCGGCGCACCCAGACGAGCACCTGGATCGTCTTGCGCGCCGGCAGCCCCGAGCCGGCCCGGCGCTTCGGGCCAGGCCGGACGAGCGCGCCGACCCGGCGCAGCAGCGCGGTCCAGGGGGCCACGCGCGCGGGCGCGGCAGGGACCGTCGTGCCGTCGGGGCTCGCCTTCGCGGGCGCCGCGGTCGCCGCAGCCGCCGCGTCACGGTGCGCCGGCCCCACCGGCGTCGGATCGGAATTTGCCATGAGTACTACACCTCGGCGAGCCGCAGGTTTTGCCAGTGCATCGTGCCCAGGCCGCGCTCGTGGCCCATCTTGATGTAGGGGATCTCCTCGGGCTTGCGGCCGAGGAGCTGGCACCCGTACGCGTCGGCGGCGACCTGGTCGGTCGTCGCGATGATCGTGTGCATGTCCTTCGCGTCGGCGACGTTCCCGCCCTGCGGCCCGTTGCGCATGAGGACGCGGACGGCGTCCACGATCGTGAGCGTGGGCTGGATGAACGTCGCCAGGTCGGCGATCGACACGTCGATGTTCTGGTGGAGGCGGTTGCGCCGGCCGCCGAGCGCCCCGTACCAGTTCTTCATCGCGGCGGTGTACTTCGACAGGTTGTGGTGCTTCGCGATGGGGACGTTGATGACCTTGTCCGCGTTGACGAGCGGCGTGTAGACGGGCCAGTCGTCGAGCACCTCGCCCTTCAGGCGCATGCCGCGGAAGCGGTGCGCGGCGGGGATGACGACCTCGGCGCCGACGTCGTAGGCGGCCTTCCAGATGCCGGAGCGCTGGAAGCAGCGGTTCGGCTCGTTGCACGAGGCGTCGGTGACGATGACGCTCTTGGCGCCGGCGTCGTAGGCGAGGCGCACCACCTCGGCCACGACCTTGGGGTTCGTGTTGGCGGCGTGGATGGGCGTGCGATCCCAGCCGATGTTCGGCTTCACGACCACGACGTCGCCGCGCGAGATGAAGCGGCGCATCCCGCCGAGCGCGTCGATCGCCTTGCGGACCAGGGCGGCGGGATCCGGGGCGCCCGCGGCGAGCACCTCGGCGCCGGCGCGCGCGACGACGAGCTCCGGCACCCCGGCGGGCGCGTCGCGGAGCCGGTAGTCCCGCGTTTGCTGGCGCTCCACGGCGCTGGCGGTGCTGCCGCCGGGGTCCCACCGGGCCGCCGCGACCCCGGCCGCGCCCCCGAGGACGAGGCCTGCTGCGCCCAGCCGACGCAGCATTTCACGCCGAGAGATGTCGTCCATGCCCCTCGCCTTCCCTGGCCTTACGGATAGCCTTCCCGGGCGGTCGCCACAAGCAGAGCCGGCCTGGCGGCGATGACGCGGGGCGCCTTTCAGCGCCTTCCAGCGACGGCGCTCAGGGAGGAGCGGCGGGGGGAGGCGCGGCGGTGGACGGCGTCGAGACCGCCGGGGTCGCCGGCGCGCCCGCGGCGGGGGGAGCGCCTGTGCTCGCCGGCGGCGGCGGCAGCTGGGGCAGCGCGCCGCTCGCGGCGGGCGCCGCCGGCGTCCCCGGCGAGGGCGGCGAGTCGTAGGGCTCGGCCGCTTCGTCCCTCAGGCGGTCGCGCTCGGCGATGCAGCTGGCACGCTCCGCGTCGCAGGCGGCGCGCTGCTGCGTGGCGGCGGCGAGCTCGGCGGCGCGCTGCTCGGCGAGCGCCCTGACCTCATCGCGCTCGGTGGTGAGCGCCGCGCGCGCCTTCTCGGCCTCGGCGAGCCGCTCGCGGTCCGCCATGGCGGCCTTCTCCGCGGCCGCGGCGCTGTCCTCACAGGTCTTGAGGCGCGCCGCGTGGGTCGCGTGCAGCGACTGGATCTGGCGGGCGTGCTCCGCGTCGGTCATGGAGCCGCTCTTCTGGAGGGTGGCCAGCGTGTCGTTGAAGTCCGCGCGATCCTGCTCGCGGCCGGAGCGGCACGTGTTCGCCTCGGCCGCTGCGATCTGGTGGGACGCGACGCAGGTGTCGAGCTGGTCGAACGACTCGGCCCCCTTCT
Organism: Sorangium sp. So ce362; assembly: GCF_051519845.1. Classification (NCBI taxonomy): domain Bacteria; kingdom Pseudomonadati; phylum Myxococcota; order Polyangiales; family Polyangiaceae; genus Sorangium; species Sorangium sp. So ce362. The sequence goes on along the minus strand of NZ_CP150332.1, from coordinate 1,624,806 downwards.
GGCGGGCGCGCTCGAGCTCGTTGGCGAGCCGCAGGGTCTCGCGCTTCGAGAAGCCGAGCAGCACCACCGCGCAGCCGACGAGGGTCATCGCGCCGGCCGCGATGCGCACGCGCAGGTAAGACGTCTTCTGCTTGATCCGCAGCTGCTCGGCCTCCCGCTCGGCCTCGCGCTCCGGCTCGAGCAGCACGTCGAGCTCCTCGGCGAGCTGGGTCATCGACGGGCGCTCGTTCGGGTCGATCGCGAGCCATCGCCGGAGCGCCTCCTGGAACATCTGGCGCGGGCGTCCGGTGAGGTCGGGCAGCGCGTTGTCGGCGAGCGGCTTGTCGGCGCGGACGTCGTGGGACGCGATGAGCTCGGTGCGGGTCTGCGCGGACTCACCCGGGAAGTCCCGCGGGTTCACGAGCGCGTAGAGGAGGGTCGTGGCGAGCCCGTACGTGTCCATCTTCTCGGTCAGCGGAACGACGCCGGGGAAGCCGTTCAGCGCGCGGATCTGCTCGGGCGAGGCGTAGAGCGCCGTGCCTGCGCAGAAGGAGGCCTCGCGCTCCGCGGCCACGCCGAGGTCGAGCAGGATCGGGTGGACGCGGCCGGCGAACCTGGCGAGAAAGATGTTGTCCGGCTTGACGTCCTGGTGCCGGAGCCCTGCGGCGTGGAGCGCGTCGAGCCCGCGCGCGACGGGGAGGAAGGTGTCGTACGCCTCGCGCAGGCTGAGGGGGCTGCGCTCGAGGCGCTGCGCGAGGGTCTCCCCCTCGTAGACGGGCATGGTGAGCCACACGTAGTCGGCGGTCATGCCGTGGTCCTTCAGCTGGACGACGTGCGGGTGGCCGACGGTGGCGAGCATGACGAGCTCGCGCTCCACGTTGCGCATCGCGTACAGCGAGCGGGGCATGAGCTTGAGGGCGACCTGGTGCTCGGGGACGTCGACGCGCTGGGCGACGTAGACCTTGCCGAACATGCCCTTCCCGAGGAGGCGCCCGAGGCGATAGAGCCCGCCGACGATCTGGCCCACGTCGGGGAGGATCGAGGGGCCGCGGCTGCTCGTCCCGGGGTCGTCGGTGCCGCCGCGCGACGAGGAGCGCACCAGGCTCGCCGGGTCCGCCACCGTGACGGCGAACGCGTGGACGATCGTGGTGCGGAGGTTCGGATCGACGAGCGGCACGGCGGCTGCCAGGGTAGCGGAAGCGACGAGCGCGGAGAAAAAAGCCGGCGAACGGCAGACGGCGGGCGCCCGCCGTTTATTCGCCGAGCCTGGCGAAAGCGGAAGGTCCCGCGCCGCCTCGCGCGCGGGACGTGTCCATGGGAGCCAGCGGCGCGGTCCCGCCAGAACCACGCCACGAAACGCCCCACCGCAACGAGAAGCTCACGCGCGGGGCGTACTGGCCTGTTCGATGCACTGTCCTGTCCCGAGCGCGCCGCCGGGAGCAACCGTTGCACCGGCGCGCCGCGAGATCGGGAATCCACGCAAATGCTCGCCAGAACCGCGCTCGTGATCGCCTGCCTGGAGCTCGCCGGGTGCGCCGCCATCCGCCCGCCGGCGTCACCGCCCGAGCTCGCCCGCGCCGAGGCGGCGATCGGCGAGGCAGAGCGGGAGGGCGCGAGCGCGGACCGGCGCGCGGCCATGCACCTCGCGCTGGCGCGGAGCGAGCTCGCCCAGGCGAGGCGGCGGATGTCGGTGGGTGACCGGGAAGGCGCCCGCTGGCTGCTGCGGAGGGCCGAGGTCGACGCGGAGCTCTCGGCGCTCATCGTGAGGGAGGCGGGGCTGCGCGACGCCGCGGATCGCACGCTGGACCAGGCGAGCACGCTCGCCGATCGGGCGGAGTAGGGGGCCGCATGCGCGCCGGAGCCCCGCTCGCGATGGCCCTCTCGCTCGCCGGATGCGCGAGGAGCGCGGCCGCCCCCCCTCCCGAGCTCCTCGCGGCGCGCGCGGCCGTCGTGCAGGCGCAGGAGAGCCCGCTCTCGCCGCTCGCGATCGCCGAGCTGAGGCGGGCCGAGGAGGCGCTCGCGGTCGCCGAGCGCGAGGAGCGCGAGCGCCCGCGCTCGGCGACCGCGAGCGACGCCGCCTACGTCGCGCGGCGGCGGGCGCAGTGCTCGCTGCTCTCGTCGCTCGTGCGCGCGAACCAGAGCGCGCTCGAGCGCGCACGGCGTACCGCCGCGCGAAAGCCGTAGACGCTCCGGGGACGCGCCGCCGGAACCGCGGCGGATCGCGGCGGCCGCCGCCGCGCGCGGCGTACCGCCCCGGGCGTCAGCGCCGGCCCGACGGCGCAGTTTGTCCTGGGATCGACCGATGTTTGGATCCAAGATGCGCGCGACACGCCTCCGCCGGCGGCGAAAGCGTCCCGGGGGGGCGGGCAACGACCGAAGGGACGCCCGGTCCCGCGTGCGAGGAGAGCGCGATGAAGGAAGCCGCGAACGTGATACTGGTCCCCGTCGACTTCGAGGCGGCCTCGATGAAGGCCGTCGAGCTCGCGAAGGATCTCGGCGCGAGGCTCGGGCACAAGGTCGTGCTGCTGCACGTCTACCAGCTCCCGGTCTACACGTACCCGGGGCTCGAACCGACGCTGATGCCCGGGTTCCACGCCGAGGTGAGCGCCGCCGCCTCGCGCGCGATCCAGCAGCTCTCGGCGCAGACAGGAGGGCTGGAGACGGCGCTGCGCGAGGGCGACCCGGCGACCGAGATCCTGGCTGCCGCCGAGGAGCAGCGGGCGGCGATGATCGTCATGGGGACGCACGGCCGCCGCGGGCTCTCGCAGCTCTTCCTCGGGAGCGTCGCCCAGCAGGTGATCCGCAAGAGCAGCGTCCCGGTGCTCACCGTGCGCGTGGCCAGCTGATCCTGCGCGAGCGTCTCTTCTAGGGCGCGCCGGCGGCTGCCGGCGCGGGCGCTGCGGGCTTGATCGCGCTCGACGTGGGCCAGGACTCCCCGGCCACTGCGACGCATGGAGTTCCTCGCATGTCGACCCTGTCTGCTCGCGAGCTTGTGCTCCCGCCGAACCTCATGAGCCTGGCCCGGCTGCCGCTCGCGGTGCTGTTCCCGTTCGTGGCCACGCGGCCCACGCTCGCGCTCGGCGTCCTCTGCTGCGCGGGGCTCACCGACGTGCTGGACGGCTGGCTGGCCCGCCGCTCGGGTCAGGTGACCCGCACCGGGGCGATCGTCGACCCGATCGCGGACAAGGTGTTCGCGCTGGCCGTGGTCGGCACGCTCCTCCACGGCGGCGTGCTCCCTCTCTGGGGCATCCCGGCGCTGCTCGCCCGCGAGCTCCTCGAGCTGCCGCTCGCGCTCTGGATCGCGGTGAGCCGCCGCTTCCGCGGCGCGCGCCTCTCGACCGCGAGCGCCAACATCCCGGGCAAGCTCGCCACGGCGGTGCAGTTCGCGGCGGTCTTCAGCGCGATCGCGCTCCCCGCGGCGCTCTCCGCCATGCTCGCCGCGGCGGCGCTCGTGGGCGCGGCGGCGGGCGTCTCGTACTGGGCGCGCCAGCTGCGCCGCGTTCGCGGCCCCGGCGCGGCGTAGACCCCGCCCGAGGTGGAACCCGAAGCGCGGAGCGGCTCGTGACGGATCGCGGTAAGACGTCTTACGCCCAGGTGGTGCCAGGCGGAGAGCGCGAGCAAGCTGGCTTACGTAGATATGCCGCCAGGCGGCGCTCGCCGCCAGTCGGCTTGCGCCGAGGCCCCGCACGGAGGCGCTCGCCGCCAGTTGATTTGCGCCGAGGCCCCGCCGGGAGGCGCTCGCCGCCAAGGGTGTAAGGTCGATCGAGGCAGCGCGTTCTGCGCCTGTCACCGGCTCCACGCTCCGAGGAACCATGCGAAGAACGCTGCCCTCCTGGGCACTCCTTGCCTTGCTCGCAGGCCCTGCCGCCTGCGCATCCAGCCGCTCCACCGAGGGCTACGCCGCGAGCGCGCCGATGTACGCGAGGGGCGCGCCGATGTCCGTGGCGACGCAGACGCCGGCCCCGCTCCCGCCGCAGGATCCGACCCCGGGGATGGAGCCGCCCCGCGCCGAGAGGAACAGCGGCGAGTCGTCGATCGAGGAGTCGGTCGACTTCGACGCGTCGGCGAGCACGGTCGCGCTCGCCAAGGCGGCGCCTCCGTCGCCCGGGCCCGTGCCCCCTGCGCAGCCCTCGGCCGCCCGGCCCGCGCCGACGGGCCCTGCGCCGCAGCCGGCGGCGACGCCGGCCGGCGCTGCCGCGCAGGGCGCGCACCAGGGCACCGCCGAGACGAGCGCCGCGCCCGCGCCCCTCCTCATCTACACGGCGCAGATCGCGATGGCGGTGTTCGAGGTGGGCGCGTCGCTCGGCAAGGTCGAGGCGCTCGCCCGGGACCTCGGCGGCTTCCTCGCCCGCCGCGACGACCGGACGATCACCATCCGCATCCCCGCCGCCCGGTTCGACGAGGCGCTGAAGCGCCTCGAGGGCCTCGGCGACGTCCTCCAGCGCAACGTGGTCGCGGAGGACGTCACCGAGGAGTTCTTCGATCTTGGCATCCGCATCCGGAACGCGCGGGCCGTGCGCGATCGCCTGGAGAAGCTCCTCGAGAAGGCCGCCAAGGTCGAGGAGTCGATCCAGCTGGAGCGCGAGCTCGCGCGCGTCGCCGGCGAGCTCGAGCGCCTCGAGGGGCGCCTCAAGTTCCTGCGCGATCGGGTCGCGTTCTCGACCCTCACCGTCTCCTTCCAGTCGCGCTCGACGGAGACCATCACCCCGTCGGGCCCGCGGCTCCCGATCGACTGGCTCAACGAGCTCGGCCTCTCGCGGCTCCTCAACCTGTGACCGGGGCGCTTCCGATGATCCACTCCCTTCGCCACGCCTTCGTCCTCATCGCCTCGCTCGCCGCCGCCGCCGCGGCGCCGCTCGGCTGCGGCCGGCCCTTCGTGCCCGCGACCCCGCCGGGCTTCGTCGACCTCGGGGATCGCTACGGCGACGAGGAGTACCGCGCGACAACCGCCGAGGGGCTGGTGCTCGGGATCCGCGCCTTCGAGAACGAGCCGGAGGGCGACCTCGCGTTCTGGTCGCGCGTGGTCGAGAAGCGGCTGCGCGAGGGCGGCGGCTACGCGCTGCTCGGCAAGGCCGACGTGAAGAGCCGGAACGGCCTGCCGGGCGTCCAGCTGCGCTTCGGGCACGACGAGGGCAAGGAGGCGCACCTCTATTACCTCGCCGTCTTCGTCAACGAAGATCGCGTCTTCCTCCACGAGGCAGGCGGCAGGAAGGAGCTGGTCGAGCGCCACAAGCAGCAGATCGACTGGGCCATCCGCAATTTCCTGCCGAACTGACGCGCGAGCGGCCCGCGTTCTCCGCGCGGCGTTCGCGGGCGGCGCGCGGAGGGCCCGCCGCGCTTGCTCGCGGAGGCCCTGTTTGCTACCTGGCGGACGTGCGTTCCCGCCCCATGCTCTGCGACGCGCGGCGGCGCCGGTCGAGCCAAGCGCTGCTCCTCGCCCTCGCGGCCTCGCTCGGCGGCGGCGACGCCCTGGCGCACGGCGAAGGAGAGAGGCCGCTCGCCACGGTGCCCGCGCCGCCGCCCGGTGACGGCGCCAAGGCGGCGCAGATCCTCCACGAGATCGAGGGGCGCGTCGCGACGGCGCCCTCACCCACCGCCGACGAGAAGGCCGCTGGAGGCGAGAAGGCCGCCGACGGCGAGGAGGCCGCCGGCGGGGCGCCGCGCGACGAGCCGGCCCAGGCGAGAGGACCGGCGAAGGGCGACGCGAAGGTCGTGGGCGAGCCGGTAGCGCAGGCGAAGCAGGCGCTCCAGCGCGCGCACGGCGCGCGCGCGGCGGGCGACGCGACGAACGCGCGGCGGCTCGACGCGGTGGCCCTCGAGTGGGCGGAAACAGCGAGGACGCTGCTGCGGGCCGCGGCGGCGGAGGCCGCGGCGGTGGAGGCGGCGAAGCGGGCGCGCGAGGTCGAGACGAAGCTCGAGCGGGCACGCGCGCTGCTCGAGGAGACGCAGGCGCGGCGTGGCCGCGCCGCGGCGGAGCTCGATCGGATCGAGGCCGAGGCGCGCGAGGCGACCAGGGCGGCGAGCAGCGTGGAAGCGCAGCGGATCGAGGCCGGCAAGAAGGCGGCTGGCAGGGGGGGAACGCCGGGGGCTCAACGGCCGCCCGCCGCCGCGAAGGGCAGCGGGAACGCGGGCAAGGCGGCGGCTCCGGCGAGCAAGGAGGGGACGCCTTGAGCGCGCGCCGCCTCGCAACCGTCGCCGTCGCGGGGGTGCTCCTCGGCGCGTGCGCGCCGATCCCGCGGCCCGTGGTGCTCGATGAGCTCGATCACGTCCGCGCCGGGGCGGCCGCAGCCGAGTCGAAGCGGTACGCGCCGGGCGCGTTCGCCCGGGCGGAGAAGCTCCGTGGCGACGCGCTCGCCGCGCTCGACAGCAAGGATCACTCCGGGGCGCAGATCCTCGGCGAGCAGGCGGTCGCCGCGCACGCGCGCGCGCACGCGCTGTCGCGGGTGGCCCGGGCCGAGGCGGCCGAGACCGAGGCGAAGGCGCAGAGCTCGGCCGGCGAGGCGTCCCTCGCGGGCCTCGAGGCCGAGCAGGCGCGCGTCGCGGCCGAGGTCGACGCGCTCGACATGCGGATCAAGGTCGCGCGCGACGCGCAGCCCGTGGTCCCGTCGGGCAAGGCCGACGCGGATCGCGAGAAGGCGCGCCTCGCCGCGGCGCGCTCGCTCGCGCTCCAGGCCCGCCTTCTGTGCGGTGCGGCGCGCCTCCTGGCCGCGTCGGGGCCGCCGAGCAACACGCAGCCCGCCGGCGCCGCGCAGCCCAGCAGCGCGCAGCCCGCCGGCGCCGCGCAGCCCAGCAGCGCGCAACCCGCCGGCGCCGCGCAGCCCAGCAGCGCGCAGCCCGCCGGCGCCGCGCAGCCCAGCAGCGCGCAGCCCGGCCGCGGCAACCTTGCGGCGCAGCTCGAGGAGGCGACCGCCGCGATCAAGAAGCTCGACGCGGATCTCGCGGAGGCCGGCGGCTCTGCCCGCGCCATCCCGGCGCCGATCGACCAGGCCTCCCGCGCGCGTGCAGGCTGCCTCGCCGCGCTGACCGCCGCGCGCCGCGCCGCCACGCCGGTGACCCGCGCGCCCGGCGCCGGCGACGCGCTGCTCGCAGAGCTCTCGGCCGCGGGCACCTGGTCGCCCGTTCGCGACGATCGCGGCATCGCGGTCACGCTCCGGGGCCTGTTCGCCGGCAACGCCCTCACGAAAGCCGGCGAGGCGCGCCTCCGCGATCTCTCGCGGGTCGCCGCCGCGCACCCCTCGTTCCCCGTGGCCGTGGTCGTGCACACGGACCGGGACATCAGCGCCAGGGAAGAGCCCGCGTGGACCGCACGGGCCGATGCCGTCGTCCGTGCCCTCGATCCGGCGCAGGGCGCGAACGCCGCCGGGGCCCCCGCGACCCCGCAGATCGCGCCGTTCCTCGCGGGCTCCGCGGCCCCAGTCGTCGACCCGGGCGGCAGCGAGCGCGCTCGCAACGCGCGGATCGAGATCGTCTTTGTAACCCCGGAAACCCTTTGAGGCGCGATGGTCCTGGCCGACGGAACACCGCTCCCCGTGGAGAGTCGTTCCCGATGATGCGCTCTTCAACCTTCGCGCGAAGCGAAAGCAAGCCCGTCGTGCTCACCTGTGCGCTGGTCGCCGCCCTCGTGAGCGCGTGTCAGGACGACGGCAAGACGTCGCAGAAGCAGGCCGCGGAGCTCTGCGCCAAGCTCGCTCCGATCGTCGCGGAGGACGTCGGCCAGGTGCGGACGGGCCTCCCCGTGGGCTCGCAGACGCTCGCGACGCTGGTGGACACCGACCCGGGCGCGAATTTGCTCGGGCTCCAGCGGGCGATCGCGGGCACGCGCGCCTCGGTCAAGGAGCTCGGTTTCGCGAAGAGCACCTTCTTCTCGTTCGCCGATCCGAGCGGCACGGTGCTGCGCAGCGAGACCGATCCGGACATGCTCGCCAACAGGTCCGTCCTGGCCTCGTTCCCCGAGCTCAGGAAGGTGCTGGCGCCGGACAGCGGGCTGGTCGAGGCGTTCGGGGAGATGCAGGAGATGCGCGGCGTCAGGAATGGCCCCGATCTCCAGTGGGTCGCCGCGCATCCGGTCAAGGCGAGCGACGGCGAGCTCAAGGGCCTCTTCGTCACGGGCTGGTCGTTCCGCGCCTACGCGTACCGGCTGCAAGAGGCGGCCAAGCGGGAGGTCGCCGAGATCGCCAAGCGCGACGGCCTGAAGGCGACGCCGCTGCTCTATGTCTTCGTGTGGAAGGGCGGGAAGGCGTACGGCGGACCGGAGACGCCCGATGTCAACACCGAGGCGCTCGAGAAGCTCGACCTGCCGGCGAAGACCGCCTCGGGTCCGTGGAGCGGGACGCTCGAGATCGCCGGGCGCACCTTCGGCGCCGCGGCGCAGCGCACGCCGGAGCTCGCCGCCGACGCGGGCGTCGCCGCGCTCAGCTCGACGCTCTGAGCGCGAGGCCCTGAGCGTCGACCCTGAGCGTCGACCCTGAGCGTCGAGACGAGCGCGGGCCCCCGGCCGCGGCCTCGGCGCCGTGACAGCCGACAGCGAGGTGGGGCCGATCTCCCGATCGAGCGCTGCCGTGCTAGGCTCGCGCCTGGCTCGCGCTGCCGAGCTCACCCCCCCATGCCGGCTTCCATCGATCAGCTTCTCAAGGTTTGCCGCGAGGTCATCGCGCCGCTCGTCCGAGCCGACGGCGGTGAGCTCTACATCGTGGCCGTCGAGCCCGACCACCTGACGCTCCACCTGGCCGGCGCATGCTCGGGCTGTCCCGGAGCCATGCTCACCGCGCGCGCGGTGATCGAGCCGGCGGTGCTCGCGGTCGCGCCATCTGCGCGGGTCGTCGTGACCAACGGAATGCGCGTCCCCGACGGCGCCTCCCTCATTTCTTGAGGCGCGGACCCGCTTCGGATACGGGCCCATCTCGACGTTTTCGGTGCTCGGCGTACAGAAGTACGCCTCCGCGCCGAAAACGCCGATCTGGGCCCGTCTCCTGTGCGGGTCCGCGCCGCGAGCGTGGCTCTGTGGGTCGAGAGCGAGAGCGCCGCGGGCGCGGCGCCATGGGTCGGGAGCGGAGAGCGCCGCGGGCGCGGCGCCGTGGGTCGGGGGCGGGAGACGGGGCTACTTCTTCTTGCCGGGCTTGTCGGTGGGAGGGGGGCCCGGAGGGGGCTCCTCCTTGCGGACGGCGGAGGCGACGGCGGGATCGATGGCGTTCGCGTCGACCGGCTTGTTGGGACGGAGCGACTCGAGGCTGCTGAGCGTCACCAGATCCTCGTAGGCGAACGCGATCTCGCCCTCGCTGCGCTCGATCGCGCGGAAGTGCGTGGCCGCGTCCTTCCAGTCGACCTCGGTGACGTAGCGGCCCTTCTCCGGCTCGGGCGGGATCACGCGCCCAGGCAACCCGAACGTCGTCGAGAGCTTGACGACGGCGGACTGGTAGTCCTTGCCGCGCGCGTTGCCCTCGCCCAGCGCGTGCTCGTCGATGATCTTCCAGAGCTTGTCCTGGATGAAGAAGAAGTACCGCTTCCCGCTGTCGCGGGTCAGCGTCATCATCGATTCCCTGTTGAGGTAGGTGTACTCGCTCTTGAGCGGCGTCGCGTCCACCCCCGTCGGCAGCTTGCCGAAGTCGATGCGGCTGCGGCGGAACGCGCTCTTCTCCTCGGCGAGCTCGGCGTCGAGCGCCCTCATCTTCACGCCGGGCGACGTCGCCTTGTAACGCGGCACGTACGCCGCATCGAGCATCTTGTCGATCACGGCCGCGACCTGCTTCGTGCTCATCCCCCACGCGATCCCCGGAGGGGTCAGCGCGATCGTCTTCCTCGTCGCCGGCGGCTCGGCGGGCCGGGCAGGTGCCCCGCTCTTCTCCTTCTTCGGCTGGGCAGCGATCTCGGTCGTGCTCGCGATCGCCGCAAGGCCCAGCCCGACGGCCAACGCTGCTCCCAGGAGCCTCTTCGCTTTCATGTTCTTCCTCCAGCCGGCGCAGGCGCTGTCCCTGCGCGCTCTGCAATCGCAAAAGTTAGAAACCCCGCCCGGCAAGCCGGGGAACGCTAGCACCAGCGGTAGGACGGGAGAATAGGATCCCCGCCGACCGGGGCCAACCGCCGACGTTGGACGGCGGCTCGGCCGGATCGATGGAGCCGGTCCGGTGGAGCCGGTGAAGGACGAACGCCGGGCGCGCGGAGCGCAGAGGCGGAAGAGCGGCCGCGGGCGACGAGGGGGAAATCGGCCTCAACAGCGGGCGTAGGCGCGGGTAAGCGTTTGTAACAGCTTGTAACAGGGGGCAACCGATGTGTGCCGGGTCCTGACAGAGGCCAGGCGACGTGCTACGAGCTCCGGTCCCAAGGATGATCCCTGCCGCCGGTGCCGCTCCCCTTCGCCTCGCGCTCGCCGCGCTGGCGACCGTTGGCCCCGCTGGCGGCTGCGTCGCCGGCCAGGGGCGCCCCGCGACGTCCGTCGACCCTCAGGGCGGGGCGGTCGCGTGGGAGGGGCATGCGCGCGACGTCTTCGACGACAACATCGAGCCTGCCGCCGTGGGCTTCTCGCTGGACGGCCCCTCGCCCCGATCCGACCCCTTCCTCCGGGAGAGGGCGCAGACAGCCGACGTGGTCGCGCGGGTCCGCGTGAGCACGGTGACCGTCGACACGATCGGAGAACAGAGCACCTATCACCTCGGGATCCAGGTCGGCTACCCTCCCCTGGCCACACCCAGGGTGCCGGATCGGACGTTCGAGCTCCACATCCGCCCGACCAGCCGCGCGTTCGGCATCGCCAAGGCGGTCGACGCGCGGCTCCGCGGGCTCACCTTCATCGCCTTCATCCGGCGCTTCGCCGGCGAGGACGACGAGCCGGAGATCCACTGGCACCTTTCACCTGATACAGCGGAGGTCGCCGCGGCCGTCAAGGAGGCCGTCGTCCTCGGGGAGCTGTCTGCGCCGTGAGCAACGTGAGCATCAAGACGGTCAAAGAAGTCGACGCACTGCGGGTAGCCAGCCAGATGGCGGCCGAGACGCTCCTCGCGGTGGGCGAGATGATCCGCGCCGGCATCACCACCGAGGACATCAACACCTTCGTCCACGAGGACACGATCCGGCGCGGCGGCTATCCCGCGCCGCTCAACTACCACGGGTTCCCGAAGAGCGTCTGCACGTCGATCAACGAGGTGGTCTGCCACGGCATCCCGTGCGACCGCGTCCTCGAGCCGGGCGACATCATCAACGTCGACGTCACCACCATCTACAACGGCTTCTACGGGGACACCTCCGCGACCTTCTACATCGGCAAGCCGTCGCCCGAGGCGAAGCACGTGACCGAGGTGTCGCGGCGCAGCCTGCAGCTCGGCATCGCGCAGGTCCGGGACGGGGCGCGCCTCGGCGATATCGGGGCCGCCATCCAGGAGTTCGCCGAGGCCGAGGGGTGCTCGGTGGTGAGGGCCTTCGTCGGCCACGGCATCGGGCGGCGCTTCCACGAGGCGCCGCAGGTCTCGCACGTGGGCAAGTACGGCAGCGGCACCCGCCTCCGCGCCGGCATGTGCTTCACGATCGAGCCGATGATCAACATCGGCACCTACGAGGTCGAGGTCCTGGAAGACAAGTGGACCGCGCTGACCGCCGATCGCTCGCTGTCGGCGCAGTTCGAGCACACGATCGTCGTCACGAGGACCGGCTGCGAGGTGCTGACCCGGCGCAGCCGGCCGCTCGCGAACAGCGAGATCTTCCCGGATCCGTTCGCCGTCTCCGCGGCGCGGGCGCTCTGAGGCGCGGCGCGCGCCGGCGCTGTGCGCCGCACGCAGGCAGGGCGCGCCGCGTCGGGCGGCGCGCGCCGGCCGGGCCCGACCAGGAGGGCCGAGGTGGACCGGCGCCATCGATCGGAACGGAGTTTTGTCGACCGATCGGCCGAGGATTAGGGGTAGAAGCAGGGCATGGCCTTGGACGAAGCGTCGCGTGCCAGAATCGCGCCGTATGTGTCGAGCCTGACGGCTGACGTGTTCTCGCTGTCGGGTCTGCCGGAAGAAGTCATCGCCGTCCTGTTCGCGTACTACTCGCGCAGCCGCGATGATCTGCGCACCAACCTGGCACGCCTGCTCGGCGACCAGGAGCTCGACGTGGCCCCAGAAGCCGACGACCGGCCGCGCCGGGGGCTCGCGTTCGCGTCAGACAAGGCGCGGAGCTTCCACGAGAAGTGGGTCGTCGGCTACGGCCACGCGTCGGTCGCAGAGCACGCCGTTGTGCACCTCGCGATCGAGAACGTGAGCATCGTCGCCTCCAAGACGATCGAGGACCTGAGGCTCGGCTCGTACACGGAGAAGAGCACGCGCTACGTCGTCTTCGATCAGCACTCGTTCGTCGACCTGCCGGAGCTCGACGCGAAGGACAGCGCGAGGTACCAGGCCTCCAGCGAGCGGCTCTTCGCGACCTACCTCGACCTGGTCCCGAAGGTGACCGAGCGGCTGAGCACGCGCGAGCCGAAGCCCGAGAAGATGTCGGACGCCGCCTACAGGGGAGCGCTGCGCTCGCAGGCGTGCGATCTGCTGCGCGGCCTCCTGCCGGCGGGGACGCGGACGAACATCGGCCTCACCGCGAACGCGAGGGCGCTCGAGATCCTGCTCACGAAGATGATGTCGCACCCGCTCGAGGAGGTGCGCAGGGTCGCCCGCGACATGCACGCGGCGGCGCTCGCCGTGACCCCGACGCTGGTGAAGTACGCCGCGCCGAACGAGCTCCGGAAGGGGCTGCAAGCCACCGTCGCCGCGGCGATGAAGCGGGTCTACACGCCGCCGGAGGAGGGCGCGAGCGCGACGATGGTGATAAACCAACCCGTCCGGCTCGTGCGCTACGACAAGGACGCGCTGGAGCGCATCGCGCTCGCGCTGGCGTACGAGGGCAGCGACCCGGGCGCGCACGCCTACAACCTGGGCGACGCGCTCCGCCGCGCGACGCTGCCGGAGCTCATCGCCATCGCGCAGGCGGCGTGCGAGAAGCGCGGCCCGTACGACGCGCCGCCGCGCGCGTTCGAGGCGTCGACGATCACCTTCGAGCTGATGCTCGACTACGGCGCGTACCGCGACCTGCAGCGCCACCGGATGCTGACGCCCGCGACGCAGCGGCTCACCTGCCGCCTCGGCTTCGAGACGCCGCAGGCCCTGTCGGAGCTCGGCTACGCCGAGGCCTACCAGGACGCGATGCTCGCGGCGCGCGACGCCTGGCACGCCATGGAGGAGCGCTACCCCCTGGAGGCGCAGTACGCGGTGCCGCTCGGCTTCCGCGTGAGGACCCTCTGGACGCTGAACCTGCGCGAGCTCTTCCACGTCATCGAGCTCCGCTCGGCGAAGCAGGGGCACACGAGCTACCGGCGCATCGCCCAGGGGCTGTACCGCACCGCGATCACGGTGCACCCCTGGCTCAAGGACATGGTCCGCGTCGATCTGAACGACTACGCGCTCGCGCGGAGCTGATCCGCGCCGCGCGGCGGATCCGCGCCGCGCGGCGGATCCGCGCCGGCCCCGCCTCGGGTACGACCGCCGCGCTAGAGGCGCGCCGCCTCGATGAGCTCCGTCGCGGCCCGGAGCGACGCGCCCGTGACCTTCGCGCCCGACAGCATCCGTGCGACCTCGGCGATGCGGTCCTTCTTGTCGACGCGCGAGACCGAGCTCTTCGCGATGCCGCCCGCGTTCTCCTTGGCGACGACGAAGTGCGCGCTGGCGAACGCCGCGATGGGCGCCAGGTGGGTGATGCACAGCACCTGGTGGTGGCGCGCCACGTCGCCGATCGCGCGCCCGATCTTGTCGGCGACGGCGCCGCCGACGCCGCTGTCGACCTCGTCGAAGACGTAGAGCCCCGCCGGCCCGCACTCCGCGAGCACGCGCTTGAGCGCGAGCAACGCGCGCGACAGCTCGCCGCCCGAGGCGATGCGGCGCAAGGGGCGAGGCTCGATCCCCTTGTTGGGCGAGATGAGGAACTCGACGCGGTCGATCCCGTCCTGGCCGAGGCGGGCGCCGTCGACCACCAGCGCGGCGCGGTCGCCGCCGTGCGGCTCGATGTCCACGACCACCCGCGCGCCGCCCATGCCGAGGTCAGCGAGCTCCGTCGAGATCGCGGCGCCGAGCTTCTCGCCGGCCTTCCGCCGCTTCGCCGACAGCCTGCGGGCGCGATCGGCGGCGACGGCGAGCAGGGCGTCGCGCCGCCGCTCGAGCTCCGCGACGTGGCTCTCGACCCCCGAGAGGTGCCCGAGCTCGGCCGCGAGGCGCGCCCGCGCGGCGAGCACGTCGTCGAGCGTGGGGCCGTGCTGCCGGAGCAGGCCCTCGAGGCGGTACATGCGATCCTCGATCTCGGAGAGGCGATCCGGATCGGCCTCCGCGCGCTCGGCGTAGCGGCCGATCTGGCGGGCCGCCTCGCTGAGCTCCGTCCAGCAGCCGTCGACGGCGCGGGCTACGTCGTCGAGGGCGGGGTCGATCTCCGCGGCGGCCCGGAGCTCCGAGGCGAGGCGCGCGAGCTCGTCGCACATCGCGTCGTCCCCTTGATCGAGGCGGGACGCCGCGCGACGCGTGATGTCGTGCAGGCGGCCCGCGTGGCGGAGCCGGTTGCGCTCGGCCGCGAGATCGGCGAGCTCGCCGGGGCGCGGCGAGAGCGCGTCGATGGCCTGGAGCTGGAAGGAGAGGAACGCCTCGCGCTCGGCGCGGCCGCGCTCCAGCTCGCGGGCGGCCCTGAGCTGGGCGGTGAGCGCCTCGAGCTCGCTGACGTCCGCCGCGAGCTCGCTGCGCGCCGGCACCAGGCGGCCGAAACGATCGAGGTACCCGAGGTGCGTCGACGGGTCGGTGAGCGCGACGCTCTCGTGCTGCGAGGCGACGTCGGCGAGCTCCGGGGCGAACGCCTGGAGCTCGCCCGCGGTGCAGAGGCGGCCGTTCAGGTAGGCGCGCGAACGGCCGGTCGCCTGGATCACGCGGCGGATCACGATCTCGCCGTCGCTCGCGATGCCGGCGGCGTCCAGCATCGCCATCGCGCGATCCGAGCTGCGCACGTCGAAGAGCGCCTCGATCTCGGCGTCGTCCGCGCCGGGGCGGACCTGCTCCGCGCTCGCGCGGCCGCCGAGGACCAGCGAGAGCGCGCCCACGACGATGGACTTGCCCGCGCCCGTCTCGCCGGTGAGCACGTTGAAGCCAGGCTCGAGCCGGAGCTCGAGAGCATCCATCAGAATGAAGTTCTTGACCCGAAGCGCGACCAGCACAGCGGCGGGAGGATAGAAAGCTTTCGGCCCGTCGTCAGCGGATCTTCACTTGCTTCATGACGGTGACCGGGATCCCCTCGAAAGGCGGCACCGTGGCGCTGCGAAACGCGGCGGCGATGCACGCGGCGGTGGCGGTCCCGACGAGATCGCCCCCTTCCACGCGCGCCGACATGGTCTTGCCCGAGGGCGAGAAGGTGACGGCCACGCGGGCCGTGCCCGTGAGCCCCTCGCCGGTGCAGCCGGCCGCGGCCGCGGCCGCGGACGCGAGGGCGCTGGTCGCCGCGCTCTGATCGAAGCGGGCGGGCTCGTCCTTCGCCGGCAGGAGCGGCGAGGCCGCCGTCGGCGGCTTGGCCGCCGGCTTTGAGCGCTCGGGCGCGGACGCCGCCGCGTCCCGGGCTGGCTTCTCGGCCGCCTGAGCCTCCTCGCCGATACGCGGGCCGGCGCTGGCCTCCGGCGCGGTGCCCGCCGCCGGCGCGGCGCTCGCCGCCGGCGCGGCGCTCGCCGCCGGCGCGGTGCCCGCCGCGAGCACGACGCTCGCCGCCGGCGCGGCGCTCGGCGGAGGCGTCGGCCGCGGTGCAGCGCGCGCCTGCGCCGGCTCGGGGGGGGTCGGCGCGGCCGGCTCGCCCGTCGAGACGGCGGAGGCGACCGGCGCCTCCTCCACGAGGCCGGGGGCGACGGCCGGCAGATCCGCGATCGGCTCGTCATCGAGGGACGGCTCGCGGTCGGCGGCCTGGTCGGCAGGGGCAGGTGCAGCCGGCAACGGCGGCGCCGCCTCCGGCGGAGCGGCGGCGAGCGCGTCGCCGCTGCTCGCCGGCGCGGGATGGCTCGCCGTGGCGCTGGACGATCGACCGTGGGCCTGCGCGAGGTACAGCGCGGCGCCGAACACGATGAAGACGACGGTCACCCAGCCGGTGATCGCCATGTACTGGCGCCACGCCGGCGTCGAGAGGATGCGCATCCCCTCCGATACGAGGGAGCTGGCCGTGATCGAGGTGCGCACCGGCGTCTCTTCCTCGGAATCCTCGGAGGACGTGTGCCCCTCGACGGCCACGAGGTCGGGCTCGCTCGGCTGCTCGGGGAACGACGAAGACGAACTGCGCTCAGCGGCGGCTCCCTCGAACAGCCCGCCGCTGATGCTCAGGATCTCCTCGTCGGCCCGGCTCTCGTTGCGGCGCGCCTCACCCGCCGCGTCAGGCGGCGGCGCCATGCTGCGCAGGTCGATCAGACCCGAGTCCTCCTTGCGACCGGCGCGCCCACGAAGATCGCTCTGGCTGATCCGGTCGCCCGGCGGGCGGCCGGTCGCCCTGGGAGCGTCGCTCGCGCGCGCCAGCGGCTCGCGCGCGGGCCGCTCGTCGCTCCCCTGCTCGCGCAGCCCTTCCGCGGCGCCCTGCGCCTCCGCCGCCGTCGGCTTCGCGCGCTCTCGCCGCGACGCCTCCGGGGCGCGCGTCGAAGTAGCGATCGGCGGCGGGCTCGCGGCCGGCGGCGGGGAGAGCGACCCCAGCAGGGCGAGGTCCGCCGGGGAGGCGTCCGCGGGTCCCCGGCCGGACCGGACGCGCCGCGTGGACGGCAGAGGCTGCGGGGCGAGCGCCGCCATCGCCTGCACGTCCTGGAGGCGGAGCTCGGGCGACGAGCGGTGAGACGACGGCCGGGCCTCGTCGATCGACAGCGGCGCCGGCGGCATCTCGGACAGCGGCGCCGGCGGCATCTCGGACGGCGGCGCGATAGGCCGAGTGGAGGCGCCCGCGCGCGGGGTGGCGGCGGATCGCGGTCGCACCGCCGCCGGCGCCGTCGTGACGCGGTGCTCTCGCCGCGCCGGCGGCCGGACCGGGATCGGCGACCGTGCGACAGCGCGCGGCCTCGCGGCGGCCTCGGGCGCCGGCGCGCGCTGGCTCGCGCGCTCGGCCTCGGCGGCGCCCGACCCGAAGGAGAGCGAGGGCGGCTCGACCCCGGGGGAGAGCATCTGCGCGAGATCCTGGATCGAGACGGGATCGGAGTCGGCAGGAGGGAGCGCCGACGGGCTCCGGCCGCCCGTCGACGGCGCCGCCCCGCCGCCGCGGCGCGAGTCCTCCCAGGGGACGCCGGCGAACGTGCGAGGCCGCATCGGGACCTCACGCCGCCCCAGCCCGCCGTCCGGCGTCACCACCGCGTGCTCGAGCGAGGCCTCCGCCGCCACGTCGAGCGCATCCAGCCGATGCGCCCTCGGGCTCGACTCCGGCGCGGCGTCCAGCTCCTGCTGCGCGATCCGCTCCGCGAGCGTGAGCCCTCGCTTCCGCGCCGGCGGAGCCGACGCCGCGCGCCGCTCCGGGTCGCCCGCGGGCGCTGGCCTGCGCTGGATGCCCGCGCCTGGGAGCGTCGTCTCGGCGTCCAGCAGGTCGCCGGGCAGCTCGGGCTCCCTCTCGGGCGCAGGCCCGGAGGACAGCCTCGCCCGCTCCGGCTCGCCCGGCGGTTCGCCCCGGTCGCGCCCGCTCGCGGAGCTCGGAACGACCGAGGGTGACGACCGCGGCTCGCCCCGGTCAGACGCCAACTGCTTGCTCTTCGTGCGGCAGGATTTGCAGACAAACGGGAGGGACGGACGCATCTCGCGTCCTACCCCGATCTCCACGTAGGCCCTGCAGACAGAGCAGGCGAGTTGCACCGTGGGAGGAGAATCGCGCAGCTCGTCAGGGCGCGCAATCTTCTTGGCAATTGACCGGGGCGGTCGCTCTCCGGCTCGCCCGCTCGGCGCCTCCGGCCTCCACCCCCTCCACCGCAGCCTTCGCGAGGTTTCGCCCTATACGGAGGGCGTTTCGGCGCTCACCGGCAGCGGCGCGGGAGGGCGCACCCAGCGCTGCTCCAGCCACTCCAGCGAGACCGCGGCGCTGCGCAGCGCCGCGTCGACGGCGCGGGCGACCGGATCGGGGGCGGGCGGGGACCCGGGAGCGCGGGTCGACAGGAGCCAGTTCGACAGCTCGTAGTGGTGGAGGAGCGGGGCGAAGCGGTGCGCGTCGAAGCCGGAGAGGATCTCGGCCGCGCGGCTCAGGCGATCGCAGGGCAGGAGCGCCGTGGTCACGTCGAAGAGCAGGGCGCGCAGGTCCTCGAAGGCGCGCTCCGGATCCGCGGACACGCTCTCCAGGAGCGCCTCGAAGCCGGCATCGGAGAGCCCACTCGCCTCGGCCGCCTCGGCCATCGCCGGCACCTGCGTGGCCAGGAACTCGGCGTTCGGAGCGTGCCCGAGGAGGCGCCCCACGAGGTACAGATCGAAGGCGCTCGCGATGGACTCGGCGAGCAGGAGCGCCTCCGCGCTGGGCGGAGCGCCGGCGCTCGCGGCGGTGAGGGCGCGGTGGGCGAGGTGGTGCCACGCGACGTGCGTCACGACGTCCGCGGCGACGTGCTCGCTGGCGATCAGGTCACCCTGCTCACTCTGGCTCCAGAACGTCAGGTTCAAGAAGACGACGCGGTCCCAGCTCGCCTCGCCCTCGGGCACCCGGAAGCGGTACCCGTCGCGCCGGAGCACCTGCTTCAGATCGTCGTAGAGCGCGACGTGCCGGAAAGAGCGCTCGTCGTCGAAGGTCAGCTCGTCCAAGGTCAGGCTTCGCAGCTTCACGCGGCCGACCTTAGACCCTGATCGTTTCATCAGCCACAGCGGACGCCAGGAAGAACCCAGAGACCTCGCGTGTTTGGGGCCCGAGCCGGGGTTTTCCCTACCAGCGCCGCAAGTTCCCGTCCATGGCCGGTGTTGCAAGCGCCGCCGGCTTAGGCATGATGCGCCCGTTCTGCGCCAGCCGAGGAGGCACACCGAATGATTTCCGTCAGGTCTCTCTGTTCCATCGCGCTCGTGCTCGTTGCCAGCGGCGCCGCCGGCTGCAAGGAGGACCCGCCTCCTCCCCAGCCGGAGCCGGCAAGCTCCGCGGCGGCGAACAAGGGTAAGGCGAGCCTGCGGACGCCCGTGTCGCCGCTCACGAAGGTCGACCCGCAGTCGCTGAAGGAGTACCGCGTCGACGTCTGCTACTTCGGGACGCTCTCGCTGAAACAGGCCCGCGACACGTACCTCGCGAGCCTCGGCAAGGACGAGCCCAGCGAGAAGAAGATCCCGAAGTTCGGCACCGAGGAGCAGGCGAAGGCCGGGGACGCCCCGAAGGGCTTGCTCCCCGCCAAGCCGCCCGTGCCCGGCGCCGCCGCCGCCAAGACCGGGCCCGGCAAGGACGACCGCCGGCCGTTCAACTTCAGCGCGCGCGCGCCGCACGAGCGCAACGCGCGCGCCTGCACCGTCGCCCTCAGCCTCAAGGACCCGGCCATGCCGGACGTGGACACCGCGCTCGCCGAGTACGCGCCGTTCGCGACCGATCTCGCGAAGACCATCGCCTCGGCGGCCAACTACTACCAGCGCGAGGAGTACAAGAAGGACAGCTTCGCGAAGGGCAAGGAGCTCCACGCGAAGCTCATCGCCGACTTCCAGAAGCTCGACGCGCACTCCGACAAGCTCGGCCTCGTGGTGTCCGCGTGGCACTCGTCGCACATGCCCGACCTCGCGAAGGCGGACGAGGGCCAGAAGGCGGCGATCACGGCCCTCGAGGACGCGCGCGCGCTCATGGTGATCCTCTCCAGCAAGAACGTCGACCCCGCGGCGGTGAAGACCGCGCTCCAGAAGGTGGAGACGTCGGCGGCAGCGCTCAAGGCCCACGGCACGACCCACCAGACCGACCCGTGGTCCAAGATCATGACGCCCGCGCTCGACGGCTTCCTCCGCGACGTGAAGGCGGCCGAGCCGAAGCTGACGGGCCAGGGGATCTCCTCGCCCGCCCTGTTCCTGCCGGTCGTCACGAGCTTCGTGTCGGTGATCGAGGGCAAGCACCGGGCGCTCTCGCGCTCGCTCATCGCGAAGGGCCAGGCGGCGACGCGCGAGGCCGCCAGGGCCGCGAAGCCGGCCGCGCCGGCCGACGCGCCGGCCGACGCGCCGCAGAAGGAGTAGCGCGCCCCGGGCGGCGCTCCCCGGAAGGGAGGCGCCGGCGCCCGCGCGCTCTGAACGCGCCGCGCCTCCCTCCGGGGGCGCGGGCGCGATCAGAGCGGGCGGCCGGTGCGGCGGGAGATGGCGAGGCGGTAGAGCGCCTCGTACTGCCGCGCGGCGTGCGCCCAGCCGAAGTTCTTCTTCATCGCCCGCAGCTGCATCGTCCGGAAGTACGCCGGGTCGGCGCGGTAGAGGTGCACCGCCCAGGCGACGGTGTTCCCGAGCGCCATCGACGACATCTCCTCGAACTTGAAGCCCGTGACGTTGTTCTCGACCGTGTCGTCGAGGCCGCCGACGGCGCGCACGACCGGCAGCGTCCCGTAGCGCTGGCTGTAGAGCTGGTTCAGGCCGCAGGGCTCGTAGCGCGACGGCATGAGGAAGAGGTCGGCGCCCGCCTCGATGCGGTGGGCGAGCCCCTCGTTCATGCCAACGTGGACACGGAGGCGATCGCTCGAGCCGGCGATCCGCGAGAAGAGGTCCTCGGCCCAGCGCTCGCCGGAGCCGAGGATCACGAGCTGGACGTCGAGCGACAGGATATGGTCGAGCGCGCCCGCGAGGATGTCGATCCCCTTCTGGGTCGCCAGGCGGCTGATGAGCCCGAGGAGCGGGACGTCGGGGCGCTCCTCGAGGCCCATCTCGCGCTGGAGCGCCGCCTTGCAGAGGCGCTTGTCGCCCAGATCCTCGGCCGAGTACGTCGCCGCGATGTGGGGATCGGTCGCGGGGTTCCAGATGGAATCGTCGATGCCGTTGAGGATGCCGATGACGTCGGTGCCGCGATCCCGGAGCACGCCGTCGAGCCCCTCGCCGCCTTCCCACGTCTGGATCTCCTGCGCGTACCTGGGCGAGACCGTGGAGACGAGCGTGGCGTTGTAGATGCCGGCCTTGAGCAGGTTGATGCTGTCGTACGCCTCCAGGCAGAACCTGTGGAACTGATCCCAGCCGAGCCCCGTCGTGGGGAGCTGCGTCTTGTTGAACCAGCCCTGGTAGCCGAGGTTGTGGATCGTCAGCACCGACGCGGCGCGCGCGAGCGGCGAGCGGTGCTCGAGGACGTTGAGGTAGAGCGGGACCAGGGCCGTCTGCCAGTCGTGGACGTGGACGACATCCGGCCAGAAGCCGAGGGCATGGCAGAGCTGCAGCGCGCCGCGCGACAGCAGCCCGTAGCGGGCGAGGTTGTCGCCGAACTCGCCGTGCGCGTCCCCGTAGATGCCGTCGCGATCGTAGAACACGTCGTGCTCGAGCAGGTACACGCGGGGCGCGCCGGGGGTCCCGGGATCGAGGCGCGTCTCCCAGATGCCGGTCCACGCCTCACCCCCGCCGAGCGGCACGCCGAGCGGCTCCGGCAACCGGTGCGGCATGAAGCGCTCCGCCGGAGACGACCCGTCCTCGCCCTGCGCCGCGGCGCTCGCCGGCGTGTCGGCGGCCTTCGCGGCGCTCGCCCCGCTGCCCCCGGCCTGCTGCTCGGCGAGCGCGATCTGGCGGGCGAGGTAGCGCTTGGCGACCCGGTAGGCCGGCATCACGACGCGCACGTCATGGCCAGCTGCGGCAAGCGCGATCGGCAGCGCGCCCGCCACGTCGGCGAGGCCACCGGTCTTGCTGAAGGGGACGCATTCGGACACCACGAAGAGAATTTTCATGCGCGGCATGGACATGGAAGGAGGGAGCGCGCCCCAGATCAAGGCGAGCGCGTCGCGTCCCTTCTACCAGCTTCACGAGCGATCTTGACCACGCGATCGACAGAGCGGGCGAGTCCGAGCGCCGACGTGTCCACCACGAAGTCAGCCTGCTCATAGAGCGCGCGCCGCGCCTGGAAGAGCGCCCTGAGCTCCTTCATGGCGTCGGCCCGGTTGGCCATGGGGCGCGCGTCCCCCTGCTCGACCACGCGGCGCCAGTGGTCCTCGGGCTTCGCCCGCAGCCAGACCGTCACCGCGCAGCGCCGCAGCCGCTCGAAGGTCGCCGGATCGGTCACCAGGCCGCCGCCCGTGGCCACGATCCCGTGGGCGCGCGCGTCGGCGAGCCGCGCGAGCTCCTCGCGCTCCAGCCGCCGGTAGTACGCGTTTCCGTGGATCTCGAACAGGGCCGCGAGGCTCATCCCGGCGCGGGCCGCCACGAGCCCGTCGAGCTCGAGGAAGGGCGCCCCGAGCCGCGCCGCCGCGCGGCCGCCGATCGTGGTCTTGCCGGCCCCGCGCATGCCGAGCAGCGCGACGAGCACCCCGCCGGCCGCCCCCGCCTCGCCCGATGACGGGCCGCGCGACGCCTCCTCCTCGACGAGCTCGCTCGCCGAGAGCAGCGCGGCGGCCGAGGTGCGCAGCGCGCGGCCGATGTCCTCCAGCCGCACCACGGACACGTTCGCCCGACCGCTCTCGAGCAGCACCAGGAAGCGCTCGCTCACCCCGGCGAGCTCGGCGAGCTCGCGCAGGGTGAGCGCGAGCTCCTGGCGACGCTGCCGGAGCCGCCCGGCGAGGTGCGCGAGGATCGGCGACGCACCACCGCCGGCGTCGTCCGCGACGGCCTCCGGGCCCTGGCTCTGCTGGACGCGCTCCCGAGGCGATGTCTGGCGGGGCGGCATCTCTTTGATGCACTATATTTCATGAGAACCGCGTCATCAAGAACTATACTGCTTGACTGAGACCCGTCGCGGTGGTGGGCTCGTCGGGTATGGACGCGACCACCTCTGCTCCTTCGGCGGCGTCGGAGCCGCAGACCCGAGCCCGGGAAGAGGGCTCATCCGGCGAGGGCGCGCCCCTCCGCTTCGAGACCGAGCCGGGCCGTTACCGGCACTGGAAGCTCTCGTTCGAGGGGGCGATCGCGCGCGTGGCGATGGACGTCGACGAGGACGCGCCGATGCGGCCCGGCTACCAGCTGAAGCTGAACAGCTACGACCTCGCGGTCGACATCGAGCTCGCCGACATCGTGCAGCGGCTGCGCTTCGAGCACCCCGAGGTGAAGGCGGTGGTCGTGACGAGCGCTCAGCCGCGGATCTTCTGCGCGGGCGCGAACATCTACATGCTCGGGTCGTCGTCGCACACGTTCAAGGTCAACTTCTGCAAGTTCACGAACGAGACGCGGCTCGCGCTCGAGGAGGCGTGCTCCGAGAGCGGGCAGCGCTACCTCGCGGCGCTGAACGGCGTCGCGTCGGGCGGCGGCTACGAGCTCGCCCTCGCGTGCGAGGAGATCTTGCTGTGCGACGACGGGAGCAGCGCCGTCTCGTTCCCGGAGACGCCGCTGCTCGCCGTGCTGCCGGGCACGGGGGGGCTCACGCGGCTCGTGGACAAGCGCAAGGTGCGGCGCGACCTCGCGGACGTGTTCTCGACGCTGGCCGAAGGGGTGCGCGGCAAGCGCGCGCAGGAGTGGGGCCTCGTCGATCGCTCGATCCCGAGGAGCCGCTTCGATCAGGCGGTGGCCCAGCGCGCCGCCGAGCTCGCGGCGGCGACGCCGGACAGGCCGGGGCCGGGGGTGAAGCTCGCGCCGCTCGAGGCGCGGCGCGCCGAGGACGGCGACGCGTCCACCTGCGACTACCGCCACGTCTCGCTGAAGGTCGACCGCGCCGCGCGGACGGCGGAGATCCGCGTGCTTGGGCCGGACGGCGACGGGCCGGCGGACGCCGCCGGGATGCGCCGGGCCGGCGCGGACCTGTGGGCGCTCCGCGCGTTCCGCGAGCTCGACGACGCGCTCCTCGATCTCCGCTTCAACCACCCGATGGTGGGCCTCGTCCTCCTGAGGACGACCGGCTCTCCGGACGCGGTGCGGGCCGCGGACGAGGCGCTGTGGGCGAGCCGGGACGACTGGTTCGTGAAGGAGGTCCTGCTCCACATGCGGCGCGTGCTCAAGCGGCTCGACCTCACGGCGCGCAGCGTGTTCGCGCTGATCGAGCCGGGCTCGTGCTTCGCGGGGAGCCTGTTCGAGCTCGCCCTCGCGGCAGACCGGTCCTACATGCTGGACGGCGGAGAGGACGCGTCGCCCACATCGGCCGCGACGATCGCGCTGAGCTCGCTCAGCTTCGGTCCGCTGACGATGTCGAACGGCCTGACGCGGCTCGCGTCGCGCTTCCTGGGCGCGCCGGAGCGCGCGGCCGCGCTGAAGGAGAGGACGGGCCTCCTGTCCGCCGGGGAGGCGCTGGAGGAGGGCCTCTGCACCTTCGCGCCGGACGCGATGGACTGGGATGACGAGGTGCGGCTCGCGATCGAGGAGCGCGTGAGCCTGTCGCCCGACGCGCTCACCGGGATGGAGGCGAGCCTGCGCTTCTGCGGGCCGGAGACGATGGAGACGAAGATCTTCTCGCGGCTGTCGGCCTGGCAGAACTGGATCTTCCAGCGCCCCAACGCGGTGGGCCAGCGGGGCGCGCTGACCATGTACGGGCGCCCGGAGCGCCCCGAATTCGACTGGAGGCGGACGTGAGCGCAGTCATCAACTCGGACAGGATCCCGAACAACGTCGACCTCGCGTCGGACAAGAAGCTCCAGCGCGCCCTCGAGGCGTGGCAGCCGAAGTTCATCGACTGGTGGCGGGAGACGGGGCCCGTGGGCTTCCAGGCGGACGACATCTACCTGCGCACGGCGATCAGCGTCGATCACGAGGGGTGGGCGCACTTCGACTACGTGAAGATGCCCGAGTACCGCTGGGGCATCTTCCTCGCGGATCGGGTGCCCGATCGGAAGATCGGCTTCGGCGATCACCTGGGCGAGCCGGTGTGGCAGGAGGTGCCCGGGGAGCTCCGGAACATGCTGCGCCGGCTGGTGGTGACGCAGGGGGACACGGAGCCGGCGAGCGTGGAGCAGCAGCGGCTGCTCGGCCAGAGCTGCCCGAGCGTCTACGACCTGCGGAACCTGTTCCAGGTGAACGTCGAGGAGGGGCGGCATCTCTGGGCGATGGTGTACCTCCTGCAAAGCCACTTCGGCCGCGACGGCCGGGAAGAGGCGGAGGCGCTCCTGGAGCGGCGGAGCGGCGACCCGGACAAGCCGCGGATCCTGGGCGCCTTCAACGAGCCGTGCACGAACTGGCTCTCGTTCTTCATGTTCACCTACTTCACGGATCGCGACGGCAAGTACCAGCTGCTCGCGCTCGCGGAGAGCGGCTTCGATCCGCTGTCGCGCACGACGCGGTTCATGCTGACCGAGGAGGCGCACCACATGTTCGTCGGCGAGACGGGCCTGCTCCGCATCGTCCAGCGGACGTGCGAGCTGATGAAGCGCAACAAGAACGAGGACGCGCGCGCCGAGGGCGGCGTCGATCTGCCGACGATGCAGAAGTACCTGAACCTCTGGTACTCGGTGTCGCTCGATCTCTTCGGCGGGGAGATCTCCTCGAACGCCGCGTCGTTCTTCGCCTCGAGCGTGAAGGGCCGGGCGAAGGAGGAGTCGTACGAGGATCACCGGGCGATCGACGGCGCCTACGCGCTCGACGTGCCCGTGGCGGCGGCGGGCGGCGCGGTGTCCGGGTGGCGGCGCGAGGAGGTGCCGCTCCGGAACGCGATGAACGAGGTGCTGCGCGACGAGTACGTGAGCGACTCGCAGCGCGGGATCGACAAGATGAACCGGGTGATCGAGGAGGCGGGCGTGCCGTTCAGGCTGCGGCTGCCGAGCCGACGCTTCCACCGGAGCTCGGGGATCTACGCGGGGCTCCACTTCGACGTCGACGGCGACCCGCTCTCGAAGGAGGCGTGGGAGCGCCGGCGCGACGCGTGGCTGCCGACCGCGAGCGACGAGGCGTACGTGAGGAGCCTGATGGAGAAGCCCGTGTTCGATCCGAAGCAGATGGCGAACTGGATCGCGGCGCCGGCGAAGGGGCTCAAGGGCAAGCCCGTCGACTTCGAGTACGTGCGGCGCAGCGGCTAGGCGCGCGGCGAGCGCTGCTCGGCCGGGGCGGCGCGCCGGCGAGCTGCGCTCACCCCGAAGGAGCGCCCGCGTCCACGGGCGGGGGGGCGCCCGCGTCCACGGGCGGCGGCGGCGCCTTCTTCGGCGGATCGCCGTGCTCGGAGGCGAGCTTCTTCACGAGGGCGTCGAGGAGCACCTGCTCGTGGTACTGCGGCATCGCGGGGAGCTGCACGGCGACGTGCACGCCGGCGCGGCCGTTCACGACCTCGATCGCGCCCTGCGTCACCCTGCCGCCGCTCTCCGGGCTCCTGTACTCGAAGAGCAAGTAGCCGCTGGAGACGTCCTTCTCGACGATCTTGAAGCCGAGATCGACGCGCACGAGGCGCAGCGCCGTACCGAAGGTCTGCTCGAAAGTGTAAGGCGACTCATGGGCGACGCTGGCGCTGGCGGGCCTCGCGCCGAGGCCGCTGGCCAGGGGGACGGCCAGCGCGACGAGGAGGAGCGCGATCGACGGGAGGCGGCGCATGATCGCGGCGTAGAGGGGTCGGCGGCGACGGGCCAAGTTCCTTGCCAGCGCGCGCGCGGGTATGCTGGCGTCGACGTCGATGGACCGACCCTACGTCGAGCAGCTCCGCATCCAGGGCTACGGCTGCGTCCAGGATGCGACCCTGGAGCTCACGCCGCTGCACGCGCTCATCGGGCCCAACGACAGCGGCAAGAGCACCGTGCTGCGCGCGCTCCGGACCCTCTCCTCCGTCCTCGAGCGGGCGCTCGGGGCGCCGGCGCCGGACCCGCTCGGGCGCGGCGCCCCGGCGAGCAAGGCCCACGGCGGCGCCGTGTTCGAGGTGTCGGCGGCGAGCACGACGTGGCGCGTGGAGCTCGACGCCGCAGGGCGGGTCCGCTCGACGTCGTTCCCCAGAGACCTGGAGCCCCCTTCCTTGCTCGACGACGCCGACGAGGACGAGGGCGCGAACGGCGGGCCGAGCCCTGAACGCCCCGCCCCGGACATCGTCCAGGCGCTGCGCGGCACGCAGATGCTCCGCCTCGACCCGGACGCGCTGAGGGCCCCGCACCCGCTGATCCCCGACGGGCGGCCGCTCTGCTTCGCCGACGAGCGCGGCACCGGCCTGCCGGCCCTCTACGATGCCGTCATCAGCCGCGACCTGTCGGCCTACATCGAGCTGAACGAGGAGCTCACCCGCCTCTTTCCCAGCGTGAGGAGCCTCCACCTCGCCAACCCGAGCTCCACCACGAAGGCCATCGGGGTGAAGCTCGAAGGCGGCGCCGTCGTGCCGGCGGCGCTGATGAGCGAGGGGATGCTCTACTACCTCGCCTTCGCGGCGCTGCCGCACCTCGATCCGATGCCCCTGCTCCTCGTCGAGGAGCCCGAGCACGGGCTCCACCCCGCGCGCATCGCCGACGTCATGCGCGCGCTGCGCATCGTCTCCGAGAAGACGCAGGTCCTCCTCGCGACGCACAGCCCGCTCGTCGTGAACGAGCTCCAGCCCGAGGAGGTCACGGTCGTCACGCGCGCGGGCGAGCAGGGGATGAGGGCCACGCGCATCCTGGACACGCCGGGCTTCGAGGACCGGGCGAGGGTGTACGCGCTCGGCGAGCTCTGGCTCAGCTACGCCAACGGCGCGGACGAGGCGCCGCTCCTCGGAGGAGGCCCGCGGCCGTGATGAAGCCGCTCGAGAGGACCCGGGTCTTCCTCGTCGGCGAGGGCGAGAACGAGCTCGGCAGCCGGGCCGGGGCCCCGGCCTACCAGTCCGACAAGCACCCCGGCGTGCTCTTCACGCTGCTCTCGCGCGTGCAGCCGAGCGGGTGGGTCGTCGGCGGCGCCCGCGAGTGGAAGAGCATCCGGAAGTACCAGGCGCGCGGCGCGGCCCACGAGGACACGCGCCACGTGCTCGGGGCGGCCATCGACGCGAAGGAGGCAGGGTGCGACGTCCTCGCGTTCTCTCGCGACATCGACCGCGATCCGGCGCGCCGCGAGGCGATCGCGGAGGGCATCCGGCGCGTCTCGTCGAGCCTGTCCTCGCCGCCCGAGGTGATCGGCGGCGTGGCCGTGCCGGCGCTCGAGGGCTGGATCCTGGCGCTCCTCGGCGAGAAGGCGACCGAGGAGCTGTCGCCGCTCCGGGCGCATGCGATGCTCGCGGCGAAGGGCATGATGCCCGGCGACGGCGCCGCGATGGTGCGCGTCGCGGAGGACGCCGACCTCGACGCCGTGCCCCAGGACGCCGCCTCGCTCGCGGAGTGGCTCGCGCGCGCCCGCGCCGTGCTGCCGCGGCGGACCGGCCGCGGCGTGAGGTGAGCCGCTCAGCCGGTGCGCTCGACGACCGCGCGGGGGAAGCCCGGCCGCGCGGCGCGGCTCACCGGCGGCACTGCGGCGCCGCGGAGAGCGCGGCCCTCGCCGCCTCGCGCAGGCCGTGCGGCGTGTCCTTGTCGAGCAGCGGCTTGAGGCGCGCGGGCAGATCCGCCGGGTGCACCGCCCCGAGCGCCGCGAGGGCCGCCGAGCCGAGCCGCTGATCGCCCTCGCCGATCGGCGCCTTCGCCCGCAGCGCGAGCCGCGTCCACAGGTCGACCGAGCTCGCGTCGCACATCGCCCCGAGCGCGAGGATCGCGCGCGCGCGCACCTCGACGTCCTCCGCCTTGTCCTCCGCCCGGTCGCGCACGGCCTCGATGTGCGCGGTCGCCCTGTGCGCGCCGAGGCCGTCGAGCGCGTGCCGGCGCACCTCGGGCGATCGGTCGGCGAGCGCCCCGACGAGCGCCCGGTCGCCCGCCAGCGTCGCCGGCATCGCGCCGATCGCGAGCGCGGCGCCGCCGCGGACGAACGTCCACGGGTCCGAGGCGAGCCGCGCCGCGAGCGCCTCGGCCGCGCCCGCGGGCAGCTTCGCGCCGGCGGAGGCCGCGCGCGAGAGCGCCACGATCGCCGCCTCGCGCACGCGCACGTCCGGATCGGAGGCCGCCGCGAGCAGGTCCGGCGCGAGGGCCGGCACCTCCGCCGCGACCTCGGCGGCGCGGAGGCGCACGTGCGGGTCCGCGTCCTTCCGGAGCGACGCGCGGAGGTACGCCTCGGCCGACGCCTCGCCGGCGCGGGCGAGCGCCGCGGCCGGCGCCTGGAGCAGGTAACGCCGCGCGAAGGGCGCGGAAGCCGCGGACGCGAGCGCCTGGAACGCCGCGCTGCCGCCTCGCACCCGCCCGAGCGCCGGCCCGAGCGCGCGCAGCAGATCGAGCTGCGTGTCCTCCGGACGGGCGCGGAGCCTTTCCATCTGCACCTCCTCCTCGACGACGGGAGCGGCCCGCCCGTTCCGCGACGCCAGCGCGAGCGCGGCCCTGAGATCGCGCCGCGTCGCGCCGCGCGCCCCGGGGAGGGCGTCGAGCAGCGCCGGGATCGCCTCCGCCGGCGCCACGAGCGCGAGCTCCCCCGCCGCCGCCACCTTGGCCGCGGCTCCGCCCTCCTTCACGATCTCCGCCAGCGCAGGCGCGGCCGCGCGCCCGCAGCGGCGGATGCGATCGCGCGCGTGGTGGAGCTCGGGATCCGGCTCGGGCGCCGCGGCGCGGGGGGCGCGCGCAGGCGCGGCCGCCGCCGCGCCGGACGTGGGCCGCGCGGCCGCCGCCGCGCCGGACGCGAGCCGCGCGGTGAAGAACGGGATCTGCGCCGCGCACGGCGCCGCGTCGATCACGCCGCGGGCGAGCTGCCTGCCCGCCGCGTCGAGCTTGTCGTAGCCGGCGATCGCCGCATCGATCCCCTCCGGTCCGCTGCGCGCGAGCAGCGCCGCCGCCGCCCTGGATCGCTCGCCGCCGCCCGCGAGCGCGCCCACGAGCGTCCCCGGGCCCTGGCCGTCGAACGCCGTGCGCGCCGTGACCTCGGCGATCGTGACGCGCACCTCCGGAGCGGACGGCGCGCCGCGGTCCTCCGCGCCTCGCGGCGCGTACGCCTCGTCGAGGACGACGGCGAGGCACGAGGCCCTGATCTCCTCGGGGAGCTTCACCTCGTAGCCGGCGGAATCCTTGAGCCACGCGTCCTCGGGCAGGCTCACCTGGAAGAGCCGATCGGGCGTCGCCACGAAGAGCGTGCGCGGCGCGGCGCCGCCCTCGACGCCGTCGGGCGGCTTGATGCGCAGGCCGAGGCCCGTGATCCCGACCTCGTCCGCCGACGAGAACGACACGAACTCGCCCCGGCCCGCGCCCACCTTGCCCTCGGACCACGCGGTCTTCGGGTCGCCGTCGGCGATCTCCGCGAAGCGCTTGCCGACCGCGCTCGAGGCCGCGGTCGGGCGCAGCAGCCGGAAGGCGGGCGCCGCCGCGTCGGCCTCGCGGCGCTCCGCGGCCAGCTTGCCCGCGGCGCGGCGCTCCTCGGCCGGGAGGTTCTGGAAGCTCGC
The DNA here is from genome assembly GCF_051519845.1 of Sorangium sp. So ce362. NCBI lineage: Bacteria > Pseudomonadati > Myxococcota > Polyangiales > Polyangiaceae > Sorangium > Sorangium sp. So ce362. The sequence goes on along the minus strand of NZ_CP150332.1, from coordinate 1,594,452 downwards.
CCCCTTCACGAGCGTCATCGTCCGGGGATCGACCTCGCTCGCCCCGACCAGCGCAGGTCGCCCGCAGATCGTCACGTCCTCGCGCAGCTGCCCGACGAGCACGCGGCTGCCGCTGCCGAGCGGCTCCACGACCACGGCGTCGCTCCGCGCCTCGCCGTGCTCGCCGATCGCGACGCCCGTCCAGCCGCTCCAGAGCACGATCGGCTCCGTCCCCTTCCCCGCGAGCGGCGCCGCGAGCAGCATCGCCCAGCTGCCGCTACCGGCGCCCGGCGCGCTCGCGGAAGCGGGCTTGCCCGCGGCAGGCGCCTCGATCTTCGCGAGGCGCTTGCCGCCGGGCAGCGTGATCGGCACGACGCGCGCGCTGCCGAGCAGCGGCGCGACCTCGGAGGGCACGGCGAGGACCTTGCCGCCGTCGAGCGCGCACGCGGCAGCCGCAGGACAGGCGCGGGCGGTGATCCCGCCCGGATCGATGCGGACGGCGAGCGCTTGCTGGCCCGCCGCGTGCGGGAGGACCACGGGCGCGACCTGCGCGGCGGCGTTGCCGAGGAGGGTCGACGAGGCTGCGATCACCCCGACGGCGGCGCCGATGCGAGGCCGCCGGGAACGAAACGGCGATCTGCTCATGCGCGCCATCCTAGTTCCGCGTGTCAGAAATCCAGCCAGGGATTGCTGACGCGCGGAACTAGGGCGGCCGCGAAGCGGGCGCCGGGGTTCGGGGCAGAGCCCCGAGGAAACAAAACTAGGGCCGCCCGCGCGAAGCCGCCGCGAAGCGGCGCAGAAGTCCGGCCGACCCTGGCCGGACTTCTGGCGGGCGGAACTAGTCGCGTCGGGCAGCCGGGCTCTCGAGAGTTGAGCCCCTCGTCCAGGGCGCCACGGTGCGCCCGACCGCGCTGCGCCGCGTCGTCCGGTCGGGCCCACCGCGCGCCGCGGCGGGCCCGCGCCCTCGCTACTTCGGCGTCTCGGCGGCGGGGATCCAGAAGCCGCCCTCGTCCGGCGGCGTCATCCCGAGCGCCTTCGGGAGCACGTTCGTCCAGCCCGCCACCGTCTCGAGCAGGTAGATCTCCGCGCCGGCCTCGATCTCGCCGACCGCCTTCTCCTTCACGTCGCGCCGCGCGCGGACCGGGATCGCCCGCGTCGCCTTCACGATCGGCGGCGCCTTGTCGAGCGCGAGCTGCGCGCCGGCCACCGCGGTCGTCGGCGGGATGTACTGATCCATGATCTCGCCCTTCTTCAGCGGCTCCAGATCCTTGAGGCGCGCCCAGGCGTCGATCGTGAGGTCGCCCCGCGACATCAGGTGGACGAACCCGGACTTGGCCTCGGTGCTCCAGAAGAGCTGGGCCGTCCCCTCCAGCATCCTCAGCGTGAAGATCACGTCGCCGTCCGGGCGATCGAGCAGCTCGATCGTCGACGTCTTCATCAGGTAGCCGCGGGCGCTGCCGGGGACCTCCATCTTCACGGGGGAGCTGCGCTGCAGCGAGAAGGCGTCGCACGCGGCCGAGCCCTTCGCCGTCTGCCGCTCGGACCCGGAGATCGAGAGCTCGGCGCGGAGCGAGTCGCCCGTGGCCGCGACGAGCTTCACCTTCTGCGCGCTCGAGATCCAGATGTGCCCCTGGATGACCGGGATGTCGCGCGTCGTGTACACCGCGACGTCCGAGGGCGCGATGTAGCCGTCGAGCCGGAGCGCCGGCGAGCCCTCCGACGTGCTCAGCCTCGCCCGGCCTGCCGACGGGTCCGCCGGGATCGCGCTCAGCGTCATCGGGACCAGCGCGCCGGTGAAGTTCGCGATCGCCCGGCCGCCGCTCGGCGCGTCGTGGAGCCGGGCGCCCTTGTTCACCGGCGCCGTCCCCTTCAGCTTGCACGTCGGTCCCGACACCGCCGCCTGCGCGGCTGCCCCCGTCACCTGCGCGGCCGACACCGCCACCTGAGCGGGCTCTGCCCTCGCCTCGGAGATGGCCGGCGTTCCCGGGAGCCCTCCACCGCAGAGCACCGCCCCAAGAGCCAGAAGACCAAGTCCCAGAACGTCGCTTCTCATCCACTTCCTCCGACGTAGACGGGCAGTCCCGCTCGAGGCGATCCCGGGCGCGGTCCCCTCCTGTCGAGTCTCTCTGGTGCCGTCGGCCTCCTGCGCGGCGGCGTACGGCAAGACCGCCCGGGCGCCCCGGGCCGTCCTTGCCGTTGGTCGGATCATCCTAGCGGATCATTCAGGCCTCGCCCGAGAAAGGTCTCCGTCGCAGCGCTTCCGTCATTTCGGGTGTATGGAGCAAGGCGCCCGACGCGGCACGCGCCGGGTAGCCCGGCTGGACGCTGCCCGCCTCCCCCGGAGCTACGCCATGCACGCATTCGATCTCGCCTTCGCCTCCCCCCGCAAGCTCCCGCGCGCCCGCGATCTGCGCGGCAACGTCGCCGTGCTCGACATCGCCTTCGCCTCGGAGGCGGGGGGCAAGAGCTTCGAGACCGTCACGCTCCCCTTCATCCAGGAGCTCGGGCCGCGGCTCGGCGCCTGGGTCGACCACCACGACAGCGCCCACCACGCGCGCTTCGCGGGCGACCCCCGCTTCGTCCTGTCGACCAAGGCCGAGCACGGCGCCTGCCCCGAGATGATCACCCCGGAGGTCGTCGCCCGCGCCGGGCGCGTCGACACCCTCGTCTGCCACGTCGACTTCGACGGCCTCGCCAGCGGCGCCAAGTGGATGCGCGGCGGCGTCGAGCCCTACCCCGGCTGCGACGAGGACGCCCGCGCCATCGATACCCGCATCGGCGTCCCGGGCCCCGCCGCCACCCGCATGGACCGCGCCCTCCGCGCCCGCCCCCGCGACCAGGCCCTCTTCGGCCTCATCGTCCGGCACCTCGCGTCAGGCCTCTCCGACCCGTCGCTCTGGACCCCCATCGACCAGGCCGGCTCCGAGCTCGCCACCATGGAAGCCGAGACCCGCCGGATCGCCCTCCGCTACGAGCGCATCGAGCCAGGCCTGGTCCTCGTCGACGCCTCCCAGCGAGGCGGGCCCTACGACAAGACCCTGCTCCTCCTCATCGGGCAGGAGCGCGCGCCGATCTCCGTCGTCGTCGACAACGACAGCGTCACCTTCGCCGCCCGCTTCGACAGCGGGGTGAACTTCCTCGAGACGTTCAAGATCTCCGGAGGGATGCCGACCCGCATCTCCCTCCAGCGCTCCAAGCTCAAGGAGTCGCTCGTGGCGCTCGGGGTCAAGCCGACCGACGCAGGCCGGCTCGCCGCTCCCCCCTGACCCTCCCCCGCTTCCCATTCCCCGGCTTCACCGACATCGTTGACGCTGTGGGCCCCGGCTGCTACGGGCATTTCAGATTTGCAAATTGCAATTCTGCAATGACCGCGTGACCTGAGGCTTCACGCCTTCGCCGAGCACGAGGGGTATGGCAGCGAGAAACTTGTCTTCGACGTCGAGCAGCGGTGTCGACGAGCTCCTGTTCCGGAACGACGCTGTTTCGCTCTGTCTCCTGGTCAACCGACGGCACCGGACGCTCCGCATCATCGACTTCCGGGCGGGGCCGACCCCGTCGAAGCGAAACTTCGTCCTGTCGGCCGCCAAGCGCGAGGGGGTCGAGAAGATCTACACCCTGGTCGAGCGCGACGAGGTGCCGACCTGGACCCGCCTCGGGTTCGTCCGGGAAGGCTCGATCCCCGGGTTCTACAAGCGCAGCGACGCCTGGATCCTCGGGGCGGTCGTGTCCGAGACGTCGCCTTCGCGGAGCGAGGAGGGCGGCGACGACAGGGCGGGCTCGCCGGCGGTCCTGCTCGCGGAGCGCACGATCGCCCGCGCGAGGCGGCTGCTCCGGGAGGGCGAGGGGCGGCCGCTGCCCGCGATCAAGATCGCGCCGGCGAGCGCCGTCGAGCTGCGGCGGGCCGTCGCGGTCGCGCAGCGAGCCGGGCGGGCGCTCACGGGCTTCGAGCCGTTCGGGCGCGACGCCGTGCGGACGGGCTATGTGCTCTCCGCGCGGGGCGGCTTCACCCTCCACGCGGCGTGGGAGATGCAGTCGTGCTTCGGGAACTCGTTCCTCGAGATCCTCTCCTCGCCGCGCCACGAGGCGGAGCGGCTCGCCACGACGGCGGCCATCGGCGCCCTGTGCGATCGCCTCGTCGAGGAGAAGGCGGTGAGCACGTTCACCTTCGCCCCCGCGGACGACCAGGAGCTGTGCGCCGCCCTCCTCGCCAACGGCTTCCGCCGCTCGGCCGTGCTGGCGCGCCACCTCGTCGTCGGCCGCGCCCGCAAGGACGCCATCCTCTGGGCGAAGAAGCTCGTCGCGCCCGAGGCCTGAACCGCCGCGCGGCGGCGAGGCTACGGCGTGAGCGTGACCTCGTAGTCCTCGATGACGGTGTTGGCCAGCATCTCGTCCGCCATCTTCTTCAGCCGCTGCTCGAGGTCGGGCGCGCTGCCGAGCGAGGGGTCGAGCTCGATCTCGATGATCTTGCCCACGCGCACCCCCTTCACGCCGGGGAACCCGAGCGAGGTGAGGGCGCGCTTCACGGCGTCGCCCTGGGGATCGAGGACCTCTTTCTTCAGTCGGACGGTGACGACGGCTTTCACTGGCTTTGCTCCAAGCGCTCTTTTCGCGACGCTAGCACGGGCGCGGGCGCGCCCACCTACACTCCAAGGTTGCGCGGAATGCGCACGGCCGGGTCCTCGAGGTCGGGGACGAACGCCGCGCCGGTGATCCGCTCGAACGCCTCGATGTAGCGGCGGGACGCCTCGATCCGGACCTCGTCGGGGATCGGCGGGATCGGCCCGTCGCCCTGGAAACCGCGCGCGGCGAGCCAGCGGCGCACGTACTCCTTGTCGAAGGACTCCGGGTCCTGGCCGGCCGCGAAGCGCTCGTCGTAGGTGGAGGCGAACCAGAAGCGGGACGAGTCGGGGGTGTGGATCTCGTCGATGACGACGATGTTCCCGTTCCGGTCCTTGCCGAACTCGTACTTTGTGTCGACAAGGATGAGCCCCCGATCCGCGCAGAAGCGGGCTCCGTGCTCGAAGAGCGCGAGGGCCATCCCGGCGGCGGCGTCGAAGTCGCCCGGCGCGATCGTCCCGAGGGCGAGGATCTCCTCGCGCGAGGCGGAGAGGTCGTGCCCGCCCTTCGGCGCCTTGGTGCTCGGGGTCAGGATGGGCCGCGGCAGGCGCTCGTTCTTGCGGAGGCCGTCGGGGAGCCGGTGGCCGCAGAAGACGCGCTCGCCGCGCGTGTAGTGCGTCCAGATGCTTGTCGAGGTCACGCCCGTCACGTAGGCGCGCACCACCATCTCGACCGGCAGCGGCGTGCACTCGATCGCCTCGAGGACGTTCGGGTCGGGCTGGGAGATCATGTGGTTCGGCGCGACGTCCCGCGTGCGCTCGAACCAGAAGGAGGAGAGCCGGTTCAGCACCTGCCCCTTCAGCGGCAGCGTGCCGAGCACGCGGTCGAAGGCGCTGATGCGGTCGGTGACGACGAGCAGGCGCCGGCCGTCCGGCGTCGTGTAGCAGTCCCGCACCTTGCCCTCGTAGCGGGCGAAGGGGCCCGCGAGCGAGGTGCGTTCGAGCACCCTGCCGAGCGCGGTGCGCAGATCGTCCTCGGTGACCATGGGGCGCGGCTTACCCGGCCTCGCGGGGCGAGTCGACAGGTTTCCGTAGACGCCGGCCGAGTTCCTCCCCCTCCGCGCCCCGCCCGGGACCCCCGTTGGTCTCCGGCCGGGGGGGTGGTAAAGGCCCGCCCATGGCAAACCGAAAGAAGATCGCACTCATCGGCGCCGGGAACATCGGCGGGGAGCTCGCGGCCCTCATCGCGCGCAAGGAGCTCGGGGACGTCGTGCTCTTCGACATCCCCCAGAAGGCCGACTTCGCGAAGGGCAAGGCGCTCGACCTCGAGCAGAACGGCGCCGTCCTCGGCTACGACGCGTCGATCAAGGGGACCTCGAGCTGGGCCGACTGTGCCGGAGCCGACGTCCTCATCATCACGGCCGGCATCCCGCGCAAGCCGGGCCAGAGCCGCGACGACCTTGTCGCGACGAACCTGCCGATCATCCGCAGCGTGGCGGACGGCGCCAAGGAGCACTGCCCGAACGCGCTGGTGATCGTCATCTCGAACCCGATCGACGCGATGGTGTACGAGTTCAAGCGCCGCACCGGCTTCCCGCGCGAGCGCGTGCTCGGCATGGCGGGCGTGCTCGACAGCGCGCGCTTCCAGCTGTTCCTGGCGCGCGAGGCGAACGTGTCCGTGAAGGACGTGCGCTCGATGGTCCTCGGCGGCCACGGCGACGACATGGTGCCCATCCCCTCGGCGTGCACGATCAACGGCGTGCGCGCGACCGAGCTCATCAGCAAGGAGAAGCTCGACGCCCTCATCGCGAGGACCCGCAAGGGCGGCGGCGAGATCGTCCAGCTCATGGGGACGAGCGCCTACTACGCGCCCGCCTCGAGCGCCGTCGCGATGGCCGAGAGCTTCCTGCTCGACCAGAAGCGGCTGCTCCCCGTCGCGGCGTACCTCGACGGCGAGTACGGCTACAAGGACATCTACATGGGCGTTCCGGTCATCCTCGGGGGCAAGGGCATCGAGAAGATCGTCGAGCTGTCGCTGACCGCGGAAGAGAAAGAGATGCTCGCGAAGAGCGCGAAGAGCGTCCAGGGCATCACCAACGTGGTGAAAGCCGCGAGCTGACGCCCTGCCCGGATCGATTCCGGGCTCATGAAAGAGAAGGAGCCACGGAGAGGGCACGGAGACCACAGAAGAGAGGATGATCTCATCTCTTTCCTCTGTGCTCTCTGTGCCTCTCTGTGATTCCTCTCTTCTCCTCACGCCATCCGAGACGTCCGCAGCTCACTCCGCGGCAGGAGCCATCGCGAGCGCCGCGAGCTCGCGCGCTGAGTCGCCGGCGAGCTCGCCGGGGCCGGCCCAGGCCGCCGGGAGATCCGCCGTCGCGTCGCAGCCGCGTTCGGCGATGTCGCTGATGCGCTGGCAGATCAGGTTCATCATCTGCCAGCCCTCGGTCAGCGCGCCCTGGAGCGGGGCGACGTCCAGGCCGGGGAAGCTCTTCAGGAGGTCGTACCCGAGCTTGAAGTGCTCGGCGTCCACCTCGGCGTGCGTGGCGAAGTAGTCCGAGTCGGGGAAAATTTGCTGGGCCGCGCTGAGGAGGATGTCGGCGCAGCGCTCGATGACGAAGTGAATGAGGACGGTCCGCTCCTCGCTGGACGCCGAGCCCATCCGCTCGATGAACCAGGACGACGCCGCGGCGATGCCGCGGTCCCAGGACGGCGAGCGCGACGGGCCGTGCATCCGGGCGAGCCTCCGGTTGTGCCCGACCTCGTCGGCCAGGTGACGCTCGGCGATCTTGATCGCGGCCGGGTGCGACTCGAACACGACCCTGGCACACAGGACCTTCTGGAACGCGTTCGACCAGATCTGGAGCGCGCCGAGCATCCGTCGCTTCACGTCGTCCGCGAGGGCGCGCTCGGATCGGATGAGCTGCATCAGGGGGCTGACGGCGAACTCTCGCGCGTGGGCCTCGTTCTCCTCGATGAGGCGATCCAGCGGAGTGGCCCCCCCCTCCGCGGGGCCATCGCCCGCGCCGCCCGGGGCGGGCGTCGCGCACAGGCACGGCGTGTCCCAGCGGGCGCTCTCTCCCTCGAAGTGGATCGATATCGCGGAGAGCCCGTCGGGCGCCCCGCCCACGAACCCGCGCAGCCCGCCGGGAGGGACCAGCACGACGTCTCCCGCCTGGACCCTCCGGGCCGAGGCCCCGATGACCTCGCCGGAGCCGTCGGTGATGACGATCATGCCTTTGCCGGGGAGCTGACGAGGCCTGAGCGGCTGACCGGAGGCGAGTCGCACCCATCTCAGGGACAGGCGACATGCCTCCGGTAAGAATGCCGAGAGCTCCGCGTGTTTCCGGATATCCTTGAACAGCCCCAGCAGGGTGCGCTCATCCGCTTTGAGGGACTCGTTCGCGGGGATGCTGCCTGTGTTAACTACGCGCATCTGCACCGTCCTCCGGTCGACTTCGAGATGCCGTGACTCTGCACGGCTTGATCGCCTGTGTCCAGATCGCACGCGGGCATGATGCGAATCCAAAAGACCCAGAGAAAGAAGAGAGTCTGTATTTCATTAACCATGCTCCCGCTTCCCTGCTCGAGCGCTCGCGCGCGGTGGCCGGGCGCGCCGCGTCCGTGTCCGGTCACGGGCGTGGCTGGCAGTCGCCCCTCGCCCTCGCGCGGAGCCCGATGAGCAGGGCGTCGAGCCCGAACTCGAAATCCTGGCGCGCGTCGTGGCCGTGGAGCCCCGCCAGGACCGCGGTCAGGTGGGGGAGTTCGTCGGGAGACAGCGCGTCGTAGCGAGGGGCCGAGACGTCGCCGGCGGCAGCCGGGCCGAACGACGAGAGCGCATCGCCGACGACGAAGGCGGTGAGCGCCTGGAACGCGCTGACGCACGCGCCGGGACCGAAGCCCGCGCCGCGCAGGACGCCGAGCGCCGAGTCGACGTGGCGGAGCGCGGCCGGGGTCGAAAGAGGGCGCGAGGCGAACAGCGGGAGCGCGTTCGGATGCGCGGCGAGCACGCCGCGGAACGCGCGCGCCGTGCCCCGCAGCACCTCGACCCAGTCGGGCGCTGGGCGCGGGAGCGGCATCGCGTCGAGGATCACCTCCTGGACGCCGTCGAGGACGGCAGCCTTGTTCGGCACGTGGTTGTAGAGCGACATCGCCTCGACGCCGAGCTCCGCGCCGAGGCGGCGCATGCTGAGCGCCGCGAGCCCCTCGCGATCCACGAGCTCAAGCGCGGCCCCGAGGATGCTCGCGCGGGAGAGCGCGCCGCGACCCTGCTTCCCGGCGGTTGCGGCCCTTGACGACATACCGACTTACATCATAAGCTTACATCGTAAGTCGAAGAAAAAACGCACGGGCACGAGGGAGGACGCGATGTGGGTGAGCGAGACGCGGAGGGGGAGCGCGCCCGCGCCTCGGGCGAGGCTCGAGGTGGACGAGGAGGAGCTGCGCGAGCACGTCGGCTGGCTCTCGGTCCGGCGGCATTTCTGGCGTCAGGCCGCGGCGAACCGGCGGGTCGGGGAGCGCCTCGCCGATTGGTTCGCCTCCTTCGGCTACGGGGTGTCGATCGAGGGGCCTTTCCGGAACGTGGTCGCCGTGCCGGCGCGCGCCGCGGACGGGCCGCTCACCCTCGTCTGCGCCCATTACGACAGCGTCCCCTCGAGCCCGGGCGCCGACGACAACGCGAGCGGCGTCGCGGTGGCGCTCGCTGTCGCGCGCGCCCTCGCTCGCGCGGCGCCGGGGGCGCCGGTCGCGTTCGTCGCCTTCAACGGCGAGGAGGACGGGATGGCCGGCAGCGCCGATTTCGTGGCGCGCCTCGCGCACCCGCGCAGGCTCCGCGTGCGCGAGGCGCACGTGCTCGAGATGGTCGGCTTCACGTCGCGCGCTCGCGGCTCGCAGCGCGCGCCGCTGCCCGCCGCGATCCCGGGGGTGCCGGACGTGGGTGATTTCCTGGGCCTCCTGGGGAGCGGGCCGTCGAACGAAAGCGTCGCCGCGCTCCTCCGCGCGGCGGAGATCGCGACGCCGGATCTGCGGGTGGTCGGGCTGAGGACGTACCTCGGCGTCGATCGGCTGCTGCCGGTGCTCCACCGGAGCGATCACGCGCCGTTCTGGAGGGCCGGTATCCCGGCCGTGCTCTGGACCGATACCGCCGAGTTCCGCAATCCCAACTACCACCGTGACACGGATCTGCCGGGCACCCTCGATTTTGCGTTCATGCAGCGCGTCGCCGAGCTCCTCTTGGCGAACGTCGCGCGCGCGGGCGCGTGAGACGCGACGGCACCGAGGGCGCCGGGTCAGCGGTCGGCCGGCGCGCGCCCGCTCACGAGGAGAGGCTCCCCCTCGGCCCCGAGCAGCGAGAGAGGGAACACCTGCGCCCCGGCCAGCACGTCGCCGCAGAGCGACGCCACGTCGGGGCCGCGCAGCGGCAAGGCCCTGAGCTCCGTCAGCGTGACCCAGCGCGCCTCGAGCGAGTGCTCGTCCGGCTGGCTCTTCGGCGGGGTGCCGTCCGCAGGGCGCGCGAGGAAGATGACCCGGAAGCGCGACCCGAAGCGGGTCGGGCTGTGCTCGATGCGCAGGATGCCCTCCAGCTCCACCGGGACGCCCGTCTCCTCCAGCGTCTCGCGCCGCGCCGCCTCGGCGAACGTCTCCCCGAGCTCGACGCGGCCCGCCGGCAGATACCAGAGCTGGTCGTGCTTGCGCTCGTGCACCAGGAGGAAGCGCTGCCCGCGCTTCACCAGCACCACGGCGAAGCACCAGGTCGGGATGGCTGTGCGGGGCATGATCGTTCCGGTCGACAGCTTATCCGGAAACGCCGCTCACCATAAGGTGGCCACTCGACGGCAGGACGGTGGCCGTGAAATCGCGGCACGGGAGGGCGGCACCGCGTTTGCTCCTACCGCCTGTGACGGAGAGATCGGCGCACGGCTCGACGCTGTGCGCGAAGCGCAGCGCAGCGCAGGCCAGCGCATCGCGGCAACCACCATGTCGGCGGCGCTGGCCCGCGTCGCCGCCCGTCGCTCTCGCTGACCCCCCAGCGCCTCTGCGGGCTCTCCGCGAATGCCGAGCCCACCCCAGGAGGAGGAGTCCATGCTCAAGCTCCCGTGTTTCCGGTGGATCTCGCTGGCGTGCGTGGCCATCGCGGCCTGCAGCTCCGGAGACGGCGATCGCCATGGCGATGCGCCGAGCCCGCCGAGGGGTTCGACGTTCTCCCCGGTCGAGAGGCCACCGAGGCTCGCGCTGCGGCTCGACCGCGTCGTGTACGATGCCGGCGACGCGCTGTCGGTGACGCTCGATCCGGGGGGCGTCGACCTCGGCCCCGGGCCGCTGACGGTCGCCCTCGCCGCTCCGGAGACGGGCGACGTGGAGCTCATCGAGCTCGTCGCCTCGCGCGCCGGCTTCGCCTCGACGGCCCCCCTCCACGTCCAGGCAAACGGGAGCCGCGCGTTCGACGACGGCGTGCTCAGCGCACAGCCCGGAAAGCTGTTCTATGCGCAGTACTTCGTCGACAAGACGCAAACGCCGCCGGGCGCGATCGAGGAGGACGTGGTCTTCGACTTCGCCCTGCTCGCGGACCCTGCGGCGGAAGCGCCGATCGTCGACGCCGGCGTCGCGATGGGCGACGACGAGGGCCGCGCCGGCGCGAAGCCGAACGGCACCCTGCTCCCCAGGGGAGGGCTGCCCGTGCAGATCGCGACGCGGGAGCTCATCGTCTACCCTGCCGACGACGACGAGCTCGAGGCGTTCCTGAGGGATACCGGCGGGAGCGTCAAGGCGACGCTCGAGAGCGAGGACGCGGGGGGCCGCGACGCGGTGCTCGTCGACGTCGACCCGGGCGGCGAGCGGGCCTCCGACGTGACCGCGCTGCGGGCGCTGCTCGGGGAAGACGGTCCGCTGCACGCCAGCAACGCCGGCGCGCCGCAGATCGTCTCGCTCGCGATGAAGCTGCAGCTCGACGGCTACCTCGTCGCGGTGAACCCGCGCCTGCAGCTGCAGGGAGCGCCCGCCATCTCGGCGACGGAGGAGCGCCACCTCACGCACGCGATGAAGATGGCCCCGGCGAGAGGCGGCCAGGTCCCCTGCGTGCCGGGGGACGCGAGCCGACCTTGCGTGGAGAACGTCCCGGCGGTGTGGGCGTTCAACGCGCTGTGGGAGAAGGACGAGGAGCGGATCAACGTCGCCGTCCTCGATATGGGGTTCGCGCCGACCGACGATGTCCGCTGGCCGGAGCGCGGCGACCTCGTCGCGTGCGACATGACCGGGGGCCTGTTCGGCGGCCATCGCTGCGGGCCCGGTGCCGCGTGGGGGCCTCCGACGGTCGGCAACAGCCTCTTCGGCGCCAGGTCGTGGCACGGGACCGGCGTGGTCGCGACGATCGGAGCGAAGGTGAACAACGGCATCGGCTCGGCGGGCGTGGCGGGCCAGGTCGCCGTCCCGATGCTCTACAAGTACGACACGGCCGCGTATGCGTTCGAGATGGGGCGCGGCGTTCAGCTCGCCGTGTCCCACGGCGCCTCGGTCGTGAACATCAGCGGCGGGTACCCGTGCCGGATCCTCACGAACATCGGCCCCGACGTCGACATCTGCTCGCCGGAAGGCCGCCTCGGTCTCTGCAGCGTCGTCACGGCGGGAGCGCACGCCGCCGCCGCGCTCACGTGCGCGGCAGCCGGCGCAATCCCGATCCTCGGCCCGATCGTGTGCGCCGTCGTCGCGGGATCGGCCGCCGCCGCCACCGGGGCCTGCGTCGCGACGCTCTCGTTCGGCGACCTGAAGGGCCCGATCAGCACCGGCGTCCGCGGCGCGGCCCGCGCCGGCGTCCCGGTCGTGACGATCGCCGGCAACACGCTGTCCCGCGGGTCGCTCCCTGCGGTGGTGCGCGCCCTCGTCGACCTGAGCGACCCGAGGACGGAGCGCTGGGGCATCGTCCCGGCCATGATCCCGGAGACGATCGTGGCCGGCGCCGTCGGCGAGGGGCTCGATAACCTGGAGTTCTACGGAGACCGCGTCGACGTCTGGGCCCCCGTCCCCACGGCGTACCTCGCGCCCCAGAGCGTCGATGACATCGACTCTCCGCGGGTGCCTCAAAGGCCGCTCGGCGGCACGAGCGCCGCCGCCCCGTTCATCACCGGCGTCATCGCGAACATGCAGGCGGCGAATCCCCGCCTGAACCCGCGCTCCGAGGGCATGAGCGCGGCGGAGCGCTCCCGGATCGTCGCGCGCATCAAGGAGATCTTGCTGTCCCCGGACAACACGTTCAGCAACGCCGAGCTCGCGGCGCTCGGCTACGCCGATCAGCCTGAGCGGCGCCGCAAGCTGGTGAACCCGCTCGCGGCGGTCATGGCCGCGGCCGACGTGCCGGACGTGGTGGCCATGGGCTTCGACGATACGTCGCTGAACTACAGCGAGCTCGTCGCGCGGAACGACACCGCCGAGACGGCGACGCCGCTGCCCTTCGGGCGATCGATCAGCGGGACCATCCTGACGTTGCCGGCCGCTCAACCGATGACCGCGGCCCCCGACGTCGACTTCTACCGGCTGCAGCTGCCGGCCTCCCCGACCAGGCCGCAGGAGGTCACGGTGACGCTCGAGATGCCCGACGCGACCACCTACGGGCACGTGACGATCGGCCGGGGTCGCCTGATGGCGGTCAGCGCCTCGCCCACGCGGCGCACCTACCGCGTCATCGCCGAGGCGGGAGCGCGCGTCGTGTTCTCCGTGGGGGCGGCGATGGGCGAAGACAACGTCTACAAGGTCACGGCCTCCGCGCCCGTCCAGGCGCGGCCGCTCGGGGTCATCACCCGTCCGGCGAGCGCCGTGGAGGTCTGCGCGAACGAGGAGATGACCTTGATGGCCGAGGTCCTGTTCCCGGGGTTCGACCCCGTGGTCGTGCCGGATGCCCGGATCCGGTGGGTCGCGAACGGCGCGAGCCATGGAACGGGCAGATCCCTCACGACGTCGTTCGCGGCGGGGAGCTTTCACGTGGAGCTCCTCGCTTACGACGACCCGGCGCCGCTCGACAGCGTGCTCATCTCCGCGAGGACCTGCACGGACGACGCTCCCGTCGCGAGCATCGTCACGCCCGCAGGGGATCTGGAGCTCGATTCGTGGGACGGCTACGACAGGGAGCGATCCAGGTGGTTCAAGGACGTGACGCTGGTCGGCTCGACGACGGACACCGAGGACGGCCCCTTGAGCGGCGAGGGCCTGGTCTGGACCACGGACCGGATCACCGAGCAGCCGGCGGAGCTCGGGATTGGCAACAGCGTGATCGCGCGGCTGTACTCGGGTGAGTGCGTCGGCGATACGCACAGGATCACGCTCCAGGCGATCGACTCCGGAGGAAACCGCTCCGCGCCGGTCACGCGCACCGTGAAGATCTGGCAGCTGTGCTGATGGGCGATGTCGGGCAGCTGCCCTCGGCAGCTCCCCGGCGCGGATCAGGTGCCGAGCGCGGAGGGGACGGGGCGGGCGCGACCGACGCGGAGGCGCTGCTTGAGCCACTCGCGCGCCGGCGCCTCGATGAGGCCGTAGGCGAGGAGCGAGGCGACGATCAGGGAGGCGAGGAACGCGAGGTAGGCGGGCGCGCTCGCGTTGCGCTCGGCCCGCACCTCCGGAGAGAGCACCGCCTTGGCGAAGAGGTGCCAGAGCGGCGTCTGCAGGATGTAGACGGCGTAGCTCGCCTCGCCGAGCCGGATCATGGCCCGCGTGGAGAGGACGCGGCCGAGGGCGCCGCCGCCCTCGGCGAGGCCGAGGATGAGCAGGCCAAAGAGCGGAAACATGCCGTTTTGCAGCACGTAGCGCACGTCGGGGAAGTGGCCGGCGACGCTGAAGATCGCGAGGAGCGCGGCGGACGAGCCCGCCGCGAGCCACGCGCCCGTGCCGCCGCCGAGCGTCGCGCCGCGGGCCCGCCGCGCCAGGAAGTACTTGCCGAGGCAGATGCCGAAGACGAACTCCGGGAGCCGCAGGAGCGGGTTGAAGCCGACGATGCGCTCGCCGAGATCCTGGAGGGTGAGCGCGCCGCCGAGGAGGCGGACCGTCGTCGCCTCGAGCGGCAGGAAGCGCCCGGTGATGAAGAGCGCCAGAGGCGCCGCGATCGCGACGACGAAGAGGGCCGCGCCGATGCCGGCGAGCTGTCGCCACGTCGTGCAGCGCAGGCGAGCGACGATCCAGGGAAAGGTGAGATAGAAGAAGGCCTCGGCCGAGAGGGACCAGCCTGGCCCGTTCCACGACGAGAGCGTGAAGGGCGTCCACGCTTGCAGCATGAGCAGCGCGGGCACGCCCGTCAGCGCCGCCCGCACCAGGCCGACCCGCGGACCGTAGAGCTCGACGAGCTGCGCGAGGTAGATCGGCGCCGTCAGCAGCAGCGCGAACGCGAAGAGCGGGTAGATGCGCGAGAACCGTGCGACCACGAAGCTGCGGCGATCGCCGCGGAGGCCGCCGTCCTCGCCAGCGTAGTTGTATGCGAGCACGAAGCCGGAGAGGACGAAGAAGAGGCCCACGCCGATGAAGCCCATGCGCGCGACGCTCTCGACCACCGCGGAGCCGGAGGAGGCGGCAGCCGACACGCCGAAGTGGAACGTGACCACGTGCAGCGCCGCGAGGAAGCGGAGCCCGGTGAGCGCGTCGAGCTGCGGGCGCCCTGGGCGGGCCGCTGCGCTTGCCGGCGCTGCCTGCTTGATCATGGCGGGATTCTCGACGGCGAGGCTCCGGCCTGCAAGCCCGGCCTCGGGAGGACCGCGGTAGCGATGGCCGTCGCTCAGGCGTCGCACAAAAAGGGAGCGCCGACCCGGCCCGCGGCGGCGCTCAGCCGACCCGGCCCGCGGCGGCGTCAGCGTCCTGACCCGGCGCCGCGCCTGCCGCAGCCGTCGCTCCGGGAGGCTCGCAGGGCACGGCGAACGCGGCGATGGTGAACACGACCATGATCGCCCCGAACACGAGGAGGCCCATGAACAGGGCGATCCCGACGTGCATCGCCACGGTGGCGACGACCCATGCCCGCCGCGTGCGGCGCGGCCAGATCAGGAATGCATAGCCGATCTCCACGAGCAGCACCGTCCACCCCATGGCCGCCGCGAGCCAGGGATGGCTGGCCAGCCAGGAGAAGTCGAGCTGGCGGTACTCCGGCAGCATGACAGATCGCCAGATCGCCTCTCCGTTCCACCACTGCTCACCTGCCGCCTTTCCCAGCCCGCCGGTGAGGTAGGCGATGCAGAGGTGCAGCTGCACCACGCGCAGCCCGAGCCGGGCCCCTGGCGTGGGCGCCCCCTCGACGCGCCCGTACCGGCGATCCAGGGAAAAGGCGGCCGCCGAGGGCATCCAGACGAGATAGAAGAGAAAGATGTTGGCAAAGCTGTCTGCGCCGTAGACGGTGGAGTTCGCCGTCATCATCAGCATCAGGTGGGTGAGCCACGCGACCACCGCTGCTGTCCTGGTCCACCACCCGACGAGGAGCGCGGCGAGGGCGAGCACGTAAATCAAACCTGTGCCCAGGATGACGGTGTCTTCTCCGATCCCGAGCGGGGCGAGGAGCGCCACGGGCCAGCCGATGCTGGGCAGCTCGGTCCTCGCGAACAGGTCGCGCAGAGGCTCCTGAAGGATCCCGGACCGACCGAGGAGCTCGAAGAGCGCAGGCGCGACGAGCGCCGCCTGGAGCAGGAGCACGGCCGCGAGCCCGACGCGGAGGGCCGCGAGGGGCGCCGCCGAGGCGGGAGTGAACGCGAAGCGCTCGATCGAGCCGAGGACGCGCGCGAGGCCCCGGCCTGTCGCCGACGCGTGGAGGCCGATCGCCTGGCCGTTCACAGCACACCTCCGTTCGCATCCCGAGGGGTTCGCGGCCTGGACCGGGGCATGAACTTCGCCTCGTAGTGCAGGTTCCAGCGGGGCGCCTTCCCCTCTCGGTACTCCCACATCGACGGCAGGTCGCAGGTTTCCAGCCGGACGGCGACGCTCTGGGCACCGGGGTGCCTCGCGAGCACCTTGCCTGCCCAGGACGCGGCGATCGAGCGCTGGATTGCCGGATCCTCATTTCTCAAAAAAGGCGTGATGATGTTCAGGATTCGAATTTCCGTCTCGCGGTTGGCTCCGGATTCGAGCGCATCGGTGGTTGTCGCGCCGGTGGCATCCGAGACGTGGAAATTGGCCCTGGGCAGCGGGGTGACGCTGGGAGCAAAGAAGGCATATCCGCTCTCGGCCCCGGAGAGCGCGCCGTAATAGGCGATCGCCCGGGAGAGCCAGCCGTCGCCCTGCGGGTGGATCTGGAGGGCCCCCATCGTGACGAGTCCGAGGTGGCCCGCGGCGGCGACCAGGGCTGCGGCGCGACCGCGGCGGTTCGGTTTCCCTCCCATGCAGTTTCCTCCGTTCGTGCCCGTGGACGAGCTCTTGCGAGCCTGAGAGACAAAACGAGCGGGGAAGCAGGCCTGAGGCCAGCTTCCCTGCCCGTGGCGCCGGCGCCTGGACGCCGGTGCCCTCAGCGCTCCGCCCTGCTCACCGCGGGCTCCCGCATCCAGGGTGCGAGGCGCCGCATCGGACCGCCGCCGGCAACGTCAGCGGCGCCAACCACCGTGCCAGCCACCATGCCAGCCGCCGTGCCAACCACCATGCCACCCGCCGTGCCAGCCGCCGTGCCAGCCGCCATGCCAGCCGCCGTGCCAGCCACCATGCCAACCACCATGCCAGCCGCCGTGCCAGCCGCCGTGCCACCCGCCGTGCCAGCCGCCGTGCCACCCGCCGTGCCAGCCACCATGCCAGCCGCCGTGCCAGCGACCATGCCACCCGCCGTGCCAGTGCCACTGGCGCGAGGCACGATCGTTGGATGTATCCGCGGCGACGGGAGCTCGTGTCTCCTCGACGAGGACGAGCTCCTCCATAGGCGTCGTGGTTTCAGCCGAGGCGAGCGGCGCGATCGCGATGCACGCGAGCGGCGCGGCAACGATGCCGACGATATTGATTCGCTTCATGTCAGATCCCCCGTGTGATGGCTGCTCACCATGAGCGCCGGACATGTCCGTACGTCATCGACATTGATGCAAGCCGCACGCCCCGCCTGTGCTCGGCGGACGGTCGTTCCTGCTGCTGCCTGGGCGACAAGTCCGACAAGTGGCTCATTCAGGTCGGATGTCCCGAGGATGGGATAGGCGATGTGTGACGGGAGAGGGGAGAGAGCGGCGGCTCGGATCGGTGCCTCCGCACATTCCAGCAAAGCGGAACGGTTCACGTTGGCCCGACGCGAGGCCCACGTTGCCGTTCTCGGGGCCAACGTTGGCCCGACGCCGGGCGCGCGTCGTTGCCGCTCTCGGGGCCAACGTTGGCCCGACGCCGGGCGCGCGTCGTTGCCGCTCCTCGGGCCAACGTTGGCCCGACGGCGAGGTCTATCTCGATCGGGATCGCCTTCGTGAGCGCCTCGATCGGCAGGGCGCGCTCCCGTCAAGCCCTGCGTGTTGCCGCCCCCCGTGGATGAACACCATCACGGGCAGCGACTCACCCGGCCCGAGATCCTTGGGAGTCCACAGCGATGCCCATCATTTAATCAGTACGGGGACTCATCAGCTAGCTTGGGCGGCAACACCGGGTTGACTCCGTGCATTTGATATCCAGGGACGAAGAATGGGCTAATGGCTCCGGCCGGGCTGTCCGTCCGAGTTGATTCCGCAGGGGGGGGTTGAGCTGCGTTACGTCCCGGTACGCACGTGCCGCGCCGGCGTGGTCACGACGAGCTGGGTCAAGCGGGGCATGGATCCGTAGTCGCGCACCGAGGAACTGGAAACGTGGCCAGGAGTGGAAGACTCAGATGAGATGGCGTACACTCTCGCAGAGCCCTTCGATGGGGGGTTCAGCGCAGCGTGGGCGGATGCCATTGGCGGCATCTACCGTCAGGGAGCGCCGATGTCCACGATTTCACTCGCTGAGGGGTCTATATTCGCCGAGCGCTACCGGGTCGTCCGGTGCATTGCCGCGGGCGGAATGGGCGCGGTGTATGAAGCGGTTCACCTCGAGACGAACCGGCGCCGCGCCCTCAAGGTGATGCTGCCACGCTTCCTGCAAAGCGAGGAGCTGAAGGAGCGGTTCCGGAAGGAAGCGAGCGTTGTGGCGGATATCGAGAGCGATTTCATTGTCGATGTCTTCGACGCCGGCGTGGACCCGGCCACGCAGATTCCGTTCCTTGCCATGGAGCTTTTGCGCGGCGACGAGCTGGGCAAGCTCTTGCGGGAGCGGAAGCGCTTCACGGCCGCGGAGGTGGTGACCTACCTGCACCAGGCGGCGCTGGCGCTGGACAAGACGCACCGGGCGATGATCGTGCACCGCGATCTGAAGCCTGAGAACCTGTTCCTGACGTTCCGCGAGGACGGCGTGCCGCGGATCAAGGTACTTGATTTCGGCATCGCCAAGGTGGTCGCTGAGAGCGGCACTCATGTGAACGCAACCCGGAGCATCGGCACGCCGCTCTACATGGCGCCGGAGCAATTTCGGCCAGGGGACAAGGTATCGCCGTCCACCGACCTCTTCGCGCTGGCGATGGTGGCCTATGCGCTGCTCGTCGGTCGGGCGTACTGGGCCGATGAGGCGGAAGGCAGCGGCGGGAACGTGTTCGCGTTCGCGAGCGCGGCGATGAACGGCCCGCAAGAGCGCGCCTGCGAGCGAGCGCGGCGCGCCGGGGTGCTGCTGCCGCAGGCGTTCGACGTGTGGTTCGCGAAGGCGGTGGCGTTCGCGCCAGCGGACCGTTTCTCCTCGGCGACCGTCATGACAGGGGGGCTCGCGGAGGCGCTGGGCGTGCCGAGGCCCAGGCTGGAGAGATCCGGGCCGCCTTCGACCGGGGAGTCGTCGGCAAGGCCGGAGGTGAATGGCTCGCCGGGGCTCACCGCGCCCGGCATCTCGGGCACGAAGGCGCTGGAGCGGCCGCGGGCGCGCGGGGCGGGCGCCGTGGTCGGCATCGGCCTGGGCGCCACCCTGGCCGTGGCCGCGATCGGGGGAGCGAGCGTCCTGGTCGGCGCGCGGAGCCTTACGACAGCGGAGGTGCCGACCAGCGCGCCTGCCGAGCGGGACACCGCCGCGCCGGGCGCGCAGACGCCGACCGGAGAAGAGAAAGGGAGCGCCGCTCCGCCGTCCTCGCCCGCTCCGCTGCAGCCCGTCAAGGTCGTACCGGTTCCTCAGGCCGCCGAGACGCACGCGCAGTTCGCGGCCCCGGCGCAGACCGCTGCGCGGGCGGCGATGGCTGCCGCGCAGCAGCACGCCGCCACGCAGCCCTCCGCCGCGTCCGCGTCGAAGTCGGCGGCGCGATCCACGCAGGCGCAGGCCGGAAAACCCAGGCTGGGCATCCAGCACGCGCGCGATTGAATGAGCGCGGTCTGCGGCACGACAGTCCGCCGCTGGCAGACGCAGAGACCCCAATTATTCGACCCAAGAACAGGTGTGTCCATGCTCATGAGGCGTGTTTTACCGCCCGCCACAATATCGGTGTTGGCCCTGCTGGCCGGGTGGCCGGCTGCCGCGCAGGAGCTGGCAGCGGCCGAGGCACTCTTCAATACGGGCGTGACCGACCTAGAAGCAGGCAAATACGATACGGCCTGCCCGGCGCTCGCCGAGAGTCAGCGCCTCGACCCGCGCCCCGGCACGCTGTTCGCGCTCGCCGATTGTCAGGATAGGACCGGCAAGATCGCGAGCGCGGCAACGCTCTATGACGATTACCTGCTCGCGACGGATCAACTGAAGCCCATGCAGAGGTTGCGTCACGACAAGCGGATAAGCGTGGCCAAGGCGCGCAGGGCGGAGCTCGCGTCGCAGATCCCCGAACTTACCCTGGTGTCGCCGCCCTCGGTGCCGGCGGGCGTGCGCATCACGCGGGACGGTGCCGATGTGAGTCCCGCCGAGCTGGGAGTCGCCCTGCCGCTGGATCCCGGCGAGCACGTGATAACCTTCCGGCTCGACGACGGGCCGGTGGTGGAGGAGCGGATCTCGCTCGCTGCAGGAGAAAAGACGACGCTGGCGATCGATCTGCGGCGCGCAGAGAAGAAGCCCGAGCGCCCCGCGGTTGCCAGCGCGCCGCGGGGCGGGTTCGCCCGGGCACCGCAGGGCGAGGAAAAATTGAGCGGACGGCGCGTCGGTGCACTCGTAGCCGGGAGCGTGGGCGTGGCCGGGCTAGCGCTGGGCGGGGTGACTGGCCTGATGACTTTGGCGAAGAAGCCTATTATCGAGGAGCACTGCAGGGGAAAAATATGCGACACGAAAGGTAAGGCTGCGGCGGACGCAACGAGATTGCCTGGTCTGCTCAGCAGCATCGGCTTCGGGATCGGTGTGGCAGGGGCAGTGGCGGGGTTGGTCCTGTGGTCGACCGAGCCGTCAGGGCCCACGGGAACAGGGCGTGTAGGGCGGAGGGTACAGGCAACGGTGGACGCAGGACCAGAGGGCGCGGCGCTCGGCCTGAAAGGGGTGTGGTGATGGAGGGGCGGCGAGCAATCGGTGTGGGTGTGATGGCCCTGGTAGCGCTGAACGGGGGATGCCTGACTGTCCTCGGAATCGATGAGGACTACCAACTCGGCACTGACAGCAGCGGAGCTGTAGCGGGCATGGGCGGCGCTGCGGAAGCGACTGGAGTCGGCGGCGCTGGTGTGGCAGGGAGCGATAATGCGCCATCGGGGGGTGACGCAGCGCGCGCGTGTGTGCCGGGGTCTGACGAAACTTGCTACTCCGGTCAGGATGGCACAGAGGGGGTCGGCACGTGTCATCACGGCACACGAACGTGCGCCGCCGATGGCTCCGCTTGGGGACCTTGTGAGGGTGAGGTGTTACCTCTGCCCGAGTTGTGCAATGGGCTCGACGACGACTGTGACAATTCAACGGATGAGGAGCTCGCACAAGATTGTTACAGCGGACCCCCAGGGACCCAGGGTATTGGGCCATGTCGCGAAGGTCAGCAGGCTTGTATCGACGGGATCTGGGGCGCCTGCCAGCACGAAGTAGTCCCCGCGGCTGAGGCATGCAATGCTCTCGACGACGACTGTGACGGCATCACCGACCAGTACTCGGACTCTTGTTACACTGGCCCCTCAGACACGTCCGGGACAGGTGTTTGCCATATGGGTACACGAACCTGCTCGAACGGGGTGTGGGCGGAGTGCACCGGTCAGAAGACCCCCGTGCCCGAGCGCTGCAACGAACTTGATGACGATTGTGACGGACAGGTCGACGAGAACTTATTCGGAGGGCCATGCACCACAGGCTTAGATGGCGTTTGCGCGGAAGGTCGCTCCGTGTGCTCCAGAGGCGATTTATCCTGCGAGCCGATCCATGAGCCAACACTGGAAAACTCCTGCAATCTTGTAGATGACGATTGTGACGGACTGGTCGACGAGTGCTTCGTAGCCGGAACGCCGATCGCCATGGCCGACGGAACACAGCGACAGATCGAGAGAATAAATGTTGGCGACTGGGTACTGGCCTACGATGTCGAAGCCGGGATGATCACACCAGCACCCGTTCTTCGGACCTTTGTGCATGAGCAGCGCATGAGCAGCCAATCGATCATTCGCATCAACAAGGATCTTCGCGCCACTGCCAATCACCCATTCTACGCCAATGGGCACTGGGTGCCCGCAAGCAAACTCGACGTATTCGACGAGTTAATTGTGCTCGATGCGGCCGCCCATGACGGCCTGCCGATGACGCAAGCCGCGACGGTGACCTCGCTTTACACGGAGCTGGAGAAAAGCACGACGTACAATCTTACGGTGGGCACACACCACAACTATTTCGCCGGAGGTGTGCTGGTTCATAACAAGCTCGCTTGCCCTGAAGAGCGTATGGATTGAGGGTCACGGGGCCGATGGACGTCCAGGTGCAGGTTTGGCCGGTCCAGTGCAGTGCAGGGGCGTCCTGCGGCGAGCCCGCTGGTAGATGGCGTGGCGGGCAGCGAGCAGCGCGCCGTCTCGCAACCGAGGACAGGCCCCCCGGAGGAGCCGAGCCCGCCATTCAACTGCTCCGCGTCGGTCTCCGGCCACCCTGATGAGATTCTTCTGGACCGCCTCGACAAGGCGCACCCCTGGCCGGCCGGCCGCTACGATCAGGCCATTCGCCACTGGGATAGCTACGTCGACGAGAACCCGGCGCCGTTCGTCGAGGGCTGCGTCCGTGGCGTGGAGGGTTTTCCAGAGCTCGCTCTCTTGTGGGCGCTGCTCTCGTGCTTGCGCTCCCCCGCGACCCACGCGCGCGCCTCGTCCATCAGCCCCATCGTGAGCGGGCGCGGCGTCACGCCCGAGCCGGCGCTACGGCCCGCGTAGATCTCCTCCGCGAGCCAGACGGGGCGAAGCCGCCGCGGACGAGCTGACGGATCCGCCGGAACGGCCCGATCCAGCGCTCCGCGGCGGGGCGCTGTAGGAAAGCGACCGCGGGAGAGCCATTATTACTGTCGCTCTACACTCGGCCGCACGCGCTTCATGGCAGGTTCCTGATGCTCCTCCGATCAAGGATCAAGGCCAGCGGCGGTCGCGCTTCAGCTGCTCGCGCCGGGCGCCGAGCGTGGCTTCGTCCATCGCGTCGAGCGCCGCCTCGCGCTCCGGGGAGAGCGCGATGCCGAGTAGCTCACACACGTCCCGCACCGCGGCGCGCAGGCCTGCGCGCCGCCCCGCGGCTTGCCCCTGCTTCCGCCCCTCATCCAGCACCGCATCGAGGCCGTCGTACCCCTTGCGCTGAAGCAGGTTGCGCAGCGTCGCCTCGTGCGCGGCGCTCCGGTCATAGAGCGCCTCGACCGCAACCCCGTTCCGGAGGACCTCGAGCGTCTCGCCAGCATACGCCACGCGCGCCGGTTGCCGCTGCGGCGGCCGGGCGCGCGCAACCCCTCGCGCCGCGAGTGGCGGCGGATGCGCCGCCTGCGCCTGGACCGACACCGGCCGCCCGGGCGCCCCGGGCGCCGCCTCGTGGACTTCGACCCGCCGCGTCCCCTGCAGCCGCACCACCCAGACCCAGCGTGTCCCCGCCGCCAGGAGATCCTCGATCTTTCGCTGCAACTCGGCCTCGTCCTGCGCCGTGTCCGCGTACTCGACCGCGAGCGGCGGCGCCTCCGTCGCCCACCCGGGCTCGTCGGGGATGTTTCCCACCACGATGTCCGGCGCCCACAGCATCTCCGGCCTCGGCGAGACGCCCACGTCGACGCCCGCGGCCTCGACCGCCGGATCCGTGTCCAGCATCTCGCCGCTCACCAGGTTGCTCCTGCCGCCGCGCCGTCCGGTCGGCAGGCACTCGACCAGGCGTCCCTCCGACAGCTCGTACGGGTCGCCCGGACGGCGCTGGTCGGCGGTCACGGGAGAACGGGGCGGCGCGCTCATGGGATGTTTCCTACCTCCTTGATCCGGGGACGCGCCGGCGCCGATCTCGGTTTTTCGATCCGGCGGGATCGCCTCCAGCGCGGAGCAGCGTTGACGGACCCCGGAGGGGGCTACTGAGGAAGCTTCACCGCCGCCAGGGCACGCAGGGTCTTCGCCAGGGCGGAGAGCGGGATCCCGGAGAGCGAGACCTTGTCGCGGGCGACCTGGACCTTCACGTCGGAGGCGCCGGCGTCGCGGAGCGCGCGGCGCAGGGCGGCGGTGGCGGGCGGCTCGCCGGCCCCGCGCGCCTCGCCGGCCCCGCGCGGCTTGCCGCGCAGCGCGCGCGTGGCCGCGCGGATCTCCTCGACGGAGGCCTCGTCGAGCGAGACGCGGGCGGGCTGCCCGTCGCGCCGGACCGAGATGCGCAGCCTGGCGAAGTCGACGGGCACGCGGCGCCTGGCCTCGCCGCCGGAGGCGGCCTCGATGTAGCCGAGCGCAGCGTCGAGCTTGCTGACACCGTACCTGACCTCCTCGTTGGGAGATGCGTGCCTGGCGACGCGGATGAGGCGTTTCGCGGTGCGCTCGGTCTCGCCGACATGCTCCTTGTAGAACTGCTTCGCGGAGGAGAAGCCCCCGGCGAGGTAAAGCGGAGGCTCGTGCTCCACGATGAGGCCGATGGTCTCCCAGAGGTCGTCGAACGCGCCGGCGCCCTCGCGCTTCGAGGACTTGATCTGGGCGAGGGCCTCCTCCCAGCGGCGCTTGAGGTCGCGATCGATGCGCACCTCGACCTCGACAGGGCGGCTCAGGGCGCGCGTACGCGAGGGCCTTGGCTTCGTGGGAGGCGCCTTCGCGGGCTCGGCGCGGGGGGATGATTTCGGTGACTTGACGGCTGATTTCGGTCGTGCGGCGCTCTTTGCCTTGGCCATGCGGGGCATGGTGCTGCGGGAGCGAGCGGCGAGGCAAGAGCGCGGAGGAGGCGGCAAGCGGAGGAGGCGCGCCCCACCCCGGGCCAACGTTGGCCCGTGGTGGGGCGCGGCGTTGCCGTTCTCGGGCCAACGCTGATTCACGAGCCTCTCGACCGACGCGACGGCAGCTCCGGGAGAGCATGCCGCGGGCGGCTGCGCACTGACGCGCAATCACCTGTCGCGCGGGATGCGTATCCCCCGCACCAGCACACTCATTACGTTCTACATCTCGCCGTCGTGCGCAAATCGATACACTATTTTTCATGCACCTTGAGCAGGATCATCATGATTTCTCCTGGCCTCGGACACTGCTACGAACTACAGGCACATTGCGTCATGGACGAGCCCGAAGCACCTCCGCTCGAGAGCGTCACTGCCTGGCACCCCATGCTGGTCGCCCTGCTCGAGTTTTACCTGCCCAGCGGCTGGCGGCTCTCTCCCGAGCTCTTGCTGAACCGCATGCCCCTCCGGGTGGACATCGTTGTCCTGCGTCTGGTCGACCAACCTGCCGGGAACGCGCGCAAGCTCCACAGCATCTTCGGTCACCTGCGGCATCACACGCTCATCGAGCACAAAGGCCCCACAGACGACCTGGAGCCCGAGGACGTGCTGACCCTGCTCGCCTACGGCGCCCTGTACATGCGGCACAACAAGCTGCTCGACCCGGACGAGCTGTGCCTCATGGTCATCGCCGACCGCATTCCCGCGGGTTTCGCCAGGCAGGTCGAGCGCCACCGCGGAACCTTCGCGCCGGTGGGAAGGGGTCTCTGGCGGGGCGAGCTCAACGGCTTGCTGCTCCACGGCGTGGAGACACGCGAGGCCTGCCGGCAAAGCCCCACGGAGCATCTGCTTTACACATTTTCCCGGGCGTACCTGAAGGGAGCGGGGCAGATCATGCCGCTGGATCCGGAGGAAACCCAGGTGTATAATGCCCTGTACCAGCAGGTCGAACAGTTCCGGAGGCAGCGGGGCACCATGGCCATGAAGGACTACGAGCTGGCTCGTCAGAGCTACGAAGAGGTGCTGGAGCAGATGGTCGCGCAGCTGCCGCCAGAGAAGCTGCTCGCGAAGCTGACGCCCGAGCAGCGCATCGAGGGGCTCACGCCCGAGCAGCGCTTCGAGGGGCTCACGCCCGAGGAGATCCTGCGCGCGATTCCGCCCGAAGTGCGGGAGTTGATCGCGAAGAAGCTGCGCCGCGGCGAGCCGCAGGAGTAGGTGCCTGCGCCGCTCACGAGGAGCGACGTTGCTTCCAGAGAGCATGCTCACGACCCGGACATGCGCGCGGCCTGCGGCGCGTGCGACGGAACACGCCGGCTCCCAAGTCGGCCGATCGGCGCGGCTCAGGTGTCTTCCGCCGGTGCCGCTCCGTTCGCGGGCGGCGCACCGGCGAGCGGGAGCGCGATGAGGGGCTCGCCGTCGGAGAGGCGGAGGGGGCTCGGCAGGTAGGGATCGAGCTCGCCGGGCTCGAAGCGGCAGAGGCCGATCACGTGCCAGAAGGAGCCGGCGATGTCGCCGCCGAACCGGTAGCTCGACCGCTTCGGACTTCCCACAACCTCACGGTGCTGTCACCCGATCCGGAGGCCAGCGTCTGGCCACCAGGGTTGAACGCAACGCTCATCACTGCATTACCATGGCCCTCGAGGACGCAAAGGGACCATCCACTCTCGACCTCCCACACTCTTACCTTCTTGTCATCCGCGGCTTCGGCCACGAGCCACTCCAGCACCGACCGGTGGACGAACGAGAACGCCCCCTCCGCGTCCCGCACCAGCAGCGAGCCCGAGCCGATCTGGAACTCGACCATCGCCCGCTCTAACGGCGGTCCGTCCACCGGCTGCACGCCCTTCACGAGGCTCTCCGGCAGCTCCCCGATCCCGACGGCGCGCACCGGCCGATCCCAGGGCAGCCGCGCGGGCTCGGCCATCGCCCTCCGGAGCGCCGCGCGCGAGATCCCGCGCGGCGCTCCCCGCGGGTTGCCGCGCTCGTGCTCCGCTCGCCGGGCTCGCCGTCCCCCGGAAGGCGCTCCACCTCTCCGGACGGCGCGCTCTGCCCCGCGAGGCCGCGCTCCGGCCGCGGCGCCGGCGCGAGGCCCGCGCCGAGGCGACGCAGCGCAGGAGCTCCGCGGAGCCGGGCCAACGTTGGCCCGGCTCCGGGCGCGGCGTTGCCGTTCTCGGGGCCAACGTTGGCCCGGAGGCAGCTTATCGATCCCGGGCTGCCGGTTGCGGCACGCGACGCGCCCGGCGCTGCTGCGGCGCCGTTCCGGGCGCTACTCCTGCCAGAGGACGCCGAGCTCGATCTCCACCGCGTCGAACGGCGCCACGCGCACGGTGACGTCGCCCTCCCACGCGCCCGCGCGCGCGAACCGCCCGCCGTCGATGCGATAGGCCTCGAGGCGCCGGAGCCGCGGGTCGATGAGCCAGTAGTGCGTCACGAGCTCGCGCGCGTAGATCTCCATCTTGTCGCCGCGATCGAGCGCCTCGGTGGACGGCGAGATCACCTCGCACACCCAGTCGGGCGCGAGGAAGATGGCCGCGTTCCGCATCGGGATCTGCGGCATCCGGTCGCGGCGCCACGCGGCGATGTCGGGGTTCACGATGTCCGGATCGGCGCCGAGGTGCAGCTCGGGCTCGACAAGCAACGCCCACCGGCCAGGCCCCTTGATGCCCCGGCGAAAGGGAAGGTAGAGCTCGCCTGCCAGGACCGACGTGACGTTGCGGCAGGACAGCGACGGCCGCGGCGTCGCGTGGAGCACGCCGTTCAGGATCTCCGCCACCTGGTTCGGCGGGGTGTCGAGGACGTCCTGGTACGTGGCGCGACGACCGGAGTCAGACATGGTCGGAACTTAGCACGCACGCCGCGCGCAGCGGCTGGCCGCCTGCGCTGCCGCCACCTGTGCCGCCCGCCGCCTGGGCCGCCCGCGCTGCCGCCACCTGGGCCGCCCGCCGCCTCCGCCGGTCGCCTGGGCCGCCTGCGCTGCCGCCACCTGCGGCCCCCGCCACATCCGGCCGCCCCCCCTGCCCCGCCCGCCGCCGGCGCGCCCGGGGCCTCGGCCGGGAGGCGCCCGGGGCGGGTCGAAATTCCCCGAGCAGCCCCCCCGATCGCCGCGGCTTCGTTGTAGATTCCGCCGCCATGAGCGAAGCCGCACCTTCTCCCAGTCAACGCCCCCGCCCGCTCGTCCTCTGCATCCTCGACGGATTCGGCGAGCGCGAAGAGCAGGACCAGAACGCGATCGCACTCGCGAAGATGCCGCACCTCGACGCAATCCAGCGCGACGCGCAGAAGACGCTGATCGGGACGAGCGGCCCCGACGTCGGCCTGCCGGTGGGGCAGATGGGCAACAGCGAGGTCGGCCACCTGAACTTCGGCGCGGGGAGGATCGCGCTGATGGACATCTCGCGCATCGACGTCGCGATCGCCGAGGACAAGCTCGGCTCGAACGAGGTCATCGACCGGACGTTCCGCATCGCGCAGGACCGCAAGTGCCGGCTGCACCTGTTCGGCCTCGTCTCGGACGGCGGCGTGCACTCGTCGCTCGATCACTTCTTCGCGCTGTTCAAGCTCGCGAAGTTCCACGAGGTGCCCGTCGTCCTGCACGCCTTCCTCGACGGGCGCGACACGCCGCCGAAGAGCGCGTGGGGCTACGTCGAGAAGATCCAGGAGGCGCTCGAGGGCGTCGGCGTCATCGGCACCGTGTCGGGCCGGTACTACGCCATGGACCGCGACAAGCGCTGGGACCGCGTGATGAAGGCCTACACGGCGATCGTGCGCGGCGAGGCGCCGCGGGCCGACTCCGCGTTCGACGCGATCCAGCAGTCGTACGCGCTCGGGAAGACGGACGAGTTCGTCGAGCCCGTCCGCATCGGCGACTATAGCGGCATCAAGGGGGACTTCATGGCCGACTTCGCCTCGAAGGAGCCGCGCTGGGAGTGGTGGGGCGAGGAGGTCGGCTTCTCCGTCAACTTCAGGCCCGACCGCATGCGCGAGCTCTCGGCGATGCTCACGCGGCGGAACCTGCCGCCCGAGGTCGAGGAGCTCCTCACCGACCGCGGCAAGCCGGTCTACGCCTTCCAGGAGCACTGCTACAGCTGCATGACCGAGTACGACGCGACGCTGAACCTGCCGGTCGCGTTCCGCAAGGACGAGGTGACCGAGTCGTTCCCCGAGGTGATCTCGCGCGCCGGGCTCACGCAGCTGCGGTGCGCGGAGACCGAGAAGTACGCGCACGTCACGTACTTCTTCAACGGCGGGCGCGAGGCGACGTTCCCGGGCGAGGACAGGAAGCTCGTGCCCTCGCCGCGCGACGTCGCCACCTACGACCAGAAGCCCGAGATGAGCGCGGCGGGCGTCGCGAGCGAGGTCGTGGCCGCGATCAAGAGCGGGAAGTACGACTTCATCCTGGTGAACTTCGCGAACCCGGACATGGTCGGGCACACGGGCATCCTCGAGGCCGCCATCCACGCCGTCGAGGCGGTCGACAAGGGGCTCGGGGACATCGCGGACGCCGTGCGCGAGGCCGGCGGCGCGCTGATGATCACCGCGGACCACGGCAACTGCGAGCAGATGAAGGACGAGCACGGCAACCCCCACACCGCCCACACGCTGAACCCGGTGCCGCTCTACTACCTGAACAAGAACGATCCCGGCGTCGTGCTCCGGTCGGGCGGTCGGATCTGCGACGTGGCGCCGACGATGCTCGAGATCCTCGGCCTCCCGCAGCCCGCGGCGATGACGGGGCGCACGCTCCGCGTCCGACAGCGGTAAGTGGTCACGTCGGAGAGGCAGCTCGGCCCGTACATCCTGCGCGAGGCCGTCTCGGCGCGAGCGCTCACGGTCACGTACCGGGCCGAGCACGCGGAGCTCGGCCGGGCGGCGCTCATCAAGACGCTGAAGCCCACGGTGTCTGCCGCGAGCGCGTTCGCGGCCGGCCTCGAGCGCGAGGCGAAGATCCTCGCGCGCATCCGGCACCCGAACATCATCGACATCCACGACTTCCACCGCGACGAGGACCGGATCTGGCTCGTGCTCGAGCCGCTCTCGGGGCCGACGCTCGCCGCGCTGTGCGCGCGCGCCGGCCGCCTCGACGAGGGCGCCGCGGCGGCCATCGCGCTGGAGATCGCGCGCGGCCTCGGGCACGCGCACGAGCGGGGCGTGGTGCACCGCGAGCTGCGCCCCGAGCGCGTCATCATCTCGCCGTCGGGCGGCGTGAAGATCCTGGAGTTCGCCGCGGCCCACGACGGCCGGCTGCCGTCGCTGCCCGAGCCGTTCGAGGGCAGCGACACGTTCGCGCGGCCCGACTACATGGCGCCGGAGCAGATCCTCGGGGCGGAGACCGGGCCGCAGGCCGACGTGTTCACGCTCGGCGTGGTGCTGTTCGAGATGCTCGCCGGCGTGCGCCCGTTCGACGCGCCGAAGGCCGAGCCGGCGGACGCGAATCAGGCGCCGGGCGCGTCCGGAGCGCCCCGCGCGTCGCACGCGCCGCGCGAGGACGACCGGTGGGCCGAGGGCCGGGCCGTCGCGCACCGAATCCGCAGCGCGCCGCCGCAGCCGCTGCGAGGGCTCGTGCCCGACGTGTCGCGCGGCCTGGAGCGGGTGGTGCTCCGGTGCCTCGAGAAGGAGCCGGAGCAGCGCTACGAGAACGGCCGCGCCGTCGCGGACGCGCTGGCCGAGGAGCTCGCCGAGCGCGGTCACCCGCAGCCGCGCGCGCCCATCGCGAGGGCGCTCGCGGCGGCGAAGCTCGGCGGGGACGAGCTGCCGCCGACGCCCGCGTCGTCCGTCCGCCCGGCGGCCGAGCGGCGCCGCGCGCCGTCGCTCGCGCCCGACGTGGCCCGGCTTTGCGGCATCTTCGCGCTTGTCGTCGCGGGCGGCGCGCTCATCGAGCTCGGCTTCCGCGAGCACGCCGCGGTCGGTCCGCCCAGCGCCGAGGCCAGGCAGTCCGGCGCGAGCTCGGAGGAACGCGGCTACCTGAAGGTGCTCGCCAGGCCGTGGGCGGAGATCGTCATCGACGGCGAGCTCGTCGACGTGACGCCGATGGCGCGGCCGATCCCGCTCGCGGCGGGGCGGCACTACGTCACGTTCCGGCACCCGAACGCGCCCGAGGAGAAGCGCACGATCACCGTCTCCGCCCGGCAGACGGTCACGCTCGACGTGAGCATGCGGATCGACCGCCGCGAGCTCGACGCGGGCGCGCCGCCGGTGGAGGACAGGGACGCCTCGCCCTGACGACGAGGCCGACCGCGCCTACGCGGCGCCGCCACCCTGCCCCGCGCCGCCCTCGCCGACGACCCGGCGGCGGAGCGCGTCGAGCGCGATCAGCGGCCGCTCCCGCTTCTCGTGCAGCTCGCCGAGGCACGCGCCGCTGCCGCGCTCGAGCGCGCGGCAGCAGTCGGGCCGCATCTCGTAGATCGAGCACAAGAACCGCCCGAGCTCCGCGTCGAGCCTGAGCGCGGCGCAGTGGCCGTCCTCGACGCGCATGTAGCAGCGGTTGCCGATGAAGTGCGTGAGCCCCCGCGCGCGATCGTCCATGCGGTCGTGGTCGCAGCCGAACACCCGGATGTACTCGGGCAGGCTCGAGAAGCAGCAGGTGCCGCACGCGGTGCACTCGGGGACGACCACGTCGCCGCGGCGGCCCGCGCCCCCTGCCCCCTTGCGCGTCAGAGCCGGACCTCCACGTGCGTCCCGCGCTTCAGCTCCTCGATCCACTTCACCTTGGCCTTCTGCAGGACCTCCGCCTGCAGCCGCTGGAGGATCTCCGGGCGGGCGGCCTCGAGCGTCGTGAAGCGCGACGGCTGGCGGCTCAGGAGCTTCATGATCACGAACGCGTCGCCCGCGCGCATCGGCCCGGTCACGCCGCCCGGCTCGATCGCCATCAGCGCGGTCTCGAGCTCCGGGGCCATCACCTGGCGCTGGCCGGTCGTCGCGGCCTGCGTCCCCTGCGGCGCGCGGACCCCGAGGTCGCCGCCCTCCTCGCGGGTCGCGCTGTCGTCCGAGAACTGCCGCGCGAGCGCCGCGAAGTCCTCGCCCCGCCGCGCGCGCTCCGCGAGCGCCGTGGCGAGCGCGCGGCGCTCCTCGAGCGCCTCGGCGCTCGAGCCGGGCAGGACGCGCAGGACGATCCACGCCGGGTGGTACTCGCGCCGCCGGCGCTCCTCGCGCACGAGCCGATCGTAGGCCGACTGCACGTCCTGCTCGGTGAGGCGCACCCGGCCCTTCACCCGGAGCTGCAGCATCTTCCCCTCGAGGATCTGCCGGCGGATCTCGTCGCGGTACTCCTGCTCGGTGAGCCCGGAGCTCGCCCGCGCCATCCGGAACAGCTCCTCGACCGTCGTCTCCTCCGCGGCGGCGATGTTCCGGAAGGCGTTCTCGATCTCCTCGGAGGTCACGCGGATATTGGCCTTCTCGGCGGCCTGGCTCTCGAGCTCCTCTTCCACCATCTTCTGGATGAGCTCGCGAAAGACCTGCGACTCGGCTGCCGCCTGCTGCGCGCCCGGCTGGACCCGTGCCTGGATCTGCAGGAGGAAGGGGCGAGCCCGCTGCCGCAGGTCCGAGAGCAGGATCGCGCGATCGCCGATGACCGCGACGATCCGCTCGCTCACGACCGCGTGGGCGAGCGGCGAGGCGAGGGCGGCGGCGGCGATGAGCCCGGCGAGGGCGAGGCGAAGCGGTGCGCGCATCGAGCGCCTCTACCATTGGGCCCCAGCCGGTTCCACGCGTTTCCTGGCCAGCGCGGCCCGGAATGACGCGGCGCGGCTCGCCGCCCCCTGCGCCGCGCCGCCGCTGTCCCGCCGGGTCGTGCCGGACAACCCCGTCGTCCCGTTCATCGCAGGGAGACGGGACCGGGCCGGACATCTGGCGCGCGAGCCAGCGCGTCTTCGACGCCGCGGTCGAGAAGGCGTACGGCAGCAAGCGCAAGATCGCCTGGTACGAGGCGTACGCGGGCGAGGAGGCGTTCAACCAGCTCGGCAGCTGGCTCCCGGACGGGACCGTGGAGGTCTATCGGATAGTGCTCTGACATGAGCCTGTTGAACCCGTCGGACCCGAAGATTCCGGCCCGGAGCCAGGGGCTTGCGCAAATTTCGATGCCAGGCATTCTGCCGGTGCGACGGGCCCTTGGCGCCGGACAAAACCTTCCCGACAGTCCCGGCCCTTTCAACCCTCGAGGAAACAGTGGAAACGCAAAATTCTACCATCATTTATACGAAGACGGACGAGGCGCCGGCCTTGGCCACCTATTCTCTCCTCCCGATCGTCGAGGCGTTCACGAAAGCCGCCGGGGTCCGAGTCGAGACGCGCGACATCTCCCTGGCGGGCCGCATCCTCGCCAACTTCCCGGAGCGCCTGACGGACAGCCAGAAGGTCGGCGACCACCTGGCAGAGCTCGGCGAGCTGGCCAAGACGCCGAACGCCAACATCATCAAGCTACCCAACATCAGCGCCTCCATCCCGCAGCTCGTGGCCGCCATCAAGGAGCTGCAGCAGCAGGGCTACGCCGTGCCGGACTATCCCTCCGAGCCGAAGACGGAGGAGGAGAAGGCGCTCAAGGCACGTTACGCCAAGGTGCTCGGCAGCGCCGTGAACCCCGTCCTGCGCGAGGGCAACAGCGATCGCCGCGCCTCGCCCGCCGTCAAGGACTACGCGAGGAAGCACCCGCACTCGATGGGCGCGTGGAGCCGTGACTCGAAGAGCCACGTCGCGCACATGTCGGGCGGCGACTTCTACGGCAGCGAAAAGTCGGTCGTGGTGGACAAGGCGCAGGAGCTCAAGATCGAGCTCGTCGCCGGCGGCAAGACGACCGTGCTCAAGCCGAGCGTCAAGGTGCAGGCGGGTGAGGTCGTCGACGCCAGCGTGATGAGCGCCAAGGCCCTGCGCGCGTTCTACGCCGAGCAGGTGGCGGACGCGAAGAAGCAGGGTGTGCTGTTCTCCCTGCATCTCAAGGCCACGATGATGAAGATCAGCGACCCGATCCTCTTCGGGCACGCCGTCAGCGTGTTTTATGCCGAGGCGCTCGACAAGCACGCGGCCACGCTGGCCAAGGTCGGCTTCGACCCGAACAACGGCATCGGCGACCTGTACAACAAGATCCAGAGCTTGCCGGCCGACGAGAGGGCGAAGATCGAGGCGGACATCAAGGCCGTCTACGAGCAACGCCCGACGCTGGCCATGGTCGATTCCGACCGCGGCATCACCAACCTGCACGTGCCCTCGGACGTGATCGTCGACGCCTCGATGCCGGCGGCCATCCGCTCCAGCGGCAAGATGTACGGCACGGATGGCAAGCTCTACGACACGAAGTTCACGATCCCCGATCGCTCCTACGCCGGCATCTACCAGGCCACGATCGAGTTCCACAAGCAG
This sequence comes from Sorangium sp. So ce362, assembly GCF_051519845.1. Lineage (NCBI taxonomy): Bacteria > Pseudomonadati > Myxococcota > Polyangiales > Polyangiaceae > Sorangium > Sorangium sp. So ce362. The sequence goes on along the minus strand of NZ_CP150332.1, from coordinate 1,560,321 downwards.
CACGGGGCGTTCGACCCGCGCACGATGGGCAGCTCGCCGAACGTGGGGCTCATGGCGCAGGCGGCGGAGGAGTACGGCTCACACGACAAGACCTTCAAGATCGCCGAGAGCGGCACGGTGCGCGTCGTCGACGCCTCCGGCAACGCCCTGCTGGAGCAGAAGGTCGAAGCTGGCGACCTCTTCCGCGCTTGCCAGACGAAGGACATCGCGATCAAGGATTGGGTCAAGCTGGCCGTCTCCCGCGCGCGCGCCACGGGCGCCCCGGCGGTGTTCTGGCTCGACGAGAACCGCGCCCACGACAAGAACCTGATCGCCAAGGTCAAGGCCTACCTACCCGAGCACGACACAAGGGGCCTGGAGCTCCCGATCAAGAGCCCGGTGGAGGCGATGAAGCTCACGCTCGGCCGCATGAAGGAGGGCAAGGACACCATCAGCGTCACCGGCAACGTGCTGCGCGACTACCTGACGGATCTGTTCCCGATCCTGGAGCTGGGCACCAGCGCCAAGATGCTCTCCATCGTGCCGCTGCTGGCCGGTGGCGGCCTCTACGAGACCGGCGCCGGCGGCTCGGCGCCGAAGCACGTCCAGCAGCTGCAGAAAGAGAACTACCTGCGCTGGGACTCGCTCGGTGAGTTCCTGGCGCTGCAGGTCTCGATCGAGGACCTCGCCAACAAGACCGACAACGCCAGGGCCAAGGTGCTCGCCAAGGCGCTGGACACGGCGATCGGCCTGTTCCTCGAGAACAACAAGAGCCCGGCGCGCAAGGTCGGCGAGATCGACAACCGCGGCAGCCACTTCTACCTCGCGCTCTACTGGGCGCAGTCCATCGCCAAGCAGACCGAGGACAAGGAGCTGGCGGCCAGGTTCGGCGAGCTCGCCAAGACCCTGAAGGACAACGAGGCCAAGATCGACGGCGAGCTGATCGGCGCGCAGGGTAAACCCGTCGACCTCGGCGGCTACTACCACTTCGACGATCAGAAGACGTCCGCCGTGCTGCGGCCCAGCGCCACGCTGAACGCGGCCATCGACGGCTTCTCCTGAGCCGCGCGGCTCGCGGAGAGGAGGCTCTCCGCGAGCCTACCCTGATGCTTGATTCAACCTGCGGGATCAGCTGGAGCCGGGATACACGGTCCTCCGGGACGCGCGCTCGCGGACGGCTTCGCGCGCGAGCGCGTCGGCGCGCTCGTTGAGCAGCACGCCCGCGTGCCCGGGCACGTACACGAGGCGCGCGCGCGGCCGCTGCGCGAGCACGCCGCGCAGCGAGGCGATGAGCTCGGCGTTCGCCTTCGCCTTCCACCCCTTCTGGAGCACGCCGATCGAGTACTGGCTGTCGGTGTGGATGACGATGGGCCGCTCCGGCTCGTCCACCTCCTCGAGCGACCGGAGGATGGCCGTCAGCTCCGCGATGTTGTTTGTCGCGGTGCCGAGGAACTCGCTGCGCTCGATCCGCCGGCCGCCGTCGATGATCACCACGCCGAGCCCCGCGGGCCCCGGGTTCCCCGAGCACGCGCCGTCGGCGTAGGCGATGACGGCCCCTTCCGGGACAGGCGCAGCGGCGGGCGCCCCCCGCGCCGAGGCCTTGCGCTGCCCGCGCGCCGCCCCGGCCGGCGCCGGAGCGCCCGCGCCCCCCGCCCCCTCGGGCTGCTCGCCGGCACGCGCCTTCACGACCGGCTCGGCCGGGCCGCAGGTGTCGTCAGGCAACACCTTCGGGTCGGCGATGGTCAGGTTCTCCGGGCGCGCCTTGTACTTGCGGCCGTCGTGCGGCTTGTAGCGGATCTCGACACCGCCCCCCTCCTCCGCGAGGAGAGCACCCGCGGCATCAGCGCGGGCATAGACGGATTGACCTCGAAGCGATGCGCGAACCCAGGGCACGCGCGCACCCTGGCATGGATCGGGAGCCGGCGGTACGGGAGACCCGATCCCCCGAGCGCGCCGGACCTGACCGGACGGGCGCGACCAGGCGCACGCCGCGGCACGGTCACCGGTCGATGCGGGCGCCGCCGCGCGGTCACCTGTCGATGCAGAGGGCGAGGGACCACGCGCTCAGCGTGCCCGAGTCGGTCCCGGCGTCGTCCCCGACCCGGAGCGTCCACGTGCCGTTCGCCGATCCGGACAGGAACGCCGCGAACGACGCCTCCGGGCGGAAGCACCCGCGGAAGGGCGCACTGCCCGCCGCGACCGGGATCGCGCAGCCCATGTCGAACACGGTCCCGCGGTAGTTGTCGCCGGAACCCCCGTTGTCGCTCGAGACATCGACCGTCGTGCCCGCCGGAGAGGTGAGCGAAATATCGACGTCTCCGTCGAACGAATGCGTGATGTCGACCTCGAGCGTCACACGCCGGATCGCGCCGCTCGCGCCGACCGAGAGGACGCTGGCGGCGACCGCGCGATCGTTGATGGGCTTGGGCACGTCCGTGGACGACTGCACCCACAGCACCTGCCCCGGCGAGCAGCCGCCCACGGCCGCGTCGCAGCCGAGCGCGCAGTCCGGGTCGGCGCAGTCCGTCTCGCCGTCGAGGTCGTCGTCCTCCGCGTCGCCGCAGTCGCGCTCCGTGGCATAGGTGCACACGCTCGGCGTGCCCCGGCACGTGTACCTCGCCTCCACGACGCAGGCCGCGCTGCAGCCGTCGCCGCTCGCCCTGTTGGCGTCGTCGCACCCCTCGACGCCGGCCCGCACGAACCCATCGCCGCACCGCGCGGCGCGGCACGTGATGGGGCAGCCGTCGGCGCTGTCGGCGTCGCCGTCGTCGCACTCCTCGCCGGACCGGATCACGCCGTCGCCGCAGCCCTCGATGAGGCACCCGGGGCTGCACCCGTCTCCGGCGTTCTGGTTGCCGTCGTCGCACGCCTCGACGCCGGTGCGCACGAACCCGTCGCCGCACGCGGCCCGCGCGCAGCGGGTCGTGCACGCGTCGGTGTTGCTCGCATTGCCGTCGTCGCACGCCTCGACCCCGGCCTGCAAAAACCCGTCGCCGCATGCGGCCGCCTCGCACGTCGCGAGGCACGCGTCGGTGTTGCTCGCGTTGCCGTCGTCGCAGCCCTCGCCGGCCGCGTTGACGACCCCGTCGCCGCACGCGGGCGCCGCGCACGTCCCCTCCGCGCCGCAGACATGGCTCAGGCAATCGCGCCCGGCCGCGCAGCGCATGCCGGCGGCGCACCCGACGCACGACGGCCCGCCGCAATCGATGTCCGTCTCGTCGCCGTTCCGGGCGACGTCGGTGCACGACGGCAGGCACGTCGTCCCCGAGCACCGGCCGCCCAGGCAATCGCCGTCCGCCGCGCACGCCTTGCCGGTGGCGCACGGCGAGCACGCCGGCCCGCCGCAGTCGACGTCCGTCTCCGCCCCGTTCGTCGCGCCGTCGGTGCACGAGGACGCGCCGCACCTCCCGTCCCTGCAGATCCCGCTCCGGCAGTCCGCGTCGGCGAGGCACGCCGCCACGTCGGCGCACGGCGTGCAGGCGGAGCCCCCGCAATCGACGTCGGTCTCCGCCCCGTTCATCACGCCATCGCCGCAATCGGGCGCCACGCACCTGTTCCCGACACAGAGGTTGCTCAGGCAATCGCCCGCGGCGAGGCACTCGACGCACGCGCCGTTTCCGTCGCAATAGCGCCCTCCGGACGGATCGAGCCCTCCGCACACCGTGGTGGCCGGCGCCGGCGGGTTCTCCGGCGCGCCGCCGATGCAGACGTCGGCCGAGCACGGGTCTCCATCGGAGAAGGCGTCCTGCTCGTCCTCGAGCTCGATCACGGCGCCTCGCCCGTCGCAAACGCGCTTCTTGCAGTCGCCCGGGACCTGCTCGGCCACGGGCTTCCCCTGCGGCGCGGGGTCGAGGCCGCACCGGCCGCCCTCGCAGGTGCGTCGCTGACATTCGCTGTCGTCCCCGGGACATTCCGCGGCCACGCTGCACGGCGCCCCGCCCCCTCCGACCTCGCCGCCCTCGCCGTTCCCGCTGTCCCCGCCGCTCCCGCTGTCCCCGCCGCCCTCGCCGTGCCCGCCGCCGGCCGCCGGACCCGACGGATCCCGGGGACGATCGCAGCCGGCCGCGGTCATGACAGCGGCGAGGACGAGCGGCGACAGGCCCCTCGTGAACAGAGCGCTTCTGAAGAGGTCCTCTGGCACTGGCACCTCGATCTCCTCCGCGGGTCGCGGGAGCGGCGATGTCACTCGAGGGTCGATCCAGGCCTGACGGACGCGCGCGCGGGATCGATCCTCAGCGCACTAGACTGATATCGAATCGAGAGGACGCCAGCAGTCAAACGGATCTAGGGAGACCCTACCGCCACGCGCGGCGCGCAGGGCGGCGCGGGGGCGACGAGCATGCGCTGGGTCCACCGCAACGTCGTCCAGCACGGCACCCCGAAGCGGTCGCGGGCCGTCCGGTGCCGACATGCACGAAGGTGTGCCGAGCGCGCGGCGGCGCGTCCGGACGGCCGCCGCCTTTCCGTCGGATGGCGGGGCAAGCGTGCACTCCGGACCCGCCCGATACCCGCCCAAGGCGAGGCTTGAACCTGGAGAGAGCTCCAACGTTCGCTACCCCGCGGGGGCCGGTCGTCCTCGACCGCGGCGCGCTTCGCGATTAACGCCCGGTTCCCTGCGCCATATTTCCGTGCACGCTGGTCCGAAATCTTCCGTCGGAGGGGCACATCATGGCGAAGAAGATCCTGGCGAACACCGGGGCATTTCTCCTCTTGGTTGCGTTCGGCGCGCTGATGGCCCCGGCTTGCACCATCCACTTCAGCCAAGGAGGCGAGGGCGGAACCGAGGGCATCGCGCCCGCGCCCGACGACACGCAGCCCACGCCCGACGACACCGAGCCCGCACCCGACGACACACCCCCTCGCCCGCGGGCGGCGGCGCAGGGGGCAGCGCTGGATTCACGCCCGAGGAGCAAGAGGCGATCGACGCGGCGCGCAGGGCAGACCCGGTAGAGCTCGCGCTCACCCAGGCGAAAACCGGCTACGCAGCGTACGCCCTCAGCGGACTGACCGAATGCCAGATCGTCGATCCTGACACCATCGACGAAGAAACGCTGCTGCGGTTCATCGAGGAGAACGCGCCGCTCGCCTGGGAGATGGCGGAGCAGTGGATCGCCTCGCTGGATCCGACGACGCTCTCGTACGGGTACCCGGTCAATGTTGCATGCATGGCCCCGCCGTTCTTGTGCACCTCCAACGTCGCCTGCGACTTCGCGAAGGTCTGCATCCTCGACAACTGCGGAGACGGCAAGTGCGAGCCATGCACGGGAGGAGCTGTCTGGAGATGCCCACCGAGGGCCCCGTGGGCGGCGTCAGCGCGACCGTCGTGGTGGACCGGGAGGGCGCGTGCGAGGCGACCGGCGGTGATCAGGTCGCCGAGCCGCATCTCAAGAATGACTACATCCTCTGCTGCGAGGCGGATTCGGGCGACTGAGCAAGTATCCGCCGCATCGAGCGGATTGCCTCCGGCGGCGACCTCCACGTAACGTCCCCGTACCCGCGCGCGCCGCTTCCGGCGCGCGCCGTTATCCAGGAGGTCGGATCATGCCCAAGCATCCTGTGAAAGACCCCACGGACGTCGATCAGCTCTCGGCTGTTCAGATCGAGGAACGCGTCGAGGAGACGCTCCAGCATATCGAGGCCATCAAGGCGCTCTGGCCTGGTCTCGAGCGGCTCGAGGAGTCGCGGCGCACGCGAAGCGTCGGCCGTAGCCTCGGCGTGCTGGGGCCTCCGCTCGCCAAGCTGTTCGCGCTCTTGCGACCCAAGGACGGCAAGGACAACGCGCTTGCGAGATCGTTCCACGTGCTCGGAGACCAGGACGACGGCGAGGACCCCGAGCGGTTCGAGGTGGAGCTGATCGAGCGGCGCCTGAAGCGCGCCCTGGCCGAGCAGAAGGTCGCCGACACGCTCGAGGACCTGGCGCGCCACCTCGACGACGACGCCCTCGCCACCGGCGAGATGGTCATCGGTCCAGGCCTCGCCGCGCTCGACCTGGCGCGCACGATCGCCCGCCAGAACGCGAGCTTCCGCGCCATCCTGGCGCCGGTCCTCGACGACTTCCGGGCGATGACCAAGCAGGCGCGCAAGGGGAAGAAGCCCGAGGCGCCGAGGCCCGAGCCGCCGGCGCCCGAGCCGATCTGACGGCGCCGCGCGCTCGCCCAGGCAGCCCCGCTGTCCAGATCTGGCACCGCAGCGATTGGTGAGGTACCCTACCTTCGATCCCGGCGCTGCCGTCCGTCGACCCTGGACCGAGGTTCATGCTCCGCCGCGCGGGGTATCCGGCGATGCCTCGCCAGGTACCCGCCGGTACCTCGCCAGGCATCCGCCGGTACCTCGCCAGGTACCCACCGGTACCTCGCCTGGCATCCGCCGGTACCTCGCCAGGTACCCACCGGTACCTCGCCAGGCATCCGCCGGTACCTCGCCAGGCATCCGCCGGTACCTCGCCAGGCATCCGCCGGTACCTCGCCAGGCATCCGCCGAGCCCCGCCCGTTCAGCGGCGGCGCAGCCTCGTCAGTATTCGACGTCCTGCTTGAAGACGAGCTCCGAGGACGGCGACGCGGCGCTGGCGTTCTGCTCGACGCTGATGACGAGCTCGAACCGGGTGAGCGGCACGCTCACGTCCTTGAGCTTGCCGGTGCGGGCATCGGCGTCGAAATTGAGCGCGCCGACCCGCTGCCAGGGCGTGTTGCTGTCCGGGCGGGCCCAGACGACGTAGGCGGAGCTGCTCGAGTCGAGGCGCTCGGGCGGCGGGAGGTTCTTCGCGGTGATGTCGAGGCGGGTCATCGCCGCGTCGAAGTTGACGTCGGCCACGATCACGGCGTCGGCGCCCGGCGCCTTCCCCATGCCCTGCGGCGTGTAGCGCAGCGGGCCGCCGCAACCCGCCATCATCGCGCACGCAAACGCCACGACAGCGAGCCGCAGCACCTTGGAAACATGTCCTCTCATCTCGGTAGCTCCTCCTTCGTCCCTCTGCTGCGGGCCAAGACGCCTCGCGAGCCGCCGGCACCAGCCGGCGGCCAGAACTGTCGCGGCATCATAGCCGCTTTCAACGGCGCCGACGGCGCTCGCCGATGCAGGACGGCGGCCCGACGCGCTGGACAAGCCGGCCGCTCCGCCGCCCCGCGCGCCTCGTTAACAGCGCGGCGCCCGCAGGACAACAGCCCGGCGCCCGCCGGACAACAGCCCGGCGCCCGCAGGACAACAGCGCGGCACCCGCCGGACAACAGCCCGGCGCCCACAGGACCGCGGCGGCGCCCGGTCGCCAGGCAGGCGACGCATCGCCCGCGAGCGCGGTACGCGCGACAAGGTGTCCCCGGGTCGGCGAGCAGGGCGGACGGATCGCATGGCGAAGCGCCGGCCATAGACTAAAGTCTCGAAATCGAGATGGATTTGGCACACACACGGCTCGGAGCGCGGGGCGACCGCTGGACGACCTCGAGGGGGATCCTGGACGTCCGCACGCCCGCGCCCGACGTCGTGACGCGGCGTTTCGAGGGGTACGCGACGCTCGATCTCATCGAGCCGGCGGTCCGGCACCTGGAGACCCTCATCGACTCGGGCCTGCATCCGATCGTGTTCGACGACTTCGAGCTCGGCACCGGCTATGACAGCGACGTCCGGGCCAAGCTCACGGCGTGGCACCTGCGGAACCCCGGCAAGCTGAAGGAGGTCCATATCCTCGTGAAGCCGGGGCTCGTCGCCATGGGCGTCACGGTCGCCAACCTCGCCACGGGCGGTCGCTTCAACATCTACACCGACCGCTCGGCGTTCGAATGGGCGCTCGCGGGCGTGCTGACGACGAGGATCACGGCGGGGCCCGCCTCGTCGGTGCGCGCGCCGTCCCCGCGCTGACGAGCGCCCCCGGCGACGCGCGGGTGGATCGCGCGCCGCCGCCCCGCGCTCACGGGTGCTGCGCGACCCCGTTCGACGGCGCATTCCTCGAGCCAAGCGTGATCTCGCTCATCCGGCTCGGGTGCTTCCCTTCAATGCCATCGTAGTGGCGGCGAATCGTCGCCATATCGGCATCGATGTCGCCCGTCGGGTGGAATACGTGGAGGATCCCGCCGCGCTTCTTGGAGAAATCGAGGTATCCGAGGAGGATCGGGACGCCGGCGCCGAGCGCCACGTAATAGAAGCCCGTCTTCCAGCGCTTCGCGCACGAGCGCGTGCCCTCGGGCGCGATGATCAGCGTGAGCTCGTCGCTCTGCTTCAGCACGTCGGCCACGGCCGCGACGAGGTTGTTGCGGTCGCGGCGGTCGACGGGGACACCGCCGAGCCACCGGAAGAAGAAGCCGAACGGCGGCTCGAAGAGGGTGTGCTTGCCGAGCCAGGAGAACTCGAGGTCGAGCGCGTAGCTCACCGCGAGCGTGAACGGGAAATCCCAGTTCGAGGTGTGGGGCGCGGCGATCAGCACCGCCTTCGGCGGGAGATCCGCCACGCCCTCCACACGCCAGCCGAATACGGACAGCCAGGTGTGGCCGACAAACCGGCGAATGGCGCGGCGGGAGGCTGAAAAACGCGGGGCAGCGGCGCTCGGCATAGGGGACCTCGACGGTAAGCAGCCGGAGATTCGTCGTTGCCCGACCGGATGTCACGTCACGCTTCCGTCATCCACGCCACAGCCGCGCGCGCGTCAAACGCAGCGCGCGCACCGACGCGGCGCGCACGCGTCAAACGCAGCGCGCGCACCGACGCGGCGCGCACGCGTCAAACGCAGCGCGCGCGCCGACGCGGCGCGCACGGACGGACGTGATGGCGCGCTGCGCGCTCAGCGCCGCTCGAGGCCGTGCGGCTTGCCCTCGCCGTAGCCGGCCAGCGTCTGCACCCCGATGACGGCCTTGTCGTGGAGCTCGTCGAGGTTCGCGGCGCCGGCGTAGGTGCACGCCGACTGCACGCCGGTGATCATCTCGATCAGGATGCCGCCGACGCTCTCGCGGCCGTCGTGGATGTAGATGCGCGACGTCGAGATGCCTTCGCGGAAGAAGACCTTCTTGGCGCGCTCGAACGGGTCGAGATCGGCGGTGCGCTCGCTGACCGCGCGGGCGCTCGCCATGCCGTAGTTCTCCTTGTAGAGCAGCCCATCGCGGTCCTCCATGACGTCGCCCGGGCTCTCGTAGGTGCCGGCGAGGGTCGTCCCGACCATGACGCGCGAGGCGCCGGCGGCCAGGTAGAGCGCCACGTCGCGCGGGTGACGGACGCCGCCGTCGGCCCAGACGCGCTTGCCGTGGCGGCTGGCCTCGCGGGCGCACACGCGCACCGAGGAGAACGTCGGCCGGCCGGCGCCGGTCTGCATGCGCGTCGTGCACATGGCGCCGGGGCCGACGTTCACCTTCACGATGTCGGCGCCCGCGTCGATGAGGTCGCGCGTGCCCTCCGCCGTGCAGACGTTGCCGGCCACGAGCGGGACGGCGTCGCCCGTCGCCCGCCGCACCGCGCGGACCGCCTCGATCATCCGCCGCTGGTGGCCGTGCGCCGTGTCGAGCACGATCGCGGAGACGCCGATCTCGATCAGGCGCGCGGCGCCCTGGGCCGCCTGCGCGGAGATGCCGATCGCCGCGGCGACCATGAGGTCGCCGCGGTCGTCGAGCGTCGGCCTGAGCAGCTCGAGGCGCACGGCGTCGTCACGGGTCAGCACGCCGTGGAGCCGCCCCTCCTGGTCGAGCACGGGCACCGCCTTCACGCGCGCGTCCTCCATCAGCAGGAACGCGGTCCGGTTCGGCGTGCCCGCCTGGATGGTGATGAGGCGCGACGACATGAGCGCGGACGCAGGCGTGTACTGGTCGCGGTTGCGCAGGTCGGCGTGGGTGACGATGCCGATGGGGCGGCGCTCGTCGTCGACAACGACCACCAGGTCGTGCGACCGCTTCCGGATGATGCCGTGCACGTCGCGGAGCGTCGCCCGCGGCGAGACCGAGAGGGGCGTGTCGTACCGCGGATCGGCGCGCTTGATGTGGCGGACGATGCGCTCGACCGTGTCGAGATCCATGTCCTGCGGGAGCACGCCGAGGCCGCCGAAGCGGGCCATCGTCTCGGCCATCCGCTTGCCGGTGACGGCGTTCATGTTCGCCGAGACGATGGGGTGCGAGCCGCCGGGGAAGTCCGTCGGGCGCAGGTCGGTCTCGAGGCGGGAGCCGCCGGCGAAGTAGCCGGGGGTCAGGAACACGTCTTCGAGGGCAAGCTCCAGGCTCTCGTCACGCTCGGGGTGGAGGAAGCGCATGCAGGGCTCCGATCAAGGGGGGGCGCGCCGCGATGGCGGCGCGACCCGACAGTCTAGTGCCGGTGGCCCAGGCCCGTCGCCGATTGCGCGGGAGGTCTTCCGAGGGCCTACCGATCGGATGGAGACCGGCAGGCACGACGGGCGGCGTCGGTCGACGCGGCGATGACGCTGTCCAGGACCGCGGCGATCCGGGCGGCGGCGGCCTCGGACGAGAGCTCGCGGGGCGGCGGCGCAGGGACCGGCAGGGCGCCCGTCGCCCGGAAGCGCGCGAGGTGGCGCGCGAGCGCCGCGGCGAGGCCCTCGACGTCGGCCGGCGAGACGCGGGCGTTGTCGTCCCGGTGCGCGAGCAGCTCGTCGACCTCGGGGCTCGCCGCGGCGCTGACGATCGGCATGCCCGACGCGGCGTAGTCGTAGGTCTTCGCGGCGATCCGCAGCACGACGCGGGGGGCCACCACGGTGAGCAGCACGTGCGCCCGCCGCAGCTCGCCCATCACGTCGCGCTGCGGGATCGGCGGCAGCATCTCGATGTACGGGGTGAGCCCGAGCCGCTCGAAGCGGTCGCGATCGTAGGCGGACGTGCGGCCGATCTGCCGCAGGACGAGGTCGCCGGGCGCGAGCCGCTCGCGGTCGATCAGCCGCCGCAGCGCGGCCCCGATCGCGTCGGCCGAGGTCTCCTCCCGCAGCGTGCCGAGGTGGAGGATGACGAAGCTGCGCGGCGGCTCCGGCGCAGAGGCCGGCGCGTACAGCGCGAGATCGAAGTGGTTGCGCACGAAGGACGACTTCGTCGCGAGCTCGGGGAACCGCGCGCGATAAGCCTCGAGAGCGCTCCTCGTGTTGAGGATCACGTGGTCGGCGCCCGCGAGCCAGCGGCGCTCGATGCGCGGCACGAGGGCGCGCCGCGCCCGCTCGGCCAGGCCGGACGGGGGGCCATGGCCGCTCTCGTGCAGCGACCACGGGTCGCGCAGGTCGAGCACGAGCGGGACGCCGAGCGCGCGCTTCACGTGGAGGCCCACCGGGCAGGCCGAGAACGGGCCGGCGCTCACCACGACGGCCTGCGCGCCGGCGCGGCGGGCGAGCGAGACGGCGACGCGCGCGGCGTGGGGCGCGTGCAGGATGCAGCGATCGGTGAGCGCCCGGAACGGGCGGAGCCCCACGAGCGGGCCCCCGGGCCGCGCCCGGCGCGGGACGCGCGCGCGCAGGGCGGCGAACGCCGCCTCGGCGGCGAGGACGGCCGGGTCGAGGTACGCATCGGCGACCTCCACCTCGGGCGGCAACGCCGCGAGGAGCCCGTCGTCGCGCGCATCTCCGGGGAAGGTCGCGGACAGGACGACGGGACGGAAGCCGTGGCGCGGCAGGTGCCGCGCGAGCTTCACCCAGCGGAACGCGCCCACGCTCGTCTGCGGCGCGAAATAGGGCGAGATCAGCAGGAACGGGCGCACGGTCGGGGGATCCATCGCAACGTGCCAGGCGCTCGGGCGCTCACGCGTCGCGCGGCGGCCCGTCGCCGGCGCTCGTCCCGCGGCCGCGGCCGAGCAGCTCCGCGTAGAGCGCGAAGAGCGCGTCGAAGTGGTCGTCGCTCGCGGGCAGCCGCTCGCCCGCGGCCCGGGCCGCCGCGGCGCGCTCGCCCCGGGGGCGCTGCAGCACGCGCTCGATCGCGGCCGCGACCTCGGCGGCCGAGGCGCGCGGCGGGTACGCCTCGGCGGCGCCGGGGCTCACGAAATCCGTCGCGGCGCCGGCCGCGGGGACGACGAGCGGCAGCCCCGAGCAGAGCGCCTCGCCCAGCACGAAGCCGAACGTCTCGGCGGCCCCCCCGTGGACGAACACGTCGGCGCTGGCGAGCAGCGCCGCGTAGGTGGCGCGGTCCTTCGCGAAGCCGAGGAAGCTCACCTGCGGCAGGCCGGCCGCGCGCCGCTCGAGGCGCGCCCGCTCCGGCCCGTCGCCCAGCACCACGAGCGCCACCGGGCGCCGCGCCGCGAGCTCCCGCGCGGCGTCGATCACGAGCGCGACCCGCTTCTCGACCGCGAGCCGGCACGCGACGAGCAGCAGCGTCGCCGACGGGTCGTCCGCGAACCGGCCGAGCAGGCTCCGCCGCAGCGAGGGGTCCGCGCGCGAGGGGTCGAACGACTCGCGCCGCACGCCGAAGGTGACGCGGTGGACGCGCTCGCAGCCGTGCGCGCGGAGCTGCTCGGCGATGAACGTCCCCGGGGCGATCGTCGCGTCGAACCGCCGCGACAGTGCCCGCGGCCAGGCGAACAGCGCGCCCTCCAGGGCGCGGGCGACCGCGCGCGGGCGCACCCGGTCGAGCAGCGGCGCGGCGTACGTGCTGATCTGGTCGGAGTGGTACACGAACGTGCGGAGCGGGACCGAGCGCTCGGTCGCCGCGACGAGCGCGGCCGTGTACGGCGCGCTCGCCTGCAGCACGTCGGGGGCCTCGCGGCGGATGATCGCGCGGACCGCGCCGAGCCGGAGGAGGGCGTGGTAGGTCGGGTCGTACGGCATCGGCGGGCCGGCCACCCGCACGATGCGGCCCTGCTCGAGCGGCACCACCTCGTCGCGCGGCCCGGGCGCCACGACGACGACCTCGTGGCCGCGCCGGCTGCCCTGGCGCACGAGCTCCTCGAGGTACGACCGCACGCCGCCCCCGCGCGACGAGAAGAACTCCGCGACGTCGAGGATCTTCACGAGTGGTGGCTCCCGCGGAAGAGGAGGCCGCCCCGCCACGCGCCCCGCATCTTCCCCGCGCGGTTCATGACATGGAGCAGCGCCGGCAGGAACAGGAGCGCGCTCGCCACGCACGCGATCTCGCCGCTCACCGCGACCCAGCCGAACGAGTTCAGCGCCTGGTTGTCGGCGAAGACGAGCGAGCCGTAGCCGAGCACGGTCGTGTAGCTGCAGAGCGCCACCGGCCCGGCCGAGCGCTTCACCGCGAGCGCCACGTCGCCGCCGAGCAGCCGCGCGCGGTCGAAGACGTTGAACGGGTACTCGGCGCCGATGCCGAACGTGATCGGGAGGGCGATGAAGTTCAGGAAGTTGATCTTCACGTCGAGCATGGCCATCGCCACCGCCGTCGCGAGCACGCCGAGCACGAGGGACGACAGGACCGAGAACGCCCCCATCAGGCTGCCTGTCGCGAGCACCACCACGACCGTGACGGCCAGGAACGACGCCGCCATCGCCAGCGGGCCGTCGCGCTCCATCGACCGGATCATCTCGGCGAAGACCGTCGGCCTGCTCGCCGTCACGACCTGCGTCCCGTCGGGGAGGACCACGTTGCCGGTCGTGTTCGCCATGCGGAGGAGGTTCTTGCCGTTCGAGAACGAGACCTCGTTCTTGTACTTCACGTAGAACACCGTGCCCACGACCCCGTTGTTCTCCTCGAACCTGCGCCGGATGAGGTCGGGCAGATCCTGGGGCGTGATCACGCGCAAGGTCTCCGGCGGCTTCATGAGCAGGGCGCGCTCCCGCTCCTCCGGGGTCAGCGCCTTCAGCACGCGCGGGGTCAGCCGGTCGCGGATCCGCCCCAGGATCTCGATCTTGCGGCGCTGCTCCTCGGGCGAGCCGGGGAGGGCATCCGCGATGGTCGCGACGTCGGCCACGAGCTTCCCTTGCGGGTCCTTCGCGTCGTTCACCAGGATCTGCGCCTTGATGGCCGGCACCTGCTCGGGGCTGTCCGCCAGCATCATCGCGCCCGCGACGTTCATCTTGCCGCCGAAGACCTCGGACGCCTTGCGCGACCAGCTCCCCGCGCCCTTCTCGCGCGAGCTCTTCGAGCCGAGGCGCGCGAAGTTGTACTCCCACGGGTCCCTCACGTACTCGGGGAGCTTCCACGCCGCGAGGAGCAGGGTGATCGGCGCCACGGCGAGGAGCACGACCGGCCACCGCTTCGTCACGCGGGCGAGCGCCCGCGCCCCGGGCCCGGCGGTACCCTCCTCCGAGACGCGCGGCGGCGGATCGCGCAGCCAGCGCGGGAGCCTCGCCTGGATGCGCTCGATGGCGACCAGCGTCGCGGGCACGAGCGGCACGATGGAGGCCCACACCGCGAGCATGCCGACGAAGCCGATCGTGCCGAACTGGCTGAACCCGCGGAAGTGCGTGATCGTGAGCGACCCGTACGCGATCGCCGCCACGCACGCCCCGACGAGCTCGGCCCGGAACGCGTTGACGACCGCCTCGCGCCGCGCCTCGTCCGCGGCCATGCCGCGCGCGCGGAAATCGCGGTACCTGGACAGGAGCACGATCGGGTAGTTGACGCCGTTGCCGACGATGATCGCCCCGAGGAACGCGCCGACCGTGTTGACGTAGCCGTAGGTCGCCGTCGCGAACGCGTACCCGGCGCTGGCGCCGAACGCCGTGGGCAGGAAGATCACGAGCAGCGACCAGGGCGAGCGGTAGTAGATCACCACGCCGCCGAGGATCAGCACGAGCGCGAGCGCGGTGGCCCACACCGCCTCGCTCACGAGCGACCGCTGCTCGGCGATCGCGTTCGGGATGTCGCCCGCGTACCCGACCTGCATGGCCGGGTGGAACTTCGCCGGGTCGAGGCGCCCGACGAGCGCGGTCACGTCGTCGAGGAGCTGGGCCGCGCTGCGATCGCCCATCCCGGCGCTCCGCGAGACGATGCGGATCCCGACCATGCGGCCGTCAGGCGTGGCGAAGTAGCCGCTCGGGAACTCGTCGATCTTCTTCAGCCGCCGCTCGAGCTCCGCCCAGGTCTCGTCGAGCGCCGTGCCCTTCTCGGCCGGCGCGCCCGCCGCCTGGCCCCCGCTCGCGCCGCCGCTCTCGCCCGCGTCCAGGTCGTCGATAAGGCCGCTCCGCAGCGCGATCTCGAGCTCGATCGCCTCGTCCGCCTGCTCGAGCTCCCGGACGCCGGCGTAGAGCCACTTGTTCTCGTCGAAGAAGCGGCGCACCTCCTTCGTGCCGGTCTCGACGTAGCGGATGAGCGACGCGGGCCCGCACGCCGCGCGGCACGCGTCGTCGGCGCACGCCGCGAGGCAGGCCGCGCGCCGCCGGAGCGGCTCTTCCAGCTGCTCCGAGAGCGCGTCGATGAACCGCTCGTTCGCGCCGCGCTCCGGCGACTCGGCGATCACGATGAGCTGCGCGCCGCCGTCCACGCGCTTGGCCTGGCGCTCGTACGCCATGAACGCCGGGCTGTCGCTCGGCAAGAGCTCCCGGAGCTCCGTGCGCAGCTCGAGCTGCGAAGCGTACCCCCATAGCCCTGCCATGGCGGCGATCGCGAGTCCGATCACGAGCCAGGGTCGGCGCCCGCTGAAGTCGACGAGCGCCCCGATCATCCTGAGGAGCATTGCGAAAGACACCTCGAGCCGGCGCCGCGCGGAGGGCGACGCCGGGCAGGTCTACCATGCGCGCCAGGCGCGCATGGTGGTCAATGGCTAGACGGACCTCATGCGCAGAACGACGGCTGGATGCCCTTCGGCCGCGGCGCCGCGGCCGGGCGCAGGTGACCGAAGGCGAACAGACCGCCGGTGAAGCCCAACCAGGAGCGGAAGTGACGGAAAGTCTCCAGCCACTGGAGCGCCTTCGGCCCGTCGACGAGCGGCCGGAGGCCGGACCCAGCAGCGTGCTCACGCGCGTTGACGAAGGCGTTCGCGATCATCCTCTGGACCACGAGCGGCGAGGAGCGCTCGCGCGCGCGCTGCGCGGCCGCGCTCCCGAGCCGCGCGGCGGCCTGCGGGTCGCGCGCGAGCGCGAGCGCGGCGTTGCCGAACGCGGCGTTCGCCTTGTCCTCGGGGAGCGTCCCGCGGCCCGGCTCGAGCAGCAGGCCGTTGTAGCCGCTCTGGATCTGCGAGCTCACGCCCATGCCGTCGGCGAACGCGACCGTCGGGGTGCCGCACCAGAGCGCCTCGCTGAGCACGTTGCCGAACGTCTCGCTCAGCGACGCGTGAAGGAACGCCGTCGCGTGCCGGTAATAGTCCGAGATGCGGCTGTACGGCACCTCGCCCGTCATGATCACCCGCCGGGCGACGCCGAGCTCGCGCGCCAGCGCCGCGTACGCCGCGCTGTCGGGCCCGTCGCCGACGAGCGTGAGCGTCGCCTGCGGGTGGTGCGGCGCGATGTGCTCGGCGAAGATGCGGATCAGCCGGTGCTGCGACTTCTCGCGCGTGTGGCGCCCGGCGCAGACGAAGCGCGGGCCGCGCGCGTCCAGCCCGCGCTCCTCGAGCATCGGCGCGTACGGGTCGGGGCCGAGCGGGCGATCGAACACGTCCTCCGGGACCATCCGCGGGATGACGTGGATGGGCACAGTCACCCCGCGTTCGCGCCAGTAGTCGCGCAGCCCCTCGCTCAGCACGACGAGCCCGTCGCCCTGGTTGTACAGGTCCACGAAGAGCCGCTCCATCGGGGCGCGCAGCGTCTTGTGGAGCACGGTGTGGACCGCGCCGATCCGGGACACGCGCTCCGGCAGGAGGACGTCGTACGCGGCCGCGAGGTGCGTCGTGTTCACGCAGAGCAGCGGGATGCCGCGCATCTTGCGGAGCCAGATGCCGAACTCGACGAGGAGCGTCGTGGTCTGGGCGAAGCAGATGTCGAAATCCCACCGCATCGGATCGAACACGAAGGACTCCAGGGGCATCGGCAGGTGCACCCCCGGATAGGTGCGCAGCGGCAGGCTGGGCAGGGCGATGGTGCCGGGCGGCATCTCGTCGGCCGAGGCGTCCGGATCCCGCGGTCCGATCAGTGTTGCCTGGTGACCACAGGTGTTGAGCGCGCGATACAGGGCCCGCGTCTGGAAGACGGCCCCGTTCGCGTAAGGAATGCGCGTGAAGTCGCTGAGGATGGCGACCTTGAGCGGTCGCCCGTTGGCTCCGGAGAGGGCAGCGAAGGGATTTTCGGGAAGCGCCGCCTGCGCCCTGACGAGGGAATGCCCTCCCCGCGCCGATCCGGTCGATGAAGTGTGGCGCACCGACGCGATCGCCTCGTGCTGTGCGCGATCGATCCGGTGCTCACCGAGCGGCCGTATTGCATCCATGGTCATCTTCGTTGCTCCTTCGAGAAGCGGCGCAGACCGCCGTCAACGACCGGTGCGCGCGGCGCAACGATCGATATGACGTTCATGTCGTGCCTCTGGCAGCCGTGTCGTTCCGCGCCCGCGAGCGCAGCCTGCCGCTGGCCACAGCATGCTGGCCACAGCAGCCATTCCTCGCCCTCGTCAGTCCGGGTCGGCGGGGACGTTTAGCAAACCCTGTGCCGATTTCACACCTGTCGTCGTCGCGCAAGTGCGAACGCGACGATGCACCTAGGCGATTCTGCGCGCCTCATCAAGCAGGGCGAGCACGGCCGACGGCGCATCCGGGAGCGTGCCCGCGAGGTCGACGCGCGCGAAGTCGCCTGCGCGGACGCGCTCGAAGAAGCGCGCCACGCAGCGCGACGAGAGCGACGCGAACGAGCACGCGACGGCGACCCCGGCGCGCGCGGCCAGGCTCGCGTTGAGCGCCTGCTCGTGATCGTGCTCGGCGTGGAGGGCCAGCACGGGCTTGCCGGCGAGGACGCACTCGGCGAGCAGGTTGCTCCCGGCCGAGGCCACGACGGCGGAGGCGGCGGCGAGGTGGGCGAGGAAATCGCGGCTGTCGAACGGCATCGCCTGCACGCCGGGCACGCGCAGGTCCGGGTCGCCGAACGCGACGACGCGCCGCCCGCCCGCCGCGACGAGCTCGATCGCCGCGCGCGCGTTGCGATCGCGGAAGTAGCAGACGACCGCGCCGGGCGCGATCCCCTGCCCCGAGCCCGCGGGCGGCCGCCGCGGCGCCGGGCGCGCGACGATCGTGCGCGGCGCGGCCGGCTCGGCGGGCAGGAAGTGGACGGCGACCGCGTAGGTCCGCCGGGTGACGGCCCACGTCGTGCGGCGGCACGCGAGCCTCCGCAGGCGCGGCAGCTCCTCGGGGAGGCGGCAGCGCGAGAAGAGGAGGTCGTGGCCGAGCGCGACGGCGGGGATCCCGAGCGCGCGGGCGGCGAGCAGCGAGGGCACGTCCCCGTCGCTCAGGATGGCGTCGGGCCGGAAGCCCGCCTGCTCGACGATCTCCTTGGCGAGGCGGCGCGGGAGCTCGAGCACGCCCCCGAGGCCGGGGTAGATGGGCCGGACGAGGCGGTGCTCCGGCAGGGCGCCGAGCAGATCCGCCGCCTGGCCGCCGCCGTAGATCCTGAGCTCGTGGCCGCGCTCGCGGAGGGCCCCCGCGATCGCGAGCGCGCGGCTCGCGTGCCCGCGCCCGCGGCCGTGGACGTAGTAGCCGATCCTCGCCACGGGCCGATCAGAGCTCGATCTGCGCGCTCGGCACGGCGCGGATCTCGCGCGGGCGCCCGTCCATCATGACGCCGAAGCCGTCCAGCAGCCGGTTGTGGTGCGCGACGATCGCCGCCGCCGTGAGCGCCGGGCTGTCCGAGGTGCCGTGCGCGTCGGCGGCGAGCGTCACGCCGAAGCCGAGGGTCACCGCGCGCCGGCAGGTCGTGTCCACGCAGAACTCCGTCTTGCAGCCCGCGACGACGAGGTGCTCGACCCCGAGCCGCTCGAGGCGCCCGGCGAGCTCGGTCTCGAAGAACGCGTCGCAGGCGAGCTTGCGGACCCGCGCCTCGCCGTCCGCCGGCGCGATCGACGGGTGGATCTCCCACGCGGCGGAGCCCACCTCCCCCACCTCGTCGTCCTGCACAAAGATCACCGGCACGCCGCGAGCGCGGGCGCGCGAGAGGAGCCCTCCGATGCGCTCGAGCAGCCCGCTCGCCCCCTGCACGGGCGCCTCCCCGTCGAGGACGCCATTCTGCACATCGATGATCACGAGCGCGGTCGTCTGCTTCATTTCCGTTTCCCTCTGGCCCCCCGGGCGCCGGCAATTTCCTTCACCTGCTCGTACCGAAAGCAGCTCACGAGGTGGTCGTTGACCATCCCGGTCGCCTGCATGAGCGCATAGCAGATGGTCGAGCCGACGAACTTGAAACCGCGGCGCGCGAGATCCTTGCTGAGCGCATCCGAGATCGCCGTCTTCGCGGGGACCTCCGGGAGGGCGCGGAACGCGTTTACAACGGGCGCCCCGCCGACGAAACCCCAGAGGTACGCGTCGAAGCTGCCGTGCTCGCGCTGCACCTCCAGGAAGCGCTGCGCGTTGGTGACGGCCGACGCGACCTTGAGCCGGTTGCGCACGATGCCGGGGTTCGCGAGGAGCTTCTCGACGCGCGCGGGCGTGAAGCGCGCCACGCGGGCCGGGTCGAAGCCCGCGAACGCCTCGCGGTATGCCGCCCGCTTGCGCAGCACGGTGAGCCAGCTGAGCCCCGCCTGCGCGCCCTCGAGGATCAGCATCTCGAAGAGGGCGTGGTCGTCGTGCAGCGGCACGCCCCACTGCTCGTCGTGATAGGCGGCGTACTCTGGATCCGCGGTCACCCAAGGGCATCGCTCCGGCATCGCGCGGCACTGTAGCAGCCCTCCCTCCGGGCGATCCCACGGACCCACGAGATCCCGCGCCATCCCGCGTGACCGCGCGACGTGCGCTTTGACTCCCCGCCAGCGCAGAGCTCCAATGGGGCCAGCACCCTGGGCCGCGCCGCACCATGACCGCCTCGAGCAGCTCTCATCCGATGGGATCCCAGGGGTCTCGCGGCGCCACCTCGACGGAGGAGCGCCGCGCGATGGCGCGGGGCCTCCCCACGGCCCTCGTGGCCTGGCCCACGTTCGCGGCGCTCGACGTGTTCGTCGTGCTGGCGGTGTTTCCGAGCGCCTCCATCGCCCGGCTGCTGCTCTACCGGCTGTTCGGCGAGATCATCCTGCTCTGGCTCTACCTCCTCGCCCGGCGCCAGCAGACCTCGGCCGAGCTCCTCGACGCGGCGCACGTGTTCGCGGTCTGGAGCACGGCGGGGCTGATCTCGGTGATGGCCCTGGAGCTCGGGGATCTCACCTGGAACTACATGCACGGGCTCTCGATCGTGATGCTCGTCGACGCGACGATCCTGCCCACGCACTTCACGCGCTCGCTCCGGATGACGCTCCCGGTGGCGCTGAGCTTCCCGATCATCATGGGCGCCGGGGCGTCCCTCGACCCGGCGCTCGCGGCGCAGTGGACGTCGCCGCGGTCGCTCGTGATCTTCGCCTGCAACTACATCTTCGTGTTCGCCACCGCGATCCTCGTGTCGGCGGCGAGCCACGGCCTCTGGTCGGCGCGCCAGCAGGTCTACGAGGCCCGCAAGCTCGGCCGCTACCGGCTCGTGGCGCCGGTCGGCCGGGGCGGGCAGAACGAGGTGTGGCTCGCCTGGGACGAGTCGCTCCGCCGCGACGTGGCGCTGAAGCTGCTGCGCAGCGAGAGCAAATCCGAGAGCGACGTGCGCAGCTTCGAGCGCGAGGCGCGCGCGACGAGCCGGCTCACGTCGCCGCACACGATCCGGATCTTCGATTTCGGGGCGAGCAGCGACGGCATCTTCTACATCGCGATGGAGCACCTGGCCGGCGCCGACCTGGCCACCCTGGTGCGCGATCACGGCCCGATGCCCGCCTCGCGCGTCGTGCACTTCGCGCGGCAGGCCTGCCTCTCGCTGGCGGAGGCGCACGACGCGGGCGTCATCCACCGCGACATCAAGCCTCACAACCTCTACATCACGCGCGTCGGCGACGAGCAGGACGTGCTCAAGGTGCTCGACTTCGGGATCGCGAAGCAGGTGACCCTGCAAGGGGACGCGAGCATGACGGACGTCGGCGTGATCAAGGGAACGCCGACCTACATGTCACCGGAGATGATCTCGGCCGGCACGGTCGACGCTCGCAGCGACATCTACTCGCTCGGGGTCACGCTCTATTACCTGCTGACGGGGGTGGCCCCGTTCGAGGGCCGGAGCTTCGGCAAGCTCGTCTATTCCCACCTGACGATGCCGCCGATCCCGCCGTCGCTCCGCTCGCCGTGGCCGCTGTCGTCGGAGCTGGAAGAGGTGGTGATGCGGTGCCTCGCCAAGCGGCCCAGCGATCGTTACCAGAGCGCGCGCGAGCTGCTCACCACGCTCGACGCATGCGCCCCGGCGCCGCCCTGGACGCCGGAGGACGCGAGGAGCTTCTGGGCAGCGCGCGCGGCGATGCCGCGCGGCGAGCCCCCGCCCCCGGATCCCGGCCCCACCCTGCGCCTGCGGCCGGAGAAGGCCGTGCCCGTGGCGTGAGGCGCGCCACGGAGCTGCACACGCGCCCGCGGGCACCCCGGTCCTGCCCACGCCCCGCGGCGCCGCTCGCGGAAATATCGTGAGGGTCGTACCGGCGGAGGACCTGGAGTGTCGGCGGGGACTCCCCCTCTCGCACGCCGGCCGCATCGGTGGGCCCGCGCGCTCGGAAGGGGCGGCATGCCGCATGCTTGAGCTCTGGAGCCAGAGAGGCATCGGCGCCGGGATCGAGCGCCAGGAGGGAAGCACCGCATGGCCTCGGTCGAGGGATTCATCGTGTGGTTCACCGGGCTCTCCGGGTCCGGCAAGTCGACGCTGGCTTCCATGCTGGCCGCCGAGCTATCGCAGCGGGGCGTGCACGTCGAATCGCTCGACGGCGACGTCGTCCGGATGCACCTCTCGAAGGGGCTCGGGTTCTCGCGCGAGGACCGGGACACGAACATCCGGAGGATCGGCTTCGTCGCCAAGCTCGTGGCCCGCTCCGGCGGGTGCGCGATCACCGCGGCCATCAGCCCCTATCGCGCGATCCGCGACGAGCAGCGGCGCGCGATCGGGCGCTTCTGCGAGGTGTACTGCGAATGCCCGATCGACGTGCTCGCGCGCCGGGACGCCAAGGGGCTCTACGCGCGCGCCCTCGCCGGCGAGATCAAGGGGTTCACCGGCGTCGATGACCCGTACGAGCCGCCGCTGTCCCCCGAGGTGGTCGTGCACACCGATCGGGAGTCGCCCCGCGAGAGCCTCGCCAAGATCATCGCCGGGCTCGAGGTGCTCGGGTACCTCCGCCCGCGCGACTGGCCCGCCGAGCCGACGCGCGACGGAGATACCCGCGAACGCGGCGCCCCGGCCCGTGCCGGCGGCCTCGTGCCGCCGCACGGCGGCGAGCTCGTCGATCGGATCGCCCGCGACGAGGCCGCGCAGCAGCTCCGCGAGCGCGCGGCCGGCCTGCCCCGGGTGGCCCTCGACGCGCGGGGAGCGAGCGATCTGGAGCTCATCGGGAACGGCGCCTACTCCCCCCTCAAGGGCTTCATGACCCAGCGGGACTACCTGCGCGTGGTCCGCGACCGGCGGCTCGAGAGCGGCGCCGTCTGGTCGATCCCGATCACGCTCGCGGTGTCGAGGGAGGCCGCCGCCGGCCTCTCCGTCGGCGCCGAGGTGGCGCTCGCGTCGCCGGACGGGCGCGTCGTCGGCGTGCTCGAGCTCGGCGATCGCTGGGCACCGGACAAGGATCTCGAGGCGCGCCATGTCTACGGGACGACCGACGCGAGCCACCCGGGGGTCTCGTACCTGAGATCGTCGGGCGACGTGTACCTCGGCGGCGAGGTCCGGCTGGTCGATCGTTCCGTGGTGCCCCTGTTCCCGCAGTACCCGCGCGATCCGGCCGCGACGAGGGCCGCCTTCGAGGCGCGAGGCTGGCGCAGGGTGGTGGGGTTCCAGACGCGCAACCCGATCCACCGGGCGCACGAGTACCTCACCAAGTGCGCGCTCGAGATCACGGACGGGCTCCTGCTCCACCCGCTCGTCGGGGCGACCAAGGCCGGCGACGTCCCGGCGGACGTCCGGATGCGCTGCTACGAGGTCCTGCTTGAGCGGTACTACCCCGAGGACCGGGTCGTCCTCGCGCTCTACCCCGCCGCCATGCGCTACGCAGGCCCGCGCGAGGCCCTCTTTCACGCGATCGTGCGCAAGAACTACGGCTGCTCCCACTTCATCGTCGGGCGCGACCACGCCGGCGTCGGGCGGTTTTACGGCCCGTACGACGCGCAGCGGGCGTTCGACGACTTCCTCCCGAGCGAGCTCGGCGTCGAGCCGCTCCGGTTCGAGGAGGCCTTCTGGTCGACGACCGTCGGCGGGATGGCGACCGAGAAGACCGCGCCGGGGGGTCCGGCGACGCGCATCGCCCTCTCCGGGACCCAGGTGCGCGAGATGCTGCGGGCAGGGAACCTGCCCCCGCCCGAGTTCAGCCGCCCCGAGGTGGCGCGAATCCTCCTGGAAGCGGCCCAGGGGCAAGCGCTCGCCCGCGCTGGATGACGCTGCCGGCGCGGTGCGTGCCCCTTGCCACGGAACTGAACACCCAGCGTGGCACGGAGCTGCATGCGCGCCGGCACGCCGCCCTAGCGCCGCCACGCCGCCCTAGCGGAGCACGAGCCGGCCGAGCATGAACGCGGCTGCCGCGAGCATGATGCCGCCGAACGCGCGGCGCAGCGCCTCCGCGCTGACGCGCGTGGAGAGCCGGGCGCCGGCCACGCTCCCGGCGCACTCGGCGACGGCGAGGTAGGTGGCGATCCTCCATTCGATCGACGGGTGGGGGAGGTGGCCCGCCAGACCGGCCAGCGTATTCATCGCTATCACCAGGATTGAGGTGCCGATCGCGGCGCGCATGGGGGTGCGGACAACCACCACCAGGAGGGGAACGATCGCGAACCCGCCGCCGAGGCCGACCAGGCCGGTCAAGCTGCCGACCAGGAGCCCCCCCGTCGCCAGCACCGCCATCGACTGCCCGCGC
Source organism: Sorangium sp. So ce362 (assembly GCF_051519845.1). Lineage (NCBI taxonomy): Bacteria > Pseudomonadati > Myxococcota > Polyangiales > Polyangiaceae > Sorangium > Sorangium sp. So ce362. The sequence goes on along the minus strand of NZ_CP150332.1, from coordinate 1,536,489 downwards.
GGGCGCGATCCGCCGGGGTCCAGCGGCAGCGGAGGGCGCTTGCCGAGCATCGCCACCGCCGCCACCACCGTGGCGAGGAGGAAGATCATCAGCAGGACCTCCTGCGGGATCAGCGCCGAGATGCGCCCGCCGAGGAAGGCGCCGGTCATCGAGGCCAAACCGACGCCGAGCGCTGCGCGCCAGGCGACGGCACCCGCCCTGGCGTAGGGGATGACGGCGATGGCGCTCATCAGCGCGACGACGAGGAGCGAGGTCGCGATGGCGCGGTCGAGCTCGAGCCCGGCCACGCGCGTCAAGAGCAGCACGGTGAGGATCGAGGGGCCGGCCCCGAGGAGCCCAGCCGTGACGCCGATGCACACGCCGAGCGTTGCGATCAGGTACGCTGCCGCCATGTAGCTGCACCTCGCCCCTGATGTCCATTACCGGCGCCGCCGGCGCTCGCCGCTCCCGCGGCCCATGTCCACAGACCTCGCCGGGTCAGGCGACGGCCGCCATCCCGGCCCGCTCGTCGCCGGTCTCCAGCCAGCGGGCGCACTCCTTCCCGAGCGTCTTCAGGGCCATGCGATCGAAGCGCTCGATCTGCTCCGGGGTGAGCTCGGAGCGGTGGTCGCGGGTCGGACCCTTGTGGAAGAACGCCTTGGGATCGACCATATGCGCGCCGCCAAACGGCGCCATCTGCTCGGCCCGGCTGCGCATGTAGCCGAAGGAGCACTGCTCCACGATCCGATCCATCCGCAGCCGCGCCGGCTCGACACCGATGAACTCCGCCATCCGCGCGATCTGGCCGCGGAGGTCCTCCTTCAGCCGGCCGTAATGGATGAGGAGCACGTTCGGCTCGCCCCTGAACGCCCACCACGACCTCACCACGTCGAACAGGTTACAACAGCCGTACCCGTCGGTGTCCAGCCACCGATCGAAGAACCCCCGCATGCTCTCGGGGATCACGAGCGGCGTCCGGTCGCCGGACCACTCCGCGTGGATGCGGTTGATGGTGGCCATGGTCGCCGAAGAGAACTGCTTCAGGTAGTTGTGGAAGCTGATCCCGAGGTCCTTGCCGTTCCTGCCGACGAACAGGTAGCGCGCCTGCGGGGCGATGGGCACGGCGTCCGCGGGCAGGTGCGACTTGATCACCCGCCGCTGCCCGCGCTCGCGCTGCCGCTGTAGCACCGCCAGCATCGCGGCGTGATCGCCGAAGCTGGAGTCGAGCCAGGGGGAGGTGTCCGACAGCCCCTGCTCCCGCTCCTCTCCGTTGTCGAGGATCTGCTGGAGGATACGCTGTGTCCACGTGGTGCCCGCCTTGAATGGGTCCACCACGACGATGTCCCCGGAGACGAAGCCGCCCTGAGCCACGAAATCCCCCCAGACCAGCGAGCTGGAGAGATAGTCCCGGACGACGCGCGTCGGCATGATCAGCTCGTTCTTCATCGCTACCTCGCTCCCGGTTCGGCGCAGGCCGCTCGCTCATGTGAGCAACGGATCGCCAGCATCGGCTGTCGGCTGAGGGCGTCCAAGAACCGGACCAGTGCATCGGGTGCCCGGCAGGAAAACGAAGGGGTGCTCCCAGCTGCCCATCGACCTGATCGCGCCGACGAGGGCGGAGCGGCCTCGGCGGCCCGAGGCGAGATACGGAGCCGCGAGGTGCTTCAGGACCGGCTCGCCTCGAGCTGCGCCCTGTCCGGGAAGCGCCACGAGGCCGGCGGCGGCCATCGCGTCGATGAGGTGGACTGCCCATCCAGCTGGAGCACAGGGCGCTTGTCGAGCGCCGGCAACGGCAACGGCCGCTCGCCCCGCGCCGCCAGGATCGCGTTGTAAAAGGCGCGGGCGCTCTCGTCCCACCCCTTGCACCCGGCGAGCGCCACGATCCGCTCGGGATCGTACGGCGCGTACGCCGCGCGCACCAGGGCCTGGGAGAGCGCGGGCAGATCACCGGGCGAGACGAGCTCGCCGAGCTCGGGGCTGCGCAGCACGTCGGGGATGCCCCCGACCCGCGTCGCGACCACGCGGCGGCCGGACGCGAGCGACTCGATCACGACGTTGGGCGTGCCCTCATGATGGCTCGGCAGGACGAGCGCATCGCAGGCGGCGACCCAGCGCGCCACCTGGTCGTGCGGCAGGCGACCCGTCAAGAGGACGCGGCTGCCGAGCCGCGCCGCCGCCGCGCGGCAAGCCTGCTCGTCGGCGCCGCTCCCGACCATCACGAGGTCGATGTCCGGGTGCGCCGCGGCGATCCGCTCGAAGGCGGCGATCGCGTCGAGCGCCCCCTTGTCGCGGAGCAGGTGGCCGACGTAGAGCAGCGTCCGGCGCTCCGCGGAGCGGCCCAGGGCGGCGCGGGCCTCGCCCCGGTCCCGCGGCCGGAACATGGCGCGATCGACGCCGTTCATGACGACATCGATGCGGTCGCGCGGCACGCCGAGGGCGTGGACCCCCTCCGCGAGCTGCTGGCTCACGGCGACGACGCGCGTGGCGCGCCGGAGCCCCCACGCCAGCGCTGGCCTCACCGCCGGCTGCCGGGAGAGCACGTCGATGTCCGAGCCGTGCACCTTGACGACCGCCGGGACGCCGAGCAGCTCCGCCAGGCACACCGCGGCGAAGCCGTCCGGATACGCGAACGAGCCGACGATGACGTCCGGCGCCGGATGGCTCCGCGCGAGCTCCAGGAGCATCGAGGCGGCATAGAGGGGGCCATTGAGATACGGCGCGACCTTGGGCAGATACAGGAACCGCGGGTGACGCACAGGCAATCCCTCGATCACCTCCTCGCGAGGCGCCTCGTCCGCGATTGACCACTTGGAGAACCGCGAGGCCCCCGGAAACCAGGGGATGGTCGCGAAGACGTCGATGTCGCAATGGCGCGACAGCGCGGCGAACTGCCGCCGGTTGAACGGCGCCTGGCCCGGGTTCATCGCGTTCGGGAAGATCTTTGTGATAAGCAGGATGCGCATACCTCTGCTCCTTCGGGCTCGCCTACCGGCGCGACAGGAGTCCTCCGGTGAAGGGGGGTGCGCGGCCTCGCCGCGCGGTCGAGCCACGTTGAGCAGAGAACATGCCGCCACGGAGAGGCTGGAAACGAGGCCGGAATGAAAGCAGCGGACCCGCGCCGGCAACAAGCGAACATCCACCCTGCCCCAGGCGAGGCAAATTGGCACACGGATGGGGCCGCCTCGGTGAACAGCTCAGTGGACAGCGCGTCTGTACATTTACAATGGGGAGCTACAGAGAAAGCTTCGCCAGGAACGCATCTCCCTGGCCCGCGCCCGAGAGCGTCCCTTGGCCGAAGTTGATGCCGCCGTAGAAGCGGCCGGCGAGCAGCACGCTCGTTCCCGAGCCCGCTGTGACGTCCAGGGCGACCTGCGTCTGGGCGTCGCCGAACAACGCGCTGAACAGGTGATCGCCCGAGGGGCCGAGCTTGACCAGGTAGACATCGGTCTTGCCGCGGCTCGTCAGCAGCCCGCCGCCGAAATCCGCCGCGCCGAAGAGCGGCCCCGCGAGCACGAGGTTGCCGGCGGCGTCCACCGCGGCGCTCGCGCGCGCGCCCGTCTCGAAGTCGGTGAACAGCTGGTCCTCCGCGTCGCCGAAGCGCCGGCTCAGGACGTGCGCGCCGGCGCCCGAGAGCCGGGCGACGAACAGGTCCTGCCCGCCGGCGCTCGTCAGGGGGCCGGCGCCGAAGTCGATGGTCGACGCGAACGTGCCCGTGAGCACCACGTCGCCCGTCGCCTCGTGCACCGCGAGGTCGTGGGCCTCGTCGGCCCCGGCGCCGCCGAACCGGGCGCTCCAGACGGGGTCGCCCGAGGGGGAGAGCTTGGCCAGGAAGACGTCGGTGAGCCCCGCGCTCGCGAGCGGCGCGCCGCCGAGGTCGATGGATCCGGAGAAATGCCCCGCGACGAGCAGGTTGCCGGCAGCGTCGGCCGCGATCCCGTGGGCGAGGTCGTCGCCCTCGCCGCCGGTGCGCACGGCGAGGAGCGTGCGGCCGTCCTCCGAGGCGAGCCGCAGCACGAAGGCGTCGCGCAGGCCCGCGCTCGTGAGCACGCCGCCGCCGAAATCGACGGCGTCGTGGAAGCCGCCGGCCACGAGGACGTTGCCCGCCGGGTCGACGGCGATGCGATCGCAGCGATCCGCGCCGGATCCGCCGAAGAGCCTGCTCCAGACGTGCTCGCCGGAAGCGTCGAGCTTGGCGACGAACACGTCCTCACGGCCGTGCGACACGAGCACGCCGCCGCCGAAATTGACGCTGCCGAACGCGCGGCCCGCCACGAGGACGTCGCCGACCGGGTCGACCGCGAGCGCCATCGCGAACTGGTTGCCGTCGCCCGCGAAGCGCTTGCTCCAGAGGTGCGTGCCGAACCTGTCGAACTTCGCCACGAAGGCGTCGGCGCCCGTGGCCGTGAGCGGGCCGCCGCCGAAGTCGACGGTCCCCTCCAGCTGGCCGGCCACGATCACGTTCCCGTCGGCGTCGACGGCGACGGAGCGGGCGTACTGGCCGTTCGCGTCGCCGAAGCCGCGGCTCCACACCTCCTCGCAGGCGGGCACGACGCCGTCGCAGTCCTCGTCGTCGGGCGTGTCGCACGCGTCGAACGCGGGCAGGACCTCGCCCGTGCACGGGCCCCACGACGTGCCCTCGGCGTTGCAGGCGCGCGTGCCGGCCGCGCAGCGCCCGACGCCGCGCGTCGCCCCGGGGCCCGTGTAGCACGCCTCCTGCGCGCCGGGCGCGCACACGCACCCGGGACAGCCGCAGTCGGGGCCGCTGCACGTGGCCGGCGCGAGCTCCGCGATCCACGCGGCCACGCACGCGAGCTCCCCGGACGAGTACGGGGCGGCGCCGAGCGGCATGCGCGCGCCGCACGAGGGCGCGTCGGTGAGCTTCACGTAGAGCACGCTCTCCTCCGGCCGGTCGGGGTCGGCGAGCACCCCCGCGCAGCTCTGGGCCGGGCGCCCGGCGACGCGGGCGCCGACGCCGAGCGTGACGAGGTCGAGGGCGGCCGCGGGCTCGCCCGGCCCGTGGCAGCTCGCGCCGCCGCAGCGCTCGGCGAACACCGACGGCACGTCGGCGCAATCGGACGGCGGGCGGTCGTCGGGCCCGTTGAACCGCTGCCTGTCGTCGATCGTCCCGGGACACCCCGCGAGCAGCGGCAAGGCCGGCGCGGCGAGCGCGGCCGCCGTCCAGAAGCCGCGACGGAGGCCGGACACGCCGCGCGCCGCGCGCGATCCGCGCACCTCAGTACCCATGGTAAGCCACCCCCAGGTGCGCGCCGAAGAGCTGATCGAGCGCTCCACCGGCGATGTACGGGTCCCCAGGCTCGGAGTCGAAGTCATAGAAGAAGCGCGTATACGACGCTCCGGCGCGCGCCTCGAGCCCCGGCGCGAACGGGACGGCGACCGCGACGCGGAGGTCGACGCCGCCGGCGCTCGGCTCGCGGAAATGCGACGCGAGCGCCCCCATCGAGAGCGGCGCCTGGTAGCCTCCACCCGCCTCCAGCGCGACAGGGCCGACAGGGAAGCGCCCGTCCACGCCCAGGCGCAGCGCGACGTAAGACACCGACGCGGCGTCGCGCGACGGGTCGCCCGTCAACTCGACATCAAAGTCGGTCCAGCAGAGCCCGCCGCCGGCGAAGAGGACCGGCCCGGTGCGCCCAGCCGGGCGGTAACGGCCCCTGAGGCCGGCGTGGAGCCGGCTCCAGGAGGTCGATACGCCCGCTCCCGCGGCGCCCTCCGAGTCGAGGCCGATGGCGCGGGCGTACGAGAGCGCGATCCCGAGGTCGCGGAGCACCGGCAAGGCGCTGCGCGCGAGCGGGTACAGCTCGGCCCGGAGGGACGGCATGGGCACGCCGAGCACCTCGTAGGTGCGGAGATTCCCGGAGAGCAGGTCGCTATACGACAGCGTACGACCCGCGATCTCGAGATCGAACCCCGCGCTGAAGAGCTCGGTTCCCACGGCGGGCGGGTCGTCCCCGCCATCGCGCTCCGCGGCCTCGGGGCGGAGCGCCGGCGCGCCCTCGGCGGCGAGCGCGGAAGAGGACGCGGCGAGCGCGGCGAGCGCCGCGCCGAGCAGCGCGGCCGCCCGGGAGCGGCGCGCGCGGCGCCGCGATACCGCAGAGAACACAGGACAGGCGAGCGTTCGCCTTTGCATTGCGCGCGAGCATAGTCGCTCCGCACGTCGCGGGTCGAGCGCCGCTTTCGAGGGACCGAGTCGATGGCCCCCCGCGGTCATCCGGGGTGTGCGCGGCAGGCGGCGTCCGCGGTAAGGCGAGCGCGCAGGGGAGGATCGCATCGGCCCCGTGCTCCCACTTGATTCGCCCTCTCCTCGCGCGGCTCCTATCCCGGAGCAGACGATTGCAATACGCTCCCTGGCGGATGGCGAGAGGGCGCGCGCCGCGCGCGCTGCACGGCGGCGCGCGATCCCGCCCCCGGACCCTGCTTGCGCTCGCTGACGAGGCATCATGGCTGAACCACGAAGTCTCCGCTGGCCCATCGGCCTGCTCCTCCTCGCCTCCTGCACAGGGCAGTTCGGCGATCTGCCCGGGAACGACGAGGACGGCGAGGCGACGGCCCCGCTGTGCACCGCGATCGAGCCCGGCGAGTCCCCGCTCCGCCGGATGACACGCGTGGAGTACGACAACACGATCTCCGATCTCCTCGGCGACGACAGCCGCCCTGCGCGGGGCTTCGTGCCTGAAGAGGAGTCGCTCGGCTTCAACAACCAGGCGGCGGCGCTCGTGGTGAGCCCGCTGCTCGCCGAGCAGTACATGGCCGCGGCCGAGGGCATCGCGGCGCGCGCGGCGGGCAAGCTGCTCGGCGAGGCGCCCACGTGCCGGGAGGCCGCGGGCGGCGAGGCGTGCCGCGGCGAGATCGCGGCGCTCGTCGCGTCGTTCGGCAAGCGGGCGTTCCGCCGGCCCCTCGCCGAGGACGAGATCGCCGATTTCGTGGCGCTCTTCCGGCGCGGGATCGCCCTCGGGGACACGCCCGACGACGCGTCGACCGGCCTCGCGCTCCTCCTCCAGGCGATGCTCCAGTCGCCGCACTTCCTCTACCGCGTCGAGCTCGGCATGCCGGATCCGGTGGAGGGCGACGTCGCGCCGCTCACGTCCCACGAGGTCGCCTCGCGGCTCTCGTACCTGCTCTGGGGCACGATGCCCGACGAGGCGCTCTTCGCGGCCGCCGAGCGGGGGGCGCTCGGCACCGCGGCGGAGATCGAGGCGCAGGCGCGGCGCATGCTGGAGGACCCGCGGGCGCGCGAGGCCGTGAAGGGCTTCCACCGCCAGTGGCTCGGGCTCGCGAAGATCGACGAGATCGCCGCGGGCGGGAAGGACCCGGAGCTCTACCCCGAGTACCGCGACGAGCTCCTGCCGCTCTTCCAGGCCGAGACCGAGGCGTTCCTGGACCACGCGATCTTCGAGCAGGACGCGAGCGTGAGCGCGCTGTTCACGGCGCCTTACTCGATGATGAACCGGGAGCTCGCCGAGTTTTACGGCGTCGAAGGCGGCCCGAAGGGCGACGCGTTCGAGCGGGTCGAGCTCGATCCGTCGCAGCGCGCCGGCTTCGTGACGCAGGCCGGGCTGCTCTCGCTGTACGCGAAGCCGAACCGGTCGTCGCCGGTCCACCGCGGCCGGTTCGTGCGCCAGAGCCTGCTCTGCCAGATCCCGCCGCCGCCGCCGGACGTGGTCCCGGAGCCGCCCATGGTCGACCCGACGAAGACGACCCGCGAGCAGTTCTCCGAGCACGTCTCGGATCCGGGGTGCAGGAGCTGCCACACGCTGCTCGACCCGATCGGGTTCGGCTTCGAGCACTACGACGCGCTCGGCCGCTGGCGCGACGCCGAGAACGGCATCCCCGTCGACGCGAGCGGCGAGCTCACGCAGACCGACATCGACGGCCCGTTCGACGGGGCGGTCGAGCTCGCGCACCGGCTCGCGCAGAGCGAGCAGGTGCGCGCGTGCGTGGTCAAGCAGTGGTTCCGCTTCGGCTACGGCCGCGCCGAGCAGAGCGAGGACAGCTGCAGCCTCGCGCAGGCGACGCAGGCGTTCGAGGCGTCCGGGTACAACATCCGGGCGCTGCTCGTGGCGCTCACCCAGACCGACGCGTTCCGCTACCGGCGCTTGATCGACGCAGCAGGCGCCACAGCAGGCGCCGCAGAAGGAGAGCCGTGATGAAGCCGTTCCGACTCAGCCGCCGCGCCGCGCTCCGGGGCCTCGGCGGCGCGGCGCTCGCGCTGCCGTTCCTCGAGGTGATGGGCTGCTCGAAGCGGCTCGCCCCGGCGTCGGAGCAGACCGGGCGGGCCGCGCTCGGGGCCGAGTTCCCGAAGCGCTTCGTCGTCATCTACACGCCGAACGGCACCGTTCCGCCGGACTTCTGGCCGTCGTCGACGCAGCTCCAGAACGGCGAGGAGCTGTCGCCCATCCTGGCGCCGCTCAAGGACCACAACGAGGATCTGCTGGTCCTCGGCAACGTGAGCGCGCTGTCGGCGCTGGTGGGGCCGGGCGACGCGCACCAGAAGGGCACGGGGCAGTGCCTGACCGCGCGCGCGATGCAGGAGGGCGACTTCCCCGGCGACGCCGGGCTGTCGTGCGGCTGGGCCGACGGCATCTCGGTCGACCAGGAGATCGCGAACCACATCGGCACGAGGACCAAGTTCCTGTCGCTGGAGCTCGGCGTGCTCGTGTACGGGGCGAACGTGGGCGCGCGCATCGCCTACCGGGGCCCGGCGCAGCCGCTGCCGCCGGAGAACAGCCCCTATGCCGCGTTCGACCGCCTCTTCTCCGACCTGTCCATCACGCCCGAGGCGGCGACGAAGAAGACCGATCAGCGCAGGGCGGTGCTCGACAAGGTGGCGGCCGACTACAAGCGGCTGCAGCGGCGACTCGGCGCCGCGGATCAGGAGAAGCTCGCGGGGCACCTCGCGTCGGTGGAGGACATCGCGTCGCGCCTCGACCGCGGCGTGGCGCCGACCTCCGCGGCCTGCGCGGAGCCGGTGCTGACGCCGGACATCAACCCGGACAAGGTCGCCAGCATGCCCGAGCTCACGAGGCTCCAGCTGGATCTCATGGCCATGGCCCTCGCCTGCGATCTGACGCGGGTCGCGAGCCTCCAGTTCACGAACTCCGCGACGACCAAGGTGCTGAGCTTCCTCGGCCCCGACATCACCGAGGGCCACCACCCGATGGCGCACAACGGCTACGCCGACCCGGCAAACCGCCAGCGCCTCACGAAGATCAGCCGCTTCTACGCCGATCAGCTCGCTTACCTGATCGCGAAGCTGAAGAGCATGCCGGAAGGAGACGGCTCGGTCTTCGACAACACGGTGATCTTCTGGACGAACGAGCACGCCGACGGCAATCACCTGCGCCAGAACATCCCTTATGTGCTCGCCGGAGACGCAGGTGGCCATTTCAAGACAGGCCGCTTCGTCTCGCAGACGAAGCAGGTCGGGCACAACAACCTGCTCGTCTCGCTGCTCCAGGCGATGGGCGTCGATACGGAGTCGTTCGGCGACCCGAAGTATTGCACCGGGCCCCTGACGGGGCTGACCAGCTGAGGAGCCGAGTTTGATGTCGCGCCGGAGCGGCTGACCGCCGGAGCGAGAGATACCGCGGGAGTACCCGCCTCGCATCGGGCCCGCGCGCGCGTGGCGCCGACATCCGAGTTGTGGCCGGTGCACCCCTCGTGCGACGCTCGAGAGCGCCATGGCCAAGGTCACCGCCCTTCACATGGACACGATCACGGAGAAGTCGGGTCACCAGATGACCGGCATGGCCGTCAGCGTGTGCCTGACGCCTGCGGCGCCGAGCCCGCTGCCGATCCCGTACCCGACGGTGGGCTCCGTGGCCGAGGGGATCATCGATCCGTGCATGCGGACCAAGATCGAAGGGGCGAAGATCCTCACGGTCGGCGGCTGCATGAAGGCCTGTCACGGCAACGAGTCAGGCACGCTCAGAGAGGTCGTCAGCCTCAACACGGGGGGGCCGTGCTTTCCCTGGCTGGGCGCGCCCAACGTCCTCATCGAGCTCGGCATGGCCGGCATCACGGGCAGCATGGGCCAGATGAACAAGAGCATCACCGTCGGCGCCGGGGCGAGCGCGAGCAACGCCGCGGGCGGCGGCGGGGGCGGCGGCGGCGGCGGGGGCAGCGCCGGCGGTCCGGGCGGCGGCGGCCCCCAGGGCCCGAGCAACGGCGGCGGCGGCGGCGGGGGCAGCGGCCAGGGCGCGGGCCCGCCGAGCCCACCCGCGCCGCCGGCGGCGGACGGCCAGGCCTCCGCGGGGCACCCGGTCGACGTCGTGACGGGGGCCATGTACACGAACCCTGTCGCGGACCTCGATCTGCCGGGGCCCCTGCTCGTGACCCTGGAGCGAAGCTACTCGACCGCGGCGGTGCGGCACCGCTGCGGCATGGGGTGGGGGTGGTCGCACGATCTCGCCTGGAGCGCCCGGCGCCGCGGCGATGAGCTCGAGCTCACCGCGCCGGGCGGTCGTACCCAGGCGCTCTCCTGGCCCGCGCAGGATCACGTCCTGCTCCTGCCGTTCGGGGTCCGCGTCGCCGTCATCGCAGAGGATCTCCTCGTGGAGGAGGACGACGGGCTCGTGCGGGTGCTGCGCCGCGCCGCCCCGGAGGAGCGCTTCGCGCTCGCCGAGATCCGCGACGCGTTCGGCAACAAGGCCACCATGGAATGGCGAGGCGACGAGCTCACGGGCATCGTCGATGCCGTCGGGCGGCGCGCCCGGCTCGAGCGCCAGGGGCTCTTCGCCTGGTGGGAGGTGACCGCGACCGACGAGCAGGGCACCCCGCACACCCGCCGCGCCGTGACCTACGAGCTCGACGGCGCGGGCGATCTCGTGCGGGTCATCGACGGGGGCGGCGCCGAGATCCGGTACGAATACGACGAGGAGCACTACCTGATCCGGGAGATCTTGCCCGACGGGCTCGCCTTCCACTTCAGGTACGAGGCGATCGACGGCGTCAAACGGTGCGTCGAGACGTGGGGCGAGATCGCCGGCCGCGACGTGCTCGCGGAGCTCGGCGCGCCCCGCCTCCCGGGCGCCCGGGGCATCCACCACGCCCGGCTGTCGTACGACCCCGCCCGGGGCAGGACCGTGGTGATCGACGGCGGGGGCGCGACCCACACGTACACGGGCAACGCGCTCGGCCTCGTGACCGCCTATGTCGATCCGCGCGGCCACGCGCGCACGTACACGTACGACACGGTCGGCAGGCTGCTCTCGATGCGTGACGGCGGCGGGCGGACCACGCGGTGGTCGTACAGCGCCGCGGGGCACCTCGCGAGCGTCACCGAGCCCGACGGCGCGACCTGGCGAGACGCGGTCGACGAGGAGGCGCAGGCCATCGTCCGCACGCGGCCCGACGGGAAGAAGACCCGCACCACGTACCGGAGGGGCACCCCGACCGGGAGCGTCGACTGGCGCGGCCGCGAGCACGCCCTCGAGTGGGACGAGCACGGCCTCGTGCGGGCGTCCACCGGGCCGGACGGCGCCGAGCTCACGTACGACTACGACGCGCACGGCAACCCGCTGCGGGTCGAGACGCCGGCCGGCGACGTCCACGAGTACGTCTTCGATCTGTTCGGGTGCCCCGTCGAGGCGCGCACCCCGAAGGGCGGAGTCTATCGATTCGCGTACGACTCGCGCTTCGCGCTGGTGCGCCTGGAGGAGCCGAACGGCAACGTCCTGGAGCTGGAGATCGATGCCAGCCGCCGCGTCACCGCGCGCTCCGACGCGAGCGGGATCACGAGGTACCGCTATGTCGCCGGCGCGCTCGTGGAGGTGGTGCGCCCGGACGGCAGGCGATTCCGGCTCGGCTACGATGCTCTGCTCCGGCTCCGCTGGATCGAGAACGCCGCGGGCGAGCGCCATGCACACGAGTACGACAGCAGCGGCAACCTCTCCCGCGAGACCTCGTTCGGCGGCGTCACCACGACCTACGAGTACGACGGCTCGAACCACCTCGCCCGGACGACCCATGCCGACGATGCATGGGTGCGCTACGAGCGCGACGGGGCCGGGCGCGTCACGCGGCTCGAGACCTCGGGCGGGCTCGTGGAAGAGCTCCAGTACGACGCGCTCGGCCACCTCACGCGCGCGCGGAACGCGGAGGTGATGATCACGTTCGAGCGCGACGACGACGGCCGGGTCGTCCGGGAGGTCCAGGAGGCAGCCGGGTTCGCGTTCGCCGTCTCCCGCCGCTTCGACGACGCGGGCCGCGTGCTCGACCGTCGTTATGCGACGGGGTGGTCCGTCGAGGTGCGCCGGCGCGAGGAAGATGGCGCGCCGGCGTCGCTCGAGGTCGCCGCCACCGAGGCGGACGGGCTCGCCTTCACGCGGGACGCGCGCGGCGAGTCGCGGCGAAGGCGGCTCGACGGGACGCGCGCGCTCGTCTGGTCGCGCGACGTCCAGGGCCTGCCGGAGAGCGTCGCCATCCTGGATGAGCGTGGAGAGCCGGTCCGGGCGCGCGCGTGGACGTGGAGCCGGGTGGGCCCGGTCGCGGCGATCACGGACAGCGAGCGGGGCGCGCGCCAGTACGACCTCGACGTCGAGGGCAGGCCGCTCCGCCTCCACGGCCTCGGCGCCGACGAGCAGTTCACGTACGCGCCCCAGGGAACGCCGATCCCGTCGCGCGGCCCCACATGGTCGATCGGCGGGGACGGCCGCCCCCTGCGCGCGGGCAGCGCCGAGATCCAGTGGGACGCCCGCGGCCGCCTCGCGGCCCGCATCGGCCAGGGGCCGCTGCAAACCTGGCGCTACACGTACGACGAGCGCGACCGCCTCGTCGCGGCGGTCCGCGGCGACGGCCTCGCCGTCCGTTACCTGTACGACCCCCTCGGCCGCTGCGTCGCGCAGGCGCACGGCAACGGCGAGAGCACCTGGTTCGGCTGGGACGGCGAGAGCCTCGTCGAGGAGCGCCCGACGAGGGGGCCGTCGATCCAGCGCGTCTTCGACGACGACGGCTTCACGCCGCTCCTCGAGGCGCGCGACGGCAAGGACTGGCGGATGGTCGTGACCGACGCGGCCTCCACGCCCTGGCTCTACCTGCACCGCGACGGGCGCGCGTCGGAGATCGATCTCGGCGCCTTCGGCCGCGTCGCGCGCACGGCGGGCGATCCGGGCGCGCTCCGCTTCGCCGGGCAGCGCGCCGACGCGGTGACCGGTCTGCACTACAACCGCCACCGCTTTTACGACCCGACGACGCACGTCTTCCTGACCCCCGACCCGATCGGCCTGCTGGGCTCGCTGCAGGAGATCGGGTTCGTTCCGAACGTCACGATCTTCATCGATCCTTCCGGGCTCACGACGATCGTCGTGGGCGCGCCGCACGACGCGACCATCCAGCAGCATGTCGCCATGATCCAGGCGCAGAACCCTGGCGCTCGCGTGCTCCGGTACGATCAGCTCACGCCGGGCAGCCTGGCGCGAGAGGATCACGTCATCGTATCGACGCACGGCGCGCCCAACCTGGTGGAGTGGGGCAATGGATACATCGACGGCCGCCAGCTCGGGCAGCAGCTCACGTCGGCGGGATTCCGCGGCCAGAAGCGAGGGCGAAGGCGACGCATCGATATCTATGCGTGCAACAGCTTGACCCCGGCGCAGGGCGGGGGGTCGAGCGTGGCGAGGGAGGTCGCCTCGGAGACCCGCGCCATCACGCACGGCGCGCGCTCCCGAATCCCGGACGACACGTATCGCGGAATCACCGAGCCCGGTCCAGGCGGCCACCCGTGGGGGCCTGGCATGATGGCGCCGGACTGGACCGGCGGGACGACACCGTACGTGCACCGCGGTTCCTGGGTCCAGGCGCGCCCCAGGCCGGCAGGTGGCCGTCGCCGACGCTGACACGAAGAGCCTGACGAGTGCTACTGGATCTGCCGTGCGCTTCATCAATCCGTACCCGTACGGTCACCCTCCGCGGAACGAGGACCTGCAGAGCGCGTTGACGGCGGCGGTCCGGGGCAAGATTGTCGACGGCGGCGACCGCGTCTTCGCCGAGCTCGGCCGGGCGGCGCTGAAGGCCCTTGGACCGGCGCTCGAGATCTGTGAGGACAAGCCTTACTTCGACGAGCTCGGCCGCGCGCCGCGCGGGCTGCTGCAACTCGGGATCGTGCTCGCGGCGGAGGGCGGGCCGGTGGGCCGGGTGGACCTCTACCCGGAGAACCGTTCGATCTACTGGCGGGGCCTCGACTGGAAGCAGTGGTGCGGCTGGGCCGAGCTGAGCGTTCCGCGCGCGTTGCTCGAGTGGCTCGCCGCGCACGGCGTACCGGAGCCGCTCGATGACGTGACGCGCTGGAGCAGCGAGGAGGGCGAGCGCGCGCGGCGTGAATGGCGCAAGGCGATCCCGCCGAACCTCAAGGGCCCCTGGTGCGCCTCGGCAGATCGCCTCCTGGACCCCTGGCACATCCTGGAGGCGGCGGCGTGGATCGATCAGGCCGGCGCGAACATGCGCAAGGCCAGAGGGCTCCTGGAATGGTACGGGGCGGGGTCGGGGCCGTTCGCGCGCCGGCCCGATTACGAGCTCCTCCCACGGCTCCTGCTCGGCCGCTTCCGCGGCGAGGGTCTCCAGCGCGCGCTCCAGTCCCAGCCGAGCGACCAGGCGCTCGCGGGCGCTGGGCGCGATTTCCTGGATGCCGGGCCGCTCCCCCCGGGCGCCCGCGCCCGGCTCGATCCGCTCGATGCGAGGCTCCGGGAGGCGATCATCGACGCGGTACGGCGGCTCGCGTCCGGCGAGGACGCGGATCTGCTCCGCGAGCGGCTCTTCCCGGCGCCGTTCGTCCCGCCGGCGCACACCGCGCTGGTCGGCGCCTCGAGCACGCTGCACCTGCGCCGCCCGGTGACCGCCGGCGACGCGGTGATTGCGGTGGATTTCCAGGACATCGTGCGCCTCGAAGGCGGCGCGCGCACCGTCCTCGGCAAGCTCCTTGGCGACGCCGTCCTTGCGGTCCGGGGCAGCCGGTTGCTCGTGGGCAAGGGCGGCGGCGTGCAGGAGCTCGACGCGCGGGGGAACGTCGTGGCCGTGCACCCCGCCGCGACCCCCGAGCAGGCGGCCGCGGCGCGCGCCATCACCGCGGCCTGGTCCGCGCCGGCCGCGGCGCCGGCCCTGGGCGAGCCGCTCGGCCCCACGCCCGAGGAGCGCGAGGCGTTCGAGGCGCTCGCGCACCTCGGGCTCGGCGCGCCGCCCTCGGCGCGGGCCGTGGGGCGCGATCACCTCGAGGCGGGCGGGCGCGCGATCGTCCGCCGCGGCGAGGCGGGCGCGCCCCCCCGGCGGATCCCGCTGCCCGGGCGCGCCGTGCTGCACGCCTTCTCGGCGTCTCACCTCGTGCTCGCGCTGGACGCCGGCGACGCCTGCCGGATCGCGTGGGTGGAGGAGGAGAGCGACGCGCTGCGCCTGTCGCCGCCGCTCCGGATCGCCCCGCGCGCGCTCCGCTTCCTGCTCGCCACGGGCGACGCCGCGCTGCTCGGCGTCGACCTGAACGCCGGCGAGGTCGTGCTGCGCGTCGGCATCGAGCGCGCCGGCGGCGAGCAACCCGAGCGCCCCTGAGCGCTTCCCTGCCCCAATTCGCCCTTCGACGAACGAGGAGCTAGGCCGCCGGGAGTGCGCTCGCATACGCTCTCCTCCAATTCGCCATGATCTGCCCTCGCCCTGGCCTACATTTCCCGCTCGCTGCCTCCGCGCTCTTCGCCGCGCTCCAGACGCTCGCTGGGTGCGCCGCGTCCGATCCGCCGCCTGACGAGGTGCTGCGCAGCGCCTTTCCCGACCAGGTCGCGGCCGTCCTGAGCGTGGGTCCGGGGTTCCTCCGGAGAGGCGGCGGGCTCGAGCGCGCCGCGGCCGCGCGCCACGGCGGCCTCGCGGTGAGCCTGCCCGGTGAAGGGAGCGAGGCGATCGTCTTCGAGCTCGCGGGGGGCGCGACGCTCCGGGTCCGCGAGGTGGGGGCCGGAGGCGAGGCGATGCTCGCGGAGCGCGCGGTGGTCTACCGGCGCGCGGGCGGGTCCTCGTTCTGGACGGCGACGCCGGACGGGGTCGAGGAGTGGCTGCTGCTCGACGCGGAGACGGTGCGGCGCGACGCGCCCGTGGCCGCGTGGGAGGTCGAGGGCGGCGCGCTGGCGGCGCGGGACGGGGCGATCGAGATCGCCGACGCGGCGGGGGCGGTGCGGCTCCGCGTGACGGCGCCGGCGGCGTACGCGGCCGGCGGGCGCGAGGTCGACGCGCGGCTCGCGGCGCGCGGCGCGCGGATCGAGCTGTTCGTCGACGCGGAGGGCGAGCTGGTGCTCGTCGATCCGGTGTGGGTGCCCGCGGGGAGCATGGGGTTCGGCCGCCGCCGTCACGCGATGGCGGAGCTCGGGACCCGCCTGCTCGTGGCGGGTGGGCTCAACCAGGAGTCCGCCGAGCTCCGCACGGTGGAGATCTACGATCCGACCGACGGTACGTGGTCGCCCCCCGCGGAGCCGGGCAACCAGATGAGGACGCCGCGCGCCGAGCACGCGATCGCCGCGCTCCACGACGGGCGCCTCCTCGCCGTGGGCGGGGACAGCGGTCCCATGGGCTCCACGTACGAGCTGTACGATCCGGAAGACAACACGTGGGGGCCGGAATCCCCGCCCGCCATGGGCGTGCTCGCGCCGCTCTACCAGCAAACGATGACCGTGCTCCCGGCAGAGCACGCGATCACCGCCGGAGATGTCCTGATCGTCGGGGGCACGTCCAATCTGAACAACTACGCACCGCTGCCCTACGTCTTCCGCTTCTTCGAGAGCACCGATACGATGACGAGGGGGCCTGACCTCGAGATCGCCCGCACCATGCACGCGGCCACGCGGCTCGCGACGGGCGAGATCCTTGTCACCGGCGGCCACAACAACCAGCTCGGGCTCCGGAGCACCGAGCTGTACGATCCGGCGACCAACACCTGGGCACCGGGGCCGATGATGCGCAGCGAGCGCTACCAGCACACGGCGACGCTGCTCCAGGACGGGGACGTCCTCCTGGTCGGGCATTCCTCCGGGGCAGAGATCTACACGCCGGGAGCGCCGGGCCCGGGGGCCTTCAGCGAGGCCGGGAGCTTCGAGAACTCCGAGCGATTCCGGCACTCGGCGACGCGGCTCCCGAACGGCTGCGTGCTCGTCGCAGGCGGGCGGCTGAAAAAGATCAGCTTCGCCGACACGTGGCTCTACGACCCGGTCACGAGGGGATGGACCGGCGCGCGGCCGCTCATCGCGGCTCGCTCGTTCCACACGGCGACGCTCCTCGATGACGGCTCGGTCCTGATCACGGGCGGGGAATACCGGGATTCTGGCGATACACAGAAGGTACACGCGACGTCCGAGCGGTACGTCCTCGGCCAGGCCGGCGAGGCGTGCGGGGCCGGCTGCGAGTGCCAGACCGGGTTCTGCGTGGACGGTGTCTGCTGCGACACGGCGTGCGAGGGCGCCTGCGACGCCTGCGCCGAGGCGGCCGGCGCGAGCGCCGACGGCACGTGCTCGCCCGTGACGGGTCGCGCCTGCGACGACGGCAACGACTGCACGAGCGACGACGCCTGCGACGCGGGCACCTGCGCGGGCGAGGCCGACGACGCCGCGACCTGCGACGACGGGAACGACTGCACGCGCGACGCCTGCAGCGGGGGCGAGTGCGTCGGCACGCCCGACGACACCGCGGCCTGCGAGGGCCGGGGTCTCTGCACCATCAGCTCCTGCCGGGGAGGAGCCTGCGTCGTCGAGGCGATCACCTGCGAGGCCACGGACGAGTGCCACACCGACGGCGTCTGCGACGAGGCGACCGGCGCGTGCGTGCCCGAGGCGAAGGCGAAGGGGGCGCTGTGCGAAGGCGATGGCGTGTGCTTCGCCGGAGTCTGCCTCCACACCCCGCCGGAGGCGTCGTCGTCGTCCGGGGGAGGCGCGGGGCCCACGGGCAGCGCGGGCAGCGGGGGCTCAGGCCCCGTGGCCGACGAGGAACGAGGCTGCAGCTGCACGGCCGCCGGCGCGGCGGCGCCGGGCGGCGGCCCTGCTGCCGCGCTGTTCATCGCGGCGGCAGCGGCTTTGCGTACCTCACGACGGCGCCGTTGGCCTGCTTCGGCGAGCCCTCGTTGATCCAGTAGACAGCGCTGGCATCGACCGCGATCGCCCCCGGGCTGCGCTGCCCCTCGGCGAGCGTGAGCGGCGACTCCCCGCCCCCCGCGCCGACCGGCGCGGCGTCCCGGGGCAGCCGGCTCACGGTGCCCCTGAGCCGGTGGGTCCAGTATACCCAGCGCTCATCGAGCGCGATGCCGTACAAGCCCTCGTTCTCGTGGTCTTGAAAAATCACCTCGGGGCTGTTGCCATTCACCGCGCCCCGCACGACCTCCCCTCCGAAGCTCACCCAGAACACCTCCGTCGGGTCCTTGGCGTCGAGCGCGATGCTGTGGGGCTTCCGCTGCCGGCTGCCCACCTCCACGGGCACCGTGGCGCCGGTCTTCAGGCAAGAGACCGAGCCGCTTGCGTCCGTTCCGTCGTCCTCACCGAGGTCGGTCCAGCACACGACGCTGTTCGCCGCCGCGACGTGGTAGGCGGAGACGGCGTCGGCGAGCTTCATCTCCTCCATCGGCCTATCCAGCGCCGCGCGGCCCACGCGGCCGAGCGCCTTGTGGCCGGGCGCCGCAGCCCCGCGGAGCTGCGTCCAGAACAGGTACGCGCCGCGCGCCGCGAGCCCCTCCAGGGCGCCTGAAGGCCCCAGCGGCTCGAGGCGCTGCGCGTCGAGCAGGGGGGCGGTGTCGTCGACCTCGAGGCTCCGCTCCATCAGCGCCGTCATCGCCCCGCCGGCGCCGCGGTTCGTCCAGAGGACGCGGCGGCCCGCGGGGTCGAGCGCGACCTGACGCGGCACCGCCTGCCGCTGCGCGAGCGTCACCGGCGCGCCGCCCCCGAGCGGGACCCGCTTCACGGCGCCGTCGGCGGGGCCGTCGAGCGAGCCCTGCTCGGTCCAGAACACGGCCTTGTCGCTCAGCGCGAGCGACCCCGGGCTGCGCTGCCGCGCCGCCAGGACGACCGGCCGGCGCTCGTCGACACTGCAGATCGGGTCGCCGATCCGCTTGAGCGGGCAGGCCGCGGTGACGGGAGACGTGACAACGCCGAACCCGGCGAGCCGCCCGGGCTCGTCCGGCAAACAGAGCGCCTTCGGGAGCTCGATCCGATCGCCGCTCCTGCGCCAGCCGAGGTCGCTCTCCGCGTCGAGCGGCACGAAGCACCCCCAAGCGCCGCAGGCGCCGTCTCCCTCGGTCGCGATCGCGACGTTCACGTCGCCGCTCGCCGCGATGGTGCATGCCACAGGATCGAGGCCCGCGGCCGGGACCACGTCGCGGAAGCAGCTCGCCGCGTCGAAGCAGGCGCGGTGCAGGACATCCTGTTCCACGTAGTCGGGCAGGTGCGCCGAGCTCACGCGGTGGTCCCTACACTCGCCGGCAAAGCACGTCTGGCCTTCCGGACACCTGTCCGGAGCGCCGGGTGGACTGGCCTCGTCCTCGCTGCACAGGAAATGGAGCGGCACCCAGAGCGTCGCCACCCGGTGCTCGGGGACGGTCGTGATCACCGCGTGCTCCACGCGGCGCTGACCGGGCAGGATCGCCCGCACGCGGATGCTGATCTCCCGGCCGGGATCCTCGGAGACCGTCAGCCCCTGTGTCGCGGGCAGACTGACGCCCTCCGGGCCGAGCAGGAAGCGAGCGTTGGAGAGGGGGGGGACCGGCTTGCCGTCGGACAGGACCAGTAGCTCGAAGTGTTCGAGGTCCTTGGGAACGGCCATGTCGGTCTGGATGGCGACGATGAGCTCCCCCGTGACGGGCGCCGAGCACGCCGCCTGGGTCACCGCGAGCGCCGCCGTGGCCGCCGTGGGCCAGCCGGGCGCCCTCACCACCGGCCTCCGAACGCGGTGGGGCGCGTGGGGCCGAGGGTGCCCTCGATCGGCGGGGCCGGCGAGGGCTGGAGCAGGAGGACGCCGCCGACGACGACGACGCCCGCCGCGACGACGAGGGCGCCGCCCGTGAGCCACACCCACGTCCGCGGACCACTCGCGACCGGCGTCAGGCCGACGCGGAGCCGGCTCAGCTCGTCGTCCTGGATCACGATCTCCGACTCATACGGTATCATCCCCGGCGCCGTGACCCGCAGCGCATGGCGGCCGCTCGGCACGGTGCCGTCCCACCGCTCCTGCCCCAGGAGCTCGCCGTCGAGCGCGATGCGGGCGCCCGGCGGCGCGATCACGGAGAGCTTGCCGGCGTGGACCCGCGGCTCCAGCTGGATCTGCACCACCACCTCGGCGCCGGGCGCCACGCGCTCCACCCGGACATGCTCCTTGAAGCCCGGCTTGTCGACGCGGATGCGCCGTGTCCCGGAGTCGACGATCACCTTGCCCGAGAGCGGCGTCTTCCCGGCCGCCGCGTCGTCGATCGTCACCTCCGCGCCCGCCTCGCTCACCGCGATGTCCAGGTGCCCGACAAGGGTTCTGGCGCCCCGCTCGAGGGCGTCGATCGTCGCCCAGTCCTGCGGGGTCAAAGCGCCGCGGTCCTCCCGCCTCAGCCGCTCGACGAGCGTGAGCACGTGGCTGTACCGGTGCATCCTGTTCTTGCAGACGGCCATGTTCCAGAGGAGGCGCACGTCCTTCGAGAGCGCGTAGGCGTGCTCGAACTTGGTGAACGCGTTGGCGAAGTCGCCATTGCCGAAGAGGCTCTTCCCCAGCTCGTAATCGGCCTTGGCCGCGCCGGTCAGCACCTCGGCGAGCGGCGCCGCGGCGGGCGCAGCAGGGGGCGCGGCCTGCTGCGCTGCCGCTCCGCGGGCCGTGGTCAGCGTCAGGAGGACGATCGCGGCCGCGGGCCGCATCGCCGGCATGCGTAAGCGCATCGATACCTCGTCTGGAGAGGGTGCCGCCGGTCGAAGACCGGTCATGCCTATCTCATTTGAGAGGAATCGCGAAGGGGTTCGTGGGCTCGACGGGCGGCGGCGTTCTCGGCGGCGCGGCCGGCGGCGGCGAGCTCGGCACCGCCGCCGGCCGCCGGCGCGGCGGCGCCTTCGCGGGGCGCTCCTCCGCATCGACCGGAGCGGCCGACGGCTGCGGCGGCGCGGCCGGCGCCGGCTCGCGCGCCGTCGCCGGCGGCTCCGACGCGATGAGCGGGCCCGCCGGGTCGCCGGCCACGCCTGGCTGCGCACGCTGCGGCGCCCCATCGTCCTGCGCGATCGCCGCGCTCGACAGCCGCGCCTCGTCCACCGGCGCTCCGCGGCGCAGCGCGATCGCGGCCGCCAGCGCGAGCGAGGCCATCGCGGCCGCTCCGAGCGCCACCATCAAGGTCCGGCGCCGCGCTGGCATCGCGGAGGTCCGCGCGAGCCCCCGCGTCGTGGGCGGCAAGGTCTCCATCGGCCCCGGCTCGGCGCTCGACAGGGTGTCCAGCTCGGGGCCCGCCGCGGGCGCGCTGGGCCGAGGCGTCGGCGGCGCGCCGAGGATCCGCGCAGCGCACTCCGCGCGCTCCATCGCGCCCGCGGGCGCGAAGGGAGCGAGCGCGTGCGCCAGATCGGCCACGGTGGGCCACCGCTGCGCGGGATCCTTCTCGAGGCAGCGGAGGATCGCGGCCTCGAGCGCCGGGGGGATGTCGCTCCGGAGCTCGGTGGGCCGGACCGGGTCCGCGCTCGCGACCTGCAGGACGAGCTCGGCGAGCGCCGAGGCCTCGAACGGCGGCCGCCCCGTGAGCAGCCGGTAGAGGATCGCGCCGAGCGCCCAGATGTCGGAGCGGGCGTCGACCGAGCGCGACGAGCGCATCTGCTCGGGCGACATGTAGATGGGCGAGCCGAGCATCTCCCGCGTCTGCGTCAGCGACGCGCCGCCGCTCTCGCTGCCGCCCGGCAGCTCCTTCGAGATCCCGAAGTCGAGCACCTTGATGAGCTTCGCCCCGCCGGGCGTCGTCGTGAGGAAGAGGTTCGCCGGCTTGAGATCGCGGTGCACGATGCCCGCGTTGTGCGCCTCGGCCATCGCCACGCAGACCTGCAGGACGTAGTCGGCCGCGTCCAGGGTGCTGAGCGGCCCGCGCTCGCGGAGCACCTCGGAGAGATCTTCGCCGTCCAGATACTCCATCACGATGTACGGGACACCCGAGTCGAGCTCGCCGACATCGAGCACCCGCACGACGTGCTCGCCCTTGAGGCGAACCACCGCGCGCGCCTCGCGGAGAAACCGCTGCGCGAGCGCCGGGCTCCCGTCCTCGTCGCTCAGGAGGAGCTTGATCGCGACCCGCTGCGGCAAGAACAGGTGGCTCGCCGCGACCACAATCCCCATGCCGCCGCGGCCCAGGACGCGATCGACCCGGTACTTGCCGGCGATCACCTCTCCTTCGACGACGGGTGCATTCATGAGAGCTCCGCGCAGCGCGCTCTGGCACGGGGGCAGCCGCCACCCGAATCTGCTGTGGGCGATGGTAGCACACGAGCTCGTGGCGCAGCGACCTGTGTCCACGAGCCTCGGCGGAGCGCGATACGATGCGACGATGACGCTCTCACCTCGACACATCTCCAGGGCGGTGGGCTCGCTCGCCCTGCTCGTTCAAGCCGCGTGCGGCGGCACGGTGATCATGGACGGCGGCGGGGGCGGCGGGGGCGGCGCGGGCGGCGCGGGCGGCGCGGGCGGCCCGGGCGGCCCGGGCTCGACGACCACCTCCTCCGCCGCCCCTTCGCCGACGACCGCCCCTTCGCCGACGACCGCCCCTTCGCCGACGACCTCCGGCAGCCCCGCGACGCAGGTGAGCGCGGTCGTCTATGGCGACGCGACCGTGACCTTCCGCATCGCCAGCCTGCCCCTGTCCTGCCGCGATCCCGAAGCGCGCCCCGCGTTCTCGCCCTGCAGCGACTGGTGGGCTCTGGAGCTCAGCATGCCCGCGTCGATGCTCGCCGTCGGCGAGGTGGATACGGCGAGCGACGATTTCAGGATCTTCGAGACGTCATCCAGCGCGGATTGCGGCGGCACCGGGGGCGTCACCGGGGGCGTCGGCGCGGGCTTCGGCAGGCTCACCATCACGGCGATCGAGCCGACGTCGGTCGCCTTCGAGCTCTCCGACGTGGGCCCCCTGTTTCCCGGCCAGGACCCGAACGGCCGCC
This sequence comes from Sorangium sp. So ce362, assembly GCF_051519845.1. NCBI lineage: Bacteria > Pseudomonadati > Myxococcota > Polyangiales > Polyangiaceae > Sorangium > Sorangium sp. So ce362. The sequence continues at coordinate 1,513,399 of NZ_CP150332.1, read as the reverse complement.
ACGTCGCGGCCCGCTGCGCCGCGCGCTAGCGCGCGGGACGCGAGGTCGCCGGAGGACCTCGGTCACATTTCCAGATCCATCCGCGACCTGACACGTCGACGGGTCCACTCGACGTTGACGAAGCGGCGCCCACCCGTCCCCGGGCGCGTGGACTTCGTCCGTCCGGAGCCCCGGGAGAAAGCCCATGTCCATTCGCACCTGGTTTCGCACGGCCCGCGTCCGCCACGGACTCGCCGCCAGCGCCGTCGTCCTCGCCGCCGGTAGCCTCGTCCTCGCCCGATCCGCCGCCTCTGACCCGGGCCCCTCGAGCGCGTTCACCGCGGTCGCCTCGAGCGGATCGAACAGCGCCTCCTTCTCGGGGCCCGGCGCTCACGGCACCTTCGCCCTCAGCCACACCAGGGTGCTCAGCGGCGGCGAACAGCGCGTGTTCGCCGAGCTGATCGTCGAGGCCGACCCCGTCGAGCAGGCCAGGGAGCGCGCGCCGCTCTCGATCGTGATCGTCCTCGACACCTCGGGATCCATGGCCGGCGAGAAGCTCGATCAGGCCAAGCGATCGGCCGTCCAGCTCCTCCGCGACCTGCGCGACGACGACGAGATCGCCTTCGTCCGCTACTCGAGCGACAGCGAGCTCCTCCAGCCGCTCGCCCGCGCCGGCCGCGTCCGGGCCGACCTGATCGCCCGGGTCCTGGAGCTCGAGTCGAGCGGCGGAACCAACATCGCGCCCGCGCTCGCCCAGGGCGTGCTCGCCCTCGCCGACGCCGGCAAGGGCCGCGTGCGCCGCGTGATCCTGGCGAGCGATGGCCTCGACGGCACGCGAGCCCAGAGCGAGCAGGTCGCCCGGGAGAGCGCCGGGCGCGGGATCACCACCTCGTCCATGGGGATCGGCCTCGATTTCGACGAGGCGTACATGGGCGCGGTCGCCCAGGCGGGCCGCGGCAACTTCGCCTTCGTCAAGGACGCCTCGGCCCTCGCCACCTTCCTCCAGCGCGAGCTCAAGGAGACGGCCGCCACGACGATCGAGAGCGCGTCGGCCCGCGTGAAGCTCCCGGCCGGCGTCCGCCTCGTCCGCGCCTCCGGCGCCGACGCGAGGCCCCTCGCCTCCGGCGCCGAGGTCGAGCTCGCGCTCGGCTCGCTCTTCTCCGGCGACGAGCGCCGCGTGATCCTCGAGCTCGCGGCCTCGCTCGACAGCGACGTGACCCGGGCCGTGGAGGCGCAGGTGAGCTGGAGCCGGGTCGGCGGCGACGCCGTACAGGCCCGGATCGCCGGGCTCCCGCTGACCGGCTCGACCTCCGCCGAGGCCGTCGAGGCGGGCAAGGACCTCGCGGTCCTCGCCGACGCCATGAGCGTCGTCGCCTCGCGCCGTCAGCTCGAGGCCGCCGACGCCTACCAGCAGGGCGACGTCGGGCGGGCCCAGCGCCTCATCGATGAGAGCATGAACGAGCTCAGCGCCGTCGCCGCCGCCGCGCCGGCGGCCGCGGCGGCCCCGCTCCGGAAGCAGCTGATGGAGTACAAGGCAACGCAGAAGGAGTTCCTCTCCGCCCCACCCGCGAGCACCGCCGGGAAGGCGGCGGCCAAGCGCGCGGTCGAGAAGGACATCTCCAACCTGTCGAGGCGCTGACGATGCTCCGCAAGGTCGCCTTCGTCGCCGCCGCCGCGCTCTCGCTCGGGCTCGCCTCGCTCGCGCTCCGGCTCGGCCCTGTCCCGGGCTCGCTGCTGCTCGTGGCCGCCGCCGTCCTCCTCGCCGTCGCGGCGAGCGGGGCGCTCGCCTCGCTCGCCGTCGCCGGGGGCGCGCTCGGGGCGCTGGCGTTCGGCGTCCTCGGCGCGACGTCCCCGGCGGCGGCCGGCGCCGCGCTCGCCGGCCTTTGCTTTGCGGAGCGCTCGGTCCGGGTGCGGGGCAGGCGCGCCCGCCTGCTGCACGTCGGGACCGCGCTCTCCGGCGGCGCCCTGGCCGGCTCGCTCACCGCCGCCTTCGGCGCGGGGTCGCTCGCGCTCCGCGGGGTCGCGCTCGTGGTGTCCGCGGTGCTCGTCGCGCTCCCCTTCCTCATCGACGCCGACGACCCGGTGGCCCACGCCCTCGACGGCGCCGCCGGCGAGATCACGGGCCCCGCGCGCGCGTCGCTCCGCGAGGGCGCGGAGCTCCGCCGGACGGTCGCGGACGAGGAGCTGCTCGATGGCAGGGCGGCGCGCCAGGCCCGGGCGACCTGGGCGTCGCTGCTGCGCCTCGCCGAGGCGCGGGCGAGGCTCGAGCGCACGCTCGCGGTGGGCCGCGCCGCGAAGGAGCGAGAGGCGAGCCCGGGGGAGCCTCCGCCGGCCGGCGCGACGGCGGCGGGGGCGCCGGCCGAGGCGGTGATCGGCAAGGTGGACGCGCGGATCGCCGATCACGTCGCCGCGCTGACGCGGGCTTACACGGCGGTGAGCGCCGCGCAGGCCGCGGAGGCGAGCCTGGACGACGCGGCGCTCGTCGGGGTGGAGGCGATGGGCGATTCGCTCGAGCAGGTGAGCAAGACGATGGTCGAGGAGGTCTGATGCGCGCGCGAGGTGTGGCTGGACGCCTCTTCGCCGCCGGCAACGCCGCTCGGTACTCTCGAATGGACTGGCTCGTCGTGGTGCTACGGCCGGCAAACCGCGCAGCCTTCCCGTGCCACACTGGCCGGCCATGGACATCACGAACCTCATCGCGCTGGGCGCGCTGGTCGCCGGGCTGGCCCTCGGCGTCGTCGTCACCCGCGGCCTGCACGCCAACCCACGGAAGCGGTTCTGGAACGCCCCGCTGGGCCCCACCCGCTACCGGCGCGCCAACTTCCCGCTGGGAGGCACCCTCGCCGGCCTGGTCGCCCTCGCCCTCTGGGCCTCGGGTCACCCCGACGGCGCGCTGATCGCCGCGGGCGCAGGCATGGGCATGGCCGCCGGCGCCATCGGCGTGGGCCTCGCCGACCCGCTTCGCTGAATCAGGGCCACGCCAAGCGGGCAAACGCAGCGAGGAATTCCTCTCCACCTAGCCGTGGAGAGCCGCCTGCTCGCCGCGCAGGAAGGCCAGCGCCGCGCGGGCGAACGGCTGCTTCCACTCGCCGAAGATGGGCCCGTGTCCGCCGTTCGGCACGAGCCACAGGCAGGAGCGCGGGATGGCGCGGTACATTTCCAGGGCGATCTCGGCCGGATAGAGGGGATCGCGGTCGCCGCTCACGATCATCGTCCGCGCGGTGATGGTCGACAGGTGAGGGGGCGTGAAGCTCATGTCGTCGTGGCTGTCGGCGAAGCGCCGCGGCTGACGCCACAGCGCCCGGATCTGCGCCTCGCCGAGCTTGTGGCGGGCCCGCATCTCCTCCCATTCCGCCTCCGATCGGCCCTCGTCGGAGACCTGCCGCATGATCGCCCTGGCCTGCTCGGGGAAGTACGGAGTCGCGGACACGAGGACCATCGACTCGACGCGCTCCGGCTGCTGCGTGGCCAGGTGCAGGAGCGACTTGGCGCCGAAGCTGAGGCCGATGGCCCGGAACGCCTTCACCCCCAGGTGGTCGAGGAGGGCGAAGACGTCGAGGGCACACTGGCGAAGGGTGATGGTTCCAGCCGGGTTGGTCGACCGGCCGTGCCCCCGCAGGTCGGGGACGATGACCCGGTGATCGCGCCCCAGCTCCACGAGATCGAACACGTGCGCCCAGTCGCCGCCCGCCCCGGTGAAGCCGTGAAGCAGCACGAGCGGCGGCCCCTCGCCGCGAAGCTCGTAATACATGTCGATGCCGTTGACGGACGCGGTCCGCCCGAGGTCCTGCGCTGTCTCCATTCGCTCCTCCGATCGCTCGGCCGCGGCCAATCCACAGCCGGATGCACACGAGCGATAGGCGAAGCGCTTCACTCTTGATAGCTGTGCCCTTCTCGCATAAAATGCGACTCGCTTGATGAGGGGACGGCCAGCTGGCGCGCATCACTGAGCGGGTGTTCAGGAAACGCGGTCCAGGCAGCCTCCGGCCGGAACGAAGCGCGCGAGGCGCGCTCGTCAGCTGCCGAGAAAGTGGCGCAGGAAATCGTCGGTCTCGCGAATGATGCGCGGAATCGACGCCACGAGCTCGTGGCCATCGTCCACCTCGATGAGCCGGACATGCCGCTTCCCTGCCGCGAAGGTCCGCGAGAGCTCGATGTCCACCACCTCGTCGTTCCGGCCGTGGACGATCAGCGTCGGTATCCGCACGTCGGGCCAGCCGCCCGAGCGGTCATCCACCTCGGCCGCGTCGAGGGCGAAGCCGAAGTCCACCCGGGCTCGCCGCTTCTCGGCGTAATCGTCGACCTCGAGCCACCCCCGCTCCTTCCACGCCTGAAAGCCCTCCTCGCCGAGCCGCTGCCGCCATCGCTCCATGATCCGGAACGCCGGCGCGAGCAGCACAAGCGCGCACACCCGCGCGTCCTCCTCGGCGACGCGGCACGCGGTGAGGCCCCCGAGGCTCGAGCCCATCACCACGGCCCGCTCGCGCTCTCCGCCGAGCGCCTGCTTCACGGCGTCGATCATCGCGCCGAGGCGCAGGCGCTCGAACGACGGTACCCGCAGGTCGAGCCGCTCGACGACGACCCCGCGCCGCTCGAAGTGCGCGGCGATCCGGACGCCCTTGGTCGAGCCCGGGCCCGAGGCGAAGCCGTGCAGGTAGAGCCAGCGCGGGCCGGCGGCGGGGGGCGGTGTCGTGGTCATCGAGGTGCGGGAGAGCCTAGGACGGGCGCGCGGCGAGCGGCAAGCCGCGCTGCCGCTCTCGCGCTCGCCCCGCCGGGCGGGCGCGTCAGATCCGCGGCAGGTCGCGTGCACGCCTTCCGCTCCGGCAGGTCGATGCGGTATGACGCGCCGAAGAGACGCCATGATCCGCCCCGCCACCGCCGCCGATATCCCCACCATCGCCCGCCTCATCCGGATGCTCGCCGAGGTCGAGCGGCTCGCGCACGAGGTCGTCTTCGACGAAAAAGAGCTCGAAGCGCACCTCTTCGGCCCGAGGCCCGCCGCGGAGGTCGTCCTGGCCGAGGCGGAGGGGGTCGCGGTCGGATTCGCCCTCTTCTTCCAGAGCTTCTCCACCTTCGTCGGCAAGCCGGGGATCTACCTCGAAGACCTCTTCGTGCTCCCCGAGCACCGCGGAGGAGGCCACGGCAAGGCCCTCCTCGTGCACCTGGCGAGGCTCGCGGTCGAGCGCGGCTGCGGGCGGTTCGAGTGGTCCGTGCTCGACTGGAACGAGCCCGCCATCGGCTTCTACCGCAAGCTCGGCGCCAAACCCATGGACGACTGGACCGTCTACCGTCTCACCGGCGAGGCGCTCGCCCGGCTCGCCCAGGGATGAAGAGCTCGCCCCCGCCCGGCTCCGCGGGTGAGCGCCGCTCGCCTGGGGTGCTGCTCGTGGAGACGCAGCCGAGCAACACCGGCTGCTGCCAACGCAGCAGCGGCCGCGGGTCCTCGCATGGATCGCGGCCTGATCGCGCTCGCGCGAGCTCCACGGGCCCCGTGGCGCGGGCGTTGCTTCAGCGGCGCGTGTTGATGTCGGTGGCGCGGCTCCCGGGCTCGGTCGCGACATGCGCTGTTGCTCATCGAGCGTGAGCGTGAGTCCACACTGCCCATCGAGGATCGCCGGCGGCGTCGAATGTCTTCAAACCACATGACCGGGCTCGGCGTGCTGCGCCACCGGAGCTTCGCGCTCTACCTCGCGGCGAGGCTGCTCTCCGCGGTCGCGGTGCAGATGCAGAGCGTCGCGATCGGCTGGCAGGTCTACGCGCTGACCGGCGACGTCTTCGATCTCGGCCTCATCGGCCTCGCCCAGTTCGCGCCGTTCTTCGCCCTGATCCTCCCCTCCGGGCAGGCGGCGGACCGGTTCGACCGGCGCCGCATCATCACGGTCGGCCTCGGCGCGGAGCTGCTCTGCTCGCTGCTGCTGCTCGCGTTCACCGTGTCGGGCCTGAAGGCGGTGTGGCCCGTGTTCGCGGTGCTCGTGCTGTTCGGCAGCGCGCGCGCCTTCATGATGCCGGCCCAGCAGGCGATCCTGATGAACCTGGTGCCGGCCGAGAGCTTCAGCAAGGCGGTCGCGCTCAGCTCGTCGAGCTTCCACGTCGCGGTCATCATCGGGCCGACGCTGGGCGGGCTCCTCTACCTCGCCGGGTCGACGATCGTGTACGTGATCGTCGCGGCGCTGCTCCTCGTCTCTCTCGTCCTCATGGGCCTCGTGCGGGCGACCCAGCAGGCCAGGCGGTCCGAGCCGGCGTCGCTCAGCGCGGTGCTGGAGGGGCTGCGCTTCGTGTGGTCGAGGCCGGTGGTGCTCGGCGCGATATCGCTCGATCTGTTCGCGGTGCTGTTCGGCGGCGCGGTCGCGCTCCTGCCAGCGTACGCGCGCGACGTGCTCCAGGCCGGCCCGACCGGCCTCGGCATGCTCCGCACGGCGCCGGCCGTGGGCGCCGCGCTCACCGCGGGCGTCCTCGCCTTCCGGCCGATCACGCGACACGTCGGCCGCTGGATGTTCGGCGGCGTCGCGGTGTTCGGGCTCGCCACGATCGGCCTCGGGCAGACGCGGAGCCTCACCGTCGCGCTCATCGCCCTGTTCCTCGTCGGCGCAGGCGACATGGTGAGCGTCTATATCCGCCACATCCTCGTGCAGTTCGAGACGCCGGACGCGATCCGCGGGCGGGTGAGCGCGGTCAACGCGGTGTTCATCGGCGCCTCCAACGAGCTCGGAGAGTTCGAGTCCGGCCTCACCGCCGGCTGGCTCGGCCTGCTCCCCGCCATCCTCCTCGGCGGCAGCGCCACCCTCGTGGTCGCGGCGCTGTGGGCGCTCGGCTTCCCCGTGCTGAGCCGCATGGACCGCTTCCCGCACGCGAGGCGAGATCACGAGGAGAGCCCCGCCAAGACCGAGACGCCGGAGACCGCCGCCGCGACGTAAGGGGCCGCCCGCGGCGCGCCGTCGCGGGCGGCGCCGAAAGCGGGCGCTACTCGGCGCGGAGCGCCTCGATCGGATCGAGCCGCGCGGCGCGCCAGGCCGGGTAGAAGCCGAACACCACGCCGATCGTGACCGAGAGGCCGAGGCCGAGGACGATCGACCAGACCTCCACATGGAAGGCCCAGCGGCCGACCATCTGCGCGAGCACCGCGCCGGCGAGCCACGACAGCGCCACGCCCGAGAGCACGCCGAGCACGCCCCCGAGCAGCGAGACGGCCGCCGCCTCGCACAGGAACTGCAGCAGGATCGCGCGGGGCGAGGCGCCGACCGCGCGGCGAACGCCGATCTCCCGCGTCCGCTCGGTCACGGTCACGAGCATGATGTTCATGATGTTGATGCCCCCGACCACCAGGGCGACGACGCCGGTGCTGAGCAGCAGCATCTTGATGATGTCGAGGACGAGCAGCTCCTGAGCGTGGCTGCCCTTGTCCTCGATCCTGAAGTTCTTGACCCCGTGATGGCGGCGCAGGAGCGTCGCGTCGATGACGCCGCGGAGCGCGGCGAGCGGCAACTGGACGGCCGCGAGCGGATCTTGCCGCACGTAGATGCGATCTGTGTGGTGCGCCGGCGAGTACAGCGCGTCGAAGGTCGTCTCCGGGACGAGGACCTTGCGGTTCCAGATGTTCGTGTCGTCCGTGGAGCCGAGGATCGGCCGGTCCTTGAGCACGCCGACGACCGTCCACAGGTGGCCGTCGGCCGCCATGTGGAGCGGCTCCGCCTGCGCCGCCCGCGCGGGAGGGCCGCCGAAGAGCTCGGCCCAGACCTCGTGGCCGACGACGCACACGCGCCGCCGCGCCGCGAGATCCGCCTCGACGAGGAACCGGCCCGCCGCGAGGTCGAGGTCGTAGAGCGCGGGCGCCGCCGGCGCCGCGCTGACGAGGGTGACGCGCTTCTTCTTGGGGCCGACGCGGGCCTCGGTCGCGCGCACCGACTCGCTCAGGGCAGAGGCGCCGCCGAGGGCGCGCGACGCGGCGAGCGCGCGGGCGTCGTCCCGCGAGAGATCGCGCCGGGTGCGCCGCCGATCCTTGACGCTCACCTCGGCGGCGTGGACCTGGATGAGGTCGGCCTCCACGGCCTGCTGGCTCGCCCGGAGGAGCGCCTCCTCGCCGCCCGCGAGGAGCGAGGCGAGCAGCACGATCGAGCCGGTGCCGATGATGATGCCGAGCAGCGTGAGCGCGGCGCGGGTGCGGTCGGCCACGACGGCGCGCGTCGAGTGGAGGAGGTCGCCGAGCCTCATCGCCGCATCGCCGCCACCGGGTCGAGCCGGCCCGCGCGCCGCGCCGGCAACCACCCGAAGACCACGCCCACCCCGGAGGAGACGAGCAGCGCCGCGATCACCGCCGACGTCGAGACCGCGCCGACCCAGCCCGGCGTGAAGCGGCGGATGACCGACGAGGCGAGCTCGGCCGCGAGCGCGCCGCCGGCGACCCCGAGCAGGCCGCCGCAGCCGGAGAGCAGCGCCGCCTCGCACAGGAACTGCGCGCTGATGTCGCGCGGCGCCGCCCCGAGCGCCTTGCGGATGCCGATCTCGCGGACGCGCTCGGAGACGCTGACGAGCATCATGTTCATCACGCCCACGCCGCCGATGAGCAGCGCGACGCCCGCGATGAGGCCGACGATCGCCTTCATCGTGGCGAACATCGCCTCGAATTTCTCCATGATGGTGCTGAAATCGAGGAGGGTGAAGTCGTCGACCCCGTGGTGGCGGTCGACGAGGAGCGCGTTGACGATGCGCTTCACCGGGTCGTTGTTGCGGACATCATCGGTCTTGATGACGAGGAGCGCCGAGGTGCTCACGTCCTTCTCGACGTCCGCCGCGGTGTCGATCGGCGCGACGAGCAGGTCGTCCCAGCTGAAGCCGAAGCTGACGCCCACCCGCTCGCTCGCGGCCAGCACGCCGATGATGCGGCAGCGCAGGGACCCGACCGTGACCCACCGGCCGATCGGGTCGCCCCGCCAGAGCCGCGCGGCGAGCTTCGAGCCGGCGACGCAGACCGGGGCGCGGCGGCGGTCCTCCTCGTCGGAGAACGCGCGGCCGCGGGCGACCGGCATCCGGAAGGCGTCGAGGAAGCCGCTGTCGGCCGCGACGAGATCGGTGCGGTCCTCGATGCCCTCGTCGGAGGTCACGTCGCGCGAGCCGAGCATGGCGTACATGGCGTGCTCGGCGACGTGGGGGACGCCGCGCGCGAGCCGGTCGCGGTCCTTGCGGGTGAAGCCGGTGACGTACATCGTCTTCTTCCGCTCGGCGCGCGCCGGCTCCTTCGGGGCGACGAGGAGGAGCCGTGCCCCGCCGAGCTGCTCGATGCCGCGGCTCAGCGTGAGCAGGCCGCCCTCGGCGAGCGAGGTCATGAGGACGATGGCGAAGGCGCCAAGGGTGATGCTGAGAACGGTAAGGAGCGACCGCAGCTTGTGCGCCGAGAGCGCCTTCGCGGCGATCGCGAGGTAGACGGCCCACCTCACATCTTTGTCTCGTTCTCGGCCGCCGAGGGCGGGTTGATGAGCACGCGGGCCCCCTCCGGGACGCCGTTCACGATCTCGACCTCGCGGTCGTTTCGCGCGCCGAGCGCGACCTCGACCTGCTCGGTGGTCTGCTCGCCGTCGGGCCCGTCGACGACGCGCGTCACGAGCTGCTTGCCGCCCTCGTCGGAGACGGCCTCGATCGGCAGGGAGACCACGCCCGGCCTGCTGTCGAGCCGGATGCGCACGTCGGCGGTCATGCCGGGCTTGATGAGGCCGTCGACGTGGGAGAGCTCGGCCTCGACAGGGAAGACGTCGACCTCGCGCCCCTCGAGCTTCACCGAGGCGGGCGCGATCTTTGTGACCCTGGCCGCGTACGTCTTGCCGGGCAGGGCGTCGAGCGTCAGGGTCGCGGGCTGGCCGAGCGCGACCTTGGCCACGTCGATCTGGTTGAGGTCCACCTTGACCACGAGCGTCGAGAGGTCGGCCACGGTGAGCAGCGCCTTGCCGTTGAAGGTCGACTCCACCCCCGGCGTGACGACCTCGCCGGGCTCGATGTTGCGCTGGATCACCGTGCCGTCGAGGGGCGAGTAGATCTTCGTGTACCGGAGCCGGTCCTTCGCGGCGCTCAGCGCGACCTCGGCGAGCCGGACGGCGATGGTCTTCTCGGCGAGCTCGTGCCTGGCCGTGTCGAGCTCCTCCGAGGCGATGACGCTGCCCTCGACGCCGGCGGTCCGCCGCGCGACGACGCGCTTCGCGTAGCCCGCGGCGGCCCGGGCCTGGGCGAGCTCGGCCTCGGCGCGGGCGACCTCGCGCTCGCTGTCGATCGGGTCGAGCACGAGCAGGAGCTGGTCCTTGGCGACCCGGGCGCCCTCGTCGGCGAGCACCTCGGCGACCTGGCCCGCGACCTTGGATTTGACCTCGACCTTCTCGCGGGCCTCGATGCGCCCTGTCTCGAGGATCTCGACGGCGAGGTCGCCGCGCCTGGCGGTCACGACGAGCGCGGGGTCGATGTGCGGGGGGCCGCCGCGGGTCATCGCGACGACGGCGGCGCCCGTTCCGGCGAGCGCCAGGGCGCCGGCGAGCCACGGCCAGAGGCGCCACCGCCGCCGCCGGGCGCTCACGAGGCGCCTCCAGGAGGCGGCGACGACGGTCCAGGAACCGACGACCCTGGTCCAGGAACCGACGACGCTCGTCCAGGAGGCGGCGCTGGGACGTCCGCGCGCCGGCCGCGCGGGCCGGTGTCCTCGACGATGGCGCCGTCCCGGAAGGTGACGACGCGGGTGGCGTAGTCGGCGATCGAGGGGTCGTGGGTGACGACGATGACGGTCATGCCCTGGGCGTGCAGGGCGCAGAAGAGCTCCATGACCTGCCGGCTCGTGGCGGAGTCGAGCGCGCCCGTCGGTTCGTCCGCGAGGAGCAGCGGCGGCTCGTTGACGATGGCGCGGGCGATGGCGACGCGCTGCTGCTGGCCGCCGGACAGCTGGTTCGGCAGGTGGCGCGCCCGATCCTCGAGCGCGACGCGCGCGAGGGCGCGCTCGGCCCGCGCCCGGCGCTCGGCCGGACGGACGCCGGCGTAGACCATGGGCAGCTCGACGTTCGCGAGGGCGCTGTCGCGCGGCAGGAGGTTGAACGACTGGAAGACGAACCCGATATTGCGGTTGCGGAGCCGCGCGAGCTCGACCTCGTCGAGCTCCCCGACGGGCTCGTCGTCGAGGAGGTACCGGCCGGCGGTGGGGCGGTCGAGCGTGCCGATGACGTTCAGGGCCGTCGATTTGCCCGACCCCGAGGCGCCCATGATCGCGATCATCTCGCCCCGGGAGAGCTCCAGGGAGACGCCGCGGAGCGCTTGCACCTCCACCTCGCCCATCCAGTAGATCTTGGTGATCGCCTCGAGCTTCACGAGTGGAGACATGAGGGTTCTCGGCCGCGATCGGCGCGCCGTCCTCGGCGGTGGCCGCGGCGCGCGCGATCTCTGGGTTCGCCCTGGGTTCGCCCGGCGCGGGCCTGAGGTCCCAGGGCGCGCCGCGCTTGTTGCTCCCACCATCGTGCCGTGAAGGCCAGTCGGTGCGGTGAGGCGTAGGCGACGAGCGGCAGCGAAGCAACCGGAGCGCACGGACGCAGCGGGGGAGCGACGTGGCCGGAAGACCGGCAGAACGCGGCGTTACAGCCCCGACGTCTCGACCAGCGCGAGCACGACGGCCCCGACGCCGTACGAGATGTCGTCGCCGAGCTCGACCTCCGCGTAGTCGTCGAGCCTGCCGACCGTCGTGGGGCCGGAGATCCCGGTGACGACCGGGCGCCCTGACGCGTCCTCCTGGATGCGCGAGCGCACGCCCGCCATGGCGCTGTCGATCGCGGGGCGCACCGCGTCGTCGAGGAAGCCGTGGCGGAGCCCGCGGGCGAGCCCGGCGGCGAAGAGGGCCGTCGCGCTCGTCTCCAGGTAGATCTCGCCGGGGCGGTCCAGGATCGTCCACCACAGGCCGGTCCCCGGGTCCTGCGCGGCGAGGACCGCCGCGACCTGCCGATCGAGCGACGCGGCCACGGACTCGTCGCGCTCGCCCCGCGCCGCGCGCACGCGGAGGTACTCGTAGCCGGCCGCCGTGACCCAGGCGTTGCCGCGCGCCCAGTACACGTCCGGGTCCTGCGGCGTCGCCCAGTTGTACGCGTGCCTGAAGAGCCCCGGCCCGTCCTGGAGGAGCGATGCGAAAATATCGAATTGATTCGAGAATTCGTCGAGCGCCCGCGCGTCGCCGGCGCGGATGAGCACGTTGCCGAACATGAACAGCGAGTCGACCCAGAGCGTGGGCTCGAACAGCGGCGACACGCCGAGGTGGCTGATGCCGCCCTGCTCCGTCCGGCGCGCTTCCTCGTAGAGGTAGCGGAGCACGTCGGTGACGATCTTCTCGTAGGACGCAGCGCACGACTCCGCGTGGAGCGCGAGCGCGGCGGTGGCCGGCGGGCAGCGGTCGCTGGTCGTGATCTCGTAGCCGTACTCGATGTGCCGGTCGATGTAGCGCCGGTAGTAGTCCCGGTACGGGGCGTGCTGCGTGACGCGGTAGAGCTCGACAAGCGAGAGCATGACGGTGCCCTCGCCCCAGTCCCACAGGAGCGACTCCGCCGGGTGCTCGGCGATCCAGCGGTCGGCGACGGCGCGCGCCAGCGCGATGCTCTCGGAGCCGGGGGCGCGCTCGCGCGCGAACGCGTCCTCTGCCGACGGCGAGGTCGGCGTGCACGCCGCGCCCGGATCGCCCGGGTCGCTCGAGCAGCCGGCAGCCGCGGCGGCGCTCGCGGCGGCGGCGACGAGCAGCGCGCGGAGGCGCGGCAGCGTGCGGGGCGTGCGCGACAGGGCGGCCATCGGCACCTCACTCCTCCACGGCGACGCCGGTCGCGTCGGGCGCGGTCACACGCGGGGCTCCGTCGAGGAGCACCCGCGTGCCCCGGGCCATCAGCGCGAACGGCCGCTCGCCCTGGATCCGCAGCACCACGAGCTCCGCGTCGGTCTCGAGGACCTGCCCGCCGGGGAGCGTGAGCTCCTCCGGGGCCCCCGCGCCCCGGAGGATCGCGACGTCGGTCCCGCCGTCGCTCTCGATCTGCCAGGCGACGATGCCGGGCCCCGGCGCGATCGGCGCCGCCCGGAGGGGCGCGTCGGGGCCGCTGTCCGCGCCGACCTTGTAGGGCAGGAGCACCGCCAGGAACCCCGGCGCCTCGGCCTCGACCGTGGCGTCGATGACGGCGTGGTCGGCGGCCTTGCGGTCCTTCTCGAACTCGTGGACGTGGGGCACGGTGAGCGGCGTGTACGGCGGCTCCACGACGGCCAGCCCCGGCGCGGTCGACCGCACGCGCACCTCGACGCCCGCCCGCGCCCGCTCCCAGCGCGCGCCGTCGGGGAGGCGCTCGAAGTTGCCCCCGGAGGTGAGCCCCGCGTAGCCGTGCAGCCGCCACGCGTGCGCGCGCGCCGCCGGGTGCGACGTCGCCAGGCGGTCGCCCACCACGAAGTAGCGGCCGTCGATGAAGGCCACGGACCGCTCGACGTGCGTGTCCTGGTAGTCCTGGTGCGCCTCCGCGTACTCGACGGCGGCGCCGTCGTGGGTGTTCCGGATCCAGGCGTCCGCGTCGCCGAAGTTGTTGAAGACCCCCTTGTCGGGCGCGGATCGGCCGTCGATGAGGATGACGTTGTGCGACGGCGACTGGCTTGTCTTCGCGTTGTCGAGCGAATCGGGCTTGTAGTAGCCGGGGTCGATCAACAGGTACTCTCCGTAGGCGGCGAGCGAGAAGGACGTGCCGTCCACGTGGTCGTGGATCGCCTTGCGCGCCGAGCCGTGCTCCGCGAGGAGCAGGAGCCAGCGCGCCTCCTCGCCCCAGTCCGAGCGGAACACCGCATTGCCCGCGTCGGGCATGAAGCGCGTCAGGAAGGGCGGCTCCTCGGCGGCCGCCGCGTCGTCGAGGTAAACCAGGTGATGGGCGATGAGGTCGCTGCCAAACTCCATATCCTGGGGGCTGTCGCGGTTCTGCTCCCAGTCCCAGCGATACACCCCGCTGCCTCCGAAGGAGGTGAGCAGCGGGCTCCCGTTGAACGGGGTGAAGACGCCGTCGTCGGCCGGGGGGCGGCTGCCCCAGGGCAGGCGCAGCGAGAGCGACCAGTCGACGGACTTCGTGAAGAGCCCGCCGCGCAACGGGAGCTCGAGCGTGGCTTGCTCGCCGTCGACGCAGCCGTGTCCGGCCCACGGGTCCTCGTCGGAGCGGGTGCGGCAGTCGCGCGCGAAGGCCACGGGCCCCTCGAGGGCGTTGTCGAGGGCGATGAAGAACGCCGCGGTGGGTCCCCAGGCGAAGCTGGCATAGTACGGGCCTTCGGAGGCGCCGCCGTCGGGCTGCACGTACTGGCCGTCCGGGCCCCAGAGGTAGGCGAGCTCCGAGATCGACCAGTTCCACCAGGTCGCGGCCGACGGGTGCCCGGGGAACGCGAGCGCCACGTAGCCGATCGCGTCGGCGGTCCGGATCGGGTGGTTGTTCTGCGCGGGGAGCAGCAGGAGATTCCGAAAGAAATCGTGCTCGACGTACTTGGCGAAGAGCTGGCCGGTGATCTCGGTGATCTTGCGCTCTGCCTCGGCGGACTCTTCGTCTGGGAGCCACGGTGTGGCGCTCAGGAGGTCCCACGCGTTCGTGTACCCCATCAGGGTCTTCGCCATCCGGATGTTGATATCGAGGACCGAGTTCGTGTCCCAATCGGGCTCGAGCCGGCGCAGGAACTCGCGCGCCTTCCCGGCCGCCGCCTGGTCCTCGAAGACCCAGGCGAGGAGGGCGTTCGCCTGCGCCGTCGAGGCGTTGTCGCCGTTCGTCCTGGGGTCCCAGGACTCCGGGTCCGGGTCCTCCGTGTACGGCCGCTCGGCGCGGCGCTTCAGGGTGGCGAGGATCGAGGCGTAGGGCTCGCGATCGACGCGCGAGCGCAGCAGGTCGCGGTGCTCGGGCCGCGCGAGGAGCCGCGGATGGACGCCGGTGTCCCGCGGCTGGCTCGGCGCGGGGACGTCGGTGCCGCACGCGGCGAGCGCGAGCGCGAGCGTCGCGAGGGCCGCGCGCGCCGCGTGCGTACGACAGAGGGTTCGGATGGACAGAGACACGCCGTGGGACCGTGATTGCATGGCAGGATCGGGCGAGGGCTGGACAGGACAGGAAGGCGCTCGTGCGCGAGCTGCAGCAGCGTATCAGCTCGCGCCGGCCTGGATCGGCTCGACATCTCGCGGGCGTGGGGCCGATCACCACATCACCCGTCATGACGGAATCCGATGTAATCCGATCAGCCTCCGTTGCCATCTGGGCAGACGCGACCCTCACCGGATGACCTCGAGGCGCGCGTCGAGCGAGCTGAGCAGAGCCCGTCGCGGCGCGTCGGCGCGGGCGGCGTCGAGCGCGCCCGCAGGCTCCTGGACGTGAGGGGCGCGACGCGCTCAGGTGGTGCAATCTTGCGCGAGCGTCCGCCTGCTGCGGCAGGACGCGACGCGCGGAGCGGAGCGACCGCGCCGGCAGCGAGGAGTCCTCGTCGTCGCGGGCTCTCCGCTGAGCGGCCTCCCGCTTGCATTGCCCCGGCCGCGCTGAGAAAAATCGAGGAGGTTTGGAATGGCGAACGAGCAGAAGCAGAGGATGGGCGCGCAGGGACAGCAGGGCTCCGGGCTACAGGAAGGCCGCAGCGAGAGCAGTGTTGTCCCTGACAAGGACTACAACCTGGTCAGCGTGCTCTACCATGCTCTCCAGGGCGCGGAGACCTGTTCAGAGTACGTTCAGGACGCGCAAAAGCAGGGAGATCAGGAGCTCGCCTCGTTCATCAGCGAGGTGCGGCAGGAGCACCTGCGGCTCGCGGAGCGCGCGAAGCAGCTCCTCGGGCAGCGGCTGAGCGGCGGCGCGCGCGCGGGCCAGGGAGGAGCGCGCGGCAGCGCCTGACGCGATCCGCGGGTCGAATCGACAAGGCGCCAAGAACGCCAGGGGAGCACGGTCTTGCTCTGGTGTGCTTGGCGCCTTGCTTTGTGTCCAAAGCGTGAGGGGGAGCCCTGAGAGCGCATGATCCTCATGTCGCAGCGCGACGGACGCGGCTCGCGCGTGGGGGGCGGACGCCACGCGGGACAGCCTTCATGATATGCGCCTTCGTCATGCCCCTCCCCAAGCACCCCCGCGCCGTCATCACCGGCGCCGCCTCGGGCCTCGGCCGCGCGCTGGCCCTCGAGCTCGCGGGCCGTCGGGCGAAGCTGCTCCTCGCCGACCTCAACGAGGAAGGCTCCCGGGAAACGGCGCGCCTCGTCGCCGGCGCCGGCGGCGAGGCGCACGCGGTGCGCTGCGACGTGAGCCGCAGCGAGGACGTCGCGGCGCTCGTGGGCGAGGCCGATCGCGCGCTCGGCGGCGTCGATCTCGTGGTGAACAACGCGGGCGTCTGCGCCGGCGGGCAGGTCGGCGAGATCCCGCTCGCGGACTGGGCGTGGGTCATGGGCGTCAACCTCTGGGGCGTCATCCACGGCTGCCACGCGTTCGCGCCGCGCTTCAAGGAGCAGCGGAGCGGGCACTTCCTGAACGTCGCGTCCGCCGCCGGCTTCATCTCCGTGCCGGGCATCGCCCCCTACTGCGTGACAAAGGCCGGCGTCGTCGCCCTGTCGGAGACGCTGAGGCTCGAGCTCGCCCCCCACGGCGTCGGGGTCACCGTCCTGTGCCCGACCTTCTTCAGGACGCAGATCGCCTCGAGCGGGCGCGGCCTCGACGGGCCCATGAAGGCGACCGCCGAGAAGCTCATGGGGCGCGAGGGGCTCCAGGCCGACTACGTGGCGCGGCGCGCGGTCGAAGCGGTCGACGCCGGCCGCCTCTACGCCGTGCCTCACCGCGATGGCCGCTGGGGCTGGCGGCTGAAGCGCGCCCTCCCCGAGCTGCTCCAGGACGTGGTGATGCGCCAGGTGATGCGCAGGGCGCTCTGATCGAGTCGAGCGCGCCGCGCCGTTCGGACGTTCGGCGCCGGGAGGACGAGGGCGCCTCCGAGGTGGGCAGGGACGTCGTGATTGCGCGCAAGTAAGCCAATTCGTTCGAAAATACGCCGCGCAAAAGGCGCTGCGGGCGGCCCGATGGTGAGGCAGGATGAGGGCCGACCGATGCAGCCCAACGTCCACGACGCGCTGTTCAAGACCGCCTTTTCCAACGTGGAGCACGCGGCGGGTGAGCTGCGGGAGGTGCTGCCGCCCGCCCTGGCCGCGCGGATCGACTGGAACTCGTTGAAGCTCGCGCCGGGGAGCTTCGTGGATGAAGCGTTGAAGGAGCGGCAGAGCGACCTGCTCTTCTCGGCCTCGCTGGGCGAGGCCAGCGCGCTTCTCTATCTCCTGTTCGAGCACCAGAGCACGGTGGAAGCGCTGATGGCGTTCCGGCTGCTGCGCTACATGGTCCGCATCTGGGAGCAGCACCTGGCCGCCCACCCTGCCGCGAGGCGATTGCCGGCGATCGTGCCCGTGGTGTTGCACCACAGTGAAACCGGGTGGACGGCGAAGACGGCGTTCGAGGATCTGCTCGATCTCGACGACGCGGCTCGGACTGCCGCGGGCGAGCATGTGCTGCGGCTACGGTTCGTGCTGGACGACATCAGCCTCGTGGAGGACGACGCGCTGCGGGCGCGCGCGATGAGCGCGTTCGCACGGCTCGCGCTCTGGTGCCTGCGGCATGCGCGAGAGCCGGAGCTGCTGCTCGAGCAGCTGCGTCGATGGCTGGACCTCGTACGGGAGACGCGGAGAGCGCCGAACGGGGCGGAGGCGCTTCGTGCGCTCTGGCGCTATATTCTGGCGACGAACGAGCGCGATGAGCCGGCGGAGGTCCTGCAGCGGCTCCTGGCTGCGGTGGGAGACGAAGGAAAGGAGGAGGTCGTGTCGGTGGCCGACAAGCTGGTGGAGCACGGGCGGCGCGAAGGGCTGCAAGAGGGGCGGCGCGAAGGGCTGCAAGCGGGGCGGCGCGAGGGGCTGCAAGCGGGGCGGCGCGAAGGGCTGCAAGCGGGGCGGCGCGAAGGGCTGCAGCACACGCTGCTCAAGCTGCTCGGCGCGCGGTTCGGCGCGCTGCCGGAGGACATCGTCGCACGCGTGAACAGCGCCGACATCCCGCAGCTGGATCGGTGGTTCGACCGCGTGCTGACCGCTACGACCCTGGCAGACGCGCTGGGCGACCGCTGAGCCACGGCGAAGTCCGCGCCGGCCGCCGGGGCCGGGCGGGCCAGCGCCCCCGAACGACGGCCGTTCTGCCTGGAACGCCGGGTACACCCCGGGACCGCCCAGCTTGTGGCGCCGCCAGCTGACCCGTTGTAAACGCGGGGCGTGACCCAGGTGCGCTCGATCTTCGCCCCAGGACTCTTCGGAAACCAGGTAGCGATCGTCACCGGTGGGGGCAGCGGGATCGGCCTCGCGTGCGCGCGCGAGCTCGCTCACCTCGGCGCGAAGGTCGCGATCTGCGGCCGCAAGCGCGACAAGCTCGACGCAGCGGCGAAGACGCTCGAAGGCGACGGCGTCCCCGGCGACGGCGTGCTCGCCGCGCCGTGCGATATCCGCGAGCCGGAGCAGATCGCCGCCTTCGTCGGCCAGGTCCTGGAGCGCTTCGGCCGCGTCGACGTCCTCGTGAACAACGCCGGAGGCCAGTTCCCGAGCCCGGCCATCGACATGACCCCGAAGGGCTGGGAGGCGGTCGTCCGCAACAACCTGAACGGCACCTTCTTCATGACCCGCGAGGTCGCCAGGCGGGCGATGATCCCGGCCCAGCGCGGCCGCGTCGTGAACGTCACCGCGTCGGTGAGCCGCGGCTTCCCGGGCATGGCCCACACCGGCGCCGCGCGCGCCGGCGTCGAGAACCTGACGCGCTCGCTCGCCGTCGAGTGGGCGGCGCTCGGCATCCGCGTCAACGCCGTCGCCCCCGGCAGCAACATCCGGTCGAGCGGCACGTCGCAGTACGGCGACGAGCTCCTCGAGCTCGCGCGGCGCGCCACCCCGCTCAAGCGCCTCGCCGCCCCGGAGGAGGTCTCGCGGCTCATCGTCTTCCTCGCGACCGACCAGAACGACTTCATCACCGGCGCGGTCTACGGCATCGACGGCGGCCAGCCGCTCTGGGGCGACATCTGGTCCATCCCCGAGCCGGAGGGCGCGCCCGGCGCTCCGCCGGACGGCAAGGGCTGAAGGGGCGCGGCGTGACCTACCCGCCCCCGTACGCCGCCGGCGAGCAGGCCGCGCCGGAGCCCACCTCCGGCGCGCTCGCCGACGCGCTGGCGCCGCCGTTCGGGCCGCCGCCGTCGTCCGCGCCGCCGTCGTCCGCGCAGCCGCCGGCCGAGCCGACCACCTTCCTCGGGCGGGTCGCCCGGCGGGTGCGCGACTACTTCCTCGCGCTCGACCCGACCTTCCTGTCGGCGGTCGCGCCGCTCGCGGTGATCGCCGTCATCCTCTTCACGCGCGCTCCGTCGACGAACTACATCTTCGACGAGCAGGAGGCGCTCCTCGCCAACCCGTATGTGAACGCGAAGGGCGGGCTCCGCTTCATCGACGCGATCCACCGCGATTTCTGGGGGCTGCCGCCCGACCGGAGCGTCGGCTCCTACCGCCCGCTGCCGAACCTCCTCTGGCGCACCGTCTGGGCCGTCACGAAGCAGCCGTTCTTCCATCACTTCTACAACGTCCTCTTCCACGCAGCGAACGGCGCGCTGCTCACGTGCGTCACGTTCTGGCTCACGCGCAAGCGCGGGCTCGCCTACCTCACCGGGCTCATCTTCGTCGGCTGCGCGGTGCTCACCGAGGCGGTCAGCGGCATCGTGGGCATCGCCGACGTGCTCGGGGGCCTGGGCGCGATCGCCGCCCTCGCCGCCCTGACGCTGCCCGCGTGGGCGATGCCGTTCGGCGTGTTCGCGGCGGTGCTCCTCGGCCTCTTCTCCAAGGAGAGCGCGCTCGTCTGCGTGCCGCTGATCCCGTTCGCCGCGCTGATCGCGGCGCCCCTCACGCACCCCACGCGGCCGGCGCGGCTCGTCCGGTCGCTGCTCGCGCTGCTCGCCGCGGGCGCGGCGTTCGTGCTGTACGTCGAGCTCCGGCGGCGCTGGTTCCCGTCGCCCCTGCCGGCCGAGCTCACGACGCCGCTCGCGGAAGGCACGCCGCTCGTGGAGCGCGCGCTGCACGAGCTGCTCGTCTGGTTCCACCAGGCGCCCCTGCCGCGCGATCCGCTCAACAACCCGCTCAGCACCGCGGACGCCCCGCACCGGATCGCCGGCGCCCTGCGCGTCTACTGGCGCGGCCTCACCCAGCTCGTGTTCCCGTGGACGCTCAGCGGCGACTACTCGTACCCGCAGGAGCCGACGCCCGACCGGCTGGTCTTCTTCGGCAGCGTCGCCGGCGCCGCGATGATGGCGCTGCCCCCGCTCGGCTCGCTCGCGCTCTGGATCGCGGCCCTCCGCCGCGAGCACCTCGAGCGGCGCGAGCGGCGCTCGGTGCGCGCCGCCTTCCTCGTCGACGGCGGCCAGGCGACGTCGCGGCGGTGGTCGCTGCTCCTCGCGGGGGCGCTGCTCGCGATCGGGGCGGCGGCGCTCGCCGTGTACGACTGGCAGGTGCTCCGCCCGGCGGGGCGCGTCCCGCTGCTCCGGGCGCTGCCGCTCGTGCTCTGGCCGCTGCCGTTCCTTCCCGCGCTGCTCCTCGGGCTCGGGCTGCTCGTCGAGGGCACGCGCCCCCTGCCCTGCCCCGCGACCGCGGACCGGAGCGTCTGGGTGCCGCTGCGCCGCGGCTACGCGGGGCTGTGCCTCGTGGCGATCGGGCTGACCTGGATCGTGGTCAGCTACTTCCCGCACTCGAACATCCCGGTCGTCCTGCCGACGGTGCGCGCGGAGCGCTTCTGGTACTTCCCGGCCATCGGCTCGTCGCTGGTCCTCGCCGTCGCGTTCTCGTGGCTCCACGAGGCCCTCGCGGGCTCGACGCTCGCGCCGCGCGCCCGCTGGTCGTGGCGGGCGTGGGTGACGCCGGCGCTGTTCGTGCTCTTCTTCGGCTTCCAGTGCGCGCAGGCCTACCGGCACGCGATGGACTACCGCAACGACCTCGACTTCTGGGCGGCGACGAAGGAGGCCGTCCCGAACAGCGCCAAGGCGCACCTCAACTACTCGGTCATGAAGGGCGCCCGCAGCGACCTGCCGGCCCGGCTCGCCGAGAGCAAGATCGCGGTGGAGCTCGCCCCGAGCTGGCCGATGGCCCACGTGTACACGGGCGACACGCTCTGCCGCATGCACCGCCCCGACGAGGCCTTCCCGCACTACCGGCGCGGCATGGAGCTCGGCCCGAACGAGCTGAGCCTGATCGCGCTCGCGCTGCAGTGCCTGCACGACGAGCAGCGGCTCACGGCGTACGAGGCGGAGCTCCGGCAGCTCGCCGAGGAGCACCCCGGGACGTGGCTCGCGTACCTCGCGATCGACACGCTCGACAACGGCGCGAAGCACGGCGGCGTCGACCCGAAGTACCGGCCGCGCGGCTACAACGAGGGGCCGAAGGAGTGACCGAGGCCTGGCACGTGTACATCCTGCGCTGCGGCGACGGGTCGCTCTACACGGGCATCGCCCGCGACGTGGAGGCGCGCTTCGCGCAGCACGCGGCGGGGCGCGGGGCGCGGTACACGCGCGGCCGGGGGCCGCTCGCGGTGGTCCACGTGGAGACGGCGGCCGGCAAGGGCGAGGCGCTGCGGCGGGAAGCGGCGATCCGGCGGATGGGGCGCGCGGGGAAGGAGGCGCTCGCGGCGGGGAGGACAGGGGCGCCGGGGATGGCGCTCGCGGCGGGCCGCGCCGCGCAGGGTAGCGCGTCGACGTCGTGAGAGGGGTCGCCGAGCCGCCCGGCCCCCGGGGAGGGAGCTCGTCTTTACCCGAGCCTTTCCCACGACGCCCAGGACCCGGCGGCCACTGCCGATGCCGAGCAGGCTGCGGCCGATGACGTAGGCGTCGTTCTCTCGCTCCGCGCATCTTCGTGGCCGAGCCGCGTCGAAGCGCTGTTCTCCGGGCCGAGGTATCATCGTGAATGAGGAGATACGGTGAGGAAGTCGACCTCGAGCGCGAAGACCGAGAGCCTCCAACAGAGCGAGCTCTCCGGCGGTGACCTGGACGCCGACGCCTATCTCCTGGTGATCGACGGATCCTCGTCGCGGCGGTGCCCGCTGCCGAGGGAGGGGGTGCTGTTCGTCGGGCGCTCCTCCGACGCGGCGATCTGCGTCACCGCCGCGGCGGCGTCCCGGCGGCACGCGAAGTTCCTCGTCACGGGCGGCGAGGTGCAGGTCATCGACCTGAAGAGCCACAATGGAACGCTCGTCAACGGCGAGCGCCTGGAGGGATCGCGCCTCCTCTCGTCCGGCGACGTCGTCACGATCGGCGACGCCGTGCTGATCCTCCGGCGCGAGCCCCGGGCGCCGGACCGCGCCCTCGTCGATGCGGGCCGCTGGCGCCGGCGCCTCGAGGAAGAGATCGAGCGCGCGGGCGATTACGGCAGGCCGCTCGCGGTGGCCGTCGTGTCGACCGGCGGCGTCCGGGACAAGGCGGTCGCGGGGGCCGCGGCGGCGGCGGCGCTGCGGCTCATCGACGTCCTCGCCTGGGACGGCGGCGCGCAGCTCGTCGTCCTGATGCCCGAGCTCGGGGCCGAGGCGGCGCGCGCGGCGACGCTCGAGCTGCTGGAGGTGCTCGCGCCGCTCGCGCCCGGGACCCGGGGCGGGGTCGCTGCGTACCCGGCCGACGGCGGCGATGCCGAGACGCTCGTCTCCGGCGCCGCCGCCGCGGCCTCGATCGCGGGGCCGGGTACGGTGGCCGTCGCCGCGGACACCGCCGTCCGGCACCGCGTCGGCGAGCTCGAGGTCGTGCTCGCGGATCCGGCGATGATCCGCGTATTCGAGCTCGTCCGCCGGCTCGCCGCGAGCGAGCTCTCGGTGCTCGTCCTGGGCGAGACCGGGACCGGCAAGGAGAACGCCGCGGCGGCGCTGCACCAGTGGTCGGCGCGGGCGAGCAAGCCGCTGATCCCCCTCAACTGTGCGGCCCTCCCGGAGACGCTCGTCGAGAGCGAGCTGTTCGGGTACGAGCGGGGCGCGTTCTCGGACGCGCGGGCGCCGAAGCCGGGCCTGCTCGAGCGCGCGCACGGCGGCACGGTGTTCCTCGACGAGATCGGCGAGCTGCCGCTCGGCGCGCAGGCCAAGCTGCTGCGCGCGCTCGAGGCGAAGCGGATCACGCGCCTCGGCGACGTGCGCGAGCGCGAGGTCGACTTCCGCATCGTGGCGGCGACGAACCGCAACCTCGAGGCCGAGAGCCGCGCGGGCCGCTTCCGGGAGGACCTGCTCTTCCGGCTGAGCACGGCGGTGGTCGAGCTGCCGCCGCTCCGGCACCGGCCGCGCGAGGTGCCGATCCTGGCGCGCCTCTTCCTGGCCGAGGCGCGCGCCCGGGGCGGCAAGGCGCCGGTCGAGCTCTCGGAGGCCGCGCAGTCGACCCTCGCCGCTTATGCGTTCCCTGGCAACGTGCGCGAGCTGAAGAATGCGATGGAGTTCGCGGCGGCGACGGCGGAGAGCGAGGTCGTCGAGCTGTGGAATCTGCCGGACCGCATCGTGGGGCGAGGGGCCGCGGCGCCGGCCGGTGGGGGCGCGGCGGCGGGCGGGGGCGCGGCGGCGGACGGGGGCGCGGCGGCCGGTGGGGGCACGCCCTCCTCGCCGCCGGGGGCGCCGCCGCGATTCCGGCCGATCGCCGAGGAGCTGAAGGAGCTGGAGCGCCGGCGGATGCAGGAGGCGCTCGAGGCGACGGGCGGGGTGCAGACGCGCGCAGCGGAGCTCATCGGGATGCCGACGCGCACGTTCGTGTTCAAGCTGAAGCAGTACGGCCTCGCGGCGCGGCCGGCGAAGCGTCCGTCCTGAGAGCGCCGGTCACCCAGCGCGCCTCGCCGGCATCCGGTCCACTCATCGAGCGCTCGGCCGGCCGGACAGGGCTTCTTCCTCGTCCAGGGAGCCGGCGACGACCTCGTGGGCGCCGATGTCGTGGGCGCTCTCCTGAGGGCGTGGGGTGCCGAAGAAGTCCCCCTGGACATCGACGAGCAGCGTCCCCCGGTTCCTGTCGGGTGAATCGCCCAGCAGCCGGAAGCCGGCGGGATCGATGCCGTTCTCGTTGACGAGCAGCGGATCTCCGACCACGTCGCTCGCGCTCTGCCCAGAACCTCCCGGCGAGGAGCTCCCGTTGCCGCCGAACCAGTTGTTGCTGGCGAAGTCGATCCTGACGGTGTGACTGAACCTCGTCAGCGGCCTGTCGCTGCTCAGCTGGTAGAAGATGTTGTTGACGACCTGGGCTCGCCCGCCCTCGGCGGAGGGCGCGGGGCCCCGGATGCCGAACAGCTCCGCGTCTCCCGAGCCAACCACCGTGTTGTTCTCGATCCTGGTTCGACCCATATCGCTCGGCCCCGTGCCGCCCCACGCGCTCAGCTGGAGGACTGTGCGGCGGGGGATGGATGAGGGGCCGGGACCGACGACGATGTTGTTCCGGACGCGGTTGTTGTCCAGCAGGACGTCGCCCGGGTCCTCGTTCGCGAGCGCGATCCCCACCGCCGCGGCAGGGATCCGCAGGTCCCCGGCCCACGAGCAAGCCGTGTCGCCGGCGGGTCGATCGGGGCAGCTCACGCCGTCCGGGCAGTAGGGCCGGTGGAACGCCGGCTTGCTCAGCGAGTAGATGAAGTTGCGCTCGATCGTGGAGTCGGCGAGGTTGTTCAGGTAGAGATCGACGCTGTAGTTGTCGTGGAGCACGTTGTCGGCGACGTGGTGGTTCGTCCCGTAGGCGCCGATCCCCTCCCCGAAGTTCTCGTAGATGGTGTTGCCCACGACCACGTCGTCGCCCCGCGTCAGGTTCACCGCCGACGGCCACCCGCCCTCGTGACAGAACAGGCGCTTGTCTGCGTTAATCTTCACGTTGTCGTAGACGACGTTGTTCTCGAACCGCATATGGGTCGACTCGTGACCGGGATAGACGGCGCCCTTGAACGAGCCGTGGATCGTGTTCCCTGCGATACGGATATGCCGGCCGCTGCTCGACCCGTCCCACTTCCAGAGGCTGATCGCGACGCCTTTCGCGTCGCGCATCTCGAACCCGAGGATGTCGTAATACGCTCCTCGGATCTGCAGGATGTTCTCGTTGCTGCCTCCTCCCAGGCTGCCGTCGAGCACGACCGATTCGCCGGGATAGGGCTGGAAGACGATGTGCTCTTCCTCGGTGCCGAGGTGGTCGAGCTTCACCGGGCTCGTGCTGTCCGTGGTATAGGTGCCGCCGCGGACATAGACCGTGTCGCCGGCCTGCGCCATCTGCCCCGCTTTCACGAGCGTCTTGAAGGGCCTGGCCAGCGTGCCTGGGTTCGTGTCGAGCCCGGTGGTCGCGACATGGTAGATGTCCCTGGTGAGCGCCTTGACCTGCGCGGCGGTCAGCGCGACATCGTAGAGGCGCACCTCGTCGATCGTCCCTGCGTACGCGTTCCAGGAGGGGTGATTGCCGATGACGATGGGCCGCGTGGAGTCCTGCAGCGCGCGGGGCTCTGCCGAGACGGCGGTCGACGCGACGAGGGCGCCGTTCACGTAGAGCGAGACGCGCGTCCCGTCGTAGACCCCCGCGACATGCGACCACACGCCCGGGCTCGCCGGGGCGGCGACGGTGACCGTGGTCCCCCAGCCATTGCCGGGGAGAGCGATGCTGAACCCGAACTGACCGTCCTGCAGGAACAGCGCGTACGAATCCATCGAATACCTGGGGAATCCCCTCAAATAATGCCGAAAATCTCGCGGAAGACGGCGTGCTCCCGGACGATGCGATCGAAGGCCGTCATGAGAGGCCGAAGCCAGTCCTCGCGCAGGGTGGGAATGCAGTCGTACCAGTAGAGCCCCTGGCGGTAGAGCGAATGTGTGCGGCGCTTGACGGTGTTGACCTTCAGATACCGATCGAGGCCGGCCTCCTCGCTCGCAGCGCCGAGCAGCGTCAAGAGTGCATGGGCGATGGCCGCGAGCAGCAGCAGGCGATCGCGCCGGTCGGCGTTGTGGATGTGCGTGGCGGAGAGGCCCATCCCGAAGTGGTTGTCCTTGATGTCTCGAAACGTCTCCTCGATCGTGAACCTCTTGCCGTAGAGCTTGACGATATCGCCCGCCTTGCGGCCCGAAAGCGTTGTGGCCAAACACCACGGCTCCTTCATCTTCGGCGCGTGGACAA
The DNA here is from genome assembly GCF_051519845.1 of Sorangium sp. So ce362. Classification (NCBI taxonomy): domain Bacteria; kingdom Pseudomonadati; phylum Myxococcota; order Polyangiales; family Polyangiaceae; genus Sorangium; species Sorangium sp. So ce362. The sequence continues at coordinate 1,487,284 of NZ_CP150332.1, read as the reverse complement.
GGACGACGGCCGGGACCTTCGCGCGGTCGGCGGTGACGCGCACCTCGCGCAGCATCGTGGCGCGGCGGCTCGTCGGCACCCACGCGCTGGCGGACCTCGCTTCCCCGGCCGCGTTCTCGACGACGATACCCCCGCGGAAGCGGATTACGAAGTCCCAGCCCATGAACTCCAAAAAGTCGTAGAGCTTGCGATCGCCGAAGCCCCGGTCGGCGAGCAGAATGACCTCGACCGTCTCGTCGATGGCCCCGTGGAGCCACTCGATGAGCTCGTATTCGTGGTCCTTCTGAGTGCCTTTCAACGCGGACTTCTTCACCGTCTTCCATGCCAGCGGCGTGGCACGACCATGCCGCGTCACAAGGTAGGCGCAGAGCGTCGTGTGATCGTCCTTCTCGAAGTCCGTCCAGTCCAACGCGATAACGATCTCTTTGCGGACCCCGATCACGAACTCTACCCACGACTTCAGGGAATGGAACACGTCGATGCCGGTATTGCTCAGCAGCCGGTCGACCTGCTTGACCCCACTCTTCGGCTTGACGTTTGCGACCTTCGCATACGCTTGGCCGATGGCATGGATGGCCAGCACCGCCGCGTGCAGGACGCCAACGACGCCGTTCGCGAGCGACAGGACGCGCATCGCGTGCAGGTCATCGCCGAACAAATTCTCGACGAAGGTCTGGATGTACTTCGGGTCGACTTTCGGGCGACTGGTCTGCGTAGATGGCGCAGGTGCGGAGTCATGTGTGGCAGGCTGATGCGCGTTCTTCGCGAAAGTCGTCATGATGTCGCTCGGACCAACGGCGCATGCGCTAGGCTCGCTGGTCGCCTCCTACCAATATATATTCCGGTCAGCGACGACGATTTCTCACTCGCACGGCACAATTATTCGTTTCGAGGTCCATGAAGCTCAAGATTTCGATGGCTCATGTCACCAATGGACCTACGCATGCCGACCGTGGAGCAGTTCTCTGCGACCACTAATTTCCGCCACGAAAATGAGGGGATCCCTCAGATCGAATACCACTTGTTCACGATGGTCCGGAGTCCCGAGGAGCTCGACGGTTTCACCCACGCTGCAGCGGTCATCTGCGTCGTGAAGTGGAAGGCTGGGCGGTCCGGGATCTCGATGCGATCGTCGGCGCCGTCGAAGGCGGCGGCCCGATCGACGCGGCCTGCACCGCACCCCACCCCGTTGTGCCTCACGCCGTGGGCGCCGTTGCCCGAATCGTCGATCACGGTCGTGCTCGAGCAATCCTCATCCAGGTGCCACAGCGCGACCGGCGACGGCGGAGAGGCCATGAGACGCGCCGATTCAGCGGCGACCGGCTCGGCCTGGAGCGGCTCGGCCGTGTCCGCGCAGCCCACCGCGAACGTCGCCGCGAGGGCCACCGTGGCCCGGCGCAGGCGCGATCGCCCCGTCCGCTGTGCGGGGGCCGAGAGGACGCCCGCGGCGTCCGGCTGGGCCGCGCGCGGCGCGTCCCCGATATTCCTTGTCATCGAAGAGCCACGTTGAAGTTGCATTGCGCTGTCTCGCTGTGAAATGTTGAGCTGCAAGCCGCCACCCCTCGCCATCCTCGCCACCCCTCGCCACCCTCGCCCTCGTCGCCGCCCTCGCCACCCTCGCCATCCATTTGGCAACTCGCGGGCCAGGTCGCGGCGCCGGGGCAGCGCGCGGGCGCAGCGCCGATCACGCAATCGTTGCTCACCGCGCCGCAGCGCGAACGCAAGTCTTGCTCACCTCGGCCAGCGTTGCTCGGCGCCGGCGCGCTCCGCTCGTTGCCCGGCGCGCAGCATGACACAAGGCTTGCGCTCGGCGCTGCGCAGCACGATGAGCGGTGTGCTGCTCACCTATCCGGCCTGGCACAGTCGGAAGAGGCCGGCCTCGCGGAAATCGGCAGCAGCTCCGCGTTCTCGCTGGTGAGCCTGATGCACGGTCCGTGAGCGTTCACCGCCCGGACTACGTGTGAGCCGGGGGGGGCGGTCAGACTAGGGGCACGACGGCGCGCACGAGTTCCAGTAATCCCAGGGATAGATGGTGCCCTGGCACCAGCACGACGCTCCGTCCCAGGCCACTTTCCCCGCTTTCTTCACGACTCCCCCGAACAAGCAATCTCCACCGCAGATGGTGCATGTCGCCGGACAGGGGCCGGCCGAGGCGCTCGCCCCGATGGCCGCCTCTTCGAGAGGAAGCGCCTTTCGGACGCGCTGCGTTCCGTCGCTGTGGATCTCCTCGACGATCAAGCGCGCGTCGTCGCACGAACGCTCTGCCTCGGCCTGAATCGCGTAATCAATCAACTCTGCTTCTGTCAGACCGCTCTCCTCCAGGGCGATATCGAGCTGCTCCTTTGCGCCGGCCTTTTGAGGTGCGACCATCGCGGAGCTCTCCTCCGCAGCGCTGGAGTCGGCGGGGCCTTCCCCGGCGCGATCCACGGCGCATGCGGCGACGACGAGTCCGAGCCCGCCGAGCGTCATGATCCTTGTGAACATCGAAATTCTTTTCATGGTTCTCCACTCAACGTCGTTCCCGAGTCGTTCCCGCTCATGTCGAGACTCGGTGGGTCGACGGCCGCCTTGCAGGGCTCGTGCCATGCTGTTCAACAGGCGCGCTTCCGACCGAAAGCGCTTGTCCTCGACCGGGCCGCGAGCGTGAATGCGCCCGTGGCCGAGCAGCTCTTGCCGACTCGGCAAAGCTTGCTTTCGTGCTCGCGGCCCAAGTACGCAAAATTTGCCTACTTCGTCGCCGGGAGGGCTTGACGCCGCGAAGAGGCGACGTGGCACTCCGGCTGCACTGGACGCCCGGACGTCCTCTATCCCGGTGGACCCCTACGACCGATCAGGAGGCCGCAGGTCGGCCGGCGGGCAGGCGCGGAGACATGCCCGCTCAGCAGGATGTCGAACCGGGGCCTGGTCGGCGCGTGATCGCCGGGCGTGTGCAGGCTCGATCCGGGGGCGTCGCCCCGGGGGACGCCTGCGTGGAGCGGCTCCTGCTGCGAGGCGAGGACCGACGTTTGCCCGTGCACCTGGGCAAGCTCGTCGATCCAGCCTTCACCACGCTCCTTGCACCCCGACGCGCGCCGGCGAGACGTCGATTCCCCAGCGGATGGCGCCCGTCGTTTCTGGCCTGTCCTTCCCCGAAGGTGCGGTGACGAGCAGCACCACGCCGCCCGCCGCCAGCACGCTGCCGACCACGAGCGCTGCCGTCGCCCCGTTTCCGAACCGCCTCGCCTGAGCGCGCAGGTCGAGCCCGGTCTCGTCGCACGTGTTCAGCGCGTCGCAATGACCGTCCTGGTTGCTCGCGTTCTTCTTTCCGACGGCGAGCGCCGCGAGCACCCCGGTCGCCCCGAGCCCCGCGCCTCCGGCGACGATCGCCGCGATGCCTACAGGTCGCTGCCAGGGGCGCGCCGCCGGTGCGGGCGCAGGCGCAGGCGCCAGCGCCGGCGGGGGCACGGAGACGGAGGTCACGGGCGCAGGCGCGGGCGGCGGAGCTGCTTCCTCCTCCTCCTCGAGCGTCTCGAGCATGGGCACCTCCACGCGCGCGTGTGCGCCATCCTCGCCGATCACGACCTTGTTCGACCAGGGGCGATACCCGGGCGCCTTGGCCTCGATCACGTGCTCGCCCTTGTCGACCGCCAGCGCCGTCCCCCAGACGGCGGCGCCGAGCGCGAGCCCGTCGCTTGCAATCGAGAGCCCTGACAGGCCACGAACGGCGTCCGGCAGCTCCACCGTCAAGGTCGCGAGCTTCGGCTTCAAGGCCGCCGCCTTCCTGCCCGCCGCGGCGGCGCGCTGGGTCTGACCGGCGCGGCTCGCCAGCGCCTCCACGAGCCCGTGCTGCGCCCACGCGCTCGCGAGCCGGCCCTGGGCCTCGTAGCACCTCGCCAGCGTCTCCTTCGCCCCGAGCGCCTCGGGGAGCATCTGCGTCGTCTGCTCGAGCTTGGGGCAGGCGCTCGCGTACTGTTTCTTGTCCATCTCCTCGACGGCCTGCTCGAAGAGGGATTGGGCCGCCGCCATGGCCCTTGAATCGGCTGCCTGCGCACGCGCAGCTGCGGGGACGAGCAGCAGCGTCAAGGCGAGCGTGCAGGGGCGTAACGGGAGACCTGGCATGGCGCCAGGTTACCAGAGGGTGGGACGCTGGGTCGTCGGGCCCGGCGCCCACGGCCGCGCGGGCGGCGGGCTCGGAGCGGCGGGGGCAGCTGGCGCGGAGGGCGTGCTCGAAGGAGCGGGGCCTTGCTGCGATGCCTCGCCCGCGACGATCGCCGCCGTGCTGCTCGGCGGCGGCGCAGGCGCCGCGGCACCGGCAGGCGCCGCAGCTTCGACGGGCGCCGCGGCAACCGGCGCCCCCGACGCAGGCGCCGCAGCAGTCCCGGAGGAGCGACCGAGGACGAACCATGCCCCGCCGCCCAGGATTGCGAGCCCCACCGCTGCGCCGACGGCCATGCCCGCCGTCTTCCGGCGCGGGGCCGGCGCGCCGCCGGTCGCTCTCCGCGCGCCGAGCTCGTGGAGCGCCGGCGCGGGCTCGCTGGCGGTCGTCCTCGGATCGACGGTCGTACTCGCCCCCTCCGGCGTGGCCGCGAGGGGCGCGGCAGGCGCCTCCACCTGGATGGTCGATATCAGCGAAGGGCCCAGGGGCGCTGCGGACGCTCGCTCCAGCGCCGGCGAAGGCACGCTCGGCGGCCGCAGGGCCGGCGCCGAGGCCACGCTCGACCGCACAGGATGTGCGATCGTCGCGCCGTCAAACGCCGCCAGGGCGGCCGGAGCCAGGGCCTCGCGCAGCGTGGCCGCGAGCTCGCCGATGCTCTGGAATCGCTCCTCGGGCCGCTTGCGCATACAGCGCAGGATCACCGCCTCGACGGCCCGCGGCAGGTCCGGCCGCAGCTCGGACGGCAGCGCCGGCTCCGCCTGCACCACCAGCGCGACCAGCTTGAGAACGGTCTCGGCGTCGAACGGCCTTCGGCCCGTCACGAGCTCATACAGCACAGCCCCCATCGCCCAGATGTCGGCCCGCGCGTCGACCGACTTCGAGCATGCGACCTGCTCGGGCGCCATGTACATCGGTGACCCCAGCATGGCGCCCGTGGTGGTCAGTTCCACCTCGTCGATGCCTGTTTGCTTGGAGACGCCGAAATCGAGGACCTTGACGCTCGGGCTGCCGTTCGGGCGGCGGATCAGGAAGAGATTGGCCGGCTTGAGGTCGCGATGCACGATCCCGGCCGCGTGCGCCTCGGCGATCCCATCGCAGGCTTGCAGGACGAACAGCACGGCGTCGTCGACCGGCAGCGGGCCCTGCTTGCGGACGAGGTCCCGCAGGTCGCTGCCCTGGAGGTACTCCAGGACCATGTACGGCGCGCCCGCCTCCGTGCGGCCGACGTCGTGGACCCGGGCCACGTGGTCGCTCCGGAGACGAGCCGCGGCGCGCGCCTCGCGCACGAAACGCTCGAACAGCTCGGGCTGCTCGGGCGTGGAAGGCAGGAGGAACTTGATGGCGAACAGCTCGCCGAGCTGGAGGTGGCGGGCCGCGACGACTAGGCCCATGCCGCCTTTTCCGAGCACGCGCTCGACCCTGTACTTGCCGAGGAGGACGTCACCGGTCTTGACGAGAGTGTCCATCGAGCAGGCGCGGGTCGGGGAGGGCAAACGCGAGACCCAGAAGAGAGTCCCTGCCAGGGGACAGCATCCTCGCCCTGACAGCAAGGGGCCAGGTTGACAAAAGAGCCAGGGTCGGGCGAGGCGGCCCCTGGCGTTCCATCTGGTCGCCCGTCCGAGGACCCGCGTCCGGCGGAGGGGGCCGAGTCACGGGGCAGGTTCAAGGCCAATCGTGAACACAGCGAACACGGCCGTCGCTCTCGATCGACTTGTTGGTGGCGTAACCGACCCGGAAGCTCACCGACCACGCTGCGCGGTCAGCTGGCGCGGAGTTTCGCCTCGGGAAGTAGACGGTCGACGACCAGTATCCTGGTACATCCACATCGCGGGACGGTTCTGGCTCGGGGAACCACATTCGGTCAATCGCTGGATGGTGCCTGGAATGGTCCACGATCGTTTGCAGCTCTTGAACGGTCGGGAGCCGCCATGATGTGGACCCGGCGAAATCAAGATTTTTGCAGTGAGTATCCGCCATGCTTTGGGAGCAATTGCCCTCAATATCATCGTCAGAGCAATCGCCTTTCCCGTCACGCTGCCAGACCAGGCGCGTTTTTTCGTCTATCACGGTCAGCCGATCCATGTCGAAGGCGTACTCGCAGCGCTCTCCGCTCGCGGGTCTCCCCGTTCGAACGCAACGGACGCGATGGGGTTCGTCGATCCCGCAGCTCCCAACGTTGCCATCCTCAACGTGGACGCACCACGCTTCTGGAGGTGAGGGGTTCGCGAAGCGCAACGACCAGAGATAATAGTCACCAGCCGGTCCATTGAACGGTGAGTCCGGTATGGCCGGATAAGCGCTTTCATAATCCACGATCGAGACCAGCTCGATGCGTGACGGCATCCGCCAATCATCATATCCTTCATATCCTTCCAGACCGAGACGCTCGCATGCCTTTTTTCGCTTCCTCCCAGGTGAACTCCCCCGGTTTCCCGGTTTCCGGATCCGGTGCCACGCCGCGCTGCCACTGAAGCTCCGTCACCGAATCGAACACCGTATCCGACGCCGTCGTCGGATCGAACACCGTGCCCATCGGCCGGTCCTTGTACCGACCGGGGAGGAGGAGGTCTCCGGGACTCCAGTGCGCCCAGGTGGCGTCACCGCAGACCTGTGCGCCTCCGGCCCCTGCTGTTCCCGCCTCGTAACCGCCGCCCGTACCGCCCGTACCGCCCATGCCGCCCGCCGAGCTTGCCGCACTCGTGGATCCCCCTCCGCCCATGCCGCCCGCCGAGCTTGCCGCACTCGTGGATCCCCCTCCGCCCATGCCGCCCGCCGAGCTTGCCGCACTCGTGGATCCCCCTCCGCCCGTCGCTCCGACCTCTCGAGGCACGCCCGGATCGATGTCGAGCATCCCATTGCACCCGAGGCACATGCCCATCAAGAAGGCCGCTCCACCCATACTGATGGATATATCTATTGCTTTCCCCGTATCCGCACGAGCGGGGTTTCCCTCTGAGACCATTCCCATGTCCTTCTGAGCACGCTCTGACGACCTGACGGCGCCTGCGCAGTCCGTTTCATCCTACCAGCGAACCAGGACCTGTGCATGGGCGCTCAGGCGCGCCGCCAAAGGCCACCATGGGTGCGAGGGCGATCCGCCGAGATCGCTCCGCTGGAGCGCTCCTCCGGTCCCCCCTGTACGTGCTGTCGGTCGCGGCGATCCTCGGGGCCGTCCACGCGCTCGGCCGCCGAGCCCAGCCGCGCTATTCCATTCCCGTCCAACCGGCGATCGGGTACCCCCTCCTCTCATGCCGGCTGCCCGTGGGCCTCTCGCCATGGATGTCGTGGTGATCGGCGCGGGCCCGAACGGGCTCGCAGCAGCCATCGCGCTGGCCGGGGCCGGCCTCTCGGTGCGCGTCATCGAGGCGCGCGACACCGTCGGCGGCGGCGCGCGCACGGCCGAGCTCACCGGCCCCGGCTTCCGCCACGACGTCTGCTCCGCCATCCACCCCACCGCGGTGCTCTCGCCGTTCCTCCGGACGCTGCCGCTCACGGAGCACGGCGTCGCCTGGATCCACGCCGACGCGGCGCTCGCCCACCCGCTGCCCGACGGCAGGGCCGCCCTGCTCTACCCCGATCTCGGCCGCATGGCGGAGACGCTGGACGAGGAGGACGCGGCCTCCTGGCGCGACCTGTTCGCGCCGCTCCTCGCGCACGACGGCGCGCTGTTCACCGAGCTGCTCGGCCCGCTGCGCCTCCCGCCGCGCCACCCGCTCCTGCTCGCGCGGTTCGGCCTCTCCGGCATCCGCTCGGCGCAGGGGCTCGCGCGCGACACCTTCCGCGGCGACGCCGCGCGCGGGCTCTTCGGCGGCTGCGCGGCGCACGCGTTCCTGCCGCTCGAGACGCTGTTCTCGGCGTCCTTCGGCCTCGTGCTCGCGCTCGCGGCGCACGCGGCGGGCTGGCCGATGGTGCGCACCGGCTCGCAGGCGCTCATGGACGCGCTCGCGGCCATCCTGCGCGCGCGCGGCGGCGAGATCGAGACCGGCCGCGCGGTCTCGTCGCTCGACGAGCTCCCCGAGGCGCGCGCCTACCTCTTCGACACGACGCCGGCGGCCATGGCGCGCATCGCGGGCGACAGGCTCCCGCCGGGCTACCGGCGCCGCCTCGAGCGCTTCCGCCACGGCCCCGGCGCGTTCAAGGTCGACTACGCCCTCGACGGCCCCATCCCGTGGAAGGCGCCCGCGGCCGCGCGCGCGGCGACGGTGCACGTGGGCGGCACGCTCGACGAGGTGGCGGCCTCCGAGCGGGCGCTCGCCGGCGACGCGCCCGCGGAGCGCCCCTTCTGCCTCGTGGCGCAGCAGAGCCTGTTCGACGGCACGCGCGCCCCCGCCGGCAAGCACACCGCCTGGGTCTACTGCCACGTGCCGCCCGGCTGCACCGTCGACATGACGGCGCGCATCGAGGCCCAGATGGAGCGCTTCGCCCCCGGCTTCCGCGATCTCGTGCGCGCGCGCGCCGTCCACACCCCCGCCGCCTTTCAGCGGTACAACGAGAACTACGTCGGCGGCGACATCGCCGGCGGCGCCAACGACTGGATCCAGATCTTCGCGCGCCCCGTCGCGAGCCTCAGCCCCTACGCGACGCCCAACCCCGCGATCTATCTCTGCTCCAGCTCGACGCCGCCCGGCGGCGGCGTCCACGGCATGTGCGGCTACCACGCCGCCGCGGCCGCCCTCCGGCGCGTGTTCCAGCGGCCGGCGCCCGCCCTCGCCATGCCGGCGCCCCGCGCCCAGCTGCCGCCGCACGGCAGCTGAGGCCTCCGCCGGTCCTGTGGAACGTGCCCTCGTGGCCCGGTCACGACCACGACACCTCGAACTCGCAGGCCTTGGCGCCGCGGAAGCGGCAACGGGTGTGCAGGCAGCGGCCCTCCCGGGCGCCCAGGTGGGACATGATTCGCTCCTGCCATACCGGGATGCCCACCGCGCAGGTGACCGGCCCGGGGCCGCGGTCGGGGAGCCGCGAGGCGGTGAGGCGGACCGTGAAGCGCTTCTCGGCGACCTCGTTCGCCTCCATCGTGCCGTCGTCGAAGTAGCGCTCCCACAGCGAGGCGGACCGGCGCAGCACCGTGGCGGGGGACGCGGCCTTGAGCAGCACCGTGAAGAAGCGTTGCAGGTCCGCCTCGGCGATGGCGCTGGCCACGGGCCGGAAGCACTGCGGGTGGCCCTCTCCGAACAGCACCACGTAGCGGTCGACGAGGCGGTTCCACAGGCTCACCGGGTACCAGCCGTGCGGCAGGACGATGCCGCCGACCTGCGCGGCGTCCTGCGGGCCGAGGCCCTCCAGCCACCGCGCCACGCCGGCGGCGCCGTGCTGCGCGGCCACGAAGTTCTTGAGCCCCCCCAGCGCGTTGCCCTTGACGTTGCTCATCGAGATCGCTCCACCGGGCGGCCGTCGCCAGGCCCGTCGGGTGCCGGGCGGGGGGGATCCTGACGAGGGTCCCGCGCAGATGCAATCGCGCCGACCGGATGCTCCGGAGGATCGGCGGGCGTCGTGGCGAGCGCGCTTCCCGCCGGCGCGCGCCGTACTACACTCGCCGGCGTGAAACCGTGCCCCTTCTGCGCGGAGCAGATCCAGGACGCCGCGATCAAGTGCCGCTTCTGCGGCAGCATGCTCGATGAGGGGGCGCCCGTGGCCGCCGCGGCCCTGGCCGCGCCGCTCGCCCCCGCTCCCGGCGCGCTCGCCCCCGCTCCCGGCGCGCTCGCCGCCTCGCCGGGCGCGGCGCGCGTCCTCTTCGAGGGGACGCCGAGCTGGAAGGCGTGGTTCTGGTCCTACGTCGCGGCGAGCGTGCTCTCGCTCGTGCTGGTGGGCCTCGTGTGGCTCGGCATCCTGCACTGGAAGCGCAGGAGCCTCCGCTACAAGATCACCGACCGCACGATCGACTACGAGGCCGGCCTGCTCACGCGGCGGGTCGAGACCCTCCAGCTCTGGCGCGTGCACGACATCGACCTCCGCCAGACGTTCATGGAGCGGCTGCTCGACATCGCCGAGATCCGCGTGTTCACGCGGGACGCGAGCGACCCCGAGCTCGTGATCCGGGGCCTGCCGGCGTCGCGCGAGCTGTTCGAGGCGATCAAGAACGCGGCGGAGCTCGCGCGCCAGCAGCGGGTGCTCGGGGTCGTGCAGTGAGCGCGGCCACGCGCGTGGGTATCGCCCAGGCAGCGGATCCCCCGGGCCGCCGGGGCGGGCGCAACGCCCGGCGCGCGGCGGCGCAGGCCTGATCGGAGCCCGACCATGTCCACGAGGCGATCCCCCTTCGATGATCTTCCGGATGTGCGCGACGGCCTGACGCGCGCCGAGCGCATCATCCTCTGGAAGCTCTCCGAGCTCGAGCGGGAGTTCGGCGGCCGCAACGTACCCACGGCCACGCTCTACGGGCGCGTCGTCGAGCACATCGACCTCTCGGTCCCCGAGTTCCAGCGCCTCATGCAGCGCCTCGTCGGCGTGCGCTGACGGCGCCCCGGCGCGGCGCGCTCCGGCGCGGCGCCCCTCGTCAAGCGGCGCGCTGCTCGATGGCGGCCCGCAGCGCGGAGACCGAGGCGCTGCGCAGGTACACGACGGGCGCGCCGTCCGCCGCGAGGCTCTGCATCTGATCGCGCAGCGCGTGCGAGACCATCGTCACCATGATCACGATGAGCGCGATCCTCCCCACGCCGCGGCGCGCCCCCGGCGGCACGCGGTTCTCGTAATGGCGCAGCGACAAGCCGTGCTCCTCGACCACATCGCGGTAGCGGCTGGACATGCCGCCGCTGCCCCCGATGACAAGCACCGTCTGGTCCTCGCGCTTCCTGTCGACCGCCTGGGAACGCCGCTCCGCCTTCATGCCGAGTCTCAGAGCAAGGCGTAAGCCACGCTCCTCGACCGGCCATTCCCGCGCAAATCTCGCGATCCTGGTCTATTCCCCGGCAAATTGTCGTCGAGATGCGGAGGCCTCTGTCATCGTGACATGGCAAGCGCGAGGGCCCGGCGCTGCCCGGCAGTCGCCGCCCGCCGCCGGGGGGGGTGCGCGCGGGAGGTGGTCGGGCTCGACGAGAAAGGCGGGAATGCAAGAATAAAAAATCAATCATCTTCCACAGTTACCGCCATCCTGCGAGCTCGCGCCGCGCCGGCGCGACGGCGACCCGCCGGCGACCTGGAGCTGTGGTAGGGAGCAGCGTCCCCCCTGCCCTGCCCTGCCGTGCCATGATGTCTCTCGCCTCGCCGCCCAGCGACCCGCCTCCGCCGGGCACCGTCGAGCGCTGGGCCTGGGATTACGTCCTCTCGACCGACCTGGCGCACAAGCTCGAGCCGCCGCCCGTGCCGTCGGTCTGGGAGCCCGCCCCCGCGCCCCCGCGCCGCCTCGCGCGGCCGGGCCGGCCCGCCGAGCTGCGCATCTCCGAGCGCGCGTTGAAGAGCCCGGGGCCCGAGGCGCTGCGCAACCCGGCGCGCCGCGCGCAGCTCTTCCACGCCTTCCTGCACCACGAGCTCCAGGCCGCGGAGCTCATGGCCTGGGCGCTGCTCGCCTTCCCGGAGACGCCGCGCGCGTTCCGCGGCGGCCTCGTCCGGATCGCCCTCGACGAGGCGCGCCACATGCGGCTCTACGCCGCCTACCTCGCCGCGATCGGCCACCGCTTCGGCGATTTCCCGGTGCGCGACTGGTTCTGGTCGCGGGTGCCCGCCGCCGCGTCGCCCGCGCAGTTCGTGGCGGTGATGGGGATGGGCCTCGAGGGGGGCAACCTCGACCATACGGCGCGCTTCGCCGAGCGCTTCCGCGCCATCGGCGACGTGGAGGGCGCCGCGCTCACCGAGCGGGTCCGCGCCGAGGAGATCCCGCACGTGCGCTTCGGGGTCCGCTGGTTCCGCCGCTTCACGCAGGCGCCGGGCGGCGCCTCGCCGCAGGCGGCGGGCGACTTCGAGACGTGGGTCCGCCACATCCCGCCGCCCCTCTCGCCGCTGCTCATGCGGGGCGATCCGATGAACCGCCGCGACCGCAGCCGCTCCGGCCTCTCCGAGCCGTTCCTCGACGCGCTGGCCTCATGGACCGAGCGAGCGCCTGGGTCCTGAACTTCGACGCCGACGAGGAGCTGGCCCGCCCCGCGGGGTACACCCCTCGCGCCGCGGTCGCCGGCCGGGCCCCGGAGCTCGCCGGCCGGGTCGCGGCCCTGCTGCGCCCCGGCGACGTCGTGCTCAGCCCCGACCTCCCCTCGCCGCTCGTGCCGCCGGCGCCCCCCGGCGCCGCGCTGGTCGGGCGCGCGTGGTGCCCCACGCCCCGCGCCCGGCGCCTCCTTGCCCGCGCCGGCGTCACCCCCGCGGAGGCGCCGCCGCTCGACGTGCTGCGTCGCGTCAACCACCGGCGGTTCTGCGCGGACCTCGGCCAGACGCTCCCCGGCGCGCGCCACGTTGTCACCCTGGCCGAGCTCGAGGCCGCGATCGCCGGGCCCACGCCGACCGGTCACTGGCTGCTCAAGCGGCCGTTCGGCTTCGCGGGGCGCGGCCGGCGCCGGGTCGCCCGCGGCGCCCTGCCGCCCGACGCGCGGCCCTGGGCCGTCGCGTCGCTCGACCCCGCCTCCCCGGACAGCGGCCTGCAGGTCGAGCCCTGGGTCGAGCGCCGCGGCGACTTCTCGCTGCACGGGCACGTCGCCCGCGGCGGCGCGGTGCGCCTCGGCGCCCCCTGCGTCCAGCGTTGTGACGCGAACGGGGCCTACCTCGGCGCCGCGCTCGCCGGTGAGGGCGACCTCGACGGCGGCGAGCGCCGGCGGCTCGTCGAGGCCGCGCTCGAGACGGGAGCTGCGCTCGCCGGCGCGGGCTATTTCGGGCCCTTCGGGATCGACGCCTTCCGCTGGGAGGACGAGCGCGGGAGCCTGCGCTGGAATCCCCGGTGCGAGATCAACGCGCGGTACACGATGGCGTGGGCGATCGGCATGGACAGCGCGCGGCCCGACCTCGAGTGACCGGCGCGCGACGGACACGCAGCGTGTCGGGCGCAAAGCCGTAGCTGAACGCGATGCTCGATATGCACTCCCCTGCAGCGACGCGGTGGTGCTTCATGGCCAGAATTGTTATCCGAGCAGCCGCCGACGAACAAGCCATGTATGGATTCGACGCCTGCGCGCGGCGAGGAGCAGGCCCGCAAACATGGCCAGCGCCCCGCCATGGCCATCGGTCGGCGCGGCTCGCTGCGGCTCGCTGCGACTCACTGCGGCTCACTCAATGAGCGACAACGCACATTCATTCATTGTATCCGCGGTCGTTCGCGGGGCGCCACACTCGCGGGTTGGTCATGCGGGACACCGTCGCCATCGCCCTGGATGAGGGTGCTTGACAGGATCGACGCAATTCGATATCGTGGCTTGGCATGCCCATCACCGTCGTAGTCGGGGCTCGGGATTGCCTGTCGAGCATCGCCTTCGAGCACGGGCATTCCTGGCGCACTTTGTGGGACCACCCGGACAACGCGGCCTTGCGCGCGGCGCGCACGAGCGCGCACGTGCTCCGCCAGGGGGATCGGGTGGTCGTGCCCGAGCGGCGGCCCAAAGAGGAGGAGGCCGCCACCGGGAAGCGCCACACCTTCCGCCGTAAAGGTGTGCCGGAGCAGCTCCGGATCCGGTTCGGTACCCCGGAGTTTCCGCGGGCAGGGGTCCCGTACGTGCTGACCATCGACGGGGACCCGCTGCCGGGCAAGACCGACGCGAACGGAGAGCTCGTGTGTTTCCTCCGACCGAACGCGCGCGACGCCGAGCTCGTGCTCCGGCCGGAAGGCGCGCCCGAGGAGCATTACGCCGTTGGCTTGCGCGAGCTGGACCCCATTGACACCGTGCGCGGGCTCAAGCACCGGCTGCGCAACCTCGGGTATCTCGGCGGGTCCACGGGCGACGATCTCGATCCGGCGACGATCGGGGCGATGCACGATTTCCAGGCGCGGAGCGGCCTGCCCAGGACGGACGCGCCGGACGACGCCACGCGCGCCGCGCTGCTCTCGGCGCACGGCTGCTGATCGGGCTGGAGGACGACCGTGCCTTTCGACGTCCGAGGGCGAGAGAATACGGTCCGCATCCGTGACGCCGATTACGAGCTCATCCGGGCCCGCAAGGACGGAAACTGCCTGTTCCACGCGGCCGGCCACGGGCTCGTGACCGCCGGACGCCATGGGGCGGAGTTCGCCGATCACATGCGCTTCCGGGCGCACGTGGTCCAGTACGTGGCCGATCATGCCAAGGAGACGAACGCCCTCGGCTTCAAGCTGCGGGACGGGATGGGCATCACCGGCAACCAGCAAGACGCGGTGAGCGACGCGCAGAGGGCCGCGATCGATCGGCGGGTGGAGTACCTGCGCGGGGCCAGGAGCTGGGGGGACGAGGCGTGCATCACCGCGATCGAGCGGCTCTATGACGTGGAGGTCCTGGTGTTCGACGACCAGGGCGGCGACCAGGCGCTGGGCGTTCCCTATTATACCGCGTCGCACGCGAAGGACGCCAAGCTTCGCCTGTGCATTCGCCTCGTGGGCCACATCCCGGTCCATTACGACGTTTTTTTGACCGATTACGACGCGGAGCGCGACGGGGGCAACGCCGTCGTGGAGGTGGTCAAGAAGGGCGACGAGGTGTCGCAATCGGCCAAGGAGCCGTGGGCCTACCACATGAACCCCGACGGGCTGAAGCTCTTCTGCCCGGCGATCGGCCCGCGCCAGATGACGTACAGCCGGGCGGTGCTGGATGCGCTGGGCAAATCCAGGCTGGTGGTGAAGCCCGTGGCGGTGGCGCTGGGCAGGGAGCTCAACGTGGTGGAGCGCCCTGCGCCGGTCGTGGCGGTGTCATTTCGTAATCGCAAGGACAAGGCTCAGCTCGCATCGCAATCGTTCTCGGCGGCGACGGACCCGGGCGAGCTCGTGAAGGCGGTCCAGGAGCCCCTGGTGTTGCCGCTCGTCCGGGTGGAGAAGGCCTGCGTCAATCTGCTCGATCTCTCCTCGACGGACCTCTTGATCGACGTCGAGCGCGGCAAGGCGGCGGCGCCGGCCGTCGTCTATCTCCGCCTTTGCCGCCGCGCGTTCGGCCGCCTGGGCAGGGGGGTGCCCAACGGGGGTCTGCTCGACGAGATCGAGCTGAACCTCGCCAAGCTGAAGGCCAAATCCGAGGACCTCGACAAGCCTGACAGAACGCGCTTCACGCTCGACGCGTCGGCGCTGTCCGACCACCTCGTGCGGATGATGGAATGGCAGGCTTCGCCGTTCCAGGTCGTGGCGAGCAGCGACAGGGGGTTCGATCCTGCCGCGAGCGCGTGGACGCACGCGCACGTCCCGAGCGAGATCGATATCCTCCACGCCGAGTACCTGGCCCGTGTCCTGGTGCTCATGCTCGACGACAGCCCCGCGGCGCTCGGCGCTCTGGGCGTGGACGCGTCGATGAACGACCTCGCGAACCCCGCCATCGAGGGCGAACAGCCGAAGGGCCGCGAGACGTTCGCGATGCCGCTCGACAAACAGCAGGCCCTCGAACAGCTGGCCGGGGTCGCGGGGCTGGGCCGGCTCGACGCGAACGCGCACAATTACCTGGTCGAGGTCGCGGAGGGCGAGTGGTACGCGTCGACCTCGTGGGCGAGCATGGCGTCGCTCCAGCTCAACGAGAAAGAGGGCCGGTATTACCTGCACGCGCTCTACTGGTCGGGTGACGCGCGGGCCGCATACCAGGCGAGCGCCGCGGACCTCGCCGCCCGCGACCAGCGGGCGCAGGGCGTCGAGGTGGTCGCGGTGGAGCGGGTGCTCGGGCTCGTCTCGGCTGCTCGGAGCGCCCTCTCGGCGGCGGCGAGCGTGACGGCGGGCCTGGAGGCTTCGCGGATGTTCCCGACGCTGCGGGCACGCAGCTTCTATACCGCCATATGGGTGTTCAACGGCCAGGAGCGGGCGGAGTTCGCGCTCCTGAGCACGTTCCGGGATCGGCACGCGGTCGCGCTCCAGAGGGTCGGCGCGCTCAAGGCGGACGTGGAAGCGCGGCAGATACTCCTCAAGCTAGGCCATGACACGGCAGACCTGGCGCTCCCCGCCTTCGACGACGCCGTGCAGCCGATCGTGCAGATGCTCGACGTCCAGGCCTGCGTCAGGCAATGCGACGCGATGTACGCCGCGATTTTCAGACGCAAGGCGGACCTGCTCCAGAAGGGGCTCGTGCTCGATTTCGAGGAGGTCGAGGGCATCAAAGATTTTGAGCTCGAGGGCGGCAAGCGCCTGGCGAAGGGCGCCGACTGGAAGCGGCACGTATTCGACCCGCCGCTCAAGCTCACTTGCGCGGTGACCGCCGGGATCAGCAGCTGCGCCGGAGGCGTGACGGTGTCGTCCGAGAAGGGCGCGCCGGCCCACGTCTTCATGTGGCACCTGGACGCTTCGTTATCGATCCCGCTGCTCGCCGAGATGGAGCGCCTCTGGCCCAAGGGGGACAAGGCGCCCGCGATGCGCACGCTCGCGCTCGTCACCCCGTCGCTCTGGGAGCTGAACAAATACCGGCCCGACAACCTGTATCCGGCGAAGGTCGTCGGCGATTCCGGGACCGTGTTCCTCGGTCGCGGTCCCCATTGGTATGGTAAGCAGCCGGTCGTGGCGGGCTGTGATCTCTTTGGCCTCGACCTCCGGACGAAGGGTCAGCTCGACCTGGTGTTCACGTACGACATCGACAAACGGACCGAGGCGCTGGGCATGTGGCGCCACGTCGTCGAGGCCAGCGAGGACGCTCCCGTGGTGCTCACATACTTCCGGGACAACCTCCTCGGCACGTACCGCTACGAGGACGCCGATCCGAAGACGCCGGCGGAGATGGCCCAGTACATCGGTCGGGTGTCGACGGAGGTCGTGCTCGATCAGGCCGCGATCAAGCGCCACAAGCGGGTGAACAGCAACAAGAGCTGCCGCGTGCCGCAGGTGAGCGCGGGGGTCATTGACGCGGTCGCGAAGCATGCGCTCCCGCTGCTGGAGCTGCGGCGGCAGCTCGCCGCGGAGAAGGGGGATCAGGAGCTGGCGCTCGACCAGGTGGAGGAGATCCTGAAGAGCCGTTGGGCGCCGGGGTCCCGGTAGGTTGTGGCGTGAAGGCGGCCCCTTCGATACCCCCCACGAAACCAGGGACGAACCTGGGCGACGAGGTACTCGTTTGAAGCGTCGTAGTTGAGATGCGGGCCGAGCCAGCGCTCGACCTCCGCGACGGTCATGCCCTTGCGCGCGTGGTCATTTGCCAGCGCTTCCACGGGTAGACCGGCGAGGGCGCGGTTCGACGCGCTCGAGGCGAGCACCGAGCACGGATGAACGAGCTCGGCCGTGGTAGCCCGCCGCGAGCGACCGCGAGGTGCTCACGCCGTCCTGCACACCACGTTGATGAACGGGAGCGTGCCACCCCCCGCCGCTTCGTCGATCTCGGAGAGCTCGATCTCGCCGTGCGGACCGAGCTCCCGCCGGATCGACTCGGCGTCGTAGAAGAACATCTGCACGCCCGGGTGGACCTCGTACCAGTCGTCTCCGAGCTTTGGCCCCCGACCGAACATCGGAGCCTGCTTCGATATGACGGTGAAGATCATCGCTCCGCCCTTCCGCAGCTGGCGATGACAGTCCTGGAGGAACTTCGCCCGCGCGGGAGGGGCGAGGAGATAGAGGAGCCCGTACGAGAAGACGCCGTCGTACAGGCGAGCGTCGAACGGCATGTCGGCCACGGACCCGTGGTGAATCTGGAGTTCGAGACCCATCTGCGTTCGCGCGAGACCGATCGCCGTCCCGGAGATCTCGATCCCCGTCACGGACATCCCGTGTTCGAGGAATGGCTTGGCGTTCCGGCCGTAGCCGATGCCCGGAACGAGGATCTCCTTCGCGCCCGTACGCGCGAAGCAGTCCCGCGCGAAGACCGCCGATCGGCTCGGCTCGGGCCCCCACATCATCTGCTTGTCCGCGAACACGGTCTCCCAGAGCTCGGTCATCCTCGGCACCTCTTCCCATGCGTAGCGCAGCGCGCCGCCCCGCGCGAGGGCGTGGCTTTCGCTCCGATCGGCGTGGTTTCGGATCCTCCCGCGGAGCGTCGGCGCGCGCCGCGGTCTCCGGGAGCGCAGCCAACTTCTTCGGATCTGCCTCGTGACAGCGGGGGGTCGATCCGTCACCGCGCAGGCTCAGGCTCACGCGCGGGGCGCATCTGCGCGTATCGATGACGCCGCCGCCCGCACCGACGCCGGCGGGCTTCCGGTTGCATCCGCTCGACCTCGGCTGTGCAGCGGCGGGCGCCGCACAGGCTGCGCGCGCGGCTCGTGCATTCGAATCCGGTGGACGGGGCACGACGGCGGGCGAGGCTGAAATGCTCGGCCGCCGACAGCGTCCCGTTGCCGACGAGCAGCACGAGGGGCCCCCCGTACGCGGGCGAATCCAGCGGGCCGAACGTATCGACGAGCTCGTCGATGGACACGTCATCCGGCCCGGTGTGCATGGCAACGCGGAAGATCGCGCCCGACCACGGCCCCGG
This sequence comes from Sorangium sp. So ce362, assembly GCF_051519845.1. Classification (NCBI taxonomy): domain Bacteria; kingdom Pseudomonadati; phylum Myxococcota; order Polyangiales; family Polyangiaceae; genus Sorangium; species Sorangium sp. So ce362. The sequence continues at coordinate 1,468,696 of NZ_CP150332.1, read as the reverse complement.
GATCACCCGCTGCGCCACCTCGGCGAGGTTGATGCCCGGAAAGCCCCGCATGTCCAGGATGAGCCCGTCCGCCGGGCCGGCTGGAGCGTGACATGTCACGCCCCAGCCGTGACATGTCACGCCCCAGCCGTGACATGTCACGCTCTGAAGCCGTGACATGTCGTATGCGCAACCCATCGTGCCGCGGGCGCGCGGGCGCGGTGCGCAACCGGCCGAGAGCGCGCCTCCGCGGGATGTTCGGCGGGTGTGCCCGAGGCGCCGGACATGGAAGCGATGCACGGCCAGGTTGGGAGCGGCGTCGCCTGGCACCCATCTTGCTCAGGCCCGCGGGCCGACGTTCAGGCTGGCTCCAGGGAGGCCCGCTGTTTCAGCCGCTCGCGGGCTTGCCTTCCTCGTTCCTGGCCGGGCGCGTGGCAGCTCATGCGCCTTTCATCTGTTCGACAAGAGGACTGTTCAATAATGCCTCTCCATGCATATTCCCTATCGACGAACGCCCCACGCGACTCTCAGCGAGACGCTCTCCCCGATCCGACGGCCCGCGCTGCGCGCCGGCGGACGACGGACGTCACGACCCGCGCAGGCCGCCTGTCAGCTCATCGGGTTCCCTTGGCCGCGCTCGCGGCGAGCCTCCTCGCGTCGGCGTGCGCCGGCGGCGGCGCGGAGACGGGCGATCTGGAGGAGCCCGTGCTCGCTGCATCAGGCGAGCTCCGCGTCCTGGGGCCCAGCGCCATCGCCGCCGGGTCAAACCACACATGCGCGATCTTCGAAGGCGGCTTCGTCAAGTGCTGGGGGAAGAACGACAGCGCGCAGCTCGGCCTCGGCGATACGGCCAATCGTGGCATGAGCACGACAAACGATAGCATCCCGTTCGTCAATCTCGGGACGAACAGCTCCGGACAGCCCCACACGGCGAAGGCGATCGCGGCCGGCGGCGGCCATACCTGCGCCATCCTCGACGACGACACCGTCAAGTGCTGGGGCACAGGCAGCAACAGTGTGCTCGGCATCGGGGTGACCATATTCGATACGATCGGCGATAGCCCGAGCGAGATGGGCAACAGCCTCCCGACCGTCAATCTCGGCACTGGCCGCACGGCCAAGGCGATCTATGCCAATAGTTACCGCACGTGCGTCATCCTCGACAACGATCGGGCCAAGTGCTGGGGCGCGAACATCTACGGCTCGCTCGGCCAGGACACGACCGCAGACACCTACGTGGGGGACAACGCGGCCGACATGGGCGACAATCTCCCGCCCATCGAGCTCGGCGCCGGGCGCACCGTCAAGAGCCTCGCTTTGGCGCTCGAGCATTTCACTTGCGCGCTGCTCGACAACGACACGGTCAAGTGCTGGGGCAACAACAGCTTTGGAGGCCTCGGTCTCCCGGGAGGCACGGGGCCCGATCGATCCACGGACCTGGGCGACCAAGCGGGGGAGATGAGCGGCATCCAGCCCATCGATTTCGGCACCGGTCGCACGGTCCAGGCCATTGCCGCCGGGGAGAACCACGTCTGCGCCGTCCTCGACAACGGTCAGGTCAAGTGCTGGGGCGCCAATGAGATCGGCGAGCTCGGCTACGACGACGACAACACCATCAGGCGCGGCGATGACCCGAACGAGATGGGCGACAATCTCCCGCCGGTCGACCTCGGCACCAACCTCGCCGCCAAGGCCATCACCGCGAACGGTAGCCGCACCTGCGTCCTGCTCACCAACGATGGGATCAAGTGCTGGGGGCTCAACTGGTACGGCGCGCTCGGACTCGGAGACACGACCGCGCGAGGTAATGATCCGACCGGGAGCATGGGCGACGCGCTGCCGTTCGTCGACATCGGCACGGAGATCGTAGGCGCGACTCCTCTCGTGCCGACAACGATCGTCGCCGGCGGGGACCATACGTGCATCATCGAGTCCACCCATTCGCAGATCAAGTGCTGGGGCTCCGACGTTTACGGCCAGCTCGGCGTCGGCATGATGGCCCCCGGGCCCCCGCCCGCCCGCGGCGATGAACCTGGGGAGATGGGCAGCTCGCTCCCCTTCGCCTCCACGGGCAGCCAGACAGTGCACCAGGTCGCCGTCGGCTACAATCATGTCTGCGCCCACCTGAACGGGGGCGGCGTCAAATGCTGGGGTTACAACGGCGCCGGCCAGCTCGGGCTCGGCGACGCGGATGCCCGGGGCGACGTGAACGGCGAGATGGGGGTGAGTCTCGACGAGAGCCTGATCGGTGTCGTGGAGTCGATCATCGCGGGCGAGTCGTTCACCTGCGCATTGCAGGAGCTCCCCTCCTCGTCCCTCACGGGCATCAAGTGCTGGGGCAGCTCCTTTGGCGGGAAGCTCGGCAACGGCGCGACGAGCAACCAGGGTGACAGCGTTGCCGAGATGTCGAGCCTCGACTTCATCAACCTCGGTACCAACCGTACGGTCAAGTCTGCGTCCGCTGGCAACAGTCATGTCTGCGCCGTGCTCGACGACGACACGCTCAAGTGCTGGGGGTCCAACAGCAGCGGCCAGCTCGGGCTCGACGACACCACCAACCGAGGCGTCTCCTCCAGCGACATGGGAAATTTGCTCTCCACGGTCTACCTGGGTGCCAGCCGCACGGCCAGAGCCGTGGCGACCGGGGCCAATCACACCTGTGTGCTGCTCGACAACAACACGGTCAAGTGCTGGGGAGAGAACGGCAGCGGGCAGCTCGGCCGCGATGATACGATCGACCAGGGCGACCAGGCGAACGAGATGCAGAATCTCCAGGCGGTCTACCTCGGGGCTAACCGTACGGCCAAGGCGATCTCGGCGGGCGCTGAGCACAGCTGCGCGCTGCTCGACGACGACACGGTCAAGTGCTGGGGCCACAACGGCTACGGCCAGCTCGGCCTCGAGAGCAGCTCGAACCGGGGCGACGCGGCCGGTGAGATGGCCGTCCTCCCGGCGGTCAGTCTGGGCTCCGGTCGCACCGCCAAGGCCGTCTCTGCGGGCAGGAATCACACCTGCGCCCTGCTTGACGACAACACGATCAAGTGCTGGGGAAGAAACCACAGAGGCCAGCTCGGCCTCGGCAACAGCGCGACGAGCGGGGACAGCGCCGGCGAGATGGGGGACAGCCTTCCCACGGTCGACCTGGGCTTCGGCCGCCGGGCCAAGGCGGTCGTCACCTCGACCAACGGCCACTCGACGTGCGCCCTGCTCGACACGAGCCACATCAAATGCTGGGGGGAGAGCGTGGGCGGCAACCTCGGCGGCCCGGGCTGCACCGGCGGTACCCAGCATTGCGGCGACGCGGCCGGTGAGATGGGCGACGCGCTCCCGATCATCAACCTGGGCCGCTCCTATTTGTACTAGCTTATAGCGCATTTACGACGAAGCGCTGAGCGGCTCGAGCCGCTGACCCCTCCTCCGGCGGCGCGGCCCGCGTCCGGACGAGCAAGGGATGCTGCGGCTTTCGCGGACCGAATGGTGCTGGGCGGTTGACGCTGGCGCGCGAGCGCTTGTAGATACGGTCACATCTGAACGGAGGACGACGAAAAATCATGATCCTGAATCGACGCTATGTTGCGCTGGCCTCCATCTGCCTCACGTCGATGCTCGGAGCGTGCGGGGATGACGATGTCGGCGATTCCGGTCCCGGCACCACCTCCAGCGGTACGAGCACGTCATCGGGCACGGGGGGTGAGGGCGGGGCCACGTCGTCCACCTCCTCGGGCACGGGGGGCGAGGGCGGTGACGGCGGGACCGATGGGACCGGCGGCACCGGCGGCACAGGCGGTGGCACCGGCGGCACAGGCGGTGGGACCGGTGGCACAGGCGGCACCGGCGGCACCGGTGGGACCGGCGGCACAGGCGGTGAGACCGGCGGCACAGGCGGTGGCACCGGCGGTGAGGGCGCTACCTCCGCCGTCGGAACCGGCGGCGCCGGCGGTGCTGGCGGCGCCGGCGGTTCCGGCGGCGCCGTCGGAACCGGCGGTGCTGGCGGCGCCGGCGGTGCTGGCGGCGCCGTCGGAACCGGCGGCGCCGGCGGTGCTGGCGGCACTGGCGGCACTGGCGGCAGCGACGGCGCCGGCGGCGCTGGCGGCGGACCGGCCTACGCATTCCAGCAGGTGGACGGATTCTCCACGCCGGAGAGCTGCTACTGGGATCCGGAAGACCGGCTCTGGTACGTATCGAACATCGGTGGAGAGGGCGAGGCGGGCTGGATCAGCCGCCTCGACGAGAACGGCACGGTGCTCGACGCGAGGTGGATCGAGGGGCTCGACGATCCCAAGGGGATCCGGGTCTTCGAAGGCGTCCTCTACGTCACCGACGTCAACCGCGTCCTCGGCATCTCGGTCGCGGACAGCAGCGTCACCGTGTACCCCATCCCGGAGGGCCTGTTCGTCAACGACGTCGCCGTCGACGAGGGCACAGGTCAGCTCTACGCCTCCGACACGGCCGGAAACGTCATCTATCGACTCGACGTCGGTGCCCCCACGAGCGCCGAGCTCTTCCTGGCGTTCGACGACGTTGTCGGCCCGAACGGCGTGCTCGTCGACGGCGGGTCGCTCCTCGTGGCGGGCTCGGGGGGCAGCACGGACGATGAGCCCGGGGAGCTCCTCTCCATCGATCTCACCGACAGGACCATCACGCGCATCGGCGATCTCGCCGGCAAGCTCGACGGGGTCGAGAGGGACGGAGACGCCTTGTGGGCGTCGGAGTGGACCTCGGGCAAGGTCTTCCGGGTCTCGGCCGACGGCACCTGGACGATCGCGTACGACCTGGCCGCGGATCACGCCATCACCTCGGCCGCGGACATCGGCTTCGATCCGGAGCGCCGCATCCTCTGCGTCCCCGATCTGAGCACCAGCGTCGCGTTCATCACCGTGGAGTAGGCCTGCCCGGCCCGGCGACGCAGGGCCGGCCCCGCCCGGCCCCTGAGCCGGTCCAGCCGGGCGCGCCTCCGCGGCCCAGCGCCCCTCCGCGCCCCGGCCCGGGCGCTCGCCGCCCCGGCGCTGCGGGACGCCGCGCGCCGCCCGGCGCCGGCGCCCCCTCGCCCGGCGCTCGAAGGCGGGCCGCCGGTCGGGTACGCTGCGCGCCGGACATGAAACGACATGAAACAGCCCGCGCCGCGCTCCCCTGAAGCCTCCGCCCCCGAGGCCCACGCGAACGCGCCCTCGCGGCCGTCGCCGCCGTCCTCCAGCGCCCCGACCCAGGTCCAGAAGCCGCGCTTGCCCGACGCCTTCGGGGAGGCGCCGACCATCCTGTACGTGCCGAGCGGCGAGCCCGGCCCCACCCCGGGCGCTGCCTCGCCCCGCGCCCCCGGCGCGCCGCGCGGAGGCGCCGCAGCGCCCGGCGACCGGGAGCGCAGCGTCATCGACGATGTCACCCTGCGCATGCCGCCCCGGGCCGGCGCCGCGGGCGGGGAGCACGACGACCGCACGCTCAAGATGCCCGCGCGGCCTTCGCGGGCCGCCGAAGAGGACGACTCTCCGACCGTCAAGGCCGAGCCCAAGGCGTCCTACGCCGAGCTGGACGCCGAGGCGCAGGAGGGCCAGCCTCAGGACTTCAAGTCGGCCGCCCGCGCCTTCTTCAAGCGCCACCACAAGAAGCTCTGGTGGCTGCACACCGCCTACGCGCTCAGCCTCGGCGCCTTCGTTGTGACCTTCGCGCAGAAGGGGTTCCAGCACGCCCGCTTCCTCGCGGTCTCGGTCAGCGTCGCCTGGCTGCTCGTGATCCTGTTCTTCCGGCTCTTCGGCACCGGCGCTCGCCAGGACTTCGCGACGGCGTGGCGCGGCGCCCGGCTGCGCTTCCTCGTGATGACCTATGTCCTGAAGAACCTCTATCAGGGCATGCTCTTCTTCCTCCTCCCGTTCTACTGGAAGAGCGCCAGCCTCGACGCGCCGAACCGGTGGTTCGTCCTCCTCCTCGGCGCCTGCGCCGTGCTCTCGACGCTCGATCTCGTCTTCGACCGCGTGCTCATGCGCTGGAAGACGCTCGCCTCGGTCTTCTACGGGGTGACGCTGTTCGCCTGCCTGAACCTCGTCATCCCCGCGCTCCTCCCGGACACCCGGACGCTCTACACGCTGCTCTCCGCCGCCCTCGTGTCCGTGCTCGGCTTCTGCACGCTGCACCTGCCGTTCGGCGCGCTCTGGAGCCGGATGGGCGCGGTGTTCCTCGTCATCGCGGCGGCCGCCGGGGTCGGGCTCGCCTACGGCACGCGGGCGATCATCCCTCCGGTGCCGATGCACCTGTCCTCCGCGGCCGTGGGCCCCGCGGTGCTCCCGGACGGCCGCCTTGACATGTACGTGAAATCATTGCATTTTTCTGTGATCCGGGAGCTCCGCGCCGTGACCGACGTGGTGGTGCCGGGCGGCGACGGCGATCGCCTGCTCCATGTCTGGCGGCACGAGGGGCGCGAGATCCTCCGCGCGCCGGAGGAGACGCTGCGGGTCCCCGGGCCGGAGGGCGCGGTGCGGCTCAAGTCGCAGCTCGTGGGCGGGAGCCTGCCGCGCCGCCTGGCCGGGCACTGGACCGTGGATGTCGAGACCCAGGACGGCCAGCTCGTCGGCCGCACCGCGTTCGAGGTGACCGAGTGAAGGCGCCGCTCCAGGGCGACGGGGCCGGCGCCGCGCAGCGGGCGCGCTGGGTCGACGTCGGCAACATGGCGAACGGATTCCTCGTGTTCGGCAACGTCGTCACGGGCTTCATCGCGATCGGCAACGTCGCGCGCGGGTTCATCGCGATCGGCAATGTCGCCGTCGGCGTCATCGCGATCGGCAACGTCGCGTTCGGCGTCGTCGGCGGGTTCGGCGCGACGATCGCGGTCGGCGCCTTCGCCGCCGCGGGCGTGCTCTCCTTCCCGGTGCTCGACGGGACGGCGGGCGTGGCCAGCGCGCTCGATCTGCACCTGGTCCTGTCGGTGTTCCCGATCTGCCTCTGGTTCCTCGCCGCGCGCCTCTTCCCGGGGCGGCGCGCGCCCCGCCTGGGCCCGAGCCCCGAGCTGACGCCGCTCCGCGCGCTGCTCCGCGGCGACCGCCCCGAGGGCTGGGTCCGCGCGCGCGTCGAGCGCGCGGGCGGCGGCGCGCTCCGGCTCACGCAGGGCGGCGCGCGGATCGAGCTGCCGGCGACGCCGGAGGCGCTCGGCGCGAGCGGGGCGCTGCTCCCGGAGGGCCGGGGAGCGCGGCTGTTCGCGTACGTGCGGGCGGAGGAGCACGTCCGCGGCGGCGAGGGCGGCTACCGCGAGGCGCAGCAGCGCGAGCGGGTCCTCACCGTCGCGGATCTCGTGGAGCCGCCGGCGTGGGTGGCGCCGTGGATCAACGGCGGCGAGACGCAGTGGTGGCTTTCGCGCGCGTGGGACGTGGGGGTGGTGGTGGCGGTGGTGCTGAGGGCGGCCCAGCTCGTGGCGGGCGCGATGGGGTGAGCGGCGAGCTCACCGTGCCACGTGGTAGGGGTCGCACTTGCCCGAAGAGAGCTCACATGAAGGCGGGAAGGCGGGATGATTACTGAGCTTTTCTTCCCACCTTCATGTTCAAATAGGACCACGACCACCGCTCCCACACCTCTACCCTGATTTCCTCGGCTCACCCCTCCACGAGCGCCGGGCTCCCGCTGTACACCACCGCGTCGAGCAGCCGCTCCTCCCGCACCAGCGCGAGCGCCGGCGCCTCCCGGCGTAGCGAGATGCTGCCGCCCGGATCCGCGAACCCGCACGCCTCCGCCCCCCGCAGCGAGCCGATCTCCCAGAGCGCCTCGGCCGGCGTCCCCCCGTCCTCCGGCCGCAGCGTCACGCGCTTGCCCGTCCGCAGCCGCTCGCCCAGCTCGACGCCCCGCAGGTCCTCGAACGGATCGGTGATCACGTGGCTGTCGATCCCCACGCACAGCCGCACGCCCGCCCCGCGCAGCGCCCCCACGTCGGGCAGCCCGTCGCCGAGGTCGCGCTCGGTCGTCGGGCACAGGCACGCGAACGCCCGCGCCGCGCCGAGGAGCGCCGGCTCGTGCGGCGCGAGGTGCGTCGCGTGCACCGCCACGAAGCGCTCGCTCAGGACCCCGCGCTCGGCCAGGAGCTCCACCGGGCGCCGGCCCGTCTCGGCGAGGCACGCCTCGATCTCGGCCGGCTGCTCGGCCACGTGCATGTGCACCATGAGCCCGCGCTCCTCGGCGTACCGCGCGATCTCCCCGAGCCACGCCGGGGGCACCGCGCGGACGCTGTGCGGCGCCACCCCGACGCGCACGTCCTCGCAGCCCGCGTAGCGCGCCCGGAGCGCCTCGATGTCCGCGAGCGCCGCGTCGAGCGAGCCGTCCGAGAACCGCCGCTGCGCCCCCTCGGGCGCCCGGCCCGCGCCCGCGCGCGCGTAGACGACCCGGAGGAGCGCGATCCGGAGGCCCGCCGCGCGCGCCGCCTCGATCACCGCGTCCGCGAGGACCGTGCGATCCGCGTAAGGCGCGCCGTCGGGCTGGTGGTGCACATAGTGGAACTCGCCCACGGTGCGGACGCCCGCGGCGCGGAGCTCGCGATAGGCCACCTTCGAGATGGCATGAATGGACTCCGGCGTGAGCGACCCGGCGAGCGCATACATCGCGCTGCGCCACGACCAGAAGTCGTCCGCCCCCGTCGGCCCCGGCCGCTGCGCCTCTCCGCGCATCCCGCGCTGGAACGCGTGGGAATGGGCGCTCACGAGCGCCGGGAGCTCGATGGCCCGCGCGGTCAGCCTCATGGCCGCTCGCCCTACCACGCCGGGGAGGCAGGAGAAAGGCGCCGGCCGCCCTCACGAGGGCGCATCGAGGCGGCTCGGCGAGGGCGCCGGCAGCCACGCGGAGGGCGAGCGGCAGGCAGCTGGCGTCACGCCTTCAGCTCGACCTCGAGCTCGGGCAGCCCTTCCAGCTTCACCTCGGCCTCCGGGGCGGGCGGCGGGGGGGCGTCGACCTCCTCGCGGCGGGCCGCCATGACCGTCAGCGCGCCCGGGAGGCACTCGACAACGAGGGGCGTTGTCCCGACCTCCTCGCCGTCGATGAGCACGTCCTGGGGGGGATCGGTGGTGATGCGGACCCTCCGGGCGGCGAGGAACCCGATGTTGTCGCGCTCGGCCGCCTCGCCGTCGATCGCGGTCCTCAGGAGGTGCAGGCCGGTCGCGACCGCCTCGACAAGCGTCGTGGCCGACACGATGGTGATGTCGAGCAGCCCGTCGTCGGGGGACACCACCGGCGGCCCCTGCGCCAGCACCGTGCGCGCAGGCGCCATGTTCGCGACCGTCACCGCCACCGCGCGGCAGTGGATCCGCTGCTCGTCGGTCTCGATCTCGACCCCGAACGGCTCCAGGCTCATCAGCTTCTTCAGACCGGTGCTGATGTACGCGAGCACCCCCCAGCGCTGCTTGGCGTCCTGCGGGGTCTCGCCGACGGTATCGGCGTGGAGCCCGACCGCCGACAGCAGGATCATGGTCCTCCCGTTCGCGCGGGCGGCGTCGATGCGCGTCGGCGCGCCGTGGACGAGGACCTCGATCGCCCCCTCCAGGTCGTCCGGAATGCCCAGCGTAACCGCGATCGAGTTCGCCGTTCCGAGCGGCAGGATGCCCAGGCAGGTGTCGGTCCCGAGGAGCGCGGACGCCACGCTCGAGATCGTCCCGTCGCCGCCCGCCGCGATGACCAGGGAGGCGCCCTCGCGGCGCGCCGCCTCGGCGCACGCGGCGGCGCTGCGGTCCGCGCTCGTCTCGTAGACGCTCAGCGCGAACTCGCGCTCGAGCCGCGCAGGAAGCGACTCGACCGCATCGCCTGCATGGCCAGCAGCAGGGTTGAAGATCAGCGCCGCTCTCCGCTCTGTCATCGCCGTATCCTAGACCGCCGCACCGGTCGAAACCCCAAGAAAGTTCGACAGGTAGGCCGCGGGTCGCCGCGCCGGAGCCGGCGTGACCGAGCTCGACCCTCGTCGCGCCCTGCCGCTCGCTCGCCCGGCGCTTCCCGGGGGGTTGTGCCTGCGTGCGCCATTGTCGTGACACGAATGCCCCGCCTCGCGGCGCTCGAGCGCTTTTGGAGAGGCGATGGCACGGCAATTGTAGATCCGTAGTACCCATGAGGTTTCAACGAATCGGTCGACTGGCTTGCCTTGCGCTCGCGCTCCTGGGCGCAGGGATGCTCACCGCGTGCGGCGACGGCTCGGCGGGTGGCTCCGGGGGCAGCGGCGCCGCGGGCGGCGAGGGCGCCACCGGCGGAGCCGGGGGTACGGGCGGCGAGGGTGGGGGGGACGGCGGCGAAGGAGGAGGCGGAGGAGGAGGCGGAGGTGGCGGCGGCTACGAATGGCCCGTCGACACCTACCCGATCGAGATCACCCCGTCCGCGGACTGGAAGAATCAGCTCGAATTCCCCTTCGATCTCTTCGCGGCGTACTCGACGTACGACGGGCCGTCGTGGGTGAAGTTCACCGTGCTGATGCACGACCCCACCAAGGTCTATTACCAGAACAGCAACGAGTTCCCGTTCCACGGCGAGTTCGCCACCGCGCGGCTCGACCCGTTCTTCGGCATGTCGCAGGACGAGTACGACAAGGTCTCGCTCCACGAGGAGGGACAGCAGGCGATCCTCGGCGCGGTGCTCATCTCCCCGAATGCGGTCACCGAGCCGGAGTACGGCATCCAGCTGGTCCGGCAGGACGCCTACGATCCCGAGATGGCGCGCATCGTCCTCCAGCTCGTGAAGGACAGCATCGTCGCCCCCGACGGAGCGCCGCCCGTCTCCTTCTATTTCCCGACCCACGAGCAGGCCGGGGCGGCCGCGGCGAACAGCGCGTTCTTCGCCGAGCGCGGGTTCCCCGTGAGCTCGGTCGAACGGTGGCTGAGCGGCGACGCGTGCTACTCGACGGGCTGGGCCGTGGGCCGGCTCCGCTATGTCCCCCCGGACAGGATCGACGCCGCCTACGCGAGCGGCGATCTCCGGCCCGAGGACATCCTCCTCACCGACTCCATCCCGGCGGAGGTGCCTTATGTGGCGGGCATCATCTCGCTGTCGCCCTCGACCCCGAACGCGCACACCGCCCTCCTGGCGACGTCCTTCGGCATCCCGTTCGTGTACGTCGGCGACCCGGCCACCGCGGAGCAGGCGAAGGCGCTCGACGGCAAGGAGGTCGCGCTGCGGGCCTCGCTGGAGTGGGGGGTCGTGTGCCGCGCCGCGCTCTTCGACGCCGAAGGGATGGCGCCGGCCGACAGAGAGCAGCTCCTCTCGCTGAAGCGGCCCGGCGATCTCGGGATCCAGCCCAAGGAGCCGCTCGGCGCCTATTCCGGCTCCACCGAGGATCTCGGCCCCGCGGAGGTCGTCCACTTCGGGGGCAAGGCCGCGAACTACGGCCTGCTGCGGGACGCCATCCCGGAGAGCTCCGATGTCGCGGTCGCGCTGTCGTTCGATCTCTGGGACGATTTCCTCGACCAGGTCATGCCCGGCGGCAGCACGCTGCGCGCCGAGATCGCGGAGCGCCTCGGAGGCTACAGCTACCCGCCCGACATGCGGGCGCTCAAGGCCGATCTCGCGGCGATCCGCGAGCGGATCACCAAGGAGACCGCCTTCTCCGCGGGGCAGCGGCAGGCGGTCGAGGCGGCGATCGCGGACTTCACGCCCACGAGGAAGATCCGGTTCCGCAGCTCGACCAACGTGGAGGACAGCGCCGTCTTCACGGGCGCGGGCCTCTACGACAGCTACAGCGGCTGCCTGGCCGACGACCAGGACGCCGACGACGCGGGGCCGAGCCTCTGCGACGCCGGCGAGGACGCGGAGCGGGGCGTGTTCCGCGCGATCCGCAAGGTGTACGCGAGCTTCTACAACGACAACGCCTTCCTCGCCCGGCTCCTCTATGGCGTGAACGAGGACCAGGTCGGAATGGGCGTCCTCGTCCATTACTCCTATCCTGACGAGAACGAGATGGCGAACGGCGTGGCCACGCTGTCGCGGGGCGTCCCGCCCTCGGACGAGATCAAGATCGTGACCCAGCTCGGGGCGACGTCCGTCACCAACCCGGAAGGGGGAGCGCTGCCGGAGGTCGTCACCGTGAGCGGCCTCGATGGCGACACCTACGTCCAGCTCCGCTCCGGCTCGACGCTCGTCCCGCTCGGCGGCCACGTGATGCAGTGGGAGGACGACTACCGCGCGCTCACCGCGCTGCTCGGCCGCGTCGAGGAGAGGTTCCGGGAGGTGCACCCGAGCAAGACGACGTTCCTGCTCGATTACGAGTTCAAGAAGATGAAGCCCGGGGAGCTCGTCGTGAAGCAGGTGCGCGAGGTCTCGCTCCCGAACACGACGCCGAGCCTCACGCCGTTCCTGCTCGCCGAGCCGCGGGAGCTCTGCACCTTCCAGGGCGAGGTCGGCAACGTGTTCGCGAACCACCGGCTCAAGGTGCGCGCGCGCCTCTCGGCGAAGGGCGCGTTCCTCACGCCGGAGGCCCTCGCCGGCACCCTCTTCGAGGACGCGACCCTCGACTACCTCTCCGGCGGATCGGTGGCGACGCTGTCCGGGAGCCCCGCGGCGTGGCCGGCCGCGTCGCACGCGTACGCCGACCAGACGGTCACGGACGCGTTCGTGGACGGCGCCGGGGCCTCGGCGGTCACCTACGCGCTCGCCGCCTCGCCCGTGTCCGAGCTGCTGCCGCCGTCGGTGGGGCCGCTCGTCGCGTTGCGCGATTTCCAGCTCATGTTCCGCGCCGACTACGCCACGCCCTTGCCGTCGCTCGACTGGGACGGCACGCCGCTCAGCGTCTCGTCGGAGACGGTGCACCTCGACGCCTGCCCCCCGGAAGGTCCCCCCGTCGAGGGCGCGCTGCTCCAGGAGCGCTCGCTGTCGTCGGAGTCCGGACTCGTGGTGGAGACGTCGTTCTACTGGCCGCCTTCCCCCACGGGCCCGACGGCGGGATACACAGCGCCGCTCCACAAGTGGGTGGAGACGCGCATCGAGGGGCTGACGAGCAGCCCGATCGTGCTGAAGGGCTATCACGCGCAGACGTACCACCCGGCGCACCACAACTTCTCGGAGGATTTCGTCTTCGAGCCCCGCCTCGAGCCCGGCCTGGACCCGGCGCTCCTCGCCGAGCTGGAGGGGAAGGACATCCGGCTGATCTACATCCGCACCTCCGATATCCCGGAGATGCTTCCGCAGATGTGGACCGCCGGCGCGGCGGGCGAGTTCAAGCGGATCGACTGAGCCCCTCCCGGGCGCTCCGCGGAGCCCCGGCGTGCCGCGCGGCCGCCCGGGGCTCCGCCGGGGTCGTCACTCGTCCTCCTCGCGCTCGTCCCCGAACAGCACCCCGACCTGGAGCTCGATCGCATCGAACGGCTCGGCCCGGACGCGCTCGCCCCGCTCCGCGCGGAGCGCCACGAGGTATCCCTCGGGGGTCCACCGGTACACGGTCATCGTCTCCTCCCTGGGATCGACGATCCAGTAATGAGGCAGCTGACAGCGCTGGTAGACACGCATCTTCTTGACCGTGTCGTTTCGCGCGTTGTCCGGGGAGAGCACCTCGCAGACCCAGTCGGGCCGGATCCGGACGGGGCTCCCGCTGGGGCGCTCCGGCGCGCGCTCGCGACGCCAGCCGACGACGTCAGGCCGGTATACCTGGTCCGGTGCGAGCTCGACCTCCACCTCGGTGGCGAACCACCATCCTCCGGGCCAGCGGCCGCCGGGGCGCCGCTGGAAGGGGATCTTCACGTGCGCGACGATGGCGGACTGCGCATCGCCGTGCTCGAACGAGGGCACGGCCTTCTGCATGAGCTCGCCGTCGACGATCTCGTGGAAGCGCTGCTCCTCGGGGATCGCCAGGAGATCCGGCACGGTGGCGGGGTGTGGCTTCTGCGCAGCGGTGGGCACGCATCGAGCATAGCGCCTCCGGGCAGGAGGTCGCGTCGATGTAATTTTATAAATAATTTCAATATCTTATACCCAACGTCGACAGCCGATCCAGGTCATCGCGCCGTGGACGGGGGCCGGCGCGCGGGGTTGACGCGCTGAGGCTGCGGGTGGACGAGCAGCGCCGGCTGTTACCGCCGACGAGGAGAAGATCATGAGCCTTTACGACAGCTCGTTCCCCCAGATGGCTCGCATGCTCGGCCAGGTGCTGGTCTGGCTCGACAAGGTAGAGGCCTGCGCGCAGCAGAAGAAGTTCGATCCGGAGGTGCTCCTCACCGCGCGCCTCGCGCCCGATCAGTGGGACTTCAGGCGTCAGATCCAGAACGTCATCGCCTGGCCCCCGAGGCTGAGCGCGCTCCTCACCGGCGGGGAGCCGCCGAAGCCCGAGACGGGCGACGAGACGATCGCCGCGCTGCGCGCGCGCATCGGCAAGGCGATCGAGCAGGTGAAGGCGCTGAAGCCGGAGCAGCTCCAGGGCGCGGAGGACCGCACCATCCCCCTCTTCTTCCTGCCGGGCAAGGGCATGAAGGCCGCGGACTTCGTGTTCCAGTTCGCGCTCCCCAACTTCTACTTCCACGCCACCACCGCGTACTCGATCCTGCGGCACAACGGGCTCGACGTCGGCAAGGCCGACTACATCGGATCGCTCGATCTCCGCGACATGTGACCGCGGCGGCCTCCCCCGCCCCGCCGGAGCGGGGCCACCGCCCTCCCCTCGGACCGGCGGTGGAGCGACTCGAGCGCCCACGAGAGCCAGAAGGCGCCCGGCGCGAGCCGCCGCTTCGCCTCCGGGGAGCGGGTCAGTACGCGAGCGAGACCGTCTTGCAGCCGAGGCCGAAGGCGTTGATGGCTCCGTCCTCCATGACATGAACCAGGTTCGCGACCTCGCGCTCACCGCAGCGGGTGTCCGGGAAGGCGTCGCCGCCGAGGCCGCCGACCCCCTCGGACGAGGAGACGGGTCCCACCTCGACGCGGAGAGCGGAAGGCTCCCCCTCCACGAGGAGCGGCGCGCAATCGAGGACGAGGCGGTCCACGAAATCGCCCACCCGGCCGCTGAAGCCCACCACCACCTGGTTCTCCGGGCACATCCTCGTCCAGGGGACCGAGCCATAGTCCCCCCGGTTCGGGGTGAGGTCGCCGGGTGTCGTGGTGAGGGTGGTTGGGCCGGTCCCGGCGAGGTTCAAATAACCACACTGCGCCTGGATCTGGCCATGGATGGACGCATCACCATCATCGTCGATCTGCCCCTGAGCGCCGACGATCACCTGTCCCTCCGGGCACGCGTCCATGAACACGTTGCCCATCGTCACATCGCCGCGCACCTCGGTGAAGGTCTGATCCGCGAGGACGACCCCCGTCGGCGCCGGGCAGGCCTCCCCCTCGCACGCCGCGCCCCCACCGCCGCCGGACGCGTCGCCGCCGCCGGCCGCGCCGCCGCCGCCGGAGGCGCCGCCGCCACCACCGCCGGATGCGCCGCCGCCTCGCCCCCCCGCGCCTCCGCCGTCGAAGGTGAGGCTGTCGACGCCCGAGATCGCGTTGCATCCAGCGAGAACGAGCACGGAGAGCTGCGCGGAGAGACCGAGGGAGCGGAGCATCACGGTGAAACGGAAGGCTACTCGATCCAGGGTCGACCCGGACAACTCACCCGCCCCAGTCGACCTTCGGCCTCCCCGGCGGCGTCACGTTCGGCATCTCGTGAAAGAGCGCGCGCGCGAGGTCGGGCAGCGGCGCGCACGCCTGCTCTCCCAGGTTGGTCAGCTCCAGCGGATCCTCCAGCACGTTGAAGCAGTGGAACTCGCCGTCCCACTCGCGCGCCTCGATCTTCAGCGGCCCCTGCATCATCCCCCAGTTGCGGAAGGAACACCCCCACACCCACGTGCAGTTCGTGAGCGGCACCGGCGCCACCGTGCGCTCCGGCCGCGTCAGCGGGTGCCCCATCATCCGGCCGCGGAACGGCGCGAGCCGCGGCTCGTCCCAGAGGCCCATCAGATCGAGGAACGTCGGCGCCAGATCGAGGTGCCACACGAACTCGTCCCTCGCGCCCGCGATGCTCGCCCGCTCCTCCGGGGAGAGGGTCCCCTCCGGGGCGTCGATCCACGTGGGGACGAGGATCTCCTCGTCCCACAGCGAGCTCGTGTGGCCAAGCTGCCAGTGCTCCCGGAACGACTCGCCATGATCCGACGTGTACACGAGGACCGTGCGCTCGCCGCTCGGCGTCCCGCGGATGTGCTCGATGAGCCGGCCGACCGCCATGTCCGACAGGTAAACGACGTTGCGATAGAAGTTCTTGAAATGCTCGTTCTTGTCCGGCGCCTTGCTCAGCTCGCTGGGCTGGAACGGCGAATGGAGCGGATCGCTCACGTACGGGAAATGGATGTTCGAGTAATGCACGACCGCGAAGAACGGCTCGACGAGCTCGCCCCACTCCGCGATCACGCGATCCGTGAGCTGCCGGTCGTAAGCGCCGTAATCGAGGTCGGCGCCCGGATCGAGCTGGGTCGCGACAACCCGGCGCGAGACCGGGATGTCCTGCACGTAGAGCCGGGCGTTCCCGAACATGAGGTTCTGGCTCGTCCAGTACGCCGTGTCCCACCCGGCCGCGTGGGCGTAGTCCCAGAGCAGCGGGGCGGAGCTGAGCACCGCGTGGCTCTCCGTCGGCGAGACGCCGGACCAGAGGTTCGAGATGGAGATGGCCGTCGTCGAGTCGTGGGCCCGCATCTGCAAGAGCGGCATGCGGCCCGGCGCGGCGGCGTTGGAGAACGGCGTCGCGAGCGCGCAGTCCGGGTCGTGCTCGACGCACGTCACGTCCGCCCGCTGGCTCTCCTGTAGAATGAGCACGACGTTCCGCGGCCGCGCGGGCCGCGCGGCGAGCCGCGGCACGCGCTCCGGGTCGCGGCGCTGCACCCGCAGATCCGACGAGTCGTCGGTGATGCCGAGGTGCTCTTTGACCACGGCGGTGACGCCGTGGAAGTAGATCATGTCGGCCGACGACGACTGGATCACCCGGTAGCTCACCGGGATCCTCGTCACGCCGGCCAGCGCGAGCGGCACGAGCACCGCGGCGACGCGCCGCCGGAGCCGCCGCGGGCGCACGAACCGGCGGGCAAGCCAGAGCGCCCCAAGGGCGAGCCCGAACGCGACGGCGACGTGGGCGAGCACGCGAGGGTGCCCGAGCGGGAGCGTGCCCACGATCGACCAGGGGATCGACTGCGAGTGGATCTGCGAGTCGATCGAGCAGTAGATATTGTAGAGGGCGTGAAAGCCGCCCTGCACGCCGCAGGCAAGCGTGAAGAGCGCCACGAACAGGGCGCCCGTCGCGCCGCGCATCGCGCCGCGGCGGCCCGAGGCGACGTAGAGCAGGACGCCCCAGAACCCCAGCGACACGACCACGGTCGCGGCGTATCCCGCCGCGTGCAGCCGGTCGAACGTGGTCATGTGACGACCCCGCCGCAGCACGTCCGCGACGAGGAACCAGAGCGCCGGCGACGCGAGGAGGGCGAGGCCGATCCAGCGGCGCCGGCGGCGCGCTGCCCGGCGCGCGGCGCGCGGGCGGCCGGCGGGGGACGCGGGCGGCGCGCCGGGCGCGGCGCCCTCTCGATCGAGGTCCGGCGCCATCCGGATCAGTCGCGGCGAGGCCCCGCCGCGAGGTCGCGGAGGTGGACCGGGACGTCGACGCTGCCGGCAGGACCGCCGTAGATCGCGTCGGCGAGCCGGGGCAGGTCGCCGCAGGCGGCGGGCCCGAGGTCGTGCTGCTCGCGGGGGTCGGCGAGCACGTCGTAGCAATGCCAGGCGGTGTCCCAGGCGCGGGATTCGAGCTTCATGTTGCCGCGCATCATCCCCCAGTTCTTGAACGCGCAGCCCCAGATCCCTGTGCAGTTCGTGAGCGCCAGCGCAGCCGGCCCCGGCGACGGCCGGAGCAGGCTGTGCCCGACCATCGCCGCCCGGTACGCCGCGAGCGCAGGCTCCTCCCACAGGCCCATCAGGTCGAGCAGCGTCGGCGCCACGTCCGTGTGGAAGACGGGCTCGTCCCGGGCCGCGCGCAGCCCGGCCTCCTCCGCGGCCGTCAGGGTGCCCGGCGGCGCGTCGATCCAGCCGGGCACCCGGATCTCCTCCTCGAGGATGGAGCCCGTGTGGCCGAGCTGGCCGTGCTCGCGGAACGCCTCGCCGTGGTCCGAGGTGAAGACGATCACCGTGCGCTCGCCGACCGGAGAGCTCCGGACGAAGCGGATGAGATCGGCGATCGCCGCGTCCTGCCGGTAGACCGCGTTCCTGTAGAAGTTGCGGTACGCCTCGTTGTCGTCCGGCGCCTTGCTCTCGAGGGCAGGCTGGAACGGCGCGTCCTCCGGGTCGACCAGGTAGGGGACGTGGGTGTTCCCGAAGTGGGCGACCGCGAGGAACGGCTCGCGCAGCGAGAGCACCTCGGACCGGACGTGCGCCGAGAGCAGCCGATCGTCGGCCCCGAGATCGATGTCGGCCAGCGGATCGAGCTCGGTCGCGCCGCACTGGTGCGAGACCGGCAGGTCCTGCACGTAGAGGCGCGAGTTGGCGAACATCATGTGGTGGCTCGTCCAGTAGGCGCTGTCGAAGCCGGCGGCGTCCGCGTAGTCGAAGACGAGCGGCGCCGTGTGGAGCTCCTCGCGCGTCGCGATCGGCTGGAGGCCGGACCAGAGCACCGCGAGCCCGATCGCCGTCGTCGAGGCGTTCGAGCGCATCTGCAGGAGCGGCAGCCGGCCGGGCGCCGCCGCGTCGATGCGCGGCGTGCCGGGGCACGCGGCGGCCCCTCCGCCGTCGTCGGCAGGCGCCGCGCCGTCGCCGGCGGGCGCCGAGCAGGTGGCGTCGGCGCGCACGCTCTCGGTCAGGATGAAGAGCACGTTGCGCCGCGGGCCGGGCTCCGGGGTCAGCCGCGGCAGCGCGGGCGGCGTGCGGAGCCCGGGGCGCACCTGCGCCGTGGTCTGGACGCCGGCGAGCTCCTTGAGGAGGCCGCCGATCGCGTGGAAGTAGATGACGTCGGGCGTGGACGCCTGCACCGTGCGGTAGGAGCACGGCAGCACGAACGCCGCCACCACGGCCGCCGGCGCGGCGAGGCGGGCGGCGCGGGCCCCCGCCGTGCGGCCGGGGCGCACGATCCGCCGGCCGAGCCAGACGAGCGCGATGGCGAGCACGAGCGGCGGGAGGACCGAGTGGAGGAAGTTCTCCCCGTCGGCCCGGAGCTGGCCGAAGAGGCTCGACGAGAGCGAGGTCCCGAAGAGCGTGGCGTCGAGGTTGAGGTACGTGGCGTACTGGCGGTGGAAGTAGAGCTGGCCGCCGAGCGAGAGCGTCGCGAGCGTCACGAAGAGCAGCGCCGCGATCCACCGCGACGCGCCCCGCCGCGACGAGGCCGCGAAGAGCAGGAGCCCCCAGAGCGCGGCGCTCTCGACCATCGCGCCGAGGTAGCTCGCGACGTGCTTGCCGCTCAGATCGAGCAGGCGATCTCCGCGGATGTGGAGGTCCGCGAGCACCACGAGGAGCAACGGGAGCGCGAGGAACAGGCGACCGTAGCGGCGCCGGACGCGGGCGAGCACGCGCAGCCGCGCGCGCGCCGCAGCGCGGTCCGGGCCGAGATCGCGGGCGAGACCGCGGGACGAGCGGCTGCCGGCGTCGGCGTCGGCCGCCCGGGGATCGTTCAACGCCTTGAAACGGAGCACGGGAAGGGGCGCGAGTGTAGCGAGGACGTGACGTATCTGGAACGTTTCTGAGGCGGGTCGGTAACTCGCCAACGACGCGATGGCCGGTCCGGCCGGCCGGAGGGGCCGCCCGAACGGAGGGGCGCCCGGGCGGAGAAAACCCTTCGACAGCCGCCCGAGGCGTGCCATGAGTGGCGTCCGACATGGCGGAGCAGCTCTTCCTGAACGGGTTGCGCGGCGCTCAACAGGCCCCAGGGGCCGGCGCGCCGCCGGACGAATCCTCCGCCGCAGCCGCCGCGCAGCCCGAGCCGCTGCCGTCCCCCGGCGCGCCGGCGCCCGAGCCGCCGCGCGAGACGGCGGCGAGGCTCAGCGCCGAGCTGGAGGCGGCGCTCGTGCGCGAGCTGATGGCGGCCTACCAGAGCCTCAACTACACGCATTTCCGGCGGAAGCTGCGCTCGGCGTCCATCGAGCTCTCCGACGCCGCGAGCCGGCTCGGGCGCTGGATCTCGGAGGCGCGCGCGATCGAGATCTCGCGGCCGCTCGTCCTGACGCAGCCGTGGGGCGTCGTGATCGAGGTGCTCAAGCACGAGATGGCGCACCAGTACGTGCACGAGGTGCTGGGCGTCACGGACGAGGCGGCGCACGGGCCGGCGTTCCGCGAGGTGTGCGAGCGCCTCGGCATCGACGCGATGGCGGCCGGGATGCCGTCGGTCGGGCCGTCGCCGGCGGAGCCCGGCGGGGCGCCGCGCGGCGACGCGAGCGCGGAGGGCGCGAGCGCGGACGCCCGGATCCTCGACCGCATCGCGCGGCTGCTCGCGCTCGCCGACAGCCCGAACGCGAACGAGGCGCAGGCGGCGATGAGCGCCGCGCAGCGGCTGATGCTGAAGTACAACCTCGACGTCGCGAAGGCGCGCGCCGCGCGGCTCTACGGCTTCCGCCACCTGGGCGCGCCGAGCGGGCGCGTGGGCGAGAGCGAGCGCATCGTCGGGGGCATCCTTGGAAAGCACTTCTTCGTCGAGGCGATCTGGGTGCCTGTCTACGCGCCGCTCGACGGCAAGCGGGGCAGCATCCTCGAGATCTGCGGGACGCCGGCGAACCTGGAGATGGCGGCCTACGTGCACGCGTTCCTGCACCACACGGCCGAGCAGCTGTGGAAAGAGCACAAGCGGACCCAGGGCGTGAAGGGCAACAAGGACCGGCGGACCTACCAGGCCGGCGTGATGCTCGGGTTCCTCGAGAAGCTGAACACGGAGCGGAAGGTGTCCGCCGAGCAGGGGCTCGTCTGGGTGAGGGACGCCGACCTGGACGGCTACTACCGGACGCGCCATCCGCACGTGCAGCACCTGCGTCACGCGGGCAACCAGCGGACGGCGGCGCACGCGCACGGGCGCGAGGCGGGACGGAAGATCGTGCTGCACCGCCCGATGCAGGCGGCGACCGGCGAGCGGGGCAGGCTGCTGCCGCCGGGCAAGAAGGGCTGAAGCCGCCGCGGCCCGGACGCCGGCAGCGCGCCGTCGTCCTGGCCGCCAGAGGACGCCCGGACGGACGGCGGACGACGGCGCGCTGCCGGCGTCCGGGCCGCGGTGCGCGCTCGACGGGCTCGTTGACGGGAATGGAGCGGTTCCGGCACGATGGCCCGGTGTGCGGGGTAACGTAGGAGAAGAACGAGATGCCGCTCCGGTTCACCATTGAAGAGCGATTCGATGCGTCGCCCGAGGACGTCTTCCGGCTCGCGACCGACATCGACTCCTTCGGCGACTGGATGCCCAACTTCGTGCGGGTGGAGAAGCTCACGGTCGGCATCGTCGGCGAGGGCGCGATGTGGCGTGAGACACGCAAGATGTTCGGCAAGGAGTCCACCGAGCTGTTCGAGGTCACGGCGGCTGATCCCGGCAAGAGCCTGGATCTCTTCGTCGACGGGCAGAAGGGGACGACGGGACGCGGGGAATACCGCTTTCGCTACGTCTTCGAGCCCCAGGGCGCCGGCACGCTGCTCCGGATGGATGGCGAGATCGCCGGGATGGGGTGGTTCATGGAGACGCTCGGGCGGCTGTTCATCGGCAGCTTCAAGAAGGCCGTGCACGGGGATCTCAAGGCGATGAAGACGCACCTGGAGCGGCGGCCGGCGAGCTAGCGCCGCCCGCCGGAAGTCCGGCCAGAGAGGGCCGGATTTCTGCGCTGCGTCGCGGCGGCTCCGCGCGGGCGCGGCGGGTGTGCTTCGGGGAGAGTGCCGAGCGCCCCCGCCCCGGGGAGGGTGGGCGTCGCCACCCGGACGACGCGGCGAGCGCCGCATCGCGCCGCGCACCGACTGGAATCACCTCTTTCTCGCATCAAACCCGCCCGTCTTAGTTGACCCGGTGCGCGGCGCCAGGCACCATTCCCGCGCGGCGCCAGGCCGGCCTGCATGGCTGGAAGCTCGACCCCGGCTCGCCCGCCTTCCCCTAACAAGCTGCTGAGGTGCTTTGATGCGCGTTCGTACGATTCTCTTCTTCTGCCTTGCGCCCTTCGCCATTGGCGTTCTCCCAGGTTGCGGCGGTGATGACGGCGGCCCCGAGGACCAGCCGTCCACGGGAGCGCTCGGCGAATGTCCGCCCGACTCCGCCGCGCAGCAGGCAGCGGGCCTCGAGGCGCTCCAGGTCAACTGCGTGGCCTGTCATGGGACGACGGTGTCGGGCCCGAGCCGCGGCGGCGCTCCCCCTGAGATCAACGTCGACGACCCCGCCAGCGTCAGCGCCGGGGCGGAGAAGATCCTCGATGCGATCGAGGCGGGCGGGACGGCGGAGGGAATGCCGGTCGGCGTGAGGCTCCCCGACGATACGATCGAGTCCATCCGGGTCTACCTCGCCTGCGACGCGGCACAGTAAGCCGCATTCCTGCCCGACACCGTTCACACCACGTCCAAACGCCAGTGCGCCATCTCACAAGATGGCGCGCCGGCGGCGGGGGCACGGACGCGGCGCCGGACTTCGCGCTCTTCATCGCCCCCACCACCGTCGACATCCCGTAGGAGGGGCTGACGTCCGTCGAGATCTCGATCCGTCGATTCAACGGCTTCGACGGGCCGATCGAGATCTCGTCAACGCACCTCCCGACGGGCTCCTGTACACGCCGCTCACGCTCCCGCCCGACGCCGCCTCCGGCGCCCGCTCCCCTCGATCGCTGTGCGACCGCGCGATCCGGGGTATGGTGCGGGCATGTTCAGGCTGGATGCCCGCTCCGGGGCCGCGCTCGCGCTGGCCTCCGCGCTCGCGCTGACCGCCGCGCTCGGCGCCTCCTGCGCCGGGGCGCCCCCCGCGCAGCGGGGGACGACGGCCTGCCCGCCGCTCTGCCCGCAGCAGGCGCCCCCGCCGCCCGCGGCGCCGCCGGGGCCCGTCGTCCCGGGCACGCCGGGCGAGGCCCCGGTGTTCGACCCCGAACGCCTCACCCTCGTGCTGGACGACCCGCGGCTCGCGCCGGTGCAGAAGCTCGTCGGGCAGGAGGCGTACGGAAGCGCGGTCGCCGCGTTGGTCCAGGCGCTCTCCGCGCCCCTGTCGCCCGGGGACGCAGCGGCGTTTCGCTACCAGCTCGGGCGGCTGCGCGCGCTCGCGGGCGACCCCCTGGGCGCCGCGAAGGAGTACGACGCGGCGGCGGCAGCCGGCGGACCGCTCGCCGACTACGCGCGGTTCGCGGCGGCCGATCTCCTCGCCAGGGCGGGACAGCCCGACGCGGCGATCGAGCGCGCGCGCGCCGTCGCCTCGGACGTCGCGATCGCCGACGAGATCGATCGCATCGTCGCCGGCGCGCTCGCCGAGAAGGGCGACATCGGGGGCGCGTCCGCGCGCTGGCAAGCGTACCTCGCCCGGAGCTGGCCAGCGTCGACGTGGGTGCCCGAGGCGCTCCGCTTCGCCCGCGCGCTGCTCCGCCATCCTGGACAGGACCGCGCCGAGGAGGCGATCCGGCTCGCCCGGCGCATCCTCGACCAGGCGCCGGGCGGCGCGGGCGCGGGGGAGGCGAAGGAGATCCTCGACCAGGCCCTGTCGACGCTGCCGTTCGCGCGGCGCAAGCCGCTCCTCGACCCGGGCCCCGCCGACCTGCTGGCCCGCGCGCGCGCCCTGCTCACCTCGCGCCAGGACAAGGAAGCGCTCGCCGTCACCGACGCGCTGATCGCCCTGCCCGAGGCGCAGGCCCCCTCGGCCTTCGCCTGCGACGCGTTCGCCGCGCGCGGCGAGGCGCTCGGGCGCCTCCGGCGGCGAGCCGAGGCCGCCGACATCTACGGCACGGCGATCGAGCGCTGCGGGCCGGCCGCGCCCGCCGCAGGGGCGAGCGTCCCCGCCGTGGCCGCAGGGGCAGGCGCCCCCGCGGTGGCCGCAGGGGCAGGCGCCCCCGCCGTGGCCGCAGGGGCAGGCGCGCCCGCCCCCAGGCGGCCCGAGACGCTCTACAACGCCGCGCGCGCGTCGTTCCGCGTCGATCGGCACGCCGAGTCGGCGGCGCGCTTCGCGCTGCTCGAGAAGGAGTACCCGGATCACCGGCTCGCGGACGACGCGCGCTACCTCGGGGCGCGCGCGCTGCTCGCGCTCGGCGACCAGGCGCAGTTCGTCCAGATGCTCACCGCCATGCCCGACGACTACCCGTCGGGCGACATGGTCGCCGACGGCCTGTTCGAGCTCGCGCTCTTCGAGATGGAGCGCGACAGCTGGGCGGGCGCGGTCAGGCCGCTCGAGCTCGGGCTCGCGCGGTTCCCCCACGAGCGCGCGTACCACGCCGCCGGCAGGTTCCCCTACTACCTCGCGCGCGCCCACATCGAGACGGGCTCGCCCGACAAGGGAAAGGCGCTGCTCGAGCAGGTGATCCGCGACTACCCGCTCTCGTTCTACATGGCGCTCTCCCACGCCCGGCTCGCCGACGTCGATGCCGCGGCCGCCCAGCGCGCCCTGTCCGCGGCCCTCGAGCGCGACGCGAGCGCGCCGTACACCGAGCTCAGGAGCGTCCAGTTCGCGCACCCCGCGTTCACCCGCGCGGTCGAGCTCGCGCGCCAGGGTGAGGCGAAGCTCGCGCGCCTCGAGCTCGACGCGCTCGGCGTCGGGAGCCGCACGGCGCCGCGCGAGGTGATGTGGGCCTCGGCGTTCCTGCTCGCGCGCGCGGGCGCGCTGCCGCAGTCGTACAGCATCCTGCGCACGGCGATGGCGGCGCCGGCGGCGGGCGACAGCCGCGTCGAGCTCGCGGGCGAGTGGGTCGATCACTACCCGGTCGGGCGCTGGCGCGGCGCCTGGGAGCTCGCTTACCCGCGCCCGTTCGCCGCCGTCGTCGCCGCGGAGACGAAGCGAAGCGCGATCCCCGAGGCCCTCGCCTATGCCATCATGCGCGAGGAGTCGGCCTTCGACCCGAGGGTGGCCTCGCACGCACAGGCGTACGGGCTGATGCAGCTCATCGTGCCGACCGCGAAGCGCATGGCCAAGCCGCTCGGGCTGCCGTCGAGCGTCGAGGCGCTGAAGCGGCCCGAGGTCAACGTCGCGCTCGGCTGCCGTTACCTGTCGGTGCTGCGCGGCCAGTTCTCGGACAACCCCCTGCTCGCGATCCCCGCCTACAACGCGGGCGGCGGCGCGCCGAAGCGGTGGATCGCCGAGCGCCCCTCGCAGAGCTTCGACCTGTGGGTCGAGCGCATCCCCTACGAGGAGACGCGGCTCTACACGAAGCGCGTGCTCGCGAGCTTCGCCGTCTACGAGCACCTCTACACCGGCGATCAGCCGAGCGAGGCCCTGCGGACGCCGCTGCCCGCGAGCCCGGCGGCGCGCTCGGCCGTGGCGAACGCCGCGCCCTGACGCGCGCCGGCGTCGATCGCGCGTCGGCGGCCTGCTCAGCCGCTCCGCGCCGAGGTTTCGGCGAGCGGGCAGCGCGGAAGCTTTGGTAGAGTCCGCGCGTGGTCGACCCCTCGAGCCCTTCCCATCAGCTCGTGGGCGCCGTGTTGAACGGGCGCTTCCGGCTCGTGCGTCTCCTCGGCGAGGGGGGCATGGGCGCCGTCTACGAGGCCGATGGGCTGCGCGGCGAGGGCAAGCGCGCGATCAAGGTGCTGCACCCCGAGTTCACGGAGGACGAGCAGGTCCTCCACCGCTTCTTCGCCGAGGCGGAGGCGACGAAGGGGTTCGTCCACCAGAACATCGCCTCGGTCTACGAGGCGGCCCGCTCCGAGGACGGCACGCCCTACCTCGTCATGGAGCTCCTGCAGGGCGTCCCGCTCGCCGCGTACATCGACACGGGCAACCCGATCCCGCCGCAGCAGGCCGTGCCGATCATCCACGAGGTGCTCCAGGCGCTCATGGCGGCGCACAGCCACAAGGTCGTCCACCGCGATCTGAAGCCGGAGAACCTGTTCCTCGTGCGGGACCCGCGCGGCGGCTTCCGCGTGAAGGTGCTCGACTTCGGCATCGCGAAGGTGATGGACGCGGCCGGCGGCATGGGCCTCAAGACGCGCGCCGGCACGCTCCTCGGGACCCCCGGCTACATGAGCCCCGAGCAGATCAGGAACGCGCAGGGCGTCGACGCGCGCACCGACCTCTGGAGCGTCGGCGTGATCTTCTACGAGATGCTCACGGCGACGCAGCCGTTCCCCGCCGAGAACGAGTTCGCGCGGCTCACCGCCGTGCTCGCCAAGGAGGTGCGCCCGCTCGAGCAGGTCGCGCCGCACCTCTTCGCCTGGGGCCTCTTCTTCCAGCGCGCCCTCTCCAAGGACCTGACCGGGCGCTTCCAGACCGCCGAGGAGATGGCGCAGACGCTGAGCGCCGTCGCGCACCGCACGGGCATCGCGACGCCCTGGTCCGAGCCGCAGGCGTCGCTCCCGCCGCCGCACCACCTGCCGTCGCTGCCGCCGCCCCCGCAGCTGCACACGCCGCAGTCGCAGCTGTACGCGCCGCAGCCGCAGCCGTACGCGCCGCAGGCGCAGCCGACGTCGCAGCTGTACGCGCCGCAGCCGGCGCCGAGCCTACCGCCGGTCGGGCCGAGGCCAGAGACGATACCGCCCCGGCACCTGACCACGCCGCCGCCCCAGAAGAACCCGTCGGTGGCGCCCACGGCGAGCTTCCCGGCGGCCCCCGGGCCGACCCACATCAGCGCGCAGCGGCCGACGGGCACGCCGACGCTCACGGGCGGCCACTACGACGTGCGGGTCGTCGAGGTCCCCCTCGCCACCGCGAGCGCGGCCCCGGGGGGCGCGGCGTGGTGGCTCGTGGGGGTCATCGGCCTCGTGTGCCTCGGCGTCGGCTTCGCGCTGGGCGTGCTGGTGAGCGGATGAGCGCCGGAGGCCGCCTCCGCGCCCTGCTCGCCGTCGCGTGCGCCGCCTTCGTCCTCGGCGCGCCGCGGCCCACGCGCGGCGACCCGCCCGGAGGCGGCGCGCGCGAGCCGCCCGTGCAGGTCGTCGACCTGCACGTCGACGTGCCCTGGCAGGTCCACTTCAAGGGGCGCGACCCCCGCCTCGACGAGGGCCACGCCCGCAGCGAGGCGCTCGTCGCCGGCAGCTATCTCGGCATCGTGCTGCCGATCTACCTGCCCGACCGGGTGCGGCCCGAGGGCCCGCGCATCGAGGACGCCAGCGCGGTCCTCGCGACGATCGAGGCGATCATCGCCGCGAGCCCGGTGCTCCTCCCGCTCGGCTCGGCGCGGGCCGAGCCGGGGAAGATCAGCACCTTCCTCTCGATCGAGGGGGCCGGCGCGTTCGCCGAGGACATCGCGCAGATCGACCGCTTCATCGCGCGCGGCGTGCGGCTCATCAGCCCGAACCACGCGAAGAACACGCGGCTCTCGTCGTCGGCGACCGGCGAGCGCGTGGCGTTCGGGCTGACGGAGCTCGGCAAGCGGTTCTGCGAGCGCGTCTACGCGCAGGGCGCGCTCATCGACGTCTCGCACATCTCGGACGCCGCGTTCGCGGATCTCGTCCCGATCGCGGCCGCGCACGGCGCGCCGATCGTCGCGACCCACTCGAACGCGCGCGCGGTGGCGAACCAGCCGCGCAACCTGACCGACGAGCAGCTGCGGCTCATCGGGCGGAGCGGCGGGGTCGCGGGGCTCAACTTCCACGCGACGTTCGTGAGCGGCGCGAACGAGGCGGACCTCGACGACGTGCTCGCGCAGCTCGACCACATGGTCCGCGTGGCCGGCGTCGATCACGTCGCGATCGGGTCGGATTTCGACGGCGGCATCGTCACGCCGAGGGGGCTCGGCGACGCGTCGGCGCTGCCGGCGCTCGCCGCGCGGCTCCGGCAGCGCGGGATGTCGCGCGAGGACGCGGTGAAGATCTTCTCGCAGAACGCGCTGCGCGTCCTCGGCTGGCGGCCGGCGGGCGGCTGGAGCGGGGGTCAGCCGCACGGGTAGCCGGCGCGCGGGACGAGCGCGACGCCTGCCTCGTCTCCGACCTTCGGCAGCTGTGGTAAGAGCACGCCGATGGCCGTTGCCCAGTCGTCAGTCCGGGGGCTGCTTGCCCTCGCGGTCGTCGCGTCGTCCGCCGGCCTGAGCTGCGCGGAGCTCGGTCACCTGGAGGGCGTGGGCGAAGCCGTCTGCCCCGAGCTGCGCGGGCCGGGCGACGTCCTCGGCGCCCAGTTCTCCGCCGACGCGCGGGCCAACGCCAAGGTGCGGACGTTCGTGCAAGCGGCCAAGGACATGGCCGCCGTGTCCGCGGCGATCGAGGCGCAGGTGGCCGACGCCTGCCGCCGGATCGGCGCGGACCTCGGGATCCCGCCCGCGCAGATGGCGCCGCGCGACGAGGCGGGGGGCCAGGCGAGCGGCGCCTGCGGCCCGGTCTCGGCGGCGATCGACGCCATCCTGCGCCAGGGCGCCGCGGTGCAGGTCGCGGTGACGCCGCCGATGTGCCAGGCGAACGCCCAGGCCGGGGCGCGCTGCAGCGGCGCGTGCGACGTGCAGCTCGATCCGGGGCAAATCGTGGCGCAGTGCGAGCCCGCGCGGCTCTCCGGCTATTGCCAGGGCCGCTGCACGGGGCAGTGCGACGGGCGCTGCACCGGGCAGTGCCGGGGGCAGTGCTCCGCCTACGACGCGCAGGGGCGCTGCGTGGGCCAGTGCCATGGCGAGTGCGACGGCGGCTGCGACGCCACGTGCCACGCGCGCTGCGAGGGCACCTGGCAGGCGCCGCAGTGCGCCGGGATGGTGCGCCCCCCGAGCGCCGACGCGGAGTGCGAGGCGAGCTGCCGCGCGCACGCCGACGTCCACGCCGCCTGCACGCCGGCGCTCGTCCAGGTGCGCGCGTCGCACGGCGCCGAGATGGCCGCGCGGCTCGCGGCGACGCTGCAGGTCAACCTGCCGGCGCTGCTGCACGCCGAGGTGGCCCTCGGGCGCCGGCTCCTCGGCGACGCCCAGACGGTGGTCCAGGTCGGCGCCGCGCTGCCGCGGATCGTGGGCGGCGCGGGCACACGCGCGCTCGCGTGCGTCGCCGGGGCGGCCGAGGCGTCGACGAGCGCGTCGGTGCGGATCCAGGTGAGCGTCCGCGCCAGCGCGAGCGTCACCGGGCGCGTCGGCGCGACGGGCGGGTAGCGGCGCGCGGTGGCAGGCGTGGTGTCCTCCGATGCCTCGCCTGGTATCGGCCGATGCCTCGCCTGGTATCGGCCGATGCCTCGCCTGGTACCGCCCGGTACCTCGCCTGGTACCGCCCGGTACCTTCCGGTACCTGGCCAGGCATCCCGGCCCCCGACCCCGGCCTGCATGGACATGGACGGCGCCGCGCCGGTCGGACTACCCTCCCGCTCCCCGCCGGGAGGATCCCATGACCGATCTCGACGACCGCTGTCTCGACACGTTCCCCGAGTGGCTGCGCAGCCTCGCCTCGGACGCGACCGACCTGGCCGGCCTGCTCGCCTCGCCGGACAGCCCGGAGCCCGCGCGCCGCTCGCTCGCGGCCGGCCTCAACTACCTCTTCAAGTCGCTCGATCTCATCCCGGACGGCATCGAGGATCTCGGCTTCCTCGACGACGCCTTCGTCCTGCGCGTCGCCGCGTCCTTCGCCGCGGCGGAGAGCCCGGAGCTGCGCGACCAGGTGCCGGCCCTCGCGCGGCTCGCGCGCGACGCGGAGCTCATCGCGGAGCTGCTCGGCGGCGACCACGCGCGGCTCAAGGGCTACGTGCGCTCGCTGGAGAGGGGCGCCGCGCGCGGCCGCACGGTCGACGACATCCTCGGCGACGAGCAGGTCCGCGCCTCGTTCATGCACGAGATCACCGGCTGGGCGTCGAGCTACACCGCACCGACGTTCAGCCGCGACGCGAAGAACTTGATCAAGCTGAAATCCTTCCTCTCCGCCAAGCTCCCGGCCTGACCGCGCGCTGCGGCGCGCCGCCCGCGCGCCGCTCGCCGCAGCGCGCCCACCCGCCGCGTAGTACATAAGGCCCATCCCCCCCGGAGGAACGCGTCCGATGTCAGCCGCTCCCTGCTTCTCCGCGCTGCTCGCCGCGCTGCTCGCCGCGGGCTGCGACGCCGATCGCCCGGCCTCGACGGCGCCGAGGCCCGCGCCCGCCGCCACCTCGGCCGCTCCCGCCGGCGCCGCGCCCGCGCCGCCGCCCGACGCGGACCGCTCCTACGCCTACCCCGCCGCCGACCGCGTGGTGGCCATCGGCGACGTCCACGGCGACCTCGCGGCCACGCGCGCGGCCCTGCGGCTCGCGGGCGCGATCGACGGCTCGGATCGCTGGAGCGGCGGCAAGCTCGTGCTCGTCCAGACGGGCGACGAGCTCGACCGCGGCGACGGCGAGCAGGAGATCGTCGACCTCTTCGATCGCCTCGCCGCCGAGGCGCGCGCGGCCGGCGGCGCCGTGTACGCGCTCAACGGCAACCACGAGGTCATGAACGTCCAGCTGGACTTCCGCTACGTCACCGAGGGCGGCTTCAAGGACTTCGAGGACGTGCCCGGGCTCGACGCCTCGTCCCCGCGCCTCACGCCGGTGCCGCCCCCCGCGCGCGCCCGCGCCGCCGCGTTCGTCCCCGGCGGTGTCTACGCCAAGAAGCTCGCGGCGCGCGACGTGATCATCACGGTCGGCGACACCGTCTTCGCGCACGGCGGTGTGCTCCCGTCGCACACGCGCTACGGCGTGGCGCGGATCAACCGCGAGGTGCGCGCGTGGATGGAGGGCAAGGGCCCGTCCACGCCGGGCGTGATCGCGGCCGAGGACAGCCCGGTGTGGGCGCGCCTCTACTCGACCGATCCGCCGCCGACGCCGGGGTCGAGCCCCTGCGCGGCGCTCGACAAGGTCCTGGCGGCGATGTCCGCGAAGCGCATGGTCGTGGGCCACACGGTCCAGAGGAACGGCATCACCTCGGCCTGCGGCGACAAGGTCTGGCGGATCGACGTCGGCATGGCCACGCACTACGGCGGAAAGCCGGCGGCGCTGGAGATCGTCGGCGACACCGTGCGGCCCTTGACGGGCGATGCGACCAGCGCGAGCCGCGAGAAAAAGTAAGCGCCCTCGTGAGAAAATATCAGAGCCGTTTGCAAAACGATCTCGCACTGCAGCTGCAGCGAGCGCAGCCGGAAACGAGGCAGGCGCGAGAGGCGTGAGAGACGTGAGAGACGGATGAGACGCAAACAGCGCGGACAGCGCTAACAACACAGCGGCGCCCGTCTGCTCCATTGACGGGCCCCGCGCGGACCGGATAACGTCGATGGCAAACTGGGGCTCTTCGAGCCCCAGGGGAAGGGAATCAGATGCCTGAGCTTCCGCTCGCGCTGATCCACGAGGCGGATCGGAGCAACGGGGAGGCCCCCCTGGCGCCCGGCGAGCAGCGCCTCTCCCTTCTGGTTCCTCGTGTCGCACCCGCGCTGCTGCGCCGGTGCGGGCAGCCCGAGCGCTCTGCAGCGCGGCCCGACGCGGGGAGCGGCTGATGGACGACGACGAGCTGCTGCGCGCCTTGACGCGCATCGCGCAGCAGGGTCCGCCGGGCGATCCGAGCCGGCGGAGGCTCGCCGAGGAGGCCCGCCCGGAGGACGCGCGGAGCGCTCCGCGGGAGGCCGGCGACGCCGCGGCGTCCTCCGCGAGCGCAGGACGGGAGGAGCGCGAGGCGCGGCTGCCCCTCGACGACGAGACCCGCGCGCGGCTCGCCGACCAGCTGGTCGCCCAGCTCCGGGATGCGCCCGGCGAAGCGCCCGCGCCGCCGTCGCTGGCGCGGCCGCTGGTCGACCGGAAGTCCGGGGTCCGCTTCCGGAGCCCCCATGAGTGGGACTGCGAGGCGGAGGAGGCGGGCGACGTCGCCGACGCGCCGCTGCTGGGCGCCGACGCCGACTCGCTCAGCGGGACGAGCTCGCCGTCGACCACGGATGCGCCCGTCTGTCGCGCGCTCGGCGGCGAATCGGTGCCGCCCGGGGCCTCGGAGCCGCCCCGCGAGGCGCGCCCGAGCGGGGCCCCGGGGCAGCCGACCCAGCGCGCGCCGGGCGGGATGGACGCCGGCGCCCTGGCGCCGCGCCCGGGCCCGGTGGGCCCCGAGCTGGTCGTCGAGCGGCGGAGCGCTCCGCGGGCGCGCGCGCGGGTGCGCACGGCCGTGGGCGTGGCCGGGTGGGTCGTGTCGGCGGCGCTCGTGTCGCTGCTCGCGCTGCGGCCTGCGCCGTTCGCGCCGGGCGCTGCCCCGCTCCCCGACTACACGATCGCGACGACCCTCGGCGGCGGCCCGCAGCAGCGCGATCGTGAGCCGGGCGCCCCGCCCCACGTCGGCAGGGGCGCCCGGCTCACGATCGCGCTGTCGCCGGGCGCGCGCGTGCACGCGCCGGTCGCCGTGAGGGCGTTCCTTTTGCAGGGCGGGAACACGCGCCCGTGGCCCGTGGAGATCGAGCTCGACGGCGGCGGCGGCGCGCGCGTCTCGGGCACGCGCGAGGCGCTCTTCAGGGACGTCGCGGCGGGCCCGTGCGAGGTCGTCTTCGTGCTCGGCCAGCCCGGCTCGCCGTCCATCGACGCCGAGGCGCTGCCCGCCGAGGGCGCCGTCCAGCTCGCGGGCGGCCGGCTCCTCCGGCAGCGATTGTTCCTTGACTGATCGCCACCTGGACTAAGGAGAAAGGCTGTCCTTCAACGGTGGGCGGCGCGCGCCTCGCTCGCGGGCCGGCGGCGCGCGGCGCCGGCCCGCGCAGGGAGGGGCAGAGGTCAGCACGCATGAACCGACGGATGTTCAAGAGCAAGATCCACCGCGCGACCGTGACCCACGCGGATCTGCACTACGAGGGCAGCGTCACGATCGACGCCGACCTCCTGGAGGGCGCCGACATCCTGCCCTACGAGGCGGTCGACATCTGGAACGTGACGCGCGGCTCCCGGCTGACGACCTACGCGCTCGCGGGGGCGCGCGGGTCGGGCGTCGTCTGCATCAACGGCGCCGCGGCGCACCTCAATCAGCCCGGCGACCTCGTGATCATCGCGACGTTCGCGGACATGGACGAGGCCGAGGCGCGGCGGCACGAGCCGCGGGTGCTCCGCGTCGACGGGCAGAACCGGCCGCTGGCCGCTCAGCCGCCCGAGGCGCCGGGGCCGCTCGCGCCGAGCTGATCGCGCGCGTCACCCGGCGTGCGGCAGCGCCCGCGCCACCGGCGCGCGGGCGAGCCGGACGAAGCGCGCCGAGAGGACCCCCGCGGCGGCGACGAGCCCGGCGGTGAGCCCGAACCAGAGGCCGCGGACGCCGAGATCGAGCCCGAAGGCGAGCCCGATCGACAGCGGCAGGCCGAGGCCCCAGTGGGCTCCGAGGCTGGCCCAGAAGGGGAACCGCACGTCGCCCGCCCCGCGCAGGGCGCCGGCGGCGACCGCCTGGACGCCGTCGAACAGCTGGAAGAGCGCGGCGATGCGGAGCAGCGGGACGCCGATGGCGAGCACGTCGGCGTCCGGGGTGAACGCGCCGATCAGGGCGCGGGGGAACGCGGCGTACGTCGAGGCGCTCACGCACATGATGCCGGCGCCGAGCAGGACTCCGAGCAGGCCGGGGCGCAGCGGCGACCGGCCCGCGCCGATCGCGTGCCCCACGCGGACGGCGGTGGCGCCGCCGACGCCGATGGCGCCCATGAACGCGAAGGCGGCGAGCCCGATCGCGATCTGGTGCGCCGAGATCACGGTCGCGCCGAGCCGCCCGGCGAGCAGCGCCGTCATCCCGAACACGCCGACCTCGGCGAGGAGCTGCAGCCCGATCGGGACGCCGAGCCGGTAGATCACCGCGACCGGCACCGCGCTGTCGTCCTCCTTCTTCCCGGGCGACGCCGCGCGCCGGCGCTGCGCCGAGAGGAGCACGATCGATGAGAGTACCACGCTGGCGAGGCTCGCGGCGAGCCCTGCGCCGAGCGCGCCGAGCTGCGGCAGGCCGAGCGGCGGCAGGCCCACCCAGCGCAGCGCCTCGTCGCCGCGGACCATCAGGTTGCAGGCGACGAGGTTGACGGCGTTCGCGGCGATCACGGCGACGAGCGCGGGCCGCGTCGCGCCGTGGGCCTGGAGGAAGCTCTTTCCGGCGAGGAAGACCGGCCAGAGGAAGATCCACAGCGCGTGGCCGAGGATGTACCGGCGGACGCCGGGGACGAGCGCCGGGTCGACGCCCATGGGCGCGAGCGCGGAGGTCGCCGCGAGGGCGGCGCCGAGCGCAACGACGCTGACGAGCAGGCTCGCGCGCAGGGTCGCGCGCAGCGCCGCCCACGCCTGGCCGGGGCGGCCGGCGCCGATCGCCTGCGACGCGAGCGGATCGAGCGCGGCCGAGATGCCGATCCCGAGCGCGTTGCACGTGTGGACGATCGTCCTCCCCATCGCGCAGGAGGCGAGCTCGTTGACCGAGACGCGCCCCACGATCGCCACGTCGACGAGCGCCATCGCGACGAGCCCCGCCTGCGCCACCGCGATCGGCAGCGCGAGGCGCGCGAGGGCGCGCAGCTCGGACCGCGCGCCGTCGGCGGCGAGAGGGGAAGAAGCGAGGTTCACAGGGGCACCGGAATCGCAGAACCGAGAAAGGGCGCCACCCTAGCGCACCGGGGGCAGCGCGCTCGCCGGGGTGGCGCCGGAGGTGAGGCGCATGGGGGAAAGATCAACGATCTTCCGGGGTTCCTGTGAGCTCGACGGGTCAGATCGAGAGGAGAAGACAGCGCAAAGGCGCAAAGGCGCAAAGGCGTAAAAAGGAAGAAGAAGGGTCAGTCGCAGAAGAAAAAGACGACGCTCGGAGGCCGAGAGATTTTCTCTCTCTCTCTTGCGCCTTGGCGCCTTGGCGCCTTGGCGGTTTTTCTCTCTTGGCGCCTTGGCGGCCCTCGTCTCTTCGTCCCGCCAGACCTCACCAGGCGAGGTGGGCCCGCCCGTCGACGTACACCCGCTTCGCCTCCTCAAGCCCCGTCGACTCGACCTCCACCACGCGCAGGATCCCCTTCACGGGCCCGAGCGCGACGTCCCTCCCCGCCTCGAAGCGCTGCGCCCGGACCAGGACGCGATAAGCCTTGTCGAGCAGGAGCGCCCGCTCGCGCGACGGCGCCACGAGGTACGCGAGATCGCGATCTCCTCCTCGCGCCCCGCGCCGCACCTCCGCCTCGTCGAGCGCGCCGCCAGGGAAGAAGCGCGCGAGCATCTCCTCGTTCCCTCGGTAGTCGTCGGCCGCGCGGGCGCGGCGCAGGTAGGTCAGGACCTCCGGCTCCGCGTGGCCGGCCTGCGGCACGTCGGGCATGCCGCGCAGGTCCTGGTGCCGCCAGCCGGCGGCGCCGGGCACCTTGCGCGCCAGCGAGAAGGTGTGATCCACCGTGACGCCCACGGCGCCGTGGCAGCCCATGCACGCGCGGTGCTCCTCCGCGGTCTGCAGCCGCAGCCGGCCCTCCTCGTCCTCGATGAACGCCTGGATCTGCCAGCCGAACGCGTTCCGCAGGCCGACCTCGGGCGCGCCAGGGTGGAACGGCGGCTGCCCCTCCTCCTTCTCCTCGGCCTCGCGCTCGTACGCGCGCGCGATCGCCCAGTCGTCCGGCTCGTCGACCTTCCGCGCGTAACGCAGCTCCTTCATCCGCGCAGAGAGCAGCGTCGCGCGGTCCGGATCGAGGTACCTCACCGAGTGAAGGAGCTCCGCCCCGCGCGGGTAGATCCACGCGCGAACCGGGACGCCGGCCGCCCCGCCGACGTACCGCGCGGGCAGGCGAAGGACGCGCGTCACCGCGGGCTCGATCGCGCCGTCGCCGTCGAGATCGAAGCCGGCGAGGAGCTCGCTCACCGGCTCGACCTCCCGCCCTGCAGCCGCCTCGGCGGGCGGCGCGTCGCCCTCCCTGGGCAAGGGCGATGGGGACGCGATCGCCGCCTCGAGCAGCGCGAGGTTCAGCTTGTAAACCTCGCGCGAAGGCGCGCCGGAGGCGTCCTCGCGGAACACGGCCGGCAGCCGGATGAACACGTCGCCGGCGCTGCCGTTCGTGGGCCAGAAGCTCCCCGGGAACGGTTTGTACCGCACCGCCCGGAAGCCGCTCCCGTCACGCGCGAAGCCCTCTTCATCGAAGCCGGCCTCGAGGTCGAGATCGGGCACATAGCCCGGGTAATCCGGGCGCGCGGCGAGCGCCTTGCGCAGCGGCGCGTAGTTGTCCTCCCGGATGTAATCGAGGATCTCGGCGTCGCTCGTCCGGGCGGCGGCGGCCGAGAGGTCCTCGAGCAGGTGGGTCCAGGGGTTCCTCCGCGCCGCGTCCGAGAAGCTGTACGCGCGCTGGAGGTCGTGATCCGCGAGCGTGTTCGGGCCGATCCCGATCGTGTGGCACGTCCAGCAGCCGTTCGCGCCGCCCGCCGTCACCGCGTAACACATCGGCGGGATCGACGCCTCGGGGTTGCCCGCGTGCCCCGCGCGCGCGACCGCGGTGGCGAGCGGATCGTAGTCGCCACCGCCGCAGCGCGCGGCCGCGACGAGGACGGCGGACATCGCCGCGAAGGTCAGGGACGCGGACAGCAGGCGTTCGTGGCGACTACGCATGGAGCTCACTCGGGCAGGAAGGTGAGCGCGATCACGCTCGAAAGGGCGCCGTCGCCCTTCGGCCAGGTGCTGTAGGCGTTCTCGCCGGGGTGCTGCACGGACATGAAGATCGAGCCCATGTCGGGCGTGAAGGACGGGCCGGTCGCCTCCGCGTCGCTCGGCATGGCCACCACGCGGAACGCCTTGCCGAAGCTCGGCTGGACCACGCCGGGCTGGCCCTCGCGGTGGGTGGGATCGAGATCGAGGTAGTAGAGCGCGTCCGCGTGCGCGGCGACTCCGACGTTGCCATCGGTGCCGAACCACACGCCGCCCTCGCGGTCGAGGAGCAGGTTGTCCGGGCAGGAGGCGTCGAAGTCGCCCTGCGCCTTCGAGCCGTGCCACACCTCGAAGTACCGGAACGCGATCGACGCGCCCGGGTTCGCCGGATCGGCCTCCTCCAAGGCGAGGAGCCAGCCCACGGCGTCCGCGCGCTTCGGGGACGTTGTCGCGTGCGTCGCCGGATCGTGGAGCTTGCCCTCCTGATCGAGCGCCGTCTGCCCCGTGTGGTTGGTGAACGCCACGTAGATCCGCGGCGTGCCGCTCGGGTCGCGCGGGTTCCACTCGATGTCCTCGGGCCGGTTCAGCTCCATGATCCCGACCTTGTTGCTCGCCGTGAACAGCGCGCGCGCGACGTCGCGGTCCGTCTCGAAGCCGCCGATCCCGTTCCAGTTGACGTCGCGCAGCGCGGCGCCGACGGTCCTGGTCGCCTCGCCGAGCGCGGCCGCGTTCGGCGCGACGGCGGCGCTGTCCACCGAGAGCTCGATCCACTGCCCCGTGCCGGGGGCCGCCTCGGTCGGGGCCGCGCCGGTCGCGAGCAGGGTGTTGCCAGTCCTGTTGTCGAGCCCCGCGAGGTGCGCCGCATAGAGCTTGCCCTCGTCGAGCAGCCCGCGGATCTCCGCCCGCGCCATCCCGGCCGTGTAGTTGCCGGCCGTCACGTACTTGTAGATGCGGCCGCCGCGGCGATCGTCGGTCCCGTAGATCACGATCGGCTGCCCCGGCACGAGCTTCCAGTCGCCGTCGACGGCGAACGTCGCTGCCTCCCAGCGGGCGCGGCCCATGAAGCCGTATTTCTTGTGGCCCGTGCCTGCCTCCGTCTTGCCGTCGTACTCGCCACCGGGCTTTCCGGGGTCGATCTCGGTGAGATAGCCGTAGTGGTCGCGGGGTTGCCGGCCGTTCGGATCCGAGATGCGCCCGAACTCCGCGCTGGTGCTCGCCTCGAAGATCGGGCTCACCCGCGCGCCCGGGTCGAAGCCCCGACCGGTGAGGAACCTCTGATCGCTCGACCAGCTCGCCTCGAGATCGCCGTAGTAGTCCTGCACGTTCTCCTCGGCGGTGATCACCGTGCCCCAGGGCGTCTGCCCGCCGGCGCAGTCGCCCATGATGCCGGCCACGATCCCTTCGTGGAGCGGCTCGCCCGTCGTGTCGTCCTTGCCCGGGCTCGAGAGCTCGTGCCCCGCGATCCGGCTCAGCGTCTTGCTCGTCGCGTCGTAGCGAACGGCCTTCGCGCTCCGGTCGACCGACCACGCGCCGGTCGCCGGATCCTGCACGGTCCGGAGCCAGGAGCCTCCGACTTCCCTCTTCTCCCAGCGAATGTACGTGTCGACGTCCTCCTGCGACCAGACGCTCGCCTCGACGTCGTTCGCGAGGACGCCGAGCTTCTTCAAGTGCCGCGCCAGCGTGAGGTGCTGCCCGGTCGGCGCGGAGGTGGCCGTCGGGCTCCTTCCGGAGACGTACTCGTGGTTGACCCAGAGCCAGCCCGCGGTGCCGGAGCCGTTCCACTGCGGCGCGTTGTCCGCGGTGACGGACCACCCCTGGCCGAAGAAGGCGGTGTAGTCGTTGTTGGCGCCGAACCGGGGCGCGTCCGGCGCGGTGCTGAAGGTCAGCGGATCGAGCCAGGTCACCACGACGTCCGAGCGCACCCCGGCGAGCGTCCGGAGGGTGTCGGTCGCGGCCGCGTCGAGCGGGAACTGCTCGCCCGCGGGCAAGGCGCCGGCGGCGAACATCTCCACGCGCTCCTTCACGTAGTCCGCGAGGCTCGCGGCGTGGGTCCGCGGCGGCGCGTCCTCGCCGGGATCGCCCTTCGGCCCCGGCTGCCCGTCCTGGACCGGCCCGCCGTCGGCGCCGTCCGCCCCGTCCCGGCCCGGCGCCCC
The DNA here is from genome assembly GCF_051519845.1 of Sorangium sp. So ce362. NCBI lineage: Bacteria > Pseudomonadati > Myxococcota > Polyangiales > Polyangiaceae > Sorangium > Sorangium sp. So ce362. Next base: position 1,430,106 of record NZ_CP150332.1, on the reverse strand, counting down.
GTCCCGGCCCGGCGCCCCGTCCCGGCCCGGCGCCCCGTCCTCGCCGGGAGCGCCATCCTCGCCACAACCGCTCCCGATCGCGGCAAGGCCACTCGCGAGCACCAGGAGCAACGCCGTCCTCAGGGTCCGCCTCGTCATCATCGCATCCTCTTCGCTGGGGATTGGCCGGAGACGATGCCCGCCGACGGTGACGCCCCGGTGCGACGAGTGCGACAAATTCTTGTCAGACGCCACGCGGATCGCGCGGCGCGCGATCCGCCGCTCGTCGCTGAAGCGCGAGATCAGGGCGGGAGAGCGCGCGAGATCACCAGCGGAGGCGCCGCATGGCACGCCGACGCCGCGGAGCTCGCCGGCGCGGCGCTACGCATCGTCGTCGTCGTCGGGCACGACGACGTCTTGACCGAAGCGCGCGCGCGCCTCGAGCAACTCCTTGTCCGAGATCCAGGTGCGCTCGCAGCTGACGAGCGGCGCGACCTGATAGACGTCCTTGCGCTCCTCACCGTGTCCGTCCTCGAGGACCCGGACCACCTCATGATGGAAGCCGCAGGAGGGGCAGAGCGCTCGCATGAAGGGTCACTAGAGTGCAGGCGCGCTGGGTGCAAGGCCCTCCCCCGGCGGCGCGCCCGTGGACGAGCGGCGGCGGGGGAGGTCAGCGCGCGAGGGAGGGGAAGCGCGGAAGGAGGGGGTCGCCCGGCTCAGGCCGCGGCTTTGGCGCCGACGGCGGCGGCCTTCTCGTCGCCCGAGTGGATGCGCATCCCGTAGAAGGAGCGGTACACGAACACCGTCGAGAGCACGAAGAAGATGGCCGCGAGCACGAGGCTCGTCGTGCGGTCGATCTCGATCGCCAGCTCGACCGCGAGGAGGCCGAACAGGGTCGTGAACTTGATGACGGGGTTCATCGCGACGGACGAGGTGTCCTTGAAGGGGTCGCCCACGGTGTCGCCGACGACCGTCGCCGCGTGGAGCGGCGTGCCCTTCTCCTTCAGCTCCACCTCGACGAGCTTCTTCGCGTTGTCCCAGGCGCCGCCGGCGTTCGCCATGAAGATCGCCTGGTAGAGCCCGAAGAGCGCGATGCTGATGAGGTAGCCGATGAAGAAGAACGGCTCGAGGCAGGCGAAGGCGAGCGTCGAGAAGAAGACGCCGAGGAAGATGTTGAACATCCCCCGCTGCGCGTACTGCGTGCAGATCTCGACCACCTTCTTGCTGTCGGCGATCGAGGCCTTCTCCACGCCCTCGAGGCGGATGTTCGCCTTGATGAACTCGACCGCGCGGTAAGCGCCGGTCGAGACCGCCTGGGTCGACGCGCCGGTGAACCAGTAGATGACCGCGCCGCCCGTCACGAGGCCGAGCAGGAACGGCGGGTGGAGCAGCGAGAGCTTGTCCACGTTGATCGTCAGCTTGCTCGTGAGCACGACGATGATCGAGAAGATCAGCGTCGTCGCGCCGACGACCGCCGTCCCGATGAGCACCGGCTTCGCCGTCGCCTTGAACGTGTTGCCCGCGCCGTCGTTCTCCTCGAGGAAGTGCTTGGCCTTCTCGAAGTTCGGGGTGAAGCCGAAGTCCTTCTTCAGCTCGGCCTCGATGTTCGGGACGCTCTCGATGAGCGAGAGCTCGTACACCGACTGCGCGTTGTCGGTCACCGGGCCGTAGGAGTCGACGGCGATCGTCACCGGGCCCATGCCGAGGAAGCCGAACGCCACGAGGCCGAAGGCGAAGACGCTCTCGGCGATCATGAGCGCCCCGAGGCCCATCATGGCGAAGAAGTACGAGATGCCCATCAGCACGACGAGGACGATGCCCATCCAGTACGCGCTGAAGTTGCCGGCGGTCAGGCCCGCCAGCACGTTCAGCGAGGCGCCGCCCTCGCGCGACGCCGTCACGACCTCGCGGACGTGGCGCGACTCGGTCGAGGTGAAGATCTTGATCATCTCCGGGATGATGGCGCCCGCCAGGGTGCCGCAGGTGATGATCGACGAGAGCTTCCACCAGAGCGTCGGGTCGCCGCCGAGGTTCGGGATCATGAACGCCGAGACGGCGTACGTGAGCACGACCGACACGATCGAGGTCAGCCAGACGAGGCGCGTCAGCGGGGCCTCGAAGTTCATCTTGTCGGCGTCGCCGTAGGACGCCTTGGCGATCGCCTCGTTGAGCAGGTACGAGCCGATGCTCGCGAGGACCATCACGATGCGCATCACGAAGATCCAGACGAGGAGCTGGACCTGGACGCCCGTGTCGGGGACGGCGAGGAGGATGAACGAGATGAGCGCGACGCCGGTGACGCCGTACGTCTCGAAGCCGTCGGCGCTCGGGCCGACCGAGTCGCCGGCGTTGTCGCCGGTGCAGTCGGCGATGACGCCCGGGTTGCGCGCGTCATCTTCCTTGATGTTGAAGACGATCTTCATGAGATCGGAGCCGATGTCGGCGATCTTCGTGAAGATGCCGCCCGCGATGCGGAGCGCGGAGGCGCCGAGCGACTCGCCGATCGCGAAGCCGATGAAGCACGGGCCGGCGTAGTCGGCCGGGATGAAGAGCAGGATCATCAGCATGAGCATGAGCTCGGTGCTGATGAGGACCGCGCCGATGCTCATGCCCGCCTTGAGCGGGATGGCGTACGTCGGGAACGGCTTGCCCTTGAGGCTCGCGAACGCGGCGCGCGAGTTCGCGAACGTGTTGATGCGCATGCCGAACCACGCGACGCCGCAGCTGCCGGCGATGCCGACCATGCTGCTCAGCAGGATGACCACGACCTTCGTGGCCTCCATGTGGCGCAGCACGCCGAAGTAGAGGACCATGACCCCGCCGATCAGGACCTCGAGGAGCAGGATGAACTTGAACTGCGTGACGAGGTACGTCTTGCAGGTCTCGTAGATGAGCTCCGAGATCTCCCGCATCGCGCGGTGGACCGGGAGCTTGTTCAGCTGCGAGAACGTGACGAGCCCGAACACGAACCCGAGTACGCAGACGCCGATGCCGCCCAGGAGGAGCGTGCGGCCGTCGATGCCGCCGAACGACTGGGAGCTCAGGTCGGGGAGGATGAGATCGGATTCACTGGCGCTGGCCAGCCCGCCGCTGAGCAGCAGGGCGAGCGCGGCGAGCCCGGCCAGCAGCGGTGCAAGCCAGGCCTTTCGAGACCGGATGACGTTCATGGACGGTGTGCCTCCATCGCAAAATCCGAGGCCGGGGGCAGCGCCATCGCCACCCGCAGCTTCGTGGTTCCGAGGGGTTGGCCGCCTGCGTAAAGGGGAAGGGAACCGGCGCGCTGCCGGAGGGGTTCTTGCTCTAACGCCGACGCTTCAGCACAGCCTCGCCCCTCAGCGACCGGTGGTGTCGGGGTACCCAGTGCTGCCGGGCAAGCCTCCACCGTGACCAGGACCGCCGAGGCGCGCGCTAGCTACCATGCGTCGCAGACGCCGTCGAGAGGGTGCGATGCATGCGCAGGACAAGAGCCCTTGTCACCGCCGCGGCGTCGGGCGATCGCGTAGGGAGATCGCGCAGGAAAATGAAACGGAGCGCGCGGGGTCGCGCTCCTCCGCGGATTGTCGTGTTCAGGCGGCGTTCAGCGCGCGTTCAGTTGCGCTCGGTCGCGGTGTTCAGGCGCCGGTCCGAGCCGGAGAGCCGTTGATCCGAGCCCGAGTCCGCGTTGGGGCTGGCGTGCGACGTGAGGAGCTCCGCCACGAGATCCCGGCATTCCGGTTTGTTGCGGAGGTGGCTCAGGAGCAGGTTCGAGGCCTCGCTGAACGATTTCTCGTAGGCGAGCCCCTCGCGCGTGCGCGCGGCGACGCGCTCGCGCCCCTGCGCGAGATCCTCCTCGAGGGCCTCGGCGTAGCGGGCGAGCTGGGCGCGGAGCTCGTCGATCTGGCGGCGCAGGTCGCGCGCGTTCGCCTCGCGCGTGTTCTTCTTGTGCTCGTAGCGCCCGAGCTGCTCGCGCTTCGCCTGCGCCGTCGCGCCGGCCGCGCCCGCGCGCTCGTAGACGAGCGGATCGTGGTTGCCCTGGCGGACCGCCACGTCCGCGAGCTGGCGCCCGGACAGCGCGAGCTTCTCGGCGGCGGCGAGCTCCACGCGGACCTTCTCGACGTCCTCGCCGTCGGCCATCGCCTCGCGCATCACGCGCGACTCCTCGTGCGCGAGCTCCTCGACCTTGCGGCCGATCTCGGCGCGCAGCGCGCGGCCGCGGCGCTCGAGCGCCTCGAGCTTGCGGGTGAGGCTCGCGACCTCGCCCTCGAGCTTGTTGGCGCGCGCGGCCAGGTCCCAGGCCTGCGCGAGGCCGTTCTGGACCTCCTGCGGCACCTGCCCGGACGGATAGGCGCGGGAGACCATGCGTGAGAAGAGGGCCGCGCGGCTCGCCCACTCGATGACGCCGGCGGTCTGCGGCGGCGGCGGCGGCGGCGGCAGCGGCACGCCGTCGCCGCCCTCGACCTCCCACGCGTGGGCCGGCAGCCCGCGCTGGAGCGCCTTCAGCTCCTCCTGGAGGTGATGGGCGTCGCGGTAGCGCTTGCGGATGTCCTTCTCGAGCAGGCGCAGGACGATCGCCTCGCCCTGCGAGTGCGCGTCGGGGCGGATCGAGCGGGGGCGCGGCGGCGCGTGGGTCCGCTGCATCTCGAGGAGGGTGTCGCGGTCGTTCGCGCGGAAGGGGAGCTGCCCGGTGAGCATCTCGAAGAAGAGCACGCCGAGCGCGTAGAGGTCCGACTGCGCCGTCGCCTCCTCGCCGCGGGCCTGCTCGGGCGACATGTACTCGGGCGTCCCGAAGACCGCGCCCTTCGGGGCGAGGCGCGGGTCGCGCGCGATGGCGGCGAGGCCGAAGTCGAGAATCTTGACGAAGTCCTTCCGGCCGCCGCGGTGGGTGAGCAGGATATTGTCGCTCTTCAGATCGCGGTGCACGACGCCGAGGTCGTGGGCGCGAGCGAGCGCGGCGCACATCTGCTCGAGGATGTCCACCGATCGCGCGATCGGCATCGGGCCGCGCGCGAGCTCCGCCGAGAGCGGCGTGCCGACGAGGTACTCCATGACGAGGTAGAGCTCGCCCTCCTCGGTCTCGCCGATGTCGTGGATATCGATGATGTGGGCGTGGTCAACGCGGTTTGCGGCGCGCGCCTCGCGCAGCATCCACGCGCGGAGATGGGTCTCTCCGCGGAGATCGGGCCGGATGAGCTTCAGGGCGACGACCCGGTCGATCAGCACGTGACGGGCGCGGTAAACGACGCCCATGCCGCCTTCGCCAAGCCGTGCCTCGAGCCGGTACCTGCCGGCCACGACCTTGCCGATCAACGGATCGGTGCTCGAAGCCTTGGGACCTGCCGGTCGCTGAATCGCGCGCTCCATGGTGCCTTCGTTTCTCCTCAGCGCTCCCCAGAAGGGCGGTTCGCGTCTCTCAGGGGGCTTATTGCGCTGTGCGGTGAGTCGGATCGCTCGCTGAAGGTATCCGGTTTGAAACAGCCGGTCTATGGGCCCGCGGTCCGGTTGGGGAGGAATCTGGAGCGCGCTCCGCGTGGAGGTGGGGTGGGAGACCGGCGCCGATTGCGCGCATTCGAGCGTCCACGGATAACGGTGGAGGCGGGCAAGCCTCCGCAGGCGGGCAGCCGGCTGCAGACGGCCGCGCAGGCGGGGGCGCATCGCCTTGCAGACGCGCGCTCCCCGGGCGAGGATCGAGGGGCAAGCGACAGACGAAGCGCGCCCCGGCGCGCTCGCCATGGCGCAGATCTCCAGCGCGGCCATCCGCGGCGACGAGGGCGAGCGTGCCGCCGTGCCGCCGGACGATGTCCGTCGAGATCGAGAGCCCGAGGCCCGTCCCCTGCCCTCGCGGCTTCGTGGTGAAGAACGGATCGAAGATGCGCTGCGCGAGGTCGGGCGGTACGCCCGGGCCGCTGTCGGAGATCGCGACGGCCGCCATGTCCTCGTCCTCGTCGAGCCAGGTCTCGATGCAGATCGCATGCGCGCCGGGCGGGCCCGGCGCCGCTTCGCCTTCGCCCGCCCCCTCCGCCCCGGCCGGCGGGGCGGAGGCCCGCGCAGGCGGCGCGGCGCTCGCCTCCTCCAGCGCCTGGATGGCGTTGACGAGGAGGTTCATGAACACCTGGTTGATCTCTCCGCTCTGGCAGGTGACGAGCGGCAGCTCGCCGTAGCGCTTGATCACCTCGATGCGCGCCTGTCGGAGGCGCGGGCCGAGCAGGAGCAGCGTCTCCTCGAGCCCGGCGTGCAGATCGACGGGCAGCGGCTCGCCGGAGGCGCGCGAGAAGCTCTTCAGGTTCGTCACGATGCGGACGCTGCGCTCGACCGCGCGGTGGACGAGCGTGGAGATGCCGACGAGATCGTCGAGCGCCGCCTCGGTCTGGAGCTGCGCGCGGAGCGCCTCGAGCGCGCGGCGGCGGTCGTCCGGGAGCTCGCGCTCGGCGGCGCGGTAGGCGTCGAGGACGGCGCGGAGCTCGGCGGCGAGCTCCTCGATCGGCTGAGCGGCGCCGGCGATGGCGTTCAGGGGGTTGTAGATCTCGTGCGCGACGCCGGCGACGAGCTCGCCGATGGAGGCGAGCCGCTCGCCATGGATGAGCGCGGCCTGCGCCCGCTTCAGCTCGGACAGGGCGCGCGTGAGCTCCGCGGTGCGCGCGGCGACGTTCTCCTCGAGGCCGGCGCGCTCGCCCTCGAGCTCGGCGATCGTCCGCGACAGCGCCTGCCGCATGCGCTCGACGCTCTCGCCGAGGCCCACGACCTCCTTCGGCCCGGACAGGCGCGGCACCGCGGCGTCGAGCTCGCCGCGCGCGACCTCGTCGGCGGCGCGGGCGAGCTGCGCCATCGGCCGCGACAGCTCGCGCGCCGCCCGCGCGACGACGCCGAGGGCGGCGAGCACGAGGAGGGAGAACGAGGCGAAGAGCGCGGTGATGGCGTTGAAGTCCTCGTCGAAGGACGAGCCGGTCGCCAGCGCGCGGTAGAGGCCGATCGAGGAGAAGAGCGAGAGGAGCCCCGTGAACAGGAGCGGCAGCCCGAAGTCGCGGAGCATGCGCCGCCGGAGGGGCATCGGGGCCGCGCCGCCGCGCTCGGGCGCGCCCGTCCACGCGCGCAGGAGGTCGACCGCCCGCGCGACCGAGTCCTTGTGCCACGCGCGCTGGTAGAACGAGACGCCGAAGGCGAAGAGCGCGCCGAAGCCGAGCTGCATGAGCGCGTCGGCGACGCTGAAGGTGGCGCCGGGGCTGAAGGTGGCGCCGGGGCGCACGTAGGCGATGCCGATCGCGGTGCACCCGAGCCACAGCGCGAAGTTCAGGGAAGCGAGGACGTCGGGGAGCCGCTCGGCGCGGGTGAGGCCGCGGCCGAGCAGGGCGCGGTCGCCGGACGGGCCGGCCCGGAGGGCGGCGACGATCGGGCGCGTGGCCGGGCGGACGGCGAGGGTGAAGCCGAGGGTGCCGGAGAGCGCGAGGAGGGGGACGACCTCGAACCACGCCTGGAACACGACCTGGCTCTGGGTGCGGAGGAACGCGACGCAGAAGAGCAGCATGACATGCCCGCCGACGATGCCGGCGGCCGTCGCCGACTCGGCGAGCCTCGGCCGGAGCGCCGCGGCGAGGGCGCGCGCCGAGTCGGCCTCGGAGGCGCCGCCGTCGGCCGCGTCGGCGCGGAGCAGGCTGCGGTAGATGGCGCGGCGCATGCCGCCGGCCATGACGCCGAAGGCGACGGCCGTGACCAGGAGGCCGAGCCACGAGGGGGGCGTCGCGTGGCCGATCCCGAGCGGACCCGGCCAGGAGGAGGGCGCGGTGGGGGCGCCCCGGAAGGCGAGCGGCGAGACCGCGAGCGGCCACGAGAGGGTGCGGATCGCCGCGGCGATGGCGAAGCCGCGGTCGCCGCGGCGGACGAGCACGCCCGAGAGCGCGGCCGAGAGGGCCATCGAGGCGAGCAGGAGGATCGCCGGCCACGGCGTGGTGAGGGCCGCGGGGACGACGGCGGAGAGGAACAGCAGGGCCGAGAACAGCTCCCAGCCGGTCGCGACGAGCTCCGCGCGGGCGCGCGGCGCGCGCGGGGCGCGGAGCTGGGAGGGCGGCGGGGGGCTCACGGGGAGGGCGGCATGGAAGCGCAGGGCGCGCGCCATCGCAACGGCGCGCGCCTTGGGGCTACTGCCAATGAAGCGTCGCCCGCCCGATCGCCGTGAAGGGCCACCCCGGCGAGTAGTGGATCCCGGTGACCGCAGCCGGCTCGTACGGCAGCCGCGAGTCGCTCGCGAACTGGACCTCGCGCCACGTCGTGTCGAGGAGGTTCTGGATGTCCACGGCCGCCTCGACGTTCCTCCACCGGAGCCCCGCGTTCGCGTCGACGACCGTGAACCCCTCGGCGGTGAGCGACTCGTCCTCGGTCGCGGGCCGCGCGCCGATCGCCTTGACCCGCAGCGCGGCGAACGGCGTGAACGCGCCGAACGTCGGGCGGACGCCGACCCCCGCGGTCAGCGTCCGGGTCGGCGCGAGGGCGACCGCGCTCGCGTTGCCGGCGTTCACGCGGAAGCGCGCGCGGGTGAAGGTCGCGTCCACGTCGGCGAAGAGCCAGCTCCCGAGCCGGTAACGCGCGCCGATCTCGACCCCGTAGCGCCGCGTCTGCCCCGACGCCTCGGTCACGCCGGCGTCGCCGCTCCAGACCAGCTCGGAGTCGAGATCGAGCAGGAACCCGGCCGCGCTCAGCGAGAGGCCGCGCACGGGCGCGACCCGCGCGCCGACCTCGTAGCCCATCGCGGGGGTGATCAGCGTCGCCGCCCCCTGGGCCAGCACCACGCCCCGGGCGTCGTTCGAGTGGAAGCCGCGCCCGTAGTGGGCGAAGAGATCGACCCCGTCGATCGGCGAGACGATCGCCGTGAGCTTCGGGAGGAGCTGCATCTGCCCCTGGACGCCGCTCGACCTGTTCCCGGTCGCCTGGAGGTCCTCGCGCAGATCGTCCACGTTGACGTCGATCCACTGCCCGCGCGCGCCGAGCACGAGGCGGAGCCAGCGCCGGAGCCGGGCGTCCTGCTCGACGTAGACGCCGATCTGGCCCTCGTCGATGTGGGTCCGGTCCCTCTCCTCGAGCCGCTCGCGCGCCTGGTCGTGGTGGAGCGACTTGTCGATCCCGTCCGCGCGGAGCTGCGCGCCGAGCGAGGTCGTGAACCTCGCCCCCCCGAGCTCGAACTGCTTGCGGAACCGGAGATCGGCGCCTGCGACGGTGCGGTCGTCGTTCTGCTCGATCTGGTCGCCGTGGTCGGGGTCCTCGCTGAAGAACGTGAAGTTCGAGTACAGCGTGAAGCGATAGCTGAGGAGGTAGGCCATCGCGCTCAGGTCGGCGTCCCGCCACGCGGTCGAGAGGGAGACGGACCCCATGTGCCGCGCGGTCGACCCGCCCTCGGTCGGATCGACCGCGCCGAAATGATCGATGCACGGCTGTCCGAAGGCGGAGGGCGGCGGGTTCAGGCCGCCCTGCTCGCCCTCGCCGCACACGGCGCGCGCCGGGATCTGGCCGGAGCCGGACCAGGTCGACCCGTAGGACATCCAGGTCATCTGGACCTTCCCGGTGCCGCCGAGGTCGTGCGTCGCCCTCAGGAACACGTTGAAGCGCTCGAGCTGCTCCGGATTGAGGAACGGCCCGTCGTTCCGGTAGACCTCCGCCGCGGTCACCGCGCGCCAGCCGTCGCCGAGATCCGGCGAGGCGATCACGAGGCCGCGCAGGATGCCGTACTGCCCCACGCTGAGCTGCGCGGTGCTCTCGTCGAGCTTCTCGGCGAAGCGGAGGTTGACGGCGCCCGCCGTGCCGAAATCGCCGATGCTCGCGTAATAAGGCCCCTTGTAGCCGTCGAGCCCTGTCACGAGCTCCGGGATCATGAAATAGAGGTCGGTGAAGCCGTGCCCGTGGCCGTGGCTGACCAGGTTGACGGGCACCCCGTCGACGAAGAAGGCGACGTCGGTCCCGTGGTCCGCGTCGAAGCCGCGCAGGAAGTACTGGTTCGCCTTGCCGCCGCCGGCGTGCTGCACGGCGAAGAGCCCGGGGACCGCCTCGAGGATGTCGCCCGGCCGGAGCCTCGGCCTGAGCTCGAGCTCGCGGTACCCGACCGAGACGCGCGATGCGGCCTCGCTTCCCGGCTTCTCCGCCTGCACCGTGACCTCGAGCGCGCCCCCGTCCGCGGGCGCCTCGGCGCGCGCCGGCCGCGCGGCGGCCAGCAAGAGGGCCAGTGCGGCCATCCGACCGAGCGGATGGCGGTGTGCGTGGCCGATCGTGACCGTCTCGCGGAGCATTCATGTCCTCCTTCGCTGCAATCGCGCGGAGCGGCGGCGGGCCGCTCGTGTCGAGCTCCGCGGGGAGGAAAAGGCGAATCCGGCGCGATGCGCTGGACCGACCTCTCGCCCCCACGGGCGACCGAAAGGCATCGCGGGGGGCGGTTCGGGATCCGGGACGTGCGCAGAGATGCACCGGCTCGGACCTAACCGCCTCCCTCGAGGCTCCCAGGTCGAACCGGCATCGGATGTCTCCCCGTCGCCGGGCGCTGGCAGGTCTTCGGGCTCGCGAGCGCTCCGGCCGGGCCGGCTTCCTACTGTCCACCGCTTCCCAGCCCTCGCGGGCCAGTGCTTGTCGTGGGAGGTCGTTCTCGCTTACCGCTGCGGGGCAGCCCCGGAATTTCACCGGGTTCCCTATTCAGCCTGGACAGGCGCCCAGGCACCAGCGCGGTCGCACCCTAAGGTGGCGCCCCTCCGGCTGTCAATCGTTCCCGCTCACCTCGCCCGCTCCGCTCGCAGCGCTCGCGCCGCTCGCGCCGCTCGCGTGAGGCCTGCTCGACCCCTGCGCGACGTCCGGCGTGCGGGCCGAACGTTCGAGCTCTAGCGAGGATGGGCTCGCTCCTTCGTGGAGCGCGTGCTACACGGCCGCCGCTGTACATATATGCCGCGTAACGACCTCCGCAACATCGCCATCGTCGCCCACGTCGACCACGGGAAGACGACCCTCGTCGATCACATGCTCCGCCAGTCGGGCGCCTTCCGGGAAAACGAGGTCGTGGCCGAGCGGGTCATGGACTCGAACGACCTCGAGCGGGAGCGCGGCATCACGATCCTCGCGAAGAACACGAGCATCCGGTACCGCGGGGTCAAGATCAACATCGTCGACACGCCCGGCCACTCCGACTTCGGCGGCGAGGTCGAGCGCACGCTGATGATGGCCGACGGGGCGCTGCTCCTCGTCGACGCCGCCGAGGGCCCGCTGCCGCAGACGCGGTTCGTGCTCTCGAAGTGCCTCCAGCGCGGCTTCCCGATCATCGTCGTCATCAACAAGATCGACCGGAGCGACGCGCGCGCCCACGAGGTGCTCTCCGAGGTGTTCGACCTCTTCTGCGATCTCGAGGCGAGCGACGGGCAGATGGACTTCGCGACGCTCTACGCGGTCGCGAAGTTCGGCCAGGCCAAGCGCGAGCTCGAGGACGAGGCCACGGACCTCGTGCCGCTCTTCGAGACCATCCTCGAGCGGGTCCCCGGCCCCTCCGGCGACCCCGACGGGCCGCTCCAGGTCATCGTCAGCAACACGACCCACGACGACTACGTGGGCCGGCTCGCGGTCGGCCGCGTGGTCCGGGGCACCGCCCGGTCCGGCGTCGACGTCGCGCTCCTCGGCGAGGACGGGCAGTCGCGCGGCTACGTGAAGATGCTCTACGCCTACGAGGGGCTGAAGCGGGTCGCTGTCGAGAGCGCCGTCGCGGGCGAGGTGATCGCCATCGCGGGGATCGATGCGGTCACGATCGGCGACACGATCGCGGATCTGGCGCGCCCCGAGGCGCTGCCGCGGATCGTGGTCGAGGAGCCGACGATCAAGATGAAGATCGGCGTGAACACGTCGACGTTCGCCGGCAAGAGCAAGCAGTCGAAGTACCTGACGAGCCGTCACCTGAAGGAGCGGCTCGAGCGCGAGGCGATGAAGAACCTCGCGATCCGGGTGGAGCCGACCGAGGTGCCCGACACGTTCGTGGTGCTCGGCCGCGGCGAGCTCCAGCTCGCGATCCTGGTGGAGACGATGCGGCGCGAGGGGTACGAGATGCAGCTCTCGAACCCCGAGGTCGTGACGCGCGAGATCAACGGCGAGGTGATGGAGCCGGTCGAGCTCGTGGTCGTGGACGCGCCGGACACCTACGTCGGCATCGTGACCGAGCGCCTCAGCGGCCGACGCGGCCGGATGGTGAAGATGACGAACCCCGGCTTCGGGCGCGCGCGCCTCGAGTTCCGGGTGCCGTCGCGCGGGCTCATCGGCTTCCGTGGCGAGTTCCTGACGGCGACGCGCGGGACGGGCCTGCTCAACACGATGTTCGACGGCTGGGCGCCCTGGGGCGGCCCGATGATGCGCCGCCCGACAGGCGCCATCGTCGCCGATCGCGTCGGCGTGGCGACCCCGTACGCGCTGCACCACCTCCAGCCGCGCGGGATGTTCTTCATCGTCCCCGGCGTCGAGGTCTACGAGGGGATGATCATCGGCGAGCACAACCGGCCGAACGACACCGACGTCAACGTGATCAAGGAGAAGAAGCTGTCGAACGTGCGCAACCACGGCAAGGACGAGAACGTCCTCCTGGCCAGCCCGCGGCTGCTCACGATCGAGACGGCGATGGAGTGGATCGACGGCGACGAGCTCGTCGAGGTCACGCCCGACGCGGTGCGCGTCCGCAAGAAGGTGCTCGCGTGCAACCGCCGGGAGCGCCGCGAGGACGCGATCGAGCAGTCGCAGGCGGTGGAGTGATCGGCCGGGGGCGCCCGGCGGCGAGCGCCCCTCCCCTGCCCGCCCGGGTGTAGGCTTCCGGGGATGAGAACGACGCTGCTTTCAGCGCGGTTGGCTTCGCTCGTCGCGCTCGCGGGGGCGAGCGCCTGCGGCGGAAACGTGGTGCTCGACGGCTCCGCGGGCGGCGACGACGGCTCCGGGGGCGCCGGCGCGAGCGCGACCTCGAACGCGACGTCGAGCGCGAGCGCGGGCCCGCAGACGGCGAGCTCCAGCGGGGCGGGATCGGCCGAGTCCGTGAGGGCCTCGTGCAATTTCTTCTGCGACCTCTTCGAGGACACGGCGTGCCGGGAGCCCGGCTGTCGCGAGGCCTGCGCCGATCTGCTCTCGGAGCCGCGCCCCTGCAACGCCCTGGCCGCGCCGTACTTCGACTGCATGGGCGGGATCGTCCACATCGGGTCGTTCACGACCTGCGAGCAGATCTCGGCGTGGCTCGATCCGCTCTTCGAGTGCCTGGGCTCCCGCGAGTCGGCGTGCGACGCCGAATTCGTGTACGTGGACTGCGCGCCTGCCTTCAAGGCGCACAGGGAGTGTCAGCTCGGCCAGGACCGGTAGCCGGGGGCGCGCGTCACCGGGTCTCGCGCGGCCGCGCGCCGGGCCGCAGGGCGCCGCGCAGCGGCCCGAGGGCGTCGATGACGAACGCGACGAGCGCCTTGACGCGCGGCACCCCGCGCGTGTCGCGGTGCACCCCGAGCCACAGCGCGCGCTCGGGCGGCGGCGACGGCGGCGAGAGCAGGCGCAGCCCCGCCGTCGCGTCGCCCAGGGGGCGCGGCAGGCAGACGAGCCCGACGCCGGCGGCCCCCATGGTCGCCTGGGTCTCGCGGCCGTTGGTGCGGGCGGCGACGCGGGCCTTCGCGGCGACGGCGCGCAGCCACGACAGATCGGCGATCGCCGGCGGCTCGTCGTTCATCGTGACGAGGGCGTGGCCCTCGCACTGCCGGTCCCAGTCGGGCAGGCCGCGCTCGGCGAGGTAGGCCTCCGAGGCGTAGAGGCCGAACCCGATCCGCGCGACCTCGCGCTGGAAGACCTCGTGGTGCTCGAACGCGGCGGGGCGAAGGGCGATGTCCGCCTCCCGCCGCGGGAGGCTGAGCCAGCGCGCATCCGCGATGAGGTCGACGGAGATGGCGGGGTGGCGCGCGAGGAAGGGGACGAGCAGCGGCCCGAGGACGCGGACGGCGAGCCACTCGGACGCGGTGATGCGGAGGTGGCCTCTCAGGCCGGCGTCGCGGCCGGAGGCGGCGCGCTCGGCGGCGAGCGCGCCCTGCTCCATGCGCTCGGCGTGGCCGAGCACGCTCTCGCCCGCGGCCGAGAGCGCGAACCCCGACGGCGAGCGCTGAAAGAGCTTCGCCCCGAGGCGCCGCTCGAACGCGTCGATGCGCCGCCCCACGGTCGGCTGGGTGACCTTGAGCGCGCGCGCGGCGGCCGAGAGGTTGCCGTGCCGCGCGACGGCGAGGAAGTAGCGCAGATCGTCCCAGTCGAGCATGGCTCTCGCGCGCGGGGCGCGGCTGCCCGGGAGCGCGCCGCGCCATGCAAAGATGCATGGCGAGTATACGGCGATGGCGGATCGCCGGGCAACGGCGGAGCACGCATGCTCTCCTCCACGCATTCGCGCGCTCGTCTCCGGCGCGTCTCCGCGTGCCCTGGCGCGTCGTCGCCTCCTCTCCGCGTGATTCCGCGCGCTTCACATCGGATGATCCGATCGAGGACAGCATGCATTCGAGTCGTCGTGAATTCCTCAACCGCATGGCCGGGACCGCCGCGACAGGCATCCTGGGCTCGGCCCCGCCGGCCATGACCGCCTCGTGCGTCGCCGAGCGCGGGCCGGCGCCGCCGCGGCCGGCGGCGGGCCCGAAGATCAGGGCCATCGCCTTCGACGCCTTTCCTATCCTCGACCCGCGGCCGATCGCCGCGCTCGCCGAGGAGCTCTGTCCGGGCAAGGGAGCCCTGCTGAGCGAGGCCTGGCACACCCGGCAATTCGAGTACACGTGGCTCCGGGTCGCGGCCCGCGAGTACGTCGATTTCTGGCAGGTGACGGCGGACGCGCTGGCGTTCGCCGAGCGGGCGCTGCGGCTCGATCTCGGCGAGGACAGGCGGGCGCGGCTCCTCGGGGCGTATCTCGATCTCGACGCGTGGCCGGACGTGCCGCCGGCGCTCGAGTCGCTGCGGCGCGCGGGCGTCCGGCTCTCGTTCCTGTCCAACTTCACGCCGGGGATGCTCGGCGCCGCGATCGAGCGCTCCGGCCTGGGGGGCCTGTTCGATCACGTGCTCAGCACCGACCGGGCGCGGACGTACAAGCCGGATCCTCGCGCGTACCGGATGGCGCTCGACGCGTTCGGCCTCGATCGCGAGGAGATCCTCTTCGTCCCGTTCGCCGGCTGGGACGCCGCGGGCGCCCGATGGTTCGGCTATCCCACGTTCTGGGTCAACCGTCTCGGCCTGCCGGCCGAGGAGCTGGGCGTGAGCGCTGACGCCACGGGAGCGACCCTGACCGATCTGGTGGACTTCGTGACGGCGGGGGCGTGAACGGCATGAGGGCGATGGCGGAGGAATGGCTTCTCGCCTCTCGCTCGGCTGTCTGCCCGATCTCCTCCCCAGGGTCAGCGTCGCGCGCCGCTCGATCGACGCCTTCGTCGACTATCTCGCGCCTTGCTCGTTCGCGTAGGGGTTGAGCTCGTTCGTGTAGAGGCGGTTCAGGGCGATCTCGCCCGGCTTGAGCTCGCCGCTCTTGACCATCCAATCGATCCAGATCTGAAACTCGCGCTCCGCGATCAAGCCGCCCTTGCCGGCGACGCCGTAGCTGCGCCAGAACCTGATGACCGAGTCCTCCTCGGTCCGACCGCGCTTCTTCATCAGCGCGATGCAGCGCTCCACCACCGTGTCGCGCGGGGTGCTCCGGGCCCACTCGACGGCCCTGGCGGCGGCCTCGACGAAGCGCCGCGCGGTCTTGGGGTTCTCCTTGATGAAGCTGGTCTTCATCACGTAGCTGCCCGCGGTGAACTTGCCATAGAGCTCGTAGTCCGAGGTCAGCGGACGAATGCCGCCGCGCTCGAGCGCGCGATCGCGGTAGATGTCGCCGAGCGTCGCCGCGTCGACCTGCTTCTGGCGGAGCAGCTGCTCGCCGTTCACCGGAGGAATGACGAGCAGCGTGACGCGCCGGGCTTCCTCGGGCGTGATCTGGCCTCGCGACAGAAACTCCTTGACCATGAACTCGCTGTGAGCGCCGAGCGTGTTCATGGAGATCGTCTTGTCCAGCAGATCGCGCGCGGTGCGCAGCGGGCTGTCGTTCAGCACGTAGAAGGCGCTCTGGCGTTGCTCGTCGACACCGTAGTAGCCCGCGACGGCGATGATGGGCGCCTTGGCCGCGATCAGCTTGATGATGGCGCCGTTGAAGGCGCCGCCGAAGTCCGTGTCCCCGGTGACCACGGCCTGCACGCTCTGCGGGCCGCTCACCGTGCTGCCGACGAAATGCAGGCGGATCGGCGCGAGATAGCCGAGATCTTCCGCAAGCTCGATCGGCGACACCGTGCCGTTGTTGCCCTGATAACGGAGCTCGAGCGTCTCGAACTCGCTCTCCGGTCCGGCGGTGGAGGCGCGCGAAGCGTCGGCGCGCGAGCAGCCCGCCACGCCGCACAACGCCAGCAGGGCGAGCAGGAAGACCGCAGGCGATGCGACGCGCAGAGGGCCAGGCCGGACGGGACGCGGAGAAGGCATGTCCGTTATAGTGGACTCGTATCCGCTAAAATGCAAGCTTACCAGGCACGCATGCCCTCCAGTCTGCTCGTGAACACCTCACGCGGCCCGATCGTCGACGAGCGCGCGCAGATCGAGGCGCTCACGAGCGGCCGGCTCGCCGGCGGGGCGCCCCTGGCTCCGCGCCTCGGCGGCGAGCGGCGGACGCTATCGCAGGAGGGTCACCTCGTCGGCATGCCGACGGCGCGCGCCGGGCGGCGTCCTCGTCACATCCCGGGGCTGGGGAATCCCCTCAAATAATGCCGAAAATCTCGCGGAAGACGGCGTGCTCCCGGACGATGCGATCGAAGGCCGTCATGAGAGGCCGAAGCCAGTCCTCGCGCAGGGTGGGAATGCAGTCGTACCAGTAGAGCCCCTGGCGGTAGAGCGAATGTGTGCGGCGCTTGACGGTGTTGACCTTCAGATACCGATCGAGGCCGGCCTCCTCGCTCGCAGCGCCGAGCAGCGTCAAGAGTGCATGGGCGATGGCCGCGAGCAGCAGCAGGCGATCGCGCCGGTCGGCGTTGTGGATGTGCGTGGCGGAGAGGCCCATCCCGAAGTGGTTGTCCTTGATGTCTCGAAACGTCTCCTCGATCGTGAACCTCTTGCCGTAGAGCTTGACGATATCGCCCGCCTTGCGGCCCGAAAGCGTTGTGGCCAAACACCACGGCTCCTTCATCTTCGGCGCGTGGACAAGGACGACGGCCGGGACCTTCGCGCGGTCGGCGGTGACGCGCACCTCGCGCAGCATCGTGGCGCGGCGGCTCGTCGGCACCCACGCGCTGGCGGACCTCGCTTCCCCGGCCGCGTTCTCGACGACGATACCCCCGCGGAAGCGGATTACGAAGTCCCAGCCCATGAACTCCAAAAAGTCGTAGAGCTTGCGATCGCCGAAGCCCCGGTCGGCGAGCAGAATGACCTCGACCGTCTCGTCGATGGCCCCGTGGAGCCACTCGATGAGCTCGTATTCGTGGTCCTTCTGAGTGCCTTTCAACGCGGACTTCTTCACCGTCTTCCATGCCAGCGGCGTGGCACGACCATGCCGCGTCACAAGGTAGGCGCAGAGCGTCGTGTGATCGTCCTTCTCGAAGTCCGTCCAGTCCAACGCGATAACGATCTCTTTGCGGACCCCGATCACGAACTCTACCCACGACTTCAGGGAATGGAACACGTCGATGCCGGTATTGCTCAGCAGCCGGTCGACCTGCTTGACCCCACTCTTCGGCTTGACGTTTGCGACCTTCGCATACGCTTGGCCGATGGCATGGATGGCCAGCACCGCCGCGTGCAGGACGCCAACGACGCCGTTCGCGAGCGACAGGACGCGCATCGCGTGCAGGTCATCGCCGAACAAATTCTCGACGAAGGTCTGGATGTACTTCGGGTCGACTTTCGGGCGACTGGTCTGCGTAGATGGCGCAGGTGCGGAGTCATGTGTGGCAGGCTGATGCGCGTTCTTCGCGAAAGTCGTCATGATGTCGCTCGGACCAACGGCGCATGCGCTAGGCTCGCTGGTCGCCTCCTACCAATATATATTCCGGTCAGCGACGACGATTTCTCACTCGCACGGCACAATTATTCGTTTCGAGGTCCATGAAGCTCAAGATTTCGATGGCTCATGTCACCAATGGACCTACGCATGCCGACCGTGGAGCAGTTCTCTGCGACCACTAATTTCCGCCACGAAAATGAGGGGATCCCTCAGATCCCGGGGCCGTCGTCGCTCTTCGCCAGCGTCGCGGCGTTGGCCTTCACCTGCTCGGGAGTCAACGGCTTGCCGTAGACCGCGGCATACTGGATCGAGCCGCGGAAAGCGCGCCCGCCGCTCCGCCTGTTTCCGAGCACGAGATACCACGTCGGCTCCGCCCACGTGAAGACGTAGTCGGCGGGCGGCCGCGCCTGCATCACGTTCGTCCGCACGTCGCCGTTCACGTAGAGATCGACGACGCCCTCGGCGGCGTTCAGCACGAGGTGCAGGACGCATGACCGCTCTATCTCCCCGGAGGGAATGAACCACTGCCCCACGAACTGCGCCTGCGAGCCGACGAAGACGTGGAACTGCAGCTCTCGGTTGCCCATCGCGTCGGAGTCGCCCGCGCTCAGAGAGTACTTCCCGAGCTCTCCGGTACCGGTCCCGACGTACAGAATGCGAGACGGCACGCCGTCGACCGCCGCGGCCGTCACGCTCACCACGGCCTCGAGCGTGAGCTCCGCCTTCGAGACGAGGAGCTTGCCCGGGGGCGTGGCGGTGGACGAAAACGCGGCCTCCACGCGCGCGTTGCCGCCGAGGGTCGACCAGCGGATGCCCACGCGCCCCGCCTCGCCCTCCAGCGTGAGCGTTTCTCCGTCCCGCACCACGTCGAGCGAGAGCCCCGGCTCCGGTCCCGAGTCGACGAGCTGGCCATCCGAGGTGTACGCGTCGAGGAAGTACCGCGCGATCAAGCCATCATCGATGAGGCAAGTCGAGCTATGGCTCCCCGGCCCGGCGCAGCCCTCCGGGGGCGCCTCGCCGCAGCCGCCTCCCCCCTGCCCGCAAGGCTCCACGCTGCCACCGGCGCTGCCGCTCGTTCCGCCCGTGCCGGGGACGACATCCTCGTAGCTGAAAAAGACGCAGCTACCTCCGGTGAGCGCGACCAGCGGGACGATCGCCGAGAGCGCCCAGCCCATCCACCTCCAAGATACGATGCGCACCATCGGGAAGATCCCTCTCTTCGGAAGCCTCACCAGCGCTTGCTGAGGACGAGCCCGCCCGGCATGGGGATCACCGACAGACTGGTCGCCGTCGCGTCCCGCGCGTCGGGCTGTCCTGTCAGGACGACGTACGCCGCCGTGCCGAGCCCCGCCGCGCCCGCGGCCAGGAAGCTCCAGACCGCCGCGTTCGCGAGGTCTGCCTTGGCGTGTCCCAGGTCGTTGTACCGGCGCAGATCGAGCCCAGGGCAGCGCGCTGGGTCCGTGCAGGCCGGCCCCAGGAGGAGCTGCTGCGAGCTCGCCTTCTCGTTCGACAGGAGCACGAACGCGGCGCCGAGCCCCGCCCCCACGGCGGTCGCGGCGAGCCCCGTGATCACGACCGCGGTGCTGCGCGAGCTCGGGCGTCCATCCGCCGCGTCGCCGCCCTCCTGGGCGCTGCCGTCGGCCGCGATCTGCCCAGGGCCGACTGGCTGCGGCTCGCCGTCCTCCTGGGCGCCGCCGTCGGCCGCGACCCGCCCAGGGCCGGCTGGCTGCGGCGCGCCGCCCGCGCCCTGCTCGGTCTCGTCGCTCCCGATCCGCACCTTTCCGGCCGCCAGATCGACCTCGACCCTGGTCCTCGTCCCCTCCTTGAGGACGATCTGCTTCGTCAGCCCGCGTCGTCCAGGCGCCCCGACGGCCAGCGTGTGGCTGCCCGGATCGCGCGCGACGGGCGTCGACGCCGGCACGTCCAGCCCGTCGAGCGCCACCTGCGCGCCCCCCGAGCCCGCGCCCGTCACGGTGATCTCCACGGTGGGGATGCGCGACGCCACGGCCTCGAGCTCCGTCCTCGCCTCGGCCTGGGCCTGCCGGAACGCCTGCGAAGCGTCGGCCGAGAGCTGCTCGTCGACGATGAGCTGGTAGACCGAGCGCGCCTCGGTCAGGCGGCCAAGCTTGTGGCAGGAGCGCGCGACCATGATCAGGAAGGTCGGCGCATGCACCGTGGCCTCGGCTCGCCGGAAGGCCTGGAGCGCCTCCCGGTACCGGCGGGCTCGGTAGGCCGTCCACCCCTGGTTGGCGTACGCGACGGCCGCCTGTCGCGTCCTCGGCGACGGGGGCGGCGCCTGCGCTGACGCCTCCGCGCCGGCGAGCGTGACCAGGAGGAGCGTACCCATCACCGCCGCTCGAAAACGCATTCCTGCTCTCTGGGGACGCCGAGCCACCCGGCTAGAGTCCCCAATCCGGCTCGCGCCCGCCGGACTTCTTGCGAGCACCCGGTAGTGTCTTGCGCGGCGCCTGTTTCGGCGCGGCCCGAGCGGTGGCCAGGGACGAGGGGCGCGCGGGCGCGGCGCTTTGCGCCGCCGCCCCGGAGGGGACGGGCGATGCCTGCGCCGGCGAAAGGGAAGCGGCGCTCGGCGCGCCCGCGTCCGGGTCGAGCGGCAACGGGGCCGGCACCACCGCAGGGGCGGCCGCGGTGCGCGCCTCGGGAGCGCTCGCGCTGGCGGGGACCGTGGCGAGCCCGGCCGGCGCGCCGCTCGACGGCGCGGCGAGCGCGGGCGCCGAGTCGGCCGCGGACGCTCGGGTCGCGGTCCCGTCGCCGTCGGCCGACGATCCGCTGAGCGCGGCGACGCCCAGGCCGACGCCCACGACGGCGACCGTCGCCCCGATGGCGACGCGCCCCGCGGCCCGCGCGATGGCAGCGCGCGCCGTGTGCGGCGCCGACAGGTTGATCGCGCCGGTCAAGGTGCCCGGCATCGACGCGCGGACATCGTTCGGGTCCGAGCGCCGCTGGATGGGCATCGTCGTCAGCTGCCCCACCGGCGGGGAGCCGGGGTCGGCGAACCCCGGCGCCCCGCCGGAGCCGCGCCCTGACCACCCGGCGCTCAGCGAGGTGTCGCCCGCGAGCGAAAAGAACGGCGGCGCGCCCGCGACGCGCGCGAGCTCGTTGACCATCTCGCGCACGTTCTGGAACCGCTTGTCCCGATCGCGCGCCAGCGCCCGCAGGAAGAACGCGTCGATGCCGCTGGGCAGATCGGGGGCGATCTTCCTCGCCGACGGCACCGCGCCGAGGATGACCTTCGTGACCACGCGGCCGATCGCGTCGCCCGGGAACGGCAGCTGCCCCGTGAGCATCTTGAACAGGATGACCCCGAGCGACCAGAGATCGCTGCGCGCGTCCACGTCCCGTTCGCCATAGAACTGCTCCGGGCTCATGTAGTTGGGCGAGCCCATCACCTCGCCGGTGGCCGAGATGTCGGACGCGAGCGCCGCCGAGACGTCCTTCGCGATCCCGAAGTCGAGCAGCTTGACGATCTCGCCATCCTCGCCGTCGATGCGTGCCAGGAAGAAGTTGGCGGGCTTGAGGTCGCGGTGGACGAACCCCGCTTCATGGACGCTGCGGAGCGCCTTCCCGGCCTGGACGATGATGTGCAGCGTCTCCGGGAGCGAGAGGCGGCCGCACCGCTGGAGGCGCTTGTTGAGATCCTCGCCTTGCAGGAGCTCCATGACGAGGTAGGGCACCTCATCCTCGAAGCCGAAGTCGTGGACCTGCACGATATGAGGACTCTTGAGCTGCGCGGCGGCGCGCGCCTCCCGCTCGAAGCGCGCGCGAAGCACCGGCAGCTCCGAATACACGTCGCGCATGAACTTGACCGCGACGAGCGTGTCGAGCTGGACGTGCTGCGCTACCCAGATCGAGCCCATCCCGCCGTGCGACAGCTCTCTCTCCAGGCGGAATTTGCCGGCCAGAATGACGTCTTTCTCGAACTTCATACGCCAGCGCACCTCCCGAGGGGGGAACCGAGAGGATACCGGATCCCGGGCAGGACGCGAAGCTTCGTGTGGTCGATCCGGCGCGGGGAGCGGTCCTCCACAGGACCGTCAGAAGGGGGCGGTATGCAAACGGGCGACACCGCGCCAGGGCGGGGCAACGGGGCCAGGACGACGCGCGCTGCGCCCGCGGGCGTGCCTGCGCCGGTCCGTACCCTGGGAAGGCGGGGCGACGCGCAGGACGTTCAGGGAGCAGCCAGGGGTACTGACGCTGACGCGCCGCGACGCCACAGCCGCCGCAGCGGCGCAGTGGTGCGAGAATGTGAGGAGAGCAGGTTCACCCAGGCCGTGCCGGAGCGGCCTCCCGGACCTCTCGGCGGCGCGCCCGCCCTGACGAGCTCGTTCAGATCACAGGCCGAGCCATGCTCCATCGAGCGATGATGAAGCACTGCTCCGCCGACCTGTCTCGCGCGGGCGCCACGACGTGAACCTCGCCGCTCGGGTGGAACGACAGGTGTCCTTTCTGCGAGTTGCACATGTCGACGGGAACATACACGGTCGCCCCCTATGGGAGAGAAGCTCCCGTCATTGTTGACCATCGCCCGCTCCCCGGCACCGGGGGAGGGGGCCAAGGACTTCCCTGGTTTCACGAGAGAAGGAGTCACCGAGGCACAGAGGACGGCGAAGAGAGAGAGAGAGAGAGAGAGAGAGAGCAATTTTTCTATCTTCTCTCTCCTCTGTGCCCTCTGCACCTTGTATCTGTGGTTCAAATTCTTCCCATCACGGAATCAGGAACGAACCTGGGCGACGCGGCGCTAACAGCCCGTGAGGGCGCAAGCGGCCGCGCCGAGGGGATCGCGGCCTGGAGCGGACAGAACAGGGCGAGCTGGTCATGGGATCAGCCCGACGCGTCCCCTCGCCCCCGCGACCGCGCTATCCTTCCGCTCCCCCGGCGCGCGCGGCCTTCCGGTGGGTGTGACCGCGCCCCAGGGTGAAGAGGCACCGCTCGCCCGCACCCCGCGGGCGGCCCAACCGCCCTCCCCTCGATGCACCAGGACTTCCTCGATCTCCTCCTCGCCCTCGACCGCGTGCCACAGGATCCGCGCTGGCACCCCGAGGGCGACGCGCTCTTCCATTCCTTGCAGGTCTTCGACCTGGCCCGCCGCGAGACCGCGGATCGCTCGCTCTGGGCCGCGGCCCTGCTCCACGATGTCGGCAAGGCGTTCGCGTCCGCCGACCACGCCGAGGAAGGGGCCGACGCGCTCGCGGAGCTCGTCTGCCCGCGGGTGGTCTGGCTCGTGCGGCACCACCTGCACCTGCTGCGCGCGCCCGGCGCGACGAGGCGGCGCCTCCGGCGCACGAAGACCCTCGCGGACCTCGCGCGGCTCCGCCGGTGGGATCTCGGCGGCCGCTCGCCGGCGGCGACCGTGCTGAGCCCCGAGGCCGCCGTGGAGATCCTGCTCGATGGCGCGGACATCCCCCTGCTCTCGATCGGCGGCGAGCCCGCCCCCTCCCATGATCTGCGAAAGGAGTCGCTCGCCTGAGCGCAAGGCCCGCCGGGAGGTCCTCTGCGACGACGTCGACCGCTGGAGCGACGATCGCCGGCTCTGGGGTGGCGAGGCCGAGCCGCCGGGGCGAGAGCGGCTCTGCGCCGCGGTGCGGGACGCGGTCGAGACCGCGCTGACGGCGAAGCAGCGCGAGGTCGTCGAGGCCTATTTCTTCGACGGGATGTCGCAGGGCGAGATCGCCCGCCGCCTCGGGGTGGCGCAGCAGGTGGTGCAGAAGCGCCTGTTCGGGGCGCCGCGGGGCGGCCGGGTGGTCGGGGGCGCCATGCTCCGGCTGCGGCAGGCCCTCGAGCCGGCGGTCGCCGCGGCGCCGGCAACGCGCGGCGCGGCGGCGGCGCCGCCGCCGCGCGCGGCGCGGGTGGCACGATGAGCGCCGAGCGCTTCGGTGGGCTGCGGGCCCGCATCGCCGCCGAGGCCGCGCGCCTCATGTACGAGGAGGGCGTGGACCAGTACTTCACCGCCAAGCGGATGGCCGCGAAGCGGATCCTCGGCCTGGTGGAAGGACGGCGAGCGCGCTACCGGCCCGCGGATCTGCCCTCCAACGGGGAGATCCGCGAGGCGCTGCTGCTCTTTGCCGAGCGCGCCGAAGGGAGCCAGCGGACGCGCCGCCTGTTCGCGCTGCGCGTCGTGGCGCTGGAGGCCATGCGCGCGCTCGCGCCGTTCTCGCCGCGGCTGATCGGCTCGGTCTCCACCGGCCATATCCGCCGCGGCAGCGACATCGATCTGCACGTGTTCCCGGTCGACGAGGAGGCGCTGGAACGGCACGTGCGGACGCTCGGCTGGACCTTCGACCGGGAGCGCGTGACCCTCCAGAAGGGCGGAGAGCTCCGAGAATACGTCCACTACCACGTGGCGGACGTGGCGCCCCTCGAGCTCACGGTATACGCCCCGCGCGAGCTGAGGATGCGGCCCCGCAGCAGCACCGACGGGAAGCCGATCGTGCGCCTGGGCATCGCCGCGCTCTCGTCGCTCTGCGCCCGGGATCACCCCGTTGCGTGGGAGCGGTACCTGGAGACCGGCGAGGTGGAGGGGATCGACGCGCTGCTCGAGGCGGATGAGGACGAGCCGCTCCCCGGGCCGTTCGACGGGCTGCTCCGCGACACCGGAGGAGACGGCGACGAGTCGGACTGCGCCGAGCCCGGCGAGGAGGACGATCCCGATCAGGACTACGATCCGCTGCCGGGCTTCGAGGACGTCGCCTGAAGCCCCCGCCCGCAGACGAGCGCTCCCCGGGCGAGAGAGGCGGCTCAGCACGCGTCCGCAGACGAGCGCTCCCCGGGCGAGATGGGCGGCTCAGTACGTGAGCGAGACCGTCGCGCAACCCAGGCCGAAGGCGCTGACGGCGGTCGCGATCACGGTCTGAACGGCGTTCGGGACCTGGGAGCCGCCGCAGACGGTGTCCGGGAACGGCTCGCCGCCTTCGCCGCCCGGAGACGAGAGGGGCCCGAACTCGACGCGGAGATCGCCGGGCGCCCCCGTCACGAGGAGCGGCGCACGTGGAGCCAGGGGCCGCCGCGCTGCTCCCGGAGCTCCGGGACGCCGCGGCCGCCGCGGGCGCGCCAGGCGGCCGCGGCGGCGCCGTTGCTCGGCCTCTCCGCCGCGGGTACAGTCGGTGACCCATGAGGGTCACGACGGTGCTTGAGCGCGAGGCCCTCTCGGTGCTCGACTACCGGTGCAGCGCCGGACCTGCCGACGCGCCGTTCGCCGAGCTGCACCGCGGCTTCTCGGTCTCCTACGTGCGCAAGGGCAGCTTCGGTTACCGCGTGCGAGGGGGGTCGTTCGAGCTCGTGGCCGGCTCGCTCCTGATCGGCCACCCCGGCGACGAGTACATGTGCACGCACGACCACGTCCGCGGCGGCGACGAGTGCCTGTCCATCCACCTCGCGCCGGCGCTTGTCGAGGCGCTCGGCGCCCCGGCCGGGACCTTTCGGACCGGCGGCGTGCCGCCGCTGCCCGAGCTGATGGTGCTCGGCGAGCTCGCGCAGGCGGCCGCCGAGGGCAAGAGCGACATCGGCCTCGACGAGGCGGGGATGCTCTTCGCCGCCCGCTTCGTCGAGGTCGCCTCCGGGCGGGTGCGGAGGCCGCAGGAGGCCCTCTCGCGCGACCGCCGCCGCGCGGTGGAGGCGGCGGTCTGGATGGACGAGCACGCGCACGAGCCGATCGATCTCGAGGGCGCCGCGCGGGAGGTCGGGCTCAGCCCGTTCCACTTCCTGCGGCTGTTCGCGAGGGTGCTCGGCGTGACCCCGCACCAGTACCTGGTCCGCGCCCGGCTGCGCCGCGCGGCGCGCCTCCTGGCCGACGGCGCCCGGTCCATCACCGACATCGCGCTCGACGTCGGGTTCGGCGACCTCTCCAACTTCGTCCGCACCTTCCACCGCGCCGCCGGCGTCTCGCCCCGCGGCTTCCGCCGGGCGGCGCGGGGGGATCGCAAGATCTTCCAAGACCGGCTCGCCGCGCGCTCCTAGGATGGCCGCCGGACGCGGGCGCTCCGCCGCGCCGACCCCCATGACGGCACACGGCTTCCTCCTCTTCGACACGGCGATCGGCCGGTGCGGCATCGCGTGGGGCACGCGCGGCATCACCCTCCTGCAGCTCCCGGAGGGGCGCGAGCAGAACACGCGCGCACGCCTGCTGGAGCGCGTCCCCGACGCCGCGCGCGAGGCGCCGCCCCCGCCCGACGTGCAGCGCGCGGTCGACGCGATCGTCGCGCTCCTCCGCGGCGAGGCGAGCGACCTGTCCGGCGTCGCGCTCGACATGGAGCGCGTGCCCCCGTTCCACCGCCGCGTCTACGAGGTCGCGCGCACCATCCCGCCGGGCGCCACGCTGACCTACGGCGACATCGCGGCGCGGCTCGGGTCGCTCGGCGCGGCGCGCGCCGTGGGGCAAGCGCTCGGGCGCAACCCGTTCGCGATCCTCGTGCCGTGCCACCGCGTGCTCGCCGCCGGCGGCAAGGTCGGCGGCTTCTCCGCGAACGGCGGCGTCACGACGAAGCTCCGCCTCCTCTCGATCGAGAGCGCCCGGGCGGCCGGCGCGCTCCAGGCCGACGACGGCGGCGCCCTCGGCTTCGATCCGGCCGTCGCCGTCGAGCGCCTGCGCGCGTCCGACGCCGCCCTCGCACGCCTCATCGATGCGGTCGGGCCCTTCGGGATGCGGCTCGACAGGACGTCGAGCCTCTTCGTCGCGCTCGCGGAGTCGATCGTCTACCAGCAGCTCACCGGCAAGGCCGCGGCGACCATCTTCGCGCGCGTGCGCGCGCTCTTCGCCCGCGCGCACGAGGGCCCCACGCCCGAGCAGATCCTGCGCGCCTCGGACGAGAAGCTCCGCGCCGCCGGCCTCTCGCGCGCGAAGCTCCTCTCGCTGCGCGACCTCGCGCGGAGGGCGCAGGACGGCGAGCTCCCCACGCTCGCCGAGGTCCACGGCATGGAGGACGAGGCGATCATCGAGCGCCTCACCCAGGTGCGCGGCATCGGCCGCTGGACGGTGGAGATGCTCCTCATGTTCCGCCTGGGCCGCCCCGACGTGCTGCCCGTGGACGACTACGGCATCCGCAAAGGTTTCGCGATCGCGTTCAAGCTGCCCGACCTGCCGGCGCGCAAGGACCTCGAGCGGCGCGGCGAGCGCTGGAAGCCGTACCGCACGGCGGCGAGCTGGTATCTCTGGCGCGCGGTGGATCTGGCGCGGGGCGATTGACCGGCGAGCCTGCTCGCGCGCCGCTGCGGGGCCTCCCTGGGCGGCGTCCCGAGCCGGCGCGGCGCGGCCGGGCGGCTCGCCCTGTCCCGGGAGAGCGGCCCTGCGTCGCGGTCGTCTGTCGGGCGCGCTCCGGCGCCGGGCGGCTGCAGAAACGCCACAGCGGGCTGTGCAGCATGGCGCGCGGGCGCCCGAGATGACGCGCGACGGCTGGCCGGCGTCGAAGGTCGGGATTAAGTTCTCGCCGGCCGCAGAGCGCCACGTGGAGCGCCGCACGACGTTGAACAAGCGGTTGCCGTTCCGATAGCAACGAGGAGCTCACTGGAGGAGCAGGACAGTCATGTTGAAGAATCTCGAAGGGCAGCGCGTTCCGGATGTCACGTTTCGCACACGGATCGACAGTCAGTGGAAGGACGTGACCACCAAGGACGTGTTCGCGGGCAAGAAGGTGGTGGTGTTCGCGCTGCCGGGCGCCTTCACGCCGACCTGCTCGAGCAGCCATGTGCCGCGCTACAACGAGCTCGCGGACGAGTTCAAGCGGCGCGGGGTGGACACGGTCGCGTGCGTGTCCGTGAACGATGCGTTCGTGATGGATGAGTGGTGCAAGAACCAGCACGCGGACAAGGTCCAGTTCCTGCCCGACGGGAACGGGGAGTTCACCGAGAAGATGGGCATGCTCGTCGACAAGGCGAACCTCGGGTTCGGCAAGCGCTCGTGGCGCTACTCGATGCTCGTCGACGACGGCGTGATCAAGAAGATGTTCATCGAGCCCGAGGTGGAGGGCGATCCCTTCGACGTGTCGGACGCCGACACGATGCTGAAGTACCTGGATCCGTCGTCGAAGGCGCCGCACGACGTGCTGCTGTTCACGAAGCCCGGGTGTAGCTACTGCGCCAAGGCGAAGCGGCTCCTGGACGAGCGGAACGTGCCCTACGAGGAGGTGGCGGCCTCGCCGCGCCGGCTGCGTGCGGTGAGCGGCAAGTCGTCGACGCCGCAGGTCTTCGTCGACGGGAAGTACATCGGCGGGGCCGACGATCTCGAGGCGTACCTCGCGAAGGGCTGATTCTCGACATCGCCCCTGAGGCCCGCTCGCACAAAGAGGCCGCCAAGCCCCCTTCTCCTCCAGCCATCTTGGCGGCCCCCTCTCCTTCCTCCACTTCCGATCTGAACGGCTCCCGCGGGGCTCACCCGCTTCAGTCAGAGTACATCTGGTCGATCAGAGCGCGGAAGCGCTGCTCGATCACGTTGCGCTTCATCTTGAGCGTCGGCGTCATCTCGCCGTCCTGCACCGAGAACTCGCGGATGAGGACCGTGAACTTCTTGATCTGCTCGAAGCTGGCGAGCTCGGCGTTCAGCGCGTCGATGTGCGCCTTCACCTGGCCGACCACCTCGGGGCTCGTGATCGCGGCGTCGCCGCTCAGGGCGCCGCCGCCCTTCAGCTCGGCGAGCTTCACCTCGGTCAGGGTGATCAGCGCCGAGAGGTACTTGCGGCCGTCACCCACCATGCACACCTGACTGATGATCTCCGCCGCCTTGAGCTTCTCCTCGATCGGCAGCGGCGCGATCATCTTGCCGCCGGAGGTCTTGAGGATCTCCTTCTTGCGACCCCGGATCTTGAGCTGCCCGCGCTCGTTCCACTCGCCGAGATCGCCCGTGCGCAGCCAGCCGTCCTCGAGCGCCGTCGCGGTCGCCGCCTCGTCCTTGTGATAGCCGACGAACACGTGCCGGCCGCGCGTCAGGATCTCGCCATCCTCGGCCAGCTTGAACTCCATGCCAGGCACGGGCTTGCCCACCGTGCCCGCGCTCTCGACGCCCGGCTCGGTCATGCAGATGACGCCCGTCGACTCGGTCTGGCCGAAATCCTCGAGGATCTCGAGGCCCAGCGCGCGGAACCACGTCGAGATGTGCGGCGCGAGCGCCGCCGCGCCCGAGGCCAGGATCTCGGCCTTGCCCAGGCCGAGCGCGGCGCGCACCTTGCTCAGCACCAGCTTGTCGGCGAGCTTGAGCTGCAGGGCATCGAGCGGGCTCGGCGCCCGCTTCGCGTACTTCGCCTCGGCCACGCGGGCGCCGACGGCGAGCGCCCACTCCGCGAGCTTCTTCTTGGCGCCCTTGCCGCCGCGCACCTTCGCCATCACGCCTTCCATCATCTTCTCCCAGAGCCGCGGCACGCAGAGCAAGAGCGTCGGCTGCACCTCGGGGAGCTCGACCGAGACGTTCTCGAACTTCGAGCAGAAATTGACGGTCGAGCGCTGGGTGATGCCGACCCCGACGTTCTGCAGCTTCTCGGCGATATGGCAGAGCGGGAGGAACGAGAACATCGAGCCACGCGCGAACGGCAGGCCCCAGTACTTCGCCGCGACGTCGGACGTGTAGGCCAGGTTGTCGTGCGAGAGCATCGCCCCCTTGGGGTTGCCCGTCGTGCCCGACGTGTAGATCAGGAACGCGCCGGCCCCGGGCTCGATCTTCGCCAGGTAGTCGGCGTAGGTCTTCGCGCCCGGCTGCTGCGCGAGCGCGCGGCCCTCGGCCAGCGCCTGGTCGTACGAGATCGCCTTCGGAGAGATCGACGTGTCGCCGTCGAAGACGAGGATCCACCGCACGCTGTCAGGGACGGCGCTCTCGCCCTTCTCGCCGGAGATCTTCTGAAAATACTCCTTGTTTTGCACCGAGAGCAGCGTCGCCTCGGTGTGCGTCAGGATGTACTGGATGTCTTTCGCCGTGGAGTTCGGATAGAGCCCCGCCGACTTGCCCCCGACGAGCAGCGCCGCCAGGTCGGCGTGCACCCACTGGGGGCAGTTGTACGAGAGAATCGCGCCGATCTGGCTCGCGTCGAAGCCCTTCGACTCGAGGAACAGCGCCAGATGGTGAACCCGGTCACGGAAGTCACGCGCGGTCAGCGCCTTCCATTCGCCCTGGGATTTGTAGCGCTGGGCCGGCGCGTCAGGAGATTCGTTGGCCCACTGATCCAGACGATGGAGAACGGTGCTCATGGCATCTTCCTGCGGCCCAGGGCCTCTCGGGGGTGATCGGAGCCCAGGATGCGGGACCCGCCGGGGCATTGTCAATCCGCGTCAAGAGCCCGGGGAGGCCACGCTTCACGGTGGCCGCCGTGCGCCACGACCTGATACGGCGCCGATACGGGGCCTCACCTCGCGTAGCCCTCCCTGCCGCACGTCCCCGAGCGCCGTCGGATCGTCCGGCGGCTCGGGGCAGGCGGCTTCGGGATCGTGTACGAGGCGCTCGACCGCGAGCGCGGCGAGCACCTCGCCCTGAAGACGCCCTCGACGCTCCGGGCCTCCCCGGCGAGGGCCGCGGTGCGCGCCGCCGAGCTCGACCTCACCTGGACCCCGGCGCGACGATCCGCGGCGCGACCCTCGCCGAGGTGACGAGGCCCCCCACCGCGCGGAAAATATTTACTTGCGCATATATACACCAACGTGCATATTAAACGCATGCCCAGCTCGGAGCTGTTCGAAGTGCTGGCCGACCCGACGCGGCGTCTCCTCGTGGAGGCGCTGCTCGACGGCGAACGCGCGGTCGGTGAGCTCGTCGAGCGCGTCTCGATTCAGCAGTCCGGCGTCTCGCGCCACCTGCGCATCCTCGGGGAGGCCGGCTTCGTGGCGGTGCGGGCGGAGGGCACAAAGCGGCTCTATTCGCTGCGCCCGGAGCCTTTCCGACAGCTCGACGACTGGGTGGGGCGCTATCGGTCGCTCTGGGAGAAGCGCCTGGATCGGTTCGGCGAGGCGCTCGAAGCGAGACGAACGGCGCGCAATACCAGCCTCAAGAAAGGACGAAGTGAATGAACGCGACAGTCGAAAGAGCCAGCATCCTCGTAGAACGCACCTACCCGGCCTCGGTCTCCGAGCTCTGGGAGCTCTGGGCGACCAAGGACGGCTTCGAATCCTGGTGGGGCCCGGAGGGATTTCGGGTCGAGGTCCACGCGCTCGAACCGAAGGAAAACGGGCTCCTCCATTACTCGATGATCGCCGACGCTCCGGAGATGATCGAGGCCATGAAGCGCGGCGGGCAGCCGACGTCCCACGAGGTGCGCGCCCGCTTCAGCGCCTTCTCGCCGCAGGAGACCCTCACCATCACGAGCGTCATCGACTTTCTCCCGGGCGTCGAGGCTTACGAGAGCCATATCGACGTCCTCTTCACCCCGCTGGCGCACGGCGCCCACATGGCCGTGACGCTCCACGCGATGCACGATCCGCACTTCACGGAGATGCAGAAAGCCGGCTTCACCAGCCAGCTCAGGAAGCTCGACAAGCGCTACACGAAGTGAGGGTCCCCTCGCGGGACGCTCCCCGGCTCCGGCGGCGCCTCGCTCGCGCGTCCAGCGGGTCGCGCCGGCGGCGGGGCCGGGCGGGGGTGGCGACGATCCGCAGAAGGACTGCTCCACGCTGGGTGCCGTCGGGTCGGCAGGAGCGGAGGAGGTCGTCCTCCGCGCCAGCGCGCGCACGCGGCCTTGGCACACCCGGGACGCCGATGTCACGCCACGTCAGCCGCCGCGGCCTGCGCCCTTGCAGGAACGCGACGGGTACATGCATTGCAACAAGCGCTGGCCGGAGGAACGAGATGCCAAACACGAGATGGATGGTCGCAGCGCTCCTGCTGGTCGGCTGCGGCGGGGCCGACCTGCCCGAGGGCTGGGAGGACGCGGAGGCCATCGAGGGCCTCACCCAGAGCGAGTGCACGGCGAGCGCGTACGACGAGACGGTGAAGGAGGCGCTCCTGGCGACGGCGGAGCGCGGCGCCGTTCGCCTCGAGTACCGCGCTGCGCACTTTCGCTGCGAGCAGGAGGTGGAGGGGTTCGTCCGGAGGGCCGGCGGCAGGGTGGACGTGCTCGTGCAGCCGGCGGACATGGATCCGGGCGCCGTGGCCGGGTGCGACTGCCGCTATGACGTCGGCATGGCGATCGAGGGCCTGAGCGAGGGGACCGTCAACGTCGCGCTGTATCGCCGCTGGGACAACCTCAACGAGCCGAACGATCCGGAGAAAGTCGGCTCCACCGAGGTGCAGATCCCCTGAGGGGCCTTGGCTGACAAATCCCCTCATTCTGTGTTCGTTTCCAGCGAGAAACCGAACATGAAGGCGGGAAAGCAAGAATGTTTTCCAGAGATTTCGCTTCCCGTCTCCCTGTCTTCACGTGAATTTACCGAAAATTTGAGGGGATTCCTCAGGTCAGTGACAGCAAAGAGGTCGACGCTCTCCATGAAAAAAGCATGCATTTTCCTGGCTCTTGCCGGAACGCTATCCGCTTGTCAGCCAAATAGACCTGATAGTCCCGAAGAGCTGAAAGCGGTGATCGAAGCATATTTCGACTGCATCAGCCGAAAGGACTTTGCACGAATGAGAGCGCTGACAACGCCTGACTTTATCCTATTCGAGAACGGAAAAGTCATAGACCACGATGGCCTGATCGATATCATCAAGAAGTCCCCGATAGTCAAAGCCGACTACTCATTCGACAATTTCAAGATCAACGTCGACAACAACTCAGGGACCGCAGTCTATTTCAATCACGGTGAATTTGTAACGAATGACTCAAGCCAACTTACGCGCGACTGGCTGGAGAGCGCGATCTTCAAAAAAGTTGGGAATGAGTGGAAGCTGCACTTTGCACATTCAACGGTCAGAAAATAGACTCGACGCTTCGCGCTCGAGGCGAAGACCGCCTCCGGCGGCATGATTTCTGGAAAGGGGAAAGGGATCGGATCAGCGGCGGCGCCTGCGCGCCGAGCGGAGAGCGGCGATCGACGTGAGCGCAGCCGACGCGAGCCAGCCTGCCCCCGCACCGCGCTCAGACCCGGCCGCGCGACAACCGCAGCCACCGTCCTCGCCCGCATCGGCGTCGTTGCCGCCGCTCGAGGTCTCGCCCCCTGCGCCACCGCTGCCCGGCGTGCCCCCGCCCGGCCCACCGCCGCCCACGCCACCGCCACCGCCGCCCACGCCGCCGCCGCCCACGCCGCCGCCCTCGACATCACCGTTGAGCTCGTAAGCGCCGACGTCGATGGTGCCCACCGTCCTGCGGCCGATGGCGCCCGCGGGGTGCACGTAGTGGTGCCTGGGGGTCAGCTCGAACCCCTCGGCCTGCCCCGGCGCGACGCCCTTGTCCACGGCCGGCGAGCCCGCCCGCAGGCGGTAGTCGAAGCCCGCCGGGTCGACGAACATCGCGTCCCCCTGAACGTTGCCCTCCTGCACCGCATCCGCCTGCGTGACGATCGTCCCGGGCCCGACGAAGAGGTTGTTGCGCACGATCGCCGGCGCGACACCGGTGGCGATGTTCATGAACGTGCCGCCGCTCTGGCGATCGTTCACGAACGTATTGTTCACGACGAAGAGCGACTGGCTCGGGTTGGAGGCGCCCTCGACGGCGTAGGTGATGATCCCGCCGTTGTCGGTGCTCGGGCCCTGCTGGATGAGGTTGCCGAGGAGGATCGTCTTGCCGCCGTTGGGCACGTCGATCTCGTAGCTGTTGTTCCCATCCTCGCCCGTGATCCGGTTGTAGAGGATGTGGTTCTCGAGCGCGCGCGTCTTGAGCAGATGGCCGATCTTCGCGTGGTGCGAGTAGTTGTACCGGAAGACGAGCTTGTCGACGTGGTTGATGTACACGTTGTGCGACTGCCCGTCCCCGAAGCCATTGTTCGCGAACTCGGTGGTTTCGATGAGGATGGTGCTCCCCTGCTTGTCGCCCGCGAGGATGCCGTCGTCGTTGTCGTGGAAGTAGCACCCGCGCACCGTGAGGTTCACGCCCTCCTGGCGGATCCCGGCGCCGTTCTGATCGGGCACCGTGGCGCCGCTGAACTCGATGTTCTCGATTACGGTGTCATCGCCCTGGATGACCCAGATCGCCTTGCCGCCGGAGCTCTTCCCGGCCGCGTCGATCTTCGCGCGTCCCCCCACGCCGCGCAGGGTGAGGCCGTTCCCGGGGATCGCGCAGACGTCGCCGTCGTAGCTGCCGGCCGCGTCGATCTCGATGACGTCGTTGTCCGCCGCCGCCGACACGGCCTGGCAGGGCGTCGCGTACGTCTCGCCGGGCCCGACCGGGAGCGTCGCCGCCGAGGCCGCCGGGCTCGCCGCGACGATGAACAGAAGCGCCGCACCCGAACCCAGGGAACCACGAATCAGACGCGTACCCATCGAGAGCTCCTTGCCGAACGTTCACTTCATGTCGCTGGCGTTGCTCGGTTTCATGGGCTCACTCCGGCAGGCGCATCGACAGCATGGCGTCGATCGCGTCGCGCGAGAGCCCGCCCGGCAGATCCGGGAGCATCTCGGCGGCGGCCGAGGGGATCCGCTCGGGGTGGATGACCGCGACCTGGATCGCGCGCCGCGCCTCGTCGAGCAGGATCATGAAGTAGCGATCGCCGATGGGCCGTCGCCACGTCGGACAGCCGTCCGAGCGCCCGCCGGCCTCGATGACAGGCCCCTTGTCGTAGGCCTCCTGCGCGCACGCGTCCACGACCTCCACGTCCTCGGCGAGCGCGTCGCGATCACAGCCGGCCCCGCAGACGCTGCCGCCGACGTGCCCTTCCTGGTACGAGCGGACGCCGGTGCTCATGAACTCGCGATTGCTGTACTCGTTGTTGTCCATCACGACCTCGAAGACGTTGATCTCGCCGCAGCCGTCGCCGACCGTGCCCGTCTTCGAGTAGCAGTTGCAGAGCCCGTTCCACTTGCGGCCGCCGTCGCGGATCAGCTCGGACGCGACGAACGCGACCCACGGGCCGGGGTGGCCCTGCCCGCCGCCATCGCATTTCTCGACGTCCGCGTCGTCGAACGTCATCGAAGCGAGGAAGACGACGAGCTTCGAGCCCGCCCAGCCGAGGTGCATGATGCCCGGGTCATCGGGGCAGTAGTAGTCCTCGCCGTCTCCGCACTGGAAAGGCTTGTCCTGCGCGAAATACGTGACGCAGTCCGTCTTCGTGAGGTCGCCCGTGAAGTCGGCGGACGTGTTCTGCCCCTCCGTGACGAGCAGGTTCGAGCCCACGCCGCGCCTCGCGTCCCACGACGAGACCATCTGCCAGGCGGCCGGGTCGCCGCCGGGCTGGTAGACGGCGAGCTGCTTCACGCGGATGGCCTTCATGATGAGGGTCATCTCCTCGTCGAACGGAGCGAGCTTGTCGCTCGTCGTGTGATGCTCCGTCATGCAGCAGTGCCCGCCCCAGGTGTCGTCGCCGTCCTTGTAGTCGCACGCCGGATCCCCGGGATCGCGGTCGATGCGGCGAGGCCACCCGCCGGGCGCGCCGATGTTCGTGAACGTCATCGTCCCGCCGCGCGTCGGCGTGCTCGGCTCGGGGACGTGGGGGCCGAGACCTCCGCCGGCGCCCGTCGCGCTGCTGGACGGGCCTCCGCCGGCGCCCGTCGCGCTGCTGGACGACGGGCCTCCGCCGGCGCCCGTCGCGCTCGTGGAGGGCCCTCCGCTCGCCTTGCCTCCGCCGCCGCCCTCTCCTCCGAGGTCGCCTCCGTCACCGCAGGCGCACGCGAGGAGGACGAGAGCAGCCTGCGCGAAAAACGAGGAGCGCTTCATGTCCATGAGTGTTCCTGGAGCGCGCTGGTTCCGTGATGAAAAACGGCGGGGTCAGCGCCGGTAGGTCATCGCAAAGCCCACATTGGCTCCGAGAGGCTCGCCGCCGCGCGCGCCGAGAGGGCGCCCGCCGGGAGCAGGAGTTGCCGGCATCAGGTAAGAGTTACCTGGCCCGGTCGTGCAAAGCAGGTCGAGCCGCCGTCGCTCAGCTCACCCCGGCTCGCGCCCCGGGATCTCCGGCCGCACGCGCACGCTCTTCCACCGCGCGAGTTGCACGAGCCCGGCAGGGGCGCCGCGCGGCTTGCTCACGTCGGCGACGCGGCAAACGTGGACCTCGACCTTGGCGGCGCCCCGCGCCTTCGAGTACCACGCGGCGGCCGCGGCGGCGCGCTCGACCACCTCGCGCGGGACCTCCACGCGCTCCGGATTGCGCACGATCACGTGGCTGCCCGGCGTGCCGCCGGCCACGTGCAGCCAGAGGTCGTGCGGCTCGGCCACCTCGAAGGTGAGCGCGTCGTTGTCCTCGTCGCCGCGGCCGATGAGCACCTCGAAGCCATCGATCGTGAGCGTGCGGTACGGCCGCCCCTTGCTGCCCATCCCGGCCCTCCGCCGTCAGTTGGTCGCGGCGCCGGCGCCCGGCCGCGC
Source organism: Sorangium sp. So ce362 (assembly GCF_051519845.1). NCBI lineage: Bacteria > Pseudomonadati > Myxococcota > Polyangiales > Polyangiaceae > Sorangium > Sorangium sp. So ce362. The sequence goes on along the minus strand of NZ_CP150332.1, from coordinate 1,393,782 downwards.
GGGCCGCGCAGGGGCGGCCGCCTCGGTCTTCACCTCGGCGGCGAGCCACGCGAGCAGGTCCCGCACGACCTCCTCGCGGTTGATCTCGTTCAGCATCTCGTGGCGCCCGCCGGCGTAGAACCGCGGCGTCACCCGGCGGAGGCCGGCGGCGCGGTACGCCTCGATCATCTGGCTGACGCCCCTGAGCGGACCGCCGACCGGATCGCGGGAGCCGGAGAAGACGTAGAGGGGCAGATCCTTCGGGATCCGCGCCTGCCGCTCGGGCCGCGCGATCTCCACCATCGCGTCGAGCAGGTCGACCCACAGCGACGTCGTCGCGGGGAAGCCGCAGTGGGGATCGGCCATGTACCCGTCGACCTCGGCGCGATCGCGAGAGAGCCAGTCGAAGGACGTGCGCGTCGGCGCGAACAGCTTGTTGAAGCCGTCGAAGCTCATCGACTGGAGGACCCGGCTCTTGCCGCGCTCGCCCAGGCGCCGCCGCTCCGCCCGCGCGAGGAGCCGGCCCGCGTCCACGAGCGCGCTCGGCTTGCCCGAGGCGCCCGAGAGCACCGCGCCCTGGATCGCGCCCCCGTGCTCGATCAGGTACTCCTGCGCGAGCGAGGAGCCCATGCTGTGGCCGAAGAGCACGACCGGCCGGCCCGGGTGCGCCTCCTGCTCCCGGGCGATGAGCTGCGCGAGATCGCGGACGACCCGCTGGAACCCGCCCTCGCTCGCGAAGAAGCCGAGCTCGCCGCTCCCGCGCGCCGTCCTGCCGTGGCCGCGGTGGTCGTTCGCGTAGACGGCCCACCCGGCGGCGCAGAGCGCCTGCGCGAGGCGCGCGTAGCGGCCCGCGTGCTCGGACATGCCGTGGGCGATGTGGAAGATGCCGCGCGCGCCCTCGTCCGGGAGCCAGCGGTACACGAAGAGCTCTCGACCGTCGTCCGCCTGAAACGTGAAGGTGTCCGCGGGCATCGGGAGCGGACCCTACCACCGCTCCGCGCGCGACTGACCACGATTCTCGATGCTTCCGCGCCGAAAGGAGTTTTCGGTACGGTCCTCCGTGGCATGAGGTTCGCACGACGCTCGGGACCATGTCCGAGCGCCGATCGTTGCCCGTGCTCTCGTTGCGCGACACCGTGCTCTTCCCTGGGATAGCGACGCCCATCACGGTCGGACGGCTCAAGACGCTCCGCGCGGTGGAGGCCGCCCTCCGGATGGAGGGAGAAGACAAGCGCATCTTCGCAGTCGCCCAGCGCGACGCCGCCGAGGAGCCCACCGCGGGCGGCCTCTTCTCGATCGGCGTGATCGCCCGCATCACCCAGGTGCAGCGCTTCGGCTCGGGCCTCCAGCTCGTGCTCTACTGCGAGCGGCGAGCGGCCGCGCCCCGCTACACCGAGGCCGACGGCGTGATCCGCGCCCCGGTCATCGAGCTCGCCGATCTCCCCCTCCGTCCAGAGGAGGAAAGCGCCCTGGAGGCGCTCTCCCGCGAGGTGCGCGAGCGCGCCGTCGAGTACGGCCGCCACCGCGGCGCGCCGGAGGACGTGCTCAAGCAGTTCGCCGGCAGCATGTACGGCCCGGCCGAGCTCGTGAACCACATCGCCTTCTATCTGGACCTCTCGACCCCCGAGAAGCAGGCGCTGCTCGAGATCCTCTCGACGGAAGAGCGGATGCGCAGCCTCGCGCTGCACCTCTACCGACAGATCGGGATCGTGGAGACCCAGGAGAAGATCCGGACGACCGTCGAGGAGGAGCTCGGCGAGCGGCAGCGGGAGATCTACCTGCGCGAGCAGCTGCGCGCGATCCAGAAGGAGCTCGGCGAGGAGGACGACGAGAACGCCGCGGCACGTCTGGAGCACAAGCTGCAGCGGGCGAATCTCCCGGCGGAGATCCTGCAGGAGGCCCGGCGCGATCTGGCGCGGCTGCGGCGCATGGGACGGGAGACATCGCCCGAGGCGCAGGTGCTGATGACCTGGCTCGAGTGGGTGGCGGATCTGCCCTGGAACCAGCGGACCGACGACCACGTCGATCTCGATCGGGCGCGGGCGATCCTCGACGAGGATCATCACGGCCTGGGCGACGTGAAGGACCGGGTGCTCGAGTTCCTGGCCGTCCGCAAGCTGCGCGTCGAGCAGGCGCGGGGCGAGGGCGAGCGGAGCCGCGCGGTGTCCCGCGGCCCGATCCTGCTCTTCCTCGGTCCGCCCGGGACCGGCAAGACGTCCATCGCGGAGTCGATCGCGCGTGCGCTCGGGCGCAAGTACGTCCGCGTCTCGCTGGGCGGGGCGCGCGACGAGGCGGACATCCGAGGCCACCGTCGCACCTACGTGGGCGCGATGCCGGGCCGCATCCTCCAGGGGATCAAGCGCGTGGGCTCGAAGAACCCGGTGATCGTCCTCGACGAGGTCGACAAGCTCGGCGCCTCTTTCCAGGGCGATCCCGGCGCCGCGCTGCTCGAGGTGCTCGATCCGGCGCAGAACGACGGCTTCGTCGATCACTACCTCGGCCTGCCGTTCGACCTGTCCGAGGTGCTGTTCATCTGCACGGCGAACTTCCGCGAGACGATCCCGGCCCCGCTGTTCGACCGGATGGAGACCGCGCTGTTCGCCGGATACACGGAGCAGGAGAAGCACGAGATCGCCCGGAAGTACCTGCTCCCCCGCCAGCGAAAGGAGTGCGGGCTGCGCGAGGATCAGCTGCGCGTGACGAGCGCCGCGCTCGGCGAGATCATCAGCGGATACACGCGCGAGGCGGGCGTACGGCAGCTCGAACGGACGCTCGGCGCCCTGGCGAGAAAGGCCGCGCGCCGGATCGCGGACGGCGAGAGCGAGCGGGCTGTGGTCGGCGCCGAAGCTGACGTGAAGGAATTGCTCGGTCGCGCGAAGATGCGCCTAGAGCGGAGATTGCAGCACGATCAGCCGGGTGTCGCGACCGGCATGTATTACACGCAGATGGGTGGTGACATCATGCACGTCGAGGCGAGCGTGATGCCTGGCAAGGGCGATTTCGTCCTGACGGGGCAGCTCGGCGACGTCATGAAGGAGAGCGGCCGCGCGGCGCTGAGCTACGCGCGCGCGCACGCGGCGGAGCTCGGCGTGCCGCTCGATCGGCTGCTGCGGCGCGACGTTCACATCCACGTTCCGGCGGGGGCGGTGCCCAAGGACGGTCCGAGCGCGGGCGTGACGATGGCGGTGGCGCTCGTGAGCGCCCTGTCGGGCAGGCCGGTGCGGAGCGACATCGCGATGACCGGGGAGATCACGCTGCGCGGGACGGTGCTGCCGATCGGGGGGATCAAGGAGAAGGTGCTGGGAGCCCACCGGGCGGGGATCTTCGAGATCCTGATCCCGGCGGACAACGAGGCGGATCTCGACGATCTGCCCGCCGAGGTGCGGAGCTCGCTGGAGTTCTACCTGGTGAGCACGCTCGACGAGGCGATCGCGCTCTGCTTGCGGCTCCGCACGATCCGCCTGGAGCCGCCCGACGAAATGCCGCACGCGCGGGCGTCCTGAGGCCGGGGCGCGGGCGGCGCGCGGGCGAGGCGATGGCGCGCCGGCCTCCGGCCGATGAAGAGCCCTCTCTCGAGGCGCGCGTTCTGGAACCGGCTCAGCGGCGGTCGGCGCCGCCGGCGCTGGCTGCAGCGGCCCCTCGCCACTCGGTCAGCCCGGCGGAATCCTCGACGATGGCCTGGAAGCTCCGCAGCTTCCCGGCGTCACGCATCCCGACACGGATGGAGAAGCCCGGATCGTCGGGGCGCCGGTAGAGCAGGATGGCCGCGTCTTCCCGCTCGAACAGGAGGCAGCGCCGCGCATACGGCAGCCGCGTGAACCCCAGCCGCTCGAAGATCACGGCCGCGTCCTCGGCGCTCGGAGGCGCGCCCGCCGGCCCGTTCGCGGAGAGATGCTCGGCGCGGTGAGGGAAGGTCGGGAGGTGGACGTTCCTCATGGCCAGCACGAAGAGCATCTCCCGGAGGCTCACGAACCGCCGGGTGAGGCGCGTCTTCCACGTCTGCTCGCCGAAGGGAAAGCGGACCACCTGGCAGTCCTCGGCCCCGGACGGGGCGTCGAGATCGAGGAAATAGTGCTGCCCATCCGGGGAAGCGTCGCCGAAGACATAGAGAAAGCGGCGCGGCGGCATCCATGGGGCCAGGTCATAGAGCTCCGCGATCCTGGAAGGATGGTACTCGTGAAGGCCCTCGAGCATCGGACCGCCCTCGGCGCCCATCGCCACCGCAAAGGATCGGTAGAAGCCCGGGCAAGGGCGGCCGAAGCGGTCCTCGAGCTCGTCGAGCCGCCAGTCGTAGACGCCCTGGACCCGGCCGCGGTACCCCGGCGCGTAGCGGTCGAGGAGCGAGAGGAGCTCTTCCATCGCTCAGGCACACTCCGCGTGGTTATTGCAGAGCATCTCCGGGACGAGCGCCTGGCAGGTCTCGCACGAGGGCACCGACTCTTCGTGCTGGAACTCCTGCAGGCCCCGCTTGCTCTCTCCGTCTTTCGTCTTCGTGTACGTGACCTTGACGAGCTTGCCGAGGGGCGAATACCACTTCTCCGACATGGTCTTGACCTTGTGTCCCCCCGCGCCTCCCGCCTGGAGGAGCTTGGGAGCGGCGCAGTCCCAGACATTGCGGTCCATCTTCTCGAGGGCGCTCTTCTGTCGTTCGCTCTGCGTGAAGCCGTCGACGAGCTCGAACGTCCTGGTGGCCTTCACGGCGTCCTTGAAGCCGGGTGTGACCTCGCCGGAGGCGGCCGCGAGCATCTTGGGGCTCTTGTCGCACTTGCAGATACACGCCCCGATCATATAGGATTTCGTGTACGTGCCGGATTTCTCGTCCTCACCGAGGACAGGGGACATCTCCGCGAGTTTTTTGTTGATCTCGCGGAGCTCCTTCGAGAAGGCCTCGGTCGCGATCTCGGCCTCTTTCCTGATGGCCTTGATCTCGCCCTCCTTCTTCAGGACCTCTTTGTTGGCGTCGTTGTAGGCCTTGCCGAGCTTGGCCTTGTCCTCCGCGGGCGCCTTCTGGAGGGCCACCAACGCGGATGCGGCGGTGTCCTTCAGCTTCTTCAACGTCTCGCTCTCGTTGTCGGCCTTCAGCTCGAACACGGCCCGCTTCTCCCGCCGTTCCTCCAGGAGGCCGAGGTACTTGCGCAGGAGCGCCTCTTGCGCGCGGAACCTGTCCCGGAGCTCCTTGAAGAGGGCGAGCAGCGTCTCCACGACAGCGCTCGTCTCGTGAACCCGGTGGTTGTCGATCGACTCCCCGCACACAGCGCACGGCGCGTCGTCGCCATAGGCCAGCCCCGTGCTTCCGTTCGAGATGAACGCCGTGTTGAAGGTGTTGCCGTTGTGCAGGGCCGGGTCGAGGAAGCGCGCGACGCCCTTGCCCTCCACCTTCACGTCCATGCTCGACCCGCTCCAGGTCAGCTTGCCCTTGATCTTCGACGAGATGACGCCCCCGGCCGCCCCCGGCTCGTCGCCCGTGCTCGTGCTGAGCTCCGAGCTCTCCAGGGCCACGGGGTTGCCCGCGATGCTCGTCTGCTTGCTGCCCTTGGCGAGCATCGCGTCCTGCGCCGTGTTCACGAACGGCGTGGGCACCGGGCCGGCCGGCGTGGGCACCTTGCAGACGTCCGGCGGCGCCGCGATGTGCGTGAGGCCGTCGCCCTGATGCAGGACCAGCCGGCCATTCGCAAAGACGTTGCTCATCGCCCCTCTCCTCCGTCGGCGCCCCCGAAGACCGCTTCCACAACGCAGGCCCCCACGCGCCCCCCGCGGCCCCGCCCGCCGTCCGCGCTGCCGTACACGAGCGTGCGCGGCGCCCGCCCCGCCGCCTGCGCCCGCCTCCGCCGCCGGTGGAGCGCCGCGGCCAGCATCACCGGCGCGGCGCCCGCGCCCGCGTCGCCCAGCCACTCGCCCGCCGCGCGCAGCGCGAGCGGCTCCGGCATCAGCGCGGCGTTGCGCAGGTACGCGCGCGAGAGCTCCGTCGCCCAGAACGACTCGCCCGGCTGGCAGCTCATCACCTCGTCCACGCGCCGCGCCCCCGCCGCCTCGTCCCCCCGGAGCGCGCGGAGCACGCCCGTGAGCCCGTCGGCCGCGCTCGGCACCCGCGACGCGAACGGCGCAGGCTCGGCCCCGAGCGCGACGCCCAGCACCACGCCCAGCGCCTCGAGGCCCATCGCCGCGGCCCCGGGGCGCGCCACGACGACAAAACCCGCCGCCTCCCCCGGGATGCGCCCGTCGCGGTTCTGCGCGGAGAGGTGCAGCCGCGCCGCCGAGAGCGCCGAGAGCGAATCCGCGTCGCAGAGCGAGTCGACGGCGCCCACCACCGCCATGGAACCGACCCGACCCGCGCGCAGGTCCCCGAGCGCCGCGGAGAGCGCCTCGAAGAAAGCCGCGCGCCCGCCGTCGAACGCCCCGGTCAGCACGAGCGCGCCCCCCGCCTGCCCCGGCGGCGCGGCCTGGAGCGCGGCCAGGAGCGACTCGCGCGCCACCGGCGCGCCCAGCCCCGGCTCCGGCAACCCGAGGTAGAGCGGCACCCGCCCCGTCGGGGAGGCCTTGAGCCGCTCCCGCACCCCGTCCAGCGCAGCGCGGCCGAGCGCGATCATCCGCTCCGTGCGGGTGGACGACGGATCGAGCGTCGAGAGCCGCGACGCGCGCACCGGCTCGCCGTGGGCGCCCCGCTCCGCGGTCTCGGCGAAGCGGGCGAGCCCCGCCCGCATCGACGCGAGCGTCATCGCCTCGGTCGTCCCGACCGGCGTGCACAGCCCGAGGCCCACGACGCGCTCGCCGCTCACGGCGCGTGCTCCCACGGCTCCAGCAGGCGGACGGTGGTGCCCTCGTGCCCGGCGAGCTCGCGGTGGGCCGCGAACGTCGCGCGGTAGACGAGCGAGACGCGCCGCTCGTCCGGCTCCAGGTAGACAGCGTCGAGCGTCATCAGCCGCCGCTCCATGCGCCGCGCGAAGGCGCACTTCGCGACCACCCGGCACACGGGCAGCGAGAACGCGATCGGGCCGTCCGGCGAGACGCCGTCGAGGAGGACCGGCTCGCCGCCGCGGAGCCGCGGCGAGGCAGAGAGGCCGCGCGGCGCCGCCTGGAAGAAGCGCTCATCGAAATCGGCAGGCCAGAGCGGGGCGCGCCGCTCGACCCACGCCGCATCGTACGTGCCCGCGAGCCCGAGGCGCGGCTGCCAGCTCCGGGCCACCGGGCCGAAGCCGCACGGCGCAGGCCGGTCCGACCAGCCCTCGATGAGCGCGTCGGGGTCCTCGATGAACGGCAGCGGGCGGCCCTGCGCGTCGCGCTCGCTCGCATGGAGGCCCATGCCCACCGGGTTGCGCGCGTCGTACGCGCCGGCCGCCGCCCCGCCGAAGCTCTGCTCGTAACGGAGCGGCATCGACCTGAAGGGCTCCGGGCTCGAGGGGGAGAGCCCCGCCCTGCCTCGCTGCCAGACGCGCGCGCCGAAGACCAGCGCCCGCTTCTCGAGCCGGCCCACCCGGACCGCGACCTGCGCCGTGGCCGCCCGCCTCCCCCCGGCGGTCCATGCATGGCCATGGAGCAGCACGTCCGTCATCGGGCGCGTGTACGCGGCCTCCGATTCATAGCGAAGGCTCGACGCCCCGGGCTCGCCCCAGTACGCGTCGACCGCGCGCGGCGCGGGCTGCTCGTCGCAGAGGCGCAGCGGCCCGGCGGCGGGCCGCCCCGGCGCGGGCAGGACGAAGCTGCCGGCGACGACGACGACGAGACATTCCGCGCCATCCCGGGTGAGCGAGGGGAAATCGGCGGCCGCGAACGGGGTGAGGTTGTCGAGGGCGGGCATCCAGCCAGTGACCGAGGATGATTTCAGACTCGCCGGCCCACGACAAGCCGCTCGACACCGCCCCGCACGAACCATGTATCATCGGGCCGCTCGCGTGCGCGCGCTCCCGTGCGCTCGCCTCTCGGGAGGAGCGGGACCCGTGCACACATTCCAGATCGAAGGGGTCGACGAAGATCTCCGGGTCGTCCGCTTCGAGGGGCAGGAGGCCGTCTCCGAGCTCTTCCGGTTCGATATCACGCTCGTGAGCCGCGCGGGCGAGCTCGCCCTCGACAGCGCGGTCGGCAAGCGCGCGTCGCTCACCTTCAGCGTCAGCGAGGACGTCCGCCACGTCCACGGGATCGTCGCCCATTTCGAGCTGGGAGAAGAGGGGAAGAAGCTCACCACCTACAGGGCCGTGCTGGTGCCCGACGTCTTTCGCCTGCTCCACCGGCGCGACAGCCGCATCTTCCAGGAGCTCTCGGTCCCCGACATCCTGAAGAAGGTCTTCGACGCCGCCGGCGTCGCCCCGGGCGAACGCCGCTTCTCGCTCCAGAAGAGCTACGCGCCCCGCGAGTATTGCGTGCAGTACCGCGAGACCGACTGGGCGTTTGCCTGCCGGCTGATGGAGGAAGAGGGCATCGCCTACTGGTTCGATCACGACGCGAGCGCACACGCGCTCGTGCTCTGCGACGCCCCCTCGGCCCACCCCCCGATCGACGGCGAGGCGACGATCGTGTTCCGCCCCCCGCTCGGCGCGCTCGTCAGCGGCGAGCACGTCTCCCGCTTCCGCTACGCCGAGCAGGTCCAGCCCGGCAAGATCACGCTGCGCGACTACAACTTCAAGAAGCCGGCGCTCTCGCTGGAGAGCTCCGAGCAGGGCGAGCGCGACGACGACCTCGAGATCTACGATCACCCCGGCGATTACGACGCGCCGGGCGCGGGGCGGGAGCGCGCGCGCGTCCGCCTGGAGGAGCTCGCGGCGAAGCGCCGCATCGCCGAGGGCGAGGCTGCTTGCCCCCGCCTGCTCGCCGGCCGCACGTTCACGCTCGCCGAGCACCCGCGCGACGACGTGAACCAGGCTTACCTCCTCGTCCGCGTCGAGCACAGCGGCCACGAGCCCGCCATGGAAGCCGTGGCGAGCGAGGACAGGCCGCCCTGTGAGACCCGGTTCCAGGCCATCCCCGCCGACGTCCCGTTCCGCCCGCCGCTCGTCACCCAGAAGCCCGCGATCAAGGGCATCCAGACCGCGATCGTCACCGGCCCCGCGGGCGAGGAGATCTACACGGACGAGCACGGGCGCATCAAGGTGCAGTTCCACTGGGACCGGCAGGGCAAGCGGGACGAGCGCAGCTCGTGCTGGATCCGGGTGAGCCAGACGTGGGCCGGCGGCGCGTGGGGCGCGGTCGTCCTGCCGCGCATCGGCCACGAGGTCGTGGTCGATTTCATCGAGGGCGACCCGGATCGCCCGCTCGTCGTCGGCAGCGTCTACCATGGCGCCAACGTGCCGCCGTACCCGCTGCCCGCCGAGAAGACGAAGAGCACCCTCAAATCGAACAGCTCGCCCGGCGGCGACGGCTTCAACGAGCTCCGCTTCGAGGACCGGAAGGGCTCCGAGGAGATCTTCCTCCACGGCCAGAAGGACTGGAACATCGTCGTTCGCAACGACAAGACCCAGGACATCGGCCGCGACGAGGCGCTCCACGTCGCCCGCGACAGGACGAAGCGCGTGGACAACGATCAGCGCGAGATCGTCGGCGGCCACAAGACCATCGACGTCACGAAGACGCACACCGAGAGCATCGGACAGGACGAGCGCCTCGACGTCGGCGGCGACCGGAGCGTCTCGGTGTCGGGCAGCCACGCCGAGTCGATCGGCGAGGACCAGTCGATCGACGTGGGCGGCGGCCAGAGCGTCTCGATCGGCAAGTCGGCGTCGATCTCGGTCGGCAAGAGCAAGAGCGAATCCGTCGGCGAGGCGAGCGACGAGACGGTCGGCAAGAGCAAGTCGGTGAGCGTGGACGAGGCCTACGCCATCACGGTCGGCAAGGACATGACCGTCACGGTCAGCAAGAGCGCGCGGGACGAGATCGGCGAGAACAAGGCCGTCATCGTGGGCAAAGCGCTCACCATCCAGGTCGGCGACGCGCAGATCGTGATCAAGCAGAGCGGCGACATCGTGGTGCAGGGAAAGCAGCTCGTCGTGAAGGCCGACGGCCCGATCCAGGTGGAGGGGCAGAAGCTCGCGGTGAAGTCCGGCGGCGACGTGAGCGTGCAGGCCTCGGGCAACGTGAGCGTCAAGGGCGGCAAGATCGGGATGAACTGACGGCGTGTCCGATCGAGGCCGCGGGTCGAGCAGAGGAGAGCGCATGGCGAGGCGGGCGAGCGGGAGCGGAGCGGCGGCGTGCGCCGGATCCTGGGCGGCTCGGTGCAGATCGACGGACCGCGCGGGCGTCAGCGGATGAGCTCGACCCTCGAAGCCTCGCTGTGCGAGGAGCACGCGGACCAGGCGGCGTTCCTGTGGCTCCTCCGCGATCGCGCCGCCCGGAGCGCGGCCTACGATCTCGATGATCTGGCCGGGCTCGACGACCGGCTGGAGGCGCACCTCGATGGGCTCAGGCTGGCGGGAGACGCGGGCTGGGAGGCGTGCCGCGCGCTGCTCGAGCGGGCCGAGGGGGGCGAGGTGTTCGGCGCGGCGGTCGTGGCGGTGCATCGCTGGGACCTGCGGGGGCTCGCGCGGGTCCTCGACGTGGGCGGCGGAGCGCCGGACGTGTCGCGGGGCATCGCGTCGGCGCTCGGGTGGACGTCGCTCGAGCGCGTGCGGCGCCTCCTTCCCGGGCTCGTCTCCGGCCGGTGCCCGCCGGCGCTGCAATGGCTCGGGATCGCGGCGTGCGCGGCGCACGGGGAGGACCCCGGCGCGCCGCTCGGCTACGCGCTGCTCGCGCGTGACGAGCGGCTGCGCGCGCGGGCGCTGCGGGCCGCGGGGCAGCTCGGGCGGGTCGACCTGCTCCCCGACGTGCGCGCGTCGCTCCGCGCAGGCGACGAGGCGTGCCGCTTCTGGGCGGCGTGGGCGGCGGCGCTGCTCGGCGAGAGCGCGTCCGCGCCGGTGCTCTGGGAGCTCGCGAACGGAGGCGGGCCGTTCGCGGCCGAGTCCGCGAGCATGGCGATGCGGCGGATGGACCCGGCCGTCGCGTCCACCTGGCTGCGCGCGCTGACGAGGTCCGCGCGGGATCCGCGGGCGCCTGTGGCGGCGGCGTGGGCGCTGGGCGACCCGGCGGGCGTGCCGTGGCTCCTGGAGGTCGCAGGAGATCCGGCCCTCTCGCGCCTGGCAGGTCACGCCATCGCGCTGATCACCGGGCTCGATCTGGCGGCGGAGCAGCTCGCGAGGAGGGCGCCGAGCGGCCTCCGCGCCGGGCCGACGGACGATCCGGAAGACGGGGTCGTGGCGATGGATCCGGACGAGGACCTGGCCTTTCCCGACGTCGCCGGCGTGGCGGCCTGGTGGCGCCGTCGCGCGGCGGAGTACAGGCCGGGGACACGGTACCTGCTCGGCCGGGCGATGACGCGAGAGGGGCTGGAGCAGGCGCTGCGGGAGGGCAACCAGATCGCGCGCGGGGCCGCGGCGGTGGAGCTGAGCTTGCGGGAGCGGGGGCGGGCGGTGTTCGAGGTGCGGGGGCCGGGCTTCGCGCAGCAAGAGGCGCTCGGGCAACGCGGATAGCGCGCGGCGCGCCTATCTCACGACCACCTCTCCAGGCTGCGCATCGTCCTCGCGCCGGGAGAACGCGGCGTGGTACTCCAGTGGACCGTGCACTCCGCTCGATGGCCTGTCGCGATAACGTCGCTCGGCCGCGCCTCGGCGGCGACGCTTGTCTGGCGGCTGCGGGGGCAGCGGTTCGTGACCGCGGTCGTCAAGGCGACGTTCGGGCTCGTCGCCGAGGGCACGGTGACGCTCGGCGAGCCGGACCCGATCGTGCCGGGCGAGGTGCCGGATCCCTCGGGCGTGGGGCTGCGCGCGGCGGGGGATCTGGCGCCGTACCTGCGCGAGGTGGACGTGCTGCTGACCGGACACGCCGGGGTGCCTCCGACGGTCGCGGGCGAGATCCTGGTCCGGCTGGTCGTGGTGCAGGAGGGGGCGCTGCGGCTCGACCGTTGCGTGACGCTCGACGGGCCCGCGCCGGGGGGCGAGGGGCCGAGGCGCGTGCGGGTGGACGGGATGGGGCCGCTGTCGCGCCGCTGGCCACGGCGCGAGGCGCTGCTCGGGACGGCGGATCCCGGTCGGCTCGAGGGCGTGGCGCTGGAGGTGCCCGAGGGGCTCGACTGGGGGTACTTCCAGGCGGCGCCGGCCGAGCAGCGGATGGAGAGGCTGCGAGGGGACGAGTGGGTGGTGCTGGGCGGCATGTTCGCGCAGCGCCCGCGGCTGCGGACGCAGCTCGCGGGCGCGCGGGGCGTCGCGCGGCTGTACCGGCGCGAGGAGCGGGCGCCGCGCGAGGGAGCGGCGCTGTCCCTGCGGGCCGATACCCTGCAGATCGACGCCGATCGGCGGTGCTGCTCGGTGGTGTGGCGAGGGCACGCGGCCGTGGGTGACGAGGATCTCGCGGCGCTCCGGGTCGTGGCCGGCGTGGAGCTGCCAGGCGAGGCGCTGCGGTGGGTCGACCCCTTCGTGCAGGAGGCGGGGCGAACGGCGTCGCCGCTCTCGGCGGCGTCCTTGCGCGCGACGCTGCGGCTGCCCGCCGGGGCGGCGCCGGTGGTGGGGCAGGTCGAGGACCATCCGCTCGAGGGGACGGTGGAGCCGCTGAGCGCGCGCGCGCGCAGGCCGGCGACGCCCTTCGAGTCCCTGCCCAGGCGCCCTCCGGCCGCGCTGCCCGCCAGCCCGGCGCTGCCGCGGGCGCCCGTGATCGAGGACGATCCGCTCAGAGCGACGGTGGAGGCGCTGGACCCGCCCGCGCGCAGGCCAGCGACGCCGTTCGAGTCCCCGCCCGAGCGCCCTCCGGCCACGCTGCAGGCCAGCCCGGCGCTGCCGCGGGCGCCCGTGATCGAGGACCATCCGCTCAAGGGGACGGTGGAGGCGCTGAGCCCGCCCGCGCGCGGGCCGGCGACGCCGTTCGAGGCCCCGCCCGAGCGCCCTCCGGTTGCGCCCGCGCCGCTCCCGGCGCCCGCGCCGCTCCCGGCGCCCGCGCCCGCTGCGCCCTCGATGCCCACGGCGGCAGCCCCGCCGATGCTGCCCCCGGAGCTCGCCGCCGAGCCCCCGGGCCTCGGCGACGCGTTCCTCTCCGCCATGGCCGAAGCGGGCGCCCTGCCCTGACGATCGCGCGTCCCGCCTCGGATCGCCCCTCACGTCGGGGCCTTCCTTGCGCGAGGGCAGGCTGATACGCTCGCGCGAGCCCGGGAAGGAGCATGGTGGTTTGAAGCGGCTGCTATCGCTGGGTCCGCGGCGCTTCGCGATCGAGCTCTCCGACCGCCGCGAGGGCGGCGCTGACCGGCTCGACGATCGCGCGAGGGCGGCCGCCTCGCTGCGCCAGCTCTTCGCCGAGCCGCAGAACCGCCCGGCGCTCCGGCGGCTGCTCGACGACGCCGCGCCGGCCGGCGCCGTCCACCGCCTGGCCGACGCCGACGTGCTCGACACGCTGAGCCGGCTGCTGCTGAGCGGCCGGGTGCGGCTCCGCGAGGCGCCCCTCCCCTGGCTGCCGTCCTACGGCGGCGACGCGACCAGCGTCGAGGACCAGGCGCCCGAAGGCGCCACCCCGCGCGCGCCGAGGACCGAGCTCACCTGGATCGAGATCCGCCTCATCGGCGAGGACGACAAGCCCATCCCGCGCGAGCGCTACCGGGTGGAGCTGCCCGACGGCTCGGTCCGGGAAGGGTCGCTCGACGCCGAGGGCCGCGCCCGGCTCGACGGCATCGAGGCGGGCGCGTGCCTCGTCACCTTCCCGGCGCTCGACCAGGAGGCCTGGGAGCGCGTGGGATGACCGCGCAGACTCGCGCGGCGGCCACCGAAGCCGATCTCCTCCGCCGGTGACGTCCTCATTTATCCGCCCTCGTCGGGCTCGCCGAGCACAGGCCGCTGCGCGACGCCGGGCAGGCCGAGCAGCTGGGGGAACTGCCCCATCAGGTGTGCAGCTTCGCGGTCTGGCAGCTCTCCTCCTCGAGCCGCGGATCCGGGACGACCACCTTGTCGACGCCGGAGACCCGCGTGAACGGGTCGCTCCGGAGACGGCCCATTCGGATCAAAAGCCCCAATGTCCCCCCGGGAAGTCAAGCGCCCGGCCCGCTCGGCAGCCGGGACGGGGGGCGCGCTGGCCACGGCGCGCGCCTCAGGTGGGCGGCTGGGAGGCCTGCGCGCCTTCGCCGCCGAGCGCGTCGGCCAGCGCGGCGGCGGCGGCGGCGGCGAAGGCGTCGAGCGTGGCGGGCTCGCTCCAGCGCGTGGCCTCGCGGGCGTCGAGCGCGTGGTGGGTCTCGACGAGGATGGAGGGCATCGAGGGGCGGCGCAGGACGAAGATCCGCTGTTCCTGGGGCCGCCGGTCGACGAAGACGCCTGGCTGGGCGGCGTCCGGGGAGTACAGGCCGCTGTAGCCGGCGCCGCTGTAGGGCAGGAGGCCCGCTTCCTCCATGCGCCGGGCGAAGGCGCGGGCGAGGGCGAGCCGGCGGGCGCCGAGGGCCGGGTCCCCCTCGTCGGACCAGAGCACCGCGAACCCCGGCGCGGCGAGGCTCAGCGGGCACGTGCGGCCTTTCACGGGCGACCACGTGTCGATCTTGCCGCGCACGTCCGAGTGCAGGCTGACGAAGGCCTCGGCGCCCCACCGGGCGGCGTCCTCGACGCGCACCGGGTAGGGCAACGGCCGGTCGACGGTCCTGCCCACGCGCGCCTCGAAGCGCCCCGTGGCGTTGAGCCGCTCGGCGAGCGCGTGCGCCGCGGAGAGCGTGAAGTCCTGCTCCTCGACGCAGAAGCAGGAGACGTTGCCTGTGTTGCCCGGGGCGCCGTGGCCCGCGTCGAGGTAGATGCGGCGGACCCCGAACTCCGGCGGGAACACGGCGGAGGGGGCGACGATGCGGGCTCCCGGGAAGGGCCACCCGCTCGGCGCGATCGGCAGCTTGAGGGCGCGCCGCGCCGCGGTGTCGCGCGGAGCGCCGGGGGCGAGCGCCCGTGAAAGGGCGGCGGCGCCGGCGGCGCCGGCGAGACCGAGGACGAGCTTCCTGCGCGAGATCACCGCGGCTCCGCTTGCTATCAAAAGCGGGGTGCGGCGTCAGGTTCTCGGCAAACCCACCTGGAGGAGGTGGCCGGGATCGCCGTGCGCAATGCCGATCGACATCCCGAGATCGCCCCGGACGCCCGCACGATCGTGCCCCGGCGCGCCCCTCCGCGCCTCGGCTGGAATCCCCGCTACTGGCCCGACGTGTAGCAGACCTCGAGCTTCGGCCGGTTGGCGACGTTCACTTGCTCGCTCGACCGGATGTCGGTCCGGCCGCTCACATCCTGGAGCGCGACGCCGTAGTTCGGCTGGGATCCATCGACCCAGGTCTGGACGAGGGCCGCCACGTTGGCGGTCGCGACGGCGTCCGCGGCGACGGTGGTGATCGTGGCCTCGACGGCCGCGTTGTACCCGGAGAAGTTGCCGGCGTGGAGGGTCGACTCCTGCCAGGGGCCGTTCACGCGGTGCACCTCGATGACGCCGGCGCTCGCCTTCCACGTGTGCGAGAGCGAGAGGATCGCCGAGTCGATGTCGGCGCCCGCGGGGATGAACGACAGATCGAAGGACAGCACGCCCGGCTGCTCGCCCTCCGGCAGCGTGTTGGTGACGACGTACGGGTAATCGCCGTAAGGCCACGAGACCCCGGGCTGGATATGCGCATCCTGCACGGTCCCGTAGGTGCCGCGCTGCACGACGACGCACTGGGAGGACGGGGGCTCGCAGGCGTCGCCGATGCCGTCGGCGTCGGCGTCGGCCTGGGAGGGGTTGGCCAGCGCCGGGCAGTTGTCGCACGAGTCGAAGACCCCGTCCTGATCCGTATCGGCGGCGACCACCCTGACATGATCGAGGAGCGTCCCCTGGCCGTTCGAGATGCCCAGATCGTTGAACTGGAGGCGCGTCGTCGTGCCGGAGGCCACGAGGGTATAGGTATAGTTGACCCATGTGGAGCTGGCGGTCGTGAGCGTGGCCACCGCCTGGCCGCCCCAGACGACGCCGAGCACGTTCTGGCTCGCGTTGGTGCCGGGGCGCGCGGCGAAGGCGAACCGGAGCTGGTATGTCGCTCCCGGGATGGTCGTGAGATTCTGGTAGATGCCGCTCGAGGTGTCGGCGTCCAGCTCGGCGTGCTGGCTGCCGTGCGCGGGGCTCATGCCGTTCGAGTGGTCATGGATCTGGATCTGACCATAGGCAGCCTGCCAGCCGGAGATCGAGCTGTACAGCGACGACGAGCCGTTCGACACGTTCGGCGTTTCGAAGCTGCCGTTCGTGACGATGTCGCCGGAGGGCAGCACCGAGCAGGAGACGAGCGCCGCCGCGCCCTCGCCGATGGCCTCTTCGTTGTCGTCATGCGGCTCGGGTGCCGCCATGCAGCCGGAGATCATCAAGGCGAGCGCGAACGCAGAGATCGACGGATAGGTGGTTCTCATGGGAGAGCTCCTCGTTGGGGCGCCGGCATAGCTGGCGCCATGCAGTACGGCGACCTGCCGCACGCTGTGGATTCAAAAATACTTTTTCGATGCGTAAGCGATGTGTAAACGATGCGTAAACGATGCGTAAACGATGCGTAAACGATGCTTGAGAAGAGATTGCTTGGCCCGGAGGCGGCTCGCGGAAGGCTCTATCCGTCGACCAGCGCTTGCAGCATGCACGACACGCCGGGACGGCCGTTACGAGGCGCTCGCCTCCCGGATCGTGGCCGACTCGAGCTCCCCGGTCCCAGGAGGATCTCGCCCCCTGAGGCGGTGAGGGTCGTCGCCGGCCAGGCGATCGATGGAAGGAGTCGTGCGACCCCGGTCACGAGAGATTCTTGGAGCTGCCAGCCGTAGGGCTGTCTCGTTATATCATGAAATGGGCGCGCGGATCATCCTCTTTCGCATCATCGACCACATCGGCGACAAAGCTCGCCCCTCGGGTCTCATGACAAAAGGCACCATAGAGGGCGCCGTGGGCGCCGAGGGAAGAGGAGGGATAAAAAAAATTCTCCCCTCTCCTCTTCGCGCTGTGTTCCCTCTGTGCCTCGGAGGTTCAATTTCCCCCGTCACGGAAGCGGGCGACGGCGCGACGGCGGGTCGCGGCCCTCGGGAGCGAGGGTCCGCGCGCCGGGTCGGCGATCGGCCTGCTCGCGTCGCGTCGCGTCGCGTCGCGTCGCGTCGCGTCGCGCCGCGTCGGGAGGCTGCGCGAGGTGCCAGGATCGCGCGTCGTGACGGTGAGCAGCGTCGCGCATCGGCAGGCCGACATCTCCTTCGACGATCTGCAGAGCGGGCGGGCGTTCCGGGGGTTCTCCGTGTACGGGCAGTCCAGGCGCGCGAACCTGCTGTTCACCTACGAGCTCCAGCGCCGGCTCGCGGCGGCCGGCGCGAAGACGATCGCGCTGGGGGCTCACCCGGGCGGGTCGCATACAGAGATCACGCGGAGCGCGCCTGGGTTGTTTCGCGGACTGAGCCAGCTCGCCTCGCGGCTCGGGCTCGGCCTCGGGCAGAGCGCCGCGATGGGGGCCCTCGCGTCACTGCGAGCGGCCGTCGATCCGGGCGCGAGGGGGAGGAGAGTACTACGGGCCGACAGGGCCGTTCGGGATGACGGGGTTTCCGGTGCGGCACGCGTCGAGCGCACGGTCGTATGACGAGGGCGCGCAGCGGCGGCTCTGGGAAGAGTCCGAGCGGCTCACCGGGGTGAGGTATCCCCTCGGACGGAGACGAGGCGCCCTGTCGACCGGCGGATCGAACGGCCAGGTCTGCTCACCTCTCGCCCGCTCGCCGCTCACGCAGCTCACGCAAGGGGAGCAGCAGCCCGAGAAAGACGACCGAGATCGCGGTCCCCAGGGCAAACAGGCCTGCATAGCCGAGCCGCTGGGCGAGCGTGCCCGACAGCCACACCGCAGGCGACTTCCCGAGCACCTCGACGCTCGCCAGCAGCGTGTAGTGCGTCGCGCCGACCGTTCGACGGACGCGCGACATCATGAAGGCAAACACCGCGGTCGTGAGGGCGCCGCCGAAGAGGTGCTCGGCCACGGTGACCGCGATGACGGCCCCGGCGGTGGGTGGGCCCGCCGCGGCGAGGTACCACTCGCCCGCCATCGCGGCGGACCGGAGCGCCGAGGTCACGCCGACGGCGGCGAGCAGCGGGATGCGCTGCGACAGCAGGCCCCCCGCGAGCGAGCCGACGATCGACGCGACAAGGCCGTACGTGCCCACCCAGAGGCCGATCCGGTGCGGCGGGAAGCCGGCGTCGACGAGGAAGGGCTTGAACATCATGTCGACCATCGCCTCGCCGAGCTTGTAGGTCCCGAGGAACGCGACGACCCAGAGCGCGCCCGGCGCCCGCAGGGCGACGAGCACCGTCGCGAACACCTCGCGCAGCGAGCGGCGCGCGCGCGCCTCGACCTCGCTCGCCGGCGGCTCGCGCAGCGCGAGCGAGGCGAGCACCGACAGGAGGATGAGCGCCGCCATCGCGCCGAACTGGCCGCGCCAGCCGATCCAGGCGCTCGCCCAGACGAGCAGCCCGCCGGCGACGAGCATGCCGACCTTGTACCCGACCACCTGCGCGGCGTTCGCCAGGCCGAGCTCGCCATGACCGAGCAGGTCGATCGCGAGCCCGTCGACCGCGATGTCCTGGGTGGCCGCGAGCAGGTTCATCAGGAAGACCAGCGCGAGCAGGGCGCCGAGGTGGCGCGACGGCGGGACGAACGCCGCGGCCGCGCACGTGAGCGCGAGCAGCACGCCGAGCGGCAGGATCCACGAGCGGCGCCTGCCGAGCCGCTCCCACCCGAAGCGGTCGACGAGCGGCGCCCAGAGCGCCTTCGCCACCCAGGGGAGCGCGAGCGCCCCAGCGAAGCCCACGCCGGAGAGCGAGACGCCGCTCGCCCGCAGAAAGACGGGCAGCGCCGTCGCCTGGAAGCCGAACGGGATGCCCTGTGCGAAGTACAGCGCGCCGAGGGCGGCGATCTTGCCGGCGCGCGTTTGGTCTGCCACGACCGACAATCGTAATCGAGCGGACGAGCTTCGGTCGCCCGAAACACGGACACTGGGGGTCGATCTCGGTTCCATTGCGATCCCGCCTCGCTGACCACGCCGCACCGATCTCGATGACCACGCCGCACCGACTCACCACGCCTGCCGACCGGGCGAGCCAGCGCCGATGATCGCCGACACGTTCTCTCCGCGGTCGCTCGCGCCGGCTGGAACGGTCCGGGTGCGGTGGCTCGGCGCGGCCGGGCGGCGCGCGACGTGAGGATGGGCGTGCTGCCGCTGCTGGGAGAGGTCTGGATCCAGCGGCGCCCGCGCCGGGCGCCGCCGAGCCTCCCCCGCCCGCCGGCCAGCCCCCGCGGCTCGGATGACGCTGCGGCCGCGCGGTGGCAGGCTTCCACGAGCATGAGCGCCCGTTCGACCGTCATCGAAGTACCGCCTCGGTTTCGTGTGATCCTCGGTCCGCGGGACGCGGAGATCGACGAGCGCACCATCGTCCTCGGCCCGAGCCACGCATTCGGCGACGGCCGGCACGAGAGCACGCGGATGTGCCTGCAAGCGCTCGCGTCGTTCGCGCCGCGAAGCGGCTTCCGCCTCCTCGACGTCGGGTGCGGAACAGGCATCCTTTCGATCGGCGCCGCGAAGCTCGGCGGCGAGGCGATCGGGGTCGACATCGACGCCGCCGCGATCGCTATCGCCGAGGAGAATGGACGGCGGAGCGCGGTGGAAGGTCGCGTGAGCTTCGCGACGACGTGGCCGGACGGGACGTTCGACATCGTCGTGGCCAACATCCTTCGCGGTGTGCTCGCGGAGCTCGCCCCCCGGATCGTGGCTCGCCTGGCTCCGCTAGGGACGTTGATCCTCTCGGGGCTCGTGTCCACCGACGCTCCGGAGATCGTCGCGCGGTATGCGCCGCTCCTCGCCGGTCGTCGACCGGAGATCTTCGAGCGGGGCGCGTGGCGTACGCTCGTGTGGCGCCTGACCGCACGACCATCGCCCTGAACCCGATCCGAAGCGCGACGCGGAACAGAACGTGTCCCGCGTCCCCCCTTCGTGTCACCCGAAGCGCACGCTGTAGATGGGCGGCAGGTTCTGGGCGATGGCCTGCCAGCGTTCTCCGCCGTTGCTGCTCACATAAAGATTGCCGGTGGTGCTGCCGAAGGCAAGCTCATCGCCGCTGAGGGCGAGGGCGTGCCGGTACACGACATCGTACGCGTTCTCCTGAGGCAGCCCCTCCCGGAGCGCCTGCCACGACTGTCCGCCGTCGCGCGTGCGGGCCACGAAGAGGCCGCCGCCGATGGTCATGCGCTGTTGATCCGACACGCCGGGCACCACCCAGGCGGTGCGCCCATCCTCGTCGTGCGGGACGATGGGAAAACCGAAATGGACGCCCTGCTCGGGCTGGCTCACCTTCTTCCACGTCGCGGCGCCATCGCTGCTGTAAAAAACGCCGCAGTGGTTCTGCTGCCAGACGTGCTCGGGTTGACCGGGGCAACACTGGATGAAGTGAGCGTCGTGCCCCCACTCGGCTTGCTGCTCGGGCAGATAGTCGTTGGTCAGGCCCTTGTTTCTGCCGTGCCAGGTCTTGCCGCCGTCGCGGCTCTCGAGCACGCCTGCCGTCGAGATCCCGACCCGCACGCGGTCGGGGTCGCGCGGGTCCACGTCGATCGAGTGGATGCCGGCGGCGAACTCGCCGCCCTCGGACGCCGGCGTGCCGAACCAGTGCGTCTTGCCGCTGCCGTCCCCGTCGAACAGGTTTCCACCGCGGCTCTCGTGATCCCAGAGCGGACGGTTGAGCTCGAAGCGCTCTCCCGCGTCATCGCTGACGAAGAGCCCTCCCGGGATGGTGCCGACGTAGATGCGGCCCGGCGCGCCGAAGCCGATGACCCATAGCTTGAGCAGCGTGGCCGGGCGCATCGTGAAGCGGCTCTCTCCCTCGCCCTCCTGCCCCGGGTCCGGCGGCGACAGGTACCGTGCGCCTTCGGGATACTTGATCTGCGAGGGGGCGTCCTTCCACGTCTGCCCTCCGTCCCGGGACGTCGACAGCTTGGCGCCCCAGTGCCCGAAGCCGAGCGCCGCCCACAGGCTGCCGTCGTGTGGATTGGCCGCAACATAGTTGGCGCACACGCCCGCATGACCCGCGAGGCGCAGGCGATAGCCGGTCGCCCCGCGCTCCGCGATGAAGGTGCCTTTGCGTGTACCGATGAGAAGTCGCTGGACCATGTTGTCGAGAGCTCCTGTCTGGGGTGGTTCGAGCGGGGCCGGCGTCCGGGGACGTGCCGCGGCGCGTGGCTCAGCCGCCGCTGAGGGCTTGAGCGATGAAGACGCTGGTGTCCGAGGAGACGGCATCGGTGAGGGCGCGTCGATCGACGATCATCTCCCCCGCCACGAACACATTGACGTGTTTGCGCAGCCGGCCTCGCTCGTCGCAGATATAGAACGCCACTCCGGGCGCGAGCTCTTCGAGGCGCTGGACGACCCCAGCCACGGTCGACGCTTCGATGGAGAGCGGGCCTCCGGCGAGCTGAGGAAACAACGTGGGCAGATGAGTGCTGAACTCGACGCGCGCCATCGACCGACGATCGCACATCGGGCGCCCTCCGTCGAGCCCGGAGGGGCGGCCGCGCAGCAGCAGCCTCCCCACCGTCGAGCTCCACTCCGACACCTGGTGACATGGCGCCCGGCGGCCTGAGCCCTCCCTCCGCCTGCTGGTCCCCTCCGGACCGGCGGCCGCGCGCCTCGAGATCGCCATTGCAGCTGGCCCGCGACGGTGGCCTCCTGGATCTCGGGGACGAATGTTCGAACATCAGGATGACGTCGCCGCATGGTGGAGACCCGAGCCCGGGGACGCGGGAGTGAGCGCCTCGGATGGGGTGGGAGGCGAACGCGGCTCCGGGGCCATCGGACGCTCGCTGTGCCCGGTCCGTGTCATGCGCGCAGGCGCCAACCGCATCATCGCGACGTCAGGAGGAGCAGCGTCATGGGCTTTGCGAGGAAGGTAGTATGGATCACCGGCGCGTCGTCGGGCATCGGTGAGGCGCTCGCGCTCGCGTTCGCCGGAGAGGGAGCCAGCGTCATCCTCTCGGCGCGGCGTACCGATGTCCTGGAGCGCGTGGCGACCTCGTGCGCGACGCCTGCTCTTGTGCTTCCGTTCGACGCGACGCACCTCGACGCGCTGCCGGCCGTCGTGCACCGCGCCTTTGCGTGGTCGGGCGCCGTGGACATGCTCGTCAACAACGCGGGTATCTCGCAGCGCTCGCTCGGCGTCGACACGTCGTTCGAAGTCTACCGGCACATCATGGAAGTGGACTTCTTCGCGCCCGTCCGGCTCACGCAGCTCGTGCTCCCGCGGATGCTGGAGCGCCGCTCGGGTCACCTCGTGGCGGTGGCCAGCATCGCGGGCAAGCTGGGCGTTCCTTTCCGGACCGGATACTGCGCGGCCAAGCACGCGCTCGTGGGGTATTTCGATGCGCTCCGCGCCGAGGTGGCGGACCGAGGCGTGCAGGTCTCGGTGGTCACGCCGGGGTTCGTGCGGACCGCCATCGACGTCAATGCCCTTCGCGGCGACGGGACCACGGCGGGCTCGGCCGACCCGAACATCGAGGCCGGCATGGATCCTTCCGAGGCTGCGGCCGTCATCCTGGGTGGGCTCGACAAGGGCAAGCGCGAGATCGCGGTGGGCAAGCGCCGTGATCTCGCGGCCCTGCTGCTCAAGCGGCTGTGGCCCGAGAGGCTCTTCGACGTCATGGCCGCGCGGGTCTCGAAGCTTGCTTGATCCTGATCGCAACCCACGCAAGGAGCACCCCATGCAGCCCCGAGCGACAGCCAGCGACACACCCCTCGACCCGGATTGCCGGCCCGGCGCGCCGCCCATCGACATGGCGCTGAACCACGGCACCTACTGCTCCGAGCGGTGCGCGGACGTCATGCGGCGCCATGACGGCAACGTGGCGCTGCGGCGCTATCCAGCCGCGGACAACGGAGATCTCCGGCGCGCGCTCGCCGAAGACGCAGGCGTGCGACCGGAGAACGTGCTGGTCGCGAACGGGAGCGGCCCGCTGCTCAAGGCATGCATCCCGTTCCTCATCGAGAACAAGATCAAGCGCTCGGCGATGCGGACCCTGCGCTTCCTGTTGAGGCGTGTCGCGTACCCCATCATCACCACGCGGCTCACCTATTCCAAGGTGCCTGCCTCGGGCGTCCGGGTGGGGCTGCGATGCGAGCTGCTCCCGCTGGGTCCGGAGAACGGCTTCGCGCTCGACGTGGAGATGCTCGCATCGCGGCTCTCACGGCAGGACGGCCTTGTCTACCTCTGCAACCCCAACAACCCCACGGGGAACGTCCTCATCACGAGGCGGGAGCTCGAGCCGCTGCTCGCCCGGTTCCCTGAGTCCTGCTTCTTCATCGACGAGGCGTATGTCCACTACCTCGAGGACAGCCCGGGCACCCGCATGACGGACCTGGTGCTCCGCCATCCCAACCTGGTGGTGCTGCGCAGCTTCTCCTTTGCCCACGGGCTCGCGTCGGTGCGCGTCGGGTACGCCGTGGCGGACCAGCAGCTGGTGGCGCAGATGGAGGCCAGGCTGACGCCTCACCGTGTCGGGCAGCTGGCCACCGAGCTCGCGAAGGCGTCGTTGCAGGACAGAGGACACCTCGGGTTCGTCCGGCAGCAAACCGGGAGGGAGCGCGCCAGGCTCATGGCGGCCATCGGCGCTCATCGCCCTTTGGAGGCCTTCCCGTCGAAGACGAATTTCATCCTGTGCCGCGCGCGCGGGGCGTGGTCCGGGGCGAAGGTCCACGACGCGCTGCTCGCTCGAGGCGTGAAGGTGAAGGTCTTCGAGCCGTTCGGCGAAGAGCGATACGATGAATACTTCCGCGTGACCGTCGGCCTGCCGGCGGAAAACAGCTGTTTCATCGAACAGCTCGACGCCGTGATGAGCCCGCGCCGCGCAGCGGCGGCCAGCGTGGCGGCGTGGCGCGAGGCGCCGCGCGCCGCTACCGTCGAGATTCAAAAACTCGGCGAGAGCATAGAAATTGGGTAAGCGAGTGGGTCGTTGGAGGACAAAAGTGTTCGCGTTCGATTCGTGATGTGTGGCTGACCGGACAGGTTCTGGTAGGTTCTAACCTCGGCGCTGTTGAGTCTCAGCGCCGGGAACCCATGTCAGCGCCGATCCATGGGGTCGGCGCTCGCACCAGCTCGTGCCTTTCGTCGGGCGCGGCGTGGAGGACACGGTGAACCCCGATCATCACACGCATCGCTGGCCTTTCGAGCTCCCGGGCTCAAAACGCAGGTACGCTGCGCCGCTCTTGCTCGCGCTCCTCGCGGCTTGCAACGGCCAGATCGGCGGACCTGGCCAATCCACGCCGCCCGGCTCGGGCTCCGAGAGCGGCGGGGACAGGCCTGGAAGCGCCCAGGCCCCGGAAGACGTGCTGGCCTCGCCCTTCTGCCAGACGCCGCAGCCCGGCGCGTCGCCGCTCCGCCGCCTCAGCAACTACGAGTATTCCAATACGCTGAAAGATCTCTTCTCCGGCGTCTCGGGCGTGGCCTCCACCATCGACACGGTGGTCGCCACGTTCCCGAGCGAGCCCGAGTCGCTCGGCTTCCGCAACAACGCGAGCTTCTTGACCGTCGGCTCGCTCGTCGCGCAGAAGTACCTCGACGCCGCGGAGCAGATCTCCGCCGTCGCGGCGCAGGCTCCGGGCCTTGTCTCCTGCGATCCGGCGGCGCTCGGCGAGCTCGAGTGCGCCAGCGACTTCATCCGCACCTTCGGCGCCAGGGCGTACCGAAGGCCGCTCACCGAGGCCGAGGTCCAGAGCTACGAGGAGCGCTTCACCGCGGGCTCGGACGGGCACACCTTCAAGGACGGCATCGAGTGGGTCGTCTTCAGCATGCTGCAGTCGCCGAACGTGCTCTATCGCGTCGAGCTCGGCCAGGCGAGCACGGGGGACGTCACCGAGCCCACGCCGTACGAGATGGCCTCGCGGCTCTCGTACCTGATCTGGCAGTCGCAGCCGGACGCGGAGCTCACGCGCGCGGCGGCGGCGGACGAGCTCGGCACGCCGGAGCAGGTCGAGGCCCAGGTGCGGCGCATGCTCGCCGATCCCCGGGCCGACCGCTTGCTCGAGTACTTCGACCAGTGGCTCGACATCGACCTCCTGAGCGGCATGACGCGCGATCCGGCGGTGTATCCGGACCTCGTGCCCCGCCTGCCCGGCCTGCTGCAAGAGGAGACGCGCACGTTCGTGAAGAGCTTGTTCTCGAGCCCGAGCGGCTCGTTCGACGAGCTCTTCACCGCCGAGTACAGCTTCGTGAACGGCGCGCTCGCGCGGCACTACGGCGTGGACGGCGTGAGCGGCGACGGCTTCGTCAGGGTCGACATGCCCGGCCGCTCGGGCGTGCTGACCCAGGGCATGATGCTCACGCACGACAAGGCGACGCGCACCTCGATCGTCCGGCGCGGCCTCAAGGTGCGCACCGATCTCCTGTGCGCGATCGTGCCCGCTCCCCCCAACGACGTGAAGCTCGATCTCGAGGGCCTGGGAGAAGGGCTCTCGCAGCGCGAGCGCCTCGAGCTCCACCGCAGCGAGCCGAGCTGCGCGGGGTGCCACGCGATGATGGATCCCCTCGGCGTGGTGTTCGAGTCGTTCGACGCCGTGGGCCGCGCCCGCACCACGGACGAGGAGGGTCGGCCCGTCGCGACCTCGAGCGACATCTCGCTCACGCGCGACGCCGACGGCCCCGTGGCGAACGCCGCCGAGCTGGGCCAGCGCCTCGCGCAGAGCGAGCAGGCGCGCGCCTGCTACGTGCTGCAAAACTTCCGCTTCTCCCACGGTCGCGACGAGACCGACGCCGATCGCTGCTCGATGGCGGCGCTCTCGGTCGCGTTCAAGGAGAGCGGCTACAGCCTGTCCGAGCTCGTTGTCGCGCTCACGCAGACCGACGCCTTCCGCTACCGCCCCGTGATCACCCCGGAGAGACCATGAAACCGCTGAGCCGCCGTACTTTCCTGCGTGGCGCATCCGGAGTTGCGCTCGCGCTCCCGTTCCTCGACGCCATGCGCCCGAGCCGCGCGCGCGCCCAGACGACGCCCTCCCCGCGCCGCATCATGTTCGTGTTCCAGGCGAACGGCGACGAGACGGCGAAGCGCTTCAGCGCCGGCGGTGAGACGAGCTTTCAGCTCGGCGAGTTCCTCGCCCCGCTCGAGCCTTACCGCGAGGATCTCGTCTTCCTCAACAAACTGCACAAGCATTTCTACGACTTGCCGGAGGCCGAGCGGGCCGACAACCACCAGCAGGGCGGCAGCTCGCTCGCGCCGTGGAAGTCCGGCACCGGGTCGTTCCCGATCGGCGGCACCGAGTCCACGATAGGTTACGTGGAGGGGCCGAGCGCCGACTACGCGATCGGCGGTCGCGTGCTGGAGGCCGACGAGAGCGTCGCGCACCGGCACCTCGTGTTCCGCGTCGGGAACAAGCGGAACGACATCTGGAACACGCACGCCCACGCGGGTCCCGAGGGCAAACAGAGCCCGATCCCGCCGGAGACCGACCCGTACGAGGCCTACGCCCGCATCTTCGCCTTCTCGTCCGGCGAGGGGGCCGCGCAGCAAGAGGTGCTGAGGCGCCTGGCGAAGAAGCAGTCGGCCATCGATCTCGTGCGCGAGGAGGGCAACTCCCTCCTCACAAAGCTCGGCGCCGAGGACCGCGCCAAGATCCAGCAGCACCTCGATTCGATGCGCGACGTCGAGCGCGCGCTCCAGACCGGCAACGACGCGGCCGCGTGCGTGCAAACCTCGCTCGGCACGAGGCTCGACCCCTACGCCGACGACAACCACGTGATCATGGGCGAGCTGTTCTTCAAGATCAGCGCCCTGGCGTTCGCCTGCGATCTGACGCGCGTGGTGAACTTCAACTGGAGCGGCAACACGAGCAACCGCGTCTACTCGAGCCTGGGCCTCAGCGAGGGTCACCACGACATCTCGCACAACAGCGACGCCGCCGCGTTCGCCGACGTGCGCAAGATCCACAAGCACCTCTGGGAGCAGAACACGAAGCTCTACGAGATCTTGAAGAACACGAGCGACGGCGACGGCACGCTCTGGGATCATACGCTCGTCGTGCACTGGAACGAGCTCGGGCAGGGCGACACCCACAGCATCGAGGACAGCCTGGTCGTCTTCGCGGGCAAAGCTCACGACCACTTCCGGCGCGGGCGGCTCGTCGACTTCCGGGGCGATCGCTCGTTCGCCGACATGCTCGTGAGCTGCTTCAATTACATGGGCTTCGAAGACGTCAAGAGCTTCGGCGAGGACGTCTTGAACGCCGGGGGCGCCCTGCCGCTCACCTGAGCAGGCGCCCCGACGGCTGCGGCCCTCTTCCTCTGCCGCGCGGCAAGCAGCCGGGGCCCCCCGATGCAATTGACGCCCCGGTAACGCTCCTCTTCCGAGGGCCAACCCCTGTGCGCGCGACACCCCTCTCCGGGGCCGACGCGGCTCCGGATGGACCGGCGCTTGCTACCTTCCCCGGCGCCGTGAACCGCGCGCCCACGAGCGGAGGCCACAGATCCCCGACGACGGCCTTCGCCGCGCTGCACGGCATGAGGGCCAGGGAGGCGAGCCTGAGAACGTTCATGCAGGTCGTGAGGGCGCTGGGTGTGGCCGCCGCGATCCCCGCGACGGCCGCCTGCGCGCGCGGCGTCGATCCGGGCGACGAGGGCCGTCCCATCGGACCTTCGGCCCCATCCCCCGGCGCCGCGACGCAGCGGCGCCACGGCGACGGGTGGGAGATCATCCAGACGGCCGACTTCAACGCCGACAGGATGGCGGATGTGATCTGGTACGACGCCGAACGAAACCGGATCGCCGTGTGGTTGATGAACGGAAGCGACCTCCTGGCGCCCGGACCGTTCATCCCGGGGCCCGGCGGCGACGGCTGGGTCGTCTGGGCGAACGATTTCGACGCCGACAGCATGGCGGACCTGCTCTGGTCCCATGAGGAACGGCACCTGATGGCGGTCTGGCTGATGGACGGCAGCCGCCTGCGCGCCCCCGGACCGTTCATTCCAGGGCCGATCGGCGGTGGCTGGACCGCCCTGCCCGGCGATTTCGACTTCGATCGGATGGCGGACGTGCTCTGGCTCGATCCCGATCAGAACCAGATGGCGGTCTGGCCGATGAACGGCGTCCACCTGCTCGCGGCGGGGCCCCCGATCCCGGGTCCGATCGGCGGCTTCAGCTTCGGCTTTCCGGTCGACGTCAATCTCGATCGAATGGCGGATGTGATCTGGATCGGTATCGAGCAGGACCTGATGCTGGTCTGGCTGATGCACGGAGGCCAGCCGCTCGCGGCGGGGCCCGTGATTCCGGGGCCGATCGGCGACGGCTGGGTCGCTACCGGCGTGGGCGATTTCAACGCCGACGGCATGATAGACGTGCTCTGGGGCAACGAAGAGAGCGGGCTGATAGCCGTATGGCTGCTCGCAGGGAGTCAGCTGCTCGCGGCGGGGCCCGTGATCCCGGGGCCGATCGGCGACGGGTGGAGCGCGCGCGCCGCCGGCGACGTCAACCTGGATGGGATGGCGGATGTGATCTGGCAGAGGGCCGGGACGAGCGAGATGGCCGTATGGCTGATGGAGGGGAGCCGCGTCCTCGCGCCGGGACCGGTGATCCCGGGCCCTCGCGGCGGCGACTGACCGGCGCCGCCGGTGGACGCGGCTCGCCGTCGGCGAGCTCGGCGTCGCTCCTCACCCCGGGCACGCCGCGGCGCATCCCTTGCCGCCGCAGTCCACGCCGAGCTCGTCGCCGTTCTCCACGCCGTCCTTGCAGGTGGGCTCCTCGCAGGCGCCGGCCCAGCAGACGCCGCTCGCGCAATCCTCGCCGGACGCGCAGCCGCCGCCCTCGGGGCAGAGGCGAGGGCACGCGCCGCTGCAGTCCACGCCGGCCTCGCCGCCGTTCTTCACGCCGTCGGCGCACGTCGGCGCCTTGCAATGCGCCATCGCGCACACGCCCGACTGGCAATCTGCCCCGGCGTTGCATAGATCCCCATCTCTGCACGGCTTGCACGAACCACCGCAGTCTTGAGCGGTCTCTCCGCGGCTCGCGTCGAACACCAGGTTGACGCAGTGGGCCGGCACGCAGAACACCCCATCACAGGCCAGCCCGGCGGCGCAGTGCAGCGTAGGATCCTCAGCGAGGCACTCGATGCACCGCCCCGCATGGCACCGCCCCGACCCCGAGATCGGGCAGATCACCCCGTCGAGCAGCGCGTTGAGCGGCCGGTCATAGTCGCAGAGATCGTTCGTGCACTGGTTGCCGTCGTTGTACACGTCGTACGCCGGCACGCTGACCACGCTCCCCTCCTCCGTGCACTCGTCCTGCTGGCAGTCGCCGCGGAGCTGCGAGCCGAGGCGACCCGGCTTGATCTCGAGCGCGCACTTCCCCTCGACGCAGCGTCCCGCGCCGCACCGCGGGTCCGGCGGGCCGGGACACTCCGCGTCGCTCTTGCACTGCGCCGACGGGTCCACCACGCCCGAGCACTCCGCCGTCCCCTCCGCGCACTCGTCGCAGGGCCGGCACATCAGGAAGCAGTCCGGCTCGTTCTCGCCGCGCGGGCAGCAGACCACCTTGCCCGGCTCGGCGCACTCGCAGCGCCCGTTGATGCAGACGGTACCCGGCACGCTCTGGCCGTCGGACAGACAGTCGTCCGTGGTCGCGCAGTCGCCCCCCACATACGGCTCGGCACCACAGGCGAAAGAAAGTGCAAAACCCATGAGAAACAAAATCGCCAAGGCGCAATGCTTGACAGAGCTCATCGTACGTCCAGTCCTCCGGCACAAGGCTGGGCAGCCGACACCCTGGCGGCCCCAATCCGCCGGGGTGTCGTTGGCCTGCTCCTCGAACAGGCTCACTATGCCGCGCTCTTCCCGCGGCCGTCACGCAAGTTTTCGCCAGTGCGCGGCACGCAGGCGCCGGTGTCCGGTCACGCGCCGGTCAGACCAGGGTCGATGTCGAATCCGTGGTCAGAACACGCCAGTGACCGTAAAGCCATCCGCCGACAGCCGGACGTCGGCCTGGCCGCGCGGGTAGAACGTGTATCCGAGCGTGACGGCCAGGACCGCTCCTCCGGTGATGAGGCCGGCCACCCCGAGCTGCCTGAGGGTGCGCATCTCGCCGTGGGCCGCGACGGCTTGCTGGCAAATCGGCCAGCTCGCCCGGAAGCAACCGTTCGGCCCTGCGGCGCGGGCGTAGGCGAGGACGGCTTCCTCGCGCTTCTCGGCGCCGGCGAGCAGCACGCCGCCGACCACCGCGAAGGTGACGGACAGCCCGAGGCCGCCCTTGACGAGGGTGGCATCCGGCCCCGGTCGCGCGGGCGGAGGAGGCGCGGGGCTCTGTCGCGCGGCGCGCGGCCCCTCGGGCGGCGGGGGCGGCGGGGGCGGCGGGGGCGGCGAGGGGAAGGTCAGCCTCACTTCCCGCGTCTCGCCGCGCGGGACGTCGACCTCGGCCGAGGCTGTCTTGCCGTCCAGCGCCGCGCGCACGACCCGGCGCCCGGGCTCGACGGGGATGGGCTCGTCGCCCTCGATCTCGGCCGGCGCGCCGTCGATCGTGACCGTCGCGCCCGCGGGCGCGAGGATGCGGAGCTCGCCGGCGAGCTGGCGCGCGCGGGCGAGATCGACAAGCCGCGACTCGTACAGCGCGCGCTCGTCGGGGGTCCTCGGCGCGCGCATGATCTCCTTGCAGAGCGACAGCCAGCGCACGGCGGCCGGCATATCGCCGATCCGGAACGACAGCGCGCCGATGTTGCAGGCGGCCACCTGGGAGCGCTCGAGCTTCCACACCGCCATCCACAGATCGCGCGCCTCGGCGAGCCGCGCCTCGTCGACCGCGGCGTGCGCCTGCGCGACGAGCCGGTCCCGGGCGCTGGACGGAGGCTCGGCCGCGGCGACCGCCGAGATCGACAGCAGCGCGCCGGCCAGCGCCGGCGCGACGGCACGACGGATGTTCCTGTGCATGGGAATGGCCCTCCTCGCCCCGGCTCGGGCGCGCGGGGGCGCCGCGGGGCCGCCCGCCGGGGCGCGCGACGGGTCACGTACCAGAACGAGGACGGCCGTGGAAGGAGCGGCGGCGCCCGGGCGGGGTGAGACCCCCACCGGGGCGGGTACTGCACCCGCGGATGTGGTGGTCGACCCCCGCGGGATCTGGCCATCGACCAGAGCGAGGGGGGTGCCCACGCCCTTCACACCTGGCCGGGCACCTGCTCGTGGGGGGGGTCGACCCCCCTCACGCCTGGCCGGGCACCTGCTCGTGGGGGGGGTCGACCCCCCTCACGCCTGGCCGGGCACCTGCTCGTGGGGGGGGTCGACCCCCCTCACGCCTGGCCCTGTGCCTGGTCGCGGGGGGGTTCCACCCACGTCAAGCCTGGCCGGACGTCAGGTCGCCGGCAGGTTGGGCCCCGCCAGACCTGGCCCTGCACCTGATCGAGGGGGGGGTCCACTCCCATCAAGCCTGGCCGGGCCTCGACGCGTGGCGGGGTCCACCCCCACCACGCCTGGCCCCGCATCGGGTCGCCGAGGGGGCGGGAAGTTCTCCGAAGTCGTCTGTCTCCCCCGTGAGAAACCGCCATGCGCAAGCGCGACGAGCCGTGCATCCCAACGTGATCGGCGCTCCAGCTGCCGATACCCCTCACGACCCGGCGCGCAAGAACGCCACCTTGATCCGCTTCTTCCCCCACCCCGAGAACTTCACCGTCGCGATCGGATCCGCCCCCGGGTCCACGCTCTCCACCACGCCCGGCCCGAACCGCTCGTGGAACACCCGCGTCCCGCGCCGCAGCACAAGCCCCTCGCCGCCATCGCCGCCCGCGTCGACCGCCTCCCGCTCGACATATCGCTCGCCCGGCGCCCGCTCGGGTCGCTCGACGCCGCGCGGCGCCGGCGCCCTCGCCGGCTCGCCTTCCGCCGCGAACCGCGACCACGCCAGCCGCTCCTCGGGCTGCGCCGCAGGCCTCCGATCCCGGCCCTCCCAGAAGCCACGGGCCTCTCCCCCGCCGCCGGACCGGGACCCGGCGTACCCGCCGCCCCCGACGTCGCCCCGGCGCTGCGCCATCATCGCCGTCGGCGTCGCCATCGGGCGCACCGCGGCCGGCGGGAGGTCGGCCAGGAAGCGGCTCGGCAAGCCGTAACGCGTCTGGCCGAAGATCGCCCGCCGCGCCGCATGCGTGATCCAGAGCCGCGCCCGGGCCCGCGTGATCGCGACGTACGCGAGGCGGCGCTCCTCCTCGATGTCGCCCTTGCGGTTCGGATCCTGGCTCCGGAACGGGAACAGGTCCTCCTCCATGCCCGTCAGGAACACGGCATGAAACTCCAGCCCCTTCGCGGCGTGGATCGTCATCATCGCGACCTTCGGCATGTCCACGAGCGCGTCGACGTCCGACACGAGGCTCACCCGCTCCAGGTAGCCCGAGAGCGTCGCCTCGTCGCCGGCGGCGGTCGTCTCCTGCTCGTAGTCCACGAGCGACTGCACGAGCTCGCGCAAGTTCTGGAGCCGCGCCTCGGCCTCGACGCTGTCGTCCTGCTCGAGCATCCTCGCGTAGCCCGACCGCGCGAGCACCTCCTCCGCGAGCGCGCTCGGCGACGCGCTCTTCGCCTCCGTCATGAGCCCCTGCATCAGATCGCGGAAGCCGAGCAGGCTCCGCTTCGCCGCCGTCGGCAGCGGCGGCAGCTGGCCCCCCGGCATCTCCGACGGCGGCACCGCCCCCTCCACGAGCGGCGTGATCGCCTCGTAGAGCGACACGCCGAGCACGTCGGCCGCCTGGATGAGCTTGTCCACCGTGCTCTGGCCGATCTTGCGCGCCGGCACGTTGATGATGCGGTTGAGATCGACGTCGCTGCGGGGGTTGGCCACGACGCGCAGGTACGAGAGCAGGTTCTTCACCTCCGCCCGCTCGAAGAAGCGCGTGCCGCCGATGATCTGGTACGGGATGCGCGCCTCGCGCAGCACCTCCTCGAGCACGCGCGACTGCGCGTGGATCCGGTAGAACACCGCGATCTCGTTCGGAGAGACGCCCTGCGCGATGAGCTCGCGGACGCACTCGACCACCCACGCCGCCTCGTCGTGCTCGCTGTCGGCCGCCACCACGTCGATCGGCGCGCCGTCCTCGTTCGACGTCCAGAGCTCCTTCGGCTCGCGGTCCGAGGCGTGGCGGATCACGCCGAGCGCGCCGCGCACGACGTGCCCCACGGAGCGGTAGTTCTGCTCGAGCTTCACCACCTCCGCGTGCGGGAAATCGCGCCGGAACCCGCGGACGATCCGGACGTCCGCGCCGCGCCAGCGGTAGATGCTCTGGTCGTCGTCGCCGACCACGCAGAGGTTGTCGTGGCTCCTGCAGAACGCCCGGACGAGCCGGTACTGCACCTGGTTCACGTCCTGGAACTCGTCGACGAGCACGTGGCGGAAGCGCCCCCGGAGATCCTCGCCGGCCAGGCTCTCCGGGTCCTCCGCGAGGCGGAGCACGGCGAGCAGGAGGTCGTCGAAGTCCACAGCGCTCGCCGCCTTGAGGTGCCGCTCGTAGGCCTCGAAGCACCGCACGATGGCGTCGTCGAAGTAGCCCTTGCGCTCGAACTCGCCGGGCCCCCGCCCCTCCTGCTTCTCGGCGTGGATGCGCGAGAGCACCTGGCGGGGCGGATAGCGCCGATCGTCGAGGTTGAGCTCCTTGAGGACGCGGTTCATGACGGCGCGCTGGTCGTCGTCGTCATAGATGATGAAGTTCTTGTCGAGCCCGGCCGCCTCGTGGTGCCGGCGCAGGAGGCGCGCGCACACGGAGTGGAACGTGCCGACCCAGAGGTCCTTCACGATGTCCGCCCCGATGAGCCCCTCCAGCCGGCGCTTCATCTCGGACGCCGCCTTGTTCGTGAACGTCACCGCGAGGATCCGGTAGGGCGGGACACGGTGCGTCACGATGAGGTTCGCGATCCGGTACACGATGACGCGCGTCTTTCCGCTCCCCGCGCCCGCGAAGATGAGCAGCGGCCCCGCCGCGTGGCGGGCCGCGCGCGCCTGCGGCTCGTTCAGCTCCTCGTAAGGGAGGCCGGGCTCGGGCGGCGGGGGGCGGTCGGCGTCGTGTGCGGCAAAACGATCCACACGGGGGTCGCTAGCACGACCATCGCGCGAGCGGGAGCCCGGCCAGTCCCACCGTACGCCGCCAGGCATCCCCGTTTTTTCCCCCGCAAATCAGGCGCGCTCACCGTAATCTCACACGCGCATGCGCCTCCGACAGAGCACAGGAGGCGCGGTCCGGACGAGCGGCACAGGAGAGACCATGCGTATCGCGGTCACGCACAACCTGAAGATCACGGGGTCCGCCGAGGAAGCAGAGTTCGATAGCCCGGAGACGATCGCCGCCATCGCCGGCGCGCTCGAGCGGGCCGGGCACGAGGTGGAGCGGATCGAGGTCAGCGGGCCGGCCTCCCGGGTCCTCGCGCGGCTCGAGGCGGTCCAGCCGGACCTCATCTTCAACACGGCCGAGGGCCACAAGGGCAAGACGCGCGAGGCGTTCTATCCGTCGCTCTTCGACGAGCTCGGCATCCCGTACACCGGCTCCGACGCCTACACGCTGAACGTCGCGCTCGACAAGTCGCTCACGAAGCGCGTCCTCGCGAGCTATGGCGTCACGACCCCGCGCGCCCGCCTCGTCAACCGGACCACCCTGGAGAGCGGCGCGCTCGACGACATGAGCTTCCCGGTCATCGTGAAGCCGAATTTCGAGGGCTCCTCGAAGGGGATCTCCCGGGAGTGGAGCGTCTGCGAGGACGCGTACCACCTCGCCGAGGTGGTCGAGCGGCAGCTCGCGCGCTTCGAGGCGGGGCTGCTCGTCGAGCACTACATCGCCGGCGTCGACGTCGCGTGCTCCTTCGTCGACGGCCTCAAGGAGGCGAGCGGCGCGCGACCGAACGGCGCGGGCGTCCCCGAGGGGGTCCTCACGCCCATCGAGTTCGTGATCGATCCCCAGGTGCCGGGCAGCTACAACGTGTACGACTTCAACCTGAAGCACGCGAGGCCCGAGCACGTGACGCGCCGGCCCGCGCAGCTGCCCGCGCCCGTCATCGAGCGCATCCGGTCGCTCACCGCGCGCATCGTGCGCGCGCTCGACCTCAAGGACCACGCGCGCTGCGAGTTCCGGGTCACCCCGTCGTCGGTGCGCGGCCAGGGCCACGACGTGCACTTCCTCGAGGTCGACGGGCTGCCCACGCTCCAGCCGGGCGCGAGCGTCTTCGTGGCCGCGGCCCAGCGCGGCGTCGACTTCGACGGCGTGATCCGGGCCATCGTGAGGAGCGCCTGCAAGCGGCGGGGGCTCTTGCCGCTCCTGGAGAGCAACCCGCCGCGCCGGGCGAAGCGGACCGCGCTCCGCGTCGGCTTCACCTACAACATGAAGCGGGGCGAGCCGGCCGCGGCCGACGGGGGCGCTGGCAAGGCGGGCGCCGGCGCCGCGTCCGACTCCGAGGCCGAGTTCGACTCGCCGCGCACCATCCAGGCGATCGCGAGCGCCATCGAGAGCTACGGCCACACCGTGGTCCCGCTCGAGGCGACCCCGGATCTGCCGCGCGCGCTCGCCGCTTCCGGGGTCGACGTGGTCTTCAACATCGCCGAGGGGCTCCGCGGCCGCGGCCGGGAGGCGCAGGTGCCGGCGCTCTGCGAGCTGCTCGGCATCCCCTACAGCGGCTCGGACGCGACGACGCTCTCGCTGGCGCTCGACAAGGGGCTGACGAAGCAGATCCTGCGGGCCGCCGGCATCGAGACGGCCGAGTGGCAGGTGGTCACGACCGGGCGCGAGAAGCTGAAGCCGTTCCGCTATCCGGTGATCGTGAAGCCCAACGCCGAGGGGACCTCGAAGGGGATCACCTCCTCGTCCGTGGTCAAGGACGAGGCCGCCGCGCGCGCCGCGGCGAGGCAGCTCGTCGATCGCTACCACCAGCCGGCCCTCATCGAGGAGTACGTCACGGGGCGCGAGTTCACCGTGGGCCTGCTCGGGGAGCGGCGGACGAAGGTGCTGCCGCCGATGGAGGTCGTCTTCGTCGACCCGCCCTCCTATCCGGTCTACGGCTACGAGGAGAAGCAGGCGGACACGCCGCGGGTGCGCTTCGATTGCCCCGCGCAGCTCACGCCGACCGAGCTCCGCCGCATCGAGAAGGTCGTGCGCGACACGTTCGCGGCCCTCGGCTGCCGCGACGTGGCGCGGGTCGACCTGCGCATGACAAAGGACGGCAGGGTGTACGTCATCGAGATCAACCCGCTGCCCGGCCTGACCCCCGACTTCAGCGATCTCTGCGTGATCGCGAGGGTGGCGGGGATGGATTACCGCACGCTGATCGGCGAGATCATGGCCGGCTGCCTCAAGCGCCACCGCGAGGCCCGCGCCGCGGCGCCGCAGTCCGCCCTCGCCGCCGCGGCTCCTGCCGCCGCCGCCGCCCTCGCCGCCGCGGCCCCTGCCGCCGCCGCCCCTGCCGCCGCCGCCCCTCCCGCCGCCGCCCTTCCCGCCGCGGTCTCCGCCGGCGCGGGGGGCGCCTCACCGGCGGCCGAGCCCGGCCTGCTGGCCGCGCCCCAGCCGGCGCTCGCCGGGCCCGCGCCGCTCGCGGCGGAGCCCGCCCCCCTCTCCTCCACGGCGTCCACGGCCGCCGTCGCGGACCGCGAGGTCGCCGGCCCGTGAGCGCGCCCTCGGCCTCGATCAGGCGCCCTCGGCTGCGCGATCTCGGCGTCGCGATCGGTCGTTTTCCGACCGGTCCCGAGAACGCGATCACGGACGTCACCGGGGTCCGGGTCCACCACGTGACAAAGATCGAGGGCGAGGGCGAGCTCGTCCCGGGCATCGGCCCGGTGCGCACGGGCGTGACCGCGGTGATGCCCGCCGACGGCGACATCTTCCTGGATCGGGTGTTCACCGCCAGCTACGTGCTGAACGGCGCCGGCGAGGTGACCGGCCTCTCGCAGATCAACGAGTGGGGCCTCTGCGAGACGCCGATCCTGCTCTGCAGCACGCTCTGCGTCGGCCGCGTCCTCGACGCGAGCGTCGCCTGGCTCTCGCACCGTCATCCGAGGATCGGCCAGGAGGACGACGTCGTGATCCCTGTCGTCGCCGAGTGCGACGACAGCTTCCTCAACGACACGGTGGGGCGCCACGTGACGCAGGCCGACGTCGAGGAGGCGCTCGACAACGTCCGGGGTGGCCCTGTGGCCGAGGGGAGCGTCGGCGCTGGCACGGGCATGCAGACCTTCCACTTCGCGGGCGGGATCGGCACCTCGAGCCGCTCGGTCCCGGTCGGCGGGGTCGAGTCCACGGTCGGCGCGCTGGTGCTCTCGAACTTCGGCGATCGCGAGCTGCTCCGCGTCGACGGGGTCCCCGTGGGCCGGCTGATCAGCGATCGGTTCGCGCACATCCCGCGGCGGGGCCCGGCCGGCTCCATCATCGTGCTCGTCGCCACCGACGCCCCGCTCATCCACCGCCAGCTCGCGCGCCTGGCGCGGCGCGCCGCGCTCGCGATCGGCCGGACCGGCGGGTACGCGGCCAACAACTCCGGCGAGATCGTCCTCGCGTGGAGCACCGCGAACCGGGTGCCTCGCGTCGCCACCGAGCGATGGAGCGCCCCCCGGTCGAGCCGCTCGCTCAGCGTGCACCCCCTCGCGCCCGGACGGCACATGGCCGAGCTCGTCCTCGACACCGAGATCGACGGTCTCTACGAGGCCACCGTCGACGTGGTGGAAGAGGCGATCCTCAACGCCATGTGCGCCGGCGTCGACACGACCGGCCACAGCGGCCACCACGCCCCCGCCCTGCCGCTCGACGCCGTGGCCGAGATCCTGAAGCGGTACCGCCCCCCGCACCCGTGCGACCCGGCCCCCCTGTTCTAGCGCCGCGTCGCCCGCGCTCCGGCGTTATTCTGGATCCCCGTGGAGGAGCCACTCGTGGGCCGCGTCCTCGTCCCAGAAGCGGCGGAGGACCTTGTCCGTGCCGCTCTCGCGCGCCACGCGGTTGAGCTGGAGCGCGACGATGTCGCTCTCGATGATCTCGGCCACGCGCATCACCCCGAGCTCCAGGCCGAACTCCTGGACGGCGCGGATCTTCTCCGCCACATCGGGAGACATCGGCCGGAAGCCCCGGACATCAGCCTTGATCTTGATCTCCCGCCCCTGGAGGCCCTCGCACGCCTTCCTCAGCTCGCTGACGAAGTTCTGCATCTCTTCGAGGCGGACACGCCCCTCGAGGACGAAATCCACGATGGAGTGGATCCGGTCGACTTTGATCTCGAACACGTTGAGGGACCTCCTGCCAGTTCCCGAAGGGGCGGGATGGGGCCGCGGAATCATACCCCGGATCGCGCGGGGCGAGCCTCGGGATCGCCCCGCGCGCCGGAGAGCCCCCGAGGCCCCCCGGCGCGCGGCCCGCTCTCCGGAGGCTCACGCGCGCAGGGAGCGCGCCCGGAGCCGTGCCTGCCGGACGCCTGCTCCCCGTCGCGCGCGGCCGTTCACGCCGCGCGCGCCTCGCCGACGGGCGACTTGCCCCGTCCGCGCCGCGCGGCGATCGCCTGCTCGTAGATGGCCTGGTACTGCGAGAGCAGCGTGGGCCATTGCCGCTCCTTCAGGATCCACTCCCGCGCGTTCTTGCCGACGCGATCGAGGCGCTCCGGGTCCTTGAGGGCCTCGACGCACCGCCTCGTGAGGTCGACGCTGTCGCCCGCCTTGAAGACGAACCCGGTCTCGCCATAGCGCACGAGCTCTCCCATCGCCGGCACGTCGCTGACCATCACGGGCCGGGCCATGGCCATCGCCTCGAGGGGCTTCAGCGGCGTCGTGAGCGCGGTCGTCCGGGTCCGGATGCGCGGATAAACGAGCAGGCTCGCCATCGCGTAGATGTTGAACACCTCGTCGTGCGGCACCCGCCCCGTGAACGTCACCTTCGACTCCACGCCTCGCTCGCGGGCAAACGCCTTGAGCTCCATCTCCTGGCCGCCGGCCCCCGTGATCACGACGTGCGCGTCCGGGACCTCCCGCGCGATGTCGCCGATCGACGCGATGAGCGTCTGGAGCCCCTCGTACGGCTGGAAGGTGCCGACATACCCGATGAGCCTCTTCCCGGCGAGCCCGAAGCGCTCCCAGGCGCCCGGCGGGGCCTCCCGCGGCGCGAACTTGTCCGCGTCGACGCCGTTGCCCACCACGTGGAGCGCGTCCGTGCTGCGCACCCGCGGCGCGACCGCGTTCTTCAGGCTCTCGCAGATCGTCACCGTCGCGTCAGCGTACCTGTACACCACCGTCTCGAGGCCGGCCGCGATCTTGTAGGGCACCGAGTCCTCGGCGAACTTGCCCCGGTCGACGGAGGCGTTCTCCCAGAGGTCGCGCACCTCGTAGACGAGCGGCAGCCCGAAGCGGCGCGCCGCCGCGAGCGCCGGCAGCCCGACAAGCATCGGCGAGTGCGCGTGCACGACGTCGGGCTGAAACTCCCGGATCGCGTCCTCGACGCGCGCCTCCAGCGCCCGCACGAGCGAGAGCTCGCGGAGGAGCGGCAGCTTCTTGCCGGAAGGCTCGCGCGTCCGCCAGTACGAGATGCCGCCGATCTCCTCCTTCAGCGCGTCCCCGGACCCCTGCTGCGCCGAGGTCACCACCGCCGGACGCATCCCGTGCTCGGCCTGATGCTTGACGATGTAGTCGCTGCGGATCGTGTACCCCGCAATGACAGGCAACGACGTATGAAGAACATGAAGCACGCGCACGAATCACCGCCCTTCTCTATGATGCGCCGCGCAGCCTACCCGAGGCCGTCGCGACCGTCACCAAGCTCGTCCACGCAGGAGCGCCGCGGCGGCGCGGCCCGCCCCGGCCCCTCGCTCCGGCGGCTCGCGGCGCGCGGCGAGGCGAGCCGCGGCGAGGCGAAGCGCCCGCGCGGCGAGGCGAGGCGCCCGAGAGCCTAGCTCTCGCCTGCCCCGTTGCGGTACGCTCCGCCGCCCCATGACCCTCAAAATCGCGATCGTCGGCTGCGGCAAGATCGCCGACGGCCACATAGAAGAGATCCAGAAGATGCCGGAGCGGGCCCGGGTCGTCGCCGTATGCGACCTAGAGCTCCTGATGGCCGAGCAGATCGCGGTGCGCTACGGCATCCCGAGCCACTACGACTCGTTCGACCGGATGCTCGACGTCGAGAAGCCCGATGTCGTCCACATCACCACGCCTCCGCAGTCGCACCTGTTCCTCGCGCGGCGGGCCATCGAGGCGGGCGCCCACGTCTACGTGGAGAAGCCGATTGCGCTCAACCTCTCGGACGTGCGGCGCCTCATCGAGCTCTGCACCGCGGCCGGGAAGAAGATGACCCTCGGCTGGGAGTACCAGTTTGATCCGCCGGCCATCGAGATGCGGAGGCTCATCGGCGACGGCGTGCTGGGCGACCCCGTCCACGTGGAGAGCTGCTTCGGCTACAACCTCTCCGGCCCCTTCGGCACGGCGCTCCTCGGCGACGGCACGCACTGGGTCCATCGCCTGCCGGGCAAGCTGTTCCACAACAACATCGATCACCTGCTGAACAAGATCGTCGAGTTCGTGGACGACGAGCAGCCGAAGGTCACCGCGACGGCCTACGCGCTCCGGGAGAAGCGGTATGGCGACGCGCGCGACGACATGCTCGACGAGCTCCGCGTCACGGTGCAGGGCGCGCGCGTCAGCGCCTACGGGACCTTCTCGTCGCACGCGCGGCCGCCCGGGCACTTCCTCCGCGTCTACGGCACGAAGAACACGCTCCACGTCGACTACACGAGCCGCACGGTCACGCTCGACGCGTCGCCGAAGCTCCCGAGCGCCATCGGGCGCGTCGTCCCGGCCTTCGATCAGGCCCTCTCGTACCTGCGCGAAGGGGGCAGGAACGTGGTGAGGTTCGCCCGCAGCGACTTCCACTTCTTCTCGGGGATGAACCGCCTGATCGGGCTCTTCTACGACAGCATCACGCGGGGCGCGGAGCTGCCCATCTCGTACCGGGACATGATCCGGGTGGCGTGGATGATGGATGAGATCTTCCGGCAGGTCCCGCAGGAGAAGGCGCGCACATGAAAGTCCTTGTCACCGGCTCGAACGGCTTCCTTGGGTCGGCCCTCGTCGACCGGCTGCTCGCCCACGGCGAGACCGACATCCGCTGCCTCGTCCGCCCCGCGAGCAACCGCGCGCGGCTCGAGGAGCTCGAGAAGCGCCACGGCGCCCCCCTCGACGTCGCGGTGGGCTCCCTCGCCACGAAGGAGGCCGCCGAGCGCGCGGTCGAGGGCGTGGACGTCGTCTACCACGTGGCCGCGGCCATGGGCGGCGCGCCCGCGGACATGTTCCTGAACACCGTGGTCGCCTCGAAGAACCTGCTCGAGGCGCTGGTCCACACGGGCCGATCGCCGCGCGTCATCCTCGTCAGCTCCTTCGGCGTCTACGGCGTGGCCGACCTCCCGCGCGGGTACATCGTCGACGAGAACACCCCGCTCGAGTCGCGCCCCGCGCAGCGCGACCTCTACTCGCAGGCGAAGCTCCGGCAGGAGAAGCTCTTCTGGGAGTACCAGGCGCGCTACGGCTTCCCGCTCACGGTGCTCCGCCCCGGCGTCATCTACGGCCCGGGCGGCAACGCCTTCTCCGGCCGCGTGGGGATGAGCCTGTTCGGCGTGTTCCTGCACCTCGGCGGGCGCAACCTCCTCCCGCTCTCGTACGTCGACAACTGCGCCGAGGCGATCGCCATCGCCGGCCGGAGCGAGGTCGCGAAGGGGCAGGTCTACAACGTCCACGACGACGACCTGCCCACGGCCGACGTCTACCTCGCCCGCTACAAGCGCGAGGTGAAGCCGATCCGCTCGCTCTCGGTGCCCTATGTCGCCCTCACCGGGATATCGAAGCTCGTCGAGCGCTATCACGCCTACTCGAAGGGGCAGCTCCCGGCCGTCTTCACGCCGTACAAGACCGCGACGTCCTGGAAGGGGAACCGGTTCGACAACACAAAGCTGAAGGCGCTCGGCTGGAAGCCGCTCGTCTCCACGGAGGAGGGCCTCCAGCGGGCGTTCGCCTACCTCCGGGACCGCGCGACATGACGCGGCGGGCGCCGCTCGCGCCGCTCGCCCTGGCGCTCGGCCTCGCGGGCCTGCTCGCCGGGTGCGACCGGCGGCAGACCCCGGGGCCCCCGGCGGTCCACAGCGGCGCCGACCCGCAGACGCAGGCCGGCGCCGCGGCGCTCGGGGTCGCGGCGCCGGGCGTCGCGGCGCCGCGCTTCGAGGGGCCGCCCGCGCCGGCGGCGGCGCCGGTCAAGGGGCACCCGCGGCTCTGGGTGCGCGCGGCCGACCTGCCGGGGCTCCGGGCGCGCGCCACGCCGGCGAACCCCATGTTCAAGGAGCTCGCCACCGTCACGGCCGAGGCCGTGGCCGCGATGGACAAGGGGAGCATCCCCTCCGAGGGCGACTGCGCCTTCAGCCGCGTCTACTGCGAGGCGCACGCCGAGCTGTTCGCCTTCATGTCGCTCGTCTCGAGCGACGAGGCGGCCCGCAACGACTACGCCGCTCGCGCGCGGAAGATCCTGCTTTACATCGTCGACCGCGTGAACAAGGGAGATCCGAAGGACCCCTTCAACCACAGATTCTCGACCGGCGACCGCGCCCGCTGGGCCGGCGAGTCGTTCGGCCTCACGGTCGACTGGATCTACGGGTACCTCTCGGCCCAGGACAAGGCGGCGATACGGCCCGTGTTCCTGCGCTGGGCGGAGGATCAGCTGAAGTCGTCGACGACGAGCCACGACCACCCCGAGCCGGTGGGCAAGCTGAACGACCCGGCGATGCTGAAGGAGCCGCGGAAGCGCAGGTACGCCGTGAACAACTACTTCACGTCGCACATGCGCAACCTCACGCTCCTGTCGCTCGCGTTCGACGAGGCCGACGATCCGCCGGATCCGAAGCACAGCGGCACCTACCCGCGGCTCAGGGACTACTTCGCCAACGTCACCGGGGCGTGGCTCTACATGACCGACCACATCCTCCGGAACGACGCGCGCGGCGGCGCGCCGCCGGAGGGCTTCCAGTACGGCCCCGCGACGCTCGCCTACGTGAGCCAGACGCTCCTCGCCATCCAGACGGCCGGCGAGGCCGATCCGGCGAAGTGGGGCCCGCAGGTGCACCTCGACGGCAACCCCTTCTGGCACGAGTTCATCCCGGCCCACGTCCACAGCCTGAGCCCCGCCGCGCCGGCGGGCCGGATCGGGCCGACCCACGAGGCCGCGTGGACGGGCGACGGCCAGCGCTACGAGTACACAGATCACATCGATCCGTTCGCGGCGCTCGGCCTCCACGCCCAGAACAGCGGCAACGCCGAGCGCCTCAACGCGCTCCGCTGGATGGCCGTCCACGCGAGCCCGGGCGGCGCCGCCGGCCTCGCGCGGCGCGCCCGCTCGCAGCTCGGCCAGGTCCACAAGCGCCACTCGATCCTGTACTTCCTGCTGCTCGACCCGGCGGTCACCCCGACCGATCCGCGCCCCTCCATCCCGCTCACGCACTACGGCCCCGGCCTCGGCCAGGTCTTCGCGAGGACGAGCTGGGGCCCCGAGGCGGCGTGGCTCCAGTTCCAGCTCGGCTGGGAGCACATCGATCACCAGCACGGGGACGGCCTCAGCTTCGGCTTCTACCGCGGCGGCGAGTGGCTCACGAAGGAGCGCATCGGGTACGGCGCCTTCTTCGGGAGCTCCGAGCAGCACAACACGCTCGCCGTCGAGAACGACCGGAACCGCCGCCACGACGACCCGAACCGCGGCTGGCTCTGGCGGAGCGGGTCCCAGTGGCCGCTCGTGCACACGAACGATCCCCGGGTGCTCGCGAAGAGCTTCGCGCAGGACCACGTCTACGTCCTCGGCGACGCGACCCCGCTCTACAACTCCGACTACGAGAACATCAACGACGTCACGCACGTCAGCCGCTCGCTCGTGTGGCTCAAGCCGGACCACCTCGTGATCTACGACCGCGCCGCGACGGGCAAGGAGGGGCGCTTCAAGCGGTTCTTCCTGCAGACGCCGAGCGCCGCGCTCGTCGCGGGGAAGCTCGCGACCGTCACGACGCCCAAGGGGCAGAAGCTCTTCGTGACCGCGCTGCTGCCGGAGAGCGCCGTCGTCGTGGCCGAGCCGTACAAGCCGACCGGCACCTGGGACACGAAGCCGGCCGAGTTCGAGCCGATGCTCGCGACCTTGCGGACCGAGCCGCCGGCCCCGATGCCGAAGGACGCCCGCTTCCTCCACGTGCTGGAGGGCGCGGCCGGCAACGCCGCGGCGACGCCGGCGACGCTCGTGCGCACGAAGCAGGGCACGCCGTTCGTGGGCGCGGCGGTGAAGGGCACCCTGGTCCTGTTCCCGGTCGATCTGGGCGCCGTGTCCCAGGTGCAGTTCACCTCGCTGCCCGGCGTGACGAAGCACCTCGTCACGGGGCTCGCCCCCGGCGCCTCGTACGACGTGATCCGGAAGCCCGCGGGCGGCGGGGACGAGATCACGATCCGCCCCGGCTCGGCCGCCAAGGCCGACGAGGGCGGCGTCCTCACCTTCTGAGCCGATCGCCCTGCCGCCCGCGGTGGACCTGGGTCGCCCCCGCGCTCGGGGGG
The DNA here is from genome assembly GCF_051519845.1 of Sorangium sp. So ce362. Classification (NCBI taxonomy): domain Bacteria; kingdom Pseudomonadati; phylum Myxococcota; order Polyangiales; family Polyangiaceae; genus Sorangium; species Sorangium sp. So ce362. The sequence continues at coordinate 1,349,270 of NZ_CP150332.1, read as the reverse complement.
CGAGGGGGACTCCCGGTCGGCTTGTCCTCGGCGCGGCGCCCTGCGATAATTTAGGTTCCTTGCCCGCCCCCTCCACGGAGATGTCATGAACAAGAAGCACCTCGTCTCAGCCGGCGCATTCCTCGTCGCGCTGGGCGCCCTGTTCATCCCTATCGAGGGCAAGGCCCCCGCCGCGACCGGCCCGATCGCGAAGGCCACCTCGCTCGATCTGTCGGGCTTCTCGAGCGCCCGGCCCGACACCCCGCTGGATCTCCTGTTCATCCATCACTCCTGCGGTGGCCAGCTGCTCACGGACCCGGGCGCCGAGAAGGAGAAGGCGTCGTGCGTCTACGAGGCGCACCCGAACGGGGGGGGCCTCAAGAAGAGGCTCACGGAGCACGGCTACCGCGTCCACGAGGCCTCCTACGGCAGCGAGATCGGCGAGAACACCGATCTCTTCGACTGGGCGCCCAAGTTCCGCGACAAGATGGACAAGGTGCTCCGGGTCGCGCTGAACGACCAGATGCACCCGGACGGCGTGGTGAACCGGATCGTCGTCTTCAAGTCCTGTTATCCCAACAACCGCTTCGTCGGCGAGGGCACCGCCCCCGGCAACCCGGCCGGCCCGGAGCTCACCGTCTGGAACGCCAAGGCCACGCTGGCCTCGCTCTTGCCCGACCTCGCGAAGCGGAAGGACACGCTGTTCGTCTACGTCACCGCCCCCGCCAACGTCCTCAAGCGCTCGAAGGAGCCCGCGTGGAAGTGGACCGCGAAGCAGATCCTCGGCAAGCCGTCCGAGGCCGAGGTCGCGCAGCGGCAGGCCGACCTCGCCCGCTCGTTCAACAACTGGGTCAAGTCGCCCGACGGCTGGCTCAGCGGCTATGCGGAGAAGAACGTCGTTGTCTTCGACTACTACGACGTGCTCACGAACAAGGGCGAGTCCAACTTCTCCCTGTTCGGCTCGGAGGGGAACACCGACAACCACCCCTCGCGCGAGGGCAACGAGAGGACCGCGGACGAGCTCGTGCCGTTCCTGAACCAGGCCGTGCGCCGCATGGGCCTCAGCACGTAGATCCAGATCGAGATCGAGATCGAGAGGGCGGCGACCGATGTCGCCGGGAGGAGCGAGCGCAAGTTGCTTGACGCGGGCCGCGATTCTCCGGAACGTCCCTCTTCACCCGAACCGCGTCTTCGCTGAGGACCCTCGTCATGCTCGCGCTCCCCGGGGTCATCCTTCTCATCATCTTCATCTACGGCAGGCCCCAGGAATGGGACGAGCGCTTCGAGAGCCTGCCGTTCCTGTACCTCTGGTTCGCCCTCTCCTTCATGGGCATGGGCCTCGACCTCGCCCTGGGCAAGGTCCGGCTGAAGGCGACGCCGCAGCTCCGGTGGGCCATCGTCGTCTACGTCTGGTGCGTGATCACGCTCGGCCTGCGGAACCCCGGCGATTTCTCCGCGAACTTCGTCGCGATCAGCGTGACGTTCGTGCTCTTCTTCCTGATCGGGCACAGCCCCGACGGCTTCAAGGGCTTCCAGAAGCTCGCGACGACGGTGCTCGTGATGGGCCTCTTCGTCGCGGGCGTCGCGGTGCACCAGGGGTTCTCGTCGTTTCAGTGCCTCGCGATGACCCAGACCATCGGCGGCTCGCGCGGAGAGGCCGGCATCCCCGACGGCCGGTCCTGCGAGAGGCGCGTGGACTGCCGCGAGGCGCCGGGCGCCGATCCCGAGGCCGAGTACCTGTGCGAGCGCGTCGGCCTCTTCAAGACGTCGACGATCAACGGCCGCGTGCGCTGGCGCGGCGTGCTCCAGGATCCGAACGAGCTCGCGCTCACGTCGGGCATCGTGCTGCCGTTCAGCTTCGCCCTGTTCGAGCAGAAGCGCTCGTTCATGCGAGCGCTCCTGGTCCTCGCCTCGCTGCTCGTGATCGCGACCGCGATCATCCTCACGCAGTCGCGGGGCGGCCAGCTCGTCTTCGCGACGGTGCTGGGCGTCTACTTCGTCAAGAAGTACGGCCTCCGCGGCGCGGTCTTCGGCGCGGTCTTCGCGGCGCCGCTCATGCTCCTCGGCGGCCGCGGCGGCGGCGAGGCGGACGAGTCGGCGAACGAGCGCACCGAGATCCTCTCCGAGGGCCTCCTGATCTACCGGATGTTCCCGCTGATCGGCGCGGGCTACCGCCAGTTCACGGAGCACCACTGGCTCACGGCGCACAACGCGTACCTTCTCGCGCTCTCGGAGCTCGGCCCGCTCGGGATGTTCGCGTGGACGGCGATGATCTATCTCACGCTGAAGATCTCGCTGGTCGCGCTCAAGCGGTACGAGCACGGCGCCCAGTTCGCGATGATCCGCGCCTGGTCCATGGCGATCATGGCCGGGTTCTGCGGGATGATGGTCGGGATCTTCTTCCTCTCGTTCACCTACCACTACGTGCTCTGGATCTACTTCGGCCTCGCGGGGGCGCTGTATTGCGCCATCAGGAGCGTCGACCCGAACTTCTCGATCCGGCTCGAGAAGCGCGACGCGTACCGGCTCATCCTGGCCGACGTCATCGTGATGCTCGTGATCTTCGCGCTCAGCAGGAGGGGCTAGCTCCGTGCGCCCGAAATCCCGCCGGGGATCGCTGGCGCGCGGAGCTTTGGCGGCCGCGGCGCGGGCCCCGGGGTGCGGGGCGCGCGGCGCCTGCTCAGCGCCCGAGGCCGAGGACCATCACGAGCGGCGTCTTCAGGATGATCGAGAGCTCCATCTGCAGGAACGTCGAGAGCTTCTCGAGCGAGGCGGCGTACGCGAGGTCGAAGAGCAGCTTCATCCGCATGTCGTCGGCCTCGGCCCCCTCCGCCTCCTCGAGGCCGAACGGGTTCGTCAGCGTCGCCTCGAAGGCGGCGACCTCGCTCTCCGCCGGGGCGCGGCCGGTGTAGCCCAGCGACACCTGCGCGAGCCCCGTGATGCCCGGCTTGATGTCGCGCATCCGCTCCTCGAAGAAGGGAATGGCGAGCGCCAGGTTGACAAGCAGCTCCGGCCGCTCGGGGCGCGGCCCCACGATGCTCATGTCGCCCATGAGCACACTCCAGAACTGCGGGAGCTCGTCGAGGCGCGTCTTGCGCAGGAAGCGGCCGACGCGCGTGATGCGGGGGTCGTCCTGCTGGGCGAGCACGGGCCCGGTCATCTTCTCGGCATCCACGCGCATGGAACGGAACTTGCGCATATGGAACTCGACGAACCGCGGGTAGCTGACGCCATCCCGCACCTCCGTGCCGATGAGCATCCCGGCGCGGCGCTGCAAATAGAAGATCGGCCCGGGCGACTCGAGGTAGATGGCCGCGCCGATGAAGGGGTAGAGCGGGAGGGTCAGCGTGAGACCCACGAGCGAGCCCGCGAGGTCGATCGCACGTTTCGCTACACGAACGCCAGGTGTCACTGTTTACCTTGTGGCTCCCATAGTCGAGAACGTGGTAGGGTACAAGCTCGGATGGAGGTTTGGGCGTGATCCGACTCCGCGTACCAGGTTCGTTGACCTATCGCCACCTCGCCCTCCGCGTGGTGGCGGCCGCATGCAAGATGGCCACGCCTGGGAGGGTCGAAGGCGGATCGCCCGGCATGACCCAGGAGGATTTCGAGGACCAGACGGTCTCGGCGTTCGGCGAGGCGTTCAACAACATCGCCATTCACGGATACCGCGATGGGCCACCGGGCGACGTCGACATCGAGATCGAATCCGGCGCGGACGGCATCATCATCCGCTTGATGGACACGGGTCGCAGCTTCGATCCCGCGGCCATCGACAACCCTCCCATCGACGACCTCCCCGAGTCCGGGATGGGGCTCTTCATCATCAAGTCGTTCATGGATGAGGTCGATTACTGTCCTGGCAGCCCGAATGTCCTCCGCCTGGTGAAGCGGCGGGAGGGCAGCTCATGCATCGCCGGCGACGACAGTGAAGGCAGCAGCGAACAAGAGCATTCCGATGCCGATTTCGCCGGGGCGACGGGGCATCGGACGAGCAGTTTTCGAATGCGGAGCGTCTCCCGCTTGGGCGCAGCCCGCGCCGCAGGGGGAATCAAAATCCAATGAGCTATACGCGGACCGATAACGGCAGTGAGACAGTTGTGCAGTTCGAGGGGACCCTCGACGCGGTGACCGCGCCGGAGTTCAGGACGTTGGTGGACGAGCTGGTGGCCGAGAGCCGGCAGAACATCACGCTCGAGCTCTCGTCGCTCCGGCTGATCGACAGCTCCGGCGTCGGCGTCATCGTCTCGCTGTTCAAGCGGGTACGAGCCAACGGCGGCCAGGTGCGCATCGTGGGGCTGCGGGATCAGCCGCGCGCCATCTTCCGCCTGCTGCGCCTCGATCGGGTGTTCCCCACGTGACGCTCGGAGGCGGCGCGCGCGCCGCCGGCCCGGCGATAGCGTCCGCGGCGGCGCGCCGCGACGGGAGCGCTCGGAGCGCTCGGAGCGCTCGGAGCGCTCGGCGCGCCGCTGCGACCGGGGCCGTGGCCACGCCGCTTCCTGCGTGCGCCGGGGGCGTGACGGGCGTGAGCTAGCACGCGGTGAGCACAGGCCGCGTGCAACAAGCTGGCGCTCGGGCGTCGCACGTCTACGATAGGCAGCCGTCTGCCGGACTGGGGTGCGCGTTCTCCGGGTCGGGCGGAGCAAGGGCAACGCAACCTTCGAGGAGCGCGGAATATGGACAAAGAAGATGAACCAGCAGACCTCCGGGCCTAACCCGCCCCAGGAGGCGCTCGGGGCGCTTCCCGTCGATGCAACGGCGCGACCTGGGGGCCCGCAGCCGCCCAGCATCAGCGCGATGATCAACCGGACCCTTGCGCACTGGTACGTGGCGGTGCTCGTGGCGCTCGCGGGGATCGGGTTCACGGTGCTCGTCGTGCAGTCGAGGAAGCCCGCGTACCGCTCCGAGACGGTGATCTTCTACCGGGAGGGCGTGAAGGCGACGTACCTCGGGCCGGACGGGCCCGACCCGCTCCGCACCCTCTCCGCGCGGCTGAAGGAGACGCTGCTCGCGCGCTCCAACCTCGAGAAGGTCGTGACCGAGTTCAACCTCTTCCCCGAGGTCCTCGAGAAGCGGGGCATGGTCGACGCGGTCGACCGGCTCCGCCTCAAGATCACCTTCAAGGCCCGCTCGACCGACACCTTCGCGATCTCGGCCGAAGGGCAGACGCGCGAGCAGGCGCAGGAGGTGACGCAGCGGCTCGCCGACATCCTCGTCGAGGAGACGACGCGCATGCGCAGGTCGCAGGCGAAGCTGACGAACGAGTTCCTCGACGCCGAGCTGAAGCGCGCCGAGCAGGACGTCGAGAAGGCCGAGACCGAGCTCGCGGCGTTCCTGGCCGAGCACCCCGAGTTCGCCGCCGAGCAGAACACGGCGGGCGGCGCGCAGGCCGGCGCCGCCGTCCGCGAGCGGGAGCGCCGCTCCACCACCACCGACCCGACGCTGGAGGCCCTCGAGCGGCAGGTGCCCCGCCTGCGCAGCCGGCTCACCGGCAAGCCGGAGCAGGCGGCGCAGAGCGCCACGGGGCTGCCCTCCCCCGCGCTCGTCCGGCAGAAGGAGCAGGCGGAGCAAGAGCTCGCGACCGCGCGGCGGGATCTGGGCGACAAGCAGTCGCGCTTCACCGAGCAGCACCCCGATGTCCGGGCCGCGGTCGCCCGCGTGAACAACGCCGAGGCGGCGCTGCGGCGCGCCGAGGCGGCGCTCCTCGTGCCGCCCCCGCCGGAGCCCGTGATGGAGGTCCCCGCGACCGACGAGGCCGAGAAGGCGAAGATCAGGGCCCAGCTCGCCAAGATCGAGCGGGAGATCGCGGCGCGCAGGGGCGCGAAGATCGGGACCGCGGCCGACGCGAGCGAGACGGCGAAGGCGATCATCAACACCGAGACCGACTGGTCGCGGCTCAGCCGCGAGAAGGCGCGGGCGCAGCAGCGGCTCGCCGATCTCGAGGGCAAGTCGTTCCGCGCGGAGATGGCGGCGAGCTCGGAGCAGGGCGGCTACTCGGCGCAGATCGAGGTGCTCGACCCGGCGTACAGGCCGAGCGCTCCATCGAGCCCGTCGCGGCTGATCCTCGCCGTCGCGGGGCTCTTCGCGTCCGTCGCGGCCGGGATCGCCGCCGCAGCAGCGCGTGGCATCGTGCTCGACGATCGGGTTTACGACATGGAAGATATCGATCGAATGGCGCTCGCTCCGGTGCTCGTCGTCGTGCCGGCCGCCGCGCGTGGGTCCCGGGGGCGCCGTGGCTGAAGCAGGCGGAGCTGAGCCGGGAAAGCCGCCGCCGGTCGCTTCCTTGGAGCGGGCGCTCGATCAGGTCTGCGACTTCCTGAGTCGCGCGGAGCAGACCGCGCGGGTCCGCGCGCTCGTCATCGAGGCGCGCCGGCTCCGCAACGTGGTCGGCAACTGGCGCTCGATCGCGCCGGATCCGGACGTGCGCGAGGAGATGATCGCCCGCGTCCTGCGCCTCGCGAACGACGCCGAGGACCTGGTCGCGGCGGAGCGCCCGAGCTCCAGCCACGAGGACCCGAACGCCGCGTTCGACTCGCCGACCATCCGCCAGGACCTGCCGCACATGGGGCACCAGCCGCCGCACGGGATGGGGCTGCGCATCGGCCCCGCGCCGATGGCGGGGGGCCATCCCGGCATGCAGCCGCCGATCAAGGGGCCGCCGCAGACCGCGGCGATGTTCCTGGCGGGGCTGTCCGGGGAGCAGCGCGGCGCGCCCCAGGGCCACCCGGCGATGCACGGCGCGCCTGCGCCGGCGCTGCCGCCCGGCCCCGAGCGGCACTTCGCGGGCCCGGTGGTGACGCGCGTCGTGGACCTGAGCGCCACGCTGAGCAGCCCCGGGCTCGTGTCCAGCGGCCCGGGAGCGGCGAGCTCATCGGCGCTGCCGGGGCCGAACGAGCGGGTCGGTGCGCCGCCGGCGCGCGACGTGGGCGTCCGCAACGCGGCGGGGCCTCCTGCGGGCGCGGCGCCGCCGCTGGAGCGCTCGTTCAGCGCGACCTTCCGCTCGCCGCCGTCGCTCGTCTTCGATCGCGTGGTGCCGCCCGCGGCGCACGAGGTGACGGTGCGCGAGGTGCCGCCGCCGCCGCGGCAGCAGCAACAGCAGCCGCCGCCCGAGAGGCCGCTCGAGCGCTCGGGCACCGCCGCGTTCTCCTCGCCGCCGTCGCTCATGTTCAACCGCGTGGTGTCGACCCCGGCGCAGCAGGCCGTGGACGCGAAGCTGCAGTCGCTGGACCCGACGTTCGAGGAGCCGCCGTCGCTGCACATCGAGCACATGCGCTCGCTGCCCGGCGTGCCGGAGAGCGCCGGGCTGCTCCCGGCGGAGTCCCTGGGCGGCCCGGGCGAGGTCACCGTCCGCCCGCTGCCGCTGCCGGACGCCGTGGATGCGAACATCGTGATGATCCACGCGCCGTACTCGCCTCAGGCCGACGCCTACCGGACGCTCCGGCGCAAGCTGCCGTCGGGCTCCGGGACCACGATCGCCGTGACGAGCGCCGGGCCGGGCGAGGGCAAGACGTCGTGCGCCATCAACCTCGCGCTCGCCCTCCGCGAGACCGTCCGCGGGAAGATCCTCCTCGTCGAGGCGAACATCCGCAAGCCCGGCATCGCGAAGGCGCTGCGGTTCGAGCCCCCGAGCTGTTTCACGGAGCAGCTCCAGCGGCACGCCTCCGACCGGTTCGCCCCCTGGGTCGTCGTCGACCAGGCGGCGCCGGCGCCCGCCGTGGCGCCCGGCGACGACGGCATCGACGTGTCGGACCGGAGCGCGGCGCCGATGGGCGGCAGGTCGCCCGACCCGAGGCTCTCCGTCCAGACGCCCGTCCACATCCTGGCCGTCGATCCGCGCACCGAGCGGCCGCCGATCCTCGACTCGGTGGCGTTCTCGACCGCGATCGAGAGCCTCAAGCGCGCGGGCTACTCATACATCGTCATCGACACACCGCCCGTGCTCGGCAGCATGGACATGAACGTGATCGGCGACTCGGTGGACGGCGTCCTTCTGACGTCGCTGGTCAAGAAGTCGACCCGCAAGGCGATCCGCCAGGCCATCGACCAGCTCCGACCGGCGCCCATCCTCGGTGTCGTCCTGCTCGACGCCTGAGCGCTCGGCGCACGGCCGGCGACTTCCCTGCCCGAAAGGTCGGGGAGGCGTAGCCGCGCGCCGGCTCCATGGTTACCTTGCGACCCTCATGCGCTCCGGACGAGGTATTGCGGTCGCGGCCTTCGGTTGCGCGATCCTCACCCACGACGACGCCCGAGCGCAGGAGGCGTATCTCCAGGGCGTCTTCACCGGGTCGATCGGCATCACCGACAACGTGAGCTCGGCGGCGGAGCCTCCGGCCGGGCCCGGCCCCGACGCAGACGGCTTCGGGACCGCGAGCCCCGGCCTGATCTTCACCTACACGACGCCGCGGACCGCGCAGACGCTGTCCTACACGTTCTCGACGAGCTTCTTCTTCCTGCACTCGGAGGCGAGCTCGTACTCGAACATGGCCATGTGGTCCGGCCGCTTCGTCACCTCGCCGAGGACGTCGCTGACGCTCGGCGCGGCCGGGTCGCAGGGCCAGCTCAACACCTTCCAGCTGGAGCAGACGCCGGGGACCACGACGGTCCAGGGCACCGCGGGCGGGACGACGAACTTCGTGCAGGCGTCGTTCAACGAGGGCTTCTCGTTCCAGGCCTCGCCGGTCTGGGCGCTCGGGCAGGCGGCGACGTTCCTCGTCTACAACCCGCTCCAGGCTCGCCCGCAGCGCACGTACAGCGCGGCGAACACGCTGAGCGCGCAGCGCATCTTCCGCCACGACACCGCGGCCCTCGCGCTCTCGGTCGGCTACACCCATTTCGACAACGTCCCGGTGACTGACACCGATCCCACGACCGAGGACACGACAACGGCGCGCGACCAGCTCCTGACGACGCTCGTGGCGAGCTGGCAGCACGACCTCGGCCGCCGCTTCTCGAGCCAGCTCGACCTCGGCGGGGTCGTCGCGACGGACCTGACCGGCGGCGCCGACTCGCTCGTGCGGCCCGCGGGGCTCGCGGCGCTGCGCTACACGCACGATCGGGGCGAGGCCGAGCTCGCGTACGCCTACTCGGCCACGCCCAACGTCTTCCTGCAGCAGATCCAGCTCTCGCATCAGCTGACGCTCCGCGCCGCCGCGCCCCTCCGCCCTGCCTGGCACCTGTCCGTCGAGGGCTCGGCCGGCGGTCAGATCGCGCAAGCTCTCGAGGCGAACGCGGCCGGGGAGCTCGAGACGGGGCCGACCACGATCGCCGTGCTCACCGACGTCGCGCTGCTCTGGAGCCCTCCCATCGTCATCCCCGACTTCGCGCTCGCGCTCCGGTACCAGCACACGAACCAGCGCAGCGCGGCGAGGACGGCGGAGCTCCCCGACACGCGCATCGTCCGGAACACGCTCCTCGTGTCCGTGTCGGGCGCGTTCCCGCGGCGGATGGAGCCGGGCTCGCGCATCTCGATGACCCAGCCCTTCGGCTCGGCCGGCCCCGCGGGCGCGCCGCGCCGGGAGCCGACGCCGATCGAGCCGACCGAGGGCGCGGAGCCGTCGTCCGCCGGCGACGCCGCGCCCTGAGCGCGAGGGCGCTCAGGTGCGCCGCGCGAGGAGGAAGGCCCTGTCGTCCTCGGGCAGCTGATCGCCGCGGAACTCCTCGAGCATGTGCGTGAGCTTGTCGGCGATCGACGCGACCGGGCGGCCGGCGTTCGTGGCGCACAGCTTGGCGAAGCCGGTGCCGAGCGCGTGCAGGCCGAGCATCTGCTTGGACGAGTTGCGCAGCTCGGTGAGCCCGTCGGTGTACATCGCGAGCACCTCGCCCGGCGCGAGCACGCTCTGGTGCGCCTCCATGGGCACAAGGCCGATCCCGAGCGCCGGGTTGACGGCCGCCTGGAGGTGGCGCAGGCCGCCCTCCGCGGTCGCCACCAGCGCCGGCGGGTGCCCTGCGTTGACGCATTCCATGCGCCCCGTCGCCGGGTCGAGCGCGACGGCCACCATCGTCACGAACGACTGCTCGGGCAGGTACTCGCAGAGATAGGCGTTCAGCCGATCCATCATGCCCGTGATGCCGCGGCCCGCGTCGACCGTCGCCCGCACCATCGTGTGCACGCTCGACCCGATGAGCGCGGCCTGGAGCCCCTTGCCGCAGACGTCCGCCACCGCGAGCATCAGGCGGCCGTCCGGCATCGGGACGATGTCCACGTAGTCGCCGCCGACCCACCGGCACGGCTCGAAGCCGAGCGCCACGTCCAGCGCCTTGAACTCCAGGCGCTTCGGGACGAACGTCCGCTGGATCTGGTGCGCCATCTCGAGCTCGCGCTCGATCGCCGCGTGCGCCTGCGCGTGGCGCCGCGCCTCCCACGCCGACTCGGCCTGCTGATAGACCTCCGACGCGAGCGCGATGAGCCCGAGCCACTCGACGCTGCCGAAGTCGGGCGGCAGGGTCACGTAGAGCAGGTTCATCAGCTGCTCCTCGACGCGCAGCGGACAGGCGACGACCCAGAGCGCCATGACGTCGCGCGACATCGTGAGCTCGACCGTGGCGCTGTCGCTCACCAGGTTGCCGGCGAGCACCGGCTCGCGCGTGTCCTGCACGGCCGCGAGCACGCGGCGCGAGATGTACGGCGGGGCGACGGAGTCCTCGCGCCGGAGCGACTGGAACGGGCGGTGCGGCCCGGACAGGATCGTCAGCGCGCCGTTCTGCCGGAGCCGCAGCGCGAGCGCCATGCTGCCGTGGAAGTCCTCCCGGACCATCAGCTGGCAGAGCGCGTCGAACCGATCCGTGGCGTCCTCGATGCTGAGGAGCCGCCGTGACAGGTCCATCAGGGTGAACAGGTGCTTCGCCGCGATCCGCGGCGGGTCGAGCTCGCCGAGCTTGCGGATCGCGGTCGGTTTGTCCTCCTCGAAATGGAGTCCGCCCGGCTCGATCGGCACGCGGGGGGCGCGCGCCGTGAGCTGGAACTCGAGGACGTAGTCGCCGATCCCGATGCGATCCCCTGGCTTCAGCACCTTCTCGTTGACCCGCTCGTCGTTGACGAGCGTGCCGTTGGTGCTGCCGAGATCGCGGATCCACCACCGGCCGAACGGATCGCAGAAGAGCTCCGCGTGGCGCCGGGAGACCGTGTAGTGGTCGAGCGTGAGCTGCACGCCCGGCGCCCTGCCGATGACGATGTGAGACTCCGTCAGCGGCCGCCGGGTCGCCGGGAGATCGCCGAGCCGGATCTCCAGGTGGCCCTTCCAATCCGAGCTCGATGGCGCAGGGCCCAGGCTGTCATCTGCAGGCGACATCGTTCGACCTGGCCCGACCATGGGCGGCGGCGTGGACATGGACCGTCCTCGATGGGTACCGAACCGGCGCCCTGACATCAAGGGGATGCTCGCGATTTCGCGAGCGCGGCGAGATCCGCATCGGTAAGGCCGTGAGTCTCCCTGCGCCCTGAGCATCCCCGCGCCGCCCACAGCGCGGGCGTCGAGCGACCCATCGCGGTGCGGGACCACGAACGAGGCGATGACGCCGCCGATGGGTGCCCGGTCACCAAGCGCGCCGCGCCTGCCGCGGCGCGCGCGGGCAGGCGACGCGGATCGAGCGCGCTCGCACGGGCAAGGCGAGGCGGAGCGCGGGCGTACCGCTCGAGGCGCCCTCCGCTAGGCCTTGATCACCTTGGGGTGCGCCGCGCGGTAGACGCCGCGGGTGTCGACGATCACGGCGGCGTGCTTGAGCACCAGGTCGTAATCGACCACGGAGTGATCGGTGACGAGGAGGACCGCGTCGTGGCTCTTGAGGGTGTCCTCGTTGAGCGGGAGCGACGCGAGCTCCGGCAGGTGCGGCCAGGTGCGCATGCGGGGCAGCTTGGGCACGTGCGGGTCGTGGTAGCTGAGCACGGCGCCGAGCCGGCGCAGGAGCTCGATGATCTCGAACGCGGGGCTCTCGCGCGGATCGTCGATGTCCTTCTTGTAGGCGACGCCGAGGAGCAGGACCTTCGTGCCCTTCATGGCCTTGCCGCGGTCGTTGAGCCCGAGCTGGAGCTTCTCGACGACGTAGTGCGGCATCTCGACGTTCACCTCGCCCGCGAGCTCGATGAACTTCGTGGACACGCCGAACTCGCGCGCCTTCCAGGCGAGGTAGAACGGGTCGAGCGGGATGCAGTGGCCGCCCCAGCCCGGGCCCGGGTTGAACCGCATGAAGCCGAACGGCTTTGTCGCGGCGGCGTCGAGCACCTCCCAGACGTCGATGCCCATGGCGTCGTAGACGACCTTGAGCTCGTTCACGAGGGCGATGTTGATCGCCCGGAAGATGTTCTCGGTCAGCTTCGCCGCCTCGGCCGCGCGCGCCGACGAGACGGCCACGACGCGGGCGATCGCCTGGGAATAGAGCGCCTGCGAGAGGACCAGCGACGCGCGATCGACGCCGCCGACGACCTTCGGGATGGTCGCTGTGCTGTGATCGCGGTTGCCCGGGTCCTCGCGCTCGGGCGAGAAGGCGAGATAGAAATCCTCGCCCATGCGCAGGCCTGATTGCTCGAGGATGCCCTGGACGAGCTCATCGGTCGTGCCGGGGTACGTGGTGGATTCGAGGACGACGAGCTGCCCCTTCCGCAGCCGCTCCTTGATCTTCTGGGCCGAGCCGACGACGTAGCTCATGTCGGGCTCCCGCTGGGCGGTCAGCGGGGTGGGGACGCAGATGAGGATGGCGTCAGGCTCGCCGAGCCGCCCGAAATCCGCCGTCGCCTCGAATCGACCCGTCTTGGAGGCCGCCGCCACGCGCGAGGGGTCAAGGTGCTTGATGTAGCTCTTCCCCTCGCCGAGCGCGGTGACCTTCGCCGGGTCGACGTCGAACCCCAGCACGCGGAAGCCTTTCTCGATGAACGTGAGCGCCAGCGGCAGGCCGACATAGCCCATGCCGATGATGCCCACCTGGGCTTCGTGCGAGGTGATCTTGGCCAGGAGGCTCTCGACCGCAGCGGGATGCGTCTCTGCCATTTCCGTTTATCTCCAGTGGTGGAGGGGAGCCGCCACGCGGATCCCGACCCATGTTCGAAGAGAGGGGCCCGACGCTACCACAGGCCCCCAATTTTCGCTCGAGTGTCGAAAGGGTCCCCACCAGCGCCGGGAAAGGGCCTCCTCGTGAGGGTCTGCCGGCGCCGTGGGCGACGTCTCAGCGACGGCGGCGTACCGCTTCGCGGGCGAGCTGGAGGAAGTCGCGCGACGCCTGCCGCGCGATGATCAGCGCGGAACCGGCGAAGACCAGCCCGCCCGCGAGCACCTCGGCGCCAAGGCGGGAGCCGCGGGGCAGCTCGCCGAGCGAGCGCATGCCGTAGCGGACGGCGAGCACGGCAGCGACCATGGGCAGGCACGCGGCGAGCGGGCGGACCAGCGGGCGCAGGAGCCGCATGTACGGCACGCCGTCGGCGCGCTTCACCACCCAGAGGCTCCCCAGGGCGTGGACCCCGAACGCGACGCCGACCCCGCCGCACGCCCAGAGGACGCCGCCGATCGAGCCGAGCAGCGCGATGCCGCTGATGATGGCGATCACCTTGAGCCACTCCAGGACCATGATCGCCCGCGTCCGGCCGTAGACCTGCATGTACGAGGACATGACCCAGCCGATCGGACGGGTGACGCCGAGCGCCGCCAGCACGGCGAGGAGCGGGCCGGCCGGCTCCCAGGCCTCGTTGAAGAACGTGTCGTTGAGGATCGTCGGGGCGACCGCGCCGAGGCCGATGGCGAGCGGGAAGATGAGGAGCGAGAGCAGCGTGAGCGCGCGGACGAGGGCGACCTTGCGCTGCTCCGGCTCGAGCTTCGAGAACGACGGGACGAGCACGTCGCCGATGCGCTCGCCGACCTGGGAGGCCGGGATGTCGGCGAGGTTCCACGCGAGGTTGTAGAGGCCGCCGACCTGCTCGCCGAAGAGGCGGATCATGACGAGGTTGTCCCATTTCGAGGCCCCGAAGTTCGCCAGCGACCCGAAGTTGAGCGGGATGCCGAAGGCGAACAGGTCGCGCGCCTTCTCGCGCGACAGCGGGCTCGGCGTCAGCCACTCGGCGAGCTTCACCGCCGGGACCGTCGTGACCACGCGCACGACGGCGCGCAGGACCGTCGCGACCACGATGGCATTCCCCCCCCAGCCGCGCATGGCGAGGACGACCGACGCCGCCGTGTAGGTGAGCTCGCCGGCCGCGTTGCGGAGGCTGACGCTGCGGAACCGCATCTCGCGGATGAGCAGGCGATCGGGGATGTACCAGAGCCGATCGATGATCATCGCGACGATGAGCCAGGGCATGAACTCGAGCATCCCGGGCGCGCCGACGAGGTGCACGGCGATCGGCTCCCGGAAGAGGTACACGACGCTGATGGCGAGCAGGCCCGCCACATGGAAATAGATGGTGGCGTTGAAGACGGTCTGGCGGTCGAGCTCGGGCCTCGAGGCGATGTACTGGCCGATCCCGAGGCTCGACACGAAATGCGCCGTCATGATGACGACGGAGGCGGCCGAGACCTCGCCGTACACGTCCGGCGCGATGAACCGGGTGAGCACGAGGGTGCCAATCAGGCCGATCACGCGTGAGCCGAGCCCTGTCGCGATCGTCCAGACCGCGCCGAGGACGGCCTTGCGAGCGAGCGCGGAGGAGCCGGCCACGATCAGGGCACGAAGATGGTATCGCCGGACTTGAGCACGAGGTCCTGCTCGGGCCGCTTGCGCGAGGCGATATCGTCGTAGTTGATGGGGATGTGCCGGAACTTGCCCGGGCTATCCATGCGGATGAGCAGGATCTGATCGGTCGAGGCGAACTGGTTTGGACCGCCGGCCATCGCGAGCGCCTCGGAGACGGAGACGAAGTAGTTCGAGTTGAAGATACCGGTGCGCGCGACGTTGCCGCTGACCACGAACCGGTAGCTGTTGATGCCGGTCACGGCGACGGTGATCACGGCCGTCTCGTCCTTCACGAACTCGGTGAGCCGCTTCTTCATCTCCTCGCGCACCTGGGTCGGGGTCCTGCCGGCCACGTAGAGGTCGCCGATGAGCGGCATCGTGATGAAGCCGTCGGCCCTGACCAGCGCTTCGCTCGACAGGTCGGCCATGCGCCACACGTTGACCCGGAGCTGGTCCCCCACCCCGATCACGTACTCGTGCTTGCGCGGGTCGTACTCCTTCGCGTAGTTCGCCGGGTTGTAAACGTACGTGGGCGCACACCCAGCGGAGAGCGCGGCGAGGGCGAGGCCTGCCGCTGCTGTCAAAAGCACTCCTCTCATGAAGGACCGTTTCGTGGGACGGGCTGTGCCTTCCATGGGCGTCTGCATTGAGGAGGATGTCAGGCAGTACGGGGTTGCGCTTGCGAGGCGATCGCGGCCGCGCAGCCGCGCAGCTCACGAGCGGCGCCAGCATTGCAGGAAGGCCGTCCGCCGCCAAGGGGAAGTTTTCATGCTGCGGCAGGACGCGGGATCCTCGGCGAGGAACCAACTTGACGGCCCGATGACGGCTCTCAAAGCTCGGCTTTGATGCTGCTTCATCTCCAACGGATCACCGTCCCCTTCGAGTACCCCGTCTATCTCACGAACGGCGTCTTTTCGCCGCGCAACGGCGACCTTGCGTCCGCCGTCGCGTCGAAGGAGCCGCGCCGGCGTCACCGCGTGCTGCCGGTGATCGACGGCGGCGTCGCCGCGGCGTGGCCGTCGCTCGCGGAGGACATCGCGCGGTACGTGGACGCGCACGCGGATCGGCTCGCGCTCGCGGCCGAGCCGATCGTTGTGCCCGGCGGCGAGGCGGCGAAGAACGACGCCGCGGCGACGGAGGCGCTGCAGGCGAGGCTCGACGCGCTGGGGATGGATCGGCAGTCGTTCGTGATGATCGTCGGCGGGGGCGCGGTGCTCGACATGGCCGGCTACGCGGCCGCGACGGTGCACCGCGGCGTGCGGGTCGTGCGCATCCCGACCACGGTGCTCGCGCAGGCCGACTCCGGCGTCGGCGTGAAGAACGGCGTCAACGCGTTCGGGAAGAAGAACCTGCTCGGCACGTTCGCCCCGCCGTTCGCGGTGATCCTCGACCCGCGCTTCCTGGAGACGCTGCCCTTGCGCGACAAGGTGGCCGGGATGGCGGAGGCGGTGAAGGTCGCGCTGATCCGGGACGCGAGGCTGTTCTCGTGGCTGTCCGAGCATGCGCCCGCGCTCGCGTCGGGCTCGCTCGCGCCGCTCGCGGAGCTGGTGCGTCGCTCGGCGGAGATCCACCTCCAGCACATCGCGAGCGCGGGCGATCCGTTCGAGCTCGGGAGCGCGCGGCCGCTCGATTTCGGGCACTGGGCCGCGCACAAGCTCGAGTCGCTCACGAAGCACCGGCTCCGGCACGGCGAGGCGGTCGCGATCGGGATCGCGCTCGACACCCTCTACGCCGAGCTGGCCGGCCTCTGCAGCGAGTCGACGTCGGCCGCGGTGCTCTCGACGCTCGAGGCGCTCGGCTTCGCGCTGTGGGACGACGCGCTCGCGCTCACGCGGCCGGGCGGCGAGCGGGGCGAGCGGGGCGAGCGGCTCTGCGTGCTCGACGGGCTGGACGAGTTCCGCGAGCACCTCGGCGGAGAGCTCACGGTGACGTTGCTCGAGGACGTGGGGCGCGCGCGCGAGGTGCACGCGATGGAGGAGCGGCACATCGTCGCGGCGATCGCGCGGCTCCGCGAGCGCGCGGGGCGGCGGGGCGCGCTGGTGGCAACCGGGGCGGCCGGGGCGGCCGGGGCGGCCGGGGCGGCGCGATCATGAGGCTCGCGTGCGCGGGAGCGCCGCACCTGACGTACTGCACGAACATCCACCCGGGCGAGACGTGGGCGGAGGTGAAGCAGAGCCTGGAGACGCACCTGATCGAGATCTGGTCGCGCGCGGCCGGCGGGCGGGAGGGCGCGCAGCCGCGCGGCGGCGGCGGACCGGACGGAGGCGACGGATCGGGCGGAGGCGGCGGAGGCGGCGGGGTGGAGCGCGCCGGGCCCGGCGAGCGACGCCGCTGCGGGGTGGGGCTACGGCTCTCGGCGAGGGCGGCGGCGGAGCTCGCGGCGCCCGCGGAGCTCGAGGCGTTCCGCGATTTTCTCGAACGAAATGGCCTGTACGTGTTCACGCTGAACGGCTTCCCCTACGGCCGGTTCCACGGCGCGCCGGTGAAGGAGCGCGTGTACCTGCCGGACTGGCTGGCTGACGAGCGCCTCGCGTACAGCGATCTCCTCGCGACGCTCCTCGCCGCGCTGCTGCCGGCCGAGGAGGGCCTGATGGGGAGCGTCAGCACCGTGCCCGGCGCGTTCAGGCCGCGGGTGCGCGGGCGGGAGGACGCGGAGGCGATGGCGCGGCGGCTGGTCAGGCACGCGGCGCACCTCGTCGAGCTCCGCCGCCGCACGGGCAAGCGCGTCGCGCTGGCGCTCGAGCCGGAGCCGTGCTGCTTCCTCGAGACGACGCCCGAGGCGATCGCCTTCTTCACCGATCACGTGTTCGCGCGGGAGCGCGCGCGGGAGCTCTCGGTGCTGGCCGGGATGAGCCTGCCGGACGCGGAGGAGGCGCTCCACACGCACCTCGGCCTCTGCTTCGATGCGTGCCACATGGCGGTGGAGTTCGAGGACGCGCCGGCGTCGCTCGCGGCGCTCCGCGCGGCGGGCGTCGGCGTGCACAAGGTGCAGATCAGCGCCGGGCTGCGCGCGCGCGTGGCGGAGCGCGATCCGGCGACGATGGCGAGGCTGCGCGCGTATGCGGCGGACATCGTCTACCTGCACCAGGTGGTCGAGCGGCGGGCGGGCGCGGGTGAGCTCGTTCGCTACCTGGATCTGCCCGAGGCGCTGTCGGCGCTCGAGGGCGCGGGGGCGGCGTCGCCGGAGGAGTGGCCGGAGGAGTGGCGTATCCACTTCCACATGCCGATCTTCCAGCGGATCGAGGGCGCGCTCGCGACGACGCAGCCGGAGCTTGCGACGCTTCTATCGCACCTGCGAGAGTTGCCCGCGACGCAGCACCTCGAGGTGGAGACCTACACCTGGGATGTCCTGCCGGAGGATCAGCGGCGCGGCGGCCTGGTCGAGGCGGTGGCGAGGGAGCTCCGCTGGGTGGAGGAACGGATGGTGGTGGAAGGGAGCGGCGGCGCCGGAGCCGGCGCGGGCAGCGGAGGCGACGCTCGAGGCGGCGTCCTCGGCGCAGCTGGCGGAGAGGGAGTCTGACCATGAGCTCACGCGCGCGGGTGTATCTGCGGCTAGGCCGCGTCTCGAACCTGCCCACGGTCTGGACGAACGTGCTGTGCGGCATGGCGCTGGCGGGGTCCGGCTTGCGGGCGCCCGAGGTGGCGCTGGTGGGGCTTGCCGTGTCGCTGATGTACGTGGGCGGCATGTTCCTGAACGACGCGTTCGACCGCGAGATCGACGCGCGTGAGCGCCCGGAGCGGCCGATCCCGTCCGGGCTGGTGAGCGCCCGCGAGGTGTTCGCGGTGGGGTACGGCCTGCTCGGCGCGGGGGTGCTGCTCGTGGGGGGCCACGCGTACCTGGAGGGCCGGGGCGCGGCGCCGATCGTGGCGAGCGCGCTCCTCGCGGGGGCGATCGTGCTGTACGACGCCTGGCACAAGGGGAATCCGCTGAGCCCGGCGCTCATGGGGCTATGCCGCGTGCTGGTCTATGCGACGGCGGCGCTCGCGGCGGGGGGGCAGCTCGGGAGCGCAATGATCGGAGGAGGGGTGGCGCTGCTCTTCTATCTGATCGGGCTGACGGCGATCGCGAAGCAGGAGAATCTGCTGGCCGTGCGCAGCCTGTGGGCGCTCGGCTTCATGGCGGTGCCGTTCCTCTACACGATCGGGGCGCCGCTCACGGGATTGATGGGGACGATCGCGTACGGCGCGCTCGCGGGCTGCGTGATCCACGCCGTGAGGCTGCTGCGCGGGACGCGGAAAGACCGGATCCCGCGCGCCGTGGTGACGCTCATCGCCGGCATATCGCTGCTCGACGCGGTGCTCATCGCGAAGAGCGGCGCGCCTGGAGCCGGCGGCGCGGCGGCGCTGGCGCTGATGGGATTTCCGCTGACGCTCGCGATGCAGCGGGTGGTGCGGGGGACGTGAGGCGGGCGCCTGGCCGGCGCCTGAGCGGATATACTCGCCAAGACTGGAAGACGACATCTTGAGCCACCGGAGACGCGATTCATGACGTTACGCAGCGCTCGCACCCTACCGGCTAGCCTCCTCACGTTCATCCTGGCCGGGTCCGGATGCGCGCTCGTCCTCGGGCTCGACGACTTTGAGGACGCGCCTGCACCAGGGAACCAGAGCTCAGGCGGAAGCGGTGGCGCGAGCGTTTGCAACCTGAATGAAATAGAGCGATGTTACAGCGGCCCACAAGGGACCGTGAATGTCGGGATGTGCCGAGCTGGGACACGCAGGTGCGACAGCAGCCAAAACAGCTGGGGCGCGTGCGAGGGCGAGCGTGTACCCGACCAAGAGCGCTGCGCGTCCGACGAGGACGAAAACTGCGACACATTTGACTGCACCTTGTGGGCGCAAACATTCGGCAAGGACGCGGTGGCCCACGCGGTGGCAGCCGACAAGGATGGAAACACCATCGCGGTAGGCAGCTTCTCGGAGTCTATACAATTTGGACCCAAGCCGCTGACAAGCGCCGGAGAATCCGACATCTTCATCGTCGCCTTCGACAGAACCGGAAGTCACCTCTGGAGCCACAAATTCGGAGACTCCGCGGCCCAGGAGGCGACGTCTGTCAGCGTGGACGCATCGGGCAACATCATCTTGACCGGCGTGAGCAGCGGCACCATCAAATTCGGCGATCAAGACGTCGGCCCAGGCCTGTTTGTCGCGAAGCTCACCAATAGCGGAGAACACATCTGGAGTCGAAGCTTCTCGGCGAACCCCATAAGCGAACGCAAATTCGACCGGTTTGTCAGAACTGTCCGCCCGAAGGTCGACAGCACACAGCACGGGGACATCATCATCGCAGGAACGTTCAGGGGGGACATCGAGTTCGACGACACGATCCTGACCTCGACTCCAGCGAATACGCTGGATATGTACATCGCGAAGCTCGACGGGAAGACTGGATCCTCGAGCACCGAGCAAGGCGGATGGGCGCGGAAGTTCGGCAGCTCCGGTTATGATGCGTTGATCGACGCGGTCGTGGATCGAAGCGACAACATCATCATCACTGGCGAGCACCGCGACTCGATCAGCTTCGGCGACCGACCGGCGCTCGGCGGTTCCGGGATGTTCCTGGTGAAGCTTGACAGAGATGGCACACCGACGTGGAGCCGTGACTTCGACGGCGGCTATCCCTCTGCTCTGGACGTCGATGCGCGCGGCAACATCTCTGCCACGGGTAACTATGACGAAAGCATCAATTTCGGAGGCGCCGCACCCCTGGCGTCACCAGAAGGCTACACGGCGATCTTCGTTGCACAGTTCGACACATCCGGAGAGCACGTGTGGAGCCGTGACTTCGAAGGCCGCGGCCACAATGCCATCGGCGACATCAGCACCGACGCGATGAACAATCTTATCCTCGTCGGTGAATTCTCGAAAGAGCTGAGGGTGGACAACAACACCATTGATCACTTCGAGCTCCCGTCCCCGTGGGTGCTCAAGCTGGACGCGACAGGGAAAACACTGTGGAAGAAATCCATCATGTCCGGCGGGGCTTCATTCGGAGTCGCTTCCACGACAGATCCAAGCGACGAGGTCATCATCACAGGACTGTACTACCGCCAGATTGATTTTGAAACGGGCACGCTGGAGGCAGAAGCCGACGCCATTTTCATCGCAAGACTTGGGATCTAGGCTCTGCCTGACGAAGGTCGCGAGCGGCCCGACCCCGGGGAGAGCCAGCGAGGAACGATTCCGTATCACGCGTGTGCGTGACCGACGGTTCGGGCCGCGCAGCAGCTCGTCAGGCAGAGCCTGGTCCCAATATCAATCGAAGATGTGACGCAGCACGATCTCGCCGACATCAACAGCGAGAACACGCTCGTCTGTCAGCAGCGAGTCGCAGGTGGATATCGCGAGCGGCCCCCGCTCCGGGCGCTCGGTCAAACGCCCATGCGAGCCATTGACCAGCCCCGCGTCAAGCGGGATCACGTCCATCAGGTAGCGAAACCCGAGCTTTTTCTTGAGCAGCCTCCAGGCGACGCTGGCTGGCAGGACGCGCAGGTTGGGATCGGCAAACAGCTCCACAGGATCGTAACCTGGCTTACGATGAATGTCGACGGTCCTGGCAAACTCCGGCGCCTTTTCGTCGTCAAGCCAGTAGTAGTAACTGAACCATCGATCCTCGCGGGAGACAGCGATCAGCTCGCCCGACCTAGGGTGATCCAACCCCGCAGAACGCTTGCCTTCCACATCGAGGACGAAGTCCACGCCAGGCAGCATCTCGAGGAGAGACTTCACCTCTTGAACGCGCTCGGGACGACGCACGTAGACATGCGCCACCTGATGGTCCGCCACGGCGAACGCCTCGGACGCGCCGGCGTCGAGCTTCTCGAGCCCACGCTCGACCCGGACGCGCAGCAGCCCCTGCTCCCGCAGCGTCCGGTTGATGTGCACCACCCCGGACACCCGCGTGATACCGTATTCGGACAGGACGATCACCCGCGCTCCGTCCTTGCGCACGTGGTCGATCAGCTCGCCGCAGACGGCGTCCACGGCGCGGAGGTCCTCCTTGATCGCGGGATGATCCGGCCCCAGCCGCTGCAGGTTGTAGTCGAGGTGCGGAAGGTAGACCAACGTCAACGTTGGACGTCGCGTGTCGTAGACGTGGCGCGCGCACCGCGCGATCCACTCCGTCGATCGGATGTCCGCGTTCGGACCCCAGAAATTGAAGAGCGGGAATTCACCCAGCCGGAAGACGAGCTCATCGCGCAATGACGCCGGATCGGTGTAGATGTCCGGCAGCTTGAGCCCGTCCGCCAAGTAGATCGGCCTCGGCGTCACCGCGTAATCCGCCGAGCTGTACATATTGTACCACCAGAACAGCTTGGCGCAGGTGAACGTCGGATCCCGGCGGCGCGCAGCCTCCCAGATCTTCTCCCCCGTCACGAGCTGGTTCGCCTGGCGCCACAGGTTCACCTCGGCAATGTCGCGAAAGTACCAGCCGTTCGCGACGCAGCCGTGCCCGCTCGGGAGGAGACCTGTCGTGAAGGTCGACTGGACCGTGCAGGTGACGGCAGGCAGCACGGTCTCCAGAGGGCGCATCACGCCTTCTTGCGCGAGCCGCTGCAGGTTCGGCGTGGCGTCGCCGAGGAGCTCGCCGGTCAGCCCGACGACGTTGAGGACGACGGTGCGGTGCATGGGTGTGCTCGGTCAGCCCTGCACGATGGGCGCCTGCCCGCGCAAGACCGAGTTTCCCTCGAACAGGACGCGCTGGTCCACCGCAGGCGCCTCGCCGAACTCCGCGAGGTCGAGCCGGCCGCTCTGGGCGAAGAAGGCGAGCGGGTTCTTCCAGACGATCCGCTCGATCACCTCGTCCGCGATCCCGTTCTCGCGCATCCGCGCCGCCGTCTTCGGCACCTTCAAGGGATCGCTCACGCCCCAGTCCGCCGCGCTGTTGATCAGGATCCGCTCCGCGCCGTATTTCTTGACCAGCGCGACCATGCGGTCTTCGTCCATCTTCGTGTTCGGGTAGATGGAGTGACCGGCCCAGCAGCCGGTCGCGAGCACGAGCGGCAGCGTCTCCTCGTTGTTGTGATCGATGAGCACGCGCTCCTCGGGGAACTTGAGCTCCCGCACCAGGGCGAGCGTCCGCTCGGTTCCCCGCTTCTTGTCGCGGTGCGGCGTGTGCACGAGGATGGGAAGATCGTGCTCTCGCGCGAGCTCGACCTGCTGGACGAAGTACTTCTCTTCCTCGGGCGTCATGTCGTCAAACCCGATCTCGCCGACCGCGACCACGCCCTCCTTGTCGAGATAGCGCGGCAAGAGATCGATGACGCCCTGCGCCACGCGGGGGTTGTTGGCCTCCTTCGGGTTGAGCGCGAGCGTGCAGAGGTGACGGATGCCGAACTGGCTGGCCCGGAAGCGCTCCCAGCCGAGCAGGGACGCGAAATAGTCCTCGAACGTGCCGACGTGCGCCCTCGGCTGACCGAGCCAGAACGCGGGCTCGAGGACGGCGACGATGCCGGCATCGGCCATCGCCTGGTAGTCGTCGGTCGTCCGCGATGTCATGTGGATATGGGGATCGAATAGCTTCACTTGTCTCTCCGCCTCGCGCGGCTTCACTCGGGGATCCGAGTCGCGCGCTCGTGCTCGTGCTCCGGGGAGAGCAGGCCGATGTCGGCCGGAGCGCTCCGGCCAGCCGCCCTCCGCTCATTCGCGAAATCGTCCGCCATCCTGGCGAGCTCGCTCGACCGGCGCTGTTCCAGCCCGGCGATCCGCGCGAGCGACACGCCCATGAACATGGCCTTGAGGACCATCTGGTTGAAATTGAGCTCCGGAAAATACGCCGCTGGGTAACGGTTCTCGCAGGCGATCGCCTCGAAGACAGGCAGCTCGTTCGTGCGACACGCATCGACCGCGAGCGGGAGGAAGCGCTCGGCTCCAGTCACGAGCGGCAGGGCCCGCAGGAGCGCCTGCCGCTCCCGGCTGTCGCCCTGCTGGTAGCCAGTCGAGAGCAGCAGTTCGAGCTCCGTTGCGAGCAGGCGCCTCGACACAAGCGCTAGCATCGTGACTCGGCCGAGCTCGTCCAGCCGCCAGCCATCCACCGACCTGGCGGCCCCCGCAGCTTCCAGGGCGTCCCGCTCGTCGGCGTGGAGCTCGAGCGGTGCCTTGCCGAGCACCCGCGCGGCGGCAGTGAACGTCGACAGGAAGCGGTCGCGATCGAACCAGGTGGACAGCTCGTTCGCCCCCGCGTCAGGCACCTCGCCACGGCGCACGCCAATCCCGGTCACCTGTTCGACGCGCTCTCGCCAGGAACCGGCCGCAGGCGGAATCCGGCGTGACAGGATCTCGAGCAGCGGTAGGGAAGGGTCTTGCATTGTGATCGCGTTCACCGGTCCCGGCGGCGTGGGAAGCCGCAGACGGGGCGCCATGAGGTGGAAAGTTATACCAAGGGGCGCGCGCTTCGGATAGTCTCCTAAGCCATGATGGACCAGAAGCGTTTCCTTTTGTCTTTCGTGCCCATCGCAGCCGCCGTCGTCGGTCTGAGCTTCACCTTGAATGGTTGCGGGAGCAACGAGACCGGACCAGGATCAGGGGGCAGCGGAGGATCCGGTCCTGGCGGAACCGGCACCGGCGGCGGCGCTACCACGGGCGCGGGCACGAGCGCGGGCACAAGCACGGGCACGGGCACGGGCACGGGCACCCCCACGACTGGCAGCGGAGCCGGGCCGGCCACGAGTGGAACGACGGGGGCGGGAGCCGGCCCTGCGACGGGAACCGGCGCAGGCGGGCATGGGACGATCGAGTGCGACGAGCCGGGCGGGACCGTGCCGCCGCTCAAGCTCACCGAGGTGGTGAGCGGCTTCGACCGGCCGCTCTACGTGACCAGCGAGCCCGCCGACGCGAGCCGACTCTACGTTATCGAGCAGGTCGGAAGGATTCGCCTCGTGAAGAACGGAGCGCTTCAGGACGCATCGTTCCTCGACATCACGGGGCTCGTCACGCCGGTTGACACGAGCTACGATGACGAAAAGGGGCTACTCGGCCTCGCGTTTCATCCCGATTACGCGGAAAACGGGCGCTTCTTCGTGTACTTCAACGCACGCCGTCAGAGCGCTGAGTCACCGGCAGGCCTCACTCTCATGGAATTCTCGCGCTCACCGAGCAACCCGGACATCGCCGTCCCCGAGAGCAAACGCAGTTTCTTTCGCATCACATCCGGCGTCATGGGCAATCACAACGGCGGCATGCTCGCGTTCGGCCCTGACGGCATGCTCTACGTAGGCGTCGGCGACGGCGGCGGTCAGAGCGACAACCCGGATCCGAATAACAATGGACAGAACATCGATGTGAAGCTCGCCAAGATCCTGCGCATCGACGTCGACAATCATCCGACGGCGCCGGCCGGGAATCTCACCGGTGGAGATCCAGACATCTGGGATTACGGGTTGCGCAACCCGTGGCGATTCAGCTTCGACCGCTGCCGAGGCGATCTCTACATCGGAGATGTCGGTGGGCGCCTGTTCGAGGAGATCAACATCGAGCCGCGCGGCCAGGGTCACAAGAACTACGGATGGAGCGTCACCGAGGGGGCGACATGCCTGAAGGCAAGCCAATCGCCGGGATGCGACTCGTCGACGATCACGCCGCCCGTCAAGCGATACGATCACGACAACGGCGACGGCTCCGTGACAGGCGGTTATGTCTACCGCGGCAGCAAGATCCCCGCACTCCGTGGGAAGTACCTGTACGGCGATTTTGCCTCGGACAGGGTGTGGATGTTCACGTGGAAGGACGGTGTCGCCACGCCCGCCATGCCGACCCAGCTGGGCACTTCGCTCAGCCAGGATCTCGACTCCGTGAGCACCATCGAAGGCCTCGCCTCCTTCGGCGAGGACGCCGCGGGCGAGCTCTACATCGTCTCCTATGGGGGCACGATTTTCCGGATCGATCCGGAATAGGGCGCTCCGCGGACCGCAGCACCGCAACACCGTTTGTCATCGGTTCACGCTCTCCGAAGGGCAGCTTGCCAGAGCTGGATTCAAGCCATGCAGAAAAGGTCGAGACTCGGGGTAGGTTGGGTGCTCGCGTTCGGGCTGCTGAGCCGCGAGGCGGCGGCTGGAATCGATGACCTCCAGGGGACGAAGGCAGGCGCGATGCCGGAGCAGAACAACCTCGGCACCGCCGAGCGCTGCGCTGGATGCCATCGCGCCGAGGACGAGAGCGGCATGGATTACATGCCCACGGACACGTGGGCAGGTACCATGATGGCGAACGCGTGGCGCGATCCCGTGTTCAAGGCCGCCCTCACGATCGCCAACCAGGACGCTCCGGGGGTCGGCACGTTCTGCTTGCGCTGCCACTCCCCGGTCGGCTTCGTGAACGGGAGGGCGACGCCCCCGGATGGCTCTGGATTCGACCCCAACGCCGCGTCCGACGGAAAGATCGTCGATGGCCAGGGGGTCAGCTGCAGCGTGTGCCATCGCGCGATGACGACCCTCGGCCCCGACGATACGAGATCGTACCTCATCGGCAACGCTCAGCTCGTGTTCGATACAACGCCGGAGGCCGCCGGGTTCACCAGCACACCCGTGATGTATGGGCCGTACGAGAACGTGGTCTCGAACTCCCATATCGGCGAGCAGGACCCCACGCTCGCCGGATCGCAGTTCTGCGGGCAATGTCACCAGGTCACGAACCCGGAGATCATGCTGAGGGACGCGGACGGCACCGAGACCAGGATCGAGTTTCCGCTCGATACGACCTTCGAGGAGTGGGCCTCCAGCGACTATCGTGACGGCGGCGCGGCCCCTCGGAGCTGCGTCGACTGCCACATGCGCAGGAAACCCGGCGAGTGGACCATCGCCGATCTCGGCCCGATCCGCGCCGATCCGCGCGACCACGTCCTCGTCGGCGGCAATCACTGGGGCATCCAGGCCGTCATGGCGGCCGAGAAGGAGTTCGCCGCGGAGCACGCCGGCGCCTTCCAGCTCGCCCTCGACCGCACCCTCGAGAGCCTCGCGTCGGCCGCCTCCGTCACGCTCGTCGAAGCCCCTCAGGAAGCGGAGCCCGGCGACGAGATCACCCTCACCGTCCGCGTCGAGAACCTCACCGGCCACAAGTTCCCGACCGGCTACGCCGAGAGCCGGCGCGCCTGGATCGCCGTGGTCCTCGTCGACGAGGACGGGCGCGAGCGGCCGCTGCTCGGCGGCTATGACGCGGACACCGGCGAGATCCAGCACGAGCCGCCCACCCACGAGTACCGGGCCGTGCACGGGCGCTGGAACAGCGGCGCGGGCGTGGGCGAGAAAGAGGAGCACCTCGCGCTCCACGACATGA
Source organism: Sorangium sp. So ce362 (assembly GCF_051519845.1). Taxonomy (NCBI): domain Bacteria; kingdom Pseudomonadati; phylum Myxococcota; order Polyangiales; family Polyangiaceae; genus Sorangium; species Sorangium sp. So ce362. The sequence goes on along the minus strand of NZ_CP150332.1, from coordinate 1,322,366 downwards.
TCATCTCGGACACCCGCATCCCGCCGAAGGGCTTTGTGCCGTCGAAGACGACCCAGCCGACGCCGGAGGTCGACTTCAGCGACGGGAACGGCGGATTCCGCAACTACGACGAGGCGCGCTTCACGCTCACCGTGCCCGCCGGCACCTTCGGTACCCAGACGCTCTCGGCGCGCGTCTACTACCAGTCGATGACGAGGGAGTACATCGAGTTCCTGCGATCCGAGAACGTCACCGACGACACGGGAGAACGGCTCCTGGAGATCTACGAGGAGACCGGCGAGGCGCCGCCGATCCTCGTCGCGAACGCCGATGCGCCGATCGATCTGGGAGAGCCGCCCGACACCGCCAGCAACGGCAGCGGCGGCAACGGCAGCGGAGGCGGCGGCGGCGACAGCCCGACCGGCAGCGGCACCGACGGCGCGCGCGACGCCGGCGGGTGCGGCTGCCGGACCCCCGGCGACGGCCACGACGGATGGCTCCCCGCAGGCCTCGCGGGGCTCGCCCTCGCCTCCGCCGCAGCCCGGCGGCGACGAGCGCACCGGCGGCGCTGAGCGTCCACCCGCCACGAGAAGCAGCGCCGGAACGGGCGCATCGCCGCCAGCGTCCGTCCCGCCTTCACAACGCGCCTCTTTTCGCTCGCGTCGCTCCCCGGCGACAGCATAGATAGAGCTCCACCGAGCGCCTCACGGCGAGCCTCGCCTTGCCCATCGCCCGCCTCGTCGATCCCCTCTTCGTGCTCCTCGTCGCCGCGGGCCTCGGCCTCGCGCTCTCCGGCGGCGGGTGGACCTACCGCGCGCGCCGGGCGAAGGTCGGGCGGGCGCTCGCGTGGAGCGCCTGGCTGGCGCTGTGGCTCCTCTCCATGCCATGGGTCTCCAGCGCGCTCGTGCGCAGCATCAGCACGAAGCCGAGAGACCTGCGCGCGGAGCTCGCCGCCAGCTCGCCCGAGCGGCGGGTCCTCATCATCCTTACCGCCGGGATCGACCCCGACGAGTTCGGCACACCCGCCATGGAACGCCAGTCGGCGCCTGGCATCGAGCGCGGCCTCGGCGCCGCGCGCATCTACCGCACCTACGGCTTCGGCCACGTCATCGTCTCGGGGCAGGACGTCCGGCGCGAGCGCACCGAGCTCGCCGGCGCCATGGCCGACCTGCTCGTCGAGCTCGGCGTGCCGAGGAAGAAGATCCTCCTGGAGACCGAGTCGCGCGACACCCGGGAGAACGCCATCTACTCCGCCAAGATCGCCCGCAGCCTCTCGGCCGACGCCGTGGTGGTCGTGACGAGCGCGCTCCACATGCCGCGCTCGATCCGCATGTTCGAGCGCGCGGGCCTCGACGTCCTCCCCGCGCCGATCAGGTTCCAGGCCCCGCCGCCCGACGGGCCGGGGCAGCTGATTCCATCGTCGCTCACCCTCCGGCGATCGCACCGCGCCGTCCACGAGCTCGTGGGCCTGCTCGAGCCGTAGCCGCAGAGATCACGGCGCGCGCTCGCGCGTCGCGCTTACCAGGTGACCTTCTGCGAGCCGCGGACGAAACGCCAGAGACCCACCACGGCCGCCGCGTTGAGGACCACGAAGGTGCGCGCGAGCGAGCCGAGCTTGCCCGCGGCGCCCCCGAGCGCCGCGAGCAGGTAGAACGCCGCCTGGCCCCCGAACATCGCGCGCGTCGCGTAGAGCGTCCACGAGACATCGCCGCTGGCCTCGGCGCCGATCCACGCGGCGGTCGACGCGATCAGCAGCGCGACGAGCGCCCAGGGGCACACGAGGCGAAGCAGCTTGTGAGAGAAGATCTCGAACCACGACGGGTTCTTGAACGGGACGAGCAGCGCCGGGAGCAGCGAGAAGAGCTGGTAGTTGCCCGCCAGCGTGCGCACCTTGCGGCCGAACTCGCGCTCGTCGCCGAAGGCGTCGTCGTACGCGATCGCGTCCTGCGCAAAGAGGATCGAGCGGCCCTCGAGCCGGAGCCGCATCGGCACCCACATGTCGTCGAGGATGACGCCCTCCGGGAGCTGGCTCATGTCGGCGCGCCGGATGGCGTAGATGGGACCGGTCACCCCCACCATGCTCCTGAACCTCCCCTCCTGGAGGCGGATCCAGTTCTCGTAACGCCAGTACGCCCCCGAGCCCGCCGAGCCCTTCAGGACCAGGTTGCCGGAGACGCAGCCCGCGTTCGGATCGGCCAGGAGCCGCATGAGCGCGCGCAGCGCCCCGGGCACGAGCGGCTGGCGGATGTCCGTCATCAGCAGCACCTCGCCCGTCGCGACCCCGAGCATCGTGTTCACGCCGATCGGCTTGCCGCGCCGCGCCTCGTTGACGATCACCTTCACCCGGGGGTCGCGCTCCGCCAGCTGCCGGGCCACGAGCACCGTGTCGTCGGTCGAGCCGTCGGAGTAGAGCAGGACCTCCAGCTTGTCCCTGGGATAGTCGAGCGCGAAGAGGCTCTCGACCTTCGCCTGGAGATACGACGCCGCATTGTAGACGGGGATACACGCCGTCACGGTGGGGACGTAGCTCGGATCCTCCATCCGCTGCGCAGGCCAGAGGCGCGCCAGGATGCCGATAACGATCGGGTACCCGAAGTACGTGTACACGAGCACCGCGACGGCCAGAAAGGAGGCAATGACCACGCTAAACTGTAAAGCGCCGGTCGGGGGCGGTTGTCAATCGACATGGCTGAGCGCCGCCGCGACCCAGCGGTTCGCGTCTCGCGCGCGGCGCACGAGCGTCGCGCGGCGCACGCCGCGATCAGTCCCGCACCTTCACGCTCCGGACGACGTCCCCATCCACGAGCGCAGCCCACGGCCCGGCGGCGACGCCGACCGCCGCATACTGGCCGTCGAGGTGCGGCGCGCGAGCGTGCATGACGAAGAGCTGACTCGATCCGGTGTCGCGGCCGGCGAGGGCCACGCCGACGCGCAGCGGCTCGAACGGGACGGGCGACGTCTCGCAGCGGAGCGCCGGCCTGCCGGGCGGACCTCCGGCGCCGTCGCCGAACGGAGCGCCGAGCTGGGTGACGAAGCCGGGCACCACACGGTGGACGATCTTGCCGTCGTAGTAGCCGGAGCGCGCGAGATCGACGAAGCGGGTCACCGCGACCGGCGCGAGCGCGGGGTCGAGCGTCATCGTGAGCTCGCCGGCGTCCGTGTCGAAGGTCAGCACCGCCGGCGCGCGCACGAGCGCGGAGGCCTCGGCCGGCAGCTCGCCGGCCGGCGGCGCGATGGCCGGCCGCCCCGCGTCGCCCGGCAGCCCGGCGTCGCACCCGATCTTGCGGCCCCGGAGCACGCCGAGCGCCGTCCCCGCGCGCGCCCGGGTCGTGGGGTAGCTCGAGCGGCAGAGCTCCTCCAGGCGCGCCTCGGCCGGCTTGAGCGCGAGCGCCCCCACCGCGTCGATGACCGCGCCGATGAGCTCCGGATCGTCGCGCACGCCAGGGCGATCGAGGAGCGAGAGCAGCGCGCCCTCGATCGCCGGCGACGTGACCGCGGCGAGCGCGTCCTTATCGTCGCGCCGCCGCTTGCGCTTCCGCTTCCCCTGCCCCGGCGCCTCCGACGCGCGCTGGGGCTGCCGCGCGATGACCCCCGCCGCGGCGGCGACGAGGCCCGGCTCCTCCGCGGCGAGCGCCTTCGCGAGCAGGTCGGGCGCACCGGCGATCTCCTCGTGCGAGGCGATGAGCTCGATCGCCGCCTCCCGCGCGCGCAGATCGCCGGACTCGGCGTAGGCGCGGAGCGCGGCGAGCCGCGCGCCCGTGATCGCTCCGCGGCCGATCACCTCGACGACCGCCCGGGCGCCGATCGAGCCGCGCACCGGCGCGGCGGCGTCCGGCTTGCTCCCCGGATCCGCCGGCGCCGTGACGTCGCAGCCGAGGAGCAACGGTTCGCGATGGTTCGCGCCCGCGAGGAGCCTGGCCGCTCCGCAGCGGAGCCACGCGACGCGACGGAGGATCGCCGCGGGCGCGCCCGGCGGCGGCGGCAGGGCGGCGAGCTCGCGGAGCGGCTTGCGCGCGGCGCCTGCAGATCCGAGCGCGTCGAGGGCGGTGAGCAGGACGCCGAAGTCCTCGCTCACGAGGCCCGTGAGCGCGATCGGATCCGCGCTCGGGACGAGCGCGGTGAGCGCGTCGGCGAGCGCGCGCTGGCCGGGCGCGCCGAGCCGCTTGAGCGCGCGCGCGGCCTCGGCGCGCTCGCTCGCGGTGAACACGCCCTTCGTGCCGAGCACGCGCGCGAGCTCGGAGGCGGCCGCGTCCCCTGCCCGGCCGAGCGCGCGCACCGCGAAGAGCCGCGCGTCGCCCGCCTCCGCGAGCCGCGCGGTCGCGACGTCGCGGATGCGGGGGATGACCGTGAGCGGGACGTGCTCGAGCCGCCCGACCGGGTAGAGCGCCTCCGGGACCGGCGGGCTGGCCGCGCTGCCCGAGGCGAGGTTGAGCAGCGCGACGAGCGTCTCCTCGCGCAGCTTGAGCTTGATCGCGGCGAGGTCGCCGAGCGCGTACGCCGCGTGGATCGCGCGCTCGCGCGGCCCATCGAGCCACGCGACCATCGTCGGCTCCGACGCCTCGGCGCCGCACCGCCCGATGGCGCGGGCGAGCGCGCCGCCCGCGTCGAGCCGCGGCGCTCCCGCGGCGGCGCTCGACGCGGCCGTCGTGCCCGGGCGGGCGTCGCGGGCGAGGGCGCGCGCGACGAGCGCCGAGGCCGTCTCGCCCTCGTGGCCCTTGCACGAGAACCCGAGCCCGTAGGCGGCCCACGCGACCACCTCGTCGTCCTCGTCGGCGAGCGCGCGCACGAGCCCGGGCCGCGCCGCGTCGCCGCCGATGCGCGCGAGCGCCCGCGCGGCGGCGCGCCGCACGTCGACGTCGCGGCTCTGCTGGCCTGCGGGGCTCACCTCCAGGGCGGCGCGGCGCTGCTCGGCGGCGAGGAGGGCGTCGAACCGCGCCTGCGCTCCGGCGCTCGTGGCCGGAGCCGCCGCGGAGCTCCCCGCGTCCGGCGCGGGGCCGGGCGCCGGTTGCTCGGTGCAGGCCGCGAGAGACAGGGGCAGAGCGAGGAGAAAGGAGGAGCGCCTTCCCGGCATGATCACGTTTCACCCCGGCGCGCGCCGTCGAGCAGCCAGGCGGCGCTCTCGCAGAGGATCCGCCGGCGGCGCATCGCGCGCGCGTCGAGCCACATCGAGACCACCTCGTGACCGCGCTGCCACGCGCGCGCAACCACCGACGCGCGCACGTGCGGCGCCGGCAGCGCGCAGGCGTCGATCCCGACCTCGCGGAAGTTCTGGAGAGCCCTCGTCATGTGCCAGGGGCAGGTGACGATCGCGGCCCGCCGCGCGCCCATGCGGCGCAGGAGGGCCGCGCTGAAGATCGCGTTCTCGTGCGTCGTCAGCGACCAGAGGTCCTGCAGGATCGCGCGCGCCGGGACGCCGGCGCGCCGCAGCTCGGCGGAGAGCACGCGCGCCTCGATCTGCGCGCCCCAGCGGCGCCCGCCGCTGGCGATCACCCACGGCGCGACCCCGTCGCGGTAGGCCTGCGCCGCGCGCGCCGCGCGGCGCGCGCCGGGGGCCGCCGGGCGCCCGGACGGGAGCATCCTGCAGCCGAGGACGACGATGGCGTCCGCGTGGAGCGGCATGCGCCCGACCATAGCCCATCGGCCGTGGGCGTCGCGCATCTGCTGCGCGGTGGCGTCCTTCCCGCCGGACGCCAGGTCGCCGCCACGCCGCGCCGCCGCCGCCGCGCCGCCACCGCCGCGCCTCCGCGCCCCCCCCGCGCCGCCGCCGCGCCTCCGCGACCCCTCCGCGCCGCCGTCTCCGGGCCGAGCCGTGGCCGTCTGCCCCAGGGGCTGCCGCGGCCAGCGCAGCCCGCGCCCCGCCGGCGCCCCCCGGCGCCCCCCGGCGCCCCCGCCGCCCTTCCCGCCGCTGCCGCAGCCTGCCGCTGGCCTGCAACCTACCCCGCAACTACATCGGCGCCGTGGCCCTGCTCCCCCGGCCAGGTCTCCACGTCTGCGACCTTCCTTGCTCCCGGTGCACCAGGCAGCTTGACGCTGCCCGCGCGCGGAATCTAATAGCTCTACCTTGAAACGGGCGGGGTTCAGCGAGCGAGGCAGGATGCGGATCAAGATGTGGGGGGTTCGCGGAAGCATCCCCACGCCCGGTGCAGGCACGGTCGAAGTAGGCGGCAACACGAGCTGCTATGAGATTCGTGCCGGCGAGACGCTGGTCATCCTCGATGGCGGGACGGGGCTCCGTCTCCTCGGCCAGGATCTGGTCAAGGAGATGCCCTTCGAAGCCTGGATGTTCTTCAGTCACGTGCACTGGGATCACATCCAGGGCTTCCCCTTCTTCACCCCCGCGTTCGTGCGCGGGAACAAGATCCATCTGTACGGCGGCCTCAACGTCTCTCGGACGCTCGAGGAGACGCTCGCCGGGCAGATGGACTACCCGAGCTTCCCGGTGCACCTCACCGAGATGGGCGCGGCGATGACCTTCCGCGATCTCTACGAGGGCGAGGTCGTCACGATCGGCCCGAACGACGACGTGCGCGTGACCAACGCGCGCGGCAACCATCCGAACGGCGTGTACGCGTACCGCGTCGAGCACGAGGGGAAGGTCGTCGTGTACATCACCGACTCCGAGCACTACGCCATCGTGGATCCGAAGCTGAAGAAGCTCGCGATGGGCGCCGACGTGCTGATCTTCGACGCCATGTACACGCCCGAGGAGTACGCGGGCGAGGTCGGCGGCGGTCCGAAGACGGGCTGGGGCCACGCCACGTTCGTCGCGGGCTGCCAGCTCGCGAAGGAGGCGGGCGCCAAGCAGCTCGTCCTGCACCACCACGACCCCAACCAGACCGACGCCATGGTGCGCGAGAAAGAGATGCGCGCCCGCGAGCTCTTCCCGAACACCATCGCCGCCCGCGAAGGCACGGTCATCGAGATCTAGCGCCCCGCCCCGCCGGGCTCGAGGCGCGCACCCATCGGCACGCCGCGGTCGGCGACGGCTCGCCTACCCGGGGGCGCGCCGTCCGAGCGGCGGGGCGCTGCGCCGCCTCAGGCGCTCCTCGCCAGCGGCGAAACGGGCTCCCGGGTGATCTCCTCGATGCGCGCGCGCATCCGCTTCTTCGCGCGCTCCTCGATCTGACGCACCCGCTCCTTGCTGACGCCGAAGTCGGCGCCGAGCTGCTCGAGCGTCACGGGGCTGTCGGTCAGCCAGCGCTGGTTCATGATGCGGCGCTCGCGGGGCGACAGCTCGTTCACGACCTGGAGCAGCGCGCGCGAGAGCTGCTCGCGCTCGTCGGCGGCGCAGGCCTCCTCCTCCGGCGTGTGCGAGCTCGACGCGAGCCGCTCCACCGGAGCCACGCCGTCCTCGCTCGGCGAGCGCTCCAGGCTGACGTCGCGCGCCATGAGCAGCGGCAGCAGCTCGGTCGCCCGCTCCTCCGACAGGCCGCTCAGCTCCGCCAGCACCGCCGGATCCTTCTCGTGCGTCTTGCGGTAGATGCGCAGCGCGCGGCGCTCGCTCTTCGACGAGCCGAGGCGCACGATCCGGTACCCCCGCGCCACGTGCTCGCGGATCTCCGCCCGGATCCAGTAGGCCGCGTAGGTCGCCAGGCGGCAGCCGCGGTCCGGATCGAAGCGCTCCGCGGCCTTCAGGAGGCCGATGTTCCCCTCCTGCACGATGTCCTCCATCGGGAGCCCCCACCGGCGGTACTCGAGCGCGATCGTCATGACGAAGGGCAGGCACGCCTCGATGAGGCGCCGGCCAGCATCCCGGTCACCAGCTCGCCAGCGGAACGCGAGCTCCCGCTCGGCCTCTGGGCTCAGGGTGGCGTAGTTCGCGAGCTCTGTACGATAAGCCGAGAATGCCGCACGATCCCAGGTGATGCTCATGGTCTCTTCGCTCTCCGCCGCGCGCACTGTTCAAGGAGGCCTTGGGTTGGGAGACCCCTGCAAGCCGGTGGGCGGCACCGGGCCAGATGCAGGCGCGATGCCGGGACAAACCCTACAAAATCGCCTTTTTTTGCGCTGGAATGCGCAACGTGTTCGGATCTCCCGAGGGACGCGAAAGCTTTGCGGGGAGCGGAGGAGCACGGATGCGCGGCGCTGAGCCCAGATCCATAGCGCGCGAGCGGCGAATGAGAACAGGGCGTGTCTTCCAGGTTTCGGGCGTCGGCAGCGCCCGCGGCGCCCTCCGCGCCCCGCGAGCGCGCGCCCCGGTCTCCGCCGTCGCCTCTGCCCCCGCCACCCGCGTCGTGATATTCGGAGAGCCGTGAGGACACGCGTCGCGAGCTCCGTCGCGTGCATCGCCGCATGCCTTGCGGCGCTCGCCTTGCTGTCGCGCGAGGCGGAGACGCCCCTCGCGAAGGCGCGGCGCGGGCTGGCTCGGCCCCTCCTCCACGCCATCGCGCCCGACGACGAGGAGATCGACGGCGCCGGCTGCGATCCGAACGCCCTCGACCGCGGCATCGCGGTGCCGACCGGGGCGCCGACCTCGCTCGGCTGCGAGCAGGCGCGCGCCATCGTCGCCCAGGCCCGCACCACGCTGGCCGCTCCGCCGCTCCGCGTCGATCCCGCAAAGTTTGCCGAGGCGACCTCCGACTGGCTCGATCCGCACGGGCTCTGGTCGGTCGCGCCCGACGCGCCCGTGGGGGCATCGCTGGGGCGGGAAGCTGCTGCGCTCCTCGCCGAGCTGCAGGCGCCCGTGGGCAGCGGGCCGTGCTCGGCGGCGCTGCGCGTGGGCGAGGAGCTCTCCCGGTGGTCGCGCGAGCTCGATGGGCTCTTCGACGAGGGCTACCGGCGCGGGCTGGCCAGCCCGCCCGCGACCCTGGCCCAGGCGTGGGAGCTGATCTCCGCGGCGCCGTTCGAGGACGGCGAGGTGACGCGGAGCGCCCGGGATCTCGCGCGCGAGCTCGGTCGGGAGGTCGGCGGGCTGCACGCGCGCTTCGGAGAGCCGCTCGCCCGCTACGCCGACGCCGTGCGCGAGCGCGCGGCGCCCTCGCTGAGCGGGGACGGCTGGGCGCGCACGGTGATCGCGGCCGCGGTGCGCGCCTACGTGCCCCAGCTGGACGCCCACGGCGCCTGGGCGCCGCTCGAGGAGGAGGTCTCCATCTACGACCTCGACCTCGAGGCGCGCCCGCCGGCCCGGCTCTGGCAGGAGATGACGCGCACCGCGATCGGGGTGCGCATCGACCGCGGCGCGCTCGCGCCGCTCGCGGACGGCGACGTGGTGATCCGGATCCAGGATCTGCCGATCTCGGGCATGAGCGTCGAGCAAGCCGAGCAGCTCGCCGTGCTGGCCGACGTGCGCCCCGGGACGACCGCGCGCGTCGCGCTGCTCCGGCGCGGCGCCGCGGCGCCCGTCGAGCTGGCCGTGGCGCCGCACCCGATCGGACCGCAGCCGGCGGAGCCCGCGCCGGCCTCGCTGCAGCTCGATCTGGTGCGGTTCGGCGACGGCAAGGTCGCGGTGATCACCGTCCCCGACGTCCCCGATGACCTCGGCGATCGGGTCGCGGCGGCGCTCCTCCGCGCACGCGCGGAGAGCGACACGCGGGGCGTGATGCTCGACGTGCGCGCGAACGGCGGCGGCTCGACCGACGGGGCGATCGCCGCGCTGGGGCTGTTCCTGCCGGGCGTGCCGCTGTTCCCGATGCGGCGCCGCGACGGCGGCGTCGAGGTGGAGCGCTCGCCCGACGTGCCCGAGGGGCGCGGGTGGAGCGGGCCGCTCGCGGTGCTCGTCGACGGCGACTCCGCGAGCGCGGCGGAGATGATCGCCGGCGCGATCGGCAGCTACCGGCGCGGCGTGGTCATCGGCGATCGCACCTACGGCAAGGGGTGCGCCCAGGAGTACCTCGACGACGACGCCCACGTCGGCGTCCTGCGCCTCACCACGCTGCTCTACGCGCTCCCCGACGGCGCGCCGGTGCAGAAGGTCGGCATCGTGCCGCAGGTGCAGCTCGCGCTGCCAGCGACGAACGAGCGGGAGGCGCGCGTGGACCGGGCGCTCGGCCCGTGGCGCGGCCCCGACGTGCGCGATCTGCACCGCGTGCGCGAGGTGCCGTGGTCGGCGCACGCGGGGCGGGTGGGGCCCTGCCGCGACGAGACGGTCTGCCGCGCGCTGCGGTCGCTCGGCGCGGTCCGGGCGGCGGCGCGCTGACGCGCGTCAGCGCTTCCAGAATTTGCCGAGGAGGCCGCCCGCGGGCGTCGGGTCGTTGTTCGTGCGGCTGCGCATCTCCTGCACGCGCACCTCGCGGATGGCGTCGAGGTTCTTCGGGTTGATCTCGGCCGCCAGGCGGAAATCGCGGCTCGCCCGGTCGACCCGCCCCGTGCGCTTGAGGAGCATGCCGCGGAAGAAGAGCGCCCGCTCGTAGCGGGGCTCCTTCCCCAGGACGACGTCCAGCGTCTCGATCAGGTCGTCGTAGTGCGCGCTCGTGGCCCCCTCCGCGAACGCGGGCGGCTCGCCGCGCCGCTGCGCCTGGATCCAGACGAGCAGCGTCATGTACTCGGGCTGCTCCGGGTCGGCGTTCAACGCGCGCCGCGCGCGGATCTCGGCGCCCATGAGGTCGTTCTTCTTGAGCAGGATCTCGGCCTTCTGGAAATCGAGCGCGGCGTCGACGACGCGGGCGATCTTCTCGTCGTCCTCCGCGGGGGCCGCGGCCTCCTTCGGCGCCTGCATGTACTCGGCGCGCCGCTTCGGATCGCTCAGCGTCTGGTAGGCCTCGCTGATGCGGGCGAACACGCGCGCGACGAGCGGCTTGACGTCCTGGAGCTCCGCCGGCGTCCGGTCGGGGTGCCACTGCTTGGCGAGCGCGAAATAGACGGCCTGCACGCGCTCAGGAGGGACGTCCTCCGCGACGCCGAGCATCTGGAAGAAGCTCTCGCCGTCGATCGCGGCGGCGCGCGCCTCGATCTCGGCGCGGCGCGCGGTGAGCTCGGGGCTCGGTGCGGCGCGCGGCAACGGCGGGAGAGCGGGCGCGGGCGCCGTGGCGCGCGCCGGCGGAGGCGACGTGGACCCGGCGCGCCCCGCCCCCCGCGCGGCCCTGCCCTCCTGGCCGACGGCCGCCATCTTGACGGTGGGCGCCTGCGGCTGCGGCGGCTGCGCGCGGGTGCCGACGAAGGACGGCACAGGCGGCGGCTTCGGCCCCTTCGGATCCGCGCCGCGGCCGTCCAGCGCCCCGGACGGGGGCGGCATGGTCGAGCGGCGCGGGGCGAGCGGCTCGGCGAACGGGAACCCCGAGCGCCTGCTGGACGGCGCCGGGGGGGCCTCGGTCTGCCGCGGCGAGGCGCGGCCGTCGGCCTCGCCGCGCGCCGGGCGCGGCCCGGGCATCGTCGAGCCCGAGGTGGGGCGCGGCGAGCGCGCCGCCGCGCCGGCCGGCTCGCGCTGGAGGGCCTGGCCCGCGTCGGCAGGGACGGCGCCGGCGGCCCGCTCCCGCCCAGATCCACCGGACCCGCCGAGCCCCACAGGGCGACGGCCCACCGCGCCGAGATCGAGGTGCCGCGTGATCGCGAGCGCGTAGATCGTCAGCCGCACGACGCGCTCCTGCGCGACGCCGGCCCGGAGGAGCTCGGCGAGCGTCATGCGCCGCGTCCGCAGCAGGTCGACGACGGCCGCCTCGTCGCGGTGGAGCTGGAACCGCTTCATCTCGGCCTCGACGTGGAGGCCGAACTGCCGGCTCTGGATCCGGTCGAGGGTCGCGTCGATCAGCGGATCGTCGGCGTGGAGCCGGACGCCCGCCACGATCACCGCGAGCGGCTCGCATCCGATGAGCTCCGGACCGCCGTAGGACGACAGCAGGTTCTGGCCATCGTAGTAGGCGTACCGCGTCTCGGGCGAGAGGTCGTAGAGCGCGACCAGCTTGCGCACGAGCTGCTCGCGCAGCACGGCGTAGACCGTCTCCCTGTCGAGCAGGCCCCAGGAGACGAGCAGCCGGCCGTGCAGCACCCTCCGCTTCGTGATGTCCCGGAGCGTCTCCCGGAGCGTCGGCTCGTCGAGGAGGCCGAGATCGAGGATCACCCGGTCGAGCGGGGCGATGATCGTCCCGGTCCAGATCTTGGCCGGCACGCCGTCGCTGAAGAAGATGCCGTGACGCACGCCCGCGGGGTCGATGAAGCACGTGGTGCCGGTGAGGCGCCGATCGAGCATGTACACGAGCAGGTGGACGAGCGGCGTGCGCGCGAGCGTGCCCTCCGCGGTCGGCGCCTCGCCCGGCAGCGACAGCACCGCGATGGGGCCCGCCATGGCCGAGGGAGGCAGGTCCGACACCGGGGTGCGCTCGCGCCGCGGTGACTGCATGGCCGGGGGAGGCGGGTCCGACACCGGGGTGCGCTCGCGCCGCGGTGACTGCATGGCCGGGGGAGGCGGGTCCGACACCGGGGTGCGCTCGCGCCGCGGGGACTGCATGGCCGGGGGAGGCGGGTCCGACACCGGGGTGCGCTCGCGCCGCGGGGACTGCTCTCCCCAGCCGCGGGCGCGCAGCGCGAGCGGCCGCGCGCTCTCCTCGGGAACCTCATCTGGATCGCTGTCTGTCTGCACCGACCACGACTCCTCTCCGTGAGCGCCCGGCGGGGGCGAGTACCGGTCCGCCGCCGCGGCGGGCTCCTGCTGCTGCGGTCGATCCGGCCAGCGCGCCGTGGTGCGCCCGGGCCGCAAGGTCGGCGAGCACTTGCCGGACGGCGCCGGCGGCAGGTCCGCGAGCATCCTGGCCTCTTCGCCGCCGTCGTCGGCCAGCGCCGCCGGCGCAGCCTCGGCCGGCGAGGCTGCGCCGCGGCCGGCGTCGCTGGACCACGGCTGCGTCCTCCGGCTCCCCGGCGAGCTGGTCATCGGCAGCGTGGGCGACGAGGGCCGCGTGATCTGCTGCGGCGGCATGCGCAGGCTGGCGAGCGGCGACGCCGGCGCGGCGCGGAGCGGCGGCTCCGCCGCGATCGCCGGCGACCGGAGCGACGCCTGCGGCGCCTCCTGGACGGCCGCGTGGGCGCGCATCGACGCGGCGGCGGGGTCGTCGCTGGTCGCGACGATCCGGCGGATGTGCCGCGTCGGCTCGCCCTGGCGAGGCCGCTCGGCGAGATCGACCTCGAGCGCGCGCGCGGCGATAGGACCGCCCGACGCGTCGAGGATCAGGCGGACGCGCGGCTGCGAGTAGCGGGCCGGGTGCGCCGGCGTCTGCACCACCAGCGCGACCTCGCCGGTCGAGAGCTCCACGAGCGTGCCGGTCGGGAAGATCCCGAGCGCGCCAACGAGCAGCCGCAGCACCGCGCGGTCCGCCGGATCGGTCACCTCCTGCTCGAGCTTGGCGATCGCCTCGTCGGCGGAGAGCGGCGCCTCGGCCGGCGCGGGCGTCAGGAGATCGTTGAAGGCGCGGGCGGTCGCGAGGATGCGCGCCTGCAGCGTCGGCTGGCGGAGGCCGCGGTACACCGGGCCGAGCGCCGCCTGGCGGCGCACCCAGTGCGCCTCGTAGGCCACCACGGTGCGCATGACGCTGGGCTCGTTGACGAGGCCGAGCGCGGTCAGCACGACCGCCGTACCCGCCGGGACGTCCGCCTCCTGCTGCTCGCTCAGCTGCGGGACGAGCCCGCCCGCGCCGCTCCCCGCGGCGCCGGTGAGCCGCGGCCGCGCGATGTCGAAGAGCAGCGCCGCCATCGAGAGCCGCTGCAGGAGGACGACGTCGCCCGTGATCTGCCGGGCCATCGCGAGGCTCAGGATCGCGGTGTTCACCGCGCGCCCGGCGTCGTCGTGGTTCTGGTTGCGGAGCGCGGTGACGCCCAGGAAGGCCGGCGTCTCGTTCGCGGAGAGGTCGACGAGGCGCTGCGTGATGCGCTTGACGCCCTGCCGCAGGGTGTAGCGGCCGTGCCGGAGGTCGTCGTAGAACCGGCGGAGGATCACGATCGCCGTCGCGTAGGTCCGCACGATCGCCGAGGTCTCGTCGCCCTCGCGATCGGCCGCCACCTCGCGGCGGAGGACCGCCTCGTCCACGGCGCGCAGGCGGACGCGCGGCGCCGGGCGGTCCGCGAGCGCCGGCTTGCTGCTCCGGAGGGCCTCGGCGAGCGCGGAGGCGAGCGCGTAGAGATCGCTCGCGCGGACGTCCTTCGCGACCCCGATCTCGGAGTAGCCGCAGCGGCTCAGGACGTCGCCGAGCTCGAGCGCGCCCTCGTAGACGGCGCGGTTCGCCTTGAGGAGCTGCCCGGAGACGAAGACCGAGCCGCGGGTGAACAGGATGGAGACGTTGTGGCCGGAGCGCTGGCCGAAGTCCTGGATCAGCGAGACCGTCTCCTCGACCTGCCGCACCATCGCCTGGTTGTCGATGGCGTGCAGCGTCGAGAGCTTCACCAGCCGGAAGAGGGCCTGCACGACGCTGGCGGCGAGATCGCGCGCCTGCTCGCGCCGGATGTTCTCGGACACGTTCTGGCTGATGACGTCGACCTGGGGAGCGGTCACGGGAGATCTCCGGCCGTCGAGATCCCCTTGCCGAGGCGCGCGGCGATCGCCTCGGCGGCGGCGCTCGCGGCGTCGCGCAGCGCCTGGCTGTTCCAGGGCCGCCGCTTCGAGGCCGCGAGCGCGGCGTCGAGCGCCTCCTGCGAGCGCGCCTCGCGGCCGAGCAGCTCCGCCGAGAGGCAGCGGGTCTGCTCCGTGGCCTCGTCGGCGAGCAGGCCGTGCCGCTGGAGCAGCTCGACGGCGACCGACTCGCCGCGCGCCGGGTTCAGCGTGTAGAGCGCGCCGAGGAACTCGCGCCGCTCGTCGAGGGCGAGCTGGTGGAACGAGCCGTCCTGCACGCGGCGGACGAGCAGCGGGCCGGCCGCGCGGACCTGGTGGTGCGCCAGCGTGCGGAGCGCCGCGACGCGCACCTCGGGCGGCGCCGCCTCGGCGAGCGAGAGCAGCTCGTCCCGGATCTGCTCGGGGCTCGCCGCGAGGTGGGCGATCGCCTCGCAGCGGAGCGCCGCGTTCGCGCACCCGGCGAGCCGCTTCAGCGCGCCGAGGGCGCCCTGCGTCCGCGACGCGGCGAACATCTTGAGGATCGGACGGGCGACGTCGAGATCCAGCGTCATGAGCGCGTCGACGACCCCCTCCTCGTGCCCGGGCAGCGTCCGCTCGAAGTAGCCGAAGAGCGCGCGGCGCAGGGGCTCGTGGCCGATGTGCCCGACGACCTCCATGGCGACGGGCAGGGTGTCGCTGCCGAGCTTGTGCAGGATGGGCGCGAGGCGCTGCGCGACGAGATCGAGATCCACGGGGGCGGGCTGCGCCGCGGCGCCGGGGGTGCCCGGCATGACGACGCGCGTCGCCTCGCGGAGGAGCAGGCGCATCGTGTCGGGCGGGAACATGCCCCGGGCGAGCTCCGTCGCGAGCGCGCCGCCCTGCTGCCTGGGCGCGAGCGCGTCGAGCGCCTTCTCGACCGCGTCGTGCATGCCGAAGAGCATGTCGAAGCGGCGCGCGAGGATGAGATCGCGCGCCGAGGCGGCCATCGGCTCGGTCACGAGCGCGACGTCCTGGTAGCGCTTCGCGTTCAGGAAGGCGTCCGCCACGATCTCGACGAAGCGCTCGCTCCAGCGGTCCGGGCTGAGCACGAGCTGCGTGCCGAGCGCGCGCTGCGCGACCGGGTCGAGGGCGAGCGCGCTCGCGGCGCGGCGCGCCGCGCGCAGCGCGGCCGCGTCGGTGTCGATCACCATCGCGGCCGCCTCGGCGCGGTTCGCCTTCTCCTCGGCGGCGCGCCGGGCCATGCCCTCGAGGTCGTCGGCCTCGTGCCAGAACTGCTCGCGATCGGCCGCGTCGCCCTCGGCGAAGATGCTCACCACGTCGTAGCGCACGTGCTCGAGGCGGCGCTCCCACAGCGCGGCCGCGACGTCGTCCTCGGGGGCGAGGTCGCGCAGCGGGTCGAGCAGCAGCACCTCGCAGAACGAGCGCAGCTCTTCCTCCGTGATGCCCGGCAGCAGCTGGACGCGCCGCACGCCGGCCGCGAAGAGGTTGTACGGGACCAGGTCGAGCGGGTGCGGCGGCTCCCACACCGTCCGCCGGCGGTGCTCGAAGGCGTACGGCGTCAGCGCCCAGTGGACGAGGCTCCCGTCCGCGCGCAGCGCCTCCACGATGGCCTGGAAGGTCGCGCGGAGCTTGTTGTCCGCGTCCGGATGGCGAAAGCCGTAGTGGCGCACCGCCGGGAGCAGCCGCTCCACGCGGCGGAACACCTCGGTGAGCCGCGTGACCGCGGGATCGTCCGGCTCCGCGTCCCCCGGCTCCTCCTGGGGCGCGGGCTCCTCCGGCGGCCGCCCCCCGACGGCCGTGGGCGAGTCGTCCGGCGGGGGGCGCCGCGTGCTCTGCGGCTCCGGGCGGCGCGGGACCGTCGCGCCGGTCTCCTCGAGGATGCGCAGCACCTCCTGCCGCATCTGCGCGGCCGAGTCGTAGCGGTTGCGCCGGTCCCAGGCGAGCGCCTTGTCGACGAGGCCGATGACCGAGGCGGGCAGCTCGGGCGCGATCCGCGCGAGCGACGGCGCCGGCGTCGTCGCGGCGAGGATGAACGCCTCGTTGTCCGAGCGCCCCTGGTGGAGGCGCTGGCCGCTGAGCACGGCGTACAGGGTCGCGCCGATCGAGAAGAGATCCGCCCGCCCGTCGACCCCCTCGGTCAGCCCCATCGCCTGCTCCGGCGCCATGAACGAGGGGGTGCCGAGCGCGGTGCCCGCCTTGGTCTTGTCGCCGGGCGCGCCGCGCAGCCTCGCCACGCCGAAGTCGAGCAGCTTCACCACGTTGTCCTTCGTGACGAAGATGTTCGCGGGCTTCAGGTCGCGGTGGACGATGCCTTCCCCGTGGAAGCTCTCCAGCGTCTGGAGCACGTCCCCGGCGATCCAGAGCGCCTCGGCGACGGGGAGCTTCCGGCTCTTGCGCTTCCAGAGCTGCTGCACGGTCTCGCCGTCGAGCAGCTCCATCACGAGGAACGGCTCGTCCTGCTCGGTGCTGTCGTCGTCGAGGATCGCGACCCGGCCAGGGTGATCGATCTTGTTGGCGACGTACCCCTCGCGCAGGAACCGGTCGCGGATGCCGACGTCCCGCGCGAACTCGGCGTGGAGGATCTTCAGCGCGGCGCGCGAGCCGTTCCGGTGAGTGGCGGCGTATACGGACGCCATGCCCCCCACGCCGAGGAGGGCGTCGATCCGCCACTTGTTGTTGAGGGTCATCCCGACGCGGGCGCGCGCCCGCTGCTTCTCGTCCGGGGCGTCCGAGACCTCCGAGGGAGGAGGGAGGACGGACTCGGGGATGACGCCACGTGAGGTCATTCGGCCACCGGAAGGCGGGAAATCGTATCACCTCCGCGCCCTCGCCAGGTTCCGGATTTCGAGGGGCAGGCAATGCTCCTTACCGTTTCCTGGCGCCCGGCGGGTGCAGGACGATCGCTGGTACGGGAGCTCGTCCCGTCCCCCAGAGATGGCGGAGGACACGACGAGCACGGCGGCGGAGCGTGAGCGGGGCGCCGCGATGTACGAAGAGGCACGGGCGAAGGTGGGCACCCTGGTGGTGCGCACCGACGTGGAGGGGGCGCTGGTGTTCGTGGACGGCACCCTGCGAGGGCTGACGCCGCTTCCAGATCCGCTGTTCGTGGAGCCCGGGGTGCACAGGATCTCCGTGGAGCACGAGGAGCACGAGACGACGCAGATGACGGTGCAGCTCGGCGCCGGTGGCCAGATCGAGAACGGGCTGACGCTCCAGCGGAAGCCCGCCGGCGCACCGCCGCCGCCAGAGCCGCCGAGCCGCATGCCCGGCACGTGATGGCCATCCCCGCTGGGGCTCAGAACACCGATGGGCGGAGGGCGGCTCGATGCGCGAGGTCCACGGCGTGCTCGAATCCGCTTCCGGAGATCCCTGGCGGGACCGCTGGTGCGCGGAGCTAGGACGGCCCGGCAGGGCCCCCGAGCGCGCGACAGCGCGCGTCATCGAGCACGGGGCGCACGCCGCGGTTCGACGGGAAGAGCGCGTTGAGGCGCGCGGTGACCGCGGGATCGCCGGTGAAGACGTCGATCTGGCGGCCGACGACCTTGATGCCGCGGTCCTCGGCGACGAAGCAGCCGTCGTGGCGGCCCCCGTCCGGGAGCGGCAGCCCGACGAGCTCGGGCACGTAAAGGGCCGTGCCGAGCGGAATGACGCTCGAGTCGACCGCGACCGTGCGCAGCGGCGTGATGGCGCGCCCGGTGGCGCCGCGGCCGTACGGGAAGCGCCGCGGGTCGAGCCGCTCGAAGCAGATCTGCTGACCGGTGCGCGGGCAGGCGTCGGCGCACGCGCAGCCGCGCCGCGCGAAGCTCACCGTGTCGCCCGAAGCGAGCCGGCCGCTCCCCTGGACGCAGACCTGGTCGTGGAACGCGCGCGGGACGCTCGCGAGCGGCGCGCAGGCAGCGTCGTAGAGGACCGCGTCCTTCGGCCCGCCGCCCTCGCTCGGGAAGTCGTAGTAGGTGTTCCGGAACAGCCCGGGCGCGAGCCCCGGCGCCACGGGCGGCGCCGGCGCCGCGCGGGCGGGCCTGCCGTGCTCGCGCACGAGGATCGCGGGCTCGTCCTGCGCAGAGGCCGCGCCCGCGGCGCCGCCCAGATCGGCCTGCGCCGCGTCGGGCGCCGCGTCGGGCCCGCCGAGGGCGCGGCCCCCGGGACCGCTGGCGGCGCCGGCCGTCGGGTCGCGATCGCCGCTGTCCGGCGGTCGCGCATTGAGCCAGCCGGCGCCCCCGCGCGCGAGCCGCGGATCGCTCGAGCCGTCCTCGACCCAGTCCGCGCCCCCCTTCGCCGCGCACCCCGCGGCGAGCGCGAGCAGCAACGCACGGAGCCCGCGGACGACGGGCGCCCCCGCGCGCGCCACGCTCGTCAAAAGGCGCCTCCGAGGCGGGCGAGCTCCCGGATCGCCGCGGCGGCGATGTCGGCGCGCGCCCAGATCGCGGCGGGGGCGCCGGCGCCGGCCGGCGCGGCGCCGGCGGCGATCACCACGGGCGCCGGATCGCCCGCGCCCGGCTGGCCGAGGCGGCTCGCGACGAGCCGCAGCGGCTCGACCACCAGCGCGAACGCGATGTCCGCGCCGAGCGGGGCCAGCGCGGCCTTCATGGCCGGCACGTCGCCGAGGCTCTCCCCCTGGACCGCGGCGACGGCGCTGCGGAGCCCCGCGCCCGGATCGTTGCCGACCGACGCGAAGAGGCCGTCGTCGCGGATCTGGTAGAGTAGCTCGATCGCGGCCGGCGCCGGCGCCGCCGGCGCTCCCTTCCGCGCCGGCGGCGCCGGCGCTCCCTTCCGCGCCGGCGCCGCCGGCGACGCGCCCGCGCCGCCGGGCCGGCTCGCCGCGGCGGTCTGCTCGAAGCGCACGCGCCGCACCTCGCCTTCGAGCTGCGGGAGCTCGGCCTTGCCCGTGGAGGCCCGGATCCCCTCCCGCTGCAGCGCGGCCTTGATCGGCGGGAGCTCCGCGGCGCCGAGGAGGTCCTGGATCGCGGCCTCGAGCTTGGCCCGGTCGCCCACGGCGGCGCGCACGAACGCCGTGGGGCCCCGGCCGTCGAAGCGGAGCCCGCCGGCGAACCAGTCGCCGCGCGCGTCGGACGCCGCGCGGATCGCGGCGCCGAGCCGCTCGCGCTCGGCGGGCGGGAGGCCGCCCTCGATGAGCCCCGCGAGGGCGTCGACGAGCTTGGGGACGTTCTCGGCGCGCGACGCGGCCCGGTCGCGGACCAGGATCCCGGCGAGCGCGTCGGCGGGCAGATCGAGCAGCGGCCTCACGTCGCCGACCGCGAGCTCGGTCGACGCCTTCGACGCCGGGCCACCCCCGGCCTTCGGCGTTCCGGAGACGCGCAGGTGCGCGCTCTCGTCGAGCACCAGCGTGAGGCGCGCCCGCTCGAGATCGCCGAGCACCGCGAGCCCGCCCTCGATCATCGGGGCGAGCGGGACCGCGGTGGCGGCCGGCGCGCCGTCCGGCCCGCGCGCCTTGTCCCAGGCGCTCCGCGCCGCCCTGAGCACCGGGCCGTCGATCGCGGGCCGCGGGATCTCGATCGCGAGATCCTCCTTCGGCACCTGCGCCTGCGGCATCGTCCGCGCGACGTACGGGCCCAGGGTGGTCAGGTCGCTCGGGCTCTCCGCGACGAGCAGGTAGTTGCCGAGGACGCCGAGGGCCACCGGGCTCGCTCCCTGCAGCGGCTCGAGCAGCGCGATCGAGGTCGCCGCGTCGGGCTTCGCGCGGAAGCGCGCCCCCTCGCCCCGCGTGAGCTGGTCGATCAGACGCCCGCCGTCCTTCACATGGATGCCGAGCGCGGCCCGGGGGCGCGGCAGGTCGGGGGACTCCACGGCCGCGCCGAGCAACGGCACGTTGCCGTCGATCTCGGAGGCGACGGCGATGGGCAGGCCGAGCAGCGACGCGGCGAGGGCGCCGGCGCTGCCCGGGAGGAGCGCCGCCGGGCCGCCGAGGAGGGCGCGCGCCTTGGCCCACGTGGCGTCGGGCGTCGGGAGGTACGCCTCGGCGATGAGCCCCGCCGGCGCGGGCACCGGGCTCAGGCCCGCGACGCCGGCGTCGGCCGGCGCGCCCGGCGATTTGCAGCCGAGGGCGCCCGCGCTCAGGCCGAGGACGAGGGCCAGGAGCGCGGCGGCGCGGCGGCGCACGGCGGAGGTCGGTCGTACGATCACGACCGCACGGTAGCGCCTTCCTGCCGCGATCGACCACGAACCTGCAGAACCGCCGCGCGCTGGGTCCCCGAGGCGCCGCCGCGCCGCGGCGCAGCGGCGCGTCAGGACCTCGGGGAGCGGCGGGCGGCGACGATCACGGCGGACTCGCCGAGGCAGATGCGCGCGAGCGAGAGCAGCATCGCGTTCTCGCGGACGCGGTGCAGGAAGCTCTCGCGCAGGGCGGGCTCCGGGATCGCCGCGGCCCGGACGAGGAGCCGATCGCGGCCTCGGGCAGCGGCGGCGCGGGCGCCCTCGAGGTCCCCCGCGGCGCGCGCCGCCTCGACGGCGGCGACGAGGACCAGCGACTCGAACGCCTCGAGGCCGCCGTGGCGCGCGAGGAGGCCTTCGGCCTCGCGCGCCGCCGAGAGCGCGTCGTCGGCGCGCCCCTGGGCGGACAGGGCGCGCGCGAGCGCGGCGAGCGCCCCGGCGCGGGAGGGCGGCACCACCTGGAGGAGCTCCGCGGCGTCGCGGGCGTCGGACTCCGCCGCGGCGAAGTCCCCGGCGGCGTGGGCGATGAGGGCGGCGTAAATGCGGGTGCCGCCCTCGAGGCGCAGGTTGCCCTGCGCGCGGGCCTCCAGGATGGCCTGCCGCGAGAGCGCGAGCGCGTCGTCGAGCCGACCGCTGGCCGCGAGCACGCGGCCGAGGTTCTGCCGGGCGCGCGTGGCGACGGTGCGCAACCCCATGCGCTCGGCCGCCGCGAGCGCGGCGGTGAGCTCCTCGCCGGCCCGCTCTGGATCGCCGAGCTCGAGGAGCGCGCAGCCGAGGCTGACGCGGGCGTTGCACGCGTCGCGGACGTCGCCGGCCCGCTCGAACGCGTCGACCGCGGCGGCGTAGCCCGCCATGTCGCCCGCGGGATCGCCGAGGTGCCGCGCCCGCGCGCCGCGCAGCCGGTGCACCTCGGCGGCGGCGCGCGGCGCGAGGGACGCGAGATCCCCCGCGAGGGCGCGCACCCGCGCGATCAGCGCGTCCGCCTCGGCGTAACGCCCCGCGGGGAAGAGCTGGCGCGCCGCCGAGCACAGGGCGATGACGCGCGCCGAGCGGATGTCGGCCGCGGCCCGGGCCCCGGACGGCTCGCTCCGGGGCGCGCCCGCGTCGCCTGGACCGCCCGCCGTGGCTCCGGCATCGCCGCACGCGGCGACCTCCTTCGCCCAGGCGGTCGTGAGCATGTAGTCGCCCCTCCGGCCGCTCGCGCTCATCAGCTCGTCGGCGGCGCGGAACCAGGGCGGCGTGCCGCGAGGCAGGCGCCGCGCCGCCTGGGCGGCGCAGCGCTGGGCCTGCTCGAACTCGCCGCGCCAGCGGTGCGCCTCCGCCTGGACCAGGCGCAGCGCGCTCAGCGTCTCGCCCTCGCGCGGGCCGTACGGGTCGGCCGAGGCGCCGCGCTCCCCGGCGAGGTCCTCGTCCGCGAGCCGATCGCAGAGGTCTCCGTGCCGCGCGCCCCGCTCCGCGTGCGCGATCGCCGCGGCGAGATCGCCGCGCTCGAGCGCCTGCTCGGCGCCGCGCAGGAACCACTGCATCGCCCGGCCGTGCTCTCCGCCGTGGTCGAAGTGCTCCGCGAGCACGATCGCGTCGATCTCACCGGACTGCTCGAGCCACGCGCCCGCGAGCCGGTGGCCGAGGAGCCGGTCGCCCCGGGTGAGCGTCGCGTACGCGGCCTCGCGGAGGCGCGCGTGCCGGAACGCGTACTCCTCCTCGCCGGCGAACCTGCACGCGGGGCGCCGCTCGACGAGCGCGCGCGCGACGAGCTCGAGGAGCCACCTGTCCAGGTCCGGCGCGCCCTGCGCCCCGCCGAGCAGGGAGGCCACGCCGCCGCGCCAGAACGCCTCGCCGAAGATGCTCGCCGCGCGGAGGATGCGGCGCACCGCCGGGTGCAGGTCGTCGAGGCGGGCGTGCGCCATCGCGAGCACCGTCTCGGGCGAGCCCTCGGCGTCGCCGCGGGCGACCGACCGGATCAGCTCCTCGAGGTAGAACGCGCGCGCCGCCGCGCTGCCGTCGGCGCGCGCCTCCGCGGCGGCGCCCTGCCCCATCACCTCGCGGGCGAGCTGCCCCGGGGCACGGGGAGCGCGCTCGCCGGGCCGAGGATCGAGGGGGGCGCCGGCGGCCCAGAGCTCGGGGAAGAGGCGCTCCATCTCGTGACGGCCGAGCGCGAGCAGGCCGGCCGTCACGTCGTCGATCAGGACACCGCCGTGCGGCGGCGCGCCGTCGCTCCCGGCGCCGGCGGGGCGCTCCTCCTCCGCGCGCGACTCCGCGCGCGACCGCGCGCCGAGCAGCGCCGCGGCGCGATCGATCACCTGCCGCGCAGGCCAGCGGCCGGAGGCGACGTCCTGGCCGGTCGCGAGCGCGACGGAGACGTCCGCGGGCAGCAGCGAGCGCAGCGCGAGCGCGCAGCGCGCCGCGTGGGCGGCCTGGTCCGTCGGCGTCCTCGCCTGCGCTCCGGCGGGGCGCGGCGGCTCCGCCTGCAGGTTGGCCTCGCCGCCGCCGGCGATCGTGACGAGGAGCCACCTGGCAGCGAGCCGGTCGACGCGCCCGCCGAAGGGCGCGACCGCGGCCCGGACCGCCGCCTCCATCGCGGCCCTCGGCGCGGGCTCCTGGGGGTGCGCCGGCGGCAGAGCGGCGCCCGGCGCGGCGGGCCCGGCGCTCGCGGCGGGCGCCGCCGCCGCGGCGTCGCCCGGGAGCGCGCCGTGGATGAGCACCACGCTGATGAGCCGCGGCTCGCCCGCGGCGCTCTCGGCCAGCGCCCGGGCGAGCCGCGTGCTCGGCGTCCCGCTCTCGCCGGTGTCCCTGGCCTGTTCCCGGGCGACGCGGAGCTGCGCCGCGCTCGCGAGGACCTCGTTCCCGTCCCGCGGCCGGCCGTCCGGATCCTTCTCGAGCATCCACGCGACCAGATCGTCGAGCGCGGCGGGCACGTCGGGTCGCAGCTCCGAGAGCCGGCGCGGGCCCACGAGCGCGGCCTTCGCGAGGATCGCCATCACCTGATCGCCGGCGAAGGGAGGCCGTCCGGTGAGGCAGTTCCAGATCACGCACCCGAGCGAGAACACGTCGGCGCGGGCGTCGACATGCGGGTCGCCGCGCGCCTGCTCGGGCGCCATGTACCCCGGCGTCCCGAGCGTCACCCCGTCGCGCGCGAGCTCGCCCGCCCGGAGGACGCCGGCGTCGTGCGCGCGCGCGGGCAGGCCCACGGGAGCCCCGGCGTCCGCGCCGGCGCGAGCGATCCCGAAATCGACGATCTTGGCGCCCTCCAGCGCGCCGCCCGGCAGGAAGATGTTCCCGGGCGTGACGTCGCGGTGGACGATGCCCCGCTCGTGCGCCGCGCCGAGCGCGCCCGCGAGGCGCTGCAGCAACGTCACCGCGCCGTCCACGCTGAGCCGCGCGCGCGCCACGTGCGCGGCGAGGTCCTCGCCGTCGAGCCACTCGAGCGCGAGGTACCGCTGCTGATCCGCGGTGACCCCGTGCGCGACGTAGCGGACGATCCCCGGGTGGCGCAGCCCGGAGAGGAGCTGCGCCTCACGCTCGAGCCGCCTCTCCTGATGCTCGGCCCCGCGGTGCAGGATCTTCAGCGCGACCGGGCTGTCGTCGGTCAGGTCGGTGGCCCGGTACACCGAGCCCATCCCGCCCGATCCCGCCAGGCCCTCGATCCTGAACCGGTCCGCGACCGTGACTCCCGGGCGCATCAACCGGGCGATTATACGTGGGGCCGCGGTCGCGGATAGGGGCAGCCCTCGGCCGCGCGCCCCCGCCGGAGGGCGGCCCGCGCTGCCGCATATGCCCCCATCGCTCCGCGCTCGTCCGAGGCGGCGTCAACGGAAAGCTGCGGAGCAGGCACACTGCTGCGGTAAGCTTCGATCGATGCCTCGCCCCGGCCACGACAGCGTGGTGCTCATCACCGGCTTCCCCTCGTTCATCGCGCGGAGGATGCTGCAGCACATCCTCGCGTCGGAGCCGCGCACGCTCGTGTATGCCGTGGTGGTCGCGAATTCGTCGGCGCAGGCGGCCGCGGAGCGCGACGCGCTCCCGGCGGCGGACCGCGAGCGCGTCGTGCTGCTTGAGGGGGACGTCGCGGCGATGGATCTCGGCCTGTCCGGCGCCGAGTTCCGGCAGCTCGCCGGCGAGGTCGACCGGATCCATCACCTCGCGTACGTGAGCAAAGCCGGCGCCGACCGGAGCGCCGCCCACGCCCTGAACGTCGTCGGGACCGCCGAGGTGCTCGAGCTCGCCCGCGCCTGCACCTCGCTCCAGTGCCTGGTGCATCAATCGACCGCGTTCGTGGCCGGCGATCGTACAGGGACGGTGTACGAGGAGGATCTCGAGGCGGGTCAGGCGTTCCGCAACCCTGTGGAGGAGACGCGGATGCGCGCGGAGGTGCTCGTGCGGCGGGCGATGCGCCACGTGCCGGTGGCGGTCGTCCGGCCGACCACGGTGGTGGGCGACTCGGTGACCGGGGAGATCGACCGGCTCGACGGCCTGTACCTCCTCGTGCTGCTCATCATGGCGGCGCCGGCCGACATGGCGATCCCGATGCCCGGCCGCGGCGACGTCCCGCTCAACATCGTCCCCATCGACTTCGTGGTCCGCGCGACGCATGCGATCGGCCTGCACCGGCTCGCGCCGCGCCGCACGTTCCACATCGCCGACCCGCACCCGCTGTCGGCGCGGCGGGTCTTCGACCTCATCGCGCGGGCGAGCGGCCGCCGCGCCGCGCGCGGTCACATCCCGTCGAACCTCGCCAAGGCGCTGCTCCGCACGCCCGGGATCGAGCGCTTCCTCCGCAGCCCGCGCGCGTTCGTCGAGCAGCTGATGACCCCCGTGCGCTACGACGCCCGGAACGCGGACCTCGTGCTGACCGGCGCCGGGCTCGCCTGCCCCCCCTTCGAGTCGTACGTCGACGTGCTCGTCGGCGCCGTGCAGGAGCGTGTCCGCGAGCGGCGCGAGCGCCAGGAGATCGAGGCCAGCGCGGACGCCGAGCTCGACATCGAGGATCCGCTCTCGTGAGCGGCGCAGCCCGCTCCGCGCCTCGCGCGGAGGCCCCGGAGCGCGGCATCTCCGCGCCTCCTCGGCGCCTCCTCGCGGCGCTGCTCGTGGCCGCGGCGCTCGGCTGCAGCTCGACACGCGAGCACGTCGCGCCCCCGTCGCCCGAGGTGGGGGCCGCGCCGGCCGCGCCGGCCGGGGCGCCCCCGCCGCGCCCGGCGGAGATCGCCGCGCCCGGCGGCGAGCGCGCGGCCGCGCCGCGCCTCCCTGAGCCCCCGCCGGAGCTCGCGCTGCTGCGCCCGGAGGACGGGCCCTACGCGCACTTCTTCGCGGCGCTCCGCGCCCTCGAGCAGCGGCGCCGCAAGGACCACGTGCGCATCGCCTGGCTCGGCGACTCGCACGCCGCGGCGGACTTCTGGAGCGGCGCGGTCCGCTCGGCGCTGCAGCGGCGCTTCGGCGACGGCGGCGTCGGCTTCGTGCACCTCGGCTATGCCGCCTACCGCCACGAGCGCGCGCGGCTCACGGCCGACGGCAAGTGGCGGACCCGCCCGAAGACGCCGGGCGGCTCCACGCCGATCGACGACGGCGTCTTCGGGCTCGGGGGGATCCTCTTCAGCGCGCACAAGGGCCCGGCGCGCGCGGAGATCACGGTCACCGGGGCGGGGCCTTCCACGCGGCTGCTCTGGGACGTGTGCTTCCGATCGAGCGCGCCGACCGACGAGCTCGCGGTGACGATCGAGGGCGGCCCGAGCGAGGTCCTCCGCGGGGCCGCGGGCGACGCCCCCGGCGCGCTCGAGCACGCGAAGCTCGCGAGCGTGGGCGCGGCGAAGCTCGGCGTCGTGCCGTCGGGTGCGCCCGAGCTCTGCGGGCTCGTCGTCGAGACCGATCCGGAGGTCCAGCCCGGGGTGGTGCTCGACACGCTCGGCATCAACGGCGCCCGCCTGGCGACGGCGCTGCGGTGGAACGAGCTCGCCTGGGCTGCCGAGCTCGCGCGGCGCTCGCCCGAGCTCGTCGTGCTGGAGTACGGCACGAACGAGGCGGGCGACGTCACCACGGATCCATCCCTCTACGCGAAGCAGCTGGCCGAGCTGCTCGCCCGCACCCGCAGGGTCGAGCCCGACGCCGACTGCCTGGTCCTCGCGCCCACGGACCGGAAGGACACGGCGGAGCGCACGCCCCTCGTCCGAGACGTGCTGCGCGACGCCGCCCGGGAGGGCGGCTGCGCGTTCTGGGACACGTACGAGGCGATGGGCGGGAGGGGCTCCATCGAGACCTGGTACCGCGAGCGCCCGCCGCGCGCGTCGCGCGACGGCGTCCACCTGACGTTCCGCGGCTACCGGGAGCTCGGCGTGAAGCTCTCGAGCGACATCCTCGAGCGCTATCGCCCCTGACGAGCGGATCGACCCAGCGGCTCCGTTCGACGGCGACGGCGGATCGCCGAGCCCGTGGCCTTGCTCGTGCTTTTCGGCTCTCGATGCTCGATCGGCGTGAAGGCTTCTCACGCGCGATGGGCGAAGGGGGCACATGCTGCATGCCGGGGACGTCGCAGGAGGTCGCTTCCGACTGATTCAGCCGATCGGCTCGGGCGGGATGGCGAGCGTCTGGTGGGCGCGCCACGAGCTCATCGGCCGGGACGTTGCGCTCAAGCTGTCCCCGGCGCACCGGGACGAGCAGGTCGTCGGGCGGTTCATCCGCGAAGCGAAGATCATCGGCAAGTTCCAGCACCGGAACATCGTCGGCGTTGTCGACGCCGGCGAGCTCCCGGAGGAGGGCTACCTCTTCCTGGCCCTGGAGCTCCTGCGGGGCGCGCCGTTCGCGGATCGCCTCCTGCCGAACCGGCCGCTGCCGCCCGAGGAGGTCGTGCCCGTCCTCATCGAAGTCTGCAGCGGGCTCTCCGCCGCCCACGCCGAGGGCGTCGTGCACCGCGACATCAAGCCCGAGAACATCGTGATGGCCATGGTCCCCGGCGAGGGGATCGTGCCGAAGATCGTCGACTTCGGCATCAGCCAGGTCACGGACGCGGGCGACGCGATCACCATCGACGGACAGCTGCTCGGGACGCCCTCGTACATGAGCCCGGAGCAGGCCCTGGGCAAGCGCACCATCGACGCGCGCGCCGACCTCTGGGCGGTCGGCGTGATGCTCTACGAGGCGCTCAGCGGCGCGCAGCCGTTCAGCGGGGGCAACCACCACGCGATCCTCCGGCGCATCCTCGAGACCGAGCCCGCGCCGCTCCCGCCCTCGATCCCGCAGCGCCTCCGGAAGATCGTCGGCCGCTGCCTCGAGAAGGAACCGGCGCGGCGCTACCCGGACGCGGCCTCGCTGCGCGCGGATCTCCAGGCCGCGCTCGGCGATCTCGGCGCGAGCGCGCCCGCGCCGATCGTGATCCTCGCGCCGGCCGCCACGGGCCCGCGGTCGCTCGCGACGACGCGCCCCCGCGGCGCGCTCGCCGCGCCCCCGCGGCTCGCCCTTCGCGCCCTCGGGCGGCTCTGGACCGCGGGGACGCGGGCGCCTCGGTGGCGCGAGGCGACGACGCTCGGGCGCATGCAGGGCGCCGGGTCGCCGCCGGAGGCGCGGCGGCGCGCGCGGGCGATCACGGCGCTCCAGCTCGCGGGCGCGGCGGTGCTCGCGGCGGCGCTCGGCTCGGGCGCGCTGCGGGAGCAGACGGACGCCGGGGCCGGGGCCGCGGCGCGCGAGAGCCTCCGCCCCGTGCTGGCCGCGGCCTTCGCCGACAGCGGCGCCGCGTGGCGGCGCGGCGCGGGCGCGCCCGATCCGGCGGGTTTCGACGCGCCGCACGCGCCGCACGCGCCGCACGCGCCGGCCGGCAAGTCGGCGAGCCGCGACGGCACGCCGGGCTCGCCCGAGCTCGCCTCGGCGGACCCGGGCTCGCCCGAGATCACCGCGGCCCCGGGGGACAAGCCCCCGCGCGCGCCGGCGCCGCGCGGTCCCTCGAGATCCCGCATCACGAGCCCCGGGTTCTGATGAGCAGCGCCGCACCGCTCTCCGCCCTGCGCAGGCGCGCTCGCCGGCGCACCGCTGCGCTCGCGCTCGCGCTCGCCGGCTGGGCGCTGCTCTCGCCGTCCTGGGGACATGCGCAGGACGACCGCGCGACGCGCGCGCTGCGGCTCCAGTTCGCGCAGGGGCTGACCCTTGAGGTCGCCGGACGCTGGGCCGACGCGCTCGATCGGTTCGAGGCGATCGCCCGCCAGCGGCCGACGGCGAACGTGGCGTTCCACATCGGTCTCTGCCACGAGCGGCTCGGCCGGCTGCGGACGGCCGAGCGGACGTACCAGGATGCGCGCGCGACGGCGCGGGCCGCGGCGCCGGCGGTGCTCGCCGAGATCGACGCGCGCCTCCAGGACCTCGAGGGGCGCATGCCCAGGATCGTGCTGAACCTCGCCGGCGCGACCGAGGGCGTGACGCTGCTGCTCGACGGCGAGGTGGCGCAGCCATCGCGGGCGATCCGGGTCGATCCGGGTCCGCACGTGGCCGTGGCGCTCCGGCACGGGATCCCGGTCGCCGCGAGCGCGTTCTCGAGCCACGAGCGCCGCACGAGGTTCGTGACGCTGACCGTTCACCCCGTCTCGATCGGCGTGCCGCGCCCGATCGGCGCGCCGCGCCCCTGAGTCGGCCCCCCCACACCCGAGCACGTGTGTGCGCGCGGAGGAGCTCACACCCCTCGCTGCGAGCGCGGGCGCGCTGTGGCCACGATCGCCTCGGGCGCGAGCTCGGGCCTGGAGCTCGTCGCGGACGTGTGTCAAGCCGCGAGAGCGGCCGCGGCGCGCCGGCGAGATCGCGCCGAAACGACGGTATTTCGAGGCAAGCGCGGCGCTGGCCAGGGCGCCAGGCGTCCGCTCCGGACCACGCTGGAAGCTCGCCTGACAGGGCGCTCCGGACACGGCCAAGCTCGCGTTTTATCGGGCGTGAACGCTGGATCCAGCTTCTGACGTCCTGATAGCATGCAAGTCCCATGGCGCTCGACAGGCCGCCCGCTGCGGGCTCTGCTTCGCGACTCGGCAATTATGAGCTGCTGAAAGAGCTCTCCGGCGGCGGGATCGGGTCCACGTGGCTCGCGCGGACGGCGTCCGACGAGGGCGCGGCGACGAGCGCGTCGCCTGTCACGATCCTGCGCATCTACCGGCATCTCACGAAGAGGGCGGAGACCACGGACAGCATCCTGCGCGAGGCCGGGATGGCGCAGCAGGTCCGCTTCCCCAGCGTGCTCTCGGTGCTCGATGCCCGCGTCGCCGACGGCGAGGTCTTCATCGTCTCGGAGTACGTGGAGGGTGAGCCGCTCGGCGCGCTCGTCTCGGCCGCCGGCGCCGAGGGGCTGCCGCTGCCGGTTGCCCTCCGGATCGGGGCCGACGTGCTGCGCGCGCTCGCGTCCGCGCACGCGGCGGAGCCGGCGCCGCTCGTGCACGGCGAGCTGAACCCGACCCACGTCACCGTCGGCATCGACGGGGTCACGCGGGTGAGCGGGCTCGGCGTCGCGCGGGCCATCGCCGGGCTCGCGCCCATGGGGACGAGGAACCCCGATCGTCTGGCCTACGCCGCGCCGGAGCGGGTCAAGGCGATGGCGACGCACACGGCGGCCCCGCTCGATCCGCCCGCCGATCTCTTCTCGGTCGGCGTGCTCCTCTGGGAGCTGCTCGCGCGGCAGCGGCTGTTCTCGTCGAAGCTGGAGTCCGCGGTCATCCAGAAGGTGCTGACGGCGCCCATCCCGCCGCTCGCCGGCAACGCCGTCCCGGCCGAGGTCGGCGAGGTGGTCCGGACCGCGCTCGAGCGCGATCCCGCGCGCCGGTTCGAGAGCGCGTCGGCGATGCTCGCGGCGCTGGAGGCCGCGGGCGCGGGGCGGATCGCCGGCGTGGAGGACGTGACCGCGGCGCTCAGCAGGCTGGCCGGCAAGACGATCGAGCCGCGCAGGACCATGGTCGCGGCGGCGATGGCGCGCCTGGCCGATGCGGCCAGCTCGCGGCCGCTGCCGCGCGCGCGCGGCGCGACGCTGGTGGGCTTGGCGCTCCCCGACGGCGCGCTCTCGCCCCACGGAGACGGCCCGCGTCACGCGATCACCGCGCCGTCTCCGCGCCCGCGCGGGACCCCGGGCCCGCCGCCGGCCGCGGTCACCGCGAGCCAGCTCCGCCCATCGAGCGGCGCGACCGCGCCGAAGGAGGCCGCGGCGCTGAAGAACGGCCTGGCGGCCAAGACGGGGGCCGGCGCGTCGAACGGCGCCGTGCCGGCGGCGCACGCCGGCATCGACGCCGAGTGGGGCTCGGCGGATGACGGCGCCGCGCGCGGCCTGCCCGCGCCGCGCCCTCCTGCGGACACGCTGCCGCAGATCGAGCCGTCGAGCGAGAGGAGGGAGAGCCGCGGCGCCGCCGTGGCGAGACCCGAGGTCCCCGCGGCGTCGGCGACGCCGGCGGCGGCCTTGCGGAAGGAGCAGCCTCCTGCGCGACCAGCCGTGCCGCGGCCGGGGGATCCGGGCGACAGCCTCGTGGCGGCGCGGGTAACGCCGACGCCGGCCGACGGCACGGTGCCGAAGCGGCCGACGCCCATCCCGGCCGGGCCGCACGCGAGGCCGCCGCGCCCGCCGCCGCCCCGGGTGGTGCAGCCGTCGCCGCCCGAGGTCCCCGGCAAGACCTCCGCTGCGGCGTCCACGGCCCTCGGCGCCGCGGCGTCCGTGGCGACGGGGCCTGCGACCGCGTCCAGCCCGGTGACGCCGCGTGTCCCTGTGTCGCCCGCGGCGCGGCTGGCCCCGGCCGCGCATCGCGTCGCCGTGGTGCCCGCCGCGGCGCGTGGCCCTCGTCCGACGCCGATCCCTCCTGCGCCGGCGTCGGCCACCGCGCCTGCGATCCCCGCCGTGCTGAAGGGTCCACCGCTCCCGTCGGCGGCCGCCTCCGCGAGCGGTGGGGCGGCGGCTGCCACGCAGGAGATCGCGCTCGGCAGCGGTCCGGCATCGACCTCCGGCAGGGCGCTCCTCACGCCGACCGGAGCCCAGGGCCCGATGAAGCTGTGGGGTCGCGCGGCGTCGGCCGTGGACCGGCTCGGGCCGGGGAGCACCCTCGGCCGGTACGAGATCCTCATGCCGGTCGCCAAGGGAGGCATGGCGGCCGTCTGGGCCGCGCGTCTGCAGGGCACCCGCGGCTTCAGGAAGATCGTCGCCATCAAGACGATGCTGCCCGACGTCTCCGACGACCCCGACTTCGAGTCGATGTTCCTCGACGAGGCGCGGGTCGCCGCGCGCATCCGGCACCCCAACGTGGTCGAGATCCTCGACCTCGGCGAGGAGGACGACGTCCTCTACATCGTCATGGAGTGGGTCGACGGCGAGACGGCCGGCACGCTGCAGAAGGCCGCGAAGCGGCTCGGCGGCATCCCGCAGCGGATCGTGCTCCGCATCGCCTCCCAGATCTGCGCTGGCCTCCACAACGCGCACGAGCTCTGCGACGACAGCGGCGCGCTGCTCGACCTCGTCCACCGCGACATCTCGCCGGCGAACGTGCTCATCTCGACCGCCGGCTTCGTGAAGATCGTCGACTTCGGCGTGGCGAAGTCGAAGGGGCGCCTGCACGTCACGCGCGCCGGCGGCATCATCAAGGGGAAGACGCCGTACCTCTCGCCCGAGCAGCTCGGCGGGCTCTCCATCGATCGCCGGAGCGACATCTTCTCGCTCGGCGCGCTGCTGTACGTGCTCACCACCGGGCTGCACCCGTTCCGCGCCGAGACCGAGCTCTCGACCGTGGAGAACATCACGATCAAGAACCCGCTCCCCCCGCGCGAGCTGAACGGCGCGATCCACCCCGAGCTCGACAGGATCATCCTCAAGGCGCTCGAGAAGGATCGCGAGAACCGCTTCTCGACGTGCGCCGAGATGCAGCGGGCCATCGATCAGGTGGCGTCGACGCTCGGCGAGCCCACGACCGACGAGGACGTGGCGGCCTTCGTGCGGCAGGCGATCGGCGAGATCCAGTCGAAGCGCGCGCAGGAGCTCCGCGATGCGATCGCAGCCGTCGACGCCGGCGCGGCCGTGAACTCGGAGCCGCGCTCCGGCGCCGCCCCGGAGCCCCACACCGCGCCGGCCGACGCGGGCGCGGGCGCCCGCGGGAGCGCATTCGCTGCCGGCGCAGCGGCCCTCGCGGCGGCGTCCCCGGCGGCGGCGCACGACGAGGAGCCCCCCGTCAGCCTGGAGCCGATCTCGTTCGAGGAGATCGCCGTGCCGGCGAAGCCTCCCGAGGGAGCGCCGCGGCTCATCATCGCGCCCTCGCTGCATGCCAACATCCCGCCCGTCGAGCCGGCCGAGCCGGCGAGCCCGCGGCCCTCCTCCCGCGACGGCAAGCTGCTCGGCTCGTCCGTGCCGCGGGTCCTCCCCGCGGCCGGCAACCCTGCCACGAAGGTGCTCGCCGCGGCGGACCCGCCCGCCTCCAGGGCGGCGGCGCTCGCCGCGCGCTTCGCGAGGGGCGGCTCCCGCAGCATGGCCAACGACACCGGCGAGGTCACCATCGTCGACAGGTCGTTCGAGACCGGGGAACGACGCAAGCGGCTCCAGCTGATCGTGGCCGGCGCGGCGATGTTCTGCGTGGCGCTCGGCGCCGTCGCGCTGGTCGTGCGCAGCGGCGACGAGCGCTCTCCCTCGGAGATCGGCAAGGCGCGCGTCGACGCGCTGCCCGCGCCCGCGACGGCGGACACCGCCGCGCCCATGGTCACGGCCACAGGCGCGGCGGAGGCCCTCCCCGCGGTGCCCCCGGCGACCGCGGAGCCTTCGCAGGCGGCGCAGCCGCCATCGCCGCCGCCTCCCGAGGAGGCGCCGACGCCTTCGGCCCCGCTCCCCGAGGAGGCGCCTCCCCAGACGCCGCCGCCTCCCCAGACGCCGCCGCCTCCCCAGACGGCCAAGGCTCCCGCTGCGACGCAGCCGCCTGCGCGCCCGACGTCGACGGCGCGCCCAGCCTCGACCGCGCGCCCTCGGACGACGTCCACGTCGACGAAGCCCGCGCCCAAGCCGGTATCGACCACCAAAAAGAAGTACAACCCTTCGGGTATCTGACCACCGTGCGATCTCGACCCTGGCTCCGTGCGCTGCTCTTCGGTGCGGTCTCTTGCCTCTGCCTGTGCACGCTCCCCGGGCCCGCAGCGGGCGCGGACGACGCCGCGGCCACGCCGGCGCCGGACGCGGTGGAGAAGGCGCAGAGCCTCTTCAAGAAGGGCGCTGCCCTCTACGAGAGCAAGCGCTACGCGCTCGCGCTGGAGCAGTTCCGGGCCTCGTACGCCGCGGTGGCGAGCCCGAACTCCCATCTCTACATCGCGCGCTGCCTCGCGGATCTCGGCGAGCACACCGAGGCGTACCTCGAGTTCGATCAGGTCGCGGCGGAGGCCGCGTCCCGGGCCAAGGCCGAGCCGCGCTACGTCCAGACGGAGCAGACGGCGCAGCTGGAGCGAGACGACCTCGCGCGCAAGATCGCGCTCGTGACGGTCACGGTGGCGCACCCGGAGGCCGCGACCTCGCTCGCGATCGCCGGCAAGGACGTCCCGCGCGAGCGGTGGGGCAAGCCGTTCCCGGTCAAGCCCGGCAAGACGGAGGTCGTCCTGCGCACGAGGGCCACCTCGATCCCGCAGACCCTCGATCTCTCGGCGGGCGAAGCGAAGACCGTCGCGCTCGACGCCGATCGGAGCGACCCGGTCGGCGAGCCGGTGCTCCTCGACGAGGGCGCGGGCCTGCCCGAGTCGGAGGCGCCCTCGGCGAGGGCGCACCTGCGCCCGTACGCCTATGCCGCCGGCGGCGTCGGCGTGGCAGGGCTCGCCGTGTTCACCGTCGCCGGGCTGATGGCAAACAGCACCTACAGCGATCTCGCCGAGAGCTGCCGGGGCCCCTGCCCCGTCGATCGCAGGGATGACGTCGACGCGGGCAAGGCCGAGAAGACGGTCGCGAACGTCGGCGTGGTGGTCGGCGCGATCGGGCTCGTCGCCGGCACGACGCTGCTCGTCCTGAGCTTCACCGGCGGCAGCGCTGGCGAACCCCAGCGCACCACCGCCTCGACGCAGCTGCTCGTCGGTCCCGGCTTCGCCGGCCTGCGCGGCACGTTCTAGACCGCTGCTCCGTCGAGGAGGAGGCGGGCCGCCGGGGCGAGAGGCGCGTCAGGAACACAAATTCCTGAGCCATTTCGCGCCATTGGAGCCACGGCGATCGCTCGTTCCGTGCCGTCGCGCGGGCCGTCCGCCTGGGCTCAACCGAAAAAACGAACGGGCGGGATCGCTTCTGCGACCCCGCCCGCCTGTCGTCAATGCTCTCGCGTTGCCGCGGAGCGATCAGCGACCGCCAGGGCCCTTGCCGACCTTGGACTTCTTGTCCCCGGAGTGACCGTGGAACGTCCGCGTCGGGGCGAACTCACCCAGCTTGTGGCCGACCATGTTCTCCGTCACGAACACGGGAACGAACTTCCTCCCGTTGTGCACGGCGAAGGTCAGACCGACCGACTCGGGCAGGATCGTCGAGCGGCGCGACCATGTCTTGATCACCTTCTTGGCATTGGTCGCCTGGGCCGCCTGGATCTTCTCCAGCAGGTGACCGTCAATGAAGGGCCCTTTCTTAACGCTCCTCGGCATGACTAACCCTTGGTCCCGCGCCGCCGGACAATCATGCCGTCGGTGCGCTTGTTGTTCCGCGTCTTGAGCCCCTTGGCGAGCTGACCCCAGGGCGAGCACGGGTGGCGCCCGCCGCTCGTCCGGCCCTCACCGCCGCCCATCGGGTGATCGACGGGGTTCATCGTAACACCGCGGTTGTGCGGTCGGCGTCCGAGCCAGCGCGAGCGCCCCGCCTTGCCGAGGCTGATGTTCGCGTGGTCGGAGTTCGACACCTGCCCGATCGTGGCGCGGCAGTCGAGGTGCACCTTGCGGATCTCCCCGCTCGGGAGGCGGACCTGCGCGTAGTCGCCGTCCTTCGCCATGAGCTGCGCGGCGACGCCGGCCGAGCGCACGAGCTGGCCGCCCTTGCCCTTCTTGATCTCCACGTTGTGGATCGAGGTGCCGGGCGGGATGAAGCGGAGCGTCAGGCTGTTGCCAGGCTTGATGTCCGCGTTCCGGCTCGCGAGCAGCGTCGCCCCGACCGCGAGGCCGTCGGGCGCCAGGATGTAGCGCTTCTCGCCGTCCACGTAGTGCAGGAGCGCGATCCGCGCCGTCCGGTTCGGGTCGTACTCGATCGAGGCGACCTTCGCCGGGACGCCGATCTTGTCGCGCCGGAAATCGACGATCCGGTAGCGCTGCTTGTGACCGCCGCCGCGGAACCGCGACGTGATCCGGCCGTTGTTGTTCCGGCCGCCGCTGGACGTCTGCTGCTCGAGCAGCGACCGCTCGGGCTCGACCTTCGTGAGCTCCTTGAAGTCACTGACCGAGTAGTAACGCCGCGCCGGCGAGGTCGGCTTGAAGGATCTGATTCCCATGGCTACTCCGCCTTCTCGTCGAAGAACTGGATCTCGTCACCCTGCTTGAGGGTGACGATCGCCTTCTTCCAATTGCGCAGCTTCGCATAGCCACGCCCCATGCGCTTTTCCTTGCCGCGCATGATCATGGTGTTGACGTCCACCACGCCCACCTTGAAGAGCGTCTGGATAGCGTCCTTGATCTGGATCTTGTTCGCCTCGCGGCGGACCTCAAAGATGACCTTGTTGCCTTGGTCGCGGAGCCGGCTCGACTTCTCCGTGAGGATGATCGGCCGGCGGATGATCTGCTCGGGCTGCATGGCGGGCTCCCCTGACTAGCGAAGGCAACGCGCCTCGAGCGCCTTGGCGGCGTCCCTCGAGACGATGAGGTGGTCGTGCCTGAGGAGGTCGTAGACGTTGACCCCCTCCGGCGGCAGATACTGGTGATTCTCCAGGTTGCGGAGGCTCTTCACCAGCTTCTCGTTCCCGGCCGTGTCGACGACCAGCGACTTGCGATCCGCTTGCAGGGTCAAGAGCGTGGCGGCGATCGCCTTGGTCTTGATCTCGGGGACCTCCAGGCTGTCGAGCACGATGAGCCGGCCCTCCTTCGCGAAGAGGGAGAGCGCGCTCTTCAGGGCGCCGATGCGCACCTTGCGGGGCGGACGGTACGACCAGTCCTTCGGCTCCAGGGCGTGCGCCATACCGCCGCCCGCGTGGTGCGGCGCGCGGATCGAGCCCTGGCGAGCGCGACCGGTGCCCTTCTGGCGATAGAGCTTCTTCGAGGAGCCGGAGACCGCGCTCCGCTCCTTGGTGGCCTTGGTGCCCGAGCGGCGGGAGGCGAGCTGCGCCTTCACGACCTCGTAGAAGAGGTGCTCTTTGACCTCGGTCCCGAAGACCTCGTCCGAGAGGTCGAGCTCGCCGACCTGCTCCCGCTTGAGGTTGTAGACGGTAACCTTCATGGTACCTGGACTCCTAGCTCTTAATCTCGACGTCGACGCCGGCCGAAAGGTCGAGCTTCATCAGCGCGTCGAGGGTCTGTTGAGTCGGCTCGATGATGTCGAGAAGCCGCTTGTGAGTCCGGATCTCGAACTGCTCGCGCGACTTCTTGTCGACGTGGGGCCCCCGGAGCACCGTGTAGCGGCGGATCTCGGTGGGCAGCGGGATGGGTCCCGCGACGTGCGCGCCGGTCCGCTTCGCCGTCTCGACGATATCGCTCGTCGACTTGTCGAGCAGCTGGTGGTCGAACGCCTTGAGGCGAATCCGGATCTTCGTTGTATCAGCCATGGTGCTCTTCCTACGCGAGGATCTTGGTGACGACGCCGGCGCCCACCGTCTTGCCGCCCTCGCGGATGGCGAAGCGCATCTGCTCCTCCAGCGCGACCGGGGCGATGAGCTCGATCGTCATCGTGATGTTGTCGCCCGGCATCACCATCTTCACCCCCTCGGGGAGGTTCACCGTGCCGGTCACGTCCGTCGTCCGGATGTAGAACTGCGGCCGGTAGTTGGTGAAGAACGGCGTGTGGCGCCCGCCCTCCTCCTTCTTGAGGACGTACACCTCACCGGTGAACTTCGTGTGCGGCGTGATCGACCCGGGCTTCGCGAGCACCTGGCCGCGCTCGATCTCTTCCTTCTCCACGCCGCGGAGCAGACATCCGACGTTGTCGCCCGCCTGCCCCTGGTCGAGCAGCTTGCGGAACATCTCGACGCCGGTGACGATCGACTTCTTCGTGTCCTTGAAGCCGATGATCTGCACCTCGTCGCCGACCTTGATGATGCCGCGCTCGATGCGGCCCGTGGCCACGGTGCCGCGGCCCTTGATCGAGAACACGTCCTCGATCGCCATCAGGAACGGCTTGTCGATGTCGCGCACCGGCTCGGGGATGTAGCTGTCGAGCGCGGCGAGCAGCTGCTGGATCGTCTCCTCCCACTTGGGGTCGCCCTGCAGCGCGGGCAGCGACGCGCCCCGGACCACCGGCGCGTTGTCGCCGTCGAACTTGTACTTCGACAGCAGCTCGCGGACCTCCATCTCGACCAGGTCCAGCATCTCCGGGTCGTCCACGGCGTCGCACTTGTTGAGGAACACGACGATGTGGTTCAGGCCGACCTGCCGGGCGAGCAGCACGTGCTCGCGCGTCTGCGGCATCACGCTGTCGAGCGCCGACACGACGAGGATCGCCCCGTCCATCTGCGCCGCGCCGGTGATCATGTTCTTGATGTAGTCGGCGTGTCCGGGGCAGTCGACGTGCGCGTAGTGACGATTCACCGACTCGTACTCGACGTGCGCCGCCGCGATGGTCACCGTCTTGGTCTCGTCACGGACCGTCCCGCCCTTCGCGATGTCGGCGTACGAGATCGCCTTCGCCAGGTTGCGCTTCGACTGCACCTTCACGAGCGCCGCCGTGAGCGTGGTCTTGCCGTGGTCGATGTGACCGATGGTGCCCACGTTCACGTGCGGCTTCGTACGAGTGAATTTCTCCTTGGCCATGGCGTCTTTTTAACCTCGCTGCTTGGCGACGATCTCTTCCTGGATCGCTGCTGGAACCGGTGCGTAATGAGAAAACTGCATCGAATGAGTCGCGCGGCCCTGCGTCTTTGAACGGACGTCGGTCGCGTAACCGAACATGGTGGCGAGCGGGACCTCCGCGCGGATCACACGGGTGTTCGCGCGTTGCCCCATATCGAGGATGCGGCCACGCCGCGAGTTGAGATCTCCGATGACGTCCCCGAGGTAGTTCTCGGGAGACACGACCTCGACGGACATCATCGGCTCGAGGAGCACGAGGCCCGCCCTCTTGGCGCCCTCCTGGAAGGCCATCGACGCGGCGACCTCGAACGCGGGGCCCGAGGAGTCGACCTCGTGGTAGCTGCCGAAGTGGAGCCGCACCTTGATGTCGACGACCGGGTAGCCCGCGAGCACGCCGCGGCCCATCGCGTCCCGGATGCCCTTCTCGATCGAGGGGATGAACTCCTTCGGGATGATGCCGCCGACGATGTCGTTCTCGAACACGAAGCCCGCGCCGCGCTCGGCCGGCTCGATGTCGATCCGGACGTGGCCGAACTGGCCGTGCCCGCCCGACTGCCGGACGAAGCGCCCCTCGACGTCCGTCGCCTTCTTCGAGATCGTCTCGCGGTAGGCGACCTCGGGCTTGCCGACGTTGGCGTCGACCTTGAACTCGCGCTTCAGGCGGTCGACGATGATCTCGAGGTGGAGCTCGCCCATCCCGGCGATGATCGTCTGCCCGGTGTCCTCGTTCGTGAAGGTGCGGAACGACGGATCCTCGTAGGCGAGCTTCTGCAGGCTGAGCCCGAGCTTGTCGAGATCGACCTTGGTCTTCGGCTCGATGGCGATCGAGATCACGGGGTCGGGGAACTCCATCCGCTCCAGCACGATCGGCTGCTTCTCGTCGCAGAGCGTGTCCCCGGTGCGGGTGTCGCGGAGCCCGACGGCGGCGTAGATGTTGCCCGCGTAGCAGACGTCGATCTCCTCGCGCTTGTTCGCGTGCATCCGGAGGATGCGCCCGAACCGCTCCCGCTTGCCGCGGGTCGAGTTGAGCACGCTGACGCCGCTCTTGGTCGTGCCGGAGTAGACACGGAAGAAGGTGAGGTTGCCGAACTGGTCGTTCATGACCTTGAACGCCAGGGCCGCGAACGGCTCGTCGTCGCTCGCCTTGCGCAGGACGGTCTTGTCCTTCTTGTCGGGCAGCGTCCCCTCGACGGCCGGGATGTCGATCGGCGAAGGCAGGTAGTTCACCACGCTGTCGAGCAGGAGCTGGACCCCCTTGTTCTTGAAGGCCGAGCCGCACAGGACCGGGACGATCTTGAAGCCGAGGGTGCCCGCGCGGATCGCCGCGTGGATCTCCTCCTCGGTGATCTTGTCGAGCTCGCCGGCGATGAACTTCTCCATCACCTTGTCGCTCGAGTCGGCGCACGCCTCGAGGAGCCGCTCCCGGAGCTCCTTGCACCGCGGCAGGAGATCGCCCGGGATGTCCTTCCACTCGTACTGCTGGCCCTTCGTCTCGTCGTCGAAGACGGCGGCCCGGAGGGTCACGAGGTCGATGACGCCGCGGAACGAGTCCTCCGCGCCGAGCGGGTAGTGGATCGCCACCGGATTCGCGCCGAGGCGCTCGCGGATGGAGTCGACGCACATGTCGAAGTCGGCGCCGACCTTGTCCATCTTGTTGATGAACGCGATGCGCGGGACCTCGTACTTGTCCGCCTGCCGCCACACCGTCTCGCTCTGCGGCTCGACGCCGTTGCCGCCGTCGAACACCGCGACCGCGCCGTCGAGCACCCGCAGGCTCCGCTCGACCTCGATGGTGAAGTCGACGTGACCGGGGGTGTCGATGATGTTGATCCGGTGAGAGACGCCCTTCTGGGATCCCTGCTCCGGCGTCCAGAAACAGTTCGTCGCGGCGGACGTGATGGTGATGCCGCGCTCCTGCTCCTGGACCATCCAGTCCATCGTGGCGGCGCCCTCGTGGACCTCGCCGATCTTGTAGTTGACACCCGAGTAATAAAGGATGCGCTCGGTGACCGTGGTCTTGCCCGCATCGATGTGGGCCATGATCCCGATGTTGCGCGTCCGTTCCAGGCTGTACTCGCGTGC
This sequence comes from Sorangium sp. So ce362, assembly GCF_051519845.1. NCBI lineage: Bacteria > Pseudomonadati > Myxococcota > Polyangiales > Polyangiaceae > Sorangium > Sorangium sp. So ce362. The sequence continues at coordinate 1,281,787 of NZ_CP150332.1, read as the reverse complement.
CACTATTCCTTCTCCGTCGTGTGATGCGTGGGGTGAGGGTTTCGGACTCAGGATGCAAAACACCCTCTCCAGCCCGGCCCGCCGCCATTGTGGCGGGCACTTGAACCTGGAGAGGGTGTCGGGGTACAGCAGCAGCTTTTATAGGTCTCGCCAAGGCGAGCGCTGTCGCGCTCCCTCGAGAAGACCGGCTCTGTAACCCGATCCTTATGTCGACTGTGCCATCTCGCTCTACGCGTCTCCTCGCCTGGAAATGCGACGTGACATACGTGAAATGGACGAACCAGCGCAGACCCTGGATCTGCGCTGGCCGCCTCGCGAACCTACCACCGGTAGTGGGCGAACGCCTTGTTGGCCTCCGCCATCTTGTGCGTGTCGTCGCGCTTCTTGACCGCGTTGCCGCGGTTCTGCGCCGCGTCGACGAGCTCGGCGGCGAGCCGCTCGCGCATCGTCTTCTCGCCACGCCCGCGGGAGTAGGTCACGAGCCACCGCATCGCCAGCGCGACGCGGCGCTCCGGGCGGACCTCGACGGGGACCTGGTAGGTCGCGCCGCCGACGCGCCGGCTCTTCACCTCGAGCTTCGGCTTCACGTTGTCGAGCGCCTTGCGGAAGACGTCGATCGGCTCCTCCTTGAAGCGCTCGCGCACGATGTCGAACGCGCCGTAGAGGATCCCCTCGGCTGTCGCCTTCTTGCCCGACTGCATCAGGGAGTTCGTGAACTTGGCGACGAGCTTGTCCTTGTACTTCGGGTCCGGAATGATCTTCCGCTTCGGGACTTCGCGACGACGGGGCATTCTTCGTTCCTCTGCTCGGCTTTCGCCAGATCAGGCCTTCGGGCGCTTCACGCCGTACTTCGAGCGCTTGCGGTTGCGGGTTGCCTTGTTGGTGGAGCTGGGCCCGGCGGCACCGGACGCGTCGAGCGTGCCGCGGACGACGTGGTAGCGCACGCCCGGCAGGTCCTTCACGCGGCCGCCTCGGATGAGGACGACCGAGTGTTCCTGCAGGTTGTGGCCTTCGCCCGGGATGTAGCTCGTCACTTCCATCTGGTTGCTCAGCCTGACACGGCAGACCTTGCGGAGCGCCGAGTTGGGCTTCTTCGGCGTCGTGGTATAAACACGTACGCACACGCCTCGGCGCTGCGGGCAGGACTTGAGCGCAGGAGAGGCCGTCTTGTAGCGGGCGGCCTCGCGGCCTTGGCGAATGAGCTGGCTGATGGTCGGCATAGAGACGCGGATTTCCACCTGAGGGATGGGGACGCGCAGGATACCCAGGAGCACAACCATGTCAAGCGGGACGAGACCCGTTCGTGCTGGATGCGTCCGCGCCCGGGTCTTCGGCGCGGCGCGCGGGGGTCGGGCGCGTCGCGGGGCGCATCGCGGGAGCGGTGGCTGACGCGCGCCGACGGCGCTCCAGGGCGCTCGGGGGGCTGCGCGTCGCGCCCGCGCGCGGCACGAGGCGGACGCCGACACGCGCCGGCGGCTCTTGGCGGCCCGGCGGCTGTTCGGTACGGTCGCTGCGTGGCGAAGAAGCTTTCACGCTCTCAGCGTAGAGAAAGCCGGCGGAAGGCGCCTCAGAGCGGCGCCGCGTCGGGGGCAGCGTCCCGCTTGGACACGAGGGTCGCGGGGCCCTCGTCGCGAAGCGACCCGGGCGACAGCGCGACGGAGAGAGGGCCGGTCGCGGCGCGCCTCGCTCCCACGACGAGCCGCCAGGGAGACGACGCCCCCCGCGCGACAGCGCGCGGCGCCGCCGCTGCGAAGGGCGAGCAACCGGCGCGAGCGCGCGGCGGAGGCACGCGCGCGAAGGCGGGGAGAGATCGCGTGCTCCTGGTCTTCCTGGGCCTCGTCGGGCTCGCCGCGGTGATCGTGTTCGCCGCGCAGTCGCCCCGCGCGCCGGAGCGCGCCAGGGAGGAGCCCGCGAGCACCGCGCGGACGCCGCAGGAGCGCGAGGCGCCGGAACCCTCCAGCGCGACCCCCGCTGCGCCGACGGAAGCGGGCGAGCTGCCGGCGCGACCTCCCGTCGATTCGTCGCCGCCGACCATCGTCACGGCCGAGGCGGCCGCTGGGGCGCCGGCGAGCGCCGCGGCCTCGCAGCACGCTGCGGCCAGCGCCGGCCCGCAGGGAGCAGCGACCGGCGCCGCGTCCGCGGCTGCAGCACCGCCGAAGAAGCGAGCAGGCGCGGCGAAGCCGGCCGCCGTGCCGTCCGGAGCGACGCCGACAGGTGCGACGCCGCCAGCCGCCGCGACGCCGACAGCGGATGCGACGCCGACAGCCGCGGCAACGCCGACAGCCGCGGCAACGCCGACAGCCGCCGCGACGCCGACAGCCGCGGCAACGCCGACAGCCGCCGCGACGCCGACAGCCGCCGCGACGCCGACAGCCGCCGCGACGCCAGCGGCGACGCCAGCGGGGGCGACGCCGCCGGCCGCGGCACCACGGCCCGCCGAGGCTCCCCTCGAAGGATCAAAAACGCCGCGATGAAAGGACGCCCGAGATGCTTCGCTTGAATGCCTTGCCCGACGCCGCCCGAGCGCCGCGCCGCTCGCCGCTCTCCTGCGGGCGGACGTTCGCCCTGCCGCTCGGCGTCGCGCTCTCCGGCCTCCTCGCCGCGACGACGGCGGTCGCGCAACCGGCGCCGCAACGACAACCCCCTGCGGCGTCGCCGGCGCAGCCTGGGGCCACTCCGTGGCAGCCCGGCGCGGCCGCGACGCCGCAACCGGCCGCGGCGCCGCAGCCCGGCAGCGCTCCCCCCGGGCCGCCTGGCGCCGCGACGCCACAGCCCGTTCCGCCAGCTCCCGCCGGGCCGCCCTACCCCGCGGCGCCCTACCCCGCGGCGCCCTACCCCGGGCCGCCCTACCCCGCGGCTCCGGGCGCCGCGACGCCGCAGGGGGGCCCTCAGCCCGCGCCGGGAGCATCGCCGGGCTACCCGCCGCCGGGATACCCGCCCCCCGGCTACCAGGGCGGCTACGCTCCCTATGGCGGTGCGTACCCGCCGCTGCCGCCGGGCTATCCGTCGAGCGCGGCGGAGATCCCGCCTGCGCCGCCCCCGGCTCCGCTGCGTCGAAAGAGCCCGAGCCTGATGCTGGGCGGCATCGCGCTCACCGCCGGCGGCACGATCGCGTTCTTCGCCGGGACCGGCCTGCTCGCCTCGGCGAGCGAGCGCTACGAAATCTACTGCGATTTCGGGGGCTACACCGGCATCTGCGACACGCGCACCGACGGCCCCCGTCAGGTCGCCGGCGCGCTCGTCTCGATCGGAGGCGGCATCATGCTCGCCGTGGGCATCCCGCTCTGGATCATCGGCGGCAAGAAGGTGCCGGCCACCGCCGATGCCCCCGAGAAACCCGCCCAGACGACGCTCTCGCTCGGCCCCGGATCCGCCGCGCTGCAGACGCGGTTCTGAGAGCGCCCCCTCGCCCGCTCCCGGCGCGCGCGGCGGCCCCGAGCGGCTCGCCTTGCCCGCTTCACCGTCTGCGCTGCCCGCGCGCGAGGCCGCCGGGGCGCCCGTCGCTCAGGAGAGGCCCTTCTTCTTCTTGCCGCCCTTGCGGTGCCGCGACTCTCCGTCCGACGCGTTCGCAGGCATGCGGAGGATGTGGAAACGCCCGCCGCCGCGCGCCAGCGGATCGCTGAGCTTCACCCGCTCGCGCGCGACCTCGATGAAGCGCTGCTGCGACCGCAGCGTGGGGGCGCCGGAGGGCACCTGGAGCTTGTGGTAGCTGCCGTCGCTCGCGAGCTCCCAGGTCTTCGCCGTGTCGGAGGTCGAGGTGCTCAGCATGTCCTCCACGCGTGCGCGGAGGGAAGGCTCGATGATCGGGACCATCAGCTCGACGCGGCGATGGAAGTTGCGCGGCATCCAGTCGGCGCTCGACATGTAGACCTCCTCGTTGCCGCCGTTCGCGAACCGGAACAGGCGCTTGTGCTCGAGGAAGCGATCGATGATCGCGCGCACCTGGATCCGCTCCGAGAGCCCAGGGATCCCAGGCCGGAGGCAGCAGATGCCGCGCACCGCGAGCTTGATGTCGACCCCGGCCTGCGACGCCGCGTAGAGCGCGTCGATGACGTCGACGTCCACGAGCGCGTTCATCTGCGCCAAGATCTCCGCCTTGCGCCCGGCCCGCGCGTGCGCCGTCTCGCGCGCGATGAGGCCCAGCACCGCCTGGTGCAGGCCGAGCGGCGCCACGATGATGCGGTTCCACTTGGGCGGCGCGCTGTAGCCCGTCAGGAGGTTGAAGAGCGACGTCATGTCCTCGCCGATCTCCCGGTTCGCCGTGAACAGGCCGATGTCGGTGTAGAGCCGCGCCGTCTGCGGGTTGTAGTTGCCCGTCGAGAGGTGCACGTAGCGGCGCAGCCTGTCCTTCTCGCGCCGCACGACGAGCAGCGCCTTCGCGTGCGTCTTCAGCCCGAGCAGCCCGTAGATCACCTGCACGCCGCTCTGCTCGAGCATCCTCGCCCACTGGATGTTGCTCGCCTCGTCGAAGCGCGCCTTCAGCTCGACGATGGCCGTCACCTGCTTGCCGCTCTCGGCCGCGCGGGCGAGCGCCTTCAGGATCGGCGAGTCGCCGCCGGTCCGGTAGAGCGTCTGCTTGATCGCGAGGACGTTCGGGTCGTCCGCCGCGCGGGAGACGAACTCGGCGATCGGATCGAACGACTCGTACGGATGGTGCAGGAGCACGTCCTGCTCCCGGATGACGGCGAAGATGTCCTCCACGTCCCGGAAGACCGGCGGGACCTGCGGCGAGAACGGCTCGTCGCGGTACTCGCGGCGCTCGTCGTCCGCGACGATGCCCATGAGGTCGGCGATGTGGAGCGGCCCCCGCACCCTGTAGACGGCGAGCGACGCGTCGACCTTGAGGGCGCGGCAGAGCCGCTGGACCGAGGTGCCGGCGCCCTCGCCGATGCCGATCTCCAGGCGCACGGCGTTGCCGCGATCGCGCCGGCGGAGCTCGGCCTGGATCGTCTCCAGGAGGTCCTCGCCCTCCTCCTCGTCGATCTCGAGGTCCCAGTTCCGGGTGACGCGGAAGGCGTACGTCCCGCGCAGCCTGCCCGAGGGGAAGAAGTCCTTCACGTGCCGGGCGATCACGTCCTCGAGCAGGACGAAGGCGCGCGTCGCGCCCTCCAGGCGGACCTTCATCAGCCGGCTCAGCATCGGCGGCACCTGGATGACCGCGAAGCCGGGCTCCTGCGCCTCATGCTCCCGGGAGAACATGATCCCGAGGTTGATCATCTTGTTGCGCAGGTGCGGGAACGGGTGCCCCGGATCGATCGCGATGGGCGTGAGGATCGGGAAGATGTCCGTGCGAAACCGATCGTCGAGCGCGCCGAGCTCGGCCGGGCCGAGCTCGTCCGGCCGGACGATCACGATGCCGGCGCGCCGGAGCGCCGGGATCAGGTCCGAGTTCCACAGCTGGTAGGCGTCGTCGACGAGCGCGTGGACCCGCGCGCCGATCGCCACGAGCTGCGCGTGGGCCGTGAGCCCGTCCGGCGGGACCTCCGCGATCGTGCGCTGCGTCTGCGCCTGGAGGCCGGCGACGCGCACCATGAAGAACTCGTCGAGGTTGGAGAAGAAGATGCTCAGGAACTTGAGGCGCTCGAACAGCGGCACCTCGTGCGATCTCGCCTCCGCCAGCACCCGCGCGTTGAACTCGAGCCACGAGAGCTCCCGGTTCAGGTAATGCGCCGGGTCGCCCTCGATCGGGATCGGCCCCGAGGGGACAGGGATCGACACCGGGCCGCTCGCCGGCGCGGCGCTCCCTCCAGAGATCGCTCCGGCCGGGTCGCTGGAGCCCGCTCCGGGCCTGTCGGCCTGGTCGGCATCCGTGTCGCCGCCGGAGCCGGAGGCGAGGGTTGTATCCGTGGAGGAGGGCAGGTCAACCATGGTCGAAGCTCCGATTTTAGCCCAGGTCTGATAGGGTCCGCCCATGGATTTCTGGCGACATCCGGGCGAGCTGAGGCACGCCTGCGAGCGAGCGCGCGCGGCGGGACGCCGCGTCGGTCTCGTTCCGACGATGGGCGCGCTCCACGCAGGCCACCTCGCGTTGATCGCGGAGGCGCGGCGGAGAGCGGACTTCGTGGCGGTGACCCTCTTCGTCAATCCGACGCAGTTCGGCGCCGGCGAGGATCTCGCGCGCTACCCGCGGACGCTCGAGCGCGACCGCGCCGCCTGCGCCGAGGCCGGCGCCTCGGGCCTGTTCGCGCCGGAGGCCGCGGCGATGTACCCGCCCGGCGAGGAGACGCGCGTGCGCGTCGGCGCGACCGCGGCCCCGCTCTGCGGCGTCCACCGGCCCGTGCACTTCGAGGGCGTCGCCACCGTGGTCACGAAGCTGCTCGCGCTCGCCGGCCCGTGCGTCGCCGTCTTCGGCCGGAAGGACTACCAGCAGCTCCAGGTGATCCGGCGGGTCGTCGCCGATCTGTTCTTGCCGGTCGAGGTCGTCGGAGCGACGACGGTGCGCGAGCCCGATGGCCTCGCCATGTCGTCGCGGAACGCCTACCTGTCGCCCGAGCAGCGGAGCGCGGCGCGCGCCATCCCGCTCGCCCTCGCCGAGGCGTGCCGCGCCTTCGCCCGCGGCGAGCGGCGCCCCGCCGCGCTCCTCGGACCCGCGCGCGCGCGCCTCGCGGCCGTCGCGACGAGCATCGATTACGTGGAGCTCGCCGATCCGGAGTCGCTGACGATCTGGAGCGAGGAAGCGGCGATCGGCGACCGGGCCCTGCTCGCGGTCGCCATCCGCCTCGGGACGGCGCGCCTCATCGACAACGTCGTCCTCGGGGAGGACGCGCCGCCCGTCGCGAAAGCGGGCGAGGAGGTCAGCTAGATGGCGAAGAGGAGCTCCGAGCAGGAGGGCCCCGCGCCCTCCCCGCGCCCGGCGGGAGAGACCGGCGGCGGCGTCTTCATCGTCTTCGAGGGCATCGACGGCGCCGGCACGAGCACGCAGGCCGAGCGCTACGCGGCGCACCTCAGGGCCGCGCGGCGCCTCGTCCACGTCACCCGCGAGCCGAGCGCCGGGCCGGTGGGCGCGCTGCTCCGGCAGGTGCTGACCCGCCGGATCTCGCTGCCCAGCGCCCGCCAGGCCGAGGTGATGGCGCTCCTCTTCTCGGCCGACCGCCTCGATCACCTCGGCGCCGAGGTCGAGCCGCTCCTCCGCGACGGGTACGTCGTGATCTCGGATCGCTACGACCTGTCGAGCCTGGCCTACCAGTCCACGACGGCGGCCGACGGCGGGGATCCAGAGGAAATTTTGGAATGGATCCGAATACTTAACCGTCACGCGCGGCGCCCCGACGCCACGGTGGTGATCGACGTGGCGCCCGAGATCGCCGAGAAGCGGCGCCGCGGCCGCGGGGGGGCAGAGGAGCTGTTCGAGAGGACCGAGCTGCAGGCGCGGCTCGCGGAGGCGTACCGGCGGGCGGAGGAGCTCGTGCCGGGCGACCGCGTCATCCACATCGACGGGGGTGGCCCGGTCGAGGAGGTCTCCCGCGCGATCACCGCCGCGCTCGGGCCGTTCGTGGAGCGGTGAGCCGGGGCGGCGGCTCATCGAGCCTCCGAGAGGAGCCGCGGAGGACGCGGAGCGTCCGTGTCTCTCCGCGCTCTCTGCGCCTCGGTCGTCCGAGCTCTCGAGTCGCGCGCTACGGACAGGCCGCGTTCGCGATCTCCACGTCGTCGATGTTCCAGCTCGACACGGTGTCGACGAAGGAGTCCCGCCCGATCTCGTAGCCGAAGCGGATCCGCAGGCTCGCGTTCTTGTGGGGGGTCAGGTCGTAGCGCATCTTCGTCCAGGCCGAGTCGCGGACGCCGGGGTAGGGCCCCGACTCGAAGAGCACCTCCCACCGGACGCCGTCGTAGACCTCGACCCGGTTCGTCATGTGGGGCGCCTCATCGCTGTTCAGGAAGCGCCAGAACGTCAGGTACACGCCGCCCGTGACATCGGCGTTGATGACAGGGCTCGTCAGGTGGAAATACGGGTGGACGCCGGGGGGGGCGTTCCCTCCGATGACCACGCCGGCCAGCCCGTTGTCCGGCGTCGCCGTGTGATCGAGCGCCGGATCGGCGTGCCCGTAGGTCTGCCCGGTGGAGGCCGCCGCCGCGCCGATCTGCCAGGTCGGACCGAGCTCCCACCCGGCCGCGTTGCTCTCGAACGTATCCCGGAAGTAGACAACCGGCGCCGCCGCGGCGCCGCCGCCCTGGCAGACGCCGGCCAGACAGGACTCCCCCACGGTGCACCAGTCGCTGTCGACGCAGACGCCCCCGTCGGGGACCGGGCGCGGCGTGCACACCCCGGCGTCGCTGCAGACGCCGCGCGTGCAGCCGACGGTCTGTGAGGAGCACGATTCCCCGGGGGTAGGGATGGAAATACAGGCGCCGTGCTCGTCGCAGACGCCACGGTTGCACTCGTCGGTCCCGGAGATACAGGCGCCGCCCGGCGCGATCGGCTCAGCATAGCAATTGCCAGAGCCCGGATCACAGGCGCCACCGTCGCACCCGACGCTCAGCGCGCTGCAGTCCTTGGGGACGCCCCCCTCGCAGCGGCCGCTCTGGCAGGTCTTGCCGACCCTGCACAGGTCGCCGGAGTCCGCGCACGGCGTCCCCTCGTTCCCCGGGACCGCCTCGCACGCACCGGTGGCCGGGTTGCACGCGCCGATATGACAGGAGTCCGGTACTTGGAAGAAGAAGCAATCCCGCTGGGTCCCGACGCAGGCGCCGTCCACGCACGCCGCGTTGAGCACGCAGCGGTCTTCCGTCGCGCACGACGCCCCGTTCTCCTTCGCCTCCACCCCGCAGCGGGGCTCGCCGCCCGCGTCGACGCACGTGACGAGGTGACAGCCGTCCGGCGCGATGCCGCAGTCCTCCTGCGCGCCGCCCTGACAGACGCCGTCCTCGCACGTCTCGCCGACCGTGCAGGCGTCCCTGTCGTCGCAGGGCTCCCCGCCCGCGCTGGGGACGAGCTCGCACGCGCGCGTCGCCTCGTTGCACACGGCCGTCATGCACTGCGATGTCGGGACGAGCGAGCAGTCTATCTGGCACGGAGCGCCGGCCCCGCCGCCGCTCCCACCGCTCGAGACATCCGGCCCGGCAGCGCCGCCGCCGCCCCCCGCCGCGCCCGAGCTGCCAGCGGACGTCGCGGCCGAACAGCCAAGATCCGTCAGGGCGACAGCGGCAATTACCCAGGGAATCCACCTAGTCATGTTCGCCTCTTTCCAGCAATCGTGACGCACCTCGTGGGAATTACGCGTCCTTCGCGGCTGCGCAAGGAAACATGATGTTCCGGCGCGCGAGCACCCGGAACGGTCAGCGACGACGAAGGGCGACGAACGGCGACGAACGGCGACGAACGGCGACGAACGACGGCGGCGAGGAGCGCCGCGCCGGCGGCGCGGGCGAGGACAAGAGAGCTGCAAGGAGCCGTGAGAAGCCGCGAAAGCAAAGACAGCGACGAGAGCGAAGACATCACGAGACCAGCAAGGCCAACAAACCGGAGAGCCCCTATCGCCCCGCGATCGAGAGATGCACTATGCTGACGAGATCGTCTCGGAGCTCGGCCACCCCTCGATAGACAGACTACTTCGCGCGTGGAGCCCGCGCGGCCGCGAGCCACGTCGCATCCATTTGCAGAGGAGCGCAGAGATGTCCTTCCGACGTCATTTCGTGTTTGCCCCTTTCCTCGTCGCCGCCGGGCTGGCCGCTCCATCGGGCGGCTGCGCGGCCACCGAGGACAGGAGGCCCCCGCGCGCCGACCCGCCGGAAGACGCCGAGAGCGGCGGAGGCGGCGCCTTCGGGGCGAGCGGCACGGGCGGAGGCGCGTCGCTCAGCGCGGGAGGGTTCGACGCGACCGGCGCGGGCGGCTTCGACGAGGGGACCTCCTGCGCACAGACGAGCGCAGCGGCCGCGCTCATGCCGCTCGATATGCTCATCTTGCTCGACCGCTCCGGCAGCATGCTCGGCTCGAAATGGAGCGGCGTCACGAGCGCGCTCTCGACCTTCGTGAACGACGCCGCCTCCGCCGGGATGAACGTGGGGCTGACCTACTTCCCGCGGGGCAACAACGGAATGAACGACTGCGACCACACGGCCTACGACCAGCTCGCGGTCACCATCGGCGAGCTGCCGCTGCACACGCCCGAGATCACCGGCTCCATCCGGGGCACCTCGCCGGGCGGCGGGACGCCCATGCGCCCGGCCCTCCAGGGGGTGCTCTCGAACGCGACCGCCTACAAGGACGCGAACCCGTCCCACAAGGTCATCGTCGTGCTCGCGACCGACGGCGACCCCTCCGGGTGCGCCGGAAACACGGTCGCGAGCACCGCGGAGATCGCGCAGCGGGCGCTCAACTACAACGGTGTTCAGACCTTCGTCATCGCCGTGGAAGGCGCGACCCTGGCCAACCTGGACCAGATCGCCGCCGCCGGCGGGACGGCGCGCGCGTTCGACGTCACCGCGGACGTCGCCGCGTTCTCGGCGAAGATGGCCGAGATCCGCGCGTCGGCGCTCCCGTGCGAGCTCCTCCTCCCCGAGCCGCCCGCGGGCGCGACCCTCGACACGAGCCGGGTCGCGGTCAGGTTCGCGGCGGGGAGCTCCAGCGCGCTGGAGATCCCGAAGGCGGACGACGAGGCCGACTGCGGTCGGGGGCCAGGGTGGTATTACGACGACGAGCTGCTCCCGAAGAAGATCATCCTCTGCGCCGCCTCCTGCGGGGTCGTGCAGCGCGAGGTGCAGGCGAAGCTCGACGTGCTCTTCGGGTGCGAGCCGACGCTGAACTGAGCGCCTCGCGCCCGGCCGCCGGCGCGGGGCTCACGATCGGCGCGGCGCGGGGCTCACGGCCGCCGCGGCGCCGCCGTCTTCAAGGCGTCGAGCGCGGCCAGGAGCTCGGCCTCGGTGAACGGGAGCCGCGCGAGCGCCGCCTGCTCGTCGGCGAGCGCGAGCTCGATCTCGCGCTGCGCGTCGCGGGCCCGGAGGACCCACCCCGACGACTCCCCGGTGCGGTCGCCGAGGTGGACGGTGCCGGCGAGCATCTTCTGCCCCTTCTCCAGGAGCACGCGGTAGCGCAGGCGCATCGCGCCCTCGAAGAGCTGCTTCTTCCGCGGGGTGTCGGCGCTCGGCGGCGGCGGGACCCGCATCACGTCGCGGTGGAGCTCCTTGTAGAGCTGCCCGATGCGGTAGCCCGCCATCGCCGACCAGTGGGCGTCGAGGCTCCGCATGGCCTCGGTGTAGGCACCCTGCGCATCGAGCAGCCCCTGGCAGCGCCGCTCCAGCGCCTCGGCGAAGCTCGCCGGCACCGGCACGAAGGTGATGGCCTCGCTCCGGCGCCGCCGCACCTCGCCGAGCGCAAAGCTCACCTGCGCGAGCTCGATCGGCGGCTTGCCCGACTCGCCCAGCCGGTGCGCCTCGATGAGATCGCGCGCGAGCCCGACCTGACGCGCCGCTTCATCCACGAGATCCTGCTCGACGAGGCCGAGCGCGAGGGCGCCGCGCGCCTCGATCGCCTCGAGCACGCTCAGATCGCCGAGGCGGAGCAGGCGGCGCGAGACCTCGACGAGCTCGGGCCACCGCTCGAGGGCGGCCGCCGCGCGCGCGAGCCGGAAGAGGGCGCCGCGCGCGACCGCGTGGTCCGGGAAGCGCCGCGCGACCTCGCGGTAGCGCTCGGCCGCGAGCGCGCGGTCGCCGAGCGCCTCGTGCGCGAGCCCGGCGTTGAACAGGCTCGGCGGCGCGACCTCGCCGTCGGGCGCGAGACGGACCAGCCGATCGAACAGGGGCGCCGCCTCGCGCGCCTCGTCGGCCAGGAGCAGCGCGCGCGCCCGTTCGAACTCCGCCGCGAGCTCGGCGTCCGAATAGGGCGATATGACGACCGGTGCGAGCTCGACAGGCGCGCGCGCCGAGGCCGCTTGCGGCGAACGCGCCCGGGCCGGCGCCGTGGCCTCCGAAGTGCATCCACCGAGGAATACTTGGAATATTGTGAAAACAAGGACCGCCGCAAGGGTGAGGAGAGCGTGCGGGGCGATGCTGGTTCTCGACATGGCCCGGGAAGAATAGCCCCACGCTCGAGGTTGTTCCGCTTCGTGCATGGACGGAGCTCTCAGTCTGGCCGTCCGCAACGGAGGTGGATTGCTGTGCGCACTAGGGCAATCCCCTGTTTCGGCTGCTGCTCCGTGGCGTTGCAGAGGGTACCGCCCGACAAAAAGCCTGCATTGATCCGCCATGTTGCGGTAATCTCGCATTCGTTCCACAGGCCGCTGTTTGGGCTCGTAGCTCGTCGGCGGCGGTCTCCTCTCCAGCGACGATCAAAACGAGGGTTCCTGTTGTGGGCTCTCGAAGGGTTCACGGCCCTGTGGTGGGGCCTTGGAGGTGGGTACATGAAGCATCAGATCATCTCTCCTCGCGCGGTGACGTCGGTCGGCCCGGAGCAGCGGCTCAGCATGGCGGAAGCGCGTCATCGCGAGCTCGACTCGCGCCTCAGGCAGCTGGGTCGGCGGGCGTTCTTGACACCGGGGGAGAGGATGGAGGCAGCCCAGCTCAAGAAACACAAGCTCGCCGCGAAGGACGAGATCGAGTCCCTGCGCCAGCGGCTCTCGTAGCGGAGCCCGACGGACCGACGATCTCCAGCGCCACGAACGGCGCCCCGCCCCGCATCTCCCCCTCACTGTTGCTGTCCAGTCGATCCGGCGCACCCACACGGTGGGACGGCCGCACGCGGCGCGATGCCAGCGCGCGGCGCAGCGCCGCCAGCGCGCCGCGGCACGACGACCGCGGACGCCGGCGCGCCGAGGTCAGAGCGTGGGCGCCGGGGCTTCCGGCGCGTCGGCCGGCGATCCAGGAGCCGCGTCGGGCGGCGGCGCAGCGTCGTGCGCGGCGCCGGTCTCCGGCAGCCCCTCGGCGCCGCCGTACACGTCGCGGTTGAGATCCGCGAGCGTCTCGGTGAGGCGGATCTTCTGCTCGCTCGTGACGCCTCCGGGGGTCTGCTTCTCGATCGCCGCGGCGAGCCCGAGCCAGTGGCGCGCGTTGTCGCGGTAGCCCTTGCGCGGATCGGCGACACCGGTGCCCTGCGGCGCAAGCTCGGCCAGGCGGTAGTCCGTCATGCCCCGGAGGTAGGCGTACTGCGCCCGCTCCGGGAGCGAGAACGAATCCATGTCGTGCTCGAGCACGCGGAACAGCGAAAGCGCCTGCTCGAACCGGTTCGCCTCGTAGTGGCTGCGGGCGCGATCGAGATCCTGCGTGTAGGTCGCGCAACCCGGCGCGAGGGCGAAAGACGAGAGGAGAAGGACGCACGAGACCAGGCGGCGCATGCGCGGAGGGTATCTCCCGCGTCGCGGCGCGATCAAGCGGGAAGGCAGCCCACCGCGCGGCGGCCGCCGCCTCCCGGGGCGCCCCCACCGGCCCGAGCGGAGATCGCGAAGGATATCCGCGGAGCCGTGGAGTCGCTGCGGAAGCAGGCGTGAGCCGTGGAAACGCCGGGAGCGGCCGGGATCCCGGCCGCCGGCGCAGCGCCGGCCACCGTCGCGGCGGCGTTCGGAGAAGAGAGGGGGTGGGCGCGGGGAGAGCCGCCCCGGCTCACCCCGCGAGCCGCCTGCCGAGGAGCCGCGCCGCGAGCGTCCGCAGCCAGTCCGCCCGCCGCGCGTCGGGGGGAACGAGCCGCCCCGTGCGCCCAGCCTCCAGGATCGCGGCCGTCTCGGGCGTCGGGTCGGCGCACGCCTCCAGCACCCGGAAGACGGTCGCGTCCTCGTGCGCGACGCCCGCCTCCGCCACCCAGGCGTCCACCGAGGCCGCGAACGCCGGGTCGCCGGGGAACGGCTGCTCGACCTCGTTGCTCGGGCCGAGCCCGTTGATGCCGCTGATCACGAGGTCCTTGCGGTCCTTGTAGGTCAGCCCCGCGAGCTCCTCGGGGAGCAGCGGGCGGCCGATCCAGATGTCCTGCACGCCCATGCCCAGCGGGAACTCGAGCCGCGTCTCGAGCGGCTCCGGCGGCAGCGCGCCCGAGAAGCGCACCGGCACCACCGGGACGCCGACCGCGAGCGCCATGTCGATGAACGCGCCGCTCATCTTGCGCACCGGCGTGCGGCACTCGAGCGACCGCGTGCCCTCGACGTGCACCATCACCCCCTTGCCGGAGCCCTGCATCTCGGCCCCGAGCTCCGCGATGATGCCCCCGAGCGACGCCTTGTCCTCGCGATCGAAGTACGTGATCACCTTCGGATCGCGCGCGCCCGGGTACGCAAAGCAGTGCGCGAGCATCGTGCCGAGCCACGTCGCCCGGTGCTCGGCCTTGGCCAGCGTGACCGTGGAGACCCCCGTGAGGCCCGAGACGGCGATGCCGAAGAGCAGCGACTCCACGGCGACCTGGTGGTTGCCGACGTAGAGCAGGCTCCGGCCCTTCACGGCGCGGAACGCCGCGGGGTCGGCGATGTGCACCCGGCGGATGAACCGCTCGATGAGGCCGAAGTACAGGTCCTCCGCGGGCCACCGGCCGAGGCCCATGGCCGCGCCCCAGTAGCGGCGCACAGGCTCGATGTCGATCACCGGCGGGCCGGCGTCGCGGACAACGACCTCGGAGCCCTCGCGCGCCACATCGAACGGCCAGCGCGTCAGCGGCTGCGCCGAGGAGACGCCGGCGAGGGAGACCGTCGACGGGTGCACGCCGGCGCGCCGCGCGACGTGATCCTTCACGGCCGCCGCCTCGACGAGATCGCCCGACGCGGCGTACAGGTGCGCCACCGTGCCCGGCATCCAGTCCATCGTGCGCACGTCGGCCGGACCGCAGCGCGCCTCGCCCGACGCCGCGTCGACGCGCGAGACGCCGAGGTCGACCGGGGCGCGGTCGCGCAGGAACGCCCGGCGGATCCCGGGCGGCGCGCCGCCGACAGACCCCTGCGGGATCAGCACCTCGACGAGGCGGAGCTCCAGCCAGACGCGCTCCCCGGCGGCCGTGCCGGCCCCCGCGATGGCCTGCACCCGGAACGAGACGAAGCGATCCTCGCGGCCCTCGTAGCGCACCTCGATGCGCACGGGCGCGTCGGGCGACGGCCCGAACAGGCGGAGCGACGGGATGCGCGACGGGAACGCGATGTGGGCGGGAGGGCTCTCCGGATCCCACAGGAACAGCCGGTCGTGCGGGATGGCGTGGGTCAGCGCGTCGAGCATGCCCTGGTGCAGCGCCCCGGGAGGCACCGAGCCCTTGCCGGGATCGAGCACCGCCGAGGCGCCGCGCGCGCCGAGCCGCAGCGAGGTCAGGTACCGGAACGCCGGGCCGTGGAACAGCGTGCCCACCGCGTACGGATCGTCGGCCTCCGGCGCGTCGAGCGCCGGCTCCAGCGCGGGGGCGGGCGGGTACGCGCCGGCCACCCGCACGCGGCCGGTGCACACCGGCTCGAACCGCGAGAGCGCCGGGTTCGAGGCCTCGCGCCACGCGAGGAGCCGCACGTCGAGGACATCGCCGGAGCCGGTGGCCTCGGCCTTGACGCGCACCGGCCCCGGCACGGGCAGCCAGCGGAGCACAACAACGTCCTCCACGGCCACGACCACGCTCCCCGGGCGCGCCCGCAAAGCGGCGCCGGCCAGCCGGTCGACCATGCTCATGCCGGGGAGCGCCGGGAGCGTCCAGGTGGGGCAGTGGTCCGCCACCCAGCCGGCCGGATCCAGCACCTCCTCGGCGTCCTCGGCCTCCGGCGACGGGGCGGCCCGCCCCGCGGGCTGCTGCTGGAGGCGAGGGCCCTGGCCCCGGAGCACGGCGCCGGGGAGCGAGGCGAGGTGGCGCGCGTTCCCGCGGACGTCGAAGCCGACGTCGCGCCGCGCGCGGGGCGGCGGAGCGCCGTCGACGATCCGCACGCCGAGCGTCGCGCCGTAGATGCGGAGGCCGTCCACCCACAGGTAGGACTCGGCGATGACGAAGGGCCCGCGGTCGTCGCGGCCGACCTCGAGGATGTCGGTCTCGACCGTCACCCGCCGGCTGCTCGGCAGCACCTGGCCGCGGTAGCGCCAGGAGTGCTCGTGCCCCGTCATCACCGGCTCGAACCGCGGATCGGCGAGGCCCGCGTGGAGGTCGTGGTGCAGCATCCAGAACTGGATCGT
This sequence comes from Sorangium sp. So ce362, assembly GCF_051519845.1. Taxonomy (NCBI): domain Bacteria; kingdom Pseudomonadati; phylum Myxococcota; order Polyangiales; family Polyangiaceae; genus Sorangium; species Sorangium sp. So ce362. Next base: position 1,265,746 of record NZ_CP150332.1, on the reverse strand, counting down.
CTGCAGCATCGCCTCGATGCCGAGCGAGCCGGGTTGCACCGGATCGCCCAGGAAATGGGCCTTGAAGAACCACTCCGAGGCCTGGACGTCCCGCTGCGCGCGCAGCCGGCCGAGCCCCTTCCGGCCGCCGGTTTGCCACAGGCCATCGACGCGGTCGATCATCAGCAGCGACGGCCGCGCGAGCCCGAGCTTGTCCCCGCAGTAACGCGCGGGGCGCTCGCGGAGATCGACCTCGAAATCGGACGGCGCCTCCAGCGCGGCGAGCTCCTCGGGCTTCGGCGGGATGCCGATCTGCGTCGCGAGCGCGGCCTTCGGGAAGAAGCCGAACACCGTGTCGAGGTCGTACACCGGGGCGCCGCCGAGGCTGCACTCGACCCGGAACGCCAGGATGATCATGCCGCCCGACCGCGAGAGGTTCGTGAGCCGCGACGTCGTGCGCAGCGCGCCGCCGGCCGCGGCCGGCAGGACCTCGCCGCGCAGCGTGCCCTTGCCGTCGAGGTTGCGGAAGTACAGCGCGCCCTCGCTCGAGAGCGCGCAGCCGGCGTAGCTCGCGAGCCAGCCGCACGTCTGGAGCGCGGCCTCGAGCACCACCGCGAACGGCATGGTGAGGCTCGCGTTCTCGTCGAAGTACCAGGCGTCCTCCGGGACGTCGTACTCGACCTCGACCTTCGCGCCGGCCTTCATCGCGGCCATGGGGCTCGAGACCGAGAGGACCCGGCTCATGAAGTGGTACGGCGGCCCCGGGAGCCGGGCGACGTGCCGGCCCTCGTCGAACCTGCGGTAGAGCGGGCCGAAGGCGTCCGACGGCCTGCCCCAGGCGCACGAGAGCAGGCTCCGGTAGTCGAACGGGAAGCCGCCGGCGTGCGCGTCGTCAGAGCCGGCGCCGTCGGGCGGCGGCGCGCCGAGCTTGGACCCGGGGACCCGCGCGACCGGCTTCGGCTCGACGTGGCCGTCGAGGAGCTCGGGGGAGCTCGAGAGCGGCCAGTCCGGGCTCAGGCGCAGGCCCACGCGGCGGGCATGGAACGCCTTGAGGCCGTCGACCGTGCACAGGAAGTCGGCGAACACCGTCGGGTGCGGGCCGTCGTGGACCTCCTCGATGAACACCTCGTACGTGAGCTGCCGGCTCGTCGGGACGACCTGGCCGCGGCAGCGGAGCAGGTAGGGGATCTCCGGCACCGGCTCGAAGCGGAAGCCGTCCGCGTCTACCGTGAAGCCCATCGCCGCCATGGCGAACGCGAGCGCCTGCAGGCAGCCCTCGAACATGAGCGTGCCCGGCATGCACGGGTCGTCCTTGAAGTGGCCCTCGAAGTACCAGCCGTCCTTCGTGATCGGCAGCGTGGCCCTGAGATAACCGCGCTTCCACGGGCCGCCCGCGGGATCGAACACGTCGATGCGCTCGAAGAACAGCATGGGCGGCGCGCTGATCCGCGGCGTCCTGACGTGGGTGCGCAGGCGCTCGAAGCCGGGGCCGAACGCCGCCGCGCCGTCGCCGGCCGCGAACGAGACGAGGTCGGCGCGGTCGAACGCGGACTTCTGGCAGGCGATCCGCGGCGGATCGAGGCGGGCGGTCGCCGCGTGCTCGGCGGTGTCCGCGTCCCAGAGGACGCCGCCGGAGCTCGCGAGCTCCTCGTCGGTGAAGAAGCCGGCCTGGCCCTTGCGCGTCTTCAGCCGCAGCTCGCCGCCGATGCGACAGTCGTAGTGGAAGAAGAACAGGCGGACGTCGCCGTGCTTCGCGTGCCCGTCGACGTGGATGTCGTAGACGAGCGTGTCGCCCGGGCGCGGCAGGCCGCCGTAGAAGGTGAGCTCGCAGCCGAGCAGCCGGTAGACGCGCTCGCCCTTGTTCTCGAAGTCGGCGCCGAGCCAGCTGATGAGCAGCAGGTCGGCCTGGCCGCTCTCGATCATGATGCCGGCCGGCATCGCGCCGTCGTGCAGGTACCAGGAGTCCCACCGGACGTCGGTCTCGGTCCACATCGTGCCGAGCTTCATCGAGCCGGGCTCGGCGTCGATCCCGGTGACCCGGTCGGCGAGGAGCAGCGGCGGCATCGGCATGCGCACCTGGCGGCGATAGCCGTCCTGCCGGGCGAAGAGCGGGCCGAACACGTCGGAGATCCGGCCCGAGGCGAGGCGCTCGAGCTGCTCGCGGCTGAACCGGGGGCCCCGCGGCGCGAGGGCAGCCGCGGCGGGGCGCGGCGAAGGCGGCGGCGCGGCGGCGGGGCGCGGCGAAGGCGGCGGCGCGGCGGCGGGGCGCGGCGAAGGCGGCGGCGCGGCGGCGGGGCGCGACGGCTCGGCGCGGGTCGGGCGCGGCGTCTCCACCGGCCGCGGCGGCGGTTGCGGCGCAGCGGTGGGGCGCGGCGATTCAACGGGGCGCAGCGCCTCGATCGGCCGCGGCGACTCGACCCGGATCGGGCGCGGCGACTCGACGGGGCGCGGCGACTCGGCGCCGACCGGGGCGACGCGGGAGACCTGCGCCGAGGGCGTCGCATGCACCACCGCGGCCGCGCCCGACGAGGCCTGGACGAGCGAGTCCAGCGCGCGCTGCCGCATCTGCAGGAACCGGCGGTGGACCTGGGCCTGCTGCTCTGCCCACTCCCTGTGGATCCGCGCCAGCTGAACGGTGAACGCCGCCGCACCGACGATCACGTCGCCCGGGATGTCCACGGCTCCAGCCTCGACGAGCGCCGGCGCGACCGGCAGCGGCTCGTTCGGGAGGTACACGGCCGCGGCCTCGACGAGCGCCGGCGCGAGCGGCGACGGCTCGATCGGGAGGTCGGCGGCAGGGGCCCCGACGAGCTCCGGCCCGACCGGCCGCGGCTCGTCCCAGGACGGCGGAGGCGGCGCGTCGGCGGCAGAGAAGCCCGTGGGCCCGGGGTACAGCGGCGGCAGGTCGTCGAGAGCGGACGGCAGAGGCGGCGCAGGTTCCATGGAGTCTCCAGGGGATGAGCAGGAGGCCGCGCCGGGTACGACGATCGCCGGCGGGTGGGCGGGGAGCGTGAGCACCGGGCCCTCCGCCGATCGTGGCGGCGGGAGCGGCGCGGCCGGACCGCCGGCCCCGATGCGGACCGAGAGCGAGCCCCCGCCGAGGCCGGCGCAGCGGACCTCGGCGACGCGGACGTCGTCGGTCCACGGCGTTCCGTCGGGCTTCCGGGCATGACGGCAGGCGAGCACCGCGGCGGCGACATGCAGCAGGCCGGAGGCGGCGTGCGCATGACCGAACCGCGGCGCGAGATCCGTGGCCGACAGCACGAGCCCGGGGTCGGCCGGCTCGTCCACGACCACGGCCAGGACCGGGTGCCGCTGTCGAACGGCGTCGTCGAGGCGCTCGAGCACGAGCACGACCGCGGCGTCGCCGGGAGGCAGGTGAACGCCGAGCGCCTCGAGCGCGGCCACGTGGGCGGGCTCGCACGAGAGGTCCACGGCGCCGACGATCGCGGCGTCCACGGTGCCGGCGCGCAGGGCGCGGGACGCGACGCGCAGCGCCCAGGGCCCGGAGAGCTCCTCGGCCGCGATCGTGAACGACGGTCCGCCGACGTCGAGCTGGCTGTTCAGCCGGTTCGCCGGGATGTTCGGCATGTTCCCGACGACCCCCGCCGCCTGGAGGGCAGGGATGATCGAATCCCGCAGCGCGCCGACGTCGACCGACGGACCGAGCCGCGCCGGCGCCGTCTCGGCGACCCGCCAGCGCGTCATGTACCGGCACACCTCGGTGTCGGCGCCCATGCCGATGAGCACGGCGGTGCGGTCGCGCGGCAGCGCGAGCCCCTCGGTCGCCTCGATCGCCGCCTCGAGCAGCAGCGTCTGCTGGGCGAGCGCCTGCTGCAGATCGCGCGGCGGGAACCGGAGGCGATCCGCGGGCAGCGCGACGGTCGCGCGGCGAGGATCCGCGCCGCCGCCCGAGAGGAGCGGCTCGGCGAACGCCCGGACGCCGCGGAGCTCACCGACGCACAGGCCCATCGCCACAACGGCCAGGTGACCCGCCGGGGCGGGGGGCCCGGCCGGGGCGGGGCGCGACGCGGCCGGGTGCGACGCGGCGTGCGTGGCGTGGGCGGCGCGCCCCTTCGGCGAGGCGGGCTCGTACGCCTCCACGAGGAGGTGGGCGTTGTTCCCGCCGAACCCGAACGCCGACAGGCCCGCGAGCCGCCGGCCCTCCCACGGCTCGGCCCGCTGCAGCACCCGGAACGGGCTCGCGGCCACCGCGTCGCTCAGCGGATCGGCGTGCAACGTGGGCGGGCGGACCCCCGCCGCCATGGCGCCGAGCAGCTTGAGGAGCCCGGCCGCGCCGGCGGTCGTGACGAGGTGACCGAGGTTCGACTTGAGCGAGCCGAGCGGGACCTCGCGGGGGCCGAACACCTCGGTGAGGGTCGCGATCTCGGTCGCGTCGCCGAGGGGGGTGCCCGTCGCGTGGCACTCGAGGAGCGAGACCTCGCCGGGATCGAGGTCGGCCATGGCGTACGCGGCCCGCATCGCGCGCAGCTGCCCCTCGACCGCCGGCGCGAGCAGGCCGCGGCCGCGGCCGTCGTTCGACAGGCCGATCCCGCGGATCACGCCCAGGATGGGCCTGCGCGCGGCCTCCGCGTCGGCCAGGCGCTCGAGGACCACGAACGCCGCGCCCTCCGCCGGGACCAGGCCGTCGGCCTCCGACGAGAACGGGCGGCTGCGCCCGGTGCGGCTCATGGCCGATAGCGCGCAGAACCCGATGTGGATGAAGAGATCGTCCGACCGGCACACCGCGCCGGCGAGCATCCGGTCGGCCTCGCGGTCCTGCAGGCGCTCGCAGGCGAGCGCGATCGCGTAGAGCGACGACGCGCACGCGGCGTCGAGCGCGAACGCCCCGGCCCCCAGGCCGAGCGCGTCGGCGAGCAGGTGGGCAGGCAGCCCAGACATGAACCGGTTGCGCGGATCGGGCCGCGCGACGCCGGCGACATCGCCGAGCCACGTCGACTCGCACCACGCCGACATCGCCGACGAGGGGAACGAGAGGTTCCCGACCACCGCGCCCGCGCGGTCGGACCGGCCCTCGTGGCCGGCCTCGCGCAGCGCCTCGCGGCCCGCGTAGAGCACCCACTGGAAGAGCGGGTCGAGCGCGAGCAGGGACTCGGGCGGACCGCTGCGCCGCGGGAACGGGTCCCCGGCCAGCACGCGGCGGAAGTGCTCGTCGAACCCGGTGACGTAGCCGCCGCGGTCGCTCCACGCGCGGTCCTTCACGTCGCGCACGTCGCGCGCGCCGCCGGCGAGCGCGCGCTCGCGCGACAGGCGCCAGCGGCCGTCGGGGGCGCCGGACACGAGGTCCCTGCCGACGAGCACGTTGTCCCAGAGGGCCGCGGGGTGGAGCGCGCCCGGCAGGACGCACCCGCGGCCGACGATGGCGATGGGCTCGAACACGGTTGCCTCGATCACGCCTGGCCGCGCGCCGTGTCGGGGCGGAGGACGTACTGCACGTCGCGCAGCTCGGCGACGAGCGTGCCCTCGTTGTCGACGAACGCGATATCCGCCTTGGTGCGGTCGCGGGCCACGATCTGCCCGCGCACCACCGCGCGCAGCGGGCCGTCGGACGGCCCCTCGGCGAAGGTGTGCAGCGCGCCCACGGACATCGGGAGCGCGGCGCCGCCGAGCACGTGCTGCGTCCACAGCGTCGCGAGCTGCAGCCCGCCGTCGAGCGCCGCCGGGTCGGTCTTCCACGGCTGGGACACCCAGCCGGCCTCGCGCAGGCCCACGACCGTCCCCACGATCCCGTCGCGGCTCACGCCGTCGAGCTGCCGGATCACCTGGAAGTCGCGGCCGTGGAAGAGCGTGCGGCCGTCGTACAGGTCGCCGCCGGAGGGCCACGGGCCGAGCTCCGGCAGGGCCGGGCCCTTCGGGGCCACACGCCCCTCGGCCTGCCCCATCTCGATGGTCGCCGCGTAATGCAGCGCCCCCTGGGGCCCGCGCAGCTCGGCCGCGAGCACCGCGCCTTGGCCGTTGCTCACCTCGCGGCAGTCGACGCGGAACACCTCGCCGCCCGACTCGTACGCCGCGAGCTTGATCCCGCGCAGCACCCGCACGTCGCGGAGCTCGGTCACGACGAGATCCGGCCGGCACGCGCGCGCGGCGCGGGCGAACCACTCGAGGGCGATCACCACCGGCACGACGGGCACGCCGTTGATGGCGTGATCGCCGAGGTAGGGGTGCGTCGCGCGGTCGGCGCGGACGGCCAGCGCGACCCTCCGGCCATGCTCGGGGGCCGCGAGCGTCGCCGGCTCGGCGCCGAGCACGAGCTCGACCGCGCCGGGCGAAGCGGAGCCCGGCCCGCTCGCGCCGCGGTCGCCCGAGGCGTCGCAGAGCTCGTCGAGCAGCATCTTCGCGCCGGCGGCGAGCGGGATGAGCGGCACGCCGAGCTGCGCGAAGTGCGCCTCGAGCGCCGCGTTCACCATGCCGCCCTGCCAGGGCCCCCAGCCGAGCGACTTCACGCGGCAGCCCGGGCGGCGGGCGGCCTCGGCGGCGGCGACCTTGTTCAGGACCTCGTTCGCCATCGCGTAGTCGCACTGCCCCTTGTTGCCGGTGCGCGCCGCGATCGAGCTGAAGAGGACGATCGCCTTGAGCGGGTCGCCCGAGGTCGCGCCGAGCAGGGCCCGGAGGCCGTCGACCTTCGTGCTGAACACGCGGTCGAACTGCTCGACCGTCTTCTCGGCGACGAGCTTGTCGGCGAGCACGCCCGCGCCGTGGACGATCGCGGTGACCGGGCCGAGGGCGCGGCGCACCTGGTCGAGCGCCGCGGCCACGGCGCGCGCGTCGTTCACGTCGGCGGGGACGTAGAGGGCCTCGCCGCCGGCCGCGCGGATCGCGTCGAGCGTCGCGCGGACCTCGCGGTTGGCGAGGATCTTCGCGACCTGGCGGCCGATCTCCGCCGGCGTCGCCTTCTGGCCCGCGGAGGACGCGGCCTTGACGAGCGCCGCCTTGAGCGCGGCCTCGCCGTCGGCGCCGCGGCACGCGACCGGGTCGTCCTCGAGCGCGGTGCGGCCGAGCAGCGCGAACCTCGCGCGGCTGGCCCTGGCGAGCGCGATCAGCGTCGCCGCGGTGACGCCGCGGGCGCCGCCGCTCGCCACGACCACGTCGGACGGCCCGAGCGGGAGCGGCCCGGGCTGCGCGTCCTGCCGGACGCTGCGCGGCGTGGTGCGCCGGCCGTCCGCGCGCAGGCCGATCTCGAGCTCGACGCCGCCGGACAGGAGCTCCGCGACGATGGCGTCGGCGAGCTCGGCGGCGGGCCGGCCGTCGCGCTCGATGTCGATCGCGCGGCAGGACGCCTCGGGCCACTCCATCGCCGCGGTCTTCACGAGGCCTGGCAGTCCGCCCACCCAGGCGCGGTCCGAGCCGGCGACGCCGAAGTCGCCGCCGGTGTCCTGGACCGTGACGAACAGGGCCGGCTTCGCCGCGATCGCCTGGGCCGCGAGGAACGCCTCGCGGTGGACGGCGAGCGCCTCGTCGGCCGTGGCGAGGTCGCGGAGGCCGCCGAGGAACACGGCGCCGCGGGCGCCGCGGGGCACGGCGGCGGCGTGCTCGGCGGCGATCCCGCGGGCCGCGAGGGCGGCGACGAGCGCGGGGCCGAGCGTGTCGTGGCCGGTCACCACGACGGTGCCGGCGTCGAAGAGGCCGGGCATCGCCAGGCCGGCGGCGGGCGCCGGCGCCTCGACGAGCGTCCACCGGCCGAGCTGCGCGACGGGCGGCGCCTCGGCGGGCGTCGCCGGGGCGTCGCCGGCGGCGGAGCCGAGGCTCGCGCGGAGGTGGTCGACCACCTGGCCGAGCGTGCGCAGCTGCGCCAGCGCCGAGGCGTCGACCTCCGACAGCCCCGGCGTGCGATCCCGCACCGCCGACAGGATCTCCACCCGCTTGATGCTGTCGATCCCGAGATCGCTCTCCAGCTCCATCTGCAGCCCGAGCATCTCGGCCGGGTAGCCCGTCGTCTCGGCGACCACCGCCATCACGATCCGCTCGACCTCGGCCGCTGCGGGCGCCGCGGCGGAAGCTCCGGCCGGCGCGGCTGCGGGCGCCGCGGCGGAAGCTCCGGCCGGCGCGGCTGCGGGCAGCGAGGCACGGAGGTGGTCGACCACCTGGCCGAGCGTGCGCAGCTGCGCCAGCGCCGAGGCGTCGACCTCCGACAGCCCCGGCGTGCGATCCCGCACCGCCGACAGGATCTCCACCCGCTTGATGCTGTCGATCCCGAGATCGCTCTCCAGCTCCATCTGCAGCCCGAGCATCTCGGCCGGGTAGCCTGTCGTCTCGGCGACGACCGCCATCACGATCCGCTCGACGTCGGACGCCGCGGGCGCCGCAGCGGCGGGAGCGACGGCCGGCGTGGCCGCAGGCGCCGCGGCGGGGGCGGCGACAGCCGGCCTGGCGGCGGCCGCCGGCGCGGGTGCGGGCAGCGAGGCGCGGAGGTGGTCGACCACCTGGCCGAGCGTGCGCAGCTGCGCCAGCGCCGAGGCGTCGACCTCCGACAGCCCGGGCGTGCGATCCCGCACCGCCGACAGGATCTCCACCCGCTTGATGCTGTCGATCCCGAGATCGCTCTCCAGCTCCATCTGCAGCCCGAGCATCTCGGCCGGGTAGCCCGTCGTCTCGGCGACCACCGCCATCACGATCCGCTCGACCTCGGCCGCTGCGGGCGCCGCAGCGCCGGCGGATGCCGTTGCCGAGACGGGAGCGCCGGCATCCGGCCTGGCGCCGGTCGCTGTCGTCCCGGCGGGCAGCGAGGCGCGGAGGTGGTCGACCACCTGGCCGAGCGTGCGCAGCTGCGCCAGCGCCGAGGCGTCGACCTCCGACAGCCCCGGCGTGCGATCCCGCACCGCCGACAGGATCTCCACCCGCTTGATGCTGTCGATCCCGAGATCGCTCTCCAGCTCCATCTGCAGCCCGAGCATCTCGGCCGGGTAGCCCGTCGTCTCGGCGACCACCGCCATCACGATCCGCTCGACGTCGGACGCCGCGGGCGCCGCAGCGCCAGCCGGCGCTGCGGCTGCGGGCGCCGTTGCGGCGGCGGGAGCAGCCACAGCCGGCCTGGCGCCGGCCGCCGGTGCGGCGGCGGGCATCGAAGCGCGGAGGTGGTCGACGACCTGCCCGAGCGTGCGCAGCTGCGCCAGCGCCGAGGCGTCGACCTCCGACAGCCCGGGCGTCCGGTCCCGGACCGAGGACAGGATCTCCACCCGCTTGATGCTGTCGATCCCGAGATCGCTCTCCAGCTCCATCTGCAGCCCGAGCATGGAGACGGGGTATCCCGTCTTGTCGGCGACCACCTCGAGGACCATCCGCTCGATATCGACGCCCGGCGCGGCGGCAACGGCCGCCTGCGTCGCCGCGGCGGGCGCAGCAGGCGTCGCGACCGCCGCCTTCGCTGCCACGGCCGGCGCCGCGGGCGCGGGCGTCGCGACTGCCGCCTTCGCTGCCACGGCCGGCGCCGCCGGCGTCGCGACCGCCGCCTTCGCTGCCACGGCCGGCGCCGCGGGCGTCGCGACCGCCGCCTTCGCTGCCACGGCCGGCGCCGCGGTCAGCGCCGCGTGATGCTGCCCGCCGGTGCCGTTCAGGCCGTCGTGGATCGCGCTGCCTCTGCCCCCGCCGTTGTGCAGGGCCTGCGCCGCTGCGGGCCCCAGCGCCGCCTCCGAGACCGGCCCTCGATGCACCGGCGCGAGGAGCGCGGGCGCAGGCCACGCCTCGGGCGCCGCCGTGGCAGCGACCGGGTACGAAGCGCCGGTCGCGAGCGCGGCGAGCCCTGCGAAGGAGGCCTCGGCCGCCTGCAGGAAGGCGATGTGGGTCTCGGCCATCGTGCGCTGGTACACGCTGTGGGCTTCTGCCGTGGCGCGCTGCGCCTCCTGGTAAGCGGCGAGCCACGACGCGCTCGCCACGGGCACCGACGCGCTCACGGCCGGCCGCGATGCGCTCACGGCCGGCGCCGACGCGCTCACTGCCGGCGCCGACGTGCTCACGATCCTCGGTCCCGGCGCGCTCACTGCCGGCGCCGACGCGCTCACTGCGGGCGCCGACGCGCTCCCTGCCGGCACCGACACGCGCACCACCGCGGCCGACGCGCTCACTGCGGGCTCTGGCGCGCGCACCACCGCGACCGACGCGCGCACTGCGGGCTCCGGCGCGCGCACCACCGCGGCCGACGTGCTCACCACCGGCCCCGACGCGCGCACCACCGGCACCGGCGCGCTCACTGCGGGCACCGACGCGCGCACCACCGGCCCCGACGCGCTCCCCGCCGGCGCCGACGCGCTCGCTGCCGCCCGCGCCGTCTCTTGCGCCGGCCGCCCCGCGCTCGCCTTCGGCAGCTCCTTCGCCCCGCCCTGCGGCGGGTACGGCTTGCCGTAGTTGCTGCCGTTGATCGGCAGCGCCAGCTTCGGCTTCGGCAGCGCCCGCGGGTCCACCGGCGCCGCGAACCCGTCCCAGAGGACCCGCGCGTCCAGCGGCACCCCGGCCACCGCGAGCCGCGCCACCGCCTCGAACAGGCTCGTCACGCCGTGCTTGCCCTTGCGGTCGAGCGCCACCGCGCGGTGCGGCCGCCCGCTCAGTATGTCGCCGACGAGGTTCGTGAGCACCGAGCCCGGCCCGACCTCCACGAACGTGCGCACCCCGGCCGCGTACATCCGCTCGATCTCCTCCACGAACCGCACCGGCTCGGCGAGCTGCCGCGCCAGCCGATCGCGCACCGCGTCGCCGTCGCCCGGGTAGGGCTCGACCTCCGCGTTGCTGTACACGGGCGCCCCCGGCGCCTGCACCGCGATGCCCGCCAGGAACTCGCGGAACGGCGCGCTCGCCTCCGCCACGAGCGGCGAGTGGAACGCCGCGGCCACGTCGAGGCGCCGCGCCTGGATCCCCATGCCCGAGAGCCGCTTCTCCGCCGCCTCGATCGCCGCGACCGAGCCCGACAGGACCACCTGCTTCGGGCCGTTGTGGTTCGCGACAACCACGTCGCCGAGGTCGATCGCCCGCACCTCGTCGATCGCCCGCGGCACCGCGATCATCGCGCCCCGCTCGGACGACGCCGCGCCCATCAGCTCGCCGCGCCGCCGGGCGACGCGCAGGAGGTCCGCCGCGGACAGCGCGCCGGCCGCGTGCAGCGCCGAGATCTCGCCGAAGCTGTGGCCCGCGAGCGCGTCCGCCCGCACCCCGAGCGCCCCGAGCAGCGCGAGGTGCGCGAGGCTCGTCGCGCCGATCGCGGGCTGCGCCCACCGCGTCTCGCGGAGCCGCGCCTCCTGCGCCGCGCGGTCCTCGTCCGAGAACACAGGCCGCGGGAACACCACCTCGTGCAGCGGCGCGTCCGCGATCGACACGCCCGCCGCCGCGTCCCAGGCCTCGCGGGCCGCGTCGAACGTCATCAGCACGTCGGCGCCCATCGCGAGGTACTGGCTCCCCTGCCCCGGGAACAGGAACGCCACCTGCCCCGGCGCCTCCCCGCTCGCGTAGTGCACGAGCGGCGCGGCGAGCGCCTGCTCGGGCTTCGCCCCGAGGTGCGCCGCGACCTGCTCCAGCTTCTTCCGGAGATCCGCCTCGTCCGTCGCGCACAGCCCGAGCCGCGCGGGCCGCGACGCGTCGAACGAGAGCGCCGACTCCCGCGCCAGGAAGCGCAGGCTCTCGGGCGTCTCCGCCGCCTTCGCCAGCGCCCGGACGCGGTCCGCGAGCGCCGCCGGCGTGTCCGCCGACAAGAGGACGAGCTCCGCCGGCGCCGACCGCACCCGCCACGCCCGCGGCGCCGGGCCCGTGTACTCCTCCAGCGCCACGTGGAAGTTCGAGCCGCCGAAGCCGAACGAGCTCACCGACGCCCGCCGCGGGTGATCGCCCGCGCGGATCCACGGCCGCGCCTCGGTGTTGAGATAGAAAGGAGTCTTTTCGATCTCGAGCTTGGGGTTCGGCTTGTCGACCTTGATGGTCGGCGGCAGCACCTTGTGGTGCAGCGCCATGATCGCCTTGAACAGGCCCGCCGCGCCGGCGGCCGCCTTTGTGTGGCCGATCTGCGACTTCACGCTGCCGAGCGCGCACCACTGCCGATCGGCGCGCCCCGACTCGTCGAACATCGCGCGCAGGCCCTCGAACTCGGCCGCGTCGCCGGCCTTCGTCCCGGTGCCGTGGGCCTCCACGAGCTCCACGGTCTCGGCGCCGTACCCGGCGGCGGCGTAGGTCCGGCGCAGCGCCTTGGCCTGCCCTTCCGGCACCGGCGCGTACACGCTCTTGCTCCGCCCGTCCGAGGACGAGCCGATCCCGCGGATCACCGCGTACACCCGGTCGCCGTCGCGCTCGGCGTCGTCGAGCCGCTTGAGCGCCACCATCCCGATGCCCTCGCCGAGCAGCGTGCCGTCGGACTTGTCCGAGAACGGGCGGCAGTCGCCCGACTTCGACAGGGCCGGCGTCTTGCTGAAGCACATGTACATGAAGGCGTCGTTCATCGTGTCGCAGCCGCCCGCGATCACGAGATCGGACTGGCCGAGCGCGAGCTCGTTGATCGCCATCGACATCGCCGACAGCGACGACGCGCACGCCGCGTCGGTCACGCAGTTCGTCCCGCCGAGGTCGAGCCGGTTCGCGATGCGCCCGGCCACGACGTTGCCGAGCAGGCCCGGAAAGCTGGACTCCTGCCAGGGCACGTAGCTGCCCGCGATCCTGTCGCAGGCGCGCTTCACCTCGTCCTCCGGATACCCGAGGTCCCGGAGCGCCCTCGCCCAGACCGGCCGCTGGATCCGGCTCACCATCGAGGCGAGGAGCTCCTGCGCCGAGGTGACGCCGAGGATCACGCTCATCCGCTCGCGGCTCATCGACTCGAACTGCCCCTGCGCCGCGTCCTCCAGCACCCGCTTGGCCACGATCAGCGCGAGCAGCTGCGTCGTGTCCGTGGCCGGCACGATCGAGGGCGGGACGCCCCACTCGAGCGGATCGAACGGCACGTCCCTCAGGAAGGCGCCGCGCTTCGCGTACGTCTTGTCCGGGGCGGACGGATCGGGATCGTAGTAGTCCTCGATCAGCCAGTGGGTGCTCGGGACGTCCGTGATGAGGTCGGTTCCAGCGAGGATGTCGCGCCAGAAGCCGTGAGCGTCGAGCGAGCCCGGGAAGATGGCGCTCACGCCGACGACAGCGATGGGCGGAATACGCGAGGACGAAGGGTGCATGACGGACCTCAGCAGGTGATCAGGCGCTCAGTCGAGCGGGCGAGGAGTGAAGTGGAAGGCGGCGCTCGGCACGGGGACGCCGTATGTCCGGAGCTGCTGCGCGCGCGTGACGACGGCCGCGCCCTCGAGCAGGTTGCGCGCGACCTGGACCACGGTGCGGCGCGCTGGGTCCTCGAGGAACGACCCCTTGACCCAGCGGTTGAAGGCGCCCATGGCCGGGCCACACCAGATCTGGAAATCGGCGCGGCGCTTCGGGTCCCCGGCGATCGCCCACTTGCTGGACATGCCGAGATACCAGCGGAAGATCAGCGCCATCTTGTGCTTCGGCTCGCGGGCGGCGCGCTCGAGCTCGGCCGGGTCGCGCTCCGCGAAGAACCGCTCGCAGCCCGCCCACACCTCGTCGCACGACATCTGGAACTGCTCTCGCTCGATGCGCGCGCGCACGTCGGCGGGCAGCGACGCGATGGAGTCGTGGGCGACGTACAGGTCGTAGAGCCGCTGCGCGCGGACCCCGAACATCGTGCCGCGCTTGAGCACCTGGACCTGCACGCCGAGCTCGAACATGTCGGCGGCCGGCGTCATGACCACATCCGGGAGGTCGGCCTGGGCGAGCATCTTCTTGCCCTCGTCGGACAGGCCCGACTCGATGCATGCCTGGTTGACCGAGCCCGTGAGCACGTACGCGGCCCCGAGCGCGAACGCGGCGGCGATCGTGGACGGCGTGGAGAGGCCGCCGGCGGCGCCGACGCGGATCGGGCGCTGATACCCGTGCTTCGCCGCGAGCTCGTCGCGGACACCGAGGATCACCGGGAACAGCGCGACAAGGGGCCGGTTGTCGGTGTGCCCCCCCGAGTCGGCCTCCACGGTGATGTCCTCGGCGACCGGGAGGCTGCGCGCGAGCTCCGCCTCCTCCCGGGTGAGCCATCCATTCCGAACGCACGTATCGAGGATCTCGGCCGGCGCGGGCGACAGGAAGCGCGCTGCGACCTCCGGGCGCGAGATCTTCGCGAACAGGTGGTTCTGCCGGTCGATCCGGCCGTCTGGCAGGCGCCTTATGCCGCTGTAGGCGAAGCGCACGACCATCGGGTTCAGGCCCATGTAGGCCGCGGCCTCGGCCCGGCGGACTCCCTTTCTCAGGTAGAGCTCCACCGTGTCGCTCTCCAGCCGCGGCTGGTTCGGAGCATGGATGAGGTTGCACCCCCAGGTGGGACCTTCCGTCCCGAGCGCAGCGATGATTTCATCGACGGCCTGTTCGATCCGGTGCAGCCCGAGGCCGGCGGCGCCGAAGAACCCCATCATCCCTGCCCTGGCCATCGCGATCGTGAGCCGCGTGGTGTGGATACCGTTCGCCATCGCGCCGGCCACGTAGGGGAAGCGCAGGCGATGGACCTCGAGGAAGGAGCGGTCCCCGAGCCACTCCGGGTAGAGCGCCGGGAGCGTGCCGAGGAGCGGAAACGTGGGGACCCCGTTGACCTGATCTTCGCCGATGAGCGCGCCGCCGCGCGACACGCCGACGCGCCCCTCCGGCATCTCCCGCACCACGTGCACCGGCTCGCGCACGCAGGAGATGGCCTCCCTCAGATCGGTCGACGTGAACGCGGGGAGCCACGGTCCGCTGCGCCAGATACCGATCGGCTGGAGGCCCGCGCTGCGGAGGGCCTGCGGTTCCTTAATCATGCTGAGCTGCCTCCAAATGACAAGCAGCCCCTCTGTAACATCCGTCGTCTCGGCCCCGCGGTAATGGTTCGGTCACGGAACGCCGATCACGCCGGATCCCCGGATCGGGCCGTGAAAGCGCTTTCCCTCGGCTTTTGCGCGCTCCGCGCCGTCGTGACGCGCCGCGGCTCCGCTCCCGCGGGCGGCTGAACGAGCCCTGTGCAGGAGAGGAGCGAAGGCGCTTGCTTTTTCCGCGCCCCGGTGGATCCGAGACTGGACCCTTCTCTCCTGCCCCCAGCGACGAGCTCGGGCGACGCAAGCCAAAGACTGATACCACGGCGGAGCCGCCGCGTGAACCTGCGCCGGCTCAAGGCGGGTGGATGGTAGAGGACACGCGCTCTGGCCGGCACCGCCGGCCATGACGGGTGTCTTCGACAAGACCGCAGCCGGCGCGCTTCCGCCGGGTCTCGACGAGAGCGACGAAAGGATTCATCCAGGGCACATGAGGGAGGATATGGAGCGGCAGAGCCGGCGCGCTCGCTCGCTCGATCTCCCCAACCAACCGCTCGTGCTCGGCGCCTGGGTTCCTGCGCGGTCAAGCTTTGAGGTCGCTCGCGCTCGTCCTATGCTCCCGCGACAATAGAACGATGCGACGTCGCTACCGCCTCTCTGCCAAGATCAGCAAGCTCCTCCAGGCCAGTCGAGCTCGCGCCAGACAGGCACGGACGTCCAGGGCGGCGCCGGCGGGCGAGGGGGACGAGGCGCCGACCGGCGCTGCCGGCAGCGCCGCGCGGGAGACCCTCGAGCAGCAGCAGGCGGTGCTCAAGTACGTCATCGCCAACGTCCCCCACGCCATCTTCTGGAAAGATCGCCAGGGCAGGTTTCTTGGAGGAAATCAGAACTTCCTCAACGACACGAACACGAAGGTCCTGGAGAACCTCGTCGGCAAGACCGACTTCGATGTCTGGGGAGCGCATGACGCGGAGTCCTTCGTGCGCGTCGACCGGGAGGTCATGGAGCGCGGCACGCCGTCCCTCGACATCGAGGAGCCGCTGCGCCGCCCGGACGGCGAGCGGCGGGTCCTGCTCACCAGCAAGGTGCCCATCCGCGACGAGCGCGGCGAGGTGACCGGGCTCCTCGGGATCTACGCCGACATCACCGAGCGCAAGCGGATGGAGACAGAGCTCCAGAAGGCCAAGGAGGCCGCCGACGCCGCCGCCCGCGCCAAGGGGGAGTTCCTCACGGTGATGAGCCACGAGCTCCGGACGCCGCTCTCGCTCATCCTCGGTCCGCTCGATTCGCTCCTGTCCAGCCAGGACGAGCCGCTGTCGCCGCGGGTGCGGGCGGATCTGGAGCGCATCCAGCGCAGCGGGCGGCGGCTCCGCCGGCTTGTCGACGACGTCCTCGATTACCAGAAGATCGAGGCCTGCAAGATGCAGGTCGACTGGGAGGCGGTCGACGTGAAAGACCTCGTCGCGGACATGGTGGACGAGGCGCGCCCCGCGGCGGAGCGCGGCGGAGTGCGGCTGTCGCTCGGGGTGGATCCGGCGCTGCAGACGGTCCCCCTCGACCGGCGCAAGTTCGAGAAGATCGCGCTCAACCTGCTGGGCAATGCGCTGAAGTTCACCCCGCCGGGCGGCAGGGTCGCGGTCGGCCTGCGGGCGGCGGACGGCGAGTTCGAGCTGTCGGTCGAGGACACCGGTCCTGGCATCCCGCCGGACCAGAGACACCTGCTCTTTCAGCGGTTCCAGCAGATCGACGCGTCGGCGACGCGCAAGCACGAGGGGACGGGGATCGGCCTGTCGCTGGCCAGGGAGCTCACCGAGCTCATGGGGGGCACGCTCGGCGTGGAGAGCGAGCCCGGGGTCGGCTCCCGCTTCTTCGTGCGCCTCCCGCGGGCGGCGGACGGCGTGATGGCGTCGCGGGCGCCTCGCGCGGCGGAGCCGCCGAGGCCGGCGGGGGCGCCCCGCTCCGCGGACAACCTCGCCGCGCCCGCGCCCGCGCCGCGGGTCGCGGGGGCGATCCGCGAAGGCGGCCTCGCGAAGGCGCAGGCGTCGCGCGTGCTCGTCGCGGAGGACAACCCGGACATGGCGTCTTACCTGGAAGGCATCCTGTCGGCCGAGCACGAGGTCGTGCTGGCGACGAACGGCCGGGAAGCGCTCGAGTCGATAAGGACGACGAGGCCCGATGTCATCGTGTCGGACGTGATGATGCCCGAGATGGACGGCTTCGAGCTCGTCCGGCGGCTCAAGAGGGATCCCGAGCTCCGCGACATCCCGGTCCTCCTGCTCACGGCGAGGGCGAGCCGCGCGGAGGCCGTGGGCGGGCTCGAGGTCGGCGCCGACGAGTACATGAGCAAGCCGTTCGACCCGCTGGAGCTCAGGGCGCGGGTGCGCGCGGCCGAGCGGCTGCACCGCGCCTATCTGGAGCTCGCCGCGAAGAACCGCGAGCTCGCGGCCGCGCTCGAGCGGCTCTCGGAGGCGCAGGAGGAGCTCCTCCAGGCGGGCAAGATGGCGGCGATAGGCACGCTGGTCGCGGGGCTGTCGCACGAGATGAACAACCCCGTCTCGGTCGTCCTGATGAACGCGCAGCTCCTGCTCAGGCGGCACCGGAAGGGGCACGGCCTGCCCGACGAGGCCGCGATCCTGAAGGCGCTCTGCACCATCGAGCGGCAGGCGAACCGCTGCTCGGAGCTCGTGACGGCGCTGCTCGAGTACGCGCGCGGCAAGCCGATCGGCCGGCAACCGTGCGACGTGCGCGAGGCGCTCCGCCGCGCGGTCGACCTCTCCACGCCGCGGGCGCGCGAGCGCAGAGTAGAGCTCCAGGCGAACGGCACCGCGCCGGCGCTGCCCGCGGTGCTCGCCAACACATCGCAGCTCGAGTCGGCCCTGCTCAACGTGATCGGCAACGCCCTCGACGCCAGCCGTCGAGGCGGCGCCGTCGTCGTCGGGGCTCGCCCGCTCCCGCGCGGGGAAATCCACGGTGTGGAGATCGACGTGCGCGACACCGGCTGCGGCATCCGCGCCGAGGACCTGGGCCGCATCTTCGAGCCGTTCTTCACGACGAAGCCGCCCGGACAAGGGACCGGGCTCGGGCTGGCGCTGACGCACCGGTTCATCGAGGAGCACCAGGGCAGCATCCGTATCGAGAGCGCGATCGGCCAAGGCACGACGGTGCGCATGTGGCTGCCCGCTCTACAGGCGGAGAGGGCGGGCTGAGGGAGCGCCCGGCACGAGGCGCAGGACGCCTGTGCGGCGCGAGGGGCGCCCGCCGCGGCCCTGGCTGCACACGCCTCTACGTTTCACATCAGCTCTCGTCGTTCATTGTCTTCATGTCCCTTGACAGATCCGCCCTCTCTACGAATCGACCGTAGAGCCAGAGAAGGCACCGGCCAGCGCGCGCCCGTGGACAATGGGTAGACAAACAGGCACCCCGAGTCGACACCGACGGCCGGCGTAGGCAAAGAGAATCCTGTTGCAACCTTGAAATGAGCTACGTACCGTCTCGGGCTGAAAGGCATCTCCGCGCGCCTGTCCGCGCTCCCCCGGGGAGCTTCCGACGGCGTCCGGCCATGCCGCTTTCTTCGTGCGCCGCCTCGATGATGGCGGATCTGCTCTCGGGGGCCCTGACCGCGCCGCTCGATTTCGGCGATCACGACACGGCGCAGGGCGACCTCGAGCAGCTCCGGTCGAACCGCGCGCTGACCGGCGCCGTCGCGTGGGGCAGCGACGCCGCCGAGCCCGTCGCCAGGGTCGGAAGGCTCCCAGAGGGCCTGTCGGTCTTCACCACGCGCGGCGCCGAGAACCAGGTCCTCGAGCACGAGCTACGCGTCGCCCGCCCGGTCGTGCGCGACGACGGGCGGCGCCTCGGGACGCTCGTCCTCGTCTTCTCCCTCGCCCCCGAGAACGCCGCGTTCGCCGCGGCGCGCCGCGATATCCTCGAATACGCGGGGCTCGTCGGCGCGATGACCGCCATCCTGCTCCTCGGGTTCGCCCGGTGGCAGATCGTGCGCCCGCTCTCGCGGCTCGTCGACGCGGCGCTGGCGATCCTGTGCGTCGTCGACATGACCGAGATGCGGCTCACCGCGCACAACGCCGCCCTCGCCCGCGCGCTCGGTTGCACCGACGAGGAGCTCGCGACGCGCGGCATCGAGGCGCTCGCGGCCCGGATTCATCCGGACGACCTCGCCGGGCTCGCCGCGCGCGCCGAGCAGCTGAAGGCGGCGCGAGACGGCGAGGTCGTCGAGGCCGAGCTGCGGGCGCGCGGCCGCGGGGAGGGCGAGCGGCTCTTCGCCGTCCGCGCCGAGGTCTTCGCGCGGGGCGCGGACGGCGCCGCGCGCGAAGACCTCGGCGTGGGACGAGCTCATCGCGGCGCAGCAGGACACGATACGGGAGCTCGTCACGCCGCTCCTGCCGATCGCCGAGGGCGTCCTCGTCATGCCGCTCATCGGCTTCTTCGACAGCGCGCGGGCGAGCCGGATCATCGAGACGCTGCTCCAGGGCGTCGCGAGGCACTCGGCCCGCATCGCGATCATCGATATCACCGGCGTCAAGGCGGTCGACGTGTCGGTCGCCGAGATGCTGGTGCAGGCCGCGCGCGCGGCCGGGTTGCTCGGCGCCGACGTCGTGCTCACCGGCATCCGGCCCGCGATCGCGCGGACGCTGATCGGGCTCGACATCGACCTGCGGGGCCTGGTCACGGAGGGGACCTTGCAAGGCGGCATCGCGTATGCGCTGAAGCGCCGATGACGGCAGTCCCCCTCCAGAGCGCGGCGCCATCCCCCGCGGGCGAGCG
Source organism: Sorangium sp. So ce362 (assembly GCF_051519845.1). Taxonomy (NCBI): domain Bacteria; kingdom Pseudomonadati; phylum Myxococcota; order Polyangiales; family Polyangiaceae; genus Sorangium; species Sorangium sp. So ce362. Next base: position 1,246,169 of record NZ_CP150332.1, on the reverse strand, counting down.
CGGGCAGCGGCAGCGCGGGGCCCGGCCCCCGCGTACGCGCCGGGGGAGCGCTCGTACGAGCTTGGATGAAGGATGGGATGCGCCCCTGTGTGGTAGCCTCGGCGCATGACCAGCGCGAGCGCGACGCTGCCAGTCCCGGTCGCGGCGCCGCGCCGAGAGGGCTTTCGGGCCCGCCTCATCGAGTTCCTGCTCGTGGGGGGCGCGACGCTCGCGCTCTTTCCGCTCGCGTGGCTGCTCCGCAGGGCCGTCGGGCTCGACGCGTCGGAGCTCGCGCTCGGCTTCTTGACGTTCCACGCCGCGACCGTGATCAACGATCCTCACTTCGCGGTCACGTACCTCCTGTTCTACAAGGACGCGCGGCGCCGCGCGTTCGGCGGCGCGCTCGCCCCGGCGCAGCGGGCCCGCTACATCGTCGCCGGGCTCCTCGTCCCGCTCGCGCTGCTCGCGTGGGCGACCTGCGCGCTCGCGACCGGCTCCGCGCGGACGATGGGCTTCATGATCCAGCTCATGTTTCTCCTGGTGGGATGGCACTATGTGAAGCAGGGGTTCGGCGTCCTGACGGTGCTGTCGGCGCGGCGCGGGTTCCGGTTCAACCCGCTGGAGCGCAAGGTGGTCCTCGCGCACTGCTTCGCGGCCTGGGCCTATGCGTGGGCGAGCCCGGCCGATCCGGGCAGGGAGCTCGAGGAGAAAGGCGTGATCTACACGTCGCTCGCGCACCCGCCGGCCCTCGAGCTCGTCACCCGCGCGGCGTTCGCGCTGAGCGTGCTCGCGCTGCTCTGGGTGCTCGCGCGAAGGTGGCGAGCGGAGAGGCGGCTACCGCCGCTCGGGCCGCTCTCGGGGTTCCTCATCACGGTGTGGCTCTGGACCGTGTACTCGAGCCTCGACCGGCTCATGATGTACGTGATCCCGGCGCTGCACTCCATCCAGTATCTGTACTTCGTCTGGCTCCTGAAGCGGAACGAGGCGCGCGACGCCGAGGGTCCGCCGCTGTTCGGGAGGCCGACCGGCCTGCGCCTCGGCCTCCTGGCCGCGTCCGCCGTCGGCCTCGGATGGGTCGTGTTCCGCGGCGCGCCCGCGCTCCTCGACGGCGCGCTGGTGCTGGGCGCGAGCGACGATGAGACGCTGGCCGGCCTGGGCCCGACGCCGTACTTCGCGGCCGCCTACGTGTTCGTGAACATTCACCACTACTTCATGGATAACGTGATCTGGCGCCGGGAGAACCCCGACACACGGTATCTGCTGCGCCAGGACGCTCAGGGGAGCGCGAGCGGCTGAACGGGGAGCTCGCGCTCCCGGGCCCGCTTCACGCCCACCTCTTCAGGACCGCCCCCGCCGCACGCGCGGCGAGCCAGACGGCGGACGCTGCTGCGCCGAGCGCGCTCGTCGCGACCACGGAAGCGCGGACCAGCGCTGGGGCCACCTTCTCCGGCCGGTAATCGGGCAGGTACGGGCGGACGGCGCGCGGCAGCACCCACGCCTCGCTCCCCGGGCCCTCGCCGCTGATCGCGCGCATCGCGCGGGCGAGGCGGGTGCGGGGCCGCGTGCGGCTCTGCACCCACGGGATGAACCGGGCGAGCGGCAAGTTGCCAGGCGCCTGCCGCTCCATCCAGGCGAGCGTGCGCCGCAGCTCGGCCGCCGTCGCGGGAGCGCCGCCGTCGCCCTCGAAGCGGTGCCACTCGCCATGGCCGGGCAGGAGCCACGCGAAGCCGAGGTGGCCCGCCTCCGCCAGGGCGACCAGGCGGCGCACGGAGCCGCTCTGGCGCTCCCAGTCGTCCCAGCACTGGAGCCGGAACGCCACGATCTGGCCGAGGCGGCGCGAATAAGCGAGGTGGTCGCCGGTGAACAGGAAGCGGCCGCGGTAGAGCAGGCACATCGATCCCGCGGTGTGGCCGGGCTGGGAGAGCACGGCGAGCTCGGCGCCGGCGAGCTCGGCGTCGGTGAGCGGCGCGCCCTCGAGGGTCATGGGCTCGGGGCGATCGGGGAGCTGGATCTCCACGTCGGTGGTGATCGCGCTGTACTCGCCGCCGCTCGCGCTCACGTCCGCGAAGCCGAGGATGCGGCGACAGCCGGGGAAGCGGGCCGCGAACTCGGCGTGATGCGCGGTGTGGTCACGGTGGGTGAGGAAGATCCACCGCACGCCGCCGTGCTCCTCGAGGAAACGGAAGATGGCCTCGTTCGGCTTGGGCAGGTCGACGAGCACGTTGCCGCCGGGGCGCTCGATGAAGTAGGTCGTGGCGCCGACGTTTCCGGTCGAGGGATGACCGAGGGCCCAGACGTCCTCCTCGACGCGGCGCGGCCAGGTGCTGAAGGGGGCGCCGAGCGCGCCGGGGCGAAGGCGCGCGGCGGGCGGCTTGAGGCGCAGGGCGTGGACCGGGCAGGCGGCCACCGCCGTGCGCGCCGCCTCGAGATCGGCCTGGCTCCGCGGCTGGCGCAGGATGCCCGTGAACGACCCCTCGTCGTAGGTGCCCTCCAGCACGGCGGGGCCGCGGCGCTTCACGTCGCCGTCCATGGCTCCCCAGTGCGCGGGCTCGACCTCGCCCAGGAGCTCAGGCGCGAAGTTCCTGCAAACGCCTGCGCCGCAGCAGGCACGCGTGACGTGCAGTCGTCCCCAGTCTTCCCCGTCGATGCCGTCCGTCAGTGCATTGTCCATGGCAGCGCAGACTACCACGCTGCCCCCGAACCGGCATACGCGCCGTCGGCCTCACCGGCGATGCTTCATCACATCCGCGTGGTCCGGACGCCTTCACTCCGCCGCCGTACCTCCCTGTCGTCCATGCTGTACATACCCGGCAGGATCAGGCGAGCGAGCCGACGATCTCATCCGTCCATACGCGGAAGCTCTTCAATGTATTCTCGCCGAAGGTCGTGGTGATCGCCACGTCGGCGGCGTCGCGCCCGCGGGCGATCAGCACGCGCCCGATGCGAGGCACGTTGTTGCGCGCGTCGAACGTATGCCACTCGCCGCCGAGATAGGCCTCGAACCAGCCGGAGAAGTCCATCGGCCCGTGGGGCGGAGGCACGCCGATGTCGCCCAGGTAGCCCGTGCAATACCGGGCCGGAATGTTCATGCAACGGCAGAGCGCGATCGCGAGGTGCGCGAAATCTCGACAGACGCCCTTTCGATCGTTGAACACCTCCCACGCCGTCTTTGTGGGGCTCGCGAACTCGTACCCGAAGGCGATGTGCCGGTGAACGAAATCGCAGATGGCCTGCACGCGGCCCCAGCCGGTGGCCGACTGGCCGAACAGGCCCCATGCCGCCTCTGACAGGCGATCCGTCTCGCAGTACCGGCTGCCCAGCAGGAACACCAGCGTCTCCTCCGGCAGCGCATCGACCGGGTGCTGCGCGGCCGATGTCACGATGCGGTCCGGCGCGCCCGTGTCGTTCACCACCGCGTCGGCGGAGACCCTCAGCTGCCCCGCCGGCGCGACGATCCGGCTGCACCAGTTGCCGAACGCGTCCCGGTAGGACCGGACCGGGATCGGCGGATTGGTGATCATATGATCGGGCCGCACCAGATCCGACACGCGCGAGTAGTGGATACTGAGCGTCAGGATCACCGGCGTGGGTTGTGGGAATTCGTAGACCAGCTCGTAACCTACGCGGATCTGCATCCGTGCACCTCGAGGTGATCGCGCGGCTCACGTCACGAGCAGGCCACCCTGGCCTCGCGGCGCGCGCCGCGTGCTCGCCGTGTGACGACGCCGAGAGCACCAGAAGCCCGAGCGCGATAGATGCTTCGACGCACGCTCGAACCAGCTTGCTGGGCCATACTGCACTCAGCGCGCAAGTGCGTCAAGGACGAACCGCCGCCGATGGCGGCCAACCGTCGAATCGTCGTGAACTCCCGTGAAACAGCGGCCCTCGCGCGCTGGCCGCTCCGAGGAGGCGACACACGCGACGCCGGCGACGTCAGCGACGTCAGCAACGTCAATGGCGGGCAGGAGCGACGCTGCACCGGGCAGCATAGATTTGTTTCCGTTCGATGAACTCGCTTGTTGCGGGCTCGCCGCACGGACGGATCGAGCGGCAGGCGGACGCTCGTGCGCGAGAAACGCGGCTCCGGACTTGTCGGCGCATGACCATCCGCTGACCGCGTGCCGGCCCGCAATCGATGTACAAGCGAACCGTGGAGCTCGTTGCTGTCCTGATCGCTCACTCCACACTCTCCAGATGCCGGAGGAGCGCCAGGTCGCCCGGCTGGACACCGGGACCGCGGGTGTCGAGGGATGAGCGCCCCTGCGTGGAAGAGACGTTTCTCGTGACGCCCGAGGAGCACGGCGCGAAGGCGCGAACACCGCGCGAAGGCGCAAATACCGCGCGAAACGCTGCAAAATTGGCGGGAAGGCGCGAACACCGCGCGAAATCGGCGCGAACACGAGAACGAACACGAGAAAAAGCGTCACACCGGCGAAATCGGCGCGCGCTTCACCGATAAGCGTGGTGCGCCGGCGCTTCTTTCTGCTATACATTTGCGCACACGCAGTGAAGTTGTCGGCGATGCCGTCTGGCCCATCGACCAGACCCGGCAGGCACGGCCGTCATGCGACGTTCGAGGCAACTTTTGCACAGCCGTGGGGCACACGTGCGTTTTGTGCCTTCCACCTTCGGAGAACGTCGAGATGAGCCACGCGTCCACACCCAGCATCACCACCGCGCCGAGCAGCGCGGCGCTGGGTGACAGCCTCGCTCCGGACGCGCCATCGCGCGCGGAGCGGATGCCGGCCGACCTGCGCGCGCTGGCGCTCTGCCTCGCCGGCCCCTTCGCTGGCCTCTCGAAGAGCGCGAGGTGGAGCCTGGCCCGCCGCTGCGACGGCTTCGCCGAGCTGATCGAGACCCAGGGAGCGCTCCCCGATGCCGCTGACGACGTGCGCTCGTGGGCTCGCTTTCTCCTGAGCGCGCTGTTCGCGCTCCGCTCCGCCGGGGACGCGCCGCCGCTCTCGGAGCACGACGAGGCGTGGATGGTGGCGGAGGTCGAGGCCGACTTCGGGGAGGCGCTCGCGCTGTTCGAGGGTCGGACGGGAAGGCCGCGCTCGCCGGTCCCGCCGCGCCCGCCGCTTCCGCGCCGCGAGCTCGCGTGCTGAGCGCAGAGAGGTACAGACCATGAAAGAGGGGTTGTCACGGGTGGTGGACGGCGTGGAGCAACGGCTCTGCTGGCGGTTCGAGGTGCACGGGAGGAGCGATGTCACGTACGAGCCGGCGAGCGGCCAGCGTGGCCCCTTCGATCGCGACAGGCAGCGGCACCTCAGGACGGGTGAGACGTTCCAGCGGCTCGACCGCTCGGGCTCTCCCCGGAAGTACAACGGGCTCGTGTGGCAGCCGAAGAGCTCGATCGCCGGCGCGCTCCCGTGAGCGCCTGCTCCACGGGCGCTCGGCCGCAGGACCATCCCGGAGAAATACATCACCTGGGCCGCACGCAACGGCCATCAACGGAGCTGTTCAACACCGCCATGTCCATACCCCAGAAGCCAGTCGCCTCCACCCAGTTGCTCGCCACCGCTGCTCCGCTCAACTTCCGCGCCACGTCGCGCGACCGGAGCGGCTCGACGCTCGGCGTGCTGATTGACGCGTCCGGCGCTCAGCAGCACCTCGTGATCGACGCGAGCGGCGCGGAGGGCACCTGGATGCTGTCCAGCGCGCTGCCCACCGGCCACGCCTCCTTTCTTCTCTACGAGAGCGCCGCCAACGTGCTGCGCGGCGGAAACCTGGGCGAGGACGGGAGCATCTCCTACCAGGGAGCGCAGTACATGATCGAGTCGTCGCTCGACGGGAACACCCGCACGGCGAAGGTGAGCGGCAGCGTCTGATCGGCTGCCGATCGATCGCGCTCGCCCACGCTCACCCGCCGGATCGCTGACGGCCGCTCGAGCGGAGTCGTCACCCTTCTCCGGCGCCTGAGCGGCGAGCGCAGCGACGACCCACAAGGCGGCTCGCGCGGCGCGGTCCTCTTCGGGGCGTGAACAGGCCCGTGGAGGTGGCCCCGTGATGTCGGCGCTGAGCACCATGCCGCGCTCGCCCAGCCCCGGACGTGGCCGTTGACACTGAACCGATTCAGCGGTTTATTCTTGCCCTGCCACTTGTGCTCTTTGCAGGGAAGAACCGATGAATCTTAACCAGTTCAGTCCACGCATCTGCGCCGCGTTCCTTCTGTGCTTGGCAGCCGCCTGCGGGTCGTCGAACGACGGCACCCCGCCGGGGGACGACCCGCCGGGGGACGACCCGCCGGGCGACAACCCGCCCGGCGACGACCCGCCCGGCGACGACCCGCCCGGCGACGACCCGCCCAGCGACGACCCGCCCGGCGACGACCCGGAGTTTCCGGACACGCCACGGGGCAAGCTCCTCGAGGACCTCTGGACCTCGTCCCGAGCCGGCAAGTTCCGGTTCGGATACGAGAACAGCATCCTGTGGGGGCTCTACGATCCGGGCGCGATGGAGTTCGTGTCGACAAACGACTGGTTCTCGACCATCGCGGGCCCGGCCAGCCGCGGCGAGCGGGCGTGGGCGTCGGACGCCGGCGCCACCGTGGGCGAGAACCCCGGGCTGCTCGGCCTCTCCCTCGACGCGATGGTCTTCGACCCGGTCGCCTGGAATCGACGCGACGTCACCGCGGCCGGCGCGGTGCACGCGCTGGAACAGCCGGGCGGCATGGTGGCCATCGACTGGCACACGCCCCCGTGCAACTACGACATCGCGAGCTCCGACTTCGCGACCGACATCGCGACGCCGCTCGCCACGATCACGGTCGACGGCCAGAGCGTCCCGATCCACGCCCAGGGCGGCGGCACCCCGTTTTACGCCGAGACGTATTACTCGGGAGCCCTGAGCTCCAGCGCGGACATCCCCGAGAACCTGAAGTGCATCTGCAAGATCGCCAACGACGTGCCGATCGAGCAGGGGACCCACGCCGGGATCTCGGCGCGCGACTGGCTCGTGGCCCACGCGAAGTACGTGGCCCAGTTCTTCCGCGAGCACGGGCTCGAGGGCAAGCCGGTCGTCCTCAGGCCGTTCCACGAGCACACAGGCGGGTGGTTCTGGTGGGGTCAGCCCTACTGGAACTGCCAGGGCCTGCTCGGCGACGACCAGGCCGTCACCGGCCCCGACGCCTACCGCGCCGCGTACCGCACGTTCGCCGAGGCCATCCGGAGTGAGCCGGGGATGGAGAACGTGATCTTCGCGTACTCGACCGACAAGCTGCGAAAGCTGAGCGACAGCTCGGTGACGCCCGCCGAGGCGAAGGTCAGAGATCCAGAGAGCCTCTCGCGCGACATGCTCCGAGCGCGCCTCCTCGAGGAGCTCTCCGAGCTCGGCGCGACGTACGAGAGCCCGCCCCAGCAGGCGATCGTCGCCCACGACGGCCAGCCGCCCTCCGAGATGCTGGAGGAGTACTACCTCGAGGCGTACCCGGGAGACGACCTCATCGACGTCCTCGGCATCGATCTCTATTACCCGTACGAGCGGGCGGCGTCCCCGGCCGACCTCGAGGACATGAAGGCGATGGCGAGCGCCGTCGCGGCGATCGGCGAGGCCAAGGGCAAGCCGCACGCGCTCAGCGAGACGGGCACCTACCGGCTGCACCTCCTGCACCGGGTCAGCAAGCTCGCGGCGGGCCAGTCGCTCACGCTCTATTCGGCGGACCACGTGAGCCGGTGGTACGAGACCCTGTTCGATCAGGGCCTGCAAACGGAGTTTCTGGCCAACTACGGCCTGAGCTCGGCGTCCGCCGTCGCGCTCTCCCCGACCGAGGTGACGGGCCTCTTCCCCGACGCGGGGCAGGGAGCGCTCACCGAGGACTGGTACAACGAGCACCTGCTCGACCTGGCGAAGAGCGCCGGCGTCGCCTACGTGCTGACGTGGCAGACCTACTACGACGGGGCCGACTTCGACAGCAAGCCCGTCTACTATTATGTCCCGTTCCCGGGCCACCCCGAGGCGGACAACTTCCGTCGCTTCGCCGAGGATCCCGCGGTCTGCTTCGGTCCGACGGCCTGCAAGTAGGCTCTGCCGGACGCGCGTCGCGCGCGGCTGCTGCCCGGGGAGCCGGCCCGGGCGGCCCCGAGCCGCCGGAGCGAGGGAGCTCACCCCCGCTCCGGCGAGGCGCGGATCACGGGCAGAAGGTGACCTCGAAGCTCGTCTCCGACGAGCAGGCGTGGAGACCGGCGGCGTCGTCGTAAGCATAGCTGTAGGCGGTGGGGCACATCTGGTGCATCCGGATCACGTAGTCCGTGTGCTCCACGCTCCGCGGGTCCGCGGTGTTCCGGCACGCGTCCGAGGTCATGCACGCTCTCTCGGCGGTGCACTGGCCCGTGGCCGGATCGATGGGCGTCGGGCAGCAGAGGTGCAGCCCGGGATCGGCGCTCTCCGGCTGGCCCAGGCCCCAGGGCGCCGGATAGTTCCACTTCTTGCAGGGCGCCATGCAGCCGACCACGACGCCGTTCCTGTCGCGCACCCGGAGATCCTGGTGCGCGTACGCGGGGAAGTGGCCGTTGCCGAGATCCTCGTCGCCGGGGCACTGCGCAAGCGACAGTCCGGAGCAGTCCGAGGTGATGCAGCTGCCCTGCTCGGCGCCGACGCCCCTGGGGACGACCTTGAAGGGCAGCGTGTAGCCGTCCACCTGGCTGAGGTTGTACCAGGTCTGCGCCGTGCTCCCCTTGGCCGCGAAGGTGGCCTCGAACTTCGACTCGAAGGGCGGCTGGCAGCCGCCGGCCGGGCAAGGCGCGACGCTGTCGCCCGTTGTGCAGTTGCGGCCGCCCTCGTCACAGCCTGTCTTCGGCCAGAAGCGGGTCGCGCTGATGCCGCCTTCGGGCACGTCGTAGGTGTACGCGGCGCCCCGGGTGAGCTTGAAGTTCTGCGCGCCCTGCACGTTGGTGGAGTGGGCGACCCAGATCGGCGCCGAGCAGTTGTTGATGATCTTGAGCGTGCGGGCGCCGGGGGACGGACCGCCGCTCACCTTGTCGAGGACCCAGCGCTGGTTGGCGGTGCCCCCGTAGGGGTACTGGAGGATGTCCGTCCCGTCGGCGGCGTTGCCCCACGCGAGGTCCACGGCCTGGTCGGTGTGGCGCGCGTGGATGCTGAACTGGGTGCCCCCGCGATTGACGAGCTTCCACTGCTGATTGGCGCCGCCGTTGTAACTCCATTGCTGGATGACGGCGTTCTGCGCGGTGCTCACGTCGCGCACGTCGAGGGCCTTGTTGCTGTTGACGTTGACGATCTTCCAGTAGCCGTCGGTCGTCGGGGAGACGTGGAACTTTTGCGCGTTGGTCCCGTTGCAGGTCCACTGCTGCATCCGCGTGCCGTCGGCGGTGCTGGACGAGGGCACGTCGAGGCATTTGTTTGTCGCGGCCGAGCGGATGACGTAGTCCCCCTCGGAGACGCTGGAGACGAGGACAGCATCCGAATCCTCGACGCTGGCCTCGGTCAACGCGGTCTCGTCGTCAGCGACCAGACACCCCCCCATCATCAGGGTCCACCCCAGCGCCAGCGACAGACCCCCCACCGCGATTCTTCGAGCCATGATGCCCTCCTCGGCGTTGCGGTGCGCCCTGGATGTGCGCACGCTGGTCGAGGCGTCATTGCACGCGGCATTCCACGCGGGCAGAACAGGGCGCCCGACCCGGCCGCGGTGGCTCCGCGGCCATTTCGCCGAGATCCAGGGGGCGCGGGGGCGATCCGCGCGATCGCCCTGCGGCCGGGAGGGGCGATCCGCGGGATCGCCCTGCGCCCGGGAGGGGTGATCTCGCGGAGCGCTCCCCGCGCGGGTTACGAGCGCCGCTGCGCCGTCGTGCGCCCCGCATGGCCGAGCGCCGCCGCCGTGCTCGCGATCTCTCCAGCGCGCGCGCCGGGCGCGGCGCGCCCGGCGGAGGGCGGCTGCGCCCCGAGCCCAGGTGATTGCGATGGCCCGCAGCGGCGGAGCGCATAGGCAATGCCGCTCTGGAGGGTGCCCATGGTGACGATCGAGCTCATCTCGATGTCCAGGCGCACCATCGCCTGGGCCACCTCGGCGCGTATGCCGGTGAGCACGGCCTCGGTGCCGAGCAGGCGCAGCGCCCTCGCGGTCCCCAGGAGGGTCCCCGCGATGTGGGTGTCGATATGCTTCATCCCGGTGATGTCCAGTATCACGACCTTCGCCTGGTAGCGCTGGGCCCCATCGAGCGCGACCTCGAGCACCTGCGCCGCCCGCTCGGCGTGCATCGTGCCAATGAGCGGCATCACCATGATCCGGTCGGTGATCGGGATGAGCGGCGTGGAGAGCTCCGCCACCATGGCCCGCTGCGTGTCCAGCATCTGCCGCTGCAGCGCGGTCCGCTCCCGCTCCGCCTCCTCGCGCTGCACGAGCTCGATCTGCAGGCGCTCGTTGGCCGCGCCGAGCTCCGCGTTGGAGCGCCGGAGCTCCTCGGTGCGCTGGGCGACGTCGGCCTCGAGCCGCCCGTTGACGCGCTGGACCTCGTCGTTCGCCGCCCGTGTGCTCGCGAGGAGCAGCGCGTTCTCGATGGAGATGGCAGCCTGGGACGACAAGAGCCCGAGCAGCTCCACGCGGCTCGAGTTGAACGCACCGCAGGTGGCGTTGTTCTCGAGGTAAAGGATGCCGCTCAGGCGCGTCTGGTGGAGCATGGGCAGGCAGAGGACCGACCTCGTGCCGCGCGCGACGACGCAGGGATCGCCGGAGAACCGGGCATCGGCGCCGGCGTCGTCGACGACCAGCGGCTCGCGGATGCGGGCCACGAACAGCGCCACCGCGTGCGGCACATCGGCGCGCGCGTCGAGCGGCTCGCTCGGGCCGAGCACGAGCGCCTCGGGCTCCACGCCGAAGGTCGCCTCGACGAAGAGCCGCCCGTCGCGCTCCAGGAGCAACGCCCCCCGCTGCGCGCCCGCGTTCTCGAGCACGAGCGTCACAAGGCGCTCGATCACCCGCTCGAGCTCCGTCTCGCCGGCGATGCCCTGCGCGGCCCGGACGATCAGCGCCGCGTCGCGCAGGTTGCCGACGGTCGTCCGGCCCAGGATCGTCCTCCCGGCCGCAGCGCCCGAGACGCTGGAGGGGATCGACGAGACCTTCACGCCGTCGCCGGACGACGGCAGCAGCCCGGCGTGGTCCCGCGCGAGCGCGTCCGCCTTGGCCGTCGCTCCCCAGTGCTGATAGCCGAGGTACGCGTCGATCATGTACGCGCGCGCCACCTTCGCCCTGCCCGCGCGGAGGTGCATCTTCGCGCACAGCTCGTTCGCGAGCGCCTCGTCATGCGGGAACCCGTTCTCCCGGGCCAGCTCGATCGACCGGTCGTAAAGGCGCATGGCCTCGAGCTGCTCGCCGGCGATGCGCGCCTCCTCGGCCTGGAGGAGCAGGAGCTGGTGCAGGAAGTTCATGGGCGCGCTCGCCGCGAGGCCCGCGATCCGCTCCCTGTGGCGGGCAACGGTCTGCGCGCGGCGCTCCGCCTCGTCGGGCGCGGCGGCGGGCAGCGCGAGGAGCGAGAGGCCTGCATAAAAGGGCAGCCGGGTCGTGTGGTACATGCCGAACATGCCCACGCTCTTCGCCTCGGCGTCATCGACCATCGCCGCGGCCCCCTCGTGATCGCCGTGGAGATACCGAAGCTGCAGCTTGGACATCGCGTGCAAGAAGACGGCCGCGCCCTGCTCGCTCGCGTTCAGGCCCGCGAGGAACTGGTCCTCGTCGAAGTCGGCGTCGCTCAAGCTGTCGCGGGCCCGCGTCCGGCCCTGCAGGGCCGCGATCGCCTGCCTCACGACGAGCAGCACCGCCGTCGCGGTCGCGTCCTTGAGCCGCCGGGCCACGAGGAAGCCCCGATCCACCTCCTCGCGCAGCTCCTCGAGCTGGTAGCCCGCGCCGAGCTTCACGTTGACCATCGCGTACCAGGCGATGCCGAGATAGACGAAATCGCCTGACTCCAGCGCCTCCTGGCGCGCCCTCAGATAATAGGGCATCGCGTCGCGCAGGGGCTCGGACAGGTAGGAGTAGCCGCAGAACGCGGCGTTCACCTTGCCGGCCAGGCTGGCGTTCCGGAGCTTGTCATTCAGCGCGAGGGCGAGCCGGCCGAACGCGTGGCCGTCCGCGGGCCGCCCCTGCATGGTCGCGAGCATGAACCCGTAGACGAGGTACGCGAACGCGGACACGTCCGAGCTCCCGTGCTTCAGGGAGATGTTGACCTGCTTGAGGACGATCGCCTGGTAGAGCTCCGGCCTGGCGAAGAAGACCGGCATGGTCAGGTCGCACAGGAGCTGCAGCAGCGCCTTGCGCTCCGGGTCGTCCATCACCGGTGCGTCGATCAGATCCTCGATGCGCCTGCCCGCGAGGTTCTTGTCCACCGCCGAGAGCTCGGCCTCGACGCACGCCTGTCGCTCCGCCTCGCTGTCCGGCAGGGTGAAGCCGAGGAGGCGGAGGCCCTCGCGGCCCAGCTGCACCGCGTCGACGTACTTCCCCAGCGTCGAGTAGAGCACCACGCGCAGGTTGTGGATCTGCGCCTGCTCCGCGCTCGATCGCGCTCGAGGCAAGAGGGCTGTGAAGAGCTCCTCGGCCCGCTCCGGCGCGCCGCTCAGGTACACGCACTCCGCGTTCTCGCGGCTGAGCGCGAAGCAGAGCGCGTCGTGGCGCCCCCAGCCCGCGTCTCCCAGGAGCTCGAGCCCCGCGCCGAAGTAGTCTGCGCCCGCGGCATAGGCCGTCCTCGCCTTGGCCGCCCTGCCGGCCCGCAGGTTGAGCCGGGCGACGGCCACCCGCTCGGCCTCCTCGCGCATGCCCCGCGCGCCGAGGTTCAGGTGGCGGACGACATCGAGCAGGTGGTCGTCGGGCGGCGTCTCACCGGCCCGCGCCCACAAGAGCCGGCCGATCTCCAGGTGGACCGCCTCCCTGCGCGCCGGCTCGACCAGCGAGTAGGCCGCCTGGCGCACCCGGTCGTGCAGGAATCGATACGATACGTTGAGCTCGCAAGGGACCGCCGAGGGCTCGGCGCCGGCGCCGCCGTCGAAGAAGCGATAGTCGCTGTCGAGCGGCACGATCAGGCCGCCGCGCAGCGCATCCCACAGGTCGGCGGCCGTCGCGACGGGCGCTCTCTGATGGATGGTCGCCAGCGTGGTCAGCTCGAACGCGTGGCCGAGGCACGCGGCGAGCTCCAGCGCGCGCCGCGTGGCCTCCGGGAGCCGGTGCAGCATGTCGAGCATCAGATCGACCACGTTGTCGCTGACCATCGCCTCCCGGACGCGCGCCACGTCCCACGCCCACGCCTCCAGCGATGCGTCGAACCACAGCGCCCGCGCGTCGTGGAGCGCGCCGAGGAGCTGGCTCAGGAAGAACGGGTTGCCCTCGGTCTTCTCGAACACGAGCGCCGCGAGCGGCGCGACATCGTGCGGCTGCGCGCTCAGCGTATCGGCGACGATCCGCGTGACCGTGGGCAGGTCGAGCGCCCGGAGCTCGAGCTCGGCGATCTCCACGCCCGCCTCGCGGAGCTCGCCCAGCACCGCGAGCAGCGGGTGGGCGGCGTCCACCTCGTTGTCGCGGTAAGCGCCGACGAGCAGGAGGTATTTGCACTCGACGTCGGTCAGGAGGCGCTCGACGAGCCTGAGCGACGCCGGATCGGCCCACTGCAGATCATCGAGGAAGATCGCCAGCGGGCGCGTCGGGGAGGCGAAGACCTGCACGAAGCGCTGCACCAGCAGATCAAAGCGGTTCCTGGCCTCGCTCGGCCCGAGCGCCGGCACCTCCGGCTGAGGCCCGATGAGCAGCTCGAGCTCCGGGATGAGCTCCACGAGCAGCTGCCCGTTCGCGCCGACCGCCCCGAGCAGCTTGCCCTTCCACGCCTCGACGGCGCCCGCCGACTCGGTCAGGATCTGCCGGATCAGCTCACGGAAGGCCTGGGCGATGGGCGCGAGCGGGATACCTCGGTGGATTGGATCGAACTTCCCCTTCGCGAAATAGCCGCCATGACGGGCGATCGGCCTGTGGATCTCGTTCACCAGCGCGGATTTGCCGACGCCGGAGTAGCCGGAGACGAGCACGAGCCCGGCCGCGCCGTGGCGGGCCCGGTTGAACGCGGACAGGAGCGCTTTCACCTCGTGCTCCCGGCCATAGAGCAGCTGCGGGACGCGGAGATCGAGCGGCATGTCGCGCTGCCCCAGCGGAAACGGCTCGATCCGGCCTGTCGCCTGCCACCGCCGGAGGCACTCCTCGAGGTCCGATTTGAGCCCGCGGGCGCTCTGGTATCGCTCCTCCGGCGTCTTGGCCAGGAGCTTCATGATCACCCGCGAGAGCGCGCCGGGCACCTCCGGCGCCCGCTCGTCCGGCGGGGTCGGTGTGCGCGCCATGTGGCTGTGGATGAGCGCCGTCGGGTCGAGCCCCGCGAACGGGAGGACCCCTGTCACCATCTCGTACAGCGTGACGCCGAACGAGTAGAGATCGGCGCGCAGATCCACGATCCGGTTCATGCGGCCGGTCTGCTCGGGGGCGATGTACGAGAGGGTGCCTTCGAGGGCGTCCGGCGGGGCCGTCCTCGGCGTCTCCCGCGACAGGCGCGCCGCGATACCGAAGTCGACGAGCCGCGGGCTGTACGTCGCCTCGTCGATCAGGATATTGTGCGGCTTGATGTCCTTGTGAATGATCCGGAGTCCGTGGAGCGCGTCGAGCGTGCCCGAGAGCGCGATCGCGATGCGGAGCGTTGTCCCCACGTCGAGCCTGCGCGTCCTCAGCACGGTCTGCAGCGAGGAGGGGCCGAGGTCCTCCATGACGAGCGCGAGGCCCCTGCCGCACTTCTCGAGGGCATACGCCTTGACGACGCCGGGCACCTCGCCCGCGTCCCGCAGGATGGCGAGCTCGCGCCGCAACCGCGCCAGATCCCTGGCCGTCGGGAAATCAGACCTTGTTACCTTCACCGCGACCGGCGTGCCGTCATCGTCCCGGCGGCCGCGGTACAGCACGCTCTCGGCGCCCTCGTAGACCCTCTCGGACAGGGTATAACCAGACAGATCGATCATCGCGGGAAGGGTCCCCCAACCCCGCTTCTTCCACCCGAAGAAGCCGTATCGCTCACCGTTCCACGCCCCCGCGCGCCAAGACGCCCTGGACACGAGTGGCCTGTGCGGACAGAATACGGATCGGGGAATAAAAGTCCAGCGTCGTGAGCTCGCGAACCACCACCCCGGGTGGGGTCGCATCGGCGTGGGCGCGGACGCGACTCCAGAAGATCTCGAGTCCGCTCATCGTCGAGCAGGGCGCGACGCGCCGCGAGTCCCAGGGCTCGAGATGCTCTTGAACACGGCGACGCCGCTCCTCGCAATGAGGTTGTGCTGGAGGTACGGATCGGCCCAGTAGCGATCACGGCTCGCCGGCGAGCTTCCTCACCGCGGCGAGCAAGAGGTCCGGCTTGAACGGCTTGATGATCCAGCCCTTGGCGCCGGCCTTCCGGGCCTTCTCGATGAGCTCGGGCTGCCCCTCGGTGGTGAGCATGAGGACCGGTATGTCGGACGCGAGGTTCTTGTCCCGTAGACTCTGGAGCATGTCGATGCCGTTCATCACGGGCATGTTCACGTCCGCGATGATCATCGCCAGATCGCCCTTGTGGGCGGTGACCGCGGCGACCGCGTCCCGGCCGTTGTCCGCCTCCACGGTGCTGTAGCCCGCCGCCGACAGGAGGATGCCGACCTGCTGGCGGACCGTGTTCGAGTCCTCGACGAGAAGAATCTTCTTGGCCATCTGTCGTGTCTCCTTCGGCGCGCGGGGCCCGCGGCTCAGAACAGCAGAACTTCACCTTCGCGCTGCGGATCGGGCATGTCGACCTCCTCGAGCTCCAGCCCCGTGTCGGGGGCCATCGCGTCGAAGAGCACGGCGAGCCGGTCGGGTCCCGCGTCGAACACGAGCCGCCGGAAGCCCTCGTTCTGCTCCTCCCGGGCGCGCAGGTGCTCGCCGATCGCGGCGCTCGGCGTCGAGAGCACGATGATCAGCCCGAGGTGGCGCAGGCGGTTCTTCACCCGCCCGAGGAGCTGGTTGGCGAGCTCGCTCGCCCAGTCGCACACCATGTCCTCGCCGAGCGCGCGCCGCTCTCGCAGCGGGTGGCAGCGCGTGATGAGCGCCACCGGGGCGACGATCGTCAAGCTGCCGCGGAGGTGATCCCCCGTGAAGCCGATGAAGGAGACCACCGCGTTGCCCGGCGTCGCCTCCGACTCCGCGTTCTCCAGCGGCCGGAGCTCGACGCCGTTGTCGCGAAACAGGTGGACGCACGAGGTCGCAAGCTCCTCGTAGATGCGGTGCCAGCTCTCGGAGTTCATTCGCCTCTCCTCGATCTCTCGCTCTGCAGGGTCGATGGGGTCACGGTGTTACCCGATCCGGGTGGCCCGCGCTCGTCAAAGGTCCCGGGCTCGATCCGCCGCGCGGAGGGCCGGCGAGGAGCGCGCCGCGCCGGCTCGACGCCGGCAGCGGCGAGGCGGCGGCCTCGCCGAGCTCCCGGGGGAACCGGAAGCGGAAGGTCGTCCCCTTGCCGCGCTCCGTCTCGGTCTCCACGCGGCCGGCGAGCCGCCGGCACTCGTGGAGCGCGACGCCGAGGCCGACGCCGCGGCCCGAGACGTCGGTGACCTGCTCGGCGGTGCTGAAGCCGGGAGAGAACAGCGCGGCCTCGAGGTCCCGCCGCGTGGCGCTCGGCAACCCGACGGCCGCCGCCTTCTCGCGCACGCGCTCGAAGTCGATGCCCGCGCCGTCGTCGCCGACCTCGATGACGACCTCGTCCGCTGTCGCGCGCGAGCGGAGCGTGAGCGTACCCCGCGGCGGCTTGCCGGCCGCCTCGCGCACCTCCGGCCGCTCGATCCCGTGGTCCATCACGTTGCGGACGATGTGCCCCAGCGCCTGCCACATGGCAGCGAAGCGCGGCGCGGGGAGCCGGACGCCCCCGTCGTCGATGTCCACGTCGGGCTTCGGCTTGCCGAGCTTCCGCGCCAGGGTCTCGGCCTGGTCCTTCATGCGGCTGAACCGCGTCTCCGTCCGCTCGTCGCGGAGGGCCCCGATGGCCCGCTCCACATCGGCGGGGTCGCGGCGCTGGCGCACCATCGCGAGCAAGGCCTCGATCTCCTCGTGGTCGACGTCCACGCGCGAGGCCTGCGCCGTCGAGGCGAGCAGGCCGCCTACCCGCGCGACGAACGCGGACCAGGCGTCCTTCAGCGCGTCGAGCGGCTCGTCGGGGGGCAGCGAGCGCTCCTCGACGACGAAGCTCTCGATCTCGTGCGCCACCTTCGCCACGCTCATCACGTCCCAGAGCCCCGCGTTGCCCTTGATCGTGTGCACGAGGCGCATCACGTGATCCACCTCGCCGATGCTCCGCGAGCTCACCGCGTCGACGAGCTTGCTCGTGTCGCTGACGAACCCGAGCAGGCCGAGCCGGTCCTTCACCGCGCGCTCGAACACCTGGATGTACTCGCGCTGTCGCTCGGACTCCCGCACCGAGTCCATCGTGGCCGTGACGTCCGTGATCACCATCAGCGCGCCGCTGAACTGGCCCTCCGAGGTCAGGATCGGCTTGAAGCCGAGCGTGAGGTGGCGGCCCTCGCGGTGCAGGATCTTCGGCAGCTGGTCGAGGACGACCTCGAGCGGGAGGAAGTCGTCGCAGGCGGCCTCCCACCCCATCCTGAGGAACGCGCGGGCCCGGGGGTCGTGGCCGGCGATGCGATCGGCGAAGTGCTCGTCGACCGCCGGCACCCCGAAGAGGCGCTCGAAGGCGGCGGAGTGCACGGGCTCCATCGTGCCGTCGCGGTGGATCGTCACGAGGGCCTGATCGACGTTGTCGAGCACGAGGCGCATCTCCCGGTTGCGATTCTCGAGCTCGCAGGTCCGCTGGGCGACGGTGGCCTCGAGGTTCTGCCGGCGGCTTCCAGGGCCTCGTCGCGCGCCTGGATGCCCGCCAGCATCTCGTTGAAGGCGTCCGTGAGCGCGCCGAACTCGTCGTCGGCGGTCTTGCGGGCGCGCGTCGTGTAGTCGCGCGTCTGCCGGACGTGGGCCGCGGCCTCGCCGAGGACCTCGAGCGACCGGGACAGGCCCCGCACGAGGACGAACGCGAGCGCGACCGACACGATGAGCACGAACGCCGAGACCGCGACGCCGTTGGTCACCGTCCTCCGCGTGTCCGCGACCCTGGCCGAGGCGGCGCGCCGCATGCCGGCGATCGCCTCGTGCTCGATCGCGGCGAGCCGGTCGACGCGCCCTTGCTGCGCGTCGAACCACGCGTCGTGGTCGATCGCCAGGTCCTCGTCCGTCGACGCGATCGCGGCGGCGCGCAGCTCCTCGGCGCGCCGCGCGCGCTGAGTCGTAGAGCGCCCGCGCCGGGTCCGACGCGTTGGCCATGAACACCTCGCGATAGAGCTGCTCCTCCGTCATCAGCGTCACGAGCGTCTTGAAGGCGCCCGGCTCGAACTGCGTGGACGCGAAGGCGTGGGCGAGCAGCGCGTGCTGGCGGCTGGCGCGCTCGGCGAACTCGTGCACGGCGACGAGCGACTGGATCCTGCGCAGCAGCTCGCCCTCGTCGCTCAGCTCGGAGAGCCCCGCGTTGGCCCGGATCAGGCTCACGTTGATGCCGCCGAAGACCTTCAGCACGCTGTCGAGCGACACCGCCTTCGCGTCGGCCCCGCTCCGGAACGGGCCGAGTTCGGCGACGTGGGCGCGCGCGTCGGCGAGATCGCGGGCGAGCCGGGGCGGCAGCCGGGAGAGGTCGCGCTCGGCCAGGAACGCGTCGAGGTGGGCGAGGCTCTCGTCGGTCGCCGCCCGCACGGCCGTGAGCTGGCCGCTCGCGCGCGCGAGCGCCGCGGCGCGCTGGAACGGCCGCGCTGCGCCCCGCGCGGCCTCGGCGTCCCTCGCGTCGGGCGGCCGGACCTCGAGCCCCTCGACCAGCGCGGTCCACGCCCGCTCCTTCTGGAGCGCGTGCAGCGGCTGCGCCATGATCGACGAGAGCTGCGCGAGGTCCTCTATCGAGCCGATCGCCGCCGCCCTGACCGCCTGCTGCCGCGCATCGCCGACGATCATCGCCGCGAGCAGCAGGGCGCCCACGACAGGGACGCCAGCGAGCGACCACAGCTTCAGACGAATCGAAGCTTTATGCAATGTCGGCATGCCTCCGTCTCCCCGGAGTGGCCCGCGCGGCACGACGACCGCTCGCCCTCGTACGCTCTACCGCAAGGCGCCCCACGAGGACGACTGGATCCCGCGCCTCGCTCTCCTGGAGCCCCGGAAGAGATAAAGAGAGCAAACGACCAGAGAGGCAGGCGGACGCGGCTGTCATGTGCGCGCCCTGGCGCACCATGTGTGTTTCGCTGATTCAGGCTCTTTCCTGTTGCGACGTTTCACTTGCTGTGGTGCGCCCGTTCGTGGCGGATCGAGTTGCTCCATCACGTGGCATCGAGGGTGCGTATGCTACGCGCGAAGGTCGCGAATCTGCAAGAGCGCGCGCGGCGTCGGCCTGTACAGCAACGAAAGCTCTTCGAACAGGGAGAGAGCAATGAACATGGGTCGGAGTTCTCAGCGGCGAGCGCGAGCAGGGTGCCTCGCGCGCGCATCGGGCGCTGCCATCGCAGGAGTGCTCTCCACGGCATCTCTCGCGCACGCGCAGAGCCCTGCCGCCGGCGTCGCCCCGGAGCCCGCCGCGGCGCCCGCAACCGGAGCGGCCGTCGCTGCGCCCGCAACCGGGGTGGCCGCCGCGGCGCCCGCCGCGACCGGAGAGGCTTCCTTCGCCGCGCGGCTCGACGCGGCGGAGAAGAGATCGGCGGAGCTCGAGAAGCGCCTCGCGACGCTCGAGCACGCGCAGGTCTCGCCGGAGGACGATGACAACAGGGAGCTCCTCCAGCTCTACGGATTCATCGACGTCGGCGTCCAGCGCACGTAGGTCCCGGAGAACTCGGGCCTCGCGGCCGCCCTCCCGCAGGCGAACGCGCTGAACTTCGTCGTCGGGAACATGAACCTCTACCTCGACGCGCAGCCGGGCGATCACTTTCGCTTTCTCGGGGAGCTGCGGTTCACGACCTCGCCCGGCGGCGCCCCGGTCCCGGTGACGGGGCCGCTGCCGCCCGACCTGGCGGCGCGGACGACCACACAGCCGTACGGGACCTTCGACTCGACGGCGATCGCGATGGGCTCGCCGACCACCTATGGCGGGCTTGTGTCGATCGAGCGCGCGCACGTCGACTGGACGCGCTTCAACCTCTTCAAGGTGCGCGTCGGCCAGTTCTTCACCCCGATCGGCATCTACAACGTCGACCATGGGAGCCCGGTGCTCATCACGGCCGCCGTCCCTTACTTCATCACATCGCGCCTGTTTCCCACGCGGCAGACCGGGGTCATGGTCTACGGCAACATGTTCACGGGCCCGTGGGAGCTCGGGTACAACGCGTACGTGAGCAACGGGCGCACCGAGAACGCGCCGTTCGCCTTCGACGACAACCGCGGGTACGGCGGCCGCCTGCACGCCAGCTACGAGGACCCCGGTAAGCTGACGTTGAAGCTCGGGGCGTCGTTCATCGCGAGCAGGTCCCGCGACTGGGTCTCCGATACAAAGCTCGGCGAGTTCACTCCGACCATCCACTCGACGTGGTCGCTCCAGGAGTACGTCGGCGCCGGAGACGTCTCGCTCGACGTCGGGAAGACGCGCCTGCGCGCGGAGGCGGCGGTCGTCCGCGCGGTCTTCGACGAAGGGAAACGCCAGGGGGGATTCGGGTTCTTCGCGCCGAACGCCTGGAAGACCTCCGCGTATGCCGTGGCGGCGCACCGGCTGGATTTCCTGGACATGGAGCCGTTCGTCATCGGCGCCACCGTGCACGCGCCGTTCTCCGGGCACGACACCATGTTCCAGGTCGGCGGCGGTCTGAACTTCTACATCACCCCGGACGTCACACTTCGGACCCAGGTGCTGCGCACGATCATGACCGTCATGCGTGAGGAGAACAAGGTGCCGGAGTTCCCGGTGCTGGACTTCCACACCACGAACGCGCTCGCTCGTCTCATCCTGGCCTTCTGAGAGAGGTTCAACGCCATCATGAAGCGTTTATCCCTTCTGCTCCTCCTGGCCCTCCTCGGCATGACCCCGTCGGCTTCGTCGTTCGCGGAGGAGGACGAGATCGTCATCGTTGTCAACCAGGCCAACCCCGCGCGCGCGGCGGGGCGCGACACGCTCCGCCCGCTCTTCCAGACGACGCGTACGGAGTGGTACGGCAGGTCGGCGATGCCGGTGAACCTCCCCGAGGACTCCTCGATGCGGCAGCGCTTCGACATGGCGGTGCTGGGCCTCGATCCCGAGGGCGTCGCCCGCTACTGGATCGATCGAAAGATCCGCGGCGGCGAGCGGCCGCCGCGCAAGGTACCGAATTCGAGCGCCGTCCTCCGCGCCGTGGGTGAGGAGGCTGGCGGCATCGGGTACATGGCCGCCAGCGACGTCAACCCCACGGTCAAGGTGATCGCGCGCATCCGCGACGGAAAGGTGGTGCCGCCGTGAGCCTGTCGAGAGAGGAACGAACGATGGACATCCAGTCGTCTCGCCTGTTGCTGTCCAGCTGCCGTGGGGCCTTGGTCGTTGTCCTTGGCGCCCTTTCCGCGGCGATGCTTGTGGGTTGCTGGGACTCGGACCCCTGCGACCCGGGCCAGGTCGTCTTCTTCAACGGCTGCTTTCAACCCCCCCCGCCGCCCCCCCCCACGGGCAGCGGCAGCACCACCGGCACCGGCGGCGCCACGGGCACCGGCGGCGGCGCCACGAGCACCGGCGGCGGTGATGGCGGTGGCGGCGCCGCGGGCACCGGCGGCGACGGCGCCTAGAGCACCGATTCGCTAGAAGACCGAGAATGAACCACGGAGTCGCAGAGGACACAGAGGAGAGGCAGGGGGATGGCACGTTCATTTCTCTCCTCTGCGCCCTCCGTGCCTCAGTGGTTCAAAATCTCTCTTTCTCGCAGCCATTCAACCTGTTCGGTATTCTAGAGTCGAGTCCGAATGGGAAGGAGTCGACCGTCCCGCCGCCAGGACGACAAATCTCTGGTCCTTCTGACGTCCTGGCGTCTCTTGCTTTATCCGCTTCGCTGCGCCCCACGCTCCTTCGCCAACCTCGGCCGTCCTTCTGTGCATGCGCCTCCGAGCGGCGGTCGCCCGCACAGGAGACGGGTCCAGCTCGGCGTTTTCGGCGCGCAAGCGCACTCCAGTGCGCTGAGCACCGAAAGCGCCGAGATGGGCCCGTATCCGAAGCGGGCGCCCGCCGCTCAGAAGAGGATGATTTTGCCGTCGAGGGGGAGCGGGGACGCGTTCGAGAACACAAGGGAGCTCTCGTCGAAGTCGCCGCTCAACGTGACGAGCACCTCGCCCTTCAACGTCCTGAAAGAGTAGCAGAACTGCTGCTTGCAGCTCCGGGTCCGGCGCTCCACGTCGCTCGGGTGGCGCAGCTGCGGCAGCTCGGCGTGGAGCGCTATCTGGAACCGGGCGAGGCGGCTCTTCACCTTGCCCATGAGCTGATTGGCCACCTCGCGCATCCAGTCGCCGACGCCGTCGACCATGGGCGGCACCTCGGTCATGGAGCGAAACACGCCAGGGTGCGCGGACAGGGCCAGCACGCCGGAGAAGCCGCGCGCCGAGAACTCGACCATGCTCGCGGGATCGCCGTGAAGGCGCGCTTCCTCGCGGCTATCTCCGGTGTCGGCCGGCGCGATGGCGACTCCGTAAAAGTGAAAGAGCTCCACGGTCGCGCCTTGAACCAGGACGTCGATCGTCCGCACCTTGCGCGACGGAGGCGGCCGGGAAGTAGGCGACGGCTCGCTGGGCGGGCTGGAACGCCCGGGCACGGACGGCGGCGCAGGTCGCTGCGAGGAGCTCGGGGCGCGCTGCTCGATGCCCAGGCGCTCATGGATGCTGGGCCCAGGCCGCGCCTCGGACTGACGATCGCTGGTGATGTCCCGGCGACGCACCATACTAAGCGCACAGCGTAGCTCATCGATCCTTTATGGGGCAATGATGTTCTCGGACGAGATGCGCGAGCACACCGCGCCACGCTCACCCACGTCAATCGACATCTGCCCCCTTGTGGGCGCCACCGGCCGGGCGGGCGTTCCACGCCCGGCCGCTGAGACGCGCTGCGCCAGCATCGGACCTCCGACGCTGACTATGATTCAGACCAGCTGGCTTGTTCACATTTACAGCTGTTTTGCCGGCCGTCGAGGATCTTGACAGACCTGCGCTCGCTTCATCATCTCACCCATCTCGCGCGCGCGTGCGGCGCGCGATCGCGAAGGCAGAGCTCGCGGAGGATGCCCTCGTCGACCGCCTGCCCGCGCGCGTCGAACGGCGCTCGGATCGGCGCCTGCCCGTCGAGGTCCTCGTCACGCGCTCGCGCGTGGCGGTTCGCACGGCGAGCTCCACAAGGAGGTTGACACCGGAGAAAGTTCCAGGATTCCCTGAATGCCCGATGCTGAACCGCAGAGATTTCCTTCGAGCGACCCTCGTCACCGCGGGGGCGCTGGTCGTCCCGGCCTGCGGCGGCGACCCCGAGATCGTCAATCCGCTCGGCGCCGAGCCCGAGCGCGAGCTCACCGACGGCTCGGCGTACTTCCCCCAGTCGATCGCCTCCGGCGACCCGCGCCCCGGCAGCGTCGTCCTCTGGGCCCGCGTGCAGGACGGCGAGGAGGATCTGGAGCTCGAGGTCGAGGTCGCGACCGACGCCGGCTTCACGCAGCGGGTGGCGCTCGACGCCGGGCAGGCGAAGGTGAAGGCGCTCGCGAGGCACGATCACTGCGTCAAGGTGAAGGTCCGCGGCCTGTCGGCGGGCGCGGTCTACTACTACCGTTTCGTCTACGTGAAGGGCGACACGGGCTACGTGTCTCGCGTGGGGCGCACCAAGACCGCGCCGGCCGAGGGGGCCGACGTCAAGGTCCGGTTCGCCTACGTGTCGTGCCAGGATTACATCGGACGGTTCTACAATACCTACCTGGCGCTCGCCCGGGAGGAGCTCGACTTCTTCGTCCACCTCGGCGACTACATCTACGAGACGACCGGCGATCCCGGCTTCCAGAGCACCGGCGGGCGCCGCGTCGTCTTCACCGACGCGGCCGGCGCCATCGCCCTCGGCGAGGGCGATACCGCCTTTCACGCGGCCAGGTCGCTCAGCAACTACCGGGAGCTCTACAGGACCTATCGCTCCGACGCGAGCCTCCAGGAGGTCCACGAGAGCTTCCCGATGATCGCCACGTGGGATGATCACGAGTTCTCGAACGACGCGTTCGGCGCGACGGCCACCTACTTCGACGACCGGAAGGACGAGACCGACGTGGAGCGCCGCAAGGCCGCCAGCCAGGCCTGGTTCGAGTACCAGCCGGTCGATTACGGCGACGACGTCGAGCAGGACCCCGGCGCCTCGCTCCCGGACAATTTCCGCATCTACCGCGACTTCGTGTTCGGCCAGCACGTCCACCTGGTGATGACGGACCTGCGCAGCTACC
The DNA here is from genome assembly GCF_051519845.1 of Sorangium sp. So ce362. Taxonomy (NCBI): domain Bacteria; kingdom Pseudomonadati; phylum Myxococcota; order Polyangiales; family Polyangiaceae; genus Sorangium; species Sorangium sp. So ce362. Next base: position 1,221,740 of record NZ_CP150332.1, on the reverse strand, counting down.
GGCCGGATCACCTCATCCCCGAGGGCGCCTTCCCCGGCACGGTGGTGCTCGATCATGGAAAGCTCGTGGCCGAGCTCGGGGAGGTCCCCGAGCTCGCCATGCCGTACGTGGACAACATCGAGACGTACGCCGCGGGCATCTACGCCTCGGTCCTCAAGGGGGCCGCGGAGGCCGCCGGTTACGACGCCGCCGAGGTGACGGGGAAGATCAGCGTCCTCGTCATCAACCAGATCGTCGCCGGCGTGAACGAGGGCCTGCCGGAGGACATGCAGATCCCGCTCATCGGCCCCATGGATGCGAACTTCTTCGACCGGGGCATCGCGTACGTGGATCTCGGCAAGTTCAGCGCCCACGGCTCGATCGGGGCTCGCTACCTCACGATCAAGGACACCTTCGATGTCTACGCTGCCATCCGCTACAAGGAGACGCAGGGCGCGAGCGAGGACATGATGGGCGCCGCGCAGGAGTCCTGGTTCCTCGACACCATGGAACGCTCGAGGGCGACCTGGAAGGTCTGGGGCAACGCGCTCTGCCTCCTCCCGCTCGCAGTCGATCTCGGCCCCTACAACGTCCCCGAGCAGTTCAAGCGTCGCTTCATCATGAACGCTGATACCTGGGACGGGTTCCCCAGCAAGCGGAATGAGCTCCTCGAGCGGCTCGCCGAGCTGGGCGGCGTCGTGGCGATCACCGGCGACATCCACGCCTTCTACGCGGGGACGGCGGGCCTCAGCGGCGATCCCTCGAAGAAGATCGTCGAGTTCGTGGGCGGCGCGGTCTCGTCGGCGTCCTTCCGCGAGATCCTGCTGAGCCAGCTGGCCGGCGATCCGGTGCTGAGCACGATCCCGGGGGCCACGCTGCTCGCCGCCGGCATCGACAGTCTGCTCATGTCGACCGAGACGAAGGTGAACCCCCACCTCGCTCACGCCAACAGCTATGCCCACGGCTATGTGGTGATCGAGGCGAACGGGGAAGAGCTCGTCGCCGACATGCGGAGCATCGACGCCGCCGAGGCGCTGACCGATCACGCGGAGAACAGCGGCGCGCTGGAGGTCGGGAGCGAGCGGTTCCGCACCCTCCGCGGGGAGAGCGAGATCTACCGGGACGTCCGCGGGGCGTGGAAGCGCTGGGATCCCGCCACGCAGAAGTGGATCTGAGCCTGCACGCTCGGCGGACGCCGCGCGCCCGGTGAAGGCGCCGGCGACGCTGTCGTGGTGCCGGCGAGCGGGCGGCTCACCTCTCCCCGACCCGTGACATTGCGGTGACCTTCCCGTCCGATCCTGCGCCCGTGCTCTCCCCCCGGGCCAGCCGCCTGCGCGACTGGGCGCTCTTCGCCGCCGGCCTCCGAGCGCGCCCCGGTCGCGCGCGACGCGGCCGGGGCGATGAGCTCGAGCGCGCTCGGCCGGCTACTGCGCGAACGCGCCGATGGTGAGCGTCGGGCCGTCGTTGCGCGGCTCGGCCTGCTGGTGCAGCGAGTACTGGTGGTCGACTGGGGGGAGGCCGTCGAGCGCCGCGCCGGCGCCGATGAGCGGCGCGCCCGTGGCCGGGATGAAATCGTGGGATGCCGCCGAGGCGAACGCCGGGTCGACGCCGAAGATCGAGCTGTCCAGGCCGTCCACCCGCCCGAGCAGCCTCGGGCCCGGCACGGGGTCGAACGCGGTCCACCCCTGCCTCACCCAGTTCCCGGCGAGGAGGAGGACCCCGGACGCCACGTCGTCGCGGTCCCCGAGGAAGGTGACCGCGCGGAGGGACGTCGGCTCGTGGCTGCTGGCGAACACGTTGTTGCGCGCGTCGATCCGCTCGTCGTTGGTCGAGGCCTCGAACACCGCAGAGCGCTCGTAATCCCGGTACGTCTCGTTCTTGACGAAGACGGTGTTGGCGAAGAAGCGGAGCGTGCCCTTCCGGTAGTACTCGGTCTGCCCGCTGTCCCCGCCATAGTGGATCATCGACGGGCCGTAGCCGGTGCGCAGGAGCACGTTGCCGTAGATGAAGGTCTCGTGGAACGACGGCATCGCGACCGAGTCGGTCGCCTCCTGCGCGTCGACGAGGTCGATCAGGTGGGCGCCGTCCTCGATCCAGTTGTACCGGATCACGACGCCGGCCGAGCGCTCCTTGATGTTGTTGCCGTTGCCGCCGCGCGTGGGGCCGAAGCGGTTGAACTGATAGATGACGTTCGACGCCTCGTTGTAGACGTTGTGCTCGTTGTAATCCGAGAGGCTGCCGTTGTCGTGGATGTAGTTCGACTCGATGAGCACGTTCGTGGTGAGGATGTCCCCGCCGGCCGTGCCGATGAAGAGGCCGTTGGCGTTCTCGTGCACCTCGCAGCCGCGGACGGTCACGTGGTCGCCGCGCTCCACGAAGACGCCTGCCGCGTTGCGCGCGTAGGACGCCGTCGACCCCGCCTTGTCGGTGAAGCGGAAGGGGGTCGAAGCGTTCTTGATCTCGAGCCCCTCGATCGTGATGTGGCTCGGCTCGAGATCGTACGGGTCGTCGTGCTTGTGCCCGACGACGATGAGCCCCCTCACCTGGTGGCCGTCGAAGGGGAAATCGAGCTCGGGCCGGGTGGTGGCGTCCTCGCCGTCGATCACCGGCAGCTCGCCGTTCGGCCCCGAGACGCCGCAGAGCCGGATCGGCTGCTCGGCGGTCCCCTGGCCGCCGAGCATGATCTTCTCGTGGTACCCTTCGGCGCGCCAGAAGACGCGCACCGTGTCGCCGGCGACGAGCGACTCGAGCGGCACGTCGCCGATCGCCTCGAACTCCTTGCCGGGGCCGACCTGGTAGTCCCTGCCGCTCCCGACGTGGGTGCAATCGATGTTGACCGGAGGAATGTTGACGGGCGGCGGGAGCGCCACCGGGCCCCAATCCCTGCCGCCATCCGTCGTTCCGCCGAGCTCGCCGGTGCAGCCGGCGACGAGGAGCAACCCGGTGATGCAGGCTCGAACTCTCACAGAAGCATCCTCCTCATTACTTGAAAAGTTCCGCTGGAATTTTACAATGCCGCGGTGAGGCAATTTTGCCCCGGTGAGGCAGGATGACACGCCGACGTCCTTTGTCATGCGACCGAACACTGCTGCTGTCGCAGAACCTGCGCCTCAGGTAGCAGGATGTAATCCAGTATCGGGCTCGACCTCACTTCAGCGGAAGCCTTGCTGGCGGTGCGTTCCTTACATCGAGCATAGCGGTGCTTCTGCGAGGAGCGTTTGAGCCGCCAAGACGCCACGGGCGCCAAGAAGAGAGCTTTTTGACCCTCTTGGCGTGCTCGACGCCTTGGCGGCTCTCTTCATCCGCCGCTGTTCACGTTATTCGAGGCGATGACATGCACCATGCACCTGATGCATGAGTCCCATGCGGCCCATGGGTTGGATCGCACCGAGGAACAAGAAGGGCTCCCTGGCGGAGCTGCCGTAGGCCTGCTCAGGGGTGGGTAGGCCTGCTCAGAGGTGGGCAGGCCTGCTCAGAGGTGGACGTGCTCTGTGGACGCCGCCGCATCGAGCCCCGTCGGCGCCCCGGTGAAGGCGGGGTTGTCGCGCCGGAGAGGCATCTTGCTCATCGCCCGTTCGGCCATGGCGGTGATGGTGAGCGACGGGTTCACGCCCAGGTTCGAGGGCACCATCGAGCCGTCGACCACATACAGGTCCTCGTGGCCGAACACCTGGTTGCGCTGGTCGATCACCCCGCGCTCCGGGCTGTCGGCGATGGCGCAGCCGCCGAGGATGTGCGCGGTGGTCGGGACGTTGAGCACGGCCTCGTTGATGGCGCTGCGCGGGGTGCCGTTCATCAGCACGCCGAGCCGCCTGCCGACCTCGTTGGCGATGGGGATGTACGCCGGGGGCTTCGGCTGGTCGGGCGGCCTGTGCGTGGTCATGCCGCCGCGCTTCCAGACGAGCTGCATGTAGTTGTCCACCGTCTGCATCACGAGGAGGATCGTGGAGCGCCTCGCGAACTTGAACGGCAGGAGCCCGAAGATCAGATCGATGGGGTGGAGCAGCCGCCGGCCGAGCCAGCGCAGCCAGCGCGGCAGCCCCGGCCCGTCGTCGGTGAGCACGGTGCCCAGCGCGCCCATCACGTCGGAGCCGGCCGGGTAGCGCACCGGCTCGATGTGCGTGCGCGCGTCCGGGTAGATGCCGCTCGCGATCGCGATGCCGCGGGAGTAGTCGACCCGGTCGTCCCTGGCGGTCACCGCGAGGATGACCTCGCTGTTGGTGCGCACGTAGTTGCCGAGTTGCCCGGAGAGGTGCGGTAAACGGCCCTCGGCCCTCGCCTCGAGCAGGAGCTTCACCGTGCCCAGCACGCCGGCGCTGAGCACCACCCCGCGCGCCCGGAGCGTGCGTCGCCGCTTGCCGAACACCGCGGTGGAGCGCTCCAGCGTGAGCTCGTAGCCGCCACCCGGGAGCGCGTCGATGGCGGTGACCATGGTCTCGGGCTGGATGGTGCAACCCTTCTTCTCGGCCAGGTAAAGGTAGTTGAGATCGAGCGTGTTCTTGGCGCCGAAGCGACAGCCCACCATGCAGCCGCCGCAGTGGACGCACGTGGCGCGCTCCGGCCCCTCGCCGCCGAAGAACGGATCGGGCACGCGCTGCCCCTCCTGCTCGCCCTCCTTCGCGAAGAGCACGGCCACGTTGGTGACGTGGAACGTGTCCGCGCGGCCCATCTCGCCGGCGATCTGCCGGAGCTGATGGTCCGCCGGCCAGAGCTTCGGGTTCGCGGTCACACCGAGCATGCGCTTCGCGGTCTCGTAGAAGGGCATCAGCTCGTCGCGCCAGCTCGTGCCGGCGGGCCAACCCGGGCTGGTGAAGGCCTCGGGCGGTGGCACGAGGAGGGTGTTGGCGTAGACGAGCGAGCCGCCGCCCACGCCCGCGCCCGAGAGGATGAGCGTGTCGCGGAGCAGGGTCAGCCGCTGGATTCCGTGACACAGCAGCCTGGGCGCCCAGAGGAACTTCCGGACATTCCAGTTGGTTTTCGGAAAATCCTCCTTGTGCCACCGCTTGCCGCACTCGAGCACCGTGACCTTGTAGCCCTTCTCGGCGAGGCGCAGCGCCGAGACGCTGCCCCCGAAGCCGGAGCCCACGATCGCGAAGTCGACGTCGAAGTCCATGTACGCACCTGCTCCTCGACGCGGAGTATGGTTCAACCGGTCTCAGACGCCCACCGGAGCCGCATCACCCGCGCGCCGCGGAGTTGGCCGCGCGGCGCGGCGGCGAGCGGGTCTTGCTCATGGCGTAGGCGATGCCGCCCTGGAGCGTGCTCTGCGTCACCATCTCGGTCATCTCGGCGCCGAGCGCCACAAGCTCCCGCGCGACCTCGGGGCGGATGCCGGTGATCACGACCCGCGCGCCGAGCAAGCGCACCGCTCGAGCCGCCCTCACAAGCGCCTCGGCCACGCGCGCGTCGACCCGCGACACGCCGGTGATGTCGAGGATCATGACCGCCGCCCTGCGCGCGCTCACCCCCATCGTCGCCGCGTCGACCATGCCCTGCGCGCGCTCCTCGTCGACCATGCCGATGAGGGGCATGACCAGGACCTGGTCGCTGATGGGGATGATGGGCGTCGACAGCTCGGCCAGCCGCGCCGCCTGCGCCGCGATGATCTGCGCCTGGAGCGCGGAGCGGGCCTCCTCGAGCGCCGCTCGCTCGGTGAGCTCGCGCTCGAGCCGCTCGTTCGCGCGCTGCAGCTCGCGGGTGCGCCGCGCCACCGTCTCTTCGAGCGACTCCTTGGCTCGCTCGAGCTCCGCGACCGCCCGGGCGAGCGCCTCAGTCCGCTCCTCCACCCGCCGCTCGAGCTCGTCGGCCAGGCGGACGAACTCCGTCTGTGCGGCGGCGCGCACCTCGATCTCGTTCTCGAGCTCGGCGTTCTTCCTGGCCAGCGACGTCAGGGCGCGCCGGAGCGCCAGCTGCGTCTTCACGCGCGCGAGGAGCTCGTCGCGCTCGAACGGCTTGGTCACGTAGTCGACCGCGCCGAGGCGAAACCCGCGCAGCTTGTCCGACATCGCGACGTGCGCGGTGGTGAAGATGACGGGGATATCGGCGGTCGCCGGGCTCGATTTCAGCCGCTCGCAGACGTCGAAGCCCGTCATGCCCGGCATGGTGACGTCGAGCAGGATGAGGTCGGGCGTCTCGTATTCCAGGCGTTCGAGCACCATGGGGCCGTCGGTCGCAATGCTGACCTCGATCCCTGCCGACTCAAGCGTGCGTGAGAGCACCTCGAGGTTCACGAGTACGTCGTCGGCAACGAGCACGAGCCCGGGCGACGGCTGCTCGGTCCCCATCCCTTCACCTCCCCTGAGCGCCTGCGTGGGAGCGCTGCCGTTCCCCCCGGCGTGAGTGCGTTAACGCGTCGTCGCTGACCTCGACCGCATCGTCACGTACCCGGTTTCGGCTGTCAAGCGCCTTACCTCTCGGGCGCGATCGCCCGCAATCTCGGCCTGCTCGGGCCTTGCGACGAGGGCGCGAGTCGCGCGCGACTTGTGGGCTCGGAGGCTCATGTCTTGATGGAGCCGCTGCCGGCCGGCTGCTGGCTCGGCGGCCAGGGGCGGCCGGAGGAAGACGTAGATGGCCACGAGCGTCGGCGAGGCGCGGCGGAGCACCCAGGCGTTCATCGTGGGCGGAGGCGGCGGCACCGAGGTCGGCCCCGGTGACGACACGGGACGCACGTATCCGTTCTGTAGACCCCATCCTCGCGTGGTCGGTACCGCGCGCGGGGCTCTCCCTCCCCCCCGCGCGCGTCGTCTCCGACCCTGCCTCGCATGCTCCCGCCGTGTAGCTTGAGGATCTCCGCGGGCTCCGGCTTGAGGAGATCGAGATCGCCAGTGCGACAGGAGGCTTCTTTCGAAAAAGAGATGGCCGCACACGATGGGGTGACGGACGGCCCACCACCGCAGTATCCAGCAGGCGAGAGAGACCGGGATGCGAGCGGTCCCCTCCAGTAAAAATTCTCAGGAGAGTACGGTGTCCGAGAGGGCCTATCCGCCGCCCGGCGGCGCCCCGGCCCCAGCTTCGCGCGGCCGCCGCCGGTAGAGCAGCCGGCCCACCGGCAGCCCATCGGCGATGGCGTGGTGCTCGCGCGGGCTCCTCGCGCCGTACGGGTTCTCGCCGAGGTGCGGCGAGCCGGGCGCGTCGCCCGCCGGCTCGAACGCCGGGTGCGCGCCGATCTGCTCGGCGTAGAGCGCGGCGCGCTCCTCGACGTCGGTCTGCACGAAGAGCTCGCCGCCGTCCACCAGCAGGCGCGCGATGCTGTCGAGCAACGCCGGGCCCATCACGAGGCGCTTCTCGTGGCGCTTCTTCCACCACGGATCCGGAAAGTGCAGGTAAAAGCGCGCGATCGACGCGTCAGGCCGGAGCCGCGCGAGCGCCTCGCGCGCGTCGGCGTTCAGCGCCCGCACGCGGCCGCCCAGCCCGACCTTCCTCAGGCGCTCGTCGACGATCGCCGACCACTTCAGGCGGATCTCCAGCCCGAGCAGCCGCGCCTCGGGGCTCGCCGCCGCGCGCTCGAACAGGAAGCCGCCGCGGCCGGGGCCGATCTCGATCTCGACGGGGCCGGTGCCCGGGAGCAGCTCGTCGATGGAAACGTCGTCCCCGTCGGGGAAGCGGGGCGCGTCGGCGTAGGGGTGGTTCGGGCGCGGCTGGAAGACCATGGAGCCCCGGCGCTCTACCAAATGACGGCCGCGCACGCGCGGGAAATCGAGGCCCTCCGGGCGGGGCGCGGTGGTATTCGTCGGGCCCCATGGCGGCGCCCCAAGCCCCCTCCCCGCTGCGCGCCCTCGCCGCGCGCGCCCTCCCCTACGCGCCCGCGCTCGCGGCGAGCGGCGCGCTCGGCGCGGTGTGCATCCGGGCGGTCCTCGAGCAGGCGGGGCGCCCGGCCCTGCCGCTCGACGATGCGTTCATCCACATGCAGTACGCCCGGCGGCTCGCCGAGGGCGGCTTCTTCAGCTTCGTCGCCGGCGACGGGTACTCGACCGGCGCCACGAGCCTGCTCTGGCCCGTGCTGCTCGCCCCCTTCCACGCGCTCGGCCTGCGGGATCTCTCGCTCGTCTATGCGATCTGGGCGCTCGGGCTCGTGTTCCACGCCGCCCTCGCCGTCGAGACCGCGCGCCTCGCGCGCCCCCTGGCCGGCCCCGCGGCGGCCGCCGGCGCCGGCGCGATGTGCGCCGGGTTCGCGGCGTTCGCCTGGTTCGCCTGGAGCGGCATGGAGACGGTCGCCTTCGCCTGGATCCTCACCCGCACCGCCCGCCTGGCCGCCGCCCTCTGCGAGCCGGATCCGCCGGAGCCCGCCGCGGACGGCGCACAGCCCGCGCCGCCCTCCGGCCCCGCCGTGCCGCCTCCCGGCTCCGCCGCCCGCGCCCTCGCGCTCGCCGGCTTCGCGGCGCCCCTGCTCCGCCCCGAAGGCGCCCTCGCCTCCCTGATCGCCGCGCTCGCGCTCGCCGTCGCGGCGGCGCGCCGCCCCCCTCCCGCCCCTCCCGCCGCCCCCCTCCCGCCGCCCTCCCATGGCCGCCGCGCCCTCCGCCTCCTCGACGGGCGCCTCCTCGTCCTCGCGCCGCTCCTCGGCCCGCTCGTCGTCCCCGCCTTGAACCAGCTGTTCGCGGGCCACTCGACCTCGTCGACGACCACCGTCAAGTGGCTGCTCGGCAACCCCAACTACGACGGACCGACGCTCCGGGCCGCCGTCCTCAAGAACGTCCGGCTGCTCGTGACCGACGTGATCGACGGCGGCCGGTGGACCACCGTCTTCCTCCCCGAGGGCTCCGCCGTCGTCATCGCCCTCGGCGCCGTCGCGCTCGCCGTGGCGGCGCACCGGCGGGGCCGGCCCGTCCACGCCGCGGTCGTGGCCGTCCTCGCGCTCGGCGCGCTGCTGCCCTGCACGTACCTGAGCTTCCTCTGGAATCGCGTGCGCTACGTCTGGCCCTTCGCCCCGGCGTGGATCGTCATGGCCGCGTGCCTCGCGCGCGAGCTCGGCGACGCCGCCCAGCGCCTCCGGCCCTCGCTCCACCACGTCACGCCCCTCGTCGCCGGCGCGTTTGCCGGCGCCCTGGCCGCGCGGCTCCCGTGGGCCATCGACGACCTCGCCAACTCGGCGCGCGCCATCGATCGGCAGCAGGTCTGGCTCGGCCGCTGGGCCGCGCTCCACCTGCCCTCGGACGCCAGGATCGGCGTCAACGACACCGGCGCGCTCGCCTACCTCGGCGGCCGCAGCACCTTCGACGTCGTCGGCCTGACGACCGAGGGCGAGGCGCGCTACTGGGTGGCGGGCGCCGGCTCCAGGTTCGAGCACTACGAGACGCTGCCCCCGGAGCGCCGGCCGACGCACTTCATCGTCTACCCGCACTGGATGGCCTGCGCGCCGGTGCTCGGCCGCGAGCTCATCGACGCCACCGTCGAGGATCAGTCCATCCTCGGCGGCACCACGATGGTCGCCTACGAGGCGCGCTGGGACCTCCTCGGCTCCGGGGCGCTGCCGGTGCGGTCCGTGCCCGGCGAGAAGATCCTCGACGAGCTCGACGTCTCGGACCTCGAGTCCGAGTCGGCGCATGCCTACGAGCTCGAGCCGCTCGCCGACCAGCGCAACGTGGCGCTCTCGCTCGCCGCCCCCGAGAGCGACGCGCCCGGAGAGCTCGACCCCACCCGCGCCGAGATCGCCGACGGCGGCCGGTACCACCGGACCGCCGACCGCTTCGTCGCCCACCTCGCCGCGCCCCCCACCGAGGCGCGCCTCGTGCTCCGGGTCGCCTCGGACGACGGCGCCGAGCTCGCGGTCTCCGTGGCAGGCGAGGAGGCCGGGACCGTCGATGTGCCGGCCGGAGCCTGGGTCGAGCGCGCGCTCCCCCTCCCCGCCGCGCGCCTCTCCGGGCCGACCCCGATCGCGATAACCCTGCGGCGTGGCTCCGGATTCCACGCCTTTCATTACTGGGTCGCCGGGCGCTGACACGCCGTTGACGGATCCGCGCGTTCGTGTAGCATCCTGGACGTTCGCACAACATAGCAAGACAGCGCGCAAACCACGGTAACCGTCGTGGGGGAAATACCGGGCAGCGCGCGCTCCCTACACCCACGCACCGCCGCGCGCAGCAGGTCGCCGGCGGTCCAGGCGACCTTCAGAGGACATCAGGCGACCGGCACGCAGGCTCGCCCGAGACCCTCCCTGCGCGCTCTTGCCCGGTGTTCGAACGATGGGGGGATTCTATGCGAAGGTCGGCTCTGCTCCTCTGCTCGCTCCTCGCTCCGATGGGGGTGACCGGCGCCTCGCGGGCGCAGGAGCCCGCGCGCGGGGCGCCGGCCGGAGGCGATGCCGGCGGTGAGGGGCGGTTCCTCTCACTCGATCTCGAGGAGCTGCTCAGCGTGAAGGTCTCCTCGGCCGGCTTCTTCGAGACCGAGAGCAAGTCGTCGACAGGGCAGGCGCGCCTCTACGACGCGCGCACGCTGAAGCTCTATGGCGTCCGCTCGCTCGACGACCTCCTGCAGGCCCACCAGCCCGGCGTCGTGATCGGCGAGCACGAGCGCACCTCGCGCCTCATCGGCGTGCGCGGGGTGCTCATCGACAACAACGCCAAGACGCTCGTGATGCACGACGGCGTGAACACGAACATGCGCGCCCATTTCGGCGCCATCGGGAGCACGCTGGCCGTGCCGCTCACCGGGGACATCGAGAAGGTGGAGGTGATCCTCGGCCCCGGCGCCATCGTCCACGGCTCCGGCGCGATCAGCGGCTTCGTCAACGTCCTCAGGCCCACGGGGATCACCCGCCCGGGGCTCTGGGGCAAGGCGTCCTATGCCTCCGGCGACACGCGCACCCTGGAGGCCAGCTATGGCGGCCTGCTCAGCGAGAAGCACAACGCCGATTACTTCCTCTACTTCGGAACCGCCGGCAACGAGGGGGAGAAGCCCGCGGCCCCCCGGCCGGACACGGCGGAGGTCTACGGCGGCGCCTACGCCGGCGTCACGACGTCTCCCTTCCTGCACCACACGCGCGTCAACGCCCTCGGAGAGCCGAGCTACAAGGGCTTCGGCCGCTTCCGCTACGGCTCCGAGCGCAGCCTCGTCAGCGTCGATCTGCGGCTCGACTACGCGCAGACATCGATCATGAGCAACGTCCCGAACCGGACGAGGACCGTCGACCAGATCATCGCCCAGTGGGCCGACAGCAACACCGGCCATGTGCGGCAGCGGAGCCTCGCTGTCACGCCGGAGCTCCACGTCCGCCTGTCCGAGGAGCACAGGGTCGAGCTGATCCCGACCTTCTCGACCTTCGAGACCACCCTCGTCCCGGCCGACTGGGTCATCCACGAGGTGGAGAAGGTCTCCGGACCGGGCTCCGGCGAAGGGGTCGTGTCGACCGGGGGCCTCGGCGAGGAGCACAGCGACGTCAAGCTCGTCTACAAGACCACGGCGATCCGGAACACCCAGCTCGCCCTCGGCGCCTCGGCGAGCCACAAGCGCTTCGACGGTCACAGGTCCCGATGGGGGCGGATCCACGGCGCCGCCTACGAGTCGCCGGAGCGCTTCTCGTGGACCGAGCTCGCCGCCTTCGCCGAGAGCACCGCCACCTTCCGCGATCTCACGGTCTCCGCAGGCCTGCGCTTCGATCACGCGCGCTTCGGCGAGCTGGTCCTGAGGAACGGCTCCCGCGAGGTCGCGCCGGTGGTCAGCCCCTCCTACCGGGTCGCGGCCGCCTATGCGATCAGCGACACGCAGAACGTCAAGCTGTCTTACCAGAAGGGGTTCCGCTTCCCGGACGCCGCCTACTTCAACTGGCTCGAGCAGTTCAACGCCGCCTTCGAGGACGAGCCGATGGCGCCGCTGCCCGCGCTGAAGCCGGAGTCCTCCCACCTCGTGGAGCTCGACTACCTCGTGGGCCTGCTCGACGAGCGCCTCGTCCTCGACGTCGCCGTCTTCTACGAGCGCTACAGGGACACCCTGGGCTGGGTGTCGTGGGACCTCGTGCGGCCGGACGACTTCAAGGAGCACGTGGTCAATAACCCGAGACACCCCTCCAGCGGAGGCTGGTGGGGCAGCTTCGCGAACAGCACCACCGACGTCCACGCCCTCGGCGGCGAGCTCGGCGTGCTCGGAGAGCTCGGCGGCGGGTTCGCGGGGGACGTGTGGTACAGCGTGACGAGGCCGTTCGGCGCGCAGAGCCCCATCCACATCCTGACCAGCTGGGACGCCGAGGCCTGGGCCAACTACCCCATCCACCTCGTCAAAGCTCACCTGAGCTACAGCGCCAGCCGGTTCACGGCGGGCCTCGCGGCGACCTTCCGGACTGGCATGAACAGCCACGGCACCCGGGACGCGCCCGCCCGCGACACGGACGACCTGCCGCCGAGAGACAGGCTGTACGCGCGCTCGGCGTTCAACCTCGACGCGGCGGTCTCCTTCTCGCCGCTGGAGCACGTCTGGGTCTCGGTGTTCGGCAAGAACCTCACCTTCAACAATGTTCCTCCTCCGACCTACGACGCGCGCCGGTTGATCCTCGCCGCCGGCCGCCCCCACGTCGGCGCCTCTGTCGAGGTCGCTCACTGACGCCGCCTCGCCCTCGTGATGAACCGGAGAACACCTTGTCCGAAGCGCTCAATCAGGTTCACGAGCTGCTCGACCTGCGCGACGACGCCCCGGACAAAGGGCCGCGCGAGAGGGCCGTCCTCGACCTCCTGCTCTTCGAGCTCGGCGCGGTGACCTTCGCCCTGAGGGCGCAGCAGGTCGAAGAGGTGATCGCGTGGCGCACGCCCCTGCCGCTGCCGCGCACCGATCCGCGGGTGATGGGCATCCTCCAGGACCGGGGGAGGATCATCGTGATCGTATCGGCCCCGCTCGCCAAGCCGGCGGCCGCGCCGCTCCGCATCGTCGTCTGCCGCACACAGCGCGGCTACCTGGGGTTGCCCGCGGGCAAGACGCGGTGTGTGGCCGCGGTCAAGGTGTTCGGCGAGCTCGTGCCGAAAGCTGTGGTCGACACGAGCGAGGGGGTAGTAACCTTTCTGGACGTGGTCCATCTGCTCGACGCTTCCGAGGGCGCGCCGCAGCCGTCCGTCGCGCCGCGCGGCGATCCGGCCGCCGGGTCGAGTCGATGAGCGAGCCGAGCTCCCGGTCGCCCCCGACGAAGCCCAGGCTGCCGAGCGATCCGGTCGATGAGGCGGGGACCTCGGTGAGCGCGTCCTCGCCGTCGAGCGTGCCGGCGAACCCGCCCGTGCTCGTCATCGACGACAGCGAGATCGCCCGAGAAGAGGTGTGCCGCGTGCTGGGCGCGGCCGGCTTCCAGGTGATCGCGCTCCCCTCCCCCATCGGGGCGACGCAGGCCATCGTGCGGCACCAGGCGCGCATCGTCGTCCTCGACGTCTTCATGCCCACCATCCGCGGGGACCGGCTGCTCACCCTGTTCCGGAAGAACCAGCGGCTCGGGCACCTCAGCGTCATCCTGATGTCCGGGCACTCCGAGAAGGAGCTCGAGCAGCTGCAAATGGAGGTCCAGGCGGACGCGGTCCTCTCGAAGAGCCACCTCGATCGCCTGCCGGCCCTCGTCCGGCGGCTCGCCGGCAAGGAGCGCTGACGTGGGGGCCGTGGTCGCCATGCTGCACGCCGGGCTGCGATGCGCGTTTCCAGCGCAGCAGGTGCTCCTCGCCGAGGGCGGCCCCGCGCCAGAGCGCGGCGCCTGTCTCTGGGGCAGCGCCGACCCGGGGAACGCTGGCCCGCATCGCGCGGCGCGCGCGGCGCCCGAGCCGGCGACGCGGAGCGTGCGCCTGTCGACCGGCGGCGGCGCCCAGGCGATCGCCTGCGCGTTCCCCAGGCTCGTGGAGGTCGACCGGGAGCACGTGTGGCCGCTGCCGGAGCTCCTCGCGGAGCTCCTGGCCATGCCCCACGTCGTCGGGCTCGCCGAGATCGACGGCGCGCTGCACTGGGTGATCGACGCCCGCCGCCTCCCCGACGCCGGCGCCTGATGCGGCGCCCATCGAGGACCCGTCCGAGGTCGTTCAAGGCTGACCCGAGAAACATGGTGTCTCCGAGCTCTTCGATTCGAATGCTGATGGCCCTCCTGCTCGTCACCACCGCGAGCGCCGAGGGCCGCTCCGCCGCGTCCGTCCCGTACGAGCTGCGAGGCGCCATCCTCCTGCGCTCGATCGGCTACGAGCGCGGGTTCGCGAGCCGGAAGGGCCCGGCCGTGCTCGCCGTCGTCGGCGGGGAGTCGGGCGAGAGCGCGGAGGACGCGAACGCGATGGCGGCCGTGCTCTCGAAGCTGGCCGCGAAGACGACCGTGGCCAGCCGGCCGGCGAGCGTCCTGCGCGTGACGTACAGCGGAAGGGCCCAGCTGCAGGAGGCGCTGCGCGCCGGCGGCGCCGAGGTGGTCTATGTGGCGCGCGGGCTGGCCGCGGCCATCCCGGACGTCCCGTCCCGCGAGGGCGCCGTGGTCCGCATCGTCGTATGCGGCGACGGCGACGACACGAAGCGCGGCTGCGCCGTGGCCGTGGGGCTGGCCGGCGCCAAGCCCGAGCTCCTGCTGAACGTGAAGCACGCCAACGCCATCGGCCTCCGCTTCGACCCGCAGTTCCTCCGGCTCGCCCGCATCGTCGACTGACGCCCTCGCGACGTCGGCCGCCCGACACGGCGCGTCTCTCTCACGGTTCACGACTCACGGTTCACCACGCACGATCTCTCCTCCAGCGTCCCTCACCGATCCTCCCTCAGCCACCATGTTCAACTTTCGCTCCATCCGCTGGAAGATCGCCGCCCTCGTCGCGTCGGTGGCCATCGTGCTGTCGGCGCTCGATCTGTGGCTGATCCCCGACCGCACGGCGCGGGCGAGCGAGGCCGAGCTGCGCGAGCGCGCCGGGATCCTCGCCACGATGCTGAAGGAGCCCATCGGCGTGGCCATGGACCTCGAGCAGCCGCCGGAGACCTTCCCGGACACCCTGCGGGCCGCGATGACGGATCCCCTGGTGAGCTGGGTGTCCGTCTACGACGCCAAGGGAGAGCGCATCGCCGCGATCGGCACGGTGCAGGCGCCCGCGAGCGCGCAGGGCGCGCAGGGCGAGGGCGACGCCAGCGTCGTCGTCAGCGAGGCCCCGATCCGCTCGCGGAACGGCGATCGCCAGCTCGGGACGCTCGCCGTGGGGCTGCGCAGCGACCGGATCGCCCAGCGCCGCGCCGACTCGCGCCGGACCATCGCCCTCCAGTCGGCGGGGATCATGCTGCTCGGCCTGGGCCTGGCGTGGGTCATCTCGGCGCGCATGACGCGCTCGATGGCGCACATCAAGGAGGCGGCGGACCGCATCGCCCGCGGCGACGTCTCGGCGCGGCTGTCGCTCAGGATCTCCGACGACGAGCTCGGCGACATGGCCAGCGCGTTCGAGCGGATGAACACCCAGCTGCGCGAGCTCCAGGAGACGGCTGCGCGGGTCGCGGGCGGCGATTTCACCTGCAAGATCACCGGCGACGGGGAGCTGTTCGCCGCGTTCCGGGCCATGGTGGCGAGCCTCCAGGAGCTCGCCACGCGCATCGGCAACACCTCGTCGGAGGTCGCCTCGGCCGCCGCCGGGATGTTCTCGTCGGTGCGCGAGCAGGAGACGACCGCCAACCAGCAGAACGCGGCGCTCGAGGAGATCCGGAGGACCGTGGAGGCCCTGACCGGCAGCGCGGATCACATCGCGAAGGACGCGACGACCGTGCACGAGATGGCGCAGCGGAGCCTCGTCAGCGTCCAGCACACCGCGGAGCAGACGCGCCTCGTCAGCTCCCACTCGGACCGCATCGGCGAGATCCTGTCGCTGATCCAGAGCATCGCCGACAAGTCGGACCTGCTCGCGCTGAACGCCGCGCTCGAGGGCACGAAGGCCGGCGAGGTGGGGCGCGGGTTCTCGCTCGTGGCCGCCGAGATGCGCCGCCTGTCCGAGCACGTGATGGACTCGGTGCGCGACATCCGCAAGCTCGTGGCGGACATGCACGCGGCCTCCCACGCGTCCGTGCTCGCGACCGAGGACGGCATCAAGCTGGCCCGCGACACGGCCGCGGCCGCCGCGAAGATCTCGGACGCCGTGGACCACCAGCGCGAGGGGACGGCGCAGGTGAAGACCGCGATCGTCGATATCGTCGGCGCGGTGAACGACACGCTGACGAGCAGCGCGGACGCGACGCGCTCGGCCGAGTCGCTGCTCCAGCTGTCGCACGCGCTCAAGGCGACGGCGAGGGCCTTCCGGGTCAAGGCGGCCGGTGCGAAGCGCGAGAAGCCGGCCATCGCAGAGGCGGACGCGGATGAGGAGCCGGGCTGACCTCGTCGCCACGTTCCACCGGGCCATGCCGGACCGCGTGGCCCAGGCGACGGACCTCTGGCTCGGCTACGAGCAGGGCCAGAGCGGCAACCTGCCGGTCCTGCGCCGGCTCCTGCACACGCTGAAGGGCGAGGCGCACATGCTGGAGCTCGCCGCGTGCGGCGACCTCGCCGAGCTGGCCGAGACCGTCATCGACGCGGTGCGGGGCGGCGGGCGCCCCACGCAGCTCACCGGCGACAGCGTCCTCGGCGCGCTGGAGGCGCTCGGGCTCCTGTCGGCGAGCGCCGGCGAGGAGGCCGCGCCGGACCTCGACGTCGTGAAGGAGACCCTCCGCGCGGCACACGCGGAGCTCACGAGCGGGCGCTCGCCCACCGGGGTACCCGCGGCCCCCATGACCGAGAGCGCCCTGCCGCCGCGGCTGGACCCGGCCGCGCCGCCGGACCAGGCCGCCCGGCCCGCGGTCCTCGACGCGGAGGCGGTCGGGGCGCGCTTGCACGAGCTGCAGCGGCTCCACGGCGAGCGGGAGGTCCTCCAGCGGAGGCTCCGCGAGGCCCAGCGCATGCTCCGCGCGCTGCTCGTGGAGATCGACCCCCGGGGGGCGGCGGCGGACCGGGTCGCCGAGCGCATCACGAAGACGCTCGGCTACGGCGCGGAGATCGAGCGCCTGCTCGGCGCCGTGCGGGCGGACTGGTCGAGCAACGAGTTCGCGTCCGGGCGCGCGCTCGGCGAGCTCGACGAGGTGGTCCGCGCGGCGTCGGTGGTGCGCACCGAGCGCCTCCTGAACCAGGTGTCGCTCGCCGCCCGGAGCGCGGCGCGCATGCTGGGCAAGGACGTCGAGGCGCGGGTCGAGGGGACGGGGCTCCTCGACGCGGCGGTGGAGCGCCGCCTGGAGCCGGCGCTCCTGCACCTCGTGCGCAACGCCGTCGATCACGGCATCGAGCCGGCGGACGTCCGCGCCCGCCGCGGCAAGCCCGCGCGCGGGACGGTGGCGGTGACCGTGGTCCAGACCGACGCCGCCGTGCGGGTCGAGGTGAAGGACGACGGCGGCGGGGTCGACTTCGCGCGCCTGCGCGAGGTGCTCGCGGAGGCGGGCGTCGCCGACCCCGCCGCCGCGTCCCTCGACGACGCCGCGCTGATCCCGTACCTGTTCGCGCACGGGCTCACGACGAGCCGCAGCGTCGGCGCGATCTCGGGCCGGGGCGTCGGGCTCGACGTCGTGGCCCGGGAGATCGGCGCGCTGGGCGGGCAGGTCCGGGTCGACTCGAGGCCCGGGCACGGGACGACGATCTTGCTCGTGGTGCCGAAGAACCTCCATGGCGAGGAGGTGGTCCCCGTCTCCTGCGGGCGGTTCCGGTGCGCGGTGCCGACGCACGCCGTGCACTCGGTGATGCTGCTCGACGAGCTGCTGCACACCTCGGACGGGCCGCGCGTGCGCCTGACCAGCGGCCCGAGCGCGGAGCTCGTGCCGGTCTACGCGCTCGGGGCGGTGCTCGGCGACGGGGGCCCGCCCGAGCCGGGGGACGCGGCGCTCGTGCTGCACCACGCCGCGGGCCTGTTCGCGGTGAGCGTGGACGGCTACGAGAACCCGCGGCTCTGCGCCCTCGTGCGGTCGGAGGAGCTGCCGTGGAGCTCGCCGCTCGTGCGCGGCGTGGCGCCGACGGCGGACGGCGAGGCGATGCTGCTCCTCGACGTCGAGCGGGTGTTCGCGTGCGCGCGGCAGGCGCCCCGGGAGGCGCCCTTCGCCGCGGCCCCCGAGCCGAAGCGCGAGCCGCTCGCGCTCGTCGTGGAGGACGCCCCTGTCGCGCGGGAGCTGCTCTGCGGCATCCTGCGGGCGCTCGGCCTGCGCGTGGAGGAGGCGAGCGACGGGCGGGAGGGGCTCGCGCGGGCGCGGGCGACGCCGCCGGACGTGGTGCTGACCGACATCGAGATGCCGTACATGAACGGCCTCGAGATGGTGGCGGAGCTCCGGCGCACGCCCGCGCTCGCCCGGGTGCCGGTCGTGGTGCTGACCACGCAGACGACCGCGACGCACGCGCAGAACGTCGCCGCGCTGCGCGGGCTCGGCGTGCGGGCGGTGCTGTCGAAGCAGCGGTTCGTCGAGGAGGAGCTGCGCCGGATCATCGCGGAGAGCCTCGGAGGCGCGTGACCACGCGGGTCGTGATCGCCGACGACTCGGACATCGCCGCGGCCCTGCTCGAGGCGATCCTGGAGGAGGACGCGGGGATCCGCGTTGTGGGCCGGGCGCGGACCGGGGCCGAGCTCCTGTCCTTGCCGGCGGTCGCGATCGCCGACGTGGTGCTCGTGGATCTGCTCATGCCCGAGCTCGACGGCCTGTCCGTGATCCGGCCCCTCGCCGCCCGCGCCGGCGTGATCGTGGTCAGCTCGCTCCCGCGCGGCTCGGCGGCGGTCCGCGAGGCGCTGGCGCAGGGCGCAGGCGCCACCGTCGAGAAGCGCGAGCTCGCCGGCGCCCCGGCCCGGGCGCGGCTGCGCGCCGCGGTGCTGCGCGCGGCCCGGCGGCCGGCGGCGGCGCGGGGCGGGCGGGTGATCCTTGTCGCGGGCTCGACCGGGGCGATCCCCGCGCTGGAGGCGCTGGCGCGGGGGCTCGGGCCCCTCGATGTGCCGGTGCTGATCGTGCAGCACCTGCCGGATCGGCGGGAGCGGGACCTCTCGCGGGCGCTCCGCGGGCTGGGCGCGCGGGCGCGGCCGGCGCGGGCCGGGGACGCGCTCTCGCCGGGGTTCCTGCTCGCGCCGTCGGGGTTTCACATGGCCATCGACGCGCGCGAGCGGATCCAGCTGACGGGCGACCTGCCCGTGAGCGGCCACAGGCCCTCGGCGGAGGTCCTGTTCGCGTCGGCGGTGCCGCTCGCCCGGCGGGTCGCCGCGCTCGTGCTGTCGGGCCTCGGCGACGACGGCGTCCGCGCGCTGCCGGGGCTCTCGGACGGCGGGGGCCTCTGCTTCGCGCAGGAGCCCTCGGAGTGCAGCGCGCCGGGCATGCCGCGGGCGGCGCTGCTCTCGTCGCCGCGCGTGCGGCCGATCCGCGTCGTGGATTTCGTCGCGCTCGCGCGGAGGTGGGTGCTCGGTGAAGGATGATCGCTCGCTGGAGCGCGCCCTCGCGCGCGTCCTGTCGCCGCGGCTGGGCCACGTGCCCTCGCGGTGGCCCGAGACGCTCTACCTGCACGTCCGGGAGCGCGCTCAGCGGGCCGGGCAGGGCGAGGCGGAGTACGTCGAGCGCGTGGGCCAGGCCGGGGAGGCGGCCCTGCTCGCGATGCTGCTCGACGCCGCGACGATCGGGCACACGGCGGCTTACCGGCACCCGGAGCAGTTCGACCGCCTGCAGCGCGCGCTGGCTGGCCTCGCGGCGAGGCGGCCGGGCCCGCTGCGCATCTGGTGCGCCGGCTGCTCGACGGGCGAGGAGGCGTACAGCGCCGCCCAGAGCGCGCAGGCGGCGGGGGTGGACGCGGCGGTGCTGGGCACCGACGTCAACCCGGTCGCGATCGCCGTGGCGCGGAGCGGCCTCTTGCCGCAGCGGCGGTCGGTGGGCGCGCCCTTGCCGGCGGCGTGGGCCGAGCGGGTGCCCGAGGCGCTGCGGCGGCGCGTGCGCTTCGAGGTGGCGTCGCTGACCGACGCGCAGCCGGCGCTCGGGGCGGGGCCGTTCGACGTCATCTTCTGCCGCAACGTCCTCATCTATTTCGATCGCGAGCAGGTGCCGCGCCTGCTCGGTCGGCTCGCCGCGGAGCTCGTTCCTGACGGCCACGTCATCCTCTCGCCGGCGGAGGGCATCTTGCCGCTGCCCCCGGAGCTCCGGCGGGGTCCTGCGCCGGGCTGGCTGCGGCTGCCGGAGGGCGATGTCGGGCCGGAGCCGGCGAGCCCGAGGGCGCCCGTCGCGCAGGTCGAGGAGGCGAGCGGGCCTGTCTCGGCGCGAGGGGGCACGGCGGTCGCGCAGCCGCCCGGCGCCGCGGTCGCGCAGCCGCCCGGCGCCGCGGTCGCGCAGCCGCCCGGCGCCGCGGTCGCGCAGCCGCCCGGCGCCGCGGTCGCGCAGGATCGACGCGCGGAGGCGGCGGCCAGGCTGCTGAGCGCCGGGCGCGCCGCGGAGGCCGAGCAGGTGCTGTCGGCGCTGCTCAACGCGGATCCGGAGCACCTGGAGGGGTGGTTCTTGCTCGGGGAGGCGCTGCTGGCGCGGGGCGAGCGGGCGCAGGCGCGGGCGGCGTTCCAGCGGGTGCTCCGCTGCTCGGCCGCCGGCGCCCGCAACGTCGACCCGGACGCGCTGCGGCGCGCGGCGGTGCGCCGGGCGGAGGCGCTGCGCGACCCTCGCTGAATCGCTGACGACGCGGGAGACGTTGCGCGCCGGGCCCCCCCGCGGCCGTCACTTCACGTCGCGCGGCCCGCCCGGCAGCGCGATGGAGATCTCGACCCGCTCCGCGGGCAGCTTCGTCTCTCCGAGCGCGGCGCCGGCGGGGTCGTGCTCGGCGTGACCGACCGCGGACAGCCGGGCTCCTGGCACCGCGCACGCCTCCTGGAGCGCCTGCGCGACGCTCGCCGCCCGGGCCGCGGAGAGCGCCCACGGCGTCGGATAGTCGCGCTGCAGGACGGGCGGCACGAGGTCCGGAGAACCGCTGACCGCGCCGACGCGGATCGGCGCCGGGCCGACCGCCGCGACGGAGCTCGCGACTTGGCACAAGAGGGCTCGGCCCTGCGGACTCACGTCGACTTTGTACGGAAGGAACACCGCGGTCTCCGGGAGCACGACGAACGCCTGTCCGTCCGCGACGGCGAGCGCCGCGACCCCCTTCTTGATCTGCTTGTCGAGCTTCGCTGCGAGCTCGGTCTTGAGCTGCTCGACCCGCTCCAGGCCCGATTTCTTCGCGTCCTCGGTCTGCTGCCGCTCCGCTTCGAGCTTCTCGACCTGCGCCGTCTTTGCCTGGAGCTCTCCGCGCACCTGGCTCAGCGTCTGTTCGAGGTCTTTGCCCTTCTCGTTCGACTTTCGCTGCTCCTCGAGCAGGAGCACGTGAGCGCGGCGAAGCGGAACGTAATATGCCGCCACGAACGTCGCGCTCGCGACGAGGAGGAGCGCCGGCACCAGCCGGACCCAGCGCCGGAAGCCGGAGGCTCCAGCGCTGTTGCTGGCCGCGACTGCCTCATTCGCTGTGCTCATGAATGTCTCCATGCTCCGCCCCCATCGGCGGCGAGAATACCGACATGGCGAGGATCCTGCCAGCGCCACGGATCGCACCTCATTCATTGCAAAAATCCGCACCGTCTCGAAAGCGCGCCCTGCCTCATGTCGGTGTGTACAGGTGCGCTCGTGCCGTGGCATCCTCGTGCGCGCAAGGGAGGACTTTGTATGAAACCGCCGCCCCTTCCGGCCAGGCGCCCAGCGCCGCCCGTTCCCGCCAGGCGCCCAGCGCCGCCCGTTCCTGTGACCGATGATCGCGAGACGCTCTGGCACGTCGCGGTCACGCCGGACGACATCAAGGTGCTCACGTTGGAGAAGCTCGACGATCTGTTTCGGCTCGACCTCATCGACGAGACGACGAAGATATGGCGGCCCGGGATGGCCGCCTGGCAGCCGCTCGGCGTCGTGGCGGGCATCGACGCGGCTCCGGCCGAGTCGGCGCGGGTCCAGGGTCCGCCGAGCGCGTCGCGTCGGGACCCGCCGCGCCCGCCGCCCCCGGCCGTTCCTGCGTCGCGGAACATGGAGTCGGATCATCCGACGCCGGTGGTGTCGAGCCTGCCGTCCACGATGCCGCTCGCGGGCACGATGACGCTCGAGGCGCTGGACAGCTCGCCGCAGCACCTCGTGACGCGGACCGAGGTGCAGGCGCCGCCGGCGGCGATGCTCGCGGCGTCTCGGCCCACCGCGCCGCCGGGGGTGCCGGAGCTGCGGGCGCCGGATCTACGGGCGCCGATGTTGCTGCAGCGCGACGTGACCGAGGTGACCGCCGCGGCGCCTCGCGCGCGCGACACGGGCCGGGCGCAGCGCCTGATGCTCGCGCTGTCGGTCGTGGCGGGGCTGACGGTGACGCTCTACCGCAATGACGTCCTCCTCGACGCCGCGCGCTCCGCGGGGCGCGAGGGTGTGTATCAGCAGATCGAGACGGCGCTCGGCGGCCCCGGGTTCGGGACCCCGCGCTCGATCGAAAAGCTCGGCGTCTCCTCGGCGCCGGCGCCCGCCAAGTAAGCACGCCGCGCTCCGGCATCCCCGCGGGGCTGCGCGACACGCCACGTCGCGACGTTCACCCGTCCTGAGACAGCGATCCGGACAGGAAGACCGCCAGGGCGCCAAGCACGCCAGCAGGCCCCAGAAGGGTTCTCTTCTCGGGCTCCTTGGCAACTCGGCAGCTCATGACGCCGTAAGTCAACCTTGATGGTGCAGGCGAGCTCTGCGCTTGCTATAGTAAAGACCTTACTCTGACCGGGGGACGACTTACCGGACGCGATGCGGTCCCCGGTTTCACGCCGAGGCTTGCCCAGCACGTCCGCCGCGCCCTGACGCGGCTGGATTCGATCAGCACCGTCACTTGAAAAGAAACAGTGAGGTAGTTGTATGTCGCTATTTATCGCACGCGGCCCAGCTGTTTTCCTGATTCAAGTTGGTTTGCTCACCACGGCTTCGTGGACGCTCGCCGGATGCGGCCACGCGGATCTCCCGGACGATCCGCTCGAATCGCACGGCCAGGCCATCGTCTCCGGGGATCCTGGCGATGACGAGGAGGACTGCGCGGATGAGGAAGCGTCGTTCGTTTCGCGCGAGATCACACGGGATCTCTCGTTTCCGATGCGGATCGTCTGGGGACCGGATGGCTATCTCTGGTTGACCGAGCGCGTCGGAAAGCGCGTCGTGCGCGTGAGGCCGGAGGACGGCGCGCGGACGACCGCGATCACCCTCTCGGAGGTGTTCCAGTCGGGTGGCCAGGACGGGCTGCTGGCCCTGGCCCTGCACCCGGATCTGCTGAAGGGCAAGGGGAAGGATTACGTGTATGTCTCCTTCACCTATGACGTCGATCCAGGTCCAGCGGTGGACCGCAGGACGAAGATCCGCCGCTACACGTACGACCCGGCGACCGAGACCCTCGGGAGCCCCTTCGACGTCATCACGGGCCTGCCGGGGAGCGACGATCACAACTCCGCGCGGCTCCTGTTCGGCCCCGATCGGAAGCTCTATTACACGGTGGGGGATCAGGGGAACAACCAGTTCGCCAGGAAGTGCCTCCCGATCCGCGCGCAGGCGCTGCCCACGGCGGCCGAGGTCGCGGCGCAGGACTGGTCGACGTACGTCGGCAAGGTCCTGCGATTGAACGTCGACGGCTCGATCCCGCACGACAACCCGTGGATCGGCGGGGTCCGCAGCCATGTCTATTCGTACGGCCACCGCAACCCGCAGGGCCTCACGTTCGGCCGCGATGGCAAGCTCTATGCGAACGAGCATGGGCCGAAGAGCGACGACGAGCTGAACCTCATCAAGCCCGGCAAGAACTACGGCTGGCCCCACGTCGCGGGCTATCGGGACGACCAGGCCTACACGTACGACAACTGGTCGGCCTCGAGCCCGGCGTCCTGCGAGTCGCTCGCGTGGAACGACTACGTGCCCCCTCCCTCCGTCCCGCGGCAGCTGGAGAGCGCCTTCAGCCACCCGTATTTCAAGGAGCCGCTCCTCACCTTCTTCACCGTCGACAACGACTACGACTTCTTCGACCCGGCGTGCGGGTTCCTCCAGTACATCTGCTGGCCGACGATCGCGCCCTCCTCGCTCCACTACTACCCCTCCGGGCACGGCATCCCCGGGTGGGGGAACACTCTCCTGATGACGGCCCTCAAGAAGGGCGCGCTGTACCAGGTGAAGCTGAGCGCGAACGGGAAATCCGTGGTCGGCGAGCCCGTCGTCCACTTCCAGAGCACCAACCGCTACCGCGATCTCGCGATGAGCCCGGACCGCAAGACACTCTACATCATCACGGACACCGCCGGGAACGCGAGCTCACCGAACGGCGGCGCCACGACGGCCCTGGAGAACCCGGGAGCGATCCTCGAGTTCAAGTACACGGGATCGCACTGAGCCAGCCGGCTCGGGGCTCGCCTCGTCCAGAGGCGCGAAGTCCCCCAAGCCGAGCTCAGCGACCTTGCGACGTGGTCGGCGCAGGCCACGTGCACCTGGTAGGAGCCGCGGAGTACGGCGTCGAAGAGCATCGAGCCGTCGGCCTCGATGACAGCGCTCTCGATCCTGCCCTGCGACGAGCTCAGCAGGCCGACGGTGCCGCGCTCGCAGGGCGCGCCGTCCGGCGCGAGCTCCACGCGGCCCGCGACGACACGCGCGCGGACCCACCGTCTTGGCCCACGGTCTCTCCATGACGCTTCCTCCGGCGCGCTCGCGAAGGGCGCCAGCGTAGGGCACGGGACGCGTTCGAAAGACGAGAAGCACGTCGGCGGCGGGGAGCGCCCGCGTTCCGTCCCCAATGCGCGTGCGCGTGTTCGGTGCTCGTCTTCGACAAGGGGGCTACCCGTCCCGCAGATCGGGGCCTCGCCGGCGATCAGGGTACCTGTCGCGCCCGCGTTCGTGCTCTCATAAAAGGAAGCCAAGAAAGGTCAGGTGCTACGAGATGCGTGTGTCGTCTTCCTTGACCGTGAGACACCTGCTCCTGCTCCTGTCCGCGCTCGCCGGAGCCGCCTGCGGAGCCGATTCGCCGCCAGTGGAAGAAGAAGATCTCTCGTCGTCGACCTCGTCCGGCGGGGATGGCGGCACCGCGGGCGCCGGCGGGCTGGGCGGCGGCGGGGATGCCAGCGGCGGGGGAGGCGCCGGTGGTGAGGGCGATGGGGGTGGCACCGGCGGCGCTGGCGGCACCGGCGGTGGGGGTGGCTCAGGCGGGGATAGCCCCGGTGGGGGCGGCGCCGGTGGCGACGGCGGCTCCGGTGGCCAGGGCGGCTCCGGCGGCCAGGGCGGCTCCGGTGGCCGAGGCGGCGACGGCGGCTTCGGTGGCAACGGCGGCACTGGCGGCGACGGCGGCTTCGGCGGCCAGGGCGGCTTCGGTGGCGACGGCGGCTTCGGCGGCCAGGGCGGCTTCGGCGGCGATGGCGGCTCCGGCGGCGGCGGCTCCGGCGGCGACGGCGGCTCCGGCGGCGGCGAGGAGACGCCCCCCGTGCGCGTCCGGCTCATGGCCGCGAACCTCACGAGCGGCACGCGTCAGAGCTACGACCCCGGCCACGGACAGCGCATCATCCAGGGGGTCGGACCGGATATCGTCCTGCTCCAGGAGCTCAACTACGGCGACAACGGCGCGGACGCGCTCCGCGCCTTCGTGGACGCCACGTTCGACAGCACCTTCAGCTACTACCGCGAAGAAGGCGCGCAGATCCCGAACGGGATCGTGAGCCGCTATCCGATCCTCGAGGCCGGCGAGTGGGAGGACAGCTCGGCGCCCAACCGGGACTTCGCCTGGGCCCGCATCGACATCCCCGGCCCGATCGACCTCTGGGCCGTCAGCGTCCACTTCCTGACCGCCGGCTCGAGCCAGCGCCAGGCCGAGGCGCGGCAGCTCGTCGCGAGCATCCGCGAGAGCCTGCCCGAGGGCGATTACCTGGTCATCGGCGGCGACTTCAACACCGACAACCGGAGCGAGCCGTGCATCTCGACCCTGTCGGAGGTCGTCGTCACGTCCGGCCCCTACCCCGCCGACAGGAACGGCGACACGGACACCAACGCCGGCAGGAGCAGGCCGTACGACTGGGTGCTCGTCGACGGCGACCTGGACGCGCACGAGACCGCCGTCGTGATCGGCGAGAGCAGCTTCGCCAGCGGCCTCGTGGCGGACACCCGCGTCTACGCGCCGATCGAGGAGCTCAGCCCCGCCCTCGCGGACGACAGCGGCGCCAGCCAGATGCAGCACATGGGGGTCGTGCGCGACTTCCTGATCCCCGTGGACACGACGACTCCCGTCGATCCGACGCCGGACGCAGCCGCCGTGATCCTCGACGAGATCCTCGCGAACGAGCCGGGCAGCGAGGAGTTCTTCGCGCTGCACACCGCGCTCTCCGCGATCGACTGCTCGCCCGGCACGCGCGTGGACGGGTCGCCGTTCTGATCCGAAGCTGCCTGTCGGCGCCGCGTCCGTCGCGCCCGACAGGCAGCCGCCGCGACGGGACGCCTGCGCTCAGTTCCAGAGCCGCGCCACAAGACCGTACGTGGGGTATGTCTGTCGCGTGCCGGCCACGAGCAGCTTGCCGTCTCCAGCGACCGTCATCGACTGAACGGCGTTCTCCTCGCCGAGGAAGAGCGCCTGCACCCCCTTGTCGCCGAACGTCGGATCGAGCGCGCCGTCGGGCAAGAAGCGCACGAGCGTGGGCCGGCTGGCCGCACGCTCACCCACGTTGCCGGCGACCACGATGCGGCCGTCGACCTGGAGCGCCATGTCGACCGCGACGCCGCCCGGGAGCCCGGCGAGCGCGTACCCGTCCTCCCCGAAGGTCGTGTCGAGCCCGCCGTCCGGCTCGAAGCGCACAACGAGGAAGTCGGTCGATCCCGCCTCGGCGCTCCGGGCGCCCACGAGGATGCGACCGTCGGGCTGGACGGCCATGGCGACCGGCTCCTGATGGCCGGCCCTCGTGACCTGCTGCTGCCCGCGGACCGCGCCGTCCGACGTGAGCTCCAGCAGCACGATGTCCCGATCGCCGTCCACCTCGATCCAGCCCGCCACCAGCGTCGAGCCGCCCGCGTCCGCGACGAGCGCCGTGCCCGCGCTCGCGCTGCCCGTGAACGGCGCGGTCCACCCGGTCGTGCCGAAGTCGCGATCGAGGTAGCCGTACGTGGGGTTGATGGCCGCGACGAAGAGCTCGCCGTCGCGCTCGCCGGTCACGAAGAGCCGCTCCGAGGCCGACAGATCCATGGCCGCCACATGCTCGTCGCCGCCGAGATCGATCAGGTCCTTGCCCGTGTTGCCCGAGTCGACGCCGTCCCGGGTCCCGTCGTCGCGGTAGCGCAGGAAGGCGATGTCGTCCGTGGTATCTCCGCTGGCGTACCCGACGAGGAAGACGGCGCCGTTCAGGAGGCGCGTAATCCAGCGAATTTGCTGGGGTTTCGTGCACCCACAGAAGGCGTCGGCCACGCTGCCGCCCGCGAAGGACGCGTCGGCCGCGCCGTTGCCGAGCAGGCGGAAGCCCTTGAGCGTGGCCCCGCCGAGGCCGCCGATGCCGTTGCCGGCGGTCAGGATCTTCCCCTGCGCCGTCTGCCGGATGTCGTAGAGCCCCCCGCCGTCGGATCCGAGGTTCCAGGCGGCGATGCCCGCCTGACCGAAGCTCTCGTCGAGCGTGCCGGGCTTGCCCGTGACCACGGCGCGCACGGAGTCGGTGCGCACGGTCCCGCCGGAGGTCGCGATGAGATCGAGGTCGAACGCGGTGCCCAGCGTGAGCGCGCCGGAGGCGCCGACCTCCAGCCTGCCCGCGCTGCTGCCCGGCGGGATGGTGATCGCCGCCGCGACGAGGCCCGGAGGCGGCGCCTGCACGTCGACCTCGACGGGCCCGTCGAAGCCGGCGATCCGGGTGATCGCGACGTCGACATGGTTGACGCCGTTGTACGGGACGTTGACCCCGGTCGACTGGATGGCGAACGTGAAGTCGCCCTCGGCCTGGCCCCCCTGCCCGCCGCCCCCGTCGGCGGCCCCCCCGCCGTGCGTCGAGGTCGAGGTCGAGGCGGATGACGACGACGCGCCTGCGCCGCCGCCGCCCCCCGCGCCCGCGCCCGGGTCGAGCGACACGTCCTCGATGCCGAGGAGCGCCTCGCAGCCGAGGAGCGCCACGGCGCCCCCGAGGAGGGCCGCGCGGGCGGTGATGCGGGCCAGGGCGGCGGTGGTTCGATGGGGTGTGCTGTTCACGGCATCGAGGAGGCTAGGCCACCGGCCGCACCGCGTCGAGACGGCGGCCGCGGCGCTTGCGCGCGGGCGCTCAGGCGCTTGCGCGCGGGCGCTCAGGCGCTTGCGCGCGGGCGCTCAGGCGCTTGCGCGCGGGCGCTCAGGCGCTTGCGCGCGGGCGCTCAGGCGCTTGCGCGCGGGCGCTCAGGCGCTCGCGGGAGCCCGGTGCAGCTGCAGCAGGTCCATGGAGGGAGCCCGGCTTGTGAGCCGGAGGTCGTAGCGCTGCTGCAGCAGCCGCAGCACGTTCGGCGAGATGAAGGCCGGCAGGCGCGGCCCGAGCACGATGCCCTTCACGCCCAGGCTGAGCAGCGTGAGGAGCACCGCCACGGCCTTCTGTTCGAGCCACGAGATCACCAGCGTGAGGGGCAGATCGTTCACCCCGCAGCCGAACGCCTGGGCGAGCGCGCCGGCCACGCGGATGGCGCCGTAAGCGTCGTTGCACTGCCCCATGTCGAGCAGCCGCGGCAAGCCGAGGTGCGTGCCGTGGTCCTGGTTGCGAATGCGGTACTTGCCGCAGCCGAGCGTGAGAATGAACGAGTCCGCCGGCGTCTGCGCGGCGTAATCGGTGTAATAGCTGCGCGCCGCCTCCGGGCCGTCGCAGCCGCCGATCAGGAAGAACCGGCTGATCTGCCCGGCCTTCACCGCGTCCACGATGGCGCCCGCGTGCGCCAGGATCGCCTCGTGATGGTAGCCGACCTCTGTCTCGCGGACGAAATGGTCGGGCAATGGCGGGCTCGCGAGGGCCGCCCGGATGACCTCGGAGAAATCGCCGCCATACACGCGCCGGCCGCCGGGCACGGCGGTGACGCCGGCGGTGAAGAGGCGATCGCGGTAGGCCTCCTTCGGGATGAGCACGCAGTTCGAGGTCATCAGGATCGGCCCCGAGAACGCCGCGAACTCGCTCTTCTGGTGCTGCCACGCAGAGCCGTAATGGCCGGCGAGGTTCGGGTGGCTCGCGAGCTTCGGATACGCGTGCGCCGGGAGCATCTCGCCGTGCGTGTACACGTTCACGCCCGTCCCCTCGCACTGCCGGAGCAGCTCGGCGAGGTCCGCGAGATCGTGCCCCGAGACGAGGATCCCCGGCCCCGCGACGGTGCCCTCCCGGACCATCGTCGGCCGCGGCTCGCCGAAGCGAAGGCGGTGGCCCTCGTCGAGCATCTTCATCACCTGGAGGTTCACCTGGCCACACTCCAGGCAGAGCTCGAGCAGCGCCTCGGGATCGAAGCTCACGTTGGTCAGCGTGGAGAAGAGCGCCTCCTCGATGAAGGCGTTCACCCGCTCGTCGCGCATGCCGAGCTTGCGCGCGTGATGCGCGTAGGCGGCGACGCCCTTCAGGCCGAAGATCAAGATCTCCTGGAGCGACTGCACGTCCTCGTCCTTGCCGCAGACGCCGGCCGTGGTGCACCCGGTCCCGTGGGATGCTTGCTCGCACTGGTTGCAGAACATGGTCATGGTCGACCTCGTGGGGTGTGGGCCCACGCGCGCTGCGCAGGCTCGGGCTGGAGAGCGCGCCGCCGCCGCCGCCACGCAGCGGCGCGGCCGCGCGGCCGCGCAGGGCGCGTCCTCGACGGGCCACGAGACCAATCAACGATCGTGCCGCCGGCTCGCGCCGGGTCTCGAGAGGCCGAGCGCCGGGGGAGACCGGGCTCTCCGGCGCTGCCCCGCGCCGAGGGAGGCGCAATCAGGGCGCGCGGGCGCAAACGGTGCGCGTGAGCGGCTTGCCTTCGCCTCTCTCCCGTCTGTCGTTCCTCCGGGGAGCCGGCGCTCGACGGCCTCATCGGGGAATCGTGCAGCTGCGCGCGAGCGGCCGTCAGTGCGCCGTCGCCGCGCGGCCTGTGCACGCCGCCGTGTCCCGCCTTGTGACCAGCCGATTGACGGTCATCGCGCAGCCCTGCCAACCCGGCGCGCGCGTCCCCCGCTCGCGCGTCCCTCGCTCGCGCGTCACCTGCGCCGGTCGCAGCGCCCTGGTGCACTCGGGGAGGCCGCCCGGTCTCCGGTACCGTTGCTCGCGTGTCGCCGGAACGACCGCTCGGGTCACTGAAACAGCTGCCCAGGTGCCGTCGGAACGAGCGCTCGGGTCGCGTCGGAAAGGCTGCTCGGAACACGTCGGAGTACGCGGCGGCGGGGCAAGATGGCGTCCCTCGGGCCGTTTCTAAGGCTTGGGTGCTCCTCCAGCGCCGGCGAGGCGACGCCGCCCCGTGACCGAAGAGGCATCGGCCGTCCGCTGACGTCGCCGCCTCCGGCAACGTCGCCGCCGCCTGCAACGCGTCGCAACGTTGCGTCAATCGAGTCGCCTGATCGCCGCGTACCGAAGGCTTGACATGTCGGGTTGGCCCTCGGCTACGCTACCTCCTCACAATGCGCAGGAGGGGCACGATGGGCAGGATCGGATGTATCGGCGGTCCACACGGGAGCGCCGGTCCGTGGACCCGGAGGCTGATGAGGCCCAGCTGCCCGCGACCGAGGATGGCCATGACCGCATCCTCACGCGCGCGCGCGCCCGCTGCGGATCGACGGGCCGGCCGAGCGCATGTGTCCCCTCTAACTCGATCGGCCCTCAGGAGACCGACGGCGCCGGGCGCGCGGGCACCCATCGGTGGCGAGCCGCGGGGTCCAGGGACGCCGCCCCCAGCCAGGTCGATCACCCGGCCAGACGCTCCGGAACAAGCGAGGCCGAATTCCCGGAATCACCCGTCGGCACGGGAGTGCATAAGCTCCGGCGACCGGAGGATATTCCGACCGGTTCCCGGTCGCACGGTGCGCGGCGCCATCGGTACGGTTCTTGCGGGGCGATCGGCCGAGACGTCGGCGACCTAGCGACGGGAATACGTGTTTATGCACCGGCGGTCCATCTCCGGATATATGCTGGTAGGTCGCCGAGGTCGCGGCCTATCTGCGGGAATACGGAGATAAGCTGCCGGAAGATGCGGCTCATCCGCTGGAATACGAGGATGGGCCGCAGCGGCTCGCAATCTACATGCTGGGCCACGGAAATTGGCCGTACGTCACAGTTGATTGCGACGTTGGCCCGTCGGCCGCGCGAGTTACGCCAAAGTGAACCATGAACAGATCTGAAACGATCCACTTCTCCCCCGACAATTTCTGGTCGCAGATTCGCGAAGGCAGCGAACGCGCGAGCGCTATCGTGCAACGCCTTGAAGAGATGGCGCACGGCCAGATGTACGCTGGCAACGCAGAGCAGGCGGTTGCCTGGCACGAAGAAGAATCTGACATGCTGACTCGGGAACTCGGCTGGGTTCTTCAACGCTTGCGCATCCGCATCACCCTGGCTGCCGATCTCCTCGGAGCGACTGGGTTTGCCAACATGCTTGCCGCGGAGTGGTTAACGTTCAAAGAACCCACAGAGGTTGAACACCTGCCCTGGCTTGGAGTTCTCCACTGTCCGGCGCTCGACTTTCTACGCGACGCAGCCCAGGCCCTATCGTCCTTCATTCCGGGCGAAGCAGGCAACCTTAATCCCGAGACCAATATGAGAGTGCTGCTGGAACGCATCCTGGAAGGCACAGGCAAGGTTCTGGCAGACCGAGGTGTGCTTCCGGAAAAGGAGCAACAGGTCCGAGATACCATATATTCCATTTTGCTCCACGTGTTTCCGGGCACAGTGCGAGAGGTGCCCATTGCCCAGGTATCCAAGACATATAGGCCAGATATTGGCATCAGAAACCTGAAGACAGCGATCGAATATAAGTTCGCCCAATCGGCAGCCGACCTGCGGACCCAGATTGGCGGCGTGTACGAAGACATCAAAGGGTATGCGGGCTCCGCAGACTGGACCGAGTTTATTGCGGTATTCTATGCAACGGAACATTGGCTGACTCGACATCAGATTGATGCCGAGTGGGAACTCGTTGGCGTGCCTCACAACTGGAAGCCGATCCTGGTGGTCGCACCTGCAGCCCCGAAACGGGCCGTTAAGAATCCAAAGAAGCTTCGAAAACCGGATGATTCGGGCTAGAACTAGCCGCCAGTATAGCGCACCAAATTGTTCCCGGCATCGATTCGTGCTCAATCGCCGCAGGTCTGCCATGCCTACCATATCATGTCGCACAGAGGTACTGCGGGCCAACAAGCCGATGAATCTGGCCGGCTTCGCCGGCAGCTTATCGTCAGTCGTTGGGCCGACAGTTGATCCGCGCCACATCCTGATAGACGTCAAGCAATGCAACGGTTAGGGGAGGTCGAATGAGTCCAAGTGATCCGCACGCGAGCAGCCAACCGAAGGGCCGGAGCGCACCATCTCCGGTAGCTGCGCCGCCTTTCGTTCGGGTGCTACCAGCGGCTCCGAGCGCGCCATGCACTCCCGAGGAGATCCTTTTCGGCCCGCCAGTCGACCCTCAGCACAGAATCAAGGGCTACTCGGAAGACGAGTTTGAGAACTTCATCCGTGAGTGGGCCTTCCACCACGAACAGGTGCGCCTCAAAAGGTACGCTCAAGTTGGCCGATTCGGAGGAGCCGGTGACATGGGTCGCGATGTCGTTGGATACATCGACACACCTTCCTCCGGCGGTAGGCTCGACATCTTTCAGTGCAAGCACTACGGGCACCCTCTGCACCCTGGCGACGTCTGGACCGAACTCGGTAAGCTTTGCTATTATACGTTCATCAAGGCCTTCGCGGTGCCGGAGGTATACCGTTTCGTAGCCCCCGAGGATGTCGGCCCCGAGTTGGGCCGGCTGCTGGAGAAGTCGGACGAATTGCGGACGAGACTGATCGCGGAATGGGCGAAGCACGTCGAAGGCGAGATTGTCAAGAAGACCAAGGTCAAGCTGGAAGGCAAGCTCCTAGAACATGTGGAGGCGTTCGATTTTTCGCGGGTCGGCTATAAACCAATTCACGAGATCATCGAAGAGCACAAGAAGACGACCCGGTATGCACCGCGCTTTGGCGGGGGCCTAGTGATTCCCCGCCAACCCGACCCTATTCCACCGGCGATGATCGAATCTCATGAGCAGCGATACGTGGAGCAACTGATCGAGGCCTATCAGGACCACAACGCCACCACCATCACCCTAGCCACGTTGGCTTCGCACGACGAGTTTAACCGTCACTTTCTCCGGTCCCGCGAACGCTATTTTTGCGCAGAGGGGCTCAGGCGTGATGTGCGCGACAATCTGCCCGATGGCGTCACATTTGAGCAAGTTCAGGATCAAGTCCACGAGACTGTTATTGATACGGCGGAAGATAGCGGACACGCCAGCGGATTTGTTCGTGTCAAGGTCGTCACCGACAAGGCGTCGCTATACCAGTTGCAGGATCACCCGCTGCGTACGTATATGAAGTCTAAGTTGCTGATGGGAATTTGCCACCAGCTAGCCAACGCTGACCGGCTGAAGTGGGTGCTAAAATGAGCGAGACACGTCGCAGCGACCATCTCTTTAATACGCCCATCGAGTCCGGCCTGCGGTCGCTTTTTATTCTCGAGGCCGTCAAGCCGCAGTCATGTGACCTTCAGCGACTGGTAATCTACGACTACCTACTGGTTCATTCGAACGATGTGATTTTCGGCCCTGAGTCCTTGCACCCTCCGACCCCGCTTCGCTCCGGTGAACTGTTCGTCCGAAGGAACCTAGTCGAGCGAGGCCTTCACCTGCTATTTCGCAAAGGGCTGGTGGCAAAGACATTCGCAAAAAGCGGCATCGTCTATGCGGCAACGGGGATTGCAGGGGCGTTTCTTGCCTATCTAAACTCCTCGTACGCCATACGGTGCGCGGAGATTAGTAAGTGGATCGCGGGGCGGTTTCATGAGCTTTCGGACGAGCAACTCAAGGATCTCATTGACGAGAACCTTGGCCGCTGGGGCGCCGAGTTCACCCGTGAGCCTGTGCTGTGGGAGGACGTCGAATGACTACGCGAAGTGGTTTTCGCCTATCCTGGCTCCGACTGACGGGCCCCGCCGTAAGACCGGCTCAGATCGATTTCGAACCAGGCCTGAACGTAATCTGGGGCGCTTCCGAAACCGGAAAGAGCTTCATCTTCTCTTGCATCGACTTCATGCTGGGCCGAGAAGCGCCGCCAAAGAAAATTGCGGAGCTTGACGGCTATACGACCGCCTGGCTGGCGTTTACCGAGCGCTCGGGTAAGCAGCGCGTCCTCGAACGTGGCCTCCAAGGGGGGGATTTTCGACTCTTCGCAGCCCAAGGGAGAGAATGGACGCTTTCGAATCCGCAGTTGCTCCACCCGGAGCATGATCCCACGCGCACCGATACCATTTCGCACCTGCTCCTTTCCGCCGCTGGCATTGAGGATGCCATCATCTTGTCCGGTGTCATCAAGAGTGCGACGCGGCAACTCAGCTTTCGTGACATCGCTCACATGACACTAATCCATGAAGAGCGGATTATTGCGGAACGGACGCCGATTTACCCGAGCGGGCAGCACGTAAAGAAGACTGAAGAAATGGCCACATTCACGCACCTCATTTCGGGAACGGATTGGAGTGGGGTCGTCGCTAACCCAGACGTCAAACTGGAGAAAGCAACCTGGCGAGGGAAGAAAGAGTTGTACGAGCAGCTCATCGAGGAGCTCAAGCGCGAAGCGGGTGAGGATCCACTCTCCCTAGAGGAGTTGGAGAAAGCGATTGCCGTCAATGCTCTGAAAATCACTGAGGTCTCTTCCAAAGTCGAGGAGAGTAGCAAGGTCGTCGCCCAGGCGATGGGCACGCGAAAGAACGAGTGGGAACGAGCGCAGAAGGCCCGTTCCAGACTGCTCGTAGTGGAGCAACTTCGTGACCGCTTCGAACTGCTCAAGAAACAGTATGGGTCCGATCTGGATCGGCTACGATTCATCTCGGACGGCGAATTTTTTCTGGCTCAATTGGGCACGCCCCATTGCCCTTTGTGCGGCGAGGTACTGGCAGATCACACGGTGGACCAGCTAGGCGAGGAGGCGAATAGAGCCAGCCTTCAGGAAGCGGCGGCCGAGGAAGCGAAGAAGATCGCCACCAACGTGAGGGACCTCGAGAAGGCGCAAGCCGCTCTGGACGTTGAACAAGCCGTGCTCGACAAAGAGATTAGAATCCGGCAGGAAGCCTTCTCAAACGCCGAAAAGGCTATCCGCCAGGAGTTGGAGCCGCGTCTCGGTGCCAACCGGAAGGAGCTGGCCGCCCTGGTCGAATCGCGCATGAAAATGCTGACTCAGCAGTTCGTGCAGCAGCGGTTGGCGCAGATGACCACTGGGCAGGCAGCGCTTGGCAGGGAACCGAAGCGGAGGGCAAACCCGGCCAAGCCTTCGCCAAATCCGGCCCCGGCGATTCTGCGCCTGTTCGCTGATGAGATCGCAGCCATCCTAAGAGCGTGGCGATACCTGAAGGAAGGGGGGGTAGACTTCGATGGCGAAATGGATGTAGTCGTGGCAGGCGAGCCCAGGCGGAACCGCGGCAAAGGCATCCGCGCTGTGTTACATTCGGCGTTCACGATCGCGGTCATGACTCACTGCGACGCCCAGAACCTAAAGCACACTGGGCTGGTGTTGCTCGACTCGCCGCTCACATCCTACAAGGAGAATGATCAATATGAGGTTGATGAGGACATTCAGATCGGTTTTTTTAGGGCGCTCTCGGAACTGCCCGAACACCAGCAGGTGATCGTGTTCGAGAACAAAGAGCCTCCGGCTGCATTGCTGGGGGCGTTTCGTCAAATTCATTTCAGCGGCACGGCTGGGGTGGGGAGAAGAGGGTTCATTCCGGATCGGAAGGGGGCGGGATGAGGGTGAGGGAGCACGGTGGTCTGGGATCGGGCCTAACAAACTACCCTGCTCGGTCCAACGAAATAGCGTTTTCGCGGCGGCGGAGCGGTGCTCCGACCGGCGTAAAAACGCTGGTTGAACAAACCCGCCTGGACGGCAGCAGCAGGTGACTGGGGATTTCACGCCGGCAGAGGCACGGCGGCCCCCCTGCGAGAGCGGCGTGTGGAGGGGCGAGCGAGGATCTGCGGGGAGGTCATGGCCGCGGACGGGCGATCTCGGCGGGGTTGAGAGGCGGCGATTGTGATGCTTTTTGGGTCATGCGCGCACGTGTGCCTGGGAACGCGCGGGGCGTTTTTGCCGTGGGGTGCCGGCGGGGAGGTCATGGCTCCACCGCTCCTGTCGCGAGCACCGGGGTCACGGTGGCGCACGCGCAGGAGGGTGCACCACGGAATCGTCGGCGAGTGCGTTGGCCAGCGCGGCGCACTCCGCCGGAGAGAGGCGGCGCACGAGGCTCAGGGACCCCTGCCTGCAATGCGGACACAAGAGACGCGACCGTGTCCGCGGCCCCGGCGTGAACGAATCAGGGTGCCGCGGCGCCAGCAAGAGTTGGAGCCGCTGGAGCGTGTCGCGGTGCGCCGGATGGAGCAGGCCGAAGGCGCAGACGCGATGCAGCCCCTTGGGTGGCACGTGCTGGAGGAAGCGGCGGAGGAACTCGTGGGCCGGAAGGGTCATGGTTCTGCGCCGATGATCCCGGCTGTCCCGGTAGCGGAAGGTCACCGTGCGGTCGTCGAAGCCGACGAGACCCTGATCGGAGATCGCCGTCTTGTGCACGTAGCGGCCGAGGTACTCGAGGACCTTCTCCACGCCTTGCACAACTGGCTTGGCGAAAACGACCCAGGACTTGTTCCACGGGATCTGGGGGACGGCGACCCTGGGCAAGGCGCGCCGCGCGAGGTGAAGAAAGCGCCCTCGAAAGAACTTGGAGAGCGCACGCACCGGGACGAGGTAGCGCGTGCGCCGCGGCGGTGCTGCGCGCCAGGTGCGGCGGTCGGGCGCGAGGCCGCCGCCCGGCACGAGCAGGTGGACGTGGGGATGCCATTCGAGGGTGCGCGTCCAGGTGTGCAGCACCCCGAGCGCGCCGATCCGCCCGCCGAGGAAGTGCGGATCGGCGCACAGGCGCGCCAGCGACTCGAACGCCGCCTGGAAGAGCACCGGCACGAGCGCACGAGCCGCCGCAACTCGGCGGGGAGCGTGAACACGACATGAAAGTACGGGACCGGCAGGAGAAGCTCGCGCTGCTGGACAAGCCAGCGCGTCGTCGTGTCGTGTCCGCACTGAGGACAGGCGCGATGCCGGCACGAGTGATAAAGAACGTGCTCGCGCCCGCACTGCGGGCACGCCGCGACATGGTCGCCCATGGTCGGCGTGCGGCAGTGCAAAATGGCCTTTCCGGCGCGCACATGACTCGGCACTATGGAGCCGCCATGGCGCTCCATGTACGCTGGACCGTGCCGCCGCACCACGTCGGCGAGCCGGAGCATCGCTCGGGGCCCGCGCTACAAATCGACCATCAGCCGGTCGAGCGTCTCTTGCAAGCGCTCGGCGCCGGGCTGCGTGACATGCATGTAGAGCTCTGTCGTGCGCAGCGACTTATGACCGAGCACTTGCTGGATGGTGCGCAGCGAGACGCCCGCCTCGAGCAGATGCGTCGCGTAGCTGTGGCGCAGCGTGTGGATCGTCGCGTCCTTCTCGATGCGGGCGTCCGCGCGTGCCGCCGAGAACGTCTTCTGCAGCGTCGTCTCATGTATGGGAGCAACGCCGTCCTGCGGGACGAACAGGTACGGTGCCGAGGATCGGGGCCGCTCGGTTTTCCAGTACTGGCGCAGACGCGCGAGCAGCGGGCGCGGCAGCGGCACGCCGCAATCCTTGGCGCCCTTGCCGTCGCGCACCCAGACGACGAGCCTTTGGCCGTCGATGTGTCCGGTCTCGAGCGAAAGGCCCTCTCCGAGCCGCAGGCCGAGGGCGTAGATCGTCGTCAGGGCCATGCGCCGTACGGGATGCCGCACGGCGCAGAGGACCGCGCGCACCTCGCCCTGGCTCAGGACAACCGGCAAGATGCGCGGCTTGTTGACTCGAAGCAAGTCGAACACCTTCCAGTCGCGCTGCATGGTGTGGATGGAGAAGAAGCGGAGCGCGTGCACGGCGATGTTGATGCTCGATGGCGCGAGCTTCTTCTCCTCTCGGAGGTAGAGGAAGTATGCGCGTACGTCCTCGTCCGTGAGCGCCTCCGGCTCCCGCGCTACCCGATCGATGAACTGCCGCACCGCGAGCAGGTATCCCCCCTGCGTCCGTGGTCGAAAGTCGCGCAGCCGCATGTCCTCACTCATCCGCTCCCGCCAGGTCGTAAGCGTCACCATGGTCGTCTCCGTCGAACGCGCGGCGACACTGCGTCACCGTGCGAGGACAAGAGTGCCAGGTACCGATACGGGCTGGCGACAGGCCAGCCATCCCACGAGAGACATGGTGAGCGCGCGCAGCGACCAACGCTCCTATCGGCGTGTGCCGCAGTCTGGAGCTACCGCGCTTGCGCGGTTTCGTTCAACTTAGCGCTGCTGCCGACGGGCGCTGCGCGCCCGCGTCAGGCCGCAACGTTAGCCAGACCCAGTGCCGAACCAGCTGCTATTCCTCAGCGGAAGCGACTTTCATGACCATTCACAATTGAAAGGACCTTGATCATGACATTCGGAGGACCTCCTCGGTCAAGCCCGCGGATTTCTGTTACAAAGCTCGGCGAATATACAGTCGCGACACCGGCACGTCGCCGAGCTATCGTTCGTGAGCAACGTAATCCAAAGGGATTCATCGTTCTTCGATACGAGCGAGCGCGTCCCGCGCTCGTTGAGTTCTTTGCCGCCGGAGCAACAGATCCGAATCCTCTAGTAGACGTCGTCGGGACGCTCGCCTCGACGATCCCATCATCGGACTGGAGTGGACAAGACCTTCAACTTTCCTCCGAAGCGCTGGAGGCTTTCCTCGATATCTGTGACGATTTCGACCTTGAAGGGCTTGTTGCTACCGCCGGCGCACACGCCGCGCCTAAATTGTCCATTGCTGGCGTTGACGTAAGCGTTCGCCCGGACGTTGTTCTCCGTGGGACGTATCGAGGGAAGAGCGTTGTCGGTGCGATGAAGTTTCACTTCTCCAAAACCAACGTGCTGACGGAGGATGCTGGACTCAACGTTGCCACCGTCATGCACCAATACGTCGAGGCACACCTGCTCGCGGCCGGAGATGCCGCCAGCCCCAGGCACTGCGCCGTGCTGGACGTCTTCACGAAGAGGTGGTATCGGGCCCCGACAGCCTTTCGGTTGCGCCGCACCTCCGTCGCAGCTGCATGTCAAGAGGTGGCCCTTTGGTGGCCCGCTGTGTGAAGACTCTTCCGGCAGGCTAACGAGCCACTCCGCAGCCAAGTCGTCAGAAGCTCATCATTAACGATGAGAGAGCCCCAAAGTGCACCTGGCTAACCGAAATAGTAGCGACGGCAGATGCGCTGGCCTCGTCCCCGAGCTTCATTCTTTAGATACGCAAGATCAACAGCGCCAGGATACAACAATGCTCAACGTGCATGAGCGGATCTATGTTGGAGACATCAATTGCTGTTCTGATGCCGTCACCGAACGAGCCTACGTCCACGCGTGCAAGTCACCCTGTCACCAACGTGCCGTTGGTTACACAGGCAGCCTTTTAGGCTCACACAAGCACTACCTGACATTTCGACGCAACGACCACCTCTACCTTAATTTAATTGATCCACCGGTTCCGCTTTTCACACAAGATTCATTTCGTGAATTTCGAATCTTTGCCGCAGAACAGTGGAACGCCGGACGCGAGCTTGTGATTCACTGCAACCAAGGAGAGTCACGAGCCCCCTCTCTCGCACTCCTGTTCCTATCGAAGGATCTTGGCATTATTCCAAGCGAGACATACGAGGCGGCGAGGGCGGCCTTCGCCGCGCGTTATCCTCGGTACAACCCAGGCCTAGGTATTGTCACGTTCCTCAAGAAAGCATGGCGTTCGCTCTGAGTTGCTCCTTCGCTGCATCAGCCTCGCCGAACGCTTCGTATCGTTATCGACGGGTCCACCTGATGTCTAACTCAGACTCATGTTTCGCTTTTTTGCGGGGAGTTGGCGGATGTGATCCTGGAAATTTGGCCGAACTCAGCATGTTGAAGTGAGTTTCTACCAAGTTCTCCCCCCGCCGGAGAGGCGTAAGATCGACCGTCAGCCGCGCGATCGAAGCCAAAATCAAGGCTCTCCATAGGCCACAAAAGGGGCGAACCCCGAGTCGGACGGCGAAGTCGTCCCAGCCCTCCGCTCCGCAGATCGTGCCGAGGATAGCGATGGCGATGATGTCCAGCAGCTTGCGATCGGAGCTGCCGACTACGCGTGGGTCAGGCAGCGACGCAAAATGCTCGATGAACGGTGCCATGCTCCGAGTTCTGCCACACGCCTTGATGTGTTTGGTCGCCAGAAACGATCAGACGGGTACGAGCAAAATTAACTCATTGTAATTTTATGGATTTTGATGCGCCGGCTCTGTAAGCCTATGCCGCTGGCCTGCTCGACGTCAGGATGGGCTCTATAGAACGGATACGGCTGGGGTGCGGCGCTCGCGGGCTTCGCCGGCGGCGGATGTTACCGGGATCTCGCTACAGAGGATCTCCCGAGCCGCATATGCTGAACACGATCCACAGCGCTCACCTGATGTGCGCCGATCCTATTCAGCGAAACGCAGCGTCTCCACGGCGATGCCGTCCGGCCCCGTTACCATCTCGCCATACCAATCCCAGCTGGTGCCGCCCTTGCCCGGCGGCCCCAGCTCGTACGTGACGCCCTCCAGGGTGAGCTGGTCCTCGTCGAGGTACGCGATGCCGATCGAGTCGCCGCCGCGCCCGGGGCCGCCGTAGCCGCCGTCGCCCCCCAAGCCGCCGCTGCCGCCGCCACAGGACCACGTGCCATCCCCCACAGCGCCGCCCGGTGCGCCTCGGCCGCCTTCGCCGCCTAGCTCGGGCGGCCCACCGGCGCCGCCCTGACCCGCGTCCAGCGTCGCGATTACGCTGTCGCGCACCGTGACCCTGGCGTGGAGCGCAACGATGCCGATGGTCGGGTGCCCGTTACCGCCCCCTCGGCCTCCTCGGCCGCCGCAGCCGCCAGCGCCGCCGGAGCCGCCGCCGGCGCCTCCCTTGGAGGCCACGCCGCACACCGCCAGCCCGCCGCGACGGCCGCCGCCCCCGCCGCCGCCTTGACCCGGCATGCCCCTGCCGCCGTCGCCTGCCTTGTCGCCCTCCCATCCGGTCTCGGTGATGCGCCCGATCCCCTCGCCAGTTGCGCCGACGGTGCCTTGCGCGCCGAAGATCCCGAAGAACCCGTCTTCGCAGTTGGTGCCTGGCACGTCGCCGTCTCCCCCCCGTCCGTCACTCGGGTCTGATGTCGTGATGGGTTGCCCGTCGTCCCCGTCGCCAGCGCCGTTGGCAAGCCCGTCGCCCCCCTTGCCGCCGATGCTCGGGGTTCCACCGTCGCACGGGCTCACCACCGCTGGACCGCCGGGGACGGTGGCCGCCGAGCACGCGTCCCCGCCATACAACCCATCCGGGCCGGTCGCCGCCACGTTCATCCCGGGCCATTCCTCGCCCGCCCGGCCCGCCCATCCGTAGGTCGCTCTGATCTCGCTTCGGGCAATCTCCACCGCGGTGTTGGACCGAACAAGAATACCGATAGGCGCCGTGCTGCTGGTCGTCACGTGGTCGATGGTCGAGACCCCGTCCGCAGCCCCCGTGTCACTGGCGCGTGCTGGTTCGACGGTCAGCGCGATGCGAGCACCCGAGCGGGGACCGATCTTGGTCGTGTCGCCCGCCAGGCGTTCCCATCCGAGGGGTTGGAAACCTCCGAAGATATCCACGCCGGAGGGCAGTGTGACGGACTCGTCAAAGCCGTCGCTGGTTACGAACACTCGACCGCGCCCGGTGCGTGCGAGCTCGATTCCGCGCTGGATCGAACGAACCGGCCTGTCCTTCGTGCCGGGGTTCGCATCGTCGCCGCCGAAAAACGGCCCATTGACGAACACGCCGCAGCCATCGATCACCTGAGCCGTGGCGAGGTGCTCGAGACATACCGACTCAGGGACCGCGTCGCCTGTGCACGATGACGGATCGCCGCATGGCGGCGCGCCGTCAGGGTCGTTCACCCCCGGTGCGGTCCCGCAACCGGTCACGGCGAGCGGCAGAACGAAGAACAGGAGGATCGCGGAATTCCGGCGCATGGGCATCCCTCGGCGGCAGTGTCTCGCAGGGCGCGAATCAATGGGGCGGCTCGCTCGCCGCACTGAATGGATATAAATGACCGACAGGGCCGGCCCCCCCGCGCCCAACCTCGCCGTCCATGCGGGCGTTTCCCGCAAGGCCGCCCTCACCGCCGCTTCCGATCTCAATGGTGGTACCGGGTCGAATGGCCACGTTGGGAACCACATACGCGATGCCGATGGATGCGCCTCCGAGTCCGCCGCCGGCATCGCCTCCTCGACCGCCGTCGCCTCCGCGGCCGCCGCTGCATGCGTGCCACATCTCATCCGGACGCAGGCCCCCTGGAGCGCCCGCATAACCAACGCCGCCCAGCTGACCCGTTCCGCCAACCCCGCCACGGCCGCCGTTCCCAGCGAACACGTCGCTGGCCTCGATCGTCAGCTCAGTGCCCTCCAGCGCAACAACACCGATGCTCGCACCGCCATAGCCGCCGCCCTTACCTCCCAGACCACCACATCCGCCGCTCCCTCCCGAGCCGCCAGCCGCCCCCCCTTGGGGGCCGCCTGCCGGACAAGTGATCATGGATCCACGCGATTTGCTGCCGCCACCCCCACCGCCCCCTTGGCCGACGCCGCCTCTCTTCCCGTCCGCACCCCGGGCGCCGATCCAGCCATTGACGCCCAGATAGCCAATTCCAAGCGCGCCACCAGCGCGGCCGCCGTCGTCGCCCTTGTCGCCAGACTTCCCTGAGCTGCATCTCGTGAGGTTCGCGCCGGAGCCTGCGCGACCCCAATCTTCCTCATTCTCCGCCGGCTCGGGCTGGCCCCGGGCGCCATCGCCTCCCACCTCAATCCCGCCATCGCCGCCGTATCCACCCGTCGACTCGATACCATCGTCGCACACGGTCACGACCGGCAGGGCACCCGTCGCGAAGTCCGCCGTGCAGGCGTTCGCGCCAACATTCCCGAATTCACCATCCTTGGCCCGAACGCTGGGCGCATCCTCGCCCGCCTCGCCGTCCTTGCCGTTCCCCGCGATGACCTCGCTCAACACCACCTTCACCTTGGCTCCCGGGCTCAGGATCATCGCGATCGACGACTTACCATCGCTCGCGGACGCATCCGCCGCCAGGACGCGCACGCCGAAGATCACCGACGTCGCGTCCTCCTCCCCGACGACCCGCATCGGGATCCCCAGCGCAGGTGCGATGGTGGTCGGGTGACTGGCCCCGTCAAACGACCACCCGTACGACCAGCCGCCGTCATCGCAGCGGCGGCCCCCCCAGAGGTGGACACCCGAGATCAGGGTCACCTCTTCCTCGAACGTCTCGCCACAGGCGTACACGTGGTGGAGGCCTCGCGCTCGCGCCTCCACGATCGCCTGTTGCAGCGACGTGAACGGCTCAAGCCGCGTGCCCGCGCGCGGGCCGTCCCCACCAGCGCTGGCGCTGACGAACACCCCGCACTCATCCATCACGGGACCCACGCCGGGCTCGAGCACCTCACAGGGCGACTTCGGGGGTGCGAGGCACATCCGCTCCTCGCCGCAGTCCTCCGCGTACATGCAGCCGGAGAGCCCTCCCGCGCCGCTCGTCGAGAAGACAGCCAAGGCGCACAGGCGCCGCACATGTCGCCACTGGAGAGAACGCATGTCGTTGGCTCCTTGATCACCACGCGCCGTGCGCCACGAGGCCAACCTGCTGTGGCGTTGCCACCGGCGAGAACGCGACGCGATCGCTCACGGGCTCGGACCGGGTGAAGGCGAGATCCGTGAAGAACGATGCCACGGTCGCGGCCCCAATGACGCCGCTCGCAACCATCATCCCCGTGCCGAGCGCGGCG
Organism: Sorangium sp. So ce362; assembly: GCF_051519845.1. Taxonomy (NCBI): domain Bacteria; kingdom Pseudomonadati; phylum Myxococcota; order Polyangiales; family Polyangiaceae; genus Sorangium; species Sorangium sp. So ce362. The sequence continues at coordinate 1,177,760 of NZ_CP150332.1, read as the reverse complement.
AACTGGTCTCGCTGTCGTCTGAGACGCGAAAGCTCAGGGCACGCTGCAGGCGGCGATGGCTCCCGGCAAGCCCACGGCGTCACCCCGAGCTCGTCGAGCTTGCTGTTGTGCTCCTCGAGATCGCCGTCGGCTACCCTCGCATGAATCATGAACAGGGCGCCGAAGGAAGCTGTCGCCGTGGTGAGGCCGATGCCGGCGATGCGCAGCGTCCCCGGCCACGAGGCCCATGGCCCGGGAGCCTGCGCGCGCGCAGTGGCAGTGGAGGACGACATCGAGGGCGCCGGCACCGGCCGCGCTGCTTGCGTAGCGCTGCGCGCCGCCGACGCGTGCGGCAACTGCATCGAGATCTCGTGCTCGGCGCCCGCCACGGCGCGGAGTGAATGGAGCACCTCCTCTCGGCCCGGCGCTCGGGCCCGCACCATGTGCTGGCCGGGGTCGAAAAACAGCGTGTGGGTCCGCGCTGCGCGACCGACACGCTCGCCATCGACGAGCACCTCGGCATCGGGCGGATCGACCGCCAGGTAGAGCAACGCAATGTGTGCCGCAGCCTTGCGCTGGCCCTCCTCGAACCGTCGCTGAAGCGCGGGAGGGAGCGCCTCGCGCTGTTCGAGGCTCCAGGCCAGGTGCTCGGCTGCGTCACGGTACCTCCGCAGCGCGAGCTCGCAGAGCCCCAGCTCTCCGGCGAGCTCCGCTCGCTCTCGCGCCGTGGTGGACGCAGGGTCTGCGGCCTTGAAAGCCGCGTCGTAAGCTGCGTGCGCCTCGGTCCAGCGACCGGCTTCTCGCGCCTTCCGGCCGCGCCGAGTGAGGTCCTTCACTGTCGCGCTATCGATCCGTCGTGGCGTCGCATCGATGTCCTGAGCGCCGACCGAGCTCGCAAAGCCCGTTCCGGCTCCAAGCATCATGCAAACCAACAGTGAACGTGCAACGCGACGCATTGATGGACGGTACGTACGCCAGCTGCACGGCGTCAACCGCCATGGATCGCTGTCAAACGAGCTCTGGAACGAGAAAGAACAGCCCGATCCCGGAATGAGTCGCTTCATCCTCAGGGACCGGCTGGATGCGGCCACCGAGACCACACATACACACATTATCCCACCGAAGTTGCCCCGCGACTCATTTTCCTGAACCCTTTTGGCCGGCTCAAGTGTGCTCCCCGCGTGGACAAGCCAGCCACCGGCTCCCCCGGATTCGAGCTCTTCCGGCGCCTCGCCAGGCGCCACGGTGTCCCGGAGCGAAACGCCGAAGATGTCGCCCAGGAAGCGCTGCTGCGCTGGTTGGAAGCGGACAGACGGATCGAGCCTGGCGGCGACCCGGCGCCATACCGCGTCACGATCGCGATCAACCAGGCGCGAAATCACGTCCGTGACGCGCGCCGCAGCGGAGAGGTGCTGACGTCGTTCGACGAGCGCGAGGTCTGCGACGAGTGCCCCACGCCCGAGGAGCTGCTCCGGAGGCGGCAGCGGGAAGCGCTCACGCGGCAGCTGATCGACCAGGTCTCCCCCAAGTACCGGGCTCTCTTGATCCGGCATGAGCTCGAGGAGACGCCGCTCGCCGAGATCGCCGCCGAGCTGGGGCTCCCGCTGGCGACGGTGAAGACGCAACACCGGCGGGCGCGCGAGGAGCTGGAGGTGCACAGGCGACGGTGGGCAGCGCGGCAGCGCTCTCACGGATGGGATGAAAGCGCCTGCGTGCCGCTCGCGTTCGGGTTCCACGGTGGCGGGTCGTGGACGGCCTGGCTGCGCCGTGTGGACTTGAGGATCCTCGTCCAGGGTGCGCTCGTCCTGCTGACCGGCGCGCTCGTCCCTGCGGTGCCGCCGTCGCTTCGCCTAAATTCGTGGCAGCAGCCGGCGGTGGCGCGCTCACCTGGTACCGCGCCGGCGGCGCAGGCCACCACGGCGCCCACCGCAGGAAACGGAGCGCACCGAGCCGCCGGACTGGCCGCGCCAACCACGCCACCGAGCCCGTCTCCGACGGAGCAAAGAAGTGTGCATGCCGAGGCGGTGGTGAGCAGCACCCCCGCTCCCTCGATGACGACAGTTCCGCGGGCCGAGTCGCCGGCGAGCGCCGCTCGATCAGCCGTCAGCGAGCGCGAGAGGAGCCTGGTCAACCAGGCCCGGAGGGCCATGGAGGCCCATAGCGCCATCGGCGACGTCGAGGCGCGCCGGCTGCTCGAGACCCATGCGCAGCAGTTTCCGCGAGGGCGGCTCGCCGCCGAGCGCGAGGCGTTGCTGAGACAGCTCCGCTGAACCGTCGGCTGACGGTGTCGCCAGCGGCGTTCTTTGAACGCGGATGTGGCTCATCGCTTCCCACCGGGCTGATCCATGCGGCCCTGCGGCAGCCCTTGCTCGGGGCACATTACCGTGGTACTGTGTCAGCATGAAGCTCGCGCAATCCAGGGTCACGGCGCAGGGACAGATCTCGGTCCCAGCTGAGGTACGCAAGCGCCTCGAACTCGTTCCAGGATCCATCTTGGAATGGGATGCCGAAGGTGATCGAATCACCGTGCGGCGTGTCGGTCGGCACACCTTTGAAGATGTTCACCAGGCACTGTTCCCGCAGGAGCCCCAGCCGCGAAGCCTCGAAGATCTCAAGGAAGGCGTCAGACAGCACATCAGGGCCCGCCATGCGCGCCGTTGACACCAACGTCCTTGTTCGTTTGCTGGCACGCGATGACGCAAAGCAGCTCGCTGCTGCCGAGGCCTTCGTGCACACGGGTGCATGGATCTCCCATCTCGTGCTCATGGAAGCCGTTTGGGTCCTGGATTCGGTGTACAGCATCAAGCCGGAGCAGATCGGGATCGGAATAGAGATGCTGCTCGACCACAACCAGTTGGTGGTGCAGGACGCTGACGTGGTAAGGGCTGCCGTCGCGCAGTACCGCGAGCACCCGGGCCTTGGCTTCTCCGATTGTCTCATCCTCGAAGTCGCACGCGCGGCGGGTCACGTTCCACTTGGAACCTTCGATCGCGGCCTCGGGAAGCTGAAAGGTGCTCAAAAGCTATGACCTGCTCGCTCGCTCGGCCGAGAGAGCCGGACGATTCCCGATGCGATCCGTCCACCCTCCTGGGAAAGCGACGCCGTACCGATAACCTCTACGTGCGTCGAGGAGGCCCGCCTTCCGCGCCGCGCGAGAAACCGGTAGCGCGGCAGCCCTGTGTGTCGATAGAATGACGGAATCTTGAACTCTGAATGAGGCTGTAGTGAAAAATTATCCTAAGACTATACGTCCGCGCTTCGCCCGGCTTCGCCACTCCATCTCGCTCGGCCTTATCGCTCTGTGCGTTGCCTGTGGCCAGGCGCCGCCCGATGCCGGCGGACCGAATGGCGACGGCACCACGGCGGAGATCCCGTCCCTGAACGGGGATGTCGCGTTCTCCACGCCTAGCCAGACGTTCAGGGATCAGATCCAGGTGGAGATGTCCACCACGGTCGCGGGGGCGGAGATCCGCTATACGGTGGACGGGCAGCGACCGACCGCGGCCTCCACGTTGTACACGGGCGAGCCCGTGACCCTCACCACCACGACGCAGGTCCGCGCGCAGGTGTTCGTGGGGGGCGCCGCGAGCGGCGCGGTGAGCACCGGCATCTACATCGCGCGCACCGTCGACGCGACCTCCGACCTCCCCATCATGATCATTGACGGTTACGGCGAGGGCAAGCCGACCGACAAGGAGATCTACTTCGATGCGGCGGTGATGATCTGGGAGCCGGTCAACGGGGTGGCCTCGATCGCCTCGCTGCCCACGATGGCGATGCGCGGGGGGTATCACGTGCGCGGCCAGTCGTCGCGGAACTTCCCGCAAACACCCTACAAGCTCGAGCTGTGGGACAACGACGACAAGGACCTCGACTACCCGGTGCTGGGCATGCCCGCCGACTCGGACTGGGCGCTGATCCCGCCCTACTACGACCGCACGTTGATCCGTAATCCGTTCACCTTCACCCTCGGCCGCGACATGGGCCTCGAGGCGCCGCGCAACGAGTTCGCCGAGGTCTATCTGAACTACGACGCGCGCTCCATCGGCGAGGCGGATTACCAGGGCATCTACTGGATCTCGGAGACCATCAAGAACAACAAGGTCCGCACCGACCTCAAGAGCCTCGAGGAGACGGACCGGGCGCTGCCCGATATCAGCGGCGGTTACATCTTCAAGTTCGACCAGGCGGCCGCCGAGGAGCCGAAGCTCACCTGCACCGGCGCGGACCCCCTCCCGTCGTTCGGAGGCTTCGGGGGCCCGGGCGGAGGCCCGCGCCCCGACGAAAGCGGCACGTGCTGGATCGATCTCGAGGTCGTGGATCCCGATCCCCTGAACGACGAGCAAGCGAGCTGGCTGACGCAGTACATCCAGCAGTTCCACGACACCGTCCATCAGACGCCGATCGGCGATTACTCGGCGTACATCGACGTGCCGTCGTTCATCGATTACCTGATCATCAGCGAGCTGACGTTCAACGTGGATGCGTACGTGCGGAGCTGCTATTACCACAAGGATCGCGATCAGAAGCTCAAGGCCGGCCCGCTCTGGGACTACAACTTCGCGCTCGGCGGCGTGGGCGCCCAAAGCCCGACGCCGGCATCGAACGGCGAGACCGGCTGGCGCTTCAGCGGCCAGAGGAACGTCAACAACTGGTATCAGAAGCTCACCGCAGATCCGGCCTTCATGGCGCAGGTGAGGACGCGCTACACGGCGCTTCGCCAGACGCTCCTGTCCGAGGCCGCGATCGAGCAGCGCATGAACGAGCTGAGCGCGCCGCTCGCGCAGGCCGCGGCCCGCGACCTCGCCAGGTGGCCGGTGTCGGACATCATCGAGTCGAGCGAGGGCTTCCTCGGCGGCCCCACCGCGCCGACGTGGGAGGGGCAGCTGCAAGTCATGCGCGACTTCATGATGGCCCGACTCGCCTGGATGGACGCCAACTTGCCCTGACACGGCGCGAGCCGCCGCGCGGCTCGCGCAGGCCCCTGCTGCTCCGAGGGCATCGCGTACGTCGCGAGCACCTCCTGGACCTTGCCCTCGGAGATCATGGGCGCCCCGCCTCGCTCCCGCCCGGACGACGCGGCTCCCAGCCTCCAGCTACGCCGTCGTGGCAATCCTCACCGGACGGTGAATTTTGGCAAACCCTGCCGCATCTATGGCGGGAAGCTACGAGCTCTGGACCGTGCAGCTCGACGGGCGCGACGTGGCCCGGCGGGCACGGGCCTTTGCAACGTGCTTTGCAACGTGCTTTGTGCAGCACGTCAATACCTGTCATTTCGACACGACGACGCCCCGCGGCGCGGCCGCTTCAAGGAGGGAATTTCGATGCTGGAGAGCCGATCACGATGCCTCGTGTCCGTACTGTGCACCCTTGGGCTGGCGGGGTGCGCAATGGACGCGCCGGACCCATCGCACGCATTGGAAGAGCAGGAACCTGCCGGCACGTCGGCCAAGGCGCTCACAGCGAGCCCGGGCGAGCACATCTGGAGCCGGCGGTTCGGGGGCGCGCTCGATCAGCTCGCGGAGGACGTCGCCATCGATCCCCAGGGAAACCTCCTGGTGGTGGGGCGCTTTTCGGGGAGCCTGGTGCTCGACGGCCTCGTGTTGACCAGCGCGGGCGGCGCGGACGTCTTCGCCGTGAAGATCAACGCGGGGGGCGTCCCCCTCTGGGGCCGGCGCTTCGGCGGCGCTGCCGACGAAGGGGCGACGCTCGCGGCAGTGGACGGCCAGGGTGATGTGGTGATCCACGTGGTGGGGAGTCAGCCGGTCGATCTCGGCGGTGGGCCGGTCGAGACCGCGTCTGCAGCGCTGGTCAAGCTCGACGCCACAGGCGGCCATGTCTGGAGCCGCAGCCTGGGCGCGGTCGCGACCGCGCTCGCGGTGGACGGCACGAGCCATGTCCTGGTGGCCGGCACCTACACGGACCTCGCGGATCTGGGGCTCGGGCCGATGCCGGCGTTCGGCTCCGACATCTTCGTGGCGCGGCTCGACGCCGACGGCACCACCCTCTCGAGCTGGCGCTTCGGAGCGGAAGGCAACCAGGAGGCGCGCGCGCTCGCCGCCGACAGCGCGGGCAACGTGGTCCTCGCCGGCGACTTCAGCCCGCGCATCTACCTCGGAGGCGAGGACCTCTATTCGCATGGCTCCCGGAACGCGTTCCTCGCAAAGCTCGACCCCGGAGGGTTCCACATCTGGAGCCAGATGCTGCCGTTCGACAGCGGGTACAACTCGAGCCTCGGCGCCCTCGCCATCGACGACGCCGACAACATCGTCGCCACGGGCTGGGACGGCGGCGGCGGCGCGAGCGGCAGGGCGCTGAGCGTGTTCAAGGTGGCCCCGGGCGGCGCGGTGCTCTGGAGCCGGTTCTACTGGGGCACGCCCGAGGAGCTGGGAGATCCCGCCGGCGCGTGGCCCGGCAGGAGCATCGGGACGGACGCGGAGGGCAACGTGGTCGTGGCGACCGATCCGACCGGACTCAGCCTGTCGTCGCGGTTGACGATCGATCTCGGCGGAGGGCCGCTGCCGGTCGGCGCCCTCGTCCTGAAGCTCGATTCCTCGGGCGATCACGTGTGGAGTCGAAGCTGGGCCAGGACGTCCCGACCCGAGCTCGCGGTCGCTCCTGGAGGCAGGGTGTTCGTCGGCGGCTCGTTCACGGGCACGCTGGACTGCGGCGGCTGGCCGCTGACGAGCGCGGATGGATTCGACATGTTCCTGGCGAAGCTCGCCCCCTGAAGAGCCACCGCGCGCCGGCCTCGCCCTCTGCGCAACCACGGCGCGCCAGCCACAGCCTGCGGGGCCCACGCCGCTCTCCTCGCCATCGCTTGCTCCTTCGTGTCGTCCGGCTCCTGCGCCTCACGAGGGGCAAGATCATCCGCGTCGGGGCCGGCGCCGCCCGCGCAGCGCGGCTCGCCTGAGCGGAGCGGTCAGACCTCCGATCCTCGCTCCTTCGCCTCCTCTCATAGGAGACCGGCAGCTTCGGACCCGCTGGGGCTACGCAGGTGAGGGTCACAGCGCCGAGCTGCGCGATGTCACGCGCGGAGGGCTCCGTACGCCGCCGCCACTGCATGTCAGCGGCGCTGCAGCCGGCCCGCGGCGAGCGCTCCGTCGCCGAGGAGCGCCTGCGCGCCGAGCGCGATCATCAGGAAGGCGACATACTCCCAGCCGCCCCCCTGGCCGGCGAACATCCAGCCGTTGGGGAGGTGCACGAGCAGCGCCCCGGCCATCACGGGCAGGAGCGCCAGCGCGACAAGGCGCGTCCTGAGCCCGGCCAGGAGCGCCGCCCCGCCGAGCAGCTCGGCGAGGAACACCGGGTACGCCGTCCAGCCCGGGAAGCCGCTCGCCGCGAAGAACGCCACGGTGCCCGGCAGCGTGTACACGAGCGGCTTGGCGAGCGCGTGCGCCAGGAACACGGCGCCCAGCCCGACGCGCAACATCAGCGCGGCCAGCTCGGCCGAGCGGGGAACGGAGAGGATCTTGTCGAGACGGCTCATGGGTGATGCCTCCATGACCCGAGGAGTAAGCCCCGGCGCCGCGCGACGGTAGAGCGCGCCCGGGAACGAACTGTTCTTCAGGGAGAACGATGCGTCGCTACGCCCACGAGGTCCCGCGAAACGCGGCCGCGAGGTGCTCGATGAGCCGCCGCACCCGCGCGGGCGGGCGCCGGCCGGCCGCGTGCACCGCGTAGATGCCCATGGGCCGGGGCGCGAACGCGTCGAGCAACGTGACCAGGCGCCCCGCCCGGAGGTCCTCGTCGACCATGAAGCGCGGGAGCACCGCGAGGCCGATCCCGGCCACGGCCGCCTCGCGGAGCGCCGTGCCGTTGCTGGCCGTGAGCGGGCCGGAGACGGGGACGGAGACGCGCCCCGAGGCGCCGTGGAAGCGCCACTCGTCCTCGACGCGCAGGTGGAGGTAACGCAGGCAGTCGTGGCGCAGGAGATCCCCCGGCTGCTCGGGCCGCCCCCGCCGCTCGAGGTAGCCCGGCGCGCCGACCACGAGCAGCGCCGTCGTGGCGAGCTGGCGCGCGACAAGGCTCGAGTCCTTGAGCTTCGTGATCCGGATGGCCAGATCCACGCGCTCCTCCACGAGGTCGACAAGCCGGTCGTTCAGCACGAGCTCGACGTGCGCGCCCGGGCTGGCCCGCAGGAACCGAGAGAGCGGCTCCGCCAGGTACATCTGCGCGAAGCTGACCGGCGCGTTGAGCCGGATGCGGCCCCGGTCGGCGTCGGACGCGCCCCGCACCGCCGCCGCGGCCTCCTCGAGCACGCGCGCGCAGCGGGCGTAGAGGTTCATGCCGGCGTCCGTGACGGTGAGCTTGCGCGTGGTGCGCACGAGCAGCCGCTCGCCGAGGCGCTCCTCCAGGCGCGCGACCCGGGTGCTCACCATCGACTTCGACACCCCGAGCCCGGCCGCGGCCGCGGTGAAGGAGCGGCGCTCCACGACACGGGCAAAGCACAGCAGGCCAGGCAGGTCGTCGAAGAGCGGGTCGATCATGCCCCCACTGTGCGCGGCGGGACGGATTGTTCGCAAGGAAGAACACCGTCCGCGACGGCGAGGACGGCAGTCCTCGACGAGCGCAGCGCCACGGAGGCGGCGAGGCGGCCGCCGCGACGGGCCGGCGAGACGTTCTGCACCTCTCCTGGTACAAGCGCGCACGCAGCGTCGCAATCTGCCACAACCGCGCGCCCGGCGCATCGCCGCGCGCCGGAGAGGACACGTGCGATCCTCAGCGCAGAGCGCCTCCGAGCGTCCGTGGAAGCGGCGCAGTGCGACCTGGCATGGACGGTGCTTGAGCGTCGTGCTCGATAGCGGGCCCGCGGCGCATTGCTGCGAATCGGGCTACGCGTGAGGCCGCCATCCGAAATTCTGGCGAGCTGCGAGAGAGGAAACAACGATGCAAAAGTGTCTCTGGGCTTCTTTGGCCACGACAATCTTCCTGGTTGGGGCCGCCGGCTGTGACGACGCTGCGGACGCCGTGAACGACGTGCTGCCCGGCGAGGCGTCGCGCGAGGCGCGCATAACACAGATCGCCGAGGCGGCGTGCGACCGGTACGCCGACACCGAGGCGGGCTGCCCCGGTTACGGCACCGACGACCAGACCTACGCGACGGAAGAGGACTGCCAGCGCGATTTCGAGGATCGCGCTGGCGAGCTCTGGCCCGCGACCGAGTGCGGCTCGGGACAGATCAACGATAGCCGCTACGACGTCTGCGAAGAGCGCGCAAAGGCGGTCGCCTGCTCGGAGGGTATCTTCGACGCGATCGCCGCGCTGGATGAGTGCAGCGCCGGGAGCGTGTGCACGGATCCCGCCGACAAGTGACGCCCCCTCTCGGCGGGCTGCTGCTGTACGGGCAGCCCGCCGAGAGGCAAGTCGTGGTCAGACTCGAACGCACCGACACCTACGAGCTCGACGCCAACCGCGAGCACACCGCGCTCCGCTGCCCCTGACGCGCAGACCTCGATGTCGCGTGGTGACCCACATACGAAATGTGGCCTCCCCCTCCGGCGAGGTCGCGCCGGGCTCGTGGATCCCCATGACTCTCAAAAAAGAGCAATCCACGATACCGAAGACACGTCCGCCGTACGGGCCTGGAGCTCCGCTGCATACCGCGAGGCTCGACGCTGGGTTCCGTCCCGGGTTATCCTTTGCTGATCCGAACCGAGCACGGCGTCGTGTCTCGCGGCGTTGCGACACGCCATGGCACTCGTGAACTCAGCAGGAGGAACGCAAGATGTGTCAGAAGCTCTGCGGAAATAACTCGATCCACGACCAGGAGCCGGCGAAGCCGGGCGCCTCTCGTCGCCAGTTTCTCGCGGTGGGGGCTTCAGCCCTCGGCGCCGCGGCGACCTTTTCGGCTCCCGCGTCAGCGCGGGGGCCGGCGGAGCACGACGACCTGCCGCGGCACACCGGCACCGGGCACCGGCGCTACCTCCTGAAAGGGGGCGCCGTTCTCAGCATGGATCCGAACGTGGGGGACTTCGCCCGCGGCGACGTGCTCGTCCAGGGCTCGAAGATCATCGCGGTCGGGCCGAACCTGCACGCCCCAGGCGCGACGATCATCGACGCAAGGGGGATGATCGTGATGCCGGGGTTCGTCGACACCCATCACCACCAGTACCAGACCGCGCTGCGGAGCTTCCTGTCGGACGGCCTGCTCGCCGACGACGGGCTGCCGCACGGCGAGAAGAACTACCTCGACTATATCCACTCCACCATCACGCCGGTCTTCAGGCCGGCGGACGCCTTCATCGCCGTCCTCGCCTCTTCGCTCAGCCAGCTGGACGCCGGGGTGACCACGGTCGTCGACACGTCGCAGGTGGGTCATACTCCGGAGCACACCGATGCGGTCATCGAGGCGCTGCAGGAATCGGGCCGTCGCGCGCTGTTCGTGTACTCACCGGGTGCGGGCCCCGGCAACATCTTTCCGAACGACCTTGCGCGGCTGCAAAGCGACTACTTCTCCTCGAGCGACCAGCTCCTGACCCTGGCCATGGGCGGGGAGCTGTTCGACCCCGCGTTCCGTGATTACTGGGCGATCGGGCGGCAGAATGGCCTGCCTATCGTGACTCACCTCGTCGGCGGCCTCGGCCAGCAGACGCTCATCGAGCAGCTCGACAGCGAGGGCCTGCTCGGGCCCGATCTCGAGTTCATCCACGCCAGCGGCATCTCGGCCGGCTCCTGGCAGGCGATCGCCGATGCAGGAGTGAACGTCTCGGTCGCGGCCCCGATCGAGATGACCATGCGGCACGGCATGCCTCCGATCCAGGCCGCGCTCGATCTCGGCATCCAGCCCTCGCTCAGCACCGATGTCGAGTGCACGATGACCGCGGACTTCTTCACCCAGATGCGGACCGTCTTCACGCTTCAGCGGGCGCTCGTCAACGAGCGCGCGCTGGCCGGAGAGACGGGTCTGCCCGAGCTCCTCACGTGCCGCGACGTGATCCGCTTCGCCACGATCGAGGGGGCCCGGGTGGCCCAGCTCTCTCACAAGATCGGCACGCTGACGCCGGGCAAGGAGGCAGACATCATCCTGCTGCGGGCGGATGCCATCAATGTGGCCCCGCTCAACAATGTGCCGGGGGCCGTCGTGACGTTGATGGACCGCAGCAACGTGGACACCGTCATCGTCGCGGGACGGATCCGGAAATGGCGAGGGCACCTGGTCGACGTGCACATGCACCATCTCCGCGCCGCCCTCGAGGCGTCCAGGGACTACATCTTCGACGCGGCGGGAGTCGAGCGCGAGCTCTTCTGAGAGCGGTAGCCCGACCCCCCGCGCAGCTCGACCTGGCGCCTCCGCACGCAGCCAGCGCGTGTTGCCGGGTCGATCGACGGGTGTTACCGTCCGCTGCATGAAGATCGCCATCGTTGGACCTGGCGGGATCGGAAGCACGTTTGCGTTTCAGCTCGCGCGAGCGGGGCACGAGGTGACGGTTGTCGCTCGTGGAAAGCGGCTCGATCACCTGCAGCGAGACCAGGCCATCGTGAACGCCTCGGGCCAGCGTGCCGAGGTGAACGTGAGCGCCGCGCTCGACACGACGGCGGCGTGGGACCTCGTGCTCGTGACGGTGCTCGCGTCGCAGGTGGACGCGGTGCTGCCCGCGCTGGCCGCCAGCGCGGCGAGGACGGTGATGTTCATGTTCAACACCTTCGAGTCGCTCGGCCGGCTCCAGGGTGCGGTCGGCTCGGCGCGCTTCGCCTTTGGCTTCCCCGCGATCCTGGCGACCCTCGATGACGGCAAGCTGACGTCGAAGATCGTCTCCCGGGGCATGGTCACCACGGTCACGGATGCAGCCTGGGCGAAGGTCTTCACCGACGCAGGCATTCCCAGCGTCGTGCATTCCGACATGGAAAGCTGGCTGCGGACGCACGCGGCTCTCGTCGTGCCTTCGATGGTCGCCATCGTCACGTCCCATACGCGGAGGGCAGGCGTGTCGTGGACCGAATCGATGAACCTGGCGCGCGCCATGGTTGAAGGATTTCGCCTGGTGCGTCAGCTCGGAAACACCATCACCCCGGAGCCGATGGCGTGGCTGAGCCGCTTGCCCCAGCCGATGCTCGCCACGTTCCTGTGGACGCTCAGCAGGCTCGAGACCGTCCGCAAGACGGGCGCCGCTGGGCCCGGCGAGCCACGCACGCTGATCGACGAGATGGCCGCGGCGGCCCCCGGCCAGACGCCGGCGCTGCTTGCCATCAGGCCCTGAAGACAGCCAGAGGGGCAGCCGAGCCGCGTCTCAGCGCGCCGGCGCGTTGACGAGGCGAGCCGCGCACCGGCCGTCCTTGCAGAGGCAGCCGCCGCCGCAATCCATCGTCCCTGGCCGGCACTCTTGCGTGCACATCAGCCCTTCCTCGCACGCGGGCGCCGTGGCCTTCGCGACGCAGGCGGCCGGGTGGCACCCGCAGACGGGCACACAGTCCGCGTCGCTCTGGCACGGGTCGCTGCCCGCGACGATCGTCTCGTCCGTCGGGGTGGCCGCGGGCGGCGTGGCCGGATCCTGCACCGGAGGCGTCTTCGAGCCGGGGGGATCGTGCGACGACGCCCCGCACGCAGCACAGAAGAGCACGGTGACCAGGAGGAGCCCCATCGAGCGCGCGATGATGTGTCTCATGTGCGTGCTCTCTCACGGATCAACACGAGCTTCCACCCTCACCTGCGAGCTCCTGCGTCCGCGCCCGGCAGGCCGCTCCCCCGGGGCCCTCGGCCGCCCCCCCGAGCGACATCGACGCTCAGGCGGCCTCGTGGTACGCGTCCGCGCCGTGAGCCGCTGGGCGGAGCCGGCACATCACGCGAGCGCCCGGATCTCGCGCACCACCGCCTCGACGTCCGCCTCGGAGTTGAGCAGGCTCGGCGCGACGCGGGCATAGGAGATCCCGTACGGCGACGTCGACGCGATGATCTTCCGCTCGCGGAGCTTCCCCACGACGGCCGCCGGCGTCATCCCCGCCACCTCGAAGCAGACGAGCCCCGCGGAGATCGCGTCGTCGAGCGGCGTGTGCAGCGTGACGTGGCGCATGCCCTTGAGCCCCTCCTTGCACTGCCGGTTCAGCGCGTGGATGCGGTCCGCGACCTTGCCCTTGCCGATGCGCCGGTGGAACGCGAACGCCGCGGGCAGCGCCCAGCGGTGCTCGAAGGAGTGGAACCCTCCGGGAGACATCATGTTGGCGGTCGTCGGCGGCGCCGGCTGCCCCCGCAGCCAGGCGCCGTATCCGTCACGGCCGAAGTGCGGGATGCTCGGGCGGAGCATCGGCCAGAGCTCGGCCCTGCCCCAGAGCACGCCCGTGCCCCGCGGCCCCAGGATCCATTTATGACAGCCGGCCGCGAAGAAATCGCAGCCGAGGTCGGCCATCGTGACGTCGTCGACCCCGAAGCCGTGCACGCCGTCCACGCAGCAGACGACGCGATCCCCCGGCGCCCGCCCCTGATTTGCCCTGGCGACGACCTCCGCGACGGCGCGCACCGGCGTCTTCACCCCTGTGCTCGAGTGCACCCACGTGATCGCCACGACCCGCGTAGCCGGCGTGATCGCCCGCTCGATCGCGCCCGCCATCGCCGTCGCCGTCGCCGCGCCGCTGCTCTCGTAGAGCGCGATCTTCCGCACCGCCGCGCCCGTCCGCTCCGCCGCGAACCGGAGCGACTCGTGCGTGGAATAGTGATCGTGCACCGTCGTGAGCACCTCGTCCCCGGCCCCGAGCGGCAGGCCGAGGTACAGCGAGGCGAGCCCCATCGTTGTGCTGTCCGTCAGCGCGATCTCCTCGGCGCGGGCGCCCATGTACGCCGCGGCGGCCTCCCGCACCGGCGCCGGATCCTCGTGCTCGTGGAGCGCGTCCACCGGGTTCTCGTCGAGCTCCCTCCGCAGCGCCTCGATCGCCTCGCGCACGGGCCGCGGGTGCGAGGCGAGCAGGAAGCTCGCCATGTGGATCCACGCCGGCGACACCTCGATCTCGTCCCGGACGCGCTGCCATGCGTCGGCCGGCGCCCGCGGCCGATCGCCCGCGGCCTTTACCGCCTCCGGGGCCGCGCAGCCCACGGCGCCGAGCGCCAGCAGGCCTTCGAGCAGGCTTCGCCTGGGTAGCTTGGTCGTCATCTGCAGCTTCCTCCCTCCGTGCCGGCGCAGCCCCTCCGGAGCCGCAGGATCGCTCGCCCACGAGCGCTCCGATGCCGCGAGCAGGGATGTTCTCCCTCGCCGCGCCGACCGCGAGTATGCACGGGCGCCGCGAATGAGCAGTAACCAACTGCAAGGATTCAGCTTTTTACAGCGCGCAGCGAGGGGCGGATCGCGGTGTTCCGCGCTGTCGGCTCCGTCCCGTCACGCCGCACCAGCGCGAGATTCCTGGCTCGCCGTGAGGACTGCTATCCCCGCGCGCTCACGGCGCCGGGCTCGGATAGCGGGCGTGGATCTGGTCGATCTCGGCGAGCACCTCCTTGCTGAGCACCACGCCCGCGCTCTTCACGTTCTCGTCGAGCTGATCGAGCGTGGTCGCCCCGAGGATGGTGCTCGCCACGAACCAGCGGCTGCGCACGAAGGCGAGCGCGAGCGACGCCGGGGTGAGGCCGTGCGCGCGGGCCAGCTTCACGTAGGCCTGCACCGCCTCCTCCACGTTGGGCTTCCGGTAGCGCTGGCCGAAGGTCTCGAACCGGGCGAGGCGCGAGCCCGGCGGCGGTCCGCCGAGGTACTTGCCCGTGAGCAGGCCGAAGGCGAGCGGGCTGTACGCGAGCAGCGACACGTTCTCGCGGCGCGAGGCCTCCGCGAGCGCCGAGTCGAACGTGCGGTTGACGAGGCTGTAGGCGTTCTGGATCGCCACCGGCCTCGGGAACCCCAGGTGCTCCGCGATGCGGCTGAACTGCGTCACTCCCCAGGCGGTCTCGTTGCTGAGCCCGAGATATCGGACCTTGCCGTCGCGGATCACCTCCGCGAACGCCGCGAGCTGCTCGGGGATCGGGGTGCTCGAGCGCTCGCTCGCCGGATCGTAGGCGGTCGCGCCGAACTGCGGCACATACCGATCCGGCCAGTGGATCTGGTAGAGATCGATGTAATCGGTCCTGAGGCGCCGCAGGCTGTCCTCGACCGCGCGCCGCACGTTCGCGCGGTTGACCGCGAGAGACCCGTTGCGGACCCACGGGATAGGGCGGCCCGGCCCCGCGATCTTTGTGGCGAGGACCACCTTGTCGCGTGGCTTCTGGCTCAGCCACTCGCCCACGTAGCTCTCCGTGCGCCCCTGCGTCTCGGCGCGGGTCGGCACGGGGTACATCTCGGCCGCATCGACGAAGTTGATGCCCGCGTCGAACGCGTGGTCGAGCTGCGCTTTCGCGTCGTCGAGCGTGTTCTGCTCGCCGAACGTCATCGTCCCAAGGCAGAGCTCCGAGACCCGGAGCTCGCTGTCACCCAGCTGTCGGTAGTTCATCGCTGTTCCGTCCGTGGGGCGTCCAGTAGCACGGAGCGGCGGCGTCGTCCACCATAACGGACACTATATCTTATATGGCGGACACGCACCCGGGCGGCGTGGCTGCGATCAACGAGCGCTGGAGTCGCGGCGTGAGCGCTTCGACGAGGAAGTCACGGAACGCCGCGATGCGATGGGGCAGGTACCGCGCGGAGGGGTACACGAGGTGCAAGGGCGCCCCCGAGGCCACGTGCGACGGCAGCACGCGCACGAGGCGGCCTCGCGCGACCTCGCGGGCGCACAGGACGGCCGGGAGGAGGCCGACGCCGACGCCCGCCAGCACCGCGCGCCGCGCGAAGCTGAGCTCGTCGACGGCGAGCGGCCCATCGACCTCCACCGTCTCGTCCCCCGCGGGCCCCTGGAGCGTCCACGCGGCGCGGCCGCGCGTCGCGCGAAAGATGACGCACCGGTGCGCTGCCAGGTCGCCGAGGCTGCCGGGGACCCCGGCGCGCTCGAGGTACCGAGGCGAGGCGTACAGGGCATCTTCCACCTGCCCGATCTTCCGCGCGATGACCGAGCCGTCGCGGAGCGGCCCGGCCCGCAGCGCCAGATCGAAGCCCTCCTCCACGAGATCCACGACGCGCCCGGTGAGGACGACGTCGATGCGGACGGCCGGGTGGCGCCGCACGAACCGGGCGACCGCCGGCTCGAGCATCGCGACGCCGAGGTCGACGGGCGCGGTGATGCGGATGGTGCCGCGCACCACGGCCTCGAGATCGGCCACCATCGCGGCGGCTTCCTCGAGGCTCGCGACGTCGCGCGACGCCCGCTCGTAGAACGCCGCGCCGGCCTCGGTGAGCCTCACGCTGCGCGTCGAGCGGTGCAGGAGCCGCGCTCCGAGCGCCTGCTCGAGGAGCGCGACCGAGCGGCTGACCGAGGATTTCGGCAGCCCCAGGACCCTGGCCGCCGCGGTGAAGCCCCGCTCATCGACGACGCGGACGAAGACGGCGATGCGGTTGAGGTCCATTGTTCGTCCCTGGAGAACAGACCGTTCTCGAACGCCTGTCTAGTGCGTTCACGAGCAACGATGCATCTTCTCTCCTGTGACCCACGGCCAGCTCGCCCCGGATGACCCGGGTGCGGCGAGCCCGGACCTCTTCGACGAAGGACAACCCGCCATGAACACCACGACCAGCACCACCACCCCGACCGCGACCCCCTCCCAGGCTGCCCGCTGGACGATCGACGCGGCGCACTCCAGCGTCTCGTTCTCCGTACGCCACATGATGATCTCGAATGTGCGCGGCGAATTCGAGGGCGTCGCCGGCGAGGTCCTCTACGATCCGCGGCTCCCCGAGGCGTCGAAGATCTCCGCCACGATCGACGCGGCGTCGATCCACACCCGCGAGGAGAAGCGCGACGCGCACCTCCGGAGCGCCGACTTCCTCGACGTCGAGACGTACCCGACGATCACGTTCGCCGGAAGGAGCGTCCGCCGTCGCGGCGACGGGCTCGATATCGTGGGTGACCTGACGATCCGCGGCGTCTCGCGCGAGGTGACGCTCGCGGTCAGCGAGCTCTCGGGCGAGCACCGCGATCCGTACGGCAACCGCAAGCTGGGCGCGACCGCCACGACCAAGATCCGCCGCAGCGACTTCGGGATGAGCTTCAACGCCGTCCTCGAGACAGGCGGCGTCCTCGTGGGCGACGAGATCTCGATCACCCTCGATATCCAGCTGCTCAAGCAGGCGTGAGCGCCGGCAGGGCCATCCGCCCGGCACCGGCGCCCACGAGCAGGCGACTCGCCTGCTCCCGCGGCCGCCCGGCCGCGCCCGGCGAGCAGCACGCGGCGTCGCGCGGCAGGCGCACCTTCACCTCATCGTGGGTCGTCATCTTTCCCATCGATCTCTCCTCGGTGTGGGGCGCGACGCGTCGATCCACGACCCGCGGCAGGGCGAGATCGCCTCGAGGCATGGGCCACGCAGGAGCGCGGCGCCGCGCTCGCGCCCTATCGCCGCCGTCTCCTTCGTTCGAGCCGGCCGTCATGCGCGCGCGGGACGCGGGCCGCACAGCGGGCGTAGCGCGTCGCGCTCGGCCGTGGACAGTACAGTGACCGGCCACGCTGGATTGCCGCTCGCGCGGTCGAAGAACGGATGTGGCCACGTCTTGCCGCGGACCTTCCAGCCGAGCACCTTCCGGATCGTGCGCGCGATGAGACGCACGTTCGGCTTCACCGAACCAGGCGGCGGCTCGCCGATCGCGAACTTGCCGAAGAGCCAGCCGCGCGGCGCGCCGAAGACCTCGTCGCACGGGACTGCGCTCGGCGATTGCTGGAACAGCTCGGTGGCGAGGCCGACGAACGGCAGTCGCGGCGTCCACGTGTCGCCGAGCGGCGTCTTGCAACAGCTCGCGTACCAGCGATAGGTGCCCTTCGGCGTGAGACGTACGGCGGCGACGAGCTCGCTGCCGCGGTCGAACGAGACGGTCGAAGGAGCAACCTGCACGATGTCCGAGCCGCCGTGGTCGTCGAGCAGATCCGCGCAGCCGAGATGGTGCAGGAATGCCTGACAGTCGTCGCAGTAGCAGACGACGCGGTTCACCGCGCTCGGCGCCGCATCGCGCAGCCATCCGTGGAGCTTTCCGCAACGACACTGGAGCTCGACGTCTCGGAACATGAAGCTTGCGTATCACGCCTCGACGCGCGACGCGCGTGCTTCTCGCCGCCCTCGTGCCCGCCGGGAGCATCGTGGCGTTCAGCGGCGCCGACCCCGCGAATCACCCGTGCGCCAGCCGGCTCCTGCTGCGCGCCCACCGGGCGGTCTACGAGCACCGAGCGCCGGTGGGAGCGGCCTTCGAGGCGTCGCCCGTAGCGCTCACGGACACCGTCGAGGGACAGGGTGAGTCCATCGCGTACGAGGCTGAAGGATCCGGGTATTTCACGATGACCGAGCGCGAGGCCGCGCCGTATCCGCTCGAGCGCGTCGCTCGCCCGCAGGGCGCGTCGGCACGAACCACGCTGAAGCGACCCGCCGCGCGGCGGACGGCGGCTGACGGCCCCCCGATCACGGCCCCGTGAAACAGGACGGCATCGTCCTCGAGCGGCGCTGCCGGGTAGGCGTCGCCATCCTACGGGCAGCCGTCGCAGCGGAACTCGCGGAGCAGGTCCTCGAGGACGTTGATGTGGAGCAGCCGTCCGCCGGCGGGGAGGCTCTGGGCGCTTCGCTCGTTGACATCGCAGTCGACCCCCACCGCGGCCGATCCCGGCGAGCCCCAGTGCACCACCGCGTCCTGCCCGCAGATCCCCTCGTGCAGCGTCCCGGCAAGGTAGACCTGCTCGGGATCGAGCACGTCTCCGGCGACCGCCGCGGAGGCCCCGCTGGCAGCGGCGGCGGCATGCGGCCGTGCCAGCGGGGCGGACGGACGCGCGCGCGACGCATTCGCCCCTGACGTTCTCTCATCGCTTCGCTGTTCGTCACCCCCGTGCGGGGCGTGGCCGGCGAAGGTCCTTGCTGGCGTCTCGTCCCCTGCCCCGTCACGGCTCCGGCGGAGACGCGAGCAGCTCCTCGCCGAGCGCCCGCAGCGCGCTCTCCAGCGCGGGCGGGTCGCTCCCCTCGATCTCCCATTCCTTCCGGCTGTAGTACTTCGCCGCGCCCCGCGGAGCACCGCTCAGATCGAGGCAGTAGTCGAAGCCCTTCACGTCGCACGGCCGCGCATCGAAGGCGGCCTCGTGCTTCGATTTGTCCTGCGGGAAGAGCAGCTGCACCTTGTCGTTGCCGCGGAGCTCGTAGCGGAACAGGGCAAACGAGCCCTCGTACTGGGACGCACGCCGGAAGATGCCGATCGGCTCGTCGGCGAGCAGCGCGATGAGCTCGACCTGATCCGTGTCGTTCCTCGGAAGTCGCTCGATCCAGACGCGGCCGACCAGCGTCTTCGGGTCCGACCCGCGCGAGCTCAGGAGCCCGTAGCCGCCTGCGACCGCCGCGAGGGCGACCACCGTGACCGTCATCATCCTGGAAAGGAGACGCATTCGCTTCATTTTCCGGGGTTTCTGCGTCGTCCTGACGATTGCCTGACGAATCGTCGTGGCCGTCGTCGCCCAGCAAGGTGGCGGGTAGCGGAGGGAACACCGGCTCGAACCGGCCGGCGAGTTGCTCGGCCTCCCGGACGTAGCGCTGCGTCGTGACGAAGGCCGCGTGGCCTGCCCGGCCCATGATCTTGAGCGGGTCATCGCCGCGGATGGCCATCCACGTCACGCCTGTCGCGCGGAGGTCGTGGAACGTGATGGGCTTCCGTGTCGCGTCATCCGCGAAGAGCTCGGGCCGGGTGACGCCCGCAAACGCCAGGAAGCGGCGCAGCCTCGCAGCCAAGGACTGACCGCATACTATCCGGATCACCCGCGCGTCCGGGTCGGCCTTGCCCTTCATCGCGCGCAGCAGCGGCATCAGGTTCGCCTCGATAGCGAACCTCCGGGCGAGCCTGCCCTTGGTCGACTTCTCCTTCGCGCGCAGCCGATCGATGCCGCGGTTCACGTTGATTACGCCGTGGTCGAGGTCGACGTCGCTCCACCGCAGTGCTTCGAGCTCCCCGGCGCGGAGGTAGAGGTAGACGGCCAGCGCGATGATCCGGCGCCAGTGGAGCGGCACTCGATCGCTATTCATGAGGGCCAGGAACTCGGAGGGGTAGAGATAGCTCTTCGCCCGCTCGACGCCGCGGTCCGGACCGACCACATCAGCGCAGGGGTTGTCATCACGCACGCGCAGCGCAGCGATCTTGGAGCGGTGCGAGTCCTTGAACATCTTGCTCATAATGATCCACACGCGCTGCATGGTCTGCCAGGAATGCGAGCCTGCGGAGACCTTGGCGTCCAGCGTCTCTACTACCGCTTCGATCTCTGTGCGCTTGACATCGGCGATCGGCTTCTTGCCGATGGTCGGCTCGATGTGCGTCTTGAAGGCGGACGCGTCTTTGTTGATCGTCACGAGCCCGCGCTTGTCGCGAGCGGCGTTCCAGCGCCCGAAGTACTCGGAGACAGTCTCGCCAGGGCTGACCGCCGACGCGTTGCCGCCGTGCTTTGGTCTCAGCTCCAGCCCTTTCGCGTTCTCGCTCCAATACTTCGCCTTCTCCCTCGCCATCGCCTCCGAGCAGCCAGCCGGAAGGTGGTAGACGGGACGACTCCCATCATCCAGCGTAACCCGGACGTCCCAATGATCTCCATGTCGAAAGACCGTGCCAGTTCGTTGACGTGCCATGTTGTCTACTCCCTGTAAATATGGAAGCTCATATCGGTTGGATATTGCCGCCGCTTCATCGCGTCTCGTCCCGCTCGCGACGCACGAAGAACCGCTCGATGGCGTCGAGCACCTGCACGGCGCCGCGTGCCTCTGCGACGAGCACGCGTTCGGCGTGCGTCTTGGCGTTCATCTGGGCGTCAAGCACGGCCGTCCAGAGCTTCTCGCGGTTCCATGGCCGGACGGGGAACGGGAGGAGCGCCAGCGCGGCCTCTGCGACGGCGCTCAAGTCCGCCTCGGTGAGCACGACGTCTGTCAAGATCGGCGTGGGCGGCTTCGGTAGCTTCCTGCGGGCGCGCCTCCGCTTGGCTCGGTCGTTCATCGGCGCCTCCGGAGTTCGAGGGCCAGCGCCTCGCGGGCGAGGCGGAGACGGCTCGCCGCGGTCCCCGGGCGCATGCCGTTGGCCTTGGCGAACGCGACGAGCGAGCGGGGATCGTCGACCGCGAGCAGGATGTCGCGCTGCCAGGGCTTCAGGCTCTCGACGGCCAGCAGCGTCTCGCGCGCGGCAACCTGCGCTTCCAGGCTCGGGCCGACGGGTTCGCGGAGCCTGCCGAGAGGCTGCGCATGAAGCACCGCACGGCGCACCCACGCGCTGTTGATGTAGTGCCCCGTCTTGCGCCACGACACGCCGTAGAGCCACTTCCGGAGCGCCTTGCGGGCGTCCTCTGTGGGGTCCGGCCGGTACATGCCCCGACGCACGGAGTTCCACGCCCCCATGAGCACCTGCTGCTCCACGTCCGGGCGGTCGCGCTGCGGCACGCCGCTCGCGATGAGCACGGCGACGATCACGGACCGCTCCGCAAGGATCGCCTCCATGCTCGGATGGGCCGCAGGATGCCGCCTCGCGGGGTCCTCATGCTCGGCACCCGCGCCGCGGCTGGTTTCGGTACTGGACCGCCGTGCTCGGCGGTGAAGGAAGCGATCGGGTTGATGGGTGGGGCTGTCGACGGACAGCCCGATTTCTTGGCCCTTTTGGGGCTGCGGACGTAACTTGCCCATGTCGGACCTCGCGCAACGGGGTTCCGGCCACGCTCCCCGGTCGGTTGGCGCCGACGCGGGGAGCACTTTTTTTGCAGCCTCCAGCGTACGCTCCAGCATTTTTGTCCGTCAAGAAAATACGGCACAGCAACACGTTTTTGCGTAAGGAACGCACAGCTACGCCGGCAGCGTGGAACCCCTGGAACTCGAGACGCTGCTTCTCTACATCGCCGCGAACATCCGGCGGAATCGGCAGCGACTCAGCATGACGCAAGAGGCACTCGCGGAATCTGCGGGTCTCGATCTGCGGTACCTTCAGCAGATAGAAAGCGGGCGGCAGAAGATGAGCATTGAAGCTCTCCTGGCGATCGCCAATGCCCTCGAAGTCGCTCCGGCGACTCTACTCCGCCCCGCAACAATGCCTGAGGTCAAACGAGG
This sequence comes from Sorangium sp. So ce362, assembly GCF_051519845.1. Lineage (NCBI taxonomy): Bacteria > Pseudomonadati > Myxococcota > Polyangiales > Polyangiaceae > Sorangium > Sorangium sp. So ce362. The sequence goes on along the minus strand of NZ_CP150332.1, from coordinate 1,155,699 downwards.
TCGTCCGCGAAAGGCGCCAAAGTGACAGGCGCCTTTCGTTCACGGTCGCCGCTGGTACCTCCGCGCGTCGCTCTCCGCTCCAAGCCGAGATAGCGCTGCAACGGCGTCGTCGTCGGACATCCCCGGCTGTCCCGACATGATGCGGGCGATCTTCTCGCTGGTCGTGAGTCCGGCGAGCGGGGAGGCGTGGCCGACGAGCCGAGCATGCTCGGCTCGCTCCGCTTGCTCGTCGCGCCCGGCGCACTCCTTCGCGATCGCCGCGCTGTGGATCGCCGCGTATACATCCGCGGCACCGTGCTGGCCGGCAGCACGCAGCTGAGCCAGTCTCGCGAGGTGCGGCGTGTCGATCGGCGTCGTCGCCATGGCCGGCGTGCGGGCGTTCGCGATCTCCGTGGCGAGCACGCGTGCGCTGCGCTCGGCTTCGATCGCCCTCGCGTGGATCGCCTCGTACATCGTCGCGATGGTCATCTTCCCCTCGGCTTTGAACCTCTCCAGCTGATCGAGGTGCGACGCCGGGACGAGGTGCGGCTCGATGCGATAGCCGTTGTCTCGGGCGAACTTCACCGCGGCGTCGGGCTGGCCGTTCGCCACGAGTTCATGAAAGGCGCTCATCGCCATCGGGCTGTTCTCGATGTTCTCGCTCATGTGCTGCTACTCCTACTCAGTCGAAAAAGCCGCGGATCTGGGCCCCGTTCTCGTCGAGATCGGCGCGCAACCCGTCACTGACGTGCGGCTCCACATGCGCCTTGACCCACGCGATGAAGGACTCGGAGCAGTCGGAAGGCTGGACGTAGAAACCGCGCGGGTACTCCGGTGTTGTGGAGGCAGTCACCCGACGAGCCGACTCGAACTCCTCATCCTCCATCAGCCGCTGAAAATCCCTCCAGCGTTTCGGCACCTCGCGGAGGTGCACCGCCGTGCGCGGTGGCTCCTTCGGCTTCGGCCAGAAGCCTCCCGTAGCGTCGGGGCGCGCCCATTCGATCGCAACGACCTCGGCGTGCGCCGCCCGAACCCATGCGGCGAAGCTCGGATCAACCATCGACGGCGTGACGTAGAACGCAAGCGAGATGATGCGCCGAGCTTCGATGAAGCATGCCTCCATCTTCTGTCGCGCCTGCCGCTGCTCCCAGGTGTTGCGCTCAGCGCTCGCGAGCTGCCGGATGCCCTCGGAGATCAGTTCGTCAACGCGCGTGCGGGCAGCGAAGTGTTGGTTGAGCGGCACGCGCGCGATCGTCGGGCTCGACGTCGCCACGACGTCACACGTCACGTCGGCGTCGATGCCCAGCGGGTGCAGGTCAAAGGTGCGTGTTGTGAGCATACATCACCTCCAGGACTCGTCGGCGTCGTCGTAAAAGCAGTCCCAGATCACTGGGTTGCAGTACTGCCGCACGTACGCCTTTGCCTGTTCGCGAAGCTCGGCGGGGACATCCGACGGGCGAACGAAGCAGCCATGATCTCGCACGTATCCGAAGGCCTTGCCATAGTCCCGCGACACTGGCTGCGCGTTAAGGATCTCGATGAAGCGATCGTACACATCGGACCAGTCTTGGGTCGGCTCGCGCGGTGGCGTCGGGTAGAAATGCTCGCGCTGGCGCGGGTGCGTCATGCCATGGGGAAGTGCCATCTATTTTATCTCCTGCGGCATCAAAGGCCGCGATCAGACCACGTAACGAAGTTGCGCCCGCTCCGCTTGCGCGTCGCGAGCGGGGACATGCTCAGTGCGCCATCGGAATCCGCGATCGCGGCGGTGAGCAAAAGGGCGGCGTAATCATCATGTCCGGTGCGGGCGCCGTATGTGAGCGCGCCCGTCGCGGTGAACTTCTCCGAGAACGCGTGGAGCTGTTTCCGTATGGTCTCGTGAGGTGCGATCGTGATGACGCCATCACGAAGCCACCCTCGGATCAGCCCGACGGCGGCCGTCTTGTTGCTGTTGGTCCAGTCGTACGCCGTGAACTTGTAGCCGCGCGCCGCGAACGCGGCTTCGAGCATGAGAGCTTCGCGCTGGTCGGACACGACGCGGCGAATGGCGTGCTCCTCGCAGACTCCGAAGAGTCGATCCACGACGTCATCGCCTCGCATGTTCTGCCAGAACGCGCCGTCGATACCGCCGATCTCTTCGACCTGGAGGAAGGGGTTGATCTGGCCGGTGTAGTCGTCTCGCACGATCCGGTTGCCGCGCGCGTCGACTTCGTAGGCACAGCTACCCGCGATCACGCGCCCCCATTCGTCCGTGATGTCGGTCATCGCGTACGCGGTGACAGGGAGCAGCGGCCACGACCAACCGACGACGGCGTAGGAGAAGGAGTCGTTGCGCCCGCTTGACGGGTCGAGCACGAGGACGCGTTCGCCAGCGTGGTACGAGCAGCCCGGGTCGCGGAAGGCTCGATCGACCGCATCCGGATCGAACGCCGCCGAGATCGCAGCCTGGGGAAGCGCCCGGTACTCGCGCGCCCACACCCGCGCGTCAGGCTCAAGCGCACGCGTGTCCTGCTCCGAGATCGACGGATTCGCGGTCCACGTCGGCGCGTACGCCACGCACTGTGTTGGCGTCTCGCCTTGCTCGAACGCGTCGTAGTGCGCATCGAGCGTTGACAGCGGCGACGACGAGAGGAACAACCTCGCCCTCGGCTGCGTCGCCATCGTCGGACGCAGCGATGCGAGCACCTCGTTCGCGGGGTTGGCTCCCGTATCTCGGTCCTGCCACTTCGCGACCTCATCGCAGATAGCCGCGATCGCGGTGAAACCCGAGACCCCCGCGATCGACGCCGCGAACACCTTGAACGCGACCGGCGCGCCGTCGTCGCGCTGCAACTCGATCGCCTCGCCGGCCTTACGATAGTCGACGCCGAGCGCGCGGAGGATCGCCTCGATGGTCCGCAGGCGTGCTGCTGCCTCGTCCCGCGACGTCGACACGATCGGCACCGTCCCGACATCGCCGGGCGGGATGCGGTGGTCACCGAAGAGCGCCTCGACCACCGCGACGCGGCAGAGCGTGGACGACTTTCCACCACGGCGGCCGACGCGCAGCACGAGGGTCCGCCGCCCGGAGAGATAGAAGCGTTCGAGGGTCGACCACCACCACGCAGAGATCGCGGGGAAGCCCTGCGCCACAAGCTCAGCGTCGACGGCACGGAGATGGTCGAGGATGCGGCGTCCGTGATCGCTCACTTCTCGCTGTCGCTCTCGGTGTGCTCGTTCAGTCGACCCGCAGCACGCTCGCGAACTCGATCGAGCGCCGTGCGGCGGCTGGAACTGCGCGCCTTTGCTTCGCGTGCGGCGAGCTCCCACGCGGCCAGCTCGTTCTGTCTCGCCTCAGCGGCGAGCGCGGACGCGCGCTTCAGAAGCTCCGCATCGCCGATCGCGGCCCCTTGGTTCTGGAGGTAGCGCGCCGATGCGAGCGCGAGCGCCGCAGACTCGACCAGCGCGCCGACGCCGGCGGAGATCTCCCCGCCGTGCGCCGCGGCGAGTTCACGCCGACGGTGCGCGCCGTAGCGCCTGCCCCAACTCGCGAAGGGCTTGAAGACGTCGGAGGTCGAGTCGATCCCACCGGCACCGCCGAGCGGACCGGCGCGGAGCCGTCGCGCCCGTGCCGCCGTGTTTCCGCGGAGGAATCGACCATCCGAGCCCCGATCGGGACGGACCGATTTGGCGCCTGTAGCCGCCGGTAGTTCGTCCGGAGGAAGCACCTCGATGTGGGGGCGCCCTCGACCTTGGCCATGTCCAGATCGAAGCGCCATCACGCGACCTCAGCGGTAGCGGCTGCGCGGCTGAGCTCGTCCTGCATCGCACGCAGCCCGCGCACGAGGGCGGAGCGAGCTACAGCGGAGCGCTTGACGGTCAACCCATCCCGCGACATCAGCTCCGCAACCGCCTCGATCTCGGTGCGGAGCTCTCCATCGACTCGCAAGTTAAGATTCTCTCGAAGCACAATTCTAGCCATTGTTTCACCAGTGTTCTTGCACTCTTCAACGACGCCACGAGCGACGAGCGCTCGAAGAGATCTGCGGAGATGCCGCGGATGCAGTCGATGCGAGCGGCGCGGCGATAGCCCGTCCGGTTGTTCTGAGAGCGCGACGACGATCGCCCGCTGCGCGCTCCCGACGCCGCGGCTCACGGGCGCCGCACCCCGGCGCGAACATGCACGGCCAGCTTCACGGCCATCGCGGCGAACCGCCGTTGCTCAACTGGTCGCGGAGACCAGTTGCGAGCCGTCAAGGTGACGGGGGTCACCTCCGAGTTCGGAACGTCGTCAGCAGCGACGGGCTGCTCGCGGGAGGCAACGACGACCGCCAGGAGACGAGCGCGATCTCGACTGCCATAACCGCGAGGGCGGCCAGCACTGTGACGGCGAGCGCCGAGCGGATCGCGGCCTCGACCAGCGCCGCGCAGCCGCCGGAGGCACCCTCTACGAGGCCGCAGGCGCGCCGAGCGGCTTGCACGTCGACCTCGACCAGCCGGCCCGTCCGTGGGCGTCCAGCGAGCGCGCGCAGGGCATCGTGGGCGCCGAGGTCGACCACCGCGAGCACAAGCGCGGAGGTGCCGATCGCGCCGCTGGCCGACGTGTCGCGATGTGCTGCCCCCCATAGGATGGGACGCAAAGCGCGCCGAAACGCCTTCAAATCAAGGCTTTGCGCGATCGAATCGTCAGGCCGAAGTGTCAGCGCAACGCGCCGCTGAGCTCCGCCGAGGTCGCGGGCGCCCTGCTGAGCGGCTCCGCCGACCACGAGGGCGTCGAGGTCGAGGTCGCGAGCGCGATCGACCCCACGGCGAGCGGCAACCGCGCCCGTCCTGCTCCAGCACGGCCAAGAGGTCGACGGACACCAGCGCCAGCCCGAACGCCAGGCCCGATGCCAGGGCGGCCGGCGGGCAGCGGCAGTCCGACGCGCGCGGCGTTCCGGGACGGGGCGGTGCGGCGTCGGCTCACCTCGACCGGCTGTAGGCTTGTAGGCAGAACGAGGGGGCTGTTTCCATAAACCCCTCTGGTGCTGACCCGTCCGCTTACCTGGAGGAAGTACCCGGATCTGATCCCTACAAGTGCCTACGTGCCTACAAGCCTGCATCGCCGGCCCCTCCCGGCTGGTCGTCGCCCTGGTGGCGGAGCCCGATGCCGCGCCAGACGTCCCGCGGGGTTCTGTGTCCCTGGACGCGCTTCGTGCCCTCACCCGCGCCGAGGTTTCGGATCCGATCCGCGAAGCGTTTGGACCCGAGCGGGTACTTGTTGCCGTTGTCCTGGCACCATCGCTCGTACTCCCGACGCAGCACCGCTTTTTCCACCCATGCGTCCGGTGCGACGACGCAGCGCTCCTTGATGAAGTCGCGCAAGGGGTCGTTCTCGGCGCGGTACGCCTCGGTCGCTCGCGTGATCGACGCGGGCACGTCCAAACCGCGCTCTCGCCACTCGCGGCACCCGCGCACCGCCCAGGCCAGGATCGCCGGACCACCGACCGCCGGATCGAGCAGCGCTGTCTTGACCTGCGGGTCGCGCTTCTCCTTCGCGACGGTGTGCTCGAACGGGATCCGGAGGATGCGGCGCCAGATCGCCGGGTCATCGTCCCGCACGCGCGGCGCATCGTTCGCGGCCAGCCAGAGCTTGAACGCCGGTTTGAACTCGAAGGACTCCCGGTAGAGGAACCGCGCCGTCACGGTGTCACCGCCGGTCAGTTGCTTGACCAGCCCTTCGGCGAGCCGCTTGCCTTCGTCGACCTCGATCGAGAGCACGAGGCGAGCGCCCGCGAGCCGCGCGATGTCGTTGCGCGGACCGCCAGCGTCGCGCCGGGCGATGAACGTCTCGAAGTCTGCCTTCGCCGCATAGTCGCCCATGGTGATCTTCAGCGCTTCGAGGAACGTCGACTTTCCGGAGGCCGGCGGACCGTGGACGAAGAAGAGCACCTCATGCCGGACGTCACCGGTGAGCGTGTAGCCTGCGATGCGGCGGAGGAAGGCGCTCAGCTCCTCATCGTTGCCCGTGACGTCAGCGAGGAAGCGATCCCAGACCGGCAGTTCCGCGTCGGGATCGAACGCGACCGGAACGATCCGGCGCATCATGTCGCGGCGGTTGTGGTCCCGCAGCTCTCCCGTGCGGAGGTCGAGCACGCCGTTGCGGCAGTTCAGCAGCCAGGGATCGGCATCGAAGTCACCGGGCTCGGCGCGGATGATCGGCTCCGTTTCCGCAAGGCGGAGCATCGCATCGATGCCGCGCGCCGACTGCGATCGCTTCGCCCAGTTGAACAGCGCGGACGCTTCCTTGTGCTGAGCCTTCGCCTTCGCCACCTCGTCGTCGTCGTGCGCGCGCTTCACCTGCTTCGCTGCCTCGCTCATCGCGACCTCGGCATCCATCAGCAAGCGGCGCGTCGTCTCCTTCGCGAGCTCTGCCGTCTTTGCCCGATCGCTGCACCATCGGGAGCCGGTCCATGTATGCCATCCGCCGAGAGCTTCGACGTGGCGCAGATCGCGACCGTACATCGCAACGAGGCGCTCCGCGTTCGCGAGGTCGGTGTCCGACGCGGTGCCCTGCCTCAGCGTCACGACGACGTGCCGCGACCCGTTGCCGTTCGCGGCACCGCCTCCGGTGCACGGCTCCGCGGGCACCATCGAGGCGCCACACGCATCCGACCAGAGCCCGTCGCCGCGCGAGATCGGCTCCTCATCGCCGGCCTCGTCGGCGTCTGCCTTCGCCTCTCCGTGGTCGCTCGGCTCGCTCGGCTCGACGTCGTTCGCCGCACGCGCCTCGTCGTCGTGGTGCGGCTCCGGTCCGGCCGTTAACGGCTGCGCCGAGGTCGGTTCAGCGTGCATCCCGCACCTCCACATGCTTCCGGTGGTATCGCGAGAGCATCATCGCCGCGATCCTCTCGGCGGAGTCGCGCGAGCCTGCCCACGTCGTGGTGATGTCGTAGTCTTGCTGGATGGCGAGCGCGCTTGCGATCACCGCCTGCGGCGTCGTCTTGCTGCGGTAGCGATGCGCCCAGACATCGGGGACGCCGGCCTCTACCAAGATCGTCTTCAGCTCGTACGATCGAAGCCGCTCGCACTCACGGAGAAAACGGCCGCGCTCCCACGTGACGCTGTGCACGAAGTCGTCTAGGCTCTTTCGCTCGATCGCGACGACGCTCTCGAACCCGGCAATCGAGTAATCACCGGCGGGCAGCGCTACGCGCTCGAGGCGGTAGGCGTCGCCGAACGTCCACGGCCGCTGCTCGCGCGTGTCGACGATGATCGTCATCGTGTCCGCCTGCTTCATCGCGACGGCCTCTTGGGCTGAAGGGACGCGAAGAAGGCGGCGTCCGCGTCATCGCCGCTCTGCTCCTTCGGCTTCGGCGCGCGCGCTTGCGTCGCGATCCACTCGTCCACGTCGGCCTTGCGCGCCATGAGTTTGCGGCCGACCCTGAATGAGGGGAAAGCGCCTGCTGCCGCGGCACGCCGGAAGGTCGTCGGCCCCGTCGGGGAGGTCCGGGCGTCGTAGTAGGCGGCGCTAGTGTCGCCGGCAGCATTCTCGTTCGCCACGTCGCGCATCGAGTCGAGCAGGTAGTGGGCGATCGTCGAGAATGCTTTGGACAGTTCATCCCGAGTAACAGGTTTTCTCAATGGCACCTCCAAGAAGCAGCACGATCCACATGAGCACCGCGGCAGGGTTCTGCGGCGTACCGCGACCGCAGGACTGTGCTTCTGCCGCAAGTCGTGGACCGTCAAGGCGATCCCCTCCGAGTCCGGAGCGCCCTCGGCCGCGTAACGCGCTGTTTCCGCGCGTTAAAATTTAAAATGTGGCATCGCGACGGGCGCCCGAAGCGCACGCCGAGGTCGGAAGGCAGCCCGGGTGCCCTCGGCTCAGGAGCCGTCAGCACCTGACGCCGGTCAGGGAGCGGCGCTGGTCGAGGTGCCCACGCTCCGGCGTGCTGCCGGTTGACCCGGCGCCGACCGGTTGAGGGGCGCTACTCGAACCAGCCGAGCGCCAGGGAGGAGCGCTGGGCCACCCTCGCCCGGGATGCCGGGCCGGGCCGGAGGAGAAGGAGGGGGCCTTCCTTAGATCATGGAGCTCGAGATCGAGGGTGCTGTGATACGTCGCGGGGCGGAGACCGGGGCGAAGGGGCGCGGTCGAGGTACCGACCCTCGAGCGCCTGCCGGTCGACGCTGCTCTCGGTCGCGCGACCTGGGGCGCCATGAGAACGAGCTGAGCGGCGGGGATCGACGCCTGGCTACCGCCGACCGTGATGCCGGCCAGCGGACGATGGTGGGGCCTTCCTTAGGTGTGTGCTCGAGACCGAGGGCGCTGTGATGCGTTGCGGGGCGGAGACCTGGGGTCCAGCGGCGTACCGTGGTCGCGCACTGGTCCGAAAGACCACTCGCGAGCCGTCCAGACGACCGACGCTGCTTCCGGCCGGGCGATCAGGGGGCGCGTCACCAGGGCGAGCCAGGCGGCGCGGAGGAGCGGCGGGCTACCCCCGGCTCGACCGCGATGCCGACCTGGGGGCCCAGCGCGCGCTACGCGGGCGGGCGATGGGGGTTCATCACCCATGCAGCAAAGGCCGCCCTGCTTTCTGGACTCATGGCTTCGATCCACGAAAATCCGAACATCCGCGCGGTAGCGCGGGCGAGACTGAAGTTACCTTCTGGGGTTCCCGGCTTGGCCGCGCCGAGCTCCGGAGCGATGGCGATAACGAACGACAGCGCAGTGAAGACATCCCGGCGCTCCTGCGGCTCGCTCATAATGCTATCCGTGCCACCACTTGGATAGACACCGTCCCGTGTGTCGGCGAGCTTCCCAGGATCCCAGGGTCGGATTCCGGGCAGTCCTCGGAGACACGGGAACATCTCAGCGAGGTCAGACATGCTCTTGGCCGGCTCAGCGACGACAGCGGGGGACGGCGGCACCGCGCGAGGCTTCTCCGCGTTTGCTGCGGGTGCCCCTCCGTCGAGCAGCACGCGAAGCCCAGCTTCGGCCGCAAGGCGCACGGCATCGGAGCGCGTGATCTCCACACCGGCCATCGCGGAGCGCTGCGAAGCGAGCTCGTCGAGGCGAGCGATCGTCTCGGGGCGAAAGCGGACAGGAACAGGGGTCATTGGGGAGCGGTCGGCCATCGTACGCATCGTATACGTCGTATACAAAATACGCGCAAGACAGGTTCATCGCCTCGAACCGGAGCTCACCGTATACGTCGTATACGACGTGTTGCACTCGGGCTACACCGCTGCTGCGGCTGCCGTCGCTACCTGCGCCGGAGGCCGGCCATGCTGCCGGGCGGCACCTCCTCTTGACACGCGACGGCATCTCCGCTGGCCTTGCGGATCGGGGTAGCTATTAGAGGTAGCTGGAGCGACAACGAGGGCGAGAGAACCACCTCGGGATGCCTGCGCGAGGCTGCACGAGTTAGCCAGCCCGCAAACACTAATTCGGTGAATAGTCATGGATAGACTTACTGTTCTAGTTGGAGCAGGCGCCTCTCAGGCTTTGGAGCTTCCAGGAACAAACGGCGTGCTTAAACATCTGCGGCAGGAGGAGGCGGCGCTAATCGCGAATGGCCACCTAGGACATATACCGTACCCACCGATCTTTGAAACCATCCTTAGTCTACTCAAACAACGACACGGCGAGCCGAATTTCGAACACCTGATGCACGCCTTGGAGTGCCTGGTGAGCCTCGCAAAAGCAGACTCGGCGCCCATAAATAGCCACGTAGCACTCGAACTGATATTCACAAGTGGACTTAACGACCGCGCAAAAGAGTTATGCGTCGCACGGGATGTCCCGGAGATCGCCATTACCCTCCTGGTCCGTTGGCTCTGTGAACTCTTTGAGCACACATCTTCACAGGCGCCACAGAGCGCTCATTGGCCCGACTACCAGAATTTCTGGACAACCATTTCACAGAGTTCTACTCTAGATGTCGCCACCTTTAATTACGACACCTGCATCGAGCTCGCTCTGCCTAATCTCATCCAAGGATTTAAGCCAGTTGACGGAACGCCGGCTCAGCGATTCGATGAGATTGACTTCCAGAGGTCCAGCGAGTCCCGTCTGATGCACCTTCATGGAAGTATAAGGTTCGGCAACTGGGACTCTATGGCTGGACTAAACAGATTTGCTTACGAGGACAACCGACACGATCTGTACTACTACACGAGCGCGCGAGATGCCGCCGCGAGTCGTTTCGGATCACGCACCAGCCCACACTCTCAAGCTGGACGCCATAACATAGTCGGGCCAGTTATAACCGGACTTCAGAAGCCCGACAAAATTCTATCCGCAGAACCATATATGTCTTATTACCGCACCTTTGCAGGCTGCCTACAATCGTCTCCCAGACTCCTAATCGTCGGCTATGGGTTTGGCGACAAATATATCAACCACCTTCTTGAGAGAATGGTTCGATGGCATGGCGCAGCGTGCCGCATAGCGTGCGTCGATTGCACGGACGTACGGGCCGACGCTCCTGAAACCAGAGACGCCCCGGCTTGGATTCGCAATGGGATGCCACGTCGGTGGACGGGCACTGACGAAAGCCTCCACTTAATAGACACCGGGATGATCGAGTTCACCCCGTGGTACGCCGCGGGAGGAATGTTCATGCTCGACTGCGCCGGACTTCTTGCAAGACCAACGCAAGCGGATGAGATTATCCGTTTTCTGACCTCCTAAGTCTCTCATGGAGGAGATAGATCGGCGTTCGCTCCCCGGCGGACGGCGTGAACCGGCGGCTCGGCGACGGATACCTACCCCCTCCGACGTACGCAACCGGCGCCCCGGTCCGTCGATATCTCGGGCATGATCGCCCCTGACGAGCTCGACGCCATCGCCGAAGCCGCTCTCGCTGAGGATGTTGAGACCCTCTCTCTGCCGGTCGCGCCCGGCCTCATGCTGGAGCTCGCCTACGACAGCTGCGGACTGTTCGTCGCGACCTAGCGGGCCGGGTCATGATGGCGGGTGGTCGAGGTCGGGGAGGCGTAATGCCTCGCGGCAGGCGTGCTTCGCGGCAGGCGGGATCCTGGGGAACTCACGTACACCCACAGCGGAACGACGCAGGAACCGCTTGCCCGGAGCACGGCGGCCGGGCGTCCTCCCTGCGGGAGCACCGGAGGCAGGCTCCTCTTGACACGGGACGGTATCTCCGCTGGCCTCGTAGGCGGTGGTGGCCATGGGAGTAGCTGGAGCAGGGGCGAGGACCAGAGAGATACCTCTGGGTGCTCGCGCAAGACGGCGTGCAGTCCACATTTTTCCTGCGTTCCACGACTGCCGGGGGTCTACTCCCTCTGGTCGTCCCGCCCCACGGTACAACAGCGGAGCCTATCTGGCCCAGCCCTTTCCCAGCAGCATGTCGCCACTAGGCTGGCAGGGTTCATGAACCCACATCGGACATAGCGCGTGGGCGTCTCGTGATCCCCACGACGAATAGCCAAACAAGTCGCGTCATCCGCATCGAACGGATGTCGATCTAGACGCACATGAGGATAGGACTCAGAGAATGCTCGACCAAGAGGTAACTGGCGCACGGCAGACCATCATAAAAGACGGATTCGACATGTCGTTCGGTGAGCTCATACGCATTTATGAACGACAAGAACTCATCATCCATCCAGAATATCAGCGACTTTTCCGCTGGGAACAGCATCAGAAAACTGCGTTTATAGAATCGATACTTCTCGGAATTCCATTGCCGCCAATATTCGTCTTCACAAACGAACTGGGACGATGGGAACTAATCGACGGCCTTCAACGCCTGTCGACCGTGTTTCAGTTTGCGGGCATCTTGCGAGATCCCAGCGGCGCCCTCCAACCTACCTTTGTTCCAGACGGGACGCGTTTGCTTCCCTCGCTAAAAGACGCGGCTTGGGATGAATCAAAACAAACCAGCGAAACCATCGCCCTACCGATGCATCTTCGCTTGGAGATTGAAAGAACTAGGCTTCGCGTAGAAATCCTAAAAAGAGAGTCCTCAAGTCGTGCCAAATTCGAGCTATTCCAGCGGCTGAACACAGGCGGGAGCCATCTTTCGGAGCAAGAGGTCCGCTCTTGCGTTCTGGTTATGGTCAATCCGGAATTCCACAGATGGGTTCAGTCACTTGCCACCAATCCCTCCTATGTTAAGTCGATCGGACAAACCGAACGCGCGCGCTCGCGCCAATACCCGCAGGAACTCGTGATCCGGTTTCTTTCTTATAGGTATGCGGATTACGACAGCAAATACAACATCCACGAATTTCTCGATCAGACCTCGCTCGACATGGCATCTGACTCCAAATTTACCAAAGACTATGAAGGCGAAGTCTTTCGGCGCACTTTCGAGATCATTGAAGAAACATCAATAGTTAACCCATTTAGCCGCTGGGATGGCGCACGGTTCACGGGCGCTTCTACGCTCGCCGCGTATGAAGTTGCTACAAACGGAATTGCAGCGAACCTGACGACCATTGATGCAATGCCTGACCAGACGCGTTCGGCGTTCGTTATAGAGCGTCTCAAGAATCTTTGGTCCAACGAGAAATTCTTGAGGTATACGGGAGCAGGAGTGAAGGGCACATCGCGCCTGGCCTTCCTTCTTCCGGAGGCACCGAATTGGTTCGCTCCATGAGCAGGCTTCGAATCGACTCGCACATCTTCCAAGCTGTCACAGATCAGCTGGCGTGGCGCCGTATGGAGATTGCGAATATTAGGGATGCCATCCACAGCGCCACAGACGTAAGACGCAAGTCCCTGCTTCGCGCTGGCGTACCGATTGTCTACGCGCACTGGGAGGGGTTTATAAAAGCAACCACGGAGGACATGATAGAGTATGTGTCCAACCAGGCACACAGCAACATTGAGCTAAGCGATCCGTTTTTGGTGAAGTCGCTAAAGAAGTGCTTACAAGTTTTCACTGACGCAAACAAGGCATATGCATTAATTGATGCCGCTAGGTTCTTTCGCGAGCGGCTATCCGCGCGAGCCCAACTACCATCTCGCGGCCAAGTGAACACATCGAACCTAAATTCAGAAGTATTTCGTGATTTCGCTTTCTCTGTTGGGATCAGCGTATCCAGATATGAACCATATTTCCCGCTCATCGATGAATCTCTATTGGCAAAGCGCAATTCGATCGCACACGGGGAATACCTCTCTATCGATTACGATTCGTTCATTGAGCTTTCTAACAAGGTTCTCATGCTAATGGAATGGTACTCTATTGATATACAGAACCTTGTTGCGACGAAGGCTTACCTGGTTTCCGCCCCGAAAAGCGCCGCGAGTCGCCCGGCTGCGCTGAAACCGTAAGGTTGCCGGAGTAGGCTCCGGGCGACCTGACTGAGCTGCTCGCCGATGCCGATCTGGCCGGGAAGGTGGGGTCTACCGCAAGCGACGCCACCGCTTGAGCACGGCGGCAAGGCGTCTGCGGCCTCGGCGGAGCCGCGAGAACGCGGTCGCAACGGGCATCCCAAGGCTCCGGGCGATTTCGCTCACCCGCTCGCCCTCGCCGACGAGAATCAGCACCCGGCGCTCCCGGGGCTCCACCAGCCAGAGCAGCTCCAGCAGAGCGCGCGCCTCGACCTCCCCGTGGGGCGACGGCACCCGGCCGGCGACGTGGGCCAGTGGACCCGCGACGGCGACCTCCCGGCGGCGGCAGGCCTGCTCGTGGTACGTCCGAGCCTAGTGGGAGAAGAAGGGCCTCCAGCGAGCTCGCAGTGGCGTTCAGGATGGGCTTAAGAGCGGACGCGCCGGGCGCTGGCGAGGTCGACCACTGGCGCGATATGCGGCGCATACTGCGGGGCGCTGAGGAGCTCCGAGAGCGTGCGAGCGGCGATCTGCGCCGTCGCGAGGTCGCCGGCCGCATGGGCAGCGGCGATGGTCTGCGTAAGGGTCGCGACGAGCGCCTGGCGCGGGCTGGTCGCCGGAGGCGCACTCGGGGCTGCTTCGGGTTGGGGAAGGCTCGCGAGAGCTGCCTCGCGCGTGGGCGCCGAGGGCACCGCCGGAAGCGTCACGGAATCGTCCCGCCGACCAGAGATCGCGGGGTTAGCGCCGACGATCGCCAAGTCGATGCCGGCCTCGACCCCCTCGAAACCCGCGGAAACCCGCCCGATCGCATCATCCCGATCCCCCTGGAAACGTGCTTCATGGACCGCATCCTACCACCTGTCCGGTGACGAGGCGGCCGCACGTGAGCTGACGCGTGGTCTCGGCGACGCGGCGGCCGAGGTGCTCGGCCGTGCGCAGATCGGCCTCCGGCGGCGCGACGTCAGGGCCCTTGCTCATCGGTCACCTTTCGTCTGCGCGGATCGTCATACACGTCGTGAGAGGAAGGCGCAACGTCGGCAGCATTCTTCAGGAGGTGTCCGGGATGTGATGTCGGGGGGCACGTGAACCAGCGACGCCCCATGGCGATCTCTGCCATCGTTCGCATTTCGCGCGTTTCGCGCGCTCGCCCCTGCTGCTGGAGCAAGGGTGTCCTCTTGGCTGCACAGATCAATTATCGACACATCGTCGCTTTCTCAGGAGGGCGGACGGCGCGCATCTCGTTCCGTCGCGAACCCGTGAATGCAACGTGACTGCACGACCGAAACAGCCGCACGAGGAGCTTGACTTCGGACCGTGTTTACGTGTTCCAATATCGACTCATGCCCGGTCTGCTCTCGCGCCGGGCATGCCTGTGCGAGACCCGCTTCAACAGCCATGGTGTAACCGGGCAGACGGCCGTTGCAGATGGGTGTACACGGTCGTGGGAAAAAGAGCTCTGGCCGGGAATTGACGGCGCCAGCGGCTGGGACTGGATCGTCAACTCCTTCAAGTGAGCCCGCGAGTACTGCCCGCGCGCGGTCCTCATCCTCAACGACTACAACAACATCGAGTACGAGAACGACCACAACAACTTCATGCGGATCGCGCGGGCGGTGATCAACGCAGGAGCCCCGGTCGACGCGCTCGGCGCCCAGGCGCACGACGCCTACAGGATCAACACGAACACGGTGAAGGGGTACATCGACAAGATGGCCGCGCTGGGCAAGCCCGTGCACATCACCGAGTACGACATCGGCATCGCGAACGACGCGGAGCAGCGCCGGGTGATGCAGGAACAGTTCACGATGTTCTGGAACCACCCCTCCGTGCCCGGCATCACCCTGTGGGGTTATATCGTCGGCGCGACCTGGAGGGACAACACGGGTATCCAGCATTCGAACGGCACCATGCGGCCGGCCATGACCTGGCTGATGGACTTCCTCGACCGCTGACGAGTCGCGTCATCGCCGCCGCACGCCGCCATCGCGACGAGCAGGGCCCCTATCCTCGCGCTTTGCCTCATGCAATCGAGAATACGCGCTCAGGCCGTCGCGTCGCGAGCGCGTCGTCCTCCCGCCGCCTCGCCTGCCGGTAGGCGACGGGGCTCACGCCGTGGGCGCGCGCGAAGGCGCGGGCGAACGCGGGCTCGCTGTCGTAGCCGACGCGGGCGGCGACGAGCTTCACGGGCAGCGTCGTCTCGCCGAGCAGCACCGCGGCGCGCTCGAGGCGCAGCCGGCGCACGTGGTGGCCGAGCGGCTCGCCGAGGAGCGCCGTCGCCCGCGCCGCGAACGCCGAGCGCGAGAGGCCAACCTGGCGCGCGAGGTCCGCGAGCTCCCACGCGCGCTCGGGTGAGGCGCGCACCCGCGCGAGCGCGGCCGCGATCGGCTCGTCCCGGAGCGCCTCCGCCCGCGGCAGCGACGCCGCCGGGTCGCGCAGCGCGATCGCGAACAGCGCGTGCGCCCACGTCTCGCCGACCGAGCGGCGCAGCGCCGGCGACAGCTCCGGCGCGCCCGCGAGCAGGGCGAGCGTCTCGTTGAGCCAGCGCGCGAGCCCCGGCGTCGCCCCCGTGACGTGCACGACGGGCGGGAGCAGCGCGATCCACGGGGCGCCCGCCGCGTCGAGGTGCAGGTCGACGATGACGAGCTGCGCCTCCGGCGGCGCCTCCATCGCCAGGGTGCCCTCAGCCACGGCGTGCATCCCGCGACAGACGGCCTCCGGGTGCGCGAGCGACGTCGTCGGCCGATCGCGGATGGCGTGCTCGTCGGCCCGCGGGAGGAACGCGAGCTCCCCCGCGCCGAGCGCGAGCCGCCGCCGCGCCACGTCGATCCACCCGCCGCCGCTCCTCGCCGCGTACACCCGGGCGGACGCGCGCCGCGCCGGCTGGCGCTTGCCCCAGCGATCGCCGAGCGCGAAGCGCATCACCTCGGTCTCGCGGAGCGCGACGCTCCGGGCCAGCTCGTCGAACGCGGCGGACATGGCGCGATCGACTGTACCGCACGCGCCCGGCCCCGTCACCGGCGCGCGCCGTGGACGCGCGGATCGTGGAGCTGGACGCGCGGTGATCGCGGCCTGGCTACGCTGGCCTCGTCACCATGAAAGAAAGAGGCCTTGTATGACTCCCCCTCTGCCGCACCCCCGCCCGCTCGACGCCGCGCAGGCGCTCGACGCCCACCTCGACCTCATCGGCCGCGACATCGAGCGATGGCTCGATCTCTTCGCCGACGACGCCATCGTGGAGTTCCCGTATGCGCCCGCGGTCGGCGCGCCGAGTCGATTCGAGGGCAAGCCGGCCATCCGGCGCCATTTCGAGGGCATTCTCGAGAGCTTCCGCGATCTGTCGCTCCGGGACGTGCGGCGGTATCCGACGACCGACCCGGACGTCGCGCTCGCCGAGGTGCACGGCTCGGCGACCATCCTCCCCGCGGGCAAGCGCTACGAGCAGGACTACGTGATGGTCGTCGCCACGCGAAACGGCAAGATCGTGCGGTACCGCGAGTACTGGAATCCGGCGCCCGTGCTCGAGGCCTTCGGCGGCGCGCTCGCCGCGCATCGCGAGGCGGCGTCGTGAGCGCGCGCGCAGGGAGCGGCGGGCCGCGCGTCCTGCTCACCGGCGGGACGGGCACCACCGGGCGAGCCATCGCCGCGCGGATCGAGGCCGCCGGCGCGCGCGTCCGCGTCGCGAGCCGGACGGCGCGCGACGCGGACGCGCGCGAGGGCGTGGAGCACGCGCGCTTCGACTGGGCCGACCCGGCGACGCACGAGGAGGCGCTCCGCGGCGTCGATCGCGCGTACCTCGTGGCGCCCGCGATGGTCGAGGACCCCTCGACGGTCATGGTGCCCTTCATCGAGCGGGCGCTCGCGGGCGGGGCGCGCCGCCTCGTGCTGCTCAGCTCGTCGGCCGTGCCGGAGGGGAGCTCCGGGATCGGCCTCGTCCACCGCGCGCTCCGCGAGCGCGCGCCGGAGTGGACCGTCCTTCAGCCCTCGTGGTTCATGCAGAACTTCATCGATCCGCGCCACTGGCACAGGGCGGGGATCGCCGGGCCCGGCGAGCTCACGACCGCGACGGGCGACGGCCGCGTCGGCTTCGTCGACGCCGGCGACATCGCGGAGGTCGCCGCGCGCGCGCTCCTCGACGAGGCGCCCCACGACGCGGCGCACGTCATCACCGGCCCGGAGGCGCTCAGCTACGATGACGTGGCGGCCATCGTGTCCGAGGTCGCCGGCCGGACGATACGCCACGTCCGCGTCGACGAGGACGCCGCCCGCGCGCACCTCGTGAAGGCGGGGGTGCCCGCGCCGTACGCCGCGCTCCTCGTGCGGCTCGACCTCGCCATCCGCGACGGCGCCGAGGACCGCGTCACCGACGTCGTGCAGCGCGTGACCGGCCGCGCGCCGCGCACCTTCCGCGACTTCGCCCGCGCCCACGCGCACGCCTTCACGTGAGTCCGCGCGGCGCGGGCCCTCACCCGCGCCAGAGCTCCTTCACGCCGTCGGCCATGAACTGCACCGCGATGGCGGCGAGGATGAGGCCCATGACGCGCTCGAGCACGGCCACGCCGGACGCCTTGAGCGCCCGCTGCACCAGCCCCGCGCCGCGCAGCACGAGGTAGGAGGCCACGAAGGTGATGGTCACGCTGGCGAGCACGAGCGCCATGGCCACGGGGTCGTCGCCCCCGCGCGACATCAGCACCATCACCGTGGCGATGGCGCCCGGCCCGGCCAGGAGCGGCATGGCCAGCGGCACGAGCGCCACGTCCTCCTTCGTGATGCCCTCCTGCTCCTCGGACGGGGTGGTGCGCGTCGCCGAGGAGCGGGCGCGCAGCATGTCGAGCGCCGTGATGAGCAGCAAGAGGCCGCCCGCGATCCGGAACGCGGCCAGCGAGACGCCGAAGACCTTGAAGATGACGCCGCCGAAGAGGGCGAAGAAGAGCATGAGCCCGCCGGCGACGGCGCACGCCCGAAGCGCCGTGCGCCGCACCTTCTCCGGCGGATCGCCCGCCGTCATCGTCAGGAACAGCGGCACGATGCCGATCGGATCCACGACGAAGAAGATCGCCGACAGCGACATGAGGAAGACCGAGACGTAATGGGCCATGCTCACCGGACGCGTCGCGGACCCCGCGGGCCAGGCGCATCTCCCACATCGTCGAGGGTCGCGCTAGCACCGCGTCGCCCAGGGATGGATCTGCGGTGATGGGTCAGCGGAGCTGCCGCGGCCGACGTGGCGACGGGCGGCCGCCAGGCAGCTCCGCTGCGCGAGGGCGGGGAGCAAGGAGAGGAGAGCGGGCGGGCGACCTGTACCGGTGACCGGGCCGTCGCCGCGCGCGGCGCGAGGAGGACCCTAGCGGCCCAGCAGGGCGTCCAGCACCCTGTTATAGGTCTCCTTCTTCTGATACTGGTCATTGAAGAGCAGAGACTGAGAGCTCTGCCCGTTGCACAGCGCCCCGCTCCAGCCGTTGAGCCACGACCTGCCGTCGTTGATCCCCCAGAAGGTGATGCCGACGCACTTGGGCAGCACGAAGCAGGCCTCCACGATGTCGTGATAGAACGTGAGCTGCTCCTCGGCGGAGACCTGACCGCCGCAACGGTTGATGTCCATCTCGGAGATCAGCACTTCCAGGCCCAGATCGGAGAAGCGCTTCAGGTTTGCCGCCACAGCCGCTCCATCGGCCTTGTTGTTCGGCGGCCCGATGTGCATCTGAAACCCGACGCCGTCGATCGGGACTCCGCGCTCGACCATCCCTTTGATCATCTCGTAGACAAAGTCGGCCTTGTCATTGAGCGCATCGATGCTGTAATCATTGTAATAGAGCTTGGCGGTAGGGTCTTGCTCTCTCGCGATCTGGAAAGAGAGGTCGAGGAATCTCTCCCCCAGCGCTCTCTGGAACACCGAGGGTCGCATGCGGGGATTGCCGACGCCGGTGTCGCTGTCGGTCAGGACCGCTTCGTTGACCACGTCCCAGTCCTTGATCCGGTCCTTGAAGTGCCCCATCACGCCTTCGATGTGCCTGCGGATGGCCTGTTCTACCGCTGCCGCCCCGTTCAGGTTGTTCGCCCACCCCGGCAACTGGTTGTGCCACACCAGGGTGTGACCCTTGACCTTCATGTTGTTGTCACGCGCCCAGTTCACGATGTTGTCAGCGGCGCCCCAGCTGAACTGCCCCGCATTGGGCTCCAGCGCGTCCCACTTCATCTCGTTCTCTGCTGTCACGTAGTTGTGCTCAGCAGCAGCGACGCGCTTGTAGTTGTTATCACCGAGGCCGGAGCCGGAGATGGCCGCGCCGATCAGGATCGGGGGGTTCGCCTTCTCACCGGCCTCCCTCATGGTGGCGGCGCTTGCAGCAGGAGTTCTGACGGCCGCGCCGCCGCCGCCCGTGCCACCGCCGCCCGTGCCGCCGCCGCCCGTGCCGACCGAGCTGCTCGTCGCGCCACCCGTGCCGCCTGTCGTGCCGCCCGTCGTGCCGCCCGTCGCGCCACCCGTGCCGCCTGTCGTGCCGCCCGTCGTGCCGCCCGTCGCGCCACCCGTGCCGCCTGTCGTGCCGCCCGACGTGCCGCCCGTCGTGCCCGCGCCGCCGGTCTCCCCTCCCCCGTCGCCACCGCCGTCCGAACAGCCGGTAGCGCACAGGAATGCCGAGAGTAGAAGGGTAAGGGGTGTTGACCTCATGCTTGCATCCTCCAAAGGGAAAATCCCTGCCATAAATCCCGCGAAGGCGTGCCTTGATCGTCGCCGCGGCCACACCGCGCACGGGCAGCCCCCGAGGGGGTCCGAAGCGGCAGTCGATCGGCCGCCATCCCCCCCAGCCTACAGCTTCACGATGCGGGCTTGTAGGGATATGCGTCTCCGGGAAAATTCCACGATTAATCTATAATTTTGCTCTGGCAACAACGTGTGTCCGAAGGCGAATCCGTAGGGCTCCCCACACCTGGCTCGCCCTGCTCCTGGAGCGCACCTGCCACCCGCTCGAGCAGCCGCCAGCAAGCGCGACAGGTGGCCCTCACCAGCGGAGCTCGGCCGGCAGGAGCTCGGCGATGAGATCCTTGTAAAACGGCTTCAGCCGCTCGACGTCCGGCGGGGCGTCGGCCTTCGAGTACAGATCGTACGGGTTGAACCGCCGGACCCACTCCATCATCCGCCGATCTTGCTCGTTCATCAGGTGCCCGTACGCTCCCTCGCGGTGCGCCGCGTAGAACGAGTGATATCGGATCATGGTGAGCGCCTCGGGCGGCAGGTGGTCCTTCACCACATGATACAGATACTCGTCGTGCCCCCACGACATGTGCACCCGGGAGAGCCCCGCGCCCTCCTCGTAGATCCCGCACGGCGTCTGGTACGCCGGGTTCGTCATGTCCGGGTTCCGCGCGAAGAGCTCGGGGAAGACGATCCGGTCCGAGAAGGCGCAGCCCACCGGGAAGGTGTCGCCCACCACGGCCCACTGCGGCTCGCCCCACGTGCACAGGATCTTCCCGGCGTCGTGGATGAGCGCGGTCAGCACGAACCACCGCGGCTGCCCGTCCCGCCGCGCCGCCTCCGCGGACTGGAGCGCATGCGCGATCTGCGACAGCTCCGTGTCGGGATCGCTGTCATCGACCACCTGATCGAGCAGCTCGAGCACCTCCCACATGCCCATCCGGCGGCGGTCGAGCCCGAGGTACTGCCGCTCTTTCTCCTGGACGAAGGCGAGCGTCTGCCCCTCGTGGTTCAGCCGGTAAAACTCCTTCACGCTCGGCCGCGCCTCGGCGCGGTAATCGCGGAACGCCGACGCTTCCGTCTCTCCCGCCTCTCCGCGCGCGGCGCTCCCCTCCACGCCCGACGTCTCCTCACGCTGCTCGCTCATCGCTCCGGCCATAGCGTACCCCCCTGTCCAGCGCCAGGGCCCTCGCGGCGCCGCGGCGCCGCGGCGCAGGCGCGCGGCGCCGCGCGGGCTGCGAGCGGCCCGATGCGCTGGCGCTCACACCCAGGACAGCGCCTCGAGCCGGGTCATTTCGTGAACAGGAAGCTCGCCGTCACCTGGGTGGTCACGCGGATCTCCCCGGGCTCGACCGGGAAGCCGTTCACCGTCTCCACGACGTCGGCCTTCATGGCCTGCTGCGCATATCCGTAGCTCTCCGCGGCCGCGGTCTTGATCGTGCGGAGCCCGCTCATCGTGACGTTCGCCGCGCCGGCCACCACCTTTGCGTTCTCCTGCGCGTCGCGCACGGCCGCGGCGAGCGCCAGCCTGTGCGCCTCCCGCGGCTTGCTGAGGAAGAAATCGACCCCGCCGACGACATTGGCGCCCGCGGCGAGCGCCGTATCGAGGATACGCGAGCCGTGGGCGCGCAGCTCCTTGACGGTGACGTCGCGCAGGGCGACCGAGAGCCTGCTCTCCGCCTCGTAGCCGATGATCCGGGGCGGCGTGTCGTCCCCCGGCCTCTGGCGTTCCGGGATCGGCGTCACGGCGATCTCCACGGTCCGGACCTGCAACGCCTGGATCCCGAGGCCCTCCAGCGCCGCGATCACCGCCCGCGTCTTGCTCCCGGCCTCCGCGCGCGCCTGCGCCAGCGTCGCGGCCCGCGCCTGGATCGAGATGCTCGTGCGCAGCGAATCCGGCTTCAGCATCACCTCCCCGCGTCCAGCGACCGTCAGGAGCCGAGATGCGGCCGCATTCTCCGCATTTGCCGCCTGCGTACCCGCGCCCCCGAGCGCGAGCGCGGGCGCGGAGACGGCGGATATCACGCAGGTCGCGAGCAAGGCGAAGAGCTTTGTCGTATTCGTCATGGGTCCCTCCATTCCGCGGAGAATCTAAGGCGGACGCATAAGGAAGCACAGGGCCCCGGCGGCGGACGCGCCATTGACGGCCTCCTGCGCGCCGCCAGGTTTCACGGGACGTGCAGAAGGCGAGGAGGCGTCCTGTGTCGGATCGAATCATCGAACGGAACTCCAGCATTTCATGAAACCGGAGCATTCAGGTTGCGAGCGTCGCCATCAACCGCCTCGTTCAGGGCTCGGCGCGGCAGGGCGTCCGCGGCGTCGTCATCTGCCCGCCGATGTTCTACGGGCGGGGGACGGGCTCGAAGCGCGCCTCCATCCAGGTGCCCGCGCTGATCCATCTGTCGCTGGCCCAGCAGGCCGGCGTGCACCTGGGCCGCGGGCTCAATACCTGGTCGAACGTCCACATCGATGATCTGGTGGACCTCTACTCGCTCGTCATCGCCCGGGCGCAGGCCCGGCGACTTCCGCTTCGCCGAGGCGGGCGAGGCCCGGTTCCTGGACATCGCCGCCGCCATCAGCCGCATGCTCGGGTACGGAGGGAGGGAGCACCGTCTCCTGGCCGATCGCCGAGGCGATCGGCGCCTTCGGTGAGAATGCGGGCCGCTACAGCAGGGTGTCCAACAGCCGCGTGCGCGCCACGCGAGCACGCCGGCTCGGATGGGCGCCGAAGCGACAGCTCTCACCGTGTCTTTTTGGTGGAGGCGACGGGATTCGAACCCGGTGACGAACCTGCGAGGCGCATGCGCGAGAGATACGGCGGAAGCCGCGTCGGACGCGTCGGAGCGGAATCAGCAGCCGTCGAGGGCTCAGTTCCTCTCGTATACCCGAGTGCCCTCTCGTGGAGCCTCGTGCCCGGACGGCGGGGCACACGGAGGTCACACGGCATGACGAACCCGGGGGGCCGCCGGTAATGCAGCGGGGAGGTGGGCGCTGGTGAGAGATCCGCACAGGACGTATTAACCGCAGAGGACCGGCACGAGCTGATCTCGCCGGCCGGTGCTCGACGTCCCGATCCGGGGTCGGCGCTGTGTCGAAGACCCTCGCGTAGCCACTACTCGGAGCGGGGCTTGCCTGGTGTCGGCTTCGTCAGTTGCGGAATAGACGGAAACCAGTGCCAGTCGTCCTCATGCGCACTCACCTGGCCCAATGCACTGAGACCGTCCATTAGGATCGGTATCATGTGCAACGCACCATACAAAGCTTGAAAGGCGTCGAGCCCTGACCCATGAGAGCGCGTGACTTCGCCATCCGGTCCTCGGATTTCAAAATCAACTTCCCATCCGCGCTCATGCCTGAACTCCGGCTTCCACAGCAGAACACGGATCGCTTGTTCGCTACCGTCCGGCCGCTTCAGCGTGAGCTCTCGCTCTGCGATGGGGAGCTGCATGCGCCGATGGTGCCACCGTCCTCAGCATCGTCAAGCGTCCGTCCTCTGCATACTGCAAGACACCTGCCGTTGCCGAACGTGCGTGCTCTCCCGCAGACTTTTCGGTGCTTAGGTGGAATTCTCTCCGAGCAATACAGATCCCATCGTTCATTGAGCGTTCTGCAGGCGTTTTCGCAAGTGACAAATCGGCAGGCTGCCACAGCCTTTGCGCGACCTTCGTTGTGCTCGGCATGGCATTGCCGTTTGGTCTTGGGAGGTGCCACCAAAGCGCCGCACATGAGTTGCCACACGTCCGCTCCATCGTTTACTGCGTTGTCGCATCGCCCTTGTGGTGTACGTTCGGGTTCCAGCCCCTCAGCTGTGACCGATCCAGGTCGAAGAACAAATAACAGCGTGAACACTACGAGCGCGGCTTTGAGCATCAACTGCCCCCGCTCGCCTATATGAAGCGCCCGTGGGAGAGCGGAAGGGGCGTGCCGATGTGTAGCGTACCTTGGCTCAGTACGTGCGTCCTCATGAGAGCGCCTGGCTATGTTGCCGAACTCGAGGATCGGCAGAAATTTGGACAGCCCGAGGCCGTCTGCCCCTCGCGGGGGGCAGGTGCCTGCGCGGCGTCCACCATGCTGCCGCAGTCGGATGAGCGGAGCGGTTCGCCGTTGTTGATCGTGCAGTGTACGCAGATGTGGCTGCCGGCTACGGTCGCGCGAACCGCGTAAGATGCCGGGCGCAACTTGCTGGGCGGTGAGCTCGACGCCAGGTCGGTCCGCCGCGTGGCCGCAATGGATCAAGGTGAGCAGGCTGGTGAAGCAGCGCGCGAGCTGGAGCGTAAGGCGAAGCCACGCCGTCTGTGACCACGCCGGTCACAAGGAACGTGTGCGGCAGCTCCTCCGGGGCGCCCCCGAAGCCCGTGCCGATGCTCACGAAGGGGGTCGTCACGGACGTCGCGCCGGCGCCGCCCTGCCCGGCCGGCGAGGCGACGCCTCCGCGCACGCGCCGCCGAGCAGGCCGGCGAGGAGCGCCCCCGCGACCCTCGTCGCTCCGGGACGGTCCATCGCTCGCCTCAGCTCTTCGCGCCGTCCGCGCCCCGGCGCTCCTCGCGGAAGTCGTCGGCGGACAGGCCGCAGCGGCGGAGCAGCCGGTAGAAGCTCTCGCGCTCGACGCCCGCGTGCGCGGCGGCCTTCAGCACGTCGCCCCGGAAGCGGCGCATCACGGCCTCCAGGTAGCGGCGGTTCATCTCCTCGCGCGAGGCGTCGACCGCCTCGCGGTACGAGAGCTGGGCAAGGTCGATGTCGCTCGAGCTCGTGAGCCGCAGCGGGCTCGCCCCCTGCACCTCGGGCGGCAGCGACTCCAGCCGGATCTCGCCCGCCGTCTCGACAACGAGCGCCCGCTCGACAGCGCTCTTGAGCTCGCGCACGTTGCCCGGCCAGCGGTACGTCTGGAGCGCGCTCATCGCCGCGGCCGAGAACCCGGTCACCGCCGACCGCGACTGCGGCGCCCGCTCGGCGAGGAACCGGTGCGCGAGCAGCGGGATGTCCTCGGCGCGGTCGCGGAGCGGCGGCAGCTCGATGACGCAGACGTTGAGCCGGAACCAGAGATCCTCGCGGAAGGCGCCCGCCTTGACCATCGCCCGGAGATCGCGGTGCGTCGCGCTGATGAGCCGCACGTCGACCTTGCGCTCGCGCGACTCGCCGATGCGCCGCACCGCCCGCTCCTCGAGCACGCGCGTGAGCTTCGCCTGGACCGTCGGCCGGAGCTCGCCGATCTCGTCGAGGAACAGGGTGCTCCCGTGCGCCTCCTCGAAGAGGCCCGCGCGGTCGGCGACGGCGCCCGTGAACGAGCCGCGGGCGTGGCCGAACAGCTCGCTCTCGATGAGCGAGCGCGGGATGGCCGCGCAGTTGACGGCGATGGGGCGGAGCGACGCGCGCGACGAGTGCTCGTGGATGGCCCGCGCCACGAGCTCCTTGCCGGTGCCCGTCTCGCCGAAGATGAGCACGGTCGCGTCCGTGGGCGCCACGCGCTCGATGATCGTGTAGAGGGCCCGCATCGCGGGCGAGCGCCCCGTCATGGCCGCGAAGCCCTGCGCCTCCGGCGCGCTCGGCTCGCCCTTCAGCACGGCCGCCTGCGCCGTCGCCCGCTCGACGAGCGCGCGCAGCTCGTCCGGATCGAACGGCTTCATCACGTAGTCGTAGGCGCCCTCGCGCATCGCCTGGACCGCGGTCGGGACCGACGCATACGCGGTCATCAGGATGAACGGCACCCCGGGCCAGCGCGCGCGCACCGCCCGCAGCACGTCGAGCCCGTCCCCGTCGTTCATGCGCAGATCGCAGAGCACCGTTGTGACCGGCTCGGTCTCAAGGACCTGGAGCGCCGTCCGCACCCCCCGCGCCGTCAGGACCCTGGCGCCCTTGCCGAGCACCTTCGAGAGCAGCGTCAGCATGTTCGCCTTGTCGTCCACGACGAGCACCGTCGGCTTCATGCGCGCTCCTGGCTCTCCCTTGCTTCGTCGACGAGGACGCCCGGCAGCTCGACAACGAACCGGGAGCCGCCCCCCGGCCTGGGCTCCGCCCGGATTGTCCCGCCGTGCGCGGTGACGAGACCATAGCAGACCGCGAGACCGAGTCCGGTGCCGTCGCGGCGGGTGGTGAAGAACGGCTCGAACAGCCGCTCGCGCGCCTCGTCGGGGACGCCGGCGCCCCGGTCGAGGACCTCGATGAGGTATCCGCCGTCAAGCCGCCTCCCGCGCACGACGATCTCCTCGTCTCCCGCGGTCGCCTCGCGCGCGTTGGCCACGAGGTTGACGACGACCTGCCGGATCCGGAGCGGATCCACGGCGATGAAGGCCGGCTCGGCGTCCACGCAGAGGCGCGGGTCGCCGCGCCCGGGCGGGCCGTCGCAGTGCGAGGCGGCGTCCCGAAGGAGCTCGTCGGCCTGCACGCGGCGCGGCGCGAGGACCGGCGAGCGCGCGTACATGAGCAGCTCCTCGGCGATGTGCTGGCAGGCCGCCGCCTCCTCGTCGAGGATCGAGAGCTCCTCGCGGAGCTCGGGCGTCCCTGCCTCCTTCACCATCGTCTTCACGTAGCCGCGGATCACGGCGATGGGGTTGTTGATCTCGTGCGCCACGCCCGCGGCGACGCGCCCGACCGCCGCGAGCCGCTCCGAGGCGACGAGGCTGGCCTCGGCGCGCGAGAGCGCGTCCAGCATGCGGTTGAACGCGTCGGCGACCGCCGCGAGCTCCACGGCCGCGACCGGCTCCACGCGCGCGCTGCGATCCCCCGTGGCGACGCGCTCGGCCACGCGCTCGAGCGAGGCGAGCGGCGTGGAGAACGAGCGCCAGAGGTTGCGCCCGGCGATGAGGGCGAGCGCGGCGGCGAGCGCGCAGACGGCCGTCGCGAGGATCAGCGCGAACCGGATGAACTGCTCGGCCCGGCGCTCCGCGGCGAGGGCGCGCTCGTCGTAGTGCCGCGCCAGGCGGTCGGCGTGCTCGGTCATGCGGTCGACGAGCGCGTTCGCGCGATCGTGCGCGTGGTGGACAGCGTGCCAGTCCTGCCTGTCGATCGCCGGGAGGATCTCCTTCGCGAAGAGCTCGCTGAGCTCGCGGCTCGCCCTGCCGATGTCGTCGAGCTGCGCGGCCGCCTCGGCCTCGAGGCTGGGCCGCAGCTCGGCGAGCTTGTCGCCGAGCTCGCTCACCCAGGCGTCGTGGTGCGCGACGTGGGAGCGGTCGCGCAGGATGATCGTGTGGGCCTCGTGGATGTACTGCTCGCGCGCGGTGACGCTGAGGAGCGCGGCCCGGCGGGACGCGACCTCGAGGTCGTGCGCCTCCAGGATCGCGCGGCGGGACGCGAGGCCCGTGAGCACCGTGGCGGCGCCGCTCGCGACCACCAGGGCGACGAGGAGGCTGATGACCAGGAGCAGCCGGCGGCGGAGCCGATAGAGGCGCTGCGGAGCGGGAGGCGGAGCCATGGCCGAGGACACCGCCGGCCGCGTCGCAAGCCGCGTACCGGGGCCGCGAGAGGCGCGCTCGGCCCCGATCCGGCCGGGCGACGCGCTCGCCGATCCCGGCGAGGGGGCGATCTGTGACCGAGATGGTCACAACGGGGTGACCCTGGAGGTCACTGAGAGGGCGATCTGCAGCACCGGAGCGCGGGATCCGCGCGTGTGGCGTCTTGGCGCGCTCGTTGCTCGGGGGCATGCTCTCCCGGGCAAGAACCTCGGCTCCAGGAAAGCACGATGCGCCAAATCCTTTTCTCATTGCTCG
Source organism: Sorangium sp. So ce362 (assembly GCF_051519845.1). Lineage (NCBI taxonomy): Bacteria > Pseudomonadati > Myxococcota > Polyangiales > Polyangiaceae > Sorangium > Sorangium sp. So ce362. The sequence continues at coordinate 1,128,071 of NZ_CP150332.1, read as the reverse complement.
TCTCGATCCCGCTCCTGGCCTGTTCCACGAAGGAGGCGCCTGGCCACGACCACGCGAAGGCCGGCCCAAAGGAGGGTCCCGCGGCGGCGCCCGCGCCCCACGACCACGTCGCGAGCGAAAAGCGCCCTCACGCGGATCACAACCCCCGCCACGGAGGCCTGGTCACCATGGAGGGCGACAACCACGTCGAGGTCGTTGTCGGGGCCGACGGCGCCGTCGACCTCTACGTGAGCGACGCGGTGCGGACGCCGATCCCGCCGAAGGACGTGGCCGGCACCATCACGATCGAGCCGAAGGGGAAGGAGAAGAAGACCCTCCCGCTCGCGCCGGACGAGGCGAAGGGGTCGCTCTCGGCGAAGGGCCCGGCGCCGGACAAGGCGGATTACACGTGGGATCTGAAGGTGCGTGGCGCGCCGATGAAGATGACCCTCACGGTGCCGGCCGGAGGCACGGCGGCCTTCGCCGACACGCCGGCGCATCACCCGACCGGAGAGCACGCCCACGGCTCGCCCCACGGCGGCGTCGTGCAGTCGCTCGGGGACGGCCACGTCGAGGTGAAGCTCGAGAAGACCGGCGACATCACGGTCTGGATGCTGGACGCGGGCGAGAAGCCCCGCTCGGCGAAGGGCGTCACGGCGAGCCTCCGCCCCGTCGTCGCGGGGGCGAAGGAGGTCCAGCTCGCCTACGACGAGAAGGCCGACGTGCTCCGGGGCAAGGTCGATCCGGTCCAGCAGGATCACCTGGACGGGGTGCTCAGCATCACGCCGGCCGGGGGCGCCGCGGCCTCGCTCCGGTTCGCGTTCCACCTCGAGGGGCACGGCCACACGGGGCACGAGGGGCACGGCCACGACGGGCACGGGCACTGAGATGACGACCCCGCGGCACCGGCGAAAGCGGGGCGTCGCTGCCGCCGCCCTGGCCGCGGCGCTCGCGCTCTGCGCGGCGGCCCCGCGCGCCCTCGCGCACGGGGGCGAGGACCACACGGCGCCCGCCGCGCCGCGCGCCGCGAGCACCGGGACGGAGCACGTCGTGTCGGGAGAGACAGCGAGGTTCTCGGTGGTCGTGAAGTACCCGGCGCGGAACGCGGAGGGCACGCTGCCCGCGCGCGTCTACGTGGCCCGCGCCGACTCCAGCGCGCCGGTCGAAGGCGCGCGCGTCCGGCTCGAGCTGAAGGGCGGGCTGACCTTCGCCGCCGACGCCGCGAAGACGGGCGCGGCCGGCGTGTACGAGCTCGCCCTCCCCGCCGCCGCCCCGGGGACGACGGCCAACGGGGTCGTGTCGGTCGAGGCCGGGGACGCGTTCGACCTCGTGATCGTCGGCGATCTCCGCTTCGGCGCCGCCCCGCCCACCGCGGCGCCGCCCGCGGCGCCGCCGGCCCCGGGGGTGCCCGCCGGCAGCCTCGCCGTCGGCGCGGGCGCGCTCGCCGTGCTCAGCGGCGCGCTCGGCTATGCGCTCGGGCGGCGCGCGCGGAGGAAGCCGCCTGCGGGGAGCCAGCCTCCGGAGGACCGGCCCGCGCTCTCGCAGGTGGCCTCGTGAGCCGCGCGCGCCCGCTCACCGTCGGCGCCGTCGCCTCGGCGCTCGCCGTCGCCTCGGCGCTCGCGGCCTTCGGCCTCGCAGAGCGCGTCGACGCGCACGGGGGCGAGGATCACGGCGCGCCGGCGAGGCCGGCCGCGGCGACGGCGGCGGATCCGAACGTGGCCCAGGTGCCGATCGAGACGCAGTTCCTCCTGGGGCTCCGCACCGAGCGCGCGCGGCGCGGGGCGCTGGCGGCGGGGCTCGGGCAGATCGGCACGGTGATCGCGCGCCCGGCCGGCGAGCTCGCCGTGGTCGCCCCGACGGCCGGCCGCCTCTTCCCGCCCGAGGGCGGGTTCGTCCGGCTCGGCGACGAGGTGAAGAAGGGGCAGCCGCTCGCCACGCTCAGGCCGAGCCTGGGCGGCGCGGAGAGCGCGCAGCTCGGGCTGTCGCGCAGCGACGCCGCGTCCCGGGTCGCGGTCGCCGAGGCGCGGCTCGGCGTGGCCGAGCGCGAGCTCGCGCGGCGCCGCGAGCTGCGGGGCCTCGTCGCCGAGAAGGAGATCCAGGCCGCCGAGGCCGAGGTCGAGATCGCCCGGGCCGAGGCCGCGCGCGCCCGGGCGGACGTCGGGGCGCTCGCGGGCGGGTCGGGCGCGCAGAAGCTCGGCGCGACGATCGACGGCACGGTGGTCTCCGGCCGCGTGAGCCCGGGCGCCCAGGTCGCCGAGGGGACCGAGCTCTGGCGCATCGTGGATCTCGCGACGCTCTGGCTCGACGTGCGCATCCCGGAGGCGGACGCGGCGCGCCTCTCCGGCGACCGCGCCGAGGCGGCGCTCGTCGCGGATCCCGCGGCGCGCTTCGAGGCGAGGCGCCTCGCCGTCGCCGCGCTCGTCGACCCGGCGACCCGCACCGTCCAGGCGCTCTTCGAGATCGACAACAAGGACAGGCGCGCGCGGGTGGGCGCGCTCGTCCACGTCCGCATGGCCGGGGGCGCCGCCGTCGAGAGCGTTGTCGTCCCCGTGTCGGCGCTGCTCGATCGCAGCGGCGCGCCGACGGTGGTCGTGAAGACAGGCCCCGAGACGTTCGAGCTGCGCGCCGTCGCGGTCGGGCCGAGGTCCGCCGGCGCCGTGGGGATCACGGCGGGCGTCGCCGCGGGCGAGCGCGTGGTCGTCGAGGGCGCCATGACCGTCCTCCTCGCCGCGGGGGGCTAGCCGCGACGATGTTCGACGCCCTGATCCGCTTCTCGCTCAGGAACCGCCTCTTCGTCCTCGCCGCCGCGGCGTTCGTGCTCGTCTACGGGACGTACTCACTCCTGAAGCTGCCGATCGACGTGTTCCCCGACCTGAACCGGCCCACGGTCACGCTCATGACCGAGGCGCCGGGCCTCGCGCCCGAGGAGGTGGAGACGCTCGTCACGATCCCGCTGGAGCGGGCGATGAACGGCGCCCCCGGGGTCGAGCGCGTGCGCTCCACCTCGGGCGTGGGGCTCAGCGTCGTCTACGTCGAGTTCGACTGGTCCACGGACATCTACCGCGATCGCCAGCTCGTCGCCGAGCGCCTCGCCACGCTGACCGAGCAGCTGCCGCGGGGGGTCACGCCGCAGATGGGGCCCGTCGCCTCGATCATGGGGGAGATCCTGCTGATCGGGGTGCAGGGCGAGGGCGTCTCGCCGAGGGTCCTGCGGACGCAGGCCGACTGGGTGATCCGGCCGAGGCTGCTCACGATCCCCGGCGTCGCGCAGGTGATCCCCATCGGCGGCGAGGTCCGCCAGATCCAGGTGACCGTCGATCCGGCGAGGCTCGCCGCGGCGGCTGTGTCGCTCGACGAGGTCGCGCGCGCGCTCGCCGGCGCGAACGCCAACGCGACGGGCGGGTACGTCGACAGGCGGGGGCTCGAGTTCCTCGTCCGCGTGCTCGGCAGCGCCCGGACCGAGGCGGACATCGCCGCCACGGTCATCGCCGTGCGGAACGGCACGCCGGTGGCCCTGCGGCAGGTCGCGACGGTCGAGGAGGCCGCGCGGGTCAAGCGGGGCGACGGCTCGATCGACGGCAAGCCCGCGGTCATCCTGTCGGTGCAGAAGCAGCCCGGCGCCGACACCGTGGCGCTCACCGAGCGGATCGACGCGGCGGTGGCCGAGCTCGGGAGGTCGATGCCCGCCGGCGTCACCCTCGACCCGCGGCTGTTCCGGCAGGCGACCTTCATCGAGAGCGCGATCCACAACGTGGCGGAGGCGCTGCGCGACGGCGCGATCCTCGTCGCGATCGTCCTGTTCCTGTTCCTGCTCAACCTCCGGACGACCGCGATCACGCTGACCGCCATCCCGCTCTCGTTCCTCGTGAGCGCGCTCGTCTTCCGGGCCGCCGGCCTGTCGGTGAACACGATGACCCTGGGCGGCCTCGCCGTGGCGATCGGCGAGCTCGTCGACGACGCCATCGTCGACGTGGAGAACGTGTGGAGGCGCCTGCGCGAGAACCGGGCGCTCGCCTCCCCACGGCCGCCGCTCGACGTCATCCGCGACGCGTCGAGCGAGGTCCGGGGCTCGATCGTCTTCGCGACGATCCTCGTGGTCCTCGTCTTCGTGCCCCTGTTCGCGATGAGCGGCATCGAGGGGCGGCTCTTCGCCCCGCTCGGGATCGCCTACATCGTGTCGATCCTGGCCTCGCTGGTTGTATCCCTGACGGTCACACCTGCGCTCTGCTCGGTCCTCTTGCCGTCGATGAAGCAGATGAGCCACGAGGACGGCTGGCTCGTCCGCAAGCTCAAGGCCGCGGATCGCCGCGTGCTCGCTGTGTCGTTGCGGCACCCCGGGGCGGTGATGGCGGCCGCGGGCGCGCTGGTCCTCGCGGCGGCGGCGGCGGTGCCGCTGCTCGGGGCCGAGTTCCTGCCGCCGTTCAACGAGGGGACGCTCACGGTCAACGTGGTGGCCAGGCCGGGCACGTCGCTCGCGGAGTCGAGCCGGCTCGGCACGCTGGCCGAGCAGCTGATGCACGAGGTCCCCGAGGTCGTCTCGACAGGGCGGCGGACCGGCCGGGCCGAGCTCGACGAGCACGCGGAGGGGGTCCACTACACGGAGATCGACGTGGATCTCGCCGCCTCCGGGCGGGCGCGCGAGGCGATCCTCGGCGACATCCGGGCGGCGCTCGACAGGATCCCCGGCGTGGCGATCAACGTGGGCCAGCCGATCTCGCACCGGCTGGATCACCTGCTCTCGGGCGTGCGCGCGCAGATCGCGGTGAAGATCTTCGGCGAGGATCTCGGCGAGCTGCGGCGCCTGGGCAAGGCGGCGCGCGACGCGATGGAGGCCGTCCCGGGGGTGAAGGATCTCCAGCTCGAGCCGCAGGTGCTGATCCCGCAGATCGCCATCCGGGTGGACCGGGAGCGCGCCGCGCAGCTCGGCGTCAACGCGGGTCAGCTGTCCGAGCTGCTCGAGCTGGCGCTCGCGGGCGGCACCGTCACGCAGCTCCTGGAGGGCCAGCGGACCATCGATGTCGTGCTCCGGTACCCGCCGGAGCTCCGCGAGGACATCGACGCTCTGCGGCGCACGCTCGTCGACACGCCGAGCGGCGCGAAGGTCCCGCTCTCGGAGCTCGCCGACGTGACGGAGAGCGCGGGACCGAACCAGATCAGCCGCGACGACACGCAGCGGCGGATCGTTGTGTCCGCCAACGTGGCCGGGCGCGATCTGGAGCGGGTGGTCGGCGAGGTCCAGCGCGCGGTGGGCGCGATCCCGAGGCCGCCGGGCTACCACGTGACGTACGGCGGGCAGTTCGAGAGCCAGCGATCGGCGTCGCGGCTCATCGGGCTGCTGTCGATCGCGAGCCTCGCCGGGATGCTCGTGGTGCTCTATTCGCAGTTCCGCTCGTGGACCGTCGCGCTCCAGATCCTGCTGAACATCCCGCTCGCGCTCGTCGGGTCGGTGCTCGCGGTCGTCCTCACCGGCGGCGTCCTGTCGGTGGCGACGCTCGTCGGGTTCATCACGCTGTGCGGGATCGCCTCGCGCAACGGCATCATGATGATCTCGCACTACATCCACCTCATGAAGGCCGAGGGCGAGCCGTTCGGCGAGGCGATGATCGTCCGCGGCTCGCTGGAGCGCCTCGTCCCGGTGCTGATGACCGCGCTCACGGCGGCGCTGGCGCTCGTGCCGATCGCGCTCTCGGAGGGGCAGCCGGGGAAGGAGATCCTGCAGCCCGTGGCGGTCGTGATCCTGGGCGGGCTGCTGTCGTCGACGCTGCTCGATATCATGGTGACGCCGGCGGTCTTCTTCCGGTTCGGCAGGGCCTCGGCCGAGCGGCTGGCGCGCGCCCCGGAGGTCGCGAGCGGGGATACGCGTCTTCGACGAGACGCCAGGCCCGCGGAGGGGTAGCAGCCAGCGCCGCAACGCCATTCATCGACACGAGTCCGAGCGCGTCGTGTTCGACGCTGGGCTTGCACCCTCGCCTGTGGTTGAGCGTCCACACAAAAGCGGGGCGCGCTCCACGCGCGGCGTTGGCCAGGGCCCGCACACCTCACGAAAGGTCGGCAGATTTGCGTTACGTCACCTGGCATACGGGGTGCTATCCATGGGCGCCTCATGAGGACAGTGGGGTTGATCTGGGTGCTGGGAGCGGTGCTTTCGTGTAGCAAGGCGGAGCCCGCAGGAACGAGCGCGAGCGGCAGCGCGGGAGCGAGCGCTTCCACGCCGGCCGCCGCGAGCGCCGCGGCTTCGCAGAGCGCCGCGGAGAGCGCGCCGACCGCCGAGGTGCCCAGCGCGCCGACCGCCGAGGTGCCCAGCGCGCCGACCGCCGAGGTGCCCAGCGCGCCGTCGCCTGGCAGCGCCAGCCGGCCGAGCTCCTTCAAGGGCGGAGCGAAGGAGAACATCGAGAGCGCCGTGGGTCTCGGCTGCGAAGCCGTGAGCCTCGACGGCTGGTTGCAGTTCCTTTGCCGCAAGAAGAACGGCACTGGCGGCCACCCCAAGCGTGCGCTCATCCGCACGCCCGGCGGCGCGGAGAAGGCGGAAGGTCGCGAGCCCGCGCCCGGGGCCGTCGCGGCCGCGGAAGGCGCCGAGCTCCCGGGGGAGGAGCTGTTCCCCAACGAATACGGCGACCTGACCGTGGTGGTGCCGTTCAGCGGCGACGAGCGGCGCGATGTGACGCTCGAATGGAGTGACACCCGCTACACGCTCGAGGTGAGCGGCTCGAAAGCCCGCCTTATCTGGGCGGGGTCGGGCGTTCCTCACCGCCGCGGCTGTGCCGCGGTGCTCGAAGAGAGCAAGGCGGCCTTGCAAAACGCGCAGAAGCTCGAGCCGGCGGAGCGCCTCACGGCCACCGAGGCGACGAAGCTCCCGCGCTTCGGCGTTTGCCACCCCGCGGGGCTCGGCTCGTGGGCGCTCGCGCTCAAGGCCGCCTCCGCGCAAGGTGAAGGCGCGACGCGCAGCCTCCGGCTCGAGCTCGAGGTCGTGCGCGTGGACATCGAGGGCCAGCGCAAGACCGCGAGCTTCGGCGCGCTCTCCGCTGCGCCCGGTGGGCTCGAGATCTCGGCGCTCCAGGTCTACGACTACGACGACGACGGCAACAATGAGCTCATCGTCCCGTACGAGCTGAAAGCCAACGCCGGCGCGAGCCCCGCGGAGCTGCCCGCGCCGATCTGGTCGTTCGATGCCGCGGGCATCAAGCCGTATGCCAGAGCGCCGCGTGTTTCGGGTGGCGTCGGCGTCGAGCACCTGGATTTCGACATGCGGCCTGATCTCGGGAGCTACGGCGGCTTCGTCGCCTGGCTCGGAGCGGACTGCGGCCTCAAGACCTGCCCGGCGCGCGTGACCGGCCCCAAGCTCTATTTCCACGCGCTGCCCGACGGTGGCTTCTCCGAAACGGACGACGCAGCGCGGGGCGCTTTGAAGCGCGCTTGCCCGAACAAGCCCGCTGTCGTCGTGGTGGAAGTGGCCGGCAGCCTCAACGCCGCTCAGACCGCCAAGAACCTGGTGTGCGCCCGCGCCCACGGCGTCAGCGAAGAGGAGCTTGGGGCGCAGCTGGCCGCCAAACACGCGCTGCTCTGCAATGAGGCCGCCGCGTGCCCGCTGGAGACGACCCTCTCGTCGTGGCTGAAAGCCCCGCTGAACGTCGCGCTGCCCACGCCCGTTGCCAAGAAGTAGCCGGCGATCGGCGCACAGCGCGCGTCGTGCGACAGCGCGCTCGTGACGATGCTCGAGCTCGCCTGGCTGGGTGCGGCGGTGCTGAAACGCCGGAGGGGCGGAAGCTGACCGCCGTCGAGGTTAACCGGTGTGCGCAACGGCGCGGATTTCAATCAGCTGATGAGGGAACGCCAGACCAGACACGCCGATGAGGGTGCCTGCCGGACGGTGTTGCCCCACATACTCCTTGTACAGACCCACGCATCGCTCGAAATGCTCGCTCGGGTTCGTCAGGTAGATCACCATTTCAGCGATATTGGACTTCGTGATGTTGAATCCCGCCAGCACCCGATCAAGGTTCTCCAGCGTCTTCCGGGTCTGTGCCTCGAAGTCGCCCTCACCAACGAACGCGCCCTGCATGTCGTGGGAAAATTGGCCCGAAATGTAGATGGTGCCATTCACGCTGTACCCTTGGGTGACGCCGAAGCCATCTTCCCACGGGACGCCGTGGTCGTAGGTGGTGGCCTTTTTTGTCATGTTCGTTTCCCTTCTGTTTGTAGTTCCGCGCCGCGACATCGACGAGGCGCTGAGAACTGTAGTCAGCCGATTGACGAACGGATTTCTACACAGACGCGAAGGACTTTCTTGACACGTTCCAGACGCCCGGTTCAGCCCAGCGCCGGAGCAGGTGGAGTTGCGATATGCCGCGCGCGAACCTGAACGAGATCCTCGTCTTCATGGCCGTCGTCGATGAAGGGAGCTTCATCGCCGGGGGGCAGGCGATGGGCCTGACCCGGTCGGCGGCGGGCAAGGCCGTGAACCGCCTGGAAGACAGGCTGGGCGTGCGCCTCCTGAACCGCACGACAAGGGCGCTGAGCCTCACCGATGAAGGTCGGGTGTTCTACGACCGCGGTCTGCAGATCCTCGCGGCGGTCGATGACGCCGAGGCGAGCGTGGGCGGACGCCATGGCACGCCGAGGGGAGTTCTGCGGCTCACCGTCCCCGATGCCTTCGGGCGGCTCGTGGTGCTTCCGCTGCTGAAGAAGTATCTCGAGGCCTGGCCCGACATCCAGATCGAGGTGAACCTCACCGATCGCCAGGCGGACATCGTCGAGGAAGGCTTCGATCTGGCGGTACGAATCGGAGAAGCGCCCCCGGACACCCGGCTGATCTCCCGGGTGGTCGCCAAGTACAAGGCCATGCTCTGTGCCTCTCCGTCCTACATCGCCGAGCGCGGCGAGCCGCTGGACGTCGATGAGCTGGCAGCACACGACTGCTTGATCTTCAGCAGTCGCAATCGCAGGCAGAGCTGGCGCTTTCTCGGCGACGATGGAGCCTGGGTCAAGGCGCAGGGTCGAAGCCGCTTGCGGCTGGATAGCGGAGAAGCCCTCCGGAATGCTGCCGTCGCAGGGCTCGGCATCGCGTTTCTTCCGGACTTTCTGGTGGCCGAGGACCTGGCTGCCGGTCGCCTCCGGCAGGTGCTGCCCGACCTCGAGGCTGGGGACGTGAAGATCGTGACGATCTACCCGACCCAACGTCTTCTGGAGCCCCGTGTCAGGCGCTTCATCGATCTCATGATCCAGGAACTTGGCACGTGATGCGCCACGTTGCCAATCGATGCCCCCTCGCGCGCGCTACCGCGACATCCTGAGCTCCGCGGGCGAGCGCTCCGGCGCTCCGTCCTTCGGCAGCCGCGGGGCCGGCTTCGGCGGCGGGGGCGGTGGAGCCGACACCCGCGGCCGCGACGGCGGGTCCAGCGGCGGCCCGGCCGGGGGCGACGTGACCGGCGGCGTCGGCGGCTCGGGCGGCTCGGGCAGCTCGGTCGCGCTGAGCTGCCGCAGGCTGCCGTGCCCGGACAGCGTGGTGTCCGTCGAGGCCGCGTAGGCCTCGGCTTGCTCGAGGACCCGCAGGAAGTTGCCGCCCAGCAGGCTGAGGATGTCCCGGTCCGAGTAGCCGCGCCGGACGAGCTCCAGCGTGATGTTCGGGAGCCCGTCGATGCCAGCGAGCCCGTCCTGGAGCAGCACCTCGTCGCCCCCGAAGACGGAGCCGAGGCCGACATGAGCGATCCCCGCGATCTTCACGACGTAGTCGATATGGTCCACGATCCGCGAGACCGGCGGCGGCGGCGCCATCGGCCCGTCCTGGGCCTTGAGCTTCTCGACCAGCTCGCGGAGCGCCCCCGCGTCGCCCTGGAGCCTCTCGCCGAGCTCCTTGATGTACGCCCCGTACTTCTGCGCGACGCGCGCCGACTGCGCCGCATACGCCTCGTCCAGGTAGAGCGCCCAGGAGTTCACCATGACGATACCGCCTTTCTCCGCGATCGCGCGCAGCATGTAGTCGTCGAGGTTGCGGCGGTGGTGGCCGACGGCGCGCATCGTGGAAGAGGTGATGACCGGCGCATTGGCCACCTTCATGACCTCCTGGAACGTGCTGTCCGACGCGTGCGAGACGTCGACGAGCATGCCGATCCGTTGCATCTCGCGGACCACCGCTTCTCCGAAGGGGGAGAGGCCGCGGTGGCGGACGAGCCCGGGATCGAGGCCGCCTCCCGCGGAGTCCGCCCAGTCGTTCGTCGTCGTGTGCGTGAGCGCCATGGTGCGGACGCCGAGGCGGTAGAACGAGCGCAGCGCAGGCAGGGAGTTCTCGATGGCGTGCCCGCCCTCGATGCCCATGAGCACGGCGATCTTGCCTTCACGCTCGGCGCGGCGCACGTCCCTGGCGCTGCGCGCGAGCACCAGCGTCTCGCGGTGGCGCTCGATCTGCCGGTGAGTCGCGTCGATGAGGTCGAGCGCGCGGCGCGCGACGCCGCCGCCGAGCGACGAGGGCGCCTGCGGCGCGGGCGGGCCGACGTGGATCGAGAAGAACTTCCCCGTGACGCCCGCCGCCTTGAGCCTCGCGAGCTCCGCGGCCGTCGGCTCGCGGTCCAGGCTCACCGGATCGAACGAGCCGCCGGGGAGCAGCGAGGGCACGCTGCTGTGGCCGTCCACGAGGAGCGCCCTGGCTTGCAGCCGCGCGGCCCGCTGCTCCGGCGTCTCGGGTCCCGCCGGGCTCTCCGTCACGTCGGGCGCGGCTTCGGCCCACGGCCCTACCTCGTCGACGCTCGACGCGAAGGGATCGGGCGCCTCCGCAGGCGCAGCGGGAGGAACGCACGCCGCGAGCGTCGCGGCGGCGAGGAGCACGAGGGACAGGGACGTGCGCATGAGCGGATCGTATCATGCGGGCTCGGCGGGCGGAGGGCCCGAGCGGCGACAGAATCGTGCGCTGGAGATGGGAGCCAACAGCGCCGACGGAAGCCGGCGCGGTGAATGAAAAGGCTCCGCGATCGGTTAGGCTCGATCAGGAGACCTCATGTCGATCCGACAGCGCGACTACATCCTCCGCATGATCGAGCAGCTCGCCGAGGCCCTCGGCCGGATCGCCGGGTTCCGGCGCGCCGGCCAGCTCGACGAGGCGGAGCTGCTCGTCCGCTCCACCGCGGACGGGCTCTTCGGCCCGATGCGGGACATGCTCGACCGGCTCGACGCCGCGGGCGCGGCCACCCTGCTCGGCGACCACGAGAAGATCGGCGCATACGCGGCGCTCTGCGCGGAGCGGGCCGAGATCCTCGAGCTCCGGGGCCGGGCCGGGCAGGCGCTCGCGGAGCGCAGGCGCGCGCTCGAGCTCCACCTGGAGGCGATGAGCCGCGCGCCCGAGGGCAACCCCCGCGCAGAAGAGGCCGCGCGCGCGCTCCTCGGCCGGGTGGACGCCGCGCGCCTGGCCGAGCGACACCGCGCCCTCGCCGCCAAGCTCGGCTGACCCGGATAGCGCCGGCTCGCTGTCGGATTGCCATGACGCCGGCGTGAACCCATGAGACGGGGGGCCTCCGTGGAACCGACCCATCCGTCCGTCAGCTTCGCCACGCTCGGCATCGGGCCCGCCCTCCTCGGCGTGCTCGCCGAGCTCGGCTATGAAGAGCCCACCCCGATCCAGCGCGAGGCGATCCCGCACCTCCTGAGCGGGCGCGACCTGCTCGGGCAGGCCGCCACCGGCACCGGGAAGACGGCCGCGTTCGCGCTGCCGCTCCTCGAGCGGCTGGAGATCGGCAACGAGCCGCCCAGCCGCCCCGTGGCCCTCGTGCTCGTGCCGACCCGCGAGCTCGCCATGCAGGTGGCCGAGGCGATGCACCGCTACGGCCGCCGGCTCGGCGTGCAGGTGCTGTCGGTCTACGGCGGCCAGCCGTTCGGACAGCAGCTGCGCGCGCTGCGCCGCGGGGTCCACGTCGTCGTGGCGACGCCGGGCCGGGCGCTCGACCACATCGGCCGCGGTACGCTCGCCCTCGACGGCATCCGCACCGTCGTGCTCGACGAGGCGGACGAGATGCTCGACATGGGCTTCGCCGAGGCGCTGGAGGCGATCCTCGCGGCCACGCCGGCGGCGCGGCAGACGGTGCTGTTCTCCGCGACGCTGCCCCCGCGCATCGCCGCGATCGCCGGCCGGCACCTGCGCGAGCCGGTGCGGGTCAAGATCGCCGGCGAGAAGACCGCCCCGGGCGAGCTCCCGCGCATCCGCCAGACGGCGTACATCGTGCCGCGCGCGCACAAGCCCGCCGCCCTGACGCGGGTGCTCGACATGGAGGACCCATCGTCGGCCATCCTCTTCTGCCGCACCCGCAACGAGGTGGACGAGCTGAGCGAGGCGCTGCGCGCCCGCGGCTACGAGGCCCAGGCGCTCCACGGCGGGTTCTCGCAGGAGCACCGGGATCGCGTGATGGCCCGCTTCCGCGCCGGCACCGCCGACCTGCTCGTCGCGACCGACGTCGCGGCGCGGGGGCTCGACATCGAGCACGTGTCGCACGTCATCAACTACGACGTCCCCTGCGCCGCCGAGGTGTACGTCCACCGCATCGGCCGCACCGGGCGCGCCGGCCGCGAGGGCGCGGCGATCACGCTGGTCGAGCCGCGCGAGCACTACCTGATCCGCAACGTCGAGCGGCTCACGGGCCAGCGCATCACGGTCGCCACGATCCCGACCGTGGCCGACCTGCGCGCCCGGCGCCTCGAGCTGACGCGCGCCTCGCTCCGGGAGGCGCTCCTGGAGGGCGGCGCCGAGGGGTTCCGGGTCGTCGTCGAGGGGCTCGCCGAGGAGTTCGACGTCATGGACATCGCCGCCGCGGCGGTGAAGCTCGCGCACCACGCGACGGAGGGGGAGCGGCAGGAGGACGAGGCGGAGATCCCCGCGATCCGGCCGCCGCCGCCCGGGCCGGAGCGCGGCTACGGCTACAACGACCGCACGTGGCGGGGCCCGCCGGGGGCGCGCGGGCGCCCGGGAGAGGGGTCGGGGCGGCCGCCGCGGCGCGAGGGACGTGAGGAGCGGGAGACCGACGGCAACGTCGCGCGGCTCTACATCGGCGCAGGGCGCACCGCGGGCATCCGGCCGGCCGATCTTGTCGGCGCCATCGCGAACGAGGCGTCGCTGACGTCCCGCGACATCGGCGCCATCCAGATCGCCGACGGCTTCTCGGTGGTCGAGGTCCCGGCCGACGCGGCGGACAGCGTCATCGAGGCGCTGCGCTCCACCCGGATCAAGGGGCGCAAGGTCCAGGTCCGCCACGACGAGGGGCCCGGCGGCGCGCGAGGCGGCGCGCGCGAGGCCCGGGGCGGCGAGCGCGAGGCGCGGGGCGGCGAGCGCGAGGCGCGAGGCGGCGAGCGCGAGGCGCGGGGCGGCGCGGACGAGGTGCGAGGCGGCGCGGACGAGGCGCGGGGCGGCGCGGACGAGGCCCGTGGCGGCGCGGACGAGGCGCGGAGCGGCGCGGCCACGGAAAAGCCGCGAGCCAGCGCGGTCAAGGCGCGGGGCGACGCGGCCGAGGCGCCGGACGACGCGACAAAGGCGCGAGGCGGCGCGGCGAAGGCCAAGGCGCGGAGCGGCGCGGCCACGGAAAAGCCGCGGGCCAGCTCGGTCGAGAGCCGGGACGGCGCGACCGGCATGTCCCCCCCTCGGCGTCGGGTGGTGGTGCAGTCGTTCGAACGGGAAGGCAGGAAGGTGGGCAGAAAGCCCGGATGAATTCCCGTCTTCCCGACTCCATGTGGAACCCTCTTGGCAACTGACAGCACGACCCGGCGTCGAATCCGGGTCTGAGTCCACGGCTGCCCGGGCCGGCGCCTGCTCCTCGGGAGAGCCGGCGCGGCCGACGCCCACGGCAGCGCGGCGGGCACGGCATCCCCGCGGCACCGCCCTCCGGCCTGAGCTCCACCGCTGCCCAGGCAGCTCAGCTCAGTCGGCGGTGGCCTTCCGCCGCTGGAACTGGGCGAACAGCGCGGCGCGGACCTCGTCGTGCAGCGGCTCGCCCGGGATCCCCCGGAGCGCGTCGACCGTCAGCTCCATCTGCCGCAGGTAGGTGCGGCACCTGTCACACCACGCGAGGTGCCGCGCACAGCCCTCCTCTTGCTCCGAGGACAGCTTTCCCTCTTTCCTGTCGGTGATCATCTCCGTCAGCTGACAGCACGTGACGAGCATGCGCGCTCACCCCCTCGTCAGGTATCGCTCCAGCGCGGCGGCGCCGGGCAGAGCGCGTCGGGCGCCGCGGCGCCGGGCACCGGGGAGCCGTCCGGCGCCGCCGCGGCTCGCCCGGCCGCCCCCTGGTGGCGCTGCGCGTCCTGGGCTAGACGCGTCGCGATGCCCTGGCGATCGGTCGAGCTCCGAGGAACCCGCGCGCTCGCGCGCCGCAGCCCGCCGGGTGGGCTGCTCGAACGAGCCCGCAACCCGTCGGCCCGCCAGGCACCAGGAGAGCTCCGTGCCTAGTCGAGACGATCTCATCGCGCGCGACCGCCGCTGCGTCATCCACCCCTACGCCGCGCCCATCTCGACCGCCCCGCTCTTCGCCGTCGAGCGCGCGGAGGGCGTTCGTCTCACGCTGACCGACGGCCGCGAGCTGATCGACGGCATGTCCTCCTGGTGGGCCGCCATCCACGGCTACGCGCACCCGGCGCTGACGGCGGCCGTCAGCGACCAGCTCGGGCGGATGAGCCACGTCATGTTCGGAGGGCTCACCCACGAGCCCGCGGTCGCGCTGTGCGAGACGCTCGTGGCGATCACGCCCGAGCCGCTGACGCGCGTCTTCCTCGCCGACTCCGGATCCGTGGCCGTCGAGGTGGCCATCAAGCTGGCCCTGCAGTTCTTCATCGCGCGGGGGCAGCCCGAGAAGCGCCGCCTGGTCAGCGTGCTCGGCGGCTACCACGGCGACACGTTCGGCGCGATGGCGGTCACCGATCCCGTCAATGGCATGCACCACCTCTTCCGCGGCGCGCTCGCGCAGCACCTGTTCGCGGCGGCGCCCGGCCCGGCCTTCGACGCGCCCTGGTCGCCGGACGCCCTGGGCAGCATGGCCGCGCTGCTCGAGCAGCACGCGCACGAGGTCGCCGCCGTCATCCTCGAGCCGATCGCGCAGAACGCCGGCGGGATGCGCTTCTACCACCCGCGGTACCTGCGCGAGCTGCGCGCCCTCTGCGACCGCCACGGCGTGCTGCTCATCCTCGACGAGATCGCGACAAACTTCGGCCGCACCGGGGAGCTGTTCGCCTGCCAGCACGCGGGCGTCGCGCCGGACATCATGTGCCTCGGCAAGGCCCTCACCGGCGGCACCATGAGCCTGGCCGCCGCGCTCTGCACGGAGCGCGTGGCCGAGACCATCGCCGGGAGCGAGCCGCGCGCGTTCATGCACGGCCCCACGTACATGGGCAATCCGCTCGCCTGCAGCGCCGCGCTGGCCAGCATCCGGCTGCTGCTCGGCTCGCCATGGCGCGCGCGCGTCGCGGCCATCGAGGCGCAGCTCCTCCGCGAACTCGCCCCCTGCCGCGCGCTCGACGCGGTGGCCGACGTGCGCGTGCTCGGCGCCATCGGCGTTGTCGAGCTCAAGCAGCCCGTCGACATGGCGCGCGTGCAGCCAGCGTTCGTGGAGCGCGGCGTCTGGCTGCGGCCTTTCGGGAAGCTTGTCTATACGATGCCGCCGTACATCATCGAGCCAGCAGAGCTGTCGCGCATCAGCGAGGCCATCGTGGGCGTGCTGTCCGAGGTTTGAGGCCCGGACGGCTGCTCGCAACCGGAAGAGCGATGTTCCGGGGCTCGCTCCGGGTCGACCGCAGCGGCGCCGCCGGGCCCCGCCGCCGCCCGGGTCTACCGCGGCGGCGCCGCCGGGCTCCGCCGCCGCTTCGAGCCCTTGTTTGCGCGGTGGTCTTTCGAAGGGCGGTTTCCCAGATGGGCGTTGAGCCCTTTGCTCCTCGGAGAGGCTCGCAGCCGCTCCAGCGCGGCGGCCTCGATCTGACGGATGCGCTCGCGTGACAACGAGAGTGAGCTGCCGATCTCTTCGAGCGTGCGCTCGGGCGCCTCGTCGAGGCCGAAGCGCTGGCGGAGGATCTCCCGCTCGCGCGGGGGCAGCGTGTCCAGCAGCTCCGCCGTCTGGCGGCGCATCTGCGCCTCGGCGACCTCCTCATCCGGCGCCGCTGCAGTCCGGCTAGGGATGAGGTCGCCGAGCTCGGCGTCCTGCTGCTCGCCGACGGGCGCCTGGAGGCTCAGCGGCTCGGGAGCGATCTCGAGGACCCCGCGCACCTCCTTGGGCGACAGGCCGCTCTTCTCGGCGAGCTCGTCCTCGGTCGGCTCTCGGCCGAGCTCCGCCGCGAGCTCCTGGCGCACGCGCTGCACTCTCCGGCGGCGGCCCAGGAGATGGACCGGCACGCGGAGGGTCTTCGTTTGCTCGGCGATGGCACGCGTCATCTGCTGATCGACCCACCATGAGGCATAGGTGGTGAAGCGATGGCCGCGCCGATGGTCGAACTTGTCCGCCGCGCGCATCAGGCCGATGGTCCCCTCCTGGATGAGATCATGGAGCGGTAGGCCGTGGTTCAGATGGCGCTTGGCAAACCAGACGACGAGACGGAGGTTTGACTCGACGAGCCGGGCTCTGGCGCTGTCCGCGACGCGGCGGCCCTCCTCGATGAGCTCAAGTGTCGTCCGCGTCACCTCGTCAGCCGAGCCGCTCGCGCGGAGCGCGCCGACGATGCGATCGAGCAGCCGACGATGGAGGCGGACGCGCTCGAGCTCCTCGAGGATCGCCGCGCGCTCCCCCGGCTCGGTCGGCTCTCCCGCCGAGAGCGCCCGGGCCAGAGCCCCTGCGCGCCGGAGCACAGAGACGAGGCGCTGCGCGATTTCCTCGCCGGCCAGCACCCCCTCGTCGGCTGCGCGGAGCACATCGCGCAGGCGGAGCTTTCGCGCGTCGAGCTCTTCGCCGGCTGCGCCGAGCTCGCGCAGCGCGAGCGGCGATCCCACGAGCGCTTGCAAGATGGCTCGCTCGCCCTCCTCGATGCTCCGCGCGAGCTCGATCTCGGCCTCGCGCGTGAGGATCGGGTACCGGCCGAACCCGCCGAGGTAGAGGCTCGCCCCACTGGGGTAGGGCGCCTGCTCGGCGCGGGGCAGACGCCCGGTCCGCCCGCCGCGGGCAGGCTTGCGCGCGGCGGCAGATCGGCCTTGCTCAGCGCGCGTGGCCATGAATCGGCTCGCCGCGGCCCAGCTCGATCTCCGGGACACCGAAGGTGGCCACGCGCACGTCGCCGCGCGGCTGCTCTGGCGGTATCGTGTACCGCGCGGCGGGGCGGCCGGCGATCCTCGCCGAGGCCTGCTCCTCGGGCTGATGGTAGAATCGCTGCTGGGAGGCGCAGGCGGCCATCCCCAGCAGGGAGGGGGTCAGAAGGCGTCGCATGGCCCTCCTGGGGTGCAAGCGCCGTGCGCTGGAGGAGCGTGGCACGAACGTGAACGCGATCGAGCCGGAGGGGCGGGGCGCCGCGGAGGAGCCCGGTCATCGCGGGCACCGGCGGGAACGGCGTCTACAGCCGCGAGCAGGCGCTCCGCACCGCGGCCGACTCGGCCCGATCTGGTCGTCGACGCGCCCGGCAACCTGGTTCACAACGCCGTCCTCTACCGGCGTCGCGCCGGGTCGAGCGACGCCTGCGCTTCGCGCGGGCTCGTGACGCCCCGCTTCGCCTCACCCGCCGCGGGCGCCGAGCCCTCATTCCCGAGTTCCTGCCATGTCCACCACCGCCCCTGCCAGCACGCGCCGCGCAAAGGCAGCGCTGCAAGTCCTCGTCGTCGCCGCCATCCTGCTGGCGCTCATCGCGCTCGGCCAGGCGGCGGGCCGCGACGCACGAGCTCTCTCATCGCGGGACATCGGCCAGGGCGTCGCCCTCGGCGGTGGCGTCTTGCTCGGCAGCGTCGCTGTCATGCTCGCCGTGCTTCGAGAGCCCTGGAGCACGCTCGGCTTCCGGCGTGAGGCTCCGAGCGCCGTCCTGACCTCGGGCCTGCTCGGGCTCGTGGCCAGCTACCTGGCCGCCGGCGTGGGAGCGGCCGTCTACGCGCTGGTCGCGGGCCTCGACCCTGAGCGGCTCGCCGCCGAGAGGACCGCCGCGCTCGTCGGCTTCTCCGAGCTCCCGCCGGCCCTCGTCCTTCCGCTGGCGCTCTTCACCGGCATCTACGAAGAGCTGGTCTTCCGTGGTTTCTTCGTCTCGCGCTTGCGCGCCGCCCTGTCCCCCAGACCCCATGACCGCTCCGCCGCCGTCGGCGCCGTCGTGCTGTCGTCCGCCCTGTTCGCGGCCGGCCACTTCTATCAATCCATGCTCGGCGTCGTGCAGACCTTCGCCATCGGCCTGGTGCTCGGGACGCTCGCGGTGCGACGGAACAATGTCTGGCCGTGCGTCGTGGCGCACGCGAGCATCAATCTGATCGGGATGATCGCGCTGCGGTCTATCTGAGGCGGCGCGGGGGCAGCGCTGGCCAAGCCCGCGGGGCCGCGGGGCCGCGGCTCGATGGGACGGCAACAGAGGATTCGAGGCGCTGGCCCTCACCCACCTGCGGCTCTCCGATCTCGCGTCGAGCGCCGGATCCGGACGCGTGCCTGTGAACCCCGCGGTGCTAACGTGCACGCCCAGGTCATCGCTCCGGCTCACACGGATCGCTCACGACCACGAGAGGTACGACCATGATCAAGGGCGCGTGTCTATGCGGAACGGTCCGCTACGAGATCGGCGGTCCATTCCAGACCATGCTGAACTGTCACTGCTCGATGTGCCGCAAATTCCACGGCTCGGCGTTCGCCACGGCCGTTGTCGCGCCGCTATCGGGCTTTCGCTGGCTCGCCGGCGAGCACGCCATCCGCACGTCCTGCGCGAGCGACCATCGCTCCTTCTGCGTCACCTGCGGCTCGGCCATGCCGCTGCTCGTCCCCGAGAAGCAGCTCGCCCTGGTCCATGCCGGCAACCTCGAGGGCGATCTCGGCATCGAGCCACAGTTCCACCAGTTCGTCGGCTCCAAGGCGCCCTGGTACACGATCACGGATCCCCTGCCGCAGTTCGAGGGGTGGCCGCCCCAGATCCAGAGGCCGGTCGTCTCGCGCCCCGCGGTCCCGCCCAGGGAGGGCGTCACCCAGGGGAGCTGCCTGTGCGGCGACGTGGCCTTCGAGCTCGACGGCGCGCCCATCCTCATGATGAACTGCCACTGTTCGCGCTGTCGCCGCGGACGCAGCGCCGCCCACGCGACCAACGTCCTCGTCGGCCTGGACAAGCTCCGCTGGGTCCGCGGCGACGCGCAGGTCGCGAGCTACAAGGTGCCCGAGGCGCAGCGCTTCGGCGTGGCGTTCTGCACGCGCTGCGGCAGCGCGGCGCCGCGCCAGTCACCCGAGCGCGGCTTTGCCGTGGTGCCCGCGGGAGCGCTCGACACCGATCCCGGCATCCGCCCGAGAGCCCACATCTTCGTCGGCTCCAAGGCGAGCTGGTTCCCGATCACGGGCGAGCTGCCGCAGTTCGCCGATCTCCCGCCCCAGATCTGACATCCGGCGGATCACCTGCCCTCCACGCCCCACGCCTCCGCGAGCGAAAGGAGGCGTCTGGCGACGGCGAGGCACCGCATTCCTGGACGGACAGAACGCGCTCGATGACCTGCGGCTTGAACCTCGAACATCGTGAGAGCAGGAGTCACGTGACCAGAATCGCCTGCGACCGGAGGACCTCGCGGCGGCTCTCCGCCACGCGCCGCAGCGCGCCGATGATGGCGCGCGCTCGCTCTTCCGTGAAGTCGCCGTGCAGCGACACCCGCACGATGCCGTCGGGCTCGTCGCGCACGTCGAGGCCCACGTCCTCGAGGCCGAAATCGTTCATGCCGGGCATGCTAGCTCCTCCGCCGCGCGGCGACACGCGTGCTGTCGGGTCAACGCCGCCGTCGTTGCGGGCGGGCGGGCGCGTCGCTCGCAGCGGGGTCGATGGCGAGCTACTTGAGTGGATCCAAGCTGGATGGCTTGAGGACAGGTGGCTCCGAGATCCTCCGCTGGCCATGACAACCACCTCTTCGTGGTCCGGCGAGGATCGGCGAATGCGCCGGTGGGATGATGGGCCTTCCTCGCTTACGCCCGGGTCGGTCGGTCTGGCCAGGCGCGACTTCATGAAGAAGTAACAGCCGGAATGCATGGCACGGCGTAATGTGAGAGTGGTCGCCACTGTCTGCCGCGGCCACTTCCTCCAATCGTATTCGAACGCCAACAGGTGTCATCGTGCGAAATTCGTTCCTGTTTCCGCGTGCGCGCTCGCGCCCGTGGAATTCTCTTCTTCGGCTTCACTCCATTCGATGGACGGCTGCCCTGACGCTCGCGACCGCCTGGGGCTGCGGCGACTCGTCGGATGCGGGCGAGCTCGGGAGCGTCGAGCCGGGCGCTGCGCTCGGGAGCGCCGAACAGGCCGTCTCCCTCCCGAGCGGGCGCGTGGTCATCAGCCAGGTGTACGGCGGCGGGGGAAACGCGGGGGCCGTGTACACGCACGACTTCGTCGAGCTGTTCAACCGGTCGAACAGCCCGGTGTCGCTCGCGGGGTGGTCCCTCCAGTACGCGAGCGCCGGCGGCACGGGCGCCCTCGGGGCCACGACCACGCAGCTCACCGAGCTGCCCGCGATCACCCTGCAGCCCGGCCAGTACCTCCTCGTGCAGGAGGCCGCGGGGTCGGGCAACGGCGCGCCGGTCCCCGCCCCCGATCTCGTCGACACGACCCCCATCAACCTGAGCGGTTCGGCGGGGAAGGTCGCCCTGGTCCGGCAGGCCGCGGGCCTCGGCTGCAACGGCGGCACGGCGCCGTGCTCGGCGGCCCAGGAGGCGCTCATCGAGGATCTTGTCGGGTACGGCGGGGCCAGCTACTTCGAAGGCGCCGCGCCGGCTCCGGCGATCGCCAACGCGACGGCGTCGCTCCGGCGAGACGCTGGCTGCCAGGACACGGGCAGCAACGTCGACGACCTCTCGACCGGGACCCCCGCGCCCCGCAACACGTCGACCGCGGCGCTCGCGTGCGGCGGCGACGCCCCGCCGGTGGTGACCGGGACGGCGCCCAGCGACGGCGCGACCGGCGTGGACCCGACCGCGAGCCTGAGCGTGACGTTCAGCGAACCGGTTGTCGCGGCAGACGCCTTCGAGCTCTCCTGCGCGGGCAGCGCGCGCCCGATCGCGATCAGCGGCGGCCCCCTCGCCTTCACGCTCACGCCGGCCGAGCCGCTCCTCGCCAGCGCCGCTTGCCTCCTCGTCGTCCGGGCGAGCGGCGTGCAGGAGCAGGACCCGGGGAGCAACGCGACGATCGAGCCCTTGCCCGCCGACGTGTCGGTCTCGTTCACGACGGGGCACGCGGCGCCGGCGGTCGCGATCCACGACATCCAGGGGCGCGCGCACCTCTCGCCGCTTCTGGGCACGGTCGTGAAGACGACGGGCCTCGTGGCGAGCCTGCGCAGCAACGGCTTCACCGTCGAGTCGCCGGCGCCGGACGGCGATCCGGCCACCTCCGAAGGCCTGCTCGTCTTCACCGGAGCCGCGCCGGCGGTGAGGGTCGGCGACCTTGTCGAGCTCACCGGCGAGGTGGCGGAGTACCGCGCCGGCTGCGCCGACCCGTGCACGCCCTCCCGCGGCAGCGCGTACCACAACCTGACCGTCACCGAGCTCGACCGCCCCCGGATCGCCGTGCTCTCGACCGGCAACGCGCTGCCGCCCCCGGTCCCGGTCGGCTTCGCGCCCGGCTCGCGCCGCCCCCCGACGCAGACCATCGAGGACGACGCCAGCGGCAGCGTGGAGGCCGCGAACCACGTCGACCCCGAGGCCGACGGCATCGATTTCTGGGAGAGCCTCGAGGGCACGCGGGTGAGCCTGAACGACCCGACCGTCGTGGGCCCCACCCGCCGGTTCACGAGCTCCGGCACCGCGGAGATCGCGCTGATCCCGGGCGACAGCGACCCGGCCACCGGCGACGCGGCCGGCCTGCGCAGCGCGCGCGGGGCCGTCGTCATCAGCCCAGGCGACTTCAACCCGGAGCGGATCCTGCTCCAGGTCCCTCTGAGGACCTCGACGCCGGCGCTGGACGTCGGCGCCACGTTCGCCGGGCCCATCGTGGGCACGGTCGACTACAACTTCGCCAACTACAAGCTCCTGCCGGTCGACGATGCGCTCCCCGCGGCGATCTCGGCGCTCCCGCGTGAGAGCGCGTCGCTGGGAGCGCGGAGCGCCGACGACCTCGACGTGGCCGCGTTCAACGTCGAGAACCTCGATCCGGGCGATCCGCAGGAGAAGTTCGATCGCCTCGCCCGGATCCTCGTCGATGGCCTCGGCAGCCCCGACCTCGTCGCGCTCGAAGAGGTCCAGGACAACAGCGGCCCGAGCAACGATGGGGTCGTGGACGCATCGGACACCGTCGCGCGGCTCATCGCCGCGGTCGCGGCCGTGCCAGGCGGGCCCACCACCTATCAATTCCGCAGCATCGATCCGGTCGACGGCGCGGACGGCGGTGAGCCGGGCGGCAACATCCGCGTGGGCTTCCTGTTCCGGACCGACCGCGGGCTCGAGTTCGTCGACCGCCCGGGCGCCGGCGCCCTCACGCCGAACGAGGTGCTCAGCGACGCGGGCGGCGTGTCGCTGCGCTACAGCCCGGGCCGCATCGACCCGGGCAACCCGGCCTTCGGTAACAGTCGCAAGCCGCTGGCAGGCGAGCTCCGCTGGAACGGAGAGCCGCTGTTCGTGGTGGCCAACCACTGGAACTCAAAGGGCGGCGATGCGCCGCTGTACGGGCGCTTCCAGCCCCCGGCCCTCTCGAGCGAAGCCCAGCGACGGCAGCAGGCCACGGTGGTCGCCGGCTTCGTGCGCCGGATCCTCGACAGCGACCCGTCCGCAAACGTGGTGGTCCTGGGCGACCTCAACGACTTCCAGTTCTCGGCGCCCCTCGGGATCCTCAAGGAAGCCGGGCTGACCCCCCTCATCGAGACGCTCCCGCCGGAGGAGCGCTACACGTACGTGTTCGACGGCAATGGCCAGGCGCTCGACCACGTGCTGGTCAGCGCCAACCTGGCCGGACCGAAGCTACTGGGCTTCGACGTCGTCCACGTCAACGCGGAGTTCGCCGACCAGGCCAGCGACCACGATCCCGGCGTGGCGCGCTTTCGCATCGCGCCCGCTCCGGACATGGATGGCGACGGCGTCCCTGACGCGCGCGACAACTGCCCGACGGTGTCCAACGCCTCCCAGGCGGACTCGGACGGCGACAGCCTCGGCAACGCCTGCGACCTCGAGTGCGTCAGCGTGCGGCGCGACACGTTCGGCGGTCTGCAGGACTCCTTCGTTGAGGACTTCACGACCGGCTGGGCGTACGGCGCGTATCCCTACCTCATCACCGGCGCGGGCGCGGTCCGCCCGGCGACGGCGGTCCTGGCCTACGATCTGTCGTTCATCCCGGCAGGCTCCAGCGTGACCTCGGCGACCCTCTCGCTCTCCTATGCCTGGAAGCCCGCGGGCAGCGTCGTCACCGTGCACCGCGTGAACGGCGCCTGGGAAGAGCTCACCCTCGATGCCGGCGGCTTCAGCGGATACAGCCCGACCGTCGAGGCCTCGCTCACCACGCTCGCGCAAACCGACGCGTTTGCCTCCGCCGAGCTGACGTCCCTCGTCCAGGGCTGGATCAACGGCGCGCAGCCGAACCACGGTGTCGCGCTGGTCGACGCGAGCAACAGGACCGACTTCCGCGCGAGCGAATATCCCGACGTCGCGCGCAGGCCGAGGCTCGACGTCTGCTATCACGCAGCCGAGTCACCAGGAGGCGCCGCGGAGGTCGCGACCGAACCGCGCGCCCGGTGACATCGCTCAGCGGCCGCGGCGCCCGCGGTGAGCTCCCACCTGTAGCCGTTCCGGCTCATGGGACCGAGCCCCGCCTGGCCCGGAGCGCGTCCCGCTGGGCGAGCAGCCACGCGCGCGCCTCGGCCTCCGTGCCGAAGAACTGCTGCGGGTAGGATCGCCCTGTGAGCAGCTGCACGCCCTTCGCGAGGAGCGTCAAGATGACGCGCAGGGAAAATCCCGCTCCGAGGATCGCGACGGCATCGATGCGCGCGCTGCGCACCTCTTCCGTCACCACCTTGCGCACCGACGGCGGGATGGCGCCCGTGTGACGCGCGTCGGCGAGCACCAGGACCTCGCGGCCGCTCTCCGCCAGGCGCCGCAGCGCGCCGAGGATCGCGCGCGCTCTGTCGCCCGTGACGTCGCCGTGGATCTCCAGACGCAGGATGCCGTCGGGCTCGTCACGGACATCGGGGCACGCGTTCTCGAGGCTGACGCCGCTCATGCCGAGCATGCTAACCGACTCGCGACGGCGGTTCAGCCCATCACTTCGCGCCCGCGAGCCTCAGCACCTCCGCCCGCTCAGCGTCGGTCGGCTCACGCTGGCAGTCCTTGCCGGCGCTCTCGAGGGCGTCGAGCTGGCGGACGAGATCCCCGGGGTCGACGCTCATGCAGCCCTCCTCGAACTCCGAGCACTCGGCGACGGAGAGCGCGGTCCCCGCGACGTAGCGGCAATCAGGATCCCCGGGAGGGTACCTCAGGAAGGTCGAGGCATGCGTGAGCAGACACGTCGCGTCCGACGGCGTGCTCGCCTCCTTGCAGCGCGCGGCGGCGATGCGCGCGATCCGCGCCAGATCCTCCGCCGGAATCACATGCACCCGGGGGCGAGGAGGCGGCGCGCTCGCAGCGCCGGCGGTCCGCGGGCCGGCCGCGGGCCGCGCCGCCTCGGAGCACGCGCACGCGAAGAGGGCGCACACGCCGATGCCGACGAGGACAGGCAAGGATCCCCCAGGCTTCATGGCGCGACAACTACCACGCCTGCTCGATCGCCCGCAACCGAGCGCCCCTCCTCCGGTCCGCGAGCCAGCCCGGACCGAGGAGGCCGTGGCCGCGGCGGAGGCCCTCGGGCGTGCCAGCGGCGCTCCCGACACGCCCGGACCGCGTCACCCGGCGCGGGCCCAGCGCCAGAGCTCGCGGAGGGTCGGCGTCGCTCCATGGGAGAGGACGCCTATCCGGAAGATCTTCGCGGCGACCCAGACGAAGAGCAGCACGGTCGCGCCGGTGCCGCCGATGGAGACGAGGATCTGCCAGAGCGGCGGCTCGGAGACGAGGACCCGGACGAACATCACCATCGGGGCGTAGATCGGGATCATCGAGAGCACGACGGCCAGCGTCGAGCCGGGGTGACCGGCGATGACCACGAGGAAGAACGGCGGCGCGGAGAGCGCCATCGAGATCGGGCTCATCAGCTGCTGCGCGGCCTTCTCCGAGCTCGCGGCCGCGCCCCCGACGGCATAGACAGCCACGTTCACGAGGTATCCGAGGAGGAAGAACACGACGAAGTACACGGCGACCATGGGTCGAAACAGGGTCTCGGCGTCGATGAGGCGCGGCCCTCCCAGCGCGCCGATCGCGACGCCCGCGGCGGCCGCCATCCCGAGCCACACGACGATCTGCGTGAGGCCGGCGGCGGCGAGGCCGAGGATCCTCCCGGACAGGAGCTCGAACGGGGTCACCGAGGAGAGGAGGATCTCCATGATCCGGTCCGACTTCTCCTGCACGATGCGGCGCAAGATCTCGCGACCATTCAGGAGGATCGCGACGAAGAGCAGGCCGCCGAAGCCGAAGGCGACGAGCATGTCGAGGTCGCCGCCGGGTCCCCCGGGGCCGCTCGAGGAGAGAGGCGCCGACGCGAACGCGGGGGGCGAGAGGAGGCCCTCGATCTCGGCGGCGTCGCGGCCGCGCGCCGTCCACCTCGCCACGGCGACGCCGCGCGCCACCACCGCCGCGGCGTGCTCGATGGCCTCGAGGTCAGCCCCGCTCGCGTACAGCGCGCCCCGCGCGCCGGCGTCCTCGAGCATCGCGGGCGGGAGCACCACCACGGCGTCCGCGCCGTGCCCTCCCGTCGCGACGCCCGCCCTCGCGCCGTCGAGCAGCGCCGCGACCGCCGCGCTCGTGGCGGCAGCGTCCCCGGGGGCCACGTAGGTGAGCCGCAGCCGGGCGGCCCTCGGGAGCACCGCGCTGCCCATCGCGGCGCCGAGCGACCTCGCGGCGGACCGCGCCGACGCCTCCTCGGCGAGGCCCGCGAAGGCGGCCTCCACGACCCCGCGGAGCCGGCCTGTCCCGTCGACAACGACGACCGAGCGGTCGCCGACGCCCGCGGCGACGATGAGCGCAGGGAGCAGGCCCACCGCGGCGAAGAGGACCGGCAGGACGAGCGTCGTGAGGACGAAGGACGCGGTCTTCACCGAGGCGACGTACTCGCGCTTCAGCACGACGAGGATGCGGCTCACGATGCCTCCAGCGCGGAGCCCCGGCCCGCGCGCGCCCTCGGGGCGAGCGGCGGCGGGGCGCCCTCGCCGACGACGCGAGAGAAGATCTCGTCGAGCGACGGCGACGAGACCTCGAACCTCCGCACCCGGAGGCGCGGGAGCGCCGCCGAGAGCGCCCGCTGCGCGTCGTCGGCGTCGCGCAGCACGAGCTCCGCCGCGCCGGGCTCGAACCGCGCGCTCACAACACCGTCGATGCCGAGGAGGAAGGTCCCGTCGCCGTCGAACTCGATGCGCGCGGTGTTGCCGGCGAAGGACGCCTTCACCTCGCCGACGGGCCCCTCCAGGACGACGCGCCCCCGATCGACCACGACCACGTGGTCGGCCAGGCTCTCGGCGAGCGGCATGACGTGGGTCGAGAGCAGGAGGGTCTTTCCGGCGGCGCGGAGCTCCCCGAAGAGCCTCGTCACGAGCACGGCGTTGACGGGATCGAGGCCCGACATCGGCTCGTCGAGGACGAGGATCTCCGGGTCGTGGACGAGCGCGCCGCAGAGCTGCACCTTCTGCTGGTTGCCCTTCGACAGCGTCTCGATCCGCGCGCGCGCGACGTGCTCCAGCTCGAGCGACCGGAGCAGCCGCGCGGCGCTCTCGCGCGCGCGGCGCGGGCGGACGCCCTTGAGCTCGCCGAGGAAGGCCAGGTGATCGGCGACCGGCATCTGCTTGTACAGGCCTCGCTCCTCCGGGAGGTACCCGACGCGATCGCGGATCGCGACGCTGTCGCTCCTGCCTCCGAGGACCTCGACCGCGCCCTCGTCGGGGAGGAGGATGCCTGTCACGAGGCGCATCGTCGTCGTCTTTCCAGCGCCGTTCCGGCCGAGGAGGGCGGTGGCGCCGCCGCGCCGCACCTCGAACGACGCGGCGTCGACGGCCCGGCGCGACGCGAAGACCTTCGTCGCCCCGCGCAGCGAGATCGCGGGCGTCATCGGCGCTCCGGGGCCGAGGCGCCCGCGGCCCGGTCGCCGGGCGCGGCGCGGCGATAACACACCTCGCGCAGCGCCACGCGCTTCCACTCGTCCGCATCGGCGAAGCCGGCGGAGCGCAGCGCGCTCGCCGGATCGGGCGGCACGGGCGCGCCCAGGCACCGCTCGAAATACCACCGGGTGAGGTCGCCTTCGGTCATCCCGGCGTCGGAAAAGGCGGGGTTCGACAGGCCGAGCTCGGCGAGGCGCCGCTGCTTCTCGCGGGCCCGAGAGAGCAGCTCCGCGTACTCGCCGGAGACCGAGAGGTGGTCGCGGACGTGGCCTTGCGCCGCCTCGTCGAGCGCCTTGTCGACCCAGCCGATGAGCGCCTCGTCGCGGAGCAGCCTCGTCAGCTCGCCCCAGCCGACGCTGAACTGACGCATCCACGCCTTCACGTCGTCAGGCTCGTAGAGCCGCCGCTCGCGGCGGAAGGCGTCGGACGTCCGCTGGAGCGCGGCGTTGTCCACGGTGATGCCGCGCCGCTCGGCCTCCTTCAGCGCGAGGTAGCGGAGCATGGCCCCGCGCTTCGCCCGGCCGTAGGCCGCCGCGTCGAGCCGGAGCTCGTCCAGGATGCCGTCGAAGACGACCGTGTCGTACGGCGACGCGTCGCCGGCGCCCGGGCGCTCCGCGGCGACCATCTCGCCGGCGAGCTGCTCGGTGCGGCACCAGAACTCGGTGACCTCGAACCTGTACGTGACGGTCTTCAGCGAGAAGCCGGCCTCGGCGCGCGCGCGGAGGTGCCGGAGCAGCGCGATCGCGTCGTCGCGCTTCCGGTGGACGCGCCCCTTCGGGAGGAAGTCGCGCAGCGACGCGAGCTCGCTCTGCGGGACGCCGTGGCGGGACGCGGCGTCGAGGATCACGGGATAGGCGCGGTCTGGATAGTAAAGAGACTTTGCGATCGCCGTGAGCGCGTCGCGCGTGACGGCGGTGATCACGCCCGCGGCCGCCGCGGCGTCGAGCGTGCTGCGGATGTTGACCATCGCCTCGGAGCCGGCGCGAAAGCCGCTGTCCGCGGGGCCGTGGGCGACGGCCACCTCGTCGTCGTCCTCGATGAGGCCGTCGCGGTAGCCCTCGAAGATGGCGCCCACGCCTTCCATGCCGAAGGCGGAGAGCTCGGCGGCGCGCAGCGCCCCCATGCTGGAGCTCCCGAAGACGTGGATGCCCTGCGCCATCGCGAAGAGGATCTCCTTGTGCCAGACCGCCGGGACCCGCTCGAAGTAGCCGTCGATGATCGCGATCGCGCTCGGGCGCTTCGCGCATGCCCGGTAGACGTCCCCCTGCGAGACCGGCGGCAGATAGATGGCGTCGAGCTCCGCCCGCGCGGCCTCGAGCGAGAGGGTAGGACCGATGAAGACGATGATGCTCATGCGATCTCCTTCAGGCTCTTCGCGCTCCGGCGATCGAGCGCGCGGCGGAGCCGAGGGCCAGGGATGTAGCTGGGGAACGAGTGGATCCCTTCGAGCCCGGGAATCACGATCTTGACGACGGCGATGCCGAACTCCGGCTTCGTGAGATCGAAGGCGACGACGCTGTCGATCCCGACCGCGCGCAGCCGCTCGAGCTGCCAGGCGACGTCGTCCTCGAACGTGTCGCCCGCGAACGTCGGCCCCGCGGAGAACGGGCGCTCTCCGCGCGCCGTCAGCAGCCGGCGGAGGTGCCGGACCTGATCGGGGCTCCGGTGGCGGTCGTAGTCGGTCCGGAGGAGGTCGTCGCGCGCGCCCGAGATGACCGTGAGCCGGGTCTGCGCCGCCTCGGTGAGGGCGCGCAGGAGCGCGACGGCGCGCGACGGATGGCAGCCTTGCCCGCCGGAGCCGTGGAGCGCACGGATGGCGTCCTCCGTCCGCTCGGCGATCAGGCACTCGTACGAGGGGATACCGACGTCGGAGGTGGTCTCCCACGCGCCGACGGCGATCCCGGCGGCCGAGAATTTCGCGAGCACCTCGCGGCAGCCGGGATCATCGATGGTGTCGAGATCGAGGCGCCTCGCGTCCCGCTCCTCGTCGGTGAGGGCCCCCCACACGGCCGTGGCGTCGCGCTCGACCACCTCGCAGATACCGTAGCTCACCGCCTCGAGGAGCCCGTTTCCCGACGAGAGCCCGTTGGTCGAGCAGCAGAAGATCCCCGGGTTGACGCGGCCCGTCGTGGTGGCGTTGACGTGCACGAGCTCGTAGGGGACCCACACCGGGGCGCCGCGCATGAGGTCGTAGCCCTCGGCCCACAGCAGCGGGGTGTCCTCGTCGAGCGGCACGCTCGATGTCCGCGGCAGCGCGAAGACGTCGGCTATCGCGTGGGAGCGCCGGAGCTCGCGAGAGGAGCCGAGGAGCAGCGGCCGGATGATGTTCTCGCCGTGATAGGCCTCGATCGACTCCATCAGCCCCGAGACCCTCGCCGCCGCGAGCGTCAGCCCCTTTCCCTGGCTGACCGAGAGAGAGCGCGAGTTGGGCCGGCAGACGACGACGACCGGTATCCCGATCGCGTCGAGCCCGGTGACGTTGGCTATCCGCGTGATCCCCATCGCCGGCATGAAGCCTTTGATCCGATCGAAGGTCTCCTCGGGCGAGGCCGTGCGGTGGGTGCCGTTCATGAAGCGCTTCTTCTCGGGGCCCGAGAGCCCCGGCATGGGCGGAAGCTTTGTCTGAGTCTCCACGGTGCTCCTCCTTCGCTCTGCGCCCGCGGCGGGCGCGACTCGAGTTCGTTCAGGTGCTTTGCAAACCGAGGGCCGCCGGCCGGTCGCGGCGGCCGTCGCCGCGACCCGCGTCGCGCCGCGCGCGGGCGAGGGCCGCGACGAGCCGTCGCTCCTCCGGCGGCACGCCCGCGGTGAGCTCGGCGGCGCGCCCGAGCGCGGCCGCCCTGCCGGCGTCGTCCCCCGCAGAGGCGGCGACGTCGGCCTCGAGGTGCGCCGCGGCGAGCGCGAGCAGCGGCGCGCTCCGCGGGGCGGCGCGCCCGAGCGCGGCGAGGCGCGCGCGCAGGCGATCGAGGTGCGCCCCCGCCGCCCCGGCCTCGCCCCGCGCGAGGGCCGCCTCGGCGCGCGCGTAGAGCACGGCGAGCTCGCCGTAGGGCGAGCGCCACACGCGGGCGCGCGCGGGCCGCGCGTCGTCGAGCCACGCGCGGACCGGGGCGGCGTCGCGGCGCGCGAGGCCGAGCGAGATCGCGCTCTGCGCGGCGAGCGACGCGAGGTCGAAGAGGCCGATCCACGCCGCGTGGCAGGCCGCGAGCTCGAAGAGCGCCGCCGCTTCGGCGAGCTCGCCCGCGGCCGCGATGCTGCTCGCGAGGCGCACGCGCACCATGAGGGCGCGGCGGAAATCGGCGAGCTCCTCGGCGAAGGCGAGCGCCCGGCGCTGGTGCGCGAGGCCGCGCTCGAGCTCGCCGCGGGCCGCGTGCGCGGCGCCGCGCCACGCGTGCGCGGCGGCGAGGCACTGCGGCGGCGCGTCGCCGCGCGGCGCGGCGAGCAGGGCGTCGAGCCGCGCCTCGTGCTCGGCGCGGCGCTCGTCGGCGGCGCACGCGAGCGCGGCGTCGAGCTCCGCCCAGCAGCGCTCCGCGGCGGACGCGCCGGACAGGGCGTCCCGGGCGACCTCGTCCCGGAGCGCGTCGAGCGCGACGGTCTCGCCCAGGTTGTGGAGCGCGGCCATCCGGACGCGCCGCGCGAGCGCGCGGCGGCGCTCCGGGAGGCCGAGGCGGAGCGCCGCCTCCGCCGCCTGCCGCGCGAGGGCGGGGCGCGACATGCGGAGCATCGTCCTCGCGAGCGCTACGAGCGCGTCGGCCCGCGCCGCGGGCGTGAGGCCGGGGGACGCCAGGGCGTCGCCGAGGATCGCGGCGGCCTCGTGCAGCGCGCCGGCGCGGCAGAACGCTTCGCCCCGCGCGACCGTCGCGGGCCCCGGCGTCACCGCGGGGGCGGCCGCTTCGCCTCCGGGCGCGGTCGCGACGCGGAGGAGCCCCGGCCCGTCCTCGATCTCGGCCACGATCGCGGCCCACCCGGGGCTCGGGCGCCCGCTCGCGGCGAGGACGAGGGAGAGCGGCTCCGTCTCCAGGGCGCGCGCGAGGAACGCGACGGCGTGCTGCGTGTCGGCGTCGGCGCCGTCGACGTCGCGGAGGACGAGCACCGTGGGCTCGAGCGTGTGCGCCGCGAGGAAGGCGCGGAGCGCCTCGGCCACGGAGGACGGGTCGGGCGGCAGCGGGCACTCCGGCGCGTCGTGCGCGGCCTCGATGCGGCCGAGGGCGGCGAGGAGGGCGCTGCCCGCCGGGTGGGCGTAAGCGAGGGCGCGCAGCAGCGCGAACGGCGCGGGCATCCCGCCGGCGGGCGCGGCGGGCGCGATGAGCCGGAGGCCGTCGCGGCGGGCGGCGTCGCGGAGCGCGTCGAGCGCGGCGCCTTCGCCGGGGTCGAGGAGCGCGATGACGGGCCGGCGCTGCTCGGCCGCGCGGGCGAGGCGCCGCCACGCCTCGCCCGGCGAGACGCTCGGCGGGCGAGCCCGCGGCGGTTCGTGCGGGGCGCCTGCCTCGGCGAGCGCGTCGGCCACCCACACCTCGAAGGCGAGCGTGAGCCCGAGGCGGTTGTGGAACGTGTGGGCGAGGTTGGTCATGACGGTCGCGAGCGGCGCGCCGAGCGCTCCGCGCCGCGACGCCTCGGCGAGCTCGGGCAGATCCGCGTCGAACGCGGCCAGGAGCGCGCGCTCGTCGTCGACGAGCTCGCCGAGCGCGGCGAGCCCCTCTCCCCGCACGAGCGCGCGCACCAGCGCGACCGACGCGACGTCCGGCGCAGCGCAGACGAGCTCCACGCCCGAGATCGCGCGGGCGAACGTGCGCCAGTGCCGCGCGTACGCCGCCAGGAACGACCGCCGCGCGTCGCCCGCGACGCCCGCGCGCGCGAGCGACGCGTCGAGCGCGCACGCCGCGACGAGGGCGCGCGCCCGCGGTCGCCCCGCCGTCTTCCGGATGCAGCCGAGCGCGAACCGGCTCGACGCGAAGAACTGCCGCTCCGCGATCTCCATCCCCACGGGTCCTCCGTGCTTCTCGAGCTCCGGCTCGTACGCGGCGGCCTCCGTGCGCGACACGGCGGCGCAGCACGCCGCCGCGGCGTCCACGCGCGCCGCCACGCCTTCGGGGTCGCGCCCGGGCGCCACGCGCACGCGCAGCCGCAGGTGGTCCCCTCCCTCGGCGTACCGGAGAAAGAAGAAGCGATCGATCGCGCCGCTCTTCTCGAGCCCGGACACGAGCGGATCGATGAGGCCGAGGAGGAGCGCGTCCGTCCCCTCGCCCTCGGAGCCACGATTGTGGAACAATTTCCGATAGATCCAGCTCATCGCGCGCTCCTCTCGCCGTCGATCTCGACAAGCAGCTCCGCCGCGTGCGGCCTCCCGCCGAGGCAGAGCCACGACGCCTCGGGCTCCGGCAGGAGCTCGGTGAAGACGAGGTACCCGCGCCTCCCGTCGCCGGGAGCGCCGAGCAGGCGAGCCAGCCCGATCAGCGTGAACGGGCTCTCCCAGTCGACGTACAGGTTCGTCTCCGTGAAGCCGCAGCCGGCCGCGTCCTGCCCGACGTACCGGGCGAACCCCCGGCTCGGGATCTCGCGCTCGCGCCGCAGGCGCGCGATCGCGCGGAAGTACGACGCGTACGGCTGCTTCGGCTCCTTGCGCGGGACCGCGCTCACCGGGATCGCCCACCGCGCGCGCTCCACCACGACGCGGCCGACCGTGAGGCGCGGGCGCCGCGGGGCGAGCGCGGCGCCCCGGGCGAGGTCGAGGCGATCGAGCACGTTGTAGAGGTCCGCCCGCTCCGCCACCGTGTCGTCGCGGAGCCGCGGCGAGAGCGCGCGGAGCAGGAAGTGCGGATCGGGGAGCGCGGCGTCCCGCAGGAAGCCGAGGTGGATCGGCTCGATCTCGCGGCCGAGGCGCCGCGATCCGAGCCGGAGCTCGACCGCCGCCGCGTCGAAGCGGAGGGAGAGATCGCGGAGCGGCAGGACCTTGTCGCCGGGCGCGCCCGGCTCCCACGGGAGCTCGAGCGACCACGCCGTGAGGCGCGGGTGCACCTGGAAGTTGAGGCCGAGCGTGGGCGAGAGCTCGACGGGGAGCGGACCGTCCTCCTGCGCCAGGCGGCGGCGGATCGCCTCGAGGGCCTCGGGGGCGCGCCCCGCGGCGTCCGCAAGGTAGCGCGACAGGTACTTCGCGCGCCCGGCCTGCGCGCCGTTGAGCACGACGCGCGGCTCGCCGCCGTCGCGCGGGCAGGGAGGCGCGATCTGGAGGAAGAGCGCCATCGACGACGGCGCGTCCGGGGCGGCGAGCCCCTCGAAGAGCCCTGGATCGAGGCGCACGACGTCGCCCGTCGCCGCGGCGGCGACGCGGCCGAGCTCCGCGTCGATCCAGCGGATCGGCTCGGACGCGCCGCGGATGCGCGCGACGCGCCGCGGATCCTCGAGGATCTCGGTCACGAAGCCGCCGACGTCGTCGCACACGCCGTCACGACCGAACCGCTCGACGAAGGCGGCGCAGAGGCGGCGGTGCGCGGCCCCGCAGGCGCTCGCGCGCACGAAGCGCACGACCGGATCGAGCGCCGCGGCGAGCGCCCCGCATGGAACGGGGAGCTCCGCGCCGAAGGCGCCGTCCACCATGACGTCCTCGAGCACGGACGAGCGCCCGCGGCCGCGACCGAGCTCGGCGGCGAGGCGCGCGCGCGCCTCGACGTCGGCGGTCGCGTAGCCCTCGAGGCGCCGCGCGACCGAGCGGAGCTCGTCCGGAGCGCCCGCGCACCCGATCTCGCCCAGGGCATCCGCTGCGGCGCACAGCGCCGCGGGGGTCGGCCCCATCGGGACGCTCACCGGCTCGAGCATGCCCGCCTCGATGAGCTGCTCGAGGACGTCGCGGCACGCTCGCTCGTCGGCGTCGTCCGACGCGAGCGCCCGGGCGGCGTCCTCGAGCGTGCGCCCCTCGGCGCCCTCGACGAGGCGGGCGACGGCGGGGGTCCACCCGAGCGACATCAGCTCGCCCGATCCGGCGCGCGAGAACACGACCGACGGCGCGGCGCCCGCGGCGAAGCGCCGGAGCGGGTTCATCCGGAGCGGCAGGCGCGCGCGCGCGTGGGCGTGAGCCGCCGGATCAGAAGACATCGCGCGCGCGACGAGCTCCCCGGCGCGCGCGAGCGCGAGCTGCGGGAGGCTGCGCCACCGCGCCTCCCCGGGCGCGCGCGGCGCGTCGCTGGCGCCTGCGGGCGACGCGGAGAGGTCGAGCAGCGCGACGCCCGCGAAGCCCGCGAACGGCGTCGTCCGCGCCGTCGCGCGGAAGACGTAGCGCGCGATGGTGGCCTCGCGGATCTGCTGCGCCGAGGTGAGCGGCGCGCCGCCCGGGATCTCCGCGAGCTTCTTCGCCGTGGTAAAGTGGTCGGCGCTCGAGAGCAGGATCCCCCCGAGCAGGCGCGAGCTCCCGAGCGCCTGCCGGAAGCGCTCCGACGCGGCGATCCACTCCGCGGCGAACGTCGCCTCGTAGCGCTCCTCCAGCGCGGCGCACCGGGCCGCGCGCGCGCCGACGAGCGCGAGCGCGGCGCGCGCCCCTTCCGGCGGCGCGGTCCTCGCGCCCTCGAGCGCGCCGGCCGCCACGGCTTTTCCGTTGAACAGCCGCCGCTTCGCCTCGAGCGCCGCGCGGCGCAGCGCCTCGTCCTCGCACCGGTGCACGACGTCGAACAGGGTCGCCGCCGCCTCCGCCCGCGCGGCCGCGAGCTCGAGCTCGGCCGCGGCGAGCTCGCGCTCGACCGCGGGGCTCTCGCGGAGGCGGAGCCCGGCGAGCGCGTCGGCCGGCATCCCCGCGACGCGCAGCGCGCCCCACGGCGCGATCTGGAGCCCGCGGCTCATCGCGGCTGCCCTCCGCGAGGCACCTCTCGGGACGTCGGGTGGCGGTGCCCTCCGACCGCGAACGCGAAGAACGCCGTATGATCGCGGCCGTCGAGCCCGAGGACCTCGTCGACGACCGCGGGGGCGAAGCCCCCGGTCGCCGTGTAGGTGAGCCCGAGCGTCTCGGCGACGAGGTAAAGGCGGTCGGTGAGCCACCCCGCCGCGAACGCCGCGCCCCGGTAGCCGCGATCGCCGAACGCCACGAGCCACCGCCCGATCGGGACCACAAGGAACAGCACCGCCGCGCCCGTGGCGTGCTCGTGCTGCAGGATCGCGGTCTCGGCCATCCGCGCGCGCGGCGCCGGGCCGATCGGCGCGAGGCGATGCTCGCCGCGGTCGTACCGGTGCGCGCCGGGCGGGACACCGTCGACGTCGAAGACCACCGGAAACAGCAGCGGATCGAGCGTCGGGTCCGCGAGCCCCGCCGGCCGCGCCGCGGCGGCCGCGAGCAGCGTCCCGAGCGTCGTCGCGTCGAGGGCTCCCGTCGAGAGCCTCCCGCTCCGCCGCGCGGCGATGACCGACGCGAGCGAGCGCTGGACCGACTCGAGCGCGCGCGGCGCGGGCAGCGAGAGGGCGCGCTCCGCGTCCCCGGGCAGCGGCGGCGGCGCGGGCAGCGCCGGCTCCGGCGACGGCCGCGTCTCGGGGTAGCGGCTCGCGAGGGCGAGCTCCGCGACCCCCCGCAGGGGCTGGGTCGCCGCGGCGAGCGTGGACGAGATCCTGTGTTCAGCGAGAGACATCGCGAGCCTCCGTGGCTGCGCCCCTGAGCGCGATGAGGAGATGCGGAGCGAGATCGATGCCGTCGACGCCGACCACGCGGGCGACGACCTCGTCGTCGAACGCCCAGACCGTCGTCGCCGCGAGGCCGAGCTCCTGGGCGAGGAGCTCCACGCGGTGGGCCATCAGCCCGGCGTCGAGCAGCGCGTAGGTGTACCCGCGCGCGTAGTACTTGGAGCACGCCCGCGCGACCGAGCCGACGACGACGATCACGGCGCCCGCGGACTCCACGGCCGCGGCGTGCTCGGCGCTCCCGCCCTCGAGCGCGGCGCGCCCGAGGGCGCCCGCGGCCACGCCGCCGCGGAGCGGCGTGAGCTCTCGCGCGGCGAGCTCGAACCGGTGGACGCCCGCCGCGATCCCGGGGACCCGCGCCACCGCGACGTACGCCTCCGCCGAGCCAAGATTCCCGGCCGACGCGGTGGCGCGGCGCACGTGGGCCTCGCCCTCGGCGCGGCGCTCGACGCGACCGCCGAAGCTCAGCTCGAGCAGCGCGCCGAGCGCTCCCGCGTCGAGCGTCCCCGTCGCGTCGCGCCGGCGCGACAGCGCGACCCCCGCGGGCGCGCCGAACGCCGCGCCGAGCGGCGTGGCGACCTGGGTGCCGGCGCCCTCCGGAGGCCGCCGCGGCGACGGCGCGGCCGGCGCGCTCTGCAGCTTGCGCACCTCCGGGCTGATGTGCGCCTGCATCCCCGCGTGCTGGCCGATGTGCCACGGCTGGACGACCGTCGTGTTGTGGAACATCCGCGCGAGGCTCTCCGCGTGGCCGGACGGGAGCGTCGCCGTCCGCGGCGGCGCGTCGCCGCCGCAGACCGGGCAGCTGGGCAGCCTGGTCATGAAGGGGTGGAGCGCCGTCTCGCCGGCGCCGGGCCGCCACACCTCGACGTGCTCCAGCGGGGCCACCGCGAGGAGCCCGCTCGCGTGGAAGATCACGTGCTGCGCGACCCGGCTCGCGAGCGCGCGCCCCCAGAGCGCGCGCTGCGCGGCGTCCTCGAGCGCCGGATCCGCCGCGGCGGCGGCGATCTGGAGCCGGACGCACGCCGGGCACGCGGACGCCCCGGGGATCGTGAGCGGCCCGATCATCCACGTGCCGGGGTTCGCCGCGAGCATCGGGACGCGCGCCGCGATGCACGCGCGCGCCGCCGCCTCGAGCGCCTCCTGGTCGCCGATCGCCACGGCCAGATCGACCTCGCTCCGCGCGAGCTCCCCGGCGCCCGCGGCGAGCCGGACGTCGGCGACGCCCGCCTCGCGGAGCATCGTCACGAGCATCCCCGCGAGCGGCTCGTCCTCGTCCGCCAGCGCGCGCACGCGCGCGCCTTCGAGCGCCCGCTGCGCTTCCCCCCGGCTGCGGTTGCGCCCGGTCCGGCGGAGGTACCTGCTGAAGAACACGCGCTGCGCCCGGCGCGGCTCCTCGGCCTCGTCGGCCGCGGCGCCCTCGCCCTCCTCGAGCATGCCGTGCATGTGCATCAGGTGGATCGCGTCCCGCAGGTCGGAGGCGGCGATGCCCGGAAACGCGGCCTCGACGTCGCCGACGGTGCGCGTCCCGTCGAGCAGCGGCACGAGGTTCTCCATCACCCACGGGAGCGACGCGCCCTGGATGATCTGCGCCTCGCCGCCGACGATGTAGAGATCTCCGCCCGGGAGCGCCGCGCGGAGGAGATCCTCGACGAAGCGCGGGCGCTCCGGGCAGCGAAGCTCCCAGTAAAGCTCGGCGAAGCGGCTGAGATCGCGGGCCTCGTAGGCATCGTCGGGCGGGCTCATCGCTCACCTCCCACGCCGGACGATCCGGCGAGCTCGAGCGGGTGCTCGGCGAAGTAGCCCGCGAGCGACGCCCCGCGCCCCGCCGCGTGCTCGCCGGCGGCGCACCGCCCGCACAGCCCGACCCGGGCGAAGCGCCGCGCGCGGAGCCCGCCCGACGTGACGTCACACTCCCAGAAGCGCCCCATGCGCGCCGCTCCAGCGCGGGGCGGCTCCGGCGCGCCGCGCGCCTCGAAGAGCGCGAGCGCCTCCGCGGCGAGCAGCGCCGCGGCCTGCTCGGTGACGGCCGCGAGCTCGCCCTGGAACCAGGGGCGAAGGTCGCCCGAGGCCCCGAGCGCCTCGAGGGCGTCGTGCGCCTCGAGGTCCAGCGCGACCGAGCGCACGCGCCGCGAGAAGCAGGCGAAGCACGGCGTGCGGCCGGGGACGATCGACGGCCCGATCCGGAGCTCGTGCGCGAGCCACGTGCCCGACGTCCAGGCGACCCGCGCC
The DNA here is from genome assembly GCF_051519845.1 of Sorangium sp. So ce362. NCBI lineage: Bacteria > Pseudomonadati > Myxococcota > Polyangiales > Polyangiaceae > Sorangium > Sorangium sp. So ce362. The sequence continues at coordinate 1,089,922 of NZ_CP150332.1, read as the reverse complement.
GCGAACGCCGCCGCGTCGAGCGCGAGCGCTTCCGCGGGCCGGGGACGATCGGTCGCGAGGACGATCACCGCGTCGGGCGGCGCTTCCGGCACGCCCGTGCCCAGCGCCGACGTCGTGACCCGCGCCCCCGCGCCGGTCAGGAGCTCCGCGCAGCGGGCGCCGAGCTTTCCGTCACGGATGACGTGCACCGCGGGCGCGCCGGCGGCGCGCTCCGAGGCCGGGGTCTCCTCAGGCGAACGGGATCGGATCATCGGTGATCGACTCCTCTGTGCGAGCGCCGTACCCGAGCCTCTGCGGCGCGTCGTACAGGCGGGGGTGGGCGAGGTACCGCGCGTGGTGGGTGAAGCTGATGGGCAGGAGCTCGGGCACGATCACCTTCACGACGACGATCCCGAAGTCGCGGACCTCGGGCATCGTCACGTCGACGGCGACCACCTCCATGCCGAGCGCGGCGAGCCGCGCGACGATCGCCGCGAGCGGGTCGGCGCCCTCGATCGGCCGGGGGAAGGCGGTCGCGAGCGGCGCCTCGCGCGTGGCGAACGCGAACCGCGCCGGCCCGTCGGGTCCCGCGTAGAGGCGCCCGAACGACTCGGGTGTCTGATCGGCGTCGGTGAAGAACGACGCCCGGGTGACCGGCGGAGCGGGCTCGGTCAGCGCCACCCGCAGGCTCCCCACCTCTTCGAGGACGCGCGCCGCCGCGGCCTCGCCGTCGGGGCGGCAGGCCGCCATCGCGATCGCGTGCGGCGCGCTGTGCGCGCACGTCTGCACGGCGCCGATCACGGGGACGCCGACGTCGGTCGTGAGATCGAGGAGCGTCGTCTCCGTGCCCGCGGCCTCGGCGCCGCGGAGGAGCGCCGCGACGAGCGGGCTCCGCGCGCTCCCGGGCGCGATGCGCGGCGTCCGGAGCTGGTGCAGCCAGAACAGCGCGAGGCTGTCGCGCTCGATCACCTCGCACACGCCGGAGAGGATCGCCTGCCCGAAGCTCGCGCCCGCCGCGAACCCCGTCGAGAGCGGGAAGAGCGCGTGCTCGCGGATCGGCAGCGGCAACCCCATGTACGTCGCCGTGAGCGGCACCCAGATCGGGCGCCCGTGGGTGAGCGAGAAGCCGCGCACCCAGAGCTCGTCGCGATCCGGATCGGGCTCGCGCAGGCGGAAGGTCGACGGCGCGCGGGCCCGCTCGCGCGCCGAGCAGCGCGGCAGCCGCGCGGGGTCGAGCGCGCGATCGCCGAGCGAGCGCGGCGTCGCGCGCAGCACCCCCTCGGTCGGGTACATGACGCCGCAGTAGCGCTCGAGGGCCTCGCAGACGGCCCGGATCTGGGCCGTGGTCTCGTCGACGGCCGTGCCGGAGCCGGTGAGCGACCCAAGCTTCGAGCCCACGTGGGACGGGCCCGGGTGGAGCGCCGGGGGCCTGCCGAGGAACGCGGTGAAGCCGTGCATCTGCCCCTCGAAGCCGGGGGGAAAAATGAACCGCCGGACACGGCGGATGATCCCGCAGCGCTCGTCGATGAGCGGCGCGAGGCGATCGATGAGCGAGATCTCCGACATGGCGGCGACTCCTTGAACGGGGCAGGCGGCGCCCCAGGAGCCCGGACGCGCGACGCACGTCCGGGCCGCCCAGGGCGCGCCTACGGGTTCACTTCTTGTCGGCGCCGAGCTCGACGCCCTTGGCGATCGCGGCCGAGACGAGGGCGTCCTGGCCCATGACGTCGAGCGCCTTGTCGTGCATGCGAATGACGCTCTCGAGCTGCCCCTCGTCGAGGCTGTCGAAGGACGAGTTCGACGAGACGCCGATCGAGCTGACCGAGGAGAAGCACCCGCTCGTACAGGCGGAGCTTATGGGGACGTCCCGCAGCGTCTCGTTGCTCTTCTCGCTGATCTTCTTGAGGGTGAGCTCGAGACGCTGCACGCCGGCCTTCGTGTCGACGACGTCGGACGCGCCGGCGGTCGTCTGCACCTCGAACATCGACTCGGTGTTCTGGATATTCAACATGACAATCTCCTTCAGACGGTGACTACGTAGCGACGGGCGCGGTCGCTCCCGATGATTCGCGAACGGCCGCGCGCGCCCTCTCGGATTCGCTCCGAAGAGTCCTTGAGGTCCAGGGCGGCATGTCGCCTGTGACACCCCATGATCGTCGAGCCGGACAACGAGCGTGCCTTCCGGCGCCGCTCCAGCCCCGAAGCTCGCGGCTCGCTATCCTTGAGGCTAAGCAACGCGCGTGCCGCGGGGCCCGAGCTCACGACCGCGGCCCGGGACCGGCGGATCGCCGCCAGGGCGCAGGCGGCAATCGGCGGAGCGGCCCGCGATGCGCAGATCCGCGCGCATGTTGAGCAAGGGTTTGCCCAACATGCGCGCGGATGCCTCCGAGGGCGCCCATCCAGGGGGAGCGCGCCGCGAGGCCAGCCGTCGTATCGTTCCCACGAGGCACCGGAACACGATGCGCAAAGAGCAGCTCGCCCTCTCTCTCCTGCAGTTCACCCTGCTCGCGGCGTGCGCGCAGCCCCCTGACCCGGACGACGGCGCAGGGACGGGCGCCGCGCCCACGTTCCCGTGCCCGCCGGGCGCGCTGGAGACCGGCGCGGGCTGCGAGCCGGCGGGGGTCCCGCCCGGGCGGTGCGGGAGCGGCTTCGCGCCCGACGGAGCGCAGGGCTGCGTGCCCGTCCTGCCGGAGGAGGCGGGCCCGCCAGGTCAGATGGCCGTCCCCGGCGAGGCGGCGTGGCGTGAGGTCGCTCCGTGCGGGGCGGGCCGGTGGGGCGGCGCGCCGATCGACGAGACGACCGAGTTCGTCGACGCGGCCTACGCCGGGGCGGACAGCGACGGCACGGAGGCCAGGCCGTGGTCGACGATCCAGGACGCGGTCGACAACGCGGCCGAGGGCGCCCTGGTCGCGATCGCGGAGGGCAGCTACGTCGAAGAGCTGCTGATCTCGAGGCAGCCCGTGCGGCTCTGGGGCCGGTGCCCCGCGCGCGTCGAGATCGTCGGGCCGACCGCGGGGGGGATCGCCATCCAGGTAGACAGGCGCGCGAGCGCCACGGAGATCCACGACCTCGCTGTCCGCGGACAGGGCATCGGCCTCGGCGTGAGAAACGCGCGCGATGTCGTGCTCGAGCGGGTCTGGATCCACGACACGGGCGACGTCGGCCTCCTCGCCGCAGGCCTGGAGTCCGAAACGAGCCTGACCGTGCGCGGGGCGCTCGTGGAGCACACAACGGGCGCGGGCATGGTCGTGGCGGACGCCGCCGTGACGCTGGAGGGCACGGTCCTGCGCGACATCGATCTCGCCACCGGGAACCCGGGGCACCCGTTCGACGGCCATGCGATGGCGGTGCAGGTCGAGTCGTTCGAGCGCCGCGCGAGCCTGACGGCGCGATCCATCGTGATCGAGCGCGTCGGGGGGCTCGGGATCAGGTTCTCCGGGGCGGACGGCGTGGTCGAGGACAGCGTCGTCCGCGACGTCGCCTGGCTCGCGGCGGACATGCCGGGCGCTGGGCTCACGGCGACCCACATCCGGAACTTCGATCCGGGAACGCTCACGGTCCGGGGCAGCGCCCTGGAGCGGAACCACACCGCCGCCATCGCGATGGTCGGCGCGGAGGCGACCATCGAGGCGACGGTCGTGCGCGACACGGGCTCGGGGCCGGCCGAGGGCGATCCGGGCCAGGGCATGGGCCTCTACGCCGAGCCGAGCCGCATCGACGGGCGCCCCTCCCGCGTGGCGCTCCGGCACGTCCTCGTCGAGCGGAGCCGCGAGAGGGGGGTCGTCGTCAACGGCTCCGACGCCGAGATCGATGGCCTCCTCGTGCGGGAGCTCGTGCCCGGCGCGCCGGACTACGGCGCGGGGATCGAGATCGCGCACGATCAGCGACGCGCGAACGTCCGGGTGCGCGGCAGCGCGGTGGAAGGCAGTTACGGGACCGGGATCGCCGTCTTCGGGGCCGACGCGGCCCTGGACTCGACGGTTGTGCGCGACACGAGGCCGCTGCCGTCAAACCAGGATTTCGGCCGGGGCGTCAATGTCCAGTCGCTGCCAGACCTCGGCGAGCGCGGGAGCGCGCGCCTGCACAACGTCCTGATCGAGCGGAACAACGACGGCGGCCTCTTCCTCAGCGACTCGGACGCGACCGTCGAGTCGACGACGATCGCGGACACCCTGGGGCGCGCGCGCGACGGCACGAACGGCTGCGGCATCATCGCCTACAACAACGAGACGGGTCAGGCGAACGTCCTCGTCCGGGACAGCGTGATCGAGCGGAGCGCCGCGGCCGGCATCTACAACTTCGGCGCGACGGTGCAGATCGCGTCGACGACCTTCACGTGCGAGCCGCTCGACATCGTGAGGTACGTCGATGAGCGCTCCCCGGCGGTCTACGAGGATCTGGGCGGGAACGTCTGTGGCTGCGAGGGCCGCACCATCGACTGCAGGGCGGAGCCGACGCGCATCGAGCCCCCCCGCGCGCTGCCGCCGCCTCCGCCTCTGCCCGAGAGCGAGGGCTGAGGCTCACGCGACCGCCGCGGAGCGGCCCGCTTTCCGGGACCGGATCCGGGCGAGGCCGCGCGGATCCGCCCGGCAGGACGAGGCGTCGAGGCGCTGCGGCTCGAGGCCGAGCTCTCGCATCCTCGCCTCGTCCCAGGCCTCGATCGGGTCGCGCCCGGCGATGTAGCTGCGCGAGCGGTTGACGAGCGGCCCGCGCAGGCTGATCACCTCGGGCGCCGACATCAGGACGCTCGCCTTGTAACGAGGCAGATCGCTCGCCATCAGCCGGTTCCAGACGTGGCGGCCCACGTTCCGCAGGCTCCCCAGCGCGCGGCTCAGGCGCTGAAAATGCTCGATCGCCTCGGAGGGGTGCAGCCGGGTCGGCCGGTGGCAGAGCGTGTACCCGTCGAGGTCCCGGCTGGTCACCCCGGGCAGGAGCCGGCCCTCGGCCGCCACCTGCGCGAAGAAGGGTGTCTCCGGGTACGGGCAGACGATCCCCAGGAACGTCGGGCAATGATCCCCGAGGTCGTGGAGATACTCGGGCAGCCGCTCGAAGTACTCGTTTGTATCCCCGTCCGCGCCGACGAGGAGCCCGAAGGAGAGCACGATCCCGCTCGCGAAGGCCCGCTGCATGACCTCGCGGACCTCGCTCAGCTTGTTCTGGTCCTTGTTCATCGCGGTGATCGACTCGGGGTTCAGCGACTCCAGCCCGGTGTAGACGTAGCGGCACCCCGCGCGCCCCATGAGGCGGACCAGCTCCGGGTCGCGCAGCACGTTGAAGGTGAGCGCGCAGCCCCAGATCTTCTTGAGGGGCATCAGCGCCTCGCAGAGCTCCCGCAGGTAACGGGGCGAGCCTCCCAGGTTGTTGTCGACGAAGGCGAACGTATCCTTGATCAGCCCCGGGACACGCTGGTTGAAGATCATCCGATCGCGGATGTCCCGGATCACGTGGTCGACGGGGCGATAACCTGAGGGATCCCCTCATTTTCGTGGCGGAAATTAGTGGTCGCAGAGAACTGCTCCACGGTCGGCATGCGTAGGTCCATTGGTGACATGAGCCATCGAAATCTTGAGCTTCATGGACCTCGAAACGAATAATTGTGCCGTGCGAGTGAGAAATCGTCGTCGCTGACCGGAATATATATTGGTAGGAGGCGACCAGCGAGCCTAGCGCATGCGCCGTTGGTCCGAGCGACATCATGACGACTTTCGCGAAGAACGCGCATCAGCCTGCCACACATGACTCCGCACCTGCGCCATCTACGCAGACCAGTCGCCCGAAAGTCGACCCGAAGTACATCCAGACCTTCGTCGAGAATTTGTTCGGCGATGACCTGCACGCGATGCGCGTCCTGTCGCTCGCGAACGGCGTCGTTGGCGTCCTGCACGCGGCGGTGCTGGCCATCCATGCCATCGGCCAAGCGTATGCGAAGGTCGCAAACGTCAAGCCGAAGAGTGGGGTCAAGCAGGTCGACCGGCTGCTGAGCAATACCGGCATCGACGTGTTCCATTCCCTGAAGTCGTGGGTAGAGTTCGTGATCGGGGTCCGCAAAGAGATCGTTATCGCGTTGGACTGGACGGACTTCGAGAAGGACGATCACACGACGCTCTGCGCCTACCTTGTGACGCGGCATGGTCGTGCCACGCCGCTGGCATGGAAGACGGTGAAGAAGTCCGCGTTGAAAGGCACTCAGAAGGACCACGAATACGAGCTCATCGAGTGGCTCCACGGGGCCATCGACGAGACGGTCGAGGTCATTCTGCTCGCCGACCGGGGCTTCGGCGATCGCAAGCTCTACGACTTTTTGGAGTTCATGGGCTGGGACTTCGTAATCCGCTTCCGCGGGGGTATCGTCGTCGAGAACGCGGCCGGGGAAGCGAGGTCCGCCAGCGCGTGGGTGCCGACGAGCCGCCGCGCCACGATGCTGCGCGAGGTGCGCGTCACCGCCGACCGCGCGAAGGTCCCGGCCGTCGTCCTTGTCCACGCGCCGAAGATGAAGGAGCCGTGGTGTTTGGCCACAACGCTTTCGGGCCGCAAGGCGGGCGATATCGTCAAGCTCTACGGCAAGAGGTTCACGATCGAGGAGACGTTTCGAGACATCAAGGACAACCACTTCGGGATGGGCCTCTCCGCCACGCACATCCACAACGCCGACCGGCGCGATCGCCTGCTGCTGCTCGCGGCCATCGCCCATGCACTCTTGACGCTGCTCGGCGCTGCGAGCGAGGAGGCCGGCCTCGATCGGTATCTGAAGGTCAACACCGTCAAGCGCCGCACACATTCGCTCTACCGCCAGGGGCTCTACTGGTACGACTGCATTCCCACCCTGCGCGAGGACTGGCTTCGGCCTCTCATGACGGCCTTCGATCGCATCGTCCGGGAGCACGCCGTCTTCCGCGAGATTTTCGGCATTATTTGAGGGGATTCCCCAGGGCGATAACGGTACTGCTCGTGCCCGGTCAGCACGCAGAAGTTGCAGGAGAAGGGGCAGCCGCGCGACGCCTCGATACCCGGCATCCGGACGAGGTTTGTGCGGTAATCGACCAGATCGTAGCGGTACGTGGGGATCTGCTCCGGGGGCACCGGGGGGAGCGCGTAGACGGGCTGGAGCTCGCGCCGCTGGAAGTCCGCGATGAGGGCCGGGATGTTCGCCTCCGGATCGCCCGCCACCACCGCGTCGAAATGCTCCAGCGCGTCCGCGCGGAAATGGCTCGCGTGCCGGCCGCCCGCCACGGTGGTCATGCCCCGCCGCCGGAACAGCGTGGAGAGCACCTTTGTGTGCTCGTAATAGGCGTGCAGGTACGAGAAGAACACGAGGTCCCAATCGCGGTCGAGGGGAACGTCCGATTCCTTCTCGTTGTAGAGCTCGATCTCGGCGTCCGGCGGGCACAGGGCGGCGAGGAGCTCGGGCACGGTGGATTGCATGATCGAGCGCTCCTTGCGGTGCAGGCGGCTCGGGTGCGTGTAGGTCGAGATGATCGCGATGCGCATCGAGGGGAGCTCCTGGTTCAGTTCAGGCCGACAGCGACGCTCGCGAGGCCCAGAGCGGCGTGCGCGAGGGTCACCCCGAAGAGGGTGCGGTGCCGCGCATAGAGAGCGCCGAAGAGAAGGCCGATGGCGAAGGTGAGAAAGGCGAAGCCGAGCGAGACGTGCAGGTGGTAGACGCCGAAGAACGCCGAGGTGAGCGCGAGAGGGGCGCCCCGGCCCGACCGGGGCAGGAAGCGCTCCAGGGAGGTCTGGATCACGCCGCGCGCCACGAACTCCTGGAGCAGGCAGTGGGGCGCGTAGAGGACCAGGAAGAGCGCCCGCCAGGTCGCGTCGTAACCGGCGATCGATCCCCAGGTGATCAGGGGCTCACCGCGGCTCCACGCGCCGAACCGCAGGGCGGCGCAGGCGGCGGCCAGGCCGAGCGCGACGACCAGCGACTCCGTCACGCTGCGGCGCAGGCCGGCCGTGGTCACGCCCATCCGCGAGAGCGGCAGCGACTGGCGGCGCACGTACCACGCCACGGGGATGAGAAGGACCAGCAGAAGCCCCCAAGAATAGGCCATGTGCAGGGCGGGGGGCAGCCCTGAAGTCACCGTTCGCTGGACCACGCGCGCCATGACGAGGAGCGCGGCGGCGAGGGCGATGAAGGAGGTGATCTCGCGGCGGAGCTTTCGCGCAGGGGCCCCACAGGAGAGCTCGAGGGTGCGCTCGCGCACCTCGGGAGCGACGGTTGCCGGAGCGTCGGTGGCCATGCCGGCTCTCTGAGCAGCGGGTGTGCCAGGCGGCGCTCGGCGGCGCGGGACGCTTTCGGCCGGCGAGCGCCGTGCGCGGAGGCCGCGCGGATTGAGCCGACATGGCACAACCGTCGAGCGGCTATGACGCCTTCACCCTGGTGGTCGTCCCGGCCGGCTCCCCGCTCGGGTGCACGGGCGCGTGTCCACGGGCACCGGGACCGCTGCGCCGGCGGCTCGTCACCCCTTCCGCACCCCATTCTCCGGCGGGCTCCGAGCGCCATGACCGCCGCGGCCGAGCGCGTCGCCGAGCGCATCAAGGAAGACGCGCACGCGGGGGACAGACGCCCGGCGCGCCGGCGTGACCGCGTGCAACGGTGGCCCGTCGGTCGCGAACGGCGCCAGGACCTCCACGAGGAGCCCCGCCTCGAGCAGTGGCGCGGCCATGAAATCGAGGACCTGCGCCACCCCGACCGCCTGCACCACCGCGTCGATGAGCAGATCGCCTTGGTCGAGCAGGATGCGCGAGGGCGTCGCGACGTCGATGGCGCCATGGCCAGCGCGGAAGCTCCACTCGACGACCTTACCGCGCAGCACGAACTTGATGCATTCGTGCCGCGCGAGGTCAGCCGGCGAGGTCGGCGCCCCCCGGCTCGCGAGGTAAGCCGGGGCGGCGACGGTGATCCAGCGCGGAGCCCGCAGAGCGCGCGCGATGAGGGATGAGCCCTCGAGCGGCCCCAGGCGCAGCGCGACATCGATCTCCTCCTCCACGAGCCGCAGGAGGCGATTGGTGACGACGAGCCGGATCGACAGCCGCGGGTGACGCGCCGACAGCCGCGCGACGACCGGCAGGACGCTGCGACCGAGCACCGGCGGCAACGTCACGCGGAGCATGCCGTGCGGCTCCCGCTGCGCGCCGGCGACCTGCTCGCGCCCCGCCTGGAGCTGCGCCATCGCCGCACGACAGCGCTCGAGGAACACCGCGCCCTCCGGCGTGAGCGCGACATGGCGCGACGTGCGCTCGAGGAGCACGACCCCGAGCTCGGCTTCCAGCTTGGCCACCGACTTGCTCACCGCGGCGGCGGAGACGCCGAGGCGCGCGGCCGCGGCGCGGAAGCCCCCCGCCTCCGCCACGCGGACGAACGGGATCACACCGGAGAAGAGGTCCACGGCGGCGAGGGTAGGTCGTTAACCTGGGGTTGACAATGCTTTGCCCGAGCTCGTCATGGTCCTCCGCGCGCGAGCAGGTATCTTGTCCCCCGAGGAACGGAGGACGCGCGATTCATGTGTTTCAACAGAAGGTCGGTCCTCGCGAGGTCGGCGTTCAGGGCCTCGTCGGTCCTGTGGCTGGCATGGCAGTCCAGCTGCACCCCCTTACCCAGCACATCACCACGAGGAGGACTGGAGCCCATGAGCACGGTGAGCGTCCGTTACATGGTCGACGATGTCGACGCCGCCATGGCCTTCTACACGACGCACCTCGGCTTCGCGCTCGAATCCGACGCCAGCCCCGCGTTCGCGTCCGTCACCCGCGGCGACCTGCGGCTCCTGCTCAGCGGGAAGAAGAGCTCCGGCGCGCGGCCGATGCCCGACGGACGCCAGCCTGTCCCCGGCGGCTGGAGCCGCATCCAGCTGCCAGTGGCGGATCTCACCGCCGAGGTAGCCCGGCTCCGCGCGGCCGGACTCCGGTTCCGCAACGACATCGTGAGCGGAGTCGGTGGCTCCCAGATCCTGCTCGATGACCCGTCCGGCAACCCCGTCGAGCTCTGGCAGCCCGCGCATTGACGGCTGCTCCGCCGGGTCGAGCCGCGCCTGCTGCCCACGTTCAACCGCATTGGCAGCCCCGGTGGCCGCCCGGGCGAGAGCCTCTACCGCAGCGTGGCGCTTGTGACGGCGCTGACCTACGCGACGGTCGCGTTCCAGCTCGGCTTCCCGTTCCTGTTCGGCGCTCTTACTGCGAGCCCGCGAGCTTCAGCACCTCGGCCCGCTCGACCTCGGTCGGCTCGCGATTGCAATCCTTGCCGGCGTTCTGCAGCGCCGTGAGCTGGTGCTCGAGATCCTTGGGATCCACGCTCTGGCAGCCCTCGGCGAAGTCGGAGCACTCGGCGACGGACAGCGCGGTCCCCGACACGTAACGGCAGTCCGGGTCCTCGGGCCTGTATTTCAGGAACGACGTGGCCTCGTTGAGAAGGCACGCCGAGTCCGAGGGCACACTCGCCTTCTTGCAGCGCGCGGACGCGACCCGGGCCACCCGGCGCAGCTCCTCGGCGGGATAGACGCGCCCCCGGGGACCCGCAGCGCTCGCCGTCGCGGCGCCCCCGGCCGGCGCCGGCGCGCCCGCCGACGGTACGCCGTCCCCCGACGCGCGCGCGCCATCCCCCGCGCTCTCCGGCAGCGACGGCGACAGCGGCGACGACGAGGCGCACCCGCAGGCGAGGACCAGGGCAATGGTATTGAAAAGAATTCCCCCAACCTTCATAGGCGACGCATATCACACCTCGCCTCGCGCTCGCAATGCAGAATTCCCATGCCGAGCGCCGGCGCCGAGACGTGGTTTCAGCCCGACATGGCGTCCCTGCATGAAAATTGCAGTGTGAGCACCCAGCGCAGCGAGCCGCCCTGACGCGATGTTCAGCGATTGCAGCGTTCGTTTCGGTCATTGGAGAGCGTGAAGGAATCGCCCTCCACCGATGTCGCCGTGCTGTCGGCGCCGGGCAGGTGGAACTCCGTTCCTCCGCTCCTCCGTTCCTCCGTTCCTCCGTTCTCGTCCGTTCTCGAGGACGACATTCTCGCGATCTGCTCTGTCGACCTCGCTGCCGGGCGCCAGGCGCGCGCGGGCGCGTGCGTCCGACGCGCGTCCGAGACGAGCGGGGCTAGCTGCGCAGCGCGGCGGTCGCCTGAGGTCGCAGCGCGGGGCGCGGCCGCTTGGCGATCTCTGCTTTGCGGGGCTGGGAGGGCCTGGCGTCGGCGCTCCAGGGCTGGAAGCGCTCGTCTTTCCACATCACGAGGCCGCCCGACAGGGGCGCCTCGGGGCGCGCGCCCTCGTCGGAGCGCAGCCATACGAGCGGGCGCGCCTCGAAGACGGGCTTCGTGCACGCGATGTCCTCGAACGCCGCGGACCAGGACCCGGTGTTCCCGAAGAACACCCCGTCTTCCCAGCTGCCCTCCGGGTTGTGGGTGTGCCCGAAGATCACGGCCTTCGCGCGGTGCGCCCTGGCCACGCGCCGCGCCGCCTGGTTCACGCCCTGCCAGACCGCATCGAGCGTGGGCTTCGGGATAGCGCGCTCATAGGCGACGAGGAGCGTCGGGGCGAGCAGGACCGCCGGCGCGAGCCCTGCCGGCATCCAGCACAGGCACGCGAGCGTCGCGACGAGCCCGACGAGCACGAGCCCGAGCCGATCGAGCCAGAGCTCGCGGGCCACCCGGCCGAGGCAGTCCTCGGCGGGCCGGGCGAACAGCCGCGCGTGCTTCACCACCGCGGGGAACGGCGCGCCCGTCTCGCGGGCGGCGGCCCCGAGGTCCGCTCGCCGGAGCGCGCGGCGGCACGGGTCGCGCCGGCGCACGAGCTCGATCATCGTGCGCAGCGCGCCCACGGCGAACGCGAGCACGAGGGACCGGCCCGTGAACAGGTAGTACCGCGCCCAGTGGGCGAGGTACCCGAGGCCGGAGAGCATGAACGAGGAGTCGACGTGCGGGTTGAAGTACCCCATGCGCGACACGAGCAGGCGGCTCACGAGCGAGCCCATGGTCGGCTGGATCTCCCCCGGCTTGCGGCCGAACGGCGCCATCGGGTAGCGGTAACAGCAGTACGAGTCGTACTGATTGCCGTGCTCGACGATCACGCCGTCCCGGGTGCGGTGGAACCAGGCGCGGAAGAGCACCCGCTCCGCGAGCGCCGCGCGGAGCGCCAGGGCCGCGCTCGCCGGGGGGGCGCCGTCGCGGGCGGAGAGCGCGTGGAGGGCGGCCTCGACGAGGCGCCGCTTCACCGCGTCGCGCACCTCGGGGAGCGTGAGCTGGATGTCGTGGTTGCCTGCCACGAACACCACCGTGTGCCCGTCCGCGACGACCCGACCGACGGCCGCGACGAACACCGGGTGATCGCGCAGGATGGCCTCCATCGCCGGCACCGCGTGCTCGGCGGTGCGCGGCAGGTCGTGGACCACGCTCTCGTTGTCGAGCACGCGAGGCGCATCCAGGTCGAAGATGTCGCCGTTCAGGACCAGCGTGAGCTCGTCCGGCGGCGCGTTGAGCCCGTTGAGCCCGCCAGGGCCGCCCGCGCCCCTCCGTATCTCTCCTCGGAGGGCGTCGAGCATCGCCGCGATCTCCCCGTCCGGGGAGTACGGCGCCTGCCGGTAGCGCATCCAGAGGCCGGCCGTCGGCTCGAGCTCACATAGATGGATGTCTGAGATAGCCACCGTGTGATGCATCGGCGGAGAAACTGACATATCCACGTTTCCACGCCAGCCACGGGACCGTCAAGACTTGGTGTCACAGGACCACGGGGGCGCCCTGCTTCAGTTCGCCCGGAGCGTGATTCCATGGCCAGAGAGCGCTCAGCACACCTGTTCGCCACCGTGCATTCCTGTGAATGTCGCGAGCTCGCCACAAGCGCTGTCGGGCGCCGGCGCACAGAGTGCATCGAGTTCCTCCTTCAGAGATTCTCATCAGGCGAGCGGACCCCATCGGGTCGGGGGCCAATCGAGCCGGCACCCACTCTGTTGGGGTCGCACCCGGGAGGGGCGGATCCGGGGCGCCCGGCGGGCGGCCCCGGCCGGGGGCGGGGCAGGCGGGTCGCTGGCGAGCCGTTTCGCCGGGGGTGGGCGCGGGCTCGCTGCGCCGGCCTCTGGTACGGTGCACACTGGCGGGGCAAGGTGGACGCTCGCCAGCCTGGCTGGATAGACGGACGGCCGAGGTCGCGGGGGTCCCGCGCGTGGACGTGGAGAGGTGATCATGTCGACCCATTTCATCGGCGGCAGCTGGGTGTCCGGCACGGGGGAGCCGTTCGCGAGCCGGAACCCCGTGACGCAGGCGCTCGTCTTCGAGGGGTGCGCCGCGGCGGAGGGACAGGTGGACGCGGCCGTGAGGGCGGCGCGCGGCGCGTTCAGGGCGTGGCGCGACGGCGGCGTCGAGGAGCGGGCGGCGCGGGTGAAGCGGTTCGCCGGGCTGCTGGGCGAGCACAAGGCCCGGCTGGCCGACACGATCGGGTTCGAGACAGGCAAGCCGCGGTGGGAGGCGCTCACCGAGGTCCAGACGATGATCGGCAAGGTCGACGTGTCGCTCATGGCCTTCCGGGAGCGGACGGGCGAGCGGCACGCCGAGGCGGGCGACGCGACGGCGGTGGTGCGGCACCGGCCGCACGGGGTGGTCGCGGTGTTCGGGCCCTACAACTTCCCGGGCCACCTGCCGAACGGCCACATCGTGCCGGCCCTGATCGCGGGCAACTGCGTGATCTACAAGCCCTCGGAGCTCGCGCCGAAGGTCGCGGAGGCGATCGTGCGGCTGTGGCAGGAGGCGGGCGTCCCGGCCGGGGTGCTCAACCTGGTTCAGGGGGGGAAGAGCACCGGCGTCGCGCTCGCGGGTCATCCTGGGATCGACGGTCTGTTCTTCACCGGGAGCTCCGGCACGGGCAGCGCCCTGCACCGGCAGCTGGCGGGCCAGCCGGAGAAGATCCTCGCCCTGGAGATGGGGGGCAACAACCCGCTGATCGTGCAGGACGTGGCCAACACCGAGGCGGCGATTCACCATATCCTGCAGTCGTCCTTCATCTCGGCGGGCCAGCGGTGCACGTGCGCGCGGCGGCTGCTCGTGCCGTCGACGCCGGAGGGCGACGCGCTGGTGGAGCGCCTTGTCGACGCGGCGGGCCGGCTCAAGGTGGGCAGGTACGATGACGCCGAGCAGCCCTTCATGGGCGCTGTGATCTCGCTCGCGGCCGCGGATCAGCTGCTCGGGGCGCAGGCGCGGCTGCTCTCGCTCGGGGGCGAGGCGCTGCTGGAGATGCGCCGGATCGAGGAGGGGACAGCGCTGCTCTCGCCCGGCATCATCGACGTGACGGCGGTCGAGGAGCTCCCGGACGAGGAGCTCTTCGGGCCGCTCTTGCAGGTGCAGCGCTACGCGACCTTCGATGAGGCGATCTCGCTGGCGAACCGCACGCGTTATGGGCTCGCCGCGGGGTTGTTCTCGGATCGCAAGGAGCTTTACCAGCAGTTCTGGCGGGAGGCCCGGGCGGGGATCGTCAACTGGAACAAGCCGCTGACGGGGGCGTCGAGCGCGGCGCCGTTCGGCGGTATCGGCAGCAGCGGGAACCACCGGCCGAGCGCGTATTACGCGGCGGACTACTGCGCGTATCCGGTCGCGGGGCTGGAGGCGGCGAGCGTGGCGCTGCCTCCGCAGCTGGCGCCGGGGATGCGGGGCAACTGACGAGAGGGCAACGGGCGCCGGCGGGTCGAGGCGCTCTGCGATGGCTGAAGAGCGTCAGGAAGCGGAGCTCTGCGCGGTCAGCTCGACGGGGATGGCGGTGAGGCCGCGCACGCCGGGGGTCTGGCGCCAGGTCAGCGGGGCGGAGGAGAGCTGGGCGTCCGGGAAACGGCGCAGGAACGTGACGATCGCGGCCTGGACCTCCAGCCGGGCCAGCGCGGCGCCGGCACAGTAATGGACGCCAAGACCGAAGGAGATGTGACGGATGTCCGTGCGGCGGAAATCCAGCCGGTCAGGATCGGGGAACTGCGCGGGATCGCGGTTCGCCGCGCCGAGCACCAGAAACGCGCGATCCCCCTTCGGGATGCGCACGCCGTCGAGCTCGATGTCCTCGAGCGCGACGCGGCTCATCCACTGCACCGGAGAGTCGTAACGGAGCAGCTCCTCCGTCGCGGGGCCGATCAGGGCGGGAGACGCGCGGAGCGCCTCGCGCTCGGACGGGTTGCGGAGGAGCGCGAGCAGACCGTTGCCGATCAGGTTCTTCGTCGTCTCGTGGCCGCCGAAGAGCAACATGCAGCACGTCGAGAGCAGCTCCTGCTCGCCGAGGATCATGCCCTGCTCCTCCGCCACCAGGAGCTGGCTGAGCAGATCGCTCCCGGGGCTCTGCCGCCGGACCGCGATCACGCCGCGGAAATAGTCCTCCAGCTCGGCCACGGCGGCCAGCGCGTTCCCCGCGATCTCGAGCGTCGGCCGGCCCGAGCCAAGGAAACCCCCGAGCGCGTTGGACCAGCCCTTCAGCCGGTGCCGATCCTCGGCGGGCACGCCGAGCACCTCGCCGATCACGAGCAGCGGCAGGAGGTCGCCGAGGTCGCGGAGGACGTCCATCCGCCCTGTCGGCGCGACAGCGTCGAGCAGCTCGGTGACCAGCGCCTCCACCCGGGAGCGCAGCCCCTCGACGAGCCGCGGGACGAACGCCTTGTTGATGAGCGAGCGGATGCGCGTGTGCTCCGGCGGGTCGAGCAGCAAGGCCCACGACGCCAGGTTGCGGCGCAAGGGCTCGAGCCGCTGCCGCACGTCCTCGGGCAGCTTGGTCACGAAGGCGCTGGAGCGCTTCGCCGATAGCCGCGGATCGCGGAAGCCCGCCGCGACCTGGTCGTAGCGGGTGATGAGCCAGCCGTTGTAGGCCGCGCTGAAGTACACGGGCGCTTCCTCGCGCAGCCGTGCGTACACGGGGTACGGGTTGGCGAGGGTCTCCGGCGATTGAAGACGAAACGGGTCGAGATCAGCGTCCGCCGCTGGAGTGGCCGCGGGCGTCGCGTCGGGCTTCGGTGCGTCCGGCGAGTTCATCGGCCCAGGGTACGCCGGTCGCGTCCGCTTGGGAACCGGCGCGGCCCACGCCCGCGCGGGGAGCGGCGCGGCCCACAGCCGCCGGCGCCCGCAATCGGCCGGCGCGCCGCGGGCGACGAAGCCGGGCCCGTCCGCGCGGCGCTAGGCCCAGAGCTTGATGCCGCCGAGCAGGCCGGCGACGTTGTCGACGACGACGGCGTTCTCTGGCAACCGCGAGACATCGAGCAGGCGCGCGTTGCCGCCGCCGAGGTAGAGCTTGCGGTAATTGAAGATCGGCTCGAGCTGCGCGATCATCTGGCGCACGCGCTTGTTCCAGCGCTTCGGGCCGATGCGCTTGCACTCGGCGTCGAACACGCGGTCCTCGTACTTCAGGTCGCGCTTTCCGTAAGGGTGGTGCCCGAGCTCGAGGTTCGGCACGTAGTGGCCGTCGATGTACAGGGCGCAGCCGAGCCCCGTGCCGAAGGTGAGCACCATCTCGAGCCCCCTGCCCTCGATGACGGCGAGCCCCTGGATGCCCGCGTCGTTGGCGACGCGCACAGGCCTCCCGAGGCGGCGCTCGACGGCCTCGGCGAGCGGGTAACCTCTCCACTTCTCGTTGTCGAGGTGCGGCGCCGTCATGGTCACGTTGTCCATCACGACGCCGGGGAAGCCGATCGAGACGCGATCGAACTCCCCCTGCGCGCGAGCGACGTCCGCGATGACGTCGAGGATGGGGTCCGGCGAGGCCGGCTGCGGCGTCGCCACGCGCACGGGATCCGTCATCGGAGTCCCCTGCTCGTCGAGGATGGTGGCCTTGATCCCCGTTCCGCCGATATCGATACAAAGCGTGCGCATGGATCCCTCTGTCTCCTCCCGGAGCTCGTCCTCCGGGGCTGCCGCGGGCACGTCGGCGCGCCCGCGATCGCGGCGGACATCATCTAGAGCTCTGGCTGTGTGTCAACAGCAGCCTCAACGGCGCGCGCCCGAGCGGCCCACGGCGCCTCCCCGCGGCCCCGGCCGGCGCGCTCCTGCGCCGCCGCGGCGGCTCCGGAGCGCGCCCGGAGGCGCCGCGGCCCCGGCCCGCCGCGTCGAGGGCGGCGCTCACCCCACGCGGGTGTCCCCTCTTACGGCGAACCGCAGCTGTCGCAGGCGACGCTCTGCGGCGGCTCGCCGTTCACGAGCGCGTCGAGCCACCGCACGAGCCGCGTTCCGCCCGACGCGACGGAGTAAAACTCCGGCCGCCAGAGGATGCAATGAGCGCTGCCGGGGGCGAGGAACGAGCGGAAGCTCGGCGTCGACGCCTCGATATGGGCGATGGAAGCCCTCATGGCGTCCGACCACGCCTCCGCGCCGCCGCCGCCCATCGCATTGAAGAAGAAGATCTGATCGTCGTCCTGGACCGTGTTGTACTGCGACAGGCGCATGTCGGGGTAATGCGCGCCGAGCTTCTCGTAGAGCACGAACAGCTTCGCGAGCTCGGCCGGGTCGAAGCCGGGTATCCAGGTCGGGTAGACGCCCTCGGGCTTCCAGGAGGGGAGGCTGTCCTCGAAGAAGGCCTCGGTGATGATCCCCGCGCCGCTGTCGGCGAACTGGACCACGGACGCGTCCTTGTAGTGCTCCCGCAGGTGCGCGGACCACATGATCGACCCATACGCGCCCGCGCTGCACCCCGTCACGAAGATCTTCTCGGGGGCGGGGACGTTCGCGTAGACCCAGTCGAGCGCGGCGCGGACATTGACGGCGCCCTTGTGCCGGACGGTGACGGCGCTGCTCCCCTCTCCGTACGTGGCCACGTTGTCGCCCCAGTGGATATCCCCGGTGCAGTAGGGAATATAGACATGGTGCCAGTCCTTGAACGGGTTGTCCGGGTTCTCATGATCGTAGATCCCGGTCGTCATGGGATCCTCGCTGACCGTCTCCTGGAAGAGTTCTACTCCAGGGGCGCAGGTGGCGGCGCTCCAGCACGCGCCGCCGCCGCGGAACTCGACGACGAGGCGATTCACGGTGCCCGGGCGTACGAGGTACTTGAACGGAGCGCCGCGCGCGCACGTCGTCTCGCCGCCCGGCTCGAGGGTGTTCCAGCCGGACGGCAAGCTCAGGATTCCAGCCCGTGGCGGGCTGGTCGGGCCTTCGTCCTTGGCGGACGGGCCGCCACAGCCGGCGACGGCGAGCAGACACAGCGGGAGGTGGAACGGAAGGAACGCGGGGGCCTTGAGTCGCATGACAGGCGAAAGGATAGCATTCCGCGACTTGCGGGCCTGTCCGCCGGAAACGTCCGGGGGCCGGAAACGTCCGTGGGGAGGATGCTGCGCGCTAGGGCGCCGAGGCTTGCTCTGCCCAGAGCTGCGCCGCAGCCGCGCTGACCACGCGGCGAATCGAGCCCTCGTCGAGGCGCGCACTGTCGCGCGGCGCGAGGACGGCGCAGATGGCGAGCGCGACGAGGTAGAGGGCGCCGAGGAGGCCGATCCAGCGCAGACCGGACGCGCCCAGCCGGGAGATGATCTCGATGGGCACGATCTGCGCGCGGATCTGGACCGCGCCGATCACGAGCACGGCGCGGTCTCCTTCCTGGAGCTCGATGTCGGCGGGGCCTGTCAGCAGGCGACCGAGCCCGTCGGCGCCGTGGACGCGCGCCCGCGTTCGCCGCGGTACGTACAGCACATAGCGCGCCCCGGTCACCTCCGCGATGACGGGGGCCGCTCTATCCAGCTCTCCTGACGGCACGCGCGCGATGGACGCGGGCGTATCGCCGATGTGCGCCCGCCCCTCGGCGAGCAGGTGGCGGACGCCGATCACGTCCTTGCCTCGGACGGCCACGAGCTCCAGCGCGCGCCGCGCGGAGGTGCTCGCCGCAGGCGGCCGTGACTTCCGGTCGCTGACGGGTTCGGCCCTCGATGCCTCATTAGGCCATTTCGCCATACTCTACAGCCCCCTTCGTCGCCCACGGGCAGGGGTCGACTCTGCATGTCCAGTGGAGACCTGCCCTCGGCGGAGCCGCCCCGCGCGCTCCCACATCACTCCCCTTCCCCGGCTCCTCTGGCATGGATCGTTCCGCGACCAAGCGCGCAGGGACGTGGCGCCCCGGCGGCCCGTGCCGGCGCGCGGGCCGCTGGAGGGGCGCCCTTCGCCCGGACGCGGCGGCTCGATGGGGGACGCCTGACCACGGGGCGGCCCCACCGCTCCGGGCACGGCGGCGCGTGCGACGCGGCGCGCCGTCTCGCGGGTGGTCGTCGATGAGGGAGAAGGAGGGAGAAGACGACGGAGACGCCGGCAGCGCCGGTGGCGGCCAGGTGGGGGCGACCGTCGTCGCTGACGGACCGGAGCGCGGGCTCGACCTCGACGTCCGGACCGACGGGCGTGAGCTGGCCGCGCGGCGCGCCGATCGCGGCGCGCTCTCAGGATGCCATGACCTGCCAGGCGGGGCGGTGCGTCGGCAGCGACCCGTTCCTGTGCCCCCAGCCCGATCCGAGCACCTGCAGGCTCGCGGTCTGCGAGGCGCCGAACGGCGCCTGCGTCGAGGGCAGCAAGCCGAGAGTTCTCCGTGCCCCGGCGGGGTCTGCATCGCCGGCGGCTGCCTGCTCGACGATGCCGCCGGCAGCGCCGCGAGGGATGCCGGCCACGGCCCGCTCTGGCTCCTCCTGGGGCTGTTCCTCGCGCGGCTGCCTATTTCGTGGCGCCCTTCCCGCGCTGGTGTAGATCGCCGCCCGTGAGGAAACGCCCCCTCGGCAAGACAACCCTGCAGGTCTCGGAGCTCGCCCTGGGCACCTGGGGCCTCTCCAGCGACGGCTACGGCCCGGTCTCCCAGGTCGAGGTCGATCGCGTCATCGACCGCGCGATCGCCGTCGGCATCGACCTCTTCGACACCGCCGACGTCTACGGCCGCGGCGACATGGAGCGCCTCCTCGGCAAGCGGCTCCAGGGCGCCGGCACGACGTTCGTTGTCACGAAGATCGGCACCGATCTCGACGGCCTCCCGCCGACGAAGCGCTTCGACCCGGCCTACCTCCGCACCGCGTTCGAGCGGTCCCAGGAGCGGCTCGCCCGCGACGTCGTCGACGTCGTCCTGCTCCACAACCCCACCGTGGCCGCGATGCGCGACAAGGAGCCCCTCGCCTTCCTGAAGGAGCTCAAGCAGGCCGGGAAGATCCGCGCCTTCGGCGTGAGCGCCGGCTCTGCGGACGTCGCCCGCTCCGCGCTGCGCGACGAGGCCGACGTCATCGAGATCGCCTACAACGCCTTCCTCCCCGGCGACCTCCACGAGGTCGCCGGCGACGTCTCCGAGAGCGGCGCCGGCGTCCTCGCCCGCTCGGTGCTCGCGCACGGGCTGCTCGCCGGCCAGTGGAGCGCCGATCGCGAGTTCTACGCCGACGATCACCGCGTCAATCGGTGGACCCGCGACGAGTTCAGGACCCGCCTCCGCCAGCTCGACGCGCTCCGGCCGCTTGTCTCGGGCGCCGTCGTCTCGCTCCGCTCGGCGGCGCTCCGCTTCGTCCTCTCGAACAACCTCGTCTCGTCGGCGGTGCTCGGCCCCCGCTCGGTCGCCCAGCTCGACCAGCTCGTCCGCGAGGCCGGCATGCCACCCTACCTCCGCGGCACGGCGCTCATGGAGCTCGCCGAGCGCCTCAAGCAGGCGGGGATCGAGGGGGGAGCAGGATGAGCCAGAGCGACAGGGAGCTCGACGAGATCGTCCGCATCGCGCGCGCGGCGGCGGCGATCGTGATGGACGTGTACGCGACGCCGTTCATCGTGGAGATGAAGGGCCCGGGCGATCCGGTGACGCGCGCCGATCGCGAGGCGAACGCGCTCATCTGCGGCGCGCTCGAGGCCGCGTTCCCCGGCGAGGCGATCCTCGCCGAGGAGAGCGTCCCGGCCGCCGAGGAGCTCGCCGCGCGCTTCGGGCGGGAGCGGGTGTTCTTCGTCGACCCGCTCGACGGCACGCGCGAGTTCGCGGACAGGAACGGCGAGTTCGCCGTCATGATCGGGCTCGCGGTCTCCGGCCGCGCGGCGCTCGGCGTCGTGGTGATGCCCACGACCGGCGAGGCGCTGGCCGGCCGCGCCGGCGACGGCGGGGGCTTCGCCTTCCTGGAGGCGAGGGACGGCAGCCGCCGCCCGCTCCAGGTCTCGCCGGTGGCCTCGCCGGCCGACGCCACGCTCATCGTCTCGCGGTCGCACCGGCCGAAGGAGATCGAGCCGATCCTCTCGCGGCTCGGCATCTCGAAGGTCGTCCCGTGCGGCTCGGTCGGCGTGAAGGTCGCCCGGATCGCGACGGGCGAGGTCGACCTCTACGTGCATGGCGGCGGCGGCGCCAAGCTCTGGGACAGCTGCGCGCCCGAGGCCGTCCTCCGCGGCGCCGGCGGCCGCTTCACCGACCTCACCGGCGCGCCCATCGACTACACCGGCCCCGGGCTCAAGCTCGCGCGCGGCATCATCGCCTCGAACGGCGCCCTCCAGGACGCCGTCGTCGACGCGGCGAGGGCGGAGCTCGGCTGAGGCGCGATGCGGGCGCAGGCGGAGATCGTCATCGTCGGCGCGGGGATCATGGGCCTCGCGATCGCCTACAACCTCGCGCGGCACCACGGCATCACGGACGTCGTCGTCGTCGACCGGAGCTACCTCTGCGGCGGCGCCAGCGGCCGCAACGGCGGCGGGGTCCGGGCGCAGTTCTCGAGCGAGGGGAACATCCGGCTCATGCAGGAGAGCATCCGCATCTGCCGGGATTTCGCCCGCGAGATGAAGATCAACATCTGGTTCCGGCAGGGCGGCTACCTCTTCCTCGTGCGCAGCGAGGCCGGCCGCCGGACGCTCGAGAAGAGCGTCGCCGTGCAGAACGCGTGCGGCCTCGGGACGCGGATGCTCACCGCCAACGAGGCGCGCGCGATCGTGCCGGAGCTCTCGACCGAGGGCGTCGTCGCGGCGAGCTACAACCCCGACGACGGCGTCGTCTTCCCCTGGCCGTTCGTCTGGGGCTACGCCGAGCGCGCCCGGAAGCTCGGCGTCGACATCGCCACCTTCACGAACGTCCTCGGTTTCCGCACGCAGGGCGCGCGGATCGACGCCGTGGTCACCGACCGCGGCGAGATCCGGACGCACCGGGTTGTCAACGCCGCCGGCGCGTGGAGCCCGGAGATCGCGCGCCTGCTCGGGGTGGAGCTGCCGAACCACCCGCACCGCCACGAGATCTGCTCGACCGAGCCGCTCAAGCCCTGGCTCGGCCCGCTCGTCGCCGACCTCTCGAACGGCCTCTATTTTTCCCAGTCGATGCGCGGCGAGATCGTGGGCGGCATCTCCAACGAGGACGTCCCCGAGGGCCTCGACATGGGGTCGAGCCACAAGTTCCTCGCGCTGTATGCGCGGGCGCTCGTCACGGCGTGCCCCGTCCTCGGCAGCGTGAAGGTGCTGCGGCAGTGGGCCGGCTGTTACGACCTCACCCCCGATCAGAACCCCATCGTGGGCGGGGTCGACGAGGTGGAGCACTTCTATCAGGCCTCCGGGTTCATGGGTCACGGCTTCATGATCGCGCCGGTCATGGGCAAGCTCATCGCCCAGCACATCGCCGAGGGCACCGCCCTCCCCCTGTTCGATCGCTGGAACCTCCGCCGCTTCAAGGAAGGCCGGCTCCTCAGCGAGGCGATGATCATCGGCTGAGCCTCGCGCGGGGAGGCCGAGGACGCCGCCCGCGCCCTTTCGCCCGCCCTCCCCGCCCCGCGCTTCGCCTAGACTCGCCCCCCTTCCCCATGGGTCACCTCGTCCTCGTCACCGGATCCTCGAGCGGCATCGGCCTCGCCACCGCGGTCGCGTGCGCGGCCGCGGGCCATCGGGTCATCGCCACGATGCGCCGCCCCGAGAAGGCCGGCGCCCTCCTCGCCGCGGCCGCCGCGCGGGGCGCCTCGCTCGAGGTCGAGCCGCTCGACGTCGCCTCGTCGAGCGCCCCCGACCGGGTCCGCGAGATCCTCCGGAAGCACGGCCCCGTCTACGCCCTCGTCAACAACGCCGGCATCGCGGTCGGCGGCGCCTTCGAGGAGCAGGCGGACGACGACGTCCGCACGCAGTTCGAGACAAACGTCTTCGGCCTCATGGCCACGACGCGCGCCGTCCTCCCGGCGATGCGCGGCGCCGGGCGCGGCCGCGTCATCAACGTCTCGAGCGTCTCCGGGCTCGTCGGCCTCCCCGGCGTGAGCATCTACGCGGCCACGAAGCACGCCGTCGAGGGCTTCAGCGAGGCGCTGCGCTGGGAGGTCGCCCCGTTCGGCGTCCACGTCTGCCTCGTCGAGCCCGGCACCTTCAAGACCGAAATTTTCTACGAGAACCAGCGTCGCGGCGCCCACATCTCGCCCGAAGGCCCCTACGCGGCCATGACCAGGACGATCGAGCAGCTCGTCCTCCAGGACGCCGCCAAGGCCCCGCCGCCCGCCCCGGTCGCGGCGGCGATCCTCCGCCTCATCGAGGCCCCCTCGCCGCCGTTCCGGACCCTCATCGGCCGGGACGCACGGGCGCTCGTCGCGCTGCGCCGTGTCATCCCCGACCGGCTGTTCGCGACGGCGATCCGCCGGCTGGTGTCCGCGCCGCGCTCGCGTTGACACGATCTCTGGCCCCGAATAGTTTCGGCACCGCCGTTTCCATGACGGAGCGGCGCCACGTCGTGGCCGAAGGGGGGCTGCGCCCCCTGCCGCGCGCTGTTTTTGTCCGCTTTCGTCCCCTCAGGCTAACGAAGGCTAGCCGCTGACCCCCTCTCCTGCAGCGCGCGCCGCGCGACGGCGAGGTCAGGCCGGCAGCATCACCGAGGTCCCGGAGGAAACACCATGTCCCGCTCAGCACGCAGCATCCTGCCGCTCCTTCGCTCGCTCCTCCTGGGGGCCGCCACCGCGTCGTCGATGGCGCTCTCCGTAGGGATCGTCGCCGGTTGCGCAGACGAGAACGACCCCGAGACGCACGTCAAGCGGCTCGACGACCCCGCGACGGTTACCCCCTCGGTCAACCGGCTCGTCCAGTTCTTCGAAGACGCGATGACGCGCGACAACAAGGACCGGAGCGGCCCGACCGTGAAGCCGCTGCTCGACAAGATCATCGAGCCGATGACGCAGCGATGCGTGGCCGGCGACCTCGACGAGCGCACGAACTCGAAGCTCATCAAGTTCATCTCCGACACGCGCGACCCGCGCGGCGACGCCTGCCTCATCAAGGCGCTCAAGGACTACAAGCCCGAGTCGACCGAGGAGGACGTCCGCTGGGCCGTGCGCGGCCTCGGGGCGATGAAGTCGGAGAAGGCCGCCGAGCCGCTCATGGCCGTCTTCACGAAGCTCCAGCACGGCAAGGCGAAGGGCTCCAGCATCTCGCGCGACGTGCACGACGCGATGATCGATATCAACAGCAAGTCGTGGGAGGACGGGCTCATCACGATGCTCGGGCGTCCGATCAACGATCCCAAGGACGTCGCCACGATGCGGAACGAGCTGTTCTGGCAGATCACCGCGGCGGAGCTGCTCGGCTGGCAGCGCAGCGAGAAGGCGGTGGTGCCGCTGCTCAAGATCGTGCTGTCGCCGCTCAAGGCGGACGCCGCCACGACCGCGATCCTCGCGCTCACGAAGATCGGCAAGCCCGCGATCCAGCCGGCGATCGCGCTGCTCCAGGGCGAGCAGAAGGAGCTCATCGAGTACTCGAAGATCGAGAACCTGAAGGGCGCCGGCGACAAGGCGAGCGCGGAGCAGAAGAAGGCGGCGGAGACCGCCCACGTGGCGGCGGCCGCGCTCGTCCTGGCGACGATCGGCCGGCAGGAGTCGGTGCAGCCGCTGCTCGCCGTGCTCGCGAAGGCCGAGGACGTGCCGCGCGCCATCATCGCGCGCGAGCTCACCAAGGTGCCCAGGACGCCGGAGACCCTCGCCGCCTTCCAGGCGGCCTACGAGAAGACGCCCGCGGGCCTCGAGATGCCGCCGGCCGGCCTCAACGCGCGGGTCATGCTCGCCGAGGCGGCGAGCAACTTCTTCGACGCGAGCCTCGTGCCGTGGATCGTGAAGACCGGGCTCGAGGCGCGCGGCGAGGAGGACGACGTCGCGCAGATCCGCGACGTGTCGCTGCAGACGGCGCTCAAGCTGATGAAGCCCGACCAGGTCGCCGACGTCGATCGGCTCGC
This sequence comes from Sorangium sp. So ce362, assembly GCF_051519845.1. Lineage (NCBI taxonomy): Bacteria > Pseudomonadati > Myxococcota > Polyangiales > Polyangiaceae > Sorangium > Sorangium sp. So ce362. The sequence goes on along the minus strand of NZ_CP150332.1, from coordinate 1,064,860 downwards.
GAACACCCGCACGAGCGGCGGCGGCACGGTCGGCAAGTCGATGGAGAAGGAGATCAAGCTCGCGAAGGAGCTGCTCGGGGCCTGCGGCGCCAAGGTCGAGTGTTACATCGGGAAGCTCGGCGACCCGGCGGCGCAGACCAAGGAGACCCAGTTCACGGGGATCAAGGCCGCCTACATGACGGGCGTCCTCGGCTCCCCCGACGTCCGGCAGCAGATCATCGACGCGCTGCCGAAGGCCTCGAACGCGGCCGTGCGCTTCGTGTCGGTCTCGGTCATCGACGCCCTCTCGCCGAAGGGCGACGCCGACGTCGCGAGCAAGCTGCAGAAGATCGTCGACGAGGGCGAGGCCTCGAGGGATCCCGAGAAGATCTCCGGCAACGCGCCCTTCAAGACGGTCATCTACCGCCTGACCGCCCGCGCCCAGTAAGCCCGCAGCGCCACGCGCCCCGTCCCGCGGCCAGCTCCCGGGACGGGGCAAGCGCGCAGGCGCACAAGCGTAAGATCCAGAACTAATTTCCACATTTTCTTTTCCCGGCGCCCTCCGGGGGCGATGTTTCGCCGGAGCGCCTGGATCCCGATTTTTCCTGGCGTCTCCTCCGTCTTGACGGTTTACTCCGGGCCCTCTCACGGGGCCTTCCTGGCTGAAAGAACCATGATCGTGCTCGAGGTAACCCAGGGTCTCGCTGCCGGGCGCGCCTTCGAGCTCCAGGGCGAGCTGATCACGCTCGGGCGCTCGCCGGACAACCGGGTCGTGCTCGACGATCGCCACATCTCCGGGGCGCACGCGCGCATCGTGAGCGGCGCCGACGGGGTGATCCTCGAGGACCTGCGCTCCACGAACGGGACGAGCGTGACGCGGCGGGGCGAGCGGCTGGAGCTCGGCCCCGGTCGCAGCGCGGTCGCCCTCCAGACGGGGGACGTCATCGAGCTCGGCTCGGGCGACGCGGTCACCCGGATGGTGGTGAAGATCCCGGAAGAGGCCGACGAGACGCGGGTCGTCTCGATCCGGCGCCTCGACGAGATCGAGCCTGCCGAGGCGAAGATCGAGCGCGATCCGAGCGCGCTCTCGGCCATGTACGCGGCGCAGAAGCGCATCGGCGCGGCGAACGATCTCGACCAGGTGCTCGCCGAGATCGCCGACGCGGTGCTCGCGCTGGTGCCGAGCGCGACGCACGTCACGGTGGTGCTCCGCGACGACGACCAGGAGGCGGGCGCGGCGCCGGCGGTGTTCGTCCCGGTGCTGACGCGCGTCCGCTCCGCGTCGGGCGGCGGGGCGCCGCCGGCGGGGCCGGTGCCGATCACGCGCAGCGTGTACCGGAAGGTGATCAAGGAGCGCGCGGCCGTGCTGGCCGCCGACGCGCCGATCGAGGTCGGGCAGACCGAGTCGCTGATGGGCGCCTCGATCCGCAGCACCCTGGCGGTGCCGCTCTGGAAGGGCGAGGAGATCATCGGCGTGCTCCAGGCCGACAACCGGAGCGCGCCCGGGATGCTGAACGCGGGCGATCTGGAGACGCTCCTCGTGCTGGCGGCGAACGCGTCGCTCGCGGTGGCGAACGCCCGGCTCATCAAGCGGCTCGTGCTCGCGGAGGAGCGGCTCCAGAAGGAGAACAGCTTCCTCAAGGGGCGCGAGGAGAAGCGCCGGGGCGGGGGCGGGAGCGCGGTCGACATCATCGGCACCAGCGACGCGATGCGCAAGGTCATCGGCCAGCTCGACAAGGTGGTCGACACGCGCGTCACGGTGCTGATCGAGGGCGAGACGGGCACGGGCAAGGAGCTCATCGCCGCCGCCGTGCACTACCGCTCCCGCCGCCGCGACAAGCTCTTCGTCGCGCAGAACTGCGCTGCGCTGGCCGAGAGCCTCCTGGAGAGCGAGCTCTTCGGCCACAAGAAGGGGTCGTTCACGGGCGCGACCGAGGAGAAGAAGGGCCTGTTCGAGATCGCCGACGGGGGCACGCTCTTCCTCGACGAGATCACCGAGACCCCGCTGTCGCTCCAGTCGAAGCTCCTCCGGGCGCTCCAGGAGGGCGAGATCCGCGCCGTGGGGGCGACGAGCCCGAAGCACGTCAACGTGCGCATCGTCGCGGCGACGAACCGGAACCTCGAGGACGAGGTGGCCAAGGGGCGATTCCGCGAGGATCTCTACTACCGGCTCAAGGTGTTCCCGATCCGCCTGCCGCCGCTGCGCGAGCGGCGCGACGACATCCAGCTGCTCGCGGCGCACTTCCTGGAGCGCTACGCGGACGAGATCGGCAAGCCGTGCGGCGGGTTCAGCCAGCAGACCCTGGAGCTCATGGTCGCGTACGACTGGCCGGGCAACGTCCGGGAGCTCCAGAACGAGGTGCAGCGGCTCGTCATCCAGCTGGAGCCGGGGGCGTTCGCGACGCCGGAGCTGCTGACGCCGCGGATCCGGCAGGTCGAGGGGCTCGTGGCGCGGGCGGGGACGCCCAAGGGGTCGCTCAAGGAGATGATGGACGCGGTCGAGAAGTTCTTCCTCCTGGAAGCGCTGCGCGGGCACAACAACAACAAGACCAACGCGGCGAAATCGCTCGGGATCACGCGAGAAGGGCTCCACAAGAAGCTCCGGCAGTACGGGATCTGACGGCGAGGGCGCCAGGACGCGGGGGAGCCCTCGGGAGGCTGCTCCCGAGGGCTCGCCCCCTCCGCGCGGCGCAGCGACGAATCGCTCTATCGCTCTATCGCTCTATCGCTCTGTCGCTCAATCGCTCTGTTGCTCTATTGCTTCGGATTGGCGCGCATTCGCTTCGAGATCTGCTTCCAGCGCCGCTTTTCCTCGACCCTCGCGCGCACGTCCTGCTGCCGGGCGAGGTAGCGTCGCTCCGCCCCGAGCTTGAGGTACGCGCCCAGGCGCTCCGGGTCGAGCTCGCCGTCCTCGATGGCACGGCGCACCGCGCACCCGGGCTCGCCGTCATGGGCGCAGTCCCGGAAGCGGCAGGCGGCGGCGCGGGCCTCGACGTCGTCGAAGCCTGCCGGACCCGCCCCATCCGAGGACCAGAGGCCGAGCTCCCGCACACCCGGCGTGTCGATGAGGAGGCCGCCGCCCGGGATCAGGAACAGCTCCCGGTGGGCGGTCGTGTGGCGGCCGCGCTCGTCCGACGCCCGGATCTCCCCCTCGAGCTGGATCTCGGCGCCGAGCAGGCGATTGCTGAGCGCGGACTTCCCCACGCCGGACGAGCCGACCAGGGCGAGGGTCTCCCCTGCCCCGATCTCGGCGCGGAGCGCGTCGAGGCCGGCGCCGGACAGGGCGCTGACCAGCGCGACCGGCGCCGTGGGCGCGACCTCCCGCGCGGCGTCGACGAACCGCCCCGGATCGGGGCAGACATCTGCCTTGTTGAGCACGAGCACCGGGCGAGCGCCGCTGTCGAGGACGGCCTCGATGTACCGTTCCAGGCGGCGCAGGTTGAAGTCGGCGTTCAGCGACGTGACGATGAGCACCTTGTCGACGTTGGCCGCGAGCACCTGGGCCTCCACCGTGGGCCCCGCGGCCTTGCGGCGCAGGCACGTGCTCCGCGCGAACGTGTGCACGATGTACGCGGGCCCGGCGCCGTCGCCGGGCCTGAGCCCCACCCAGTCGCCGACGGTGGGGAGCGCCGCGCGGTCCGCGGCCTCGTGCGCGAGGCGCCCGCTGATGACCGCGAGGCGCGGGCCGTCCGCGGTCTGCACGTGGTGCCTCGAGGCGGAGGCGAGGATGACGCGCGCGGGCTGCACGGCGTCCTCCAGACAGGCGAGCTGGCTCGCGAAGAAGGGAGTCCATCCGAGCCCGATCAGATCGGGTCGCGGTTCGTTCTGAGAAGACGGATCAACGAGAGAATCGGAGTCGATTTGCATGACGGACGAGCGCTCCATGGCGTTCGGCCGCGCGGCGCTGGCTGCGGCGCGCGGCGATCGACGGACAGGGCGCGGCGGCGCGCGAGGACGCGCCCGCGCCGGCCATTCCACGCGCGGGGCCGCCGCGGTGCGGAGCTCGTCGACCGATCAGGACGTCACGCCGGAGGGCGCGCCCGGCCAGGGCGGACGCCCTGCGAGGCGCGCGCAGCGCAGGACGGACGCGCGCCGATCAGGGCACGCGCGCGCCGGAGCGAAGGCGTGGAGACGAGCTCAGCTGGCCGCGGCGGAGACGACGGCGGCGGCGCAATGGGTGTGCTGTGTATTCCCACTCATGACCTAACCTCCGTGTTCGGCTCACGTCACAACGACGCGGCAGCGCCTAGAATCCGCCAGCGCCGCGCCGCCGTCAAGCGCCTCCGAGAACCGACGAGAAGCGGACGAGAAGCGGACGAGAAGCGGACGAGAACCGACGAGAACCGGCCCGCGCCGCTCTGGAAGGGCCAGGCAGGGCAGGACGCCCCGGCCGTCTGCCCTGGCCGCGGGGGAGGTTGCGAGGAGGGGCTCGCCGCACTAGGGTCCTCCGCTCCATGCCCACACCCTTCGAGCTCGTCTCCGAATTCAAGCCGTGCGGTGACCAGCCTCGCGCGCTGCAGGAGATCTGCTCCGCTTTCGAGCAGGGCGAGGCCTTCCAGGTCCTCCTCGGCGTCACGGGCAGCGGCAAGACGTTCACCGCGGCCAAGGTGATCGAGAAGCTGCAGAAGCCGACCCTCATCATGGCGCCGAACAAGACGCTGGCGGCCCAGCTCTACGGTGAGATGAGGGAGCTCTTCCCCAACAACGCCGTCCACTATTTCGTCAGCTACTACGACTACTACCAGCCTGAGGCGTACGTCCCGACGAGCGACACCTTCATCGAGAAGGACGCCATCATCAACGACGCGATCGACCGCATGCGTCACGCGGCGACGCACGCGCTGCTCTCGCGGCCGGACGTGATCATCGTCGCCTCGGTGAGCTGCATCTACGGCATCGGCTCGGCCGAGAGCTACCACGGGCTCCTGATCAAGCTCGAGCGCGGCACCGAGATCCGCCGCGACGAGCTGCTGCGGCGGCTCGTTGACATCCAGTACACGCGCAACGACGTCGATTTCCACCGTGGCACGTTCCGCGTCCGCGGGGACGTGGTCGAGATCTTCCCCGCCTACGAGGAGTCGCTCGCGATCCGGGTCGAGTTCTTCGGCGACGAGATCGAGGCGATCAAGGAGGTCGACCCCGTCCGGGGCAAGGTGGTGGGCCAGCTCGATCGCTACGCGGTCTTCCCCGGCTCCCACTACGTCACCGAGCAGCAGCAGCTCCGGCTCGCGATCCAGGCGATCCGCGAGGAGCTGCGCGAGCGCATCGACCACTACGACAGGGCCGTGCGCTTCCTCGAGAAGCAGCGGATCGAGCAGCGCACGATGTACGATCTCGAGATGCTGGAGCAGATGGGGTTCTGCAATGGCATCGAGAACTACTCGCGCCACCTCTCGGGCCGGAAGCCCGGCGAGCCCCCGCCCACGTTGATCGACTATTTCCCGAAGGATTTCCTCCTCATCATCGACGAGTCGCACCAGACGGTCCCGCAGGTCGGGGCGATGTTCCGGGGCGATCGGGCGCGGAAGGAGACGCTCGTCGAGTACGGGTTCCGGCTCCCGAGCGCGCTCGACAACCGGCCGCTCAAGTTCGAGGAGTTCGAGCAGCACTACGCGCAGGTCCTGTTCGTGAGCGCGACGCCCGGCGACTACGAGCTCCAGAAGTCGGCCGGCTCGGTGGTCGAGCAGATCATCCGGCCGACCGGGCTCATCGATCCGCAGATCCGCATCCAGCCGGTGGGCGGGCAGGTCGACGACCTGCTCGCGCGCATCCGGGAGCGGGTGGCCCGCGGCGATCGCGTGCTCGTCACGACGCTGACAAAGCGGATGGCCGAGGATCTCACCGAGTACTACACGGAGCTCGGCATCCGGGTCCGTTACCTCCACTCGGACATCGACACGCTCCAGCGCGTCGAGATCCTCCGCGATCTCCGGCGCGGCGAGTTCGACGTGCTGGTCGGCATCAACCTGCTGCGCGAGGGGCTCGATCTGCCCGAGGTGTCGCTGGTCGCCATCCTCGACGCCGACAAGGAGGGCTTCCTCCGGAGCCCGCGCTCGCTCATCCAGACGATCGGCCGCGCCGCCCGCAACGTGAACGGCGAGGTCATCATGTACGCCGATCGCATCACCGACGCGATGAAGCGCGCGATCGACGAGACGACCCGGCGGCGCGCGATCCAGGAGGCGTACAACAAGGAGCACGGCATCACGCCGGCCACGGTCAAGAAGGCGATCCTCGACCTGTCGCCCACCTCGGGCACGCGCGACTACTACGCCGTGTCGAAGGGCCCGGCGAAGCACGCGGCCGACGCGGCGCGCGCCGCGATGGACGTGGTCGACCAGATCGACGCGATCCGGCAGGAGATGTTCGCGGCGGCGGAGAACCTCGAGTTCGAGAAGGCGGCGCGGCTGCGCGATCAGCTCCGCCAGCTCAAGGCCCAGCAGGGCGACGGGGAGGCCGGCGCCGCGCGCGAGGTGGCCGAGGCGAAGCCGGCGCGCTCCGGGCGGACGGCGAGCCGGCGGGGCGCGAGCGGCAAGGGTGGCGCGGCCGCCAACGGCGGCGCGCGGGCGGCGGCCGGCGGCAAGGGCGGCGGGCGGGCGGCGGCGGGGCGCGGGGGCGGGCGCTACAGATAGCGACGGAGCCCGCAGGGGAGGGGGCAGCGCGCGCGGGGGAAAGGGGGGTGATCCGGCACAGGCGCCCTCCCCTGCCTCGCGCGCAATCCACGTCGACCCTGCGGCGCGGCCCTGTTAAGGGGCCCGCGATGGCCGCCTCCGATCCCATCCTCGTCACGGTCACGGGCAGGGACCACCCTGGCATCACCGCCCGGCTCACCGGCGTCCTCAGCGACATCGGCGCCACGCTGCTCGACATCGAGCAGGTGGTGATCCACGGAAACCTGAACCTCGCGCTGCTCGTGCTCTTCCCCGAGGCGCGCAGCGCGCTCAAGGAGCTCCTGTTCGCCGCCAAGGAGCTCGGCGTGGCGCTCGACTTCAAGCCGCTCGACGGCGGCGCGCCGCCGCGCGCTCCCGGGAGCCGCTACGTGGTGACGGCGATCGGCCGGGAGCTCGGCGCCAAGGAGCTGCACGACGTCGCCTCCACCCTCGCCGCCCACGGCGCGAACATCGAGAAGGTGGCGCGGCTGTCGGTCGAGCGGCTCTCCTCGGTGGAGATCCAGGTGCTGCTCCAGCGCGAGGAGGAGGCCGACGCGCTCAAGCAGGCCCTCCTGGCGCTCGCCACGCAGAGCAGCTTCGACCTCGCCTTGCAGCGAGAGGGCCTCTTCCGCCGGAGCAAGCGGCTCGTCGTGATGGACATGGACTCGACGCTCATCCGCATCGAGGTGATCGACGAGCTCGCGCGCGCAAAGGGCGTCGCGGAGCAGGTCGCGAAGATCACCGAGCGGGCGATGCAAGGGGAGATGGACTACGACGAGTCGCTCCGCCAGCGGCTCTCGCTGCTCCGCGGCCTCGACGTCGGCGTGCTCCGGAAGCTGGCCGCCGAGCTCCCCATCACCGAGGGCGCAGAGACGCTCATCCGCGTGCTGAGGCGGCTCGGCTACCGGACCGCGGTGATCTCGGGCGGCTTCTCGATCGCGGCGGAGGCGCTGAAGGCGCGGCTCGGGATCGACTACGCCTACTCGAACGCGCTGGAGGTGGAGGGCGGGAAGCTCACCGGCCGGGTCACCGGGCCCATCGTCAACGCGCAACGCAAGGCGGAGCTGCTCGAGACCATCGCGCAGGCGGAGGGCGTGCTGCTCGATCAGACCATCGCCGTGGGCGACGGCGCCAACGACCTCCTGATGCTCCAGCGCGCCGGCCTCGGCGTCGCGTTCCGGGCGAAGCCCAAGCTGCGAGAGGCCGCGGACACCTCGCTGTCCGCGAGCGGCCTCGACGCCATCCTCTTCCTGCTCGGCATCACCGGGCGCGAGCTCCTGGAAGTGACGTGACCGGCGCCGCCCCTGACAGGCGCGCCGGCTCACAACGCTGAACCGATTCAGTCCACGGCTGCCTGTCGACGCGACGCCGATCCGAGCGCGCTCGTCCGGCGCGGCCCCTCGCCCGCGGCGCCTGCGGTGGGCGAGGGTGTGGGAGCGGCTGCGCTGGCTCGGCAGCCTCCCGCGGCGTCCGGCCGTGCGCGGCGTGAGGCTCGCCCGCAGGCCGTCGTGCTATCCAACCGGGGCCATGAGACGGAGCAGGTCCACACGGCAGGCGCGCTCCGTCGCCTGGAGCGGAGGTGAGACGTGAAGCGTCCGACGATCACGGACATCGCGTGGCGTGCGGGAGTGTCCAAGGGAGCGGTATCCTACGCGCTGAACGGCAGGCCCGGCGTGTCGGAGCCGACGCGCGAGCGGATCCTGGCCATCGCGGCGGAGCTCGGCTGGCAGCCGAGCAACGCGGCGCGGGCGCTCTCCGACGGCCGGGCCGGCGCCATCGGTCTGGTCATCGATCGGCCCGCTCACACGCTCGGCATCGAGCCGTTCTTCATGCAGCTCATCTCCGGCATTGAGGCGGAGCTGTCCGAGAAGGCGGAGGCGCTGCTGCTCAAGGTGACCGAGGATCGCGCGGCCGAGCTGGAGACGTACCGCCGCTGGTGGGCGGAGCGGCGGGTGGACGGGGTGATCCTTGTCGACCTCTGCGAGGGCGATCCGCGCGTGAAGCTGATCGAGGAGCTGAAGCTCCCGGCGGTGGTGGTCGGCGGACCGGCGGGCAAGGGGCGGCTCGCGGGTGTGTGGAGCGACGACGCGAGCGCGATGCGGGCGGTTGTCGACTACCTGGCCGCGCTCGGTCACCGGTCGATCGCGCGGGTCGCCGGCCCCGCGGAGTTCATGCACACCGCGCTCCGCACCAAGGCGTTCAACGCGGCTGCCCGCCAGCGCCGGCTGGAGCGGGTGCAGACGGTCCACGCGGATTACACGGGCGAGGCGGGGGGCCAGGCCACGCGGCGGCTGCTCGCCGGGACCACGCCGCCCACGGCCATCGTCTTCGACAACGACGTGATGGCCGTGGCCGCGCTCGCCGTCGCCCAGGAGATGCGTGTCCCCGTGCCCGAGCGCCTCTCGATCGTGGCCTGGGACGACTCGGCGCTGTGCCAGCTCGTGCACCCCGCCCTGACCGCGGTGCGCCGCAACATCGCCGAGCACGGCTCCCGCGCCGCCGCGCTGCTCCTGCGCCTCGTGGCCGGCGAGGAGATCGCCGACGTCGAGTGCAGCGCGCCGACGCTGGCGACGCGGGGCAGCACCGCGCCGCCCCCTCGCACCTGAGCCGACCTCGCGCCGCCGGGGGTGCGTTCCTCCCTTGCAGGCTGTACACTGAACCGATTAAGTCGCCTGCTCGAGGGATATGCACCGCAATTTCGCCAAAGTCGCTGTTCGTCAACAGGCCGTCGCCTGGCTCGGGGCCAATTTCTGGTCGAGGCGCGGCGGCCCGCTCATGTGGCAGAGCTACGATCCGGCCCTGGTCCGCGAGGAGCTCCGGGTGCTCGCCGAGCACGGCCTCACGATGACCCGATCGTTCTTCTACTGGCCCCATTTCATGCCGGAGCCCGACCGGATCGACGAGGGCTGCGTGGAGCGCTACGGCGATTTCCTCGAGGCGCATGTGGAAGCCGGCCTGACCACGATCCCGACCCTCCTCGTCGGCCACATGTCCGGCGAGAACTGGGACCCGGCCTGGCGGCGCGGGCGAGATCTCTACGGGGACGTGTGGATGGTCGCCCGCCAGGCGTGGTTCGGCGAGCAGATGGCGCGGCGCTTCGCGGGCCACCCGGCGGTGACCGGCTGGCTCATCTCCAACGAGATGCCGATCTACGGCGAGCGCGAGCGCTCGATCCGCGAGACGGTCACGAGCTGGGCGGGCCTGCTCGTGCAGGCGCTGCGGGCCGGCGGGGCGAGCCAGCCAATCTCGATCGGCGACGGCGCGTGGGGCATCGAGGTCACCGGCAACGACAACGGGTTCTCCGTCCGCGACCTCGGCGCCCTCGTCGATTTCCTCGGCCCGCACGTGTACCGGATGGAGAACGACCTGGTGCGCCAGCATTACGGCGCGGCGTTCGTCTGCGAGCTCACGGGCTTCCTCGGCAAGCCGGTGGTGCTGGAGGAGTTCGGCGTGTCCTCGGGCTTCGCGTCCGACGAGAACGCCGCGCACTACTACCGGCAGGTCCTCCACAACACGCTGCTGGCCGGCGCCACCGGCTGGATCGGCTGGAACAACACCGATTTCGATCTCATTCACCAGGATCCCTACAGGCATCACCCCTTCGAGCTCCACTTCGGGCTGACGACCACCGACGGTCGCCCCAAGCCGCAGCTAAAGGAGATGGCCCGCTTCGCCAGGGTGCTCGCCGACATCGACGTCCTCGGCTGCGAGCGCGAGCCGGCCGACGCGGCGCTGATCGTGCCGTCGTACCTGGAGGGCGCGTTTCCGTTCACCGAGGCCGAGGATCGCAGCTACCTGTTCACGATGCTGCGACAGGCCTACATCGCGGCGAAGGAGGCGGATCTGCCGCTCGGGCTGACCCGGGAGCGGGACGGGATCGCCGAGGATTGCCGGCTGTATCTCCTACCGTCGGCCAAGCAGCTCACCGCGCCGAGCTGGCATCTCCTGGAGCGGCTGGCCTCGGGCGGCGCGGTGGTCTATGCGTCGTACTCCCACGGCACGCACGGGTCGCAGCGCGGTCCCTGGTACGCGCACCTCAATGCGATGTTCGGTGTCGAGCACCAGCTGCGCTACGGCATGGTCGACCCGATCGAGGGCGATCGCGTGACGCTCACCTTCGAGCGCCGGTTCGGCACGATCGCCGAGGGCACGACGCTCACATTCCCGGTCGCCGGCACCGAGCACAGCCGCGCTTACCTGCCGGTGCGGCCCAGGGGGGCGGAGGTCGTCGCGGTCGACGAGCGCGGCCGGCCGGCGCTGTTGCGGCGCCAGATCGGGAGCGGCAGCGTCGTGCTCTGCACCTACCCGATCGAGCACTTCGCCGCGGCGACCCCGCGGATCAACCCGGAGCCCACCTACAGGCTGTACGACGCGCTCGCCGAGCTCGCCGGCGTGCGGCGGCCGGTGATCGTGGACGACCCGCGCGTCGCGGCCGACACCCTGCGCCACCGGGATGGCCGCCGCTTCGTCTTCCTGGTCAGCCAGGCCGGCGAGCCGCTCTCGGTCGAGCCCGAGGTGGCCTCGGGACACCTGACCGAGCTGGGCGGCCAATCCCCGGTCCACGCCGTGGAGCTCGCGCCGTACGACGTGCGGATCCTCGAGCTGCGGGCCGGGCCGCGGTGAGCGCGGGGGCCGCGGCTCAGTACCAGCGCGGCGTGCCGCAATCGATGTGCGGGTGGTCCCGGCGGCTCGCGTCGCAGTCCGGCCCGAGGACGCGCGATGCCGCCCCCTCGGCGCGGAGTCGACGGGTCACGCCGCGGAGAAAGCGCCCCTCGCGGGTGCTCGGGTCGTTCCCGTAGCGCACATAATCGCGGAGCACGCTGATCGCGCGGCCGCGCTTCGGCGAGAAGCGCGCGACATCGAATGCATTGCCGAACGAGTGCTCGCTCAGCACCGCGCTCCACCGGCGCATCCTGCCGACCACTTCCCTAGCAAGCGTAGCTCCCCAGGGTGCTGATGCGGGAGATCGGCGAGCTCAGGTGCGCTTCCGCCTCTCCCTGGACCACGCGCTCGATATCGGCCAGTCGGAGGGCCAGCGAGCAGTCGACCTGAAGCGGAGGCGAGTAAACGATGCCAGTCGGGCCGCGCGTCAGCAGCACGCCGTGCGGGATGCCGCACCCCTTCTTGCTGGGCTTCGCGATGTCCGGCAGCGGCTGAAACCGCGCGCCGGAGAGCTTGAGCGCGTCGCGGCACTCCGCGCCTGCGGCCGCGGCGATGTGGTTCCACTGGCGCTGCGCTCGCGGCGGCCGCCCATCCCCGAGCGCCCGCCCACACCGCCACCGCGTTCGCCAGCCTCAGTCCGCTCCCGCGCCGTCTCCGACAGCCTCGCTCTCTCGGCGCTCGCTCGCTTTCGTCGCCGCCCCGTCTTCCGGCTCTCCCGGCACCGTCGACCGGAGCAGGAGCAGCCCGGCCAGCGACACGACCGCCCCCGCGGCCGTCACGCTCCACGGCAGCACCTCTCCCTCGATGATGCCCTGCACCGACGGCGGCTTGAAATAGAGCAGCGACACCGCGAGCCCGTTGCTCAAGGCGTGCAGGAGCGCCCCGGGCAGCACCGAGCCGGTGCGGTGGCGCGCGTAGCCGAGCACCAGCCCGAGCGAGAACGTCGGCAAGAGCCGGTACACCGAGCCGTGCGCGAGCCCGAAGAGGAGCGCCGACACCCCGATCGCCACCGCGGGCCCGGCGCGGCGCAGGCCGGAATAGACGAGGCCGCGGAACAGCAGCTCCTCGCAGACGGCCGGCGTCACGGCGACGAGCAGCAGCACGACAGGGTACGGCTGCCCGCCGAGCAGCACGAGCTCGCCGAGCTCGCGGGCGAAGGGCTCCGGCGCGGGGAACCACCGGAGGACGGTGCCGCCGATCGCGGCCCACGCCGACACCCCGAGGAGCAGCGCCCCGGCGAGGCCCCGGACCGAGGGCCGCCGGAGGCCGAGCGTCGCCCGCGGCGAGTAGCCGAAGCCAGCGACCAGCGCGAGGGTCGGGGCGAGAAAGAAGCCGACCTGCGAGACCGCGAGCTGGACGGCCACGCTGGCGCGGGCGATGAGCAGGCTGCCATAGAAGAAGAGCACCTGGACGCCCGCGAACGCCGCCAGCGAGAACCCGGCCGACGGCGTCCCGCCGGCCCGGCGCCGGAGGCCCAGCACGGCGCGCGCCGACTCCTGGCCCCCGAGCAGCACGTTCTCGCGCTCGAACACGCGCGCGGCGAAGAGGAGCGCGAGGCAGGCGTAGAGCGCCGAGGAGAGGAGCGCCGTGAAGAGGAGATCGGCCGGCGCCTCCCCCACGAACAGCGCCTTGATCAGCACCGCGATGTTGAGGACCGGAGCGTAGGCCGTCCACGGGTTGAGCTCGACCACCGGCAGGGCCGTGATGCCGGCGAGCAGCGAGAGCGGCAGGTACGCCGGCATGAGCGCGTTCTGGCCGTCCTTGAAGTCCTTCGCGAACACGGCGAGCGCGAGGAACAGCGCCGAGAACAGGAGCGTGACCGGCACGAGCAGCGCGAACGTCAGCGCGAAGATCCAGGGATCGACGACCATCACGTCGGGCAGCATCCGGCTCACCGTGAGCGACAGGCTCACCACGTTGCCGAGCGCCGTGAGCAGCGAGATGACCCACACGGCCAGGAATTTGCCCGAGATGATCTCGATGGATCGCACGGGCGCGCACAGCAGCGTCTGCATCGTGCCGCGCTCCTTCTCGCCCGCCGTGAGGTCGATCGCCGGGAGGAAGCTGCCGAGGAGCGACATCAGGATCAGCATCATCGGCATCATCGAGCCGAGGATCTGGCCGACCTTGCGGCTGTCGGCCGCGACGTCGCGCGGCACGACGTCGTAGGCGATCGAGAACCCCTCGGGCAGGCCGCGCGCCGCCTCTCGCTCCGCGACGATGGCCGCGCGGGCGCGCCGCAGCGCGCCCTGGAGGCGCGCCTCCGCCGTGGTCGAGTCGGCGCGGACCGAGTCGAAGTAGATCGCGACCGAGCCCTTTCCGCCCCGCCCGAGCTCGGTCCCCAGCGAGGGCCACGGGACGAGCACCGCGTCGACCTTGCGCTCGCTCACCGCGGCGCGCGCCGCGGCGAGCACGGGGTTCTCCGGCTCGGTCCACCTCGGCGGCGGGTCCTCGGCCCCGGGCGCCTCCTCCTCCTCGCTCCGGGGCACCGGTCCCGCCGGCGGCGCAAGCGCCCCCGAGAGGAGCCCGTCGCGCACGTCCGGCGGCGCGCCGGCCCACGGCACGAGCTCGATCTTGCCCGCCGGCTCGAGCCGCGTCCGCAGGCCCTCGGCCAGCTCCCCCCACACCGCGATCCGCGACGCGCGCGCCTCGCGCGCCGCCGCCTCGGAGCCGATGAGCTTGCTCATCCCGAGCGCGAAGAGCGGATAGAGGAGGATCGGCACGAGGACGAGGCGCACGAGCGTGCGCCGGTCCCGGAGCGACTCGACGAGCTCCTTGCGGAGGATGGTCCAGACGATGGCGAGCCTCATCGCGCCGTCCCTCCCGGAGCGGACGCGCCGGCGCCCCCGGGCGTATCGCGCGCCTCGCGCGGGCGGCGCCGCTCCACGTGGTGGAGGAAGGCGTCCGTCAGGTTCGTCGTGGCGGTGCGCGCGAGGAGCTCCGGCAGCGCGCCGGTGTCCGCGATGCGCCCCTCATGCACGAGGGCGATCCGATCGCAGAGGTACTCGGCCTCGCCCATGATGTGCGTCGAGAAGAGGACGGCCCTGCCCGCGGCGCGCTCGCGCCGGATCGACTCGACGATGAAGCGGCCGCTGATGATGTCGAGCGCGGTCGTCGGCTCGTCGAGGATGAGCACCTCGGGCTCGTGGAGGAAGGCGCGCGCGATGTTGGCGCGCTGCTTCTGCCCCGCCGACAGCGTGCTGCACGGCCGCGAGGCGAACGCGTCCATCTCGAGGTCGGCCACGAGCGCGTCGATGCGGCGCGAGAGCGCTGCCTCGCCCATGCCGTACAGCCTGCCGAAGTAGCGGAGCACCTCGCGGGGCGTGAGCCGCTGGTAGAGCTGGGTGTCGCCCGAGAGAAAGCCGATCCGCTGCTTCGCCTCGAGCGGCCTCGCGGCGAGGTCGACGCCGCCGATGAGGACGCGCCCCGCGGTCGGCGACAGGATGCCGGCGAGCATCCGCAGGGTCGTCGTCTTGCCCGCGCCGTTCGGCCCGAGCAGGCCGACGATCTCGCCGGTGTGCACGGCGAGGTCGATCCCGTCCACGGCCGTGAAGTCGCCGTACCGCTTCACCAGCTGCTCGGCGCGAAGTGCGGGGTGCATGGCGGCATGTCCTATTCGGTCCGCGGCGGGACGCAAAGCGCCGGTCGGCGCAGGGCCGATGCGCCGCAGTGCACGGCCCTGGCCGCGAGACGCCTGCCCGCGCCGCCCGATCGGCTCCTCCGGGCGTGTTCCGCGGCGCCCCCCTCGACGTCCGCCGCAGACCCCCTAGAATACCCGGAACGCCATGTCGACGAGCGCCCCTTCCATGCCCTACCGCAACAGCACGACGTCCGGGTTGGTCCAGTGCCCCTGCGGACACGGCCGTGACCACCACATGGTGAGCGCGGAGGCAGAATACCGCTTCCTTGGGTACATCCAGCTCGCGGTCGGGATCTCGGCCCGGCCGACGAAGGTGAAGTACAGGTGCCGTCGCTGCGACACGGTGTTCTCGACGACGACCGATCCCGCGGTCCTCGACAAGCATTACTGACGTGCGGCGCGGGTGCTCGTGAACGACACATGGCCGGCCGCCCCTCGCGGCCCGGAGGCTTCATGAAAGGCCGCGTCCTCATCGTCGCCGGGTCCGACTCGGGCGGCGGCGCCGGCATCCAGGCGGACCTCAAGGCGGTCACCGCGCTCGACGCGTACGGCGCGACCGCGATCACCGCGCTCACCGCCCAGAATACCCGCGGCGTCGCCGCCGTGTTCCCGGTGCCGCCCGACTTCATCGGCCGCCAGATGGAGCTCGTGCTCGACGACATCGGCGCCGACGCGATCAAGACCGGCATGCTCCACTCGGCCGAGGTCATCGCCGAGGTCGCGCGCGTCTACGAGCGCCTCGGCCGCGGCACGCCGCTCGTCGTCGACCCCGTCATGGTCGCCAAGGGGGGCGCGCGCCTGCTGGAGTCCGACGCGGAGGGCGCCCTGCGCGTCCGGCTCCTGCCGCTCGCCGCGCTGCTCACGCCGAACATCCCGGAGGCCGAGGCGCTGACCGGCACGGTGATCGACAGCGTGGACGCGATGCGCCGCGCCGCCGCGCAGCTGCTCTCCATGGGCCCGCGCGCCGTGCTGCTGAAGGGGGGCCACCTCCCTGGCGCCGCGGTCGTCGACGTCCTCCGGACCGCGCCGGAGCCCGGCGCCTCCGGGCGCCCCGGGGGTGAGCAGCTGTTCGAGGACGCGCGCATCGAGACGCGCGCGACTCACGGCACGGGTTGCACGCTCGCCTCGGCCATCGCCGCCGGCCTCGCCCAGGGCCTGGCCCTCGTCCCTGCGATCGCGCGTGCCCGCCGCTACCTCCGCGAGGCGATGCGCGCCGCGCCCGGGCTCGGCCACGGCCACGGTCCGCTGAACCACGCCCACACGGCGCGGCCGTTCTCCTGAACACCGCGCGGGGCGCCGCCCTCCTGTGGACGGCGCCGCGGCCGCGGCGGCCACGCGCTGCCGGCCGTGCGGCGCGCTCCCCGGCCCCGCCCCGTCCCGCGCCGAACGGGCAAGCCGCAACGCTTGTGCAACGACTCGTTGCGCCCGGGGCTCGAATGGACGACCCTGCGCGCAGTCCGTATCGACGTGCCGGCGCGTCAGCTTCGGCGCCGGCGCGGAGCTCTTCCTCACCCTTCGTGCGCCCGTGGCCGTGACCAAAGATCCCCTCCCTCCCATCGACGTCGGAACGGTCATCAACGACCGGTACGAGGTCCTGAAGAGCATCGGCAAAGGCGGCATGGGCGAGGTGTTCTTGGCCTTTGATCGCCTGACCCAGCAGCAGGTGGCGCTCAAGGTGGTGCCCGAGGCCTCCGCCATGCCGGGCGACGACGAGGCCCTGCGGCAGGAGGTGATCCTCGCGCAGAAGGCGCGTCACCCGAACGTCTGCCGCGTGCACGACCTCGCGCCGAGCACGTGGGGGCCCATCCTCGTGATGGAGTACATCCCCGGGCAGACGCTCCACAACCACATCCGCAAGCGCAAGACGTCCGGCGGGTTCAGCGCCGACGAGTTCCGCAAGATCTCGACCGACGTCTGCGCGGGGCTCGCCGCCATCCACCAGCAGGGGCTTGTGCACGGCGACCTGAAGCCCGGCAACGTGATGGTCGCCGACGATCGCGCCGTCATCCTTGACTTCGGCTTCGCGAAGGAGCGCGCCCGCGCGGCCGTGCGCAAGCCGGGTGCGCCCCCGGACGGCGGCACGCCTCATTACATGTCGCCGGAGCGGCTGCGCAGCGGCGGGGCGAGCCCCGAGGACGACGTCTACGCCGCGTCGCTGACGCTCTGGGAGATGTGGACCTGCCGCGTCCCCGAGCCCGGCTACAAGCCGCGGCTCAAGACGATGAAGCAGCAGATCACGTTCGACGTGCCCGCCGCGCTGACGAACGACGAGATCAGGCAGATCTTCCGCGGGCTGAACCCGGATCCGCAGATGCGCCCGCAGGCGCGGCACATGCGGTTCTTCAACCCGACGCAGACCACGACCGCGCCGATCCAGCTGCCGCGCGAGCGCATCGACCCCGGCCCGGCGCCCGGTCGGGCCATCAAGACGCAGTTCACCCCCGGCGCGCAGTCGCTGCTCATCACGTACGCCACGAACGCGCCGGACAGCGTCACCACGCTGTTCCCGCTGCAGAAGCCGGTGCTCTCCATCGGCCGCCGCAGCGATCAGGATCTCGTCCTGGCCGAGGCGACCGTCTCCGGGTCGCACGCGCTCCTTCGCTGGCAGACGGGCTCCTGGCTTGTCGAGGATCTGAACAGCACGAACGGCACGTACGCGGACTTCCCCTTCGAGCGCAAAGCGCAGGTCTCGCTGCTCCACGGCGCCGAGGTGCAGCTCGGCGAGTGCCGCCTCATGGTGGTCACGTTCGGACCGGACTCGCCGCACCACGACAAGGCGAAGCGCTACCTTGCGCGGCGCGACGGCCTCACGGGGCTGCTCGTGCGCGAGCACCTGATGAAGGCCATCGACGAGGACGGCTTCTTCGCCGAGTGGGCCGAGGTGCCGATGGAGATCGCGCGCTTCGAGCTCCGCGGCCAGAACGGCCTCGTGAGCCTGCGGCCGACGATCCTCGAGATGCTCGCGCTGCGCAAGGCGGCGCTTCAGGTTGTGGACCTGACCCAGACGCTGCTGCTCAGCCTGACGCCGGCCGCGGCCGGGCGCACCGGCCCGCTCACGTTCGTCGTCTCGATCGTGGGTCCCAACCTGGACGAGGCCCAGCATGTGGTCGAGCAGGTCGTCGCGCAGGTGCAGGGCACGCTCCCCGAGACGCTCGAGCTGACCGCCACGCTCGTGAAGTGCGAGCCCGGTCGCCCCGCGCGCACGCTGATCGACTGAGGGCGACGGCCGCGCCGTCGCGGCTACCGCGCGTTGCCGCCGACGAGCCGTCCTTCGGCCGGCGCCGTCGCGCGGCCGCGTGCTCGTTCGGAGGCGCAGCCCCCGTCATGCAGGACGCGTGGCCCGCTGGCGCGAGCCCACGCTCGCCGGCGGCTCCCGCGCCGGAGCGGCGAGCGCCTACTGGGACGATTCGCTGCAGGCCTCGCCCGGCGCAGCGACGTGGTCGATCACCACCTCGCCGGACAGCTTCCGGACGTCGATCTCCCCCTGCCAGATGAGCTCCGCGCTGCCCTGCGCGTCGACGACGTCCCGCAGCAGCCGCACGTAGATCTTGCGCGGGGCGACCTCGGGAATCGCCACCGCGAAGTCGAACGCGCAGACCGAATCACACCTCGGGTTCGCCGCGTCGGGCTCGTCCCTCTGGGTGATCTCGTAGATGCTGTCGATCCGGTCCACGTGCATCACACGCTGGCCGCAGCAGTTGAGCAGGAGCCGGCTGTCCGCGACCGTCAGGGATCCGCTCGATCGGTCGTAGCGCCAGCGCAGCACCTCGGCGCCGCAGTAGCTCTCCTCCCCCTCGACGGCGAGCCTCCGCTCCGGCTCCACGAAGCCGCCGGCCTCGCTCACGATCCCCACCTGCGCAGGCTCGGTCTCCAGACACGCGCTCAGGAGAACCAGCGAACCCACCGTTGCAAGTGCCCTACAGACCGCCGCGTACTTCATGCCCAGACTTCCTTGGCTATATGGCCCCACTGTTAAAATACGCCCAAAATGAAGAACCAGGGCTTCAATAAGAAGGCTCGATCTGTCTCTGCGGCAATTGTCGCGGAGACAGTCGCTGTCTGGCGTACGTAGGAGGCGCGTGCCACCACACCCCGGAGCAGCTGCACGCACACTCGAGTGTGATCTACGCGTTTCGGGAATAAATGTCCAGGTGAAACGTGGCAGAATACGCCCGGCTCTCTGACCTTGGACGTCATGGTCGGTCGACCTGCTCCAGCATCCCACCATCAAGGTGCGGCGCCAGACAGCTGCCCGCGATCCGTTGCCGGCCGCCCGTCCCGCCGACACAGCGCACGGCGGGGCGACGGGGGTGCGGTGGTCACCTCGAGGCGACGGTCGTGCTGCGCCGGCGCGGCGAGCTCTGCTCATGGCAGCCGGCGTCCGCGGGGGCGTCGTCGAGGACGACCGCGCCCGCGGTGACGTCCAGATCGAGGGTGCCGCTCCAGACCACGGCCGGACTGCCCTGCTGATCGACGACGTCGCGCAGCAGCTTCACATAGATCTCGCCCCGCGGGACGTCCTGCATGCCCACGGACAGATCGAAGGCGCACTGCTCGCTGCAGCGCCCCTCGACGTCGTCCGGCTCGTCCCGCTCGGTGACCTCGTAGAGGCTGTCGATCCGCTCGACGTGAATCGCGCGCTTCCCGCAGCAATCGAGCATCAAACGGGAATCGGCGAGCCGGAGCGTCGCCGACGGCTCGTCGTACTGCCAGCGGAGCACCTCGGCGCTGCAGTATCCCCCGTCCTCTCGCGGAGCGAGCCGGTGATCCGGGTTCCGGAACCCCCCCTGCTCGCTGATCCTCGTTTCGTGAACCGCCGCCACCGAGCTGCAACCACCGGCGCAGAAGGACCAGACGATCGCGATGGCGGTCCAGATACGGCTCGACACCATGCTCTTCTCCATGTTCGTTTCGCTGGCTGACCAGGGCGGCCTACAGCAATTCCCGTGCAATTTTCCAGCCAACTCACCCCTGAGCAGTCCGGAGGCTAACCGCGTCCGACGCAGCGGGCCAAAGAAGCAGTGACCGCCGGCGCGGCCTCCCTTCGCTCCGCTCTCCGCGGCAACGCACGTGATCGCGCAGGAGCTAGCCACGTCAGACGGGCCTGGGCCGAAGAAGTTGTCGGACGGAGAGCCCCTGGATCCAGCCGCGACGCGGCGCCCCCTGGTCCCGCGCGCCGGATGTCCGGGCCGCACCTCCCGCGGCGCGGCTCGCGGCGTGTCGCGCGCTGGAGCGGGGCTCTGGAGGCCGACCGCGCGGGACGCCTTGCCACAGCGTGTGCAGCGTCCGCACGCCGCGCCCCCGATCTGCGCAGCACCGCCGAGCTCGGGTCAGCGGGCGCCGCGGTGGAACGGCGCCCGCGAACGGGTCAGTTCTTCGCCTCGACGGCCTTGCCGTGAGGAAGGGGATCCCACCGCAGCGAGTCCCCGAGCAGGTTGGAGATGCGCTTGGGGCGCTGCCCGTCGACGCGCATGATGTAGAGCCCCGGGCCCTCGCCGGACGTGCGCGTGGAGAAGAAGGCCACGAGCCGCCCATCAGGGCTGCAAGCCGGGTACCCGTTCCTGCCCTGGCTCTGGGTCAGCCGCGCGAGGCCGCCGCCCGTCTCCCCCGAGACGACAAGGTCGGTGTTCTTGCCGACCCCGACGGCATAGACCGCCTTCACCCCGTCGGGGTGGTTGCAGAACGTGGGCGCCGACGCGAAGAGCCCCTCCGGCGAGATCGCCTTGCCGCCCACGTAGATGCGCTGCCCGTACCTGCCCTCGCCGGAGAAGGCGAGCTTGCCGGTCGGCGTGAACGCCGGGTGGAGCGCCATCCCCACCTCGGACGCCGGCTTGATGCTCTGGAAGTCGGGCCCGGAGAACAGCTTGATCGTCGACCCCACCCCGATGCTGAGCGCGACCTGGGAACGATCCTTGGAGAAGGCGATCCCGTAAACCGAGCCCTTCACCGGCAGCGCCAGCGGGCCGCCCGCCGGCGTGAAGATCTTGTACTCGTCGCCCTTCACGCTCGCCGCGTAGTGGAGCTGCTCGTTCTTCCCGAACACCGGGGCGATGGCGGTCTGATCGGGCGGCGAGACGGCCTTGGCGTCGTGCCCGTCGGCGTCGATCGTGAAGACGCGGCGCAGCGAGCCCGAGCCCGAGGCGAACGTCATGTGGCTGGCGAAGCCGCCGTTCTGGCCGGTGAGGGCGCCGATGAGCTGGTCGGCCACCCGGTGCGACTCGAAGCGCACGTCGCGGAGCGGCACGATGAACTTCTTGTCGAACACCGGGGCCTGCCCGCGGTTCACCAGGAACGCCTGGCCGACGAGCTCGACCTTGTCCGGGCCGACCTTCTTGCCGCGCACGCTCACGACCGCCTCGACCCCCTTCGCGGACCACGCCTTCACGTCCACCGGGCTGTCGGAGAGGTACAGGCCGTCGGGCGCGGCGCTGTCGGGCAGCACCTCGAACTCGCCGCACAGCTCGAGATCGCGCCGGACCACGCTGTGGAGCGTCACGTCCTCGGGGTCGGAGACGAGCGACGGCAGGACGCCGATCTTCGGGAGCGGGCGCGACGCGCCGGCGACGACCGTGATGTGACCGAGGATCTCGTCCGGGTTGGGGGGCGCCGTGGAGGCCGGCGCCTGCGCCGGAGCAGGGTTGGCAGCGAGCGCGGCGGCAGCGAGCGCCAGCGCGCCTAGGGCGTATTGAGCTAGTCGCATGTGGTCTCCCTACAGACGAACGTGACGCTGACCTGCTTCTGACCGAGGTCGGGATAGTTCTCGGGCGGCGGCGGCAGCGCCTGCCCCTTCGCCCCCTCGAGCGTCGCCCGCGCGGCCGCGTCGAAGATGGCATTCCCGCTCGGCGTCAGCGTGTAGCTCACCATCTGCCCGTCGGACAAAACGATCACCGCGCGCGGCTTGTGCTTCGTGAGCTCCTCCGGCGGGAGCCCCGAGCCGCTCACGCGGAACCTGCTCGAGAACCAGCCCGCGATGCGGGCCAGGTACAGGTCCACCGCGCGCGCCTTGAGGGGATCGGTCTCCGTCCCCTCGGCCACGCCGTCCTGGTGTCCCTCCTGGTCGACGTTGGCGACCTCACCGGCGTCGGTCTTCGGCTCGAGCTCGGTGTCGACCTGCTTCGCGATCTCGGCGTCGGGCGGCGGCGGCGCGGTGCCCGCGTCGGCGACCTTCACCTCCGGGGGCGGGATGTCCTTTTCGGTCTTGCCCGCGTCCGGCGACACGAACGCCTTCTGCTCGACGCGCGGCTTGGGCGTCTGGCGCACCCACCGGTCGGGCAGCTTCATCTTGTCGCGCTTGCCGCCCAGCTTGAGCAGCGGCGTGTCCATGTCGAGCACCGGGGTGACCTTCACCGGGACGCTCGGCCCCTTCTCGATCTCGGGCACCGCCGCGGGCACGGCGAGGTCCGCCAGGCTGACCGCCACGGCGGCGCCCGCCTGCACGCCCATCGCCACCGCGAGGGCGAGCGCGACGTCCCGCGGGCGGAAGTCGCTCTTCGGCCGGCGCTTCCCCGGCGGCGTCATCGGCCCGGGCGCGCGCGCCGCGGCCGGGCTCAAGGCGCCGCTCCTCCAGGTGGCGGCGCGCCGCCGCCGGGCCGCGGCGCCGCGCCCTCCGGCTCGATCTCTGGCTGGACGAGGAGGTTCAGCCCCTCGACCCCGGCGGCCCGGGCGGCGGCGACGACCCGCGCCACGGCGCCGTAGCGGGCGTCCTTGTCGGCGCGGATGTAGAGCTCCTTCTCCTTCTGTACGCGCCCGTTCGACGCGAGCACCCCCTCGATGTCGGCGGTCGCGTCGTCCTCACCGAAGAGGATCTTCTCCTCCTTCGTGATGGTCACGACGAGCTTCGTGTCCTTTGTCGGCGCCTCCTCGGCGGAGACGTTGGGCAGCTCGACCCGGAGCCCCGCCGTGAGCAGCGGGGCGGTGACCATGAACACCACGAGGAGCACCAGCATCACGTCCACGAGCGGCGTGACGTTGATCTCGCTGAACCCGCCGCCCCGCCGCCTGCGCCCTCCGCCCACCGACATCGCCATGACCGGCCCCGCCCCTCAGCCCTTCGACATCACCGGCGTGGGCCGGTCGCTCGTCCGCTGGAGCGCCAGCGGGATCGACTCCTGCACCGCCCGCGCCGAGAGCGACGCGATCTCCACCCAGCCCTCGCTCGCGGCCTCGAGCGCCGAGAGCAGGTCGTCGATGCGCTTGTTGAGCGCGTTGTAGGCGATGACGGCGGGGATCGCGGCGAACAGCCCGATCGCGGTCGCGATGAGCGCCTCGCCGATGGCCGGGGCGACGACGGGCAGCGACGCGCTCTTCTGCTGACCGATGCGGAGGAACGCGTCCATGATCCCGTAGACGGTGCCGAACAGGCCGATGAACGGCGATGCCGCCGCGATCGACGAGAGCGTCGGCATGAGCGCGCTCGCCCGCTGCGTCTCGGTCACGATCGCGCGCTTCGCGATCGAGTCGAGGAGCTTGTGGGTCCCGGCGCGGCGGCTGAGCTCCAGCACCACGCGGGCGCCCGGCGCGTCCGCGTGCCGCTGCGCGAGCGCGAACAGCTGATCGGGCGAGTGGGCGTGCGCCGACTCCTGCTCGAACCGCGCCTGCTGCGCCGAGAGCCGGGTCAGCTGGAGGACCTTCAGGACGGCGATCACCCAGACGAGGATCGCCGCGAAGATCAGCAGCCAGACGACCAGGAAGACGGGACCGGAGGCGTGGAGGACCAGGGAGACGGGATCGAGCTTGATCGGGACCGCCGTCGCCGCCTCGGGCGCGCTTTGCAGGAAGGCCATATCGATCTCTTCGGGTCAGGGAATCGGCTCGTCGGGGATCCGCGCGCGCGGCCCCGTTCAGTGCAGTTTGCGACCGCGGCCCCCTCTCTCACCTGGAAGCGCGGCCGTGGCCCTCTTCACATCGTCCAGCGCCGCGCGCGACGCTCAGTCCGCCAGCAGGATGTCGACCTTCCTGTCGCGCGCCCAGCCTTCCTCGTCCGCGCCGGTCGCCTCGAACTCGCCCTTCGACGAGGTCGCGATGCGGCCCTGCTCGAGGCCCTTCTTGGCGAGGTACTCCGCGACGCTGCCGGCGCGCTTCTGGCCGAGGCCCAGGTTGTACTCCGTCTCCCCGCGAGGATCGGCGTGACCGATGAGCTTCATCCCCTTGCCCTTGAGCGGGCCCGAGACGAAGCAGCGCGCCAGCGCGTCGAGCGCGCTCGCCGCCTCGCCCTCGATCGCCGTCGAGTCGAACGCGAAGCGGGCCGTCGGCAGATCGCCGCAGGCCTTGAGGATCTTGTCGTCGATGCGGATCGACCCGCTCGTCGGCTTGGTCGTGTCCTGCTTCGGGGCGGGCGCCGCCGTGTTCATCACCGGAGGGGGCGCGACGGTGCCGCCGACATTCGCCGGCGGCTGCGGATCGGAGCCGCAGCCGGCCGCGAAGGCGGCAAGGGGCGCCGCGACCACGAGGATCAACGCGGGCAGTTTTGTCATGGGCATGCCGTTACCACGCCACGGAGCGTGTTGCAGCATTTTGAGCGGCCGCCGGCGGGCCGGCGCGCCGGGAGGACAATCATTCCTGTAAAGTGCCGCGATGCATCGCCAGCCCCCGGTGCGGGAATATTTTGGGCACCAACGATCTGGCCCGCCTCGCGCCTCCCGCAGCGCCTTCCATGCCTTCGGCGCCGCGCTCCTCTCGCTCGGCGCGGCGGCCGCGGTCGCCGCTCCCGGCGCGGCGCGGGCCGAGGTCCCGGTGCAGCGCACGTTCTTCCGGTTGCCCTCGTCGAACGGGTTCGGCGCGGTGCTCCTCGATCTGAACCAGGCGAGGCTCACCCACTTCCGCGAGCACCTGTTCGCCACCGAGGAACCGCTCCTCGACGAGCGCGGCGAGGAGGTCTGGATCGGCAACCAGCCGCAGGCCGTGCCCACGCGCGATCTGCTCCACGACGCGTACTTCGGGCTGCGCTCGGAGGGCAGGCAGCGGTGGTTGACCGAGGTCCCCGTCGATCTCGACGCGAGCGGCTACGCCGGCTGGACCGACGGGGAGCGCGGCGGCACGGGCGTCGTCACGATGGTGCAGCGGGTCGGCAACCTCGAGTGCACGCAGCTCTTCTTCGCGCCGCAGGGCCTCGGGCAGGCGGGGTTCGTGATGGCGATGCGCGTCGAGAACCGGGGCGAGGTGCCGGCGGAGGGCGTGTCGGCCTTCTCCCTGCACAACTTCCACCTCGGCTTCGGGCGCCCGGGCGTGATGACCGACATCGGCGAGTCGGGCGAGACCGTCGCCTACGACGGGAGCGGGGGCCGGCGCGACTTCCTCGAGCGCGCCTTCGCCGGCGTGGTCGTCGCGCGCGCGCTCGAGCCGGCCGCGCGCCACGGCGCGTCGAGCGCGGGCAGCCCGGCGGACCTCAACGTCTACCGGATCGTCGCGGAGGGCGCCGTCGCCGATCTGCCGGACCTCGACGGGGCCGCGCCCACCGCGGACGGCTCCGTGAGTGCGTTCCAGTGGGACCTCGGCAGCATCGGTCCCGGCGAGGCGCGGTGGGTCGGCGTGGCGTTCGCGCATCACGGCGACCCCTCGGGCGCGGCGGACCCGCTCGTGCAGGGCGCCCTCGACGCGTACCTCGGCGCGAAGGGCGCGGCGGAGGTGGTCGCGGACGAGATCGCCGCGTACCGCGCGTTCCAGGGCTCGCTGAAGGTGCCGCCCACGGCGACGCCCGAAGAGACGGCGTTGCTCCGGCAGTCGGCCGTGATGCTCCGGATGGCGCAGTCCCGCGAGAGCCACGCCTTCCTGCGCGAGCACCTGACGCGCGACGCCGAGCCGCGCGCCACGCGCTTCGGCACGACGCTCGGCGGCGCGCCCGCCGCGCTGCCGGCGACGATCGCCCACCGCGGCCGCGGCGCCGTCCTCGCGAGCCTCCCGCCGGGCGAGTGGACGGTCGCCTGGATCCGCGACGGCGCCTACGCCACCGTGGCCATGGCGGTCCTCGGCATGGAGGCCGAGGCGCGCGACGCGCTGAGCTACTACCTGGACGCGGAGGCGGGGCGCTTCCAGCGCTGGAACGAGCTCGCGTCGTACGACATGCCGCCGTACCAGATCAGCCTGGTGCGCTACCACGGCTTCGGGGTCGAGGAGACCGACTTCAACGATTTCGGCCCGAACCTCGAGTTCGACGGGTTCGGCCTGTTCCTCTGGGCGCTGCGCCGTTACGAGGAGCTCACCGGCGACACGGCCTTCGTGGACGAGCGCTGGGCCGCCGTGTCGTCGAAGGTCGCGGACGCGCTCGTCGCGCTCATCGATCCGGACACCGGCCTCGTCCGGAAGGACTCGTCGATCTGGGAGACCCACTGGAACGGGCGCGAGCGCTCGTTCGCGTACACGAGCATCACCGCGGCGCGCGGCCTGTGCGACGCGGCGGAGATCGCGGCGCGGCGCGGCGAGGCGCAGCGGGCCGCGGGGTACCGCGACGCCGCGAGCCGGCTGCGCGACGCGATCGCCGCGCGGCTCACGGACGCCTCGGGCGCGCTGGCCGCGAGCCTGGAGGAGCTCGAGTCGGGCGCGGGCTACTGGGACGCGGCGGTGCTCGAGGGGATCGCGATGGGTCTGTTCGATCCGCGGGGCCGCATCGCCGCCGCCACGCTCGCCGGGCTCGACGAGCACCTGCTCGTCCCCGCGGGCGCCGGGTGGTCCCGGAACGACGACCGCTTCGATCACGCCGGCGCGAACGACCTGAGCCCCTGGGGCAGCGAGTACGACAGCGCCGAGTGGGTCGTGACCGATCTGCGCGGCGCGGTCGCCGCGCGGCTCATGGGGGACGAGGCGCGCTCGGACCGGCTGCTCCGCTGGGTGCTCGATCAGTCGACCGCGAACTACCTCGCGATCGCCGAGACCTACGACGAGACGAGCGGCGCCTACAAGTTCAACGCGCCCATGGTGGGGTTCGGCGCGGGCGTCTACGCGCTCGCGCTCGCGGCGCGCGACGGGCAGGTCGTCGGGCCGGCCTGCGGCGCGTACTTCGACGAGGGCGCCACGAGCGGCGCGGGCGGCGCGGGCGGCGCCGGCGCGGGGGGCGGCTCCTCGAGCGGCAGCGCCGGCTCCGGCCCGGGAGGCGGCCCCTCGAGCGGCAGCGCCGGCTCCGGCGGGGCGGGCGTCGGAGGCGCAGGTGGAGGCGCGGACGGAATCCAGGACGACGCCGGCTGCGGCTGCCGACTCGCGACGGCGGAGGGCGCGGCGCGCTGGCCGCTGCTCGCGGCGGCCGTGGCCGTGGCCGCAGCCGGCCTCGGGCGACGGCGGCGCGGGAGGGCGCGGCGCTGACGCTCGCCGGGCGCGCGCCGCGTTCGCGAGCTACTTCTCGCGGGTGTCCTCCTGCCGCTCTGCCTGCGCGGCGGCGGGAGACGGGGTGCCGGCGACCGCGGCGGCCATCGCATCGGTGAGCGACACCGGCGGCGCGGGCCGCGGCGCCTCCTCGGACGCGGGCGGCGGCGCCGGCGGGTGCGCAGGCCGCGCGCGGGCCCCCGACGCGGAGGCCGCGCGCGCGCCTGCCGCGGCGAGGGCGCGGACGCCTGCGCTGGAGGCCGTGCGGGCGCCTGCACCGGTGGCCGCGCGCGCCCCCGCCTCGACCGCGGCGGCCGGCTTCGGCGCCGCGTCGGGCTCGGCACCATCCGCCTCGCCCTCGCCAGCCCCAGGCGCCTGCGCCTCGCGCGCGGGGGGCGCCGTGTTGGGGTATCCGGGCGCCTCGTCCGGCGCGCTCACCTCGCGCGCGACCTCCCCTGCCCGGGAGACGCCGCGCTGCGCGGTGGGGGGCAGGACGTCCCCCGGCGCGCTGGACCTCGGGCCGGTGAACAGCGCGAGCCCGGCGGCGATCGCCAGAGCGCCGGCCGCCGACGCCATGAGCGCGCACACGCGGGCCCGGTGCCGCGCCCGCGAGGGCGCCGCGACCGGCGCGAGCGCGTCGTAGACCCGCAGCACATCGGTCACGCTCGGCGGCGCATCGACCGCGACCGGCGTCGCCGCCGCGATCGGCGTCGCCGCCGCGACCCGGCCCGTCGCCGGCGCAGCCGCGCTCCCCGCCAGCGCAGCCGCCGCCGTCCTCGGGGCGGGAGGGTTCGCGAGGAACGACTTCAGCGCGAGCGATCGGAGATCCATCATCGTCGGGTCGTCGTCGTCCCGCGGCACCGGGGGCGCGCTCGACCGCCGCAGCGGAGGAGGAGGCCGGCTCGAGCGCCTCCCGGCGCCCGCCACCGGCAGCCCGGCCGTGCCCCTCCCCTGCGCGCGGAGCATCGTGCCGCCGCAGACGCGGCACTCGGGCGCGGCCCCGCCCCGCGCGCCGCCGGAAACCGTGGTGACGAGTCCGCAGACTTCGCAGTAGACGTCCATGAGCCCCCCGCAGGCCTCGCACCATGACGGCGGCGAGAGCCCGCTACGCCAAACCTGTGATCTAACTTACATCGCGAGTATGGCGTGCTCGGGCCGGGCGTGCATGCGGTCTCCCCGCGAATCGAACGAGAATCGAGCGGGAAGCGAACGGCAATTGGACGGAAGCGGACGGCAATTGGACGGCAATCGGACGGAATCGGATGAAGATCAAGCGCTGGACGCTCCATGTGCGGCCATCCTGGGCGGTCGTGGAGGAGCAGGAACCGTCCTGGACCGAAGGGTTTTCGGGTGGGCGCTTGCGATGCCTGCCTCTGACCTGCTGTGGTAAGAGCCGCGCTTCGATGTGTCGGGAGCGGGCCGGAGGTCCGCTCGACGTGGTCGGGGCTCCCTGCCGGGGGTCACGCTGACATGGGTCCGGGGGCCTCGTCCGGTCCCCGAAGCGCCCGGAGGAGTTCGAGAATGGGTCTCAGCGAAACGCTGCTCGATGCGAACAAGAAATCACGGGTCATCGCCGACTGCTGCACGCTGGTCGACGAGGAGGTGGCTTCGAAGGGCGGGCTCTCTGGCCTGGCGGTCAAGGCCGGCTACGCGGCCGTGAAGGGCATCAAGCCCGGCTTCATCGCCCAGGTGGTCGAGAAGCTCTTGCCCGAGTTCGCCAAGAAGCTCGATCCCCTCTGGGCCGAGGCTGCGGGCAGCGGCAATGCGAGCTCGTACCTGACCACGAACCGCTCGCGGGTCGCCGACGCGCTCCTCAGCGTCACCGACGAGAAGGCGAAGACCTCGACGAGCGGCGTGGTGCGCGGTACCTACGAGAAGCTGCGCGGCTCGGCGAAGAAGAACGTCGAAGACGCCGTCCCCCGCCTCGCCCAGCTGATCCAGAAGCACGCGTCCTGAGCCGCCCGGCGCCGCAGGCCCGCGCGCCCACGCCGGCCTGGGGCGCGCGCCGGCCCGCTGCGCTCCGCAGCGCGGCCGGAGCGCCTCACGTCGACGAGAGGTGTCGGGGGGGACGGGAGGCGCTCCGCGCGCCGGCTCAGCCGGGCTCGCCGAAGCTCCGCGCGAAGAGATCGCGGATGGCCTCGCGGCCGGCGTCGTTGAGATCCTGGGTGCCGATGCCGGCGAAGTTCTCGCTGATGATGCTCGGCTGCCGCGCCATCTCCCAGGCCGAGCCGCTCCAGCGGAACCAGCCGCGCTTCTCCTGATCGTAGACGAACAGCGGCTTCTTCCAGAGGCGCGCGAGCTCCGCGCCCCAGCCGGTGCCGCCGCGCACCGTGCCGTCGTCCTGGAGCGTCCCCACGACGAAGACCTGGTTGGCCGCGTTGATCTGGTGCCAGATCGTCTGGAGGATGTTGCGCACGAGCGGGATCTCGCTCAGCACGCGGCCGAGGCGCCGCGACACGTAGACGAGGCTGAAGTCGCCCTTGCGCAGCTCGTCGTCCCCGAGCACGACCACGCCCCGCTGGCGCTCGAGGAGCCGGTGGCCCTCGAAGCTGTAGTTGAGCTCCTGCACCCCGTACCGCTCGGCGCAGGCGCCGAACTCGGCCTCGGCCCCCTTGGCTCCGCCCGAGTGCAGGCGGAACTGCCGCGGGTCCTTCGGCCGCTCCGACGGGGGACGCACGTCCTCGTCGATGACCCGCATCGAGTGCGGATCGAGGCGCAGGTGGAGCTCGGCGAGGTCCTTGTTGCCGTGGTCCTTCAGCAGCCGCAGGCGAACGACCTCGCGCTCCGGCTGCAGGTAGACGACCACGCTGAGGTGGCGCTCGACCTTCTCGAGCGCGGCCGGCAGCTTGCCCGGGGGGATCGACTCATCGACCTGCGCCGCGATCCAGATCTCGGCGGAGCGCTCCTTGGCGAGGCGGCCGAGCGCCTCCATCGCCTGCTCCGACGCGATCGCCACGTCGAAGCCGTCGACGACGATCACGTCGGGCTCGAAGTGGGCGACGCCGCGCGCGAACGCCACCGTCTCGAGCATCTTCTCGACCCACAGCCGCGCCGCCTCTTCGGTCGCGTCGGGCGGCGCCTTCACGTGGCCGAGGTGCGAGTAGATCTGCCGGTGCCGCTCGACCTCGAGCCGGACGGCCTCCGGCTCCTGGAGCCGCATCGACTGCGCGAGATCGTGGAAGATCTCGTCGTAGTACGCGCGGACGTGGTCGACCGCGTTCTCGTGCGAGATGTGCAGGACCCTGCGATCCCGGAGCAGATCGTCGAGCGCGATCTGCACGAGCAACGCCGTCTTGCCCACGCCGGGCCGAGCGACGATGACGCCGACGTTGCCGCGACCCAGCCCGCCGTGCATCGACCCCTCGAAGACCCGCATGGGGCTCCGCTCGTTCACCTCTTTGCGGTACATGCCGACCCCCTCACTTGGCCTTCTTGGCCAGCTCTTCCCGGTACTTCTTGATGAGCTCCTCCGAGAGAGCCGCCGGAAGGGGAGCATAGCGCGAGAACTCCATCGTGAACTCGGCTTTGCCCTGGGTGGCAGAACGGAGGATCGTCGAGAAGCCGAACATATCGGCGAGGGGCACCTCCGCCTCGACACGGCAGAACCCGTCCGCCTCGGTCGAACCGACGATGATGCCGCGCCGCTGCATGAGGATGCCGACGATGCCGCCCTGGTACTCGCCCGGGCCCTCGACGGCGACCTTCATCAGCGGCTCCAGGATCTGCGGGCCGGCCTTGGGGTACGTCTCGCGCCAGGCGCCACGCGCGGCCTCCTGGAAGGCGATGTCGGACGAGTCGACCGAGTGGGACGCGCCGTCGTTCAGCGTGACCGACACGCCCGTGACCGGCGCGCCGATGAGCTGCCCCTTGGCGAGCATCGACACGAAGCCCTTCTCGACCGCCGCGATGAACTCGCGCGGGATCGCGCCGCCGACGACCTCGTCCTCGAACCGGAACGGCGCCTCCGTCCACGGCTCCATGAAGCCGCCGACCTTGCCGTACTGGCCAGAGCCGCCGGTCTGCTTCTTGTGCGTGTAGTTGTAGTCCACGCGGCGCGTGATCGTCTCGCGGTAGGCGACGCGCGGCGGGCTCGTGACGACCTCGGCCGCGTACTCGCGCTTCATGCGCTCGATGTAGACGTCCAGGTGGAGCTCGCCCATGCCCTGGATGATCGTCTCGCCGCTCTCCGGATCCGCCCCGACGCGGAAGGTCGGGTCCTCCTTGGTGAAGCGGCGCAGCGCCTTCGACATGTTCGCCTGGGCCTTGTTGTCCTTGGGCGTCACCGTCAGCGAGATGACCGGGTCGGGCACGTGCATCGACGTCATCGCGACGGCCAGGCCGCCCTCGGTGAACGTGTCGCCGGAGTTGCAGTCGATGCCGAAGATCGCGACGATGTCGCCCGCGCTCGCGCCGTCGATGTCCTCCATCTCGTCCGAGTGCATGCGGACGATCCGGCCGACCTTGTGGCGCTTGCCCGTGCGCGTGTTCGTGACCTCTTTCCCGCGGCTCAGGGTGCCCTGGTAGATGCGGATGTACGTGAGCTGGCCGAAGCGGCCATCCTCGAGCTTGAACGCGAGCATGACGAGCTGCCCTTCCGGGTCGCTCGACAGCGAGATCTCGGCCTCGTCCTTGTCGAGATCCACCGCCTTGTTGGTGATGTCGGCGGGCGTCGGCAGGTAGCGGGTCACGCCGTCGAGCAGGATCTGCACCGCCTTGTTCTTGTACGCCGACCCCATCATCATCGGGACGATCTGGAGCTTCACGGTCGCGTCGCGGATCGTCTTGTAGAGGAGCTCCTCGGTGACGCGCTCCTCGAGGATCGCCTCGGTGAGCTCGTCGGAGTACATCGAGAGCGCGTCGAGCATCTCCTCGCGCGCCGCCTTCACCTCGTCGGCCATCTCCCCCGGGATCTCGCCGGTGAGGATCGTCTCGCCGTTCTGCCCCTCGAACCGGTAGGACTTCATCGCGACGAGGTCGACGACCCCCTCGAACTTGTCCTCGAGCCCGATCGGCAGCTGCAGGAGGACCGGGTTCAGGTTGAGCTTCTCGCGCAGCTGCGTGCGGACCCGCAGCGGGTTCGCGCCGGCGCGGTCGCACTTGTTCACGAACGCGATGCGCGGGACGCCGTAGCGGCGCATCTGGCGGTCGACGGTGAGCGACTGGCTCTGCACGCCGGCGACGGCGCAGAGGACCAGGATCGCCCCGTCGAGCACGCGCATCGCGCGCTCGACCTCGATCGTGAAGTCCACGTGGCCGGGCGTGTCGATCACGTTGATCTGGTGCCCGTTCCAGAAGCAGTGCGTGGCGGCGGACTGGATGGTGATCCCGCGCTCGCGCTCGAGATCCATCGAGTCCATCTTCGCGCCGACGCCGTCCTTGCCCTTGACGTCGTGGATGGCGTGGATCCGCTTGGTGTAGAAGAGGATGCGCTCGGTCAGCGTCGTCTTGCCCGAATCGATGTGGGCGCTGATCCCGATATTGCGCAGCTTGGACAGATCGCTGATCACAGAAGGCTCCCCGCCGCGCACCCGTGAGGGCGTACCCGTGGAGGGCGTGCGGCACGCAATGAACCTCAGCCGGGCGTGCGCACTCTTGCGAGCGCCCAGTCAGAAATTCGGCGCGGCTCTTAAATCGGCCCCATCCCAAGCGCCAGGGGGAAAATGATTCTTCGCGATCATTTCAACTACTTGACCTGGATCCTGGAAAGTCCGACCGTCTCGTCCCACTCCGGACCGTAGCCGTCGTAGTGGATGCGGTAGCGCTCCTGCCCCACGATGCCGGTGACGACCGCCGGGTACATCTGCCCGTGCCACTCGACGCGCACCCTGTCGCCGATCTTGTAGAGGTTGGTCTGCGAGGCCTGCAGCCCCTTGCTCCGGACCTTCGGCGGCGGCGGGGGGTTGACAACGTCACCCTCGACGAGGCCGCGGATCCGTTCGCGGGGTACAGTTTCATCCCAGATGTCATCGTACCCCTGGTAGTGGACCTTGAACTTCGTCGGACCCACGACCTCGATGACCTTGGCGGGGTAGTCGTTTCCTTCCCACGTCACGAGGACATCGTCACCGATGGCATATTGGCGCTTGCAGCCCCCCAGAACCAGGGCAAGGGCCAGGAGGAGGGCCGCAGCGTGAGCGCGCGCTGCGGGCATACGTCTCGCCCGCCTTACCGTCCTCCCCGGCGCCCCGCAAGGGGCTTCGTGCCGGGGTGGTCCCGGGTCCGCCGGGGGGGCGGCAGCGCGCGGCGCTGCGGCTCGCCTCGCCTCGCGCCGGGCGCTGCAGCGCGACACGAACCCGTGTAGAGAACGCCCCATGACCCGAGATGTTCGTCCTGGCACGGGCACCCTGTCCCGCCCGTGCCCGTGCGGCTCGGGGCGCTCGTACCGCGAGTGCTGCGCCCCCTGCCATCTGGGCGATCGCGAGGCGCCCGACGCCGTGGCGCTGATGCGATCGAGGTACGCCGCGTTCGCGGTCGGAGACGCCGCCTACCTCTGGCGGACGCTGCACATGGGCCACGTCGACCGAGCGCGCGACAGGGACGAGGCGCTCCGCGAGCTCAAGGCGACGACCCACCACCACCGGTACCGCGGCCTGAAGATCCTCGACAGCCTGCAGAGCGGCGACTCCGCGTCGGTGCTGTTCCTCGCGAAGATCTTCGAGGCGGGCGCCGACCGCTCGTTCATCGAGCTCTCCGATTTCCTCCACGACGGCGAGGGCTGGCGCTACCTCCACGGCGTGGCCGTCCCCCGGGCCCGCATCAGCGTCCCGCCCGACGAGCTGACGATCGCCCGGTTCTCGTCGCTGGCCGGGTGACCGCGCCCTCGGCGGCCGAGGGCGCGGTCACCCGGCTGCCGCGCCTCAGCCGGATGCCGCGCCGGAGGCGCGGGCCTCGTGCCACCCCATCGCCTCGACCACGGCGCGGTTCTTCTCCATCCACAGCGTGATGCGCTCGCGCGTCGTCCGGTAGGCGTACTCCAGGATGGCGCGCCGCGCGCGCAGGTTGGCCGGGTTGTGGAGGAACAGGAGCGCGTCGTTCCGCGCGGGCTCGAGCACGAGGACCTGCATCTTCCCCTCGGCGCGCGTCCGGCCCACCGCCTGGTGGAGCCGCGCGTGCGCGCCGATCCGCATCGCCTGGTTGAAGACCCAGAGCAGGCCCTTGTCGCGCACGCTCTCGCGCACGCCGTGCCCGGTCGGGACCGGCCGGTGCGCGGTGGAGACCGGCACGAGCGGGCTCACGACGATCGTGAGCTCCGCGCCGGCGGCCTGCGCGAGATCGAGGTGCGCCACGTCGCCGAGCCCGCCGTCGAGGTAGTGCCGCTGGTCGATGCGCACCGGCGAGAAGAACAGCGGGAGCGCGAGCGACGCCGCGCAGGCGAGCGACACGGGGACGTCGTCGAACCCCTCGGCGCCGAAGATCGCGCGCTCGCCCGAGTCGAGGTCGTACGTCGGGATGCGCAGCGTCCGGGGCATCGCGCGGAACGAGTTCGGGATGCCGCGCCGCAGGAAGAACTCGGCGAGGAACCGCTCGTAGCGATCGAGCTGGAACAGGCCCGCGGGGAGCGAGTCGTTGAAGCGATCGAGCTGCTCGAACAGGTACTGCTGCGCCGGCGCGTTCGGGGTCGCGTCGCCCCGGGTCGAGAGCCGGACGATCGCGTGGCGGAGCGCCACCAGGCTGGTGGTGAGCGCGCGCCGCCACTCGCCGACGTCGAGGTGGAGGAGGTGGCTGCGCTCCAGCGGGAAGAAATTGTCGACCGGATCGAGCAGGGCGCGGTAGAGCCGCTCGATCGGGATGCCGCCGGCGAGGGCCGCGGCCACCGCGGCGCCGCTGCCGTGCCCGAGGTAGAGCGAGAAGCTCTGGTTGTCGATCCCCTCGACGCCGTCCTCGAGCGCCGCGAGCGCCCCGATCTGGTAGAGCGCGCCCGTCAGGCCGCCCCCCGGCAGGCAGAGGCTGACGCGCGCCCCCCTCGCCTCGCGGCGAGGGGCAGCGCGGCCCTCGCCGTTCGCTTCCACGGTCTCGGGGGCGCGGCCTTCGCCGTCGCCCGCTGCGATCTGCGCGGGTCGGCTCGCGCCGCCGCCTTGACTCTCGACAGCCGGCATCATCGGAGGTCCTCTTCCCTCGCGCGGGCTGCCCCCTCGGCGCGGTTGCCGAGGGCGCAGGCGAGCGCGGTCAACACAAGCGCGCAGGCGGAGCTCACCGCCACGAGCCAACCCGGGAGCGACGCGGTCTCGGGCAGCGCCGCGCCCGCGGCGGCGGGCACCTCGTCGATCGGGCCCGCGCCCCCGGCGGAGAGGAGCGCGAAGCACTGGATCGCGTTGTAGGTCCCGTGCATCACGACGGGCGGCAAGAGCGAGCCGCTCGCGACCCGGACGACGCCGAGGGCCACGCCGAAGATCGCGATCGGCAGGAGCTTCTGCCACTCGCCGTGGGCCGCCGCGAAGAGCGCGGCCGTGGTCGCGACCACGAGCGGGGCGCCGTGCTGCCAGCGCAGGGGGCGGGCGAGCGCCCCGCGGAAGAAGGCCTCCTCCAGCGCGGGGCCGAGCGCGATGAAGATGAGGCCGAACGCGACCCGATCGAGCGCGCTCGCCTCGACGAAGGCCTGGACGAGCCGGGCGTCGCTGAGGCCCGACGGCCAGCGCCGCTCGATCGCCTCGTAGAGGGCGGCGACGGGCCCCGCGAGCGCGAGGCCGAGCGCGGCCGCGAGCGGGTAGAACGCCGCGTGCGTCCTGCGCACCCCGAGGAGCTCGCGCACCGGCGCGCGCGGCGCGTGGACGCGGCGCACGCCGAGGAGGCCGAGCAGGTACGCCGCGGCCTGGCACGCGAAGCTGCCGACCACGTCGAGCTTCGTCACCGGCTGGAGCGAGCTGACCGCGCCGCCCGGCGGCAGCGCCGGCCGGAGCAGGGCGAGCACGCCGAGCAGGCACAGGAAGACGAAGGTGACGGCCGCCGTCCAGCCGGCGGCCGCGAGGACCGACATCGGTCGCTCCCCGCTGCCGCGCTGGGCGAGCGGGCCGGGCGCTCCGTCGCTGGGCGGGGGCCCGGCGGTGCCGCGCAGATCGCTCATCGACCTCGCAGATGAGGCAGGACACCCCGCTTCACGACCGTATCGGTGCTGATGCGAGCGTCCGGCTCCGGGTAGTCGATGGTCGTGTGCAGCCCCCGGCTCTCGTGCCGGGCGGCGGCGCAGCCGACGATGAGCTCGGCCACGGTGGCGATGTTGCGCAGCTCGAGCAGATCCCGGGTGACCAGGTGCTTCCAGTAGTACTCGCGGATCTCCTCCTGGAGCAGGGAGATCCGCCGGGCGGCGCGCCGGAGGCGGGCGTCGGACCGGACGATGCCGACGTAGTTCCACATGGTCCGGCGCATCTCGTCCCAGTTGTGGGCGACGACGACCTCCTCGTCGCTCGCGACCGCGTTGCCGGCCTGCCACTCGGGCACCTGGGGGAACGGGCTCTGCCGGAGCTCGCCGATCTGCGTCGAGAGGCGCGCGGCGGCGCGGTGGCCGAAGACGAGCCCCTCGAGCAGCGAGTTCGAGGCGAGCCGGTTCGCGCCGTGGAGCCCGGTGCACGTGCACTCGCCGATCGCCCAGAGGCCGGGGATCGTCGTCCTGCCGTAGAGGTCGGTGGTGACGCCGCCGCACATGTAGTGGGCGGCCGGGACGACGGGGATCGGCTGCGCGGTGATGTCGATGCCGTAGCGGAGGCACTGCGCGTGGATCGTCGGGAAGTGCTCGCGGACGAAGCTGGCCGGCCGGTGGGTGATGTCGAGCAGCACGTAGTCCGAGCCGGTCCGCTTCATCTCGAAGTCGATGGCCCGGGCCACGATGTCGCGCGGCGCGAGGTCCTTCCGCGGATCGTGGCTCGCCATGAAGGCCGTGCCGTCCGGCAGCCGGAGGATGGCGCCCTCGCCGCGCAGCGCCTCGCTGACGAGGAAGCTCTTCGCTTCCGGGTGGAACAGGCACGTCGGGTGGAACTGGTAGAATTCCATGTTCGCGATCTCGGCGCCGGCGCGGTAGGCCATGGCGACGCCGTCGCCCGTCGCGACATCGGGGTTCGTCGTGTAAAGGTAGACCTTGCCTGCGCCGCCGGTCGCGAGCACGGTCGCCCGCGCGAGGTAGGTCTCGACGACGTGCGGCTTCGAGGCCGGTCGGTGCCGGGGCACCGGGCGCTCCGAGTCGCGCGGCCGCGGCGGCGCGGGGTTCAGGGCGGCGTCGGTCTCGTCGAGCACGTAGGCGCC
Source organism: Sorangium sp. So ce362 (assembly GCF_051519845.1). Taxonomy (NCBI): domain Bacteria; kingdom Pseudomonadati; phylum Myxococcota; order Polyangiales; family Polyangiaceae; genus Sorangium; species Sorangium sp. So ce362. The sequence continues at coordinate 1,027,405 of NZ_CP150332.1, read as the reverse complement.
GGCGCAGATGTCCGGCCCGCCGAAGCGGGAGAGCAGGATCAGGTCGATGGCCGTGTGGTGCTCGGCGAAGCGGATGTTCGGGTTCTGCCGGGCCTGCTCGAGGAGGGCGCGCTCGATCTCGAGGCCGGTGGCGTCGGCGGCGTGCACGATCCGCCGCGCGGAGTGCCCTCCCTCGCGCCCGAGGCGCACCTGACCGTTCTCGTGATCGAACTGGGCGCCCCGCGCGATGAGCTCGCGCACCCGCTCCGGGCCTTCCCGCGCGCAGATCTCGACGACCACGTCGTGACAGAGGCCCGCGCCTGCCTCGAGCGTGTCGGCGATGTGCGCCTCGGGGGAGTCGTCCGGCGCGAAGACCGCGGCGATCCCTCCCTGAGCGTATTTCGTGTTGGACTCGTCACGCGACCGCTTGGTGACGATGATCACCTCGCCGTGCTCGGCCGCCTCGAGCGCAAAGGTAAGCCCCGCAACGCCGCTGCCGATGACGAGGAAATCGGTGGTTATGGCCACGGCCCGGAGGGTAGCAGGAGCGGGGCGTGTGAAGGTAGGCCGTGGTATGCGTCCTGCGCGCGACGGCGCTGCGGCCGGGCGTTCGGGCGGGAGCCGCGCCGAGGCGAGCCGCGGCGAGGGGGCCGAGGCGAGGGGGCCGAGGCGAGGGGGCCGAGGCGAGGGGGCCGCGTCGAGGCGAGCGCCGGCGTGGGCCGGCGGCGTGAACCGGCGCGGGGCTGCACAGCGGCCAGTACTGCAGCGCATGCGACAGGTACCGCGCTCCTTCGCTCCACGTCCACCCCGCGTCGCAGTCGAAGCCGCCGATCCCCTCGGTTTTCGCGGGGATCGTCACGCTCTCCGCGAACGCCCCGCACGCGCACGCGAGCCCCGCGTGCCGTTCGCGTTCTCGATCGCCTCCCCGAGCGACGCGTACGGCCTCGCCTTCGTCCCATCGCCGTCAGGCGCCGCGCTCGTGCTCGCGAACACCGCGCACTCCTCCGTCGCCGTGCTCGCGTCCTCCGTCGGATCCGCCTCGCACGCGGGGTTCGGCGGTCCGCCGCCCGCTCCCTGGAGCCAGTCATGAGGAGCGTTCGCCAGCATGTACTCGCGGTTGCCGGTCAGGTCGATCGACTGCGCATCGCACCCGACGACCGCGAGCGCCGCACAGATGGCGCCGATCGTAAAGCCGCTATGTCCTCTCACGTTCGCGTCCTTTCCTTCCCGTTACCGCGCACCACGCACCAACGACACCAACCAACGCATCGCTCTTCGCCAGCGAGACGATCGGTCGAACGCCGACCGAGCTGCCCGTCGTGGCCGGCCGAGGCCAGAGCGCACACACCAATACATCGCCACCGCTATCCATTCCGACACATGCATGCACCATCTCAATGGCAGTACGAGAGACGACCTCTCCGCCAAACCCACCGGCGACCAGGGACATCCCGAGACAAGGCAACGCCTCAAAGCGCTCTTCGCTCCTCGCACGACGCCTCGACACAGGAGCATCCGCCCATGCCTCGATGGCAAGCGTTGGGCACACCATCATCCACCTCGCGCGCTCGTCGCAAGGACGAGCCGAGTCGGGGCGCACCGCGCCCGCGGTGCGCCGGGTCCTATCTATCGCGCAGCGCAGCGCATCACGGCGCTGCCGTGCATCGTCAGCGCGCGCAGGCCGTCAGCCGTACGTCGTGAGCGCGCGCGGCCCGTCAATCTCTGCTCGCTCGACACGGCGCCGCTCGCTCAAGAATCCTTGCGCTCGCGATGCGCCGATCGCTCGTTCTTCACCAGCGTCAGCTTGCCGCGACGCTTGCTCCGCCCGCTTGGACCAACCGTCGGTGGCTGGGGTCTTCACCGAGCCGAGGCTCATCAGCACCTTCGGACGGCTTCCCGACGGCGCCACCAGCTCCTCACCATCGCTCCGCGAGCCGCTCGCCTCGCGATGCAGTGCTCGCAGTGCTGCTCCGGGTCCCACGCCACGTCCTCGAGGCCGAGCCTCCGTAGCCACATCCGCTCCCACTTCCCCGCCCTGTTCAGGCTGCGGTGCGCACCAGAGGGAGGCATCTCGTCTCGGCATGACTTCCGGTGCAGCGGCATGGGTACTCCTTGGGCGGACGGAACCGATTCTGCCGATACCGAAGGAGCTTGCCAAGAGGTTTCTCCCAGAAATTGATGCCATTTCGCCGGGTTACGCTCAGACATGCGGAATTGTCAAAAAATCACACGCTCGTCCTCGCTTTCCCCAGCTCTCACCGGTGGCAGCGCTCCAGCACCCCTGCTCGCCGCCGCACAGATCCCCTCGAGACGCTCGTCTCCCCTTCGAGCGTCCCCTTCGATCGTCGTCCCCTTCGATCGCGCCCGCGCGATCGCTACCACCTCCTTTTCCGGTCCATTCCGCGGCGGCGCGGGCGTCGTTCTCGACGACGCCGCCCGCTACCTCACCGCTCGGTCACGGAAACGCTTGCTCTGTCGCTGCCGTGCCTTCGGCGCCCGTGTTCTCCAACACGTTGGCGCTTCCGCCGGGCCCGCCCGTGCCCGCCGTGCCGGGATCAGCATCGTCTGTCCTTCCTGCTTCACCGCCTCGGTACGCGATCGCAAGCGACGGCCCGCCGAGGCCTCCTCCTCCAGGGCCGCCGTTGCCTCCCTGGCCGCCCTGCCCGCCAGCACATGCATTCTTCGACCCGCCGACACCCGTGTACCGCCGACTCCTCCGATTCCGCCCGGCTGAAGCTCGCCGCCGGCGCCTCCCTTGCCTCCGTTGCCCGCCGTCAGCACGCAGTCCGCACGCGCTTTCCACCTGCGCGCCTCCTGGCAGCGTCTCATCCGGCGCTCCTGATGTATCCAGATCGCTGCACGCGTTGGTTCCGGCGTTCCCGGGAGCCGCCTGCGCCGGCACCTCGCTCGGCGCATTCTCTCCCTCCGCGCCATCCGCCCCGTTCCCGGCGATCAGCTCGCACCGCACGAGCTCCGCCTCCGCGCCATCCACGAGCACCGCGTTCGATGACGCTCCCGCCGCCTGCGCATCCGCAGCACGCACCGACACGTCCTCGACTCTCGCCGTCCCCTCGCCTCGCATCACCTTCAGCGCGATCGCCTCCTCGCCGGGCGCCACGATGGTCTTCGTCGTCTCGCCGATCCATCCCCACCCGTTCGCGCAGTCGAGCCCACAGAACAGCTTGACGCCGACCGGCAATTCGACCGCCTCCTCGAACATTTCGGCGCACGCATAGACCCCCGTGCCTTTGTCCGCTGCGCGCCGGAGCGATACGCCCACCATCACAAAGCTGACGCCATCACCCCGCGGCTCCGGAAGCACGAGCACTGCTGTGGATGCCTCTGTCTGTCCCGTTGGCCAGAGGGCGTACGTCAGGGCGGCCGTGGCGAGCACACCCGACGCAATGTAGCTGCCCAATGCGATATCCCCCAGGCGACCGGCGCGTTCACCTGCGCTCTGAAGCTCAGCGCATCGCGCTGCGAACGACGGCGAGGCCAAGCGCCCACCGCCTGCGGCGAAGATCTCGCCCTGTTGACCACGAGCTTCCGAGTTCGCACGGTTCGACGCAACCGTCATCCCGATCCCCACACCAAACCCTACCGCGCTCGCGTCCCCCAGCGCGATCACCGGCAACCCAGCTCCGCTCTTTCGGCGGCGGAACCGGCTGCTCCGGCGCCGCAGGCGGCTTCTCCGCGGCAGGCGCACCGGCTGGCGCGCCCTCTCCTTGCTCCGCCTTCGCCACCGGCCCCGCCTCCTGCGCCTCGCTCGCTGGGGTGCAGGGGAGAAGAGAGAGGAATACAAGGATGCCCACCCCCGGCCCGTGCTCGGCCCTTCGGGCCTGCGCGCGGTCCGCCCCTCCCACGCCCCGCGCTACGCGCGGGACGGGAGGGGTCTCCTGCTCGCCGGCGGCTCTCGCAGCTGCCCTGCGGCGCGTCCACCAGGCCGCGGCCGCGGCCTACGGCTCTCGCAGAAAGAAAAAGCGATCTGCTGCTGGGCTGCCTTCAGCGACCGTCGGATAATATCCGTACTCGCGGCCCGACACAGAAGGGGTCAGCAGATCTCCGGTCCGTCCGCCCGCGCCTTGGGCATTCCACGCTGTGGTGGTGAGGTTGTAAGCGCCGGGCAGCCCACCGTGCCGCGTCTCCGCGACAAACCACTCCCTACCACCCAGGCGCGGGGGGCGTCCAACCATTTCTTGTTGTCTCCTTCAGCTCAGCAGCTCACGAAGCGCAGTGCTCGTTCCGACTCCGACCGAGTGCATTCCGTTGAGCTCTTCAGAATTATCACGCAAACACCGCACGCCTCACTGCCCGCAGCTCGCATTGGCCGTGAAGTCCCAGCATTCTCCTCTCTTGCCCTCTTCGCCGGCCGTCCCACCCAGCGCCATGTTGCCTGGGGGGCCGGCTGTGCCCGACTTGAAGGTCGCCAGCGCAACGGCTCCGCCCGGCGCCGCGGCATACGCGATGCCCACCGCGTGGCCTCCTCGACCGCCTCCGCCGGGGCCTCCGGCTCCGCCTCGACCGCCATCTCCCCCCTTGCAGCCCGGGATTGATGGCGGATTCGGCGATGCTACTCCGGCGGTGGCACCGGCGCCGCCGTCGGCCCCGTTCTGCCCGGCCACGCGATCTCCCCGCTTACCCGCCGTGCCCACCGCGACGGTCACCTCCGTCAGCACAAGCTTCGTCCCCAGGCTCATGATCCCGATGCTCGAACCGCCGGCTTTCCCTGCGCCTCCTCCCTTGCCGCCGCAGCCACCGGCACCGCCGCCGCCGCCGCCACTTGCACCGGGGCCCTCCACGGTGTTCGGACCGGCCGGGCAGAACAGCCCCGCCTTCGCACCGCCTCCATCTTGACCTCGCTTCCCGGTTGTGCCGTTACCGCCATCGCCTCCAGCGATGCCGGCCAGCGTCAGCTGCGTGTCGCTCCCGGCATTCCCGGCGTCGCCGAGTCCACCAGGCGCGCCGGGCTCTCCCTGCCGGCAATTGCCACCGGTCTGCCCGGCGCCGCCTAGCCCGTACTCTTCGGGATTCGGCTCCGGAAGCGGCGCGCCGTCTGCACCCTTCTGCCCGTTGCCCTCCTCAGTACCCGTGATCCCGCCGAGGCCACCGACACCGCCTCGCGTCTCGCCGTCCTCGCACATCGTCACGCCAGGATCGCCACCTCGAACTGCCGCGGGTAGACCGCACGCATTCGACGCGCGCGTCTGCTCCGTGTCTGGCGCGCCCGCCCCCGCCTGCGGCGCCTCCGTCGGCGTCTCGCCGTTCGCGCCGGCCATCCCATCGCCCGCAGCCACGTCCACCTGCGCCAGCTCCGCCTCGACGTCCGCCACCGCCACGCCGATCGACGACCCGCCCGGCTCCGTCGCGCTCTCCGCACGCACCGAAAAGCTCCGCACCTTCGCCCCGCTCGCACCTTCCCCCAGCGTGAGCGCGATCTGGTTGGCGGGCGCCGCGATCGCGCTCCGCGCCTCCTCGTTCCACGTCCACTCCGCGTCGCAGTCGAAGCCCCCGATCACCTTCAGCCCCGCCTCGATCCTCACGCTCTCCGCGAACGCACCGCTCGTGCACGCCAGCACCCGCTTGCCATCCGCGTTCGCGATCGCTTCCCCGAGCGACGCGTATGGCTTCGCCTTCGTCCCGTCTCCGCCAGGCTCCGCGCTCGCGCTCGCGAACACCGCACACGCGTCGCTCACCGTACTCGCATTTTCGGTCGGATCCGCTTCGCACCCGGGGTTCGGCGTGCCCCCTCCCGTACCTGACGGATATAAGTGATCGCAGGTGACCAGGAGCTCGCAGTCTTCCGCCAGATGGCTCCAGAAGCTGTCGCAACCGCCGACCGCCAAGACGAACGCCAACCCGCCGACTGTTCTGCGCATGTTCCGCATGTGCCTTGCCTTCCGGAGCTCCATCACCACGCCCCCATCACTGCGATACCCGCGCCGTCCGAGTGCACCACGGGCAGCGCAACGGCAGATTCGAAGCGCTTCGGCTTGGGCCATAGAACGTACATTGCCGCAGCGATCGCGAATGCGCCCGACGCGATGAACGCCACGCGTGCGACGTTGCCCAACGTGTCGGCACGAGACGCGTCGTTCCGGACCTGTTCGCATGGCCCAACCCACGCTGACTCCGGCTTCACGCAGTGTCCGCGGCCCTGAATGATCGCAGCGCTCTGCTTGTGGGCGTCATCGCTCGCAGCGTTCGACGCTACCGTCGTCCCGATACCCACGCCGAGCCCGACCACGCTCGCTGCCCCCAGCGCGATCACAGGCACCCAGCTCCGCTTTTGCGGCTCCGGCCCCGACTCCGCCGGTGCCGCGGGCGGCATCTCCGCCACGGGCGCCCCCGCCGCGGCGCCCGGCGCGCTCCCCCCCCTCCGCCGCCCTCGCGCCCGGCGCCGCCTCCTGCGCCTCGCTCTTCACCGGCACCAGCGCCAGCGCCGCTGCCGCCGTCCCTCCCTTGGCGACCTTCACTGTCTCGCTTGCCGGCGCATACCCCTCCAGTCTCGCCTCCACCCGGCGCTCGCCGGCCTCGACAAACACCTCTCCTTCCAGCGGCCCCCGCCCCCGTCTCCGGCAACGGCTGCGGCGCCGCGTAGTACTGCGCCCCCGCCTCCGGCGGTGCGGTCCTCTGCACGCTTCTCTCCGCCCACGCTCCCGCCAGCACCGCGGTGGCTTCCCTCCCCGTCCTCGCCGGCCCCGCGGCTTCCCGCGGCCTCAGCGACGGCAGCGGCTCCGTGTACCCCACCCCGAGCCCCCGCAGCGAGCGCGCCCGCGCCCTCGACGCCGCCACGAACGGCAGCGCCCTCGCCGGCGCCACGAACTGCGCCAGCGGCGCCGTCTCCACGTGCGCCCCCCGTCGCATCCTCTTCCCTTCCTCTTCTTCCTCGCTCGCCCCCGCCTCTCCGCTCCCGCTCACCGGCGCGCTGTCCTCCAGCTCCACCCCCGCGAACGCCGCCTCACGCTCCGCCTTCATCCGCTCCTGCGCCAGCCGTCGCGCCAGCACGTGTCCTGCCGGCACCGTGTCCCTCAGCAGCGACCGCAGATCTCGCGCCACCTCGTCGAACTTCGCGTACCGCTCCTCCACGTCGATCGCTATGCAGCGCGACACCACCGGCCACACGAACTCCGGGCAATCCGGCACGATCTCGTGCACTGGCTCCGGCGCCGCCACCAGATGCCCCGTCAGCGTCTCCTCCGCCGTCGCCGGCTCGCTGTCGTCCAGGAACAGGTGCTTGCCTGTCAGCACCTCGTAGAAGATCGCCCCGAACGCGTAGATGTCCGTTCGACCGTCAGGCTTCGCTCGCTCCGCCTTCTTCGACGCCCCGTACAGCAGCTTCACCTGCTCCGGCGAGATGTACCTCACCGTCCCCACGTCCGGCAGGTCGTCCGTGTTCATCCCTCCGTCCGCGAACTTCGCTATCCCGAAGTCCAGCAGCCACACGTGACCCTTCGCGTCCGCCTTCGTCCCCACCATGATGTTCTCGGGCTTCAGATCACGGTGCCATATCCCCTTCGAGTGCACGAACGTCATCGCGTCCGCCACCTGAAGCATCACGTGCATCGCGCTCAAAAAATCCAGTCGGTACGCCTTGGTCAGCAGCTTCCTCAGCGTCCTCCCCTCGAGGTAATCCATCACGATGTACGCCACGTGCTCCGGCGACACCCCGGCCTTCCTCATCCGCACGATGTTCGGGTGCTTCAGCTTCGGGTAGAACTTGCACTCCTGCCGGAACCGCCTCGCGAAGTCCTCTCTCCTCACGTGCCGTGGCGACATGCACTTGATCGCCACGACATCCTCCGAGTAGTCCTCCACCGCGCGGTACACCTCCCCCATCCCGCCCGCGTCGATCAACTCCGTCACACGGTAGTCCAGGAACACGTCTCCGGCCTGGAGCGGTCCTCGCGCCATCACCACGCCCCCAGCCCGCGCAGCGCCAGCACCGCCAGCACCGAGAACACCGCCGTGCTCGCCAGCGTCAGCCCCGCGAACAGCCGCGCGTCCACCCCCGCCGCACCCTCCTCCGCGGCCGCCTCCACCAGCCCCCCGGCTCCCGCCTCTCCGCCGCCGGACGGCATCGCTTCGAACCACGCCCCGCTCTCCGGCTCCCACGCCGCTTCCCCCTCCCCTCCCTCGCCCCTCGCCCCCGCCATCCGCCCGCCTCCCCCTGCTCCCGCCGTCCCCGCCCCGCTCTCTTCCTCCACCCCCAGCCCAGCCCCGATCCGCGCGAGCTCCTCCGCGAACGCCTCGGCGCTCTGGAAGCGGTGCTCCGGCAGCTTCGCCAGCGCCTTCAGCACCGCCCCGTCCAGCGCCCGCGGGATCACCTCCGCCGCGTGACGCGACGGCGCCGCAGGCGCTTCCACGACGTGCGCACGCAGCACCTCCAGCGCGTCCGCAAAGCAACACATCGCGTGTGCAGGAATGGAGAAATGAAACATGAGAAAAAGACACGAATACAAAGTTGCCCACCCCCGGTCGGTGCTCGGCGCTTCGCGCCTGTGCGCCGCCCGCCCCTCCCATGTCCCGCGCTACGCGCGGGACGGGAGGGGTCCCTTGCCCGATCCCGTACCTTCTCCCTCGCGATATCGATGTTCGCGGGGGCATTGGGATGACGGAAGACAAGAGGACCGCGAGGGCGCGGGGGACGCAAGGGCCCGGTCATGATGGGGCGGATTTTCCCAAGCACGAAACTCGGTTCCGCGAGCCCCCACCGGATCAGCACGTTCGAGTGAATTCCTACCAAGTCTTCCCCGGCCAGAGCGGCGCGAGATCGACCGCCAGTCGCGCGATCGAAGCCGAAATCGAGGATTCCCATAAGCCACAAAAAGGCCAACCCCGAGTCACATGCCGCCGACGCGCGCCAGGATGCACATGGCGTGCTCAGGCTCGCCGTGCTCATGAGCGCAGTCCATCAGCAGGCTCGCTGCGAAGCGCAGCCCCTGATGCGCTGCAAGAATGCCGGTGATGCGGTGCTCGGGCATCGCCCCCCAGACACCGCCCGAGCACACGAGGAAGAGGTCGCCTGGCTCGGTGCTCTCGACCTGGGTCTTCATCTCCACCGCCTCCTCGCAGCCCAGCGCGCGTGCCGCCGTATTCGCGTGCTGGGCCAACATGGCCAGCGCATCCGGCGAGATGGACCCATCCGACACGCCATCGTCGAGCGCTGCGAGATCACACCTTCGCTCCTCCAGCTTTCCGCCGCGAAATCGATAGACGCGCATGTCGCCAACATAGGCCATGTACGCCGCCCCCGGCGCGAGCAGTACGCCAGCGAACCTCACCTGCGCGCCATGCCTTCCCGGCTCCGGGCAGTCGCTCTCGGCACGACATCCGCTCGCTCGACACGGGCTCATCATCAGCCGCACTTCGTCCCGACATTGCGGCCCCGTCATCTCACCAGCACAAATATCGCCTCCACTGTCCCTTTCGACACATGCGTGCACCATCTCAACCGCAGTACGGAACACCGCCTCTCCGCCGAAGTCACCCGCGACCAGGAACAGCCCCAGACAAGGCAACGCATCAAAGCTTTCCTCGTTGCTCGCACGACGCCTCGACACAGGAGCATCCGCCCCTGCCTCGATAGCAAGCGTTGGGCACACCATCATCCACCTCGTGCGCTCGTCGCAAGGACGAGCCGAGTCGGGGCGCACCGCGCCCGCGGTGCGCCGGGTCCTATTTATCGCGCAACGCTGCGCGTCGCGGCGCTGCCGTACGTCGTCAGCGCGCGCAGACCATCAAGTAGGCTCGCTCGAACCGATGCCCTCGAGACGGCGCCTTCCGCTCAAGAATCCTTGCGCTCGAGGCGCGCCGATCGCTCGCGCTTCACCAGCGTCAGCTTGCCGCGGCGCTTGCTCCGCCCTCTTGGACCAACCGCCGTGGGTGGAGTCTTCGCCCAGCCGAGACTCATCAGCAGCTTCCGACGGCTCCCCGACGGCGGCACCAGCTCCTCACCATCTCTCCGCGAGCCGCTCGCTTGGCGATGCAGTGCACGCAGTACTGCTCCGGGTCCCACGCGATGTCCTCGAGGCCGAGCTTCCGTACCCATTCCCGCTCCCACTCTCCCATCCTCAGGCTGGAGCGCACACCAGAGGGAGGCATCGCGTCTCGACGGGACTTCCGGCGCATCGACATGGGTACTCCTTGGACGGACGGCACGGATTCTGCCAATACCGAAGGAGCATGCCAAGGGGTTTCTTCTGGAAACGGATGTCTTTTCGCCGACTTACGCTCACCCATTGTTGGCGCTCGCTGCAAACCGCGGAATTCCGGACAGCCCGAGCGCTGGGTGAGTCGTTCGTCACCCCCCAGGGTCACCGCGATCGTTTCGGGCGTGGTGGTGGCGACGAGCTGATCGGCGGAGGAAGCGGGAAGGTCACCGCCTCCGGGCGCTCGCGGCGCCCAGGGCAGGCGCAACCGCCGGCTTGGCCCAGGTCGCGGAGGAGGCGCATGCTCGGGCCCGCAGAAAGAATGAGGGCCCGGAGTTCGCCGCTCCGAGCCCTCGGTCGTTCGCGGATGGACGCGGTCGACGCCTTGTGGTGTCGCACGGTCCACCCGGCTCGGCCAACTTTCCGCTCGGTGCGGGATGGACTCCGTTCGCCAGGTTCAGTGCGCAAATCCGGCCTGCGCTCGGCTCTTTTACCTCTGTCCGCGGTGCGACCGCGGCGACTGGTACTGCGGGGCCGTGTGCAAGGACCTCCGGCGTCGGCTGGCGCGGCATGAGAGCGCGCAGCGCTACTGGAGGAGTCCGGAGGGCAAGCACATGACGTTGCTCCGGGTCCGACAGCTCCGGAAGGAGCGCGCGACGATTGTAACGGACGCTGCTACCCGAGAAGTTGCCCCACCCGCGACTCTCCCCTCGCCGGCCGATTCGCTCCTCGTGTCGAGGGGCGCGAGCGCCGGCGAGGAGAAGAGCCATGAGTTCGATCTGGATGGGAATCGCCCCGGGCCCGACCGCGACGCGGGTGCTGGCGATGCACGGCGCGGGCGAGACGCTCCTGAAGGCGAGGCTGCGCCGCGACCCCTCGCACCCGCGCGCGCTCGCGACGCTCCTGGAGGCGATCGCGCTCTGGCAGGGGATGCACGTCCACGCTGCGCTCGCTGCGGACGACGAGCGGACTTCGTGCGACTCGAGTCTCTGTCGAGATCGGTTGACCGACCACGGAATCGATCCGCTGTTCACCGTCGCCTGGGTCCCCGTCGCCGGGCGAAGGCGAAGACGGCCGGGGATCGCGGGGATGGGCCGCTTTCATGATCTCGAGCGACTGCTGATCGGAGAGGTGTCGCGATGATCTCGGAAGAGCTGCGCTCCCGCATGCGAAGGCTCTACTTCGCCGAGCACTGGAAGGTGGGGACGATCGCCGCCGAGCTGGGCGTCCACCACGACACCGTGCGCCTCGCCATCGATGCGACGCGCTTCGTCAACACCCAGTACCGAGCGCACGTTTCGGTCCTCGATCCCTACAAGAGCTTTATCCAGCTCACGCTCAAGGACCACCCGAAGCTGCTCTCCACCCGGCTCTACGACATGATCACGTCCCGTGGCTACGCAGGCTCGGTGGTGCAGCTGCGCCGGTACGTGCGCGCCATCCGACCCTCTTCGCACCACGAGGCGTTCTTTCGCCTGCGCACCCTGCCGGGGGAGCAGGCCCAGGTGGACTGGGGATGCTTTGGGACCCTCCTCGTTGGCAGGGCCAAGCGAGCGCTGTCGTGCTTCGTGATGGTACTCGGGTGGTCGCGCGCCGTCTACGCCTACTTCACCCTCGACCAGACGCTGGAGAGCTTCGTCCGCTGCCACATGCGCGCCTTCGAGGCGCTCGGCGGCGTGCCACGGGCGCTGCTCTACGACAACCTCAAGACGGCCGTGCTCGAGCGGCAGGGAGACATCATTCGCTTTCATCCTCGTCTGCTCGAGCTCGCGGGCCACTACCACTTTGCCACCAAGCCCTGCGCGCCGTACCGGGGAAACGAGAAGGGCAAGGTCGAGAGGGCCATTCGCTACCTGCGCTACTCTTTCTTCGACGCTCGCTCGTTCTCCTCGGTGGCCGACCTCAACACGCAGCTTGCCGCCTGGATCGCGGCCGTCGCCCACACACGCCGCGTCCCCGGCGATCCCGACGGACGCCTGGTCGCCGAGGCGCTCACCGAGGAGCGGCCGCGCCTGCTGCCGCTGCCGCAACATGCCTTCGAGAGCGATCTGGTGCGACCGGCGGCTTCGGGCAAGACGCCGTACCTCCGCTTCGACCTCAACGACTACTCGATCCCGCACGCTCTCGTGCGCAAGCCGCTCACGCTGATCGCCTCGGAGGAGAGTGTCCGGATTGTCGACGGCAAGACCGTCGTCGCCCATCACCGCCGCTCCTACGATCGGCTTCAAACCGTGGAGGACCCGACGCACCTCCAGACGCTCGCCGACCACAAGCGCCACGCGCACGAGCTGCGCGGGCGCGACCGTCTGCGCACCGCCTGCGCCCATGCCGAGGCGTTTCTCGACGCCATTGCGCTGCGGGGCGGGCACCTCGGTGGCACCACGTCTCGGCTGCTGCGGCTGCTCGATCGATTCGGCGCGGCGCCCCTCGATGGGGCGATCGCCGATGCGTTCGGGCGCGGCGCGCTCTCGGCCCAGTCGGTCGCGCACGTGCTCGATCAGGCGACGCGCGCCGCCGGGGCCCCGCCGCCGCTCGAACACGTCATGTCCGACGATCCGCGAATCCACGGACTGCGGATCACGCCGCACGCGCTCGGCCGCTACGACGCGCTCGGCGCCAGCGACCCGGAGGAGCGTCATGAGTGATCTCGCAGAACGTCTTGACGACCTCGGGCTCCGCGCCACCGGCGCGGGGCTCGACGATCTCATCGCCCTGGCAACGAAAGAGCGCTGGAGCCCGGTGCAGCTGCTCGAACGGGTCGTCGATCTCGACGAGAAGGACCGCGTGAGGCGCAGCCTGGAGCGGCGCTTCTCGGACAGCCATCTCGGCCGCTTCAAGCCGATGATCGACTACGACTGGGCCTGGCCGACGAAGATCGACCGCGAGCTCGTCGAGCACTCGCTCGGCGGGGGCTATCTCGCCGCCGCGCGCAACATCGTGCTCGCCGCCCCGCAAGGCCTGGGAAAGACGATGATCGCCCAGAATCTCGCGCACCAGGCCGTCCTGATGGGCCACTCGGTCCTCTTCGTCACCGCCGCGCAGCTCCTGCTCGATCTGGGCTCACAGGAGTCCTCACGTGCCCTCGACCGTCGCTTGAAGCACTACGCGAAGATCAGCCTGCTCGTGCTCGACGAGGTCGGCTACCTCGCCTTCGACAACCGCAACGCCGACCTGCTCTTTCAGGTGGTGAGCCGGCGGTACGAGAAGAAGAGCCTTGTGCTCACCACCAATCTCGCGTTTAGCGACTGGCCGACGGTCTTCCCGAACGCGACGTGCGCCACCGCGCTCATCGACCGGGTGATCCATCATGCCGACGTGATCGCGATCGAGGGGGAGAGCTACCGGTTGCGCGAAGCCAAGGAGCACGCCGGCCGGCGAGCACCGTCTCCGCGAGACGACGGGGTGCCGAAGAACAAGAAGAAGTAGGCGTTGCCCGGCAGCCCGGCCACCCGCTCAGGGGTCGGCCGGGCTGTTCAGATTTCCGCGGTTTGAACGGTCCAGCAACAACCCATCTGGAATTGTCATAAAATCATACGGTCGTCTCCACTTTCCGCAGCCCTCGCCGATGGCAACGCTCCAGCACCCCTGCTCGCCGCCGCACACGTCCCCCTCGGGACGCACCTCTCCCCTTCGATCGCGCTCCGCGCGATCGCCACCACCTCCTTCCGCTCCATCCCGCGGCGGTGCGGGCGCCGCTCTCAACGACGCCCGCTACCTCACCGCTCGCTCACGGAAACGCTTGCTCCGTCGCTGCCGTGCCTTCGGCTCCCGCGTTCTCCAACACGTTGCTGCTTCCGCCGGGCCCGCCCGCGCCCGCTGTGCCGGGCATCAGCGTCGTCTGCCCTTCCTGCTTCACCGCCTCCCCTCGGTACGCGATCGCAAGCGACGGCCCGCCGAGACCTCCTCCTCCAGGGCCGCCGTTGCCTCCCTGGCCTCCCTGCCCGCCAGCGCACGCGGCTTTCGAGCCGCCCATGCCCGTGCCTCCGACGCCGCCGAGGCCACCGAGCCCGCCCGGTTGAAGGTCGCCGCCTGCGCCTCCCTTGCCTCCGTTGCCTGCCGTCAGCACGCAGTCCGTCAGCGTCACCTTCCCCTCCACGCTCGCCAGCGCGATGCTCGCTCCGCCGGCTCCACCGCCTTGCCCAGGCAGCCCGCCGCAGCCGCCAGGTCCGCCGCTGCCTCCGCTCGCTCCAGCTCCTGGCACGGCGCCTGAGCAGATCGCCGCGCCGCCCTTCGCGCCCCCGCCTCCGCCGCCGCCTTGACCGGGCTTGCCCGGTCCGCCGGCACCGCCGCTCACGCCCGCGTAACCGGATGAGCTCAACGCGCCGAGACCGCTCGCCGCGGGGCCGAATTCGCCGGGGGGGCCGCTCACTCCATCATCGCCGCGACCGTTAGGTTCATCGCCAGCACAATCCCAAGCAGCACTTGCTGGTTCACCGAGGCCACCACGTCCTGTCTCGGCAGTGCCTTGGCTGGTCGCACCATCGCCGCCGTTGTTCACCCTGCCAGCGCCGCCCTCGCCGCCGATGGACAGCGCATCGCCGCCGCACGCGCTTTCCACCTGCGCTCCTCCTGGTAGCGTCTCATCAGGCGCTCCTGATGTATCCAGGTCGCTGCACGCGTTGGTTCCGGCGTTCCCAGCCGACGCCTGCGCCGGCACCTCGCTCGGCGCATCCGTTCCCTCCGCGCCGTCCGCCCCGTTCCCGGCGATCAGCTCGCACCGCACCAGTTCCGCCTCCGCGCCATCCACCAGCACCGCGATCGATGACGCTCCCGCCTCCTGCGCATCCGCAGCACGCACCGACACGTCTTCGATCCTCGCCGTCCCCTCGCCTCGCATCACCTTCAGCGCGATCGCCTCTTCGGTCGGCGCCACGGTCGTCTTCTTCTCCTCGCCGTCCCAGCGCCAGCCGTTCGCGCAGTCGAGGCCGCCGAAGATTGACACGCCTGCGGGCACCTCCGCCGCCTCCGTGAACTCCTCAGCGCACGCATACACCGCGCCCTGCTGCCCCGCGACCCGCGCGATCGCCGCACTCAGCGTCTTCATGGGCTCCGCCTTCGTCCCGGTGCCTTTGTCGTTGCCGCTCACCGACACGAACACGCCGCAGGCGTCCCCTACCGCATCCGCGTTCTCGCTCGGCACGCAGCTCGCTGGCGTCCCGCCGCCACTGCCGGCTTGAACGAAGTGGTCGCACGTCAGCATTCGCGTACAGTCCCCTGTCACATCGAGCCACAGCGCATTACAACCGGTGGCCATGATGGCGGTCCCCACGATCGCCCATACCCGCTGCTTCGTCTGGCTTCTCATCATCTTCTCTCTGGAGCTCGTTACCAAACGCCGAGCAGGGTGATCCCTGCGCTATGAGCACCCACATCGGGCAACACGCGCACTGGCGTCGCTACCCGCGCCTCCGCCCGAGGCCACAGGGCATAAGTCACCGCGGCGACGACCAGCACACCGGATGCCACGTACGCTACTCGTGCCGCGTTGCCGAACGTTTCCTGCCGTGAGCCGGCGTCATACAGCTTCGAGCAATTGTCGACGAACGCGCTCGGCGGCTGCTTGCACTGCCCGCCTGCATCGAGGATGGCCCGCCCCTGCACGTCGACATCATCGCTCGCAGCGTTCGACGCAACCGTCGTCCCGATCCCCACGCCGAGCCCGACCACGCTCGCCGCCCCCAGCGCGATCACCGGCACCCAGCTCCGCTTTTGCGGTTCCGGCCCCGGATACGCCGGCGCCGCGGGCGGCATCTCCGCCACGGGCGCCCCCGCAGCGGCGCCCGGCGCGCTCCCCCCCTCGGCCGCATGGGCGACCGGCGCCGTCTCCTGCCCCTCGCTCTTCAGCGGCGGCAACGCCAGCGCCGCCACCGCCGTCCCTCCCTTGGCGACCTTCACCGTCTTGCTTGCCGGCCCATACCCCTCCAGCCTCACCTCCACCCGGTGCTCGCCTGGCTCGACGAACACCTCTCCTTCCAGCGGCGCCTTCCCCACAGCCTTGCCGTCCACCGTCACCTCCGCCCCCGCCACGCCCGCCGTCACCACGAGCGCTCCCACCTGCGCTCGCGACTCCGCCAGCCGCTTCTCCGCCGTCGGCTTCAGCTTCGCTACGACTTTGAGCAGTGGCCAGTGCCGCAGCGCGAATGAAAGGTACTGCGCTGCTTCCTTGTGCTTCTTCAGCTGGTACTTCGTGTTCCCGAGGTTGTACGCCACGTCGAACGTCGGATTCAGCTCCCACGCCGACTGAAGCTCCGCCTCAGCTTCTTGGTACTTCCCGTCCGAGTAGAGACGTCCCGCTTTCTGGACGAGCGCATCGGCGCGCTTCGCCGCATCGGCGCTGGAAGAGGCTTCCTGCGGCGCCGCAGGCTGCGCAGCGGCGATGTCAGGGGCGGCGATCACGGTCGCCGCAGTGAACAACAAAGCAAGGGGTCGGCAGTTCATCATCACGGCTCCACTCGGTTTCACTGCATCCAATCTTCGTTGAGCTGGTTGTCGGCCGGCACCGGTGCGACCGGCGCCGGGCGCGGCGCCGCACGCGCCGGCGGCGCAGGTGCCAGCGGCGCAGACGCAGGCGCGGGCGGGTCGCTCTCGATCACCACATCGTCGAGGCTTGGCTCGACCTCCTCCGGCGGCGCCGGCGTGGCCGGCGGCGACAGCTCCGAGGCCACCGGCGCCACCACCGCGCTCCGCGCCGGCGCCCCGCTCGACCGCGGCGCTGGCTCTTTCTCTTTCGGCGGCGCCTGTCGTCGCGCGATCGCCAGCGTCACGAACGGCATGCTCAGCGCCAGCAACGCGAGCGCCACGACCCACCACCGCCTCCTCCACCGGCCCCCGGTGGCCGCCTGCGTGCCGGCCGGCGGCTTCGGTGTCGCGACCGGCAGCGGCGTCACGGGCAGCAACGACGAGGGCAGCAGCGCCTTGTCGATCGGCGGCAGCCCCCGGTCCGCCCACTGGCTCGGCCCCATCGCGCCGTGCGACGCCGGCGCGCCCTGCTGCACCGCTGCGCTCGGCCCAACCACGGCACCACGCGGCACCGCCGATCCATGCACCGCCGCCGCACCGCCGTACACCGGCGCCGCCGCACCGCCGTACACCGGCGCCGCCGCACCACCGTACAGCGGCACCGGCGCTCCGGACGGCGCCGACCCGCGCTGCGGCGGCGCTCCGCCCGGCGGCATCACCCCGACGTGCTGCGGCATCACCGCGCTCTGCTGCGTCACCGCTCCCTGCGGCATCATCGGTCCGTGCTGCGGCGCTGCGCCCTGCTGCGTCACCGAGCGCTGCGTCTCCATCACCGGCAGCGGCCGCATCACCGAGCGCTGCGTCTCCATCACCGGCAGCGGCGGCGGCACCGCTCGCTGCGGCGGCCCTGCCCCCTGCGGCATCGCCTGCCCCTTGGGCAGCGCCGGCACCACCGGGAACTGGAACAGCGGCTGCCCTACCGCCTTCTGCTGCTGCATCTCGGACAGCGCTCGGTCCAGCTCCGGGTTGTCCAGCGCCTGCTGCAGCTTCCGCTCCGCCACCGCCGGATCCGCCTCCCGCTGGATGCTCGCCAGATCCGGCAGGTACTCCCGGATATCGTCGCTGTCTTTGTTGCTGCCCATGGTCGAAGACCTCTCTCCTCAGCGACTAGAACGGCCTGCACCCGACGGTCGGACACGGGCCCGCTGGCTTCGCGCCCCCTTGTTTCGCCGGCGCCGCCTTCTGTGCCGGCGCCGCCTTCTGTGCAGGCGCCGCCTTCTGTGCAGGCGCCGCCTTCTTCTTCTCTTCCGCCAGCACCCGCAGAAACGACGGCTTCTGCCGCTTCGGCATCTCGTAGATGTCCTCGTCGTCCTCGGGCTCCGCCGGCGCGGTCCTCACCGGCGCTGGCCTCGCCGGCGCTGCCGGCGGCTCCTTCGACGACGCTTCGGCCTCCGCGGGCGCCTGCACCTCCGCAGGCGCCTGCACCTCCGCAGGCGCCTGCACCTCCGCAGGCGCCTGCACCTCCGCGGGCGCCTCGGCCGAGCTCGCCGCCGCGGCGCTTGCCGTCATCTCCGGCGCGGGCGCCGCGGCGGCCGCCTTTGCCGGCGGCGCCGCGCTCGCCGGCGCGACATTCGCCGGCGCCACGCTCGCCGTCTCGCTCTCGGCCGGCTCCGCGGAGGCCGCCGGCTCCGACGCGTCCCCGCTCATCGCTCGGAGTCCCAGCGCAGCGCCCAGCCCCAACCCCGTGAGCCCCAGCGCCACAAGCGGCGCCAGCAAGTACACCCGCATCGACCGCCGCGGCTGCGCGAGCATCGCGGCCGGCGGGCTCGCTGTCTCTCTCGGCAGCGATCCCGCCGGTTGCATCGCCGGTGCTGCAACCTCCCTCGGCGCCGTCGGCCGCCCTGCGACAGGCAGCGGCGTCGTTCCCGCTCGCGGCGGCTCCATCACCGGCAACGCCGGCATCACGTACCGCGCCGCAATCGCGCGCAGCTCCGGCGTCACGTACGGCGATCCGACCTCCGGCGGCGCCGCCGCCGCCGCTCGTTGCGCCTCCCTCCAGGGCAACTGCGGCGCCGATGCTCGCTGCGACTCCATCGCCGGCAACGCCGGCGCCGCGTGGTGCTGCGCTCCCGCCTGCGGCAACGGCGGCCCCGCGTAGTACTGCGCCCCCGCCTCCGCTGGCGGCGGCGGCACCGCTCGCTGCGACTCCATCACCGGCAACAACGGCGGCGCTGCGTAGTACTGCGCTCCCGCCTGCGGCAACGGCGCCGCGTGGTGCTGCGCCCCCGCCCCCGCCTCCGGCGGTGCGGTCCTCTGCGCGCTCCTCTCCGCCCACGCTCCCGCCAGCACCGCGGTGGCTTCCCGCCCCGTCCTCACCGGCCCCGCGGCTTCCCGCGGCCTCAGCGCCGGCAGCGTCGACGGCAACGGCTCCGTGTACCCCACCCCGAGCCCCCGCAGCGAGCGCGCCCGCGCCCTCGACGCCGCCGCGAACGGCAGCGCGCTCGCCGGTGCCACGAACTGCGCCAGCGGCGCCGTCTCCCCGTGCGCCACCCGCGCCGTCTCCCCGTGCGCCACCCGCCGCGCCCTCTTCCCTCCCTCTTCTTCCTCGCTCGCCCCCGCCATCCCGCCCCCCTCGCTCTCGCCCCGCGCCCGCGCCTCCTCCGTCTCTTCCTCGCCCGCCAGCCTCCCCGCCGCCTCTCCGCTCCCGCTCACCGGCGCGCTGTCCTCCAGCTCCACCCCCGCGAACGCCGCCTCACGCTCCGCCTTCATCCGCTCCTGCGCCAGCCGTCGCGCCAGCACGTGTCCTGCCGGCACCGTGTCCCTCAGCAGCGACCGCAGATCTCGCGCCACCTCGTCGAACTTCGCGTACCGCTCCTCCACGTCGATCGCGATGCAGCGCGACACCACCGGCCACACGAACTCCGGGCAATCCGGCACGATCTCGTGCACCGGCTCTGGCGCCGCAACAAGGTGCCCCGTCAGCGTCTCCTCCGCCGTCGCCGGCTCGCTGTCGTCCAGGAACAGGTGCTTGCCTGTCAGCACCTCGTAGAAGATCGCCCCGAACGCGTAGATGTCCGTTCGACCGTCAGGCTTCGCTCGCTCCGCCTTCTTCGACGCCCCGTACAGCAGCTTCACCTGCTCCGGCGAGATGTACCTCACCGTCCCCACGTCCGGCAGGTCGTCCGTGTTCATCCCCCCGTCCGCGAACTTCGCTATCCCGAAGTCCAGCAGCCACACGTGCCCTTTCGCGTCCGCCTTCGTCCCCACCATGATGTTCTCGGGCTTCAGATCACGGTGCCATATCCCCTTCGAGTGCACGAACGTCATCGCGTCCGCCACCTGCAGCATCACGTGCATCGCGCTCAAAAAATCGAGTCGGTACGCCTTGGTCAGCAGCTTCCTCAGCGTCCTCCCTTCGAGGTAATCCATCACGATGTACGCCACGTGCTCTGGCGACACCCCGGCCTTCCTCATCCGCACGATGTTCGGGTGCTTCAGCTTCGGATAGAACTTGCACTCCTGCCGGAAACGCCTCGCGAAGTCCTCTCTCCTCACGTGCCGCGGCGACATGCACTTGATCGCCACAACGTCTTCCGAGTAGTCCTCCACCGCTCGGTACACCTCCCCCATCCCGCCCGCGTCGATCAACTCCGTCACACGGTAGTCAAGGAACACGTCTCCGGCCTGGAGCGGTCCTCGCGCCATCACCACGCCCCCAGGCCGCGCAGCGCCAGCACCCCCAGCACCGAGAACACCACCGTGCTCGCCAGCGTCAGCACCGCGAACAGCCGCGCGTCCACCCCCGCCGCACCCTCCTCCGCGGCCGCCTCCACCAGCCCCCCGGCTCCCGCCTCTCCGCCGCCCGACGGCATCGCTTCGAACCACGCCCCGCTCTCCGGCTCCCACGCCGCTTCCCCCTCCCCTCCCTCGCCCCTCGCCCCCGCCATCCGCCCGCCTCCCCCTGCTCCCGCCGTCCCCGCCCCGCTCTCTTCCTCCACCCCCAGCCCAGCCCCGATCCGCGCGAGCTCCTCCGCGAACGCCTCGGCGCTCTGGAAGCGGTGCTCCGGCAGCTTCGCCAGCGCCTTCAGCACCGCCCCGTCCAGCGCCCGCGGGATCACCTGCGCCGCGTGACGCGACGGCGCCGCAGGCGCTTCCACGACGTGCGCACGCAGCACCTCCAGCGCGTCCGCAAAGCAACACATCGCGTGTGCAGGAATGGAGAAATGAAACATGAGAAAAAGACACGAATACAAAGTTGCCCACCCCCGGTCGGTGCTCGGCGCTTCGCGCCTGTGCGCCGCCCGCCCCTCCCATGTCCCGCGCTACGCGCGGGACGGGAGGGGTCCCTTGCCCGATCCCGTACCTTCTCCCTCGCGATATCGATGTTCGCGGGGGCATTGGGATGACGGAAGACAAGAGGACCGCGAGGGCGCGGGGGACGCAAGGGCCCGGTCATGATGGGGCGGATTTTCCCAAGCACGAAACTCGGTTCCGCGAGCCCCCACCGGATCAGCACGTTCGAGTGAATTCCTACCAAGTCTTCCCCGGCCAGAGCGGCGCGAGATCGACCGCCAGTCGCGCGATCGAAGCCGAAATCGAGGATTCCCATAAGCCACAAAAAGGCCAACCCCGAGTCACATGCCGCCGACGCGCGCCAGGATGCACATGGCGTGCTCAGGCTCGCCGTGCTCATGAGCGCAGTCCATCAGCAGGCTCGCTGCGAAGCGCAGCCCCTGATGCGCTGCAAGAATGCCGGTGATGCGGTGCTCGGGCATCGCCCCCCAGACACCGCCCGAGCACACGAGGAAGAGGTCGCCTGGCTCGGTGCTCTCGACCTGAGTCTTCATCTCCACCGCCGCCTCGCAGCCCAGCGCGCGCGTCGCTGCATTCGCATGTTGGACCAGCATCGCCAACGCATCCGGCGAGATCGCTCCGTCCAACATCCCACCGTCAAGCACAGCGTCATCACGCGTCCGCTCCTTCAGCTTCCCGCCGCGAAATCGATAGACGCGCATGTCGCCAACATAGGCCATGTACGCCGCCCCCGGCGCGAGCAGCACACCAGCGAACCTCATCTGCGCGCCATGCCCTCCCGGCTCCGGGCAGTCGCTCTCGGCACGACATCCGCTCGTTCGACACGGGCTCATCATCAGCCGCACTTCATCCCGGCATCTCGGCGCAGTCATCTCATCAGCACAGACACCGCCTGGGTTGTCTTTTTCGATTTCAAGATGTGTGTGCACCATCTCAACCGCAGTGCGGGACACCGACTCTCCGCCGAAGTCACCGGCGACCAGAAACAGCCCCAGACAAGGCAACGCCTCAAAGCTCTCCTCGCTCCTCGCACGACGCCTCGACACAGGAGCATCCGCCCCTGCCTCGATAGCAAGCGTTGGGCACACCATCATCCACCTCGCGCGCTCGTCGCAACGACGAGCCGAGTCAGGGCGCACCGCGCCCGCGGTGCGCCGGATTCCATCGATGTCGCAGCGCATCACGGCGCTGTCGCACGTTGTCAGCGCGCGCGGACCGTCAACAGAGGCTCGCTCGAACCGGCGCCCTCGAAGCGGCGCCGTTCACTCAACAATCCTTGCGCTCGAGGCGCGCCGATCGCTCAAGCTTCACCAGCGTCAGCTTGCCGCGGCGCTTGCTCCGCCCTCTTGCACCACCCGCCGTGGGTGGGGTCTTCACTCAGCCGAGGCTCATCAGCTGTTTCGGACGGCTCCCCGACGGCCGCACCAGCTCCTCACCATCTCTCCGCGAGCCGCTCGCCTCGCGATGCAGTGCTCGCAGTACGGCTCCGGGTCCCATGCCACGTCCTCGAGGCCGAGCTTCCGTAGCCACATCCGCTCCCACTTCCCCGCCATGTTCAGGCTGCGGTGCGCACCAGAGGCAGGTATCTCGTCTCGGCGTGACTTCCGGTGCAGCGGCATGGGTACTCCTTGGGCGGACGGCACGGATTCTGCCGATACCGGAGGAGCTTGCCAAGAGGTTTCTCCCAGAAATTGATGTCCTTTCGCCGGGTTACGCTCAGCCACGCAGAATTGTCACGAAATCATACGGCCGTCCTCCCTTCCCCAGCTCTCACCGGTCGCAGCGCTCCAGCACCCCTGCTCGCCGCCGCACACGTCCCCCTCGGGGGGCACCTCTCCCCTTCGATCGCATCCATGCGATCGCCACCACCTCCTTCCGCTCCATCCCGCGGCGGCGCGGGCGTCGCTCTCGAGGACGCCCGCCGCGATCTCACCGCTCGCTCACGGAAACGCTTGCTCCGTCGCTGCCGTGCCTTCGGCGCCCGCGTTTTCCAGCACGTTGGCGCTTCCGCCGGGCCCGCCCCCGCCCGCCGTGCCGGGCATCAGCATCGTCTGTCCTTCCTGCTTCACCGCCTCGCCTCGGTACGCGATCGCAAGCGACGGCCCCCCGAGGCCTCCTCCTCCAGGGCCGCCGTTGCCTCCCTGGCCGCCCTTTCCTCCATCGCACGCGGCTTTCGAGCCGCCCATGCCCGTGCCGCCGACTCCGCCGAGGCCACCCAGCCCGCCCGGTTGAAGGTCGCCGCCTGCGCCTCCCTTGCCTCCGTTGCCCGCCTTCAACACGCAGTCCGTCAGCGTCACCTTCCCCTCCACGCTCGCCAGCGCGATGCTCGCTCCGCCCGCTCCGCCGCCTTGCCCGGGTAGCCCGCCGCAGCCGCCGGGTCCGCCGCTGCCTCCGCTCGCTCCGGCTCCTCGCATGCCGCCTGCGCAGATCGCCGCGCCGCCCTTTGCGCCGCCTCCGCCGCCTCCACCTTGACCAGGCTTGCCCGCTTTACCGGCACCGCCGCTCACGCCCGCGTAACCCGACGAGCTCAATGCGCCGAGGTCGCTCGCCGCGAGACCGCTATCACCGGCGGGGCCGTTATCACCGCCTTGGCCGGTACCACCGGCGGCACAGCTCCAATCGCCTGCCGCGGGCTCTCCAGAGCCTGCTGCGCCGAGCGCGCCAGGCTCTCCGACCTGTCCACCGCCGCCGTTGTTCACCCTGCCAGCGCCCCCCTCTCCGCCGATGGACAGCGCATCGCCGCCGCACACGCTTTCCACCTGCGCTCCTCCTGGCAGCGTCTCATCCGGCGCTCCTGACGTATCCAGATCGCTGCACGCATCGGTTCCGGCGTTCCCAGCCGACGCCTGCGCCGGCACCTCGCTCGGCGCATCCTCTCCCTCCGCGCCGTCCGCCCCGTTCCCGGCGATCAGCTCGCACCGCACCAGTTCCGCCTCCGCGCCATCCACCAGCACCGCGATCGATGACGCTCCCGCCTCCTGCGCATCCGCAGCACGCACCGACACGTCTTCGATCCTCGCCGTCCCCTCGCCTCGCATCACCTTCAGCGCGATCGCCTCTTCGGTCGGCGCCACGGTCGTCTTCTTCTCCTCGCCGTCCCAGCGCCAGCCGTTCGCGCAGTCGAGGCCGCCGAAGATTGACACGCCCGCGGGTATCTCTGCCGCCTCCTTGAACTCCTCCGCGCATGCGTACACCGCGCTTTCCTGCTTCGCCGCCAGCGCGATCGCCTTACTTAGCGTCTTCACGGGTTCCGCCTTCGTCCCGGCGCCGTCGTCATTACCGCTCGCCGACACGAACACGCCGCACGAATCGCTCACAGAGGCCTTCGCCTCACTTGGAACGCACTCCTCAGGCGTGCCGCCGCCGGCACCACCACCGCTGAGGAAACTAGGACACGTGAGCAGGAACTCGCAGTCGTTGTCGAGCCCGATCGACAGATAGTCGCAGCCGCTCGCGATCACCGATGCTGCGCCCCAGCTCATCAACCACGTCACCCGCCTGTTCTTCATTGTGTTCACCATCGCCCCGCTCACCACGCTCCCACGACGACGACACCGCCCCCACCGACGTTCGTCTGGGGCAACACGCGCACTTCATGCGCCGCCGGTGCGGCGCGCCGAGGCCAGAGCGCATATGTGACCGCAGCGACCGCCAGCGCCCCCGACGCCGCGTAGCCGATCACGGACACCGTGCCGAATCGTGCCGCGCGCTCCGCCTCGCTCTCCACGTCGCGGCATATGTCGTTCAAATCGCTCGGCGGCTCGATGCACCGTCCGTTCGCCTGCCGGATCTGCTCTCGATATCCCTCCGCGTCACTCCGCGAATTTCTCGACAGCACCGTCGTCGTGACGCCGACGGCCAGCCCGACCACGCTCGCCGCCCCCAGCGCGATCACCGGCACCCAGCTCCGCTTTTGCGGTTCCGGCCCCGGATACGCCGGCGCCGCGGGCGGCATCTCCGCCACGGGCGCCCCCGCAGCGGCGCCCGGCGCGCTCCCCCCCTCGGCCGCATTGGCGACCGGCGCCGTCTCCTGCGCCTCGCTCTTCAGCGGCGGCAACGCCAGCGCCGCCACCGCCGTCCCTCCCTTGGCGACCTTCACCGTCTTGCTTGCCGGCCCATACCCCTCCAGCCTCACCTCCACCCGGTGCTCGCCTGGCTCGACGAACACCTCTCCTTCCAGCGGCGCCTTCCCCACAGCCTTGCCGTCCACCGTCACCTCCGCCCCCGCCACGCCCGCCGTCACCACGAGCGCTCCCACCTGCGCTCGCGACTCCGCCAGCCGCTTCTCCGCCGTCGGCTTCAGCTTCGCTACGACTTTGAGCAGTGGCCAGTGCCGCAGCGCGAATGAAAGGTACTGCGCTGCTTCCTTGTGCTTCTTCAGCTGGTACTTCGTGTTCCCGAGGTTGTACGCCACGTCGAACGTCGGATTCAGCTCCCACGCCGACTGAAGCTCCGCCTCAGCTTCTTGGTACTTCCCGTCCGAGTAGAGACGTCCCGCTTTCTGGACGAGCGCATCGGCGCGCTTCGCCGCATCGGCGCTGGAAGAGGCTTCCTGCGGCGCCGCAGGCTGCGCAGCGGCGATGTCAGGGGCGGCGATCACGGTCGCCGCAGTGAACAACAAGGCAAGGGATCGGCAGTTCATCATCACGGCTCCACTCGGTTTCACTGCATCCAATCTTCGTTGAGCTGGTTGTCGGCCGGCACCGGCGCGACCGGTACCGGCGCGACCGGCGCCGGGCGCGGCGCCGCACGCGCCGGCGGCGCAGGTGCCAGCGGCGCAGACGCAGGCGCGGGCGGGTCGCTCTCGATCGCCACATCGTCGAGGCTTGGCTCGACCGCCTCCGGCGGCGCCGGCGCTGCCGGCGGCGACAGCTCCGAGGCCACCGGCGCCACCACCGCGCTCCGCGCGGGCGCCCCGCTCGACCGCGGCGCTGGCTCTTTCTCTTTCGGCGGCGCCTGTCGTCGCACGATCGCCAGCGTCACGAACGGCATGCTCAGCGCCAGCAACGCGAGCGCCACGATCCACCACCTCCTGCTCCACCGGCCCCCGGCGGCCGCCTGCGCGCCGGCCGGCGGCTTCGGTGTCGCGACCGGCAGCGGCGTCACGGGCAGCAACGACGACGGCAGCAGCGCCTTGTCGATCGGCGGCAGCCCCCGGTCCGCCCACTGGCTCGGCGCCGTCGCGCCGTGCGACACCAGCGCGCCCGGTTGCGCCGCCGCGTTCTGCGGAACCACGCCACCACGCGGCACCGCCGCCGCCCCGCCGTACTGCGGCGCCGCCGCGCCACCGTACTGCGGCGCCGCCGCGCCACCGTACAGCGGCACCGCCGCTCCGTGCTGCGCCGCCACCGCTCCGTGCTGCGCCGCCACCGCTCCGTGCGGCACCGGCGCACGCCGCTGCGCCGCCACCGCTCCCTGCGGCATCACCGCTCCGTGCGGCAGCGGCGGCGGCCCTGCGCCCTGCGGTATCACCGCTCCGTGCGGCATCACCGCTCCGTGCGGCATCACCGCTCCGTGCTGCGCCGCCACCGCTCCGTGCGGCAGCGGCGGCGGTGCTGCGCCCCGCGGCGCCACCGCAACGTGCTGCGTCGCCGCCGCATCCTGCGGCACTGCCTGTCCCTTGGGCAGCGCCGGCACCACCGGGAACTGGAACAGCGGCTGCCCTGTCGGCTTCTGCTGCTGCATCTCGGACAGCGCTCGGTCCAGCTCCGGGTTGTCCAGCGCCTGCTGCAGCTTCCGCTCCGCCACCGCTGGATCCGCCTCCCGCTGGATGCTTGCCAGATCCGGCAGGTACTCCCGGATGTCGTCGCTGTCCTTGTTGATGCCCATATCCAAGACCTCTCTCCATCAGCGACTAGAACGGCCTGCACCCCACGGTCGGACACGGGCCCGCTGGCTTCGCGCCCCCTTGTTTCGCAGGCGCCGCCTTCGGTGCCGGCGCCGTCTTCTGTGCCGGCGCCGCCTTCTTCTTCTCTTCCGCCAGCACCCGCAGAAACGACGGCTTCTGCCGCTTCGGCATCTCGTAGATGTCCTCGTCGTCCTCTGTCCCCGCCGGCGCGGTCCTCACCGGCGCTGGCCTCGCCGCTTCTGGCCGCGGCTCCTTCGACGACGCTTCGGCCTCCGCGGGCGCCTGCACCTCCGCGGGCGCCTGCACCTCCGTGGGCGCCTCGGCCGAGCTCGCCGCCGTGGCGCTTGCCGTCGTCTCCGGCGCGGGCGCCGCGGCGGCCGCCTTGGCCGGCGGCACCGCGGCGGCCGCCTTGGCCGGCGGCGCCGCGCTCGCCGGCGCCGCGCTCGCCGTCACGCTCTCGGCCGGCTCCGCGGAGGCCGCCGGCTCCGACGCGTCCCCGCTCATCGCTCGGAGTCCCAGCGCAATGCCCAGCCCCAACCCCGTGAGCCCCAGCGCCACGAGCGGCGCCAGCAGGTACGTCCGCATCGACCGCCGCGGCTGCGCGAGCATCGCCGCCGGCGGGCTCGCTGTCTCTCTCGGCAGCGATCCCGGCGCTTGCATCGCCGGTGCGGAAACCTCCCTCGGCGCCGTCGGCCGCCCTGCGGCAGGCAGCGGCGTCGTTCCCGCCCCCGGCGGCTCCATCACCGGCAACGCCGGCGTCACGTACTGCGCCGCAAGCGCGCGCAGCTCCGGCGTCACGTACGGCGACCCGACCTCCGGCGCCGCCGCCTCCGCCGCTCGTTGCGCCTCCCTCCAGGGCAACTGCGGCGCCGATGCTCGCTGCGACTCCATCGCCGGCGACGCCGGCGCCGCGTGGTGCTGCGCTCCCGCCTGCGGCAACGGCGGCGCTGCGTAGTACTGCGCTCCCGCCTGCGGCAACGGCGGCCCCGCGTAGTACTGCGCCCCCGCCTCCGCTGGCGGCGGCGGCACCGCTCGCTGCGACTCCATCACCGGCAACGACGGCGGCGCCGCGTAGTACTGCGCCCCCGCCCTCGGCAACGGCGCCGCGTGGTGCTGCGCCCCCGGCCCCGCCTCCGGCAACGGCGGTGCGGTCCTCTGCGCGCTCCTCTCAGCCCACGCTCCCGCCAGCACCGCGGTGGCTTCCCGCCCCGTCCTCGCCGGCCCCGCGGTTTCCCGCGGCCTCAGCGCCGGCAGCGTCGACGGCAGCGGCTCCGTGTACCCCACCCCGAGCCCCCGCAGCGAGCGCGCCCGCGCCCTCGACGCCGCCGCGAACGGCAGCGCGCTCGCCGGCGCCACGAACTGCGCCAGCGGCACCGTCTCTCCGTGCGCCACCCGCCGCATCCTCTTCCCTTCCTCTTCTTCTTCCTCGCTCACCCGCCCCATCCCGCCCCCCTCGCTCTCGCTCTCCCCGCGCGCCCGCGCCTCCTCCGTCTCTTCCTCGCCCGCCAGCCTCCCCGCCGCCTCTCCGCTCCCGCTCACCGGCGCGCTGTCCTCCAGCTCCACCCCCGCGAACGCCGCCTCACGCTCCGCCTTGATCCGCTCCTGCGCCAGCCGTCGCGCCAGCACGTGCCCGGCCGGCACCGTGTCCCTCAGCAGCGACCGCAGATCTCGCGCCACCTCGTCGAACTTCGCGTACCGCTCCTCCACGTCGATCGCTATGCAGCGCGACACCACCGGCCACACGAACTCAGGGCAATCCGGCACGATCTCGTGCACAGGCTCCGGCGCCGCCACCAGATGCCCCGTCAGCGTCTCCTCCGCCGTCGCCGGCTCGCTGTCGTCCAGGAACAGGTGCTTGCCCGTCAGCACCTCGTAGAAGATCGCCCCGAACGCGTAGATGTCCGTTCGACCGTCCGGCTTCGCCCGCTCCGCCTTCTTCGACGCCCCGTACAGCAGCTTCACCTGCTCCGGCGAGATGTACCTCACCGTCCCCACGTCCGGCAGGTCGTCCGTGTTCATCCCCCCGTCCGCGAACTTCGCTATCCCGAAGTCCAGGAGCCACACGTGCCCTTTCGCGTCCGCCTTCGTCCCCACCATGATGTTCTCGGGCTTCAGATCACGGTGCCATATCCCCTTCGAGTGCACGAACGTCATCGCGTCCGCCACCTGAAGCATCACGTGCATCGCGCTCAAAAAATCCAGTCGGTACGCCTTGGTCAACAGCTTCCTCAGCGTCCTCCCTTCGAGGTAATCCATCACGATGTACGCCACGTGCTCGGGCGACACCCCGGCCTTCCTCATCCGCACGATGTTCGGGTGCTTCAGCTTCGGATAGAACTTGCACTCCTGCCGGAAACGCCTCGCGAAGTCCTCTCTCCTCACGTGCCGCGGCGACATGCACTTGATCGCCACCACGTCCTCCGAGTAGTCCTCCACCGCGCGGTACACTTCCCCCATCCCGCCCGCGTCGATCAACTCCGTCACGCGGTAGTCAAGGAACACGTCTCCGGCCTGGAGCGGTCCTCGCGCCATCACCACGCACCCAGGCCGCGCAGCGCCAGCACCCCCAGCACCGAGAACACCACCGTGCTCGCCAGCGTCAGCCCCGCGAACAGCCGCGCGTCCACCCCCGCTGCACCCTCCTCCGCGGCCGCCGCCACCCGCCCCCCGGCTCCCGCCTCTCCGCCGCCGGACGGCATCGCTTCGAACCACGCCCCGCTCTCCGGCTCCCACGCCGCTTCCCCCTCCCCTCCCTCGCCCCTCGCCCCCGCCATCCGCCCGCCTCCCCCTGTTCCCGCCGTCCCCGCCCTCGCCCCCGCCCCGCTCTCTTCCTCCTCCACCCCCAGCCCCGCCCCGATCCGCGCGAGCTCCTCCGCGAACGCCTCGGCGCTCTCGAACCGCTCCTCCGGCTGCTTCGCCAGCGCCTTCAACACCGCCCCGTCCAGCGCCCCCGGGATCGCCTGCACCGCGTGACGCGACGGCGCCGCAGGCGCTTCCACGACGTGCGCCCGCAGCACCTCCAGCGCGTCCTCGACATGTGCGAACGGACCGTGCCCCACCAAGAGCGTATACATCAGCAACCCGACGGCATACACGTCGGTCCGCGCATCGACCGGCTGGCATCGCGCCTGCTCCGGCGAGGCCGTCCGGGGGGTCCCGACGAGCAACCCCGCCTCGGTCGGAACCGCCGGCCCGGCCAGGAAACGCGGCGGCGCTGTTCCCGGCCCCGTCCTGGCAACGCCCGCGTCGAGCACCTTCGCGACCCCGAAATCGAGCACCTTCACGACGCGGGCCGCCCCCGGCGCCGCCGCGTCCGGCGCGCACAGGAACACGTTGTCGAGCTTCACGTCGCGGTGCACGATCCCGACCCGGTGCGCCGCCGCGAGCCCCGCCAGCACCTGCCGCGTGACCTCGATCGCCTCGGACACCGGCAACGACCCGCGCCGCTCCAGCTCCTCCCGCAGCGTGCACCCTTCGAGCCGCTCCA
The DNA here is from genome assembly GCF_051519845.1 of Sorangium sp. So ce362. NCBI lineage: Bacteria > Pseudomonadati > Myxococcota > Polyangiales > Polyangiaceae > Sorangium > Sorangium sp. So ce362. The sequence goes on along the minus strand of NZ_CP150332.1, from coordinate 997,170 downwards.
TCACGAGATACGCCCGCCCCCGCGGCGTCGTGCCGAGATCCATCACCGCCACCACGTGCGGCGACGAGACCGCCGCGAGCGCCTGCGCCTCGACCCGCAGTCGATCCGCGAACCGCGGATCCCCGGCGAGCGTGCGGCGGACCAGCTTCACCACGACCCGCTTCCGGAGGGCTCGGTGCTCCGCCTCGATCACCTCCCCCATGCCCCCGCGCCCGAGCGCCCGGAGCGCGCGGTACGGCGTTCCTTCCAGCGCGTCCCCCCCGTCGCCGGGAAGCCGTGCGCTGTCTGACCTGAGGCGTGCCACAAGCGGGGTCTCCTGAAGTGGAAATCACGAGCACGGGGCCGGTTCAGACAAAGAAAATGCTCCGGCGCTGTCGATTGTTGAAAACCAACGTCGATTCAAGTAGTTGCCGGCCCACGAAGCGCTCGGACAGCAGCCCCCGGCCCGCGCCCGCCGCCGCCGCGCCCCCGGGCGGCCCAAGAAAAGGCCCTGGCGCGTCGCTTTCTCTGTCCGAACCGGTCCGCCGAAGGTGATTTGAGAGAGGAAGGACGAAGGGGCGCCGCGCCGCACGCGGGGCCCCGCCACGCGAGGTCCCCATGACGCACGACGCTCCCCAGCACGACGACCTCCCCATCACGGGCGACGTCGATCCCCTCGTCGATGCCTGTGCCGAAGACGCGCTGAGCCCGTACCTCGGGGCGCTCTCGCCCGAGGAGATCGAGGATTACCGCAGGCTCCTCGCGATCTTCATCACGACGCACCCGGCGTCGGCGCCGCTCTACGATCGCCTGCGGGCGAGGCCTCCTGTCCTGTCCGAGAGCGGCGAGGTGGCCCGCGAGGGCGCGGGCGCGGAAGGGGCGCGGGCGACCCTGGCAGCGCCGGAGCCCGCCGACGGGACCTTCGGTGGGCGGCGGTGACAGGCAGCCAGCGCCCCCCTCCATCGCCTCCGGATCATGAGCGCGTGCTGGAGGCGCTGCCCATGGCCCGCCACGTCGCGCGGACGACCGCGCGGGTCTATGGCGTACGGACGCGACAGGGCCTGGAGGACTGCGAGCAGACGGCCTATCAGGCGCTCCTCGAAGCGAGCCCCGGATACGACGCCGCGCGCGGCGTCCCGTTCGGCGTCTACGCATGGAAGAGGGTCGCCGGCGCCGTCATCCGGCTGCTCACCCGCGAGGCGTCGTTCCGGCGCGCCGGCCTCGACGCCGCGCTCGCTGCGGCCGAGTCGATGCGCGACGCCGGCGATCCGTTCGGCGACGACGACACCGACGCATTGAACCAGCTCAAGAACCAGTGTCGCGCGCTCGTCTTCGCGCGCTTCGTCGCGGACGCCGGCGAGCGGCTCAGGGCGCCCCCCGAGGACGCGATGGCGCGCACCCAGGCCCTCGAGGCGCTCAGGACGGCGCTCCACGGCCTCGACGAGCGCGAGGCGCGCCTCATCGAGCTCCGGTACTGGCAGGACCTCTCCTGGGCCAAGGTCGCCGCGGCGCTCGGCGTGCACGAGAAATACGCCCTGCGCATGGACGAGCAGCTGCGGAGGCGGCTAAGGGGCGATCTGCGGGCGAGCGACGTCGATGCGCCGCCGCCGAGCGAACCGCCGTAGGGCGCCCACCCCGTTCAACCGTTACCGAGCATCACCAGGTCCAAGGTCGAAAAGCTGCTTGTCGTGTCCTCGCCTTCGAGGCGGCCTGCGAGGCAGGACGACGGCTGGAGGGCGGCGCCGGGCGGCCGCGGTTCAAGCCGGCCGAAAAACTACCGCAGAGCTGGTGGCGAGGGCACGTTTGCGCCGCGCGAACGGCCTTCACGGACAGCGCCCGATCTGAAAGCCTCACCGAGGGTGCGTTCCCCGGCGATCGTCGCCGGAGGAAGACCAAGGAGGCACCATGGCGCTCAAAGACCTCTCTCCTCGTCAGATGGTCCAGATCACGGCGGCTTGGCTCGACCCGGAGCGCGAAAGGCCGCGCCTCGTATCGCTGAAGCGGTGCGCTCCGCTCATCGACGATATCGAGGCGGCGCACGACGGGATCTTGAAGTCGCACCGCCGGCAGAAGAAGGCGAATGACGAGCTCACCGGCATCCAGCAAAAGCAGGGCGTGTTCGATCAGATCCATGATCGCAAGGCCCGCGGCGCCCACGCGGTGCTCACCGGCTTCGCCGATCTGGCCGACGATCCCGAGGACGCCGCGATCTACCTCGATCTCCGCGATCAGCTCTTCGCCGATGGGCTCAAGTTCATCTCGGCGAGCTACAGCGATGAGGCGGGCGAGGTGAAGCTCGCGCGCGACCGGCTGACGCCGGAGTCGAAGGCGGCGCTCAAGGCGCTGCCGACGCCGGGGGGCAACCTGCTCAAGGCGGGTGCAGGCGTGGTTCGCCGGGGGCGACGAGCTCGGCAAGCTGGACGCGCAGCGCATCCACCTGGAGGCGCAGGACCAGCCGGGAGCGACCGAGCTGCAGCGTGAGGCGGGCAAGGTCGAGCGCCGGCGCTCGGGCGGCAAGGAGACCGACGCGGCCGACGGCGCCCCGCCGGCAGACGGCGGCGCAGGCGAGCCCGCGATCGACGAGGAAGCGCCCGTGGCCGGGGTGGATTGACGTGGCAGCCCCCGCCCGCCAGCCCCCTCTCAACGGTTCGCATCCATCGCGCCCCCCGCCGCCGCGAGGCGCCTCACAACGGATCGCGTCCATGCCGTCAGAACCACCACGCCTGCTTGACGCACCACGTCGGCGCTGCCATGACCGATTTCCTCCGCCTCGGGCGCGTTATTTCAGTCGGGCTCGCCGGATCCACGCTCGGGTCCGCCGGCCCGTCTGTCGTGTCTGGCGCGCCCCTGCCCCGGGGGACTACGCTCTGCGTTACCCCACAGCAACAGGAGCCAACCGAGCCGTGAAGATCCTCGTTCCGCTCAAGCGCGTCGCCGATCCGGATAACGCGAACAAGGTGAAGATCCCTCCTTCAGGGGACAAAATCGAGACGACCGGGCTCGAGTGGAAACCGAACCCGTTCGACGAGTACGCCCTGGAAGCGGCGCTGCGCCTGACCGAGGACGGCAAGGCGCCGAAGACGCGCGCGGGCGAGGTCGTCGTCGTCACCTTCGGGCCCAAGGAGACCGAGCAGACCCTCCGCGCCGCCCTCGCGACGGGCGCCGACAGGGCCTTCCGCGTCGACGTCACCGACGACAAGCTCGACGGCGACCTCGTGGCCCGCGCCCTCAAGACGCTCGTCGAGCGCGAGAAGCCGGACGTCGTGGTCATGGGCAAGCAGGCCGTCGACGGCGACTCGAACCAGGTCGGCCAGATCCTCGCCGAGCTGCTCGACTGGCCGCTCGCCACCTTCGCCGCGACCCTCAAGGAAGAAAAGGGCGCGCTGCTCGTCGGCCGCGAGGTCGACGGCGGCGTCGCCACGCTCCGCGTGCGCCTGCCGGCCGTGGTCACGGTCGACCTCCGCATCGTCGCGCCGACCAGCGTCTACTCGATGAAGACGGCGCCCACGTTCAAGTACAACGACGGCGTGCGCTTCGCGGCGCTCCCCGCGATCATGGCCGCCAAGAAGAAGCCCCTCGTCGAGGTGAAGCTCGTCGACCTCGCCGCCGACCCGACGCTCAAGGTCCAGTACCAGGCGTTCCAGGCGCCCCCGGCGCGCAAGGCAGGCATCAAGGTGAAAGACGTCGGTGAGCTCGTCACGCGCCTCAAGGACGAGGCGAAGGTCCTCTGACGGACCGCGAATGCAGGTCGTGGCCCCCGCGCGCGCGGGGATGAACCGACACAAGTCGACGAGGTGCAGGAGGGATTCATGGCTGACGTTCTCGTGGTGGCCGAGGCCGCCGATGGAAAGCTGAAGAAGACGACCCACTCCGCCGTCACGTTCGCCAGGCAAGCCGCCGCGGCGCTCGGCGGGACGTACGCGATCCTCGTGATCGGCGACGCCCTCGGCGAGGCGGCCGCGGAAGCGGCGACGCTCGGCGCGGCCAAGGTGCTCGTCGCCGAGTCGAGCGCGCTCAAGGACTACGTCGCCGAGCGCTACGTGCCGACCGTCGCGGCGGCCGCCAAGGGATACGCGGTCGTCGTGGGCACCGCGAGCGCCTACGGCAAGGACCTGCTCCCGCGCGTGGCAGCCCGGCTCTCGGCGGGCTTCGCGAGCGACATCTCCGAGCTCCTCGCCGAGGGCTCGACGCTCAGGTACAAACGCCCGATGTACGCCGGCAACGCGTACGGGATCTGCACCGTCACGACCCAGGTCCAGGTCGTGACCGTCCGGCAGAGCGCGTTCGCCGCCGCGGAGCCCGCCGGGGCGAAATCGCCGCTCGAGCAGGTCGCGGTCATCCCGCCGAGCGCCGCCGCGGAGCGCGTGGAGTTCGTCTCCTTCGACCAGGTGAAGAGCGAGCGCCCCGAGCTCGCCGAGGCCAAGGTCGTCGTCTCCGGCGGCCGCGCCCTGAAGGAGCGCTTCAACGAGATCCTCGACCCGCTCGCCGACGTCCTCGGCGCCGCCGTCGGCGCGAGCCGCGCCGCATGCGACGCAGGCTACGCCGCCAGCGACCTGCAGGTCGGACAGACGGGCAAGGTCGTCGCGCCGTCGCTCTACTTCGCCATCGGCATCTCGGGCGCCATCCAGCACCTCGCCGGGATGAAGGGGTCGAAGGTCATCGTGGCCATCAACAAGGACGCCGACGCGCCGATCTTCCAGGTGGCCGACTACGGCCTGGTCGCCGACCTCTTCACGACCGTGCCCGAGCTCGTGAAGCAGATCCAGGCGGCGCGCAGCTGACCGTCGCGGCCACCGACCCCGCCGGGGTGCGCCAGCGCCGCCCTCGAGGGCCGCAGCCGTACCCCGGCACACCGGGAGAGCCCGCGGCCGTACCCCAGCACACCGGAAGAGTCCGTCCAGCAAGAAGTCCGCGTCCGGCAACGTAGTTTCCGTGTCAGGTCGCCCGCCTAGCATCTTGTTCGCGACCGGCGGCCGTGGGATCCCTTGAAGGCCATGCCCGAACGTTCGGACATCCCGATCGTCACGGCGCTCGCTCAGGCCAGGGCATTGCTGTACGAGGCGGCCTCGACCGCCGAGCAGCGACGGCTCCTCGGCCCGACGGTCGTCGAGATCGATCGCGCGATCGCGAGCCTCGACCCGACCGCGAGCGCCTCGTTCGAGCTCACGCCCCTCGCCGCGTCGGTGCCGCCGATCGACACCGAGCTCGAGGCGCTGCGCCGCGAGGTCGAGCGGCTCCGCGCGATCACGCGGCACGAGCGCGGGCTGCTCGACGCGCTCCTCAGCGAGAGCCCGCACGGCATCATCGTCTCCGACACCCAGGGCAAGCTGACCCTCCAGAACCGCGCCTCGGAGCGGATCTGGGCCGGCAGCGCCACCGCCGAGAACGTCGAGGGGTGGGGGCGCTACCGCGCGTTCCACCCCGACGGCCGGCCGTTCGCCGCCGAGGACTGGTCGATGGCGCGGTGCCTCACGCTCAGGGAGACCGTCCCCGCCGAGGAGGTCCACTTCCAGCGCTTCGACGGCACGCACGGGATGCTGCTCGGCAGCTGCGCGCCGCTCTTCTCGCCGGACGGCGACATGCTCGGCGCGGTCTCCATCTTCGCCGACATCACCCAGTTCAAGCAGCTCGAGGCGGATCTGCGCGTCAGCAGGACCAAGTTCTCGACGACGCTGAAGAGCATCGGCGACGCGGTGATCTCGACCGACGGCTCGGGCCGGATCGACTTCATGAACGCCGTGGCCGAGACGCTGACGGGATGGACGCTCGACGAGGCGAGGGATCGCCGGCTGTCCGAGGTCTTCCGGGCCATCTCGGAGCAGACGCGCGACGATCTCGACAACCCGGTCACCGAGGTGCTGCGGCACGGCGGGATCATCGGGCTCGACGACACGACGCTGCTCCTGCGCAGGGACGGCTCGGAGCTCGCGATCGACTCGAACGGCGCGCCGATCCGGAGCGACGAGGGCGAGCTCGTCGGGCTGGTGCTGGTCTTCCGCGACGTGACCGAGAAGCGGCTCGCCGACAAGCGGCGCTACTTCATCGGCGAGGCGAGCCGGCAGCTCGCGCTGTCGGGCCTCGAGTACGACACGACCCTGTCCAACGTCGCGCGCCTCGCGGTGCCGCACATCGCCGAGGCCACGGTGGTGGACATCGTCGAGCCCGACGGCTCGCTGAGCCGGCTCGCGGCCGTGCACGCGAGCGGCGCGAAGCTGTCGCTGGGGAGGGAGCTGTCGGCCCGCTACCCGACCGATCCCGAGATGCCGCGCGCGGTGCACGCGGTGCTCCGGTGCGGCGATTCGCTGCTGCTCCCGGACGTCGACGGCATGGCGTGGCAGCGGGCCTCGTCGCTCCAGCCCGGCAACGAGGCCTGGTCCGGCGCGCACGATCCGGTCTACCTCGCGCTGCTCCGGGAGCTCGGCGTCCGCTCGGCGATGATCGTCCCGCTGCGCGCCCGCGGCCGGACGCGCGGCGCGATCACGCTGCTCTCGACCGAGTCGAGCCGGCGCTACGGCATCGACGATCTCGCGCTCGCCGAGGAGCTCTGCAACTTCGCGGCGCTCGCGCTCGACAACGCCCAGCTCTACCGCGAGTCGCAGCAGGTCAACCGCGCCAAGGACGAGTTCCTCGCCACGCTCTCCCACGAGCTCAGGACCCCGCTCACCGCGATCCTCGGCTGGGCGCGCATGCTCCGGCAGGGCTCGCTGAAGCCGGACACGCACGTCCGCGCGCTCGAGGCGATCGAGCGCAACGGCACGCTCCAGGCGCAGCTCGTCGAGGATCTCCTCGACGCCTCCCGCATCATCACCGGCAAGCTGCGGCTCGACGTGATGCTGGTGGATCTGCCGCCGATCATCAACGCGGCCATGGACGCGGTCCGCCACGGCGCGGACGCCAAGGGGATCGAGCTCGTCGTGCAGCTCGACCCGAACGCGGGGCCGATCTCGGGCGACCAGACCCGGCTGCAGCAGGTGGTGTGGAACCTCCTGTCGAACGCGATCAAGTTCACGCCGCGCGGCGGCAAGGTCTCGATCCAGCTCGGCAGGGCCGAGGGCCTGGCGCGCATCCAGGTGAGCGACACAGGCCAGGGCATCGTCCCGGAGTTCCTGCCGTACGTGTTCGATCGCTTCCGGCAGGCCGACAGCACGAGCACGCGGCCGCACAGCGGGCTCGGGCTCGGCCTGGCGATCGCCCGGCACCTGATCGAGCTCCACGGCGGCACCGTGAAGGCGGAGAGCGGGGGCGAGGGCAAGGGCGCGACGTTCGTGGTGGACATCCCGCTGGCGCCGCGGGGCGCCATCGCGGCGCTCCGGAGGGCCGACGGGCTGAGCCACATGGCCGCCGATACGGAGCCGACGCTCCAGGGCGTCCGCGTGCTGATGGTCGACGACGAGCCGGACGCGCGGGAGCTCGTGACGACGGTGCTGGAGCGCAAGGGGGCGACCATCACGGCGGTGGCGACGGTCGAGGAGGCGCTGTCGGCGATCGCGCGCGAGAGGCCCGACGTGATCCTGAGCGATCTCGGGATGCCCGGCGAGGACGGCTACAGCCTGATCCGGCGGCTGCGGGCGCAGAGCCCCGAGCAGGGCGGGCGCATCCCGGCCGCGGCGCTGACCGCGTACGCGAGCGCCCAGGACCGGACGCGGGCGCTCCTGGCCGGATTCCAGTCGCACGTACCCAAGCCGATCGAGGCGTCGGAGCTCGCGGCGGTGATCGCCAACCTGGCCGGGCGCACCGGGTAGCGGCGAGGCTCCAGGTCGTCCGGGGCGGAGGGCCTCCTCGGCCTACCGCCTACCGAACGAGCGCCTCAGACCGGCGTTCCCGCGGCGAGCAGGGACCCCTTCGGTCCTGCCGCACGCCGAGCGAACGCCTCAGCGAGGGGCTCCTGTCGGGCATCAACGACAGGGACGCCAGCGGGGACGGCGAGGGCCGTCCCGCGGCGATTCTACCTGTCAGCATGCGAAGAAATGAGTCGGGGCGAGAGGATTTGAACCTCCGACTCCTCGGTCCCGAACCGAGTGCGCTACCAGGCTGCGCTACGCCCCGTACGCTGCCGCGAAGCAACGCCCGCTGAACAGCGGGCGCGCAACATCGCCAAGAGCGAGCCTCCTGTCAAGACGAAATAGATCAGGACCCCACCGGCGCAGCCCCCGCTCCCCCGAACGATGGCGCACCACAGCCCGGACAAATGGCGGGAAATGGCCGGAAACACAGCTCTTTGGCGCCTATCCGGCGCCCGGGACGTTTCACGAAGCCAAGAATCAGTGGAGCGCAAGAAAAAACTCCCGTCTCCACCTTGCTCAGGTCGTGTTAAAGTGTCACTGGAATCCCGATGTTGCCGATAGGAAGCAGAGAGCGAGGTGCCTGGGCGCCGGTCAGGGCTTCGCCCCTGCTCATGCAACGTGGAGTCAGGGACCGTCTTGTGCGGCCCCTTCCAGAACGGACAAGGGCGACCGGCTTCGGCGGTCGCACGTAAGACAAGAGCGACCGACTTCGGCGGTCGTACGTGAGAGGAGGAACAGGTGGCAATTGAGCTTCCCGCTGTACGCATTCTGATCGTCGACGACGACCGGGCGATCTGTGACTACATGCAGACGCTGCTCGAGCGCGACGGCTACCAGGTCAAGACGCTGGGCGATCCGACGACCGTGGAAGAGGAGGTCCGCGCGGGCGGCTACCACCTCATCATCCTCGACCTGATGATGCCGAAGCTCGACGGCATCGAGGTGCTCAAGCGCATTCGCAAGGTCGACAACGACATCGCCGTCGTCATCTTCACCGGCTTCCCCAACCTCGAGAGCGCCGTCGCGTCCATGAAGCTCGACGCGGTCGACTACATCAAGAAGCCGTTCAACGTGGACGAGTTCCGCGAGGTGCTCGCCCGCGTCATGCGCAAGAAGGGCCTCGCGCGGACCCCCGAAGAGCAGCTCCACCGCGTCATCGGCGACACGATCAGGAACCTCCGCAAGGACAAGGACCTGACGCTCAAGCAGATGGCGCGCCGCACAGGGCTCAGCGTGTCGCTGCTCTCGCAGATCGAGCGCGCCGAGTCGTCGGCGTCCATCTCGTCGCTCTACAAGATCGCCGTCGCGCTCGAGTCGCGGATCCAGGACCTCTTCGGCCACTACTGATCAGCGAGGGGCGATGCCGGAGCCGCCACGCGCGGCTCTCCGCCCTCCGCCGTGTTCCTCCGGGTACCTTGCCCTCCTTCGCCGGGCGGCGCAACGTCGTGTAGGCTCGCCGGCGATGAGCGCCGTCGTGACCCGCACCCTCCCGGCCGATCACATCACACCGGTCCGCGCCTACGCCGCGCTCCGCGCCCAGTCGCCGGGCCGATCATCGTTCATGCTCGAGTCCGCCGTCTCCGGTGAACGCTGGGGCCGCTACGCGATCCTTGGATACCGGGCGCGCGCCGAGAGCCTCCTCCCGAGCGGGTTCGACCCGTTCGCGACGCTGGCCGAGGGGCTCGGCCAGCCGGCAGCGTCGGGCCCGCCGAGCGACCTGGCAGCCCGCGTCTGCCAGGCATGGGTCGGCTTCCTCTCGTACGATACGGTGCACCAGCTCATGGGCATCGAGCCGTGGCCCGAGGAGATGTACCTCGGACGGGTGCTGAAGGACGCGACCGTCGTCGTGTTCGACAGCGTGGCGCAGACGATGACCATCGCCGGCCGATCGCAGGGCGCGGTGAACCGCTGCGCGTGGGAGATGGCGCACGGGCCCGAGCAGCAGAGCCTGCCCGCGCTCGATCCGGAGGCCCTGCCGGAGCACCTCGAGACGCCGGTGAGCGACGAGCGCTACGCGGCGCAGGTGGCCGCCGCGCGCCAGCGCATCACGGCCGGCGAGGCGAGCGAGATCGTGCTCGCCCGCAGGTTCCGGGCGCCGCTCCGGGGCGCAGATCCCTTCGACGTGTACCGCGCGCTGCGGGTGCTCGCGCCGTCGACGCACCTCTACTTCGTCGACTTCGCCGAGTCGCCGTTCGCGCCGGGGCTCACCATCGCTGGGACCTCGGGGGAGACGCTCGTGCGCGTCGAGCACGATCCGTCGGCCGGGCCGCGCCCCGGTGACGCGTCGCCCGTCGAGGCGCTGCGCGCCGCCCTCGCGGGCAGCAGCGCCGTCGGCCAGCCGGCGGCGCGCGCGAGCGCCATCAGCCGCAGCCTCGAGGCCGGGCCACGGTGGGTCTACGGCGGCGCGATCGGGTACTTCGGGCCGGAGGGCGCGGAGATCGCGCACACGCTCGGCGCCGTCTGGAGCGAATCCGGGTACTTCGAGGTGATGACCGGCGCGCGCATCGCGAACGGAAGCGAGCCCCGAGCGGAAGCCGAACGGACGCACCGCGACGCGCGCGGCCCGCTGTCGGCCATCCGCGCGGCGCAGGAGGCGCGCAAGGCGCGCGACATCGCCGAGGGGAAGAAGGCCGCGGCCGAGAAGGCCGCAGCCGCCGAGGACGACGCGTCCCGGAGCGCCTAGCGCGGCCCGTCGGGGGCGCCCCCCGCAGAGGAGCGCGGCCGCGCAGGACGCGGCGGCGCGGCGCTCGGCGGCGCGTGGGCGCTGCGCTGGGGAGAGGCGAGCGGCGCTCGACGGAAGAGCGCGGAGGAGGCCACCTCGGGGGCGGCGGGCGGCGCCTCGACGCGGCGGGAGGCGAGAGAGGCCGAGAGCACGGCCGCCGCGGCGCCGGTCGAAGCCGTCGTCAGCCTGGGCTGATCCAGCCGAACCGTCGTCGCGAACACCGCCACGCCGAGCAGCGCGATGAGGCCGGCCGGGATGACCCACCCCGCGCGCGCAGACAGCCCGTCGAGCCCGCGCACGACCTCGGCGCTCTCCGCGCTGAGCTGCGTGACCGGGGCCGCCCTCCGGCCCGCGCTCGGTGGCTCGGTACCAGGCTCCGCCCGCGCCGTAACGCCCGACGCCGCCACCTCCGCAGACAGCGCGGACAGCGGCCGCACCGAAGGGACCCAGGGGACGCGCGCCGGCGGGGGCGGGCGCAGCACGCCGGACGAGGGAGGCGGCGCGAGGTCGGCGATCCGGACGAGCAACTCCACCATCTCGTCGATCGACCGGAAGCGCCGCGCCAGGTCGCGCGCGAACGCCTTCTCGAAGAAGCCGTCCAGCCCGGCAGGCAGGCTCGGCACGAGCTGCGTCGCCGCGGGCGGCGGTGCGAGCAGGATCTTCGAGGCCACGACGCTGGCGATGTCGCCGGGGAACGGGAGCTGGCCAGTCACCGCGCGGAAAAGGACAGCCGCCAGCGACCAGAGATCGGTCTGCGCATCGAGGGTACGTTCCGACCGGATCTGCTCGGGGCTGAGGTAGTGCAGCGAGCTCGCGCTCACGTCGGCCGCGACCTCGCCCACGAGCCGCGGCGCGGCCCTCGGGAGCCCGAGGTCGAGCACCGTCACGACCTCCTCGCCGCCGTCCAGCGCGAAGAAGAGGCTCTCCGGCCGGAGGCCCTGGTGAAGGAGGTCCGCCGCGTGCGCGCGCTGGAGGGCCTCGCCGGCCTGCGCGGCGATACGCGCAGCCTCCTGGAGCGAGAGCCTGCTGCGCCGGAGCAGGCGGGTCGCGAGATCCTCGCCGGTGAGCAGGTCCATGGCCAGGTAGACCACCTCGCCCTCGACGCCGTGGTCGTACACGCGCACCACGTGCCGCGACGAGAGCCAGGCGGCAGCGCGGACCCAGCGATCGATCCGGAGGAGATCTCCCGTCGCGCCGGCCTCGGGGTGGAAGAGCTTCAGGGCGACGCGCGCGCCCAGCTGCAGCTCGCGCGCGACCCAGACCGAGCCCCGATCGCGCGCGACCCGCGCGCCAGGACGCACGAGCTGCCTCTCCAGCAGATACTTCCCCCCAACGATGGTGCCCGGTGAGATGTGCATATACCTGAGCCTCCTCCCCCACGGTAAAGTTGCACATCGACCCCGGGGCGCAATTTGTTGCGGCGCGATTCGCTTGCGAGACCGCCTTGGCCGTGCATGCGCTGTGAGCGTTCGCACCGCGGGGAGCGCGGGAGCTATCGCGGCGGGCTTTGCGGGTCGGGCGAAAGACGAAGCGGCACCACAAAGCGCAGGTCGCCGCCCTCCGGCGCCGGGAACGTGAGGGCGCGCGCGCGCCGGAGCACGCAGCGGGTGAGCCGTTCGTCCGGGAAGCGCGACTCGGCCTCGAAGGCTTCGTCGACGGCGCCGCTGTCGGTCACATGAAAGCGGATCGCGAGGCGGCCCCAGAGCGCCGGCGCGCCGGCAAGGGCCGCTTCGTAGCAGCTCCGCCACGCGGGCAAGGCGTCGGCCACGGCGGCCGAGATCGCGTCGGGCCGGAGCTCGCCGGGACCGGGAACGAGGACGGACGGCGGAGGCTCGACAGGCTCGTCGCCCGGATAGACCTGCAGCGTGGCGACGACGGTCGAGCCCGCCCTGGCCCTGGGCAGCGAGAGCGACCTCGCGCGCTGCGCGAGGCACGAGACGACGTCCGGCGCGGAGAGCGTGGACGAGGTCGCGCGCGCGCCCGTCACCTTGCCGGCGCGGCTCACCGTGAGCCGCACGGTGGTCTTGCCGTGAAGCGACGGGTCCCTGTACGCGCGCAGCCGGTAGCACGAGTACACGTGGACCCAGAGGTGCCGCCGGGCGATGCGCTCGACCTCGCGCGCCTTGAGCGGGCCATTCACCTTGCCGATGTCCACGATGATCCGCGGCAGCGGGTGCCCCTCGGCCGGAGGCGGCGGCGCGGGAGGATCTCCCCTGCCCCCGGCGTTCCAGCGATCCCGCTCCGCCGCCTCGGCCTGGCCGCGGGGCACCAGGTGCTGGCCGAGCTTGTAGGGCGGATCGATCGTGATCGAGGGCGCCTGGAGCGCGCCGGCCTCGCCGGCCGCGTCCGCGGAGGCGGCGCTCGGCGCCGCCGGCGGGACCGCCGAGGAGGCGGGCGGCGCGGCCGGCGCGGGCGACGCGGCGGGGGGAGCGACGGCGGGCGCCGGCGCGGCCGCCCGCCGCGGCGGAGGCGCAGGCGGGACGGCGGCGGGCGCAGGGCGCGGCGGCGCCGGCGCGGCGCACGCGGCGAGCGCGATGGCGGCCGCGAGGAGGGGCCAGGGATCGATCGCGAGAGGCCGCTTCATGCCATGTCTACCCGAGAGCTGCGCTCGCCCAAGCCGACGCGCGGCCGCGCCGACCCGCGACCGCGCTCAGAACCGGAGATCGCCGCGAGGCGCCTCCACCGTGCCGTCGAGCAGCTCGATCGCCTTCGCCACCTCGGGGTCGTCGACGGTCGGGACGTACACCACGAACTTCACGTAGAGATCGCCCGGCTCCCTCGCCTTGCGGGCGATGCCCTTACCACGCAGCCGGATCACCTGGCCGGTCTGGGTGTGCGCCGGGATCTTGAGCGTGACCTCGCCGTCGGGCGTGGGGATGCGGATCTTCTCGCCGCGGTAGGCCTCGCCCAGGGTGACGGGCACATCGAGGTGGAGATCGTCGCCCTCGCGCTTGAAGAACGGGTGCGGCGTGACGTGGATGTTCAGCAGCAGATCGCCCGGCTCGCCGCCGCCCACGCCGGGGGAGCCCTGGCCGCGGATGCGCAGGCGGCTCCCCTCGGCTGCCCCGGGCGGGACGCGCACGGTCACCGGCTGCGGATCGTCGGCGCGCTGGATCTGGAGCGTCGTGCCCCGCACCGCCGAGACGAAATCGATGGTGAGGTCCTGCTCGACGTCGCCGCCGCGGCTGCGCATGGGCTGCCCGCGCCGGCCCGCGCCGCCGCGGCCTCGGCCGAAGAGGTCGCCGAGGATGTCGCTGAGATCGCCCTGGCCGCCGCCGGCGTTGCCGAAGATCTCCTGCACGTCGAAGTTGCCGGGGCCGCCGCGGCCCCCACCCGCAGCCCGGGCGTTCGCGTAGCGACGGTAGACGCGGGCGCGCTCGGGATCGAAGTTCTGCGAGAGGCTCTCCTCGCCGAACTCGTCGTAGAGCGCGCGCTTCGTCTTGTCGCTCAGCACCTCGTGCGCCTGGTTGATCTCCTTGAACTTCTGCTCGTTGGCCTTCCCCGGGCTCTTGTCCGGGTGGTACTTCATCGCGAGCTTGCGGAACGCCTTCTTGATGCTGTCCTCGTCCGCATCGCGCGAGACGCCGAGCACGGAGTAGAGATCACGAGCCATGGTCGTCCGTCATCATTCTGGGCTGCAGGAGAGGCACGCGACGCGGGCCGCCGGGGGCCCTCATCGGGCGGAAACCTAGATCTGCCAGGAGTTTTCGTCCACTGGTGCAGAGGACGGCGGCGGCCGGTCGTGCCGAGGAGCCGCTCCTCGGCAGCAGGACATGCGGACCTCGCCGGGTCGCCACAGGACGAGCAGGGCAGGCCCCTGGGCCAGCGTGTCGCGGAGCCGCACCTCGATCATGGGGCCCCCGGTCTATCAAGGCCGAAGGATGCTGTCACGGGCCCCCGTGCTTAAGTAAATTCGATGCTGCCCCTCCGAGACCAGCTGCCCACCCGCAAGGTGCCGATCGTCAACTACCTGCTGATCGCGCTCAACGTCCTCGGTTTCTTCTGGATGCGGTCGATGATCTCGGCCGGGTTCCCGCCCGACCGACTGCTCTCCGTGTGGGGCCTCGTCCCGGCGCAGCTGCTGGAGGAGCCAACCGACGCCTGGTGGACCGTCTTCAGCAGCATGTTCATGCACGACCCGACCGGGTGGGCCCACCTCGGGGGGAACATGCTGTTCCTCTGGATCTTCGGCGACAACGTCGAGGACGCGCTGGGCAGCCTCCGCTACGCGGCGTTCTATGCGCTGTCCGGGATCGCCGCCGCGGGCGCCCAGATCGTGATCGATCCCGGATCGATGATCCCCATGGTGGGCGCCTCGGGCGCCATCTCGGGCGTGCTGGCCGCGTACGCGTCGCTCTACCCGCGCTCGCCGATCACGGTGCTGAACCCGATCTTTCTCCTGTGGTTCATCTTCGGCCTGTTCCTGGAGCTGCCGGCGTGGCTTGTCATCCTCCAGTACTTCGTGGTGAACCTGCTGAACGGGCTCGGCTCGATCGACATGCGCAGCGGCGGCGTCGCGTTCTTCGCGCACCTCGGGGGGTTCGTCGCCGGGCTCTTCCTCGTCCGCCTCTTCATGGTGGGGCGCTCCGCGCGCGAGCACGAGCGCTGGCAGCACTGGCGCGCGTCGCCCCGACGCCCGGCAGCCGGCCGATCCGCGCCGTGGGACGCGCCGCGGCCGCGCGACCGCTGGGACTGATAGACGCCGCGACCGCTGGGACGCGTAGAGACGGGCGCGACGCCGGCGTTCGCCCAGGATGCAAAAGCGTGATAGCGTCGGCCCGCAGCGATGCGACGACCCCTTCGAAGGCGCCCCACCGCCGCCGGTTCTGCGGCCGAGGCAGCGAACCCCCGGGCCAGGCTACTCGCGATCGCGATCGCGATCGCCGGCTGCGGAGGCCCGTCGTTCGATGGAACGGTCTACCGCGGCTCGGAGATCGCCTTCCGCGTGCCCCCGGCGCCGGCGAGCTGGAAGCCGATCTCGGTCTCGGACGCGGCGGTGGCGTACCGCGACGACACGAACGGGGCGACCATCGCCCTGAACGGACGCTGCCGGAACGAAGAGGACATCCCGCTCGTCTCGCTGACCAACCACCTCTTTTTGCACTTCACGGAGCGCGAGGTGCTGAAGCAGGAGGTCGTCCCGTTCGACGGCCGCGAGGCGATGCACACGGTCGTCTCGGCCAAGCTCGACGGGGTGCCGAAGGTGTTCGATATCTGGGTGCTCAAGAAGAACGGCTGCGTGTACGACATGCTCCTCATCGCAGATCCCGCTCGCTACGCCGCCAGCGAGCCGGCGTTCACACAGATGGTCCGCGGCTTCTCGACCCTGCCGGCCCATGACGACTGAGCGCAAACGGCCCCCGGAGGCGCCGCCGTCCTCCTCGAACAGCCCGGCTTCCACGAGCCCGGGCCCGAGCAGCTTGCCCCCGAACAGCGTGGCCCCCGCCAGCCGGGGCCCGAACAGCCTGCCGCCGCCGCCGCTCCCCCCGCTGCTTGCCAGGATCAACGAGTCGGCCGTCGGGTTCGTCGAGCACCTCGGGCAGTTCGGGCGGATGACCTGGGGGGCGATCAAGGCGATCTTCGATCGGCCGCTCGAGCTGCGCTCGACCATCTACCAGATGGAGTCGCTCGGCGTGCGCTCGGCCGCGATCGCGTCCGTGACGGCGCTGTTCGTCGGGATGGTCATGGCGGTGCAGTTCGCCATCGGCCTGCAGAAGTTCGGCGGCATGGAGTACACGGGCCGCATCATCGGCCTGTCGTTCTCGCGCGAGCTCGCGCCGACCCTGACGGCGGTCATCGTGGGCGGCCGCATCGGCGCCGGCATCGCGGCGGAGGTCGGGTCGATGGCCGTCACCGAGCAGATCGACGCGATCCGCGCCCTCGGCGCCAACCCGGTGAAGAAGCTCGTCCTGCCACGGCTGCTCGCGAGCATCGTGGTGATGCCGGTGCTCGGCGCGTTCGCGCTCGTGCTGGGCTTCGGGGGGGCGATGCTGATCTGCGCGACCGAGTTCGGCATCCCGGCCGGCTTCTTCCTGAGGACGGCGCTCAGCTCGGTCACGTTCATGGATTACTTCAGCGGGATGTACAAGACGCCCTTCTTCGGGGCGATCATCGCGCTCGTCGGGTGCCACTTCGGGCTGATCACACGCGGTGGAACGGAGGGCGTCGGTCACGCGACCACGCGCACCGTGGTGGTGACGTCGATCACGATCCTGATCGCCGACTTCTTCCTGACGAAGATGTCCATCATGTTCTTCCCGAGCCGGTGATCACGGCCGGTCCGGAAAGGGCCCAGAGGCCGTCGCCGACGTTGCAGCGCCGACTGGCCAGGCTCCTCGTCCGGGTCCTGCCTGCGCTCCTCCCCGGGATCGCGGCGTGCCAGGGCGACGCCGGGAGGGAGGGCGCGGGGGCGCCGGCGCTCGACGGCGGCGCCGCGCTGGCGGCAGAGGGCACGCCGGCGCCGCGGCGCCCGACGCGGCACTACCATCTGCGGCGGACGGACGATGGCTGCGAGCTCTTCTGGATCGACGGGGACCTCGTCTCGGCATCCCAGCCGATCGTATGCCCACCCGACCTCCAGGTGGGCGAGCGCCTTCGCCTGACCGGCAAGACATGCATGCGCGAGTCGGCGCAGACACCGAGCCGGGCCGTGCCGGTCGTCTGTCCGCTGCCGCTCACGGGCATGGAGAAGGAGGACAGGGCGCCGCCCGACGCCGGGGCGCCGCCGGACGGCGGCAGGTGACCGAGGGGTAGAATCGCGCAGCCTGGCTCCTCCTCGGAGCATCGGAGTCCGAGGGGGGATGTATGAAGCACGCGGATACCGTCGTGATCGGATCAGGCTCGGGCGGGCTCACGGCCGCGCTCGCGCTCGCGCGCTCGGGACAGAAGGTGATCGTCGTCGAGCAACATTACCTCCCCGGCGGGTGGACCCACAGCTTCTCGCTGGATGGCTATCTGTTCAGCCCGGGAGTCCACTACATCGGCGGGCTCGGCCCCGGAGGCCCCGTGAGGCGGCTCTACGAGGGGCTCGGCCTCTCGGGAGATCTCGAGTTCTGCGAGCTCAACCCGGACGGGCTCGATCACCTGATCGTCGGCGACGATCGGCTCGACGTGCCCAAGGGCCTCGAGCGGCTCATCGCCCGGCTCACGGCGCGGTTCCCGCACGAGGCCGCGGGCATCGAGCGGTACTTCCGCGTCCTGCGCGGGCTCAACGACGACCTCGTCCGCCTCGACACGATGCTCGAGTTCCCGAAGGTCCTGCTCGTGCCGTTCAAGGCGCCGGACCTCGTGCGCTGGGGGTTTCGCACCCAGGAAGATCTGCTGAACGCGACCGTCCGCGACCCCCTGCTGCGCGCGTTCCTGGCCGCGCAGGGGGGCGATCACGGCCTCTCGCCGTCGCGCGTGGCGCTGCCGATCCATGCGAGCATCGTCTGCCATTATCTCGACGGCGGGTATTACCCGCGCGGCGGCGCCAGGCGCATACCGCTCGCGATGATCCGGGCGCTGCGCCGGCTCGGAGGGCAGGTCCGGATGCGCGCGCGGGTGAGGCGCATCCTCGTCGAGCGCGGGCGCGCGGCCGGCGTCGAGCTGGAAGGGGGAGAGACCCTGCGCGCGGCGAGCGTCGTCTCGAACGCGGACCCGGCGATCACCTACGGCGAGCTGCTGCCGCCCGAGCTGACCGCCCGCGAGCGCCGGAAAGTCCAGCGGATGGAGTATTCGGTCAGCCTGCTCAGCGTGTTCTGCGCCGTGGACATGGATCTACGGTCGATGGGATATGATTCAGGCAACTACTGGTGGTACCGCGGGAGGGACGTGGGTCGCATCTACGAGCGCGCGGAGCGCCAGCTGCCGCGCGGCGCGGTGGACGGGCTGTTCCTGACCATCACGACGCTGAAGGATCCGGGCCACCCGACCCGGGGCGATCACCACACGATCGAGATGTTCACGTTCGTGCCCCACGACCCCTTCGCGCGCTGGGACAAGACCCGCACGGGCGAGCGAGGGGCAGAGTACGAGAAGCTCAAGGAGTCGCTCGGGGATCAGATGATCGCCGCGGCGGAGCACGTCATTCCCGGCATCTCCCGCGCGCTCGCGTTTCGCTCGGTGGCGACGCCGCTGACCAACGACTTCTACTGCGCATCGCACCGGGGCGCCGCCTACGGCACCGCCAAGACACCCTGGCAGCTCGGACCGCTGTCGTTCTCCATCGGGACGAGGATCCCGGGGCTGTACCAGTGCGGCGCGAGCACGCTGAGCCACGGGGTGGCCGGCGCCGCGATGTCGGGCCTCATGGCGGCGCAGCGCATCACCGGCGTGGCGCGCGTCGAGGATCTGCTCGGACCGGCAGACGGCTCGCTGCGGGTCTACCCCGCCGACCGGCCGGAGGAGTGGCTGCGCGAGAAGAGCAAGGCCAGCGCCGGGGCGCAGGTCGACGCGGACGAGCGCAACGAGACGGCGTGAGCGCGGCGAAACCGGCGAAACCGGCGAAACCGGCGAAACCGGCGAAACAGAGCGACCGGAACACCCCCCTCGGCGGAGCTACCCCGACGGCGTCCTCGAGCGGAACGTGATCTGCACGAGCGGCATCACGTTGGGATCGTCCTGCGTCTCCCGCTCGAACTGGAGCACGTCGTAGTAGCCGCACCGCGGCTTGCCAGGATAGTCGCGGCAGACCTCGGGCCGCGCCTCGTAGATGGTGCAGCCGCGCGTCGTGAGATCGAGGAAGCGGCAGACCCGGCCGAGCACCGGATCCGACTGCCGCCGGAGGATGCGCTCGCCGCTGTAGCGCTTCGTGAAACGCTCCTCGGCGGCCTCGAGCGTGAGACCGAAATGGCGGGCGAGCCGGCGCATGTCGCGCGGCGTCACCTCGACCCGCTCGTAGATGGAGCAGCAGTAGGCCGGGCACTTCGAGCAGTCGTAAGAGACGCGGCGCTTGGCCTTGAGGGTCGTCGTCATGGGTCGTGAGGGACGTGCAGCCGATGCCGGTGGGAAGAGGCGGAGCGCTCGCTGGCAGGCAGCGGAGCATACGCGGCCGCGCAAGCCTCCGCGACGGCGAAGTACCCGCGACGGCGCGCGCTCAACATAGCGCGACGGCGCGCCGCGACGAGCGCGCGCGCCCTCACTCGTTGAACCCGAGCTGCTCCCGGGCCTCGGCCAGGCCGTCGCTCACGGCGAAGACGATGAGGTCGCGCGCCTCCGCGTTGCGTCCGATCCAGGTGACGCGTTCCTTGCCCGCAGCGGGCGGCGCGTTCGTGTGGCCGCCCGACCAGGCGATGCCCGTGAGGGCCATGTTGAGGTCGCCGACCGCGAGGAACGCAGCCCGGTTCCCCCAGCCGTTGATCGCCGTGCTGAGCGTCGACGCCCGGTTGCCGATCGAGCCGATGACGTCGGCGGCGAGCACGCTGAGCTTCGGATCCACGCCGCCCGTCATCACCCGATCGATGCGGCCCTGGTACTCGCGAAGACGACCTGCGTCGGCGCCCTGCGGCGCCCACGAGGGGGTGAACGCCTTCAGGTAGGCCGCGAGCAGCGGCCAGAGGTCGATCGGCGCCGTCCGCGAGAAGGCCGAGCCGTTGGTCTGGAGGATCTTGACGGCGCGGTGGATGAGGAAGAGCCGGACGTCCTCGCGCGGCGAGGCGACCAGGGACTGCCCGAGGACGATCTTCGGCGGGCTCGAGGAGGCCGGGACGCAGACGGCGCCGAGCGCGCCCGTCACGTAGACCTGCAGGTTGGGGAGGCCGTACGCCGCCCCGATGCCGCGGGCCAGGTCGGTGATGTCGGCGTGCTGCGGCGGCAGCGGCGTCGCGCGGATCGAGTCGAGATCGAACGGCACCGCGGCGTCGAGCAGCGGGCCCGTCTTGAGCAGGAGCTCGCGGAACGCCGCGGTCATGAGGTCCGGGGCGAGGTGGACGTCGAGGCGGGCCGCGCCGGCGGCGTTGCCGGCGCCGCCCATCGCCGCCTCGCGGCCGTCGAGCGCGGCGACCGTGGCGCGCGCGATCCTCGAGGCGCCGGCGCGGCCGCGGAGCTCCGCGACCGTCGCGACCGTCGCGAACAGGTACGGCTCGAAGCGGCCGGTGGTGAGCGCGCGGCGGGCGTCGGCGAGGGCGCGATCGAGCAGGACGTTGGCCGCAGAGACCTGCTCGGTGCGCTGGTAGTAGCCCGCCAGCGCGCCGAGCGCGAAGTCGTCCTTGGGCCACGTCTTGCGGGCCGTGAGCAGCGTGGCCTCGGCCTTCTTCAGGTCCCCCATCGACTCGTAGATCTCGGCGAGCTCCGCGGTGCGGCGGCACTTCTGCTCGGGCACCTCCGCGGCGTTGATGAGGAGGTTCTGCTGCTCCAGCGCATGGACGCCGTCGCCTTCGCGCTTGTAGAGCGCGACGAGGCGCTCGCGCGCGCTCACGTCGCCCGGCGCGCGCTTCAGGATCTCCTGGTAGGCGAGCTCGGCGCGCTCCGCGTTCGGGAGGTGCTCGTCGTAGAGCTCGCCGAGGCGGAGGTAGATCGCGACCTGCTTCGCGGGATCCGGCACGAGGCGCGCGAGGCGAATCCAGGCCTGCTCGGCGCCGGCCCAGTCGCCCTCGCCTGCGCAGACGTCCGCGAACGCGGACAGGGCCTCGACGTGGTCGGGGTTCGCGTCGAGCGCGGCGGCGAGCGCCCGCTTCGCGGCCGCGGCGTCGCCGACGTCGGCCAGCGCCCGGCCGCGGAGGACCTCCATCTCGACCCGCTCCGCCGGATCCGTCACCGCGTCGAGGCGGCGCTCGAGGAGGGCGGCCAGCTCGGCGCGCGCGCCCTCGGCGATGTAGATCGCCTTGAGCCGCGAGAAGACGTCGGCGTACGAGGGGTCGACCGTGGCGACCGCCTCGAGGACGTCGCGGGCCCGCGCGGCGTTCTGGACCTTGTCCTGCCAGAGCACCGCGGCGGCATAGAGCGAGTGCGCGCGCCCCTCGGAGCCGACGCTGGCGCCCGCCGCGGACTCGAGCGCCGCCGCGGCGGCGGCCGCCTCGCCGCCGCGCTCGAGCGCATCGGCGAGGTCGAGGTGCGCGACGAGGTAGTGCGGGACGAGCGTGATCGCGTGCCGGAAGAAGGCGACGGCGTCCTCTATCGAGCCGGCGAGGAGGGCGTCCTTGGCGGCGCGCACCGAGAGGGCAGCGGCCTCGGACGGGCGATCGGTGCGCTCGATGAGCTGGCGATCCGCCTCGATCGCGAGGGCGTGCTCGGCCTTCGCGCGGGCGTGGGCGGCCATCTGGCGCAGCGACCAGATGCCCCGGGGCTCGTTCCTGTACGCGATCTGGACCGGCTCGAACGTCTCCTCCCACGGGAACACGCGCAGGCGCAGGCGCGCCGACAGGAGCGCGTGCGCGATCGCCTCGGGGCCGTCGAGGACGCGCGCGATCTCGAGGGCGATCGGCTCGAGCTCCTCGTCGCGCCCCTCGCCGATGAGGAAGGAGGCGACGCGGCGGAGCGTGGGCAGGTGGTGCGGCGTCTCCTCCAGGACGGAGCGGCGCCAGAGCAGGGCGCTGCCGGCGTCGCTGCGCCCGAGCTCGTCGAGCTCCGCGAGGCGCTCGTAGATCTCGAGGCGCTCGGTCGCGTCCTCCGCCTCGCGGGCGCGCGGGATCAGGGCGTCGACGAGCTCGCCGGCGCCGTGGCCGGCGACGGCGGCGCGGTAGAGGGCGATCGGCGCGAGCGCCTCGTCGCCCGCGGCGATGGCCTGGCTGGCGCACGCGGCGACCTGCGCGAGATCGCCGGCGCGCTCGTACTCGAGGGCGGCCTCGAGCGCGAGGCGCGCGGCCTCGATGCCCGTCGCAGCGCGGTCGTCGCCGCGGGCGTCGGCGTCGCCCGAGGCGCGGCCGTCGTCGCCCGGGTGGAGGGCGCGCATCAGCTCGGTGGCGCGCTCGGCGCGCCAGGCGGCGCGGTCGGCCGGAGGCTCCGGCGCGAGCCGCTCGAAGAGCTCGCGCAGGCCGATGTCCTGCGGGCGCGAGCGGTGCGCCGTCTCGAGGAGCGACGCGGCCGACGCGGGATCGGCCTCGGCGACGAGGAGCGCCTCGCGGACGAGGTCGTGGGCCCGCTCCAGCGGGTCGGTCGCGCTCTCGCGGCGGGTCCTGAGCCACTCGAGGAGGCCGTCGCGATCCACGCGGGCGCGCGCGCTGCGCTCGCCGAGGTGGAGCGCGACGGGGAGCTTCGGATCGATCTGCGCGGCGCGGGAGAGCAGGCGCTCGCCGTCGTCGTTGTCGCCGCCGTCGAGCAGGCGGATCGCCGCCTCGGTGACGAGCACCGCGGCGCGCGGCCCCTCCTCGAGCGTGAGCGCGTGCTCCGCGAGGATGCGGGCCGCGCCGACGCCGCTCTCCTGCGCGGCGCGGGCGCGCGCGGCGCCCTCGTGCTGCGGATCCGCGGCGCGGGCGCGATCGAGGTCGCTCATGGCCGCCCGCTGATCCCCCGCGACCTCCGCGATCACGGCGGCGGCGAGCGCGCTGTCGCGCTCGGACGCGACCTCGCGGAGCGCCGCGACGGCCCTGGCGACGCGGGCGCCGCGATCGCCGTCGAGATCGAGCTCGAGCGAGAGGGCCCGGAAGAGCGGGCTCTCGGGCGCGCTGTCGCCGTAGGTGGCCACCGCGCGGGAGAAGGCGTCGCTCGCGTCGATGCCGCCCTCGGCCGGGACAGCCTCGCGGGAGAGCGCGCGGCCGAGGACCGCGGCGGCGCGGGCGCCGGGGCCGCCGAGGGCGCGCACGCCCCGCGGCGCGGGCGCCCCGTCCGCCGCCGCGCTGTCGCCGCCGGCGTCGCTGAGGGCGGCGCTCGTTGCGGCGCAGAGCGGCGCGAACTCCGGATCGTCGGCGAGGGCGGTGAGCCACGGCTCGATCTCGCCCGCGGAGCCGCCGGCGAGCGCCGAGAGGACGATGCGATCGGCCGGCGAGAACGCGTCGCCGTCGTCGAGCGTGGCCTCGCGCGCGGCCGCGGCGTCGCCGAGCTCGATCGCCTGCGCCGCGAGGGCGCGGCGCGCCTGGCCGCCGTGCGAGCCGGAGGCGACGGTGCGGAGCGCGCCGAGCGCCGCCGGGCGGGTCTCCTTGCGCGCGGCGCTCAGGGCGGCGGTGAGCCACGCGACCCCGGGCGCGAGCGAGGTGCTGCGCAGGGGCTCGAGGCTCGCAAGGCCCTCGGCCAGGTCGCCGGCGCGGAGCAGGGCGCGGGCGCGGAGCAGCGCCTCGTACGGCGTGGCCGGCGCGGCGCGGCCGCGGCGCGAGGCGCCGCGGTGCGCGGCGACCTGCGCGCACGCCGCGGCGAGCGGCGCGAGCTCGGGCGCGTCGGGGAGGCGGAGCTTCGCGATCGTGGCGGAGGCCGCCGCGTCGGTGTCGGGCGCGGCGAGCGCGTCGCAGAAGCGCTGGACGTGCGCGCGCGGATCGGCCGGGTGCATCCGGGCCGCGAGCTCCAGGCGCTTGTGCGCGCCCTCGGGGTCCGCGAGCGAGATGCGCGAGAGCTCGGCGCCGAGCGCCAGGTTGTGGCAGCGCGCGGCGGGCGTCCCGAGGATGCGGGTCTCGCTCTCCAGCGCATCGAGCGCGGCGGGCAGATCCCCCTCGCGCATCAGGAGCCCGCGGAGCTGCCGGTGCGCGAAGATGAGGCCCGGAGAGAGCTCGCGCGCCTCGGCCGCGACGGCGCCGGCGGTGGCGTCCTCTCCGGCCATCACGAAGAGCTCGGCGACGGGGAGCAGCGCGCGCGCCCGGGCCGCCGGGTCCTCGATGAGCTCCGCCTCGGCGCGGAGCCAGGCAGCGCGCGCCGCCCAGACGTCGCGCTGCTGCGACTGGACGAGGATCGCGCTCGCGTCCTGCTCGCCGTCGAACACGGACGCGGGCGGCGGGATCGACGGCAGCGGCGGGAGGCTCTCGGGCGCGCTGACAGGCGCGGACGAGCGCGGCGGAGCGAACGTCCGGCCGACCTCCGGCCTCCGGCTCGCGACGCGCGTCTGGGCGAGATCGTCCTCCATGTCGGCCGACCCGTCGAGCAGGCTGGACTCGTCCACGAGCTCGCCGGGATCGCTCTCGATCGTGGGCTGATCCCAGTGGCTCGGGGGGGCGGACGGCACGCCGGCGTACGGTCGGGTCGTGGGCCCGGGCTCGTCGAGGGCGTTCGTCTCCTCGTCGTCGAAGCCCGTCGTGTCGGCGTCGTCGAAGCCCGGCGCCTTCGCGAGCCGGCTGCTGTTGACGACGCTGGGCGGCGCGAACTCGAACGGGGAGTCGCCGCCGTCGGGGATGGGCGTCGCGCGGTCGCCCGGCTCGGCGGTGTCCTCGTCCTGCACCTCGTCCGGGCGCCTGGTCTGCGGCGGCAGCGGGGGCGGGGCGGCGGCCGGCGGCGGGCGCAGCACCGGAGACCTCGCGGACGCGGCCCGCGCCGGGATCTTCGGCGTCCGATCGCTGTGCGCGAGCTCGGCGCCGAGCGAGGCCTTCGCGTCGCCCGGCCTGCCCGAGCGGGGCGTGGCCGCGGGGCGGGGCAGCGACGGGGGCCGCGGCGGTGGCGGCACGGGGGGCGTCGCCCGACGCGGCCCGGTCAGCGCGGGCGCCGAGGTCACGACCCCGTCGTCGGGGTCGTCGGCGCGCGGGTCCTCGAAGAGCATGTCGAGCAGCGCGTCGCTCTCTCCGGCGCTCTGCGCCGGCCTCGCGGGCACGGGCACCGGCTCGCGCGAGAACAGCTGCTTCAGGCCGCCCTCTCCGGCGCGCTCCCCCTCCTCGGCGCGGATCGACTGGATGAGCTCGTCGGGGATCTTGGCGAGGAGCGTGGCCTCCTCGACGTCGTCGTCCGAGACCGCCGCGCCGTACATCGCCGGCGGCGGGACCGTGATCTTCTCCTGCGACGGGGTGCCCTCGTCGCCGCCGCCAGAGGAGCTCTTGGATTGCGGATTCTTGCTGCTCACCGGACCCCCATCCCGAGCTTCTTCCGAAGCTCGAGGTAGCTCTGCGAAAGGACGAACGCGACCAGCTGGCGCGCCCGCTCGCTCTCGGCGACGACACCGCCGAGCTGCTCGCGCGGGGTACTGAGGATGTCCGAGAGGACCAACGAGACGTCGCCGGCGGCGACGACGGCCATGCGGTCGATGCTCCTGCGCGCGGCCTGCGCCCAGTGGTGCGGGTCCTGCTGGCTCGAGACGATGCGCTGGCACACGTCGGCGATGGCCTTCCGGGTGGCGCGCGACATCTCCTTGTGGATGGCGCGCGAGACCTCGCCGAAGACGGCGTAGGGCGGCTGCGGCACCGCGAAGCCCGCCTCGATGCACGCCGCCGCGACGAGCGAGGCGACGGTGTTGTCGTCCCGGGTCCGGAGCGACGTGATGCCCCGGCGCAGGGCGAACGCCTCGCGCGCGATCGCCGAGCGGGAGGCGGCGTCGAGCGGCGTCGTGATCTCGGGGCCGAGCACGAGCGCCGGCAGCTGGCCGTAGACGCCCGTGGCGCCGTGCGGGCTGGGGCCGCCGACGTAGAGCTCGAAGTCCGTCTCGAAGCTGAGCGCGCCCATCCACTCGGCGACCGCGACGCGCAGCGGGTGGCCGCCGCGCGAGTCGATGCGGTCCTTCTTGCCGACGCCGAGCGACACGAGCGAGGGGCCGAGCGTCACGGAGAGGGTCTCGGCCATCTTCGCGAAGAGCTCGCCGACCGGCCCGCTGTCGAGCGGATCGGCGATCTCGGCCATGGCCTTGGCGTCGAGGGCGATCTGCGGCCGCGCGGGGACGCGGGCGTCGATCTTCCTGAGCTCCGCGGAGATGCCGTCGTCGCTCCGGCCGAGCGCGACGAGCGCGCCGAGCGTGGCCTGCCGGAGCGCCGCGTCCTGCCCGGCGCCGGCGATCTTCGCGAGGAGCGCGACGCGGTCCGCGTCGATCGGGTCCGACGCGAGCGCCTGGATCAGCGTCGCCTTGGCGCGGCCGAGCACGCGGGTGCGGAACGCCGGGTCGTAGTCCGTCGTGAGGACGAGATCGATCGCCTCCCCGTCGTCCGGGGCCTCGTCGAGGAGCTTCGCCGCCGCCCGCTCGGCGCGGCGAGGCGCGCCGAGCTGGTCCCGGTAGATGGCCATCGCGAGCCGCGCCGCCTCGATCCGCCCCGCGGGGGTGTCGCGCTCGACCATGAGCTCCTCGAGCAGGCGCGTGGCCTCGTCCCAGGAGCCGACGCGCGCGGCGACCCGGACGAGGCGCTCGCGGACGGGGAGCGTCGACAGCCCGGCCCGGTGCAGGCTGACCAGCACCTCGAGCGCCTTGTCGTGCTCGCCCAGCTTCTCGTACGCGTCGACCGCGGTGATCCCCGACATGAGGCGCTGCTCCCCGGGCGCCTTCGCGACGCGCGAGAGCTCGCCGTAGAAGGCCGCCGCCTGGCCGAGGTCGCCCTGCGCCTTCGAGATGTCGGCCGAGAGCGCCAGCGCGCCGATGTGGTCCGGCTCGAGCAGCGTCACGTTCTCGAGCGCGGCGAGCGCATCGTCGAGCTTGCCCTTCTTGCGGAGCACGCGCGCGCGCTCCCAGAACAGCTTGCAGATCTCGAGGTCGTTGTCGGCCACGCCGAGCCGCCGCTCGATGATGTCGAGCAGCCGATCGTCCTCGTTGCGCGCGCGCACCCGGCGGAACAGCCGGTCGAAGGCGACGCCGCGCCGCGGGTTGCGCGAGAAGGCGCGGTCGAAGGCGATCTCCGCGTCCTCGTGGGCCTCGGTGTGCTGGAGGAGCAGGAGCCCCGCGCTCTCCCAGAACCCCGCGCCGCGCGCGTCGTCCTTGCAGAGCGCCCCGAGCTGCGCCGAGGCGAGCGCCGTCGAGACCGGGTCGCGCAGCGCCTCGGACGTCGCGCGGACGCCCTCCCAGGCGGCGACGTCGTCGGGCCTCCGCTCGACGACCGTGCGGAACGCGGCGAGCGCCCGCTCGTGATCGCCGGCCGCGAAGTCCGACCAGCCCGCGAGGCCGAGCGCGATGAGCTGCGCGTCCTCGCCGAGCGCGTCGCCGAGCCCGTGCAGCGCCGCGGCGCGGCGCCGCGGATCGCAGCCGGGGAGCGCGAGCTCCAGGTTGGCGAGCTGCGCAGGCGCGTGCTCGCCCGTCAGGAACGGGCGCGGGAGGTTCGGCTGGTCGAGCGCGCCGACGATCGCGGCCGAGGCCTCCATCGCCGCGCGGGCCTCGCCGTCCATGTGGCGCGCGAGCGCGCTCCGGGCGGCGACCTCGGCGTCGCGGTCCTCGGCGCCGAGCGCCGCGCCGAGCCACTCGAGCTCGGCGTGCGGGCTCGGGTCGGCCGCGGCCCACGCCTCGGCGCGCGCCGCGGTGCGCGCGCGGTCGTGATCCAGGGTGCGCGCGAGGCGGAAGCGCTCGGCGTGGGCGATGGACGCGGCGCCGTCGCCCCGCTCCTCGACGTAGTCGAGCGCGCGCTCGACGGCGCTCCGCTGCTCGAGCGCCGGCTGCCAGAGGAGCCGCCCGAGCGCGGCGGCCAGGGCGAGATCGTCGCTCGCCTGCGACTCCAGCGCCTCGAGCGTCGCGAGCGCCTCGTCGGCGTCGCCTCCCTCGGCCGCGCCGATCTCGAGGCCGAACCGCGACAGCGCGAGCGCCGCCGGGTCCTCGCCCGCCTCGCCCGCCACATCGAGGGCGCGGCGCCGGCTGTCGAGGTCGCTGGCCTCGTGGCCGCGGAGCGCCCAGGTGAGGGCCGTCGCCCCCGCCCGCGGCGCCTTGCCGCGCGCCGCCTCGAGCTCCTCGACGGCGCGCCCGCGCTCGCCGGCGCGCCAGAGCAGGATGGCCGCCTCGATGTGCAGCGCCGCCGAGAGATCGGCGTCGTCGATCGCCGCGGCGCAGGTCGAGAGCGTGGCGGCCGCGGAGGTGGGGCTCCCGGCGCGCCGCTCCAGCTCGGCCAGGAACACCGCGATGACCTCGTCGTCCGCGGATTGCTCGAAGAGCGCGCGGAGCCGGCTCCGCGCGCGATCGAGCTCGCCGCTGCGCGCGCTGCGCAGGGCCGCGACGAGCCACAGCCCGCGCGCGGTCTCCGGGCCCTCGACCTCCGCGAGCGCCTCGATCACCATCGGCGAGCGCCGCGGGCCGGGGGCGCCGGGCTCGTCGCCGCGCTCGCGCCGGCTGCGAACGAGATCGACCGCGAAGGCGCCGAGCGCCCTCCCGAGCCACGCGTTCGGCGCGGGGCCGTCGTCGTCGGCGCCAGCGGCGGCGAGCTCGGCGAAGGCCCCCTCGGCGCCGCCCGCGTCGCCACGGAGCAGACGGCTCCTGCCGATCTCGAACCAGAGGCTCGCCTTCTCGGCCGGGTCGACGCCGGTCGAGAGCAGCCGCTTCGTCGACTCCTCGTACCAGGCCGCGTCGCCGCGGAGCGCCGCGAACGACCGCCCGAAGCGCGCGAGCACGCCCGGATGCACGCCGGCCATGCCGGCCTGCGACAGGGCCGCCTTCGCCGCGCCGACGTCGTCCGTCCGCACCGCCCAGACGTAGGCCGCGAGGAGCAGCGCGCGTCCCCTCGCCTCGTCGCTGCCGTACGACGCCGCCGTTGTCTCGAGCGAGGCCGCGAACGCGGACGGGTCCTGGCCGTCGCCGAGCAGATCGATCTCGAGCGCGCGCGCCGGGATGCACTGCGGGTCGGTCGTGAGCGCGCTCCGGAGCGCCGCGAGCGCCGCGTCGCGGTCGCTCGCCAGCGCCGCCGCCTCGGCGATGCGGAGCCACAGCGCCGCGGCGCCGGGCCCGCTCGCGCCGCGCGCGATCTCCTGCTTGGCCAGGCCGGCGGCGGCCTCGGCCTCGCCGGCGGCCTCGAGGGCGGTGATGCGCGCCCGCCCGAGCAGCGCCGACTGGGGCAGCCGCTCCGCGGCCCGCTCCAGGAGCGACGCGAAGCCGCCCGTCCCCGCGCGCTGCGTCAGCTCGGCGGCGCGGAGCCACGCGTCGGCCGCGTACTCCGGCTTGCGCATGTACCGCGGGACGCCGTTGGCCTCGCCGCTCGCCTCGTCGTCGAGCGCGTCGGCGATGAGCTCGGCCTGCCCCTCGAGGGCGCGCGCGAGCGCGCCGAGGTCCTCCTCGCGCCGCGCGATGGCCTCGAGCGCGAGCTGCGACCGGAAGCGCGCCCGCCCCTCCAGCGCGGCGGCCGCGTCGAGCAGCTCGTAGGCGCGCTCCACGTTCTCGGTCGCCGCCGCGAGGTCGGCGAGCTCGATGAAGAGCAGCCCCTTCCACGTCGCGTCGGTCGCGAGCTCGGCGCGGGCCTCGATCGCGCGCATGCGGCCGGCGATGTCCCCTTCCTTGGCCGCGATGAGCTCGAGCTCGAGCCACGGGGTCGCGTCCTCCGGGTTGCTGAGCGCCGCCTCCTCGAGCGCCTCCTTGGCCGCCGAGAGGTTCTGCTCGTGGTCCTGGAGGTACGCCGCGCGCTCCCAGAACGCGCGCGCTCGCTCCTCGGGCGTGGCGGCGGCGCGCGTGAGCGCGTCGAGCAGCTTGCCGAGGTTCTTGATCGACTTGCGCCGGGTGAGGATGCGGACCAGCGCCTCGAGCGGCTCGCGGAACTGGGGATCGGCGTTGAACGCGGCGAGGTAGTCGCGCGCGGCCGTGGGCTCCTCGCCGAGCGCCTCCTCGAGCGCGCCGAGCTCGTGCAGCAGCAGCGCCTGGAGCTGTCGCTCCGGTTGGTCGCCTTGCTCCGCGCGAAGCCGCGCGATCAGGGCCGTCATGCTCTCCACCTGCCCTTCGGGTGCCTGAACCGTCATCTCGCTAGCGACGCCTCCGAAGGGGGTCTCATCTCTGCGCAACGCATGACGATGGCGGAGAGTAGCGAACCGAGCGTCGCGGAGTAAAGCGCGCCGGGCAGGGGGCGGGCCCGATCAGCGCCGCGCGCGTGGAGGCGCGCAGCCCTGGAAAGCGCGGAGCTGCGGCGCTACCGCGCGCAGGTCTGCGCGGCGCTTCCTTGAATCCGGCCGCCGCGGCTAGGCCTTGGAGAGCACGGCCTCGAGCTTCTCGTTGACCTTCGACTCGATCGTGCCCTTCATCGCCTTCAGCAGGAACGGGAGATCGATCTCCACCTGGACGGCGGACGCCTCGACGCGCACGAGGCCCTTCGTCCCCTTCGCTGCGCCGCCCGGGGCCTCGAACCGGATGAGATCGCCTTCCCACCGCCAGCGGATACCGAGCTTGTCCTCCATGCCCCGCGCGAGCTCCTCCGCGCGCTGCCTGGCATCCTCCTTGGTGAGCGCGTGCTGCCGGCGGATGTCGATCGTCGCCATACGGTATCTCCACTCGTTCGCGCGCGCGGCGACGCGCCGCGCGGTAGGCCATCCTTACTCGATCCGGCGCGCGATCCAAAAGCCGCGCGGCGTGTCGACCGGGCCGCTCACGCCCCCCTTGGGGAGGCTGAAGAGCTCATACTCCGGCGCGGGCTCGAGCACGCCGCGCGGGATGTAGCCGAGATCGTCGGTCGATCCCTTGTCCCCCTTGCCGATGGCGGCCTTGAAGTCCGTCTTGGCGACCTCGGCGAGCTCCCTGGCGAGCGCGAGCGCGGCGTCCTTGGAGCGCGCGTTCGGCGTCGCGCCCTGCGCTCCACGGTACTGGATGAGCACCACGCCGAAGCGCACCTTCTTCGGCGCCTCGGCCGGCAGCCCGGGCGGCGCCTCGCCCGAGAGGAGCGTGATGCCCGCGTCGGATCGCGCCGCTTGCTCCGGGCCGCTCTCCTGGAGGAGGCCGGCACCGCCGGCGTCGCTCCCCGCGTCGCCGTCGTCCGCCGCCGTCGCCGCAGGCGAGCCGGCGTCGGCGTCGGCGTCGGCGTCGGCGCCCGCATCGGCGGGCGCGCTGGCCGCGCCGCTCCCCTTCGGGCCGCCGTTCACGATGACGAACGCCAGCGCGCCCGCAAAGAAGAGCGTGTAGATGACCGCCGTCGAGCGCTGCATGGGCGGCAGCGCGTTAGCACAAGTGGAGGACGCTTGGCGAGGCCGTGATGGCGGCGCGCTCCGCCGGCCGGACGTCTCGAACCCGCGCCCGCCGCGCGTCGCTCGGTCGCCGGCCGCGTTTGTTCCGGCTTCACTCCGGCGCTGCTCCGGCTCCACGCCGGAGACAAGCACGCGACATGCCCGGGGAACTCGCCAATTTGAGGACGGCCCGTAGAAGAGGCGATCCAAGGACCACAAGCCCTGCTAGTAAGGAGAGCGGATGTCGGTGCATCCCGGCCTTTTGCAGGTCGAACGAGCGTGGAGGCGCCTGCGGAGGCGCTCGCAGCGCCGGCATCGGGTCGGGGAGCATGATCAAGGTCGAGTGCGACGGATGCAAATCGCCGTACCAGGTCGACGAGAAGCGCGTTCCCCCTGCGGGGCTCAGGATGCGCTGTCCGAAGTGCGGTACGAGCCTGCTGGTGACCAAGGGGGGCGCGGGTGCAGCACCTGCGCCGACGCCCGCGCCCACGCCTGCGCCGCGGGCTGTGGGAGGCTTACAGCTCTCGGAGCGGAGCGCGCCGGCGATGCACGACGACGCCGATCTGCCCGTGGCGGCCTCGGAGGACGTCGCGTTCCCCGCGGTCGCGCCTCCTCGTCGTCCGGGACCGGCGCCCGTTGCGACGCCGCCGCGCCGCGCGGCGCCCACGGCCCCCGCAGCGCCCGCGCCGCCCCCTGAGCCGTCGGGCCCCGAGGTCTTCGGCGAGATCGGCCTGCCCGACGTCCCCGATCGCCCGGCCCCGTCCGATCGGCGCAACGCCAAGACCGTGCCGCAGCGGCGCGGCTTCGGCGAGATCGATCTCATGGTCGAGCTCCCGAGCCCGACGGACGCCGAGGTGCAGGGGCTCGATCCCGACGACCTGCCGGTCGTCTACGGCAATATGCCCGCCGCGCCGGCCCCGTTTCCGGCGCGCTCGCGCGCGGAGTCCCGCACCGCTCCGGCGACGCCCACCGCGTTCGCCGAGTCCGACCTGCCGGCGCCGTCCGATCCGCATCCTCCCAGCAGCCGGCGCACCCTCGGGTTCGGCATACGGGACTCGCGGCCGAGCGCCTCCTCGGGGTTCGGCGCGCGCGATTCCGGGGCCGCCTCGCAGCCGCTCAGCCGCGGGCGCACCCGCGGGATGGGGGACGTCGCTCCGCCCCGCGTGGCCCCGGAATACGACTTCGGAGACCTGGACGACGACGCGCCCCCGGCTCCGCCGGCGCGTTCCAGCAGCGGGTCCATGTCGTTCGGCTTCGGCGAGCTCGAGCTGCCGCTCGAGGGCGACGGTGACGCCGAGCTGCCCTCACCCTCGGGCGACCTGCCCATCATCGCCAGCGATCTGCCGAACTCGGTCCCGGGCGTGATCGGCATGCCCGCCCCGTTCTCGAACGCGGGCCTGCCCGCGCCGGTCTCCGCACCGCTCCCCTCGCCGGTGCGCGCCGGGCTCCCAGCCGCGGCGTCCGCCGGCTACCCTGCCGCGGCGTCCGCCGGCTTTCCCACGAAGGCCACCGGCACCGCCCTTCCCACGAAGGCCACCGGCACCGCCCTTCCCACGAAGGCCACCGGCACCGGCTTGCCCGCCGGACCGGGCACCATCGTCGGCGCCGAGCTGTTCGACGAGGCCCCGCCGGACTACGACGACTCGCGCGTCGGCGCCGCGTTCCAGGCGCCCGGGCCGCGCCCGATCCCGCACGCGGCGCCCGAGCCCCCGAGCAGCGGCGCGATGCCGCCGGCCGACCTCGGCGGCGCGATGCCGCCGGCCGACTTCGGCGGCGCGATGCCGCCGGCCGACTTCGGCGATGAGATCGCGCTCGGCGAGAGCGTGACGCACCTCGCCGCCAGCGCCGCGCCCACCGTGTACGATCCGTCCGACCGCTCCGCGAACTTCACGCAGACGCTGGCGGACGACGACGATCGGGGCATCGAGCTCAGCGAGCCGAACCCCAGCGTCGGCGACGAGGTCGATCTCACCGGCGCGGGCACCGAGATCGGCGACCTGAGCGCCGGGCCGGAGGCGCAGGTCGAGAAGCCCGCGCCTGCCCAGGAAGCCCCGGCGCAGAAGTCGAAGATCAAGCGCTACGTCGTCGCGGTGCTCGCCGTCGCCGCCGTCGGCGGCGGCGCGCTCGCGCTCGTTCCGGACGTCGGCGCCTTCGGCGTGAACCTCATCAGCGACCGGCTCAACGTCTTCGCGTACGAGGCCGCGCTCGCCGATCTCCGGCAGCGGACCCAGACGGCCCTCGCCCTGGACACCGCCTCGGCCGCGAGCGGCGCGCTGAACGACGCGAAGGCCACACGCACGAGCGCGCCCCGCCACCGGCCGACGATGGCTTACGCCGCGTACGTCGCCTTCGCGCGCAGCATCCGCTTCGGGCACCGGACCATCGACGACGCCTTCGGGAAGGAGATGGTCACGCTCGCGAGCTCCCATCCGGGCGACCTGCTCACCCTGGCCGTCGCGGCGCAGGACGCGACCACGGGCCAGCTCCCGCGCGCGCGCCAGGCCGCGCAGGCGCTCGGCGCCCAGCTCAAGGACGACATCGACGTCGCCGTCCTCGCCGCCGAGATCGAGCTCCTCGCCAAGGACGCTCCCAAGGCGATCGCGGCCTGGCAGCGCGCGACCGAGCTCCAGAAGAGCGCGCGCACGCTGTTCGGCCTGGCCCGGGCGCAGCGGCTCGCCGGCGACGCGCCCGGCGCCGAGGCGAGCGCCAGGAGCGCGCTCGAGGCCTCGCCGGACCACGTCGGGGCCCGCACCCTGATCGCGTCGCTCCTCTGGCAGACGCCGGGCCGCGAGCAGGAGGCGCTCGACCTGCTCGGCAAGGTCACCGGCGACGGTCCGGTCCGCGCCGCCGCGAGCGACCCCGAGATCGTCGAGTCGTACACGCTGCTCGGCACCATCCACCTCACGAAGTCCCGCATGAGCGCGGCCGAGCAGGCCTTCGCCGCCGCGGCGAAGATCGATCCGCAAGCGGTGCGCGCGCTGATCGGCAACGGCGAGGTCCTCTACCGGTCCGGCCGCTACTCCGAGGCGCAGGCGCGCTTCGAGGCCGCGGCCCGCGCCGACGCGCAGAACCTCGCCGCGCACATCGGCAAGGCGAAGACCTGGCTCGCGCAGGAGCGCATGAAGGAGGCGAAGGACCTCCTGAAGGGGCTGCAGAAGACCCACGCGGCGGATCCGCAGGTCGCCTACTGGATCGGGCGCACCGAGCTCGCGCTCGGCAACAAGAAGGAAGCGGAGCAGGCGTACCTCGACGCGGTGAAGTCGAGCGAGAACCGCCCGGAGGTCGTCGACGCCTACGTGGCGCTGTCCTCGCTGCTGTCGAGCCTGGGCCGCAACGAGGCGGCGGCGGCGAAGCTGTCGGAGGCGACGGCGAAGTTCCCGGAGCTGCCGGCCCTCCACAAGGCCAAGGCCGAGGTCGCGCTCCAGACCGGGAAGTACGAGGAGGCCCGGCTGGAGCTCGAGCTCGCGCTCGCCAAGGAGGAGGACCTCGGCAGCGAGTTCAAGCTGGGGGAGGCTTACCGCCGCCTGCGCCGCTTCGAGGACGCGGCGCGGGTCTTCGACAAGGTCATGGCGGCGGACAAGGACTACCCCGGCCTGGCGCTGGAGCGAGGGCTCCTGTTCGAGGAGACCGGGCAGAGCGAGCGCGCGCTGGAGATGTACGCCGACGCGCTCCGCAAGGCGCCGAACGACGTCGATCTGAAGCTGCGCGTCGGCTCGACCCAGGTGATGGCGGGGCACGCGAGCCAGGCCGAGCCCATCCTGCGCGAGGTGCTCAAGGACAAGGCGAACTCCGCCGAGGCGAACCACTTCCTCGGCCGCGCGCTCCTGGCGCGCGGCACGAACATAGCCGAGGCGCTGCGCTTCCTGGAGCGCGCCTCGGAGATCGACCCGAACCGCGCCGAGTACCACCTTTACGTCGGCTGGGGCGCCAACGAGACGGGCCAGACCGCGCGCGCCGAGATGGCGCTGAGGCGGGCGCTGGAGCTCGACGCGGAGCTCGGCGACGCGTACTGGCAGCGCGGCGTCCTGCTGCAGAAGCAGGGGGCGAGCCGCGACGCGCTGGCGGATCTGCAGATCGCGCTCGAGAAGCGGCCGTCCCGCTACGAGGCGTACGCCACGATGGCGCTCTGCTACCAGGATCAGGGCAACTGGCCGGCAGCGGAGGAGGCCTGGCGCAAGGCGATCGCGTCCAACGACAAGGTCCCCGACTGGCACTACCGCCTCGGCAAGATCTACGCGTCGCGCGGCAACCGGGCCGGGGCCGCGACCGAGATGGCGCAGGCGGTCGCCCTGGGCGAGTCGCCGGAGCGCTCGGCCCCGCCGTGGCTGTTCGACGCGCACTTCCTCCTGGCCGAGGCGCTCCGCGCGACGAACAACCGCGAGAAGGCCATCCGCCACTACCAGCGCTTCCTGGAGACGGCGCCGACCGACAACGCCTACCGGCGCGACGCGCAGCAGGCGCTGGCGAGCCTGGGGGCGGGCAAGGAGCGCTGAGCGCCGAGCGCCGGGCGAGCGGTCGTCGCTCAGTCGTCGCTCAGTCGTCGCTCAGTCGTCGCTCAGCTATCCTGATAGATGACCTCCTCCATCACGGTCCGCGCGGCGGTGCGCGCGGACATGCCCGAGGTGGCGCGCTTCGCGGCGCAGCTCGTCCGCCTCCACCATGCCCTGGATCCTCACCGCTTCCTGTGCCTGGAGCCGATCGAGCCTGGCTACGAGCGATGGCTCACCAGCGAGCTCGGAAGCCCTGACGCCGCGATCGTCGTCGCCGAGCGAGGCGGCGCCGAGCCGGTGCTGGCCGGCTACGCCTACGGCCGCCGGGAGCCGCGCGACTGGAACAGCCTCCTCGACGCCTGCGGCGTGGTCCACGACCTCTATGTCGCCGAACCCGTGCGCCGGCTCGGCGCGGGCGCCATCCTGCTGGAGGCCATGCTCGCACGGCTCCGCGCCCTGGGTGCGCCACGCGTCGTGCTCCACACCGCGACGCAGAACACCGCTGCGCAGCGCCTGTTCGAGCGGTTCGGCTTCCGTCGCACGATGATCGAGATGACGCTCGATCCCTGATCGCTGCCAGCGCGCACCGAGGTGGCTTACTCCCGCCTTGGCCCCGCGAGCTCCGCGCCCGTCTGCGCCCACACCATCGTGTCGCGCGGCTCGCCCGCGGGCGTCAGGGCATCGGCCTCGAGCGTCGTCACGTGTCGATATCCGAGCCGTCGAGGCACGGCGGCGCTCGCCGTGTTCCGCGGGTCGCAACGGATCTCGACGCGGCTCACCCCGAGCTCCTCGAGCGCGACCCGGGTCAAGCGCGCCACGGCCTCGCTCGCGTAACCGCGGCGCGTCGCCGTCTCCCGGAGCCAGTACCCGATCTCGATCGCGTCCGGACCGATCCGCGGGTGCAGCCCCGTCCCCCCGAGCACCTCGCGCTCATCGCGCGTGAAGATGCCGTAATGGAAGTCGCGTCCTGCCGCGAAATCGTCCCGGAACCTCTCCAGGAGCACAGTGGTGGCGTCCATGGATGAAGGCTCGTGTACGGCCCACGGCATCCAGGGCCGCAGGTGCTCGAGGCTTACGTCGATCGCCTCCCTGATCAAAGGAGCATCCTCGGGCCGCCACGCTCGCAGCGCCAGCCGAGCGGTCAGGATACGAGACGGCGGGCGCTCACCCGCCATCGCGCCGCTCCGCGCCTGCCGCGATCGTGCACCTGACGACGAAGACGCTGCCCCGTCGAGCGCCGCGGACCGCGCGAGGGCCATGTCCCGAGCCGCAGAGCGCTCCAGCATGGAGACGAACCGTCGTCATACAGCGAAGCTTACAATGAAGACCTCCCTGGTACATCCCCGCATCTCCGGCCCAGTCCCCTCCCCGACAGCGCCATCCCCGCCGCAGACCCGTTACAGCGCCGCCGACCAGGAACGCCAAACGCCAACGCCCTCCCGGAGCGGCTTGACATTTCCGCTATAACGGACTAACATCCGTCGCGAAAGAGTAAGGCGGAAAACAGCAGCTCTCCCTCCCGGTGCGTTGAGAGGGGCTCGGTGTCCATGCCTGCGCGTGGATGACCCGCTCGAGCAGGGGCGCCACCCCATGGAGCGGCGCCGACTGCGCCTCTTTCTGTCGCATACGCGACAAACAAGACACGAGGAGGAAGGATGAAGATCTGAACATGCGCCCTCCCGAGAGGCGCGACGCCTCCCGGGCGTTTGACGTCGTTCGACCCTCCCATCGGCAGCGCCCCATCCCAGCGCTCGACGCTCCAGCGGAGCACCGGTCGAGCAAGCTGGCCCCGAGCACCTCGAACGTGCGCCGCGACAGGCGGTCCAGCGAGCCCGCACGGCATCACAGGACGCCGGTCGACTCGGTCACCGCCGCACGCCGGATGCATTGCTGCCGCAGCAACACATCACCAGCAATCCCTGCTCCTGTCGCAGCAAGTCCATGTCCAGCATGATGGATTGCGATCCGTTCCTGCGACAGCGCTCTGGCACGCTACCTGCTTTATCGATAGTTCGTCAGATGACAGCTCGTGAGATGACGCGAACGCAACCGACGATCGTGGCCGACGCGCGCACCGAGCGTGGAGCCGCGCGACGCACCTGGAGGGGTATCCGATGGGTCCGGATCCTCGTCCTCCTGTTCCTGCTCTTCGCGTGGCAGGCCGTGGCGTCGCTCGGCCTCGTGTCGCCGCGCGTGCTCGCGTCGCCGACCGCCGTGGCGCACACAGGGCTCACGCTCCTCGCCAGCGGGGAGCTGCCGAGTCACCTCTGGGTGTCGCTCGGCAGGGTCAGCCGGGGGCTCGCCATCGGCGTGGGCGCCGGCGTGACGCTGGCGCTCGTCGCGGGGCTGTTCCGGCTCGGTGAGGACGTGCTCGACGCTCCCATCCAGATGCTCAGGACCCTCCCCGTCCTGGCGCTCGTGCCGCTCTTCATCCTCTGGTTCGGCATCGGCGAGACGCCGAAGATCGCGCTGGTCTCGCTCGGCACGTTCTTCCCCGTCTACCTGAACACGTACGCGGGCATCCGCAGCGTCGACAACAGGCTCGTCGAGGCCGCGACCACGCTCGGGCTCGGCCGCCTCGGCCTCGTCGCGCATGTGGTGCTCCCCGGCGCGCTCCCCAACGTCCTCATCGGGCTGCGCCACTCCATGGGGATCGCCTGGCTCGTGCTGGTCATCAGCGAGCAGATCAACGCGACGGCCGGCATTGGCTACCTCATGACGAACGCACGCGAGTTCTTGCGGACCGACATCATCGTTCTCGGTCTCGTGATCTACGCCCTGCTCGGGCTCAGCACCGATCTGTTCGTCCGGTGGCTCGAGCGCAATGTCCTCGGCTGGCGCGCGGCGTTCGCCGGCCGGTGAGAGGGGTGACGCCCGTGAGCACAGCGTGGAGGCCGATGTGATGAGCACGATTCCTGGTCCCGCCGTGCGGCTCCGCGACGTCCGGCGGGCGTTCGGTGCCCGCCCGGTGCTCGGCGGCGTCGACCTCACCGTCCGCTCCGGCGAGTTCGTCGCGCTGCTCGGCGCGAGCGGCTCCGGAAAGAGCACGCTGCTGCGGGTGCTCGCGGGGCTCGACGTGCACGCGAGCGGCGACGTCCTGGTCCCGGAGAGGCGCGCCGTCGTCTTCCAGGAGCCGCGGCTCTTCCCGTGGAAGAGGGTATGGCGGAACGTCGCGCTGGGGCTCCCCAGCCCGCCGGACGAGGCGAGGCGGCGCGCGCTCCTCGCGCTCGCGGAGGTGGGGCTCTCGGATCACGCGAACGCCTGGCCGCTCACGCTCTCGGGCGGAGAAGCCCAGCGCGCGGCGCTGGCCCGCTCGCTCGTGCGCGAACCGGAGGTCCTGCTCCTCGACGAGCCGTTCGGCGCGCTCGACGCGCTCACTCGGATCCGCATGCACGGCTTGCTGGCCGAGCTCTGCGCCCGGCACCGCCCCGCCGTGCTGCTCGTCACGCACGACGTCGACGAGGCGCTCCTCCTGGCCGATCGCGCGCTGGTCCTCGCCGGGCCGTCGCCCGAGGCCGGGAGCGTGATCACCGCGGACGTCGCCATCGATCTTCCGGCGCCGCGGCGGCGCAGCGACCGCCGGTTCGCGGCGCTGCGCGGCGGGCTCCTGGCCCACCTCGGCGTCGAGGGCGACGAGCCGGACGACGCTCCGGTCATCGGGTCGGCCCCTTGCGCCGCCCTCCGCGCCGCCTGTCGCGCCGAAGGAGCGGCCTCACCCACCCTCGCTCCCGCCGAAAGGCGAACCCTGCCGGCTGTCGTCTCCTGAAGGGGAAAGACCATGTCCATCGCCGCTCTCCTCGATGCGCTCGCCCCGCTCCGCAACGCCGCGGCAGCGCTGCTCGCCCTGTCCATCGCCGCCTGCTCGAAGACCGGGGACTCGCCCGGGGCCGGCGAGCGGCCCGCGGTCGACCTCGGGACGGTGATGCTCCGGATCGGCGAGCAGACGGGCATCGTGAAGAGCGGGCTGGAGGCTGCGGGCCAGCTCGACGGGATCCCGTACAAGATCGAGTGGGCGACGTTCACCGCCGGCCCTCCGCTGCTCGAGGCCATCAACGCCGACGCGGTGGACATCGGCGCCGTCGGGGATACGCCCCCGATCTTCGCGCAGGCCGCCGGGGCCCCGATCCGGATCGTCGCGGTCACCCGGAACCGCCCCGAATACAAGGCGATCCTGCTCCCCCAGGGGTCGAGCATCAAGGCCTTCCGCGAGCTCAAGGGCAAGAAGGTGGCGGTGGCCAAGGGCTCCTCCGCCCATTACCTCTTGCTGGCGGCGCTCCGCCGGGACGGCCTCGGCATGGCGGACATCGTGCCCGTGTACATGAATCCGAACGACGCCCAGCCGGCGTTCGCCAACGGAGACGTCGACGCCTGGGCGGTCTGGGAGCCCCATGTGGCCAACAACGTGCGCCAAGGGGCGGTGAAGCTCCTCGACGGCAACGGGCTCACCGACGCGCTCGCGTTCCAGGTGAGCAGCGAGAAGGCCCTCGCCGATCCGGGCAAGGCCGCCGCGATCGCGGACTACCTGGCCCGCTCGCACAGGACCCAGGAGTGGTCGAACGACCACAAGGACGTGTGGGCGCGCAAATTCGCCGAGGTCACCAAGCTGCCGCTCGAGGTCGCTCAGGACATGTTCGCGCACTACGAGCCGAGATACGTCCCGCTCGACGACGACATCGAGGAAGCGCAACAGAAGATGGCGGACACCTTCTTCCAGGAGGGCTTGTTGCCGCAGAAGATCGAGGTCTCGCGGGTGTTCGACGAGCGATTCAACGGTCGCGTCTCGCCCCGATGAGCGCGCCCATTGCGTGGACTGCAGGAGAGCTTTTCGCGTGGCGGACGCCACGAAGGAGAACAGGATGACGAAGCTGCGACTTTTCAGCGCGAAGGCGTGCCCCTTCGCCCACCGTACCCGGCTCGTGCTTCAGGAGAAGGCGATCGACGCCGAGCTGATCGAGGTCGATCTGCAGAACAAGCCGCGGGCGTTCGTCGACGCCTCGCTCTACGGCAAGGTCCCGGCGATCGAGCACGAGGGGCGCCGCATCTGGGAGTCGGCGATCATCGGCGAGTACCTCGAGGAGGTCTTCCCCGATCCGGCGCTCCTGCCGAGGGATCCGGGCAAGCGCGCCCTGGCGCGGATCTGGATAGACTACGCGAACACGCGCCTCGTGCCGGCGTTCACCCAGCTGCTCAGGGCCGAGACGCCGGAGCGCGAAGCGGAGGGGCGCAAGGCGCTCGGCGAGGTGCTCGCGTTCATCGAGCGAGAGGCGCTGGCGGGGTCGTCGGGCGGCGGGCCCTACTGGCTCGGCGCCGACGTCAGCCTCGTCGATCTCTCGTTCTATCCGTGGTTCGAGCGGCTGCCCGCGGTCGATCGCCTCCGCGGGTTCACCATCCCGGCAGGGCTCACGCGGCTCCGGGCGTGGATCGAGGCGGTGCAGGCGCGCGACGCGGTCCGCGCCACCTCGAATCCGGTCGATTTCTACGTGGAGCGTTACGCGAAGTTCGTGAAACCGGCGGCGGCGACGGCCGCCTGAGCGGGACCGAGGGACAGGAGACATCATGCTGAGACTCTGGGGTCACAAGAACTCTTCGAACGTGCAGAAGGTCCTCTGGGCGCTCGACGAGCTCAGGCTGGATTTCGAGCGCGTCGACGCCGGCGGGCCCTTCGGCCGCGTGAAGGACGCCGACTATCTCACCCTCAACCCCAACGGGCTGGTCCCGACGCTCGAGGACGGGTCCCTGACGCTCTGGGAGTCGCACGCGATCGTGCGGTATCTGTTCGCGCGCTACGGCTCGCCGCCGCTCCAGCCGGGCGATCTCGCGGAGAGGGCGCGCGCCGACGCCTGGACGGACTGGCAGTTCGGGACCCTGTGGCCCCCCGTCCGGACGCTCCTGGTCCAGCTCCTGCGCACGCCGGAGGAGCGCCGCGATCGGGGCGCGATCGACGGTGCGCGCAAGGCGGCCCTCGCCGCCCTGGGGATCCTCGACAGGCAGCTGTCACGGCACCCGTGGGTCGCAGGAGAGTACTTCACCATCGCCGATATCCCCCTCGGGGTGGCGGCGCAGCGGTGGTACAACCTGCCGATCGACCGGCCGGCGCTCCAGCACGTCGACGCGTGGTACGAACGCATCAAGCGCCGGCCGGGCTTCGAGCGCTGGGTGGACCTCCCGCTCACGTGAGGCGCGCGCCCCCCGCGGGCGCATGACGGCTCGCCGGCTTCGCCCTCTCGTCTCCGCCTCTCCTCTCGCGGAGCGGAGGACATGGCTCCCGACTCAACCCTTCCTGGGAGGCAGCGCATAGCGCTCCTCTTCAGCATAGTACTCAGGGAAGCCGACGATTTCCTGGAGCGTACCGAAGCTCGTCCGGGGGTCCGGGTGCCCGCCGGCGCGCAGGGCCGCGAGGGCCTCGCGCATGGCGGCGGCGGCGACCGAGAGGAGGGTGAGCGGATAGGCCGCGATCTTGTAGCCGATCGCCGCGAGCTCGGCCGGCGGCAGCACCGGAGTCCTGCCGTGATCCACCATGTTCGCCATGGCCGGCGCGCGCACTTCCCGGCAGAACGTGCGCATCTCCTCCACGCTCTCGGGCGCCTCCAGGAACACGATGTCGGCCCCGAGATCGGCGAACGCCCTGGCCCGGGCCAGCGCCTCGTCGAAGCCGTGCGTCTGCCGGGCGTCGGTGCGCGCCATGATGAGCACGCCGGCGCCCTCGTCGCGCGCGTCCACGGCGGCCTGGACGCGGGTGAACGCCTCGTCGCGGGGCACGACCTGCTTGCCGCGCGTGTGGCCGCAGCGCTTCGGAGCCACCTGGTCCTCGATCATGACGCACGCGAGCCCGGCCTGCGCATAGCCGCGCACCGTGCGCTTCACGTTCATCGCATTGCCGTAGCCCGTGTCGCCGTCGCCGAGCACCGGGATCGACACCGCAGCGCAGATCGCCCGCGCCTGGTCGACCATCTCGCCATACGAGATGAGCCCCGTGTCCGGAGCGCCGAGGCGCGCGGCCGAGACCGCGAAGCCGCTCATGAAGGTCAGCGAGAAGCCGGCCTGCTCGATCAGGCGCGCCGACAGCGCATCGAAGCAGCAAGGCATGACGAGGAGGCCGGGCGTCGCGAGGAGCTCGCGGAGCTTGTGAGCGGAGGACACGGCCGGGACGATACCTCGACCGGCGGCCCTCCGGGCAAGCGCGAAAGCCCGAGACGCGCCGCGCGGCGGGAGCGCTGGACGAGCGCTTGCCGCAGCCGGGGGCGCGAGGGGCTCTCTGTTGCCAGCCCCCCGCGGAGAGGGCGGCCAGACCGGCGCGGGCGCCCGAGCGCCGGCGGCCCGCGGGCGGGGCGGCGCGACCCTCCCCTCGCCAGAGCGCCTGATCCCGGCGCTCACATCCCTGTCGAGTACGCCTCCGCCTCGGGGTACTCCGGATCCGGTTCATGGCGCGCCTGCTTGGCGCCGGTGCGCCCGGTCGAGCGATGCCGCTCAGGGCGTCGTGGTGACGCTCGTGCGCTTACCGAGCTGGGTTGAGGCGTAGTAGAGGAGGTAGAGGCCAGCGAGCCCGACGAGCACGTAGACGATGCGGCTGATCGCGCTGAGCCTGCCGAAGATCGCGGCGACCAGGTCGAACTCGAACAGCCCAACAAGCCCCCAGTTGACGGCGCCGATCACGACGAGAACGATCGCAGCCCACGTTAGCCCTGAAATCCCACGGTTGACCTGTTCCATACCCCGGGAGAAGCACGAGCCGCGCCGCGCGCGACGTGCACCGCGCGCGCGCTGCGACGTGCTGCGCAATCCGCTGATATCGCCCGCTCGTCGTCGTCACGCTTCGCCGCTGTCGCGCTGACGCCATCAGCTTGCCGCCGAGGAGTCCGCCCGTCTGGTCCGGCGCGGGCGCGCGGGGACGATCGCGTCGCCGGAGAGAAGTCGAGATCATCGCGTCGGCTGCGCGCCCGTCAGACCGCGATCGTCACGGCGCGGACGCCGGTGCGAGGTCGAGCAGCGAGGGCAGGCTCTCTCCCGCGCCGCCGGTGAACACGAAATCGCAGAGGCTGGTGACCGCGCTGGGCTCGACGTTGATCTCGGCGATGAGGGCGCCGTGGCGCTTGGCGAGGGGGACGAAGCCTGCAGCCGGATAGACCACGGCCGAGGTGCCGACCACGAGCAGGAGATCGCAGCCGTCGACGCCGGCGGCCGCCGCGGCGAGATCGCTCTCCTCCAGGGCCTCGCCGAACCAGACGACGTGCGGGCGCTGCACGCCGCCGCAGCTGCAGTGAGGCAGCTCCGCGGCGGTGAAGCGGCGGGCGCGGGTCTCCGGATCGGGGGAGCCGCTGCCCGCGAAG
This sequence comes from Sorangium sp. So ce362, assembly GCF_051519845.1. Classification (NCBI taxonomy): domain Bacteria; kingdom Pseudomonadati; phylum Myxococcota; order Polyangiales; family Polyangiaceae; genus Sorangium; species Sorangium sp. So ce362. The sequence continues at coordinate 953,018 of NZ_CP150332.1, read as the reverse complement.
GCGGGCGTGATGGGCACGTCGCGGTTCTCGGTCACGCCCCCGCACGAGAGACAGCGCACCTGCCAGAGCGAGCCGTGGAGCCGCACCAGGTCCCGCGAGCCCGCCTGCTCGTGCAGGCCGTCGACGTTCTGGGTGATCAGGGTGAAGACGCCGCCGGCCTCCTGAAAGCGCGCCTCCAGCCGCGCCAGCGCGTGGTGGCCCGGGTTCGGGGTGCAGCCGAGCGCGCGCTCGCGGCGGTGGTTGTAGAACTCCCACACGAGGCCCGGATCGCGCTGCCACGCCTCGGGCGAGGCGAGGCTCGTCGCCTGGTAGCGCCGCCACAGCCCGCCGGCGCCGCGGAACGTGGGGATGCCCGACTCCGCCGAGACGCCGGCGCCGGTCAGGACGGCGATCTTCCTGGCGCGGCGCAGGCTGGACTTGAAGCGCTCGCGGCTCGTTGCGCTCATCGCGGGACCTCCTGAGGAGAATCGAGCAGGGAGACGGGGAGACAGGAGAACGGTTGTCGCTGCCCCCTGCTTCCCGCGCTCCAGCGCAATCTAGCGCGCGGCGGCGCCTGCCGCACCCTCGGCGCCTGTCACACCGTCGCCGCGCCACCCGGTCCCGGGCACGGAGGACGCACGGCCGGCGCGCCCTCGCTTTCGGGTGTAAGCCGGCGGAGGCGACCGCGTTTCCCTGACACCCGGACGCGCCGGGGGCCCGCCACCGCGAGCCCCGGCCGCGAGGGTCCCTCCGTCGGCTCGCCGGACGACCGGCGACACGCGGCTTTCGCGCAGCGAGAGCGGCGGGGGGATCCGTCTCGCCCCCGGACGAGGCAACGGGGACCGCGCGTGCGGCCCTCGCAAGGACCTGTGTCGGGGTCGGAGATGACCGCCCCACGAGAACGTACTGCGGGGATCCGCGCTCGCGATCCCCTTCAAGGAGGACACCTCATGCGCACTCGGCCCCTCGATCTCGTCGCCCCCGCTCTCCTCGCTGCGCTGCTCGTCGGCTGCGGCAGCGCTGCGCCAGCCCTGGAGCCGGCGTCACCTGCATCGCCGGCCGTGCCGACGGGCACCGCCGCCGGGCAGTCGATGCAGCCGGAGTACGACGCCCCGCAAGAACAAGAAGAGGACCGCGCGTCCGCTGCTCGGGACGAGAAGGCCGAGGTGGCCGCCCCCGGGGCCGCGCCCGCGGTGGCAGCCCCGCCCCCGCCTGCCCCGCCCGTGACGGCTGCTCCTGCCCCGCGCTCGCCGGCCTCCCCCTCGCCGGCGCGGGTGGCCCAGTCGGCCACCGCGACGTCGGCCGCCAGGCTGGAGGCGCGCGGCCGCGCGACCGGCGCCGCGCCCGCGCCCAAGAAGGTCTCCGCCCCGGCGCAGGCCGCCCCGCCCGCGGCGGTCGCCATCACGGCGCCCGAGCCCCAGGGCAGCGAGTCGTACCGCGACTATGGCGTCAACCCGGTCGAGGACCCCGCGAAGGACCGGCTCTCGACGTTCGCGATCGACGTGGACACGGCCTCTTACGCGATCGCGCGCCGCAAGATCCTGGACGGCGCGCTGCCCCCTTATCAGGCCGTGCGCGCCGAGGAGTTCCTCAACTACTTCGATTACGGCTATGCGTCGCCCACGACGGGCCCGTTCGCGGTGCACCTCGCGGCCGCGCCCTCGCCGTTCACGGTGGGCCACCACCTCGTGCGCGTGGCGGTCCAGGGCAGGCGCGTGCCGGTCAAGGAGCGGACGCCGGTGCACCTCGTGTATCTCGTCGACACAAGCGGATCGATGCACGCGCCGGACCGGATCGAGCTCGCGAAGAAGAGCCTGAAGATGCTCACGGAGTCGCTCAAGCCGGGGGATACGGTCGCGCTCTGCACCTATGCGGGCAGCGTGCGGGAGGTGCTGGCGCCGACCGGCATCGAGAGCAAGGGGAAGATCCTCGCTGCCATCGCGGACCTCAGCGCCGGCGGCTCCACCGCCATGGCGAGCGGGATCGACCTCGCCTACAGGCTGGCGGAGCGGACGCTCGTGAAGGGGCACATCAACCGCGTCGTCGTGCTCTCCGACGGCGACGCGAACGTCGGCCCGACCTCCCACGACGAGATCCTGAAGACGATCAAGCGCGCGCGGGACAAGGGGATCACGCTGTCCACCATCGGCTTCGGCCAGGGCAACTACAAGGATCTCATGATGGAGCAGCTCGCCAACCAGGGCGACGGCAATTACGCCTATATCGACAGCGAGGCGCAGGCGCGGCGGGTCTTCTCCGAGCAGGTCGGCGGGATGCTCCAGGTCATTGCGCGCGACGTGAAGATCCAGGTCGACTTCGATCCGCGCTTCGTCAAGAGCTACCGGCTCATCGGCTACGAGAACCGCAACGTGGCCGACCGGGATTTCCGGAACGACAAGGTGGACGCGGGCGAGATCGGCGCCGGGCACAGCGTGACGGCCATCTACGACGTCGAGCTCAAGGCCTCGGCGCAGAAGGGCGAGGGGGCGGCGCCAGTCGTCGTGCGCCTCCGCCACAAGGCGCCTCTCGGTTCGGACGTGGCCGAGGAGACGCTGGTCAAGATGGCTCCTGGCGCCATCGCCCCCACCTTCGACGCGGCGCCGGCCGACCTCCGCTTCGCGTCCGCGGTGGCCGGCTTCTCCGAGATCCTGCGCCACAGCCCGCATGCGCGCTCCTGGAGGCTCTCCGACGTCGAGAAGATCGCGAGGGCAGCGGCGTCCAGCAAGGGCGATCAGCAGGAGTTCCTCGGCGTCGTCCGCCGCGCCGGCGCGCTCGCGGCCGGCAAGACGGACGCCGTGGCCGCGCGGGTCGCCGACTGACCGGCAGACAGGTAAACAGGTAGGTAGAGCGCCACGCCGCCTTCGAGCCGGCCCAGACATGCGCGCCGGCACATCGAGCAGGGGCAGGAGACGACACGCCGGAGCCCGGCCGCAACTCCGAAGCCCACTCTGTTGCACAGACACTCACGATGGATCACCGCGCCGGCTCTCCTCAACGGCCACCCTCGCGGTCCCGCAACCGCAGTATCGCGCACCCGCTCCGCGTGGATGCGCAAGGGCGCCATCGACGACGGCAACCCACCGACGAGAGCAACCGGCAGACTGGATTCCAGCGCGGCGCAGCTTCCATTGCAGCTCCGATCAACTCAGGTCCGCGGAACTGTGACTTGACATCTCGTCTGCGATGTCGCTTTTATCATTCACCGTCGTCGGGCGTGGCGCGCGAGACGAAGGCCGAGAAGCGAGGACGCTGCCGTGGATGCGCTGTGCGTAACGATGCGGGGGCGGTGCCAGTATTGCCAGGCGATGCTGCCCATCAACCGGGTCGACACGAAGATCTTCTGCTCCGTGTGCGGCACGTTCACCGAGATCGCAAACCGCGTGTGGCATCGCATGCTACGCGAACCGCTCTATCGCGCTCCGCGCCTGCTGCCGGGCGAGGTGCAGCGCGTGCAGGAAATGTCACTGTCACTCGAATTTTCTCGGTCGAAGCCTGCGTGTCGCGCTTGCCGGGCGCCGCTCTCCCTCGATTCGAGCGCGCTCACACCCCTCTCGTGCTCGAGCTGCGGGACGCAGCACGCGCGACGCCGCTGGCCGGCGGCCATCCCGATCGCCGGCCTCGATCCCGAGGCGATCCTCCTTGGAGAGGAGGCCGAGATCAGCGCCGCGGCCGAGCGCCCCCGCACCGCGGGCGTCGAGCCCTCTTCTTCTTGCGCCCTTTGCAGCGCTGCGGGCGACTCGAGCGCCCCCGGAGCAGGCTGCGAGCGCTGCACCGCGGTCCCGCACGTTCCCGAAACCTCCTCGCAACGCGTCCGTGACCGCGCCCCGATGACATGGCTCATCGTGTCGGGGCGGTTCGCCCCCGTCAGCGGGCGCGCCGCCCCGGTGCAAGAGGGGCTCTTCGACTGGAGAGAGGCGCCCAGGGTCGCGCCGCTCGACGACGGTGGGTTCGTCCTGCTCTCGCTCTCCACCGGAGAGCGGACCGAGCCGCGGCGGAGCCACGACGAGGTGCATGAGCGCGTCGTCGTGGCGCTCGGCCCGGATCTCCGGGTGCGGTGGCTCCGGCGCGAGCGCATGCCCGGGAAGCTCGGGGAGCAGGCGCTCGGCCTCGCGTCGGACGGTGAACGCATCCTGCTCTACTCCCGAGACGGACACGAGGTGCTCAACAGCGCCACCGGCGCCTCCCTCGGGAAACAGGCGACCAGCGATTCGATGCTCGCGTCGCTCCACGGGCGGGAGGCGCGCGCGCTCGGCCTTCATCTGCGGGTCGACAGGGGACGCATCGCCGTGGCGCAAGGCGATGCCGCCGCGCTCCCCGGAGCGGTCCTCGGCCGACGCGGCGTGAAGGTCGTCCGGCGCCTGCCCGGCGGCGGACTCGGCGTCCTCTCCCGCCACCGCGGGGTGAGGCTCGATGTCGTCGATCCGCGCGGCGCGCTCAGGACGTTCCTTGTCAATCCGAAGGACGGCTCGCTCGATAGGCTCGCTTTCTCGGTCAGCCCGAGCGGGCTCGTCGGCGTGCTCAACCATCGTCGCCTCTGGGTGGCCCGACCGGAGGACCAGGAGCTCCGCCCCTGCCTCGAAGGCCCGGCCGGCCGCGCGTGGCGCGACTCCGTGCTCCTCGCCGTCGACGACGGCGTCTGGCTCTTCGAGAACAGCTCGGGAGCGCGGCGCTACGCCCCGGACGGCGCACTGCTCTTCGACGCCGAGATCTGCCCGCGGCCGGCGACGCGCTCGCCGGCCCAGGTCGCCAGCGAGTCGGCGCAGAAGAGGATGGACAGGGCGCGGAGACACAGGCTCTCGCGGGCCGGCAAAGGGGAGCACGAGCTGGCCGAGGGGACGCGGAGCGAGGCGGCGCGCCAGGAGAGATGGCCGCTGCGCGCGCTCGCATGGCTGTTCGGTCGCACGACGCTGCTCGTCCTCCTTTCCACGCTGGCGTCCCGCCACCTGGACGGCGCGCTCGGCGGCTGAGCCTGGAGCAGCCGCCTCATCGGCTCATTGGCGCCGTCCAGCGGCTCGGCGCCGCCGCGTTCGTGGTATGCGGCGGACATGGGGTTGCTCGCGATCTGCGGCTCGATCACCGCCGATCTCTTCGGTTACGGCCCGCGGCTGCCGCGCCCGGGCGAGTCGGTGCTGGGCCGCCGCTTCCTCGTGGCGCCGGGCGGCAAGGGGGCGAACCAGGCGGTCGCGGCGGCGCGCTCCGGCGCCCGCGTGCGGCTCGCGGGCGCGCGCGGCGACGACGCCCACGGCGAGCTCTGCGCCGCCGCGCTCGCCGAAGGCGGCGTGGACCAGTCCACCGTGGCAGTCCACCGCGGCGCGACGACGGGCGTGGCCCTGATCTGCGTCGACGACGCCGGGGAGAACCAGATCCTCGCGATCCCCGGCGCCAACGCGCTCGTCGCGCCGCCCTCGCCGTGCGGGGCCTCGGTCTGGCTCTGTCAGGGCGAGATCCCGGCCGAGGCGATCGACGGCGTGCTGTCGGCCGCGCGCGCCGACGGCGCGCTGTCGATCTGCAATCCATCGCCCGTCAACGCCATCGACCCTGCGCTCGTCGGCCGGTTCGATCTCGCCGTGGTCAACGAGCTCGAACACGAGGCGCTGCGCGGTCACCTGCCGGAGCGCGTGGTGCTCACGCGCGGCGCCCGCGGCGCGGTGCTGCTGCCCTCGGGCGACGAGCTCCCGGCCCTGCCCGCCCGCGCCGTCGACACGACCGGCGCGGGGGACGCGCTCGCGGGCGTGCTCGCCGGCGGGCTCGCCTCCGGGATGACGATCGAGGCCGCGCTGCGACGCGCGATCGCGGCGGCGGGCATCTCGGTCGAGCGCGAGGGGTGCCAGCCCTCCTATCCGACCCGCGCCGAGGTGGAGCGCCGCCTCGGCGCCTCCCTGGATCCGTGATGGCCTCTCGGCCCGGGCGGCCGCGCAAAACACGCTCCCTTCACGCCGGCTGAACGCTCGCCGCCGCCCGGGCGGGGCGCTCCGCGATCCAGCGATTCAGGAACGCCGCGCTGTCGTCCCAGCCGCCGCGCATCTCGTTTTCCATGATGCCCTCGAGCACCCTGCCCAGGCCGAAGATCTTCGCCTCGATGGTCGCCCTCGCCACGCGCGTCACCTGGCCGTGGCCCGACGGATCGACCCGCAGGGTGCCCGAATTGCGCAGCCGATCGTGGAGCAGGCTCGGCGCCATCGTCCAGCTCCATGTCCGCGCGGCCTTGTCGAAGACGCTCTCCTCGATGTAACGAAAGTTCGGCCCGAGCATCGATTGAAGGGCCGCGGGGAGCGCGTGGATACGGGGCTGCCCGGTCGCCTTGCGCGCCCTCGTGCGCTCGTCCTCCCGCTGCTCCAGCACCTCGAACGAGGGGAACTTGAGGACGTCGCGGTACATCCGTTCGTTGACCTCACCGCTGAAGAACAGCTCCCAGAAGGTGTCCTCGTCGCAGTGAATCACGTGCCTCGCCTCGATGTGGATCATGCGTTTGCCTTCTCCTGCGCAAACCTTGGAGCCGGACGAGCCGGCTGACAACCGGCGCGCCGGGGTCGCCGGCAGAGCCCGCTTGACCGAGGTCGAGCGCCGGCCAAGGATGGCTCGATGACGATGCGAGAGAGACTCTCCACCTCGCCGGGGAGAGGCGAGCGCGGCGAGCCCCGGCGCCGGGGCCGTCCCTCACCGCGGCAGGCCGAGCGCGGGTGATGCGGGTGCAGCGCGCTCGTGGGAGGGCGGCCCTCGCGCTCTCGATCCCCCTCGCAGCCGGCGCGCTCGCGGTGGCCGGCTGCGCCGAGCCCGCCGCGGTCCGCGCGGCGCCGGCCTCGCCGCACGGCGCGGCGCCCGCCGTCGACGCCGCCCGCGGACCTTCGCCCGCGGAGCCGGCGAGCGCGGGGCCGGCGAGCGCCGGGGGGCGCCGGGCGAGCCTCCAGTTCGAGCTGAACGACCGCCCGTTCCCCTCGCCGCTCATCGATGCCGTCGTCGCCGGCCAGCCGACCGCGCTGATCGTCGACACCGGCGCCTCCCACCACGTGATCGCCCGCTGGCTCGCCGACGAGCTCGCGCTGCCGCTCTCGACCGCCGGCGACGTCGCGGTCGACCACGCGGGCCGGCCCGTGCCTGTCTCCCGGATCGAGCGCGCGACCATCGCGCTCGCCGGGTGGGGCGCGGTGGACGCCCCCGCGCTGCTCGTCATCCCCGTCCCCGACGCGCTGCAGCGCCTCGGGATCGGCGGCGTCCTCGCGCCGCAGGCGCTGGCCGCGCCGGGCCGCGCGGTCGTGCTCGACCTGCGCGAGGGCCGGATGACCGAAGCGCCGCGCGACGAGGCCGCCCGCGCGCTCCGGGCGCGGTTCGGCGAGGCCGCGATCGCGGAGCTCGGCCACTGCGGCGGCCCGAACCAGGGCCGCGAGCTCACCGTCGAGGCGACCGTCGAGGGGATCGCCGTCACGCTGAAGGTCGACTCGGGCGCGTCACAGAGCTCGCTCTTCGCCGCCGCGCCGGCGGGGAAGCGGCTGTCGCGCCGGGCGGCGGGCGGCAGGAGCGCCTACGCCGCCTCTGGCAAGCACACCGTTCCGGTGCTGTCAGGCGCTCGCCTCCACCTGGCGGGGTTCGACGCCGCCGCGGAACTCGATCTCTTGCCCGGCCAGCGGAGGGGGGCCTGCCCGTCGGACGGATTTGCCGGAATGGATGTGCTCCGCACCTGTGTGCTGGTGCTCGCCGAGGACGGCGGCCTCGCGGCCTGCGCCCCGCCGTGAGCGGCGGCGCGCGCGCTATCGCGCTGGGCACCGGGGCGCGGATCGGGGCCGGGCCTCGAGAGGCGCGCCATGCCCCAGCGAGGTCGCGATGCGTCGTGGTAGAAGGGGCGCACGCGTGGACGTCCTGTCGCCGCGGCGGGGAGGGATCCGGCTCGCCGCGACGCCGAGGCGCCTACGGTGGTCGGGAGGCATCATGACGACAGGTTTCGAGTTCTTGACCCAGGATGACGAGCGGCTGCTGCTGGAGAAGTCGACCTGCGTCACCTACCGACCGGGCGAGCAGATCCTCGAGGAGGGCTCGCGCAGGCAGGGCATCTTCATCGTGCGCAGCGGCCTGGTCGGGGTCGAGGTCGCCCACCTCGGGCGCGGCGTGGCCCTCCGCCAGCTCGGCCCCGGCGCCATCTTCGGCGAGATGTCGTTCCTCGAGAGCGCCGCCGCGAGCGCCTCCGTCGTCGCCCGCGAGGAGTGCACCCTCGACGTGATCGAGGGCCCGTATGTCCACTCGCTGCTTGCCTCCGTCCCCGGCCTCGCCGCGCGCTTCTACCAGTCGCTCGCGATCATGCTCGCCCAGCGCCTCCGCGAGAACACCGCGATGCTCCCCCCGCTCCTCGTCGAGGACGTGCCCCAGGTCAACCGCTTTCACGCGGCGAGGACGGGCCAGGCCGGCACCAACAACATCCCTCCGAAGCTCATCGACACGGTCGAACAGTTCAAGTTCGAGATGATGATCGCCGACAGGATGGTCAAGGAGGCCAAGCAGCCCGAGGCGGAGATCCAGGAGAAGGTGAGCGCCGCGTGCCAGACCATCGTGTCCGCGCTGCGCGAGCACATCGAGCGCGAGCGCCACCTCGAGAAGGGCATCGGCGCCTACGTCTTCCGCGAGACCTTCTCGCTCTTCATGCTGAGCCGCACCGTCGACCGGTGCTACACGAAGCCGCGCGGCTACGCGGGCGACTTCTACACGATCGAGATGATGTACAACGACGAGCCCGCCGGCGACGGCCGCCTCGGCCGCTTCATCGATCAGTGGGGGCTCGCGATCGAGGCCTGCCGCGCCGTCAAGAACAGGCGGGGCGTGCTGAGCCGCGCGCTCCGGGAGGCCTTCCACGTGCACGGGTCCGGCCCGGTCCTCGTGACCAGCCTGGCGAGCGGGCCCGCGCGCGAGCTGTTCGACCTCTTCGCGGATGGGGGCGAGCCGCCCGACATCAAGGCGACATGCATCGATATCGACAACCAGGCCCTCGCCTACGCCGCCGGCATCGCCGAGGATCTCGGCGTCATGGACCGCTTCAGCTTCGCCCAGGACAACGTGGTGCGGCTCGCGCACGGCCGCGGCAGGACGGTGCTCAAGCCCCAGCACATGATCTACAGCATCGGGCTCACCGACTATCTCCGCGACGACCTCGTCGTGAGCCTCCTCAACTGCATGCATGACAAGCTGCTCCCCGGGGGCATCGCGGTCGTGGGCAACTTCGGGGTGAACAACCCGAGCAAGGCCTTCATGGACCACGTCCTCGAGTGGGAGTTGATCCACCGCAGCTCCGATGATCTCAGGACGCTGTTCTCCCGCTCGAAGTTCGGGACCACCCCGGTCGAGGTGCGCGCCGAGGAGGCGCAGGTCAACCTGTTCGCGTTCTGCACGAAGACCTGACGCGCCCGCGCCGCCGCGGCCTCAGCGGAGCCAGCGCACCTCGTACTCGCAGGTGGGGTGTCCCTCGAAGCGGCACTTCGTGTGGAGGCTCTGCCCGCCTCGCGCGCCCGCGAGCCGGAGCGCGTTCTCCTGCCACGCCGGCACGGCGTCCCTGCAGGTCTGGCGCCCCGGGTCGGACTGCGGATCGACCCCGAGATAGAGGATCAGGCGGAAGAACCGCTCGCCCTCCGCGAGCGGGGCGAGCCGGCCGCCGTTGAAATACATGCCCCACATCACGCCGGCCTGCCGCATGACGAGCGCGGGCGTGCCGAGCTTGAGGAGCACCTTGTGCGCCAGCGTCAGGTCCTGCTCGGCCACGTAGGCGGCGAGATCGCGGACGACACCGGCCTTGTTCGGCCATCTCGTGATCTCGTCCGCGATGGCGTTCCAGACCGAGACGGGGTACCAGCTGTGCGCGACGAGGTCGGGCGAGGAGAAGACCGCGCGGGCGGCGGCGGGCAGCTTCGCGTCGAGGGCCGACATGGCCTGGCTCCCCCACCGCGTCTGCAGGTAGGTCCTCGCGTGCATGAGCGCTGAGCCCCGGATCTTCATCGAGACAGCCGCCTGCCCAGGATAGAGGCTCCCCGGCCGCTCGGGCCAGCGCGGAGCGCGCGCGCGGGCACACGCGCGCACACGCCGCTCGCTCCGGCACCGCCGCCTCTGCGCGCGAGCCGCCGGTCGCGCACGGGCGCGCTCACTGCAGGCGCTCGGCGGTCGAGGCCGGCGGCGGAGCGTCGCCCGGGCCCTTCGCCCGCCGCGCTTGCGCCGACGCGTCGAGCACCGCGCGCACCGCCCTGGCGAGCTGCGTCGGCGTGTACGGCTTGGCGAGGAAGTGGACGGCCCCGTCGAGCAGGTCGCCCGGGAGGAGGGCGTCCTCCGTGTAGCCCGAGGCGTAGAGGACGGGCAGCGGGGCGCGCGCGCGGGCGAGCGCCGCCGCGAGCGCGGGGCCGCGCGCGTCCGGGAGGACCACGTCGCTCACGAGCAGGTGGATCGCTCCGGGGTGGGTGGCCGCGAGCGCGACCGCCTCCTTGCCGCTCCGCGCCGCGAGGACCGAGTAGCCGAACGAGCGCAGCGCGGCGACGCAGAGGTCGCGCACCTGCGCCTCGTCCTCCACGACGAGCACCGTCTCCCTGCCCCCCGCGACGGAGGAGGGCGTCCTCGTGGGCTGCTCGGAAGGCGCGCCGCGCACGCGCGGGAAGCAGATCGTGAAGCGCGTCCCCTGGCCGGCGGCGCTCGAGAACCAGATGTGGCCGCCGTGCTGCTTCACGATGCCGTGGCACGTCGCGAGCCCGAGCCCCGATCCCTTGCCCGGCTCCTTGGTCGTGAAGAACGGCTCGAACACGTACTGCCGGATGGCGTCCTCGATGCCCTGCCCGGTGTCCGTGACCGTGAGCTCCACGTAGTCGCCCGGCTCGAGCTCCGGCGTCCGCTCGGCGTCGCCCGCGCCGATCGTCGTGTTCGCTGTCTCGATGGTCAGGCGGCCCCCGGCGGGCATCGCGTCGCGCGCGTTCACGACGAGGTTCATGAGCAGCTGCTCGAACTGGCCCCGATCGATGTGGATGGGCCAGACCTGGCTCCCCGGCAGCACGGCGAGCTCCACGTCCTCGCCGACGAGCGGGCGGAGGAGCGGCTCGACGCCGAGGATGAGCGCGTTCGGGTCGACCACGGTCGGCTGGATGAGCTGCTTGCGCGCGAAGGTGAGCAGCTGCCGCGTGAGCGCCGCGGCGCGCTCCGCGGCGGTGCCGATCTGCGTGAGGTGATCGAGGATGGGCGACGACGGCGGCACCTTGCGCACCGCGAGCTCCCTGTGCCCGAAGATCGCGGTGAGCATGTTGTTGAAGTCGTGCGCGACCCCGCCGGCGAGGCGCCCGATCGCCTCGAGCTTCTGGCTGTGCAGGAGCTGCTCCTCGAGGCGCCGGCGCTCGGTGATGTCGAGGCTCGTGCCGACGAGCCCGGTGATCGCCCCCGTGTCGTCGGTGAGCAGCTGCGCCGCCATCTGCATGTGCCGCAGCTCCCCGGTCGACGGGCGCACGACGCGGCACTCGACGGGGCTCGCGATGCCGAGCGGCGAGGCGCTCTCCGCGCCGCCGAAGACGCGGTGGCGGTCCTCCGGGTGGATGAGGCCCGCGAAGAGCTCGAACGTCGGGCGCACGGACGGGTCGACGCCGAGGAGCTGGTAGAGCTCCTCGGACCAGCGGATGGTCCGCGACGCGAGGTCGTAGGACCAGCTGCCCACGAGGGCGATGCGCTGCGCCTCCTTCAGCATGCGCTCGCTGCGGCGGAGCTCCTGCTCGGCGCGGCGGCGCTCGGTGAGGTCGACGATCGCGCCGAAGAAGCGGGTGGGCGGGCCCGCCCCCTCGATGACGGGCAGGCTGCTCAGGAGGCACTCCCGCACCGCGCCGTCCCGGTGGCGCACGCGGAACGCGCTCGCGCCCGATCCCTCTCCGGTCTCGATCGCCTGCCGCATGCCGGCGTGCATCCGCTCCCTGTCGTCGGGGTGGATGGCCGCGAGGAACGTCTCCGTCGACGGCCTGTCCGTCGCGGGGTCGTAGCCGAGGATCCGGAAGAGCTGCCGCGACCAGGTGACGTGGTTCGAGCCGAGCTCCCAGAGCCAGTTGCCCATCTGCGCCGCGTGCTCGGCCTCGTCGATCCGCGCCTCCCACCCGATGGAGGCGGGGCCCCGCGCGCTGCTCGGATCCGCGGCGGAGGCGCGCTGGCGTGACGCGTGGGCGTCGGACAGCGCCTGCTCCAGCTCGGCGACGCGCGCGCGGAGTGAGTCCAGCTCACGGTCACGGCTCGCAGCCGCGCTCATGGCCGTCCTGCTCCTCGTCGTGACGTCGCGGTGCTCATGCCGCGCATTGTATGCCGCGGCGCGCCCCGCGGGGGATCCCTCTTCTGCGGCCCATGCCGCGAGCGCGGCTAGCTCCGTCGGCGCACGAGCAGCGTACGCGTGATCTCCACGACCTTTTCCTTGACCCTGCCGTCGGTCTTTCCGAGCTCGGGGGTGAACAGATCGGCCCCTTGCTCGAGCAGCGCGCGCGGCGGCGTGTTCTTCACGCCGACGATCCGGAAGGTGACGCTCCCGGCGCCCGCGCCGGCCTCTTCACGGGCGATCACCTTCGACGCGGCGAAGAGCGTGTCGCCCGCGAGCACGCCGCTCGGGTGGGCCCCGTCGTCGAGGCCGAGGTCCCAGACGCCGCACCCGGCGGTGTCCCGGCTGGAGAGCGCGAGCACCCAGGACAGCACGAGCCCCCCGTGGACGACGCGCGTCTTCGCGAAGGAGCTCGTCCTGCAGTACTGCTCGTCGAGGTGCAGCGGGTGGGAGTTGCGCAGGAGGGTCGCGAGCTGCATGTGCTCGCTGTCGCCGACGGTCCGGCCGACCTCGTGGGTGAGCACGTCGTCCACCTCGAAGTCGTCCCAGAAGCAGGCGAAGCCGCCGTGGCGCGCCGGCGGCGGCAGCGGGCCGTCGAGCTCCTTCGGCAGGCGCGCCGGGGTCCCGTCCGGCTGCACGATCGCGTGCGGCGCGTCGGCGGGGCGCTCCGCGACGCGGCCGGGGGGCACGAGCGCCTTGCGCTCGAACGAGCAGACGAGCAGCCCGTCCTGGTTCACCACCTGCGTCCTGACGTGGACGACGCCCTTGTCGCCCGTCGAGACCGGCTTCTTGCCGATGACCATCGAGCTCGCGCGCAGCGTGTCCCCTGGATAGCAGGCCTCCGGGAACCGCACGTCGATGTACGCGAGGTGGGCGATCGCCTGCTCGCTCACGTCGTGAACGCTGAAGGAGATCCCGAGGTTGAGGAGCAGCAGCGGGCTCACCGGCCTGTCCCTGAGCCCCGCCGATCTGGCCGCGACCCGGCTCGAGTAGGTCGGGATCGCGTCCTGGAACGAGGCCGCGAAGAGCGCGAGCATCCCCTCGTCCACGGTGACGTCCCAGGGGTGGGCGTACACCGCGCCCACCGTGAAATCGTCGAGCTTGCGGCCGTAGCGAGGAGAGCGGACGCGGACCATCGGTCCGCGCGATGATGGCACAGGCGCGCACCGCTGACGACGGCGCCGCTCGCGCACACGCCTGCGCGCGCTCGCCCTCGTCCACGGCGCGCTCCGCCGCGGCGGGGCGGGCCCGTTCAGGGCAGCGATCCCTCGAGCAGGGCGCGCGCGATGCCCTGCGCGAGCACCTCCTGCGTGCCCAGGTGGAAGGAGAGGCTGCGGGCGTCGAGCAGGAGCCGCGCCGGGACCGAGCCCTCGGCGTAGCCGTTCGCCCCGTGGATCTGCATGCAGGCGTCGGCGGCGTCCCAGGCTGCGCGGCTCGAGAACAGCTTGGCCATCGCGGACGTGAGCTCGCACGGCTGTCCCGTGTCCGCGGCCTGCGCGGCGGCGCGCGTGAGCTGGCGCGCGGCCGCGACGCGGGTGATGAGCCCGCCGAGCCGGTGCGCCACGCGCGGGAAGGAGATGAGCTGCGACCCGAACTGCACGCGCGTCTTGGCCCGCTCGAGCGCGAGCTCCAGGGCGGCCTGCGCCACGCCCACGCCGCACGCCGCCGCGTAGACGCGGCCGATCACGAGCGACCGCTGGATCTGGGCGATCCCCTCGCCTTCGCGCTCGCCGAGCAGGGCCTCGCGGCCGACCTGGAGCCCCTCGATCCGGAGCTCGTAGTGTCCCATGCCGCGCTGCCCGAGCGCCCGCACCTCGGCCCCGGCGATCCCTGCGTCCGGGAAGTCGGCGCCCGGCGCGCCGCGCCGCTTGGCGACGGCGAAGAGGCTCGGCCCGAGCGGCTGCTGTCCCTGTCCGCCCGGCGTCGTGGTCCTCGCGAGGGTGAGCACGAGGTCGGCGCGTGACGCTCCGGTGACCCATGCCTTCTTGCCGGTGATGAGGTAGCTGCCGTCGGCCTGGCGCTCGGCGCGCGTGGCGACGCGCGCGAGGTCCGACCCGTAGGCGGGCTCCGAGAACGCGAGGGCGCAGCGCGCCTCGCCGCCGGCGACGCGCGGCAGCCAGGTCCTGCGCTGGAGGTCGGTGCCGGATCGGGCGATGAGATCCATCGCGATGGAGGCTGTCATGGTGAGCACGCCGAAGCCGAGCGAGCCGCGCGCGAGCTCCTCGACGGCGGCGGCCATGGCGGCCGCGCCGAGCCCGTCGCCGCCGTGCTCGGGCGCGGTGGCCAGCCGGAACACCCCGAACTCCCCCATACGGCGGACGATCGACTCCGGGATGAGCCCGTTGCGCCGGTGGATCTCCGGGGCGAGCGGCTCGACGAGGCGCTCGACGAAGTCGCGCATGTTGTGCCGTATCCATCCGACGCGCTCGTCCTCTGCGCCGCCGCAGCCGGGGATCCCGTGCTCGGCGGCCGTGCGCACGAGCGACGCCACGGCGGCGCCCGAGCCGGCGTCGCGCGCCCACGCGGCGACCGCGGGGTGTCCGATCGCCTTGGCGACCTCGTCATCGCGGAGCTCGAGCTCGCCGAGCGGCGCGACCTCTCCGCCCCCCAGATCGACGCCCCCGCGCAGCGACAGGAGCAGCGTCCCTGCGTGGGCCTCGGCGACGACCCTGGCCTCGCCGCCCGCCTCGCAGGCCCAGCTGGCGAGCGCCCGGCAGGCCTCGATCTCCGCGGAGAGGTGGGCGAGCGCGTGAGCGGCGAGCTGGTGTCGATCGAGCAGCATCCGTGACACGTGCAGCGGCACGGCGGCGCTGCCGGCGCGGACGAAGCTCGCGCTCCTTGGCGCGCCCCGCAGGCCGGCGTTCGTCGGGCTCCCGACGTCCACCACCCGGTCCCGGAGCCGCCCGCGCGCGACGCGCGCGAGCTGCTCGACGGAGGTGATCGCCTCGCGCATTCCCCCCGGGCTATCGGCCTCGAGTTTGCGAGAAACGATGGTGGCGTGTTGCTCCCGAATCGCCCTCATCCCCAATCCCCCCGATCGCGGACTACGACCCACCCCTTATTTCACAAGACGCAGGGCGACCACCTCTGCGCCGCTCCACGGTCCTACCCACCGCGACAGGCGCGGAGAGGCTCGCCGAGAATGGCATCTCAACCAGTGTTCGTCGAGCCGGCCCGCACGCTCTCTGTCTCGATTCGACAGCGCTAAGGCCCTTCCCGAAGCCCCTTTTCCTCTTCCGTCCGGCGACGCGCAACCACGCCTGTTCCTCCGCAGATCCTAAGTCTCGGACGGCGCCCCTCGAACGACCGTAGGCCCCGCGCGAACACCCCCGCCACGGGGCCGGGCGCCCCGGGCAGAGGCCGCTACATGGAGCTCACGCTCGGGAGCGCCGCGTCCCGGATCTTGCAGGCCCGGAGGAGCCTGTCGCCCAGCTCGACCACCCACGACCGCGCGGCGTCGGCCCGCGGGCACTGCGGCACCGACTCGACAGCGTCCTGGATGAGCCGCTGCAGCAGCCGGGTCGTACCGGAGAGCCCGAGCTCCAGCGCCGTGTTCGGCCGTCCGAGCGCCCCGTCCCGCCCCGCCGGCTTGCCCATGTCCTCCGGCTGGCCGATCAGGTCGAGCACGTCGTCCGCGACCTGGTACGCCTCGCCGATGCGCTGCCCGAGGTCGCCCCAGGCGGCCCCGTCCTGGCCCGCCGAGAGCGCGCCCAGGGCCGCCGCCGCCTCGAACAGCGCCCCCGTCTTCGCGCGCCGGTAGGCCGACAGCGGGACCTTCGCCTCCGACTCCCACGCCTGCCCGGCGATGATCCCCTGGGGCATCCCGACGCCGCCCGCGAGCACCTCGAAGAACCGGACCGCCCTCCGCGCGTCGGACACGCCGCTCGCCACCGCGTGGAAGGCGCCGCGCGCGAGCGCCTCGAAGGCGAGCACGATCAGCTGATCGCCGGCGAGCACCGCGATCGGCACGCCGAAGGCCCGGTGGACCGAGGGCTGGCCGCGCCGGATCGGCGCGTCGTCGAAGCAGGGGAGATCGTCGTGGACCAGCGACGCGCAATGGATGAGCTCGACCGCCGCCGCCGCCGCGTCGGCGACCTCCGGCGCAGGATCGCCATAAGCCGAGGCCACGGCCAGGCACAGCCGTGGCCGGAAGCGGGCGCCCCCGGGGAAGACGGCGTGGTGCGTCGCCGCCAGCAGACCGGGCGGCGACGCGGGCGAGGAGAGCGACTCGATGGCGACGCGGAGGACGCGCTCGATCCGGCGATCGAAATCCATAACAGGCGACTTTTGACGAGGTTCAGGTTATTGTCAATGGTTTGAACAACGCTTACACAAAGCATAGACAAACCGTCCGCGACGGGTAAACTACGGATCCATGGCGGACAAGGGAGATCGCGTCGTGGTGATCGGCGGGGGCATCGGCGGGCTGACCGCGGCCGCGCTCCTGGCATCGAACGGGCTCGACGTCGTGCTACTCGAGCGGGCGGCGCGCGTCGGCGGAAAGATACGCGAGGTGGACCTCGGGGGTCGCCGCCTCGGCGCCGGCCCGACGGCGCTCACGATGCGGTGGGTCTTCGACGAGATCTTCGCGTCGCTCGGGCTCTGCTTCGGGGACCAGGTGCCGCTCCGCCCTGCCGGGACGCTCGCGCGCCACGTCTGGCCGGACGGGTCGACGCTCGATCTCTTCGCCGACGTCGAGCGCACCGCGGACGCGATCGGCGCGCTCGCGGGGGCGCGGGAGGCGGACGGGTACCGCCGGTTCTGCCGGTACGCGCGCGAGATCTTCGACGTGGTGGAGGCGCCGTTCCTGCGCGCGGAGCGGCCCACGCTCAAGACGATCCTGAGCACGGCGGGCAGCCTGGGCCTCGGCGGGATGATGAAGATCGACGGGCACCGCACCCTCCACCGCGCGCTCGGCGACTTCTTCGCGGACCGGCGCCTCTTGCAGCTGTTCGGGCGCTACGCCACCTACTGCGGCTCGTCGCCGTACCTCGCGCCGGCGACGCTGAGCGTGATCGCGCACGTGGAGCGCGAGGGCCTCTGGCTCCCCGAGGGCGGGATGTACCGGGTGGCCGAGGCGCTCGCCGCGGCCGCGACCCGCGCCGGGGCGACCCTGCGCTGCGGCGCGCGCGTCGCCGCCATCGAGGAAGGCCGCGGCCGCGCGCGGGGCGTCGTGCTCGAGGGCGGCGAGCGCATCGAGGCCGACGCGATCGTGATGAACGCCGACCCGGCGGCGCTGCGGAGCGGCCTGTTCGGCCAGCGCGTCGCCGGCAAGGCGCCGGCGAGCGCGCCGCGGTCGCTCTCGGCGGTCACCTGGGCGCTCGTGGCCGAGGTGAGCGGCATTCCCCTCCTCCGGCACAACGTCTTCTTCTCCGGGGACTACGAGGCCGAGTTCCGCGACCTCTTCGAGCGCGCCACGGTCCCGCGCGACGCCACGGTCTATGTCGGCGCCGAGGACCGCTGGGACGAGCCGTCGCCGGGGCCCGGCGGGGCCGCGGCCGGCGCGCCCCCGGAGGCGCACGCCGGAGAGCGTCTGTTCTTCATCCTCAACGCCCCCGCGACAGGTGATATGCACACCCCCTCATCCACGGAGATCCAAGAATGCGAGCAGCGTGTGTTCCATCGACTGCAGAGGTCCGGCCTCTCGCTGAAGAGCGCGGGCCCCTCCCCGGTGGTGACGACGCCGGCGGACTTCGAGCGCATGTTCCCGGCGACGGGGGGCGCGCTGTACGGGCCGGTGTCCCACGGGTGGAGCTCCACCTTCGCGCGCCCGGCCTCGCGCTCGAAGCTCCCGGGCCTGTACTTCGCCGGCGGGAGCGCGCACCCGGGGGCGGGCGTGCCGATGGCGGCGCTGAGCGGCCAGCTCGCGGCGCGGAGCGTGATGGAGGACCTCGCTTCGACCTCGAGATCCCGAGCGGCGGCTACGCCTGGTGGTACCTGGACGCGGTGAGCGACGACGGCCGGAGCGCGATCACGATCATCGCGATGCTCGGGAGCGTCTTCTCGCCGTACTACGCCAGGGCCCGCGCGCGCGGCGCCGCGGACCCGCTCATGCACTGCGCGATGAACGTCGCGCTGTACGGCCCGCGCGCCGATCGCTGGGCGCTGACCGAGCGGCCGCGGGGCGCCGTCTCCAGGTCGCCGCGGTCGCTCGCCATCGGCCCGAGCCTGATGGAGTGGTCCGGGGGCGAGCTCCGCGTCACCTTCGACGAGATCACGGCGCCGGTGCCTTCGCGGCTCTCCGGGACGGTGCGCCTCCGCCCGTCGGCGCCCGAGCCCGCGACGCCGGGCGCGAGCGGCGCGCAGCCCGGGGTCGCGCTGGACGGCCGGGGGCGCCATCGCTGGTCGCCGATCGCGCCGATCGCGCGCGCCGACGTCGAGCTCACGCACCCGTCGCTGCGCTTCTCCGGCAGCGCCTACCTCGACACGAACGCCGGCGACGAGCCGCTCGAGCGCGCCTTCGAGCGCTGGACCTGGTCGCGCGCGCTCGGGGCGGACGGCATCGCCCTCACCTACGATGTCCGGCGCCGCGACGGCACGCGCATGCTCCTCTCGCCCGCGTTCGACGCGGGGGGCGGCGCGCGCGACCTCCCGCCGCTCACCCCGCGGCCGCTCGGCGACACGCGCTGGGGCATGGCGCGGGAGATCGCCGCCGACCCGGGCTCCGCGCCGCGGCTCCTCCGCACCTACGAGGACACGCCGTTCTACGCGCGTTCCCTCGCGGCCGCGACGTTCGGCGGCAAGCCGGCGATGGTCGTCCACGAGGCCCTCTCGCTCGACCGCTTCGCCAGCCCCTGGGTGCAGCTCCTCCTGCCGTTCCGCATGCGGAGGGCGCGATGACGCTCTCGCTCGCGATCTGGATCGCCACGGCGCTCACCGCCTTCGCGACGATGGAGGTGTGGGCCGCGCTCCTCCACGGCAGGGTCTGGCACCACGCCCTCTGGAGCATCCACCGCTCCCACCACACGAAGCGGCGCGGCGCCTTCGAGCAGAACGACGCGCTCGCGTTCCTCCACGCCCCGATCGCCGCCGGGCTCATCATCTACGGCTGCGAGGGCGCGCCGGGACCGCTGCGCGAGGCCGCGTTCGGCTTTGGCCTCGGCATGACCGCCTTCGGCCTCGCCTACCTCCTCGTCCACGACGGCCTCGTCCACCGGCGGCTCCCGGTCTCGGGCCTCGCGCGCATCCCCTACCTCGCGCGCGTCCGCGACGCGCACCGCGTCCACCACAGCACCGGGGGCCCGCCGTACGGCCTGTTCCTCGGGCCCCTCGTCCTCGCGCGCCGGGCAGCGGCGGGCGCCGCGCCCGGACGCCCCTCGACGGGCGCCGCGCCCGGGGGCCCCTCCGCCGGAGCCCCCCTCGGCGAGCGCGCCCCTCAGCGGGCGCGGTAGAGCTCCCGCGCGAGCCCCGCCCCCCAGCGGCCGAGGGCCCGGAGCGGCAGCGCGCTCACGACCTCGCGGTACACCTCGGGCCGCCGCGCCGCTGTCTCGCGCAAAAATCTAACAAAATCGCCAGGTTGCATCTCATCGCGCAGCAGCGCCGCGTACGCGTCGTTGCCCATCGCGTGGAGCACCGCGAACGCCGTGTTGAGGAGCGCGTTCATCTCCCCTGCCCTCGCCCCGCCGGCCGGCCTCGCCATCAGGGCCGCGAGCGCGCCCGTGCCCGAGTGCACCGGCGCGTCGCGCGCCGCGCTGGGCGCGCCCGGATCCAGCGCCGCGCGCGCCAGGTCGGCGGCCGTCGCCGCGAGCTCGCGCACGTTCGCGCCGAAGCCGCAGAACGTCAGCGGCGAGTGCCGCGCCGCCGCGTCCCCCACGAGCCGCACCCGCCGCCCCGGCGCGCGCGGCGCGGCCGACAGCCGCGACCAGCCGGGGATGAACCCGAACGTCGGCCGGACGAGCCGCGCGTCGCCCTCCTTGTACCGCGCGAGGAGCCGGAAGAACCGCGCGTAGAGCGACAGCAGCGCGCCCGGCCCGACGTCCCCGGAGCGCGCGTAATAGAAGAGGTAGACGGTCGTCTCGCCCGGCCGCCCCGGGAACGCCTCCCAGAGGTGCTGCCTGCCCTCCTCGACGTCCTCCGTCGTGGCGAGGATCTCGCCGACATCCGGCCGGATCCGGCGCTCCCCGTCGCCCTCCGCGAGCCCCGCGAGCACGCCGCCCACGGTCGGGCAGACAAGGTCCGCGGTCGCGTGGGGGCTCGCGGCGCCGCGCGCGTCGACGAGGAGCCGCGCCGACAGGTCGCGCGGCGCGGCGCCCGCCCGCGCCTCGGCCACGGCGAGCGCGACGGCGTCCGGCCCCTCCGCGTGCCCGAGGAGCGCGTGCCCGTCGAGCAGCGCCACCCCGAGCGCCTCGGCCCGGGCCCGCGCCGCGGCGAGCAGCCCCCCGGCGTCGATCGCGTGGTCGAGCACGCCGCGCACCGGGTACGTCCCGCCGCCGTGCCAGCGGCACAGCCCCTCGACGTAGCGGGCGACAACGAGCCGCTCCACCTCGCCCTGCGCGAAGATCCCCGACGCCGACAGCGCGGCCACCTCGGCCGTCCCGGCGTTCCACTCGCGGTGCGCCGCGCCGATCCGCGCCCTGTCGAGCACCGCGACCCGCAGCCCGGCCGACGCGAGCATCGGCGCGAGCAGGAGCGACAGCCCGCCGCCGGCGATCACCACGTCGTAGTCGGCCGCCGCGCCCCGGTCCGGCGGCCGCGGCGCGCGCCCGAGGCCCGTCTGCGGCGCCGGCGCGACCCGCGCCGCGTCGAGGTGCTCCAGGCGCGCGAGCAGCGCCTCGCCGCCCGCCTCGCGCACGCGCCCGCGCGCCGCGTCGAGCTCCCGCGCCGCCGCGCCCGTCGGGCCGCCTGCCCCGGCCCTCATCGCGCCGCCTCCAGGAGGAAGCGGACCTCGTCGAGCGGCGGCGCCGCGCCGTGCGCGCGCTCCTCCTCCGGCGCGACCGGGCTGCGGAGGAGCGCCTGCAGCACGAGCCACATCTTGCGGCCGGGCGACACAACGGCGCGCGCCGACACCGAGTCGAAGCCGCGGCGCGCGATGACGCGCCCGATGTCGGCGTAGATGAGCCGCGCCGCCTGGATCGCGGCGCGGCAGTCGCGCGGCAGCATCGGGATGCCGGCGCCCGCGCGGCGGTAAAGCACCTCCGCCTCGGCGAGCAGCCGCGCCACGACGCGCCCCAGCCGGTCGTCGAACGCGGGCCGCGCGAGCCAGGCGTCCGGCTCGATCCCCGCCTCTCGCAGCCACGCGAGCGGCAGGTAGATCCGCCCGCGCTGGGCGTCCTCCCCGATGTCGCGCGCGATGTTCGTGAGCTGCATGGCGACGCCCAGGTCGCACGCCCGCGCGAGCGCGTCGGGCCCCCGCGCCCCCATGAGCGTCGACATCGTCGCGCCCACGGTGCCCGCCACGCGCGCCGCGTAGGCGTTCAGCTCCGAGAGCGTCTCGTAGCGGCGCCCCTCCGCGTCCCACGCGAGCCCCTCGAGCAGCGCCTCGATGAACGCGCGCGGCAGCCCGTGCTCCGCCATCACGTGGGCGAGCGCCCGATCGACGGGGCTGTCGTCCGGCGCGCCCGCCGCGGCGCGCGCCAGCCGCTCGCGCAGCGCCGCGACCGCCGCCGCGGCCGCCGACGGCGGGGCGTGCTCCCCGAGCTCGTCGACCGCGTCGTCGGCGACCCGGCAGAACGCGTAGAACGCCGCCGCCGGCTCCCTCACGCGCGGCGGCAGCAGCAGCGCCGCGGCGGCGAAGCTCTTCGACCCCTTGCGGAGCAGCGCCCTGCACGCGGCGAAGTCCGCCGCCGACGCCTCAACGGAACTTCGATGCATCCGGCACCACCCGATCCAGCACGCGCGCCGACGAGAGCACCCCGGGAAGACCGGCCCCTGGGTGCGTCCCTGCCCCGACGAGATAGAGATGCTCGATGTCCTCGCTCGCGTTGTGGGGCCGGAAGAAGGCGCTCTGCGTGAGCACCGGCTCCGGGCCGAACGCCGCGCCGCGGAACGACAGCAGCCGGTCCTGGAAGTCCTGCGGCGTGAGGAGCCGCGAGCTCGCGAGCGCGCCCCCGAGCCCTGGCAGGACGGTCGCCTCGAGCAGCGCCGCGATGGAGCGCCTGTAGCGCTCCTGGGTCGCGGGCCAGTCCGTGCCGCTGAGCAGGTTCGGCACCGGCGACAGCACGTAGAACGCGTCGCAGCCGGGCGGCGCGAGGGCCGGGTCCGTGGCGGTCGGCCGGTGCAGATAGAGGCTGAAGTCGTCTGCGAGCACGTGCTTCTCGAAGATGTCCTCGAGCAGCGGCCTGTACCGCGGCCCGAGGAGGATCGTGTGGTGCGCGACGTCCGGGTACTGCCGGCGCGTGCCGAAGTACCACACGAAGAGGCTCATCGAGTAGCGCTGCCGCTCGATGCGCCTGTCGGTCCAGCGCTTCCGCGCCTCGGGCGCCACGAGGTGCCTGTAGGTCCACGCCGAGTCCGCGTTCGAGACGACGACGTCGGCCGAGAGCCGCTCCCCCGACGCGAGCTCGACGCCCCGGGCGCGGCCGCCCTCCACGGCGATGCGCCGCACCTCGGCGCCGCACCGCACCGATCCGCCGAGCCCCTCGATGAGCGACACGAGCCCGCGCACCAGCGCGCCCGTGCCGCCGATCGGGAAGTGCACGCCCCAGTTGCGCTCGAGGAACGCGATCAGGCTGTAGATCGAGGTGGTCGAGAACGGGTTCCCGCCGACGAGCAGCGGGTGGAAGCTCAGCACCTGGCGCAGGCGGTCGTCCTTCACGTGCTTCGCGACGAGCCCGTACACCGTGCGGTAGCTCTCCAGCCGCATCATGTCGGGCACGATTCGCGCCATGTCCGTCCACGACCCGAACGGCACGTGGGCGAGCTCCTCGAACCCGACGCGGAAGATCGCCTCGCTCGTCTTGACGAAGCGCTCGTAGCCCGCGACGTCGCCGGGTGACAGGCGCGCGACCTCGGCGCGCATCGCGGCGGCGCCGCCCGTGTAGTCGAAGGTCACGCCGTCGTGGAAGCGGATCCGGTAGAACGGCGTCACTGGCCGCAGATCGACGTCGTCGGCCAGGTTCCGGCCGCAGAGCTGCCAGAGCTCCTCGAAGAGGAACGGCGCCGTGATCACGGTCGGCCCCGCGTCGAAGGTGAAGCCGTCCTGGCGGTGCACGTACGCGCGCCCGCCCGGCTCGTCGAGCTTCTCGACGACGGTGACGTCGTAGCCCCGCACCCCGAGCCGCACGGCCGCCGCGAGGCCCCCGAACCCGCTGCCGATCACGACGGCCCGCGGCGCGCGCGGCGCCCCGCGGGCACCCGTGGCGCGCGACGCCTGCCGCGGGGCGGCCCCGTCGTCGCCCGGCGAGGGGCCGGGCCGCTCTTCATGCGCCGAAGAAGCGCTGGTGTTTCGCATGGTGCCGAGGATAATGTTTGTACTAGCCTTTGACAAAGGCGAAAACATCTGCGCAAGCTGGCCTTCCTGGGGTTGCGCCGCCCGTCGGCTCGGTGCTTCGAGCCGGCGCTGGCGGCCGCGGCTCGGCGGGTCCACCAGGGTTGTTCACTTGAGCCGTTACAGAATCCATGCCGTCTCCAAGATGTGTGGCGTGACGTCGGCGACGCTGCGCGCGTGGGAGCGTCGTTACGGCGTGCCGTCCCCTGCGCGCACGGCGTCGGCGTATCGCCTGTACAGCGATGACGATGTCGCGGTGATCAAGAAGATGCGCGACTACGTGAACGGCGGGATGGCCGCGGCCGAGGCGGCGCGCATGGTGCGCGAGACGGAGGTGCCCCGCGCGCCGGCGCACATGAACGGCGGCGACGCGTTCGCGGGCGCGAGCGATCGCATCGTCGACGCAGCGATCCGGTTCGACCCGGACGGCCTCGAGGTCGAGGTGAACCGGGCCCTGTCGCTCGGCCCTTCGGTGACGATCTTCGAGCGCGCGCTCGGCCCGGCGCTCGAGCGCATCGGCGACCTCTGGCACGAGGGGAAGATCACGGTCGCGCAGGAGCACCTCGCCTCGCAGGTCCTCGGCGCGACGTTGATGCACCTCCTGCGGCTGGCGCAGCCGGGCGAGAGCGGGCGGCGCGTGCTGCTCGCCGCCTTTGCCGACGAGGATCACGTGCTCGGGCTGTTCGGCGTCGGCCTGCGCTTCTGCGCGTGGGGTTTCCGCTCCATCGTGCTCGGCCCGAGGACGCCGCCTGCCGCGATCGCGCGCGCGGTCGAGTCGCTCGCGCCGGACATCATCGCGCTAACGGTCGCGATCCCGCCGCCGCCTCCGGCCGCGCGCGAGCTCATCGACGCCTACGCCGACGCCTGCCGGGGCGCCCCGTGGATCGTGGGCGGCGCCGGCTCCGAGGCGCTCCGGCCGTTCATCGAGGCGCGCGGCGGCCTCGTGGCGGCCCCGGAAATGGCGGAGATCCGCGCGCAGGTCGAGTCCGCGCTGCTCTCGCGCCGGCGCCGCAAGGACGCGAGCTGAGCGCGCGCCCCGCGCCGGCCTGTGCGCGCGCCGCGGTCAGCCGTCGACCTCTTTGCGGAGCAGGTCGAGGACCCTTGTCTGCGCCTCGGGCTTGAGCTTGCCCTCGGCCGCGAAGAGCACCTGGCCGTTCTTGCCGACGAGGATGACGTTGCTGATGCCGCGGCGGAGCCGGTAGGCCTCGCGGAAGGTGCCGTCCCAGTCGCAGTAGATGGTCGCGCCGACCTTCCGCGACTCGTCGCGGATGGCGTCCTTCACGAACCCTTTCGCCGGCCAGAAGTCGTAGGAGCTCACGTCGGCGATGGCCGTGACGGCGATGGAGCGCTTGTAACGGTCGCCCTTCGCGAGCTTCGCCAGCGCGTCCTTGAGCGCCTGGTTCTGCGTCGTCGAGTCCTTGTCCTCGTAGACGATGAGGATCGGCTTGCCCCGCAGCGCCTTGAGCTGGAGCTCGCGGCCGTCGGCGTCCTCGACGCGGGCGTTCGGCGCCCGATCGCCCACAGGCGGCAGCGCCAGCGCGGCGCCCGAGACCAGCGCGACGGCCAGCGCCGCGGCGGAGGCGGCCGAGAGGAGGCGGGCGGGCCGCGGGCGGCGGGGAGCGGGCGGGCGGATCGGCATGTCCATGGTTTGTAGCATTTTCTCGAGCGTTACTCCAGGGTTGTTCAACGCTGGTCGATCTCCCGGGCTGTCGCTGCTGGAGGCGTCCTTGGGTGTCCTGGAGGTTCTTCTGGGGGGGGGGTGGCGATGCCCGTCGAGCTCGTCTTCCTCCCGGTCCGGCGCGGTGAGCGGGAGGGTCGGCGCGGCTCTTGACACCCCCGGCGCCGTGCAAAGATTGGGCGGTGCGAGGAGACCGGCTCTCGGAGCCAAGGTCCCGTAACACTACAACAAATGGGCCGTCGCGAGCAGGGTGACGGCGCCGCGGGCGAGGCCCCGGCGCGCGCCGCGCGCGGGGGTCATGGAGGAGTCGTCATGCTGAACCGGTACACGGATTTCGATCGCACGTTTGCCATGATGGATGAGCTCCGCCGGCGAATGGATCGGGCGTTCGAGGAGTACGACGCGCCTCGCCCGTCGCTCCGCGGCGAGTTCGACCAGTCGCCGCGGTACACGCCTGGGCCGCGCATCCACCTGTTCGACACGGGCAGCGCGCTTGTCGTGAAGGCCGATCTTCCGGGTCTGGCGGAGAAGGACGTCCAGATCTCGCTCAACCAGGACGTCCTGACCGTGAGCGGAGAGCGCAAGTCGGACGCGCCGGAGGGCTATCTCGTCCACCGCAGGGAGCGGGGCGGGGTGCGTTTCAGCCGGAGCTTCACGCTGCCGAGCAAGGTCGACCCCGAGAAGACCTCTGCGGTCCTCAGGAACGGCGTGCTGACGCTGACGCTGAACAAGGCCGCCGAGGCGCAGCCGCGGCAGATCACGGTGACGGCGCGCTGAGGGGCAGACGGAGGCAGACCGAGAGGAGAGAGACGATCCGGCGAGCAGCGGATCTGGAATGTACCGAGGAAGGAGTGATGAAGATGAGCACCGATCGCAACTTGACCCACCGTGCTGAGAGCAACCCTGAGAAGATCCAGCAGCGCCCTGCAGTGCCCCCCGCGGTGGACATCTACGAGAACGCCGACGAGCTCCTTGTCGTGGCGGATCTCCCGGGTGTGACGCAGGACAAGCTGGCCATCCGCCTGGAGAAGGGGGAGCTGACGTTCGAGGGCCGGCGCACCGAGGCGGCCGAGCGCGAGCAGAGCGCGGACAACCTGCCGGACTTCCGTCGCAGCTTCGTGGTCCCGCAGGGCATCGATTCGGAGAAGATCGCCGCGGAGCTCCAGGCGGGCGTCCTGCGGATCCACCTGCCGAAGAGCGCGTCGCTCAAGCCCCGTCAGATCCCGATCAGCGCGGGCTGATGTGGTGTGTCAGAGGCACCGCGTCGCCGGCGACCGGCGGCCCCCTCGGGGCGGCGTCGGGCCGGCGCGCGGTGCCGTCGCGGATGGGAGCTGGGGGGGCGTGCGAGGATCAGGTGTTGCCGGGCGAGGAGGACTGCGACGAGAGGGGCGAGGAGGACTGCGACGGCGTGGGGTGCAGCGAGGTCGTGTGGGCCAGAATCTTTGGCACGGGGCCTCTCCAGTGACAGAGCGGTGCCACACCTCGTGCTGCATTGCTTCGCGTGCAGGCTCAAGGGTCCGGTGATGGCGGCACCCTACCTTCGACCGTCAGCGTCCACTTCGCCTCCTCGCCGCACGCGGTGCCATCCACATGACGCACCTCGAGGATGAACCAGCGGTGGTCGTCCGGCCCAATACGGTCATTCCAGGTTGTCGTGAATGACTCAGGCGTTCCTTGCCCCCTCACGCCGGACACGAAGCAATCCGGCGCATTCACCTCGATCTCCCCTTGGTAGACAATCAGATCGAAATTCATCCCCGGCGGAGAGGTGAGCGTCGCTTTGAAGCGCTCGGAGGTGGGCCAGTTCGCCTCATCGATGACACGGACCTTGAACCACCTCGACGTGGTTCCTGTCGCTGTCTCCATCGCCCAATCGGCGCCGTCATCGCCAGGGACCGTCCCGAGATCCTCTGCTCGAGCACACGTGTTCGGTGCAGCGTAATCGCATTCGGCCTCCTCACCCCCACCGCCCCCATCGCTGCTCCCGCCCTCGCCCCCATCGCTGCTCCCGCCCTCGCCCCCGGCGCCGCCGACCCCGGCGGAGCTCACGCTAGAGCTCGCCCTCGAGCTCGAAGACGCATCCGCCCCTCCGGCGCCCCCTTCGCCTCCCCCGCCGCCGCTTCCGCCTCCACCGGCCTGCTCCTCGTAGTACCCGGGCATCAAGTCGTCGGTGCCGTTGGCGCACGCAGCGAGGGTGAGGAGGAGCGCAGGAGCGACGAGCAGCCGGCAGGGCGTGTGCATCGAGAGCATTCTATCTGCTCTCGCGAGAGCGGTCCAAGGAAGCACCGGGGTGAATTGAGATACCGTGACGACGCGCACCATGGCCCCGTAACACCGACGACCTGCCGAGTTGTTCTCATTACCATAAACCTGTATTTCCGAGGAGGACACGAAGGCGCAGCGCAGTACGGGCGGCCGTCGGAAACGTCCTTGAACCACGTCTGGAACTCGGTGCCTTGCGGGCTGCGTCGGATGAGAGGACATCGCGCCTCCCACTCCCATCCAGCAGGCCCATCCAGACGACCGCCGGACCCCGCGCCCCCCTCTCGCGCCGCGCACCGTCCCCGCCCCACCAGCGCGCTTCCGCTCCGGCCGCACCTCGCGCCGGCGCACTTCCGCGCCGGCGCGCATTTCGATAGGCTCGCCGTCGCTGACGCTGAAGCCCGCCCTCGACGCCCTGCTCTCGCTGCGCGCAAAGACGCTGCTGGCGATCGCCGCCACGCTGCTCGGGCTCAGCTTTGCCCTGTACGGCGTCTCGTCGAGGGCGCTCCTCGCCAACTCCATGGCCGCCGAGGCGCAGGATACGCGCCGCACCGCCCAGGTGGCCCTCAACCTGTTCAACCAGGCCATCCGCGACTTCAACGCGCGCTGGACCGACTGGAGCCAGTGGGACGACGCGCACGCGTTCGTGCAGGACGGCAATCAAGAGTTCGTCCGCTCGAACCTCGTCGCCGAGCTCTTCGACATCACCCGGATCGATCTCGCCGTCTTCGCCGACGCGGACGGAATCCCCGTGTACAGCACCGGCTACGATCACGCCACGAAGCGCTGGGCCCCGCTCCCGCGAGGCATTGCCGAGCGGCTCCGCGTCGGCGATCTCCTGTTCGGGCAGGACGCGCCGGCCAGCGCGGTCCGGGGCGGCATCGTCCTCCTGCCGGACGGGCCGATGCTCGTCTGCTCCCAGCCGAGCGTCGGCAGCTCGGGCCGCGGGCCGGTCGCCGGCTCCGTCACGTTCGGGCGCTTCTTGACCGACGCCGAGATCAAGCGCCTCACCGAGCCCGCCGGCCTCTCGCTCGCCGTGCGCCGGCTCGACGACCCCGACCTGCCCAGCGACTTCCTCGAGGCGCGCGCCGCCATGACGGGCCGCGAGGCGATCCTCGTCCACCCGCTCGGCGAGGACCGGATCGCCGGGTACACCGTCCTCGATGACCTCGACGGCCGGCCGGCGCTGCTCCTGCGCGTCGACAACGACCGGGCGATCCTCAGGATGGGCCACGACACGCTGCGCTACCTCGTGCTCGTGACGGTGCTCGTCGGGCTGGTCTTCGGGGGCGTCACCCTGCTGCTCCTGGAGAAGCTCGTCCTCTACCGGCTCGCCCGGCTCAGCAGGGAGGTCACCGAGATCGGCGGCGTCGGCGACCTCTCGGCGCGGATCGAGATGCCGGGCACCGACGAGCTGTCGCGCCTCACCGGGTCGATCAACGGCATGCTCTCGGCCCTCGAGACGAACGCCCGGCGGCAGAGCCAGCAGAAGGCCGCCCTCGAGCAGGCGAAGGCGGCGGCGGAGCGGGCCCACGAGCGCTCGGACCGGCTCCTCCTCAACATCCTGCCGAGCTCCATCGCCGAGCAGCTGAAGGAGCACGAGCGGCTCATCGCCGAGCACTTCGAGGAGGTGACCATCCTCTTCGCGGACATCGCCGGCTTCACCTCCCTCGCCGCGCGGCAGAGCCCGGCGGAGCTCGTCGGCCTGCTCAACCGGATGTTCTCGTCGTTCGATCAGCTCGCCGAGCAGCACGGCCTGGAGAAGATCAAGACCATAGGAGACGCCTACATGGTCGTCGGCGGGCTGCCGTCGCAGCGCCCCGATCACGCGAGGGCGATAGCGCGGATGGCCCTCGCGATGACCCGCGCCATGGACCAGTTCCTGGCCGACGACGGCGAGCCGTTCCGGCTGAGGATCGGCATCAACACCGGGCCTGTCATCGCCGGGGTGATCGGCAAGAAGAAGTTCAGCTACGACCTCTGGGGCGACGCGGTGAACGTGGCGAGCCGCATGGAGTCGAGCGGAGAGCCCGGGAGAATCCAGGTGAGCGAGGCGAGCTATGCCCGGCTCGTGGGGGACTTCCTCCTCGAGGAGCGGGGCCTCGTGACGATCAAGGGCAAGGGCGCGATGAAGACGTATTGGCTCGTCGGCGAGACGACACCGCAGTAGCGCCGCGCGGCGCCCACGCGGCCCGCGCCAAGGCCACGATTGACAAGGCCTGGCGGGCGTGCAAAGGCTGCCCCCTCCCCTCCCCGCCCGATGTCAGAAAAGGAGCGACGCGCCCTCATGGACAAGCAGGCCTCGAACGAGACGACGCTTCCCGTCACCGTCCGCGAACCGGGCCCCGGAGAGGACCGCGACGAGCTCGTGCGCCTCCTGTTCGGCGAGGCCGCGGCGTCGGCCAGGCGGCCCGAGGAGTACGAGGCGCGCTATCCCCGGCGCGCGCTGCCCAAAGGCGCGATGGTCACCCGCTTCGCGCCGAGCCCCACCGGGTTCATGCACATCGGCGGCGTCTTCGTGTCGCTCATCAACAAGCGGCTCTCCCTCCAGAGCGAGGGCGTCTTCTTCCTCCGCCTCGAGGACACCGACGTGAAGCGCGCCATCCCCGGCGCGATCGACACCATCGTCGACTCGCTAGCACGCTTCGATCTCTCCCCTCACGAAGGCGTGCTCCGCGCGCCGGCCAAGGAGGGAGGAGCGTCGCGAGGCGAGCTCGTTCAGCAGGGCAACTACGGCCCTTATATCCAGACAGAGCGGGCCGAGATCTACCGGGATTACGCGATCGACCTCATCCGCCGCGGCTTCGCCTACCCCTGCTTCTGCACGGTCGAGGAGCTCGACGCCATCCGGCAGGAGCAGGAGACGCTCCAGAAGAAGGCGGTCCAGGAGCAGAAGGCGCTCCAGGAGAAGGGCGTCCAGGACCAGAAGCCCGTCGCGATCAAGACCGGTTATCACGGCCGGTGGGCGAAGTGGCGCGACGCGCCGCTCGCCCGGGTGAAGGAGGCGCTCGCGAGCGGCACCCCGTTCGTGCTCCGGCTGCGCGCCCCGGACGACGTCTCCGGCCGGGTCGAGTGGAAGGACGGCGTGAAGGGCGTCATCTCGATGCCCGTCAACGATCTCGACACCATCCTCCTCAAGTCGGACGGCATCCCCACCTACCACTTCGCCCACGCCGTCGACGATCACCTGATGCGGACGACGCACGTGATCCGCGGCGACGAGTGGATCTCGTCGATGCCGCTCCACCTGCAGCTCTTCCGCGTGCTCGGGTTCAGGCCGGTCGAGTACGCCCACGTCCCGCCGATCCAGAAGCTCGACCACGTGGAGGAGGCGGACCCGGAGACGGGCGCGCTCAAGGTCTCGGACGCGCGGCGCAAGCTGAGCAAGCGCAAGGACCCCGAGGCGAACATCGCGTATTACCGGGAGATCGGCGTCCCGGAGACGGCCACGATCGAGTACCTGCTCAACATCGCCAACTCCGCGTTCGAGGACTGGCGCAAGGCGAACCCCGACAAGCCCTATTCCGCCTTCCCCCTCAAGCTGAACAAGCTCGCCCCCGGCGGCGCCCTGAGCGACCTGGTCAAGCTGAAGAGCGTCAGCCAGGCGGTCGTGAGCCGGATGAGCGCCGAGGACGTCTACACCCAGGGCCTCGACTGGGCGAGGGCGTACGACACGGAGCTCGCCGCGCTGATGGAGCGAGATCCGGAGTACACGAAGCGCGCGCTCGGCATCGAGCGCGGCGGCAAGAAGTCGAACAAGCGCATCGTCACCTGGCCCGACCTGCGCTCCCAGCTCTTCTTCTTCTACGACGAGCTCTACGGCCGCCTGGAGTCGTTCGATTTCCCCGAGAACGTCCCGGAGGCGGATCGCAGGCCGCTGCTCCGGCAGATGCTCGAGGTCTTCGATCCGGCCGACTCGAAGGAGGCGTGGTTCGAGAAGATCCGGCAGATCGCGGTGGCCTCGGGCTACGCCGGCGAGGTGAAGCAGTACAAGGCCTCTCCCGAGTCGTGGAAGGGCCATGTCGGCGACGTCTCGATGCTGCTCCGGGTCGCCGTCTGCGGGACGCGCAACAGCCCCGATCTCACCGAGGTGATGGCGGTCCTGGGCGAGCCGCGCGTGCGGGCGCGCATCGCCCGCTTCCTCTGAGGCGCGCCGTGACACGGGCCGCGCGCCCGGAGCACGGGCGCCCGCGGCGATAGGAGGAACGATGAGCGAGGTGTGCCGGTTCGCCCCGTCGACCACCGGGCCCGCCCACCTCGGCACGCTCGCGGCGGCGCTGCTCTGCTGGCTGGACGCGCGGTCGCGGGGCGCGCGGCTGCTCCTCCGGCTGGAGGACCTCGATCCCGACCGCTGCCGGCCCGAGCTCGCGCGCGCCCTCGAGGAAGATCTCGCGTGGCTCGGGCTCGATTTCGACGAGCGCCTCGAGCAGCACACCCGGCGGGCGCACCACGAGGCGGCGATGGACCGGCTGGAGGCGCTCGGCGCGCTGTATCCCTGCTCCGCGACCCGCGAGGAGGTGCGCGCGATCGGCCGGCGCGCGCCCGACGGCGGCTGGGCGTACGACAACCGCGCACGCGGCCGCGCGCTGCCGCCCGGCGGGTGGCGCGCGAGCGTCGAGCCGATCCGGGCGCGGCTGCCGGACGAGGTCTTCCGGCCCGTCGACGAGGGCGGGCTCGACCTGTCGCAGGAGCCCGCGCTGGCGATGGGCGACCCGGTGGTGCGCCGGCGCGACGGCGCGTTCTCGTACCAGCTCGCGGTGGTGGTCGACGACGGCGCGGCGGGCGTCACGCGCGTCGTCCGGGGGCGCGACATCGCGCCGAGCACCGCGACGCAGGCGGCGCTCCAGGCGCTGCTCGGGCTGCCGGCGCCTGTCTACCGCCACCACCTGCTCCTCCTCGAGGAGCGCGGCGGCAAGCTGGCCAAGACGCACGGCGCGGCGCGCGGCGCGGCGCTCGCCCGGAGCGCGCCCGCGCTCTGCGGCGCGCTCGCCTGCTGCGTCGGCCTGCGGGATCGCCCCGAGCCGTGCGCGCCGGCGGAGCTGCTCCGGGAGTTCAGCTGGTCGCGCGTCGCGACCGAGGACCGCGTCGTGAGCGCCGGCGACGGGGTGCTCCGGGTGACGACGCCGGGCCCGTGAGGGGCGCGCCGCTCAGGCGGGCAGCAGCGACGAGCCGGCGAGGCCCAGCCACGGAAGCAGCGTGGCGATCGCGTTCGGGCGCGGCAGATCGTCGTCGTCGTCGTCGTCGTCGCGGCGATCGTCCTCACGCTCGCGGCGGGAGTGACCTCCGAGCAGCGTCCAGGCGCGCCGCGCCTGCTCGGCGAGGTCGCGCGTTCGACTTGGTGAGGCGTCGTTTCCTAGGGGTGTCATGTCGGGCCGCCGCATACCATGGCTCCGGGTCGGCGCGCCAGCATTCTGCGCCGGCGCAGCGCGACCCGCGCGACGCTCGCTGCCTCGATGGGGGCCGGGTTGATGGCGGTGCTCCTCGCGTTCCGGCCCATCGGGCGCCACGCCGGGACGAAGATGCTCCTCTGCGTGGGGCTGTTCGGCCTGGCGACGGTCGTGTTCGGCCTGTCGCGCAGCTTCCTCCTCTCGCTCGTCGCGCTCACCGTGATCGGCGCCGCCGACATGGTGAGCGTCGTCGTGCGGATGACCCTGGAGCAGCTCGCCACGCCGCCCGAGATGCGCGGCCGCGTGAGCGCGGTCAATAGGGTGTTCGTCGGCGCCTCGAACGAGCTCGGAGAGCTCGAGTCGGGCACCCTCGCGCGGCTCATCGGCACCGTCCCGACCGTGATAGTCGGCGGCCTCGGGACGATCGCCGTCGTGGCGCTCTGGGGATGGCTGTTCCCCGAGCTGCGCGCGGTGGACCGGCTCGAGGACACGCGCGCGACCTCCGAAGAAGACGCCGCCGAGAAGGCGTGATGCGCGCCGCGCCGGGGTGGCTCGCCCGCCCCGGAAGGCGCGGCGCCGTCGCTCCGATCTTCGCGCGGCCTCGATGAGGGCGAGTCGTTCTCCCGGGGCTCGGGGCAGCCAATCCACGCTCAATCCACGCTTCATGCCCGCGACAAACGTCGCGAAATCACGCTGGTGCGAAGCAGGTGCGAAACCGATTGCGCACCGCGTACCTCCGTCCGCACGATTGGCAATTCGACGAGGGCGTTATAATGCACGCTGAGCGGCACACGAACATACAATGCATGACGATAATCCCAGCCAGGCTGTTCTAAATGCTTGACGCAGAGGGAGACCAGTACCTTACATATGTCATGGAGTCGATCATCGCGTGGGCGGTCAGCATCATGATCACATGGGCTCCGCCCGGGACGAGCCACATCAAGGATGCGATCGAGACGCCCGAGGACGGCCGCGCGCGCTACCACGAGATCGCGCGCGCGGCGGCGAAGGTGGCGTATGATCCCGAGTTGAAGCCGGTCTTCGGCGGCCCGCGCGGGCGAGCCGAGACGATGGCGCTGCTCCTGTCGATCGCCTATTTCGAGAGCGGCTACCGTCGCGACGTCGATCTCGGCCTCGGGAAGCTCGCGCGCGGCTCTGGGGTCGACTCCTGTCTGCTCCAGATCCGCGTCGGCCCCGGCAAGACGCGGGAGGGGTGGTCGCATGACGACCTCGTCTCGGACCGCGAGAAGTGCTTTCGCGCAGGGTTCGCGCTGATCAGGAAATCCTTCGGCGCGTGCCGCAAACAGGACGCGCGCGACAGGCTCAGCGCCTACACGCGCGGCAGGTGCATCGCCGACGACAAGCACTCGAGAGCACGTATGGGACGCGCGCAGAACGTGCGGCGCGCTCCGATGACGGACGAGGCGGTGCTCGCCTCCATGCCGGGGGGCAAGGCCAAACCACCGCCGCAGGCGGCGCCGCCAGCGGTCGGAAACGATAGCTAGCGCAGGGTCGGGCTCAACGCCCTTTGGCTCGGGAAGCCGGGTTGCTCCAGAGTCCTCCGCGCCCCGCGGAGGACGAGAATGAGCCCACGGCCAGACCGGCTGAGGCGATGGCAGCGGGGCGCGCGGCTCAGCCGCGGAGCAGGGCCATGGCCGCCTCGGCGGTGAGGTAGCTCTTGCTCTTCATGCCGAGGCGGATGGACGACAGGCTCACCTCGAGCTCGCCCTGGATCGCCGCGAGCGTCAGCGCGTTGTGGCAGTAGATGTTGATGAGCTTCGGGCTGCCGCCGCTCCTCGCGTGCAGCAGCTGCTGTGACGCGAGGTCCAGGTTGAGCCCCCGCCCGCTCCCTCCGACCGACCGCATCCTGAAATCGATGTACTCGATCATCTCCTGCTGCGTCATGCCAGGGAGCAGGAGCGATTGGGCGCCGGAGTAGAGCTCGCGCGGCACGCCGTTCGACGCGAGGGTCGGGGGCAGATCGGGGGCGCCCACCAGGATCATCGACAGCCTGCCCTGGGGGGCGCAGCGGAGGATGTCGTGGAGCTCCATCAGGAGGTCGTGATCCTCCGGATCGACGCCGTCGACGACCAGGACCGCGATCGCGTCCGACCCGGCGCGGAGGAGCGCCTGCCCGAGGAACGCGTCGACGAGGAACTGCTGGCTCAGGGTGGGTGAGACGGCCGACGCCCCCACCTGCCTGCACAGCGACACGAGAGGCCGCGTCCCGAAGAGCAGCTGCGGCTCGATCGAGAAGACCTGGATGCGAGGGACCTTGTTCTTGATCATCTCGCACACGAACGTCCGGCCGCTCCCCGGCTCGCCCACGAGGATCGCCGGGCGCTGCCCGGCGACGATCTGCGACGCCAGGGTCCTCAAGATCCACGCATACGGGCCCGCATCCCAGAAGGAGCTCGGCTGTCGGATGTCGCTGAACGGATACCCGGTCAGCCCGAAATGGTCACGGTAGCTGTACTGGCCGGTGAAATGCCCGCTCGTGCTCGCGCTGTTCACCAGGATCGTGCCCGTCGGCGTCGCGAGCGTGCCCCTCGTCGGCAGCGGGAGCTGGCTTATCCGCGTATCGGCGAGATCCACCCCGGAGCCCAGCGCGGAGCCCTTCGGCTCCGGCAGCTCCCGCGGCCGCACGCTGCTGCGCCGGAGCATCAGCATGTCCTCGAGGAACGCCACGATGTGCCCGGCGGACGGCCGCTCCTGGGCCCGCTTCGACATGCAGCGGCGCAGGAGCTCCGCGAGGAGCGGATCGATGTCCGGCATCGACAGCTTCGGATCCGGGACGGGCGTGTGGCAGTGCGCCTGGAAGCAGCCGGCGAGGTCCCGCGCCGAGTACGGCGTCCGGCCGACGAGCAGGTGGTAGAAGGTGCAGCCGAGGCTGTAGATATCGGACGGGGGCGCGATCTCCTGCCCGGTCCACTGCTCCGGGCTCATGTAGAACGGCGTGCCCTCCAGCGTGCGGGAGGTGCCGGTGCTGCCGAGCGGGCCGCTCTCCGGGTGGGACGCCAGGCCGAAGTCGGCGATCTTGAGCGTCCCCGACGCGGTGAGCAGGAGGTTCGCGGGCTTGATGTCGCGGTGGGAGATGCCGAACGACGCCGCGAGCTCGAGCGCCGCCGCAGCCTCGCGCATCTTCTCGATCCCGAACTGCTCCGGCAGGCGGCCGCCGTGCTGCTTCGCCGCCTGCGCCATGGTCAGGCCGTGGACGTACTCCATCGCGATGTAGCGGACGTCTTCGTCCTCGCCGACCTGGAAGATCTGCACAACGTTCGGGTGGAGGAGGCGCGCCGCCGCGCGCGCCTCGCGCAGGAAGCGGTCGCGCCGGTCGGGGTCCGTGTCCGCGCTCCCCTTCGCGATGAGCTTCACCGCCACATCGCGCTGGAGGACGCTGTCCCTGGCCAGGTACACGGCGCCCATCGCGCCGATGCCGAGCAGCTGGATCAGCTGGAAGGGTCCCAGCCATTGTCCTACCAGGTGGGTCAGCGTCATCGCAGGATCCGCGATCATTGGAAGCTTGCTCCCATGTTGACATCAACCCCCCGCGCTCGCCCAGCGCATGCGTCGGCCCGAGGTCACAACCCGCGCGCGCCGCTCACAGCCGCCCGGCGCCCTGCCCCGCGTCGCTCCGCACCCGGCCCCGGCCCAGGACGTGGCCCATGGTGAACGCCGAGAGGACGAGGACCGTGACGATGATCGGCACGGCGTAGGTCGCGAGGGACGCGATGCTGGGCGACGCCCTGTCCGCCGCGGCGCCCGCCACGGCCACAGCCTTGTCGGGCCCGCCCACCGTGAGCAGGATGGCCGTGGCCATCGAGGCGGAGATCGAGAGCAGGGCGATCGCGAGCCCGGCGACGAGGCCGCTCGGCCCGGTCGGCTCCAGCACGACCGGCGCCGCCAGGGCCGGCCCAACGGGGGCCACCGGCGCCGCGGCGGGGACCGTCACGAGCGGGCCGTCCAGCTTGACGTGGACGTTGAGGACCATCTCCTGCCCCGACCACGGGAGGACGATTCCTTGCGGATTCGCCGGGCTCGCCTTCGCGCCGGCGGCGGGCGTCGGGGCCCGTCGCTCCTCGCGATCGAGGCCGCTGGCCGCCAGGGCCTCGTGGGCCGGGTTCGTCTGGTAGTGCAGCGTGTCGGCGTCCTCGTCGAGGGGGCCCGGGCGCCTCTTCCGCGGCATCACCTCCGTGACGCTCTGCGCGGCCGGCTCCCGCGGCTCCGACAGGGGCGGCCGCTGCGGGCGCTCGCGCGGCGCCGGCGCCGCGTCGGCCTTGCCCGGAGCCCCGCCGCCGGCGTGCTCGGCGGCCGCCTTCTTCATCACGTCGGCGATGAGGCCATAGACCTCTTTCCACGCCGACTCGGCGTCGCTCGTCAAGCCGTCGCCCAGCCCCTCGCGCAGCGTCCAGAGCAGCGCCTCGCCCACCAGGTCGTAGTGGCGATCGACGACCATGTAGCCGTGGTGCCGGGCGCCGAGCGACTTGAGCACGGGTACGAGCTTGGGCAGGTTGTTCAGCCCATCGACGGCCACCGCGAGCGTCTGCATGAGCTTCTTCTTCTGCTCGGCGATGTCGTTCTTGAAGAACGGCCGCACCGACGGATCGAGCTCGAAGAGACGGTCGTAGAAGAGCGCCGCCGCGGCGTCCGAGATGGGCATCACCTTCGCCCACGAGCGCTGCACGAGCTCGATGGTGCGCGGGCTGATCGACGCGACCGGGCTCGCGCCGGCCGCCGCGGTCCCGGCAGCCGGCGGCTCGCCCTGCTGCCAGGGGGGGACGACCCCGACGAGGGTCCGCGCGGCCATCTTGGCCGACGAGGGCGGCGGCACCGAGTTCGGCCGCTGCGCCGCATCCGCCGGGCGCCCCGCGGGGCCCGGCGCCGGCGGCGGGGCGTTCACCCGGGAGCCCTCCTTCCCGCCCGGCGCCGGCGTCGGCGGGAGCACCTGCGTGGTGCCCACCGCCACGTGCGCGACGGCGGCCTTCTTCATCACGTCCGAGACGACGCCGTAGACCTCTTTCCACGCCGACTCGACGTCGCTCGAGAAGGCGTCGCCGAGCCCCTCGCGCAGCGTCCAGAGCAGCGCCTCGCCCACCAGGTCGTAATGGCGCTCGGCCACCATATAGCCCTGGTGCCGGACGCCGAGCCCCTGGAGCACGGGCACGAGCTTGGGCAGGTTGTTCAGCCCATCGACGGCCACCGCGAGCGTCTGCATGAGCTTCTTTTTCTGCTCGGCCATATCGTTCTTGAAGAGCGGCCGTACGGACGGATCCAGCGTGAACAGCCGCTCATAGAACAGCGCCGCCGCGGCGTCCGAGATGGGCATCACCTTCGCCCAGGACCACTGCACGAGCTCGATGGTGCGCTGGCTCAGGAGCTCGGCCGGAGGCGTCGTGCGCGCGGCCTTGTTCAGGAAATCGGGCGCGCCGTAGGCTCCCGGCCCGCGCTGGGTGGCGGGTCCGGCCGATGCCGCCGCGGGCAGCGGGCGCGCCGCGGGAGCAGGCACGCTGATGCTTCGTTGCGGCTTGGCGGCATCCCCCGGCGTCGCCGAGCCGCGCGTGTTGGTCGGGGGTGCGAAGGGATCGTTCGGTTTGGCCATCGTGGGTTGTCCGCTGGAGGTTACCGGGATTGCATCGGTGAGTTGCGCGCCGCGGCGCGCGCGTTCAGAGCACAGGAGCCGCCGCTATCGCCATCCTACATCACGGACCCGGCGCCTGCCTACGGCGCGGCAAGAGGGCCTGCCCAGGGCACAGCGAGACGGCTGCACCGCCGGCACGGACGCCCCCGCGGGAGGGCCGCTCACCCGCGGGCGGGGAGCAGGCCGGGGGCGCGGCGCCGTGGAGAGCGGGCCCGGGGGGCGCGGCGCCGTGGAGAGCGGGCCCGGGGGCGCGGCGCTGTGGAGAGCGGGCCGGGCGCTCCTGCGTTTCGCGCCGCTCTGCCGGGGCTCGCAGCAGGACGCGAGGCCGCCTTCGGCACGGCATTGCGCGAGGACAACGACAGAAGCGAGTGAGTTCGCGCCACGGACGCTCGGGGCTCCGTGGAAGAAGCGACCTGTTACCGTCCCTGGCCGCGCCGTGTCGGACGCGCTCCGGTGCGGGTGGAGTGGCGGGGAGCCAGGGCGCGAGTCGCGGCCGGGCAACCCAGGACACCTTGCACGAGGGTCGCACCGGACGAGCAGGCGACGCGCAGAACGACAGGGCTCACCGGAAAGGCGGCCCGTCGGGGTCCCTCAGATCGCCGCTCCGCCGGCGTTCCTGGTGCTGCGATGTCGACCCAGAAAACGAAAAACGCGAGGTGGCCTGTTCTGGCCAATCCTCGCGTTCTCTTGCTGCTTTGATGCTTCTTGGGTCGTGGTTGCGCGGGCGGGATTTGAACCCACGACCTTCGGGTTATGAGCCCGACGAGCTACCAGGCTGCTCCACCGCGCGAGGTGGAATCTACTCACAGACCCGCCCTGGTCAAGGATTCTCTCTCGGCACCATGTCGATTGTGTCCACCGCGCGTACCGGGGGAAGCAACCGCGGCTGAGCCCACCCGATCAGACGAGCGAGCCGAGGCGGCATGGGTTCCGCGCGCGCCGCTTCCGCGCGCGCCGCTTCCGCGCGCGCCGCTTCCGCGCGCGCCGCTTCCGCGCGCGCCGCTTCCGCGCGCGCCGCTTCCGCGCGCGCCGCTTCCGCGCGCGCCGCTTCCGCGCGCAGCAGCGGAGTCGCCGGCCCGGGCGCGCGGCGCTCGCTCCGGAGCCGCCGCAGCCGCCGCAGCCCCGGTGGCGGTGGCCCCCTACCCGTCCCTCAGCCCAGCCAGTCCGGCACGAGCGGCGACGGCGCCGCCGTCGAGATCACCCAGAGCTGGTGCGCCGCGCGCGTCGCCCCGATATGGAGCAGGTGCCGCGACTCGGCGTCCGCCGAGTAGGTCGACGCGTTCACGTCGACCAGCACCACGTAGTCGTACTCCAGGCCCTTCACCTGCCGGATCTCCGTCACCTCGACGCCGGGGCGGAACGCGAACTCGTAGGCGCGCACGCGCCGGAGGTTCGGGACCTCCGCCATCTTGAGGGCGTCGTAGTAGACGTCCGCCTGCTCGGGGTGGCGCGCCAGGATCGCCAGCGTGGCGCGGGGCTCGCGGGCGAACAGCGGGCGGATCGCGTCCGCCAGGAACGCGACGGCGGCGCCGGCGCTTGGGAAATGGTGGTGCTCGACCGGCGCGCCGCTGCGCGGCGCGAGGGGCGGCGTCGGATCCGCCAGCGGGCCCAGCACCGCGCGGGCGAACGCGAGCACCTCGCGCGTCGAGCGGTACGCGATGCGCAGCGGCTCGACGTCGACCCGCGACAGGCCCAGGTCGTCGAGCGTCGCGCGCCAGTCGCGGAAGCCGGAGTCCATGAAGAGCCGCTGCGCGGTGTCGCCCGCCAGGGTCACGCTGCGCGGCTCGGCCACCACGCCGAGCAGCACCGCCAGGTCGATCGGCGCCAGATCCTGCGCCTCGTCCACGAAGAGGTGCTCGTAGACGAGCACGTTCTTCCCCTTGCGGAGCTCGCCCCGGAGGAGCTGGTACGCCCGCAGGAGGAGCGCGTCGTCCTCCGGATCGAGCACCGCGCGGTCGTCGCTCGAGACCTCGGCCCTGTCCGCGCCGCGATCGTCGTCGCCGTCGTCCGCGGGCTCGTCGGCCATCGCCGCCTTGCGCTCGGCGCGATCGCCGGGGTCGAGATCGAGCACCGCGGGGCAGCGGTCCGCGCACCAGCGCCACGCGCGCTTCACCTGCTCGGGGCCGAACTCGGGGTCGTTCGCCGCCGCGAACGCGGCCGTCACCCGGTCGAGATCGGTGAGCACGTCGGCCCAGAACGCGAGGGTCCCGCGCGAGTCGCGCCGCGCCCGCGCGTCGTCCTTGAGCTCCGACGCGCGCTGCTCGAGGAGGTGGAGCATCGCCGGGTGGGTCTTGTAGCGGGTCACCACCGAGGGCGTGTTCTCCTCGACCGGCGCCTCGAGCCACGGGAACGCGCGCTTCCTGGCCGCGCGCGCCCACTCGGCGAAGGTCTCCACCGCGATGCCGCCCAGGCCGAGCGCGGGGAGCGCCTCGCCGATGTACGCGCGGAGCGCGGGGCTGCCGACGATGACGAGCATCTTGTCGGCGGTGAAGCGGCGGCCGCCGTTGTAGGCGAGGAAGGCGAGCCGGTGGACGCCGATCGTCGTCTTGCCGCTGCCGGCGCCGCCCTGGATGACCACGATGCCGGCGTCCGGCTTCGAGATGAGCTCGAACTGCCGCGGGTCGAGGAGCGCGGCGATCTCCGGCAGGTGCCGGTCCTCGCGCGCGTGGAACGTCGCCCCGGTCCCGAGCCCGCCGCGCGCGCCGCCCGTCGCCGCGCGCGCGATGTCGCGCATGTCCTCCGGGCGCACCGCGCTGCCCTGGCCGCCGGCGAGCTCGGCCGCCCGCGTCGCGATCTCGCGGAAGCCCGAGGGGGCCCGCACGAACGTCCCCTGCGGCGCCGAGATGCGGCAGAGCTCGCCGCCGTCGATGGTCACGGTGCGCCGCACGAGCACAGTGCCCTCGACCTCGCGCTCGCCGAAGGTCTCCTCGTAGTCCGCGCCCTCCTCGTAACGGTAGTAGATCTGGCTGACCGGGGCGTGGCGCCAGTCGACGATCCGCACGCCCGCGCTCGCGTCGACGAGCGTCGTGCGCCCGATGAGCACGTCGCGCTCGGGACGGCCCTTCTCCCGCAGGCGCAGGTGGCCGAAGTAGGGCGCCTTCGGATCGACGGGCTCGACAACGTTCTCGCTCCGCCGCGCGGCGATCCCTTGCAGGCGCTCCATCTGCTGCACCAGCGCCGGGATGTCCTCCAGCCGCGCCGCCGCGATCTGATCGCGGAGCGAGAGGAGCTGCTCCTCGTGGTTCTCGATGGGCGGCGGCCGCGACGGCTTGGTCGCCACGGAGGCGAGGTGCGCGGTCACGCGGGCGAGCAGGGCCTCCTCCTCGCTCACGATCGCCTCGCCCTGCGCGCTCAGCCCGGCGCCGGGCGCGCCGTCGGCGGGCTGGGTCGGCGAGGTCATGACGGTGGCCGAGGTCGGCTCGGTGGACTGCTCTTCGGTGTGCGTGGGGCTCGTAGAACGATTCGCGGTCACGGGAATGCCGATGCGATGAGGATCAGGTGACAGGCTGAGCAGCAGCGTCAGCACGGCAGACATCTGTCGCTGCCCGTTGACGCAGGAGGGTCGGACCTATTGACCGATCCGGCTCAGCTCCGCAACTGCCGCGTGGGGCCCCCCACCTCGACCGCGCGCTGGCAGCACGTCGGCGCTCGGGCGGCGCGCGCCGGCCGAGCGCCCTCGCGGCGTAACGCGCCCTGCGTCCGCCGGTGGATCCGCCGCGGGCGGTGGCGTTCGGGATTGAGGTCGCGGGGGCGAACACCGTACAAGGCAGCGATGCAAAACTGCGCGACCCGGTCCGACCGGCTCCTCGAGCTGATCCTCTACTCGCTGCGCGATCGCGGGGCGCTCTGCGCGCTCGTCCTCGCCGCCTACCGGGCCGAGCTGACGTGCCTGCTCGACCGCGTCTCCGCCGGCTCGCTCGGGGACGACGACGCTCGCGAGGTCGCGCCGTACGTCCACAGGGGTCGCGCAGGCGGAGCGCCTGCGCGCGCGCGCGCAGGCGTTCGCCGCGCGGAGCCGCGGGTCAGCGAGGAGGACGCGTTCCTCGTCTATGATCTCGCCGGGTGCATCGCCGAGGCGGCCGCCGCGGCCCGCCTCCCGGTCGTCCGCCGCGACGCGCTCACCCTGCGCGAGAAGGCGGCCGAGGTGCACGCCGGGGGCGAGCGCGCCGAGCGGGACATGTTTGCGGCCGGGCTCAGGGTCATCGACCGGATCCTCGACGCGGCGCGCGCGCAGCCCGCGCCCCGGGACGAGCCGGCGAGCAAGGACCTGAACTGAGCGCCGCCGGCGGGCGGCGCGACGCGCCGGGCCGCTCCCGTGATCTCCGTCCACGACCCAACCCCAACGAACACCGCGCGGCGCGCAGGCATCACCGGAGGACGGCGCTGGAGGCCGCGGCTCGATCTCTCCGCGGGCGCGGGCGTGCGTGCACGCCGGGCGCTCCATCGCTGGCTCGCTCCCTGCACAGGGTGCCGCCGCGGGGCGCCCCGCCTCGGTCCCCTGGGGCCCTCTCGCCTCGAGGTGGATCGCGCCTGCACTGAAGGACAGCATGAGCACCCCTTGCGCCGGCTCCCTCTCCGCGCCGCGAACGCTGCGAAGCCCGCTGTGGCACGCGGCCGCGAGCGCGCCGATGCGCGTCTCCTTCGCCGGAGGAGGCAGCGACCTGCCGGGCGTCGCCCGGCAGGACGGCGGGCGCGTCGTGGGCGCGGCGATCGATCTGCGCGTGCGCGTGATCGTGGAGCCGTTCGATCGGGGCTGGGTGCGGATCGAGCTCGCCGCGCGCGGCCAGGGGCAGCGGCCGACGGAGGGCGCCGGCGCGGGGGGCGCGGGGGCCGGCGCGCCGCGCGTCCTCACGCGGCGCCGCGGGGAGCCTCCGCGCGACGACCTCGCGTTCCGTTTGATCGAGGCGACGCTCTCCGCGACGGGCGTGGGCGACGGGGTCGCCCTCCGGGTCGAGAGCGAGATGTCGCCCGGCGCTGGCCTGGGCGGCAGCGCGTCGGTGGCCGTGGCGGCGCTGTTCGCGCTGCGCGCCTCGGTCGGGGAGGCCGCCGCGGCGGAGGAGCTCGCGCGCGAGGCGGTCGCGATCGAGCGCGAGCGCCTGGGCAACGCGTGCGGCGCGCAGGATCAGGTGTTCGCGGCGTTCGGCGGGCTGCTCGATCTCGCCTTCGACGCGCGCGGCTGCTCCGGGGTGCGCCCGCTCGCGATCGGCTGCCCGGAGCTCGTGCCCGCGCTCTCGGCCGGGCTGCTGCTCGTCGACACGGCGGTGCGGCGCGTGTCCGGCGACGTGCTGGATCGGATGGACCCCGGCGCGGCGAGCGAGGCGAAGGGCGAGCTCGTGGCCGCGGCCGGCGAGGTCGTTCGCGGCTTCGAGATCGGCTCGCTCGCGCTGGTGCTCTCGGGGATGCGCCGCGGGGCCGCGGCGAAGGCGCGCCTCTCGGAGGCGGCGAGCGCGATGGCGCGCGCGCTCGAGCGGAGGCTCGACGGCCTCGGGGTCGAGGTGCTCCGGATGTGCGGCGCGGGCGGCGGAGGGCACATCCTCGTCTGGGCGCCCGCCGAGC
Organism: Sorangium sp. So ce362; assembly: GCF_051519845.1. NCBI lineage: Bacteria > Pseudomonadati > Myxococcota > Polyangiales > Polyangiaceae > Sorangium > Sorangium sp. So ce362. The sequence goes on along the minus strand of NZ_CP150332.1, from coordinate 908,798 downwards.
GCCACGCGCGCCTCCTGGACGCCCTCGGGCCGTGCCTCGTGCGGCGGCCTGCGATCGGGGCGGCGGGCGTGCGGCGCGATCCGGCGTGAGAGGGAGCTGAGCGCGGGCGCGGCCCTAGGCGCTCGTGCGGAGGCGGGCCTTGCGCGCGCCGCGCTCCAGCGCGAGCGCGATGAGCCGCCCGACCAGCTCGCGCGGCGGGATGCCGCTCGCCTCCCAGAGCTTCGGGTACATGGAGATCGCCGTGAAGCCGGGGAGGGTGTTGATCTCGTTCACGTACAGCTCGCGATCGGGCGAGAGGAACAGGTCGACGCGCGCCATCCCCGACGCCTCCAGCGCGCGGAACGCGCGGAGCGCGAGCAGCTGCACGGCGTTCGCCTCGGCCGGGGAGAGGTCGGCCGGGATCCTGATCGTGGCGCCCTCCGCGTCGATGTACTTCGCGGCGTAGGAGTAGAATCCATCGGCGTGCCCGACCACGATCTCGCCGGGCGCCGAGGCGATGGGATCGTCGTCGCCGAGCACGGAGCACTCGATCTCGCGCACCCCCTCGATGCCCTGCTCGCAGACGATCTTCAGGTCGAACTCGAAGGCGTGCTCGACCGCCGCCTCCAGCTCGGAGCGCGCCGCCACGCGCCGGACCCCCACGGACGATCCGAGGTTCGCGGGCTTGACGAAGATCGGCCCGAAGCGGCCCGTCCCGGCGGCGGACAGGCCGGCGATCTGCTCGAGGCACGCGCCGCGATCGCGCTCCCACGCGGCCCGGCGGAGCGTGACGTGAGGGACGATCGGGAGCTCCGCTTCGCGGAGCAGCCGCTTCATCACGTCCTTGTCCATGCCCACGGCGGAGCCGAGGACACCGGAGCCGACGTACGGGACGCCGGCGAGCTCGAGGAGGCCCTGGATGCACCCGTCCTCGCCTGTCGGCCCGTGCAGGACGGGGAAGACCACGTCGATCGGGGAGCGCGCGCCGCCCGGCACGGTCAGCGTCGCCTCGCCGGCAGGGCCCGGGTGGGCGTCGAGCGAGATCTCGGGCATGGCCTCGTTCAGGCGGGCGAGGCGGGGATCGCGCGCCGCGCCGAGCAGCAGCGCCTCTTCCTGGAGCAGCCAGCGGCCGGATTTGTCGATGCCGACGAGCACCGGCTCGAAGCGGTCGCGATCGAGCGCCTCGACGACGAAGCGCGCGGACAGGAGGGAGATCTCGTGCTCGGCCGATCGACCGCCGAACAGGACGGCGACGCGCACCTTGGCGGGGTTCCGCATGGCGGCACCCTAGCCGCGATCGCGCGCGGGGGCGAAGAAGGCGCTGCCGGGCAGGCGCGGCGGGGAGAAGGCGCTGCCGGGCAGGCGCGGCGGGGAGAAGGCGCGGCCCGGCAGGGGCGCGGCGGGGAAGAGGGCGCGTTACTCGGAGAGGACGCGGAACGACGCGCGGACCGTCGCCATCGCCACGCGCGCGATGTGGCCGTCCGCGAGCTCGACGTCGACGGCGGTGAGCCGGCCCTGACGCTCGATCAGCCGGGCCACGCTCACCCTGGAGCCCCGGGCGACCTCGGCGCGGGCGACCGTGACGTCCGCGAGGGCCTCCAGCTGGACCCCGACGGCGATGCCGCTCGCCCCCTTCGCCGGCGCCTCCTCGGCCGCGCCCGCCGCTCCGCCGGGGACGACCACGGCGAGCGCCGCGACGACCGCAACGATGAGGCCGCCAGCCGTGCTCCTTCGACTGCGGATGAGCATCGCGCTGATTCTACGCGGAAGGTCGGCGATGTCACCTGCGATGTCGCCGGATCCGGCGCTCCGTCCAGGAAGCCCCTCGCGACGACATCGAGCGCGCCTGTCGGCACAGAACACAGCGGCGCATCCCCCACCTGGAGCGCGGCGCCGGAGCACGCCCCGGAGCCGGGAGCTCCGCGCGCCCCGGCCGCGCGGGCGTGCTCCGCGGCGCGACATCATCGAGCCCGGCAAAAAGGGTCCCAATGCGCGGTCCTCGCTCGTGTCCGACGAAGGCGAGGAGGCATGATGAAATCACGATCGCTCTTTTCGGTCAAAGCCGCGCTGCTGGTTCTCTGCGTCTCGATCCCCGAGGCCGCCGCGCAGGACAGGACCCCGACCAGGCAAGAGAACTACAGCTACAGGTTCACGGACGACCTCCTCGATGCCTCGAACGGCGCCGCGTCCGGCGCCATGCTCCAGGTCCGGCAGCTCGGGCGCCGCGACAGGCTGCTCCGGCCGAGACTCCACTTCATCCCGGAGATGCTCAAGTCGGTCGAATCGATGTGATGGGGCTCTCCTCGAGGAGCCAATCGAGGTCCGTCGAAGATCCCCTCCACCGTCACCGAGGGCCGGCGACGACTCGCCACCACGTGGCCTGGCTGGCGCCCCCGACGAGCTTTACGATCATTGTACACTCTATCAAGTGCGGCCTGGACAATACAAATCGCGCGCCGTCGTCAGAAGCAGACGGGAATCCACCCCTGGAAGGAGCGTTGCCACAAGCGCGTCCGCTGCTCCAGGCCGCATCGGGCACATGCCGCTCTACAGCGGTTTCCGCCCACCTCTGCTCCGTACAGAGCAGAGCGGCGGTCACCCGCACAGGAGACGGGCCCAGATCGGCGTTTTCGGCGCGCAAGCGCACTCCGGTGCGCTGAGCACCGAAAACGTCGAGGTGGGCCCGTATCCGAAGCGGGTGACCGTCGCTCTAAAGCGGCCAGATGGCGACGCCGCGGAGCGACACAAGCGCTCCGACCGGCAGCGAGCGGTACGCGACGCCCACGCCATCCACCGAGAAATCGTTGCGCCGGAGCGGCACCAGCGCGGCGGCGCCGACGTCGAATCCGAGCGGACCTGCCAGCCTCGCCAGCGACAGCTCGAGCGGCACCGCCAGCCACGCCGTCTCCGCGACGTCGTTTCGCGTGTAGCCGCTCGCCACCACCTTCAGCAGGCCGGCGTGAAGGCCGGAGCACACCTCGAAGCGCAGCGCCTCCGTGCCGGCAGCGGCGAAGCAGGCGCGCACGGCGCCGCCGAGCAGCGTTTCGCGGAGCTCGCCCGGTCCGTGCTTCAGCGTCTGAGGAACAAGCCATAGGGCGCCAAGCGTCGTTCGAAATCGCGCGCCGCCGACGCCGAGCTCCGCGGAGAGCGCGGGCGCCACGGGGCGCACCACGCCGAACAGGCCGGCGGCGCCGGCCGCCAGCGTGAGCCGCGTGGCCCCGCGCTCCGAGCGCGGCGCCTCGCCCTCGCCCTCCCGCGCGCCGCCTCCCGTGGGCCCGGGCGGCGCGAGCGGCGCCCGGGCCGGAGCCGCGGGCGGAGGCGCCGGCGCTTCGGGGGCAGGCGAAGGCTCGTCGCGCGCGCCGGCGTCGGGCACCGGCAGGGACGACGCCCGCGCGTCGGAGTCGAGCAGCAGGGCGAGCGTCACCGCCGTCGCCTGCTCGAGCGCGGCGCAGCTGGGACCGCGATCGCGCAGCACACGCGCGCCGCCTCCGCTGCGGATGGCCGCGCCGAAGCCGTCGGCGCCGCGGGTGAAGTCGACGTGGTAGGCGCCGCTCGCCCCCGTTTCGGGTCGACCGCGCAGCTGCTCGACGCGCTCGATGAGGCGCGCCGCGTCCGGACAGCTCTCGGCGCCGTCACCGCGCGTCACGCTCAGATACGGCCCGGTGTGCGCGCTGGCAGCCCCCGAGGTGGCCAGAACCGCGCAGCAACCGACGAGAAGAGCGCGACTGCTCCGCATGGGGACGGCGCGAGCCTAGCCGCAGCCCGGTGCACGCGCATTTTTTTGTGATCGCCCCGGGCCGAGCTCCCCACTAGGTGGCCGAGTGATATCGTTCCTGAAAAATCCCGCGCCCGCGCCCGCGCCCGCGCCCGCGCCCGCGCCCGCGGCTTGCGTTCATCTCGCTCGCTAGCAGGTCCCCCGGACGCCACGGGCATGAGCACACCGGACCCGAAGTTTCGAGCCCTCTATGACGCGCATTTCAACTTCGTCTGGTGCTCGCTCAGGCGCCTTGGCGTGCGCGAGGCGGACGTGCTCGACCTGGCGCAGAAGGTGTTCTTGACCGCGCACCTGAAGCTCGCCGAGTTCGAAGGTCGGTCGCTCATCACGACCTGGCTCTTCGGCATCTGCCATCGGGTGGCGAGCGACTACCGGCGCTCCGCGCGGTTCCGGCGCGAGGTCACGACCGACGCCGCGGAGATGGACCTTTATGGCGCCGCGCCCGAGGATCTTGCGCTGAGCGCGGAGTCGCGACAGCGCGCGCAGGCGGCGGAGGTCCTCTTGAACAAGCTGCCGGAGCCGCAGCGCCTCGTGTTCGTCCTGTTCGAGCTCGAGGAGATGTCCGGTCAGGATATCGCCGACCTGCTGGGTATCTCCGTGGGCACCGTGCGCTCACGCCTTCGCCTGGCGCGCGAGACCTTCTCGCGCGAGGTCAAGCGTCTCGCCCTGGCGCAAGGCACGGACCGAAAGGAGGCCGTGTGACGGGGGATCCGGAACGACTGCTGAGCGCCAGGAGCGGAGCGGACCCGCTCGAGCGCGAGCTCCTGGGGAGCGTGCGCCACGTGGGTCCGCCCGAGGGCGCCAAGGAGCGCGCGTGGCGCGGTATCGCGAGCCAGCTGGCCGCGGGGGCGGCCGTCGGCGTCACGACCGGCGCCGGCGCCGCCGCCGCCACGAGAGCGGGAGTCGGTTCGCTGGGGTCGACGGCGCTCGCGATCAAGACAGCGGCGGTGCTCGTGAGCGGCGGCGTGGTGCTCGGCGGCGCCTACTTGGCGCTCTCAACTCCTGTCGAGGCGCCCGCGTCGCACCGCGCGGCGGGCGAGGAGCCGGCGCCGGCGGTGGTGCCGCAGGCCCCGGTGATGTCGGCGCCAGAGCCCAGGGCGCTCCCCGAGCCGTCGGTGGCGGGTCCGACCGCGGGAGAGCCGAGCCGGAGGCCGAGCGGACCGAAGCCGGCCGACAGCGGGCCGAAGCCGACCGACCTGCTGCGCGCCGAGAGCGCGTTGCTCATGGAGGCGCGCGCCGAGCTGCGCTCCGGAGATGTGGCGGCGGCTGCGGCGACCCTCGAGCGCCTGCGCGCGCAGTTCCCGAGGGGCGTTCTCCGGCAGGAGCGCGAGGTGCTGGCCATCGACGTGCTGGCCGCACGCGGCAACGCGCAGGAGGCGAAGCGGCGCGCGCAGGCCTTCGTCAAGCAATATCCCGGGAGCCCCCACAGCGCGAAGCTGAAGCGGTTCCTGGATCCGCCGTGAAGCGCTGGCCGGCCGCGTGCATCGCGGCGCTCGGCGGCCTCGCGGCCTCCGGGTGCGATGCGGAGATCACCTCGGTCGGCGCCTTCACGCCGGTCGTGTCCGGCGCGTCGTACGTCGAGGCGGAGCTCGGAGAGCTGAGCGAAGGCTTCACCGTGGGCGAGGACAGCCGCGCCTCCGGGGGCCGCTTCATCGTACCCCCCGGCGGGGTGAGCTCGGGCGAGGCGCCGGGGCTCGCGCGCGCTCGCTACCGCTTCGAGGCGCCGAGCGGCGCAGAGTACGTGATCTGGGGGCGGATTCACGCTCCGAACGCCATCAACAACCGCCTCTGGTTCCGGGTGGACGGCGGCCCCTGGACCCTCTGGCGCATCAGCGTCGGCGACATCTGGTTCTGGGACGATCTCCACGACGACACTCGTTACGGCGAGCCGCTCCGCTTCTCCCTCGCGGCGGGAGCTCACGAGCTCGTCATCGCGGATGCCGTCGACGGCGTGGGGCTCGATCGGCTGTATTTCACGCCGGATGGCGACGAGCCTCCGGGCAACGACACGCCCTGCGATCCGCCGCACTCGATCGAGATCGGCGGTGAATGCCTCCCGAGCTGCGGCGCCTTGAAGGGAACCGAATGCGGCCCCGTCGCGTGCGCCGGGCGCGAGGCGCTCGATGCCTACGATTGCTCGGTGTGCTGCCACATCGAAGGGCCATGAGCCGAGCCGCTCCCGCCACCGAGCCGGAGCTCGTCGCCCGGAGACACACCCTTTCGTACCCAATCAAAGCGTCTCCGCGGTTCGTCGGCGATAAAATGTGATCGCGCCAGTGCTCGCTCGCCACCTACCCGGAGGTGCCGGTAGTCCCGAGCGGAGCCATGAATGAAACCATCCTTGATTGAACAATCCACCGCTCACGGAAGCGTGGGTCTGCTCGCCCTGGCGTTCACGCTGTCGGCGTGTATCGGCAACCTGGGCGGCGGCGGCGACGGCTCGTCGCCCGGGGACGACGCGGGGGGCAGCTCGAGCAGCGGAGGCTCGGGGTCGATGGGCCCCGGCGAGGCGCTGGCGTGCGACGCGAACGTCGTCGATCCTGGGCCCTCGCCGATGCGCCTGCTCTCGCGGGAGCAGTACCTGAACACCGTGCGCGACCTCGCCGGGGACGTGCCCGGCCTGGAGGCGGCGCTCGGTCCCGCGAACGAGGCGTCGGCGTTCGGTCTCTTGCAGCCGGACGTGACGCAGGTCGAGCTCGAGCATTTCCAGGCTGCGGCGGACGCCATCGCCGCGGCGATCGTCGGCGATCCGACGTCGCTCGGCGAGGTGGCGCCTTGCGAGGGCGGCGCCGAGCCGCGCGCGTGCGCGCGCCAGCTCGTCGTGACCTTCGGCGCCCGCGCCTACCGCGCGCCGCTCACGGACGCGGCGGACATCGAGCGACACCTGCAGCTCTTCAGCGCCGGCGCGGAGACGAGCTACGAGCACGGGATCGAGCTCCTGCTCCGCGGCATGCTGCAATCGCCGCGCTTCCTGTACCGCGTCGAGATCGGCACCGCGGAGAAGGTGGGCGATCGGGCCGTGAAGCTCTCTCCGTACGAGGTGGCCGCTCGCCTCTCCTACACGCTGTGGGGCACCCTGCCCGACGCCCGGCTGGACGAGGCGATCGAAGGCGGCAGCCTGACCAGCAAGGAGGGCGTCGCGGCGCAGCTCGGCTGGATGCTCGAGGACGAGCGCGGCAAGAAGCTTGTCAATCGCTTCCTCGGCAGCTGGACCCACCTGAACGGCGTGACCGGCGTGGTGAAGGACGAGAGCGCCTTCCCCGAGTGGCAATCTCGATCGTTCCGCGAGTCGCTGCGCGGGCAGGCCGACGCCTTCTTCGAGCACGTGCTCCGCGACGAGGGCGGCAAGCTGAGCGCGCTCTTCACCTCGACGACCGTCTTCTACAACAAGGACCTGGGCGGGTACTACGGCGTCACTGGCGGCGACTCCTTCCAGGCGCTCGAGCGCACCGACGGCACCGCGTCGGGCCTCCTGACGCTCCCGGCGCTGCTCGCCGTGCAGGCGAAGCCCGCCGAGAGCTCGCCGATCTACCGGGGGAAGTTCGTGCGCGAGGCCCTGCTCTGCCAGCAGCTGCCGGCCCCGCCGGCGAACATCCCCAAGCCGCCCGAGGTCGACCAGAGCAGCTCGACCCGCGAGCGGCTCTCGCAGCACGAGGTGGACCCGGGCTGCGTCGCCTGTCACCAGCTGATGGACCCGATCGGCTTCGGCTTCGAGAGCTACGACGCGCTCGGCCGCCACCGCGAGCTCGACGGCGGCAGGCCGGTCGACGCGAGCGGCAGGGTGATCGCCACCCGCGACATGAACGGCGAGTTCGTGGGCGTGGCGGAGCTCGGGGCCATGCTCGCGGGCAGCGCCGAGGTGGAAGAGTGCGTGGCGCGCCAGTGGTTCCGCTTCGCGATCGCCCGCTTCGAACAGGACATGGATGGTTGCTCGATGAAGAGCTTGCTCGAGACCTTCAGGGCCGCCGGTCAGGATCTGAACGCGCTGCCCCGCGCCATCGTGGCGACGGACGCCTTCCTCTACCGTCGCGCGATCGACACGCACACGCCCACGCAGGAGATGCCATGAAGCGAAGAGGCCCGATCGATCTCCGGACCCAGATCAGCCGCCGCAAGCTGCTCGGCGGGCTCGGCGCCCTGACCGTCGCGCTCACGAGCCCCATCTGGCGGAGCGCCACGGTGTTCGGACAGGACGCCAGGCAGCCGGGCGCCAGGCGCTTCATCGGCATCTTCTCGGCGAACGGCACGGTGCCGTCGTCGTTCTTCCAGCCGGGAGACGCGCACGAAGCGCCGCTCTCGCTCGGCCCGATCCTGGCGCCGCTCGAGGAGCACAAGCAGAGGATGCTTGTGCTCAAGGGCGTGCACATGAGCTCGACCGTCGAGGACGAGCTCGGCGTCCCGAGCGCGAACAAGCCAGGCGGCCCGCACATGAAGGGCCCCGGCGCGATGCTGACGGGCGGCTCGCTGCTCGCCGGCAGCTTCACCGGCGCGGGCGGCCCTGCCGGCTGGGCGGATCGCATCTCGGTCGATCAGGCCATCGCCCAGCGCATCGGCGGCGACAGCCCGTTCCCGTCGCTCGAGTTCGGCGTGCGCATCGAGGGGCAGGAGCCGCTGCGCGTCATCTCGTACCGCGGCCCGAACCAGCCGAACATCGCCGTCGACGACCCGTTCCAGGTGTACGCGCGCATCTTCGCCGACGCGGATCTCTCCGACACGGAGCTGCAGCGGCGGATCGCCGAGCGCCGCAGCGTGCTCGACTTCCTCAAGGACGATATCGGCCGGCTGCAAGCGCGCGTCGGCGCCGAGGACAGGAATCGGCTCGAGGCCCACCTCGGCGGCATTCGCAACATCGAGCAGCGGCTGCAGAGCTCGGCGGTCTCGTGCACGCCGCTCGCGATGCCGGAGAAGTTCGACACGCGCGCGATGGAGAGCTATCCGAAGGTCGGCCGGCTGCAGACCGATCTGATGCTGCTCGCGCACATCTGCGGCATGACCCGCGTCTCCACGTTCATGTGGGCCAACGCCGATAGCTGGCAATACTACCCCTGGATCGGCGTGAACGAGGAGCACCACGAGCTCTCCCACGCCGGCGATGACGACGCGGTCGCCAGCGAGAAGCTCGTGAAGATCAACCGCTGGCACAGCGAGCAGGTGCAGTACGTGCTGGATCAGCTGGCGCTCGCCAGGGAAGTGGACGGCAGCTCGATGCTCGACAGCACCCTGCTGCTCTGGGGGAACGAGCTCGGCGCCGGCAACACGCACTCGTACAAGGACATCCCCTGGGTGCTCGCGGGCGGCGCGGGCGGGTACTTCAAGATGGGCCGCGCCATGAACTACGCCGACCTGCCGCACAACGACCTGCTCGTGTCGGTGTGCAACGCCATGGGCCTCGACGACGTGACCACGTTTGGCATTCCCGGCGTGTGCACCGGGCCGCTGCCGGGCCTCGTGGTCTGACGGCCTGAACCGCGGGCGGCGGGCCACGTGGCGGCCGCCGCCCCCGCCCGCACGCGCAGCCGCGGCACGCAGCGCGCAGCGCGGCGAGGCGGCACGGATGTCGCACACCCCGCAGGGTCGAGCTCACGTTCCGAGCTCGCGGGGGGGAAGACTCATGGCCCAGACCGTCGGCGAGTTCCTGCTGAGGCGCCTCGTCGCGTGGGGTGTCCGGCGCGTGTACGCCTACCCAGGCGACGGCATCAACGGCATCGTGGGCGCGTTCCGCCGTGTTCCGGACCTCCGGTTCATCCAGGTGCGGCACGAGGAGATGGGCGCGTTCATGGCGTGCGCTCACGCGAAGTTCGCCGGCGAGGTGGGCGTGTGCATGGCGACCTCGGGGCCCGGCGCGATCCACCTCCTGAACGGGCTCTACGACGCGAAGCTGGACCACCAGCCGGTCGTGGCCATCGTCGGCCAGCAGGACCGCGCCGCGCTCGGCGGGCACTACCAGCAGGAGGTCGATCTCGTCACGCTCTTCAAGGACGTCGCGCACGAGTACGTGCAGATGGCGTCCTCGCCCGCGCAGATCCGGCACCTCATCGACCGCGCGATGCGCATCGCCAGGGCGGAGCGCACCGTCACGTGCGTCATCGTCCCGAAGGACGTCCAGGAGATGGACGCCGTCGAGGAGCCGCCGCACACGCACGGCACCGTGCACACCGGCCTCGGCTACAGCTCGCCGCGCGTGGTGCCGAAAGAGGAGGATCTGCGGCGCGCGGCCGGCGTGCTCAACGCCGGCAAGCGCGTCGCCATGCTGATCGGCCAGGGCGCTCTCGGGGCCGCGCCGGAGGTCGCGCGCGTCGCCGAGATCCTCGGGTGCGGGGTGGCCAAGGCGCTGCTCGGCAAGGCGGCGCTCCCGGACGATCTGCCCTGGGTCACCGGCTCGATCGGCCTGCTCGGCACCAAGCCGAGCTGGGAGATGATGGCCAACTGCGACACGCTCTTCGTGGTCGGCTCGAGCTTCCCCTACCCGGAGTTCCTGCCGGAGGAGGGCCAGGCGCGCGGCGTCCAGATCGACATCGACGGCCGGATGCTCGGCCTGCGCTACCCGATGGAGGTCAACCTGATCGGCGACAGCGCCGAGACGCTGCGGGCGCTCATCCCCTACCTCAAGCTCAAGACCGACCGCTCGTGGCGGCGCCGGCTGGAGGAGAGCGTCGCCGACTGGTGGAAGGTGCTCGAGGCGCGGGCGATGAACGACGCCGATCCGCTCAACCCGCAGCGGGTCTACTGGGAGCTGTCGTCGCGGCTGCCCGACCGCTGCATCCTGACCGCCGACTCCGGCTCGTCGGCGAACTGGTTCGCGCGCGACATCAAGATCCGGGAGGGGATGATGGCCTCGCTCTCGGGGACGCTGGCGACGATGGGACCCGCGATGCCCTACGCGGTCGCGGCGAAGTTCGCCTTCCCCGACCGCCCGGTCGTCGCGATGGTCGGCGACGGCGCGATGCAGATGAACGGCATCAACGTGCTCGTCACCGTGGCGAAGTACTGGCGCGAGTGGAAGGACCCGCGCCTCGTGGTGCTGGTGCTCAACAACCGCGACCTGAACCAGGTCACCTGGGAGCTGCGCGTGATGAGCGGCGATCCCAAGCTCGAGGCATCCCAGACGCTGCCGGACTTCCCGTACGCGGCCTACGCCGAGGCGCTCGGGCTCTCGGGCGTGCGGATCGACCGCCCGGACCAGGTCGCGCGCACCTGGGACGAGGCCTTCCGGGTCGACAGGCCGGTGGTCGTGGAGGCGGTCACCGACCCGGAGGTCCCGCCGCTGCCGCCGCACATCACGGTGAATCAGGCCAGGATGCTCACGTCGGCGCTCCTCCGGGGCGACCCGGACGCGCGCGGGATCATCCGCCAGACGTACCGCGACATGATCGAGAGCTGGATCCCGCACCGGGGCTGACGATGGCCGGCGAGCTGCAGCGCACGGCGATCCCGGTCGAGCAGATCGAGGTGGCCGCGTACACAATCCCGACCGACAGGCCGGAGTCCGACGGCACGCTCGAGTGGCGCGAGACGACGCTGGTCGTCGTGCACGCGTCCGCCGGGGGCGAGCGAGGGCTCGGCTACACGTACGCCGACGTGGCGGCGGCGCGGCTCGTGGCCGACAAGCTCGCCGGCGTCGTGCGCGGGCGCGACGCGCTGGCGGTCCCCGGCGCGTGGGCCGCGATGGTGCGCAGCATCCGCAACCTCGGCCGGCCCGGGATCGCGCAGATGGCGATCGCCGCGGTCGACGCGGCGCTCTGGGACCTGAAGGCCCGCCTGCTCGCGTTGCCGCTCGCGGCGCTGCTCGGCATGGCGCGTGAAAGCGTGCCCCTCTACGGCAGCGGCGGGTTCACCTCGTATACCGAGGTCGAGCTCGCGGAGCAGCTCGGCGGCTGGGTCGCCGCGGGCATCCCGCGCGTGAAGATGAAGGTGGGGCGCGACCCGGCGGCGGACCTCGCGCGCGTGCGCGCGGCGCGCCGCGCAATCGGCCCGGACGCCGCGCTCTTCGTCGACGCCAACGGGGCCTACTCGCGCAAGCAGGCGCTCGCCTTCGCCGAGCAGTTCGCCGGCGAGGGCGTCCGCTGGTTCGAGGAGCCCGTGACCTCGGACGACCTCGACGGGCTGCGGCTCCTGCGCGACCGGGCGCCCGCCGGCATGGACGTCGCGGCGGGCGAGTACGGCTACGATCTCGTCTATTTCCGCCGCATGCTCGACGCCGGCGCCGTCGACGTCCTGCAGGCGGACGCGAGCCGCTGCGGGATCACCGGCTTCCTCGCCGCCGCGGCGCTGTGCGAGGCGCGCTCGCTCGACCTGTCGGGCCACTGCGCGCCGTCGCTGCACCTGCACCCGGCGTGCGCGGTGCAGCGGCTCGCGCACCTCGAGTTCTTCCACGACCACGTCCGCATCGAGCAGATGCTCTTCGAGGGCGCCGTGGCGCCCGCGGGAGGCGCGCTCGCGCCGGATCTCGACCGCCCCGGGATGGGGCTCTCGCTCCGGCGCGCCGACGCCGAGCGCTTCGCAGTGTGAGGGGGGAATCATGCAGCACATCGAGCAGCAGAAGGAGGAGAGCGCGGCGGCGGAGGACAGGCCCTCCGAGCCCGTCCAGCGCGAGATCGATCGCGGCGTGATCCGCCTGCCCGGCGAGCGGCGCGTGCGGCTCGCGCCCGCGGCCGGCCCCGAGGTGGAGGCGCTCGCCACCGAGCTCTCGCGCGCTGTCGAGGGCGAGGTCCGCTTCACCGCGGGCGACCGCGCGCTCTACGCGACCGACGGGTCGAACTACCGGCAGCTGCCCATCGGCGTCGTCGTGCCGCGCCACAAGGACGACGTGATCGCCGCGGTCGCCGCGTGCCGCCGCCACGGCGCGCCCATCCTCGCGCGCGGGGGCGGCACGAGCCTCGCCGGGCAGACGTGCAACGTCGCCGTCGTCCTCGATTTCTCGAAGTACATGCGCGGCGTCCTCTCGCTCGAGCGCGCGAGCAAGCGCGCGCGGGTGCTGCCGGGCACGGTGCTCGACACCCTGCGCGACGCCGCGAACGAGCTCGACCTGACGTTCGCGCCGGATCCCTCGACCCACGAGTACTGCACGCTCGGCGGGATGATCGGCAACAACTCGTGCGGCGTGCACTCGGTGCTCGGCGGCCGCACCGTCGACAACGTGCACGAGCTCGAGGTGCTGACCTACGACGGCCTGCGGCTGCGCGTGGGGCCGACGAGCGAGGACGAGCTCGAGGCCATCGTCCGCGAGGGCGGCCGACGCGGCCGCATCTACGCCGAGCTGCGCGCCATCCGCGACAGGTACGCGGACCTCATCCGCGCCCGCTACCCCCGCATCCCGCGCCGCGTGTCCGGCTACAACCTCGACGAGCTCTTGCCGGAGAACGGCTTCCATGTGGCGCGCGCCCTGGTCGGCACCGAGGGGACATGCGTCACGGTGCTCGAGGCCACCCTGCGCCTCGTCGACTGGCCCAGGTTCCGATCGCTCCTCGTGCTCGGCTACCCGGACGTGTTCTCCGCGGGCGATCACGTCCCCGAGGTGATGCGCTTCCGGCCGATCGCGCTCGAGGGGATCGACGACCGGCTCATCGAGGACATGCACAAGAAGGGGCTCCACGAGCGTTACCTGCGTTACCTCCCGGAGGGCCGCGGTTTCTTGCTCGTCGAGTTCGGGGGCGACACCCAGGAGGAGTCCGACGCGGGGGCGCTCGACGCCATGCGCGCCCTCGCGCGCGGGCCGAACCCGCCGACGATGAAGCTGTACGACGACCCCGACCAGGAGCGCGCGCTCTGGGACGTGCGCAGATCCGGGCTCGGCGCGACCACGCGCGTCCCGGGGGAGCCCGACACGTGGCCCGGCTGGGAGGACTCCGCCGTGCACCCGGACAACCTGGGCGGCTACCTCCGCGACCTGCGCGCGCTCTTCGATCGCCACGGCTATCAGCCCGCGCTCTACGGCCACTTCGGGCAGGCGTGCGTGCACTGCCGCGTGGACTTCGACGTGGTGACGGCCGAGGGCATCCGCAACTGGAAGCGCTTCCTCGACGAGGCGACCGACCTCGTGGTCCGCTACGGCGGCTCGTTCTCCGGCGAGCACGGCGACGGCCAGGCGCGCGCGCAGTTCTTGCCGAAGATGTACGGCGAGGAGCTCATCGAGGCGTTCCGCCGCTTCAAGGCCGCCTGGGACCCTTCGTTCTCCATGAACCCCGGCAAGGTCGTCGACCCGTACCGCGTCGACGAGAACCTCCGCCTCGGGGCCGGCTTCCGCTCCGCCGCGGTGGAGACGCACTTCCGCTTCCCGGACGACGACGGCGACTTCACGCGCGCGACCCTGCGCTGCGTGGGCGTCGGCAGGTGCCGGCGCCACGACGGCGGCACGATGTGCCCGAGCTACAGGGTGACGCACGAGGAGGAGCACTCAACGCGCGGGCGGGCGCGCCTGCTCTTCGAGATGCTGGAGGGCGACGAGCTCCGCGGCTTCCGCGACCACGAGGTGCGCGAGTCGCTCGACCTGTGCCTCGCCTGCAAGGCGTGCAAGGACGAGTGCCCGGTCCACGTCGATATGGCCACCTACAAGGCCGAGTTCCTGTCGCACTACTACGCGGGTCGGCTCCGGCCGCGCGCCGCTTATTCGATGGGGCTCATCCACTGGTGGGCGCGCCTCGGGCAGCGCGTGCCCGGGCTCGCGAACCTCGTGACGCAGACGCCGGCCCTCGCCGCGATCGCCAAGAAGCTCGCCGGCATCGCGCCCGAGCGGACCATCCCGCCGTTCGCGCGGACATCGTTCCGGCAGTGGTTCCACGGCCGGCCGCGGCGCAACGCCGGCGGGCCCGAGGTGCTGCTCTGGCCGGACACGTTCAACGATCACTTCTTCCCGGACACCGCGATCGCCGCGACCGAGGTGCTCGAGTCGGCGGGCTACGAGGTGATCGTCCCGGAGGCACAGCTCTGCTGCGGCCGGCCGCTCTACGATTTCGGCTTCCTGAAGACGGCCAAGCGCATGCTGCGCGACGTGATGAGCGCGCTGCGCGATCCGATCGAGCGCGGCGTGCCGATCGTCGGCCTCGAGCCGAGCTGCGTCTCGGTCTTCCGCGACGAGCTGCGCGGGCTCTTCCCGGACGACCCGGTCGCGTCGAAGCTCCGGGAGCAGACGCACCTGTTCGGCGATTTCCTGAAGGGGGCGCCGGACGGCGATCCCGGCCCGCGTTCGCCCGGCGCGCGCGGGATCGAGCTGCCGCGGCTCGACCGGCGCGCGGTGGTGCACGGTCACTGCCACCACAAGGCCATCCTCGGGATGGACGGCGAGCGCGACGTGCTCCGCGGCATGGGCCTCGACATCGAGCTCCTGGACTCGGGCTGCTGCGGGATGGCGGGCGCGTTCGGCTTCGAGGAGGGCGACAAGTACGACGTCTCGATCCGGTGCGGCGAGCGCGTGCTCCTGCCCGCGGTCCGGTCGGCGCCGAAGGACGCGCTCGTCGTGGCCGACGGCTTCAGCTGCCGCGAGCAAATCCAGCAGACGACCGACCGGCAGGCGCTGCACCTGGCCCAGGTCGTGCGCATGGCGGCGCTGCACGGCCCCGCGGGGCCGGCCGGCGACTACCCCGAGCGCGCCTACCTGCCCGGGCCCGAGGAGGTCTACGTGCTACCGCGCGCGAAGGCGGCCGCGCTCGCCGCGACGCCGGCCGGCGTGGCGCTCCTCTGGGCGGGCGGCCGGCGGCTCGCGGCCGAGCGGCGGCGGGCGCGGCGCGGCCGGTGGCTCCAGGCGGCGGGCGTGGCCGCCGTGGCGCTCGCGGCGGTGGGGTTGCTCGGGCGGCGGCGACGGCGCTTGCCTTGAGCGACGCCACGTCCGCCGGGCGCGACGCTACCCGACAGACGTCGGCCCGATGACGGCGGCAGACGATGGGGAATGAGGGCTGCTCTGCTCCTCGGCGGTGATGAGCAGCTCGAAGTTGGCATACGGCACGGTCGTCTCGGCCAGCTTGCCGTTTCGGCTGCCAGGATTGTAGTCGAGCACTCCGAGCCGCCGCCACGGGGTCTCGGAGTTCGGGCGCTGCCAGGCGACGAAGTGCTTGCTGCCGGCCGCGATCCGCTCGGGCGGCGCGAGGTGAACGACGTCCACCGCCAGCCGCGTGGTCGCGGCGTCGGCGTCGATGTCGGCAGTGAGTTGCGCATCGGCACCGGGCGCGAGCTGCGTACCGTGGACGGTTCGCGCGCTCGGGCCGCCACAGCCAGCGAGCGCCATGCTCGCGAGAAGACCGAGCGCGAGCCCCATCCGGCGGCCGACCCGTCGCCCCGTATCACCGTACTTCATATCGCCCCCTCGATCGCCTTTCTGGCGTCACGACGGACCCACTGCCCATCTCGGGCATCAAGTCCGGGCTGGCCGGTACTCACCCGCCGCCCGCTGCGCCGTCGTCGCTCGAGCAAGCCTCATACCGAGGCCGGCGAGCGCCGCGACCGCGACGGCTGCCCGCTCGACGAGGCGTGTCCGGCAGGTCGGCAGGCTCAGCGTTCACCGGACAACCCCAACGTCATTGCGCCCGCGTTCGGACGCGATCATGACCATCGCCATTGCGGAACCCGTCCCAGCAGGCCGCGCCGGCGTGGGCGTCGCGCGAGATGGGGAGCCCGGCGCAGCACGTGCAGGCCGGAGGGAGCGTGAGCGCGACAGAGCTCATCACAGGACGGGGGAATCATGCCGACACTGAAGCCTGAAGAACGTGAACATTTTGCACAGCAGGAGAACCCTAATCCGCCGCTGTCAGGCGCGCGATACAGATCAGAGGAGGAGAAGGCACCGAAGATCGTGCTCGGCGGCTCGCTCGCCGAGGTGGTCTGCGGCGCGGCGGCGATCGTCCTCACCATCCTCGGGCTGACGGGGACCATGCCAGGGGAGCTCACCTCGATTGCCACGATCGTCTTCGGCGCCGCGCTGATCGCGCACGGCGGCGCGATCGCCTCGCGCCTCGGCGCGCTGACCCGCGCCACGCCGCCCCTCGAGTGGGACACGCGCGCCGAGCTCGGCGGCGGGCTGGGCGCGGAGCTCGTCGGCGGCGTGGCCGGCGTCGTGCTCGGCGTCCTCGCGCTCCTCGGCCTCTCCCCCGCGACGTTGACCTCGATCGCGGTGATCGTCTTCGGTGGAGCGACCCTGCTCGGCGGCGGCGCAACGGCGGACCTCGGCGGGCTCGACACGCGCGGCGCGGAGCCGCACCTCGCCCACGTCGCTCGTCAGGCGTCGATGGCCGCGGCCGGCCTGCAGTCGCTCATCGGCGCCGGCGCGGTGGTGCTCGGCATCCTCGCGCTGGTCGGCATCTATCCCATGGTGCTCACGCTGGTCGCCCTCCTCGCGCTGGGGTCGGCCGTCGTCGTGAGCGGGACCGCCGTCTCGGGGCGCGCAGCCGCCGCGCTCCGCCGCTGAGCCAAGGCGATACCTCACCCCACCCCACGGACGCGCGGCGGCGTCGATGGAGCGGCCGCGCTCCTCAGGGACGTTCCAGGACCATGCGCACGCCGAGCGCCACGAGGACCACGCCGGAGACCGCCTCGAGCGTCCGGCGTACGCGACCGCCGGTCATGGCCGCCTGGAGCCGGCCGAGGAGCAGGACGAGCGCCAGGTACCAGGCGGTGTCCACGGCGACCCACACCAGCGAGAGGAGGAGCAGCGCCGGCAGCGTCGGCGCGCCGGTCGGCACGAACTGCGGCAGGAAGGACGCGGCGAACACGGCCGCCTTGGGGTTCGCCAGGATGGTGAGGAGGCCGATGCGGAAGGCGCTCCACGCGCCGGCAGCGGGTTCCCGGGCTCCCGGCCCCGCGCCGCCGGCGCCGGCCCGACGCCGCCCCAGGATGGACTGAACGCCGAGCACGACGAGGACGGCCGCGCCGGCGAGGCGGAGCGCGTCGTAGGCGACCTCGGAGGCCTTGACGAGCGCCGTGGCCCCGAGCGCCGCGACGAGGGCCCAGAAGAGGAGGCCCAGCTCGTTCGCGGCGATGGTCGCGAGCGCGGCGCGGCGCCCGCCGCGCAGGGCCTGCCGCACGATGACGGCGGTGCTCGGCCCCGGGATCATCGCCAGCACCAGCGCGGCGCCGCCAAAGGCAAGGAGGGTCGAGCTCATGACGAGCCTGTGTACCCGCTCGACGCTCGGCCGGCCAGGGCTCGCCGCGCGAGCTCGGGGCCGGCGGGTCGAGCCGGCGAAGCCTGATCGGGTGGTGACGCCGCGTCGCTCCCGAGAAGCTCGTCCTTCCGCTCCAGCAGCCGCAGGGTGAGCTCGACCCGAGGTACGGCTTGCCTACCGCGCTCGCGTGGTGAACAGGGAGCTGATGGTGTCCAGGATGTCCTGGATCGACAGGTCAGGAGGTGCCTTGTCCGGGTTGTCGAGGGCTCTATCCACGTAGTGCCCGATATACTCGGTCATGGCGAACGCCGTGATCGCGTTCGTGACCGCGCCGGCCAGCGGGATCAGCCCCAGGGTCAGGTCGAGCATGAGCCGAATGGCGCCGCCGCCCCAGATGATCTGGTGGATCTGGGACCACGCCGCCTTCGAGAGGTGCGCGCCTCGCTCCTTCGCGAGCGACGCCGTGAGCAGGTACTGGATCGGGATGACGAACAGCTGGTCCGAACCCGGGATCGGCTGGACGATGAAGCTGATGCCGGCGGCGCCAGCCGAGAATGCGTGCGTGGTGAGCCGTGCCCCGAGCCTCATGAAGGAAGCTTAATGCGCGCGCGGCCGTCGAGAAGCGGCTCGCGCCGCTCGTCCGGGGGGGGCGGGGGCGCCGGGGCGCGGGGCGCGGGGCGCGGGGCGCGGGGCGCGGGGCGCGGGGCGCGGGGGCGATGTCCCGCGTCTCCTGCTTCGTACGGAGCGCCGCTCGGTCCATGCTCCTCGACCGTGGAGGAGGCGAGGAACGCGCGGCGGGATCCCCCGCCCTCGCCTCCGAGGCTTACCCTTCGTCTGCGCCGGGCAGCGTATTCGTCGCCGGCGCCGGCTTGCGGCTCTTCTTCGCCGCGGTCCCGGGGGCGACGTTCCTCCGCATGAAGTCGATGACCGGCGCCAGGACGTCCATCACCTTGCGATCGGTCTGCGCGTGCGTCTTGGCGATCCGGTAGGCTGCATAGAGCGTCTCGCGGAACTTGATGGCCGCATAGAACGTCGAGTCGCCGAGCTCTCCCCCGATCGGCGCGAGGCTCTCCGCGACCTCGCTGAAGAGCACGTGCTTCTCGATGCGGTCCCGGAGCAGCGCGGTCTCGAAGCGGTTCGGGTCCATCCCTTCGTCCTGATCCGCCAGCGACTCGAACAGGGCGGGCTTCATGTCCACCACGTCGAGCACCTTGTTCAGCATCACGTGCTCGCCGTCCCGCAGCCGCGGCGCCGTCTGCCGCTGCTCCTTCGTCAGCGTCACGAGCCCCGGGAATAGGCTGTCGAGCTTCTCCTCGAGCTCGGCGGCCAGCGCCTTGGCCTTCGCGGCGCGCGCCCGGAACTCGTCGATCGGCATGTCTTCCCACGTGGTCCAATTCGAATTCTTCTTCGAATCCATTGCTTTCTCCTCCCGTGCTTCAGTTGCAAGCGGGTACCGTAAGATGGCGTGCCCGGTCTCGCAAGCATGCCTGCCTGCCAGAGCACGAATTCCACGCCAGGAGGAACGCAGAGGCGGCCTCGTTGACGGCAGCCGTGACCGCAGCCGTAGCTCGACCGCAGAAGGAGCAGAGCCACTGCATCTCTCCAGCTTCGACGGTACGCTCGGCCTCCGGAGGCGCCTCGGGTGTCGCAGAGTCTGCCCGCGCTCGCCCACGCGCCGAGAGCGCCCGGATGGAGGTTGAGCGCTCCGAGACGAGCATGCTGACCGCGCCTCGGTCGCCCTGAACCGCGCCTCGGTCGCCCTGAACCGCGCCTCGGTCGCCCTGAACCGCCCCTCGGTTGCCCCGAACCGCCTCGCCGCTGCCCCGAACCGCCCCTCGGTTGCCCCGAACCGCCTCGCCGCTGCCCCGAACCGCCCCTCGGTTGCCCCGAACCGCCTCGCCGCTGCCCCGAACCGCCCCTCGGTTGCCCCGAACCGCCTCGCCGCTGCCCCGAACCGCCTCGCACCCCGGGGGCCCCCCGGGGCATCCCGGGCCCCCCCCACGTGGGAGCCCCGAGCGCAGCTCGACCCGGCGGGGAAGTGTCGCAACGCCTCGGAGAGGACCCGCTCCTCGTGACCTCGCACTCGCCGTTCTTCGTGTCCGACCTCAAACCCGAGGAGCTCCGCGTGCTCTACCGCGACGAGCACGGCTACACACAGGCGCGCCGCGTGGCGGACATGGCCCGGGCCCTCGCGATGTACGAGGCTGGCGGCAACCTCGGTCACCTCTGGATGGAGGGGTACTTCGACGTCGGCCATCCGCTGGTCCGCGCCGGCGGCCCCGTCGCGCCTCATGCTCCGCTTCGCTAAAGCGTTCCCCGATCGGCGAATCGTCTCGGCGCTGCTGAGAGAATCGTCCGGTTCCTCCGGAGGATCGATGGGTGCACGCTCCGCTGCCAGCGAACGCGGCGCCAGGACCTGAAGGATACACGCATGGCGTTTCGTCGCGCGTGCGACCGAGCACGGCGCGTGGGTTCGGTCACGATCGGATGAGGTAGAGAACCTCGCCTGAGTCCGAGCGGACGCATCTCCCGCTTGAACGGGCGCCGAGAGCGTGTATCGGACGACGCATGAACAGAATTCTCGGAGAGCGGAAGCTGGTGTTCAAGCCATCCGACGGCTCACCGCCTCAGACGGTAGTCGCGCGATTCGGCCATCCAGAACCAGGAAACGACGGCATTTGGTGCGTTGACGTCCAGGTGGAAGAAACAGGGAAATCCGGCACGACAGACCGGGCCCTCGGCATGGACCAGGCTCAGGCTATCTTGCACGCATTCCTGCTCCTCGATGCTCAGCTCGAGGACATGGCAGCGCGTGGATCCATCGAGCTATCCGGAAGCAACGAACCCGTGGAGCAAGAGCCCACAGAGAAGCCGGATGCGTGGCGCTTCGTGCCGCGAATCGCGTCAGAAGACGACTCCAGCATCGGCAACGGGCCGATGCTCGCAAAAGTGGACGTCCTCGGCGAGCGAGAGCTGACGCTGAAGGGGAAGGGTGGCAACGAGGAGAACGTGATCGTACGCCTCGGACATCCAACCATGGCCAGTGGCCATTGGCGCGCGCCGTGCGAGATCATCGGTCCAGGAGACGCGATACAGCGTCGCTCTGGATCGGGAGAAGACCCGATCCAAGCGCTGACACACCTGCTCTATCTCATCCCGATTCTCCTGGACAGCCTCGCAGAAGGTGGGGACTTTTCTACACGGGAAGGCGCGGCGGGACATTGGTTCCCGCGGATCCTGATCGAGGAACGACCGGGCACAGCAACGAAATGAAGCACAGCTCCACCGATGGCGACGGCGGCGCCCGATCTGGCAGCGCGACCGCGTCGGTGTGCGGGGATGTGCCCGGGCGAAAGCCGCCTTGCCATGCCTCGCCGGCTCGGGCCGACTGGCATGGCGCGGAGCTCGGCGCAGCCCGAGGCCACGCGAGGGCCAGGGCGGGCCGACGCGTCGGCCGGCCGGTGCCGAGGGGGAGATCGTAGCGTGGCTCGCCCTCGGGGCCGCGTCGCGCCGGGATGGCCGGCCGCTGCTCCGTCCCGTGGTGCACACCTTCCCCCTGCAGCGACGCGGGCCAGCGGAGCTACAGGGCGGCGGTCGCCTGGTCGTCTGCGGACACCGGCGTGCGAGCCGGCTCCACGCGGCTGTGGATCAACTACCGTACGACCGACCAGATCCGCAGGTTCTCGGATCGGATCCTGCCCCCGTCGGCGGGGACATGTCGGTGGGCACGATCCACCGGGCCAAGGGGCTCGAGTTCAAGGTGGTTGTCGTCGTCGGGTGCGACGCCGATCTGGTTCCGTCCACGTACCTGCAGAAGGAGCTTGTCGACGAGGCGGACCGCGAGGCGTTTCTGGAGCAAGAGAGGCACTTGCTCTACGTGGCGTGCACGCGGGCGCGGGAGCGGCTGGTGGTGACGTACGCGGGGACGCCGAGCCGGTGGGTGGTCGCGCCGGGCGGGTAGTCGGCTGCCTCGCGTCGGCCAGGCGGTATGGTCGACGCGCGCGCTCGGGCGGCTCGCGGGGTCGATCATGAGATTGGACGAGCGGCCGGCCGGTGCGGCGACATGCTCGGTCGCGTGACGACATGCTCGGTCGCGTGACGTGGGACGCGGTCGCCTGCGGCCGGACTCCGAGCGGGGCGCACCGCTGGGAGAGGGACGAGGCCTCGGGCGCACACTTGCTCCGCGCCCGCCCGCGCGACCACGTCGCGGTTGTCGGGACAACCCTTGGGGGGTATGATCGAGCATGACCTCGAAGGATCAGGTAGCGCGGGAGCTCATCGCGGAACACTTTGAGCTCGAGCCGCATCTTCAAGCTGTCTATCGCATCGTCGCCGAGAACGAAGCCAGCGCGACAGAGCCTATCAAGCTGCTGGAGGTCAACGCCGCGACCGTGGCCACCGGAGGCGTCACGCCGTTCGAGTTCGCGCCGACCCAAGACGTTCCGTTCCCAACGGTCATCGCCGAAGTGACGCCCACGGAATTCGAGGCGATTCAGGCGGGCGATTCGAAGCTCCCGAAGGGTTGGAGGCTCGACCGCGCGCAGCGGTTTACGCGCGACGGGCTGGCAGCGTGATGGACGCCGGGGCGAGGCGTCAAGCCTTTGCCGTCGCGTTCGCGGCTCAAGGGCGGTCGGATTGGGACGTCTACAAGCATCTCTCGGCGCTCACGAAACCCAGCTTTCCGCAATGTCACACGCTGCACTACCTTCAAATGGCGACCGAGAAGATCGCCAAGGCGTATCGCATCCGCGACACCGCCGCTGACGTGGATGAGCTGGTGAGGCATCACACCGGGTTCGTCGAGTTCATCAATCAGTTTTTTCGCTGCGAGATGATTCGCGACGAATATCGAGGGCAAGATGCAGTTCTACAGACTCTCCAGCGGAATGCGACAGCCCTCGCTCGGGAGATCGAGAAGCTCGCGCCGGCTACCGATCGATTGGCGTCACCTGAGAACGCCGAGTACCCGTGGGAGCGCGACGAAACAATCCTGATTCCGTGCACCTTTGATTTTCCGAACCTCACCATGTTGCGGCGGCCAGGCGGTCGGTCGGTGATGAACCTCGTCGAGCGGGCCTTCAACGACTTCGAACGGTTGCGCATCCAGTAGACAAGCTGTCGGGTACAGGCCGTAAAATCATGCGGCATGGACTGACCGGTATCGCTCAAGGAGCGCCGCTGGCGGTGTGGGGTGTTACAGCGTACGACCCTGCGGCCCCCTGGGTCGTGGAGGATGGCCCCTCGGGGCAGCGCCTCCAGCGGCTCGGAAAGCTCGCCACGTAAGACGCGAAATGATTCGTCGAGGTGCGCCGTAAGCATCGCGTCGATGCCCGCCCCGGACGCTCGCGCCTTCCACTCATTTCATTGCATTTTTAATAAAGATCGGAGATTTGATCTTCCCATCACCTGGATGCACTTGACAGCAGCGCCCGCGCTCGGCGCGGCCTGGAAGTAGGAGCTCATGGCAAGGCCCGCTGAACCCAGCGAGCGCGCGGCGCTCGTCGCGCTCGGAGACGAGCTCGCCCGCAGTCACGCAGCGCACGTCCTGAGCCAGGCGCTGCAGGGGAGGCTCTCCCTCGACAGGCGCGAAGCGTTGTCCGGGCTCGTCCGGCAGAGCGAGCGCCACGAGGCCAGCGGGCCGATCTGCGACGCCGGACGCTTCGCCACGGCGCTGGTCGGGAAGCTGCGCGTCGACGGACAAGCAGAGCTCGCGGACGCGATCGTGTCGTTGCTGGGCGGCGGCCCTGTCGACGCCGACCCGATGCTCTGGCTCGACGAGGTCCAGGGGAAGATCGCCACGAGGCGCCACGAGGCCGCGACGCTTCGCGCCCACGGGCGTCACGAGCTCGCGAGCCTTGTCGAGAACTCCCTGTCGCTCGACCTCCGGATGGCGTTGCGAGAGCGGCTCTGCGCCGACGGTCACCACGAGCTCGCCGATGCCATCGCGAGGGCAATCCACGCCCACGAAGAACGGGAGCGCCGCGAGGCAGAGACGCCGTCACCGGCCCAGCCGCCAGCGGCCGCCAGAAAGCACGAGCCCCCGCCCGATGGCGCCGCGCTCCGGGCCCTGGCCGACACGCTGGGGGGCAGCTACCCCGCGGACGTCCTGGCCTGCGCGCTCGTCACCAGGCTCCGCGCCGAGGGCCGCGACACGCTCGCGGGGTCGATCATGATGTTCTGGGCGCGCGACGTCGCCGGGCCGATCGTGGACCCCGCACGCCTCGCGGCCGACCTCTGCACACAGCTCCGCGCCGAGGGACGCGGGGAGCTCGCCGACACCCTCGCGTCGCTGCTCCGCGGCGCCGCCATCGGCCGCGATCCGGGCGAGATCCTGGCGGCCTGGCTCGACGAGCTCGCCAGGCCGATCGTGGCCCCAGGACCGCTCGCGGCCGCGCTGGTCGCGGTGCTCCGCAGACAGCGGCAAGGAGAGCTCGCGGACGGGATCCAGGCCTTGCTGAGCGCGAGCCGATGAGCTGTCCCGTCTGACCGGCGCATCGTTATCGTTCGCGCACCCGCGGGGGTGAACCGCCGCCAGGCGCCCGGGGCTCGTGTCACCGCGGCGCCTTGCAGCAGAAGCTCACCAGGCCTTCCGGCGCGAGCTCGCCCTCCTGCTCACCGCCGACGGCCTCGCAGGCGGATACCCTCTCGACGGTCAGCGTCGCGGTGACGCTCCGCGGAAGAGAGCCGGGTGGCACGTTAAAGCATTTATCGTAGATGTTTGTGGTGGGAAGGGGCTGCGTACACTGCTCGTCTGCGTAGAAGGTGAGTGTCGCCGTCGTCTCCCGCCATTTCCCGTCGTCCAACGGGTCCTCGGCCCCGCACGCGGAGCACCCCTTCACGCCGGTGTAGGCCTGCACCAGCTCGGGATGAGAGGGGGGGCACTCCGGGAGCTCTTCGTCACCGTCGTACTTGAGACAGTGACGGAACTCCGGCGCCAGATCCGGCACACACTGGCTGGCAAGATTCCAGCAAACCTCGTCATACTCCCAGTAGCGCTGACACACCCGGACGAGGCTTCCCCAGGTGGCCTCCACGTCCGCCCGCGAGAGCGAGGCCACGCAGGAGGGCCCCCCGTTGCCCCAGCTCCGTCCTACGCCGACGTCGGCGTCCTGCGCGGCGGGATCCAGGGCCACCACCTCGGAGATGCAGCTCCCGTCCCACTCGACCGGAACCATGAACGCGCGGATGACCGTCCCGCCGATGTCCTCGCCCGAGACACACTGGGCACCTTTCCTGAGCTCGACGCTATGATACCTGCTTTCCCTCACCGGCTCGGCGACGCAGCGTAGACAGCGGTCGATGGACTTCGGATCTCGATAGAAGTCTCCCTCATGGTAGGCGTTGGCCGACGTGCAGTCCGGCGCATCACGTGGGTTCCCTGTCCAGACGAAGTACGGGAGGAAGGTATTGAAGTCGGGGAAGAGGGCGCTGTCCCAGACAGCCGGCGAGCAGTTCCAGGGGCACGTGTGGTCATTGGTGATCCGGCACTCCTCCCCGCGGCAGCCCGAGTCGAGACGGATGCACGACGCCCCGGCGAGCGCCGCGCCCGCGCCGAGCGAGAGGAGCGCCGCCGCCATCGCTATCGCCCTCGTCCTCCCTCTCGCGTGCATCATTGTTCCTCCGGCATGCAGCACAGCGTCCTCCTCTCAATGGCCAGCTCGCCCGCGAGCTCCCCGCCGCTCGGCACGCAGCTCCCGGGCACGTTGACCCGCCATTCCGCCCGCATGCTCCCGAGCGCCGACCCGGGCTCGGCGGCGTGGCAGACGCCGTTCTCGGCGACCGCGGCAGTGGCGACCAGGTGGGCGCACGCGTCGTCCTCGAACGTCGACACGATCGCCTCGCACGTGCTCGGCGCGATCTCGGTGCACGCACACGGCGTGCAACGGCGCTCGTCCTCGCTCACCTTCCAGAAGGTGAACCGCTCCGAGAACGCACGGCTGGGGGCGCCGCCGTCGGAGGGGCACATCGCGTAGTCGCCCTCCATCTTCGAGACGACGCAGCGGCGGGATCCCGGCGGGAGCTGCGACGCGGCGGGCATGCAAAAGGTGTTTTTGCCCGGGCACAGCGTCGGCTCGCTGCCCCCGCTGCACACGACAGCGCTCTGCCCTCCGCCCGGCAGATCGCCGGCGCGCGGCACCGGGGCCGGCGCGACGTCGCAGGGTCGCGTGGTGACCGGAGCGATCTCGAACGAGCCGAACGCCTCGGGAGCCACCGCGCCGGGCGCGACGCACGCCCCGTCCCAGGCGGGCGGCGCGCGGAACGGGGTCACCGTCTCGCCGGGACCGTCGTCGCACATCCAGCCGGTGGTCACGGTGAGGCCGACCGGCAACACGCACGCGGGCTCGGTGCACGCGCACGGACCGCAGCGGACAGCACGATCCGGCTCGGCGACGAGCCGCTCGTACTCCCTCAGGCCCGCGCTGCCGCCGTCCGCCAGCATGACCCCCTCGCAGGACGGCTGCTCCGGAGCGGGGCCCATCCAGACGATGAAAGGCTGCTCCTCGAAATCAGAGGAATTGACCTCGACGCAGGTCCCATAGCAGGCGCCGTTGTTGGTGCCGTTCTCGTTGATGATGTCGCACGTCAGGAACTCGTGGCAGTCGTAGCCGTCGACGGCCCCGCAGCCGCTCGCCATCACGACCGCCGCAGCCCCCAGGCCGACCAGCGCCGCCAGGATCCGCCCCGCCGTCCACCACCTCATCGCCGCATCTCCTCGACGCCGGGCCATCACCACGCCCCCTCGATCCGGACGCCGCCGCCGCGCGCCGCCGCCTGCGGGACCACGCGGACACCGCCGTGGTCCGGCGAGGGCGCCCACAAGAACGACGAGAGCGCCGCCGCGCCGACCACGCCGCTCGCCACGAAGCTCGCGAGCGCGATCAGGCCCAGGGCGTCGCGGGAATCGACCGCATCCCCGAGCTGGAGGCACCCCGCATCCAGGTCCGGCCGCCTGGGGCTGCACGCCGTATCCGCCCGGTCGTCGAGCGCGCTGCGCAGCTCGTCGCGCAGCGCGCTGGCCTCGCCGTCCTTGACCGCCGACGCGAGCGCGAACCCCGCGCCGACCACGATGCCCGCCGACGCGAGCGCGAGCCCCCCGACCCGGATCGCCGGGCCGATCGCCACCTCCGCGGCCGCGGGCCGCAGCGCCGCCGGCCCCGGCGCGACCGCCGCGGCGCGCGGGGCCGCCGCCGGCCGCGGCGCCGGCGGCTTCTCCTTGAGGGCCAGGCCGATCGCCGGCGTGTCCCCGCGCTGCGCCTCGAAGCGCCCCACGCCGTCCTCGTGGCCTCCGAGCGTCGCCCGCGCCTCGTGGCTGCCGGGCTCGACATAGACCACGTACGTGGCGAGCCCCTGGCCGACGCGCCGGCCGTCCATGAACACCTCGGCCTCGGGCTCGCCCACCACGATCGCGACCGCGGCGACCTCCTGCGCGGCCCGCTGGAGCCCTCGCTGGAGCTTTGCCCTGACGCCCGGCGCGAGCGCATCCCCCGCCTCGAGCGCCCGGCGCAGGTGCTCCGCGGCGTCCCGGAAGCGGCGCAGCGAGAGCTCCGCCAGCCCGAGCTCCCCGGCCCAGCGAGGGTCGCCGGTCGACTCCCACGCCGTTCGATACGCCGCCGCGGCCTCCTCCCACCGCCCGGCGCGCCGCTCCTGCTCCGCGCGGCGGAGCGTCGCCGCAATCGCTGCGGGCGAGGCGTCCGGGGGCGAGACGCCCGGGGGCGAAGCCGCCGATCGCGAGGCTCCTGACGGCGAGACCGCCGAGGGCGAGCCCCCCGCCCCCGTTCCGCCCGCCCTCGTACCGGGCGATTGCGGCGCCTCGGCCATCGCACCGCGGCTCCAGCCTGAAGCGCACAACAGCAGCGCAAGCGCCAAGCACCTCGTCAAGCGCATGGGCGGCGACGCTAGTCGGCCCGAAGATCGCCCGCAAGCACGCGTCGAGGCGCCGAACGAGCGAGAGATAGGATGGCGAATCAGAAGACGTCCGCGTAAAGCATCACGGCCCCGGCGCGCGCTCACCCCTCGCCACGCCGGTTCAGCGCCTGCCGGGGATCCGGATCCGCCAAGAGCGCAATACCGGCAGCTCGGGAGAGGGACCGGGAACGATTTCGAGCGCCATCGGGTAACCGGCGGATAATGGATCGGGCATGGATGCAAAGGATCCGCGCGGCGCGTCCGCGGGAGCGCCGCCGCCCACCTGGGAGACCGTCGTCCGCGAGCACCTCCGCTACCTGCGCGGCTGCGTGGCATCGGCGAGGATCCCGGAGGCCGACAGGGAGGATGTGCTGCAGGAGGTGCTGCACAGCATCTCGCGGGCCCTGGCCACCTTCGATCCGGCCCGGGGCGAGCTGCGCGCCTGGCTGAAGGCCATTGTCCACAACCATGCATCCAACTACCGGCGCCGCGCCTACCGCCGGCGCGAGGCGCCGTGGCCGGACGAGCCGCTGGAGGTCGCCGACGAGGCGCCGAGCTCCGAGGAGCGCCAGATGGAGCACGAGCGGCGGCAGCTCCTGTCGACGCTGCTCCTCGAGCTGCCGCCGGAGCGGCGCGAGGCGCTGATTGCCCACGAGCTCGGCGAGGCGGGCATCGGGCATGTCGCGGAGCTGCTCTCGATCCCCCCCACCACCGCGAAGAGCCGAGTCCGCCACGGGCGCGAGGAGCTCAAGGCGGCGGCCCGCCGCTGGCAGGCGCGCCATCGCCGCCGCCTCGCCGCCCTGCTGCCGATCCGCGCGGCCGGTGGCGCGGGGGAGCGTCCCCGCCTCTCCGTATCGTGGCAGCGCCTGGCTCACCGCGTGCGGCGCGCGCTCCGTGAGGCGGTGTCCGGCGCAAGGGCACCGCGCCTGCGAACAGCCGCTCACGGCGGCGCCTCGCTCGCGGTGAGCGCCTTGGGCGTCGTCCTGACAGCAGGGCTCATGCTGGCCGGGCACAGCGGCCTTCTCGTTCCCGGAGGCGCGGCGCCGCCGGGCGCTTCTCTCACGGCGCGTGCTCGCGCCTCGTCGACCGCGGCGCCGGCGGGGGGAGCGAGCGAGCTCTCGTACTCAGCCGCGAGCAACAAACATCCTTCACCAGGAGCGACGGTGGCCTCGCACGACCAGGGCAGCGCGGCTCTTCGTCCTCGAGGCATGTCCCGCCCGGCGCAGCGCTGGCCCATCGCGCAGGGCGATGAGCAGGAGCGCCTGAGGATGGCCGCCGCCGCGCGCGCCATCGGGAAGGAAGCGCTGGCACGTGCGCTGCTGGAGCAGCGCCGCGACCTGCCGGGCGCCGCGCCCGCGCCCGGCCGCAATGGGTCCCTGGCTCTCTCGACGCCCGCGACGCGCGTTCGCTGAATTCGCCGAAGAAAAGCGCCTCCACGACGAGGAATCACGAGCATCGGCGCCCGAGGTGCTCGACGTGGGCCGGCTCGGCCGGCGAGCTGCGATGTCGGCCTGCGCGCGCGGCCGGCGCGCGGCCGTCACGGGCGCGCGATGGTGTTGAGGGCTTCTCGACAGACACCTCTTGCCGAGGTCCGGTATGCAGACTCGACGCCGCACGACAACCGCTGTCCACGAGCGCGGCGCGCCCCGGCGCCGCCTTCCATCGGCCGCGAAGCACCCGGCGATCCGCATTCCCGTGGAGCGCATCGTCGCCGAGCGCCGCTGGATCGCCGCGCTCGTGCGCGCCGGCGGCGTATCGCCCCGCGACCGTGAGGATGTGGTGCAAGCAGTGATCCTGGCTGCGTGGATGGGTGGTGGCCTTCCTTGAAGAAGACTGGCCTCGTTTGACTCCGGCCCTCGCGTGACGGGCTAAGTTCGGCGCAAGTGACCCCCGCGAGCGCGCCAACGCTCCGGGGGTCGTGGCCGAAACCTCACAGCGCGAGGTCCCGACAGTGCAACTGTACTTGATCCCCCCTGACGGTGGGCAAGGGAGCGGTGCGTCAAAGCGCAACCGTCCCCGCCCGTGTCTCTCCCTCACCCCAACCCAGCGCAAGCGGCTGCGTGCCGCGCTGCGCAACCTTCGCAAGGCGTACGGAACGTGGGCATGCCTTGCCGAGGTCATGGGCATGGCGGTCGCCAGCCTCAAAGGCATCGCGTACGGCCGCGACAGCGGCTCGCCCGGGACCGCGCAGCGTGCGGCGAAAGCCGCGGGCGTCACCGTTGAGCAGCTCCTCGGCGGGCTCGTCGCGGCTGACCGCTGCCCAAACGGCGGGAGATCCGGGTGAAGCGCCCGCGGAAGGGGGCGCAGAGCCCGCCTGCCGCACGACATCGAAGCCAGCGCCCGACGATGACGGCGATCCTTGCAGAGCGCGGCGTCATCCTCGCCGTGCTCATCGCCAGCGGCGTCCCGTCGCGCGATCGAGCCGACGTCGAGCAGCAGGTGCTCATGGGCGCGTGGAACTCCGTGCGTCGCGGCATGTACCGTCCGGACCCCGCGGTCGAACCGCGAACGGCGCTGCGCCGGTGGCTCTATGGCATCAGCTGGCGCAAGGCCGGGCACTACATCAACAGCGCATGGGTGCGGCGCGCGGTTCTTCATGCGCAACCCCTCGGCAGGCTCCGCGAGCCCGTCGGCGTGAGCCTGGAGGCGCAGCTCCAGGCGCGCGAGGTGCTGGAAGCGCTCGCTAGCCTGCCGCCCTGGCAGGTCGAGGCGCTCCTCTCCGTGGATGACCCGGAGTCGCTCGTGGCGTACGCCAAGCGGCGCGGGATGAGCCCGGGCACGGCGGCCAGCCGCTTGCGCATCGCCCGGGAAGCGCTGGCACTCAAGATCCGGCGGTGGCGCCGATGAGCAGCCCCGACTTCAAGAAGCGCGTCCTGACCGATGAGGACCTCTCCCTCATCGCCAGCGAGGTCCCTGCGCTGCTCGACTTCCCCGGCGTGCGCCCATGGAACCGCAGCCGCCTCTGGGCCGCCGTGCTCGACGCCCTCATCGAGGCTAGAACCAAGTCCGAGCGCGCCGCGGCACAGCAGGCACTCGGCGCCATTCAGACGCTAGACAGCATCGACCGGCTCTTCGTGCGGCACGACCGGTAGTCGCCTGCGGCTCGCGCGGGCCGCCTCGCTCGCAAGCTCCGCCGGCGTGGGTGAGAGGCCGAGGCGCCGCGGCTCACTCGCCACACACTCCAGAATTTCCACGATCGCGGCCTGTCAATTCTGAACGGACGAGCAGAATCTTGCTTGACGCATCGCCCACGCGACGCTGTCCTACACACATAAGTGAGAGGCCCACTCGCGACGCTCGGGCCTCTCAGGTCGCCGACCCCTCGATCGGCGGAACGCTTTCGCGCACTTCGTAAACCGTGCCTGATTGCGATCCCGCTGTCAAGGGGCGGCTCTCGCACGGCCCCTCACTGGCGGTAGAATCCTTGTCCGAAGCCAGATCATCCATCCCCAGCAGGTATCGCAGTCGACAGAGCTTGTTTGCCAGCACTTGCCTCGCGCTCGCCACTTCGGCCGTCGCCTGGGCGATGGTCGCATCCCTGCCGCGTGGCAGCGACATCGCAAGCGCGCAACGAGAGGTCAGAAATTCGCCACGTGCAACGGTCAGAACATCTTGATTGTCCACACAGCACCTCGGAGATTCGTTATGGGTACGAAGCTTGTGACAGTGAAATCGAATGCCTCTCGTCTGCTTCTCTCTCTATACAGAGAATACGAAAGCACTGCCGAGACCGAGATATCGGCACGCCGTTTTTATGAGCTCGCCGAAGAGCTCGGCATCCCTGAGGATGAAGCTCAAGATGCTCGCGAGTACCTGGCGAAGCAGCATGATATCGACGATATAGCCGAGAGCACACTAGAGCTTTCGCCGCTCGGTATCGCCAAGGCGGAGAGCGCACTGGAACAGCAGTCGCCGCGCCCATTTGCGCCTATCTTGGCCGAACTGCGCGCCGCCGCTAGCAGTCTCCCGGCTGGACCACGGGAAGAGGTACTCAAGCACGCGGACGTAATCGAACTGACGGCGGCAGCGGCGCGGCTTCCCACGTAGCGCGATCCCCAGCCGGCCGGCTCGAACGGCGTCGAACCGCGTAGCGTCCGGAATCATTGTTTGTTCTTTAGCAAGCCCATGCGCGACCTGTAGCGCATGGGCGGGTCCGAGGTTGGTCATGGATGTTGACTTCAAGATCGCGCACTCGCAGCTGCTGGAAATCATCAAAGCCAGGTTTGATTCGACAACGCTTCCGCCATGCTCGTTTTGCGGTGGACGAGCTCAACGCAATCTCGTAGGCGTCCACTGGATGAACGTGGATGACGACTTTGCCTACAGGCTCAGCACCCCGGCCGGAAGCCCGCTACATGAGTTTGCTACAGCGCCCACACCAGGTGGACCGCCAGTGGAGATAAAAGGCGGGTTCGGTGGCCCCGTGCAGACCAATCCAGGAGTCATGCCGTGCGCCGTTTTCGAATGCTCAGCATGCGGGAACATCTGGTTCCTGAGTATGCACCGCATTGGTATCTTCTCCGTTGCTGGGAAGACGACGCCAGTACTCAGACTCATCCGCGGCGGCTCTGGCGACAACGACGTCGCCGATCCGAAGGATGGCGCCAACAAGTGAGCCTAGTTTAACGGGCGGCACATCATCAGTTTTCATTATTCAATCCTCATCCGCGAACAGAGATAGCTGCGCCATCTTGCGCAGCCCGGCGCATGCGGCGGCCGGCTTGGGTCCCTCGGGCGGCGTGGATCGGACGCCGTCCACCCCCTTGTGGTGACAGAGTCGGGGACGGCGTCAAGTCGCAAAGCGAACGGCCAGCGCCTATTCAAACAGCGAGAGCTGCACCATTCTGCGCGGCCCCGGCGCGGGCGGGGGCTCATCGCCTCGGCGCCGATCCGGCACCGGCCACGCCTTCGGCTCGCCGGCCCCGCCTTCGGCTCGCCGGCGCTCGCCTGCCGGTCCGCGAGGAGGTCGCCGTCGAGGTGCGGGTGACGGGTCGGCTGCTCGACATCGTGGCGCTGCGGCTCGTCCGGCCGCAGCGCTGCCGCCTACGGCTCTGGGGTGTGCGGGCGATCCCCCGTGCGCGCGCCGTCCGGCGCCTCGTGGGCCGGCGAGCTCGCCGCGTCGTGACTCGGAGGGCGCGGCAGGTCGTCGCCTCTGAGCCTGCGCGCGCTCCGCTCACGGGCTCGGCCCTCGTCTATCCAGCATTGCGAGAACACGTACAAGTAGATCGGGAGCCCGAAGTGCAGCCAGCCCATCGGCGAGAGGGCTGCACGTGGCTCGGGGGCGTCGAACACCGCCGCCGCGACGAGTGCGACGCCCGAGGCGAGGATTCCGATGGTGCGCAGGGTTCGGTCCATGGGCACCCTCACAAGAAGGCGCACGCCGCCCCGAGGACGCCGAAGGAGACGTTGGTGTAGTGACCGCACCGCTTCGCGTCCCGTGGATCCGCGGCACGCGGGCAGATCGCGGAGCCCGCAACGGTCGCCGCCGCGAACACGAAGATGGAACAGCCAAGCCCGAGGGGGCTCCACCGCTGCTGGGCCGCCCCGATCGGCTCGTCGCCCTCAGAGACGGGCACGGCGCTCCCCTCCTGGGCCGCGGCGTCGTAGCTGACCATCGCCGCGCACGGCACATCCGCGAAGGCGCCCGGGTCGAGCGGGTCGAAGATGCGGATCGCCGCGCCGGGGCGGTCGGCGCACGCCGCGGCGAGCTCGGGACGTCCGGCATCGAGGATCTGCGGGATCGCGGGCTCCTCCGGGTTGATGCTCAGCTCGAAGTGGTGCGGCGGAAGGCCGGCCCCCTCCGCGCCGCCCTCCTCTCCCGTCGCGTTCGGTTCGTCTGCTGTTCCACAGGCCGGCGCTCCGATGAGCGCGACCAGGGTCAGGCCGATCCTGGTGTGCATGTACCACCTCCACGCGACACATTCCGTCGCGCGCGGGACTTTGTTGCCAGCGGCATGCCAGGGCCGCATGAACCAGCGCGCGCGTGAGCTCAGGGCAGGGTGACGTCGTCGAGCTCGTCCCGTTGGCCGAGGCCATCGCGACCATCGCCAAGAACGAAGGGCGCGCCCCGAGCGCCGTCCTGCGCGAGATCGCAGCGATGGCGCTGATGGCGGACGGCGAGTAGGGCGCCGCCCCCCATCAGACCCGACAAGATGGGGGCGTCAGCAACCCAGAGCGATCGAACAAAAATAACAGCAATAACACGCAGATGCAAAATTTTGGAATAATTTGTCTTGCGTTTGTACGTTGCTCCAGTCAATCTCATCAGCACGCCGATGCTTTTAGATCCTGACTCGCACCTGAAGACACATTTACCCACGTCCGCCAAGGTTGAGGCCGACCTGGCCCACCTCGCCTGGCGCATGGACCGGGCCATGCGAGCCGCGATCGAGGAGTTTCTGTCGA
Source organism: Sorangium sp. So ce362 (assembly GCF_051519845.1). Lineage (NCBI taxonomy): Bacteria > Pseudomonadati > Myxococcota > Polyangiales > Polyangiaceae > Sorangium > Sorangium sp. So ce362. The sequence goes on along the minus strand of NZ_CP150332.1, from coordinate 874,646 downwards.
ATCACAACGAGCATCGCCACTACCTCACGCCGCGCACGCAGTCCTCAATCATCCACGACCTCATCGTGAAGCAATTCACCAGCGAGTTCGGAGACGATGACGAGGTTGCCGTCAAGAAGGTGAAGAACACACACGAGCTCGTCATACGCTCGAAGTACCGCGTGAGAATGAAAAAGCTCACCGGAAAGTTCTTCAGCCAGAACATTCCGACTCAGGCGGTGCTTGAGTTCAAGGGGCAGTTGCAACTGCCTGGGATGGAGATGTGGAATCTGGTGATCGGTTACATGCCACCGAAGGCCAGCGTCGGCACACTTACAGACTCACGAGTCTACATCACAATGCCGAACGGCGAGAAGAACGCGTGGACGTGGGAGATCACGAACTTCGCGGACGAGCACCAATCGTCCGTCCCCGCCAACGATCAAGAGGCCGCGCCGCAGAAGCGCCGCGCTGGCATTCGAATCAAGAAGAACGCTTCTCAGGAGAAGGATGGTCGAAGCGATGCGGCAGCGGGAGACAAGAGCTAGCGGTCCGCGCGCGCACGACATCAACCCCGCAATGATCGTGTTGGCGCGCGAAGCGCGCGGGATGTCACAGGGCGATCTGGCGCACGCGATTGGTGCGTCACAAGGACTTCTCTCCAAGATTGAGGCGGGGCTCCGAGAGCCTGGCACGGACACCGTACGAGATATCGCCAAGGTACTGCACTTCCCGGAGTCGTTTTTCACTCTGCGGGATCGTATCTACGGTCCGAGCGCGAGCGAGTTCTACCATCGCAAGCGAAGCACGGTTCCGGTTCGTGTGTTGGCGCAAATTCACGCCAACATCAATATGCAAATCATGTTCATCGAGCGTCTTTTGCGCTCTGCTGAATATCCTGAAATTCGCATTCGCCAGCACTCGATAGAGGACTTTGACAATAGCCCGGCAGAGGTTGCGCGCGCAGTCAGATCGGAGTTGCAGGTTCCAAAAGGACCTATTCGAGACCTGACCGAGGTGATTGAAGACGCCGGCGGAGTGGTCGTTCATCTAGACTTTGGTACCGACTTGGTTGACGCGGTGAGTTGGTGGATCCCGAGGCGGCCGCCGATGATCTTTCTGAACGCCAATGCGCCAGGAGACCGCATGCGCATGAATTTGGCGCACGAACTCGGCCACCTCGTCATGCACCAAGAAGTGACCCCGGAAATGGAGGACGAAGCAAACCGCTTCGCCGCCGAGTTTCTTGCGCCAGCCGATGAAATAAAGCCATTTCTTCGCAGCGCTACGCTTAAGACGTTGGCCGGGATGAAGCCGTTTTGGAAGGTGTCAATGCAGTTCCTTCTCAAGCGAGCACAAGACGTACAAGCTATATCCGACGGCGCGGCGCGGTACATGTGGATCCAGATCTCCAAGGCTGGATACAGGAAGCGCGAGCCTCCGGAGTTGGACATTCCACGAGAAACCCCATCGACGCTGAGATCGCTGATTGAAGTTCACATGGAGGAGCTTGGCTATTCGGCGGACAATTTCGCGCAGATCACTGACAGGTTCGCCGACGATTTGGCCACGTTCAATCCTATACCGGGCGCACACCTGAAACTGGTGGAATAGGGGTCGGTGGACTAATCCTCGATCAAGCGCGTCGAAATCGCTTCGTAGCGGGATCAAAATGAAAAGCCCGGGTGTTCGTCGAGTTGCTGAAGCTTGACACAAAACACCCGGAGGCTTTTCAGGTGAAGGATCGACGAAATTGGGCCGAAAGTGAAGCGAGAAAGATCGCGCGCCGACTGAAGCCCGTCGAGGGCGGACGCGAGCCGCGTGGAACGGGTCCCGAGTTCGCTGCACGCACGATTCGTTACGAGGCGTCCGACCGGGTTCACGCCATCCCCTGTGGCGGGCTCGGGGCCATTCATCAACTGGCCTGGAAGGTCGGGCTGGTGACCGCGCTCGACACGAGGCTGCCGATCTTGAAGCGCCGGCGCCCGTACAGCGAGGCCGACCATGTTCTCAACATTGCCTATAATTTCCTGTGCGGCGGAGCGGTGCTCGATGACATCGAGGTGCGCCGCAACGACAGGGCGTTCCTCGATGCGCTCGGTGCGCGTACGATCCCGGATCCCACCACTGCGGGCGACTTCTGCAGGCGCTTCGGGGCCGAGCAGATCCAGGGCCTGATGGACGTCGTGAACGACGTGCGCGTCGGCGTCTGGCAGAGGCAGTCGCAGGCGTTCTTCGAGCAGACGGCGCGAATCGACGCGGACGGCTCGCTCGTCGCCACCAGCGGTGAGTGCAAGCAGGGCATGGACATCGCGTACAACGGAATATGGGGCTACCACCCGCTTGTGGTCTCGCTGGCGAACACCGGGGAGCCGCTGTTCGTCGTCAACCGCAGCGGGAACCGACCTTCCGAAGAGAGAGCGCCCGAACTCTTCGCGCGCGCGATCACGCTCTGCCGTCGCGCCGGCTGGACGGACATCCTGCTGCGCGGCGACACGGCCTTCTCGCAGGCCGCGTACTTCGACCGTTGGCACGACGACGGCGTACGCTTCGTGTTCGGGTACGATGCCTACAAGCCGATGGTGGCACGCGCTGAAGGTGACGATGTGAGCGATTATCAAGAGCTCGTTCGCAAGGCCGACACCCTCTTCGAGGAGAGCAAGCGGCGCGCGAAGCAACCACGCATCAAGGAGCAGATCGTCCGTGAGCGCGAGTATCGTAATATGCGCCTCGAGCGTGAGGAGTTGGCGGAATTCGAGCATCGACCCACCAAGGCGGCGCGATCGTACCGCTTCGTCGTGCTTCGCAAGACGATCGTTGAGGAAAGGGGCCAGCGGTACCTGGGACAGACCTTCCGCTACTTTTTCTACGTGACCAACGATCGCGAGATGACGTGCGAGCAGGTCGTCCGCGAGGCCAACTGCCGCTGCAACCAGGAAAATCTGCTCGCGCAATTGAAGAGCGGCGTCCCGGCGTTGCGCGCCCCGCTGAACACGCTCGAGTCGAACTGGGCCTATATGGTGATCGCGTCGCTCGCGTGGTCGCTCAAGGCTTGGTTCTCTTTGCTCATGCCCACGGCGCCGCGATGGCACGAAGCACACCAAGCCGATCGAGAGCGCGTTCTGCGCATGGAATTCCGCTCCTTCGTGCAGCGTTTCATTCTCGTTCCGGCGCAGATCCTCCATACCGGTCGAACTCTCGTCTATCGGCTCCTTGCCTGGCGTCCCGAGCTGCCCATCTTCTTCCGCTTCCTTGATGCGCTCTGACGGCCGGGGCTGCCCGACGCACTGAGGCACGGGCAGCCCGACCGCGAACCCACAACCTCGAACCACGAAACGAGGGATCCTTGACCAGCCGCAGCGACGATCACCGAATCCCGGCTCTCCGGCAGGACGGATCCGCTCGGCGATTCGAGACGGCGGTTCGGCCCATTTCGAGGGTCGCCAAGCGCTTGTTTGAGGCCTAGTTTCGCCCGCCTGAAGTTCTGCCACAGTTTGTCGACCAGGACGCCAGCCGGTGGCGACACATTGCGATCAGCGAAGTCAGATTTCCAAAAACAATCGTCTCCTTTTCCGCCGATCGCGCGCTCATGGCACCTCGACATCCCCGAGCCGGCAGGATACACGCGGCCGAGGCATGCAGGCCTCCCCGACGCCCATTACGGCCATCTCCGCGAGTGACGTGAGCTGGCTGCTAGCTGCGGCAGCGGGTGGCGGGCTGCTCTCCGGCGCTGATCTCTTCACCTTGGCGTTCGCGCTCTCGGACCGGTCGTACCAGCAGCCGCTGACTCTTGATGAGGCGCATGACCTGCTCTTGGCGAACAGCCTTCCGCAGGCGCTCCGGGGAGCGAGCTCATCGAGCGGATGCGCGAATCGACGAGTACCCCGCGGACGTCCTGGCCTGTGCGCTCGTCACCAAGCTCCGCGCCGAGGGCCGCGACACGCTCGCGGGCTCGATCATGATGTTCTGGGCGCGCGACGTCGCCGGGCCGATCGTGGACCCCGCACGCCTCGCGGCCGACCTCTGCGCACAGCTCCGCGCCGAGGGACGCGGGGAGCTCCCTGGCGTCACGCAGCAGAAGCTCACCAGGTCTCCCGGCGCGAGCTCAGAGGACTCCACGTCCTCCGATGAGATCAGGACCTTGCACTGCTCCCCGGCGCGTTGACCCACCATTCCGCGCGTAGGCTTCCGAGCGCGGTCCGGGCGCGCGCTGGAGCTGTGGAGGCCACCGCGATCGACGGGCTACGTCGCCCAGAGCACGGAGAGGTCGAGCTCGATGGCTTCGAAGGGCACGAGACGGACGCGCGCGGCGTCGCGGTGGACCGGACCGCGCTCCCACCCCCGACCTGGAACCAGCGAGAAGGCCTCGAGCGTGCGCTCGACAGGATCGACGAGCCAGACGTGCCGCACGCCTTCGCGCGCGTACACGGGCATCTTCTCCTCACGATCGACCCGCTCCGTCGACGGGCTCAAGACCTCGCAGATCCAATCCGGGGCGAGGGGAAAGTAGGCCGTCTGCGGCAGCTCGGGCATCCTCTCGCGCCGCCAGCCGGCAATGTCCGGCACGACCGCATCCACCTCACCCGGCGCGGCCGGGTCAGGGAAGCGCAACTCGGGCTCGTCGAGGATCCACCAGCCGCCCGGTCCGCCCCGGCCACGCTGGAACGGGCCGCCGATCTCGATACCCAGGACCGAGCTCGCGTTCGCATGTCGCGGCGCCGGCCGGGGCATGACGTGCAGCACGCCTCCGATGAGCTGCGCCACCTTGTTCGGCGGGACGGCCTCGAGGTCGGCGTAGGTGGCGCGGCAGGTCTTCTCGGCAGGCTGGCCCATGGACGAAGCCTGCCCGGCCGCACGCGGCAAGGCAAGACCAGCGCGCTCGAGCGCGACGCGGAGAACGATGCATTACGATCAAACAGGCAATATTTCCAAAAATAATCATCTCATTCTCCGCCGCCCGCCTGCTCATGGCACCTCGACAGCCCGGTGCCGGCAAGATAAGGCGGCGAAGGCATGCAGGTCTCCACGACGCCCATCACGTCCATCACCGCGAGCGACGTGAGGGGGCTGCTCGCCGCGGGCGCCGGCGGCGGGCTGCTCTCCGGCGCTGATCTCTTCACCTTGGCATTCGCGCTCTCGGGCCGGTCGCACCAGCTGCCGCTGACGCTCGATGAGGCGCATGAACTGCTGTTGGCGAACGGCCTCCCGCTGGCGCTCGCGGGGGGCGGGCTCATCGAGCGAATGCGCGAATCGACGAGCGCGGATCCGGCGTTCCTGGCCTACAACGCGAGCACGTTCTGCCTCGACCGCAACGTCGGTCTATCGCGCCGGCTCGTCCAGCTCGTTGATCGGCGCGACGTCCAGCAGCTCATCCACGCGCTTCGCGCCGAGCGGCAGCCGCCCCCCGCACGCCCTGCCGCCCCCCGTCGGGCCCGGCCTGCCGCGCCGGCTCGGAGGACCGAGGCGCCCGCTGCGCCGCCTCGACGACCCCCCACCGCCCCGCCCCCGGAGCGCCCGCCCGAGCCCGCTCCGCCTGTGCCGGCCCCGCCGCCCAGGAAGCCGGCGCCGCTCCTGATGGCCGGCCTCGACCGGTCCGAGCTGCTCCAGCGGCTCCAGGGGCCGCCGGCCTCGCTCGCGGCGGTGAGCCACGCGCTGCGCGCCCATCTGCTCGCCTCGGCCGAGCAGTTCGAGGAGCTGCTCGCGCTCGCCGCCCTCACCGGCGTCGAGCCGCACCGCTACCAGATCGAGACCGCGCGCCGCGTCCTCCGCGGGTTCCGCGGGCGCGCGCTGCTCGCCGACGAGGTCGGGCTCGGCAAGACCGTCGAGGCGCTCATGATCCTGCGCGAGTACCAGCTCCGCGGGATGGTCCGGCGGGCGCTCATCCTCGTCCCCCCGGCGCTCGTCGGCCAGTGGACGGGCGAGCTCGCGGAGAAGGCCGGGATCGCGGCGCGCACAACCGACGACGCCGCGCGCACGGCCGACCCCGAGGCCTTCTGGCGCGACGAGGGCGTGGTCGTCGCGTCGCTCGCCCTCGCGAGGAGCGCGAGGCACGCGCCGCTCGTCCAGGCCGCCTCGTGGGATCTCGTGATCGTCGACGAGGCCCACCACGTCAAGAGCCGCACGACCGCCGGCTTCAGGCTGGTCGATGGCCTGCACAGCCGCTTCCTCCTGATGCTCACGGCGACGCCGATCGAGACCGACCTCGAGGAGCTCTACAACCTCGTGACGCTGCTCAAGCCCGGCCAGTTCGCGACCCCGGCCGCCTTCCGCGCCCAGTTCGTCGACCCGAAGGACCCGCTGTCGCCCAAGAACCGGGAGCGGCTGCGCGCCCTGCTCGCCGAGGTGATGGTCCGCAACACCCGCGCCGACAGCGGCCTCGCGCTGCCGCCCCGTTACGTGAGCACGACGATGGTCGAGCCGCTGCCGGAGGAGCGCGCGCTCTACGAGCGCGTCCTCGGGCTCGTGCGCGCGCACGGGGCCGACGCCGGCACCCGGCTCGTCACGTCGACGCTCCTGCTCGGCGCCGGCTCGAGCCCGGCCGCGGTGCGCGGGAGCCTCGAGCGCATGAGCGCGAGCGACAGGCGCGCGCCCGCGCTGCGCGCCGCGCTGGCCGCCCTCGCGCAGCAGGCGGCCTCGGTCCGCGCGTCCCGGAAGGGCGGCGCGCTGGTCGAGCTCGCGCGCGCGCACGACGAGCAGCTCCTCGTCTTCACCCGGTTCCGCGACACGCTGTCGTACATCGAGGCCGTGCTCCGCGACGCCGGCGTCGAGCCCGCGGCGTTCCACGGCGGCCTCTCCGCCGCGGACAAGCGCGCTGCCCTCTCGGCGTTTCGCGAGGGCCGCGCGCGCGTGCTCGTCTCCACCGACGCCGGCGGCGAGGGGCACAACCTCCATCACTGCCATGTCCTCGTGAACTTCGATCTCCCCTACAATCCCATGCTCATCGAGCAGCGGATCGGGCGGCTGCACCGGATGGGCCAGCGGGAGGAGGTGCGCGTCTACAACCTCTGCGCGCGCGGCACCGCCGAGGAGCGCGTCCTCGATCTGCTGGATCGCCGCCTGCACCTGTTCGAGCTGGTCGTGGGGGAGATGGACATGGTCCTCGGCAACCTGGCCGACGAGCGCGACCTGGAGGAGCGGATCGTCGCGCTCTACGCAACGTCGCGCTCGGAGGAGGAGCTCGCGAGCGGCTTCGACGCCATCGCCGAGGAGCTCGCCGCGGCGCGCGGGCGTTACGAGCAGGTGAAGCGCCTCGACGCCAGGCTCTTCGGGAAGGACTACGAGGCATGACCGCGTCGCCGGGGACGGCCTCGCCTGCGGGGGGCGCGCTGCCCGCTCCGCTCGATTTCGTTATCGAGGCGCTCGCGGAGGCCGGAGCGCTCGCCGAGCGGGAGGGTGCGCGGGCGGTGGCGCTGTTGCCGCCGCGGCTCGCGGCCGAGATCGAGGTCCCGGAGGAGTGCGCCCTCGCGCTCTACCCCGATCGGGACGGGGACGTCGCGTGCGGCCTCGGCTCGACGCTGCTCGAGCGGCTGATCGCGAGGGCGCGCGGGCGGCCGGTGTCCACGTCGGCGCGTCTCGCCGCGGATCCACCGCGGCCTGCTCATGTGAGGGCCGCCGCGGACCGCTTCGCGCTGCGCAACGGGCTCTGCGAGCCCGGGCAGATCTCCACGGGTACGGCTGTCTACGTCGCGGCCAGCGTCGCTCATGTCGTCGAGGCCGACGACCGGCGCGAGGGGCTCGTCCGGGTGGTGGTGAACGCGCACGACGGCGGCGAGCCGGACGCCGCGGTGGGCGCGCACCTGGACCTCGCCTGGCCGAGCGCGCTCGTGCAGCCGAGCGCCGCGCCGCTCGCGGCGGACGGCCGCGCGGCGGACTGGATCGCGCTCCGCGCGGAGCGGGCGGTGCGGGCGGCGGTGCAGCCGCTGCTCGACGAGGTCGAGCGCCGGCACGCGCGGGATCACGATCGGATCGTGTCGTATTTCGCGGACCTGATCGCGGAGGCGCGGGCGCCGCGGCGGCGCGCGGATCCGAAGGCGGTCGAGGCCAAGGTCGCGCACCTCGTGGCGGAGCGGAACGCGAAGCTGGAGGCCCTGCCCGCGCGGTTCGCGGCGAAGGTGACGTGCTCGGTCGCGGCGCTGGTGATCGCCGAGGTCCCGGCGGCGCTCGTGAGCCTGCGTCTCCGGCGTCGCAAGGAGTCGCGGGAGCTCGTCGCGCGGCTCCCGGCGGGCGCGTCGAGCCTGGACAGGCTCACGTGCGAGGCGTGCGGCATGGCGACGTCGAGACCGGCGGCCTGCGACGATCGGATGCACCTGCTCTGCGAGGCGTGCGCGCCGAACGCGCAGGGCAGGATCGCGTGCCCGGCGTGCGCGAAGCGGCGGTGAGGGCCAGTCGGCCGCCGGGCCCCGGAACCGCCTCACGGTTGCCCCGAACCGCCTCACGGCTGCCCCGAACCGCCTCACGGTTGCCCCGAACCGCCTCACGGCTGCCCCGAACCGCTTCGCGGCTGCCCCGAACCGCCTCACGGCTGCCCCGAACCGCATCACGGCTGCCCCGAACCGCCTCGCGGTTGCCCTTTTCGCCTCGGACCCCCGGGGGCCCCCCCGGTCTGGCGCCCTTTTCGCCTCGGATCCCCGGGGGCCCCCCGGTCTGGCGCCCTTTTCGCCTCGGACCCCCGGGGGCCCCCCGAGTCTGGGGCGCTGAGCGCTTATTGCGCTGACATTCGGAAAGTAGGGCTAGGCCGGCGCGACGCCGCGTTCGTCCGCCTCCGGTGGGCTCAGCGGGAGCTCCACCACGAACGTCGCGCCGGCGCCCAGCTTGCTCTCCACCCGGATGGAGCCGCCGTGCGACGCCACGATGGAGCATGCGATGTACAGCCCGAGGCCGAGGCCGCCGAAGTTGCGCACCGACACCGCGCGCTCGAAGCGCTCGAAGATCCTGCCCTGATCGGCCTCCGCGATCCCGATCCCCTCATCCCGGACGACCAGCAGCGCGCGATCGGCCTGCCGCCGCACGCCGACGAAGATCGGTTTACCTGCGCCGTACTTCATTGCGTTCGACAGGAGGTTGATGACGACCTGCTCCAGGCGAGCGGGATCCCAGCACCCGACCACGGGCTCGTCCAGATCGAGCTGCGTCCGGCAGTGGGACGCCGCGAGCTGCGGCCGCATCCGCTCGACAACGTCGCACGCCAGCGCCGCCAGATCGACCGGCGCGCGCGCGAGCACCAGCCGCTTGGCGTTCATCCTCGTGACGTCGAGCAGCTCGTCTACCAAGCGCCCGAGCCGCAACGTCTGGCGGCAGAGGATCTGGAGCATCCCCTCGATCCGCTCCGCGGGGACGTCCGCGAGCGAACGGCGGCGCAGCAGGCGCTCGACCGTCTGGACCCTGCATCTGCAGCGAGGTCAGCGGGGTCTTGAGCTCGTGAGAGGCGACGACGAGGAACTCGTCCCGCCGCTGGATCGCCTCCTGGGCCTCGACGTACAGGCGGGCATTGTCGAGCACGAGCGCCGCGCGGCGCCCCAGCTCCTCCGCCAGTCGCAGCTCGGCGGGGCCACAACGGCGCTCGGGCGCGGTCGCCAGCAGGGTCATGACGCCGAAGTACCGGTCGCGCGCGAGCAGCGGAACCCGCAGGAACGCGTGGACGCCGAGCCGCTCCCAGGGTGGCCTGACCCGCGGGTCGAGCGAACGCACCTGCTGCACCAGCGGCGTGGCGCGGCCATCTTCCCCCTCGGCTCCGGCCGGCGACGCCTCTGCCAGCGCGCGCAGCGCGTCCTTCAGCGCTTCCAGCTGCTCGCCGGGCACCCCCGCGACGGCCGTCGGGCCCGGTGTCCTGTCCTCCGAGAGCACCTCGATGACGCACTGATCCGAGAGCTCTGGCACCGGGAGCTGCGCCACGCTCTCGAAGGTCGCGCTGTACCCCAGCGTCATCAGCTTGCGGCTCGCCTCGGCCAGGAACCGCTCGGCCTGCTCGACCCGCTTGCGCTCGGTGATGTCGGTGGAGATGCCGCAGAGCACGCCGGGCATGACGCCCTCGCCGAGAGGGAATTTGATCGACAGGAACGTGTGCAGCCCGTCTCCCAGCGGCACCGTCTCCTCCCACTCCATCGGCGCCCCCGCCTCGAGCACCTTCCGCTCGTGCTCGCGGACCATCTCGGCGATGGGAGCAGGGAAGATGTCGGCATCGGTCCTCCCGAGGAGCTGCTCGCTCGGCACGCCCAGGAGGGCGGCTACGTGCCGGTTGGCCAGCAGGAACCGGCCCTCGTGATCCTTGACGTAGACGCTCGCCGCCGAGTTGTCGACGATGGCCTGGAGCATCTCCTGGTTGGCCTCGAGCGCCTGCTCCGCCCGCCGGCGCTCGGCGTTCTCCTGCTCCACCTCGGCATAGAGCATCGCGTTCTCCAGCGAGATCGCCGACTGCGAGGCGAGCAGCTCTACGACGCTGAGCCGCCCGGGGGTGAACGCCCCGGTGACGAGGTTGTTCTCCAGGTAGAGCAGGCCGATCTGCCGGGCCTGCCGCACGATCGGGAGGCACAGCACCGATCTCGGTCGCTTGCGCCGGAAATACTCGTCCTCCATGAAGGGGTGCCGGGCGGCGGCGTCGTCGAGCAGCACGCGCTCGTGGCTCCGGCGAACGTAGTTGAGGACGGACTGCGGCAGCGCAGCCGACTGCGCCTCGCCCGCATCGAGCAGCCGTACCGCGCCCCCGGGCGCCTCGATCGCCGCCGCGGTCGACAGGCGATCCTCCCGGAGCAGGAGCACATGCCCCTCCTCGGCGCCTGCGTGCTCGACCATGGTGCGCAGCAGCGTCTCGAGCAGCCGCGAGAGCTTGAGCTCGCCGGAGATGCTCTGCGCGGCCTTCACCACCGACAGGACGTCGAACTGCTCGGCCCGTACGGCGAAGGTGACGGTGGGGGCGATCGGCTTGCGCGGGGCGAGGTGGGGGTAGCGCTGATCGAGCTGCTCCACCTTGGCGTGGGCACCCCAGCGGAAATAGCCGGCGCGGGCGGCTCGCAGGTAGCTGTCGGCGGGCGTCGCGAGGCCGCGCGCGCGATAGAACTCCGCGGCGAGCTCGCAGGCGATGGCCTCGTGCTGGACGAAGCCACCCTCGCGCGCCGCCGCGATGGCCTGCTCGTAGAGCCGGCTGGCCTCCGGCTCGCGCCCCAGGAGCCGGGCGATCTCGGCGCGGACCAAGGCGTGCTTGTGAAGGAAGTTGTCGGGGCCGCTCCTGGCCCACTCGCCGAGCTGCCGCTCGCACTCGACGAGCTCCTCGGGGAGCACCCACAGCGGGGATGGCTGCGCCTCGTCCGCGCCGTCCGAGAGGGCCGCGAGCGCGAGCGCGCGATAATAGAAGCTCTCGGCGATGAGCGCGTGCGGCCCGACCCTGGGGGGGTGCTCGGCGATCGCGCGGGTCGCCGCCGCGAGCGCCTCCCGGTGAGCGCCGAGCACGAAGAGCGCCTGCGCCTTCAAGCTGTGATAGAAGTCGCGAGCCGTCTCCAGCTCCCCCGCTCCTCCAGCCGCGCCTCGAAGGCCGGCGGATCCAGCTCGGACCCGTCCCGCATCGAGAGGCGGACCGGCCTCCCGCGCAGCGTCTGGATCATGGCGTGGCCGCCGAGGAGGGCGTTGTGCGCGAACGCGTGGCCGACCCTGCGCACGAAATCGAGGCGCTCTTCGACCTCGTGAAGCACGTCCTCCAGCGGCTCGCCAGCGAGCAGCGGGAACAGCGCGGCCCAGATGCAGTTGAGGCACGCGTTGTTCACATCACCGGACTCGACCGCGGCGCTGAAGCCGTCGCGCGTGTACGGATACGTCTCTCGGTAGTGGCGTGTCCAGAAGACGACATAGTGTCCGAAGAGGATGACCACCACCGATTTCGTGGTGAGGAGGCCGCTCCTGTCCGCCAGGTCGTAGCCGAGCCTGCCGAACAAGTAAGCCTCCTGATATCGCCCGAACCTCGAGCTCATCACCATCGCGAAGGCGGCGTACGCGAGGGCGGAGTGCTCGGCGTTGCCGTGGCGCAGGCTGAGCTTGACCATGCGCATGACGGCGAGGTGGTACAGGTTCGGGTCCACGAAGAACGAAGGGAGGGACACGCTCTGCAGCACGCCCATCGTGATCTTGATCTCCGGGTGCGTCATGGGGGGGCAGGTGGATCAAGTCCTCGATGGCCCGATCGCCCAGGGCCTGCCAGACGCTCTCGCTCTCCTTCTCGATCTGTGCGTCGGTGGGGTGGAGCGGCAGATCAACGTCGCACGCGTGGAGGCACGAAGAACGGGTTGCCGCCGGTCTTCTCATGAACCAGCCGCGAGAGCGGCTCGGCCTGCTCTGCGGGCGCGTGCGGCGCGTGGACCGCCTCGGCGACGAGCGCCCCTACATGGGTGGCCGAGAGCGGCTCGAGGACGAGCTCGGAGACAGCGGCGCCGCGCTTCCGCGCCTCGGCCAGCGCGAGCCGCAGCGGGTGCGCGGGGCCGACCTCGTTGTCGCGGTACGCGCCGATCAGCAGGAGGCGCTCGGACCCGGCGTAGGTGGCGAGCTGCTCGAGCAGCTGGAGGCTTCCCGCGTCGGCCCACTGCAGGTCGTCGAGGAAGAGCGCCACGGGGTGCTCCTTCTGGGCGCATGCCGAAACGAAGCGCTGGAGCGTCGCGTGCAGCCGGCTCTGGGCCTCGGCCGGCGGCAGCTCGGGTACGGGCGGCTGAGGGCCGAGGAGCAGCGTGAGCTCGGGGAGCACGTCGGCGAGCAGCCTGCCGTTCTGGCCGAGGGCCTCCCGGAAACGCTGTCTCCAGCGCTCGACCTGCTCCTCGCTCGCGCAGAGGATCTCCTGAAAAAGCGCCCGGAACGCCTGATGGAAAGCGCGGTAGGGGACGTCCCTCGCGGCTTGATCGAACTTGCCGGAGAGGAAGAAGCCCCGCTCCCTCACCACCGGCCGGTGCAGCTCCGCGACGAGCGACGATTTGCCGACGCCCGAGTAGCCCGACACGAGCACGAGCTCTGGCCGGCCCTGCGTCACCACCCGCTCGAACACGGCGAGCAGCGCCTCCACCTCGCGCTCGCGCCCGTACAGCCGCTGCGGCACCTGGAACCGGTCCGAGAGGTCGCGCTGACCGAGCGCGAAGGGCGGAATGGCGCCGCTCGCCCGCCACCTCGCGAAGCACTCGTCGAGGTCGTGCCGCAGGCCGGCCGCGCTCTGGTAACGCTCCTCGGCGGCCTTGCAGAGCAGCTTGAGCACGAGCTCCGACAGGAGCGGGGGAATCGAGGGGACGAGCGCGTGCGGCGGGGCCGGCTTCTGCGCGATATGGCAATAGATCCACGCGACCGGATCGCCGGCCTGGAACGGCAAGGTGCCCGTCAGCATCTCGTAGAAGACGACGCCCAGGGAGTAGAGATCGGTCCGCTCGTCGACCCAGCGGTTCATTCGGCCCGTCTGCTCCGGGGCCATGTAGGCCAGGGTCCCCTCGATGAGCCCGATGTGCTCGAGGTGCTGGAGCTCGCGGGGTATCCGGGACGCAATACCCAGGTCGGTGATCTTCACCTCGCCGGTGGCGGGGTTGAGGAGCACGTTCTGAGGCTTGATGTCCTTGTGGACGACGTCGTGCCGATGCAGCCCGGCGAGCGCCTCGACCACGCGGATGGCGAGGGGGAAGAAGCGCTCGAGCGGCATCGGCCCTCTCTGGAGCCGATCGAGCGACACGCCGCCGAAATCCTCCAGGACCAGCGCCGGCTGATCGCCGAGCATGTCGAGCCCATAGGGCGTGACGATGGCGGTGGTGTCGAGCGCCCGAGCGACCTCGTATTCGTGGCGCAGCCGCTCGGGGGCGCGAGAGCTCGCGTGGTCGCGCCGGAGGACCTTGAGCACCACGGGCCGGCCGTCGTCCTCGCGTACAGCCCGGTAAAGGACGGTGTCCGACCCCTCGTAGAGGACCTCGATGATGGCGTAACGGGACGAAGGCCCGTGATCGGACGAGACGGGATTGGTGCCCACAGGAGCCCTACTACGGGGAATGTGCGACGCATGCTGCCATGGTCGGCGCGCATCGCCATCGCTTTGAGCGGGCGAGGCACCGGAACATCATCCATCCTCCTCCGCGAACCCCCAGCGCGCGCCACGCCCCGCGCCGGGACCACCCTGTCGATGACATCGTGGCAGGACCCGCCCCGCACGCTGGCTCGCGAACGCCGTCGCCGTCCGCCCGGCCTCCCGCGCAGCAGTGCGCGGAAGCGCTCGATCGTCGCCTTCGTGGACGGTGCCCAATTCATCGCCCGGACGATCAACGACAAGGTCGAGAACGCGGGCGGCGGAACCCTCAATCCACCGACGCCTGGCTCGGTCCGGTCTTGGTCGGCTCTCTTATTCGCCCATCGAAGATGGCCGCCTCCACGCCACACCTGCGGGCTTGCCCGCTCACGCGCTCACGCGCCCGAGGCCGCGCGCGAGGGCGTACGCGATGCCCGAATCGAGCGTGGACCGTACCAGGATCCCGCCCAGATCCGCCCCGAGCTCCACGAGCGTCCGCGCGATTGCGGGCTGGATCCCCGTCAGGAGCACCTGCGCGCCGAGCAGGTTCACCGCCTGCGCCGTCCGCACCAGCGCGCTGGCGACCGGGGCGTCGATGGTCGGCACGCCCGTGACGTCGAGGATCACCATCGAGGCCTGGTGGGCGACGATGCCCTCCAGCAGGGTCTCGAGCACCTGCTGCGCCCGGGGCGCGTCGATGTTGCCGATGAGCGGCATCACCACCACGCCGCGCGCGATCGGCAGCAGCGGCGTGGAAAGCGCGCGCAGCCTGGCCTCCTGCAGGCGGAGGATCTCGTCCTGGAGCCGCTGGGCCTCGGCCTCGGCCGCTCGGCTCTCGGTGACCTCCGCGGAGATGCCGCACACCGCGTACAGCCTCCCTCGTGAATCCAGCAGCGGGAACCTCGTGGTCATGAGGCAATGGGCGCGGCCCTCGAGCAGGAGCTGCTCCTCCTTGACGAGCGGCGCCTCCGTCGCGATGACCCGCCGCTCCGACTGTGCAAACCCCTCGGCGAGCTCCGGGGGCAGGACGTCGCGATCGGTGCGCCCGAGCACTGCGTCGCGGGAGACGCCCATGAGCCGCTCGAAGTGCCTGTTGACGAGCGCGTAGCGGCCCTCCAGATCCTTAACGTAGACGGCGCTGGGCGCGTGCTCGACGATTGCGGTGACAAATGCCGTGCTGTCCTGGTACGCCTGCTGGGCGTGCATCCTGTCCGTCACGTCGAGGTTGATCCCGATCACGTAGCGCGCGCCGCCCACGTCAGCCGGCGACATCCTGCTCTCGGTCCAGACGGTGCGGTCCTCGGTGCGCTCCAGGCCGGCGTCGGCCGTGTCGTACGGCGTCGGCGCCATGATCACGCATTCGCCGCTTCCGATCACCCGATCGAAATGGGCGGTGTATCCGCCCGCCACGGCCATCGGGTCCTCGTACATATTATGCTTGCCGACGATGGCTTCCTTCGACGGCACGGCCAGCATCTCGCGGTTCCGCCGGTTGATGTCTGAAAGGACGCCGTCGGCGCGGTAGAGGGCCGACGGGACGGGAAGGTGCTCGAAGACGCCCTGGTACAGGGCCGCCTGCGCCTCCGCGGCCTGGGCGCGCTGCTCCAGCGCCTCGACCGCACGGCGGAGCCGCTCCAGCTCGGCCCGCATTTCCTCGATATCCACGCCGCCCCCGGTTATCGCACCCACACTTCCAGCTCACGCGTGACCATCGCGCTCGCGTCGAGTGTATCCATTATTACATACTGGACCTTAACATGATCTGTCCAGCATTGCCAAGCTGATTTGATCCTGAACTCGGCTGCCTGCGACCGGGCGCGTGGCGACGCTCACGCCTGCGCGGACATGCGCTCTGAGTCGTGTAAGGTCGCTCGCGCGCATGATGTAGACACGGCGGTGGCTCGCGCGCGCCTTCTCGTCGTGCACCACCCAGCCCATGATGCGCCGGCTGCAGGTGTCGACGATCATGTACAGAGAGTAGAACCGACCACAGACGGTGGTCTTGAGATAGCTGGTGTCCCAGCTCCAGAGCTGGTTGGGGGGGCCGGTCGCGAGATGCTCCTCGGCCTCGGTGCGCGCCGGCTGTTTGGCGCGCCCTCGGTGCGTCAGTTGCCCCTCTTGGCGCAGCGGGCCTGGACGCACTGGCGACATGACCGTGCGCGGAGCGGCGCGCGACGCCCCGGACACGGCGCCTCGGACGGGCGGCGACGCCGGGACTCGGCTGGTCGTCGAGGCGCGCTGTGATAGCACTTGAGCCCATGGGCGCCGCCGCGGCCCGGGGACCGTCCGCCGGGAACGGCGCGACGCAGGCCACCCGGTCGGCGGGGGTGAGGGGCGTGGAGATGACAGTAGATTTATCGATCCTCTTCGGGCTCGGCGCGCTCGGCTGCGGTGCGGGCATGACCTGGCTCGCGGCCCGGACGGCCTCGTTGAAGGGACAGCTGCGCGAGGCCGCACGGAACGCGGAGGCCTTCCGTCAATCCAACGTGCAGCTCGAGCAGCTGCGCTCGGAGCACGCCCAGGACCGAGAGACGCTCGAGCGCGCCCGGAGCGAGGATCGACAGAAGATCGAATGGCTCGACGCGCAGCAGCGAGAGATCGAGTGGTTGCGGAGGGAGCTGGACGCTCGGCCCAAGATCACGCAGAAACGGTACAAGATCCTGACGCTCGGCATCAAAGGGACCGGGAAGACCTCGCTCACGTTGAAGTGGGCCAATCCCCTCGTCGACCTCGGCAAGCTGCAAGGGACGAAGATCGAGCGCTACGAGCGAACCGTGAGCAACGTGTCCACGAAGGAAGAGCTGACCGAGCACATCTTCGAGATCGGCGACTGGGGCGGAGAGCATCTCGTCGAGGCCCAGCACGAGCTCGTCGTGGAAGAGATCCACGGCCTTCTCCTCGTGGTCGATCTCGCGTCCAAGGACGGACGGCAGGTGGATCCGGCCCGGGTAGAGGAGCAGATCCGGGAATTTCAGCCGCAGTCGCTGCGCTACTTCTTCGGCTCGAAGACGCTGACCGCCTGCAAGGCGGTCGTCCTGTTCATCAACAAGTCGGACGTCCTCTCCGGGACGCCCGCCGAGATCGAGCTGGAGGCGCACAGGCATTACCGGCCGCTGATCGAGGGGATCGAGCGGCTCAAGAACCACGTCAGCACGCGGGTGCTCGTGGGCTCGGCGAGCTACGGCCACAGCACGCACCACCTGTTCTCGCACTTCGTCGAGCGCATCCTGCCGAAGCACGCCTACGACGGTCAGCTCCTCCAGCGCATCAAGCAGGAGGTCCTCGCGCCGACGGCCATCTCCCAGACAGCGCGACTCTCGGCTCAGCAGGTCGGGCCCCATGCGCAGAAATGAAGCCAGCGCCGCGGGGTACGAGCCTCCGCGCTACCGCGCCGCGGACGACGCGCCGTGGTACCACGTGCTCCACGGGAACGTCCCGGAGCACCAGATCGATTTCATGTATGGCCCCGAGGTCCCCCAGGGGCCGCTCACGCCGACGCATTTGAGCCACCTCGCGCGCCTGATGAAGTACATCGAGCCGCAGACGAACGGCACGCACGCGTTCGCCATCGGCAATCTCTCGCGCGACGACACCCAGCACGAGGCCGGTCACGGCGCGATCTCCCTGATCTTCGCGTTCCGGATCGGCGGCGCGACGGATCACGCGGGCAGGGGGCACCCGCCGTTCGCGCACGGGATCGCGGCGGTCGATCGCGAGGTGCGCCCTGCGTCGCTGCTCGAAGCGGCGATCACGTTCCACCGCCACACGATGAACGCAGGAGAGTCCGGCTCTCCCGCGAGCGCCTTCTACCGCGCGTACGTGCGCGCGGTCCTGGAGCATCCGGACGGCGTGTCCCGCGTGCTGGCGCGCTATGTGGAGGCGTTCGACGATCTCCCGCGATTGCCGCGGAGCGACCTGTCCTGGGCGTGGGTCGCCGATGCGGCCGCGCAGCCGAGGCGGGTGGTCATCGTGCACGGCGACGACGAGCCGTTCGAGGCGGTCGCGAGCGTCGCGTCGAGGCTCGCGGCGGTGCTGTTCCGCTCGAACATCAAGTGGACGGCGATCACCACCGGTCGAGAGACCGGTATCCCGGGCGGGCTGTCGGTGCGGCTCGTGGCCGAGCGCGATGTCGCGACGGAGGAGCGCCAGGGCCGGCTCCTGCGCCTCGAGGAGGTGCCCGGGGACGAGGCGGAGATCGCCCGGGCGGTGTTCAGCGCGAGGCCGTATGGCGCCGAGCTGGAGAGGTCGAAGCCGGTGGGCTGGCGGGAGCGCTACGCGGCGCAGGGCGCGCTGGCTGCCGGCGCGCCCCAGGGCGCCGCGCGCACAGGACCCGAGGCCCAGGCGGTGCGGCGCGAGGAGGCCGCGGCCGCTGCGACGCCCGCCGGCGCGCGCGTCGAGGCGGCGGAGGGCGAGCAGGAGGAGAGAGCGCCCGACGTGGAGAGGCCGCTCGCGCGACGCTGGATCCGGAGGGCGGTCGTCGGCGCGAGCGCGGCGGTGGCCGCGGCATCGGTGCTCGGCGTCCTGTCGGATCCCGCGCGCGAGGAGGAGGGGAGAGGGGATGTCGCGGCGCCGCCGGCAGCGGTGATGGAGGACGAGCCGGACATCGAGCCGACGGCGGCGCCTCCGCCTCCGCCGGCGCGGGTGGGCACGAGCTCACCGGAGGCGCCGCCGGCGGCCACGGGAGGCGCCCGGGCGCAGCGCCGGGGGACGCAGCGAGGTCCGGCGAGGTGGACTCAACGCAGGACACCGCCTCCGGCCGCAGAGACCTCGGAGACCGCAGGTCCGACGGTGTTCGACAGCCCACCCGTGTTCGAATAGGCCTTCTTCAAGGAGCTCGGCGTATGGCAGGCCGCCGCTCACGGCGTGCAGCTCGTCCCCGTCTTGAAGTTCCAGCACGCGGCGCCCTCACCGCGGGCGCCTGCTTCGAACAAACCGCCCGGTCCACTCAGACCGCCGGCTCCCGGAGATCCGGGGGAAAACGTCGTCAACGACGGCATGGCAACGCGCTCAGCGTCGTAGGCGATGCCGATCGCATGTCCGCCGCGCCCACCGCGTCCTGGCCCGCCGCTGCCGCCATCACCGCCATTCCCTCCAGTGCCTGCATAACGACGGGCCGGATCGCTCGTGTTGACACCACCTGGTGCACCGAGCCCCCCCGGTCCGCCCTCTTGCCCAGCCGCTCCGTCTCCCCCTTTGCCGCCTTCTTTAAGGGTGACGCTTACCTCTGACAGGACCAGCCGCGTCCCGAGGCTAATGATTCCGATGCTGGACCCTCCGGCTTTCCCGCCAGCGCCACCTCTGCCGCCGCATCCACCCGCGCCTCCGCCGCCACCGCTCGCGCCAGCACCAGCGCCAACGCCCTGTACCCAAAGCATTTTTGAACCTGCTCCCCCTCCTCCTCCTTGACCCGGATTCCCGGGCTTGCCGCGAGCGCCGTCGCCGTCCGTTATCCCGGCGAGGGCTAGCCTCCCGCCATGGCCGCTATCGCCGACGCCTCCGTAGCCTCCGGGAGCACCATTGGAACCATTCTGGCCATATCCGACATTGTCGACCCTGCCCCCATTGCCGTTCACCATCGCCTCCGGAGCCGGCTTGCCAGCCTCCCCTGGCCTCCCGCGGCTGTCCGTGCCGAGCGCGGGCGGCAGCCCCCCATCCCCGCCCGCGCCACCGTCGGTGTCCACGCCATCGCACGTAGTCCGTCCGGGCTTGCCCCCCATCGGAGCAGTCGGGATCCAGCCATCCGTCGGCGCGCCCTCCGCGCCCCTCGCCGGCGCGTCAGCCCCTGCCGCCGCCGTGCCCGCTGCCGCCTCGCCGTCCTCCCCGGCCCTCCCGTTGCCGGCCAGCACGTCGATCTGCGTCAGCTCCGCCGCGATGTCCGCCACGGCAACAGCGATGGACGACGCGCCAGGCTCCGTCGCGTCCGCCGCCCGGATCTCGAATCCCTGCATCTTCGCCCCGCCCGCCTCGCCCGTCAGCGTCAGCGCGACCTGCCCCGCTGGCCCCACGATCGTGCTCTTCCTGTCCGCGCTCTTCTCCCACTCCCCGTTGCACGTGTAACCCCCGTGCACCTCGATCCCTGCGCGTAGCGTCACCGCCTCGGCGAACGCCTCGTCGGTGCACGCGCACACCTTCCTTCCCTCCGCGTGGTCGATCGCGTCTTGCAGGCGCGTGTAAGGATCGTCGCTCTTCCCGGAGCCTCCAGCGTCCTCGCCCGCTCTCGCAAACACGCCGCACCCGTCCACTGGAACCGGACGTGAATCCCCCTCCCCATCGTGACAGTGCCGGCAATCCGGTACCTGCTGACACGCGGTCGCGTGCAGCGCCGCGGCGAGCACGGCGGCACACCGGAATCGACGAACCTCCTCGAACAGACGAACTCGCATGGTGTCACTCCCCAGTGTCACATCCTCGATGTCACCATCGTGCGCTCAGCGAAACTCCTGCCCCGGGCGCCAGCGCCACGGGAACGGCCGTCACCGCGGGTCCTCCATCGGCCCGCAACGATCCGTACAGCGCATAGCCCACGGTCGCCGCGCCGAGCACGCCCGCTGCGGCGAAGACCCCGGTGGAGACATTGTACAGGCGCGCGGCCTCGGTCCGGCGCTTGTGCACCTCGAGGCACCTCGCGTCGTCGGGCGTCTCGCGCGTCGCAGGTCCGCTCGCATAGCAGGAGTCCGCGCCGGGCACCGCGGCGTTGCTGCCCGCTCGCGCGCTCCGATCCGCGAGGATCCTCAGGACGACCGCCGTTCCCGCCGCGAGCCCCGTGGCCGCGCCGCCGGCTGCGACGAGCGCCATGCTCGGCCCGGCGGCGCCGCGATCCGGAGCCGTGGGCGGGCGATGCTGCGGTGTCCGGGGCTGAATCGCCGCCGCCGCAGCGGCGCGCCCCACGAACCGGAGCTCTATCTCCTGCGACGCTCCCGGCGCCAGCGCCACCGAGGTCATCGCCGGGGTCTCGCCCTGGAGCCGCGCCTCGATCCTCCTCTCCCCCGGCTCAACGTACACTTCTCGCCCGAGCGGGGATGTCCCCACGGAGACGCCATCGACGAGCACCGTGGCCTGGGCCCGGCTCACGATCAGCG
The DNA here is from genome assembly GCF_051519845.1 of Sorangium sp. So ce362. NCBI lineage: Bacteria > Pseudomonadati > Myxococcota > Polyangiales > Polyangiaceae > Sorangium > Sorangium sp. So ce362. The sequence goes on along the minus strand of NZ_CP150332.1, from coordinate 853,583 downwards.
TGAGCGTTCCGATGCTCGCCTTCGCCTCGTCGAGCATCTGCCGAGCCCGCGCCCGATCGAGCTCGCTCACGCCCTCTGCCTCGCGCAGGAAGAACGAGATGTGCTCCGCGGCGTCGCGGTGCTTTCCGAGCTTGAGCTCCGCCCGAGCGAGGTTCGCCGCGATCTGGAAATGCTGCTTGAGCTTCCATGCCTCGAGGTAGGCCGCGTAGGCCTCCTGCCAGCGGCCCTGCCTGGCCGCCGCGACCCCGTCGCTGTAGATGCGTGCTGCGCGCGCGCCGTCGTCGCGTGGCGCCCCTGGCGCATCACGGGTCTGCGCCAGGGCGACCGCCTCCACGGTCACCGCGCAGAGGAACGCGCCCAGCATCGCTCCGGCCGCACGCCGGCCAGAAGTCGTCAAGACACCCGCCATGGTGTACCTCCTGCGCGTCGATGACATGGGTTCATGAGGGGGCTCGGGAGGCGCAGGGACACCGCCGTCTCGGTCATCGCGCCGCGGCGCCGACCCCTGCAGTGCGACAGGCCCAGGAGGCCCGCCAGAGCGCCTCCGCCTGGAGCTCACCGCTTCCCATCACTGCGGGCCAGAGGGGCTGCGCCCTCGCTTTTCCTTGTCCAGACAGAGGACCCGTAGAAATCCCTTCTCCCCCGCGCAAGGCTCGGCCTTCGGCTGTCTATTTGAAGGCTGGCGGGGCGAAAGCGGCTTCTGGGTGCTCGTGCCAGCAGACGGTGCGTCCACGCGCTGCTTGGATGTCGGGACTGGCGCAGGCGGTTCAGGCTCCAGGCTCGCTCCATCCGCCGACATCCGCCTTGTGCTTCCGTCGGTCCGCGCCGGGCCCGGCGGGGCCAGCGCCGGTGGGCTCGATGCCGTGACGAAAGGCTCGGACGCCATCGCGCGAAGCTCAGGAGGGCGCTGCGCACGTCTCCCCGGTAAGACCAGCACCACCGCCACGAGCCCGGTCAACGCAACCGCCGCGGCTGCGGCCGCAACCCTGGTATTCCACCTCGAGCTCACGTCCTGTCGCGGGGGCTCGGGCGCTCGGGGCGGGATGACCCTGACGGCGAGGTTCACCTGGGACGAGCTCGTGACCAGCGGCGTTGTCGAGCTCTCAGGGTCCCGCCGGTGGCTCGGAGTGGCCTTGTCGGTGTCCCTGGCATTCGCGGTACCGTCGGCGCCCGAGGTCCGCGAGGAGGGCGCCGTCGAGAGCGGACTTCGCGCGATGCTCTGCGGCAGCGCCGCCTCTTTCGCTTCGCGCGTGCTCCGCGTGCTCCCTGGCGCGGAGGGGAGCGCTCCTCGTGCCGTCGCGATCGGGTCGAGCAGCTCTGCCACTTCCGCCGCGGTCCCGAACCGCTCCTCGCGGTTTCGCCGCATGCAGCGGGCGACGATGTCGACGAGCCGCCGGTCCACGCGCCACAGGGTCCGCGCCAGGGTGGGGATCTCACCGCTCAGGATCCCCGCGAAGACCTCCGTGGCGTCCCCCTGGAACGGCCGCTCCCCGGTGAGCATCTCGAACAGCACGACGCCGAGCGTCCAGATATCGGTGCGATGATCGATGGTCCTGTCCGCCTTGACCTGCTCCGGGCTCATGTACAGCGGAGATCCGACCATCCCGCCTGGCATGGTGTGGAGTCCGTCGTTGATCGACAGGTTCTTGGCGACACCGAAGTCCAGCACCTTGACGACCCACCCCTCCACGCCGGCCTCCCGGTGCAAGAAGATGTTCGAGGGCTTCAGATCCCGATGGACGATGTGGAGCTCGTGCGCCGCCGCGAGGCCCCTCGCGACGTCTCTGCCGATACCCGCGCCGATCTCCGGCTCGACCCGACGCCTGCGCAGCAGCAGCTCGGCCAGCGTCTCGCCCGAGAGCAGCTGCATCACAAGGAACGGATCGCCGGCGTCCGTCTCGGCCAGGTCATAGACATCCACGATGTTCCGGTGCTGGAGCGCGCCGCAGCTCCGCGCCTCCCGCTCGAGCCGGACCCGGAGCTCCGGCTCCGCGCGGATCATCCGCTTGAGCGCCACCTCGCGCCCTGTGGCGAGGTTGACCGCCGACCAGACGGAGCCCATGGCGCCCTCGCCGATCTTCTCGACGAGCTTGTACTTGCCATTGATCACCACACCAGCGCCGGCGGGTGTGTGCGCCTTCAGCGTTGACATAAGCCTCTCTCGCGCTCATTCGCACCGGAACCAGTGCGCCATGAACGGACCGCACCGCGTCAGCCGCGCTGAACGCAGGTCGATTCTCGGCGGCGTTGCGCCCCTTCCAGGCGCCCTGCGATCGATCGCGGTCCGGTCACACGCTCGCCATGGAGCAAACACGACACGTGCCACGGGCAGGCGTGCAGCGTCATCGCACCTCCGTGGATGTTCAAGGCGTCCATGCTCCGTCGCATGACCAGCGCACGCGGCGGCGCCGAGCGGGCTCCACGTCTCAGGCGTGCCTCATGTGGCGCGCAACGAGACGTCTCGGAGGGCATGTCCCGAAGTGAGACATGCCGGGCGGTGTTCTCAGCGGAAGCTCCCCCGCCCCCGTCTTGACGGATGGCCGAGCGCCCCCCCGGCGCGCTGCCACGCACACCCCCACCCCGGCGCGTGCCTCCTGGAGCCCCCGTCACTCGTCCCGCGACCAGGGCAAGAGCCCCGTCGCCGCCGTGCAGCCCCACGAGGTGCCGCACGATCGACAGCCCGAGGCCGAGCCTTCACCGGACGCCGACGTGGACAGGGCGAACGTGCGAGGCATGCGGCGCGGCCACGGCGAGGCCGGCGGCCTGCGACGATCGCATGCGCCTGCTGTGCGAGGCGTGCGCGCCGAACGCGCAGGGCAGGATCGCGTGCCCGGCGTGCGCGAAGCGGCGGTGACGTAGCTCTGTCGTGGGGGCGCCGGGGAGCGAGCTTCGCACCGTGTCGCGCATGTCCCCGAGACGACGTGACGCTGCGGCCTGGCCGAGCCCTGGAACCTGTGCTGCGCCCGAGACGCTGCGGCGGAAGACGTGTACCGTTCTCCTCGCGGGGTGCGGCCGCACACCCTGCCGCCTGGCGCGCCGCCTGAGCGGCCGACGAGCGAGGAGAGCATGAGCGAAGTCGATTTCGCGTTCGCATGGGAAGGTGCCCTGGAGGCGATCGGCCCCTGGGCTCACCTCCAGGTCGTCGAGCTCCGCGGCACCGAGGCCCTCTCGCGCCCCTACCGCTATGAGATCATCCTCTTCGCGCGCGAGCCGGCGCCCGACATCGATCCCGAGGAGCTCATCCAGGCGCGGGCCACCTTGCGCATCGTCACGGGCGCCGAGCCCCCCGTCCGCCTCGTCCACGGCATCGTCGCGGAGGCCGAGGAGCTCGGCTCGGTCCAGGACGGCACGCTCTACCGCGTCGTCCTCGTCCCCCCGCTCGCGCGCGCCGCGTACCGCACGCGCTGCCGCGTGTTCCTCGAGAAGACCACCCGTCAGATCATCGACGCTGTCCTCCAGGGCGACCCCCAGCTCCGCCGTGACGACGGCGCCACAGCGCCGGCCGCCGACGTCGAGCACGTCTTCAGCCCGGCCCGCGAGCTCTTTGCCTGGCGCGTCGTCGACACCTCCCGCGTCGATCAGGTCGCGGCCCGCCCCTATTGCGTCCAGTACAACGAGAGCGACCTCGCCTTCGTCGCGCGCCTGCTCGAAGAGGAGGGTATCGCGTACCACTTCGAGCACGGCCATGGCGTCTGCCTCCTGGTCCTCTCCGACTCCGACGCGGGCCGCACCCGCCTCGATCCGTTCGCTCCCCTCGGCCCCAACATCGCTGGCCGCGCCGTCACCGGCATGAAGCTCGGCGCCCGCCTCCGCCCCCGCAAGGTCTCGCTCGCGGACTACAACTGGAAGAACCCCGCCCTCGACATGGCCGTCGCCGCGCCCGCCAGGCCTGGCGCGGCCGAGCTCGTCGATCATGCCTATCCCGGCCGTTACCCTGACACCCCCGATCAGGGCCGCCCCCTCGCCGCCGCCCGCCTGGATCGCCTCGGTGTCGAGGCCAGCTACGGTGTCGGCGAGGGCCCCTGCCGCGTCCTCGCGGCCGGATCCATCTTTGCGCTGGAGAGCCTCAAGCCCCGCCATGCGGGCGAGTACCTCGTGACCCAGCTCGACGTCCGCGCCCGACAGGAGGGCGTCCTGGCGCCCTCCGCGCGCTCTGCCCTCCTGCAGAACGCCACGCTCGACGGGCCGTACACTGCCACGTTCGAGTGCGCCCGTCGCGGCAAGGAGGGCGCCGTCGCCGAGTCCCGCTTCCGCCCGGCCCGCGTCACCCCGAAGCCCGGCATTCACGGCACCCAGACAGCCTTCGTTACGGCCGAGCCTGACGCCCAGGGCGCCGAGATCAACGTCGGCGGTCCTCCTGGGGCGGAGATCGGGTGCGTGCGGGTGAAGTTCCACTGGGATAACGAGACAGACCGTCACGCCAAGGAACCGACGTCCTGCTGGGTCCGGGTCAGCCAGGTCTTCGCCGGCGCCGGGGAGGGCGGCGTCTGGCACCCGCGCGTGGGCGTGGAGGTGATCGTCGATTTCGACGAGGGCGACCCCGATCGGCCGATCGTCGTGGGGCGAGTCTACAACGGCAGGAACAAGCCGCCGGGCGGGGCGAAGACGGTGAGCACCTTCAAGACCATGTCGAGCCCGGCGACAGGGGCCTTCAACGAGCTCACGTTCGACGACACGGCGGGCAAGGAGCAGATCAAGATGCACACGCCGTACAACTGGAGCTCCCACGCGGGCAACGACAGGAGCGAGAAGGTCGACAACAACAGCGACTCCAAGGTCGGCACGGACCGCGGCGAGAGCACCGGCTCGAACCGCCGCACGGCGGTCGGCGGGGACAACGCGGAGGTCGTGGCCGGGAGCGAGTCGGTCACCGTCGGCGCGAACCAGACGGTGAAGGTCGGCGGCAGCCAGACGGTGGACGCGACCGGGGCTCAAGTGCTCAACTCGTCGGCGAGCCAGAAGATCACCGCGCCGACGCAGGAGATCGGCGCGACGGGCAAGCAGTCGCTGAAGTCGGCGAACCTGGCGGTGAGCGCCAGCAGCGCGGCGACGATCGACACGCCGGCGTTCGAGCTGAACGGATCGAGCGTCAAGATCAACGCGAGTGAGATCGTGCTCTCGGCCGGCGGCGCCGTGATCAAGATTAACGGTGGAGGGGTCGAGGTCAGCGGCCCGCTCATCAAGGTCTCGGGTGGCTCCGTCACCATCACCGGCGACGTCGTGAAGGTCAACTGAGGGCTCGCGATGACCATGAATACCCGAGCTGGCGAGCTTGTGGCCAAGATCCATTACGGGCCGTTCGAGGGGCGTTTCCGGTTCGTCCCCCTCGCGCTGGGCGGCGCGCTGTTGACGTCCCTTCTGCTCGGGGTCGCCGTTGACGCGAGTCGGACCGAGACGCTCGAGTGCGTGCGTCCGCCCGGCGAGGTGGCGACGTGCGAGACGCGGTCGATCGCCCCCCTTCCGGCGCTCAGCGCGCGCTTCGATGCCGACGCCGTACGCGAGGCGAGATATCGTGACGAGTTCTCCAAGGGCACCGTCGTCGGTGGGTACACGGTGCTCGTGGACGTGCGCGGGCACGAGACAGGCTTCGGCAGCACGACGGTCGAGCAAGCGCGGCTCAACACCGAGCGAATCCAGCGGTTCCTGCAAGGCCAGGATGGCTCCACCCTGCTGATTGAGGTGCTCCCTTCGTACTGGGAAGTAGCATGGATGGCGTTGTGGGCGGTTCTAGCGCTGGGTCTCACGATAACCACCGTCGTCCACGGCTGTCGCGATCTCGGGGGGTATCGCATCGAGGTTCGCGACGACCCGCGCGAGCAGCCCGGGACGAGCGCCGCCGCGCTCGCGACGGGCGCATATCGGGTCCAAGCTCAAGACAGCCCGCGCGAGCGCTTGCGGTTGCGCGTGACGCGAACGGTTCTCGGCATTCCGCTGCGCGTACACGAGCTCGCGGTACCGTCCGACGTCACCGAGGTCGAGATCGAACAGAGACCCGCGCCGGATTGGTTCCTCGTGCGCGGTCAGGCTACGCCCAGAGGTCGGCGTCTCGTCCTGCGGACCGGAACGGGCGCCGCGCTGCCGGTCATCCCCGAGCTGCGCCGGGGTGAAAATGAGCACGAACGCGCGCGGATCGCCCTCGCGAAGGCCCTCAGTCTGCCCATGTTGTGACAGGCTACGGGATCTCGACGCGAAGGGGCATCTTCTCGAGCTCGTCAGGCAGGTACGGGCGAAGCGCGGGCGCCGAGCCTCTCCACAGAACCGAGAGCCTTCCCTCATCCGGCTCGATGAGCACCGTGTGAATGACCGGCTCGGTCTCATTGAGCTTGCCTTTCCGGCCATCGGTCCAGATCTTCGGGCGCTCCGTGGGAAGGCGAAACACGAGCCGCGGGCGCCTCGGATGGAGTTTTATGAGCTCGATCTGTTCTCCTCCCGTCAGGTACGGGAGCTGGAGGCCCAACGAGGCTCCGCTGGCGCAACGAAAATCGAACTTCTCGACGATCGGCTTTTCCCGGAGGATGTCCGCGGGCGCGTATCCGCGAGATGCCTCGGCGACGAGCCAGGCAAGCGGCTTGTGCTCCGGGATGATACCGAAGTAGGCGAGCCTCGGAAACCACCCGAGGCCTACCCAGTCCATCGCCTGGGGCAGCGGCATGCTCGGCCAGTTATCGATGTGTCCACACACCAGACGCTCAGGCGTGAGCGGATCGAGCGGGTCTTCCAGGTTGGGAAGCACGAGTTGCTCGATCGCGGCGGGGGTCGGCTCGATCAGATAGCCTCGGCCTGCCGGGTTCCGCGGGTAGTCGTAGGGATTCGCCTCCAGGGAGGCGAGCTCGCGTGAAAGGAAGGGTCGCAGCCCGTCAAAAGGGTTGCCGTATTTTGCCGTCGCCGCAGTGTCCTGTCCCCCGTAGGCACGGTCGTACCGCAGGGGGACCCGACTCACCGGCTCAGACGGCGAGAAGACAATCCGGCCGGCGCTGCTCAACGTGCATCGCCGGTCACCGACGACGCGGATGGTTTTACGGACGCCCTCGACGCGGAGCGAGACATCGAACGACCGGGGATCGTTGTAGGCGTACGCGTGTCCCTTGAGGACGACATCGGTGGCGAGCTTGTGCGGGTACAGGTCGGTGTCGGCGGCGAGCAGGTTCTTGTTTTCCGGGTCATTCACGACCGGGAGGATCAGAGGAGCTTGCTCTGGGGCCCGATGGGCGCGACCCTCGTTCGTCAGGGTGTACGTCGCTTTGAAGAGCACGGCGAGGATGTTGCGCCCTTCGGGATCGGTGCCCGACATCTGGCGCACCACCGGGGACGGCGCGGTCAGGGTTTCCATTATGCGGTCCTGGTGCCGTCGTCCGGCATGGTCGGGTCACCAGGCATGGGGTAGTCCCCCGGCGCGGATGGCTGCTGATTGGCGGGTGGCTGATTGGCCGGTGGCTGATTGGCGGGCGGCTGATTGGCCGACGGTTGAGCAGAAGCCGGCGGTTGAGACGGATGTTGTTCCACGTCCGGTGAATTGAAATAGTTGTCGACTGCCCGCTGAACGGCGCGGTGCGCATCGTTTTCACGATTCACTTTTTTGCCGGATATTTCAGTCTCCTTCTGTCCGAGCCATCCTCCGGCAGGCGACCATCCAGGCGAGTACCCGAGCGGGCTGCCGACACCCACCGCGACGAGAGTCCCCGGCAAGTTGAAAAGAAACTCTTCGGCAGCCGAGCCGACGTACCTTCCCAGCCTGCCGAGCCCCGGGATCCCGTACTCGATGAGCGCCTGCACGTTCCCGTAGCCGAGCGCCCTCAGTGCCGGCCCGAGCGCCCTCTGCGCCACGTTTTCGAAGAGATTCCCGATGGCGGGGCGGGAGAACAACCTGTTCAGGAAAAACTGGACCAGGAGATCCACGCCCATGTGGAGCGCGCCCGCGACGAGATCACCGACCGTGACGCCAACCGTGTGCGTGTTGAAGGCGGGGACGACGCCGGAAGGCAGCGGAGGCCAGAGAGGTCCCGCGCAGTTGAGGTTGAAGTTGACGACCTTCGCGCAAGCGAACGCAATAGGCCCTTCGGGCGCGACATGGCCGTGCGCGCCGAAGTGGGACTTCGAGCCGCTCGTCGGGATGATGACCACGAGGAGCGAGTTCGGGGGTGCGGGCGGGGTGAGGTTGTAGTGAGGGATCAGGGGACCGATGTCGGTGCCCTGGCTCATCATCATCCCCCCGGAAGCGCTGACCTCGTTGTCGTTTCGCTTCCCCGAAAGGATCCCCCAGGGGCCCCAGCACAGGGGCACCCCTCCGGCGAGGTGAGGGACCTTCGGGACCGGGGCCAGCACGGGAGGGAAGACGGCCTGATGCATCTCCAGCCACGGGATGGCGATCATGGGGTGGTAGTGCTTCAGGACGTTGAACTGCACGGGCTCGCCTATCCCTTCGCGGTCACTGTGGATGGATGTCCGAAGAGCTCGCAGCGACGGCGCTGCAGCGGGTGGATGACGTACCGGAACGGGTAGCGATACGCGATGAAGACCCGGTAGCGATCCGCGTCGATGCCGATCTGATCGATCGCGAGCGGCCGCTCGATGACCTCGTCGCCGAAGGTGAGGCGGACGCGCGGCGCTGCGTCGGGGATCTGGAACGCGAGCGGACCCTCGATGAGCACGCCGTCGACCCGCACGGGATCGCCGGGGCGTGCGCCGGGGAGGATCATGCCCGGAAAGGCAGCGTTGAAGAGCGTCGGACGCAGGTCCGTGATCCTTCCTTGGTCGTCGAATCCCAGCCCGTTGCGGAGGCGCTGGCCGGATGTCATCGGGCACGCGCCCAGGCCGATGGGCTCGGGGCGGTCGGTCCACGCCGCGATGAGCGCGTCCGGCTCCTCGAGGTTCGGGAGCGGTCCCCCTTCGGCGTGGTCTTCCTCCAGGTAATACCCCTTCCCTTGTTCGTTTTCGGGATATCCGACGCTCAATCCGTCCCACTCGTCCTTGCCGCCGAACGCATGCGCCAGCGTGAGGGGCATCTCGAGAAAAGGCATCGGGGCGCTGGGCCTGAGCTGGTCGCCGCTCCGCCGCCACACCCGGTCGCCGATCACGCGGATGGTGCGGCACCAGTCTCCGACGGCGATCTTCACCTCCATCTGGGAGACCTCCCGACCGCGCGGCGCCCGCGCGTGGCCGAAGAGAAAGACATCGACGCCGCCCTTGTGGAAGACCTCGTCGCTGTCCATCGGCCCACAGGGAGACTCCCAGGGTGGGCCCGACACGATCCAGCTTTGCTCCTCGCTGGGCGTGAGCGCGCCCCTCCTCACGTCGAACGTGATGCGGGCCAGGACGGACGCCGCGAGCCGGTCGTCGTCGATGACGGTCCGGAAGATGCCGGCCGGAAAGCCCGTGTGGTTGACGAGTTCCATCTCGGGTCGCGCTAGCAGTTCACCCGGACGCGCTCTCCGGACAGCTTGACATCGTCGTTGGCGCGCACGTTGACGTCGCCGAGGGTGGCAGTGACGTTCTGAATGCGCGCCTCGCTGTGGAGGTCTCCGGCCGCCTGCAAGGTCAAATCCCCGTCCGTGCTGAGCGAGACGCCGGCGCGCCCGTGGAGCTGCAGCTGCTCTGCTTCGATCGCGAGGCTGCCGGCCGCCTGCAGGACGAGCGACGCCCCCTCGAAGCGCAGCACCGGTCCGCCTTCGGTGAGAGAGACGGACAGCGTGACCGCGCCGCTCGGGCTCAGGAACCGGACGACGTCGCCGTCCGGTTGTCGCACGACGACCAGCCGCTGCCGCCCCGTGAGCTCGACGATCTCGCGTGTAGGCTCGTCAGGCCTGACTGCATCCATCAGGACATCCCCCTTGAGAGCTCGACCGCCGCGCCGGCGCAGCACGCCGGCGACGACGCTCGTGCGTCTCTAGCACAGTTCCTCGCCGTGGAGCCGGCGTTCGCAACGCTCGCAGCGCCGTCGCTCAGGGCACGTGCGGGCACGACCCGTTCCCCGATGTGGCACTTCCGGCCCCTCGTGGTCCATCGCGCGTCGATGACGCCTGCTCCTAGGCGCGCTGCGCCGCTCGCAACGCGTCCGAGACCGCGTCCGCGAGCGTCGCGTCCCTGGCCAGCGCCCTCGTCCACAGCCGGACGATCGGCATCAACGCGGGACGCTGGATCTTGAGCGCATCCAGCGTCTCGTCCGTGCGCCGTCGATCGAGCGCGAGGAGGATCCTCGCGTACTCCTCCGGGGTGATCGCTCCTCGGAACTGCTCCACCTGGGCCACGTACGCCGCGTCGTACGCCGCTCGCAGCGCGTGCGATCCGCGCGACGCCTGCTCCTCGATCGCCGCTGTCCAGCGCTGCTGGTTCTCGCTCCACCCGGGCTCATGCAGTCCGTGCGCGTCCAACACCACGGTTTGGTCCTGCCTGCGCTCGGCGATCTCCGCCGCTATCGCGGCGACCTTTTCGATCGACAGCTCGAACGGTGGCGGCTCCGGCGCAGAAGCCTCCCTGTCCTCCGCCACGGCCGGCGTGCTCTCCGCGGCGGCTCCCGCGCCCGCGGAGAGCACGCCGGCGGCCACCTCCCCCGGAGCAGGTCTCGCCGGCACCGGCAGCGGGCCGAACATCGGCGGCGGAGGGATGTCGATGGGCACCTCGCGCTCCACCTCTGCCTCGGGCGCAGCGGGGCGCGTCCGGGGGAGCTCCGGCTCGAGCTCGAGCGCCGCGACGGAGCTCATCGACCCGGGAGGAGCAGGCAGCGTACCCGGCCTTTCCGGGAATGAGGGATGGAACGGCAGGGCGCCTCGGCTGAGCGTCGGGCTCAGCGGACCCGTGTCCGTGCCTATGCGGCACATCACGGCTGGATCCTCGAGCGGTGCCGTAGACCCCCGCTCGATCCCCGGCGCGGGCGCACCGGACGCACCGGAGACGAACGGAAGCGCCGGCTTCGCCGCTCCGACGAGCTGACTGGCCATGAGAACCATCGTCCCTGGCTGCTCCTTGCTCGAGCGGGCGTCATTCGCGCGGGCGTCGATGCCCTCGTCCTCGGGGATGGCCTCCTCCGCCTCCGCCGTGATGGCGACGAGCCCTGGCTCGTCTGGAGGCGAGAGCGGCACCAGCCCGCGAAAGACCAGCGACGCGACGCCCCTGTCGCCGTCGATGCTCAACGTGTCGCAGCGCAACCGCACCAGCTCCACGTCCCTGTTCTCCCGCTGCACGCTCGCTCGCGGGACGATCCTCGAAAGCCGCGTCACGAGCCGCGGATGGACGGGCGAGAGGTGCTCGAGCACGATGATCTCATCGCCTGTGAGCTCCGGGATCTGCTGGTCCACTGGCGCTGCATTGAAGAACGCGCCGTCGAAGTCATCGGGCAGCGGCCGTGTATTCCACGTCTGTGGATCCCATGCCTTCGCGTGCCGCCCGAGCAGCGCCGCGCGCAGGGGCGAGCTCGGCGCGACGGGCCTGAAGGTGGCCACGGACCACCGCTGCTGTCCGTTCCATCCCCTGTCCGCATGGACCTCAATCGACTTGTCGAGCTTGCCGACGACGAGCCGCGCAACGATCGAGGGGGCCCGGTGCCCGCTCGGCGCGTACGCGTGGCCGTGAAAGAGGACGTCCGCCCGCCGCTTGAAGGGGCACATGTCGCTCGCGGTGATCAGGATGGCGCGCGCATCGTCCGCGTAGGTATCGAGCGTCGACAGCGCATCCTGCTCTGCGGCCAGCCGCGATCTGCCTGGCCGGAGCGCAAAGGTCGCCTTGCAGAGGAGGGTCAGCGCGGTAGCCCCCGCCCGCGGGTGCCACTGGAGCGAAGCGGTCTTCAGTGGACAGCGGGCCACGATCTGCATCCGCGGCAACATATCAAGGAGGCGCTCTCCTGTCACCGCGGGCGCGGCGCGGCCTCGAGACATCGAGTCTTCTCTCAGGGGGCATCGCGGTGCCCTCGTGCTCCTCACGCGTCAACTGCCCTCGATACCTCCGGCCCCTCACCACGGTTCGTGACCGCCGGCGCTGGCAAGGGCTGCTGCGCCCAGGGCGCGCCCGCCGTTTCGATCGGCGTCAGCTGCCGTCGGTGCCCAGGTTGCCGACGAGGTGCGCCATCTCCTCTCGTTGCACGGTTGCCTCCGCCCCCCTTCTTCTTTCTCCCTGGAGCCCGGCGCGCGCCCCCCGGAGCCCCCGTCACTCGTCCCGCGACCAGGGCAAGAGCCCCGTCGCCAGGCTCTTCACCGCCGCCGCCAGCTCGATCGGCTCGATCGGCTTGGGCACGTGCATCTGGTAGCCGGCCGCGAGCGCCCGCACCCGGTCCTCGGTCCGCGCATACGCCGTCAGCGCCAGCGCCGGCGTACGACCCACCTTGCGCGGCAGCAGATCCCGCACCTTCCGGATCAACGAGTACCCGTCCTCGCCCGGCATCCCGATGTCGACGACGAGCAGCGCCGGCTCCGACGTCTCCAGCAGCCTGAGCGCCTCGGCGCCCGATGTCGCCGTGCTGACCTCGGCCCCGCAGCGCCGGAGCACCGCCGAGAGCATCGCGAGCGTGTCGGGATCGTCGTCCGCGATGAGCACGCGCACGCCGGTCAGCCGCGGGAACGGGTTGCGCGGATCGGGCGCGATGCCCGCGCTCGTCAGCGCCGTCGCCGTGGCGCCCGTCGACAGCGGCAGCTGCACCGCGCACGTCGTCCCGCGGCCGGGGCCGGGGCTCGTCATGCGCACCGTGCCGCCGTGCAGCCCCACGAGGTGCCGCACGATCGACAGCCCGAGGCCGAGCCCGCCGTGGCGGCGCCCGATGCCGCCGTCCTCGTGCCGGAAACGCTCGAAGACGTGCGGGAGCACGTCCGCCGAGATGCCCTCGCCGTCGTCGGTCACCCGGATCTCGGCGAAGCGCTCGTCCTGCGAGAGCTGCACCTGCACCAGACCCCCGGGGCGCGCGAACTTCACCGCATTCGACAGCAGGTGCCACACGACCTGCTGGAGCCGCGCCGGATCGCCCTCCACGAACACGCCCTCCGGGTCGAGCTTCGTCTCGATCGCCACGCCCTTGCCGGCCGCGGAGGGGAGGATCGACTCGACCGCCGTCTGCATCGGCAACGTCAGCTCCACCGCGAGCCGCTCGATCTTGAGCGTGCCCGTCACGACCTGCGACGCGTCGAGCAGCTCGTCGATGAGCGTCACCTGGTGCTCGGCGTTGCGCTCGATCGCCGACAGCGCCCGCGTCTCCGCGACCCGATCGAGCGAGCCCGCCTGCATCATCCGCGCCCAGCCGAGGATCGCGTTGAGCGGCGTGCGCAGCTCGTGCGACACCGTCCCGAGGAACTCGTCCTTCAGCCGGTTGGCGTCCTGCACCTCGCGGTAAAGACGCGCGTTGTCGAGCGCGAGCGCGGCGCGGTGCGCGACCTCCTCGGCGAAGGCGACGTCGGGCCGCTCGAAGAACCGACCGGACTCCGACGAGACGAGCGAGATCGCGCCGAGGATCCGCCCGCGCGCCCGGAGCGCCACGACGAGGTAGGAGAGCGGCGCGAGCGCCCGGTTGGCCGCCGCCTCCTCGCTCGTCATCGCCTCGTGCAGCAGCACGTCCCCGCGCACGTCGACGTAGAGCTCCGACCGGCCCGTGCGCAGCACGCGCGCCACCGGGCCCGGCTCGCCGTCGACGCGGCTCGGGTGGAAATACCGGAGGAGCGGCTCCTTCAGCGGGCTGACGTGCGCGACCGCGACGTGGCGCAGGCCGAGGCCGTCGTCGATGTCCACAAGGCAGAAATCGGCGAGCACCGGGAGGGCGAGCCGCGCGAGCGACTGGAGCGTGGCCGTGAAGTCGAGCGACGCGGCGAGCGCCGTGCTGAGCTCGGCCAGGAAGGCGAAGCGCCGCGCCGCCTCCTCGGCCTCGGCGCGCGCCGCCTGCACCCGGATCAGCCGGGCGCGCTCCTCCTCGGCCCGCTTGCGATCCGTGATGTCGCGGTGGATGCCGACAAGGAACAGCGGGCGACCCTCCTGGTCGTGCACCGCGTACGCCGTCACCTCGATCGGCACCTCGGAGCCGTCGCGCCGCACGCACGGGACATCGCCGACGAAGGTGCGCGCGTCCTCGATCTGCTGGAGGATCCGGCGCGTGGTCTCCTCGCGGACGTCGTCGCGGTGCAGGAGCGCCATGCTCTTGCCGACGATCTCCTCGGAGAGGTAGCCGAAGATCGACTCGGCCTCGCCCATCCAGTACCGGATGTTGCCCTCGACGTCCGTGACGAGGATCGCCTCGGGCATCTGCTTGAGCACCTCGTGCGAGAGGTGCATCGCCTCCTCCGTCTGCAGCGCGGAGAGGCGCGCCCGCTCGAGCGCCTGCGCGCTCTGCTGGACCAGCGCGAGCATGAACGCCCGGTCGTCCTCGGAGAACGACTGCGGCGCCGAGAAGCCGAAGCCCACGGCCCCGAGCACGCGCCCCTCGAGGAAGAGCGGGATCGCGGCGTACGCGCGCTCGCCCGTCGCGTCGCAGCAGGACGCGAAGCCCGGCTCGAACTCGCGGAAGCGCCCCTCCGACTCGAGGAAGATCGGCTGCCGCTCGCGGACCGCGCGCGCGAGCGGCAGCTCCGCGCTGAGATCGAACGTCTTGAAGCGCGCGATCTGCGCCTCGAGGTAGCCCGTCGAGCGCACCGTCTCGAGCTCGCCGCCGAGCCCGGCGCGCAGCGCCACCATGCCCGTCATCGCGCCGGCGGCCGCGACGACGTCGCTCGCGAGCACGCGGAGCACCGCGGGCGGCGTGATCGCGTCGGACAGCGCGGCCGTGACCGCGAAGAGCCAGGCGGCACGATCCGCGCTCCGCTCCGCCGACTGGCGCGCCTCCTCCGCCTTCCGGTAGAGGTAGGCGTTGTCGAGCGCCAGCGCGACGCGGTGCGCGAGCTCGGCCGCGAGCACGAGGTCGTCCGCGGAGTAGATGCGGTTCGACTCGGAGACGCCGAACGAGAGCACGCCGAGCTTGCGGCCGCGCGCGATGAGCGGCACCGCCATGGCCGAGCGCGTGCCGAGCTGCTCCAGCGCGGCGGCGCGCTCGGCGGCCTCCTCGCCCTGCTCGCCGTCGAGCTCGTGCAGGAGCTCGGACTCGCCGCTGTGCAGCACCTTGGCGATGCCGAGGCGCTCCTCGGCGTCGGGCGAGATCGCGCGCAGGAGCCCCTCGCGCTCGGGGTTCACGTGCTTCGCCGCGACCCGGCAGAACCGGTGCTTCGCCGCGCCCGCCTGCCCCGCCCGATCGGAGCCCGCCGCCTCGGCCGCTGCGCGCTGGCGCCGCTGCGCGTGGATCCCCGGCGCGGGCGTGAGGTCGAGCGCGCTCACCCCGGGCGCGAACGGCGGCCCGCCGGCCTCGGACGGCGGCGTCGGTGGCGGCGGCGGCACGGAGCCGACGAGGCCCATGGCGTCGGCGGCGCCGCGCTCGATCAGGTCGACGGTGCACCAGTCCGCGAGGTAAGGCACCGACAGGCGCGCTAGCCGCTCGAGGATCGTGTGCGGATCAAGCGATCCGGTGAGCTGCTCGCTCGCGTCCGCCAGGAACATCAGCTCATTATGGATCGCCCCACCGCGGGGATGCTTCACGACCTGCCATGCCATGGCGGTCTCGCTGGGATGGCCTTCACGCTCCATGATGGTCGCCGGCGGCCGCATCGTAGCGAGGGCCGATCGCAGAAGCCAGCGGCGTAGGAACAGAGAACGACGCCTAACCGTCGGCGCTGAGCCGCGCGCGGGCGCGGTGGACAAGCGTCTGGACGGCCCGATGCGACTCGTCACGGACCGCGCCGACGTCCTGGCCTGCCGTGGCGATGGGCGTGCCGACCTCGATCGCCGCGGGGATATGTCGCGCACGGCTCACCCGGGCCATGTGCGCCGCGAACGATTCGTCCGCGTAGGAGGAGCCGTCGCCTCCGTACGCGAGCCCGACAGGGACGATTTCCGCCCCGACGCGGCACGCCGCGGTGAAGCCGCCCGCGCGGAACGGCCGCACCTCATCGCCGGAGAAGGTGGTCCCCTCGGGGTAGACCATCACACCACGGCCACGCCTGAGCGCGGTGGACATCGCCTGCACGACCGCGGAGCCGCTCCGCTTGCTCGCTCGGTCGACAAAGAGCGTTCCGACGCGGCGCGCCGCCATGCCGATGACCGGCCAGCCGGCGAGATCGGCGCGGCTCACGACGGTCGCCTCGAAGAAGGCGAGCGTGACCATGATGTCGAGCGCGGAGCGGTGATTCATCACGAACAGCCGTCCGAGGCCGGCTGGATCGCGGCCGGGGTAGTACGCCCCGCTCGCCATGGCGGGGTCGACCGCGCCCCCGGTGGAACCTTGCACCGGCTCCGCCTGGACGAGGCCGCCGGCGCGCACGTCGAGGCCGTACAACTTCAGGAGCGCGCGCCCGTAGCGGCGCATCCATGTATGGAGGACCACCTCGCGATCGGGCGCGCTGGAGAGCGCTGTGTCGATCTCGAGCAGGCCGTACATGCCGAAGGTGAGGCCGACGAAGCCGGCGGCCCGGAGGGGGAAGCGGAGGGCGTCGAGGGGAAGAGCGCTGGCCATGCCTCGGATCTCCAGGTCGCCGGGCGGATCAGGCGCCGGCGACGGGGGCGCCCTCGAGCAGGCGCTTGAGCACGTCGTTCACGACGGCCGGGTTCGCGCTGCCCCCCGTCTTCTTCATGATCTGCCCGACGAAGAAGCCGAGCAGCGCGGTCTTGCCGGCGCGGTACGCCGCCGCCTGCTTCTCGTTCGCGGCGATGATCGACGCGGCGATCGCCTCGATCGCGCCGGCGTCGCTCATCACGGCCATCCCCTTGTCGCGGACGATGTCGCCGGGCGCCCTGTCGGTGCCGGCCACCTCCGTGTACACCTCCTTGGCCTGCTTGCCGCTGATCGCCCCCTCGTCGACGAGGCGGAGCAGCGCGGCCACCTGCGCCGGGGAGACCGGGAACGCGGCCGACAGGCCCGTGGTGCGGGTGTCGCGCAGCACCTCGCCCTGGACGAAGTTCGCGACCTTCACCGCGTCGCCGTGGAGGCGCGCCGCCTCCTCGAAGAACGCCGCGATCCGCGGGTGGCCGCTCAGGACCGAGGCCGCGTACGGGGTGAGCCCGAGCGACTCGGCGAAGCGGCGGCGCTTGTCGGCCGGCGGCTCCGGGAGCGCGGCGCGCACCTCGGCGAGGAACGCCTCGTCCACGACGAGCGGCGGCAGGTCCGGCTCGGGGAAATAGCGGTAGCCGGACTCGTTCTCCTTGTCGCGGAGGAGGTACGTCTCTTTCTTCTCGGCGTTGTACCCGCGGGTCTGCTGCCGCACCCGGCCGCCCTGCTCGATGAGCGCGATCTGCCGGCGGATCTCGAGGTCGATCGCCTCGACGACGAAGCGGAACGAGTTGATGTTCTTGAGCTCGGTGCGCGTGCCGAGCTTCGTCTCCCCGACCTTGCGGACCGAGACGTTGGCGTCGCAGCGGAAGCTGCCCTGCTCGAGGTTGCCGTCGTTCACGCCGATGAACATCAGGATCTCGCGCAGCCGCTTCAGGTACTCGGCCGCCTCGACGCCCGAGCGGAGGTCGGGCTCGCCGACGATCTCGATGAGCGGCGTGCCGGCGCGGTTGAGATCGACGACCGACAGGCCCCCGAGGCCGTGGAGGTTCTTGCCGGCGTCCTCCTCCATGTGGACGCGCGTGATCCCCGCCCGCCGCTTCCCCGCCTCGGTCTCGATCTCGAGCACGCCGCGCAGCGCGAGCGGCCGGTCGTACTGGCTGAGCTGAAAGCCCTTGGGGAGGTCCGGGTAGAAGTAGTTCTTCCTCGCGAAGATGCTGCTCTCCTGGACGGCGCAGCCGAGCGCGAGCGCGGCGCTCACGGCCATCCGGACCGCCTCGCGGTTCAGCACCGGGAGCGCGCCCGGCAGGCCGAGGCAGACCGGGCAGGTGTGCGTGTTCGGCGGGTCGCCGAAGCTTGTCGCGCAGCCGCAGAACGCCTTGGTGCGGGTGAGGAGCTGCGCGTGGACCTCGAGCCCGATGACCGCCTCGAAGGAGCCGTACGTCGTCGCCATGGCCCGCTCTTCTAGCAGAACCACGCCCCGGCGAGAGGCCCCCCGGCGCCGCCGGGCGAGGCTGGCTCAGTGATCCGCGGCTTCGCGCGACAGGCCGGGGTGCGTGGGGTCGCCCGGCTCGTGGCGCGTGTTCGCCGTCAGGCGCGAGCCCGTGCGATCGGACAGGCTCATGAGGAGATCGCGCCGGTAGATGAACTGCTCGCGCGAGTCGTAGGGCACCGCGTGGAGGCCCGTGTCCATGCGGATGGCGTCGACGGGGCACGCCTCGACGCAGTAGCCGCAGAAGATGCAGCGGAGCTCGTCGATGACGAAGCTGCTCGGGTACCGCTCGTAGCCTTGCCGCCGATCGCCCGCCGGGTACTCGGCCGGCTCGATCGCGATGCACTGCGCCGGACACGCGGTCGAGCAGCAGAGGCACGCGACGCAGCGGGGCGAGTTGTCGTCGCGCAGCGTGAGCCGGTGGATGCCCCGGAAGCGCTCCGGGTAGGGGCGCTTCTCCTCGGGGTAGCTGATCGTCGTCACCCCCGGCTCGAGCGAGTGGAGCACCGGGTCGGGCTTCTGGCCGAGCACCATCTCCTTCGTGTTCTTGAAGAAGTGCCTCATCGTGATCCCCATCCCCCTGACGATCTCGGGGATGTAGGCCTGCACGTCGGCGCTCCGGACAGGACGCGGCACCGGCTTGCCGACGACCGGCCTGCCGGCCGGCTTCGTCCAGGGGTTGCTCGGGGTAGCTCTCGCCATGGGATCCTCCTCTACGCCTGCTGCGGCGACGCCTTGGTGCCCCCCGCCGCGGCGGCGAACCGGGCAGAGGTTGAAGCGAGGGTGCGCTGGCGCTCGATCGGCTCGAGGAGGCCGGCGATGAGCGCCACGACCGCCGCGAACCCGCCGACGGCGACGACCGCGTGGGAGACGTCCGCGGCGACCTGGAGGCCGCTGCGGAGCCCCTCGGGCGCCGAGTCGACGGCCAGCAGCACGATGCCCGTCACCATCATGTTGACGAGCGTGAGCGGCAGGAGCTTCGTCCACCCGAGCCGCATCACCTGGTCGTAACGGAAGCGCGGCAGCGTCCAGCGGAAGAAGACCTGCACCCACGTCATGAGGATCGTCTTGCCGAAGAACGCGAGGACGTACGTCAGGCTCACGGCGAGGTGGGTCATCTTGTACTGGAACAGCACCGTCTCGCCGAAGACGACGTTGATGCCGTCGCGGTCCAGGAACGGCAGGTGGTAGCCGCCGAAGAAGAGCGTCACGAGGAGCGCGCTCGACGTGATGAGCTCCACGTACTCGCCCGTCATGAACATGCCGAACTTCATCCCGGAGTACTCGACGAAGTAGCCGGCGACGATCTCGCTCTCGCCCTCGGGCTGGTCGAACGGGATGCGCTTCGTCTCGGCCGCGAGGGCCGCGAGGAACAGGAAGAACGCGAACGGCTGGACGAAGATCCCCCACGCGTGCTCGGCCTGCCACTGCACCATGTCGCCGAGCCGGACGCTGCTGTAGATCATGAACAGCCCGACGACGCTGAGGCCCATCGCGACCTCGTAGCTGACCATCTGGCTCGCGGCGCGCAGGCCGCCGAGCAGCGAGAACTTGTTGTCGCTCGCCCAGCCGGCGAGCGCGGCGCCGATGATGCCGGTGCCCGCCATCGCGAAGATGTAGAGGATGCCGACGTTGAGGTCGGCGACCTGGAGGTTCGCGACGTGGCCGCTGCACGTGAACGCCTGGTCGACCGTCCGCTTGAGGAGCGGCAGGTCACCGAAGCCGAAGACCCCGTCGCCGTTGTCCTCGAAGCAGAGCTTGTCGCCGAAGGGAATGACCGCGAACGTCACGAGCGCCGGGAACATCGCGAGCAGCGGCGCGAGCGAGTGGAGGAGGCGATCGCCCTTCGGCGGGATGAAGTCCTCCTTCCAGATCATCTTGATCGCGTCGGCCGCGGCGTGGAGCGTGCCGAGCAGGCGCAGCGGCACCTTGCCCTCGGGCACGCGCAGCGCGGTGTACGCGCCCGTCACGACGAGCAGCGCGCCGAGCAGCACGCACACGACCCGCGCGGCGGTGGGCGCCGCCGAGAGCGGGACCGCCTGCGTGACGAAGAAGGCCAGCACGTGGGCCATGACGCCCGCGTAGAAGATGCTGCGGGGGTCGAAGCGGGCGAGCGCCTCCTCGGCCGCGTTGATCGGGCCGCCCCGGCGGGCCGCCGCGCAGAACACGAGCAGGCCGAGCCAGGTCACGAAGACCGCGAACTGCGCGCCGATCACCAGCGCCTCGACGGCGGCCGGCGCGGACATCGCGCGCGTCGCCGTGAACACGGCGAGCGCCCCGAGCAGCGCCGGCGGGAAGAACACGATGCCGCGCACGATCATGGCCGGCAGGTAGACGACCGCCCGGTTCGGGCCGACGCGGTCCTGCACCATCGCGCCCTGGCGCCGGTCGGCCCAGGTGGCGATCGCCGCCATGTTCAGCAGGAACATGACGACGATGAGAATCTTCACGATCGCGAGAACGAGCTCGACGACAGTCATGCCGTGGCCTCCGTCTTCTTCGGCTCGACGCGCGACCCGTCGGCGACAGCGGTCGCCGCCGCGGTGTGCGCGGGGGGCGCGGCGCCGAGCACCGCGGCCGGCGCGCCCGCCCCCGCGACCGCGCCGGGCGGCATCGCGCGGCGCAGCTCGGCGAGGGTCTTCCACCCGGTCTCGTACCCGAGCGTGCGCCCGAGCCGGCCGATGAGCTCCCAGGCCGGGCGCGCGTCGCCGTGCGGGAGCAACGCCCGCTCACTCCGCTGCGCCAGGCCGTTCCTGTTCACGTACGTCCCCTCGGCCTCGGCCCAGGAGCACGCCGGCAGCGCGACGCGCGCCGCCTTCGCCAGCGGCCCCTCGTGGGCGGCGATCGTCACCACCCCCTTGAGCCGCGAGAGCGCCCGCTGCGCCTCGCCCGCGTCGACCTCGAGGTCCGACCCGAGGGCGACGACGTACGCGTACTGCCCCGACGCGATCCCCTGGAGCAGCTCCGCGACCGGGCGCGGCGGGGTCACCGCCGCGATCTGCACGGCTCCGCGGGTGTTCGGGTTCTTGTCCTCGCTGATCAGGATGTCGTCGCCCTGGCCGAGCGGCCTGCCCGACACGAAGAAATCGGTCGCGCCGAGGTAGGTCGTGGCGAGGTGGTAGAGCGCGAAGTTGTCCTCGTTCGAGTGCTGGGCCGACAGGACGATCGCGACCCGCGACGGGTCGTCGGCGTGGCCGCCGAGCTGCTCCTTGGCCGCGGCGAGCGCGTCCTCGATGCTCGCGTCGTCGTTGCCGACGAGCGCCGTGAGCAGCCGCCCGTCGACCGCGTGCCGGTACGACAGCATGCCGTCGTCGCACATCCAGTACGTGTTGACCGCCATGTTCTCGCGCGGGCGGTGCCGGTACGGCGTGTTGTTGCGCGGATCGTAGTCGAGGTAGGCGTTGCAGCCCGTCGCGCAGCCCTGGCAGATGGTCCGGGCGCTGCGGAGGAACCAGACCCGCGCCTTGAACCGGAAGTCGCGCGACGTGAGCGCGCCGACCGGGCAGACGTGCTCGGTCATCAGCGTGTAGTTGTGGTCGAGCTCGCGCCCCGGCGAGACCGTGATCTCCCCGAGGTTGCCGCGCTCGCGGATCGAGAGCACCGGATCCCGCGCGAGCTCGTTGCAGACGCGGATGCACCGCGTGCAGACGATGCAGCGCTCGGCGTCGTAGACGATGGTCGGGCCGAAGGTGACCGCCTTCGGCTTGTGGACCGGCTCCTGGTGCATCCGCTTGCCCTTGCGCTGGTGCTCGAGCCAGTAGTCCTGGAGGCGGCACTCGCCGGCCTGATCGCAGATCGGGCAGTCGACCGGGTGGTTCAGGAGCAGGAGCTCCTGCACCGCCGAGCGCGCCTCGGACACGTGATCGCTGCCGTCGGACAGCACCTCCATGCCGTTCGCGCAGGCCATCTGGCAGGCCGGCTGGAGCTTCGGCTTGGCCGCCGGCACGTAGTCCTGCTTCGCCGCGTCCCACCGGAGGATGTCGAGGCTCATCGCCGGCCTCCCGGGCGGCGGCAGCACCTCGACCAGGCACATCCGGCAGTTGGCGGCGACGCTGAGGCCCGGGTGCCAGCAGTAATGGGGGATGTCGATCCCGGCGCGGTGCGCCGCCCGGATGATCGTGTCACCGCTCTCGAAGGGGATCTCCCTTCCGTCGATCTTGATCGTAGGCATCGTGCTCTCGATTCCCGGCGGGGCCGCGGGGGCCCCAGCTTCCTTAGGTCGATGACGGGAGCGCCGTCGCTAGTGGTCGCACTCCCCGCCGATCATGTTGAGGGAGCCGAAGGTCGGCACGACGTCGGGGATCATCAGCCCGGTGATGAGCTGGGAGAGCCCCTGCGTCGTGGCGAAGCACGGCGGGCGGATGCGGACGCGGTAGGGCGTGCCGCTGCCGTCGGACACCAGGTAGAAGCCGAGCTCGCCGTTGCCGGCCTCGGTGTACGAGTAGCACTCGCCGGCGGGCACCTTGATGCCCTCCATGACGATCTTGAAGTGCTGGATGGTCGCCTCGATGGTCGTGTAGACCTCCTCCTTCGGCGGCAGCACGATCCGCGGATCGTCGATGTTGATCGGGCCCTCGTCGGGCATCTGATCGAGCGCCTGCTCGATGATCCTCGCCGCCTGGCGGATCTCCTCCTGGCGGCACATGAACCGGTCGTAGTTGTCGCCCCGCGTGCCGACCGGCACGTCGAACTCGAAGCGGTCGTAGACCATGTACGGGTTCGCGCGGCGCACGTCGTACGGCACGCCGGTCGCCCGGAGCACGACGCCGGTCCAGCCGAGCGCGAGGGCGTCCTCCTGCGAGATCCGCCCGATGCCGTCGAGGCGATCGAGGAAGATGCGGTTCTTCAGGATGAGCTTCTCGGCGTCGCTGATGAGCGTGAGCACGCGCGCGAGGCCCACCCGCACCATCGCCTTGAAGTCGGGCGTGGGCGGCCGCGCCATGCCGCCGACGCGGCCGAAGCTGTGCGTCAGGCGCGCCCCCGTCTCCTCCTCGAAGATCTCCCAGAAGATCTCGCGCGCACGGCACAGGTAGAGGAACGGCGTGAAGGCGCCGAGCTCCATGGCCATGGCGCCGCTGCAGATCATGTGATCGCAGATGCGCGCCAGCTCGCCGAGGATCACGCGGTAGTACTGGCAGCGCTCGGGGACCGTGACGCCGAGCATCTTCTCGACCGCCAGCGCGAAGCCGACGTTGTTGAGCATCGGCGAGACGTAGTTGAGCCGGTCGACGTACGGGAAGACCTGCGTCCACGTGCCGCGCTCGCACATCTTCTCGAAGCCGCGGTGCAGGTAGCCGATCTGCACGTCGGCCTTGTTGATCGTCTCGCCGGACAGCTCGAGCACGATCCGCACCGTGCCGTGCATCGCCGGGTGGGACGGCCCCATGTTGAGGAGCATCGGCTCGCTCGGCAGATCGAGCGCGGCCTCGTCCAGATCGCGATCCAGGGGTTCCATCGGTCAGCTTCGCTCCTGCAGCGCACCCACGCCGATGCCCTGCGGTTTGCCGTTGTTTGCGGCCTCATCCCCGCCGGTCGACTCGAGCGACGCCCCCGTCCCGGGGTCGAGCCGCGCGAAGTCGTGCGTCTGGCGGCCGAAGGCCATGCCCTCGTCCGGGCCGAACGGCGGCAGCTTGCCGATGTTCGGCACCTCCCGGAACGGGATGAGCGGCTGGATGCGGTCGGCCGGGTAATCCTTGCGCAGCGGGTGCCCCTCGAACTCGGGGTACATCAGGATGCGCCGGAGGTCCGGGTGCCCCCGGAAGACGATGCCGAGCAGGTCGTAACACTCGCGCTCGAACCAGTCCGCGCCCTTCCACACCGACACGACGGAGTCGATCTCGGCGCCGTTGCCCTCCTCGTCGCCCACGCGCGCCTTGATCCGGACGCGGTGGTTCTTCTCGAGCGAGCGCAGGTGGCAGACCACCTCGAAGCGGGGCACGTCGCCGCGCCAGAGGTAGTCGACCGCCGTGAGGTCGATGAACATGTTCATCCGGGTCCGCGGGTCGTTGCGGAGGAAGAGGGCGGCGTCGCGCCACACCGCCGGGTCGAGCACGGCCGTGTCGTCGCCGAACTGCGAGTGCGTCTCCAGGACGGCGCCGGGGAACTGCGCCGTGAGGATCTCGAGGACCTTCTTGCTCATGGCTGGCTCCGCTCCTTGCGCTGGAGGGTGACGAGGCGCTCCGCGGTCTGCGCCGGGTCCTCGCGTGGCTTGACGATCGCCGGCGCGCGGTCGCCGCGCGCGATCTTGTCCTGGAGCAGCAAGAGGCCGTCGAGCACCGCCTCGGGGCGCGGCGGGCACCCCGGCACGTAGACGTCGCAGGGGATGATCTTGTCGATGCCGGCGACGGTCGTGTAGTTGTCGTAGAAGCCGCCGCACGAGGCGCACGTGCCGAAGGCGAGCACCCACTTCGGGTCCGCCATCTGCTCGTAGATGCGCCGGAGCGCGGGCGCCTGGCGCTGGCTGATGGTCCCCACCACCCAGAGCAGGTCGGCCTGGCGCGGCGAGAAGCGCGGCACCTCGGCGCCGAACCGCGCCATGTCGAAGCGCGGGCTCGCCATGGCCATGTATTCCATGCCGCAGCAGGCCGTCACGAACGGGTACTGGAACAGGGAGTACTTCTTCGCCCAGTTGAGCAAAGCGTCCAGGCGCGTGGTCGCGAACCCGTGCTCGGAGCCCTCCAACACCCGCGTCGAGGAGCCTCCGCCCTTCACTTCTCCCATTCCAGAGCTCCCTTCTTCCACACGTACACGAGCACGACGACGAGCATCGCGACGAACGAGCTCATCGTCGCGAGGCCCGTCCACCCCAGGGAGCGGAACTGGACCGTCCACGGGTAGATGAGCACCGCCTCGATGTCGAACACGACGAAGAGGATCGCCGTCAGGTAGAACTTCACGCTCGGCTTGACGAATCGCCCGCCCGTCGAGTCGCTGCCGCACTCGTACGGCATCATCTTCTCGGGCGTCGGGTTCCTCGGACCGAGGAACGACGTCAGCGTGAACATCGCGAGCGCGATGACCGCGGCGACGAGAAACAGCAGGAACAAGGGGATGTAGGTGGCCATCGAGAGAGCACTCCTACGGGTCGGCCCCGGGGAGGGTCGACCGCCTCGCCGCGGCGCGCGGCGTCTCGGGCGAGACCTCAGGGCCCGCGGCCCCGAACCATGCAGACCAACAAGGTGAGAGCGACGCGGCGATTGCTGCCTGAAACAGCAAAAATCCGAGCGATCCCGGCTTAATCCGCGCCGGATCTAGTCGGCCGCCGCGGGGGTGTCAATGGAGGCGGTCGGTCAACCGGCGGGGCCGTAACCCTAGGAGCGGTTCGCCACGAGGACCAGCCCTCTCCACGCGGTGAGCGCCGTCCCCAGGCTGGCCTCGATCTCCCGGATCTCCTCCACCATCTCGGCGTCCGCCACGCCGACGCTCCGCGCCTCGCGGACGCAGGCGAGCGCGGCCACGTACTTCTTGCGGTGCACGAACGCCCGCGCGAGGAGCGGCCAGATGTGCTTCGGCGGGGCGCCGAGGTTCGCGGCGCGCCGGAGGGGGCCGATGGCCTCGCCCGCCCGGCCGTCTTCGAGCATGGCCTCGCCCAGCCGGCGGAAGATGTCGCCCGCCGCGGCCCCGTCGTGCGCGTACTGGACCGCGAGGCGCATGACCTCCTCGCCCTGGTGCTCCTCGCCGAGCTTGACGCACGCGGTGCCGAGCAGGCCGAGCCCCTTGGCGATCAGGCTGCGGGCGTCCGGGGTGAGCATCTGCCCCTCGGGGGTGCGCAGGAAGATCGCGAGCGGCGCCGGCCAGGTGCCGAGCAGCTGGATCACCTTCGGGAAGTCGCCGCGCTGCGAGGCGACCTCGGCCTCCGCGACCTTGGTGAGGTCGATGGCGGAGCGCGCGCCGGCCGAGGCGCGCTCGAGCTCGTCGCGCACGTGCGAGCGGATGCGGGCGCGGAACTCGTTGAGCTCGTGCGTCTCCTCGATGCCGTCGCGCAGCAAGAGGAGGCGCGAGGTCTTCCCCTCGACCGAGAGCTTGCGGAGGCTGTAGCCGTAGAGCGGGGCGAGCAGCAGGTAGCGGACGCCGATGTGGAGCTGGATGCCCTCGAGGTCGGTGTCGCGCTCGGGGGCCTGCGGCGTCGTGTCCTCCGTGAGGAGGGCGCCGACGAGGCGGTGGCGGAAGTCGGCGAGCGTGAGCCGCTGGACGTCGCCGTCGATCTCCTCCTCGCCCGGCGGCGCGATAACGAAGTCGACAAGCGTGTTGTCCGGGTTGCGGCGGTCGACGGTGAGCGCCGTGATGCGGGCGCCGGTAATCATCGAGAAGGCAAAGAACGCCTCGCCCACGATCTCACAGAGCGCCTGGAAGCTGCCGATGCCGTCGCCTATGCGCTCGAACCAGCCGTCGGTCCGGACGGCATCGAGGGAGAACACGCGTTCCTTTGGCATGATTCGACCCGGATCACAGGGGGCGCGTCCCGGATGACGGACGCGTGTCCCAGGGGGCGAGACTCGCACGGGCGCGCGCTTCTCTCAAGAAAACTCCTAGGGAACGCGCATCGCGCACGCGCATCGCGGGCCGCCGCCGCCATCCGTCATCCATCGCGCCACGCCGGTCCACCTGCCCCCACCGCGCCTCGAGCTTCGCCTTTTCCGCTTGCCCCTCGGCCGAGGCGGCGCAGCGGGCGGCCCGGCCCAGCCAGACACCTCACCCCCCGGGGCCAAGGGCCGAACCGGTCGAGGGCGCGCCGCCGGCGAGCGTCGCATGAGCCGATCCCCACCCCGGCTCTGTTCGACGCGGGCCAGCAATGGTTCTCAGAGGAGAGGGAAATCAACCGCCAAGGCGCCAAGGACGCCAAGAAGAGATTTTTCCAGCTCTCTTGTCTCCTGGCGCTCTTGGCGCCTTGGCGGTTCCTCCTCCGGGTCGATCCCCGACCGGCCAGGCCGGGTCTAGGGCTCGGGCTCGGCGTTGATGTGCAGCACGAGGTTGCCGGAGGAGGACGGCCGGCTGTCGCCGATGATCGTGATCACCTGGCCCGCGGTGAGGGTCACGCTCACCCGCGAGGCGAACGCGCTCGCGTTGTCGTTGCATGCGAGCTCGGTGCCGGTGCATCCGTCGCCGTCGTGCACGTGGAGGACGGTGTCGAAGGTCGAGGACACCGTGTCGATGATGTACGTCCCGTCCGCCGGCGCGGTGAAGCGGTAGACCCGGTCGTTGCCGCTCGACGTCGTGCAGCTCGGCGCGGCGGAGTTCGGCTGGAGCAACGTCGAGCCCGACACGGTCTGCGGGACCGTCGAGCCGAGGTCGATGGGCTTCGCGCAGGTGGCTTCGGCGTCGAACAGGTTGATGTTGAGCGTGAACGTGCCCGAGGCGGCCGGCCCGGAGCCATCGACCACGACGACGGTCTCCTGCCCCGCGACGAGCGGCACCGCCACCCGCGACTGGGGGCCCGTGGTGTTGTTGTTGCAACCGAGCGACGGGCCACGGCACGTGCCGTCGTGCACGTGAACGACCGTGTCGAAGCTCGAGCCGAACGTATCGAAGACATAGACTCCATCGACCGGGGCGACGAACTTGTAGGTCGCCTCGGCGCCGCCGGGCACGCCGCAGGGCGCGATCACGAAGTCGCCGAGGCCGTCGGTCGTCCCCGTCACGACCAGCGGGACGGCCGGCTCGAGCTCGTTCGCCGGGCACGGGGGCGCCGGGATGCCGCTCACGTTGAGCTTGTAGGCGCCGGAGTCACCGGACGCGCCTTCCACGACCACATACGCTGTCTGTCCCGCCGAGAGCGGCGTTGCCACCACCGCCTGGGACGAGGCCATCCCGTTGTCGTTGCAGCCCAGGGAGGGGCCCGTGCAGCTGCCGTCGTGAACGTGGAGCACCGTGTCGAAGCTCGACCCGATCGTGTCGAATGTATACCGGCCGTCGATGGGGGCCGTGAAGCTGTAGCTGACCTCGGGGCTGTCGCTCATGGCGCAGGGCGACTCGAGGTGGTTGTCGAGGCCCGACGTGTTGCCCGTCACCGACTGCGGGTAGGTCGAGCCAAGATCCAGCATGGGGCACGGGGGCGGCTCCCACGCGGCGATGTTCAGCTTATAGGGCCCCCCCGCGGTCTCGAATCCATCGACGACGGCCACGATCGTCTGACCGGCGTGGAGATCCACCGCGACGCGCGACTGCGACCCTTCTCGCGAGTCGTCGTTGCAGGCGAGCACCTCACCATTGCACCCGCCGTCTTGCAGCTCCAGGATGGTGTTGAACTCGGAGCCGAAGGTATCGAATACGTATTTCCCGTCTGCCGGCGCCGTGAAGGTATAGCTCGCGTCGGGGCCGCCCGTGTGGCCGCAGCTCGGCGTGATGGCGTCGCCGAGCAGGTCGGTGTCGCCGGTGAAGGTCTTCGGGAGCGCGTCGCCGACGTCCCCCGAAGGGCAGACCGGCGGCCCGGCCTTCGACAGGTGGAGCGTGAAGTCGCCATCCGATCCGTCGAAGCCGGTCACGACGATCAAGACCGGCTCACCCGCCCCGATGACCGCGCGGACCTTGGACTGGGGGCTCCCGCTGTCATCGTTGCAGGCGAGCTGAGCGCAGGTGGTCGCCCCCACCACGCCAAGGGCCGTATCGAAGCTGGATCCGAAGGTGTCCAGCGTGTATCTCCCCGCCTCGGCGGGCGTGAAGAGGTAGACCCGCTCCGACGAGCCGGCCGCCACGCACGCGAGCCCGTAGTTCGCCTCGCCCGCGACGGTGGTCCCCATCACGGTCTGCGGGAACGAGTCGTCGATCACGTCGTGCGTGCCGATGACGCAGGAGCAGGCGCCTTCCTGACAGGACGCCCCTCGCTCGCACGCGACCCCGCAGGCGCCGCAGTGCTGCTCGCTCGTCTGCAGGTTGGCGCACGAGCCGCCGCAGTCCGTGAGACCTTCGGAGCAGGAGCAGGCGCCCTCGACGCACAGCTGGGCGGGCGAGCAGCTGGACGCGCAGGTACCGCAGTGGGTCCTGTCGCTCAGCACGTCCACGCAGGCGCCGGCGCACTCCGTGAGGCCGGCGGCGCAGGCGCAGGCGCCGTCTTCGCAGACCTGCTCCGCCGCGCACCGGACCTCGCAATCGCCGCAGTTCCGCGGGTCGGCCTCGAGGTCCACGCAGCGGCCGCCGCATTCGGCCCAGCCCTCGCTGCACCCGTCGGTCCCCCCGCCCTCTCCGAGGTCGTCGTCCTCGACGCAGCGGCCCTCCGCGCAGCGATGCTCCGCCTCGCAGACGTTGCCGCATCCGCCGCAATGCTCATCGCTCGTCTGGATATCGACGCACAGGCCTCCGCACTGCGACTGCCTGTCCGTGCACGGGTTCGGCGCGTTGGAGCTCTCGGCGCAGGACGCCGCCAGGACAACCCCTGCGACCAGGAGCAACGCAGCGGACGACAGGGCGGGCCTGGGGCGCAATCCGGGTCTGTTCATATCCATCCTTGGGGGTACCTGGCCGTTCGAGGCGGAGCGGATAACGAGTCGCATCCCAGAATACGCCCATGGCCGAGGTATCCGCAACGGGCGGGGGCGCGCGGCGCATTCTCACGGATCGGCGGGGGAGATGTGCAGCGTGAAGTTGCCCGACGCCGCGCCGTATCCGTCGACGACCACGGTGATGACCTGACCGGCGTTGAACCTTCGAATGAGCCGTGACGCTCCGGAGTCGCCCGAGCTGTCGTTGCAGCCGAGCTCGAGGCCCCTGCAGCCGCTCGTGTGCACGTGAAGGACGGTATCGAACGACGAGCCGATCGTGTCGATGACGTACCTGCCGCTGACCGGGGCGGTGTAGGTGAACACCATTTCAGGAGCGTTCGCTCCGGTCACGCAGCTCGGCGCCACCGAGTTGGGATGGTTCGACGTCGTGCCGGTCCTGGTGAGCGGCAGCTCCGATCCGAGGTCGATCGCCGTCGAGCAGGTCCCCGGGCCGAGGAACCGGTCCACCTGGAGCACGTAGTCGCCGGCGCTGGTGTCGCGACCGTCGACGGCGATGAAGGCGGTCTGACCGGCGGCCAGATCGGCGAAGACACGCGACTGCAGACCGCCCGAGTCGTCGTTGCACCCGAGCGACGTCCCCCCGCAGCTCCCATTCAAGATCTGGAGGATCGTGTCGAAGCTCGAGCCGAACGTATTGAACATGTACGTCCCGCGGTCCGGCGCGGTGAAGCTGTAAATCATCTCTGGAGCGTTCGAGGAGCCGCAGGTCGGGGTGACCGACTCGGGCTGCTCCACGGTGCTCCCCGTGACGACCTGCGGGAAGCGGGAGCCGAGATCGATGGGCGCCGAGCAGATCCCGCCGCCGGCGAACCGATCGACGTTGAGCGTGAAATCGCCCGACGCGCTCGCCGAACCGCCGTCCACGAGGAGGAGGATCGTCTGCTCCTCCTCGAGCTCCAGCGTCAGCCGCGACTGCTGGCCTCCCGCCGCGTCGGTGTTGCATCGGATCGTGGCCCCGGAGCAGGTGCCCTCGAGCGCGGAGAGGGTCGTGTCGAAGCTCGATCCGAACGTGTCGAAGATGTACGTGCCGGTCACTGGCGCGGTGAAGCTGTAGGTCGCCTCGCGGCCGCCGGCGTTGCCGCAGGTCGGGCGCAGGATGTCCACCGCCTCCACGGTCGTCCCGGTCACGGTCTGAGGCGCCGTCGACCCGAGATCGATCTGCGGGCACGGAGGGGCCATGGTCTGGCTCACGTTGAGCGTGAAGGCGCCGGAGGCCGAGCTGCTGAAGCCGTCCACGACAACGACGATCGTCTGCCCCTCTTCGAGCAGCGCCTTCACCTGCGATTGCAGGTCGGACGAGTCGTCGTTGCACCCGAGGCTCGGCCCGCTGCACGTGCCGTCGCGGAGGTGGAGGACCGTGTCGAAGGCGGAGCCGAAGGTGTCGAAGGTGTAGAGCGCGTCCGCCGGCGCGGTGAACGCATAGGTGACCTCGGGGCCGGCGCCGCTGCCGCAGGACGCCGAGAGGGCGCTCTCGCGATCCAGGATCGCGGTGGTGCCCGTCACCCGCTGCGGGAACGTGGTGCCGAGAACGAGCTCCGGGCACGACGGCCCCGCGTACTCGGTGACGTTGAGCGTGAATGGCCCCGACTCGCCGGCGACGCCATCGACGATCGCGACCACCGTCTGGCCCGCGGTGAGGTTCGTGACGATGCGCGACGTCGTGCCCGCCGAGATGTTGTCGTTGCAGGAGATCACCGAGCCGGTGCAGGTCCCGTTGCGCAGCTCGAGGACGGTATCGTACGAGGAGCCGGCCGTGTCGAAGATGTACCTGCCGGCGTGCGGCGCGGTGAACGTGTAGCTCGCGTCGGGGGTGTCGAGCGAGCCGCAGCTCGGCACGAGGGCATCGTCGCGCATCCAGGTGTCGCCGCTGACCGCCTGCGGGAGAGTCGGATCGATGTTGCCCACCGGGCAGACCGGCGGCGCCGCCCGGTCGATGCTCAAAACGAAGTCGCCTTGCGCGCCGTTGTAGCCCGACACGACGACGAGGACCTCCTCCCCTTCATCGAGGACCACCGAGACGGCCGCCTCGGCGTCCCCGCGCTCGTCGTTGCACGCGAGCTCGTCGCAGACGGCGGAGCCGAGGACGGCGATGGCGGTGTCGTAGCTCGACCCGGCGGTATCGAACCTGTACCTGCCGAGCTCCTCCGCCCTGAACCTGTAGACGACCTCGGTCGAGCCGGCGGCCACGCAGGCGAGCCCGAAATAGGTGCCTGCGTCGAGCGTTGTGCCCCTCACGACCTGCGGGACCGTCGAGCCGATGTCCTCGTGCTCGCCAACGACGCAGGTGCACGTGCCCGCCTGGCAGACCAGCCCCGCGTCGCACGCCGCGCCGCACGCGCCGCAGTGCGCCAGGTCGCTCGCCAGAACGACGCACCTGCCGTCGCAGTCCGTGAGGCCCTCGTTGCAGAGGCACGCCCCGTCCATGCACGTCTGGTCGAAGGCGCACCGGACCTCGCAGCTCCCGCAATGCAGCGGATCATTCGACAGGTCCGCGCAGCCGCCGTCGCACGCCGCGAGGCCGGCGTCGCAGCGGCAGGCGCCGTGCTCGCACGGCTGCCCGATCGGGCACGCCTGGCCGCAGCCCCCGCAATGATGCGGGTGGATGTCGAGGTCGACGCAGTCCCCGCTGCACAGCGCGAGGCCGGGTGCGCACAGCGCCCCGCCGGTCCCGCTCGATCCGAGGTCATCGCCGCCGCCCGCGCCGCTCCCGCCGGCTCCGTCGTCCGCGCCGACGCACTCGCCCGCCTCGCACCGCTGCCCGCTCGCGCAGACGCTGTCGCAGTCGCCGCAGTTGCCGGGATCGGCCTGCGTGTCGGTGCACGCGCCGCCGCACAGCGCGAGGCCGTCATCGCACGAGATGTTCGAGCTGACTTCCTGCGCGCAGGACGCAGAGCAGACGAGGAGGGCAGCTGCCGTCAGCCGGAGCGCTGTGGACGACAGATCGAACCTGGAGCGCAATCCGGGTTGACTCATGAACTTCCTTTGGCGGATACCCCGGTCACCTTGTGGCTTTGAGGCACTCCGAGGGTACGCCTCTTCGCTTTCGCTCTGCAATCAGGGATCACCGCGCATGGGGCGCGCGCTCGTTCGACCTCCACGCACTCGGACGGGCCTAGGTGAGATGGAGCGCTCGGGCCGCGCACGAGGAGCGGCCCGGCGGAATACGTGAGGCGACCGCGCGGGACACAGGCGTCACGCGGCCGGGACGTCCGGCAGCGGCTCGGCCTCGTCGGAGGTCGGTTGACGTGCCTGGATGGCCTCCAGCGCCGGAGCGCCCGTCTCGGGCCCCGGCGCGTCTTCGGGCTGCCGCTCCGGGCCGAGGAAGCGGGCGATCGGCTCGAAGAGCTCGACACCGGTATAGGCGCCTACAGCCAGGTCGCCGTGTCCGTAATCTTCCCGCGCCCCGAAATCGCGCCCGAGCACGAGAAACCGCTTCGGCGTCTCCGGGTGCTCGCGCCCCCACGCGTCGAACGCGGCGCGCACCGACGAGACGGGGGCTATCCTGTCGGCGCTGCCCGCGATGAACAGGGCCGGCGCCGCGACGGACGCGAGGCCGTCGAGGACCCTCTCTCCGTCGACGCGGATCTCTCCGTCGCTCGCCAGCCAGGCGGCGAAGTCCGCGTTCAGCGCAGCGGGGATGTCCTCGATGCAGTTGACGAGCGCGAGCCGCGTGACGCCGGGGGGCACGTTGCGCGGATTGGCAACAGCGTGGTGAATCGGCGTCGGCAGCCACTCCGAGGCGAACGCGACGCTGCGTGCCATGAAGCGGAGCGGCACGCCCGGGAGCAGCCGGCCCGGCAGAAAGCGCATGAGGCGCGTCGGCGTGGTGAAGCGGCCCGGAGACCCGACGACGACGACGCGGCGCACCCGACCCTCCGGCACGCTCCGGCCCAGCGCGGCATAGAGGAGCATGCCGCCCATCGAGAAGCCGACATAGTCGAGCGAACGGGCGCCTGTGCGCTTCAGGATGGCGTCGAAGGCGCAGGGCAGATCGTACCGGACCATGGCCGAGAAGCGGACGCTGCGGCGCTCAAGGCGGGTGAGGAGGCGGCCGCTCCGCAAGGTCAGCAGCCACACGTCGCGTCCCAGCGTGGCGAGGTGTCGGGCCAGCGAGTAATCGGGGTGGATGTCCTGGTTTCTATGGTTCGCGGCGATCCCGTGGACCAGGAGGATCGGCGGCAGGTCCGGCTGCACCGCCGCACCGGGCGGGACCGGGACGCGGCGGATCTCGATCGGCGCGCCGTCCTCGGTCCGCAGGACCTCTTCCACGCTGTACTCGAGCGGGAAGGTCAGCCGCTTGACCCAGTAAAAGAGGTGCGCCCACAGCCCGATCGCCCCCAGCACCACGAGGGCCAGCGCGACCAGGAGGTAAGCCCCGAATGTCCAGACCATACGCCCAATCTACCCGCTTCCGCCGTTCTCGCATGCGAGCAATCTCGACAAGTTTGGCGCGAGGACGGAGCGCAGGTCAGCCGCTTGCTGAGCCCGCTTACCGCTCGCGGATCCGGATGATCACGAATCCATGTGAACAGGCTGTTTCACGATCGTTGCTCTCAGCGCGCGAGAAAATCACACACGGCGCTCGACTCGACTCCGCCGCTTCGATCGCGTAGCGGGCACGCAACGAGTACCGTTGACGGAAGCACATGTCGGCGGCGGCTTGTTTTGCCCCTCATCGCATCGCGCGGTGGCATGGCCGTGTGTCCAGAAACCAGGCGGCGAGCCGCGCGAAGCCTTCAGCGCAGGCGTGCACAAAGGTTCCAGCCCTGCCGGCCCGGGGCGTGGCATGCGCGTCGCATCGGACGGAGAAGACCACGGAGAAGACCAGGGAGAAGAGAGAAGTGGACAGGGTTCCGTAAGAGCCCCGGTGCAACGGGGGCAAGCAGAGCGCCGCAGCGGAGCTCGGGGGGGCTCCGCTGCGGCGCTCTGCTTGCCGCGCCGGTGACCACGACGAGCGGAAGCGCCCTGGCGCCCGCTGGAACAAAATGAAAAAAGCGCCTCGCGGACCTGGGGGGGGAAGGTCTCCGCGACGGCGCTCGCCCACCTGTAGTGCAGGCTCTGTGCCGACCTTCCGGATACCAGATTTCAGATAGTTACCGCGCACGAATCAGACTGATATTTCATTTTTGAAAAACAAAACTGAAATCGGGTGCAATTCCGAATGATTCCGCGGCCTTATCTCACAACGTCGACCGTTGTCCCGGACGAAACGACTGTACACGGCGTGCTCACTCGTCCCAGTGGCGGCAGACGGGCTTCACGCCGCACCCCTGACAGCGGACCGGATCGCGCCGCGACGGGCACTGCTGGAGCATGCCGAGATGGCAGAGGGCGAAGTCGTACTTGACCGGGTCGGCCGGATCGAAGGCGCGTAGGGAGGCGGTGATCTCCTCGGCCGTCCTCCAGGTGGCTCCCCTGCGGTCGGTGAGGCCGATGTTGTAGCCGAGCTTCTGGATGTGGGTGTCGACTGGGATCAGGAGGGCGGACGGGGACACAGGCCACAGGCCGAGGTCCACGCCGTCGGCGGGACGGATCATCCACCGCAGCAGGAGCATGAGCCGCTTTGTGGCGCTGCCCTTCTCGGGGTCGGGGAGGATGTGCGCCGCGCCGCGGTCGTCCGGGCGCCGGTCGAGGCCGCCCGCGCGCCGGATCGCGCGCACCCATGCGCCGAGGGCCTGGCGCAGGTCGCCGCTGCGCGAGAGCTCGGCCGCGAAGGCGGCGCCGAGCGAGCCCGAGGCGCGCTGCACCCGCCGCGCGCCGACGAGGAGCTCCGCGAGATCGCGGTCGCGGTAAACGCGGTGCCGGAAGCCGCGCAGGCGCGCCGAGACGGCCCGGGCATCGTCCGCGATGAGGGCGATCTGCGGCCCGAGCCGCTCGAGCGCGTCGCCGATCTTGGCGCGCAGCGCCTTCACGTTGCCGAAGGCGAGCGACGCGGCGATGAGCGCCACGAGCTCCTGATCGGCCGGATCCATGTAGCGGTGAACGAAGGAGACCGGGTCCTGCGCGCGGCGCTCCTCGACGGCGCACCGCGCGCGCACCTCGTCGAGCGCGGCCTGCAGGGCGGCGCTCCGCGCGGCGTCCCGCCGGGGGGCCGTCTCGCTCCGCCGGGGGGCCGTCTCGCCGCTCCCGCCACGCCCGCGCGCCCTCACGCCGCCCCCGCGCCCGGCGCCGCGTCGGCCGCGAGCGGCTCGTCCCGCTCCGGCGCCTCGCGGTCGTGCTCCAGCGCGGGGAGCGACACAACGAAGGCGCTGCCGCGCCCGTCCTCCGTGAGCGGGCTCTCGACCCGCACGGCGCCGCCGTGGCTCTCGGCGATGTGCTTCACGAGCGCGAGCCCGATCCCGCTGCCGCGCACCTGCCGCTCGCTCGCCCGCCGCCCGCGCGCGAAGCGCTCGAAGATGTGCTTCTGCTCGTCCGGATCGATGCCGGGCCCCCGGTCGCTCACCCGGATGGCGACGCGCCTCGCCTGGCGCGTCAGCGCGGCGAGCCGCCCGCCGCCCCCGCCCTCGACCTCGACCTCGACCGCGACGCAGCCGCCGTCCTTCGCGTACTTGAGCGCGTTGTCGAGCAGGTTCACGACGGCGAGCTCGAGCGCGCGCGCGTCGATGAGCGCCTCGGGCAGCCCTTCGGCGATCGTCAGCTCCACGGTCATCTCCTCGCGCTCGGCGCGGTAGCGGTACATGTCGACGACGCGCGCCGCCACCTCGGCGACGCTCCCGCGCGCGAACTCGTAGGCGGCCTTGCCCCGCTCGACCCTGGCGAAATCGAGGACGTTCTCGATGAGCGCGGTGAGCCGCTCGCTCTCGCTCACGATGATCTGCAGGTACTGGCGGCGCTTCTCGTCGTTGGGGACGCGGTCGCCGAGGAGGAGCTCGCCGAACATGCGGACAAGCGAGAGCGGCGTCTTGAGCTCGTGGGACACGTTCGCGACGAAGTCGCTCTTCAGCGCCGCGAGCCGCCGCTCGTTCACGGAGGCGAGCACAACGATCGCGAGCCCGGCCAGGGCGACCAGGGCGGAGAAGCCGACCATCAGGATCTCGATCAGGCGCTGCCGCTCCACCTTCTCGCCGAGCTCCTCGGCCGTGGTGAGCGCCATCTGGAGGCGCCAGTTGTAGAGCGTGGTGGGGAACGGGCGCCCGACCGTGAACTCGCCGCCGATGATGGGGGGGCCGAACACGATGCGACCCTCCTCGTCGATGACGTTCATCCGGCTCTTCTCTCGATCGAGGTCGCGGAAGAGCCGGGGCATCACCTCGTGGACGAGGCGCGGCACCTCGTGCCAGGCGACCACGAGGTACCGGCGCCCGAGGTGCTCGCGCTGCCAGTAGCTCACGAGCAAGCTCTGCTGGTCGATGACGTGGTGGAGGTGGCGCAGCTCGGTCGCGTCGCCGGAGAAGTTCATCTGGGGCACGAGGCGCGCGAGCAGGAGCTTGCGGAAGGCGTCGTCCTCCCGGCCGGACGCGCCGCGCGAGGCGAACGCGAGCACGTCGTGGGCCTCGTGGTCCATGTCGAGGACCAGGATGGCGCGCACGGTCGGCGTCTCGCGGGCCGCGGTGGGGAGCCACCTCCGCGCGATGACCGAGAGGTTCGCCACGTCGACGTGCGCGGCGACGACGTTGTCCTGGGCGATGATCAGCTTGTCGAGCCGGTCGACGCGCTCGTCGGCGAGGGTGAGCGTCGCGTCGAAGACGGTCTGCTGGCGGGCCTTCTCGATCTGCAGCGTGGTGCGCAGGGCGATCCCGCCGAGGACGAGCACGGCGACGACGATGGCGGGGACGAGGGCGAAGTACGGGACGCGATGGCGCTGCCCGGCCGAGGGGAGGAGGTCCATCGCTGAGCTCCGCTAGCGGGCGGCCTTCTTCGCCCCCGCGGTCACGAGGCCGGGGTCGAGGACCACGCCGCGCGCCCCGACGAACTCGGCGAACTGCTGGCCGATGTAGGTGAGCGCGTTGCCGTCGCTCTCGGAGAACGGCTTGCCGTCGAGCGGGTTGCCGATCTCGAGGAGGCCGAGGTAGCGGCCCGCGATCTCCACCGGCGCGCAGATGACGCTCCGGAGCTCGGCGCCGATCGCCTTCCACCGGTCGTCCATGACGCGCTCGTCCCTGGACGCGTCGGGGACCACGACGGCGCGCCTGGACCGCATGGCGGCCAGCGCGAGCGGCGACCGCTCGGACACCCTGGCGAGGAGCGCGTTCTTGCCGCCGTACTGCCGGACGACGACGAACTCGCGCCGGTTGATGTCGAACATGGACACGAGCCCGAGGGCGCACGGGATGTTGTCGAGCGTGAGCGCGAGGATGAAGTCGGCGCCCGCGAGCGTGTCCTGGAGGAAGTGCAGATCGCTGCACGCCTCGAACAGCTCGGCGATGAGGTCGTCGCCGGAGAGGCGCCCGCTCCTGGGCGGGAAGGAGGAGCGCCTCCGCGGCGGCTGGCTCGGCGCGGGGACGGGGATCTCGGCCAACGCCGAAGCGGCCTCGGGACGAGGCAGCCCGCTCGGCTCCTCGGGCGGCGCGGCGGGAGGAGGCGACGCGTCGGCCGCCGGCGTGGCGACCGGCGGCGCGACGGCAGAAGGCGACGCGTCGGCCGCCGGCGCGGCCGCCGGTGTGGCGACCGGCGGCGCGACGGCAGAAGGCGACGCGTCGGCCGCCGGCGCGGCGGCCGGTGTGGCGACCGGCGGCGCGACGGCAGAAGGCGACGCGTCGGCCGCCGGCGCGGCCGCCGGGGGCGGTGTGGTGGCGCCGGTGCGCGGGCGGAACTGGATCTCGGGCTCCGCCGAGCGCCAGTCCTTCCAGGCGAGCGTCGCGAGCGGGCTGCGCTGAGGCCGGCCGCGGAAGGCGTGATCGAACACGGCGAGTTGGATGAACTTGCCCGGGCGCGCGTCGTCGATGAGCTCCCGTACCTTCTCGAGCCGGTCGAGCAGCAGTGCGTTCACGAGATCGCGCGGAGTCCCCGTCGGGACCGCATAGACGAGCTCTCGGTACGTGAGCGGTGAGCGCTCGGACGGGTTCTCCTCGCGCTGCGACACGAGCTCGAACGGAGGCAGCGCGCTCGGGGCCGGCTCCGGCGCGGCCTCCCGCTCCGGCGTGGCCTCTCGCTCAGGCGCGGCCTCCCGCTCCGGCGTGGCCTCTCGCTCAGGCGCGGCCTCCCGCTCCGGCGCGGCGTCCCGCTCAGGCGCGGCCTCCCGCTCAGGCGCGGCGTCCCGCTCAGGCGCGGCCTCCCGCTCAGGCGCGGCCTCTCCGCCTTTCGCCTGCGCCGCCGCGCCCGCCGGCTCCGGCACGAGAAGCGCGGTCCCCATCGAGATGTACGGGACCGTGGCCGCCGTCGGACGCTTCCTCGGCGGACGCTCCCCCGGATCGGCGGGCGTGGGAGACGCTGCCCCGGCCGGAGGCGCGCCCGCCGGAGCGTCCAGCCCGTCCGTCAGCGCCTCGTCGTCCGGCGCGCGCTGCACGACGTACCGCACGCGCGTCGTCGGGTCGATCGCTCGGTAGCCGCTCTCCAGCAGGTCCACGGAGAAATTGTTGAGCGGCCCGCCATCGCCGCGGAACGCCCGGGCCTTCTGCAGCGCGGGCTGCCACTGCGGGGCCTCGACGCACACCTTCCTGGTCGGCGGTGCGTTCTGCCCTAGCGACGAGATCTCGACGAACCAACGCATCGTTTGCGGTTCCCATCCGCGCTGGCGCCGACCGGGTCGCGCGCTGTGGCGCGACGATCTTTCTACTAGACGCTCACGAGATGGGTCAACGCGCTGGCCACACGGAGCGCACGCGGGCGCCTTTGGCGGAGGACCCGAAAACTTCTCAACCCTGGACCGGCGAGGAGATCGGGCCTGTCCTGGAATCGCCGCGCGCGGCGAGGCGCCGCGCAGACGCATCCGCTCAGGCACTGAACGGCCGCCGGGTATTCCTGTAGAGGCAGGAGATCCCCGCTGTCACGCCCGCGGCGTGGTGGGGTCATCTGAACATGCAAGCCCGCTCGATCACGAGGTAGACGGCGATCCCGGCCCAGGGGACGATCTGTGATGCTCGACTCTGCATGTCCACTCGCGCGCTGAT
Source organism: Sorangium sp. So ce362 (assembly GCF_051519845.1). Taxonomy (NCBI): domain Bacteria; kingdom Pseudomonadati; phylum Myxococcota; order Polyangiales; family Polyangiaceae; genus Sorangium; species Sorangium sp. So ce362. The sequence goes on along the minus strand of NZ_CP150332.1, from coordinate 814,013 downwards.
CCACCCTCGCGGGGCGTGCGCGCGCTCGGCAGTGCGGACTCCGGCGCGAGCGCGCTCCGGCGCGAGCGCGCGCTGGTTGGCGAAGGCGATCGCGTGGAACTTCCAGAACGCCTCGGGCCCGCCGAGCCGGAACACCGTCTCGGCCGCGAGGTGCGTTCTTGTGGAACGGCAGCGGGGAGTGCTTCCAGACGACGGCACCGGGGCACCGGCGCAGCCATGGGCCCCCTCGGGTGTCGGTCCACGGACGGATCCTGCACGGACAGCCAAGGCTCAGGTCGCCCGGACCGCGCCGCAACCGCGGGCGGGCGCGTCTCTCAGCACCTGCTGGCAGGAACCAGCACAAAAAACAGAGCGCCCATTCGACGGTCGGGGGGGGAGACCGTCACGGGCGCTCTGGTCCAGACATCAAGCACGTCGCGGACCAAGAGCATTCTCTCCATATTTCATGGAGATCTTCCTGGAAGGACGGTCTGCGTCGTTCAGCCTTGAAACGAACGCTTTCATGTCCGCCGGACGGACGCGCCTGGGACGCTCCCGACGTGGCCTCGGGAGCGCTCGCCTTCACCCGCCCCGCCGTGCTCCTCGGGGCGGGTGCTGGACGGCTGCGGCCGGGGCCGGCTTCCCGGCGGACGGGGCTCCGCGGGCTCGGGTCGCGTGAAAGTCGTGTAAAAGAGCCGCGTGTCACCGTCCAGCGCCGACCCCGTGCCCTCCGCGCCGCCCGGAGGAGCTGCGCCTCCGTTCCGGCCGAGCAGCGACTCCCCCGGCGAAACGGAGGCTGCGGCCTCGCAGGGCGCCGGCCCGGCGACGCCCCCCGGCCGGCTCGATCGCGTGGTCGCCGCCTGGCCGCGCATCGATCCGGTCCTGTTCGCCGTCTATGCGGGCGCATGCGTGCTCTACGCCGCCGTCGCGTTCTACAGCGCGATGCACCAGCAGACGGGCGGCATGTGGTCGGCGCCGCTCGACGACGTCTTCATCCACTTCGACTACGCCCGCGCGACGGCGCGCGGGTACCCGTTCGAGTGGTCCGAGGGCAACGGCTTCTCGAGCGGGAACACAAGCCTGAGCTATCCGTTCGTCCTCGCGTTCGGCTATTTCATCGGCTTCCGCGGCCTCCTGCTCATGCAATGGGCGGCGATCGTCGCGTGCGTCTCGACCCTCGGCTTCCTGCTCGTCGGCGCGCGGCTCCTCGATCCGATCGGGCGCTGGGCGAAGTACCTGCTGCCGCCCGTGGCGCTCTCCATCGGCGCGCTCGACTGGTCGCTGTTCAGCGGGATGGAGAACGCCTTCCACCTCGGCGTCTGGGCCCTCGCCACCCTCGCCGCGCTCTCGGTCGCCCGCGCGGCCGGCGCCCCGCGCGGGCCGGCCGGCGCTGGGGAGCGGGCCGCGGCGCCGCCGGCGCGCCTCGCCCACCTCGGCTGGGCCGCGGGCCTCGCCGGCGCGCTCCTCTACGCCACCCGGCCGGAGTCGGTCGTCTGCGTCGCGGCCCTCGGCGTTTACGCGGCCGTGGCCGTGGGGCGGGCCCACGGCGCGCGCGCCGCGATCGCGACCCTGCTCCGGACGTCGGTGCCCGGCGCGATCGTGTGCGTCGCCCAGGCGGTCGCCAACCGCGTGTTCACCGGCGAGTGGGCGGCGAGCGGCGCCATCGCCAAGCTCGCGCTGAACAACCCGTACATGACGTCGCAGGAGAAATGGGACACCTACGTGTCCCTCGTCAGCTACGTCATCGGCCGCAACGCAAACCACCACTTCTCGGACGCCCTGCCCTGGGGGTGGATCGTCCCCGCCCTCGCGCTCGTTCCCCTCGCCTCGCGCAGGACGCGCGGGATCGCGGCGTTGCTCTGGGTGCAGGTGGCCGGCTGGCTCGCGCTGGTGGCCTTGAACGGCCAGGTGCGCTGGCAGAACGAGCGCTACACCATGCCCTCGGTCGCCTGGCTGCTCGTGCTCACGGCGATGGGGCTCGCGCTGCTCGTCGCGCGGGCCGCATGGACCGCGCCGGGCGGCGGAGCGGGCGAGACGAGCCGCCCGGCCCGCGGCCTCTGGGGCGCGCGCGTCGCGCTCGCCCTCGCCCTCGCCGCGCTCTTCTGGGTCCACCAGCTGCCCAGGATGCGCGACCAGATCTGGTTCTTCGGCCGCGCCAGCCGCAACATCCGCGATCAGCACCTCGTCGCCGGCAAGGTCCTCGCCCAGCTCGACGTGCGCCGCGTCCTCGTCGGCGACGCGGGCGCGCTCCTCTACGCGTCGGACCGGCCCGGGCTCGACCTCATCGGGCTCGGCGGCTACCACGACCTCCCGTTCGCGCGCGCGGGCGTCCACGGCCTCGGCGCGTCGCTGGAGCTCATCGAGCGCATCCCCGCCGAGGACCGCCCCGACGCGCTGGCCATCTATCCGACCTGGTGGGGCGAGTTCCCGGCCATCTTCGGCAAGCGGATCGTCGGGATCCCCGTCTTCGGGAATGTCATCTGCGGCGGCATCGAGAAGGTCATCTACCAGGCCGACTGGAGCCCGCTCGCGCACGGCGAGCCGCCCGCGTCGATGCGCGCGGGCGAGCAGGTCCTCGACGAGCTCGACGTCGCCGACCTCGTGAGCGAGCGCGCGCACGGCTACACCTTCCCGCAGCCGCAAGCCGGCTTCGTCGGCTTCAGCGTCCTGCCGGATCCGCACGGATCCGGGCGCGATCGCTTCGACGCGGGGCGCGTCATCCCGGGCGGCAGGAGCGAGACGGCCCGCCTGCGCGCCCCGCGCGTGGGCCCGGGCAGGCTCGTGGTCCGCACCGCCGCGCCCCGCCCCGCCGCGATCCGCGCGACCGCGGACGGCCGGGAGCTCGGCCAGCTCGCCATCCGCGAGAGCGATGGCTGGACCGAGGCGTCGCTCGACCTGCCCGAAGGGCTGCCCGAGACGTTCACGCTCACGCTCACGCCGGTCGAGGGCGAGTGGATCGATCACCACATCTGGGTCCTCGAGCGCGCCGCGCGCTCCGAGTCGCGCTCGCTCGCCGGGCCGTGACGTGCGCGCCGGCCTGCCCCGCGACCCCGCGCAGTGGCTCGCGCTCGCGCTCTCGGTCGCCGCGCTGCTCGGCGGCGCCTGGCTCCTCCGCCGCGGCCGCTCGCCCGGCGTCGCGCGCTCCGGCCGGGCGTCCCCGCGCCCCGGCGTCGCCGTCGCCGCAGCCCTCGCGCTCCTCGCGGCGCTGATCTCGGCCGCGTACGTCGCGGTCTACCTGCGGGGCGGCCCCCGCATCATCGACGCGACGAGCTACTGGCTCGAGGCGCGCGCCATGGCGGCCGGGTACCTCGCGTGGCCGCTCGACGAGCCCGAGGCCTCCGTGCTCGGCCGCTTCCTCGTCCGCAGCGGCGCGGCGGCTCAGCAAGGCGCGGGCGAGGTCGCGGTGATCTTCCCGCCGGGCTACCCCGCCCTCCTCTCGCTGGGCTTCCTCGCGGGCGCGCCGCTCGCGGTCGGTCCCCTGCTCGCCGCCGCGCTGACGATCGCCACATACGACCTCGCCGCGCGGTTCGCGCCGGAGGCCCCGGCCCCGGCCGGGAGCGCCGCGCGGATCCCCCTCGTGCCGCTCCTCGCCGCGCTCTTCTCGGCGCTCTGCGCCGCGCTCCGCTACCACACGGCCGACACGATGTCGCACGGGCTCGCGGCCCTCTGCTTCACGGTCGCGCTCGCGTCGGCGCGGCGCGCGCTCGACCACGCCCGCGCCATCCCCACGGCGGGGGCCTCGAGGAGGCGGCTCGATCCGGCCGTCGGCGCCGCCGCGCTCGCCGGCCTCGCGGCCGGCTGGCTCGCGGCGACGCGCCCGCCGAGCGCGCTCGCCCTCGCCGCGGCGCTGCTCTTCGTGGTGCTGCCGGTCAGCGCGCCGGCCGGCCCTCGCCACGGCGACCCCGCGCCGCGCCCGTCGCCGCGGCTCGGGAGGCTCGCCGCCGCGCTCGCGATCGGCGCCCTCCCGGGCCTCGCGCTGCTCGCCGCGCACCAGCGCGCCGCGACGGGCGCCTTCGCCTCGTCGCAGAGCGCCTACTACGCCGTCTCCGACGGCCCGCTCGGCTGCTTCCGCTACGGCTTCGGCGCCGGCGTCGGTTGCCTCGGCGAGCACGGCGACTTCGTCCGCCATAACCTATCGGAAGGATACGGTTTTCTTGCCGCCGCCGGCACGACGCTGCGCCGCCTGAAGCTCCACCTCGTCGACGCGCTCAACGCCGAGCCGCTGGTGCTGCTCGTGATCGCCGGCGCCGCGCTCGCCCTCCGGCGGCCGCGCTCGCGCGCCCTCGCGGTCGCCCCGCTCCTCCAGATCGCCGCCTACGCCCCCTTCTATTTCGATGGCAACTACCCCGGCGGCGGCGCTCGTTTCCTCGCCGACGTGCTGCCGGTCGAGCACGTCCTCGCCGCCATGGCCTGCGCCGCGCTCGCGGAGCGCGCGGGGTCGCCGGCCGCGCGCGGCGGCCTCGCGCGACGACTGCGCGCGCTCGTCCCGGGGTCGCTCGTCCCGGGGTCGCTCGTCCCGACCGCGCTCCTCCCGGCGGCGCTCTTCGCGGCGGCGCTCCCCCTCGCCGGCTTCGCCTTCCGCGCGGGCTTCGACCACGCCGCGCTCCGCGATCGCGAAGGCGGCCTGCCCATGTTCGACCCCGCCGCGGTCGCGCGCGCGGGCGTCGCGCGCGGCCTCGTGTTCGTCGACACCGACCACGGCTTCAACCTCGGCTTCGACCCCGCCCCGGGCGACGTCGCGGTGCTGCGCTACCGCGGCGACGCGCTCGACCGGATGGCCTGGGAGGCCCGCGGTCGCCCCCCCGCCTACCGCTACGGCTTCGCGATCCCGGACGACGGCGGCCTCGCGTCGGTCTCGATCGCGCCGCTCGCCTTCGACGCAGCGCCGCCCCGCGAGCACCTCATCGAGGGCGAGTCGCTGTGGCCGCCGCGCGCCCAGCGCGGCGCCTGGGCGCTGCCCGAGCACGCCGGCGGCACGTGCGCGTCCGGAGGGCGTCTCCTCGCGGTGCACGCGGCGGCGAGCGGCGAGGCCGTCGTCCGCGTCGGTCTGCCCGCCCCGTGGCTCCGCGGCGCCCGGATCAGCCCGCGCGTGGCGGTCGCGGGCGATGGCGCGGGCGAGGTGCGCCTCGTCGTCGACGGCGCCCTGCTCCACGTCTGGCGGGTCGAGCCCGCCACAGCGGACGCCCCCGGCGCGCCGCTCGCCTGCGCCGAGCTCCCGCCCCACCCGATCCCCGAGGACGCCGTCGGAATCGAGCTCTCCCTCTCGCCCGGCGACGCGCGCGGGAAGGCCGCCGCCGCCCGCGCCCCCGCCCTGGCGGTCGCCGATGCCGCACGGATCCGCGTCGAGGCCGCCGCCGAGCGCGCTCCGCGGGGCCCGGACCGCCCCGCGACCGGCGGCCTCTTCGCGCTCGATGCGGTCTCGGTCGCGGGCGGGAATTCGGTTGACCGCTAGTCCCGTAACATGCGAGCTTTTCATAGGATTCTGTTGTCATGCGGCTCCTGGACCGGCGCAGCCCCTGGAGCTTTGCGGTGGGAAAGCGGCAAGCCGCGCGCCGGCGGCGGTCCGCTCGGGTGGGGGAGGTGGACCATGACGAAAAGCGAGCTCATCGACGCGATCGCGGGACGTGGCGAGCTCACCAAAGCTCGAGCCGAGCTCGTGGTGAACTGCGTCTTCGACGCGATGACGCAGGCGCTCCAGCGCAACGAAGGCATCGAGATCCGCGGGTTTGGTAGCTTCACGGTCAGGCCTTACAAGCCGTACAGCGGCAGGAACCCGCGCACCGGCCAGCCGGTGCCCGTGCCCGCCAAGCGGCTCCCGTTCTTCAAGGTCGGCAAGGAGCTCAAGGAGCTCGTCAACGCGAGCCGCGCGTACGCCATCTCGGGCGACGACGACGATGACGACGACGACGAGGACGCCGACGACGAATGAGGCGGCGCGCTCCGGCGCGCGCTCGCCCCCCCTGGCGGGCCGTTCCGCTGCGCGGTAGAAGCGGGGCCCCATGGTCCCCGCCGAACGTCAGCTCGAGATCCTCTGCAAGGGTGCCGTCGACCTCCACGTCCGCGCCGAGCTCGAGGAGCGGCTCCGCGAGGGCAAGCCGCTGCGCGTCAAGGCCGGCTTCGACCCGACCCGCCCCGACCTCCACCTCGGCCACACGGTGGTCATGCAGAAGATGCGGGAGTTCCAGGACTTCGGGCACACGGTCATCTTCGTGGTCGGCGACTTCACGGCGATGGTCGGCGATCCGACCGGCAAGAACGAGCTGCGCCCGCGGCTCTCGCGCGAGGAGGTCGTCGCCGCGGCCGAGACCTACCAGGCGCAGGCGTTCAAGGTCCTCGACCGGGACAAGACCGAGGTCCGCTACAACTCCGAGTGGCTGAACAAGCTCGATCCGACGCAGATGATCGAGCTCTGCGCGAAGTACACCGTGGCCCGCATGCTCGAGCGCGACGACTTCAAGAAGCGCTACGAGGAGGCGCGGCCCATCTACGTGCACGAGTTCATGTACCCGCTCCTCCAGGCCTACGACTCGGTCGAGCTCGAGGCCGACATCGAGCTCGGCGGCACCGATCAGCTCTTCAACCTGCTCGTGGCGCGCGATCTGATGCCCCGCTACGGCAAGCGCGCCCAGATGGTGATGACGATGCCGCTCCTCGAGGGCACGAACGCCCGCGTGGAGGACGGCAAGGTCGTCGGCGCCAAGATGTCGAAGAGCGCCGACAACTACGTCGGCATCACCGAGCCGCCGTTCGACATGCTTCAGAAGCTGATGCTCGTCGATGACGGGGTCATCTGGCGGTACATGGAGCTCCTGTCGTCGCGCCCGCCCGAGGAGGTCGCCCGCCTGCGGGACGCGGTGCGGCGCGGCGAGCAGAGCGTCATCGAGGTGAAGGAGCTCTTCGCGCAGGAGATCGTCACCCGCTTCCACGCGGCCGAGGACGCGCGCGCGGCCCTGGAGCGGCGCCGCAGCGTCGCGGCCGGCGGCCTGCCCGAGGTCATCGAGGAGCTCCACGTGGCGAGCGACCGCGACACGATCCCCATCGGCAACGCGCTCGCGCAGGCGGGGCTCGCCGAGTCGACCTCCGCGGCGCGGCGCCTCGTGAAGGGCGGCGCGGTGCACCTCGACGGCGAGGTGGTCAAGGACGAGCAGCTCAAGCTCGAGCGTGGGAAGCGATTCCTGGTCCGCGTCGGCTCGAAGAACCGCCGCTTCGCCTACCTCGTCGTTGGCTGACGCGCCCGGGCGGGGGCTCCACCGTCGCGGCGCGCTCGGCGGCGTCCTGGGCTGCGTCCTCGGCCTCGCGCTGCCGTCGTGCGGCGGCGCGCCGCGGCCGCCCGCCCGGACGAGCCCGCCGCTCACGCCGCTCGGCACGGCGGACCTCGCGCGCCTCCTGCCGCAGGCGGGGCTCCGGTGGTTGATCCTCGTCCGGCCCCGCGAGCTCGCGGCGGTGCCGTGGCTCATCCCGTCGATCGCGCTCGTGGCGCCGGAGGAGAACCTGGCCCGGCACGCCCGCGCGACCGGCGTCGACCTGCGGCAGGTGCGCGAGGCCGCGATCGCGTCGTACGCGGGGGCGGCGGGCGAGGCCAGGTTCTACGTGGCGCGTCACAGCGGCGATCCGCGGGCGATCGAGCGCCGCTTCCGGCGGCGGCTCACGGGCAAGGAGCGGCGCGCGCTCGATCGGGGGGACGTCGTGCGCGTGATGGGCGACATCGGGACGGCGCCGCACGCGCTGGCGCTGCTCGGCGAGGACGTGGTCTGTGTGCAGGAGGGCGGCAGCCCGCGGCGCGGGCCGGCGCGGGTCGCGTCGCTGTACGCGCTCGGCCGCCTCAAGCGCGCGCCGACGGCGCTCTCGGACGGGCCGCTGCGCGCGCTCGCGGCCCGCTTCGGCCCGGCGCCCGCGCGCGCGTTCGCGCCCGGGCCGTTCGACGGGGAGCTCGCCCGCGGCGCGCGCGGCCTGCTCGCGGCGGCGACGGCCGTGGGCGCGGCCGCGCGGCCGAGCGCGCGCGAGGGGATCGCGCTCGCGATCGCGGTGGCGGGCGATTTCTCGACGAGCGGAGCGGCGGCGTCGGAGGAGCTGCTCGCGGCGTGGGACGAGCTGGCGCACGGCTCGTTCGGCCACCTGCTCGGGCTCGACGCGCCGGTGGAGCCGCCGCTCGCCACGCACGCGCCGGACGCGGTGGCCATCGCGGTCGAGCTGAACCCGCGCGCGCTCGCCCGGGGGCTCGCCGCGGCGACCGGGGAGAGGGTCGACGAGATGCTGCGGTAGGCGCGGCGGCGCCTCGCCGGTAAAACCTCATCAGCGCCATGCCCACCACGACCAGCGGCTTCTTCCTGCAATGCGCCTCGCTCGACACGCTCGAGCTCGTCCTGCCCGCCGCCGGGGCGCCGTTCGGCGTCGAGCACCACCGCCGCGAGGAGGCCGCCGGGCCGTGGCGCCACGCGGCGACGTTCGCCGGAGACCTCGGCCCGGTCGGCGCGGTGGCGCTCATCCAGAGCAACTTCGGCGATCCGGGCCACCTCGAGGCGGTGGTGCGCGCCGGGGATCGGCTGGCCGCGCTCTGGTGCGCGCGCGAGCCGTCGTGGAGCGAGCCGTCATGGAGCGAGCCGCGCTTCTTCGCGGAGGGCGCGGGCGGCGACCCCGCCCTGATCCAGGGCGGCTTCGGGGGCAGGGGCAACTTCGAGCTCGTGGTGCCTCACGCGAGCGGCGGGATCGCGCACTACCACCGCGACAACGACACCGCGGAGCTCGGCTGGCGCGGCCCGGCGATCTTCGGCGCGGAGCTCGGGCGGTTCGATGCGGTCGCGATGATCCAGCGCGGAGCCGGCGCGCCCGGGGCGCCGGGCGACATCGAGGTGGTCGCGCGCATCGGGGATCGGCTGCTGATGTTCCGGCGCTCTCCCGGGGCCGGGGCTGCGTGGCAGGGCCCGGAGGAGGTGGTCTCCGGGATCCGGGGGACGCCGGCGCTCTTCCGGGGCACGTCCGGCGGAGAGGGCACGCTCGAGCTGTTCTCGCCGCTCGCGGGCGTCGGGCTCGCGCGGTGGTGTCGCGGCGACGGAGGCCGCGGCGCGCGCTTCCGCGGGCCGGCGGTGTTCGCCACCGATCTGGGCCGGTGTGAGGCGGTGTCCGTCATCGAGAGCCGTCCGCTCGGGCGGATCGAGCTCGCCGTGCGCGCCGAAGGGCGGATCGTCCACCTGGTGCGCGACGGCGAGCTCTGGTCGCAGCGCGAGGTGCCGCGCGGCGGGTCCCCTTCCCCGGCGGAGGCTCCCTCGCCGGCGCCGCCGCCCGCGCCTGCGCCGCGGCCCACCAGCGCTGCGCCGCAGCTCCGCGCAGGACCGCACCGGGCTGGGTTCCGGCGCATCGACGAGCTCTCGCTGTCGGCGGACGCCTGCTACCCCGACACCTGGCCGTTCCAGGGCGCCATCTACCGCTGCCCCGCGCGGGGCGCCGCGCTGCTCTACTACCCCGCGTCGGCGGACGGCGAGGAGGCGCCGCTCTCGCCGGGAGGCCCGTTCCCGGTCATCGCGATCGCCCACGAGCGCCGCCTCCCCACGAGCGCGGTCACCTCGGGGTCGCCTGCCGGCATCGAGCAGGACTACCGCCAGCTCGCCGGTGTCATGGCGCACCTCGCGCGCTGGGGCTTCGCCGTCATCGCGCCCGATCTCTCGTGGCTCACCCCGGACGACGCGCCGCTGCGCCGCGCCGCGGTCCTCCGGGACGCGCTCTCGCACCTCAGGGCCGGCTCGCGGGGCCCGCTCCTGGCCGACTTCGATCATGTCGGCCTCCTCGGCCACGGGCTCGGCGCGCAGGCCGCCCTCGCGCTGGCGCTCGACGCCGCTTGCCCGTTCCACGTCCGCGCCCTCGCGCTCCTCGCGCCGGCGGGCGAGCTCGATCGAGCCCCGCCCATCGACGGGCTCGCGCCTCGACCGGTGCTCCTCGTCCACGGCACCGCGGACCCGATCGCCGCCGCCGTCCCGGCGACGCTCTACGACCGCGCGCGCGCGCCGAAGCACCTCGTGACCGTGCCCGGCGCGAGCCACTTCGGCTACACGACGTCGCTCGGCCTCGCCGAGCCGGTCGACGGCCCTGCCGGGCTCTCGCGCCGCGAACAGCAGGCCATCGCGATGGGCTACGTCGCCGCGTTCTTCAACGTCTACCTCCGGGACGCGCGCAGGTGCCTCGGCGCGCTCTCGGGCAAGGAGTCGCTCGAGGGGCTCGAAGCGAGGGAGATCCCGGTGAGCGCGGAGATGCCTGGCGGCGGCGCTGGACTCTAGGGCTGGCCGCGCCTCGCCGACGCGGCGCGCGGCCGTCCGGCGCCGGCGGCCGGACGGACGAGCCGCGCGATGCTACTTTCGATCGCGTGTTCCAGCTCGGCGGCCTCGTCGTCACGCTCGTCAACGCGCTCCTCGGCCTGATCGTCTGGCGGCGGCTCCGCGCGGCGTTCCCGCGGCATGGAGGGCTGATCAACGGGCTGTGCGCCGCGGGGCTGCTGCTGCTCACGCACCCGGCGGTGCTCATGGCCGTGGCGAGCTGGTCGGGGCTGCGAGCGCTCCAGCGCCACCTGCCCGAGCCTGTGTCGCTGATCGCCCTGGGCGCTCAGGTGGCCCTGCTCCTCTACGGGCTGCTCCTCGGGATCGCCGCGATTGTGCGCGTGGCCTTCGGGGCGCTTCGCCGGGGCCGGCCCGCGCCGAGCGCCCGGGCTGTCACGCTCGCCGAGGCCGACACGAACGCGCGATCAATTGCGGGCGCTCAGGCCGATTCAGCCGCTCAGCCCGCCAGCGCTCCAGCCGCTCGGGTCGCCAATGCTCCAGAGGACGTCAAGACCGAGCCGGAACTCGTCGACGAGCCCCGCCGCCGGCTCCTCGTGGGCGCGACCTGGGCGCTGCCCGCGGCGGCGGTCGCTGTGTCGATGGGCGGCGTGCTCGCCTCGCGACAGCGCCCGGTCGTGGTGAGGGTCGCGCTGCCCGTGCGGCGCGAGCTGACGAGCCTGCACGGCGTCACCCTCGCGCAGCTCAGCGATGTGCACGTCGGCAGCTTCATGGACGCGGAGCGCCTCGACGAGCTCCGCGACGCCATGAACGCCCTCCGCGCCGACATCCACGTCATCACGGGCGACCTGCTCGATCACCACGTCTCCCAGCTCGAGCTGTCCACACGGCTGCTCCGGGGCCTGCGCCCCGCCCGGGGACAGCTCTTCTTCTGCATGGGCAACCACGAGTACATCGCCGCGCGGTCGGCCAGCATCCCGACGATCGTGAAGGGGCTCGAGGAAGCGGGCGCCCAGGTGCTCGTCGACGAGGCGCGGGAGGTCCGCCTCGGCGGCGATCGCCTGTGGATGAGCGCCATCGACTATCCCAGCCGCGCGCGCCCGGGAGAGCCCGCCCGGCGCCCGACGGCCGACGGGCTGGCCCGCGCGCTCGGACAGATGCGGGACGACGGCGCGCCGCGCGTCCTGCTCAGCCACCACCCGGGCACCTTCCGCGCCGCCCGCGAGCTGCCCTTCGATCTGATGCTCTCCGGCCACACGCACGGCGGGCAGATCTCGCTGGGCCGGATCGGCGATTACGCCCTCACGCCGATGCTGCCCGCCGGGCTCTACCACAACGGGCTCTACGTGCACCGCGGCCGGCGCCTCCACGTCAACGCCGGCGCCGGCGGCTGGCTGCCGGTCCGCATCAACTGCCCGCCGGAGATCACGCTCGTCGAGCTCGTGCCCGCCTGACGCGCGTGGACGCGCTCCGTCTGCTGGGCGAAACTGTGGACCATGGCACAAGCCGCGGTGCGCACCGGTCTCTCGCCGCAGGACTACCTGACGCTCGAGCGCTCGTCGCCGCTTCGCCACGAGTATGCGGACGGCGAGATCTTCGCCATGGTGGGCGGCACGCTGGAGCACAGCGCCGTCGCCACGAACGTCCTCGGTGAGCTGCGGAGCGCGCTCCGGGGTCGCGGGTGCCGGGTGCTCACCTCGGACATGCGCATCAAGATCGCCGCCGCGCGCCGCTACGTGTACCCCGACGGCGCCGTCGTCTGCTCGCGCCCCGAGTTCGAAGACGACCAGCGCGACACGCTCCTGAACCCGCGCGTCGTCGTGGAGGTGCTCTCCGACTCGAGCGAGGCCTACGATCGCGGGGACAAATTCGCCCAGTACCGGAGCCTGCCGTCGCTCGATGAGTACGTGCTCGCATCGCAGAAGGCGCCGCGGATCGAGGTGTTCACGCGGCAGGAGGACGGGAGCTGGCTGCTCCGGATCCACGGACCGGGCGAGCGCGCCGAGCTCTCGTCGCTCGGCTGCACGCTCGATGTCGACCGGGTGTACCAGGACGTCTTCGACCAGGGCGCGACGGGCGAGGCGCCGCCGGCCGCGCGCTGACGCGCGCGGAGCGCGCCTGGGCCGCCCCGGCTACAGCGTCACCTCGAACGGCGCGCGCGCGAGCTCCTCGCCCGTCTCCGACCGCACGACCGCCGTCCACTCCCCCACCGTGCGCGCCCCGCGCGTGAAGGCCCACGTCCGCCATCGCGGCGACGGCCCGACCCCGAGCGTCACGTTCCCGACCGGCGCCCCGCCGCCCGGCGGAACGAACGCCACCGTCACCTCGCCCTCCACGTCGCCCGGATTCTCGATCTCCAGGAACGCATAGAGCCGCTCCGTCTCCGGCGCGCGGAACATCGTCCCCGGCGCCACCGGCTCGCGGTCCTTCACGCCCTCCGCGAGCACCAGCCGCTTCACCTTCAGCTCCGCCGCGCCCCTCCCCTTCTCGCTGCCCGCCTTGCCCGCCTTGCCCGCCTTGCCCACCGCGACGCTCGCGTCCGGCGCCGTCACCGCCGCAGCCGGCGGGCTCGCGGGCGGTGCCGCCACGGCGACCGCCGGCTCGGGGCACTGCGTCGCCGCGGGGCTCGCGGCGGCGGCCGCCGCCGGAGGCCGCGCGTCGTGGCGCTCACCGCAGCCAGCGAGCGAAGCCGCGCAGAGCGCCAGAAACATCAACCGTCGAGCCATCGTCGTCGTCATCGAAGCACTCCTCCGTGTTCCGGGGCGTCCCCGTCTCACCGCTGGAGTCAGCAAGGCGCGGACCGCTTCTGGATCATCGAAATCATTGATGATTTTTCGCGCGTCTGTGGTCGCAGGGCCGCGCCCTGTGTGCCCGGCGCGACGGGCTGGCCCGCGCCGCCGGCGCGATGACCCGCGTGCTGCCGACCGCGACGATCCACCTCCGGCCGCGCTTCGCGTGCCCCCAGAAGTCGCGGCTCAGCCGCGCGACCCGCAGCGCGGACGCGGGGATCCACGCGCCCGCGTCGGTCTCGGCATAGGCGCCGCCGGCGGCCGTCTTGCCGGTGAGCACCCAGCCGAAGCGGTACGGCGCCCAGCCGTCACCGGAGGCCTAGCGTCCAGGAACCGGGAGCCGTCGTCCAGGAACCGGGAGCCGCCGTCCAGGAACCAGGAGCCGTCGTCCAGGAACCAGGAGCCGTCGTCCAGGAATCAGGAGCCGTCGTCCAGGAACCAGGAGCCGTCGTCCAGGAACCAGGAGCCGTCGTCCAGGAACCAGGAGCCGTCGTCCAGGAATCAGGAGCCGACGGCGATGGCGTTCGACGATCCGGCCGAGGCCGCGAGGGGCGCGGCGCGCATCCATCTTACGCTCTCCGACGGCGCCGCGGTCGACGAGGTACTCGATCGCACGCGGCCGGGCCTCGCGCCGGCCATCGCGATCGTCGATCATGGCAGCGCCTCCGCTCGCCTTCGCTCGCTCAGCGCGAGTTCCACCGCGTGTCGCCCTCGAGCGCCCAGCCGAGCGCGCGCCGGGTCTCCTCGGCGACCGGCCCGTCGTACCGGTGGCCGGCCTCCTTGCTGCGCACCACGCGCGTGAGCACGCCCGCCTTCTCGAGGCGCGCGGCCGCCGCCTTCGCCGCGGCGCCGCACCCCGCCTGCGCGCAGACGAAGAGGACGCGCTGCCCGCCGCCGTCCGCGAACGCCCTGGCCGTCGCCTGGGTCCACTTGTCGTGTCCGCCCTCGACAAGCACGAGGCGCGGGAAGAGCGCCGGCCGGCGCGCGGCGATCGCCGAGCCCATGATCGCGCCCAGCGAGAAGCCGGTGTAGAGCACCGCGCCGGGGTCCACGTGCTCGGGAAAGCGCGCCCGGAGCGCCGCGAGCCCCGCGTCGATCTCCTGCTCCAGGCGGGCGTTGCTCTCGTACGTGAAGCGGACGTCGCTCGCCGACGGCGAGTCGGACCGCGCCACGCCGCGCGGGCACAGGATGAAGGCGTCGCCTCCCGCGATGTCGCGCCACACCTGGCACTGCCACTCGGGCCGGTCGTAGTTGCCATGCGAGGCGATGAGCACCGGGCGCCGCGCCGTGGCGCCGATCGGCACCGACACCACCGCGCTCGGGAACCCGTCGACCGAAAGCTCCACGAACGGCGCGTCCGCGCGCAGCGGCGCGATCTCCGCAGCAGGAGCCGCGGCGTCCGCGCCCTGCGCCGCCGGCGCCGCACCGCCGTCCGCGCCCTGCGCCGCCCCGCCGTCCGCGGCCTGCTCCGCCGGCGCCGCCCCGCCGTCCGCGCCCTGCGCCGCGCCCTCGGGCGCCGGGACCTGCGCGGCGCTGGGCGGCGCGGGCGCCGGCCCCGCGGCGCGGCCCGCGCGGTCGCAGCCGAGCGCCGCCGCCGCGAGGAGCGCGAGGCATGCGAGCGGGCCGGAGAGCATGGCGGCGGGGAGCGTCATCCGGCCCAGGATGACGCATCGGCGTCCCGGACACGACGGGCTGCGAGCTGGCCGGCGCCTGCTCGAGGGGATGAGGCGGCCTACGGCAGCGCCTCGGCGAGCTTGTCCGCGAGCGGAGCGCCCCAGCCGGTCGGATAGTCCCAGCCGGGCCCCGCGCTGAACCCCTCGGGGGTCTTGCCCGCCGTGATGTCGCGGAAGGCCGACTGCACCTTCGCGTCGGTGTAGAGCGCCCGGTTCAGCCAGCCCACGACGGGCTTGTCCTCCGCGAGCCTCTGGCTGTTCACCGACGCCATCAGCCCGGCGAACACAGGGGCGGCGAACGACGTGCCGTTGCGCCGCTCCCACTCGCCCAGGTAGTAGAGCCAGTACCTGGAGTCCCCCGAGGCGTTCAGCGCGACGTCGGAGACGGCGCGCTGCCCCTGCGCGTCCAGGACGACACCCTCCTGCCACCACGGGGTCTTGAAGGCGCGCGATCGCCCCGACCCCGAGCCGCTCCACGCCACCTCGCGCGCGACCTCGCCGTCGTCGCCGAACTCGAGCATCGTCCCGCCGACGCACGTCACGTACGGGCTCGACGACGGCACGTCCGGCCGGCTCGAGTCGCCGCTCGCGACGACGATCGTCATCCCGAGCGCCGCGCCCATCCGCGACGCCTCGTGGTACTGCTCCCGGATCGGCTGCGCCTCCGTCTCCTCGCGGTGCGCGAACGACGTCGAGAGCACCGACACCTCGCCGGCCGCGATCGCCTCGTTCCACGCATAGAGGATGGAGAGGGTGCGCGCGTCCGGCCCCTCGTACGCGATGAGCTCCGCACCGGGCGCCATCACGCCCGCCCACTGCATGTCCAGCGTCGTCTCGATGTAGCGGGTCGAGATCGGATCCGCCGTGACCACGACCTCCGGGTTGTCGCGCGGCATCACGCCGAACGAGCGCCAGAACGACTGGAGATCCCTGGTCTTGAACGTCGCCCCGACCACGACGCCGAGCTTCACGCCCTGCCCGCGGTGCCCGCCGTCGTGGAGCCTGTCGACCGCGTAGGCGCGCGCGATCTGCGCGGGCGTGAGCCCCTGCGCCAGCTCCTCCGGGAGCTCCGTCTCGATCGAGCCCCCCTCGGCGGGGAGCGGAGCGGTGTCCGCCGGGACGTCGACCGCGATGACGCCCGACGTGAGGTCGATGATGTTCTGCGGCGGCCTGAGCGGCTCCAGCGCGCCGAACGTGCGGAGCGGCTTGCCGCCCTTCGAGGGGTTCTCGCGCTCGAAGTCGCGGAGCTCGGTGTCGAAGGCGGTGTTGAACTGCTCGACCGTGCCCGCGAACTCGAGCAGGAGCCGGTTCTTCGACCGGCGCCGGATCTCCATCCTGTGCTGGGTGAGCCAGGCCTCGACGGCAGCGATGTCGCTCTCGGACGGGGCGTAACGCTCCATCCAGGTGTCGACCGACATGTACTTCCGGAACGTCTCCGGCTTCCCGGGATCGTACATGTCCTCGATCGCGCTCTCGAGCCCGGGGACGTCCCGGGTCGGGAACCCGATCAGCGCGCGGAAGCGCTCCTTCTCCGGCGCCGGGCCGAAGTCGAAGTAGACCCCCGCGAGCGGCCGCGGGAGGCCGCTCGGGAGCACCGGTCCATCGTCTCCGCACGCCGCGGCCGCGAGGGCGAGCGACGCAACGCACCAAACCGAGAGCGGACGCATCAGCTGGGCCTCGCCGGCGAGGGGGTGGAGATCGTCAGGCGGGGCTCAGCACCACACGTGCTCGATGAGGTAGCAGGTGAACGACCCCGGCAGCCAGGTCTCGGGCCACCCGCCGGTGTTGTTGTCGACACAGACCTCGCAGTACGCGTGGATGCACTCGGGGTCGGTGCTCTGCGGGCCCGCGTTCGGGGACGTCACGGGCTTCTCCGAGTAGAAGAACCCGTCGGTCTTCAGCTGGTCGAGCTCGCTCGCCGACAGCTTGCCGAAAGAGGCCGCGTCCGAGGAGATGCTGAACCTCTGATCCGAAGCCTCCGTCAGGACGGGCGGCGGGTAATCGCCGTAGTCGGCGTTCTGCACCGCGGCCATCTGCTCCGCGAGCAGGATCTCCTTGCCGTCGCTGGCGGAGAGCTTGATGCGCGCGTAGTCGATCGGCGACGCCGAGTAGTCGAGGGCGTAGACCATCTTCGGGTTCATGTCGAGGCGCAGGAACTCCCCCGCCGGGAGGGCGGACAGCTCGGCCTGCGTGATCCGCTCGTGCTCTACCGCGTCATCGACGATCGGCTCGTCCGACGCGATGCATCCGGAGAAACCGGCCGCCGCGATGACGCCGAGCGCAACACTGAGAGCGAGCGATTTGGAAGAACGGATGGGCTGACGAATCATGATGGGCATTCCTTTCGTTTGGCTCACTGACGGAGGTCATCTGGCCTCGGGCTGGCCAGAGGGAGCTCCACCCCTGTCGGTCCTTCGAGCGATGGCTGCTTGTTGGACCCCACGACTCCCGCGAGTTGAGTGGAATGAGGGGAAGATGATTTCATTTCAAACGGTGCCGCAGCCCCCCCATACCTGGCAAGTAAATTCCCGGGGTGAAAGAGAATTCCATCGTTCTTCCTGCGGCATAGTGGTCGGGACGGTGCGCTGTGCGGGGCCCGCATACCTGCGACAGTACAGCGGGGCCACGGCAGGAATCGGGGGTTGCGTTGAGCGCCGGTCACGGACATACCGGCGCCTACATGGTGGACGGGTCCGGAGAGCCGTTCAGGCCAGTCGTCGCAACGGCTGAGGCCGAACTCGTGGTGCTCGACGGCCCGCTCGGGACCGAGCTCGCCGCGAGGGGGGTCGAGACGCCGGCGCCGCTCTGGAGCGCCGCGGCCCTGCTCGACGCGCGCGGCTGCGACGTCGTGCGGGCGATCCACCGGGACTACGCGCGCGCGGGGGCCACGGTGCACACGGCGAACACGTTCCGCACGAAGCGGAGGCAGGCGGGCGCCGCGTGGGCCGAGCTCCTGGCGCGGGCGGTCTCGCTCGCGCGCGAGGCCGTGCGCGATGTGGACCCGCGGCACCGGGTCGCCGGGAGCATCGCGCCGCTCGAGGACTGCTACCGGCCGGACCTCAGCCCGGCCGGCGCGCGGCAGGAGCACCGCGAGCTCGCCGAGGCGCTCGCGGCGGCGGGCGTCGACGTCCTCCTCTGCGAGACCTTTTCGCACGTCGGCGAGGCGCTCGTGGCGCTCGAGGAGGCGGTCGCCACGGGCATCGAAGCGTGGGTGTCGTTCACGGCGGGTCCGGACGCGGATCTCCTGTCGCCCGAAAGCATCGGCGTCGCCGCGCGGGAGGCGGTCTCCCGCGGCGCGCGGGCCGTGCTTGTCAACTGCACCCCCGCGACCCGCACCCTCGCGCACGTCGAGCGGCTCGCGGCGTGCGGCGTTCCGTTCGGGGCCTACGCGAACGCCGGCGCGGCGACCGAGGGGCTCGGCTGGCGCGAGGGGCAGGGCCGCTCGGCGGCCGCGCGCTACGCGGAGCTCGCGCGCGGCTGGATCGAGGCGGGCGCCACGATCGTTGGCGGCTGCTGCGGGACGGGGCCGGCGCACGTCGCCGCGCTGCGCGCGCTCGTCGACGGAGCGACGCGGCGCCCGGCGGGGTCGCCGCGCTGAGGCGCCGATCGCCGGTTGCTCCCCCGGGGTCGACGTGCCACCGATGCCCGAGGCGCAGGGTGACGCCGGCGCGCTGCGACGCGGCGCCCTGCGACGATCCAGATCCCGAGACAGCACGCCGTCGCGATCGGCGACACACCACGGAGACGGAGCGCACGATGATCGATCTCTACTACTGGCCCACCCCGAACGGCTGGAAGATCAGCATAATGCTCGAGGAGACGGGCCTCCCGTACAAGCTCATCCCGGTCAACATCGGGCGGGGCGAGCAGTTCAAGCCGGAGTTCCTCGCGATCAGCCCCAACAACCGGATGCCCGCGATCGTCGATCACGATCCGCCGGGCGGCGGGGCGCCGATCTCGGTGTTCGAGTCGGGCGCGATCCTGCTCTATCTCGCGGAGAAGACGGGCCAGCTCATGCCCTCGGACCTGCGCGGCCGCTACGAGGTGGCCCAGTGGCTCATGTGGCAGATGGGCGGCCTCGGCCCGATGAGCGGCCAGGCGGGGCACTTCGGCCAGTACGCGCCGGAGAAGATCCCGTATGCGATCGAGCGCTACACGAACGAGGTTCGGCGGCTCTACGGCGTGATGGACAAGCGGCTCGCGGACCGGCCTTTCCTGGCGGGCGAGTACTCGATCGCCGACATCGCGAGCTTCCCCTGGGCGATTCTGTACGACCGATTCGGGATCTCGGCCGACGAGCTCCCGAATTTCAAGCGGTGGCTCGACGCGGTGCGCGCGCGGCCTGCCGTCGAGCGCGGGCTCGCGGCCGGAAGCGAGCTGCGGAACCAGAGCCAGCCTGTCGACGACGAGGCGAAGCGCTGGCTGTTCGGAAAGAAGCCCCAGGCGTGAGCCGTCCGTCCGGGGGCGCATGAGGCGCGCCTCCGCGCTCCGCGGCGGCGCGCTCGTGCGTCGTAGGCGCGCGGCGCTTCGCTGACAGGGCTGCGACCGGGGCGGATGGGTCGGCTTCGGACGAACCGTCCCGTTCCGGCGCCCCGGAGATGCACACGCGGTTCGACGCGGCGTGTCCCGCGCAGGGGGGTCGCCGCGCCGGCGCGCCCTGCGGGCGAGGCTTCGCTCGGCGCCTCGAGTCCACGGTGCGCCCTGGCTGGACTTGGCGCCCATCGCTCGATCGCGCTGCATCCGCCGCTGCGCGAACGTCAAGCATGCCGGGAGCGGAAACGTCTGCACACGTCTGCCAGGCACACACTCTGCTCTGCGGTGAGCCGAGATGTCTGGGCCTGCTGGGCCCTCGCGGACATCGGGGGGAACCGATCATGTCAATGCATAGCAAGATGCTGGTGCCTGCAGTTCTTTTCGCGGCGCTGTCCGCCGGTTGCGCGGCGAGCACGGACGAGGCCGATCTCGAGTCGATCGACCTCGATGACGCGTCGATCGCGTCGGCGGATCAGGCGCTCGAGGGGGCGAGGGGCGGATACGTGGGGATGGGCACGGCCCAGCTCGTGCCTGGGAAGTCCGAGTTCGGCCCCAGCCAGATTGGACTCGTCCCGAGCAAGGGCGTGACGATCCCCAGCAAGGGTCATTTCGGTCCGGGCAAGGGCGTGACGATCCCCGGCAAGGGTCATTTCGGTCCGGGCAAGGGCGTGATGCTCCCCGGCAAGGGTCAGATCCCGTCCAAGGCTGGGTTCGGCTACGGCGGCCAGCAATCCGGCCACGCGCTGCAGGGCCAGGTCGGGTATGGCCAGTCGGCCATCGGCCAGAGCGCCGCCCTCGGCCAGACGGCCGTCGGTCAATCGGGCGCTTATGGCCCGTCGGGCGTCGGCCAGCATTCGGGCTACGGGCCCGGCGCCACGGGCCAGACCACCTGGTTTGGCCAGCAGCGCAACCCCTGATCGCCCCGCGCGAGCTCTCCGCCCGCTCACGAGGGCCATGATCGACCGCGCCTCGTGCGACGATCCGGAGAAGAAGACCGTCAGAAAACGACGGTCCGGCGGCCCTCGACGATGACCCGCCGCTCCAGGTGCGCCCGGACGGCGCGAGAGAGGACGAGCCGCTCCACGTCGCGCCCCACCCGCGTCATCTCCTCTGGACCCAGCTGGTGATTCACGCGCGCGACGTCCTGCTCGATGATCGGCCCCTGGTCCAGGTCGCGGGTGGCGTAGTGCGCCGTCGCGCCGATGAGCTTCACGCCGCGCGCGTACGCCTGATGATAGGGCTTCGCGCCCTGGAACGCGGGCAAGAACCCGTGGTGGATGTTGATGACGGGCGGCCCTTCATCGAGCATCTGCTCGGACAGGATTTGCATGTACCGCGCGAGCACGACGAGATCGACATGGTGCCTCTTCAGCAGGTGGAGCACCTGGCGCTCCTGCTCGCGCTTGGTCTCCTGCGTGATCGGGAGGCAGAAGAAAGGGATCCTGAAGCTCTCGGCCACCGCCTCGAGCGTGGGGTGATTGGAGATGACGAGCGGGATCTCGCAGCGGAGCTCGCCCGCGCGCTGCCGGAGCACGAGATCGTAGAGACACGCAGGATCCTTGGTCACCAGGACCGCCATCTTGGGGACGTGATCGGTGTAATCGACCGACCAGCGCGCCGAGAGCGCCGTGGCGAGCTCGCGAAAGGCGGCCTCGATCGCGCTGCGGGTGGCCGAGCCGCCCAGGGCGGTGACCGCCGCCGGCGAGGAGAGGCCGGACAGATCGACGACGAGGCGCATGAAGAAGCGCGGTCCCTCCTCCATGAACGCATCCGTGTGATTGCTCGCGTCGATGATGTTCAGGCCGATGTTGTAGAAGAACCCCGCGAGTCGCGCGACGAGACCGGGCTGGTCGGGAGCGGCGATGAGGAAGGTTGCGTGGACAGGACCCATCATGCGGGTCATGTAGCTCGCCCCGAGGCAGCGGCGCAAGCGGAGGGGTCGAGGAGGCGCGCGCGGCGAGCGCTAGCGCCCTTCGCCGCTCTCCGAGGACGGCGGCCCAGACGGATCCTCCGTCATCCTGGGCGCCAGCGTGGAGAGCTCCGCCCAGGGGATGCGCACGGTGCGCTCGACGTCGCGCAGGTGAGCGCTGTCGTTGTAATAGATGAGGTGCCACGCCTCGGCTCGACCCCAGCGCCGCCGGCGCTGCCAGTGGGTGAGCGAGGTGTGGCGGGTGGCGAAGTGCGCCACCGGAAACGCGAGCGCGTTCATCTTGAAGAAATGGAGGAACGCGACGTCGATGAAGCCGCCATGCGTGACGACGACGACGGTCCGCCCCTCGTGCTCGCGGGTGATGCGATCGAGGGCGACAGAGACCCGCAGCATGAACTGAGCCCAGCTCTCCCCGCCGGGGCTCGCCGGGCGGTACGGCTCGCGCTCGAAATCGATCGCATAGCGCACCATCGCCTCTCCGACCGGCATCCCGTCCGCCTCGCCGGGGCGGAGCTCCTGGACATCGTCGTCGAGCGTGAGGGGCAGCCCCAGGGCGGGGGCGATGATCTCGGCGGTCTGCTGCGCCCGGCGATACGAGCTCGCGATCACGACATCGGCGGAGATCTCGCGCGTCGCGGCCAGGCGATCGCGCAGCCGCTCCGCCTGGAGGACGCCGAGCGACGTCAGCCCGGTGTCCCCGCGCATCCCCCCGACGATATGGTTCACGTTGACGAGCGCTTCTCCGTGCCGGATGAGATAGAGGTTCGTCACGTTCTGAGCCTCCGAGGCGCGACCTGGCGAGGGGGAGGGCCGCGCGGGGCGGTCCGCGCCCGCTAGGAAGAGCAAGGCCCCCCTCGGATGTCAAGCGTTTGTGCCGCGACCGCGCGGACGCTCAGGGACAGCTCAGGGACATCCGTGGAGGAGCGCGAAGAGGGCCGCGCTCTCGGAGCAGACCTGCTCGTCGCGCAGGGCGCTGCAGAAATCGTCGACCGTGCCGAAGGTCTTCTTTCCCGTGCTGCCCTCGATACAGGAAATCGAATAGACGTACCGCGGAGCGCTCTCGCTGGGCGCGCCGACCTCCTGCGAGCCGCTGTCGCCCGCGTCCTCCGGCGGGTCGACGCCGAACGCCGGGAAGAACACGATGGGCCAGAGGCCGAAGAGGCCTGCTATGAAATTCGAGACCATGAGCTCACCTCCAACGTCGATGGAAATGCCTCCTCGTACGAGGTAGCGATTGCATCGGTTGCATCGAGATGCATTCAACAGGCCAGCTCGGGTCATGTCCGCCCATTGCACATGGGCGCGCGGTCCGGGGCCTCGCGCGCGCCCGAGCGAGGGAGCCGCCCCGTCCGGGCCGGAGGAGCGCCGGCCGCGGATCGCGCCGCACCGGCCGCGGCGGGGCGCCGGCCGGGCCGCGCCGCCGGCGTGCGGGGTGCGGGGTGCGGGGCCGCGCTTGCCAGCGCGCTCGGACATGGCCTACAAGGCGGGCCCCTATGCACCGTCGCAGCTTCATCGCGGCCGCGCTGCTCGGCTTCGCGGCCCTCGCCGGGTGCGCGCCGAGCTGGCGCGTCGTGACCCAGGCGAGCCCCGATCCGTTCGTGGGCCAGCGGTATTTCGCCCTGATGCCCATCGACTACGTGGGCCTCCAGATCATCGACAAGCCCGAGGACCGGTACCTCGCCAGCAAGGACGGGGACGACTACCAGCGCCACATGGCGGACAAGGAGTCGGTCAACGAGGAGTTCACGAAGGCGCTGGTCGAACGCGCCAAGGACGAGGGCATCGAGGTCGCGCCGACCACCGGCATGACGTCGGCGCAGTTCGTGATCAGGCCCTATGTCGGCTACATGAACCCCGGCTTCTACGCGGTCGTCACCTCGGCCCCGAGCCAGATCAGGATGACGCTCCGGCTCACGACGCCGGACGGCAAGGTGCTCGATGAGATCCAGCTCTCGAGCCGCACGGCGTCGCCCATCCCGAACACGACCCTGAGCGCCGCCGACGCGGACAAGCTGTCGATCGGCGGCCGCTGGCGCGAGGACGCGCGCGTGATCGGCGCGTATGCGGCCCGCTACCTCGAGTCGCGCGTCAACCCCTAGCGCGCGAGCGCACCCCGCAGAGCGCGCCCTCCCCGGGCGCCTCCAGGCGCGAGCGGCCGCACCAGCGCGGCGCCGCGATCACCGCCGCGCATCGGCGCCGCGGCGGGCGCTGGCCCGCCTCACAGGAGGACCCCGCGGAGCAGGAGCTCGGCCATGCTGAAGTAGATCACGAGGCCGGAGACATCGACGAGGGTCGCGACGAACGGGGCCGAGGCGCTCGCCGGGTCGAAGCGGAGCGCCCGGAGCACGAACGGCAGGAGCGCGCCCGCCAGGGTGCCCCACGTCACGACGCCGACCAGGCTGAGCGCGACGGTCAGCCCGAGCAGCACGTAGTGCCGGCCGTAGGCGCCGAAGAGGTGCTCCCAGGCGATGACGCGCACGAAGCCGATCGTGCCGAGGATCCCGCCGAGCGCGAGGCCCGAAGCGAGCTCCCGGCGGCTGACGCGGAAGAAATCGCCGAGCCGGATCTCGCCGAGCGCCATCGCCCGGATGACCAGCGTCGTCGCCTGAGATCCGGAGTTGCCCCCGCTCGAGATGATGAGCGGCACGAAGAGGGCCAGCACCACGGCGCGGGCGATCTCGTCCTCGTAGTGCCCCATCGCGGTGGCGGTGAGGAGCTCGCCCACGAACAGCGCGGAGAGCCAGCCCGCGCGCTTGCCGAGCATCCTGAGGAGCGGCGTCCGGAGGTACGGCGCGTCGAGCGCCTGCATGCCGCCGAGCTTCTGGATGTCCTCGGTCGCCTCCTCTTCCACGACGTCCACGATGTCGTCGGCGGTGACGATCCCCTTCATGCGGCCCTCGCCGTCGACGACGGGTATCGCCACGAGATCGTGCTCCGCGAAGCGCCGCGCGACCGCCTCCTGGTCGGCGTCCTCGTTCACCGACACGACGTCGGTCTTCATGATGTCGCTGACGCGCCGGTGGCCGGGCGTGATCATGAGCTGTCGCAGCGACACCACGCCGCGCAGCCGCTGCTCGGCGTCGAGCACATAGCCGTAGTAGACGGTCTCCAGGTGATCTCTGGCCTGTCGCTTGAGGTAATTGATCGTCTCGTCGACCGTCGCCTCCGGCCGCACGCGCGCGAACCACGGGCTCATGAGCCCGCCGGCCTCGTCCTCCGCGTAGGCGAGGAGCGCGCTCACTTCCCGCCGTGTCGGCTCGTCGAGCAGCGCGAGGAGCTCTTCCTGCTCAGCCGGGGACACCTCGAGGAGGATGTCCGCCACGTCGTCGGGCGCGAGCAGGCGGAGCCACAGCCTGCGCTCGCCCTTCGAGAGGGCGGCGAGGAGCGCGGCCTGGTCGGCGGTGGAGAGGCCCTGGAAGAAATCCTCCGCCTCCTCGCGCCGCAGGCGGCGATAGGCCTGCACCCGCTCCTCGTTCTCCAGGGCGGGCCACGACATGGACAGCTCGGCGGCCGTGAGCGTCTCGGCCGCCTTGAAGGGCGGGCGTTCCATCATCGCCTCACCTCATCGAGCGCCTGGCCCGCCCCGTCGGCGTCGCCCGGCAGAAGGTGCTCAGTCGGAGGGGCCCAGCGGCAGGCTTGGCCCTCGACCGACGGATAGCAAAGGACGCGCCACGGCCGCGCTCCCCGGAAGCCCCGGCGCGCCCGCGGCGCCGCGAGCCGCCCACGTCCGCCGGCCGCCAGCGCGACGCCTGGGGCGGTCAGGTCAGCCCGCAGCGCGCGCTGGTGCCTTGGAATTTTTCCTTGAGAGTCAAACTGTGCCGGTGTGCGGAGTACGGTTTGACAGGAACCCGCCACGCCTCCTAGGATGCAAGCGCTTTCCTTTGCCTTGTTTGCCAGCATGAAATCTTCGCCTCAGGCGGTCACGATGAGCTCCGGCGTTCGGCCGTCGGTACGCATGGAGGAGGTGGCCCGGCACGCCGGGGTGTCTCCGGCGACGGTCAGCAGGGTCCTGAACGACAGGGGCAAGTGCAGCGCGACGACCCGCGAGCGGGTGCTCGCCGCGATACGCGATCTCGGCTACGTGGCGAACGCTGCCGCGAGGAGCCTCGCGCAGGGCCGGACTGGGTCCCTCGGCTTTCTCCTGCCCACGGTCGGCACCGATTTCATGTCGAGCTTCCTCCAGGTCGTCGCGGGCGCGGCCACGGAGGAGGGGTATGATCTCTTGATCGCATTGCGTTCGGAGAGCTCGCTGCACCGGATGCTCGGTCGGCACAACACCGATGGTGTCCTGATCTTCGGCGCCGCGATGGGGGAGGCGAGCCTGAGGCGGATCGCGGCCGAGGGGTTCCCGGCGCTCCTCGTCTATCGAACGTCGCCGCCGGGCCTCTCCTTGCCCAGCATCGTCATCGACAACGAGGCGGGCGTGCGGGCGGCGATCGATCATCTGATCCAGGCGCACGGCCGGCATCGCATCGCGTTCCTGCGGGGCCCCGCGGGGAACGAGGACGCGGCGCGGCGTGAGGAGGCTTACCGAGGAGCGCTCCTGCGCCATGGCCTCCCGTTCGATCCGCGCCTCTGCCGCGGCGGGCTCGGCGCGGAGGAGGCGCGCACCTCGACGATCGCGCTGCTCCGCGAGCAGGCGGCGTTCGACGCGGTCGTCGGCTGGTGCGACGCCGCCTCGATCGGCGCGATGGATGCGCTGCGGAGCGAGGGCCGGCGCGTCCCCGCCGATGTGTCGGTGGTGGGGTTCGACGACATCGGGCCCGCGCGGCACCTCGACCCGGCGCTCACCACCGTCCGTCCGCCGACGGAGCTCGTCGGGCGCCTCGCCGTGCGGGAGCTCGTGCGGCGGATCCAGAGCGTCGCCACGGAGCCGCAGGCGCGGCTCCCTGTCGAGCTCATCGTCCGCCGCTCCTGCGGCTGCTCGGGCTGACGCGCGTCGGTCCTGCGGCCGCTCGGGCTGACGGGGCCGCCTTCCCCGCGGCCCGCCGGCCCCGGCGCGCTCACGCGCGCGCGGGCACGCCGAGCGGATCGACCCCGAAGCGGCGCAGGAGGCGGCAGAGCGGGACGAGCGGCAGCCCCACGATGGCCGTCTCGTCGGCGTGGCGCACGTCGTCGAACAGCCACGGTCCGTGCTTCTCGAAGAGGTACCCTCCCGCGCTGCCGATCGGCCGATCCAGCTCGACGTAGCGCCGGATCTGCGCGCGCCCGAGCGGCCGGACGCGGAGCTCCACCGTGACGGTCTCGGCCAGCGTCCGCGGCTCACCCGGCGCGAGCGGCAGCCCCGGGGGCGCGTGCACCGCGACCGCGGCGTGGAGCGCGTGGACGCGCCCGGCGAGCCGCCCGAGCTGGTCCGCCGCCTCGTCGAGCGACGCCGGCTTGCGCAGGAGCTCGCCGTCGAGATCGAGCGCCTGATCGGCGCCGATGATCAGGGCGTCGTCGCGCGCGCGCCCGAGGCTCAGCGCCTTGCCCTCCGCGAAGAGGCGGGCGCAGGCGACGGGCGACAGCCCCTCGGGCGCGATCTCGTCGAACGCCGGCGCGACGGCCTCGTACGCGAGCCCGAGGCGGTCGAGGAGCGCCCTCCGGAAAGGAGACGTGGAGGCGAGGACAATCCGGGACATGGCCGGATCCATGGCACGGAAAGACGCCGGTGCCGAGGGGGACCGCCTCCCCCCGCCGCGCGCGCGTCGGCAGACGAGAGAGGGAGAGAAAAACCGCCAAGACGCAAAGGACGCCAAGAGGAGAGATCAGGATCCTCCTGTGCCCATCGATCGATTTCTTCATCTCAGATCTTCTTGTTCTCCTCGCACCCTTGGCGCACTGGCATATTTATCTAACATCATTGAATTTTTAATTCATGACAATTCCTGTGCCAGACGCGATCGGACACCGCTCGAATCTCCCTGATTCCCTCCGCACGGATTCGACCCCTACATTCATTCCCTCGATCCCGATCGACGGCGCGGAGAGTCAGCAATGGGCATAACCCCGGGGAACCGCGAAGGAAAGACACGGATTACCCGCCGTCAGGCGTCGCCTGAATTACCCATCATGCATTTCATTAAAAAGCACCTTGCAACAGGGCACCTCAGCACGCGAGATTGCGGCGATGCAGCAACTCAACACAAGGCACCTCGTCACGCTCTCTCTCGTCGCGCCGGGCATCGGGCTCTCCGTGCTGCTCGCGGCCTCGCCGGCGAGCGCAGCGACGTACGAGGTGGGCCGAGGCAAGCCGTATTCGAGCCTCGCCGAGGTCGCCCCTCGCCTGGCTGCCGGGGATGTGGTCGAGGTCCAGGGCGACGCCACCTATCCAGGGGATCTGATCTTCAAAAAATCCGGCACCGAAGCGCAGAAGATCACCATCCGCGGCGTCCGCGTGAACGGCCGCCGTCCTGTGCTGTCCGGAGGGACGAACACGGTGGTCTTCGGTGGCAATCATTACACCTTCGAGGGCTTCGAGATCACCCGGGGCGCGAACCGCTGCGTGTTCAACCGCGCGCATGACGTCACCATCCGCGACGCGGTGGTGCACGATTGCCCAGGGCACGGCATCCTGGGCGCCGACTCCGAGTCGGGCTCGTTCACGCTGGAGTACGTCGAGGTCTACGCCTGCGGCTCGGGCGACACCAGGCACCCCATCTACATCGCGACCGACGAGGAGACGCGCCTCGGCTCGGTGTTCCGCATGCGGCATTGCTATGTCCACGACAGCAACGGTGGCAACAACGTGAAGAGCCGCGCGGAGCGGAACGAGATCTATTACAACTGGATCGAGGGCGCGAAGTACCACGAGATCGAGCTCATCGGGCCGGACGGCCAGGACGAGGGGCTCGCGCGCGAGGACTCCGACGTTGTCGGCAATGTCTTCCGCAAGACAAACCAGAACTTCGTCGCGCGCGTCGGGGGCGACGGCACCGGGCAGACGTTCGGTCGCTTCCGGTTCGTCAACAACACGTTCCTGCTCGCCCCCGGCTCGAGGCCGGCGATCCGGATGTTCGACGGCATCGAGAGCGTCGAGATGAGCAACAACGTGTTCTACCGGCTCGGCGGCGGCGGCGTGGAGGTCTACGTCGACAGGTCGGCGAGCTGGGTGACGGGCGCGGCGCTGCTCGCAGGCGCGAACAACTGGGTTCCGACCGGCTCTTCGGCCATCCCCGCGGCGTGGACTGGCACGCTGCAGGGCGCCGATCCCGGGTTCGCCGATATCGGCTCGATGGACCTCCGCCCGTCGGCGGGCAGCCCGCTCATCGACGCCGGCGCCCGGTGGACGCCGAGCCCGGCCGGCCACCCGTTCCCGAACCCGCTCGCCGCACCGCGGTTCACGCCCGCGAAGAGCGTGCGCGCGGCCAGCGGAGCGCCGCAGCGGCCGACCACAGGCGCGATCGACATCGGGGCCTACGAGTTCGGAGCCGGCCTCTCGTACACCGCGGACGCCACGAGAGCCGCCGCGAGCGATGAAGACGCCGCCGCGAGCGACGGGGACGCCGCCACCGGCGACAGCGACGCCGCCGACGCGGACGGCGACGCCGCCACCAGCGACGGCGACGCCGCCGACGCGGACGGCGACGCCGCCACCAGCGACGGCGACGCCGACGACGCGGACGGCGACGCCGACGACGCGGACGGCGACAACGCCGCCGGCGCGGACGGCGCCGACTGCGCCGCGGCCGGAAACGAGGCCGCAGAGGGCACCGATGCCCGCTGCGCCGGCCACGCCGGCTCGTGCAGCGCCGCCGGGGCGCTCGCGGGCGGTCCGCTCGCCGGATCGAGCGCGGCCCTCGCGGGGATGACGGCGCTCCTCGGGGCCGCCCTCCGGCGCCGCGGCCGCCGCTCCAGGGCGTGAGCCGCAGCGCGGGCGCTCACGCGACGAGCGCGCGCAAGAAGCGCCGCGCCGCGGCCGGATCGGGCAGCTGAAACGCCGCGGAGCTCGCCCCGCCGCCCACGTGGACGGTGAGGGCCGTGGGGGGGAGCGCCGCGAACAGATCCTCGTCCGTCCTGTCGTCGCCGAGCGCCACAACCATCGCTTCGGGCGTCACCGTCGCCAGCACCCGCGGCACGATCACCCCCTTGTTGACGCCCCGCAGCCGCACCTCCAGCACCTTCCGGCCAGGGATCAGCTCGAGATCGCGCTCGCGCAGCACCTCGTCGAGCTTCGCTGGCACCTCGCGGGCCATGTGGCTGGCGAGCTCCGGGTCGGCAGACCGGTAGTGCCACGCGATCGACACCACCTTCTCCTCGATGAAGCTGCCCGCCGTGCGGTCGACGAAGCCCTGGAGGATGTCGCGGACCCGCGGCTTCCAGTCGAGCGACGCCTCGCGGAGCGCGACCCAGGGCTCGCCGGGGCCGGCGCGGGAGAAGAACCCGTGCTCCGCGTGGAGGCTGATGGGCAGCTCGCCCAGCCACCGCTCGAGGTCCTCGCGCGGCCGGCCGCTCACCACGTGCACCTGCGTCCGCGGGCGCGCCGCGAGCGCGCGCAGGTCGGCGATGAGCTCCTCGTCGGGCGGCGCGAGCTCGGGCATCGCCGCGAGCGGGACGAGCGTGCCGTCGTAGTCGAGCATCACGACGAGCGACGGCGCGCTGCGCGCGCTCGCGATCGTGTTGAGCTGCGGCGCGCCGGCGCGGCGCCGGACCGCACCCACCGCGGGCGCCGGGCTGCACGCGCGCTCGAGATCGCTCAGGAAGCCGTGCGACCAGCGGTGCACGTCGTGCGTGACGACGCGGCGCCGGAGCGCCTGCATCCGGACGCGCTGCTCGGACGGCGGCATGACGAGCGCCCGCTTGATCGTGGCGGCCACCGAGTCGATGTCGTACGGGTTGACCAGGAGCGCCTCGATCAGCTCGGCGGCCGCGCCCGCGAACTCGCTCAGCACCAGGGCGCCGGTGTCGTCGATCCGCGAGGCCACGTACTCCTTGCAGACCAGGTTCATCCCGTCGCGCAGCGGCGTCACCATCATCACGTCGGCGGCGAGGTAGAGCGCGACGACCTCGGACATGGGCATCGACCGGTGCAGGAAGTGGATCGGGACGTCGTCGAGCGTCGCGTAGCTGCCGTTGATGCGGCCGACGAGCTCGTTCACGAGGCGCCGGACGTCGGCGTAGGCGTCCACCTTCTCGCGCGTCGGCACCGCGAGCTGGACGAACCGGACCCGGCTCCGGAGCTCGGGCTCGCTCTCCAGGAAGCGCTCGATGGCGAGCAGGCGCCGCGGGATCCCCTTCGTGTAGTCGAGCCGGTCGATGCCGAGCACGATCTTCCGTCCCGGGGCGCGCTCGCGGATGCGCCGCGCCTCGGCGCGCACCTCCTCGTCCCGGGCGAGCCGCGCGAACTCGTCGACGTCGATGCTGACCGGATAGGCGCCGAGCCGCACCTTCCGCCCCTCGTACGCGAGCGTCTCGAGGTCGGGATCGAGGCCGAGCACGCGCGCGGCGGAGTAGACGAAGTGGTACCGATAGGACGTCGTGTGAAACCCGACGACGTCGGCGCCGAGCATGCCGCGCAGCACCTGCTCCCGCCACGGCAGGCTCCGGAAGACCTCGGCCGCTGGAAACGGGATGTGCAGGAAGAAGCCGATCCGCGCGTCCGGGATGCGCCGGCGCAGCATCGCCGGCACGAGCATGAGCTGGTAGTCGTGGATCCAGACCCGATCGCCCGGCCTGTACCGGGCGACGATCGCCTCGGTGAAGCGCTCGTTCACCTCGCGGTAGCTCTCCCAGTCGCGCCGCGCGTCGAGGTGCACCTTCTCGGTCAGGTAGTGGAACAGCGGCCAGAGGACGCCGTTCGAGAAGCCGTCGTAATAATGGCTCACCTCGGCCGGGGTGAGGTGCACCGGGACGGCGCCGAGCTGCTCGAGCTGCTCCTCGATCGCCTGGCGCTGCTCCGCGCCGAGGCGCGAGACGTCGCCAGGCCAGCCCAGCCAGAGGCCGCCGAGGCGCTCGTGGGGGCCGCGGAGCGCGGTGACCAGCCCGCCCGCCGACGGGACGACGGAGACGTCGCCGTCATCGACGTGGACGGTCACGGGGAGGCGGTTCGAGACGATGAGCAGGCGGGACATGCGCGGCGCGAAGAAGCTAGCGCATGGCGCATGCACCACGCCCACGCGGCGCGGCAAAATCAGGGACGAGCCGAGCGGCTCGTCCGGCGCATCCTGAGCGTTACCGGTCGATCCGGATCGGGGGCGCTGTGTTCTCTGGGGCGGCGGGCTTCGTCGTGGGCGGAGGCGGGACCACGCGAGCAGGCCGTCCCCAGGTCCTCCTGCTGGGCGAGCTGGAAGGCGGATCCTCCGTCTTCGCCGGCGCCTCCACCTGCGCGAGCCTCGCGACGGTCTGCACGGACATCTCCGACGGCCCCTGGATGATGGAGTAGGGCTGGAAGCCTTCCTTCTGCACCGTCAGCCGGCGCGGCGCCGCGCGCACCAGCTCGTTCTCGATCGAGAGCTGCAGCGGGGTCTGCCCGAGCGACTTCCCGTCCTCGAGGACCTCGGCGCCCGGCGGGATCGACTCGATGATGAGCATGAACGAGGCCGCGCCCTTGGGGTCGCTGGGCGCGCTGGTCGGCGCGGGGCTAGCCGCGGGCGGGGGCACGGTCGTCGCCTCGCTCGACGCGGGGTTGCGGGTCAGCACGAACGCGACCGCCGCCACGATGACGGCGCCGATGGCGGCGAGGATCACCGCCTTGCGCCCGGCGGGTCGCGCGTCCTGCGCGCCCGCCGCGCCCTTCGACGCGTCCGCCGTGGTCGCCGCCGCGACCCCCGTCCCGACGCCGGAGGTGCGACCGCTCGCCTCGTCGTCCGTCGCCGGCGCAGGGAGCGTCACCGCCTCCTTGAGCGCCTGCACCGTGGACGAACGCGACGAGATCTGCACGCCGGGCAGCGACTCGAACGACGTGATCTGCGTGCCGCCGAAGGCGGTCGTCACGCCCATGCCGCGGGCGCACTCGCCGAGGCCCTGGATGAGGGCGTCCATCGTCGCGGGCCGTCCGTCCGGATCCTTCGCGAGGCAGCGCATCACGAGCGCCTCGAGCGGCTCCGGGATGTCGACGTCCGGGTTCCGATCCTTCATGCGCGGCACCGGCTGCTGGAGGTGCGCCATCAGGATCTGGATCGACTTCTCGGACTCGAACGGGACCTTCCCGCAGAGCATCTGGTAGAGGATCACGCCCAGCGAGTAGATGTCGGTCCTGAGATCGACCTTGCCGTGCGAGATCTGCTCGGGCGACATGAAGCGCGGCGAGCCGAGGAACGCGCCCTGCTGCGTGAGCTCCTCCGAGTCGTCGCCGAGCTGCTTCACCAGGCCGAAGTCGAGGATCTTGACCGCCTCCTCCGAGTCCTCGTTGGAGACGAGCATGACGTTCGACGGCTTGAGGTCGCGGTGGACGACGCCGTGCTTGTGCGCCTCGCGCAGCCCGCGCGCGATCTGCCGGGCGATGCGCATGGCCTCGGGCGGCGGGAGGCGCCCCTGCCGGCGCACGCGCCGGAAGAGCGTCTCGCCCTCGAGGAACTCCATCGCCATGAAGAACCGGTCCTGATCGTCGGCCTCGATGCGGCCGTAGTCGAAGACGGTGACGATGTTCGGGTGCTGGAGGCGCGCGAGGATGCTCGCTTCGAGGAAGAAGCGCTTGTGGAAGTTCGGGTCGAGCTGCCGCGAGGCCTGGTTCGGGATCAGGACCTTGATCGCCACCGCGCGCCCGAGCGGGAGCTGCTCGCCGCGATAGATCGTGCCCATGCCGCCGGTCGCGAGCATGGACAGGATCTTGAACTTGCTGTTGAGCACCTTCCCGAGCAACGGATCGATCGGCTCGCTGCGCGCTACTTCATCGACGACGTTTTCGTTGGCACTCATATGAACTCCGTCGCCTTCCCCGTGCGGGCGCGGGCGAGCCCTCCCCTCGGTGTCGATGCCTCGCGATGCGTGAGCTTTGACCTCATGATCGTGGGGAGCTTCGGTGCGTGGGGCCGTCGGGGCAGTCTAAACGGAAGAAAAGTCCTTGGCGACCTTTCCTCGATCGCCCCGTTCGCGAGACCGATGGCCCCCTGTCGCAGGCCCCTCCGGGAGCCCAGCCGGCGGCCGTGCGGGAGGCGCTGCACCATGCGCCGAGCGCCATAGCCCCGATCGACGGGAACCGCCAGTTGCTCGCATCGAGCGTCCGCATCCGACCTTCGCACCACGAGATCCTGCCAGGAGATTACACGGCTCCGCGCCCGCGCGATGCTCTTCCGATCGTCCCTGCCTCGCCTCGCCGCCGCGGGCGCCGGACGTCCCCGCCGGCCCCCTCGCCCTGGCGGGCGGGGACGAGGTAGTAGAGGAGGATGCGACCCGATCGCGCCCTGTGGCGCTGGTGGAGGGGGAGAGAGTACCGGCGCCTACTCGACGAGGCGGCGTCCGAGCTGGCCGGCTCCCGCCACGCCGAGGCGGAGGCGACGTGCGCGCGGGCGATCGCCGTCGCCGAGGAGATCTTCGGCCCCGGGGACGCCGAGCTGACGGGGCCCCTGTACGCGCTGAGCTCGGCGCAGCTCGCGCAGGGGCGGCTGGACGAGGCGCGCGCGAGCTCGGCGAGGGCGATCGCCATCGCCGAGGCAGCGGGGGCGGGCACGGACCCCCCGCTGCCGAGGCTGCTCGAGCAGCTCGCCGCGATCCTGGAGCGCCGGGGGGCGGCCGAGGACGTCGAGGCGCTCTTCCGCCGGATGCTCGCGGGCTACGACCGGATGCGCGCGCCCGATCCGGTCGAGCTGTCCGCGCTGCTGAACCGGCTCGGCCTGCTGCTCGGCCGGAGGGGGGCGCGCGCCGAGGCGGCACCGCTCTTCCAGCGGGCGATCGCGCTGCGCGAGGGGGCGACCTCCGCCCGCCATCCGCTCGTGGCGGAGGTGCTTTACAACGCGGCCACGTTCCTGGTGGAGGACCGCCCGGCGGCCGAGCGGGAGGCGATGCTCCGGAGGGCGCTGGAGATCGCCGAGGCGGACCCGTCCGTGGAGGGGGCGCTGCTCGCGTCGATCCTCCACAACCTGGCGGTCGCGCGGGAGACGCTCGGGGACGCGGCCGAGGCGGCGGCGCTGTACGAGCGCGCGCTCGCCGCGCGGGAGGCGCTCGTCGGGGCCGCCCACCCGTCGCTCCGGCCGACCCTTGTCCGGCTCGCGCAGGTCCACCACGCCGCGGGGCGGCCCTCCGCGGCGCTGCCGCTCTACGAGCGGGCGTTCGCGCTGGCCGCGGCGGAGCTCGGGTCGGATCACCCGGTGGCCGAGGCGATCAAGGCGTGGATGGACGAGGCGCGGAGCCGGAGCTGACGCGCCGCTCCGCCGACGGTGGGCGATCAGCGCTCGAGCGGCGGGCGATCACCGCCCTCGCGCCAGCGATCAACGAGCTCGGGGAGGACGGTCGAGGCCATCTGGAGCAGGTGCGCCATGTGGTGCTCCGGCGTGTTGCCCCGGAACCCGCGGACGCGGAGCTCGCCCACGCTCGCCTCGGTGGTCGGGACCAGCTGCTTCTCGAGCTTCCTCGAGACAGCGCCCTCGGCCGCGCGCAGCCGCAGGTGCGGGGGGGCGGCCCACGCGGGCGCCCGCTCGACGGGGTGCCCGGCCGCCGCGCCGAGCAGGTAGTCGGCCGTCGCGCTGGAGCTGGCGTACGCGATCGGGTCGATCTCGGAGTGCGTGATCGTGAACAGCATCTGACCCGAGGCGGCGAGCTGCGCCGCGCGCGCGAACGACGCGAGCTGCAGGTTGTTGAGCCCGCTCGGGTGCCCGGGGGCGAAGCCGCAGTGGATGCCGTCCGTGACGAGGATCGCGTCGAGCCGCTCGATGCCGCGGCGGAGCTCGAGGATCTTCGCGATCGCGCCGTAGCCCGCGCTCCACGAGGAGAGCGCGACGCGGCGGAGCCGCGGGGTCGGCAGCCCGCGCTGCGCGAGCGCCCGGTCGATGTCCGCGAGCAGGCTCTCGTACATGCCCGGCTGCGCGTAGTGGTCCTCGTAGGCCCCCGAGCCGATGCCCAGGTTGATGACGGCGACCGCGGCGTTGAGCCCGGCGACCTCGGCGCTCTCGCGGACGAGCTGGGTGCTGCCGTGGAAGTGGAGCACGAGATCGTAGCTCGACCCGGCGGGCGTGAACGTCTCGGGCGTGAAGAGCACGCCGCCGCGGATCGAGGCGTATCCGTCGTGCCGGATCTCGGGCGGCGGCGTCGCCCCTTGCCAGCGCGCGAACACCTCGGGCGCGACGAGCACCTTCGCCGCGGCGCCCTCGCGCGCGGAGCGCGACGCGAGGAGCAGCGCGCGGCTGACGGGCGTCATGGCGCGGAAGGCCTCGGCGTTGACCGGCATCCGCGCGGCGATCCCGCGGGCGGCCAGGACGACGACGACGATCACGGTCGCCGCGGCCAGGACGAACGCCCCGAGGGCGCTCCACCTGCGGGCGCGGCGCTCGTCGGCTGAGGGAGCAGACCAGGAGCCGTACGGTCCGGCCTCGGCCAGGTGCAGCGGCGCCCCCTGCAGCGCCGGATCGCCGAGGCCGGGAGCGAGCCCCTGCTCGAGCGGATCGGGCGCCGCGCCGAGGGACGGCGGAACGAGGAGAGACCCTTGCTCCAGCGAACCGGGCGGCGGGTCGAGGGGAAGACCGCGATCCGGGGAACCCTGGACCACGGTGACAGGCGGCGGCGTGGGCGTCAGCGAGAGGTCCACAGGCGACCTGTCAGCGCGCACGTTTGCCTTCATTCGATGCGCCTCCTCAGCGGGGACGTAGCGCTCGGCCTTCGCTGCCAGGCGCTGCTTCGTCTCGGTGAGCGCGTTGCACATGCGGCGCCGCGCTGCGTTTCTGCTCCTGCCATGAGCCTGGAAGGCGCCGTGGCAGCGGGAGGATCGACCAGCACGGCACGAAGCTCAAGCGGCAACCGTGCCGTACGCGCATATTTAAACGTGACGGTAATGCTGTGTGTCCTGCTGGAACACGCGTGGGTGAGCCCGTCGGGCGGCGAAGCGGGGGGGCGAGAGGGAAGTGCTCGCGGCGGCGCGGGTGAGGTGCGCGCGGTGAACAGAGCACGGCGGCGATGAAACGCGCACTTGCACCGCTCTCCGCCACCCAGCAAGGTGCTCCGCGCTTGTTTCCCCGTGAGGCCCGCTTCCTGCTCGCAGCGACGCTGCTCCACGCTGCCATCCCGTGGCTCTCGCGGATCGCTGGCAGCCCGGCGCCGGCGCTCGTGGCCCGCTCGAGCGGCGCGTACCGCGAGGTGGAGATCGAGGTGCAGCCCGTCGCGCCGCTCGTTCCGCAGCAGGACGAGCCGGACGCGCCGCCGCCGCACGCTCCGGACGGGGCGCGGCCGCGCGAGGCGGCGCCGCTCCTCGGACGGACGGCGCGCCGGGAGCGGCGCGCGCTGGAGGCGCCGGCGCCGCCGGAGGCTCCGGTCGAGCCGCGGGAAGGCCCGGTCGCGCCTCCGCCGCCGGCGGCCGAGTACGGCGGTCCACCGAGCGCCGAGGGGCCGCGGGGCGTGGCAGGGCTCGGCGGCGTGCCGGTGTGGCAGCTGCCCGGCGTGCTGCCGGACCGCGCGCCTCCGCCGCCGGCGCCGACCGCGCCGACCGCGCCGCGGGAGGTCTCGATGGACAGGGCCGGCGAGGTGCTGCGCGACGTGATGCGCGATCGGGACAAGACGCTGGGGCTGGATCTTCCCGCCGCCGGGACGGTCGCGTCCGTGGTGGCGGACGCGGTGCGCGCAGCCGAGACGCCCGCGACGGCGCGCGCGGTGTTCGAGGTGCAGCTGAGCGGCGCCGGCGCGGTGCTCGGGGTGCGCGCGCTGTCGTCGACGGCCGGAGCCGCCGCGCTCTGGGCGCGGGTGGCGCGCGAGGCGGCGGCGCAGCTCGCCGGGCGCGTGCTCGCGATGACCGCCGCGTTCGCCAAGGGCGCGAAGGTCTACGTCACGGTGAGCTCGTCGGTGAAGATGCCGAGCGGCGCCACGTCGGGCGGGATCCACCAGCAGGGCGCGGGCTTCGGGTTCGACGTCTCCGACATCGGCGCGAGCCCCCAACGGCTTGTCCAGTCGAGCTTCCGCGTCGAGGCGATCGACTGAGGCGCGCGGGCGCGCGGCGACACCGCGCGCGACGCGATCAGCGGCCCCGTCGCTCGGTCCAGCGCCGGTAGCGCGCGGCGCTCGCGGCGAGGCCGATCCCGAGCAGCCCGAGCAGGCTCAGCGCCGCGGGGACGCCGGCGAGCCACACGAGCACCGGCAACGGGGGGCGCGTCGGGCAACCGCGCCGCGTGGCGAAGCGGCAGGCGTGCCGCTGCTCGATCGCCTCCGCGGCGGCGCGGACCTCGGGCGCGCCGTCGGGCAGGCCGCGAAGGGCCGCCGAGGCCATCATGTAGGCCGCGGAGGCCGAGCGATCGTGGGCCGGATCCGCCGGTACGCGGTCGTGCACGAGCTCGAGCAGCCGGGCGGCGCGCTGCGCCGGCGCCTGCTCGGCCAGCGCTCCGGCGAGGTGGCGCGCGAGCGCCTCGTCGAACTGCAGGGCGCAGGCGACGGCAAGGTCCTCCCCGAGCGTGAGGTAGACCGTCTCGCCCGACGCCGTCTGGCGGGGCTCCGTGCCGGACACCACGACCGGCCTGCGCAGCGCGACCCGCGCCCCCCGGACACAGCGCGGGACCTTCGGGAGCTCGCGCAGGTGCACCGCGGCGTAGCGCTGGTACGCGACGCCGGCGATCGCGCCGAGCGAGAGCGCAAGCGCGAGGAGCGCGGCGCTCCAGCGCGCGCTGGCGCCGGCGCGCGCGGAGCGGCCGGCGCGCGCCGCCGGCGCAGCGCGCTCCTCGCGCGCTGCCGGCGCGGGAGCGGGCTCGCCGGAGGGCTCTCGGGACGACATGGCCGCGGGTATGAACAGCCGCGACGACGCTGTCAATCGATGCGCTGTCAGGAAGGGGGCGCCGCGCCGGCGAGGCGCGCCACCTGCGCCCAGGTGCGGGCCGCCTCCTCGTGCCCGACCGCGGCCGCGAGCCGCGCCAGGAACTGCGCGCACGCCTGCTCGCCGCGGCGATCCTCGGCCTCGCGAGCGCGCGCGAGGGCGCTCAGCGCCTCGAGCAGGGCGCCTTCCGTGCGGCCCGTGGCGGCCAGCGCGACGCCGTGGGCGAGCAGCGCCCGCGCCCGATGCGAGGGCGACGCGTCGGCCTCCGCCGCGATCCGGAAGCGCCGGAGCGCCTCCTCCTTGGCGCCGCGCCCGAGCGAGATCAGGCCGCTCAGGCGCTCCGCCAGCTCCTGGTGCTCGCCGGTGCGGCGGAGCTCGCCCACGAGCCGCTCCAGCGTGCGGACATCGCCCTGAACCAGCGCCTGCTTGGCCAGCTCGGCGAGGCGGACCGCGATGTCGTTCATCGACAGGACGGGCGACTCCGAGGTCTTCGCGAGCGGATCCCCCGAGGCGTCGTCGAGCGGGAAGTCCTCGTCCAGGGAGGGCACGTCGGGGAAGTCCGCGGGCGTCTCGTCCGGGAGCGCCGGCGCTGCGCCGCCCGGCCGCGACGCGCGGGGCCCGCCGGCGCGCGCGCCGCCGCTCTCGGCCGGCATCGTGGAGCCCCGCCGGCGCGCGGAGCTGTCCGCCGCCGCGCGGAGCGCGTCGGCGCCGGCGGGCTCCGAGGCGGTCGTCGCGCGCTGCGGATCCGGCGCGTCGCCAACCACCTCGATGGGCGTGCGGTAGGTCGGCGGCTGGCTCGAGGTGCTGTCCGGCGCCCCGTCCAGCCGGTGCTCCCTCGCGGTCTCCTGCTCGTCGGCGAACGCGAGCAGCTCGGCGGCCGACGACTCGAGCAGCGCGTCGCCGGCGGCGCGCGCGGCGCGCCCGGCGAGATCGGCCGCGGAGCTCCGGTCGCCCGCCTTCGCGGCGTGAAACGCGGCGTCGGCGAGGCCGAGCACGCCGGCGTGATCCTCGACCACGCGCGCCGCGGCGAGGTGCCACGCGGAGCGCTCGCCCGGCGGGACGGCCGCGAGCAGGGCGTCGCGCAGCGTGCGCGAGGAGAGCTTCAGCCAGCCCGGCTCCGGCCGGAAGGCCCAGCCGGCGCCGAGCAGCGCCGCCTGGACCGCGGTGACCTTCGGGGCGCCGGTGCCGTCGCACAGCGCCTCGATCGCCGACTCGGACGCGTCGCCGCCGAGCGTCGCGAGCGCGGTGAGGACGGTGCGATGGCCGATCGCGAGCAGGCGCAGGCGGCCCTCGATCGCGCGGGACGCGGGCGGCGCCGCGAGCTCGGCGCCGGTCATGGTGCGCGCGGGCCTGCCCCGCCCGGCGCTGCGCCGGCGCGGCGCGACGCTCCTGCCGATCCAGCGCAGCGCGCCGCTCTCCAGCGCCTCGCAGATCAGCTCGCGCAGGGCCAGCGGGAAGGGCGGCGCGCGCGCCGCCCACCGGCGCGCGCCCGCCTCGTCGATGCAGCCGTCGAGGAAGCGGCGGACGAGGTCCTGGGCGCCCGCGGCGGAGAGCGGCCCCAGCGCGACCGTCGCGGCGGGGGTGAGCGCGGTGAGGGGCGCGGGGAGCGGCTCCGCGCGCCCGAGCCGGACGACGGCGCGCAGGCCGCCCATCTCGAGCGCGATCGCGATCGCCTCGAGGCTCGCGGCGTCGACCTCGACGGCGTCGTCGACGGCGACAAGGCCGGAGCGGGCGCCTTCGGGGGCGAGCCACGCGGCGATCACCTCGGCGGCGCGCCACGGCTCGACGCCCTCGCCGGCGATGAGCCGCGCGAGCGCGGGCGTCAGGCGATCCGGGAGCGCCGGCGCGCGGCCCTTCTCGGTGCGGGGCGCCGCGCGCACGAGGGCGCGCCGGAGCGCGCCGAACGGCTCGCGCGAGGCCCCGATCGGCGCGACGAAGAGGCTCCGCGACGGGGCGAGGGCCCTGAGCAGCTCCAGGAGCAGCCGCGAGCCGCCGGCGCCGGGCTCGGCGCGGACGATCGCGAGGGAGCCGGGGGGCACGGCGAGCGCGGCGAGCTCGCCGTCGCGGCCGCTCAGGGGCGGCTTGCAGAGGCGCGCCACGCTCTCGGCGACCTGCCGGCGCAGCGGCTGCTGCGCGTCGAGGCGCAGGCCGCGCACCCGGCGCGCGCCGTCGACGCCGCGGTGGATGCCGAGGGTCATGAGCTCGCCCGAGAGCACGGCCTGGAGCGCGGGATCGAGGAGCACGTCGCCCGGGAGCGCGACGCGGGCGAGCATGACGGCGACGAGCAGCGGCTGCCCCCACGAGAGCGCGGTGAAGCGCCCCGCCTCGCCGACGTAGGTCATCTCCCCCTGCGCGATGCCGACCGCGAAGCGCGCGTCGGGGTGCACGGACGCGTCCTCCGCGGCGAGCGCGGCGAGCAGCACGGCCTCCTCGATGTCCTCGGGGCTGAACTCGAAGGAGAAGGTCTGCGCGCTCCAGGCGCACAGGGTGGCGCCGAGCGCCTCGGCGCGCTTCTTCAGCGCGAGCGCCCGCGCGAGGTAGCTCTCCTCGCCGCGCGGCGCGCGGCGAGGGTCGCGCGCCGCGCCCCGGTGGCGCGACGGCGGCCCCGGCGCGCGCGTCGCGCCGCGGCGGCCGGGCCACGGCACGACCGCGTCCGTGCTGTCCGGCTGCGAGAGGGCCGCAGTACCTCGAAAGGACACGACGATGCGCTCCGGCATTGCGGCGAGTGTAGCGGGGCGCGGAAAGCGCGTGGGTGGTTCTTGGCGTGCGCGCGCGCACGCACGCGCGGTTACGATGGATCCTGGATGCGATGGTCCTCCCTGCGCGTCGTGAGGCCGCGATCTCGCCCGGTGCGCGCCGCGGCGCTCGTCGCCGCGGCGCTCGCGGCGGTGCCCTCCCCTGCCGCTGCGAACGGCGTCTTTCCCTCGGCGGACCAGCTCGTGTTCGACCCGGCAGACCCGGCGCGCGCCGTGGCCCGGATGACGTACGGCCTGCTGGCCACGCGGGACGGGGGCGCGAGCTGGCGCTGGATCTGCGAGGGCGCCGTCGGGTACGACGACACGGGCGGCGCGGCTCCACCCATCGCGGCGGCGGAGGGCGGCAGGGTGCTCGCCGCGCTGAGCGACGGGATCGCGGTCGGCGCCGAGGGCGGCTGCGCCTGGGCGCGCGCCGAGGAGCTCGCGGGGAAGGCGGTGCTCGATCTCTCGGTGCGGCAGGGCGACCCGTCGCACGTCGTCGCGGTGGCCGCGGGGACCCGGCACGCCCTCTGGGCGTCGCGCGACGGCGGCGCGCGCTGGGCCAGCGCGGGGACGCCGCTCCCGGCGGGCTTTCAGGCGCGGACGGTCGACGTCGCGCCCTCGGATCCGCAGCGGGTCTACGTGAGCGGCCTCGCGACCGGAAGCGGACCGGTCAAGGGGGTGATCGCGCGCTCGGCCGACGGCGGAGCGACGTGGGAGACCGCGGTGGTGCCGGGGAGCACGACGTCGCGCGAGCCCTACATCGCGGGGGTCGATCCGCTCGACGCCGACGTGCTGTACGTGCGGGTCGCGAGCGCGCCGGGGCGCCTGTTCGTCTCGACGGACGGCGGGGCGGCGTTCGAGCCGGTGTTCGAGACGCAGGGCTTCGTGCGCGCGTTCGCGATCTCGCCGGACGGCGCGACGGTGGCGGTGGGCAGCGACGTCGACGGCGTCTTCCGCGCGCCCTCGTCGACGCTCGCGTTCGAGCGCGTCTCGAGCGTCGCGCCGCGCTGCTTCACCTGGACGGAGGCGGGCCTCCACGCGTGCGCGAGCGAGTTCCTGGACGACTTCACGATCGGCCGCTCGCTCGACGGCGGCGCGACGTTCGAGCCGCTGCTCCGGCAGGCGTGCATCCGTGGCCCGCTCGGCTGCGCGGCGACCACGGCGGTCGGGGCGCTCTGCCCGACGGACTGGCCGCGCGTCGCGCTGATGACGGGCCACCGCGACTGCACGCCGGACGCCGGCTCCCCCGCGGCCGGCAGCGGAACGAGCGCCGGCGCGACCGGCGCGACCGGCGCGACCGGCGTCGGCGGAGCGACGGCCGCGAGCGGCGGCGGAGGCGCGAGCGCCGGGGGCATGGGCGGAGCGCCCGATGCGCCGGGCGGCGGGGCGCTGCCTGCCGGCGGGGCGCGGTTGGGCGACGGAGGCTGCGGCTGCCACACCGGCAGCGCGGGCGGGGGCTGGGCCGGCGCCCTCGCCGCCGCGTGCATGGCGGCGGCGGCCGCGGCGCGACGGCGCGATGATGGCGTGAGCGCTCAGCGTCGCCTGCCGCCCGTCCCGGTGGCCCGCTCCGGCGGCATCTGCTCGGGCAGGGTGGCCGGTGTCTCGTCCAGCGTGTCCTCGCGCCGCACCTGCCCTTCGGTCCGGACCTCGGCCTCCTCGCGACGGACCGTCGCCCGCGCCTGCGCCTGCTCCTGAACGACCTCCTTGCTGATCCGGAGCTCTTCCTTCACCACAGGCCGCTTCGAGATCTCCACCTGCTCCTCGCGGACGGGGATGCTGATCGACCCCTCTTCGACCGTCGTCCCGGGCGCGACCGGACGCGCTCCGCTCGCGGGGACGCGCTCGACGTGCACGACCTCGCGCGCCACGGGCACGGAGACCTGCTTCTCCTCGGTCACGACCTCCTTCCTGACCTGGACCCGACCGACCTCCTTCACCGTCTTCCCGGCCGTGATCTCCTCCTCCACGAGCGGCACGCGGATCTCACCGCCCGCCGAGATCCCCTCGGCCCCGCGCCCCTGGTCGCGGCCACCGGCGAGCTGGTCGCGGGCGTGGGTCAGGAGGATGTCCCCGTCCCGGATGCCGGCCACCTCGTCGTAACGCACGGCGTACTCCGTCGGGAAGAAGAAGCCCTTCTCGATCTCGAACGTGTCCACGTCGAGCCGCGTCACCTTGCCCAGCTTCTCGCCGTCCGAGCTCCGGACGACCATTCCACGCGTGATCTCCTGTTGCTTCACCATATCTACCCCCAACCCGGAATTCTCCGGCCCGGCATCGTGAGGGGCGCCGGCGGCACGGGCCGCTCGGCCCCCGCTGTGCTGCGCTCTCTCGGCCAACCGATCTCGTGGCGAGCTCTCTCTCGCCTCGTCCCGGGTCGCGGCCCCCTCCGGTGTCCCTCCCCGCCATGCAATCGTCATGCAATCCGAACGTCGGTCCTCCTGACGTCGCCGTGGCTCCGGACACCGACTTTGCCGAAAGCGCGCCGCCGCGCCCGTCTTGCCGAAAGCGCGCCGCCGCGCCCGTCTTGCCGAAAGCGCGCCGCCGCGCCCGTCTTGCCGAAAGCGCGCCGCCGCGCCCGTCTTGCCGAAAGCGCGCCGCCGCGCCCGTCTTGCCGAAAGCGCGCCGCCGCGCCCGTTCGGCCCCGTGCGTCGCGGTTACAGCGGCGCGACGCTCGATCCGCGGCTCCAGCAAACGTGCCTGCGCGGCGGGCCCGGGCGCGCGGCCGGTACGGCGGTGCGCCCTCTGCCCGTCGGGCCGCGCTTCACCGGGAGCTCGACGCGGCTCGGCCCGACGTTCGGTCCCGGGGCTCCGTCGCTCGAAGAGGTGTCAGGGAGCGATGACGACCCGCCGCGCGGCGGTCGCGCGATCGCCGTTCGGGTCCTCCAGGGCGATCTCGACGTCGAGCGCTCGGCCCCGGACGGCATCGACCATGAGGCCTCGATCCACCTGGAAGCGTATGCCGTAGATCTCGCAGAGGTCTCCCGCTGCTCTGTGCAGCGTGACCTGCGCGGTGAAGGGACGCAGCTCGAACTCGAGCTCGCGGAAGTAGCCCCCTACCCTCAGGCGCGAGCCCATCTGCCGGAGGCCGGTCACGCGCAGCGCGAGCCACACGTGGTGACCTCCTTGAGGGCCCGC
The DNA here is from genome assembly GCF_051519845.1 of Sorangium sp. So ce362. Lineage (NCBI taxonomy): Bacteria > Pseudomonadati > Myxococcota > Polyangiales > Polyangiaceae > Sorangium > Sorangium sp. So ce362. The sequence goes on along the minus strand of NZ_CP150332.1, from coordinate 770,116 downwards.
CTCGATCGGCACCACCTCGCCCTCTTCGAGGGGGGCGAACGCGCTCTCCCCCTGCCCGATCATGATCTCCGGATCGCCCGAGGAGGGCGTCTTGCACGCGTCGCTTGCCGACGCGATCCACATCGGGTCGTGGTCGGCGAGGGCGGACGGGGCGACGAAGGGGTCGACGCACGCCCCCCCCGCGCAGGTCGCGCCGGCCGCGCAGGAGACCGCGGAGCACCCCTCGTCGAGCGAGACGGGCAGGAGCAGCCGCCGCCCGCCGACCGCGCGGGTCACAGCCCTCCGCGTCACGATCGCCGCTGCCTCGCCGTCGCGGAACGCCGCGACGGACAGCTCGACCTCCGCACCGTCGTGCGCCGGCGCGACCGGGAGCTCCGCCGGGAGCGACAGCTCGCCCCCGCCGTACGAGAGGCGCTCGGCGCGCGTGACGACGCCATCCACCTTCGTGGTGCTCTCGATCTCATCGATCTCGAAGCCGATCGCCATATCCGTCGTCAGGCCGACCACCACGAGCGCGTCGGCGTCCTCGCTCCCGCAGCCCGAGGCGCCGAGGGCGAGCAGCGCGAGCACCGCGCGCAGCGGCTGGGAGGTCGGCCGCACGATCACCTGGTACCGGCTCAACTCGACGCGTGCGAGGACCGCTTGCGCCGCCGGGCGAGCCAGCCTGCCGCCGCGGCGAGCGCGGCGAACGGCGCGACAAGGGAGGCCTTGTTCCCCGGGCCGGCGGCGCACATGCCGGCGGACAGATCTCCGCTCACGCCGTCTGGACCGATGGTGACCTCCGCCTCGGCCTTCACGGAGACGCCCTGCGCGAGCAGCGCTTTCACGCACGCCGGGACCTGCGATCCGGAGATGACGTACGTCCCATCGCAGAAGAGCGCGCCGTCCCCGCTGCAGGAAGCATCGCAGTTCGCGCGGAACTCGTGCTCGCAGTCCTCGAAGATCTCGTCCTGGCAGGTGGTCTGGCAGTCCATGTTCGCGCCGGCCGTGCACGAGCCGCCGCAGCACTCGATACAGTGCTGATAGCAGTCTCCATCGACCGTCACGCACTGGGCGTCGCACTCGCTGTCGCAGTTCGCGTCCCACGTCGCGGCGCACTGCGCGACGTCGGCGGCGCCGGAGCACTTGGCGTCCCGCTCGGTGGTGCACTCGACGAAGCAGTTATGGGAGCAGATGACTATGACGCCGTTGGCGCAGTCCGTCGAGCACTGCGTGGTGCAGCCGTCCGTGCAGGTCGCCTCCGCCGAGAGGGAGCACTCCGTCTTGCAGACCGGCACGAGCTTCGTGGCGCACGCCGTCTTGTAGATCCCGAGCTCGCTGCAGCCCGCCGAGCACTCGGCCGTGACGCGCAATTCACAGTTCGACAGCTCGTCGAAGCGAATGTTGCCGCATTCCTCGACGCCGGCGCTCGCGGGGAGAGCGGCCATCAGACATACGATGATACTCGCCAACCCAAGAACGCTGGATATTCGCACGATGAATTCTCCTTCTCGAACGGCCGCAAACACAGGATCCTACACAAGGTAATTACCGCCAGGGAAGCGCTATTTGCGCGGTGCCCGTTCGCGGCGCGCGGGGAGCGTTTCGTTTCGTTCCAGGGTTCCAGGGTTCCAGGGTTCCAGGACGCGCCGAGACAGTCCGAGCGCGCCAGTGAACGCCTGTTGATAGGCTCCACGTGAATGCCGGGCCACAGCATCGCCCGGCGCGCGCTGGCCCCCGCGGCGGATCACCGCCGCGGGGGCCTCGCGAAGACCGCGTGATTCAATCGGCGGGCCAGGGGTTCGGCGGCTCCGCGGGCGTGTAGGGCTGCACGTCCGCTTCCACCGTGATGAGGTTCTCGATGAACAGGTTGACGTAGCGCAGGTCGTCCTCCACGTCCGGGTCCGGGTGCTCCTCGAGCCACGCCTCGACGTTCGGGCGCAGCGCCTCGAGCGTGCGCCGCGCGGTGCGGGGATCGGCGTCGGCGGCGAGCTGGGCGGCGAGCTTGAACCCGGCGTAGAGGTTCAGCATCACGAAGCCCTTCTCGACGGTATCACCGGAGAAATAGCCGCCCTCCGGGGGCGCGTCGGGCGTGCTCGGCGCCTCGATGTCCACCTGCTGCGCGTGGGTCTCGCCCGTCAGCGGGTGCTTCCACGACAGCGCGAGGGAGCCCACGGCGTGGGGATCGTCGACGCCCTGCTGATCGGGCTTCGGCACGAGCTCGAGCACGATGGCGCCGCCGCCGCCGCGCCGGCCGGAGCCGACGGGCTCCGAGGCGCTGGTCCGGCCGGCGAGGAAGAGGCTCGGGATGTGCACGGCCCCGCCGCGCTCACCGCCCTGCCAGCCGTTCGTGCCGTAGGCGCCGCGCACGACGTAGCCGTCGCCCACGGCGACGTCGAGCTCGACGTCGAGCGCCAGGGGCACGAGGAACGTCTTCACCTCCTCCGTGAACACCTCCTCCACGGCCTTCGGGTCCTCGAGGAAGTAGAAGTTGCCGGCGCCGACCTCGCTGATCCCGCGCATCGCGCCGACGTCGAACTCCGCGCCGACGCCGACGGCCGTGACGCCGATCCCCTTCTCCGCGTACCCCCGCGCGAGCGACACGAGCCGCTCCGGAGAGGTGAGCCCGGTGGTGGCCACGCCGTCGGACAGGAAGATCACGCGGTTCTGCCAGGCCGGATCGAGGTGCCGCTCCGCGACCGCGAACGCGGTGAAGAGCCCCTCGTAGAGGTTTGTCGACCCGGCGGCGACGAGGCCCTCGAACGCCTCGGTGAGCGCCTCCCGGTCCGAGCCCTCCGCCTGCTCCAGGACGACCTCGGCGGTGTTCGAGTAACGGACGAGCGAGATCCGGTCGGTCGGCCCGAGCGCGTCGATCATCTCGACGAGCCCCGCCTTCAGGTAGGCGATGGGGTCGCCCAGCATCGAGGCGCTCGTGTCGACCGCGATGACGAGGTGCAGCGGCGGCCGCTCGAGCGCGCCGAGGTCCACGGGCGAGTTCATCCCGATCTGGATGAGCGTGCAGGGCGACCCGCTGATCATGTTGCCCATGATCCCGAGCAGGCCGTGCATGCACACGTCGTCGCCGCAGGCCGCGGCCGGGTAGTCGAGCTTGTGCTCGGCGAAGAAGCCGACGTCGTCGAGCGTGTCCGGCCCGGGGATCTCGCCGTCCTCCAGGATCTGGCGGAACAGGCCGAAGTCCTGCGAGCCGCCCTGGGAGACGCCCACGCTGCCCGGGGGCCCCTCGGGCGAGACGAATTCGCCGGAGCTGCTCTCGTCGGAGCCGCAGCCGATCGCGCCGAGCGCCGCGGCGGCGCCGAGCGCGAGGACATGATGGATTCGAAGCTTCATGGCGTGATCTCCTACGGCGCCGCGGCGGCGGCGATCCAGACCGACTCGAGCAGGCGGGGTTGATCGATGGGAGCGGTGAAGCACTCCGCGTTGCGGACGGGCATGTCCTCGGCGCGCACGACGAGGAGCGTCTCGGCGCCCTCGGCGAGCGCCGCGCTCTCTCCGGCGCGCAGGGACACGACCCCGGAGACGCCGTCGCCGAGGAGCGACACCTCGAGCGGCGCGACAAGGCTGCCGCACGCGTCGTGGAACCCTCTGCAGCCCTTGAGCGGGGTGAGCTCGGCCAGGAAATCGGTGGACGCCTGCCGGCCGACCATCGATCCGCGGGCGAGCACGTTGCCTTGCAGCACGAGCACGGCGTGCGTCTCGCTCTCGATGTGGATGCCGCGCGCGAGCGCCCGCTCGTCCTCCGGGCGCTCCGGATAGTCGCCGCCGTCGATCGCGACCCGGCTCACGTGGAGGAGCTCGCCCTCGCTGAACGGGATCGCCTCCGCGGGAGCGCAGAGGAAGAACATATCGGCGCGATCGCCGCGCTCGAGCGCGAGGGCGTGGCACCCGTCCGGAGACGACGTGATGCCGGTGAGGACCGCCGCCTCGGAGACGGGCAGGGTCCAGTCGAGGCGGCTCCCCTGGGTGGAGACGCCGCACGCGTCCGCCGGCGGCCGGGGCTCGGCGGGCGGCGCGTCGAACACCGCCGGGTGCTCGGCGAGCTCGAGCCTGGCCCCGGCGCGCTGCAGCGCGAGCATCCGATCCGGCAGCGAGTTCTCCGTCGTGGTGACGAGGAGCTGCTCCGGGAACTGCTCCGCCGACCACGCGAGCAGCGTGAGCGGCAGCCCGTCGGCGTCGATCAGGTAGGCGTCGCACCCCGCGTTGCGCAGGGGGAGCGCGCGGCCGGGCGCGATGAGCCAGGTCTCGGCGTTCGCGAACAGATCGCGCGAGAGGGTGCCCGCCGGATCGGCGAGCATGGCGCTGCAGTCGACCCGCGCCGACTCCCGGAGCCGGCGCACGCGGAAGAGCTGCTCGGTCTCGGTCGCATTGCCGATCACGAGCGACGCGATCTCCTGCGGCTGCGGCGGCAAGCAGCCCTCGGCCTCGCCGCACGGAGGCGGCTCGTAGCTCGTGGCCACGCACGAGAGGCTGCCCGCCATGAGCGCCAGCCGGTGCGCGATCGGGCGCTGCGCGGGCTCGGGCCGCCGCGCGGCCTCGCCGAGCACCCGGTACGACACGAGGAGCACCGGCAGCGCGAGGAGGTCGGTCGGGTCGACGGTGATGCGCCACGGGAGCGGCGTGAGCGCCATGAGCCCCTCGACCGCGCGAGCGGCCTCCGGAGCGAGCTTGATGGCGGAGAAGACGGCGCCGGTGGCGACGTGCGCCCCGAGGAAGCCGCGGCGCGAGGAGACCCGGAGCAGCGAGGCGAGGACCGCGGGCGCGACAAGCAGCCCGGCGAAGTCGCTGAGCTTTCCGGTCACCCATCCGGGGAGCAGGCCGGATCCCTTGAGGGCGTGATCGTTGAGGACGAGGAGCGCGAGGGCTCCTAGCCACAGGGGGTGAAGGAGCGATCGATACGAGCGCAGATCTCGATGCATCAGAGCTGTCCTTCCGTGCGATGAGGGGCCAGCACGGTGGCCAAGCAAGCGAGCGAGCGGCTTGCCGAGGACCGCCCCGAAGCAAGGGGCATACCCCGAAAAAATATTCACAAAATCAATAGGTTAGGCGACGACACAGCGGCGCGCCCCCTGACGCCGATGTCACGCGGCCGGTCCGCGCGACGGGTGCGCCGGGGCGCCCGCGTCCCGGGCCCTCGGGCCGGATCGGAGGGCGAGCGTCGTCGGCGTGAGCTTCGGCGATATCCCCCTCGCCGACGGGGGAAAGGGTTTGAGGAAAACAGCGCGGCAGCCGTGGGCCGGGCCCGCCCGCCGCCTCTCTCGGCGCGCGGGCGGCCGTTCCTCCGCGGCCCGCTGGCACCTCCGCCCGCGCCGAGGTCTACTCGTCTCCGGTGCTCCGCTCCTCTTCTTCTTCCGATTCCGCTTCCGGGCCGCTCCTCGGCGCGAGCTTCGTCCGCGAGCTCGAGGTCCTGCGGCGGCGGCTCGAGATCCGCGCCCGCTCCGGGGGCGCCGGCGAGCACCTCGCGCGGCGCCGCGGCGGGTCGGCCGAGTTCGAGGAGCACCGGGCGTACGCGCCCGGCGACGACATGCGGCGCATCGACTGGGCCGCCTACGCGCGCACCGGTGAGCCGGTGCTCAAGCTGTTCCGCGCCGAGGAGGACGTCATCGCCCGGATCGTGTGCGACGCGTCGGCGTCGCTCGACTTCGGGGAGCCCACGAAGCTCGACGCCGCCCGGCGGCTCGCGGCCGCGATCGGCTACATGTCGCTCGCGCGCTCCGAGCGCGCGCAGCTCTTCGTGGCGGGCGACGGCATCGCCCGCGAGCACGCGCCGGTGCGCGGGCGCGCCGGGCTGGCCGCGCTCCTCCGCGCCCTCGACGGCGTGAAGGCGGCCGGCGGGACCCACCTCGCCCGGGCCATCGACGCCGTCGTGCGGCAGAGCGCCCGGCCGGGCCTCCTCTGCGTCGTCTCCGATTTCTTCGATCCCGGCCCCGTCACCGCCGCCCTCGGGCGCGCGGCGCAGGCGGGCCACGACGTCGCGGTCCTCCAGGTCGTCGCCGCCGAGGAGCTCGCGCCGAGCTTCGAGGGGGACCTGACGCTCGAGGACGCCGAGACCGGGGCGCTCGTCGACGTCACCCTGGACGCCGCGGCCCTGGCCGCGTACGCGGCGCGCTTCGCCGGCCTGTGCGAGGCGCTGCGCGGCTGGGCCCGCCGCCACGGGGCGACGTACGTGCGGGCGCGAAGCGACGAGCCGCTCGAGGGCGCCGTCCGCCGCTTCGTCTCGAGGAGCGTCGACTGACGTGGCCGCGCCGCTCGCCCAGGCCTCCGCGGGGGCTCCGCTCGCGCTGCTCTCGCCCGGCGGCCTCTGGCTGCTCGCGCTGCTCGGGCCGCTCGTGCTCCTTTACATCCTCAAGATCAAGCGGAGCCGCCGCCGCGTCCCCTCGACGTGGCTCTGGGCCGCCGCGCAGCGCGACCTCATGGCGCGCGCGCCCTTCAGGAAGCTCATCGCCCAGCTGCCGCTCATCCTGCAGGCGCTCGCCCTCGCGCTCCTCGCGCTCGCCCTCGCCCGCCCCGCCTCGCGCGGGCGCGAGCTCACCGGCGATCACGTGGCGATCATCCTCGACGCGAGCGCCTCGATGTCCGCGGCCGCGCGGGGGCCGTCCGGCGAGCCGACGACGCGCATCGAGCTCGCCAAGCAGGTCGCCAGGGACCTCCTCGCCGGCCTCGCCCCGGGCAGCGACGCGCTGATCCTCGAGGCGGGGCGCGACGCGCGCCTCGTCGCGGCGCTCGATCGCGATCTCGTGCGGCTCAGGGCGGCGATCGATCCGATCGCCGCGCGCGACGTCGAGGGCGACCTCGGCGCCGCGGTCGCCCTCGGGGTGGACCGGCTCCGGCAGCTCGGCGGCGCCCGCCGGGTCGTCGTAATCACCGACGGCAACCTGGCCCGCCCCGGCTCGCTGCGCGGGGTGTCGGTCCCGCTCGAGGTCATCACCGTCGGCGACCCGGTGGACAACGCGGCCATCGTCCGCGTCGACGTGCGCTCCGGGAGCGAGGGCGCGGGCGCGGCCGGCGCGGCCGGCGCGAACGGCGGGCGACCGGAGGGACGCGAGGAGGTGCAGGCCTTCCTCGTTGTCGCGAACTTCGGGGCGCAGCCGCGCGACGTCTACGTGACGATGCGGCAGGACAGCGCCCTGGACGTGCTCAGCTCGCGGCGTGTGCTGGTGAAGCCGGGCGAGCGCCTGCCGGTCGTGCTCACGTTCCGCCCGTCGCCCGGCGACTACCGCAAGGGGCTCGTCTTCGAGCTCTCGCCGCCCGACGCGATGCCGCTCGACGACGTCGCCTACGGCCGCGTGCCGGCCGGCGACAGGCTCCCGGTCTTCCTCGCGTCGGGCGGCGCGGGGCGGGGCGACGAGGGCCGGGGCGGGCAGCCGGCGACGGCCTCGGGCAGCTCCGCGTGGCTCGAGCGGGCGCTCGCGTCGGACCCGATGACCTCGGTCACCTCGGGTGGGCTCGCGGATCTCCTGGGGGCGCCCGGGCTCGATCCCGACACGTTCGTCGTGATCGACGGCGCCTGCCCGCCCGATCCGCCGGGCGGCGATCTGCTGATCGTGAACCCGCCGCCCGGGCGCTGCTTCGGCACGCTCGTCGGGCAGACGCTCGAGCGCCCCGCCCTCACGTCGTGGGACACGGCCGATCCGCGGCTGCGCTTCCTCACGCTGGACGGCGTGCACCTCCGCGCCGCCTCGTCCCTCGCGCCGGACGGGGCGGCGCAGGCGCTGATCCGCGCCCAGGAGGGCACGATCGCGACCGACATCTCCACCTCGTCGCGGACCGGCACGCTGCTCGGCTTCGACGTGGGCGAGAGCGACTGGCCGCTCAAGGCGTCCTTCGTGCTCTTCGTGCGCAACCTGCTCGAGCAGGCGCGGGCCCACCGCGCCCATGGCATCACCGGCCCGGCACGCACCGGCGAGCCGCTGCGGGTGAGCGTCCCCGCGACGGCGCGGGATCTCCAGGCCACCGGCCCTGCCGGCGAGCGGCTCGACGTCGCGCAGCGCGCCGGCGTCGCGGTGATCGCCGAGACGCCGCGCGCCGGCCTCTACCGCCTCGCCTGGCAGGGACCGCAGGCCGGGTCGGTCGTCATACCGGCGAACCTCACGAGCCTCGCCGAGAGCGATCTTGCGCCGAGGCCGCTCGTCACGGAGGGCGGCGGCGAGGTCGCGGTCTCCAGCGCGGCGGGCGAGCCGGACGCCCACATCGAGTGGACCTGGCTCGTCGCCCTCGCGGCGCTCGCCTTCGTGGTCGTCGACGTCTGGTATTTCACGCGCGCGCCGCGGCCGCTGGGTGGTGGCCCGATTTGAACATGAAGGCGGGAAGGCGGGAAGAAAAGATCAATGATCTTCCCGCCTTCCCGCCTTCATGTGAACTCTCTCCGGGCAGATGTGAGCACCACCCACGGGGGGTCCGAGGCGAAAAGGGCGCCTGACCGGGGGGCCACGGGGGGTCCGAGGCGAAAAGGGCACCTGACCGGGGGGCCACGGGGGGTCCGAGGCGAAAAGGGCAGCCGTGGAGCCCTTCAGGGGAACCGTGGAGCGGTTCGGGGCAGCGAAGAGGCGGTTCGGGGCAGCGAAGAGGCGGTTCGGGGCAGCGAGGAGGCGGTTCGGGGCAGCGAGGAGGCGGTTCGGGGCAGCTATGACGCGGTGACCTCGAGCGACGCGGGATTACGAGGTTCATGCGCGACCTGCGCGAGCCTACACCGCCGCGGGCTCCGGGGCCGGGGCTTCCCGACCACTCAGCGGCGCGTCCTCGTCCTCACTGGCAAACCACCTGCTCGGCAGACGACCGGCCCCGGTGCAGCCGGTGCCCCCGGCGGCGCGACGACCACCGGCGGCTCGGCCGGGCCCGCTCTTCCACCCAGGAAAGGCGTGGCGCCATGCCACAGCTCACGGGCGCGCAGGTCTCTTCCCGCGGGAGCCACTCCCCCTCGAGCGACACGCCCCGCACATCCTCCCGGACGCCCCGCGACCAGAGCCACGCGGCAAGCGCCTCGCCGAGCTCGCGCATGCTCGACCAGCGCGAGGCCGGCTCCTTCTGCAGCCCGCGCTCCAGGATCGCCCAGAGATCCGCGTCGAGGCCGCGCGTATCGACCAGGGACGGCACCGCGTCCTGCAGGACCGCGCGCAGGCCGTCCAGCGCGTTCCTCGACGAGAACGGCGGGCGGCCCGAGAGCAGCTCGTACAGCATCGCGCAGAACGACCAGATGTCGGCGCGGCCATCGAGGTCGGGGGCGGCGAGCACCTGCTCCGGCGGCATGTAGTCCGGGGTCCCGAAGACATCGAAGCTCCCCGACGCCTGGCTCTCCTCGCGCTCGAAGACGAGCTTCGCGACGCCGAAATCGACGACCTTCGGCTGCAGCCGGCCGCCGCCGCGGCGCACGAGCATCACGTTGTCCGGCTTGAGATCGCGGTGGACGACGCCCTTCTCGTGCACCGCATGCATCGCGCCCGCCACCGGCAACAGCAGCGCGATCGCCCGCTCCGGCGTCATCCTCCCCTCGCGCGACAGCACGCTCTTCAGCGACTCGCCCTCGATGAGCTCCATCACCAGGTAGGGATCGCCCTTGGCGTCCTCACCGAAGTCGAACATCCGGACGATCTCCGCATGATTCAGCCGGCCGGCGGCGCGCGCCTCGCGGAGGAAGTACTCGGCCAGCTCCGCCGACCGGAGCTCGGGCCGCATCAGCTTGATCGCGACCTCGGATCCGAGCACGACGTGGGTCGCGACCCAGACCGTGCCCATCGCGCCCTCGCCGAGCTTGCGGACCAGCCGGTACTTGCCCGCGACGAGATCCCCCTCCTGGTAGTGCACGCTGCACGGGGGCTCGCCGAACCCCTCGTCGAGGTCCCATGAGCCGTCGTCCGAGCTGCTCCAGGCGTCCGTGATCTCGATGCGCGACATGATCTCTCCTGCCCCCTGCTGCGCGGCCTCGCCGCCCGTACCCGCGCTCAAGCAGACAGCGTGCCATCTTGGACAAACATGGAAATGGGGACAGGATGGCCAAAATGCCGCCTGTTTTCCGCTCCAAACCGACAGGGGCGCCGCACGGCTGCCTCGATGGGGCACTCGGCCACACCCCGCCGAAGCGGCCCCCCCGGAGCGCCGCAAAGATGATTTACTGCCGCTCCACCGCATGCGGATCGAACGGAGGCCTCCCTGATCCCGGCGGCCGCGCTGCGCGCCCTGCCCTACGCCGCCACGCTGGCCGGCGCGCTCCTCTTCGCCGCGCTGCTCCGCCTCGCCCTCCGACGCGGCGCGCTCCGCCGCCCGATCCTGCTCGCCTGGATGATCGCAGGCGCGCTTCCGGCGCTCCACGTGGCCCTGGTCTGGTGCGGGCTGCTCGCGGACGCCCATCTCCGGCTCGCGCGGCCCTGGGGCGCGCTGCTCGCGGCGGGCGCCACGTCGTTCATCGCGCTCCGGTACCTCGGGCTCGCGCTCGCCTCGGCGCGCGCCCGCAGGCAGGGGGCGTGGCGCGCGCGGCTCGGTGACCTCCTCACCCCCTTCGCGGCGTTCGCGGCGGCCATGGCCGTGGCCGGGCCCGAGATTGGCCGGCCGCTCGACCGGCTCACCGTCCTGCTCGCGATCGATCGCAGCCGCTCGATCGACCTCGTGCCGCGCGCCGACCAGCGCGTCGCGCAGGAGCTCTCCGTCGCCGAGCTCGGCATGCGCGAGGACGACCGGATCGCCACCATCGTCTTCGCCGCCAGCGCGGCGACCGAGGATCCGCCGCGCCCGCGCTCGCAGCTCCCCGCCCCGCAGCGGGTCGCGCTCGGCCGCGACGGGACCGACCTCGCCGCGGGCATCCGCCGCGCCCTCGCCGAGGTGCCGCCCGACTCCGCGGCGCGCGTCGTGCTGCTCACCGACGGGGTCGCCACCCGCGGCGACACGATGGCCGCGGCCGCGGCCGCCGTCGCCGCCGGCCTGCCGATCGACGTGCTCCCGCTGGAGCAGCGGCGGGTCCCCGACATCCGCGTGGTCGCCCTCCGCGCGCCCGCGCGGGCCGACGAGGGCGAGGCGCTCGATCTGCGGCTCGTCACGTCGTCGCCGTCCCCGGCCGAGGTCGAGATCCGCCTGCGCCGCGACGGCGAGCTCATCGCCCGCGCCGACGCCTCGATCGCCGCGGGGGAGGACGTGCTGCGCATCCGCGAGAAGGCGCCGGGGCCGGGGCTGCACCGCTACGACGTCGAGATCACCGCGAAGGATCCGAGGCTCGACGAGGCCGCCGAGGACAACGCGGGGAGCGCGTTCCTGCGCGTGCGCGGGGCCGCGGCCGCGCTCGTGCTCGAGGGCGACGCCGGGCAGGGCGCGTTCGTCGCACGGGCGCTCGCGGACGGCGCGTTCCGGGTGGACGAGGGAGACCTGAGCCGCGTCCCGGCCGATCTCGGGACGCTCGCCGGCTACGACGTGGTGGTGCTCAGCGACATCCGCGCGGCGGACCTGTCGCCGGGCCAGATCGACGCGCTCGCGAGCTACGTCCGCGACCTCGGCGGCGGCCTGCTCCTGATGGGCGGCGATCGGAGCATGGGGCCGGGCGGCTACGCGCGGACGCCGCTCGAGGAGGTCTCCCCCGTCTCGTTCGATCTGAAGCAGGAGCGCCGCCGGGCGAGCCTGGCCGAGGTGATCGGCATCGACATCTCCGGCTCGATGGCGGCGACCGCCGGCGCCCACACGAAGCTCGAGCTCGCCAACGAGGCCGCGTCCCGGTCGGCGTCGCTGCTCGGCCCCGGCGACCGGCTCGGCGTCGCGCACGTCGACACGGCGGTGCAGTGGAGCGTGCCGCTCGGGCCGGTCGCGGACAAGGCCGCGATCGACAGGGCGATCCGCGCCGTGGGCCCGGGCGGCGGCGGGATCTTCGTCGACATCACGCTCGAGGCGGCCTACCGCGCGCTCGACCGGGACGGCTCGAACCTGAAGCACGTGCTGCTCTTCGCCGACGGGTCGGACGCGGAGAACATGGGGCCTTGCCGCGCGATGGTGGAGGCGGCGATGCGCCGCGGGATCACGACGAGCGTCGTGGCGCTGGGCCAGGGCGGCGACGTGCCGGAGCTGGAGACGCTGTCGCGCCTCGGCGGCGGCCGCTTCTACCTCGTCGAGGACGCCGGGCGGCTGCCCGCGGTGTTCACGCAGGAGACCATCCTCGCGGCGAGGAGCGCGATCGTGGAGGAGCCGTTCCACGTGGCGCTGGGCGCGCCGTCGTCGATCACGGCCGGCGTGCCGTTCGGCGAGGCGCCGCCGCTCGCGGGCTACGTGGTGACGGTCCCCAAGAGCCGGGCGACGGTGCTGCTGTCCGGGCCGGAGGGGGATCCGGTGCTCGCTGTGTGGTCGGCGGGGCTCGGCCGGGCCGCGGCGTTCACGAGCGATCTCAAGGGCCGCTGGGGGGCGGCGTGGACGCGCTGGCCCGGCGCGGCGCGGATGATCGCGCAGGCGGCGCGCGACGTGACGCGCAAGGCGGAGGATCCGCGCGTGCGCCTCGAGGCCGACGCGTCGGGCGGCGAGCTGTCGGTGCGGGCGAGCGTGATCGGCGACGACGGGCGGGCGCAGTCGTTCCGCCGGCTTGTCGTGCACGTGGCGGGGCCCGACGGCTTCGCGCGCGAGCTCCCGCTCGAGGCGACGGGCGCGGGGGCGTACATGGCGACGCTGCCGCTGTCGCGGCCGGGGACGTACGTGGCGGTGGCCCGGGACGAGCTCACGGGGGAGGCCGTCGGGACCACGGGGGCGGCGATGACGGCCGGCGAGGAGCTGCGCCCGACGGGCAGCGATCTGTCGCTGCTCGGGCGGATCGCGGAGTTCACCGGGGGCAAGCGGCGCGACACGCTCGCGGGGATCTTCGACGACCGGGCGTCGAAGCGCTTCGCGTACCGGGACGCGACGCCGGGGCTGGTCGGCTTCGCCGCGCTCGCGCTGCTGTTCGCGGTGGCGGCGCGGCGGCTCGCGCTGCCGGAGGCGGCGGGGGCGTGGGCCGCGCGGGCGGGAGAGCGGCTGCGGGCGAGGCGGTGGGGAGCCGCGGCGGAGGCGGCCGGCGCGGGGGAGACGGTGGGGGCGCTGCTGTCGGCGCGGGAGCGGGGGCGCGGGCGGCGCGAGGGCACGCAGGCGGGACCCGCGCTGCGGGATGACGGCCGCGGCGGGGGCGAGGGCCGCGGCGGGGGCGAGGGCCGCGGCGGGGGCGGGCCGACGTGGACGGCGCCCCCGCCGAGGCCGGCGCAGACGGGATGGGGGGCGCCGCCCGAGGGGCCCGTGCAGCCGGGGTCGCCGGCGCAGCAGGCAGCCGCGCGGTCGGAGCAGCGCGGAGCGGCCGGAGCGCCGGCGGCGGGGCGAAGCACGCACGGGACAGCGGCCCCCGCAGGCCGCGAGGCGGCGCGCGAGGAGCGGCCGCTCAGCGCGGCGGAGAAGATCCTGGCGCGTCGCCGCGGGCGCCCGTGACATGGCCTGTCGGCCGCTCATCACGGGCTCGGGGACGAAAAAACCGACAGGTCACATGGCCGGCACGAAGCGCAGCGACGCGAGGCGCAGCAGCTCGCCCGTGCCGCCCGTCACCTTCAAGTAGACCTCGTGGGTGCCAGCGGTGGGCTTCACGTCGCACGTGGTGGTCACCCACTCCTCCCAGCCGCCGGTGCCGGGGATGTTGCACGTGCCGATCGCCGAGCCACCGGCCAGCGGATCGATCCAGACCTCGACGGCGCCGCCTTGCCCGGCGCTCGCGGCCTTCAGCTCGATGGCCTTCGAGCTCACTCCGCCGCTGCCGAGGTCGACGCTGCCATACATGGCCCAGTCGCCGTTCTCCAGCTCGCCCAGCACCGATCCCGCCGACTCGCTCGACACGACGCCGGCGCCGGACTCCTGGTCCGCCTCCGCGGCCGGGATCGGGGTGAGACCGTCGCGGTAAACGAACAGGTCGAAGTCGGCGCTCTTGTTGGTCGCGAACATGCCAGCCTGGTTGCCAATCCAGGTGTGGGCCATGGCATAGAAGTGGTCGAGCGTGGAGAGGTCGATCTCGGCGCCTACCTGGGTCCAGTCGACGCCATCGGAGCTGAACCAGCCCGTGGCCATGTGGCCGGCGCGGACCAGCTTCAGCCAGACCGTCGCGCCGGAGGGGGCCGGGACCGACGCGCCCACCACGACCGGCTCGGCGAGCTCGGTGTACGCTCCCCCCTCTTCGCTCGGGGGCATCACCGAGCGCGAGCGGAAGGAGAACCGGATCTTGTCGGCGTTGTCCTCCATGACCCGCGCCACGGAGGCCTCCATGATGGCGGGAAGCATGAACTTCTCGTCGCTGGCCATCCACGTCGGGGCAGAGAGCACCTGCTCGTCCTGCCAGTAGCCGTTGCCCAGCCGGACGCCGGCCGCGTCGCCGTCGGCCTCGGGCGTGAACTCCATCTTCACGATCATGGTGCTCGAACGCAGCGCGTCCTTCTGCACCACCCACGTGGTCTCTTCAGCACCCGGCTTGATCCGCAGCCACTCCGGGCGGTCCGTCACCGAGTACCTGTCCTCCGACCGGCCGTAGGAGGTCCAGGCAGGTCCGATCTTGTCCGACGAGAACTCGTCGTTCACGGGCAGCAGGAAGGGCACGTCGCTCCGCGGCAGCTCGGGCGCCGGCAGATCGCGCACCTGGGTCGCGAACCGCGGGACCGGGATGGTCTGCCCGCCCACTTCCTGCTCGACCCAGTCCATCGACAGGAGCAGCCCTTCGCGGCCCAGCCCCATCCATTCGCCGTTCTTCCAGTCCTGGGTGCCCACCTCGCTGCAGTCGTACGAGTGGGCAAAGGCCCACCAGGTGCCATCCTCGAGCTCGAGCGGAGCCGTGATGTGCTGCACGCCAGCGTACGGCTCCTCGCCGGTCAGGACATAGCCGAGCCACGTCCAGTCCTCGGAGGTGCTGCCGGCCAGCTTCTTCGAAGCCCAGGCGTGCAGCTGCCCGCCGCAGGCCGTGTGGGTCGACACGAAGTAGTAGTACCACTCGCCGCGCTTGGCCATGGTCGGCCCCTCGGCCCACTTGCTCCAGTCAGGATCGGTGAAGTCCCCGCAGCCGCCGGTCTCCTGGTCCCAGTTGATGAAGCTCAGATCGATTGTCGACTCCGGCACCAGCATCCCGGTGGCAGGATCGATCTCCGTGGCCAGGTTGATGCCAAAGTCGTTGGGATTGTCTGCGTCCCATTTGCACAGTCCATTCTTGATGAGCATGTAGGTCTTGCCGCTGTCCGGGTCGACGAACACGGAGTTGTCGGAGCCGGTCCCTCGTTCGTACGAGGTCTCGCTGCCGGGCGGCGTGTAGGGGAAGACGTCGACCTTGGTGGGCTCTGACCATGGGCCCGCGAGGCTCGGCGCCGAAGAGAAGTGCTGGGTGGCCCCGATGGAGTAGTAGACCCGGTACACATCATCGGCCTTGGTGATGAAGCCGCCCCAGGTGCCCTGGCCAGGGCCCGTCTGCTCGTCCAGCGCGGTCGCGGTGGAATTGACCACCCGGGTCACGCGCTCCCAGCGCACGAGATCCGTCGAGCGCAGGATCTCGAAGGCCGGCATCATGTGGAAGGTGGACCCGACCAGGTAGAAAGCGTCGCCTTCCCGGTAGATGTTCAGGTCCGGGTGATCCCCGGGCAGGACGGGGTTCTGGTAGGTCGTGGGCTCGAAGGCCGCGCCGAACGTGGCCGTCAGCGTCTTGTCCGCGTCCAGGGAGATGGTCACGGGGTTGTCCAGCCCGGCGCCGGCGCCACTCCATCCCAGGAAGTTGCGGCCCGCGGCGGGCGTCGCGGTCACGGTCACCCAGGTGCCAGACGGGTACGTGTAGGTCCCAGGCGCGGGATCGGTCGTGCCCTCGCCGCCGGTCTCGATGGTGAGCGTGTAGCTCGAATCGCCGCTCTCTCCGCACGCCGCGACAAGAGACCCGATCAGGAGAATCGCCATGACAGGCGCGCTGCATCGTTTCATCGTCTGCTCCTCACCGGCGCCGTGCCGGCGCCATGGTTGTCCCTCGGGTATCGGCAGCGACCGTCCGAACCTCGAAGACCGTCACCCGGTAATAATCCGCCAGCGCCACATGTGAGCGCTAACACGACCTGCAAGATGCTCACTTGCACTCCTCACGTCGCGCGTCAAACGGTTTATATCGCCCTGATAGATACCGTCGAGAAGCACGACGTGTAGACGTGTAGATGGGGGTTCAATCGGAGGTCGCTCGACGTGCGTTGCCCCACCGTCACGGAGCCGGTCGTGACTCGGAGGAATCCCCTCAGCATGACGACCCCGGTCGTGGGCAAAGCCGAAGCGGCCGGGGTGGGCGTTACGCGCTCGCTCCCCCGGCGTGCTCCGGCGCTCTCGGGTGCCCGGGCGGGAGCCCGAGGCGCTGCCGCACCTGCGCGAGGCCGACGCCGACGCCGCCGGCGGCGAGCGCGAGCGGCCAGGGCTTTCCGGTCGTCTGCTGGATGAACGCGCGCACCCGCCCCACGTCCTCGAGGACCGGCGTCAGCTGAGCCGGATCGTCGAAGTTGTTCACGAAGGCGTTCGCGAGCGCCTGCTGCCGGCTCGCGTTGTCCGCCCGCCCGTCACTGCCGTACTGCGCGAAGAGGAGGTGGAAGATCCCTGCCGACGCTCCCGAGAGGAGGAGGTTGTTGAACCGGTCGGAGGGCCCGCCGTGCCGCGCATAGAAGCGATCGAAGGTGCGCGTCATCCATTCGGCGTCGAAGGGGCGGTCGCCGTGCTGCACGATGCACTCGACCAGGTTGCGCGCCATCTTGTTGCCGCTGTTGGCCCCCTGGCCGCCGATCGGATCGAGCGACATCGCCGTGTCGCCCAGCGACGTCACGATCCGCCCGGAGGGCAGCCGCCCGACGGGCTTGCGCACCGCCGGGACGACCCGCCCTTTCTGCCATCCATGCTTGTCCGACAGCTCGGCTGTCCTGAACCACTCATGGTCCCAGGGGATGAGCTCCTTCACCAGCTCCTTCGTGATCGCGAGGATCTCTTCTCCCGACGTCGCGCCCTGGAACCGGTCCATCGGCCCTCCGGGGATCGCCTCGACGATGCAGCTCCAGCTCGGTCCCACGTCCTTGTGGTGGTAAGGCACCCAGAACGCCTCCCCGAGGCCCCCGAACAGGTTGAACTTGACCGGGATCAGCGGGATGCCGTCGAACCCGAGCTTCGGTCCCGTCACGCAGATCATGACGAGGTTGCGCTGCGCCTCGGTGTGGACGCTGCGCCCCGCGTCGCGCTCGAACAGGCTGCACAGGTCGCCTCGTCCAGCGGCGACGATGGTGAGATCGCTCTCCGCCGCGATCGCGTCGAGCCGCGGGACCGTGACGGGCTCGATGACGATCTTGCCTCCCCGTTGCTCCAGCTCGAGCATCCACCGGTGGCTCTGGAGCCGCAGGTCGATCGCCATGAACGGCCGCTCCAGGCGGCCTGCCAGCGTCAACAGGCGGTTGCCCGGGGCGGGGCACGCGGTCAGCTGAATGCCCCGGCCCGGGGGCGCGGCGTCCTCCCAGAAGGCCAGGCCGAGCTCGCGCTCGAACTCGAGCGCCCTGTCGAACCGGGCTGCGCTTCCGGTCGGCTTCGATTCGTTCAGCCACTGCTCTGGCGTGCGATCCGAATAGAGAGTCACATCGTAGCCGGCCTTCACGAGGGCGTGCGCCGCGAGCAGGCCAGCCTGTCCAGATCCCACGATAGCCATCTTCCGCATGAGCACCCCTCGGATTGTGTTGGTCGGCGATCGCCTCACGACGACGCGCGCTGAGCCGTCCAAGTCGGTTCGCCGCCAGGGCACCGGGGGCGTCGCGAGCAAGGGAAGCCCAGTCAAGAGAGACCGTATCACCTCGACCAGGAGCGCCGGAAGCCTCCCGCGAGATGCCCGACGACCGCGACATGGTCCGCTCCACCGGAGAGAGCCCTCGGGGGGAGGGGGTGTCGCGCGGGGGGCCGAGGGGCAGGGCCCCACGAACCCGAGCGCCGGCCCGCGTCGCAGCGAGTCGCTCATGGACTTGGCACCTCCGTGCAGGAGGCAATTGCCACCACGAGGCGCGAGTTCGTGGGAGGGGCCCCCTCGGCCCCCCGCGCGACACCCCCTCCCCCCGAGGGCTCCCCTGCAGCGCGCGGAGGCCGCCCCGCACCGAGGCCGCCCTGCGAGGCCACCCCCCACCGAGGCCGCCCGCCGGTTGCGAGGCGCAGCGCCTTGGAGTAGCGTCCGCGCCGCCGCAGGGCCGGGCGATGTCGCTCGCCCAGCTCCAGCGGACGAGCCGGGCATCAGGTGCGCGCCCCGGCTCGCGCGGCCCCCACCGCGCACTGGAGACGAGAATGGCCCGAGGCTCGACAACCACGCACCGCGAATCGGACGCCGCCGAATCGCTCATCGGAAGGGGCGCCCGCATCCGCGGGCGCGTCCACGGCGACGGCTCGCTCCGGGTCGAGGGGAGCGTCGAGGGGAACATCCAGCTGGCCGGCGATCTCGAGATCGAGGACGGAGCGTCGGTCACCGGCGACGTCGAGGCGAGCTCGCTCGTCGTCTCCGGACAGCTCACGGGCGACGTGACGTCGCGCGGCCCCGTCACCATCCGGGCGACCGCGCAGTACGCCGGGAACGTGGGCGGCAGCGAGGTGATCCTCGAGGAAGGCGCGGCGTTCGCCGGCCGCATCGAGGCGGAGTTCGACCTGCCGGCCGAGCTCTCGGAGCGGACCGGCGGGCGCGCACAGAGCCCCCGACGCGAATCGGCGGGGCGGTAGCGCGCGTTGACGGACGGAAAATCGCGCCGCCAAGGCGCGACGAGGAGCACGAACGTGGCGGGTACGATCATCGGAAACGGGCTCACGATCGAGGGCGAGATCACCTCCGACGAGGAGGTGATCGTCGCCGGGACGGTGCGCGGAAAGCTCACCGTCGAGGGGCCGCTGACCATCGACGCAGGGGCGCTGGTCGAAGCGGACATCGGGGCGGCGTCGCTCCAGGTGGGCGGCAACGTGACCGGCAACGTCACGGCAGCCGACCGCGTGGACCTCCTCGCGGGCGGTCGCCTCGTCGGCGACGTGAAAGCGTCGCGGCTGACCATCGCGGACGGAGCCTCGTTCAAGGGCAACGTCGACATGGACGTGTAGCCGATGGCCGCCCAGTCCTCGATCGGGCCGACGACGGCCATCCGCGGCAACGTGCAGGGCGACGGGGATCTCGAGATCCTCGGCCACGTCGAGGGGAGCGTCGTCATGACCGGCGACGTGACCATCGGCGAAGGCGCGCTCATCCAGAGCGACGTCCGGGGGCGGCGCGTGGTCGTCCGCGGCTCGGTCGCCGGGAACATCTCCGGCGAGGAGGCCGTGATCCTCGAGCCCGGCGCGCGCGTCGTCGGCGACCTCGGCGCGCCGCAGATCGGCATCCAGGCCGGCGCGCTGGTGCGCGGCAACGTCACCACCGGCGCGCCGCTCGCCGCGGCGCCCGCCCCGGTCCGGGCCGCCGCCGCTGCGGTTGCGCCGCGCGCAGCGGCCGCGCCTGCGGCTGCGCGGCCGGCGCGGGCCGCGGCGGAGCAGCGCGCGCCGGCGCCGGCCGCGCGGCCTGCGGCCCGCCCCGCGCCGGCGCCTGCGCGCCCCGCGCCTGCGCCCCGCCCCGCGCCGGTCGAGGCGAGGCCCGCGCCTGCGCCCGAGCCGCGCCTCGCGGCGGTGCACGACGACGAGGAGGCCGACCTGTCGGCCTCGGCCGCCGGCGAGGGCGACGAGCCCGACGCGGCGGAGAGCGCTGGCGGGCCGCCGCCGCCCGTCGTCCCCGCGCTCCGGAAGGGGGCCGCGAAGGCGTCGCTCCGCAAGCGGGGCGGGCGGTGAGCGCCGCCGGCGCCTCGGAGCGGGAGCGGCTCGTCGCGCTGCTGCGCGAGCGTTCGTTCGAGCAGAAGCGCGTCGTCCTCGCGTCCGGTCGCGAGAGCGACTTCTTCATCGACTGCAAGCAATCGGTGCTGACGGCCGAGGGCCACGCCCTCGTCGGCTCGCTGATGTTCGAGGCGCTCGACGCGCTCCCCCGGTGCGAGGCGGTCGCCGGCGTCGAGCTCGGCGGGTGCCCCCTCGCGAGCGCGGTGTCGCTCACGAGCTTCCTGCGCGGCCGCCCCCTCCCCGCGCTGTACGTGCGCAAGGACGTCAAGGACCACGGCTCGCGCCGCCTCGTCGAGGGGGATCGCGGGCTCGTGCCCGGGATGCCCGTCGCGATCCTCGAGGACGTGATCACGACGGGCGGCTCGACGCTGAAGGCGGTCGAGAAGCTGCGCACCGCGGGCGCCTCGGTGGTCGGCGTGATCGCCCTCGTCGACCGCCTCGAGGGCGGCGCCGACGCCATCCGCGCCGCGGGGCTGCCGCTCGTCGCGCTCTGCACGCGCCGCGACTTCCTCCCGGACAGCCCGCTCGCCTGAGGCGGACGGCCGCCCGGCGGGGCGGCGCGCTGCTGCGCCGCCTCCGCGCCGCCGCGCGCTACTCCGCCGCCTTCGCCTGCGGCTCGCCGAGGAGCGGATAGCCGAGCGCCTCGCGCTGCGCGAGGTACGTCTCCGCGACCGCCCGCGCGAGCGCGCGGACCCGGCCGATGAAGCGCTGCCGCTCGGTCACGCTGATGGCGCCCCGCGCGTCGAGCACGTTGAAGCGGTGCGCCGCCTTCACGACGAAATCGTAGGCGGGGAGCACGAGCGCCTTCTTCGGATCGATCGCCGCCCCCTTCGCCGCCGGATCCGCGCCCCGGTAGAGGAGCCGCTTCACCTCGGCCTCGCACACGTCGAACGCCGCGAAGTGCTCGGGGATGTCGGCCTCCTCGAAGTTGTAGGTCGACCACTCCCACTCCGCGCGCTGGTAGAGATCCCCGTAGCGCACGACCTCGCCGCCTCTGTCCGAGTAGACGACGTCGTAGATGCTGTCCTTGTCCTGCAGGTACATCGCGATCCGCTCGAGGCCGTACGTGAGCTCGCCCGAGACGGGGCGGCAGTCGATCCCGCCGATCTGCTGGAAGTAGGTGAACTGCGAGATCTCGAGCCCATCGATCCACACCTGCCAGCCAAGCCCCCACGCCCCGAGGGTCGGCGACTCCCAGTCGTCCTCGAGGAACCGGACGTCGTGATCGAGCGGGTTCGTGCCGATCGCGCGCAGCGACTCCAGGTAGAGGTCCTGGATGTCGATCGGGCTCGGCTTGAGGATCACCTGGAACTGGTGAAACTGCTGCATACGGTTCGGGTTCTCCCCGTAACGACCGTCCGCGGGCCGCCGGGAAGGCTCGACGAACGCCACATTCCAGGGCTCGGGGCCGAGCGCGCGCAGGAACGTCGCCGGGTTGAAGGTGCCAGCGCCGACCTCCGAGTTGTACGGCTGCACGATGAGACAGCCACGATCGGCCCAGAACTTCTGCAGGGTGAGAATGAGGTCTTGAAAGGTCATGGTGGGAGGGCCGGTTCTTAGCCTGGATCGCCCGCGCAGGCGACGCCCCGCGAAGGATCCCCCGCGCGGTCCGCCCGATGGGCGGTCTTCCACGTGGGCGCGCGCCGCGCGCCGCACGCCCACGTGGAAGACCGCCTCGGCCGCCCTCCCCGGCGTACCCCGTCGAGGACGGCCCCGCCTCGGCCCCCGCTGACCCCGCGCGCCGCTTGCGCCCGGTCGACGCGCGGCGTAGCTTCCCGCGCAATATATGGGCTCCCATGCATCTCCACCAGCGCGGCGGAAGGCCGCCGAGCAGCAGGCCCCCGGCGGGCCGGACGCGCAGCGGGTCATGGACGCGATCCGCGCCATCGTGCAGCGCCTGCGCGTCTCCTCGCGCGCGTGCGAGCGGCGTCTCGGCCTGAGCAGCGCGCAGCTGTTCGTGCTGCAGCAGCTCGACCAGGCGGCCGCCGCGTCGGTCGCCGAGCTCGCGCGGCGCACGCTCACCCACCAGAGCTCGGTCTCGGTCGTGGTGACGCGCCTCGCCGAGCGCGGGCTGGTCACCCGGCGCCCCTCGCCGGAGGACGCGCGCCGGACCGAGATCTCGCTCACCCCTGCCGGTCGCGCGCTGCTCCGCCGCGCGCCGCGCACCGTGCAGGCCGAGCTCGTCTCCGCCGTGGACCGCCTGCCGGAAGACGAGCGCTGCGGGCTCGCGCAGAGCCTCACCACCCTCGCCCGCGCGCTCGGCGCCGGCGACGAGGCCCCGCCCCTGTTCTTCGAGGGCGAAGAAGCCCTCGCCGCCGCCGCCCGAGACGAGAGCGAGAGCTGACATGTCGAGCGTGAACCCCCCCCACACCGCGGCCACCGAGAGCATCCCGGTCGCCCCCTCGATGGGCCCGGCCCTCGAGGTCCTCCACGTCCCCGCCCCCAGGGCCGCCGTCGACCGGCGGGTCGTCCTCGTGAGCGGCCTCGCGATCGCGATCGCCGGCGTCGCTTTCCTCGCGGCGGAGCTGCTCACCGCGCTCATCGCCGTCATCACGAACCTCGCGTTCTTCGGCCGGCTGTCCGCCGCGCCCGCGTCGCCCGCCGAGCACCAGGTGGGCGCGCTCGTGCTCGTCGTGCCGATCGCCGGCGCGCTCGTCGTCGGCGTGATGGCGCGCTACGGCTCCCAGGCGATCCGCGGCCACGGGATCCCGGAGGCGATGGAGCAGGTGCTCTTCAACCAGAGCCGCATCCCGCCGCGGATGACGCTGCTCAAGCCGCTCTCCGCGGCGATCGCGATCGGCACAGGCGGGCCGTTCGGCGCGGAGGGGCCCATCATCGCGACAGGCGGTGCGCTCGGCTCGCTCGTCGGGCAGCTGCTCCGGACCACCGCGGACGAGCGCAAGACGCTGCTCGCCGCGGGCGCGGCGGCGGGCATGTCAGCGACCTTCGGGAGCCCGGTGGCGGCCGTGCTGCTCGCGATCGAGCTCCTGCTCTTCGAGTACCGCCCGCGCTCGGTGATCCCCGTCGCCTTCGCCGCCGCCACGGCCGCCGCGGCGCGCCTGGCCGCGGGCCAGACCGCGCCGGCGTTCGAGATGGCGGCCGTGGCGCCCTCGACCGGCCCCGCGCTCGCCTTCTACATCGCGCTCGGCGCGGCGCTCGGCGTCGCGGCGATGGGCGCGACCCGCGCGATCTACGCGATCGAGGAGGCGTTCGAGCGGCTGCCCCTCCACTGGATGTGGTGGCCGGCGATCGGCGCCGTCGCGATCGGCGCGGTGGGCTACGTCGCGCCGCAGACGCTCGGCGTGGGGTACGACAACATCGACGACATCCTGAGCGGCCACCTCGCGCTCGCCGCGCTCGTGTCGCTCTCGGTGCTGAAGTTCGTCTCCTGGTCGATCGCGCTCGGCAGCGGCACCTCGGGCGGGACGCTCGCGCCGCTCTTCACCATCGGCGGCGGGCTCGGCGCGATCCTCGGCCTCTCCGCCGCCGCGCTCTTCCCCTGGCTCGGCGTGGACGCGCGCGTCGCCGCGCTCGTCGGGATGGCGGCGATCTTCGCGGGCGCCTCCCGGGCGCTCCTCGCCTCGGTCGTCTTCGCGTTCGAGACGACCCGGCAGCCGATGGGGCTGCTGCCGCTGCTCGGCGGCTGCAGCGCGGCGTTCCTCGTCTCCAGCCTGCTGATGCGGCACTCCATCATGACCGAGAAGCTCGCCCGCCGCGGCGCGCGCGTGATGGTCGAGTACGCGGCCGATCACCTGGCGCAGATCACCGTGCGCGACGCCGGCTCTCGCCCCGCCGTGACGCTCGCCGCCGACGACACGGTCGAGGCGGCCCGCGCCTTTCTGCTGTCGCAGGCGGAGGGCTCGCGCCACCAGGGCTTCCCGGTCGTGGACCGCGGAGGGGAGCTCGTCGGCGTGGTCACCCAGCGCGATGTGCTCACCGAGCAGCCCGGCGCGCTCGCGATCCGCGACCTCATCCGGCGGCCGCCCGCCGTGGTGTTCGACGATAGCTCCCTCCGCGAGGCCGCCGATCACATGGTCACCGAGGGCGTGGGGAGGCTCCCTGTCGTGTCCCGGCAGGCGCCCCGCAAGGTGCTCGGGATGCTGACGCGCAGCGACCTGCTCGACGCGCACCGGAGCCGGATCGAGGCCGCGCAGCGCCGCGAGCCGGCGCTCACAGCCGCGACCCATGGCGAAAGCCAGGTGATCTCTCCCCGGACTGCCGGCGGCGCAGGCGGGCGGAGCTAGTCGACGAAGTACTTGCGATCGCCCGCGAGCCCCTGCTCGAGCGCGGCCATGCCCTCGGAGACGTCGAGCTTCACGCCCTCGCGCTGGAAGCTCATGCCCATGGCGTAGAGCGTCTTGAACAGGTTGTGCGAGCGGCACTGCTCGCCCATCTGGCCGACGCGCACGATGTTCAGGCCGAAGGCGCCCGAGATCTCGACGCGGAAGGCCTTGGTCATGTACTCGCGGATCCGGGCGCTGTCGGCGCCGGCCGGCAGCTTGATGGCGAGCACGCTGTTGAGGCGCACGTCCTTCGAAGCGAACAGCTCGAGCCCCATCGCCTCGAGGCCCGCCTGCATCGCCAGGGAGCTCATCTCGTGGCGGCGGAACCGCCGCTCGAGCGTCTCCTCGCAGACGAGGCGCAGCGCCTCGTGCAGCGCGAGCACGCCGGGCACCGGCGCGGTGTAGTGGTACTGCTGGTAGCCCCAGAACCGCTGCGCGCGCGTGGCGTCGTAGCACCAGTGCGGGCGCGGCGAGGGGCGCTCCTCGACGACCTTCCACGCGTCCTGCGAGAACGCACAGGCCGACACGCCCGGGATCGACGACAGCGCCTTCTGGCCGCCGACGATGCCGACGTCGATGCCCCACTCGTCCATGTGCACCGGCATGGCCGTGAGCGTGACCACCGCGTCGACGATCGTGAGGGCGCCCTGCGCCTTCGCGAGCTTGCAGATCTCCGGCAGCTCCACCATGCGGACGCCGCAGGACGTCTCGCCGTGCGCCATCGTGACCACGTCGTAGCGCTGCTTCTTCATCGCCTCGCGCACATCCGCGAGCGTCACGGGCCGGCCGGGCGGCCCCTCGAGGAAGGTCACGTCGGCGCCGACGCCGAGCGCCATCTCGCCGAGGCGCCCGCTGAACGTCCCCACCTTCAGGCAGAGGACCTTGCGCCCGGGCCAGCACAGGTTCGAGACGGCCATCTCCATCGCCGCGGACGCGGGCCCGGCAATGCCGATGATCTTGTCGCTGCGCGTCTGGAACGCGTAGGCCGCCATGTACTTCACGTTCTGGATGACGCGGTCCATGGTGGGGCCGAGGTGATTGATGATGACCCCGTTCGCCTGGGCGACCGCCTGCGGGATGGGCACCGGACCGGCGCCCATGAGGAGCAACGGCTCGGATGGCAGGATCGCGGCGAGGGGCGTGATCGGCGGGGGCAGAATGGAGAACGACATGGCAGGACCTTGGGCGGGAGCGCGGAGCGCGCTAGCAAGCCCAGAGCATCCTGCCGCGTCAAGCTCTACCGGGCAAGAAGCTCTACCGGGCAAGCCGGCCAGAGGCGGTCCTGCTCGTCGCACGACCCTGGGGGGATGAGCCATGCGACGAGCAGGGCCCCCTCCGGCCCACCGCCGGGGGGAGGAGAGCGCCGCGGCGCCTGAGCCCGAGAGACGGGCTCATGGACAGCGACGCCTCATCCACCGCTCGTCGTGCGGTCGACCCGAGGTGTTCCCGGACGCCGCAGGGCACTGCAGCGGAGCGGGAGCTCTGCCACGTCGCCCCCCGGGACGAGCTCGGGCGTAGCGCCTCACGAGAGGGTCAATCGACCCTTTCATACCGCCGAACGGCGCCGCGCGATCGCCTGATACCCGGCGGTGAGCAGGATGGCGCCGATCAGGGACATGAAGAACCCCGCCGGCTCGCCCTCACGGTACATGAAGAGCATGCGGCCGAGCAGCCCGCCGACGAAGGAGCCGACGACACCGATGATCATCGAGACGACCCACCCGCCAGGCTCACGCCCCGGGACGATAAGGCGGGCCAGAGCGCCGATGACGAGGCCGAACAGGAGAAAGAGAATGAACGACATGATGAACCTCCCGGATCGGAGCGAAGCGCTCCTGGTTGCTATGCAGCCTGTTCAGCAAGCGCCGCGCCATGCCGTGGAGTCCGGCCTCTCCACAGGCCCACAGGCGAGCTGAACGCCGCGGACAGAGCGCCGGGTCACCTTTCCCGTCGCGAGATTCGACCGCGGCGCAGAATGCGTTCTGGAGAGCCAGGACGGTCGGACTGCGCTGTGGGACTGCTTGCTTGAGGGCAGCGTGGCGTATTGCCTCAGGCGAGCTGAAAAACAGGGGGCGGGCGAGGTAGCCTGCCCCATTCGCCCTCACGACCTCGACAAGACCCGGCGCGCCGCGGTGGCGCGGCGGTTGCTAGGTTCAGATGTTGCCAGGTGCAGAGATCATGGCGCACCGCAGACATGTTCTACGGGTGTCCACCCGGAGGAGGGTACAATGAGCAACGCGAGCGACCGTAATGAAGGGGCTGCCGACGAGCTGGGCGGCAAGATCAAGAAGGGCCTCGGCAAGCTGATGGGAGACGAGCAGATGGAAGCGGAGGGCCGCGCCAAGGAGCTCCGAGGAAAGGTCCAGCAGGAGGACGCCAAGGCCGATGAGCGCGCGCAGGGCGCGCTCGAGGAGGCCGCCGGCGCCATCAAGAACCGGATCGGAAAGCTCGTCGACAACGAGCAGATGGCCGCTGAAGGGAAGGCCAAGGAGCTCAAGGGAGAGAACCGGCAGAAGGACAATCAGTAGAGGTCGCCCCCTGCTCGCCCGCAGCAGCGGGCGGGCGCTGGCTCGCCCGACGGAAGTCCGGCCGGGGAAGGCCGGACTTCCGTGCAGATTCGCGCCGTCACACCTCGGTCGCCGAGACGCTGTGCCGCTGGAGGAGCTCGCGCAGGTGGCTCCTGTCCATCCGCGCCGCGCGGGCGGCGCGCGAGAGGTTGCCGCCGTTCCCGCGCACGAGCGCCGTCAGATACGTCCGCTCCCAGCGCGCCACGGCGCGCTCCTTCGCCTCTCGGAACGACAGGCTGAGCTCGTCGTCCCGGAGCGCCTCCGGCGCCGAGAGGCCGCTCTCCCTCTCCCCCGAGCCCATCACCGCCTCGCGGAACAGCGCCGGATCGATCATCAGCACCGCGCGCTCCACCGCGCCGCGCAGCTCGCGGACGTTGCCCGGCCAGTCCTGGCGCATGAACGCCTCGAGGAGGTCGCCCGGCGGGCTCTGGTCCGGCCCCTGCGCGAGCTGCCGGTAGAAGTGCGCCGTGAGCAGCGCGATGTCGTCGGGGCGCTCGCGCAGCGCGGGGACGCGGAGCCGGACGATGTTCAGCCGGTAATAGAGGTCCGACCGGAAATTCCCGCGGTTCACCTCCTGGCGGAGATCGCGGTTTGTCGTCGCGATGATCCGGATGTCGAGCTTGATCGGCTCGATCGTGCCGATGCGCCGGATCTGTCGCTCCTCGAGCACGCGCAGGAGCTTCGGCTGCATGTCCAGCGGGAGCTCGCCCATCTCGTCGAGCAGCACGGTGCCGCCCCGCGCGGCCTCGAACGCGCCGGCGCGCGCCGCCTGCGCGCCCGTGAACGCCCCCTTCGCGTGGCCGAAGAGCTCGGCCTCGATCAGCGTCGGCGGGATGGATCCGCAGTCGATCACGACGAACGGCCCGCGCGCGCGCGGGCTGCTCTCGTGGATCGCCTCGGCGAGCAGGCCCTTGCCCGTGCCCGTCTCTCCCTCGATGAGCACCGTCGAGTCCGACGCGGCGATCCGCGGCAGCGCCGCGAAGATGCGGCGCATCGCGGTGCTCTGCCCGAGCACCCGGCCGTACCGCTCCTCGTCGCCGAGCGGCTCGCGGATCTGCTCGGCGAGCGGCTCGAAGCGGAGGGTCGATTGCCCGAGCCCGAGCGTGGCGCCCGGCTGGAGGTAGGCCGCCTCGACGCGGAAGCCGGAGAGGGTCGTGCCGTTCTTGCTGCCCAGATCGCGGAGCAGGAAGCCGCGCGGGGTGACGGTGATCACGCAATGGTGCCGCGACACCGCCCGGTCGGTCAGGATGAGCTGGTTGCCGGGCGCCGTGCCGATCACGAACTCGGTCGCGTCCGACACCTGGGATGACCCGGCGTCGGGGCCGGCCGTCACCTGCACGCGGAAACGGCTGAACGCGATCTCTTTGGAGCGGACATCGAGGAGCGCCGTCTCGGCGCTCGGGTGAACCTTCGGCTCGGAGCCCATCTCGCCAGCCTACCACGACGGTGCGGCGCATGGCCGGGGCCGCCCGGCGATCTTCCCCGGGGCGCGCGGCGCCCTGTCTCGCGAACCGGCCTCGCGGACCGGCTCCCGCACGACCTCCGCGGGCTGCTCGGCGCCGCCCGGGCGCGCCGCGTCGAGGGCGACGGGCGCTCCGGTGCGCGTGGAACGCATCACGCGGCGATCACGGCTCGGCGGGAGATCATGGATAAGACCCTATACCCTCGCCGCCCGACGATCGCGAAAGCGCCCGTGAGCCGCCGCGCGCCGGGTGCGAGAGGCGATGTAACGGGGCCCTCCGCGCCCGCTCGCTCCTCTTGTCGCTGCGGCGCGCGGCGGGTAGAGGTCCCTCCATGATGCGAGGCGCGCTCAGCGATATCACGAGAGCCGTCGGCAACACGCCGATCGTCAAGCTGAACCGGGTCACGGAGGGGATCGAGAGCGACATCTATGTCAAGTGCGAGTACCTGAACCCGGGCGGCAGCCACAAGGATCGGGTCGCGCTGAACATGATCCGCGACGCCGAGGCGAGCGGACTCAGGCCGGGCGGGACGATCGTCGAGGCGACCAGCGGCAACACCGGCGCCGCCCTCGCCATGGTCGCCGCGATCCGCGGGTACAAGTGCGTCTTCGTCATGCCAGACAAGATGTCGCAGGAGAAGATCGCGACCCTGCGCGCCTACGGCGCCCGCGTCGTGGTCTGTCCGACCGCCGTCGAGCCCGACGACCCGCGCAGCTATTACCAGGTGGCGAGGCGCATCGCCGACGAGACGCCGAACTGCTTCTACTCGAACCAGTATCATAACCCCTCGAACCCCGAGGCCCACGTCGGCTCCACCGGCCCCGAGATCTGGGAGCAGTGCGGCGACGAGCTCGACGTCTTCGTCGCCGGCATGGGGACGGGAGGCACCATCAGCGGCGTGGGCAAGGTCCTCAAGCAGCGCAAGCCGAACATCAAGATGGTCGGCGTCGACCCGGTGGGATCGCTCTATTACGATTACGTGAAGACCCAGCGGATCACGAAGCCTTTTGCCTACAAGGTCGAGGGGATCGGCGAGGATTTCTTTCCGAGCACGATGAACCTCGAGATCATCGACGAGATCGTCCGGGTCGACGACAAGGAGTGCTTCCTCATGACCCGGGATCTCGTGCGGCTCGAGGGCCTCTTCGTGGGCGGCTCCGCGGGCGCGGCGGTCGCCGGCGCGATCAAGTATGCGCGGCAGAGCGGGAAGAAAGAGAACATCCTCGTCCTTTTGCCCGACGGCGCGTCCAAGTACATCTCCAAGATCTTCAACGACGACTGGATGCGAGAGAACGGCTTCCTCGAGGAGGACAAGGGCCTCGGGACGGTGCGCGATCTGCTCGCCGTCAAGCCGAGCGGGGCGGTGGTCACCGCCGACGCGAACGCCCGGGTCCGCGACGTCATCGACATGATGAAATCGCACGGGATAAGCCAGCTCCCGGTCACCGAGGACGGCAAGCTGCGCGGGATGGTCCACGAGGTCGACCTGCTGCGGCACCTCGTGAAGGGGAGCGGCACGCTCGACTCGAGCATCGGCGGGCTCGTCGAGAGCGACTATGCGACCGTGACGCCGGCGACGAAGGTCGAGCTCCTGAAGGGCGTCCTGAGCGACGCGAAGATCGCGCTCGTCGTCGACAAGGACACGGTCCTCGGCGTCGTGTCCAAGATCGACCTCATCGACTATCTTGCCCGCAAGGCGACGCCGGCGCTCGGCTGAGCGCCCGGACAGGAGAGGGAGCATCGCGGTGACACAAGACCTCGAGGCGGTGCGGCGCGCGCTGCACGACCATATCGTGAACGAGATCCTCCTTCGCAAGGCGCCGCTCGCCCCGGACGAGGATCTCTTCGAGGGCGGGTCCGGGTTCGACTCCATGTCGCTGACGCGGGTGCTCGTGTTCATCGAGCAGCGCTTCGGCGTGAAGATCCCGGACGAGGAGGTGGACGTCGACGAGGTGTCGACCGTGGACCGCATGGCGCGCTTCGTCGCCGGCCGCATCGCGGCCGCGCAGGGCTAGCGAGGCCGCGGTGGCCGGCCCCTACCGGCTGCGCGTCGAGGACCTGGCCGCGCGCGGCGACGCCGTCGCGCTCGCGTCGCGCGGCGCCGCGGTCACGTACGCCGAGATCGCGGCGCGCGCGGCGGCCGTCGGCGCGGCGCTCGCCGGGGCGGGCGTGCGCCCCGGAGACCGGGTGGCGCTGCTCTCCTCGGGCCGCGCCCACGACGAGCCGGTGGCGCTCGCCGGGGTGCTCACGGCCGGCGTCGTGGCGGTCCCGCTCGACGCGACCGCGCCGCCCGCGCGGCTCGGGCGGATCGCGCGGGCCCGGGGATGCCGCGCGCTCGTGCTCGACGCCGCCGCCGCGGCCCTCGCCGACGGCATCGGCGCCGAGCTCGGCGGGGGCCTTGCGCGCGTGGAGCTCGACGCCGAGGGGCGGGTGCTGCGCGGGGCGGCGCCCCCAGGCGCGGGCGGCGAAGCCCGCGAAGCCGGGGCGGGCGGCGAAGCCTGCGAAGCCGGGGCGCAGGAGCTCGCGTGCATCCTGCACACCTCCGGCAGCACCGGCGAGCCGAAGCCGGTCCCCATCACCTGGGCCGGGCTCGACGCGTTCACCGCCTTCTGCATCGACCTCATCGGCCTCGCGCCGGCGGATCGGGTCCTCCGCGTGGCCGAGCTCGTCTTCGATCTCGCGTGGTTCGACCACCTCGCGACGCTCCGCGCCGGCGCGACGCTCGCGACGATGGCGCGGCGCGATCTCGCCTCGGGCCGCGCGCTGCGCGACGCGGTCTCGGCGCTCGCGCCGACGGTCATCTACGGCGTGCCGTCGATGTTCATGAAGCTCGCCGCGGCGCTCCCCGCGGCGGACGCGGGCGCACCGGCCGGGGCGCTCCCCCCGCCGGTGCGCGCCCTCCTGTTCGCCGGCGAGGTGTTCCCGCCGCGCGAGCTCGCGGCGCTCGCGGCGCGCGTCCCCGGCGCGGCCCTCTACAACCTGTACGGCCCGACCGAGACGAACGTCTGCACGTTTCACCGCGTCGACCGCGCGGCGCTCGACGGGGTGAGCGAGCTCCCGATCGGCGGCGCGTGCCCCTACGCCGCCTGCGCGCTGCTCGCTGAAGACGAGGACGGCCGCATCATCGAGGGCCCTGGTACGGGCGAGCTCGTGGTCTCGGGGCCGACGACCGTCGACGGCGGCCCGTACCGGACGCGCGACCGGGTGGAGCGCAGGGCCGACGGGCTCTTCTACTTCCGCGGCCGCATCGACCGGATGGTGAAGGTCCGGGGCTACCGGGTCGAGCCGGGCGAGATCGAGGCGGCGCTCGCGTCGCACCCGGCCGTGCGCCAGGCCGCCGTGATCGCCGTCGAGGACGCGCGCCTCGGCAAGACGCTCCGTGGCTTCGTCGCCCTCGCAGGGGACGCGGACGACCACGCGCTCAGGATGTACCTTGCCGAGCGGCTGCCTCCGTACATGGTCCCGGAGAAGATCGTCATGATGGACGAGCTGCCGCGGACCGCGACGGGGAAGATCGATTATCGCGCGCTGCCAGGATGAGCGCCTGCGCGCGTCATGCGGCCAGCACGGCCCCTCCCCCGCTTCCGTCCCTCCCCTGAAGGCACCAGGAGACCGTGATGGATATGGATGGAGAAGTGGAGAAGCAGGAGGGCGTTCACGCCCGAGCCCGCTGGATGGCCCGACTCCCCGTCCAGGACGGCTCCGACCCGGCACCGCAGCGCTCGACCGGCATGCGGCCTCGCCGAGGTCCTCGTGCGCTGCGGGCGTGCAGCGGTGAGCGCCCCACAGGAGCGATGCGATGCGCGCGTT
Organism: Sorangium sp. So ce362; assembly: GCF_051519845.1. NCBI lineage: Bacteria > Pseudomonadati > Myxococcota > Polyangiales > Polyangiaceae > Sorangium > Sorangium sp. So ce362. The sequence goes on along the minus strand of NZ_CP150332.1, from coordinate 738,175 downwards.
GACCGTACACCCCGGCGTTCCTGGCTCCGCGCCGCTCTCCCGCTGAGAGGAGCCGCCCCATGCCTTCCCGGATCGAGGACTACGCGCTGATCGGCGATCGTCAGACGGCGGCCCTCGTGGCCCGCGACGGATCGATCGACTGGCTCTGCTTCCCGCGCTTCGACTCGGGCGCTTGCTTCGCGGCGCTGCTCGGCACGCCCGAGCACGGCCGCTGGCAGATCGCGCCGGCCGAGCCCACGCGCAGCGTGCGCCGACGTTACTGGCCCGGCACGCTGATTCTCGAGACCGAGCACGAGACCGAGCGCGGCGTGGTCTCCGTCATCGACTGGATGCCGACCCGCGACGCCGCCCCCGACGTGATGCGCCTCGTCGTCGGCCGCCGCGGCGTCGTGCCCCTGCGCCTGGAGCTGATCATCCGCTTCGACTACGGCTGGGTGGTGCCGTGGGTCCAGCGCACCCCCGACGGCATCCGGGCCACGGCCGGGCCCGACACCTTGTTTCTGCACACGCCCGTCCCGCTGCACGGCGAAGATCTGCGGACGGTCGCGGAGTTCACCGTCGCCGCCGGGGACCGCGTGCCGTTCGCGCTCACCTGGTCGCCCACGTATGCGCCCGTGCCCTTCGCCCTCGACCCGGTGCACGAGCTCGACGCCACCGCGGCCTGGTGGCGCGCCTGGTCGGGCCGCTGCACCTACGAGGGCGCCTATCGCGACGACGTCCTGCGCTCGCTCATCACGCTCAAGGCCCTCACCTACGCGCCGACCGGCGGGATCATCGCGGCGCCGACAACCTCGTTGCCCGAGCTGCTCGGGGGCGTGCGCAACTGGGATTACCGCTACTGCTGGCTGCGCGACGCGACCTTCACGCTCTACGCGCTGATGGCTGGCGGCTACCTCGACGAGGCGCAGGCCTTCCGCACCTGGCTCGTCAACTCCGCGGCCGGCGAGCCGGCGAAGCTGCAGATCATGTACGGCCTCTCGGGCGAGCGCCGCATCACCGAGCTCACGCTCGGCTGGCTGCCAGGCTACGAGGGCTCGGCGCCGGTGCGGATCGGCAACGCCGCCTACGATCAGCACCAGCTCGACGTCTACGGCGAGCTGATAGACGCGCTCCACCTCGCCCGGCGCTCCGGGCTGACCCTCAGCGACGACGCCTGGCAGGTGCAGCGGGCGGTGATGGGCTTCCTCGAGACGGCATGGCGCGAGCCCGACGAGGGGCTCTGGGAGATCCGCGGGCCGCGCCGCCACTTCACCCACTCCAAGGTGATGGCCTGGGTGGCCATGGACCGGGCGGTGAGGGCGGTCGAGCGCTTCGGCCTGCCGGGCGATGCGGCCACGTGGCGAAGGCTGCGCGACGAGATCCACGCCGAGGTCTGCGCGCGGGGCTTCGACGGGGGGCTGAACAGCTTCGTGCAGCACTATGGCTCCAAGGACGTGGACGCCAGCCTGCTGATGCTGCCGCTCGTCGGCTTCCTCCCCGCGACCGATCCCCGCATGGTCGGCACCGTGGCCGCCATCCAGGCGCGCCTGAGCCGCGACGGCTTCGTGGAGCGCTACCCGACCCGCTCCGGCGTCGACGGGCTCCCGCCCGGCGAGGGCGCCTTCCTGCTCTGCTCCTTCTGGCTGGCCGACAACCTGGCCCTCCAGGGGCGGGTCGACGAGGCGCGAGCGCTGTTCGAGCGGCTCCTCTCGCTGCGGAACGACGTGGGGCTGCTCGCCGAGGAGTACGACCCGAGCGCCGGCCGGCTGGTGGGCAACTTCCCCCAGGCTTTCTCGCACGTGGGGCTGATCAACACGGCCCGCAACCTCGACCACGCCGGCGGCCCCGCCGAGGACCGCCAGCACCCGTAGGCAGTCCGCAGGAAAGAGCTCGCCGGGCGGCCCGCGCCGCCCGCCCTTCCCTCCGGGGCGCGGGGCGCGCGCGTGGACGGCGCTGGCCTGGCCCCGCTTCAGGCGTCCGACCGCTCCGGGGGCTCGTACGCGCCGGGCTCCTTCCGGAACGCGACCGGGCGACGCGCGATGCGCGTGATCTGGCCGAGCAACGGCAGCGCAGCGCGCATGCGCAAGACTTCGCACAGTGAGCAGGTCCTCGCGCAATTGACGGCCTCCAGCGCGCCACGGCGCGCAACGCGGGACCGTCCCGTAGTGCAGATCAATCGCCTGACGAGCGGCGCGCGGGCCGTGAAGGCTGCCGCGCTCTGCGCCCGAGGGCTGGCCCGAGTGTTGCTCTCCTCGCCGACACGCGGCTTTGACCGGGCACGCAGAGACGAGCTTGCCTTCATCGAGGTCGAAGCGCGCGTTCGCGCGCAGCGCTGTTCATCACCAACACAGGGCATGACCCGCTCATAGCCAATCAGTTCAGGGAGACATCACATGAAATCGACTCATGCTTTTGCAGCCGCCCTCTCTTTCTCTGTGCTCGCCACAAGCGGCTGCGCGATGGATACCGAGGGCGCGACCAGCTGGAGCGAGCTGGAGCTCGAGGGCGCCGACGAGGTGGGCGAGGCGCTGCAGCCTCTCACCAACTCGCCCGCGACCACCGCAGAGCGGTGGATCGTGAACCTGACGTTCACCGGCATCGGGGCCCGCTGCACGGCGTCCGTCCTCACCGCGCACTGGCTGCTCACCGCCGCTCACTGCGTCGACAGCCTGGCCCAGGGCGCGCTCACGACGGTCAGCGTCAGCACCCGCAACACCGCCGGCTCGGTCGTGAACGTCTACACCGGCAACGCGCGCACGTACCAGCACACGTTCTATGGCTCCGGGCTCTCGCCGGACGTTGATCATGACATCGCGATCGTCCGGCTCACGGGCGCGTCCGGCGTCAACCTCGGCGTCACCGGCACGGCCAGGCTCTTTGGCTACACGTCGCCCTGGACGTCGAGCTCGACAAGCGACCGCGAGTTCTCGATCATCGGCTATGGCCTGTCGGACCCGGGCTGCGGCGGCTCCGACAGCACGAAGCGCATCGCCACCGGCTTCGTCATGGACAGAGAGTCTTTCAATGTCCGCACCATCAAGTCGTCCTACGGGAGCAAGCACACCTGCGGCGGAGATTCGGGTGCGCCCTGGCTCCTCACCCGCGACGGCGTGCGCGCGATCGTGGGCGTCCACTCGGGTCGCTACCTCGACGCGCCCTCGTTCTCGATGAAGCAGCAGGCCGCGCTCTTCCCGCCCAATCGGACCTGGATGTACGAAACCTCGAGGAACACGGGCCTCATGCTGGATTGCGGCACCGTGTGCACCGAGCGCGTGTACGACCCCGAGCCGCCCCCCGGCCCCGCGTGCCCCTCGGGATTCCACTGCTGCGAGCCCGGCGGCGGCACGACGTGCAACCAGTGCTTGCCGAACTCGGTCGCGTGCCCATGAGAGCCTGTTGACCCGCGGTGCGCTCTCCGACGCCTCGGAGGAACCGGCGGAAGGAACGGGAGGAAGGGCCCGCGCCGCGCGCCCCTCCCCCCGGGGCGCACGTCAGTGCGTCCCCACCTTCGCCCCCGCGCTCGCGCGCGCCGAGGCCGACGCCTTGAAGCTCGGCTTGGGGATCGAGATGCTGGGCGCCTTGATCTTCACGTTCACGCTCGGCGGCGTCACCCGGACGCTCGGCGCCTTCACGTTCACGTGGGCCTTCGCGTTGGCCTTCGCGCCGGCCCCGGCGTGGACGTGGACCTTCGGATCGAGATCGGCCTTCGCCTTCAGGTCGGCGTGCGCGTGCGCGTGCGCGTGCCAGTCGGTCTTCATGCGCAGCTTCACGCGCGGGGCGCGCGCGTGGACGGCGAACGCCGCTCCGGCCCGGTAGCCGCACAGGGCCACCGCCGAGCGACCGGCGTTCCGCACCGCGATGGTCACCTTCAGCGGATCGGCGGCGAGCGCGAGCTTGCCGGTCAGGTACGCCCCCGCGGCGACGCCCGCGGTCGCGGCCACCGGGACGAGCACGACCACCTGCGGCGCCTCGGCCACCACGCCGAGCGTGACCTTGCGCTCGCCGATGTCGATGGGCTTCAGATCGGCGTCGAGCGCGAAGACGCGGACCTCGCCGGTCGCCTCGTCGACGAGGAGCTCGAGGCGGTCGTCGCCGACGATCTCGATGCGCCCGCCGTGCGGGCCGAGCTTCCCCTCCGGGAGCCCGAGATCCGCCGCCCCCTTGGCGTTGGCGTAGAGCTCGGCGGTGCCGCCCGCGGGGACGTGCAGCGTGCCGCTCCACGGCTTGCCGGCGACGTTGAGGGTGTAACCGATCTCGGTGAGGTCGGCGTCGAGCTTGGGGCCGGCGGCGACCAGGACGCCGGCCTTCGCGTCGAACGTCAGCGGCACGCTCTTCTCCCCGGACGCATCCTTCCACAGCAGCGTGCCGCTCACGTCCTCGCGGATCGGCTCGCCGTCCGGACCGGTGACCGCGGCCTTGACGTTCCCGTCCGCGGCGACGTTGAAGGCGGCCTTGCCGCTCTCGTGCTCCTCGACGTAAGCGCCCTCGCCGATCGTCGACTCGGCGGTGGCGGTCGCCTCGACCGTCGCGTTCGCCTCGGCCGGCTGCTCGTCCTTGCCGCATGCGGGCGCAGCGGCGAGCAGCAGCAGGGCGAACACTCCGGAAAGCTTGGTGATCTTCATGAAATCCTCCTCGGTTCGAGCGAGCCCTCGGCGGGAGCCGCGGCCTCGCTCGTGCCGATGCGCCGGGGCCGAAAGCCCCCCGGACACGCCAGCGTCGGGGCCCATCTTACGACGAGTTGCCCTCGAAGGCGCGGACGAGCGCGAATATCGGTGGGAATCAAAAGATCCACGAGAACGGAGGTGGGATAAGGGGGTTCACGGCCGCTGAGCGGCCGTGTCGGGCCTACCCGCAATTCGTTCAGGCAGCGAGGCGCGCGCGTCGGTCGCGCGCGCGTCGGTCGATCGAGCGCCGACGATTGCCGATCACCCGCTCCGCGGCGCCGCGCTCAGGGGTCCTCGGCGCCCTGGCCTTCGCCCTCGGTCGCGACGAGCTGCGGGCACTTGCGCGCCACCGCATCACACTCCGTAGGAACGACGTCCAGCGAGCTCAGGGCAGAGTCGCACGTGAGCGCCCGGACCAGCTGCGTCTGGGCGATCAGGCAGACCTCGTACTCCGCCACGGTGGCGGTGCAGCCCGCGCGCTGGTCGGTCGGAGGCATGCAGTCCGCTTCGATGTTCTCATCCTCGGCCGGATCCGCCGCGGCGACGCACTCGTCCCTCAACGTGCCGCACGGCTTCTCGAGGGTGGAAGCCGCGAGTAGACCCATATATTCACACGCATCCTCCTTGGAGAGCTTCACCCTCGCCTCGAGCGAGTCGCAGGTGGACTGGACGTCATCGGCCGTCAGGTCCTTGAGCTGCTTGCTGCTCATGGCGGTGTCCGTCGGGGCGGTATCTGCACCTTCGCCGCCGCACGCGACGAGGGACAGGACGGTCAGAAGGGCCCCGATACGAGTCGTTCGCTTCATTCGCTATCTTCCTTTCTAAGTGCGGCCGCGAGCACGGCCGTGGCGCACCCGGGAGCAAGCCATGTACCGCGAGCACAGCTGTGCACGATTCGACCGCTCGGCGCTGCGACGGCCCGGCAAAACAGGACATCGACCACGGAGATGCGGGATGCACCGAGCGAGAAAGGAAAACCATTCTCGACAACCCGAGCGTCCGCCCGAGCGTTCAGAGGAGTCGAGACGTCCTCGCCCGAGCGCCGCCCCGGGAGGCTCTCCGCGACATCGCGACTCGACGCGCGACTCGACCTCGACGCGTGACCGCGTGTGGTCGCCTGTCGGTGCAGCGGCCACAGGACGCGGCGCTCGTGCGATGATCGGGGCTCGACACGGACTTGTTGTAGGGTCGGCCGCCTCGTGACATCATCGCAGCCCCTCGGGTGGATGTACTCAGTCCCAGCGGCGATGTGGGGGAACCGCCTTTGGCCTGCCACCTGGAGCTCATCCCGGCCCAGGCCCGGAGGGCCTCGGTCCCCAGATGATCACGACGCCTAGCTCGGGACAGGCCAGGCCCCCTCCGGATCTCCCCGTGTCCATCGGGCCGTGGCGGGTGCTCGCGCCCCTCGGCCGCGGCGGCATGGGGGTCGTCTACCGCGCGCAGCACAGCGGAACGGGCGCGCTCGCGGCGCTGAAGACCGTCTGCGTCGGCGACGCGAGCCTCGTCTCCAGCATCCGCCGCGAGATCCACGCGCTCCGGGGCGTCCAGCACCCGGGCGTCGTGCGGATCCTCGACGAGGGGGTAGAGGGGGGGATCCCGTGGTACGCGATGGAGCTGCTCGTGGGGCGCACGCTCCGGGATCACAACCAGGAGCGCTGGCGCGCCCGCGCGACCGTGAACAGCGAGGTGACCGTGAGCGTGTCCGCGAGCGTCGACGCGCACGCGCAGACGAGCACCGCCACGGCCGAGATCGCGCCCGCCTCGGTCATCCCGCGCTCGTACCAGCCGTTCGCGCCGCGCCCGTTCCACCGCGCGGCCGGCGGCGCGCTCCGCCAGGCGCTGACGCTCCTCCGCGCGATCTGCCGGCCGCTCGCGTACGTCCACGGCCGGGGGCTCGTCCACCGCGACCTCAAGCCGGACAACGTGTTCATCCGCGCGAACGGGGCGCCGGTGCTCTTCGACTTCGGGCTCGCCTTCCGGTTCGAGGGCCAGAAGGGGCGCGACGAGCTCCAGGCCGGCGGCAGGCTGATGGGCAGCCCCGACTACATGTCCCCCGAGCAGATCCGCGGCGACCTCGTCGACGCGCGCGCGGACCTCTACGCGCTCGGCTGCATGCTCTACGAGGCCGTGACCGGGGCGGTCCCGTTCCTCGGCGACTCGAGCTCGGTCGTGCTGTCCATGCACCTCTACGCCGAGCCGCTCCCGGCCTCGGAGCTCGTCGCCGAGGTGCCCCCCGAGCTCGACGCCCTCATCGCGCGGCTCCTGAAGAAGCGCCCCGAGGACCGGCTCGGCTACGCCGACGACGTGGCGACCGCGCTCGCCGGGCTCGGCGCCGGCGACGCGCCGCCGCCGCGCGACGAGGCGCCCGCGCCGCCGGCGCAGCCGTACCTGTACCGGCCGCGCCTCGCCGGGCGCGGCGAAGCGCTGCGGCAGATCAACGAGGCGATCGAGCGCGCGAACGAGCGCCGCCAGGGCAGCCTCGTCCTCGTCGGCGGCGAGAGCGGCGTCGGCAAGACGCGCCTCGCGGTCGAGGCGGTGCACAAGGCGGCGCTCGTCCACATGGCCGTGGTCACGGGCGCGTGCGCGGCCGTGTCCGCCGAGGGCGAGCGCGAGGGCGCGGTCAAGGCCGCGCCGCTCCACCCGTTCCGCCCGCTCCTGCTCGCGGTGGCCGACCGGTGCAACGAGCTCGGGCCCTGGGGCTACGACGCGCTGCTCGGCCCGCGCGGCCAGGTCCTCGCGCCGTACGAGCCGTCGCTCGCCCAGCTCCGCGGCCACGAGCGCGCCCCGGAGCCGCCCGAGCTGCCGCCGGACGCGGCCCGCTACCGGCTGCGGACCGCGCTCGCCGACACGCTCGCCGCGTTCGCGGCGACGAGGCCCGTCCTGCTCGTGCTCGACGACCTCCAGTGGGCCGACGCGAGCTCGCGCGACGTCCTCGAGCACCTCGACGCCGCCTACTTCGCGGCCCACCCCGTGGTCCTGCTCGGCGCGTACCGGACCGAGGAGGCAGCGCCCGCGCTCGCCCCGCTGCTCGGCGCGCCCTGGGCGTCGCGGATCGAGCTCGGGCGGCTCGACCGCGGCTCGGTCGGGCGGATGGTGCGCGACATGCTCGCGCTGGACGAGCCGCCCGAGGCGTTCGTCCGCTATCTCTTCGAGCAGTCGGAGGGGAACCCGTTCTTCATCGCCGAGTACCTCCGGGCCGCGATCCAGGAGCGGATGATCTACCGGGACGAGGCCTACGTGTGGCGCATCCGCGCGAGCGCCGAGGGCGCCGCCGCGCAGGCGCTCGCCCGCGCCGCGCGCGCGAGCCAGCCGCCCGCGTCGCTGCCGCTGCCGGGCTCGTTGCGCGAGCTCGTGGCGCGCCGGCTGTCGGGCCTGAGCCGGAAGGCGCTCGCGCTCGCGCGGCTCGCCTCGGTGCTCGGCCGCGAGCTCGAGGAGCGCCTGCTCCTCGGCGCCGCGGGCCTCGCCGAGGTCGAGGCGATGGACGCGCTCGCGGAGCTCGCCGGCCGCCACGTGCTCGAGGAGACCGAGCCGGGGCAGCTCCGCTTCGTGCACGACAAGCTGCGCGAGGTCGTCTACGCCGGCACCCCCGAGCCGGAGCGGCGGGCCCTGCACGGCGCGGCGGCGCGCGCGATCGAGCAGCGGCACCGCGACGCGCCGGACCTCGCGCTGTCGTACCCGCTCCTCGCCCACCACTACGCGATCGCGGGCGTCGTCCAGAAGACGCTCGAGTACCTCGACAAGGCGGGCGACCAGGCCCTCACGACCGGCGCGTCCGGCGACGCGGTGGATTTTTACAGGAGGGCTCTCGACCTGGACGGCGCGCTGGCGGCGGAGGAGCGCGCCTCGCCGCTCCGGCGCGCGCGCTGGGAGCGGCGGCTCGGCCAGGCCCACTACAACGTCGGCCACCTGCTCGGCGCGGAGCGGCACTGCGCGGCGGCGCTCGAGCTGCTCTCGCAGGGCGAGGCGGCGTGGCTGCGCGCGGCGGGGGGCGGCGCGCCGCTCCGGGAGCGGCTCCGCGCCGCGACGGCCTCGATGAAGCAGCTCGGCCTGCAGCTCGCGCACGTCGCGGGCCTGCCGATCCCGGTCGCGCGCGACGCGGTCGAGCGCGAGCGCCTCGCCGAGGCGTCGCTCGCGGCGGAGACGCTGTCCAAGACCTACCTGTTCCGCAACGAGCCGACGCTCGCCTTCCTGGCCGCGCTGGCCTCGACGAACGCCGCGGCGCGGCTCGGCCCGTCGCTCGCGCTCGCGCGCGGCTACGCGACCCTGAGCGTCGCGTTCGGGTACGTGCCGTGGAACGCCGTCGTGGACGCCTACGCCGCGCGCGCGACCGAGGCCGCCGCGGCGCTCGACGATCCGCGGGGCGTCGCGTTCGTCTCGTTCCTGCGCGGGCTGACGGCGCTCGGCGAGGGCCGGTGCCGGGACGCGCGGGCGCTGCTCACCGAGGCGGAGCGGCTGGCGGAGGCGCTGCTGGACCGCCGCCGCAGGGAGGAGTGCATCACGCTGCTCGCCGGCGTGGCGCACACAGAGGGCCGCTGGATGGAGGCGCTCGATCTGTACAGCGCGCTCGCCGTGGCGTCGCGCGCGAGCGACAACGCGCAGGGCCACCTCTGGGCGGAGAGCGGGCGCGCGCAGTGCCGGCTGCTGCTCGGCGACGGCGAGGGCGCGACGGCCATCTTCGACGCGCTGTCGGACGAGGTGCAGCGGCTCGGCGACCGCACGCAGCAGATCACGCACGGCCAGGTCGCGCTGGGGCACCTGCTCCGCGGCGCGCGCGGCGAGGCGCGCGCGGCCGCCGAGCGGACGCTCCCGATGATCCGCGACGGACAGCCGGCCGGCTATCACTGCCTGTACGGCTATGCGGCGACGAGCGAGGTGCTGCTCGCGCTGCTCGAGGAGGCCTCTGCGCCGTCGGAGCGGCGCGAGCTCGGGCGGCTCTCGGCGGAGGCGTGCCGCGCGCTCGACCGGTACGCGCGCGTCTTCCCGCTCGGGCGCTCGATCTCGCTCCGCCTGCGCGGCCTCGCCGCGTGGCTCGCCGGCGGCCGCGCGCGCGCGCGGCGGCTCTGGGCCGCGGCGATCGACGAGGCGGTGCGGCGCGGCCTGCCCGTCGACGAGGCGCGCGCCCGCTTCGAGCTCGCGCGGCACCTCGCGCGCAGCGATCCGCGGCGCGAGCGCCAGATCGCGCGCGCCGTCGCGCTCTTCTCGACGCTCGACCTGCAGTACTGGCGCGACCGGGTGGCCCGGCTGCGCGAGCGCTAGCGCGCAGGGCCGCGCCGGGCGGCGGACGACGCCGCCGGCCCCCCGTCGGCGTCCGCCCGCGCGGCAGAGGTGAGGTGGCTCGCCGGGGCCCCTCCTCACGTCCATCTGCTGTGTCTGGAGCGGATGGTCCGACAGGCACGGATGACCGCTTTGAGTCGTGTTCGCAACCACAGAATCGCCGCGTTCACCGCATCACGAGCGGTGCGAAGACAAGCGCTGAATCATAGAGCTCACGAGAGCGTCTAGCACCGCGCAGGATCGCGCCTCCGATCGGCCCCATCGCGCCGCGCGCCAAAGCGGACTGGACGACAGGAAAAGAGGCTCGCCCCGCGGCGCACACGCGCCGTCGGGCCGCAGGACGTCATGTGGGCAGAGCCGCCATCCACCCGGAGCTCCGGAAAACCCCTCTGCCCAGGACGCCTCAAAGACCGCCGCGACGGAGCACAAAGTGGCGAGAACGTCGAGCCAATCCCGGCTTTGTCCGTTCGACAATGTATCAACCCAGGGTATACACCGACGACCATTGCCGGCGTGTCCCCAACTCACGGGCAAAACACTCAGGGAATCCATGCATTATCTCCGGAGCCCGTGCCCTGGACGACGAATTTCCGCGTCGACTGGGAGACTATAAGGTCTCATAAAGGAAGGCGAGCGGGCGTCATCCCGCATCTCGCGGAAGAGCGGAAAGTCCTGCAAGACAGAGGGCCACAAGCCATCATCGACACAGGTGATCCCAAGTAACCAGGATGGGCCACGTCCATAATCACCGACGACCGCGCGTGAGCCCAGGGCGACACCAGAAACAGGCACCATCAACGTGCGGCACGCGATCTCGTGAAACCTATTCAACCCATCTCCACCCGACTGCCTTGCCTGCCCGCTGCGGCGCCGGCGTCGGAGCGGACTGCTTACCAGACCATCTCGGCGGTCGTCGGCTCATCGCACTATCGCGCGCTCTCCGACGACGCATTGAAGGACGAGGACAACGCCGCCTGGGTGCTCGGCCTCGAACCGGACATGAAGCAGGCGTGGCTCGACCGCCTCCGCTGGATCCGCATCGTCGACCGGCTCGCCGAGAACGAGCGCATCGAGCCTCACGAGCGGCGCTTCAGCCGGTTCATGGAGGCCTGGAGGCTGCTCCGTTCACGCGGCTTCGTCGATCCGAGCTGCCCCTTCGCCGGCGAGCTCTCGGCCATCCGCGCGCTGTGGCTCCGGGACGCGGCCTGCCCCGGGCACGATCCCGCGAGCGCGCGGCGCGACCAGGACGACATGCAGGCGCGCTCGCTCGCCGCCTGGGACGCCTACCTGCTCGCCCTCGCCGACTACCACGCTCCCGGCCTCCTCATCCGCACCATGAAGGAGCACGACACCATGCTGGGGCGGCTGTCGGGGCATATCTTCCAGCTGGTTCCGTTCCTGACGAAGGAGCACTGGGATACAGCCGGGGAGTTCGGCCGGCTCGACCAGTTCTTCAACAACCTGAGGGACATGCAGGAGGACGCCGATCGCGGCCTCTGCTATCTGCCCGAGGAGGAGCTCGCGCGTCACGGCGTCACGCGCGCTCAGGTGATCTCCGGACGGTGCGTCGATACGCCCGGATACGAGCGCCTGATGCGGTCCTGGCTCGATGACGTGATGCCGTCGCTCTACGCGCGGGCAGCGCCGTTCATCGGCGCGCGCGGGCTGCACCCCTCGCTCGAGATCATGAGGGAGTGGAGCCTGCGCCGTTATGCCCGCATCACCCGGGTGTTCCGCGCGATCGGCTTCGATCACCGCCGGTTCCCCGCGCGGTACTGGGCCGAGGTGCGGCGCGACCTCGCCGAGCGGCGGCAGCTCCCGCGCGCTCACCCGGTGTAACGCCTCACCGTCGAGAGGAGCGCGTCCGGGTCGAACGGCTTGCCCAGCCACGCGTCCGCGCCGACCTCGGCGGCCCGCCGGTGCGCGTCGGCCGCGGCGGTGAGCACGATGATGGGCGCCTGCCGCCCGTGCCGGACCTCGAGCTCGCGGGCGAACTCCGGGCCGTTCATCACCGGCATCTTCATGTCGAGCAGGATGAGATCCGGGAGGTCGTGCTCCAGCTTGGCCAGCGCCTCGCGGCCGTTGCTCGCGATCCGGACCCGGTAACCGCCCTCCTGGAGCACGAGGGAGACGAGCGCCACGAGGTCCGCGTCGTCCTCCACGAGGAGCACCGTCTTTGCGTGTCTTTCGCTCATTGTCGGTCGACCGCGGGGGCCGCGCTGCTGAGTGGAACGGTGAAATAGAAGGTGCTGCCCTTGTCCTCCTCGCTCTCGAACCAGATACGACCACCGTGACGGGAGATCATGTCCTTCGCAAGGAACAGCCCGATCCCCATCCCACCGTAATCATGTCGTGTGTCCGTGTGGGCGCGGAAGAAGCGCTCGAAGATGCGCTCCTGCCTGTGGGTCGGGATACCGACGCCCTGATCGCGCACCGACACGACCGCCTCGAAGCCCGGCGAAGCGCCGTGGCGCTGCGAGAAGAGCGCGGCGTCGCAGCGGGGCGGCGAGGACACCGGCGCGCGCTCGACCACGGCGACGCGGACGTCGATGTCGCCGCCGTCCGGCGAGTACTTCACCGCGTTGTCGAGGAGGCTCGCGAGCACCTGGCGCAGCCGCTCCGGATCGGCGCGCACGACGGGCGGCCGCTCGGCGTCGAGCGCGAACCGCACGCGGTGGCGGCTCGCCGACTTGGCGACGCGGTCGACCGTCTCGTCCAGGAGCGCCTTCAGGTCGACGTCCTCCTCCGAGACGTGGAGGACGTCGAGCGAGACCTGCGAGATGGCCAGGAGATCGTCGACGATGCGGTTGATCCTGTCCGCGCCGCGGTCGATGGCCTCGAGCATCTTGCGGCGGGGCGCCGGCAGATCGTCCATGTTGCGCAGGAGCGCGAGCGCGTAGCCCTTCATGATCGCGACCGGCGTCTTGAGCTCGTGCGCGCCGACCCGGATGAACTGGTCCTTGACGAGATCGAGCTCCATGAGCTCGGTCACGTCGCGGGCGACCGTGACCGCGCCGAGGATCGCCCCGCCCTCGCTGCGGATCGGCGCCGCGCTGGTGCGCAGGAAGACGTCGCGGCCCGCGCGGCCGTTCGCGAGCACCTGCTCCTCCTGCACGATGGTCTCGCCGGCGAGCGCCCGCACCATGGGCAGCTCGTCGCGCGTGAAGGGGCGGCCGTCGCTGTGGCGCATCCGGCTGAGGTCCATGACCTCCTCGACCATCCGGCCGTCCTGCTCCGAGCGACCGGACAGCCCGAGCAGCCGGAGCCCCGAGGCGTTGATCATCGTCAGCCGGCCGTGGAGGTCGCACGCGAACACCCCCTCGACGAGGTTGTCCAGCACGGCCCCGAGCTGCGCCGCGCGCTGCGCCGCGTCCTGCAGCAGGCGCTCGCGCTCCGCCAGGTAGCTGCGCCTGCGCCGGGACGACTCCTCCAGGCGATCGACCATCGCGTTGACGCCGCCGGCCAGGGCGCCGATCTCGTCCTTGAAGTAGACAGGGATCCGCTCCAGCCGGTCGACCTCGCCGCGCTGGACGATCTTCTGGATGACCGCGGCGACCTGCTGGAGCGGGCCCGCCAGGGCGCCCGCGAGGAAGCCGGCGCAGACGGGCGCCCAGGTGACCGCGACCATCGAGAAGATCGCCAGCGTGAGCTTCAGGCCGGGCTTGGCCGGCCCCGCCGTCTCGCCGAGCACCATCGCCGCCATCCAGCTCGTCGGCGCGATGGCGAGGCAGGCGCCGAGGATCACGAGGCGGACGGCGAGCGAGTAGCCCCTGCCGGGCACGGAGAGGCCGCGCTCGCGGGCGATGAGCGAGATGACGCCGGCGGCGGGCGAGAGCAGGCGGCCGAGGATGCTGTAGGCGAGCGGCAGCGCGGCCGCGAACAGGGCCAGCGCGAACAGGGCCAGCGCGACGGCGCGCTGGACGTCGAGCGGGCTCTGGGCCGGCGCGATGTAGTAGAACGCCGCGGTGACGGGCAGGTACAGCAGCGCCCACGAGACGGCCCAGACCGTCGCGAACGCCAGCGGCGTGTCGTAGGCGGCGTTCGCCGCGGCGAGGATGAGCCCTTCCGGCGGCGCCGCGCCGCCGCCCCGCTCCTCGACGCCCGCGCCGCTCTGGAGGGGGTGGCCCACGGCGTACCGCCGCAGGTGCTCGATCGGGCGCAGCATGTGGACGAGCAGGGCAATGAGGCCCGCGGTCTTCACGACATACATGAGCCCGATCAGCCCGAGCATACGCGCCTGGATCGATGAGTCCACGACGCCGAGGAGCCGCAGGTGAGCGACCGGGACGAGCAGGCTATACGGCAGCTCGATGCCGAACGCATAAGCCACGACCCGGGGCGTGAAGGACGGAGTCCGCACCCTCCCCGGATTCCAGATTCTAGACCAGGCGGCTCGGCTGATCGCCACGTCCGTCACCCCCCGTGTTGAAGCATGGCTGCGGGGCCCACGCCTGCGGGGCACGCTGCGCCAAGCCGATGAGTCAGGTCGCCAGGCAGCTTTGCTATGGAACCAGCGGTCGGATTGTCGACCTTTTACGCGAGGGTTCCTGTCGATTCGGTCAACTCCGACTCACGCGTTCCGTCCTGGCCTGGGCGATCTGCGATTTCCCTGATGGGCTCAGGCGGTGCCTTATGGCATTCCTGGCAATCAGGAGAAGGATGGTGAGCACGTGGCGCGCGCGCAAGCCGCTCGCCTCGCCGCGGTAGACGGGGCGCACGGTGACCTCGCGGACGCGGAGGCGGCGCGCCGCGAGGGCGGCGAGCAGGTCGTTCGGATAGCCGTAGCGGGGCCAGAGGCCCTCGAGGTCGAGCGCGTCGATCGCGCGGGCCGAGATGGCGGTGTATCCGCACTGGCTATCGGAGAGGGCGTCGAGCCCCGCCGCGCGGCGGGTGAGCGCGGCGAGCGCCGCCGTCGCGGCGAGCCGCTGGAGGGGCATGACGCGAAAGACGTCGGGGTGCCGCAGCCGGTCGCCCTTCACATAATCGGCTTCGCCCGAGGTGATCGGGGCGACGACGCGCGGGAGGTCGCGGGGGTCCATCTGCCCGTCGCCGGCCATGACGGCGACGGCGGCGGCGCCCAGGGCGCGAGCGCGCCGGTAGCCGCCGACGATCGCCGCGCCGACGCCGCGGCACTCGGGGTGCACGAGCACCTCGAGGCGCTCGTCCCCGGTCCCGCGCGCGATCTCGGCCGTGCTGTCCCGGCTGGCATCGTCCACGACGATCACGTGGTCGACGAAGGCGGGGACGGACCCAACCGCCTCGGCGATCCACCGCGCTTCGTCCCGCGCGGGGATGACCACTGCGACGCGCGCACCGTGGAGCACGCGAGTTCCTAGCGGAAGGCGCGGCCCTCGGCAAACCGCGGATCCGGAGCGGTCGAAGCCGCTCGCGCTGTACAGGGCGCCCGCCGAGGCGCCCGACAGCGCGGACGTCCGGGTCGCGACGCCGGCGCGGCTCGTCTGGATCGCCCGCCTGCGCCGGGATCACTCGGCGGGATCGTTACCTGCCGGCCTTCTGCCGGAGCTCGGCGTACGACGCGCCGGGCGTGGTCGTCTCGACGGGCAGCCCGGCCGGTCCCCACCCCTTCTCGGTGAGCGCGCCGAACGCGTCGCGCGGCCCCTCGAAGCCGGCGCGCTGATCGATGACGGCCGTGTAGCCGGCCGACACCATGGCCTCGGCCGCGCGCATCGAGCGCTGTCCGGACCGGCAACCCACGATGATCTTCGCGTCCTTCGGGTAGAGGGAGCAGACCACGTCGAGGAAGTCCTGGTTGGGCTTCATGCCGCCGGCTGCGGCGTGCATGAGCGGCACGTTGTGCGCGCCGCTCGGGTGCCCGGCGGCGAATTCGGGCTCGCTCCGGACATCGAGGTAGAGATACCCCTCCTCGTCGATGAGCTTCTTTGCCTGTTCGGGTGATACACGCTTGATGTCCGCCATGGGCGCAGTCTACCCCCGGCGCGGCGCTTTCGTCAGAACGTATGAATGAAGAGCCCGCTGCGGAGCTTCGGCTCGAACCACGTGCTCTTCGGCGGCATGAGCAGCCCCGCGTCGCTGACCGCGAACAGCTCGCCGATCTGCGTCGGATGGAGGTGGATCGCCATCGTGAACGCGCCCGAGTCGACGCGCTGCTCGAGCTCGGCGATGCCGCGGATGCCGCCGACGAAATCGACGTGCTTGTCCCGGCGGGGGTCGCTGACGCCAAAGATCGGGCCGAGGATCTGGTCCTGGCAGATGGAGCAGTCGAGCGAGGCCACCGGGTCCTTCGCGTCGAACGACCCCGGGCGGGCCTTCGCGGTGTACCAGCGGCCGCCGAGGTAGAGCCCGAACGACCGCGGGCTGGCCGGGGTCGCGGCCGCGCCGTCGCTGGCCGGCGCCACGTCGAGCCGCTCGCCCAGGGCGCCGAGGAGCGCCTCGGCGCTGCGGCCGGCGAGGTCTCGCACGACGCGGTTGTACGGCATGATGTTCATCTGGTCGTGCGGGAAGACCACGGCGAGGAAGACGTCGTGCTCGCCGCCGTCGCCGCGCAGCGTCCTGTGGACGCGCGCCGCCGCGGCGCTGCGGTGGTGGCCGTCGGCGATGTAGAGCGTCGGGATCGCCTGGAAGTGCTCCTCGAGCTCGGCGGTCGCCTCGCGGCCGAGGACCCAGAGCTTGTGCTCGACCCCGTCGGCCGTCGTGAAATCGTAGATGGGCGGCGACTGCGTGGCCTGCGCGACCGCGCTGTCGATGCCCGTGTCGGCGCGGTACGTGAGGAACACCGGCTCGTCGTGGGCGCCGAGCTCCTCGATGTGGCGGGCGCGGTCGTCCTCCTTGTCGGGGCGCGTCTTCTCGTGCTTCTTGATGACCTCCTGCTCGTACTCCGCGACCGAGGCGCAGCCGACGACGCCGATCTGCCGGTGATTGCCCATCTTCTGGGCGTAGAGGTAGAGGTGCGGATCCGGGTCCTGCGCGAGATCGCCGCCAGAGATGAGGTCGGCGAGGTTCCGCGCGCCGCGGGCGTAGACGGCGTCGTCGTGCTCGTCCGTCCCCTCGGGCAGGTCGATCTCGGGCCGGGAGACGCGGAGGAAGCTGTGCAGGCCTCCGGCCGCGAGGGCGCGCGCCTCGGCGGTGGAGATGACGTCGTACGGCGGGCTGGCGACGCGGGCCGCGTGCGCCTGGGGAGGTCGGTAAGCGCGGAAGGGTCGGACGGTGGCCACGGAGAGCGACTAGCCCAACGGCCGGGGCGCGTCGAGACGGCTCCGGCTGGGCCGGACGGCGCGGGCAGACGGCGCGCGCGCCCGGGCCGCGCCCCGGCGACGGCGGCGCTGATGGCGGCGCGCGACGCGTGCTAGGAGGGACACGCGCGCTTCACGAGCAGCGCGCAGGTGATCGACGCAGCACACAGCCCGCCGCACGAAGAGGAACCTTGTCCAGCTCCGGTGAGTCCTACCCTCCGTCGCGCTTCTCGACCCTCCCGCCCGGCTCGTCGGACGACGACCTCGCCCTGCCGGGCGAGGCCCATTCGTTCTCCAGCTCGCGATCCCGCCGCGTCATCGCCGTCGGGGGCGGCCGCGGGGGCGTCGGGAAGGCGACGCTCGCGGTCAACCTGGGGGTGTACTTCGCGCAGCTCGGGCGCGACGTGGTCATCGTCGACACCGACGCCTACAGCCCTGGGCTGCACGCGGCGCTGGGGATCCAGGCGCCGCCGCTCGTCACGCGCGAGGACATCGAGGAGGGCAAGGCCGAGCCGATCGCGACCACGGTGCCCGGGCTCCGGCTCGTCCCGACCGCGTACGACCCGATGACGGCCACGCCGCTCCGGCCGAGCCGCGCCGCCTACTGGATGAAGATGATCCAGGAGCTCGACGTCGACTACGTGATCGTCAGCCTCGGCGCGGCGACGGGCTCCTCGACGCTCGACCTCTTCCTGCACGCCGACGTCAGCATCTGCGTCACCACGCCCGAGCCGCTCGCGGTCGAGCACGCCTACCGCTTCTGCCGCGCGCTCTACCAGCGCACCCTGCGCCGGGCGCTCATGAAGGAGCGCTTCAAGATCCGGCTCGTCGAGAAGGTGGCCTCGTCGCTCCCGGCGCTCGCGACGCCGCGCGACTTCATCATGGAGGTGAAGCGGTTCGACGAGGGGGTCGCGTCGCTCGCGGCCGCGCAGCTGCCGCGGGTGACGCCGCACCTCGTGGTCAGCCAGACGCGGCACCGCTCGGACCTGGAGCTCGGCCCGGCGATGAGCGCCGTCTCGGAGCGCTTCCTCGGCATCTCCCTCGACTACCTCGGGCACATCGAGCACGACGACGCGGTGTGGCTGACCGCGCGGCGGCGCCAGCCGCTCCTCATCGACAGCCCGACCTCGAAGAGCGCGCGCAACCTCGAGCGCGTGGCCCGGCGCATCCTCGCGCTGCTCGCCGCCCGCGACTCGCGCCCCGCCGAGGCGCACGCGCGCGCCCTCGCCGCCGCCGCGAAGAGCGCCGCGCCGGCCACCCTGTACGAGGCGCTCGGCCTCGCCCGGGCGGCCGCCGACGACGAGATCCGGCGCGCCTACAAGCGGCAGCGCGACACCTACCGCGAGGGCAGCCTGCCGGTCGTGAGCGTGCTGAGCCCCGCGGTGCTCCAGCGGGAGCAGGCGCGCATCGAGGAGGCGCACGACACCCTGCTCGATCCGGTGCGCCGCCGCGCCTACGACCTCTCGACCTACCCGGACGACCCGCGCACGCCGCTCGGCCCGGCGCGCGCCGAGAACGCCGCCGCCGCGGCCGAGCTCGCCATGCTCCAGGCCGAGCTCGCGCGCGAGATCAACGCCGAGACGCAGTTCAGCGGCGCGCTGCTGCGCAAGGTGCGCGAGTCGCAGGGGGTCGAGCTCACCGACATCTCGCAGCGGACGAAGATCTCCCTGGCGCACCTCCAGGCGATCGAGAACGAGTCGATCGGCGACCTGCCGGCACCAGTCTATATACATGGATTCGTTCAAGAATTTGCAAAATTCCTGCGGCTTGATCCGGCCCAGGTGGTGAAGACGTACATGCGTCGCCTGCGCGAGATCTCGGCCGGGACGCGCGCCAGGCAGCATGGCTGAGGCGGCGCGCGCCGGCGCCGAGGCGGCGCGACCCGGCCGCGCGCCGCCCCGCGCCGGCGGGGATCTCGCGTTCTCGGCGCTCGCGTTCGTGCTCGCGCTGCTCCCGCGGCTCTACGTGGCGATCGCGTGGGCGCGCGAGCCGGTCTGGGACGGCCATTACTACGACTTCGGCGCGCGCCGG
Source organism: Sorangium sp. So ce362 (assembly GCF_051519845.1). Taxonomy (NCBI): domain Bacteria; kingdom Pseudomonadati; phylum Myxococcota; order Polyangiales; family Polyangiaceae; genus Sorangium; species Sorangium sp. So ce362. The sequence continues at coordinate 719,016 of NZ_CP150332.1, read as the reverse complement.
ATCGCCGCCGGCCTCGGCTACTCGGACGATCTCATCGTCGGCGGCCAGCCGGTGTGGCACCCGTGGTGCCATTACCCGGTCGGCTACAGCGGGTTTCTGGGCCTCGTTTACCGGCTGTTCGGCGCCGGGCCGCACGTGGCGACCGTCGCGAACGCGGTGCTCGGCGCGCTGCTCGTCGTCGTGGTCCATCGCCTGGCCCGGTACGCGACCACGCCGGCGCGCGCCCGCGTGGCGGCGCTCCTCGCGGCGCTCTCGCCGGGGCTCGTCCTCTACGCGGCGCTCGTCATGACGGAGCCGCTCGCGGCGCTCGGCCTGGTGACGGCGCCGTGGCTGCTCGCGCGCGGCGTTGCGCGCGGGCGCCCCGTCCGCGGCGCGGTCCTCGCGGGCGTGGCGCTCGGGCTGGCGACGCTGGTGCGGCCGCAGAGCTTGCTCTGCGCGCCGGCGCTCGCGCTGCTCGCGCGGGGTGGCCCGGGCGCGGCGTCCGGCGGGGCGCGGGCCGGGTGGAGGCGCGGCGCGCTCGCGGCGGCGCTGTCGACCGCGACGGCCCTCGCCGTGGTGGCGCCGTGGACGATCCGGAACTGCCGCGTGATGGACGGCTGCGCGCTCGTCTCGACGAACGGCGGCTGGAACCTCGCCATCGGCGCGTTCCCGCGCGCCACGGGCCGCTTCGAGACGCTGCGCGCGGGCGACGGCTGCCCGATCGCGCGCGGACAGGTGGCGCAGGACCGCTGCTGGATGGTCGAGGGGCTCAGGTGGATCAAAAATGATCCAGTCCGCTGGCTGGGCCTGATCCCGAGGAAGCTGAGCTTCACGTTCGATCACGAGTCGTTCCCGATCGGCTACCTGGGCGAGGCGAACCCCGCGGCGTGGCCCGAGGAGCGGCGCGCGGCGGGGCGCGGCGTGCTCACGGGGTCGCACCTCGGGCTGCTGTCGGTCGCGGCGCTCGGGGTGGTGGCGCTGCCGCGGCGGCGGCCGTGGAAGGGGCTCGTCGCGCAGCTGATGGCGCTCGCGGCGGTGCTCGGGCTCATCGCGTGGGGGGTGCTCGGGGACGAGCACGCGTTCTGGCCGCTCGCGGTGGCGATCCCGCTCATCGCGGCGCTGCCGCTGCCGGGCCGGCCCGCGAACGGGGGGGTCGTCGGCTATCTCGCGTTCGCGGTCGCCTCGGTGGCGCTGACGCACGCGGTGTTCTTCGGCGAGGACCGGTATCACATGGTCGTGACCCCGGCGCTGTGCATCCTCGCGGCGTGCGCGCTGCGGCGCGGGGAGGCGGCGCCGGCTGCGGGGCGGGCGGACGAGCGGGGCGGGTCAGCCGTCCCACGAGAGACATGGTGAGCGCGCGCAGCGACCAACGCTCCTACCGGCGTGCGCCGCGGCGTGGAGCTAACGCGCTTGCGCGGTTTCGTTCAACGAGGCATTGCCCCCGACGGCCTCCGGCTGCGCGAGGATGAGAGCGTTGAAGGGGCGGCTGTGACACAAGAGACCAAGATGGTGAGCGGCGTGAATCGCTTCTGCAGGATCGCGTTGATCGTCGTCGGAGCGTGCAGCGAGCGCGCCAGTCCGTCTTCAACTGCGAATCCCGCCGCATCCCTGACGCACAGCGGCGATTCGCCGGCTGAGCCTGGGGATCGCCCACGGCCGGCAGAAAGCGCCCGGGCTGAAGCGGCCTGCGCTAGCGCGCTGTCGCCCGCTTCTTTTTCGGACTGTAATCCTCGCCCTACGCAGCCCGACTATCCGGAGTGCTACCGCTACGACATAGAACCGATTCGTGACGATGACGGCGGGTCAGCCTGCTCGCCTGACTACGTGACGGTCACGATCTCCGGCTGGTCTTCTATCCTTGATTCTGTTCGCGCCAACGTTGTGCGCAAGGCTGGACGAGCGGACGAGGTCGAGCTCACCTTCGCTCGTATCGAATCGAGCGTCCTTAGAAACTCGCTCGGCCCCAGGGCCAGGTTCACGTTCCCGGAGAAACCCGGCGATCGCCTCGGCACTCTGTATCTCAAAAATGGGCTCCCTTTCCAGCTTCGACTGGACCCCAGAGTCGCACACTACACGCGGAAGCCCCTCTTCTCCTTGAGCGACCCCTGAACCAAGAGCGCCGCCCAACGGGACGCTGCCGTGGAAGATCGAACCGCCAAGACGCCAGGTGCGCCAAACTTTTAGGATTTTTGGCGCACCTGGCGTCTTGGCGGTTCACGAAGCGCCGCACGCTCGGCCGAAGCACCGCACTACCTCTCCCGGTGGAAGCGCCTCCAACGAGAGATGGGTCGCATCCATCTCCGCGCTGGAGATGCCTCCCTCCAGCCCCGCGAGCCTTGGCCAGCCCTTCTCGTCAGCGCTCTGGTGCCAGCATCACGGCGCCGTCGCAGCCCCCTCCTCGCCGGCGACCTTCCCGGTCCCCGTCACTTCTTCCCGTTGCCGTTCCGCTTCCTGTTCCGCCACCAGGCCAATCTCAATCCGCCGGTTCCTCGCCCGCCCCGCCGCCGTGTCGTTCGGTCCGAGCGGCGCGAACTCGCCGTATCCAGCAGCCGACAGCGCCTGCGGCGGCACGCCGCGCTCGACGAGCCGCTTCACCACGGCGGCCGCTCTCGCCGTCGAGAGCTCCCAGCTCGACGTGAACCTCGCGCGCCGCGCTCGCCTTCCGTCATTGTCCGTGTGCCCGGCGACCTGGAACTTCCGATCCGGCATCGCCCGCAGCACCTTGGCGATCCCGTCCAGCACCGCCCGCCCTGCCGGTTTGAGGTCGGCCCCGCCGGCGTCGAACAGCGCGTCGCTCGGCACCTCGATCGCCACCTGCCCGGCGCGGAGCCCGACGCGGACCTTGCCGGCGTCGACCTCCTTCTCGAGCTGGCCCACGAGATCCCGCATCCGCGCCGCCCGCGCCTCGGCCGCGGCGTGCTGGCGGCGCAGCTCGTCGACCTTGGCCCGCGTCTCGGCGAGCTCCGCCGACAGGCTGCCGCGCTCGTTCGCGAGCTGGCCCACGCTCTGCCCGGCGCTCCGGAGCCGCGCCGACAGCTCCTCGTTCATGGCGGCGAGCTCGTCCAGCTGCCGCGCGAGCCCGGCCTCCGCCGTCGTCGCCTCCGACAGCCGGAGATCGCGCGCCCGGAGGTCGTGCGCGAGGCCCGAGATCTCCTCCTCGAGCGCGGCGACCTGCGCCGATCGCTGCGCCGCCTCGGCGCGCGCGCTCTGCGCCTCGGTCCGGACCTTCTTCCCCTCCTCGCGCTCTCTCTGGACCTCCGCGCGCGCCTGATCGTACAGGTCCTGCCGGACGAGGCAGCCCGGCGCCGCCAGCCCGAGCAGACCGGCCGTGAGGAGCCGCGCCGCGGCGGGCGAGCGCCGCGACAGCCACACCGGGATCTTGCCGGCCGTCGTCGTGGTTTTCATGCTTCGCGCGCACTCTGGCACGAAATTGTCGGCGCGCCGAAATCGCGGCGAACATCCCGCCGGCGCCGCCGAACGAGCGGTCCCACGGCGGGCAAACCCCTGGTACCCTCCGCGGCGTGAGCTCTCGGCGAACTTGGTTTTCCGTGGGCGCCCTGGCCGCGACGATGCTCGCAGCCAGCGCCGCGGCGGCGTTCCCGCACGTCGTCCGCGAGGGCGAGACCCTCGCGCAGATCGCGGAGCGCACCTACGGGCGCGTGCAGATGGAGCAGGTGCTCGTCGCCGCGAACGCGCTCGACGCGGGCGCCGGCGTGCCGATCATGCCCGGCCTGCGGCTGGAGGTGCCCGCGCTCGGCCACCACCGCGTCACCGCCGGCGAGACCTGGGCGATCCTCGCGGAGCGGATGCTCGGCGCCGCCGACCGGAGCGACGTCCTCGCGCTCTCGAACGACACGATGCCGTGGATCGAGCCGAGCGACGGGCAGGAGATCATCGTCCCGTACAACCTGCGGTACGTCGTCGGCCAGAACGACACGCTGCTGACCATCGCCTATCGCTTCCTCGGCAAGCGGGACAAGGCGTGGATGCTCCACAAGTACAACCACTTCAAGAAGGACACGCTGCGCCGCGGCGCGGTGATCCTCGTGCCGCTCACGGATCTTCCGCTCACGACCCAGGGCAAGGCCGAGGCAGCGAACGCCGGCGCGCTGGTGCGCTCCGAGGGGGCGGGCCGCGCGCGCGAGGCCCAGCGCCGGGTCGACGCCGAGCTGCCGCAGCTCGCGAGCGACGTGCGGAGCGGCCGGTACATCGACGCCGTGGCGCGGGCGAGCCGCCTGCTCGGCTACGGCGAGCTCGCCCGGATGCAGATCGCCACGCTGCACAGGCATCTGCTGGAGGCCTACGTCGCGCTCGACGCCGCCGGGCTCGCCGAGACCGCCTGCGCCGCGTGGCGCGAGCACGATCCGACAGCGCGGCTCGACCCCATCGAGCTCAGCCCGAAGATCGTGGGCGCCTGCACCTCATCGACCGAGCTGCACCTCAGGCTGCCTCCGCCGGAGCCTGCCCCGCCGAACCCCGCGGACGCAGGTGGTGCGCGGTGACCTCGCAGCCCATCGCGCCCGAGCGCCTGCCCCCCGGGCACCGCGTCGCGTCGCAGTACACCGTGGAGTCGGTCGTCGGCGAGGGCGCATCCGGCGTCGTCTACCGCGCCGCCCGCGACGAGGACGGCCGGCGCGTCGCGCTCAAGGTGATCCACAGACACCTCTCCGGCACACCGCAGATCTTCAGGCGCTACCACCGGGAAGCCGCCATCCTGAAGCGCATCGAGGGCCCCCACGTCGTCCGGATGCTCGACTTCGTCGAGGAGGGCGGGCTCCTCGTGATCGCCCTCGAGCACATCGACGGCAGCTCGCTCGAGGAGCTCCTGCAGGAGCGCGCGCCGATCGAGGCCGACCGGGCGATCGAGATCGCCCTCCAGATCTGCTCCGCGCTGGAGACCGCGCACGCGGCGGGCGTGGTCCATCGCGATCTCAAGCCGGCCAACGTGCTCGTCGAGCGCCCGGGCGCGCCGCCTTCGGACGGGCATGCCGGCGGCGCGCCGTCGCCGCTCGCGGGCTGCGTCCGCGTGGTCGATTTCGGGCTCGCGAAGGTGGTGCACGGCGAGCAGATGACGACCGGGCTCACCGAGCAGGACATGATCTTCGGGACGCCGGAGTACATGGCGCCGGAGCAGGTGCGCGGCGAGGACGTCGATCCGCGCTGCGACATCTATGCGCTCGGCTGCATCCTCTACGAGATGGTGGTCGGCGCCGTGCCGTTCAGCAAGCGGACGCCCATCGCCGTGATGACAGCGCAGATCGCCGAGCAACCGCTGCCGCCGCGCTCCGGCAAGCGCGACGGGCTCATCTCGGCCGGGCTGGAGGCGGTCATCCTGAGGGCCCTCGCCAAGGACCCGGCCGAGCGGCACCGGAGCGCCCGGGCCTTCGCCGACGCCCTGCGCGCCTGCCGCGAACGGCGCGTCGTCGGCCACACGCCAGCGAACCTCGCGGACGCCATCTCGATCACCGAGCTGGAGCTCGAGCGGACCGGCCTGGACCACGCCGCGACGCCCCAAAACGACGCTTCCACCTCGGACGTCGGTCCCCCCGTTCCGCCCCGGGAGAGCGCGGTGCTCAGGGCGCTGCCCGCGGGCCGATCCGCGGTGTTCGAGGACACGTCCAGCAACGGCGCGCAGGCGGCGGCGAGCCCCTCGCGCGAGCGGTTCCTCTGGACCGTGGTGGCCATTCTCTGTGCGGCCGCCGGAATCGTGGTCGGCACGCTGTTCGGGGCACGTTAGCGACGCCGTCATCGTGGAATGCGGCCATGGCGTGGAGCGCGCGGCTCGTGGTAATCGTTATCATGCGCTCTCTGCTGCCCGGCGACGCTGCACTCACGGCCTCCCGCGCGGCTCGGCCCCGGCGCGCTCTCCCCTGCGCCGCCGCCGCGCTCACCCTCTTCGCCCCCGCGGCTGCGTCGGCCTACGACTCGCTCGCTGCGCCGTGCGTCGACGATCCGTTCTATTGCGAGCGGGGGGCAGTCGCCTTCGAGCGCAGAGAAGCCATCCCGCTCCAGCTCGACTTCGAGACGGGCTGGGTCCCACCGGGCTCACCGTTGCAACTGAACCTCCGGGCCGCGGTCTATGCGAACACGAAGGTCTCGCTGAGCGGAGCGCTCGAGGCGTCGTGGCCAGAGGCGCTCGCGCTCACGGCCCCCGGCGACCAGGACGGAGGCACGTTCAGCTGCGATTACGGGCTCGGCGTCAGCGCACAGGGGCGCATCAGCGTTTCCATCCTGGGCCAGGACTTCGACTGGACAGGCGAAATCCCCTATGTGCCCCAGCTCGATTTCCATGTGCACGCCAGCGCGCCGTTCGACGCCTGGGGCTGGGAGCCGGGCATTGCGCTGGCGAGCTCGACCGAGCCGCAGCGGCTCGCGTCCGTCGCCATCGGCGACCTCATCGGCGGATCGATCCCCGGTATCGAGGGGCGGTTCGAGCTCGACGTCGCCATGGATGTCGCTGCGCGGTACGTGACCCACCGCGTGGCCATCGAGACGCTCGATCAGGCGACGGTGAGCGGAGGCGACATCACCTCGGAGCGCAGCGCCTCCTTCACGGAGTACCTGGGCGGCCCGTCGGTCGAGCTCAACGTCCGTCCGGAGGGCTCGGTGCGCTACAAGGGCACGCTCCACCTCATCCCCACGTTCAGCGTCAGCCTGCTCGGCCGCGAGTGGTCGATCCCGATCGCCGACCTCCCGCTCGCCTTCCCGCTCACCGAGCGGGAATGGCTCTTCGAGAGCGAGCGCGTCCATATCCCGCTCCCGGATCTCGCGCTGGACACGCAGGAGATCAACTTCGGCGCGGTGGAGGTCGGGCAGGCCAACGTGGAGATCGTCCAGCTGTCGAACACAGGGGAGGCGCTGCTCGACGTCGCCGTGACGACCGACGATCCGGAGGGCTTCGAGCTCGCGAGCGCGGCGCTCGAGGTCGACCCCGAGACGGCGGTCGACTTCGCGATCCGCTTCGCGCCGAAGGCGAGCGGCGCGTTCGCGGCGACCGTCCTCGTCGAGTCGAACGACCCGAGCGATCCGGTGCAGGAGATCACGGTGAGGGGGATCGGCGTCGCAGCGCCGGACGACGGGCCGGACGGCGGTGAGCCCATGGCTCAGGACGGCGGCTGCGCTTGCCGCGCGGCCGGGAGCGCGCCGCGCGGGGGCGCGGGCGGTGGGGCGTGGGCGGCCGCCGGGCTGTCGCTCGCCGCGATCGCGGGCGGCCTCAGGCGCCGGCGCCGCGCGACCTGAGCCTCGTGCCCGGAACCGTACGGCCCTGGCCGCGAGCCCCGGCGCCGCGCGGCCCCGAGCTTCAGGCCGCGCTCGGCGATCCCACGGCGATCTTCCGGCGCACCGACATGGCCGCGATCTGCTCCAGCTCGTCGCCGCGCAGGGTCTCCTTGAGCACGAGCGCCTCCGCGGCCGCCTCGAGGCCCTCGCGGCGATCGACGAGCAGCTGCTTGGCCTTCAGATACATCTCGCCGAGCCGCTCCCTCACCTCCTCGTCGACCTCGCGCGCGGTCTCGTCGCTGCACGTGCGCTCCTCCTGGATCACGCCGAGCATGGGCGCGCCGACCTGGCGCGAGAGCGCGGGCAGCCCGAGGCGCCGGCTCATGCCGAGGCGGGTCACCATCTCGCGGACGAGCGCCGTGGCCCGCCCGAGATCGTCGTGCGCGCCGCTCGAGACCTGGCCGAGCGCGATCTCCTCCGCCGCCCTGCCGCCGAGCATCACCGTGACGCGCGATTCGATCTCCTGCTCGGTGACCAGCTGGCGCTCGTCGCGGGGCACCTGGATCGTGACGCCGAGCGCGCCGATCGTGCGCGCCACGATCGACACCCGCTCCACCGGATCGGCGGCCGGCAGCGCGAGCGCGACGAGCGCGTGCCCGGCCTCGTGGTACGCCACGCGCCGCCGCTCCTCCGCGGTCATGATCTGCCCGCGGCGCCGGAGCCCGAGCTGCGACCGATCGAGCGCCTCGTCGAAGTCGGCCTGGCCGATCTCCCTGGCGCCGCGCCGCGCCCCGGCGAGCGCCGCCTCGTTGACGATCTTGGCGAGGTCGGCCCCGACCATGCCCGGCGTGCGGCGCGCCACGAGCCCGAGGTCGACGTCCTTCGCGAGCGGCACCCGCCGCGCGTGCACCGCGAGGATCGCCTCGCGGCCGCGCAGATCGGGCCGATCCACGATGACCTGGCGGTCGAAGCGCCCGGGCCGCATGAGGGCCGGATCGAGCACCTCGGGCCGGTTGGTGGCGGCCATCAGGATCACGGTTGTGCGCGCGTCGAAGCCGTCGAGCTCGGCGAGGAGCTGGTGGAGCGTCTGCTCGCGCTCGTCGTGGGTCGAGAGGGCGCTGAGGCCGCCCCGGGTCCTGCCCACGGCGTCGATCTCGTCGATGAACACGATGCTGGGCGCGCTCTTGCGCGCCTCCTCGAAGAGCTCGCGCACGCGCGCCGCCCCGAGCCCCACGAACATCTCGACGAACTCGCTCGCGTTCAGCGAGAAGAACGGCACGTTCGCCTCGCCTGCCACGGCGCGCGCGAGCAGCGTCTTGCCGGTGCCGGGCGGCCCGACGAGCAGGAGGCCGCGCGGGATCCGCCCGCCCAGCGACCGGTACCGCGACGGCTCCTTGAGGAAGTCGATCACCTCGACGAGCTCGTCCTTGGCCTCGTCGACCCCCGCGACGTCGGAGAAGCGCACCGGATCCTGCTTGGACCGATCGTAGATCTTCGCTTTGCTGCGCAGGAACCCGAGCGGCCCGCCGGCCCCCTGCCCCGCCCGGCGCAGCATCATGAAGAACACCGCGTTGATGAGCAGGAGCGGCAAGAGCCAGAGCGCCACCTGCGTCCACGCCGCGGACCGGGCGCTCTTCGCCTCGATGCGGACCTGCTGCTCGAGCAGCGCCCGCACGATCGGCTCGTCCTCGACGCCGGGTAGCCGCGTCACGCGGACGCGCTCCTCGGGCCGCTGCTCGCCGGCGCGGCGGACGAGCTCGATCTCGTCGGGCTTCACGACCGCCGCGGCGACCTCCCCGCGCCGCACCTCGGCGACCGCCTCGTCGTAGGGCACGAGCGGAGGCCCCGGCGGCTTGAAGATCCCGGAAAAGACCAGAGCCGCGGCGGCGATCAGCAGGTACCCGAGCCACGTGCGCGACGTCGGCCTTTTCTCGTCAGCCATTCCATGGATCTGATGTGTGGCGTGCGTCGCCTCGGCAAGCCCCGGGCCCCGGAAGAACCGGAAATTACACGGTAAAGCCGCGCGAGGGAGGGAGCCCAGGAGGCTGACCGTGAGCCACCCGGCCCCGGTTCTACGGCCCGGGACCACGCGTCCACCGCTCGGTCACCGCTCGGTCACCGTTCGATCACCGTTCGATTCCGCGGCTCTACCGCGCGCCTGCTGCCCGGTTGCCGCGGGGTGATCGCCCCGTGGATCCAGGCTAAGAAGCGCCCCTGTGCCGCTCGCTTCCGACCGCGCCTCGCTCGCCACGTTCCCCATCGACTGGGGCGGGCTCGCCCCGCTCCGGCTCAAGTCGCGCGCCGTCGCCGAGGGCGTGTACGCCGGAATGCACCGGAGCATCCGCAAGGGCGCCGGCGTCGAGTTCGGCGGGCAGCGGCCCTACGTGCCCGGCGACGATCTCCGCTTCTTCGATCGCCGCGCCCTGCTCCGCCACGATCGCCTCATGGTGCGCGAGTTCGAGACCGAGACCGATCGCGCCCTCTGGCTGTGCGTCGACGCGACCGCCTCGATGTCCTACCGAGGCCAGCGCGCGCCCGGCGCCAAGCTCGCCTACGCGGCGCTGATCGCCGCGGCCATGGCCCGCGTCGCGCTCGCCACCGGCGACCCGGTGGGGCTCGCGTGGCTCGGCGGCGCCGGCACCCACGGCCTGCCCGCCATGGCGGGGCGCGAGGCGTTCGAGCGGATCGTGGGCGCCCTCGAGGCCACCTCCGCGGCCCAGGACTGGAGCGGCGACGCGGGCGCGATCGAGCGCGCCCTCGCGCCCGTCGCGAAGAAGGCCCGCCGCGGCGCCGTCGTCCTGCTGATCTCGGATCTACTCGATCTTGCTCACGAATCCGGCACGGACCGCGCGCTCTCCGCGTTCACGCCGCTCAGCACGGGCGGCCGCACGCTGATCGCCCTCCAGGTCCTCGATCCGAGCGAGGCGGAGCTCGACTTCGAGGGCAACGTGCGCCTCCGCGCGCTCGAGGGCGACGCCGTCGTCGAGGCCGATGCGGGCGCGGTCCGGGCGCAGTACAAGGCGCGCCTCGCCGCCCTGACCGAGGGCTGGTCGCGCGCGCTCGCGTCGCGCGGCGGCCGCCTGCTGCGCGCGACGAGCGCCGATCCCTCGACCGACGTCGTCCGCTCCCTGGTGCAGGCGATCGCCGAGGTGCGGCGATGAGCTTCGTCACCCTGGGCGCGTTGCTTGTCGCGCTGCTCGTCGGCGCGCCGGTCGCCGCGCACCTCCTGCGCCGTCGCCGCGCCGAGGAGCGGCCGTTCCCGCCCGCGCGGCTGGTCCCGCCCACGCCGCCGACGGCGCGGCGCCGGAGCCTCCTCGAGGACCGCGCCCTCTTCGCCACCCGGGCCGTCTCGGTGCTCGCGCTCGCGGTGCTCGGCGCCACGCCGCTCCTGCGCTGCTCGCACCTGGCGCTCAGCCGCAGGGCCGGCGCGTCCGTCGCGCTCGCCATCGTCGTCGACGACTCGCTCAGCATGCGCGCGCGCCCGGGCGCCGGCGGCGTGGAGCGCGGCCCCGCGCGGTTCGAGCGCGCGCTCACGGCCGCGCGCGAGCTCGCCGGCGGGCTCGCGCCCGGCGACGCCGCGGCGCTCGTCCTCGCGGGCGCCCCGGCCCGGGTCGCCCTCGCGTCGACGACCAACCTCACCGCCGTCACCGAGGCGCTCGCCGCGGTGACGCCGTCGGACCGCGCCACCGACCTCGACGGGGCCCTCGACCTCGCGCGCGATCTGCTCCGGGGCCTGCCCCAGAGCGACAAGCGCATCGTGCTCCTCAGCGACCTCGCGGACGGCGCGCCAGGCGCCCCGCCCATCTCGGGCACCCCCGACATCGCCACGTGGGTGCCGCTCGAGGAGCTCGAGGCGACGGGCGAGGACTGCGGGATCGTGCGCGCGGATCGATCGAGCCAGAAGGCGCGCATCCGCGTCGTCTGCACCGCCGCGTCGCCCGCCGCGCCCGGGCCCGACCCCGCCGCCGCGGAGCGCGACGGCGGCGCGGCGGCGCCGGCCGCCTCCGCCGCGGGCGCCTCCGCCGCCGCGGGGCGATCCCTCGAGGTGCGCGCCGGCGACGCGGTGCTCGGCAAGGTCGCGCTCGATCCGGCGCTGCGCGCCGAGGAGCTCACGATCGATCTGCCCTCGGGGGCGCCCGAGCTCCTGCTCGCCGTGCTCACCGGCGGCGACGCGATCGCCGAGGACGACCGCGCGCCGATCATCACCGCCGGCGGCCCGCTCTCGATCGCGGTCGTGGTCGACCCCGCGACCACGCACGTCGAGACGGGCGGCCCGCCGCCGCTCGAGCAGGCGCTCTCTGCGCTGGATCTCGACGCGCAGATCAGGCCGCTGCCCTCGGTCCCGGAGCACGCGGACGAGCTGGCCGCGCACGCGGGGCTCATCGTCGACGACGCGCCCGGCTTCACGCCGGAGGTGCGCCGCTCGCTCGCCGCGTGGGTCGAGCGCGGCGGCGTCGCGCTCCTGACGCTCGGCCAGCGCGCCGCCGCCGCGCCGCTCGGCGCCGGGTTCGAGCCGCTGGTGCCCGGCGTCGTCCGCTGGTCGGCGTCCCCGGTCCCCGGGTTGGACCGCGCCACGGCGGGCTGGCTCGGACCGTCCGCGGCTGGCCTCGCCGACGTCGCTCCGCGCGGCCGGGCCACGCTGGGCGCGGAGGCCTCGGAGGGCGCCGAGGTGCTCGCCCGGTGGACCGACGGCGCCCCGTTCCTCGTGCGCCGCCCGCTCGGGCGCGGCGTCGTGCTGTTCATGACGCTGCCGCTCAGTACGGAGGAGAGCGACGTCGCGCTGCGGCCGGCGTTCCTCTCGCTGCTCGACGGGTTCGTCGGCGCCGCGCGCGCCCGCGGCGGCGCGCGGCGCCTCGCCGCGGGCGAGACGTGGACCTTCGACGGCTACCACGACGTCAAGGTCGAGCGCGTGCGGATCGACCGCGGCCAGGGCCCCGCGGGGCGTGAGGCGCTCCCCGTCGTGGAGGTCGATCGGCGGCTGCGCGTCTCGCCCCCGCTCGCCGGGCTCTACGAGCTCACCCTGGACGGCGAGCGCTCGACGCGCGTCGTGTCGGTGCCGGAGCGCGAGATCGACCTTCGCCCCCGGCGCGTCGCCGAGAGCGCCCGCGCGGCGGAGCTGGGCGGCATGTCGGCATCCATCGACGGATCGCCCTACGTGGCGCTGCTGCTGCTCGCGCTGCTCGCGGCCGAGCTCCTGCTGCGCGCCCTCGGAGGCCGGCGGCAGCCGGCCGAAGTCCAGGCGAGCTGAGGCCGGCGGCCGCTTTCAGCGCGGCCTGGCAGCGGGGCGGCCGGCGTCAGCCAGCTCCCGCCGCCACCGCGCTCAGTGCGTCTGCCAATGCGGCGGGATCTCGTCCGCCGGCGCGAACTCGGGCTTGGCCGGCGAGGCGGGCACGACGGCCGCCCGGCGAGGCCCGTTCGGCTTGAAGCTGTGCTCCGCGGCCGGGAACGTGCGCGACTGCACCTCGTCCACGTAGGCGCGCGTCGCCTCCACGATCTGGTCGCCGACCTCGGCGAAGCGCTTCGCGAACTTCGGCGTCAGCTCGCGGAACATCCCGAGCAGGTCGTAGCAGACGAGCACCTGCCCATCGCAGCCGGCCCCGGCGCCGATGCCGATCGTCGGCACGGAGACCGCCTCCGTCACCTCCTGCGCGAGGTCCGGCGGGATGGCCTCGAGCACGATGGCGTAGGCGCCCGCCTCGTCGAGGATGCGCGCGTCGGCGATGAGGCGCTCGGCCGCCTCGTCGCCCTTGCCCTGCACCTTGAAGCCGCCCATCGCGTGCACGGACTGCGGCGTGAGCCCGAGGTGACCCATCACCGGGATGCCCGCGGCGACGATCCGGCGCACATGCTCCGCGATCTCGGCGCCCCCCTCGAGCTTGATGCTCTCGAAGCTGCCCTCCTTCATCATCCGCCCGGCGTTCTCGAGCGCGTGCATCGGAGAGAGCTGGAAGCTCATGAACGGCATGTCGCCCACGACGTGGGCGCGCCGCGCGCCGCGCGTCACCGCGCGGCCGTGGTAACAGATCTCCTCGACCGTGACGGGGAGGGTGGTCGGGTGCCCTTGCACGACCATCCCGAGCGAGTCGCCGACGAGCAGCAGATCGGCGCCGCCCTCGTCGAGCAGCCGCGCCATCGTGAAGTCGTAGGCCGTCACCATCGCGATCGGCGAGACCCCTTTGCGGGCGCGGATCTCGGGGACCATGACCTTCGTCGAGCGCTGCGCTGGTCTACGCGCGCTGCCGCCACCATTGCCTTGCGGACCGTACATGTGCCTCCTGGTCGCGGCCGCACCTGCGGTCCACGCCTCCGGAAAGGCTAGAGCCGCGCACGCTACAGGGCAAGACGCGGCGCGCGCCGGCCGCGGCCGACCTCGTCACAATCACCAAGGATCGTGGAGAGTTACCGACGGAAACAGCCGCGGCAGGTAGGGGGCCCAGGCGCCGCTCGGCGGTCGCTGCAGCGCCGACCGATCATCCGCGTCGCTGGCCGGCGCCGCCAGAAGAGAGCGCCGCGGCAGGCGCCCGCGAGGCGCCCGGGGGTGCCGGCCTGGGGTTCGTCAGCGCGGTCAGGATGTGGTCGCGCCAGGCGCCGTCGATGAACAGGTAATCGCGGGCGTACCCCTCGACGACGAAGCCGAGGCGCCGGAGCAGCCGACCGCTGCGCTCGTTATGCGGCAGGTAGTTCGCCATCACCCGGTGGAAGCCGAGCGTGCCGAACATGTACGCGATCGCCGCCTCGAGCGCCTCGAACATCACGCCCGAGCCCACGACGCGCTGGTCGAGCGAGTAGCCGAGCGTCGCGGCCTGGAAGACGCCGCGAACGAACTGGGTGAAGTTGCAGACCCCGATCACCTCGCCCGCGGGAGCGCCGCGCCACTGCAGCGCGAGCCGGAGCGCCCGGTCCGCGACGAGATCGTCGCGATCGCGGAGGAGGCGCTCCCGCCAGAACGCCTCGGTGTAGAAGCCCTCGGGTCGCGGCGGATCCCACCGGGCCAGGTGCTCGCGATTGCGCTCGAAATAGGCGAGGTAGCGGCCGGCGAAGTCGAGGGACGGGATGAGGAGGCGCAGCCGCGGGGTCTCGATGCAGACGGAGCTCTTCAACCGGGCCTCCCGCGCGCCGCTCTTACGACAAGGTCCCTTCATCGAGGCGGCGCATCCCCTCGAGGAGCAGGGCCTCGGGTGAGGCGGTGATGCTGCGGGTGCTGGGCGAGAAGCTCGGGTCGAGACGGAAGTCGCCCTCCCGGAGCGTGAGCATCCTGTAGAACGCGTCCTCGCCCAGCGCGCCGGCCCAGAGCGCGTGGACGACCTGCCCGTCGGCGAAGTGGATCTCGCCGGCCATGGAGTTCGCCTGGATCTTGAGCGCGCACGTCTTCCGGCCGTGCCAGAGGATCTGGATCATGTCCGGCAGGCCCATCTCGGCGAGCGAGCCGGACACGCCGCGGGGGACGGCGGTCGTGGAGCGTCGCTCGATGAGCTGGCGGAGCTTGGCGGCCATGACGTCGGTCGACGCCGGCTTCGAGACGAAGTCGTCGACGCCGAGATCGAAGGCGCGCTGGGCGGTCTGCCGGTCGGTCTTCGCGGTGAGGATGACCCACGTCTTGTCGCGGCCGAAGCCGAGCTTCAGCGCGTCGGCGCGGAGCACGAGGCCGGCGTCGGGCTCCTCGAGGTCGATCTCGCTGACGACCACCTCGATGTCCTTCGTCTCGAGCTCGCGGCGCGCCTGCGCCACGTTGCGCGCGATCGAGACCTCGAACCCCTGCTCGAGGAGCCGCAGCTCGAGCACCGTCGTCTCCTCGGGATCCGGGTCGACGATGAGCGCCTGATGCCGGTCGGCGAGGAGCTTCGCGCGCATGTCGTCGCCGGTCATGACCTGGCGGAAGAGATCGACGATGTTCGGATCGAAGATGGTGCCGCGGTACTGGGCGAGCACGTCGCAGGCCTCGGGCGGGCGGAGCGCCTTGCGGTAGGGGTTGCGCGGGTTCTGGGTGAGGTCGGCGTAGGTGTCCGCGACCGCGAGGATGCGCGCGCCGAGCGGGATCTCCTTGCCGGACAGGCCGTCGGGGAAGCCGCTGCCGTCGTAGCGCTCGTACATCAGGTTGATCGCCGAGACGACGTCCTGCGGCAGGCCCACCGACTCCATGAGGTGGGCCGGGAGGTCGACGCTCTTCGTCGCGGCGAGCCGGTGCCCCTCGTACTCGGCGACGTTGAGCGCGGTGAGGTGGTACGGGCCGTTCTTGCCGAGATCGTGCAGGTAGGCCGAGGCCACGTAGCTCGCGACCGTCGTCGGCGGCAGGCCGATGCGCTCGCAGAGCTTGCGGACGATGCGCGCGACCGTGGAGGAGTGACCCCGGAGGTCCTGCCGCGCGTTCTCGAGCAGGCTCACGAGGACGTTCAGCGTCTCGACATACGCGTGGCTCGTGGTCGGGTGCGGCGGCGGCGGCGCCGCTGCCACCGCGACCGGCGCCGAGAGCGGGGCGGCCTGCGGCTGAACGGGGGGCGAGGGCGGCACGGGCGTGGGCGGGGGCCCGGCCGGGGCCACGCGCGGCGGCGCGGAGGGCGCCCGCATCACCGCGGGAGCCTGCGGCGCCGTGACGAGCGCCGCGGGCACCGGCGCGGGCTGCGGCGTCGCGTGCGCCGTCTGCCCGTGCATCGTCGTCTGCCCGTGCATCGTCGTCGTCTGCCCGTGCATCGGCTGCGAATGCGAGGGCGGCGCGTGCGCCGGCTGGCCGTGCATCGTCTGCGAGTGCGCAGCCGGCACGTGCGTCATCGACGCGCGCTCGTGCGTCATCGACGTGCGCTCGAACGGGTTATTGCTGTTGTTGTAGAGGATCTCGTCGAACGAGCTGACCGGCCGCAGCAGCGAATTGAAGGCGGTCGTGTCGCCCCGGTAATGGTAGGCGATGGCCGCGCGCACTGCCGCCGGCCTGGCGACGATGGCGCGTACGTCCCGCACGCCCGCGGCCAGCCGGATCTCGTGCAGCGCGACGTCGTTGTCGGGATCCGCCGTCGCGACCGAGAGCGTCGTGTTCCGATCGTCGAGCAGGACCGGGAAGACGCCGTGCAACGTCGCGGTGATCGCCGAAACCTTGGCGAGCACGCGGGGCTCGATGATCGCCTTCGAGAGCTTCTCGGTCGAGACGAAGCGGGTGTTGTGGACGGTCGCGATGAACTTCAGGAGCTCGGCCTCGTTGACGATATCGAGCTCGATGATGGCGTCCTCGATGCGGCCGCGGGTACGCATCGCGTACTCCACCGCACGACGATGGTCGTCCGGAGTGATGCGCCCCTCGAGGACGAGGCGATCGGCAATCCGCTGGTTCAATCCGTGAACGGAAGCCATCGAAACCTGATTCTACTCGGAAATTGGAGGTAAGCGCGCCCAAGAACCCTCGCGGAACGAAAGCACGCGGGGAAAGCTGGCCAGCCGCTCGCGGCGTGTGCAGCCATGGGGTGCGCTCGATGAATGAGAGCAGAGCTCGGCTCGGTGCGCGAGCCCCGTGAACACCGGCCAACGCTGGTTGGCTCCCGAGGCCCCGCTCGACCCGATGCGCTGCTACGTGGAGGTGAAGGCTGACCCCGGGTAGGCGCGCGCGCCACGTCCGGCGCGGCTCGCCAGGCCGACAAGCTCAGGGCTGAAAGAGGAAAGCCGCCCCCGGGACGGTGTCCAGGGGACGGACGGCGCGCCCGTAGGCGGGAGTCGACCCCGCCCTGGGCGCGCCGGCGGCCGTTACTCCTCGTTCACCGCCGTGAGCGTCTCCTCGGGACGCGGCCGGGGGGCGACGTACGGCGCTTGCACCACCGGCTCGCCCTCGACCACGACCTGGAGACGCTTGTAGGCGGGCAGCCCCGTCCCGGCCGGGATCAGACGGCCCATGATGACGTTCTCCTTGAGACCGCGGAGATCGTCCGTCTTGCCGTTGATCGCCGCCTCGGTGAGCACCTTGGTCGTCTCCTGGAACGACGAGGCGCTGATGAACGACTCGGTCGACAGGCTGGCCTTGGTGATGCCGAGGAGGAGCGCCTCGGCGATGGCGGGCTTGCCGCCGCGCTCGAGGACGGTCTCGTTCTCCTTCTCGAAGATGTGCTTCTCCACCTGCTCATCGACCAGGAAGTTCGTATCGCCGACCTCGCGCACGCGGACCCGCCGGAGCATCTGCCGGACGATGACCTCGATGTGCTTGTCGTTGATGCCGACGCCCTGGAGCCGGTAGACCTGCTGGATCTCGTTCACGAGCCAGGCCGACAGCTCCTTCTCGCCCTTCACCCGGAGGATGTCGTGCGGGTTCGGCGGGCCGTCCTGGAGCGGGTCACCCGCGCGCACCCGGTCGCCCGGCTGCACCTGGATGTGCTTGCCCTTGGGGATCAGGTACTCGCGCGCCTGATCGCCGAGCGCATGCCCGTCCGGCGAGTACGGCGTGATGATGACCTTCCGCTTGCCCTTCGTGTCCTTGCCGAACGTGACCTCGCCGTCGATCTCGCTGATGATCGCGTGATCCTTGGGCTTTCTGGCCTCGAACAGCTCGGCGACGCGGGGCAGACCGCCGGTGATGTCCTGCACCTTCGTCGTGTCGCGCGGGATCTTCGCGATGACCTCGCCGGCCTCGATGAGATCCCCCTCCTGCGCGACGATGTGCGCACCGACGGGGAGCAGGTAGCGCGCCTCGAGCTCGCTGTTCGGGAGCTTCAGCGTCCTGCCGGACTCGGGGTCCTTCAGCGAGATGCGCGGGCGGACGTCGGCCGCCTTCGACTCGATGACGACCTTTCGCGAGAGGCCCGTCACCTCGTCGAGGCGATCCTGCACGCTGACGCCCTCGATGAGGTCGCCGAACTTCACCACGCCGGAGACCTCGGTGAGGATCGGCGTCGCGAACTGGTCCCACTCGGCGAGCAGCTCGCCGGCCTTGGTGCGCTCGCCGTCGGCCTTCTTGAGGATGGCGCCGTAGACGAGGCGGTTGTGCTCGCGCTCGCGCCCCGTCTCGTCGACGACAACGATCTCGCCGTGGCGGTTCATGACCACCATCGTGCCGTCCTTCTTCTTCTGGACGACCGCGCGGCGGAGGCGGACCGTGCCCTCGGTGCGGGCCTCGAGGTAGCTCGCCTCGATCTTGCCGCGCGCCGCGGTGCCGCCGATGTGGAAGGTGCGCATCGTGAGCTGCGTGCCCGGCTCGCCGATCGACTGGGCGGCGATGATGCCCACCGCCTCGCCGATGTTGACCCGGTAACCGCGCGCCAGGTCGCGGCCGTAGCAGAGCGCGCACACCCCGCGGCGGAGCTGGCACGTCAGCACCGAGCGGATGACGACCTCCTCGATGCCGGCGTCCTCGATGGACCGCACCGCCTGCTCGTCGAGCTCGGTGTTCGCGGTGATGAGCACCTCGCCGGTGAGCGGGTCGACGACGTCCTCCAGCGCGACGCGGCCGAGGATGCGGTCGCCGAGCGGCTGGATGACCTCGCCGGCCTCCTCGAGCTTCGCCACGCGGATGCCGTCGAGCGTGCCGCAGTCGAACTCGGAGATGACCGCGTCCTGCGCCACGTCGACGAGCCGCCGGGTGAGGTAACCCGAGTTCGCCGTCTTGAGCGCGGTGTCGGCGAGGCCCTTGCGCGCGCCGTGCGTCGAGATGAAGTACTGGAGCACGCTGAGACCCTCGCGGAAGTTCGCGGTGATCGGCGTCTCGATGATCTCGCCGGACGGCTTGGCCATCAGGCCACGCATCGCGGCCAGCTGCCGGATCTGCTGCGTGGAGCCGCGCGCGCCGGAGTCGGCCATGATGTAGATCGGGTTGAAGCTCGGCTCGATCGAGGACTTGCCCGTCTCGTGATCGACGATCGTCTCCTTGCCGATGCCGGCCATCATCTCGGTCGTGACCTGGTCGGCGATGCTCGCCCAGATGTCGACGATCTTGTTGTACCGCTCGCCGTCGGTGATGAGCCCCTCCTGGTACTGCTCGACGACGCGCTCGACCTCCTTCTGGGCCTCGCCCAGGAGGACCTTCTTGGCCGCCGGGATCACCATGTGATCCATGCAGATCGAGATGCCCGCCCGCATCGCGTGGTCGAAGCCGAGCGTGCGGAGCCGGTCTGCGAGGAGGACGGTCTCCTTGTTGCGGTGGATGCGGTAGCAGACGTCGATGAGCGCCGAGAGCGCCTTCTTGTCGAGGGTCTTGTTCGCGTACTCGAACGCGACCCCCTTCGGGAGGACCTCGGAGATGATGACGCGACCCACCGTGGTCTCGACGATGCGGCGCTTCACGTGGCCGAACTCGTCGAGCTGCGGGTTCCCGTCGTCGTCGATGATCGGCACCCGGACGCGGACGCCGGCGTGCAGCGCGACCTCGCCGTTGTCGTAGGCCATCCGCACCTCCTCGGGGGAGGCGTAGATGCCCCGCAGGTAGCCCTGCGCCACGCCGTCCTCGCCGAAGGAGAGGGTGTCCGCGCGGTACGACCCCTTCTCGAACTTGCGCTCGCGGGTCGCGTAGTAGAGCCCGAGCACGATGTCCTGGGTCGGGTTGATGATCGGCTTGCCGCTCGCGGGCGAGAGGATGTTGTTCGTGCTCATCATGAGCACGCGCGCCTCCATCTGCGCCTCGACCGACAGCGGCACGTGGACCGCCATCTGGTCGCCGTCGAAGTCGGCGTTGAACGCCGCGCAGACCAGCGGGTGCAGCTGGATCGCCTTGCCCTCGATGAGGACCGGCTCGAACGCCTGGATGCCGAGGCGGTGGAGCGTCGGGGCGCGGTTCAGGAGCACCGGGTGCTCGCTGATGACCTCCTCGAGGATGTCCCAGACCTCCGGGCGCTCCTTCTCCACCATCTTCTTCGCGCTCTTGATGGTGTTGACGTAGCCGCGCTCTTCCAGCTTGTTGTAGATGAACGGCTTGAAGAGCTCGAGCGCCATCTTCTTGGGCAGACCGCACTGGTGCAGGCGCAGCGTCGGGCCGACGACGATGACCGAGCGGCCCGAGTAGTCGACGCGCTTGCCGAGCAGGTTCTGGCGGAACCGGCCCTGCTTGCCCTTCAGCATGTCGGAGAGCGACTTGAGCGGGCGCTTGTTCGGGCCGGTGATCGTCTTGCCGCGGCGGCCGTTGTCGAAGAGGGCGTCGACCGCCTCCTGCAGCATCCGGCGCTCGTTGCGGATGATGATCTCCGGCGCGTTCAGCTCGAGGAGCCGCTTCAGGCGGTTGTTGCGGTTGATGACGCGGCGGTAGAGGTCGTTGAGATCGCTGGTCGCGAAGCGGCCGCCGTCCAGGGGCACGAGCGGGCGCAGATCCGGCGGGAGCACCGGGATCACGGTCAGCATCATCCACTCCGGCCGATTGCCGCTCTCGCGGAAGGCCTCGACGACCTTGAGCCGCTTCGCGAGCTTCTTCCGCTTGGCCTCGCTGGTCGCCGCGCGCATCTCGGTCCTGAGCAGCTCGGCCAGGCCGTGGACGTCGACCTGCTTGAGCATCTCGAGGACCGCCTCGCCGCCCATCCCGGCGCTGAACTTGTCGTCACCGTACTCGTCGAGCAGCTGCAGATAGCGCTCCTCGCTCAGGAGATCGCCCCTCATGAGGCCGGTCTCCTTCGGATCGATGACGATGTAGGCCTCGCAATAGAGCACCTTCTCCAGGTCCTTGAGCGTGATGTCGAGCATGTTGCCGATGCGCGACGGCAGGCTCTTGAGGAACCAGATGTGGGCGACCGGCGTGGCCAGCGAGATGTGCCCGAGCCGCTCGCGGCGGACCTTCGACTGGATGACCTCGACGCCGCACTTCTCGCACACGATGCCACGGTGCTTCATGCGCTTGTACTTGCCGCAATTGCACTCGTAGTCCTTCACCGGCCCGAAGATCTTGGCGCAGAACAGGCCATCTCGCTCCGGCTTGAACGTCCGGTAGTTGATGGTCTCCGGCTTCTTCACCTCGCCGTGGGACCACTCGCGGATCTTCTCCGGGCTCGCGAGCGAGATGCGGATGGCGCTGAACGACAGCGGGTCTTTGGGCTTCTCGAAGAAGCTGAAGATGTCACGCATGGAGACCTCCGGAGACGGAAACGAAACCGATGAACCTGTCCGCGCCCACCGTGTCGGCCTTCGGGAGCGCGCCGCCCGCGCGACGCGCCTCCCTCGCCATCACCGACCCGGCGCGCGGCGCTCGTGACGTGACGAACTGCATCACTCCTCTTCCTCCGCGGCCGAGGCCTCCACGCCTCCGGTCGACTCGACCAGCTCGACGTTCAGGCACAGCGACTGGAGCTCCTTGATGAGCACGTTGAAGCTCTCCGGCAGCCCCGCCTCCAGGGTGTAGTCCCCCTTCACGATGGCCTCGTACATCCGGGTGCGGCCCATCACGTCGTCGCTCTTCACGGTGAGGAACTCCTGCAGCGCGTAGGCCGCGCCGTAGGCCTCCATCGCCCAGACCTCCATCTCGCCGAGCCGCTGCCCGCCGAACTGCGCCTTGCCGCCGAGGGGCTGCTGCGTGACGAGGGAGTAGGGCCCGATCGAGCGCGCGTGGATCTTGTCGTCGACCAGGTGGTGGAGCTTCAGCATGTACATGATGCCCACCGTGACGTTCTGATCGAACGCCTCGCCCGTGCGCCCGTCGAAGAGGATCGCCTGGCCTGAGGTCGGGAGATCCGCGATATCGAGAGCGCCCTTGATATCCGACTCGTGAGCGCCGTCGAACACCGGCGATCCCATGAACACGCCCTCGTCGACCGTCTTGACGAAGCGCTTGACGTCGCCGTCGTCGAGGTCGTCGAAGAAGCCGTCCATCGACTCGTCGCCCGCATAGATGGCCTTCAGGTGCGCCTTGATCTCGGCGGTCGCCCGCTGCTGCTCGACCATGCGCTGCAGCTGGTTGCCGAGCTCGAAGGCGCCCCACCCGAGGTGGATCTCGAGGATCTGACCGACGTTCATGCGGCTCGGCACGCCGAGCGGGTTGAGCACGAGATCGACCGGCCTACCGTCCTGCAGATACGGCATGTCCTCCTCGGGGAGGATGCGGCTGATGACACCCTTGTTGCCGTGGCGGCCCGCCATCTTGTCGCCGACCTGGAGCTTGCGCTTGATGGCGATATAGACCTTCACCATCTTGATGACGCCCGGCGGCAGCTCGTCGCCCTTGGAGAGGCGATCGATCTTGTCGCGGAAGTGCTCCTCGCGCGTGCGGACGAGCTCCTCGAGGTCGCGCAGGATCTGCTGGACCCGCTCGGCGTCGTCGACGGGGATCTCGCCCCAGTACTTGCGGGGGATCTCGGCGAGCGAGGCCTCGTCGATGATGGCGCCCTTCTGGAAGAGCACCTTGCCCTTGTCGTCGACGAGCTTGCCCGACGCCTCCTTGCCGAGCAGGAGCTCGCGGATGCGGCGGAAGAACGAGTCGCGGAGGATCTTGATCTCCTCGTCGCGCGTCCGCTCGATCCTGGCGCGCTCCTGGTCCTCGATGTCCCGCGCGCGGTCGTCCTTCTCGGTCCCCTTGCGCGAGAACACGCGGGCGTTGATGACGATCCCGCCGACCCCGGGCGGCACCTTGAGCGAGCTGTCGCGGACGTCGCCCGCCTTCTCGCCGAAGATCGCCCTGAGCAGCTTCTCCTCGGGCGAGAGCTGGGTCTCGCCCTTCGGGGTGATCTTGCCGACCAGGATGTCGCCGGGGCGCACCTCGGCCCCGATGCGGACGATGCCGGAGTCGTCGAGGTCCTTGAGCGCCTCCTCGCCGACGTTCGGGATGTCGCGGGTGATCTCCTCCTTGCCGAGCTTCGTGTCGCGGGCGACGCACTCGAACTCCTCGATGTGAATCGAGGTGAACACGTCGTCCTTGGCGATGCGCTCGGACACCAGGATGGAGTCCTCGAAGTTGTAGCCCTGCCACGGCATGAACGCGACGAGCACGTTCTGGCCGAGCGCGAGCTCGCCCATGTCCGTGGACGGGCCGTCGGCGAGCACGTCGCCCTTCTTCACCACCTCGCCCGTCCTGACGACCGGCTTCTGCGTGTAGCAGGTCGACTGGTTCGAGCGCTGGAACTTCATGAGGTGGTAGATATCGGGCACCTCGGCGCCCTCGCCCTCGGCGCGGACGACGATGCGCGTCGCGTCGACGCTCTCGACGACCCCGGGGCGCCGCGCGATGACGCAGACGCCGGAGTCACGGGCGAGCCGCTCCTCCATGCCGGTGCCCACGAGCGGCGCGTGCGACTGGACCAGCGGCACGGCCTGGCGCTGCATGTTGGCGCCCATGAGCGCGCGGTTCGCGTCGTCGTGCTCGAGGAAGGGCACGAGCGCGGCGGCGACCGACACCATCTGGTTCGGCGCGACGTCCATCAGCTCCACCATCTCGGGCGTGACGATCTTGAACTCGCCGTTGTAGCGGGCCGAGACGAGCGACTCCTTGAAGCGCCCGCTCTCATCGAGGTTCACGGTCGCCTGCGCGATGTACTTGCCCTCCTCCTCCAGCGCGGAGAGCCAGATCACGTCCTCGGTCACGCGGCCGTTCTCGACCTTGCGGTACGGCGTCTCGACGAAGCCGAACTCGTTCACGCGGGCGAACGTCGACAGCGACGCGATGAGGCCGATGTTCGGCCCTTCGGGCGTCTCGATCGGGCAGATGCGGCCGTAGTGGGTCGCGTGGACGTCGCGCACCTCGAACCCGGCCCGCTCGCGCGTGAGGCCGCCCGGCCCGAGCGCCGAGAGGCGGCGCTTGTGGGTGACCTCGGAGAGCGGGTTGGTCTGGTCCATGAACTGCGAGAGCTGCGAGCTCCCGAAGTACTCCTTCACGACCGCGCTGACCGGCTTCGCGTTGATCAGGTCGTGGGGCATGAGCGTGTCGATCTCCTGCGACATGCTCATGCGCTCCTTGATCGCGCGCTCCATGCGGACGAGGCCGATGCGATACTGGTTCTCCATCAGCTCGCCGACCGCGCGCACGCGGCGGTTGCCGAGGTGGTCGATGTCGTCGACCGAGCCGCGCCCGTTCTTCAGCTCGATCAGGTGCCGCACCGTCTCCAGGATGTCCTGCGGCGTGAGCACGGTGAGGTCGAGCCCCGGCCGCTCGTCCTCGGGGACGTCCCGGTAGAACTTGTAGTTCAGCTTCAGCCGGCCGACCTTCGACAGGTCGTAGCGCTCGGCGTTGAAGAACAGGTTGTGGAACAGGGTCTTGGCGGTCTCGAGCGTCGGCGGATCCCCCGGACGCAGCCGCCGGTAGATCTCGAGGATCGAGTCCTCCATCGTCTTCACCTTGTCGGTGAGCAGCGTGTCGCGCAGGTACGAGCCCACGTTCAGGCCGTCGATGAAGAGGATGCGGAACTGCTCGATGTTCGCGTCGCGCAGCCGCTCGAGCTTCGCCTCGGTGAGCTCCTCGTTCACCTCGACCACGACCTCGCCCGTCTCCGGGTCGACGATGTCGTGGGCCGCGACCTTCCCGACGAGTTCCTCCGGCTCGAGGCTGAGCCGCTCGAGCTTCGCCTCCTTCATCTTCCGGATGGCGGCGCGGGTGAACTTGGTGTTCTTCTTGACGATGACATCGGCGCCGATCTTGATGTCGCGCGTCGTCCGCTGGCCGGCCAGGAGGTCGTACTCGATGCTCTTCGAGTACTTGCCCCCCGTCTCGAGGTACACGGTCTCGGTCGAGTAGAAGTAGTTGAGCAGGTCCTGCGTCGAGTACCCGAGCGCGCGCAGCAGCACGGTCGCGTGCATCTTCCGCCGGCGGTCGATGCGAACGTAGATGATGTCCTTCGGGTCGAACTCGAAGTCGAGCCACGAGCCGCGGTACGGGATGACGCGCGCGGAATAGAGCAGCTTGCCGCTCGAGTGCGTCTTGCCCTTGTCGTGGTCGAAGAAGACGCCGGGGCTGCGGTGCAGCTGGCTGACGACGACGCGCTCGGTCCCGTTGATGATGAACGTGCCCGTCTCGGTCATCAGCGGGAGCTCGCCGAAGTAGACCTCCTGCTCCTTGATGTCGCGGACGATCCGCTCCCCGCCGTCGCGGGTGTCGTAGATCATCAGCTGGTTCGTGACCTTGATCGGCGCCGAGTAGGTCATGCCGCGCTGGCGGCACTCATCGACGTCGTACTTCGGCGGCTCGAGGTTGTACGAGACGAAGACGAGCTCGCTCGTGCCGTTGAAGTCTTTGATCGGGAAGACCGAGCGGAACACCGCCTGCAGCCCGATCTCCTCCCGCTCGTTCGGCGGAACGCTCATCTGGAGGAATTTGTCGTAGCTCGACTTCTGGATGTCGATCAGGTTGGGGACGTCGATGATGCGACGAACGCGACCCAGGTTCTTACGGACGCGGAAGTTGGATTGGACGACCGACGGCATCGATTTCCTCCGGCTCACACGAGCCGTGCGGGGCGGGCGCACGGCTCGAACCGAGCAACGAACACGAAGCTACGCACCAATGGCGAGCGAGCGTCCCCAGGGTGTGAGGACCCAAAACATCTTGGCTGTGGGGGCAGAGCGGACCGCGTGGCGACCCATTGAGCTCCGGCATTGGTCGAGGACTCGCACCCGCGGTCCTCGTCAGAATTGACCGAGGACCCGTAGCCGCGGTCCTCTACAGCAGCGTTGCGCAGGGACCCGCACCCGCGGTCCCTTTCTTCAGACAAAAGCGGGACGTGCGGCAGGGACGACCGCCCTGCCGCCGTCCTCCGGCGGATCCCGATTTCCCCTGGCAGGGAACGGTGATCGTTACTTGAGCTCGACGGTAGCACCTGCCTCGACGAGCTTCTTCTTCATCTCTTCCGCGTCCGCCTTGGAAACCTGCTCCTTGACGGTCTTCGGCGCGGCCTCGACCAGGTCCTTCGCCTCCTTCAGGCCCAGACCGGTGATCTCGCGGATCGCCTTGATGACGCCGATCTTGTTGCTGCCGGCGCTCGCAAGGATGACGTCGAACTCGGTCTGCTCCGGGGGCTTCTCGGCCGGAGCGGCGGTCGAGGGGCCGGCGGCGACGGCGACAGCCGCGGGGGCAGCCTTGACGCCCCACTTGTTCTCGAGGTCCTTGATGAGCTCGGCGATCTGGATGACAGGGAGGTTGGAGAGGTAATCGACGACCTGCTCGCGCGTGATCTCAGCCATTGCAAGACTCCTTCAAACTCTTCTGCGCGCCCCGGGGAGGGGGGCGATGTAAACCAAAACCAGACGGGCGCAAGGCCCATTTATTACGAAAGCGCCCTCTCAGGCCGACGTACCCGCCGCGTCCTCCTTCGCCTTCAGGAGATAGGCGAAATTCTGGAGAGGCGCGTTGAGCTGCTGCACGAACTGCTGGAGCGGCGCCTGGAGCGTCGCGAGCAGCGTGGCACGGAGCTCATCCTTGCCGGGCATCGTCGCGAGCTGCGTCTCGACGGCGTCGCCCGAGAGGATCTGCCCCTCGATGAGCCCAGCCTTGATCTGGAGCTTCTGGTTGTCCTTGCGGAACGCCTTGACGACCTTGGCTGCCGCGCTCGGATCCTCGTAGCTCCAGGCCACGCCGGTCATGCCGGTCAGGCTCTTCGCCAGCGTGTTCGCCCAGGGATGCTCCTTGACGGCGTGGCGGACGAGCGTGTTCTTCACGACCCGGTACTCGACGCCGGACTTCCGGAATTCATCGCGAAGCTTGGTGACCGCCTCGACGTTCATTCCCTTGAAATCCAGGAAGACCGCGGAAGACATCCGCTCGAATTTCTGCCGGACTGAGCCGACAACCGCTTCCTTCTGGGACCGTTCCATGGGCTACGCCTCCTCTGCCTTGCCGACGAAGTGGACCGGGTCGATGCGAACCCCCGGGCCCATCGTCGAGGACATCGTGATGCTCCGGAGGTAGATGCCCTTGGCTGTCGCCGGCTTGGCCCGGACGAGCGCCTGGATCAGCGCGTCCGCGTTGACCTGGAGCGCGTTCTCCGCGAAGGAGACCTTGCCGATCCGAGCGTGCACGATGCCCGCCTTCTCGACGCGGTACTCGACCTTGCCGGCCTTGGCCTCCGAGATGGCCGTCTTCACGTCAAACGTCACCGTCCCCACCTTGGGGTTCGGCATCAGGCCGCGCGGACCGAGGATACGGCCGAGCTTGCCCACCAGGCCCATCATGTCGGGCGTCGCGATCACGCGGTCAAAGTCCATGAAGCCTTCCTGGACCTTGTTCACGAGATCCGCCTCGCCGACGAAGTCGGCCCCGGCAGCCTCGGCCTCCCTGGCCTTCTCACCCTTGGCGAACACAAGCACGCGGAGCGACTGCCCCGTGCCATGCGGGAGCACCACGGCGCCGCGGACCATCTGGTCTGCGTGCCGCGGGTTGACCCCCAGCCGGACCGCAACGTCCACCGTCTCGTCGAACTTGGCGGGCGCGGCTTGCTTCACGAGCGCGCACGCCTCCTGCAATGTGTACTTTCGCGCGCGATCGACGAATGTTCGCGCTGCGACTTTCTTCTTGGCGACTTTCGGCATATGCCCTCCTTCGTAACGGCTCTCGCCTCCCACGGTGCGCCTTAAACTACCGTGGTAAGTCTTCTCCCAGTCCGCCGGGGCGCCCTCGATTCGGAGCGCCGCCAGGGCGGCGCGCATCCCCGACGGCGGGGAGCGCTGTGACCAACCTCAGTCGACGATGTCGATGCCCATCGAGCGGGCGGTGCCCGTCATGCTGCGCATCGCGGAGTCGAGGTTCGTCGTGTTCATGTCCTGCATCTTGAGCTGGGCGAGCTCCTGCAGCTGCTGCTGCGTCACCTTGCCCACCTTGACCTTGTTGGGCTCCTTGGAGCCCGCGCCCGGCTTCTTCTTGGTCTCGAGCCCCGCCGCCTTCTTCAGGAGCACGGAGGCCGGCGGCGTCTTCATGATGAACGTGAACGAGCGGTCCGAGTAGACCGTGATCACCACCGGGATGATCATGTCTCCCTGTGTTGCCGTCCGCGAGTTGAAGTCCTTGCAGAACGCCATGATGTTGACGCCGTGCTGGCCGAGCGCAGGACCGACGGGGGGCGACGGGTTGGCCTTGCCCGCCGGAAGCTGCAGCTTCACGTACCCAGTGATTTTCTTCGCCATGATGAATCTCGCACCCTATCGAACCGCCGCCCGACGGGCGGTGTACTATTCAGAGAAACAGCGAAGCACCGCGGAGACGCGGTCCTCGCCCGCAGGTTTGCAGCCGTTCGCCCCCGACTAGCGCTTCTCCACGGCTGAGAAGTCGAGCTCCACGCTGGTGGGTCGGCCGAAGATGCTGACCTTCACCTTGAGCTTCTGCTTGTCCATCTTCACGTCGTCGACCGTGCCGGTGAAGTTCGCGAAGGCCCCATCCAGGACCCGCACCTCCTCACCCACCTCGAACGTGAGCCGCGGCTTCGGCTTGACTGCCCCCTCGACGATCCCCCGCCGCAGGCTGTCGATCTGTACCAGCGGGACTTCCTGCGGCGCCTGGTTGCCGATGAAGCCGGTCACCTTGGGCGTGTCCTTGACCAGGTGCCAGACCTGCTCGTTCATCTCCATCTCGACGAAGATGTAGCCGGGCAAGCTGAGCTTTTGGCGAACGCGCGTCTTCCCGCCAGGACGGTTCTCCGTGACCGTCTCGCTCGGGATGAGGATCTCGCCGAACCGATCTTCCAGTCCGTATTGCTTTACGCGCTGCTGGAGCGCGTCGCGCACCTTCGCCTCGTATCCCGAATAGGTATGGATGACGTACCACTTCTTGGCCATGGCGCTTGATTCCCTCAGGGTCTCCCTGCTTCAGCTTCCATCGCCGTAAACGATGTTGGTCACGAATGCCCAGAAGCGGTCGAGCAGCGCCAGGTAGAGGGTCGCCACGGTGGTCGTGGCGATGACGACGAACGTCGAGTTCGTCACCTCTTTCTTGGTCGGCCACTTCACCTTCGCCAGCTCGCCGGCAACCTCGTCGCTCCAGGTGCGGAGCTCCGTGTTGCGGAACATGCGCAGCACGACGATGAGCGCGATGACGCCGCCGATGACCATGCCGTAGGTCGCCTGGTCGTCGTCACCCACCGCGGAGACCACCGGCAGCGCCCGGCTGAACCAGTCCTTGTTGGAGAGGGTCGCCCAGACGCCGTGGACGATCTTGCCGAGGAGGTAAGCGAGCAGCATCCCGCCGGCGAAGAAGCCGGCGAGCACATAGCGCTCCGTCCCGAGCTGGGTGGCCGCGGCCTCCTCCTCGGCCTCCTCGGCCTCTCCGAGCTCACCGGCGCGCAGCGCCTCGGCATCTTCGGTGTCAGCGGCCGCTGGCTCTTCGCCCTGCGTCACGAGGGATGACGCTTCGGTGGGCTCGGCCGATCCAGATTCCTCCGGCTCCCCATCCTCCGCGACCTTCGGCGTTTGCTTGTCTTTTTGACCCTTCGCCATAACCACACCAAACGCGCCGGCCCGCGGCAGACAGAAGCCTGCGCAATGGGGCTTCGGGGGCGCCCCCTGGGCGCCCACATTCCCCGGCAGGGGCAGAGAGGCTCGAACTCCCGACCTGCGGATTTGGAATCCGCTGCTCTACCAACTGAGCTATACCCCTAGAATCGCTGCGCCTTCCTGAGCACCCGTTCACTTCGTTTCGTTGTGAACCGTGTGCTTCTTGCACTGCTTGCAGAACTTCTTGAGCGAAACCACCTGGTCGGGCGCCTTCGTGGTCTTGTAGTTCCGCGACTTGCATTCGCAGCAGGCCAGTGAGACGGCGATGCGCGCCGCACGCCACCCACCGGCCTGCTCGCTCATGTCCGTCTCCTACGCGAGGATCTTGGTGACGACGCCGGCGCCCACCGTCTTGCCGCCCTCGCGGATGGCGAAGCGCATCTGCTCCTCCAGCGCGACCGGGGCGATGAGCTCGATCGTCATCGTGATGTTGTCGCCCGGCATCACCATCTTCACCCCCTCGGGGAGGTTCACCGTGCCGGTCACGTCCGTCGTCCGGATGTAGAACTGCGGCCGGTAGTTGGTGAAGAACGGCGTGTGGCGCCCGCCCTCCTCCTTCTTGAGGACGTACACCTCACCGGTGAACTTCGTGTGCGGCGTGATCGACCCGGGCTTCGCGAGCACCTGGCCGCGCTCGATCTCTTCCTTCTCCACGCCGCGGAGCAGACATCCGACGTTGTCGCCCGCCTGCCCCTGGTCGAGCAGCTTGCGGAACATCTCGACGCCGGTGACGATCGACTTCTTCGTGTCCTTGAAGCCGATGATCTGCACCTCGTCGCCGACCTTGATGATGCCGCGCTCGATGCGGCCCGTGGCCACGGTGCCGCGGCCCTTGATCGAGAACACGTCCTCGATCGCCATCAGGAACGGCTTGTCGATGTCGCGCACCGGCTCGGGGATGTAGCTGTCGAGCGCGGCGAGCAGCTGCTGGATCGTCTCCTCCCACTTGGGGTCGCCCTGCAGCGCGGGCAGCGACGCGCCCCGGACCACCGGCGCGTTGTCGCCGTCGAACTTGTACTTCGACAGCAGCTCGCGGACCTCCATCTCGACCAGGTCCAGCATCTCCGGGTCGTCCACGGCGTCGCACTTGTTGAGGAACACGACGATGTGGTTCAGGCCGACCTGCCGGGCGAGCAGCACGTGCTCGCGCGTCTGCGGCATCACGCTGTCGAGCGCCGACACGACGAGGATCGCCCCGTCCATCTGCGCCGCGCCGGTGATCATGTTCTTGATGTAGTCGGCGTGTCCGGGGCAGTCGACGTGCGCGTAGTGGCGATTCACCGACTCGTACTCGACGTGCGCCGCCGCGATGGTCACCGTCTTGGTCTCGTCACGGACCGTCCCGCCCTTCGCGATGTCGGCGTACGAGATCGCCTTCGCCAGGTTGCGCTTCGACTGCACCTTGACGAGCGCGGCCGTGAGCGTGGTCTTGCCGTGGTCGATGTGGCCGATGGTGCCCACGTTCACGTGCGGCTTCGTACGACTGAATTTCTCCTTGGCCATCGAGATGTCTCCTGCCGAAATGAAGTTCGCGGCTGCGTTGCGCTGTCCTCGCTGGAGCCCACCATCGGGATCGAACCGACGACCTCGTCCTTACCAAGGACGTGCTCTGCCAACTGAGCTAGGTGGGCAAACGACCGACCACGGAGCGGGCGACCGGGTTCGAACCGGCGACGTTCAGCTTGGAAGGCTGACGCTCTACCAACTGAGCTACGCCCGCGAGCGGGGGTCCCACCGGGAGCGACCCCGGCGGAGCTACATCTTGGTCGGACCGCTATCGGAGCGAAAGCTCACTCCGGTGGAGGGTGATGGATTCGAACCATCGTAGGCATTGCCGGCAGATTTACAGTCTGCTCCCTTTGGCCGCTCGGGCAACCCTCCAGATTATCTCTTTATTTCGAGCTTACCGCTCCCTATCTCTTCCGTGACCTCCCGAACCGTCTACCTGCTGCCTTGCATCGGAGCTGGCGAGGGGACTTGAACCCCTAACCCCCTGCTTACAAGGCAGGTGCTCTACCGATTGAGCTACGCCAGCGACATCGACCCGCTGCCCGTCCCCGGGGCTCCCGGAGGCGAGCGTGCTGACCTAGCGAAATGTCCCAAGACCGATCACTTCTGTGCGAGCAATCAACTCCCGGTCCTGCTGGACCGCCTGCCTGCGCGGCTCGGAGTGTCCCGGCCGGGCTGGATCGCAGCGAGGTGAAGGTGCTGGTGCCGTTCACGTCGTTCCGAAGGTAGACGAGTCCCGCGAAGGGAGGAGGCTCTTAGCCCCCTGCAAGAGACGTGTCAAGCGGTGTGCATCGTTTTCGTCCGTTTCGCTGGAATCGGCTGCGGGAGCGCGGGGCGAGCGCGCCATCGAGCTGCGGCGGGCCGGAGCTCCCGCTCCGTCCGGCAGCGCCGATCTCGCTCGAGTGCCGACCGTTTTCAAGCCGGACGTCGACCTGAGCGCTCCCGCACAACACGCGAGGCGGCGCGGCGCGGCGCGGGGACGCTCTTGGGGCCCGAACTTGCCGTCGTCGCACGCCGCGCTCGCAGCGCGGCGGCGTCGCGACGCGCACGCGCGAACGGGGGACGGCCGTGGCAGCACCTCGGGCGCGCAAGAGCTCCCTTGCGCTCGGCGCGCCGCTGCTGCGATCCTGCCCGGCGCACGTTCGCTCGGGCGCGCAGCGAAGCAGCGCCGGGCGGCGGTGGCATTTCGTCATGCTTCGGGGGTAGAGGTTCGATCGCATGGACTGTCCCGCTTGCCATCAGCCAAACATCGATGGGGCGCGCTTCTGCGCCACGTGCGGCGCGCTCCTCCCTGTCGCGCCGGTGGAGGCAGATCCGCTCATCGGCACGATCGTGGGGGGCCGGTTCCGGATCGTCGGGGTGCTCGGCGAGGGCGGGATGGGCCGCGTCTACGACGGCGAGCAGCCGATGGGGACGTCGGTGCGGAAGGTCGCCATCAAGACGCTCCTCTCGCAGCACGCGAAGGATCCGCAGGTTGTCGCGCGCTTCATGCGGGAGTGCGGCACGGTCAGCGAGCTCGAGCACCCGAACACGATCAAGGTCTACGACTTCGGGCAGACGAACACCGGGGAGCTCTACATCGCGATGGAGCTCCTCACCGGGCAGTCGCTGGAGACGGCCCTCGAGCGGGGCGGCGCGCTCTCGCCCGAGCGGGTCGATCGCATCGTCGCGCAGGCGTGCGGGTCGCTCCAGGAGGCCCACGAGAAGGGGATCGTCCACCGCGACCTGAAGCCCGCCAACCTCTTCCTGACCAGGCGCGCCGGCGAGGAGGACTACGTCAAGGTCCTCGACTTCGGCATCGCGAAGCGCGACGAGCGCAGCGCCAGGGCCGAGCAGAAGCTGACGCAGCAGGGCACGGTGCTCGGCACGCCGCCGTACATGAGCCCCGAGCAGTTCACGGGGAAGGAGCTCGACGCGAGGAGCGACATCTACTCGCTCGGCGTGCTGACCTACGAGATGCTCACCGGGCGCTTGCCCTTCGACGCCGACACGCCGTGGGCGTGGGCGACGCAGCACATGACGGCGCAGCCGTTCCCGTTCGAGGCCGTGCCCATGGGCGCCGCGGCGCCGGCGAAGATGAAGGCGGCGGTCATGAGGGCCCTCAGCAAGAACCGCGAGGACCGCCAGCAGTCGGCCCGGGAGTTCTACGAGGACCTCACGATCGGCGCGGGGCCCCGCCTCTCGGTGCTCGGGACGGCGCCCCGCACGCACGTCGGGCTCGAGGCCCCGACCAGCGGGACCGCGCTGATGCCGTCGCGCTCGGGTCAGACGCAGATGGGCGAGCCGCTGTTCGTCGCGGGGCCGCCCACGGGACCGAGCAAGACCGTCGTCAACCATCACGCCGCCGCCACCGTCATGGACCAGGCGGCGATGCCGGGAGGCGCCGTGCCGGCGCACCCGCCCGTGAACACGGGCAGCGGTCAGGTGTTCCCCGCGCCGCCACCGCCGGCGCAGAAGAACAAGACAGCCCCGATCCTCGCCGCGGTCGCGGCCGTCGCGGTGCTCGGCGTCGTGGGCATCGTCATGATGAAGAAGGGGGACAGCGGGAGCGCGACCGAGGAGAGCACATCGACCGCCATCCCCCCGCCCTCGGGCACGCCGCCCGTCACCGTCACGTCGGACCCGATCGTGGCCCTGCCGACGAGCGAGCCCTCCACCCCCGAGCCCCCGCCCGAGCAGGCCGGTCAGGTCAAGGCGCCCCCCGACGCTCCGAAGAGCACGCCGACCGCGACCACGGGGCCCAAGACCCCGCCCGCCGGCAACGAGAAGGCCGAGCAGGAGTGCAAGGCCGCGATCAACCTGGCGAACGGCGGCAACACGGATCTCGCGGTGAAACGCTTCGCGGGCTGCGACGGCCCCAGGAAGGCCGAGGCGAGGGCCGCGATCGGCGCGAGCGCCAAGCGAGCCGTCGCCTCCAAGGGGTGCGCGGCCAAGTCCCACGCCGTGGCTGCCGCGCGCATCGGGGCGGGCGAGGCGATGTCCCAGTTGCCGTCGAAATGTCAGTAACGACGGAACGGATGGGCAAACGTAACGTGGTGTGTGGGACGGTTGGGCACGATCGGGCGTAACATCGGACGGGTCCGGACTGTTCCAGGCTTGCCTTGACGCCCGATTTTGACCGGTGCTAGATCCTGCCCTGATGGTTCTGAAAGTTCAGTGAACGCCACGATCTGACTTAGTAGGTCGGCGCTTGACTTTGGAACATGGGGGAGAAGGTCGCTCACGGGAAATGGGCAGTAAGATTCGTTTGGCCGCGCCTCGAATGACGTGGCGAGACATATGTCGTTCTGAAGAGTTTGCTGGGCGATGGATCGCCCTTGACAATGTAAAATACGCGCAAGGCTGTTCCCAGCCGGCCGAGGCCGACGTCGTGGACGCCGACGATGACCTGGCCGACTTGTGCGCGAGGATGCGAGAGGCCGACCGTACTGCCTGTGCGATCCTCTTCGTCGAGGAGGAGGCCGGGGTACCCACACGGATCCAGCGCCTGCCGCAGCTCTGGCGCCGGGTCGCACAGCACTGATCCGCCCGAACAACCTCATCTATCCAGGCATCTGACGTAGCGAGCGCTCTCCGGGGCGATACAGCTGGCCGGGTGCCGCCGGCCAGCTCAGCTCCTGGAGCCAGCTCAGCTCCTGAAGCTCGCAGCGGTGGGTCTCGTGTGCGCGCCCGCCCGCTTCTTGGCTGGTCGCGCCCGCCCGGGCCACCTGTGCCTGCCCGGCGACGTCCGGCTGCGGGACGATGTCAGGCTACTTCAGGATCGGCTTCAGCAGCGTCTTGCCGTCCTTGACGACGACATCGTAGTCGACCGACTTGGCCGGGTTCGTCGCGCGGAGCTTCGCGGCCTGCGCGCGGAGGCTCTCGGCCAGGCGTTCGTAGGTGACGCCGGCCGTCGACTCCCGCGCGGCGCGCTTTGTCTCGACGTACTTCGCGTAGATCTGGCGCAGACGCTGCTCCGGGAGCTCATCGTCGCGCGCGGCAGGCCGCTGCGGGGGCGGCCCGGGCCGCGGGCGCTTCGCGACGTCGAGGCCGGCGCGCGCGGCGTCCGGCGGGCGCGAGGACGCGTGCCGAGTTCCGCCTGCCGTGCCGGTGTCCGCTGCAGGCGGCGCGGTGGAGCGACGGCGCCGGCTCGGCGGCGGACGCTCCGAGTGCGCGCGCTCTTGCCGCCTCGCCCCAGCGCCCCTTGCCTCGGCAACCACCGCCGCGGTGGTTGCCAGGGCTGCGGCTGCTGGCGCCGCGGCTGCTGGCGCTGCGGCTGCTGGCGCTGCGGCAGGGCTCCGCGGAGGTTTGATGGGGAGCGGAGGCGGCGGTCGCTTCGGCGGAGGGGACGGCGGCTCAGATGCGATGTCCGTCGAGGCCCCCGGCGGCCCGGCGGCGACCGCCGCTGCGTCGCCGTTCTTGGCGCTCTGCGAGCGCTGAGCGCGCATCTCCGCCGCGAGCTCGGCCAGTCGCTGGCGGCTGGCGCCCGCCGCCGCAGGCTGATTCCGGTCGGCGGTGGAGCGCGCGGCGGTCCTGGTCCCCGCTCCAGATGCCTCGGTCGACTTTGCCTCCGCCGGCTTGACCTCCGGCGGCTTCTGCTGGGGCCTGGTCAGGCCGAGCCCCCGGGGCAACCCGCCCAGCGGCGCGGGCTTCACGGCCGCCGCCGCCTGCGGCGTGGCGGGCGGCACGAGCGCGGGGCGCACCTGTGGGACGGCGGGAGCCGCGCTCGACGCCTCCGGCACGGTCGACGGCGCGACGGCCTCGCGCGGCAGGACCTCCTCGGCGGCCCGCGTGGCCAGCGGCTGCTTTCGCGCCGCCGGCGCGGCGGGCAGAGGCGGGGGCGCCAGCGTGACCGCCTCGTCGTCGACGTCGATCTCCTCGTGGTCGTCGCCGACGTCGCGGCGCACCGTCTCGTGCGCTGCCCCCTGCTGCTCGGCGAGCTCCGCGTAGCGCTCCGCCCGCTTCCGGCCGACGATCGTGAGCGCCTCCTTCGTTCCGACCCGCTTCGCTGCGCGGATGACGTCGCGACGGTACGTCCCGTTCTCGATCTCCCGCGAGATGCGGCCCCAGTACTGCTGGAACGTGTTGTAGCGCTGGATCAGCATCTGGAACTTGAACCGGAGCCCGGTGTTCCTGATCTGCTCCCGCCGCATCACCCAGATGCGGCGCTCGACGTCCTTGCGCGGGATGAGCGGCTCGAGCCGCTCGATCCCCATGAAGTACTGCTCATACAGCGCGCGCAGCCGCTCGATGCGCGTCTCCAGCTCCCCAAGCTCCCGTTCGACCTCGCTCGATTCCATCGCGGCTAGAGGGGCGTGATGCGCAGGTTGTCGAAGCAGACCGGCGCATCCCATTCGTTGAAGCCCAGGTGCTCGTGCCCCGGGCCGGTGAGCGGCGCGGGATCGTTGAGCTCCAAGTACTCGACATCGTTGACCGACCAGGCGAGCGTCCTGCCGTCGTGACGCTCGATCCGGAAGCGATACGGCTGCCCCGGCGCGACCGGGCGCGCGCGCTCGTCGTCGCTCTCCGGATCCACGTCGATCTCCAGGCGGTCTGCGCCGTGCTCGTCGAGACGGGCGAGCACGTGCTTCGTGTTCTTCCATCCGCCGAGGATCACGAGGTAGCTCGTCGCGTTCGTGTAGCTCGCCGCCGTCGCTCCGCTCCGTCCATCGCCCCAGAGCTCCGCCTTGAGATCGCCGTCGGGAGCCTCGGCGATGGCGTCGAACTCGATCCGGGCGTTCTCCGGCAGCGGCCGCTTCAACCACACGCCGCGATTCCTCGCGCCGCGGACGCAGAGCCGCCCCTCCTCGATCTTCCACTTGGGGCTGAGCGCGTTCCAGTCGGGGCCGAGCGTCGACCGGTTGAAATCGTCCTCGAACACGCCCGCACGCGGCGTCCCCTGAACGCCCCCTGCAGTCGACGCGGACGCCGACGTCGCGACCGTCCCGGCTGGCCGCGTGCTCGTGTCGACGGTGGCCGGCCCCTCGGGGATGCACGACGCGCTCACGAGCAGCCCAGGTACGGCGAAGACGCTGACGGTGGCACGGCCAGAGAGCACGGAATCGATGCTAGCAGCGGCGCGCGCGGACTTCGAGGCCGCTCGCGGACGCCGTCGCCGGGATCGGGGACGGAGCTGCGCCGCGCGCCAGCCCGGGCGCATCGCGACCGCCCGATGCGGCTGGACCAGCGTCCGCGAGCGCCTTGGCTCGCCGCGTCATGCCCGAGAGACGGCGCTTGATGGTCCCCAATCGCAGGCGTAAGGAGAGGCGCCATGCATCCCATCCTGTTCCGCGTCCCGCTGCCCGTCTGGACCGTGCCCCTGCTCTGGGTCTTCCTGATCGCTGCGGGCATCGCCTTCGCGGGCGCGATCGGGCTGCTCGTCGGCAAGAACAGGCCAGGCGCGGCTGCGGCGGGCATCGCGGGCGTCGCGCTCGCCGTGCTCGCGTCCCAGTTCAAGGAGCAGACCTACACCCTGGGTCCGATCCCCATCTACAGCTACGGGGTCATGCTCGGCCTCTCGCTCGTCGTCGGCTGGTACCTGACGCTCGGCCTCGCGGAGCGCGACGGCCTGCCGAAGGAGACGATGGCCAACTGCTACGTCGTCACCGCGCTCGCCGCGGTCCTCGGCTCGCGCGCGCTCTACATCCTCACGAACCTCGACGAGTTCGACTCGTTCGGCGCGATGTTCGACATCCGCCGCGGCGGGCTCGTGGCGTACGGCGGCTTCCTGGGCGGCTTCCTGGGCTCGTACCTGTTCCTGCGCTCCCATCGCCTCCCGCTGCTCCCCTGGGCCGACGTCGCCGTCCCGAGCCTCGCCTCGGGCCTCATGATCACGCGCATCGGCTGCTATCTCTTCGGCTGCGATTTCGGCCGGCCGCTCGGCGAGACGGCGCCAGCCTGGCTGAAGAAGCTCGGCACGTTCCCGCACTGGGCCGACGGCACGCTGGAGCACGGCAGCGGGTCGCCGGCGTGGGTGCAGCACGTCAAGGAGCGCGGGCTGGATCCGACCTCCGAGGCGTCGCTCGCCGTGCACCCGACGCAGATCTACGAGTCGCTCGTCGGCGCAGGGCTGCTCGCGCTCCTGCTCCTCGCGCGCCGGCGACAGAAGTTCCGCGGCGAGATCTTCCTCCTCTTCACGTTCTCCTACGGCGTCTGCCGCTATCTGCTCGAGCTCCTGCGGGACGACGCGGAGCGCGGCTCGATCCCGCCGACGCTCCCGGAGCACGTGCTGCTCCCCGCCGGCCTCGTCGTCTTCGCCGTGGGGTACACGATCGGGTTCTCGCACGTGATCCGCGACAACGTGGCGCGCAAGGTGACGCAGGTGCTCTCCTTCATCCCCGCGGTCGCCCTGTACCTCGCCCTCAAACCCGAGACGTTCGGCGCGTCCACGTCGCTCCAGTACTCGACCTCGCAGGCGGTCGCGCTGGCGACCGGGCTCGCCGCGTCGATCGCGTTCGCGATCTACTACAAGGCCGCCCTGGACCACCCGGAGCAGGCGATGGCGCTCAACCTCCCGGAGAGCCGGACCGTCGCCGCTGACGACGAAGAAGAGGACGACGCGACGGACGACGGGGAGGACGAGGACGGCACGCCGAGCGAGAAGCGGGGCGCGACGGCGGAGGCCGGCGACAAGCCGTCGCGGGCCAGGCGCGGCAGCGCGAAGAAGGACGGAGACCGGGCGACGGCCCGCGAACGCGGCGACGCCGCCGAGGCGCCCGACACCAACGGAGAGGCATAGGCTGTGAAGATCGCATTCGGAGAGGGCAAGCTCATACCGGCCGTCGTGCAGGATCGGCTGACGGGACAGATCCGGATGCTCGCGTACATGACGCGGGAGTCGCTCGCCCGGACGCTGGAGACGGGGCGCGCCACGTTCTTCAGCCGATCGCGCGGCGAGCTCTGGGAGAAGGGGGCGACGAGCGGCAACACGCTCGCCGTGACCAGCATCCACGCCGACTGCGACGGGGATGCGCTCCTGATCCTCGCCGAGCCCCACGGCCCGACGTGCCACACGGGCAGCGCGAGCTGCTTCTTCCGGCAGGTCGACGCCCGCGGCGACGGCGAGCCGGAGGCCGCCGACGAGGGCCAGGACGCGTCCGCGCTGCTCGAGTCGCTCGAGCGGGAGATCGAGGCGCGCAAGACGTCGTCGGCGACGAAGAGCTACAGCCGGAAGCTGCTCGACGGCGGCGCGCCGCTCATCGGCGCGAAGCTGCGCGAGGAGGCCGGCGAGCTCGCGCAGGCGATCGCCGGGGAGAGCGACGAGCGCGTCGCGTCGGAAGCGGCGGACGTCATCTACCACCTGCTGGTCGGCCTCGCGTCGCGCGGCATTCCGCTGCGCGCGGTCCTCGCCGCGCTCGCGGCGCGCATGGGCACGAGCGGCCTCGTCGAGAAGGCGCTGCGGGCGCAGAAGGACCGGGCGGGAGCGCCGTGATGCGCCGGGCGTCGCCGCCTCAGCGCGGCGACGGCCCGGGCGGAGGCATGCCCCCCAGGCATCGCACAATACACTCGTCGAGCTGCCGGGAGCGGCCGGACAGCACCTCGTCACAGGTCGCTATCGCATAGCACGCGTACGTGCATCGAGACGGCCCCGCGCACGGGGCGGGCTCGGGCTCGAACACCACTCCCCCGCAGTCCCGTACCCTCTGCACGCCCCGCTCGCAGAGGGGGCTCAGGAAGGGCACCGGCACCCTGACGCCGCACGTCGCGAGCGCGTCCCGCTCTGTCTCGCAGCGCGTGGGCGCGGCAGCGTTCCTGTCGCTCATGCACTCGATGTCCGCGTCGACGCAGCGCATGAAGGCGTCTGCCGCCTCCGGGCAGCCCCTCCGCTCGGCGCTCTGAACAGCGTCCTCCACGTCGTCCACGCACTCTTCGTACTCGGAAGCGCTGCACTGCCAGCAGTCGCAGAGCCCATCGCAGACGGACGAGACCGTATCGCTGCAACCGGGGCTGCTGATCAGGATCGCCCCGGCCGCGGCGGCGCCGGCGAGAGCGAGGCTGCAGACGGCGATGCTCTTCACGCGCCGAGGGTATAGACCGTGAAAAGCGGGCGCAATCCGTCGCGGCGCTCCGCTGGCGACCCGGGCGCTCGTCGCGCGCCGCGTCGCCGGACGAAGCGCGCCCACCGCCGTCGCCGCTCCGCGGCGCGCCCTCCGCGCCGGCGAGGGATGGGCTATCCTGGAGGCGTGAGCCCGTTCCGTGAGCCGCCCGGCGTCGAGCTCGGCCCGCTGGAGGTCGGCCTCGGGCGCGCGGCGCGACGAGCCCTGGTGGGCCTCATCCCGAGCGGCGGAAGGCTCATCGCGCCCGACGGCTACGCCCGGCTCATCCAGGGCGAACGCGGCTCCTGGCGCGACCGTTCGCATTCGGCAGGCGCGCTGGGCTCGCTGGGGCTCTTGCTCGTGGCCGCCTGCGCCTTCGTCGCGGCGACCGGCGGCTGGAAGCTGCACGGCGTCGAGGCGACCGCCGCGACGGTGGCGCTCGTGATCGCGGGAGGGCTCTCGCTGGCCGCGGTGCTGCGCGCCCTCGATGCGCCGCGCGAGCGGCTCACCGTGCGCGGCGCCGTGGTCGGCACGGCGGCGAGGCGCGCGCTCCGCGGGGCATTGCGCCTCGCGCACCACGCGGCGCGCGCGCCGGAGCGGTTCGGCCCGCGCCGCATCACCGCGCTGCGCAGGACGCTCTCCACGCTCGCGGATCCGCTCATCGCCGACTGGATCCCCGCGGACGTGCGCGGCCGCGCGGAGCTCCTCCTGGCCCGCGCCATCGCAGCGAGCGCCGGCGCGCGCTGGACGCGCGACGCGATCGTCCGGACCGAGGTCCGGACGCTGCTGCTCGCCGCGGCCGATCACCTGATCGAGCCGACACCGGCCCGGCTGGACCTGCTCGTGCTGGCGGAGCACACCGATGCCGCCCCGACCTCGCGCGAGCCACCGCGGCAGCAGCACGAGCCTGCGGCGGCACGGATCCGCCGCGGGACGCCGTCGCGCCATGCCCCTCCGGGCACCGTCGCCGAGGACGCCGCGCCGGTGGTCGAGCTCGACGCGGCCGAGCCCGCCGGAGAAGGAGTCGATCGTGCTACGGTGCGTCTCTGAACGGTGCGCCGTTGAACGATGCGTCGTCGAAGGGCGCGTCGCTGAAGTCGCAGGAGGCTCCGGCGGTGTCGCAGGGATCCTGTGAATCCTCCTCGATTCCGGAGCTCCTCACGCTCCCCCGCCATTCCCCTGCCCCCGGTGCTCCGCCGCGCGCTCCTCGCGCTCTGTAGCGCGCTGCTCGTGGGGTCGCACCCGGGTCGCGCGCTCGGTCAAGGCGCGGAGGACGCCGCCGGTGCAGGGCCCGCGGCGCCGGAGCCGGCACCTCACCCGGCCGCGCGCCCCCGCGCGGCCGGGCTGTCCGCGGGCGCGACGCCCCAGGAGAGGCACCGCGTCCGGTACACCCTGGATGGCATCGAGATCCGAGGCAACGTGCGCACCGCCGCGCGCGTGATCCTCCGCTACGTCAGGTTTCGCGCGGGGGACGTGCTCGACGTCGAGGATCCGGGGATCGAGCTCACGCGCTACCGCCTCCTCGGCACCGGGTTCTTCACCTCGATCGGGCTGTCGCTCCGCAAAGGGGCCGAGCGCGGGAGCGCGACGCTCGTGATCGACGTCGTCGAGCGCAACACGTTCGTCGTTCAGGATCTCTGGCTCGGCATCGCGGCCGACGAGGACACGGCAGGCAACGCGCGGCCGCTCTCCGCGTTCACCGGCGTGCAGGTCGCCGAG
The DNA here is from genome assembly GCF_051519845.1 of Sorangium sp. So ce362. NCBI lineage: Bacteria > Pseudomonadati > Myxococcota > Polyangiales > Polyangiaceae > Sorangium > Sorangium sp. So ce362. Next base: position 677,236 of record NZ_CP150332.1, on the reverse strand, counting down.
ACCAACCTCGCGGGGACCGGGATCACGCTCGGCGCCGGCGTCGGCCTCGCGGCGGACCAGCTCGCCCTGAGGACCCGCTTCGTCGATCCCGCGTTCGTCGGGACCCGCTGGTCGGCCGCGGTGACGGTGCTCTACAACGACGCCCGCGACTTCTTCGGCAACCGGGACGTCGCGTTCGAGTCCCCGCTGCTCGAGCAGCGGGAGGTCACGGGATACGCGGTCGTCGCCTACAAGCGCTTCGGCGCGACGCTCGGAACGGGCCACGACGTCTCCTCCGCCTCGCGGCTGTCGCTCGACCACCACCTGGAGCAGATCGACGCGACCGTGCCCACGGTCGCCTCGCACATGCGCGGAAACAGCCGCGAGCCCATCGATTTCGACATCCTGGGCGGCAAGACGGTGCTCTCGTCGCTGCGCGCCGCGATCGACTACGACACGCGCGACGCGCCCTTCCTGACGACGCAAGGCACGCTCGCCTCCGTCTCGGTCACCGTGGGCGTCCCGCCGTTCGGCAGCGATTACGGCTACCAGAAGTTCGAGTTCGCCGCGCAACGCTGGTTCCGCCTCCCGCTGCGTCACGTGCTCCGCGTGGAGGCGTTCGCCGGCGCCGTCGCCGGGGACGCGCCCTTCTTCGAGAAATTCTACGTCGGCGATCTCACCGATCTCCTGCCGGATCGGCTGCTCGACCTTGCCCCCGATCGCAGGCAGCCGCCGAACTTCCTCGGCACGGACATCATCGAGGTCCGGTACGGGGACTTCGCCGCGAAGCTCGAGGCGGAGTACCGGATCCCGGTCTATGCCGGCCGTGGCTCGATCTACGGCGTCGACCTCTTCGGCGCCGCCGGCCTGTACGGGCTGGCGACCCGCCGCGAGCTCACCGATGCGCCGACCGGATACGAGGGCTTCGCCCGCGTGCCCCTGGACATCACCTACAACCTCGGTCTGCGGGTCGACACGGCGATCGGCGGCGTGACGCTCGCCTTCTCGAACCTGCTCGGGCTGATCCCAGCGCGGCGCGGTGAGCGGAAATGATTTGCCCGGGCGCAGGTCGCGCCGCGGCGCGCTGGCTCGGGATCGCGCTGCTCGCGGCGCTCCCCCTCGGCGCGCGCCGATCGGCGGCCCAGGAGGGGCCCGGCGGAGCGGAGGGCCGGCAGGGGCCGAAGGAGATCGCGGATGCAGACGCGCAGCAGGGGCTCGGCACGCCGGCCGCGCTGCCCATCCGCGTGGCGAGCCTCTCGCTCGACAAGACGATCGTGCAGCTCACCGTCGGCTTCCGCGACGTGGTCGACGGCGAGATCTCGAAGAAGCTGCTCAGCGGGCTCCCCACCGTCATCACGATGCGCGGCTACCTCTTCCACGAGAGCGGGGGCAACCCCGTCGCGCTCGCCGCCAAGAGCTGCCGGATCGTCTATGACCTCTGGGACGAGGTGTTCCGGATCCAGCTGATCCAGGCGGGAAGTCCGTCGAGCACGGTCGCGATCAACGTCGAGGGCGTGCTCCGCAACTGCGCTGAAGCGCGGAAGCTGCCGCTCGTCGAGCGATCCCTCGTCCGCGACGGCAGCCGCTATTTCGTCGCCGTGCTGGTCGAGGTGAACCCCATGAGCGCCGAGATGCTCGATCGCATCAAGCGGTGGGTCACCCGCCCGCCCGGCTCCACCGCCATCGGGCCCGGCGACTCGCTGTTCGGCTCCTTCGTCGGCCTGTTCGTGACGCGCATCGGCAACGCCGACAGGAAGCTCGCGTTTCGCACGCAGGCCTTCCTCCCGCCAGCTCCGCCGCCGAGCCCTCCCCCGCCGCCCCAGAGCCCCCCCAGCCGCTGAGCCGCGCGGACGGCGAGCTCGCCCGCCGTCACGCGCGCCGCGCCCGCCGGTCTACAATCGCTGCGCGGCCGTCCCCGTTCGTGTCTACTCCACCCTCATGCGCCTCTTTCCCATCGCGCTCGATCTCAACGGCCGGCGGGCCCTCGTCATCGGCGCGGATGGCGAGGTGCCCTACACCGTGGAGCGGCTCCTCTCGGCGGGCGCCCGCGTCTCCGTCGTCGCGCCGGGGCAGGTCGACGCGTCGATCGAGCTCGCCAGCCGGGAAGGGCGGCTCGAGCTGCACCGGCGGCCGTTCGTGGACGGCGACCTCGCCGGCGCGGCGATCGTGTTCCTCGCGCCGGGCGACGACGCGCTCTCGCGGCGCCTCCATCGCGAGCTCGCGGACGCCGGGCGCCTCGTCTGCACGCTGGATCGCCCGGAGGTGTCGAGCTTCGTCAATCCTTCGGTGGTCTCCGCCTCCGGACTGACCATGAGCTTCAGCAGCCACGGCGTCAGCCCAGGAACGATACGGCGCATCCGGGAGGACCTCAGCGCGCTCTTCTCGGATCCTCGGTTCGGGCGCTACATCGAGGCGCTGCGGCGGCTCCGCGAGAGCCTCCCTCGAGGCGCCGAGCGGGCCGCGCGAATGCGCCAGGCCACCTCGGGCTTTGGCCTGGAGGCGAGGCTTCGGTTCCCTGCATGGCTGGAGCGAGGCGACGAGCCTTGATGTCCGGAGACGCCGCGGGCGAACCGGGGCGCCGGCGCCGCGAACGTGAGGGCGCGCGCGATGCAACGAACGCGAAAACCCTTGTGTAAAGCGGCCTTCAAGGATTAAGTGGGCGCCCACGCGACACTATCCGCGGAGGAGGGCTTACGGTATGCGTTCACGATCGGGCCGGCTGACGATGTTGACCTCGGCGGCGATGGTCTCTGGGCTCCTGACGCTGACGAACGTCAGCCCGGTATCTGCGCAGGCGCCCGCCGGGGCCGCGCCGACGCCGGCTCCTGCGAAGCCCGCCGCAGCCGCGGCGCAGGCGGCTCCCCCCGTCGCAGCGCCGCCCGCGACCGGCGCGACGCCGCCTGCGGCCGGTACGCCCGCGACGGCGGCGCCCGGAAAGGCCGCCGAGCCCGCGGCGAAGGTGACCATCACCAAGCCGAAGAAGGCGCTGACGGAAAAGCAGAAGAAGGACGAGGCGAAGAAGCTCTACAAGGAAGCCGAAGCCAGGTTCGAGAAAGCCGAGTACGCCGTCGCGGCCGACCTGTACCGCCAGGCGGACGAGCACGTGCCCGGCGCCGCACCGAAGTACAAGCTCGCCCTCGCGCTCGACAGGCAGGGGCTCGTGACCGAGGCGGTCGCGGCGTGGCAGTCGTTCCTCGACTCGAAGCCGGACGCCGAGAAGTTCAAGGACAAGATCACCGAGGCGCAGGGGCGCGTGGAGTCCCTGAAGAAGACGCCGGCGAAGGTGAAGGTCGCGACCGTTCCGGAGGCGCCGCAGGGACTCAAGATCACGGTCGACGGCGTGGCCCAGACCGGCCAGGAGCTCTCGGTCCCGCCCGGCAAGCACACGCTCACCGTCTCGGCCGAGGGGTTCGCCGACGCGAGCCAGGAGCTCGAGGTCACCTTCGCCGAGACGCGCGAGGTCAGCGTCGCGCTGACGCCGAAGGCGCCTGAGCCGGTCGCTGCGGCGCCGGCGCAGCCTCCGACCCCGCCGCCCGCCGCCGAGGTGCCTCCGGCTCAGCCGCCGCCGCCTGCACCGGCGGTCGAGCCGCGCTCTCGGGTGCCGGCCTACGTGACCCTCGGGCTCGCCGGCGCCGGCGTCGTGGTCGGGACGATCTTCGGCATCCAGGCGCTCAGCGCGAAGGGCGACTTCGACGAGAGACCGACGACCGACGCCGCGGATCGCGTCGACCGCTTCGCGCTCATCTCGGACATGTCCTTCGCTGTGGCGCTCACGTTCGGCGTCACCGGCGCGGTCCTGCTCCTCACCGATGACGCGACGGCCGAGCCGAAGGCCGCAGCTTCGAGCGTGACGAAGAAGGCGTTCGTCACTCCGTTCGTCAGCCCGACAGGCGGCGGCGCCGCCGCGCGGTTTACCTTCTAAGGGGACTACTATGTGGAAGAACCAGTACCTTCTCGCGATGGCGCTCTGCGCCGGCGCGCTCTCGACCCTCGGGATGGGCTGCGAGCTCATCGCCACGGTCGACCGCTCGCGCATCCCGGGGGACGACGGCGTCACCAACGGCTGTGCTGACGGTACGAAGAACGGCGAGGAGACCGACGTCGACTGCGGTGGCCCCACCTGCCCGCAGTGCGAGATCGCCAAGGCGTGCAAGGCAGAGGACGACTGCGCGAGCGGCTCCTGCGCCGACGGCGTCTGCTGCAACGCCGCCTGCGACGAGGACTGCGACGCCTGCACCGCCGAGCTCAAGGCGTCGGGCGACGAGGACGGCACGTGCGGCCCCTCGAAGGCCGAGGCCGAGTGCGGCGAGGCGACGTGCTCCGAGGGCGTCCAGACAGCCCGCGGCACCTGCCACGGGACCAAGGTGGAGTGCGTGCCCGGCGAGGCGACGTCGTGCGAGACGTTCGCCTGCGATCAGGAGGCCAACGCGTGCTTCGCCGAGTGCTCGGAGGACACGCAGTGCGCGAAGTGCCATGTCTGCGACGACGACGCGGCGACCTGCGCGCTGGCTCCGGCAGGCACGCCGGGCCTCGGCTGCGAGGAGAAGCAGGCGTGCGACGCCATGGGCGAGTGCAAGGCCGCGAACGGTGAGGAATGCACGGACGCGGCCGATTGCGGCAGCGGGAGCTGCGTCGACGGCGTCTGCTGCGACACCGGCTGCGACTCGGCCTGCCAGGCCTGCAACGTCGAGGGGTCGGAGGGCACGTGCTCGAACGTCCCGCTCGGCGGCGAGGACGGGGCGGACTGCAGCGACGTCAACGTTTGCGACGGCCAGGGCGCTTGCAAGCGGGCGGCCGGCGAGCGGTGCGACGAGGACGGGGAGTGCGCGAGCGGCAACTGCCTCGGCCTCGTCTTCACGTGTGACGAGATCGAGACGCCCTGAGCTCTCCCCGGCTCCCGCCGGGCTCCTCGAGGAGCCCGGCGGAGCTCACGCCTCGAACGTCCCTCTCACACGCGCGCGGATCTCCCCGGCGCCCGATGGCGGACCGAGCACCGTCATCGACTCGGCTTCTCCCTCGAACAGGCCGCCGTCCTCCAGCTCGACGCCTTCGGCCTCGGCCTCGTAGGCAGGCACCATCGCGGCCTCGTCCCAGCGGCTCTTGAGCCGAGCCGCGAGCTTCATGAGCAGCTCCCGCGTCGTCTCCCTGTCCGTGGCGGACAGGAGCACCGCGTCTCGATGCCCGAGGAGCAGCCGCCGCCCCTCCTCCGGGGCGATCAGGTCCACCTTGTTGAACACCAGGATGCGGGGGATGCCGATGAGATCGAGCTCGGTCAGCAGCGCCTCGGTCGTCTCGATGTGCTGATCGCGCGCGGGATCGCTCGCGTCCACGACGTGGAGCAGGAGGTCGGCGTCGGCGGCTTCCTCGAACGTCGCCCGGAAGGCGGCGAACAGGTCCTTCGGGAGCTCCCGGATGAAGCCGACCGTGTCGGTGATCACCACCTCGCGCTCCTCGGGGAAGCGCAGCCGCCTCGAGCGGGTGTCGAGCGTCGCAAACAGCTTGTTCTCGGCGAATACATCGGCGCCGGTCAGCGTGTTCAGCAGCGTGCTCTTGCCGGCGTTCGTGTAGCCCACGATCGAGACCACCGGCACGCCGAGCCGGGCGCGCCGGCGGCGGCGCTGCTCGCGCTGCCGGGAGAGCCGCTTCAGCTGCGCCTCCAGGAAGCTGACGCGCTCCTTCGCGCGGCGGCGCCCGATCTCGAGCTTCGTCTCGCCGGGACCGCGCCCGCCGATGCCGCCGGTCAGGCGGGACAGGGAGTCGTCCTTCTGCCCGAGGCGCGGGAGCGTGTACTTCAGCTGGGCCAGCTCGACCTGGAGCTTGCCGTCCGACGACTCTGCGCGCTGGGCGAAGATGTCGAGGATGAGCTGCGTCCGGTCGAGCACCTTGAGATCCGTGTGCTTCGCGATCGCCGAGGCCTGCGAGGGGGTGAGATCCCGGTCGAAGACCAGCGTCTCCGCGTCGAGCTCCGAGGCGCGCAGCACGACCTCGTCGAGCTTCCCCTTGCCGAGCACGAGCCGCGGATCGATGCGGTCGCGCAGCTGAAGCACCCTGTCCGCGACGTCGACGCCGGCGGTGCCGGCGAGCTCGGTCAGCTCGCGCAGGCTCTCCTCGGCCCGCGCGAGCGCGCCCGTCTTGGCTTTCTCGGCGACGTGCACGAGGATCGCCCGGCCGTCCTTGGCCGCGATCGACCTCGTGCGCGAGCGCTTCGCGAACTCGTCCTCGAGCGCCTGGATGAGCGCGCCGAAATCGACGTCGACGCGGCCGATCGCGACGGGGCCCACGGTCCGGTACGGAAGCTCCGCCTTCCCGCGGCCGTCGCCGTCGGCGTCGTCCACGGTCACCGTGATCGCTTCCTTCCCGCGGACCGGCACGTTGTACGCGTACTGGATGGTCTTCGGCTCGCCCTGCGGGGTGAGCTGCACGGCCGCGACCAGGTCGAGCCGGAGGCGGACGAGGTCGACAAGGTCGTCCCGCGTGAGCGGCTCGTTGAAGAGGTGCGTATGGACGAGCCGGAGCGCCCTGAAGCGCCCCTGCGCGGCGCGGAGGCGCCCGATGTCGGGCAGCATCAGCCGGGTCGCGTCGCCGACGACGACGTAGTCGACCTCGCCCGAGCGGTGGACCAGGGCGCCGACCTGGCGCCCCGCCTCGTGCGACGCTTCGGCGAGCGCCTTGATGAGCTCGGGCGTGGCGAGGCTCGCGAGCGGCACCTTGCGGCGGTAGATGCGCTCTAGGGTCTTGGTGGCGAGAGGGCTGAGTCCGGTGGTGTTTCCGTAGATGGTGGGCATTCGATAGTCGAAGGGGATGTCGCTCCCGCTCAATTCATAACGCACGCGGAACCGGTCCGCGACCTGGGCCACCGCGGATCTTCACGCGGGGCGCGCATTTTCCTGTCGCTCGCCGCTGTCGGCCCCTCGGCCCCCTCCCGTTTCCCGCCTCGTCGCGTCTCTCGCTCGGCGTGCTCCTCCAGGTTCCTGTGGAGGCCGCGCGCGAGCCGTGGCAACCGTGCCCACGATGGCCATCCTGACCCCCCTCTCGCTCGCAGATGCCCGCCGCATCGGCGCGCTCTACGGCCTGGAGATCGCCGACGTGCGCGGCCTCCTCGCCGGGAGCGTGAACTCGAACTTCGCGCTGACGCTCGCCGACGGCCGCGGGCAAGCGTTCCTGCGGGTCTACGAGGAGCAGCAACTCCATGCGGCCTCGCGCGAGGCGCTCATGCTGGAGCACCTCGCGGCCGGCGGCGTCGCCACGCCGCAGCCGCTCCGGCGCCGGGATGCGACGTCCGGGTCGGAGGGCGCCGCGTTCATCGCAGAGCACGCCGGCAAGCCGGTCGCGCTGTTCCCGTGGGTCGCGGGCGAGTCGCTCTGCCAGGCGCGCGTCACGCCCGAAGCGACCCGTCGCGTCGGCGCGGCCCTGGCGCGCGTGCACCTCGTCGGCGCGTCGTTCGAGGGGGCGAACGCGAGCCGGTTCGACCTCGACAGCCTCGACCAGCGGCTCCAGGGCCTCCGTGCGCCCGGATCCGCCGCGAGCGCCGCGCCGGCCGCCGGCCCTCCCGCCTCGACCCTCCCGCCCGAGGTGGCCGCCGCCGTGGACGAGCTCACCGGCCGGCTCCAGCGGATGCGCGCCGCGGCGCCGCGGACGTCCGGACCCGAGACGCTGATCCACGGCGATCTCTTTCGCGACAACGTGCTCTGGCAGGACGGCGAGATCTCGGCGCTGCTCGATTTCGAGAGCGCCTCGCGCGGGAGCGCCGTCTTCGATCTCGCCGTCACGATGCTGGCGTGGTGCTTCGGCGACGACCTCGACCCGGAGCTCGCGGCCGCGCTCGCCGCCGGTTACACGTCGGTGCGGCCGCTTTCAACCGAGGAGCGTGGCCGGATCTTCCACGAGAGCCTGGTCGCCGCGCTGAGGTTCTCCATCACGCGGATCACCGACTTCGAGCTCCGCCCGAAGGGCAGCGGTGTCTACAAGGACTTCCGGCGCTTCCTCGCGCGGCAGCGGACGCTCGAGCGCCTCGGCTCGGAGGGGCTGCTCGCGCTGCTTCGCGTTGATCGCGTCTGATCGCGTCAGCTCACGTCTGCTCTCGCCTGATTTGCGCCAGCTCGCGTCCGACGCGGGGTGTGCGCGAAGGTCGCCCCGTGATTTTGCGTTAAGTTCACGACGCCGGGCGAGGGCGGCGTTGCGCGTCCGCGGCCTGGCCATTACCTTCGCCGGATGGCACAGGTCGGAACGCTCGATTTCAAGGGCTTCATCGAGAGACGGAAGGGCCAGCGCGCGGGCGGCGGGGACGGCGCTGGAAACGCGTATGCCTATGTGTCCGATAAGAACACGCGGCTCGCTTTCGAGAAGATGCGTCCGGTCGAGCTCGCCGTGACCGCCGCGGTCAGGCTGTTCAAGACGGTCGGCAAGAACGAGCTCCTCGGCCACGCCGTGAAGGTCGGCCCCACGCAGTTCCCGCGCGTCCACAACCTCGCGCTCCGCTGCGCCGACACGCTCGGGATCGCGATCCCGACGCTCTACATCGTCAACAGCCCCTACCTCAATGCCGCCACCTACGGCACGAACGACGACTCGTTCATCATGGTGCACTCGGCGCTCGTCGACCATTTCACCGACGACGAGCTGCTCAGCGTCATCGGCCACGAGTGCGGCCACATCCACAACAGCCACGTCGTCTACCTGACCGCGATGCACTACCTGACGCGGATGGCGTCGGTCTTCGTGAAGTGGATCGTCGGCCCGGCGATGATCGCGCTCTCCGGCTGGTCGCGCCGGGCCGAGGTCACCTGCGACCGCGCCGGGCTGCTCTGCGCGAAGAGCCTCGACGTCTCGACGCGCGCGCTCACCAAGCTCGCGCTCGGCTCGACCAAGCTCTACGAGGAGCTGAACCTCGAGGCGTTCATCGCCCAGCACGAGGAGGGCAAGGGCGGCATCGGCAGGTTCGCCGAGTTCACGGCCAACCACCCGTGGCTGCCGAAGCGCGTCCTGGCGCTCCGGGCCTTCGCCGAGAGCGAGCTCTACCAGCGCCACGCCGGGCTCGGCGCGGGCGGCCTCTCCATGGAGGAGGTCGACGAGAAGGTGCACGAAGTCATCAAGATCTGGGGCTGAGGGGCTCTCTCCTCCTGGCTCCCGACCCAAGGCCGAGGTCCAACGCACATGCTCGAATCCTTCCACAGCCGCAAAGACGACGTGACCGGGGCGCTCCGGGAGCTCGTGGAGTTCGCCGAGGCCCTCGGCGCCAAGAGCGTCGCGACGCGCATCGCGAACGATCTCGTGAAGAAGCTCGAGGCCGATCGGTTCCACCTCGTCGTGGTCGGCGAGTTCAACCACGGCAAGACGACCTTCGTGAACGCCCTGCTCGGCGCCTCGATCCTGCCCGTCGGCGTGACGCCCACGACGGCGGTGATCCACCACCTCGAGTACGCGGCCGAGCCGCGCGCCGAGGTGGTCTACGCGTCGGGCGAGCGCGTGGGCCTGCCCTTCGAGGACGTGCGGGCCTTCACCGTCGGCGGAGAGCGCTCGTCGAGCGCCGGCGAGGTCAAATTCCTCGAGGTAGGGTACCCGGCCGAGCTCCTGCGCGAGCGCGTGGTCCTCGTCGACACCCCCGGGGTGAACGATCTCTCGCTCCAGCGGGCGGACATCACCTACAGCTACATCCCGCGGTCGGACGCCGTGCTGTTCCTCATCGACGCCGGCCAGCCGCTCAAGGAGAGCGAGCGCGTCTTCCTCCAGGACAAGCTGCTCGGGCAGTCCCGCGACAAGATCCTCTTCGTCGTGACGAAGCGCGACATCTGGAGCCAGGACGAGGAGGTCGAGGCGCTCGCCTACATCCGGAGCGAGCTCGGGAAGCTCGTGAAGACGCCGGTGGTCTTCCCGATCTCGAGCGAGCGGGCGCTGGAGGCGGATCGGGCCGGCAGCGGGATGCCGGAGCTGCTCGATCACCTGACGCGGTTCCTCGCCGAGGAGCGCGGGCGCATCCTCCTCGACAACGCGCTCGGCGAGGGCCTCGAGTCCTCGCGCCTGCTCGGCAAGGGCGTCGACGCGCGGCGGCGGGCGGCCGCGATGTCGCGCGAAGAGCTCAGCCGTCGCATCGAGATGATCGAGAAGGATCTGGCCGGCCAGTCGCGCACCATCGAGGAGCGGCGCGCCGGCATCCGCGAGGAGGTGAGCGCCATCCGGGCGTGGGTGCGCCGCGATCTGGATCGCTTCGTCGACGACGTGCTCCGGCAGCTGCCGGCGATCATCGACGAGGCCCAGACCGACGAGATCAAGGTCTACCTCGGCGCGTTCCTGGAGCGCACCTTGGCCGAGTGGGCGCAGGCCGAGACGAAGGAGATCGCCACGGCGCTCGAGGCGCTCGCCGAGAAGACGATCGCGCTCGTCCGAGAGGACGCGCACGACGTGGCCAAGCGGGTCAGCGAGGCGCTCGGGGGCGACGTGAAGACGCCGAACGTCGAGGTCGACACGTTCGGCTACGACGTCGGCGTCTTCGCGCTCTTCACGATCGGCCTCGGCGTGATGTTCACGAACGCCCTGCTCGGCGGGATCCTGGCGCTCGCGGCGCCGGTCCTGGCCGTGTACGTAAAGGACAAGGTCGAGGCCGAGACCCGCAAGAAGGCGAAGGAGATGGCGCCGATCGCCCTGCGCGAGGCCGCCACCCGGATCGGGCCCAAGCTCGACGAGATGATCCAGGAGTTCGCGAGCCGGCTCGACGCGTGGGTGGTCACGGCAGGCCAGGAGCTGCACCGGGAGGTCATCGAGGTGCTCCAGGCGGCCCGCGAGGAGCGGGTCCGCTCCGAGCCGAGCAGCGAGAGCCAGCTCAAGGCGTGCGACGCCCAGGCCGAGGCGCTCCAGACCCTGACGGGGCGCCTGGAGGGGCTGCGGAGCGCGCTCTGGACCATCGAGAACGGCGAGAGCAAGCTGATCCCTCCCCCCGTGTCCAGCGTGCCCAACGCGCCCGGCGGCTCGGCCTGAGCGGGGCGCACGCCTCCTGACAAGGGAGGAGGCGCTGCCCGGCCCGGCATCCTCGGCCGGGCGCCGTGGCCATATCCAATCGTCCGCCGCTCATGCGAGAATGCGGCTGTGCAGCTCGACTTCGCAGCCCGTGAAGTGACGATCAAGCTCGTCTATTACGGCCCGGCGCTCAGCGGCAAGACGACGAACCTCGTCTCGCTGCACGGGCTCGCCGGGTCGGACGCCCGCGGACGGTTGATGACGCTCGAAACACAGGACGATCGCACGCTGTTCTTCGATCTCCTGCCGCTCACCTTCCGCGCGAAGGACGGCGACGTCTCGCTCCGCATCAAGCTGTTCACCGTGCCCGGTCAACCGATGCACGCCGCCACGCGGCGGCTCGTGCTCCAGGGCGCAGATGGGGTCGCGCTGATCGCCGACTCCCAGCTCACGGAGACGCAGCGCAACGCCGACGCGTTCTTCGACCTCCGCCAGAACCTGCGGGAGAACGGCCTCGATCTCGCGCGGATGCCGCTCGTCATCCAGTTCAACAAGCGCGACCTCCCCGACATCCGGAGCGACGAGGAGCTGGCGCGCCTCGCCGCGCGGGGCAAGGAGCCGGTGTACAGGGCCATCGCGACCCGCGGCATGGGCACGGTGGAGACGTTCATGGGCCTGCTCCACCTCACGTGGGAGACGCTCGATCAGACGCACCAGCTCTCGAAGCGGCTGTCGATCAGCGGCGAGGAGCTCCTCAACAGCGCGGTGCGCCAGCTCGGGGTGACGAGCTCGGTGAGCGAGCTCCTGGCGAGGCGCATGGGCGGCAGCCTCGAGAAGAGCTCCCGGATCGTTCCATGAGGCCCGACGCCCACAAGGGGACGCCGGCTGATTTCGGCCTCGACGACGAGGATCTCCTCCATGCGCCGAGCTCCGCGCCGGTACCGTCGGCCCGCGTCGCGGACGCGCCCAGCTCCTCGAAGCGCGACGGAGCGCCGAGCAGCGCGCCCGAGCCCTCGACGCTGCCGCCCCCTGCGGCTGCGCCGGTCGTCGATCTGGTCGGCATCGGCCCGCTCTCGCTCGAGGATCTCGTGGATCGCCAGGCCCTCGGCGAGATGGCGGCCTCGTTCCACAAGCTGTTCGGGCTGCCGATCGGGATCCAGTCGATCAACGGCGCGACGCTCGCGGAGTCCGGCGCGCTCGCGGAGTCCGGCGCGCTCGCGACGCTCGCGACGCCGGCCGGCCCGGCCGGAGACGAGCCGGAGACCGCGCGGACCGGCGCGGCGCGGGCGGATCGGGCGCAGCGGCGCGGCGCGGCGGCCGTCGGCGAGCACACGGATCCCCGCTTCGCCGGCGCGCTCTACCAGGTGTTCCCGATCGAGTACGACGGGCGCGCGATCGGCCGGTCGATCCTCGGCCCGTACCTGCCCGAGGGCGTCGATGAGCCTCCCGCTGCCGAGCTCACGGCGGCGGCGCAGACCCAGCTCGCGCGCGCCGCGGAGGGGCTGCCGCGGCTCCGGCCGGAGCGGCTCGGCGAGATCGCGGATCACCTCCGCGCCGTCCTCGATCTCATCCTGTTCAGCGGGCACAAATCGCTCCTCACGTCGACGATGCACGTCGCGTCGATCCGCGAGAGCTTCCGTGAGCTCTCGCAGAAGAACGCCGAGCTGGAGCAGGCCTACGAGCGGCTGAAGGAGCTCGACCGGCTCAAGTCGAACTTCCTCGCCACGGTGTCGCACGAGCTCCGGACCCCGCTCACGTCGATCATGGGTTACAGCGAGATGCTCGCCGAGGGCATCGGCGGGCCCCTGACCGGTGAGCAGCGCGAGTTCATCGATACGATCCGGTCGAAGAGCGAGCAGCTGCTCGGGCTCATCATGAGCCTCCTGGATCTCTCGAAGCTGGAGAGCGGTACGCTGATCGTGCACCGCACCGAGGTGGCGGTCGGCCCGGTGCTCATCGAGGCGGCGTCGACGATGACGCCGGCCGCCTCGAAGAAGGGCGTCGAGCTCCGGATCCGCGCCGAGAGCGATCTCCCGCCGGTGCTCGGGGACAGCGATCGGCTGCGGCAGGTGTTCATCAACCTCGTCGAGAACGCGGTGAAATTCACCGAGGCCGGGGGCGAGGTGCAGCTCGTCGCCCGCGCCGTGAGCGAGGACACGGACGACCTCCCCGGGCTGGTGCTCGTCGCGCCGCTCCAGCAGGCGGTCGAGATCCGCGTCGTGGACACGGGCATCGGCATTCCTCCTGGCGAGCGGTTGAAGGTGTTCGACCCGTTCTACCAGATCGATCAGAGCTCGACCCGGGAGCACGGCGGCACGGGCCTCGGCCTCTCGATCGTCAAGCGCCTGGTCGAGGCGCACAGCGGCACGGTCCGCATCGAGCCGAACGAGCCGCGCGGCACCGTGTTCGTGGTCAAGCTGCCCACGGTCGCGGGCTCGCCGGCGAAGAACAGCGTCGTGCCGCCCATCTTTCAATGAGCGGGTTTCCATGAGCGGGCGCTCCGAGTGGAAGCGCATCGAGCTGCTGCGCGCCGTGCTCGGCGGTGCGGCCGGCGAGCACGTGCTCTGCGGCATCGGCGACGACGCCGCGATCCTCGCGCCCGCGGCACCGCAGGGCGGGGCGCTCCCGGGCGCCGCGGCGCCGCTCGTCTGGACGGTCGACAGCGCCGTCGAGGGCGTGCATTTCCGGCGCGATCTCCTGAGCTTCGAGGAACTCGGCTACCGGGCGACGATGGCGGCGGCGAGCGATCTCGCCGCGATGGGGGCGCGCCCGGTCGGCCTGCTCGCCGCGCTGGTGCTGCCTCCGGACGTGAGCGACGACGAGCTCGGCGCCCTCGCCGCGGGCCAGCGCGCCGCGTGCGACGAGATCGGCACGGCGGTCATCGGCGGGAACCTCTCCCGGGGCGGCGAGATCTCGATCACCACGACGGCGCTCGGCGTCGCGGCCGCGCCGCTCCGGCGCGACGGCGCGCGCCCCGGCGACACGCTCGCGCTGGCGGGGCCGGTCGGCCTGGCCGCAGCGGGGTTTGCGCTGCTCGACCGGGGCATCGCGCCGTCCGGCGCGGCGGCCGCGCTGGCGATCCGGGCATTTCGCCGGCCGGCGGCGCGCATCGACGCGGGCCGCCGCGCGGCCGCGAGCGCCCGCGCGGCGATCGACATCTCCGACGGTCTCGCCGCGGATCTGGCGCACCTCGCGCGCGCGAGCGGCGTGCGCGTGCTGCTCGATCCCGGGGCGCTCGTCGGCTCGGATCTCCGCGAGGCCGCCGCGCTGCTCGGCGCTGATGCGCTGGAGCTCGCGCTGTACGGGGGCGAGGACTACGCGATCGCGGTCGCAGGGCCCGACGTCGGCGCGCTCCCCGGCTTCGTGACGATCGGCCGCTGCGCGCCGCGCGAGGAGGGCACGAGCGACGTGGCGCTGGTCGGACCGGACGGGCAGCTCACGAGCCTCGCGGCGCGGGGGTACGATCACTTCGCCTGACGCCGCTCTGGCGCAGCGGGGCCTTCCAGTCCCGGCCTTCCCGTTCACGAGGCACTAGCGGCACTGGCCGCCAACAGGCGCGAGTTCGTGGGAGGGGCCCCCCCGCCGGCCCCTCCCTCATCCCCACAACCCCCGCCCGTCGCCCCTCAGCTGCAACCCATGCTGTTGCCGCAGTTGAGGCACTTGTAGCAGGCCCCGTTGCGCACGGTGATGTGCCCGCAGCCGTCGCAGACCGGCGCGTCGCCCATCATGTCCTCGAGCTGCGCGTCGAGCGCGCTCGACGCCCGTCCCCCGCCCTCGAGCAGCGCCGACGCCGGGGAGGTCTGCGAGAACGACGCCACGCCGCTCTCCTGCGCCCGCGACTCGACCGGGTCCTCCATGGCCGAGGTGACCGGCTGCACGTGGGCCAGATCGTAGCGGTTCAGGTACTCGACCCCGAGCACGCGGAAGAGGTAGTCCACGATCGAGGTCGAGAACTTCACGTAGTCGTGCCCCTCGACCACGCCCTGCGGCTCGAAGCGAGTGAAGGTGTACTGCTCGACGAAGGTCTCGATCGGCACGCCGTACTGGAGCCCGATCGACACCGCCATCGCGAAGCAGTTCATCATCGAGCGGAACGCGGCCCCCTCCTTGTGCAGGTCGATGAAGATCTCGCCGAGCGTCCCGTCGTCGTACTCGCCGGTGCGGAGGTAGATCTTGTGCCCGCCGACGCGCGCCTCCTGCGTGAAGCCCTTGCGCTTCCTCGGCAGGCGGAACCGCTCGGGCGCCGCCGCCGAGGGCGAGCGCGGGCGCGCCTGGCTGGCCAGCGCGGTCGCCGCCTGGAGCACGGGGCCGGCGATCTCGGCCTTGTCCGCCTTGCCCTTGGTCTCCGTCGACTTGCTGTCGCTCGTGGACGAGAGCGGCTGGGACGCCTTGCAGCCGTCGCGGTAGAGCGCGACCGCCTTGAGCCCGAGGCGCCACCCCTCCTCGTAGATCCGCTGCACGTCCTCGACCGTCGCGTCGTTCGGCAGGTTCACGGTCTTCGAGATGGCGCCCGACAGGAACGGCTGCGCCGCGGCCATCATCCGGACGTGCGACATCGGCGCGAGGTAGCGCCGGCCCTTCTTGCCGCAGCGGTTGGCGCAGTCGAACACCGCGTAGTGCTCCTCGCGCAGGTGCGGCGCCCCCTCCACCGTCATGCGGCCGATGATCGTCTCGTTCGCCTCCTCGATCTCCGCGGGCGAGAAGCCGAGGTGCTGGAGCAGCGAGAAGCTGAAGCGCGCCCGCGACTCCTTGGAGACGCCGAGCCGGTCGTAGGTCTCCTCGCCGAGGATCCAGGGGCCGAAGGCGAGCTCCAGATCGAAGACGCCGGGGATGGCGGCCTCGATCTTCGCGAGGTCGTCGTTGTTGAGCCCCTTGGCCTTGAGCGACGCCCGGTTCACGTGCGGCGCCGCCAGGAGGGTGTTCGTGCCGGAGACGAAGGCGACGATCTCCTGCACCTCGGCCTCGGGGTAGCCGAGCCGCCGGAGCGCCTCGGGGACGGACTGGTTCACGATCTTGAAGTAGCCGCCGCCGGCGAGCTTCTTGAACTTCACGAGCGCGAAGTCGGGCTCGATGCCCGTCGTGTCGCAGTCCATCAGCAGGCCGATGGTGCCGGTCGGGGCGAGCACCGTCGCCTGGGCGTTGCGGTAGCCGTGCTCCTGCCCGATCCGGACCGCCTCATCCCAGTCGGCGCACGCCGCCCGCCAGAGCGACTCCGGGCAGCGGTCGCGGTCGAGCGCGTAGGCTGCGTCGCGGTGCATGCCCATCACCCGGAGCATCGGCTCGCGGTTCCTCGCGAACCCGGCGAACGGCCCCTTTGCGGCGGCCACCTCGGCCGAGACCCGGTAAGCGTGGCCGCACAGGATCGCGGTGAGCGCGCCCGCCACCGAGCGGCCCTGGTCGGAGTCGTACGGGATGCCCTGCAGCATGAGCAGGGTGCCCAGGTTGGCGTAGCCGAGCCCGAGCGGGCGGTAGTCGTGCGAGTTCTTCGCGATGCCCCGGGTCGGGTACGCCGAGAAGTCGACAAGGATCTCCTGCGCGACGAAGAACACCCGCACCGCGTGGCGGTAGCCCTCGATGTCGAACGAGCCGTCCTCGCCGAGGAACTTGGTGAGGTTCAGGCTCGCCAGGTTGCAGGCCGAGTCGTCGAGGAACATGTACTCGGAGCACGGGTTCGAGGCGTTGATGCGCGCCGTGTTCGGGCAGGTGTGCCAGCGGTTGATGGTCGTGTCGTACTGCACGCCCGGATCGGCGCAGCCCCACGCCGCCTCGGCGATCTGGCGCCAGAGATCCTTCGCGCTCAGCGTGTCGACGACCTCGCCGGTCGTCCGGGAGCGCGTCTCCCACGACGCGGCCGTCGCCGCCGCGCGCATGAACTCGTCGCTCACGCGCACGGAGTTGTTCGAGTTCTGCCCGCTCACGGTGTGGTACGCCTCGCCGTTGAAGTCGGAGGGGTACCCCGAGGCGATGAGCGCCATCGCCTTCTTCTCCTCGCGGACCTTCCACTGGATGAAGTCGACGATCTCCGGGTGGTCCATGTCGAGGCAGACCATCTTGGCGGCGCGCCGCGTCGTGCCGCCGCTCTTTGTCGCGCCGGCGGCGCGGTCGAACACCTCGAGGAAGCTCATGAGCCCCGAGCTCGTCCCGCCGCCCGAGAGCTTCTCCTGCTTCCCGCGGATCGCGCTGAAGTTCGTCCCCGTCCCCGACCCGTACTTGAACAGGCGGGCCTCGCTCTTCACGAGGTCGTAGATGCTCATCAGGTCGTCCTGGATCGCCTGGATGAAGCACGCCGAGCACTGCGGCCGCTCGTAGGCGTTCCGGGTCTCGATGATCTCGTCGACCGCTCCCGCCGTGCTCGTTCGGCTCGTGGATGCGCCCGACTTCGCCACGGCGCCCCCGTTCCCCGCGTCGGCCGAGGCCTCGTTCCAGGCGTAGTTGCCGCCCGAGCCCTCGATGCCATAGCGGTGGAAGAGCCCGCAGTTGAACCACACGGGCGAGTTGAACGCGCCGTACTGGTGGACGAGCAGGTACGAGAGCTCTGCCTCGAAGGAGTCCGCGTCCTTCGTGGAGGCGAAGTAGCCGCCGAAGCGCTCGCCCGCCTCGCGGATGGTGCGCGCGAGCCGGTGGACGACCTGGCGGACGCTCGTCTCGCCGAGCTCCTTCTTGCCCTGGATCCCAGCCTTGCGGAAGTACTTGGAGACGACGATATCGGTCGCGAGCTGCGACCAGCCGGCGGGGATCTCGGCCCCTTCCATCTTGAAGACGACCGAGCCGTCCGGGTTGGTGATGATGCTCGAGCGGCGCTCCCAGGTGACCTCGTCGAGCGGGTCCGCGCCGCGGTGCGTGAACCGCCGGTCGAACCCGAGCCCGCGCGGCCGCGAGGCCCCCTTCTTCGCGGCCTTCTTCGCGGCCGCGCCGTCGGTCTGCGCCTTGGCAGCCCCCCCGGTCACCGGACGGGCCCCTGCATCTTCCTTCATCCGCGCCGTCATCTTGCCGTTCCCGACGGGAAGCTTACCGCCGTCACCCACAACTGCCGACTGGGCCATTTCCAAGTCCTCCTGTGAGCCACCGCACCGGGCGGTCACTCGGGTCCTACCAAAAGCACAAATAGTTCCCGGGAGAACGCCGAGGCCTCATCGCCTCGGATCTCCACAGGTCCCGTCGCTTCTCCCCTGCTACCTGCTCAAACGTTCCGTGTTCCGGCCAGTGAGCATAGGTCCAGGTGCGATGCCTGAAAGGCGTGCGCCGACATTCGGGAGCGCCTGACCGCGAGCTAGTCAAACCCGCGAAGGGCCCGTGCGTCAAGGAGAACCGCTACATCTTGGGATCTCCGGCCGAACAGGGCCCACATATGGGGTCTGCCCGTTCGTCGCGGGATTCGTAGCGATCCCTGAGCAGTTCTGAACAGGTGCTACCCACCGGGCGCACAGATTGCGCACAGCTTCTCCCCGACGAAATCCTCCCCATCCAGGAATGGGTTCCACACCGTCCTGTCCCCCGAATGGTGCCGAGCGAGGTGTGGGTGCGTGCGGGGCCTCAGCGCGCGCCCCCCACACACCTTCACCCCGCCCGGCCGCCGCGTCCTAGCCGAGCTCCGTCGCCTCCGCGCAATACGCGAGCACCCTCTCCCCTTCGCAGTGGATCGCGAGCGCCACCTCCTCCGCGACCCCGCGCAGCCCGACGAGCTCGAGCAGCGTCGGCACCGGCGCCGGCAGCAGCGGCGGAGGCGGGATGTACCGCGACGCGCGCACGATCACCGGCTCGATGGCGGCCGCCTTCGGCCCGATCATCTGACGCAGCTCGTGGAGCGCCCGCTCGAACCCGCCGAGCATGTCGACGAGCCCGCGCGCCTGCGCCTCGGCGCCGCTGTAGACGCGCCCCTGCGCGAGCGGCTCGATCTCCTCGACCGGACGCCTCCGGCCGCGCGCGACCACGCGGAGGAACGTCGCGTAGATCGCGTCGAGCTCGCGCTCCACCACCGCCCGCTCCCCCGCGTCGAGCCTGCGCGACGGGGAGAACAGGTCGGCCCGCGCGCCGCGCTTCACGACGTCGGTCGAGACGCCGAGGCGCTCGAGCAGCGGACCGAGCGCGAAGCGCGCCGAGACCACGCCGATGCTCCCCGTGATCGTCTGCGGCTGCGCGATGATCGCGTGCGCGGCCGCCGCCACGTAGTAGCCGCCGCTCGCCGCCACGTTCGACATGCACGCCACGACCGGCTTCACCTCGGCGAGCCGCGTGACCTCGTGGTGGATCCGGTCGGACGCGAGCGCGGAGCCGCCCGGCGAGTCGATGTGGAGGATGACCCCCCGGATGCGCGGGTTCTGCCGCGCCGCGCGCAGGCTCGCGACGAGCCGCTCCTCGCTGGCCAGCGAGGCCCCCCGGAAGCGGGCGCGGCTGACGATCGCGCCGTGCACCTCGACGACGCCGAGGATGGGGCGCGGCAGCATCGGCCGCAGCGACAGCCCGCGCCGCGCGCTCAGGTAACGGCCCGCCGCCACGAGGCGGACCCGCGCGTCCCGACCCGCCGCAAGAGCTCCCGCGCCCGCCGAGCCTCCGGCGGAGGCCTCGGCGCGGCGCGGCGCGGTCGTGCCCGGGAGCAGCCCCGACGCGAGCATGTGCTCGAGCTCGTCCTCGTACGCGACCGCGTCGATGATGCCGTGCGCCACGGCCTGCTCCGCGCCGTAGGGGGCCTCGTCGATCCACCGCGCGGCCGTCTCGCGGTCGACGCGGCGCCCCTGGGCGAGCGCCGCGATCAGGTCGCCGAGGCGCGCGTCGAGCAGGGCGCCGACCTGCTCGCGCTGCTCCGTGCTCATCGTGTCGCGCACGAGCACCTCGCCGGCGTTCTTGTACATGCCCTTCGCGAACACCTCGGGCTCGACGCCGACCTGCTCCAGCGCGCGGCGCACGTAGCGGCCCTCCACCGCGAACCCGAGCGGCGACACAAGCGTCTCGGGCCCCACGACGACGGCGCGCGCGGCCGAGGCGAGCAGGAGCATCGCTGTGTCGGCGCCCCTCGGCAGGTACGCCACGACGTCCTTGCCCCCTGCCCGGATCTCGAGGAGCGCGTCCCGCAGCGAGGCGAGCACCGCAGGCCCCGCATGGACCGACCGCATCCGGAGCAGCAGCCCCGCCGGGCGCGGGTCCTTCCTCAGGTGCTTGCCGAGCTCCCGGACGCGCTCCACCGAGAGCGGAGCCCTCTTCCCGGGACGCCACCAGAGGCCGAGACGGACCCGGGGAGGCTGCAGATCGACCACGCGGCCGTCGATTTCGAGGACGACATACCCGCCCCGCGGTGCAGCAAACGCCCAGCGAAGCGCGCTGACCGGGAGCAGCAGCAGGCGGAGGAGATTGACGAACAGGGCAGCGATCACCGGTGGCTCCTCGGAACGTTCAGGGGAAAAGGGGGCTCGGCGTCCGCCCTCGGGCGGCGGTCAGGCGGCGAAGAAGACAAGGTGCGCAGGAACCGGTCCGAGCGGGGCGACGCCGCGCCGCCAGGCTTCGCGTCGGCGCTGGAAAGAGAGAGCGTGACGCAAGGGGCCACCCTGTGGCTACACTGTCGCTCCAAGTTTCGAAGGGGACGGCGAGCCGATCTCGGCTAGGTCTTGGAGAAGCCGTCCTCTCTCTTACAGACCAGCTCAGCAAGCCGCGGGCCGTGGGCCCCCGGCGCCCTGGGTGGCAGACCCCCTCACCGAACGTGCATCCCGAGCAGAGCGCCCCCGCCCCGAGCCAGCTCCTCCCGCCAGCCCCGTCCACCCTGCGGCTCGTGCCTCTCGGAGGGCTCGGCGAGGTCGGGATGAACTGCCTCGCGCTCGAGCAGGCCGATGGCGTGCTGCTCATCGACTGCGGGGTGACGTTCCCGAGCTCGGACCTCGGCGTCGACGTGTACCACCCGCGCTTCGACCACGTGCTCGCGCTGCGCGACCGGGTGCGCGGCGTCGTGCTGACGCACGGCCACGAGGACCACATCGGCGGGCTGCCCTTCCTCCTGCGGCACCTCGACGTCCCCGTCTGGGGCCCGCCGCACGCGCTGGAGCTCGTGCGCTACCGGCTCGCGGAGCACGCGCTCGAGGACAAGGTGCGGCTGCTGCCGACGCAGGTCGGGCGCGAGGTCGCCATCGGCGGCTTCGTCGTGGAGCCGCTCCGCGTGACGCACTCGATCGTCGACGCCACGGCGCTCGCGATCCACACGACCGCGGGGCTCGTCGTCCACACCGGGGACTTCAAGCTCGATCCGACGCCGCTCGACAACGAGCCGACCGATGAGGCCCGCTTCCGCGCGCTCGGCGACGCCGGGATCCGGCTGCTCCTGTCCGACAGCACCAACGTGGACTCGCCCGGCGAGGCGGGGAGCGAGCGCGACGTCGCCCACGCGCTCGCGGAGCTCGTCGAGACCGCGCCGGCGCGCGTCGTGGTCGGCGTCTTCGCCTCCAACGTCCAGCGCCTGCTCGCCCTCGGCCAGGCCGCGGTCCGCGCGCGCCGCAAGATCTGCCTCCTCGGCCGCAGCGTGCAGACGCACGTGCGGGCCGCGCAGGCGGTGGGGCGGCTCCCGTGGCCGAGCGACCTGCTCGTCCCGCCCGAGGTCGCCTCCTCCATGCCGCGCGAGCGGCTCCTCGTGGTCGCGAGCGGCACCCAGGCCGAGCGGTCCTCCGCGCTGATGCGGTTTGCGTCGGGGACGCACCCGCTGCTGCGCCTCGAAGAGGGGGACAGGGTCGTGCTCTCGAGCCGCGTCATCCCTGGCAACGACCGTCCGGTCGTCGACATGATGGCCGGTCTGCTCCGCCTCGGCGTCGAGCTCGTGACGTGGTCGACGGACCGGCGCGTGCACGCGAGCGGTCACGCGCATCGGACAGAGCAGGCGCGCATGATCGACCTCACCCAGCCGCGCAGCTTCCTCCCCGTGCACGGCGCGCTGCACCACCTGACCCGGCACGCGGCGCTCGCGCGGGAGCGCGGCGTGGCCGAGGTGCTCGTCGCTGAGAACGGCCACGTCGTCGAGATCGGCAAGACACAGCCGCTCGGCCGGAGCGGCCGGGCCGTCACCGGCCGCGTGGCGACGGCGGGAGGCCAGGAGCTCGGCGAGGAGGTCCTCCGGGAGCGCGCGAACCTCGGTCGCGCCGGGGTGGCCTTCGTGTCGCTGGTCGTCGACGTGCACGGCGCCCTCGCGGCGCCGCCGCAGGTCCTCGCCCGCGGGGTCATCGGGGAGCTCGAGGGCAGCGCGCTGCGGGCCGCGGCGCGCGCGGTCGCGCAGGCGGTGAACGACTGCGAGCCGCGCGCGCGGCGCCGGGACAACGACATCATCGAGGTCGCCCGGCTCGCGGCGCGCCGGACGATCGAGGCGAAGCTCGGGAGGCGACCGCTGGTGACGGTGGCGCTCACGCGGCTGTGACGCCGCTCGAGGGGGGCGCCCCGAAGGCGGACGGCGGCGGGAAAGGCGGCGGCCGGGCGAAGCTCTCCGCGCGGGATTTCCTGGGGCCGGTGCTGCTCTCCCACATCGAGAACGTCCGCGCCGATGCGCGGCGCGTCGTCGCCACGAGCGCGCAGGGCGAGGACGCCGAGCCGGACGCGGAGGCGGTGCACGATTTCCGGGTCTCGCTGCGCCGGCTCCGGACGCTGCTCAAGCCGGCGCGCCGCATCTACGGCAGAAAGCGGATCCGCCCCGCCGCCGATGGGCTCCGGGAGTTCGCGCGGGCGACCGGGACGCTGCGCGACGAGGAGGTGCTGCGCGAGACGCTCACCGCGCTCGATCTGGGCGAGGCGGCGCGGGCGGCCGTCGCCGCCTGGGTCGCGCAGCGCTCGCCCCGCGAGCACGAGGCGAGGGCCCACATCGTCGAGCTGCTCCGGCGCGACCACCCGGGCGACGAGGGCGCGCCGCGGGCCGAGGCGCCGGCGGGCGGCACCGGTGAGACGCGGGCCTACGCGCCGGTGGGCGCCACGCGGGCCGACGCGCCCACGAAGGGCGGGAGGCTGCGGCTGGAGCGGCACCTCGCGCGCCTCGAGCGGCGCATCTCGCGCAAGAAGGCGAAGAAGCGCGGCGCCGAGGCGCTCGCGCGGCTGGCGATCGGCGATGCCCTGGAGGACGTGCGCGCGCTCGCCGCGAGCCATCCGAGCGACGGCGCGGCCATGCACGCGCTCCGGATCCGCTTCAAGCGGCTGCGCTACTCCGCGGAGACGTTCTCGCCGCTCCTCGGAGAGCGCGCCGAGCGCATCGCCAAATCCGCGTCACGGCTGCAGCGCCGCCTCGGCCAGCTGCACGACGTCGATGAGGCGCTCGCACAGATGAGGAAGGCGGAGGAGCTGTCGTCCGACGAGCGCGCGGCCATCGTCGAGGCGCTCGACGCGGAGCGGGCGCGGCTCGCTCGCAAGGCGACGCAGGAGCTCGCGCAGGAGCTCGAGACGCTCACCTCGCTCTGGTCGGACGAGCCTCCGGCGCTCCCGCCTGGGTGACGCGGCGCGCGGGCGCGGTGCAGCAAGGAGCGCCGCAGCACGAAGGCTTCGGACGGCATGGCGCCTCGCCGACCGAGGAGCTCGCCATGACGGCAGGCGGTTCGTGATACCGTCGCCATCGCTGCATTCACCGAGGCGAAGCTCGCCATCCCGGAGGTCGTGTTGCGCCGCTCTGCCCTCCAAAGCGTCACCGCGCTCGTCGCTCTCCTCGCGGCGAGCGCCTGCACCCTGGACTTCGATCAGTTCGAGCCCGAGCTCTTTCCGGAGACGTCCGGGAGCGGCTCCGGCGGGGCCGGCGGTGAGGGAGGCGGCCAGGTGACGACCACGAGCACCGCGAGCAGCGGCGGAAGCGGGGCCGAGCACTGCCTGAACGGCGACGACGACGACGGTGACGGCGCGGTCGACTGCGCCGACGACGACTGCGGCGGGTTCGCGTGCGTCGCCGTGCCCGAGGACTGGCGAGGGCCCGGCATCCTGTACCAGGGCCCCGCGGCCGCGGACGTCGCCTGCCCCGAGGGCCTCCCCACGCGGGTGGACGTGGGCGGCCGTGATGTCCTCGACACGCCCGCGACCTGCAGCCCGTGCGCGTGCGGCGCGCCGACCGTGGCGTGCGAGACACCGGCGGTCACGGTGTACGGGAGCGACGAGTGTAACGGGGTGAGTTTGACGCTGCCGGTACGATCCGAGAACTGCATCAACCTCGGCGATGACTTCCAGCCCGGCAGCTACAGCGCCGAAACGCCCGACGTGGACTCGGCGACCTGCCCCGCGTCGGGCGGCGAGGCGACCTTGCCGCCGCCGCGCTTCGGGACCGAGGGGGTCGTGTGCGCCCCCGGTCCGGACATCGGCGGCTGCGCGGCCGCCGAGGCCTGCGCCCCGCGCGAGATCGACGCGCCGTTCGAGCAGGGCGTCTGCATCTGGCGCGAGGGGGAGCGGCGCTGCCCTGATGAGTTCGGCGAGCGACACGTGTTCGCGAGCTCCGTGATCGACGACCGCGACTGCACGCGATGCACGTGCGACGCGAGCGGCGTGGCCTGCGCAGCGACGCTGACGCTCTTCAGGAGGTCCGGCTGCCGGACGCCCGTCGAGACCGTGTCGTTCAACGGGGCCTGCGTCGACGATCCGCCCCCCGCCGCCTCGGTGTCGCTCGAGGTGAGCGGAAGCGGCAGCTGCCGGCCGCGCGGCGGCGCCCCCACAGGCGAGGTCGAGGAAGGCGAGGACAAAATCACCGTCTGCTGCGCCGGCTGATCGATCGAAGCGCGGCGCGCCTCCCGGTGTGCCCCGGAGAGCGCAGGAGGGCGGACGGTTCGGAAGAAAGTTGAACGTTCTTCCTGACTTACGCCTTCCTTCCGACCTCCCGCAACCCTTCTCCATCCGCCGTCCGCCGGCGGCACTGGCCGCGCCGCGCGACGCTGGACGGCATCGCGCGGCGCTCGACGCGGCTACTGCCGGAAGATCTCGACGCGCTCGATCACGACGTCCTGATTCGGCCGATCGCGCGTGGTCGCCACGTTGGCGATGTTATGGACGACGTCCAACCCGCTCACGACCTTGCCGAACACCGTGTGCCGGTTGTCGAGGTGCGGCGTCGACCCCTCGGTGATGAACCACTGCGCGCCGTTCGTGTTCTTGCCGGAGTTCGCCATGGAGAGCACGCCGGGGCCGTCGTGCCGCAGCTCGGGGGTGAACTCGTCGGCGAACTTGTAGCCCGGGCCGCCCGTGCCCCAGAGCGCCGCCTTGTCCGGGTAGCGCGAGAGCGGATCGCCGCACTGGATCATGAACCCCGAGATGACGCGGTGAAAACGGACGCCGTCGTAACAGGGCGTCCCCTGCATCCCCTGGCCGGTCTTCGGATCGATCCAGTTGATGGCGCCCGTGGCGAGGCCGACGAAGTTCTTGACGGTCTCGGGGGCGCGCTGCTCCTCGAGCCGGAGGGTGATGTCACCGAGCGAGGTCTTGAGTCGAGCGTGAAGCTGGCCGGTGCCGGGCACATTGATCGGGGGGAAATCCATCGGGCCTTCTCCTGTTCCTTGCCGCCGAGGCGGCGCCGTCAGCCGAGGGAGGAGAGCCGCGAGACCCCCTCCTGCGTTCTGCTGCGGCGGTCTTATCTCATCTGGCGGCGCGAACGAGCGGCGAAATCACCTCAGGCGCGCTCGAAGAGCGTCGCGATGCCCTGGCCCACGCCGATGCACAGCGAGGCGACCCCGACCTTGGCGCCGCGCGCGCGCATCGCATGCACGAGGGTGCACGCGATGCGCGCCCCCGAGCAGCCGATCGGGTGTCCGAGCGCGATCGCTCCGCCGCGGACGTTGACGCGCGCCGGATCGAGCTCCAGCGCACGCGAGCACGCGAGCGCCTGCGCCGCGAACGCCTCGTTGAGCTCGAAGAGGTCCACGTTGGGCACGCGCAGCCCGGTCCGCTGGAGGAGCTTCTTCACGGCGGGGATCGGCCCCTCGCCCATGAGGTTGGGATCCACCCCCACGGTCGCGGTCGCGACGACGCGCGCGAGCGGCGTCACCCCGGCGGACTGCACGGCGTCGCTCGAGGCGAGCAGGAGCGCGGCGGCGCCATCGTTGAGGGGCGACGCGTTGCCCGCCGTGACGGTGCCGCCCTCGCGGAACGCCGGCCTGAGCTTCGAGAGCGCCTCGAGCGAAGCATCGGCGCGCACGGCCTCGTCGCGCTCGAACAGGACGGGCGCGCCCTTCTTCTGGGGGACGGGGACAGGGACCACCTCGGCGGCGAACCCGCCCGACTCCCACGCGAGCGTGGCGCGCTCGTGGGACAGCAGCGCGAACCGATCCTGATCCTCGCGGCTGACGCCGTGCTTCTTGGCCACGTTCTCGGCCGTCTCCCCCATCGACAGGAGCTCGAACCGCGCGGCCATCCTCGGGTTCGGGTAGCGCCAGCCGAGGGTCGTATCGTGGACCGTCGGCGCGCTCCGGTCGAAGCGCTCGGCCTGCTTGGGCATCGTGAACGGCGCGCGCGTCATGCTCTCGACGCCGCCCGCGATCACGCAATCGGCCTCGCCGGTGGCGATCATGCGCGCGGCGTCGGCCACGGCTTCGAGCCCCGAGCCGCAGAGGCGGTTCACCGTGACGCCCGGGACCTCGTAGGGGAGGCCGGCGAGCAGGGCGGCCATGCGCGCGACGTTGCGGTTGTCCTCTCCGGCCTGGTTCGTCGCGCCGAGGACGACCTGGTCGAGCCGCGGCGCGAGCGAAGGCTGGCGGCGCACGAGCGCCTCGAGGACGAGGGCGGCAAGATCGTCCGGGCGGACCGTCGCCAGGGCGCCGGCGTAGCGGGCGATCGGAGTCCGGACGGCGTCGACGATGAAGACGGGGCGCAGGGCAGCAGCCATGAAGAGAGCGTAGCTTCGCCCCGGCGGGGCGCCGCCTGGAGATCGCGCGCGCCGAGCCTTCGTTCCTCGCCGGGGCGACGGCCATGTCACGCCTGCCCGCCGGGTCACGCCCGGTGGAGCACAGCTCCGCGGGCCGACGTCGCGGCGACCGAGCGGCCCGTTCCGTTCAGCACAGGACGAGCTGGCGCGGCGCAGCGGCTCAGTAGCTGTCGCTGGATCCGCCGCCGCCGGAGCGACCGCCACCGCCACCGCCGAACCCGGACCCTCCGCCGCCGCCTCCGCCGCCTCTGCCGCCTCGGAAGAGGAGCGCTTGCAGGGCGAACCACAGGAACCAGCGGAAGGCGGGTGAGATGAGCGCGAGCAGCAGCGCCGCCACGATGGCGACCAGGGTGACGCCGATCTTGATCGGCGAGACCGGGGTGGGCGCCGGCTGGGTTCCGGGCGCCGGGCGCCGCTCCTGCTCGGGCGTCCCGGCGATGAGCGTCCGGGCGATCTCGGTCGTCCCCCGATCGATGGCGTCGCGGAACCGATCCTGCCGGAGCAGCGGGTTGATGGTCTGCCGGATGATGTCGTTCGACTGGAGATCCGTGAGCGCCCCGCCCACGCCCTTCCCCGTCTCGATGCGGACGCGCCGCTCGGACGGGGCGATCACCAGGAGGACGCCGTTGTCGGCCCCACGCTGGCCGAGCTGCCACGTGTTGAAGGCCTCGTAAGCGACGTCCTCGATCGTCTCGCCCTCGAGCGATCCCGCCACGAAGGCGACGATCTCGAACCCGGTCTGGCGACGGATGCGGTCGAGCTTCTTGTCGAGGTAAAGGAGATCGGACGGGCCGAGCCGCCCCGAGGTGTCGACGACGTGCCCCGTGAGCTGCGGCGGCGTGAAGTCGGCGAGGGCAGGCCGGGCGACGAGCGCGCAGACAAGCGCGACCGCGGCGGCGACCGCCCTGGCCACGGCCCGCAGCCGAGCTCCGCTCGAGACAACCTGGCGCATCGCCGCCTCCCTCGTCATCAGAACGAAACCTTGGGCGCCGACTGGACCTCGGGAGAGGCGGTGAAATAAACGCGCGGCTTGAACGGCTGGCCCGTCGCCTTGTTCACCACCTGGCCCCGGATCTTCAGGAGCTCCGCGTTGTACTCGCGCGCTGCCTGGTTGTACTCCTCGCGCGCTCGGAGGATCCGGTTCTCGACGCCCTCCAGCTGGACCTGGAGGCTGTGGAAGCTCTGGTTGGCCTTGAGGTCCGGGTATTGCTCCTGCACCACGAGGAGCCGCGAGAGCGAGCCGCTGAGCTGCTCCTGCGCCTTCTGGAAGGCCTGCACCTTCTCGGGATCCGTCAGGTCCTCGGCCTTGAGCTGGATGCCGGTGGCGCGGGCGCGCGCCTCGGCGACGCTCGAGAGCGTCTGCTCCTCATGCTTGGCCGACCCCTTCACCACCGCCACGAGGTTCGGGACGAGGTCGTAACGCCGCTGGAGGTTCGCCTCGAGATCCGACCACTTCTGGGCCGCGATCTGATCCTTCTCGACGAGCAGGTCGTAGCGCTGGCAGCCCACCACCGACGTCATGAGGGCGAGCACCGCCAGGAAGAGGGAAACCACCGCGAGGCGCTTCCGAAATGTCGCTTTGTGAACAATCCGCATGAGTGGCTCCAGGGTCGCTTGCATTACCCGCCGGGGACGGCGTCGATCCACGTCATGCAAGACCCCGGCCCCGTGCCGCTCACGGGGGCGCCGCGCCGCGGGGACTCCGGCGACGTGATACCCTTCGCCCTCGTGATCGTGCCCGCAGCCCGGCGCTCTCGCCGCAGGAGGGCCACACGCGTGGCACACCGCCACAGCCGCCCGTTCCGATGAGCCACCGCCCGCGCATCGCAGCCCATTCGCTCAGCCCTGCAGCCTATGCGCCGTACGGCGACATCCTCATGGCCTCGCCGCACGGCCAGCCCGGCAGGCCGGCCAACCAGGCGACCGCCCGTCGCTTCGATCACCTCGCCGCGATCGAGAACCTCCGCCCCGCGCAGGCCGCGCTGAACGTCTCGGTGTTCCGCTGCGCCCCGCGCGCGAGCTTTCCGCTCCCGATCGCGCTGCTCGAGAAGCACCCCGGCTCGACGCAGGCGTTCGTGCCGATGAACGCGCGGCGCTACCTGGTCGTGGTCGCCCTGGGCGGCGACCGGCCCGACCTCACGACGCTCGCAGCCTTCATCGCCCACGGCGCCCAGGGCATCACCTATCGCCCCGGCGTGTGGCACCACCCCATGATCGCGCTCGACGCCGAGGTCGACTTCGTCTGCCTGGTCTGGGAAGACGGCTCCCCCGGCGACTGCGCCGTTGTCGAGTACGGAGAGGGCGAGCGGGTCGCGATCACGATCGATCCCTGAACGCCGGACCGCTCCGCCGTCGCCGGTGGTCCGGCAAAGCGCGGCGCCGGCGCCGCAGGCAGGGACCGCGGCGGCGGGAGGCGGTCCTCAAGGCCGCGCTGCGCCGCAGCCTCCGGGCGCGCGCCGCGCTATAGAGGCGCCCCGAACCGTCCATGCGCCGCTCGACCCCCAATTGCTCGTTCGTCGCGCAGGAGCAGCGAAGGCTGCTCGCCGCGCTCGATGCCCTCGACGCCGCCGCCATCGCCCGCATTCTCGAGGAGTTCGTCACGGACGAGCGCAGGGCCCGGCTGCGCGGGGTGATCGCGTCGCGCCTCGACGCGGTCACCGTGACCATGGACGCGCCGCACGACCCGCACAACGGGGCCGCCGTGCTCCGCTCGTGCGACGCGTTCGGCTTGCAGCGGCTGCACATCATCGAGCGGGCCGAGCCGTTCCTCGTCTCGAACACCGTCTCGCGCGGCTCCGAGCGCTGGGTCGACGTGCGCACGCACGCGACCACCGAGGCCGCGATCGCCGCGCTCCGCGCCTCGGGGCACGAGCTCGTCGCGACGCACCCGGACGGCGAGCTGACCCCGCGCGATCTCGCGGGCATCCCCCGCCTCGCGCTGGTGCTCGGCAACGAGCGCGACGGGATCCGCCCCGATCTGGCCGCCGCGTGCGCCCGCGCCGTGCGCGTCCCGATGCGGGGCTTCGCGGAGAGCCTCAACGTGAGCGTCACCGCGGCGATCCTGCTCGAGCACGCGACGCACGGCCGGCCGGGCGATCTGCCCGAGCCGACCCAGATCAGGCTCTACGCCCGCGCGCTGGTGCTCACCGTCGCCCACGCGGCGGAGATCCTCGCCGCGCGGGGCATGCACCTGCCCGTGCCGCTCGGAGGAGCGCCGCCCCCTCCCCCGAAGCCGCGCGGCCCCAAGGCGCGGACGCCGCCCGCGGGGCCCGCGCGCGAAGAGCGCGGCGCCGGCGCCCCGAAGGAGCCGGAAGGCGGGTAGCATGCAGCACCCCATGCGAAGCCCCGGTCCTCCGCGGCGCGAGCGCCACGCCCGCGGCGCCGTCCCGCGCCCGCCAGCCCCCCGCGGCCTCCTCGCGCGCCTCGCCGTCGCGCGCGCGGCGCTCGGCGGCGCGCTGCGCGCGGCGCTCGTCGCCCCGCTCGTCGCCCTGCCCCTCGCCGGCTGCATCGAGGTGCCGCCGCCCCCGCCCAGGCCGCCCCTCGAGCCGAAGGACCTCCGGGTCCCCGAGGGCGTCGGGCTCGAGATGGCCTGCACGCCGACGGGGGTCGAGCTCTGCTTCGACGCCCGCGACAACAACTGCAACGGCGTGATCGACGAGGGGTGCGGGCTCCACACCGGGATCCTCCAGTTCACGATCGCCTGGGAAGAGGCCGACGCCGACGTCGATCTCAACGTCTACGACCCGTCGGGAGAGCTCGCCCGCGTCGGGGAGCCGACGGCGAGCGGCCTGATGAAGGATCGCGACTGCCCGCGCGTGAGCGGTGAGTGCCAGGAGCAGAACGTGGAAAACGTCTTCCTCACCGAGGGCGAGCCGGCCCGGGGCCGCTACCGCGTCGTCGTGCGGCTCGACAAGCTGAACGACGCGACGGCGCCCATCCGCGTCCGCCTGAGCGCGCGGGTCGGCCAGCGCTCGTACAGCATGGCGCTCGACCTGTCTCCCTCCCCCGCGAGCGAGGAGAAGAGCGTCGAGTTCACGCTCTGAGCCGCTGACGGGGCGCGCGAGGCGCACCGCCGCGCCTCCCGGCCAAAGCGCGACGCGACCCGCGATGCGATCGCGCACCGGCGTATCCGCCCTTGCAGGAAAGGCATCCAGCGACAACGCTCCGCGCTCTTCACCGCCGCCGCGCGGTTGACGTCCACCATCCCCCCACCTTAAAAGATGTGGCCATTTTACACCCGGAGACGTCCCGCGAATGAATCCCATTTGGATGCTCACATTGCTCGTCGGCCTCTTCGCGGCCTTTGCGTGGAGCGCCAACCGGCGTTGGCAGCTCCTCAAGGTCGGGCGCGGGGAGGACGACCGGCTCGACCGGCTCGCCGAGCGTCTCAAAGGCACCTGGGAGTATGCCTTCCGCCAGCGAAAGATGGGTTACTACCCGCTCGCCGGGCTGGCGCATAAGCTCATCTTCTTTGGATTCCTGGTTCTCCTGCTCCGCACGACGATCCTGTGGGGGCGCGGCTTCGATCCGGCGTTCGACTTCTGGATCCTGGGGCATGCTCCGGTGCGGCTGCCGGGCATCGGCGCGGTGCCGCTCGGCGGCATCTACGAGTTCGTGAAGGACGTCATGGCCACGCTGGTCGTCGCCGGCGCGCTCGTGTTCATCTACTACCGGGCGATCAAGCGCGAGCGGCGCATGACCCTGTCCGGCGAGGGGCTGCTCATCCTCGGCATCATCGTCACCATGATGGTGGCCGACATGCTCTATGACGGCGCCGCGCTGGCGCTGCACCACCGCGGGTTCACGGCGGCGTGCGGCCCCGACGACGCGACGCTCTGCGAGCGCATCGCCACGGTGACCGCCCCGTTCGCGGGCGTCCCCGCGGACCCGGCGGCGCTCCGCTGGCACCTGTTCCCCGCCCCGGCGGGCTCGCTGTTCGCCGTGCTCCTGGGCGGCGCGGGCCCGGGGACCCTCGTCGTCCTCGCGCACATCGGGTTCTGGACGCACGTCACGCTGGTGCTCGTGTTCATGAACCTGCTCCCGCACTCGAAGCACTTCCACATCATCACGTCGATCCCGAACGTCTTCACGCGCGCCCTCGACCCGCGCGGCCGGCTGCCGCTCGTCGCGGGCAACGCCGAGGCGATCGGCGAGATGGTCATGAAGGCCGCCGAGGAGCCCGAGAAGGCCGCGCCGGTCGGCATCGGACGCATCGAGGACTTCACCTGGAAGGCGATCCTCGACTTCTACACGTGCACCGAGTGCGGCCGCTGCAGCGACAACTGCCCGGCCCACAAGACGGGCAAGATCCTGAGCCCGAAGCAGCTCACGCTCGACCTGCGCGATCACCTGTACGGCCGGGAGAGCGAGTTCATCAACCGGCCGGGCGGCCCGAGGGGCCTCGCCGGCGACGGCCACGCGACCCAGGCGAACGGGCAAGCCGGCGACGGCGCAGCGGCGCAGGAAGGCCAGGGAGCGGAGGCGCAGGAAGGCGCCGGGCACGCGGAGCAGGCGGCGCCGGAGAACCCGGTCCCGGTCCCGGAGGCGGTGTACAAACCGGTCGACCTCGTGGCGAACGTCGTCCACCCGGACGTGCTCTGGGCCTGCACGACGTGCCGGGCCTGCGAGGAGCAGTGCCCGGTGATGATCAGCTACGTCGACAAGATCGTCTCCATGCGCCGCCACCTGGTCCTCGTGAAGGGCGAGTTCCCGGCCGAGCTCGGGAATCCGTTCAACGCGATGGAGGTCAACGGCAACCCGTGGAACCTCGCGCGCATCGACCGCGGCAACTGGGCCGAGGGGCTCGAGATCCCGACCCTGGCCGAGAAGCCGCAGGCGCCCGTGCTCTACTGGGTCGGCTGCGCGGCGAGCTACGACGACCGCGCGAAGAAGATCGCGCGCGCGACCGCCAGGCTCCTGAAGGCGGCCGGCGTCGACTTCGCGATCCTCGGCCAGGAGGAGACCTGCACCGGCGATCCGGCGCGCCGCGCGGGCAACGAGTACCTCTTCGCGATGCTGGCCGAGCAGAACGCCGCGACCCTGAACGGCTACAAGGAGCAGGGCGGCATCCGGAAGATCATCACGACCTGCCCCCACTGCTTCAACACGCTCGCCAACGAGTACCCGGACTTCGGCGCGAAATTCGAGGTCGTGCACCACACGGACTTCTTGCTCGGCCTGGTCGCCGAGAAGAAGCTCGTCCCGAGGAAGCCGGTCGAGGGGAAGGTGGTCTTCCACGACTCCTGCTACCTCGGCCGCTACAACGACGTGTACGAGCAGCCGCGCGACATCCTGAAGCGCATCCCCGGCCTGCAGCTCGTCGAGGCCGAGGGGTGGAACCGGCAGAAGGGGCTCTGCTGCGGCGCCGGCGGCGCGCAGATGTGGATGGAGGAGCAGAACAAGGACCGCATGAACGTCAAGCGGACGCTGCAGCTGCTCCAGACCGAGGCGAAGACGATCGCGACCGCCTGCCCGTTCTGCCAGACGATGATCACCGACGGCCTCAAGGATCAGTCCAAGGAGGAGTCGATCCGCCAGCTCGACGTTGTCGAGCTGCTCGAGGAGAGCTGCGCCCTCGATCGCTCGGCCGGCAGCCACGCCGCCTCCCAGGAGGCCGCCGGTTCCCAGACGGTCGCGTCCGCCAGCGTCTGATCCCCTCCATATTCCGTTGCGAACGCACGCGGAGCCGCCGCGCCGCGGGGCTCCGCGGCGCACGGTTCCGCGTACTCGCCTACATTTGCGCCCTGGAACACCCCTGACGAGGATCAGGCGCAGCCTTCTCGTGCGTCCCGTCTCGGCCTGAGCTAGATTCGGCCGTGCCGCCGGAGGTGGATGTGATTGAAGGTGCTCTGAAGGGGACCGCGAACCTGGACCCCCGCCCTACGCCGGAGGGAACCGCAAACGCGGAGTACCGGCTCACGGGGACATTGACTCATCCGATCTGCATCTCGGTCGACGCGGTCGCCGACAGCGCGCTGCGCGCGCGTCAAGCAGCCTCGGGCGCCACCGAGCTCCGCTGCGACGTGTGCGACGCGGCCATCGAGGGAGAGCCCGCCGGGCGCGGCCTCTACGTGTGGTCGCGCGGCGATGAGCTCCGGATCGAGGAGCCCGCCCTGTGCGGCGGCTGCGCCGTCGCCATCGGGATGACCGCGCTGTCCGCCTGGAACGTCGAGGAAGAAGAGGGCTGAGCCTGCTTCCGCGGCCCGCCGTCAGGCGCGGGCCGCGCCGCCGCCCGCCGGGCGGAACCCTGGACATCAGAACGCCTCGCCGATCGCCAGGTTCACGGCGACGGGCAGCACATCGAACAGCTTGCCCGGACGCCTCTCGTCGTCGGGCCAGCCATCTGCCTGGGTCTCATCGCAGACGCCGAGCACCTGCATGCACGGGACGCGGTAGCCGACATCGAAGCGCAGCGGGCCGACGGGCGTTGTGTAGCGCAGCCCGACGCCCGTCGAGAGGTGCAGGCGCTGCGCGTCCGGGCGGAACAGCCGGTGCTCCCGGGTGACGTCGCTCGCGTCGGCGAAGATCACGGTGCCGAAGCTCTTGCCGAGCGGTATCCGGAGCTCGAGGCTCGCCTCCCAGAGCAGCCTGCCCCCGATGGGGACCAGGGGGGCGTCCTCGGCGTTCGCGTTCTCATCGGCTGTCAGGCTCGGCACGCGGGCGTGCGGGCCGACCTCGTTGTACCCGTATCCGCGGTTGCTTGTCGCGCCGCCGCTGAAGAACCCGCGGAACTGCATCAGCTGCAGGTCGGCCCCCACCTCTCTCTGGCACGTGTTCCTGGCTTCGCCCCCGAGGGCGTCGCACGCGGCTGGATCCAGGGAGGCGTCGCCGTAGTCGCCCGTGAACAGCCACCCGGTCATCAGGCGGAAGCCGAGGATCCATCGCCTCGAGACGGGGAGGTAGGCGCGAAACTCGGGCTGGAAGCGGATGTCGCGCGCGGAGTGAAACCGCTTGTTGCTCTCGTCCTGCTCGCCCACCACGGCCTTCGCCAGCGCGGTGTCGAACCCGAGATAACCGGCCAGCTGCGTGTCCAGCGCGACGTAGTAGCCGTGATGGGGGGTGAGCCGGTCGGGCTTCCCCGCCCGGTTCAGACGGCGGTCATAGGACACGAGCGCCTGGAGGTAAGGAATGAAGAGGGTCCCGAAACCCGGGGGCAACGGTGCCGGGTTGTAGGTGAACGGACTGTTCAGCTGAACGTTGTAGAGGAGGGCCGCGTTCAGGTCCGATTTCAGGAAGGGCCGCTCGAGGCCGATGGAACCGACGTACTCGCGGTAGCCGACGATCGCGTGGTCCGAGGGCTCCTGAGGAGGATTTGAAGCACTTCCTGACTCCCCCTCGCCCGTGGCGGCTTTCTGGCCAGGCTTGGTGCAAAACTCACCGGTCTGCGGGCAATAGAGCTTGAACGAGCCGCGCAGCACCGCGGCCGTGCGCCGCTCGAACGCCCCCGGCTGGCGGAGCTCGGACCGCAGCTGGATCTCCGGCAGGAGGCGGAACGTGTCCCCGAGCTCCTTGCCGAACAGGTTCGCGAACTCCACCGGATAGAAGACCAGCCCCGGCCGGGCCTCGATGTTGAAGCGCCGCAAGCCGCCGAGGAAGTTGCGATCCTCCCACCCGGCGACGAGGTGCGCCTCGACGCGCGAGCCGACCTCGGCGCCGCCGCCGAGCTTCACGGCGCGCAGCGCGGCCGGCTCCACGGAGAACGTCACGGGGACGACCGGGTTCCTCGGCTGCCCGGGGGGCGCGAGCTCGGGCTTCACGGCAACGGCGCCGAACACGCCGAAGTCGGCCAGCGCCTGCTCCGCGTCCGCCAGAGCCGCGGTAGAGAAACGCTCGCCCTCCTCGATGCCGATCGCCGTCCTGACGGGCGCCTCCGGCAGCTCGCCGAGCCCCTCGAGCTTGACCTCGCCGAACGTGCTCTCGGGGCCGAGCTCGATCGTGTAGCGGACCCGCGCCTCGTTCTTCACGAGGTCGACGTCGACGTGCCCCTCGACGGTCGCGTAGGCAAAGCCGCGATCCGTGAGGACCCGGAGCAGCGTCTTCTTCAGCTCCTCGTACTCGTCCTCGTCCAGGCGCTCGCCGATCCGGAGCCGGCCCTTCGCCTCGGTCACCGGCCGGGCGACGTCCTTGCCCTTCTCCAGGGTCCAGTCCCGCCACTGGAGGTCCACCGACGCGATCTTCACCGGCTGTCCCTCGGAGACGACGATGCGCACCCGCACGCGCCCCTCCTTGCCGGGGCCGCCGGTGCGCTGCACCCGCGCCGCGCGGGCCCGCGCGTTGTAGAACCCGCGCGCCCGGTAGTACCGCTCGATGCGGGCCAGGTCCCGCTCGAGGACGAACCGATCGAAGCGCTCGTACTCGACCGTGAGCGCGTCCCAGATGCTCAGGATTGGCACGGGTTGGAGCACGCCGCCGAGCAGATGCGAGCTCTCGGCCGTCGCGATCCGCCCGGCGAGTTCGTCGCCGCTGATCACCTCGTCACCGTCGAAGGAGACCTCCTCGATGGCGCAGCCGCTGAGATCGGGACGCGTGCACGCCGGCGGCTGACGCGAAGCGGCACAGGCGGAAACCCCGAGCGCC
The DNA here is from genome assembly GCF_051519845.1 of Sorangium sp. So ce362. NCBI lineage: Bacteria > Pseudomonadati > Myxococcota > Polyangiales > Polyangiaceae > Sorangium > Sorangium sp. So ce362. Next base: position 640,896 of record NZ_CP150332.1, on the reverse strand, counting down.
GCGCACATCGTGAGCGCTGCGGCGACGAACCGAGCCAGCGGGACCTGAACACCTGAAAGAGAACTTTCGGTTGAGCCGGCGGCGATGCGATCGCCTCGGTGGGCGCGATGGCGAGGATTCAACGTTACGCCTGTATTTTCGATATGCTGCCGTCCGCTTCGGCCGCCGGAGTCCCGCTCCGAGTCTGAGTGGGCCTTCGGAGAGCGGCGCGAGCGAGGGAGAGCCTACGAGATGGCAGAGCCGACGCAAAAGGAACCTGGTGCCGCTGGGTACCCGGGATATGGATTGCCGAACGAACCTGGGGCTCACGGGGTGCCCGCGAGCGCAGGCGCGCCCTTCGGAGGTCCGCCCCCCGAGGAGCGGCGCGGCGCCCTGAAGGCGCTGGTGGCGCTCGGCGGCCTGGCCTATGCCGGCGCGATCGCCGTGCCGGCAGCGAGCTTCATCGCCGGTCCCGCCGCTGGCAACGCCGGCTCGGCGGGCGGGCGCGAGCGCTGGGTCCGGGTCGGGCGCCTCGCGGATCTGCCGCCGGACGAGCCGCGGCGCCTCAAGGTGATCGGCGAGGAGCGCGACGCCTTCACGGTCGCGAAGGACCAGATGCTCGGCGCGATCTGGATCATCCGGGAGGGCGAGAAGATCCGCGCGTTGAGCGCCACGTGCCCCCATCTCGGCTGCGGGATCGAGCTCCACGGCGACAAGAAGAGCTTCAACTGCCCGTGCCACTCGTCGCGCTTCGCCCTGTCGGGGGCGCCGGAGACGGGGCCGTCCCCGCGCCCGATGGATCCGCTCGCGACGCGCGTCGTGGACGGCTGGGTCGAGGTGGACTACCGGCGCTACCGTGACGGGACCGCCGCGCTCGAGGAGATCGCAGGATGAGCCTCGGCGATTGGCTGAACGAGCGCATCGGGTACCGCGAGCCGCTCCGTCGCCTGCTCGACGAGCCCATCCCCGGCGGCGCGCGCATCGGCTACGTCTGGGGAGGCGCGCTCGCGCTGCTGCTGCTCGTCGAGGCCGTCACGGGCGCGCTGCTCATGTCGGCCTACGCGCCGAGCGCGACCACGGCGTGGGCGAGCGTCGCGCACATCAACTTCACCCTGCGCGCCGGGTGGCTCATCCGGGGCCTCCACTACTTCGGAGCGCAGGCGCTCGTCATCCTGATCGCGGTCCACGTGGCGCAGATCGCGATCCACGGGGCGTACCGCGCCCCGCGCGAGGTCGGCTGGTTCCTGAAGCTCGGCCTGCTCGGGGTGATCCTCGGCTTCGCCTTCACGGGCAACCCGCTCCCGTGGGACCAGGACGGCTACTGGGGGACGCGCGTCGAGACGGGCATCATGGGCGCGGTCCCCGTCGTCGGGCCGCTCACGCAGGAGCTCGTCGTCGGCGGCAGCTCGCTCGGCCACATGACGCTGACGCGGCTCTACACCCTGCACGTCTTCGTGCTGCCGGCGGTCACGGCCCTGCTGCTCGCCGCGAGCTTCGCGCTGTTCCGCAAGCACGGCTTCGGCGCGCCCCACGGCGCCAACCTCACGAAGGCGGACCGGTTCTACCCGAAGCAGCTCGGCATGATCCTCCTGGCCGGCGCGGTCGTGCTCGTCGTCCTCTTCGATCTCGCGGCCATCGAGCACGGCGCCCCCCTCGAGGCGCCCGCGGACCCGGTCAGCGACTACAACGCCCGCCCGGCGTGGTACTTCCGCCCGCTCTTCGAGCTGCGCAAGTTCTTCCCCGGCTCGCTGGAGCTCATCGCGACGGTCGGCCTGCCGGGGGTGATCGGGCTGTACCTCGCCCTGCTCCCGTTCATCGACAGGAAGCCCGGCCCGCTCCGCGCGCGGCTGCCGGCGCTCGCGCCGCTGTTCCTGATCGGCCTCGGGGCCGTGGGCTTCCTGGCGAAGTCGTACGCGTCCGACGCGAAGGACGAGGGCTTCCAGCGCTCGCAGGCGCAGAACGCCCAGCGGACCGCGCGCGCGATGGCGCTGTTCAAGCAGGGCGTCCCGCCCGAAGGCGCGCTCGCGATGCTCCGCAACGATCCCGAGATCCGCGGCGAGGACCTCTACAAGAAGGAGTGCGCGAGCTGCCACCGGCTGAACGATCTCGGGCCGCCCAAGGACAAGCAGACGGCGCCGGACCTCACCGGGTTCGGGACGAAGGCCTGGGCGCTCGAGGTGCTGAGGGACCCCGACGCCGATCACCTCTTCGGCAAGACGGCGTTCAAGGAGATGATGCCGTCGATGGTCAAGCCGCCCGCGGATCCCGAGGCGGCGAAGATGTTCACGCCGATGAGCGCGGCCGACCAGGAGACGATCGCGGCGTTCCTGGAGGCGCAGGCGCGCGGGGAGCCGAGCGCCGGGACGCCGGGAGAGACGCTGGTCCGGCAGCGGTGCACGAGCTGCCACCGGCTCGACGGCAAGACCGACGACGAGGAGTCGGCCGCGCCCGAGCTCCGGGGCTGGGCCTCGGTCGCGTGGATCGAGGCGCAGATCACGAACCCCGGCAGCGGCAAGGCCTACCCGCCGGCGGCGATGTCCAAGGATCTGGAGGGCCACATGCCGGCGTTCGAGGAGAAGATCTCCGCGAACGACCGGAAGGTCCTCGCCGCCTGGGTTCACCGCCGCGGCCGCGGCGAGCCCGCGGCCGCCGCCAGCGCGCCCGAGACGAAGCCCTGAGCGATCCGCTCGCGGGCTAGCGCCGTCCCAGACCTCCCTCCCTACACGCTCTCTCGATGAACGCCGGCGCGGCGCTCGCCGGAGCGCGCCGATCCGTTCGGGTCAAGGCGCGCTCTGGCCGGTGATCGCGCGCGCTGCGGTGTCGCGGCGCGCCGGCACGCGCGGTGCTCTGCGTCCCGAGAGGGGGAGCCGGTGGCGGCATCGTGCACGGTCGCCTCCACACCTGCGTGCGCGCGGCGCTCGCCCCGGCGGCGGCGCGCGCGAGCCCAGAAAGAGCAGGATCCGTGGACCTGGATGCGGCTGTGAAGCATCACTTCCCGTGGATCGCGGGCACGCTGATCGCGTCCGCAGCCTATTTTCAGGCAGCGGCGGTCTCGCACCTGCTCGGGAGGACGATCATCCCGGACAGAGCCTCCAGGATGGCTTCCCTGCCGCAGGTCGAACGCCGCGCGCAGCGCGACGATCTCCACGCCACGAACGCCGACCCGATCCTGCAGCGCAACCCGTTCGACTCGACGACGGGGCCGCTCCTCCCGCCGCCGGGCGGCGCTCCCGAGGAGCGCACGCCCGAGGCGGGCGGCGATCCGTGGAGCGATCCGCTCTGCGATGCCGGACGCGTGGTGCTCATCGCGGCCTCGCAGGACGACGCGTGGTCGTTCGCGGCGATCGAGGGCCCCGACGGGCGGACGCAGCTCCGGCGGCTCGGCGGCGACGCGCCGGGCGGCACGCTCGCGCGCATCGCCTGGGACCGCGTCTGGATCGTCGCGGGCGGCGCGCGCTGCCAGCTGCAGCTCGGGAAGAGCGCGCGCGAGAAGGCGCCGGAACCGCCGCCGCCGCGGCCTCAGGCGAGGCCGGTCGGGAGCGAGGACGGCATGAGCTCGATCCCCCCGGAGATCGCCGCCCGCATCCGGCGGGTGAGCGCCACGGAGGTCCACGTCGACCGGGCGGCGGTCGACCAGATCCTCGAGCAGCAGGCGCTCCTCATGCGCTCCGCCCGGGTGATCCCGGAGAGGCAAGGGGGCCGGGTCGTCGGGCTGAAGCTCCGGATCAAGCGGGGCTCGCTGCTCGAGTCGCTCGGGCTGGAGAGCGGAGACTCGCTGAGGTCGATCAACGGCTTCGACATCACCGATCCGCAGAAGGCGCTGGAGGCCTACGCGCGGCTCCGGACCGCGGACCACCTGTCCGTCGCGATCGAGCGCGGCGGCCAGCTGATGACCGTCGACTTCAACATCCGCTGACGACCTTGGCCCGGCGCTCGCGGGGCTCAGCCGAAGGCGTCGACGGCCGCCTTGGCCGCCCGGCCCGCCAGCGACGGCGGCGCGACAGACTCCCACCACGCCCCCGCGTGCCGCTCGGTCCATTCGGCGTCCATGCGGAGCGCGGCGAGCCGCTCGGACAGCTCGCGCGCCGACTGCGGCCGCCTCGCCGGATCCTTCTCGAGGCAGTCGAGCACGAGGCGATCGAGCGCCGGCGGGATCGGGCGCGCCGCGCGCTTCGACGGCGCGACGGGCACCTCCGTCGCGTGGAGCAGCACCGTCTTCATCGCGGTCTCGGCCTCGAACACGAGGGCGCCCGTGAGCAGCCAGTAGGCGACGCACCCGAGCGCGTAGATGTCGGTCCGGCCGTCGACCGGGCGATCGCCGAGCACCACCTCCGGGGCCATGAAGGCAGGCGTCCCGGTGATCGCGTTGTCCGCGGTCAGCGTGGAGGGGGCCGCGTCCTTCCTGCGCTCGGCCACCAGCCCGAAGTCGAGCACCTTCATGAAATCGAGATCCGCGCCGTAGCGGCACAGGAAGAGGTTGGCGGGCTTGATGTCGCGGTGCACCAGGAAGGCCTTGTGCGCCTCGTGGAGCGAATGGCAGACCTGCCGGAGCAGGTGGACCACCCGCGCGGGCGGCTGCGGGCCGTCCAGCTTGACGAGGGTGTCGAGGTCCATGCCGTCGAGCAGCTCCATCACGTAGTAGAACGATCCGTCGTGGGCGACGCCGAAGTCGAAGATGTCGATCGTGTGCGGCGACCGGAGCGCTGCGGTCGCCTGCGCCTCGCGCTCGAACCGCGCCTTCGCGTTGCCGCTGCTCGCCGCCTCGCCCTGGAACGCCTCCGGGCGGATCAGCTTCACGGCCGCGGGGCGCGCGAGCATCCGGTGCTTCGCCCGCCACACCTCGCCCATACCGCCGCCGCCGAGCCGCTCGACGAGGCGGTAACTGCCGAGCTCCCGCGCCGCGTCGAGCTTGCGCCCCAGCCCGAAGACCACGCGCGACACGAACATGGAGAGCGCCAGCGCGATGACGCTCGGGAAGAAGCGCCGGAACATCGCCTCGCGCGAGGGCACCTCCATGAAGTCCGACCGGACGAGCACCCAGAGGCACGCCGGCTCGGTGAGGATCGCCATCGTCGAGGTGAGCAGCGTGCGCACGCTCGGGGCCGGGACGATGATCGGGAACATCAGCACCCAGACGGCCACCGGCGACCAGCCCGGCAGCATCGGCCCCTCTGGCCACGGCTGCGCGCTGGTGACGACCGCGATCGAGGCGGCGCCCAGGATCTTGTAGGCGAACGAGAGATCGACGATCCACGACGGCGAGAGCAGCCGACGCCGCGCGGCGACGAAGAGCGCCGCCGAGAAGAGCATGAACGGCAGGTAGACCGCGAAGCGGATCGGGTGAGGGCCGAGCTCGAGGCCCGGGATGAGCTCGGACACGATGAAGCCGAAGGCGCCCACGAGGAGCGTGCACAGCGACATCCACGCGACGCGCCTCACCGCCTCCTGCTCGAGGTCCGGGGGGAGCCGCGGCGCCAGCCAGTCCCAGCGCGACCTCGCGCAGGTCCTGCTGGCGTCGGGGCCGAGAAATACGGTCTCGCTCATGACGTCGCGCGCGGCGCACGGCCGCGTCCGCCTGCATTGGGGGAGCACGCAGGCGGCGGGATATGGAAGAGCAGAGCGGCGCCCTCGCCGCACGCTCCGCCGGCTCGCCCTCCCCGCCCGCGCGGCGGCGTTACTTGGAGAAGACCTGCGCGGCCGCGAGCCCGGCGCCCTTCGTCGCCCTGAGGATCACCTTGCCCGGTCCGCCGAGCGGCAGCGGGTTCTTCCAGCAGCCCGAGGCCTTGCCGCCGAGCGTCGCCGCGGCGCCGGTGGTGCTGTCTTGCGCGAGGACGACGGGCGGGAGCGCGGGCGCCGGCTGCGACACGAGCTGGATGTCGAGCTCCTGGACGCCGATGCCGATGCCGACGACCGTGTAGCACTTGCCGGCCGAGATGTTGATGTCCTGCTCGAGCGTCTGGCCCTCCTGGAACTGCCCCGCGAACGGCCCGCCGTCCGCCTTCATGCCCGGGGCCTCCGTCGTGCCCATCCCCTGCAGGATCGGCGTCGCGGCCACCGCGGCGACCGGCGGGATCGGCGTGGCGACGGAGCCCGCGGGCGCGACCGCAGTGGTCGTGGGCACCGCCGTCGCGGTCGTGGTCGGCATCGCCGAGGCGCACCACTGACCCGGCGGGCACGGGTTGCTCGGGTCGATCGTCGGCTCCGGGGTCGACGAGCACGCGAGCGCTCCGAGCGCTGCGAGGGAGAGCGGGAGTACCTGGAAGACACGCATCATGAGAATGCTCCTTCGATGGGCATGAGCTCGCCCGATCACAGAACGAGGTGCCGGCGCTTCTTACACCGGCTGCGGTTCGACGTGTGGGTCGAGCTCACGAAGCAGCGACCTCGACAGCGAACGGCGCCGCGCAGCGCTGCGCGTCCGCTGTCGCCGCGCCGCTTTGCGCCCCGCGCGTGGCGTGCTATCCGAGGTCGGGCCTGCGCGGTCTTGCAATTCCAAGTAGTTAACCTATACACGTGTTCTGCGTCACCTGCGTGGGACGGTAGTGCGCGCCCAGTGGTGGACCTCCGCAGCGTGCCTTGCCCTCCTGGCCTACTCTGGCCCGGGCGGCGTGCTCACGCCGCATCAGGCCCGTACCGCTGTGTCCTGAGCGCCCGGCGTCGTCGCGCGGATTAACGCGCATCCGTCGGAGCAGCCATGAGCCAGGATCAAAAGCCCCCGCCCGCCGAAGGCAGCGCCCTCTGGTACAAGGACGCGATCATCTACGAGGTCCACGTCCGCGCGTTCAGCGACTCGAACGCCGACGGCATCGGCGACTTCGAGGGGCTCGTCGACAAGCTCGACTACCTTCAAGACCTCGGCGTCACCGCGATCTGGCTCCTGCCTTTTTACCCCTCGCCGCTGCGCGACGGCGGATACGACATCGCGGACTACGCCAACATCAACCCGTCTTATGGGACCCGGCGCGATTTCGCCCGCCTCCTGCGCGAGGCGCACCGCCGCGACATCCGCGTCATCACCGAGCTCGTCCTGAACCACACATCGAACGAGCATGAGTGGTTCCAGCGGGCGCGGACCTCGCCCAAGGGCTCGCGCTGGCGCGACTTCTATGTGTGGAGCGACACGCCCCACCGCTACAAGGACGCCCGGATCATCTTCAAGGACTTCGAGACGTCGAACTGGGCCTGGGATCCGGTGGCCAACGCCTATTACTGGCACCGCTTCTACTCCCACCAGCCCGACCTCAACTTCGAGAACCCGGACGTGCACGCCGCCGTGTTCAAGGTGATCGATTTCTGGCTGGAGATGGGCGTCGACGGGCTGCGGCTCGACGCCGTGCCGTACCTCTACGAGCGCGAGGGGACGAACTGCGAGAACCTGCCGGAGACGCACGAGTTCCTGCGGAAGGTCCGGCGCCACATCGACGCGAACTTCGCCGATCGCATGCTCCTCGCCGAGGCCAACCAGTGGCCCGCCGACGCCGCGGCGTACTTCGGCGACGGCGACGAGTGCCACATGAACTTCCACTTCCCGCTGATGCCCAGGATGTTCATGGCGGTGGAGCTCGAGGACAGCTTCCCGATCGTCAACATCCTGAAGCAGACGCCCGTGGTCCACGAGACCTGCCAGTGGGCGACGTTCCTCCGGAACCACGACGAGCTGACGCTCGAGATGGTGACCGACGAGGACCGGGACTACATGTACCGCGTCTACGCGCAGGAGCACACGGCGCGGATCAACCTGGGCATCCGGCGGCGGCTCGCCCCGCTCATGAAGACGCGGCGCAGGATCGAGCTGATGAACGGGCTGCTCTTCTCGCTGCCGGGGACGCCCGTCCTCTATTACGGCGACGAGATCGGGATGGGCGACAACATCTATCTCGGCGACCGCGACGGCGTGCGCACACCGATGCAGTGGAGCGCGGATCGGAACGCCGGCTTCTCCCGGGCGAACCCGCAGAAGCTCTACCTGCCGATCATCATCGACCCCGAGTACCACTACGAGGCGATCAACGTCGAGGCGCAGCAGCAGAACCCCGCCTCGCTCCTCTGGTGGATGAAGCGGCTCATGACCCTGCGCAAGCAGCACAAGGTGCTTGGCCGCGGCACGATCGAGTTCCTGCACCCGGACAACAGCAAGGTGCTCGCGTTCATCCGCGCGCACGGGGACGAGCGGCTGCTCATCGTGGCGAACCTGTCGCGGTACGCGCAGCACGTCGAGCTCGATCTCGCGCGCTTCGAGGGCATGGTGCCTGTCGAGCTGTTCGGCAGGAGCCGCTTCCCGGAGATCACGGGCCGCGGCTACTCCCTCTCGCTCGGGCCGCATGACTTCTTCTGGTTCGCGCTGGAGCCCGCGACGCCGGTGGCCTCCGCGGGCGAGAGCCAGGCGGTGCCCGCGATCTCGACGAAGGGCTCGTGGCGGGCGCTCCTCTCCTCCGACGGGCGCAGGGCGCTCGAGCCTGCGCTCGGGAAGTTCATCGCGGCACGTCGCTGGTTCCGCGGCAAGGCGCGCACCCGGCGCGCCACGGCGCTCGCGGACGTCGTCCCGATCGTGCGCAACGAGCAGACGGCGGCGGAGCACTACCTCCTGCTGGTGCGCATCGAGTACACGGACGGCTCGCCGGAGACGTACGTCGTGCCGATCGGCTTCGCCACGGGCGATCAGGCGCGGGCGCTCGCGACGCGCACGCGCCACGCGGTGATCGCGGACGTCACGGTGCGCGATCCGGACCCGGAGAGCGCGGCGTCGCCCGAGGGCGTCCTGTACGACGCGCTGACCACCCCGGAGTTCGCCGCGCTGATCCTCACTGCGATCCGGGCGCGGGGCGTCGCGACGGGCGCCGCCGGCGAGCTCCATGCCCTGCCGCTCGGGACGACGCTCGATGCGCTCGGCGCGGAGGGAGAGCTCACGGCGCGCATCGCCGAGAGCGAGCAGAGCAACACGACCATCATTTACGGCGACAAGCTGCTCCTCAAGATCTTCCGGCAGGTCGAGGAGGGCATCAACCCGGAGCTCGAGATCGGCAGGTTCCTGACGGACCAGCAGTTCCCCGCGACGGCGCGGCTCGCCGGGGCGATCGAGTACCAGGGCCGCGGTCGCGAGACGACCACGGTGGCGATGCTGCAGGAGTTCGTGCAGAGCCAGAGCGACGCGTGGAAGACCACGCTCGAGTCGCTGAACCGCTTCTTCGAGCGGGTGCTCGCCGACGAGGAGTCGGTGAAGGGGAGCGCGCCGCCCATGCCGGCCGGCACGCTCATCGACGCGTCGCGCGCGACGCCTCCCCCCGTGGTGAACCAGCTGATGGGCACCGATCTCGTGCGGATGCGGCTGCTCGGCGAGCGCACCGCGCAGCTTCACCTCACGCTCGGGAAGGCGAGCAAGGATCCTGCGTTCGGGCAGCAGCCGTTCACGACGCTGCACCAGCAGTCGCTGTTCCAGTCGGCGCACGGCATGCTCTCGCGCACCTTCACCCTGATCCGGAAGCGCGAGCGCATGCTCCCCGAGAACGTGCGCGAGCCCGCGGCGGCGCTGCTCGCGCGCGAGGCCGAGATCAACGCGAAGCTCCAGCAGGTCCTGTCGCGGAAGTTCAACGTCACCCGCATCCGCTCGCACGGCGATTTCCACCTCGGCCAGGTGCTCTCGACGGGCGACGACTTCATCCTGATCGATTTCGAGGGCGAGCCGGCGAGGCCGCTCAGCGAGCGCCGCTACAAGCGGTGCCCGCTCCGGGACGTGTCGGGGATGCTGCGCTCGTTCAACTACGCCGGAGCCTCGGCGCTCCGGGACAGCCGCATCCGGCCGGAGGACGTCGCCGTGCTCAAGCCGTGGACCGACGCCTGGGTGGCCTGGGTCTCCGCGAGCTACCTCGCGGGCTACCTGGACACGATCGCGCGCGCGCAGGCCGCTTCAGAGGCGCGGACCGACGACTCGGCGCCGTTCGTGCCCGCGAGCGACGCCGACACGGTGCTCCTGCTCGACTTCTACATGCTCGAAAAGTGCATCTACGAGGTCGGCTACGAGCTCAACAATCGGCCCGACTGGCTGGACATCCCGCTGCGCGGGCTGGAGCAACTGATTACACCCAAGGTGTAATTCAACGCCTGCCCTCTCCTCTTCCTCTCCGTTCAGCCGGTCAGAACGCATCGGGCGCGCCCTGCCGAGCGCGCGCCCGACGTACAGCGCCCGCGGCGACCTGACGGAGGCGCGCGGTGCTGCTCGGTGCCCGAGCCCGCCCGCGTCGCGCCGCGAGGACGTATCCGGCGGCGCTCGCACCGGGGCTCGACAGGCGAAGGTGCTTTGGTGTGGAGCGATTGGCCCGCTCGACAGGCGAAGAGTCGAGTCGTGCGGCGGCTGTCTCTGCTAGGCTGCCAGCCTGCGCGGCCGACGGACAGCCCCAGGAGCGCGGTTGACCTGAACCTCGGGCCAGGAGGTCCTACCCAGTGAGCACGATGTCGCAACTCGGCTTGGGACTGCGCATTGCCGCCGCTCTTCTAATTTTCTCATCCAATGTTCACGCCGAGCCCGGAAATGACGCGGTGACCCGCTTGCGTGCGCAGGCGAACGCCGCGCAGGCGGAGGGTCGTTTCGCCGAGTCGCGGGAGCTCTGGGAGGCGATCTGGAAACTGGAGCGCTCGCAGGTCGCCGCCTGCAATATCGGGGCGCTCGCCTACCGGATCGGTGACGCGCCCGCCGCTGTGCGCTGGCTGTCGCTCTGCAAGGAGATCATGCGGCTGCCGAGCACGCCGGAGGAGCGCGACCTCTACGAATCGCGGATCTTCGACCTGGCGCGCGCGCGTCAGCTCGTCGGCGAGCTCCGCATCGTCGTCCCTGCCGGGGCTACCTGCACCATCGACGGCGAGCAGGTCTCGGTCGAGCGCGACAAGACGATTCCCGTCAACCCGGGGCGCCACGCCGTCGTGGCAACGCTGAACGGCGCCGCCGTCCGGGTCGACGTCGATGTTCGCCGCGGGGAGCTCCGCGACGTACGGCTCGATGTGACGGCTCCGGCGCTCAGGCCCACGCCGACGAGGGGCCCTGCGCTCGCGAGCTCGCCGCCGGCTTCCGGGCTGCGGACCGGCCTCATCCTCGGGGGCGCCGCGGCCTCGACGCTCTTCCTGGCGCTCGGCGGCGGGCTGATGGTCGTGGCGCACGACGCGGAGATGAGCCGGAACGAGACCGCGCGCAGCGTCGGCGGCAACAACTGTCTTCGCCTCATCGCGCCGGAGTGCAAGCGGGCCGCCCGGTACGAGAACACCATGTTCACGGCGCGCGAGCTCGGCGCCGCCAGCTTCATCACGGGCGGCGTGCTGGCCGCCGGCACGCTCGGGTTTGCGCTCTTCACGCACCCGCGCGCCGAGATCACCGCGTCGGCCAGCGGCATGACGCTCAGCGGGGTGTGGTGATCCCGGTCCTCCGCTGAGCGCGCCGGCGCGCTGGACGAAGCGGGATGCGCCGTTATCCTCGAGCGCTGGTGAAGCGATGATCCGGCTGGAGCTGGCAGGTGCGCATACGCGGTTGCACTCGACCTTGTGCGGCGCCTGCCCGCAGGGGCCGACCGGCTGCTGCGCCAGCCCGCCGGGGGTCGAGTGGTCGGACATCGGGAGGATCGTGTCGCTCGGCGGCGCAGGCTGGCTGCTCGATCAGATGACCGCAGGCACCCTGCGCCCCGGCCGGCGCGGCCTGCTCATCCTGCGCGTCGAGCCCCAGGGCAGCGACGGCCACCCGCTGCCGAAGAGGTGCGCTTTCCACGGTGCCGAGGGCTGCACCATCCCGCCGCAGCGGCGCGCGGCGACGTGCAATTATTATGTCTGCGACGACGCCTTCGCGCACGGGGGCGAGCTTCGCGGGGCCCCTGAAGCGCTGGCCGGCCGCAGGGCCCATGACGCTCTCGTGGACCTCTACGGGAGCTGGGATCTCGAGCTCGCCGATCGCATCCGTGCAGGCTGGCCAGAGGGCCCTCCCTGGAACGAGGGTTTTCTCGCTTGGCTCGGTCGAGAAGTGGATCGTCTCGCTGCCAGGGCGGTCTCCTCCACGCGGGCGCTCGGGGCTGGATAGCCCACCGCGCGCCGGAGCGCCGGAGCAGGGCGGCCGGGCCACATCTTTCTATGATCGGCGCAATTTCGTCATCGGATGGGCGATCGATGCACGATTTTTATGACGGAGCTGCTTGGACGCTCGCCATGTTAGGACATACTCGTGCCCTCGATGGCTTGTCGCGTCCGGGGGGGCAACTGCCTGCCCGCTCGGGTCGCGCCGAGGAAAGGAGACTTATGTCACGGTGGTTGAAGCTCTCGTTGCTCGCGCTTGGCGCGAGCGCTCTCTTGACCGCGTGCGGGGATGACGGCGAATCGGCCGCTGGCACCAGCAGCACGTCGTCCACGACCGGCGCGGGTGGCGGCGACGCCTCGACGAGCACTTCCGCGTCGGGGAGCGGCGGCGACGGCGGGAGCGGCGGCGGCGACGGCGGGAGCGGCGGCGGCGACGGCGGGAGCGGCGGCGGCGACGGCGGGAGCGGCGGCGGCGCGCCCCTGCGGGCCGAGGCGGAGATCCAGGGGTTGAACTCGAGCGACCTGACCGGGACCGCGGTCTTCACGCAGACCGGAGAGGAGGTGACGCTCACCATCACGCTGTCAGGCTGCCCTGCCGGCGAGCACTCCGCTCACATCCACGAGAACAAGAGCTGCGGCAGCAACGGTGATGATGCGGGCGCCCACTGGGTGCCCAACGGCGAAGGACTCGGCAGCTTCATGTGCGACGCGAGCGGCCAGGGCACGCAGACGGTCAAGCGCGGGACCGACCTCTGGACCGTCGGCGACGACGCGGACACCGACGTGACGAAGTACGCGATCGTCGTGCACGCCGCGGCAGACCCGGCCGCCGGCGGCCGCATCGGCTGCGGCCTCATCGAGCAGGAGTAACCCTCCGCGGAGCTCGCCTGTCCGGGCCCTCCGGGGGGCGTATCGGCCCCCCGGCCGGCGCGCTCTCCCTGGGCTCGGGGCCGCTCGCGCCGTACGTAAACGAGACGAGCGCGGGACTCGGCCGCGGCCAGCTAGCGAGACTCGGAGTCTCTCCTGGGCATCACCGTGACCTCCTGACGCCGGAGGGAGACGGTGCGCTCGATGACGTCCGACGCAGAGAGCTGCAGAAAGATCGATTCGTCGAACCAGCCGGACCTGGACACCACGACGACCTGCATTCCCTGCGGCAGCTCGACGCTGAGCGGCGTCTTGCCGAGCATGCTCCCGTTCCAGCTCACGTTCGCGTCCGCGGGCTCGCTCCGGATCGTGACCTTGGCCTTCGCCACGTTCGGTTCGACCACCTGCTCGGCCCTCGAATCGACAAGAGGCCGGTCTGACGAGGCCGTCTCGACCGGCACCACCTGCCTCTCGAGGAGCAGCGCGACGGTGCCGGCGGTCAGCAACGCCGCCATGCCGAGCGCGGAGGCGAGATAGCCGCGCTGCCGCCAGGACGAGACGCGCCCCACCGTCGCGCCCAGGCTGTCGGGATCGACGGCCACAGGCTCGTGCTGGTAGTTCACGGGGCTGCTGTGATCGCTGAGGACGGGCAGCCCCGCCGCGGTCGCGGAGGGCCACATGGAGCGGTTCATCCCCATGACCATCGAGGCGCGCGGGAACTCGCCGAGCATCGAGGTGCGCTGGATGTCGCCCGTGACGTCCAGCGAGCTCAGGTACTCGAACTGCGTGGTGACCTGCTGGCGCACGAGCGCCCTGCTCTCCGCGAACATCTCGAGCACGTGCGCGCCGAGCTGCTCCGTCCGGATGTCCTCGCCAGAGGCCCGCAGGTAGCTCTCCAGCGCGTCGCCCATCTCCTGCGCGGTGGCGAATCGTCGCGCCGGGTCCCGCTGGAGCGCCCGCGCCACGATCTCTTCGAGCTCCGGGGCGATGTCCGGCACGACGGTGGAGAGCCGGGGGATGTCCCGCGAGAGCAGCTGGTGCATGACGGCGACATGATCGCCGTCGAACAGCCGCCGCATCGCCAGGAGCTCCCAGAGCACGATGCCGATCGCGAAGAGATCGGCCCGCCGGTCGACATCCGCGCTCGCCATCGCCTGCTCGGGCGCGGCGTACGCCATCTTGCCCTTGAACGTTCCATTCTCGGTGTGCGCCGCGTTCAGGGACGCCTTCGCAACGCCGAAATCAACGATCTTTACCGCGCCGTCGTACGTGACGAAGATGTTGTGCGGCGAGACGTCGCGGTGCACGACGCCGATCAGGTCGCCGTCGAAATCCGTGAGCTCATGCGCGTAATGCAGCCCGCGCAGCGCCTCGGCGATGACCCTGACCCACGCCGCGCGGGTGAAGCTCGCGGCGCCGGGACAGCCGCTGACCACCGCCCTCACGATGTCCTTGAGCGGCTGCCCCTCGAGGTACTCCATCACGATGAAGTACCCGCCGCTCTCGCCCCCGATCTCGTAGGTCTGAACGACGTTCGGGTGATTGAGCCGGGCCGAGAGCTTGGCCTCGTCCAGGAACATCAGGACGTAGCGCGGGTCCTCCGCCATCCCGACGCGGAGGCACTTCACAACAACAAGCTTGTTGAACGACCCAGGCCCGCGGGAGACGGCGAGGAACACATCCGCCATTCCACCGCGGCCTAATTTTGCAATCAGGCGGTATCGACCAAGCAAGCTGCTGCTCGCTTGCTGGTTCGTCGAGATGGTTTGGCCGCCTGCATTCACGACATCCCCCGCTATAAGAGCTTAATTACCCCGTTGACCGGAAGTTTGCAAAGACTTTTATGTTTTGGAAACACGCCGCGCACCTCCCGGACGCGTGCCGCGCCGCTCCATCGTCCGGCCGTCACACCGTGCCGTTCTTGCGCAGCGCTCCATCGCAGGCTGAGGGAAAACGCCGCCAAGCCAACGAATGTCATGATCCTAACGAACTGGCCCGAAGTGGGCCGGTTCGTATGTGACCGCGCACACGGAGCGCCCGCCCCACCTCCCAGTCGTCCGGCAACGGTGTCATGTACACCGGCAGGTCGTCGTTCGCCGCGAGCCCGGGGCTCAGCGAGACGTCGACGTCCGCCCTGCGCGGAGCTGCCCCCGCGCTGTCCTGGTCGCTCTTCGAGGAGCGTCTACCAGGGGTCCTGCGCCCAGAACCTGCGCACGACCTCGAGCGTGGCGTCGAGCTGCTCGAAGTGGGGTAGACCCCGCGTGGGCGCGACGCGAGCGACCTCCACACGCGTGTTCTGCTGCTGGAGATCGTCGAGACGATCGAAGCGCGAATACGGGTCCTGATCGTGGACGATCAAGGTGGGGACGGGCAGACGCGCATAAAGGCGCTGGAAGGCACCCTCCGTGAACAGGGCGCCGGAGATGAACGCGAGGGGGGCGCGGTGGGCGCCAGGCTCCTTCGAGGTGCGGATGGCGTAGTCGACAAGGCCGGGATCCGGGGCGCCGACGAAGCTCTTCTTCAGGAACCAGCGAATGCTCGGCGGCGACGCCAGCACGCGATAGAGC
Source organism: Sorangium sp. So ce362 (assembly GCF_051519845.1). Classification (NCBI taxonomy): domain Bacteria; kingdom Pseudomonadati; phylum Myxococcota; order Polyangiales; family Polyangiaceae; genus Sorangium; species Sorangium sp. So ce362. The sequence goes on along the minus strand of NZ_CP150332.1, from coordinate 625,438 downwards.
GCCTCCGCGACGGGGGGAACGTGCGAGACGGCCCGGAGGACGACGTTCGCGCCAGGCGCCTCGCGGCCGAGCCCCGTCGGGGAGATGAGCACGAGGCTGTGGACGAGGCTCATCTCCTCGCAGGCGACGGCGGCGACGAACTCCGAGGAGAGGGAGAGCGCGATGACGTCGGCGCCGCCCGGCTCGCGCACCACGTCCGTGAGGAAGCGGCGCACGGCGGCGCGGTAGAGCTCGCGATCGTAAGCGCGGTCGGATCGCTCCGAGAGGCCGAATCCCGGGAGATCGAGCGCATAGACAGGCCGCTTCCCGCGCAGCGCATCGAACAGGGGAGCCATCTCCTTGGACGAGGCGGCCGCGTCGACCCCGTGAACGAGCACGACAGGGCGCCCCGCTGCGCGCGTGTCCACGTAATAGGCGAGGCGCCCCGCGCTCCACGTGTCGACATGCCGGACCTCCGCGTCCAGCGCGCCGGCCAGGGGCGCGCGCTCCGTCCTGCGAAGCGCGCTCGGCACGAACCGATCGACGACCCCATCGAGGCTCATCGCACGCGCTCCCATCACGTCTCCTCCGGCGAGGGCATCCCCTCATCATCCGCGCGCTCGAGATCGGCGATGCTCGCGGTCCTCGGAGCCGGCCGCGCCTCGACGCCGCCAGCGTCGGCCCGTCCACCCTGGCCAGCGTCGCGGCGCTCGTCGCGCGCTTCGCGCTCTGCCTGATCCGAGACCTGCTGCGCAGCGCGCACCAGCCGCTCCAGGCGCTCCCCGTCCATGTGATGGCGAGCCCCGTCCGGACCGCCGTGCCGATCCTCGAAGCGGTGGTGCCCGGCATCTGCAGGGCCATGGGACACCGTGCGATCAGGTCGAAGTGTCATTCTCAGCTCCTTCCGCACGAGGTCGAAGCACGGACCGTGCCCCCGCGGACCGCAGCGCCCGGGAAGCTCGTGGCGCCGAAACCGGACCGAACAGGAGCAAAGACGCCTCGAATGTGACCTTTTGCCTCGATCGACCCCCGTTCATGGCAGCAGATCAGGAGCCGCGTCACGAATGGACGCAACAGGGACCCTCCGCGTTCGATCCGGAGGACGTGATCGTCAGTCGAGCTCGTTATTTCCGCTCCGCCGACGCGGAGCGCCTCCAGATCCTGGAAGATCGGGTGCGCGCAGGCGGGGGCGACCGGGCCGCGCCGGCGCTGGAGGCCGAGGGAGCGCTGCCCGGCCGCGATCCCGGGCTCGGGAGCTCAGCCCGCGACGTCGAGCTTCCGGCCGGTCGGCTTGTTGATATCGGCGAAGAAATCGTTGCCCTTGTCGTCGACCACGGTGAAGGCGGGGAAATCCTCGACCTCGATCTTCCAGACCGCCTCCATGCCGAGCTCGGGGTACTCGAGCACCTCGACCTTCTTGATGCAGTCCTTGGCGAGGCGCGCGGCCGGGCCGCCGATCGAGCCCAGGTAGAAGCCGCCGTGCTTCTTGCACGCCGCGGTGACCGCGGGCGAGCGGTTGCCCTTGGCGAGCATGACGTAGCTGCCGCCGCTCGCCTGGAAGAGATCGACGTACGCGTCCATCCGGCCGGCCGTGGTGGGCCCGAACGAGCCGGAGGCATAGCCCGCCGGCGTCTTCGCGGGCCCCGCGTAGTAGACCATGAACTCCTGCATGTAGCTCGGCATGCCGTCGCCGCGATCGAGGCGCTCCTTGATCTTGGCGTGCGCGATGTCGCGCGCGACGATCATCGGCCCGGTCAGCGAGAGCCGCGTCCGGATCGGGTACTTCGAGAGCTCGGCGCGGATCTCGCGCATGGGGCGGCGGAGATCGAGCTTCACGACCTCGCCCCCCAGATCCGCGTCCGTGGTCTCGGGCAGGTACTTCGCGGGATCGGCCTCGAGCTGCTCGAGGAAGATGCCCTCGCGCGTGATCTTGCCGAGGGCCTGCCGGTCCGCGGAGCACGAGACGGCGATGCCCACCGGGCACGACGCGCCGTGCCGCGGCAGGCGGATGACCCGCACGTCATGACAGAAGTACTTGCCCCCGAACTGGGCGCCGATCCCCGTCCGCTGCGCGAGCTCGAGGACCTTCTGCTCGAGGTCGCGATCGCGGAAGCCGCGCCCGCGCGCGTTGCCCTCGGCCGGGAGCGTGTCGAGGTAGCGCGCCGAGGCGAGCTTCGCGACCTTGAGCGTGTGCTCGGCCGAGGTGCCGCCGACGACGATGGCGAGGTGGTACGGCGGGCACGCCGCCGTGCCGAGCGCGCGGATCTTGGCCTCGACGAAGGAGAGCAGGCTCTCGGGGTTCAGGAGCGCCTTGGTCTCCTGGTAAAGATAGCTCTTGTTCGCGGAGCCGCCGCCCTTCGCCATGAACAGGAGCTTGTAGGCGTCGCCGTCCGTCGCGAAGATCTCGATCTGCGCAGGGAGGTTGTCGTTCGTGTTGACCTCCTTGTACATGTCGAGCGGCGCGAGCTGCGAATAGCGGAGGTTCTGCGCGCGGTAGGTCTCGAAGACGCCGCGCGCGATCGCCGCCTCGTCGCCGCCGCCCGTGAAGACGAGCTGGCCCTTCTTGCCCATGATGATGGCCGTGCCGGTGTCCTGGCACGACGGAAGCACGCCCCCCGCGGCGATGCTCGCGTTCTTGAGGAGCTCGAGGGCGACGAAGCGATCGTTCGACGAGGCCTCGGGATCGCCGAGGATCCGCGCGAGCTGCGCGAGGTGACCGGGCCGGAGGAGGTGGGCGATGTCGCGCATGGCCTCGCGCGCGAGCAGCGTGAGCCCCGCCGGCTCGACCTTGAGGAAGGTCGAGCCGGCGGCCTCGAAGGTGGAGACATGGTCGCGGCTGACGAGGCGGTAAGGCGCCTCGTCGTGGCCGAGGGGCAGCATGTCCTGGTACTGAAAATCGGTCATCGTTCGGGTCTCCGGGGGCAGGGAGGCTGCGGGTCTCCCCTCTTTGCATCGCTCCGGCCCCGGGCTCAACACCCGCCCAGCGCCGGCCGTCACGCGGGCAGCTCGCGCTCGACGCCGTCGAGGAGCGCTGCGATCGACCGCAGGAGCGGCTCCCGGGCGCTCCGCACGAAGAAGTGCCCGCCGGGGAACATCTCGACCCGGAAGGGCCCGCGCGTGTGCTCGCGCCAGGCCTCGAGCTCCGCGCGGCCCGCGCGCTCGTCCTCGAGGCCCCCGAAGGCGGAGATCGGGCAATCGAGCGGGGCCTCGGGGACGAACGGCTCGACCTCGTTGACCGCCACATCCGCGCGCAGGGTGGGCAGGAAGAGCGCCAGGAGCTCCGGCTCGCGCAGCACCTCGTCGGGCGTGCCGCCCATTCGGCGGAGCCACGCCAGGAACTCGTGATCGGGCAGGCCGTGGAGCGGCGCCGGGCCGGGCTGGTGGGGCGCGCGCCGGCCCGACAGGAGGAGATGGCGCGGCAAGGGAGCGCCCCGCCGGCGCAGCTCGCGCGCGAGCTCGAAGCTCACCAGCGCGCCGAGGCTGTGGCCGTAGAAGGCGAACGGCTTCGTGAGCCAGCGCTCGAGCGCGGTCGCGAGGGCCTGGACGAGCGGGGTGAGGCGCTCGAAGGGCGGCTCGCTCAGGCGCGCCTCCCGGCCGGGGAGCTTGATCGCGCAGAGCTCCGTGTGCGCCGGGAGCCCGCGCCACCAGGCGCCGTAGCTCGACGAGCCGCCACCGGCATAGGGGAAGCAGAAGAGGCGAAGCCGGGCAGCGGGGTTCGGCCGAGGGCAGCCCACCCAAGGATCGGAGATCGAGCTCGCGGTCATCGTGCGGCGCTCAGCGTAGCTCGACGCCGCCGCGCTCGCCTCCTACCATTTGCTGCCGAGGGCGACACGGATGGTGGCGACCTTCCCCTGGTCCAGGCCGAAGCCGAGGTCGTCGTCCAGCGCGACAAGCGCGCCGACGCGGGTAAACGAGCCCTTCACGAGCGGCTCCCAGCCGATGAACGGCTCCGCCGCCAGCTGGGCGGAGTTGCTCGACGAGAGCGGGAAGGCAGCCTGGAGACGCATGCCGATGCCGAAGTTGCCGAACGGGCGGAACTCGATCTCGTTGCCTTGCTCGATCACGGTCTTCGTGAAGTCCCCTTCCCGCGTCGGCATGAAGATCTGGGCCGCGACGTCGTGGGTGAGGAACAGGACCTTGCCGAAGTGGATCTCGGTCCCGACGCGCGCCCGGAGGGCCCAGTGCCCGAGCAGCACGCGCTGCGCGTCGAAGTAGGCCCGCGCGGGGAAATTCGCCACCGCCGCGGCCTCGAGGCCCGCGCCCGGGTGCGGGTGGAGCGGGACCGTCACGCTCATGCCGCCGAAGAGCGCGAGGTTCTTCAGCGCGTTGCCGGCGTAGTGCAGGCCGAACGTGGGATTGCCGAGGAAGAAATGGCTGTAGTCTGCGGTGCTCCAGAATCGCTTGCCGAACAGGTCCGTGGAGTGGGGGCCCGAGACGTCGCCGTAAGCGAACGGCATCTCCGCGTCGAGGTGGAGCCCCGCGAAGAGCTTGTACTGCATGACGGCGGTGATGGCGACGCCGAGCCGATCGGACGCCGGGAGCGTGACCTCATCCGACCCCGGGCGCGCCTCGACGATCGGCTCCTGGTACGACGAGCTGAGGACGTCGATCTCGAATCCGAACCGGCCTCCCTGGGTCTTCGCCCAGCGCTCCTTCGTCTTGTCCGTGATGGGCTGCCGCGGCGCCGCCTCCTGCGCCAGCGCAGGCGCGGCCAGGGAGAGCATGAGGAACAGGGTGCCAAGAGACGCTTTGGTCGTGCTCACCTGGTGTCTCCCATCTCGTTCTCGACTCACGGGCTCTGCGGGCGATTGACCACCTTGTCGCACTGTGCCGCCGCGTCGCACGGGCGAGGCCCCATGACCGCGGCGCTCGCCCGGATCAATGCAGCCCGAGGGGGCTGGATGCAAGCTTTTTGACCGACGCGACCCTGCGACGCCCTGCGTCGAGCGGCCGCGCCGGTCGCTCGTTCGAGGCGGGGCAGCGCAACGTCGCGACCGGCCCGGCGCGCGCTCAGCGCTGGTCGCGCGCGCTCAGCGCTGGCCGCGGGCTGGGCCGGACCGGCGCTCCAGCCGCGCGGCGAGGTCGCGGCGCTCCTGCGACTCCGCGCCTCCCCGGGCGCGCAGCGCGAGCGCGAGGACGCGCGGGAGATCGAGCGCCTCGCCGCGCGCGCGCATCTCGGAATAGGAGCGCTCGTAATCGCGGGGCACCCGCAGCGACCAGTTGTGATCGCCTATCGTCCCGGGAGCATTGTAGATCTCCTTCACCCCGAGCAGATCGGAGAAGAAGACCATCACGTTCGATGCCTGGCTCGCGAAGAGGTCGGCGAACTTGGCCTGCGCGAGCGCGCGCGGGTCGGACGCGAGCGCGCGCGCCATCGCGCCCTCCTCGGCCGGCGAGGGCGCCAGCCGGGCGGCGAGGTACGCCGCCTGCCGCTCGAGCGCGGAGGCGCGCGCCCACGTGTCGACGAGCCGCCAGAGCGGCGGCGTGTCGTGGGTCCCCACCATGATCCAGTCGGAGGGCGCGGCGTTCTCGCTGCGATAGACGTCCTTCGGGTTGTCGAGATCCGCCTTCTGCGTGACCCGGAAGCGCCCGAGCCCGTGCCGCTCGAGGACGGCCCTGAGCGGGTACGGGAGCGTGCTCAGGACCTCGCACACGACGTCGGTGATGGCGCGCCCGTGGGCCTCCGCGCAGCGCGCGATGGTGTCGAAGATGGCGCTGTAGCGCCCGACCTGCTCCGGCGTCAGCGAGGAGACCCAGTCGTCCGCGTACCGGGGCACGGCGCGGTTCAGCTGCGCAGGAGAGACGATCGCGTAGCGGGCGAGCAGCGGATGGTCCGGCAGGTCGGGCGACGAGAAGAGCCGCGCCCCACCCTGGACCGCGCGGAGCGGATCGGGGGCGCCGGCGGCGTACACCCACGGGCAGACGAGGCCGTGCGGGTGATCGAGGCGCACGCCGTCGAACTCGTCGAACATCTTGTCCATCCGCGCCCGCACGAGCGCGAGCGCGCCGGAGGAGCCGTCCGTGTACTGCGCCGGATCCAGGACAGGGTAGTTCCACACCTGGCCCTCCGGGTTGGTCCGGCTCGGCGGCGCCCCCATCAGATAGCCCTTCAGGAAGACCGATTGATAGGCCCAGGCATCCTGAGGCGAATAGCCAATCTGCAGATCTCCATAGAGCTTGAGCCCGAGCTCGGCCGTCACCGCCCGGAGCGCCGCGTGCTGCTCGTGCGCGAGGAGCTGGCAGAAGGCGTAGAGGTCGAGCTCGTCGCGGTACCGGTCGAGGAGCTCCCTCCTGCGCTCCGCGCAGGCGACCGCCTCGCCCGGGCCGGGCGCCCAGAGGCGGCGATCCAGCTCCGGCGCGCCGGACCAGCCGTGAAACCAGTCGCTCCGATGCTCGTCGCAGAGGGGGCCGTAAAGCCCATCCCGCTCGAGCCACGCCGCGTTCCGCTTCCTGAACGCGTCGAGCCGAGCGGCGAGGGCCCCGAGCTCGCCGCGCCTCCGCCGGTCGACGAACGACGCGTACGCCTCGCGCAGCGCGGCGCGCTGCGCGCGGTGGGCATAGCCGTGCAGCGCGCGCCCCTCGCTGCCGCCGGGCTTCCCGGCCACGATCTTCCTCACCGACTCGGGGCGGAGGAGCGCGCCCCAGGGGCCGTCCTCCGCCAGCCGGGCGAGCGCGATCGACAGCGTGCTCCGCGAGAAGATGGCGCCGTCGTACGGAGACGCGTTGTCGGCCGAGGTCTCCCCCTGGGGCCCGAGCTGGACGCCGTTGAACCCGAGATCGCGCGCAAACCGGAGGAACCGGCGCCCCCCGTCGGTGTACGGGGACCCGCGCCCGGTGTCCTCGGCGTCGTCCGACGGAAAGCTCGGATCGTGGATCGCGAGCACGAGATTGCGGATGCCCAGGAGCTGCAATGCGGCCCTGACGAGCCCCCGCTCGTCCTCGCCCCCGCGCGCCTGGGCCTCTGCCGCGTCGCCCCTGTCGTCGCCGACGTCCTTCATCGCGGTAGGTATAGCGATGAACGGATCGGCCCGCCAAGGCGCGAAATCAGGGACAGATGCGCCTAGGTGGCTTGATTACATCGCTGTCCGGCGAAACCCGATCACCGCGATCAGGCCCCGAGGCGCGTGCCCGCCGCGACCCCCGCGGTCGCGCCCGCGGCCTCAGCCGCCGGGAGCGTGAAGAAGAACGTGCTCCCCTCACCCACCTTGCTCTCGACCCAGATCCGCCCGCCGTGCACCTCGACGAGCGCCTTCGCGATCGAGAGGCCGAGCCCCGTGCCCTTGTGGGCGGTCTCCTTCGCCTGCCAGTAGCGCTCGAAGATCCTCGTCCGCTGGTCCTCCGGGATGCCCGGGCCGGTGTCGCGCACCGAGAGGCGCACCTCCCTGCCCCACGGCTCGGCGCGGAGCGCGACCTCGCCGCCCGCGGGCGTGAACTTGATCGCGTTGCCGACGATGTTCGCGATCACCTGCAGGACCCGCTCGCGGTCGCACAGCGCCCGCTCGACGCCGAGCTCGATGCAGTGCTCCAGGCGCAGCGACTTCTCCGCCGCCTCCTCGCGCAGGAGCTCGAGGGCGTCGCTCAGCAGGACGGCGACGTCGTGCGGCACCGGCTGGATCGAGATGTGGCCGCCGTCGAGCTTCGCCAGGTCGAGCAGATCGCGGATGAGGCGGTTCATGCGATCGGCCGACTTCTGGATGCGCTCGACCGGGCGCCGCAGATCGACCGCCTCGTCCGAGCTCGGCAGCTTCCGGCGCAGGAGGCTCGTGTTCATGACGATGGTCGCGAGCGGGCTCTTGAGATCGTGCGACACCACCGCGACGAGCTCCTCGCGCGCCCGGATCGCCCGCTGCGCGCTCTCGTAGAGCCGCGCGTTGTCGATCGCCAGCGCGGCCCGCCGCCCGAGATCCTCGGCGAGCGCCCGGTCCTCGATGCCGTACAGGAGATCGTCGCGGCCCGAGGCGATGGTGAGCACGCCGAGCATCGTGCCGCGCGTGACGAGCGGCACGGAGATGTAGCGCCGGAGGCCGAGCTCCCGGAGGAGCGCCTCGCTGGCGGACACCGGCGGCTCGCTCTCGACCGCGCCGCGCTCGCCCTCGGGGGCGGGCGCGTCGGCGATCTCGCAGAGCACCGCCTCGCCCGTCTGCATCACGCGCGCCACGCCGGACGGAAGGACCGCCTCCATCGGCATCTGGCCCTGCAGCAGGCGCGCGAGCTCGCTCTTCTGGGGGTTGGCGTGGACGACGACCGCGCGCCGGAGCATCGCCTCGCGCTCGATGATGTCGACCATGCACCAGTCCGCGACGAACGGGACCGGCAGCCGCGCGACGCGGACCAGCGTGGCCTCGTAGTTGAGCGAGCTGGAGAGCAGCCGGCTCGCCTCCGAGAGGAACGCGGCGCGGCGCTGCGCCGCCTCCGCCGCGGCGCGCCCCGCCTCCGCGGCGGCGAGGTTCCGCGCCCGCTCGAGCTCGTTCTCGATCATGCGCGCGTAGAGCAGGCGGTGCACGAGCGCCGTGCGGAAGGTCCCCGCGAGCCGGCGCATCATGCCCCGGTACCGCGGCGCGAACGGGGGCTCGCCCTCGAAGCAGAGGATGAGCCCGGAGGCGCCGCTGTCGCCCTGCCCCTCCAGCGAGAAGTGCCACGTCACGAGCCCGTGCCGCGCGAGCTCGGGGTACGGCAAGCGGAGGCCCGCGCCCTCGCCCGCGGGCTCGCCCGCCGCGGCCGGCGACCGCGGCGGGATGGGCAGCGCGCGCGAGCTCGCCGAGAGCCCCGCGGCGTCGAGGAGCCGCGGGGCGAGGGGCGTCGGCTCGACGAGCACGAGCACCGCGATGCAGCTCAGCCGCTCGGCGAGCCGCTCCAGGAAGATCGCCATCGACTGGCGCGGATCGAAGAGATCGAGCGCTGCGACCGTGAGCTCCTGGAGGACGCTGAGGAGCGCCAGCCTTTCCTCCTGGATCTCGTGGTCTGAACCGCTCGGCATACAGGGCTCCCGCCGCGCCTGGCTCAGGCCCCCAGCGCGAGCACGACGGCGGTCTTGTTGTGGAACTGCGGCACCCCCCGGCCGAGCGTGCCCACCTCCCCGAACGTCAGACAGCCCATCACCGGAACGCTCTGGCCGAGCTCGCTCTCGAAGGTCGTCAGCTCGTCGCGCACCGTGTCGCCGAGCATCATGCACCGCGAGATGCAGTCGAACACGAACGCGCCGGCGATCGGCCCGGCCACCGCGTCGCGCGCCGTGGTCGCGGCCTCGCGCGCCGCGCCGACGAGGCCGCTGGGGTCGCCCTCCATGACGCGGATGAGGCAGCCGTCCGGGACCTCGCCGACGCAGTAGAGGCCGCCCGGCGAGACCACGCGCAGCGGGTCGCGGATGACGTGCTCGCCGTCGGCCTGCGGGATGCCGAGCGGGTGGGTCATGGCGAAGGAAGCGAAGCCCTCGAGGTTGACCTGATCGCCCCTCGCCCGCGCGGTGCGCTGGTAGACCGAGAAGGCGCTCTCGTACTCGAGCTCCGCGAGGACCGTGCCCTCGGCGCGGGTGACCATCGTCGGCGGCCCGTAGGGCCGGAAGCCGTGGCGGATCCCGGTGGCCATGCGCGCCGGCGAGTCGATCGCGACCACGACCGCGCTGTCCGAGTAGGCGCGGCCGCCCGCGAACTGCGCGGTGCGCACGAAGCGGAGGTTGTCGCCCGCGCCGCCGCCGGCCCAGACGACGCCCGTGCCGCCGACCTCGACCGCGCCGCGCACGACGTCGGCCGCGTTGCCCGTGAGCGCGTCCGGCAGCACGATGAGCGCGCGGCTCCACCCCGCCGGAACGGACGAGGGGAACGCCTCGAGCGCGCGCGCGGCGGCGAGCACGCCGGCGCGCCGCCCGTCCTGGCTCACCGGCTGCGCGACCCCGACGCCCACGCGCACGGTCTCCGAGGCGACGAGCCCCACGACGAGCCCCTGCCGGAGGAGCCGGCTGCCCGCGAAGACCCCCGCCGTGCAGCACCCCGCCCACGGGACCCCGGGCAGCTCGCTCGTCATGGCCGCAGCGAGCGCGTCGGCGTCGTATTGATCCGTCGACAAGACGAGCGCGAAGGCGGGTCGGGGCGGCGGTGAAGCGTGCTCGGAGCGCGCCGACCCGCGGAGCGCCGCAGCCACGGCCTCCGAGGCAGCCTTCTTTGGATCCGCCGTGGAGCTCGCCCCCACAAACATCTGTGTCGCCATGTTCTCTTCCCCCCCTCGGAATGTAGGCACTCGCGTTATACTGGAGATTCACCCGAACGTCACGACGCGCGCATTCTCCTGGGATGTCGTCCGTACAGGGCGCTCCCGCTCCTCGCTCGACTCGCGATTTTCCCGGCGCGACGCTCTCGGAGAAGAGCCGGACAGAGCCGCGAAAGGGCCTGCGAGACGAGACCTGCGGAGCGGAGGTAGGCGCCCGAGACCGAGGGAGCAGAATCCTTATCCTTCAATACGACCACGTCGCCTGCAAGCTCGTCGGCGCGCAGGACACCCCCGGAGTCGCTCGCGTCGCTCGCGTCGATTGCACAGAAGCAATCAGGGTCGTGCGCAAGCGCCGGACAACGCAGCGCACCACGCGAGCCAACGTGGGATTGCGTGCCGCTGTCGACGACGTCTTGATGCCCAAGGCGGAATTGCAGCACATCGCCTGGGAGCGGCCGGACGAGGTGTGGTTGAGCTCCTGAGGGGGCGGCCAGCGCGGGAGTCCGGAGAAGGGATGATCAGGACCTGCTCAGGGATCCGCCCACAGCAGCGCGTACGTCAGGGGGTGCCAGAACCCGCCGCGCGCCGCTTCCGGGGCAGCGCCGACGGCCACGAGCACGAGCCCCTGGCCGTTCGCGATGCTGTCCGCCGGCACGTCGCTGCTCGCCAGGATCTCGCGCATCGGCACCGAGGACGTCACCTTCGCCGCGAGCGGATCGTAGATCTCGATCTCGACCTCGTCGAGCGTGCCCAGATCGCCGCGCGAGAGGCCGGCGAACGGCGGGGAGGGCGAGATCGCGCCGTACGAGAGGTCCTGCGCGACGGCCGCCGCGCTCGCCTCCGCGCGCCCGGGCGCGAGCCGCACGTGGACCCTCGGCGTCGCCGCGCTCGCGTGCGCGACCTGGAGGCTCAGCCTGTCGAAGCGCGTCCGCCGCGACATGGCGACCGCCACGAGGCCGGCGGTCGGCGTGTCGACCGTGTAGGCGTCGCCGCAGCCCTGCTTCTCCCCGGCGTGCGTGTGCCCCTCGCCGCCGAGGCAGCCGGTGGCGACCAGCAGGAGGCTCTTCTCCTCGGCGAACACCGGCGCCGGCAGCACGGGGAGCCCCGCGGCCACGATCTGCGCCGCGGGCTCCGCGGCGAGCGCGAGGATCTCGGCGCAGTCGAGCCCCTCGGTCGCGTCGAGGTCGCCGGCGATCGCGTGCGCTTGCACGCGGGTCCCCTCGGGGATCGCCGCGCCGAGCGGCTCGATCACGCGGGCCCGGGCGAAGGGGAGGCCGGCGCTCGGCCAGGGCTCCACGCCGGCGCCGGTGCCGTCGGGGTAGGCGAGGAAGCAGAAGCGGACCGCGTCGTGATCGCCGACGCCGTTCACCACCGTGAGCTTCGTCGGCCCTGGCGGCTCGACCGCCTCGCCGCCGCCCGTGCCGGTGGTGGTCGCGCTGCTCGCGGTCGTCCCCGCGCCGCCGCCGGCGCCGGACGTGCTCGCCGCGCCCGGCGGATCTCGGCCGAGGAGATCGTGGTCCTGCGTGCAGCCGGCTCCGCCGAGCGCGGCGAGCAGGATCCCTCCGAGGCAGGCCCAGCCGATCGAGAGAACACGGTGCAGCACGCTGCGAGCTTACCGTGCTAGGCGGGGTCGATGCGGGTCCATCTCACCGCGACAGCCGCCGCCGCCGTCCGCCGCGGCCACCCGTGGGTGTACCGAGACGGCATCGCGGGCGGCGGCGGGAACGCGGGCCCTCCCGGGGAGCGCCGGCGCGGGGAGCGCTCGCCTCGCGCCGGCGGCGGCGCCGCGGCCGCCGCGTCGGGGGACGTTGTCGAGCTGTCGGCCGAGGGCGCGTTCCTCGGGCGGGGGCTCTGGGACGCCGACTCGGCGATCGCCGTCCGCGTCTTCCAGCGCACGCCGGCGCCGGCGCTCGACGAGCGCGCCATCGCCGAGCGGCTCGAGCGCGCCTTCGCCCTGCGCGACGGCTGGTTCGCCGGCCGCGACACGACGGCCTACCGCCTGTGCAACGGCGAGGGGGACCGGGTGCCCTCGCTGGTCATCGATCGGTACGACCGCGTCGCGGTGATCCGCCTCGACGGCGGCATGCTCGCGCCGTGGCTCGATCGCCTGCTCCCGCACCTCGCGCGCGCGCTGGGCGCCTGCGGCGTGCGCTCGATCGGCCTGCGCGCGCGCGCGCCTTCGGCGAGCGGGGACGCGGAGGGGAAGGAGGGGAAGAAGCTCGCGCACCTGCACGGGCCGCCGCTGCCGGATCGCCTCTTCGTGAGGGAGACGGGGGTCGCGATGGAGGTCGATCTCGCGCGAGGGCAGAAGACGGGGGCGTTCCTCGACCAGCGCGACAATCGCGCCCGCGTGCGCGCGCTCGCGGCGGGGCGCGGGCGCGTGCTGAACCTGTTCAGCTACGCGGGGGGCTTCTCGGTGGCGGCGGCGCTCGGCGGCGCGGGGCGGGTCACCTCCGTGGACTCGGCGCCGGCCGCGCACGCGTCCGCGCAGCGCACGTTCCGCGAGAACGGCGTCGATCCGGCGGCGCACGACTTCGTGACGGCGGACGCGTTCGACTTCCTCGAGAAGGCCCGCGGCCGCGGCGACCGGTACGATCTCGTCATCTGCGATCCGCCGAGCTTCGCGCCGAGCGAGCGCGCCAAGCCGCGCGCGCTCGGCGCCTACCGGCGGCTGCACACCGCGGTCGCGCGCGTGCTCGATCGAGGCGGCGTGCTGTGCGCGGCGTCGTGCTCGAGCCACATCACGATGGAGGACTTCCTGGCGACGCTCGACGACGCCACGCTGGAGCGGGACGACCTGCGGGTCCGGGCGATCCACGGACAGCCGGAGGACCACCCGACGCTGCCGGCGTGGTGGGAGGGGCGGTATCTCAAGTTCGTTGTGCTGGAGTGAGCTTGTCGATGCGCTGCGGGCGGAAGTGCGCGGGCGCGGTCGTCACGGTCGGCGTCAACGTGCCCATGCATTGCGCTCGGCGCGCCGGACTCCGTAGCATCGGGTCATGGCGACAAAACTCACTACCAAGACCCAAGCTGCGGCGAGAGGGACATCCCGGATCGCCCCCAAGGTGAAGTCGACGACGGCGAAGGCGAAGGTCCAGCCGGCCGCGCCCGCGCAAGAACCGCAGGACGAGGAGGACGCGATCTACAGCCTCGACGACCTCGTCGCGCGGCGCGGCGAGGCGACGGTCGACGAGGTGCTCGCGTACGTGGGCGGGGTCGAGAAGGCTGACCTCGTCCGCGAGGGCCGGGCCGTCGCGACCTCGCGGATCGACAGGGACGCGGCGCGCCTGTACGGCAAGGCGGACGCGTTCCTGAGGAAGGCGACGGAGGCGCAGCGCGACGCCTTGCTCGGGCTGTCCGACGACCTCCTGCGGACCGCGATCTGGGCCGCGCTCCGCGGCAGCCGGCTCGCGGCCGCGCGCGACGGCGGCGTGGCCAAGGCCGGGAGCGCCAAGGCGGCGCGCGAGGCCGCGGCCGAGGCGGCGCGGCGCAGGGGCCGCGGCGTGCGCGAACAGCTCGCGACCGCGCTCCGGACGCTGAGCGGCGGCGAGCCGAGGCTGCTGAAGAAGATCGACGGCGCCCACGGCGTCGCCCCCGACGCCGCGAAGCTCGCCAGGTCGCTCGCCGCGCTGGTCAAGGTGGGACGGGAGGTCGTCGCCGACCGGTCCGAGGCCGCCGCGCTGCGCCGCAAAGGGACGCGCCTCGACGCGGCGAAGCTCGATCAGATCGAGGCGCTCGCCGAGGAGATCCGCAAGGCCGGCGACGCCGCGGCGGCGGTGACGGCGAGCGCGAGCGTCGACCAGACGGAGGTCGACACCTGGGATGGGATGAACCTCCTCCTCCTGGAGATGGTCATCGACCTCTTCGATGCCGGCCACCAGGTCGACCCGTCGGTGCCCCGGCTCGTCCCCATCTCGCTCGGCCGGTATTTCTCGCCGCGGCGAACCAAGCCGGAGAAGCCCGCCGAGGAGGTCCCCGCGGCGGCGCCGAAGGCCGCTTCGGCGGCGCCGAAGGCCGCTTCGGCGGAGCCGAAGCCCCAGCCCGGCGTGCCGGTGTAGCGCGGCGGGGCCGCGTACCTGCCTTTCCCCGCGCGCAGCCGTGGTCCCGCGGTGCGCCGCAGGGGGGGAGGCCGACAACGCAGCCATGCCCTCCAGGCGTGCAGCCATGGCTCTGGAGGGCGCGGCGAGGGTCTCTCATCACGCAGCCATGGCTCAAGCCCGCGCGGCCATGGAGTCCGGGCCTGCAGCCATGGCCTCCGAGCGTGCTGCCATGGCTCCCGTCTGCGCAGCCATGGCCTTCCGCGTGTGCAACTACGGCCTCCGCGCATGCAGGCATGGGTCCAGCCTGCGCAGCCATGCCCTCGGGGCGCGCAGCCGCAGCCGCAGCCGCCCATGGCTTTCCCGAGACCGATCACTTTTCTGAGAAATCCGCCGCGCAGCGTCGATAGTACCCGTCGAAGGCAGGAGCGACGACCCTGTTCGGATGTCACGCCCGGGATCCGTCGCCGCCGCCGTCTCATGCCCGCGCTCTCATGCCCGCGCTTGCTGGAGAGGAACCTGGCCGTGACCGCCCGCAGCTCGATCGAATGCTTGCTCGCGACCGTGCCCCTGGATGAGGTCCTTCGTGCCGGCGAGGGCGCCGCCAGGCCGCTGGGTCGCGTCGAGCCCCCTCCGGCCCCGCTGCTCACCGCGCCGCTTCCCGTGTCGTTTCGCCCGGATTCGCCTCTTCCCTGGCAGCCGTCCCAGGCGCCGCCCGCTTCCATGGCGACGGCGCCGTTGCCGGTCGCACCGGCGGCCGTCACGCGACCTGTCGCGACGCGACCCCTCGTGATCGAGGTGCCCTGTCCTCCGGTCCGCCGGGCTCCACGCTCCGATCCGACGGAGGAGCGCGCGTCATCCGCGCAGGCGCTCGCTCCGCGTCCCGCTGCGCCGGTGGCGAGCTGGCTCGCCGTCGCCGCGACCGCGGCGTTCTTTGGTATGGTCGGCGCGCTCCTGGTGCAGAGGTGGCTTGGATGAGTCAGGGCGAGCGCAGCGCACGAGACGACGACGCCGAGCCGCCCTCGCCCTCGGCGACCTATCTTCCGGGGAGCACCGTCGCGGGCCACAGGCTCGTGCGGATGGTCGGCGCGGGCGGCATGGGCGTCGTCTACGAGGCGGTCCACGAGTTCACGCAGCGGCGGGTCGCGCTCAAGCTGCTGCTCCCGTGCTACGCGAGCACCGAGCAGGTGCGCGAGCGCGCCCGCAAGGAGGCCATCGCGCTCTGCCGGCTGCGGCACAAGAACATCGTCGCCGTGCACAGCGCCGACATGCTGCCCGACGGCACGGTCTGGATCGCCATGGAGCTCCTGGAGGGCCAGTCGCTCCGCCGGATCTGCCAGGTGGAGTCGCCGCTGCCGATCGCGCGGGCGCTCCACATCGGCATCGAGATCGCCGACGGCCTCGCGGCGGCGCACGACCTCGGGATCGTGCACCGGGACGTGAAGCCGGAGAACGTGTTCGTCGACCGGCACGGCGACGTCAAGCTGCTCGACCTGAACATCGCGAAGATCCGGGTCGACGGTCTGCCGAGCACCCGGCCGGGCCAGCGATTCGGCACGACGGCGTACACGGCGCCGGAGGACTGCTGGGGAGAACCGTGCTCACCGGCGAGCGATGTCTACGCGCTGTCGCTGGTGATCTACGAGCTCCTGGCCGGCCGTTACGTGTTCGCCACGGGCCGGGGGCTTTCGGGGATGCCCAGCGAGGGCCAGCTCGTTGCGGCGCACATGCTGCGGATGCCGGTGCCGGTGCACGAGCTCGTGCCGTCGATCCCGGACTACGTCTGGCCGGTCCTCCAGACCGGCCTGGCGAAGCGGCCGGCCCAGCGCTTCAGGCACGCCGGCGCGGCGGCGAGCGCGCTGCGCGAGCTCCGGGAGCGCTACCTTTCGGACGTGCGCGCCGGCCGGCTCGCCGCGGCACCGGACCCAGGGACGCCGGGGTCCCGGCGGGAGCACCACGGTCCGCGATCGCCCGAGCGGCTGATCACGGCGCCGCGGCCCGACGAGAGCCGGGTGATCGTCCCTGGGCCGGCAGCCTCGGCCGAGCTCGGCGGGAGCGAGGCGCGGGAGGAGGACGCGGCGCCGGCGGCGCGCGAGGACGGTGAGGCGGCGCGGCCGGCGCAGCCTTCGGCTCCTCCGTGGCATCCGCCGCCGAGCGCGCCGCCGGCGGCCGACCCGGGCTGGCCGCTGCTCGTGACCCCCGGGCCGGTCACGGTGCGATCGTCGCCGGGAGGCCAGGGAGCAAGCCTCGTGGGACCTGACCTGCCGGCGACGGACCGCGTCGCCGACCGGCGCTGGCGAGCGCAGCTCCTGCGCCGCTGCGCCGCCGCGGCGGTGCTGGCGATCCCGATCTCGGGCGCCGCGACCGCGCTGTACATCCATGTGCGCCGCGAACGCCCCGCGATGTCCGCATCCGAGAGCGGGGCTGTGCTGGCCGCGTCCGCCGGCGGGGTCGTCACGAGCGCACAGGCGGCGCCGGCGCTCTCTGACGCCACGCGCGCCACGCGCGAGACCGGGGCACCGCCGGACGCGCGCGTGCCGGAGAGCGCAGCCGACCCCCTCGGCGTCGAGGCGTCTGAGGCCGCGCCGTCACCTCCCGCCGAATCCAGGGGGATCGCGGCCAGACCGAGCGCGCCCGCGAAGGCAAGCACGCCGGCGCAGGCGAGCACGCCGCCGCACGCGAGCGTGCCGGAGCAGCCGAGCGCGCCGGCGACACGCGCGCGTCCGGTCGCGGGGGCGGCGCAAGCGCCCGCGCGGCGCCCGTGGGACTGGCTGTTCACGTCGAAGGGGCGCGACGCGGAGAAGAACACCGACCCGTACGAGGAGGAGGACATCTACCCGATGCCCTCGCGCGGGCGTACCTCGGCGCCCGCGAGGCCGGCCAAGGCCCAGCGGGGGAGGGGCGGCGAGGGTCCGGTCGGCGGGCCGCCCCGCTTCTAGAGGACAGGCGCGGAGCGATGAATGAAAGCGCGAGCGCGGAACGAGGCACGAGGCCGAGCGAGGAGCGAAGACATGTCGAACGACGAACCCAGCGCGACCGATCCCTTCCTCGCCGAGGTCGTCGAGCGGACGCTCGCGCGCTACCGCGGGATCGCGTCGCTCGACGTGATCGAGGCCATGCGCGGGCTGCTCGTGGAGGCGCTCACCGAGGACGAGGTCGGGCGGGACCTCCTGGAGCGCGCGCGGCCTCGCGCGGCGCCGCTCGGGAGCGGCGTGGAGGCCCGGGACGGCGCCGGGGAGCCCCGGCGCAAGGCGGGGGGCGGCGAGGATGGCTGACCCCGAGGCGAGGCTCACGCCGGCGCAACAGGCGCTCGCGGCGTCGGCGCTGCACGAGGTGAGCGGCGCGGCGCGCCGGCTGTCGCCGAGGCTGCGAAGGCACCTCTCGTTCGACGAGCTGATATCGCTCGGCCGCGCGGGGCTCATCGAGGCGGCGCTCGCCTACGATCCGGCGCGGAACGACAGCTTCCCGCGCTTCGCGCGGCACCGCATCCGGGGCGCGATGCTCGACGGGTATCTCCGGGAGGCGCGGGAGCAGGACCGGGTGGTCGCGCTCTGCCTGCAGGGCGGGTACGACTACATCGCGCGGCAGCGGCGGTACGGCGATGTGATGACCGACGTCGACGGCAAGGCGGAGGAGCGGCTCCTCGACCATGTCGACGGCCTCGCGGCGAGCGTCTTCGCGACGGCCGCCGGCGTGGCGAAGCCGGAGACCGGGGAGGAGGTGCTGTCGCGGCGCGAGCGCCACGGCCGGGCGCACGCGGTGCTGCGGCGCACCCTGGAGCGGCTGACGCCGCGCGAGGCCGAGGTGCTGTCGATGCACTACGTGGAGGGGCGGCCGCTCACGGAGATCGGCGGCGCGCTCCGGATCCCGCACCCGGGCGCGTACCGGGTCCACGACCGAGCGATCGTGCGGCTCGGCAAGCTGCTGCGCGCGGCCGGCGTGACCGAGCCGCCGCCGCGCGAGGACGAGCTGTGAGCGGGCGGCGGGCGGGTCGATGGGCGATGGGCGATGAGAAAGATGAGAATTCGCGCACGCGGGGACGATGGATCGCGGTGAGGGATCGGCGGCACGGACAGGAGGCGAGGCGGTGAAGGACGAGGACCGGGACGAGCGCGGGGACCGCGAGGCGGAGGGAGGCGCGGCGAGCGAGCCGGGCGCCGGCGCGCCGGCCAGCCCAGCGCCGGCACCGAGCCAGCTGGTGTCCCACCCGGCGTTCCAGACGGGGGTGATCTACATCGAGCCGGAGCTGCGCGACGAGGTGGAGGCGTACTGGACCGCGTACGCGGCGTGGGAGAGGACGAAGCAAGGACCGCCGCCGCGGGAGCCGCGCGTGAACGTGCGGGTGGACCACGAGGGAAAGCCGAGCACCGCGGCGCGGCTGCGGGAGGCGATGGCGCCGAAGGGCACGGCGCGAGGGAGCGGCGCGAAGGGTCCAGGAGAGAAGAGCGGCGGGGGGAAGAGCGGCGGCGAGAAGAGCGCCGGGGGGAAGAGCGGCGGCGGGAGCCCGTGGGCGGCGGACGCGGCGGCAGCGGCGGCGGTGATCGACAAGAGCGCGCTCCCGTCGGCGCACCGGCCGAGGAGCGAGGCGGCGGAGGAGAAGGACGAGGCGGCGGCGAGGCCTGCGAAGGCGCGGCGCGCCGGGACGGTGGCGGCGATGCTGGCGCTGGCGGCAGGGATCGGCGCCGCGGCGATGTGCGGGGTGAAGGAAGGGGCGCCAGCGCGGAGCGCGGCGCGGGCGAGCGATGCGGCGGTGAGCGGCGCGGCAAGCAACGCGGCGGTGGCGAGCGGCGCAGCGAGCGATGCGGCGGCGCGGAGCGTGGCGGCCGACGCAGCGAGCGATGCGGCGGCCGTCGCGGAGAGCGCGGCCGAGAGAGCGCTGCCCCAGGCATCCGCCGAACGCGCAGCGCCTGCGGTGGCTTCCGATCGAGATGAGGCAGTGCCCGCTGCGCGCCGGAGACCTACGCCGGCGACGCACGCACCGGCGCCGCGGGCGCACGAGGCACGGGTGCCGACCGCGCAGCCTTCGCTCAAGCAGTCCGAAAGCGTCGGCACGGGGCAGGGAGTGCCCCCGAGGCCTGCGCCATCGCAGCCGCCCATGTCACCGCCGGCCGGGCTGTCGCAGCCGCTACCGCCCCTTGAAGGACTTCGGGAGTTCTGAACATGAAGAAGGACATATTGCTGTGCTCGCTCGCCCTCGCGATCACGCTGCTCGCACCGGCCAGCAGCGCCCAAACCGGCGCCGGTGCGCGAGGCGAGGCGGAGGCGCTGACCGACAAGGCAGGCCAGCTCTACGACGAGGGGCTCGCGGCGCTCAACCAGGCGCGCTGGGCCGAGGCGCACGCGTCGTTCCTGGCGGCTTGGCGCATCAAGCAGCACTATCAGATCGCGGCGAACCTCGGCGTGGCGGAGCTGCGGCTCGGCAAGCACCGCGACGCCGCAGAGCACCTGTCGTGGTACCTGCGAGAGGCACCCGCCGAGAGGACGGCGCAGCGGCAGCGCGCGGAGGTGCTGCTGAAGGAGGCGCTGGCGAAGGTCGCGGCGATCACGATCACCACGGAGCCGAAAGGCGCGGACGTGAAGGTGAACGGGGCCGCGGCGGGGCGGACGCCGCTCGCGCTGCCGGTGTTCCTGGAGCCGGGACGGCACGTAGTCGGCGCGGAGCTCGACGGGTACAAGCCGGCGCAGGAGCAGATCGAGCCGGCGGCGGGCCACGCGATCGGGATCACGCTGCACCTGGTCCGGCGCGACGCCGAGGCGCCGGCCGCGGCGGGCGCGTCGTCGGCGGCGGGGCCGCGGGCGGCGAGCCACGCGGCTCCAGCGAAGCGGCCGGAGACCACCGCCGCGCCGCCGACAGAGCGGAGCTGGGTGCCGGTGATCGTGCTGGGGGCGGCGAGCGCCGTGGCGCTCGGCGTGGGCGTGGGATTGACCGTGGCGGCGAACGACGCGACCGCGGACGCGAGATCTCAACAGGAGGAGATCTTCGCGGGCGGCGGCGGGTGCCTGGAGTCACCGGCGTTCGCGGGAGCGTGTCGCGAGTTCAGACGCACTACGAGGCGGTCCGATGACCTCAGCAACGCAGCGGTCGTGACGTACGCCGCATCCGGAGCGATGGCCCTCACGGCGGTCGCGCTCGCGCTGTGGCCTCGCGAGAGCGCAGCTGGGCATGCGGCTGTGCGCGTGGTGCCCGGGTTCGGTGTGCGCAGCGCCGGCATCGCCGTGCGGACCACCTGGTGATGGATCGAGGGAGAACGTGATGACGAGACTGCAGCGGAACGCACGCGTCCACGCGACGCTGGGGCTGATCCTGCTCGCGCATGGCTGCGACAGCTGGTGGTTCAACCGGACCGACGACTGCGAGTTCATGCTCACCTGCGAGAAGTACCGAGGCAGGGGCGCGACGATCGTGCCCTCGGTCTGTGTGCCGAGCGAGGCCGACGGCGCCGTGGATGACACCTGCGGCCTGTTCGTCGCCACGGGCGGCGACGACGGCAGCGAAGGCACCAAGGCCGAGCCCGTCAAGACGCTCGCCGAGGCGCTGCGACGCGCCGGCGAGACGGGCAGCGACGTCTATGCGTGCGCCGAGCCGTTCGCCGAATCGGTCGAGGTGCCGGCCGGCATCGCCCTCTTCGGCGGGCTGGATTGCGCGAACGGCTGGACCTGGATCGGCAAGCAGACGAAGACCACGGTCGCGCCTGAGGCCGAGGCCATCCCGCTGACGCTCGCGCGCGGCGAGGGCACCACGCGCCTCGAGGACATCGAGGCACGCGCGCCCGACGCGCAGCAGAAGGGCGGGTCGTCGATCGCCGTGCTCGCCGACGGCGTCACCGCAGAGCTCGCGCGCTGCGCGCTCGTCGCGGGCAACGCGGTCGACGGCGCGGATGGTGACGACGCGCCGAGCGAGGCGCCAGAACGAGCGCCGGGCGGCAGCAACGGCGTCGATGCGTGCAGCGACCTCGACGAGGTGGACGGGCCCGACGCGACGCTGAGCGGCGGCGCGCAGGTGGTCAACGAATGCGGCGGAGAGCTCTCCATCGGCGGCAGTGGCGGCAATGGGAACGTCGACAACGGGGCAGGCGGCGTTGCTGGCCAGACCGGGGTCAAGGGACATGCTGGCGCTGGAGAGCCCCCGTCGATGAGCGACGACTGGAGCTGCGGAGTATCGCCGGGGGATCCAAGCAATGGCGGTGGCAATGCCGGCAGCAACGGCACCGCTGGCGAACCTGGCGCCGGAGCCAGCGGCCTCGGCACGCTGAGCGCCAGCGGCTACACCGGCGTGCCTGGACGCGACGGCATGCCCGGAATGCCCGGCCAGGGCGGCGGCGGCGGCGGCGGTGCCAAGGGCGGCCTCGTCTGCACCGGCGGCGTCTCGGGCGCGGGCGCCAGCGGCGGCAGCGGCGGCGCTGGCGGTTGCGGCGGCCTGGCCGGACGAGGCGGCGCCCCGGGCGGCACCAGCATCGCCCTCGCCAGTATCGACGCCAACGTCACCCTGACCGACTGCACGCTCACCGCCGGACGCGGTGGCAATGGCGGCAAGGGTGGCAGCCTCCAGCCGGGAGGCTTGGGCGGCATCGGTGGCACGGGCGGCGTCGGCGTCGGTGGCACCAAGGCGGCATGCGACGGCGGCAAGGGCGGGCAGGGCGGCAACGGCGGCCCTGGCGGCGGAGGCCTCGGTGGGCCCTCGCTTGCGATCGCGTTCCGCGGCGAGCCGGTGAAGCAGGAAGGCAAGACGACGCTGACGCCCGGTACCGCGGGGGCCGGTGGTCTTGGCGGGAGCAACAACGTCGCGATGAACGCCGGAGCTGAGGGCGTGATGGCCGCGGAACAGGAGCTTCCGTGAACGCTCTGGTGCGGCCTGCAGCAGCGGGCGGTGGTTCGAAGGCAACACGTGGACGGAGGGCACCGATGAGATCGATGAGCAGCAAGGCATCCCCTCTCGTCCCGCGCCGAGCGCGGGACGAGAGACGGGCCGGCCGCGCACAGGCGCACAGCGCCGAGCACCGCCGGGGCGTGGGCATCTCTCATCTCGCCGCGCCACGGTTCGGCATCCTCGTGCTGGCCGCCGGAGTTTCCCTTGCCGGATGCGCTGTTCGGTCCGCGGACGTCACGGCAACGCCGATGCACCCGTCGTCGTCCCCACAGGAAACGCCCGCGGAGAGGACGGCCCAGGGGGAGCGCACGACCTGCTGGAGAGCGGACATCAGAGAGCCGACGCAGCAGTCCTCGTCGCTGGAGCTGACGCCCGACGACATGGCGCTGCTGGAGCAGTCCGAGAAAGCGCTGAAGGAAGCGGTGACCAGGGTCATGACGCTCAACCTGGCGACAACGCCGGAAGGCGCGCAGGTGACGGTCGATGGGTGCAAGCGGGGCCGCACGCCGTTCTCGTATCCGGTGTTCCTGGCGCCGGGTCCGCATCGGATCCAAGCGGAGCTCGATGGGTACGTGCCGGCGCAGCTTGTCATCAAGGCGAAGGCGGGGGAGACGCTGGACCTGACGATGCCTCTGCTGCGTCCGTCGCACATGGAGGTGCCCGCCACGATGAACGCACCGGTGAAGGAGGCGTCGCCTGCGGCGAGCCACGTCGCCGAGGTGTCGAAGCGCTGATGGAGGAGGGCGCGCAGCCTCCCAGATCGGGGCGACGCGTCTGAGACGAGGCGAAGGCGCGCGAGAGCAGCTCGAGCGCGGCGAGTGATCGAGGCGAGACGATGCTCCGCCATTGCGGCGGAGCGGTAGCGACGTAGCGAAGGCCGCGCGCGACGCGGCCTGATCACATCGAGGAGAACGCGCGCCGCTGTCTGCGGCACGCCATGGCTCGGCTCGTCTCGAAGACGAGCACGCGAGGAGGACGAAGGTGTACCCACAGCTCGCCATCGAGGCGGCGGCGCACTCGGACGTGGGCCGTCGGCGCAGCCACAACGAGGACAGCTTCGCGGCGCTGCCGTGCCTGGGGCTCTTCATGGTGGCCGACGGCCTGGGAGGCAACGCGGCCGGAGAGGTCGCGTCGCGGATGGCCATCGAGGTGGTCAAGGGCTGCTTCGAGGAGGACGAGGATCTCGAGGACACGTGGCCTTACGGCACGGCGACGCCGCACGACCGGGACGAGGTGAGGCTGGTGCTGAGCGTGCGGCGGGCGAACCGGGCGATCTACGAGGCGAGCCAGAAGAAAGAGGAAGTGCGCGGCATGGCGACGACCTTCGCGGGCGTGCTGCTCGGAGCTGGCATGGCGTACATCGCGCACGTGGGCGACTCGCGGGTCTACCGGATGCGGGGCGGCAAGCTGGAGCGGCTGACGCAAGATCACACGCTGCTGGAGGAGCTGCTGCGCGAGGGCGACGGCGCGCTGGCAGCGCTGGAGGCGCTGAGCGACCGGGCCAACGCCGTGACGCGGGCGCTCGGGTGCGACGAGAGCGTGGATATCGAGTCGCGCGTGGAGGCGACAGCGCCGGGAGACATCTTCCTCGTGTGCTCCGACGGACTGTGGGGCCCGGTGCCCGAGGCGCGGATCGAGGGCGTGCTGGGGAGGCACCGGGACCTGAGCCTGGCGGCGAGCCTGCTGGTCGACATCGCCAACGAGCACGGGGGGCCGGACAACGTGACGTGCGTGCTGGCGCGGCTGGGAGGTGGGTGACCCATGACAACCGCGCGGTGGTCGACAGACGCACCCCTCCCGTCCCGCGCGGAGCGCGGGACTTGGGAGGGGCGGACCGCGCGCAGGCCCGAAGGGCCGAGCACGGGCCGGGGGTGGGCATCTGTCATTCTCCTGCTCTGTCTCCTCTTCTCCGAGGCGATCGCTTTCTCAGACCGGGATGAGCGCGGGGACCGCGAAGCGGAGGGAGGCGCGGCGAGCGAGCCGGGCGCCGGCGCGCCGGCCAGCCCAGCGCCGGCACCGAGCCAGCTGGTGTCCCACCCGGCGTTCCAGACGGGGGTGATCTACATCGAGCCGGAGCTGCGCGACGAGGTGGAGGCGTACTGGACCGCGTACGCGGCGTGGGAGAGGACGAAGCAAGGACCGCCGCCGCGGGAGCCGCGCGTGAACGTGCGGGTGGACCACGAGGGAAAGCCGAGCACCGCGGCGCGGCTGCGGGAGGCGATGGCGCCGAAGGGCACGGCGCGAGGGAGCGGCGCGAAGGGTCCAGGAGAGAAGAGCGCCGGGGGGAAGAGCGGCGGCGGGAAGAGCGGCGGCGGGAGCCCGTGGGCGGCGGACGCGGCGGCAGGGGCGGCGGTGATCGACAAGAGCGCGCTGCCGTCGGCGCACCGGCCGAGGAGCGAGGCGGCGGAAGAGAAGGACGAGGCGGCGGCGAGGCCTGCGAAGGCGCGGCGCGCTGGGACGGCCGTGGCGGTGCTGGCGCTGGCGGCGGGGATCGGCGCCGCGGCGATGTGCGGGGTGAAGGAAGGGGCGCCGGCCGGAGAGGCGGCGCGGGCGAGCGGGCCCCACGCGAGGAGCGAAACTGCGGCGGCGAGCGGCGCGCACGCGGTGCGTGAAGCGGCGGCGGCGAGCGGCGCGCGCACAACGAGCGACGCGCCTGCGAGCGCCGAGCGCGCGGAGAGCGCGCCCGTCCGAGCGTCGCCGGAGGTGTCCGTCGAACGCGCCGCGCCTCCCGCGGCGCCGGATCGAGTTGAAGCGGCGCACGGCGCGCCCCGAAGGCCCGCACCCGAGGCGGACGCGCCGGCGCCGAGAGCGACCGTGATGCAGCCGGTGCAGCGGCAGCGTTCATCCGTGGCCACGGCCGACGCGACAGCCCAGGCGCCCGCAGCGCCGGTAGCGCCCGCCACCTCGTCGGCCGAGGCGCCGCTGTCGGCGCCTGTTGCCAGCGCAAATGAATCCACCGAGCCACCGGGCAAGCGCGCCCCCCACACGGAGCCGAAGTTCTGATCATGCACAGGCACATTCGTCGCATCGCCTCTGTCGCTGGCTTGCTCGCGTTGCTCTGCTGGGCGGCGCCGGGCCGGACACAGCCGAGCGCGGCACCGCACGAGGCGGAAGCAGCCGCGATGACCCAGCAGGCGCGGAAGTTGTTCAAGGAAGGCGTCGATGCCTTCGCGCAATCCCGCTGGGCCGACGCGCGGGCCGCGTTCCTGGCGGCGCTGGCGCTGAACGCCCACTACACGATCCGCGGAAACCTTGGCGCGGCTGAGCTCAAGCTCGGCCGCTACCGCGACGCGGCCGAGCACCTCGCGAGGTACGTGCGGGAGATGGCGGAGGACGCGACGAGCACGGCGGCGGAGCGAGAGCGAGGCGCGGCGATCTACGCGGAGGCGCGGTCGAAGGTGGGCACGCTGGTGGTGCGCACCGACGTGGACGGGGCGCGGGTGTTCGTTGACGGCACGTTGCGAGGGTCGACGCCGCTGCCGGATCCGCTGTTCGTGGAGGCGGGCGCGCACACGATCTCGGTGGAGCACGAGGAGTACGAGACGAAGAAGATGACGGTGCAGCTCGGGGCCGGCGGCGAGATCGAGAATGGGCTGCAGCTTCAGCCGAAGTCGGCGGGCGCACCGCCACCGAGGCTGCTGGACACGACCATGGCACCGCCCGACCGCAGCGCGGAGGAGCACGCCGGCGGTCCGAGGACGGCAGTGCTGATCGGCGGTGCGGCGACGGCGGGAGCGGCGGCGGTCGCGGGCGTGGTGTTCACGGTGCTGGCGAACGCGAACGCCAGCGACGCGGAAGAGCAGCGAAGGCTGCTGCGTCAAGCGGGCGGCTTGGGTGCATGTGAGGCTCCCGGCGCACCCGCGCGATGCACGGAGCTGAAGGACGCCGTCGCCGCTCGCTACGATCTCAGCAACGCGGCGTTCTGGAGCTTCGTCGGTGCGGGGACGATCGGGGTCGGAACACTCGTCTATGGTCTCATGTCGCGCGCCTCCGTGAACGAGCGGCGTGTGCATGTAACGCCTCTCGTCGGGTCGAGCGGCCTCGGGATTGGA
This sequence comes from Sorangium sp. So ce362, assembly GCF_051519845.1. Taxonomy (NCBI): domain Bacteria; kingdom Pseudomonadati; phylum Myxococcota; order Polyangiales; family Polyangiaceae; genus Sorangium; species Sorangium sp. So ce362. The sequence goes on along the minus strand of NZ_CP150332.1, from coordinate 599,300 downwards.
GTACGCGGTGGCTTCTGAGCAGGGTGTAGAGGGTCGAGGAGACAGAAGCATGCGTCGGACTGCTCGCTGTGGCTCGGTGCTCATTCTCGGGGTGATGGTTGCCGTGAGCCAGCCGCTGGGATGCTTCCCGTATGCGATGCCGGACGACTGCACGCTCACGCTCGTGTGCGACGTGAGCAGCGGTGAGGGCGGTGGCGGCGGCAGCAGCGCCGTGTGCGATGTGGACCCGACGGAGGACGCGAGCACGGCGACGGAGGAATGCGCGGTGTTCGCGAGCGCGAGCGCGATGCCGGGCGGCGATGGAACCAAGGCAAGGCCGTACGCGTCGCTCGGGGAGGCGGTGGCGAACGCGAACGGCAAGCGCGTGCTGGCGTGCGCGAGCGGGGCGTTCGCGGAGAGCGTGACGATCGGAGCGGAGGTCGAGGTGATCGGCGGCTTCGACTGCGCGGCGGAGTGGACGTGGAGCGCTGAGGCGCGGAGCGCGATCGTGGGGCCCGCAGGGCAGATCGCGCTGACGCTGAGCGAGGGAGCGAGCGGTGCGAAGGTGAGAAGCTTCGCGGTGCGCGCGGCCAGCGCGGTGAAGAGCGGCGGGTCGTCGATCGGTGTGGCCGTGGCGGACATCGAGGCGGAGCTGGCGCAGGTGGATGTGACGGCGGGCGACGGGATGGACGGCGAGAACGGGACGACGCCGACAGAGGCGCCCATCGCGGGCGCAAGCGCGGAGGCGACGAGCGCGTCGAATGCGTGCATGGCGCCGAACCTGGTCATCGGCGGGACCGCCGGCGCGACGACGTGCGAGGACGGCGAGACGCGCGGCGGAGACGGCGGGACCGGAGGAATCACGGGGACAGAGGAGGGCAACGGGCTGGCCGGGCGGGATGGGGGGCCGATGCCGGAGCCGAATCCATCCGGGAAGGGCATCGGCGGCGTCGGGCAGGTCGATCCTGAAGGCGAGTGTGAGCCAGGCGAACCGGGCAAGAGCGGCAGCGCTGGCGGGCCAGGTGACGCTGGCAGCGGCGCGACGCTGACGCTCGCCGGGATCAGCGGCGGAGACGGCGGCCAAGGCATGACGGGCGGCCGTGGTCAAGGGGGCGGCGGGGGCGGCGGCGCCAAGTCGGGGTTGTTCTGCTCGCTCAACTCGACCCTCGTCGATGGCGTGGGTGCGAGCGGCGGCGGCGGCGGGGCCGGTGGGTGCGGCGGTAAAGGAGGGGGCGGCGGCAAGACCGGCGGGTCGAGCGTCGGGATCCTCAGCCTGGGCACGAAGCTGGTGCTGACCGATGTCGCGGTGACCGTAGGGAAGGCCGGAAAAGGCGGCGACGGCGCGGCCGGCAGGACGGGCGCCCGAGGAGGGGATGGCGCCGCTGGCGGAGCGGACTCCGGGCTGGGCGACTCAAGACGCGGCTGTCAAGGAGGAAATGGCGGCGACGGCGGCCGCGGTGGCTCCGGCGGCGGCGGCCGAGGCGGCTACGCAGTCGGCATCACCTTCGCGTCGACCCCGGCCGCCCCCCCCGAGCTGAAGACGTTTACGCCAGGCACGCCGGGCGCCGGCGGAAACGCCGCGCCCGGCGGCCCGCCGGAGAGCGCCGGCGCGCCGGGGAGCGCCGGGAGTTGCTGGAATTTCGGCTCAGGTGGATCGTGTGAGAATTGAAGCGCTCTGGAGGGAATGAGCTTCTCCGGACCAATCAAGGGCAGCATCGCTTCAGGAGGCTGGACGTGCAGAGCACCCAGGCAGTAGATTTCAGCGTGCCGCGGCAACGCGGATCGGTGGGCTGCTCGGGGCTAACAACACTGCTGCGAAAGCGTGAGTGTCGGGCGGGTGGGCCGATGGTCTGCTGAAATCCTCCACTGCTTCGTCAGGCCTATAGTCTGGATATTTATCCAATGGCCATTGGCAGCAGCCCGGGAGAAGCGGACCCCTTTGGGGCCTGGCGCCTGACAGGGATGAGCGCGCGCCGCGCGTGCGCCGACGTGGCCCACGCGCGCTGAGCAGGGAGCAGCGCCTCGCGCGCTGAGGTGGTCGTGAGGAGGATTGAGCGCGCCGCGATACGCGGCGCGCCATGGCTCGGCTCGTCCTGTGGACGAGCACGCGAGGAGGACGATCGTGTATCCACAGCTCGCCATCGAGGCGGCAGCGCAGTCGGACGTGGGCCGCCGCCGCAGCCACAACGAGGACAGCTTCGCGGCGCTGCCGTGCCTCGGGCTGTTCATGGTGGCCGATGGCCTCGGCGGCAACGCGGCCGGAGAGGTGGCGTCCCGGATGGCCATCGAGGTCGTCAAGAGCTGCTTCGAGGAGGACGAGGATCTCGAGGACACATGGCCTTACGGCACGGCGACGCCGCACGACCGTGACGAGGTGAGGCTGGTGCTGAGCGTGCGGCGGGCAAACCGGGCGATCTACGACGCGAGCCAGAAAAAAGAGGAAGTGCGCGGCATGGCGACGACCTTCGCGGGCGTGCTGCTCGGAGCTGGGATGGCGTACATCGCGCACGTGGGCGACTCGCGGGTCTACCGGATGCGGGGCGGCAAGCTGGAGCGGCTGACGCGGGATCACACACTGCTGGAAGAGCTGCTGCGCGATGGCGACGGCGCACTGGCAGCGCTGGAGGCGCTGAGCGATCGGGCGAGCGCGATCACGCGGGCGCTCGGGTGCGACGAGAGCGTGGCGATCGAGTCGCGCGTGGAGGCGACGGCGCCGGGCGATATCTTCCTCGTCTGCTCGGATGGGCTCTGGGGGCCGGTGCCCGAGCCACGGATCGAGGGCGTGCTGGGGAGGCACCGGGACCTGAGCCTCGCGGCGAGCCTGCTTGTCGACATCGCCAACGAGCATGGCGGGCCGGACAATGTGACGTGCGTCCTGGCGCGCCTGGGAGGCGGGACGAGACGGCGCGCTGAGCCAGGCGCGACGAACGGCGGATGTGAGGGGATGCCTTGGGTCGGGTAGCACAAGGCCGGGCTCCGCGGCGCATCGGACAGGAGTGCTCACGGTTCAGGAGGGAACATGGAAGACATGCTGGGTGCAATGTGGCTCGTCTCGCCGATCGGGCTCGCGATGATCGCGTGCATCGCGATCGGCTTCGCGGTCACCGCGCGCGAAGCGTTGGGACGCGAGCGGGGGTTTCGTGAGGCGCGCGAGCTGGCGCATGATGAAGAGGAGGCCGCCCTCACCGACGCGAAGGAGCAGGCAGCGGGGGAGCGGGACCGTTGCCGGCGCCTGCTGGACTGTCACGTCGATGCGGCGCTCGCCGAGCTGAGAGACGCCCGAGGGCGCCCCGTCCCCTGGCCAGGAAGGGTCCTCGAGTCGTTCTGCGCGACGACGCCTTCGTGGAGGAGGAAGCTGGCCGAGAGCACGGGGTTGGAACCGAGGGAGGTGGAGCGGCTGCTGAGGAGCGACCTGCCCATGAGGCCCGGCCTCGCGCGGCAGCTGGAGACCTTCACCGGCACGCCGGCGCGGTACTGGGAGCGCCTGTGGCGGCTGCACGACGACCGCCGAACGGACGCGGAGGATACCGCGGTGTTCCGGGCCGGTGAGCTCGTCACCGAGCGTGAGCGCTCGGCGTCGCCGCCGATACCTCCCCGCGCGCTCGACATTCCACCTCCCGTGGTGCCGTCTCCCGAGCTCGCGGCCAGGAGCCCGCAGGCGAAGCTCCCGCCGCCTCCCCTGCCGCAGCTCCGGCCACCGCGCCCTGTCCGCGCCGTCGCGGGGGAAGAGCTCGCCCGTCGCGCTGCCACCCTGACGAGCTTCCCGCTGCAGCCCGACGAAGGGGGGACGAGCGCGGCCGGTGCGTCCGATTGGGAGGAAGCAGAGCGCTCTCCCCTGAACACGACGCTCCCGGGAGTAGGGCGCCATGGGTGAGAAAATCTCTCCCTCCGGGATCCCTGGCCGGACTTCGGCGGGTGGACCACGAGGAGAAGCCGAGCACGGCGGTACGGTGACGTGTGCGCCGGCGGCTGGGAGGTCTGGGAGGTGGGTGAAGTGCTTGCGACAGGCGCACCCCTCCCTGAGCGCGCGGAGCGCGCGATTTGGGAGGGGCGGACCGCGCGCAGGCCCGAAGGGCCGAGCACGGGCCGGGGGTGGGCAACCCTCATTCTCCTGCTCCTCATTCTCCTGCTCCTCTTTCTCATCTCCGGATCTACCCAGCTCACGGACCGGGACGAGCTCGCAGGCCCGCGGCGAGCGCAGGCCGGCCACCCCACAGCGTGCCTCGCTCGCCGCACGCCATCGATCAACCTCACCTCGCCGAGGCGCACCGCCCCAGCAGGAACGACGCCAGCGCCTCCGCCTTCGGCACGAGGGTGCTCACCTCGATGAGCTCGTCCTTCGTGTGGAAACCGCTGCCCCGCGGCCCCAGCCCGTCGATGGACGGGATCCCGATCTCGGCCGTCGAGCTCGCGTCAGACCCGCCGCCGATGAGCGGCGCCTCGGCGTCGCCAAGCCCCGCCGCCCGCGCGCAGGCCGCGTACTCGCGGCAGAGCGCCGCGCTCGCCTCGGTCCGCACGAGGGGAGACCGCGCGATCTCGCCGTCGACGCGCACCGCGGTGCCGGGGACCTCGATCGCCGCCTCGTGCGCCGCCGCGGCGAGCGCCGCGAGGATCGCCTCGCCGTCCGCGAGGCTCACGAAGCGGAAATCGACCCCGGCCTCCGCGGCGTCGGGCACCGTGTTCCTGCCCTGCCCGCCGCTCACCTTGCCGACATTGACCGTCACCCCCCGGCCGTAGTCGGTGAGCCGCTGCGCCCAGTCGATGAAGCGGGCGAGCGCCCAGATGGCGTTCGCGCCCTGCTTGTGCGCGTTGCCAGCGTGCGCCGCCTTGCCCGTGGCCCTCACCACCGCGGCGCCCGTGCCCCTGCGCGCGGTGATGATCCTGTCGCCCTCGCGCCCCGCCTCGAACACGAGCGCGCACGCCGCGTCCGCGAGCTCGCGCTGCAGCAGCGGGCGACCCTCGGGCGACCCGACCTCCTCGTCCGACACGATCGCGAACCGCACCGCGATCTGCGGCAGCGCGCCGATCTGCTCGAGCACCCTGAGCGCCTCGATCGCCACCACGAGCCCGCCCTTCATGTCGAGCACCCCGGGCCCGCGCGCGAGGTCGCCGTCCAGGCGGAAACCCTCGAAGACCCCCGGGGGGAACACCGTGTCGAGGTGCCCGACGAGGGCGACGTGCCCCGCCGGCGACGCCTTCGCCGCCTCGCTCTCCACCACCCAGTGCGCGGCGAACCGCGCGCTCGCGTGCCGCCGCACGCACAGGCCAGGGATCGTCGAGAGCTCGTTGGCGATGACCTCGCCCACCGCGTCGCCGCCGCGCGGGTTGTCCGTGAACGAGTTGAGGTTCACCAGCCGCTCGAGGAGCGCGAGCATCGGCTCCGTGCGGCTGGACAGCGCCTGTCGGAGTGCCTGGATCACCACGCCAGCATGCCACGGAAGCCCGGGCACCGCCGCGCCGCCGCGCCGCCGCGAGGCCGGGCGCGGGGAGGACCCGGCGACCTCTGCCCTGCCCGCTGCAGAAGTGATACGTGTTGCGCTCATGAACCGTCCCAGAGCAGCGCGGAGGCACCCGTGACAGCGTCGGAAGGGCCGCTCGTCATCAAGCTCGGCGGCGAGGTCGTGGGCAGCCCTGCCCTCGCCGTCCTCGCCGGCGACCTCGCGGCGCTCACCCGCGGCGGCGCGCGCGCGGTCGTCGTCCACGGCGGCGGCGCGCAGGCGAGCCGGCTGCAGGAGCGCCTCGGCATCCCCGTCCGGCAGGTCGCGGGCCAGCGCGTCACCGACGCGGACACGCTCGACGTCATGAAGATGGTCGTCGCGGGCAAGCTCAACGTCGACCTCTGCGCCGCGCTCCTCGCCGCGGGCGCGCGGCCCGTCGGGCTCCACGGGGCGAGCGGGCCCGCCCTCTCGGCCGTCAAGCGGCCGCCGCAGGTCTACAGGAGCGCCGGGCCCGAGCCGGTGGACCTCGGCCTCGTCGGCGACATCACGGGCGTCGACCGCGGGCTCCTCGAGCTGCTCGGGCGCGCCGGCTACGTGCCCGTGCTCGCCTGCCTCGGCGCCGGCACGGACGGGCAGGTCTACAACATCAACGCCGACACGGTCGCCAACCGGGTCGCCATCGAGCTCGGCGCCGCCGGGCTCTTCCTCGTGAGCGACGTGCCCGGCGTGCTGCGCGACGTCTCGGATCCCGCCTCGCGCATCCCGAGCCTCACGGTCGGCGAGGGGCGCGCGCTCATCGCGAGCGGCGCCGTCACGCGCGGGATGATCCCGAAGCTCGAGGAGTCGTTCGCCGCGCTCGCGGAGGGGGTCCGCCGCATCCACATCGTGGGACGGCTGAGCCCGGGGGATCTCGCGCGCGAGGCGAGCGCGCCGGGCTCGATCGGCACCGTGCTCGTCCCCTGAGCCGCGCGGCCGGCCTCGTCCCCTGAGCCGCGCGGCCGGGCTCGACCGCTGACCCGCGCGGCCGGCCTCGCCCCGGCTGACCGCGCGCCGTATGCTCCTCGCGGGCTCGATCATGGATGCCGTCCGATCAGCGGTCTTGTTCGTGCAGGCGCATCGCGGCCAGTTCGCGATCGGGGCGGGCGTGGCCGTCACAAGTTTCATCGTGGCCACGTCGCTGGCCGCGTTCGTGCTTGTCCGGCTGCCCGAGGACTACCTGGAAAAGCAGGAAGACGAGCCCTTCCTGCCAGGACGCCCAGCCTGGATGCGCATCTCGGCGCGCATCGGGAAGAACCTGCTCGGCGTCGTCGCGGTGGCGCTCGGGATCATGCTCGCGCTGCCCGGCATTCCGGGCCCGGGCGCGCTGGTGATCCTGATCGGCGTGATGCTCCTCGACCTCCCCGGCAAGCGGCGCATGGTGCGGCGGATCCTCGGGGCGCCGAAGATGCGCGCCGTCGCCGATCGCGTGCGCGCCCGCTTCGGCCGCCCGCCGCTGCGCGTTCAGGCGGGCTCCCGCGGCTCCTCACCCGGCGCGCCCTGAGCGCCCGCGGCGCCCGGCGCGCCCGCCGCCGGCGCGCCCCTCTGGGCCCGCGCGCGCAGCCGCAGGTGCCACGCGAAGAGCGCCGCCGCGAGCGCGAGGGCGAGCCCCGCCGAGACCCACTCGCGCGGCGCGAGCAGCATGCAGCCGGCCAGGAAGGCGCAGGCCGCGAGCGCAAGGCGCTCTTCCGCGTCGGGCATCGGGGACACGTTCGCTCCTCGTTACCGCCCCGCGCCGCCCGCATCAAGCGCCCCGCGCCGCCGCCGCGGTGAGCCCCGCGCGCATCGAGCGCGCCGCGCGATCTCCAGGGGGAGCCGGCGCGCCGGCGCGTCGCGATCCTGGTCGCCTCGTGCGGCGCCAGCGCGGTTGCGGTAGGTACGAGCCGGGAACCCGCGAGCCCTGCGCTCGCGTAGAATCGACCTCGACGCCTTATGAACGCAAACGACGATCGCGACGAGCGCGGGCCCGAGGGCGCGCTCCGGGACGAGGACCCCAGCGGGAGCCGCGGAGATGGCCGCAAGGCCGCTGCCGCCGCGGGAGGCTCCAGCGCAGGCGAGGACGCGCCCGCGGGCGGCGCCGCCGCGGACGACGACCGCGAAGCCGAGGGCGAGGACGACGCCCCGCCGCCGGCGCCTCCCCCCGCGCGCGGGCCCTCGATGTGGGACATCCTCCGGGACAGCTTCTTCACGTTCGACCGGCGGACGCTCGGCTTCACGCGCATCCTGCTCGGCTTCTTCCTGATCGGCGACCTGCTCCGCCGCACGTGGGCGTGGACCGACATGTTCGCGGACATCGGCGTCCTGCCGAACCACGTGAACCTCTGGCGCCCGCAGGGCGGCGGGAACTTCTCGCTCGTCAACGCCTTCTCCACGTCGGGCGAGCTCTGGGTCCTCTGGGCCGTGATCTTCGCGACCTACGTCTGCCTGCTCATCGGCTGGAAGACGAAGCTCATGCAGGTGCTCTCGCTCGTGTTCGTCACGAGCATGAACGGGCGCGTCCTGCTCATCGAGAACGGCGGCTACGTCGTCCACAACCTGCTCCTGCTCTGGACGTGCTTCCTGCCGCTCGGCGATCGCTTCTCGGTCGACGCGCTCCTCGCGTCGCTGAAGCGGAGCCGCGAGCGGACCGCGGACGATCTGAACGACCGCACAACGGTCGACGACCCGCTGAAGCCGAACGACCACGTGACCGTCCTCGGGCCCGTCCTGCTGATCCAGATCGCGGCGATCTATTTCTTCAACGTTGTGCACAAGACCGGCCCCGCCTGGAAGAACGGGACCGCGATCCACTACGTGCTCTACGTCGACCGGATGGTGACGCCGATCGTGGCGGACATCCGCGACTACGCGCCGAAGGTCGTCATCGTGTTCATGACGAAGATGGTGATGGCGTTCGAGGCGGCCCTGCCGGTGTGCCTCCTGTCGCCCCTCGGCCGCGTGTGGGCGCGGCGGCTCGCGCTCGTCATGATGAACGTGCTCCACATCGGCTTCGGCATGACGTTCGTGCTGGGGCCGTTCGCGTGGGCGCTCTGCGTGTTCTCCACGCTCCTGTTCGGCCGGGAGGACTGGCAGATCGCCGCGCGCACGATGCGGCGCGCGCACCGGGCCCGCGTCGTGCTGTTCGATCCGCGGTCGCCGGGCGCCGTCCTCGCTTGCCGCGTGCTGAAGCGGATGGACCGGTTCGGGCTGCTGACCTTCGAGGCGTCGGGCTCCGCGGCGCACGGGCTCGCGGCGCGGCGCCCCGACGGCGCGCCGCTCGAGGGCGCCGGGGCGCTCGCCGACATCGTCGCGGCGATCCCGCTCGGCCCCGCCGTGGCGTGGGTGCTCCGCCTGCCGCTCGCGCGCGACGCGGCCACCGCGGCGATGGCGGCGGCGCACCGCCGCAGCCTGGGCCGGGCGCTCGGCGCGCGGATCCCGGAGCGCTCGGAGGTCGCCGCCCCGCCGGCGCCGCTGCGGCTCGCCGGCCGGAAGACGCTCGCCGCGCTGCGCGAGCTCGCCGTGCTCGCGATGTTCGCCGGCGCCGTGAACCAGGCGGCGGTCGAGCTCTGGGTCATCAAGAACCGCTGGAAGGTGCCTCACCCCGAGGAGACGCGGGTCCTCGCGCAGAAGCTCCGGTTCCTCCAGGGCTGGTTCATGTTCTCCCCCAACCCGGTGATGGATGACGGGACGATCGTCGTCGACGCCGTCACGGTCGACGGCCGCCACATCAATCCTTTCACGGGCAAGCCGCCGAACTTCGACCTCCTGCACGCGAAGAGCTTCGCGTACACCCAGATCTGGTGCGACTACTTCGCCCGCATCAAGCTGCCGGCCAACACGTCGTACCGCGACGCGATGAAGGAGTACATGTACCGCTACCCCGAGCGCACGGGCCGGCCCGAGGACGCGATCGTCTCCGGGGAGGTGTACTGGGTGAAGGACTGGAACCCGAAGTGGGGCAAGACGGAGAGCTACGGGGAGGAGCGCGAGCGGCTCTTCTCCTTCCACAACCCGAAGGCCCAGGCGCGCACCCCGGCCGAGCCGCCCGGAGCGCCCACGCAGCCCGACAAGAGCCCCGCGGACTAGAACCAGGAGCAGGGCAAGGACATGGACAAGGGGGCGCGCGCGCAGGCGAGGCACAGGGACGCCGGACAGAAAACGGCGTTCTTCGCTTGACAGCCGCGTCCCGGCGAGTAGAGTCCGCGCTCTCGAAAGCGAGGGCCTGTAGCTCAGTTGGGAGAGCGCTAGAATCGCACTCTAGAGGTCGCAGGTTCGATCCCTGTCAGGTCCACCCTCGAAATCTTTAGCTTATTCGCCTCACCGGCGCCGCCCCGGCGCCCACCTGGCCAGGGTCGCAGCCAGGATCCCGCGAGCTCGGCGCTCGTGGCTGGCTCTCCTGGAGCTCAGGGGCCGCGCGGCCGCTCCTCCGCGGCCGCGTGCCGGCCCCTCGCCGCCTCGACGATCCCCGCGATCCCGGCGCCGCCGCCGAGCGCCGCGATGAGCGCGACCACGACCGGGGCCCGCGCCAGGCTGCGGGCGCGGGAAGGGCCCCGCCGCTCGGGGGGCGTGTCGAGCCGAGCCAGCACGGCCTGCATCTCGGACACCGCGCCGATCAGGCCGCTGCCCTCGTGCCCGGGTGACGGCGCGCGACCCAGCGCAGCGCGGGTCTCGGAGCGGAACTCGGCCAGGTCCTCCTGCAGGGCGTTCACGCCCGCGGCGGCGCTCGTCGCCAGCTCGAGCGCGCGGATCTCCGCATCGCTCACGCGGACCGGCCTCCCGCTCGGACGGCGCTCGTCGTCGTAGGTGTCTCGCGCTCGCCGTGACGCGGGCGCGCTCGGGACTTGGTCTTCGTCGATCCTGGGCATGGGCCCTCCTCAGCGGCGGCGAGCACAGATGGCGGAGCGCGCGGCCGCCGCGGCGCGCGCCCCTGGAGCCCTCAGATAGCCGCCCAGTTCGCGCCGTCGCTGATGAGGCGGAGGTCCCCCCACGCCGTGTTGATCGTCGCGGTCGTCGCGCCGTCGAGGGTCTCCGACGCGTTGCCATCGACCACGATCGCGTTGGTCGACGCCGTCACGTTCGAGACCCAGATGGGCTCGCCCTCGTGTCCCACGGCCGTGGGAAGCGTGACGGTGAAGCCGGCCGAGGTCGGATCGCACTTCACGAGCTCGCCGTAGGTCGCCGTATAGGCCGCCGTGACGGGCGCGATCCGCTGGTCGAGCTCCGGCTTGCGGTACCCGTCATTCGCCGGCATCTCGTACTTGCCCGACCCCACCCAGCCGCCGGTGGTGACGGCGAGCGTGCCCGCCGTCGTGTCATGCACCGTGCTGGCGAGCGTGGTGCCGGTGCCCTCGTCGAGCTTCGCCTTGTACGTAGTGCCCTCGGGGTCCTCGTCGTCGTAGTAGGCGGCGATCGCCAGTTCCCACGCGTCCTCAATCGAGAGGGCCGCACCGTGGCCGACCAGGAAGCCCTGGTACAGGCCCGGCGCGCTACTGAGGCTCGAGAACGCGCCCACCGCCCATCCATCCTGCGACGTGATGCTGGCCTCGCCGATGACCACCCGCTGCACCAGCCGGCCGTTGCAGAGCAGCGCCGCTTCCTTCCCGGGCGCAACGAACACGAACAGATCGTGCCATCGATACTGCTTCAGGCACTCCGTGTAGGCGTTGGCCGCGATGACAGCGCCAGCGCCCGCGCTCTTGTGATAGAGGTTCAACCTCGGGCCGGTCATCGTCAGCATGCACCCGTCGTTGTACGGGTTTTCTTGCATGACGATCACGTTCGTGCCGGTCTTCAGCTCGAACGGCATGTACCGGACCCGGAAGAAGAACGGGTTGGACCCGACGTTCAGGGCCGCTTGCGCGGGAAACGTCGCGCGGTCGGTCGTCGCCCGGAGCTCGATGCAGGCCTGCGCCGCCCGGCGCACGAACGTCCGCGGAACCTTCGCCCCCTCGAGGCCAGCACCGATGCCCTGGACCACCTGGCGCGCGATCTCCTCGCCCCAGATCTCATAACCAACCCGGGAGAGGTGCACGTTATCGGCGTACGCGGAGGCGGGGACCTTGGCCGTCGCGTCGATCACGTTCCACGTCCGTCCGAGGGTCGGAGCGCGCTTGACCAGCCACGCGTTGAAGGCGAGCGCCACGGCGGAAGCAGCGATGGAGCTCGCCGTGTCGTCCTTGAAGTCCAGCACGCAGACCCGGTGCTTGTTGGCCCGGGGGAAAAGCCGGGCCAGCTGCTTCTCGTAGTCCCGCTCGCGCTGCTGAAGGATCGCGAGCGTCTCTGCCTCGGAGTACCCGGCTACGATGAGCGCGGAAATGTCATTCGTCCCGCCGCCGGCGATAACGTCCGTGGGCGCTTCGTCGCACGCTTCCGCGATCTTCGGGAGCATCTCGATGAGGCCCTCGTTGAGGCGCACCTCGCCCGAGCCGGCGTACGTGATGTCGATCGGGGTGGTGCTGCCCTCGTACTGAGCGAAGCTGACGACGTCGCCGACGACCGTGGCGACGTAGTAGATCGGCTGCTGCACCGCGAGCACCGGAGGGTCGGTGGTGCCGCTGAAGTCGAGCGTGCACGCCACGCCCACGGCCAGGGTGTGCCCGGGCACGGTGAACGTGTTCGCGGTCGCGTCGATGGCCGTGACCGCGCTGCTCTTCGAGAGCCTGCGCCCGCCGAACGCCCAGTGCCGCCAGTCGCCGATATGCGCGCGGGGATGGTCATGAAAATCATCGATTTTGGGGTATCTGCCCCAAGTGAAGCCGGCGCCGTTCGGTGCGCCATAGCCTCGGCCAACCATTCTGAATCGGATCCCCTCCTCCTGGAAGACGCGCTGCAGGGTCGAGCGGGGCCCGGTAGCGTTGTCGGCGTTGGCGGCGAAGCCGGAGAAGTTGCTATCGCCGGTGTCGAGGACCACGCGCCGCGCGGGCGCTTTGGCGATGTCTTGGAGCCTATCGGTCATTGCGGTTTCCCTTCTAGTTTCCGCGGGTGGCACGCGCGTGACGTCAGGCGGCGGCAGGCCGACAGACCACCACGAGCGTTCCCGCCGGCACCACCACGCCCGACCCGGCCTTAGTGACTCGGAACGAGAGCGCTTCCCTCGATCCGAACGGAGCCCCGCTGGTGAGGTCGGCAAGCTGGACAGACACGAACCCGGCCCAGTTGCCCGTGGCGCCCGTTCCGCCTGAGGGGATCGTGGAACCGACAGCTGCGGTACGGACCCTCACGCCCTCATCGAGGTCAAAGACCGACACCTCCAACTCGGCGTAGTCGCCCGCGTGCGCGGTCAGCTCGCCGCTGGGGATGAAGTGCGCGCCCACCAGCGTCGCGTTGCTTGAGCCAAACGGCCCGGAGATGACGATCTCTCTGGTGCCATCGCTGGCCAAGGCGTCATCCGCCGTCTTGTGGTAATAGAACAGCATGTCGCCAGGGGCCACGGTGACCGTGGTCCGGTTGTTCGCCGGGTCGTCCGTGGCCGCGATGCCCGGGCCGGCGAAGTTGATTGCGGGGCGCTCGGGCATCTCGACGCCGGCGGCGTAGATGCGACGAAGGCCAAAAAACAGCGTGTCAATCCAATTGAGAATCCCAGTCATATACCCTCACTTCGTGCGGAACCTGGAGACGCAGAGTGCACCGACCGACGCGATGCCGCCCGACCATCCACCGGCCGTGGCGCACCTGCCAAGCAACCGGAGTCGCGTCGTTCCTGCCGCCGTGGCCACCCAGCGGCCTGCGGCGATGACGGCCTGCGGCGTGTCGAAGATGGCGAGTCTGGCCACCGCGGAATCGACACGCGTCTCGACGCCGGCGCCCCCTACGTCGTCGGTGGCGTGGACCGCCAGGAGGAGCTCGTCTGAAATCGCGGCGCCGCTGTTGAACGTGTTCCCGTGGAACTGAATCAGGAAGATGTCGCCGACACGCACGTTCGTGAACTGCACCGACATGGCGGTTGCGTCGGTGGTGTTCGGCGCATAGCTCGTGGCCGAAAACGGGAACACGCTCCCCACGCCGGTCTCGGTGACGTAGCTCCACGCCTGCTGGTCGACGAACCCCCGCGAGCGGAGGTATACGGTCCGGTCGAGCGCGGCTTCCAACAGCACGTTGACGCTCCCCGCGTCACGCACCGTCCCGTCGTTGACCAGCTCTGCGGAGGCCGGAAACGAATCATTTCCTTCGTACTGCGCCACGGCTCACACCTCCACGTAACGCGCGTCGTCGCGACGCGACTTGATCCGACCGCCCGAACCGTCGTCCTTGGACCACCGCCCCCAGTGCCCATCGGGCATCCCCGGCGCACCGGGCGCGGCCGCGGGGTCGAAGCTGCTCGCGTCGTACGCGACGATGAGGCAGACACACCGCGTGTGAGCGCCTTTCCACTGCTGGACGATGCGCTTGATGGTGTCGATGGTCCCGCTCGCCGTGTCGAGGCCGAAAGCCTTCCCAGGCCCCCATGTCTGACCGTCGCTCGGCCCCCAGTTGCCGGCATCATCGAAGCTCGGCGGATAGACGATGATCCAGAAATCCGACCAGTCGCCGGACTTCTCGGGGTGCGTGATCGAGTCCCAGTCCCAGTTGTTCGGGTCCGCCTCGTGCCAGGAGAGCTCGCCCGAGGGGTCCAGCGTCCACCACAGGCCCGTCCGGGTTACGAGCCGCACGCGCGGCGCGCCGGGGTAGAGGAACGTCTGGAGCGCGAGCGCGAGCGTGTACGCGTTGCCGGCGGTCCTCCAGTACTCCAACCAACGCACGAGCTCGGCCGCGTATGCGGCGTCGGTCTGCTGTGGGCCGCGGAAGATTCGGCGGTCGCGACCGATGTACGGGAGCGCTGTCGGGGTTCCCACGCCGGGGAAACGCGACTGGATGCCCTGCACGAGCACCTCGGCGCCCGCGTCGAGGACCGACGCGATCCCGTAGAGGTACCGGAAGCCGACGCTGCGCCCGGGCCGGTCGGAGAGCCAGGGCGGAACGTAGAACCGTAGCGTCTCGCGGAAGCTCAGGTGGGCCATGCCGCCTCCCGTTGACGCCCACAACGATCGGCGTAGCCTGACCGGCCATGCGCGCAATCGTGGGGGTGCTCGTGATGGTGGCGGGGTGCGCCTTGCCCGGGGGGGAGGACGAACACCTGCCCTGGAGCGGCCCGGCGCCCACGCCGACCGTCGATGTCTCGACCGTGAGCAGCTCCTCGAGCGCTGGCAGCACCTCCGCGGCAGCCACCAGCAGTGCCACGGGCGCCGGCGGCGAGGGCGGTGGCGCGGGCGGTCAGGGCGGCGAAGGCGGCAACGCCGCGACCACGGCGAGCAGCACCTCGGCCGGCGGCGAGGGCGGTCAGGGTGGCGCCCCCGGGCCCGAGTGCGTCGCCGCCGAGGACTGCCCGGGAGAGGACCGGCCGTGCTCCTGGCCCACCTGCAACGACGGCGCGTGCAGTCGCGCGCTCGCCTTCGTGGGCACTCCGGTCCCGGACGCCGAGCCGGGCGACTGCAGAAGGCACGCGTGCGACGGCGCGGGGAACGCCACGCCGCGGTTCGACGCGGCCGACGTGCCGGACGACGGCAACGAGTGCACGAACGAGGTCTGCTCGATCGAGGGCCCCAAGCAGGTGCTCGTCGCCACGGGCACGCCGTGCGCCACGGGGCTCTGCCAGGACGGCGCCTGCGTCGACTACATCCCCGTGCGGTGCAAGGTGCCGGACCCGTCTGTCGACTACACTATCTTCATGGACTGCGACGGGTTCGGGAGTAGGAGCACATGGATCCGATGGATGCAGCCTGACGGGAGCGAGACGGGCTGTGTCTCGGCGGGCCCCGGATACTGCGCGCCAGGATCGGCTTGCACCGTCTGGCACAGCAACTTGACGCGCGATTACGGCGTGTGTCTGTAAAGCCATCATCCCACCTGCTGCACAGCGATCGAGTGAGCGCCTGACACAGGCACCTGGCCTTCCGCGAGCGACGTGTCACCGGCTGGGAGCGTGGGATCGAACTTGATGACGAACTTGGATACGCCTTCTACCTGTCCGATGATGGCGTTTCTGAAAACGTGTCCAGGCACCGACGTGAGCACGTGCCCGCCAATCGGCACCTCCGCGAGGTACATGGTGAGCTGCTGGAGAAACAACGTCTGCCACGCGGCGTCGCTCAAGTTCGCGGCGACCTGCACCCAGGCCGTGCCCGTCACCGTCACCGTCACCGCCACCGCGCTCGAGACGGTGCAGGTCGCGCCCTTCGGCACCACAAGCCGCATGATGGTCGACGCGACGGCGCCGAGGTCGGTGGACGGGTCGCCCGCGCTCCCGTCGACCGCGCCGCTCGGGCTGGCCACGTAGACCTGCACGTGCCCGACCGAGCTCCCCGGGCTCACCCACACGCGGGTCACGTTGACGATGGTGCCGTCTGCCCTCCTGGCCCGCTTCGCCCAGTACTCGTACGCCGCCTGCGGTCCGTTCGGGCTGAGCGCCCCGAGCGAGTCTCTGCACACCTGGCGCAGCGCTGGGTCCGACTCCTGGTCTCGCCCGTTGAGCGCTGCCGCGTTCGAGCAGGTGACAGAGAGCATCTCCGTGACGAGCGCCGTGATCTGCCCGGCCGACGAGCTGCCCTCGGCGCCGGCCACCACCGCGCGCACGTCGATCGTGAGCGTCTGCCCGGCGCCCAGCTCGAAGAACGAGGCGTTCGTGTAGTGCGCGTCCGTGGTCGGGTTGCGGCAGATGAACTCGCCGGCCTCGAACGGGTAGACACCGCCGCCGGCGTTCACGAGCGTGACCTGCCCGGTCGCGAAGGTCGCCTCGACGCGCTCGACCCCGTAGACGTAGTACGCGAGGAGTGTGAGCCAGATACCCTCGGCGAGGTCCAGGTAGTTCGCCCGGATCGCCAGGGCGATCACCTGGGTGAAGCCGGCGAAGATCGCCGCGATGACCGCGATGATCGACCGCGCGACCGCACCCTCGTGCCACGAGGTGACCGGCAGGCCGCTCGCGGACAGGAGCCGGTAGATCGAGTCCTTCACCTGGCCTGGGGTGAGGGGCTGGATGAGCTGGTCAATCGGCAGCATCAGCGCACTCCTGCCAGCACGGCGGCGGCCGCCGTGACGTTCATGGTCATCTCGAACGGTCCCGCGGCCGTGCGGCACCGGACGACGAGCTCGAGCGTCGCGCTGTCGAGCATCCGCACCCGCGCCTCGACGCCCTCGAACCGCTCGTCCTTCGTCAGCTCGGCGCGCACCAGGCCGGGGACCGCCGCGAGCTCGGCGGTCGTCATGCCGCGCGAGAGCAGCGAGCGGAGGTCGAAGCCGTAGTCGGGCGCGTCGATCACCCCGCCGCGCGGCGTGGTCAGGCGGCGGTATGCCGCCTGCGCGAGCGCCAGCACCGGCCCGGCGAGGCGCATGTCCTCGCGCATGTCCTCGCCGCAGTCGAAGTCCACCCCGAAGCCGTCGACGCCGGCGGCGGGCTCCGCCGGCGCGCCGAACGACGCGACCACCGCGCCAAGGATGTCCTCGAGGAGGCTCATGACGTCTTGAGCACCCCCTGCACGGCGCTCCACGCCGCGCCGCTGGTCGTCAGCAGGACGAGCGCGTTGGCGTTGGTCGCGGCGCCGCCGAGGGCCGTCCCGAGCTCGCCGCCGAAGGCGTTCTGGGCCCCCGCGAACCGCAGGAGGCGCACGCCGCCGGTCGCCAGCAAGGCCTGCAGCGCGGCGGCGATGGCCACCTGCGCCTCGATGGTGCCGAGCTTCGCTGTCAGATCCGCTGTGATGTCCGCCGCGATCTCGGCCTGTAGCGACAGGCTCGGAGGGGTAAGCCCCAAGGTGATCGCCTCCTGGATGTTGGCGACGATCGACTGCGCGATCTCGAGCTGCGCGGCAAAGCTGAGCTCTGCGACCGGTGCGAAGCTCGCCAGCGCCGTGAGCTGTCCGGAGACGTCCGGCGCTGCCACGTCGCAGGCCACGACGGTGGCCGCGGCCGCGGCCGCGGCCCCGGGGACCACGGCGCCGAGGGTGAGCGAGCCGAGGTCCGTGATCATGCGGACCTCACCTTCGCGCTTGCTGTCGTGATGCTGCCCATGGTCTGACCGGGGGACCAGACGACCATGCCGACCGCCGGCGAGCCGCCGATCGTGCCGGTGAACGTCGCCGGCGGGAGCAGCGTGGTCACGCTGTCGTCGAGCCGCGCGACGCCACGCACGGCCGTCTTGCCGAGCAACAGAGTCTCGGCGTCGAGGGTGAGCGTCACAGGGAAGAACGTGTCTCCCCCGTCGCGCGAGAAGCCGGTGATGATCGGGAGTCGCGGATCGCCCTCGATGAACTCGACGAGCACGATCGCGCTCGGCGCGAGCTCGGCGATGAGGCCGGCCATTCCGGCCACCACGGGCACCGGCGGCAGGTCGGGCAGCCCAGCGTCGCGCCGCACCGCCTGGAGCACAGCGAGCTCGCCCTCCATGGCGATGACGCGGTATCGGTAGCGACCGAGGAAGTCGTACCGGGGGAAGAACTCCCGCACGATCGCCTTGAGGGTCTCCAGCAGCCTGTCGGTCACAGCTCCCTCCCGAAGGCGCTCGCGCGGAGCGCGCCCCTGGTCATCTCGAAGTGCAGCTCTCGGACGGCGAGCGGCCGCTCGAGCCGGTCCCTCAGCACCGACCCGATCACCACCTGCGCGGGGTCGTCGAGCGCGAGCTCGGCCACCTTCCAGCGCTCGTCGAAGTCGAGCAGCTGGTAGGCGCCCTCCGCCGGCTCGACGGCGGGGCGCTGGCCCGCGCGCGTGATGCCCGGGTAGTCGACCCACCAGGGCGTCGAGCCGAGGAGCTGGGCGAGCACCCGAGAGGCCGGCGCGGCCTCGCGGATGAAGTAGTGGCCGATCCGCGCGTTGAGCCCCGTGGGGTCGAACGTCTCGCCGACGTCCGCGGCGAGCGCCGTGACCGCGCTCCGCAGCGTCACGCCGGCGCTCACGTGGTAGAACTGCCGCGCCTTGCAGCGCCGGAACCAGCCGCCGGCGCCGGCGATCACGCGGACGCGCGCGCGCCCCTGGAACGCGCCCGAGCGCGCCGGGGCGATGACCCCGCGCAGCTCGAGCCCGCCGAGCTTCACGATGGCGGCGCCGGCGAGCGTCCGAGGCTGGTCGAGCTCGACGTCGGCGCACCAGAGCCCGCCGTACGGGACGTGGAGGCTCGCCGTCAGGACGCGCTCACCGTTGATGGTCGCGAAGAGCGCCATCACTCCCCTCCGAGAGCCCGGCTGAAGACGGTGCCCAGGTCGTCCGTCGGCTTCTGGAACTGCTCCTTGAGGTACAGAATCGACTTGTCGAACTTGTCCTCCGCCGTGGGGTCCTTCAGCGCCGCGGTGCTGCCCTCCGGCTTGCCGAGCATCGGGATGGGCGCGCGGAACTGGATGAACTTGATCTCGCTCACCCACATGCCCGTCTCGTCCTCCGGGGCGAGCTGGGAGCGGTCCTCCACCACGACCGAGCGGATCTGCAGGTCCTCGAGGGCGGGATGGTAGATGTCGAGCGCCTTCGGCCGAACACCGCGCGGCGGCTTGGCGAGGAGCTGCGCCCAGCTATCCCACTCGTCGAAATGCGCGTCCTCGAACAGCCGGATCCGCACGGTGAACTTCGCGAGGTTGTCGCCGGTGTAGACGACGAACGCGCCGGAGAGGCCGTATCCCTTCCGGATGTCCCAGTCCCGCGGCGAGCCGGCGCCCACCACCTCGGCGAGGCCCGGATTGCGGCGACCGACGAGCACGATCGTGCGCCACGGGTCGGAGTCGAGCAGCGGGTTGATCATGCGGTCTCCGGGTCGAGGGGAATCCCGGCCGACGTGGCGGAGTCCTGGAGCGCCCCCACGAGCCGCGTGAGGAACGTCCGGCCCGTGAGCTCGTCCGCGTCCTTCACGCCGTGGATCTCGAGGTGCTCGACATGCAGCGTCGGAGCGCCTCGGCCGCCACCGCCTCGGCCGCCGCCGCCCTGCATCCCGCCCAGGCCCTCGACGGCGGCGCCGGCGAGACCGCGCGTGGCGGCGTCGACGCCCGCGACGCTGTCCTCGACGCCGAGCTCGACGCCCTCGCCGAAGAACGACCCCTTTTCGAAGCCGACCTTCGACGGCGAGGCGATCCGCCAGACGCTCTCGAGCGCGGCGACCGCGGAGGACCCGAGCCCCTTCACCGCGGCCACGAGCCGCGAGACGCCACCCTTGATCGCGTTCACGAGGCCGTCCACGAGCCGCGTGCCGAGCGCGCCGAAGTCGGTGTCGGCGATGGCGTCGAAGGCCATCTGCACGGCCAGATAGAGGCCATAGACAGCGGCGCCAGCGACGACGAACGGCAGCGCGAGCCCCAGGACCAACGCGGCGAGAAGCACGAAGGGCGCGATCAGCGGCGTGGCCAAAATGGCCATGGTCATCCCGAGGGCCATCATTGCCCCGATGAGCAACACGACCGCGCCGATCCCGGCGTAGACGCCGACCTTCACGCCGTCGATCTTCGACTTCGTTCCACCGCCGAAGGCGTCGTCCCAAGACCGCTTGAGGCGCTGGAGCGTGATGGCGACGAGGAGCGCGGCGATCACCATCCCCTTGAAGAAGCCCTGCACGTAGGGAGACGCGGCGCGCACCGCCTCGAAGAGCGGGTTGAGCAGCGTCTCCGCGATGAACTTGAGCTGCTGGCCGGTGACGGTGCTCCGGTCGAAAAGCCGCAGCACACCGCGAAGCCCCTCGAGCAGCGGCTCGATCTTCACGTCCTTGAACAGCGCCGCGATGTTCTCCTTCGCGCGCTGCACCTGCGTGCCGAAGCTCAGCATCTGGGCGCCGGCGAGCTTCCCGAACTTCGCCTGCACCGCGGCGTCGAGGGCGGCGAGCCCGTCGGCCACCTTGACCCGGCCGTTATGGATCGCCGCCACGGCGGTCCGCATCGACACGCCGGTGCGCTTCGCGAGCTCCGCGGCGACGTCCTTGATCTTGAGGCCGGTTCCGTCGAGTGAGAAGGCGTTCAGCACGAAGACGCGCGTGCGCGCCGCCTCGGTCGCGATGCTCTGCAGCGTGGCGCCCGCAGCCTGCCCCATGACGGCGGTAGTCGTCGCCACCGCCGAGAACGCCGCCTCGAGCGCGCGCCCCTGGAGCCTCGTGCGCCCGAGCGCGAGCGCCATCTCGCTCAGCTGGGACCGTGCGAGGTTCACCCGCTCGGCCAGGAGCTCGACCTGCACGCCGAGCCGCTGATCCGCCCCCGACCCGGCGTTTACGGCGTCGAACAGCAGCCGCGTGTCCCGCGCCGCGTTGGCCGCGCCGAGCGCGTAGACCGCGAGCGCGACCGTCGCGGCGACGGCGCCGACGACGACCGCGGCCAGGGCGGCTGCGAGGAGGAACGCGGCCCCGGCGACGCCCGCCTTGCCGATGATGCCCTTGAGGTGGCTGAAGCGCCCGGCGAGCCCGCCTATGGGCCCCCCTGCCCCCTGCGCCGCGCCGAGCACGTCGTCGAGCCCCGCGGACGCCGCCTTCGCCCCGGAGACGACCGGCCCGAACGTGCCGCCGAGCTGAACGTACTGCTCCTGCGCGGAGCTGAGGGCGGCCTTCTTGGCGGCGAGCTGGTCCCGCAGCTGCTTGAAGACCGCGGTGTTGGTGCTCCCGCCCTTCTCCAGGCGCTTCAGGGCCGCCTGCAGCTCGCCCACCGCGGACTGGTCGGCCTTGATTTTATCGCGCAAGCCGGTGAGCGCGGACGCCAGATCACGAGCCTTGTCCGCCCCCTTGGCGTCAAGGTCGATCGCGAATCTGGCTTCCTGGTCAGCTCCGGCCATCTCACCCGCTCCGCGACTTGACCGCTGCCTCGATGCGGCGGAGCTCCCTCAGGATCACCACCGCGCCCGCCGCGCCACGAACGAACTCCGCCTCGTTGCGACCGCGCTCCTGGAACAGGCAGCGAACGAGCTCGGCGCTGAGCCCGTCGTTCCCCCTCGCCCGCTCCACGAGCTCGTCTATTTTCCCCCGATCTCCTTGCCGCCGATCCCGGCGAGCTCGAGGACCTTGCCGGCCACGGACACGAGGATCATGGGCCGCTCTTTGACCATCTCGTCGAACACCTCGACCGAAGGGTGGACGACGCACGGGCGAACGAGCTCCCGGCATGCCTGCGTGGTGGGGTTGGCACCGTGCTTGTCCGCCCAGATGCGGACCTTGATGCCGTCACCCATCTTGACGATGACGAGGCCGTCCACCGTATCGAGCGTGGCGATGCGCTTGCCGATCGGCCCGTACTTCCCCTCGGCTTCCGATAGCGCGGCCTCCTCCTTGCACTTCCGCTCCGTCTCGGCAATCTCCTCTTGGAGGTTGGCTCGACGACGCGACTTCTCGCGCCCTGCCTGGAGCGTCGCCAGCTCCGCTCGCTTCGCGTCGAGCTGCTCTTCCAGCTCCTTCTCGGCGTCGACCGCCTGGACCACGTAATCGCTCATTGGTCAGTGCCTTCCTTGACGGTTATCGAACAGGGTCATGCCCTGGATGTTCGGGGTGCTGAGCTTCGCGTACATCACCGAGATCGGGATCTCGTCGATCGCCGCGTCAGGACCGTTGGAAATGCTGCGCTTGGCGCCCGAGATCTCGCACCCGAAGAGCTCCTCTGTGACCGAGATCTCGTCCTCCACGTACTGCAAGGTGAAGTGGAATTGGACGTTCCCGTAGCTCTTCCCGTCCGGGGACTTCCGCGCGAGCGCCTCGATCAGGGCGAGCGCCGTGGACTTGTACATCTTGATGCTCGAGCCCTCGACGCTGTACTTGCCCTTGGTCCGGCCGCGCGGGACTCCGGCCTTGTCCATCCCCCATGCGAAGGACTTTTCGAGCTTCTCCTCGTAGTCGATGCCCGTGAAGCCGAAGAACTCGTCGTTGTCGATCTTCGCTTGCGAGCTCGCCCAGGAGAGCTCGTAGCCATTCCGCCGGAAGACGTCCTTGCCCGTTGCCATGGATCACCCCGTGACGTTGACAGGGGCGTTCGCCGACGCGACGAGCGCGACCTTGCCCCGAAGCTTCTTGAGGTAGGCCAGGGGAACGACCCTGACCTGCCAGCCGATCTCGCCGGTGCGCAGCACGTCGTCCGTGCGAGAGAGCGTGAACGCGACGGCGGTTGACTTGCGGTTTCCGATGAGCGCGGAGCCGAGCCGGGCGTTGATCTGCCCCTCGATGGCCAGCGCCACGTTGGGATCGATCCGCCCCGTCCCGTCCGTCCGCACCTCCACGCCGCGGTTGAGGATCGGCTCGAGCTCGGTCCGCGCGACCGTGCAGGCGATGTCCACGATCCTGCCGTACTGGAGGTACAGGAAGTCCGAGCCGACCGGCGCGAAGAGCCGCGGGTTGTTGACCCACACGCCGGCCCTCCCCTCCCAGCTGCGCAGCGTGAGGAAGCGCAGGTCGTCCAGGCCCGGGTTGATCCGCTCGTCGTGCTCGTCCGGGTTGCCGTTGCCGTCCGCGATCGCCACGCCGGGCAGCGGGCCGTAGGCGAGCTCCGCGAGGTCGATCTCCTCGGAGACGGCGGCCGCGAGCGCCCCGACGGCGACCGCGGGCGGCCTGCGGTATCGGCGCCGTGAGATCGACGAGTCGATCTTCGCGTACCCCGCGCAGAGCGCGACGCGGCGGCTCGCAGAGCCCCCCAGGGCCGTCGTGAGCGCGGCGAGGTAGGCGGCCTCCGTCTCGCCCGCGCTCGGCCCGCGGGCGTGCGCCACGGCGCGCCGCTCGCGCCCGGCGCTGTGCATGGCCTCGAGGCCGGCATCGAGGGTGGAGAGCGCGGTCGAGTCCATGTCGCCGTAGACCTCGAGCGCCGTCCAGCGAGTCTGCGTCTGCCGGAGCGCGGTGAGGGCCGTCCCGAGCTCGGTGGCGTTCCACCTCGGCGCCGTGGTCGGAAACGACAGCCTGAACCCCGCCGGGATGGTCCCGGCCGCGAAGTTGACGCGCGCCCCGCCGGTCCCCGGCACGATGATGTGGTTCGCGGTCCCGAGGGCGTAGACGCGATCGGTCGAGAGGAGCCCCGAGCGCCCCCCGTCGAGCGAGAGCTGATAGGTCATGCCATCGGTCGCGACCGTGCCCCCGAGGACGAACTGGATCACGATCTCGAGCTCGTCGTCCGGCTCGGTCGTGTTGTCGATCGTCGCCACGCTCGTGCCCGGCGTGGTCGTCGTGAGCGAGCCGTAGCCGCCGGCGACGGTCGCGTCGGTGCGGACCGGCAGGACGGTGAGGCCGAAGCGCTCGATCGCGTACGCACACGCCTCGACGAGCGGGCCCTCGAGGTACGTGTCGACGAGCTCCTGCGTCTGCGTGATCGGCGCCGAGACGCCCAGCGGGCCGTCCGCCGCCGTGGCGACGACTGCGAGCATGGCGTCCTGCGGCGCTCGGATATCAAGCTGGTTGTCCAGGACTTCGATTTCAACGCTGGGAGTCATTCAGCACCCTTGCTCCTCGCCGTTCGGCGTCTTCAGGAACGTTTGCCCATGCGCCAGGATGGGGGCCTCCCTCCTCGGGCGCGGCGTCGCCACGACGGGCTGCCTGTGCTCGAGCAGGAACACGACCTCTTCGCCGAAGCGTCGCTCGGTCGTGCCGAGCAGGCGCGGCGCGCTCGGGAGGTAGAAGCCGGCCGTGTAGCTGTGGATCGCCTCGAGGACGAAGTCGTGCAGCTCGACGAGGGACTCCCACTGGGCGACCTCGTCGTTCGGGGCCGCCGGGTCGTACGCCCACACGTAGACGCGGCCGACGAACATCCAGTCCCAGAGCGAGCGCGGGTTGCGCCCGGGCTTCACCGGCGCGTCGTATCCGCCGAGGGATCCACCGTCGTCCCCAGGAACGAACACCACCCGGTTGGCGCGCCCGGCGCCCTGGTTGGTCTGCTTCGCGGGCTCGCGCCGGCCGAACAGGACTTCCGCTGTCACCTCGGCGGACGCCAGGCGAGCTTTGACGTGCCGGTAGAGGTCGGTGAAGCTCACTTCTCCGCCGCCTTCCTGGCCGTGCCGTAGCCGGAGTAGCCACGCACCCTGCTGAACGGCTCGACGAACCCGAGGCGGATCGCGTTGCCGAGCTTCGACGGCAGCGAGCCGCGTGGGATGACGGGCCGCGCCGGCTTGCCCTGGGCACCGAAGTGGTGGAACACCTCCGGCCCATGGAGCGTGATCAGGATGACCGTCCCGATCGCCTTGACGGTGATCGCCTTGGCCGCGTTGGCCATCGCCCGGCCGCCGTCGGCCTTGCGCGGGGCCCAGGGCGTGCCGTCCGGTGCCTGCCCCGCGCTCGCCGTGCGGCGGAGCTCCTCGCCGACCTTCTGGGCCGCGAGCGGCGCCGCCCGCTCCGGCAGGCGCGCCAGCTCCTGGCAGGCCGAGATCATGCGCTCGAGCGCGGCGAAGTCACCGCCGGATGCCATAGCGACCTCCACTCAGCGACAGCGCCTCAACCTGCCGCTGCTGCCACGTGTACGGGTCCGCCTCGGAGTAGGCGAGCGGGCCCCCCTTCGACACGGCCGACACGGAGCCACTCGAGGTGGCAAGGACGAGCTCGTACCGACCATTCTGCGCGTCGGACGTCTCCTTGATGTCCTCGTCCGCCCAGTCGCGCTGGGCGGCGATATAGGAGTCCTGCTCGCTGCTCGGGTTGAAGCCGCGGCGCAAATACGCATCGAGCGTCACGAACGCGGTCAGCCAGGCATAGACGATCTCGGGCGGCGCATCGGTTGTCGCCGAACGGAGCGGGACGACGTACCGCTTGACCAGCCGCGAATCGATGCGCGAGCTGTGCTCCTCGAGTTTGGCCGCGAGGAACCCCGGATATCGGGTCTCCAGCTCGTCGATGTCCTCCCCGGGCATCATGCTCCGGGTGCGGAACTCTGAGACTGTGAGATACGCCATCGTGACCCTCTGACCCGAACGCCCCGCCGGCTGGGCCGGTCGGGGCTGGGTGGCGTCGCTTTCGCGGCGCCGCGTTCATCCAGTGACGACGCGCGTTACGGCGCGGTGCCCTCGAAGCGGAAGAAGAGGAACGGGTCGCCGTACCCGCTCACGCTCCGGCCCTCGAAGTTCCACTCGAACTCGTTGACTCGCGCGAGCTGCGCGTCCGTCATGTCGGAGAACGAGGACAGGGTGAACGGCTCGCGCTCCTGGTGCACGAACGGCCCACGGGAAGGCGACTCCTCGTCGGTGTCGACCGGGACCGCGAGATACCAGACGTGCGGCTCGCTCGCGAACTCCGGCGCGACGATCGGAGGGAGGAAGCTGTAGTCGGAGACGTTCGCCAGGATGTTGTCGGCGCTCGCACCGCCCGTGCTGTTGGTCGGGTCCGTGATCATCTTCGCGCCGGTGAGCGTGCCCGCGGTCAGCCGCTTCTGGGGCGGCACGATGAGCTGCGTCGCCTCCAGGTACCGAGGGGTGACCCCGTCCGGCTGGAAGATGCTCTCGATGTACGCGTACGCCTCAGCCAGGTTCGCCGCGTTGAGGTCGAACGGGTCCAACGCCGCGTTCAGAGTGAACAGGTTCGCGTACGCCCCCGCCTCCGGCTTGAACGGGTTGTACGGGTGGTCCGTGGCGAAGAAGGCCTTGCCGTCGTAGCACGTGTTGACCTTGCCGCCCTTGATGAGCGCCACGAGCTGACGCTGCGGGTCATACGCACCCGCCTTCCCGATATCGCTCGCCCACTCCGCCGCCTGGTCGTACTGGTTGTCGTGGATCCTCTGCTTCGACAGCCGCAGCGACTGGCCGTGGAACCGGTTGGTCAGCTCGAATTTCTGCGACGCGAGGTCCGCGTACATCTTCTGGGCGCCCTCGACGCCGAGATCGTGGATGGTGGCATTGGAGAGCTGCCACTCGTAGATCTCGGTCAGCGTGCTCGAGGGCTGGCGCGCGGCGAGCCGCTGCCACCAGAGCTTCTTGAGGACTCGAGCCCAGGTGCTGTAGACGCGATGCTGGAGGTTGGTCTCGAAGCTCGTGATGAACGTCTGCGTGATCGCGCTCATGGATCAGACCTCCACCCAGGCGTAAGCGCCCTTGTCGCTTGACGCGCTGGTGACCTCGAGGACCCTGCCGTTCGTCGCGACGTGGCCGGTGGCCAGCGTCGTGACGCTCTGGTCGTCGAGGTGATAGACCGTGGTGCCCAAGTTGGCCGTGGAGACCGCGTTGGGAGCGCTGTCGTTCAGGTAGCCCCGGACCCAGCGCTCCCGGATGAGGTCGACAGATCCGAGGATGGCGCCCGCTGCGCCGCCCGTGTTGTCGTAGGTGCGCGGCGCGATGCCGAGGGGGGTGATCGTGGTGCCCGCGACCGGCGCGAGCTGCCCGGAGGCGTTCACCCCGACATCCGCCCCCTGGTTGATCTTCGTGGCGGCGGCGACGGGGAGACCCTCGATGATGCGAATCGAGCGGAGCCTGGCTCCGATCGGTCCTGTGGTGGCGGACATGCTACTTCCCGTCCTTCCCGCCCAGCTGGCTGGAGCCATCGGGCATGGAGCCGAAGTGGCTCAGCACGAGCCGCCCATCGGCCGTGCGCGCCGCGGCCGGCTTCGCCGTGCGCGCGCCGAACACCCGCGTGAGCCCCGAGCGCTGGTCGGCAGGGAGGCGCGCCATCGCGTCGTTGCGCGGGGCCGACCCGCCTCCCCGGCCGGCGCCCTCGCCCTGCGTCGTCGTCCTCGCGGGACCGCTGGCACGGAGCATCGGCTCGACCTGGCGGACGTAGTCGTCGAACTCGTCGTCCGGGAGCTTCACCGCGAGAGCCGCGATGTCCTTCGGGAGCCGGAGCTCTCTGGCCCGCTCCTCCTTGCTCTTCCGGGGCGCCTCGATCTTGACGCGGGTCGCCGCCAGGAGCGCCTGCACAGCCAGGCTCGCCGCCTTGCCAGGCGCGGCGCGGAGATAGGGCTTCTGGCCGCCCTCCTCTTCGGCCGCCGCGACGCCGGCGTCCGCCTCGCCCTCGTCCTTCGCGGAGGTGTCGGCGGCCAGATCCCCGGCCCCCTCCCCCTCGCCGCCCGAGAGCGTCTCGAGGGCGGCCGTGATGGCCGCCTTCATGCCCTCCGGGTCCTGCATCTCGAGGAGCCTCTTCAGGAGCTCCGCGATCTTGGGATCCAGCATGCTTTTGTTCCTCCTGCTGCTCGACCGGGTCCTGCCCGCTGCGAGCGTCCTCATGCCCGCCCGAGCCATCGCCCGGGCGAGAACCCTTCCCTGGCGGCTCTCGCCGAGCTCGACGAGCAGCGGCGCGATCGCCCACACCGCCTGTTCCTCGGCGGTCCGCGTGGCCTCTTCTCGCCCCGCCAGCGGCGCCAGCAAGCAATGCAGCAGCTCGTGGACGACGGTATCTTCGACCTCCGCGAGATCCGAGGCGCTCTTCGGCGTCCGGATCAGAATCGTCGCGCGCCGGTCATGGGGGAACCGGTCACACAGTCCGTACACCGGACCGAAGTCCTCGTGCTCCAGGTCGTCCACGTAGGAGATGTCGATTTCCCAGTCGCGGAGCCGGAGTTGACTCTGCCACCACTGCACGCGCTCTACGAGGTTAGGCAGCAGCAATGTCCGCCTCCACGTCGTTCGCGACCTGCTCTGCCAGCTGCTGGAGCGCGCGCGCAGCGACGAGCGCGCCGCCCGTCCCGTAGTCGTTCGTCCACTTCGCCAGGATGCGAGCGGCGACGTCGTCAGGCTGTGCGTCGCCGTCGACGTCACCCCGGACTGGCACGCCGAAGTCGGAGAGGAGAGCGCGGGTGTCCAGCGGGATGCCGTCCACCTGAAGCACTTCCCGCAGCAGCTTGATGGCATTGCCCGCTGCGAGGAGCGTGTTCGCCGCGGCCGTCATGTCGGCCGGAGGCCGGGTGTCCCACTCGACCCGCGTCCCCGCCCTCGCGCGCTCGATCCCGAAGTGGTGGTGGACGATCGGCTCGATGCCCTGCGTGCTGACCGTGTCGGACAGCGCAATGCCGTCCGACTCGATCCGGTTGTAGAGCATCGTCTCGAAGGTGTCGGAGTTGCTGAATCCGACGCCGCCCGTCTGGGTCACGACCTGCCCCACGAAGCCGATCATGAACTCGATGTTGCTGTGCTCGATGGTGGCGTGGAACACCTCGTGCCCACGCCCGTTGGACTCCAGGAGCTTGACGTCGTAGCCCGACCTCAGGCCGAAGACGCTGTTGACGCCCCAGGCCATCACGGCACGGAACCAGGACTGGCTCTGCTCCTCGCTCGCGCCCTGGGGCGAGATGGCCACGCGCGCCGGGTGCGCCAGCTTCCCCGCGTAGTTCTCGCGGTAGTTGATCGCGTGTTCCTTCGCGATGAACGCGCGTCCCGCCGCGTACCAGATGCCGTTCTTCCAGGGCTCGTTCACGCCCCCGGGCCGGTGCAGGACCCAGCGACCATTCCCCGGCTCGATATCGAGGAGGCCCGCCACCGAGCGGTATTGCCAGCGGTCCTCGTCGTATCGGTAGTGCAGCCACTGCGGATCGAGCCGTCGGAGCTGCGGGAGCTCCATTCCGTCCTCCTGGACGAACTCTCCGACTCCGACACCGCAGATCCCGCCGTCCGCGTCGAGCTGCGCGAGCTCGGCCGGGGGGAAGATGTGATTCCAGACGCCAGGCCGCCCCTCCTCGCCGTCGAACCACCGCACGACGTCCGGGTGCCCGACGCAGCGCCGAGGCAGCCTCACCAGGCCCCCGAACCGCGTGTCGACCAGCCCGCGCACGACGGCGTCCCGGGTGAGCGCGCCGCGCAGCCGACCGACCTCGATCAGGTTGCCGCTGTCCGCGAGCTGCGACGCGATCGCGAGATCGGCCTGGTACCACTCGACGACGGTGCGCGAGATGGGCGTCAGGTTCCGCGCGCGCTTGACCTTCCGACGCGGCGGCTCGGCGACGCTCGCCGGCGCCGGCCTCGGCGGCTCGAGCAGCAGCTCGGCGGCCTGGCGGGCGGCCTGGCCGACGGCGTGGCGGAGGCGCCCTCTCAGCCCCATCGACGCCCTCCGCGGCCGCCGTAGGGGTCGATCCCGCCCCCGTATGGCGTGATCCCCACGCCCGGCGCGCCGGGCCCGCATTCGCCCTGCGGCGAGGCGTACGCTCGTACCTCGGACAGGGTCGGGGCCTCGACGAGCGCCTCGTCCTCGCGGGGCAGCGTTCGGACCTCCCAGGCGGAGAGCTCGCACGCGTTGCGCCGGTCGGGCGACCGGCCGAGGACCTTCTTCAGCGCCTCGTTGGAGATGACGCGCCGGCGGTTGCCGCCCGCGTCGTAGGCCTTTGTGTGCCCGATCTCGCCCTGGAGCTTGCCGTCGCTCGGGATGGCGCCGACCTTGAGCCAGCTCGCGAAGTTGCACGCGACCTCGTCGCGCAGCTGGAAATACTCCTTCGGCTTCCGCGCGCGCGCGGTGCCGTTGACGCCCACGATCTCGATCTCACCGGCGTAGACTTGGAGCGCCTTGCCGAGGCGAGCGCCAATCCCGTTGGAGTCGTAGACGACCACCGGATTAAGCTCGTGGTCTCCGCGGTGCGCTCGCACCGCGCCGATGACGTATTCGGCGAGCTTGTCCTCTTCTCCGGCGTTGGCGATCGCCGTGAGTTCCAGGATCTTCAGCCCGCGCCGCACCGCGATCGCCGCCTCGTCCCCGGTGAAGGCGACGTCCACGCCAACCTGCAGCCGGCCCTCGGCCCGAGCGGTCTCCCACCGCTGCTCGGCCGCCTCCATCACGTCGACGGGGACGAGCTGGCCTTCCTCGTATTTGGGGTCCTCGCCGCGCACACGGACGGAGTACAGGACGGAGTCCTTGCCCCACTCTTCGGCGCGGTCTTGGCACCATTGCCGCGTGGCGAGGCCCGGGATCTCAGCGCGCCCGGTACGGGCGTTCGGCGTGTCCTCCGAGCTGATCTGGAAGGTGACGTAGAGCTTCTTCTTCGCCGGGTCGTGGCGAGAGGCGTAGAACTCGCCGATCGTACGCAGGGGGTTGCCCAGCAAGAGCACGCGCACGCCGCCGGCGGCGTTGCCCTTCATCGCGTCGAAGATGGGGTCCGGGATACCGGACGCCTCATCGAAGATGAACAGCATGTTCTTGCCGGAGAGGCCGCCGATGGCGTCGACGTCGCGCGCCGTGTACCCGAAGATCTCGCGAGCGTCGGGATACCGCAGGCCGCGGTGCGGCTCGACGGAGAGCCAGTCGGGATCGCCCAGCGGCGAGCAGAACGGACACGGGTCCGGGGTCTTGTTCTCGCGCGCCTCGATGGCTCGGCAGGCCGGACAGCGACCCGACCGCTTGTAGAACTTCGTGATCTCGCGCCAGATGACGACGCGGATGTGCTCCGCCTTCGGGGCGAGCAGCACCACGCGCGCGTCGTCGAACGAGCTCGAGAACCAGTGCGCAGCTCCGGCCGCGAGGGAGCTCTTCCCGATCTTGTGGCCGCTCACCACCGAGACCCACGCGCCCGGCGGCACGAGGGCATCGAGGACCTCGGCCTGCTTGTCCCACGGCGCGAAGTTGAGCTGCTCCCGGCAGAAGCGGTTCGGGTCGCGCTGGTACTCCGGACACGGCCAGGTCCGGCGGACCCGCGCTGCGCGGCGCTGGACGACGCGCGTCTCCAGGTCGTCGAGCCATGTCCCGGCGCTCGCGGTGCCCATCAGGCGGCCTCCTGCGCGGCCTCGGCCCTGCGCGCGCGGAGGACCTCGAGGAGCCGCTCTGCTGCGCCAGGGAACGTGTCGACCGCATCGAGGACGAGCTCGACGAAGGCCGGGTACTCCGGATGCTCGTGCAGCGGCGGGATCCGCCCGCCCTCGCCGCGGAGCTTGGCTCGGAGCGCTTCCCACTGCCGGGCTTCTGCCTGGAGCTCCTTGAGCGCGGAGGGCGTGACCTCCGGGTCGTTGGCGGCCCGCATGGCGCTGGCCAACGCCCGGTCCGCCATGAGCCCGACGCGCTCGAGCGAGCTCTCCGGCAGCGGCACGTCGGAGCGGATCTCGGCCTCGGCCTCAGCGGGTACTACATGAGGTCCTCTTGGGGATGTGGGCTTGGGTGTTGGCGGTCCGCTGCTCGCGCGCGGGGCCTCGTGCCGGCCGTGGGCGCGATGCCGCTGGAGCGCGAGCCGGGACACATGGTGTAGCGCGGCCAGGGCAAGGATCGCCTCGTCCGGGTCCGCCGCGCCAAGAGCTGCTGCCTGCGCTGCATCGATCGCCGCTCGCCGTTCGGCAGGCAGACGGCAGATCGTGCAGCGCTCGGACGTCACCTAGCGAGGGTGAGCGATCGGCTATGCAGCGCTGCATAATCGGGCCTCGTGCGCCTCGATTATGCAGTTACCGACGCGGCGACTGCATCGGAGGGCGCGCGCCCCCATGCCTCCAGCGGGATGGCGTACGCTCGACGGCAGGCGTCCCGGTCGTCGAAGCTGCGGGGAGACGATTTGCCCGTTTCCCATCGAGATACGGTGCCCTGAGTCACCCCGAGCCGGCGCGCCTTCTCGGCCTGCGTCCCGGGGGCCCTTTGGAGCAGGACGCTACCCTCGCTGCGCATGGTTCCGTTATGCGGTCGCGTGCAATGCAGCGCTGCATAAACCCCCGGCGCCTCTGGGGCCGTGCGCGCAAAAGTCGGGAGTTCCACGCCCGGCGGCCTCTTATACTGTTCAGCCATAGCGGAATTAACCTCCTCCCGTGGTGGCGCCCCCTACCCCTGGAGCTTATGAGAATGGTAGTTCTCGAAAGCTTGAGTCGGCGGCGCCCATGGCTCGCGCCGAGCCGCCATCACTCGTGGTCGTGCAGCACGAGGTCCTCGCGCGGCACGTCCCAGAGCTGGCGGGGGTCGTCGTGGCGTACGACCCGCACCCGCTCGAACGGGATGCCCGCTACGAGCGCCAGGCCACGTGCCTGCCGCTCGAGCTGGGCGCGCCGCACCTCCGCCCATCGCCTCCCCGCCACGATGTGGACCTGCCGCCCCTCGCTCGCCGCGGCGAGCGCGTCACAGAGCATGCGCGTCGTCCGCCCCGTGCCCCGCTTCGGGTCGGCGCCGGGGTGGCGCCGGGCCGTGGATTCGGCGGCTGCGCGCGCGTAGACGTCGAAGGGGATCAGGCCGGCCGCGGCGCGGACCTCGTCAGGCGTCATCGCCCGGCGCCCCTTCCGCCCGTAGCTCCGCGTCCTCGACCCCCAGGGCCGCGGCGATCGCCTCCGCCGCCTCGCACATCCCGGCTCCCTCCAGCGCTCCCTCGCGGTCGTGCCTCCACCCGGCAGCTGCGCCATCGCCGTCGCGCCACGTCGCGCGCAGGGCGGCCACCACCTCGGCGCGGTCCAGCAAGCAGATGACCGTCTTGTCCGTGTCGCCGGTGAGCTCCGCCAGGTCGACGTCCACCTCATCGTCAGCGAGGCCTCCAGAGGCGCGGCGCTCGCGATGGCGCGCACCGGCCGCCTGCAGCTCGTCCAGCTCCCCGGACTTCAAGGGCCGCTCGATGAGCTTCACGTCGTATCCGTCGCGCTGGGCGGCGCGAAGCACCGTCTTGATCCACGTCAGCATGACCCGAACCTCGCGACCACCGCGTCGAGGTCGATCCAGCAGACCACCTCGCGCTGCGCGCCCCACGACCTGCCGGGCTCGATGTTGCGGGCGATGTCGAGCACGCGCCTCGTTGCCGCGCCCGCGCCGCTCGGGGTCCAGACGTGCTCCTTGCACTCGACGAGCTGGTACCCCTCGACGTCCCGCTGCCCGCCGTCGAGCGCCCAGATGACCGGCACGCCGGCGCGCAGACCGGCTTCGATCACGACGAAGACGTGCTCGTTCGCGCCCGAGCCCACGAGCACCACGTCGCCAGGCCCTGGCATCGCCCAGAGCTCCCGCGGGCCGTGCTCGCGCGCGTCCGGGTCAGGCCGGCGGATCGCGCGGGCCTCGGCTCCGATCCTCATCAGGCGGGACACGGCGGTCCCCACCGCGTAGGGCGCGGCGAGCAGCGGGTGACGCACGCCGAGGGCCCGCCAGCACCCGGCGGCGACGAGCGCGCACCCCGACATCCGAGCCATCTCGGCCTGCATCCTCGGGCTCTCACCCGGCGCGATCAGGTCGAGGTATTCCTCGCGCCGAGAAGCGGCGCGCGTGCTCCCGCCCATGCCGGCCAGGCCGCTGGCGAGCTCGGCGGCGCGCTGGCGGAGCTCCGGCGAGGGGACGACGCGCTCCACCGGCTCGATCGGACGGGGATCGGTCATCGCGTCACCGCCCCTTCCGGCCGCGGCGACCGCTCGGCCAGCTCGGCGTCGACCGACGCGTCATAGAGCTCCAGCGCCGACGATAGCGCCTCCCGCGCGACGGCGACGCACACGGCGCGCTCCTGCGGGTCGCGGACGAGCTCGATGCAGGCCCGCGTCGCCCAGGGATAGCCGACGATGATGGCCGCCCCAACGGCCGCATCCGGCGGAGGGGGCAAGGCGGCGCCGAGGCCGGGTAGGCCGGCGCAGCCCGAGCAGAGCAGCGCGAGCGCGGCGAGCACGAACCCGCCGGCGAGGGGCGTCAGCGCCTCCACACCAGGTAGACGAGCGCGGCGTAGCCCACCACGGTCAGCAGCGCGGGCACCATGAGCGTGCATCACGAGCTCGGGTCCACCAGGTGAGCGAGCCCGCGGAGGACTCGGCCGCAGACGACCCGCGCGGGCGAGGCCTTCGGCGCCAAGGCGCGCTCGACCTCGCGCTTCGCGATGCGCTCCGCCTCCTCGAGGATCGCGAGCGCGATGTCCTGGATCGGCGCCTTGACCACCTCGTGAGGGTTGGCGTCGGGCTCGTGTTGTCGCGCGGCGAACGCGCCAGATGGGTTGTAGCCAGAGTACCACTCGACCCACCTGGCGAGGGCTCCATCAACGTTGCTGGGAAGATGCACAGTCTACCTCTCTCCGGCGTGAGCCGCCGTACCCCGTCATCCACGCTCGCAGACGCGCGAGCGCCTCTCCCTCGATCCGGCGCGCCTCCTCCACGCTCACCCCGAGCACGGCCGCGACCTCCGCCGCGCTCGCGCCGCCGCGGTCTGCCACGTCGAGCGCGCAGCTCGTCGCGAACTCCGGCGCGACGAGCTCGGGCCCGAGATGGTGGACGCACCGGACGTGAGGGCACGGCCGCGGCCCGTCGACGCACTCGCCGCGCGTGAGCGGGAGTTGCCGCGGTCCGCTCATTTCGCGATCAGCGCCAGCGACTTGAAGGAGATCGTCCGCTGAAACTGGAACAGCTCCAAGCCGAGGTGCTTCTTCACCTTCGCGTTGTCGATCCGCACCTGCGACACGCTCGTGAGCGCGATTCGACCATCGTAGTGCGTCGCCGCCGGGTGCTCGTCGAAGTAGGCGAAGAGCAGCGGCTCCGCGGCGTCCATGATCGCCTCTGCCCGTTTGTTTTGCAGCTTCGCCTCCACCCAGGCGTCCGCCGCCTCTTTCACGGTCTCGAACTTGATCTCCATGGCTCCGTCCTTCCGGCTCACTCGAGCCGCAACAGCTCAGCCGCCTCGCGCTGCACGTCCTCGCCGCGGCGGTCGTATCGCTGGGTGGTGGTGACCCGCGCGTGGCCGGCCATCTTCTGCACGGTGAGCGGGTCCGCCCCGCGATCGAGCAACTCCGTGATGAACGTCCGGCGCACGTCGTGCGGGCTGAAGGCCTCGCCGCCGGCGGCGCGCGTGAGCCGCCGCAAGATGTCGAGCACCGCTTGGTCGCTCGGCCGCCGGGCCTGGATGCGATCCAGCCGGTCGATCGGGAGGAACAGCGCGGGGCAGGCGACGTGCGCCCGCGCCGCGAGCCATGCGTCGAGCGCGCCCGCCGCCGTCGACGACACGAAGGCCTGCCGCTCCGCGCCGCCCTTGCCGCTGACCTTCAGCGTGCCCTCGCGGGCGTTGTAGTCGTCGCGGTCGAGGGCCACGACCTCGGCGCGGCGCAGCCCGCACCCGTAGAGCACCGCGACGAGCGCCGCGTTGCGCGCGCCTGCGCGCGTGCGGCGGTCGCAGGCGCCGAGCAGGGCGACGACCTCCTCCTCGCGCAGCGCCCGGCCGGTCGGCAGACGCTGCCCGCGCGCCGGCTTGAGGTCGCTCGCGGCGGCGCAGTCCTCCGCGGACATGAGGCCCAGCCGGCGCGCCTCGCGGAGCACCCCTCGCAGCGCCGAGAGCACCCGGTTCGTCGTCGCCGGCGCGTAGTGCTCCACGAGCCGCGCGCGGACGGCCTGGGTGTGTTGATACCGCAGGAGGTGCCACGGCACCGCGTCCGCCCCCTGGCGTCCCCTTACTCCGAACGGAGTATTGCGCGCCGAGGCGGTGAGCACCTCCGCGACCACGGCGAGGGCGCTCCTCATCGACCGGCGACCCTTCTCGGTCGTCAGCGAGGCGAGGTAGACGAGGTGAGGCTGACGATCGAGGCGGGGCCGCTCGACCGCCGCGAGGGCCCCGTCCTCGACGACGGCGAGGGTGTCCGAGCTCGCGGGGTGGTCAAGCTGCACGCCCGCGACGATGCGCGCTCGCCCGTCACGATGACGAGGTGCTTCGTGGTGCTCGCCGGACGATTATTTCCCCTGCATTTCCCGCGTTTTTTGGCACCCAGTGCACTTGGGTGCACGCGGGGTTCGCCCGTGCGCTCGTCGGGGGCGAGCTACGCCGCTCGGCCCCGATGGGCTCCGTGACGGCGGGCCAGCTTCTCCAGGTCGAACGCCCTCGCCGAGCGGACCTGCCGCGCCAGCCAGTCGCGCATGACCACCTGAAAGCAAAATGGCCGGTCGAAGGCGTCGTAGAAGACGAGCAGGGGATCGATGTTCCGCCGGCTGGCCTTGTATACCATCTTCCATTGCGACGGCTGGAGTCCAGCCGCGACGGACATCGCCTTCCACCCCTCGAACCGCTGCTGGCGGGTCTCTGCAGGGTCGGCGGTGTCGACGCGCCGCCACGTGGGTTGGCCCATCGCGTCGAGCCCCGCAATGGCTTCGACCACGGGGCCGTCGTCGCCGACGACGACGCGCAGGCCCACGTCGCTATCGGACCACGCCACGCGGGCCTGGCCCCGCGCCAGGGTATGGGCGGTGAGCGGGAGTGACAGCGTAGGATGAGCCTCTGACACGATCGTAGAGTTTACAGCCCATTGCGCGCCGGGGCCGTTTTTTTCCCTCCCGTAGGACACTTAATGTCTCCCCGCGCGGGAGTGTGGGCACGGGTGGGCGACGCACCAAGCGTCAACCGCTCATCCGGCGCACCACCGGCCGGAGAGCCTTGGCCTCCATGAAGCGCTCGCGGGCGCGTCGTCGCGTCAGCGCGGCAGCGGCCGCCGAGCGCGCCTCTCGGAGCCGGGCCCACGCGGTGCTGCGGTCGGCGCCGGTCGTCATGGCGATCTCGTCGATCGAGTGTCCGTCCGCCGCGAGCTGGAGCAGGAGCTGCTGGACGACGGCGAGCTCGCCCACGGCCGCGACCTCGGCCCGGCGCTCGAGGCATGCGTCCGCGGTCGGCGCCGGCTCGACCAGCTCGTCGGGTCGCAGCTCGACGCCGCGGCGGGCCGACCTCCGGCGGTGATCTCGCGCCTGCCGCCACGCGATGCCACGGAGCCAGGGCCGCAGCGCAGCCCCGACGCTCACGCCGGCGGGTGGGGTGAATCGCCCGCCCTGCAGCGCGCGCCAAGCCCCCAACAGGACATCTTGCGCCACGTCGTCGACGTCGCTCAAGGCGACCCCCGCCCGTCTCAGCGCAGCTCGGATCAGCGCCCGCTCCCGCCACACGCACGAGAAGTCCACGTCCATGTTCCCCCCCACGCGGACAACGCGCCAGCCTGCGCGCGCCCGATCTTGGTCACGACCGCTTCTCCTCCTCCAGGACCGTCGCGCCCGTCACGCCGTGATCTACCCGTTCGTACTTGCTTCGCAGCGTCGCCAACGAGAGCGTCTTGGGATTCCCGCTGCGCACCAGAGTGCAGTGCGCCTTGGTGCCATCGACGCTCTCCACGCGCACCAGAACGCGGAGCCCGCCCGTGCCCTGAAGCACGTCGCCAGGCTTGATGGCCTCACGCCGCCGATGCATCGGCCTTCGCCCGTTCCTCGCCGCTCGCCGCGCCCTCCATTCGCTTGAGCAGCTGCCGCAGCTCCGGCGGCGGCGGCACCTCCCCGCCCGCTCGCCGCGCCAACGGAGCGCCCGCGGACCGCGGCCCCGCGTGGTGCTCCTCGGCCGGCCGCGTCTTCGCGAGCCGCTCGCGGTCCGCGCGCTCGTGCCACGGCGTCCGGTAGCGCTGCAGGTGCCCGTGGATCATGTCGAGGCGGTGCCGGCGCGGCGCGTGCTCCTCCTCGCGCAGGAACCGTTTCGCCCAGTACCCGACCAGCTCAAGCCATGCCTTCTCGGGCGGAGCGCCAGGCGCATCCGCCGCCATCCGGTGCGCCTTGGCCGCCACCCGCCCGGCGGTCGCGCGGTCGGCGCCGTCCGGGTCCTCGCAGTAGGCGCCGTACCGGCGCGACCACGCCTCCGCGTAGATCTCCAGCACCTGCGCCGCCTCGGCTGGCGTGCCCTCCGGCAGCTCGGCAGCGTCCGGCCCGGGCCGGCCGATGGGCCCGGCCAGCACGCACCCGGCGAGGAAGTCCTTGAGCTTCTGCGGCGGCCGCCGGCGGGCCGCCTGCTTCACCGCCCCCTCGCGGATGGCCCCCAGCGCCCGGTCGAGCGTCTGCGTGCCGCCATCGACCGCCTTCCCCAGCGCCGCCGCGAAGTCCGGCTCCGCCACCTCGCGCAGCTCTGGCCGAGCCTGGAGCTCCGCCAGGATGGCCTCCGCCGCCGGGCTCAGGCCCGGCGCGGGAGCGCTCTCCTCCTCCCCCTCCTCCCCACCCTGGTCATCGACCCCTCGCTCCTGCGCGGGCGCGCGCGCGCGTTGCGCTCTCGAGTGATCTTTTTCCTGATCTTGGTCCTGATCCTGATCTTGTTCCTGATCTTGGTTCGGCGAACCGTTGGCGGAACCGTTCGCGAACCGTTCCGGCAACCGCAGCGGCACGTCCGCGAACGCGCGCGCGAAGGCCTCGCGGAAGCCCTCGGGGCAGGTCATGAGGTGCGCGACGATCGCGTCCAACCCCGCGAATTTTAGAGGACATTCTGGGATCTCGTCCCAGTAGGCCCGGTACGAGAGCACCATGTTCGGGTTCGCGGGCGGGTTGTGTCGGCACGCGTTCGGCAGGCAGACGACGCGCGCGTCCCAGTCGGCCGTCGCCATGCGCGCCTCCGCCAGCTCCGCGAACGCTCCGTCGAACCGCTCGACCGGCCAGCTGAGCGCCTCGGCCAGCTGCGCGCGCCCGGCCGCGAACAGTCCCGGCAGGGTTGTCACGACCGGACCGGTCAGCAGGTACAACCAGAGCAGCTTGGCGTCGCCGGTCAGGCGGCGGAACTTCTCGTCCCCCCACAGCGACACCCAGACGACCCGGTACCGCCCCTTGTTGGTCCGGCGCCGCTCGGGCCCTCTGAGCCGGCGGGTCCTGCGCGCCGACCCGTCACGCTTCTTGACGCCCGACCCGCCGCTGGAACCTCGCCCGCTGGGGCCGCGGCGCCCATCGTGCTGCGCGCTCGCCGTCTCGTCGCTCATCGATCCTTCTCCGTGCCCAGGTGTGTCCGCGCCAATGCCGCACCTCCGCCCTGCCTTCCGAGCAGAGCACCGCCAGCGCGGGCCCGGCGCGCCGCCACGGGAGCCCCGCGCGCTCAACCGCGAGGCTCTCGAGCACCCAGCCCCCGTCGTCCGGGAGCTCGGCCAGCATCCGCTCGACGTCGGAGAGCACGCCCGCCGAGCGCGCCGGCGCGCCTGACGTCATGCCGCCGCGCCCTCGGAGCGCTGCGGACCGCGGCGAGCTCGCGCGAGGGGCGCGGACGGCGCCGTCTCCCGGAGCGCAGCGAGCACGGACGTGTGGTTGCGGCCGCAGAGCCGGCCGATCTCGATGGAGGACATGTTGTACCTGTCCGCCAGGATCGACCACAGCCGGCGGCGCGCGGCGTGCAGCGCCCGGCCCCGCTGCTGACCGAGCAGCTCGATTGCCTTGACGCCGTGATCGCGAGCGACGGCGCGCACGAGGGGCATGAGCCCGCGCTGGCGCAGCTCGCGGACGAGATGGTGCTCGGCGCTCATCTCGGCGCCCCTGAGCGCAGGTCAGCGCGGCGCACCTTCGGCCACTCCAGCTCCACGACGGCACAGAGCGCCGCACGGTCGAAGAGCTGGGCGGTCTCCTCGAGACGTAGCCCCCGGGCATACGTCGCGAAGGCCTCCGCTGCGTGCCAGACGAGCCGAGGGCTCCAGTCGATCACGTCGGCCCACCGGAGGATCACCTCCCACGCGCTGCAGTCCATCGGAGCGCCGACCGCGAGTCGCAGCAGAAGGTCCCGGCCTGTCGGCGGCTCGGGCCCGCGCAGCTCGCGGAGCTCTTCACCCCGGATCACAGCGTACCTACCCGACATGGCCGACCTCCCTCCCGAGCGCCTCCGCGTGCGCCTGCGCGCGGAGCGGACCTGGAACCTCTCGAAGGCCGGGTTGTAAGCGAGCGAAATTCCAGGTACGTCTGGGAGGCATCTCTCCGCCGCTGAAAGGCGGCGGCCCCATTGAAGCCGGAGCGCGGCAGCGTGGATCCTCTTCAGGTCCACCCTCTCCGCCGCTGAAAGGCGGCGGCCCCATTGAAGCGCCTCGAAGCAGGTCCGGTCGGAGCAGCGGTCCTCCTCTCCGCCGCTGAAAGGCGGCGGCCCCATTGAAGCAAGCTCGGCGCTCGCGCACCACGAGCCTGGAGCGCGGGCTCACGGGGCCTCCGCGCGCGCCTGTGCGCTGCCGGTGCTGCGTCCCTTCTGCGGGCGCGCGCCGGCGAACAGGCGGCGCTGCACAAGCTCGAGCTGGTGGTCGCGCTCGCGCACGACCTTCCGCGCGATCAGCTCGTCGCACGCACGCGGCGTGCGCTGCGCGAACGGTTGCTCCTCCGCCTCGAGCCCGGCGCGGAGCTCCGCGCGGGAGAGCGACCGCTCGGCGAGCGCTTCGACGATGCGCTCTTGGAGGCTCCCGCAAACGGAGCACAGGGTCGGCGCGACCCAGCAGCATCCACCCTCGCAGGCCGCGTCCTCGGTGCAGCCGCACACCGCGCACGCCTCCTCGCTCGCTCCCGCCTGGCGCTTGTCGCGAGACGCGGTGGCCTTGGCCGGTGAGCTCGCCGCCGCCTGGCGCGTCTTGCTCTTCGGGCGCTTCGAAGCCGCTTCGCGCGCATCCTGCGCGGCCGTCTCGCGGGCCCGCCGCAGCGCCCCGGTGTGGATCCTCTTCAGGTCCACGCCGTAGAAGGTCGCCGCCATGTGGAGAGCGGAATCCCTTCGCGCGTAGGAAACGTCGCCCTGGGATCCGACCAGGATCTCGATCGCGAGCGCGCGCGCCTCGGGCTCCTTGACGCCGGTGACGTGGCGCCGGACCGCCTTCTCCTCGCTCTCGTCGTCGCGCACCTCGATCTTCCGACGCTCGATCACGTCGCTGAGGTTCCACGGTCCGACGACCTCCAAGAGGAGCGCGACCAGGAAGCGCCAGAACGAGAGCGAGGGTTTCGTCTCGGCCGCCTGCTCGGCGACCGCCGCGAGCGCCTTCTCGTACGCGGCCTCTTGAGCGGCGCGAGCGATGCGCGCCTCGGCCGTCGTCCGGCCCGCGTTCGGCGCGATGCGCGGCTCCTCCGGCGCCGGCGGTGACGCCGGCAGCTTGCCCGCGCTGTCGAGCGCCAGCACCGCCGCCTCGCGCGGGACGAGCTCGTGCACGCCGCCGGTCGGGTCGCGCACGAGCGTCACGGGGACGTCCAGTCCTCGGAGCGCGTCGCGCCACGTCGGCGCGCGCGGGGGCTTCGCCACCTCGGCCTCGGCGTCGTCAGCGTCCGAGGACACAGCGGCGAAGTCGCGACCGACCATGTAGCAGGGGTCGTCGAGCTCGTGGAACTCTTGCGCGGCCTTCCCGGACAAGTGACCGGCCGGGAACAGCCGCGCCGCCTCCTCGCCCTCCACAACCCGTACGCCGCGCGAGAGGCCACCGGCGGCGACGCGTTGCCAGTGCGCCAGCTTCTTCTCCTCGAAGCAGGAACGGTCCGCGCACCGGTCCTCTTCTTCCCCCGCCTCGGCGTAGAGCAGCATCTGGGCGCCGGACCGCTTGGGGCAGCCCCCGCATGCGCCCGCGTCCGGCACGAGCGCCGGATCGTCGCGATCGAACTGCGCAGCCGCGAGCCGGAGCATGAACTCGCGCTCGACCATGCGCGTCACCTCAGGCGGGCTCATCTCGCTGGCGAGGACGCGCAGGACGGCGGCGTTACGGTCGCCCGGGTGCTGGATGCGCGCGAGCGCCTCCGCCGACCTCACCTGGAGCGAGCCGCCCTCGAGCGCGCGCTGCGCGTCCTCGGGCAGGGTGAGCAGCCGCAGCCGCCGCAGCACGCGCGCCTCGGGCTTGTTCACGAGCCTCGCGATCTCGTGGGTCGCCCGCCCGAACCGCTGCTGCAGGAGGCGGTACGAGCGGGCCTCGTCGAGCGGTGAGACGTCCTCGCGCTGGCCGTTCTCGATGAGCTGGAGCGCGACGATGTCCTCGGAGCTCAGGTCGTCCCGCAGCTCGGCGGGCACCGTGGCGAGCCCCGCGAGCTTGGACGCGCTCCATCTCCTCTCGCCGAAGATGATCTCGTACGAGCCCTCTACCGTGGAGCTCCGGATCCAGAGCGGCTCGAGGACGCCGTGCTCCCGGACGCTCTCGACCAGGTCGGCGCCGTCGCGATTCCGGGTGCGGGGCTGGGTGGGCGACGCGCGTAGGCGATCTACGGGCACGTCGAAGATGATCCGGCTCGACGGCTGCAGGAGAGGTTCGCTAGAAGTCGTGCTACTCATCGTCGCGGCCTTTCTGAGAGGTCGAAGGGCTCGGCGGTGGTTCCGCACCGCCGAGCCCGCTTTCCGTTGACGAGCCCTCGGCCCGGCGCGGCCCGCGCGCAGGACCCGCCGGCTCACGGGCCTGCCGGCTCTCCCCCTCCTGCCCGCGGGTCGCAGGCTCGCCTGCGGTTGCCCCGGGTGAAGTCGCGGCGGCGAGCTCGCGGCGGTACATCCCGCGGCGCGCTCGCGCCTTCGCCTGCCACACGACATCGAGAGCCCCATCGAGGGTGAGCATCTCCACGACGTCCCCGCTCGGGGGCTCCGCGGCCTGCGGCGCGATGAGCGCGTCGAGCGTCTGCTGCTGCGCGCGCACGACCTCGTAGACCTCCTCGAGGTCCTCGCGGTTGCGCTTTGCCCCCGGGGCCCCGCTGTCCTCGAGCTCGCAGTACTCGCCGAGCACCTTCCGCAACGCGTCGGCTTCGCTCGACAGCCACCGGCGGACGATCCGCAGCACAGCCAGCGTCGCCGGCGTCCAGCTCGGCGGGCGCCGCTCGCGCTCGGCGCCGGTGGACCCGCGTTTCTGCTTCCGCGGGCGGCTCATCGGGCCGATCTCCGCGCCGGCGCGGGTTCGGCTTG
The DNA here is from genome assembly GCF_051519845.1 of Sorangium sp. So ce362. Classification (NCBI taxonomy): domain Bacteria; kingdom Pseudomonadati; phylum Myxococcota; order Polyangiales; family Polyangiaceae; genus Sorangium; species Sorangium sp. So ce362. The sequence continues at coordinate 556,535 of NZ_CP150332.1, read as the reverse complement.
CGGCCGCTTCACCCGGGGGAGACGACTCCCCGGCCTGTCTTTGGGCCTAGCGGTGACGCTCCGTGCGGTGACGCTCCGCCACTTGTGCCACGGCACCTCTCCCCCGGTGGCTTGCTCAATATCCCAGGCGAAATCGACTGAGGTCCTTCGCCGCTCGCCGTTGAGCGCGCGCTGCACGGTGATGCGATCGAGATCGTGCAGCTCGCAAAACTTCGGGACGCTGAGCTCCCGTCGCGTGAGGTACGCCCGGAGGTCGCGGGCGCCATCGGTGGGACGATGAACAGGCACCGCACGACGCTAAGGTACAACTTTGAACGTGTCAACTTGTACGAACAGGGTCGGGAATTGTGCTACAGTCCCGTCCCGGTACCGTCGGGCGCGTGACGCTCGCGGAACGACTCAGGGCGCTGCGGAAGGCCATGCAGCTGACGCAGGAGCAGCTGGCCGAGAGATCAGGCCTCCGACGCACCGAACTCCCTCGCCTGGAGAGGGGCAGCAACAAGGGGAGCTCGCTGGCGATCCGCCAAGCCCTGGCCGACGGCTTCGGCCTGACGCTGGCGCAGATCAACGCCTACCTCGATGGACAGGCCGACTTGCAGGAGACCATAGAGCTCATCAGGCAGGGTGGTTCCACCCGAGAGTCAACGATGAGCCCGTTCGACATCGCGGTTGCGTACCTGGGCGACGCCGTCTCCGCGGAAGCAGTGGCGCGCGTCCGAGCTTGGGCCCGAGACCGGCCAGCCGCGCTGCCGCCTCGCGCCTACGGCGAGAAGCTGATCGAGGTGCAGCGGGAGCTGCTCGAGCAGCTGGCCGAGCGCCAGCCGGCGCCGGGTACGCACGTGCGCAGAAAGAAGAGCAGCTAGCCGTCGCAGATTCTGTACGTACAAGTTGACACGTACAAAAACGAACCGTACCCTCGGTCTCGATGGATGCAGTTCCTTTCGAGGACCACCCGACGGATTCGGGCGATGACCGGCCCACCGACCCGGCCCCTGCGAGCTACCCGGTCGCTGGAGAGCGCTGCGCCGCGTGCGCGGGGAGCGGCTTGTGCCGCAACTGCAGCGGCCTGGGCCGACATCGGAGTGGAGGGCTCTGCGGCGCGTGCAACGCCGGCGACTGCGCTGCGTGCGACGGTGTTGGCTGGCGCGTGGCTCCGGCCGGCGGAGGAGACCCCGCGCAGCCGCTGACGCCGGACCAGCAGATCGAGCTCGAGGAGCAGCAGCGCCAGCGCCTCGCCGAGGAGCTGGAGCGGGTCAGCGCTGCGATGCGCGCGTCGGATCAGCGGCTGGCCGACCTGCGCTCGGTGCGCGACGCGGTGCCCCCGCCGGCGGCGTGCGCGGGCTGCGGTGGCTCTGGGGTCTGCCCGCGGTGCGGCGGGCAGGGCTCGTTCAGGCACGGGGAGCTGGACCGCGTGGCGTTCTGTGGATGCGTCGCGGGGCGCTGCCTGCGGTGTAGCGGCTCGGGCGCCAGCTCGACGGGGGCGCCGTGAACAGGCCTCGCGTCGTGGTCTATCCGACGGACGTGGAGCGCCACGGGAGCACGCGCCGGATCGCCGTGGTGCGGCTGCCCGATGGTTCGCTGCGGTGTCTCGACTGCGACGCGTGCGCCCCCTGGGAGGGCGAGCTCTCGCCCGTGGAGCTCGCGCAGGCGCACGAGGGGATCGAACGCGAGTTGAGCCGGCTCGGCCGGCAGAAGGAGAGCGTCATGCGAAGCGTGGTGGGTCCGCGGCTGCTCAGCCGCGTGCTGGACGACCTGGAGGAGCACAGCGCGGAGCGTCTGCCGGTGCATGCCGACGAGCTCCGAGAGCGGCTCGGCGTCGACGTCGAGGAGCTGCGCGCGGCGCTCGACACGCTCGAGGACGCGGGGTGGCTCAAGCGGGACACCGCGGCCCCCACGCTGATCTGGCTCGAGATGGAGCCCGCGCCCCAGGACAGCGGCGAGCCCGAGCCGACGGTGAAGATCGAGCGCTGCGCGCTCGCTGGAGCGCTCTCGTGATCGCGCCGGAGTCGGACTGGCCGCAGCGGCTATCCATCGCCGTGGCGGAGTCCGCAGGCGAGTTCCTTGAGGCCCGTGGACTCGACCGGAACCCGGGCACCGGGTTGGCTGCCGCCATGGCGCTCGTGAACGTCGCGTTGCAGGTGGCGCTCGGAAGCGGCGTGCCGAAGAGGCGGTTGTTCTTCTCGACGCTCGAGCTCTTGGCGCGTCGCACCGACACGTCGCTGGTCACCGTGCCGCTGCCGGACGCGTCCGGGGCGGGGTGCGGGAAGCCCTCGTAGCGCGAGAGGAGGCGCCGGTGACGGGGGTGCTGCTCGGGGTGCTCGCTGCGCTCGTCGCGTACGACGTCGCGAGATGGCTGGTCCGGCGGCGATTGAGGTCGTCGGAAGAGAGGCGGCGCGCGGGAGCGCGTCTGATGTGGGTGCGCGGAGGGCTCAGGTTGGCCCGCCGCGCGAGGGGTCGGCATCGGAGGTCCACATGGTCGAGATAGCCGTGCTCGTCGCTTGCGCGTTCGCCGTCGTGCTCTGGTTGGCCTACAGGCTCGCGCCCTGGGGGCGTGAGATCCGCGAGGCCATGCGCGACGTGCCCTCGGGTCACTACGGGGTCTACTACGTCGAGGACCCGACGCCGCTGCGCTCGCGCGGGGTGGCGTGCAAGGAGATCGGTCGGAACCTCTACGTCGTCGAGTTCCCCGTGTCGGGGAGGATGATCTACGACGGCCCCGCAAAGCGGGAGTTCCTCACCGCGTTCGACGGTGCGGCGTTCATCGCGACGCCGCGATCGTCGGACCCAGACAAGCCGTGGCGGCTGGTCGGTCCCGTGCCGATGCAGCGCAAAGCGAACGGGGGAGGCCCGTCATGGTGACCGAGGTGCTCGCTGGTCTGGCGCTGCTGCGCGTGTACGTGCAGGTCGAGGGGGTCAGCTACTCGGCCGGGATGACCGTGGACGGGGAGATCGAGCTCGCGCGCGGCGGGGACGTGGTCGACACCGGCCGCTTCAACGGCAAGCACATCGTCGGCATCTCCGGCGAGGTGACGTTGCCGCAGCGGGCCTACCTCGCGCTCGAGGAGGGGCTCCAGGGCGCCGCGGCCTTGGTCCAGTACCTGGCGACGCCGGCGACGCCGGCGACGCGGGAGCTCGCGCCGTGAGCCGCGACGACGTCGTCGTAGAGCCCTGCGCGAGGCCCGGTCCCCGTGGGCTGCGCTGCCAGCTGCCAGCGGGGCACGCGGGGCGGCACTACGCGGACGTAGACCCGCCGGCCGAGCCCTGCGACGTGTGCGAGGCCGCATCAGGGGAGCATTGCCTCGACGCGGCGGCGTGTGCGCGCACGAGAGAGCGCACCGACGCGGTCTCGCCGCTGTTGCTCGTGCTCCTGATCGCGGAGGCGCGGTGAGCGCGCCCGCGCCCCCGAAGGTGCTCACGCCGGAGCAGGCGGGAGCGATCCTCCAGGTGGCCCCGAAGACGATCACGCAGCTTTGCGCGCAGGGCCGGATGCCGGGGGCGGTGAAGGTCGGGCGGCGCTGGCGGATCCCCGAGTGGGGTATCGTCAAGCTCTTCCCGCCGGCGGCGGCCAAGCCGGCTGGCCAGCGAGGTGGTGATGCCGATCTATCCGAAGGCGGGGCGCCGCGGGACGTGGCGCGTGGTGATGTCGGTCCGGGGCCGGCAGCGGGAGTGGACGATCCGCGGGATGAAGAGCGAGGCGGAGGTGTTTCAGGCGCGGAAGCGCCTCGAGCTGGAGGCGGGCGATCTCGCCGAGGTCAGGATCGCGCCAAAGTTCTCCGACTTCTGCGTGAGCCGCTACCGCCCTCACGCTGAGATGCACCTCCGGGCCTCGACGTGGAAGGTGCGCGCCTACCAGCTCGCGACGCTGATCGAGCACTTCGGCGAGCTGCGTCTTACGGCGATCACGACGGGCCAGGTCGAGGCGTTCAAGCGCGGGCGGCTCGCTGACGGCCGCGGCGCGCGCACCATCAACAACGAGCTCGCCGTGCTCCAGGCGGTGTGCACGTACGCGCGAGAGATCCCGGTGCCGATCGCTCGGTTCGCGATCCAGCCGCTGCCGGTCCGCGGACGCGGGCGCGTGACGTTCTGGAGCGAGGCCCAGGTCGCCGCGCTCTACGAGGCCCTCGAGGAGCTGTCGCCCGAGCTGCTGCCGATCGTCGTGTGCCTCATGAACACGGGGATGCGGAAGGGCGAGGCCCTCGCGCTGACGTGGGAGCACGTCGACCTGGAGCGCGGCCACATCCGGATCTGGCCCTCGCCGGAGTGGCAGCCGAAGGACAACGAGCCCCGCGAGGTGCCCATCGGCGACGCGCTGCTGCCGTGGCTCCGGCGCGAGCGGGTCTCGACGTGGGTGTTCCCGTGCAGCACGGGCGAGCGGTGGAGGTGCTGGCCCAAGCTCCAGTTCGATCGCGCGCGGCGCGCCGCCGGTCACGACCGCACCTGCCCCGTCTGGCTGGACCACGAGCGCGCGTGCCTCTGCGGCGCGAAGGGGCTGCGCGGCGGCCCGCACACGGCGCGGCACACGTTCGCCGCCCATTTTTTGAAGGCCGTACCCGACATGTACCTGCTCTCACAGATCCTCGGGCACAGCGAGACGCGGACGTCGAAGCTCTACGCGCACCTGCTGCCGGAGCACCTGGAGCGCGCGCGGGGCGCCGTCTCGCTGGTGCCGGACGTCGGGGCAGCGGAGGCGGCGGCGCGGCGACGGTGGGGGTGAGGCACCGTGCAAGGAGTAGACGATGGCCGTGATCGAGTATCCTGTCTTCATCGCCCACTGCGACTCGTGCGGCGCGCATGGCCCGTGGTCCGGCTCGGTCGACGAGGCGTTCCAGTTCGCACAGGAGGCCGAGTGGCTGGTGCGCAGGGCGAAGATACTCAGCGAATCGAGGACGCTCTGCCCCGGTTGCCGACCGAGGAATCTTGAGGAGGGTCGGTGACATGCTGACGCTCGCGGTGCTCAACCAGAAGGGCGGCGTCGGAAAGACGACGCTCGCCGTGAACCTCGCGGCCGCGGCGCACCTGGAGGGGCGCCGGACCCTGCTGCTCGACCTCGACGCGCAGGGGTCCGCGCTCGACTGGAGCGCCAGCCGCGCGGCGCGGAGCAGGCTCGACGGCCTCGCGTGCGCGAAGGTCGACCGGGCCATCAACCTGCCCCGCTTCCGGGAGCTCACGGCCGGCTACGACGTCGCGGTGCTGGACGGGCCGCCGAGGCTCGGCGACGTCTCGCGCGCCGCCGCCGTGGCGGCCGACGTCGTCCTGGTGCCGCTCCGGCCCGGCGCGTTCGATTGGTGGGCGGCGGCGGAGACGCTCGCGCTCCTCGACTCCGCCGACCTGGTGCGCGACGAGCTGCGCCGCCCGCGCGCCCGGCGGCTCTTCGTGCTCAACGCCGTCAACGAGCGCACGCGCGGCGGCCGCGCCGCGCGCGACGCGCTCCAGTCCGTCGGCGAGCTCGCGCCGAGCGTCGGCTCGCGCGTGGCGTTCCCCGACGCGGCGCTCGCCGGCGAGTCGGTGCTCACGACGGAGCCGGGCGGGGCCGCCGCGGCCGAGCTCCTGGCGGTGTGGGGCGCGATCGCGTCGCCGAGGGAGGCCGCCGATGGCTGAGCCGGTCCGGCCCACGAGGCCGAGCGAGGCGCGCGCGGCGGCCGCTGCGGCGGCGCGGCAGTTCACCGGCGAGGGGGAGGAGGTGCCGCTGAAGATCATGGTGACGTCGCAGACGCGGGCCGCGTTCAAGCGCGCGGCCGCCCAGCAGGGCGTGACGATGCGCCGCATGATCCTCGGCTGGGCGCGGGAAGCCGGGGTCGAGGTGGATGCGGCCGACCAGGGCGCGGACGCGGATGGGTAAGCGGCGTCAGATCGGAGGTGACGTCTGATGGATGACTCGAACGATCCGTTGCTAACGAGGTCGCCGCATGTCGACGAGCGCCTGGCGCCGCCCGAGACGCGCGTCGAGTACCTGCACGGCCAGCGGCTCATCGTGGCGCCTGCCGACGAGCCGCACGCGACGCTCCACTGCGACCTCGCTCATGTGGTCCGAGCCCACGTGGCGCCGGGCTACACGGCGGCGCTCGACATGCTCACGCGGACGTCGGCCGACTCGGACTTCGCCGCCGACACGAGCGTCTTCCCGGCGGCCCCCGATCCCGAGACGGGCGGGCGGCGCCTCGAGGAGATCGCGTTCGAGGTCGCGAGCGAGCAAGCCATGAGCGTGCCCACGACGAAGGCCCGCGAGCTTGTCCGGCGCGGCGTGCGCCGCGTCTTCTGCCTCGTGGTCGAGCAGCAGCTCACGCTCGAGTGGTCGCGCGAGAACGACGACTGGGCGCGGTTGCCGGAGGACGCCGTCATCGAGGACCGCTGCCTCGTGCGGCCGCTGCCCGTACGCGCGTCGTTCGACGCCGCGAGCGCCGACGAAGCCGTCTTCGAGGCGATCCTGCTGAAGGCGTCAGCGCCGATCAAGCAGGCGCTGACCGACGCGCGCCTCGCTCGGGAGCTGGCGCGCGCGCGCAAGACGGTGCTCGCCACGCTTGAGGTGCGGGACCTCGAGATCCCTGACCTCGTCCGCGTCGAGGTCCACCGCTGCACGGACATCGCGCAGCTCGACCGGTGGCTCCGGCGCGCCATCACCGCGACGAGTGCCGTCGAAGCGATCGACCTCGGCGGACCCGTGAACGACACGGAGGAGAACGGCTGATGAGTGCTCAACCAGCACCCGATGGGTCCGGCAGCGAGGAGCTCTGGTTCGAGGTGACGAGAGAGCAGGCCCTGGGCGAGTTCACCACGAAGGCCCGCGAGCTCGTCGAGAGCGGCGTCCGACGGGTCATCTGTCTCGTCCCCGAGATTCCCCGCGTTCTCGAGTGGTCGCCGGAGGTCGATGGGTGGGCGACGCTGCCGGTGGACGCCGCCATTGAGGATCGCTGCCTCAAGGAACCGCTGCCCGTCCGTACCTTGATCAGCGCTGCGCGCGTGATCGACGGTGTCGAAGAGGCTGCGCGGGTGAAGTCACCCGAGCCCATCGAGCGGGCGTGGCTCGAATCGCGGCTCGCGTGGGAGGGGATCGGATATGAGGACGGAGCGCTGAGGGAAGCACGCTGGACGCTCCTCGAGGTCCTGCACATGCGAGGGGTCAAGCCATCCGACGTCGTGCTGGCCAAGGTCTCCCGCTGCGGCGAGCGCGCGCAGCTCCACCGGTGGTTCCGGCGCGCCCTCACGGCGACGAGCGCCGCTGACGCGGTTGCGCTCTTCGATGACTCGAATGAGGGAACGTCCGGTGGATGACTCGAACGGCGCGCGGCCGATGCGGCCCAGCGCTGGAGACGTCGGCGAGCTGGCGACCGAGGCGGATCCCGATGGTACAAATGTACCATTTGTACCATTTGGACCATCGGCTAAGCTGTTGGCCATGGGTCACCCTGCCGAGAAGCGCCGCCGCGCGACGTATGCGGACCTGGAGGCCGTCCCGCCGAACAAGGTGGCGGAGCTCATCGGCGGCGAGCTGCACGTGATGCCCCGACCAGCGCCGCCTCATGCGAACGCCAGTTCTGGCCTGATCGGGGAGTTCCGCGGCCCGTTCCAGCGAGGCCGCGGCGGCCCTGGGGGGTGGTGGATCCTGAACGAGCCCGAGCTGCACTTCCCGGATCCGGCGGCGCCACGCGACGTGGAGGTGCTCGTTCCGGACGTCGCTGGCTGGCGCCGCGAGCGCATGCCAGCGCTCCCCAAGACGGCCCACTTCTCCCTCGCGCCCGACTGGGTCTGCGAGGTGCTGAGCCCGTCCACGGAGAAGGTCGATCGGGCCGACAAGATGCCGGTGTACGCGCGCGAGGGCGTGCAGACGGCGTGGCTCGTCGACCCCATCGAGCGGACGCTCGAGGTCTACTCGCTCGCTCCGCGCGGCTGGACCGCCGTGGCGACGCACCGCGGGGCGGCGCGGGTGCGCATCGCGCCGTTCCAGGCGATCGAGCTCGACCTTGCCACACTCTGGGAGACGGAGACGTAGGCTACGCCGCGCTCTCGACGCCGCGCGCGTCGTCCACCGCCAGGAGCTCGTCGGCGAAGCGCACGCCCTCGGCGAAGGCGTCCGCGAGCACGGGATCGGCGAGATCGAGGCCGGCAGAGCGAGCGGCCGCGAGCGCGCTCGGCGGCACGTCGCGGCCGAGCAGGGCGTCGGGAACAGAGCCGGGGAGGAGTCGAGCCATGCGCGCAGGGTAGCAGGCCGAGCTCGGCGCCGCCGACGCGGCACGCGGGCGAGGCCTCCCGAGCGTGGCCAGGCTCTGGCCAGGGATTTGCCGTCCCTGCCCGTCCCAACGGGCCGCAGCGGCCCGAAACGGCCGCGTAGATCCCGCAGCGGCCGCGAACCACGAACATCGCACTCTAGAGGTCGCAGGTTCGATCCCTGTCAGGTCCACCCTCGAAGCCGTCCAGTTCTCTTTCTTAGCAGTTCTTCTTTCCCCTCCGCACCGTCGCTGATCGCTGATCCCCGCGAGCGTGAGCTCACGGCGAAGCGACCCAGGCAAGCGCTCGAGCGCATGCCTTGCGTGAGCCGGTCCGGTGTCGGATCCGCGGCCTCCGCGCGCTGAGCGGCCCGCCAGAGGGAGCTCGTGTCAGCGGCGTGAGCTCCGATCGCAGCGCGCCGAGCTCCTCGCCCTCACGGCACCGTGCTTGTCGCGCGCCGCGTGCGGCACACGGCGCGAGCGGCGAAGCACAGAGAGGCACGGAGGCGGACAACCGATGTGCCCGCCCTCCCGTGCTGCCCGCGGCGCGCGCCCCCTCGAGACGGGCGGAGGCGCGGATCGCTCAATCCTCGATCGGCTCGAAATCGGCCTTGGTCGCGCCGCACTCCGGGCAAGCCCAGGTGTCGGGCAGGTGCTCGAACAAGGTCCCCGGCGCGATGCCGCTGTCAGGGTCGCCGACCGCCGGGTCGTAGATGAACTCGCAGACCAGGCACCGATATTTCTTCATCCGTGGTTCTCCTCAGGGGCTTGGCGAGCCGCGAAAGACGCTACCACAAGGGCTGTCGCCTCCGGAGGCGAACCTGCCGCGCCGCCCCGCCTCAGGGCGGCGCCGTCGCGCCGCGCACGGCGAGCTGCTTCTTGCGCAGCATGCGCGCGATCGGCCGGTAGACGAGCCGGAGGAGCCAGCGGGGGCAGAGGACGCCGAGGTACACGACGAACCACGCCACCACCCCGGGCACCACGAGCGCGCGCCCCCGGTCCACCGCGCGGACGAGGGCGCGCGCGCAGCGCTCCGGAGAGATCGACAGGAGCGCGGGGGGCTCGAGGTCCGTGAAGTTGCCGGCCATCTCGGCGAACTCCGTCTGCACCGGCCCGGGACAGACCTGCGTCACCCGCACGCCGGTGCCGGCGAGGTCGATGCGGAGGGCTTCGGTAAAGCTCGTGACGAAGTGCTTCGTGCCGATGTAGGAGGCCATCCCCGGCCCGAACGTGAGCCCGAAGCCGGAGCTCACGTTCGCGATCGCGCCGCGGCCGCGCGACACCATCGGGCCGACGAGCCGGTGCGTGAGGTACGCGAGGCTCGTCACGTTCAGCGCGATCATCTGCTCGGTGCGCGACCACGCCGAGAGGTCGAACAGGCTGAGATCGCCGAAACCGGCGTTGTTGACGAGGACGTCGACCTGGCCAAGCTCGGCCGCGACGGAGAGGAGCATCGCGTCGACCGCCGCCCGATCGGTGACGTCGCAGCCGAAGACGAGCACGGTGAGCCCGGGCCGCGCCGCGGAGAGCTCGGCGCGCAGCGCCTCCAGGCGATCCGTGCGGCGCGCGACGAGCACGAGCGCCCGGGCGCGGCCGGCGACCTCGCGCGCCAGCGAGCGGCCGATGCCCGACGACGCGCCGGTGATGAGCACGACCCCGCTGTCGATCGGCGATTGCACGGCCGCAAGGGTTGCCCAGCGCCCCCGGGCCGCGCAAGAGGCGCGTCGACGGGCGTCCTCTCCATCCCGTCCCGGAGCGTCCACCCGGCGCCCGCCCGCCGGGCGGGCGCGCATCGCGTGCACCTGGACAAATCGGACGAGGCGGGAATGCGCACCTCGGAGGCGGGAATGCGCACCTCGGAAGACAGGCGCTCCGGAGGCACCTCAGCACCTCTTGCGCTACCTTCGAGACCAGGAGTCGCAACCCCGCCGTAACACACATCAGGCCACAAGGCGCCCCTCGCGGCGGCCGCCGAGCCGCGCGCCCCGGCCGGCGGGCGCGGCGGCGACGCGGCCGAGGCGCGCGTTGACGTGGCAGGCGGCTCTATCTACCGTGGACGTCGTCCTCACGAGCCAGGAGACATCATGCGTTGGCCCTCATCTCTCATCTGTGTGCTCCTCGTCACCGCCGGGCTGAGCGCCTGCGAACGATCCGCGGATAACCAATATCAGGCCCCCCAGGCCTCGACGACGGCAAAGCCCTCCACGACGGGCGACGTGAAGCCGCTCGTCTTCGATCCGAACGACGTCAAGGCCTTCAAGGTCCTGCCAGCCAAATTCGAGTACGACAAGAACCCGATCACCGATGAGAAGGTGACCCTGGGCAGGATGCTCTGGTACGAGGCGCGCCTCTCGAAGAACCACGATATCTCCTGCAACTCGTGTCATGACCTCTCGACCTACGGCGTGGACAACAAGCCGTTCTCCTCCGGGCACAAGGGCCAGCTCGGCGGCCGCAACTCGCCAACCGCCTACAACGCGGGCCACCATGTCGCCCAGTTCTGGGACGGCCGCGCGGCCACGCTCGAGGACCAGGCCAAGGGGCCTATCCTGAACCCCGTCGAGATGGCCATGCCGGACGAGAAGCGGGTCATCACGACGCTCAAGTCGATCCCCGAGTACGTGAAGCTCTTCAAGACCGCCTTCCCCGACGACAAGGAGCCGGTCACCTACGACAACATGGCCAAGGCGATCGGCGCGTTCGAGCGCGGCCTGGTCACGCCGTCGCGCTTCGACAAGTACCTCGACGGCGACGACAAGGCCCTCACCGCCGAGGAGAAGGCCGGGTTCCACAAGTTCATCTCGCTCGGCTGCCCGACCTGCCACACGGGCGTCGCCGTCGGCGGCTCGACGTTCCAGAAGCTCGGCCTCGTGAAGGAGTTCGCCGGCCTCAAGGACAACGGTCGCTTCGATCACACGAAGGACGAGAAGGACAAGTTCTTCTTCCGCGTCCCGAGCCTCAGGAACATCGAGAAGACCTTCCCCTACTTCCACGACGGCTCGATCGCGACGCTCGACGAGACGGTGACCAAGATGGCGTGGCACCAGCTCGGCGTGGAGGCCAAGCCCGACGAGGTGAAGGCGATCGTCGCCTACCTCAAGGCGCTCACCGGCGATCTCCCGACCGAGTACATCAAGAAGCCCGAGCTGCCCCCGAGCACGCCGACCACGCCCAAGGCCGACCCGTCGTGAGCTGAGCGCCGATCCGATTGCGCCGGACGGGCCGATCGGGTCTGCTCCGCCCTCTCGGATGAGCACGAGCTCCGGCGACGACGACCGATCCGCGCCCGCTCCTGACGACGGAGCGGGCGCCTCCGCCGAGGGCGCTCCGGAGGCAAGCGAGGGGCGCACCGCGAGGGCGCTCGTCCTCGTGCGCGAGCGCTTCGACGGAGCGTGCGTCGCCTTCCCCGTCGCGGCGCCCGACACCGCGAGCTTCGGCCGCGACGAGGACGTCCTCGTCGAGCAGCAGCTCTTCCTGCGCGAGCACGCGGCCCGCGCCCAGCCCGAGGCGATCTCCCGGCTGTCGTTCCCGGAGGGGACCGCGCTCCTCTCCGTGGACGTCGCCGTCCCGCGCGACGATCTGCCGCGCAAGCTGCGGAGGGAGGTGCCGGTGAGCTTCCCCTGCGTCATCGTGCCCGCCGGCGAGCGGGCGGCGCGCGGGGCGCCGGGGCCGGCGGCGCGCGACGAGCGCGACGCGTGGGTGCTCGTGCCGAGCCTCGGCCACGCGTTCTACGTCGAGGCCGGCGAGCCGATCGAGCCGGCGATCCGGCACGAGGTGCGCCGGCTGCTCGCCTCGCAGACGCTGTCGACGTGGGAGCACATGGGGCTCCTGCCCGGGAGCGCGCACCGCCTGGAGGTGCTCCACGCCCCGCTGCCCGAGCCCGCGGGCGGGCGCGGGCCGCGGCGGGGCGTCTCCATCGCCGAGCGCGCGCGGCGGAAGAAGGCGGTGAACGCGCTGGTCGCTGTCGCGACGCCGCTCCACGTGGCGGCGCAGCGGAGCCCGACCGCGACGCCGCCGCTCGCCTGCCGCGACGCGGAGCTCGCGCGCCTCGCCGCGCTGCTCGACGGAGAGGAGCGCCTCGGCGTGCTGCTGGTCGGCCGGGAGCACGCCGGCAAGACCGCGCTCATGCAGGCCTACGTCGCGCGCCAGACGCGGCTCGTCTACGCGACCTCGGGCGCGCAGCTCGTCGCGGGCATGAGCGGGCTCGGGCAGTGGCAGGAGCGCATCCACGGCGTGATGGAGGCCGCCGCCGCGCTCGACGCGGTGCTCTACTTCGAGAGCCTCGACGACCTGCTGGCCGAGCGCTCCGAGGGGGGGCACGTGGACCTGGCCGGCGCGATGCGGCCCTACCTCGACGAGGGGCGGGTGCGCGTCGTGTGCGAGCTCCGGGACGACCGGCTCGACGCGCTCGAGGGGCGGCACTGGGCCTTCTTCGCCGGCCTGAGCCGCATCCGGGTCGAGCCGCTCTCGGCCGAAGACACCCGGAGGGCGCTCGCCGAGCGCGCCGAGCGCGACCGCCGCGTCGAGCCGCACCGCCCCTCGGTCGCGGGCGACGCGCTGACGGCGCTCGTCGATCTCGCGGAGCGGTACCTCCCCTACAGCGCCTTCCCGGGCAAGGCGGTGCGCCTTTACGACGACCTGCGCACCGTGCACGAGCGGGAGCGGACCGCGCAGGGGGAGCCGGTCACGCTCGGGCGGAGCGACCTCTACGAGCTGTTCTCGATGCGCACCGGGATGCCGGCGTTCCTGCTGCGCGACGATCTGCCGCTCCGGGTCGACCGCGTGGCGCGCGAGCTCGGGGCGAGCGTCGTCGGGCAGGAGCGCGCGGTGCGCGCGCTCGCCGAGACGATCGCCGTGGTGAAGGCGGGGCTGTCGCCTCCGGACAAGCCGCTCGCGACGTTCCTCTTCGTGGGGCCGACGGGCATCGGCAAGACCGAGCTCGCCCGCGCGCTCGCCGGGCTCCTCTTCGGGTCGCCCGAGCGGCTCGCGCGGTTCGACATGAGCGAGTTCTCGAGCGAGGGCGCGGCCGATCGCCTGATCCGCGGGACGGACGGCGCGGGCGGGCTGCTCACGGAGCGCGTGCGCGAGCAGCCGTTCTGCGTGCTCCTGCTCGACGAGATCGAGAAGGCCCACCGGGCCGTGTTCGACCTGCTGCTGCAGGTGCTCGGGGAGGGGCGCCTCTCCGACGCGCGCGGCAGGACGGCGTACTTCCACAACGCGATCGTGATCATGACCTCGAACCTCGGCGGGGCGGAGCGGCGCGCGCAGGCGGGGTTCGCCGGCAATCGGGGCGCGGCGCCTCCGGAGGAGCGGGCCGCGCTGGACGAGGCGCACTACCAGCGCGTCGTCGCGGGCGCGTTCCGGCAGGAGCTCGTGAACCGCATCGATCGCGTGGTGCCGTTCCGGACCCTGACCGGCGCGGAGCTGTCCGAGGTCGCGCGCCTCACGACGCAGCGCCTGAGCCAGCGCCGCGGGCTCGCCGAGGCGGGCATTGCGCTCGAGGTGTCGCCGCGGGCGCTCGCCCGGCTGGCCGAGGACGGCCACGCGCCGGCCTACGGCGCGCGGGCGCTCCGGCGCCACGTCGAGGAGCACCTCGCGGCGCCCCTCGCGCGGCTGCTCGCGGGGCTCGGCGGCGACGCGCGGGAGCTCACGGTGTGGGTCGCCGAGGCGGGGGAGCCGGAGGCGCCGGCCGAGGGCGTCTTGGTCGGCCGCGCGGAGACGCCCGCGCTCCGCCTCGTGGCGCGGCGGCGGCGCGCGGCGCGGGCGGCGCAGCAGGCGTTCGGCGTCGAGCAGGTCGGCGATCTCCGGCGCGAGGTGGATCAGTGGATGGGCCTCGGGCCGGTCGAGCAGCTCCGGGAGCAGATCGAGTTCCTGCTGACGCAGCTGAGCCTGGCGAGCGGCCCTTCGCGCGACCGCCGGAACGAGATCGACACCGCGGGGCTGCAGGCCGAGCACCACCGGCTGAGCGAGCTCTGGGGGCAGCTGGAAGGCGCGCAGGAGGAGATGCACAGCGTCGAGGAGCTCGCCCTGATGGCGCTGCTCGAGGGTGAGGAGGTGCGCGAGCTCGCGCGCGAGGCGCGCGCCGCGTGGGAGGGCGTCCGCAAGGTGCTGCCGCGCGCGCTCGTCGCGACGGAAGCGCGGCGCGACGCGATCACGCTCGTCCTGGAGGAGCTCGACGAGGGGGCGTTCGCGCGGTGGCTCGCGCCGCTCCTGCGGGCGCTCCCGAGGCGGGGGTGGAGCGCGACGCTGCACATCGACGGCGACCGGGCCGGGCCCGGCGACGGCGCGTGGCCCGCGAGCCGGCGGTGGGGCCCGCCGCGCTCTCCGGGCGACGTGCTCGAGGCGCTCGATCAGCCGAAGCGCGGGTTCCGGAACGTGCTCTTCCGCTGCACCGGCGCGTACGCCGGCGCGTTCCTCTCGCTCGAGCGGGGGCACCACGAGCTCGTGGTGCGGAAGCGGGACGCGGGCGCCGCGCGCGACGCGTCAGACGACGGCCGGCTGCACGTGTTCGTGCACTTCGTCGCGCACGCGACAAGCATCGCCGAGGATCAGTGGGAGCATAAATCGCTCGCGCCGCCGCCCGCCGGCTCGACCGCGGCGCGGCGGCGCGGGGCGGCCGCGCGCGAGCACGACGAGGTCGAGGGCGCGGTGCTGATCGCGGGGCGCCGGGCGCGGATCGCCATGGATCCGGCGTGGTACTGGGAGCGCCTCGACGAGGTCGCGCTGGCGCACCTGCTCCTGTTCGAGGACGAGGGGAGCGGGCTCGATCGGAGCGAGTACTTCAGCGCGGGCGGGGACGGCGCGGCGCCCGGCGATGATTTGCCGGACGCCTGACGCGGCGGAGCCACTACCCTGCAGCCGTGCACTTCACGATCCCGCTCTTCGAACGCCGGACCACGAACGTCGAGTGCGTGACGCTCGGCCTCGGCCCGAGCACGCGATCGCGGGCGGGGCGGCACCCGGAGCGCGTCCGGCGCCTGCTCATCGAGGAGCTCAGGCCCCTCTTCGAGAAGGCGCGCGCGGCGCAGCTCGCGCGGATCGAGATGCCGCGCGGCCTCCGGCTCGAGAAGGTGCGCCTCGAGCTCTCGCTCTCCGGGGCCGGCGAGCGCCGCAAGGTGAGCGGGCTCTGCCCCGTCGTGCTCGAGCCGCGCTGGGCCTCGGAGCGCGAGCGCATCGTCTTCGCCTACCACCCCACCCGGCAGGGCGACGCCGCGCCCATCCGCGACGATCTCCCGCTCGATGAGCAGCTCCGCGCGCTGTTCCAGGTCGCGTGGGCCGGGCTCGACGACGACGAGATCGCGCGGCTCTGGAGCCAGGGCAAGGAGCGCATCACGGCGCTGTCGTTCTCGTGCACCCCGCGCTCGGCGCTCGCGGATCTGCCGGATCGACCGGGCGACGACGACACAGGCGCCGACCCGGCCTTCCGCTGGAAGAAGCGCCGCGGCCTGAAGGTCCTGCCGAGCCTCGGCGTGAGCCTCACCCAGCGCGCGGCCCAGGGCGGCCTCGACGCGGGCGTGCCGCGGTCGCCGCAGCGCGAGCAGCTCGCGCTGCTGCTCGGCGCGGGCCGGGCCCAGCCGGTCCTCGTCATCGGCCCGCCGGGGTGCGGCAAGACGACCCTGATCCACCGGGCGGTTGTCGACCTGCTGGAGGCCGACGGGTACGGCGCCCACAAGAACCTCGACCGCGCGCGCGACGTCGTCGCCGTGAGCGGCCGCAGGCTCATCGCCGGGATGAGCCACCTCGGCGACTGGGAGAAGCGCGGCGTCGATCTCGTCGAGGACGCGCGCAGCCGGGGCGCGATCCTCGTCGTCGACGACATCCAGCACTTCGGCCGGATCGGGAGGTCGCGCGAGAGCGAGCGCTCGCTCGCCGACTTCTTCCGCGGCCCGCTCTCCCGCCGCGAGATCGTGATGGTCGGGGAGTGCTCCCCCGAGGCGTTTCGCCTCCTCGAGCAGGACGCCCCCTCGTTCGCGGCCCTGTTCACGCCGCTCTTCCTCCCCGAGGCGACCCCCTCCGAGACGTTCCGCCTCATGGTGCGGGAGGTCCGCGCCCTCGAGCAGCGCCACGCCGCCCGCGTGAGCCCGTACGTGCTGCGGACGATCCTCGACCTCGGCGGCTCGCTCCTGTCGGCGCAGGCGCTGCCGGGCAAGGCCATGGATCTCCTGCGCGAGGTCGTCCGCGCGGGCGGGAGCCCCTCGCCCTCCGGGGAGCACGCGGCGGCGCGCGGCGACGCGCCGCGGCCGGTCGCGTCGCAGGACGTGCTCCGGCTCCTGTCGCAGAAGACCGGGGTGCCGAGGCTCCTGCTCGGCGGCGACGAGCCGCTCGACGCCGGCGCGCTGGAGGAGGAGCTCGGCCGCCGGGTCATCGGCCAGCCGGAGGCCGTGCGCGCCGCGGCGGATCTCGTGGCGCGCATCAAGGCGGGCCTCGTGGATCCGCGGCGCCCGTACGGGGTGTACCTCTTCACCGGGCCGACGGGGACCGGCAAGACCGAGCTCGCCAAGTGCATGGCGGAGCTCATCTACGGCAGCGCGTCGCGGCTGCTCCGCTTCGACATGAGCGAGCACAGCGGCCCCGACGCGCCGGCGCGGCTCATCGGCGATCGCTACGCGCCCGACGGGCTCTTGACGCAGCGGGTGCGGGAGCAGCCGTTCTCGCTGGTGCTGCTCGACGAGATCGAGAAGGCGCACCCGTCGGTGCACAGCCTGCTGCTCCAGCTCTTCGAGGACGGCCGGCTCACCGACGCGGCGGCGAGGCCCGCGCACTTCAACCACGCGGTGGTGGTGATGACCTCCAACCTTGGCTCGCGCGCGCGCTCCTTGGTCGGCTTCGGCGTCGGCTTCGGCGTCGGCGTCGGCGTCGGCGGCGCGGGGCTCCCGGAGGCGCGGGCGCTCGCGATGGCGGAGGAGTCGGCCCAGGAGGTCGCGCGGGCCGTGCGCGAGTTCTTCCCGCCCGAGCTGTTCAACCGGATCGATCGCGTCGTGCCGTTCCGGTCGCTGACGCCCGAGGTGGCGGTGCGGGTGGCCGAGAAGGAGCTCGACCGGCTGCTCTGCCGGCGCGGGCTCGCCGAGCGGAGCGTCTTCGTGCGCCGGGGCGCCGGCGTGGCCGAGCGGATCGCGCGCGAGGCGTTCGTGGCCGAGGACGGCGCCCGCTCGGTGAAGCGGTTCATCGAGGACGAGATCGGCTCGCTGCTCAGCGACGCGCTCACCCGCGGCGCGCCCGCCGCGATGCAGCTGCTCCGCATCTTCACGACCTCCATGCCCGCTGGGAGCGACGGCGCCGCGTCGCCCCCGTTCGCACTGCACCGCGAGGCGCTCGAGGAGGCCGAGCCCGCGGCCGCGGCGTGGGCGCTCGCGCCCCTCATGACGAGGCCGCTCGACGCGCTCACGGCGGAGCTCTCGCCGCTGCTCGAGTTCGTCGACGACCTCGAGCGCGGCGACGGCCTCGCGCGCCTGTCGGCGCGGATCCGCTACCACCTCGCGGAGCACGGCCGGACCGCGGAGGGGCCCGAGGCGCACGAGCACGCGGAGGCGGTCTACAACCTCGACGCGATGCGCGGCGCGATCCAGGCGTTCCGCGAGCGGATCGAGCTCGTCCGGCGGCGGAGCGGCGACGACGACGAGCAGCAGCAGCTCGACCTGGAGATGCGGCGGTTCGGCTACGTGACCCTGGGGGAGGACGAGCGGAATCGCTCCCGGGTGCGCCTCTTCCACCGGCGCCAGCTGCCGGGCCCGCTGCCCCGGCTGGCGAAGCAGGAGGTGCTGGAGTGCATCGCCGAGGGCCACGCGCTCCGGCGCGCGCTCCGCAAGGTGGACGAGCCGGGCCAGCACGCGGTCCTGATCGAGCTGCTCCGCGCCGCGCACTTCGAGGAGGGGCCGGCCGGCGGCCCGGGCGGCGCGCGGGAGGAGGGGCTCTTCGAGGCGCTCGCGCGCGCGTACAGCGAGGCGGGGGGCGAGGTCGAGGGGTGGGCGGGCGCGCCTTCCGGCCGCGCGCCCTCCGAGGATCGGCACGCGCCCGCGATCGCGCAGGGCCGCGGGACGGCGGGGCTCGACGCGATGCTCACGGGCGGGGCGGAGCTCCTCGTGCTGAGCGTCGTGGGCCTGTGCGTGCTCGACTTCTTCGAGCTCGAGACCGGCGCGCACGTCTGGACGTCGCTCGCGCGCGGCCCCGAGGTGGTGCGGGTGCGCGTCCTGCCGGCCCGGCCGGGCCTCTCGCCGGCGACCGCGGTCCGGGAGCACCTCGAGCGGCAGGCGGCGTTCGACGAGGCGGCGCGGCACGGGCGCGCGCTCCCGCCGAACCCGGCGGCGCTCCTGCCGGTGGTGCGGAGGATCCGGTTCGACCCGCCGGGCCGCCCGGGCAGGGCCGCGCCGATCGAGATCGAGGACTACGCGATGGGGTACGCCGAGGCGGCGCTGGTGAGGAGCCTGTCGCAGGCGCTCGCGCCGCTGTGGCTGCTCAGGATGAGCCGGGAGGACGTCGCGTAGCCGGCGCGCCTCTCCGAGCGACCTCGACCCGGCGCCTCAAGGCAGCCGGAACAGCGGGCGGCCGTAGGGCAGGAACGGCCAGGGGATGGCGGCGAGCACGATGAGCAGCGTGAAGAGGACGCCGAGCGCCATGCGCCGGTGCCGCGCCGTGGGATCCGCGGCCCGCTTCGCCCGGCTCAAGGCGACGTGGGCGACCGCCACCGCCACGATCATGGTGAAGATGTGCTCGACGGCGAAGAAGCGCAGCGCGGCGATGGGCATCGCGGCCTTCAGCGCGGCCATCGAGGTGGGCCGGAGCGGGCTGAGCACGACGTACAGCAGGAGGCCGAGGAGGAGCTGGGTGTCGAGCGAGCCGACGAACGCGGCGCTGATCTTGCGATCCGTCTCGGTCCACGGCCTCCGCTGGGTCCAGCCCTGGACCGACCGCACCAGCGCGGCCAGCCCGAACAGCAGGACGGCCCAGCGCAGCCACGAGTGCACGACGAGGACGAACGAGTAGATCATGGACGCTGCTTTCCGGCCGCGGTGCCGGCCTCGATGATGTACTGCGCCACGTCGGCGAGGTCCGACTCGCGGACGCCGCGGAAGCTGGGCATCGGAGGGACGTCCGTGCGCTTGCGGCCCGGGGTCACGGCCCAGCGGACGATGCCCTCGGGGTCGGTCGCATAGAGGGCCGCCATCTCGCTGAGCGGCGGGCCGACCAGCTTGGCGGCGGGGGCATGACAGGCCGCGCAGAGGGTGGAGAACAGGGCCTTGCCCTTCGCGGCGCGCGGCGAGAGCGCGAGCCCCTCGTCGGGAGCCGGCCCCTTGCACGCGGCCACGAGCAGGAGCAGGAGCAGAGCGGCGAGGATCGGCGACCGTGTCATGCGGGCGGGCCGGAACATAGCGCGCCCGCGGGCCCGGGTAACGCGACGTTGTGACGCAGGGCTCGCCAGGGCGCCCGACCAGCTCGTTCGAGGCCGCAGCGCGGGAGCCCGAGGAGGCGCACGGCACGCCACGGCGGTCACTGCGTCTTGAACAGGTCCAGGATCCCCTGCCCGATCGCGGCCGGGTCCGGCAGCGCCACGCCGACCGGCTCGGTGCCCTCGAGGAACACCTCCTCGACCGCGTTCTCCTGGCCGGGCATCGCGAGGCCGCCCGTCTCCGGGTCGATCTCGAGGCGGACGATCCCGAGCGGCTCCGGGAAGTCGGTCGCCGGCCGCCCCGCGTGCGCCTTGTCCATGAACGCGATGAAGGCCGGCAGGGCGGCGCTGCTGCCCGCCTCGCGCGCGCCGAGCGGCGTGGCGTCGTCGAAGCCGGTCCACACGGCGCACGCGATGTCGGTCGAGTAGCCGACGAACCACGCGTCCTTCGCGCTGTTCGTCGTGCCAGTCTTGCCCGCCATCGGCCGGCGCAGCGAGAGCGCCTGCTTCGCCGTGCCGACCTCGACGACCGACGTGAGCAGGTCCGTCGTGATGTACGCCTCCGCCGCGGTCATCGCCGGCCGCGGCGGGGGCCGCGCCGGCACGGGCAGCGCCTCGCCGCGCGGGCCCGTGATCTTCGTCACGAGGACGGGCTCCTGGTACGCGCCGCCCGCCGCGAACGTCGCGTAGGCGGCCGCCATCTCGCGCGGGGTCACCTCGTAGGAGCCGAGCGCGAGGGACAGGTCGGCGCCGAGCTTCGAGGTGATCCCGAGCTCGCGCGCCCACGCGACAACGGCCTCGGGGCCCACGTCCCGGAGCGCCGACACCGCGGCCACGTTCACGCTGTGCGCGAGCGCCTCGCGCAGGCGCTTCGGGCTCTGCCCCTCGCTCTCGTCGTGGTTGCCGGGCTTGTAGCCCTCGAGCGCCGCCGGGTTCGTCTCGAGCATCGACACGGCCGTGAGCTTGCGCGCGTGGATGCCGTAGCCGTAGACGATGGCCTTGAACGTCGAGCCCGGCTGCCGGTGCGCGTGGCTCGCCCGATCGAGCCCGCCGCGCGCGCCCTCGTAGCCGCCGACGAGCGCGACGATCTCGCGCGTGCGCGCGTCCAGCGCGATGAGCGCGCCCTGCGGTCCGAGGTCCAGCCGCAGCTTGCCGGCCTCGGGCTCGCCGGCGAAGCGCACGCGGAGCACCTTGCCGATCTCGGCGAAGCGGCTGGGCGGCAGCCCGCGCGGGTTGTACCGGCGCTCCTTGCGCAGGTCGGCGGTCCCCTGCGCCGTGCCCACGCGGATCGCCAGCGTGCCGCGCGCGTCGTCGGCGCCGGTCACGACGCCGAGGTAGGCGCGGTTCGGGTCCCTGGGGGCGCCCTGGAACGGCGCCGGATCCCCCTTGGCGCGGGCGAACGGCGCGGCGAGGCCGTGGCGCGCGGCGTAGGCGTCGAGGTTCTGGCGCACCGCCGCGCGCGCGGCGGCCTGCATCTTCGGATCGATCGACGTCACGACCGTGTAGCCGCCGTACCTGGCCTCGGGTCCGACGGCCTTTCGCAGCGCGCGCTCGGCCTCGGCGAGGACCTCGGGCGCGAGCTCGTCCGAGTGCTCCGGCTCGGGGGCGAGGTGGATCGGCTCCGCGAGGGCAGCGTCGATCTGCGCGGCGGGCAGGAAGCGCTTCTCGCGCATCTGGCCGAGCACGAAGGCGCGGCGCTTCTCGGCGCGCCCCTGGTTCACGCGCGGCGAGTAGATGGAGGGCCCCTTCACGATGCCCGCGAGGAGCGCCGCCTCGGCGAGCGTCACCTGGCGGACGCTCTTGCCGAAGTAGAACCGCGCCGCCTCCTCGACCCCGTAGCGCCCGTGGCCGAAGTAGATGTGGTTCAGGTAAAGCTCGAGGATCTGGTCCTTCGTGAGCTCCTGCTCGATGCGGCGGGCGAGGAGCAGCTCGCGCATCTTCCGGTCCAGCGTGCGCTCGTGCGTGAGCAGGACGTTCTTCACGACCTGCTGGGTGATCGTGCTGCCGCCCTGGCGCGCCTCCGCGGAGCGCAGGTTCACGATCAGCGCGCGGAGCATGCCGAGGTAGTTGAGGCCGTCGTGCTTGTAGAACCTGGCGTCCTCGGCGGCGAGCGCCGCGAGGCTCATCGCCGGCGGGATCTCGGTGACGGGCACGAGGGTCCGGCGCTCGACGAAGAGCTCGCCGATCACCGTGCCGTCGCGCGCGAGGAACCGCGTCACCTGCGGAGGACTGTAATTTTTCAGCTCCACCGTTGTCGGCAGATCGGCTTCGTAGTGCCGGACGACGAGGAAGAACGCGATGACCGCGGCGACGGCCAGGCAAGCGAGGGCGATCGCGAGCCGCTTGCCCCAGCGGACGAGCTGGGGGCGGAGCGGCGACCTGGGTCCGGCGCCGTGGGGCTTCCGCTGGAAGACCGCGCGGAGCGCCGCGAGGGCCGCGCGGAGCGCCGCGGCGGCCCGCGCCCGCAGCGGGTGCCCGGCCGAGGGCGGTGCCGCCGGCGGGCTCCCCGGCGCGGGCGGCGCCGGCGCGGCGTGCTGGGGCGACCAGCGCCGCGTCGGTGCGCGCTCGCTCGGCGTCGGGTCGGAGCTCGCCGCGCCTGCGTCGTACGGCAGCGTGGGCTCCAGCGGGGCCGGGCCGACGCTCGGCCCTTGTTGGAGGCCGGGCGCCTGGGGCAGCACGGCGGGTCGTCGCGGGGGATCCGAGGCCATGAGTCAGCGCGCCGGGGTCAGCAGCGCCATGACGGCGCAGGTGAGGTGTTCCGGACGCGCCACGGTATCACGAGCCGGACGCCGGCTTGATTACGGCCGCACCGGGTCCGAGCCTCCCTGAGCCGAGAGCGCCAGCACCAGGGTGAGCGACGTGCCGTTCGGGCCCGCGTCGACGAATCCAAGGCGCCGGTGCAGCCGTGTTGCAGGGTTGTCCGGCGAGACGCTCAGCGAGATCGCCGGATAACGTTTCCGTGCCGTGCTCCAGCCTGGCCCACCGCTCCTCGCTCGCCCCCTCGGGGGCTGTTTCAGCGCGCAGGCCGGACTGTCATCCTTGCGGAGGTGAGGACGGGATTCGAACCCGCGTATAACGGTTTTGCAAACCGTTGCCTAACCACTTGGCTACCTCACCGACTGTTCGAAGCGGCGGGAGGTCATGCCTCATTTCTACCCAGCTGTCAACGCCTTCACCGCCGCCCTCACCCGCATTTATGCGCCCGGGCGGCCTTTACGGGCGCTTCGCCTCCGTGAGCCGGCGGAGGCCTGCCGCTTCCCGGCTTCCTCGAGCCTCGAGCCGGCCCCCGCCCCCCCGGAATACGCCCCTTACCGCTCCCGCTCGCTCCGCCGCTCCCCCCGCGCCCCCGGCTTCCGTGCCCGTGCCCGTGCCCGTGCCCCGAGCGTCCGCCCGAGGTAGCTGGCCGCGTAGGTCGCGAGCCGCGTCGCCTGGAGCAGCCCGCGCGGCACGATCCCCTTCCCCGTCTGGAACGGGTTGAAGCGAAGCGTGTTCTGGTCGATGTCCACCGGCTCGTACAGCTCGATATCGGCCACGGCCATCCAGCGCGCGCGCGCTCCCCCGCGCCTGATCTCGAGCCGCAGCAGCGCGAGCCCCGCCGCCGCAGCGCGCTCCAGCTTCTCCCGGCGATTGCCCTTCGTCGTCGACGCGCGCAGCGGCACCAGGCGGAACTTCGCGCGACCGAAGCCCTCCACGTCGAACGGCAGCTGCGCGTAGTAATCGTTGTCCAGGAAATCACGCCTCCTCGTCGTGAAGATGGCGATCGGAAGCAGCGACAATCGGCGCGCGCTCAGGAAGATGAGATCCTGATCGCCGGCGCTCGCCGTCGGCGTCACCTCTTCGCTGGTCCGGAAGCGCACGGCGACCCCCAGCACGTCCGGGCGGCGCTCGCCCTTGCCGCCCCGCCACCGCCAGATCCCGCCCGACAGCCGCACCAGCGCCGGCCCCGCCAGCCGCTGCGCCAGCGCACCGACCTCGCCCTCCATCGCGAGCGCCTTCACCCCCGCGCAGTAAACCACGCCGTCGGGATGGAACAGCCTCGCTCCCCGGACGAGGCTGCCCTGCCAGACGAGAGGAGACAGGGCTCCCCCGATCGCACGCCCAATCGCTTCAAAGAACCGCATGGTGCCCCCCTCGCTCCAACCTGGAGCGCAGGCGGCCCATCGCAAGCTGGGCGAAGCCCGACGGCGCCTTTCGCTATCGCTCGCCCGGCGAGGCCTCCCATCGAGGCGGGAAGGCATGAAGATCCTCAAGCGCCTCTCCCCGCCTTCCTGCTCGGCGGAAAGACCCAGCCCGACAGCGCGCCTGTCGCCGCGCTCACCCGGGGCGGAGCGCCGAGATCTGCTGTCTACCGCGCGGGCGCGTCACCCTGCGCCGACGTTCGCCTTCTCGAGCTCCGGGCCGATCTCGCGCTGCGCCCGGTGCTCGATCAGGCGCTTCACCACGAGCGTGAGGAGCGCGAGAAGGACGAGCAGCGAGGCGACAGCGAACGCCGCCGAGAAGTGGAACTCGTTGTAGAGCACCTCGACGTGCAGCGGCATCGTGTTGGTCTGCCCCCGGATATGGCCGGAGACGACCGACACCGCGCCGAACTCGCCCATCGCCCGCGCGTTGCAGAGCACCACCCCGTAGAGCAAACCCCACTTCGCGTTGGGGAGGGTGATGCGGAAGAACATGCTCCACCCGCTCGCGCCGAGCGACAGCGCCGCGTGCTCCTCGTCGGCCCCCTGGCTCTCCAGGAACGGGATGAGCTCGCGCGCGACGAAGGGAAACGTCACGAACGTGGTCGCGAGGATGATCCCGGGGCGATCGAAGATCACCTGGATGTCGTGCTCCATGAGCCAGGGGCCGATCACCCCGTGCGCCCCGAACAGGAGGACGAAGATCATGCCGGAGATCACCGGCGAGACCGCGAACGGCAGATCGATCAGCGTGACCAGCAGGCTCTTGCCGGTGAACTCGAAGCGCGCGATCGCCCAGGCCGCGGCCACGCCGAAGACCAGGTTGAGCGGCACCGCGATGAGCGCGGTCGTGAGCGTCAGCTCGATGGCGGCCACGGCGTCCGGCGCGGTGATCGCCCGCCAGTAGCCCGAGAGGCCATCCTTCAGCGCCTCGATGAACACCGCCACGACCGGCAGGAAGAGGAAGAACCCGAGGAACGCGAGCGCCACCGCCGTGAGCGCCCAGCGCACAAGCGGGGGCTCGGAGGTCGCGCCGCGCACCGCCCCGCGCGACCGCACCCGCAGCTTGCCCGCCGCGCCCGCCATTTACGACGCGACCCCGGACGCGCCCGGGCCCGCGGGCGCCGCGCGCGGCGCCTCGACCGGGCTCCGCGACGAGACGCGCGCGCCGCTCCAGGACTGGAGCCGGTTGATCACGAACAGGAGCACGAAGGAGCAGAGCAGCATCACGAGCGCGAGCGCCGTCGCCCCCGCGTAGTCGTACTGCTCGAGCTTCGTCATGATGACGAGCGGCGTGATCTCGGTCTTGAAAGGCATGTTCCCCGAGATGAACACGACCGACCCGTACTCGCCGAACGCCCTCGCGAACGACATCGCGAAGCCGGTGAGGATCGAGGGCCAGAGCGCCGGCAGGAGGATCCGACGGAAGATCTGGAAGCGGCCCGCGCCGAGCGACGCCGCCGCCTCTTCCTGGTCCACCTCGAGCTCCTCCATCACCGGCTGGACCGTCCGCACGACGAACGGGAGCCCCACGAAGGTGAGCGCGATGACCACACCGAGACGGCTGAACGCGCTCTGGATCCCGAGCGGGTAGAGAAACTGGCCGACCCACCCCTGCTGCGCATAGATGGCCGTGAGCGCGATGCCCCCGACCGCCGTCGGGAGCGCGAACGGTAGATCGACGAGCGCGTCGACGATCGACTTGCCCGGGAAGCTGTAGCGCACGAGCACCCACGCCACGAGCACGCCGAAGACCGCGTTGATGCCCGCCGCGATCAGCGACGCGGCGAAGCTGATCTTCAAGGAGGCGATGGCGCGCGGAGAGCTCACCACGGCCCAGATCTCGCTGGGCGAGAGCGTCGCTGTCCTGAGGAAGATCATCGACAGCGGGACCAGCACGAGCAACGACAGGTACGTTACCGTGATCCCCATCGCGAGCCCGAAGCCGGGCAAAACGCTCTGTCGCCGCCAGAGGAGAGCCACCGAAATTTACTTGCCGGTCTGGTAGATCTGGTCGAAGACGCCGCCGTCGGAGAAGTGCGCCTTTTGAGCTTTTTGCCACCCGCCGAACACCTCGTCAATCGAGAAGAGCGCGACCTTCTGGAACGCCCCCTCCGACTCGGCCGCCGCGAGGACCGCCGGATGGCGCGGGCGGTAGAAGTGCTTCACCGCGATGCGCTGCCCCTCCTCCGTGTAGAGGAAGTTGAGGTACGCCTCCGCCGCCGCCCTCGTGCCGCGCTTGTCGACCACCTTGTCGATCACCGCGACAGGAGGCTCGGCGAGGATGCTGATCGACGGCACGATCACCTCGAACTTGTCCTTGCCGCTCTGCTTCACCGCGAGCAGCGCCTCGTTCTCCCAGGCGACAAGGACGTCGCCGAGCCCACGCTCGACGAACGTCGTGGTCGAGCCGCGCGCGCCCGTGTCGAGGACGGGCACGTTCTTGAAGAGACGGCCGACGAAGTCCTTCGCTCTGGCCTCGTCGCCGCCCGCTCGCTTCAGCTCGTACCCCCACGCGGCGAGGTAGTTCCACCGCGCGCCGCCGGAGGTCTTCGGGTTCGGCGTGATGACCGCGACGCCCTCCTTCACGAGATCGTCCCAGTCCTTGATGCCCTTCGGGTTGCCCTTGCGCACCAGGAAGACGATTGTCGACGTGTAAGGAGCGCTGTTGTCCTTGAGGCGCGCCTGCCACCCCTCCTGGAGACGACCGCTCGGCACGAGCGCATCGACGTCATAGGCGAGCGCGAGCGTGACCACGTCCGCCTGGAGCCCGTCGATCACCGAGCGGGCCTGCTTGCCCGAGCCGCCGTGCGACTGCTTGATGGTGACGTCCTGTCCGCTCTGCTCCTTCCAGCGCTTCGCGAAGGCGGCGTTCACCTCTTCATAGAGCTCACGCGTGGGGTCATAAGAGACATTCAGGAGCTCCACCGAGCCCGATTTGCCCGCCTCGTTCTTCGAGCACCCGGCCAGCGAAAGCACGCAGCAGAGCGCCATGATCAAGCATCGCATTGGTCGTACTCACTCCGTTATCCGGTGGCCAAAAACCGCGCTTCCCGCTGCGCGAGCGCGTCGAGGAGCTGCTGGAAGCGCGAGGCGCCGCAGCGGCGCGCCATGAAGGCCGCGCGGCCGAGCTTGTTGCAGAGCTTCTTGGCGAGCAGCACGCCGCCATGGCTGTTCACATCGGTGAGCAAGATCACAAGATCGGCTCGCTCGATGGCCGCCCGCAGCTCGGCCGCCCCGCGGCCCCCCGTGTTGCCCGTATGAAACTCCAGATGGTGCCCGGCCTGCAGCGCCATCCGCTCCAGCTGCGCCTGGTTGCGATCCAACCCACCAATCCAGGTGATCCGCATCGCGCCGTCTCCTTGCTACCCGCAGCGGGTAACCGCCGCTATAGCGGACATATCTCACGCTAAAGCAGAGGGCGCAAGGAAGATCTGACAGTATAGCGGACGACACGTCTTGGATACCGGAGGGACACGGGGCCGCTGGAGCTCGTGAAACGGGGGGCTACCCGCGCGATCCGTAGGTCATGACGAGGTACATGACGACCTCGGAGCTGCCCAGGTTGCGGTAGCTGTGGGGGCTGTCGGCCTCGAACAGGATGGCGTCGCCGGTCTCGAGGACGCGCCGCTCGCCGGCCACGATGATCTCCACCGAGCCCTCCGTGACGACCAGGTTCTCGGAGGTGCCGGGGGCGTGCGCGTCGGCGTTCTCCACCGAGCGCGGCGCGAGGCGGAGCTCGTAGAACTCCACGTTGCGCGGCCGGTCCGTCGGGAAGAGCGCCCGGGAAGAGAACTCGCCGTCGCGCGAGCGCAGGATGCGCGCTTGCGAGGCCTGCATGACGGTCGTGACGGGCGAGGCCGCCTGGCTCATCAGCGCCGAGAAGGGGACCCCGAGGGCGCGCGCGATCTTCCAGAGGACGTTGATGGTCGGCGTGCTCTGGCCCAGCTCGATCTGCCCGAGCATCGCCCGGCTCACCCCGGACGCCTTCGCCAGGCGCTCGAGCGACAGGCCGCGCTCGGCCCGGAAGCGCTTCAGGTTGGAGGCGACGACCGGCGTGAGGTCCGAGGCGTCGTCGAGCACCGGGTCGTCAACGCCCGGATCGCTCGCCGGGGGCGGCGGCGCCTCGGGGGTCGCCGGTCGCGCGGATGACTGAGCTCTGCGTGCCTTCACTGGAGGCGTATCCGCCATGGTGGAGGCCGCGCGTCAAGCAAGCGAGCGCCGAGGGCGCTCAGGCGCCGTCGGAGACAGCGTCCGCCACCGCGCGCCGGGCCGGTGATGGGCCAGGCGCCGGGGGCGCGACCGCGGGCGCCGCCGCGGGGAGCGCGGCGCGGGCGGTGTGGCCGGTGATGAGCCGGGCGCCGCGCTTGAAGGTGATGTACTGCCACATCCACGCGAACATGACGGCGAAGCGGTTCTTGAAGCCGATGAGGAAGAGCACGTGGACGCCCAGCCAGGCGAGCCACGCGAGCGTGCCGGACATCTGCAGGCGCCCGACCTTCGCGATGGCGCGCGAGCGGCCGATGGTCGCCATCGTCCCCTTGTCGCGGTAGGCGAACTGCCCGCGCGGGAGGCCCTCGAGGTCGCCGAGGATGCAACGCGCGACGAAGCGCCCCTCCTGGATCGCGGCGGGGCTGAGGCCGGGCACGTCGACGCCGTTCCTGTCGCGGAGCAGGGTCATGTCGCCGATCGCGAAGGCGTTCGGGTGCCCGGGCAGGGAGCAGTCCGGCTCGATCTTCACGCGGCCGATGCGATCGAGCTCGACGCCGAGCGAGCGCGCGAGCGGGGTGCCGCGGACCCCCGCCGCCCAGATGACGGTCGCCGCGAGGAGGCGCTCGCCGTCCTCGAACTCGACCCCCTGCTCGTCGATGGTCCGGAAGCGACGGCCCTTGATGACCTCGACACCGAGCGACGTGAGCTGCCGCTCGGCGCTCTCCGAGAGGCCCTCGGGGAAGGCCTGGAGGATGCGCTGGCCGATCTCGACGAGCAGCACGCGCGAGAGCGAGGCGTCGAGGGAGCGGAAGTCGCGCGCGAGGATGTAGCGCGCTAGCTCGGCGAAGGCGCCGGCCATCTCGACGCCCGTGGCGCCGCCGCCGATGACGACGAACGTGAGCAGCCGCCGCCGCACGGCGGGGTCCTCCTCGCGCTCGGCGGCCTCGAAGGCGAGCAGCATGCGCTCGCGGATGGTGAGCGCCTCGTCGAGGTTCTTGAGCGCCGGCGCGAAGCGGGCCCACTCCTCGTGGCCGAAGTAATTGTTCGCCGCGCCGACCGCGAGGATCAGGTAATCGTACTCCATCGCGTCGGCATCGACGGTGATGCGCCGACCGGCGAGGTCCACGCCCGTCACCTCGCCGAGCAGGACCCGGACGTTGCGCTGGCGCGACAGGACCGATCGGATCGGAACCGCGATGTCGGCCGGCGAGAGGCTGGCGGTGGCCACCTGGTAGAGCAGCGGCTGGAACAGGTGGTGATTGGTCCTGTCGACGAGCGTGACCCGGACGGGCGCGTTGCGAAACGCCTTCGCCGCGTTCAGGCCGCCAAAGCCTCCGCCGACGATCACGACGTGGGGCTCTTTCGCGGTCGATGCCATGGTGCCTCCTGGCGAGGAACGCTTCCTCGGTGGCACACCGATGGTAGGGGCCGCCGATCAGTGCGGCAAGCGGGCGCGATCTGCGTCGGTCTGCGCGTCGATCTTCGCATCGTTCGCGTCGTTCGCGTCGTTCACGTCGATCCTCGGGCCTCCGGACTCGCCGCGTAGCGCCTCGGCGAGCAGCTTCCGGCCGCGGTGCAGGCGGCTCATGACGGTGCCGACCGGGACGCCCAGCCGCGTCGCTGCGTCCTTGTAGGACATCTCCTCGAGGTCCACGAGCACGACGGTGTCGCGGAAGGTCGGCGGGAGCGTCGCGAGCGCGCGCCGCACGCCGGGCGACAGGAAGTGCACCTCGGCGCGGCGCTCCGGCGCGGTCCACGCGCACGGGTCGGTCGCGAGCACGTCGAGGGCGTTGCGCTCGCGGCGGCTGCGCCGGCAGCGGGTGATGAAGACGCTGAAGAGGATCTGATGCACCCACGCCCGCAGGTTGGTCCCACGCTCGTAGCTCTCCGCGAACCGGATGGCGCGCTCCACCGTGTCCTGCACGAGATCCTCCGCCGTCGCGGGCGATCGGGAGAGCCGCAGGGCGCGGCCGAAGAGCTCCGGTGTCATTTCGACAAGACCCCGGAGCAGCTCGTCGACCGCCGCCCGCGAGCCCTCGCCCGGCGCCGTCCGGGCCGCGCCGAGCGACGGCCCGCGCCCGGCCGCGCGTGTCACGCCGGGCGACAGCGGCGCTGGGTTCGGGGACCGGGCGGGGACATGGGCAGCGTGGACAAGCATGGCGGGACCTCCTGCGGATCGACCCTGGCAAGGCAGGTGCCACCGAGCGGACCGCGCGAAGGACGCGAAAGGCGCTGGATGGCGCGGGCGGAGGCACGCGGGCGCGTGTCAAATCGACAGCAGGTCGCCGAGGCTCGTCAGAGTGGCGAGCCGACCCGCGGCGCGGGAGCAGGCCGAGCACCAGGCCGCCCGCTTCGGGCGCGGGCGGCGCAGGCATCGGGTTCGTCTGGCTGGGCTGGGCAGCGGGCACATCAGGATCATCGCTGGCTGAAGCAAGGTCGCGCTGCAATCGACTCCCGAGGTGCTGCCCTGCGGCGCATCCTCCACGTCGATCCGGGCGCTGGAGCGCGGCTCCAGGGGCGTGCGATGCTCCTGCCATGAGCAATATCGCGGTTCTCGGATCAGGGATTGTCGGGCAGACGCTGGCGGACGGTTTTCTCAGGCACGGTCACAGCGTCATGCGCGCCACGCGCCAGCCCTCGAAGCTCGCGACCTGGCTGGCGGACGCGGGTGCGAAGGCGACGGTGGGGACGTTCGCGGAGGCGGCGCAGTTCGGCGAGCTCGTCGTGCTCGCCGTGAAGGGGACCGCCGCGGAGCAGGCGATCGAGCTCGCGGGCCCCGGGGCGCTCGCGGGGAAGACGGTCATCGACGCGACGAACCCCATCGCGGACGAGCCGCCCGTCAACGGGGTGCTCAAGTTCTTCACGGGGCCGAACGAGTCGCTGCTCGAGCGGCTCACCCGGCGCGCGCCCGACGCGCATTTCGTGAAGGCCTTCTCGTGCGTCGGCAGCGTGTGGATGGTCAATCCGGACTTCGATGGCGTGCGGCCGACGATGTTCATCTGCGGCGACGACGCCCGCGCGAAGAAGGAGGTGGAGGGCATCCTCGACGCCTTCGGGTGGGAGACCGAGGACCTGGGGAGCGTGGAGGCGGCGCGCGCGATCGAGCCGCTCTGCATGCTCTGGTGCATCCCCGGCCTGCTGAACAACCGCTGGACGCACGCGTTCAAACTCCTGAAGAAGTAGCCGGGCAGCTCAAGCGAGGAGGACAGGAATCGTCAAGGCGCCAAGAGAAGAGAGCAAGTCATCAGGACGCCAAGATAAAGAGAGCTTCTGGATCCTCCTGGCGTCCTTGGCGTCTTGGCGGTTCAATTCTCGCTCGAGCAAACTGATCGGTGGATTAGACGTGCCCGGACAGCGGATCGCCTCCGGCGGCCAGCGCGGCGATCAGGCCGGGGACGAGCTCGGCGAGCTCGCTCGCGAGCAGCCCCCGATCGCTGCCCGTCTGCGCGCTCCACACGTCCCCGGCGAGCGCGTGGATCAGCACCCCCGCGCTCGCGGCGGCGGAGGGATCCATCGAGCACAGGAGGGCCGCGATCATCCCGGTCAGGACGTCGCCCGAGCCGGCGGTGGCGAGCGCCGGGTTGCCCGCCATGCAGATGAGCATGCGGCCGTCCGGGAGCGCGATGATCGTGCGCGCCCCCTTCAGCAAGACGATCGCCCGGGTCAGCGCCACCGCCTCGCGCACCGCGCCGAAGCGGTCCTCCTCGACGGCCCGCGCGCTCCGGCCCAGCAGCCGGCCGAGCTCGCCGGCGTGCGGCGTCAGGATGAGGCTCCCGCGCGCGCTCGCGAGCGCCTCGGGGCGGCCGGCGAAGTGCGTCAGGGCGTCCGCGTCGACGACCTTCAGGCCGTCCCAGCCGAGCACGACGTGATCCACCGCGACCCGCGCCCGCTCGTCGAGGCCGAGGCCCGGGCCGATCGCGACCGCCCGCCGCCCGGCGAGCGCGCCGTCGAGCGACGCCGCGATGCAGGCCGGATCGATCGCGGTCGTCATCAGCTCCACGACGCGCGACTCCATCGCGGGCGCGGCGTCCGCCCAGGTGCAGATCGTCACGAGGCCCGCGCCCGTGCGCATCGCCGCGCGCGCCGTCAGCAGCGCGGCGCCGAGCTTGCCGGACGAGCCGGCGATCACGAGCACGTTGCCCGCCTGGTGCTTGTAGATGGTCGCCTCGCGCGGGCGCAACGACGCGCCGATCGTCTCCTTGCGGATGACCTCCGCGACGTGCCCCACCTCGGCGAGGATCGGCCGGTCCGGGACGCCGAGATCGACCACGTGGACGTTGCCCGCGAGCCGCGCGCCCTCGGGCGTGAGCAGGCCGATCTTGAGGTGGCCGAACGTGACGGTCTCGTCGGCCTGCACCGCGGCGCCGAACGGCGCGCCGCTGTCGGCGTCGAGGCCCGAGGGCACGTCGAGCGCGATGCAGAGGCAGGTCACCGTGTTGAGGACGCCGATGACGTCGGCGAGGTGGCCCTCGATCGGGCGAGCGAGGCCCGTGCCGAAGATGGCGTCGACCACGAGGTCGGCCTCCGCGAGCGCGGCCTCGAGCGGGGCGAGCGACGCGCCAGGGGGGAGCTCGGTCAGCGCGCCTCCGAGGTCGACGTACGCGTCGTGGTTGATGCGGCTGTCGCCGGTGACCTTCTCGGACGGGGCGGCCAGGAAGACCTGGACCTCGGCGCCGCGGGCGAGGAGGTGGCGCGCCACGACGAAGCCGTCGCCGCCGTTGTTGCCGGCGCCGCAGACGACGACGACGCGGGCGTGGAGCGGGTACGTCGCGGGCTGCCCGGGGCTCGGGACGTGCCGCACCGGGAACGAGCGGAGCCGCGCGGCGCGGGCATCGTCGGCGTCGCGGCGGCCGTTCGGCGGCGGCGGGAGGCTCCCGGAGCGAGGGCCGCCTCCGGAGGGCAACGTCGCCGGCCAGCGCGCCTCGATGATCGCCGAGATGACGTCGGCGGCGCCGCGGCCCGCGTTCTCCATGAGGACCACGCCGGGGACGTGGCAATGGTGGATCGCGTGCTTGTCGAAGGCGCGCATCTGCGCGCGCGAGAGGACCGGAATCACGAGCGCTCTTTCCCTTCGTCGTCCAGGCTGGATCGGACTTCGCCGTCCTCGTCATTCATCGTCGGGGATCGGACTTCGCCGTCCTCGTCATTCATCGTCGGGGATCGGACTTCGCCGTCCCCTTCCAGGATCACCACCGCCGCCGCCACGCCGGCGTCGTGCGTGATCGACAGGTGCACCCGCTTGACGCCCATGCGATCCGCGAGCGCGCGCGCCGGGCCGTGGAGCGCCATCGTCGGCGGCGTGCGCGGCGCGCCGCGCACCTCCAGGTGGTGCCAGCCGACCCCCGGCGCCCCGGCCAGCGCCTTCACAACCGCCTCCTTCGCGGCGAAGCGGCCCGCGAGCGCCGTCGCCCGGTCGACACGGTGCGCGAGCGAACGCCGCTCGGGCTCGGACAGCACGCGCTCCCAGAACCGCTCCCCCCATCGCGCGAGCGCCTCCTCCATGCGTCCGATGCCGCAGACGTCGATGCCGATGCCGAGGATCATGCAGTCACCTCGAGAGGCCGGCAGCCCGGCCCGGCGGCCGGCGGCGCCGCGGCGCCCTCGCGGGCGGCGCTCGCCCCGATGCGATCGGCAGAAGAGAGACGCAGGGGGAAGGCCATGAGGCGACTCTACCCTATTCAATCGCGACGCCCCGTGAAACGCGAGCCGCCTCTCGCCCCGATCGCGGAGAAACGCCCTCGCGGGCCGCGCGCCGGCGGGGCGGAGGCCCGGTGCGAGGCAGGCGGCCGCGGCCCGAGGCGCCGCGCTGCCGACGGCGAGCGCGGCGAGCGCGCCAGCGCGGCATCGCGCGTCGCGCGTCCGAAACGCGCCGATCGCGGCTAGCATCCACGCGGCGCCCATGCAGACAGCCCTCGATCTGACGGTCATGCTCCCGCAGAGCGCCTACGACTACGGCGAGCGCTCGTCGGGCGAGGCCCACGGCGTGGTGCTGACCAAGCCCCACGTCGTGAATCTCATCCTCGATCTCGCGGGCTACACGGCGGACCGGGATCTCGCGTCGCTGTCGCTGCTCGAGCCGGCCTGCGGCCACGGCGCCTTCCTCGTCCCCGCCGTCGAGCGGCTGATCCAGTCGGCGCGCCGACACGACCGCGATCTCCTGCAGATCGAGTCCGCCATCCGGTCGTACGACATCGCGCGAGATCACGTCGACCGCTCCCGCCTCGCCGTCGCCGGCGCGCTCGCCCGGCTCGGGCTGCCCCACGGCGACGCGCGACGCCTCTCGGAGGCCTGGATAGCCCACGGCGACTTCCTGCTCACCAGCCAGGGGCGCCGCTTCGACGCGGTGGTCGGCAACCCACCCTACATCCGGATCGAGCAGCTCTCGCCCGAGCTGCAGGAGGAGTATCGCGACCGGTACAGGTCGCTCTACGACCGCGCCGATCTCTACGTCGCGTTCATCGAGCGCGGCCTCGACCTCCTCGCGCCCGGCGGGGTCCTCTCCTTCATCTGCGCCGACCGGTGGACCCTCAACCGGTACGGCGCCCCGCTCCGCCGGATGCTCTCGAGGTGGTTCCGGGTGCAGTGCTATATCGATCTGCACAGCGCCTCCCCGTTCGAGTCCGACGTCGTCGCCTATCCGTCGATATTCGCCGTGTCGCCCGGCAAGACGGGGAGCGTCCCTGTCGCGACGCTCCGCACCGCCTCTCCGGAGGAGTGCGAGGCCGCGTCCGCCGCGCTTCGGCGCACGGAGGGGCGCACGGAGGGGCGCGCGGAGGGGGGCGCGCCGGTGCGCGGCGCCGGCGTCGCCGTGTCGGAGTACCCCTCCTGGTTCGAGGGGGACGACCCGTGGGTGCTCAGCTCACCGGAGCACCTCGACGCCCTGCGCGCCCTCGAGGCGCGCTTCGCGCCGATCGAGCAGGTGGGCGGGACCCGCGTCGGCATCGGCGTCGCCACCGGGAGCGACAGGATCTACATCGTCGGCCACGGCGACGATGTAGATATCGAGCGCGACCGCCTCGTCCCCCTCGTCATGCGAGACGATATCGAGGACGGCCGCATCCGGGACGCCGGGCGGTTCGTCATCAACACCTTCGGGGACGACGGCAAGGTGGTCAATCTCGAGGAGTACCCGAAGCTCGCCGGCTACCTGCGCGCCCACGAGGCCGACGTCAGGAAGCGCTACGTCGCCGGGAGGAACGCCGCGAGCTGGTTCCGCACCATCGATCGCGTCTATCCAGAGCTCGCCTCCATCCCGAAGCTCCTCATCCCCGACATCGCAGGATCCAACGAGGTGGTCTACGAGGAGGGCAGGTTCCACCCGCACCACAACCTCTACTTCATCACGTCGGAGGGCTGGGACATGGAGGCGCTCGGCGGGCTGCTCAGCTCCAGGGTCGCCCTCTTCTTCGTGTGGTCCTACGCGGTCAAGATGCGCGGCGGCTACCTGCGCTTCCAGGCCCAGTACCTGCGGCGCATCCGCCTGCCCCCGCCGGAGAGCGTCGCCGAGGCGCTGATCAGCGATCTACGGAGCTCCTTCCGGCAGCGCGACTTCCACCGTCTCGACGCGCTCGCGCTGCGCGCCTATGGCATCGACGCGCTCCCAGGCTTCAGCTTCGTCGACACGCGGCGCTAGCGCGCTATCAGGCGTCGGGCGCGGCGTGATACCTTCGCGCTCCCACACAGCGTTCGCGGGCGAGGGACGAACGGATGACGGCGGAGAAGATCGAGTGCGCTAGCCGTATCGAGGCGGTCGTCGTGTACGCGCGCGGCGCGATCGTCACCCGCCGCGTCGAGCTCGCGGAGCCGCTCCCTCGCGGAGCGATCGAGATCGCGGTGCCGGGGATCACGCCGCTGGCCGAGCCGGGGAGCTTCCGCGCGCTCGTGGCGGCGGGCGCCTCGCCGGACGCGGCGGCCGCGCCGCGCGAGGTCGTCGGCGTGCGGGCGCGGCTCGTCGTGCCCCCGGCGCCCGTCTCGAGGAGCGCGCTCTCGGCGCAGCTCCGCGAGCTCGAGCTCGCGATCGAGCGCCTGTCGGCCGAGCACGACCACCTCCGCCGCTGGCGCGACCAGCTCGCGGCCGTCGCGCTCGATCCGGAGCTCGCGCGGCGCTTCCGGCCGGGCGACCCGGCGGCCCGCATCCGCGACGCGCTCGCGGTGAGCGGGCTGCTCTCGGACGAGCTCGCCACCCTCGACAGCCGCACCGCGACGCTCGAGGCGGAGCTCGAGCGCGCCCGCAAGCAGCTCCTCTCCGCGCAGCTCGACGCCGCCCAGGCGACCCGCGGCGAGGTCGAGGAGCGCGCCCCGGCGCGCCTCGACGTGGTCGTGCGGCTCGCGCCCGCGCGCGGCGGGGCAGGCGGCGAGCCGGCGCTCCGGATCGAGTACGCCGTCGGCGCCGCGCGGTGGTGGCCCGCCTACGCGGCGCGGTTCTCGCGCGGCGCGACGGAGGTCGCCCTGCAGCTCGACGCCCTCGTCGCGCAGGCCTCCGGCGAGGACTGGCAGAACGTGCGCCTCGCGCTCGCCACCGCCGATCTCGTGCAGGACACGCGGCTGCCGGAGCTCGCCTCGCTGCGGCTGAGCCGCGCGCAGCGCCCCCCGCGCCGCGGTTACCGCCCGGCGCCGGAGGGGCTCGACGCCCTGTTCGAGGGGTTCGACCGCTTCGTCGCCGCCCTCCCCCAGCCCGCCGCGGGAACCACGGCCGCCCCGGGTCAGCTCCTGCCCGCGTCCGACGAGAACGACGACAACGACGACGACGAGCCCACGCTGAGTCGGCCCGTGCCGAGCCAGGCCAGACAGGAGCTGCGGGAGGCGATGGACAGGATCGCGCCGCCACCCGGCGGGGCCGCGCCGCCGCCACCGACGACGTGGCCGGAGCGCGGCTCGGCCCCCGAGCCGCCCCCGGTGCCGGCCGCTGCGCCGCTCTCCATGCCGCTCCCCGCCCCGGCGCGCAGCAAGTCGCGCGGGCTGTCGCTCCCCTCGTTCGGCGGCGGCTACGGCGGTCCGCCCCCGCCGCAGGCGCTCCAGGCGAGCGCGCCCCAGGCGCCGAGCGCCGCCTTCGCCCGCGTGGCGAGCGCCGAGCGCACGGCGGATCTGGCCGAGGATTCTCTCGGCCACGACGAGGAGCTCGAAGGCGCCGGCGCTGCCCCCGCGCCGCTCGAGCCCGCGCAGGTCGAACGGTGGCTCGACTTCGACGCGCTGCACCTCCCCGGGACGGGCCCGCAGCGCGGCCGGCTCGCGCACGACCAGCCCGGGCCTTCGAGGCGCGCCGCGCGCCGGGCGCAGATCGACATCGACCACCTCGGCGCCCCGCCCCGGGCCGTGGACCCGCGCGCGTCGCGCGGGCAATTCGATCACCTCTACGCCGGCGAAGGCGCCGCCGACGTGCCGTCGAACGGCAGGCGCCACCGCGTCGCGCTGAGCGCCGCGCGCGCCCCGGCGGCGCCCCGGTTCGTGACCGTGCCGCGCGAGGCCGCCGAGGTCTACCGCGAGGCGCGCGTCGAGAACCCGATCGACGCCCCGCTGCTCGCGGGGCCCGTCGAGATCTTCGTCGACGGCGCCCTCGCCGCGCAGTCCTCGCTCGGTCACGTCGACCGGGGCGGCCTTTTCCGCGCCGGCCTCGGCGTCGAGGAGCGGATCCGGGTCGCGAGGAACGCGCGCGTGGAGGAGTCGAGCGCCGGCCTGCTCGGCGGCTCGCTCGCCGTCGAGCACGCGATCACCATCGATCTCTCCTCGTCGCTCGGCGTGGGCGTCGAGGTCGAGGTCCTCGACCGCATCCCCGTGACGGACGACAAGGACGTCGAGATCAAGCTGCTCTCGTCGCAGCCGAAGGCCGAGCCGTTCACCCAGGAGGAGCTCGGCGAGCCCGTGCGCGGCGGCCTGCGCTGGCGCGTCCCGATCGCGCCCGGCGGCAAGGCCTCGGTCGCCTTCGCCTACCGCGTTGTGTTCTCCTCCAGGAACGAGGTCGTCGGCGGTAACCGACGGGAATAACAGGGGAAACAGGCGCACCATGGCAACGGATGCGAGCGGTTCGGACCGGGCGGAGCGGAGCGCCGGCGGAGGAGATGAAAGCGAGGTGACCGGCAGCGGAGGGCGCGCCGCGGAGGGCGCGCCCCACCCGAGCGCGGCGCGCGTGGTGACGCTGTTCGAGGATCGCGCCGAGGTCGTGCGCGCCGCGCGCGTCGATGTCGCGGCCGGGGCGCAGTGGATCGCGATCGGCGGCGTGTCGGTGTTCGTCGACGAGCGCACCGTGCAGGCGCGCGTCGCGCGCGCTGGGGCCGAGGGCGCGGGCGCCGACGGCCAGGGCGCGGGCGCCGACGGCCAGGGCGCGGGCGCCGACGGCCAGGGCGCGGGCGCCGACGGCCAGGGCGCGGTCCGGGTGACGGCGGCGCGCGTGCGGTGGAGGGCGCACCGGGAGGCGGCGCTCGGGCGCGAGGCGATCGACGCGCTGGAGCGCGAGCAGCGCGAGGCGTCCCGCCGGGCCGGCGCCGCCGAGCGCGCGCGGGACCGGGCGTCGCGCCGCGAGGCGCACCTCGACCAGCTGCTCGCGAAGTGGGCGCAAGCGATGAGCGAGGCCCCGAAGGACGCCGGCGAGCCCGCGCGCCTCGCCTCGTGGCGCGCCGGCGTCGAGGCCCTGCACGCGGCGCTCGCCGAGGCCCTCGGCGCGTCGGCCGACGCGCGCGCGGCGCGGGCGCACGCCGAGGACGACGCCCGGCGCGCCGCGGCGCGGCTGCGCGAGGGGTCGATCGAGCAGCCGCGCTACGAGGCGGTGATCGAGGTCGAGGTGCACGCGCCCGCGCCGCAGCCCATCGAGATCGAGCTGACGTACCGCGTCGCGTGCGCGATCTGGCGCCCCGAGCACCTGGCGCGGCTCTCGGCCCACGCCGCCGGCGCGGGCGGCCCCGAGGCGCAGGGAGCAGGCGGCTCGGTCGAGCTCACCACGTGGGCCGCGGCGTGGCAGGCGACGGGCGAGGCCTGGGAGAACGTCACCGCGCGCTTCTCGACCGCGCGGCCGTCGCGGAGCGCGGAGGCGCCGCTCCTCGCGGACGATGTCCTCCGGGTGCGGCGCAGGGCGGAGGTCGACCGCCGCCGCGTCGTCGTCGAGGCGCGCGACCAGGCGATCGTCACGGCCGGGCTCGGCCGCGGGGCGCGGGCCGTCGACGAGATGCCGGGCGTGGACGACGGGGGCGAGCCGCTGATCTTCGAGGCGGCGGAGCCGGTGACCCTCCCCTCCGACGGCCGCCCGACGCGTATCGAGATCGCGCGGCGCTCGGTTCCGGCCGAGCTCGCGCTCGTGCTGTACCCCGAGGCCCACCCCGCGGCGCACCTGCGCGCGACCGCGACGCTGGACGGCGGCGGCGCCGGCGGGAGGCCGCGTCCGCTGCTCGCGGGCCCGGTGAAGGTCGCGCGCGGCGGCAGCCTCATCGGCCGTGCCCGGCTCGACTTCGTCGGCGCCGGGGAGCCGCTCGAGCTCGGCTTTGGCGTGGACGACGCCGTGCGCGTGCGGCGCACCGTCGACGAGGAGCAGGAGACCTCGGCGATCACCGGTAGCCGAAAGATCCGCCGGCGCGTGAAGCTCTCTGTTTCCAACCTCTCCAGCAGCGTGAAGCGGGTGCTCGTCACCGAGCGGATCCCGGTCAGCGAGGTGGCCGACGTCGAGGTCGCGCTCGGCGAGGCCCCCGGCTGGACCCTCGACGAGAAGGACGGCTTTCTCCGCGGCCGTATCGAGCTGCCGCCGAAGGGGCTGAGGACGATGTCGTTCAGCTACGAGCTCCGCGCCGCCTCGAGCGTGGTGTTGCCTTTTTGACATGCGACCGCCGCCGTCGCGATCCTCGCCGTGAAGCGCGTTGACAGGACGCCGTGCGCTTCTGTAACGGATGGATTCTCCAGCAGCTTCGCTCGCGGAGGAGGAGGATCGCCATGAGGCAGCAGATCGACGGGGCCGTGGTGCTGACCGCGGCCGACGAAGACGTCATGGAGTATTTGCCCAACCGAGGGGTCTTCCTGGCACAGCTGCTGGGAAGGGGGCTCGGACAGGCCTTCGGCTTCTACAAGGGCAAGATGGACCCCGGCTGTGAGATCTCGCGCGAGCTCCACACCGAGACCAGCGAGACCATCTACATCCTGGCCGGCAAGGCGCTCGGCATCGTCGGCGACCGCGAGGTGCCGCTCGGCCCCGGCCAGATGATGCACGTCGAGAAGAACGTGCACCATGGGCTGCGCAACGCGGGCGCCGGGCAGCTCGAGTTTCTCGTCATCGGCCACCCCGACTTCTGACTCGCGCGGTCCGCCCCGTGAGGTGCACCGCCGCCCGACGGCCCGCCTCCGGCGCGGCGGCGTTGCTCGGCGCGACGGCGCTGCTCGGCGCGACGGCGCTGCTCGGCGCGGCGACGGCGCAGGCCGAGCCGGCCGCGGCGGCGCCCGGGGCGGCGGCGCCACAGGCCGCGGCGCGGCCGGAGCGCGCGCGGCGCGAGGTCGCGTGGGACCCGCGCTGGACGGGCTTCCGCGCGAGCGAGTACGTGGCCACGGGCCTCCTGGCCGCGACCGCCTTCGGGACGCTGGCCATCCCGCCGTCGGAGGGCCGGTGGACGACCGTGAACGGCTTCGACGGCTCGGCGCGCCACGCCCTGCGCATCCGGAGCGATCGCCAGCGCGAGATGGCGCGGGACGCGAGCGATCTCCTGCTCACGCTGATGACCAACCACCTCGCGGTGGACGCCCTGCTCGTCACCTGGTGGGGGCACGGGCGCGGCAGCGTCGCGTGGGAGATGGCGATGATCGACATCGAGGCGCTCGCGTTCAACGCGGCCCTGAACGGCGTCGTCGCGGGGCTCACGAGCCGCGAGCGCCCCTACCGCGCCGGGTGCACCGGGCCGGAGGCGCAGCAGGACCGCGACTGCCGGGGGAGCAAGCGGTACCGGAGCTTCTTCAGCGGCCACAGCTCGACCGCGTTCACGGCGGCGGGGCTCGTGTGCTCGCACCACGCGCACCTGCCCCTGTACGGCGGCGGCGCGCCCGACGCGCTCGCGTGCGCCGCGTCGCTCGGGACGGCAGCCGCCGTGGCGATGCTGCGGGTCGTCTCGGACCAGCACTTCGCGACCGACGCGCTCACGGGCGCGACCGTCGGCGCCCTCACGGGCTTCGGGCTCCCGTGGCTCCTGCACTACCGCGGCGGCGCCCCGGCGGCGGACGCGCCGCGCGGGGACGGCGTCTCGATCCGCTTCGTGCCCGCGCCGCTCGGCGGAACCCTCGTGGGCAGGTTCTAGCGATGGCGCCGCGCCGCACGCTCGCCGCCGCCGCGGCGCTCGCCGCGCTCGCCCTCCCGCCCGCCGGGGCCCGCGCCCAGGACCCGGCCGACCTGCCGCCGCCCGCCGTCGATCCGCCGCCGGTGCCCTCGGGGGTCGATGTCCTGCAGAAGCGCTCGTACTGGGCGCGGAGCGCGGGCGCGCGCCCGTTCGTCTCCGCGGTCATGGATCTCGGCGTCATCTATTACAGGCCGAGCCTCGCGGTCGGCTTCGGCAAGCCGCACTGGTCCTGGCTCGGGATCGAGGGCTACGCGAGCGTGTCGCCGAGCGGCGGCGCGGAGTACGTGGGCCTCCGCGCGGCGCTGCCCAGCGTGGAGATCCGCGGCGGCGCGCGATACGCCTTCTCGACGAGCCAGTACTTCCTCGAGCCCCGGGCGTCGTACACGCGCAGGGACACCGAGCTCATGCTGGGCCCCCTGTCGCGCTACGTCGCCGCGGAGATCGAGGTGTCGGGCTCGATACCCCTGCTCGGAGGCAACCTGTTCGGCGTGGGGACCGGCTATGCGGTGCTGGGCGCGCCCGAGGGATTCACTCTCTACGAGGAATCGCTCCATACGGTGATGAAGCCGCCGTATCTCTACCGCGCGCGGCTCGGCTTCCTGGGGGAGATGGACCGGTACGGCGAGCTCCGGTTCGGCGCCGCCGCCGAGGTGCTCGGCAACCCCGGCCGCGGCAGCGTCATCGTGCGCATCGGCCCGGTGCTGGCCGTCTCGCTGACACACCACCTGGACGCGGTCGGGACGGTGATGGTGGTGGCGGCGGCGCCCGATCAGCTCGGCTTGCTGGGCGCGGATCTCGGGCAGCTCGGCCTGCGGTACCGGTGGGCGACCGGCGATCGTTGGCCTGAGTTCCCCTGACGCATGCGCCCGTCGCGGGGCGTGGTAAGCGTCTCGGCATGACCAAGCTCATCCCCCTGACCTTCCTCGCCGCGGCGCTCGCGGCGTGCACCCAGCCCGGCGAGGCCAGCGCGCCCGCGGCGGCCGGCGCCGTCGCGGCGCAGCCCGCCGAGGCGAACGCGGCCCAGGCGCCGGCGACGCAGGCGAAGAACGCGAAGCTCGGCCAGCCCGCGCCCGATTTCACGCTGCCGGACCTCGACGGCAAGCCCGTCAAGCTGGCCGACTACAAGGGCAAGACGGTCGTTCTCGAGTGGTTCAACCCCGGTTGCCCGTTCGTGCAGCTCTCGCACCGCAAGGGCGGCCTGAAGGACGCGCCGGCGCAGCACGCCCAGAACGGCGTCGTGTGGCTCGCCATCAACTCGGGCGCTCCGGGCAAGCAGGGCACCGCCAAGGACGAGAACGCGAAGGCAAAGCAGGAGTTCGGGATGAGCTACCCGCTCCTCGTCGACGAGAAGGGCGATGTCGGGCGCGCGTACGGCGCCGAGCGCACACCGCATATGTACATCATCGACCCGCAGGGCACGCTCGTCTACGCCGGCGCCATCGACAGCACGAAGGGCGGTGAGCCCGAGCCGGGCGAGCAGGTCACGAACTACGTCGATGCGGCGATCGCCGAGCTCGCCGCCGGCAAGCCGATCTCCACGAAAGAGACCGAGGCGTTCGGCTGCACCGTCAAATATTGAGCGACCCGCCAGCGGGCCCATCCCCCGCATCGCAGCTTGACCCACCTCGGCGTCACGTCGCGCGCCCCACAAATAGCGCCACGGACGTAGTCTCCCCCCGTTGATCTCTTTCGTCGCTCGCAGGCCGACAGCGCCCCCGCCACCCGCTCCCGCCGCGTAGGACGTCACCGCACGGGCCGCATCGCACCCGCGCGCCCTCCCCTCCTGGAAGATTCCACGACACGGGGACACGGAACGTCCCGGGTGTTGACATGGACGTAAACCCCGGTTTACCGTTGCACAACAGTTCTGTAACAACATCGCTCGTAGCTCACGTCCCAGGCGAGGCGCTCACTGGCAAGCGACCAGACGGTTCGGGAAGATGGCGAGTCGAGGCCATCGCGCTGGGGGCTGCCGAGGCAGGTGCTGATGCGAAGGTTCATGTCGATGCGCGCGCCGGCGATGGGCCATGCAGCGCGCTGCCGTTCGGGCGCGGTCGTCGCGCCCCTCCTCGGACGGGCTCGGCGCCCCGACCCCGGGGGCCTCCGCCTTCGATGTTGAAGAGGGTCCGACTCATGAGCCGGAGGGGAAGAGCGGGCCCGGAGGGCGCGAAGGCCGCGAGCCCGGTCGACGAGGAGCTCACGTCGAGGTCCGTCCCGCTCGCGCCCCAGAGCGGGCCGTCGCGCACCGCGCCGCCGGGGGGCTCGGGCGCCGCCCAGGACACGGTGTTCGAGTGCGTCGATCCGCCCTCCTCGCGCGTGCCGAGCCGGTTTCCCATCCGCGACTGGGACCGGTACGAGTGCGTGTCTCTCGTCGGCAAAGGGGGCATGGGAACGGTCTACAAGGCCAGGGACCCGCGGCTCCAGCGGTACGTGGCGCTCAAGCTGATCCGGGGCAACGACCCGGCTCTCGCCCAGCGCTTCATCTGGGAAGCGCAGGCCCAGGCCCGCGTCGAGCACCCGAACGTCTGCAAGGTGTACGAGGTCGGCGAGGCGCAGGGCCAGCCGTTCATCGCCATGCAGTACATCGACGGCCAGCCGCTCCACCGCGTGGCGCAGCAGATGTCGCTCGAGCAGCGGGTGAAGATCGTGGCCGACGTGGCGGACGGCCTCCACGCCGCCCACCGGCTCGGGCTGATCCACCGCGACATCAAGCCGGCGAACATCCTTGTCGAGCGGACGGCCGACGGCGCCTTCCGCCCCTACCTCCTCGATTTCGGGCTCGCGCGGGACACGGCCGTGGACGTCCGCGCGACCATGAGCGGCGAGGGGACGCCGGCTTACATGGCGCCCGAGCAGGTGTCCGGGGGCCAGCGCCAGCTCGACCGCCGCACGGACGTCTACTGCCTCGGCGCCACGCTCTACGAGATCCTCGCCGGGCGCCCGCCGTTCGTCGACCCGTCGGTGACAAGCCTCGTCTTGCGGGTCGCGCACGAGCTGCCCGTGCCGGTGCGCCAGATCGACCGGGGGATCCCCCTCGATCTGGAGACCATCGTGATGAAGTGCCTCGAGAAGGAGCCTCAGCGGCGGTACGACTCCGCGAAGATGCTCGCCCTCGATCTCGGGCGCTACCTCGAGGGCGATCCGATCGACGCGCGGCCTCCGAGCCTCGTTTACCGCGCCCTGAAGCGGGCGCGGAAGCACAAGCTCGCGGTCGCGGCGGGCGCCGCGGCGCTGCTCGTGCTCGCGCTCTCGGGCGCCGTCGCCCTCCGCGCGAAGCTCGCCGCCGCGCGCCAGGCCGAGCTCTCGGCGCACGTGGCGTCCCTGGCCCAGGGCTTCGGCCAGGACGGCAAGGAGATGGAGCTGTTCATGCGCTATGCGTACGCG
The DNA here is from genome assembly GCF_051519845.1 of Sorangium sp. So ce362. Classification (NCBI taxonomy): domain Bacteria; kingdom Pseudomonadati; phylum Myxococcota; order Polyangiales; family Polyangiaceae; genus Sorangium; species Sorangium sp. So ce362. Next base: position 511,882 of record NZ_CP150332.1, on the reverse strand, counting down.
CTCCCCCTCCACGAGGTATCGCGGGAAAAGGAGGTCATCCGCGCGCGCATGGGCGAGATCGACCGGAAGATGCAGGCCATGCGCGAGACCGCGGGCGACCTCGTCGAGGGCCCGGGCCACTACGCGCTCGGGCGCGGGCACCTCGCGCTGCACGAGCCCGAGGAGGCGCTGGCGCACCTCGAGGCGGCGCTCGAGAGCGGGTATGCCGCGCGAGAGGCGAAGTTCGCGGCGGGCCTCGTGCACGGGATGCTCTACAGGAAGGGGGTCGACCGGGCGCGGCGCCTCGCCGACAAGGGGGAGCGATCCGCGCACCAGCGCGAGCTGGAGGCGCGGCACAGGGCCCCGGCGCTCAAGTACCTGAGGGACAGCGTGAGAGCGGCCGCGGCGCCGTCAGCGTACACCGCGGCGCTCATCGAGCTCTACGAGGGGCGGTTCGACGAGGCCCTCGCCGACGCGCGGCGCGCGTTCGCGCGGTCGCCCTGGGAATACGAGGCGAGGATGCTCGAGGGCGACATCCTGTTCGCGAAGGGGGCGGCGGCGCGCGACCTCGGGGAGCACGCGGCGGCGCTCGCCGAGTTCCGGAGCGCCGTCGTCTCGTACGAGGCCGCGGCGGAGATGGCCGAGAGCGACCCCGACGTCCACGAGGCGGCCGCCCGCGCCCTGAGCGAGATCATGCTGATCGAGTCGCAGCGCGGCGGGGACGCCGAGGCGATCTTCGCGCAGGTCATCGCCCGCTGCGACAGGGCGCTCCGCGCGAGCCCGCGCGCGAGCGGCGCCCACGCGAAGAGGGCCTGGGCCCTCGTGCACCGGGCCAGGCGCGACCTCGCGCGGGGCGCGGACCCGAAGCCGGACCTCGTGCAGGCGATCGCGTCCAGCGAGCAGGCGATCGAGGGGGACCCGTCGGACGCGACCGCGCACGGCGCGATGGGGGCGAGCATCTTCCTCCTCGCGTCCCACGAGAGCGCCCTCGGGGTCGACGTGTGGCCCTCGCTCGGGCGCGCGGTCGAGAGCATGCAGCGGTCGCTCGCGCTCGACCCGAGCTCCTTCTGGGCGTGGAACGACGCCGGCATCGCCTACGGCATGATGGCCGAGCGCACAGCGTCCCGCGGCGCCGATCCCCTCCCCCTCTTCGCGCTCAGCGCGTCGCACACCGAGCGGGCGATCGAGATCGCCCCGAACGACGCGCCGCCGCTCCTCAACCAGGGCTGGTTCTACGCGCAGCGGGCGCAGTACGAGCTCGACCACGGGACGCCGCCCGAGGAGTCGCTCGAGCTCGCCAAGGACAACCTCGAGGCGGCGCTCAGGCTGCGTCCGGACAGCCATCCATCGCATGGCGCCCTGGCCCTGACCTACCTGATCCAGGGCCGGCACGAGCGGCTCGCCGGCGGGAGCCCGGAGGTCTCGCTCGCGCGGTCGCTCGACGGCTACGGCGCGGCGCTGCGCCTCCGTCCGGAGGATCTCGAGGCGCAGCAGGGGGTGGGCCTCGCTCACCTCGAGGCGGCGCGGTGGGCGCTCGACCGCGGCGAGGATCCGACCGCCCCGCTCCGCGCGGCGAGGGGCGCGCTCGATCGCGCCCTGGCCGCGAGGCCGCACAACGCGGGGGCGCTCCTCGCGCTCGGGCACATCGACCTGCTCGCGGCGCGGTGGCTCGCGTCCCGGGGTAGGAGCCCTGCGCCGCCGCTCGACGCCGCGGAGCGCTCGCTGCTCCGCGCCCTCGAGGCGAACGAGCGAAACGCGAGGATCTTCGGCGCCCTGGCCGAGGTCCACCGGCTGCGCGCCGCCTCGCTCGGCCCCGGCCCCCGCGACGTGCGCGCGGAGGTCGAGGCCGGGCTCGCGCTGATCGATCGCGCGCTGGCCATCGATCCGGCGCTCCCCGCGGCGAGCGCCGAGCAGGGCGCGCTGCTCCTGCTGAAAGCGAAGGCGGAGCCCGAGCCGGCGCCGCGCCGGGATCTGGCCCGGCACGCCGGGGCGCGGCTCGATCGAGCGCTCCGCGACGCCCCCCTCCTCGCGCGCGAGTACGCGCGCTTCCTCGACGAGGCGCGGAAGGTCGCGGAGGCGGGCGGGGACCGGCCGTAGCGCACGCGCTGCCGGGCAGCGCGTGCGCTACCGGCGTTGGGGACGCACGCGCCGCCGGGCAGCGCGGGCTGCGAGCGCTACGGGCGGCGCTTCGGGCGCGACAGCCTGGACATGACCTCGTCGTAGGCCCACTTGACGCGCATGAACTCGCGGGCGTCGCCGCCGCGATCGGGGTGCGTGACCAGCGCGAGCCGGCGGAACGCCCGGCGGACCTCGGCCGCGCCGGCGGCCTCCGTCAGGCCGAGCACCGCGAACGGCGACACGCCGCGCGCGGAGGCGGGCCGCGAGGGGGCGCGCCGCGGCGGATCGGGAGGAGGCGGCGGGGGCGCCTCCTTCCGACCGGCCGCGCGCGGCCTGGGCCAGGGGGGCTCGCCGCGCAGGATGCGCGTCCAGGCCGTCGCCCACGCCGGCTCGATCTCGACGAGCGGGCGCCCGGCGGCGCGCTCGGCCTGCGCCCGCGCCTCCTCCGCGGTCCGCGCGCCGCCCTGACTCGCGTCCGGCGGGCGGAACGGCTCGCGCGCGGGCTCGGCCGTCCACCAGGCGGCCCACAGGAAGCGGCGGCGGCGCGTCGGGGTCACCGCGTAGACGCCGCGGAGCGGGAGCGTCATCGGGGCCGGGCCCTCAGAAGATCTCGGGGCACCACGGGGCGCGCGCGGCGTGGAACAGGCGATCCGCGCGCTCGATGGCGCCCTCCGAGAGCGCCTCGACCTGGCCGGCGTCGGCGAGGCACCGGAAGGAGACACCGCCGAGGTACGCCGAGCCGAGCGCCGAGATGTCGAGGCGGACGTCCGGCGCCTCGCTGGTCCGCGCCGCGCGCCGCTCGCCCCCGCGCAGCCGGAAGCGACCGGCGTTCCCGGGCAAGTCGCGGTCGGTGATCTCGAGCGTGAGCGGCTCGCCGCTGCCGTAGGCGCGCGCCGCGAGCGCGGCCTCGACGTCCACGATGCGCACCCAGATCCCGTCGCTCGCCGTGAGGCGCAGGCGCCGCGGCTCGACGAGGAGCAGGCCGAGCGGGTGATCCGGCGGCAGGAGGCTCGCCTCGATCCGCTGCGCCAGGTCGAGGTCGAAGAGGTAGCGCCAGACGAGCCGGGTCCCGAGCGGCGTCGCGCCGATCGCCTCGATCACGCGGACCGAGCCGATCGGGATGTTGGACGCGTCCCACCGGTGGTGCACGCAGTAGAGCGCATAGGCCTCCGCGCGCCCGTCGACCTCGATCACGACGCGCTGCAAGGGGCCGCCTCCCTGGCGGGTGAAGTCGTTGTCGGCCAGCCGGCGGACCTGCCACCACACCTGCGACCGCGCCAGCATCCCGGGGACGGACGCGCGGGCGCGCTCCCAGACCGGCGCGAAGGCCTCGAGCGCCTCCGCCTCCCCGAGCAGCCGCGCCCGGCCCTGCGCGCCCGCCTCGTGGCGGAACGCGGTGCGCTCCCGCTCGATCGAGATGGAGCACGCCTGCGACGCGAGGCCGTAGCCGAAGCGGCCGTAGATGGCGCCCTCGGTGGCCCAGAGCGAGGAGATCGGCCGCCCCTCGGCCCGCGCGTCGTCGAGGTGCCGGCGGATGAGGGACGTGAGGATGCCGCGGCGGCGGTGCGTCGGCGTCACCCCGACCGCCGTGAGCCCGGCGACCGGGACGGTGCCGCCCGGCGTGGTCATCGCGAGCGAGAACGAGCCGGCGGCCCCGACGAGCGACTCGCCGTCGTAGGCGCCGAGGCGCGACGTGAGCTCCGGGAGGCGCTTCGCGCCCTCGAGGCGCTCGGCGTCCGGGACCACGCCGAACGCGGTGAGGATGGGCTGACTGAACTCGGCCTGTTGCTCGGCGGTCATCTGCCGGAGCTCGATGTGCATGCGGCCACGATACCAAAGGAGCCGCGCATCCCGGCGCGGAGATCTCCGGCGGCGTCGTGCTCGCGGCGGCCTACGCGCTCAGCCGCTCCCGCTCTCGCGCGGCCGCACGCCGGATGCGCGTCTTCAGCCAGGCCTCGATGAGCGGCCACACCGTGAGCGGCGCGTCCCTTCCGACCACGACGTCGAGGTGGCCGCGCGGGAACTCGCGGTACGTCTTGTCCGACGAGCGGCTGAAATCGTAGGCGGGCTTGACGGACGCCGGCGGCGCGAGGTCGTCGCGCGTGCCCGCGATGATGAGCAGCGGCAGGTCCAGCTGCTCGAACCGCTCGGCGTAACCGAAGAGGCTCCCCATGTGGTGGCCGCTCTTCCGCGACGCCGCCGCGTCCAGGAACATGTTCCGGAGCACCGTGATGCTGCCGCTGTCCATGGCGAGCGACATGTGCTGCGTGAGCACCCGGGTCTCCATCGAGCCCGGGACGAACCCCCGGATCGGCAGCGGAAAGATCGGGCTCTCGATGAACGCGCGCACGAACCGGAACGGCTCCCCCCACGCCGACAGCGCCAGCGCGCCCTGCCCGAGCGGGACCCGCTGGTCGAGCGTCAGCATCAGCCGGCCGAGCAGCGCGAGCGCCCGCGACCCGTGCGTGAACAGGTAAGGGCTCCCGAGCGTGACGATCCCGCCCACCGCGTCGCCCATCGTCGGCGCGGCCGCGTAGCTGACGAGGCCCCCGAGCGAGTGCCCGATGAGGTACACCGGCCGCGGCCCCGAGATGCGCCGGATCTCCTCGATCGCCGCCGGCACGTCCTCGCGGACGAAATCGGTCACGTGACCCGGCCGCCGCGCCCCGAGGTGCCGCGACCGCCCGTGCCCCCGCAGATCCAGGTTGAAGACGTCGAAGCCCGCCCGCGCCAGGTAGTTCGAGAAGCTGCGCGACGGCAGGTGCCAGATGTAACGGTTCTGGCCGTACCCGTGGATCAGCAGCACGCTCGCCACCGTGCTCCGCAGCCGCGCGCTCCGCTTGCGGATCATCGCGAGCGGCACATCGTGGACGATCCCCTCCCTGTCGCCGCCCGGGTCCTCCACGCCCGGCGCGCGCGCCCCCTCGATCCCACGGCTCGCCGGCGCGATCTCGTGCGCGGTGCTGCGGACCCGCACCACCACCAGCTCCTTAATGAACCTGTCCCGCTCATCGCGGTCGACGGTCTGCTCCACGTGAGACTGGTGCAGGATCATCTTTTCCGTCTATTGCGGATAATTTTGCTGTGCGCAACCTCGGCCAGGCACGCTTCGACGCCGTGCGACGACGGCGCGGGCGGCCGCCACGGTGCCGGCGTCGCGCGGCCGCTCATGCCGGGCGCGGGCGGGCGCGCTCTGGCATGCCCTGGTGGAAAAAGCTCTGCCGTGGGCGGTCCGCAGGCGTCACACGGCGCTGCGTCTCGTGTACCCTCCCCTCGGCTGGTACCCGGTGCACCGGGGCGCGCGGAGAGCCGGAGTCTGGCCTCGGCGCGCTCGTTCCGTGCATGCCCGGGTCCGGCCCTGACCTTACGCATCGCTAGGTGACCTACAATGTACCACTCGAAGATGGGTCGGCAGCTCGCGGTCGGGGTGCATGCCAGGGCCGCCGCGCTCGCCGCGCTGCTCGGCGCCGTGTGCTTCGCCGGGACTGCCCGCGCGCAGTCGGAGGACGGGCTCGACAGCGACCAGGACGACTCCCCCGCCGCGGACAAGCAGGCCAAGGACGAGCAGGCGCAGGGCGACAAGACGCCGGGTGAGAAGGACATGCTGCCGGAGGCGCCGCCGGAGGCGGCCGACGACAACAGCCCGCTCGAGAAGGACGGCAAGGCCCACAAGTTCATCGGCCTCCGGCTCCGGAACGTCATCGTCCCGAAGTTCATGATCAACCTCTTTGCCGACGGCGGCGCGTCGGTGAACGTCTTCATGATCGGCCCGGAGTTCACCTCGCGCAAGAACGGGCTCGAGATCGATCTGGCCGTGTCCTACGCGGACTACTCGATGGATCCCTTCCTCTTCAAGGGGAAGAACGACGACCAGTTCGCCTGGGAGATGGTGTCGAGCGACATGAAGCTCGTCTACTTCACGAGCGATCTCCTCTTCGACGTCCCGATCGACGAGAAGGGCCGTTTCTCGTTCCTTGTCGGCGCCGGCGTCGGGATCGGCGTCGTGTTCGGCAACCTCTACCGCGCCCAGGCGTACCCGGGCGGCGCGGGGTCGAACCCGAGCCCCGACGACGTGCGCGCCTGGAACAAGTGCTCCGGCGCGGGCGGCCCTTACTGCGACGCCTCCAACAACCATTACGGCGACTACGACGAGCCGAGCTGGGTCAACGGGGGCTCGAAGCCGTCGGTGTTCCCGTGGATCTCGTTTCCGCAGGTGAGCTTCCGGTACAAGCCGATCAAGCAGCTGCAGACGCGGCTCGACGCCGGCTTCTCCATCACGGGTTTCTTCATGGGGCTGTCCGCCGGGTATGGCCTCTGAGCGAGGGACCAGGTGACGCCGCCTCCGCTGTTTCCCCCGCGGTATGAGCCGATCGGGACGCTCGGAAAGGGCGGCGGCGGCGAGGTGTGGGCGGTGCGCGACCGGATCACCGGCAAGACGGTCGCGCTGAAGACGCTCGGCGAGGACGCGGACGAGCCGGAGGTGCTCGCGCTCGTCCGCGAGGCGGCGGCGCTGTCGGGCGTCGAGGGCCTCGGCGTGCCGCGCGTGCTGCGCTTCGGCCGGCTGCCCGCGTCGGGGCGGCCCTTCATGGTGCGCGAGCTCGTCGAGGGGACGAGCCTCGCCGATCTGCTCGCGCACAAGGGCGACCTGGCCAGGAACGTCGCGGCCATCGCCGGCGCGGCCGACCAGCTCACGCGCCTGCACCGCGCGCTCCTGCTGCACGGCGACGTGAAGCCCGCGAACATCATCGTCGGCGAGGGCGGGCGCGCCACCCTCGTCGACCTCGGCCTCGCCGCGCCGTTCCGTGACGACGGCTCGCGGCCCGTGGGCCTCACGCCCCGCTACGCCGCGCCGGAGCTCTTCAAGGGCGACCCGCTCACCGTCCGCGCCGAGGTGTTCGCCCTCGGCGCGACCCTCTCCGAGGCCCTCCGCGACAGCGCGGTCCAGCGCGATCCGAAGGTCGTCGACGCGCTCCAGGAGGTCGTCGACCGGGCCACCGCCAGGGACCCCAACGCGCGCTACCCGAGCGCCGACGAGCTCGCGAACGCGCTCCGGCGCGCCGCGCGGCTGCCCTGCGGGCAGAACGAGGAGACCGCGGGGCCGGCCGACGCGGGCGCGCGGCCCGGCGCGGGCGCGGTGGTCTGGCCGATCGTCGGGCTGGACGCGCCGTCCACGCGGCTGCTCGCGCAGATCCTGGCGCTGCCCGCGGGCGGCGGTCTCTCGATCGCCGGGCCGCCCGGGTCCGGGCGGAGCGCGCTGCTCCGGCGCATCGCGTGGTCGCTCGAGGTCGGCGGGTACGCCGTCGCGTGGGTCGAGGCGGCCAGCGGGGCCGACCCGCGCGAGGCGCTCGCGATCGAGCTGTCGGGGCACGACCTCGGCCGGGTGACGGCGCTCGTCGACGACGCCGACCGGCTCGGCGACGCGGAGCGCGATCGGCTCGACGAGGTGCGGAGGGCCGGCGGCAAGCTCGTGCTCGTGCGCGGGGAGCCGCCGGGGCGCGGGTTCGAGCGCTTCGAGATGGCGCCGCTCGACGAGCAGGTCGCCCGCGAGCTCGTGCAGCGCACCATCCCGTCGCTGAGCGACGCGGTGGCCGCGCACGTCGTCGCGCGCGCGGGCCGGTGGCCGGGGCGCATCCGCGAGATCGTCGCGCGCATCGCGCGCGCGCCCGTCGCGTCGACCGAGGACGTCGATCGGCTGCTCGACGCGCCGCCCGCCCCCCGGGCGGAGGCGTCCGGGCCCGGCGGCGCCGGCGAGGAGAGGGCGGCGCTGCCGCCCGCGGAGATCCACCGGCTGCTCGACCGCGGCCACTTCGACGCGGCCGCGGAGGCGCTCGGCCGGTACCAGGGCGACTGCTCGCCCGTCGTGGTGTCCATCCTGACGATCGCGCGCGCGCGGCTCGCCATGAACCGCGGCGACACCGCGCGGGCGCTCGCGGAGCTCGCGCGCGTGAAGGACCAGGTCGAGGCCTCGGGCGACCCCGCGCTGGCGGCGTTCTGGTCGCTGCAGATGGCCCGGGCGCTCGTCCGCACCGGCGACTACGGCGAGGCGGAGCGCCGCGCGGGCGAGGCCGTCGAGCGGGTGGGCCCGGTCAAGCTCGAGGCGGAGCTCGCCGGGGGGTCGCCCTCGCAGATCGCGACGGCGGCCGCGTTCGGCGCCTCGCCCGAGGCGATCGTCGCCGAGGCGGTGGCGACGCGCGGGCTCGCGCAGAGCTTCGCCTCGCGGCACGAGGACGCGAAGCGCACGCTCGAGCACGCGGTCCGGCTCGCGCGGCTCACGGGCGAGCCGCGGATCCTGTCGGTCGCGCTCGTCTCGCTCGCGTTCGCGCTCCAGCGGGACGACCGCCTCAGCGAGGCGAAGGCGGTCTACGAGGAGGCGCTCACGGCGGCGGAGCAGGCCGGCGACGCGGGCACGCTCGCGACGACCCGCCTGAACCTCGCCGCGCTCACGAAGCTCCAGGGCGACCTCGGCGCGGCCATCCGCCACCTCGAGGCCGCCGTCGACCTCGGCCGGCGCTCGGGCCGCGTGGCGACGATCCGGCAGGCGCTCCTCAACCTCGCGAACCTCGATCTCTACCTCGGGCGGCTCGCGCGGGCCCGGGTGTCGCTCGACGCGCTCGCCGCCCAGCGCGCGGATCTCGCGCCGCAGCAGCACGCGCAGCTGCTCGCGCTCGAGGCGGAGCACGCGGCGCGCTCCGGCGACCTCGAGCGGGCCGAGCGGCTCTGCCTGGAGTGCGCCGAGGCGTACGAGGGGATGGGCCGGCGGATCGACGGGGTCGAGGCGCGGCTCGAGCGCGTGCTCTTCGCGGTGGCGCGCGCCGGCGCGGACCCGCGCGTCCTCGGCGAGGAGATCGACGTGGCGTCGGAGCGCCTGGGGACGACCGGCGCCCATCGCGCGCTGCTCGCGCTGGCGCGCGGGCGCGTCGCGGCGCTGGCGCGCGACGAGCGGCGGGCCCGGGCGGCGTACGACGAGGCGCTCGACGCGGCGCGCGCCGCGGGCCAGCGCGACTGGATCTGGCGCGCGCTGGAGGCGCGGGCGCAGCTCGAGACGGAGCGGGGGCACCTCATCCGGGCGCGCCACGATCGCGAGGAGGCGCTGAGCACGCTGGAGGAGATCGCCTCGAAGCTGCCGCGCGACCTCCGGGAGGTCTTCTGGAACGACGGGCGGCGCAAGGAGATCCGGGCGGCGGCGATGCTCGAGCTGATGAGCAGCCGCACGGTGCCGTTCACCCAGCCGGGCGCGGCGCCCTCGCCCGGCGCGGCGCCCCAGCAGGGCGAGGACCGGCTGGCGCGGGTCCTCGAGATCAACCGGGCGATCGCGGGCGAGTACGATCTCACGCGCCTGCTCGCGAAGGTGACCGATCACGCGATCGCGCTCCTCCAGGCGGAGCGCGGGTTCATCATCCTGCAGCGGCCGCCGCGCGACGAGCCGCCGCCCGCCGCGGGCGAGGCCGCGGTCGACGTCTCGATCCACGCCGCGCGCGACCAGGCCGCGGCCGACCTCTCGATCCACGCCTCGCGCGACCAGGCCGGGGACGACCCGCACGCGCGCTTCTCCAGCTCGATCGCCGAGCGGGTGATCTCCACGGGCGAGCCGGTCGTGACCGCGAGCGCGCGGGACGACGCGCGCATGAGCGATTACGTCTCGGTCCACCAGCTCATGCTGCAGTCGGTCGCGTGCGTGCCGATCCGGCAGCGGAGCGGGCAGGTGATCGGCGCGCTGTACCTGGAGACCCGCCTGAGCGCGGCGGCGAAGTTCGAGGCCGAGCTCCCCACGCTGACGGCGCTGGCCGATCAGGTGGCGATCGCGATCGAGACCGCGCGCCTCGTCAGCGAGAACGAGCGCCGCGCCCGCGAGCTCGAGCGCGCCAACGAGGAGCTGCGCGCCGCGCGCGCCAAGCTGGAGGAGCTCCTCGGCCACCGGACCGCGCAGCTCGCCGCGACGCGGCGGGATCTGCGCTCGGCGCGCGCGGTGATCCGCGGCCACTTCGGCTACGAGGGCCTGGTCGGCACGAGCGAGGCGATGCGCCGCGTGTACGCGCTGATCGACCGGGTGAAGGACACCGACATCCCGCTGCTCATCACCGGCGAGAGCGGGACGGGCAAGGAGGTCGTCGCGCGGACGATCCACAACGCGAGCCCGCGGGCGAAGAAGCCGTTCGTCGGCGTCAACTGCGGCGCGATCCCGGAGCACCTGCTGGAGAGCGAGCTCTTCGGGCACGTCCGCGGCGCGTTCACGGGCGCCGATCGCGACCGCAAGGGGCTCTTCCGGGAGGTGACCGGCGGCACCATCCTGCTCGACGAGATCGGCGAGATGCCGCAGAAGATGCAGGCGGGCCTGCTCCGGGTGCTGCAGGAGAAGGTCGTCCGTCCCGTCGGCGGCGCGCGCGAGGAGCCGGTCGACGCGCGGGTCATCGCGGCGACGCACCGGGACCTCGCCGACATGGTCTCGCGCGGCACGTTCCGCGAGGATCTCTTTTACCGGCTGCACGTCGTCGAGGTGCGGGTCCCGGCGCTGCGCCAGCGGATCGAGGACATCCCGCTGCTCATCGACTACTTCCTCGGGATCTTCGCCGCGCGTTACGGCCGCGATCGGCGCAGCGTCTCGCGCGCCGCGCTGAAGCGGCTGTCGGCGTACAGCTGGCCCGGCAACGTGCGGCAGCTCGAGAACGTGCTGCTCAACGCGTGGGTCCTCTCGGACCGCCCCGAGCTGGAGAGCGACGATTTCGAGCTCCCCGACGCGGCGCCGCGGTCGCTGCGGAGCCTCGAGGCCGCGTCACCGCCGCCGAGCGGCGCGCGCGGCGGGGCTCCTGCGAGCGCCGGCCGGGCGCCGCCGTCGAGCGACCTTCACCGCCTCGAGACGTCGCTCGACGCGCACAAGGCGAGCGAGCGAGAGCGGATCCTTGTTGCGCTCTCGAGCTGCAACTGGAACCGGGTGAAGGCGGCGCAGGTGGTGGGCCTGCCGCGCCGGACGTTCTACCGGCGCCTGAAGGAGTACGGGATCCAGTGAGCGATCGATCGAACCTCGCCGCCTCCGTCGACGGCGCGCGCCTCCCCGACGAGGAGGCGCGCGATCTGTGGACGCGGTTCAGCCGGTACATGGATGAGCACCGCGGCGACGCGGCGGGCTTCGCGCGCGAGAGCGGCTACGTCAGCGTGACGCCGACCTTCGAGCGCGGACAGGCGCTGCTCGTGGTCCGGACGACGGAGGCGCCGCCGGAGAAGCCCGCGCCGCGCGGCAATGGCGCGGTCGAGCCGGGGCCGCCAGGCGGCCGGCGCAAGCCGGCACCGCGCGGCAGACGGCGGCGCTGAGCGCTCGCCCGGCGAGCCCGATCCGCGATGCGCTTGCAATCGCGGCGGGCGGGGCTCGGCCGCCGCGTCGGCGACGCGCTCGGGGGAGCCGGCGCCGGTGGGGGGACCGCGGCCGGCGTGCAGCGCCCGGTGGGGGGACGCCCGCCGACGTGCAGCGCCCGGTGGGGGGACGCCCGCCGACGTGCAGCGCCCGGTGGGGGGACGCCCGCCGACGTGCAGCGCCCGGTGGGGGGACGCCCGCCGACGTGCAGCGCCCGGTGGGGGGACGCCCGCCGACGTGCAGCGCCCGGTGGGGGGACGCCCGCCGACGTGAACGCAGTGAGTCTTGTTCGGCGCGCCGCGGCTTGGGCGGCGCCTCTGCTGGGAGCCGCCGCAGCGCGTGACGCACGGAGCGGGCGGCCGGGGCCACTCGGGCCACTGGGTCCCCAACAACTGCCACAACACGCGGGAGCATCCCTGCGTGGCAAGCAGATCAATCCCGCCGGGCTCGTCTACAGCTGGGTTGGCATGGCACCCGATGGGTCGTTTTCCTGCAGCCGGGCGGGTTCGCCCGGGGGCGCCCCCGAGATGCTCTGCGTTCCCAGCGATCCCTGAGGCGACCTCCTCCCATCCCCACCCTCGCCGCCGCCGCGCGTGCCGTGCTCGTTCGGCGCGCGGCGTCGTGTGGCGAAGGACGTGGCAGATAGGCGGTCGCCACGCCAGCCGGGAGTCCAGGCCGGCTGGCGCAGGCTCAACACGCAGCACACGCCGTGTCGCCGTGCGGGTACGCCGCTCAAGACCTCTCTCGCTAGAAGCGCTTCGGGCTGTTCGGCAGCTTGGAGTCGCGCGTGGCGCGCTCCTCCTTGCGCTCCGCGATCCGCCCGGAGAGGACCGCCTCCGCCAGCTCGCGGACCTCGGCGCTCGTCGCGCGATCGACGCGCGCGAGCGCCTGCTCGGCCGCGGCGCGGGCCTCGGTCGCGCGGCCCCCGAGCGCGTGCGTCCGGGCGATCTCGGCGAGCGTCGCGGAGAGCTCCGAGGCGTTGCCGGCGACGTCCAGCAGCCGCTTCGCGCCCAGGTAAAGCTCGAGCGCCGCGCCGAGATCCCCCTGGATGCGCACAAGATCGCCGTGCGCCCGGAGCACGCCGGCCTGGCCTGCGCCGTCCTCGAGCACCTCGAACAGCGTGAGCGCCTGCTCGTAGTCCGAGAGCGCGCCCTCCAGGTCCGACGCGTCGGCCGCCGCGACCCCCACGAGCTCGGCCACAAGCTCGAACTGCCTGCGGCGGAGATCGCCCCGCGCCTTGAGCGTCGCGGCCTGGCCCCGGCGCTCGAAGCCGGTGCGGAACAGGGCGAGCGCCCGATCGTAGTCGCGCACCGCGTCCACGAGATCCTCCTGCAGCGAGCGCAGATCCCCCCGCGCCTTCAGCACGGCGGCCTGGCCCAGCACGTCGCGCGTCGCCGAGAACAGCTCGAGCGCCTGATCGTAGTCGCGCTCGGCGCCCGGGAGATCCCCCTGCCGGGTCCGGAGATCGCCGCGCGCCTTGAGCACGCCGGCGTGCCCGAGGTGGTCCTCGGTCGCCTGGTACAGCGTGAGGGCCCAGTCGTAGTCGCGCGCCGCGCCCGTCACGTTGTCCTGGCCGAGCCGCATGTCGCCGCGCGCCTTGAGCACGCTGGCCTGCCCGCTCCGAGCCCCCGCGCCCTGGAAGAGCGCGAGCGCGGTGCTGTAGTCGCGCGCCGCGCCCGGCAGGTTGCGGAGGCGGACGCGCAGATCGCCGCGCGACTTGAGCGCCCGCGCGTGCGCGGCGCCGTGCGGGCGGGCGCGGGGCGACTCCGTGGGCCCCTGGCCGTCGGCGCCCTCGGCGGCCCCGCGCGACCCGGCGCGGGGCTTGAGCGGCTCGCGATCGCCGAGCTGCAGGAAGACGTGGACCGCCAGATCGTAGTCGCAGACCGCGCCGCCGAGATCGCCCTCCTCGGCGCGCGCGAAGCCCCGCGCCCGCAGCGCGTCCCCCTCCCCCGCGCGGTCGCCCGCGGCCTGGAACAGCGCGAGCGCCTCGTCGTAGTCGCGCACCGCCTGGACGGGGACGCCCTCCCGCAGGCGCAGCGCGCCGCGATCCATGAGCACCTGGGCCTGGCCGAGCACGTCGCCCGAGGCCTGGAACAGCGCGAGCGCCTCGTCGTAGTCGCGCCCCGCGCTCACGGTGTCGTTGCGCCGGAGCAGCAGGTTGCCGCGCTCCCGCAGCGCGTGGCCGCGCGCCTCCGGCGCCGTGCCGTTGAGGCTCGGCGGCGCGGCGCTCGATCGGGGACCGCGCATCGCGCTGTCACCGAGCACCTCGGCCAGCGATCCGCTCTTCGGGGCGCAGCGATCCAACGCGCTCTCGAACGAGCGCTGCGTGGGAGGATCTCCATCCACGCCCTTCAGCTCGGACTGGGCTTCTGAGCGGCGACGCATGATAGACGGAACATCCTACCGCGGCGGCGCCCCTCTCGTGGAGACATTGCGCCGGCGGCCGCGCGCTCACGCACATTCCGCGGCCGTACCTTCCACGCCATCGGCGCGTCCACGTACACGCGTCCACGCGTCCACGTACATTCCAACTTCGCGCTTTTCGTCGCGGTCAGCGCGGCGCTCGGCCGCGCCGTCCGGGTCGCGAGCGGCGGCGCGCCGGCCGCCGCGCGCCACGGTTCGCTCCCTCACGCAGGCGGCGGCGGCGCGACCTCGCGCGGCGCGCCCGCCGCCGCGCCGCGGCGGTCAGAGGCCCTTGCGCGAGATGAGCACCGCGTCCCGCTCGACCTCGTGCATCGCCTGGGTCACGAGCGCCGCGGCGGTGTGCTCGCGCACGTGCATGACGCGCAGCTCGGCGTAGGTCTCGTCCGGCAGCAGCTCCTCGTCGACGCCGAACTTCGGCGCGTCGACCTGCGCCGGCTGCTCGTCCTGCAGCCGCGGCCTGAGCGTCGCCAGCTTGCCGGCGCCCCCGAGCTGCTGCACCCAGCGGTCGCCGCGCCGGACCGCGAAGAAGCGCTGCCCCACCTTCACGCCGTCCTTCTCGCCCTTGTCGATGAACACCACCTGGTGCTGCCCGAAGAGCTGGTAGGGGTAGATCGCCGCGATGATCCTCGCCTCGAGGTCCTGCTCGGCGCTCGCCGGCGGCACCACGTCGAAGCGGCGCACCACCGAGCCGACCCTGTCCCCGCGCTCGACGACGTCGAGCGACTCGATGAGCCGCGCGCGCACCATGTGCGTCTTCGGGTTGTAGCGGTCCACGCGCGCCGTGCCGCGCACGGTCACGAGCTCGCCCTTCGGGTCGCCGCCGCTCCTCACCTTCTTGATCTCGCGGAAGATCGTGAGCTCGTCGCCGATCGCGACGTCGTGATCGTCCGAGAGGCGGAGGTAGACGTCGTCGCCCTCGCTGAGGAGCATCTGGTCCTCGGGGCTGGCGACGAGCTCCCCCCACGTGTCCTTCTTGACGTCGTCGACCCAGCCGAGGTCGCGCAGGAAGATCGTCTTCGCCGGCACCCGCGACCCGCGCCCCGCCTGCCTCGCCCCGAGCCCGATGCTGCCGCGCGTCGGGCCCTCGTTCGGGTCGCGGAGCCGGATCCGGTCGCCCGGGTAGATCCAGTGCGGGTTCTGGAGCTGCGGGTTCAGCGCCCAGACCTGCGGCCACGCGTAGGGGTTCGTGTAGTACCTGCCCGAGATGTCCCAGAGCGTGTCGCCGCGCCGCACCGAGTGCGACTCGGGCACGACCTGCCCCTCGACGACGTAGCTCCCGCTCGCGCTGCCCCGCACCGAGGCGGGGCCCTCGCTGCGGCGGCCCAGATCGAAGCCGTCCGACGGGCGGGACGTGTCCGTGGTGCCCCGCGAGCTGGAGGGCAGGTGGGCGTTCGGATCGAACCCCGGCTGCGGGTAGCCCGGCACAACGACCTGCGTCTCGACGGTCGGCTCGGCCTGCGGGAGCTGGACCACGGTGACGCCCGGACCCTGGCCGGCGCCCTCCTCCTGGGCCAGCGCCAGCGGCGACGCCGCGGCGAGCGCCAGGGAGACCGGGACCAGCGTTGCCTTCGCGTGGAACTTCATCGATTGCGCCTCGACAGGGTGGAGGGTGGCGGGCTCGGCGGCGTCGATCCGCCGCCCGGAGGCTCGTCGATCACGACGCCCTTCGCGGTCGAGCGGAGCACCGGCGGCCGCGCGCCGCCGTCCTCGGGCGCGAGCCGCACCACCTCGAGGTCAGGCCTGTCCGGCTCCTCCGGGGCCGCGGCGCGCGCCGCGGCCTCGCCCGGGCGCGCCGCGCCGCGCGGAGCGGCCCGCGAGCGCTCCAGCGAGCCCACCCGGTCCGAGAGCACCGCGTTGTCCGCGCGCACCCTGACGAGCTCGGCGCGCAGCTCGGAGAGCTGCTGTCCGACCGCGTCCCGCCCCCCGCCGCACCCGGCGGAGAGCGCGGCGAGCGTGAGCCCCATCGAGCAGATGCCCAGGCCAGTCCTCATGCAGCGCCCAGCCTACCCGCCGCCGCGCCGACCGGCCAAACGCACGGCGATCTCGCGCGTTACAGAGCGCGCACAGTTCTGCTAGGGTCGCGCCTCCCAGATCGAGCTGCGAGGGGTGAACGTGCGGAAACTCTTCTTGATTTTCCTGATCGCGACGGCGGCCGCCGCGTGCGGCGACGGCGGCACGGAGCCCGCGGCGACCGAATGCTTCGATTATAGCAAATTCGACGGCGCGACCCCCGAGGTGAGCTTCGCGACCGACGTCCTCCCGGTCTTCCAGCGGTCCTGCTCGTTCAGCTCGACCTGCCACGGCGCCGAGGCCGGCTCGGCCGGGTTCACGTACCTCGGCCCGGGGCTGAGCGAGCAGGCCACGCCGGCCCAGATCGACGCGATCGTGGCCCAGAACGTCGGCGCCGCGTCGCGGGCGCCGTCCGGGATGCCGCGGATCGCGGCCGGCGACCCCGCGAACAGCTTCCTCATGCACAAGATGGACGACACCCTGAGCTGCGGGGACCTCGAGTGCGCCCCCGATCGACAGTGCGGGGAACCGATGCCCTACACCGGCGACACCCTGGCCGCGGCGGAGCGCGACGCCGTCCGCCGGTGGATCCAGCAAGGGGCCAAGGTCAATTGATCGGCCGGCTCTCGGGCCACGTCGTCGAAGAGGGCGACGAGGGCACGGTGGTGCTCGACGTCGGCGGGGTCGGCTACGAGGTGACGGTCCCGCTCGGCGCCCTGGGGCGCGCGCGCGGCATCGCCGCGCCGGCCGGCTCGGACGCGATCACCCTGTTCGTCCACACCCACGTGCGCGAGGACGCGCTCCTCCTCTACGGCTTCGCGACGCGCGAGGACCGGGCGGCCTTCCGCATGCTCATCGGCATCTCCAGCATCGGCCCGAAGATCGCGGTGGCCATCCTCAGCGCGCTCGGCGCGGGGGAGCTCGCCGCGGTGATCGCCCGCCGGGAGACCGCGCGCCTCACCGCCATCCCCGGTGTCGGCAAGAAGACCGCCGAGCGGCTCGTGCTCGAGCTGAAGGACAAGCTCGTCAACCTCCCCTCGGCCCCGCTCTCCTCCGCGGCCTCGCCGCCCGCGGCCAGCGCCGCGAAGCAGGACCTCCTGCACAGCGCGCTCACCCGCATGGGCTACCGGCCGGCCGAGGCCGAGCGGGCCGTCGCCGCCCTCGGCGCGCGCGTCGACAGCGCCCCGCTCGGGGATCTCGTGCGCGACGCGCTCGCGATGCTGTCCAAGTGAGGCGCCCGCGCGAGGCGAGCCGCCGGCCGCTCCGGGCCCTACCGGCCGCAAGCGCACAGAGAAGCGACAGACAGTCGACAGAAGGCGGCCGCGGCGAATATGCTCCCGCCGCCGTTCGCCTTGGACCCCGTCGGTCGCTCGTTGTGAGGAGGCCTGGTGATCACCTGCCCGAAGTGCTCTAAGGAAAATCAGGACCATTACAAGTTCTGCCTCGGCTGCGGCGCCGAGCTGCCTCGCGACGTCTCGCCGAAAAAGTTCGCGCCGGGCACGCCGCCCCACGGCGTGCCGGCGGCTTCGCGGTCGAACAACAGCTACGGCGATGAGCCGACCGCCATCGGCACCGGCGCCCAGAAGGGGGCCCCGGGCGCGCCCCCGCCGCCCGCCCTCGTCGACCCCGCGGCGTTCATGGCGCCGGTCCGGGGCGAGGACACCGGCACGAGCAGGAAGGCCGCCGCCGCAGCCGCCGCGCAGCCGTCGGCGCCCGCGGCGTCGGCCGGCGCGGGGACGGTCGTCTGCCCGCAGTGCCAGGAGCCCAACCCGCCGTCGAACAAGTTCTGCGCGCTCTGCGGCTTCAAGCTCCTCAAGCCGGCGGGCCTGTCCGTGCAGCCGCCCGCGCCGGTCGTATCCACGTCGGGCGCCGCGAACGTCGTGCTGACCGCGCTCCGGGCCGACGGCACCGAGGCCGGCTCGTACACCCTGCCCGCGAACCCCACGACGATCGGGCGCGACGCCGGCGCGATCTTCGGCGGCGACAGCTACCTCTCCCCGCGCCACGCCACGTTCTCGATCAAGGGCGGGCGGCTGTTCGTCAAGGACGAGAGCTCGCTCAACGGCGTCTACCGCAGGCTGCGCAGGGACACGCCGGTGCAGCTCGACACCGGCGACGTCTTCCGCGTCGGCCAGGAGATCGTCCGCCTGGAGTCGCTCGCCCCCGCGCCCGCGACGCCCGACGGGGTCGAGCGCCTCGGCAGCCCCTCGAAGGGCTACGTCGCCCGCCTGGCGCTGATCATCGGCAGGGACGCGACCGGCAACGCGTTCCCCGTCCCCGACACCGGCCTGCACCTCGGGCGCGAGCGCGGCGACATCCTCTTCCCCGAGGACGGCTACGTCTCGGGGCTCCACTGCCAGATCTCGCTCCAGGGCGGCCGGCTGTTCCTCACGGACCTCGGCAGCTCGAACGGCACCTTCCTCCGCGTCCTCGGCGAGACCGAGATCACGGGGGGCGACATCCTGCTCATGGGTCAGCAGCTGTTCCGCGTGTCCGTGTGAGGCCGCGCGACCTGGGCCCCGAGGACGCGACCGTCCCGCTCGCACAACCCCGCGCCCCGTCGTACGCTGGGCGTCGCTGAGGCACTCGTCATGGAAATGGTCCGCACCATCCGCGTGGTCGCCGCCGTGATCGAACAGGACGGCCGCTACCTCATCACCCAGCGCCGCCCGACCGCCGTGCTGCCGATGCTCTGGGAGTTCCCGGGTGGACGCGTGGAAGAGTCCGAGACCGACGCGGCCGCGCTGAAACGCGAGGTCCGGCACCGGCTCGGCGTCGAGATCGAGGTGCGCCAGCTGATCTCGTTCGTGAGCCACCCGTACGAGCGCTACGTCGTCGACCTGTACCTCTACGAGTGCCACATCGAGAGCGGCGAGCTCGCGTCGCTGGCCGTGAACGCCTTCCGGTGGGTCACGAGCGCCGAGTTCGATCGCTACCCGTTCACGCCGGCCGACGAGGCCAGCATGAACAAGCTCCTCGGCATGGCCTGACGCCCCCGGGCCGGTCCGCCACCGGCCCGGCGCGCCCCCCTCACATGCGCGGCGAGCGCCGCAGCAGCGCGAGGAACAGCGGCCCGCCGAGGACCGCGGTCACCGCGCCCACGGGCGGCTCCGTGCCGAGCCACCGGAACAGGAGCCGCGCGACGAGGTCGCACGTCGTCAGCAGCACCGCGCCGGCGACGAGCGACAGCGGCAGGAGCCGCCGGTGATCCGCGCCGGCCAGCCGGCGGACCGCGTGCGGGACGATGAGCCCGACGAAGCCGATGAGGCCGGTGCGGCTGACGATCGCGCCGACCACGCACGAGGACGCGAAGAAGATCCGGCGCTCGACGGCGCGCACGTCGACGCCCAGGGTCCCGGCCGACTCGTCGCCGAGCGAGAGGAGGTTCAGGCGCGCGGCGTCGGCCACGAGCACCGCGCAGCCCGCGACGACGTAGGCGGCGACGCCGAGGAGGGCCGAGGTCGTGGGCAGCTCGATGAAGCCGATGAGCCACCGGAGCAGCTGCTGGGAGCGCGAGGGAGAGACGACCGTCTTGAGGAAGGAGATGAGGCCGGCGGCGATCGAGTTCACGATCACGCCGGCGAGGAGCATCGAGGCGCCGGAGGTGCCCTGGGCCGCGCCGCGCGCGATGGCGTAGACGAGCACCGTCGCGACAAGGCCGCCGACGAGCGCCGCCGCGGGCAGGAGCGTGGCGCCGAGGACGGTCGCCGAGCCGACGCCGAGCGCGATCGCGACCGAGGCGCCGAGCGCGGAGCCGCCGGAGACGCCGAGCACGTACGGCTCGGCGAGCGGGTTCTGGAGCAGCGCCTGGAACGCGGCGCCCACGGCCGCGAGGCCGGCGCCGGAGATGGCCGCGAGGAGCACGCGCGGCAGGCGCACATCGAGGAGGAGCGTCCGGTCGAGGCCCGGGCCCGCGAGGGCGCGCTCGACCGAGACGGGCTCGGCGCCGAGGAGGACCGCGAGGAGCAGCGCGACGACGAGCACCACGGGCGCCGCGATGACGGCGAGCGAGCTCCGGGGCGCGCGGCCGGACGCGGGCGCCGCGGCGGGGGCGCGCGCGGGAGCGCGGCCGGACGCGGGCGCCGTCAATCCTGGCCGCCTCCGCGCGCCGCGGGCGGCTGCGTGGCGGGGCCGCTGTTGCGCTCGGCGTTCCGCTCGTAGATGAGGCGCAGCCCGGTGAGCGTCAGGTCGTCGTCGACCTCCTCGATCGTCTCGGTCTGCGGCGCGATGAGCTGCGCGAGGCCGCCCGTCGCGATGACCCGGCACGGGTAGCCGAGCTCCCGCCGGAGTCGGCTCACGAGCCCGTCGACGAGCCCGGCGTAGCCGTACACGATGCCCGACTGCATCGAGTGGACGGGGTTGCGTCCGACGACCCGGGGCGGGAGGGCGATCTCCACGCGGGACAGCCGCGCGGCGCGGGAGAAGAGCGCCTCGGCGCTGATCTGGATGCCCGGCGCGATGACGCCGCCCAGGTACTCGCCCCTCGGGGTCACGCAGTCGAACGTCGTCGCCGTGCCGAAGTCGACGACGATGACGCCGAAGGCGGCGTGATCGCCCCGGCCGGGATCGGCCGCGGGCTCGCGCGCCGGCGCGGAGCGGGGCGCGGGCTCCGACGACCGCTTGATCCACTCGTGCGCCGCGACCGCGTTGACGATCCGGTCGGCGCCGACCTCGCGCGGGTTCTCGTAGAGGATGGCCATGCCGGTCTTGATGCCCGGGCCCACGACGAGCGGCTCGATCCCGAACGCCCGCTCGACGAGCCCCACCATCGTGTCGGTCAGCGTCGGCACGACGCTGGCGATGATCGCGCTGTCGATGCGGGCGAGATCGACGCGGCGGAGGTCGAGCATCTGCCGGACGAGCACGGCGTACTCGTCCGCGGTGCGAGAGCGCGCGCTCTCGCACCGGAGGTGGTGCTGCAGCACCTCGCCCTCCAGCACCCCGAAGCTGATGTTGGTGTTCCCGACGTCGATGGTGAGCAGCATGCTGGGCTGGACTCTAGCGCCGCGCGCCCTGGATCCCGCCAGGATTTCGGACGCGCGCGTGGGCCGGCGCCCGCGCGCGCCCGGGGCTCTGGCCGCTCAGCGCTTGCGCGCGAGCGTCACCCCGTCGCGAACGGAGAGCATGACCTTCTCGACCCGGGGATCCCGGTAAACGAGATCGTTGAAGGCGGCGATGGCGCGGCCGTCGACCGTCTGGGGGGCGAGGACCTCGCCGCTCCAGAGGGTGTTGTCGGCGACGATCAGCCCGCCGCGGCGGACGCGCGGGAGGACCTCCTCGTAGTAGGTCGAGTAGCGCTCCTTGTCGGCGTCGATGAACACGAGATCGAAGGCCGGGCTCGCCGGCAGGGCGCGGATCGTGTCGAGCGCGTCGCCGAGGGCGATCCGGATCTTCTTGCCGTGCTCGCTGCGGTCGAAGAACGACCGGGCGACGCGGCTCACGTCCGGGTCGCGGTCGCAGGTGATGAGCTCGCCGTCCGGCGGGAGCGCCTCGGCCATGCTGAGGGCCGAGTAGCCCGTGAAGGTGCCGATCTCCAGCACGCGGCGCGCCTGCATGAGGGCGACGAGCATCTTGAGCAGGGCGCCTTCGACCCGCCCCACTTGCATGCCGGCCCCCGGCTCGTTGGCGAGGGTGTGCTCGCGCAGCTCGTCGAGGAGCGCGGGAGGCGGCTCGGTGTGGTCGTGGACGTAGCGCTCCAGGTCTCGATCGATGATGAGGGCCATGAGGACGTTCCTTGGTCGGGCCACGGTAGCACGCGGGGTCCGCCCCCACCTTGAGCTGCCGCCGGCCTTCGGGTAGCGTCGACCATGGCCGGTTCTTCCTGGAAGAAGTGCGCGGTTGTGGCGCTCCTCGCATCGGCCTGCAGCTCGGCGCCGGGCAGCCCCGGGGCGGGCGGGGCCGGCGGCGCGGGCGCGGGCGGGGCTGGCGGCACGGGCACGGGCGGGGTCGGCGGCGCGGGCGGGGTCGGCGGCGCGGGCGCGGGCGGCGCGGGCGCCGGGGGAAGCGGCGGGGCGAGCTCCGTGGCGACCGGCGGCGGGGCGGGCGGAGAGCCGGAGTACGCCTGCGCTTCGCTCGGCGACCCGTGCACGACGTGCCTCGCGCTGCGCTGTCAGGAGAGCTATTGCGCGTGCCAGCGGAGCACGGAGTGCGACGCGCTGGCCAACTGCTTTCTCGGCTGCGCCACGGGAGACGAGCCGTGCCGGCAGACGTGCATGACCGCGCACAAGGAGGGCATCTCCGACGTCTTGCTCGAAGGCGGCTGTGCGGCCGAGCGGTGCAATGTGCAGTGCCCGTCGCGCGCTCCGTTGCCTCCCTGCGGGTCCTGCCTTCACGCGCGGTGCGCCGCCGAGATGAACGCGTGCGTCGCCGACCCGGTGTGCAGGGCGCTGCTCGCGTGCACCGACGCGTGCGCCGCCGACGACGCCGATTGCCCCGGGGAGTGCGCCATGCTGTACGAGAGCGGCGCGCCCGCCGCCGCCGAGGTCTTCGCGTGCGAAGGGGCGCAGTGCAGCGTCGATTGTGAGGAGCGGTGAGCCGCCGCGGTCCGCGGCGCGGCGCCGCGAGGGTCGACGCCAAAGAGGAATGGGCCTAACATCTGGCTGTGCCTCTCCGCGGATTGATCGAGCTCGAGCGGAACCCGTACACGGCCGTCTACCACGACCCGGCCCAGCAGCTCGTGTTCCTCAAGCGGTTTTCGCCGCCCTATCCGAGCCTCGGGGAAGTCGAGCAGAACTTCCAGCGCATGGAGCAGGCGCTCGGGATCATCTCCAGACCGCGTTCTCTGCTGCTCGTGGACGCCCGGGACGCACCAATGCGCAACGACGACCGGTTCGAGGCGACGTTCGCGCCGTCTCACACGCGGTTGATGCACGGGTTCAAGAAGACGGCGGTCCTCCTGAAGAGCGCGATCGGGGTGCTCCAGGTGGAGCGGCTCTCGAAGGGGCATGTCAGTCCGGTGGGCACCTTCACCCGGCCCGAGGAGGCGCTCCTCCACCTCGGTGTCCGCGTCGATCTGACGCAGTTCAGCAGGTCCTAGAGCGGCTTGCCGCCCGTGACGCCGAGCACCTCGCCGTTGATGTAGCTGGCCTCGTTCGAGGCCAGGAACACGAACGCAGGGGCGAGCTCGGCCGGCTGCGCAGGGCGCTGCATCGGGGAGTCCTTGCCGAAGGTGGCCACCTTCTCCTCCGGGAACGATTGCTGGATGAGCGGCGTCCAGACGGGGCCGGGCGCCACGGTGTTGACCCGGATGCCGCGCTTGATCAGGTCCTGCGCCAGGCCCTTGCTGAAGGTGACGATCGCCCCCTTCGTGGACGCATAATCGAGGATGCTCGGGCTCGGCTGATACGCCTGGATCGAGGCGACGTTGATGATCGCGCTGCCTTCCTTCATGTGCGGCAGCGCGAGCCGGACGAGGTGGAACATCGCGAGGATGTTCACGCGGAACGTGCGCTCCAGGCGCGCGGCGTCGATGTCCTCGAACCGCTCGGCGGCCTTGCCCTGCTCCGCCGCGTTGTTCACAAGGATGTCGATCCGCCCGAACTCGCGCGCCGTCTCCTCGACCACCTTCCGGCAATGGGCCTCGTCGGCCAGATCCCCGGGGATCGTGATCGCATCGCGCCCCGCCTCCCTGACGACCCGCGCCGTCTCCTTCGCGTCCTCGTGCTCGCTCAGGTAAGAGATCGCCACGCGGGCCCCCTCCCGGGCGAACGCGAGCGCGACGGCGCGGCCGATCCCGCTGTCGCCGCCGGTGATCAGCGCGACGCGGTCCTTCAGCCGGCCGAGCCCCTTGTACGACGACTCGCCGTAATCGGGCCTCGGATCCATCCTGGCCTCGATACCGGGCCGGTCCTGGCTCTTGCCCTCGAAAGGCGGCTTCGGGCCGGCGCCCTTCGGATCCTCGCTCGGTCCAGTGTTCCGCATGCCTCCTCCTGATACCGTTTCGTGGTGGGAGGCCGCTCGCGCTCCCGGCGGTACATGGCAATAGGAACGGCAGGCCAGCCCGACCATCGGTCGCAGCCTGCACTCTGGATCGGAGCTCCCCCTACCCGGCCGCACGAGCGGCCATAAGATTCTTCCGGCGACCCGCGCTCGTTCTCTCGCTGTCGTCCATTCCCCTGATCGCCGGCTACAGCGACGACGATGACCCGGCGGCCAGCCGCCTCGCCTGGCTCGGGGACATGCGCGCGCTCGCGGCGCCCGCCCGGGCCGCCCTGACCTCGGCGCCCACCAGGTCTCCCACCTCGGTCACCCCTCGTCTTCGGGCTTCGGCGGCTTCGGCGGCGGCCGATCCACCGGGTAGCGCCGCAGATCCAGCGTGTACGGCGCGTCGGCGTGGGGGGACGCCGGCTTCCCCGTCACCGGCCAGGGCGTCGGCCCCTCGATCGTGAACCGCTGCGCGCGCCGCGCCGACGCCTCGAACCGCGTGAGCGGCGCCGCGTCGTAGGCGCGGCCCTCCGGGTGCCACACGTGGTAGGCGCACGCGCCGATCGAGCGCTTGGCCCACGTGTCGAGGAGGTCGAGGTGGACCGGGTGGTGGATGCCGAGGTGCGCGTGCAGGCTGTGCGGCGGCGCCCAGGCGCGGAACCGCACGCCGCCCACGAGCTCGCCCGCCGTCCCCGTCGGCCGGAGCGGCAGCACGTGGCCGTTCACGAGCACCGTGTGGCGCTCCGGCGTGAGCCCCTGCACCCGCACCTCGATGCGCTCCATCGACGAGTCCACGTAGCGCGACGTGCCCGTCGTGGTCAGCTCCTCGCCGAGCACGTTCCACGGCTCGATCGCGTTGCGCACCTCCAGCATCACGTCGCCGGCGTGCAGCGTGCCCACCACCGGGCAGCGCAGCTCGATGAACGGGCGGTACGCGTCCGCGGGCAGCGCGAGCCCGCGCCCCTTCAGGTGATCGAGCACGTCCTCGAAGTCGCGCCACAGGTAGTACGGCAGGAGGAAGCGGTCGTGCAGCGCCTGGCCCCAGCGCACGAGCGGGCCCGTGTACGGCTCCTCGGCGAACGAGGCCAAGAGCGTGCGGACGAGCAGCGACTGCGCGACCGCCATCCGGAAGTGCGGCGGCATCTCGAACGCGCGCAGCTCGATGAGCCCCTGCCGGCCGTGCGCCGTCTGCGGGTCGAACAGCTTGTCGATGCTCACCTCGGCGCGGTGCGTGTTGCCCGTCATGTCCACGAGCAGGTGGCGGAACAGGAGGTCCGAGAGCCACGGCGGCTCGTCCTCGCGCCGCTCGAACGCGCGCGCGAGCGCGATCTCCAGCTCGTAGAGGTTCTCGTGCCGCGCCTCGTCCACGCGCGGCGCCTGCGACGTCGGGCCGACGAACAGGCCGGCGAACATGTACGAGAGCGACGGGTGGTGCTGGTTGAAGGTGAGCAGGCTCGCCAGCAGATCCGGCCGGCGCAGGAAGGGGCTCGAGCGCGGCGTCGGGCCGCCGAACGTGAGGTGGTGGCCGCCCCCGCTGCCCGCCATGCGCCCGTCGACGAGGTACTTCTCGCAGTGCAGGCCGCTGTGGAGCGACGCGTCGAACACCGTCTCCAGGAGCGACGCGTATTTGCGCACCCCGTCGGTCGGCGGCAGGTTCACCTCGAGCACGCCCGGGTCCGGCGTCACCGAGAAGCGGAGCACGTCCGCGCCGGGCGGCGGCGGGTACCCCTCGAGCAGCACGTCGATGCCCGTCTCCTGGCGGGTCGCGTCGATCGCCGCGATGAGCTCGAAGAAGTCGGCCGGCGCGAGGAGCGGCGGCAGGAAGACGTGGACCGCGCCGTCGCGCGTCTCGACGCAGAGCGCCGTGCGCACCCCGTAGCCCGATCGCCCCGCGGCCGGCGCCGCGCGCTGGGCCTGCGCCGCGCGCTTGCCCTCGTGGGCGTGCCGCTGCGCCGCCCGCGCGCGCGCCGTCTCGGCGTGCTCCGGCTCGCCGTCGTCGTGCAGCCGCTCGACGCGGCGCTGCTTCGCTTCCTCCTCGTCGGCCTCGGGCTCGCCGCGCCGCGGATCGGGCGGCGACACGAGCTCCTCGAGGGGCGGCGGCGGGGCCACCGCGACGAGCGAGCGGAGCGGCAGGCGCAGGCCGAGGGCGCTGTCGCCCGGGATCAGGAAGAGGTTCCCGCGCCGGAAGCCCCAGCGCTCGCTGATCCACGCCCCCCACTGGCGCGTGAGGGGCAGGACGAAGCCGGCCTCGCTGCCGAGCCCCCGATCGAGCACCCGCGCGAGGCGCCGCCGCTCCTCCGGGTCGTCGAGGTTCGCCTTGAGCGGGTCGACCTCGGTGGGCAAGCTCGCCTCGTCCTGGAGGTGGCGCCAGGGGTCCTCGTAGGCGGGCAGCAGGAACTCGGTCAGCCCGAGCCGCGTCGCGAGCGCCTCGGCGAACTTCCGCGAGAGCGCGACGTTCTTCCCGCGCGACGAGCGGCTCGGCGCGACCGCGGGGTCCGCGTGGCGCGCCCCGGACATCTCGGTCCAGAGCGGGACGCCGTCGCGCCGGCCGACGATCTCGAGGGCCCAGCGGGGCAGGCTCTCGCCGGGGTAGTGCTTGCCGGCGCGCAGCAGCAGGACGCCGCCCGGCGTGATCCGGCGCCGTAGCTCGTGCGCGAGCCGGAGCCCCTGCGACCATTTCGTCGCGCCGAGCGCGCCCTCGCGCCACTCCGGCGCGTCCGGGTACTCGCGCGAGTTGAAGGTCGGCTCGCCGCCCATGGTCAGGGTCAGCCCCGCGGCGGCGAGCCGCTCGTCGGCGCGATCCGCCACCGAGAGGAGCTCCTGCCACACGGGCTCCTCGTAGGGCGTCGTGGGCCGCGGCTCGTGGCCGAGGCGCCCGACCTTCATCTCGAAGGTCACGTCGCTCGCGCGCGTGTCGCTCGTGCCCTCGACCGGCGACGCGAGCGCGGGCGAGGCGGTGCAGGCGAGCGGGATGTGGCCTTCGCCGCAGAGCAGGCCGCTCGTCGCGTCGAGGCCGATCCAGCCCGCGCCGGGCAGGAAGACCTCGGCCCACGCGTGCAGGTCGACGACGTCGCGGCTGACGCCGCGCGGCTGGTCGGGGATCATCCCCTCGTCGGTCAGCTGCACGAGGTAGCCGCTCACGAAGCGCGCGGCGAGCCCGCGGGACCTGAGGGCGGCGATGAGCAGCGTCGCCGAGTCGCGGCAGCTGCCGCGCCCTTGCGCGAGCGTCTCCTCCGGCGTCCAGATGCCGGCCTCCTCGCGGATGACGTACTTGATGCGCCGGTTCACGGCGGTGTTCAGCGCGACGAGGAGCGTCACGGTGTGGCCCTGCGACGGCAGCCCGGCGAGGAACTCGTCGAGCAGCGGGCCGCGCGCGATCGACGGATCGGCGCTGTCGAGGAAGGGGGCGAGGTCCTGCTTGAGCTCGGCCGGATACGCGAACGGGACCTGCTCCGCGCGCTCATCGACGAAGAAGTCGAACGGGTTGACGGGGCGCACGCTGACCGCGAGCTCGACGAGGATGTCGAGGTGCGGGGCGCGCTCCCCCGCGGGCAGGAGCACCCGGGCAACATGGTTGCCGTACGGGTCCTGCTGCCAGTGCGCCGCGATGTGCGGGTCGAGCTTCAGGCTGTACGACTCGATCTTCGCCTTCGCATGCGTCGCGGGCCGCAACCGGATGAGGTGCGGGCCGAGCGAGGCGGGACTGGGATAGGTGTAACGGGTCCGGTGCTGGATGAGCAGGCGCACGGTGGTTCTCTCCGGGGGTGGCCCTATCCAAACAGAGTTGCCCCCGTTCCGTCTCGCTCTCCGCGACGTGTTCTGGACGCACGGCGCGTTCGTTTCCTGAAGGATTCAGCGAGAATGCGGCGGTGTAGCGGCGCGAAGACGCCGGCGTGTGGCGGGCGCGGCGACGCGGGTATCCGGAGGCGGCGCGCGCGTGCGGAGGCGGCGCGACGAGCGGCGGCGTGATCGTGCGCGGAGCGGCCGCGCGGCGGCGCGCGTTGCTGCATCTTTCGCGTTGTTCTGCCGGCCGTGCGACGCCGCGACCCACCACCGGCGCCGCGCGCTTGCCGTCCGAGGGCGAAGCGGTGATCATCGCCCGCTGTGTCGGGTTCCGAGACGAAACAGCCCTCGCTGGCCCCGGTCGAGCCGGGGACCGTGCTCGCCGGCAAGTACCGCGTGGAGCGGATCATCGGCCAGGGCGGCATGGGGGTGGTCGTCGAGGCGCGGCACATCGTGCTCGACGAGCGGGTCGCGCTGAAGTTCCTGCTGCCCCAGCTCAGCCGGCACCCGGAGGGGGCGGGCCGCTTCCTGCGCGAGGCGAAGGCGGGCATGAAGATCAAGAGCGAGCATGTCGCCCGTGTTTCGGACGTCGGCACGCTCGAGAACGGCGCCCCGTACATGGTCATGGAGTTCCTGACCGGGAGCGATCTCGCGCGCCTGCTCCAGGACCAGGGCGTGCTCGGCCTGGAGGACGCTGTCGACTACATCGTCCAGGGCAGCGAGGCGATCGCCGAGGCCCACGGGCTCGGCATCGTGCACCGCGATCTCAAGCCGGCGAACCTGTTTTTGACGACGCGGATCGACGGCTCGCCGCTCGTCAAGGTGCTCGACTTCGGCATCTCGAAGATGGCGACCGGCGCCGTCGACATCCTGACGGGCACGGACGCGGCGCTGGGCTCGGCGCTGTACATGTCGCCGGAGCAGATGCGGCAGACGCGCTCGGTGGACCACCGGACCGACATCTATGCGCTCGGCGTCTCGCTCTACGAGCTGCTCGCCGGCCGGCAGCCGTACCACGCCGAGACGCTGCCGCAGCTCTGCGCGGAGGTGCTGACCGGCACGCCGACGCCGCTCCGGGACATGCGCCCCGACGTGCCCGCCCCGCTCGCGACCGTGCTGGAGAGGGCCTATGCCCGCGAGCGCGATCAACGGTACGCGTCGGTCGCCGAGCTCGTCGTGGCGCTCGCCCCGTTCGCGCCCGCGCGCACGTACCCGACGCTCGTCCGGATCGCGCGCATGGGCGGCCTGTCGCTGCACGCCGCGGCCGCCGGCGGGCACCGCGCGTCGCAGCCCTCGTTCTCGGTCGTGGACGCGCGGGCCTCGGCGCCGGCGCTCCGCGAGCCGTCGTGGCCGGGGCTCTCGTCGCCTGCGGCGGCCGGTCAGGCCGCCGCAGCGCCGCCGCAGCGCCCCGGGACGCCGCTCCCCGACGCGGCGGCGCCGTTCTCGCAGCCGTCGCCGGTCGCCTTTGCGGCGACCCCCTACCCCCACCCGCCGTCGCCGTTCTCGCCATCGCCGGTCGCCTCCGCGACGACGCCGTTCCCGCACCCGTCCTCGCCGTTTGCCCGGCCGTCGTCGCCGGCCTTCGGCCCCCCGGGCGCGCCGCCCGGCGATGGCGGCAGGCTCAGCCCGGTGCCGCCCGAAGGTCCCGCGCCGCATCAGCAGATCGTCCCCGGTCCGTACAGCGCGCCGATGAGCTCGCGCGCCGCCGCGACCTTCGCCTCGTCGACCCACCTGGGGATCTCGTCGGACGGGCGCCGGATCCCCGGGTTGCCGGCCTCCCCTGCCGTGATCATCGCGATCACGCTGCTCTCGGCGGCGCTCGTCCTCGGGGTGCTCGCGGTCAGCGTGTTCATGCTGCGCCGGGGCGGCGCGGACGACGCGGGCGGCGCGGCGGCGGCGCAGGCGACGACCGCGAGCGCGACGGAGACCGCCGCGCCTGCGCCGACCCCGGAGCGGCCGGCGTCCGACCCCGGGGCGGCGACGCCGGACGGGCCGACGATCCTGCCGACGGGGGTGGCGACGGACACTGCCGCGGCGAGCGCCTCGGCGGCGGCGAGCGCCTCGGCGGCGGCGAGCGCCTCGGCGGCGGCGAGCGCCTCGGCGTCAGCCTCGCCGGCGTCGGTGCCGACGAGGGCGGCGCCTCCGCGGGCGCCGGCGGGGCGCAGCGGGCCGGCTGGCCGCTCCGTGCCACCTCCAGCGACCCAGCGTCCTCCCCAGGGCATCGACCTGAACGACCCGCACTGAGCCACCCCCATGATCTTCTCGAGATTGCATGCGCCCCGCGCGATCCGTCGCGCTCGACTCGTCCTCGCCTCGGTCGTCCTCGCCTCGGCCGCCCTGCTCGCGCCCGCGGGCGCTGCGGCGCAGGGCATGGGCGGCGATCCGACGCTGGCCCAGACGCTGTTCGAGGAGGGGCGCCGCCTGATGGAGGCGAAGTCGTACGCCGAGGCGTGTCCCAAGCTGGCGGAGAGCCAGCGGCTGCGGCCCGGCACGGGCACGCTGCTCAACCTGGCGCTGTGCAACGAGGGGCTCGGCAGGACGGCGACGGCGTGGGGGCAGTTCAAGGAGGCGCTCTTCGCCTCGAAGAAGGAGGGCAACGCCGCGCGCGAGGCGTTCGCGCAGGAGCACATCGACGCGCTGGAGCCGAGGCTCTCGAAGATCCAGCTCGTCGCGGAGGGCACGCCGGGCCTGCTGGTCCGCATCGACGGGTACGACATCCCCGCGGCCGCGCTCGGCACGCCGATCCCGATCGATCCTGGGTCGCACCAGGTCGAGGCGACCGCGAGCGGCTACTCGGTGTGGTCGACGACCGTGCAGGTCGGCGAGAGCGCCGATCTGAAGGCGATCGCCGTCCCGAAGCTCCAGCCCGCGCCCCCCGCGAAGACGACCACCGCGCCGCGGGGGCCGGCGGCGGGCGGCGACGCCGGCAGCGCCGGCGGCGGCGGCGGAGGAGGACTGCGC
This sequence comes from Sorangium sp. So ce362, assembly GCF_051519845.1. NCBI lineage: Bacteria > Pseudomonadati > Myxococcota > Polyangiales > Polyangiaceae > Sorangium > Sorangium sp. So ce362. Next base: position 481,338 of record NZ_CP150332.1, on the reverse strand, counting down.
ACCGCGGGCTTCGTGATCGGGGGCGCCGGCGCGGCGGTGCTCGGCGTCGGTGCCGTGTTCGGGATCCTCGCCGCGGGGCAGGCTGGCGACGCGGAGAAGGACGCGGCGCTCTGTCCGGGCAAGCAGTGCTCTCCTCTGGGTCGCGCGGAGATCGACGCGGCGGAGACCAAGGCGCTCGTGTCGACGATCGGCATCGGCGTGGGCGTCGCCGCGATCGGCGCGGGGGTGATCCTGGTGCTGACGTCGGGCCGGTCGGGAACGGAGGGCGCGAGCGCGGCCGGGGCGCGGCCGGGGCGCGTGCAGGCGCGCGTGGTGCCGCTCATCGGCCCGGATGGGGGCGGGGTCGGCGTGCTGGGGGCGTTCTAGGCGCGACCTGGGCACGTTTCTCGTCGAGGTCGCCGACCTCCTTGCCTCGACGAGGACCGGCCTGCGGTGGTCCGCGATCGTGCGCCGTCGTGGCTGCGCCAGTCCGCGCCCGCTGCCGTGGAGCGTGACCGTCGGCGGTCGGGAGCGAATCCGCGCGCGCACGCAGGCGACCTGAGCTCCGGCCTCAGAGCTCGCCCACCTGGCTGTGCTCGTAAAAATCAACCAGCGCCTGGCCGCTGCGGCTGAGGCCCGCTTGGGCATTGATGTAGGGCACCGCGTCTCGAATCGCTTTCATCGTCAGCTCGATGTTCTTGTGGGTCCCGACCACGAGGGCGGTGTGGTGCTCCACCGCCCGCTCGGGCTGCGTCAAATAGCGAAAGAGCTCCTGAATGCGCGGGATCTGGATGCGGCCGCGCGTGCCGAACGTGTCGATGCCTTCCTCGCTGACCCGGCCCACCCCGCCGTAGAGGAACACGCTGCCTTCGCGCGCGTTGGTGCAAGGTCTCAGAAAAGCGCAGGTGCCCGCCTTGAGCTCGCCGTCGACCGCGCCCCAGGTGTTCTCCGCGCCGATGTCGGCCTGGGTGGCCAGGATCTCCTGGCGGGTGATGCGGGCGCCGGGGCGCATCACGCTCTTGGCCCAGACGCCGCAGTGGAAGAGATCCACCTCCTCGCGCTCGTCATCGTACATGTTGTTCCAGTCGCCGAGCAGCGGCACGAGCCCGGAAGCGCACTGGAGCATGTACATCCCCATCCAGCCCGCGATGTCGGTCTCGCAGGCGGCGGGAATGAGCTTGTCCGAGAGCATGCTCATGCAGGTGCAGGGCATCACGCCCACCTCTCCGCCGATCTGGTACTTCTGCATCTCCGTCCAGCAGCGCACCGCGATGCCGTCGAGGTCGTTCTCTTTCACGAAGCGATCGAAGACGACGCCCATCCGGGCGATCGCCTCCAGCGAGGCGCGCGGAACGTCAGCCGCTGCCATGTAGCCGGAGACCGCTTCCAGCTGAGTGGATAGCTCGCGCGGCGAGACCTTGCGCATCTGTCGATCGAGCGCGATCAACTCCAGGCCGACCGTGCTCAGGCCCATGTGCCCCAGCAGCTCGGTGGAGACGTTTGTGACCGTCTGGAACGCGTCGGGCCCCGAGCCCACCAGCCCGAGGCGCACGCCGCGGCCCCGGCGACGGAACTTCGATGCCAGAACGCAGCTCGCGTAGAAGGCGTGGAGATCGTCCGCGAAGGCTGCCGAGCTGACGGCTTCGCAATGCTTGGACGTGAGGGTGTACGGGTAGCCGATGTGGCGGAGCGCGTTGGCGGCCGAGAAGCGCCCGCACGCCCCGTCCCGCCGGCCCTTCTGTCCCATGCGTCCCAGACCGCGCACGTCAGGCTCTGTGTGCAGCAGCACCGGCACATCGAGGTCGGCCAGCCGCAGAAAGTCACGAATCCCGTTTTCATCGGAGAAATTGTACATCGAGCAGATGACGCCAATGGCCCCGCCGCCGTCGGGGGTGCGGCGGTACTGCTGGGCGACGCCCGCGGCCGCGCGCGCGTCGGCGTAGGTCTCGACGTTGCCGAGCTCGACGTAGCGCACGCGCCCGCCGAGCACATGGCCCACAGCCGACTGGGTGGCCTTCGCTCCGTCCTCCGCAAACTCCGTCGGAAAGAAGCCCCGGTTGCCCATGAAGCCCAAGATCACCGGCTCGCTCTGTGTCATCGCTGTCTCCTGGAGCAGGCGGGCTTGAGCCAGGATGGTCTTGCCGCTCCAGCCCGCCAATCAGCGTCACGGTTGTTGTCGCATCGGCGTCCACTTACGCTGTGGGCGCCCCCTTGCCACGAGTCCCACTGGGCTCGTCAGGTCTGCGCGGACCGAGGCGGACAGCGCCAACCGGCGTCCAGTCGCGCGTCGGACCCGACCAGCGCTCATGGCTCCCGCGCGCGCGGGGGACCGCAAACACCGACCGCGTATTCCGCTTCAATACTATGCATGCCCGTGCTAGCGTCAACAGCTAATCCGAATTAGCTAAACGGAGCGCGCGCTTGAACGATCCCCCCGACCCCGACCCCCCGCACGTGCCCGGTCTGCGTCCGATCCGTATGAAGGACATCGCCGAACGCCTGGGGTTGTCCCAGACCACGGTGTCTCACGTGCTGACGGGCAAGCATGCGAAATTTCGCATCAGCGCCGCCACGGTGGAGCGGGTCTGGACGCTGGCCCAGAAGCTGGGTTATCGGACCAACGCCATGGCCCAGGCGTTCCGGGAGCAAAAATCGTACGCGATCTCCCTCGCCGTCGAAGACCTGTCGAACCCGATCTGGGCCGGGATAGCCGTCGGCGCCGAGCGCGAGGCCGAGCTCCACGGCTACGCCCTCGTGGTGAGCCACCTGGCCGGCAACGCAGGGCGCCAGCGTCGCGCGTTGCAGCTCGTGCACGAGTCCCGGGTGGATGGGCTCATCGTGTCCCCGGTTTCCGGAGGGGATTGCGATCTCATCGCGGCGCACAAGCAGGGACTTCCCTTTGTGCAGATCGACCGGGCGGTCCCGGACCTCGACGTCGCGTGCGTGCGCACCGATCACGCCGCCGGCTCGGTGCTGGCGCTCCGCCACCTTCTCAGGCACAAGGATCGGTCGCTCGTCTACATCGGCGGCCCGCTCGACATCCCCACCTACCGACATCGTCTCGACGGGTTCCGGGCGGAGTTGACGCGGAGCGGCGTCGAGGCGGCGGCCATCGAGGAGTTGAAGGAGGCCACCCCGGAAGAGGCCGAGACGCGCATGGTCGAGCTTCTCCAGCGGCTGCGTGGACCTCTGGCCGTCTACGCAGCAAATTTCTGCACCACTGTCGGGACCCTGCGGGCCATCCGCGCCGCCGGCCTCTCCGTTCCCGACGAGATCGACGTCGTCGGATTCGATGACATCCTGATGGCCGATCTCTTGCGCTATCCCGTCGCGACCGTCGATCAGGACGTCGGCGCGATAGGACGCGAAGCGGTCCGGCTGCTCCTTGAAATGCTGGCGGGCGGGAAGGTCGCGCGAGAGGTCCTGCTCCCCCCTCGCCTCACCGCGCGAACATCGGACGTGCCGCGCAGCGAGATCCGAGCTCGCGCGCGGAGCGCCGACCGCTCACCGGATCCATCTCGGCGATCCAAGAGCGGCGGTCCCGGAAAGAACAAGGACAAGAACAAGAAGTCCTTATAGAGCACGAATTGGCACGAGTGATGCTTTCTTGACAGGGCGTTGTTACATCTGAATTCGTTTCCTCCACTGCCCTGTTCCTCGAACAGGGGAGAGAGCTTTCACCGCGGGCGACGCGGCGGCGGAGGGCGCCCCGCTGGGCCACACCAGATCAGCGCCGGCGACGGTGCGACGGGACCGCGATGGTACGACGGGGGACCGTAGTACCAAGCCTTGTGACTACTCGAACAGCAGCGCGTTTCTCATGATGTCGGCGCCGTCACCGACCCAGAAGCCGTCCCTCGACGCCCTGGAGACGGGGAGCATATTGAGCTCCACGCGCGCGCGGCCGTCCTTGAAGTCGCGTAGGATCAACGGCACGCCGCTGCCCCACGTCGCGACGACGACGCCGCCGTTGATGGGGCCGCCGCTGCCCAGGGAAGCATTGGCCGCCCTGAGCGACGTCACGCCGGCGACCAGAGGGCTCCCGGGCTCGTTGATGCCCAGAGGAGCCGTCTCCGTGAACGTTTGCATCCCGATGGGATCCAGGAGTGCAAAGCCTTCGGATCCCCAGCGCTCGCCGAGGATGGTGCTGCCGCTGATCCAGTTCGCGACCACGACCCTGCCACCGCCATCGAAGTACGAGACCAGATTTTCGCCCAGGGCACCGCCATCATGCGGGAAGCCATACATATAGACGAGGACCGCGTCGTAGGCTTGAAGCTCTTCCACGGTCGGCGTCGCCTCTCCGATGTCGTAGACATCCACCGCCGAGAACGCGCCGGTGCGAGCGAGCTCCGCCCGTATGTCGTCGTTCCAGCCCGGGATGAAAGACACCCCGGCGATGAGCACGCGGTCGGCGCTGGCGTCGGTGCACACGCCGTCCACGCACTGCCCGCTGCACACATTGCCGCAGCCCCCGCAGTGGGCTCGGTGGAAGCCCGCGTTGCCGAGCGCGACGCGATCCGGGAAGTATCCGTGCCGCGGCCAGCGTTCCGCCGCCGCGCTTTCACACCGTCAAGTACACGGGCGTGCTCGCGTCGGCGAGTCGCCCACGTTGGCGCGCAAGCGCATCGGACCGCGCCCTGCGAAGCCAGAAGAGTCTACGAAGACGGACGATGACGCCGCTCCGAAACGCAAGCGTGGCGGCTATCGGGCGGTCGACAAACCGCGCCGAGCGCTTGCGCCGCACATGTGCGATCGATGTCCTCGAGTGCCCAGCTTGCAAGGGGCGGATGAAGCTCATCGCGACGCGACCCGCAGACTGCTCATACGGCTGGTCCATCCTGCGACAGTGTGACCATCGTCCTGCCCGCGCACCCGCTTCGTGGCAGGCCACTCCCGTTGGTCCGGCTGGTGCGCGTCCGCGAGGGCGAGGGCTACGTCGACGTCGAGCACCCGGATGGCGGACCTTTCCGCGTGCCGCTCGAATGGACCGATCGAGCGGCCCCGTGGTGTTACTGAGCACCGTTGTTGATGCCGATGGTGCGCTTGTCGATCCAGCTCGTTGATGGCGGGGCGGCCGGCCCACCGCAGCGCGCCATCGCCGAGGCGGATCCTGCTCGATGGCGGCGTTGTCCGGGGGCGGCAAGCTGTCAGGGCGTTCCCCGGCTATGCATTGCGCTGGGACCAACAAAATTCTCAGCTTAGCTCGTGCTGAAACGACAGCGGCAGCGAGTTGCGGCTCCCACGCCAGAGAGGGCGTTGTGCATTCCGTTCACCCATCAAAAATTACCAGCACGACTCCTCACCCGTCCACGTAACCCATGGGGTAGGTCAGCGACAGGAGCGGAGCATCGGCGCGGCGTCGGCCACAAAATAGGCGACGGGAGGAGCTCGTTTTGGCCGCGTGCCTCCTCCCGTCGTGCTCCGAATCGCTTGAAAGAGCGGAGCCCCCAACAGATCGTCCATTTGGACCTCGATGTCAAAAGCTGGCCGCTTCACCGCCCACCGTAGCTCGCGCGCGGCCAGCCCGCTGCCCGCGCTGCGGCGCTGCGGCTTGCCCGCTGGGGGGCGGGTTGGGGCTGTGGGGTCACGGCTCGCGGTCCCGGCAGGTGCGCGGGCCGCTGGCTGCCGGCGAGCGTGGCGGGCTCGTCACGATCGAGGCGCGCCGCTATCGATGCCGCCGTTGCGGCGCCACGATCACGGTCGTGCCGCGGGGAGTCGCACCGCGACGGCACTTCGCCGCGACGGCGATCGGTCTGGCCCTGCTGCTCGTCGGCGCCGCCGGTGCAGCGCTCATCGAGGTGCGGCGGCGCGTCAGCCCCTGGTCCGCCAGCTTCGATGCCGACAGCTGGGTGACCGTGCGGCGCTGGTTGCTCGCCATCGACCAGGGGCGCCTCTTTCCGTCGGTCCGCCCCAGTCCCCTCGCTTCTTCACTGCGGCAGCGGGCCGAGCGGGCCGCGATGACGCTCCTCGCGATGGCGCCCCCCGCCGCCGAGGTCCCCGAGGCCGCCGTCATGGCCGGCGCCGCGCGGGCTGCGTGATGGCGAGCGGCCTGCTTGTCGGGCTCATCTCGGGCCCCACCCGGTTGGATCCTCGGTCGGCGGGGCGCTTTGCGCTTGGATGGCTGTGCGGCCGGTGCGGTGTCACCGGCGCGGAAAGGACACGACGTGCAAGACCCCCTCAAGCCGAAGGATCACGCGGAAGCGGTAGCGCTCTATCGCAGTGAGATCATCGGCTCGCTCATGCACCGCGAGCTCGACCGCGGAGAGCTCGCCGAAGCGCTCGCCGACCTGAGCAAGCAGCGGTTTCGCCCCCCGCGCGCCCATTCTCCGCGCTCCTACTCGGTCCCCACGCTCGAGCGCTGGTACTACGCGTACAAGACCGAAGGTCTCGAAGGCTTGCGCCCCAAGCCCCGCAAGGACAAGGGACGGGCGCGCGAGCTCACCCCCGAGCAACGGCAGATGCTGCTCGACATTCGAGAAGAGCACCCGAGCGCCTCGGTCTCGCTCATCCTCGACACCCTGATCGCGTCCGGCCGGATCGACAAGGAGGCCATCTCCGCCACCACGGTGCGACGCCTGTACGCCGAACACCGCCTCGATCGCGTGGCGCTGCGCGATCGCACGGGCGGCAAGGTGAGGCTGCGCTGGCAGGCCGAGCACCCCGGCGCTCTGTGGCACGGCGACGTGTGTCACGCGTCACCGATCCTCGTTGGCGGCAGCCCGGCGCCGGTGCGGATCCACGCGCTGCTCGACGACGCCTCCCGGTACATCCTCGCGATCGAGGCGATGAGCGCCGAGCGGGAGGTCGACATGCTGGCGCTCTTCATCCGGGCGCTGCGCAAGCACGGCGCTCCCGACGCCCTCTACCTGGACAACGGCTCGACCTACCGCGGGCACACCTTGCACCTGGCGTGTGAGCGACTCGGCACCACCCTGATCCACGCCCGTCCCTACGACGCCCCTGCACGCGGCAAGATGGAGCGCTTCTGGAGGACGTTGCGCCAGAGGTGCCTGGACTTCACCGGAGCGCTCGGCTCGCTGCACGACCTCAACGTCCGGCTCTACGCCTGGGGCGACGAGCACTACCACCGCACCCCGCACGCGGCGCTCTTCGGCAAGTCCCCCGCGCAGGTCTACGAGGAGTATCCCCACGTCACCGACGACCTCGACGAGCGGAAGCTGCGCGACGCGCTCACGACCCAGGCCCGCCGGCGCGTCCGGCGTGACAGCACGCTCTCGATGGATGGCGAGGACTGGGAGACCGATCTCGGCTTCCTCGCCGGCCACCTCGTCACGGTGTCGCGATGCCTCGTCACGCCGAACGAGCCGCCCTGGATCGAACACGAGGGCAAACGCTTCGCCCTGCACCGCGTCGATCCGGTGAAGAACGCTCGTCGCCCGCGGCCGGCCTGCAACCTCGATGTCACGCACGAGGCGCGCGTCCCCTTCGACCCGCCGAAGACACTACTGGACAAGGCTCTCGGACGAAAGCCCCGCGATGACGAGGAGGAATGACCGTGGACTTTTGTGGCTACTTCAGCTTCACCGCAGAGCCCTTTTCCAAGGAGGTCGAAGACGGCGAGCTCTGGCTTCCCCCGTCCAAGCAGATGATACTCGAGATGCTCATTGAAGCGGTGCACGCCAGAAAGAGCGTGCTCCTCGCCGGTGACCCGGGTGTCGGCAAGACGTGTCTCCTCCGCGCGCTCCGTCATGCCCTTTCGCCGCAGACGTTTCGCTTGACCTACTGCGCCAACGTGACGCTTGGACGCCGGGACTTCTATCGCCAGCTCTGTCTGGCGCTCGGTCTCGCTCGCTGCAGCACCGCGGGAGACGTCTTCTACGCGGTCAGCACGCACGTCGAGGACCTCGCGAAGGAGCGCGTATTTCCGGTCTTCGTCCTTGATGAGGCCCACTTGCTTCATCAGGATACGCTCGACCATCTTCACATACTCCTCAATTACGCCTGGGATAGCCGCGCGTTGCTTTCGCTCGTGTTGCTTGGCTTGCCCGAGCTCAGCGAGCGGCTCCGCGTGCGGCGCAATCGCTCCCTGTATTCGCGCCTCCACTACCGATTGACAATCGACCCGCTCACGCCGGACGACACGGCCGACTATCTGCGTGTACGTCTCGGCCGAGTCGGCTGCACGAAAGAGCTCTTCACCTCGGACGCGATCGCGATGTTGCACGAGGCGGCCGCCGGCAGCCTGCGCGACACCGACCGACTCGCCACGGCCGCGCTCCGCGCCGCTGCACGCAAGAAGCGCAAGCTCGTCGAGCGCGATGTCCTGAGCCGCATCCTCCAACTGGACGCAGAGGAGGCCGGATGAACCCAGCCCCCCTGGCCGAGGGGGACACGCCGCGGGCCGACGTCGAAGGCAGCGCAGTCGCCGCCCTCGTCGTCGCCCTCGCGCTCGCCCGCGACGCCCTCACCGCGAGCTACCCGAACGATCCTGATCCGCTGTGCCCTCGCACCTACGCCGTCGATGTCGTGCTCCACTACATCGACCGGCTCGACGACGCCCTCGGTCGCTACCGCGCCGTCCTCGACGGCGATGAGCGCCTCCCCATCCACATCGACTGAGTGCGCCGGCGCTCCGCGTCCGCCGAGGTGCCCCGGCGCCTCGCCTCGCTGCAACCGCGGTGAGCGCAGATCCACGTCGACGATGGCCATCACGGAGCCGGATCTTCCGCCCATCAAACAGCCTGCTCGGTAACACGTGGGTCGTGTTGCAAATCAACGGCCGCGACGTGCGTCTGGCCGTGGCCGGCCTCCAACGGCTGGCGATGGCGGTCGAGGCGGCGCTTGACGTGAGGCATGACGACGCCGACAAGCTCGCAACCACCCGGACCCAGCGCGCCGAGCGCGGCGCTGTCTCCGACGCACCCGCTGGCATGGTCGAGCCTCGATCCGCCCGTGCGGTGGGAGATGCTCGCCGCGTGGGCTTCGCTCGTGCACAAGATCGTGTGCGAGCAGGACGCAGACGCGGAGGGGAGCGATGAGGGACAAGATCCAGGCGACCCACCTCGAGAGGCTGGCGGTCGTGTACCTCCGGCAGAGCACGCTGCGGCAGGTGCATGATAACCACGAGTCAACCGTACGGCAGTACGCTCTGGGCCATCGAGCAATCGAGCTTGGGTGGCCGCCCGAGCGAGTGCGGATCGTGGACGACGATCTCGGGCGCAGCGGGACGACGACGCACGACCGGAGCGGGTTCCAGCGCCTCGCCCAGGATGTGGCAGAAGGCCGCGTCGGGGCGCTCTTCGCGCTCGAAGTGTCCCGGTTGGCGAGGTCGTCCGCCGACTGGCATCGGCTGCTCGATCTCTGCGGCCTGGCCGATGTGGTCATCGTCGATGAGCAAAGCGCGTACTTGCCCGGCGATCCGGACGATCGCCTCCTCTTGGGGCTCAAGGGGGCCATGAGCGAAGCCGAGCAATACTGGATGCGCCTTCGCCTCGGTGGCGGAAAGCTCAGCAAGGCACGCCGCGGGGAACTCCACATCACACCGGCGACCGGCTTCGTATGGGACGCGGAGACCTCGCACTTCCGCCTCGATCCGGATGAGCGGGTCCAGCGCGCGGTGCGGCTCGTGCTCGAACGCTTCCGCGTCGACGGCAGCGCGTACGGCGTGCTTCGCTATTTCGAGCGTCATGGGCTCCAGCTGCCCGCATTCGACAAGGCGACAGGGCAAGTGCGCTGGGTCGCTCCGGGCTTCAGCCACATCCTCGACATCCTTCACAACCCTGCCTACGCGGGGGCGTATGTCTATGGGCGTCGCGCGACACGCCCGGGGTTGGTCGAAGGCAAGGCCCGGCGCCGCACTCGTCGACTCCCCGAGTCGGAGTGGAAGATCTGCCTGCGCGATCATCACCCGGCCTACATCACCTGGGACGAATTCGTGGCCAACCAGCGCAAGCTCGGTGGTAATCGGCTGAATGGCTCCCGGGGGCCTGCACGGGAGGGATCCGCTTTGCTGCAGGGGATCGTGATTTGTGGCCGATGCGGCCGCCGCATGTCGCCACGGTATCACCGGGGCCCCACGGCGGCGTACGCCTGCATCTCGCTCACGGTGCGGCCAGGCGCAAACCGTCGGTGCTGGTCGGTGTCGGCGCGTGCCGTCGATCGCGCGGTGGCAGCGATCTTCCTCCAGTCGGTCCACGTCCCCGAGATCGAGCTCGCGCTCGCCGTGGCTCGGGAGACAGAGCGCCAAGCGCAGGAGGTCGATCGGCAGTGGGCGTTGCGCCGCGAGCGGCTCACGTACGACGCGAGGCTCGCCGAGCGGCGATACAAGGCGGTTGACCCCGACAACCGCGTCGTCGCCAGAACGCTGGAGCGAGACTGGAACGAGAAGCTCCGGGAGCTCGAACGACTCGAAAACGAGTACCAAGCAGCTCGGCATGCGCACAAGCTCGCTCTCTCCGAGGAAGATCGCGATCGGATCCTTGCCCTCACCAAGGATCTGACCCGGGTGTGGGATGCTCCGACGACCACGCACGCGGAGCGCAAGAACCTCCTGCGCATGCTCGTGAAGGAGGTGGTCTTGAGTCCGAGCGAGACACCTACGCGAAGCACGCGCATCCAGGTGGTCTGGAAGACGGGCGCGGTGACGGAGGTCACGGTGGACCGTCCGCGGAGCTGCATCTCCCCGGACACGTCGCCCGAGGTCGTCGAGCGGATCCGCGCTCTCGTTGCCCAGGGCAAGAGCGACGCCGAGATTGCCAATGACTTGAACCGGCGGCACTTGTGCACTGTCCACGATCTCGCCTGGAACAAGAGCTTGGTCTGCCAGGCGCGCGTGCGCCTCGGAATCCAGCGGCCGCTCGCCCTACGCGCACGCCGCCATCCATGCCCCCTCCGGCGCTCGGACGGCCTGTACTCCATCCGCGGCGTTGCCGCTCGGCTCGGCGTCACCGTCGCTGCCGCACGCAGCTGGGTGCGGAGGGGCCAGCTCCGCAGCCGCGTCGGCGGCGGCGCCGGTCGCGCTCGTTGGTTCGAGCTGGACCGAGGCACGCTGCTCCGCCTCCGGGCTGCGATGGCGCGGGGAAATGAGCAAAGGGAGCGGCTGCCCGCATCAGGTTCCGCAAGGAAGGGAGGAGCATCATGAAGGCATCGTCGCCATGGTGACCGAGCCAAGGAACATCGCCCGCTTCCTCTCCGCGCTCGGCGAGCCGACCGACGTCCCAGCACGCTCTCCCAACCGAGGGCCGCCGTACTGGAAGAGCACCGTTCTGCGCCGCAAGGCGCCCGGTGACGCCGCATAGCGTCTCGCGACGCGCCTCCCGGGCCAGACCAACGCCTGGACGGACACGTGTGCCCACGGCACGCCGATGCGCCCCGTAGCGCGCTCGGCGCCGCCCCGGACCACGCTCTTTCGGCCCAGGACCGAGCCATCACGACGCTCGCGGCCCCACCCTTCCGGTTTGCTGCGCTACACTTCTTCGCGCTGCGATCCGGCTTCTTTTACCTACGCGCTGCGATCCGGCTTCTTTTACCTACGCGCCGGAGGCGCCCGGCCATGCTCGGCGCCTCCGGCTCGCCGCTCATCACCCCCAAACCGCGCCGGGGCCTGCAGCTCCAAGCGGAGGCGGGGACGGGTAGGGGTCGGTCCCAGAAATCGCCGCGGCTCCGTGCGGGCAGCAAGGACATCGTGGCGTACCTGCCAACGGAGGCGGGTCAGCATGGCCTGGCCCGAGGCAGACGGGTCTCCGCCCGGCCGCGGAGGTGAAGCCGGTCGTGGCGTGCATGTCGAACGTGGCGGCGAGCGGCGGGTACTACGTGGCGGTGGCCGCGCACGCGATCGTCGCGCAACCTCAGACGATCACGGGGAGCATCGGCGTTGTCATCGGCGCGCTGCGCGCTCGGCCCGCTGCTCGAGCGCCTCGGCGTTTCGACCGACGTCGTGAAGGATGGTGCGTGGGCCGACCTGTTCTTCCCGTCGCGCCGGCTCGACGAGGGGGAGCGGGCGGTGGTGGAACGCGACCTCTACGTGATCTACGTGACATTCCTCGACGTCGTCGCGCGGAGGCGCAGGCGCGCGGGCTCGTCGACATGCTCGGCGGGTTCGAGCGGGCGCTCCACGAGCTGCGCCAGATGATCGGGCCGAAGGCGGCGGCTATCGAGCCGACGATCGTGCGGGCGTCGCGGTACATCCCGCCGCCGGTGCCGACGCTGCTCGAGCTCGTCGGGCTGCGGGGGGCTCGCCGGCGAGGTCGCGCTCGCGATCCACTGCGAGGGGGAGCGGGTGCTCGCGTACTGCGGGAAAGCGGCGGAGCTCGACTGACTCGGGGGGGCGACGGCTGTAGGAGGGGTGGGAGCGTGGGGGATTGTTGGGTAGCTTTCCGGGCGGCAGGCGATTTTATCGGGGGAAAGCCGTGAGCAATCTGTGCGCCCGTTGGGTAGCACTTGTTCAGAGCTGCTCAGAGAACGCTACGAAACGTGGGTCGGACGGACGGGACCCCATATGTGGGCCCTGTTCGGCCGGAGATCCCAAGATGTAGCGGTTCTCCTTGACGCACGAGGGCTTCGCGGGTTTGACTAGCAGGCGGCCAGGCGCTCCCGAATGTCGGTGCACGCCTTTCAGGCGTGGCACCTGAAACTATGCTCACTGCTCAAGAAACGGAACGTTTGAGCAGGCAGTCGGGGAGAAGCGACGAGGACCCGGGGGAGATCGAGGCGATAAGCGCCTCGTCGTCTCCGGGGAACTCTTTGTGCTTTCGGTAGGACTGGTGCCGCCGGCGATGGCGATCGCCAGGAGGACGGGTTGTGAGGCAGACGACGCTGCAGGCGAGGGCTCGCCGGAAAGGAGGTGGGAGTCGACAATAATACGTTAAGGCAGCGGAATTCCATCAATGCCAGCGTGGCTGGTTGACGCGCACACGCAGGTCTGATGTGATGGCGCCGCGGCCACAAAACGGCCGCGCGCGCAGGTGCTCCAGTTCCTAGGCGGGGGCATCCACGCGCGCGTTCAGTGAACGACAGTCGTTGTTTCTACTTGGAGAAGAAGAACGTATGAACCATCGCTCGAAGAAGAATGTATCGGTTCCGGTTGATGAGAACAACAAAGAAAACGATTTGATGATCCAGATGAAGTTCTCGAACAACAACTTCGTGAGCATCGGCCTCATGGTTTTGTTGTTCGCGACATCTGCATGGATCGTCATCCAGAAGGTGGAGCACCTCCTCAGATGATGAAGAGGAGCATCTAGCTCACGCGAGCATAGCATCCGCGTGCTGGCGTAGCGATCGACGGGTGCCGCCGGCGCCAGCGGTGAGGTTTGTCCTCGGATCGCCGGACCAGTCCGCCTGGACTGTAACCGGTCGAACGGACGACGGCTCGCCGCTGGCCCGTGCGGCTCACGGCGGACGTCCGCGTCGGATCGCCGCGGTGCGCGCTCCGCATCACCACCCCAGGCCCACCTGCCGCGGCGCGCGCTCCCGCCGCGCCGTGGGCGCCGGCCTCTCCGCCGGCGCTTCCGCGCGCTCGCCCCGGGTGAGCATCTGGTAGAGCAGCCGTCCGAGGTCGCGCCCGGCCAGCTCGTCCGCGGCCCCAACGCCGGCCGCCTGGAGCGCCGCGGTCGCGTCGAGCCCGTCGGCCGCCTCGCTCACCCCGACCTTGTGCAGGAGCAGCCGGTGCAGCACCTCCTGCAGCGTCCCCTTGTAGACCGGGGGTAGACGCGCGCCTGGAGATTCTGCCCGATGCGCCGCACGCGCCCGATCGCCTGCCTGCGGATCAGCGGGTTGCAGGCCGGGTTCTCGTACCAGACGACGCTCGCGAAGTGGACGAGGTTGTTCAGACCCGTCTGCACCGCGACCGGGTTCACCACAAGGATCCGCCGGCCCTTCCCCACGATCTCCTTGTCGATCCACGCCTCGCGCTTCTTCGGCGCCACCTTGTCCGCCCAGAGGATCGGCGCCTTCTCCCCGGTCGCTTCCTCCAGCAGGCGCGCGAGCCGCGGCATCAGCTCGAGGTGCCAGCAGAACACCATGACGTTCCGGCCCTCGGCGAGCTCTCGGCGCACGACGTCGACGAGCCAGGTCTCCTTCGGGAGCAGCTCGCCCGCGGGGAGCCCCGGCTGCTCGGCGACGACGGCCCCGCCGACGGCCTCCGGGTAGCGGATCTGGTAGGCGCCGCCCTCGGTGTTGCCGACATCGGCGCTCGCGCGGTCGAGGTACGACGGGAGCTCCGCGAGCTGCCAGCGTGGCGGCTATCGGCCGTGGGCCGAGCTCTTGCGCCGCACATTTGCGATCGATGTCCTCGAGTGCCCAGCTTGCAAGGGGCGGATGAAGCTCGTCGCCATGGTCACTGAGCCCCGGAACATCGTCCGCTTCCTCTCCGCGCTCGGCGAGCCGACCGATGTTCCAGCACGCTCTCCCAACCGGGGACCACCGTACTGGAAAAGCACCGTTGTGCCCCGCAAGGCGCTCGGTGGCGCCGTATAGCCTCTCGCGACGCGCCTCCCGGGCCAGACCAATGCCCGGACGGACCTTGGACCTCGGCGACCCCGAGGCCGCGGAGCTCTTCGTCGAGGGCGTCCGCGCTGCCGACATGGCGATCGCCGAGCAGAAGCGCTGGGAGCGGCTCGGCTGAGGACGAGCATTCCCTTCCGTGGTCGGCATTTTCCATGCCGGACGCCGTCGATCCGACGAGGGTGCCGTAGTACCCTCTCGCCCATGAGCCCGCGACGAGACAGTACCGCCCCCGCTCGGCAGCCGGTCATCCCCGAGAACGACCCGGTGTGGCAGGCGTTCCTCCGCGCGCCCGTCGATGACGAGCCGCTCACCCAGGACGAGCGCGCGGCGATGGCGGAGGGGGCTGCCGGGCGGACGATCCCCGGCGAAGTCGTGACGGCCGAGCTCCGGCGGCGGGCGGAAGCCGAAGGCGCCGTGGCGGAGTTCGACGAGATCTACGCGCTCGCGCGCGCGCCGGCTCACCGTCCTCGATGAGCTGGGAGGTCGAGTGGACCCCATCCGGCATCGCCTCGCTGCACCAGATCCACTGGCTCGACGCCGGCAGGGTCGATGCGGCGGTGCAGCGCTTCGCCGCGACCGGCGAGGGGATCGTCCGTCGGGTCCCCGCTGACCATGCCGGCGTCATACGCCTGCGCGTCGGGCGGTACCGCGTGCTCGCCACGCTCGATTCTTGGAACGGGGTGATGTGCGTCTGGTGGGTGTACGGGGTGTAGGGTCCGTGCGCCGGGAGCGGCGAGCTGCCCGCGGTGGTCCTGACCCGCTTCTACGACACAGGGGTCCGCCTGCTAATCCGCGAGGAGGCCTTCAGGAGCCGGCTCCTCGAGCACATGGATCTCGCCCCCGGCCAGCGGGTGCTCGACGTGGGCTGCGGCACCGGCACGCTCGCGGTGCTCGCGAGCCAGCGCCACCCCGGCGTCGAGGTGCACGCCGCCGACGGCGACGACGAGGTCCTCGCCATCGCGCGCGACAAGGCCGCGCGCGCCGGCGCGGCCGTTCGCTTCGAGCGCGCCATGGCGTGGGCGCTGCCGTATCCGGACGGCACCTTCGACCGCGTCGTGTCGAGCCTGATGTTCCATCACCTCGCCCCGGACGACAAGCGGCGGGCCGCGCTGGAGATCTTCCGCGTGCTCCGCCCGGGCGGCGCCCTGCTCCTCGCCGACTTCGGTCCGCCGCGCGGCGCGGCGGGGCGCGCGGTCGCGTGGGCGCTGAACCGCTTCGCGCACCTCCGCGAGAACCTGGCCGATCTCCTGCCCGCGCTGCTGACCGGCGCGGGGTACTCGGACGTCGCGGAGATCGACCGGATGCGCACCGCGCTGATGCCGATCGCGATGATCCGGGGGCGGAAGCCGCTGGCGGCCCCCTGAGCGCGCGATCGACGAGGCGCGGCCCTACCGCCCGCTCTTCCCGCTGGGCGCCCCGGATCGCGACTGACCCCTGCCCTCGCGACCGCCGGCGCGCGGCTCGCCCCGCGCCCCGCCGGCGCGGGTCGCCCCCCTCACGGCCGAGAGGAGCGCGGCTTGTCCCGACGCCGCCGTGGGTCAGACCGCCTCTGCGTCGGACGTCTGGCGGAGCCACGCGACGGCGGCGTCGCGCGCCTCGAACACCCCGAAGTAGGCGCCGCGGCGCTCCTCGGTCACGAGCTCCCCGAACCGGCTGCTGAAGCGGACGCCGCCCGGTGGGCACACGACGGCGAGCCGGATCGAGTAGTTCCTGAGCTTTTGCAGGATCTCCCCGGCCTCTCCCGAGCTGAGGTCAAAGAAGGCGGCCGTCAGGTTCGCCGCATAGAGGAGGGCGCCGCTCACCTGGTCCGAGAAGCACGCCTCGATCACGCGATTGACGTCGCGGACGCTCGACATGAGCCCCTGATCCGGCGCGCCTTCCACGAACTGCACGCCGCCCTCGTCGACCTCCCTCAGCTCCATCGCTCCCTCGCTGTTCTCCCAGGCGCCGCCGACCCGACCTCCCGATCCGCTGCGCCCGCGCGCATCCTAGTCGGGTAGGCCGGGGTCGACTACCCCCCGGCCCCCCACAGATCCGGACGTGCGGAATTCCCGCATCCGGCTCTTCGGGACACGGGTTCGCTACGAGCGGGCAGGAGCGGGGTGCGTGATGCGCGGCCGCGGAAGGGGGTACCTCTCCAGCGATCGGTGCATCCGCTCCCAGGTCATCTTGGCGTTCTGCGAGCGGCGATCGAGCCACTTGCGCCACACCGCCACGACCTCCCAGGCGAAGCGACGGAGCGCCTCCGAGTTCCCGGTGATCCCGTAGTACTCGTAGTGACCCCGCAGCTTCATGGCCAGGCCCTCCTGCTGGCTGCTCAGCTCATCGTGCATGTGGTCCCTGCACCACTCCGCCACGCGCCGCAGCGCGCGGCTGAAGCGGTCCTTGGCGGTCCTGCGTTTGATCGCCCAGTTGCCTCGCCGCGACCTGCCCCAGTGATGCATGAAGCCGAGCAGCTCGAACGTCGACGGCCACATCGGCGACGCCCCGCCGCTCGGCGGGGGTCTCTTCGGCGGCCGCTGGAACGGCAACAGGCGCGTCTTGTCCGGGTGCAGGCTCAGCCCGTACTTGCCGAATCTCTTCGGTAGCACGGCCATCACCCGGCGCGCGTCTTCTTCCACTTCGAACAGCAGCACCGCGTCGTCCGCGTAGCGGATGAGGTGTACCCTGCCTCGAAGCCGGGGTCGGACGTCGCGCTCGAACCACGTGTCGAGCACCTCGTGCAGGTAGATGTTCGCCAGGATCGGCGAAACCACGCCGCCCTGCGGTGTGCCGGCCTCCGGGTAGCTGAGGCTACCGTCTTCATGCACGCCCGCGTGCAGCCACTTGCTGATGAGACGGAGCAGCACGCCGTCTCGTACCCTGCGGCGCAGCGCATCCATCAGGTGCTGACGGTCCACCGTGTCGAAAAACTTTCGGATGTCGACCTCGATGACCCATCCGCCCGCCATCTCCATCGCCTTGTCCCAGAACGACGCGAGCGCTCGGTGTGCCGAACGGCCGGGCCGGAAACCGTACGAGCAGTCAAGAAAATCCTGCTCAAAGACG
The DNA here is from genome assembly GCF_051519845.1 of Sorangium sp. So ce362. Classification (NCBI taxonomy): domain Bacteria; kingdom Pseudomonadati; phylum Myxococcota; order Polyangiales; family Polyangiaceae; genus Sorangium; species Sorangium sp. So ce362. The sequence continues at coordinate 463,842 of NZ_CP150332.1, read as the reverse complement.
GCCTCCAGCACCATGGCCACCGCGCGCTGCAGGATCTTGTCCTCAAAGGTCGGGATGCCGATCGGGCGTGTTTCCCCGTTGCCCTTCGGGATATGGACCCGCCTCACCGGCGGCGCGCGGTACGTGCCCGCCTTGGCTCGTTCCAGCAGCGACCGGAGGTTGTCCTCCAGTTGCTCCGCGTACTGCTCCGCGGTCTGCCGGTCCACGCCGGGCGCGCCGTCCTTGCGCGTTCGCCGGTAGGCTTCGCGCATCCAGTCCAGGTCGATGTGATGGGCGAGCGTCGTCAGCACCATGGTGGGTGCCTGCCGCGCCAGCTCCGCTATTCGTTCGAGTTTCGTGCAGACGGTTTCGGAGCCCGATGTCTCCTTCATCTTTCCCTCCAACGATCCCGTGCCCCGGTGCTCCCCTTCCCTCCACGGGGTCCCTCGGGTTGGTTCCCCCGCTTCCGCGGTACTACGAGTGCACTCCGACTTCCCGTCGCCCCCGCTCCGCTCGCTTGCGCTCCGCTCGGCGGTTCCACCTCTCGGTGGAGGCGGCGGGACCTCCCAGGTTCCTCGGGAAACCCTTGCGTACGTGCCCTGGTCTCTGACCCCGGTGGGTCGCCGCGCCAGGCCCTGCGAGTGGGGGCTACCCGGGCTCGCTCTTGACGCGACGATGTTGCCTTCCGCTACGCTCACGACGTCGGCCCCACGACTTCCGTTCTTTCGAGGCTCTATCCCACGGCCCGCACGCTCGCTGTCTACGCTTCGCGCCGCCGGTCACCCAGCGCCACGCAAGACTCGCTTCCGGCTGGTGGGCCAACCTTGCCGGGCGGGACTCTCACCCGCCGGGTTTCTTCGCGAAGTTTCAGCTGATCGCATCCTCCTCGCCCAGGCTTGGCCTGGCGCACGAACGACAAACGGGTTGAAACCGCTCGAAAGAGCAGAGAATCGAACCGCCAAGGCGCCGAGGACGCCAAGATCTTGTTCTCTTCTTGGCGTCCTCGGCGCCTTGGCGGTTCATTTCTCGCTCGATCAACCTCATCGTCGGTGTTCTAGCGTCTCGCCACACGCCTCCCGGGCCAGACCAACGCCCGGGCGCGCCGTCTGCCCTGATTAGGGCACCACCCCTGCAGGTCGCTGCCGCCTGGTCTGGACCACCCCCGGCCGACCTGCAGGTCGCCGCCGTCCGGCCGCGACCCGAATCCCCTTTCATCCCCTCATCTCGGCTCCGCCGGCCTCCCAGCGCCGGCGGCGGGCACGTCGAGCGGCACGATCGTCGTGCAGGTCCCCGCCGCGACCTCCACCATGCGCCCGGCGAGCTTCACCCTGGCCGCGTCCCGGCCCCCCGCACGGCTCAGCCGCACGAGCTCCCGGCCCGTCTTCGCGTCGTAGAGGAGATCCTCGGTCTCGAGCCGCCCGGGGTCACACGCGTCGGCCGCCGCTTCGTCCGCGCTCTTCCAGGCGCGGAGCTCCGCCTCGACCGTCACGTGCACCACGTCGGGCTCGAACCGCACCTCGATCCGCTCCTCGGGGATACACGCGATCCGGTTCATCGTCGTGAGGGCCGTCGTCCGCAACGCCATGCCCGCATGGAAAACGAGCAGCGAGCCGTCCGGCCGCGGTAGGACGTGATCCTCGATCTCGCCCAGGATGCTGTTCAGGTACCGCGTCAGCAGCCACGGCGAACGGCCCGTGCAGCGATCCGTGTCGTAGCGCTCGCAGAGCGAGCGCTGTGCCTCGGCCTCCGTCGCGGGCTCCTTCTGCTCCACCTTCGGGTCGTTGCCCCGGTAGAGCTGCTCGTAGGCGTCGAGCCAGCCCCGCGCGACGACGAGCCTCGGCGCGAGGAAGTCGTCTCTGGACGGGGCCCCGCGGCGCTCGACGAGCACACCGCACGGCATGCCGGGGCCCGCCTTGGCCCTGGCCGCGGCCGTGGGCGACAGGAGGAACGACCGGGCAAAGGCGGCGCGGGCCAGCTCGGCCTGGCCGCGCAGCTCGTCGAGCAGGCCGAGGTTGTACCAGATCTGGGCGGCGAGCTTGTCGTCGGGCCCGAGCTGCTCGGCGCGCTGCAGGTCGGCGGCGGCCGCGTCGAGGTCCGCGCCGAGGCGCATCCGGGCGTGGCCGCGCTCGGCGAGGGCGCGCGGCTCGTGCGGCATCGCGGCGAGCGCACGGTCGAAGGCGGTGATCGCCTCGGCGTACCGGCCCTGGCGCGCGGCGGCGCGTCCCTGGCCGAGGGCGCCGAGGTACGCCTCGCGATCCACCGGCGCCGCCTCGACGCGAGATGACCCGGGCAGCGCGGCGGCCGAGCCGCTGGGCGCGGGGGCGAGCGCCGCGGCGCCGCCCGAGGCGATCGGGGCGACGGCCGCGTCGCTCGACGCAGCGGCTGGCGCCGCGGCGCCGGCAAGCGCCGAGGCGAGCGCCTCGGGCGCCGGCTGGAGCGCGGCCGAGGGATCCGGCGCGCAGTCGCGGCACCCGGACGCGGCGAGGACCAGAACGAGCGGCAGTGAACGATACACACGCATCGGTCGCCCAGGATAACCGGAGACCGCACGCCAGGGCCGGACCGCAGACCGGATCCGCGCGCCAGGGCCGGACCGCGGCAGCCGGAGCAGGCATCGATGTTCCAGCACGCTCTCCCAACCGGGGACCACCGTACTGGAAAAGCACCGTTGTGCGCCGCAAGGCGCTCGATGACGACGTATAGCGTCTCGCGACGCGCCTCCCGGGCCAGACCAACGCCCGGACGGACACGTGTGCCCACCGCACGCCGATGCGCCCCTTAGCGCGCGCGGCGCCGCCCGGACCACGCTCTTTCGACCCAGGACCGAGTCATCACGACGCTCGCGGTCCCACCCTTTCGCTCTGCCGCGCTACACTTCCTCGCGCTGCGATCCGGCTTCATTTGCCTACGCGCTGGGTGCGTCTCCAGTTCGCCGATTGGGACCAGTTGCGCCGACTTTTCCTCCCCGACGGATTTTCGGCAGCACCAGACCGCGTGCGTTCGTCGGATGAGCGGAGGTTCGGGGCGGAGCCTACTTTGCCAGATGGGCTTTTTCACGTTTATTCTCCCTAGCCGCGATTCAGCGATCACTCCTCTTTGTGTCCACTGGCCGATCGCCAAACCGGAGTGCCAATCCAGGATGCGGGTGCCGGATGCCTCTCCAAGAGCGCAACGCGCTCCTCCTCAGTAAGCTCTTGCAAGTAAGGATGCCAGATCTCATTCAAGAAGTCCCCTTCGACTCCTTGGTTCCACGTGGATAATGGGTCTTTTTCGGGGAATGCTGCCCAAGGTGGCGGGGGTGGGACACACTTTGTGTTCAAGGACTTGAGTTCCAAGAAAAACTCTTCCGAAGCGGAAAAAGCCTGCCCACAAGCGACGAAGTCTCCGACGTAGGAGACGACCATCTCGTCGTATTGTCCGAGCGCGCTCGCGTACGACAAGCCGCTGTGCGCTGCGCTCTCAAGTACGCGGGCGTGCTCGCGTCGGCGAGTCGCCCACGTTGGCGCGCAAGCGCGTCGGACCGCGCCCTGCGAAGCCAGAAGAGTCTACGAAGCTCGCGGTCCCACCCTTTCGCTCTGCCGCGCTACACTTCCTCGCCCTGCGATCCGGCTTGATTTGCCTACGCGCAGCGGGAGCTCTCGCAGGCCGAGCTCCAGGGCGTGCTCCGCAAGGAGCTGAACGGCTACCCCGGCCTGCGCGCCGTGGTGCAGGATCTCTCCCAGTCCGGCTTCACGGCCCAGCGCGGGTTCCCGGTCGAGCTCTCGGTCCGCGGCCCCGACCGGGGGGAGCTCACGAAGCACAGCGAGCGCATCCGGGGCGAGCTCGCCCAGAGCGGCCTCGTCGTGGATCTCGACACGGACTACCAGCTCGGCATGCCCGAGCTCCGCATCGTGCCCGACCGCGCGCGCGGCGCACCTCGGCGTGAGCGTCGAGGCGATCGCGACGACGCTGAACACGCTGATCGGCGGCGGACGCATCGCCAAGTACAACGACGACGGGCGCCGCATCGGCGTCCGCGCGCGCCTGCTCGCGGAGCAGCGGAGCCGGCCCGAGGACCTCGCGCGGCTCCGGACGCGGCGCGCAGGGCGAAGCGCGCCCGCCAGCACGGCGCACCCGGCCACGCCGCAGCAATAGCGGCGCCCTCCCTCCACCGGCGGCGTTACCGGCGTGGCGGCCCCATGGAGACCGTCCAGCCCATCGCGGGCAGCGGCGAGCCGGTGATGATCGCCTCGCTGCCGGAGCGCCCGATGGACAGGCGCCTTGCCGATCCGAGCCTCTTGGCCCACCTGCTCGTCCACGAGCTCGACTACCACACGCCCTGCTACCGACAAGACGTGGAGTCGGACCGGCACGGTTTCCGCATCGGCCGCGGCAACATGACAGGCTGGCAGTAGGATTGTAATCGGGCAGTCCGGCGATGGCCGCGGTCCGGCGCCCACCCCTCTTAACGCGGCGCTCCGAACGAGCCCTGCCAGCCATGTCCTCCCTCGGGCCCGAAGATACCCGCGGGCCGGTCGATTGGAATTGACACCGGCAATGTGAGCGTTCACATTCCAGTCGAGGCCACCCTTTTGTTTCGGTTTGCTCGGGTCCTCCTGAGTACCGAGCTCTTCGTCAACATGATCCGTTCAGTGAGGAGAGCGTGGCGAGTCGCCCTTGACACGCTCGAATCGTTCAGTTTCCTTTTCACCTGATTCCGGTTCGTAGGAGACCTGTGATGCAAGATCAAACGTTCAGCCGACTCGCCTTTTGTGTCACCCTTGCGAGTTGGGTCGCGATTTCGTGCGCCCCCGCCGAGTCCGACTCGAACAACGACGGAGCGGGCGGAGCGGGCGGAGCGGGCGGAGCGACGACGACCGGTTCCGTCAGTAGCGCGAGCGGCAGTAGCGCGGGCGGCAGCAGCGCGAGCGGCAGCGGCGTTGCGACCTCCAGCGGCACCACCGTGGCTGGGACCGGCGGTGACAACAGCGGCGGGAGTGGCGGGGCTGAGCCGACCGGCAGCGGCGGGGCTGGCATGGGTGGCTGGCCCGAAGGAGCCATTCCCATGGGGAACGCGCCTGTGCTGAGCGCGGGGTGCGGCAAAGCAACCACGTTGACGACCAAGGAGTATACGATCTCAAGTTCGGGCCAAAATCGCGTGTACTACGTCGATATGCCCAGGAACTACGACATGAACAAGCCCTACCGGCTGTTCTACACGTCACACTGGATCGGCAGCCGCTGGCAAGACGTCCAGGGGCAAAACTTCTACTTTCTCAAACCGCAGCTAGAGGCCGACGGAGAGCAAGCCATCTTCGTGGCCCCCTCCTCGGACGGTGCAACGTGGCAAGAGAAGGACCACGCGCTGTTCGACGACATCATGAAGCTCATGCATGAGAATGTATGCTACGACACGACCCGCGTGTTCGCGACAGGCTTCAGCTTCGGAGGGATGATCACCTATTCGCTGTCGACGAACCATCAAGCGGAGATCCGTGCGGCCGTGGGCATCGCCCCGGCCAACTACAACATCTGGTTGCCTGAAAAGACACGTAAGCCCATTGCTTGGATGCACACGACGGGCATGAGCGACGGGACTTGCCCCTGGGTGAACAACGAAGGTCAAAAGAGAGGGGCCAAGTTCATCGCCCTCGAAAAAGCCGAAGACAACGGCTGCACGATTCCGAACAACATCCCGACGTCAAACGGCGCGTACAGCTGCTACGATTTCCAGGATTGCGATCCGGAGCATCCGACGCGGGTGTGCACCTTCGGCGGCGGGCACACGAACATCGACGGCAATCCGAATTGGATTCCCATCGAGTCGTGGAAGTTCTTCAAGCAGTTCTGACCGACGTCCTCGCCGCGGACGGGCCCCTCGCCCGCGCGTAGCGCCGCGCTCGGGGCGTCTCGCCTGCAGGGGAACAGGGGCCGCCCCCAGCGCGCCAGCGTGGTGTAGACAAACTACCACAGCCGAGTAAACTCACGTGTGCCCACGGCACGCCGATGCGCCCCTTGGCGCGCGCGGCGCCGCCCGATGCGCCCCTTAAGCCCCAGGCATCTTGAGGCCGCGCTCGTCCATCACGGCTTTGTTGCGCGCCTCGCTCTTCGCGTACGCCGGGCGGGCTTTGACCCGCGCGGCATATCCGGTGAAGCTCGGGCGCGGCTCGAGCATCTTGAAGTCGAGCATGTACGCGATGGTGCCGCCGAAGATGACGTCGGCCATCGAGAACGCCTTGCCGAGGACGAAGTCACGGCCAGAGATGGCCGATTCCATCGTCGCGATCATGTCGTCGTAGTTGCCCCAGCCGGCGGAGCCGACGCGGAACTCCCAGTTGCCGGCCTTGGCCATCGAGCCGGGCTCGATGACCGAGGGGGCGAAGAGCGACCAGCGAAAATAAGTGCCGCGCGCCGCGTCGTCGAGCTTCGGCGCGAGGCGGCCCGGGGCATAACGATCCGCGAGATAGAGGCCGATCGCCGCGGATTCGGTGACGACGGTGTCGCCGTCGACGAGCAAGGGCAGCTTGCCCATCGGATTGAGCTTCGTGACGTCCTCCTTCTTCTGGTCGCCGGCCATGATGTCGACGAACTTGAGCTCGTACTCGACGCCGACTTCCTCGAGCATCCACACGGTGTTGGCGGCGCGCGAAAACGGGTGGTGGTAAAGAACGATGGCCATGGTGGTGTCTCTTTCTCCGTTCGTTTCCGCCGGTCGGTCGGCGGCGCGGCGGAGGCTACCAGAGGCCGGCCCCGTTGGGCGCGGCGCCAGGTGCGGCAGATTTGAATTCCTCTGCCCGCCGCGTTCATGGCTCCCGCCTCGGCGCGTGGCGACCTCGACCGCTACCCGGCGATGATCACCGGCTCGAGCCGCGGCCACACGAACGAGCACACCGGTGATGCTGCGGGCCCTTGACCACGGGCGACGCGGCGGCGGAGGGCGCCCCGATGGGCGGCACCGGAGCCGCCCTCGGCGGCGAAACAGGCGGAAAACGATGGCGATCGCCACCATTTTCGGCGACCGCTCGTCATCGACCGGTTGTTCTGGCGGGATCTCTGACGCACGGAACCAGCGCGGCGCCTGGCCGCGCCGGGTGGAGCGACCCGGAGAAGAGCAGAAAGACGCCGAGGGCGCTCGGAAGAGGATTTCCGGGCTCTCTGGGCGCCTCGGCGATCTGTCTCCCTCTCTTTCTTCTTCTCCTCCTGGCGTCCTTGGCCCCTTGGCACCGGGCGCGAGGCCGTATGACGGCCACCGACGCGTCAATCAGGGGGTGTCCTCACGTGACATCCGCGCTGGCGCGCGCTCGCTTTTGTGGCGATGGATGACGCCGGTCCGCCCGTGGAGACCTCCCCCGCCGCCAGGCTGCGCAGCTGCAAGCGCGACGTGATCGAGCGCTGGACGCGCCGGGTGCGCGACGATCCCAGGGCGGCGGCGGCGCAGCGGAACAGGGGTCCGGTGCTCGTCCACGAGGTCCCGAGGCTCTTCGAGCACCTCGTCGAGGCGCTCGCGGCGAGCGGGCGCGCCGAGGCGCTCGCGGCGAGCGGGCTCGCCGAGCCCCTCGCCGATGAGGACGGGGAGCTCCAGAGCGCCTACGGGCGGGTCGAGGACCACGCGCACCTTCACGCCGCGCAGGGCAGCTGCATCGCGGCGGCCCTGCGCGAGCTATCGCACCTCCGGGCGGTGCTCATCGAGGTGTGCGCCGCCCAGGGGATCCCCCTTGGGGTGAGGGAGGCGCAGGTCCTCCACGCGGTGGTGGACGCGAGCATGTGGACGAGCGCCCGCGAGATCGAGACAGCGGCGCGCGCCGCGCTCGAGGACAGCGCTGCGCGCCTGCGGCTCGCCACGCAGGCCGGCGGCGTGGGGGTCTGGGATTACGACACCGTGACCGGCAAGCTGCGCTGGGACGACCGCTGCCGGCAGGTGTCCGGGCTGGGTCCGGAGCCGGACGTCGATTTCGAGCTCTTCGTCTCGGCGATCCACCCCGACGATCGCGCGCGCGTGCAGGAGGCCGTGCTGCGGTCGCAGGACCCGGAGAGCGGCGGCGAGTACAGCATCGAGTACCGCCTCGTGGGGATCCGCGACCGGATCGAGCGCTGGGTCTGCGTGCAGGGGCGCGCGTTCTTCGACGCCGCGGGGCGCAGCGTCCGGATGCTCGGCACGGTGATCGACATCTCGGATCGCAAGCGGGCGGAGGCGGAGCGGATCGACGAGCTCGCGTTTCGCGATCGGTTCCTGGGCGCGCTCAGCCATTATCTGCGCACGCCGCTCACGTCCGTCACGCTGGCGACAAGCGTGCTGATGCACCACGGCAACGTGACGCCGCGCCAGGCGAGGAGCGTCGAGCGTATCGCGGCGAGCGCCCGCCGCATGGCGCGGACGATCGACGACCTGCTCGACCTGACGCGGAGCCGCTTCGGCGGAAGCATCCCGATCGCGCCGAGCCCGGGGAACCTCCATGTCCTCTGCAAGGGGGCGATCGACGAGCTCAGGGCCATGCAGCAGGAGGTGCCGATCGGGCTCGATCTGCAGGGGAGCGGCGCCGGGCTGTGGGATCCCGAGCGGATCGCCCAGATGGTGACCAACCTCGTGCAGAACGCTGTCGACTATGCCGACCCGGGGAGCGCCATCCGGGTGGCGATCCGGCCGCGCGGGGAGGACGTGCAGATCGAGGTGCACAACGACGGGCCGGCGATCGCGCCGGAGCGGCTGGAGACGCTGTTCGATCCGTGGCAACAGCCGCCCGCGGACGGACGGTCGAGCACGGGGCGCGGGCTCGGGCTCGGGCTGTTCATCGCGCACCAGATCGCGAAGGCGCACGGCGGGGAGATCGAGGTCGAGAGCAAGGCGGAACGGGGGACGACGTTCACGGCGCGGCTGCCGCGGAGGGAGGCGGCGGGGTGTTGAAGTGGGGGCGCGCGCGGGGCACGCGGGGCCAGGGTGGCGGAGCGTTGCGCCCTTGTGGGTGGTGGGGGCATTGGCCCAGAGCGATGTCACAGGAAGGCGAGAAGGCGGGAAGATGGCAAGATTATTGATGATTTTCTTCCCCCTTCCCGCCTTCATGTTCAAATGACCCCACCACTCCCTGGTGAGGGAGAGCTCCCGGGGGAGGAGCTCAGGCGATGCAGCAGAACGTGGAGGGCGTGCTCGGCTGGAGGTCGCCGACGGGCTCGCCGCCGTGCGGAGCGCACGCGCCCGGCTCCACGGCGGCGATCACGGCCGATTTGCTGCCCAGGCTCACGCCGGGAGGCGTCACGACGCAGAACGGGACGCTCGAGGTGACGAGGCTCGACGCGAGCAGGTCCGTGCAGGCGGCGTCGCGGTACACGGACGCCATGAGGGTGCACGAGGCGCCTGTCGGATCGCCGCAGCCGCAGGGGGTGCAGTCGCGGCCGTCGATCACGTCCTTGAAGAAGCGGTGCCTGACGGCGTACCCCTCCGGACAGGCCGCGGCGTCCCCCTCGTGGAAGATGCAGGTCTGGAAGCCCGAGGGCGCGGACGGCACACACGTCGTCGCGTCGCCGCACTCGGTGTACGCCCCGGCGAGGCACGCCCTGGCCCGCGTCGCCCACAGATCGAGCCTGGGCACGGGCGGCGGGACGTCGAGGCGCGGCGTGCAGGCGCCGGCCGTGACCAAGGGGGCGGCGATCGTGAGCGACTGCACGCAGGGCTCGCCGTCGCAGAGCTGGTCGGCGGGGATCGGGTTCGCCTCGGTGCAGGCGCCGTCCCAGCCGTCGGGCGCGGCGAAGGAGGTCGCCACGGTGCCGGGCGCGTCATCGGCGCAGGAGGCGGCATGGGCCGACCAATCGGGGGGAAGCGCGCACGAGGCCTCGGGCGGATCGCACGCGCAGGTCGCGCACTCCAGGGGCGGCTGCCGGAGATCGGCGAAGCCCTCGTAGCCGAGCGTCGGCGCGTCGGCGGGGCAGTCGGGGACCGCGTTGGGCGGGCCGGACCAGAGCAACGCCGGGCCGAACCAGCCGAGCGGCGCGGGCGGGGCGCACTGGCCGGAGCAGAGCGAGCTGTGCGCGTCGCCGCCGCCGCCACCACCGGCGGCGCCGCCCTCACCGCCGGCGCCGCCACCGCCGGCGCCGCCGCCGTCATCGCCGGTTCCGGCGTCGGGCAACGTGCAATATCCCAGCTTGGCCTCTTCAGGCTGACAGGGGCCCGTGATGACGATGGGATCTGTTAATCCGCAGCCTGCGACCAGCAGCAATCCTGGAAGGACGAAGCGTGACGTGCGCATGTCTGAGACCTTACTCAGACGCGAGTCCCCGGCACAAGAAGGATGATTGACGAACATTCTCATGGGCACCATTCCTGGTATCGAGAAAATTTTCTCTCTCGTTTCCTCAGCGCGGCTGAGTTTCGTTGCGCTCATTTTCGGATCGCTCTCACAGCTTCGCCTGTAGACCGATTCCGAGTGCCACGGCGAGTGCAGGAGCGCTCCAGACGGGGCGCTCGCGTACAGCAGCGCCTGGGTGGCGAAGGATTGGGTCGTCGATCACGGGGTGAACGACCTCGGCGTGTGCCCGCACGGATAGATTCTCCGAAAGAGGCCACGCGATGCCCGCCCGTACCCCTGTACCGACGCGGAGGTTCAGCCGCGATGCCGCGTCGAATGGAACGCTGGGCGCCGCACGGAGCACGCCGATCTCCGCGAGGCCGCATACGAACAGGGCGCGGCGGTTCAGGCAGAGGACGACATCCGCCGTGACGGTCGACACCGACATGGCCACGGCGTCGACCCTCCCCGACAGCGAGGAGAGCCCGCGGATCTCCAGCGCCGCGGACCACGCCGGCCAGCGTCCCCCGATGGACAGCGCCGACCCGAGGGCAACGCCGGGCGTCAAGCCGAGGCCCGTCACGGCGTCGAGGCCGGCCACCCAGCGGAAGCGCTCCGCCGGAGCTGGCGGCACGCTGCTCCCGGACGGCGCGGGCGTGGGCAGCGTCTTGTGGGGGAGCGGCGTCTTGTCGGAGAGCGGCGTCTTGTCGGAGAGCGGCGTCTTGTCAGAGAGCGGCGTCTCGTGGGGGAGCGGCGCCGGTGCCGGAGCATGGACGGGCTGCGGCGGGCAGGGGCGGTCCGGCGAGCAGGGTTCCTCGGGCCGCAATGCCTGCTGGACGGGCTGCTGCGGTGCGGTCGGTGCGCCCGGCGCAGCAGAGAGCTCGGGCGGTGCGGTCGGTGCGCCCGGCGCAGCGGCGAGCTCGTCGTCGTCGAGCAGGACGGCGATCGACACGGCCATGGCGGTGACGAGCACCCTGCAATCCTTGCCGGCGCTGAACCCGTCGGCCCAGAGTCCGCGGCCGTCGCGATCGAGGAGGAACAGCGAGGCGGTGAGCTCGCCGCGCCGGCGCTGGATGGACGCGGTCATCGTGAGCGGCGCCTCGGCGTCGTAGGGATCGACCCCGTCCATCTTCCGGATCGTCTGTGCGCGCAGGAACTGCTCATCGGGACAATCCTCGACGCCTGGCCCTCGGATGAGCTCGAGCCGCACGCGGGTCGGCGTGGCATTCGGCTCGGCCTGGACCGGAGCGATCCCGAGCGCCGAGATCGCGGCGGCGGTCATCGCCGCGACCCCTGCGCGCCGGGCCCGCGTCGTGATCGCGCTCTCGCCATGCGATGTCCGGCGCGCGCGCCTCGTTCGCGCCGTCACGGGAGCTCCTGCTGCGTGGCCGCGCTGCCGGCCGGCGCGGACCGCCTCGGGTCCACCTTCGATCGCAGCCGCTCGCGCAGCAGCTTCAGCCGGCCCTGCGGGAACCCTCGCTCGTGGGCGGCGATGCGATCCATCGCGGTTGCCCGGTCGCCTTGCAGCAGCGCCTGCCTGGCCGCATCGAGCAGGCGCAGCTCCTCGGCGAGCGGATCCTGCTCCTCGCCGGAGCGAGCCTGCTCCTCGTCGGAGCGAGCCTGCGGCATCGGCGCGGCGGGCTTGCGCTGGCCGGAGCCGTCCGCCGGCGCGGGAGTGGGTGTGGGTGTGGGCGTTCGGGAGGCTGGCGTTTCCTCCGGGGAGGAGGCTGGCGATTCCTTCGTGGAGGACGCTGGCGTTTCCTTCGGAGAGATAGCGATCTCCCTGGTAGCGATCGAGATCGCCTCGCGTCGCGCCGTTCCGGAGTGCGGAGCTTCGCCGAGATCGGTGGCCGGCTGTGCATTCGTGTGGACGGCGCGCGCAAGGAGGATCTGTGTCGCGACCGGAGCCAAGTGGTTCGCCCAGGGGACCGGCGCTTCAGCGAGCGCCACGGCCATGGCGGCGCCGCCGATGCCTGCCGTTCCCCACTCCAGCGCCGGGCGGAGGAGCCGGGCGAGGGGGCGTGCGAGGCGCGCCAGGCGTGCGAGGCGCGCGGGTCGAGCGGGATCCCCGGGCGGAGCTGCGAGGTCGTGTCGTCCGAGCTCGCTCCGCGGGCTGGCAAGGGTCGCGGGCGGGTTCGTGTCGGCGATGGCCGAGGCGCCGGAGTGAATGGGGTGCGACGCGACGGCGGAGCTCGAGGAGGCGGAGGTGAGGGAGAAGAGCGGGAGCATGAGCAGACCGGACCGGAGCGCCTGCTGCTGCTCGGGTCGCAGGCGCTTCACGGCGGCGCGGTAGTCCTCGCGCGCGAGGCGCAGCCGGCTCGCGGCGGTGTTCTCGTTGAGATCGAGGGCGCGCGCGATCTCGTGCATCGGGATCTCGTACGCGTCGGCCAGGAGGAGGACGGCGCGCCGTTCGGGCGCGATCTTCGCCAGCAGGCAGGTCGCGAGCGCGCCCCGCTCTTTCCGGGCGATGTGCTGCTCGCTGCTCGGCGCGACGCCGGCGGTCTCGAAGCACGCCGCGTCCACGAGGCCCACGGGCACCTCGCGCCGCCGGTAAGCGCGCTCCAGGTGGTGCCCGACCTGGCGCCAGGCGATCCCGAAGAGCCAGGCGGCCTCGGCGCGCCAGCGCGGGCCGAGGCCGTGCGGGAGCGATGGACCGGACGGCGTACCGGGCGCCGGCGGAGGGGTCGAGGCGGGGTCGTACCGTGGGAGGCTCGTGTAGGCGCCGAGCAGGACCTCCTGGGAGAGGTCGTCGATGTCGTCCTCGGCGACCCCGAGGTACCGGAGCATCCCCGGGAGGACGTGAACGGCGGTCGCGTGCATGGACGTCCAGGTGCTGTGCTGGACGAGGTCGGGGGGCGGACGCGGGGGAAGAGAAAGAGGGCTCATGTTTAGAATTGCGGGTGAGCCCCCGGAGTCGTCACGGAATCGGCAGGGGCGGGTGCCGAGGGGGGGCGGGGGCGGCGCCGAGGGGGGCGGGGCGGGACGCTGCGCTTGCGCTTCCACGGCTTGAGCAGCAGTGCGCGCAGCGGTCTGCCCCTCCCTCATCGCGCGCTCCGTGCGCTCAGGGAGGGGCCCCGTACGCTTCCTACTCGGCGAGCAGGACGCCCGAGCGCGCGCAGAGCGCGATCTCTTCATCCGTCGGGAACGAGAGGTTGTCCTGCTCGACCTTGATCGATCCTGCGGCCGAACGCGTCATAGGCGAACGAGATCGTCCTCCCCTCCGGGGTGCGCGCCTCCATGAGCCGCCCGTCGTCGCTAAAGGCGTAGGTCCATATCTGCCTCCGCGCCCTGAGCGGAGACCCATGAATGTTCTGCGGTGACAACCCGGTCGAGCTCATGGGCCAGCCGAGCAGGTCGTCGCTGCGAGGCGCGCTCCGGCCGCAGAGGAGGTCACCGTAGCGCCCGCGTCCAGCCGAGCGCGGCGATGTCGAGCGCCAGAACCTCACGTCGATCGTGGCTCACGAGCTCGACCGCGGGCCACGCGGCGAGCTGCGCCTGAGCACCCGCAGGTACGAGGTGCCCTCCGAGGAGGAGCCGCGCGAGGTGAGAGAGGGACGGGCGCAACGCGAGGAGATCCTCGAAAGGGAACCTCTTGGCGTCGTCTGCCGACCAGATCTCGAGCGATCGAAGTCGCCGGACGAGAGGATGCGCTGCGAGCGCACGAAGTCCCTCGGGGCGCGTCGGGCGGTACCAGAGCGCGAGGTGTTCAAGCGACGGGAGCTTTTCTGGGTCGAGCGGCGCGAGGGCTCCTCGTACGTCATCGTCACCGCGAAACACGGTCAGATAGCGAAGCGCCGGCGCGGGCTGGGCGAGCAGATTTGCGAGGTTGCGCTCCGGCGCGCCCAGCCCGCGTAGCCCAGGGAGCGCCGCGCCGACCGACGGACTGGTCCCACGGACGACGAGCGATGTGACCGCCGACGCGCAGCTGTGCGCGTTGAGCAGATCGAGGAAGGGTCCGAGAGCACCAGAGATCATGAGGCGGAGGGATCGGAGCGAGCGTCCGGCGGCGCTCGCCAGGAATCGGCGCAGCCGATGCAGCCCGACGACGCCGAGCGAGACGTCCGAGTCGTCGGGCGAGAAGCCGAGCGTGTCGCGGCCGATGAGCGCGAGCTCTGGCCGGAGCGCATCCTCGATGGTGGCCGCATCCTCGTCGTAGGCCCACGCGAGGAAGCCGCCGTGACCGTCATCGATGCACGCGAAAGGCTCGCCGAGATCGGGGATCGGGCCGAAGGTCATCGCCGTAAGCGAATCGAGGAGCTCACGTTCCATGGCGCGCGCATCGTCTCCATCGCGAAGCAGCCGCTCGACCTGAAAGGCGAGCAGGGTGCCCGTCGGATCGCCCCGCCGTTCGAGCTGTGCGCCGATCAGGCGGGGCGCGGTGAGCATGTCTTCCTCGAAACGCACGTTGGTGATGGGTTGAGCGCCAGCGGTGAACCCCTCGGCGCGGAGTCCAGCAAGGCGGTGCTCGAAGACGATCTCGGCGAACTCTGTCCTGAGGAAACGCCGTTCGAAAGGCGCGCGGCGGCTCCTCCCGACCGGACGCTCCACGACGCGGGCGCCCTCGATGCGCAGATCAACGTGCTCGTCGCGGCGGTCTAGCCGCAACGCGAGGCCGGCCGGTGGCTTGATGAAGTCGAGGCCGCGGTGAAACGCCTTCCTGGAGCTCATCGCTGCCTCACGAAATTGCCGTTGTCGGTGCTCCACGTACCAAGATTCATGGATCCGTGTGCGTTCGGCCGGCTGAGGTGGCTCGTGGGATGGGATGAATAATCGCGGCTTGCGTTTGTGCCTCCGCCAATCACGCGCCCGTTCGGCGGGGATTGTCCAGCCATCGTCCAGAGCCGCGGGATGAGCTGAGAGCAGTTCGGGCACGCCGGTACGGCATCATTCGATCCGGTTTCCGAGCGGATCGTGTCGACCTCGCGGAGCGCCCTCTTGAGATTCCGCTGCCAGTTGCGATCTCCTGGGGCGCAGGAACGACCGGTCCGACGTTCCCAGTCTCTTAAATGCTCAGAGAGGGCTTGGGGCTCGGCGCATCCTTCCGGGGGTCTTGGATCGCCCGGCTGTCGAGCGCTCGTTCGAGGCAGCGCCGCTGCAACTGCGGGGTGGATTGATTCCTCGCTGCCGCCACTGCTTCGCACGATCTGTGTGCCGTTGCGGCGGGCGATGACGCAGCGAAGGAGCCCATCGGCATCCACCCACTCCATCGGGTAATTGTCGACGTACGTGTACGGCTTGAGGCTCCCCTCGATCCCGATCGGCTCCGGGCTGATGTACACCCCCGTCTCCGGGTCGTAGTACCTGTGCCAGTTGTAGTGGAGCCCGGTCTCCTCGTCGGCGTACTGTCCTGGGAGCCTGAGCGGCGTGATCCCCGCCTGCTCGGCGGGCACGTCGCCGTACAGCCCGGGATCGATCCCCGCCGCGACGCTCCCATCCCCCTCGATCAGCGCCTCGGGAAACCCGTTCGTCCCATGGACGAAGTACCTGAGCGCCCCCGCGGCGCCGTCCCGCTGGGCGAGCGGCAGCACGCTCTCCGGCAGCGTGACGTAGCTCCGCTCCTCCACGACGGGCGCCTCCCCATCCCTCGCGCGCTCGGTGCGCTCGAGCACCATCACGTCGCCGCGCCAGGCATACCGGGTCACGCTCTCGACCTGCCCGACCCGCGCCGCGCGCTTCTCGATCCTCCGGCCGAACGCGTCATAGGCGAACGAGATCGTCCTCCCCTCCGGGGTACGCGCCTCCATGAGCCGCCCGTCGCCGCTAAAGGCGTAGGTCCATACGAGCTCGCGCCGCACCTCCCCCTGGCCGTCCAGCTCGCTCACGCGCTTCCGCACCACCTCACCGCGCTCGCTGTAGTCGTACCGCACGGTCTCTTGTCCTGTCGTGCGCACCGTCAACCGCCCCCCAGGCGCGTACGTCCGCTGCTCGCCGGCTCGCTCCACCTCTCCCGCCGCGGTGAAGCGGAACCGCTCCGCGACCTTGCCGTCCTTGCGCCGCTCGACGACGCGGCCGTTCGCATCGCGGAGCAGCTCTCCCCTCTCGCCGCCGAGGTCCTCGTCGGCGCGGAGCAGCCCCGCAGTCGACCAGGCGTACGTCCTGCGCCACGTCTCCGGCGCGATGAGCGGCCCAACCCAGGCGGGCTCGCCTGGACCGATGCGCGGCGCTCTCGGCTTGCCGAGCACGCGCTGCCGCTCCATCCACCCCTCCGCGGTGACCTCGGTGGCGATCGTGCCGCCGCCTGGCAACAGCCGCTCGACCTCGAAGCCACGCGCGTCGTGGGCGAGGCGCAGCGGCGCGCTCTCGCCGCCGATCTGCACGGCGACGGGCCGCCCCATGATGTCGCGCTGCACGCTCATCTCGCCGCCCGGCCCGCGCACGCCGGTGGCCTTGCCCATGACGTCGTAGGTCCACGCGAAGGCCGCGAGCACCTCGCTGCCCCGCCGCGTCACCTCGGTCGTCACCCGCCCCCGCGGGTCGTAGGTGTACTCGCACTCGACGTCGCCGCTGACCGCGCGCTCGATCCGGCCGAGCGGATCGTACTCGAACACGTCCTCGCGCCCATCCGAGGTGCTCCGCTTCACGAGCCTGCCGAGCGGGTCGTACTCGAGGTCGACGCTCTCGAGGCCGCACGCCCTCCGGACGATCCTGCCCAGCAGATCGAGCTTGTACCGGATCTGCCGCCCATCAAAGGTCCGCTCGCCGGTGATGCGCCCCTCGGCGTCGCGCTCGATGCGGTGCTCCTCGCCGGCCTCGTTGACGATGCGCACCAGGTCCTGCTCGCGGTCGTAGCGGTACCGCACCGTGCTCCCATCAGGCCGGAGGAGCTCGGTGATGACGTGGAAGCCGCCCCAGCGCAGCGTGGTCGTGCGCCCGTCGGCGTCGCTGATCCTCGCCAGGTTGCCGTCGACGTCGACGTCGTAACGCGTGACGCCGCCGCCCGGCCCGAACACGGCCGCGAGCCTGCCGCAGGCATCGTACGCGAAGCGGGTCTCCTGCCCGCGCTCGTCGGTGAAGCCCATCACCCGTCCGAGAAAGTCGTAACGGACGCGTCGCTCGCTGCCGTCGGGCTCGACGACGCGGACGCGGTTCGCGAGCGCGTCGTACTCCATGCGCGTCTCGCCGCCGTTCGGCAGCGTCGCGCCGACCAGCAGGCCGCGCGCGTCATAGGTGAATCCGACGACGAACCCCGTGTCATCGTAGACGGCGATCACGTCTCCGCGCGCGTCGCGCTCGTAGCGCGCGGCGCCGCCGAGCGCGTCGGTCATGGCCGAGACGAGCCCGCGCGCGTCGTGTTCGTAGACGGTCCTGTTCCCGGCTGCATCGACCTCGGCCAGGAGCTGCCCTTCGGCGTCGCGCTCCCAGCGGAAGACCTGCCCCAGCGCGTCCTGGTAGGCGCGCAGCGCCCCGGTGTCGTCGTCGTAACGGAAGGTGTGCACGCCGCCGCCGGCGCCCCAGACCATCCTGTCGAGCTTGCCGAAAGCGTTACCGTCGAGTCGCCGGATGGCGCGCGAGGTGATCACCTCGGTGAGCACGCCGTCGTGGGGGTCGATCTTGGCGTGCAGGAACCCCTTCGCCCGCGAGCCGTCGCTCAAGGTTCCCGGCACGCCGTCGTCGAGCGCGTCGTTGCCCTCGCGGTGGCACCACGCCTCGATGCAGCGCCTGTCCTTGTAGCGAAACTCCGCGACGAGCCCGCCGGGCTCCTCCCGCCGGACGAGGCGATGGTCCTCGTCGTAGGCGAAGCGGTGCGCGTGCCCCGCGGCGTCCTCGGCCGCGACGAGATCGCCGCGCGCGTCGAACGCGTACCGCCGCCGTGTCTCCCATCGACCGTGCACGAAGGCGTTCTTGACCTCGAAGCCAGCGATGTGCCCGTCGCCGTGCCGTCGAACGCGCACGACACGGCCCACGCTGTCGATGATCTGCGCGAGGCGGCCGTCGTCGTAGGCGAGCGCGATGGCGTTGTCGTGGACGTCGACGATCCGGCTCAGCAGCCAGCGGCTGCCCAGCGGCTCCGCGAACAGGTACGCCAGCCCTTCCGCCGCGAGCGCGAAGCCCCAGGCGTACCGCGTCAGCACCCCGCACGGCAGCCGCGCCGACTCGCCCGGATCGAGCCTCTGCGGCAGCTCCGTCGCCGCCGCGTGCGGCTCCAGCACCCGCAGGCCGCGGCGCCGCTCGTCGACCTGCCACGCGAGCGAGTGCGTCCAGCCGAAGCCGAGGCCGCAGTCCTCCTCGGCGAGCGCCGAGCTGTAGCTGCGCTGGATCACGAGCGGGATCGCGCCGGGCAGGGCCAGGTCGACGACCGCGACCGTGGTGACGCGCCCGGTGATCGGATCGACGGGATCGCCCGCGTGCGTGCCGCCGGCGCCGCCGTGTGTGGGGTTGGGGCAGCCGCCGCCGCTGCCCGGGCCGCAGCTCCCGGCGTCCTTGCCGCCGCCGCGGGCGCCGTTACCGCCGTTGCTCCCGCCGCCGCCCTGCCCGTCGCCGCGGCCGTTTCCGCCGCGGCCGTTGCCGCCTCCGCCCCCCCCGCCGCCGCCGAGGATGAAGACGCCGGGGTTCATGCCGGGGATCACCGCCGCATTCGGAAGCGGGGCCGTTCGCGCCATGCGGGCATGCTCGGCGACGGGACTGCCGACCGCAACCCGCACGCGGCTCAGCTATGGCGCTCGACCGCGCCGGGATGACGCGGCGGTGGTCCCCCCACCGCCGCCTGCAAGTCGGCGGGCGTCCCCCCACGCGGCGCGGCGTCCCGGCGCGCGTCCCCCCACGCGGCGCGGCGTCCCGGCGGGCGTCCCCCCACGCGGCGCGGCGTCCCGGCGGGCGTCCCCCCACGCGGCGCGGCGTCCCGGCGGGCGTCCCCCCACGCGGCGCGGCGTGCCGGTTCGCGTCCCCCACGCGGCGCCGGCTCCCCAGGTCACGTGGTCGACGGCCGCCGCCGGAATCCGCGAGAGCTCGCCCGAGCGGACGGCGGTCCCGGCTGTCTCGACAGCGGACCTCTCCCGCTGCGCGCGACGCCCTGCGGCCCCTCGCCGCTCCTTGGTGCCCCACCGGGGGCGAGCTACCGTCCCGCCATGGCCAGGACCGGGCGGCGCAAGCAGAAACCCACGCCGCGACAGGGCGCCCCGGAGCTCACCCCGAAGAACGTCGCGCTCATGGACGTCGACGCAGCGGTCTACCGCCTCGTGAAGCTCCTCAGCCGCTTCCCGGACGAGCGCCTCGACACGAAGGCCCGCGGCGCCATCGAAAAGACCCTGCCCGCCCTGGACGCGCTCCGCGCGAGCCACCCGGACCACCCGCAGGTCACCTGGGTCGCCGGCATGATCCTCCGCAAGCTCGGCCGCCTGGAGGACGCCGCGCAGCTCGCCCGCCGCGCGTTCGAGCTCGACCCCACCTTCGCCACCGCGGTCAGCCTGGCGTACACCCTCCGGGAGCGAGGCGACATCGACGCGGCCCGCGACGCGTTCGAGGCCGCCGCACGCCTCGATCCCGAGGACGTCTCGGCCCGCTGCGACCTCGGAGCCATGCTCTGCGAGGCCGGCCGCGCCGACGAGGGCCTGCGCCACCTCGAGGCCGTCCTCGAGGCGCAGCCGGCGCACCCCGCAGCCTTCCCCCTCCACGTCTACCACCGCGCCGCGCGCGACGGCGACGCCTCCGCGTACGACGAGCTCGCGGCGTACGCCAAGGCGCACCCGGAGAGCGCCGCTGCGGCGCGGTCGCTCGAGCGCCTCCGCGCCGAGGGGCTCCACCACCCCGCCCCCGTCAGCGTCGTCGAGGGCTTCGTCGCGGGCGTCGCCGAGGCGCTCGACCACCTCCACCGGGATCACGACCCGTGGCTGAACCGCTTCGGCGCGCGCGCGCACGGATACCGCCTCCGCCCGCCGCTCACCCTGCGCGAGCTCCAGCGCATCGAGGCCTCGTGCGGCGCCCGCATCCCCGCCGACTACGCCGCCTTCCTCACCCGCGTCGGCAGCGCCGGCGCCGGCCCGTACTACGGGCTCCTGCCGCTCGACGGCTCCGGACAGCTCGAGAGCCTCACGGGCGAGTTCCCCCACACGAGGCCCTACCGGCCCGATCCGCGGACGCTGACCGCCCCCCAGCGCGCCGCGCTCCACGCCGACGAGGCCGTCCGCGGGACCGTGGCGCTCGCGCACATGGGCTGCGGCTACTTCTCCGTGCTCGTGATCCGCGGCCCGCGCGCCGGCAGCGTCTGGGCGGATCTGCGCCCTGCAGGCCTCGGCGTCGTCCCGACCCACGACAGCTTCACGGCGTGGTACCGCGGCTGGATCGAGGCGCTCTCCAGGGGAGAGCCGGCGCGGATCCCCGTGGAGCCAGGCCGGTGCTCGGCGCCCGCGGCGCTCAGCGACTACCTCGCCTCGTGGGAGCGGCAGCACGCGCTCCGGCCCGGCGCCCTGGACGAAGCAGGGACGCGACGGGCGCTGCGCGAGATCCCCGACGGCGGCATCGCGATCCAGGCCGAGGCGTCCAGGTACTTCGACGCCGGCGATCCCGTCAGCCCCTGCCCCAGCTGCCAGCACATGTTCGAGCACTTCTTTCGGAGAGACATGCTGCGGCCCGCGCAGCTCCGGCCCGGCGTGCCGCCCAGGGCCGCGCGGCGGATCCGACCGGAGGCGTAGCGCCCCGCTCGCTCCGGCGGCGGTCCCCCCACGGCGGGCTGCACGCCGTCGCGCGTCCCCCAGGGCGGACCGCGCAGCCCCCGCCGCCGGCTCCCCCGCCTGCTCCGCGCGCCGCCGCCGGGCGCGGGGCCGCCGCCTCTCAGCGGCGGAGAGGACGGGCGCGGCGAGGGCGACCGTCCTCTGGCTGCTTGTCGAGTAGGGGCCCCTGGTTGCCCAGGGGCCCCTCTCACAGAACCGGACTTGTGGGCCTCACATCCGGCTCTTCGGGACGCCGGCGTCCGAGGTCGCCCTCGTGGTCCGGCGCCGGTGTTTCCACCCGCAGCTATCCCAGCGGCAGCGCAAGCTGCACCGGGGCGATGATGGCTCGGCCTTGCAGTTCCCTCCACTTGGCCGCCAGTGAAACGAGCCCACGTTCGGCGAAGTACGCGTTACGCAGTCCCCGATCCACCGGCGAGCTGTGGCTGAGCGCCCACCAGGAGCGGTGCTCCTCGTAGACCTTCCACGCTGTTTTGGGCTTCACGCCGAGCCGGATGAGCCGGCGTGCGATCGTGCGCTTGCGCTTCCACTGCTTGAGCAGCAACGCGCGCAGGCGCCGCCGGATGTGCGCGTCGAGGTTCGACAGCATCCGCACCGCGGCCTCGGTGCAGATCCAGAAGAAGCCGATCCAGCCGAACAGGTACGCGTTGAGCTGCAGGATGCAGTCGCGGAGCGACCGTCCCCAGTTACGCGGCACCAGCGCGCGGATCTTTTCGTCGACGCGGGTCTTGGACCGCTTCGACAGCCTCACCTCGACGCTTCCGTCCTCCGGCTCGCGCCGCAGGCTGAAGCCGACGAAGTGTCGCTCCTCCGGTCGCGCGACCGCGCTCTTGGCCGCGTTCACCTTCAGCCGCAGCCGGCTCTCGATGAAGCGGACCACGCTCGCCATCACACGCTGGCCGCTCCGCTCGCTTCGGACGTAGATGTTCACGTCGTCGGCGTAGCGGACGAAGCGGTGGCCGCGCCGCTCGAGCTCCCAGTCGAGCTCGTCGAGCACGATGTTGCTGAGCAATGGCGAAAGTGGACCGCCCTGCGGCGCTCCCTCCTCCGTGCTCACCACCACCCCGTTCGGCATGATCACCTTGGCCTTGAGCATCCTTCGGATCAGGTCGATGAGCCGTCGGTCCTTGACCCCCAGCTCGAGCCTGGCCACCAAGCGGTCGTGGTGGACCCGATCGAAGAAGCTCTCCAGATCGAGGTCGACCATCCACTCGTGGCCCTCCTCCAGATGCCGCACGGCCTCCGCGATCGCCGTGTGACAGCTCCTCCCGGGTCGGAAGCCATGGCTGCTTCCGTGGAACGTCGGCTCGTAGTGCGGGCTGAGCACCAGGTGCACCGCCTGCTGTACGATCCGATCGACCACGTTCGGGATGCCAAGGCCGCGCTGGCCGCCCCCTGCCTTCGGGATCCACACCCGGCGGATCAGGCCCGGGCGGTAGCTCCCTTCCAGCAGCTCGCGGCGCAGCGCCGGCAGCACGACGTCGAGGTGCGCGCGCACCTCGTCCACGCTCTGCCGATCCGGTCCGGGGGCGCCATCGTTCTGCGCCACCTTCTCGAACGCACGCATCAGGTTGTCCTCGGACGCCACCTCCTCCATCGTCATCGCCAGCAGGGCGATTCCCTTCGTGTTCCGAGCCTTCGGCACCGCGCGCGGCGCAGGCACGGGCCGGCCCGTGTCCACCCCGCCGTCGGCCCCCTTCGGGCTGTCGGCTGTCGCTCGGAACAGTTCGAGCTGTCCTGCCTGTTCACTCGCCGTGGTCGCCTTCCCTCCCCGCGTCGCCGCGGTTGGGGCCGCCTTTCGACGGTCTTCCGGTACTACGCGACCATCCGACTCCTCCCGTCCCTTCACCACTTTGTCCTTTCGTTCTCCATGGTTACCGCCCACGGTCGCCCGTGGCGGAGGCCGGGAGGTCTCCCCGGGTAAGAACGCGAAACTTCGTGCCGAGCCCGTCGCCTATACGCACGCCGCCCGACGGACATTTGGGCTTCGCCGCCGTTGGCCGGCTCACCCCGCGGTACGTGCGCCTCGTCAGCGCTTCGCTTTCGCTCGGTTCGGCACTGCACCTTAGACTTCCACCAGACGAGACCTCGCGGGCTCGCCCTTGTCGCTTCGGTGTTGGGTTCCTTTCCGTCTGGGTCCCAAGAGGACTTGCACCTCCAGTTCCGCGCCCATGCCGGGCGCACCAATGGGGCCGCCGCCTTTCAGCGGCGGAGAGCATCGCGAGCCGCGCCATGGCGAAGGCCAGCGGGGGGCGGCTTCAATGGGGCCGCCGCCTTTCAGCGGCGGAGAGCGTGCTCGGTGGCAACTGAGCGGCGACCGAGGCGGAGCTTCAATGGGGCCGCCGCCTTTCAGCGGCGGAGAGCCGAGCTCGTCGAGGGCGAGTGCGCGTGACCAGCATGCTTCAATGGGGCCGCCGCCTTTCAGCGGCGGAGAGGTGCCGGCGGGCGCCTCGGCCGCCTGCGCCACCACGCTTCAATGGGGCCGCCGCCTTTCAGCGGCGGAGAGCGACGAACCTTGGCCGCTGGAGGACCCACATCAACCTGCTTCAATGGGGCCGCCGCCTTTCAGCGGCGGAGAGCCTTCCCCGTCGCGTCCTCGAGCGCGTCGGTGAGCGGGCTTCAATGGGGCCGCCGCCTTTCAGCGGCGGAGAGCCTTCCCCGTCGCGTCCTCGAGCGCGTCGGTGAGCGGGCTTCAATGGGGCCGCCGCCTTTCAGCGGCGGAGAGCATTTCATCGGTCGTGTTCGACGAGCCCATTCAGGGCCGCTTCAATGGGGCCGCCGCCTTTCAGCGGCGGAGAGAGCCGGTGACGGCGTTGGACATCAACGTCGCCCGGATGCTTCAATGGGGCCGCCGCCTTTCAGCGGCGGAGAGACTCAGCGGCCCCAGGCCCAAGCGCGGGCGTGATTGGGCTTCAATGGGGCCGCCGCCTTTCAGCGGCGGAGAGAATGCTACCGGGGACAGTGACATCAGGGGGTTCTACGAGCTTCAATGGGGCCGCCGCCTTTCAGCGGCGGAGAGGCCAGTCAGAGGATCGTTGCCGAAGTCGACAGCATCGCTTCAATGGGGCCGCCGCCTTTCAGCGGCGGAGAGGCGAGAGCGGCTCCTCGAGGCCGCGGTGCGCGATCGGCTTCAATGGGGCCGCCGCCTTTCAGCGGCGGAGAGACGGGAGACCCTGACATGCCCTGCTACCGAGTGAACCTGCTTCAATGGGGCCGCCGCCTTTCAGCGGCGGAGAGACGGTGGAGTTGGCGAAGGGCTCGAAGCGCGGCATGACGCTTCAATGGGGCCGCCGCCTTTCAGCGGCGGAGAGCGCTCGGCGATGCCGGACGTCATCATCACGAACTACCAGCTTCAATGGGGCCGCCGCCTTTCAGCGGCGGAGAGCGCGGGCGATCGGGCACGTGACGGGCGCGGCGGCGGGGCTTCAATGGGGCCGCCGCCTTTCAGCGGCGGAGAGCCACTGAAATTCGCGCTTCAGCGGGGACGCTGAACCGCTTCAATGGGGCCGCCGCCTTTCAGCGGCGGAGAGGCCGATCAGTGCACGAGTAAAAGGTGCGCGGGCTGAGCTTCAATGGGGCCGCCGCCTTTCAGCGGCGGAGAGGCGAATTCTGGGGGGATACGTGCGAGCATGACGACCCGGCTTCAATGGGGCCGCCGCCTTTCAGCGGCGGAGAGTCAACTCTGTAGGGTACTGGGCACGCGAGAAGAATGCTGGCTTCAATGGGGCCGCCGCCTTTCAGCGGCGGAGAGAGCTGCGAAAGATGTATCTGTCCCTGGGATTCACCAGGCTTCAATGGGGCCGCCGCCTTTCAGCGGCGGAGAGTCTCCTGGGGCGCCAGCGTCGCTGGTTCGTTCCGCTGCTTCAATGGGGCCGCCGCCTTTCAGCGGCGGAGAGACCTGCCGCGGCGGGCCTTTCGGCGTAGGAGGCGAGGCTTCAATGGGGCCGCCGCCTTTCAGCGGCGGAGAGCGCGCCTTGTAGGAAGCGGCGACCTTGGACGGGTAGCTTCAATGGGGCCGCCGCCTTTCAGCGGCGGAGAGCGCCCAGAGCGTGGCGTCCCGCGCGCCCGCCTCCGCGCTTCAATGGGGCCGCCGCCTTTCAGCGGCGGAGAGTCCAGGAAGAGCGCCTGGCGTATCGCGTGGCGAACAGGCTTCAATGGGGCCGCCGCCTTTCAGCGGCGGAGAGGGGGTCGGGCGGCTCATCGTGGAGGCCTACAAGCTCCGGCTTCAATGGGGCCGCCGCCTTTCAGCGGCGGAGAGCCTGACCTCGTGATGGCGGACGAGGCGCATCGGCTCAAGCTTCAATGGGGCCGCCGCCTTTCAGCGGCGGAGAGCCTCTGCGTGCGCGGCGTCGAGATCGATGTCCCAATGGCTTCAATGGGGCCGCCGCCTTTCAGCGGCGGAGAGCGTCAAGCCTTCCGAATCTTTTTTTTTCGGTCGACTCTCCGCTTCAATGGGGCCGCCGCCTTTCAGCGGCGGAGAGGATGCGGCTCTCCGGAGGAGGCAGAGGAGATCATCGCGCTTCAATGGGGCCGCCGCCTTTCAGCGGCGGAGAGTCCGAACCCCGATCCCGCGCCGGAACCGATCATCCCGCAGCTTCAATGGGGCCGCCGCCTTTCAGCGGCGGAGAGACAAGATCTGTCGCATCGCGCGGCAGGTCGGCGCCATGCTTCAATGGGGCCGCCGCCTTTCAGCGGCGGAGAGCTCGAGCGTGACGCGCACGGCATCGTGAGGTTCAAGGCGCTTCAATGGGGCCGCCGCCTTTCAGCGGCGGAGAGCCGATGGGACGGTGCCCGGTACCACGGTCTACATCGCGCTTCAATGGGGCCGCCGCCTTTCAGCGGCGGAGAGTTCGGCGTAGGAGGCTAGAGCATGTACGTCCACGTGCTTCAATGGGGCCGCCGCCTTTCAGCGGCGGAGAGCAGGTAGATCATACTCACCCTATGAACAACGACGCTGCAGCGCTTCAATGGGGCCGCCGCCTTTCAGCGGCGGAGAGTTGTCCCTTACTCGTCTCTGCCTCCCCTTAAAGTTGCTTCAATGGGGCCGCCGCCTTTCAGCGGCGGAGAGGCGATGGGCTTGGCGATGGGTGCGCGGCGCCTCCGGTCGGCTTCAATGGGGCCGCCGCCTTTCAGCGGCGGAGAGCTAGGCCGCTTTGCGCACGCGCTTGCTCGTCGCCTTCGCTTCAATGGGGCCGCCGCCTTTCAGCGGCGGAGAGTACCGCGGGACCGACGCAATCCAGACCGTTCGCCACGAGCTTCAATGGGGCCGCCGCCTTTCAGCGGCGGAGAGACGGTCAGGAGCAAGCTGCGGGAGGCCCTGGTCTACTTGCTTCAATGGGGCCGCCGCCTTTCAGCGGCGGAGAGCCTAAAGCCGCTGTACTTCGGAGTAAGCACCTCCCGGCTTCAATGGGGCCGCCGCCTTTCAGCGGCGGAGAGCCCGCGTCGACAGGTCAGCAAATCGAGTGCACTCCGGCTTCAATGGGGCCGCCGCCTTTCAGCGGCGGAGAGAGGCCTCCCAGACCTACCTAATATTTCGCGCACTTGCAACCCGGTTTGCGAGAGGTCCCCGTTCCACCCCCCGCTCCGGCCACCCGGGGCCGCCCCGCGCGCCCCCGGCCATCTCGAAATCCATCGTCTTTTCAAACACCTGCCGGCCTTGCGAGCGCCCCCCGGGTTTTTCGCGTCACTCCACCGCTCGCGGCCGGTGCTCCCGCCCTCTTCTACCACACCCCCTCCTCTCCTCGCCCAGCCCTTCCGTTCTCCCCGGCCGCCTTGCCGCTTCCTGCCCCACCTCCCCCGCTCGCCTCTCCACCTCGCCCGACTCATCCCCCACCTCGCCCGACTCATCCCCCACCTCGCCCCTCGGAACGCTCACCTCCCGAGCCGGGGACGACCCCCGGCCGCCCCGGAGCTCCCGCCCGCCCGACCCCCGCGACCCACCGCCCGCGCCGGGGCTTCGTCCCCCCGACCGCCGGCGCCCTTGTACTCCAGCCGCACGTCGCGGGATCTCCGTGGATCTCGATGTACGGGCCGGCGATCGGGACGCTTGGCTCGTTCGCACACGGGAGGAGCCCAGCTCGTTCGGTGCTCACCGATGCGCGGCTGGAGACGAGCGTGCGGACAGCGGTCGCCATGGGAGTCGTCGCTGCGCTCGCCGTCCTCGTCCCGGCGTTCGTCCTCGTTGCCGTCCGCGTGGCCTGCGGAGGGTATTCTTATAGACACCGGAACCACTGCAGGTGGTCTCTATCACCAGCCGTGCTTCTGCATGGACTGTCCGCCTCCCCGGCTCCAAGCATGTTGGATGGAGAGATTAACCTCACGCAGGTGGCTTCGGACATCCGGGATGGATAGATTAACCTCACGCAGGTGGCTTCGGACATCCGTGATGGAGAGGTTAACCTCACGCAGGTGGCTTCGGACATCCGGGATGGATAGATTAACGTCACGATCGTGACAGTTTTCTTCGACACAAGTGAAGATAATCGCACAAATTCGTCCAATTCTCAGCAAAGCCCGGCCTCGATCTTGTCAAGATTCATGACATCTTGCCGCTTTCCCCTGCGATGCTCTGTCCGAGGAGGCCGCCCATGCCGAGGAACGACGGGTACACCCTCGGGGAGATCGCCGAGGAAGCCGGCATAAGCGAACGCACCATTCGCTACGGGTACGAGCGGAACCTCGTCGTGCCGCCGCCGTTCGCCGGGGACCGGGGACGCGGTACTTGCGCGAGCATCGGCTCCAGATCCTGTCGATCCAGAAGCTCCGCGAGCAGGGGCTCAAGCTGCCCGAGATCAAGCGGAAGCTCGCGACGATGTCCCCCGCCGACATGGAAGCGCTGCTCGCGCCGCTGCCCCCGGCGTTCCGGCCCCCGCCGCCCGAGCCGACCTACGCGGCGGAACGCTGGGAGCGTGTCGTGCTGGTGCCCGGCCTGGAGCTCCTCGTGAGCAGCGCGGGCGGGCCGATCCTGCGGTAGATGGCCCAGCAGATCGTGATTCACTTCGGCGGCGCGGCCCCCGGACCGCACCCGCTCCAGGACTACCGCCGCGCGTCGCGGGATCTCCGCCGAGTTCGATGAGCGGGCGGACGATCGTGACGCTCGGCTCGTCCGCACCCTGGCGGAGCCCAGCTCGTTCGGTGCTCACCGACGTGCGGCTGGAGTACTTGCCCCGCACCCCGGCGCGTTCCTCACCGGCGCTCCTGCCCGCGCCTCGCGCCCGCGCCCCGGCCGCCGGGCGCAACGGGCGCTGAGCCGCGCGGGCGCGTCGCGTTCGCTCCTCTCCCTGCCTCGTAACAACCCTTCATCCATCGAACACGCGCCGTCACAGCACCGCGCGACTCGGGGCGGGCACGCAGCGGCGGCGGACGGCGCTGGCAACACGATTCCAGCACGACAACGATTCCAGCACGACATCGGCGCGACCCACGTAATACCTCGGCTCGTGTTCCTGCTCCGGCTCCCCCGCATACGTGCTCACGCCCTCTTTCGCCTCGCAAAAACAGCAGGCGAGGCACCACGATCGCCTTGCTGAAGCGCTCGCGAGATCCCATGCTCGCCCCCGGATCGATGCGCAGCAGATTCGACGCCTTCGGCAAGAACATCCTGCGCCATACCCTCGCGCGCGCCTTGGCCGCCCCCAGCGCCGGCTCAGCGCCTCACACCACCACCGCCACCCGCTCCGACGGGACGTACGCCCTCCCGAGCGACGCGATGGCGCTCAGCCCGCGCCCGTTCGCCGGACCGATGTCGATGATCAGCACCTGATCCACCCTCGAATCGATGATCTGCCCGATATCGCGCCGCAGCTCCACGAGCTCCCTCCGGCTCAGATCGCACTGCCACACCGAGAGCTGCAGCCAGTCCCCATACCCCCGCATCGCCTTGAAGATCTTGCGCAGCCGCTTCGGATCGCAGACGTCATAGCTCACGACGTAACTTTGCCTCACGCCGACCTCCTCTCCCTCTCTCCCTCGCTCCGTCTCCCGCTCTCTCCCCGCGCCCTCTCCCCCGCCTTCACCGCGTCCGGAACGACGGGTACGCTCCGACCTCGCCGAGCAGCACCCGCGCGAGCAGCCGCGCCTGCACCTCCAGCACCCGGCGGTAGCTGATCCGGTAGCCGAACACCGGGTGCGTCACGAGTTGGTCCATCCGCCGCTCGTAAGCCAGGAGGAACTTCTTGCGCCCCGCAGGCCGCAGCGCCACCGCGCCCCCGAAGCGCAGGAAATCGTCCGGCGCGACCACCCCGTTGTTGATCACCGCGACGACCACCGAGTCCGCCACGATCGGCCGGAACTCCTCCATCAGATCCAGCGCCAGCGCCGGCCGCCCAAAGCGCGGCTGGTGATAGAACCCGAGCAGCGGATCCAGCCCGACCGTGCCCAGCGTCGTCGCGATCTCCTTCGCGAGCAGCGCGTACGCAAGCGACAGCAGCGCGTTCACCGGATCCCGCGGCGGCCGGCGATTGCGCCCCTCCAGATCGAACTCGCCCCTCGCCTCGCCCCCGGCCTTCAACATGCCGGCGAACGCCCCGAAATACACCCGGGCCGCGGTCCCCTCGATCCCGAGCAGCGACGGCAGCGCCGCCGCCTCCGCGGCCCTGCGCGCGAGCTGGTCGAGCTCCGACAAGACGGCCGCCTCGGGCGCCGCGTGGTTGCGCCGGAGCATCGTCCTCGCGTTCTTGATCTTCGACACCACCACGCCGCGCGCGAACGACAGGCAGAACGCCTCGTCCGCCGCCGCCCGGTGCTGCGCGACCCGGAGCTCCACGTTCCGCGACTCGAGCCCCGTCGCGCGACCCATGTAGTAGCCGCCGTACGTCATGAGACAGAGCGGTATCCCGCGCTCCAGCAGCGCCCGCATCGCCTGCGTCGAGATCTGCACGTTGCCGAGCAGGGCGACCTGCGACGTGTTCGAGAGCCGCGCCTCGGTCTGGCCCCCGGTCCGGCTGTAGATCACGAGCCGCTCGCCCGCGAGCCCGATGCGCGCCCCCTGCTCCTGCACGTACATCGGGACCTTGTCGTCGCGCGCAGGATGGAGCCGCCTGAGCTCCGCCTCGCCCTCCTCGTCGCCGTCCCCAGGCCCCGCGTCCGCACGCGCCTCGCCGGCGATCCCCCACGGATCCACCTCCAGAGGGCCCTCCAGCTCCTCCGACCCGTCGGCCTCGAGAGGCGGACTCTCTGGCTCCACCGCCGCGTCGAGATCCTCCCCGGCGAGACGCCGCAGCAGGTTGGTCTCGTCGGGCAAGCAGATCCCCACCAGCGAGCAGCCGTTGCATTTCGGGCTGTCAACGAGGGGCGGTGGGATGGCCGCGGCCGTCGTCACCTCCCGTGCGCGCGCCGCGGCCGCCTGCGTCGCGGCGATCAGCGCCTCGTCGATCGCGATCGAGACGCGACGCCGCGACGCCGCGAAATAGACGGCCGCCTCGTCGCACGAATACCCGTGCTCGCGCAGGAGCAGCACGTGCGCACAGAGCTGCGCGCGCTCCGGCAGGTAAGCCCCGCCGGGCACGTCCGGCGCACGGCCGCGCTTGTACTCGATCGGCAGCAGGCGCCCCGACGCGTCGCCCTCCACCACATCGATCTTCGCCGTGATGCCGAGCCGCTCCGACGAGAGCCACACGCTGCGCGCCTCGTACGGCGCGGGCTCGTCGCCCTCCTCGTCCCTGTCGGCCCGCCTGCCCGGCGCGCGCCGCTGCTGCACCGGCGCAGGCGTCGCCGCGGCCGGCGCAGGCGTCGCCTGCTCCCCGACGGAGCCGTGCGCCACCCCTGCCGGCCGCGCCGGCAGCTCGCCGCCCGCGACGTCCGCGCGCCGGTGCACGCTCCGGCCCTCCACCGTGAAGACGTTGTCCTCGAACTCGCCTTGCGCCCACTCCAGGTAGAGCAGGCGCTCGCAGTAAAGCACCTCGTTGATCATCCGCGCCGGTACCAGCTCCGGCGGCGTCCCCGCGACAGGCAACCTCCGCGGAAGCGGCTTCGCCCGGATCAGCGGCTCGCTCGACTCGTCCGTGACTCGCTCAGGAGCTCGCGCCTTCCCCATGAAACCCCCTTTCAAGGACGATGAAACGCTGGATCCGTCGCCAGGGTCAAGAACAAGAGAGACGAACAAAAAGTGAGAACCCGAGTCGACTCGGCGCAATCACGCGCAATCGCTCGCCCACTGGGTGAGCGCCGCGGCGCACCGGGAGGGCGCCACACCAGGAGCGGGAGGGCGCCACGGAGGAGCGCTGGAGCGAGGGGAGACGGGAGAGGGGCAAGTCCAGGGCTCGCACCGCTCGGACGACGCGGAGGACACAGGTGGCCTGCGCGTGCGATCGCACCGCGGCAGAGAGGCGATCTGGCGACGCGACAAGCCAGAACCAGGCGCGCGTGTCCAGTACCATCACGGCTTCAGGTTCTCCGCATCGAAAGTCCACCCGTCCGCACTTTCCACGGGAGCTTCAATTCCCCCTACGAATCGCACCGAGCCCGTGAGCGGGCCGAACCGCTCGGGGTGGCGCCGAGGAGACGGGGCGAGCGAAGCCGTCTCGTTCATCGTGGGAGCGTTCGCCGGGATGATGCGCTTCGCCCGGAGGCGTTCGACGATGGGGAGGAGCGCCTGGACGTCCTCATCGGAGAGATCGGCGAGCTGCTGAACCAGGGTTTGTCGGGCCGTCACGGTGGTGAGCTTACTGCATCACGGACGCGCATTCCGCAGCCGGCGTCCGGAGCGCTCGGCCTTCGCCATCCAGGAGTTCGCCGCCCTGCCCGAGGACGCCTGGAATGCGGAGCAGGAGGCGTGCGCCACCTCGGCCAGACCGAAGGCGGCAGGCGCCGCCGTCCTCGCCTCCGTCAGCACCTTCGTCAAGCGCCGGGGAAGCCCGGACAAGTCGACGGAAAAGGGCGGCCCGACGCCGAAGGCGACGAGACCCGCGAGATCCTCGCCAGGCGCGACCTCACCAAGGCCGTCACCGACGAGGCCAGGCAGCTCCGCGCGCGCCGGCAGGCTCGAATCCCTCGCCGAGGTCGCGCCCGCCGCCGCCAACCACGACTTCGATGCACCAGCGCGGCCGCGATGTTCTCGCGTTCGCCTCGGCATCTGCCTTGGCGTCGAGGTAAATCGAACAGCTGTTGAGCAACTGCCCCGGCTCGTCTACGATGCCGTGACCTGCCACCGGACGCCGCCGCTCATCAGGAATCCCATCTCTCATGGATTCCCGGTGCCGATGACGTCGCGACAACCGAGGAGACCGCCGCGTTGAAAGGAGCCACGATGAAGCGGACGTTCGACGAGGCGTTCGACGTGCTCACGGGAAATGAGCCCTTTCCCTGGCAGCGCGCCCTCCACGAGCGCCTGCTCTCGGGCGACATCCCGCCGAGCTGCGACATCCCGACCGGGCTCGGCAAGACGTTGGTGATCGCGGTGTGGCTGCTGGCGAGGGCGGCCGGCGCGCCGGTGCCGCGGCGACTCGTGTACGTGGTGAATCGGCGCACGGTCGTTGACCAGACCACCGACGAGGTCGGGCGGCTCCGCGAGAACCTCGCGCGCGCGGGCGTCGAAGAGGAGCTCGCCATCTCCACGCTGCGCGGACAGATGGCGGACAATCGCGCATGGTCCGCGGACCCGTCCCAGCCCGCGGTGATCTGCGGGACCGTCGATATGATCGGCAGTCGCCTGCTCTTCAGCGGCTACCGGCTCGGCTTCCGCACGCGCCCGCTCCACGCCGGTTTCCTCGGACAGGACGCGCTGCTCGTGCACGACGAGGCGCACCTCGAGCCTGCGTTCCAGCACCTCCTCGAGACCATCCAGGCCGAGCAGAAGCGCCAGGGAGATCGGTGGCCGCTGCGGGTCATGGCGCTGACCGCGACGCCGAGACGCAGCGCGGAGGCGCTTCGCCTCGGAGCTGACGATTTCGCCCATCCCGTCGTCGCCAGGCGGCTTCACGCGGTCAAGAAGCTCAGGCTTCATCCACACGGCGACAAGGACCTGGTGGAGAAGGTCGTCACCCAGGCGCTCGGCTACGCGCCGTCGGGCCACGCGGTGCTCGTCTTCCTGCGGACGGTCGAGGACGTTGTGAACGCCGTGAGCCGCCTTCGCAAGGCGGACGCGAAGGTGCAGCAGCTCATTGGCACCATGCGCGGCTTCGAGCGCGATCGCCTCGTCACCACGGACCCGGTGTTCCGTCGATTCCTCCCGGAATCGGGCGCAACCGACGGGGCCGAGACCGTCTTCCTCGTATGCACGAGCGCCGGAGAGGTGGGCGTGAACCTCTCGGCGGATCACCTCGTCTGCGATCTGTCCACCTTTGACTCGATGGCGCAACGCTTCGGCCGCGTGAATCGCTTCGGTCTGCGGACGGACAGCGAGATCCATGTCTTCCATCCTGGCCCCGAGAGCCTCGACACGGACAAGGTCCGAGACGCGCATCGGCGCCTCGAGACGCTCACGCTGCTGCAAACACTCGATGGCGACGCGTCGCCGGCCGCGCTCGCCGCGCTCGATCCCGAGAGGCGACAGGCAGCCTTCGCGCCCGAGCCGCGGATGCTCACCGCGAGCGACATCCTCTTCGACGCGTGGGCCATGACGACCATCCGAGACGCGCTCCCCGGTCGCCCGCCGGTCGCACCGTATCTGCATGGCGTGGCGGAATGGGAGCCCCCCACGACTCATGTCGCCTGGCGCGACGAGGTCGGCCTCGTGACCGGGGACCTCCTCACGCGCTATCCCGCGCAGGAGCTGATCGACGACTATCCGCTCAAGCCGCACGAGCTGCTGACCGACCGCGCGCTGCGGGTCCTCGACACGCTGACGGAGCTCGCCGACAGGCATCCGGACGCGCGGTCCATGCCGGTCTGGGTGGTGAACGAGAACGGGCGCGTCGATGCGAGGAAAGGCGAGCTCGCTGACCTGCTCGACGGGGACCGCAAGACCACCGAGGCGAGCCTCGCAGGCTGCACGCTGGTCCTGTCGCCGAGGCATCTCCGACCCGTGGAAGGCCTGCTCACGCTCGAGGGCTGGATGCCGGCGAGCCGTGACGGCATCGATGTCGCCGATGCCTGGCTCGACGAGAGCGGGAGGCCCATGCGACAGCGCCTGTCCGGCGAATCGCCGCCGCCCGACGGAATGCGCCTGATCCGGACGCTCGTCCTCGGGGACAGCGAGCGCACGGAAGTCGAGGAGGACAGCGGGAGCGCGGAGGACGAGGGCAGCGGAGCGAGACAGGAGATCAAGCGCTGGTACGAGCGACCGCTGGGCGCGGACGACGAGGGCTCGCGCAGCGCCGAGAAGCCGGTACTTCTCGAGGTGCACAGCGCAGACGTCGAGCGCGAGGCGCGTCGCATCGTCGAGCGCCTGCCGCTCGATCCGGGCGTGAAGCGCGCTGTCGTGCTGGCCGCGAAGCTCCACGACATCGGCAAGAACCGACGCGTGTGGCAACGAAGCATCGGAAACACCGACCGCGCCCGCGTCCTCGCCAAATCCGGCGGCGCGATGCGCCCCATGGACATCACCCCTTACCGGCACGAGGTGGGCTCCATGCTCGAGGCCGAGCAGAGCGGCCTCCTCGCCGGTCTGGATCCGGATGACCGCGAGCTCGCCTTGCACCTGGTCGCGGCGCACCACGGCCGCGCACGCCCGCACTTCCCTCCAGAGGAGCAGTTCGACCCGGAAGCGAAGGGTGTCGACGTGCGCGAGGTGTGCGTGCACGTGATGACGCGCTTCGCCACGTTGCAGAAGCGCTTCGGCCGCTGGAGCCTCGCGTACCTCGAGTCGCTGGTGCGCGCCGCCGACTACGCCGCGAGCGCGCGGCCGTCGCAGGTGGTGGAGGTGGAGCGATGAGCTTCCGTGTCCAGGTGGACGTGACCAACCCCGGTCAGTTCTTCGCATGCTGCGGGCTCCTCGAGCTGGCGACGCGAC
This sequence comes from Sorangium sp. So ce362, assembly GCF_051519845.1. Lineage (NCBI taxonomy): Bacteria > Pseudomonadati > Myxococcota > Polyangiales > Polyangiaceae > Sorangium > Sorangium sp. So ce362. The sequence continues at coordinate 429,055 of NZ_CP150332.1, read as the reverse complement.
TCGCGGGGGATGCGGAGGGTCACTTCGAGGGAGGCCACTTCATCGTCGCCGCCGAGTGCACCCTGTCAGGGCTGCTCGACCGATGGACGAGCACGCGCCTCGTCCAGGTCGACCCCGAGGACGAAGCGTCGTCACCACCCATCCACGTGCCAGCGCCCTTTGATCTGCGGCTCGACTGGTGGAGGGATGAGGACGCCGGCGGCCGCGAGCTGAAGGTGTGGGCGGGCAGTATGAAGAGCATCCGCATCGCGCAGGCGATGATGGCATCGCTCCGCGATCCGGAGCTGCACGCTGAGGATCTCTTCGACCGGGGCTTGATCGTCTACGACCCTGACGAACCCACCAAGAAGGTCGAGCCGTTCTACTTCGATGCGCGCCGCGCGCCGAACGCCCACTCGCGCGACGTGGGCTTCTCGCCGAACGACCTCAAGATGACGACCACCGCGTTCCCGGCCGTCGAGGCCCTATGCCTGGTAGGCCTCCAGCGCTGCCGGCCCGCGCCGACCGAGCAGAAGCTGGTGTTCGCCTACCGCACCTGGGGGACGCCGCTCCCGATCACGATCGCGGCTCCAGTGGTCAGCGCGGCCGTGCCGGCGGCGGAGACGCGCAAATATCGATTCGAGAACTGGTTTCGTAGTGGCCAGAAGAAGCACAAGGCGTTTCGTTCCGCCGTTGCGGTCGGAGGAGGGTGGTGATCCATGTCTGAACTCACGAAGCTCGATGCGTTTCTCGGCGACGCCGGACCGGCGGCCCTGGTGCTCCGGGACGAGCTGGTGTCCGTAGAGGGACCAGAAGGGGTCGTCTTCCCGCCGACGTACGCGGCGGGAGATGGCTTTCCGGGCGGCTACAACATCGATGGAACCCCCGACGGCGAGAACGTCTGTCTGATCGATAGCGTCGGCGCCCAGGCCAACCGCATCGAGCCGATGTTCGGCAAGGCTCCCTACGCGGAGCTGGTGCCGCAGATCGGCATCCGGGCGGGCGACCGTGTCGTGAGCCTGCTGGACGCGGCACACCGCGCGGGCGACGCGGCGGTGCGTTGTTCGGCGCTCCAGGAAGAGCTCCAGCAAGCGTTCAAGGCGCTCTTGAAGGGCGACGCGGGGCCGCTCGCCCGGGTGGCGCCCACGTCGCTGGTCTTCGGGGTCTGGGACTCTCGCGACACCCAGGCGAAGGCGCCGCGCCTCATCGCGTCGACGATCCGGGCGCGCAACGTACGCAAGCTGACGCGCTCCGCGCAGTACGTGCCGGCGATCGACTACGTGGGGCAGGCGCTGCTCGAGGAACCGGCGGACAAGTCGACGCAGGATTCCTACAGCAAGCGCGGTTTCATCCACGTGCCGGCGACCGCGTCGCATGGTGGGGTGATCGCGAAGGGGGGCATCCAGCGGGAAGCGACGCTCAGCCTGGCGGCGCTTCGACTGCTGGCGGCCGGCAGCGACCCGGAGCGGACGAGGGCGCTCCGCCGCTACGTGCTCGGCATCGCGGTCACCGCGTTCACCGCGAACGTGTCGGGGTATCTGCGGCAGGGCTGCAACCTCGTGCTCGACGCGTCGAAGCCCCAGCCGCGCCGGATCGAGGAAGTTTATCCGTCGGGTGAGCGCAAGCCCTTCACGCTCTCGCACGAAGAGGCGCTCGCCTATGCGCAGGCCGCGGCGAAGACCTTCGGGGTCGGCCAGAGTCGCACGGTCGACTTCGACAAGGAACGCGCCAGGCGCGACGTGGCAGGCGACGGCGAGAAGAAGGCGAAAGGCAAGAAGGCCAAGGGGTGAGCATGCCATCCGAGCTCCGCGTCACGGTCCACTTCCTCCAGCCGTACAGCCACGGCCGGGGGGAGGACGGTCTGCCCGAGTGGCCGCCGTCGCCGCTTCGGCTGTTCCAGGCGCTTGTGGCGTCGTCGGTGGGGCGTCAGGGCGACCCCGAGCAACGCGCGCGCACCGTCGCGGCGCTGCGGTGGCTGGAGCGTCGAGCGGCCCCCGAGATCGTGGCGCCGCCTGCGACGGGCTCGGAGTCGCCTTATCGGCTCTACGTGCCGGACAACGTCGGCGACGAGATCGCCAGGGCGTGGTCTTCGGGTCGCGACGCGAGCCTGGCCGACTACCGCACCGAGAAGGACGTGCGGTCGATGCGGCTGGAGGGCGAGCCGACGGCGGTGCACTATGTCTTCCGGGGCGTCGAGGGGCTGGACGCGCATCTCTCGACGCTCCGCGCGGCAGCCCGCTCGATCACGCACCTGGGCTGGGGCATCGACATGGTGGCGGGCGATGCGAGCGACGCGACGGGGAATGTCCACGGCGAGCGGTGGATCCCGGGCAGGCCAGGCGGCCCGACGCTGCGGCGCCCGGTCGCGGGGACGTTCGACGCGCTGGAGCGCAAGCACACGCAGTTCCTCCAGCGGCTCGACCGAGGGACGTTCCGGCCGGTGCCGCCGCTCTCGACCTTCGCGATCGAGCCGTATGCGCGGGCCACCGACCCTGCGCCTCGGCCCTTCATCGCGTTCCGGGTGCTGGAGCCGATAACCGGCGATCGGCTCTCGCTGGATCCACGGCGGCGAGCGCGCGACGTCGCGGCATGGATGCGGCATGCCGTCGCCGAGGTATGCGAGGGCTGGCCGTTCGGCTCGGCGGCAACGCTCGTTCATGGGCACGGTCAGGACGCGGACGCGTGCGACGAGCCCCGGGCGAGGCTCTCGTTCCTGCCGCTTCCGACGATCACGCCGCGGTCCGGGCGGGCGGAGGGAATCGCTCGCGTGATGGTGGCGGCGCCGCCCGGCCTCGACGACCAGCTCGCGTGGATGCGGGTTCATCTCGCGGGCCACGAGCTCGTGTGGGAGGGCGAGCCGGTGGCCCTCCTCGACCCGCTGCCGTCGAACGACTGGGTCCTAATTCAGTACGTCATGCCCAGCCATCGCTGGTCGACCGTGACGCCCGTGGTCCTGCCCGGTCACGACGATCGCTCAGCGCGCAAGGCCGAGCGCCTCCTGAGAAAGGCGTTCCTCCAGGCGGGCTTCGAGCCGGAGGTCGTCGACGCGATCGAGGAGATCGAGTGGCGGAAGGTCGGATTCCGTGCCGGCGTCGACGTCTCGAGCCGATACCTCCCCCCGGACAAGGTCAGTGGTCCGATGTACCATGTTCGCGTCCGCTTTGCGGAGCCGATCTCCGGCCCCATCGCGATCGGGTCGGGCCGGTACCGCGGGATGGGGGTGTTCGCGGTGCAGTGAGGCGGCTCTCGAGACGCCTCGCACCTCGGCTTCGGCACGATGACCCCGGCGCCCTGATCCGCGGCCACGGATCTCCTTCAGCCCCTTCATCCCCTCCCCCCTCCGCCGTATCCTCCTCGCTGGAGGCCCCATGCCGACCGCGACGAGACCCCAGAACGCCACGCTCACCGGCGCGCTCCCGCTCGACCGGCCCACGGCGGAGCGGCCGCACCGGCTCTACGTGGCCACCTCGAACCACTGCAACCGCGCGTGCCCGTGGTGCTGCACCTGCTCGTCGCCCCGGGGCCGGACCTTCCTCGCCCTCGACCGCTACCAGGCGAGCTTCCCGGCCGAGGGCCCCTTCGAGGTGCAGCTCGAGGGCGGCGAGCCCACCATCCACCCGCACTTCGACGAGATGGTGCGGCTCGCCCGCGCCGAGCCCCGCTGCGCGCGCGTCGTCGTCGTGACAAACGGCGTCGAGATCCCGCGGGACCCGACCGGGCTCGACGCCTGGCTCCAGAAGCTCGGCGAGCCGGCGACGATCAAGCTCTCGATCAACCACCACCTCCTCGAGCACGACAGCGATCTCCTCGCCCTCGCGCGCGCCCTGCTCGAGCGGCTCTCCGCGCTCGGCGGCGACCGCCAGCTCGTCCTGAACGTCCGGCTCCGGAAGGACGAGGCCGACGGCGACGCGTGGGTCGTGCAGGCGGTGCGCGACGCGGGGCTCATCGAGCTCGCCAACGTGTTCCACCTGCAGCGCTACGGCTTCGCGCAGAAGCGCGAGGACTGGGACGAGCCCTTTCTCGTCGGCACCCACTTCACGATGCTCAACCCGGACGGCCGCGCCTTCGGCCCCGACCTCGTGGCGCGCTCCGACGCCATGCGAGAGCTGCCGTGAGCGCGCGCCCCTTCCGCGAGGAATGGCGCCGCCTGAAGAGCCGCGCCTTCGATCTGACGAGCAACAGCACCGCCGGCGAGACGGTGCGCTTCGACCTGTGGGGACAGCCGGTCGAGATCTACCGCAATGCGAACTTCTCCATCTACAGCCGCCAGCCCTGCAATGCGAAATGCCACTTCTGCGTCGAGGAGCTCAGGCCGGCGTCGCGCGGGCGGAGCCTGTCGGTGCAGAAGACCGTCGAGGACGACGACGAACGCTATTTCGACGCCATGGCCGAGTCCCTTGTCGCGCTCCGGCCGCTCGATCCGACGGTATCCATCACCGGCGGCGAGCCGAGCCACGATCCGCGGCTGCCCCGCATCCTCGCCCTCGGACAGGCCCGCCGAGGACGCAAGCGGACGCTCACCACGAACGGGTCGGGGCTGCTGCAGCAGCGCGAGGGAAAGCGGGTGATCGACTGGATCGTCGAGACAGGCGTCCAGCACCTCAACATCAGCCGCGCCCACCCGGATCACGACAGGAACGCAAAGCTGATGGTGATGAAGGACGGCCTGAGCGTCGACGAGCTGCGCCAGGTCGTGGAGACGGCCGCGGCGGGCGGCACCCGGGTGCGCCTCTCCTGCGTGCTCCTGCAGGGACAGATCGACTCGGTCGAGCCCATCGTGGCCTATCTGCGGTTCGCCCGGTCGCTCGGCGTCGACAACGTGATCTTCCGCCAGCTGATGAAGACCGACAAGGCCGCGGTGGTCGAGAACCACGTCGTGAAATACAGCGATCGCTCCCGCGTCCAGCTCGAGCCGCTCCTCGACGCGCTCAGCGCCGACCCGCGGTTCTCGTTCGAGCGGCAGATCGTGGGCTATTACTACTATGTCGAGGTGTTCCGCTTCGAGGACATCGATGTTGTCTTCGAGGAGGCCGACCTCGCCCAGCTCGAGGAGACGAAGCGCTCGGGCCCAGGCATCGTCCACGAGCTCATCTTCCACCCGAACGGGAGGCTCGCTTCCACCTGGCAGCCGTGGGACGGCATCCTGGGCCCACCCCCGGCGGCGCGTGCCTCGCTCGACGCATCATGACGCCGCCGATCATCCCCCTGCCCTACATCGGCCGGAACCTGCTCTTTCTCGAGGAGGTGCTCGACGAGCTCGACGGGCGCGGCATCACGGGCCCTCTGCTGTTCCGCGCGAGCGAGACCGACAAGCTGGCTCGCCTCCTCGAGGACGGCACCGACCGCGCCGGATACCCCGGAGAGAGGCCGTGGACCGACGGCCCGGATCAGGGGCGCCCGATACGGCACGAGGACGTGATCTTCGCGACCACGGCCGACGAGATCCGGTCGGGAGAGCGGGAGCCCGAGCGGTCCACCTCGCTCAAGAAATTCGCCGTGATCCAGCGGCCCCTGTTCGTCGCGCACGATGCCCGCTGCTTCGTCAAGCTGTGCGACCGGCAGTACGAATACAGCGATCCAGCGCAGAAGCGGGCGGCGCTCCTCGCGCTCTTTCCGGTGACGCGGGTCGAACCGATCCAGGGCTGGTTCTCCGAGGAAGACGGCCTGGCGTACCGAGCGCTCGTGCGCTCGATACGGGGTGGCGCGATGGTCGAGGTGGGCTGCTGGAAGGGGCTCTCCGCGGCCTACGTCGGGCGGCTCGCGGCGAGGAACGGCGTCGCGCTCCACTGCGTCGACACGTGGGAAGGCTCCAGCGACGCGTACGACGGGCGGTATCGCGCCCTGCTGGCCGCGGAGGACGTGCCGGGCGCGTTCCAGGCGAACATGGCGGCGCTCGGGATCCGGCCCAGCGTCCTCCGGATGCCGTCCACGGACGCGGCGGCGCGCTTCGCCGACGCGAGCCTGGATCTCGTGTTTCTCGACGGCTCGCACGACCGCGCGGCCGTGCTCGCCGATCTCGAGGCCTGGTGGCCCAAGCTCAGGCCGGGCGCCGTCCTGGCCGGCCACGATCACAACGACAAGCACGCGGGGGTCATGGACGCCGTGGCTCACTTCATGTCCCTGGCCGGACGGGCGGCCGAGCGCGGCGCCGGCTCGGTGTGGTGGGCGCGGCGATAACGAGATGATGGAGACGAACAAGCGCCTCTTCGTCGCGACGGGAGCCTATGGGTGCGGCAAGACCACGACGCTCCGTCATCTCGCGTCCACGCGGGGCTACGGCGTGCACGGCGAGGCGCACCGGCGCGTGCTCGACGAGCTCGGCGCGCGCACCCACGGCCATCCGCCGGACGAGCCGTTTCGCCCGATCGACGCGCCGGACCACGTCTGTCCCATGTGCCGAAAGCGGGAGTTCGCCGCGCGGGTGCTGGAGACCCAGAAGACGATCGAGGCGGAGGCGCGGGATGGCGACTGGCTGGAGCGCGGGGCGCTCGATCCGGTCGAGTACTACCTGCGCACGAGCGGAGAGGCCGAGTATCCGTGGCCGCCCGGCGAGCCCGCGTTCGAGCGGTATGCGCTTGTGTTCCTGTTCGCCGTGATGCCCGAGCTGCAGGCGCCGCGCTGGGGCAGGAGCAGAGAGGCGCGCGCCGCCGAGGCGGATCGGATCAACCAGCGGCTCGGCGCGCTCTACCGCGCGGCCGGCTTCGAGGTGGTCGATGTCGGCCCCGGCACCGTGGAAGAGCGGGCGGAGCTCCTGGCTCGGGGGGCGCGTGCTATCTTGCATGAGAGCCCATGGTAGCCGCCGCGCACATGCCGTTTCCGTCCTCGATCGCGCCCGCGGGTGAGCAGCGGTTCGTGATCCACGGCGTCCCCTGGCAGACCTACGTGAGGCTGCGGGACGAGCTGGACACACCCGGCCTGCGGATGACCTTCTGCGAGGGAACGCTGGAGCTGATGAGCCCGTCCATCGATCACGAAGCAACGAAGACGCTGATCGCCCGCCTGATCGAGATCTTCGCGCTGGAGCGGGATGTGCCGCTCCACGGCTACGGCTCGACCACGTTCCGTCGCGAGGCCAAGGCACGGGGCCTCGAGCCCGACGAGTGCTATTGCGTCGGCGAGCCGCTCAAGGAATTCCCCGATATCGCGATCGAGGTGGTGCTGACGAGCGGTGGGCTCGACAAGCTATCTGTCTACAGCGGTCTCGGCGTCCGTGAGGTCTGGTTCTGGGAGCGCGATGCATTCCAGATCCATGCGTTGCGCGGCGAGGCGTACGAGGCCATCGCGGCCAGCGAGCTCCTTCCGGCTCTGGATCTCGTCGCGCTCGCGCGCTTCGTGCGCTGGCCGGACCAGCACGCGGCGGTCAAGGCGTTCCGGAGCTGGCTGCGGGACGGCGGCTGAGCTCGCTCGCGCGGCGGCGCGGGACGCTCAGCCCTCGGCGAAGTCCTGAGAGAGCCGCACGTCCTTGAGCTCCGCGCCGAGCAGCTCGATCGCGGCCGTGACGAGCGGGTGGTCGGCCACGGCGCGCCGGGCGGCCTCGACCCGCGCCTTGCGCTCGGCGGTCTCGACCTGCGCGAGCGAGGGGCCGGCGCTGCCGCGGGTGATCGTCTCGAAGACCAGCTCGGCGGGGCCGCCGAAATGGGCGCGCAGGGCCCGGGCGAGCAGCTCGCGGGCCGCGGGCTCGGTGGCCTGTCCGGACAGGAACGAGTTCGCCTCGTAGCCGAGGACGACGCGGGTCGGCTGGAGCTCCAGCACGGCCGCGTGCTCGAGCACCGAGGCGAGCGCCGGCCGCAGCGCCCGGACCCCGGTGATCACCGCGCGCCAGGTGGCGAGATCGCCGGCGCTCATCGCGGGGGGCGGCGCGCTCGACCGCGGCGCCGGGGCCTGCGCCGCCGGCGGCGGCGCGCTCGACCGCGGCGCCGGAGCCTGCGCCGCGGGGGGCGGGGCGCTCTGCGGAACGGAGTACAGGGCGCCGCGCGGCGAGGGAGGCGGCGCGCTGTCGGCGCGGTACGCGGGCGCGGCCGCGCCGTTCGCGTAGGCCGTGGCCTTCGCGAAGGCCGGCGCGGCGCCGCCGCCCGCGAAGCTGGCCGCCGCGCCGTGCACGCCCGGCGCGCCATTCGCGAGGGCCACGACGTGCGCCGACGACGTGCCGTTCGCCGCCACGCCGCCCGTCGCCCTCGCCACCCCCGCGGTGTACGGCGCGCCGCTCGCCGCTGCGCCGTTCGCCCGCGGCGCGCCGTGCGCCGCCGCGCCGTACGAAGCCGCCGCGCCGTTCACCGCCGCGCCGTACGAAGCCGCCGCGCCGTACGAAGCCGCCGCGCCGTACGAAGCCGCCGCGCCGCTCCCCGCGCGCGCCGCCCCCGGGGCCGCGATGCCCTCTGCCGCGACGCCCGAGGCGCGCGCATCCGCCCGCGCCTCGTCGGGCGCTGCCTCGGCCGGCGCCGCGCCGCGCCGGGGCGCAGCCGCTCCGCCGGACGGCGCGCCGGGCCGCTGCGGCGCGCGCTCCGGCGCACCACCACCGCCGCCGCCACCGCCGCCTCCGCCGTTCAGGCGCCGCTCGAGATCGCCGAGGCGGCGCAGCAGCTCATCGATCGGCAGGAGCGGCGGCCGCCTGGCGAGGCGGACGAGCGCCATCTCGAGCGAGGCCCGCGGCTGGCCGCTCCGGACGATGTCGTCGAAGGAGCGCGAGAAACCCTGGTGCAGCCGCGTGAGATCGTCCGCGTCCGCGCGCGCCGCGAGCGCCCGCGCGTCGGCGACCTCCTCGTCGGCGAGATCGAGCAGCGGCGCCGGATCCTCGCACACCTTCGCCACCACGAGATCGCGCAGGTGCGCGAGGAAGTCGCGGGCCACGTGCGGCAGGTCGTACCCCTGCTGCGCGAGCTCGCCCACGATGCGCACGCACGCCGCAGGATCGCCGTCCACGAGCGCCTCCGCCAGCCGGTGCAGCACCACGCGGTCGGCGACGCCGAGCACCTTCGCCACGCCCTCGGCCGTGATGCGATCGCCGCTCGTCCCCACCCACGCGATCACCTGGTCGAGCAGGCTCATCGCGTCGCGCATGCTCCCCGCGGCCTCCCGCGCGAGCGCGCTGAGCGCCGGATCGTCGGCGGGGATCTTCTCCTGCTCGAGCACCCAGCGGAGCCGCGCCGCGATCGCCTGCGCCCCGATGAGCTTGAAGTCGTAGCGCTGGCACCGGCTCAGGATCGTGACCGGGACCTTGTGCACCTCCGTCGTCGCGAAGATGAACTTCACGTGCGGCGGCGGCTCCTCCAGCGTCTTCAGGAACGCGTTCCACGCCGCGTTCGAGAGCATGTGGACCTCGTCCACGATGAAGATCTTGAACCGGTCGCGCGCCGGCCGGTACGGCAGGCTCTCCTGGAGCTTCCGCACCTCGTCGACGCCGTTGTAGCTCGCGCCGTCGATCTCCTGGACGTCGACGTCCGCGCCGACGGTGATCTCGGCGCACTGCGGGCACGTCTGGCACGGCTTCGCCGTGGGGCCTTGCACGCAGTTCAGCGCCTTGGCGAGGATGCGCGCGCTCGTCGTCTTGCCGACCCCGCGGACGCCCGTGAAGAGGAAGGCGTGCGCGACGCGATCCCGCGCGATGGCGTTGCCGAGCGTCGTGGATACGTGCTCCTGGCCGACGAGATCCTCGAAGGACTGCGGGCGCCATTTCCGCGCGAGGACGACGTAGCTCATACGCTGCTCGACTAGCACCTTCTGGCGAGCGCGTCGCCGCAGCTGTGGCCGACTCGGACGCCGCCCTGCATTCCGGTGAGTTTGCCAGAGTTGCCGCGCCAAACGCACCCTTCTCCGCCCAGACCGGGGCCGGCCGCCCTGCGCAAGGGTGCGCAACGGAGTCCCTGGAGAGGCGGAAGCGCCGCTCGACGTGAGACGCGACCGGACGGGGCCGGACAGGCCGCGCTCTCCGCGTCCCCTTCCCGGTTGCGGCGCGGCGCCGTTCACGGCATAGACCGCCGTCTCATGCAATTTCGCGGCGGAATGAATGAGCTGGTTCGCCAGGCGGCGCGCATGCAGCGCAAAATCGACCAGGTGAAGGACGAGCTGAAGGAGCGCGAGGTAAGCGCGACGGCCGCCGGGGACAAGGTCACGGTCGTGGTCACCTGCGAGGGAAAGGTGCGCCGGATCGACGTCGACCCCGCGTTCCTCGCGAGCGAGGGCCTGGAGATGGCGCTCGATGCCATCGTGGCCGCGTCGAACTCGGCGCTCGAGACGGCCGACAAGCTCGTCGAGAGCGAGATCGCCAAGGTGACCGGCGGCGTCAAGCTCCCCGGCATGCACACTTGATTGCGTTGCGTCCCCCGGCCTCGCTCCCCGGCTCCTCGAAGCTCCCGAACGGCGGCCCCGCCGGCTTCCGCAGCGCGTCTGGAGGCCTGCCCGGCCGGCTGTCGCGCGTCGCCCAGCTGCTCGCGCGCCTGCCGGGCGTCGGCGAGAAGACGGCGCAGCGCTTCGCCCTCTTCCTCGTGACCGCCGGCGAGGACACCGCGCGCGACCTGGGCAGCGAGCTCGCGGAGCTCTGCGACCACATCCGGCCGTGCGTCCGGTGCGGCCACATCGCCGAGATCGACGACGGCGGCGGGGCGCTCTGCGCCATCTGCCAGGACACGCGGCGCGACGGCGGCCTCCTCTGCGTCGTCGCGCGCGTCCAGGACCTCCTGGCGATCGAGCGGAGCGGGGCGATGCGCGGGCGCTACTTCGTGCTCGGCCGGCTCCTCTCGCCCCTCGAGGGGGTCGGCGCCGAGGAGCTGCCGCTCGCGGCGCTCCGGGCGCGCGTGCTCGACCCCGAGCAGCCGGTGCGGGAGGTGCTCGTCGCCACCCCGCCCTCCGTCGACGGGGAGGCGACCGCGCTCCTGCTCGCGCGCGAGCTCGGCGCCATGGGGATCCAGGTCACGCGGATTGCCAGCGGCGTGCCCCACGGGGGAGATCTGGAGTTCGCCGACCAGGTGACCCTGGGGCGAGCGATCGAAGGCCGGAAGAGCTTCGGCTAGAGGGAACCGCGTAGATCGGCCCCCGACCCACGTCAGCGCGGGGCGGGCGAGCCTTCCCCGCACGCCGAGGCGCTCCACGATTCAGAGGTCGACATGTCCAAAACCGCAATCACATCCGATCGGGCCCCGCGCGCCATCGGGCCCTACTCGCAGGCCGTCAGGGCCGGCGATCTCGTGTTCTGCAGCGGCCAGATCCCGATCGATCCCGCGACGGGCGAGCTCGTCGCCGGGGGGATCGAGGCGCAGACGACCCAGGTGATCAAGAACCTGAGCGAGGTGCTGTCCGCGGCCGGCGCGAGCTGGAACGACGTGGTGAAGACCACGATCTACCTGACGGACCTCGCGGATTTCGCCGTCGTCAACCAGGTGTACGGGGCGGCCGTCGGCGGCGTGCTGCCCGCACGGGCGACGGTGCAGGTGGCGGCGCTGCCCAAGGGCTCCGCCGTCGAGATCGAAGCTGTTGCCCATCTATCGCGATAATCGGGGAGCCGCGGCCGCGGTCCCCCTCTCCAAAATGTCCCCGGGAGCCTCGACATGAGCACAAAGAACGAGAGCGAGAGCACGGAGCGGACCGCCAGCGCAGTTCCCGAATCTGCGCACGAGGGCGCCCCCGATGCAGAGAGCGGAGACAAGCCGCGCGCGCGGAAGGTCGTCCGCTCGGCGAGCACGTCGAGCGCGAGCGTCGCCAAGCGAGCCGACGAGCCGTCCGAGGGCGCCTCGGCGCAGCCCGCGGGCGAGGCGCCGCGCCCCTCGGCGAAGGCCGCCGCAAAGGAGCCGCAAGGCTCGCTGCTGGACCTGATCGCGCCCCGCAAGCGCCCGGCGCTGGCGGACGCGCCGCCGCCGGCCCCGACCGAGGACGCCGCGCCGCCGCCCACCGTCGCGCCGCGCGTCGTCCGCGACTACCGCGCGCCGAGGCCCGAGCGGACCGCCGGGGCATCCGGCGCGCCGCGGCCCGACCGCGGGCCCAGGCCCGACCGCGGGCCGAGGCCCGACCGCGGCCCGCGACCCGACAGGGGGCCCAGGCCCGACCGCGGGCCCCGGCCGGAGCGTGGCCCCAGGGTGGAGCAGGGACCTGGCGCGGCGCAGGGAGCCGGAGGGGAGCAGGGCGCGAGGCCCGATCGCGGGCCCAGGCCCGACCGCGGACCCAGGCCTGATCGCGGGCCGAGGCCCGACCGGGGACCGAGGCCCGACCGCGGGTTCTCGGCGCGACCGGTCGCGGAAGGCGGGCGGACAGACAGCGGGCGCCCGCAGGGCGCGCGGCCCGGGGCGCAAGGCCCGGGGGGCGCCGGGGGACGAGCGCCCGCTGCGGCGAAGCAGCAGCAGAGCGACCGGATGGTGACCGTTGTCGGCCAGGGCGCGAGCGCGACGGTCGTGACGGGCAAGGGCGCCCGGCAGCCGCAGGGCCCGGCCAGGCCGGCGCACCTCCTGTTCGCGCTGCCGGCGGCCAAGGCGACGCAGGTCGCGGCGGCGGACAAGCCGGCGCTCACGGCGCGCGAGGCGCTCAGCGCGCGCACCGCCAAGGCGAAGCAGGCGACGGCGGCCACGAAGGGCAAGGCCGACAGCGGGGCGCGCCCGGAGGGCAGCGCGGGCGTCGAGGCGGCGAAGGTCGACTTCGACGCCGAGGTGCTCGCGGCGGGCTGGGATCGGGCCATCGAGGCGCTGCGGGCGGCGGGCGACGCCGCGCCGGCGCTCATCGACGCCTGGATCGGCGCCTCCAACGCCGAGGCGATCGCGGCGGCGGCCGAGTCGGAGGACGCCTCCGGCGCGGCGCGGAAGGCGGCGCGGCGGGCGCTCAACGTGCTGAAGTCGCGCGGGGCGGCGATCCCGACGCGGCCGCGCGTGGTGCGGCTCGCCGAGGAGCGCGCCGAGGTGATCCAGGCGACGCTGATCCCGCCCGACTCGAGCGGGACCGAGGCCATCGCGATCACGAGCCGCGATACGAGCGGCCGCTACCGGATCGCGGAGGTGATCGTGCGCGAGTCGGTCGGCGTGCTGCACGCCGGCGCGGGGTGGCTCAGCGGCTCGCAGCTCAAGGAGGGCCGGGCGCGCGCGTACGACAACCTGGGCACGGCGCCCGTGCCCGTCTCCCTGGAGTGGGCCCGCTATCGGGTCGCGACCGCCAAGCGCCAGAACGCCGTGTCGGGGCAGGTCGTGCCGCTCGGGCTCGAGGGGTGTCGCGATCTCATCGAGCCCGCGCCGGAGACCGAGCCGCGCCACCCGGTGGCCGACCTCGAGGAGAGCCTGACGGACGAGCAGGTGGCGGCGCTCATCCCGGGCTCCGCCGCCCTGCACGACGAGCCGGAGTTCCGGCACTGGCTGCCCGCCCGGCAGGCGCTCGACGAGCTCCTGCAGAAGGTCGGCCAGCGGCTCGGGTCCGCCGGGATGCGCGATCCCGCGCAGGTGAACACGGCGCTGCGCGAGGAGCTCGAGCTCGCGACCGACCGGTTCTTCTCGCCCGAGGTGCGCGGGCAGCTCGCGACGCGGATGCGGAGCAGCGCGGTCTCGCTGCGGGCGCGCAAGGGGGACGCGGCGGCCACCACCGCCCTCGCCGTGGCGCGCGCCATCAAGGAGGCGGGGCTGATCACCGCGCCGCCGCGCGAGATCCCCTTCCTGGCGGCGTTCTTCCAGAAGGCGCTCGGCGTGCTCGCGCAGCAGGGCGGCGGGCAGCTGCGGGTCCCGGTTCCGGCCGACGCGGCCGGGCCCTCCTCGGGCGCCGAGGCCGCGAGCGGCGAGGAGCCTGCCGAAGGCTCGGGCGCCGAGGCCGCGAGCGCCGAGGGCTCGGGCGGCGAGGCCCAGCAGGCGGCCGGCGGGTGATCGCGCGCGCCGGCCACGCCGGCGCGTGATCGCGCGCGCCGGCTCGGCTGGCGCGCCGGGAAACAAGCGCGAGAGGCGAGCCCGGAACGACCCGGCGCTCGCCTCTCGGCTTTTGTCTGGCGGAGCTACTTCACGGTGACGGTGATGTCGCCGTTCTCGGTGAAGAGCTCGAGCAGGCCGCCTTTGCCGTCGCCCATCGTGTACGACGTCGCGCTGCCCTCGCCGGCGGTCGCCCACGTCGAGGGGATGCCCTGCTCCACGACGTCGCCGTTGAGCGTCTGCGCGGTCATCGTCCCGTCCACCCCCGCCGGCACCGAGAGCTCGACCGCGCCGTTGCCGGAGCTGATCGCCCCGTCCGAGCTGCTCCACGCGTCGAGGTCGACGAAGACGCCGCCGTTGTCGGTGGCCACGTTGATGGCGCCGCGCGCGCCGACCACGTCGATGCTGCCGTTGTCGCTCAGGACGGTGGTGCCGCGGGACGGGGCGCCGTCGAGGTCGATCTCGACGCTGCCGTTGTCCTGCTCGACGCGGAGCCCGCCGTCGAAGTCGGCGGGCAGGACGACCTCGATGTCGGCGCCGAGGTACCCGGAGGAGCCCGCCCTGCGCTGGGTCGTGATGACGACCTCGCCCTCGGTCTTCGCGGCGAGCTCGAGGTTCTCCTCGATCTCCTGCACCGCGAGCACGTTCTCGTCCTTCTTGCGCATCGTGAACGGGGAGAAGGTGACGACGACATCGCTCACGTTCCCCGTGCGGACCTCGACGTCACCGTTGTCGCTCACGATGCGGATGCTCTGGGTCGGGAGGTACTCGACACGCACGCTCTCGTCGGTGCCTTCGTAGCGCACGAGGGTCTCGGCGGTGACGACGCACCCGGCCGCCGCTGCGGCGGACGCAGCGCAGATCAGGAAGCAGGCGATTCGAAGCGAGCGATTCATCATGGATTCCTCTCGAGCAGATAGTACGGCAGGCGAGGTTCGAGCCCCGTCCGACCGCGCAGGGAGCGTGTCAGCCCGCTTCTTGGACGCGCGCTCCGAGCAACACATCATGGATCGCAAGATTTCGACGCGGTCCGGTCGGTCGCCGGGGCTCAGGGCGCCTCCCACGGGAGGGGCGCCTCACCAAGACCCACCTTCTTGCGGAAAGCGACGTGCAGCGCCCGGGTCTTCGGGCCGGGGAGTCCCGCGCCGAGGGTGTGCCCGTCCACGCGCACGACCGGAACGATCTCGCGGAGGCTCGAGGTGATGAACACCTCCTCCGCAGCCAGGAGCCGGGCCATCGTGACCGGCTCGCAGCACACCGGGATGCCGAGCTCGCCCGCGACGTCGATGACGTTGGCCCGGGTGATGCCGACAAGGATCCCTGCCTCCCTGGGCGGCGTGATCAGCAGGTGTCCCGCCTCCTGCGCGCCCTCGCGCGCCGGCGGACGCCGCTCCACGAGGAAGACGTTGGACGTCGTGCCTTCGACGACGTGGCCCGACGGGTCCAGGATCAGCGCCTCGTGGGCCCCGGCGGCCCGCGCCTCGCGCAGGGCGAGGAGGCTCTCGAGGTAGTTCGAGATCTTGGCCCCCGGCGCCGCGTCGCCGGCCCGCTGGGTGCGCGTCGTGATGACCGAGATCCCCTCGCGGTAGAGCGCGCCCGGCAGCGGCTTCAGCGGCTCGACGAGGACGACGCGGAGCGGCGCCCCGGCGAGCGCGGGATCGAGCCCGAGCGGGCCGCTGCCGCGGGTCAGCATCACGCGGATGTAGCTCTCGAGCGGCGCGGCCGGGCCCGTCGTTCCCGCCGAGCCCGCGGCGCCCGCCGTGGCTCCGGCGCCCTCCGGCGCGCTCGCGGCCCGGATCAGCGCGCGCACCTCGCGGGCGAGCGCGTCGCGCGGGATCGGCAGCGCGATCGCGATCCGCTCGGCCGAGCGCTCGAGGCGGGCGAGGTGCTCTTCCAGCGCGAACGGCTCGCCGCCGTAGGTGCGGATGGTCTCGAAGACACTGTCGCCGTAGAGGAAGCCGCGGTCGTAGACCGAGACCTTGGCCTCCTCCGGCCGATGGATGACACCGTCGATGCTGACAAGCCGCGTCACGCGGCGAGATTACGTCACTTCTTGAGCTGCGCCAGGAGCTCCTTCGCCGGGGCGAAGTCGCGCGCGTTGTCGAGCGCGCGCTCCAGCATCTGGATCGCCTTCTTGTCGTCGTTCTGACGGTGGCTGATCAGGCCGAGGTAATAGAAGACCTCGCCCTTGCTGATCGGCGCGCCCTCGTCGAGCTTCTGGAGGAGCAGCGCGCGGAAGGTCTTCTGCGCGCGGTCGATGTGCGCCGTCCTCGCCGCGTCGTCGCCCGACTCCGACAGCTCCAGCGCCAGCACGCCGAGGTCGCGGAGGATGGCGATCGAGCCCGGGTCGATCTTGAAGGCGACGTCGAGCTCGGTGAGCGCCCGCTCCCGCTGCCCCTCGGCCAGGTAGGCCTTGGCGAGGCGGTGGTGGATCGCGGCGAGATCCTTCGAGCGGCGGCCGCCGTAGGACTCGACGATCTGCTGCAGCGCCTCGGCGGCCTTCTGGCCGCGGCCCGAGGCGCTGTACGCGTCGCACAGCGCGAGCAGGAGCTCGCGATCGCCCGGCACGAGCTCGGTCGCCTTGACCAGGAGGTCCGCGGCGCGGCCGGGATCGCTCCGCTTCGTCAGGTGGATGCCGGCCGCCTTGCGGTAGAGCGCCACCTTCTCGGCCGGCTGCCCGGCCGTCTCCGCGTCGCCGGTGATGAGATCGGCGAGCTCGGTGAAGGCCTGCTGCTTCTCGTAGAGGGCGAGGAGCTGCTTCCTGATGTCCTGCGCCGACGCGTCCGCCGCGAGGCCCCGCTCGAGCACGCGCCGGACCGCGCCCTCGTCGCCGAGGGACCGGTGCAGATCCGCGAGCCGCAGCGCCGTGCTCACCGCCTCCGCGGCGCGGGCGTCCTCGAGGATCACCTCGAGCCGCTGCGCCGCCTCGGCCTTCTCCCCGCGCTGCTCGTGCAGGCGGGCCAGCGCGAGCAGCGCGCCGGCGTGGCGCGGCTCGCGCTCGAGGACCGCGCGGTAGGTCTCGATCGCCCGCGCCGTGTCGTTCAGCCGGGTCTCGTAGACCTCGCCGAGGCGGACGCTGTACGACAGCTCCGCCGCGACGTCGCCGCGGTCCTTCGCGCGCTCGATCTGCGTGACGAACAGATCCGACAGCTCCTGATCGCGGCCGGTCTTCTCGAGCAGCTGCGCGAGCAGGACCGTCGCCTTCTCGTTGTCGGGCTGCTCGTCGAGGACCGCGCGCAGGTGCTCGGTCGCCTCGCTCACGGCGTCGAGCCGCGAGAGGCAGATCTCGGCGCTCTCGAGCCGCAGCGCCGAGCGGGCCTCGGGGGACTCGGCCAGGTCGGTGAGCCGCTCGAGCAGCGAGAGCAGCTCCTTGTGCTTGCCGGCCTTCGCGTAGAGCTCGCGCAGCGCGGTCGCCGCGCGCGCGTCGCCCGGCTCCGCCTCGAAGAGCGTCTCGTAGAGATCGATCGCCGCCGCGTCGTCCCCGAGCTTCTCGCGCGCGACCGCCGCGGCGGCGTGCCGCGCGTCGCGGATGCGATCGGCCTCGGCGTAGAGCTCGGACTGGCGCACGAGCAGCCGGAAGACCTCCTTGGGGTCGCCCGCCTCCTCCCGCACCTTCGTGAGCTCGGCGAGCGCCCAGGTGTCCCCCTCGTCCGCCGCGATCATCTCGCGCAGGATCGCCTCGACGAGCTCCCGGTCGCCCAGCGCGCGCTCCGCCAGCTGCTTCGCCTCGCGGCGGAGCTCGCCCGCGGTCCCCTCCATGCCGTCGAGGGCCGCGATCCGGCGGAGCGTGCCGATGAGATCGCGCTCGCGCCCGGGGGCCCGCTGCAGCTCCTCGATCGACCGCAGGATGTGCTCGCTCGTGGGATCGTGCGTGAGCGCCGCCTCGTACGCGGCCTCGGCGGCCTTCGGGTCGCCCACCTTGTTCTTCTGCCACTCGGCGATGCGCATCCAGAGGTCGCGCGCCGTGTCGCCGTCGAGATCGTCCCCGGCCCGCACCGCCCGCTCCAGCGCGGAGGCGGCGCTCGCCCAGCCGCCCGTCAGCGGGGCGAGGCGCTCGATCTCGCCGAGCACGTCCGGGTCCGACGGGTCGTCGGCGAGCGCCTTCTCGAGGGTCTCCAGGGCCGCCCGCGGGTCGTTGGAGCGCACCTCGAGCACCTTGGCCAGGTCGAGGCGCATCCGGATCCGCTCCACGCCGGTCGGCGCGAAGCGGATGCGCTTCTCGTAGAGGCGCGCCAGCGCGGCGTTGTCGCCCCGCGTGCGGTAGACGCCCTCGAGCGCCTCGGCCGCCTCGTCGAAGAGCGTGGGATCCTCGGTGAGCGCCTCGATCGCCGCGCTCGCCCGCTCGTGATCGACCGCGCGATCGAGCGCCTGCCGCAGGGTGTTCAGGCCCTGGGGCTTGTCGCCGAACGACTCGATCTGGATCACCGCGAGCCGGTAGAAGAGATCGGCCTGGTCGCGATCGCCGCTCGTCACCGCGACGCGGCGCTCGAGCACGTCCGCGAGCGCCTTCTCGTCGCCGAGGCGGCCGTAGAGCCGATCGAGCGCCTCGAGGAGCTCCGGCGTGTCGCCGGCGTGCTCGACGGCCTTGGCGTAGGCCTGGGCGCTGCGCCGGTCGTCCTTGAGCTTGTCCTCGGCGATGCGGCCGATCCGGAGGAACAGGTCCTTCGCGATCGTCGCGTCGAAGGTCGCCGAGGCCCGCTGCGCGAGCGCGTCGCAGTAGCGGCCGAAGCCGCCCGTGCGCTCCGCGAGCCGCTCGATCTCGCCGTGCAGCGACGCGTCGTCCGGCGCGTCCTCCAGGGCGCGGAGCAGCGCCTCCTCCGCCTCGAGCGGCCGCCCGAGCTGCACGTCCTGCACCACCGCGATCGCCCGGAGCGTCTCGGCCCGGTCGGTCGGCTCGGTCTGCGCGCGCAGGCGCAGCTCGAGCGCGGCCGCGAGCTCCTCGTGGCGCCCGGCCGCGCGGAGGACGGGCTCGAGCACCTGGGCGGCGTCGAGGCGCAGCTCCTCGCGGCCCTCGCCGATGGCGCGGACCGCCCGGATCGCGTGATCGTTCGCCTGATCCTCGTCGAGGACGAGCCGGTACTGCTCGATCGCGTCGCTCGGGCTCTCGAGCTCCCGCGCGTAGAGATCGCCGATCGCCGTCCGGAGCTTGATGCGCGCGTCCCGCTCCGTGGCGGCGCTCGCCTGGAGCATCAGGTTCGACAGGAGCTCGTCCCACATCCGCTCGGCCCGGTAGAGCCGCTCCAGCGAGGTGAGCACCGCCGGATCGCCCGGCTTCGCGTCGAGCGCCGCGTTGAGCGCGGTGATCGCGTCGCGCGGGCTCGCGAGGTCCCTGTCGTAGCGCTCGGCGGCGCGCACGTTGAGGTCGTAGCGCAGCTCCTCCTCGTCGGGGCCCGCGAGCTCGACGCGGCGGCCGTAGAGCTCCACCAGCCGGCTCGCGGCGCCGCGGGGCTCGTGCAGCTCGATCAGCGCGTCGATCGTCATCGCGCTCTCGGGGTCGAGCTCGAGCGCCCGCTCGTACGCCTGGATGGCGCCCTCCGTGTCCTCGAGCATCTCGAGCTTTGTCTCGGCGATGCGCCGGCAGATCGAGGCGTTGTCCTCGTCCGACGCCATCTCGCTCTTCTTCTCGAGGACGGCGATGAGCGTGTCCCAGTCGCTGAGCAGCACGGCCAGCGTGTCCATCTGCTCGAGCGGCTCGGGGTCGCTCGGGTCGAGCGCGGACAGGCGCGCGTAGGCGCGGAGCGCCCGGCGCGGGTCGTCCACGCGCGTGTCGTAGACCCTGGCCAGCGACGAGAGCAGCTCGCGCTTCGTGAGCTCGTCGGACGTGATGGTCACGCCCTGCTCGACGCTCTCCGCGAGCTCCTCCCAGGCGCCGAGCTGCTCGGCGAGCCGCTCGAGCTCGCCGCGCGTCTCGCCGTCGTCCGGATCGAGGCTGAACGCCGTCCGGATCGCGTCGAAGGCGCGCAGCTCGTCGCTGCCCCGCGCCTCCCAGAGCTTCGCCGTCTCGCGCAGCACAGCGACCTTCTCGCGGGCGTCCGAGGCGAGGCCGAACCGCTCCTCGTTGAGCCGGATGAGCTGCCGCCAGTCGTCCGCCCCCTCGTAGAGCGGCCGGAGGATCTCGACGACCCGCGCCTTGTGCTGCAGGTCCTGGATGAGCGCCTCGAGCGCCCGGATCGCCTCGGCGTGCGAGGGCACCTCGCCGACGATCGCCTCGAGCTGATCGATCGCGCCCGCGGTGTCGTCGAGGCGCGTGCGCAGGAGCTCCGCGAGCGCGAGCCGGTAGGGCGCCGCGCGCTCGCCGTTCGGGGCGGCCTCGGCCCGGCGCAGGTAGAGATCGGCGAGATCGCGCGGCCGATCGAGCTCGCGGTAGAGCTCGGTCAGCGCGTCGAGCGACCGGGCGTCGTCCTCGTCGACGTCGAGCGCCGCGCGGTAGGTCTCGATCGCGAGCGCGGGCTCGCGGAGCTCCGTCCGCTCGAGGCGCGCGATCGTGTGGAGGGCGTCGAGCCGGTCCTCGTCCTTCCGGTAGTCGAGCGCGGCGCGGTAGAGCTGGATGCGCTCGGCGTGGCGCCCTTCCTTGATGAGCAGCCCGTCGATCGCGTCGAACAGCTCGCGCGAGTCCGGCTCGAACTCGTGCGCGCGCCGGTACCACTTCAGCGCGTCGGTCACGTCGCCGAGCTCGGCGTAGAGCTCGCCGGTGCGCCGGCTGAGCTTCGCGCTCGACGCGTCGTCCGAGGTGAGCTCGCCGAGCTCCGCCGCGTAGATCTCGGCGAGCCGCCGCTCGGCGCTCGCCACCTTCGCGAGCCGCTCGAGCTCCGCCCAGACCCCCTCGTCGGTGAGATCCTCGTGGAGGAGCTTCGCCACCGTCTCCAGGGCCG
The DNA here is from genome assembly GCF_051519845.1 of Sorangium sp. So ce362. Lineage (NCBI taxonomy): Bacteria > Pseudomonadati > Myxococcota > Polyangiales > Polyangiaceae > Sorangium > Sorangium sp. So ce362. Next base: position 408,345 of record NZ_CP150332.1, on the reverse strand, counting down.
CGCGGTAGTCCTCGAGCTGCTCCTCGTGCAAGGTCGCGAGCCGCTGCAGGAGGTCGCGGCGCTCGACCGGGTCCTGGCTCGCGGCGAGGCGCGCATCGAGCGCGATCTTCACCCGGTTCCAGTCCGCCCGGCGCAGGTACACCGGCTCGAGCATCTCGCCGGCGCGCGCCCGGTGCTCGGCCTCGGCCGAGCCCTCGAGGATCGCCTCGAGGAGCGACACGGCGCCCTCGTGCGCCGGATCGATGAGCAGCGCCTCGGAGAGCTCGTCGAACGCGCGCTGCAGGTCCTCGGTGTGGCGGTGCGCGACGAGCGCGATCTTGACGTGCAGCTCGGCGAGATCGCCGGCGCGCACGTCGAGCTGCCGCTCGTAGAGCCGGATGAGGTCCTGGAAGCGCCCCGCCGCGCGGTAGAGGCTGTCCAGCGCCGCGAGCGCGTCCGGGTGCAGCGCGATGTCGAGGATCGTCTCGTAGGTCGCGATCGCGCTGGCCTGGTCCTCGAGCGGGCCCCGCTCGAGCTCGGCGATCCGGAAGAGCAGCCCCGTCTTCTCCTCGTCGCTCTCGGCGTGCTCGACCCGGAGCTTCAGGATCTCGAGCAGCCGCCCGGCGTCGTTCGCCTCGCCGTAGAGCTCCTCCAGCGCGATCATCGCCCGCCGGTCGTCGCCGCGGGCCTCGAGCGCCTTCTTGTACTGCTCGACCGCGAGCTCGCGGTCGTCGAGCTTGTGCCGCGCGAGCTCGCCGACCCGGAGCCGGACGTCCTGCTGCACGTCGCCGTCGAGGATGTCCGGCGCGATGCCCTGGAACAGCGCGCACACCTCGGACCAGCGTCCGGTGGCCTCGCCCAGCCGCTCGACCGTCTCGATCCAGGTCGTCACGTCGGGCTCGCCGGCCGCCTCCCGCACGCCGCGGAGCGCGTAGCCGAACGCCCGCGACGTGTCGCCGAGCGGCCCCTCCGCGGTGCGGAGCGCCTTCTGCAGGGTGGCGAGCCGCTCGCCCGGGAGATCCGAGGTCTCGACCTTGATCTCCAGGACCCGGAGGAGGCGCTCGGCGTCGCCGTCCGCCTCGTAGAGCGGCTCGAGCGTCTCGGCCGCGTCCCGCCGCGCGTCGTCCCGCTCGAGCATCGCCTCGAGCGCCGCGCGGCAGCGCGCGTTCGACGGATCGAGCGAGAGCGCCTGGCGGTACGCCTCGAGCGCCCCCGTCGCGTCGGCCTGGTGCAGCCGCCGCACGTCGCCGAGCCGCGCCAGCAGATCGAGCCGGGCGGGCGTCTCCACCGCGAGCGACAGGTCCGTCTCCAGCGTGTCGGCGAGGTCGACCCAGCGCTCGTCGAGGTCGTAGAGCGCCTCGAGGGCCGCGAGCGTCGGGCGCTCGGGCCCGAACTCGTCGAGCACCGCGCGCCACGCGTTGATCGCCTCGGGCACGTCGGCGAGCCGCTGCGCGAGCGTCTCGGCCGCCTTGGTCATCGCGCGCCGCCGCTCCTCCGGGTCGGTGGTCGCCTGCTCCCGCGCCCGGAGCACGGAGACGAGCTCCCGCCACTGCGAGGTCCGCTCGTAGAGCCGCTCCAGCGCCGCGAGCGCCGCCGTGTCGGCGCTGTCGTCGCCGAGCCGCGCCTGCCAGGCCTCGATCGCCTTGGCCGGGTCGTCCAGCACCGTCTCGTACAGCGTGCCGATGCGCTCGTAGAGCGACCGCCGCGTCTCGACGTCCTCCTCGAGGCGCACCTCGATCGCGAGCACGCCCGCGAGCGCCTGGTGCTCCTCCTTCGCCGCGTAGATGCGGCCGAGCGCCTGCGCCGCCGGGATGACCAGCGACGGATCGGTCGGATCGATGGAGAGCACGCGCCGGTAGACCTTCTCGGCCCGGTCGGCGTCGCCGAGGAGGTCCTCGCAGATCCTCGCGACTTCCATCAGGATTTCGCCGCGGATCGAGGCCGTCCCGCACGCGTCCGCGGCCGCCGTGAGCACCTCGGCGACCTGCTCGTGCTCGCCGAGGCGCCGGCCGATCTCGATGAGCCGCTCGCGCGCCGCGAGGTCCTCCGGCTCGAGCGGCAGCAGCTCCGACAGGCTGGCGAACGCGCCCGCGTCGTCCTTGAGCCGCTCGTCCTGGAGCACGCTGACGCGGCGGAGCAGCTCGCGCCGCTCGGACTCGGTCTCCGCGCCCTGGCGCCGGATCTCGAGGACCCGCACGAGCTGCCGGATCTCGTCCCGCGCCTCGTACACCGCCTCGAGCACGCGCGCCGCCCGGAGCCGGAGCGCCCCGATGTCGAGCAGCCGCTCGACGAGCTCGCGCGCCTTCGGGTCGTTCTGCCGGATCCGGAGCACGTCCTCGAGGTGCCCGAGCGACCCGTCCGGCTCGTGCAGCCGGTCGAGGTAGATGCTGCCGAGCGACAGCTTGATCTCCACGCTCTCGGCCTCGGTCGCCGTCTTCAAGCGCTGCTCGAGGAGCGCCGCGAGGTCGCGGAAGCGCCCCTCGCGCTCGTAGAGCTTCTCCAGCGAGTCGAGCGCCGCCGTGTAGAACGGATCGAGCTCGAGGATGCGCTCGTAGTAGCCGATCGCCTTGGCGGCATCGCCGATGATCTCCTCGGCGATCAGCGCGACCTCGTTGAGCAGCTCGAGGCGCTCGCTCTGATCGGTCGTGCCCTTCGCGGCGCGGTCGTAGAGCTCCTCGAGCTCGCCCCAGCGCTCGGCCGCCGTCAGGATCTGCTTCAGCCGCTCGAAGGCGCGGTGGCTGTTCGGGTCGAGGCTCAGCACCCGCTCCAGGTAGGGCTTCGCGCCCTCCGGATCGCCGAGCTGCTCGTCGTGCAGGCTCGCCGCGCGCTCGCAGAGCTCGACCTCCACGGCGCTCCCGAGCACCTTGTCGCCCTCGGTGCGCCCCGCGACGAGGTGCACGCGGTAGGCCTCCGCGAGGTCGGTCGGCCGGCCGGCGCGGCGCGACAGCTCCGCGGCGCGGTCCCAGAGCTCGATGTCGTCCGAGAACTCGTGCAGCGCCCGGAGCAGCGCGTCGAACGCCGTCCCGGCCGCGTGCAGCTTCGTCTCCTCGACGTTCGCGAGCGTGAGGTAGAGCTCCCGGCGCCGCGCCGGGTCTCGCTCCGCCTCGAGGATCACCCGCAGGGCCATGGCCTCGCGCCGGTGGTTGCCCGTCTCGGCGTACTCGACGGCGAGCACCCGGGCCGCGCGCACGCGCGTCTCGGGGCGCTCGACGAGCCGCGAGAGCACGGCGATCGCGTCCGGGTCGTGCGCCGACAGCTCGAGCGCGCGCACCGCCGCCTCGAACGCGTCCGCCGGACGATCCAGCCGGTCCAGGTAGAGCGTCGCGAGCTCGATCTCGCGCCGCGCCCGCTCGTCGCCCTCGCTGACGTCGCGGTGCGTGGCCACGATCTCGGCCGCCGCCTCGTACTCGCCCGCGGCGTTCAGGAGGCGCGAGAGCACCCGCAGCGCGTTGATGCGCCCGGGCGTGAGCGCGATGACCTTGCGCAAGAGCTCGATCGCCTTCGCCGGATCGCCGAAGACCTCCTCCTCGAGCGTCGCCCACTCCTCGAGGATCTCGGCGCGCGCCTCGCCCTCGACCTGGCTCGCCCTGAGATCGAACAGCCACCTGAGGTCGGCCTGCCGCTCGTTCGCGCGGAGGAGCGCGTCGAGCGCCCGCACCGTGTCGTCGTCGGACGGGTCGTCCTCGACGAGGCCGCGGTAGACGGTCACCGCCTCGTCGAGCTTGCCCATCTCGCGCGCGTACACCTCGGCGAGCTTCAGCCGGAGCGTGCGCTGGACGTCGGTCGTGAGGTCCGTCGCCGTCCGGAGCCGGCCCTCGACCGCCTCGACGAACGGCCCCCAGGAGCCCGCCGCCCGCGACCAGGCCTCGAGCAGGTCGAGCCCCTCCTCGTCGGGCTTGAGCTCGTAGGCGCGGCGCGCGTAGCCGAGCGCGCTCGGCTTGTCCGAGAGCGGGCCGCCCGTCGCCGCCGCGAGCTTGCGCAGCATGCCGACCTGGGCCTCGGTGTCCTCCGTCGCGTCGAGGAGGATCTCGTAGAGCGCCGGCAGCCGGGCCCACTTCTCCTCGTCCTCGTAGATCGGCACGAGCGCCGCCGCGGCGCGCGCGTCCTTCGGCGAGACGCTGAGCACGCGCTCGTACGAGCGCGCCGCGCGCTCGGGCGCCTTGAGCTGCTCCTCGAAGATCCGCGCCGCGCGGAAGGAGATGTCGAGCTTCGTGGCCGGGTCGGTCGCCTTGTCCGCGGCGCCCGAGAGGAAGTCGACGAGGCCCTCCCAGTCGTTCTGCGAGGCGTAGAGCTCCTCGAGCCCGTCCCAGTCGCCCGCGACGAAGTACGCGTCGCGCAGGACGCGGAGCGCGCGCGCGTGCCCCGGCGAGAGCGTGAGCACGCGCCGCCACGTCCGCGCCGCCTGCGCCGGATCCTTGAGGCGCTCGGCGTACACGGCCCCGAGCTTCTGCAGAGAGACGAGCCGCGCCGCGTCGTCGGCCGCGAGGTCGACGCGCCGCTCGAGCACCTCGGCGACCGTGGCGAAGTCCTTCTCGCGCTCGGCCTGCTTCTCCAGCGCGTCGAGCACCCCGGGGGCGCTCGGGTCGAGCTCGAGGATCCGCTTCTGCAGCGTGATCGCGTCCCCGCCGCGATCGAGCCGCTCGGCGGCGAGCTTGGCCATCTCGCCGAGGAGCTCGATCTTCGCGGCGCCCTCGGCGCTGTCGAGCTTGCGCTCGTAGAGCGAGTAGAGCTGCGGCCAGGCGCGCCGCTTCAGGTAGAGCTCGCGGAGCTTCTGCTGCGCCTCCTCGTCGATCGACTCGACGGTGAGCAGCGCCTCGTAGGCCGCGATCGAGTTCTGGACGTTCGAGAACTGGTCGAACCAGCGCCGCGCGACGGCGCGGTAGAGCCCCGCCTTCTCGGCGCGGCTCTCGGTCAGCTCGGCGAGGCGCTGCTGGTACGAGAGCAGGTCGCGCCAGCGCCCGAGCGCCTCGTAGATGCGGGTGAGCTCCCGCACGGCGTCGACGTCCTTGTCGTCGAGCTGGACGATCTGGGTGAGGACCGTGACGAGCGCCGCGTCGTTCTTGGCGCGGTCGCGGTAGATCCCGGCGATCTCGCGGAGCACGGCGACCCTGCCGGCCACGTCGTCGACGGGCGTGCGCTCGAGGTCCTGCCGGTGGAGCTCGACGAGGGCGTTGTACCCCTCGGTCTGGAGGTAGAGGCGCTTCAGGGCGTCGCGCGCCTGGCGGTTCTCCGGATCGGTCCGGAGCACGGACTTGTACTGCTCGATCGCCTTGGCGGCGTTCTCCTGCGACTCGGCGAGCCGCGCGAGCTCGGTGGCGAGGGCGCGCTTCTCGGGGCCGTCGGGCACGGCGCGCTGCGCGTCCGTGAGGATGGTCGTGAGCCGCGGCTTGTCGCCGCGCTGCTCCAGGACCTCGCGGTAGAAGTTGAGCATCCCGGCGTGCGCCGGGTCGGCGCGCCGCACGCGGTCGAAGTAGGGCTCGGCCGCCTGGGGCTGGGCGCGCATGCGCCAGTGGACCATGGCGATCTGCACGAGCATGCCGAGCTCGTCGCCCGGCTTCACGCCGCCGCTGCGGAGCTGGTCCTCGTAGAGGGCGACGAGGCGATCCCAGTCGCCCGCGGCGGAGTACGCCTCGGCCAGGAACGAGAGCGCCTCGGGCTGGCCGGGCGAGAGATCGAGCACCTCCTCGTAGGCCGCGATGGAGCGGGCCGGATCATCGAGGTGGGCCTTGATGGTGCGGGCGGCGCGGACGCCCGCCGCGATGCGGTCCTCCTTGCGCTCGGCCTCGGCCTTGACGAGCGACTGGACGCGGACGACGGCGTCCCAGTCCCCCGCGGCGGCGAAGGCGATCTCGGCGAGGTTGGCGGCCCGGCGGTTCTTCGGGTCGAGCTGGAGGGCGAGATCGATGAGCTCGCCGACCTTCGCGCCGAGCTCGGCGCGGCCGTAGCGGTAGCCGATGTCGGCGGCGCTCGTGGTGAGCGCGCTCTTGAAGGCGCCGTCGGTCGCGGCCTCGGCCTCGGCCATGTAGCGGTCCACGAGGTCGCGCCATCGCTCGCGCTTCGAGGCGTCGGTCTCGAGGGCCTCGGTGGCGGCGTCGTCGTCGGGGCGCAGCTCGAGCAGCCGCTTGTAGGCGGCCGTCGCGCGTTCGACGTCGATGAGCTCCTCGTGGTAGACGCGGGCGAGCTCCGCCTGCATCGCGCCCTCGACGGGGCTGCCGGCGGCGAGCGCGATCTCCAGCTCGAGGAGGCGAGCGACGGCCTGCCACTCGTGCCGCTCCTCGTGCCGCCCGCGCGCCGCGCCGAGCAGACGCTCGACGTCGCCCGCGCCCGCGCCGTTGTTCGGAGCAGTCACGGCCTCCGCGAGCTCGTTCCAGGCTGCCTCGTTCTCGGGCTCATCCTGCAGGCGCCCGAGGGCCATCCGAATCGTCTCAACGCTCATCGTATCTCCGCGGACCTCGCGAATTCGGTCCGGTCCGTTCACGGCCGGGCGAAGATAGCCGGGCGGACGACACGGTTTCAAGGATCCTCGCCCCCGCGGCAAAAGCGCGGGCGCAGCTTTCGCGCGCTTCTGCCGCGGGGACGGCCAGCGGGCGGGCCGTCTGCATGGACGATTCACCGCGCCCTCGGCTTCGGGTATCCACCACGGGCATGGAAGCTACGACGATCAAGCGCTTCGGGGTGATCGGCGCGGGCCAGATGGGGCGAGGCATCGCCCAGGTCGCCGCGGCCGCGGGCCTCGAGGTGGTCCTGTGCGACGTCTCGAGGCCGGTGGCGGAGTCTGGCAAGGCTCAGATCGCCGCGATCCTCGCGAAGCAGGTGGAGAAGGGGAAGATGGCCCCGGAGGCGCGGGAGGCGCTCCTCGGCCGCGTCGCGGTCGCGGACGGCATCGCCGGCCTGTCGGGGGTCGACCTGGCCGTCGAGGCGGTGACCGAGAGCTTCGACGTGAAGAGCCGGATCTTCAAGCTCGCGGACGCGGCGATGCCGGCGGGGGCGATCCTGGCGTCGAACACGTCGTCGATCTCGATCACGCGGCTCGCGGCGGTGACCGGCCGGCCTGAGCTGGTCATCGGGATGCACTTCATGAACCCGGTGCCGCTGATGAAGCTCGTCGAGCTCATCCGTGGGGTGCAGACGTCGGACGCGACGTACGAGGCCGTCCGGGCGCTCACGGTGGGCCTCGGCAAGACGGTGATCACCTCGAAGGACCAGCCCGGGTTCATCGTGAACCGGATGCTGATCCCGTTCCTGAACGAGGCGTGCTTCGCGCTCCAGGAGGGGCTGTCGACGCCGGAGGACATCGACGCGGGGGCGCGGCTCGGGCTGAACCACCCGATGGGGCCGCTGGAGCTCGCGGACCTGATCGGGCTCGACACGGTGCTCTCGATCGCGGAGGTGCTGCACCGGGAGTTCGGGGACTCGAAGTACCGGGCGCCCACGCTGCTGCGGAACCTCGTGGCGGCGGGGTGGTACGGGAAGAAGAGCGGGCGGGGGTTCTACGTGTACGACGAGAAGGGGCAGAAGACGGGGAGGGCCGTGTAGGCGGGAGCCGCGACAGAGACGGCGGGGGCGGGGGCGGGGGTGGAGGGACGCCGCGTCATCCGCGAGATGCGAACATTTCTGGCGGTTCAGGAGACAGCCTGTTTACGCGATTCCCCATGACCGCGCGCGGCCTGCGTCCAGGAACGCAATGAATACATAGCAGGCCCAGGCGGGCACGAAATGGCGCCTTCCGGGGCGCGAGGCAGGCGCTTCCCCCCGGCGCCGGGCGCTGCTAACCCCACCCCATGACCGCTCAAGAACAGCAGCCGGGGATCCCTGCTCGCGGTACGCTCCAGTTCGTCGCCGTCGAGCGCGCGGGCCACGTCGCCACCGTGACCATCCAGCGGCCGGACAAGCTCAACGCCCTGAACCCCGCCGTCCTCGGCGAGCTCACCGCGGCCTTCCGCGATCTGCTCGCGCCCGCCGAGGGCGACGAGATCCGCGCGGCGGTGCTGACCGGCGCCGGCAAGGCGTTCGTCGCCGGCGCCGATATCGCCGAGATGGCCGCCATGAACAGCATCGCCGCGAAGCGGTTCGCCGACGCAGGCCACCGCCTCGGCGACCTCATCGAGACCGCCCCGTTCCCCGTGATCGCCGCGGTCAACGGCTTCGCGCTGGGCGGCGGCTGCGAGCTCGCCCTCGCCTGCGACTTCATCTACGCCGCGGAGGGCGCCAAGCTCGGCCAGCCCGAGGTGAACCTGGGCGTCATCCCAGGGTTCGGCGGCACCCAGCGGCTGCTGCGACGGGTCGGGCCCGGACGCGCACGCGAGCTCATCTACTCAGGCGATATGATCACCGCCGAGCAGGCGCTCTCGATCGGGCTCGTCAACGCCGTCTTCCCGGCGACCGAGCTCCTCGCGCGCGCCCGCGACACCGCCCTCAAGATCGCCTCGCGCGGGCCGCTCGCCGTCGCCGCCGCCAAGCGCGTCATCCTGCGCGGCGAGAGCCTCGATCTCGCCGCCGCCAACGAGCTGGAAGCCCAGGCCTTCGCCGCGCTCTTCGGCAGCGACGACCAGCAGCTCGGAATGAAAGCTTTCCTGGCGAAATCACAGGCCGCGTTCACCGGAAAGTGAGCCTCCGAGCCGCACGCCGGAGGACAAAAAAATACCGCGCATCATGCTGGAGGGGGGCCAGACATGACCGCGGCAGGGGGACCGCGGCGGCGTGGTGGACGTCCGTCGCGGTGCTCAAGAAAACCCGCACGCGCTCCGGGCCGGGGGGGGAAACCGCGCCGGTGCGCATGCGGTGATCAGAGTGTGGCACCCAAGGGCAGGTTGTCGATAACAAAGTGCAACGTATGCACGCAGGTGAGCGGATTGCGCCCGGCACGAGGACAGCCAGACGACCGCACAGCGCAGACGCCGCCCATTCCGGCGAATGCGCGTTCGAGCCGGGCATACCCGTGCACGGCAGACAGCCTCCGGCGGAGTCCATTTTCGCGTTCTCGGAAAGGAGTACACGAGAACCCGCCGGCCCCTCACGGCAGGCGCCGCGACGAAGGGAGCCAGGCACGGAACACCTGCTCATAAGTAAAGAGCCAGGACGAACAAGGCACACTGCCGCGAGAAAACCACCGGAGCGTGCGCCGCGCGCACGAGGCGCGCACGCGCCGAGAGGGCCCAGAACCTGCGCCGCGCGCATGGGGCGGCGCACGCCCCGACAGGACGCCGGGGTAAGCAGCGACCCTGAGGCGAGCAAGTAAAGAGACTTTAACTACCGAAGCACAAGGCTTGCAGCATTTTCGAGAAAGCTTTGCCTCGTGCGTCTCGGTCAATTTCTCCTTCTCCTTCCCGTCCTCGCCTCCGATTCCACCATTGCACAGGGCGCGATCCCGTATGGCGCCGCCGGTCGGCTCGACAGGGCGGCGCCAACAGCGCACGGCACGCCGCGGCAGCGCCAGGACCGCCCGCTCGCCGCGCCGCGCTGCGCCGCGAGACGAGCGCCCCCGCGATCGCGACGCGACGTCCTTGACGCCGAGCGCGAAACGGGGCTACCGAGATCCATCTGACAATCTACGCCTCGGGTGCCCTCAGGGCATAACAGGGAAGCCGGTGCGAAACCGGCGCGGTACCGCCACCGTGAGTGGGGAGCTGCCTCCGAAGACCACTGGGCCTCATGAACAGGCCTGGGAAGGTGGACGCAGCGCTGGGAGCTCGAACAGCTCCCTGAACCCATGAGCCGGGAGACCTACCCGAGCCCCCCACGAGGTGCAGCTTGCGCACGTCTTCGTGGCGTTCGGGTGCGGATCTCACCCGGAGCGCCGAAATCGGTCCCCACGGCCGTGCCGTGTCCATCGCCTGCGTGTTCCTGGCGACGCTCCTCGCGGCCCGGCCCGCGGCCGCCATGCACCTCGCGGAAGGCGTCCTGCCGCTCGGCTGGTGCGCGGTCTGGAACGCGATCGCCCTGCCCTTCGTGGCGATCGCCCTCCATCTGCTCCGGCAGCGCACCCGGCAGGACGTCTTCTACAAGCCGTTCGTCGGCCTCGTCGCCGCCGCCGTCTTCGCGATCTCGTGCATGCCCGTGCCGGTGCCGACCGCCGGGACCTGCTCCCACCCGTGCGGCACCGGGCTCGCCGCGGTGCTCATCGGCCCCTGGATGGCCGTCCTCGTCACCGTTGTGGCGCTCCTCATCCAGGCCCTCTTCCTCGCGCACGGCGGGCTCACCACGCTCGGCGCCGACGTCGCGTCCATGGGCATCGCGGGCGCGTTCACCGGGTTCCTCGCCTTCCGGCTCGCGCAGCGCTGCGGCGCGAGCCTCTGGGTCGCGGGGTTCCTGGCCGGCGTGACCTCGGACTGGGCCACGTACGCGACCACGGCGCTCGAGCTCGCGCTCGGGCTCGCGGGCGAAGGGTCGGTGACGTCCATGTTCACCGGCGTCGCCCTCGCCTTCGTCCCCACCCAGCTGCCGCTCGGCCTCCTCGAGGGCGCCATGACCGCGGGGGCGCTCGTCTTCCTGCGCGCCCGGCGGCCCGACATCCTGGAGCGGCTCCGGGTCGTCCCGCTCGCCGCGGGGGCGTCGTGACACGGCGGGTCGCGCAGCGCGCGCAGCCCGCGTTCGCACGGCGCGCGCGCGCTGCGGCGCTCCGGCTCACCGCCGCGCTCCCGGCCGCCGCCGCGCTCGGGCTCGTCGCGTGCGGCAACGCCTCCTGGGACGGGGTCGACGAGGCCGTGATCCGCCGCGTCGCCGAGGACGCGGGGCGCCACGACACGGGGCCGCTGTTCGCGGGCTTCGAGGGCGATCTCCTGCTCTTCGCGTTCCTCTGGGCGGGGCTCCTCTCCGGCTTCGCCCTGGGCTACTTCTCGCGCGTGCTCTTCGTCGAGCGCGCCGGTCAGCCCGCCGGCGATCCCGGCGGCAAGCCCGGCGTTGAAGGCCTCCGTGCGGACTGACCTCCCCGCGCGGCTCCGCGACGTGGATCCCCGGCTCCGCCTCGGGGCCGCCGTGACCGCGTGCTGCGTCGCCGCGGGCGCGCGCTCGCCCTTCACGCCGGCCGCGCTGCTCGTCGTCGCGTGCGCTGCCCTCCGCCTCCAGGGCGTGACGGCGGGCGCCGTCCTCCGCGCGTTCGCGCCCGCCGCGTGGCTCGGGGGGCTCGCGGCCGCGCTCGCGCTCGCGCTCACCCCGGGGGAGCCGCTCCTCGCGGGCGCGCCGTTCCCGCTCGACGCCCTCACGCGCGAGGGGGCCGACCGCGCCGCGGCCATCGCCGCGCGCGTCCTCGCGGCGGCCGCGGTGCTCCGGTGGCTCGCCAGCGCCGCCGCGCCCGCCGAGATCGAGTCGGCGCTCGCCGGGCTCGGCGCGCCCGCGGCCCTCGTCGAGCTGCTCGCGCTCGCGCGGCGCTTCGCCGGCGTGCTCCAGCGCGCGGCCGACGGCGCGTGGAGCGCCGCCGCGCTCCGCGGCGGGTTCGCGCACCCGCGCGCCGCCGCGCGCTCGGCCGGCGCCGTCGCGGGCGTCGTGGCGCTCCGGACCCTGGAGCGCTCCGAGCACGCCGCCCTCGCGATGCAGCTCCGCGGCTACAAGGGAGAGCTCCCCGTCGCCGACCGCCGGGCGAGCGCGCCCGCCGCGAACCTCGCGTTCGCCGCCGCCGCCCTCGCGGCGCTCGGGCTCAGCGTCGCCGCCGGGGAGGCGGGATGAGCGCCATCGCCCTGCGCGCCCCCCGGATCGGCTACCGCGGCGCCGAGCCCGCGCTGCGCGACGTGCGCCTCGACGTCGCCGAGGGCGAGTCCGTGGCGGTGCTCGGTGGCAACGGCGCCGGCAAGACCGCGCTGCTCCGGACGCTCGTCGGGCTCCTCCCTGCGCCCGGCGGCAGCGTCGAGATCTCGGGCCGCCGCGTGGGCTCGCCCTCGGACGCCGTGGCCGCGGGCGCCGCGCTCGTGCTCCAGGACCCGGACGACCAGCTGCTCGGCGCGACGCTCCTCGACGACGTCCTGTTCGGCCCGAGGAACCTCGGCCTGCCCGCGCCCGAGGCGCGGCGCCGCGCCGAGGCGGCGCTCTCCGCCGTGCAGATCGCGCACCTCGAGGGCCGCGCGATCGAGGCGCTGAGCTTCGGGGAGCGCAAGCGCGCGTGCATCGCCGGGATGCTGGCGATGCGGCCGCGCGTGCTCTTGCTCGACGAGCCGACCGCGGGCCTCGACCCGGAGGGCGAGCTCTCCCTCTGCCGGACGCTGCGCGCCCTCGCCGAGCAGCAGGGGACCACGCTGGTCGCCGCGACGCACGCGGTCGATCTCGTGCCGCTCTTCGCGACGCGGGCGATCCTGCTCGGCGACGGACAGGTCCTCGCGGACGGGCCGCCGCGCGAGGTGTTCGCGCGCGGGGAGCTCCTCGCGCGGGCGCGGCTCAGGCGGCCCTGGGTCGCGGAGCTCTGGACCCGGATGAGCCCGTCCCCCCTGCGGGGCCACGCGGGCCTTCCGCTCACCCTGGAGGAGGCGCTCGCATGCATGACGACGGGCTCCTGCTGATCGGCCACGGCAGCCGCGACGCCGCGTCGAACGCCGAGTTCGAGGCGCTCGTGGCCGACTACCGCGCCTCGCGGCCCGGGATCGTCGTGCAGCACGGCTACATCGAGCTCGCGACGCCCTATCTCGCCGACGCGCTCGCGGCGCTCGCGGCGCGGGTGTCCCGGGTGGCGGTCGTGCCGCTCTTCCTGTTCGCGGCGGGTCACGTGAAGAACGACATCCCGCTTTCGCTCGAGCAGGCGCGGGCCGCGCACCCGGGCGTGCGCTTCTCGGCGGCGCGGCACCTCGGCGTGCACCCGGCGCTCGCGGAGCTCGCGTTCGAGCGCGCCGCGTCCGTGCTGCCGGACGACCCGGCGGCGCGGGCCCGGACGGCGCTCGTCGTGGTGGGGCGCGGGGCCAGCGACCCGGACGCGAACGGCGATTTCTGCAAGATGGCGCGCCTCATCGGCGAGGGCCGCGGGCTCCAGCTCGTCGAGCCGACCTTCATCGGCATCACGCGGCCCTCGGTCGAGGAGACGCTCGATCGCGTCGCGCGCCAGCGGCCCGAGCGCGTCGTCGTCCTCCCCTACTTCCTCTTCGCCGGCCGGCTCATGACGAAGCTCGCCGAGCAGGTCGATCGCTTCGCCTCGACGTACCCGTGGATCCGCGCGTCCCTCGCGCCCCACCTCGGCCTGTCGCGCGCGCTCTTCGGGCTCGTCGACGAGCGCGCGCGCCAGGCGCTCGCCGGCGAGTCGCCCCTCCCCTGCGACACGTGCATGTACCGCACCGCCATGCCGGGGCTGGCCCAGGAGGTCGGCGGGCTCAAGGCGATGCTCTACAGCGTGCGCCACACGCTGACGCACACGCAGGCGTCGAACCACCTGCACGCCCACCGCCCGCTGCGCAAGCACGTGCTCGTCTGCGGCAACGCCGACTGCGTGGACCGCGGCAGCCTGGCGCTGCTCGAGTCGCTGCGCCGTCGCCTGAAGCAGGCCGGCCAGCAGCAGCAGATCCGCGTGACGAGGACGTCGTGCATGGGCCGCTGCGGCGAGGGGCCGACGGTCGCCGTCTACCCCGACGGGGTGTGGTACCGCGGCGTCCGCGAGGAGGACGCCGAGGACCTCGTGGAGGAGCACCTGCTCGGCGACCGGCTTGTGGCGCGGCTCGTCGACGACATCATGCAATGAGGCAGAGAAGACGAACCGCCGCGAGAGATGAAGAGGGAGAGAAAATGAACCGCCAAGACGCCAAGTGCGCCAAGAAAGAATGAAGAGAAAACAAATGTCTCCCTCTCTCTCTCCCTCTCTCTCGGCGTCCTCGGCGCCTTGGCGGTCCATCTTCTTTTCGCTTCATTCAAACATCTTCTCGCTTTAGGAGAGCACCGATATGGCCTGTCACGAAATCGCCGCGCTCCGCCTGGGGCTCATGAACATCCTGGGCATCGACGACCCCGCCGAGCGCGCGCACGAGCTCGCCGAGCTCGGCCCTGCAGCGGAGGCGCCGGGGCCGGTCTCGGCGATGCTGCGCGCCGGAGATCTGAAGAACCTCTCACGCCTGTTCGAGGGGTCCCTCGCAGAGCTCCAGGAGAAGGTCGCGAAGACCCCGGCCGGCGACGCGAAGCTCGCCTACCTGCGCTCGCTCGTCATCCTCACGAAGCAGGTCGAGCTCGACCTCCGCGCCCAGGTCGACGGGCTCGGCCGGCTCTACCGGGAGCTCGAGGAGATGCACGACTTCGTTCACGAGATCTACCCGGCGGAGTGAGCGGAGCAAACCCATGGCTCAGGGCAACCCGAAGATCAGGATCGCCCACGCAACGCCGCTGGGCCACGGCGCCCGGCTGCTCCGCGTCGAGCGCGTCGACGGCGCCGAGCTCGGCTTCGCCGGCGGGCAGTACGTGATCATCAACACCGGCGTCACCCTGCCCGGCGGCAAGCTCGCGAAGCGGGCCTACTCGCTCCTCTCGAGCGACGCCGAGCAGCGCGCCGTCGAGATCGCCGTGAAGCGCATCGGCGCCGGGCCGGGGTCGAACGTGCTCAACGACCTCCCCGTCGGCGCCGAGCTCGAGTGGAGCGGCCCCTGGGGCAAGCTGCGGCTCCCGCCGGGCTTCTCCGGGCGCGCGCTCCTGATCGCCACCGACACCGGCATCACCGCCGCGCTCGGCATCGCGCAGAGCGCGGCCGCGGCCGGCGCGGCGCAGCTCGACCTGCTCTGGCTCGTCGAGTCCGAGGACGACTTCCTCTCCGAGCCGTTCGTCCGCGAGCGCCTCCCCGCCCCCGTCCGCCTCTCGGTCGCCCGCGACCTCCCCCCGGTCGGCCACCCCGAGCGGCCGGCGCGCGCGTGCGCGCTCGTCGGTGAGCAGCACCTCGCGGCCGGCCCCTACGACGCCGTGCTCTGCGCGGGCGACGGCGCCGTCCTCTACCCGCTCCGCGACCGGCTGGCCTCGCTCGGCGCGCCGGAGGGCAGCGTGCTCCTCGAGAGCTTCTTCAACAACCCCCTGAAGAAATCCTTGTAATCGTTCAGGATTCTGGATGGCAGAGGTCCGGCCGAGAGACCCGAAAGGGCAGCGCGAGGGGTTCACGACGGGCGCGTGCGCGGCCGCCGCGGCCAAGGCGGCGGCGCGCGTGCTCGCCCACGGCGCGGCGGTCGACGCCATCGAGACGACCCTGCCGAACGGGCAGCGGGTGACCTTCCCGCTGAAGCGCTGCGACCGCGACGGGCCGCGCGCCACGTGCAGCGTCATCAAGGACGCCGGCGACGATCCGGACTGCACCCACGGCGCCGAGCTCGTCGCCGAGGTCGAGCTCCGCCGCGAGCCGGGCGTCGAGATCCGCGGCGGCGACGGGGTCGCCGTCGTCACAAAGCCCGGGCTCGGGCTGCCGGTCGGCGCGCCGGCCGTGAACCCCGTGCCGCGCCGGAACATCACCGAGATGGTCCTCGAGGAGCTCGAGGGCTCGGATTTCGCCGGCGCCACGGTCACGATCAGCGTCCCCCAGGGCGAGGAGATGGCGAAGCAGACCATCAACGCGCGCCTCGGGCTCATCGGCGGGATCTCCATCCTCGGGACGAGCGGGATCGTGAAGCCGTACTCGACCGCCGCCTTCCGCGCGAGCGTGGTGCAGGCGATCGACGTCGCCGCCGAGCGCGGCATCGCGACGCTCGCGCTGACGACCGGCGGCAAGTCCGAGGCGTACGCGATGAAGCTCTACCCGGAGCTCCCGGAGGACGCGTTCATCCAGGTGGGCGACTTCATCGGCACCGGCGTCCGCCACGCCGCGCGGCGGCGGATCGCCCGCGCGGTCATCGTCGGCATGATCGGCAAGCTCTCGAAGATGGCCGACGGCAAGATGATGACGCACGCCGCCGGCTCGGAGGTGAGCATGGAGCTGCTCGCGCAGATCGCCGAGGAGCTCGGCGCGCGGCCGGAGGTCGCGGCGGAGATCCGGCAGGCGAACACCGCGCGGCACGTGCTCGAGCTGTGCCAGCGCGAGGCGCTCACCGGCGTCGCGGGCGGGATCTGCCGGCGCGTCGTCGAGCACACCTCGGCCCACGCGGGCGGCGCCCTCGAGGTGCACGCCTGCCTCGTCGATTTCAACGGGGCGCTGCTCGGCCGGTACCCGGCCGGGGCCGCCAGCACAGACAGAGCGGAGGAGCCATGAGCGGTGCCAAGATCGGTGAAGACGCGCGCGCGGTGAACGACATGCGGCAGATGACCGCGCTCGGGCGCCGCATCGAGGACAAGAGCTTCGCGATCATCGACGAGGAGGCCAGGGGCCACGGCTTCCCGGAGGCGGAGTGGCAGGTCGTCCGCCGCGTGATCCACGCGACCGCGGACTTCGAGTTCTCGTCGCTCATGCGGCTCCACCCCGAGGCGATCGCCCGGGGGATCGAGGCGCTCCGGGGCGGCGCGCCGGTCCTCGTCGACGTGAAGATGATCGGCGTCGGCCTGAACGAGCAGCGGCTCGCGTCGTACGGCTGCAAGATCCACTGCTTCATCTCGGACGACGACGTCATCCAGGCCGCGTCGGCGGCCGGCTCGACCCGCGCGATCGAGTCGATGCGCAAGGCGCACCGGCTCGGCCTCCTCGACGGGGCGGTCGTCGCGATCGGCAACGCGCCGACCGCGCTGCTCGAGGTCGTGCGCCTCGCCCGGGAGGAGGGGGCGCGGCCGGCGCTCGTGATCGGCGTGCCGGTCGGGTTCGTGTCGGCCGCGGAGTCGAAGGAGGCCCTGATCGAGTCCGGGCTCCCCTCCATCGTCGCGCGCGGGCGCAAGGGCGGCAGCCCGATCGCCGTCGCGATCGTCCACGCGCTGCTGCTCCTCTCGGCGGACCCCCCGGATCCGACGCTGCCGTCCGGCCCGGCGGCCCCGGCGACGGTGGCGCGATGAGCGCGAGCGCGCGCCGCGCCGTGACCGTCGTCGGCATCGGCGACGACGGGTGCGCCAGCCTGTCGAGCCGCGCCGCGTCCGCGGTCGCCCGGGCCGAGGTGCTCGTGGGGGGCGAGCGGCACCTCGAGTTCTTCCCGCAGTTCCGCGGCGAGAAGATCGCCCTCAAGGGCGGGCTGTCCGCGGCGCTCGACCGCGTGGAGGCCCTGTCGGCCGAGCAGAACGTGTGCATCCTCGCCTCGGGCGACCCGCTGTTCTTCGGCGTCGGCGCGCTCGTCGTCCGGAAGCTCGGCGGCGAGCACGTCGAGATCATCCCGAGCCTGAGCTCGGTCCAGTGGGCGTTCGCGCGCACCGGGATCGCCTGGGACGACGCCGCGCTCGTCTCGGTCCACGGGCGCTCGCCCGAGGGGTTCGCGACGCGCCTCCGCCGGCTCTCGAAGGTCGCGGTGCTGACCGACGGGGAGAGCAGCCCGGCCCGCCTCGCCGCGCGCCTCCTCGAGCACGGCGATACCGGCTGGAAGGCGTGGGTCTGCGAGAGCCTCGCGGGCGCGGGCGAGCGCGTGCGCGCCTTCGACCTCGCCGCGCTCGCGTCGTGCGACGACATCGGGCCGCTGAACGTGCTCCTGCTCCTGCGGAGCGATCCCGTGTGGCGGCCGCCGCCGGCCGTCCCCTACCTGCACGAGGACGCGTTCGCGAAGCGCATGCCGAAGAACGGCCTCATCACGAAGCGCGAGGTGCGCCTGCTCTCGATCGCGTCGATGGCGATCCGCCCCGACGCGGTCGTCTGGGACGTCGGCGCCGGCTCGGGCTCGGTCTCGATCGAGGCGGCGATGCTCTGCCCCCTCGGGCGCGTCTACGCGATCGAGGTCGACCCGGAGGGCGTGGAGATCTGCCGGGACAACGTCCGCGCGCACGGGGTCGACAACGTGCGCGTCGTCGCGGGCCGCGCGCCCGAGGCGCTCGCGGCGCTCGAGGACCCGGACGCTGTGTTCGTCGGCGGGAGCAAGGGGAGCATGGAGGAGATCATCACGGCGGCGCTCGATCGGCTGCGGCCGGGCGGCCGGCTCGTTGTCAACGCGATCACGATGGAGAACGTGGCCGAGACGTACCGCGCGCTCCGGGCGCGGGGGCTCGATCCCGAGGTCACGCTGCTCTCGGTCTCGCGCGGCGTGCCGCTCGCGCGCTACATGCGGTACGAGGCGCTGAACCCGATCCACGTCTTCGCCGCGACGAAGCCCGCGAAGCCAGAGGACGCGGAGCGGGCGCAGGCGGCCCGGCCCGCGCCCGCCGGCGCGCCGGAGGCGTCATGAGCGGCCTCGGCAAGCTCTACGGCGTGGGCGTCGGCCCCGGCGCGCCGGACCTGCTCACGCTGCGCGCCGTGCGCGTCCTCGAGGCCGCGGACGTGCTCGCGCTCCCCCGCAGCTCGGACTTCGGCGCCTCGATGGCCTACCGGATCCTCTCCCCCGTCGTCCCCAAGCGGCCGGACCAGGAGCGGCTGCTCCTCACCTTCCCCATGAGCAAGGACCCGGATCGCGTCCGCCCGTACATCGACGCGGCCGTCGGCCAGATCGGCGACCGCCTCTCGCGCGGCCTCTCCGTCGCGTTCGCCACCGAGGGCGATCCGTCGCTCTTCAGCACGTTCGTCTATGTCCGCCGCGAGGCGCTCCGCCGCTTCCCCGGGCTCGAGGTCGAGGTCGTCCCCGGCGTCACCTCGGTCACGGCGGTCCCGGCCGTGAGCGGGCTCTCGCTCGCGGACGGCCAGGAGCGGATCGCCATCCTCCCCGCCACGTACGGCGTCGACGACCTGACCGACGTCCTCTGTCGCTTCGACACAGTGGTCCTGATGAAGATCGGCTCGGAGATGCCGAAGGTGATCGAGGCGCTCACGCGGGCGGGGCTCCTCGATCGCGCGGTGTTCGTGTCCAAGGCGACGATGCCCGAGCAGCGGATCGTCCGGGACCTCCGGGCCGCGCAGGGCGAGCGGGGCGACTGCTTCGCCATGGTCGTCGTCACGCGCGGGGAGCGGAGCGGGCTCCTCGTCGGCGAGGCCGAGGCCTCGCTGCCGGGCAGCTTCGAAAAGACATTTAACGAACAGGAGGCGCCATGATCGCCGCGCGCAAGCCCTACGCCGTCTACGCCATCACGCGCCACGGGATCGCCATCGCGCGCCGGCTCATCGAGGGCCTCCCGGGCGCGGACCTCTACGTGTCGCAGAAGCTCTTCGACGGGGCGCCGGAGGGTGCGAAGCCGCTCCCGCTGCCGATGGGGCCGCTGCTCAACGAGGCGTTCACGGCGTACGACTGCCACGTGTTCGTGATCAGCGTGGGCGCCGTGGTGCGGATGATCGCGCCGCTGCTCAAGAACAAAAAGGTCGATCCAGCGGTCGTTTGCGTCGACGACACGGCGCGGTTCTCGATCTGCGTGCTCTCCGGGCATGTGGGGCGGGGCAACGCGTTCACCGAGAAGGTGGCCTCGCTGCTCGGCGCGCTGCCGGTGGTGACAACGGCGTCCGACGCGCTCGGGACGCTGACGGTCGACATCCTCGGCCGGGAGCTCGGCTGGACGCTCGACGACCCGGACCGCAACGTGACCCGCGGCTGCGCCGCCGTCGTGAACGCCGCGCCCGTGCTCTTCGTCCAGGAGACGGGCGAGCCGTCGTTCTGGCCCGAGGACAAGCCGCTGCCGCCGGGCGTGCGCTACGCGACGTCGCTCGACGGCGTGGACCCGGACGCATGGGAGATCCTCCTCGTCGCGAGCGACCGCGACCTCGCCCGCTCGCACCCGGCGATCGTCGAGCGCGCCGTCGTCTACCGGCCGAAGAGCCTCGTCCTCGGCGTCGGCTGCGACCGCGGCGCGCCGCTCGACATGGTGGAGCGCGGGGTCGACAGGCTGCTCGAGGAGCACGGGCTGTCGGCGAAATCGGTGAAGGCGCTGGCGACGATCGACAAGAAGGCCGACGAGGAGGCGCTGCTCGCGCTATCGGCGCGGCGGGGGTGGCCGCTCGTCACGTTCACGGCCGAGGAGCTCGACGCGACCGAGGGGATCGAGAACCCGTCGGAGACGGTGAAGAAGCACGTCGGCGCCCGGGGCGTCGCCGAGCCGGCCGCCCTGCGCGCGGCCGGGGCCGCGAGGCTGCTCGTGCCGAAGCGGGCGTACACCGAGCCGGGCGTGGGCCGGTCCATGACGCTCGCCGTGGCGCGCGTCCCGTTCGCGAAGCGCACCATCGAGGAGAGCCATGGGTGACAAAGGAGTCCTGTCGATCGTCGGAATCGGCCCCGGCGCCGAGGCGCACGCGTCCCGCGCCGCCCTGGAGGCGATCGCCGCGTCGGATCTCATCGTGGGGTACACGACGTACATCCGGCTGGTGAAGCACCTCATCGAGGGCAAGGAGATCATCAAGACCGGCATGACCGAGGAGATCGGCCGGGCGCGCGCCGCTGTGGAGCGGGCGCGGGACGGCGGGCGCGTCGCGATCATCTCCTCGGGCGACGCCGGGGTCTACGGCATGGCCGGGCTCGTCTTCCAGGTGCTTCAGGAGATCGGCTGGAAGCGGGGCGAGTCGCCGGAGCTCCGCATCGTGCCCGGCATGACCGCGCTCAACGCGTGCGCGTCGCTCGTCGGCGCGCCGCTCGGGCACGACTTCTGCGCCATCTCCCTGTCCGACCTCCTGACGCCGTGGCCGGTCATCGAGCGGCGGCTCGAGGCCGCCGCCGCGGCCGACTTCGTCATCGGCCTTTACAATCCGGCGAGCGGGCGGCGCACGCGCCAGATCGTGCGGGCCCAGGAGATCATCCGCCAGCACCGCGCGGGCACGACGCCTGTCGCGCTCGTGAAGAGCGCCTACCGCAAGCTGGAGAGCGCCGTGCTCACCGATGTCGATCACTTCCTCGACTACGAGATCGGGATGCTCACCACGGTGCTCGTCGGCTCGACAAACACCTTCCTGTTCGAGGGATACATGGTCACGCCGCGCGGATATACCAACAAATACACATGGGATGGGGAAGCGCTCCCGGGCCAGACGCCGGGGCGCACGCTGGTGGTCTCGGACGAGGGCGCCGCTGGAGAGGAGGTCTAGATGGCACGCGTAGGAAGGCTGGGCGGCGCGATCCTCGCCGAGACCCAGGGAGAGTATTACCTCATCGGCAACACAAAGGCGCCGGTCGACTTCCGCGAGGCGGGGTTCGAGCCGCCGGACGAGGTCGACCTCGTGAAGGGGGCCTATATCCGGCTGATGCCGCTGCGTGAGGTGAAGGTGGCGGCGCCGGTGCTGCTCCTCGACGTCGAGGGCGAGGAGCTCGCGAAGAAGCTGGTGCAGCGCTTCGTGATCGACAGGAACGGCTCGGTGAGCGAGCGGCTCTGGCGGCTCGTCTACAGCCCCGACGACCCGCTCGACGACGCCGAGGCGCCGGTCGAGCGCGACGCGCGGTGGCTCGGGGATATCCCCGAGACCATCTGGCAGCTCGTGCGCGACAACGTGCTGCGCTGCCTCTGATCTCGGCTCCTGGCGCACGCCGGCGAGACTTGCGGGCGGCCGACGCCGGGCGCGGATCCCACCATGCGCCTCGAGCCCTGGGACAAGACCGAACTCGCTCTACCCCCTCGTGGTGACGATCCATTTGTCCGACGTGCACTGGCCGCCTGTATCGGCCTTCACGTCGTAAACGATGTTGTCGGTATCGATGCAGAACGAGATGGTGCCTTCGAGATAGCTGAGCACCTGCGGCGACAGGGGCGTCACGAAGAACCCCTGCGGGTTGCACTGCCCGGTGGAGGGCACGCTGGGAAAGGTCACCTGACCTCCCTGCGTGAAGGTGACAATGAAAGACGACGTCACATCCTGCGGCTTCCCTGTGCCTTTGGGTGTGTACATGACGTGAACATCTCCCTGGTTCAGGGTGACGTTCTGCAGGTCGTAGCCGCTGGTGTTGCTCACCGAGATATTCAGGGTGTTCGGAACGTTCGCGATGAGGTTGCTTTGGCCGTTTACTTCGCTGAAATTGATCGCGATCTTGGCCGAATCAACCGTGAGGACTTGCTTGCTTTTGCTCATGATCATCTCCTGCGCATTGGTTAGAATTGCCGTCTGAGCGGCGACCTTGGTCGAGGCCACCTTGGCCTCGATCCCCTGCTCCTGCGACTTGCAGCACGCATGCCAGGCGCTCGAACCGCCTCCCGCGAGCCGTCAACATCGCGATCAGCGCGGCGCGCGCGCGGACAGTGATCTCTCGTCAGCCGGCGACGATCGGGCTGCGTCACCTGGAGACACGACGCTTCTTCTAGAGACACGCGCGGCCGGCCCCGGAGCCGGCGGGGCAAGTGGGCAGATCAACCCCACCCTGATCGGCCGGCTGCTTCCGTTGCACGAGAAGGCGAGGCCCAGGTCGTCGTGTGAAACGCTGAGTTCGTCGCCGCGCGGGCAATGCCCACGCACGCCAGCAGCGCGGCACGCTCGAGCTCGTGTCTGCTGGAAGCATTCGAGCGTGCCAACAGGACAGCGCGAGACAGCGCGACCCGTCAAGCCATGTTAACGGACGCACATTTGCGGCCGGCTCGGCGCCCGTCCGTCAAGGCTGGAGCTCCGCGCACCAGCGCTCGATCAGCACCGATCGGAGCAGCGCTCCCACGCCCGCGAAGCCGAGGCGCGCGGCATAGGTCTCCAGATCCTCGGGAACCGGCTTGCCGAGCCGCTCGGTGAAATACCACCGCCACAGCGCGTCCGCGTCGTCCACGCCGCTGCCCGCCAGATCCAGAGCGTCCAGCCCCTCACGCTCCATCACCGCCTGCTTGGCGCGAGCCTGCTGCGCGAGACGCCCGTAGCAGCCCATGGCGCGCAGCTGGTCGACGAGGTGACGGCGGACCTCCGGCTCGCACACGGCGGCCGTCCAGCGGCGCTTCGCTTCTCGCGCCATCATGTCGGCGAAGGACCTGGCGTCGAGCCCCTGCTCGCCGAGCCACGCGCGGGTCGACGGCCCGGTGAACAGCCCTCGCTCGCGCCGGAACTCCATGGCCGTGCGTTCGAGGTGTGCAGGGCCGATCTTCACCCCGTTGCGCTCCGCCGCCTCCTCGGCGAGGCCGCGCAGCAGGGCGCCCTGGACCGCGAGGGTGTAGAGCGGCTCGTCCCCGAGCAGGCGCAGCTCGTCGAGCAGCGCGTCGAAGTCCGCGCCGGGGTCGAGGTCGAGCCGGGTCGCACGCATGCGCTCGACGGCCCGCTCCCAGACGTCGGTACGCTGGAAGACGAAGCCGGGCTCGAGCGGTCCTCGATGCCGGGCGCGGGCGGCCTGCATGGCCTCGAGCAGGGCGAGCGCGTCGAGGCGCTTCTGGTCCACGCGCCCGACGGGGAGCCACCGCTTCAGCGCGTCGAGCATGTCCGGGGCCTCCTGCGCGGCCCGGGCCGCCTGGAGCACCGCTGGCCAGGTGCGATCGGGGTAGAACAGGGCCCTGGCGATGGCGACGAGCCGCTCGGCGAGCGCCGGATCGCAGATCGTCGCCTCGACGGCGGCGGCGAGCGTCGCGCGGATGTTGACGAGGGCCTCCGACGTGCGCCGATAGCCCTCCTCGGCGGAGGCGTGCGCGAGCGCGACCTCATCGTCGGCGTCGAGCGCGCCCGAACGAAATTGCTCGAAGATCCGGCCCACCCCGACCATGCCGAAGTCGGCCAGCTCGGCGGCCCGGAGCGCGCCCATGCTCGATGCCCCGAACACATGGACGCCCTGGGACATCGCCCAGAGGATCTCCTTGTGCCAGACCGCCGGGACGCGCTCGAAGAAGCCGTCCACGATGCCAATCCCCCACGGCCGCTCGCGCGCGGCCCGGTAGACGTCTCCCTGGGCGACGGGCGGCAAGACCCGCAGCTCCGGGAGCGCGGGCACCTCGGCGGGCGGCAGGCTGGGCCCGGTGAACAGGACGATCACGACGACGCCGCCTGCGCGCGCGGTCCAGGCGTGTACCCGGGGGCATCCCACATGCTCTCCAGCCCGGGCACGACGACGCGGACGACGGGCAGCCCGAGCTCGGGCCGCGTGAGATCCACGACCGCTACCTGGCCGAGCCCGGCGCCGCGCAGCGCCGCGAGCACCGCGGCGAGATCCTCGTCGAAGCGCTCGCTGAACCCGTCGCTCGCGGCGCCGAAGGAGCGCCACGGCCCCTCGAACCGCTCGATCTCCGCGCGCGCCGCGGCGATGTGCGGCGGCGACCGGAACAGCTCATACGAGGTCCGGTCGACGTCGTCGCGCGCCCCCGCGATGGCGGTCAGGCGGCTCTGGGCGGCCTCGGTCAGGGCGCGCGCGAGGGCGACGGCGCGGGAGCGGTGGCACCCCTGACCGCCGCTCACGTAAAGGACGCGGCCCGGGTGAGGCACGCGGTCGACGATCTCCGCCACGAAGACAGGCAGCCCTATATCGCTGCTCGCGTCCCACACGCCCACCGCGATGTCGGCACGAGCGAAGCGGGCCAGCACATCGCGGCAGGTCGGATCGTCCACGGTGCCGAGGTCCAGGCGCGTCCGCGCGCGGCGCGCCGGCCCGGCCGCGCGCCACAGCGCCACCGCGTCGCGCTCGATAACCTCGTAGAGCCCGTGGAGCACGGCCTCGAGCCGGTGGTTGCCCGAGGCGAGCCCCGTCGACGTGGTCAAGAAGCACCCGCTGCCGGGCGGGAGCGGCACTGTGTAGTCGGCGTGGACCACCTCGAGCGGCACCCACAGTGGGCCGCCGCTCATGATGTCTTCGCCCTCGATCCAGAGCATCTTGTGATGGGGGTGGAAGGAGCCGATCGAGAGCCGCGGCAGCCCGGCGAGGTCGACGAGGCGGCGCCGCGCCGAGAGCTCCGCGGCGGTGCAGAAGAGCAGCGGCTGCAGGATGTGCTCGGCGTGCCACTGCTCGATGGCCTCCATCAGCCCGGACGCGCGCGCCGCGTCGATGGCGAGCCCTTTTCCCTGCGAGACCGACACGGATCGGGCGTTGGGCCGGCACACCATCACCACCGGGATCCCGACGACGTCCAGCCCGGTGACGTCGGCGACCCGGGTGATCCCCATGGCGCGCGTCATCGGGAGCACCCGCTCGACGGTCTCCGCGGGGCTGACAAGGCGGTGCGTGCCCCGGAGAAACGTCTTGTGCGTGGAGGGCCGGGTCATGTCGTCGGGCTCTCGCAGCGAGCGGCGCGCGCTCAGGCACCCACGGCTACCGGCGCCTGAAGCTGGTCAGGTTGACCAGGTAGGTGCCGCAGAAGTCCGTGGACACCGGTACCTTCTTTTGCCCCGTCTGCGCGTCCGCATCGACCAGCTGCTCGACATCCGGCTCGTCCGCCACGTGTCCTATCTGCGCGCCCATATCGACCAGCTCCGTGCACCACGATTGCACCGAATCTGCCGGCCTGCGGTTGCGCCGCTTCGTCAGCACGTCCGATGACACCTCGTAATACAGGGTCTCGGTGCCCGCTTTGTTCGGCACGGCGACGATCATGTTGAAACCCCAACACTGGTCGTCCGGCGCATCTCGATCGACCTTCGTGTTCTCCTCTGCCCCGCTGGTTGCGCTCTCATCCTTCATCGTATCCTCCTTATGTCACGTCGGTTGCTGCCCTGTCGTAGATGCCCCGGAGCCCTCGCCGGTGCTCGGTGGGCCGGCGCCCCACGACAGCAGCGCGTCGGCCTCGCGGGCGTCCGGGATGCCGGTGATGCCCGACCGGAGCCGGCGGAGCCGCTCGATGTCGTCGAGCTCCACGCGCCCTTCAGCCCTGCGCAGGCGCACGAGACCCGCCTGCGCGCGCAGCGCGAAGAGCCGGGCGCCCTGCGCCTCGGCCATGTCCCTCGCGCGCGCGAGCGCGGCCTCCGCCTGCCCTGCGTCTCCCCTGGCCCGCCACACCTCGCCGAGCAGCCGGTAGAGCTCGGGATGGTAGCAGCGCTCCTGTGTCGTGAACGCCTCGCCGAGCGCCTCGTCGAGCGCCTCGCGGGCGCCCTCGATGTCGCCGGCGGCCAGGCAGGCGTCAGCGAGGTGCGTGGCGTAGAAGGTGGTGACCATCCCCGAGCCCATTCGCCGCCAGCGCGCGATGGCGGCTCGGACGCGCTGGAGCCCCTGCTCCGCCTGTCCCGTATGGACCATGGCCCAGCCCCCCAGCGCGTCGGCGAGCACCATGAACGCGGGGAATCCATGCTCGGCCGCGACCTTCCCCAGCGCGTCGGCGTACCGCTGCGTGTCGGCCACCTCGCGCCTCAGGTGGTGGATCCACGCGCCGATCTGATAGGCGATGGCGATGGTGAAGGGGTGCCCCGTCGCCTCCGCCGCCGCGATCGCGTCCTCGTAGATCCGCACCGCGCGATCCGGCTCGCCGCAAATGCACGCGCTCATGGCGTGGGTCACGCGCACGACGATGCTCGGGTTCCAGCCATAACGCGCCATGTAGACGGGCAGCTGCGCCGGCTGGTAAAGCTCGATGACACGCTGGTGGTGAGGCTCGCCCGCGTCGTGGTCCCCCAGCCACGTGGTCACGTTCGCCAGGATGAGCGACGCCTGCGCGAGGGCGACGACGTCATTCATGTCCTCCGCCAGCCTCGCGCACTGGCTCGCGATGTCCCTGGCTGCCGTGAGATCGCCGCGGAACAGCGTGAACATGGCCATGCCGTGCAGGGCCTGGCTCCCCCGCTCCTGCTCGCCGGTCTGCGTGGCGAGCTCGATGGCGCGTTCGTAAATTCTCTTTACCTCTGGCGCCGACCAGCCCTTGGTCGTGATCAGCGCCGGCATGATGATGCCATTCAGCCCGAGCTCCATCTCGGCTCGCTCGTGCTCCTGCGCTATGGCCGGCAGCCACTCGATGGCCTGCCTGGCCCCGGAGATCGCCTCCGCGTACGCCGACCGAGCCAGCGCCGCCTGCGCCGCCCTCTGCGCGTAGCCCACGGCCTCCCGCTTCTGCTCCGCCGCCGCGTGGTGATGGGCGAGCAGATCCGGCCGCGTCCGGACCACCTCCGGAAACCGCTCCTCCAGCGTCGCAGCGATGCGCGCGTGGACCCTCCACCGCGCGCCGGTGGACAGCGACTCGTACGCCGCATCCCGCACCAGCGCGTGCTTGAACATCCCCACCGCCTCCTTGCCCCGCCGCCTGCGCAGCACGAGCCCAGCCCGCATCAGGCGCTCCAGATCTTCCGCCACCGCCGCCGGGCCGAGCGAGCTCGCGGCCGAGAGCTCCTCGACGCTGAACTCCCGCCCCAGCGCCGCCGCGAGCTGGGCCGTCTCCTTGGCGCGCGCGAGCCGATCCAGGCGCGCCGTGAGCAGCGCCCGCAGCGTCCCCGGGATCGCCGCGCCCGACAGCGGCCCGGTGAGCTCGTAGCGATCCTCCCGCTCCACGAGGAGCCCCGAGTCGACCATCATCCGGAGCAGCTCCTCCGCGAAGAGGGGCACCCCGTCGGCGCGTTCCGCCACCTGCTCGATCACGACGGGAGGCAGCGCCTTGTGGCCCAGGAGCCCGGCGAGCATCTCCTCCATCGGCGAGCGCTCCAGGCGGCTCAGCGGGAGCAACAGCACATCGGCCGTCGAGAACGACGGCGAGAACGCCGGGCGCGCCGTCATGATGACGCACAGGGGGACCGTGATCGCCTCGCGGACGAGCTGGCCGAGGAACTCCATCGTGGTGGGGTCGGCCCAATGCAAATCTTCGACCAGCAGGAGGACCGGCCGCGCGTCCGCCATGGCGAGGAGCAGCGACGCGATGGCCTGGAGCGTCAGCTCCTTCTGCCGCTGCGCCGAGGCGTCGAGCGATGCGTACGGCGCGCCGATGGGCAGGGAGAACAGCGGCAAGAAGAGCGGCATGGCCTCGGCCGGCGTGAAGCCGTGGCCGGCGAGCTCCCCGGCGAGCCGCGCGATCTTGCGGCCCGCGTCGAGCTCCTGATCGAGCCCGAAGGCGCGCTCGATGAGATCGACAACCGGACGGAGGGGGCTATTTCGCGTATCGGGCGAGCACCGCGCTTCGAGGAACGTGTGGGGCTCGTGCGCCAGCCGGCGGCGCAGCGCGCGCGCCAGGCAGCTCTTGCCGATGCCGGCCTCGCCCATGATGAGGCTCGCGTGGCCCACCCCCTCGCACGCGCGGCGCCACCGCTCCACGAGGAGCCCGAGCTCTTGAGCTCGGCCGTACAGCGGCGCCCTCGATCCGTCGGGGGTCGGCCACCCCGCCGCGTCGCCGTGTTCCTGCCGGAGGCGGAAGGTCTCCACCGGCGCCGCGATCCCCTCGATGGATCGGGCCCCTTCGCTCTCGAGGTCGAAGGAGACCCGCAGCAACGTCTGCGACGCGGCGCCGACCGTCACGGATCCCGGCGGCGCCAGCGAGGCGAGCTGCGCGGCGAGCCGCGGCGTGCTGCCGGCGACGAGGCACGCGCCCTCGAGATCCCCCAGGCTCCCGTCGACGACCGGACCGGTGTGGAGGCCGACGCTCACCTCGATCAGGGCGCCCTGCGCGGCGAACCGCTCGTCCTCGGCCTGGACGGCGCCGGCCATCGCCAGCGCCGCGCGGGCGGCGCGCTTGGCGTCGTCCTCCGCCGCGCTGGGGTAGCCGAAGTAGATCAGCAGATCGGCGCCGAGCGCCGCGGCCACGTACCCCCCGTGGCGGCGCCCGACGCCTGCGCAGAGCGCGAGCGCCGAGCGCAGGGGATCGTCCAGCGCCTCGACGTCGAGGGCCTGCGCGGCGGCGGCGCGCGCGCTCACGTGACAGCAGAGCGCCGTCAGCTGCCGGCGCTCGCCGTCGAGCGCGGGCGCCCTCCGCCGGTCGGGCGACGTGGCGACCGTCGCGATCGAGGAGAGCGACCGCGTGTCCCCGCCGGACGGGGAGCCGCCGGCGCCGAGCATCGCCTCGCGCGACACGCCGCGCAGGCTGCAGGCCTCGAGCGCCTCGAACAGCCCACGGGCGTCGACATCGCGCGCGCCTTCGTCCTTGCGGAGAGCGCGGGCGAGCAGGTCACCGAGGGGGTGGCGCTCGAGCGCGGCGGGGATCGGGACGGCGTCGGGGCCGAGCAGCCGATAGAAGATCTCGGCCTCCGTGCCGCCGTACACCGGCTTGCCCGTCAGGCACTCGAGGAACACGAGGCCCCACGAGAACAGATCCGCGCGCGGTGAAGGCTCGGCGCCGCGCCACTGCTCCGGCGCGCCGTAGCCCGGCGTGCCCAGCGCGTCGTGGCTGCCGGTCAGGCGCGCGGAGCGATCGTCGTCGAGCGCGGCGCCGATCCCGAAGTCGAGCACCAGCGCGTTGCGGCGGGCGCCCGTGGGGATCACCATGATGTTGCTGGGCTTGAGGTCGCGGTGGACGACGCCCGCCGCGTGGGCGCAGGCGAGGGCGTCGAGCACCTGGAGCATCAGGTGCCGCGCCTCGGACGGCGCGAGCGCGCCCTCTCGCTCGAGCAGCGCGGCGAGGTTGTCGCCGGGCGCGAAGGCGAACGCTGTGTAGAGGGTCCCATCCGCGATCTGCGCCGAATCGACGAGCTGGACGATGTTGGGATGGTGAAGCTGGGCGCAGAGCCGCGTCTCGCGCAGGAAGCGCGTGACCCGCCTGTCGGCCTGCGCGACGCCCCCCTGCTCGGCGAGGCGCAGGATCTTCAAGGCGATCGGCTGCCCGGTGGTGAGCTGGCGGGCCTTGTACACCACGCCGAAGCCGCCCTCGCCGAGCTTGGCCAGGATCTCGTACTGCCCCGCGAACGTGGTGCCTGGGACGGGTGCTGCACCGGTTGCAACGTAGCGCTGCATGCTCGATCTCAGGGTCGCCGGAGGCGCTCGGAGCGCGCCGGCACCTCGCTCCGTCAGGGATCCCTGTCGGCGTCGAGCACCGCCTGGAGATCCGGGTCGACATCACCCCCAAGCACGTCCAGGACCTCGCGCACCCGCGAGAGCTCGCGGCGCAGCGTCCGGTGGTGGTTGCGGTTCTTGAGCAGCGGCTCCTGGCCGAGCAGCGTGAAGCCATCGTCGCGGTTGCCCGCCCGCTGCACCGCCGCGCCCAGGACCATGCCCCGGAAGGCGTCGGTCGCCTCGAGCGGGAGCGGGGCGCCGCCGCCCCGGCGTCGCTCGGCCTCGTTCACGAAGCTGAGCGCCGCCCGCCAGAGCAGCTTGACCAGCGCGCTCGGCTCGGCGTCGGTGTCGAAGGTGAGCGCGCGCTCGACGTGGCGCCGCTGGATCACGAGATCGCCCCCGAGGCCGCTCTGCCCCGCGAGCTGGAGCGCGTAAGCGCGCCGGACGATGTTGTCGAGCTGCCGCAGGTTGCCCGGCCAGGGCGCGGACACGAGGAGCTTCATGGCTTCGGGCTCGAAGCGCGCCGTGCCCTTGCCGTCGGCCTCCTGGTGGCGCCGGTTCAACATGTAATCGGCCCAGCGCGGGAGCTCGTCGAGCCGCTCGGCGAGCGGGAGCAGCCGCACCGGCAGGACGTTGATGCGGTAGTACAGGTCCTCGCGGAAGCGGCCGGCGCGCACGGCGGCGCGCAGATCGGCGTTGGTGCCGACGAGGAGGCGCGCGTCGGCGCGGCGCTCCCCCGCCCCGTCATCGCCCAGCATCCGGTAGGCGCGCTCCTCGATGAAGCGCAGGAGGCCCGCCTGGGCCTTGAGCGAGAGCTTGTCGATCTCGTCGAGGAAGAGCGTGCCCTTCGCGGCGCGGGCGACCGCGCCTGGGTTGTCCTTGATCGCGCCGGTGAAGGCGCCCCGCTTCCAGCCGAACAGCTCGGCCATCTGCAGGTCCTCGGGCACCCCGAGGAGGTCCAGCGACTCGAAGGGCTGGCCCCGGCGCTGCGAGTGCTCGTGGCACCACCGCGCGAGCCTGGATTTTCCAGCGCCGGTCGGGCCGGTGATCAGAATGGTGTCGTCCCTCGGGGCGAAGGCGCGGAGCAGCTCGACCAGGTGCGCGGTGCTCTGACCGACGACCGGCAGGAACTCGTCCGGGCTCGCCGGCTCGTCCGCGCGAAGCGGCAGCGCGCGGGCGGCGATGAACGCCCCGGCGATGCTGGCGAGGATCTCCAGCCCCTCGTAGCACTCCGCCCAGGGGAGCTCCCGTCCGACGGCCCCCCTGGAGCTCGCCTCGAGGGTGATCATGCCGTCGACGCAGCCGCCGGGCGCGCGCAGCGGGACGACATGGACGTGGGTCGCATCGCGATCGAGCATGCGCCTGCGCGTCGCGTCGCCGGGCATACCGGCCGCCTCCGACGGGTCGCGGAGCTCGATCGCCCCGTCTGGCATCCAGGAGCGGAGCGAGGCGCGCTGGACGTCGATCGAGACCGAACAGCGGTGCTTCTCGATCCAGCTCCAGACGCTGCCGGAGGTGAGATAGCCGGTGCCTTCGATGCGCGCGCCGCTCGAGCGGTCGATGCCGAAGAGGCGCAGGTAGCTGCCCTCGGGGCGGAGGTGGACGACGCCGCGCAGGATCCGAGCGCGGCCGGCGAACGGGCTGTCGGCGAGCGCCTCCTCGACGCAGGCGAACATGGCTTGGAGGACCGCTGTGGCAGCTTCGTCAAAGTACGTGGCCGACACGAGGCGGGGGACGAGCGAGATGAAGATCTCGTCACGGGATACGGTCACGGTACGGAGCAGATAAGCAGGAGAACGGGGGCGGGTCCAGGTGGAACGAGCAGGCTGGCGTCTCCCGCGGACGCAGCGCGTCCGGGCGGGACGCGAGCCCCCTCTCGACCCGGAAGCGGTGTGGCAGCGCCTGCGTCCTGCCCGAGGGAGCACGGGAGCCGCCACGGGTCCGAAAGGATTCGAATCAGCGGTCGCCAGCGACTTGTGGTTTGCGCACGGCCCCGAATAGAGGAGATCCCCGGCGAGGAACGGCACGTCCCCGATACCGAGGCCAGCGCGCAAGTCCGAGACGAGCGTCCCCTTGACCCCGGGGCCGCCTCATCGTTGTGCGACGACGTACGAACCGGAGGGCTCAGACGTTCTCACGATCGGGCGCTCGCGCGACCGGCGACTCCGCCGCGCTGAAGGCCGCGACCGCCTGGAGGCTCGGCGCCGCCTCGGCGGCTCCCGCGGAGGCACGCCGGGTGCGCCGTTTTGTCTGCACCATGTGCACGATCTGGTCGAGGATGACGGCGACGAGGATCACGGCGCCGATGATGATGAACGTCCAGTTCGGGTCCAGGCGCCAGATGCGTCGTATGCCGTCCGCGTCCTCGTACGGCAGCTGGAACATGTTGATGCCGTTGTCGATGACGCGCATCACCGCGGAGCCGATGACGATGCCGAGCACCGTGCCTTCACCGCCGCGAAGCGAGCAGCCGCCGAGCACGGCCGCGGCGATCGCGTACATCTCGTACGCGACGCCGACCTGCTGCGACATCTGCCCGATGTACGACGCGTAGCAGACGCCAGCGATGCCGCCGAGGCCCGCCGAGATCATGTAGGTGGACGCCTCCACCCGCTTCACGTTGATGCCGGAGTACTCCGCTGCGTCGCGGTTGCCGCCGATCGCATAAACGTAACGCCCGAACACCGTGAAGTGCAGCGCGTAGGTCGAGAGGCCGATCACGGCGAGGAAGATCAGAAACGGATACGGGACGAGCGCGTCGCTGCCGACGTTGAGCAGCCCGCCGTTCGCGAGGTGGAGCAGCGGCGAGCCCCCGAGGCTCAGGGTGCCGCCCTCGGCGATGGTCTGCGAGACCCCGCGCAAGAACAGCATGCCGCCGAGCGTGACGATGAACGGCTGCAGCTTGAGCCGCGTGATCAGGAGCCCCTGGCCGAGGCCGATCAGCAGCGCCACGCCGAGCGCCACCGGAATGCCGATCCACAACGAGTAGCCCAGGCCGCCGACCTGGCTCGACGAGAGCTTCGCGATCAGGACGCCCGTCAGGCCGATCACGGACCCGATCGACAGATCGATGCCGCCGGTGATGATGACGAAGCCGATGCCGATCGCGAAGATCCCGAGCATCGAGATCTGCCGCAGGGTGTTGATCGAGTTCGACTGCCCGAGAAAGTCCGGGTTCGAGATGTAGAGCCCCAGGCACATCACGACGAGCGCGATGGTCATGCCAAGCTCGCGCCTCACGACAAAGCCTCCACTCCGGCGTGGCCCGTCATCAACGTCGCGACCCGCTCCTGGCTGAGCCGCTCCCGCGGCAGCACCCCCTTGATGCGCCGCTCGTGCATGACGGCGACGCGATCGCTCATTCCGATGATCTCTCCCATGTCCGAGCTGACCATCAAGATCGTGATGCCTTCATCCGCGAGGGCGGCCATGTGGCGATAGATCTCGGCCTTGGCGCCGACGTCGATCCCGCGTGTCGGCTCGTCCACGATGAGCACGCGCGGGCTCATGGCCAGCCATTTTCCGAGCACCACCTTCTGCTGGTTTCCGCCGGAGAGGTTCGCGACGCTCTGACGAATGCCAGGCGTCTTCGTCCGCAACCGCTTCACCTCCGATTCGGCGACGCGGCGCTCCGTCTTCCTGTCCAAGAAGCCCCAGCGGTTGTAGTTGCCGATGCTGGGCAGGGAGGTGTTCTCTGCGACGCTGAGCGGCAGCACGAGGCCGTGCCGCTTGCGATCCTCCGGCGCCAGGTAGACGCCGCGGTCGATGGCGTCCCTGGGTCTTCGAGGAGCAAACGCCTCGCCCTCGAGCGTCATGCGCCCGCCGAGCGCAGGAGCAACCCCGAAGATCGTCTGCATGAGCTCGGTGCGGCCCGAGCCGACCAGGCCGGCGAAGCCGAGGATCTCCCCGCGCTCGGCCGAGAAGGAGATCGGCGCCGGCGCGCCGGGCACGACGAGGCCGTCGACCACCAGCACGGGCTCGGTCGACCTCCGCGGCCGTCTCTGCGGGAAGTAATGCGTGCTCAGCTCGCGGCCCACCATCATGGCGACGATCTTTTCGTGCGTCGCCTCTGCGCGCGCGAGGTCGCCGACGTGGCGGCCATCGCGCAGGACCGTCACCCGGTCCGCCAGCGCCATGACCTCTTCCATCCGGTGCGAGATGTAGACGATGCCGATACCGTCCGCCCGGAGCTTGCGGATGATCTGGAAGAGGTGCTCGGACTCACCGCTCGTCAGCGACGAAGTCGGCTCGTCCATGATGATGATACGCGCGTCCAGGGCGAGCGCCTTGGCGATCTCGACCATCTGCATCTGACCGGCGGTCAACACGGACACCGGGGTCGAGGGCGGGAGCGCCAAGCCCACGCGCTGAAGCAGCTCGTGGGCGCGGGCGTACATGCCGCCCTTCGGCAGCGGACGGAGGAGCGTTCTGGTCCCGCCGCCTTCGTTGCCGAGGAAGATGTTGGCGGCGATGTCCAGGTTCGGCGCCAGCATCAGCTCCTGGTGGATGAGCGCGATGCCGAGGCGCTTGGCGGCGCGCACGCTCTCGAGGGTGACCTGCTTCCCTCCGATCCGGATCTCGCCTTCGTCGGGCTGCTGGGCGCCCCCGAGGATCTTCATCAGCGTGCTCTTACCGGCGCCGTTCTCGCCCATCAGGGCGAGCACCTCCCCCGGATTCAGCGAGAGAGAGACGCCCTGGAGCGCCACCACGCCGGGGAACCGCTTGTTGATCGCGCTCATCGCGAGCAGGCTCGGTAGCGCCGCGGCCACGCTCACCTCTTCATCTCGGCGAGCTTCTGCTTGAACTCCGCCACGTTGGCCTTCTCGATCACATCGATGCCGGTGTCGATGCCCTTGCTCGCCGGGATCTGCGCCATCGCCGCGTCGGGCTTCGTCGCGAGCTCATGCGCCCACTTGCTCGCCATGTAGCCGAACTGAAACGGC
Organism: Sorangium sp. So ce362; assembly: GCF_051519845.1. Lineage (NCBI taxonomy): Bacteria > Pseudomonadati > Myxococcota > Polyangiales > Polyangiaceae > Sorangium > Sorangium sp. So ce362. The sequence continues at coordinate 373,820 of NZ_CP150332.1, read as the reverse complement.
TTCTGGACGACCGTGGCCGAGATCGTGCCGCTCTCGATGGCCGCGAGCGTCCCCTCTTCCTCGTCGAACACGGCCGCGAGGACCTTGCCCTTCTTCCCGAGCGCCTCGATGGCCGCCGCGATGGCCGGGCCGTTGTAGGACCACAGGCCTGCGACGAGCTTCAGGTCCGGGTGCGCATTGATGATGTCCTCCACGTTGGAGCGCGCCTTCGCGCGGTCCGTATTGTCCTCGCGCTTGTCGACGATCTCGATGTCCTTGCCGGCGATCGCGTCCTGGATGCCCTGGAGGCGCTGCTTCGCGTTGTCCGCGGACAGCATGCCGACGAACACGGCCATCTTGCCGCCGCTCGGGAGGAGCTTCACGATGTGGGCGCCGAGCGCCTTGCCGGCCTCGTAGTTGTTGGTGCCGATGTAGAGCAGTCGGTTCGACTTCGGGGCGTCCGAGTCGAACGTGATGAGCTTGCTCTTCTCGGCCGTCTTGTTGAGCACCGGGACCTGATCGCCCGGCGCGATGGCGCTCACGGCGATAGCGTCGTAGCCCTGACTCGAGAGGTTCTCGAGGATCTGGTTCTGCTCCTCCGTGGTGCCGTTCGGCGGCATCTTCACGTCGACCTGGACCTTGCTCTCTCGCTCATACTTCCGGACGCCTGCCTGAGCGATCTTCCAGAACTCGCTCGCGTTGTTGGTGACGAAGGCGAGCTTCACCGTCTTCGGCTTCGAGTCGGCCCCCTCGGCGGGCGCGGCGCCCGTCCCCTCGGTCGTCTTGCCGCACCCCGTGATCGCGAGCAGCGCGAACAGGGAGAGCGCTGCGATCGCCCAACCGTTGCCCCAGGACTTCGTCTCTTTCACGGCAGGTCTCCTTGCTGATTCACTCTTGAGCGCGTGGACACCCTGCGTGGCGTCCACGACCCGACAACGCTGACTGCCCTGAAGCGCGCGCGTGAAGCCACGCGCGACCCCGCCCGTACCGATGACACCGAAACAGAGCATGGCCGCCTCTCTCACTCCGCCGTGAAGCGGTGAATCATTGATTCCCGGAGTAGAAACGTCCCCCCAGGAGGCGGCCAAGAGATGCCCGCCCGGGCGCATTGTTAGCGTTCACATTTTCGGTGTCAACTCCATTGGAAGGACCATGGGTATCCTCGAGCCCGAGGGAGGACAAGGCCATCGGGTCCTCCGGAGCGCCGCGTCGAGAGGAGCGGGCGCCGCACCGCGGTCATCTCGAGCCGTGCGGTCCGACACCCAGGCTACAGCGACCTGGACGCTCAAGCCGGCATGAACACGCCCGGGAGCGCCGTCGTGTGGAGATCGGAATCCCCGAGAACGAAGTCCGGGACGCCGAACGCCCCCGCGCACGCCATCCACAGGTCGTTCGTCGAGCGGAGGCCGCGACCGCCGCTGTCCCACACGCGCCCGCCGAGGAGCCCGGTGTTGGCGCCGCCGAAGAGCAGCCAGGGCACGTTGTCCCAGTTGTGCTTGCGGGTGCCGACCTCGGTCACGTAGGGGATGAGCGTGTTGTCGAGCAGCGTCCCGCCGTTCACGTCCTGGGTGGCCGCGAGCTCCTGCAGGAACCCCACCATTTTGTTGGCGTAGAACTCCTCCACGCGCGTGAGGAACTCGAGCGTATCTCGCGTGTCGGGATCATGGCTCGTCGTGTGATGGACCTTGAAGATGCGCGAATCCGGCGGCCACAGGTCGCCGAAGCTCACGTGGTTGGTCCCCGGGGCCCACTGGAAGGTCACCACGCGCGTCAGGTCGCACCGGAAGGCCGCCTTGATCAGGGCAAAGTGCAGGGCGCCGATGCGCGCGTGCTTCTCGTCGTCGCGCTCGCTCACGACGTGCGACGAGCTGTAAGGGTCGATGTACTCGCTCACATTGACGATCTCGGGCGGCTGCTCCATGCCGCAGAACGCAGCGTTGCGCGGGTCGGCATCGAACTCCTTTTCCACCTCGCGGATCGCCTCCATGTGGCCGTCCAGCATCTCGCGCTGCGCGCTCGGCGCAAGCTCGTGGAGCCGGCCGATGTCCTTCCTCGCGAAGTCGAGCACGCTCTTCTTCTGCCGGCGCGCCCTGGCGAGCGCCTCGAGGTTGTCGCTCGTCGGCCCCCCGGGCATCATCGTGCCGAACATCCGCTGATAGACGTCGAGCGGCTGGTAGTACGGCGTCATCGGGCTCCGCGGGCCGGAGTACGACATGTGGCGCGTCGACACCTCCGGCGTGTCCGCGCGCTTGTCGCACGAGATCTGGAGCGACGCGATCGGCGTCCCCTGCAGATCGGCCGACTGCTTCACGAGCAGCTGGTCGACGCTCGCCCCCTCGGCCATGGGGTCGTCCCCGCCGTTGCCGGGGTAGAGCTGCTTGGTCCGCTGGCCGGTCGCCATCAGGACGGTCCCGCGCTCATGGCCGCCGCCGACCGACCCCTCGTAAGGCAGCTTCAGGTCGCGCATCACGATCATCCGGTCACGCACCGGCTCGAACGGGCGCAGGATGCGGGACAGCGTGAAGTTGGTCCCGTTCCCCTGCGGCCACCAGCTCTCGTAGACGGTGCCCACGGGCCGCTGGACGATGAGGAGCCGCTTCGGGCTCGGCGCGCCTTCCGCGGTCCGCTCGAGGCCGCGGAGGATCGCGAACATCCCCGCGGCGGCGCCGATGCCCTGGAGGAAGCGACGGCGGGACGAGACATAGGGCAGATTGCGGTTCATGGTCACTCCTCCTCGGTGCGCTCGGTGAGCGCGCTCGAGCTCGCGATGGCCTTCACGATGGCGGGCAGGGTGCGCGCGCCCTCCGGCAACGCCTTGATCACGTCGTCGACCTGGCAGTCGACCGGCGAGAGCTGCTCGTCGTCGGTGCCGTAGGTGATGAGGTTCCGCGCGAGGCACGCGGCGAACTCCTCCCTTTGCGCGATCGCGCCGGCGAACTCGACAGCGTTCGCGTAGCTCTCGTGCAGCCCGAGGATCCCCCCGAGCTCGATGCGCGCGTCGATGGGCGCGCCGTCGAGCGTCTCTCGATAACGACCCAGCGGATCGTAGTTCTCGAGCGCCAAGCCGAGCGGGTCGATCCCCCGGTGGCATGCGCCGCAGGTGCGGTTCGCTGCGCGCGCCTCGGCGCGCTCTCGCTCGGTCATGTCGGCGTTGAGCAGGTCCGCGACCGCGCCCGCGAGGGTCTCCGGCGGCGACGCGAGCTTCGGCAGGCAGAGCAGCGCGCCTCGAATGAACAGCCCCCTCGCGACCACGCTCGTGTTGTCCGTGCGGGAGAGCGTCGCGAGGACGCTCGCTTGCGTGAGCAGGCCGGCGCGCTGGTCGGCGGGCAAGGTGACCGGCGCGAACTCCTCCGGCGCACCGGTATGCTCGACGCCGTACACCTCGGCGAGCGGCTCGTTCGCGAACGTCTCCCGCGACGTGAGCAGCTCGGAGACATCGGCGCCGCGACCCCAGAGGGTCGCGTCCACGAACAGCTCGGTCTCGTGGAACATGCTCGCCTGGAGCAAGGGACCGTATTCGGGGAACATCCCCGGGTCTTTCACCGTGCCGAACAGGTTGCTGATCCCCCACGCCGCGAGCAGCGTGGTGCTCAGGCTGCGCCGCGTCGCCGGCAGCGCGAGCAGCCGCTCGGTCTGCCGCGCCACCTCTGCGGGGTCGCGGATGGCCCCGGAGTCGGCGGCGGCCATGAGCTCGACGTCCGGCGGGTTGTCCGTGAGGAAGAACGAGAGCTCGCTGGCGAGCTCGTGCGGCGACAACCTCACGACGCCGTCGCTTCCCTTCTCGCCGAGCTCCGTCCGGTAAGAGAAGGAGGGCGACGCGAGGATGGCCTCGACGGCGAGCATCACGCCGCGCTCGTAGCTCTCTTCCTTCCCGAGCTCGATCACCCCCCACAGGTCCTCGAGCTCGATCGCCCCGAGCGGCCTCCGGAACGCCTCCGCCGCGAACCGGGTCAGGAAGTCGCGGGCGCACGCGTCATCCCCGTCCGTCGCGCAGCCGGTCACCTGCTCGAAGCGCCCTTCGAGGCTCTCCGCGGCGTAAGCGGCCGCGTCGAGCCGGGTGCGCACCAGCGATGTGCCGACGACGATCCCCTTCTTCATGAAGGGCTTTGTCCTCTCATCGGGCGCCTGATCGGCCCGCACGGCGGCGTCCCCGAGCAGCGCACGCACCGAATTCGTGAACTGCAGATCGGGGAGCAGCACGACGCGGCGCGCCAGCCGCGGCGCGCACTGCGCGTCCTCGCCGGGTTGCTCGCCGCCGGGTCGCTCGCCGCCGGGTTGCTCGTCGACGTTGCTCCCGAGGGTGCCCGTGCACGCCGCCGCCACGAGGGCCGAGGCGCACGCGGCGAGCCACGCCGAGCGGCGTCGCCCGCCGGAGCGCTCCCGGGCGGCCTGCCCCTCCCCCACGGCGGGGGACGCCGCGCGCTGAATCCAATCCCAAACCTGAGGTCGATGCATGTTCAAGCCTCCCAGCCTATCCCGCAGCGCGGGTGTCCGTTTGCCCGCCGACCGCCCGCCGCTGCCCCGGACGAGGTGCTCCACGTTCCCGGGACGGGCGCCGTATCCGACGAGCCGCAACCCACCCTACTCAATCCAACGAGAGCAGCGATTTGCGCTGCATATGAACGCACGGCAACCTCCACGATGCTACTTATGTGCTTCCAAGATTCCAGTGGACCGGTGCGCGTGCGGGTCGCAGGTGAGACCTCGAGCCCAGCGCGGGCAGGGCGCGAGCGAGCCCCCACGAGCTCGCGCCCTGCCCGCGCCCGCGACGGCCGAGCGAAATCAATGCAAAAAACCACCCCAATCCCAGGAACGAAGGGCGCCGGAGGCGCACGACACCCCCCACCCGCGGCAAAGCAGAAGGATACTTCGAGAGTCGATTGTGAACGTTCACATGACGGGTGTCAATCCAAATGGACCCCTGCGTGTCGCGATGCGCGTGAGGGCTGTGCTGCAGGACCTGCGAGACCGTCCGGTACGAGACGCCGGCGAGTTTTGTCGACGTCGACCATGAACGCGGCGCGCTCCGCCTGCAGCGCGGCCGTGACGGTGCGCCGCAGCCAGCTACCCCGCCGGGCGCGTCCCCCTCCCGCCCTTGCGAGGCAGGACGCAGCGCCCCTCGAAACGACGCGCTCGCGTGAGTTTGCCTGAAGGACCGGTGAGCTCGGCGGCATTCATGCGACAGGAGACGATTTCGATGAAGCTGTCCCAGCCCACGGCGGCCCGCGCGGGCGCCCCGAGATTCCTGGCCGTCCTTGTCTCGACGGGCACGGCGCTCGCGGGGTGCACCCCCGAGATCGCCGTCCTCGGTCGCGACATGGGCGCCACGACATCGCCGTTGCCCGCCTCGTCCTCGTCCACGTCCACCGCCGTCTATGTGCCCATCAGGGGGCACGGATCACACGACCGGGCCCGAGGCGTTTTATCCGTGGTATCAAGACGACCCCACGGTCAACGTACCGATTCCATACGTCGTCCCTCTCAAGGCGAGCGAGCGCGGCTTCGGGCACTTCTGGGGAGAGGAGTTCTTCCCCATCGACGATCAGGGGTGGGGCAACGAGGGGCGGGAGCACGACTTCGGCTTCACGTACGAGCTCCACATGACGCGGACGGGGCGCGCGACGCCACCTCGGACCCAGATCCAGACCTCGCGGGAGTCCACGTGAGCGATGTCGTGGAGGCGAAGAGCTCGGGTGGCGCCGTGAACGACCCGTGGTGCGCGTCGGACAGGCGGTCGACATAGACCACATTGTCCGCGAGCGCGTGAACCGGCGGTTCAAGGGCTCGCGCCCACGCCCAGCTCGGCCAGCAGCTTCGCTGCCTGTGATGCGCCACGGGGTCACCGAGGCCGACACCCTGAGGAGATCTTGATCTACGCTCCTCCCGATGCCTAGCGACGCTCCTGTCGATCTTTACTCGCTCGCCTTCACCTGCAGCGTCGACCCGCTGCTCTTGCTCGATGAGAGCGGTCGGATCCTGGCGCTGAACCCCGCCGCCGAGCGCCTCGCCTCCACGTCCGGGGCGACGGCGCGCGGAGCGCCGATCGATGAGGCCCTGCGGCCCGATCCGCCCCTCGGCGCGCTGCTCGAGCAGGTGCTCCGCGATCGCGCCCCGCGCGCCCTGCCGCCCGACCTCGCGCTCCACCTCGCGAACGAGCGCGTCGTCCTCGCCGAGGGGAGCCTCAGCCCGCTCGTCGACCCCGCGGGCGCGTGCGCCGCCGTGCTCCTCGCGCTGCGCGACGTGACCGAGCAACGCCGGGCCGAGCAGGCGGCGCGCGATCAAGGAGCGCGCCTGCACGCGGCCGTCGAGGCGCTCGACGTCGGCTTCGTCATCTACGACACCAAGGAGCGGCTCTGCTTCTTCAACACGACGTACAGATCGCTCTACCCCGAATGTGCCGCCGCCATCCAGGTAGGCAATACGTTCGAAGACGTCGTCCGCGAGGGCTGCCGGAACGGGCTCCACCTCCACAGCGGCCTCAGCGAAGACGCGTGGATCGCCGGTCGCCTCGCGGACCATCGCCGCTCCGGGGAGGTCTACATGCGGCGGTTCGGAGACCGCTGGCTCACCCTCAAGAGCAGCCGCCTCGCCGACGGCAGCGTCGTCGGCCTGCGGATCGATACCACCGAGATCAAGGAGACAGAGCTCGCCCTCGAGCGCGAGCGGCAGTTCATCCGCCTCGTGCTCGACACCATCCCGCTCATCGTCACGGTCAAGGATCGGGACGGCAAGATGAAGCTCGTCAGCAAGGGCTACGCCGATTTGTACAACACCACGCCGGAGGGGGCGGTTGGCAAGACCGTCGCCGATCTGCCGCCCTCCCACGCCGAGCTCTCCGTCATCAGCGAGATGGACCAGGAGGTGCTCGCACGCATGCAGCCGGTCTCGCGGGTTCAGCCCGTCTCGCGCCCGAACGGCAAGGTGCGGTGGATGTCCATCATCAAGGTGCCCCTCGTCGAGCAGGACGGCACGGCGCACGTCCTCGCCATCGGCACGGACATCACGGCCCAGCGGGAGCACGAGGAGCAGATGGCCGCCACCATCGCCGAGCTCGAGCTGCAGAAGGAGGCCATCGCCGATCAGCTCGCGGTCATCCAGCGCCAGCAGGCGCTCATCCGCGCCCTGTCCACGCCCATCCTCCAGGTCGCCGAGGGCGTGCTCGCCGTGCCCGTCATCGGCGCGCTCGACGACGCGCGCGCGTCCGACGTCACCGGCAAGCTCCTCGACGAGGTCGTGCGCACAGGCGCTCGCTTCGCCATCATCGACGTCACCGGCCTCGAGAGCGTCGACGCCGCGACGGCCGACCACCTCGTCCGCATCGTCCGCGCGATCCGCCTGCTCGGCGCGAGCGGCGTCCTCACCGGCATCGGGCCCGCCGTGGCCCAATCCATCTGCGGCCTCGGGGTCGACCTCTCCGGCGTCACGACGCACGGCAACCTCCGCGCCGGGATCGAGGTCTGCCTCCGCGCCCTGCCCGCGCGGCGCTGAGCGCGGACGGCGCGCCCCCTCCTCCGCGAGGGCGACGCGGAGAGGCGTGTCGCCTGGAGGAGGAATGGATCCCTGGCGTTCGCTTCACGACCGCTCTAGCTTCGCGCGCCAGCGCTCCCCGGCAGGATGGCCGGCGCACGAAACGAGGAGAGAACCCCCATGCGCGTCTACATCATCGGCGCGGGCCCAGGCGACCCCGGGCTCATCACGGTCCGCGGCGCCGAGCTCGTCGCCCGCTGCCCTGTCGTCATGTACACGGGCTCCCTCGTCCCGCGGGAGATCGTGGCCAGCGCGCGGCCGGACGCCCGGGTCATCGACTCCTCCGGCATGACCCTCGACCAGATCGTGGCGGTCTTCGTCGAGGCGAAGGAGGCGGGCCACGACGTGGCGCGCGTGCACACCGGCGATCCGGTCCTGTTCGGGTCGACCGCCGAGCAGATGCGCCGGATGGATGAGCTCGGGATTTCCTACGATATCATCCCGGGCGTCTCGTCGTTCACGGCGGCGGCGGCGGCGCTCGGGCGCGAGCTCACGCTCCCGGAGCTCTCGCAGACCGTGATCCTGACGCGCGCCGAGGGGCGCACGCCGGTGCCGCCGGCCGAGCGGCTCGAGGAGCTCGCGCGCCACAAGGCGACGCTCTGCCTCTTCCTGAGCATCACCCTGCTCAAGGACGTGACCGCGGCGCTCATCCCTTCCTACGGCGCCGATTGCCCGGTCGCGGTGGTGCACAAGGCGAGCTGCCCCGATCAGAAGATCGTGACTGGCACGCTCGCCGACATCCGGGAGAAGGTGCGGGCCGAGGGGATCAAGACACAATCGATGATCCTGGTCGGCCGGGTGCTCACGTCCACGGACTTCGCCGACTCGCGGCTCTATGATCCCGAGTTCAGCCACAGGTTCCGCAAGGCCGAGAGGCCGCGCTCTCCGCGCCCGGCGGAGGAGGGCTCGTGAGCGCGGAGGGAGGCGCCGGGGCGGGCGCGGCGGGCGCCGCGGCGGCTGGTCGAAGAGGGCTCGTCATCGTCTATACCGGCCACGGCAAGGGCAAGACGACGGCCGCGCTCGGGATGGTGTTCCGGGCGCTCGGCCGGGGCATGCGCGTCGCCGTCGTGCAGTTCATCAAGGGGAAGTGGAAGACGGGAGAGCGCCTGTTCGCCGAGACGCTCCCCGGCCTCACCTTCCTCGTGATGGGGCGCGGCTTCACCTGGGAGAGCGACGACCTCTCGCGCGACAAGGCGGCGGCGCGCGCGGCCTTCCAGGAGGCCGCGGCGCTCATCGGCAGCGGCGAGCAGGACATCGTCGTGCTCGACGAGATCACGTATGCGCTGCACTACGGCTTCATCGCGGAGGACGAGCTCCTCACGGCGCTGCGCGGGAGGCCCGCGCACGTGCACGTGGTGATCACCGGCAGGAACGCCCCCGACGCGCTCGTCGCGCTCGCCGATCTGGTGACGGAGATGCGGTCGGTGAAGCACCCGTTCGAGCAGGGGGCGAAGGCCCAGATCGGAGTCGATTTCTGATGAGCCTGGCCATCCCCCGGCTCGTCGTGGCCGGCACGGCGAGCGGCGTCGGGAAGACGACCACCACGGTCGCGATCGCGCGCGCGCTCCGCGCCCGCGGCCTGCGGGTCGCCCTGTTCAAGTGCGGCCCCGACTACCTGGATCCGACGTACCACGCGCGCGCCGTCGCCGGGACGTCGCACAACCTCGACGGCTGGATGATGGGCCGGGAGGCGGTCCTGTCGACGTTCGCCGCGGAGGCCGCGGGCGCCGATGTGGCGCTGATCGAGGGGGTGATGGGGCTGTTCGACGGGGCGAGCCCGACCGGGGAAGAGGGCTCGACGGCCGAGATCGCGAAGTGGCTCGAGGCGCCGGTCGCGCTCGTGGTCGACGCGTCCGGGATGGCCCGCAGCATCGCGGCGCTGGTGCAGGGCTTCGCGGGCTTCGATCCGGGGCTCCGCGTCGCCGCGGTCGTGTGCAACCAGGTCGGCAGCCGGGGGCACCTCGACATTCTTCGACAGGCGCAGCGCTCGCCGCCCGTGCTCGGCGGCCTGCCGCGGGACGAGGCGCAGAGCTTCCCCGAGCGCCACCTCGGCCTGCGCACGGCCGACGAGGCCGCGCTCCCGGAGGAGCGCTTCGACCACTGGGGCGCGCAGGCCGAGGCGTGGATCGGGCTCGACGCGCTGCTCGAGATCGCGCGCGGGGCGCCGCCCTTGCCGCAGACGGCGGAGGCGGCCGCGCCGGCGGCGGCGGCTGCGCCCGGGAGAGCAGCGGGCGGAGCCGTGACAGGAGCGAGCGGCGGGGCGCAACAGCGGCGGGTTCGCCTCGGCGTGGCGTTCGACGAGGCCTTCCACTTCTACTACGCGGACAACCTGCGCCGCCTCGAGGCCGCGGGGGCCGAGCTCGTGCGGTTCTCACCGATCCGCGACGCGCGCTTGCCCGACGTCGACGCGCTCTACCTGGGCGGCGGCTACCCCGAGGCGCACGCGGAGCGCCTGACCGAGAACGCCGCCCTGCGCGCCGAGATCCGCGCGTTCGCCGGCCGCGGGGGCCCGATCTACGCCGAGTGCGGCGGGCTCATGTACCTGACCGAGGCGATCCGCACGCTGGACGGGCGCGCGCACCCCATGGTCGGGCTCGTGCCGGCGGAGGCCGTGATGTGCGAGAAGCTGCAGGCGCTCGGCTACGTCGAGGTCGAGACGCAGGCGCGCACGATCCTGGGCGGCGCCGGGCTCCGCTTCCGCGGGCACCAGTTCCGCTACTCCGAGCTCCGCCCCACGCAGCCCGCGCAGGCGCCGGCATCGCCCGAACCGCCGCCCGCGCCCGCCGCGCAGGCGCCGGCGCCCTCGCCCGCCGCGCAGGCGCCCTCGCCGATCGAGCACGCCTACTCCGTGCGGCGCCGGCGCGGCGGCCAGGTCGCGCGCGAGGGGTACTGGGCGCAGCGCGTCCTCGCCTCCTACGTCCACGCGCACTGGGCCTCGAACCCGCTCGTGCCCGAGGGGCTCGTGGCGAGCGCCGCCGCGCACCGGAAGGAGCAGGGGCGATGAGCGGCGTGCGCGCGGCGCCGCGGCGGATCGCCCTCGTCGGCGGCGGCGTGCGCTCCGGCAAGAGCGCGTTCGCGCTGTCCCTCGCGCGCTCGCTCGGCGAGCGCCGCGCCTTCATCGCGACCGCCGAGCCGTTCGACGACGAGATGCGGGCGCGCATCGCCGCCCACGCCCGCGAGCGGGGCGACGAGTTCACCACCCTCGAGGAGCCGGTCGCGCTCCCCGAGCGCATCGCCGCGCTCACCGGCGTCGACGTCGTCGTCGTCGACTGCCTCACCCTCTGGCTGTCGAACCTGCTGCTCCGCGACGAGACCGAGGGCCGCGAGCTCGATCGCATCGAGGCGCGCGTCGAGGATCTCGCCGCCGCCGTCGAGTCGGCGGCGCCCCACGTCGTCCTCGTGTCGAACGAGGTGGGCATGGGCATCGTCCCCGAGAGCCGGCTCGGCCGGGCCTTCCGCGACCTCGCCGGACGCGCGCACCAGCGGCTCAACCGGTCGGCCAGCGAGCTCTACGTGGCCGTGATGGGCGCCATCCTGCGCCTGCGCCCCGGCCCGGTCGCCGTCATGGGCGAGGACGGGCGATGACCGCCGCCGCCGCGGTGCTCGTGGCGGTCGCGCTCGACCTCGCCTGCGGCGAGCCCCCGGCCGTCGTCCACCCGGTCGTGTGGATGGGCTCCGCGATCCAGGCGCTGAAGCGCCGCGCGCCGCGGTCCGGCCGCGTGGCCGAGCTCCTCTTCGGCGCGCTCATGGCCCTCGCCGTCCCGTGCCTGTTCGCGGCCCTGGGCGCCGGGCTCGCCGCGCTGATCGCCCCGCACCCGGTCGTCTGCGTCGCTTTGTCAGGGCTCCTTCTGAAGCCGACCTTCGCCCTGCGCGCGCTCCGCGACGCGGCCTTCGGCGTGCGCGACGCGCTCGCGGCCGGCGACGTCCCCGCGGCCCGCGGCGCCCTGCGGAGCCTCTGCAGCCGCGACCCGTCGGAGCTCGACGAGCCCGCGCTTGTCGCCGCGTCGATCGAGTCGGTCGCCGAGAACGCGTCGGACAGCTTCGTCGCGCCGCTCTTCTATTTCGCCCTCTTCGGGCTGCCGGGCGCGCTCTTCTACCGCGCGGTGAACACCCTCGACGCGATGATCGGCTACCACGGACGCTACGAGTACCTCGGCAAGGCGTCGGCGCGGCTCGACGACGCGCTGAACTTCGTGCCCGCGCGCCTCACCGCGCTCCTGCTCCTCGCCGCCGGCTGGCTCCGCGGCGCCGACGCGCGCCGCGGCCTCGCCGTGCTGCTCCGCGACGGCGGCCGCACCGAGAGCCCGAACGCCGGCCGGCCGATGGCGGCGATGGCGGGGCTGCTCCGGGTCGCGCTCGAGAAGCGCGGCCATTATCGCCTCGGCGACGCGGCAGAGCCGCTCCGGAGGGAGCTCATCGACGAGGCCTGCCGCATCGTCGTGCTCGCGGCGCTGCTCTTCGCCGGGCTCGCGGCGGCCGCGCTCGCGGCGACATCCTTCGGACAGGGGCTTTGGCGATGACAGCGCTCACGGTGATGGTGCAGGGCACCGCGTCCTCGGTCGGCAAGAGCCTCCTCTGCACGGCGCTCTGCCGGATGTTCCAGCGGCGGGGGCTCAGGGTCGCGCCGTTCAAGTCGCAGAACATGGCGCTGAACTCGTTCGCGACCCTGGACGGCGGCGAGATCGGCCGGGCGCAGGCGGTGCAGGCCGAGGCGGCGCGCGTGGCGCCGACGGTCGACATGAACCCGGTCCTGCTCAAGCCGGAGGGGGACTCGCGCTCGCAGGTGGTCGTCCTCGGCAAGCCGCTCGGGAGCCTGCACGCGCGCGACTACTTCGCTTATCGCGGGGAGCTCAAGGACATCATCGCCCGCTCGCTGGGGCGGCTCCGGGAGGCGCACGACGTCGTGGTGATCGAGGGGGCGGGCAGCCCCGCGGAGATCAACCTGAAGGACCGCGACATCGTGAACATGCACGTCGCGCGCGTCGCCGACGCGCCGGTGCTCCTCGCCGGCGACATCGATCGCGGCGGGGTGTTCGCGGCGCTCGTGGGGACGATGGCGCTGCTCGAGCCCGACGAGCGCGCGCGGGTGGCGGCGTTCGTGATCAACAAGTTCCGCGGCGACATCAAGCTGCTCGAGCCGGGGCTCGAGATGCTCACGGCGCGGACGGGCGTCCCGGTGCTCGGCGTGGTACCTTATCTGAAGCACCTGCGGATCGCGGACGAGGACTCGGTGTCGCTGGAGGGCCGGCGGCGGCGAGGGGCGGCGGGGCCGGGGCAGATCGACATCGCGGTGGTCGGGCTGCCGCGGATATCGAATTACGACGACGTGGAGCCGCTGGAGCACGAGCGGGACGTCGTTGTGCGGTTCATCGAGCGGCCGGACGAGATCGGCGGGGCGGATCTCGTGGTGCTCCCCGGGACGAAGAGCACGATGGCCGACCTCGCGTGGCTGCGCGCGAGCGGCCTCGCGGAGGCGGTCGCGGCGCGCGCCCGGCAAGGCGGGTGGACGCTCGGGATCTGCGGCGGCTGCCAGATGCTCGGCGGGGCGATCGAGGATCCGGAAGGCGTCGAGTCGGCCGAGCCGGCGGCGCGGGGCCTGGGGCTGCTCGACGTGTGGACGCGGTTCGAGCGGACCAAGACGACGGCGCAGGTGCGGGCGCGGCTCGCGGGCGATTCGTTCCTGGGCGCGGGGGACGCGGCGAGCGCGGGAGAGGGAGAGCTGACCGGCTACGAGATCCACATGGGCCGGGTGGAGCGGGTGGGCGGCGCGCGCGCGGCGTTCGCGATCGGGTCGAGGAGCGGCAGGGCCGATGCGGCGCTCGATGGGGCCGTATCGACGGACGGCGCGGTGGTGGGCACGATGATCCACGGGCTCTTCGAGAACGACGGGCTCAGGCGGTCGCTCCTCGCGGCGCTGCGCGGGCGGCGGGGGCTCCCCGCGCCCGCGGGGGAGGCGGCGATCCCGAGCCGTCACGAGGAGTACGACCGGCTCGCCACGGCGGTCGAGGCGAGCCTCGATCGGGCGCTGCTCGATCGGATCGTGGGGCTCGACCGGCGCTGAGCGGCGCGGCTCTCCGCTCACGCCAAACGCTCGCCGTTGGCTACCAGCTGGCGCTGTAGCAAGCGCCGCTGCCGGCCGCCGCGTCGTTCGCCCCGTCGCCGTCGACGCCCGTGGCGCTGCTGTCCTCCCCGGTCGCGGCGACGACGAGCGTCGTGCCGTGCAGGTCGAGGCGCGCCCCGAAGGCGTCCGACGCCCCGGTGTTCGCCGCCTTGATGTACGCGTCCTGCGCCCAGGCGCCGCCGGAGCGCTCGAACAGGTACGCTGCCCCGCTCCCGGGAGCGCCGTTGTCCGACTCGAGCCAGCCCCACTCCGTGGAGCTGCTGTCCTCGCCGGGCGCGCCCGCGACGAGGAAATCGTTGTCGATCGAGACTGCAGACCCGAACGCGTCGCCGCTCTCGGTGTTGGACGCCTTGAGATAGGCCTGCTGCGACCAGCTCGTCCCGCTGCGCGTGAACACATAGACGGCGCCGCTCCCGGGGGCGCTGTCGTCCGCCTGCGCGCCGTTCACGCCCGTCGCAGCGCTCGCCTCGCCGGTCGCGCCCACGGCGAGAGAATGCGCGGAGATCGCGACGCTGGCGCCGAACGCGTCGCCCGCGCCGGTGTTCGACGCCTTCAGGTACGCCTGCTGGGTCCACGTCGCCCCGCTGCGCACGAACACGTAGACGGCGCCGCTCCCGGAAGCAGCGTTGTCCGTCTGCGCGCCGTTCACGCCCGTCGCGGCGCTCGCCTCGCCGGCCGCGCCCACGGCGAGCGTGTCCCCGGAGAGGGCGACGCTGGCGCCGAACATGTCGCCCGCGCCGGTGTTCGACGCCTTCAGGTACGCCTGCTGGGTCCAGGTCGTCCCGCTGCGCGTGAACACATAGGCAGCTCCGGCCTGCGACACCCCGTTGTTCGTCTGCCCGCCGTTCACGCCGATGGCATTGCTGTCCTCGGTAGGCGCGCCCACGACGAGGGTGTCTCCCTCGAGCGTCACCGCATAACCGAACTGATCCTGCGCATCCGTGTTGGAGGCCTTGATGTAGGCCTCCTGGGACCACGTCGTTTCGCTGCGCCTGAAAATGTACACCGCGCCGGCGTTCGGCGAAGAGTTGTTCGCCTGGTTGCCGTCCACGCCGCGGGCGTTGCTGTCCTCGCCCTGCGCGGAGACCGCCAGGGTGTCCCCGGACAGGGAGAGGCTGTAACCGAAGTTGTCGTTCACGTCGGCGGTGGTCGGCTTCAGATACGCCTGCTGGACCCAGGAGCCGCCGTCGCGCACGAACACGTACACTGCGCCGCTGGTCTTCGAGTTGTCGGTCTGGTCTCCATCGACCCCTGTCGCGGCGCTCGCCTCCCCGAGCGCGGACACGGCAAGCGTGTTCCCGTCGAGCGCGACCGCGAAGCCGAACTGATCCTGCGCATCCGTGTTGGAGGCCTTGAGGTACGCCGAGACGACCCCGCCGCGAAGGACCACCATGCCATAGGTCGTCACGTCCCCGCTCGGCGCGGTCACCTCGATGGTGATCGCGGTGCTACCGCCCGCGATCAGCGCGATCGGCGACGAGGCGCTCCCGGAGGCGACGGGGGTCCCGTTGACCTCGATCGCGGCGCCCGGGGCCGACGCCGTCGGCGTCACCGTGATCGAGGCGATGCGTTCCTCGACGGACACGACATAGACCGCTGACGCCGGATCGAAGGCCGGGCTCAGGGCCCCGCTGGAGACCGAGAGGCCGGAGAGGCTCGAGTCCGTGCTCGCGCAGGCCCCAGCGACGCACGCCTCGCTCGCGCTGCACGTCGCGCCCGCGCTGGCCCCCGCGCAGTCGCCGGTCGCGCCACAGTAGGTCTCGTCGGCCGACGGGTCGACGCAGGCCCCGCCGCACGCCACGAGGGGCGGCGCGCAGGAGGCCTCGCACGCGCCGCCGCTGCAGATCTGGCCCGCGCCGCAGACCGCGCCGGCGTCGCTCCCGCTGCAGTCGCCGGCCGCGCCGCAATGATCGCGGTCGGTGTCCGGGTCGATGCACGTCCCGCCGCACGCCACGAGCCCGCTCTGACACGACAGCTCGCACCGCCCCGCGCCGTTGCAGATCTCCCCGACCGCGCACGCGACCCCGGCGTCGCTCTCGATGCAATCGCCGCTCGCGCCGCAATGCTCGCGGTCGGTGTCCGGGTCGATGCACGTCCCGTCGCACGCGACGAGCCCGCTCTGGCACGACAGCTCGCACCGCCCCGCGCCGTTGCAGATCTCCCCGGACGCGCACGTCACGCCCGCGTCGCTCCCGATGCAATCGCTGCTCGCCCCGCAATGGTCGCGGTCGGTGTCCGGGTCGATGCACGTCCCGTCGCACGCCACGAGCCCGCTCTGACACGACAGCTCGCACCGCCCCGCGCCGTTGCAGATCTCCCCGGACGCGCACACGATCCCGGCGTCGCTGCCGCGGCAATCGCTGCTCGCCCCGCAATGGTCGCGGTCGGTGTCCGGGTCGATGCACGTCCCGTCGCACGCCACGAGCCCGCTCTGGCACGACAGCTCGCACCGCCCCGCGCCGTTGCAGATCTCCCCGGACGCGCACACGATCCCGGCGTCGCTGCCGCGGCAATCGCTGCTCGCGCCGCAATGGTCGCGGTCGGTGTCCGGGTCGATGCACGTCCCGTCGCACGCGACAAGCCCGCTCTGGCACGACAGCTCGCACCGCCCCGCGCCGTTGCAGATCTCCCCGGACGCGCACGTCACGCCCGCGTCGCTCCCGATGCAATCGCTGCTCGCGCCGCAATGGTCGCGGTCGGTGTCCGGGTCGATGCACGTCCCATCGCACGCCACAAGCCCGCTCTGACAGGACAGCGCGCACTCCCCGGCGCCGTTGCAGATCTCCCCGGACGCGCACGTCACGCCCGCGTCGCTCCCGATGCAATCGCCGCTCGCGCCGCAATGCTCGCGGTCGGTGTCCGGGTCGATGCACGTCCCGTCGCACGCCACAAGCCCGCTCTGGCACGACAGCGCGCACTCCCCCGCCCCATCACAGAGCTGCCCCTCCGGGCAGGCGACGTCGCACGCCCCGCAGTGCGCCACATCGGTGGCGAGGTCGACGCACACATCGCCGCACAAGGACTGCCCTGGCCCGCACAGGGGTGCCCCGCCGCTTGTCGTCCCGGGGGATTCGCTCGTGCAAGCGGCGAGGAAGAAGGCGAGACCGACGAGCAAGAAGATCCGCAGGTGGGGCATGGTCAACCTCGATGTGAAGCGATGGCTCCGTCGCTCGAACCACGGTCGGAATAGAAGATTTCGCTGGACGAAGGGCCACGATTCGATGTGCTGCCTGGCCGGTGCGCTCCGACTCCGGATCGAGCACGGCGTGAAGCGGCGCTGCGCCGCGCGCGTTCGGAGAGGGAGCGGTCGTCGAGACTAGACGATTCGCGCGCGGCGGGGCCAACAGGAACGACACACGTGGTCCCGGCGCGTAGCCCCGGTGGGCCGCCAGGACGATCCGGCAGGGGGCCGGCGCGTCCACGCGCTCGCGACCGGGCCGTGGATCCGGTGCGGCTCGTCGCGCTGGAGGATCGCCCAGCCCCCGTGGATGCGCGGCGGCCGCCGGATGGCGCGCCGGGTCACGGCCGCCATCTCCGCCTCGAGCTCGCGGCGCTGGGCGGCCGCCTCGCCGCCGCGCGCGAGATCCGCGAGGCGGTCGGCCTCGCAGACCCGACCGGCGGACAGCCTGGAATTTAATTCGCTGTGATCCCGATGCCGGCGAGTCGTGGACGACACACCCTGTCGACATGATCCGACTCGGCTACATCTGTCAGTCGCTCGGAATGCCGGAGCCCTCGTTGAAGACCGCCCAGCTCGGACGCTATCTGATGGGCCTGGTCGCTCTGACGCCGATCTACAGATACAACGCCGAGTACGTCCGCCGATCCCTGGTGCACTCGCTCGACCTCGGTCTCACGGCGCACCGCATCTCCAGCGATCTCTTCCCGCTGCTCGACATCGCGCCGGGGGCGCGCATGCTGGTGCCGGATCTGCGATCCGTCCGCCTCGCAGCGGAGCGGGGCGGAGTGCACCTGTCGAATCATCCGAGCCAGTTCGTGGTGCTCTCCTCGCCGCGCGAGGAGGTGCTGCTGAACTCGCTCGCCGTCATGGACGACCAGGGCTGGGTCATGGACCTGCTCGGCGCGCAGGGCTCGATCACCCTGCACGGCGGCGGCGTTCACGGGGACCGCGAGGGCACCGCCGCCCGGCTGTGGGAGGGCATCGCCCGGCTCACGCCGCCGGCGCAGGAGCGGCTCGCGCTGGAGAACGACGAGCGCTGCTGGACGGTGCCGGAGCTGCTCGAGGCCACGCGAGGCGAGGTGCCCATCGTGTTCGACAGCCTTCACTGGGCCGCGAACCCGCGGAGCGCGCCCCGCGAGACGGAGCTCGACGCCGCGCTCCGCTCCTGGCCGGCACACCGGCTGCCGGAGCTCCATTACAGCGAGCAATGGGAGGGCAAGCCGGCCGGGGCGCACGCCCAGCACATCACCGGCCGCGGGCTGCTCCGCTTCTGCGACGAGGTCGAGGAGGCGTCGGGCGGCCGCGAGGTGGTGGTCCTCGTGGAGGCGAAGCAGAAGGATCTCGCCATCGGCCGCGCGCTCGGGGAGCTGACCCGGCGGCAGCGGGCGCGCATCGAGGCGCTCGTCCCGGGGCTCTCCGTCGCGCGGCCGCAGCAGGCGTGCTCCGCGTGATCGGAGGCCGCCAGCCATCCGCGCGCGCGCCGACTTTGTTCAATGATTATACTAACATGGGTCGTTCGGTCGCGCGCGAGGGCCAATCGCCGGTCTGGAGCGGCTCCCGCGCGCGCGCCGCGGCTCACTGCTTCGTGAGCCGCATGTAGCTCTTGATCTTCCCCGAGGCGTCGCCTCCCGCGTCAGCGTCGATGGCCATCGTGAGCGAGGACCCCTCCACGCAGAACGGCACCTCTTCCGGCGCCTCGCCGTCGGCCTCGACCGTGAGGCTGGCGCCCCAGGCCGACCAGGTGCCCGCCCCCGTCGTGGTGGTCTCCTCCATGATCAGGGTGCACGCGCAGCCCTCGCCCGCGGCCGCGCACGACGCCGATGCGAAGGGCGCGTCGCCTTCCGTCAGGAGCTGCTGCAGGAACGTGTCGAGCTGCGCGCACGTGACCGTGACGCCCTCCGTGGTGAGGCACGACGGCGGGAACACGATCTTCATCGGCCCTTGAACCGTGGATGTCGTGGCATACGTGCTGTCGGACCTGAACTCGGCAGTTCCGACCATCTCGAGACCGCTGACATCGACCTCCGCGTCGCAGCTCCCGGTGAGCTCCGCCAACATCGAGGGGTCGATGCAGGTCTCCTCGATGGTCCACGATCCGGTCGGATCGCCGCCGCACGCCGCGACTTCTCCGCAGGCGCCTCCTCCTTCGCTGCTGCCGCCGTCGTCGCCGCACGCGGACAGCGAAAGCAGGGATGCCACGAGCAGGATCGAGCACGTACGAGACTTGGATTTCATGAGTTCCTCCAGGGGAAAGAGAGCCCCAGGCTCTGCCGCGCACAGTGCGTCGAAGGTCATGCCTGAGGGGAGCGGAGCCTCTGTTCACGCCGTCTCGGCGGCGTGGCTTCCGGACAACAAGAATCGAGGTTCGTCCTTCGTACGCATCCGGGGGGCGGTTCCCTTCCCACCTTGCGCTCGTCCAGCGGGGCGGGTCGCCGGAGCGAATGTCGTCTTTCATCCCGCTCACGCCCTTCCAGGCACGCATCCGGCGACCGCGCCGCGCGGCGTGAGCCGCCTCGACGTTCTGCCTTCTCCTCGCCGCCGTTTCGCTCCATCGTGCTCGGGAGCATGAACGGGACACGGACGATCCACGGCGGTCGAGCACGGCGGAATTCCTGCGCGTTCGCGGCGCTGCCGGCGCTGCTCGCCCTCCTTGCGGGCTGCGGGGACCGGCAACGCCAGCCGGGCGGCGCGCCCGGCGACGGCGGGCCCGCCGCCGCGCCGCCGCCGGCGTCGAGCGCCGCGCCTGCGCCGGCGGCGAGCGCCTCCTCGTTCGCCGCCGCCTCCGCGCACCCGGCCGTGCCCACCGCCGCGCCGGGCGCGTCGAGCGACGTGGTCGCGGGCGCGTCGCAGCGGTACGAGGCCGGCCCGTCGGTGATCGCGTCGGACAGCATCGACGGCGCCGCCCTCAGGAAGCGGCACATCGAGCGCCTCGAGGCCGACGACTCGCCCGTCACCGTGCTCCGCGGCGAGGGGCCTCTGGAGCTCGGCAAGCGCATCTGCGAGGCGGTGGTGCCCAGGCGGCCCGCGGCGACTCCGGTGCTCCTCAAGCCGAATATCTGCGGCTTCGACAGCGTGAAGGACCCGGCGAAGTCGAACGGCGACGACGGCGTGACCGGCCGCATCACGCAGCCGGAGTTCGTTCGAGGCGTCGTCCAGTGCCTCAAGGCGCGCGGGCACACGAAGATCACGATCGCCGAGGGCTGCGGCCACTCGCACAAGTTCTGGAAGGACCTCGTGCAGCGGACCGGCTATGAAGCGATGGCCGCGGAGGAGGGCGCCGCGCTCGTCGCGATGGACGACGACGGGGTCTTCGATGTCGCCGGAGATAAGCCCGGAAAGCCCCTCGCCATCCGCGGAATCCAGGCGACGCACGTCCCGACGCTGCTCATGCCCAGGGTGCTGGCCGAGCACCTCGACCGCGGGCTCTTCCTGTCGCTCCCGCGGCTCAAGATGCACAGGTACTCGGTCATCTCGGCCGGCATCAAGGGCATGCAGGGCACGGTCATGCTGTCGGACAGCGCGCCTGCCTACAAGCAGAAGTGGAGGATGCACCGGGAGCTCAAGACGTACCTCGACACGAAGGCCGCCGGCCAGGAGGACCGCGCCCTGTACCTCGCGTCGCTCCGCGTCTTCGCCGAGCGGATGGTCGACGTGCTCGAGATCTCGACGCCGGACGCCGTGCTCGGCGACGGCGCGCCGGCGATGGGCGGAGACGGCTTCCAGGTCCTGCGCCCCACCGCGGAGAGGGTGGCGGTCGGCGGCACGAACCCGGTGCGGGTCGACCGGGTGGTGGCGGAGCTCCTCGGCGTCTGGAACAGCCCGGCGCTCGCGCGCGAGCTCGGCGGCCACCGGACATCGCCGCTCATCGACGCGGCGGCGAAGCGCTTCGGGCTCGACCTCGAGGCGACGGCGATCACGGGGGACGGAGCCGATCTCCTGAAGACCCCGAGGCCGGTCCACTACAAGGCGATGGCGCCCTTCCGGCTCGACTGGGAGCCCGGGCAAACGCCCCTGCCCGGCGGGTCCACAAAGGGGCCAGAGCCCGCGCCGCCGGCCTCGCAGAGGGCACCCGAGGGCGGGCAAGACGGCGGGACCCCGGCGAGGCCGGAGGCGCGCGCGCCGCGGCTGCCGCCGGGAGAGCCGATCGTGCTCGACGGGAAGGCGGACGACGCGGCCTGGAGCCGCGCGAAGGCCGTGCAGTGGGACACCGATTATGCCGGCCAGCGCACCGGATTCCCCACGCGGGCGCGCTTCCTCTGGTCGACGGCGGGGCTCCATGCGCTCTTCGAGCTCTCGAACGCCGGGCTCAACACGGATCGCTCGAGGCCCGTCGGCGAGGAGCGGAAGGGGCTTTACAAGGAGGACTGTATCGAGCTGTTCCTGACGCCGGATCCGGGCGCGCCGAAGCGGTACTTCGAGGTCGAGATCGGGCCGTTCGGTCACTTCTTCGATATCGCGATCGACCGCGATGCGCGCCTGGAAGACACGGCGTGGTCGAGCGGCGCGACGATCGCGACGAGCCAGAGCGCAGACGAGCGCACGGCCGTCATCGAGGCGCGGATCGCGGCGCCGGGGATCGTGAAGGCGCTCGCCCCGGACGCGCGGCTGCCCATGAACCTCTACCGGATGGAGGGCAAGGGGCCGCGGCACTACCTCGCGTGGAGCCCTCCCCGCACGACCAAGCCGGACTTCCATGTACCCGAGGCGTTCGGCGTGCTCGTGCTGGATCCCTGACTCGAGCTCCGAGAGGAGCGGCCGGGCGGCCGATCGCGGCGGTCGCCGGCCGGCGGGCGCGAGGGCGCTTGCGGCCCGCGCGGGCTGCGCCATCGTGCTGCCACGCATGCCGATCATCACGGGGATCGTCCCCTCGCCCGACAAGCCTGGCCACGTCGTCATCCTGGTCGATGGGGTCGCCTTCGCCACGGTCCCCGAGGCGAGCGCCGCGGGCTTCGCGCCAGGGCAAGACAGCCCCGCCGCCGCGGCGGAGCCGCTCCGGAAGGCCGGCGAGGGCGCCGGCGCGCAGAAGACCTACGAGCGGGCGCTGCGGCTCCTGTCGTTCCGCGCGCGATCGGCCAGGGAGCTGGAGAAGCGCCTGATCGACAAGGGCGAGCCGAGGGAGCACGTGGTGAGCGCGATCGAGCGCCTCACGGCGAACGGGCTGCTCGACGACGCGCGCTTCGCCGAGGCCAAGGCGCGCTCGGGCATCGTGGGCAAGCCGCGCTCGCGCCGCAGGATCGAGCAGGACCTGGCCCGGAAGGGCGTCGCGCGCGACGTGGCCGACGCGGCGATCCGGCAGGTGATGGCCGATGAGGGGACAGACGAGCTCGCCGTGGCCGAACGGGCAGCGCGGAAGAAGCTCCGCTCCCTCTCGGGCCTCCAGCCGATGGAACAGCGGCAGAAGCTTTACGCGTTCCTGGCGCGGCAGGGTTACGCGCCCGACGTGACGCGCCGGGCGCTGCGCGCGGTGCTCGACGCGCCGCCGCCCGACGACGAGGGCGCCTAGCGCAACTGTCCCGCTCGCCGGGGTGCTGCGCGAGCACGAGACCTGCCGCGTCGTCGAGTTGCCGTCCGACCTCGGGGACCTCCCGACCGGCGCGTGGCGAAGGCCGCCAGCGCGAGCCGCCACGCTCTCGCTCTCCCATCCGGCGAGACGGGGCGCGCGGGGGTCCTGATCGTCGGATTGAATCCATTCCGCCTCTTCGACGACGACTACCGCGGCTTCCTCCACCTCGTGGCCGGCCAGATCTCGGCCAGCGTCGCCAACGCGCAAGCGTACGAGGAAGAGAAGCGGCGGGCGGAGGCCCTCGCCGAGCTCGATCGCGCGAAGACAGCCTTCTTCAGCAACGTGAGCCACGAGCTTCGCACGCCCCTCACGCTGATGCTCGGGCCGCTCGAGTCCGCGCGCGAAAGCCCGCCGGATCTCGTGCTCACCGACGTGATGATGCCGAACCTCGACGGGCTCGGCCTGCTCCGGGCGCTGCGCGAGGACGAGCGCACGAGCCGCGTTCCGGTCATCATGCGCTCCGCGCGCGCAGGCGAGGAGTCGCGCGTCGAGGGGCTCGAGGCGGGCGCGGACGGAGTGCGCGAGAGCCCCCGCGAGGACGCACACGCCCGGATACCTTCTCCTCGAGAGGCGGCGTGTTCAATTTCTTCTTGGCGTGAAGTCACGCTGTCCGCATACGCGCGATCTACCCGTCAGGGTGGCAGTACAGCTCAACGGGTCCACTCCGGCGCGCGGCTGGCACGACGCGCCCTGCTCTCCGCACCTGCGCTACATCTGCGGGTCGTCCGACGGACGGCCCCGGCCGGTCCTCGCGGTTGACGCAGGCGCCGCGCCGGTCGAGGGTGCGGCCATGCAAGCGCGCCGAGAGTCGCTCGAGCCGTGGTTGCGGAGCTTCGTCGCCGACAACGGGGGCATCGCCGGCACGGTGCACCTCGTCGAGGGCGACGCGCTCACGCTGACCGCGGCCGTGAACATCCCCGAGAAGGTGCAGGAGATCACGCGCCGCGTCCCGCGCGGCAAGGGCATGGCCGGGCTCGCCTGGGAGCGCGGCCAGCCCGTGCAGACGTGCAACCTGCAGACGGACACGTCCGGCGACGTGCGGCCGGGGGCCAGGGCGGTCGCGGCGCAGGCCGCGGTGGCCCTGCCGGTGCGCGGCGCCTCGGCGAGCGTGCGCGCCGTCGTGGGGATCGCGTTCGCCGGCGAGCGCGAGCTCGGCCAGGACGAGCTCGCCGGGCTCGCCGAGGGCGCGGGCGCGCTGCCGGACTGACACCCCCGTCGCGGGCGCCGGCCCTTGTCTTTCGCGGCGTCGATGCGAGGATGGGCGCCTTCCCATGGTGACGAACGGCCGCAGCGCCCCGGAAGCAGCGATCGTCGATCCGCGCGAATCGCGCGACCCGGGCAGCCGGCCGCACGTCCGCGTCGAGGACCTCGTGCGCGGCGCGGCGCCCGCGGGCGAGCGCGCTCCTGCCGAGGCGGGAGAGGGCAGCGCCGGGGGCGAGCGCGCTCTCGCCGAGGCGGGAGAAGGCAGCGCCGGGGGCGAGCCCCTCACGGCGAAGCTCGCCCGCCGCACCGTGCCCGGGGTGCTCTACGAGCGAGGGCCCGAGGAGGGGTATCTGCGGTGCACCGCGTGCGCGCACCGCTGCGTCCTCTCGCCGGGGCGCGCGGGCGCGTGCGGGATCCGCTTCGAGAAGGACGGCGAGCTCCGCGTCCCGTTCGGCTACGTCGCTCGCCATTACGTGCGCTCGGTCGAGACGAACACGATCTTCCATGTGCGCCCCGGCGCGAGGTCGCTCACCTTCGGCATGTTCGGGTGCGACCTGCGCTGTCCTTACTGCCAGAACTGGAAGGTCTCGCAGGCCCTCCGCGAGCCCGAGGGCGAGGGCGAGCCGATCGACATCAGCGCGGTGGATCTCGTCGAGGTGGCCGTCGCAGCGGGCTGCGGGGTGCTCGCGAGCGCCTACAACGAGCCGATGATCACGGCCGAGTGGGCGCGCGCGGTGTTCACCGAGGCGCGGCGGAGGGGGCTCGTCACGGCGCTCATCTCGGACGGCAACACGACCCCCGAGGCGCTCGCGTACATGCGCCCGGTCACCGACGTGTTCCGCGTCGATCTGAAGGGGTGGAGCGCCGACCAGTACCGGACGCTCGGCGGCCGCGTGGAGCCGGTGCTCGCGGCGATCGGCGAGGCCCGGGGCCTCGGCTACTGGGTCGAGGTCGTGACCCTCGTCGTGCCGGGATTCAACGACAACGCGGCCGGCCTCCGCGCCCTCGGCGCCGAGATCGCCGGCGTCGATCCCGACATCCCGTGGCACCTCAACGCCTTCTACCCACGCTACAAGATGCGCGATCGGCTGACGACCGATCCGGCGTTCCTCGTGGACGTGGCCGGCGTCGCGTACGCGCGCGGCATGAAGTACGTCTACGTCAGCAACGTGGCCGACCGCGTGCGCGAGCTCTCGCATACCCGCTGCCCGGGTTGCCACGAGGTCGTGGTGCGGCGGTTCAACTACGAGACGCAGGAGGTCCTCCTCTCCGGCGGCGCGTGCCCAGCGTGCGGGACGCCCGTGCCCGGCCTGTGGGCCCCGGGGGCCGCGTAGGGCTGCCACAAGAGCTCCTGTCCGGCGATCAGGCACTCCGGCAGAACCGTGTGCGTCCGGATTGAACTCATCCGAACACGCCGGCTCCCCTGCCGGGCTGGCCGGCCAGGCGAGTGGACCCATTGGCCGGCCAGCCCGGCCACTCCGAGTGGCCATCTCCGCCGTGGAAATTTGAACAATGGTTCTTGCTCGCGCGCCGCATGTGATAATTTCCGAGCATGTCGTCGTCGCCGTCGGAACGTCTCGCTCAGATCCTCAGCGAAGGCCGGTTCGTCGCGATTCGCGAGCTCGGCGAAGAGTGCGCGGCGGAGCTCCACACGCGCGCCAAGGAGCGGTACCTCGCGCTGGAGGCGACGATACCGCAGTTCGGGAGCAGCATGGATCGCAAGCTCTTCGAGCTCGGCCCGCCCGTGCTTGCGATCTACCAGGCGCTCCTGCACGACCTCGGCGTGGACCGGGAGCCGGCCCTGCGCCTCGCCGAGGACATGCTGCTCGCGTTCTACCGCAAGCAGCTTCACCGGAGCCCGCTCCTCGGCGCCGCGATGGATATCGTGTTCCGGCTGAAGCCCGCGCGGCGCCTGCGCAGGAGGAGCATGCTCGCGGGTGAGCCGGGCGCCTTCCGCTTCGGCAGGGCCAGCGACGTGCGCGAGTGCCCGCTCGTGACCTTCGCGCGGCGGCACGGCGTGCCGGAGGTCGTCCCCATGATCTGCCGGCTCGACGACCTCAAGGTGAAAGAGCTCCACGGCGTCGAGGCGCACCGCGCGGGCACGCTCGGCACGGGCGCCGGGCGCCGTGGCTTCCGGTACGTGATGGCGAAGAAATAGCGCCCCCGCTCCGCGGCGCCCAGTCCGGGCGTCCTCGAGCTCTCCCGCGCTGACCGCCCTCCCTCCTCTTCCTGCCCTCCTCCAGCTCCCGTCAGAGCCCCCGCGCCGGGCACACCGGCGCGCGCACGAGGGCCCCGGTCGTCTCGCCGACGCGCTGGTGGCCACGCACCGCACACCGCGGCGCCGCCATGGCCATTGCTATTGCTATTCGACGATTGCCCCACGACGCGCCACAGCCGTCGGCGGACGGAACGCCCGTGGGACAGCGCACATGTTTCAAGCTTGAAACACGAGCGTTGATTCATGGATCTCGAGAGAGCGTGATCGTGTGAATCGTTGGGGCAACCAGACCACCGTTGTCACCGAGCTGCTCGTGCCCGACGGCTCCTCGCCGGGACCGGCCACCAACGCGGACGGCGACCCGGCGCCCGAGGTCAGCCTCATCGTCAAGTTCGACGGCGCGCACTGGGTCGACGAGCTCGGCGGCCCCTGGGACCATCGCGTGAAGCTCTCGCTGCCCGGCAAGGACGTGTTCGCCATCGACGCGATGGCGAGCCCACCGCAGCCCGTCGCCGGGCCCTCGGGGGTCATCACCGGCGTCGGGACGGTCCTCTTCAACATGGTCGTCAACCCGGCCAACGGGAAGATTGTGGCCACGCTCGGCTCGAGCAAGATCGGCGTGCTCGGCACGGCCGCGCCCGAGGACGACACGTTCGTGCCGGATCGAGACGGCGCACGTCGCGATGTACAGCCCCGAGCCGCCGAGCGTCACGCTCGGGCGGAGCCAGCTCTACGACGCGCGATCGAGCTCGGCGCACGGCGACTCCTCGTGCGCGAGCTGCCATATCTTCGGCGACCTCGACAGCCTCGGGTGGGATCTCGGCAATCCGGGCGCGGCGGTCACGAACAACCCGGGCCCGTTCGTCGGCCCGCTGCTCAACCTGTTCACGCAGCAGCCGATGCCGCAGCAGCTCCACCCGATGAAGGGCCCGACAACGACCCAGAGCCTGCGCGGCATGGCGAACCATGGGCCCATGCACTGGCGCGGCGATCGCACGGGCGGCAACGACGCGGAGGCCGCCCAGCCGGACAGCGGCTCGCTCGACGAGCGCGGCCGGCCGGCGACGCGGTCCGAAGGCAGCTCGAGGCGTACCTCCTCGCCTTCGACTCGAACGTCGCGCCGATCGTCGGCCAGCAGGTGACGCTGCGCTGGGACGACCAGGTCGCCGCTGGCCCGCGCGTCGAGCTCCTGATCGAGAGGGCGAATGCCGGCGAGTGCGACCTCGTCGTGAAGAGCCACGTGATCTTGCAGGAGATCGGCTTTCTCTACGCCGGAGCCGGGAAGTTCGCCGCCGACCGGATGGCGCTGCCGCCGATCCCCGACGCCGTGCTCCGCCAGATCGCCGTCGCGGCGGGGCGCCCGCTGACGTACACGTGCGCGCCGCCGGGCTCGGGCTACCGCACAGGCATCGATCGCGACGAGGACGGCTTTCTCGACGGCGACGAGCGGAGCGCCGGCAGCGACCCGGCGGACCCCGCAGACACGCCCTGAGCGCCGCCGCCGATCACTCCTCCACGCCATCGTCGCCGAGGGCGCAGTCCGGGTCGGCCGGGGACACGCACGCGAGCGCGCACACCCCATCTGCGCCGCAGTGGAGATCGGCGCAGTCGGGGTCGACGAGATCGGGGCCGACATCGCACGTCGCGTCGCAGCGGCCGTCCGCGCGGCACGGGTTGTCCGCCTCGAACTCGTCGATCGTCGGCTGGATGAACCGCGAGATCTGGGCGAAATCGGTGCGCGCCTGCACCCCGTCCAGGGTGCAGGGGTCGTCGCCGAACGACGTCACGCCGGCGAGGCGCTCGACGCCCGACCGCACGAGGAACGCCGGACCTCCGGAGTCTCCGGCGCACGTGTTCATGGCGGGGACCTGGTAATAGAACTGGGTCGCGTCGATCGTCCCAGGCGTCCCGCCGACCTGGGCCGGGCCGATCGCCAGGATCGGGAACGTCACGACGCGGCGCATGCCGAACCCCGTCCCGGCGACCCCGTCGGAGACCCCGTATCCGACGAAGGTGTAGTCCGGTCCGACGTACCACCCGCTATTTTCCATCGATTCGCGCAGGAGCGGCGCGGGCTGCACGGGCGCGTCGCTCTCCAGCTTGAGGAGGGTGAGGTCGTTCTCGAGGGTGCCCGGGTCGTACTCGGGGTGCCGCCGCGACGTTTCGACCCGCACGCTCTCCGAGCGCCGCCCGAGGCTCGTGCCAAAGTAAACCCGCGTGAGCGTGCCGTGGCAGTGTCCCGCCGTGATCACGGTGCGCCGCGAGATCACGGTCCCGCTGCAGAACGCCCGGCTGCGGGTGCCCACGCCCACGACATAGGCGTGCGCTGTGTCCACGGCGCCTCCGACGATGCGCTGTCGGGACGTGAGCAATGGTTGCTCGCCTTCGTCGCCAGCAGGCGTATCCGCGCAGCCGAGCCCGCCGAGGCACAGGATCGCAATCGGGATAGCATTCTTCATACTGCCACCTTTCCCTCTAGAAATGGTGTCTAGAGCGGCCGATTGTGAGGGCGCCCACAGTTCGGCACCGCTCGGCTCCGCGGGTGAGCGGAGGGCATAACAAGCGTGGTGCCAGCGCCGTGCGCGCGGAGCGCCCGTGTCGGCCCCGGGGCGGCGGGGGTCCCGGCGTGGCGCGCGAGGGTGGTGGTCCGATCGGAGCACGAGTGCGCGATGGCGGAAAAGCGGAAAGGCGGAAGGGTGGAAGGGAACGCTCAACGATCTTCCCGATTCCCGCCTTCATGCGAGCTCTCTCCGGGCGATGGGGTCACGACACGCGCGAGCGGGGGGATCGCGCCCGGTCGATCGCCGCCGCCGGGGCGGCGGGGGCGTTCACTCGCGCGGCGCGTTCAGGGCGCTGCGCTCGGCCATGCTCGCGATGTAAGCGCGGTTGAGCTCGCGACACTCGAGCTCGCGGACGCCGATGACCACCTCGACCCCGGCGCTCTCGAGCATCGCCACGCCCTTGCCGGAGACGAGGGGGTTCGGATCGATCATGCCAATGACGACGCGCCGGACGCCGGAGCGGTGGATCGCGTCGGTGCATGGCGGCGTCCGGCCGTGGTGGCAGCACGGCTCGAGGTTGACGTAGAGCGTGGCGCCCTCGGCGCGGCCGGCGAGCTTGCGGAGCGCGTCGACCTCGGCGTGGGCCAGCCCGGCGCGCTCGTGGAATCCCTCGGCGAGGAGCTCCCCGTCGCGCACGAGGACCGAGCCCACCATCGGGTTCGGCGCGGTGCGCCCCCGGGCGAGCGCCGCCAGCTCGAGGCAGCGCTCCATCCAGCGAAGGTCGTCGTCGTTCACGCGGGCCTCGGGGCGCGGCGGTCCATGAAGGGGCGGCCTGCCTGCCTCGCCGCGGCGTCGTACAGCATGACGCGGCAAGTATAGCGGAGGACGACGGAGGCAGGCAGCGAACGACGGCCGCGTCGCCTACATCGGGACGCGACGGTCGGAGAGGAACTCGCTTCGGCAGCTCGCGGGAGCCGTTCGGGGCCGGAACTCGGTGCCCGGGCGGGTTGTGGAAGTGCGGAGGCTGCGCGCTGGCCACCCGCACCCATGCTTCCAACCCTCTCCCCCGACCCGACCCCAGCCCAACGCCTTGGGGTGTGTGCCGCGATGCGCAGAGCTCACTCGCTCGTTGGTACCAGCCCCTCGTTCGGCGGGGCGACACTACGTGACGATCCCCCGTCCGGATGTGCCCGACGAGCGCCACTCGGTAAAAACATAGTTCCCGGACTGGTTCGTCCGTTCGTCAGATGATTGATTGACTATAATGTCTGCGCCGCTTCGAGCAGCATGAACCTTGATCTCGAATTCTCCCGAGTGCGTATGCGACGGCCACGCCAGCAACCAGAGGAATCCGCCACATCGTTTCGTCGTTGGAGTCGGGTTGACCGGCGCTGTCAGCTCGGCTCGTCGAGCACCTCGGCCAGCGAGGCGGCGACGGCGGCCTTCTCCAGCCAGCGCTCCAGACGCTCTACATCCTTCTGGGCCAGGATGCGCTCGCGCGCGTCATCCGGGACGGTGATGCCGCGAGCCTTGAGCACGGTGATCACGGCGCGCGCATTCGCGGCGGTCTCGCCCTGCGCGACGTACTTCTTGGCGAAGTCACTCTGATATTCGTACCCCTTCATCATCGCCTCCAGCGCCCAGCGGGCGGCATCGTTGAGGGAATTGTACACGAGATCGTAGTAAACCTGGCCAGCGGGTCGGGGCCGTCGCCGTACATACCGATGAGGTGGCCTTTGCAGGCTTGGCTCAATGCTCGGCTGTCCAACGTCCTGCCGGTCTGCCGCGGTGCGCAGCGCCGCCGGCAGCAGCGGCGTGTTGGGCGGCACAACTCACTTACAGATGGTGCGTCGCTACAGCTTCGCCTGGGCCACCTTCCTTGTCGTCAGAATGCGATCGCGCACGTGCGAGGCGACCGGAATATCAAAGGCATAAAAAAACAGCCAAGACTCCGCGAGATCGCGAAGGAGTGGCGCGAGCACAAGTTCCCGCTCGGCCTCAGGTATCTTCGTGTTCGAGAGTAGACTCTCGCAAACGGCCTTTTTCTCCAGCAAGCGTGCGCGGAATGCCTCCAGAGCAGGGCGGTCAAGCTTCAGCAGAACCGTTGCATTCCACGTCGCACGGTCTGGGTTGCGACTGTGCGCCACGGAGAGTTGGCCGTTGGCCTCCACTGAATATAGCTCGCCTAAACTCTCGTTCCGAACATCAACCGGCATGTGACCAGTGCGGTCGTGCGGTAGCCGTGTCCGAGCGGCATGCGCTGGATGATAGTCACCCTTTCCGCCCTTCCCGTTGCAGTTACCACACGCAGGCAGAAGGTTTGTCGAATCCTTGACTCGCGTCGGAGCGTAACGCTGAGGCTCGAAGTGATCGATTGTTAGGACCAGATGTCGAGCTAGGCAGTAGGCGCATGTTCGGTCGAAGAAATTCCGCAATAGCCATGGCATATACTCGCCGTACACTGCTTCGGACGGCAGTGCCGGAGGAGCGTCCATCTCCACTTTAGCCATTCGCGTACTTTTTCAGTAAGCGGCGTGCCTCGGAGAGCGCCTGGCTCACGTCCGGCGCCTCGGGGACGGGAGGAGTAAGCAGTGAATCGAGAATGTTGTTGAGGATTTGCAGTACGAGCTGCTCTTTGAGCGAAAGCTGCTCCCCCCGCATGCGCTTCGCTGCCAACGCCTGTCGAAGCGGCTCAGCTCGGTCAAGGAAAACGCGCAGGGGCTCCGTCCCTGTGTCGCTATCCTCCACGCTTACTCCCTCCGGTGGCACTTCTAGCACCGCTATGGGCCGTCGAAGGACTTGGCCAATCCCACGCTGGAGATCAACCTTGGCGCTCGCACCAAACGAAGCGGCAGCATATTGGCAAACCATGTGCTCATTCGAGATCTGCATACTTGACTCCCATCAGTGTGCGGGTCTCATCCGTTGCAAGGTCGAAGAACGCCCGCTTCGCTGCGCGCTTGGCTTCAGCCACGGCGGCGTGTATGTCCGCCTGATCGAGAAATGAAAATTGCAAGCCTCGTAGCTCCCCCACGACTTTTGTGCGAACGGAAACCTTCCCGCTTAATGGATCAGCCTCGACAAATAGTGAGGACTTTACGTCGCAGTTGGGGCTAGGAGTGACTCGGAAGGTGACGTTCAGTGCGCCTAATCCTGCGCGTGCAGTCTCCGCACCTATTCCAACACTCAGGCGGAAGTAGCGAGAAATGTCAAAACCGTCAGGGTCGAACTCAAACGAGTTTAAGTATCCGAAGCAAACGCGATCAAGCGGGTACTGTTCGGGGCCGCCGGCAAGAATATCGGACAGAACCTGAAGCCACTCGGAAAGGTGCGGTTTCAGAGACCGTTCGTAGGTTTCGTACCGCACCTCCCCGGGCTTAAGGAAATGCACACTCAGGTATCGATGACCGACGCGCGCCAGGTGGAGCCCATCGTCCCAGGTCAACTGATGCTGCCAATGAGGTGGGAGAATCCCGGTGGTAGGCTCCTCAACCAGGACCAATGACGGTCGCGGCTCAAGCTTGGGGATCCGGCGCCGCGCTGCGTGTACTAGCGCCGCAACTTCGTCTGGGGCCGGCTTGCTGGGAACCCCAACGAGAAGGGCCCAAGCCTCCGTGATTGTCGAATTTTCGCAGTAGGAAACTTCAGCCACGGCTTTCCTCGCGGAACCTTAGCGCAGCGCTGGACGATTGGCCAGTCCTTGTGTGCTCGTCCGTCCATTCCCGAATTGCCCGACTGACGGCCGCTCAGCCACGAGCGCGACGCCGGTCGGTTCTAGCTGTTGCTTGGGTACCGTGGTTGGCACGCCAGACGAAGCCTCACGGAACCGACGGAATTGACCAATGAGCCCGGCCGGCTGTTTCATGAGAATTCAACAACCGTACCAGACAACGGACGCGACCGCGAGTGTCTGGTATGACGCATGAATGCTGAATCGCACCGATGTGGTTGCGCGGAAGTGGTAACAGCGGAGCAACGCCAGGGCCTCCTGTCTCCGGTTTTCACTCAGCGCAGTCCTGGTCCATCCAACGACCTGGCAATCAGCCGCGGGCCACATTGCCTGGTTCGTCGGCATACGCCATCCGAGAGCGGATTGTAAGACGATCATAGGAAGGTCAATCTGTGGTATTCCAGGCTGCCGGCCCCGGGATGGAACACGTACTCACTCTCCACACGCACCTCCTTGTTCTCCGAGATGAGCCGGCGCAACGCTGCGTGGGGAATATCTCCCATGCGCTTACGGTAATATGCCTCGTGGTCACCGGTCTGCACATGACTGAGAAGCCCGCTCATGGCGACCCAGACTTTGGTTCCGTCCGCCAAAAATGCGAGATAGTCGTTGTGGTTGTCTCCCATCTGAACGTTCCCGCTCAGTCGCTGGAATTTCACAACCTCCACAGACTCAACATAACTCGCCCAGGCAAGCGCAATATACTCAGCGTGCGCGTCGGCCGGGAGATTGGAAACGTAGGTTCGAGCCTCAGCCACGCGAAAGCGACCGTCCCTGCCTTTCATCGTGATGCCGAACCAGCCAACTTTCGTACCATTGAAGTAGACATCCCAGGATGCTGCCACGGTACCAGCTTGAGGCGCAGTGAACGTGATGCCGGCAGGCTCAGGTGCCGTTCCGGACCGCAACTGAAAAGTGTAGTTTCCAATCCTGACCAGACAATTCGACGGATCGACTTGTACGTTGCCTTCGTGTGCGCTTGCCACCAGTGTCTTCGGCGGCCGATTCTCGTTGGCCGTGGGCGAATGGGACGAAGGCAACCTTTGAGGCTGCTGCCGCTGCGGATAAGCAGGCTGTACGGAGGAATTGCTAAGGTGCGAATAACCAACCGGCATACTGCTGTAGCCAACGGGAGGCTCTTGTGCAGACTGCAAGGCTGTGCTGTTCCTCTGAGGAGACGCAGCGGCCATCGCCGTCATCTCTTGAGGCTCTTTCGCCGCTACTCCCGGAAGAACCGACGGAGGCTCATCTTCTCCGAAGAGACGGAGCGCGCGTCGCTCCACCACATAGGCAGGCCCACGAACGGCAACCTTCATAGAGAGTTCGCCTGCGCGCCGTCCGAGGCGCGATACTTCTTCTGGGGTGAGCTCGGTCTCAACGTAGAAGTACACCAACCCGGAAAATGGATCGCCAGTGGAATGGTGCCAGTCTTGCCCTGGATGTTTAAATGAAATATGAAGCTGCTGGTCGGCAGATTGCACGAATACTGTAACAGTATCAAGCAATGCCTCGCATGCATCAATCATGTGCGGATTTTCCGGAACATAGAAAGAAACGAATCGCGTACCCGCGTCGGACGCATAATGAAGGCGCCGGGTGGCCTCGATGGGCTTCATACCTGGCGTGTTGCCTCGAAGGGAAATCGGTTGCCCTGAAAGGTGGAGCAAATGCTGAAGATCCTTATCATGGTGCTTGCGGAGCGCAGCCGGAAGCGGATCTCGGGAGGCTAGGACGTCAAACGTCCGTGGAAGGAGGTCGTGCACGTCGATGCCCCGGTAAAACACAATTCTACCTCGACCGATGCCTGCCTGGAGCGATGCCATCATCTGTCCATGCAGGCCACGAATCTGCGCCTCGTCGGGCTCGTAGAATCCCCACACAACGTTAAACTTTGCCAAACCGCCTTGCACGACACCAATTAGGCTCTGCATAAAGACATCATCCCAACCGCCATATCCGAGCACCAAGAGCGTTCGCTCTCCGAGGATGCGCGACAGCGACGCGCTGAGATGCGGGCGACGCTGACCCAGTTGTGTCGAAGTGTGGAGCGTGTCGGAACGAAACCAATCCCCGTGTATATGAACAACGCGGTACCCTTCGACATCCGTTTGATCTAGACCCCCGTCGCCATGAAGTGCGGTAGTCGAGACCGTGCCACCAGCTCTGCGGATCGCGAGTTCGATCAGGGGATCGAAGTTGGAAGTGAGGACTAGCGGCGCGAACTTATTCGCGAACTTCACCAGCAGGTGTCCCAAAGCTTCGGTACCCGGCTGAAGCCACCATCCTCCTGTGTCTTGCTCCAACTTTCTGCACGCCGATATATCTCCAGCCTCAGCTCGATCGACCGGAAGATCCGCCGGCCCAGACTTTCGAGCTCGAAGCACAGAACGTCGGATGATGCGGTTTGCAACGTCCTGGCCCCGGGTTGCGATCAGATGGCGAAATGCGTCCTGATAGGGGTTTTGCGAATCCTTGACTGCTTGTTCGAATCGTTCGAGTTGACCGGGACGACTTGCATATTCTGCCCGAATGAACTCGACAATTTCGCGAGCACCTGGCACTCCCTTGGCTCTAGGATGTCGAGGCAGAGTCAAGCCCGAGCCGGCGAGGATGACAATCGGTTGCTGCTCCTCTGTCACACGCTCCAGCAACGTCTCGAAGTCACTGAACTGAACGTCAGTCGCCATAGGGACAGCCGACGCAATAGCACAGCCAGGGCAAGACATCCAGCCAAAGGTTCAGGTGGCGCAGGAGCGATCGCACACGACGGAGTACGAGGTGCTGGCCAACTGGACGTCGGGGCCTGCCCGTACAGATGGGCACCTGGGGGCTGACCCACCTCGGCACCACGCCCGCCCGCCCAACGTCGCAATCATCTGTGACGCACGGCCTATCTGCGCGTTCCAGCATGTAGGCCGCGAGCCACCGCGGACTACGATCCGTATTCCCGCGAATGGGGCGCATCTCCCCGCGGCTTATGTCCGTATTCCCGTGGATAGGCCGTGACCCGCTGCGTCCTATCAGCGCATCTCCATGGATAGGCTGCTGCATGAGCACCTACTCCGGCCGTTCGACCGCCGGCGCTCCGATCCGTCGAGCCGCACGGATTGCACCCAGGACACCGCGCCCGTGCGGTCGGAACCAGGGCGAAGCTTGCGCGTGCGTGCTCCATCGACGAGGTGGTGGGGCTTTCGCGCGCGGTAGCGTACGCGGAGCAGCCGCCCAGGCCAAGCAGCTCGCGGGCCTCCGCCCGGTAGCCTTAACTGGCCCGAAGCCGACGGCCTCGACCGGCCCCGCGCCAGCGCCGTCCTGCTCGGCGGCGGGTTTCCTCCTCCTCCGTTCTGCTTCACACTCCGCCGGCCTGCACCGTCGTGCAGCGGTCCTCACCGCGGCCCGCGCCGCCCCGCGCGGCCGCCGCCTTCCCCAGCGCCCTCGTGCCTCACGCCCTCATCACCTCGCCCAGCGCCGCCGCCCGCCTCGATCGCGCCGTGGGCTGGCTGCGCCGCCGGCGCCCCGCCGAGCGGGTGCTCCTCGTCGGCGCCTCCGTCGAGGCCGTGAGCGAGCTCGCCCGCGCGTCGATCCGCGGCCGCCGCGCCACCTTCGGCTGGCACCGGCTCACCCTGGGGCGCGTCGCCGCCGCGCTCGCGATGCCGGCGCTCGCCGCGCGCGGCCTCGTCCCGGCCAGCCCGCTCGCGATCGAGGCCCTGTGCGCGCGCGCGATCGGCGGGCTCGCGCAGGACGGGCTGCTCGGGCGCTTCGCCCGCGTCGCGGATCGGCCCGGGCTGCCGCGCGCCGTGGCGCGGACGCTGGACGAGGTGCGGCTCGCCGGCGTCGATCCGGACGCGCTCGCGCCGGCCGATCTCGACCGCATCGCCCACGCCTTCGACGCCGCCCTGGACGAGGCGGGGCTCGCCGATCGCGCGCTCGTCCTGCGCCTCGCGGCCGAGCGCGCCCGGGCCGAGGACGACGGCGACCCCCGCGCGAGGCACCCGCTGCTCGGGCTGCCGATGCTCCTGCTCGACCTGCCGGTGCGGTTCGCGCTCGAGCGCGATCTCCTCGAGGCGATGGCCGCGCGCTCGCCCGACGCGCTCGCCACCGTGCCCGCCGGCGACGCCGCGTCGCTGCGCCACCTCGAGGCCGCGCTCCGGTCGCCGCCGCGGCGGGTCGCGCTGGCCGCGGTCTCGGCCGCGCACGACGGCCCCGGCGCGGGCACCGACGCGGGCACCGACGCGGACGACCCGGGCGACGGGCCGCCGCCGGGCGCGCCCAGCACCTCGCTCGCGCGTCTGCAGGAGCACCTGTTCGACCCGCTGACCGACGAGGCCCCGGGGCTCGGCGACGAGGTGGAGATCCTCTCCGCGCCCGGGGAGAGCCGGGAGTGCGTGGAGCTCGCGCGCATCGCGCTGCGCGAGGCCGGCCGCGGCGTGCCGTTCGAGCGGATGGCGATCCTCCTGCGCGCGCCCGAGCAGTACCGCGCGCACCTCGTCGAGGCGCTGCGCCGGGCCGGGATCCCCGCGCACTTCGCGCAGGGCTCGGTCCAGCCCGATCCCGCGGGACGCGCGCTCCTCGCGCTGCTCGCGTGCGCGGCCGAGCACCTCTCGGCGTCGCGCTTCGCCGAGTACCTCTCGCTCGGGCAGGTGCCCGACGCCACGCCCGCGGGCGAGCCGCCGCCGGCCGCGTCCGAGGCCGACCGGTGGGTGCCGCCGGACGACGACTTCTTCCCCGCGCTCCTGCGCGGCGAGCTCGACGAGGCGCCTTTCGACGACACACCGGCCGAGAACGAGAATCCCGATCTGACGGGCAACAACGCCACCTCGACGGGCAATAACTCCCCCTCGACGGGCAATAACTCCACCTCGACTGGTAATAACTCCACCTCGACTGGCAATAACTCCCCCTCGACGGGCAATAACTCCCCCTCGACGGGCAATAACTCCCCCTCGACGGGCAATAACGGCGATCCGACAGCCGCCACCCCCGATCCGACAGCCAGTCCCGCCGACGCCCCCGTGCACGACGGCACCCTGCGCGCCCCGCGGCGCTGGGAGCGGATCCTCGTCGACGCGGCGGTGATCGGCGGGCTCGACCGGTGGAAGGCGCGGCTCTCCGGCCTGGAGCGGGAGCTCCGGCTGCAGCTCTCGCGCGCCCCGGAGGAGCGCGACGCCGCGCGCGTCGCGCGGATGCTCGCGGACCTCGCGGCGCTCCGCGACTTCGCGCTGCCGCTGCTCGCGGCGCTGCCGAGCCCGGGCGAACGCGCGACCTGGGGCGCGTGGCGCGAGCGGCTCTCGGCGCTCGCGACGCGCGCGCTGAGGCGGCCCGAGCGCGTGCTCGCGGTGCTCGCCGAGCTCGCGCCGATGGCCGACGTCGGCCCGGTGGATCTCGGCGAGGTGCGCCTCTGCCTCGCGCACCGGCTCACGGACCTCGTG
The DNA here is from genome assembly GCF_051519845.1 of Sorangium sp. So ce362. Lineage (NCBI taxonomy): Bacteria > Pseudomonadati > Myxococcota > Polyangiales > Polyangiaceae > Sorangium > Sorangium sp. So ce362. The sequence goes on along the minus strand of NZ_CP150332.1, from coordinate 336,371 downwards.
CTGCCCCCGGCCGCCCGCCGCGACGGGCGCCTCTTCGTGGCGCCCATCGAGGCCGCCCGCGGGCGCTCGTTCGACGTGGTCTTCGTGCCCGGGCTCGCCGAGCGGATCTTCCCGCAGAAGGTCACCGAGGACCCGATCCTCCGCGACGCGCTCCGCCGGGCGATCGCCGGGGGCGCCTCGGGCCTCGACACGAGCGACGACCGGGTGGCGCGCGAGCGGCTCGCGCTCCGGCTCGCGGTCGGCGCGGCCCGCCGCAAGCTCGTCGTGTCGTACCCGCGCGTCGACATGGACCAGTCCCGGCCGCGCGTGCCTTCGTTCTACGGGCTCGAGCTCCTGCGCGCGGCCGAGGGCCGGCTGCCCGGCTTCGGCGAGCTCGAGCGCCGCGCCGAGCAGGGCGGCGCCGCGCGCATCGGCTGGCCCGCGCCGGCGCGGCCCGAGGACGCCATCGACGCGGCCGAGCACGATCTCGCGCTCCTGGAGACGCTCTTCAGCCTGCCGGAGGACCGGACCATCGGCACCGCGCGCTACCTGCTCGGCGCGAACCCGCACCTGGCGCGGGCGCTCCGGTTCCGGGCGCGGCGCTGGATCCCGGGCTGGACGAGCGCCGACGGGCTGTTCAAGCCGATCGCCGAGGCGCGCGAGGCGCTCGCGAGGCACGCCCTCGGGCGCCGGTCGTTCTCGCCGACCGCGCTCCAGCACTTCGCCGCGTGCCCCTACCGGTTCTTCCTCCACGCCGTGCACGAGCTCGCGCCGCGCCCGGCGCCGGCGGCGATCGAGGAGCTCGACCCGCTCCAGCGCGGCCGGCTCGTGCACGACGTGCTCTACGAGGTGCTTGTCGCCTTGCGCGACGCGGGCAAGCTGCCGGTGAGCGTGGCCTCGCTCGACGAGGCGCGGGCCGAGCTCGATCGGGCGCTCGACCGCGTGGCCGCGCGCTACGCGGACGAGCTCGCGCCGGCGATCCAGCGCGTCTGGGACGACGGCATCGCGTCGGTGCGGGCCGACCTCCGCGAGTGGCTGCGGCGCGCCGCGGAGGACCGCGACTGGGAGCCGATCCATTTCGAGCTGTCGTTCGGGCTGCCGCGCCGCCTCGCCACCCGCGACCCGGGGAGCTCGGACCAGGCGGTGGCGCTCGACTGCGGGGTCAGGCTCAGGGGGTCGATCGACCTTGTCGAGCGGAGCGTGTGGGGCGCGATGCGGGCGACCGACTACAAGACGGGCAAGGCGCGGGCCCCGCGCGACGCGGTCGTGAGCGGCGGCGGCGCGCTCCAGCCGGTCCTCTACGCGCTCGCGCTGGAGAAGCTCATGCCGCCGGGCACGCAGGTCGAGTCGGGGCGGCTCTATTACTGCACGTCCGCCGGCGGGTTCGCCGAGGTGCCGATCTACCTGGACGCGCGGGCGCGCGAGGCGGCCGCGCAGGTGGCGGGGATCATCGGCGACGCGATCGACAGGGCGGCGCTCCTGCCGATGCCGGCCGAGGGGGCGTGCGCGCAGTGCGATTACCGGCCCGTGTGCGGGCCGTACGAGGAGCTCAGGACCGGGAAGATCAAGCGGCGCGACACCGACCAGCGCCGGCGGCTGGAGCAGCTCCGCAGGCTGGCGTGAGCGCGGGTGGCGCGCTCGGGCGCGCGTGGAGCGTGCCAGTCACCCGGGCTCGACAGGAGTCGCCGGCGCGCTCGATCCGCCGGCCCCCCACGGAGGATCTTCCACGTGTTGCTCCGTGCCCGAGAGCGGCGGCAGCCACGGCTCACGGCGCGGCTCGGAAGCTCGGGACGAGATCCATCGGAGCGTCGTCGCGCGGCGACATTGCGAACGGGAGCGCTGCTTCCTCCGGCCGCTGTGGCCTTTCCGGCTCCAGAGACGCCGAGGGACGTGACACCGCGTCCGACGAAGTCCTCAGACAGTGTCCGGGACAGACGCTTATCGCCGGCATGCTCACGCGAGCACGTCGAAATGAAGCCGCCCCTACCCGGGCACCTTGTGTCGCATTACAGCATACATGTAGAACAAAGGAGCCCAATGAACACACGTAAGGCTGTCCCGAGTGCGTCGATGTCCGTCGTCCTGGCGTGTATTCCGTGCGTGTTATCCGTTGCTTCTGCGCACGCGACATCTGACGATCACGGCTCCGCGCCAGCCAAGGAGCAGGTGGATTCGAAGGCGGGTACGGTGGACGACATCGAGCGGCTCATCGCTGTGGATCGACTCCCTGCGCCCGTCGGCGCGGCGCTCATGCGCCTCGGGAAGGGTATCCAGATCCTGCAGGTGCAGGAGAACATCGACGGTGGCGTCGCGACATACGAGATCGATCTGCTCCTGGCCGACACCTATTACGAGGTGGAGCTCGACGCCGAGGGCAACGTGATCGGCAGCGAGATCGAGTCGTGGATCGTGCCTCTGGCCAGCGTCACCGAGCCCGCGCGCCGGGCGATCGAGAACGAGGCAGCCGGCGCGGCGATCCTGGAGATACGCATGGAAATCGAGGAAGATAGAGGAGAAGTCGTCTACGAGGCCGATATCCGGAACACCACGCGGACCTACGCGTTGAGGATCGACTCGCACGGCACGCTGATCGAGCGGGACATCACGATGGCCATGCTCCCGCCGGGGGCTTACTGGGCGCTCGTCCGCGCAGCCCAGGGCGGCTCGATCGTGGAGCTGGACGAAGAGCTGCACGACGGAAAGCTCTCCTACGAAGCGAACATCGTGATCAGGGGTGTGGAGTTCGAGCTCTCGGTCGACGCCGACGGCAACGTCGTCGAGCTGAACTATCCTTAGAGCCCTACGCCGCCCCCTGCGCCTCTTCCCTCTTCGGCCACGTGAACCGGAACGTCGCGCCGTTCTTGCCGTCCGACTCCACCCAGGCCCGCCCACCGCGGCTCTCCACGATCTTCCGCACGATGGCGAGGCCGATCCCCGTGCTCTCCACCTTGTCCCGCGCCTGCAGCGTCTGGAACATCCCCCACACCTTCTCCTGGAACGCAGGCGCGATACCCGTCCCGTTGTCCGACACCGCGATCTCGTACCTGTCGCCCTGCTCCCGGGCGGAGATGAACACCGTCGCATCGTCGCGGCCGGCGTGCTTGAGCCCGTTGGTGATCAGGTTCATCAGCACCTGTTGCAGCGGCACCCTGTACGTCTTTAGGATCGCGGGCGGGACGTCGAGCGTGACCCGCGCCGGCGGCCTGGGGGCGATGAGCTCGACCACCTCCCGCGCAAGCTTCTCGAGGTCAACGCTCTCCGGCTTCTCGCGGAACCTCGTAGCGCGGGAGTAGGCCAGAATCCCCTCGATCAAGGCCTCCATGCGCCGCACGCGCCCGCGCAGCATCTCCATCTGGTGGCGCGTCTCTGCGGTGAGCCTGTCCGACAGGTCCTCCTCGATCCACTGGGCGAGGCTCGCGATACCGCGGAGCGGCGCCTTCAGGTCATGGCTCGTCACGTACGCGAACTGGTCGAGCTCGGCGTTGGTCCGCTCCAGCGCGCGGATGAGCGACTGCGCCTCACGGAACAGCCGGGCGTTGTCCATCGCCACCGCCGCCTGGGCGGCGAGACCGACGGTGACGCGCTCGGAACGCTCGGTGAAGACCCCCGGCCTCGGGTGACCGAAGAGCATGCCGCCGATGACCTTGCCGCTCCGGGAGACGACGGGGACGGCCAGGTAGCTCGTGACGGCGAGGTGCCCTTCCGGCGGGCCCTGAGAAGAGGGGTCCGTGCCGTAACGCGGATCCCGGGTCACGTCGTCGAGGCGGATCACGCCATCGACGCTGAACGCCGGCGCGAACACCGCCGTGCTCCGCGGCATCGGGAAGCGCGACAAGACCTCCTTCGGCGCCCCCGAGGCCGCATACAGCACGGATCTGACGCCCTGCGCGTCGTTCACGTTGTAGAAGAACGCGCCGAACGCCGCGCCGGAGAGCTTCGTCCCGGCGTCGATGACCGACTGGACGAGCGCGTCGAGCTCGAGCTCCGCCGACAGCGCCTGCCCCACCTCGTGGAGCGTCTCGAGCACCTCGGCGTGCTCTCGAGTAAGCCGCTCGGCCTCGCGCTGCAGGCTGATATCCATGTTGCAGCCCACGTACTCGCGAATGCTGCCGTCCGTCGCGCGGACGGGCGCCGCGCGCGCCACGGTATAGGCATACGTGCCGTCCCTCCGGCGGAGCCTGTACTCGGCCTCGTAAACGGCCCCGCGCGCCGTCGCGTCCGACCAGGCCCGCGCCGTCGCCTCCCGATCTTCCGGGTGAATCACCTCCATGAAGGCGCCGCGCAGGTACTCGGCGTCGTCCTGGCCAGTGAACTCGCGCCAGCTCGGCGAGCTCTCGATGATCTTCCCCTCCGGCGTGGTCGTCCACACGATGGCCGTGGTCGCCTGGACCAGCGTGCGGAGGCGCGCCTCGCTCGTGGAGAGCTCGATCGCGAGATGCTCGACGTGACGACGCGCCAGCACCTGGTCGGTCACCTCGAAGGCGAACGCCATGACGCCCTCGGTGCTGCCGCCCTGCGCGCGCATCGCCTGATAGACGAAGTTGAAGAAGCGCTCTTCCTCCATGCCCGCGGCGCCGCGGCGGAGGCGGAGGGGCACGGACGTGCCGACGTAGGGCTGCCCGCTCCGGTAGACCCGATCCAGGAGCTCGAAGATGCCCTGGCCCTCCAGATCGGGGAGCGCCTCCCGGATCGGCCTGCCCATCACCTCTCGACCGCCGAGGATGTCATGATACGTCGGATTGACCAGCTCGAAGACGTGCCGGGGGCCGCGCAGGATGCAGATGCCGGCGGGCGCCTGGTTGAACAGGCCCGCGAGCTGCTGGCGGGACGCGTCGACCTGCTGGAACAGCCTCGCGTTGTCGATCAGCAAGGCCACGCGGTTCGCGAGCTCCTCGGCGAGCGCGACGTCGGCCTCGCTGAAGCGACGGCCCGACTCGGCGTGGACCAGCGTGAGCGCGCCGATGGTCCGCTCGCGCCCCCGGAGCGGGACGACGACGTAGGACCTGAGCCCGAGCGACCGGATGAGGCGCAGGTGCTCGGGGTCCTGCGCGGCGGACTCGAGCACGGAGCCCGGGATGTCGGCCACCCACTCGGGGCGGCCGGTGCGGATGACCGCGGGCACGCCCGTCGCGGCGTCGGGCCGGGGCGGCGACATCGCCCGCAGGCGCTCTCCCAGCTCGATCTTCGCCGGATCGCCGTGGTGAACGGCCACGCGCTCGATGGTGTCGCCGTTCAGCATGTCGACAGCGCACCAGTCCGCCAGCGTGGGGACCGCGAGGTGGGTCAGGTGCGTGAGCCGCGCCTCGTCGTCGAGCGAGTTCGAGAGCACGGCGCCCGCCTCGCTCAGCAGGCGAAGCGTCGCCTGCTGCCGCTCGAGCTCGGCCGCGAGCATCTCGGCGCGCGCGCGGGCCTCGCGCTCCTGCTCGAGCAGGCGCGCCCTGTCCAGCGCCGATGCGCACTGCGCGGCCACGCTGAGCAAGAACTCGCGCTCTTCATCGGTCCACGCCCGCTCGGTCGCGAACGAGAACGAGAGCCCGCCGAGCAGCGCTCCGTGGGTGATGATCGGCAGGACGGCGAGCGCCTCGATGTCGTCGCGAGCAGGCCTGAGCGCCGCGAGCTCGGGGTACCCGGCGTGCAGGCGGCTCTTCGTACCCACCCAGATCGGCCGCCGCTCCCGGAGCGCCTCCGAGAGCGGCAGTCGGGCGTCGAGCGGCACGGTCACGTAAGGAGTCGCGCGCTGCGCCTCGAGCCCACATTGGCCGATCAGCGTCGCGACCCCGGCCGCCTCGTCCGCCGCGTACATCATCGTCGTCGAGGCGTTGAGCACGCGGTGGATGTCGCGGAGGACGGCGGTGGACATCTGTTCGACCGTGACCGCGCCGCTCAGCGCGGAGCTGACCGCGAGCAGCGCCTGGGTGAGCCGGGCGCTGCGATCGAGCTCCTCGACGCGCCTCGTGAGCTGCGCCGCGAGCTCGCCGCGCTCCGCCTCGACCTGCTTCAGGCGGGAGACGTCGGCGAACACCGAGATCCCCCCCTCGAGCTCGCCTCCGGGCCCGATGAGCGGCGCGGCGCTCCCGAGGACCATGCCCCGCGTCCCGTCGAAGCGCTGGATCCGGGTCTCCTCGCTCTCGATGACCTGCCGTGCGGCCATCGCGCGCGCCATCGCCCAGTCGCCGGCCTCGTACGGGCGGCCATCCTCGTGAAAGGCGCGATACAGCGTCCAGTCCTGGATCGACTCGGTCGAGGCGCTGCCGGCCCAGATGCGCTCCGCCGCACGGTTGTGCAGGACGAGCTTGCCGGAGGCGTCGCAGAGGATGACGCCGTGCGGGCTGTGCTCGAGCACGGCGTCGAGCCACCCGCGATCGCGGGAGGCCACGACGCGGAGCCGCTCGATCTCCCGCTTCAGGGCTTCGATGTCCGTCGAGTCAACGCTGATCGAGGGCCCGGAAGGCGGGCGGGGGTGAGCGGAGGTTCCCATAGAGTGACCGCGACCGGAGGCTCGGAGCAGGGCCGAGGCATCGCTCGGTCGGACGCCGCCCGGAGCTTACGCTCATCGGCGGCGCGGCGAAAGGCGGCGCGAGAGCGGCGCCGCCGCCGGACAGGTGCGTGCGCGCCTGTCCGGCTCGCGCCGGCGCGGACGGGGGCGGACGGCGGCTCTCGGCGCGGCGCCCCGGCGCGCGGGCAGGTCGTCGCGGGAGAACCGCTGCTGCGGGCTGGCTGCTTTGGGACGGCCAGGGTCGACGTTGAGCGGGACTTCGATTCTCGCGGTGATCGCGCCGGTGGCGCGGGGGCTCTCGGGGAAAAGACGATGCTGGCTTCGGGCTCCACCTCGCTCACCATCCCCGTTGCGCGAACCCAGATGTTGGGGGCCGATAACCGGCAGGTGAGCGCGACAGCGCGCCGATATCGAGCAAGGAGCAAGCAGATGTTGGGCTATCGTTCAGGTCGCCTCATGGCGATCATGTTCGCTGGGAGCATTGTACTCGCCGGGGCTAGCGGCTGCATCGGCGGCGACGAAGATGCCGAGACGGACCGCGACGGGACGTCCGGCGACGAGGGGACCGGCAGGGGCCCCACGGGCGCCGACGGCAGGAGCGGCGGCCAGACAGGCGGAGAGGGCGCGAGAGGCGCGGACAGGAGCGGCGGGCAACGCGACCACGAGCACGCCGGCGGCAGGCAGGGAGGCCGCCGGCAGCCGGGCCAGCAAGGCGGCGGGCAGCGCGGCGGCGAGCAGGCCGGCGGCCAGCGCGCGGGCGGCACGCAGGCGTGCGGCGAGCAGGCCGGCTATCAGGGCGGCAGGCAAGGAGGCCGCGGCGAGATCGGCAGTCGAGGCGACAGGAAGGGAGACCGCAGGCAGCCCGGCCAGCGAGGCGCGATGCAGCAGGCGTCGGAGGCGGAGATCACGATGCTGGTCTCGCTCATCCACCAGAAGGAGGTCGAGCTGTCGGAGATCGCTCGAGGCAAGGCGGAGTCCCCGGAGGTCCAGCGCTACGCCGAGCAGATCATCGAGGAGCACTCCCAGGCCGGGCAGCGCGGGGCGGAGCTGTCGCAGGGCGGCAGGGTCAACTTCGAGGCCTGCCCGCGCTGCCAGCAGCTGGAGACCAGCTCGACCGAGCTGACCGAATCGCTGGAGGACCAGAAAGGCACCGAGTTCGACATCGCCTTCATCTGGGCGCAGGTCTCCTTCCATCGCCGCGCGCTCGAGCTCCTCGACATGCCGAGGATCGCGAGCACGGACAACGCGAGGCTCCGTTCTCACGTGAAGGCGATGCGAGCGCACGTCGAGCAGCACCTGAGAGAGGCGGAGCAGCTCTTCTGCTCGCTGCTGCAGGAGCAGCAAGACCAGCAAGGCGGCCAGCAGCAACGCGGCCAGCACGGGCAGCAAGGCGGCCAGCAGCAACGCGGCCAGCACGGGCAGCAAGGCGTTCAGCAGCGCGGCCAGCAGCAGGGCGCCCAGTACGGGCAGCAAGGCGTTCAGCAGCGCGGCCAGCAGCAGGGCGCCCAGTACGGGCAGCAAGGCGTTCAGCAGCGCGGCCAGCAGCAGGGCGCCCAGTACGGGCAGCAAGGCGTTCAGCAGCGCGGCCAGCAGCAGGGCGCCCAGTACGGGCAGCAAGGCGTTCAGCAGCGCGGCCAGCAGCAGGGCGCCCAGTACGGGCAGCAAGGCGTTCAGCAGCGCGGCCAGCAGCAGGGCGCCCAGCTCGGGCAGCAGCAGCGCGTCCAGCAGCAAGGCCACCAGGCCTACGCGCAGCAGCAAGAGAGTCAGCCGGACCAGTAGCAAGGCGAGCCGCAGAAGACCCTCTCAGCAGCGCCTTCTCACCGCCCGCGCGCCGCATCGGCCCCATCGCGCCCGCGATCTCCGGAGCGGTGGGCGGACCCGAAGGAGATGAACCGCCAGGACGCCAGGGACGCCAAGCGAAGAGGTTCATGATCTCTCCTGGTGTCTCGGCGGTCTCCTCGATCCGGACCACGTCCGAAGAACGCGATCGCCGTCCTCGTCTGGAACGGCTCTGATCGTCGCGCTCACGGTCGCCCGAGCTGGTATCCTCGCCGGCATGCCCGTGATGCCTCCGTGCGCCCCTCACGCCTGCCGCCCGAAGGCCGCATGATCGCCCGCCGCCGACTGCACCGCGCCGTCTTCTCGCTCGCCGCCCTCTACAACGCCTGCTGGGGGCTCTACGCGGCGCTCGACCCGCAATGGCTGTTTCGCTTCGCCGGCATGCCGCCCCTCAACCACCCCGCCATCTTCGCCTGCCTCGGGATGGTGGTCGGGGTGTACGCCATCCTCTATGCGGAGGTCGCGCGGGCCCCGGAACGCGGCTTTCTCCTCGCGGCCGTCGGCCTGCTCGGCAAGGTCCTCGGGCCCATCGGCCTCGCGGCCCTGGTCGTGAGCGGGCAGTGGCCGCCCCGGTCCGCCGTGCTCTGCCTGACGAACGATCTCGTCTGGTGGGTCCCCTTCGGCCTGTATCTCCACGACGCGTGGCCCTTCTTCGTGCGTTCGTGGAGCGCTCCGCCGGGGGACGACCTCGTCGAGCCCCGAGGCGGGTAACCTGCCGGCGTTCGCCGGCCGCGAGGTCGAGAGCGACGTGCGCCCGTCGACGGAGCCGTTCTGAGCCTCGTCAGCGATCGATCCACCTCGTCGGGAAGTCGACCCTCACGAGCGTGTCGAGGCCATCGAGCACGTCGACGCCCTCGACGCGCACGATATCGCTCATCGCGTATCCCTCGAAATCCACGAGCCAGACATCGACGTCATAGTACCCCTCGTAGAGGTCGTCGATGGTGAAGCCGAAATCATCGCAGTCCCCGACGACATCGACGACGTAGCCATCCTCGTCCTCGACGCTGACCGCGAGCCCGCTCACGTCGTGCTCGAAGCACTCCCACGGGTCGTTGCTGCCGCCGATGGTCAGCGCGACGGTGAGCGAGCCGCTCGTGAAGGGGTCGTGGTCGTCATGATCGACGATGATGCACCCCGTGAGCGAGGCGGTGGCGAGGACGCAGCCAGTGAGACCGGAGAGCACCTTCGAGAGTTCCATGGGGGTCGTCTTCCTTTATCCAAGTCTGGCGCTGTCGCGCCGATGCGCGAAGGGCCAGCAAGCGCTATACCAGGAGCAGGCGCGCTGCCAGGCGGCGGGCGCCGGCCCCCGGGCCGCCGGATGGCACCGCAGTTGCTCCTGTGAACCCCATGGAGATGAACGTGACAGCCCTCGATACCTCTTTCCCCAGACCCACCGCCCATGCCCCGCAGCGCAGCAGGCTCGCCGTGCTGGCCGCGCTCGTCGCGCTCGCGCTCCTCGGCGCGACCGGGTGCGCGGCGGAAGTCCACACCAGGGCCGCCGCGCCTGCGACCGTCACGTACCAGGAGTTCGCAGTGTACGAGGAGCCGGTCGTTCACATCGCGGCGGCGCCGGTCCAGATCGAGACCTACCCGCGCGTGTACTACCGCGGGACCTACGTCTACTACGTGGACGGCCGCTGGTACTATCCATCGCGCCACGGCTGGGTCTACTACCGCAACGAGCCGCGCGCGCTTGTCCACTACCGCGTCGACTTCGACCGGCGCCGAGCCCATCACCACCATCACCACGTGAAGCGCGACCCCGTGCAGCACAGCCACGTACACCGCGACCACGTGCAGCACGGCCACGTACACCGCGCGCCCGCGGCCCGGCCGGCGCCCGCGGCCCGACCGGCGCCCGCGGCCCGACCGGCGGCCAAGGTCAGGGCGCGGGCGACGGTCAAGGCGAACGCGACGGTCAAGGCGGGGGCGACGGCCAGGCCGGCGACCCCGGCCAAGCCGACGAAGAAGCCTCGCGCGGAGCGTCGACGGCACCACGTCGAGGAAAAGGAAAAGCGCCACGAGCGCTGACGGCGGCCGCGCGCCCGGGCGAGGATGGCGGAGGACGGCGAGGATGGCGAGGACGTCGCAGCCGCGCCGGCCTACAGGCCCCCGCCGAGCTGCAGATGGCCTCGATCCCGGCCGTCCCGTGGGAGATCAACTTGGCACCCGAGACGCGCTTCGGTACACTTGGGACTGCTGGACCCCGGGCACCCTGCGGACGGGCGAGGCGACACGCTCAGCGGAGATTCGGCGCACCCCCTGAGGAGCAGATGTCGGCGACGAGACGCGATTCATTCTACCCGGGAACGCTCGACGGCCCCAAGAGCACGCCTCCTTCCGGGTCAGGTCGCGCCATCGACGGCCCCACGAGCGCGCCTCCTTCCGGGTCGGGTCGCACGATCGACGGCCCCAAGAGCGCGCCGCCTTCCGGGTCGGGTCTCACGATGAGAGAGTCACCGGACAGCGAGCAGCGTGTAGCACAGCAGTGCGTGGATTGCGGTACACCTGCGCCAAAGACGGAGACGAACTACACGCTCATCAGCTCTCGCTATGGCTGGCGGCTGACACGGACCGTCGACGCGAACGGGCTAAGGATGATGGAGTGGCGCTGCCCGGGTTGCTACTCACGCTACCGTTCGAGGAGGTCGCTGTGATCTCCGATGCGGCGCGCCACCGGCGGTCAAGCCCCTCTGACGCGCGGCCCCCTCGGCGTGCCCCGCTCGGGCACGTGGCGCCGTCCTGGAGACGACGGGACCCGAGCTCGCGCTGGAGAGCGACGAGGCGTGGCGCAACGCGGGCGGGCGCATCCACACGCTGCAGGGGATGATCCGCCTCCGCGCCGCGAGCGCGCGCGGACGCTCGGCGACGTCGAGAAGGAGCACATCCTCGCGGCGCTGACGCGCCACGGCGGCAACCAGACGCGGACTGCGGCGGAGCTCGGGATCGGCGTGTCGACGCTGTACCGCAAGCTCAAGGAGTACGGGCGCGCGCCGGCGGGGTGAGGACGAGCGGTGGCGCGCGCCCCCGTACCGGTACCCCGGACACGACGTCCGTCCGCGGCGAGGCGGGGGAAAGCCCGCCGCGCAAGCAGCGTGGCGACGCGCCTCTCGATGCCCCTCCGCGACCGTCCCCTGGGCGCCTCAGCCGGCCTTCGCTGCCTCCGCGAAGGCCTTCCATGTGGCCTCGGCCAGGCCCACGCACGCGCGCGCGCCGTCGCGCACGATGGGCGTGCGGAGCAGGAGCGGATCGTCCACGAGGAGCTCGGCGAGCCGCGCCTCGCTCGGGCCGAGGTGCTGGAGGCCGCGCTCCTTCACCCGCGCGCCCTCCGCGTCGTAGAGCGCGCGCATGCCGCCCACCGCGCGCGCCACGCTCGCGAGCTCCCCCTTGGAGAGGCCCTTCTCGCGCAGCTCGACGAGCTGCACCTTGATGCTCCGGTCGGCGAAGAACCGCTGCGCCGCCCGCGTCGCCTTGCACTTGGCCGTGCCGAAGATCTGGATCATCCGCGTCGCTCCTGGATCGCCTGGCTCCCTGCGCGCCCCGCAGGCAGCGCGGGCGTGAAGCATAGGCGCGGACGCGGCAGCCTACCAGGCGGCGGCGAGGCGGGGAGCGCCGGCAGATCGCGCGCCGCGCGCGAGGGCGGGCTCGGCGGACCGGACCGGGGGCAGGCCCGGCCGCCGGAGCGAGCGGGCGCGGGCTTCGTGGAAGATCACTCGTCAGGCGCCAGCGCGGCCGCTGCGCCGCAGCGCTCGACCGTGTAATCGCCGTTCACCTGGTTTCTCATGCCGGCGCCGCGCAGCTTCACGAAGAGAGAGGTCTCGTCGCTGCTGACGATCTCGAGCGTGCCCCGGTAGCCGGTGAAGGCACCTCCCCCGCCCCCGAAGGAGCACCCGGAGTGGTTCTCGGATACCGTCTCGCGGAAGGCGATCCGCGGATCCGTCAGATCGATGAGCCCCGGCGTGTCCATGTCAATCTCGGATGGTATGTAGAGGATGAGCTGCCAGATGGGTGCGTTGTCGCACGTCGCCTTGATCACGGTGGGGATGCACTCCTGGGCATCGCTGTCGAAGATGAGGAGCGTCGTCTCGGGGTCTTCCCACATCCCGAAACCGAGATCGGGAGGCACGTCGCCGGCCCGCACCGCGACGGCGCCCGGCACCGGAGGGTCGCCCTCTTCAGGAGGCGGGGGATCGTCAGGCGGGGTGGGGCCCGGATCGGACGGGTCCGTCCAGTCCACCTCCGGCACGAACACGATCTCGTCGCACCCGGTGCTCACGATCGCCAGCATTCCGAGAGCCATGAGGAAGCGCTTCATTGGTGTACCTCCGTGACAGGTTCTTCAATCTCCATGACAGGCTCTTCAGTTGAAGTCTCTCGGACGCGTGGGGCTCAACATGGCCACGGCTCCGAGGACAATCGTTCGTCGCTTCATTCGCTGACCTCCGGATCAGGTTCCTGATGTGGAGTCCCTCGGCGGCGCGGAGACGGCTCATCAGAACCACCCGAAGTCGACGCCGGCCGACGTGAGCAGGATCGGTTGTCCCCAGGTCACGATGTCGTGCTCGGCGATCTGGATCGAGACCCCTCGAGCGATCACGCTGGCGAGGAGGTCGGCGCGGAGGCGGAACGCGGGTGTCACCGCGAAGGCGACGCCGAGGCGCGCGAAGGGGGCGACGGTCACGGCGGTGGACTCGCCACCGAGGAAGCCCGAGCTGACGACCCTCCCCGAGCTCCAGAGCGAGACGACAGCCAGGCCGAGATCCACCGAGGGAGCCATCCGGCCCTCGCGGGTGGCAAAGCGCACCCCCCCGCCGGCGAACAGGGCCGAGAGGTCGAGGCTCAGGTGCGATCGCTCGAGCCGCGCGCTGCTCAGCGGGATCGCCGCGAGCGCGAAGACGCCGACGTGCTCGCTCGGCATCCAGGCGAGGCCGAGGTCGGCGCTGGCCGATACGCCGAGGCCGCCCGGGCTCAGCAGCGCGCCGGGAGCGAGCGAGAACCGGAGCGCCGGCGCCGGCTCGCCAGCGAGCGCGGCGGGCGCCGGGACGCGCAGCTTCTCGCGGATTTCCGGCGTTGCGGGCAGCTCTCCGGGCGGCGGCGCCGGCAGGGAGGCCTCGAGGAGGCTGGCGCGCAGGAGCTCGACGACGCGGAGCGCGAGCGCGGCGTCGCGGTCGGGCGCGCCGCCGTCGTCGTCCGCGCCGCCCGCCATCTCGCGGAGGACGGTCTTGCCGGTGACCCGGTCGGCGATCCACACCTCGACGCCGGGCCCGGAGCGGACGGCGCGGATCGCGGCGATCGCGCCCGCCCGGCGCGCCGAGGCCTCGAGGGACGCGCGCGTCGCCGGCTCGGCCGCGGGGTCGAGGATCTCCGCGCGGAAGCCGAGCGACTCGAGCTCGGCGACGATCCGCAGGCCGAAGCGATCGCCCGGCGGGCAGAGGACGGCGATGGTCGAGGGGGCCTCCTCGCGGGCCTCGTCGGCGTGCGCGCCCGCCGCGAGCGCGGCCCCCGCCGCGAGGGTGGCGAGGGCGAGGAGGAGGGGCACCGGGGAGCGGCGTGTCACGGCGCCGGGGGATCGGGGGCGGCTCCCGGATTGCCGGTCGAGCCGCCGGGAGCAGCCGGCGTCGCGCTGCGCGCGAGCAGGCGCCTGGCATACTCCGCGTGCGAGCCGCTCGGATACGCGGCGAGATAGCGCTCCGCCGCGCGGCGAGCGCCCGCCTTGTCGCCCCGCTTGTCCTCTGTCTCGACGAGGCGTCCCGCAGCATCGGCGGCGAACGCGCCGGCCGGGTGCTCGCTCAGATACCGGGTGAACCAGCCCGCAGCGCCGGCATCGTCCTTCAGCTGGTCCTGGGCGATCCGCCCGAGGAGGAACGCTGCGGATGCCGCCTCGGGCGAGCCGGGGAATCGCCTGCGGAGGGCGGTGAAGGCCTGGACGGCGCGCGCCGAGCTGCCGCCGAGGCGGGCCGTGTCGCCGAGGGCGTGCAGGTCGCCGGCGGTCCCGGCCTCGCAGATGGCGTCGAAGCCTTCGCGCTCCGCCGCGGCGAGGGCTTCCTTGTACCTGGCGTCGAGGGCGAGGGCTCGCCAGCGGGGCGTCTCCAGGGGCGCCAGCGGCGGAGTGGCCACCGTGGGGGCGGACGAGCCCTCGGCGCCCGCATGAGCGCTCGGCGGGTCCACGCCGCCGACCGGGGTTGCGCCGCCGACCGGGGTTGCGCCGCCGACCGGGGTTGCGCCGCCGACCGGGTCCACGCCGCCGACCGGGGTTGCGCCGCCGACCGAGGTTGCGCCGCCGACCGGGGTTGCGCCGCCGACCGGGGTTGCGCCGCCGACCGAGGTTGCACCGCCGACCGGGGTTGCGCCGCCGACCGGGGTTGCGCCGCCGACCGGGGTTGCGTCGGTCAACGTCGCATCGATCGGCCCCACCTCGAGCGTATTCGTCGCGGGCGAAATCACGAGCCGCTCGCCGGCACGGACGGTGCGCGAATCTCCCACGACCGGTCCGGAGACGGTGATCGCCCCCTCGCGCAAGGCCACCTCGAACTGTTCGGTCACCGGGTCCCACCGGGTCTCGAAACGCGTCCCGATCACGTGCACCTGAAACGGACCCACCCGCACCGTCCAGCGCGAGCGCTCCCGGTGGACGACCGACAGGTCGAGCGCGCCCCGCTCCAGGGCGACCTCTGCGCCCTCCGCGTCCACCGCGACGACGCGGGCGCGCCCGCCCGGCGCGAGGCGGAGCAGCGAGCCGTCCGAGAACCGGATCGGGAGCTCCGCCTCGGGGGGCGCCGCGATCCACGCCCCGACCACCCCCGCCTCGGTCGTCCCGAGCTCGAAGCCCATCGGACCGCGCGAGCGCTTCACGAGCACCACCGCGATCGCGACGAGGAGCAGCGCCGCCGCCAGCGACGCGGCGAGCCGGGTCGCGAGCGGCCGCGCAGGCGCCCGGGCGATGGCCCCGCTCGCGCGCCCCTCGCCGGAGGTCCTCACGAGCCGCGGCGCACCGGGGTTCCCGCCGGCGCGGTCCTCCGACCGGCGATCGGGCAGCTCCGCCTCGAGCAACCGCGCGCGCCCGCGCTCCAGGTCGAGCCGCGCCGCCGCCGCCCGGTCCTGCAGCTCGGCCACGTGCCGCCCGAGGGCGGTCAGCGATCGCTCGGATTGCCCCACCGGGTACCTCCATCGAGCCACGCCTCGAGCACGGGTTGCTTGCGCGCCTCGGCCCCGAAGCGGGCGCACGCGCGGGCGAGCCGCCGCTTGATCGTCGCCAGCGAGGTCTCGCACGCCGCGGCCACCTCGGTGAGCTCCATGCCGTCGATGAACCGGAGCGCGAAGGCGATCCGCTCCTCCACCGGGAGCGCGTCGAGGACCGCGTAGGTCGCCCGCAGGGCGTCCAGCACCTCGCCCGACGCCGCGCCGGACTCGACCTCGGGCAGCTCCTCGCTCGGCAGGAACCAGAGCCAGCTGCGCCGCTTCTTGCGGGTGATCCACGAGCGCGCCACGTGCACCGCGATCATCGTGAGCCAGCCCTTGAGCGCGCTCGGGTCCTCCAGTGTCGGCAGCGAGCCGAGCGCGCGCACGAAGACGTCGTGGTGCAGGTCCGCGAGGTCGCGGTGGAAGCCAATCAGCCGGTAGAGCACCCGGTGGACGTGCTCGGCGTACCGGTGGTACAGGGCGGAGCGCGCCCGCAAATCGCCCCGCCGGAACCCGTCCACGAGCGCCGCGTCGTCCCCCGCGAAGGCGTACCTGGGAGACGGCGGCAGCGGTCGGACGAGCTTCAGGGGGCGGGTCAAGCGAGGCTCCTGCCCTGAAGTCCCCGGAGGCGCGGCGCACGGCTCAAGAGGGCGCACGATCGCGGCCCAGGGGCCAGGCGCCCGATGCCGCGCCCGGGCGGCTACTCCAGCGCCGCCCTGTCCGTCCGGCGCCGTCCTCACCACGTCCGACGACAGGCTCCAACGGCAAGCGACGACAAGACCGCATCGGGGTGAAACACCGACGGCTCCAGCGGGCCGTGCCCGCTCGTCCGGCGACGCGACCGCGCGGCCGCCTGCGCCGGCGGAGAGACGCTCCGCTCCGGCCGGCGGACGACCCCGAAAAACGCCGTGCAAATGCGCCAAATCAGCGAGCGATTCGTTTTCCTATTTACGTCCTTGGCGGTTAGGATAACGAGGCGCCTCGATGATCGTGCCCCTTCACACCCTTCGAGGTCAGGCACGAAGCAGCGGCAACACTGGAGCGCATTGAATGAGGTTCCGTTCCTCGCTACCGGCGAGCGAGTCCGAATCGAGTCCTCCCGTTTCCATCGATTCCGCGGCCGGGCGCGGGTCCACGGCCGGGCGCGGAGCCGCGGCCGGGCGCGGGGGTGAGCGCGCTCCGGCGCGCCGCGCGAAGACCGCTGGCACGCAAGCCACGCTCGGGGCGACGGAGCTGTACTTCCGGTCGCTCGCCGGCAGCCAGCCGCTCACGCGCGAGGGCGAGGTCGCGCTCGGCCGCCGCATCGAGGCGGGCGCGCTCGCGTGCTTCGAGGCATGGGTCCGCTCGCCCGTCGCCCTGCGCGAGCTCGCCTTCACGGCGGAGGACGTCGAGAACGGAGCGCTCAGCGTCCGGGACCTCTTGTGCGAGACCGACGCGAACGATCCCGAGGCGGACGCGTGCACGACGCGGCTCGTGGGGCTGCTCGGCGTCGCCCGGGCGCTCGTCGACCGGCAGCGGGACGCAGAGCGCGTCGCCCGGCAGGATGAGGAGGACGTCGAGATCGCCCTGGCCGGCCTCGCCGCGGGCCTCGCCGAGCTGCGGCTCGATCCGGCCTTCGAGGAGCGCATCGAGAAAAGCCTGCGCACCGCGGCGGCCGAGGCCGACGGGGCGGAGCGCGCGCCGATCGCGGCCACCATCGCGGCGATCGCCCGGGGGCGTCGCGCGGTCGCCCAGGCGAAGTCGGAGCTCGTCCAGGCGAACCTCCGGCTCGCGGTCGCCATCGCGCGGGAGCACCAGCGCTTCGGCGTCCCGCTGCTCGACCTCGTGCAGGAAGGGAACCTCGGCCTGATCCGCGCCGCCGACAAGTTCGAGTACCGCCGCGGCCACCGCTTCGGCACCTACGCCGCGTGGTGGATCAAGCAGGCCATCAAGCGGACGATCCTCAACCAGGGGAAGCCCGTCCGCATGCCGGTCCACCTCACCGCGATCCGGAGCCAGGTGGTGCGCGCCCGGCGAGACCTGGTGCAGGAGCGCGGGCGCGAGCCCTCCGTCGAGGAGGTCGCGGAGCGCAGCGGCCTCTCCGTGGAGAAGGTGCGCGTGATCGGCGAGCTCGCCCTCGAGCCGCTCAGCCTCGACGCCCCCGTCGGCGAGGAGGGCGACACCCGGTTCGGCGATCTGCTGGCCAACGAGGACCCCACGCCCGCCGAGATGCTGGCCCGGCGCCGCCTGATCGAGCAGACGCGCGAGCTGCTCGACTCGCTGCAGCCGCGCGAGCGCGAGCTCCTGCGGCGCCGCTTCGGCCTCGACGGCAACGAGGACGAGACGCTCGAGGAGATCGGGCAGTCGTTCTCGCTGACGCGGGAGCGCATCCGCCAGATCGAGGCGAAGCTGCTCGAGAAGCTCCGGATGCGCTCGCGGCAACGAGAGCTCGGCTCCTACCTCGAAGGGTGACGGCGCGAGGAGCGCGCGCGCGGGAGCCGCGTCGGCGCTCGGCCAGGGGCCCGCTGGAGCGACCCAGCAGGGCCTCCCCGGAGCTTGCGGCCTGGGATCGGGTCGGGTCGCCGCCTCACTGCTCCGACGGCGACGGGGCCTTCACCGGCTCCGGCGCGTCGACCGGGGGCTTCTTGATGTTCTGGCGCATGTCGGGCCTTTGCTCCGGATGGAGCGGCGGGATCGCCTCGACCCTCCCGCTCGCGGCGGAGCTCTGGATCGCGAACATCACCCGCACGTCGGCGAGCCCTTCGAGGCCCGACGGCTCAGGCTCCTTGCCCTCGAGGAGGCAGCGCGAGAAATAGACGAGCTCGGGAGCGAACTGGTCCCGCTTCTTGAACGTCTTCTCCTCCGTCTTCCCGCCCACCGTCAGGTAATGCTTGATGTCGGCCGTGTAATCGAAGGCCGGCTCCACGCGGAGGTCGCCCTCGGTGCCCGCGAGGCGGAACGACGACACGCTCGCGAGCCCCTGGCTGACGATGAATTGCGCGACCGCGCCGCTCGGGAAGCGCAGAATGGCCGCGGTGGTCTCGTCGACGTCCTTGGCGCGCTTCTCGTCGAGCCGCAGGCTCGTCGCGAGCACCTCGGTCGGCTCCTCACGAAAGAGGTACCGCGCGGCGTTGACGCAGTAAACGCCGAGGTCAAACAGCGCACCGCCGCCCTCGTCGCTCCGCGTGCGGATGTCGCCGGGGCGCACCACCTGCGTGAACAGGGAGGTGAACGCGCGCACCTCACCGAGCTTGCCCGAGCGCGCGATCTCGATGGCCTGCAGGTTCGCCTCCTCGAAATGGAGACGGTAGGCGATCATCAGCTTCACGCCGCGGTCCTTCGTGGCGCGGATCATCGCCTCGCAGTCCTCCTCGGTCATGGCCATGGGCTTCTCGCAGAGCACGTGGACGCCGGCCGCCGCGGCGCGCTCGGTGTACGCGCGGTGCATCGCGTTGGGCAGGGCGATGTACACCGCGTCGGCGCGCGCGCGCTTCAGGATGTCCTCGAGCTCGTCGTACCCGCCGCGCTCGGTGACGCCGTAGCGCTCGCCCAGCGCGGCGAGCTTCTCGGGATCACCCGAGACGAGCGCGACGAGCTCCGAGTTCTCGGCGGCGTTCTTGAACGCCGGCAGCACGGCGACCTGCGCGATGTTGCCCGCCCCGACGACGGCGTAGCGGATCTTCCTCGTCTCGTCCGACGCTGTCCTGGACATGGTCCCTCCCTGCGCGGGCAACCCGCGCTCACGGGGAGCATGGAGAGAGGACCGCGAGCGTCAACCGGCGGGGCTGGCGTCGACGGCGCCCCCAGGCAGCGAGAGGTCAACCTCACCGGTGATCCCGCGTCCGCCGTCCAGGCCAGGAGCTTCAGCCACGCGACGCAGGACCTCTTCGACGCCATCCGGCCATCGCTGTCTTCCCTGCAATGGCGAGCTCAACAGCTCCAAGCACGCAACGCTCCCACTGTAAGGCAGGAGTTGTCGCCTGCGCATGAATGTCGCGCAGCCGGATGACATCCAAGGCTCCCACGGAGCTCCCCGCGGCGTGGGCGCGGCGCCGCCGGCGGCCCGCGCCCACGCCGCGGGGCCCGGCAAAGGATCGCTGAGCGAACCGAGGTGCCGCACGAACGCTCGTGATAGTCTCGCCTCGCGCCCGCCGGGATCCTGGTAGAAGGCGCGAGGGGCGGAGTGAACAGCGACGACGGACTAGGAGCCGAGCGGGGTGGACCGTCCGGAGAGGGACGTTGCGAGGACCCACCCACGTCGAGCGGCGCGCTGGCCCGCATCGTGGCCGACGCGTCGCTGGCCCTGCTCCGCGCCGGCGAGGACGGCACGCCGCGGGCGATCGTCGCGGCGACGTCGCGCCTCCTGCACGCCGACATCGCCTGTCTCTACGAGATCGCAGAGGAGCCGGCAGCGCTCAGGCTCGTCGCCTCCGAGGGCGGCGGCGAGGGCTCGCTGGACGCGCTCCAGCGCCTGCCGCTCGACGACCGGAGCCTCGCGGCCGAGGCCGCGCGCACGAGGGTCGTGCAGGTCGCGCCCGAGGGCGAGACCGCAGCGGCGCTCCTGGACGCTGCCCACCTGCGCGCCCTCTGCGGCTGCGATCACGCGATCGCGATCCCGATCGCCTTCGCCGGCGACCTGCGCGCGGTGGTGCTCTGTGCCGCGGCGCAGCCCTCCCTGCCGCCGGCCGAGATCGTCGAGATCGCAGCCGCCCTGTCGAGCCTCTTCGGGATGGCGCTCGCCGCCGCCGAGCCCCGCGGGCTGCGCGCGCGGATCGAGGAGCTCGAGCGGGAGAAACGCGCGCTGGAGCGCGCGAGCGAGCAGCTCAACGAGGCGATCGCGGATGCCAGGAAGACGGAGGCGGCGCTCCGGCTGAGCGAGGAGAGCCTCGCGCGGGCGCAGAAGATAGCCAGGCTCGGCAACTGGGACTGGCACATTCCGACCGACGAGCTGTTCTGGTCCGACGAGTGCTATTCGATGCTGGGGCTGTCCCGCGACGCCGGCGCGCTCACGTACGACCGGTTCCTCGCCTGCATCCACCCGGAGGACCGCGAGGGCCTGATGCGCGCCGTCGACCTCGCGCTCCAGGGGGAGAGGCCGTATTGCATGGACTACCGGATCCTCCGCCCGAGCGGCGAAGAGCGCCTCCTCCACACCGAGGCGGACGTGATCCGCGCCGAGGACGGAGCCCCGCTCCGGTTGATCGGCACGGCCCTCGACGTCACCGAGCAGCGGCGCGCCGAGCGGGCCCTGCGGCTCAGCGAGGAGCGCCTGCGGGTGATCGCGGAGCACGCGAGCGACGTCATCTTCCGCATCCGGTTCGGCCCGGAAGGAGGCTACGAGTACATCAACCCCGCCGTCCTCGATCACACCGGCTATCCGCCCGAGGCCTGGTACGAGAATCCTCAGCTGTTCCTCTCGCTCGTCCATCCCGAGGACAGCGGGCGCTATCACGAGTTCGTCGCGCAGATGGCCGCGGCCGGCGGGCGGCTCACGTTCCGGATCATCGACAGAAGCGGCCGGATCCGCTGGGTCGCGACCCACATCACGATCCAGCGCGACGAGCACGGGGCCCCGGTCGCCGGGATCGGCATCTCGCGCGACGTCACGACGGAGAAGCTCGCCGCCGAGGAGCGCGAGCGGCTCCTCAGGCAGGTGGCGGCCGAGCGGAGCTGGCTCGACGCGGTCATCGAGCGCTCGCCGGTCGGCATCCTCCTCCTCGACCCGGCCGGCGCGCCGCTCGCCTGGAATCGCCGCGCCCAGGAGCTCGCCGGGACCGACGCACCGCCGGGGCTGCCGGGCGCGTGGAGCCTGCGCTCCCTCGACGGGCAGCCGCTCCCGGACGACGAGCGGCCCTCGGCGGGCGCGCTGCGCGGCGAGGTCACGAGCTCGAGGGAGCTCGCGCTCCGGCGCGCCGACGGCAGCATGCTGGCGGTGCTCGTGAGCGCCGGGCCCATCGTCGACGGAAATGGGCAGCTGCTCGGCGCGGTCGTCGTGTTCGACGACATCACGCGGCTCAAGGACCTCGAGCGGCTCAAGGAAGAGTGGACGTCGGTGGTGGCGCACGATCTGAAGCAGCCCGTGACGACGATCATCGGCTATGCGGCCCAGATCGAGCGGGCTCCCCAGGTGGCGGCCGCGGTGAAGACGAAGGCGGGGCATATCCTGGCGAGCGCCAAGCGGCTCGGGCGGATGGTGTCCGATCTGACGGATATCTCCCAGTTCGAGTCGCGGCGGCTCGCGATCGAGAGCGCTCCCATCGATCTGCCGGCGCTGCTCCTCGCGGTCGTGGAGCGGATGGCGAGCGAGGCCGAGGGGCGCGCTGTCGAGGTCGAGATCAGGGGAGAGATCCCGGTCGTGCGCGCGGACGCCGAGCGCGTCGAGCAGGTGCTCAGCAACCTCGTCTCCAACGCCGTGAAATACGGTGATCCGGAGGCGCCGATCCAGGCTTCGCTGGAGCGGCGCGGCGACGAGGTGCAGATCTCCATCCGGAACAGCGGCCGCGGGATCCCGGCCGAGGATCTTCCGCTGCTGTTCGAGCGGTTCTTCCGGGGAAGAGCGAGGGAGGAGCGCGCGGCCGGCCTCGGGATCGGGCTGTACATCGCGAAGGGGCTTGTCGAGGCGCACCGCGGCAGGATCTGGGTCGAGAGCCCCAGGGGAGGGTACACGACGTTCCATTTCACGCTGCCGGTGGGGGCGGCGCCGTGACGGGGTGCGCCGTGATCAGGAGAGGGGCTCGTCGAGAGCTGCCCTGGAGCATGAGCTGCCGAGAGCGCAGAGGTCTTATTTGCTCTGCGCCTCTGTAGCTCAGATTCTCTGTGCTCGGGACGAGGCGGGGGTCCACACGGGTGGCTCGGACACGTCCATCCCCTGGGCGCCCGCCGGCACAGCATGGCTCCGCCCGGCGAGGCGCTCGAACTCCACGACGTCGTGGGAGCACACGAGGGTCACCTCGTGGCCGCTGTCCTGGCACAGCGCGCGCAGCCGGCGCTGGTTCTGGAGCCGCGCGCCGCGGTCCTTCTCCATCATGAACTGATAGAAACGCAGGCCGGGCGTGCAGGTCGGTCGAACCGCGTCCATCTCGCGGTGATAGAAGTAGGCGTCGCCGGCGAGGAGCAGCCAGCCGTCATCGCTCCGGACAGCCACGCCGGCGTGACCCAGCGTGTGACCGATGAGCGGGACGAAGAGCACCTCGTCCTTCAAACCGCCCACCGGCCGCGCCCCCTCGAAGCCAAACCAGCGCTCGCCACCGTGCGAGGGATAGGCGATCCAGCTCGGCTGCGTCGACCACTGGGCCGGCCGGTAACGCATCCTGTCGAGGAGCGTCCGCCGGGCGACCGCGGCGTCACGCTCGTCGGCGAGCAGGTGCACCTCGGCGCCGGGAAAGTCGTCGAGGCCGCCGGCATGGTCGAAATCGAGGTGGGTGAGCACGATGTGACGGACGTCCTCGGGCCGGAGACCGAGGCGCTGGATCTGCCGGTACACCGTCATCTCGGCGCGAAACTCCGGTCGCACGAGGAAGAGAAAAAACCGGCTGAGCCGCTTCCTCGCCATCGAGACGTCCAGCAGCCCAAGCCCGCTGTCCACGAGGACCAGGCCGCTCTCCGTCTCGAGGAGCAAGCAGTGGCACGTCAGCCGCCCGCGGAGCCCCAGCGTCTGGCCATCCATCAGCGCGCCGCCGATCGGACAGGTCGAGATGCAGTTGAGATGATGGATTCGCACGGACACCTCCCTCCTTTCGCGGCTACCCTGCCCCGGGGACGGCCGCGCGGTCGGCTCCGGCCGAGACGGGCGCACCGCGCGTCGTGCGCTCGACCTGCTCATCGCGGCTTGCTCGCCGCAGATCACGAGACCAGAGCGTGGGCTCCCCGGGGCGCATGAGGCACGGTGAGTGCATGGAGCATGCCGATTGCCGGGCTCCAGGCTGCGTGAACGACGGGACGGCCGAGGCCCGTCCGCGGACAGAAGCGGGCGAAGGGCGTGCTCTACAGCTGGGTACCCGCCTCCGGCGGCCGGGCCGCCCGGGGGACGGAGTAGACCGGCGCCGCCGCGCACCGCACCGGCAGCCGGGTGAGCCCGCGCAGGGGGAGCGACGGCTTCCATGTCAGGGACGAACGCGGCACGGCGAGCCGCAAACCGGGGAGATCCCGGACGATCGCGGGGAACGCGAGCTGCGCCTCGAGCCGCGCCAGCGGCGCGCCAAGGCAGTAGTGCACGCCGTTGCCGAAGGCGAGGTGGCGGTTGGGGTCCCGGTCGAGCGTCAGCCGGCCGGGGCTCGCGAAGACCTGCTCGTCGTGGTTCGCCGAGCCGAGCACCGCGATGAGCCGCTGTCCCCGCGGGACCACGTGCTCGCCGAACGCGACGTCCTCCGTCGTGTACCGCTCGGTCGCGAGGTCGACCGGGCTCGTGAAGCGCAGGAGCTCCTCGATCGCCGGCTTGATCAGCCCAGGCTCGCGCCGCATGCGCTCGAGCGCCTCCGGATCGTCGAGCAGGGCGAGCGTCCCGCTGGCGATCAGGTTCACCGTCGTCTCGTGCCCCGCCACGACCAGGAGCATGATCATCGCGAGCAGCTCGTCCTCGCTCAGCCGACTGCCCGCCTCCTCGGCGCGCACGAGCGCCGCGATGAGATCCTCCCCGCCCGTGCGGCGGCGCCGCTCCACCAGCGCGCGCAGGTAGCGCACGAACATGTAGAGAGACGGCATCGCGCGGACCATGTCCACCTTCGTGACGATCCCGGTCAGGCGGTTCGTCCAGGCCCGGAAGCGCGGCCAGTCCGCCTCGGGAACGCCGAGCAGCTCGCAGATCACCGCCAGCGGCAGCGGCAGCGCGAGCTCCTCCAGGAGATCGAGCGCCCCGCGCGCCCGGGCCCGCGCCACGAGGCGCTCGGTGATCGCCGCGACGCGCCCGCGCAGCTCCTCGACCCGCCGCGGCGTGAAGACCTGGTGCACCAGGGCGCGCAAGCGGGTGTGATCCGGAGGGTCCTGATCGAGCATGTTCTTCGACATCGGCCGGAGAAACCCGGGCATCCACGGCACCTGCCCGGCCCGCTCCTCCGCGCTGAGCGCGCGGAGCGGATCCTTGCCGAGGCGCGGGTCCTTGAGCGCGACAGCCACGTCGGAGTAGCGCGTCACGAGCCACGCGGGCTTCCCGTCTCCGAGCACGAGGCGCACGACCGGCGCCTCGGAGCGCAGCCGCGCATAGAGCGGATGGGGGTTCGCCTTGTGCTGAGCACCGGAGATATCGGGAATGGACATCATGCTGAACCGCCTTTCTTTGAAGCTCGTGGCCGCCTGGGCCGGCGCCCCGCGCCCGCCTCCGGCTGCGCCAGCGCGAGGAGCGCGTCGCGCAGCGCCCGCAGCTGGCCCTCGGTGAGCGCGGCCGTGCCGAGCGCCTGGGAGAACCAGAAACCGTCGAGAGCAAACTGGATCGCGATGGCCCGCCCCTCCGGGATGTCCTCGGCCGCGTCGCGCGCGAAGGCCTCGGCGTTCAGCTCGCCGGCGTGGCGCGCCACCGCAGGCTGGGCGCTCACCGCCTCGATGAGCGCCAGGAGCAAGGCGCGAGGCGCGGCGGTCTCGCGCTTGTCCGCGTCGAAGGCGAGCGCGATCTGTGCCCTCAGCCGGGCGCCCCGGGGCTCCGGGTCCCGAGCCGCGCGCTTCGCGGAGTCATCGCTCACCCGCGCGCTCAGCCGATCGAGCACCGCTGTCAGGAGCGCGTCTTTCGTCGCGAAGTGGTGAAAGAATCCGCCTTTGCTGATCCGCGCCTCGGTGATCACCGCCTCGATGGTCAGCTGGTTCACCCCGCGCGAGGCGAGGAGCCGCTCGGCCGCGTCGAGGATGCGCTCTCGCGCGCTGGAGTAAGTCCGCGCCGGCATCGGGAAGCTATACCGACCGGTCGGTCTGTATGCAAGGCGATCGCTCCCTGCGCATCGGACTGGGCTGGTAGGCGCAGGTTCTCCTGAGGCGTTGAGGCGCGGCACGCTGGGCGAATGTTGGGCGAATGTTGGAGAGAGCGCCGGCCGACCGGAAGGCCGGCGCGTGAGATCGCTCGTGGTGAGGCCGAGGCCCGCCGGCGAGGAGCCGCGTCCTCTGCCCGCCGGCGATCGGCAGGAGGCGCGCGCGGCGTGTGGTAGGCTGCCGGCCCCATGACCGAGCTACTTGGCCTCGTGTTCTCTGCGTGGACCGAGAAGGCGCGCTGGGCGCTCGACGTCCGGCGCGTCCCGTACACCTTCCGTCACTACCAGCCGCTCATCGGCGAGCCGGCGCTCCGGGCGAAGCTCCGCCGGCTCACGGGCCCTGTCTCCGTGCCGGTGCTCACCACCGACGACGGGCGCGTGCTCGCGGACTCGGCCGACATCGCGCGCTGGGCCGACGGGCGCGGCGCCGGTCCGACCCTGTTCCCTGTCGAGCACGAGGCCACCATCGCGCGGCTCATCGATCTGTCGGAGCGCGCCCTCGCCGCCGGGCGCGCCCGCGCGCTGTCGCGCATGCTGGCCGACGACGAGGCGCTCGCCGAGATGGCGCCGGGGCCGATCCGCCGCGCGCTCGGCCCCCTCGCCTCGCGGCTCGGAGGGCTCGGGGTCCGGCGCACCCTCCGCAAGTACGGCGGCCACGAGGCCGGCGGCGAGGCGCACCTGCAAACGCAGGTCGAGGCGCTGGGCGAGCTCCGCGCGATGCTCGCGCGGGGCGCGCCGTCCGGAGACGCGCCGAGGACGCTGCTGGGCGGCATCACGTTCGCCGACATCACGATGAGCCAGCTGCTCGTGAACGTGGCGCCGCCCGCCGCGCTGAGGCTCGGCGCCGCCAGCCGGCGGTGCTTCTCCGACCCCGAGCTGCGCGATCGCTACGATGATCTGATCGCGTGGCGCGACCAGCTCTACAGCGCGTTCCGGACGGGCTGACCGTCCCTGTCCGGCGAGCGCGGGTTCAGCGGCCCTCGGAGACGGCGCGTCGTGCCTTTACCAGCGTGCCGTGGCGTGCTCCGCTGCCTGTCTGGCCTGGGCGACCGCCGGCGCAGAGAGGTCGGCCACCCGCTCGACCACGGCCGCGGGCGCGGACTCGGGCGTGCCCGCCTGGAACGGCGGGTCGGGAGCGTACTCCATGATGAGCTGCGCCGCCTGCGCGGCCTCCTCGCCCCGCATCTTGGCGGCGATCCGGAGGCCGAAATCGATGCCTGACGTCACGCCGCCTCCCGTGATGCGGTTGCGGTCCTCGACGTAGCGCGCGTCGACGCGCTCGGCCAAGAGGAGGGGCAAGACCTCGCGGAATGCCCAGTGCGTGGTCGCACGGTAACCGCGGAGCAGCCCCGCAGCGCCGAGCACGAGCGACCCCGTGCAGACGCTCGTCACGTAGCTCGCCTGCTCCGCCCGCGCCGCGAGAAAATCGAGGACCTCGCCGTCCTCCATCACGGCGATCGTGCCGTCGACGCCGCCCGGGACGAAGAGGATCTCGAGCTCCTCGGGACACGTCCCGAAGGTCGCCGTGGGAAGGAGGGTGATGCCCGAATCCGTCGTCACGGGGTCGAGCGTCTTCCACACGAGGTGTATCTGCGTATCGTCAATCATGCTGAACGCGGTCTGAGGACCGATGAGGTCAAGCGCGGTGAAGCCCGGATAAACCAGCATGGCGATGTGCTGCATGGGGGAGCTCTCTCCTTCAGGGATTGCGGGCGACGGCCCGGGAGCGCCGTCGTCCTGCGCGCACCCGCCGAGCATTTGCAATGTGGCGAGCGCGGCGCTCGCGGCAGCGAGATCCAAGATCTGTCGGCGTCTCATGATGCCTGTGTACGCGCTGCCATGCGGCGCGACCATGCGACACGCTGTCCTGCGGCGCGATGTCGCATGTCCGCGCCCCCTCGGGGGGTTCAAGCGGCTGTAGACCGAGCTCAGGGAGGCGCTCCAGCGCCGGGCGGTCCACGCCGAGGAGCTCGAGGAGAAGAACCGGCTGCTCGCGGCGGAGAATGCCGAGCGCGAGCGCGGTGTCCCTTCCGACGTTGCGCACGGTGGGCTTGAGCACTATGGGGAGCGTATCCGAACGGCTGCCCGGCCGGCCCTGCCCAGCGGGGACGAACCCTCCGTACCCGGGCCTGTCGTCACGAAAAGGAGCGCTTCGATGCCTGTCGACGTGAAGTACACGACCCAAGCCACTGCTCAGGGCGGCCGCGATGGCCACGCCAAGACCGCGGACGGTGCCCTCGACGTGAAGCTCTCGACGCCGAAGGAGCTTGGCGGCGCGGGTGGTGAGGGGAACAACCCGGAGCAGCTGTTCGCGGCGGGTTACGCGGCCTGCTTCCTGGGTGCCTTGAAGTTCGTGGCCGCGCAGGAGAAGGCGCGGATACCCGCCGACGCCAC
Organism: Sorangium sp. So ce362; assembly: GCF_051519845.1. Classification (NCBI taxonomy): domain Bacteria; kingdom Pseudomonadati; phylum Myxococcota; order Polyangiales; family Polyangiaceae; genus Sorangium; species Sorangium sp. So ce362. The sequence continues at coordinate 308,552 of NZ_CP150332.1, read as the reverse complement.
CGTGACCGCGACCGTCGGCATCGGCCCCCGCTCCGAGGGCGGATTTGGCCTCGACATCGGCCTGCGGATCGCGCTGCCCGGTCTGGAGCGGTCGCAGGCCGAGCAGCTTGTCGAGAAGGCGCACCAGGTTTGCCCTTACTCGAACGCCACCCGCAACAACGTCCCCGTCCGTCTAGAGGTCGCCTGATCGCGATCCCCCTCTCCCCCGAGCGATAGACATCGCCCCCTCCCAACCAATTCCCTCTCAGGGGGCCGGCGCCTCGTTTGCCAGCTCCCGGTGAAGCGCCCTTGGTCAGCGCGTCCACCGAGCTCGTCGCCTCGTCGAGCAGCACGATGCGCGGATGGGCGACCATCGCCCGCAGAAAGCACACGATCTGCCGCTGCCCCAGCGACAGCCCCGTCCCCCGCTCGCCCACCTCGGTGTGGAGGCCGTCCGGCAGCGCGTCGAGCACGTCGAGCGCGTCCAGGCTCCGCGCCGCCTCGCGGATCTCGGCGTCGGTCGCCGCCGGGTTGCCCAGACGCACGTTGTCGAGCACCGTGCCGCTGAACAGGAAATTGCTCTGTAGCACCAGCCCGAGCTGCGCCCGCGCCGGCGCGGCGCGACGGGCTGCGCCGGCGGATCAGGTCGAGGTCGTGCCGCCGCAGGTCAATGCCGTCGAGCAGGATGCGCCCGGAGGTCGGGTCGTGAAGCTCTGCTGCGCGGTGTTGACGAGGGTCGCCATGCTCGCGATCTGACCTGGATCCCCTGCAGCCCCTCGGTGAAGCTCAGGACCATGCGGTCCACGAGCCCCCGGTTCTGCAGGTAGGCGGGCCGCGCCCACCGGGCGAAGAGCGTGCTCGCGATCCAGAGCAGCGGCGTCGGCGCGAGGCACACAAGCGTCAGGAGGGCGTGCGCGTGGAGCATGTACGCGACGTACACGCCGAGCGACAGGACCATGATGACGCTCTGGAGCAGCACGCCGTCCACGAACGAGCCGTCCGGACCGCTGGGCCAGCGCCCTGACAGGGCTCATGGCGCTTCGCTAGTACATCAGGTTGCCCTTGCCGAGCTGGAAGTGGATGTTCGCTCCGAACTGATCGCGCGCGTTCTGGACGCGCGAGATCGCGTTCGAGATCCGACCCTGGCGCTGCGACCAGGTCGTCGCCGAGAGTCCCGCGGCGATCTCGGTCTTCGCCAGCTGGAGGCGATCCGTGGAGACGGGGTGCAGCGGCGTACCACCGACGGCGAGGACCTGCAGCGCGTCGTCGATCTCGGCCTCGGCCAGCTCCATCAGGCGCCGCTGGACGTCGGCCCGCGTGTCGTGGAACTGCTGGACGAGCACCTGGGCGGCGTTCAGGCGCTGCCTTGCGAGGTCGAGGTTGAACGCGGCGTTCAGGACACGAAGGAAGCGCCCTATCTTGATGATGTCGGAGTCGGGGAACTGGACGGGGCTCCCGAACCGCGCCTCGAGCTCCAGGCCGGCCGGCGAATCCTTGAAGAACTGCGACACATAGAACGCCACCGCGCCCTCGATGTCGTTCCCGAAGGCGTTCGTGTGGAAGAACGGCGGCGTGTCCACAGCCTCGATGAGGGGCGGGGTGCTGAACGTGCCGTCGCCGAACCCGTTGAGAAAGCCGATGTCCAGGACATCGATGTTGGGCGAGGACAGCCCGGCGCCGCCGAAGCCGCCGTCGAACACGCCGATGGTGGCCGTCGCCGGGGCCTTCCGGGTGCCCGTGTCCAGGTTGCGGTTACGCCCCGTGTCCAGGTGGTTGGCGCCCGCGTTCGCGTGGCACACGTTGCAGCGGCCCCGCGCCGGGTCGAGGAACGCCTGCCGCCCCTCGTTCGCCTCGGGATCGGCGAGGTTCACCTGCGTGATGTCGAGCTCGTTCGTCCGGCCCAGGCTCATCTGGAAGGCGAGCGTCAGATCGAGCTCCTGCTCCGTCGGGAGCCGGAAGGCCACCCCCGGCTCGCGGCCGAGATCCGTAGGGTAGTGCTGCGTGATCGCCCCGGTGAGGAACTCGCGCATCGAGCCGGTGCCCGGGGCGCCGTCGCCCGACCAGCCCGTGCGATGGACCGGCGGGTTCGCCGTCCCGTCCACCGGATCCGGCGTGATGCTCGTCGCCAGCGAGAGCGTGTGCGGGACCGCGCGCATCGAGAACTTGTTGTCGAGATCGTCGAAGCCGTCGATGTTCTCGCGGATCAAGCCGAGCGTCTTCAGCTCGGGCGTCTCGAGCTCGGTCAGCTCCGGGTCCTGCTCGAAGACGAACAGCGGGTCGAGAGGGTTATCCTCGATCAGAGCATCGATGAAGGGGATGTCAATCGTGAAGTTGTTTCCGACAGGATGGCACGTCCCGCAAGAGCGGCCATTGCCCTCGAAGGTCTCGTGAAAGAAGATGTCGGCGCCCGCGCAGATCTCCCTCGTGACGAGCCCGGCGATCACGCGAGGATCCTGGTCGCAAGCCGCGAGCCGCTGCTGGGCCGTGAGCGCGCTCGACGCGGCGCCGAGGGCCTCTGCCTCGCCCTCCGGCGCGGAGGGGGCGCACGAGGCGAGGAGAGAAACAGAGACGATGGGAGCGAGGAACAAGGAACTCAATCTCGGACTTGGCATGACGCTCTCTCTTCCTGTTACGGTTGTTCGACACCGATTCCGAACCAAGGCGTTCATGGATGCGGCGCGCCGTTCAGCGGCGGCGCCGGGGAAACACAGTGGAAACCGACCTGGCGCCACGCCGGGGGCGAGATGGCCGATCCCGGCCATCCGCGCGGCCTCGGAGGCACGCCGGAGGCCCGAGGCCCGGCCCTTGCGCGCTCCGTGCGACGAGCGCGCTCGGGCCGCTCCGCCTCGATACGACCCCCCTCCGGGGATCGCGCTGCAGGCGTTCTCAGGCGGCGACTACATAGCTTACCGGACCAGACACAGCAACGTTCACGGACGGTCGCAGCACGATTCTGACTTCTTAACGAATCTTTACAAGCAGGATCACGAGACGACATTCCCCGGCTGCTCGGCCTGCGACATCGCCGCGTGTCGAAGTCACGGCGGGCGGAGCGGGCGCGAGGAGGAGCCGTGAGCCGGGCTCCGCGGGCGTGCTCGGGGGATCGAAGCGGGACATGGGCACGAAGGCCGGCGGCATCCCCCCACCTCTTTTGGCGGGGTCAGTGACCGTGCCGCCTCAACAGCGAACTTGTAGGTCGGCCCATGGCGCGCCTCCAGCTCATTCGTAGCATGGGCCCCATGCATCCCGTGCATCTTGCCTCGATCGACCTGAACCTGCTCGTCGTCTTCGACGCCCTCCTGGCGGAGGGGAGCGTCACGCGCGCCGCGGCGCGCGTCGGGCTGAGCCAGTCGGCCATGAGCCACGCCCTCGGGCGCCTCCGCGCGTTGATCGACGATCCCGTCCTGGTGCGCACGCCGAGGGGGATGATCCCGACGCCGCGCGCGCAGGAGCTCATCGGCCCCATCCGCGAGGCCCTCGCCCAGATCGAGGCGACGGTCGCGCACAGCCCCCGCTTCGACCCCGCCACGGCGCGCCGCTCGTTCGCGGTCGCCACGGTCGATTACGTGGAGCTCATCCTGCTGCCCCGGCTCGTGCAAAAGCTCTTCTCCGACGCGCCCTTCGTCGACCTGATCGCGCGCCCCTACGACAGCGAGATGTGGAGCTCCATGGAGACCGGCAAGGTCGACCTGGCGATCGGCCTGCTCCCCACCGTGCCCGCCGGTTTCTACCGGCAAAGGCTCATCGAGGAGCACTACATGTGCGTGGTGCGGAAGAATCATCCCGTGGTGGGCAGCAAGCTCACCCTCAAGAGCTACACGAGCTTACCTCACGCGCTCATCAGCCCGCGCGGCGACGGCGGGGGCCGGGTGGACGAGGTCCTCGCGGAGCGGGGGCTCTCGCGCCGTGTGGCGCTGCAGCTCCCCCACTTCCTCGTGGCGGCGCACATCGTTGCCCAGACGGATCTCGTGCTGACCGTGCCGGCGCGCATCGCGCGCGTGTTCGCCGAGATGGAGGCGCTGCGCATCATGAAGCCGCCCGTGGAGCTCGGCGGCTTCTCGCTGGATCAGGTGTGGCACGAGCGGCAGGCGAAGGACCCGGCGCACATCTGGCTGAGAGGGATCTTCGCCGAGATTGCCCGTGACAGCTGACGTGCCCTCCGGCGGCCCGCCGCGGTCGGGTCTCCCGGGAGAGAGGTCGACGAGACGACGGGCGGAGCTCTGAATCGGTTGAGTTATTTTCCCCTTCCCTCGGCCTGCCCGTTCAGGTCTGGCCGCCGGGCGCGGCGATGAGCTCGACGCCCTCGGTCTCGGCGAGCTGCCGGTGGAGCGCGGTCAGGCGGGCGGTGACCGGGCCGCGCTCGCCGCGGCCGATCGCGCGCCCGTCGAGGCTGCGCATCGCGATCACGCCGGCGCCGGTGCCCGTCAGGAACGCCTCGTCGGCGGCGAAAAAGTCGAGCCGCCCGAGCGAGCGCTCCACGACGGTGAGCCCGAGGCCGCGCGCGAGCTCCATCACGGCCGCGCGGTTGATGCCCTCGAGGCAGCCGTCGGTGGCGGGCGGCGTCGCGAGCACGTCGCCGCGGAGCGCGAACACGTTGGCCACGCTGGCCTCGGCCACGTGGCCGCGCGCGTTCAGGAGCAGCGCGTCGTCGGCGCCGCGCTGCCTGGCCTCGAGCTTCGCGAGGGCGGAGCCCAGGTAGTTCAGGCTCTTGATCCGCATGTCGAGCGCGTCCGCGTCCGGCCGGCGGTGGCTCGACGTGATGAGCTCGAGGCCGCGCCGCCGCTGCTCGTCGTCGAAGAGGCGGATGGACCCCACGATGCAGAACAGCCCCGGCCGCGCGCAGGTGGTCGGGTCGACGCCGAGCGGGCCCACGCCGCGCGTCACCACGAGGCGGACGTAGGCCTCGCGCTCGGCGTGGGCGCGCGCGGTCTCCTCGACGATCGCGCGGAGCCCATCGAGCGGGCGCGGCAGCGCGAGGCCGAGCGCCTTCGCGCCGGCCGCGAGCCGCGCGAGGTGGCGCTCGATCCGGAAGAGCCGCCCCGCGGCGACGCGCATGCCCTCGAAGAGGCCGTCGCCGTAGAGCAGCCCGTGATCGGTCACGTTCACGGTCGCGTCCTTCGCGTCGACGATTCGCCCATCGATCCATGTCTTCATGCCGTTCACCTCCTGCTTTCTCCCTGGAGAGCGCGCGCGACGCGCTCGGCGGCGTCGCGCGTGTGGCGCACCGCGGCGTCGTGACGATCGCCGCGCAGGCTCTGGGCGGCGGCGGCGCAGGCGATGCAGCCGTGCAGGCCGCCGCGCGCGAGCACCGGCGCCGCGATGACGGTGAGCCCGTCGATCCACTCGCCCTCGTTGACGTCGTAGCCGCGCCTGGCGGCGCGCTGCGCGGCGGGGCCCGCGCAGGGGGCGCCCACGAGCTCCGGCGCGTGCGCGAGGTACAGCCGGCCGCTCGCGGTGACGTCGACGGGGACCTCGGCCCCGACCGTCGGCGCCGCGCGCAGGAGCCCCGTGCCCTCGGCCTTGTCGAGCACGACGAGCCGCCCCGCCCGCGCGGCGACGAGGAAGAACGTCTCGCCGAAGGCGCGCGCCGCCCGCTCGAGCTCGGGCTTCGCGACGCGCGCGACGGGGTCGAGCCCCTGGGCGCCGAGCCCGAGGCGGATGAGGCCGACGCCGAGCCGGTAGCGCCCCTCCCCGTCCTGCTCGACAAGCGCGTGCGCGGCGAGCGACGCGAGCAGCCGGTGCAGCGTCGCCTTGGGCATGCGGAGGCGCGCCGCGAGCTCCGCCAGCGAGGCGCTGCCGCCCCCCTCGCGCAGCGCCTCGAGGGCGCGCACCGCCTTGTCGACCGTCCCAGATCGTTCCATTATTCGGAATGTAATTCCGATAAGTGGTTTACTCCGATCCAGGGCTGCGGTCCAGGGCGCGCTTGTGTCGCGCCGTGGCGACGCGCGGCTTCGGCGACGCGGACCGCGCGACCTCGACGATCTTGCCGCGCACGAACCGGCACGCGTCGTCGTCGTCGGTGCTCGACGGCCACACGAGCTCCGTCGGCGTGCCCTCGATCGTGAACGGCAGCGGGCGCGTGGCGAGGTGCCGCCGGGTCTCGCGGATGTGCGCGGCGACGATGACGGGGACGGTGGCGACAAGGGCGTTGCCGTCCAGCAGCGCGCCGAGGTTCGCGAACGTCGAGACCGAGCAGCGGACCTTGCGCGAGCGCTGCACCACGTCCTCGACGATGCCGCGCAGATCGCCGTTGTAGCTGACGATCACGTGATCGAGCGCGAAGTAGTCCTCCGTGGTCAGCGTGCGGCGCAGGCGCGTGTGGCGCGGGTCGAACAGGCACACGAAGCCGCCGCAGTACAGCGCCTGGCGGCGCACGGTCGCGGGCAGGTCATCGGCGACGGTGACCGCGGCGTCGAGGCCGCCCGCGAGCGCCGCTGCGATCGTGCGGAACTGCACCGGCACGGCGATCACGCGCATTCGCGGGGCCTCGGGCGCGAGGGCGCGGAGCAGCGCGGGCAGCAGCCAGAACTCGGCTGTATCGGACAGGCCGAGTCGCAATGTGCGCTCGCTGGTCGCCGGGTTCCATTGCGGCTCGCTGAGCGCGGCGTCGACGATCGCCTGGAGGTGGGGCACCAGCGTCGCGCGCAGCCGCTCGCCCCGGCCGGTGAGCGCGAGGCCGCGCCCGCGCCGCACGAACAGCGGAGCCCCGACGGCGGCGGCCAGCCTGCGCAGCGCCGCGCTGACCGCCGGCTGGGTCAGGTAGAGCCGGCCCGCCGCCGCGGTGACGCTGCCCGTGTCCGCGACCACCGCGAACACGCGCAGGAGGTTGAGGTCGAGGTCTCTCCCATAACTGGGGTTCATATGACTCATATATCCTATTCGCTGGCCTGGTGGGGTGCGCGGGCGCATGGTCACGACAGGACGAGTCGCGTTCAGCCCGGGCTGGGGTATCTGGGCGCCTGTCGCGAGGAGATCACCATGCAGGACAAGACGAGTCGACCATCGCCCCTTCGTGGAGCACAATCGAAGCAGGAGACCGCTGGCGAGACGGACACCGGCGGCGGGCTCTTGGCGCCCCACCTCCTCACCCGACGTCAGTTCACCACGGGCTCGATCGCAGTGGCCAGCGGGCTGTCGACGCTCGGGAGCGCTTGCGCGGGAAGCAACGCTCCGGCGACGAGCGCGGACACGTCCGTCCGGCTCCTCGTCAACGGCACGAGGGCCGAGCTCGACATCGACCTGCGCTCGTCTCTGCTGGATGTGCTCCGCGAGCAGCTACAGTTGACCGGCGCCAAGAAGGGCTGCGACCACGGTCAGTGCGGAGCGTGCACCGTGCACCTCGACGGCCGTCGTGTCGCGTCCTGCCTCACCCCCGCCGTGCAGGCCGACGGCCGGGAGATCACGACGATCGAGGGGCTATCGCCGGAGGGCGGGCCGCTGCATCCAATGCAGCAGGCCTTCATCGATCAGGACGCGCTCCAGTGCGGATATTGCACGCCCGGCCAGATCATGGCGGCGGTGGCCTGTGTCCGCGAGGGCAACGCCGGGTCCGCGGAGCAGATCCGGGAGTACATGAGCGGCAACCTGTGTCGATGCGGCGCTTATGCCGGCATCCTCGCTGCGATCCAGCAAGCCGCGCCCGAGATCGGAGGGACCTGAGCCATGCGAAGCTTCACGTACCTACGGCCGTCGACGCCGGCGCAGGCGATCGAGGCCATGGCCGACGGCGGCCCCGGAGCCCGGTTCCTGGCGGGAGGGACCACGCTCTACGATCTCATGAAGCTGGGCGTCGAGGGGCCTCTCAGGGTGATCGATATCACCCGCCTCGACGCGCTCGCGGGCTTCGATACCTCCGGCCCGCGCGAGCTCGTCTTCGGGGCGCTGGCCCGGATGAGCGATGTGGCCGCCGATCGCCGGCTGAAGGAGGACTACCCCGCGCTGTCGGAGGCGATGTGGAAGGCCGCCTCGCAGCAGCTGCGCAACATGGCGAGGGTGGGCGGAAACCTGCTGCAGCGGACCCGCTGCGCCTATTTCCGCGGTGGAGAGCCGTTTGCCTGTAACAAGCGGGACCCCGGCAGCGGATGCGCGGCGCGAGATGGCATGGATCGCGGCAATGCGCTCCTGGGCGCGAGCGACGCCTGCGCCGCGGTGTATCCAGGGGACTGGGCCGTCGCGCTCGTGGCGTTCGACGCGGTGGTGGACACGCTGAGCCCGCGCGGCGAGCGCTCCATTCCCCTGGCGGAGCTGCATCGGGAGCCGGGCTCCACGCCGGAGGTCGAGACGACGCTGGCCCCTGACGAGCTGATCGTACGCATTCGCGTGCCGAGGTCCGAGGCGGGCCGCGCGTCGACCTATCACAAGATACGCGACCGCGAATCCTACGCGTTCGCGCTCACGTCGGCGGCTGTCGCCGTCCGGCTCAGCGCCGGCGTGGTCGCTGAAGCGCGGGTCGCCCTGGGCGGCGTCGCGACCCGGCCCTGGCGGTCGCCGGAGGCCGAGAGCGTATTGCTCGGTCAGCCGCTCACCGAGGACGTCGCGCAGAGCGCTGGCCAGGCCGCGTTCGCGGCCGCGAGCCCGGGCGTCCACAACGCCTTCAAGGTCGAGCTGGGGGCGCGGACGATCACGGACGCCTTGATGATCGCACGACAGAGGGCAGAACAGCCATGAGCCATCCGGATATCCCCAGGGTCGACGCGCGCGAGAAGGTGTGCGGCGCGACCCAGTATACCGCCGATCACGCCCTCCCCGGGCTCGCCCACGCGATGCTGGCGGTGGCGACGATCGGCCGCGGTCGCATCCTGAGCCTCGATACGGACGCGGCCCGCCGCGTCCCCGGCGTGCGGCTGGTCCTGACGCACCTCGACACGGCGGGCCTGCAGTCGGCCGGGTTTCTGCTCGGCGGCGGCTACGGTTTTCAGAGCCTGCAGCCCCTGCTCGGCACGGCGATCGCCTATCGCGGCCAGCCGATCGCGCTGGTGGTGGCCGATACGCTCGAGGCGGCCAGAGAGGCCGCGGCGCTCGTCCGCGCCACCTATGCGCAGGACGCCATCAGCGTGACGCTCGACGCGCCGGGCGCGGAGATCCTCGCGCAAGCGGACTCCCCGTTGCCGAAGCCCGCCTTCGCGGATCGGGTCGTCGGCGACGCGGACGGCGCCCTGTCGACGGCCGCGACGCGCGTGGACGCGACGTTTCAAGGCCCTCCCCAGCACCAGAACCCGATGGAGCTCCTGGCCACCGTGGCGGAGTGGTCGCGGGGGGAGCTCACGATCCGCGAATCGACGCAGAACGCCGAGGCGCTCAGGCACGGCCTGGCCAGGGTGTTCGGGCTGGCTCCGGACAGGATCAGGGTGCTCTCGCCCACGGCCGGCGGCGGCTTCGGTCAGAGAAACTCGTTGCAGGCACACACGGCGCTTGTCGCGCTGGCCGCTCGCGAGCTCGGCCGTCCGGTCAAGCTGGTGGTCCCCAGGGCGCAGATCTTCAACAATGCGAGCTTCCGCCCCGCCAGCCGCCATACGGTGCGGCTGGGGGCCGATGCGTCGGGGCGCATGGTGGCCGCCGTGCACGAGATTGACCACCAGACCTCGCGCCATGACCTCTTCCCGCTCTCCTACGCGGATCTGACCGCGCGCCTGTACGGCATCGCGAATTTCCGCGGCCGCGAGCGCCTTGTCCGCAACGACATCCAGACGCCGGGCTTCGCGCGCGCCCCCTTCGAGCACATCGCCGCGTGCGCGTTCGAAGTCGCTGTCGACGAGCTGGCGTATGCGCTCGGGCGCGACCCGGTCGCGTTCCGCATCGCCAACGACGCAGCGACAGACCCGCTGACCGGCCGGCCGTTTTCGTCCCGGCACGTCGTGGCGTGCCTGGAGCGGGGCGCCGAGCGGTTTGGCTGGGAGAGGAGAACGCAGGCGCCGGGCTCGATGCGCCTGGCCGATGGCACGCTCGTCGGGTGGGGTGTCGCGCTCGGGGCATACAAGGCGGCGACCGCGCCGGCCATCGCGATGCTGCGCGTGACCGATGCGGGCGAGATCTTCGTGAGCGTCGGCGGGCACGAGATGGGTCAGGGGATCCGCACGGCGATCGCCTCCACGGTCGCGGTGGATCTCGGTGTTCCGGCCGAGGCGGTGAACATCCTCGTCGGGAACACGGGCAGCGTGCCCCAGCACCTCACCGCGGGCTCGTGGGGGGCCGCCACGGCCCTGCCCGCGGTGCACAAGGCAGCCTTGAACATGCTGCGGGAGCTCGGGCGACTGGCAGGCAACGGACCGGCCAACCGCACCTTCCTGCAGATCCTGCGTGACGCCGGCAGGTCGCACGTCGATGTCGAGGCGCGCCACCATGCGCCCGGCCAGCCCGACGCGATCTTCGACCGTGTCGCCCAGGGGCTCCCCGCCGCCGCCGGCCCGGCCTATCCCGACTTTGTCTCCATGAGCTTTTGCGCCCAGTTCGTCGAGGTGCGGATCGAGCCCCGCACCCGGCGGATCCGCGTGCCACGCGTGGTGAGCGTCGTCGACTGTGGCCGGGTCATCAGCCCCCGCACGGCGCGCAGCCAGGTCCTCGGCGGCGTGGTCTGGGGGATCGGCGCGGCGCTGCGCGAGGTGAGCGAGGTGGACCCCCGGTACGGCGGGTTCGTGAACGCCGATTTCGCGGAGTACGTGATACCCGTCAACGCCGACATCGGGACGATCGAGGCGGAGTTCATCGACGCGCCGGACCCGCTCATCAACAGCATGGGCGTCAAGGGTCTCGGCGAGGTGGTGATGGTCGGCGTGGCGCCCGCGATCGTCAACGCCATCCATCACGCGACCGGGCGCCGCCTCCGCCATTTGCCGGTCCGTGTCGAGGACGTGCTGTAACCCCGCGGCGCTCGCTCGGCGTCGAGGGCGCGCGGCGTCACGCGCGAGGTCCGAAGGTCGATTCGAATCCAAGGGAGAGACCCCCGATGAACGAAGCACAAGCCATCATCTCGCTGTGGTCGGAGGCCGTTCGCGACGGCAAGGATGCGGTGCTGGCGACGGTGGTGCGCGTGGAGGGCTCGGCCTATCGACGCCCGGGGGCGCGCATGCTGCTCGTCGAGGACGGGCGCCGCGTCGGCTCGGTGAGCGGCGGCTGCCTGGAAGGCGAGGTGGCGCGCAAGGCGTGGTGGTTGACCGGCAATGGGAGCCCCGCCCTCGTCCGATACAGCACGCGCGAGGAGGAGGAGGGTGAACGCCCCTATGACCTGGGCTGCGAGGGGGTGATTCACGTGCTGCTCGAGCGGTTGCGCCACGAGGAGGAGCCGGTCGAGCCGATCCATTTCCTTGCCTCGTGCGTGACGCGCCGGCGCGCGGGGGTGCTCGCCACCGTGATCGGCGCGCTCGACCCCTCGCGGGCGCGCGTCGGGGACCGCGTGACCCTCGATGCGGACGGCCACCTCGGCGGCCTTTTGCCGGACGCCGCGCTGGCGCGAAGCATCGCCGCGCGCGCCGCGGACTGCCTGCGGCGAGGAGCCTCCGAACAGGTGGCGTTCGGGGGCGCGCGCGTGCGGGTCGACGTCTTCCTCGAGGTGGTGCGCCCGCCGCGCTCTCTCGTCGTGTTCGGCGGCGGCCACGACGCGGTTCCGCTCGTGCGTCTCGCCAAGGAGCTCGGGTGGCACGTGACCGTGGCGGACGCTCGGGCCCATTACGCCCGCCGGGATCGCTTCCCCGTCGCCGACGAGGTCGTGGTCACAGACCGCGCGTCCCCGCTCGCCAACCTCGTTATCCCGCCCGAAACAGCCTGCGTGGTCATGACGCACAGCGTGACGCAGGACCGGGCGCTCCTGCGAGCGCTCTCCACGGTTCCTGTCGCCTATCTTGGCCTGCTGGGACCGCGGCGCCGCACCGAGCGCCTGCTGGCCGAGAGCGGCGCGCCCACGTTCGCGTGCGCAGGCGGTCTGCACAGCCCCATCGGCCTCGACCTCGGGGGCGAGACGCCGGAGGAGATCGCCCTGGCCATCCTCGCGGAGGCACAAGCGTGCCTGTCTCGTCGCGAGGGCCGCAGCCTCCGTGACCGCGCCGGGGGATCGATCCACCTGCCCGCGGCGCCCCTCCAGGGATATTCCCGCAGAGGAGCCGCGGCGGCGCCGGCGCTGGTGCCTGAGGGGTAGACTGCATGTCCTGCCACACGGCCGCGCCGGAGTTGGCGAGCCAGGGCCAGCCGCGCTCACCAAAGCGCCGAGCGCGTTCGCGCGGCTCCCCTGGATCAGGGTGGACCGGGGCAGAAGGCGAAGCCGCGAGGCCCGAGACCTCGGTCCACCCATCGCATGGGGCCTATCCCTCGTCTGGCAGGTACAGCTTGACGTCGTCGAACTCGGCGGTGCCCTCGTAATAGTTGATGTGCGGGTCGCCGAAGAAGAAGTGATCCGGGTAGGCCGACCCCGCCGGCCAGGTCTCGAAGGTCTTGCCGAAGTCGACCGTCTCGTTGAAGCCCGGGCCCTCGAGCTCGTCGGGACGCTGGTTGTAGTGCCACGTCACCGGCGGCTCGCGAAAGCCCCGCCGCGCCGCGTACGTCGTGCTGCCGCCGTGGTGGAACCTGCCCGCCGCGGACATCGCATAGCCCTCGCCGTCGCGCTCGACGGTGAACACGTAGGTCTCCCGGTCGAGGTACTTGTCCACGAAGACGGGGCCGTCCTTCCACCCGCCGGCCGTGTACGACGTGAACCCATTGCCCGTCCAGGGGCTCCCGAACGCGTCGCCGCGGAGCCAGATCATGCTCACGTAACGCGAGCCGTCCGTCTCGGCCCGGCCGGTCACGGGGTTCCAGACCTCCGACCAGGGGCCGTCGTCGCCGAAGTTGTTGTCGGTGTCCATCACGACCTTCCGGTGATGATGGATGAAGACGTTGTTGTGAGGCGCCGGCCGCGCGTGGTCGGTGATGCAGAGGAAGTAAACACCGTTACCAAAGGTGGCGGACAGCGGCTTCGTGCTCCGATCGGTGAACCGCCACGGGTCGGCCACCTCATCGCCGTCGTAGCCGTTGATCTTGCCCCGGTGCGTCCAGCTCCCCTCGCGCAGGCCGCCGAAGTCGATGCTGGAGACCGTCACCTCGACGCGGTACCGCGCCGGCAGGGGCGCGGTCGAGCGGAGGATCGCGCCGTCGACATGGCGGGTGGAGACGAGCCTCGCCTTGCCGCCGATCGCCTCGAAGCGGCCGCCCGTCTCGGGGACGCCGTCGCGATCGCTGTCGCGGCCGTACAGCTCGACCGTGAGCCAGCCCCCCTCGCCGTACGTGAAGGACTTCCGGAACGAGCGGAACCTCCGCAGCCCTTCCCGGAACGCCTCGCCGCCGCGCGCGGAGAAGAACTCGCCATCTTCGTCGAAGGCATCGACGTGGTAGGGGCTCGCGTCACCGTACGTGTCCTCGGTCCACGCCGCCGGCTCCTGGAACGGCGCATCGAAGGTCTCGTGGTGCACGAGCCTCCACCCGCGTCCGGCGGCCGGCGCCGCCGGCTTCGGGGCGTCGCCGGTCGCCGCGAGCGTCTCGCGCGCCGGCGCGCGCGAGCACGAGCACGCCGCGAGCGGCAGGGCGAGCACGGCGAGCAGCCGCGTCACGGAGGGCATACAGGCCCGAGCGCCCCCGCCGCGCCGCCTCAGCGGTTCGGCTGCGGCGTGAGGCGCAGGTACGGGCGGACGGCGTTGTAGCCCTTGGGGAACTTCTGCTTGAGGACCTCGGGGTCCTGGAGCGAGGGGACGATCACCACCTCATCGCCGTCCTTCCAGTTCGCGGGCGTCGCCACGGAGTGGCTGTCGGTGAGCTGGAGCGAGTCGATGAGGCGCAGGATCTCATCGAAGTTGCGCCCGGTGCTCGCCGGGTACGTGAACGTCGCGCGGATCTTCTTGTTCGGATCGATGAGGAACACCGAGCGGACCGTGAGCGTGTCGCTCGCCTGCGGGTGGATCATCCCGTAAAGGCTCGACACCTTCCGGTCCACGTCGGCGAGGATCGGATAGTTCAGCTTCGTGCGCTGCGTCTCCTCGATATCGACAGACCAGCGCTTGTGCGAGTCGACGTCGTCGACGCTGAGGGCGATGGGCTTGACGCCGCGCTTGTCGAAGTCCGCCTTGAGGTGCGCGACCACGCCGAGCTCGGTCGTGCAGACCGGGGTGAAATCCTTCGGGTGCGAGAACAGGATCACCCACGAGCTCCCGGCCCACTCGTGGAACCGGATCTTCCCGTGCGTGGACTCTTGCTCGAAATCAGGCGCGATGCTTCCGAGTTGCAGGCTCATGACAGTCCCTCCTGGCCGCGGCGCTACGTCCGCTATGGCGGATGAATCTCCGCCAAGCCGCTCAGCGTGTCAAGCCGGTCGCTGCGGTCTTTCGCGCTGGCGCCTCGCCGGCGGCTGGCCGGCCTGGCGGGCGGCGCCGGCCCAGGCGGCCGCCGGGCGGCGCCGGCCCGGGCGGCCGCCGGGCCCTGGTTCCGCGCGCGGGAAATCCCCGTGAGCGGGAAATCCCGTGGAGACGAGAGGGCCTCAGAGCGCGCCGACCTCGCGGCGGAGGCCGTGCCAGGGGATCTCGCGCGGCGGAGCGGCGCGTCGCTCGCCCGCCTCGCCCGCCTCGCCCGGCTCCGCCGGGGTCGAGCACGCGCCGTGCTCCAGCAGGTGCAGGGCCTCGGCGAGGCACGCCTCGCCCGTGTCGCCCAGCTCGGCGTCGAGCGTCTCGACGGCGGCGCAGTCGGGGGCGAAGCCTTCGTAGAAATCCCCCTCGTCCTTCGCGTTGAGCACCCGGAACGAGATCGGGTGCAGGCTCTTGTCGCAGTAGGACCACCCGTGCATGCCGACGGGCTTGCCGTGCGTCGTCGAGCCGACGATCTGGACGTCCATGTAGGCGCGCAGGCTGTTGATCAGCGTCTCGCTCGCCGAGGCCGTCGCGCCGGTGGTGATGACGACCAGCCGGGACAGGGGGAGCGCCGGCTGGTCGAGGTCCTCGAACGAAGCCCGCTTGTCCCAGTCGGCGTGCCGGTCGTTATGCGCCATGACGTCGAGCAGCGCGCCGCTCTCCGCGGGCCGGTGGATCAGGCTCGCGAGGTGCCTCTCGACGGCGAGGCGCCCGCCGCCGTTGTAGCGCAGATCGAGGACGAGCTCGTCGATCTCGCTGTCCCTGAACATCGCGAAGGCGCCGTCGAGCTCCTTCGTGGTGGGCTCGATGAAGGTGGTGAGCATGAGGTAACCGACCGTCGCGGATCCCGCCTGCAGGATCCGCGGGTTCAGCACCGTGGTCATGGGATACACCGCCTTCCGGACAGCGACCGTGAAGACCTCCGCGCCCGCGCGCTCGATCGTCAGCGAGACATCGACGCCCTCCTCGTCGGGGCCCGCCACCTCTGCCCAGAGATCGTCGCTCGCCACCTGCTCGACATCGATCTTGTTGATGGCCAGCACCCTGTCGCCCCGCCGCAGGCCCGCCGCCCCCGCGGGCGAGGCCGGATGGACGAGCGCGAGCCGGAGGCTGCCCTCCGGGTCGTAGCTCCAGCGGAGGCCGAGCCCGAGGGTCTGCCCCTCCTTGAAATAGGCCTCGTAATCGCTCTGGGTCGTGATGTAGCTCCAGCGGTCTCGCGACGTGTCGACGAGATCCTCGAGCAGCGCCTCGGGCGAGGGGTAAGCCCGGTGGTCCACGTCCGGCACGCGGTCGTACCAGAGATAGGCGTCCTTCATCAGATCGAACAGGAACCGGTTCTGCCCCTCCGTCGAGCAGTCCTCCGCCTTGGGCTCCGACGGGTCATCTGACGCGGTGCAGCCTCCGGTCAAGGAGGCCGCCAGCGCGAGGGTGCATGTGGAGAGGACCGCGACAAGCTTCGAAGCGACCATGCCGCTCAGCACATCACGGAAGGGAAAGGGCGGGCAACGCCGATCGGAGGCGGGGGCGCGGGCCGCACCGGATTGCGGAGGTTCGTCCCTGGTGCGGCGGAGGGATTTCCGGGCGCCTACCGTGGACGTGGAACCAGGGACGAGCTTGGGCGACGAATTTGCGGTTGCGAACCGTCGCGATCCGGAGCTTTTGCCACAGTTCTGGGGGCAGCAGACCACCGATCGCACCCCCTCGGAAGGCGTGGGCCCAGCCCGGGCCCAACCGGCGATGCCTGCGCTTGGAGAGCCGGCGTCAGCCGACCCCTCCCCTCGGTCCGCCGTGGTCGCGTCGCTCGCCGCCACCCTGAGCCGTGCCGTCGCCCTCGGTGATGCGGAGGCAGCCCGGGTCGTCCACGAGGCGATCGGCCGACTGATCAGTCTGCCGTTACCGTCGGAGGACCGGGCCAGTTCGCGCCGGTAGTACGCCGACCGCCGCCGGGGGGGGCCTTCGCGGACCCGCATGGCGAGCAGCAGGCGCCGTCGCCCACACGGGCCCGTCGAGGCGCGCGAGTTCTGGACCAGCTCCGGCTGATCAGGGCCCGGAGCGCCTCCCTCCTCCTTGTCGACGAGGGCGAGCAGGTCACCTAAGTCGCCAGGATCATGAAGCTACTGGCCGAGACCGCCTTCTCGCAGCTTCGCGCTCGGCCGCAAGCACCTCGCGCACGTGCTCAAGCGCTGGCGTCACTTGCGGTAGCCCTGGCCTTCCTGGCCTTTCAGGTGACAGGAGGTTCCTTGTGCGCTCCACCCCCCTGAAAGCGCGACGCAATGTCAACAACTTACCCACGAATCGAAGGGGCCGCCTTCACTCTACAGCCTGCGGGCTCCTCCGCTCCTCCCGCCGGAAGGCCCGCCAGCGTCCTGGCTCCCCTGCGCTACTCCCATTCCTGCTGGAGGAGCGGGAGGAGCCGCTCCCAACGCGCCTCGAACTCCTCGGAGGGCAGCCACCAAAGCCAGAAACGGGCTACGACTTTCTTGCGAGTGATCTCGTCTTGCCCTCCCGCCGCCGAGGCAGCACTCGCGTAGTCCAGGAGCCTCTCATCAGTTTCATCGAGCTCACGCCCGTCCATGCGCTCCACGGCCACCCGCGTGGACTCGGACAGGAGGCCAATGCGATGCGCGGAAGCGGCGATCTTCGCGATGGGCTGGTCGAGCCTGCGGGCGGCCGTTAGGATATGACTCAGGCCTACGGGGACAGTGTTCCAAGGCTGCTCACCGCTCAGGTTCCATGAAACCAGCCGCAAGTCGTCATCGGTCAGTGTAATGTCATCCAACGCAGCCCCCTCCGGCACGTCCAGGGACAATCCGGGGAGCCCCTGCAGATGCCGCAGGACGTCGCTCGGTTGAACCCCAAGCTTGTGCGCCGCCAGCAGCACCCGAACCGTCGACACGTGGCTGATGTAGGGAGTTCCCGCGTTCAGGTTCCACGAAAGAATGACCCGTTGCTCCTCGGACACATCGATCCCCTCCAGCGCAGACGGCGCGAACGCGAGCTTGATCCCCAGCACTTCGAACCGAGTGAGCCGACGCGCGGCTTCCGCGGCAGGCAACCGCATGCTCTCCGCCGTGGTGAGGACCCTATCAAGCCCCACCTCGCCGCGCAGCCAGGGGTACGAAGCATCGTCGTTGCGTGACAAGAGGCGGAGATCCTCGTCTGTCGGATTCATGTCCCGAAGCGACTCGGGGCTGATCTCAACATGTACGCCGAGGGGTGCCAGACGCCGCAGACGCTGTACAATCTCCTCAGGCAACATCTCCAACACCTTCACAGCTTTGAGCAGCTGGCCCGGAGGGACTTTACCTCGCACCCACGGCGGCTGGCCATCAAGCTCACGCGACAGCAGCTTCCAGTCATTGTCGTCGAGGCTAAGGCTCTCGAACAAGGAGGGATCCACGTTCGAGGGCTCCACAACAATTCCGAGAGGCGCGTATCCGCGAGCACGCGCGAGCACTTCCGCAACAGACATGCGCTGCATTGCAGCAATGCGCGCAATGGACAGAAGGTGGCGGACAAGACCACCTCCGCGCTCGAACATGCCAGTCCGCCCCCACAGCTGATTCCCCAGGAACAGTTGGTCGCCCGGCTCGGGCGCTGGAATTGGAAGGTCCGCAAGCTGCAGCATGTGAGCGGGCCAACTCAATGGAATCGACACGGCGCCAGCTTTTGCCCAGCACGCCACGCGCCATGCCTCCAGAAGATTGACGTTGCTAGGATTCGGAGACTCAAAGCGCATAAAGTGAACAATGTCATCATCTTCTGCGCAACTACCAGTCTTCTGAATCTCGGCACCGCTTTGATTTGGGCCGTCAAGGCGCAGGTACCGCCCCTGACGCAAAAGAGCTGTGCAGACAGCCCTTGCGACGTTTAGACTAATCGACTCAAGCGCCCAGAGAAAGCCAAACGTTAGCCCCTCCCATTCGGGAAGAACGTGCCAGTCTTTCTCCGCAACCTCGATCGCGCGGGCATGGTCCCAGCTATGAACCGTCCGACGGTCTGCAGTCAGCTTGGGAGGTCGCTGCCCGCGCAGGTTGACCAGCATGCATGAAGCCGGTGAACTACTCGTACTAAGGCCATCGACGAGCACCCTGACTCCAATATTGAAGTTGCGTCCCGCATGCTCGGGCGCCAGCCACCAAATGTCGGGATCCGTCGTCGGCAAGCATCGTGCGCGCGGAATCTCCCGCACATTCCTCGCGGGCACGCCAATCGGCCAGCGGAGCGAGGCCCTGTCTTTCTCCTCGACCCTGGTGTCCACCTCAGCGACCCACAGCAACTCGCCGAGCACCTCGCCGCACGAGAGCTCCTGTTTGTACTGTGACATCCCAAGCTCCGATCTTTTGCTGTAGGTTGTGGACGTCAGATAGAGCCGCACCCGCGTTCCGGGCTCGGGCATGTCCTCCTCCCGGCCGTGCTCCAGCCGGAAGAGGCCGCTCGCGCTGGCGATCCGGACCACGAGCGGGCTGGACCAGCGCCCGTCCGGATGGTAGCGACGGGTATAGATCACCAGCTCGTCCGCCAGCATGAAGTAGCTCAGTACGCCGATGCCGAACTGGCTGTTCCGGTGCAGTTCGACAGGCTCGGGGAGCTGCTGCCATGCTGCCTGCTCCTCGATGAAGTCCGGCGTGTCGTGGAAGCGCTGTCCCGCCACGGCGAACACGCGCTCCACCACCTCCTCCGTCATCCCCACGCCGTTGTCCTCGCACTCGATGTAACGCCGGCCCGCTGCATCCGTGGACTGTCGAAAGGTGATCCTCCCTTCGTACGGCGCACTGCCGGCGGGCTTGCCGATGCGCTTCAGGTACTCCGCACGTGCCTTGCGGTAGCGGCACGCGTCCAGCGCGTTCTGGTACAGCTCGCGGATGGCCAGGGTCGGATCGCCGTAGAGCGCCTCTCCCATTAGGAGCTCGCGGATGCGGTTATGATCCAGACGAAAGCGCACGTGCGGCAGCCGGTAGAGCGCCCGCCCATGCGCGTTCGTGGCCGGCTGGATGCCCTCCCCGGAGAGGCGGCTCGGCAGATCCTGGAGCAGCGCGAAGGCTTGCTGATCCCGGTCGTGCTTGCGCCGGATCCGCTCGAGCGCCTCGTCGGCTCGGCGGACCAGATCCTTGAGCGCGAAGTCCACCACGGGCGACGTGCACGCCCGTTCGAGCAGGTGACGCTCGTCACGCGCAGTCCAGCGTGCGGCGCGAAGCGCCTCCCGGATCTCCGTTGCCTTGAAGCCGTCCCGGCCGACGTGATCGACCACGACCTCATCCGCCGTCCGCACGTCCAGCGCCTGCCAGCCCGCCGCGCAAAGGAGGTAGCCCAGCGCCGGGATGCGGAGATGGATCCCGTCAAGGGTCACCTCCCCCTCCCGCTCGATGCCTTCCTCGCCATCCAGTGCATCCGGGTTGACGCCGACGCAGCGCGCCAGCCGGAGCAGCATCTCGATGCGCAGCCACCGCGCCGCGCCATGGTCGTCGACGATGCGCACGATCTGCTCCAGCAGCGGGTAGGCGGGTCCACCCGGCGTGCGGCGCCAGAGATCGCTGCTGGCCTGCAGGGCACGGATCATCATCCACAGGCAGACGGACCGCCGATCGTCGCCTGCGAGCCTGGTCGCGTGACGCACGAGGTCCGGGCGACTATGGCGGAGCTGCTCGAGGGCCGCATGCGCCGCATCCGCTGTGCGCGCCTCGCCCTCGACCGCGAGATCGTCGGGCCGAGCAGGCGCCATCCAGGCGGCTCCGGCGGCGAACGCGGCCTCGCGGAGAAACGGCGCTACGAGGACCAGAACGACCTCCTCCGGGCGCACCGCGTCCGTGCGCACGAGTTGCTCGAGGCGCTGGACGACGCGGACCGGATAGCGATCATCCCGCCACGGATCTCCCGGAACAGCGGCCTCGCCCCGCTGCCACCAGGCCCAGCACGTGTCCGCGAGCTCGACGGCCAGCAGCCGGAGCCGCTCCGCCGTCTCGCCTCCCGACGCTGGCCAGAGAGCCGCGCGCTCGATGGCCTGGCGCCAGGTGGCGGGCTCGGCCGGAGACGCGATGGCCGGGGCCGCCGTGGACGGCGGGGGGACCGGGAGCGGTTGCTGTACGGGGAGTTCCTCCGGCCGCGTGGGGCACAGGTCGTCCGCGAGCCGGTACGTGTAGTCCACCGTGACGCGCCAGCTCCTGTCCTGCAGCCGAACGGCCAGGCGAGGCCAGAGACGGGAGTGCGCCTGGCCGTCGCGCAGGTCGATCTCGCCGAGGGTGTACCCGTGCTTGCGGTCGAGCTTGCCGTCAGGGGGCAGCTTCTCGATGCCGAAGAGGGATGTCGCCTGCCACATTCGCCGCGCATCGCCGCCGCCCACCCTGCGCATCTCCGCGAAGGACTCGTGCAGGTGGCCGCACAGGTGCGCCGTGAAGAACGGGGCAATGCTCGCCGCGTATGCGTCGCGGCTCTCCTTGCTGAGCCACGAGGGCGGATGGTGCGTCAGGAGAAACGTGAGGTGGTGGCGCTTGCGCCATGCGGGCAGATCGCTGCCGCACGCCGGCTGGATCTGCCGCACGTCCACCCAGAGCTGGCCCTCCTTGACTTCGTCGGATGTGTCGAGGAACGCGGAGTTCATCCCGGCGAAGCCGAAGCGCGCGTCGTCCTTTTCGAGCGTGTAGGAGAACTCCCCGGGCAGTAGGCCCTCCGCCAGGCCCGTCGTCGGCCGCCGCTTGCAGTCCTTCCACCATTTCTCGTAGCCCTTGAACCAGCCGCGGAGGGGCCTGAGCTTGTCGCGACCGCCGCGCCAGAGGTCGTCCCGCTGGCGTGGATCCGTCAGCAGGCCGTACGCCGTCGCGTCGGTCTTTCCAGGTCGGTCCAGGTCATGGTTGCCGGGCACCGCGAGGAGCTTCGGCTCTGGCGCGAACGGATGGACGCGCTGGAGGACCTCCCAGATCTGGGCGAGCGCCCTGTCCACGTGCCGGTACTCGTTGTGCTTGCCGCTGAACGCGAGATCGCCGGTGAACAGCACGATGTCCACAGGACCCACGCGGCGGGTGACCTGCTCCAGATCTTCGAGCAGGGATTGCGCTGCGCTCGGCCACAGGCCTTGATCCTTCATTCCGGTGTGCAGGTCCGTGATGTGAAGCCAGCGCAGCGTAGTCATAGGCGTTCTTGCCGGATTGTGCCTGTCCGAGCAGGGGGCTCTTCGCCCCTGTTCGGTGGGGTTTCCGATCTGTCAACAACCTCCCGCCGGGCGGGGCGAGCCGGCCGGACACGGAGGCAACGGGCGAGCAGAGGTCGTATGTTGGGTGCGCTAACGATGCAAGCTCGGCGAGCTGGCGCACATTGGGTAGCGCTGTGCTCCGCTTACCATGCCCTCCGTGCATCGTCTCCAGACCGAGCTCAGCGCCATCCTGGACGAGGTCGGACAGCGGGCGATCTAGCCCCGTCCTCCTCGGTGCGTTCGCTGGTCGCACGTACCTGTGCGAGCCCAATCGCAGGGGTCACCCGCGGCCTCCAGCTCCTCACGCCGCCCGGGGTGCTCCGTCGTCTAGCGAGCGGCTCAGACATCACTCCACACGCTCGGCCCACTCCGCCCTCGTCGCCATCGCTTCCTCCTTCGTCGCGAGGCGGAGCGGGGGCGGCGGGCGGGACGCATGCTCCGAGCCTACCAGACGACGCGGGTGGACGGCGTGGACGCGCGCGTCCCGTGCAGCGCGCCTCGCTCCTCGCGCGGTCATGGACCGCCGCGAGAGTCGACACCGGTCGCGGCGCTTTTCTAGGCCGCAAACGAGAAATTTCGTCGCGCAATCACAATGCTCTCCACGAAACACGCGGCACTTCTGCACGCTCGACCGCGTCGTCGCGGTGGTATGAAAAGCAGCGCCGCGCTGGATGCGCCAGCGCGGCGCTGTGGTCCCCCTCGTTTGCCCCGAGCTGAACCGTGCGTGCCTCTATTCTGCTGATCCATCCGCGGCAAGCGGCGGCCCTGGCCCTCGTCCTTGCCTCCGCGTTCCCCGTACAGGCCGCGGCCGCGGACCCTCCTCCCCGGTCCCCCGAGGTCCAGGAGCTCATCGAGGAGGCGGAGAAGGCCGCCAAGCGGCTCGACCTCGCTCGCGCCCGCGAGCTCTGGGCGCGGATCAACGAGCTCGAGCCCTCGACGATGGCCGTGTGTCAGCTCGGCGTGTTCGACCTGCGCCTCGGCCGGATCGAGGAGGCCGCGGCCGAGCTCTCCACGTGCGTCGCGCAGATGCCCGCGCCGACCAACGACGTCGAGCGCCGCCGCTACGAGGTCCGACGCGCCGACCTCGCGGCCGTTCGGCAACGCGTGGCCGAGCTCCACGTGAGCGCCCCGCCGGGCACGGCGCGGCTCCTGGTGGACGGTCGCGAGGTGAGCGCGGGCGGCCCCGTCTTCGTCGCCCCTGGACAGCACGAGGTCACGGCGACGGGCAAGCAGGGGCAGGTAGCCCGTGCGCTCGTCAAGGTGACGGCGGGGCAGTCGCGGCGCGTCGCCCTCGCCTTCGAGGCCCCGAAGGCCGCCAGCGCTCCAGCGCGGGCGCGCAACCCGTGGACCCTCGGCACCGGCGCGGCCGCCTCGGCGGCCCTGCTCGGCGCCGGCGTCGGCCTTCACCTGGCCGGCGACGCCGCGGAGAGCGAATCGGCCGCCAAGGTGTCGCGCCTTTCGGACGGCTCGATGCTCCCGAGCAGCGCGCAGTTCCGCAAGACCTACGACGAAGCGCACGCGGCGAACACACGAGCGGGCCTGTTCCATGGCTGCGGCTCGGCTGCGCTCGTCGCAGGGGCAGCGCTCGGTGCCGCGACGGTCGTGTACGTCGTCTGGCCGCGGAAGGCCGAGATCCGCACGAGAGGCGCCGGCGCGGAGGTCCAGCTCGTATGGTAGCCGCCGGCGACGTCTGGGAAGGCCACGAGCTACTCAACGAGGAGCGCGGCTTGCTCCGTCACTTCCTCGCGCGGCAGGTCGGTGACACGGGGGCTCTGGTCTGGTTGCACGTCCACGAGGGCGCGCGCCTCGATGCGGGCCTGTTCGCCGAGGAGATCGCGCGCCTGCAGCGCCTCGCAGGCGAGGTCCCGGAGGTCGTCCCCGTGCTCTACGGAGGGGTGAACGGCGCCGTGGCTTGGGCAGCGTCGCCCGTGCTCGACGACGCGATCCCGCTCATCGACGCCACGCGCGGAAACGACCTCGGGCCGGCGGATCTCGAGGTGCTGATCGACGTCGGCCGTTGTCTCGTGCGCGCTCATGAGCTCTCCTTCATCCACGGCGCCCTCAGTCCGGACCGGGTCTTCGTCGGGGGCGATGGCCGATACGCGATCACCCACTTCGGGTTTGCCCGTCTCTTTCAGCTCGGCCCGGAGGACGCTCGTCAGGATCCGTATGGGTACGCACCGCCCGAGCTCTTCTCGGGTGGTCAGCTGGGACCTCGCGCCGACGTATACGGTTTCGGCACGATCATGTACGAGCTCCTGTGCAAACGCGCCCTCTCGCCGTGGACCCGACCCCCGAGCTTTCCCAGCGGGATCCCTCCGATGCTTCAGGTGATGATCCAGAGGGCCCTTGAGGAGAACCCCAAGCGACGGCAGCCGAGCATCGACAAGATGCTCTCTGTCCTGACTCCCTTTGCCCGCGCGTGGGAAGAGCTTGGCGCACCGCCGGCCCCTCACCACGCGGACATCTTCGCCGAGCCGTCCGGCGCTCGGCACAAGTCGGACGAGGCGGCGGCCATCCTCGTGGAGGACGAAACGGACGCGTTCGCCTCGGGTGAAGAGGGAGGGCGAGCTGGCGAGTTCCCCGCGCCCCGCCCTTCCGACGTGCCCGACACGGTCAAGAGCGTGCCGCCGCGGGACGCGGCGGACGACGTCACCGACGCGTCCCCGGTCGCCACGCGGCACCCTTCCGAGACGCCCTCCACCCTCAAGAGCGCGATCCCGCCGCAGGACGCCCGCGACAGCATCACCCACGCGCCTCCGGTCGCGCTGCCGTCCCCTCCAGCGCCCGAGCTACCGGACCTCGAGCCGATGCTGCCGGTCCCGCCGGTGCCCTCGACCCCGCAGCGCTCTCCGGTGCTGCCGGTACCGCCGGTGCCCTCGACCCCGCAGCGTTCAAGCCGCACCCCAGGGCGACGCTCCCCGCCGCGCTGGTTCGGCGCGGTGCTCGCGCTGGCGTTCGTGCTGGGCAGCGCGGCCACGGTCCTGCGGCGGGAGCCACCGCGTCACGCCGTGCCGCGCCTGGGGCCAGTGGTCCACGCCGCGGCGGGTCGAGCCACCCCGCCGCCCTCAGCTCGATCGCTCGATCGATGCCCTGAGCCGCTCCCAGGGGCCGCCCCGCCGCCCGTCGCGGCGCGGCCGCGCACGAATCGGCCCGCCGCTCCCACACGACAGACCATGAAGACGCCGGCGCAGGAGCCCGATCTCTGTGACGGTCTGCTCCCTTGTCAGAAGGTCTTTTACTGAGCAGCAGAGGGGTTCCCATGCGGTCGACATCTTGTTTTGCCTTCAGCATGGCTGCGCTGCTCGGTTGCGGGGAGGACCTCGAGATCCCCAGGCCCCGGACCGATGACAACCCGGTGTTGTTGTGGATCGGCGACACGCCGGATTTTCCCATCTGTCCGGGAGGTCGGCTCGATTACTGGGAGGGCTGGGCCGATGTGCGCATGGATCCTCAGTACCAGAATGAATGCGGGACGTGCGCGTGCAGCCCTGCCGCGTGCGTGCTGCCGGACAGCGTGGGGGCGCACGAGGCGCCGCTCTGCGCTGACGAAGGGGTCAAGGTTCACTTCGCCGGGACAGCCGATCCGCCGGGGCACTGCGTCAGGACCTCGCCCCTCGTCCCCGGCGACGCGTTCGCCTCGGTCACCATCAAGCCGCCTACGATGGCTCCCAGTTGCGATCCCTCGAAGCAGCTCACTCCGCCGCCCCTCAGCGGGCGCTTCGCACGAGCTTGCCCGTGGACCGGTGAGTACGTTGCCTCCTTCGATGGGCTGGTGTGTATCGCACCGGAATCCGACGGCTCGTGCCGGCCGGGCTTCTCCGCACGCTTCGAGTTTCAGGAGAAGATCAGAGACGCTCGTACCTGCACTCCATGCGAGTGCGGCGCCCCCGTCGGTGGAAGCTGCGTGGCGGATGTCATGCTCTTCAGCGACGCCAGCTGCTCGGACATGCTGATCTCGATCAACGGAATCGGCGCAGAAGAGGAAATCTGCTACGGCGCACCTGCCGATTCGCCTCTGGCAGGCGTGCGCGTGGTGTTCGCACGGGACGAGCCGGGCACGTGCACGCCAACAACTACCGTCTCTCTGGTGGACGGCACGATCGAGAGCAGCGAGACCCGAACGTTCTGCTGCTCCAGCGCGGACGTGGTGGAGGTGATTCATGGCAATGCTGACGATTGACCAAGACTGTGGGGTAGCAGCCGCGATGCGCTGGGTTGCCCCCTCCATGCTGGCCGCATGTGTGCTACTCGGCTGCTCTTCGCCGATGCCCGACGACCTGCCAGATCCAGATCCGAGCCAGCTCATCCTGCTCTACGGAGGCCCACCGGAGTACGCTCCACGATGCGATGGCAAGGTCTTGTGGGAAGGGTGGGCTGGGACGCCTGGGCCGGTCGAATGCGAGCCTTGCGAGTGTAGCTCATCCTCCTGCGTGCTCCCGCAGAGGGTGCTCCTGCACTCCTCGTCCCGTTGCTCCAGCAGCGACCTCGTCGATACGATCGATGCAGGCAACAGCTGGGATGGGACATGTTTCCCTCTGACCCACCCCATTCCTAGCGATTCCTACGCTTTTGTGACGATCGAGCCGCCGCCGGTAAGTCACTGCGAGCCTGTCTCTCCGGTTCCTGCGCTGCGGCGAACCGGCATGGAATTCATCCGGGCGTGTGAGCCGGATTTAGACTTCGTCCCCACGGCATTCCTTTACTGTTACCCCCCGCAGGCGAACGGAGAATGCTGGGACTCCTACCGGAGGCGGCGGGAGATCCCCCTCTACAACGACACGCGCACGTGCAGCCCGTGCTCCTGTAGCGAGCCGAGCCGCGACAAGTGCCGCGTACAGACCACGGTGTATTATCAGGCAGACTGCTCCGAAGAGCTCGGAGCCGTTTTCGTTTCCGGGCTGGATGGACCGCTCTGCACGGATACGATCGACGGACAGATCGGTGCGATTCGGTCTATCCTCGTGAAGGACGAGCCTACCTGCACGGCTTCGACCGACTCCAAGGTGGTGAGCGGCGAGCTGGAGCCCGGCGACACGCACGTGCTCTGCTGCAACCGTTAGGACCGCCCCATACTTCTGGACCCGGACCTTCACCGAGACGGGGAGGCGGCCGAACTCGCTCGCGGCCCTCGTCGTCGGCGCCGCGACCGAGCTCGGAGAGGTGTAAACGGCGGCCGCGCCCGCGTGACGAGCACGGCGATCGCGCCGAGCTCGCGGTCTTCGAGCTCGCCCAGGTCGCCCGCCAGCGATGTGACCGCTTCTACCTGGAGGAGAAGATCCCCTGCCGAGATGCGAGCCGCCAGAGTTCCCCCGGCTCGTGCGGCCACGACCGCGCCGCGGCGGCGGAGCGCCGCCGAGCTCCCCGCGAGCGCTTCCGAGGACGAAGCGCCCGAGCTCAGCCACGTGGACGGCGGCCGCCCGGGGGGAGTAGTTACGGATCCACCCAGGTCCAGACGTTCGAGAAGAGGCACACGTAGATCGTCGCCTCGCCCATCAACGCCCCGTCCATCGCCACGTCTGGCACCACCTCGTTCCCGAGCTCCGGCGGGATCGTCTGGTAACCGGGGTACGTGGCCTCGATCTCTTCTGCGACCGCCGCCGGTATCTCGTCGGGCTCGCCCCTGCTGTGGATCCCATAATAGGGCCCGAGAAGGCTCACGTGGAAGCTGAGCGAAGCCCTGTCGCTGAGCGAGGGAACGGGCCCCACGTCCCTAAGGCGATAGATGCGGGCCGAGTACGCCGGGACGCTCCCCCCCGTAAACAGGTGGAGCGACTCGTTTTGCAGACTGTATCGATCCCCCAATCGGCGGATCATTGCTTTCCACGTCGGGTACTCCGCTCGCCCGCGGTTTGCGGCTTCCACCAGGCGGCGATGTTCTTCCGTGTCGTCGTAGAAGGGCTCGTTGGGAGGCACGTGCCTGCGTTCGAAGTTATGCACGCCCCGCGGGTAGAAGCGGTAGACGAGGCCGAGCAGATCGGAGCGGTTTATCACCATCATTTCGTCACCGAGGCGCCTAGTTTCGGGTACTTGGATTTGAACGCAGCGTCCACCGCGCGGTGAAACCTTTCGCAGAAGATCCCCGGCGGCAAGTTATAGTCCATGAGCTGTCCGACCTCCTCCGTGATCTCTTCGCTGAGGTTGGCTGCAAGGAGTGGATCGATTTTTCCCATCAACTCAGTCCGGAGCGGCATCTGGATGGTGAGAGAACAGTACCACTCCCTGGTGCCGGCTGTAGACACGTGCTCGAATTTCAGGTTTGCCTTGGCCTGTTGGTACCCTCCGGCCTTACCCCTTCCGTCATCCTGGACAGTGGTAACAAACGGGAAATCCGATGTCTCGAAATTTACCCAGACAAAGTGGGCCATTCCAGGCTTCGGACACTTCGAGCTGCATGCACCGCTACAGCTCAAGAAGGTCGCTCCGGCTCCCGCTACATCGCCGGCTCCGGGGCACTGGTCTCGCGGGCTCTCCGGGCTGTATGTCGTCGGGGTCTCCGAGCTGTCGCTCGGGCTCTCCTCTTCGTCTTCGAGCTCCCACTCGTTGCAGGCGATCTTGCGCTCGTTGCCGTCGTGCGGGCCGTCCGGCGGCTCCGCCCCGAAGTCACCGGATGCGGCGGAGGTGTAGACGGGGCGGGGCTCCGAGCCTGGACCGGCACCTGCCCCCGAAGTTCTTTCCCCGACAGGGTAGCAGTCTCCGATCGTCCAGTTGCACGCCGCCAGCGTCCAAGCCGATATGACCACGACCAATAACAGAACTGTTCTCACGTTCATTTAGCACTCCATCGAAGCACAGGACCAGCAACAACGACGACGGACACGTAGCCCGGGAGCACCAGACTGCCCCGACCGACCCAATCCACGTTGACGCTCACCGACACCCCCAGCGGTCCAGCAACGTACGCGTTGGTCTGCGCGTGGCCGCCTACGGCCAAGCCACCGACGCGGCCGCACAAGGTGATGCCGCAGGCCGGCACGACATAGAACGCGACCGAGGGCCCCGCGCTGACGTTGCCGTCCTCCCACGCGTACCCGATGTCGGCCGAGGTCTGGTTGTACACCCCGGGCCCGTCCTCCTGGGTCGGGGGTAGGATCGTGCACAGGTCATGCACCGTGAACAGGATGTCTCGCTGGAGGGGCCACGCTATGCCCGCGTGCGGGCCCACCGCGAGGCGCGGAACGGTACCGGCCTGGAGCCACCCGAGGCTCACACCGGCGCTCAGCTCGTACGCTTCTACGCGCGCCGGGACAACGAGGAGCGGGAGGACAACCCCTGCTGCCCATGAGATCCGCCGTTGTGACGCCCTCACCGTCTCCCCCCGGTTGGAAATCTTCGGCCGCTGCGCGCGATGAGCGCTGAGAACCGCAAGCCATTTCTCTGAGCGTGATGTGGGCGTCAAAGACAAATTTCGCGGTGAAACCGGAATGCATGCGGGTCCGCCCGTCCCGGGCGTGCGCAGGGGCGCATGCGGTTACGCGGCGGGGGTGTTCGCCAACGAGCTGGTCGATGACGGCCGGTCACCAGCGCCCGATACATCCCTCGACCTTCGCGGCCGTTCCGCGCCCCGCCAGGTGACACCGACGGCCCCGACCAAGGCCTGCGGGCGTTCACCTCGCCCCCGCAGCCGCTCCCCCGCCTGGCGCCGTCGCCCTCGGGATCAGCTGTCGTCCTCCTCCGACTCCGAACGGGAGCCAATGCGGGTCGGGGTGCCCTCCAGCCCGGCGCTCCGCCAAGCTTGATTCAGCCCCGCTCTAGACGCCGCGCGCGTACTGGCCTGGCGTCGTGCCGACGATGCGCCGGAAGTGCCGGTTGAGCTGGCTCTGGTCGTAGAGGCCGACCCGCGGGGCTATGTCGCACGGCCTCACGCCGGCGACGAGCATCTCCTTCGCGCGCATGATCCGCAGCCGCGTCAGGTACGCGTACGGAGACATGCCGACCTGCGCGCGAAACGCGCGGCACAGGTGGAACTTGTCGAGGCCGGCGTGCGCGGCGAGGTCGTCGAGCGTCACCGGCTCGGCGAGCTGCTCCCGCAGGAGCTCGAGAGCGCGGCGCACCGGTCGCGTGTACTCGCACTGCGCGTCGCCGACCGCCGCGAGCGCGTTGATCGCCTCGGCGACCGCGACTTCGAGCTCGAGACGATCGGCGCCGGCGCGCACAGCGTGATGCAGGCGGTGGAACGCCGCGCCCCGCTCGTCACCGGCGGCGAGCTGCGGGTGGACGCAGACCTTGCCGATCACGCTCTCGACCATGGACGCCGAGAACGCGACGCACTGGCCCGTGCCCGGGCCGTCGCGCGAGATGTCGCGGTGCACGTCGCCGGGTCTCAGGATCTGCAACGAGCCAGGGCCGCAGCTCCACACCTTTCCGCGGCACCACCACTCCGAGCGCCCGACCTCGACGCGAGCGATCGCGTACATTTCCTTCATGCCGGCGTAGAGCTCGCCGGTCGACCAGCGCGTCACGCTCACGCCTGGCACGGGGACAGCAAGGAGGTCGGCTCGGGTCGCCACGCTTCTATCCTAGGACCGACGCGCCCCCTCGGCTTGGGCATTCTTGGCCGCACTCTCGACCGCCAAGGATCACCAAGGCAGCGCCCGCGACGATCGCTATCCAGGGGACATGCAAGACAGACCCGTCGCCCTGGTCACCGGGGCCAACAAAGGTATCGGCCACGCGATCGCGAAGGAGCTCGCGGCGCGCGGCCACACAGTGCTCGTCGGCTCGCGCGACCTCGCGCGCGGCGAGGCCGCGGCCAGGCAGATCACCGGCGATGCTCGCGCCATCGCGCTCGACGTCACGAACGCCGACTCGATCGCCGCCGCCGCAGCGCGGATCCGCCGCGAGCTCGGCCGGCTCGACGTCCTCGTCAACAACGCTGGCATCGCCAAAGGCCCAGCGCAGAGCGGGGTCACGGTCGACGAGATCGCCTTGAGCGGGAGGCCGAGCGTGGCCTCGCTCGCCGACGTCCGCGACGTGTTCGAGACCAACGTGTTCGGCGTGATCGCCGTGACCCAGGCGATGCTGCCGCTCCTCCGCGAGGCGCCGGCCGGGCGGATCGTCAACGTGTCGAGCCGCCTCGGCTCGATGACATGGCTCAGCGATCCCGCCACGTCGGTCCGCGGCGTCGGCGGCGTCGCGTACAGCCCGTCGAAGAGCGCGCTCAACGCGGTGACGATCGCGTTTGCGCACGAGCTCGCCGGCACCGCGATCAAGGTCAACGCTGTGTGCCCCGGCTACGTCGCGACCGATCTCAACAACCACAGCGGAACACGCACCGTCGCCGAAGGTGCGCGCGAGCCGGTGCGGCTCGCGCTGCTCGGTCCCGACGGACCGACTGGCACCTTCTCGGACGACGCAGGCCCGATCCCCTGGTGAGGAGACAGCCTGCGGGACGTTCGGCCGCGGAGGCCATGGCGCCGGCGGGCGGCGCGGGCGCTCAGTCCTTCCAGGCCCTGGCCTCGCGGGACTTCAGGAACAGGGCCACGTCCTTGTAGTGCTCGCTCTGGTTGGCGAACTCCACGTAATTCCGGGCGCGCGCCAGCCACTCCAGCGTGGTGGGGCGCTGCGCCGCGAGCACCGCCTCCACGTGCTTCATCGTGAGCGGCGGCTCCGTGCCGGTGTCGAGCGCCTCCTCGATCACGCGGTCGAACGCCTGCTCCACCAGCGCGCGCAGATCGGCCCCGCTGAAGAGCGGCGTCATCCGCGCGAGCTTCTTCAGATCCAGCCGCTCCGCAGGCCGGCCCGCGAGCGCGATCTCCAGGACGCTGCGACGCGCCGCCTCGTCGGGGGGCGGGACGAACACAAGGCGATCGAAGCGCCCGGGCCGCTTGAGCGCGTCGTCGACGTCCCAGGGCGCGTTGGTGGCGCCGAGCACGAGCAGACCCTTGTTCTCCGAGCCGATGGAGTCGAGCTCCTGGAGGAGCTGATCCACGAGGGGGCGCCCCGCGCTGCCGTGGTGCTTGCGGCGGGCGAAGGCGAGCGCATCGAGCTCGTCGAGGAACAGCACGCCGGGCGCGTGGGCGCGCGCCTCCTCGAAGGCGTCGTGGAGGTTGCGCTCGCTCACGCCGACGTAGGGGTCGAGGATGTCCTCGATGCGCACATTGAAGAAGGGCAGATTGCACTCGCCCGCGGTCGCGCGCGCCAGCAGCGTCTTGCCGCAGCCGGGCGGGCCATAAAGGAGAATGCCCCCTCCCGCCTTGCGCCCGTATTTCGCGTAGAGCTCGGGGCGCTGCAGCGGGAGGATGATGGCGCGGTGCACCGCCTTCTTCACCTCCTCCAGGCCGCCGATCTCCGCGAAGGTGGCCCGCGCCTCCTCGCCGAGCTTGCGTCGGTCCTGCTGGCGCCCCTCGGCGCCCGCCGCGGCGGCGGCGCGGCCGCTCGACGAGTGCACGAGCCGGAGCACGCCCTTCTGGTCGAGCTTCGCGTCGAGCCGCGCCTGCGTCTCGGCGATCCCCTCCACGAGCCCGGCCTTGCGCGCGGCGTCGAGGCAGCGCGCCGCGGCCTGCAGGCTGCCGGCCTCGATCGAGAGCCTCGCGGCGTCGAGCAGCGACTCGCGCGGCAGCTCGCCCGCGTCGAGCAGCGCCTCGTACTGCCGCGCCGCGTCCGCAGGGCGGCCCGCGCCCTGGAGCATCTCGGCGAGCAGGAGCCGGAGCGGGTGGTTGTCGGGGGCGGCCTCGAGCGCCTTTTCCAGCGCGGTGATCCGGTCCGAGCTCATCGCGATAGACCCATCCAGCGCCGCAGGAGCGGCGGCATGATCCAGCTGTAAAGGCAGTAAGCGACGTAGGCGAAGCCGAAGAGGCCCGCGGCGACCCGGTTCCCCGTCGCCCGTAGCCCATAGAGGACCACCATCGCCGCGATCCACAGCGGGATGGCCCCGAAGCGCTGCATCGGCCAGAGGGGCCGCATCAGCCGATGCGAGGCGAAGCGGGCCTCGCGCGCGGCGCCGGCGAGGTCGTGGTCGCCCGGGTCGAGGCGCGCCGCGGTCCGGAGGTGGCGACCGGCCTCCTCGACCCGGCCGCCCTCGAGCATGGCCTGGCCGAGCAAGTGGTGGGTGAGCGCGTCGTCGGGATCGGCGGCGAGGCGCGCTTTGCCGTGCCGGGCGAGCTCCTCGTCCTTGCCCTGCAGGTAAGCCACGATCATCCGGGCGCGCGCGACGCCGCCCGCCTCGGGATCGATGCGCGCCGCCTCCTCGACGAGCCGCGCCGCCTTGTCCACCTGGCCCTCCTTGGCGACGAGCAACGCATAGCGGCAGAGCGCGGGCGCGCTCTCCGGCGCGACGCGCAGGCAGCTCAGAATGGCCCGCTCCGCCGCCGCGGCGTCGCCGAGCTGCGCCTCGCAGTCGCAGAGCAGGTAGAGCAGGTGGGGCGACTCCGGCGCGCGCGCGAGGCCCTCGCGGGCGGCGCGCGCGGCCTCGGCGGCCTTGTCGAGCGCGTGGAGCGCGGCGGCGCGTAGCGCCCAGAGCTCGGGGTCCTCGAGATCGGGATCCGCGATCCGCTCGAGCGTCTCGAGCGCGCGGCGCGGCTTGTCGACGTGGAGGTAGTGGCGCGCCAGCGCGGCGGCCTGCTCGGCGTCGCTCACGGCCGCGCTCCGGCGGGGAGCGCGGCGAGCCCCGCGAGCACGGCGAACTGTAGCGCGAAGCCGGCGAGGATGACGGCGATGCCGGGGATCCAGAGGGAGGCGTGCTCTCCGCCGGCGAACTGGAAGCGCCGGTCGGCGAGCTGCTGAAGGCGGCTGTAGGCGAGGTAAAGCAGCACGCCGAGGACCTGGTTGGCGAGCCGGATCCCGCGGTAGAAGCCCGGCGCGTCGGCCGACGCCTGGCCGTACGCGGAAAACTGCGCCCAGCTCCAGAGGACCAGGATGGCGGCCAGGGCCGCGAGGCCGAGGAGCAGCATTCGCCGCCGTTGCTCGGCCGGCAGCCGCAGGCGCCCGGCGTTGATCATGCCGAGGAGGAACATGGGCACCACGCCGCCGAGCACCCCGATCCAGAGCTGGGACCGGAGCCGGAACGGCCGCTTCCCTGGCGCTGCCTGCACCTCGCCGGCGTCCTGCAGCGTCGGTGTCAGCAAATCATCCGTGGGGCGCTTGCCGGGTCGAGCCACGGACGCAGTCTACCCCACGCGGCCCGGCGTCCGCTGCCCTTGTCGTTGGACGAGGCGACGAAACGCTCGATCCAGTGGCGTGCCTGCTCTCCAGTCACGAGCGCCCGACGTCGCCCTCGACCTGCGCGGCCGCGCCGAGCTCACCTCCCCTTCGCCTCCCCCGCGCCGGCTCCGCTCGCAAAGCTCACGCGGGGGCGGACGTCATTCATCCTCCTCCGCCGCGCCGCGCGCCAGCGCCGTCTCTCCACCGTTCTTGTCAAGCTCGATGAGCCGGCAGGGCGTCGCCTTCCGGATCCGCTCTGCCAGCGGGCGGGAGTGCGTCGTGATCCACAGCTGACTCCGGGATGCCGCGTGCACAAGGAGGTCCCCGAGCGGCCCGAGCAGATCCGGATGCAGGCTCGTCTCCGGCTCGTTCAGCGCCAGCAGCTGCGGAGGCCTCGGGCTCAGCAGCGCCGCCAGGAGGCAGAGATAGCGCGCCGTGCCGTCCGAGAACTCGCGCGCGTCGAGCGGCCGCGACATCCCTGGCAACCCGAGCTCGACGCGGAAACGCCCCTGCGTCGAGGAGACCTCGAGCGACGCGCCAGGGAACGCGCTGGAGACGGCATCCTGCAAGGCGCCCCTGTCGCCGATATCGAGGATCGTCGCCAGCGCCGCGGCCAGATCGTGGCCATCGGTGCTGATCACCGGCGTCCGCACCCCGACCTGCTCGACCCGCAACGGCGCGCCGGAGTCGGTGCGGAAGTGATGATAGAACCGGAAGTTCATCAGCTTTTGCCGCACCGCCGAGAGCAACGGAAAGCGGTGCGGCTCCACCACCTGCGCCAGCACCGACTCCGAGCCCCAGAGCGAGAAGGGAAAGGTCACGCGGTGGCCGTCCACGTCGCGCGCGAAGGCCGAGCCCGCGGCCCGCTCCAGCATCGGCAGGCGGCGGCGCTTGTCGAGCAACCAGAGGGTCTCTTCCTTGATGTCCGGGTCCAGCGCGAACGGCCCCGCAGGCGGCGGCGTCAGCCCGCACTGAAGCTCGTAGACGAGCTGATCCAGCCGCACCCGCAGCGTCATCCGCACCGGGCCTTTGCTGCGCTGGCCGGCCCAGAGCACAGACGGCATCCCCCCCTCCTCGGCCAGGGTGCGCGCGAAGGTCCCGCTCGCCGCCGAGCCGAGCAGCACCATGGTGCGATAGAGGTTTGTCTTGCCGACGCCGTTCGGCCCGACGATGACATTGACCTGCGCGAGGGGGAGGGTCAGCTCGCGGATCGAGCGATACCCCGCGACGTGGAGCTCCTGGACCGTCATCCCGCCCAGGATAGCCTATCGTGGTCACCCGCCACCCGCGCCGCGACCCCAGCTCGCCGGCGATGTGGCCGAGCTCGACAAGGTGGACGGCGACGGCCCCGAGCTCGCGCAGCGCTTCCACCTGGAGGAGATGAAGCCCTGCCGAGGTGCGAGCCGCCCCAGCCCCCCCTCCCCCAGCGCCCCTCGTCGCGTCCATTCCGCCGCTGGGCGGTGCCGCGGAACCGCGGCGCTCTTGCCCATGTGGCCGCCTGCTCGCCGACCGATCGGTTGACGAACACCTCCACCAAGGGGCATTCCGCTCCCAGCGGACGCGCCGGGCGGTCGTGCGAGCCCACGCTCGCGAGCGAGATCGATCTACTCGGTCTCACTCGCGGATAGCTCTATTCCTAGCACGCCGCAGGCCAGGCGAGTACAGGAGGCGCAGATGTTGGCCTCTGGCCCGGCGACGAGCTTCGATTCTTTATCGGTCTTTCCGCAGAACGAGCATGACCTGGGTACCGCAGTTTCTATTACGTGCGCGATCCCACCTTGGGATACGTCGAGCTGGCCTCCGGCTCCAGTAAGCTCCTCGGCGACGGCCATTGCGGCATACATCAGCTTGATGGAATCGCGTGTTGCAGCAAGTAGTCCTTGCGCGATGGCTGTGGACGTTTGAGCAAAAACGGCCAGAGCTGACGCTGTTTCTCTACAGTGCCCCAGCGTGGACTCCGCATTGGCAATAGTGGCGTTCACGAAATCATGGTATCGATTCAGCGCCTCGCATCCGAGATACAGATGCTCTGTCGCGCGCCCGAGATGCTCGGCTGCTGCACTTCGCGCGACCTGAACCAAGTCTTCAACCGCCGTGATCTCGTCGTCGAGCGTCATGCTGCAGACTTCCTGAACTACTGCGCATTCTTGAGACACGCGCGAAATAGTAAAAGAGCAGCCGCTATACACGGCAGTCGGAGGTTTGGCGGAGACTTGTTGCAAATTTTCACGTTATGCTTAAACGCCTTGCGACACTGCTTCTTCGTCCATTCCGGCAATATCGATCCATCGCCCGTCTCGTTCTCGTCGATTGAACACGGTTCTTCCGTGGTCGTCGTGCTCGCCGGGAAATTGTAGTTGTTGGCACTGATTATGTCAACGCAATGGGTGGCATGGTTCGCTGTCTCGGCCATCGATCTTGTGCTTATTCCCATCATGCCCAGGAATCCGAGCGATAAATACCAGCATTTTAACGAAATCCTCTTGTTCCCATAGCACGGATCCATGCACGGCGTCGTTTCCTCGTACACGCAGTTGACTGTGATGCGAGCGATCGGCTTCAGCGATTGTGGTCGCGGCGTAGTCGAGTATCGGGAGGCGCACGTCGGCGAGCTCAGGAAGAGCGCCGGAGACTCGGCCAGCTCGTAGGCTTCTCGGGCGTCCGTGACTCGTTCGACAGCAAGCGCGCTTGAGCTCTCCCCCCGGCGCGTATCGCCACGGCCCGCCGCCGATATCTCGTCGGGCTCGCCCCTGTCGTGGATCGAGAGCACACTGGCCACCGCGCGTCTTGGGGCTGCACGACGTCGCCTGCGAGCCGTCACGGTGTGCTGACGGACGCGCACGCACAGCGGGACGACGGCGCCCGTGCGCCAGCGTCACCCGCGATCACGGCCGGTCGCGGCGCCATGGTCCGGCTGCCGCTGACAGCGCGCAGCGGGGCGCACCCGCGTCCTCGCTGCGAAGCGCGGCCGTCTCGGAGGGCATGGATTCGCGAGGATCTGCCCGCACCGCGAATGCAGAGAGGGTGAGCACAGCCATGATGGCTCCGAAGACGCCGAGCCCCATGAAGGCCGCGATGCCGACGTGGAGCGCCACGGTGGCCGCGACCCAGAGCCGCCGGGTGCGCCGCGGCCAGATCATGACCGGGTAGCCGGTCTCGACGAGCAGCACCATCCAGCCTGCGCCCACCGCGAGCCATGGATAGTGGGCCAGCCAGGTGAAGTCGTACTGGCGATAATCCGGCAGGTTGAGCGTCCGCCAGATGGCATCGCCGTTCCACCATTGCTCGCCGAGCGCCTTTCCCAGCCCGCTCACGAGGTAGACGACGCAGAGGTGTATCTGCACCACGCGCAGGGCGAATCGCGCCATGCTCGTGGGCCCGATGGGCGCGCGGCCGAGCCATCGATCGAGCGACAGCGCCGCGCCCGCCGGCATCCACATGAGGTAGAACAGGAAGATGTTGGCGAACTGGTCTACACCGTAATTCGTGCTATCCGCCGTCATCATCAGCATCAGGTGGGAGGACCAGGCAGCCGCCGCGGCCACCCTCGTGCGCCATCCCGCGAGCAGCGCGACGAGGGCGAGCACATAGAAGGCGCCCACGGCGACGAGGATGGGCACGTCTCCGATCCCGAGCGGGGCGAGACGGTCTATCAGCCAGCTGAGCCGGACAAACCCCGGCCGTCCGAGCGCGTCGACGAGCGGTGTCTGGAGGATCCCCGCTCGCCCGTAGAGATCGAACAGCGCAGGAGCGACCATCCCCGCCTGGATGAGCAGAACGGAGGCGAGCCCGATCCGGAGCACGGCGAGCGGCGCTGCAGACGCAGGAGCGAAGGCGAAGCGCTCGACGGCCGCCCACGCTCGCGCAAGCGAGCGCTCCGTCGCAGCCCGGGGAGCAGCCATCGGCCGCGCGTTCACGGCGCCCTCCCGTTGCTCTGCTGCGCGCGCAGGAGCTTCGCGTGATGCACGAATTTCGCTCGGTAATTCAGCGTCCACCCTGTGGTCTTCCCCTCGCGGTACTCCGCCATCGAGGGGAGCTCGAACGTATCGAGCTGGACGACGACGCCATCGGCGCCTGGATGCCTGGCGAGCACCTTGCCGGCCCAGGAAGCCACGAGCGAGCGCCTCACCCTCTCATCCTGCTCCAACGAGAACATCCCGATGATGTTCCTGACCCGGATATCTGCTTCACGGCTCACCCCCGTCTCCAGGGCATCGGCGGCGATCTCCCCGTTGGCGCCGTTCACCTGAAAGCGTGCTGAGAGCGTCGTCCCGACCCCCGGAGCGAAGAAGGAGTACCCGCTGTCCGCTCCGGAGAGCAGGCCGTAAACCTTCACCGCCCGGCGCGCCCAGCCCTCGTCGCCAATGTGGACGTGCAGCGCGCCCAGACAGACCACCACGAGGTGCGCCGCCGCCGCGGCGAGCAGAAGGATGGCGCGTCTTCGGCCCATGGCTGTTCCGTTCATGCAGCTCACCCCCAGGGTGCCCGCAGCGCCGGCACCTTGCCCAACCGGACGACCCCTCTTGCCGGCACGGCGCCGCTGGGGCCGAGCGTCCACTCGACCTGCCAGCGGCGCCATGAACCGTCAGGACATCAGCGCTGCCCCGCCGTCAGGCTCACGACCGGAGTCGGGAGCCCTGCCCCCCACGGAGAAACGTCGGTCCGGAAACCCCAATAGCCGTGATAGCCGTGGTGGCCGTGATGGCCGTGGTGGCCGCCGTGGTGCCCGCCGTGGTGCCCGCCGTGGTGGCCGCCGTGGTGCCCGCCGTGGTGGCCACCGTGGTGCCCGCCGTGGTGCCCGCCGTGGTGGCCGCCGTGGCCGTGATGATGGCTGGGCCAGCTGGCGCTCGCGTCCGCCGAGCTGGGTACACTCGTCTCCTCGACGAGCGCAAGGTCCTGAATCGGCGTGGTGCTGGCCGCACGAGCGAGCGGAGCGATAGAAACCACCGCGGTGGCCACCAGAGCGCCGATCAATCTCAGCTGTTTCATTTTCGATTCCTTCCCTTCTACCCGAGCATGCTGACTGTCGCATACCGGGTGATGCAGGGTGACCATGCACGCTGCGCGCCGGGGTGCGGCTCAAGCGCGATCCACCGGCAAATGCAGCTGTACGAGGGTGAAAACGAGCAGGACACGGCGAAGCGGCTGGGATCGATCGATGGCTCCGGCATCGACGCTGTCGGCGAGCGACTGCGCGAGTACGCGAGGACTTGCTCGAATGCGCAACGGGGACTGAGGCTGCTGAGCCCGCCGGACCGGGATGAAGCCTGTTCCAGCCCCAGAGCCCGGTAGTGCGGTCGCGCAGACTCCCCAGAGGGGCCCGGGGCGTGCCCGGTTCGCTTGATTTTGAGCGGTTTCTCTGGATTCAGCTCAGTATTATCTTGTTATTTGAGCTCATTCTCTAGATCTGGCTTCCAATCAGCCAGATTTTAGCGACAATTCTCTGTATCCAGCCCAGTTCGCTCTAGAATCCAAGGCTGTTTCTCTAGATTCAGTCGACTTTTATCTTGTTTGTTGGCCAGGATGTCTCGATGCCGCTGATCCCCGCGCCCCCGCCGCTCCGCGCGGCTACGGCGCCGTCGAGCTGGCGCGCGCCGCCGGCGTGAGAACCGGCTCAGGCCTGCTCCGGACCTGTGACCCGACGTCCGCGGCGGGGCGTCAGCGCGTCAGCTCGCTTGCACCGCCGCCGCGACCGCGGCTTCGTGCGCCGCGGCGAGCTGCGCGTCGTCCGCCGTGACCCGCGCGAACGACGGCCGGCTGCAGATCCGCGCGATGTAGGCCGTGATCTCGGGCAGCTCGGGGATGAGCTTGAACGTCGTCATCCACTGGAGCGCCGTACCCCAGAGGATGTCGGCCGCGGAGAGCCGCTCACCGAGGAGGTAGGGGCCCTTTCGGAGCGCCTCCACGAGCGTGCCGAACATCGTGTCGTAATCGCTGTAAGGCGACATCCCCGGGGGCGCCGGCTCGCGCTTCATCGCGCGATCGATCATGGCCGGCTCGAAGCATGACCCGTAGTAGGCGAGCCAGCGGAGGTAGGGGCCTCGCTGCGGATCGCGCAGGGCCGGGGCCAGGCCCGCCTCCGGGAAGAGGTCGGCGAGGTAGATGAAGATCGCGACCTGCTCGGTGACCAGCGCGCCGTCGTGCGCGATGGCGGGGACCTTCCCGAGCGGGTTCACCGCGAGGTAGGGCGCCTTGCGCTGCTCGCCCGCCTTCATGTTGAGGACGCGCAGCTCGTGCGACGCGCCGAGCTCGTCGAGAAGGATGCGCGTGCCCGACGCGCGCGTGTTCGGTGAATGATAGAAGACGAGGTTTCCCCGCGCGGGCGTGGTCGAATCAGCCATGTCGTGCCTCCGGGCCGGACCCTACTGCCCGGGCCGGGCCGCGTATTGTAAAAGAGCGCCACGCGATGAGCTCGAGCGTCACCCCCGAAGGTCGCACCCTCGGCATCCTGAACCCCGCGGCGGGGCTCAAGAGCTTCGAGCTGCGCCGCCACGCGCCCGCGCCCGATCTGGCCGCGCTCGTCGACTGGCACTGGGTCGTCCGCTGGTCGCTCCCCGCGCCGTTCGAGCAGGAGATCTTGCCGCACCCCTGCGTCAACCTGGCCATCCAGGTGAACGGGTCGATCGTGAACGGGCTCGGGACGCGGCGCGAGGTCTCGCGGCTCGATGGGACGGGGCGCGTCGTCGCCACGAAGTTCAAGCCGGGGGGCTTCTTTCCGTTCGCGAGCTGTCCGATGCGCCGGCTGGTCGATCAGGTCGTCCCGCTCGTGGACGTCTTCGGTGACGCGGCGAGCGCGCTCGAGCGCGACGTGCTCAATCAACCGGACGACCTCCTCGCGGTCCGCGCGATCGAGGCGCTCCTCCGAGCGCACAGGGGTCCTTCGGATCGGGGCCTCGACGAGGCCATGGCGCTCGCCGCGCGCGCGCAGGGAGATCGCGACATCCACCGCGCCGAGGATCTCGCGCGGGTCGCGGGGGTCTCGGTCCGCACCCTGCACCGCGCGTTCGAGCGGTACATCGGCGTCGGGCCCAAGTGGATCATCCGGCGATCCAGGGTCCAGGAGGCCGCGGAGCGCGTGGCGTCGGGGGCGTCCATCGCGTGGGCGGCGCTGGCGACCGAGCTCGGGTATCACGATCAGGCGCACTTCATCCGCGACTTCAAGGCACAAGTCGGGTTCACGCCCGCCGCCTACGCGGCGCGCTGCGCGGCTGCGGTGCTCTAGTCGCGCGCCACCCAGCGCCGGCCCCGGAGCAGCAGCGCCGCCGGGGCGCGGCCGCTCGGCGTGACGCTCGGCGTGACGCCCGTCCAGGCCTCCAGCGCGCCGAAGGCCACCGCCTGGTCGGCCGGCGCGAGCGCGAGGAGGACGGCGCCGTGGGTCCCTCCCGGCACCATGAGACGGTGGGAGTCGCGGGCGCCCCCGACGTCGAAGGCGGCCGCGGTGTACGGATCGTTTTCACCGTAGATGAACAGGAACCGCTCGCCCTCGGTGGTGAGCCAGCCGGCGACGTCCTGCATCGCCGCGGGATCGAAGACCGCGGCCTTGCCGGGCCCGGGCTCGATGAACGTGGTGGGCGCGTTCGCGCCGGGGTAGAGGAGCAGATCCGCGATGTGCGCCTCGGCGAAGCTCGGATAGCCCAGCTCCGTCGCAGCCTGCCAGTAGTACGGCTCCATGCCGTCGAGGTCGGCGTCGGACCAGAGGCGGGGGGCGTTCGCCTCGTCGAGGAACGCCCAGACCGCGGCGTCGTCCGACGCGGCGGTCGGGACGCGCTCGCAGAAGCTCGCGTCCTTGTATTGCCAGAGGGAGAAGACCGACTCGACAACGGCGACCTCCAGGGCCCTCTCGGCGCCGAGGAGATCGTAGGTGACCTCGTTCTCGGCTTCCATGAGGTCGAGCATGGCGGGGCGGCGCAGCAGCACCTCGCGCTGGAAGCCCTGGAGGGCCTCCCGGCACGCGGGATCGCCGCGCTCGGCCACGAAATCGACGTAGCGCGGGTCGGCGGTGCCGGCGCTGTGCGGGGCCACGTACGCCACGGTGCCGTCGACGTCGGCGGGATAGAAGCGGCGATGGTAGACGGAGGTCATGCCGCTTTTGCTCGCGCCGGTGGAGATCCATTTGCCCTCGTAGAGCGGCCGGATCGACGCGATGACGCGGTGAAGGTCCGCGGCGGCCTGCTCGATGGTGAGCAGCGACCAGTCCGCGGGCTCCGGGCGGGAGGGGGTGAAGAAGCGGTGCTCGACGCGGATCTGGTTGGC
The DNA here is from genome assembly GCF_051519845.1 of Sorangium sp. So ce362. Lineage (NCBI taxonomy): Bacteria > Pseudomonadati > Myxococcota > Polyangiales > Polyangiaceae > Sorangium > Sorangium sp. So ce362. The sequence continues at coordinate 266,636 of NZ_CP150332.1, read as the reverse complement.
GGCGAGCAGCTCGGCGGGCTCGTCGAGCCACTGGGAATCCGGGCGGACCTGGTAGCCCTCGGTGACGACGACCACGGGCGCGGCGGGATCCCGGTGGTGCAAGGTCACGCGCTGCTGGAACCGGAGGCCCTCGGGGTGGTCGTGATCGGCGGGCTGGTCGAGCTCCATCACGAAGTAGCGGTATCCCGGTAAGCTCGAGTCCTGCTCGACGGCGGTGAGGCCATCGATGTCCTGGAGCTGCTCGAGGAGGTCGCGCGAGTCGGCGCCGCCCGCGCCGCCGGTGCCATCGGTGCCGCCGGTGCCGCCGGTGCCGCCGGTACCGCCGGTGCCGCCACCCGCGCCGCCGGTGCCGCCGGAACCGCCGCCCGCGCCGCCCGCGCCGCCCGCGCCGCCGGTGCCACCGCCCGCGCCGCCGGCACCGCCAGTGGCCTCGGAGGGCGGTTCATTGGCAGCATCGTCCCCGCAGGCGGCGGTGGCCAGGGAGAACAGCGAGATGGCGATCCATGTCAGAAAAGGAGTGCGCATGTCGCGCGGACGCTACATGAACACGCGCCTGGATCGATCGGTTTCGCGCGGAATTCACGGAACGGTGCGCCGCCGGACGTCGGACGATCACGATGATCCCCCGACATGCGCTTTCGCCTTCTACTCCATGAGTCTGTACACGAGACCTCGGTGAACGCGCCGCGCGAGCTCGCCGAGGACGTCGAGGCGTGGCTCCCCGAGACCGGCGCGACCGCCGCCAGGTAACGGCGGATCGTCCTCAGGAACGCGGCGAGCGCAGCTGTCGCCGCGCAGCGGGTACGCCGCTCACTCCGCCGCCTCGACGAGCTCCTGACCGTGGTTGCGGTTCACCGGCCGCGACAGGCCGTAGTTGTCGCGCAGCGTCTTGCCCTCGTATTCGGTCCGGAACAGACCACGACGCTGCAGGATCGGCACCACGTTGTCGACGAACGCCTCGAGCCCCGACGGCAGCACCGGCGGCATGATGTTGAAGCCGTCGGCCGCGCCCTGGTCCCACCAGTGCTGGATCGCGTCCGCCACCTGCTCGGGCGTGCCGGCGAACGTCCGGTGCCCGCGGCCGCCGCCGAGCCGGCCGATGAGCTGGCGCACCGTCAGCCGCTCCCGCCGGGCCAGGGTCACGATCAGCGTGTAACGGCTCTTGGCCCCCTCGATCTGATCCTCGCTCGGGAGATCCCCTGGCAGCTCGGCGTCGAGCTCGAGGTCCTCCGGCTTCACGCGCAGCGTCTGCGCGAGCTGGCGCTTCGCGTACTCCGGCTTGATGAGCCGGTCGAGCTCGGCGTCGAGCGCGTGCGCCTCGGCCTCGGTGGCGCCGATCACGGGCACGATGCCCGGCAGGATCTTGATCGACTCCGGGTCGCGGCCCAGCGCCCGGACGCGCGCCTTCAGATCGGTATAGAACCGCTGCCCGTCCTCCAGCGTCTGCTGCGCCGTGAACACCGCCTCGGCGTACCGCGCCGCCAGCTCCTTGCCGTCCTCCGACGAGCCGGCCTGCACGAGCAGCGGATAGCCCTGCGGCGGGCGCGGCACGTTGAGCGCGCCGCCGACCTTGAAGTGCCGGCCCGCGTGCCGCGCCGGGTAGATCTTCGCGTCGTCGCCCCAGACGCCGTTCTCCTTGTCGCCGAGCGGCGCGTCGTCGTCCCAGCTGTCCCACAGCTTCAGCGACACGTCGATGAACTCGGCCGCCCGCGCGTACCTGTCGCTGTGCGCCGGCAGCTCGTCCAGGTTGAAGTTGCGCGCCGCGTCCACGCCGGCGGTCGTGACGATGTTCCACCCGGCCCGCCCCCCGCTGATGTGATCCAGCGACGCGAACCGCCGGGCCAGGTTGAACGGCTCGTTGTACGTTGTCGAGGCGGTGGCGATCAGCCCGACGTGCTCGGTCACGCCCGCCAGCGCCGCGAGCAGCACCGTCGGCTCGAGCGTCCCGGCCGGCCTGCGGCCGACGTTGTTCCAGAGCACCGGGCTGTCGGCGAGGAAGAGGGAGTCGAGCTTGCCCCGCTCCGCGACGCGGGCGAGGTGCTTGAAATGCGCGATGCTCGTGTTCGCGAACGGGTCGCTCTCCGGCAAGCGCCACGAGGCCTCATGGTGGCCTACGCTCATGAGAAACGCGTTGAGATGCAGTCGTCCGGGCCGATGGGTCACGGGGCACTTCCTTCCAGTTCAGAGCTCGAGTCGGTGTCTTCGGTGGAGGCCGCTGCCGGCGCCACGCCCAGCGCGGCCAGCAGCGACTCGCGGCAAGCGAGGAATCGGGGGTCGCGGAGCGGGCGCGGGGCCGGCAGCTCGATCCGCTGCTCCTCGGCGATGCGGCCGTCGACGAGCACCAGCACCCGGTCGGCGAGCGTGATCGCCTCGTCGACGTCGTGGGTGACCAGCAGCACGGCGGGGCGGTGCCGCGCGCACAGCTCGCGCAGGAGATCGTGCATGCGCATCCGGGTCAGCGCGTCGAGCGCGCCGAACGGCTCGTCGGCCAGCACGAGCTCCGGGTCGCGCACGAGCGACCGCGCCAGCGCGACCCGCTGCTGCTCGCCGCCGGACAGCTCGACGGGCCACGCGCGCTCCCGCCCGGCGAGCCCGACCTCGGCGAGCGCGGCCTCGCCGCGCGCCACGGCGTCGGGCAGGTCGAGCCCCAGGATCACGTTGTCGAGCACCCGCGCCCACGGCAGGAGCCGCGTGTCCTGGAACACGACCGCGCGGTTCTCGGGCATGTGCAGCTCGCCCGAGCCGGTCACGTCGTAGTCGAGCTCGGCGATCGCCCGCAGCAGGGTGCTCTTGCCCGAGCCGCTGCGGCCGAGCAGCGCGACGAACTCGCCCCGCTGGATCGTGAGGTCGACGTCGTCGAGGACCGTGCGGGCGCCGAAGCGGCGGGTCAGGCCGCGGATCCGCACCGTGGGCGGCGGCGCGGTCAGCCGGCCAGGATACGACGCCATGACAGGGTCCTTCTCTCGATGAGCCGGACGGCCGCGTCGGAGGCCAGGCCGAACAGGCCATACACGACGAGGCCGAGGAGGATGATCTCCGTCTGACCGTAAGAGCGGGCCAGCGACATCATGTAGCCGATGCCGCTCGTGGCGTTGATCTGCTCGACCACCACGAGCGCCAGCCACGCGCCGGTGACCGCCAGCCGGACGCCCATGAGGAAGCCCGGCATCGCCCCCGGCAAGGCCACCTTCCGGACGAACTGCCACCTGGAGAGGCGGACCGTCTCGGCCAGCTCCACGTAGCGCGCGTCGATGGTGCGCAGCGCGGCGTGGGTGTGGACGTAGACCGGGATGACGACGCCGAGGGCGATGGTGAGCACCTTCATCTCCTCGCCGATGCCGAACCAGAGGATCAGCAGCGGGATGAGCGCGAGCGTCGGGATCGCGCGCTTGAGCTGCACCGGCCCGTCCACGAGCGCCTCGCCGACGCGGGTCAGCCCGGAGAGCAGGGCCAGGACCGTGCCCAGGCCGACGCCGAGGGCGAGCCCGAGGAAGGCCCGCTGCGCCGACGTGAGCAGGTTGGACAGCAGCCGCCCGTCGGCGATCAGATCGCTGGCCGTGGTCACCACGGTCCACGGCGCGGACAGCACGCGCGCGTCGAGCACGCCGGTCGCCGAGGCGAGGCCCCAGGCGACGAGCAGCAGCGCCGGGCCGAGCGCCGCGCCGTACGGGATGCGCCGGCCCGGGCCGAGGCGGCGCCGCGAGCGGCGGCCGGCGACCGGGCGCGCGAGCGCGCCGACCAGCGAGGCGTGGACATCCGCGGTCGCGGTGAGATCCGGGCCGCCGGCGACGCGCAGCGAGGCGGCTCGCGTGGCGACGCGCGGCGAGATGGCCCTCGTGGGCAGTGTGGTCGTCATGGAGTGCTCCTGTCGGCCGTCGCCGGCCGGTCCGTCGGTTCGGCGCCCTGGGCGGCGCTGGCCACCTCCGCCCCGATCGACTGGAATCGACGGTCGAAGATCGTCGTGGCCTCGAAGCGCTTCTGACCGGAGGCCTCGGCGAGCAGGTCGACGGTCTCCTGGGTCAGCGCGATCGTCTCGGTCCAGTCGCTCGGGTACTGCGGCTTGCTCGTGCTCTCGACGAGGAAGCGCCCCTCCGCGGCGGTGAGGCCCTGGTCCTTGACGTAATACGCCTCGATCCACGGCTCCGGGTGCGCGTGGGCCCACAGCTGGGCCCTGGCGCGCCACCTGGCGTATTCGACCAGCGCCGCCGCCTTGTGGGCGTCCTGGAGCGCCTCGGTGCGCACGTGAAGGAAGCCGAGGTTGTCGCGGACCCCGTGCGAGATCGACGAGGCGCCGTCGGCGCGGTAGTCGTTGAGGTAGCGCAGCAGGGTGATGCCGGACAGCGGCGCGACGTCGACCTGTCGGCCGGCGAGCGCCTCCCTGAACTCGGGGCTGCCGAGCTGGACGAGGGTGACGTCCTGCGGCGACAGCCCGGCCTTCCTCAGCGCGCGCAGGACGAGCGCGCCCTGCGCCTGCCCCGGCGAATAGGCGATCTTCTTGCCGCGGAGGTCCTGGACCGACGCGAGCCGCACGCCCGGCGCCGTCGCCAGCTCGTAGATGGGCGTTTCCCGCACCAGCACGGCGATGATCTTGATGTCGACGCCGGTGAAGGTGGCGTGGATGGGCGGCGTGTCGCCGACCGAGCCCGCGTCGAGGACGCCGGCGCGGAACGCCTCGATGGTCTGCGGCCCGCCGCTGATGTTCTGCCAGTCGACGCGGAACGGCAGCCTGTCGATGTCGCCGGAGATCTGGAGTTGCTTCTGCGCGCTCGGATCACCGATGCTGAGCCGCGTCTCTCGCGGGAACTCGGCCGGGATCGGGGCGTCCAGGGCGAGCCGGGGACCGGCGCTCGCGCCGCGCTCGCGCTTGCACCCGGACAGGGCGAGCAGCGCCGCGGCGAGCACCAGAAGAAGGCCTTTGCTGTCGATGAACGTGCGCAGATGGACCTCGGTGCGCGGCTGGAAGCGAGGCCGTGTCCCTGGCGCTCAGGCCCGCTCCGCCGCCCAGCCGGGCACCGGAGTGGAGTCCTCGAGAGGCGCAGAGATGAGCTTCGACAAGGCAGCTTGTGCGACCCCTCCGCAGGAGCGCCGCGCGCCGGCAGACCAGCAACACCCATGCCGCCGCGCGGGCCGCCCTCCGGCGGCGACCGTCCATGGGTCCGCGCGGCGCCCGGCGGCGGATCTGCGGACGCGTTGCTTCCCCAGCAACAGCCGGTGGTGATCCGCTGCTCCGGCACGAGCACGGCGGGTCCCGTCCGGGGGGGGTGGGCGGGCGCACGGCCGCGGTGTTTCGCGGGCGATTGACAGCCTGGCGTTTCACTGCGGGGGGAATTGTACCATTCCTGGAAACGTCCTAGGGTGGGCCCATGGATCGCCGGGCTGCGCTAAGGCTCCTCCTTGTCGCGGGCGGAGCCGCGCCCATCGCGGGCGCGTGCCGGCCCTCGACATCGGGGACATCGAGCTCGGCTTCGACATCGGACGCCACGTCGACGTCGGGCGCGAACGAGAGAGGTACAATGTCCGAGACCCTGAACCAGGCTCACGCGGGGCGCATGCCGGCCGTCTTCCTCGCGCACGGCTCTCCCTTCCTGCTCGACGATCGCGCGTGGGTGGCCGAGCTCGGCGCCTGGGCGCAGGCGATGCCGCGCCCAAGGGCGATCCTGATGCTCTCGGCCCACTGGGTCGACGCGCCGGTCACCCTCGGCGCCACCGAGACCGTGCCCCTCGTGTACGACTTCTACAACTTCCCCGAGAAATACTACCGCGTGACCTACCCCGCGCCGGGCGCCCCCGCGCTCGCGCGGCGCGTCCGGGAGCTGCTCGGCCCCCTCGGGCCGGTCGCGGAGGATCCGCGCCGGGGCCTCGATCACGGGGCCTATGTGCCGCTGGTCTGCATGTACCCGGGTGCCGACATACCCGTGCTCCAGGTCTCGCTGCCGACCCTTTCTCCAGGCCCGCTCCTCGAGATGGGGCGAGCGCTCGCGCCGCTGCGCGACGAGGGGGTGCTCGTGATCGGCAGCGGGTTCTTGACTCATAATCTGCGCGCGGCAGACTGGCGCGGCGATGCGGTCACGCAGCCCTGGGCCACGGAGTTCGACGCCTGGTGCGCTGACGTACTCGGGCGCCGCGACGTCGACGCGCTGCTCGATTACCGCAAGCGCGCGCCGGGGGTGAAGATGGCGCTCCCGACGCACGAACATTTCGTACCGGTGGTCGCCGCCCTGGGGGCGTCGATCGACGTGAGCGAGCCGGTGGAGTTCCCCATCACGGGGCTCACCTATGGCACGTTCACGAAGCGTTCTGTGCAGTTTGGCTGACCGACAAGGAGAATGTCTCTCATGATCACGTCCCGTATTGCTGGCCTCGTGCTCCCCGCCGCCCTCGCGCTCTCGCTCGCGGGCTGCGAGGATCCGACGAAGGACAAGCCCAAGGCGACCGTCTCGACCGCCGCGCCGGCGCAGGCGCAGGCGGCCGCGCCCTCCGGCCCCGCCGAGGCGCTGCCCCTCGACGCGGCCGCGTCCACCATCGGCTTCGTCGGCTCGAAGGTCACCGGCAAGCACGAGGGCAAGTTCGAGAAGATCTCGGGCTCGATCACGCTCGCCGGCGGCAAGGCCGAGGGCGGCAAGCTCAGCGTCGAGGCCGACACGGCGTCGGTGAAGTCCGACGCGGAGAAGCTCGACGGCCACCTCAAGTCGCCGGACTTCTTCGATGTCGAGAAGTTCCCGAAGGCGACCTTCACCTCGAGCCAGATCAAGGCCGGCGGCGAGAACGGCGCGACGCACACGATCACCGGCGAGCTCGATCTGCACGGGGTGAAGAAGACCATCACCTTCCCCGCGACCATCACCGAGGGCGCCGATGCGGTGTCGGGCAACGCCGAGTTCGTGATCAACCGGAAGGATTTCGGGATCGTCTATCCGGGCAAGCAGGACGACCTGATCCGCGACGACGTGCTGCTCAAGCTGTCGCTCAAGGCGCCGCGCAAGCAGGGCTGAGCGCCGGCCCGAGACCGGGGGCGCCGCCCGCGCGCGGGTGGCGCTGTCATCCCGGACCAGGAGCTGCGCGCGACGACCGAGGCGACCGCGCTCTCCGCGCGGGGCGACGCCAGCGAGCCTCACCCTATCGACCGACGCACCGGCGCCCGCTCCTGTTGACGCAGCGCTCCGGAATCGCCCCGCCCCTCCTGTCATTCATCGCGATCGAGGAGAGCCGCGCGCCGGTCGATTCGAGCTGACACCACCTATGTGAACGTTCACTAACGGCTCTGGAGGGCCTGTCCACGGCGCCTCGCGCCCGCTCCTCTTTGACGCCGCGCTCCGGAGGAGCCCCGCCAGCCTTGTCCTCCCCGGGCTGAGGGTACCCGCGGGCTGGTCGATTGGAATTGACACCGGTCCTGTGAGCGTTCACATTAGGCCCGAGCGGTATCCTTTGTCTTCGCCCTGGGTGGGTGGGCATGCACACCGAGATCTTCGTCCTACGATCGATCTCGGCACCGATTCCGTTAGCTCGGCGGTGCGCGTCGCGAACGGCGGATCGGGGCCACCGCAGGTCGCCCGCTGTCGCGGCGCCCCCCCCGAGGCCGCGCGAGCTCTAGCGATTTCGCTCCGGCGCGAGCGCGCGAGCTCAGGTGACATCCGAATTGTCCAGCATCGATCGATCGCGGACCCAGCGTTGCAGGTCAAACCGAAGCCGCGCTCGATGACATGTAGTGAGCAAGACAACATCGGACGGATGTGGTTGCATCGATAGTTATGCTGAGGGGGCTGCTTGACCACTGGAGCTTGATCAGGAGACAACGATGACCCGACCGTCTTGTTCGATGACCGGCTCGCCGCGCTGGAGGCGGGCGCTCGGCGCGGGGCTCTGCGCTGCGACGCTCCTGCTCACGGGGTGCACGGGCTCCTTGGGTGATCCGGAGGGAGGCGGCGGCCCTGTGCCGGGCGGTCTGCCGGGCGGCGCGGCGCCGTCGCAGGTCGCCGGGCGCAGCATGTTCCCGCGGCTGAGCCACGCGCAGTGGGAGAGCACGGTGCGCGATCTCCTGCGCCTCGACGACAGGCCCGGTCTCTCGGCGTCGTTCACGAGCGATCCCCTCGGCGGCGTGTTCGACAACAACGAGGCTGCGCTCCAGGTGACCCCGGGTCTCTGGAGCGATTACCAGCGCGCCGCCGAGGAGCTCGCGGCGATGGTGGCCGGCGACCAGGGCAAGCTAGAGCGGATCGTGCCCGCCGATCTGCCGGCCGGGCCGGAGGCGCGGGCGCAGGCGTTCGTCGAGCGGTTCGGCGAGCGGGCGTTCCGGCGCCCGCTCACGGCCGGCGAGCGGGGCACGTACCTCGCGCTGTTCGACCGCGGCAAGGAGCTCTTCGAGGGCGAGGACCCGTTCGTCGCGGGCGTGCGCGCGGCGACCGAGGCGTTCCTGCAATCGCCCCATTTCGTCTACCGGGTCGAGCTCGGCGCCGGGCCGGCGAAGGGCGGGCTCATCCCGCTGAGCGGGTACGAGATCGCGACCAAGCTCGCGTACCTCTTCTGGAACACGATGCCCTCCGACGAGCTCCTCGAGGCGGCGAAGGCGGGCGAGCTCTCGACCCACGAGGCGGTCCGCGGCTACGCCGAGAGAATGCTCGAGGACCCGCGCGCCCGCGAGGTCGTCAGCGCGTTCCACCGGCAGCTCTACGATTACGAGCACTACCACGACCTCAACAAGGACCAGGCGCTCTACCCCGAGTTCGTCCCCGAGATGGGCGACGACATGCAGCGCGAGGCGGAGCTGTTCGTGGATCACATCGTCTTCGAGAAGGAGCGCGGGCTCACCGACCTGCTCACCTCCCGCACCGCGTTCGTGAACGATCACCTCGCGGCGGCGTACGGCGTCGATGGCGAATTCTCCAATCAATTCAAGCAGGTGGAGCTCGACAAGGCGGAGCGCTCGGGGCTGCTCACGCGCCTCGGCTTCCTCGCGTCGAGGGCGACGGCGCGGCAGCCGGACTCGATTCACCGCGGCGTCTTCGTGAACCTCAGGATCCTCTGCGCGGCGCTGCCGGCGCCGCCGGACAACGTGACCGGGCTGCCGCCGGGGGAGCACGCGACCAACCGCGAGCGCGTCGCGGCGCACACGGGCAAGGGGACGTGCGGCGCGGCATGCCACGCGACGATGATCAACCCTGCCGGGTTCGCCTTCGAGCATTACGACGCGATCGGCAAGTACCGCACGACCGACAACGGCGTGCCCGTCGACGCCGCGGACGTCTATTATCTCGGCGGCGAGCCGAGGAGCTACGAGGACGCGATCGCGTTCAGCCAGCTCCTCGCCGAGAGCAGCGAGGCGCACGCGTGCTACGCGAGGCGCTGGGTCGAGTTCGCCCACGGCCGCGAGGTGGGCGCGAAGGACCGGGAGCTCATCAAGGAGCTCGGCGAGGCGTCGCGCGGCGGCGCCTCGACCAAGGAGCTCCTCCTCCAGATCGTCTCCTCCACATCCTTCCTCACTCGCGTTCCCACGGAGGCGCAATGATCACCCGACGACGTGTGCTTCGAGGCCTGTTTGGCGTCACGGTCGCGCTCCCGTTCCTGGAGACGTTCGCGCCCCGGCGCGCGGCGGCCGGCACGGGCGACGTGCCGCCCTTCGCGATCTTCATGCGCCAGGCGAACGGCGTGGCGCAGGCGGCCGGCGGCGAGCCCGAGATGTTCTGGCCCAGCGAGGCGGGCCCGCTGTCCGCCGACGCGATGGAGCGGGACAGCGACCGGGCGGTCAGCGAGCTCAAGGAGTACGCGAGCCAGCTGATCATGGTGCGCGGCGTCGACTTCGCGTTCCAGGCCAACGGGTGCGGCCACTCCGGCGGCGGCAACCAGTGCCTCACGGCCGCCCGCGTGTCGGACAGTCCGAGGGGCAACGCGTCGCTCGCGATGGGCGAGTCGATCGACAACCGCATCGCGACCGAGCTCAACCCGCCGGGCGTCGAGCCGCTGACGCTCTACGCGGGCAGGATGGGCGGCTACATCAACGAGGTGCTCTCGTACCGCGGGCCGAAGCAGCTCCGCGCCGCCGAGCGCAACCCGTTCAACGCGTACCAGAAGCTCTTCGGGCTCGCCGACGTGGACACCGAGGTCAAGCAGTCGCTGACCGAGCGCCGCACCAGCGTGAACGATCTCGTGCGCGCGGAGATGCAGGCGCTCATGAGCCGGAAGGACCTCAGCAAGAGCGATCGCGAGCGGCTGAAGCTCCACTTCGACAGCATCCGCGACCTCGAGGTAGCGCTCTCCTGCAAGCTGCCGGAGGAGCGGGTCGCCGAGATGGAGGCGATCTCGCCGAAGGTCGGCAGCTCCGAGAACGTGGAGACCGTCACCCGCATGCAGATAGACATCATCGCGCTCGCGATGGCGTGCGGCGTGACGCGCGCGGCGACTCTCCAGGTGGGCGACGGCAACGACGGGACCGAGTACACGATCAACGGCGTGCGGCAGAAGAGCTTCCACAAGATCTCCCACCGCATCGACAGCGACGGCACCTCGGGCCCGCCGATCGAGGGCGCGCAGGAGCTGCACCATCAGATCGACCGGATCCACGCGCGGCACTTCAAGCACCTGCTCGACAGGCTCTCGTCCTACGAGCTCGGCTCGGGGACGCTGCTCGACCACGGCGTGGCGGTGTGGCTCAATGACAACGCCGACAAGTTCCACTCCTTCAAGAAGGTTCCGTACATCCTCGCCGGCGGCGCCGCGGGCTACCTGAAGACCGGCCAGTTCGTCGACGTCAAGGTCACCAACAACAAGCTGCTCAACACGATCGGCGCGGCCGTCGGCTGCACCAACAGCCAGGGAGGCCCGCTCGACGACTTCGGCGACGAGAGCCTCGAAGGCGGGCTCGTCGACCCGATCATCGCCTGAGTGAGAAGGCATCCTCACTCGTACACGAAGGAACCGGCGCCGGCCGCCCGAACGGCCGTGATCGACGGCTCCGGACCCCAACCGATCAGGTGAACATGCATTCCTCACGAAAATTGTCGATAGCGGCATGGCGCGGGGGCGCGCTCGTCCTGGCCGGGCTCTTCGCGAGCCCTTCCGCGCTGGCCGATTACCCCATCGCCTCGCACCGCTACCTCGCCGACCCGGCGTCGCTGGTGCACGACGGGCGCGTTTACCTCTACTGCTCGAACGACGACGACAGCGTCAAGGAGGACGGTTCGGACGACGGCTACAAGATGGCCTCGATCGTGGCCGTCTCGAGCAGCGACATGAAGAACTGGACCGATCACGGGGAAGTGATGCGCATGCCCCGTGACGCCTCCTGGGCGAACCTCTCCTGGGCCCCGGCGCTCACGGAGCGCAACGGCACCATCTACATGTACTTCGGCAATGGCGGGTCCAATATCGGCGTCGCCTCGAGCGACAGCCCGACCGGACCGTTCAAGGACGCGAAGGGCAGCGCCCTGATCACGTCGAGCACACCCGGCGCCTCGGGCCCCAACATGTGGCTCTTCGATCCGGGCGTCTTCGTCGACGACGACGGCCAGGCGTACCTCTACTTCGGCGGCAACGGCGAGCAGAACGCGCGCATCAGCAAGCTGAACGACGACATGGTGAGCGTCTCGGGGTCGGCCATCGCGCTCACGGTCCCGTACTTCTTCGAGGCCGCCTGGATGCACAAGCGCGACGGCGTCTACTATCTGTCGTACTCGACGAACCCCGCCAACGGCATACGGATCGACTACCTCACGAGCAAGAGCCCCACGTCCGGCTTCACGTACGGTGGCACGGTGGGGCAGCAGCCGCCGAAGAACAACAGCGACAACAACCACGCGGCGATCTTCGAGTTTGGCGGCTCCTGGTACCACGCCTACCACAATCGCTCCGTCGCCAACGACGCCGGAGAGCCCACAAGCTATCGCCGGAACATCGCGCTCGAGTCGCTCACCTACAAAGCCGACGGCTCGATCGTGCCGGTGACCTACACGACGGACGGGCTCAAACAGATCGGGCACCTCGACCCGTACGCGCGCGTCGAAGCCGAGACCTTCAACGCACAGAGGGGCATCGAGACCGAGCCCTGCGAGGAGGGCGGGATGAACCTCGCCAACATCCACGACGGAGACTGGGTGCGTCTCCGTGGCGTCGACTTCGGCGAAGGGGCGGAGAGCTTCAGCGCGCGCGTCGCGAGCGCCGCGGCGGGAGGCAGCATCGAGCTCCACCTGGATGCGCCCGACGGCATGCTCGTGGGGACCTGCGCGGTCGAAGGGACGGGGGGCTGGCAGACGTGGAGCGATACGTCGTGTGGTGTCGACGGCGCCACCGGCGTGCACGATCTTTATCTGGTCTTCACCGGTGGCGAGTCGTACCTCTTCAACGTGAACTCCTGGCAATTCTCGCCCATCGGAGGTGAGGGAGCCGGCGGGGCTGGCACGGCTGGAAGCACCAGCGGCGGCGGCACCGTCAGCGGCAGCGGCAGCGGCAGTGGCGGTGGCGGTGGAGCCGGCTCCGGCGGAGGGTCCACGGTGGGTACGGGTGGGGCTTCCTCGGGCTCAGCGCCACCCGCCCAGACGTCGGGGGGGACCTCCGGCGGGGAATCAGGCGACCCAGCCGGTTGTAGCTGCCGCTCGGCGAGCCGCGCCCCGTCCGGGAATGCCCTCGTGCTGACAGCGCTGCTCGCGGCGTCTCTGGGGCTCCGGCGGCGCGACCGAAGGGGGCGTGGCCCGGGAGCGATGAGCTCGAATCTGGGATAAACCGCACGTCGTGCCGCTCGTCGTGGCCCCCCCAGACAACCATGTCGGTCGGCGGCGCGCTCCTGCCGACCTCGGCGCCAGCGGAGGTGGTGACGGCGGCTCCGGACGCGACGCCCGCTCCGTCTTTTCGGTGGAGAGGCTCACCAGGGAGTGCAGAATTTCGCGAACGGAGCGATGATGCCCTCGGGGTGAGCCTCCAGGACAGCGGGCCGCGATCGGCTCACGCGGAAGGCTCGCCGGGGTGGATTCGTGAATACGGCAGCTGAAGATAGAGAAGAGAGGGTGTGCATCGATCCGCGGCTGCTCGTCGAGACCCTGGACGACCCCGCGCTCGTTATCGACGCGCGCGGCGCCGTGCGGTGCAAGAACGAGCCGCTCGCGCGGCTCCTCGCGGGGCCCGGGGCGCCCATGCTGCCGCTGTCGCCGGAGGGCGATCGCGTGCTCTTGCCGCCGGCGCCCGCGGCCGTCGACCTCGCCTGGCTCCAGGCGCTGCTCTCGGGTGAGAGCGACCGGGGCGAGAGCGACCTCCCGGGAGAGGGCTCCGGCGCGCCGCGCTGGGCGCTCCGCGGGCTCTCCTGCACGATCGGCGGCGGCCGCGGCGCGCTGCTCCGCTTCATCGATCTGGACGAGCGCCGCGCGCGGGAGCACCAGCGCCGCTGCGTGCAGGTGATCGAGACGATGCAGCTCGGCTGCGCGTTCCTCTCCCTCGAGACCCCCGCAGATGACCGGTCGCTCCGCTACGTCTACATGAACCCGGCCTCCGCGCGGCTCGCCACCAGGCCCATGGCGGAGATCATCGGCCGGACCGTGGACGAGAGCGCCCCCAGCCTGCGCCAGCTCGGCATTCCTCAGCTCCTGGCGGACCTGATCCGCAGCGGCCGCTCCGCCGAGGACGAGCTGGTCCTCCCCCCGGAGGCGGGCTCGCGCGTCATCACGACCTGGTCGTTTCCCGTGGGCGATCGGGGCCTCGCCGTGATCTACGACGACATCACCGAGCGCCGGGCGACGGAGGAGTCGCTCGAGCGCGCGCGCATCCTCCTCGACGGCATCATCGAGAACCTCCCGCTCATGCTCTTTGTCAAGGAAGAAGCGGAGCTCCGCTACGTGCGGGTGAACAAGAGGTTCGAGGAGTTTCATGGCCACGCGCGAGAGGACCTGATCGGCAAGCGCATCGCTGACTACTTGCCGCAGGAGGTGGCCGACAAGCTCGACGCCGAGAGCCGCGCCGTCCTGGCGGGGGGCGTGCCGGTCGAGATCCCCGAGCTCCGCGTGCCCTCGGCGCGCTTCGGGGAGCGCATCTGCCACTCCCGGTGGATCCCCATGAAGGACTCGAAGGGCAAGGGGTGCTATCTGCTCGGGCTCGGCGAGGACATCACCGAGCGCAAGAAGATCGAGGACGCCAAGCGCCACGAGGCGATCCTCCTCGAGACCCAGCGGCGGCTCCTCGATCTCATCCAGGAGCTCTCGACGCCGAGCATCCCCATCCACCCGGGCATCCTCGTCGTTCCGCTCATCGGCCAGATGGATAGCTCCCGCGGCGCTCAGCTCATGGAGTCGCTCGTCGGCGCGATCGAGCGGCACCATGCCGAGTTCGTCATCATCGACATCACCGGCGTCACCTCGGTCGACACCGCGGTGGCGAACCACCTGCTCCAGGCCACGCGCGCCGCGGCGCTCCTCGGGGCCGAGTGCAGCGTCGTCGGCGCCTCGCCCGGCATCGCCCGCACCGTGATCGACCTCGGCCTCGATCTCGGCAACCTCACCACGCACCGGGACCTGGAGGCCGGGTTCCGGCACGCGCTGGCGCGCAAGGGGTATGTCATCGCGCCGCGCGCGGCTCGAAGGGCCTGAGGCGCGGCGCGGTCCGGGCGCTTCCCGCCGCCGGAGAGGCGCAAGGGCGCGCCCGGGGGCTCACTTGCAAAGGGCGGTGTCGACGAGGTCGAGGATGTCGAGGTAGGCCTGATCGGCGGCCCCTTCGCCGTACAGGAAGTACGGCAGCACCGTGACGGCGACGGTGATGGCGCGGCCGTCGTCGGTGACGCCGCCGCGGGTATGGTAGCCTGGGATGTCGCCGCCGTGTCCCCAGACGAGGCCGCCGCAGCTGAGCGGGGTGCTGACCACGCCGAGGCCGTACCGGGCGCCGGGCCACATGGCGGCGTCGACGGTGGTGCGCAGCTCCTCGAGCTGCGCCGGCTCGAGGAGCTCGCCGCCGAAGAGGGCGAGATAGAAGCGGTTGAGGTCGCTCGGGCTCCCGATCACCTGTCCTGCGGCCCATCCCCAGGACGTGTCCAGCTCGGTGACGTCTTGCAGCGGTTCCAGGGGCACGTCCGTGTGATAGCCCTTGAGATGGCACCCCTTCATGCTCTGCTCGCCGACGCCGGGGAGATAGGTGCTGCGCAGCCCGATGCGCTCGATGACCCGCTTCGTGATCTCCTCGTTCAGCGGGCGGCCGGTGACCTTCTCGATGATCAGGCCGGCGAGGACGTAGTTTGTGTTGCTGTACGCCCATTCGGAGCCGGGGGCCTTCGCCGGCTGCGACAGCCCCATGTCGAGCAGAGCGTGGGGATCGAAGTAGGTGTGCTGGACCGGGAAGAAGCCGCCGCTCAGGAGCACATCGTCGTAGTCGGCCAGCCCGCTGGTGTGCTGTAGCAGCTGCCGCACCGTGATCTCGCGGCCGTCGATGCCCTCGCCGCGGACCAGGTCCGGCAGGTACGTCTCGACCGGCGCGTCGAGGTCGACCTTGCCCTCGCCGACGAGCTGCAGGACGACCACGGCGGTGAACGTCTTGCTGTTGCTCCCGATGCGCACAAGCCCGTCGACAGGCACCTTCGCCTGGGTCTCCAGGTCGCGGACACCGGCGGCATAGTGACGGAGTTTCCCGTCGACATCCCGGACGGCGGCCAGGACGGCGGGGTACATGCCGTCGCCGAGGCGATCCACGGCCTGCTGTACGGGGTCGTCCGGGTCGGTGTTGGCGCCGTTCGTGGAATCGTCGGCGCACTCCCCCCACGGGTCGCCGCCGCTGCCGGCGTCTTCGCCGCCGCTGCCGCCATCACCGCCGCCGCTGCCGCCATCGCCGCCGCTGCCGGCGTCTTCGCCACCGCTGCCGCCATCGCCGCCGCTGCCGGCGTCTTCGCGGCCGCCGCCATCACCGCCGCCGCTGCCGGCCTCGGTGCTCGTCGGCGCCCCGCCGCCGTCGGAGCAGCCCGCGAGCAGGGCCGAGGAGCCGAGCAGCGTCGAGACAAGGACCGTCGAGAGGACGTTTCGCAAGCGCATCGTGGCTGCGCCGGCAACACGCGTTCTCGGAGAAGTGAAAGGAGGGTGCAGGGAATTCATGATCGGCTCCTGGTCGTGCGCGGGCGCCCTCGCGTCACCGCCGCGCGCCGTCGGCGCGCGCCGCCGGGCATCTCTGCGTCGGTTGGAGAGCTCCGTTCGTGTTCGTGACTCTGTTCCCGGACCCGCGAGGTCCGTTCATGCCTCGAGACGATTTTCTCTTCGAAGCACCGCTGTGGCTCCTGCCAGCACGGCGGTCGTGCCCACCGGCGCAAGGGCGCGCCCGGGGGCTCACTCGCACAGCGCGGCGTCGACGAGCGCGAGGACGTTCTCGTAGACGGCGTAGACATCCTCGATGGTTTGCACGCTGGGCACGGCGGAAGGCAGCGCCGTGACCGCGACGGTGACGGCGCGGCCGTCCTCGGTGACGCCGCCGCTGGTCTCGTAGCCGAAGATGTCGCCGCCGTGGCCCCAGACGAGGCCGCCGCAGCTCAGCGGGCTGCTGCTCAGGCCAAGACCGTACTCGTTTCCGGGCCACATCGTGGATGCGTCGACGGTGGCGCGCATCTCCTCGAGCTGCGCCGGCTCGAGGAGCTCGCCTCCGAGCAGGGCGGCGAAGAAACGGTTCATGTCGCTCGGGGTGGAGACCATGTTTCCGGAGGCCCCTGCGATCGACGGGTCCAGCTCGGTGACGTCGCGCAGCGGCTCACCGAGCGCCGCGTGATAGCCCCTTGGATGGCACCCCCGGATGCCCTGCTCGCCGACGTCGGGCACATAGGTGTGGCGCAGCCCGATGCGCTCGATGATCCGGGTCGTGACCTCCTCGTTCAGCGGGCGGCCGGTGACCTGCTCGATGAGCAAGCCGGCGAGGATGTAGTTGGTGTTGCTGTACGCCCAGTCGTCGCCGGGGGCGAATTTCGCCGTCTGCGTCAGCGCCAGGTCGACCAGAGCGCGGGGCTGGACATAGGTGTGAATGGCCTTGAAGAGATCTTCGCCCAGGAGCAGCCCGACGAAATCGGGCAGCCCGCTGGTGTGCTGCAGCAGCTGCCGCACCGTGATGTTGCGCCCGTCGATGCCGTCGCCGCGGACCAGGTCCGGCAGGTACGTCTCGATCGGCGCGTCGAGGTCGACCTTGCCCTCGCCCACGAGCTGCAGGACGACCACGGCGGTGAAGGGCTTGGTGTTGCTCCCGATGCGCACCTGCCCATCGACAGGCACCTTCGCCTGGGTCTCCAGATCGCCGACACCGGCGGTGTAGTGACGCGTGCTCCCGTCGAGATCACGGACGGCGACCAGGACGGCGGGGAACTTGTCCTCGCTCACCAGGCGGTCGGCGCGCTGCTGCAGGGGATCGTCGGGGTCGGTGCTGGCATCGAGCGTGGCGTCACCGGCGCACTCGCCCGACGGGTCGCCTCCGCCACCGCCGCTGCCGGCGTCTTCGCCGCCGCCGCCGCCGCTTTCGTCGCCGCCCGCGCCGCTCTGGGCGCCGCCGCCTCCCGCGCCGCTGCCGGCGTCCGTGCTTGCCGGCGCCCCGCCGCCGTCGGAGCAGCCCGCGAGCAGGGCCGAGGATCCGAGCAGCGCGGAGATGAGGACCGTCGAGAACACGCGTCGGAAGCGCGTCGCTGCTGCGCCGGCGACCGGCGTTCCCGGAGAAATGAAGCGATGGTGCAAAGATTTCATGATCGGCTCCTGGTCGTGCGCGGGCGTCCCCGGATCAACGCCGCGCGCCGTCGGCTCGCGCCGCCAGGCATCGTCACGTCGATTGGAGAGCACCGCTCGTTTTCGGAGCTCTGTTCCCGGACTCGTGAGGATCATTCATGCCCAGAGACGAGATTCTCTTCAAAGCGCCACCGGCGCCGGGCAGAGCGTCATCGGCGGCGGCGCTCGTCGCCGAGCTGCCGGAGGGCCACGCGCGCGCGGCTCGCCGGCCGGCCGGTGGCGATCCGGGTCGACGGCGAGCGCTTCGTGATCGATGTGGCGGGCGCGCCGGGGCGATGAAGATCAGCCAGAGCAACGATCGGATCGCGGCGGGACTGGCGGAGCTGGCGGCACGCGTGGCGGCCGCCAGGTCCCGGGGCGCGGCGAGGGCTGCGAGATCCGGCAAAAAAGCCTCGGCACGCCGCTCGCAAAGAGTGCCTATCGAAACGCCGCGAGGGCCGACCTCGCGCTGGCCTCGCCGTTGCGGGACAGCGCGAAGGCCCGGGCGCGGCGTGATAGCTCGAGCCGGCGCCGCGCGTCGCGCTCGGATGGAGGCACGCATGTTGGTTCATCGCTCTCATCGCTCCCTGTTCCTGCTTCTCCCTGTTCTCGCGCTCGCCTGCTCTGCCGCGCAAGGCGCCGCCCTGCCGCGACCGGAGAGCACCGCTCCGCGGCAAGACGGTGCGGGGGCTCCGGCCGGCTCGACCGGCGCGAAGCGCTTCGTCGACGCCGAGTCGTACTTCACGAGCGCGGCCGAGATCGACGCCTGGTACGGGCTGCTCCGCGTTCTGGACGACGACTTCGACGCCGTGTGCGGCGACACCTTCTGCGAAGGCGAGTACAGCAACTACAAGCCGCTTCGGTTCCGTTGCTCCGTCGAGGAGCACGCCGGGACGATAGGCAGCTGCATGTGGGTCTTCGCCGCGAGCAACGAGGAGATCCTCCCTTCCACGGGCGATGTGGAGGTGGACGCCAGGGTCTTCCTCTGCGAGATGCCCGTCGCCCCGGAGACCGCCGTCGTGGACCTCGTGAAGGCGCTCTCGGCGCCGATGGATCGGGCGATCGACGCCGCGCTCCCCGGAACGGACAGATCGCTGTACGACGGCCTCGTCGAGTGCCTCTGAGAGCCCGCCGGCATCGGCCGGCGGGCTCATAATTCTTGCAATGCCGCATTCTTCAGGCCAAGTTCACGAGCGCACATGACGGCGAGCGCAGAAGGACCAGCGGACACACGTCCAGTGAAGATCAACCGCGGGGACGTGTTCTGGATAGGGCCAGATGACTCGCGAGGGCCTGCCCCGAGCTACTGCCATCCCCACGTGGTAGTTCAGGACGACCTCTTCAACCACTCGCGCATCACGACCGTGGTCGTGTGCGCGATGACGTCGAACTTGCACCGTGCGAACGAGCCGGGGAATGTCCTGCTCGACGTGGGCGAGGGGGACCTCCCCAGGCAGAGCGTCGTGGTCGTGTCGCAGATCTCTTCGGTCGACAAGGCCCGCCTGGGGGAGCGGATCGGGTCGCTGTCCGACACGCGGGTGGAGCAGATCCTGGCCGGCCTGCGGTTCCAGCAGGTGTCGTTCTTCGGGCGGTAGATAGCTCGACCGCCGGCCTGCTCGCTCTCCGGCGCACGTGCCTGGTCCTCCGGATCACTCGATCGTCAGCGACAGCGGCGGGCTGGCATGCGCTCCGTTCGACACCGTCACCTGGTAGACGCCGGACGGATACGACTCCTCGATCAGGATCCTGCGCTTGTTGATCTTGGAGATGGGGGCCAGCACGTCGAACTCGGGCCCGGTGATGCGCACGGTCGTCAAGCCCTCGACGAAATTGTCACCGATCACATAGATGGGATACCAGACGGGAAAGTCGGTCCGGTCCGACGCGAACCGCTGGATGGTCGGCGGGAGGTTCGGATCCGGCGCGGGCTCGGGCGGGCAGGAGGTGACCCACGGCGGGCAGTCGCCGAGGGAGCGGTACGGGTCGCGTCCGAGGAGCTCCTGAACGCGCCACTCGGAGATCAGCCGCACGCGCATCCCTTGACCGGGGGTCACGCTGGGAAGCGACGGCACCGCAGGCACCGCGTCGAAACACCCGTCCCCGAGAGCGTGATCGCGGCACACCGCCATGTCGGCCTCGCCGGCGACGAACCGAGAGAGCCACGCCGCGATCGGGAGAGGCCCAGCCGGCTCGATGGCAGGGTCGAGGACCATGAGCTGCCCGCCGACCCGGACCACGGGCGCAACGTGGCCGCTCCACGACACTTCTCCGTCCGGCTCGTTCTCGGTTTGCAAGGTCAAATCCCCGGTCACCCTGGCAAACCAGGGCGTCGGATAGTCCCACTGATGGAGGAGGTAGGTCGCCGCCGGGGCCCGCTCCTCGCAGCCATTCTCGGGATCGAGCCAGGGGATCCGCCGCGGAAAGTCGGGTTGCTCCGGCAAGGCGAGCGCCTGCACCCGCGTGTCGCGGATCGCTGCGAATCCATCGCTCAGCTGCGCCTCGGTCCAGCTGGGGACGCAGTCGACCGGCAGATCCTCGAGCGCGCCCTTGAGCTCGTTGTACGCGTGTGGACCGTCGAGCAACGGGCAGCTCCCGCTCCCGGCGCTTCCCTGGAGCGGCGCCTCCACATCCGAGCGATCGAGGTCGAGCTCCGGCTCGGAATCGCGACCCTCGTCGCCTCCGCACGCCGACGAGGCCATGACCATTGCCGCGACACAGAACAATTCCACCAAAGCAAGATACCGCTGTCTCATGAATTTTCTCTCCGAGCGTGCGAGATACGAGCCGTCTCGAGAGACTGACCCGCATGAAAACCTGACGGTTGCCTGGTGGATGCCGGCAACCTCGGTCGTCCTTCACGCGAATCGCCACGACTGCGTCGTTTTCCTGCTGCGCGTGACCACGCGTCGCGAGGATCGAAGCGGATGTCGGGTCCGGAGTCCCGAGCTCGACGCCTCGAAGAGGGGCGTCGCCGAGCCCACATCGTTCAGGCGCTCATCGAAGTGACGAGCAGCTTGTCGCGAAAGAGCTGCAGGACGCGGTCGAGCGCGGCGCGCGTCGGCTCGCCCGGCGCGTCGATCAACGCGCCGGTGAGCACCGAGTGATGCTTCCTGAGGGGCCCTTCGGGGTGCCCGTCGGCTTGCTCCAGCTCCACGGCGACGAACCCGTCGCCGAGGCGCTCGCGAAGGAACTGGAACCGCTCCTCCGGCACCAGGGGATCGCCCTTGAAGCGGAGCCCCATCACCCGGAGGCCCTCTCGGTCGCAGCGCTGCGCCACCGCGTCGAGGGTCGCAGGATCGCAGTCGACGGATCGCCGCCGGCTCTTCGTGAGCGGGAACGGGAGCGAGGGCTGCGACATGACGGGCGCCAGCACCCGAGCGTCTGCAGCCATGGCGAGCGCGAACCCGCCGGTGAAGCACATCCCCACGACGCCCACGCCCGGCCCGCCGCAGCGCTCGTGCTCCGACGCGGCGAGGGCCCGGAGCCAGTCGACGACCGGCGAGGAGCGCCCCGCCGCGAAGCAGGTGAACTCCTTGCTGATGCAGGCCTTGGCCATCGTCGAGAGGCCGTAGAGCACGCCCGAGAGCCTGGGTCGCAGGGGGTCGCGGCCAGCGGTGCCGAAGAGGTCGGGCAGCACGGCCGTGCAGCCGAGCGCCACGACCCGGTCCGCGAACCCGAGCACCTGGGGAGAGATGCCCGGCATCTCGGTCAGCACGAGGACCGCGGGGCCCTTCCCTTTTCGATAAACATCGCGCGTCTCTCCGTCGCGCGCGACGCGCTCGCGCTGGAAGGTGGCGAGATCGCCCTCGGGCGCCCTGGGTTGGCTCGGTGCGGTCACGGCGACACTGCATCACAGCACGCGCGCGCGGTAAAGCCTGGGGCACATCTACGTCCCGGACGCCGCACACCCGGTGCTCGACGGCATGAGCCCACGGCTCAGACCACGACAGGCCCACGTGGCCGGCGCGGGCCTTGAGCCCTCGCGCGAAGAGTGATTTAAAGCATCATGCCGTCGATCCTCATCAAGGCCGCCGATGTGATCACCCTCAACGACGCGGGCGATGTGCTCCGCGGCGTCGATATCGCGATCGAAGGCGGTGCGATCGTCGCCGTCGGCCAGGCGCCCCCCGGCTTCCTCGCCGGCGAGGTGCTCGACGGCACCGATCTCGTCGCCTTGCCCGGCCTCTGGAACGCGCACACGCACGCGGCCATGACGTTCGTGCGCGGCTTCGGAGATGACCTGCCGCTCGATCGCTGGTTCAATGAGAAAATATGGGTCGCGGAGCGCGCCCTCACCGCAGACGACGTCGAATGGGGCGCCTATCTCGCCGCGGCCGAGATGATCCGGAGCGGCACGGTCGGCTTCGCGGATCACTATTTTCATATGCACCGCGTCGCCGACGTCGTCGAGAAGAGCGGCATGAAAGCGCTCCTCGCCTGGTGCGTCTTCGGCCTCTCCAGCGAGGTCGGGGCGGATCTCTCCGGGGCCGTGGATTTCGCCCGGCGCTTTCAGGGCGCGGCCGGCGGCCGGATCAAGACGTGCCTCGGCCCGCACGCGCCCTATACCTGCCCGCCCGAGTTCCTCAGGAGCGTCGGCGAGACGGCGCGCAAGGAGGGCCTGGGCATCCATATCCACCTCGCCGAGAGCGACGAGCAGGTCGAGGCATCGCGGAAGCGCCACGGGAAGACGCCCCCCGCGCTCCTCGACGCGCTCGGCCTCCTCGACGTCCCCGGCCAGAAGCTCGCCGCCCATTGCATCTCGGTGACCGAGGAGGACACAGCGATCCTCGCCGGCCGCGGCGTGAGCGTCGCGCAATGCCCCGGCTGCCACATGAAGCTCGGGATGGGGGTGACGCCCGTCCCCGCGCTCCTCGCCCGCGGCGTGAACGTGGCGCTCGGCACCGACGGCCCCGGCTCGAACAACAACCTCGACATGCTCGAGGAGGCGCAGCTCGCGGCCCTGTTGCAGAAGGCGCACCTGCGCGACGCCGAGGCCCTGCCCGGCGACGCCGTGCTCCGCCTGGCCTCGCGGAACGGCGCGCGGGCCCTGGGCTTCGAGGCGAGCGGCGTCATCGCCCCCGGCGCCGCCGCCGACATCATCCTCTTCGATTTCCACCGCCCTCACCTCCGCCCTCGCAACAGCCTCGTCGGCAACATCGTGTACTCGGCGAGGTCCAGCGATATTCGCCACTCCATCATCGCGGGCCGGCTCGTCATGAAGGACCATGAGCTCCTCACGCTCGACGAGGAGCGGATCCTCTGGGAGGCGGAGCGCCGCGCGTTCGCCATGCTGGCCCGCGCCAGGGGCACGGCGCTGCGCGAGTACAACGGATGACGTGATCCATCGGGCCATCTCCGTGTTCGCCCGCGCGGCGACCGTCGTCTGCGAGAGGGCGGCTCCCGACCGATCGATGGGTCGGGCGCCGCGCCTCATCGACGAAGCAGCATCGCGATCTTGGCAGCGACGAGCTTCGCCACGAACCTGAGGGGGAAGGTCGAGTAACCGGGCACATCGCTCGGGACATCGCCATTCTCCGGCTTGAACTTCGTGTTGATGCGCATCTGCAAGGGCGGAGCATCTCCCTCGAACCGCGCTCGGTACACCGAAACCCAGTGCGGCCCGCCATCGAACCGGAGGAACATCGCTGAATTGCAGCAGGCGGCGACGACTCGGCTCGTGGGCGACGTCTCTCTGATCTTGTGGCCCTGCAAGAGCTGGTCTCCCTTCGAGCATCGGAAGCGATCCTTCCGGTAGAGGAGGTATGCGGTACCGCCGTCGGGATCTCGAACGGGAAGCGCATCCGGCAGCGCTTCGATCTGACGGGCGCCTGCCTGGCAATCGTCGCAGTAGCAGGCGGCGCCGAGGATGGGAGCGCCGGTGGCCTCGAGCTCGACACTCCCGCATGAGCACCGAGCGGTCGTGATATGTTTCGCCGGTTCAGACATCCGTCAGTCCTGTCCTGGTGGCGCCCAACGACGTGGGCTTCTGTTGCTCGCGGTGCGCTGGCATCGACCCAAGGTAGGCGGGCCGGCGGGCGATCATGGCGTCGCAGCGTAGCTCAAAGGCTGGCGCACGCCGGCAACCGGCGGTGCTCGATGCGGAGGCCGGCGACGACTCGACCGCGGCTGCGACGGGAACCTCCGGCCCGCCCGGCTGTCGATCAGCCTACCCCACAGCCGGCGGGCCCGCGTTCAGGCGCGGCCCGCCGTGCCACGACCGGAGACCCCCGTGCGAAGCTCCCTCCTCCGCGGCCGCGCTGCGCTCGCCGCGATCGCCGTTCTCGTCCCCGCGCTCTCGAGCTGCGCCGACAGCACCTCGCCGCCCGCGACACCCGGCTCGCTCTCGCGCGGTCCCGAGCCCGCCGCGCCCGCCGTGCCGCCCCTCGCCCTCGCCGCGCGCCGCCCCGAGGCCCCGCCGATCCAGCTCACCGCTGCCGACGGCACGGGGCTGCGCCTCGCCGCCCTCACCGGCCGCGCGGTCATCGAGGCGCCGCTCGCGCTCACCGAGCTGCACCTCACCTTCGAGAACCCCGAGGATCGCGTGCTCGAGGGCACCTTCCGCGTCACCCTGCCGCCCGGCGCGAGCCTCGGCCGCCTCGCCATGAGGATCGGCGATCGCTGGCAGGAGGGCGAGGTGGTCGAGCGCCAGCGCGCGCGCGAGGCGTACGAGGACTTCCTCCATCGCAAGCAGGATCCGGCGCTGCTCGAGCAGGCGGCGGGCAACGAGGTGAGCGCGCGGGTGTTCCCCATCCCGGCGCGCGGCGTGAAGGAGATCGTCCTCTCGTATTCCCAGGAGCTCCGCCCGGACGCGCCCTTCACCGTCCCCCTGCGCGGCCTGCCCGTGATGAGGCGCCTCGACCTCGAGGCCACCGTCGCGGGCGCCGCCGCGCCGATCCACGTGCTCAAGCGGAACGACGCGGCGCCCGACGCCGATTTCGCGGTGGATCCCGCGCGGCTCGGGTCGATGGAGGCGCGGGGCGGCCTGCGCAGCGGCGAGCTCGTGCTCGCCCGCGTGCGCGCACCGGTGGAAGCGCGGCCCGATCCGCTCGCCTCCGCCGTGATCCTCGTGGACACGAGCGCCTCGCGGGCGCTCGGCCTCGACGAGCAGCTCGGCCTGCTCGCGGCCGTCGCGCAGGCGACCGCGCGGGCAGGCGGCCCGGGCGCGCCGCTCACCGTCGCCTGCTACGACCAGACCGTCACCCCGATCTTCGACGGCCCGGCCTCGGCGTTCGGCGAGGCGGAGCTCCGGCGCATCCGCGAGCGGCACGCGCTCGGCGCCTCGGATCTCGGGCGCGCGCTCCGCTGGGCCGGCGAGCGCGCGCCCGCCCGCGGGCAGCGGCGCGTTGTGCTCCTCTCGGACGGCATCGCCACCGCGGGCGAGGTCGCGCCGGGCGCCCTGCGCGGCGCGGCGGCGGCGCTGCGCGACGCGGGCGTCGAGCGGCTCGACGCTGTCGCGCTCGGCGGCATCCGCGATGAGGCCGTCCTCCGGCAGCTCGTCACGGCGGGCCTGCCGCGCGACGGCGCCGTGATCGACGGCGCCCGCGGCGTCGCCGAGCTCGAGCGGCGCCTCGCCGCGGCCACCCGCTCGGGGATCGCCGTGAACGTCGAGGGCGCCCGCTGGGTCTGGCCCCGCACGCTGGACGGCGTGCAGCCTGGCGACGAGGCGCTCGTCTACGCCGAGGTGCCCGCCGAGCTGCCGGTCCGGATCACGGTGGACGGCCGCACCACCGCGCCCGATCTCCGCGGCGTGGAGCGCCCGCTGCTCCAGCGCTCCTGGGCGCGGGCGAAGATCGACGGCCTCCTCGCCCGGGAGACGTCGGGCGGCGACCCGACCGCCCTCCGCCGGCAGATCATCGACCTCTCGATCACCCACCGCGTGCTGAGCCCGTACACCGCGCTGCTCGTGCTGGAGACCGAGGGCGACTACGCGCGCTTCGACATCGCCCGGCGCGGCCTCGCCGACATCCTGACCGTGGAGGGCGGCCGCGTCTCCGTGCAGAAGCGCTCCTGGCCGCCGGCCCAGAAGCCGCAGCGCGCCGCGCCGCCCGCCCGCCCGGACGCCGAGGCTTCCCTGGGCCAGACCGCGGCCCTGCGCCCGCCCCCCGCGCCGCCTGGATCTCCTCCCGGCGCGCAAGCCGAAGCGTCCCTCGGCGCGGGCGGGCTCGGGCTGTCGGGCATCGGCGAGGGCGGCGGCGGCCGCGGCGAGGGCATCGGCCTCGGCGCGATCGGCACCCTGGGCCACGGGGCCTCCGCGCCCGCGCCGAGCGCCGCGCCGACCGCGGGCGCCGGCCAGGGCTTCGGCAGCGGGCACGGCCGCCTCGGCGGCCGCCACCGGGGCGCGGCGCCCTCGGTCCGCATGGGCGCCGTCCAGGTGAGCGGCCGCCTCCCGCCGGAGGTGATCCAGCGCATCGTCCGCCAGAACTTCGGCCGCTTCCGCCTCTGCTACGAGCGCGGGCTCCAGCGGAACGCCGGCTTGCAGGGCCGCGTCGCCGTGCGCTTCACCATCGACCAGCGCGGTGCGGTCGCGAAGGCGCGCGACGACGGCTCCGATCTGCCCGACGGGGCCGTGGTCTCCTGCGTGCTCCGCTCCTTCCACGCGCTGAGCTTCCCACCGCCCGAGGCCGGGAGCGTCGACGTGGCGTACCCGATCCTGTTCGCGCCGCCGGACGCCCCCGACGCCCCCGACGCCTCCGACGCCGCCGCGCCGCCGCCAGAGCCGCCGAGCGAGCCGTATACCGGCCGCTTCAAGCGGATCCAGGACCTCCTCGCCCGGGGCGACGCGCCGGCCGCGGTGCGCGACGCCTCGGCCTGGCGCGCCGAGGCGCCGGGCGACGTGCTCGCCCTCGTCGCGCTCGGCGAGGCGCTCGAGGCCGCGGGCGACGCGCCGGGCGCCGCCCGCGCGTACGGCTCGCTCATCGACCTGTTCCCGGCGCGCGCCGACCTCCGCCGCTTCGCCGGCGGGCGCCTCGAGCGCCTCCCGCCCGGCGCGGGCCTCGATCTGGCGGTCGACACCTACGAGAAGGCGCGCGAACAGCGCCCCGACCACCCCTCCAGCCACCGCTTGCTCGCGTTCGCCCGCCTCAAGCGGGGCGAGCACGCCGCCGCCTTCGACGCGCTCGCGGCGGGCCTCGAGCGCCGTTACCCGCCGGGACGCTTTGCCGGCGTGGAGAGCGTCCTGCGCGAGGACCTCGGCCTCATCGCCGCGGCGTGGCTCAAGGCGGATCCGGCGCGCCGGGCGAGCGTCCTGGGCCGGCTCGCGAAGGCCGGCGCCGCGCTCGAACGGGCGCCCTCGCTCCGCTTCGTGCTGAGCTGGGAGACCGACGCCAACGACGTCGATTTTCACATCCGGGACGACCGCGGCGGCCACGCTTCCTACGAGAACCCGACGCTGCCGGGCGGCGGGCGCCTCTATGCCGACGTCACCACCGGCTACGGGCCCGAGTGCTTCACCATTCGCGCGCCCCGGGAGCAGCGGGCCAGCCGGTACACCCTGCAGGCGCATTACTATTCGCGCGGCCCGATGGGCTACGGCATGGGCAAGCTGCAGATCGTCGATCACGACGGCAAGGGCGGCCTGAGCTTCGAGGAGCGGCCCTTCGTGGTGATGATCGACCGCGCGTTCGTGGATCTCGGCGCGGTCACGCGCTGAAGCGCCGGAACGCCGCTGCTCTCCAGTCTCGTTCCGTGCATCAGCAATTCCTGGCGGGACGATTCCGCGGGAACGAACCGTCGCGATCCGGTGGAGAGCGACGAGCGTCTGCGAGGACGAGGCGGAGAGCAGGAGCCTCCTGCGAGGCGGCGACGATCAGCGTCTCGGGCGGCGCAGTGAGCGAGTCGGGCGCGCCGAGCAGAAACATGCCTCCTGGCGGCGCGAGGCGCGCGGCGATGTGACAGTGTGAGCCGCCGTCCTGACGGACAAGTGCGTCCGGATCCATCCCCCGCCCGCGAGCAGCGTCAAGCGCCAAATAGCGCGTGGCCATGACAAAAAATGTCCGACATGGTCGACGCCTCGATAGCGCCCCTTCCTCTCCAGTTCTCCACAGGCGTTCTCCACAGGACATCCCCTGGACAACAGCTGGATTCTGTCGATTACCATCGCCGCGCGGGCCTCTCCTCGTCATGGCCCTTCGCACAGCCTCGCGGAGCCCCGCGCCGCAGGGGAGACCGGCGCCGTCGATCCATGCAAACACGCGTAATTACAACGATTTTTATGACCACGGGCACCACCGTCCGCCTCCGATAGGTTGGGACAATGTCCGTCCGATCGATCCCTTTCCCGACGGGTCGAAGATGACTATCCATGGTAGACATCAAGGACGCGGCGCGACGGCGTGTCTCTCGCACGACGCGCGCGAATGGCGCGCCGAATGCTTCGTTCTGGAGGAGACTTCATGGACAAGATCTCGCTCACGTACTTTGTCGACTTCGTTCTCAAGGCCGGGACGCCCAAGCTGACCGGCGTCAGGGAGTTCAAGGAGCGGAAGGACGAGCTCCACACGGACTTTTACAGGCAGGTGCGAGAGGCGATCGTCGACATGCACAGGAGCGGAAAGCCCACCAGCGTGCTCGACGGCTTCCTCGCCGCCCAGCACGACGAGCGGCGCCGCCGCATCTACCCGTCGGTGGTGAACGGATATCGCAAGTTCCTCGCCTCGGCCAGGATGACATGGTTCGAGCCGCCGGTGTCGACGTATCGCCTCGGCGATCTCGAGATCAACGTCAACCCGGAGCTCGGGCTCGTCATCGATGGGACGCCCCACGTCATCAAGATGTATTTCCGCGGGGAGCCACTGTCGTCCAAGCGCGTCTCGGTCGTGCTGAACCTGCTCATGAACGGACTCGCGGAGAGCACGCCCGGCGGCGCCTTCGCGGTGCTCGACGTGCGGAACGCCAAGATTCACACCTTCAAGGTGCCGAACCCACGGCTCAGCCTGCTGCTCCGCGGCGAGGCTGCCTCCTTCGCTACCATCTACACCGGGTTGTGATCGCGGCGCCGCCGGAGGATAAGCCCGCGGAAAGCCACTCCGACCTGTCAAGAATGAGGCGATCGGTCGGCGCGTGGTCCGACGGGCCCACGTGCGCAGAGTGAGGCGTCGTGCCTGAGCCCCTGCGATCCAGGTCGCCCTCGGTCCGGCGCGCGGCCCTCGCGGCCGAGCAAGTGTCCTCCGGGTGGAGCGCGCCCCGCGTCCCGCCCGCGAGCGGCAGCAAGGCGACGGCGAGCCCCGCGGCGCCCCCTGGCGGCGAAGGATCGGCCCGCCAGGATTCAGCGCGGATCGCGGTTCGGGAGCGTCCCGGCGATTTCTGACGGTTGGCAGGTGCGCAGCGCAACCTGAGGGAAAGATGCTCGCCTTCCCATCATCCGCAGAGGAACCATGACCCACTCGTATCGACTCGCCTCCTGATTGCCGGAAGCGACGACGAACCGGCGAGCGAAGGCAAGCTGCACATCACGTACATGAACAGCCACTGGGGCGAGCGCGTCGATTCACGCCAGCCTCGCGGACGGTACGGCAACGTCCACATGCTCAACAACCATCACAACACCCGCGGCGGGCAGATCCACGGCGTGGGCAAGGACATGGCGCTCATCGCCGAGAGCTGCGTCTACGATGAGAACAGGTCGATCTGGACGGACATGGGCAGTCCAAGAGGCTGGAAGGGGATCGGCAACGAGGGGACTGGCGACGACCTGAACGACTCGCGGGGCACCGTCTTCGAGATTCCGTACAGCTACACGCCGATTCCAGCGTCCCAGGTCGTCGTGGCAGTCACCTCCGAAGATTGCGGAGCCGGCAACACCTGCACGCTTGCTAACTGATTCAAGCTGGGGGCGCTCCCGCGGGTGGTGGAGTGGACGCGCTCGACCCAATGGCGCGCCTGCTCCACCGTGACGAACGGGCGGCGTGGGGGCGATGGCGCAGAGCGGCGAGCATCGTCAGGCACGGGCGCCAGGCGACGAGCATCGCGAAGCCAGCGCGAGCGCGTCGCCTGATGCATCCCCGTCTCGGCAGACAGCGCCACCGCCGTCGGTCCTCCTGGAGCGAGAAGCCACTGGGCGATTTTTCTTTTGAATGATCCCGCGTACTCTTTCACCTCAAACCCTGCCTCCGCACCTCGAAAACGATGACCTGATCCCCTGCAAGCGGACCAGAACGGGCGATAACGTCTCTGACACGGGAACGCGTAACATAATTCACAAAATTCCCGTTTCAGGGACGCGTGGGGCGAAGGGCAGTCCCGTGTAACGCAAATCTATTCATGGAGAGGCACAACACATGAACCAACTAGCTCGAACCGCTTTCTCGGTATTGCTCGTGGCAGCTTCTGTGGGCCCGGCAGGGCCGGCCCATGCAGACGTGACCGTTTCAGGGAACGTGACACCCGCTGTCCCTGACCCGAGCGACCCGTGGGACCTCGGGGCGAATGCGCTGATGGTCGGCAGCGCGCTCAGCGATGACGAGCCGATGGGAGAGGTGATCGTCAGCCGCCGGGGGACGTTGATCAGCGCCGGCGCCTCGATTGCGCGGGCCAGCTACTCCACCGGCAGGGTCCAGGTCATCGGATACGGCTCGCGGTGGATCAACCATGGGCAGCTCGCGCTCGGGCTTACCTCCGGGGCGTACGGTTCGCTCCTCGTGCAGCAGGGCGCCCAGGTGACCACCGACGACCTGGTGCTCGGCGTGCGCGGCTATTCGGCCATGGGATACGTGCTCGTCGAGGGGTACGACGCCTCCCTGACGAGCCAGACGAACGCGTACATCGGCCGCTCGGAGGAGCGCAGCGTCCTCGAGATCAAGCAGGGAGGGAGCTTCTTCTCGAACAACATGTTCATCGCGACGTGCCAGATCTGCCAGGGCGACGTGACCGTCACGGGCTCCGCGACGAGGTGGGTCAACACCGGGGAGTTCGTCGTGGGCGCGCGCGGCGGCGCGAGGCTGCGCATCGAGCAGGGGGCCCAGGTCTTCACCGCGAACGCGCAGATCGAGACCTATCCCGGCGAGCCGCCCAGCTTCCCGAGCTCGGCGACCGTGAGGGGCTGGGACGCCACCTGGACCAACGAGGGGCTGCTGCGCGTCGGGGCCGCCGGCTTTGGCGAGCTCACGGTCGGCGCTTATGGAACCCTCGTGACGGAAGACACGGAGATCCGCTCCACGTACGGCCACGGGTTCGTCCGGGTGAACGAGCCCTACGCGTCATGGCGCAACAGCGGCGACGTGACGATCTACGCGCACTTCTCGATTTCCCCGTCGCTCCTCGTCGACGGGCGAAGCGAGGTCAGCATCGGCGGCCTCCTCCGGATCACGCCGCTGGTCGAAGGCGCAGCGCCTGGCCCGGAGCCCATCGTGCGCCTCACGCGCGGGGAGCTCGTCGCGGGCGCGATCGAGATCCAGGAGCGAGACTTCGACTTCGCCGGCGGCCGCCTGAGCACTGGCAGCTTCGCCGGCGATCTCGCCAATACACAGGCCGGCGCGCTCTCCGTGGGAGAGGTCTACGCCTCGACGGACGTGGCCGGCGATTACAGCCAGGGCCCGAGCGCCACGCTGAGCGCCACCGTCGCGGGCCCGGGCGCCGCGCCGATCCTGCACGTGAACGGCGATGTGAGCCTCGATGGTGTGCTGGAGGTGGTCCCGGCAGACGACACGGTGTCGTTCCAGGCCGGGGATACCGTCGCCCTGCTCGGCTGGAGCGGAGAGCTCACAGGGACCTTCGCTGACGTGAGCATCGCCCTGCCGCTCGCCCCCGGGCTCGCCTGGGACACCTCCGCGCTGTACACGACCGGAGAGATCGCGGTCGTGCCTTCCGCCTGAGCAGGCGGCGCGCTCCGACGGGAGCTCCACGTCGAGCCGGACGTGGTCGGCGCTGCCTGGGACGGGGCCGACGCGCCGGTCGCGGCGAGCCATGCGTCGACATCCTCGGCGAGCTCGCGCGGGGGGATCCGGCGCGGGTTCGGCAGCGCCCCCTCGACCCGGAGCGCGTTCCTGCTCGACGCGGCCCGGAGGCGCGTCTATCGACTCCGTCATGGAAAGCTCGCCGCGCGCGCTCCGGTGCGGACTCGCCCTGACCACATCGCTCGCCCTCGCCTGCGTGCCGGGCTGTGGAAAGGACGTCCAGCAGCCCTCGCCGGACCTCACGCCCGGCGCTGCTCAGGAAGGAAAGGCCATGTCGCTCCACGACTTCACCATGAAGACCATCGACGGACAGGACCGCTCCCTCGGCGACTACCGGGGCAAGGTGCTGCTCGTGGTGAACACCGCATCGGAGTGCGGCTACACGCCGCAGTACGCGGGGCTCGAGGCGCTCCACGATCGGCTCAAGGATCGTGGCTTCGCCGTCCTCGGCTTCCCCTCGAACGATTTCGGCGCGCAGGAGCCAGGGACCGACGCCGAGATCGCCGCCTTCTGCTCCACGAAGTACGGCGTCAGCTTCCCCATGTTCTCGAAGATCCCCGTCAAGGGGGGCAGCAAGCACCCGCTCTACGCCTTCCTCACGCAGTCCGCGCCCGCCGGTGAGGTGAAGTGGAACTTCACGAAGTTCCTGATCGGCAAGGACGGGTCGGTGATCACGAGATTCGAGTCGTCCGTGGCGCCGGACGACCCGAAGCTCACGCAGGCGATCGACAAGGCGCTCGGCGGGTGAGCGAGGCAGCGCCCAAGCCCCCCGCCACCCGCTCTTGACGCTGCTCGGCGCTGCGAGCGAGGAAGCCGGCCTCGATCGGTATCTGAAGGTCAATGCGGTCAAGCGCCGCACACACTCGCTCTATCGCCAGGGGCTCTACTGGTACGACTGCATTCCCACCCTGCGCGAGGACTGGCTTCGGCCCCTCATGGTTGCCTTCGACCGTATCGTCCGGGAGCACGCCGTCTTCCGCGAGATCTTCGGAATTATTTGAGGGGATTCCCCAGGCTGGTCGTGGCTCATGGTATCGCCGCTCCCGGGAGCGAGACCTCCGGCGCCCCGCGCTCCGTGGGGAGCCTCGGGGGGGGGAGAGAGCGAGAGCCGAGACCGCCGCCCCTGTCAAGCGCCCCGTCGATCGAGGGCGCCGAGCGAGGGGGCGCCGCCCGTCGACCCCCGATCGCAGCAGAGCCGGCCAGGCCGGTGACGCAGCGCCTGCACCTTGCCCTCGCCGGGGCGAGCTTCTCGGCGTACAGGGACCCCCTGCACTGGGCGAGGGCGTGCGTACCTCCTCACGAAAGGGTCGCTACCATGGACGGTTTGAATCGCGTGATGCTGCTCGGAAACCTCGGCGCCGACCCCGAGCTCCGGTTCACGCAGAGCGGGCAGGCGGTGCTCAACATGCGCCTGGCCACGACGGAGACGTACCTCAACAAGGACAAGGAGCGCGTCGAGCGCACCGACTGGCACAACGTCGTCGCGTGGGGCAAGCGCGGCGAGGCGCTGGCGAAGATCCTGACGAAGGGATCGTCGGTCTTCATCGAGGGCTCGCTCCGCACGTCGAGCTACGACGACAAGGACGGCAACAAGCGCTACAAGACCGAGATCAACGCCAACAACATCATCCTCACCGGCCGAGGCAAGGGCAGCGGCAGCAGCGACGAGACCTTCGTGCCCGATGGCGGCGGGTACGAAGCGGAGGGCGAAGGCTACGGCGGCGGCGGCGGCGGCGGCGGCGGGTACGCGCCTCGCGGCGGCGGAGGTGGAGGCGCGCCCCAGGGCGGCGGATACGCCCGCAGCAGCGGCTCCTCGGCGGGCGGCTCCGCCGCCAGCGCGGGGGACTTCGAGGTGAAGTTCGGTCGCGACAAGGGCAAGCGGATCAGCGAGGTCGGGGATCTCTCGTGGCTCCGCGGGGCGCTGGAGAGGGACCTCGCCGACGGGTCGAAGGCCCAGTTCCACGAGAAGGCGCGCGGGCAGCTCGCGGCGATCGACGCGGAGCTGGCGCGGCGCGCGGGCAGCGGCGCGCGCTCGGTCGCGACCGGCAGCGGCGGGGGGCGAGCGCCGGCCGGCGGCGGTGGGAGCGCGCCTCGCGGGGGACGCCCGGCGCCGCAGGAAGCGCCGCCGGCCGACGACTACGACACTGGCGGGGGCGGCTTCGGGAAGGACGACGACATCCCGTTCTGATCGCCGGGAGACAAAGCCAGCGCTCCTTCGCCGCGAAGCTCCGCCAACGAAGCACGCCAGAGGCGCTCTCGAGCGCCGGATGGCGTTGGCCAAAGTTGACCCAGGAGGACGGGGCGAGGAGAATCGCGGGACCATGGTCGAGGTGTCGCGATGAGCGATGGGACCCACAGCGGGCGCCGCCAGGCGCCGAACAAACGGCCGCCTCACCCGGCGACGGTCGCGCAGCCGAAGGCGCCGCATCTCGCGTCCGCCCCGGGCAAGGGGCGGCCGCCTCACCCGGCGACGGTCGCGCAGCCGAAGGCGCCGCGTCTCGCGTCCGCCCCGGGCAAGGGGCGGCCGCCTCACCCGGCGACGGTCGCGCAGCCGAAGGCGCCGCGTCTCGCGTCCGCCCCGGGCAAGGGGCGGCCGCCTCACCCGGCGACGGTCGCGCAGCCGAAGGCGCCGCGTCTCGCGTCCGCCCCGGGCAAGGGGCGGCCGCCTCACCCGGCGACGGTCGCGCAGCCGAAGGCGCCGCATCAGGCCCTCATCGCTCGGTCCCCCGTGGCTCAGCGGGCGGAAGCGACCTACGACGTAGCCACGTGGAAGTTCACTGCCTTCAAAGCTCACCTCGCGGCCAACGACAAGCTCGACAACGAAGATTGGGATGCCTACAAAAATCGGATCCTGGGGGCTTTCAGGAATTATGACCCCGGTCGACAGGCGAAGTTTTTCGACAACGCCGTGACCGCCCGCCAACAGGTGTGGAAGCAGAAGCAGTCCACCAGGTCGCCCAAGAAGCCCAGCAAGGAGACGCTGTGGTCCAGCGCGTTCCGTTACAACGACAACAGCAAACGCTGGACCCCGGCAACACATACCAAACCCAAGCAAAATGCCAACAGGCGCACCACGACCAACAAGCACGCAGAGCAGAGCCTGTTCAGCACGATGCTGCTGCCCACGACCTCCGGATGGATCGGCTTCGTGCAGAATGAATGGCCGTGTAAAGGTGAAGGATGCTGCTCATTCTTTATCGGAGTATCCAAGCTTGACAACGTGGCGGGCGTGGTTTTCACGGTGCAAGGCTCCGGGGGGTACGCCACCGAGCACGGTCGCGAGATAGGATCCAGCGGGCATGTCTATTTCTGCGATGGGAACATGACGTACGACCCGCCCCCGGGTGCCCCGGACCCGCCCCCCTGACCATCGCTTCTCGCTGGCGGCGCAGGCGGAGTAGACCCAGGGGTCGAAGTGGTGCGCGGGGCCGAGCGCAATAGCGGAGCCGTCACTGCGGAGGAGGAGGAGGAGCGAAGGAGGCCACCATCCCACCAGCTCCTGCGCACCTCGTCCTCGTTGAACGAGCTGTTGTCCGTCTCCTCCACGGTAGGGACCCAGTACCCGCAGCTCGAATCGAAGTCGACGTCAACAGCGGTTGTTGTGCCACGCGTCGATCTCCCAGTCCTCTCTCCAGTACGAGAGCTTGTTCTCGTCCTCTCCGCCGCGCTCGGGTTCGCGCGGATGCGCGAGAGCTACATGCCTCCTGGCGGCGCGAGGCGCGCGGCGATGTGACGGCGTGAGCCGCCGCCCTGACGGACAAGTGCGTCCGGCTCCATCCCCCGCCCGCGAGCAGCGTCAAGCGCCAAAGAGCGCGTGGCTATGACAGACCATGTCCGACCGGGTCGACGCCTCGATAGCGCCCCCTTCCTCTCCAGTTCTCCACAGGCGTTCTCCACAGGACATCCCCTGGACAACAGCTGGATTCTGTCGATTACCCTCGCCGCGCGTGTCTCTCCTCGTCATGGCCATTCGCACCCCCTGGCGGAGCCCCGCGCCGCAGGGGAGACCGGCGCCATCGCTCGACGTAAATACGCGTAATCACAACTATTTCTCTGACCACGGGCGCCACCGTCCACCCCTGACGGGTTGGGACAATGTCCGTCCGAGCGATCCCTTCCCCGACGGGTCGAAGATGACTATCCATGGTAGACATCAAGGACGCGGCGCGACGGCGTGTCTCTCGCACGACGCGCGCGAATGGCGCGCCGGAATGCTTCGTTCTGGAGGAGACTTCATGGAAAAAATCTCGCTCACGTACTTTGTCGACTTCGTTCTCAAGGCCGGGACGCCCAAGCTGACCGGCGTCAGGGACCTCAAGGACCGGAAGGACGAGCTCCACACGGACTTTTACAGGCAGGTGCGAGAGGCGATCGTCGACATGCACAGGAGCGGAGAGCCCACCAGCGTGCTCGACGGCTTCCTCGCCGCCCAGCACGACGAGCGGCGCCGCCGCATCTACCCGTCGGTGGTGAACGGATATCGCAAGTTCCTCGCCTCGGCCAGGATGACGTGGTTCGAGCCGCCGGTGTCGACGTATCGCCTCGGCGATCTCGAGATCAACGTCAACCCGGAGCTCGGGCTCGTCATCGATGGGACGCCCCATGTCATCAAGATGTATTTCCGCGGGGAGCCTCTGTCGGCCAAGCGCGTCTCGGTCGTGCTGAACCTGCTCATGAACGGACTCGCGGAGAGCACGCCGGGCGGCGCCTTCGCGGTGCTCGACGTGCGGAACGCCAAGATTCACAGCTTCAAGGTGCCGAACCCGCGGCTCAGCCTGCTGCTCCGCGGCGAGGCGGCCTCCTTCGCCACCATCTACACCGGGTTGTGATCGCGGCGCCGCCGCAGGATAGCCCGCGCAGAGCCATTCCGATCTGTCAAGAATGAGGCGATCGGT
This sequence comes from Sorangium sp. So ce362, assembly GCF_051519845.1. Classification (NCBI taxonomy): domain Bacteria; kingdom Pseudomonadati; phylum Myxococcota; order Polyangiales; family Polyangiaceae; genus Sorangium; species Sorangium sp. So ce362. The sequence continues at coordinate 230,174 of NZ_CP150332.1, read as the reverse complement.
CGGCTGCTCGGGCTGCCGGTGGCGCCGGAGGGGTGAGCAAGCCGGGGCCGAACGTCGAGCCCGCCGCTCGCGTGGACTCGCGGGACGGGAACGGGCTAGTACTCGCGGCAGTCGCCCGGCGCCTGGAGCGCGCCGAAGCTGTAGGGCCGCGCCTGCTTGACCAGCAGCCGGCGCTCCGGCCCCATCAGCTTCCATTCGATCTGCATCGCGTACAGCCGGTTCTCCCCGTCCGGGTCCACAAGCGGCCTGTAATGGTCGTGGATCGACTTGAGCACGCAGCCGAGCCGCTGGACCTCCGGGAACGACAGCACGTCGCGCCCGCGCGACAGGCTCGAACGCGCGTGGTACTCCGCCTTGATCGTGCGGGGCGGCGGCGTGTACACGATCTCGTCGCTGCTCACGCCGGGCGCGGGGTTTGTGACCGACGCCTCCCCGATCTGCGCGTTGATGTAGTACTGGCTGTCGCGGGTCGCATCGAGCGCGTTGCGGCTGATGCCCACGCCCTGCGCGCGCTCCGATTGCCAGGCCTGGTGCACGAGCACGGCCATCGCCGCGCTCGCCTGCTCGACGTGGCCGAACTCGCGCTCGTCGTAGGCGCGCGTGTTCCAGAGGCTCGACCAGACCGTGAGCAGCGCGCCCTCGAGGGAGCTCGACGCCGCGTCCAGCTCGCCGCTCGTCGACGTGTGCAGCCCCGCGCCGTTGAAGGTCGCCAGATCCTCGGTGTTGCTGCTGCTGCGCAGGCGCACGCGGTCGCCGCCGAAGCGTCGCTTGACGGCGGCCGTGACCTCGCCCATGAGATCGCGATTGACCGGGTGCGCCAGCATCCGCGCGCGCACCTGCGCCAGCCCCTCGGCGTGCGCGTGCGGATCGGCACGGAACTCGGGATCCTTTTCGAGGTCGGCCAGGAGCTCCGCCGCGCCGCTCGCCTGGAAATGATCCATGTAATGCGCGAACGGAATCGCGAACGCAGCGGGCGGCACGTACAGCGGCACCAGGTCGGTCGGGCAATACGGCCCCACGCCGCTCACGCGGTACAGCTCGGCCATGCCTGCCGCCTTGGAGCCGATGCTGTCGCTCATCGAATAGCCCGCGGCGTCGAGCGACACGATCCCGTGCACGGAGAGGTCGAGCGCCGGCGCGAGCCGTGCGCCGGTCGGCTTGCGCGCCTCCCAGTAAGCGTCCGCCTCCTGCGCGGTCGCCTCGCGGAGGTCGAAGTCCGACGCCCGCACCTCGAGCCGCACCAGCTTGCCGAACAGGCCCTTGAGGCGCTCGTCGTCGCGCGCGCGGCGCAGGGCCATGTTCGGCGTCCCCCGGCCGCGCGCCAGCACGTTCACGTGCGCCAGCGGCGTCTGGAACGCCTCGGTGATGAGGCCGCCCATGAACGCCGTCTCGTTCGGCACGTCGTCCGTCACCACGATCACGTTCGGGCCGAGCTCGGCCGTCTCCAGGTCGCGCGCCGGGACGAACGTCAGCGTGCCGAAGCCCTCGGCCGGATTGAGCGGCTGGTAGGTGAGCCCCTTGTACGGCGCGTTCGGCCCGACCAGCGGCGCGCTCCCCTCGATCGCGCGCAGCTCGGCGATCTGGCGCGCCTCGGTGGGCCGGATCGCCCACGCCTGCGGGTCGGGCACCGCCTTCATCACCGCGAAGAACGCGCGTCGCATCTGCTCGCCGACGATCTTGTCGCCGGGAGAGAACTCGACGGTCTTTGTGCCGTTCGTGTGCTCCACCAGCGTGCCGAGGAGGTAGCGCCGGCCCTCGACGCTGAAGTACTCGGTCTGGCTGAACAGCCCCCAGCCGAGGTTGAACTCCGCGGCTTGCTCGGGGTCGCAGCGATCGAGGTGCGGCAGTCTCTGGATCTGCTCGCGGATGAAGGTGTAGTGGAGCGCCCACTGGCGCGTGCTCAACAGATGCACGGTGTCGTTCGCGGCCATGTCGATCACGAACTTGACGCCGGCCTCGCCGACCTCGGTGCCGCCCCTGGCCAGCTCGGCGAAATCGCCGGCGGTCTCCAGCCGACGCGCGCGCCCGCTCGCGAGCGCACGCCCCGGCAGCTCGGCGCAGCCCTCGTTCGCGGCGCCGGGGCTCGCCGCTGCGCAGAAGCGCGGCGTCCCGGTGGCGTCGGGCACGCGGGCCAGCGAGGCGCCTTCCGGCCATGCCATGAAGTCGACCCGATCGCTCGGCACCGGCCGGTCCACCTGCCGCAGCGTCACGATGCCCTCGAAATCCGGCGAGGCCTCGAGCTCGGCCGTATCGCCCGCGCTCACCGGAACGCTCACGCGCTCCCCTGGCGCGAGCGTGGCCGACGGCTCTGGCCACGCGAGCAGCACGCCCACGCCGGCGCCGGGCATCGCCTGTCCCGGCGAGAGCGTCGCGAGGCTCAGCGCGAAGGCGTCGAGCTCCACGGCCTCGGCGCTCGCGTTCAGCACCTCGACGAACCCCGCGGGCCGCAGCGAGAGCTCCGAGATGACCAGCGGCCCGGCGATGGCCGGGAACGGCTCGGGCCACGGGAAAGGCGCGAACTGGATGCCGTCGTCGAGGTTCGGCGGCTCCGGCGGATCGCAGGTCTCGCCGTTCTCGCGCTCGGGCGTGGCATAGCGGCAGATCGACGGCTCGCCCGTGCCGTCGGGCAGCCGCGCGTAGCTCTCGGAGCGCGGCAGCTCCGGCACCTCCACCACGTCGGCGAGCTCGCACGACGCCGACCACAGCAGCACGCGCGCGCCCGAGTTCGAGAGCTTGAACGGCAGGTGCCGCGGGCCCTGATCGGGCGTGTCGTCGGCCCAGAACAGCACCGTTCGACCCGGATCGAGCGCCAGCTCCGGCAGCCGCGTCGCCTTGCCGAGCTTGTCGCCCAGAAAGTACTGCCCGAGATCGAGCGCGCGGTCGCCCATGTTGATCAGCTCGATGAAATCGTCCGTCTCGCCGATCTCATCGACCCACGCGCCGTCGTTGCCGGTCATCACCTCGTTGATGCGCAGACCGCCGCTCGGCGCGGGCGCGCCGCCCGCAGGAGCCACGAAGTCGCAGCTCGGCGGGTCCGGCGGGTCCGGCGGGTCCGGCGGCCCCGGCGGCGGGTCGAGCGTCTCGCCCGAACAGCCGACGAAGAGGGCCAACGACAAGAGGCCCGCCCCCGCACGCGCACGGCGCGAACGAGGGGGGCGGCGATCGAGGGATGAGCTTGCCGTCATGCCCGCTCCGTCAGCATGCCGTATGCCACGCCGGGCGGCGCCCGGCACAGCCAATAAAGTCATCAAATTCAAACACTTGGCCTTCTGACCCAGCGTACGATGCGCCGAGCTGTGCCAGCTCACGCGCGGCCACCGTCAGGGGCGGGTCGTCCTCGAGTCAGCGTCGCGTCGCAGCAGCCGCTCGGCGGCGAGGAACCCGAGCGGGACGAGCGACAGGCCGAGGACGCGGAGCAAGCTCCTCGTCGGGACCGCTCGTTCGAAATACGCCCGAGAAGCGACCGAGAGCAGCACGAGAAAGAGCAGACCGTGAATGGTTCCGGCGACGCGCACCGCGATCGCCAGGCCGAGACCGTACTTCAGCGGCATGGCGACCAGCAGGAGGAGCAGCAGGGATGCCCCCTCGATGAGGCTCGCCAGACGCAAGGAATGAAGCGAGCTCACTGGAACACCTGCGCCCACGTCGGCTTGAGGACCATGAGCCCGACGACGCCGGCGAGCGGAAGCGCAGCGCACGAGAACGCTCCATGACCCCGCTTGTCACGCGAGACGCAGTAGACGAGGATGACGTTGGAGCCGACGGAGAGCGCGAGCCCGCCGACGACCCACAGCTCGGACATCCGAAAACCACCGAGAGCGGCCAGGGCGTATCCGGCGCACCACGTCGCGAGCAGGCTCGGAGAGGCGATGCGGTGCACGGCTCGCTTCCGCTCGCGCGGATCCGCCGTGACGAAGCTCGCGACGAGCCCGCCGGCGTACCCCATCGCGCCGAGAAACTTCAGCGTCAGGACCAGCTGGTACAGCATCATCTCGCCCCCCGGGGGCCTCTCACCGGAGCCCCGCGTTCCCGCCTGACCATGAACGATACCATCGCACGCGCGCCGCGGCCGCGCGATCGGCTGAAACGCCAAACATCGCCAGGTTCTGGCCAAGCGGCTCGAACGCCACGGCGGAGCCGAAATGCCCGCTGGTCGTCGCGCGAGCTGGCCTGGCGCGATCATGGCCTGCATGCATAATCCGGCCATGCATCGCGTCGCCATCGCCGCCTTCGACGACGTCGTGGCCTTCGATCTATCGATCCCGAACGAGGTGTTTGGACGCGTGCGGCTCCCGAACGGACGCCCTGGCTACGAAGTCCGCGTGTGCGCCGCTGCGAAGGAGGTCGACGCTGGGACCTTCGCCTTGCGGGTCCGTCACGGGCTCGAGGAGCTCCGCAGGGCCGACACGGTGATCCTCCCGGGGGTCGCCGACATCGGTCGCCCCGTACCGGAACGGTTGCTCCGCGCCGTGCGGACGGCGGCCGGCGCCGGGGCCCGTGTCGCCTCGATCTGCACCGGAGCGTTCTTGCTCGCCGCGACCGGGCTCCTGGACGGGCGGAGGGCGACGACGCACTGGCTCGCCGCCGGGGAGCTCGCGCGGCGGTTTCCGCGCGTCGAGGTCGATCCGAGCGTCCTTTATGTGGATTGCGGACAACTGCTGACGTCCGCCGGCGCAGCTGCGGGCTTCGACCTGTGCCTGCACATGGTCCGGCTCGACCACGGGGCGGCCGTCGCGGCGGAGGCGGCGCGCCTCTCGGTGATGCCGCTCGAGCGCGACGGCGGTCAGGCGCAGTTCATCGTGCACGCGCCGCCCACCGCCGACGGCAGCTCGCTGAGCCGCGTCCTCGACTGGATCGAGGAGAGCCTGCGCGAGGAGATCGCGCTCTGCGACATCGCCCGGCAGGCGGCGATGAGCGTCCGCTCGCTGAACCGGCGCTTCAAGGAACAGACGGGGACGACCCCGCTGCAGTGGCTGCTGCGCGCCCGCGTGCGCAGAGCGCAGCTCCTGCTGGAGACGACGGCGCGATCGGTGGAGCGGGTCGCGTCCGACGTCGGCTTCGGCTCGGTGGCCGCGTTCCGCCAGCACTTCCACCGCGTGGCTGGCACCAGCCCGCAGGCCTACCGGAGCGCGTTTCGGAGCCGCACGCGCCCGCAGGACGGACGCCGCGGCTGACTCGGTGCGAGCGCCGCCGTCGCGCGAGCGCGCGCGCCAGCCCTCCTGGAAGAGTGACGCCGTATCAACGGCTTATCCATGCATCGACGATGAGGCAGCCCTGAGGTCAATGGCTAAGGAGCCGCGTTCACTTCACAGCCTTCGGAGGCGCCCCTTTCAAGGGCGGGAGCGGGAACATGAAGCCTGGCGCCTGGAAGACGCAGTCTCTCCGCCCGATGGGCACCGTCCTGGTTCGCGTCGCATAACCAGGATGCGACGCGCGCAGGGTGTACTTGCCCGCAGCATGGACGACCCACGAAGATTTGCAGTCCCCGTGCGGTTTATGCGTGGGGATCTCTTTCCCCTGCGGGCTCGTCAGCGTCGCCGTTGCGTCGCAGAGCGGCTCCTTCGTCGACGCGTCCTGCACCTCGATCACCAGCGAGATGACCAACACGGCGGACTGGACCGTACAAGGCGGGACGTTCGCGGCCGCTCTCTCTTCCTGGGTCGGAGGTGCCGGCGGCTCCTCGGCGGGTGGCGCCTGGGAAGCGGCCGCCCCCGGCTCCGGAGCTGCGCCGCCATCCGTCGAGGGCGCCGCGGCAGCCGGACGCTCCGACGGAACGGGGGGAGGCGCTGCGGCAGCCGAGGGGGTCGAGACCGGCGGAGGCCCCTGCACGGCCGCAGGGCCGGGCGACGCCGCGCGCGCACCGCAGGCGGCGGCGCCGAGCCAGAGCAGAATCGAGCCGATCGCGGAGCGAGCGTTCATGGGAATCCTGCGTTATCTGTCACCGGCGAGCCGCGCAGCGCGTCGCTGAAGGTATCACGGCGCCATCCGGGCAGACACTCGAAATCGGATCGGCCGCTTCCACCGCCGCACGCGCGCGGGCAGGTGGCGCTGCAGCAGCCGGCGCTCCTCCGCTGTCGAGCTCACAGCCCGCCGACGGTGGCCATTGTATTCTGTACAAAGGTTCTGAACCGATCAGCTGGCACGACATACGCGCCGCCGGCCGGGCTGCCCGGCGATAGGAAGGAATTCGCGCTCACGACCCCGGCGATGCCCGCTCCTCCGAAGACGTCGATGCACGAGCTGCCCGAGTCACCATACAGCGGCAGCTGGTCGAGCACATTCGGGCTGAGCACCACGACTTTGTCGGTGGCCGTCAGGACGGGCATGGCCCCGCAGTGCAGAACCCCGGTGGAGCTGCCCGTGTTCGCCGTCAGCCCGTAGCCGCAGCAGCTCAAGGTCGAGTTCAGGGCCAGGAGCGCAGACCACGACGCCGTGCTAATCGAACGCGTCACAGCGCCGGTGAATCCAGTCGTGAGGTGGACCAGCGCGATGTCCACATCCGTCAACGAAGTGGACGACGTGACACCGCCGGACACGTGTGTCGAGTGAAAATAGACGGCCTGATAGGTGCGCGTGGGCGCGCTCGGGTCTGTCGCGTGGCCCCATCTCACCGTGATCTGGGTCGGATTGCCGGAGAGAGTGCTCGAGTCAACGACATGCCCGGCGGTCAAGATCCATCTCGGGCTCAACAGCATTCCCGTGCCGAACTTGCGGAAGAGCACGCCGTTGGCCAATCGCTCTGCAGTGATGTACACGCTTCCGTCCGCGCTGGGGAGAGGTGCCCACAGCCCGTTTCTGACCTCCTGCTCCGAGCTGCCGACCTCCTCGGTCTCGGTCTCAGTCCCTGTCTCGTCCGAGTCGGTACCCTCAATCGCGCAACCGCCCATGAGGGCGAGCAACGCCACGAATCCTAGCGGCTTAAGCAAATTCGACATGTTCTTCCTCCGTGCAAAGCATCTCTGGGGTCGCTGAGCTGAGCCGGGCTCAGGCTCGTGGTGCCCGTCGCTGGAGGCCGATCGGAGCGCCAGACCTCGGTGCGTCGATGCTTCCGGTCACCGCGCCGATCTCAGCCATAGCAATCGTCGAGCCATTTCATGGGAGCGATGTTCCATGCCGCTGGGGCAAAAACGCCGGCCGATCGGAGGGTCGCCCGGCGTGACATGTCACGGGTGGGGCGTGACATGTCACGGGTGGGGCGTGACATGTCACGGGTGGGGCGTGACATGTCATCGCAGGCAGATTTTAGCACGGCGGAATCACGCCCTCGTGCAATAGCTTGGAATTATTCGATATTTTTACCATGTCACGGATCAAACAAACACAAGTAATTTCAAATATTTATATATCTTGCGTAACACAGTGGCGCTAGCAATACGAAGAAGTAGGACAATCACTGCGTCATCGGAGTCGCCGAGTCCTCTCGCTGGACTTCCGATGCGCACTTCTCGAGGCGGAACATGTTCACCGAGAAGCTGCCGGGCGCCCCACGGGTTACCCTCGTGGGCTGCTCGGCCTTGAAGAGAAAGAGGCCGCCGCCAGCCAAGGACTTCTACACGTCGACGCTCTTTCGCGCCGCCTACGAGTACGCCGAGAAGACGTGCGACGTGGTGCTCATCGTCTCAGCCTTCTACGGCGCGGTCTCTCCGAAGACCGTGCTCCACCCGTATGACCGGAACCTGCGCGAGTTCAGGAAGAGCGAGCGCGAGGGCTGTGGCGTGCGCACGATCGGCGAGCTCTTGCCGTCGTTCCGCGCGCCGTCGCAGCTCGTGATCCTCGCGGGCGAGATCTACGCGGACGCACTTCTGCACGGCGCGCACTGGCAGCCCCTGCCACAGCGCTATTGCTTCGAGCAGCGACGGCAGCGCCCGCGGGTGTGTGCCGGATCCCGCAGCAGCCGCGCCTTGAGGATCGCCTCGTTCGCGCCGTGCACCGCGCGGGTGAGGGCCTCGGCGAGCGAGGCGACCACGGCGGATCGAGGCGAACGGTCCTCCGGCGTGAGCGTGCCAGGCCCGAGGCCCGGCGGTCGGCCCCGGGTTGGGACCATGCCTTCCGAGGAGCCGCGCTCCGTCGTCACTTGCCCCGAAATTCCCGCGGAAAGCGACGGGTCGCGACGGTTCGGCACCGCCGATTCGTCCCGACGGATCGCGCCGGTTCGCCACCGCAACTTCGTCCTTGGGGGAATCTGTGGTTGGGATAGCGTGTAGCGCTCCGGCTTCGCTGCTGCTTCGCTGCTACCCTGGGCCGGCTCGGCGCGTCGTCGCGCCGCCGAAAGACCGCATGACCCTCTACCTTCCGACACGCCACGTCACGCTGCCGCCCGAGACCTGGGACCCCGGCCGCGCGCGCTCCTGGCTGCAGCGATGGGCCGCCGACGCGCTTTCGGTCCGGGCCCGGCAAGCCTGGCCGGTCCACCCGCGCGACGCCGAGGACTTCCCGGAGCCGGCGTCGCCCGCCCCGCTCAACAGCCTGTACTTCGGTGCGAGCGGCGTCTGGCTCGCCCTCGCCCGCGTCGCGGCGGCGGGCCTCTGCAATCTGCCGATGGGCCTGCCGCAGATCTTCGATCAGGTGCTGGAGGACTACACGCGCTCGCCCGACGACGGCGCTCGCGTGCCGTCGTGGTTCCTCGGCGAGAGCGCGCTCTTGACGATCTGCTGTCTTGCCCGACCGGACGCGCACAAGGCCGCTCGCCTGGCCGAGATGATCCGCGAGAATCGCGTGAACCCGACGCGCGAGGCGCTGTGGGGCGCGCCCGGGACGATGATCGCGGCGCTGTTCCTGCACGAGGCGACCGGGGACGAGCGCTGGGCGGAGCTGATCCGCGACAGCGCGGCGGCGCTCTGGGAGAGCTGGGTTCACGACGAGGCCCGGGACGTGTGGTTGTGGGAACAGGACCTGTACGGCCGCCGGATCCATTATCTCGGCGCCGCTCACGGCTGGGCCGGCAATCTCTATTCGCTCTGGCGCGCCCGGCCCCTGCTGAGCCCGGAGCAGCAGACTGCGCTGCGCGCGCGGACCCTGCAGGGGCTCGACCGCCTGGCGGTGATCGATGGAGAGCTCGCCAACTGGCCTGCGCACACGGAATCGCCGTCGAAGCTGCTCTTGCAGTGGTGCCACGGCGCGCCGGGGATCATCACGTCGTTGCGCCACGCGGAGCTGCCCGAGGCGCTACCCCTGTTGCTCCAGGGCGCGCGGTCGATCGTGGCCGCCGGGCCGCTGGCGAAGGGGGTGGCCCTGTGCCACGGCACCGACGGCAACGGGGCCGCCCTGCTGGAGATGTACCGGCGCACCCAGGACGCCTTCTGGCTCGATCGCGCCCGCGAATTCGCCATGTGGGCCCTCGCGCAGTCCGAGGCCGAGCTCAACCGGGTTGGCCAGTGGCGCTACAGCCTGTGGACCGGGGACGCCGGGCTGGCCTGCACGCTGCTCGACTGCCTCGATGGGCGCAGCCGCGGTATGCCTGGGCTCGACAGCCTGTGGTGACGACATCGCGCCCGGCGAGCGCTGGCCCGCCCCGCTCGCCAGGGCGGCGGCCGCCCCGGCGAGACGCGGAGCCCGTCCGCCTGCGCGCGCTCCGCGCGGCGCCCCGCCGAAGATGCCAGACCTCCCCGGTCGTCGGCCCCCCCCGCGTCGCCGGCGCTGTAGAGTCCGTCCCGAAGATCACCGCCGTCCTCAACCCCCTGGAGAGATCCATGCTGACGAAGCTCGACGAGAGTGAAGCCGTCGCGTCCTGCGAGCGCTGCTGGGAGCAGGAGATCGTCCCCGCGCTCCACGACTACATCCGTATCCCCAACAAATCGCCCGCCTTCGACCCCGCCTGGCGCGAGAGCGGCCACATGGAGAAGGCGGCGTCGCTCATCGCCGCCTGGTGCAAGGCGCAGCCGATCCCGGGGCTCACGGTGGAGATCGTGCGCATCGCGAACCGCACGCCGGTGATCCTGATGGAGGTGCCGGGCCGGCGCGACGACACGGTGCTCCTCTACGGCCACCTCGACAAGCAGCCCGAGATGACGGGCTGGCGCGAGGGGCTCGGCCCCTGGGAGCCGGTGCGCGACGGCGACCGGCTCTACGGCCGCGGCGGCGCCGACGACGGCTACTCGGGCTTCGCGTCGCTCGCCGCGCTGCGCCTCCTGCACGAGCAGGGGCTGAAGCACGCGCGCTGCGTGGTGCTCATCGAGGGCTGCGAGGAGAGCGGCAGCCAGGACCTGCCGGCCTACATCGACGCGCTCGCGGACCGCATCGGCAAGCCGAGCCTCGTCGTGTGCCTCGACTCCGGCTGCGGCAACTACGACCAGCTCTGGACCACGACGTCGCTCCGCGGGCTCCTCCAGGGCACCCTCGAGGTGAGCATCCTGCGCGAGGGCGTGCACTCGGGCGTCGGCAGCGGCGTGGTCCCCTCGACCTTCCGCGTCCTGCGCCAGCTCCTGTCGCGCGTCGAGGACGAGCGGACCGGGCGCGTCCTCGTGGACGCGCTGCACGTGCAGATCCCGGACGAGCGCGTGGCGCAGGCGCGGGCCGCGGCCGAGGTGCTCGGCGCGACGGTCGTGAGCGAGCTGCCGTGGGTGCAGGGCGCGGGCCCGGTGACCGGCGACGTGGCGGAGCTCCTCCTGAACCGCACCTGGCGCCCCGCGCTCTCGGTGACCGGCGCCGACGGCCTCCCGCCCCTCGCCAGCGCGGGCAACGTGCTGCGCCCGTTCACGAGGGCGAAGCTCTCGATGCGCATCCCGCCGCGCGTCGACCCGAGGAAGGCGGCGGCGGCCCTGAAGCAGACGCTGGAGCAGGACCCGCCGTACGGCGCGCAGGTCCGGTTCCACGTGAGCGAGCCGTCGCCCGGCTGGGACGCGCCGGCGACGGCGCCCTGGCTTGAAGCGGCGGTGAGCAAGGCGTCGCAGGCGTTCTTCGGCCGGCCGGCGATGGGGATCGGCGAGGGCGGGACGATCCCCTTCATGGCGATGCTCGGGGAGAAGTTCCCGGAGGCGCAGTTCCTGATCACCGGCGTGCTCGGGCCGCAATCGAACGCGCACGGTCCGAACGAGTTCCTGCACCTCGGCATGGGGAAGAAGCTGACCTGCTGCGTGGCGAGCGTGATCGCGGACCACGCCGCGCGGCCGCGCTGAGCGGGGTCGCGGTCGCATCGGCCCGGAGAGAGCGCGCATGAAGGCTGGAAGGCGGGAAGATCATTGAGCTTTTCTTCCAACTTCCGGCCTTCGGTCTCAGGCAGGGCCACGCCCCTCAGCGGGCGCGCGCGGCCCCGCCGGGGGCGGCCGCGAACGTGAGCACGACCCTCGCCCCGCGCTCGCGGCCTTCCTCGATCCGGATCGATCCGTCGAAGCTCTTCATCCGGTTCGCCGAGAAGTGCAGCCCGATGCCGTTCGCGCCCTCCCGGGTCGTGAACCCGTACTGGAACACCTGCATCCGCGCGCCCTCGGGGACGCCTGGCCCGTTGTCCTCCACGGCGCAGCACACCTCGGCCCCGTCCTGCCATGTCGCGATCTCGATCCAGGGCTCGCGCGTCTCCCCCTCGCCGAACGCCGCCCGCGCGTTGTCGAGGAGGTTGTAGAGGATGGTCAGCAGATCATGGCGGTTCGCGACGATGTCGTCGATCGGCCGCAGATCGAGCCGGAGGGCGACGCGCGCGCTCACGAGCGCCACCCCGTGCACGTGCAGCGACTCCTGGACCACCTCGCTCACGGAGAGCCGCTCCGTGCGGTACGCGTTCCTGTACGCGTACCGCTCCTGCGCGCGGATGGCGTCGCGGATGACGTCGAGCTGCTCGCGCACGCGCTCGACGTCCGCCGCGGTCTCCGCCTGCTCCTGCTCCAGGGCGGCGAGCGCCAGGTCGACGTAGCGGCGCAGGCTCTCGCTGCGCGGCTCGTCCGCCGGATCCGCGACCTCCGGACCGCCCCTCATCAGCTCGGAGAGGGCCCTCGTCAGGCGCGGGAGCCGCGACCTCCCGAGGCGCTCCCGCACGAGCTCGGCCGTGACCCCGGCGCTGCTCAGCGTGTTGCCCACGCTGTGGAGGACGTCCATCGCGACCTGCGCCATGCCCGAGTGCCGCGCGATCTCGGCCTGCTCCGCGCCGAGCTGCTGGTATGACCGGTACAGCCGCACCATCGACCGCACGCGCGCCAGGAGCTCCCGCGGGGAGAACGGCTTCACGAGGTACTCGTCGGCGCCGCCGTCGAGCCCCGACGCGACCGCCTCGTCGTCGGCGCGGGCCGTGACGAGGATGACCGGCACGTGGCGCAGCACGGGGTGGGCCTTCAGCCAGGCGATGAGCTCGATGCCCGACATCAGCGGCATCATCATGTCGGAGACGATGACCTGCGGGGGCGAGCGCTCGATCAGCCGCTGCGCCTCGAGGCCGTTCGTCGCCTCCAGGAGGCGGTAGCTCGGAGACAGCAGCGAGCGCATGAACTGCCGCATGTCCGGGTTGTCGTCGACGAGCAGCAGCAGCGGCCTGTCCGCCTCCGCGCCCGGCCGGGCGGCGGACGGCGGCCCCGGCGGTCTGCTCGACAGGCGCCCGTCGCGCGGCGCGCCGGCGCCCTCCTCCGGCCCGCCGCCGCCGGCCGAGATCGCCACGGGCGGCAGCGAGCTGAGCCAGCGCCGCGTCTGCGCGGTGCTGTTCTCGCTGCGCGACCCCGGCCCGGCGTCGTCGACCGCAAGCGGCAGGCGCACGCGGACGGTCGTCCCCTGGTCGCTCTCGCTCTCGATCGCGACCGAGCCGCGCATGAGCTCCGCGAACTGCTTGACCAGCGAGAGCCCGAGCCCCGTGCCCTCGTACCTCCGCTTCACCGAGCCGTCGACCTGGGTGAACTTCGAGAACAGCTTGCCGAGCTCGCCCCGCGGGATGCCGATCCCCTCGTCGCGCACGCTGAGCTCGAACCACGCGTCGTCGAGCGCGCGCAGCGCGACCTCGACGTGCCCCCCGGGGTGGGAGAACTTCAGCGCGTTGCTGATGAGGTTGAGCAGGATGCGCTCGTACTTGTAGCGATCCAGCAGGACGACGCCGACCGCGTCGCCGGTCATGGCCAGGGTCCGCCCGCGGACCACCGCGCTCGGCCGGATATCGCTCAGCATCAGCGAAGTGAACCGGTTAACATCCACGGGCTCCCAGTCGACCTCCATGCGCGCCGCCTCCGCCTTGGAGAAGTCGAGGAGGTCGCTCACCACATTGAGAAGCCGCGCCGTGTTGCGGCGGATGAGCTCCAGCTCGTCGCGCACATCGCCCGGCAACGCCGTGTGCTGGGTCTCGAGGAGTCGCTCCAGCGGGGACAGAATCAGGGTGAGGGGTGTGCGCAGCTCGTGGCTCACCGTGGCGAGGAAGTCGCTCTTGGCGTTGTTGGCGCGCTCCGCCTCGTCCTTGGCGCGGGCGAGCGCGAGCTCGGTGTGCTTGCGATCGGTGATATCGGTCCAGGAGCCGAGGATGCCGAACACCTCGCCGTTCTCGTCCTTGAGCGGCACCTTGCACGTGAGCAGGTACCGCTGGCTGCCGTCGGCCTGGCGCTGGGTCTCCTCGATGTTCAGCATCGGCTCGCCCGAGGCCATGACGGCCTTGTCGAGGCGGATGTAGTTCTCCGCCTCCTCGGGGGTCCAGGGCAGGTCGTGGTCGGTGAGGCCGATGATGTCGTCCGCGCGGCTCAGCCCCGCTCCCCGGGCGCTCATCTCGTTGGTGCCGAGGTAGACGCAGTCACGGTCCTTCCACCAGATGCTGTAAGGAAACGTCGAGATGATGTGCCGTAAGAGCTGCTCTTGCTGGGTTTCGGCCAGGCTCGGCTGCTTGCGCTTTCGCTCTTTCGAATCCGACATAGGAAGGCCGTGACGACGGGCGGAGCTCTCCGTGGCTGTCCGCGCGGCGCTCCTGACCGGCGGCCCCCACGCGACCTCCCTGCAGTCTGGCTGCTCCGCGGGCCGCCGGGGATGGATCTGAGACCCGTTGAGCATCCTATCTCACGCAATGGCTCCCGCGCAAACCCTCGGGGGCCGGGGCGCCGCGCGGACCGGGGGCGCCGCGGCAATGCGGCCCGGGGACGCGCGAGCAGGCGCGGCGAGCCGCGGTGTGTCGGCGGGGAGGCGCGGTGGTGGGAGACATCGCATCGGGGGGAGCCGGACGGGGCGTCCCGCGGAGCGTGTCATTACATGAACCGGTTAAGTCATGAGCGAGGAGGAGGTGCGGGGGAAGGGCGATGTGGGGCGGGAGCGGCCGGGCCACAGGACGCCGATCGTGGGCGCGGGCGGCGCGGCTCGCCCTGGATGAGCCGTCGCGACGGGGTCCGGCCATCTAACGGGCTACCGCGATGTCCGTGCACCTCCGCGTCGTCCGAAAGCCTCGTCCACCGGACCGCCCTGCCGGCGCGCAGCCCACCTCGCCCGACCTCCTGCGCGGCCTGCACGCCCGGAATCCCGCGGCGGAGCGCCGCCTGCTCGACGCGTATGCGGGCCTCGTCGAGCGGATGCTGTTTCGCATCCTGGGCGACATCCGGAGCCTGGAGGACCTGGTGCAGGACGTGTTCGCCCGGGTGTTCTCGCGCATCGACGACGTGCGCGAGCCCGAGGCGCTGAAGCCGTTCATCACCGGCGTCACCGTGTTCGTCGCGCGCGAGGCGATCCGCAGGAAGCGGCGTCACCGCTGGCTCGCGTTCTTCGCGAGCGACGAGCTGCCGGAGATCGCGGCCAGCGTCGATCCGGAGGCGCGGCAGGGCGTGCGCGCCTTCTACCGGGCGCTGGAGACGCTCGATCCCGACGAGCGGCTCGCCTTCACGCTGCGGATCGTCGAGGGCCAGGAGCTCACCGAGGTGGCCGCCGCGTGCAACGTGTCGCTGGCGACCATCAAGCGCCGGATCCACCGCGCGGAGCTCGCGTTCGTCGAGCGCTGCAAGGAGGACGAGGCGCTCTCCAGCTGGCTCGAGGAGGGCGACCGATGGACCTGAGGACCAAAGACGTCGAGGCCCTGGGGCGCCGGATCGCCGCGCACCAGGATGCCGCGCTCGAGCGGCTGGCGCGGCCCCGGGCCGCGGATCGGCTCCAGGCGATCTACCGCAAGGAGGCCGCGCTCTCGCTGCGCGCCAGCGCGGCTCCCTCCTCGCGGCGGGTCGGCCTCGCGCTCGCGGCGGCGTGCGTCGCGGCTGCGTTCGCGCTCGTCTTCGTGTTCGCGCTGTCGCGGCCGGGCGACCCGTTGACCTACCGGGTCGAAGGGTCGCCGGGCGCCGTCGGCCGGTGGGTCGCCGCCGACGCGTCGCGCGTCGGGCTCGACTTCTCGGATGGGTCGCGCGTGGATCTCGCGCCGGGGACGCGCGCCCGCGTGACCGAGGTCGGCCCGCTGGGCGCGGGCGTCCTCCTGGAGCGCGGATCGCTGCGCGTGCGTGTCGTGCACCGCGGCGACACCCGGTGGGTGGTGGCGGGCGGGCCCTTCGAGGTCCACGTGATCGGCACGGAGTTCGACGTCACGTGGGACACGGAAGCCGAGGAGCTCGCGGTCTCGATGATCGCCGGCCGGGTGCGCGTCCTGGGCCCCTGCGTCGAGCCGTCCGGGCGCGCCGTCGCCGCGCCCGAGTCGATACGGCTGACGTGCGCGGCGCCTCGCGCCGCCGCGCCTCCGGCGGCTGATCCGCGAGCGAGCCCGTCGGCGCGGGCTCCCGCCCTCCTCCCGAGCGCGAGCGCCGCCGCGCCCGCCTCCCCTGCCTCGCCGCCGGCCCGCGCGGCGGCGCCCCTGGCCGAGGCTCACTCCGCCGGCTGGCGCGCGCACCTCGCCGCGGGCAAGCTCGGCGACGCGCTCGCGGACGTGGAGCTCGTGGGCGTCGACACGGTGCTCGGGCGCGCCGGCGGAGCGGAGCTTGTCGATCTCGGCTCCGCGGCGCGGCTGGCGCGCAAGCCGGACCTGGCGGCCCGGTTCTACGAGGCGGCGCGCCAGCGGTTTGCCGGGAGCGACGCGGCGGCGGCGGCGGCGTACCACCTCGGCCGCATGGCGTTCGACGGGCGCGGCGCGTGGGCGGAGGCCGAGCGCTGGTTCGCTGTGTACCTCGCGGAGCGACCCCGCGGCGCGCTCGCGCCGGAGGCGCTCGGCCGCTCCCTGGAGTGCGCGAGGAACCTCCGGCTCCACGCGCGCGCCCGCGAGCTCGCCGCGCGCTATCTCGCGGCCTACCCGAACGGCGCCCACGCCGGGCTCGCGGCGGCGCTCGCCGGTGGGGCGGATTGAGCCTGCGCCCGCGGAGATCACGGGGGTCGGGCCGGCGCCGGCGGAGCGCGCCGGGAGCACGCGCCGTGGCGAGCTCGACGTGCGGCGCGCTCGCCGCCTTCCTGGCGCTCGCGGCGCCGTGCGCCGCCGACGCGCCGTCGCCGGTCACCGTCGTGGCGGGCGCGCGCGGGGCGCTGGCGCACCGGCTCTCGCAGGAGCTCGAGGCGGCGGGCCTGCGGGTGCAGGTCGAGGCGAGCCCAACGGCGGTGGCGCCCGGCGGGCTGCTCATCGTCGTCCCCGAGGGCGAGGAGGGGGCCATCGAGATCTGGTCGGAGTCGGGCGGACGGGCGGATCTCGTCGCGAGCGTGGCGCCCGACGGCCCGCTCGACACCCGAGTGCTCCGCGCGGCGGAGCTCGTGCGGGCGCTCCGGTCGGTGGCCCGCGCCCCCGCCGGCGCGGCGCCGCCGGCCGTCGTGCCGGCGCCGCTCCCGCCCGCGCCCGTCGCGCCCGTCGCGCCCGTCGCGCCTCCGGCCGTTGTGCCCGACGAGGCGTGGCGCAGCCAGCCGCTCCGCGCCTGGGCGCCGCCCCCGCCGCCGTTCCCGGTGCCCGCGGCGCCCGGGGCCGCGCTCGTCGATGTGGGCGTCGCGATCGCCGTCGGATGGCAGGCGCCGGGCGCGTCGCTGGCGCTCGACGCCTCGCTCCGGATCTGGCCCTCGGCCGGGATCGGCGTCGGGCTCCTGGCGAAAGTGCCAGTCGTCGGCCCGGATATCGAGGCGTCGGAGGGCAAGGTCGGCTTTCTCCCCGCGCTCTTCGGCGCCGAGCTCGTCCTCGCGCCCATCGCGAGGAGCCGTCGCTTCGGGCTCGTCCTCTCCCCCGGCCTGGGTCTCGGTTATGTGAGCGCGTCCGGCGACGCGAGACCGCCCTACGTCGACAGCGACGAGTCCACGTTCACCGCCCTCGTGTATGGGCGAGGCGAGGCGCGTTTTCGGCTCATCGACTCCTTGTATCTCACGGCAGGCGCGCTCGGCGGCGCGGCGATCCCGCCTGTCGACATCCGGATCGCAGGGCGGGTCATCTCGACGTTCAGCCCGCTCGCGTCCTTCTCGCTCGGCGTCGTCGTCCAGCGATGAGCCGCCGCGACGACGGGCGGCCATTCATGGAAGCACGACACGCGTGCTTCTTCACCGCGAGCGGAGGGTTCTCCTTGAAACAGCTCATCGTACCTGGATGCATTGTACTCGTCGCGCTCGCCACCGCGTGCGACAGGATCCCGCTCGATCCCATTCACGGCCATGGCGCCGGAGGTGATGCGACGGGAGGAGGCGCCGGCGGCGGCGGCAATGGCGGCAGCGACGGCGCCGGCGGCAATGGCGGCAGCGGCGGCGGCGGCAGCGGCGGCAGCGGCGGCAGCGGCGGCAGCGATGGCAGCGACGGCGGCAATGGCGGCAGCGGCGGCGCCGGCAGCGGCGGCGGCGGCAGCGGCGGCAGCGGCGGCGCACCCGGCACCGGCGATTCTCTCTGGAGCCGGCAACTCAGCGCGAACGCAGACCGAGCCAGCCTCTGGGCGGGCAGCCGCATCGCCGTGGAGGAAGCCGGCAACGTCGTCCTCGCGACGGGGATTGCCGATGGCGTCGATTTCGGCGACGGTCCGCTCTCGACCGGGGGCAGCGACGCCTTCGCCCTCGCGAAATTCGACGGCGAAGGAGGTGTCCTCTGGCACAAGGAATTCTCCCGTTTCACCTACGCGCGTGACATCGCGGTCAACCAGGCGGGGCTCATTGCGACGACGGGGTGGGTTTCCGCCAGCAGCATCGATCTCGGAGGCGGTCCGCTCGTGGGATCGGACGGATCGCTCGACGCCTTCGTGGCCGTCTTCACGGCAGACGGAGATCACGTATGGTCGACCCGGTTCGGCGCTGACGCCTATCAATACGCGGACAGCATCGCCATGGACGCAGCCGGGAACGTCGTCGTGGCAGGGAGCTTCCATCAACAGATCAGCCTCTGCGACGCCACGCTGACCAGCACCGATGAGCTCGACTCGTTCATCGTGAAATTCGACCCTGCGGGGCATTGCCTCTGGAGCAAGCACTTCGACGGCTATACGGAGATCCACAACGTCGCTCTCGACGCGTCGGGCAGCATCGTCCTCGCCGGCAGCTTCGGCTCCTACCTCGTCGAGGCGCTCGACCTCGGCGGCGGGCCGCTGATCTCCGCGGGCCGCGACGATATCTTCGTGGCGAAGCTCGATGCTGCCGGAGAGCACCTCTGGAGCAAGCGGTTCGGCGACGCCGCGATCCAGAGGGCGTACGGCGTCGCGGTCGACGGCGCTGGAGACATCGTCATCAGCGGGACGTTCCTCGGGAGCGTGGATTTCGGCGGAGGTCCGCTGGTGAGCGCAGGAGGGTTCGAATATCTTGAGTCCGGCTCTATCACGTGGGGCGGCAACGCCTTCGTGACCAAGCTGAACCCGGCAGGCGAGCTCCTCTGGGCCAAGCGCCTCGGGCAGCATGGGCCACAGACGGCGCTGGACGTCGCGACGACCGTGGACGGCGATATCGCCATCACCGGCTTCATGTACGGCGACGTCGACTTCGGGACGGGCCTGATGGCCTGCACCTATGGCGATGCCTTCGTCGCGAAGCTCGATGCGACGGGCACCGTGCGCTGGGTGAAGCACACCGGCGACAGGGGGGACCAGTACGGCTATTCCACGGGCATGGACGCGGCCGGCAACGTGTTCGCCGCCGGGCCGTTCCTCGGCACGATCGACTTTGGCACGGGGCCGCTGGTGAATCCGAGGCTCGCCCTGGATCTTTTCCTCGCGAAGTTCGGCCCCTGAGGCCGCGGGCGGCGGGACGACATTCACCGCAGGCAGGCGCCGAGCCACCGCGCGGCGTTCTGACCGAGGACGGGGTCGAGGTGCTCGGGGGGAAGATGAAGGCCCTGATAGGTGCCGAGGACGCGGGCTGATTGACCTTCGGTTCGACGAAAGAAACGAAAATTCTCCGCCTTCAAGAGACCCATGTTCGACTCCGCCTGCAGGTCCCACATCTCCGTGGACGTGGGGTTCAGCCCGCTCGTCACGAGATCGGTCCCGAACAGGAAGCGCTCGGGCCAGCGAGAGAACAGCCCGAGGAGCTGGGCGCGCTCGCGCTCGAGGTTCGCAAACCCCTCTGCCGCCGGGCCGGCAGAGCCATGGCTCGTATCGACGAGGAGGCGGGGAAACGCCTGCATCAAGGACTCCACGCGCGCGAGATCGGTGCGGCTGCCGCAGAGGTGTGCGCACGCCACCCGCAGGCTGGGGAAGGCGCGCAGGACCGCCTCGAGCTCGCTCCGGTAACGGACGGTGTTGGCATGAAGGAGAACCGGGAGAGCCTGATCGGCGAGCGCCTGCCACATCGCCTGGTGCGACGGGTCGTCGAGGGGACGCTCGTGGAAGAGGTTGTGCCCCTGGTAGAGCTTCACGCCGCAGGCGCCTCGGCGGCGGAGCTCGGCGAGGTACGGGAGGTCGTCGTGCCCCAGCTCCACGGTGACGAACGGAATGAGCTTCCCGGGGTGAGCCGTCGCCGCGTCGAGGACGATCTCGTTGCCTGCGCGGTAGCCGGAGAGCCCGGATCCGCCGCGGCCGCTGGTCAGGTCCGGGCTTGCCAGGATGACGGCGCGATCGATCCGATGCTTGGCCATGTGGGCGAGCAATGGTGCCACCGCGTCGGCCTGCGTCAGGTGCACATGGACGTCGATGACCTCCTTACCGGCCGACGGGGCCGGCGAGGAGCGGCATCCCAGGACGGCGGCGAGCGCGGCTCCCCACGCCACGCCGCGTACGCGAGCCCAGCGTTCCGCGTGCGAGACCATCGATAGAGGACGACGACGGCGCGAGCGACGAGAGCGACATGAGCGATGCGGATCCATGGCCGACAAGGATACGCGGCAGCCGGGCTGGCGCCACGAGGAATGGAGGGATGCATGAGAAAATGATGTGATTGACAATCCACATCCAACCCTGGTTCGTTCGACGTTCGACGCTCGCGCTTCGACAGCGAAGCCTCGCCTTGAAGGTCGTTATTCACCCGTGCCCAAAGGAATCTTTATGTCGTCCATCCGTAGCTCGATTCGTCTCATGGGTCTGGCAGCGCTCTACACCTTGTTGCTGGGAACGACGTCTTGCTCGCGTGAGCCGGACGACGACGTGGGCCCCGGCACTGGAGGCGCTAGCAGCGGCGGCGGCACCAGCACCAGCAGCACCAGCAGCACCAGCACCAGCAGCACCAGCGGCGGAGACGGTGGCAGCAGCAGCACCAGCAGCACCAGCGGCGGAGACGGTGGCAGCAGCAGCAGCACCAGCGGCGGCGGCGGCAGCGACGGCAGCAGCGACAGTGGTGGAGCCGGTGGAAGCAGCGCCGAGACCGGGAGCGGCGGAGCGGCGGCTTGCGCAGATGACGCCTACGAGGGGAATGACGGAGCCCTCTCCGCGGCGCCGCTCGCCTATACAGCAGGGGGCAGCGGATCTCCCGACGCGTGGTTCTCGAGGATCGATTTTGTCCTCTGCCAGGGAGACGAAGACTGGTACCTGCTCGACACGTCTCTCGGGTTCGAAGAGGTCTACTGGAAGCTTCGCGTCCTGGCCGCCGGGGCAGAGCTCTGCGGCGCGAGCTGTGAGCAGTACACTCCCCCATCCCGTCCGGAGAACACGCTGTTCGTGGAGGTCTATAGCGCTGCCACGATGAATCTCATCGGATCTGAGCAGAGCGACCATGGACGGGTGTGGCTCGACGGCGAGGGGCTGGATTCGGCGGACGATCTGCTCCTCCGCATTTATGGGCCGCCCGAGGCGAGCTATCCGTACGACATCACGTTCATCGCCAAGTCCTACGAAGGAGAGGACGAGTGCGAGTGCTGAGCGTCGGTGAGCTCGGTCAGATCCATGCTCGGGACCATGCCCCCTGAGTGAGCCCTGTTTTCCAGGCAGCTATTCAGCTCGTCACCTCGTGGCCGGAGTCTGCGGAAGTTGTTCCCGTCATCGACTTCACGCTCGCGGAGGACGAGAGGTAGCTCGTCGGCGACATCAATCACTTCACCCGACGTGGGAACCGATGGCGTTCGGGTTCACCGCCGAGTAGCTGGGCACACGACCCACCCCCGTCATGGCGAGCGCTCGCCGCGGTCGTCGAGCCACAGCTGCGCTCGGAGCACGCCGCGCCAGCCCTGCGACGGGGCAAGCGGGTGTCCGGTGAGCCAAGAACGGCTCACCAGGCGCCGTCCCCGCGAGGCTTGACACGAGCGAAAGCTCTACGTTTATCCGCCCGCGCGGCGAGCCTGTCCCGGGCGCGTGTTCGTCCCGCCGCCCGCCTGTCCCGGGCGCGTGTTCGTCCCGCCGCCCGCCTGTCCCGGGCGCGTGTTCGCCCCGCCGCCCGCCTGTCCCGGGCGCGTGTTCGTCCCGCCGCCCGCCTGTCCCGGGCGCGTGTTCGCCCCGCCGCCCGCCTGTCCCGGGCGCGTGTTCGCCCCGCCGCCCGCCTGTCCCGGGCGCGCGTTCGCCCCGCCGCCCGCCTGTCCCGGGCGCGCGTTCGCCCCGCCGCCCGCCTGTCCCGGGCGCGTGTTCGCCCCGCCTCCCGCGTGTCCTGGGCGCGCGTTCTCCCCGCCGCCCGCCTGTGCTTCCTGAGCGTTCCGGCGCGCCCGGTCTCGCGGGCCGCTCGGTAGAATCACCACCTCGACCTTGCGAGGCGGGGGCGATACGCCCCGCATGTTCAGCCCCTGCGCCTCACGGCGGCGGCGCTCGTCGTGGTTGGCATCGCTGATGAGCTCCAGGACCGCCTCGGTATCGGCCCGCCTCGAAGACGCCCGGAAGCGACCGCTCAGCCGTGTCTCGGGCGTGAGCTGGCTGCACGAGTAGAGCTCCCACAGCTCCTGCGCGTAGGGGCGAGGCTGCCGGTTGGGAGCGAACCGGGAGAGGAAGCGCTGGAGGTTGTCGACGTCGCGCAGCAGCAGCTTTCGCGCGTTCTGATTGCTGGAAGCGTCCACTGCCTGCGGAAAATCGATGACGACCGGCCCGTCCGCCCCCATCAGCACGTTGAAGTCGGACAGATCGCCGTGCACGACCCCGGCGCTCAGCATCCGGACCGCTTCTGCCAGCAATCGGTCGAAGACCCTCACCGCCTCGTCGGGGCTCAGGCTCACCTCGGCGAGCCGCGGGGCCGGGTTGCCGTAGGCGTCGGTGATGAGCTCCATGATCAGCACACCGTCGATGAAATGGTGGGGGATCGGGACGCGCACTCCCGCGTCGCGCAGGCGGAAGATCATGTCCACCTCGGTCGATCTCCACGCGGCTTCATCCTGCGCACGACCATGGCGCGAGCGCTTGTTGATCGCGCGCTGATCGCGGCTGTTGCGCACCTTGCGCCCCTCGGTGTACTCCGCCCGGTTCTTGAAGGTCCGGTTCTGCGCCTCTTTGTAGACCTTGGCCACCCGAAGCTCGCCGCCGGCGCGCACCAGGAAGACCTCCGCCTCCTTGCCGCTCATCAGCGGGCGCACGACCTCCTCGATGAGCCCCTGGTCGGCCAGAGACGTGAGGCTGCTGGGAATTCGCATGTCGTTCTTGCTTCTCCGCCGGGGATCGCTCGCCGTCTTTTTAGTCGCACCACGTGGGGCGCCGCAACTGGATTGGTCCTCCCCCGCTTCCGCGGCCCCGCGGCCCCGCGGCGGCGCCAGGAGGCGGGGCGCCGCGCTCGCGCGCGAGGAGCCGTGCGTTTACGCCCGTCGCGCGCCCATGTAGGCTGAATGGCTGCCCGCTCACGTCGAGCGGCCCGGAGCCTTACACCATGGGATATCGCACAGAGCTTGTTGCGCCGAGCACGGCGCTTCTCCTGCTCGCCCTCTCCGCCGCGTGCACTGGCAACGCGGGAGCCCCGACGGCGACGGGAGACGCGGGTCCACAGGACGGCACGGGGGGCGAGGGCGCTGGCGAGAGGGGCGCTGGCGGCCGAGGGACGGACGCGAGCTCGAGCTCGGGCAACGCGGGCGCGGGCGCAAGCGATGCGGGTGCGGGCGGGGCGGGCGCAAGCGATGCGGGCGCGGGCGCGGGCGGGGCGGGCGCGGGCGCGGGCGCGGGCGGTGGCGGCGGCTCGACGGGTGAGCAGGTGTGCGCTCGCTGGAACGCCGACCGGAGCGACGTCAAGGAAGGCGCCTGGAACGGCGACGTGAGCTCGTGCGTGGGCGGCGAGGTCCCGGCCGCGGGGCGGGTGAACGCGGTCAAGCTCCTGAACCTCTACCGCTTCATCGCCGGGCTGCCCCCCGTCACCACCGAGCCGCTCCGCGACGAGAAGGCGCAGGCGTGCGCGCTGATGATGCACGCGAACGGCATGCTGTCGCACAGCCCGCCGCGGAGCTGGACCTGTTACACCGAGCTCGGCGCCGAGGGGGCCGCGACCAGCGTCATCTCGCCGACTCCCGGCGTCGAGAGCATCGACCTCTACATGGCCGATCCCGGCAACGAGACAACGATCGGCCACCGCCGCTGGCTCCTCTCCGAGGAGCTCGGCCCGATCGGGCTCGGCTCCACGAGCGATTACTCCTGCATCGTGGTCCTCGGCGGGTCGGGCTCCGGCGATAAGCCGTTCATCGCATGGCCCGCGCCGGGCCCCTTCCCCTCGGGGGCCCTCCACGCCTCCTACGCGCCGCTCGACGAGACGGGCTGGACAATCCAGAGCTCGCGGATCGACCTCCGCGACGCGCAGGTGACGGTGACCGACGCCGGGGAGAACCTCCCGGTCCAGGTGACGCAGCTCGACCCGAACTTCGGCAGCGCCTTCGCGCTCCGCTTCAACCCGCAGGGCTGGAGTGCCCAGGCCGGTCACACCTACGCCATCCATGTGACCGGCGTGAGCGAGCCCATCGACTACGAGGTCGAGATCATCCCGTGCGAGTGATGCGGGGCAGAAGCTCGCCCGAATCGGGGAGGATGACCACGATCGTCTTGCCCTCGCTGTCTTCGAACCAGCCGCGTGGGACGTTCGACATGGAGCCTCTGGGGTGCGACGGCGCGCCCCCGCGGCCCCGAGCTCGGGGGACGTCGAGCGGGCAGCGAATGCGGCACCTGAAACACCAGCGGATATAACGCCCAACATAACGGACGGTCACCGCCGAGCCATTTGTCTCCTTCCGCCCCGGTCGACGGCGCCTCGTGGCTCGGGGTCGGCGCTCCCTCGCCTGGCGCCTCTCCTTTTACGTCCCAGTTACGTCCCAGGGACGCCGCAAGGTCGGTGGGCTCTGACGTCCGCCGATATCCGCTGACGTCCCCCCCTCCCGGCGCGCGCGGTCGCGCTTTATCGTCGTGCATCATGGAGGAAACCTCCGGGTTACCTCCGGGTCACAACAGTCCACTATCGTGGAAGTCACCTCTGTTTTACAGGAGGAAAGTGTCCCGGAGATCACCGGCGCCATTGCGGTGCCCCGTGGGGAATGTGTAGTCATGGAATCAGCTTTGGCGTAGACATTCCCCCCACGTGCCAAAGCTCGAGAAAAAGCCCTGCCATGAGCAACCATGAAGGCCACCTGCTTGGCGAGCGTGCCGCACGCCAACACGCCAACACGAGCAAGACGCCGCCGCAGTGGGCCGGAGCCACCCCGCGCTGGCTCGTACACCTGCTTCCCTGGACGCCGGTCGAAGCGGGCGTGTACCGGCTCAACCGGGTCGCCGAGAACGATTTCGCGGTCGATTGCAGCCCGGATGACGCTGCCGATCTGCCCGTGGCGCACATCCACTATGAGGAGCAGCCGCGCGAGTACGTGCTGAACACGGTGACCACGACGATCCAGGTGCACACCCGGATCTCCGACCTGTTCCGCAGCCCCATGGATCAGGTGAAGGAGCAGCTCACGGTCCTCGTCGAGAAGCTCAAGGAGAAGCAGGAGGACGAGCTCCTCAACAACGGCAACTACGGCCTGCTCAACAGCGTGCATGGCAGCATGAGGGTCAAGCCGCGCGGCGCCGGCCCCACGCCGGACGATCTCGACGAGCTCATCGCGCGGGTGTGGAAGGAGCCGGCCTTTTTCCTGGCGCACCCGCGGGCCATCGCGGCGTTCGGTCGCGAATGCACGAAGCGCGGCGTTCCGCCGCCCACGGTGACCCTGTTCGGCTCGCCGTTCCTCACGTGGCGCGGCCTCCCGCTCATCCCCACCGACAAGCTGCACCTCGCGGGCAACAAGACCGATATCCTGCTGGTCCGCACCGGCGAGAAGAAGCGCGGCGTCGTGGGCCTGTTCCAGCCGGGGATCCCCGGCGAGGTGAGCCCCAGCCTGTCCATTCGCTTCATGGGCATCAATCAGTCCGGGGCGGCCTCGTACCTCGCATCCCTCTACTGCTCGGCGGCCGTTCTGACCGAGGATGCGCTCGGCGTGCTCGAGGGCGTCGAGGTGGACAGCTATTATGAGTATAAGTGAGCTCCACACGACGGATCTCCAGGGCGCTCTGCCGCAGGTGACCCGGACCGTGGGGAGCTCTGGGGGCGCGCCGTTCGCCGCGCCTCTCTCCGCGCCGGGCGCCGCGCACGTGCCGGCGCCCGGCGTCCCCGGCTTTGACGCCGACGCGATGGCCGCGATGATCGCGCAGCTCGCGAACGAGATGCTCGGCGCGCCGATCAAGCAGGGGGCGTCGGCGTTGCCCGCGGCGCCGCTGCCCGGCGCCGCGCCGTCGCTGTCGCCCGCCCCGCCCGCGCTGGCGCCTGGAGCGGCGCCGTTGTCTGCCACGGAGCCCTCCGCGGCGACGGCCCCCGTGGTCCCCGGCTCGACCCCCGCGTATTCCAGCTCGGCCCCCGCGGTTCCCGGCTCGGCCCCCGCTCATTCCGGCTCGACCCCCGCCTACCCCGGCGAGGCGGCGCTGCCGGATTCGGCGGTTCACGCGGGGTTCGTGCGCGTCCCGCTCGTGGGCTCCGAGCCGCTGAGCCTGGGAGCCGTCGACGAGGTGCTCCGCATCCCGGTGCTGGGCGATCTCGCGGCGCGTGGCGCCGACCCCTACTTCGTGCCCGGCGCGCCGGCGCTGGGCATCGAGTCGCCCGTCGGCGCTCCCCGGATCGAGGCCCACGAGATCCGCGCGGTCGATCCAGAGCTGGTCCGCGGCCTGGGCGCCTCCGCCGGGATCTTCGACGCCCACGCGATCCGCCGGGACTTTCCCCTCCTCGAGGAGCGGGTCCACAACAAGCCGCTCATCTGGCTCGACAACGCGGCGACGACCCAGAAGCCCCGGGCCGTCATCGATCGTCTCTCGTACTTCTACGAGCACGAGAACTCCAACATCCACCGCGCCGCGCACACGCTCGCGGCCCGCGCGACGGACGCGTACGAGGCGGCGCGCGAGGCGGTGCGCCGCTTCCTCAACGCCCCGTCCACGCGCGAGATCGTGTTCGTGCGCGGCACCACGGAGGGAATCAACCTCATCGCCCAGAGCTGGGGCAGGAGGAACGTGGGCCCGGGCGACGAGATCGTCATCACGTGGCTCGAGCACCACGCCAACATCGTACCGTGGCAGCAGCTCTGCTCCGAGAAGGGCGCCAGGCTCCGTGTCGCGCCCGTGGACGACCGGGGGCAGGTGATCCTCGAGGAGTACGAGAAGCTGCTCGGCCCGCGGACGCGCATCGTCTCGCTCACGCAGGTGTCGAACGCGCTCGGCACCATCACGCCCGCCCGCGAGATGGTGGCCATGGCGCACCGGCACGGCGCGCGCGTGGTCGTGGACGGCGCTCAGGCGGTGTCGCACATGCGCGCGGACGTGCAGCTCCTCGACTGCGACTTCTACGTGTTCTCCGGCCACAAGGTGTTCGGCCCCACGGGCATCGGCGTCGTCTTCGGCAAGGGCGAGGTGCTCGACGCGATGCCGCCCTGGCAGGGCGGCGGCAACATGATCGCGGACGTCACCTTCGAGCGGACGGTCTACCAGCCGCCGCCGGCCCGCTTCGAGGCCGGCACCGGCAACATCGCGGACGCGGTCGGCCTCGGCGCCGCGCTCGACTACGTGACGCGGATCGGGATCGACAACGTCAGCCGCTACGAGCACGAGCTGCTCCACTACGCGACCCACCGCCTCATGACCGTCCCCGGGCTGCGGCTCATCGGCACCGCGCCCGACAAGGCGGGCGTGCTCTCCTTCGTCCTCGACGG
The DNA here is from genome assembly GCF_051519845.1 of Sorangium sp. So ce362. NCBI lineage: Bacteria > Pseudomonadati > Myxococcota > Polyangiales > Polyangiaceae > Sorangium > Sorangium sp. So ce362. The sequence continues at coordinate 202,852 of NZ_CP150332.1, read as the reverse complement.
GCAGCGCACCGAGGACGTGGGCGGGGCGCTCGATCGCGAGGGCATCGCGGTGCGCTCGGGCCACCACTGCGCGCAGCCCATCCTGCGTCGCTTCGGCCTGGAGAGCACCGTGCGCGCGTCCCTCGCCCCCTACAACACCTGCGAGGACATCGATGCGCTGGTTGACGCATTGCGTCGAATCCAGGTCGGGCGCTCGCGTTGACCTGACCGGCGGTTGTCCGCTGAGACGGAGGCCACGCCCTCCCTGCCGATCTGCCCTCGCCGCAGGCCCCCGCGCCGGGATCTTCAAAACAAGCTAAAAACAAGGGATTTCGGAGGATTTCGTCGTGGCGGCGAACTTGTGTCCCCCGGGTTGCCAGCCGGGCACATGTCCGTTATAGTGGACGAATGATCCAGACGATTTCTCCCAGGGACGCGGACGTTCTGATCCAGAGCGGAGAGGTGGACGTTGTGGATGTGCGTGAGCCGCGCGAGTGGTCGGTCGGGCACGTGCCGCACGCGCGGCTTGTGCCCCTCGATCAGCTGAGGGCGGATCCGCAGCGTGCGCTGCCGCGCGATCGGGTGGTCTTCGTGTGCGCGAAGGGCGCTCGCAGCCTGACGGCGGCGAAGCTTGCGGAGCGGCTCGGGTTCAACCAGCTCTACAACCTGGACGGTGGCACGAGCGGCTGGGTGAAGGCGGGGCTTCCGCTCGAGCACAGCTGAGCTGCTGGGCAGCGCGTCCGTCGAGCCCGGCGGGGCTCACTCGATGACCGAGTCCGTCACCGCGATCGGCGTGTCGTCGTGGTTCGAGATCTGCGGGTAGGTCGGGTACCAGGAGCCGCCGGCGTTCTCGGTGATCACCGACCGATCGATGACGATGTTCCCCGTGTGGTCGTTGCTCACGAAGAAGATCGCGCTCCCGTGGGCGTTCACCTCGTTCCGCTCGATCCGGGTCCCGCAGAGCGTGAGCGTCATGGTATTGCCGTCGTTGTAGATGGCCCCGCCGCTGCCGCCGCCCGGCGTCCCCGCCTCGGCGGGGTTGCCGCCGTTGCCGAGCGCGCGGTTGTGGGAGAACAGGCTGTTCACGACCGTCCACGAGACGCCGATGCTGCTGATGCCGCCGCCGTTCGCGCACGCGTTCCCGTGGCCCTCGGCGCCGCCGAAGGTGCTGTTCACCACGTAGAGCGGCAGACCCTTGTATTGCATGAAGGCGCGGATCCCCGCGCCGCCGACGTCGGGGCCGGCCGCGTCGCAGGCGTTGTTGAAGAAGCGTGAATTGACGACCTTCAGGCGCCCGCCCTGCGCGAAGACGGCGCCGCCGCCCTCGTCGTCATCGCCTGTCGAGTCGCCCTCGATGAAGGTGAGGTTCTGGATCGTCAGGCGCGGGTGATCCTGGTTGTCGCAGCTCGGTGTCGTCCAGACCTGCGCCTCGTCGCAGGTGTTCATGTAGAGGATGCGCCGCTGCCCGCCGCCGCTCAGGGTCACGAGCCCGCCGCCGTCGATCACGATCTCGGGGCCGGTATCGTTGAAGATCTTCGCGGTCTCCTCGAGCGTGATCGTGATCGGGTCGGGGCCGCAGTCGAAGGTGATGATGCCGCCGGCCGCGACGGCGCGGACGACGGCCTCCGAGGTGCAGCTCGCCGGCGTCCCGTCGCCGATCACCGTCGTCGGGGACGAGGTGTCGGCGGCCCGCGCCTCGGCCGGCACAGCGCAGCGCCCGTCGGGGTTGCCCGCCGGCGGGCCGCCCCCCGCATGCGCGGGAGATCCCGCGCCCGCGCCGCCCGAGCCTGCGCCCGCGCCGCCCGAGCCTGCGCCCGCGCCGCCCGCGCCCGACGCGCTCGTCGCGCCGGTGCCGCCCGCGTCGGTCGTCCCCTCCCCCCCGCTCGCGTCGTCCCCGCAGGCCCCGAGCACGGTCCCCATCGACAGGCACAAGATCAGCTCCAGCGGTCGTCGCATCATGTCCTCCTCACCCCGAAAGTATGCGGGCAGCGGCGTCGACCGCTCTCGGGCCGCTCTCGCCGCGACACGGCTGAAGGCATGGTACCCCAAGCTCCGCGGCGATGCCCCGCGAGCCGATGGGGGATGGCCCCGACGCGATCCGGGTTACGGAACGAGCAGGGGGCGGCCCCGCGGCCGGGGAGCCCGCGCGCGCCGCCCCATTGACATGGCGCCGGGACCGCCGTGTGCTGTGCGCCGAGGAGAACATCGTGATGGCACAACTTCGATTCACCTTGCTCTGTGTCGCAGCGCTCTGCGCGGGAGGCTGCGGCTCGGGCGACGAGCCGGAGGACACCGGCGCGCCGGGCACGGGCGCGACCAGCGCGTCCCAGGGATCGAGCGGCACCGGCGGCAACGGGCAAGGGGGAACGGGCGGCGGGGCCGCGACGACGACCGTCGTGGTGAACGAGATCTCGGCCAAGGACGGCGACTGGATCGAGCTTGGCAACCCGGGCCCGGGATCGGCCGACCTCGGCGGGTTCGGCCTCTGCGACGCCAACGAGACCGGGCAGTGCAACACGTCCGACGCGCTCACGTTCCCCGAGGGCACGCAGCTCGCCCCGGGGGAGTACCTGCTCGTCCTCGGCGATCAGGCCGTCGAGGACGGCTTTGGGCCCCACACCACGTGCCTGCCGGTAGGCGGCCCGAGCAGCTGCTTCTATGTGACCTGGAAGGTGAGCGCCTCCAGGGGCGAGACCGTCTCCCTCATCTCGCCGAACGACCAGGTGCTCACCCAGCTGGAGTACCCGATCGAGGCGGCAGCGGATGGGCAGACGTGGGGCAGGCTCCCCGATCTGACCGGCGAGGGCACCGTCACGGCGCCCACCCCCGGGGCGGCGAACGCGGCGCCCTAGCGCCTCGGGGGGGCCACGGCGCCCCCCCGGCGCCCGCCGGTCGTCGACACACCGATCCCGCCGCGTCGAGCAGCAGCGAAGCATGCGAGCACCTCACCGAACAGGAGACCTGATGTCACCGACGCCTGCGATCGAGATCCTCCGCGCCCCGTTGCTGCAGCCGCGTCCCCTCCGGGCGTCCCGTCCGCGTGGCGGGCCTGCGCCAGGGGCCCTGGCGCGGCGCTCGGCGCCGCCAGCGCTCGCGCTCTCGCTGCTCCTGTCGGGTTGCGGGGCCCCGGAGCCGCCGGAGGTGCGGGTCTCGGGCTGCCCTCGTTGCGCCGGGGCGGCGCAGGTCGGCGCGCTTCCGCGGGGCGACATCGACGAGTGCTCCGGCGTGGTCGCCGGCGGGCTGCACCCGGACGCGCTCTATGTGCACAACGACCGCGGCGACGACCCCCGGTTCTTCGCGATCGGGCTCGACGGCGCGCTGCGGGCCGAGGTGAAGGTGGCCGGCGCGGCCGCCATCGACTGGGAGGACATCGCGCGCGGTCCCTGCCGTACGGGCGGGGGCAGCTGCCTGTTCCTCGCGGACATCGGCGACAACGACGGCGAGCGCGACAGCTATGCCGTGTACAGCGTGCAGGAGCCGGACACGCTCGGAGGAGCGCCGCGCCCCTCGACCGCCGAGGCGTTCGTGCTCTCGTACCCCGACGGGAGGCACGACGCGGAGACGCTGCTCATTCACCCCACCACCGGGGCGCTCACCCTCGTGACGAAGGTCAACAAGGGCATCTCTCGCATCTACGAGCTGCCGGCGCTGCCCGCCCCGGGCGCGCCGGCGACGCTCGTCGGAGCCGGCTCCATCGAGCCGCCCGCCGGGAGCGCGCGCTTCACGGGCGGCGACGTGCGCCCGGACGGCACGGGCGTGCTGCTGCGGACTTCCTCGCACGTGCTCTATTACCCGATGACACCGGATCAGACCGTGGCGCAGGCCCTGGCCGGCTCGCCCTGCGTGCTGCCGTCACCCGACGAGGAGCAGGCCGAGGCGATCGCGTGGGTGCCCGGCGGATGGGACTACGTGACGATCGGCGAAGGGAAAGAGGAGCCGGTCCACCGCGTGTCCTGCCAGGCGCCCTGAGCGGCGCCCGAGGTCCCGAGGCCGCGCCGGTCGTTGCTCGCGGCCCCCGGGTGCGCTCGCTTCCTCGGCTCTCGCACGCGCCCACCACCGTCCCTCCACGGTAGCTCCTCCCGCTTCTGGAATCGACACGGGCCGCCTCCCGTTGTTCTGAGCGCGTCTCATCGGATCTCCGTCCACCCGTGGATCCACGTCGTCATCGCGGGTCCGGTCCGATGAGGCGCATGATCCCGAGGAGGCGCTCATGAAGGTGAGGATTGTCACGCCGCGGCGGTCACAGCCCTCCGCGCCGGCCTCACTGCAGGCGCAGGTAGAACTCCGCCGCGTCGAGGCGGTTCATCGAGCCGGCCGGACCGGTGACCACCGCGTGCCCGCCGGCGATCAAGAGACCGCTCTCGTAGAGCGCGCGCATGCCGGTGTCGACCTGCGCCGGCGTGGCCCCGGACGCGGACAGATCGATGCTGTCGAGCGAAGCGCTGAGGTTTGTGTTCAGGCTCAGCTCGGAGAGGGAGGGGCACGGGTGGGTTATGCAGACGATCCCGGTCTCATCGACGCGAGAGAAATGGCCCTCGGGCGTGTTGCCGGTCGCCCCGAGCCAGATCTCGCTGGCGATGAGCACGTCGGCCGGCCACCCCCTGAGGTCGCCGAGGTCGACCTGCTTCAGCGCGCCGCGGACCAGCGCCGTCCCCGCGGCGAACGCCTCTTTGGCCTTGTCCTCGGTCGATGGGTCGAGCCCGAGCCTCGACAGATCGAGCTCGAACATATGGCATTCCTCCTGCCATGTCCCATCGGCGCAAGGGGTCACGCTCGTGTTGACGCGGGCGACGAAATGGCCGCCGCAGAGCGGTGAAACGCACCTGCGGTAGTCAGGGTGCGTCACGATGTAATAGTCGGCCACGGCGACCTTGGCCTTGGTCAGCGCGCCGGGGGCGTCCTCGACGGCGAGCTCGGCCTGAGGTTCGTCCCGCACGACGACGTCCCCGCCCGAGACGTCGCAGGCCAACGCTGGCAGGGTCAAGAGTCCGACGAGGGTGAGCAGCGAGACGCGGTGATGGGTGAAATTGAGCATCGGTGTTCTCCACGAGCAGACACAGGGTGACGTTGGCACGGGCGCCTCGCGAGCGCGCGCGCTCTCGGGCACGTTCTCCAGGAAGCTCGCCCTCCACGATGCGCGCGTCAGGCGAGGAAGTCGGGCAGCGGGCCGCACCTCGGCTCGATGCCGATGCCTGTCGCGGCGTGGCCGAGCGCATTCATCACCGACGTGAGCAGCTTGTTCGCGCTCTGCGCGGTGGTGTTGTTGATGTACTGGCCCACGTTCACGCCCAGGTTCTTCCCGCCGATGACCAGGTACTGCATGTCCCGCGGGCTGTGGTTGTGGTTCGTGCCGCTCTCCACGCCCCAGAGCAGGATCGTGTTGTCGAGCATCGTGCCGCTGCCCTCGCGGATGCCGGCGAGCTTCTTCGCCAGGTACGCGACGTGGCTCGCCCAGAAGCGATCGAACTTCATGAAGGCCTCGCGCGTGGTCATCGACTGACCGCCGACGGTGATGCTGTCGTTCGTGCGGCTGACGTGCGCGACAACGTCGTGCCAGCTCTGGCCGAAGCCGAGCAGGCCTTCGTGGTGGCCGCCCGAGAAGCTGAAGTGGTAGTCCGCGACCCGCGTGCGATCGCACGTGAACGCGTTGACGATGATGTCGGCCTGGATCTGCGCCCAGCGCGTGATCGTCGTTGCGTTGTTGGTGCTGCCGTTGTAGCCCGAGGTGTCCACGCGCTCGCACGCGCCGCCGGCCGGGACCGACGCGCCGCTGCCCATGCCCGCGATGCGCTGCTGCAGCTCGAACAGCGCCTCCACGTGGAGCTCGAGCTTCTGGCGCTCGGCCTGGCCGAGGAAGCGCTGGAGGGTCTTGAGCTCGCCGGTGTTGATCTCGAGGATGCGCTGGTCGGCCCTGCGCTTCGCGTCCGCGACGGCGTCCGGCATCGCGGTGGGCGTCGGCGCGGCGCCGCCGAAGGTGACGCCGCTGAAGATCGTGCTGAACGCGCGCGCGGGATCGGCCGTGTGCGTCATGGGCTGGCCAGCGCCGCTGTACGAGATGATGTGGCGCTTGTCGGCGCCGCCGCGATCGGCGACGCACAGGTGGATGCTCGCGATCGGCGTGCCGCCGCGCAGGTCGGAGCTCTTGAGCAGGATCTGATCGAGCGAGGGACCGTTCGCGTGGCGTGAGCTGTCGTCGCTGAAGCGCGCGCCCGTGAACAGCTGCGCCATGCCCGCCTCGTGATGGTTCCCGACCGTCCAGGCATGGTCGAGCCGGCGCAAGAACAGCATGTCGCTCTCCAGGCCGCGGAAATCGGCGAGCGGCTCCTGGAGCTGGAACGTCGACCCGCTGCCGGTCGGCCACCACTCGGGCGGGTGCGAGTCGGGCGTGAAGATCAGCACCAGCCGCTTGGGCACGACGGTCTGCGCCTCGACCTCGCGGTGGCGCAGCAGCGGCGCCAGGAATATCGCGCCGAGCGTCGCCTTCAGGATGTCTCGTCTGGATACGTCGAAGGGCCTGGGCATGTTCGATCCTCGATGGCCGGAGCTATTCGCGCACGCGCTCCACCGTGCTCGGCGAAGAGAGGAGCGCCACGAGCAGGTCGCGCAGGAGACCGGTGCGATCCAGCGCCGCGGTGCCCTGCACGACCGGCGGGATACCGCGCGCAGACTCGGCCTGGCCGAAATAGAAGCGGAAGGCTTGCCGCGCCACGCACTCGCGGACCCAGGAGCTGCGCGACAGCGCTTCCCCCAGCTCGGCGGCGCTGTCGTACTCGCCGTCGACGTCGGTGTTGAGCAGCCGGCCCACCGCGTCGATCGGCTGCGGCCCGGCCACGGGCGCGGTGAGCGACGGGCTCTTGTACTGCTCGAGCGTCCGATAGCGGCCCGCGCCGTCGAAATTCTCGAGCATGTAGCCGACGTTGTCGGTCAGCGCGTGGCAAGCCTTGCAGGCCGACTGCGCGGCGTGCGTCTCGTACAGCTCGCGCGTGGTCTTCGGGGCCATGCGCTGCTCGCTCTCTTCGATCGGCGGCGGCGTGAAGTTCTCGGGCAACGTGATGTGCTGGCACAGCAGCTGATCGCGGATGAACAGGCCGCGGAGCGTCGGGGACGTGAGGTACTGCTTGGCTGTCTTGGCGAGCACGGAGCCGAGCGAGAGCAGGCCGCTCCGCGCGGTGTCCGTCGCGCCCGAGGCGTCGCTGCGATAAAACGCGGAGAGCGCGGGATCGGCCTCTGGCACAGGCGCCGTGAACAGGCTCGCGATCGAGCCCTCCATGCCTCCGTTCGTACGGAGGAAGCGCTGCGTCTCGGCGAACATCGCCGCCTTCACCTCCGCGAAGCCGGGGAACACGTCCTCGAACTTCTCCACCTCGGCCTCGAACGTGTGCAACCGCAACCATTGGACGAGGAAATGACCGAGCTGGTCGGCGGCGCCCGGCGTCGAGAGCAGCTGCTCGATGTGACCAGGGAGCAGCGCGGGATCGGCCAGCTCACCGCGATCGGCGGCGGCGACAAGCTTCGCAGAGGGCGGCGCGCCGAGCGCGCTGTACGAAAGGAAGGTCGCGATCTCGTGGCTCGTCAGCCGGAACGCGGCGTTCGCCTCGTCGCTCGGCGCGCCGATCTCGGTCCGGTACAGGAAATAGGGCGAGCTCAGCACGCCCTTCAGCGCCCAGCGGAACGGCAGCGCCGGATCCCCGGACTCGGCGGCGAGATCGAACACTTCGCCATAATGGGTCAGGTCCTCCGCCGTCGCGGGCCGCCGGAACGCCTTGCTGACCACCGCACGCAGGAAGTCCGCCTTGCACGTCGCGTCCACCTTGCCGCACGGAATCAATGCGCGGAGCTGCTGCTCGCTGAGCGCGAGCACCGCGGCTTCGGCCTTGGCCGCAACCTGCTCGGCCAGGGTCACGCGGACGAGACCGCTGGTGGACATGTTCGGATAGACGCCGTTGTCCGGCACGGGCTCCATGTCGGAAACGTCGACCGGCACGCCGAGCACGCTCTGGACGGAGCGACCATATTCCTCCGGGGTGAGCAGCCACGTGCGGGCGCGCAGCGCCGCGGAGACCGGCTGAGGCGCCGCGTACGGCAAGCTGCCGTCGGCCTGCGGCGCGGGAATGTCGCTGCCGGTTCCGCCGGCCGCCGTGTTCGAGGACGGATCGCCGATCTGCCCGGTGCAGGCGAGCGCCCACAGACCTAGACCGCAGATCCAGCCGAGAGATCGAACACTCATATCGGATCTCCACATGCGCACGCGCGCCTCGACTGACACCGCTCCCCTCGAGGAGGCCAGAGTCCAAACGCTACTCGCAAACCAAGCTTCCTGTAGCCGCTCACCGACGTACAGCCTCATTGTCGCGCTGTAGTGGATGACGAAGGTCCCGCTGCGCAGGACGACCGATCCAGAGCCGAGCAGAACGGTGCCCCTTCAGTTCGAATGTGAGCGACCCCATGGACGATGTCTACTCCAATCGGCCCGCCAGCGGCTCTCCTCGAGCCCGATGGATTGATGCGCGCATGTGCATCGTAAATCTATTGCTCGGGCATAGTATCCAGCGGTCTCGCGGGTCCTGCGCGACGGCGCGCTCAGGTGACCGCTCCGGACGCAGCCCACGGTGAGGTGGGCTCACGCACCTCGACCGGGCGCACCCGGTGGCGCACGCTCCGGCACCGGGCGAAGATGGGCGTCCATGGAGATCCACCAGGTCCGCTATTTTCTGGCGGTCACCGAGACGCGCAGCTTCACCCGCGCGGCAGAGCGCTGCGCGGTCTCGCAGCCCGCGCTCACCGCTGCGATCAAGAAGCTGGAGGAGGAGCTGGGCGGCGCGCTCCTCCTGCGCGAGCGCGGCGGCGCGAAGCTGACGGCGCTCGGACAGCACGTGCTGCCTCGCTTCCAGCGGCTACACGACGAGACGCAGGCCGTGCAGGTGATCGCGGACAACCACCGACGCCTCAAGCAGGTCCCGCTCCGCGTCGGCGCCCTGTGCACCATCGGGCCGGCGCGGCTCGTGCGGGCGCTCGCGGCGTTCCACGGCGAGGCGCCGGGCGTGGAGCTGGAGATCTCGGTCGCCATGCACGCGGAGACCCTGCGGCGCCTGGAGGAGGCGGAGGTCGACGTCGTCATCACGAGCCTCGGTGTCGCCGTCCCGGACTGGTGCGTCGTCGCCCCGCTCTACGACGAGCGGTACGTCGTCGTCCTGCCGCCCGGCCATCGGCTGGAGGCGCGCGAGGCGCTCCGGATCGAGGATCTGAGGGGAGAGCCGTACCTCGATCGGCTCGCGTGCGAGATGCGCGAGTCGGTGACGGCCGCGTGCGCGGCCCGCGACGTCGAGCTGTATGCGGCGTATCGGACCGAGCGCGAGGACTGGGTCCAGAGCCTCGTCCACGCGGGCCTCGGCTTCGCCTTCATGCCGGAGCACTCGGTGCTGCTCGCCGAGGCGTCCCGGCGGCCGCTCATCGACCCGGCGCTCCAGCGCACGATCGCGCTGGTCCGCTCGGGGGATCGCACGCCGACGTCCGCGCTCCAGCGCTTCTGGGACACGATGCTCGCGCGCGCCGCCCGCCTCGAGCCGCAGGCAGGCGGCGCCCGGCCGCGCGAGCGCCCTCCCGGGAGCGGCGTCAAGGCTTCGCGGCGATGATGTCGACGCGCTCGATGACGGGCGCGGTCGCGAGCAGCTCGGGCGCCTTCGCCATCAGCGCGGCCGCGATCGGGCCCTCGAGGTGCGCCTTGCGGCCGTCCTCCTCGACGAAGGTGTCGAAGACACCGAAGGTCGACGGGCCGATCCGCAGGGCGAACCAGTGAATGGTCCGCTGCTCCTCGACGGCGAGGCCGATGGCGCTGCGGAGGAAGGCCTCGACCTCGGCCTCCTTGCCGGGCTTTGCCTCGATCCGGACCAGGAGGGAGCGGGTCACGGCAGGGAGCTTTGTAGTCGTCATGAGGGTCTCCTTGTTCTGCGGCGCGCTGCGCGCCGCGCTTGATAGGGAGGGTTATGACGACCGCGCGGCCGCTCCGCCCATCGCTGTTCTCGATGGATCCATCAGCGGCGCCGATGGCCGGCTTCTTGACCCTCCCGGCGGCTACCTCTACGCTCTCGGCGCCCGTGAGCCCTCCCCTGGCCTATGTGTTCTGGCACTGGCGACAGCCACAGACCGCCGCGGAGGAGTACGAGCGCCGACAGCGGGCCTTCCACGCGGCGCTCGCTGCAGCGCCCTCGTCAGGCTTTCTCCGGTCGTTCAGCGTCGGGCTCTCAGGGGCCCCCTGGGCGGCCGGCGGCGGCGACGTCTACGAGGACTGGTACCTGGTGCAAGATTTCGGTGCGCTCGGCGCGCTGAACGAGGCCGCGGTCTCCGCCAGCCGCTCGGCGCCGCACGACGCGGCGGCCGCAGCGGCCAGCGGCGGGGCCGGTGGACTGTATCGCCTGCGGGCCGGAGCAGCGCTGCGCACGCCCGGGTACGCCCACTGGTTCGGCAAACCCGACGGCATGTCTTACGGTGAGCTCTTCGCTCAGCTCACGCCGGTCCTGGATCATGCGAGCGCCGGCCTGTGGATGCGCCAGATGGTGCTCGGGCCCGGCCGGGAGCTCTGCTTGCACGCCGCGACCCCCGTCTCCCTGCCCGCTCGGTTCGATGCGCTCATCATCCCGCTCCGGCCGGCCTGGCCGGAGCTCGACGACAGGGGCACGGAACCGGCGCGCTGAGGCGCGCGCCTCGTGGCTCGGGCAAGCCGGACCCTGTATCCATGAAGGCCGTCTCGTCGTCGTCTGCGGCGTCCGGACGGTCGCGCAGCCCTCGCGGCGCCTCTTCCTTGATCCGGATCCGACCCCATGGCCCCTGACAACATCGTCGCATTGCTCGGAACCATGCTCGTGCTGGCTGTCGTCCCCGGACCCAGCGATATCGCGGTGGTCGCGAGGTCCGCTGCATCGGGATTCACGAGCGCGCTCTTCATGGTCGGCGGAATCGTCGCCGCCGACCTCGTGTTCATCGCGCTGGCTGTCTACAGCCTGACGGCCATCGCCGAGGCGATGGGCAGCCTGTTCGTCCTGGCGAAATACGCCTGCGCCGCGTACCTCATCTGGCTGGGAGCGGGCCTGTGGAGGGCCAGGCCCGATGTCGCCCTCGCCGGGCGGGCGGCCGGCGCTGCCCGGTTCTCTGCTTTCCTCGGCGGCTTCTTCATCACGCTCGCGGACCCCAAGGCCATCCTCTTCTACATGGGTCTGTTCCCCGCGTTCCTGGACCTGTCGAGGGTGTCCCTGGCCGATACGGCCATCCTCATGTCGATCGCCACCGGCGTCGTGGGCGGGGTGAAGCTCGGCTATGCGTACGCGGCCGAGAGGGCGACATCGTTCTTCGAGAACACCACGGCAAGAAGAAGGCTGAACATGGCCGCCGGAACGGTGATGCTCGGCACCGGCGTGTACGTGCTGTTCCGCGGATAGCGCAGGCCCGGCCACGTAGGCCGATGTCGCGCCCGCGCCGCCATCGTCCCATGACGCGCTCGCGCCGCCGCACCGCAAGCTCGCCAGCGAGAGCGCTCCAGGGGCAGGACCGCCGAGGTGCTCCCGCCGCACATCGGCCCGTGACAGGCCGGCGCGAGCGTGCGAGGTGCGACGCGGCATCGCCACCTTCAGCACCCAGCGCTCCGGCATCGCCGCGGCCCTCGGCGCGACGTAGCGACAGGACAGACGAGCATTCGATGACTGGACGAACAGCGCCGCCGGCACGGTGATGAAGCTCCCGCGCGCGGCGCCCGGCGCCTGCCGAGATCGCTTGCCACGCGTGCCGTTCGGGCGCGACGATCGGCGCTTCATGAGACGCGCCGCCCTCCTGCTCCCGATCGCCCTCGTCGCCGCGTGCGCCGGCGCTCCGGCTCCCCAGCATGGCCCTGTCGCGCCGCTGCCTCCGGCGCCCCGCGCGGCGCGCGCCCAGCCCGCCCCCGCGGCGGCGCAGCCCGTGACCGCGCCGGAAGGGCTCTCCGCGGTGCTGCGGATCGCCGACCCGCAGCGGAGCTGGAGCCACGTCACGCAGCTCATGGCGAGCACGCCCTTCGGCGTGTTGCTGTTCAGCGCGGGCCCGATGGGTCCCGAGATGCTGCTCGAGCAAGCGCTGGGGCCGGCGCTCGCCGACGTGGTCGATCTGGACAAGCCGATCGACGTCGCCTGGTTCGGCATCACGGACCCGGAGCTGCGCCCCGTGGTCTCCCTGTCGGTCGCGGAGCAGGAGGTGTCGCGGCTGCACGAGCGCTTCGTGCTCGAGGAGCACCGAGGCATGCTGCGCGTGGAGCGCGCGCGCGACGCGGATCCCGACGAGGAGACACCGCGCCAGAGCTGCGCCTTCGAGCCCGGCGAGCGCCGGGGCGGCGCGCGCCTGCTCTGCGCCAAGGACGCGAAGGATATCGACGCCGCCGCGCCCTACCTCGTGGAGGTCGTGGGCCGGGAGCCGATCGAGGCGGACGCGCGGATCGAGATCATGGAGTGGACCCTCCGCCAGGTCATGAAGAGCCAGGACGACGCGGACGGCGACGACGGCCGCTCGGGGGCGCTGGGCCAGGAGATCGGCGACGCGTTCATGCGCGACCTCGAGAGCATGAGCATGGACCTCAGGTGGGGCCGCGCGGAGGTCGACATCGGCTTCAGCATGCGCTTCGCGAGCCGGCGCTCGCCCCTCACGCGGGCCTTCGCCCCGGCCGTGGCGCCGGACGCCGCCCCCCCGCCGGCCTTCCTGCGCCTGCCGGGCGACACGGCCGTCGCCTTCTACACGCAGGGCGCGTCGCGCGCGGAGCTCACCCCGCTGCGCGAGGCCATCTTCCCGGCGCTGCGCGACGACATGGTGGACGACGGCTACGACGCGGCGGCGTTCGATCGGCTCATCGAGCGCCTCGACACGCTGGCCCTCACGGGCGGCCCCATCGTGATGGGCGCGGGCGGGGATCGCGCGGCGGCGGAGCAGGCGCTCGCGGCCCACCAGCGCGGCAAGGGCGCAGCGCGCTCGCAGAAGGCGGTGCACCGCGCGCTGCAGAGCTGGATCCTTGTCGCGGTCGAGGAGCCGGCCCAGACCTGGATTTCGGGGATGAAGGAGCTGCTCCTGCTCGGCGAAGAGCTGGACAGGCTCAAGGCGAGCCCGGAGGCGGCCGGCGGCGCGGGCACGCCCGGCGGCGCGGGCACGCCCGGCGGCGCGCCGGGGGGCCGCGCGAGCAAGGACGAGGACAAGGAGCGCACCACGCCCGTGATCGTCCGCGCGCCCGCCACGCTGCCCGCGGGGACGCTGCACATCGAGCTGCGCTCCAGACCGCTCACGAAGGACGCCCCGCCCGCGCACACGACCCATTTCTACGTCGTGCCCGCCGGCCAGCGAACGTGGTTCGGGATCGGCGAGAACGACGCCGCCGTGGTGGCGCGGCTGCGCGTCGCCGCCGACCCGGGGCGCGACGAGCGCACGCTCGCCGCGGCGCCGGGCCTGGAGGCGCTGCGGCAGCCCGGGACGCTCGCCGGCGGGCTCTTCTCGCTGGCGGGCCTCGTGTTGCTGGCGGCGCGCGGGGACACGCCGGGGGCGATCGACGAAGCCGCCAAGGAGCTCGCCGGGCTCGCGACGCTGCCGGCGCGCGGCGAGGTCGCGATCCCGCTCGCGGTCACCTCCGAGGTGCTCGGCTCCGGCGCCGCCCGCGTCACCGCCCGCGTGCGGCTGCCCCTCGCGGCGATCCACGACGCGATCGCGCTCGGCTCGCGCTGACGCCGGTCCCCCTCGAGAGGCGCGCGGGCAGCGCTCGAGGCCGCCTCACATCGAGACGTCGATCGTGGGCGTCTGGTCCGTCGTCCAGGCGCTGACGCCCGGGGAGTAGGTCGTCTCCTCGTCGCCGCCCTGGCTCGTGTGGAGTCGGCGCGCTCGCAGCGACCGCGGCGCCGATGGGCAACATCAAGGCGGCGGCGCTCAAGGTCCGGCGGATGAGCACGCGTCGTTCGAGCTTCATGGCGAGTAGCGCGCCCGGAGCGCCTCGTCGAGGTCGGTCCAGAGGTCGTCGATCGACTCGAGGCCTATCGAGAGCCGGAGCAGGTTCGGCGGCGCCAGCGTGCGCGGACCCTCGACGGTCGCCCGGTGCTCGACGAGGCTCTCGACGCCGCCGAGCGAGGTCGCGCGGAGAAAGACCTTCACGCGGCCGGCGGCGCGGAGCGCGTCCTCGGCGCCGCCGCGCACGAGGACCGAGAGCATCGACCCGAACCCGCCCTTCATCTGCCGCGCCGCCACCGGATGACCGGGGTGCGACTCGAGCCCTGGATACAGCACCCGCTCCACGCCGGCGTGGGCCGCGAGCCGGCGGGCGAGCTCCAGGGCGGAGGCGCTCGCCCTGCCGACGCGCACGAAGAGCGTCCGCATGCCGCGCAGCAGGAGCCACGCCTCGAACGGGCCGGGGACCGCGCCCTGCACGCGACGGATGTGGCGGATGCGCTGCCATGCCTCGTCGTCGCGCGCGGCCACGATCGCGCCGGCGAGGACGTCGCTGTGGCCGTTGAGCGCCTTGGTGGCCGCGTGCACCACGAGGTCGGCGCCGAGGACGAGCGGCTGCGTGTGGACGGGCGTGGCGACCGTCGAGTCGACGGCGAGCCGCGCGCCGCCCGCGCGCGCGATGTCGGCCGCGGCGGCGATGTCGACAACGTCCCAGGTGGGGTTCGCGGGCGTCTCGATCCAGACGAGGGACGTCGGACCGCGCTGGACGGCCGCGCGGAGGGCGTCGAGGTCGGTCGCGTCGACGAGCTCGAGGTCGACACCCCATGTCGCGCACCACTCGGTCATCCAGAGGCGGAGGCCATTGTACATCGCGCGCGAGGCGACGAGGCGCGCGCCCGGCCGCAAGAGCGCCTGCACCGCCGTGGTCGCGGCGGCCATGCCCGACGCGAACAGGCGTGCGTCGGCGCCGCGCTCGAGCTCCGCGAGCAGCCCCTCGGGCGCGCGGTACGTCGGGTTGTCGTCGCGCGTGTACTCGTGCGCGGCGGGCAGGCGGTAGCCCTCGTCGCGCGCGTATGTCGTGCTCGCGTGCAGCGGCGGCACGACCGCGCCGGTCGCGTCGTCGACGAAGTGGCGCGCCTGCGCGGCGAGCGTCTCGGGAGAGGTCATGGGCCCGAGGATAGCGCGGGCGCCGCGGCGCGCCCCAGGGGTGGCTCGACCGGCGGGACGGTCGCCCCTCGGCTCAATCCACGCGAACGACGGCGACCTGCGCTATCGTGCCGGGGGGCTCGACGTCGACCGTGACGAAATGGCGCCCGATGCCGTCGAGCCGCTCGGGGATCGCGCCGCCGCCGCCCGAGATGTACGCCGGGATCCCCGCGTTTTCGAACGCATAGAACGAGTGGATGTGGCCGTAGAACGTGAGATCCACGCGCCCGTCCGCGAGCATCGTGAGGAGCTTGTTTGCCTCGGCGCGGCTCGCGAACGCGCCGTTGCGGGAGCCCACCGGGTCGAGGGGCGCGAGGTGCATCGTGACCACGTGCAAGAGCTCCTGCCCCTCGGCGAGCCAGCCGTCGAGCCACCCGTAGACGAGCGGATCGATCGTCGCGCTCGCCGAGTCGAGCATCGTGAACTGCACGCCCCGGAACACGAAGCGGAAGTTCCCCCGGCCAAACCACTCATGGTAGAGGTCGTCCCGCGTGCCGAGCTCGTGGTTGCCGAGCGTCGCATAGCAGGGGAAACGGAGCGTCTTCATCTCGCGCTGGAACCGCTCGAGCTGCTCGGGTGAGCCCTGCGAGGTGAGATCGCCGCTGATGAGCGCGAAGCGGACGCCCTCCGCCTCGTTCATCTTCGCGTAGATGTCCTGAACGCGGTCGATCTCCTCCTGGACGTCGGCGAAGACCGCGAACCGCCACGGCGCGCGCCGCGCCTCGTCCGGCGAGCGCAGCGAGAGGGTCGCCTCGGCGCCGGGCGGCAGGGAGAGGCGGAAGGTGCGCTGGGTCGGAAACGGCGCGTCGACGAGCTCCACGGGCACGCGCTCGTCCCCGACGCGGGCCGAGAGCTCGGCGTCGGCGAGCATGTTCTCGATCGTGACCGTCCACGGCCCGCCCGCCTCGTCGGTGAGGCGGATCGAGAGCGCGGGCGCGCTCGCCCAGAGCGAGAGCTCTCCCGGCTCGAGGCGGCGGATCGCCGCGAGCCCCTCGTCCACGGCGACGCGCGCCTGGCCCCGTGAGGCCTTTCCTACCTCCTGATCGCGGCGCGCGCGGCCCTCGGCCACGTCGAGGCAGGACAGGGCGAGCGGCGCGGTGAGGGCGAGCAGCGCGAGGAGAGCGTCTCTCGGGATCATGGCGAGTCTCCGGGGCGGAAGAGCAGCGACAGGCGCCCGACGTACGCGGAGCCCGCCTGCACGTCGGCGAGCAGGCCCCAGCGGGGCGAGGCGTAGAGCCGGCCCTGCAGGCCGAGGTGGCCCGGGACGCCGCTGCCGAGGCCGGGGATCTTCGCGCCGCCAGCGTACCCGTCGTGCCGGTGGCCGTAAACCACCTTGGCCTCGCCGCGCGGATACCCCGCGTGCCCGAGGTACATGCCGAAGGCGAAGTGGGGAATCAAGAGCTCGTTCCCCTCGAACGGCCGGCCGCCGTTGCGGTAGCCCTCGATCGCGATCCCCCACCCCATCTCCGCGAACGAGCCCCGCAGCGTGCGCCCGATGTGGGCGAGATCGAGCCGGCCCTGGAGGGTGACCTCGCCGGTGGTGATCGAGAAGTCGTCGGACGTGTAGCGGTGATGGGTGAGCGCGCCCTCGAGCTCGAGGAACGAGCCGTCCGCCGCGCGCGGGCCGTCCGGCGTGCCGGGGCCGATGAAGCGATGCGCGGCCTCGGCGCGGAGGCGCGCATTGTCGTCGTTCAGGCCAAACCAGCCGGAGCCCGAGAGGCGGAGCGAGCTCAGGCGCAGATCCATGCCCGGCACGAGAAACGTGCGGTAGGCGAACGTGGGGTCGTGGACGTAGGCCAATCCGATCTGCGTCTCGACCCAGGGCAGCGACGAGGGAGGGCTGCCGGTGCCGCCCTCCGGGGCGAGCACGCCATAGAGGTCCGCCAGAAGGGAGATCCCGAACAGGCCCACGCCCGTCACGGTGGCGAGCACGATCGGCGCGATGACGCGCCGCGAGGCCCCGGAGACCGCCGCGCCCGCGAGCCCGCCCACGGCGAGCCCGGCCCCCGCGCCCTCGAGCGCCAGGAGGGTCCACCCCGTGCGCGGCTCGCCCAGGATCAGGTGCCCGGTGCCGTGCGCGAGGACTCCGGGGAACACCGCGCCGGCCGCGGCGAGGGCGCGCCGCCCGGTGGAGACGTCCTTCCTCGCCGGCGCCGCGGTCGCCGGCGCCTCGCCCGGCGCGGTCATGGCGGGGGAGCCCGGCGCGGCCTCGCCCTCGCCCGCGTCGGCCTGGGCCGGCGCGGTCACGAGGAGGAGCAGCAGGGCGTGGAGATGGCCTGTCGTACGCGGGGGCCTCAGCATCGAGCTCTGCGTGGCGGACGTCTACCGTGGCACGGCCGCGCCGGATTTCTGGCGGTGGATGTGCTTGTCATTGTTTTTTAGCCCATACGTTGCATCCAGCAAGAAGGGAATATTCGCATGAGCACGGTTCGAACTTTGCGGGTACCGGGGCTTCCGATCGCGTTGGCGGCGATCTTCTCTCCGCTCGTCGCCTGCTCGACGGACCCAGCGCCTCCGTCCGGCACCTCCTCCGACGTGCAGCAGCATCCTGCATCCTGCTCGTACAGAGTCACGACGAGCGTTTACGACGGGAGTCCGGACTACTGGGGCACGATCGAGATCGAGAATACCGGATCGACCGGCTGGACGAGGCCGGAGGTCGCGTTCGGGGTGCCGAGCGGCGCCACGTGCGATGATCACGAGCCGGGCTGGACCCACACGCAATCCGGGTCCACGTGCACGTATTCGAGGACCTCCAGCGTGTCGGTGGGTCCGGGCTCGTCGTTCATGTTCCATTTCTCCACGACCTCCCGCGCCTCGTTCACCCCCTCGAGCATCGAGCTGACGGATCCGAGCTGTGGCGGCGCCGGCTCAGGGGGCGGCGCCGGCTCAGGGGGCGGCGCCGGCTCAGGGGGCGGCGCCGGCTCAGGGGGCGACACCGGCTCAACGAGCACCGCCGGGTCAGGGGGCAGCACCGGGTCAGGGGGCAGCGCCGGGTCAGGGGGCGACACCGGCGTGGTGTGGCGCACGGCCAGCCTGACAGAGTTCGAGTCGTACCCCGACCCAGGCAGCGAGGAGTGCATCAAATTCAACGGGTGCATGTGGGCAGGTCAGTTCGCGGCGCTCGAAGGGCAGCAGTCGGAGAGCTGGGTCCAGGAGCACAACATCGCGGCCGTCCACTCCAAGGACTTCGAGGCCTACAAGCTGAAGACCCTGCGTCTCCGGAAGGATGGCAAGGAGATCGACGTCACGGTGTACGACATGTGCGCCGACTCCGATTGCAGCGGGTGCTGCACCGAGAACGCCCGGCCCTCGGGATTCCTGATCGACATCGAGAAGTACACGGTCGAGCGGTTCGGGGTGCCCGCGGACGGCCAGGTCGAGTGGAGGTGCCTCGACTGCGACTGAGGCGCGCCTCTCCTGCTTCGGCCAACTACGCTCCTCGCTGCCGCTCGAGCCGCTCCCGCATCACGTTGGGGATCCTCCCCGCCGCGTCGATCGCCCTCGCGAGCGCCGCCATCCCCTCCTCGTGGCGGCCGCGCCGCGAGCGCGCCCGCGCCCGCGCCTCGATGACCTCGATCTGCTCCTGCCCCACGAAATGGCGAGTGGACCGCTGCTCGAGCTCGTCCCATTCCTCGTCGCTCGCCTCCCGCGTCGCCAGGTCGATCATCGACCACAGCACCTCTTCCGCGGGGGTCATCGCCGTCTGTTCGCCCCCCGCCGCGGCGGCATTCGTCTGCTGAGCCCGGATGGGCTCGATGATCTCCCGCGCCCTGCCCTCTTCGCCCTGGTAAAGGAGCAGCCTCGCCTGAAGGAGCTGCACCACCGGCCGTATCTCCTCCCCCCGCCGCTGGCGCTCCAGCGACATGGCCCGCTCCACGTGCGGCACGGCCGCGTTCAGGTCACCCATCAGGTAAAGGTACTCGCCCAGGTTGAACTCGCTCACGAGCTCCACCGTCCCGAGACCCAGCTCGCGCGAGATGGTGAGCAGTCGACAGAAATCCAAGATCATCCCCGCGCTGTCCCCGAGACAGGCCCGCAGGAGCGCCCGGCCGTTGATCGCCGGTCCGAGGTGCAGGAGATCGCCGCGCTCCTCGCACATGCGAATCGCCCGATCCAGCACCGCGCCGGCCTCGTCCAGCTTGCCCAGCCCCGGGTAGATGAAGCCCAGGAGGAGCAGCGACACCACGAGCGTCTCGTAGCCCTCGTCGCCCACGCCTTCTGCCTGCGCCGCCGAGCGCTCGAACTGATGCGCCGCCTCCTCATCGCGGCTCTCGCGGTGGAGCGAGCGCGCCGCCGCCATCGAGAGCCGCGCCGCCAGCGCGGGCGGCAGATCACCGTGGACGAGCGCCCTCGCCTCCTCCACGCGCTGCTTGGATCGGCCGTAGTCGTCCATCCAATCGAGCGCCGTCGCCTCGTCGAGCAGGATCTCGATCTGCTCGATCACGTCGCCCTCCTCGACTGCCATCGCGCGCGCGCGATCGAGGTCCCCGAGCGCATCGTGGTAGCGACCCAGCCGGTAGCGCATCAGCCCCCGGCCCCGGTACGCCGTCCTCCGCCGCTCGCCGCGCTCCGTGGCCGGCTGCGCGAGCGCGCGGCTGTAGTGGAGCTCCGCCTCCACGTAGGCGTGCCGCCCCCGCGCCCGCTCGGCCATCGCCAGGTACGCCTCCTCCGCGACGTCCGCGAGCCCCGCCTCGGCCGCGTGGTGCGCGATCTTGAACCGCCGCTGCTCCCGGCCCTCGTGATTCGCCTCGCGGTGGTGCTCGTACGCCGCCTGGTGGATCCGCCGCCGCTCGGACTCCGCGACGTCCTGCGCGACGGCTTCCCGCACCAGCGCGTGCCGGAAGCGCAGCCCGCCCTTCCGATCGCCGACCAGCACCCCCGCCCTCAGCAGCCGCTCGGTCCCGACGCGCGCGTCGAGCGGGAAAGCCGCGCCCTCGCCGCGCTCGTCCAGGTGGCGCAGCACGCCCGCGATCTCGTCGATCGACACCTCGGCGCCGAGCAGCGAGACGAGCCGCGCGTGCGCCCCGAGCGCGGGCCCGAGCGCCGCGATCTCCGCCTGCGCCAGCGGATCGAGCGCCGGCAATGCGGGGAGCCGATCGAGCTCGTCGGTCGCCAGGTACCACGCGTCTCCCCGCGGGTGCCGGCGCAGGATCCCCTCGCGCTTGAGCCCGTGCACGAGCTCCACCAGCAGCAGCGGCACCCGCTGTGAGCGCTCGAGCAGGCGCTCGATCGCCGGCTCCGGCACGTCCCGCGCGGGCAGGAGCAGCCGCCGGCACAGCGCCCGCGCGCTCTCGTCGTCCAGCGGATCGAGCCGCAACACCTCGCGCCGGGCGGCGCGCTCGCCCCAGGAAGGGTGCGCCTCGGCGAACGCCGGGCGCCCCATCGCGCAGATCCACAGCGGCGTGGCCTCGTCCGCGAGCGCCGCGTACTCGAGCGCCGCGAGCGTCGCGTCGTGGGCGAAGTGCGCGTCGTCGAGGATCACGATCACGGGCGACGCGGCCGCGCGCCGCCGCAGGCACTCGCCCGCCGCCCGCACGCGCGCCGAGCGCAGCGCGCCGGGCGCGGCCCGGAGCGCCTCGAGCTCGGGGAAGACATCGACGCCCGTCTGCTCGTCCACCCACCCGAGCGCCATCGCGATCCCCGAGCAGAGCTCCTCGCCGAGCGCGGGGCCGAGCCGCTCCGCGAGCGCCGCGCGGACGCCGCTCTTCGGGGGCTCCTCGGGCATGCCGAGCGCCTCGCGCACGAGCTCGTGGAGCGTCGCGTCCGAGGCGGCGCTCGTCGGCTCGTGCCCGCGGAGGTCGATGATGTGGGCGTGCGGCAGGTGCTCCCGCAGCTGCTTGCCGAGCTCGACGACGAGACAGCTCTTCCCGTGGCCGGGCCCGCCCGTCACGGAGACGGCCGTGGGCTGCTTCAGGCGGAGCGCCTCCTCGGCGCTCTGCAGGAGCTGATCGAGGATGTCGCGACGGCCGATGAACGCGCCGGGGCGCGTCGCTTCCCGCGACTGGTCCTCGATGCCCGGCGGGAGCTCGTCGCCCGCCGGGGCGCGCGACGGCTCCGGGAGCGCGGCCGACGCCTCGGGCGTGAGGAACGGCCCGGGAGGCCCGTCGGCCGAGGGCCACCGCTCGGCGCGCGAGAAGAGCGGGCTCAAGAGCCGCCGCGCCCCGTCCGGGCGCGCCTGGATCGACACGGGCGCGAGATCGATGAGGACCCGCGCGCACGTCCCGCGTCGGAGCAGCTCGTCGGCCGCGCGCCGCGCGCGGTGCGCGGGGCTGGCCGCGCCCTCCTGGGGGAAGGCGCCCACGTAGCGCGCGCCGGAGGCGTGCGCGAGCTCGCCGCCGAGCGCCCGGAGCCTGCGCTGCACGGCGACGCGATCGGCCGCGCTCTCGAAGAACAGGAGCCCCATCACGCGGCGCTCGATGCCGGCCACGGAGCGCGGCGCCTCGCGCGCGCTCGTCGTGAGCTCGTCCCGGAGCGCACGCTCCAGCGCCACGCGGAGCTCGGTCGCGCTCGCGAACCGCTCGCTCCGTTCCTTGGCCAGGCAGCGGTGCACCACCTCCTCGACCGCCCGCGGCACGGCCACGCTGGCCGAGAGGCGCGGCGGCCTGCGGCTCCGGTGGTCCTCCAGCACCGCCGCGCGCGGCCCCCAGAACGGGGGTCGGCCCGCGAAGAGCTCGTACAGGATGACGCCCATCGCATAGATGTCGGCGCGCGCGTCGAGATCGACCCCCCCGGCGGACTGCTCCGGCGCCATGTACTCGGCCGTCCCCACGGCGAGATCCTCGTCCTGCCCGTCGTAGCGCCGCCCCACGACGCGGGAGATGCCCAAGTCGATGAGGGTCGCCTTCGCCTCCTCGGCGAGGATGTTCTCGGGCTTGAGGTCGCAGTGCACGTAGCCGCGCGCGTGCACGGCCTCGAGGGTCGAGAGCGTCGCGAGCCCGAGCCGGGCGGCCTCCTCGAGCTTCGGCGCCGGGCGCGCCGCGAGCCGGGCGGCGAGCGTGGGCGCGGCGATGTGCTCGATCACCGCGTAGGGCGAGCCGTCGTCCAGCGCCCCCCACCCGTGCACGGCCGGCACATGGGGGGCACCGACGGCCGCGAGCGCATCGATCTCACCCCGGAGGCGCTGGCCTGCGCCGCGCCGATCGACGCGCGCGAGCTTGATGGCCACGCGCGCCCCGCCGCTTTCGGGCTCGGCCTCGAAGACGAGACCGAAGCCGCCCTGCCCCAGCGTCCTGCGGGTCCAGTAGCCGGGGAAGCGAGGCAAGGCGACGGGGACGATCGCCGTGATGTCCGGCGGGATCGACGACTGCCCGGCGGGCGGCCGGGCGGACAGCGTGCACTCGGGGCACGCGCCCTGGTTCCGCCGCCCGCAGGCCGGACAGCGCCCCGCTTCCCTCGTCGGGCGTTCCGGCTCCTCGTCTCGCAGCGCTTCCGAGCGCATTCACGCTCCTAGGGGGAGGGGGCGGGCGTCAAGAACGTGGTCATCACCTGGTCCCAGCGTTCCCAAGGCGAGACCGAAGGATTCTTGAGACACCCCCTGTAGAAGCCGCTCGTGGAGTCCGACCCGTTGCACACCGACTCGCAGGAGCCCACGATCACCATGGAACCACACTGCTGCACGGTTGTCCCGTTCACCGGGTCGACGAGGTGGCCGGCCGCGCAGTCGCGTTGCACCTGGCGCGCGCGCGCGATGCTTCCTGGGTCTGATGAGTAGCAGGCCCGCAGAAAGGGTGCCTCCGTCGTGGCGAACAGGTTGCCCCAGAACGCGCCCTCCCTCACCGGATAGGCCGCGCGCTCCGCCGGAGTCGACGTCATCTCGTTGTTGCGCAGGGAGATGCTCACCGAGATACCGTACCAGTTCATCCGCGCGGCGAGGCAGGCCGTGATCTGGCTCTGAACATATGTATTGTCGCTGTAGGCGGTGCCGAGGGGGGTGGTCGGCCACCAGTGCGCGTAGCCGAGGTCGCCGCGGTACACCTCCTGGCGGACGACCCCGGCGCTGTCGGTCCATGAGAACGAGAACATCTGGTCGGGGCGCAGCGCACAGCTCACGACGTAGCGCAGAACCTCCCTCGACGCTGTGCCATTCGCTCCCGGATTCTTGATGGCCGACAGCGCGTTGAGGCTCAGCGCATTGAGGCTCAGCGCGTTGAGGCTCAGCGCGTTGAGGCTCAGCGCGTTGAGGCTCAGCGCGTTGAGGCTCAGCGCGTTCGGCAAGTAGCCGTTGTTGCTTTCGATCGCGCTCTCGGCCTCAGCGAGCAGCGCCTCCGACTCCTCGTCGAGCTCGGCGCCGATGCAGGCGGTGGTAACCAGAGGTACTACGAGAAGAGCAGCGAGACGCGTACAGCAAAGTTCCATGACGGTCTCCACCTTTCATCGCGGGTTTTTGGAACGAGGTCGAGCTATGGGAAAGTTTAAGTTACCATTTGGAAACGCTCCTGTGTATGCCTTCTTAACAACTTCATAAAAACTATTACCCGATCAGAAAACTATTGCTTTATTAAACTCACGCAGCTCGCGCAACGCACGCGCAGGTGGTGCGACGTCAACACACCATGCGAAGAGGCGACATGACCGACGACGACGAGGCCGAGACCAGGACCTTCTTGTATTCTGAAAGGCTCGCCGCGCGCGGCGAGCTCCCGCCGGGCACCCTGGCCGGCGAGTACATCCTCGAGGAGTTCATCGCTCGAGGCGGCTGCGGCGCGGTCTATTCGGCGCGGCACAGCCGCTCGGGGAGGCGGGCCGCTGTCAAGGTGCTGAACGAGGCGGTGGCCCACTCCCCCCGCGTGCTCGAGCGGTTCGCGCGCGAGATCGAGGTCCTGCGCACGATCTCCCACCCGAGCATCATCGAGATCTACGAGGTCGACAAGCTCGAAGATCACCGGCCCTTCTATGCGATGGAGCGCCTGGAGGGCCAGACGCTCGACGCCTTCATCAGGGCCGAGACGCGGCTCGCGCTCCGCGATGTGCTCGAGCTGATGGAACCTGTGTGCGCGGCGCTGGGGGCGGCGCACGCAGCGGGGATCATCCACCGGGATGTCAAGGCGAGCAACATCTTCATCTGCTCGAGCCAGCCGCGCACCGTGAAGCTGCTCGATTTCGGCATCGCCAAGATGCTGGCCCCCGAGGAGAGCTCGACCTGGCTCACCACCGCCGGACGTATGCCCGGGACACCATCGATCATGGCCCCGGAGCAGATCCTTGGCGGCCCCATCGATGCGCGTGTGGACATCTATGCTCTCGGGGTACTTCTCCATCGCATGCTGGTAGGCCGGTTACCATTCCACACACATGACACGGACGAGATGGTGCGGAAGCATCTGGAGGAGATGCCGCTGCCCCCGAGCGTGCGGGTCCCGCTGCCTCCCGAGCTCGACGCGGTGGTGCTGCGGTGTATGGAGAAGCAGCGGGAGCGGCGCTACGGCTCGGTCGAGGAGCTGATGCGCGCGCTCAGCGACGCCATCGGCGGACCGTCGTCGGCGGTGTCGAGCCGTCCCGAGCCGAGGATGCCGGCGGTGGCGGTCTACCTGGAGGTGCGGACGCGCGGCGGCGCCGACGAGCTCGACGAGGCGCTTGCGGCCGATATCGGGCAGGTGCTCGACCTCACCGAGGCGCAGCTCGCGCGCGCGGGCTTCATCCTGGCGTCGATCACCGGCAACGAGGTGCTCGGGGTGCGCCTCCTCCCGGGCGCCGCGATCGAGGAGCGGCGGGAGCGACGCGCGGCGCTCGATGCCGCGGCGGCGCTCCACGAGATGCTCGTCCAGCGCCCGGACGCGGACGCGCGCGTGCACGTCAACGTGTGCGTCCACGCGGACGAGGTGCAGGCGCGCCCCGGGCCGCAGCCCGAGATCACGGGGGGCGCGCTGATGAACGCGGGGCAATGGGCGCCGGCGGGCGAGGTGCACGGCGTGTTCGCGACGCCGAGCGCGACCGCCGGCCTGACGATCAGCATCCCGGCAGACCCGACGCCCGTTCGATGACGGCGGTGACGGCGCCCCGCTCGCGTCGCCCGCCCGTTCCTCGGTCCCTCTCCATCCAGGACGGCTCCCATGGCAAGGGCCGCTGTTCTCCAGTGAGCCGCTCGGCCGCCTCGCCGCAGGAGAGCGCCGCATGGTAAGAGAGCGCCCCCATGGCGAGCCGCTTCTACGTCACGACGCCCATCTATTACATCAACGACGTCCCGCACCTCGGCACCGCCTACACGACGATCGCCGCGGATGTGCTGTGCCGCTATCACCGGATGCGCGGGCACGAGAGCCGCATGCTCACCGGCACGGACGAGCACGGCCTCAAGATCCAGCGCGCCGCCGAGGCGCGCGGCATCGCGCCGGGCCCCCACGCCGACGAGATCGCCGCCGTCTTCCGGGCCACGTGGCCGAAGCTCGGCTGCGCTCCGGACGACTTCATCCGCACGAGCGAGCCGCGCCACAAGCAGGCCGTGCAGGAGCTGTGGCGCCGCATCCAGACGCGCGGGGACATCTACCTCGGCCACTACGAGGGGCTCTACTGCGTCGGGTGCGAGGCCTACTATACCGAGAAGGACCTGAAGCAGCCCGGCAACGTCTGCCCGCTGCACCACAGGCCCGTCGAGAGCGTCAAGGAAGAGAGCTATTTCTTCCGCCTGTCCAGGTACGGAGACGCGCTGCTCGACTACTACAAGCGCAACCCGACCTTCGTGCAGCCGGCGAGCCGCCTGAACGAGGTGACGAGCTTCGTGCGCGAGGGGCTCCAGGATCTGTCGGTCTCCCGCACCACGTTCCAGTGGGGCATCCCCGTCCCCGGCGACCCGAAGCACGTCATGTACGTCTGGTTCGACGCGCTGGCGAACTACCTGACCGCCCTCATGGCGCCCGAGGACAACACGCGCTTCTGGCCCGCGGACGTGCACCTCGTCGGCAAGGACATCCTCCGCTTCCACGCTGTCTACTGGCCGGCATTCCTGCTCTCGGCCGGCTACGGCGAGGCGGAGCTGCCGCGCCAGGTCTTCGCCCACGGGTTCCTCACCTACAGCGGACAGAAGATGTCGAAGACGCTCCGCAACACCATCAGCCCCGTCGAGGTGGCGGAGGCCCTCTCGGAGGCGGCGGCCGCGGCCCTGCCCGGCGGCCCGGGCGCCGCGGCCGGCGCGCCGCCCGTCGGGGTGGACGTGGTGCGCTATTGCCTCATGCGCGCGATCTCGTTCGGTCAGGACGGGGATTTCAGCATCCAGGACCTGCTGTCGCGGTACGCCTCGGAGCTCGGCAATGCGCTCGGCAACCTGCTGAACCGGGTGCTCCCGTTCGCCGACGAGGTCCCCGAGAAGGGGGCGCCGGGCCCGCTCGAGGAGGAGCTCAGGAGCGCGCAGCAGCAGGCCTCGGCGGCCGCGGCGGGGGCGTTCGACGCGCACCTGCCGACGCGCGCGCTCGACGCGATCTGGACGGTGGTCGCGGCGGCGAACCTCTACGTCGACAAGGCCGCTCCGTGGGTGGCCAAGAAGACCGACCCGAAGCGCCTCGGGACGATCGTCGGGACCCTGATCGAGCAGCTCGGGGCGATCAGCCTGATGATCTCCCCCGTGATGCCGGTTGTGGCGAGCAGGATGCGCGAGCAGCTCGGGCTGCCGCCGATCGCGCCCGAGGTGGGCAGCGATCAGTGGCCGTTCAACGCCCCTGCGCGCAGGCCCGGCGAGAAGCTCCGCAAGGGCGCGCCCATCTTCCCGCGCCTCGAGAAGGAGAAGGAGGCCGAGCTGCTCGCCCGGTTCGCCCCGCCGCAGCCGGACGTCGAGACGGCCCAGGCCATCCCCGAGGCGAAGGGCACTCCGGAGGCGAAGGCCGCTCCGGAGGCGAAGGCCGCTCCGGAGGCGAAGGCCGCTCCGGAGGCGAAGGTCACGCCCGAGGCGAGCGGCGGCGCCGAGGCGGCCGCCCAGCCGGCACACCAGGCCAAGACGCCTGTAGCGTTCGACGATTTCGCCCGGCTGGACCTCCGGATCGGCGTGGTCACGAGCGCCGAGCGCGTGAAGAAGAAGGACCGGCTGCTCGAGCTGCGCGTGGACACCGGCGACGGCGCGCCCCGGCGCATCATCTCGGGCATCGCGGCGAGCTACGCCCCGGAGGAGCTGGTCGGCCAGCGGGTCGTCGTCCTCTGCAACCTGCCGCCGCGCGACTTCGGCAAAGGGCTCGTGTCCGAGGGCATGCTGCTGACCGCCGAGGTCGCGGGGCGAGTCCGCACCCTCACGGTCGACGGCGCCGCGCCGGGCACACCGGTGCTCTGACACCGCGCGTGGCCGCCGCGCCGCAATCGTGCTTTCCGCGGCGGCGGGCGGGGGCCTCCCGGGGAAGCCGGTCCGCGCGCCGGGGGGACATGCTAGCCTTGCTCGATGCGTAGTCGCCTTGGCTCGAGGAGGCGGTGAGCATCTCGCTGCGGGGACGCGAGGCCGTGGCCCTGGCCATGGCGGTCGCGGCGCACCTCGCGATCCTCGCCGCGCCGACGCCCGACCGGCCCCCCGAGGCCCCGGCCGGGCCGCCGGCGCTCGTGGACGGCATCGAGCTCGATCTCGAACCGCCCGCCTCCCGGGGCGCCGCGGCGGCGCCGGCCGGAGGCGAGGCGGTCGCGAGCGATCCGGAGGAGGCCGGTGAGGTCGGCAAGGCCGCTCCCGCCGAGAAGACGCAG
Source organism: Sorangium sp. So ce362 (assembly GCF_051519845.1). Taxonomy (NCBI): domain Bacteria; kingdom Pseudomonadati; phylum Myxococcota; order Polyangiales; family Polyangiaceae; genus Sorangium; species Sorangium sp. So ce362. The sequence goes on along the minus strand of NZ_CP150332.1, from coordinate 175,081 downwards.
GCGCCCGCGCCGGGCGCCGCAGCCGCCAAGGTCGCCTCGACCGAGCGCGCCAGGCCGGCGCCGGCCGCGCCTGAAGCGCCCGCCGCCGAGCCGAGGGCGGCGCCGGAGGCCGAACCGCCGGAGGCCGCGGCGCCCGCCGCCGAGGCGGCCGGGCCTGCGGCCGAGGCGTCCGGGCCCGTGGCCGAGGCGCCGGGTGCCCCGACAACAGCGCCGCCCGGTGGCGAGTACGGCGGGCCGCCCCCCGCGGCGGGCGGGGACGTCGCGCTCGCGCCCGGGATCGGGACGCCCCTCTGGACGGTGCCCGGCCTGCTCCCCGGCCCCGACGCGCCGCGCGCCGCCCCGACAGCCGCGCCGCGCGCTCTGCCCGTGGATCCGGCGATCGCGGGCAAGGTGCTGACCGAGACGCTGCACGGCAAGGACAGGAGCGTGGGGATCAGCGTCCCGGCCGCGGGCGTGGTGGCGAGCACCCTGGCGGACACGGTGCGCTCCTCGACCGCGCCCCTCGACGCGCGCGCGACCTTCGAGGTCAAGCTCGGCGCCGACGGCCAGGTCCTCGGCGTGCGGCTTGTGAGCGCGTCGGCCGGCGACGGCCCCACGTGGGATCGCGTCGTGGACGCGGCCAAGGGCGCGCTCGCGGGGGGCGCGCTGCAGATGGGGTCTGACCGGCAGCCGGTGACCGTGACGGTCAAGGTCCAGTCCAAGGTGCAGTATCCGTCCGGCCGCAGGACGAAGCCCAAGCCGGAGCTCGTGTGCGCCGAGGAGGTGCTCGCGCAGATTGCTGAGGCGATGGAGAACCCGAATATGCTCGGCGATCGGCGCGGCGCGGGCGACGGGGCGCCGCCGGCGGCCGACATGGATGAGGAGGAGAGAAAGAGGCTCTTCTGCATCCCTATCGGGCTCCGCATCAACGCCGATCTATCCGATGTCGGGGCGCACAGGGTCAACGTGGTCTCGGCGTCGTTCGCGGTGAAGCGCGAGGGCGAGCGCGCCCTGCCGCACGAGGACATCCTGCCGGTCGACACGCGCGTGCCGTGGGCGCCCAAGGACCCGAAGAAGATGAAGCCTCCGCCGGGCCCGAAGAAGAAGTGGAAGAAGAAGAAGAAGGGGCCCTGAGCCCGCGTCCAGAACGTCGCCGGGGGACCGCGGCGATGGGCGCGACCTGTCTTTTGTAGGAGGCACGTCCACCGGGAGACGGGTGCCACCCATCTTTTCTTGGAGGCACGTCCACCGGGAGACGGGTGCCACCCATCTTTTCTTGGAGGCACGTCCACCCGGAGACGGGTGCCACCCATCTTTTCTTGGAGGCACGTCCACCCGGAGACGGGTGCCACCCATCTTTTCTTGGAGGCACGTCCACCCGGAGACGGGTGCCACCCATCTTTTCTTGGAGGCACGTCCACCCGGAGACGGGTGCCACCCATCTTTTCTTGGAGGCACGTCCACCCGGAGACGGGTGCCACCCATCTCCCGCGTGGACGCGCCGGCTCACGCGGATGGGTTCACGGCATGCCGACCGCCCCGGGCGGGGGCACCGGGACGGCTTCGGGCTTCCTGGCGGGGGCTCTTCGACGGGGCCTCGCGAGGTCGTCGACCATCGCGACGTAGGGCGCCAGCAGGAACGCGGCCAGCGCCTCGCTCCCCGGGATGTCCGGATCGGCGTGGCCCTCGATCTTCTGGATCAGGCTCCGCAGCGCATCCCGGGCGGCGCTCCACTGCGGCCGGCCATCGGTCGGCCCGCCATCGTTTGCGATGACAACGGCCGTGAAGCCGTAGGCCTCGCCGAAGCGCGCGTGGGCGGCGACGAGCTGCCGAACATGCCGCGTCCCGCCGAATCCCGCGATCACCGCCTGCGCGCGCTTCTCCTCCAGCGTCTTCATCCGCTGCACCATCGCGGCCCACTGGACCCGCGGCCGGCGCGTGATGAAGCGAAGCCCCTCGGGCGCCGGGAAGAGCTGCGCGTAGAGCCAGCGCGCCTCGGACGGCGACGGCTTCTCCCCGTCGTCGGAGAGCCCGGCGACTCCCGCGTTCCACTTCTCGAACGCGCGCCATCGGTCGTCGCTGTCGGTGTTCGCCGCACCCCGCTCGGCCTCGCTCGTCGCCGAATGGCGCTGGTCGGCCTGCGCGCTCGCCCGCACGCCGCGGAACCCCTGGAGCTCTGTCGCGGCCGCGTCGAAACGCCTCCACGGCCTGTCGATGTGCGGCGGCAGCGCAACGCGCTGCCATGAACCGCAACGGATTGCGCCGTTGCGCAACGCTTCCGCCGGCGCGTCACGACGCGTTTGCACGTCGAGCACCGCATGCGGGCCTTGCCGGCACCGAGGGACTCCATGAACCGGCCGCGCCACGTCCGAGGGGACGCGTCCTACGGACGGCCGCATCGCGACGGCGCGGAACGCCGCGCCGGGCCGGGTCGCAGGGCCGAATGCGCCGCGACGGCTGACCCGCGGAAGGTGCGCGAACATCTCCTATCCGCGGCCCAACAGCCGCATCAGGGCAAGCGCCCAGGCGGCTCACTCGGGAGAGCGGAAGGTCTCGAGCCCGATGTCCTTCTCGCTCCCGATCCGCAAGTTGACGAGCGTCGAGACGCCGTCCGCGGCCCCCGTGTCGCCGGGGCTCGCGGGCCCGATCGTCAACGCGAGACCCAGGGGGAATGCCATGATGCATGGATCGAGGCCGTTGCTCCTCCGCTTTCAATCGTTCATGCAGTCGAAGCTCCCCACGAGGTCGACGCCGGAGGGCAGCGTGTTCGCGCCTGAATCGCCGCGGCAAAGGACCACGCGCCCGCGCCGCACGAACAGGTCGAGGCCCCGAAAGCGCTCCACGATCCGAGACGAGTCTCCCCCAGGTTTCGAGCCGTCCTCGCCCTCACGGAAAGGTTCCTCGCCAGGACCTCCGTCGTGAGGAATCGCCGGGAGCTGCCGCCGGCAGAGAGACGATGCCAGGATATCCGGCCGGGGATGGCGCGCTTGATGAAGCGCGATCCGCAGGCCCCGGGGGCGCAGCGCAGAGGCCGTGAGCACGGCAGAGCCCGCCAGTCCAAACGGGGACGAGAGCAAAAAAGCCTTGCCAACCCGCGATGACCGCGCCGATGATGCGCGTGAATCAGGAGGAGCGCGCCGCTCCCCACGTGGAACAGCGCGAAGCGCCGTGCACGGCGTGAACGGAGCGGAGCTTCCCAAGGGGTCGCTCGTCGGAGGCGCCGTGGGGCGGCCCGCCGGCTGGCGAGATGGGCGCCGCTCCACGGAGACGGCGTGGCGCAGGCGCGGCGGCGGCCGCGAGAGAAGCGCGCACCCCGCCGGCACCCGATGCACCCGGGCCGCAGCGCTGATGTCTGTAGGCCTCTATCGCCCCGCCGCGGAGCCGCTGTGACGCGCGAAGTCGCCGGAACGAGCCGGCGCCGCGCGCGGAGAGGCGTGCACAACGCTTGCAAGGGCGGCGCTGCGAAGCCCGGGTTGCAGGAGGAGCCGCCCAGTTGAGGCCGATCCGAATTCGGCCGGCCGCCCATCGAAAAGTCCACCGATGGCGTCCGGCGGAGAATATAAGACGGCCCGGGATTCCACGCCGCTCCCCCCACATCGAGGACGCGGTGTTTTCCCCAACGTGCCTGCGCGCCGGTGCAGCCGACGGCCGCTCGCCCAATGCACTTCAAAGGTGATCCTGCGCATGAGAGCCCATTTCCCCCCTCGATGGTTCTGCGGCGCCGCCGTGCTAGCCCTCAAACAAGCGCTTGGCGACCCTCGAAATGGGCCGAACCGCCGTCTCGAATCGCCGAGCGGATCCGTCCTGCCGGAGAGCCGGGATTCGGTGATCGTCGCTGCGGCTGGTCAAGGATCCCTCGTTTCGTGGTTCGAGGTTGTGGGTTCGCGGTCGGGCTGCCCGTGCCTCAGTGCGTCGGGCAGCCCCGGCCGTCAGAGCGCATCAAGGAAGCGGAAGAAGATGGGCAGCTCGGGACGCCAGGCAAGGAGCCGATAGACGAGAGTTCGACCGGTATGGAGGATCTGCGCCGGAACGAGAATGAAACGCTGCACGAAGGAGCGGAATTCCATGCGCAGAACGCGCTCTCGATCGGCTTGGTGTGCTTCGTGCCATCGCGGCGCCGTGGGCATGAGCAAAGAGAACCAAGCCTTGAGCGACCACGCGAGCGACGCGATCACCATATAGGCCCAGTTCGACTCGAGCGTGTTCAGCGGGGCGCGCAACGCCGGGACGCCGCTCTTCAATTGCGCGAGCAGATTTTCCTGGTTGCAGCGGCAGTTGGCCTCGCGGACGACCTGCTCGCACGTCATCTCGCGATCGTTGGTCACGTAGAAAAAGTAGCGGAAGGTCTGTCCCAGGTACCGCTGGCCCCTTTCCTCAACGATCGTCTTGCGAAGCACGACGAAGCGGTACGATCGCGCCGCCTTGGTGGGTCGATGCTCGAATTCCGCCAACTCCTCACGCTCGAGGCGCATATTACGATACTCGCGCTCACGGACGATCTGCTCCTTGATGCGTGGTTGCTTCGCGCGCCGCTTGCTCTCCTCGAAGAGGGTGTCGGCCTTGCGAACGAGCTCTTGATAATCGCTCACATCGTCACCTTCAGCGCGTGCCACCATCGGCTTGTAGGCATCGTACCCGAACACGAAGCGTACGCCGTCGTCGTGCCAACGGTCGAAGTACGCGGCCTGCGAGAAGGCCGTGTCGCCGCGCAGCAGGATGTCCGTCCAGCCGGCGCGACGGCAGAGCGTGATCGCGCGCGCGAAGAATTCGGGCGCTCTCTCCTCGGAAGGTCGGTTCCCGCTGCGGTTGACGACGAACAGCGGCTCCCCGGTGTTCGCCAGCGAGACCACAAGCGGGTGGTAGCCCCATATTCCGTTGTACGCGATGTCCATGCCCTGCTTGCACTCACCGCTGGTGGCGACGAGCGAGCCGTCCGCGTCGATTCGCGCCGTCTGCTCGAAGAACGCCTGCGACTGCCTCTGCCAGACGCCGACGCGCACGTCGTTCACGACGTCCATCAGGCCCTGGATCTGCTCGGCCCCGAAGCGCCTGCAGAAGTCGCCCGCAGTGGTGGGATCCGGGATCGTACGCGCACCGAGCGCATCGAGGAACGCCCTGTCGTTGCGGCGCACCTCGATGTCATCGAGCACCGCTCCGCCGCACAGGAAATTATAGGCAATGTTGAGAACATGGTCGGCCTCGCTGTACGGGCGCCGGCGCTTCAAGATCGGCAGCCTCGTGTCGAGCGCGGTCACCAGCCCGACCTTCCAGGCCAGTTGATGAATGGCCCCGAGCCCGCCACAGGGGATGGCGTGAACCCGGTCGGACGCCTCGTAACGAATCGTGCGTGCAGCGAACTCGGGACCCGTTCCACGCGGCTCGCGTCCGCCCTCGACGGGCTTCAGTCGGCGCGCGATCTTTCTCGCTTCACTTTCGGCCCAATTTCGTCGATCCTTCACCTGAAAAGCCTCCGGGTGTTTTGTGTCAAGCTTCAGCAACTCGACGAACACCCGGGCTTTTCATTTTGATCCCGCTACGAAGCGATTTCGACGCGCTTGATCGAGGGCTAGCGGCGGCGGCGTGGGCCGCGCCAGCGTCCGCCCAGGAGGCGGGACCGGCGCGCGGCCTGGCGCTCAACCGCTTCAACCCCGCGCCCGCCGGCGACCGGATGTTCAGCGTGCCGTCGCCGTACGCGGCCTCGCCGCACCAGGACGGCAGCCCGACGCTCCACCTCGCGCTGCTCGGCGACTACGCCCACAACCCGCTCGTGCTCACGCGCGTGGGCACCGACGACCACCTCGGCGCCATCGTGGGCCACCAGCTGTTCCTGCACCTCAACGCGTCGCTCTCGCTCTGGGACCGGCTGCACATCAACGTCGACGCCCCGCTCGCCGTGCTGCAGGAGGGCGATAGCCCGGCAGCCGAGGGCCTCTCGTTCGCCTCGCCGAGCGGCGCCCAGCTCGGCGACCTCCGGGTCGGGCTGCGCCTGCGCCTGGTCGGCGAGTACTTCGACCCGTTCCAGCTCGCCGTGGGCGGCTTCGTCTGGCTGCCGACCGGCGGCGGCGAAGGCTCGTTCGTGGGCGAGGACTCGGTGCGCGGCATGCCCCAGCTCATCGCCGGCGGCCGGATCCCGGGCTTCGTCTGGTCGGCCGCGGCCGGCGTCGACCTGCGCCCCGCGCAGACGTTCGCGCAGGTGCGGCAAGGCCTGATGTTCAACGGCGGCGCGGGCGTCGGCCTGCTGCTGCTGCCCGAGGAGCAGCTCCAGATCGGGCCCGAGGTGACCGTGTCGACCGTGCTGGAGGAGCCGGAGGCGCGCAACACGAACGTCGAGGCGCTGCTCGGCGTGCGCTACCGCTTCGCGCCGACGCTGCGCGACTTCGAGCTCGGCGTCGCCGCCGGCCCCGGCTTCACGTCGGGCATCGGCACCCCGGACTTCCGCGCCATCGCGATGCTCGCGTACTCGCCCGAGGTCCGGCGCGAGGACCCCGACCGCGACAAGGACGGCATCCTCAACGCGCAGGACGCCTGCCCGGACGTGCCCGGCGTCCGCGACGACGATCCCAAGAAGAACGGCTGCCCGCCCTCGGATCGCGACGAGGACGGCTTCCTCGACCGCGTCGACGCGTGCCCGGACACGGCCGGCATCGCGAACGACGACCCGAAGAAGCACGGCTGCCCGCCGCCAGGGGACCGCGACAAGGACGGCATCACCGACGACGTCGACGCGTGCCCGGACGAGGCCGGCCCGAGCAACGAGGACCCGAAGAAGCACGGCTGCCCGCCGCCGCCGGACAAGGACGGCGACGGTGTGATCGACGCGGAGGACGCCTGCCCCGAGATCCCCGGTATCCGCACCTCGGATCCGGCGACGAACGGCTGCCCCGGCGATCGCGACGGCGACACGGTGCGCGACGATCAGGACGCGTGCCCCGACGAGAAGGGCAAGCCCAACTCGGATCCGGCGAAGAACGGCTGCCCCGTCGCGGTGCGCGTGACCGAGCAGGAGATCGTCATCCTCCAGCAGGTGCAGTTCGACACCGGCAAGGCGACCATCAAGAAGGCGAGCGACGAGCTCCTCGAGGAGGTCGCGGGTGTGCTGAAGGAGCACCCGGAGATCACCAGGATCGAGGTGCAAGGGCACACTGATCCGCGCGGCGGACGCGCGTACAATATCAAGCTCAGCCAGGCGAGGGCGGAGTCGGTCACGAAGGCGCTGGTCCAGCGCGGCGTCGAGGCCGATCGGCTCGCGTCGAAGGGCTACGGGCCCGACGTCCCGATCGCGGACAACGACACCGACGAGGGACGCCAGCAGAACCGCCGCGTGCAGTTCAAGATCCTCGAAAAGAAGCCGAAGCAGCAGCAGGAGGCGCCGTGAAGAGACGTTACGCGATAGGTGGTCTAGTCGGGCTCGCCTGGGTAGGCGGGCAGGGCGGCACCGCGCACGCCGCGCCCGAGCTGCGCGTGCAGGTCGACCAGCGGGGCGACTTCGCCCTGATCGGGAACACGCTGGGCAACGAGTGCGGCAGGGACGACATCGACCCGCCCCTGGTGGGTGATGTCGGCCCCTGCGGGAACAACACGGGCGACAGCGCGCCCGATACCTACTGGCGCGCCGACTCGCCCGCGGAGGGCGAGGCGGAGGCGAGCACCAGCATCACCGCCGCCCAGGCGCGCAGCACCGCGGTGCTCCAGCTGCCGGCCGGCGCGGCGGTCACCCACGCGTACCTGTACTGGGGCGCGCACCTCGGGACCACCGGGGACGCGGATACGGCCGTCACCCTGGAGCGGCCCGGCGCGAGCGGCTTCGCCGAGGAGGTGACCGCCATCGACAGCGTCAGGACGATCAGCTCGGGCCGAGTCTACTACCAGTCGGTCGCGGACATCACCGCCCTCGTGCAGGCGCGAGGGCCCGGCGCGTACCGGGTGAGCGGCGTCGACAGCGCGAGCTTCACGAACAACAACTTCGACAACCACTTCGCCGGGTGGTGGCTGGTCGTGTTCTACGAGCTCGCCTCCGAGCCGCCGCGCAACCTCGCGCTCTTCGACGGCTTCGACACGGTGGCCAGCGGGTCGGCCCGGGAGGCCACCCTGGACGGGTTCCTGGTGCCGAACGCGGGCTACGACGCGAAGATCGGGATGGTCGCGTTCGAGGGGGACGTGGCCCACGAGGGAGACCAGTTCTTCTTCAACGGGACCGCCCTCGGCAACGACCTGAACCCGGCCAACAACTTCTTCAACGGCACGCGCTCGTACTTCAACGCGCCGGTGTCGAACGTCGGGGACCTGCCGCAGCTCGCCGGGACCGCGGGGAGCATGGCCGGCATGGATATCGACGTCTTCGATATCACCTCCATGGTGAGCCCAGGGCTGACCTCGGCGCCCATCCGGGCGTCGAGCACCATGGACCTCTACTTCCTCGCCGGCTTCATCACGTCGATCTCGACCTTCAAGCCGGACTTCACGTCCTCCACGAAGACGGTCACCGACGTGAACGGCGGGCGGCTGCGCCCGGGCGACGTGCTCCAGTACACGGTCGAGGTCGTCAACAGCGGCAACGACGCGTCGGTCGGCACCGTGCTCACCGATCCGCTGCCCGCGGGCGTGACGTACGTGCCGGGATCGCTCTCGGTCACGGCCGGCGCCAACACGGGCGCGAAGACGGACGCGGCCGGCGACGACCAGGGCGAGTTCGACGCCTCGACGCGCACGATCCGCGTGCGGCTCGGCGCCGGCGCGAACGGGACGGCGGGGGGCACGCTCGCCGCCGGCGCGGCGACGGCGATCACCTTCCAGGTGAGGGTCGACGCCGGCGTCTCGGGCCTCATCGCCAACCAGGCGATCGTCAACGCCGCCGGGCAGCAGGGCTCGCCGGCCGAGGACACGCCGACCGACGGCAACGGCCCAGAGGGCGGCGTGCCGCCGACCGAGGTGTCCGTCGACGAGTGCGAGACGAACGCGGACTGCGCCGCGCCGGCGCCGTACTGCGACACGACGGCGCCGCCCTTTACGTGCGTCGAGTGCCTCACCGACGCCCACTGCGGGCCGCTCGCGCCGACGTGCGATCCCGCGGGCAACGCCTGCGTGTGCGAGCCCTCGGGGGCCGAGGTCTGCGGCGACGCGATCGACAACGATTGCGACGGCGTGATCAACAACGGTTGCGACTCGGACGAGGACGGGATCGACGATCCCACCGAGATCGCCGCCGGCACCGACCCGAACGACGCCGACAGCGACGACGACGGCGTGCCCGATGGGCAGGAGCCGAGCTTCGATGAGGACACCGACGGCGACGGCCTCATCAACGCGCTCGACCCCGACAGCGACAACGACGGGCTCTACGACGGCACCGAGCTCGGCCTGCCCTGCGACAACCCGGCCACCAACGCCGCCGCGGGCCACTGCCGCGCCGACGGGGACGAGGGGGCGACAAAGACCGATCCGCTCGACGCCGACAGCGACGACGGCGGCGTGCCCGACGGGCACGAGGACTTCGACCTCGACGGCGTCGTCGACGAGGGCGAGACCGATCCGAACAACGGCGCGGACGACGTGCCGCCGGTGGACACCGACGGCGACGGGCTGAGCGACGACCTCGAGGAGACGATCGGGAGCGATCCGCTCGACGCCGACAGCGACGACGACGGCGTGCTCGACGGCCAGGAGCCGAACCCCGCCGACGACACCGACGGCGATGGGCTCATCAACGTGCTCGACGTGGACAGCGACAACGACGGGCTGTTCGACGGCACCGAGCTCGGCCTGGCCTGCGACAACGCCGCCACCGACGTCACCGCGGGCCACTGCCGCGCCGACGCGGACGGAGGGGCGACGAAGACCTCGCCGATCGACGCCGACACCGACGACGGCGGCGTGCCCGACGGCGTGGAGGACTTCAACCTCGACGGCGCCATCGATGAGGGCGAGACCGATCCGAACAACGGCGCGGACGACGTGCCGCCGACGGACACCGACGGCGACGGGCTGAGCGACGACCTCGAGGAGACGATCGGCACCGATCCGAACGACGCCGACAGCGACGACGACGGCGTGCTCGACGGCGAGGAGCCGAACTTCAGCGACGATCACGACGGCGACGGGCTCATCAACGCGCTCGACCCGGACAGCGACGGCGACGGGCTGTTCGACGGCACCGAGCTCGGGCGCGACTGCGCCAACGCGGCGACCGACGCGGCGGCGGAGACCTGCATCCCGGATGCAGATCCCACGACGACCACGCACCCGCTCGACGCAGACACCGACGACGGCGGCGTGCCCGACGGCGCGGAGGACGCGAACCACAACGGCGCCATCGACGAGGGCGAGACCGATCCGAACAACGGCGACGACGACGCGGTGGGGGAGGATCGCGACGGCGACGGGCTGCCCGACGCGGTCGAGGAGATGATCGGGACTGATCCGGACGACGCCGACAGCGACGACGACGGCGTGCTCGACGGCCAGGAGCCGAACCCCGGCGAGGACACCGACGGCGACGGGCTCATCAACGCGCTCGACGTGGACAGCGACAACGACGGGCTGTTCGACGGCACCGAGCTCGGCCTGCCCTGCGACAACCCGGCCACCAACGCCGCCGCGGGCCACTGCCGCGCCGACGCGGACGAGGGGGCGACAAAGACCAACCCGCTCGACGCGGACACCGACGACGGCGGCGTGCCCGACGGCCAGGAGGACTTCAACCTCAACGGCGCCATCGACGAGGGCGAGACCGATCCGAACGACGGCGCGGACGACGTGCCGCCGACGGACACCGACGGCGACGGGCTGAGCGACGACCTCGAGGAGCACCTCGGCACCGATCCGAACGACGCCGACAGCGACGACGACGGCGTGCTCGACGGCGAGGAGCCGAACTTCAGCGACGATCACGACGGCGACGGGCTCATCAACGCGCTCGACCCGGACAGCGACGGCGACGGGCTGTTCGACGGCACCGAGCTCGGGCGCGACTGCGCCAACGCGGCGACCGACGCGGCGGCGGAGACCTGCATCCCGGATGCAGATCCCACGACGACCACGAACCCGCTCGACGCGGACACCGACGACGGCGGCGTGCCCGACGGCGTGGAGGACGCGAACCACAACGGCGCCGTCGACGAGGGCGAGACCGATCCCAACGACGGCTCCGACGATCAGCCCCAGACCTGCCGGGAGGACATCAACTGCGGCGGGCCGACGAGCGGGATGATTTGCGAGAACCATGCCTGCGTGGAGGGCTGCCGCGGCGCCGACGGGAACAGCTGCCCGTCAGGCGAGGCGTGCAGCTCGATCGACAGCTCGCCGGGCACCTGCGGGCCCGCGGCGAACGACCCGAGCGGCATCTTCGCCGAGGGCAACGGCCTCTGCGCCGCGCGGCCCGGCCCCGCGGGCAACCTCCGCGCGGCCGCGCTCCTGCCCATGCTCGCCGCCCTCGCCGGCCTCGTCCTGCGCCGGCGCCGCCGCGCGGGCCGCTAGCGGAAACGAGAGAGCCCACGGCCGCGCCTCCCCCCGCCTCGCGGGGGGAGGCCCCCTCCAGCGACCGTGGGCCTCCTCAGGACGCCGTGGGCCTCCTCAGGACGCCGTGGGCCTCCTCAGGACGCCGTGGGCCTCCTCAGGAGGCACCGAGAGACCCCACCCGCTCCCACCTACGTTCGCCCTCGACGCTGCCGCAGCGCAGGGCACCCCATGTAAGTTTATTGCCCGCCTGTAGCGTTCCTCCGTAGCGTACCGCACCGAGGAGGACGACCATGGAAATGTTGCTCGCCAGCGAGCGCCGCGTCACGCGCCGCGCCGCGATCGTGGAGTGCCAGGCCGTGCGCGAGCGGGGCTTCCGGCTGCTCGGGACCCGGGCGATCGACCTGTCCATCGACGGCATGCTCGTGCTGACGGGCGCCCGGGCGCTCACGGGCGAGCCGGTGATCGTCTCGTTCCGGATCCCGGGCACGGACCTCTGGGTCGACGCGACGGCGACGATCGCGCGCACCCTGCACGGGCGGCGCGAGGGCGACCCGGGCCGCGCCGTGGGCCTGCGCTTCGATCCGCTCGACCGCGCGTCGAGCCGGCGCCTCCGGGCGGCGCTCGAGCGCTTCCCGCCGACCTACCCGTACCGCGCGCAGCGCGTCGACTACGCGGCGACGGCCGCGATGATCTCGCTCAGCTGATCGCTCCTCTGCGCCGTCGCTGCTCCGGCCGAGGCGCAGGTGCTGCCCGCAGCGCGCGACCGCGAGGAGCGTGGAACCGGGCGCCGAAGGGAGGTAGCTCTCAGGGGCCGCCGGGGAAGCCCGCCGCGCGCGCATCGAAAGGAGCTCGAGCGATGATCAAGGTCTCTGGCCCGAACGCCGACCAGATCCAGTACTGGAACGAGGTCGCCGGGCCGAAGTGGGTGGCCCTCCACGACGTAATCTCGGCGCAGATCCGGCCGCTGGGCGCCCTCGCCATGGATCGTGCCGGGCTCGCCGCGGGCGAGCGCGTCCTCGACGTCGGCTGCGGTATCGGCGACACAACGCTCGAGCTCGGCCGCCGCGTCGGCCCCGGCGGCGCCGTCGTCGGCGTCGACGTGTCCGCGCCGATGCTGGACAGGGCGCGCGCGGCGGCGCTCTCGGCGGGCGCCGCGAACGTGGCCTTCGAGAACGCGGACGCGCAGACCGCGGCGCTGCCCGGGCCGTTCGATGTCCTCTACTCGCGCTTCGGGGTCATGTTCTTCGCCGACCCCGCGGCGGCCTTCGCGAACCTCCGGAAGGCGCTGCGGCCCGGCGCGCGGCTCGCGTTCGTCTGCTGGCGCTCGCTCCAGGAGAACCCCTGGCTCTTCGTGCCGACCCTGGCCGTGGCCAGGCACCTCCCCCTGCCGCAGCCCGATCCGCACGCGCCCGGCCCGTTCGCGTTCGCCGACGCAGCGCGCGTCGGAGCGATCCTCTCGCGCGCGGGGTTCGTCCGGGTGCATCACGAGCCCATCGACCGGGAGCTCTCGGTGGCAGGCGGGAAATCGCTCGACGAGACCGTGGATTTCCTCCTGCAGATGGGTCCGGCGTCCGCCGCGCTGCGCCAGACGAACGCCGCGCCGGAGCTCGTCGATCGCGTGCGGGCCGATCTGCGCGAGGCCATCGCGCCCCATGCGGGCCCCGAGGGCGTGCGCATGGGAGGCGCCGTGTGGGTCGTGACGGCGGCCGTGGACTGACGGAGAGGCGCGGCGGGCCCGCTACCGGAGCAGGTCGATCCCTGCCGGGGGCCGCGGCGCGACCGCGAGCTCCGACCGCTCGAGGTGGGCGAGGACGGCGAGGACGGCCGCCTCGTCCCACGCGTCGCCGACGATCTGCAGGCCGATGGGCAGGCGCTCGGCGTCGCTCCCGACGGGCGCGGTGCCGGCAGGGAGGCCGGTGAGGTTGGCGAGGAAGGCGAAGCGGCACAGCCCGTCGAGGGCCGCGGGATCCAGGAACGCGCGCTCCTCCTCCGCCTGGAGGTAGCGGGGCGCGGTGATCGCGGTCGTCGGGAGCGCGAGCACGTCGACGCCGGCGAGGGCCCTCGCCACGTCGCGCCGCATCCCCGCGCGCAGGCGCGCGGCGTCGCGCTGCTCGCGCGCGGTGACGCCCGAGAGCACGCTGAAGGTGACGCGCAGGTCCTCGCTGATGAGGTCGCGCTGCTCCCGGAAGGCGCGCTCGTGGGCCGCGAGCGACTCGGGGCCGATGACGAGGTAGCCGATCTGCGCCGCGTACCGCGCGATGGGGATCTGCACGTCCACGAGGACGGCCCCCTCGCGCTCGAGCTCGCGCAGCGCCCCCCGGCACACGCTCGCGACCGGGATGCTGGCGTCGCGCCACTCGGCCTCGTCCACGCCGATGCGCAGGCCGCGCACGCCGGCGCCGAGGAGCGCGCCGAAGCCGCCGGGGGGCGGCGGGGGCGCCCACGCGGTGAGGTCGTCGTCCGGGTCGGGCTCGCTCGCGACGGTGTCGAGGAAGAGGGCGAGATCGGCGGCGCTGCAGGCGATCGGGCCGGCGTGGGCGACCGAGCCCTTGAAGCCGTCGCCGGCGCGGCTCACCCGGCCGAAGGTCGGCTTGATGCCGAAGACGCCGTTCAGCGCGGCGGGCGTGCGGATCGAGCCACCGCCGTCGCCGCCCGCCGCGAGCGGCGCGAGGCCGAGCGCGACGCCCACGGCGGAGCCGGTGGAGGAGCCGCCGGCCGCGCGCCCGCTGTGGTGCGGGTTGTGGGGCATGCGCTGGTGGACGCTGTTGCCGATCGGCGACATCCCCCACTCGGTCAGCACCGTCTTGCAGAGGAACACGGCGCCCGCCTGCCGGAGCCGGGCGACCACCGCGGCGTCGCGCGGCGCGGGGGAGAGCGGGCCGCAGCGCGAGCCGAGCGTGGTGGGGAGGCCCTCGACGTCGAACTCGTCCTTCACCAGGAAGGGCACGCCGTCGAGCGGGCCCCGCGCCCTTCCCGCGGCGTGGCGCGCGGTCGCGGCGTCGGCGTCCCGGAGGGTCGCCTCGCGCGCGGCGGCCACGGCGATGTTCATGCACGGGCGCTGCGCGGCGAGCGCGTCGATCTCGGACAGGGCGCGCTCGGCGACGCGGCGCGGGGTCGTGGCGCCCCGGCGGTACGCCGCGGCATAGGCGAGCGAGGTCCTGGGCCAGTCGCGGAGCGGGAGCGCGCCGAGCCCGGCGTCGTCCCAGCTCCGCGGCGCCGCGGCCTGGATCGGCCGGGCCTGCGCGGGGACCTCGTCGCGCCAGGCGTTTGGGAGCGACGAGAGCCGATCGATGCCCATGGTGCGCTTCAGCACGTTCCGGAGCGCGACGGACGATCCGGGCGCCTCGGCCGCGAGGCGCGCTGCGGTGAGCGCGCGGCCCGTGAGTCGGGGGACCTTCATGGCGGCGCAGCTTACTCGACGGGGCCCGTCGCGCGACGGGCCGCGATCGCGGAGCGCGTCGAGCTCGCGCCGCGGCGGCGCTGCTTGCGGCGGCGGGGGGCGGCGACGGAGGAGGGCAAGCCCTTCGGACAGGTGCTGGTCGAGTGGGTCAAGGAGGAGGAGTGAGCCGGGAGGGGGCGAAGCTCCGGGTACTGGGAGCTTCTGTGGATGTTCCTCAGGATGCCCGTGAGGTCGCGCCGGCGGCTCCTTTCCTGCGGAACAGACGAGCCGAGCGATCCCGGATGGCGGCTGTGGCTCGCCTCGGAGGGAGAGCGGTCAATCCATCCAGCTTACGTGCGACGAATGTCGCTCGTAGCTCTGACAGCCACACTGAACAGCATCGGACCGCTACCCAGTACGCTTACAGCCACTGGGACACCTATGCCGTCGCCGCTGGTCGGCTCAGCAGAAGTGGCCAGCATGGTTGCCGGCGCAACCATTGGCACAATCGCGGGCCTGCCCTCGGGCATCGCGATGAGCATCACATGTGCTTCCATGTTCATAGCCGGTCACCCGACCAATCATCGCATCGAAAAATTCAGCTTTGCAGACACCATATTCATTGGCATAGCCCCTGGCGTTGTCGCTGGCGATAAGGAACATCGCCCCGGTCCTTGCCCGCGACCGGGTATGCGCCCCCGAGCACCGGGTCTGGCACGGCGCTCTGTCGACAATGCCCTCCTCAGGCCTCCGGCTCGGCCGCAGCCTCATAGAGCTCGCGGACGTCGAGCCGGGCGCCGATCGACGCGAGGTGCGCGACGTCGCCCTCGCGCGCAGTGGCAGACGTGAAGCCGCCGTCAACGCCGCGCGTCCACACCTCCACGCTGCGCTCCCGGTGCGATACGAGGACGTACTGGCGCAATGAAGCGAGGCTCTTGTAATGCTCGAACTTGTCGCCTCTGTCGTACTCCTCGGTGCTGCGGCTCAGTACCTCGACGATGAGCGTGGGGTTCGTCACGGCTTGCTCGTCCAGGGCGTCGCGCTCGCTCGACCCACACACGACCGTGACGTCGGGGTAGGTGGCGAGGCCAGTCGAGGGCACGCGCACGCGAAGGTCGGCGTCGTAAGCACGGCATCGACCTCTGCGAAGCTCGGCGAAGAGGAGGCCGATGACCGCCGCAGCGAGCGCGGCATGCTCGGGCGTGCCTCCCGCCATGGCGTAGATCTGGCCGTCGAGGTACTCGTGCTTGACGTTGCTGGACGCCTCGAGGGCCAGGTAATCGGCGTACGTGTAGTGGATGCGATGGGCCGGGGCGACCATGGCCACGCAGTATGGCACAGCGAGCGGCGTTCGCCGCGGGTAGCAGGCGCTCGAGCGCGGCCCTCCCAGGGCAACCCACCGCCGGTGCGACCCGATCGCCGCTTCGCCTTCGGCGTCTCCTCCTCGGCTCGTCCACCGGTGCCAGGCTGGATCGAGAAAGGGCGGCAACCACGGCACTGCGCGCTGCCCCAGCTACCTCGGTCGCCCAGCAAAACGAGCTTCCGCTGGCCGCCCCCCCCACCCTGCTGTGTCCACGCGCGCTCGCCGCCGCCCGCTCCCTGGCACGGCACCCGCATACCCGGCCGCCGTCGACCGTGACGGGGGGACCACGCGGAGGAGACCATGAGCCAGAGACCATCCGATCAAGCCATTCAGGTGAAGCCGCTCGCAGGGCACACCGGCGCCGAGATCCACGGCGCCGACATCTCCAGGCCGCTGCCCGACGCGTCCGTGGCGGCCATCCGCGCGGCGCTGCTGAAGTGGAAGGTCGTCTTTTTCCGGAACCAGACGCTCGGCCACGCCGAGCAGATCGCCTTTGCGGCACGCTTCGGCGACGTGACCTACGCCCACCCGCACGAGGACGAGCCGTTCGACGAGCGCCCGGAGATCCTCGCCATCGACAGCCGCCGCTACGATCGGCGCTACGGCAAGCGCTTCAGCTACGAGAACCGCTGGCACACCGACGTCACCGCGGCCGTGAACCCGCCGGCGGCGTCGATCCTGCGGGCGCACATCCTGCCGCCCTACGGCGGCGACACCACCTGGACCAACCTCGTGGCGGCCTACGAGGGGCTCTCCGCGCCGCTGCGCGCGCTCGTCGACGGCCTGCGCGCCGAGCACCGCTTCGGGCTGCGGTTCGCCCCGCAGGACCAGGACAGCCCGTACCTGCGCAAGGTGCGCGAGAACCCGCTGATCTCGATCCACCCCGTGGTGCGCGTCCACCCCGAGACCGGCGAGCGCGCGCTGTTCGTCAGCCCCGGGTTCACGAGCCACATCGTGGGCCTGTCCGCGCGCGAGAGCAGCGCGGTCCTCGACCTGCTCTTCGAGCAGATCAGCCGCCCGGCCTACACGGTGCGGTTCCGGTGGGAGCCGGGCAGCGTCGCGTTCTGGGACAACCGGGCCACCGCGCACCTCGGCCCGCAGGATCTCGGGTACCTCGACGTCGAGCGCGTGCTCTACCGCGTGACGCTGACCGGGGACATCCCGGTCGGGGTCGACGGCGTCCGCTCCGAGATCGTGGCCGGGGAGCCGTTCGGCAAGCGGCCTCCCAGCAAGCTGAAGGCCGCCCGGAAAGACAAGGCGCCTGAGGCGGAGGCGCAGGCGTGACCGCCGCGAGCGCAGGCGCCGAGCGGACGTGGTTTCAGGGTCCTCACGGGCAGCGCGTGTAGCGTCCAGTACATAATTTCAGGTAATGCACTGCGATCGGGTCGCCTCAACCTGGGTCGGGTCGCCTCAACCTGGGTCGGCCACCTCGGCCACCTCAACCCGGGTCGGCCACCTCAACCCGGGTCGGCCACCTCAACCCGGGTCGGCCACCTCAACCCGGGTCGGCCACCTCAACCCGGGTCGGCCACCTCAACCCGGGTCGGCCACCTCAACCCGGGTCGGCCACCTGCAAGCCCTCCAGGCGGCCTCCGAGGCCAGCGGCGCGCCCGGTGCCGCGCGCTCCGAGATCCGGGGCTACCCCGACGTCCCGCACGCCTTCTGCGCCGACTACCGGCCGAGCTACCGTCCTGAGGCCGCCCCTGACGCCTGGGGGCGCCAGCTCGACTGGCTGACCCGGGGCAGGCCAGCCGCGACCGCGCCGCCGCGGCCGCTGCTGTGCCCCGGCAGCATCCTGCGCCTCCGCTGCTACTCCACACGCACCCGCGCCCCCTTTCGCCCTTCCGCGCCCGCGCCGCCGATCGGATACCCTGACGCCGTGCGCGCGAGGATCAGAGACACCGTGCTCGACTTCGACGTCGAGGTCATGAGCCTCGTCCCCGACGGCCCGCGGATGCGCGACAAGCCGGTGCTGTTGGTCGTGCACGGCGGGCCGGGCGCCGATCACTCCTCGCACAAGGGTAGGATGACGCCGCTCGCCGACCGGGCGCTGCTCGCCTATGACGCTTCGAGCGCAGCAGCCACTCGGTGCGCGCCGACGAGCCGCGGGCGCTGCTCGACGCCATCGCCGGCTTCCTGGTCTACCGGCGGTAGCGCAGGCGGCGGCGCGCCGAGCGCGGCGCGCACGGGCGTCTCGCGCGCCCCGTCAAACGAACGTCACCCCGTCGCCCACGCGCAATGTGCCGGACTTCGTTTCGTGGATATAGTTCTGACCGAAGTTCAAGTCGCTGGGCTTCTGCGGATCGCGCCGGTACGTGGCGAGCGTGCGGAGCGGCTCCAGGCCGCGCTCCGCGGTGCGCTGATCGGTCGTGGTGACGACGCAGCGGGCGCATGGGCCGCTGGCGCGGAGCACGAGGTCGCCGATGCGGATGCGGCTCCACCGGTCCTCATCGAAGGCAGCGCAGCCGCTCACGACGAGGCTGGGCCGGAAGCGGTCCATCGGCAACGCCGCGGCGCCCCTGCCTTCGAGGCGAGCGTTCAGATCGGCGAGGGTGGCCTCGGAGATCACGAGCAACGGGAACTCGTCGGCGAACGACACGACATCTTCCTGGCGCGCCACCGGCGCCTTGAGGACGGGCCGCCAGAACGCCTCGCCGGCGCGGACGAGCCGCGCCGGGTGCTCCAGGAAGTCGCTGAGCCACGCGGCGGCTTCATCGCCGCAGTCCTCGGCCAGGAGGCCGGTGCTGCTCCAGACCTCGACGGTGAGCAGGCGCGCGCCCTGCGCCGACGGCGCCGCGCGCGGCACGGAGATCGGCGGGCGGCCGGCGGCGCCGAGCGTGAGCGTGCTCTCGGAGAGCTGGGTCTCGATGAGCGCCATGCGCGGCAGCGGGCGCTGCGTGAGGGGTTTGCCCTCGAGGTCGACGACCATGAACCGCCGGTCGCCGGCGAGGCCGAGCTCGTCGACGGCCGCCGTGTCGAGCGCGAGGCCCCGACAGCCTTTGACGGGATAGACGTGGATGGCGGCGAGTCGCATTCGTGGCCTTATAACACTTCTCTGGTCCGCCGAGGGCTCCGGCGCCGCGCGCCCCCGCGCCCGCGGGTGACGCTCTCCTCGGTGGCAGCATCGCTCAGCCTGTGCAACACGGTGTGTCGCCGGGGGCGCCGCAGGTCTCCGTGTCGTCGATGCGAGGGCCGCCCCCAGGCCTCGGTCTCGCCGAGGACGACCGCCACCTGCGCGGTGTGCTCCGTCGAGCCGTCGTCGTCGAGCGTCTCCGCCGCGAGGATCACGCGAGTCCCCTCCGCGAGCACGGCGTCCGGGCCCCTATCCCGCCGCTCCCCTCGCGCTCACGCCACGCCGTCTCCCTCCGAGATCCCGAGCACCTGCCGCAGGTCCATCCCCACGATGATCTCGGCGTTCTGCCGCACCCAGTCGACCAGCACGGGGCCCAGGGCGCGCGCGATCTCTTCCTTCACGAGCCCTTCGACGACGCTCGGCCCGAGGCGCTGCGGGTCGAGCGCGACGCCGCCGCCCGCGGCCAGCGCGCCGAACAGGCGCACGAGCGACTCGACGCCCGCGGCCTGGCCGGCGGCGCCGAGCGGCTCGACCCGCTCGACGGCGATCTCCCCGCCGCGCTTCACGACGAAGCGGCGGAGATCGGCCTGGTCGACCCCGTGCTTGCGGAGCACCGCCGACGAGCAGTCGACCTCGATGCGCTGCACGCGCGGCGCCGTCTCGATCTCCTGCCGGGTCCCCTCGACGTCGACGCTGGCCGCCATGGTCGCGCCGGCCGGGATGCGGAACCCGTCCGAGCCCACCGCGCCCGCGAGCTCCTCGCGCAGCGTCAGCCGCGCGGACACGCGGGCGCCGCGCACGGCGGGGCCGCCGCTGTCGGACTCGAGGTTCAGGAGCAACTGGCGCACCGTCACGACGAGATCGGGGTCGCTCGTCGGATCGTACGGGGGAATGGCCATGGGCGTCGAGGTGACGAGCGCGCGCATGAAGGCGCGGGCCTCGTCCTCGGCCGAGCCCTTCCCGACCCGGACGAGCCCTCCCGTGTAGAAGACGTTGGGCGTCATGGCGCCTGAGCGCAAATCGTACTCGACCTGCTGCAACCCCATGTCGCCGAGCGGCGGCGGCAGGTCGATGACGAGGTAAGGCTCGAAGGCGACGCGCAGGAGCGTCGGCGCGAGCGTCACGCGCAGCGCCGTGGCGCTCGACGTGCCGAGCGTGGCCACCCCGGTGCGCTTCAGGACGGTGCGCGCGGGAAGCTCGAACGCCATCGAGACCGCCTCGAGATCGAGCCACGGGGGCAGGAAGCGCCAGGCCATTCAGGGAGGGTACACCCATCTCGCCCGTCGACGGGCGGCCTATTGACCTGCCGCCCGGGGCACGCCCATCATACCTCCCATGAACCCAGAGGAATTCCTCGACGATCTCGACCAGAGGGTCGGAGAGCGCCTTGCCCGCATCGGGGCCGCGGCCGGCGCGGCGGAGCCAGGGAGCGGGCTCGGCGTCCCGGAGCTGCTCGCGACCGCGCTCAAGAAGGAGCTCGAGGCGACCGAGGAGGCTGCGCTCTGGCTCACCACCGAGACCGACATCGAGGTGAAGCTCGCCCTCGCCCGCCAGTGCGGCGACGAGGCGAAGCACTACCGGCTCATCGCCGAGCGCCTCCGCGCGCTCGGCGTCGATCCGGCGGCGATGCCGGCCAGGTTCGGGCCGCCCACGCCGATGTTCGTGTACCTGAAGGGGCTCGGCTCCACGGTCGAGCGCGTCGCAGCGGGCCAGTTCACGCGGGAGGCGCTGGCCAAGGTGCATAATCAGGCCTTCATCGAGTACTGCGAGGCGCGGGGAGACGCCGAGACGGCGCGCCTCTACCGCGACGTCATCCAGCCCGACGAGGGCCACCACCACGAGCTGGGGCGGCGGCTCCTCGCGCGCCTCGCGAACACCGAGGAGGCCCAGGCGCTCGCGCGCGCCGCCGCGATGCGCACGCTCGAGATCGCCGAGGAGCTCCAGGAGATCGCGCGCATCAAGATGGGTATCTGCCGCGCGCCGGGGTGCTAGCCAGCTCGCGACGCGGAGGACGCCGCGTCCACGGCTCGGCATGAACGAGCGACCCGGGCGGGAGCGGCCGTTCGGACCGCGATCGCGTGCGTCTCCAGGCGACGAGCCGCTCGCGCGGCGCGTTCGGGACACCGGCGTCCCGGCGCGTCGGTCGCTGTTCTGAGGCCCATATGCGGGATGGCCCGACGTGCGAAGGCCGCTCGATCCATTCAACCTCTGGATACCAAGGTTGCCTCTTTGTCGCGAGATACCCCCGCGGCGGAGAGCGGCCCAGTTGACCGAGGGGGATTGTCATGAGCAGGTTTCCGGGGGACAGATCATTCCGGGAGGTGGCCCGGTTCACCCAGGATTGTGGTTCGATCTGCACCCATGCAAGCCAGTATTGCCTCGAGATGGGCGGCGCTCACGCCGACGCCACGCACATGCGGCTGCTCCAGGACTGCGCCGACATCTGCGAGGCGGCCTCGAAGCTCCTCCTGCGCAGCTCGCCGCAGCGCGCCCAGATCACGAGCGCGTGCGCGAGCCTCTGTGACCTGTGCGCGGCGAGCTGCGACAAGCTCGCCGGCGACCCCCAGATGAAGGCGTGCGCGGACGAGTGCCGCCGCTGCGCCACCGCTTGCCGGCAGATCTGAAGCGGCGGAGCGGCGGAGCCCACCGACCTTGCGCGTCGGGCCTTCCGGCTCGAGCCCTCACGGCCGCGCGTTCCGGCAGCGGAGCGCGACGCTGGCTATCGGCCTCGCCATGATACCCTCGCGCGCATGCGCTATCGAAGGAGGATGGGAGCGGCCGGGGTCGCTCTCCTGTGCGCCGGGTGCGGCGCGGGCGCGCCGGAGGCCGGGGTGCGCGCGGCGCGCGACCTGGGCCGGCTGGCCTTCGAGCCGGTGATCCGCGGTCGGGACGGCGGGTACAGCGCGCGGTGGGGCGACCGCTCTGTGTGGGTGTTCGGCGATACGACCCTGGAGGCGCCGGGGTCGGACGGCTCGAACTGGAGATCGAGCACCTTCTGCTCGACCGACGATCTGGACGCGTCGAACGGGCTCTCGTCGCTCGCCGAGCCGCTCGACGCGGCCGGCGCGCCGGGGGAGCTCCTGCCGTTCACCGACGAGGAGCTCGCGTTCAACCTCGCGCACTTCGGTCCTCAGGCGGAACGGACGTGCAAGGAGGACTGCGGGGCGCGCTATGCGCTGTGGCCTGGTCCGATCGTCGCCGATGAGGCGACCGGCCGCGCGCTCGTCTTCTACAGCAAGCTGATGGCGCGGCCTGGCGCGTTCAACTTCGACGCGTTGGGCTCGTCCATCGCAATCTGGGAGCGCCTCGACGGGCCGCTCGAACGCCCGGAGGTGCGCCCGGACGCCACGGATCCCACGCTGCTCTTCGGCGCGGACGAGCCTCCGTTGACGGCGGCGGCGCTCGTGCGCAACGGGACGCTCTATGCCTATGCTTGCGCGTGCTCGGGGCTCACGTGCCCGTGCCTCGTCGCGCGCGCCCCGCTCGCGGAAGCGACCGAGCGCGGGGCGTGGCGGTTCTTCTCGGACGGCAGCTGGGTGGAGGGCCATGGCGAGGCGGAGCCGATCATGGCGGGAGCGCCGATGATGTCGGTGCACTGGAACGAGCACGCCAGACGGTACATCGCGCTATACAGCGAGCCGGTATCGTCCGAGATCTCCCTGCGGACGGCCCCCGCACCGGAGGGCCCGTGGTCCGACAGCGCGGTGGTGTTCACCGCCGAGTCCCCGCCGAACCCGGAGGCATGGCCGTATGCCGGCCTCGGGCACGCGGAGCTCGCGCGGGAAGGAGGGCGCGTGGAGTACGTGACGTACTTCCGGGAGACGGGATTTCTGGAGGGAGAGATCCGGCTCGTCGAGCTGGAGCTCGAATGAGGCCCCTGAGGACCCGACCCGTGAGGACCTGACCCGGGTTGACCGGACCTGACCCGGGTTGACCGGACCTGAGGACCCGACCCGCGCGACCCGACCCAGGTTGAGCGCGACCCGACCCAGGTTGAGCTGTCGGGAGAACCCACCTGGGTGGATCTATCAATTGGGCCCGGCCACCGGCACGCACGATCCTGTTCGATCAAGCCGAGCCTACAAAAACCAGCCTCCGGCGCCGCGTCGTGAGCGTTCGGCTTGGCATGCCTTCGTACGTCGCCATGCACTCCACACCATGCGCGCGTTTAGCGGCCCGCTCCGCCATCTTCCGACGGACGTGCCCCACGACGACGCGTCGCCCCCGTCGCCCTCCCCGCCCGCCTCGCCGTGCCACACCCGACGCAGTGACTACACCGTGAAGACGACGTCGGTCACGCTGGCGCCGTGAAACGTGCGCATCCACCACGTCCCCGACGGGAATACAGCGCCGCGTACCCCGCCGCGCCACCGTTCGAGCGCCGCGCGGTACGATGCGCGAAACGCACGCACGGCGGCGGCAGCGATTCGCCATGCATCCCCCTGCTCGCGCCCGACCGCAAACGTCGGATTGCGACCGCGCAGCGCCTCGAAGCTCGTGGCGCGCTCGTAAGGGGAGACGTTCCTGGCGCGCTCAGCGCCAAGGACGCGCATCCCTTGCCGCTCCACCTCCGCACGGGCCTGCGCTTCGTGTCGCTCGAGCTCCGCAGCGACCTCGCATCGAAAGCCGTCGCCGCCGTCCTGCTCGATGGCGGGGGGCAGCGCGAGCGTGAGCGTTACTTCCTCGGGCCACTGGGGGTTTTTCGGATCGAGATATGCCGAGGGCCGCAGCGCGCGCAGCACGCCGCAGCCGAGCTCGTCCACATCCACCTTGGCGCCCGGCCACTCACGCGCATGTCGGACCAGGCCAGCAGCCACCGGGTTCGCGAGGACGTAGGCAATCTTCTCCACCACCGCCGCGCGCGTCAGCAGCCGCACCACGCTCGTGGCCTCGTGGTCCCACACTGGCCCTTCCCACGTGCGGAGCACCTTCGTTCCGAGCGCGACGATGCGATGGAAGAATTGCAAGAAGCGCGGCAAGACGCCCATCGTATCGGTCACGACGAGGTGCAGGTGCGTTGACATCGCGCAGAGCGCATGGACCTCGATGCCGAAGCGACGCGTCGAGACGGCGAGGGAGTAAAGCAGGAGCTGGGTGATGGCTGCATCCGGGCGGAAGAGCAGATGCCTGCGCAGGACGCGACGGGTGATGAGGTAGGTAGCGCCTGCAGCAATTTCGCGGGGCTGGCTCATGGCCGGCGTACAATGACAAAGGCCGTGCCGGGGGTTGCGACGAATGATTTCAAGGCTTTACATTGCCCCGTGGGTGGCGCCGCCAGGTGGTCCGCCACCTGGGAGTTCTCTGGGCTCGCCCAACCTGCGGTTGCTCCTCCAACCTGGGCTACCTCCTCCCCAACCTCGGTCGGGTCACGCCTCCCCCCCTCCCCAACCTGGGTCGGGTCGCCTAACCTGGGTCGGGTCACGCAACCTGGGTCGGGTCACGCAACCTGGGTCGGGTCGCGGGTCGCGGTCGGGTCACCTCCCCAACCTCGGTCGGGTCACGCAACCTGGGTCGGGTCACGCAACCTGGGTCGGGTCGCGGTCGGGTCACGCAACCTGGGTCGGGTCGCCCGCCCGCATGCCCATGCGCCCGCTCTAGCTGCGCCCGGCGGAGGTCCGGCCCCCTGGCCGGACCTCCGCGCCGCTCCACCCCCGCCCCGCCCGCGCAGGCGTCCGGTCGTCCCGGCCGCCCCGGAGCGGCTCCCCCCGGGACCCCTTCCCGCCGCCTCTACGCGCCCACAAATCCACGATTTTACATGCATTTCTGCGAAGGCTCGCCCCGGTCGCATTTGACAGGGCGAAACGCTTGCACTACGAGCCGACATGGCATTCATCTACGATGAGCCGAGCAGGACGTTTGGCGAGTACCTGCTCGTCCCGAATCTGACGACGAAGGACTGCGTCCCTGCGAACGTCGACCTCACGGCCCCCGTCGTCCGGTTCAAGGCCGATCGGGGCGCGAGCCCGCCGGACCCGACGCGCGCGCCGCTCACGATCAACGTCCCGATCACCAGCGCGTTGATGCAGTCGGTCTCGGGCGCCGATCTCGCGATCGCGCTCGCGCGCTGCGGCGGCCTGTCGTTCGTGTACGGCTCGCAGGGCATCGAGGAGGAGGCCGCCATGGTGCGGCGCGTGAAGAACTACAAGGCCGGGTTCGTCGTGAGCGACTCGAACCTGCGCCCCGACGCGACGCTGGGCGACGTGCTCGCGCTGACCGATCGCACGGGCCACTCCACGATCGCGATCACCGAGGACGGCACCCCCACGGGCAAGTTCGTCGGCATCATCACGAGCCGCGATTACCGGCTCGGCAAGACGCCGCTCAGCACGCCCGTGCGCGAGATCATGACGCCGTTCAAGTCGATCCACTGCGGCAAGGTCGGCGTCGATCTCCAGGAGGCCAACGAGCTCATCTGGCATCACAAGCTCAACACCCTGCCCGTCATCGACGAGCGACAGCACCTGCAATACCTGGTGTTTCGCAAGGACTACGAGTCGCACCAGGCGCACCCGATCGAGAACGTCGACCACGAGAAGCGGCTGATCGTCGGCGCCGGCATCAACTCGCGCGACTACAAGGACCGCGTGCCCGCGCTCGTCGAGGCGGGCGCCGACGTGCTCTGCATCGACTCGTCGGATGGCTACTCGGAGTGGCAGCGCGACACCATCGCCTTCGTGAAGTCGCACAGCAAGCCTGCCTATATCGGCGCCGGCAACGTCGTCGATCGCGAGGGCTTCCTCTACCTGGTCGAGGCGGGCGCCGACTTCGTCAAGGTCGGCATCGGCGGCGGCTCGATCTGCATCACCCGCGAGCAGAAGGGGATCGGCCGGGGCCAGGCGTCGGCCGTGATCGAGGTGGCCAAGGCGCGCGACGAGTACTTCCAGCGGACCGGCATCTACGTGCCGATCTGCTCCGACGGCGGCATCAGCCAGGACTACCACATCACGATCGCGCTCGCGATGGGCGCCGACTTCGTGATGATGGGCCGCTACTTCGCGCGCTTCGACGAGGCGCCCGGGCGCAAGGTCCGCGTGAACAACCAGTTCATGAAGGAGTACTGGGGCGAGGGGAGCAACCGCGCGCGCAACTGGCAGCGCTACGACCACGGCGACGCCAGCAAGAAGAAGGACCAGCTCGAGTTCGAGGAGGGGGTCGACAGCTACGTTCCGTATGCCGGCAAGCTGAAGGACACCCTCGACGTCACGCTCGCCAAGGTGCGCTCGACGATGTGCAACTGCGGCGCCATCTCGCTGCGTGACCTGTACATGCGCGCGCGCCTGACCGTCGCCTCCGCGGTCAGCATCCACGAGGGCGGCGTCCACGACGTGACGCTGAAGGACACGCGCAGCAGCCCGCGCGAGGCCTGAGCCCCCGGAGGCCCCGGCCGCGCCGGCCTCTCCTGCCCCCGCTGCTCGCCCTCGATCCGCCTCGGCGTCCCCTCCGGCGACGCGCGGCGCGCGTCCGTCGAGCGCTGCGCCTGCTACGCCCGGAGCAGCGCCCGCGTCCGCTGCTCCGCGCGGCGCCCCTCGGTCGCCAGCCGGTCGATGAAGCGCTCGATGACCGGATTGCGACGGAAGTTTTCACGCGTCATCAGCTCGACGGGCAGCGGCTCCACCTCGGCGACCTCCACGTCCAGCCGTGAGCGCGCAACCTCGGTCAGCGCGAGCGCCGGCGCGAGGCCGATGCCGAGCCCTCCCGACACGTACGACACGAGGAGCGACACGCTCGACACGTCGATCGTCGAGATCGGCCGGATCCGCTCGCGATCCAGGTACGCGTCGAGCATCCGCCGCCCCACGCTGCCCGGCGCCAGCCGGAGCAGCGGCTCGTGCCGGAGGCGCTCGCGCAGCGCCGGCGCCTTGCCCTTGAGCCGCGGCCCCACCCAGAGGAACGGCTGCACGAACAGCGGCTGCTTCACGAGGTCGCCGCCCGCCGAGGACGCCGACGCGAGCCCCAGGTCCACCTCCCCGCGCTCGACCCACCGCGCCGCGTCGATCGAGTTCGCCGTCGTGATCGCGAACCGCACCGGCGCGCGCTTGTCGAGCATCTGCCGGATGACCGGCACGAGCAGCCCCTTGCCGAGGTAGTCGCTCGCCGCGAGGCGCAGCGTCGTCGACGGCTCCCCCGCCAGCTCCGAGAGCAGCTCGAACACCCCCTCCGCCTGGTCGAACAGCCGCGTGATCGCGCCGAGCGCCGCCTCGCCCGCCGGGCTCAGCCGCACCCCGCGCCCGTCGCGCTCGAACATCGCCACCCCGAAATGCTCCTCCACCCGGCGCACCTGCTGGCTCACCGCCGACGGCGTCTTGTGCAGCCGCCGCGCCGCCTCGGCGACCGAGCCCGACCGGGCCACCAGCAGCACATCCTCGAGCGCGGGGAGGAGCGACGCATCCATGTAGCGTTACTTAACCCATCGTGAAAAAAGTTTCATTCGACTTAATTCTACCCTGCACGCATAGTCCTCCCGCCTGCCCGACGCCGGATCGCCGGCTCGGGGCGCGGCGGCCGTCTCCGGAGAGGCAGCCGCCGCGCCCCGGCGCCTGCGCTCGGGCCGGCCCGCTTCGCACGCCGTTCCCTTCAGCCGCGTTCAGCCGCATCGCGAGAGGCCATCATGGGTAAGAGTCTCTATGACAAGGTTTGGGACCTCCACAAAGTCCGCACGTTGCCGAACGGCGAGGACCAGCTCTTCATCGGCCTTCACCTGATCCACGAGGTGACGAGCCCGCAGGCGTTCGGGATGCTCCGCGACCTGGGCCTGCGCGTGCGCATGCCCGAGCGGACGTTCGCGACCCTCGATCACATCGTCCCCACCGACAACCGCAAGCGGCCGTTCAAGGACTCGCTGGCCGAGGGGATGGTCGACGCCCTCAGGAAGGCGTGCACCGAGCAGGGGATCACCTTCTTCGATCTCGAGTCAGGGCGGCAGGGCATCGTGCACATCATCGGACCCGAGCTCGGCCTCACCCAGCCTGGCATGACGATCGCGTGCGGCGACTCGCACACCTCGACCCACGGCGCGTTCGGCGCGATCGCGTTCGGGATCGGGACGACGCAGGTGCGCGACGTCCTCGCCACGCAGACGCTGAGCCTCCAGCGGCTCAAGGTCCGGCGGATCCAGGTCGAGGGCAAGCTCGGCCCGGGGGTCTACGCCAAGGACATCATCCTCGAGATCATCCGCCGGCTGGGCGTGTCCGGCGGCACGGGCTACGCGTACGAGTACGGCGGCTCGACCATCGAGGGGTTCTCGATGGAGGAGCGAATGACCCTGTGCAACATGTCGATCGAGGGCGGCGCCCGGGTCGGGTACGTCAACCCGGATCAGACGACGTTCGATTACATCAAGGGCCGCCCGTACGCTTCGAAGGGGGAGGCGTGGGAGGAGGCGCTCGGGTACTGGCGCTCGATCGCGTCGGACGAGGACGCGCGTTACGACGATGTCGTCCGGATCGACGCGAGCGCGATCGCGCCGACGGTCACGTGGGGCATCACGCCGGGCCAGGCGATCTCGGTGAAGGAGAAGGTCCCGGCGGCCGAGGACGCGGCGAACGAGTCCGAGCGGGCGCTGATCCGCGAGGCGCTCGAGTACATGCGCCTCGAGGGCGGCAAGCCGATCGAGGGGACGAAGATCAACGTCGCGTTCATCGGCAGCTGCACGAACGGCCGCCTCTCGGATTTCCGGGAGGTCGCGCGGCGCATCGTGGGGCACAAGGTCGCGGCGCACGTGCGCGCGCTGGCGGTCCCCGGGTCGATGGAGGTGGCGCGCGCGGCCGAGGCGGAGGGGCTGGATCGCGTCTTCCGCGAGGCTGGCTTCGAGTGGCGCGAGCCGGGCTGCTCGATGTGTCTGGCGATGAACCCCGACAAGCTCATCGGCGAGGAGCTGTGCGCGTCCTCGTCGAACCGCAACTTCAAGGGCCGGCAGGGGAGCCCCACGGGCCGCACCGTGCTCATGAGCCCGGTGATGGTGGCCGCCGCCGCGGTTCGCGGCGAGATCGCCGATGCTCGTGACGTGTTCGGAATCTGACGACGCTCGCACCCGAGGGAGATCTCCATGGCACTCGACTTGATCCAATCCGTCACCGGCCGCGCCGTTCACGTTCCTGGGGACGACATCGACACGGACCGCATCATCCCGGCGCGCTTCCTCAAGTGCGTCACCTTCGACGGCATCGGCGAGCACCTCTTCCGGGACGTGCGCTTCGACGAGCGCGGCGAGAAGCGGGAGCACCCGCTGAACGACCCGCGCTTCGCGGGCGCCGCGATCCTGATCGCCGACCGCAACTTCGGCTGCGGGTCGTCGCGCGAGCACGCGCCGCAGTCGATCGCCAAGGCCGGCTTCAAGGCGGTCATCGCCGAGAGCTTCGCCGAGATCTTCTTCGGCAACTCGACGACGCTCGGCATCCCCTGCGTCTCGGTGGGTCCCGAGCACCGCGCCGCGCTCGTGGCCCGCGTGAGCGCCGACCCCACGACGCTCGTCACGATCGACCTGCAGGAGCAGGTCGTCCGGGCGGGGAGCGATCTCGCGGTGCCGTTCACCATCAAGCCGGGGGCGCGCGAGTCGCTGCTCCGGGGCACGTGGGACCCGATCGCCCAGCTGCTCGAGGGGGCGGACGAGGTCCAGAAGCTGGCGGCGCGGCTGCCGTACGTGCAGCGCGCCGCGGCGCAGTAGCCGCCGCTCGATCGGCGCCGGGCACCGGGGCACCTTGCGGGGCACCTCAACCTGGGTCGGGCACCTCCGGGCACCTCAACCTGGGTCGGGTCGCCGGCTCAAACCTGGGTCGGGCACCTCAAACCTGGGTCGGGTCGCCGGGGGGCACCTCAAACCTGGGTCGGGCACCTCAACCTGGGTCGGGTCGCCGGCATGGCCGGGCACCTCAACCTGGGGCACCTCAACCTGGGTCGGGCACCTGGGCACCTCAACCTGGGCTGGGTCGGGTCGCCCCGGGTCGCCGGGTCGCCCGGACCTCAACCTGGGTTGGGTCGCCCGCCCATGGCCCGGCGGCACAGTTGGCGCAATCTGGCACTTGATCGGCTCCTTCCGTCGCACTGTGGCCCGGCCACGCTCTGCGGCGTCGCACAGGGGAGCCCTCCTCCCTCGAAACCCCATCGAAAAGCCCGCCAAAACGCCTACGCCCGGCGGCGGAGGCACCGTCGAGCGGGCGGACGAGCATGGCACGTCCAGTGCTTTAGCTCCACGCGAGCTCTCCGAGTGGCGCAGCGAAGCCGCGGAGCAGCAGCGCTCCGCATGCCGCGGCGCAGAGCCATCGTTCCTTGATCGCGTGTCTGTCACCGGCACGCAGGACGGAGTATTCCCATGCGATTCGCGATCTTCTCCTCTCTTGTCTCGCGTTCGTCGACCGCTCGCTCCTCGCTCCAAGGGCTCGTCGCGCTCTCCGCGCTCGTGGTGCTCACCGGTGCCAAGGGGCAGGGCTGTGGGTCCGTGAGCGAGCCGCCGCCCGATCCCGACTGCGGACCTGGCTTCCACTGGGAGACGGTCTGTTCGCCGTGCGAGATCGGCGAAATGTGCGAGGAGCAGTGTGTGCCCGACAACATCTGTCCTCCTGGATGGAGTCAGCAGACCTTCTGCAGCGGCAGCAGCACCAGCGCCACCACCTCCGTGGGCCAGGGCGGCATGGCCGGCGGCGGCCCCATGCCGGTCGATCCGGGCGGGTGCTGGACCGAGTGCGTCCCGCCGCAGCCGTTCTGTCCCCCGGGCACCATCGAGCAGACCGTGTGCAGCGGCTGGACCGGCGGCAGCGATGGTGCCGGCGCTTGGGGCAGCGCGAGCACCAGCGGCGTCGGCGGCTGGGGCACCGGCGGCATGATGCCGATGCCTCCTCCCGAGGAGTGCTGGACCGAGTGCGTGCCCGTGGAGCCCTACTGCCCGCCGGGCACGCAGGCGCAGACCGTCTGCGGTGGCAGCACCACCATCGCCGTCAGCGTCGGTGTCGGCGGCTCCGGCGGCTCCGGCGGCGCTGGCGCCTGGGAGGGCACCGGCGGGGCCGGCGGGGTCGCGATCCCGCCGAACCCCGGCGGCTGCTGGACCGAGTGCGTGCCCGTGGAGCCCTACTGCCCGCCGGGCACGCAGGCGCAGACCGTCTGCGGTGGCGGCTCCTCCGTCAGCGTCGGCGCCGGCGGCTACGGCGGCAGCGGCCCCGGCAGCACCGGCACCGGCTACGGCGGCAGCGGCCCCGGCAGCACCGGCACCGGCTACGGCGGCAGCGGCCCCGGCAGCACCGGCACCGGCTACGGCGGCAGCGGCGGCGCCGGCTACGGCGGCAGCGGCGGCAGCAGCGGCACCGGCGGCTGCTGGACCGAGTGCGTGCCCGTGGAGCCCTACTGCCCGCCGGGCACGCAGGCGCAGACCGTCTGCGGTGGCACCACCGTCACCGCCAGCAGCAGCAGCAGCGTCGGCGTCGGCGGTTCCGACGGCGGGGCCAACCTGGTCGCCCCCCCCTACCCCGGCGATTGCTGGACCGAGTGCGTGCCCGTGGAGCCCTACTGCCCGCCGGGCACGCAGGCGCAGACCGCCTGCGATGGCGGCCCCGATGTCGACGTCAGCACCAGCGTCGGCGCCGGCGGCTTCGGCGGTGCCGGCGGCGGCGGCACCGGCGGCAGCAGCGGCACCGGCTGGGGCGGCTGCTGGACCGAGTGCGTGCCCGTGGAGCCCTACTGCCCGCCGGACACCATCCCGCAGACCGTCTGCAGCGGCAGCGCCGTCTCCGTCGGCAGCACCGGCACCGGCACCGGCACCGGCGGCAGCGGCGGCAGCAGCGGCACCGGCTGGGGCGGCTGCTGGACCGAGTGCGTGCCCGTGGCGCCCTACT
Organism: Sorangium sp. So ce362; assembly: GCF_051519845.1. Classification (NCBI taxonomy): domain Bacteria; kingdom Pseudomonadati; phylum Myxococcota; order Polyangiales; family Polyangiaceae; genus Sorangium; species Sorangium sp. So ce362. Next base: position 143,012 of record NZ_CP150332.1, on the reverse strand, counting down.
GCCCTCCGGGCACGCAGGCGCAGCAGGTCTGCTACGACGGCATGCCCGAGCCCAGCGACAGCGTCGGCACGGGTTACGGCGGCAGCGGCGGCGGCTGGGGCGGCTGCTTCTTCGAGTGCGTGCCCGTGGAGCCCTACTGCCCGCCGGGCAGCATCGAGCAGCAGGTCTGCTCCGGCGCGGGCAGCACCGGCACCGGCATGGGCGACGCCGCGTACCCCGGCGAGTGCTGGACCGAGTGCGTGGAGGGCTCCATCTGCCCCCCCGAATCGATCGAGCGAACCATCTGCGAGCAGCCGGCCGGCGGCGGATCGACCCCGGTCTGCCGGACCGAGTGCGTCCTGATGCTCCCGTGACGCGGCGGGCGCGGGCGATCCCCCCGGCCACGGGAGGCGTCTGGAACACGACCGCATCGCCCGCGCCCTGAACCCTCACCGCTCCGACTGAAGAAAAGCACCAGAAGCGCCCGGGAAATTCCAATCCCGTGGCGCTTTTTGGCGCACCAGCGGTCCGCGAGGGAGCCGCGGCGGCCCTGCGCGGCCGAGCTCTCCTGGTCGGCGGCAGCGCTCCTGGCAGACCTCGTCCCGGGCCCCCCGACACGAGCCTCTGCACGGCGAGCTTCCCCATGACCGTGCGCGACTTCTCCGAGAAGCACCCGGATCTCGGGCCCTCTCAGACCACCGGGGGAAAGAGCTTCAAGCCCGATACAGAGCTCCGGAACGGCAAGCCTGTCGTCGGGACCCCACCCGCGAACGGCGCCGGCGGCGACGACGACAGCTTCAACGAACGGTTCCACGACGACCCGGTCGTCAACAAGACGTTCGACCAGCTCATCCACCTCGAGCTCCGGAGCGGCCGTGGCCAGCTCGGCGGCAGGAGCTCCTATTCCCTCGACGGCCGTGGCTTCGGCAACGAGGGCTACGCGCACAACTTCGGCTTCACCGTCGAGCTCGAGGTGCCGTTCACCTACGCGCGGGGGAGCTCTTTCTCCTTCGAATCGAGCGACGACGTCTGGATATCCATGGACGACACGATCGTGGCCGACCACGCCGTGAGCGACGGGGTGGATTGCGTCGAATCTGTCGATTGAGCCGCCCGCGGGACGCTCTGCTCGTCGGATAACCCGCCGTGAGGACCGAGCTCAGGGCGCGACAGGTATGGCCTTGAGATTGCTCGCCAGCGTGAGCTCCTGCTGGTACGCCTCCGCCATCGCTAGCTGTCCGATCGCGCGTGCCCCCGTTTCTTGAAGGTGTGTGTTGTCGGTGACGCCGCTCGGATAGTTCGGAGACTGACCGGCAGTCAAGATGAGGAACAGCTTGGCGGTCTCGTCCTGACCGATCCGCTCGAAGTACGTTTCGGTCAGGGCGGTCAGGTCGATCAAGTCGACGCCGAGCGAGCTCGCCAGCTCGCGAACGGCGGGCGGATAGGCGCCATGCGTGTCTGACAGCTGGCCCCCGCTCCATTTGTTGCGATTGATCGACGTCAACAAGATCGGCGTCGCCTCCTTCGCGCGCGTGTCGTTCACGTAAGTGGTCAGGTATTGCTTGTACGTCGTTTGCGGATCCGTATAGCGCGTCGGGTCGTCTCTCTTCTCGTCGTTGTGCCCGAACTGAATCATCACGTAGTCGCCGCTCTGGAGCGTGCTCTTGATCGGCGTCCAGGCCCCCTCGTCGAAGAAACTCTTCGAGCTTCGCCCGGAGAGCGCCTTGTCCACGACGGTCGCGCAGCGGGCATCGAACAGGCTGCCGAGCGGCTGCCCCCAGCCCATGCGCGGATACAGGTCGCTCCCATAAACGCTCATCGTCGAGTCGCCGATCATGTAGATTTTCACGGGTTTCGCCGCCGTCCCGGTGCAGAGCGCATTGCCGGAGCCGCCCGAGCCCGCGCTGCCGCCCGCGCCGTCACCCGCCGAGCCTCCGCCACCAGCGTCCGCTCCCGAACCCGCACCGCCACCGGCCACGCCTCCTGCCCCGCCGCCACCGGCCACGCCTCCTGCCCCGCCGCCACCGGCCGCACCGCCCCCGTCGGCTGCACCCGCACCTGCCGCACCTCCGAAACCGCCATGGCCCGCCTCGCCAAGTCCATCGGCCGCGGGCTCGTTACTGCAAGCCACGAGAACGCTGCACAAGAAACCGCACATGGCCCGCCCGATCACGGGATATTTCTTGGTCATCGCCAACCTCTCCGCGAGCTTACTCATCGCTCCTGGTCAGTCATCAGCGAAGAGTTGCGAAGCTGCGTGCCACTCCTTCACATTTCCGTGACAGGAGATTGTTCCAGGATGCTATCCCGCGATGCTCGCGGTCCGGCGCCCGCCCCTCTTGACGCGGCGCTCCGGAGGAGCCCCGCCAGCCTTGTCCTCGCTCGGGCTCGAGGGTACCCGCGGGCCGGTCGATCGGCGTTGACATCGGCCATGTGATCGTTCACATTTTGATCGAGGGGCATCTCTTCGTCCGCCTTACTCGGGTCGTGATGCGCATCGAGACGTTCATCATCTGATGAATTTCGGTCGATTTTGGCACCGATTCCGTTCGCTCGGCCGTCGCTGAAGCGATTGCGGATCGATGGTGATTGGCGTTTTGTCAGGTTGATCCACCAGAGGACGCGACAATCCTCGGTTACTCGACGACTGACATGAAATCCTGGGGGCCTGTCCACCAGAGATGAGCTCTTATCCGGCGATGCTGGCGAAGCGCGCCGGATGGCAACCTTAGGAACGGGATAACCTATGTTGCGGTAAGTACTTCCAAGGGATCCCCGTCTTGAGCACGAACAAGATTCCCGTCGGGACGCTCCGAACAGGCGCCCGCGGCCGGCCGCCCTGCGGCTTCGGCTCCGTCTTCGGCAGTAGATGTTGAATTCGCCCCCGGAGTTCGTCCGGCACCAGCAGCTTGCCCGCGCCGTATTCTGTCGCCCCTCCGCCCCTCTCAAGGGAGCGGTCTCAGCGAGCTGCTGTTGGGTGCTCTTGCCCTGAGTCAGCGGTGCGAAGCGTAGGCGGAAGCAGCTCCCTGCCCCAACCGCACGGCGACAGCAAACACTCTTACATTTTGCACAAATCGACGAATGCAATGAAGACCATTGTGGACTCGGTTGCTCGCGAGGAGTCATGCGAAAGTTGAAGTCGATCAATCATTATCTATACGCGGCTCTGGTCGGTCTCTTGCCGCTTGGCGGCGCATGCTCGGGCGGGTCCGACCCCGGTCCGGGCGCCGGCGGCACGACGACCAGCGCCGCTAGCACGACCGGGATGGGAGGCGGTGCGTCCAGCACGACCGGGATCGGCGGCGCCGGCGGCGGCGGCGGCGCCGGCGGCGAGGGCGGCGGCGACCAGCTCGAATGCCCGCCTGCACCTCCGGAGACTGGGCTCTATACTGCCGACGCCAACGGCATCACCTTCAACCTGGAAACCGGCCTGCTGAGACTGGAAGTTTGCAACGAGAGCATAATCAGAGTCCAGTACGCCACTGCTCCTTCACTCCCCGACAAGGCTTCTCTGTCTGTCAATAAGAAGTGGGACACACCGAGCTTTTGCATCGCAGAGAACTCGGGGACCGTGACCATTACCACATCACGCCTGAAGGCCAACGTCGACACGACCAACGGCCTGGTCACCTATACCGACTTGAACGATAGCGTCATCCTGGCGGAAGATAGCAAAACCTTGACACCCGCGACCGTCGAGGGCGTCAGCACGAATCGCGTCGAGACCGCCTTCAACTCACCCGCCAACGAAGCGTTGTTCGGTCTTGGCCAGCACCAGGACAACGCAATGAATCGCAAGGGAACGACTCGACGTATCATCAACGCCAACACGGAGATCAACGTTCCGGTGCTGGTGTCCAACAGGGGTTACGGAATTTTCTGGGACAACTATTCCGCCTCGACCTTCGACGGGACCAGGTCCAACAACACCAAGTACAGCTACTCGTCCGAAGCCGGCGAGATGGTGGACTACTACTTCTTCTATGGTCCAAGCATCGACCAGGTCGTAGCCCGATACCGCACCGCAACCGGCGCAGCACCATTGTTCCCGAAGTGGGCTTACGGTCTCTTCCAGTCGAAGGACAAGTACGGTAGCCAGGCTGAGCTGCTAAGGATCAAGGACGGCTACCGCAACAACAACATTCCGGTCGACTGCATCGTTCAAGACTGGGATTACTGGAATCCGTACGCATGGGGCTCCCACTTCATGGAGCAAAGACGCTATCCAGATCCAGCAGCTCTCGTCTCCGAGATGCACAAAGCCAACATTCATACGATGATATCGATCTGGCCGTTGTATGAACGCGTGAACACGGAGATGAAGGCGAGAGAGATGGACAACTTCAATGCGCTCGACGACATCGGAGCGCTGTTCGCCAGCGGCGGCACACACCATTTCTATGACACATTCAACCCCGACGCCAGAGCTCTGGTGTACCAGCAGATCCATGATCGCCTGCTGGGGCCGCATGGCTGGGACGGCATCTGGGCCGACAACACCGAGCCTCAGGGCTATCCGGACCCCGTCAATGTGCGGGCGGCTGATACCGAGCTCGGCAAGGGGGCGCTGTACGTGAATGCTTATCCCCTGGGACACGCCCAGGGGTTGTACGAGCATTGGCGCGCCACCGGTCCGAAACAGAAGCGAGTCTACGTCCTCAGCCGCAGCGCCTTTGCCGGCCAGCAGCGATATGCCACGACGTGCTGGTCGGGAGACATTGACAGCAATTTTCAAACCTTTGCCAGGCAGATCCCCGCGGGGCTCAATTTCTCGATCGCGGGGATGCCCTATTGGACCACTGACATAGGCGGGTACTGGGGCCACAACGTGGACTGGACCACCAGCGCGAACAATGAGCTCTTTACCCGCTGGTTTCAGTATGGCGCCTTCAACCCGATTTTCCGGATACATGGCGGCGGTACAAGGGAACTGTACAGCAACAGCTGGAGCGCTGCCACCAAGGCCAATCTCCTCAAGATCGACAACCTGCGCTATCGGCTGATGCCTTACATCTACTCATTGGCATGGAAGGTGACCAGCGAAGGCTACACCATGATGCGGCACCTGGTCTTCGACTATCCCAATGATGAGAAGGTATTCGGCATCAAGGATCAGTTCCTGTTCGGCCCTGCCTTCCTGGTCAATCCAGTGACCACCGCGGGCGCTACCAGCCGCTCCGTTTATCTCCCCGCGGGCACCTGGTACGATTTCTGGACAGGCGCGACGACAGACGGCGGGCGTACGGTCTCGGCTCCCGCGCCGCTGAGCGAGATGCCGCTCTACGTCAAAGCGGGCTCGATCGTTCCCATGGGTCCCAGCATCCAGTATGCAACGCAGAGCATCGACCCGCTGGAGATCCGGATCTATACAGGCCAAGACGGGTCCTTCACTATTTATGAGGACGAGGGCGACACCTATAACTATGAGGAAGGTCAACACTCGACAATCCCACTCACATGGGACGACTCTGCCAAGGCGTTGACCATTGGCGCAAGGAAGGGGAGCTATCCCGGAATGCCGGCCAGCAGGACGTTCAGGGTCGTGCTGGTAGGCTCCGATCATGGCGCCGGCGTCGACGTCACTGCTGCTCCAGATCAAATGGTCACGTACAACGGCTCAGAGGTGGTTGTAACCGCAAACTGAGCAACAGCTGCTGACGCTCAGGCTGATGGATGGGGCGGCCGCTCGACGGCCGCCGCCGCCCTGAGCAACTCCGCTCCGACGGAAGAAAAGACGCGCCGGAAGCGCCGGGGGAATTTCAATCCCCGGCGCCTCCGGCGTGTCCGTACCTGAACCCGAAGGCCCACGCCGGGAACACCGTGGCCACGAGGCCCGCGCCGAGCCCGTACAGGATCTCGTCGAGCGGGACGCCGAGGAGCGCCTTGCCCGGGAGCAGCGCGCTGGGCCGCCACGTGCGCTCGAACACGCCGGGCACGAGCGCCGCGAAGACGAGGCACAGGCAGAGATAGACGGTCGCCGACAGGAGCGCTCCGAGCAGACTCGGCACGATCAGGTCGCGGCGCGTCGCGAGCAGCGCCACGGCGACCGCGCCCATGGCCGCCACCGCGGCATAGAGGACCGGCACCCCGGCCGCGAGCAGCGCCACGGCCGCCGCGAGCGCGAGCGCGATCCCCGCCGCCGCCCGCAACCACGGTCGCGCGCCCGGCGCGGCGCAGGGCACCGGCGCGCGGCGGAACACCACGGCATACGCGGTGGACGAGAAGGCGCTGAGACCGGCGACGAACAGCACGTCCTCGATGCCGAACCCGATCCGATCGGCCAGGTCGAACAGGAACTTGGGCGTCCAGTAGCTCGGGTAGAACAGCCGCTCGGTCGCCGCGAACGGCAGCGAGGCCAGCGCCATCCGCTTCATCAGCGAGCGCAGATCCGGGCGCGCGAGCCAGATGACGCCCCCTGGCAGGAGAAAGAGGAGCGAGAGCAGCAGGAACTCGTGGGTCACCGCCGCGCCCTCCTCAGCGCGCGGCGAGCGCGAGGGCGGTGATGGCGACAAGCGACAGCGTCGCCGTCCCCGCGGCCGCGACCCGGACGAGAAGCAGGCGCGAGCCCGGCGGCGCCGGGCGGGCCAGCAGCACGACGAGCGCCGCCGCCGCCGGCACGAGCAGGCCCGGCCCCGGGCGCAGGCCCACCGCGCCCAGGCCGACCGGCGCGAGCAGGAGCGAGAGCCCGTTCAGGAGCGCCACGCACAGCGCGGCCCGCTCTCCGCCCACGCGCACGGGCAGCGTCCGCTTGTCGCTCTCGCGATCCGAGGGCTCGTCCGGGAGCGCGGTGGCGATCGCGCAGCCGAGGTGGCTCGGCAGCAGGAAGGCGAGCAGCGCGAACGGGAAGCGCTCGAGGTCGCCCCCCTGCGCGAGGTAGCCGTAGAGCGGCAGGACCGCGCCGACCCCGACCATCTGGAGCAGCTCCCCGCCGCCGCGGTACGAGAGGCGGAGCGGCGGGTAGCTGTAGGCCCAGAGGAGCAGGAGCGCCGCGATCGCGAGGACCACGAGGAGCGGCGCGCCCACCGCCGCGGCGAGCGCCGCCGAGACGGCCACGAGCGCCGCGGCGCAGGCGACGGCAGCGCCACCGAGCGCGCGGGGCGAGAGGCGCCGCTCGACCAGCACGCGCGAGCCGCCCGAGAAGGGGGAGGCGGTCCGGTTGCGGCGATCGGTCTCCTGGTCGGCGACGTCGTTCGCGTAGACGATGAAGAGCTGGTCGAGGAGGCCGAAGAGCTGGACCGCCGCGAGCGTCCCGAGGTCGAGCGGGCGGCCGGCCGTCCGCGCGCCGAGCAGCTGCCCGAGCAGCAGCGGGAGCGCGAGGGTCGGCTGCGACGGGAGCCGCGACGCCGCGAGCCAGGCCCGGAGCGCCCCCGGCCGGCCGCTCGTCGCGCTCATCGTCCGCTGCCCCGCGACAGGCCGAGGCGCTCGGCCAGCTTGGCGCGCAGATCGGTGAACGGGAGGTCCCACCGGCGCTCGCCGTCGAGGCGCCACGCCTTGAGCGGGATGAGGTCGACCTGGGCGAGCAGGTAGTGGAGCTGCGACTCCTCGGGCGGCTCGCGGAGGAAGGTGAAGGGGTTGCGGTACTCCCGGCCGTTCAGCTGGGAGTACTTGCGATCGTTGCTGGCCACGAGCTCGACGAGCGCCTTCTGCCGGCCGTCGAGGTAGTCGAAGAACGCGAGGTCGAACGGCCCGACGCCCGCGCGCTCGTCCGGCTTGCGCATCACCCAGCGGGCCCAGTCGTAGCCGTAGAGGAAGTCGTGCGCGTAGCGGAAGCGCAGCTTCGACTTGTTGCCGAAGCCCACGCAGAGCGACACCACGCGGCGGGCGAAGTCGCCGATCGCGGGGGCGCTCCCGGCCTGCCACAGGCAGCACGCCAGGTAGTCGAGGTCCCAGAAGATGTTGTCGGGGAAGTTATCGGCGACCGCGCGAATCACCTCGGCGAGCCCACGCGCGAAGGCCCGCGCGCGCTCGGTGTCCTCGCTGCCGCCCAGGACCTGCTCGACCAGCGCGACGGGGGTGGGCGCGCACGGCCGGCCCGGCGCGACAGAGGCCCGCGCACCGAGGAGCGGCGTGAGGCGCGCGAGTTCGTCGCGCGCCTCGGCGGGGATCGCGGGGACGGCCGGGGCGCCGATCACCTCGTCCCCCCGCCGGCGGCGAGCCCGGCGGCGAGCACGGCCGCCGACAGGGCGGCCGTCCCCCACCAGATCGCGCGGTGCAGCTCGAGCTTGTAGGCCGCCTGCGCGGCGAAGGCGTTCGTCACCGCCTCCGGGCTCTTCTCGACGAGCCGCTCCCTGAACCAGAGCGCAATGGCCGCCGCCGGCGCGATCGACCAGGTCGGCGGAGCGCCCCCGGCGACGAGGGGCGCCCCGAGCCAGAGGAGCGGGCCGAGGCCGGCGAGGGCCTCCGTGACCCGGCGCGAGATCGCGTTGCCGAGCAGCGCGGTCACGGTACGCTTTCCGGCGGCGCGGTCGCTCTCCTCGTCGGACAGCCCGCTGGCCAGGGCGCTCGCCAGCGCGAGCGCGAGCAGGCCCGGCAGGAGCGCCGCGAGCCACGCCGGCGCCCACGCGCCGCACTGCGCATACGCGTGCAGCAGCGGCAGCACCCCGCCGACGCCGATCATCTCGAGGAGCTCGCCGCCGCCCCGGTAATTGAGCCGGAGCGGCGGCAACGTGTACGCGGCGAAGACGAGCAGGCCGACCGCGGCCAGGGGGAGCAGCAGCGGGCGATCGAGCGCGATGCCGGCGCCCCCGGCGACGATCAGCGCGGCGGCGCCGGCCCCGAGGCCGGCGAGGAGGAGCGCGTGGGCCGGAAGGATGCCGTCCGGGATGGTCTTCGGCGAGCAGCCGTCCGGGAACATGCGCCGCTTGAGGGCGTCGACCTCGCGATCGCCCCAGTCGTTCAGGAGCACGACGAAGGCGACGTCTGCGATCATCCACAGCGCGCCGAAGGCGAGCGCGCCCGCGGACACCCGGCCGGCGACGGCCGCGCCCACGGCCTGCCCGCACACGGCCGGGACGAGCACCTTGGGCCAGCTCGCGGGCTTGAGCGCGTACCACCACCGCGCTCCAGGGCTCATCGACTCGACGCGCATGGATCAGGTCTTCCTGCTGCTAGTACAGCGTGCCGGAGATCTGGCCAGGGATCCCGAGGAAGAATTTCAACGCAAAGACGCAAAGACGCAAAGGCGCAAACCAGAGATTTCTCAGTATTTTTGCGCCCATGCGTCCCGGCGCTCCGGTTTCCCCGGCGCGGCGCTCCGGTGCGGCGCGGCGCCCGGACCGGGGCCCCGGCAGGGCGGTCGGTGCAGCGTTTCCCTCCACGCCGATCTGAGCCACCCTATCCCCCCCGACAGCTCCGACACGCGACTCGTGCCGCACGCACTCCTCCCCTCCCCGAGCCTGGCCGGCGCGGCGCCGCGCGGCCCCGCGCAGCGCCGCCCCGCGCAGCGCGCTGATCCCGCTCGGAGGCGCGCGTGAGCGCCGACGCGGCCCGGGCGCGCGGCGCGCGGGAGCTCGTGGACGAGCCCGCCCGCCGCCGCATCCGCGAGGATCTCGGGACGACGCTCGTCGTCGAGGCCGCCGCGGGCACCGGCAAGACGACGGCGCTCGTGTCGCGGATCGTCGCCGTGCTGCGGAGGGCGCCCGAGGAGGGGGGCGGGACGCTCGATCGCATCGTCGCGGTGACCTTCACGGAGAAGGCGGCCGGCGAGATGAAGCTGCGCCTTCGGGCCGAGATCGAGCGGGCGCGCGGCGACGCGAGGTCCGGCCCGGCCGAGCGCGCGCGGCTCGACGAGGCGCTCGCGCACCTGGAGGCGGCCCGCATCGGCACCATCCACTCGTTCTGCGCCGACCTCCTGCGCGAGTGGCCGGTCGAGGCGCGCGTCGACCCGCTGTTCCAGGTCGCGGCCGCGGACCAGGCCGAGGCGCTCTTCGACCAGGCCTTCGACGCCTGGTTCCAGCGCACCCTGAACGACCCGCCCGAGGGCGTGCGCCGGATCCTGCGCCGGCGCCCGCGCGACGGCGCGCACGGCCCGCGCGACCTGCTCCGGAGCGCGGCGCTCAAGCTCGCCGAGCACCGCGACTTCACGCGCCCCTGGCGCCGCGATCCGTTCGATCGCGAGCGCGCCATCGACGAGATCCTCTGCCGCCTCGCGGTCCTCGCGGACCTCGGCGCCGAGGCCGACCGGGAGGGCGACTACCTCGCGCAGAGCCTCAGGAACCTCGACCGGTACCTCGCGGAGCTCCGCCGCCGCGAGGAGGTGACGGGCGGGCGCGATCACGACGGGCTCGAGGCCGAGCTCGGCGAGCTCGCCCGCTGGAAGGAATGGCGCTGGAAGGGCTCGGGCAAGGCGTTCGGCGCGGACCTCTCGCGCGCCGAGGTGCTCGCGCAGCGCGACCGGGTGAAGGCCGAGCTCGACGCCGTGCTCACGGCCGCGAGCGCCGACCTCGCGGCCTGCCTCTCGCGCGAGCTCCGGCCGCCGATCGACGCCTACGACGCGCTCAAGGCGCGCGCCGGCAAGCTCGACTTCCTCGACCTGCTCCTCTGCGCCAGGAACCTCCTCCGCTCGAGCCGCGCCGTCCGCGAGGAGCTGAACCTCCGCTTCTCGCACCTCTTCGTCGACGAGTTCCAGGACACCGACCCGCTCCAGGCGGAGCTCCTGCTCCTGCTCGCGGCCGACGACCCGGCCGAGATCGACTGGACGCGGGCGCGCCCGGTGCCCGGCAAGCTGTTCGTCGTCGGCGATCCGAAGCAGTCGATCTACCGCTTCCGCCGCGCCGAGGTCGCGCTCTACGAGGCGACGAAGGCCCGGCTCGTCGCGTGCGGCGCGAGCGTGCTGTACCTCTCGACGAGCTTCCGCGGCGCCCCGTCGATCCAGGAGGCCGTCAACGCGGCGTTCGCGCCGCGGATGCAGGGCGGGTCCGGCGAGGGCGCGGCGAGCCAGGCGCGGTACGTCGCGCTCGAGCGTTTCCGGGACGACCCCGTGGGCCAGCCGACGGTGATCGCGCTCCCGGTGCCGCGGCCGTACGGCGACTTCGGGAAGATCTCCGATTACCGGGTGCGGCAGTCGATCCCGGACGCGGTGGGCGCCTTCGTCCACCAGCTCATCCACGGCGGCCGGGGCGGCCGGGGCACGATGAGCGGCCCGCGATGGACGGTGACCGAGCGCGAGCGCCCGGGTCAGCGGGTGCCGATCGAAGCGCGGCACATCTGCCTCTTGTTCAAGCGTTTCCAGACGTTCGGCGAGGACGCGACCCGCGCCTACGTGCGGGCGCTCGAGGCGCGGCGGATCCCGCACGTGCTCGTGGGCGGGCGGTCGTTCCACGATCGCGAGGAGGTGATGGCGGTGCGGAGCGCGCTGCTCGCGATCGAGTGGCCGGACGACGAGCTCAGCGTGTACGCGACGCTGCGCGGGCCGCTCTTCGCGCTGACCGACGACGTGCTCCTCCTGTACCGCGACAGGTTCCAGCGCCTGCACCCGCTGTTTCAGCCCGACGACGGGGCGCTCGATCTCGTGGCCGAGGGCGGGGCGCGGCCGCTCCGGGAGGTCGCGGAGGCGCTCGCGGTGCTCGGGCGCCTGCACCGCGAGCGCAACCGGCGGCCGATCGCGGACACGATCGGCGGGCTCCTCGACGAGACGCGCGCGCACGCGGGCATCGCGATCTGGCCGACGGGGGAGCAGGCGCTCGCGAACGTGCTGCGGGTGATGGATCTCGGGCGGCGGTTCGAGTCGGGCGGCGCGACGTCGTTCCGGGCGTTCGTGGAGCGGCTCGAGGTGGACGCCGAGCGGGGCGAGGTCGCCGAGGCGCCTGTCGTCGAGGAGGGGACGGAGGGGGTGCGGATCATGACGGTGCACCGTGCCAAGGGGCTCGAGTTCCCGGTGGTGATCCTGGCGGATCCGGCGTCGCCGGCGGTGCACCAGCACCCGTCGCGGCACGTGGATCAGGAGCTCGGCCTGTGGGCGGAGCCGATCGCGGGCTGCGTGCCCGCGGAGCTCTGCGAGCGCCGCGACGAGGTGCTGCGCCGCGATCGCGAGGAGGCGGTGCGGCTCGCGTACGTGGCGGCGACGCGGGCGCGCGAGCTGCTCGTGGTGCCCGCGGTGGGCGACGCGCGCCCGGGCGACGGATCGAGCGACGGCTGGCTCGACGTGCTGCACCCCGTGCTCTACCCGGCGCCGCGCGACCGGCGGAGCGCGCGGCGCTGCGAGGACCTCGGCTGCCCTCCGTTCGGGACCGACACGGTGCTGGAGCGCCCGGCGCGGTGCGAGGCCGACGAGCGCGACGCTGTCGCGCCCGGGGAGCACACGCCGATGGCGGGGTCGCACCGCGTCGTGTGGTGGGATCCGGGCACGCTCGACCTGGATCGCGAGCCGGAGGCCGGGCTCCGGCAGCAGCGGATCCTGCAGGCGGACGCGAGCGGGGCCGGGGCGGCGGCGGCGGGCGCGGGGGAGCTCGGGCAGCGCGGGCACGAGGTGTGGCTGGAGGCGCGGCAGCGGGCGCTCCTGGATGGCGCGGTGGCGGCGCTGCGCGTGAAGACGGCGACGCAGATCAGCCACGAGGCGGCGGAAGCGGCGGTGGCCGGGGCGGAGCGGCGAGATCGGGCGGACGCGTTGCCGGTGATCTCGTTCGAGCAGACGGCGATCGCGCGCGAGGGCCGGCCCTACGGCAAGCGCTTCGGAACGCTTGTGCACGCCGTCCTCGCCGAGGTGGACCTCCGGGCGGGCGAGGACGAGGTGAGGACGGTGGCCGCGGCGCAGGCGCGGCTCCTGGGGGCGCCGGCCGAGGAGGTCGACGCGGCGGTCGCGGCGGCGGTCGCGGCGCTCGAGCACCCGCTGCTCCGGCGCGCGGCGGAGAGCGCGGCGCGCGGCGGATGCGAGCGGGAGACGCCGCTGCTCCTGCGGCTCGAGGACGGGACGATCGCCGAGGGCGTCGTCGATCTCTCGTTCCGGGAGAGCGTGGGCGACGTGGGGGTCTGGACCGTGGTCGATTTCAAGACCGGCTCGGACGCGGGCACGGCGCACGCGGCGCAGGAGGCGCAGGTGCGGCTCTACGTGCAGGCGATCGCCGAGGCGACGGGCGAGCGGGCGAGAGGGGTGGTGCTCCGGGTGTGAGGGGCGCCACCGGGCATGGCGCGGGGGGTGGGCCATGCGTGGCGCGTCGCGGGAGGCCCGAGGGTGGTACGATGGGTGGCATGGGTTCGACAGCGACAGCGGAGCTCCTCCGACCTGAGCTGATGACGCTGGAGCAGTGGGCCGACCTGGAGGAGGACCAGCCGGGTGAGCTCCTGGACGGTCATCTCGTGGAGGAAGAGGTGCCGACGACGCTGCACGAAGCGGTGGTCAGCTGGCTGATCGAGGTGCTCCGCGGATGGGCCCGACCGCGGGGCGGCTGGGTGTTTGGCTCGGAGTACAAGCTCGGCGTATCGGCGCGCCGCGGGCGCAAGGCCGACGTGTGCATGTATGCCCAGGGCGCGCCTCTTCGCGGCCGGGACGCGCTCTCCCGGATCCCCCCGACCGTGGTGGTCGAGGTGCTCTCGCAGCGGCCGCGCGACGTGCGGCGCGACCGGATGGAGAAGGCGATCGAGTACGCCCGCTTCGGGGTGCGCTGGTACTGGCTCGTGGATCCCGAGGCGCAGCTCTTCGAGCTGTGCGAGCTCGGCCCCGACGGGTATTACGTGCAGCGGCTGCCCGCATCGGAAGGCAAGGTGCGCGTACCGGGGCTGGACGGGCTGGAGCTCGATCTGGACGCGCTCTGGGCCGAGGTGGCGCCGCTCCTGGACGACGACGCGCCGGAGCGGGACGAGAGCGGCGACAGGTGAGCCGGGGGCGTCAGGCCGGCGGTGGCGCGGCCGCGGGCGCCTCGGCCGGCCGGCTTCGCCCTGGAGCGCCGCTTCTTCGGCACCTCGCAAGCGGCAGCAAATAACGGCGAAACCCGGCCAGCGTTTCGGTGATCGGAGGCGACGAACCTCGCCACCCAGGCGACTTCCTTCAGCATCCTGCGCAGCGCGATCCAGCGCGCGCTTGTTCCAGCCCGGCCGCTCTGGATCGGTGAATGATTGGCGCCGTCATGCTCACCGTGCATGCGCTGTCGTATTGGCCCACCCTGCCCGGCGTCGCGCTCGGGTTCGTGAGCCCCTACCTGGCCCGGGACGCGCTCGTCGCGCACGCGCAGAAGGTGAGGCGATTTCAATCCTATTCGATGATCGGCATCGGGCTGATCGCCGCGGTGGGGCGCGACGTTTTCAAGGAGATCGGGCCGGTCGGGCTCGCGGTGGCGTTCGCCCTCATCGCGGGTCAGCTGGGCATCTACTTCTGGTTGCTCTCGGATCCTCGGATCTCGATCGTTCGCAGCTGAGGTGCTCACCGGGGTTGCACCCCCGGGATGTCGAGGCGCGCGCTCGGCCGCGCGGCGCCGGTCAGCCGCAGGCAGCGTGGTAGTCCGGCCCCTCTTCCCCGCGCAGGATCTCGGTCTGCACGACCGACGCGTCCCGCAGGTGCGCCACCGCGCCGAGCTCGCCGTCGCGGCGGTACGCCGAGAAGGCTTGTTCGTCCGGAAAGGTGACGAGGTGAATCTCCTTCAGGCTGCGCCCAGAACTGTCGGGCGCGGTCACCACGGTCCGCTCGATCGCGCCGCCGTACCGGGCCATCACGGCCGCAGCCTTCCTCTCGTACGCGCGGAACGCGTCGAGCGCCTCGCACCGCACCGTGAGGATCACGACCAGCGTCACCGGAACCCCTGCGTGCTCACGCCACGCCGCCGCAGGTGCACAAAAAAAGAGCGCCCATTCGACGGTGGGGGGGGGAAACCGTCACGGGCGCTCCGTTTCCACGTTTAGCAGGATGCGGACCAAGCGTTACCCCGTGGATTTCCGCGCATTTTTCGTAGGGGACGTGTGTCCATCCTTTCGATCCTGAAATCAGCCCGTGCAATCCTGACAGGGCATCTGTTTCTTCCCGACCGTGCACGTGCACGGTCGGGGGGACCCCTCCGGAGGCGGCCGCCTTCGATCGCGCCGTGGATGCGCGGGGCGCGCAGAGGACCCAGCGGCGTCGTGCCGATGCACGAGAGGTGGTATCATGAGCGGCCTCCGGGCGTGGCGCCGTACCTGCCGCCGAGGCCCGACGTCGTCGGCTGAGCCCAGCCGCTCGACGCCGGCGTGCGCCGCTCCCGCCGGGGAGCGCGGCCGCCGCGCGGATCCGGCGCTCGACTCCGTCTGACGGCGCGCGCCGCGCCGGCCTGCGTGCATCGTTGACATCGCCGCCAGGATTGCTCCAATGCGAGCGCCCGCTCCGCGCTGCGCAGACGAGGAGGCTTTCGATGCGGCACTTCCTGACCACGATGGACTACACACGCGCCGAGATCGAGGGCCTCCTCGAGCGCGCGCAGCGCTTCAAGCGGAGGCCGATCGGCTCGAGCCTCAAGGATCGCACCATCGCGCTCGTGTTCTTCAACCCCTCGCTGCGGACGCGCACCTCCTTCGACGTCGGCATCCGGCAGCTCGGCGGCCACGCTGTGATCCTCGAGCCTGGGCGAGGCGCGTGGCCCATCGAGTTCGAGGACGGCGCCGTGATGGACGGCGAGCCGGAGGAGCACGTCCAGGAGGTCGCGCGCGTGCTCTCGCGCTACGCCGACCTCATCGGCGTGCGCGCGTTCCCCAAGTTCCAGCGCTGGGAGGAGGATCGCCAGGACAAGGTGCTCCAGGGGTTCGCCCGTCACGCGACCGTGCCGGTCGTGAACCTCGAGACCATCACCCACCCGTGCCAGGAGCTCGCGCTCGCGCTCTCCATGAAGGAGCGCCTGGGCCGCCTCGACGGCAAGAAGTTCGTCCTCACCTGGACGTACCACCCGCGCCCGCTCAACACCGCAGTCGCCAACTCGGCCGTTCTCATCGCCTCCAAGCTCGGCATGGACGTCACCCTCCTCTGCCCCACCGAGGAGTACCACCTCGACGAGCGCTACCTCGACGCCGCCAGGAAGAGCGCCGCCGAGAGCGGGGGGAAGCTCTCGATCACCCACGACATCGAGTCCGCCTACCGGGGCGCCCACGTCGTGTACGCGAAGAGCTGGGGCGCGATTCCCTACTTCGGGCGCTGGGAGCAGGAGAAGCCCATCCGCGACAGGCACAAGCACTTCATCGTCGACGAGCAGAAGATGGCGCTCACCGCGGGGGGGCTCTTCTCCCACTGCCTGCCGGCCCGGCGCAACGTCAAGGTCACGGACGCGGTGATCGACTCGCCCGCATCCATGGTCATCGACGAGGCCGAGAACCGGCTGCATGTGCAGAAGGCCGTGATGGACGTGCTGGCCAACGGGTGGTGACCACGATGGGCTCGACGCAAGACGTCATCGTCCGCCTCCTCAGGAACCTCGGCAGCCGCAAGGAGGTCGAGCAGTACCTGAAGCAGTACGCGGCCGTCGATCAGCAGAAATTCGCCGTCATCAAGGTCGGCGGCGCCATCCTCGACGAGGACATCGAGGCGCTCGCGACCTCGCTCGTGTTCCTGAACCAGGTCGGGCTGTATCCCATCGTGATCCACGGCGCCGGGCCGCAGCTCGATCGGGCGCTCGCCGAGGCGGGCATCCCGACCGAGCGCGTCGACGGGCTGCGCGTCACGACGCCCCGCGTCCTGGAGATCGCTCGCCGCGTCTTCCTCCGCGAGAACCTGCGGCTCGTCGAGGCGCTCGAGGAGATGGGCACGCGCACGCGGCCGATCACCGCGGGCGTCTTCGAGGCGTCGCTGATGGACGAGGGGCGCCTCGGGCTGGTGGGCAGGGTGGAGCGCGTCCACGTCGACGCGGTGAGGTCCAGCCTCCGCGCGGGGCACCTGCCCATCCTCGCCTGCCTCGGCGAGACGCCGGGCGGGCAGATCGTCAACATCAACGCCGACGTGGCCGCGCGCGAGCTCGCGCTCGCGACGCAGCCGTTCAAGATGATCTTCCTCACGAGCACGGGCGGCCTCCTCGACGAGCATGGGCGCATCATCTCGGCCATCAACCTCGAGGAGGACTACGCGGGCCTCGTCACCCAGCCCTGGCTCACCGGGGGCATGCGGCTCAAGCTGCAGGAGATCAAGCTCCTGCTCGACGGGCTGCCGGCGACCTCCTCGGTGTCGATCACATCGCCGGATCACCTGGCGAAGGAGCTCTTCACGCACACGGGGTCCGGCACGCTGGTCCGCCGCGGCGAGCGGATCCTGCGGCACGACACGCTGGACGGCATCGATCGCGACCGGCTGCGCGATCTGCTCGAGGCGTGCTTCGAGCGGAAGCTCGACGAGCACTACTTCGACAAGAAGCCGTTCTACCGCATCTACCTGTCCGACTCGTACCGGGCGACGGCGATCCTCACGCTCGACGCGGGCGAGAGGGCGCCCCTGACGCCGTACCTCGACAAGTTCGCGGTGACCACGGAGGCGCAGGGCGTGGGGATCGGCGGCTCGCTCTGGACGCGGATGAAGAACGAGAACCCGAAGCTGTTCTGGCGCGCCCGGAACGGCAACGAGATCAACCCCTGGTATTTTCAGCAGGCCGAGGGCAGCTACCGCAACGAGAACTGGACGGTGTTCTGGTACGGCCTGACCAACTTCGACGACATCCGTGCCTGCATCGATCACGCCCTGTCGTTGCCGACGACCCTACGCCAGCACGGCTCAGCCGAGCTCTGACCGCGAACGCCAGGCCCGACACCCCACGCCCCAGAAGGCGCTCGTACCAGGCTGCGACGGACGCCAGGCCCGAAGTGGCATCACGCACCAGAAGGCGCTCGTATCAAGCTGCGACGAACGTCAGGCCCGAAGCGGCATCACGCCCCGAAAGGCGCTCGTATCAGGCTGCGACGAACGTCAGGCCCGAAGCGGCATCACGCTCCGGGTGGCGCGTGTGGATCGCGGGGTGGTGGGGCCCCACCGAGCTTAGCTCGGTGGGGCGGCGGGGGCGCGTGCCCCCGCCGTGAGACTATTGACCGATCTGCTGGAGGCGCGCGTTGATCACGTCCCAGTTCAGGCCCGAGAGCACGTTGGACACGTAGTCCGCCTTCTTGGTCTGGTAGTCCGCGAAGTAGGCGTGCTCCCAGGCGTCGACGGCGACCATGATATGCGTGTTCGCGAACAGACCGACATCGTGCTCGGTCCGGATGAGGTTGTTGAAGAGCTTCTTCTCCTGGTAGTCGTACACGAGCACCGTCCAGCCGTGCGCGCTCAGGAGCGCCGCCTTCGCGTCCGCCAGCCAGTTGTCGAAGCTGCCGAACGAGGCCTCGATGAGCTGCTTCGACTGGGCGCTCGGCTGCGTCGAGCCGTTGCCGATGTTCTCGAAATACAGCTCGTGCAGCACCGTGCCGTTGAACGCGACAGGCTCGCGGCGCTTGAGCTCGCTGTACACGTTGTACGAGTAGTTCGGCGCGCTGCGATCCGCCTTGCCGAGCTGCTCCCAGATCTCGTTCAGCTTCTTCACGTAGCCCTGGTAGAGCGTGAAATGCGCCTTGAGCTGCAGATCACTCAAGCCCTTGGCGTTGCCGCCGAGGAGATTGTCGAAGTTCTTGGGTTCGCGGGCCATGGTGCCTCCTAAACGAGTGCCGCGAGCAACGCCAACGCGTGCCGCAGGGTTAGATGGCCGCTCTACCGCCGCTGCCCTCCGGTAGCAACCCTGCCGTGCGCGAAGACACCGCGCGGCCGCACGACGCCAGCGGGCCTGACCTCCATGCGGGAAACGCCGTACGCCAGCTCAAGGCGCACCGCGAATGCGCGACGTGGCCGCCGCGACCAGGCCCGCGCCGCAGCGCACACAGCGCCTCCCTCGAGCCGGCTCGATCGCACGCCGCGCGCGTGAAAACCTGGTGAAACGTTGAACGCCGCAGGCGTTTCGGTCGATACTCCTCGGGCTTGCTGTTCCTTCGCGCAGGGAGGCGACCTCGTTCATGCCGGCTCGTACACAGGGGACCCATCCGACGGCCGCGCTCGCGGCGGCGCTGTGCCTGCTCGGCACAGCGGCTCAGGCCGAAGCGCAGGAACCCGCGAGACCCGAAGGGTTCGCGCTCGACAGGTTCCACCCCGCGCCGGCCGGCGACAGGATGTTCGGTGTCCAGTCCGCCTACACAGCAGGAGACGCATCGCCCCACATCATGATCCTCGGCGATTACGCCCAGGATCCGCTCGTGCTGCGGCGGCTCGACGGGAACGAGGGGCTCGGCGACGGCAAGGTCGTCGGCAGCCAGTTCCTGCTCCACCTGAGCGCCTCGCTCTCCCTCTGGAAGCACCTCACGGTGAACGTCGATCTGCCGCTCGCGCTCCAGTCCGGCGACGGCGGGGCCGCCTCGGGGGCCGTGCTCCCGCCGCCGACCCGCAGCGCGCTCGGGGATCTCCGGCTCGGCGCGCGCGCGACCCTCTACGGCGACTATTTCGATCCGTTCCAGATCGCCCTCGCAGGCTACGTGTGGCTGCCGACCGGCGACCCCGAGGCGTACTCCGGCGACGGCGACGTGCGCGGCGGTCCGCAGCTCGTCCTCGGCGGCCACCTGGATCGCGCGGTGTGGTCGCTCGCCGCGGGGCCCGAGTTCAGGTCGAACCGGCAGTTCGCCAACGTCGAGCAGGGGACGACGGTGCACTGGGGCGCCGGCGTCGGGCTGCTGCTCGACGACGAGCGGCGGCTGCAGATCGGGCCCGAGATCACCGGCGCGATCACGGTCTCCGATGTCCAGCAGCGCACGACCAACCTCGAAGCCCTGCTCGGCGGGCGCTACCGCTTCGCCAGCGACTTCGAGGCCGGGCTCGCCGTGGGCCCCGGCCTCACCGCCGGCGTCGGCACGCCCTCGTTCCGCGCGGTGGCCATGGTCGCCTACTCGCCCGAGGTGAAGCCGCCCGTGAAGGACCGGGACGGCGACGGCATCCTCGATGACGCCGACGCGTGCCCGGACGTCGCGGGCGTCGGGAGCGCGGAGCGCGCGAAGAACGGCTGTCCGCCGCCCAAGGACGCGGACCGTGACGGCATCCTCGACGCCGACGACGCCTGCCCCGCCGTGGCCGGCGTCGCCTCCCCCGACCCGAAGAAGAACGGCTGCCCGCCGCCCGGGGACCTCGACAAGGACGGCATCACCGACGACGTCGACGCGTGCCCGGAGCAGGCCGGCCCGACCAGCGACGACCCGAAGAAGCACGGCTGCCCGCCGCCGCCCGATCGCGACAGCGACACGATCCCCGATCCCTCGGACGCGTGCCCGGAGCTGCCCGGCATCGCCACGACCGACCCCACCACGAACGGCTGCCCGGGCGACACCGACGGTGACGGCATCCGCGACGACCAGGACGGCTGCCCGAACGAGAAGGGCAAGCCGAACGAGGACCCGAAGCAGCACGGGTGCCCGACGGCGGTCCGGGTGACCGAGACCGAGATCGTCATCCTGCAGCAGGTGCAGTTCGACATCGGCAAGGCGACCATCCGGCCGGTCAGCAACGAGCTGCTCGAGGAGGTCGCCGGCGTGCTCAAGGACCACCCGGAGATCGTCAAGATCGAGGTCCAGGGGCACACGGACGACCGCGGAACGCGCCAGTTCAACACGAGGCTGAGCCAGGCCCGCGCGGAGTCGGTGCTGAAGGCGCTCGTCGCGCACGGCATCGCGGCCGATCGCATGCAGGCGAAGGGCTACGGCCCCGACGTCCCGATCGCGGAGAACAAGACCGAGGCGGGGCGCCAGAAGAACCGGCGCGTCCAGTTCAACATCATCGAGAAGGCAAAGAAGCAGCCATAGGGCTGGAGGCGTCGATGGCAAAGCGATTGGCAATCACGGGGCTGACCGGCGCCGCGCTCCTCGGGGCGCTCTCGGGGACCTCGCACGCGGCCCAGGTGAACCGGGTCCAGGTGGCGCAGCGGGGCGATTTCGTCCTCATCGGCAACACGCTCGCGCACGACTGCGCGCCCTCCACGCCCGCGCCGCTGGTGGGCACGGTCGGGGCGTGCGGCGACGCCGCGACGCTCGGGGACTCGGCGCCCGACATCTACTGGCGATCCGACAGCCCGCTCGCGGGGCAGGCCGAGGCGAACACCACGATAGCGCCCTCGGCGGCCCGCAGCACCGCGGTCCTCAACCTCCCCCCGGGCTCGCGGGTGACCCACGCGTACCTCTACTGGGCGGCGAGCCGCGAGACGGGCACGGCCGATCTCAGCGTGACCCTGGATCGGCCCGGCACCACCTTCACCAGCAACGTGACCGGCGCGCTCTCGGGACAGGCGAGCTCGGATCTCACCCACGCCCAGGTGGTCGCCGACGTCACCTCCATCGTGCAGGCGCGCGGCGCCGGGGCCTATCGCCTGAGCGGCATCAGCAACGCGGCCCGCCTCGACGGTGACAACCAGAACCAGGCCTTCACGTTCGCCGGCTGGTGGATGGTCGTGCTCTACGAGCTGACGACCGCGCCCGCGCGCTACCTCGCCGTCTTCGACGGGCTGGACACGGTGACCAACGACGCGACGGCGCCCTGGCCGATCTCGGGGTTCGTCGTCCCCTCGGGCGCGGGCGAGGCGAAGCTCGGCGTCATCGGCTACGACGGCGACAGCTCGACCGGCGACGCGATCCAGTGGAACGGGACCGCGCTGTTCGACCAGCAGAACCCGGCGAACAACTTCTTCAACAGCTCCCGCTCGTTCCTCGGCGCGCCGTCGTCGTCGGCGGGCGATCTGCCGCGGCTCACCGGCGCGCCGCTGAGCATGAGCAGCATCGACATCGACGTGGTCCGGGTCCCGTCCAACCTGCTCAGGACCGGCGACACGTCGGCGCAGATCAAGGCGATCGGCTCCACCTCCGACGGCTACCTGCTCGGCGGCTTCATCGCGTCGGTGCCGACGCGCCTGCCGGATCTCACCACGTCGACAAAGCGGGTCCTGGACCTCAACGGCGGCGGCGTCACGCCGGGCGACACGCTAGAGTACACGATCATCGTCGCCAACACCGGGGACGACGACGCCGCGGCGGTCGTGCTGAACGACCCGCTGCCCCCCGGGGTCACCTACGTCCCGGGCTCGCTCGAGATCACCGCCGGCCCGAGCATGGGCGGCGTGACCGACGACCCCGGCGACGACAGGGGCGAGTACATCGACGGCACGAGGACGGTCCGCATCCGCCTCGGCGACGGCGCCGACGCGGCCCAGGGCGGGTCGCTCGGCGTCGACGAGACCACGACGGTGCGGTTCCGCGTCACCATCGACCCGGGCACGGACGGCGAGATCGCGAACCAGGCGACCGTCGCCGCGCAGAGCCCGGAGGGAGGGGCCGCCCAGGCGTACCCGACGGACGGCAACGGCGCGGAGCCGGGCGCGCCGCCCACGAGGATCCTCGTCGACAGCGACGGCGACGGGCTGAGCGACGGCGAGGAGAAGCGCGCCGGCACGGACCCGAACGACGCCGACTCCGACGACGACGGCATCAAGGACAGCGACGAGGACCTCTGGGATCTCGACACCGACGGCGACGGGCTCATCAACGCGCGCGACGTCGACAGCGACAACGACGGCCTCTTCGACGCGACGGAGCGCGGGCTGACGGACTGCAACGGCCCGGGGACGGACCCGCTGGCGGGGCACTGCGTGCCCGACGGCGACGCCGGGGCGACGACGACCGACCCGCTGGACGAGGACACCGACAACGGCGGCGTGCTCGACGGCTCGGAGGACGCGAATCTGGACGGCGTGCTCGACGAGGGCGAGGCGGATCCGAGGGCTGGGCACGGCGCCGACGACCGCCAGATCGTCGACACGGACGGCGACGGGCTCGCCGACAACCTCGAACGGTACATCGGCACCGATCCGAACGACGCCGATACCGACGACGACGGCGTGCCCGACGGGCTCGAGCCGAACCCGACGGACGATCACGACGGCGACGGGCTCATCAACGCGCTCGACGTCGACAGCGACAACGACGGCCTCTTCGACGGCACGGAGATGGGCCTCGGCTGCGACGGACCGGGCACCGACGCGGCGGCGGGCAACTGCATCCCCGACGGCGACGCCGGCGCCACCAGGACGTCGCCGCTCGAGGCCGACACCGATGGCGGCGGCGTGACCGACGGCTCCGAGGACACCAACCTGAACGGCGTGGTCGACGCGGGCGAGACAGATCCCCGGGCGGGCCAGGGAGGCGACGATCGGCTGAACGCCGACAGCGACGACGACGGGCTGAGCGACGACCTCGAACTGTACCTCGGCACGGATCCGAACGACGCCGACACCGACGACGACGGCGTGCCCGACGGGCTCGAGCCGAACCCGGCGGACGACACGGACGGCGACGGGCTCATCAACGCGCTCGACGTCGACAGCGACAACGACGGCCTCTTCGACGGGACCGAGCTCGGCCTCGGCTGCGACGGCCCCGGCACCGACGCGCCGTCGCGGCGCTGCACCCCGGACGCGGACGCCGGCGCCACGAAGACGTCGCCGCTCGACGCGGACACGGACAACGGCGGCGTGAGCGATGGCTCGGAGGACGCCAACCTGAACGGGGTCGTGGACAACGGCGAGAGCGACCCGACCCGCAGGCACGGCGACGACGACAGCAACAACGCGGACAGGGACGAGGACGGGCTGAGCGACGATCTCGAGGAGACGCTGGGCACGGATCCGAACGACGCCGACACCGACGACGACGGCGTGCCCGACGGGCAGGAGCCGAACCCGTCGGACGACACGGACGGCGACCGGCTCATCAACGCGCTCGACGTCGACAGCGACGACGACGGCCTCTACGACGGCACGGAGATGGGCCTCGGCTGCGACGGCCCCGGCACCGACGCCGACGCTGGGCACTGCACGGAGGACGCCGACGGCGGGGCCACGACGACGTCGGCGGTGCGCCGTGACAGCGACCGGGGCGGCGCGACAGACGGCTCCGAGGACGCCAACCTGAACGGCGCGGTCGATGCCGACGAGACCGACCCGACCGCCGGCCACGGCGACGACGACGGCCAGACCGTCGACAGCGACGGCGATGGGGTAGGCGACGACCTCGAGACGTTCCTCGGGTCGGATCCGGGAGATCGCGACACCGACGACGACGGCCTGCTCGACGGCGAGGAGCCGAACCCCAGCGACGACACGGACGGCGACGGGCAGCCGAACATCCTGGACGCGGACAGCGACGGGGATGGGCTCTTCGACGGCACCGAGGCGGGGAAGGGCTGCGAGGACGTGGACACCGCCGGCGACGCCGGGACCTGCACGCCGGACGCCGACGGTGGGGCCTCGACGACGAGCGTGCTGGACCCCGACACCGACCGCGGCGGCGAGAGCGACGGCGACGAGGACCTGAACCACAACGGCACGATCGACGAGGGCAGCAACGAGACCGACCCGAACAACCCCGGGGACGACCGCGGCGATCGCGACGACGACGGCCTCTCGAACAGCGAGGAGGCGACGCTCGGCACCGATCCGGACGACGCCGACAGCGACGACGACGGGGTGCTCGACGGCGACGAGATCGAGCCCGGCGCCGACACGGACGAGGACGGGAAGATCAACGCGCTCGATCCCGACAGCGACGGGGACGGGCTCTTCGATGGGACCGAGCTGGGCCTGGACTGCTCGCACGAGGACACGGACGCCGACGCGGAGACCTGCGTGCCCGACGGCGACAGCGGCGACACGACGACGGATCCGACGAAGGCCGATACCGACGGCGGCGGCGCCGCCGACGGCGACGAGGAC
This sequence comes from Sorangium sp. So ce362, assembly GCF_051519845.1. Classification (NCBI taxonomy): domain Bacteria; kingdom Pseudomonadati; phylum Myxococcota; order Polyangiales; family Polyangiaceae; genus Sorangium; species Sorangium sp. So ce362. Next base: position 118,347 of record NZ_CP150332.1, on the reverse strand, counting down.
GCGGACCACGACGGCATGATCGACGCGGGCGAGCGCGATCCGAACAACCCTGCGGACGACCAGCCCACGGCGTGCGAGCAGGACGGCGATTGCGGCGCCGGCATGGTGTGCGACGAGGCGACGACGAACGAGTGCGTCCCGGGTTGCCGCAACCCGGACAACAGCATCGGTCCGTGCACCACGGCGCCGCCCGGCGACGGCGTCGTGGTGCAAGGCGGCGGCTGCGCCTGCACGGCAGGCGCGGACGGCCACGGCAGCCCGTCGGTGCCCTGGGCCCTGCTCGCGGCCGGCGCCTGCGCCGCCGCGCTGCACCGGCGCCGCCGGCGCGGCTGAGCCCCTCCCCGACGGCGCCCCCGCCCGGAGCAGGCCGGGGGCGCCTGTTCAACAAATACTTGAAATAACTAGATTTTCGTCTATCAGGCGCCTCTGCCTGCGAGGCGAGGCGGACCCGACCGGGTTGCCGCCGGGGCCGAGGCGGACCCGACCCAGGTTGCCGCCGGGGCCGACGGGTCCGGGGCGCCGCGACCCGCCCGGGTCGGATGCGCCGCGGGTTGCCATCCGCCGTCCGTGGCCTAACGATATTTCCTCACGGGAGAGTGCATCTTGCTCCGACCTTCTGATTCCGTCGTCCGCGCCATCACGATGGATGGCGCCTTTCGCGTCATCACGGCGCTGACCACCGAGACCGTGCGAGGGGCCATCGCGGTGCAGACGGCCACCGGCGCGACCGCGCAGCGGCTGGGAGAGCTGATCACGGGCGCCATCCTCGTGCGCGAGGCGATGGCGCCGAACCTGCGCGTGCAGGCGATCGTCAAGGGCGCGGCCGGCCACGGGTCCCTGGTGGCGGACTCGCACCCGGACGGCACGAGCCGCGGCCTCGTCAACCTGGGCAAGGGCGCGACGAAGAAGAGCGCGGTGGAGATCGGCGCGGGGTCGCTGCTGCAGGTGATGCGCACGCTGCCGAACGGCATGCTCCACCAGGGGGTCGTCGAGGTCCCGGCCGAGGGCGGCATCTCGGGCGGCCTGATGACGTACATGCAGGAGTCGGAGCAGGTCGTCTCGATGATCGCGGTGGCGACGCTGATCGGCGAGGACGGCGTCGGCACCTCGGGCGGGTACCTCGTGCAGCTGCTCCCGGAGGTCGAGCGCGGTCCGCTCATGGTGATGACCGAGCGGCTCAAGGACTTCGAGCGCCTCGACGACGTGCTCGCGCAGGAGGGCGCCTCGGCGGACGTGCTGCTCGAGGAGCTGCTCCACGGCATGCCGTTCTCGCGGCTCGACGCCTCGCCGCTCAGCTTCAGCTGTCGCTGCAGCGAGCTCCGGGTCATGACCACGCTGGCGAGCCTGCCGCGAAGCGACATCGAGGAGATGGTCGAGGACGGGAAGCTCCTCGACATCCGCTGCGACTACTGCGGCAAGGACTACCAGGTGTCGCCGTCGCAGCTCCGCTCGCTGCTGATGACGAGCTGATCGCGGCGCGCCGGCGCCGCGCCGCGCGGGGTCACGCCGGCTGGCCGGGCGAGAGGCCGCGGATCACGAAGGCGATGACCCGCTCGATCTCGGCCTCGTCGTCCCACGCCGCGTCGGGAGCGATGAACACGCGGTGGAGGATGTACCCCGCGAACGTCGAGGCGACGCAGCGGAGGACGAGCGCGGGCGGCCATCCGACGATCTGCCCCTCGCGCTGGAAGCGCTCGATCAAGGCGATCCCCCTCGCGAGGAACGGCGCGAACACCCGGCCGGCGATGCCGATCCGCAGATCGGCGTCGAAGGGCAGCTCCTGCGCCAGGATGCGCACGAGCTGCGGGTGCGCGCGCACGAACGCGGCGCGCTCGGCGAGGAGCGCCCGCAGGAACGCCTCGAAGGTCGGGTACGTCGCGCTGAAGAGCGGGTCCATGGAGCGCGCCATCGCGGGCCCCACGAGCTGCTCGATGGCGGGCCCGAGCACCCCCAGGAGGAGATCCCTCTTTGTCGGGAAGTACTTGAAGATCGTCGCCTCCGCGACCCCTGCGCGCCGGGCGATGTCCCGGGTCGCGGTCCCGTGGAAGCCGTGCTCTGCGAAGGCGGTCACCGCGGCCTCGACGATCTTCTTCTGCGCCTCGGTCAACGTGTCGCTCGAGCGCGGTCGTCGGCTCATCGGCGTTCCTTCTGCTCACCTTCTGGTGCCGCGCGCCAGCGATCCCGACGGATCTCGGCCGCCGCCGCGCCGCGATCGGCAAGGGCGCTAGGCGGCTCCGGCCCTGCGCGTGAAGAGCCGGTCGAGGGCGCGCCGGAGCTCGTCCTCGTCGAGCGGATCGCTGCGCACGCCGATATAGCCGTCCGGCCGGACGAGGACGGCGGCCGAGGACGAGACGCCGTACGCCGCGTGGGCGTGGCCGTCCGGATCGGCGTACCCTCCGGCCTCGGGCGCGCCGATGACCAGGACCTCGAGGTCGGGCCCGCCGAGCTGCGCGGCGAGCTTCCGGGCGTGCTCGCGGGCTCCGCCGTCCGCCTGCGGGCCGGTGAAGAGCAGCAGCGTGGATCCGGCGCCGCGCATCAGGTCGATGAGGTGGACCTGCTCGCCCGCCGCGCCGCGAACCACGGCGTCCGGCGCGCGATCCCCGGCGCGGGGCCCGTGCTCCGGCGGGCTTCCGATCTGCACCGACAGCGGGCTCTTCCGGTAGCGGATCTGGAGCTGCGACAGGAATCCCAGGATCCTGCGCTGCACGACGGAGATGCCGAAAGCGCGGGCCATGAGGCGCGGCGCGACCGCGCGCAGCGTCCGGCCCACCGGACCGTGCCCGGCCAGGAGACCGAACAGGCGGTCGGTGAAGTCGACGAGCCGGCGTGCCACGGGAAGCCGCTCCATCTCGTAGGTGTCCAGCAGCCACGCCGGCATCCGGCCCTGCTCGACGGCCGCGAGCTTCCACGCCAGGTTGTAGGCGTCCTGGATTCCTGTGTTCATGCCCTGCCCGCCGGCCGGGCTGTGGATATGCGCCGCGTCTCCGGCGAGGAACACCCGTCCTTTGCGCAGCCGCGTGGCCACGCGGTGGTGCAGCCGGTAGCGCGAGAGGACGATCGCTCTCTGGACCTCGAACGGGACCGGGATCATCTCGCGCATCGCGGCCTCGAACTCCTCGCGCGAGACCGGCGCGCCGTGCTCCGGCGGCGCTTCGGGCCGGATGAGGATGACCCGGAAGCGGTGGCTGCCGAGCACTGGAAAGGCTGCGAGGACGCCCCGGCGCGAGGGGCTGAGATAGATCTCGCCGTCCGGCAGCGGCCAGTCGAGGACGAGGTCGCCGAGCATGCAGTGATCGTCGTAGGTGTCCCCCTCGAAGGCGATGTCGGCGCCCTTGCGGACAGCGCTGCGCGCGCCGTCGCAGCCGAGGAGCCACCCGGCGCGCACCTCCTCGAGGCTCCCGTCGGCCCGGCGGAGCGTGCACGTGACACCGTCGCTGTCCTGCGCGTAGGCGGCGAGCTCGACGCCGCGCTCGAGCGCCACGCCCAGCCCGGGGAGCCGGGAGGCCAGGACGCGCTCGGTGTCGAGCTGCTGGATGACGAAGATGCCCGGGATCGGCGTGGACAGCTCCGGGAAATCGAAGATCGGCAGCCGGGCGCGCTGTCCGTTCGCGAGGAGGACGTTGAACCCTCCCACGCGCACGGCGCGCTCCAGGGCAGCATCGACGATCCCCATCCTGCGGAAGATCTCCATCGTCCGCGCCTGCACGGCGAGCGCCCGCGAGTGATCCGCGGGCGGCTCCAGCGCCCTGTCCACGATCCGCACCGCGAGCCCTCGCCGGGCGAGCTCCCCGGCCATCGTCAACCCGGTCGGCCCTCCCCCGACGACCAGCGCATCGAGTGCTCTCGCCATGACCCGCCTCCAGCGTGGTGAGTGAGTACTCACTCACTATAACAGGAGCGACCGGGTTGGCAAGAGGGGGCGGGATCGCGGGCGCGCCGCAGGCGCGAGGTCGCCAGGATCCCGAGGCGTCCTGGTTCGCGTTGCTCGCGAGGATCTGGCAGTCCGGGATGCGGCGCTCACGACAAAGTCCTCCTGCCGGTCCAACCTGCCTGTCGGGACCGGCCTCTCGCGGAGGCCATGGATACGTCAGATTCGTAGCATTTCAATGCGTTGCATTTTCGCGCCCGGGATTATCACCAATGGTGAAATACAGGATCGTCAGTCCGCCGAATGTGGCCGCGCCCGCGCCCCATCCTTTCACCTCTCGCGGCCGAACCTGGGCTGCGGCTTCGCTCCTGGGCCGGCGGATAAGTGCACGGCATCAACGGCGCAGGGGGGCCACGTCCACCGGCTACGTCGACGGTCTTCCCCTGTACGTGAACTGCGGCAGAGCGGACCTCTACCCTCGCTGGAGCGTGCCGTCCATGGCCGCCTGCCGCGGGGGGAGGGGCGCGTTCGGGGAGACCGGTCCGGGTCTCGGCGGCGCGCCGAGCGGGAAATTTCCCAGGAGCTGCGCTACCGTGCGACGGACCGCCGGGCAGCAGACTCGTCAGTTCAAGAAAGAGTGGATGACCTCGATGCGAGAACCCAACTATCACGCGCACCATCTCCGGACCGTATCGCGCCTCGTCGAGCGGCTGAGCGCGGACCCCTGCTCCGTAGCGATCATCATCGGAGGCTCCCAGGCGAAGGGGCTGGGGAAGGAGACGTCGGACGTCGACTTCTTCTGGGTGGTCACCGACGAGGAGCACAGGCGGCGGTATGCGGCCGGCGAGCTGGTCTACGTCGCCTGGGACCCGGGCCTCGTTGACTATCCAGGCGGCTACGTCGACGGCAAGATCATCAGCCACGATCTCCTCGAGAAGACCCGCGAGCGCGGCAGTGAGCCGGCGCGCTCGGCGTTCCTGGGCGCGACGGTCGCCTGGTCGCGGCGCCCGGACATCGACGGCCTGGTGCGCGCGATCTCGGCCTATCCCGAGCACGAGCGCGCGCACAAGATGCTGGGGTTCATCGCCCAGCTGGAGGCGATGCGCTATTATCTCGAGTCGGCGGAGCAGCACGACAACCGGTATCTCCTGACCTGGGCTTCGGCGCGCGCGGTGCTCTTCGGCTACCGGCTGATCCTGGCGCACAACCGCATCCTGTATCCGTACCACAAGTGGGTGAGGGCCTTCGTGGCGGACGCGCCCGAGAGGCCGGCGGATCTCCTGCACCTCGCCGACGAGCTGATCCGTGCGCCTGGCAAGAAGACGGGCGAAGCGTTCTGCGGCGCGGTGCTCTCGTTTCGTGACTGGGAGAAGCCCGCACAGTGGCAGACACGGTTCATGGAGGACTCCGAGCTCAACTGGCTCCACACGCCGCCTCCGCTCGAGGACGCCTGAGGCGATCCCGCGGGCCGGGACACAGGTGGTGAGCGCGGCGAGAACGGCGAGAACACCCGGAGTCGGCCAGTGTTCGTGCCCTACCTGTGCGCAGGAAAACTCCACACACGACTACGACATCAGCAGAAAGTTACCACGACAGATCTCTTGCTTGCCCCCAAACCCCTTGCTGGCGCCGAGGAGATCTGTATAAGCTTCTGGTCTCAACTTCCTTCCGTTCGACCTTCGGACCTGGTCGGGCGCTCACAGGAGTCATCAAGATGCGACCGATGGCAAGGTGTGCGTCGCTGCTCGGCCCGAAGACGTCCGAGGCAGCGTGGTTCCTGGGTCCTCGGATGAGGATGTCGACGAGCTCAGGAACGCAGCTCCTGCAGGGCAGTGGCTGCAATCGAGCTGTAGAGTCGCGCTCCTGGCTGAAGGGAACGAGGGCTCTCTCTGCCGCCTCCCTTCTGATGCTCGTGGCGTGTGCCGAAGGCTCCAGTCTGGGCGGCGATGGCGGAGGGGGCGGGAGCAGCGCCACATCGAGCTCGAGCGGGGCGTCCTCGTCCAGCTCGAGCAGCGTGGGGTCTGCAGGCTCGACCACGAGCAGCACGACCAGCTCCGCGACGAGCAGCACGACGGGCGTCGGCGGGGAAGGCGGCGCCGGCGGTCTGGGCGGCGCTGGCGGCATCGGCGGCGCCGGCGGGGATGGCGGAGCCGACGTGACGAGCACCACGATGAGCAGCTCGGTCAGCTCCACGGCGAGCAGCTCGGTCAGCTCCACGACAAGCAGCTCGGTCAGCTCCACGGCGAGCAGCTCGGTCAGCTCCACGGCGAGCAGCACGACGGGGGTCGGCGGCGGCAGCGCCACGAGCTCTACCACCGCGAGCTCCACCACCGGCGGCATCACCACGCCGGCGCTCGAGCTGCAGTACGCCGCCAGAGCGACGGCCGCCGAGTCCTCGGAGCTGTCGTTCCAGGTCCGGGTCAAGAACACCGGAGATGAGAGCATCGCGCTCAGCGATCTGACGATTCGCTACTGGTTCACGGCCGACGTCACGGAGGTGGATCTCAAGAGCGACTGCGACTTCGCGTTGACCACCAGCATATGCGCCAACGTCGTCACCAGCACGTTCGACAAGGCGTCGGGCACGGACGCGGATCACTACTTGGAGCTCGGCTTCCTCGCCGCCGCAGGCAGCATCTCCCCGGGCGCCACGACCGGACCGGTACAGGTCCGCATCCACAACCGCGACGTGTACGACCGCATGACGCAGACCGACGACTACTCGTTTGAAGCGACGACCGCTTGGATCCCGTCGATGCAGATCACCGTGTACCACGAGCGCATGCTCGCCTGGGGCATCGAGCCCTAGCCCAGAGCACACCTCCCCGACGGCCGGCCCGGGCGAAACACCTCGCGAGCGCCCGCCACGCTCGGAGCAGCGTGCGCTGCGGATACAGATCTCCTGGCAGGACATCTCATCGACCAGACGAAGACGGCCGTATTTCCAGGCCATGTCCGCCCGGAGGGCACCCCCGCAGGCCCGTCGGCGCGCTGTGGCAGCCTGACACGCCGCGCGAGCACGCCACACCCACCAGCGCGCCTTCGCCCATCCGGCGTTGCCGCGATGTAACCAATTTTCCAGGGAAATACGTCCTGCCGCGGGGCCCGAGAGTCTCCACTCCGTCTGGAGACGGACAGCGCAGGCGGCACCATCCTTGAATGGGACGCGTCCGGACCCTGAAATCTATGGACGTCACCGCGCGCGCAACCCATCCGCCTCCGTCATCCCACACCCGGCCGTCGCAGGCCCCGATCTCGCGCGATCCGCCGCGGAGCGGGACGCGGCTCGGCCTCGGCCGGTTCGACGCCCTGACGCGGCGGGCCGCGGACACACCGGGCCTCATCAGCTTCGCGGGCGGGCTGCCGGCGCCGGGGGAGTTCCCGCGGTCCAAGCTCGCGGCGTCGTTCGTCCGCGCGCTCCAGATCCCCAGCTGTCCGGCGCTCCAGTACGGCTGGCCCGAGGGCGACGGGGACCTCCGCTCCTGGATCGCCGGGCAGCTGCGACGGCGCGGCGCCAGCGTCGCTCGCGACGACATCATCGTGACCAGCGGCGCGCAGCAGGCCGTGTCCCTCGCCGCGCAGATGGTCCGCGCGCCGGGCGCCAGGATCGGCGTCGACCCCGAGAGCTACCCCGGCGCGCTCGATCTGTTCCAGGCGCGCCGCGCGACGCTCGTCGACGACGGTAGCCACGTCGATGCCTATTACCTCATGCCCGCTGTCTCCAACCCCCGTGGACGCAGGCTGTCGCCACACGAGCGGGCAAAGGTCCTCTCGACCCTCCGGCCGATCATCGAGGACGACGCCTACGCGGATCTCTGCTTCGACGGCGCCGCCCCGCGGCCGCTCCTGGCCGAGGCGCCCGATCGCGTGTTCCACGTCGGGACGTTCTCGAAGACGCTGTGCCCCGGGCTCCGCGTCGGCTGGCTCGTGCCCCCGCGCGCGCTCCGGGCCGATGTCCTCAAGCTGAAGCAAGCCGACGACCTGCAGGCGGCCAGCCTGCCGCAGGCCATCCTGGAAGACTACCTCCGCAACGAGGACTTCGATCAGCGGCTCGCGCGCCTGCGCGAGTTCTACGCCCGCCGCGCCGCCCGCATGGGACAAGCGCTCCGCCGGTACCTGCCCGGCTGGAGGTTCGAGTCGCCGGCCGGCGGCTTCGCTCTCTGGGTCGAGCCCGACGCCGAGCCGAACGAGGCGTTCTTCCTGGCCGCCGCCATCGAGCACGGCGTCGCCTTCGACCCAGGGTCGCTGTTCCGCGCGAACGGCGCCGTGACCCCGTTCGCCCTCCGGCTGTGCTTCTCGTCGGTCTCGCGCGACGAGGACCTCGACGAGGGGGTCCGCCGCCTCGCGCGGTGCTGGGCCGAGGTCGCGTAGCCCCCGCCGGCTCCCGCGAGCGCGGCCAGCGCCACCCATCGTGCTCGTTTTCTTCTTCCCGGCGCCTTCCCCGCGATTGACGGTAACCACCGGGAACTGGCGATAACTGACAATTTCCCCCTCGCGGCGCGGCGCGTTCGGCGTCGACAGATCGATCTTCGGCCCCAGGGATCCTGCCGAGAGACATGATCCCCCGGACCCGCCGCGCGACGCTCCGCGGGCGCCTCGAGCGCCTCGCCCTCCTGGCGATCACGCTGGCGGCCCTCCTCGCGTCGGCGTCCCCCGCGCGCGCACGCCAGACGTTCTTCGATTACGGAGACCACGCGAACGCCGAGGAAGCCCTCGAGTTCTCCGAACTCCACCTTGCTCGCGTCGTGTATTCCGAGCTCGGGTGTCCGAGCCGCCCGGTGTGGCTGAAGCTCGGCGCCGCGCAGGGAGAGACGCTCCGCGTGCAGCTCGGCATGCCGGAGATGGACGCGCTCCGCCGCGAGCGCCCCTCCCTCGCGCTGCTCGGCCCCGGCCTGCCGCGGCCCGCGGCGCTGCCCTTCCCGGCGCCCGCGGGGATCGGCGCGCGGATCTTCGCGACCCGGAGCGTGCACGACGCGGAGGTGGTCCGCGAGCCCGTCACCGGCGCCCGCTCCTGGCTCCTGCTCGAGCAGCGGATCGAGGTGCCCGAGACCGGGAGCTATCACCTCGTCGCGTGGAGCCCGGAGGCGCGCCGCGTACGGCTCTGGATCGCGATCGGCGAGGAGCCGAGCGAGGAGCTCAGCAACGTGGACGACCCGGTGGAACGCGCGATGGCGTTCCACCAGCCCTGGACGGCGCCCGACCTCAGCGCGCCCTGCACGCGCGCGCGCCGCCCGGCGCCCGCGCGGCCCGGCGACGGCGCCTCGGCGGCGGCCTGCGCGCACGCCGCCGGCCCTGCGCACGGCGCGCTGCCTGGCCTCGCTGCGGCGGCGCTCGCCGCGGCCGCGGCGCGGCGAGCGCGGCGCCGCGGCGTGCCCGGGCGGTGACGGGGCGCCGTCCCCGGGCAGCGCGGGCCGCTCACTGCTCCAGCGCGCCGCCCGGCTTGTGCGGGACGGGCGGACGGCGCTCGAGCAGCTCCCGCGCCGCGGCGCGCACGACGGCGGGCACGTCCGCCGCCGCCGCGAGCTGCAGGAGCTCGGGCCGCAGGAGGAGGCGCACCATGGGCACGGCGAGCTCCGGCGGCGCGCCCGGGTTCTGTACGATCGCCATGCGCACCCGCGCGCGCTGGGGCCACTCGGGGTGCCGCGCGAGCTCCGTCATGACCTCCGGGCTCGCCGGGCGCCGCGCCGCGAGGCGGACCACGTCGTCCTCGGTCAGACGCGGGTTCGCGAGCAGGTTGCGGATGACGAGCGGGTGCGGGTCCCGCAGCAGGGCGTCGAAGGCGGCGCGCGTCGGCCGCCGCGCGAGCGCGCGCCGCTCGCCGAGCGAGAGCGCGCGGCCCGCGCTCGACGTGGCGAGGCGGCGCTCGTCGGGCGCCGGCGAGGCCGGCTGCGCCTCGTGCCGCCGCGCCTTGCGGCGCAGGAGCCGCGAGAGCGACAGGAGGGAGAGGGGGGCGGCGAGCTCCCGGAGCTGCGCGACGCGCTCGGAGAGCGCCGGATCCGCGAGGACCGGCACGACGGCGCCGAGCACGTCGCGCGCGCCGGGGTCGGCCTGCTCGGCGTCGCGGCAGAGGTCGTCGAGCGCGCGGGCGACGGAGGCGGGCTCGGCGCGCAGCATCTCGCTCCGCACGAACGCGACCCGAAGCCGGAGCTCCTTCAAGGAAGAGACGGCTCGCCTCCATCGTCCCGCCAGCGGATCCACGCCGTCATTTTACATCGCCCGCGCGCCGGCGTGGAGCGCGCGCCCGGCATCTTGCGATGCGCGATGCGCATCACGCGATGCGCGGTTATCCTGCGCCCGGCAGAGGGGCCGGCGCACGCCGAGCCCCGTTCGTCCACTGGGGCCGGCGCCGCCGCCCCGCCTTGAAGGGAAGAGTCGCATGTCCGAGAAGGTTTCATTCCCCGTGAAGGATGGGTCCCCGGCGACCGGCGCGATCGTCTGGCCGAAGCAGGGCGGCAAGGCGCCTGCGGTCGTCCTGATCCAGGAGTGGTGGGGCCTGAACGACCACATCCGCTCGCTGCTCGACCGGCTCGCCGCCGCCGGGTTCATCGCCCTCGCCCCCGACCTCTACCGCGGCAAGACCACCCAGGACGCGGCCGAGGCCAACCGGCTCATGACCGAGCTCGACAAGCCGCGCGCCCTCGAGGAGATCGCCGGCGCCGTCCGCTTCCTGTCGGCGCACGAGCGATCGAACGGCAAGGTCGGCGTCATCGGGTTCTGCCTGGGCGGCGCGCTCAGCTTCGCCGCCGCGGCGACGGTCCCGGAGCTCGCGGCCGTCGTGCCCTTCTACGGCGTCCCGAGCCCCGCGCCCGACTATTCGCGCATCAAGGCGCCGATCCTCGCCCACTTCGCCTCGCGCGATGCGTGGGCGACGCCGGCCGCCGCCGAGGCGATCCGGAAGGAGCTCGCCGCCCGCGGCCAGTCGATGGAGCTCCACGTCTACGACGCCGACCACGCGTTCGCGAACGACACGCGCCCCGAGGTCTACAACCCCGATGCGGCCAAGCTCGCGTGGGAGCGGAGCATCGAGTTCCTGAAGCAGCACCTCGGCTGAGCGCAGCGCCCGGCCCCTCCCCGCGAGGCGCAGCGCCGGCCGCGCGCCGCCGCGACGGCCGAGCCGCCGCATTGCGACCGGATCGGCCTTCTTTGCCGTCGCTCAAGGAACCCTGATATACACGCTTACATGGCCCTCCCCCCGGTACTCCCGGGCTCGACCCACCAGGCGGAGTCGCCGATCGACCGAGCGCTCGCGCTCGCGCTCGCGGGAGAGCGCGACGCCGCGCTCCGTTGGGCCGCGGCGCTGGTCCGGCACGACCCGACCATGCCGTCCGCGCTCTGCCTCTGCGGCCGCCTCCTCGGCGAGCTGAACCGGCACGAGACCGCGCGCGAGGCGTGCTCCACCGCGGTCATCCGCGCGATCGACCTGGAGAACCTGCCGCTCGCCGTGGCGGCCGCGCGCGAGAGCGAGCGCTTCGGCGGCGATCCCGGCCCCGGGCTCGACCTGATCGCCGACTCGTTCTGCAGGGACTCGCCGCGGCTCGGCGAGGGCGCGCCCCCGCCGCCGCCCCTGCCGACCGCCGAGGCGTTCCAGCCGCTCGCCGCCGTGCTCCAGGGCGCGCTCCTGCTCAACAAGGCGACCGAGATCATCCACAACGCGACGCGCAGGCTGGTCGCCCAGACCGACCACCCCGGGATCGCGCCCCAGCCGGTCTTCTCGTCCATCGGGCGCGACGCGCTCCGGGCCCTGTGCGCCGCGTTCACGCCCATCTGGGTCCCGGCGGGCACGACCGTGATCGAGCAGGGCGCGGCGCGCAGCGAGGCGTACTTCGTCGCGCGCGGCGAGCTCGTGGCCCGGCGCCGGCGCGGGGACGAGGAGACCCTCCTCGCGCGGCTCACGAACGGCGCCATGTTCGGCGAGATGGCGCTGCTCTCGCGGGCGCCGCGCACCGGGAGCGTCGTCGCCACGCGGCCGTCCATCGTCCTCGAGGTGAAGCGCGACGCGATCGACGAGATCGCGCAGCGCGAGCCCGAGGTGGGCCTGGAGCTGGCCGCCTACTGCAGGGACCGCATGGTCGAGAACCTCGTCCGGATGAGCGACGTGCTCCGCGTCGTCCCCGAGACCGACAGGCCCGTGCTCGTGAAGCGCTTCCGCACGCGCACGTTCGAGAAGAACGAGCGGCTGCTCGTGCAGGACGAGCGGCCCCCCGGCCTGTTCCTCATCGCCTCCGGCGAGGTCGCCGTGGTCCGGCGCGACGCCGCGGACGACGCCCGAGGCGAGCCGCTCGTGCTCTCGACGCTCGGCCCGGGCGACGTCGCCGGCGAGATCGCGATGGTCCTCCGCCGCGCGGCGAACGCCGACGTGATCGCCGTCCACCCCACCGTGACGCTGTACCTGCCGGCCACCGAGTTCATGGGGCTGGTCGAGGATCACCCGGCCGTGCTGGCACAACTCTACAAGCTCGCCGTCCAGCGCGACGACGAGACAACGAGCATCATGGCCGAGGAGGTCTCCGTGGCCGAAGATTTTGTGCTCATCTAGATCACCGGACCGCTCGAGAGACGGAGAAATACGCCACGGTTGCGCAGAGTTTTTGTTGTTGTTCCCTCTCTGCCTCTGTGGTTCAAACTCTCTCTTGCAAGGGGATTCAACCTGTTCGGTGCTCTAGCAGCGTCCTGCGAGCGCGAGGCGCGTGCGCCGGTTGACGCAGCGCGCCATGCCCCGTAGACTTTAGGTCTATCCGTTGTTCTTGTTGACCAGCACTGAACAATCACCAGCGTAGGGTAGGCCACGCGCGCACGACAGGTCCTGCGACAATGACGACGAACGCGTTCGGGCTGGAGGGACAGGTGCTGGTCGGCCGGTATCGGCTGATCCGCCCGCTCAGCTCGGGCAGCATGGGCACCGTCTGGCGCGCGGCCGATCTCACGCTGGGCTCACCGGTCGCGATCAAGATGCTCGGCCCGCTGTACGCGAAGGACGAGACGGTCCGCGCGCGCTTCCACCAGGAGGCGCAGGCGGCGGCGGCGCTCCGCAGCCCGAACGTCGTGCAGATCCTCGATCACGGCGTCGACAACGACGTCCCTTTCATCGCGATGGAGCTGCTCGAGGGCGAGGATCTCGCGCACCGGCTCGGGCGCGTCGGCGCGCTCGCTCCGGCCGAGACGGCGCGCATCTTCGCCGACGTCGCGCGCGCCGTCCGCAAGGCCCACGACGCCGGCATCGTTCACCGCGACCTCAAGCCCGACAACATCTTCCTCGCCCGCGACGACGACCGCGAGGTGGCCAAGGTCCTCGACTTCGGCGTCGCGAAGACGCGCTTGTACGGCAGCGAGGGCATGGGGACCCAGGCCGGCGTGCTGATCGGGACGCTGCCGTACATGAGCCCTGAGCAGGCGCAGGGGGTGACCGTCGATTTCCGGTCGGACCTGTGGGCCCTCGGGGTCATCGCCTTCGAGTGCGTGTGCGGCCGCGCGGCGATCAAGGCCGAGGCGCCCGGCGCGATGATCCTCGAGATATGCAGTGAGCCGCTGCCCGTCCCCTCGCGGGTGGCGTCCGTGCCCGTGCCGCCGGCGTTCGACGACTGGTTCCTCCAGGCGTGCAGCCGCGATCCGAGCGCGCGGTTCCCCTCGGCGACGGCGATGGTCGAGGCGCTGCGCGAGGCGCTCCTGCCGGAGGGCGAGGCGCCGGAGGCCGAGAGGGCATCGCTGAGCTCCACTCCCGCCCCCGCGACCGCCGCGCCGATCTCCATCCCGCCGGCGTCCGCGCCGCCGATGTCCGCGCCGCCGATGTCCGCCCCGCCGGTCTCCGTCTCGCCCGGCGGGGGCGCGGCCTCGCCGCCCATCGTCGACGAGGGGGCGGAGGTCGACGGCAAGCCTCGCCGCGCCGCGCCGGTCGCCGCCCTCGTGCTCGGCCTCGCGGCTTCGGCCGTCGGCGTGGTGCTCTTCGTGGGCTGGCGCGCCCTGGGGAGCGACCCGAACGCGCACGTGACGACGTCCGGCGCGGCGTCGCCGCCGGCGGCGATCGAGGCGCCGCCGGCCGCTCCTCCGGCGAACGATCCGCCGGCGGAGACGGCTCCGGCCACGGGGGCGCCCGAGATCGCGCCTTCCCGGGACGCGGCCGCCGCGGCGACCTCGGTGCCTGCGGGCGACGCCGGCGCGACGCAGGCTTCCAGGGTGCCCGCCGCGACCGCCTCCTGGACCGCGGCGCCCGCTCGACCGGCCAAGGCCGCCTCCTCCGCGCAGCGGACCAGGACCTCCTCATCCGCGGCCGCGCCCTCGGCCTCCAGCGCGACGCGGCCCAAGGCCGACCGCCTCGGCTTCTGAGGAGACGAATGCACCCGCGATTGAGGGCTCTGGGCACCACCACCGTCGCGCTCGCATTTGCAATCGCGCTCGCGACCCCCGCGCGAGCGGCCGACGTCGACCCCGCCACCGTGAACGCTGCCCGGGCGCTCGCGGAGGAGGGCCTCGATCTCTACGACAAGGGCGAGTATGCGGCGGCGCTCGACAAGCTCTGGCGCGCGGAAGAGCTGATCCAGGCGCCCACGATCGGCCTGTACGCGGCGCGGTGCCTCGAGCACCTCGGGCGCCTCATCGAGGCCTCCGAGCGCTACCTTCACGTGAGCCGCACGCCGCTCGACGCCTCGGCCAGCGACGTCTTCAGGGCGGCGGTCGCCGACGCCGAGGAGGCGTATAGCGATCTCAAACCACGGATCCCCAAGCTCGCAGTCGGGGTGCGCGGCGCCCCGGAGCGCGAGGTGCAGATCTCCATCGATGGCAAGCCCATGCCACCGGCGCTCGTGGGGGTCAGCCGGCCTGTCGATCCTGGCAAGCACCTTGTCGAGGGCGCGTGGGGGGGCCGCGTCGTCCGGCAGGAGATCACGCTGCAGGAGCGCCAGGAGACGGCGGTCGCGCTCGCGTTCCCCGACGTCCGCCGGCCCGTCTTCGTCCCCTCCCCGGCCGCCCCCGCGCAGCCGACCGCGCAGCGCGTGCTCGGCTGGTCCGCGGTGGGCACGGGCGCGGCGGCGCTCGTCCTCGGCGGCATCACGTTCGGCGTCACCAGCGCGCTGCACAGCGACCTGATCGATCTCGGGTGTACCGAGAAGGTCGTGTGCCCGGACACGCCGAAGACGCGCGACACGCTGAGCTCGTACAACACCCTGCGCCTCATCCCTGCGCCGGCGTTCATCGCGGGCGGGGCGCTCGCCGCGGGCGGCGTCGCGCTGCTCCTCACCATGCCGTCTGCGTCGAGGCCCGGGGGCGCGACGGCGCGTCCGTGGATATCGCCGTGGGGCGCGGGGATCGCGGGGGTGTTCTGATGAGACGCAGCGACTTCTTGGTCCTCTCCGGCGCGCTCGGCGTGGCCGGCGCGCTGGGCGGGTGCTTCGACAAGGGCGTGATCGCGGCGAACGTCGGCGGCGCCGGGCAAGGCGGGACGGGCAGCCAGGGCGGCGGCGGCACCGGCGGCGGCGGCGGCGGCACCGGCGCGGAGGGCGGCGCCGGCGGGACGACGACCTCTTCCACCGGCATGGAGCCGTGCGAGTATTGTTATCAAGGCCCCCCCATGACCGATGGTCTCGGCGTGTGCAAGGGCGGCTGTCTGCGAGACGGGTCGTGCGTCGGTCAGGTGATCCCCACGGCCGAGGGCTGCACGGTGGACGCTGACAATGTTGATGATGTCGACGAGAGCTGCGACGGTGAGCCCAGGTGCACCGGAACGCTCGAGTGGAGCATCAAGATCGGAAGAGACGGCGAGCAGCACGGTGAAGACATCGCCTTCGACAGGGCAGGGAACATCCTGATCGCGGGGCGGTTCTCCGGGAGCGTGGATTTCGCCGCCAGCCAGGGCTCGACCGACGGCTTCGTCGTCAAGCTCGCCCCCGACGGGACCCCGATCTGGAACAAGGCGTTCGGCGGGTCGGGCACGGATGTTTGCACGCGCGTGGCGTACGCCAAGAACGACCTCGTGGTCCTGGCCGGGACCTACGGGAACACCCTCTATTTCGACGGGACGTCGCTCCCCAGCGCCGGCAGCACGGACGTGTTCGTGGCGAAGCTCGACGCGGCGGGCGATCTCGACTGGATCAAGCGCATCAGCGGTCCCGGGGCCGACACCGTCCGCGGGCTCTCGGTGGATGCGGACGACAACATCGTCGTCGCCGGCAGCTTCACCGACCGGGCCGAGGTGCTGGGTGCGGCCAACCTCGTCAGCTTCGGCGGAGAGGACATCTTCGTTGTGAAGATGGACGCGCAGGGGGGACACATCTGGAGCAAGAACTTCGGCAATACGAGCCCTCAGGTCGCACTGGACGCCGCCTTCACGCCCGATGGCAGCGTGGTCCTGGTCGGCAGCATCGCCGGCCCGATGCGCTTCGGGGAGACGGACCTCATCCCCCGCGGCTATGACGCCTTCATGGCGAAGCTCGACAAGAACGGGGAGCCGCTCATGGCCAAGACCTTCGGCGACAACATGGACCAGGAGTTCGTGTCGGTCGCGGTGGACGCCCAGGGAAGCATCTTCGTTGCGGGGATGACCGAAGGACAGATGAGCTTCGACGGATCACCCCCGCCGCACGCCGGAGGGTCCGACGCGGTGGTCGCTGCCTTCGACTCCGAGGGCAAGCATGTCTGGAGCCGTCAGTTCGGGGATGCGGAGAATCAGCGGGCGCTCGGGGTGACGGTCGACCCGGCGGGCAACGTCCTCGTGGCCGGAGAGTTCGAGAGATCCATCGATCTCAAGCCCCCGCAGCTCGAGTCCCGCGGCGGCTTCGACGCTTTCCTGGCGAAGCTCAAACCGGACGGCACGACGGCCTGGGCCATGTCGTTCGGCGACGCGACGACGCAGAGCGCCGCGGCCGTCGACGTGGATCCGCTGGGGTTCATCGCGCTGACGGGCAATTTCAGCGGCAGCATCGATCTCGGCGGAGCCCCCCTGACGAGCGCCGGGGGCAGCGACGCGTTCGTCGCCAAGCTGCAGCCCTGACGTCCGCCCCACGTCGAGGCGCGCTCCGCCGCCACGCCGGCGCTCCCCGCGAAGGTGCCCGGTGCACGGCGATTGACACGTCCTGGCAGGCGGTAAACTCACGAAAGGTCTGCTCGTGCTGCACCGAGCAGAGGCGGATCTCCGTGCCTGCCAGCAGCGCGGGAGCTCCGCCGCGCAGGGCAGGACCTCCGGTGGACCAGGGGGGACACGCGATGGTCCGGTGAGAGCTCCATGTACCAGAACAACTGATCCACCGGATCGAGCGCGACCCGCCCCTGGAGCGCCTCGAGATCCCTCGTTTTGCCTTCTCTGCGCGCTCCTGGGCGGTGCGTGCGATACCGTGGCGAGGTCTTCGTACCGGGCACCACATTTGCCTGCTGAGGAGCCGCTCACGGAGGAGGAGGTCTCGCGCGATGAACCACACTCAAGAGAGGGCTGGGGTGCCCCCCCCCTATCCCGTCGATACGTACGTTCAGGGGCCAAGGGTGGGCGCTCACGCGGCGCTCCAGGCGCCTCCCAGCATCGCGCCGGTGGCGGCCAGCGTGCCGCCCATGTCGACCACGGACGACCTGGACCGCGAGCTCGAAGCGCTCGCCCAGGGCGCGCGGCAGAAGCGGCGTGGTCGGTTCGCGGTCGTGATGGGCCTGCTCGTGGCCGGCGCGGCTGCGGTCACGGTCACCACCTTCGCCGGCAAGGTGAAGGAGGCCGAGGCGGCCCAGGCCGAGGCGGTGGCCGCGCGCGTCGCCGAGCAGGACAGGATCGCGCAGCTCAACCTCCAGATCGAGGAGCGCAACAAGAAGATCTCCGAGCTGACCCTCGCGCTCGACGCCGCCAAGAGCGACGCCGAGAAGGCGCAGAAGGCGTTCACCGCCTACAAGGCCGAGGAGGAGGCAAGGGCCGCGGCAGAGGGCGAGGACGAAGCCGACGCGAAGACGTCGAAGCTCTCGCCCAAGTCGGCCGCGGTCAAGCACGGCCGGGCGGCGCCGACCAAGGCCGCGCGGGGCGCCCGTGCGGGGATGTCGGCGAAGAAGGGCGGCAAGTGCGTGTGCAAGCAGGGCGACCCGCTCTGCGGCTGCCTGTGAGCAGCAGCTCAGGGCCTCTCCCGTGAGCAGCAGCTCAGGGCTTCTCCTGTCCAGATCCAGTTGACAGCACCAGGACACCGGCTCCGCCGCGCGGCGGAGCCGGACCC
Organism: Sorangium sp. So ce362; assembly: GCF_051519845.1. Taxonomy (NCBI): domain Bacteria; kingdom Pseudomonadati; phylum Myxococcota; order Polyangiales; family Polyangiaceae; genus Sorangium; species Sorangium sp. So ce362. The sequence goes on along the minus strand of NZ_CP150332.1, from coordinate 100,311 downwards.
GTGAGGGCCGCCGGGACGCGCTGCGCGCCTCGGCCGCGGCTCACGGCACGTTCGCCGCGCCGGACGTGATCGTCGCGGAGAACGCCCAGTCGGCCGCGGCCTGATTCGTGTCCGTCCCCTCGGGCAGGCGGCAGAGCGAGCCAGGAGCATTGTTTACGTCCGCCACGGAGGCGTGGCAATGGCTCGCCCTCGACGAGACTCACACTGACCTCCCCGATCGTGACAGCGGTGATGCTCCCCTCGCAGGAGAGGGCGTCGATCAAGCTCCCCGTCGTCGTGTTCACCAGCGCGATCCCGTCGGGGCCGTCGGGCGCTCCGTTCTGCACCCGGTTGATCTGGGCGCCCGAGAACGGGATCGTCAGCGCCCCCTCCGGCAGGGTGTCGCTGCCGACCACCGCCGTGCTGCCGACCACGAGGTACTGGCCCGCCGCGAGCGTCCCGGCAGGGCTCAGATCGAACGTCTGGTCGGCGGACGGAAGCTCCGAAGCGCCGTTGATCAACACGAGCGCGTGACCGGCGAGGTCCACGGGCCCGCCCGTGCCGTTGTAGATCTCGATGAACTCGGCACCATCGGTATTCTCCTGATCGTAATCCACCTCGTTGATCACGAGTCGTCCCGTCACCGTGACCGTCTCGACGGTCGCGGAGAGCGAGATCGCCCCGAGCGTCGCCGTCACGGTGGCGCCGGCTGCCGAACCGCCGTCCACGTAGTCGAACGTGGCGCTCTGCTGCCCGCCCGGGATCGCGACCGACGCCGGGAGGGTGCCAGCGCCCGGCGGCTCGAGCGCGAGGGCCACGACGGCGCCCTCCGACGGCGACGGGATGTCGAGCGTCACGGTGAACGACACCGTGCCGCCCGGCGCCACCGTGGCCGACGGGGGGTCGAGCGCGGCCAGCGCCGGCGCCTCGACCGGGTCGAGGACGCGCACCGGAGCTCGCGCAGCAGGTTCATCGAGCCGGTCGCGATCCAGTCCGTGCCGAGCGCGATCTGCACCCCGAGGCGGGCCGCGGCGGTCACCACGGCCGTGTCGCCGTAGAGGGTGATGTTGGAGCGCGGAGACCAGATGAGCGCCGTCCCCTTCGCCGCCATGGCCGCGTAGTCGGGCGCGGTCAGGCCGATCCCGTGGATGTACGCGCTCTGCGGCAGCAGCACGTCGTTGGGCTCCGCGTGCAAGCAGACGAACTCGTTGCGCGCCGACGCCTCGATCCCCTCGGCGATGTGCGGGCAATAGGCGTCCCCTCCGTCGATGTCCTCGCCTCTCACCATGTCGCCCGGGTAGCCGCAGCCGCTCACGAGCTCGCGGCCGCTCGCGTCGTCGAGCGGGAAGGTGTCGAATTTGACCGGCTTCTCCGCGCCCGGCGTGAGCACGGTGCCCCGGATCAGCGTGGCGCCCGCGCCGGCGACCACCTCGCACGTCCCCTGCGCGAACGGCGCCAGCGCCTCGCCCACGATCTCCTGGGCCGGCGTCTTCGTGCAGTCGACCTCGCAGCCGTCGCCGGACGCGACGTTCCCGTCGTCGCACGGCTCGCCCGGATCCAGGGCGCCGTCGCCGCAGCGCGGGGGCACCTCGATCTCGCACGCCGCCGAGCAGCCGTCGCCGTCCGCCGCGTTGCTGTCGTCGCACGCCTCGCCGGGGTCGAGCGCGCCGTCGCCGCAGCGGGGCCGCACCTCCTCGTGATGGCAGGTCGGCGAACAGCTGTCGCCCTCCGCCGTGTTGCCGTCGTCGCAACCTCGCCCGCGTCGACCTCGCCGTCACCGCACACCCCGGAGGGGTTGTCGCCGCCGTCGTCGCTCCCGCAGCCGTTCCAGAACAAGACACCGACGAGCACGGCCATCAGCCGCGCGAAGCGCATCGATCTGTGAGGCACGGCTCGAGTGTAGCGATGCCCGCGCTCGCCTGTGTTGCCTTCAGATGACGCGACGGGAGCGCGCGATCGCGATCGCGATCGCGGATGCCGAGAGCAACGCGAGCCAGGCGACATCCGGCAACGCGCCGCGGGCGCGGGGGACGCCCGCGGCATAACTGCAGGAGCTCACGCGCCGCGTCCCGTCGATGGGTCGCCCTCCCTGGCCGCTGCTGCCGGGCAGCGGTGCGCCCACCGTGCCGCCGCTGCTCGAGCCGTTCCCGCCGCCGTTGCTCCCGGTCCCCTCGCCTCGCTCGGGTTCGCAGCCCGCGGCCGCCCCGCGGAGCGCGGCGAGCGCGAGCTTGGCGACGCCGAACTCGTCGGTCAGACCGTAGCGCTGGTCGTCGAGCGGCTCGTCCTGAAAGCTGGCCCAGACCGCGCCGGCGACGTCGCGCCGCTTCGAGAGCAGATCGAGCGAGGTGGTCAGGTTCGCCGCCTGGAGCTCCTCGCCGACGAGCGTCGTCGACCACGCCATCCCGGTCACGAAGAAGGGGCTCTCGTCCCCCTCCTGCTCGGCGATCTCGCGCACCTCGTCGAGATAGTCGCCGAGCCCCCTCGGATCGACCTCGCGGAACTGATCGACGAACAGCTGATGGCCGAGGTGCGACCACGGCGTCCGCTCGCCGTAGCGCAGCGCGAGCTCGTCCCACACGGGCTGATCGTAGAGCTCGCGCAGGTAATCGACCCCCGAGAACGGCACGGCGTCGTCGTCCGAGGCGAGCAGGCCGCCCGTGATCAGCGAGAGCTCGCCGACGTTGAAGAGCGCCTCGTTGCGGATGCGGATCTGGGCGAGGATCTGCGCGAGCACGCGGGGCAGGATGTAGGTGCAGCCGGCGTTCTCGGGATCGAGCGCGTAATCAGGGTTTTCGAAGCAGTTCGGCTGACTCCAGATCTCCCAGCGCTCGACGCGCCCGGCGTACCTCGTCATGAACGCCTCTGCCCTCGCGGCGAACGCCTCCACATACGCGTTGTTGCCGTCCCCGTCCCGATCGTCGTTCCAGTGATCCTGTCCTTCCCCGAGCGTGCGGTGGGAGAGCAGCCCGAGCGGCTCGAGGCCGGCGTCGATGACAGCGTCGATGACGGCGTCGACCTCGTCGAGCTTGTCCGGGTCCCACGCCTCGGCGTCGTCGAGCCGGAACTCGACGCGCACGGCGCCGGCGCCCGCCCGCGCGAGCTGCTCCGCGAGCTCCTCGTCGAGGATCACCTTCCCTTCCTCGACGGGCGCCCCCGGATCGATTCCATAGAAGCCGCACGGCACGCCCCGCGCGCCGAGCGCGGGGGCCGCGAGGAAAAGCGCGGAGGAGGCGACGAGAGCGACAATGGCTGCACGCATGTTTCAAGGATAGCTGGGATGACCGGCTCGACCAAGAAACGACCCGGACATGGACCAACCATGCTAGGGAGACGCGCACATGGCTTCCCTGGAACTGGACGAAGAAGGGCGCGGGCGCGGCGGGGTCGCTCCTCCGGGCGGCGGGGTCGCTCCTCCGGGCGGCGAGGTCGCTCCTCCGGGCGGCGAGGTCGCTCCTCCGGGCGGCGAGGTCGCTCCTCCGGGCGGCGCGGCCGACGGCGACGTGGGCGACGTGGTGGATGAGGCGGGCGGCGACGCGCAGGACGCGCCCCCTGCCCGGAGCCTGCGCGACTGGCTGCGCGGCGCGCCGCTCTCCGGCCGCCTGCACCTCGCGCTCGGCCTCGTGCTGCCGGCGCTCCTGCTCGTCGCGAACATGGTGCGGGTGCGCTCGTTCACGATCGACGACGCGTACATCTCCTATCGCTACGCGCGCAACTTCGCCCGGGGCCTCGGGCTCGTCTACAACACCGGCGAGCACATCGAGGGGTACACGAACTTCCTCTGGACCGTGCTGCTCGCGGTCGGCATCAAGCTCGGCCTCGACCCCGACGTCGTCGCCAAGGCGCTCGGCGGGCTCGCCGCCTGCGGCTCGCTCGGCGCGGTCTATCTCCTCTCGGCCCGGCTGCGCCCGCACGGCGCGATCCCGTGCATCGCCACGTGGCTGTTCGCGACCTCGATCGTGCTGAGCGGATATGCCGTCTTCGGCCTGGAGACGCCGCTCTTCCTCCTGCTCGTCCTCGCGGGCACAGAGATGATGTTCCGCGAGCGCGACCGGGGGACGGGCTTCCCGTACTCGGGCCTCGTCTTCGGGCTGGCCGGCCTCACGCGCCCCGAAGCGCCGATGTTCCTCGGCATCCCGATGCTGTTCCTCGGCCTGCGCTTCTTCGGGCGGCAGAACCTCCTCCGCGGGGTCGTCTTCGCCGCGCCGATCGCGTGCCACATGCTCTGGCGGTACAGCTATTACGGCACGTGGCTGCCGAACACGCTGAGCGCCAAGACCGGCAGCCTCGCGGAGCAGCTGGCCGGCGGGCGGCACTACCTCGCGGAGTACGCGGCGCACACCTCGCCGGTGCTCCTGCTCGCGCTCTTCGGCCTCTGCGTGGCGATCGTCTCGCGCCACCGCGACGCGCTGTGCGTCGCGGCCCTCGCGCTCGCGGTGGGCGGCTACGTGCTCCTCGTCGGCGGGGACTGGATGCCGTTCTACCGCTTCATGAGCCCGTTCGAGCCGTTCTGCTTCCTCCTTGCCGGCCTCGGCGCCCGCTCGCTGCTCGAGCCGCTGCTCACCGCGCTCTCGGCCCGCGCCGCCGAGTCGCGCGCCGGCGGCGCGATCGCCCTCGCCGCGGGCGCCGGGGTGCTCGCCGTCGGCGGCCTCGTCGCGCTGGGCGCCTTCCGGGCGCAGCGGCTCGATCGCGCCCAGCTCCGGATCCTCGACGACGACAAGCGGTTCTGGGACAGCGCCGCCGGCGGCACGGCCGCGTGGTTCCAGCAGCACGGCAAGCCCGGCGAGGTCGCGGTGGGCGACATCGGGTACATCGGGTACGCGACCGACTATCCGGTGCTCGATCTCCTCGGCCTCGTCGACCCGGTGATCTCCAAGCTCCCGGGCGGCTACACGCGCAAGACGGGCCCCGGCTACGTGCAGCGCGTCTTCGACAAGGCGCCGCGCTACTTCGTGTTCATCGGCGGCGCCGACACGTGCGACAAGCTCCCGTTCCCGGCGCAGGAGAAGCTCCGCAAGGACCGGCGCTTCCGGGGCATCTACGAGGTGGCCGGGAAGGTCCGTCACAGCAAGAACGGCTACTGGTGCATCTTCGAGCGGCGGGACGACGCGCCGCCGGCGCCCTCGGGCGCGGCGCCGGTGCCCGCGGGCACCGCCCCCGGCGCCGCGCCCTGAGCGTCGCCGCCGCCCGCGATGCCGCCCTGGATGCGCGCAACCCCACCGCGGATGCGCGTGACCCCACCGCCGCTCCGCGAGGTTTGCTAGCATCGCCGCCCCATGCCCTGGCTCTGGTACGTAGGTCCCCTTGCGTTGCTCGTCGTCTGGTACCTGACCGGCTTGCGCGGTCGGCACGAGGTGCGGCGCGACGGCGAGCTCGTGCGCTGGCGTACGCTGATGACCCCGAAGGCGGCCGCTCGCCGCCCCGGGGCGTACCGCGACGCCCGGAAGACCATCGCCGACATCGACGGCCCTCGCCCGGTGCGCTCGTCACCGAGCAGCCTCGAGCGCATGCTGGAGGAGACGGGCGGCGGCGCGGTCGTCGCCCGCTACGAGCTCGTCCCGAAGCTCGCCTACGTCGTGGTCGCCGGGCCGGACGCGAAGAACGGCAGCGAGTACCAGGTGGTCCTCGCGAAGCTGGCCAAGGCGGCGCCCCGGCTCACCGTCTCCCCGCTGCCCATCATCGACGGCAACCGCGCCCCCAACACCGGCGTCCAGTTCAAGAAGGACCCGGACTTCATGGAGCAGTTCCTTGTCGAGGGGCCGGAAGCGAAGGCCATCGGCCGGTGGCTCTCGGCGCGCGTCCGCGATGCGCTGCGCGACTTCCCCGACGCGTGGCTGTTCGTGCAGGACCGCGCCATGGCGCTCGCTGTGTACGGCCCCGTCGACGCGGAGCGCCTCCAGGAGCTCGTGATCGCCGCCGACACGATCTTCGCGGAGCACGGCGCCGGCGGCGCCCCCTCCCTGCTCTTCGAAGGCGACAGCGAGGCTGACGACGACGAGGAAGCGGACGAGGACGACGGCGACGACGAGGACGACAGCGACGACGAGGAAGAAGAGGGCGAGGAGACGGCGGGCGCCGACCGCGCCGTTCGGTAAACACGGGCGGGCCGGACCATGTTAGTCATCGCAGCTGGGACCGCTTGAACGCGAAACCGCTGCTCTCCTCCGCCGTCCTGCTCTCGCTCTGGCTGGCGGCTCCGATCGCCACATCAGCGGAAAAGAACAGCTGGATCAAAAGCCAGGGCTCCCACGCGGCGCTCGAGCTGGACGTCCTGAGCAAGTCGGCCGGGTGGTCGATGGCTGACGTCGAGTCCGAGGTGAGCACGTTCGGCCTGAGCTTCGCTCTCGTCGGTCAGCTCCAGTGGCGCAAGCGGCTCCACCTCGATGCGGAGCTCCCGCTCGCCTACGGCAACGTCTCCGCCACGTTCCGGTCGTCCCGGCTCGGCGTCGACGAGAGCAGCAGCGCCGGCAGCCTCCTCTTCGGCAACCCCACGATCGGCGCCCACTACGCGCGCGCGATGTCGCGCAAGCTCGCCGTCTTCGGCGGCGGCGCGCTCTCGATCCCCGTCCTCACCGACCCCAACGCCGACGCGCGCGCCACGCTGCAGGCGACCGCCCCGGCGCGCGCCTACTTCGATCTGCACCGGCTCATCCCCGAGCATTTTCCCCTGAGGGCCCGCGGCGGCGTCGAGGCGGAGCTCGCCACGCGGCTCGTCTACCGCGCGGACACCGCGGTGATGCTCGCCCTCCCGACCAGCGGGAGCGACGTCGACCTCGTGCTCGAGCAGGGCAACGAGCTCGAGATGCGCGGCAAGGGCGCCCTGGGCGGCGGGCTCCGGCTCCAGGCCGCGCTGACGCTCACGCGCGAGGACATGGCGCAGCTCGCGCTGGAGCCGTTCGTCAGCTACACGCCGGAGAAGCCCGGCTTCTACGGCCGCGCGGGGCTGCTCGTGGCGCTCGACGCGCCGCTCGGGTTCGGCCTCGCCGAGGACAAGGTCGCCACGCTGCGGCTCGCGGTCGGCCACAGGTTCTGAGCGCGCGCCGCGCCGCCGCTCGGCGTAGGCTTCGGCGGAGCGGGAGCGGGGCGGGCGAAGGGAGGGGGCGGATCACCATGGGCGAGCACCACGTCTCCGAGCAGGCGAACGACGAGCAGCTCCGGTCCTTCATGCGGGCGCTGCTCGACGACGTGGAGGCGCTCGAGCGCCTCATCCAGGAAGATCGCATCGAGTCGGGCGTGCGCCGGATCGGCGCCGAGCAGGAGATGTTCCTTGTCGACCGCGCGCTCCGCCCCGCGCCGCTCGCGCTGGAGGTGCTCGAGCGGGCCGCCGACGACCGGCTCACGACCGAGCTCGCCCGCTTCAACCTCGAGGCGAACCTGACCCCGCTCCCGTTCGGCGGCGACTGCCTGCGGCGGCTCGAGGCCGAGCTCTCCGACGTCGTCGGCCGGGCTGCCGGGGCCGCGCGCGCCGTCGGCGCCGACGTGCTGCTCGCGGGCATCCTCCCCACGCTGCGCGCCGGCGACCTCCGCCTGGAGAGCCTCACGCCGGCGCCGCGCTACCACGAGCTCAACCGCGCGCTCCTGGAGCTGCGCCAGGGCCACTTCCGCGTGTCGATCCACGGGCTCGACGAGCTCGAGATGACCCACGACAACATCCTGCTCGAGTCGTGCAACACGAGCTTCCAGGTCCACCTCCAGGTCGGGGCGCTGGAGTTCGCGCCGCTCTACAACCTGGCCCAGGCGGTGACCGCGCCCGTCCTCGCCGCCGCGGTCAACTCGCCGCTGCTCCTCGGGCAGCGGCTCTGGCACGAGACGCGGATCGCCCTCTTCGAGAGCTCGGTCGACACCCGCCCGAGCGCGCGCGAGGTCCGCCAGCACAAGCCCCGCGTCCACTTCGGCGACGGCTGGGTGCAGGGCGGCGCGCTCGAGCTCTTCCGCGAGGACATCGCGCGGTTCCGCGTGATCATGACCGCCGAGACCGGCGAGCCGCCGCTCTCGGTGCTCGCGCGCGGCGAGGTGCCGGAGCTCAAGGCCCTGCGCGTCCACAACGGCACCGTCTACCGCTGGAACCGCCCCTGCTACGGCGTCTCGGGCGGGGTCGCGCACCTGCGCATCGAGAGCCGCGCGCTGCCCGCGGGGCCCACGATCCTCGACGAGGTGGCGAACGCCGCCTTCTTCTTCGGCCTGATGTCCGGCCTCGCCGCCGAGCACCCGCGCATCGACCTCGAGATGCCGTTCGAGGACGCCAAGACGAACTTCTTCGCGGCGGCGCGCCACGGCCTCAAGGCGCAGCTCGCGTGGACCTGTGGGCGGAGCTTCCCCGCCCCGGAGCTCATCCTGTCGCGCCTCCTCCCGGCCGCCCGGGGGGGCCTCGCGGCCGCGGGCATCGACGCCGCCGACATCGACCGCTATCTCGGCGTCGTCGAGGAGCGCGTGCGCCGCGGCCAGACCGGCGCCCAGTGGGCGCTCGGCTCGCTCGCCTCGATGGCCGGGCAGGGCACCTCGGAGCTGCAGTGCCGCGCGCTCTGCGCCGCGATGCTCGCCCGCCAGCAGGAGGAGGCCCGGAGCGGCGGGGCGGGTCGCCCGGTGCACACCTGGGAGCCTGCCGCGCTCGAGGCGGACCGGGGCCTCCTGCGCGACAGCTACCGGACCGTGGGCCAGTTCATGTCGACCGATCTCTTCACGGTGCGGCCCACGGACATCATCGACTTCGCCGCGAGCGTGATGGACTGGCGGCACGTGCGCCACGTGCCGGTCGAGGACGACCAGGGCCGGCTGGTCGGCGTCGTCTCGCACCGCGCGCTGCTCCGGCTGGTCGCCCGCGGCCGCGCGGCGGCGAACGGTCCCGGCCCGCCCACGGTCGCGTCCATCATGCGGACCGATCCCGTGACGATCACCCCTGAGACGCCGACCTTGGAGGCGATGCGGATCCTGCGCGAGCAGCGCGTCGGTTGCCTGCCCGTGGTCGCGGGCGAGCGGCTCGTGGGCATCGTGACGGAGCGCGATCTCCTCGACGTATCCGCAACGCTGCTCGAGGCCTTCCTGCGCGAGGCGTGAGCCGAGATGGCGCGCGCCGGAGCCGCAGAGAGAGAATTCAACGCAAAGTCGCAAAGGCGCAAAGGCGCCAAAAGAAGCCAGGAACGAATCTTCCCGACGTCCCTTTGCGCCTTTGCTTCTTCGGCCGTCGATCTGGCCAGAGCGGCGGTCACCCGCACAGGAGACGGGCCCAGATCGGCGTTTTCGGCGCGGAAGCGCACTCCAGTGCGCTGAGCACCGAAAACGCCGAGGTGGGCCCGTATCCGAAGCGGGTGCCCGCCGCTCCAGCTGAGCACCGAAAACGTCGAGGTGGGCCCGTATCCGAAGCGGGTGCCCGCCGCTCTAAAGGTCGCTGATCTCGGCGCAGGTCATCGCGTCGCCGTTCGCCTGGCAGTCGAGGACCGTGCCGTGGGCCTTGGTGAAGGGGCCCGACTTGTTACGGGTGATGATGTACCGGTTTCCGTCCACGTGCCGGATGTCGGTGTAAACAGCCTGGCACCCCGTGGAGCCTATCGCCGCGAGCAGCAGGCACCATTTCAAAGAACGCTTCATTCGCCCTCCTCCGTCACCTCGACCCGCGTACACTCGCCCTTCCCGGCCTGCTCAGGGCACCTCCACACCTCGGGCGTGGTGAACCCGAACGTGGTCTGGTGCCCGGTGACATACACATAGCCCGGCGTCGCCGGGGCCGTGGAGCTGGCGCCCGTCGTCGCACACCCCGCGATCGCCGCAGCGACGCAGAGCAGCGCACTGAACTGAAGTAGTTTCCCCATGGCAAGTAACGCTATCGGGAAGATCCTGTGTGGGCCAAATTAGATATAGTAACGACTCGACCGATCTTCCATCCTCACTTCACTCCTGGAGCGCGCATGTCCCTCTCTCCACCCCCGAGCCATCCCCGAGCGACCGAGCGAGGTTGACACGTCGCGTCAGCGCACCTAAGGGATTTCACCCGACCGGCGAGCCGGGATCCGGGGGGGCTGCGCGGGGCGCGCGGGGCGGGCCCGCGGTGGGCTCTCCGGCAGCAGAGGAGTCGACATGGCTTCAGGCAAGAATGGGAAGAGCGGCAAGGACCGGGTGGCGGTCGTTGCTGGGCTGCGCACGCCGTTCACCAAGGCGGGGACGGCGCTCAAGGCGCTGCGCACCGTCGATCTCGCGACCACGGTCGTCAAGGAGCTCCTCCAGAGGAGCGAGGTGAGCCCGCGCGACGTCACGCTTGTCGTCTACGGCCAGGTCGTGCCGACGCTCGACTGGCTCAACATCGCGCGCGAGGTCGTGCTGCGCGCCGGCCTGCCCAAGGACATCGACGCCTACAGCGTCTCGCGCGCGTGCGCGACGTCGCTCCAGGCCATGACGAGCGCCGCCGAGGCGATGCTCGCCGGCCAGCACGACGTCGCCCTCGTCGGCGGCGCCGACAGCATGAGCGACGTGCCGCTCGGCGTCTCCCGGAAGCTCGCCTCCGCGCTGACCGACCTCCAGAAGGCCAGGACGCTCGGCGCCCGGCTCGAGATCCTCTCCCGCCTCTCGCTGAAGGACATCGTGCCGCCGATCCCGGGCTTCTCGCGCGAGCCGACCACCGGCGAGCAGATGGGCGAGGCCGCCGAGAAGATGGCCAAGCAGAACGGCATCACGCGCGCCGAGCAGGACGCCATCGCCCACCGCTCGCACACGAACGCCGCGCGCGCCTGGCGCGACGGCACGTACGCGGCCGAGGTCATGCACGTGATCCCCCCGCCCTACGACAAGCCGGTCGAGCGCGACAACGTGGTCCGGGACGACTCGACCCTCGACGCCTACGCCAAGCTGTCGCCGGCGTTCGATCGCCGCCACGGCACCATCACCGCGGGCAACGCGTCGCCGCTCACCGACGGGGCGAGCGCCCTGCTCCTCATGCGCGAAGGCAAGGCCAGGGCGCTCGGCTACCAGCCGCTCGGGTACGTGAAGTCGTGGGCCTACGCGGCGGTCGACCCGGGCTGGCAGCTCCTCATGGCCCCGGTGCTCGCCGTGCCGCGGGCGCTCGATCGCGCCGGCCTCTCGCTCGACCGCATGGACCTCGTCGACATGCACGAGGCCTTCGCCGCGCAGGTCGCATCCAACCTGAAGGCGCTCGCGTCGCCGTCGTTCGCCGCGGACAAGCTCGGCCGCTCCGCCGCCGTCGGCGAGATCGACCCGGAGAAGCTCAACGTGAACGGCGGCTCGATCGCGCTCGGCCACCCGTTCGCGGCCACGGGGGGGCGCATGGTGCTCTCCACGCTCCGCGAGCTCAAGAAGCGCGGCGGCCAGCACGCGCTCCTCACCGTCTGCGCGGCGGGCGGCCTCGGCGCCGCCGTGGTCCTGGAGGCAGCATGACGACGACGATCGACCCCGTGACGCCGGCCCCCGCGGCCAAGAGCCCCGTCTCCCTGGAGGTGCGCCCCGACGGCGTCGGCGTCGTCACGTACGATGTCCCGGGCGAGGCGGTCAACACGCTGAAGCCCACGTTCGCCGGCGATCTCGAGCGGATCATGGGCCAGATCGCCAGCAACCCGCTCATCAAGGCCGCCATCCTCGTGTCCGGCAAGGCCGACACCTGGATCGCGGGCGCCGACATCGACATGCTGAAGAGCGTCACAACGGCGACCCAGGCCGAGGCGATGTGCCGGGCCGGCCACGAGGCGATCCTGCGGATCGTGCGCTCGCCCAAGCCGATCGTGGCCGCGATTCACGGCGCCGCGCTCGGCGGCGGCCTCGAGGTGGCGCTCGCCTGCCACGCCCGGGTGCTGAGCGACGACAGGAAGACGGTGCTCGGCCTGCCCGAGGTGCAGCTCGGCCTGCTCCCCGGGATCAACGGGCTGCAGCGGCTCGCGGAGCGCGCCGGCCTGCAGGCGGCGCTCGACCACGGCCTCACCGGCAAGAACATGCGCCCCTCGAAGGCGCGGCAGCTCGGCGTCGCCGACGACGTGGTCCCCGCGCCCATCCTGAAGGAGACGGCCGCGGCGCTCGCCCTGGAGCTCGCGCGTGTCGGAGGCGGCCCGCCCTTCCGCCCTGGCGGCGCCGCGAAGAAGGGGCCGAAGCTCGACGCCGCCACGCTCACCCGCGCGGCCCTCGAGCAGAACCCGCTCGGCAGGACCGTACTTTTCCAGCAAGCACAGAAGAAGACGCGTGAAAAAACCGGCGGGCACTATCCGGCGCCCGAGCGGATCATCGAGGTGTTGAGGACCTATGCGGACCGGGGCTTCGACGCGTCGAGGGAGGTCGAGGCGCGGGCGTTCGGCGAGCTCGTCGTGTCGAGCACGGCGCACCGGCTGATGGAGCTCTTCTTCGCGACGAACGCGATGAAGAAGGACACCGGCGTGGACGATGCGTCCGTGCAGCCGAGGAAGGTCGAGAAGATCGCGATGATCGGCGCCGGCCTGATGGGCGCCGGCATCGCCTATGTCAGCCTGAACGCCGGCATCGCGGTGCGCCTCCGGGATCGCGACGACGCATCGCTCGGCCGCGGGCTCAAGGTCGTGACCGACATCCTCGGCGACCGGGTGAAGAAGCGGCAGCTCACGCCGATCGAGCGGGACCAGAAGCTCGCGCTGCTCACGACGACGACGGACAGCTCGGGCCTGAGGAGCGCCGATCTCGTGATCGAGGCGGTGTTCGAGGATCTCGCGGTGAAGCACGCGGTCGTGCGGGACATCGAGGCGAACGGCAAGGACGGCGTGATCGTCGCGTCGAACACGTCCTCGATCCCGATCTCCCGGATCGCGGCCGCGTCGAGGCGGCCGGAGAACGTGGTGGGGATGCATTACTTCAGCCCGGTGCACAGGATGCCGTTGCTGGAGGTCATCCGCACGGAGGCGACGTCCCCCGAGGTGGTCGCGACGGCGGTGGCGGTCGGCAAGCGGCAGGGCAAGACGGTCATCGTCGTGAACGACGGGGTCGGCTTCTACACGAGCCGGATCCTCGGGCCGTACATGAACGAGGCGAGCTGGCTCCTGGCCGAGGGGGTGGCGATCGAGCAGGTCGACCGGGCGCTCGTCGCGTGGGGCTGGCCGGTCGGCCCGCTGGCATTGCTCGACGAGGTGGGCATCGACGTGGCGGCGCACATCGGCCCGATCATGATCGAGGCGTTCGGCGATCGCATGTCCCCGCCGCCCACGATGGCCAAGCTGCTCTCCGACGACCGCCGGGGCCGCAAGAACGAGCGCGGGATGTACCTGTACGGCGCGGCGGCGAGGAAGAAGGGCAAGGGGAAGCACCCTGACGAAAGCGTCTATGCCGTGCTCGGGCTGCCGGTGCCGAGGGCGAAGGACAAGCCGCCGGTGGCCGTCGAGGAGATCCAGATGCGGTGCTCGCTCCAGCTCGTGAACGAGGCGCTGTACTGCCTCGGCGAGGGCATCCTGCGGAGCCCGCGCGACGGCGACATCGGCGCGATCTTCGGCCTCGGTTTCCCGCCCTTCCGCGGCGGCCCGTTCCGCTACGTCGACGCCCTCGGCGCCGCCGAGGTGCTCCGCCGCATCGAGGTCTACGAGCGCCGCTTCGGCAAGCGCTGGACGCCCGCCCCGGCCCTCGTCGAGGCGGCGAGGACCGGCAAGCCCTTCTACGCCTGACGCCTCCTGGGCGCGGCGTGGCCGCTCGCCTTCGCGCTGGCAGTCGCCGCGCGGAGGCGCACCAGCGAGGTGAGGAACCTGCGCACCGCCAGCCATGCATTGCCGGGCTGCGCGCTCCTCGACCGGCAAAACCTTCGCGATCTATGCGGACGACGTGCGAGCCGAGGTGTGGTCAACGCGCGGCCATAGAGCCGGGTTCCACACACCTTTTTTTGTAAGATGGCCCATTGATCGCGTACCATCACTGGTTTAGCCTCTTTCGAATTGAGGCAAGCTGGGACGCGGTCTTGGAAGGCTCAGAACGCCGATAATAGCGTGAGCCGCGTACGTCATCAGAAGGGCAGAGCTCTCGATGATCCTGCGTCTGGATTGAAGGTCCCGGTCGATGGAGCTGGCCCTGGAAACCCATCTAAAGCTTCGTGCCGTAGCCAGCAGGAGACGTTGGAATGAAACCTGTTCGCCGAAACGAAGGTAAGGACCGTTCTCCCAATCCCACCCGCCAGTCGGATGAGGTCAAGAAGCAGGCGCGCACCAGCGCGAAGAAGGCCGCCGGCCGCGTAGCTGACAAGGGCAAGCGCGCCTCGCCGGCGGAGCTAGCCAGCACGCTTGAACAGCTGGAGAACCGTGCGCGGGCGCAGCAGGCGATCCTGGACAACATCGTCGACGGCGTGGTGGTGAGCCAGCAGGACGGGAAGATCGTGTATTCCAACCAGGCGGCCGAGCTGGTCATCAACCTCACGATCGCCGATAGCTCGCCGGATGAGTGGAGCAAGCGGTACGGACTCTACCACGTCGATGGGGAGACGCCGTTTCCCCCGACCGATCTACCCCTCGCCCGCGCGCTCCGAGGCGAGATCATCACCGCGCAGGAGATCTTCTTCCGGAACAACAAGAACCCGAAGGGCGGCTGGCTCCTCGTGAGCGCGCGCCCGGTCCTGGATCCCGAGGGCTCGTTCGTCGGCGCCGTCGCCGTGTTCCGTGACGTCAGCGAGCGCAAGCGGTGGGAGCAGGAGATGGATCAGCAGCTCGTCCGCGAGAAGGAGAGGAATGACACGCTCGAGCGCCTGCGGCTCACCGTCCAGCAGCTCTCGACTCCGATCCTCGAGATCTGGGATGACGTCCTCGTCCTGCCCATCATCGGCATGCTCGACTCACGGCGCAGCGGCGAGGTGACGGACCAGCTGCTCGAGGAGATCGCGCGGAAGCAGTCCCGCTTCGTCATCATCGATGTGACCGGCGTCGAGATCATGGACTCCTCGACGGCGGATCGGCTCCTGAGGCTGGTGAGCGCGGTGGAGCTGCTCGGCGCCCGGTGCATGTTGACCGGCGTCCGGCCTGCGGTGGCGCAGACGCTCACCGCGCTGCGCGTGGATCTCGGCCCCATGCTCACGCTCCGCAATCTCCGGCACGGCCTGCAGACCTGCCTGCGCATGATGCAGGCGGAAGTGGATGTGACCCACGCCGTCGTGTCCCGGCCTCAGGTCGCCGCGCGGCGCTGAGGCCCGCCGACGCGCGATGCAGCGCCGACGCCGCGGTCCGACCGCGGCTCCGCGGACGCGCGCGACGAGACGCCCGGCGGTGACCGGGTTCGAGCATGCGGTCAGGATCGATCGATCCATCGTCCGCCTGCCGTCCGCCCCGCAAATCGATTCTGTCCAAGGCAAACTGGGCCACGCCCCGAAGCCGCAAACGTGATGCGCACCCATCCCGGGCGGGCAACATCGCGCGAGCGCTCCCGTCCCAGATGCATGACTCGCGGCGCGGCGCTCGTTCAGCGCCAGAACATTTCAGTGTCCAGAACGCTGAAATGACCTGCGGCGAGTCATCGCACAAGCCCACGTTATCATAACACAAATAACGAAGGCGCCGTCATTGGCTCCTTCGTAGACGCAGCTGAGCGGACATGTAGGCATCGACCACAAGCCCACGCATGGGCGTTGACATTGGTGGTTCGTTCCGCGATTTTGTCGTGGACTGAATGGAGCTGTCAGCATCCGCAGCATGCCGCAGGAGGCTCGTCTATGCTGAGCGATCGCGCGTTTCACACCGACGGACAGTCAACCGTTAGCATGTGCTCGACACAGGCCGACATGTTGAGCCCGCGAGAGGGGGAGGCAGGGATACTGAAGCGGTTGAGCGCGCTGGGCAGGAGAGATGAAGACCCGATCGACCGGGGCTATCGCTACCTCAGCCAGACCTTCGACGTCGACCGCTGCTACCAGGCCACGCTGAGCCGGGCGCCGGATTTCACGTCCCGCATCGAGATGCCGGATGAGATCTTCACCTCCGCGATCATCTTGGACCTCCTGATGAACAGCAGGCTGAGCTCCAGGGTAAAGCGCCGTCTCACGGAGTTTCTCGGCGAGAGCCACGATGACGGGCTCTTCTCGTACTTCGTTGATGCGAGCCTGCTCCCCCGCGACGTGGACGACACTGGGCTCGCGTTGTCGGTCCTGATAAAGGTCGGCGCCGCTCCCATCGGAGTCGCTCTTTCGGCCGTCTCGAAGGTGCTGCAGAACGTCGACGAAGCCGGCATCATCCACGTGTACATGCCCCCGAGGGGCGAGCGGGAAGGGCGCTGCAGGATCGACCCGATCCCCTGCGCCAATGCGCTGTACCTGGCCTACCTCCTGGGGAGGGAGGACGAGGCGCGGCCCACGGAGGAGTACCTGATCGACTCCCTGCGCCCGGAGAAGATCGCGCGTCCGGACGCCTTCTATTACTATCTAACTCCGGACGTGCTCCTCTACTGGGCGTCGAGGTTGCTGGACTTCGAGAGGTTCACGCAGAAGTATGCGCACGTCGTCGAGGGCTTGCTGAGGGCGCGAATCGGGAGCAGCGGCGTCCCCCTGGAGCTCGCGCTCAGGGTCATCGCGGCCAACCGCCTGCGTGTCGACAACGCATCCGAGAGGGACGCCCTGCGAAGGGCGCAGAAGTCGGACGGCTCGTGGCCTATATCACCCATCTACAAGCTGGGCCGCTCCGATATCTACGTCGGCTCGGAGGCCCTGGTCACCGCGTTCGCCCTGAAGGCGCTCGACGGCGATTGAGCCAGAACGCACGACCGGCGGGCTCGCGGGGTGGCGCCGCCGAGAGGAGAACGAGATGAACGAGCGAGCCGCGTTTGGGGCGATCCAGGGATCGGACAGGGCCGAGGAGTTCGGCGAACGTTTGCGTGGCATGGACATCGACTTCCCGGACTTCGAGAAGATCAGGCCCCCGGAGCTGCTCCTCCCGGGGAAGTACAAGGTGAGCGAGCACCTGGAGCAGATACGGGCCCCGTACATTGACTGGATGGTGAGCGCGGAGCTCATCGAACGGGGGACCGACGGTCATGACGTCTTGGTGGGCATGAAGCTAGACGACTGCTCTGCGCTGATCTTCCCAGATCATCCGAAGGAGCTCGTGCTGTACGGGGCGATATCCCTCGCGCTGTTCTTCGCGATCGACGACGTCATTGACAACGTGAACGCCGACGCCTCGAAGAAGCTGGATTACATTCGGAGGGTCGGACAGATCGCCCGCGGAGACTCGCCTGCAGCGGGAGACGATCACATCGTGAGGGCGTGGCACCGGTGGTTCAAGGAGATCGAGGCGTTCGCGTCGCCGCCGCTCTTCAAGGCCTTCGCCGGGGCCCTCCAGTTCCACCTCAAAGGGCTGAGGGTCCAGGCGCTCCAGGACCGGCGCACCGTCCTCGGACCCACCACCCACCTGATGCGGAGGCGGGACAACATCGGCAGCAGCTACTTCATGCCGCTCGCCGCGGTGTTCCTCGAGCGCGCGCACGGGCTGCGCATGCAGCCCGTGCTGGAGGATCAATACATCAAGAGCATCACCGAGCTCGTCGCCTTCGTCATCGTGATCCACAACGAGCTCCTCGGGCTCTACAAGGACGTGAAGAGCGGGGAGGCCAATTTCGTCGCCCTCCTTCAGCGCGAGCACGGCATCGGGCTGCAGAGCGCCTGCGACCTGGCGGGCAAGCTCGCCGACGACATGGTGAAGGCCATGGTCCAGATAGAGAGGGATCTCCCGGAGCTCGTCGACGGGTACGAGGGGATGGCGGAGGCGATCACGAGGTACGTTCGTACGGGGTACACGGTCATCCGCGGCACCTTCGATTGGTACATGATCACCCACCGGTACTCGAACGAGAAATATTTCTCGCTGTGAAGCGCACGCCGGCCCTCCGTCGAGAGGAGGGCCCCGTCGGCGGAGCAGGGAAAGGGAACAGGAGGACGAGTGGCCTTGAACATCGGAGCCAATTCTGCGCTGTTTCCGGACAGCCGACCGCTCACTGCCCCGCGTATGCCGCCGCTCGTGGACGGCGGGCTGCCGCTGCTCGGGTCGCTACCGGCGCTGCTCAGCCAGCAAGCCGAGTTCTTCCCGAGGGCCCGCGCGCGACACGGAGACGTGTACAGGCTGCGGCTCGGTCCCTTGAGCATGATCGTCGTGAATCACCCGAGGCACGTCCAGCATGTCCTCCGGGACTGCAGCTCGAAGTACGGGAAGGGCGGCGCGCTGTGGGACTCGATCAGGACCCTGCTGGGCAACGGCCTGGGCGTGAGCGAAGGGGACTACTGGCTGCGCCAGCGCCGCATGATGCAGCCGCACTTTCACCGCGAGCGGATCGACGAGCTCGTCGGCGTGATGGTCGATGCCATCGATGACGAGCTCGAGGTCTGGGACATCGCCGCGAGGACGGGCTCACCGCTCCACCCGATGCACGCCGTCAGCCCGATCATCATGAAGCTGATCACGAGAGCGGTGCTCGGAGGCGACATCGACCGCGAGGAGATCGAGCTCCTCACCGCCCGCGTGACGTTCGCCCTCAACTACGTCTTCCGCGGCATCGTCGCGCAGGAGCTGCCTGCCTGGGTCCCTGTCCCCGGGAGGCGCCGTTACCAGCAGGCGCTCCGCGACATGGACGCGGTCCTGCTCAAGATCATCGAGCGCAGCCAGCGCCGGCAGCAGCGCGCCGGGGACAGCGGGGGCTTGCTCGCGACGCTCATTAGCACGGTCGATCCCGAGACCGGCCAGCGGATGACCGCCGACCAGCTGCGCGATGAGGTCGTGACCCTGTTCCTGGCTGGCTACGAGACGACCTCGACCGGGCTCGCGTGGACACTGCAGTTGCTGCTGCATGAGCCCGCCGTCATGGCGGAGCTGCGCGCCGAGGTCGATGGCGTGGTCGGCCGGAGCCGACCGGATGCCTCCCACCTCGCCAGGCTGTCTTATACCCGCATGGTCTTCCAGGAGGCGCTGCGCGTGCGCCCGCCGCTCTGGTGGCTGGTGCGGGTGGCCGTCGTCGATGACGAGATCGACGGCTTTCATGTCCCGGCGGGCACCTTCGTCCTCGCCCCGACGTACGCCATCCATCGTCATCCGGACTGCTGGGAGGATCCCGAACGCTTCGATCCGGGGCGCTTCACGCCGGAGCGCACGGCGTCGCGCCACAAGCTGGCCTGGATCCCTTTCGGAACGGGCCAGCGCCAGTGCATTGGCAGCACGGTCGCTCTGGCCGAGGCGCAGCTCATCCTGGCGCGCCTCGTCCAGCGCTACACGTTCGCCGCCGGCTCGCCGCGCCAGACCGCCGTGCCGGCGCTGTCGATAGCCCTGCGCATCAAGAACGGGACGCCGTTCCGGGTGACGCGGCGCAGCCCGCCCTGAGCGGGCACGCGGCCCAGGGGTCCTCCGCGGGCGGAGCACCCCTTCTCCGGGCCGCCCATCCTCCTGGAGAAAGCGGCGCGGTGTCGACGACATGCCCTCTGTCGGCGCATGGCGTGACGGGCGCAAACGTCCCCCCGCGGCATGCGAGGAATCGCGCGCTACCTCGGATTCCCTGTACACGATCCGAGCCAGCGTGGCCCGCGCGTTGCTTTCCTCTCGGCGAGCAGCAGACCGCGCGGGAGGTTGTCAGTCATGCGGAAGTGCGTTCGCGATTCGGTGGTCGTTATCACCGGGGCGTCCTCGGGGATCGGCAGGGCGGCGGCGATCGCGTTCGCGCGGCGCGGCGCGAAGGTGGTCATCGCCGCGCGGAACGCGTCGGCCCTGGAGGAGGTCGCCGCCGAGTGCGCCAGCGTCGGCGCGCGCGCGCTCGCCGTCCCGACGGACGTGCGGGACGAGTGCGCCGTCAGGGCCCTCGCCCGCGCCGCGATCGACGTGTTCGGCAGGATCGACGTCTGGGTGAACAACGCCGCGGTGTTCCTCTACGCGCGCGCGGACGAGGCGCCCTACGAGACCTACCGCCAGGTCATCGAGACGAACCTGCTCGGCTACGTGCACGGGGTGCGGGCCGTGCTGCCCCGTTTCCGCGCGCAGGGCGCCGGTGTGCTCATCAACAACGTCTCCGCCCTCGGCAAGTTCGGCGCGCCGACGATGAGCGCCTACGTGATCTCCAAGTTCGGGATCCTCGGGCTCGCGTCCTGCCTGAGACAGGAGCTCGCCGGCACCCCGGACATTCACGTCTGCACGCTCCTTCCCGCGTCGGTCGACACCCCGATCTACCAGCACGCCGGCAATTACACGGGCCGCGCCGTCCAGCCGATCCGGCCGATCGTCGACCCCGAGCGGGTCGCGGCCGCGATGGTCTCCCTCGCCGAGCGGCCGCGGCGCGACACGTACGTCGGCGTCGCCGGCCGCATCACCGCCGCGGCGTTCGTCGCCTTCCCGGCCCTCACGGAGCGGCTGCTCGCCGCGTACACGACCCGCGCGACCTTCCTGGATCGCGCGGCGCCGCACACCGACGGCAACATCTTCTTTCCGATGAAGCACTGGACCGGCGTGACCGGCGGGTGGCGCGCGTCCTCGGGCCTCGCCGCGCTCCTCGACACCGCCCGGGCCTTCGCCGGCCTCGCGCTCGAGGTCCCGGCCGCGGTGGCAGGGCGCCTCAAGCCACGATGACGTGGCCGATCTGGCACCTTCCGTACGCGATCTCCCGGCCATTCCGACGCGCCCGCGTCCCCGGGGTGTCTCTCAACCTCGGGGGTTCTGTGACGTGTTCTCCACCGAGCACCGGCATGCTGCGCCCCGATCAACGATTCAATTGAAATAAGGAGGCCCAACGATGAGCCGTTATGTGGCGCGCACGCTCCGAAGCGATGACTTTTCGACGCTGATGGAACTGGAGGCGGCGCTCTTCGGAAGCGCGCTATACCCGTTCGCGGGCTCGCGGCTCAGGTGGTCGCCGCACGACACGGGGCCGCATGCGTTCTCGGAGCCCGAGTCGCGCGCGCTGCGCGACGTCGCGCTGGAGACGCGGCCTGCGCTCGCGCTCGGCTTCCACAGCTGCGGCAACCTCCTGCTCTATCCGTGGGCGCACACCGGCGCGCCCAACCCGCGCGCACCGCTGTATCGGGCGCTCGGGGATGCCTTCTGCCGCGGGCTGCCGCGCGCTGCCGCGCGAGCGGTACGAGGTCCGGCAGGCGGCGCACTGGTACCCCACGGTCGGCGACATGGATGACTGGCTCGATGCCAACCTGGGAACGCTGGCCCTCACGGTGGAGGTCAGCCGCCCAACGCGCTCCCTCCGCGATCTCCGCCGGCTGCTCAACCCGTTCTGGTGGTTGAACCCGCGCGAGGCCGACGCGGCGATCGACAACGTCGTCCCCGGCGTGGGCGCGCTCCTCCGCGATGCGCTCGACCGCGGCGTGGGCCGGGCGGCCCCGCAGGCGCCGCCGCACCTCGAGCAGCCGCCGGCGGCTCTCTTCGCCGACGCCGCCGAGTGACACGGCCGCGCTCGCCGCCGACACGCGGCGGACCGCGACCGCGGTCTCGCGCTCGCCGGATGCGCGGACACGCGGACACGCGGACACGGACCGACAGCGGGCCCTGTGAAAAAGTGCCAGTCCCGCACGCTGCATCCACTATCCTTCGCGTGTGGACGCTGACTCGCCCCGCATGCCGACGACCGTCAGGGTCAGCCCCAGCGCGGTGGAGCGCCCGACGGGCGCCGACGAGTCGGACCACTGGCAGCACGAGGCCGACGAGATCGTCGACGGCAAGTACCGCCTGGTCCGGCCGCTCGGGCGCGGGGGCATGGCGGAGGTGTGGCTCGCCGTACACGTCACGCTCAAGACCGAGCTCGCCATCAAGTTCCTCAGCGCCTCGCTGACCGGCGACCCCGCGCGGAGCCGTACCGTCCTGGAGAGGTTCCGGTTCGAGGCCCAGATCTCGGCCCGCCTGGGCGCGCGCACGCGGCACATCGTCGCCGTTCACGACGCCGGCATTCACGACGACATCCCCTATCTCGTGATGGAGTACATCCGGGGTCGAACGCTGTTCGCGGAGGTGCGCGAGCGGGGGCCGCTCGATCCGATGCGCTTCGCGGACATGCTCGATCAGATCGCCGACGCGCTCACCGTCGCGCACGACATGGGCATCGTGCACCGCGACCTGAAGCCCTCGAACGTGATGCTCCTCGACGATCCCGGCGCGGAGCTGACGGTGAAGGTCGCGGATTTCGGCATCGCCAAGGCGCTGCACGGCGATCTCGGCCTCGATCGGCCGCGTGAGACGGAGGCCGACGTCATGCTGGGCTCTCCGAACTACATGAGCCCGGAGCAGCTCTCCACGCCGCTCTCGGTCGACGCGCGGGCCGACGTCTGGGCGCTCGGCGTGCTGGCCTACGAGGTGCTGACCGACTGGCCGCCGTTTCAGGGCAACACCATCGCCGAGCTCATCGTGGCGGTCAGCACCCGCGATTTCGAGCCTGCCACGGCGGTCCGGCGGTCGCTTCCCCGGGGGCTCGACGGCTGGTTCGCGCGCACCCTCGCGAAGGAGCAGGCGAAGCGGTTCGCCTCGATCCGCGAGATGGTGCGGGCCTACCGCGCCGCGCTCACGGCGCCGCCGCCCGAGCCCGCGGAGGCGCCGCCGAGGCGGTGGCCGGCGGCGCGGCCGGCGGCGCTCGCCGCCGTGGTCGTCGCCTGCCTGGGCACGCTCGTGGGCACCGCCGCGCTCGCGTTTCGCCTGCTCGATCGGCCGCGCCCGGATCAGGCGGCGCGGCACCTGTCCCCCGGCATGCGCGGCGCGCTCCAGGAGGCGCCGCGCTCGCCGCCGCCGCAACCGCAGGCCGACGCGGCGGCGCCAGCTGCCGGCGTCGCGCCGGCGGAGCCGACTGCCGGCGTCGCGCCGGCGGAGCCGACTGCCGGCGTCGCGCCGGCAGAGCCGGCTGCCGGCGTCGCGTCGGCGGAGGGGTCCGCTCCCCGCGCCACGGCGCCCGCGTCCTCGCGGCCGCGCTCGACCCAGCCTCGTCCTGACGGGGCCGCTCCCCGCGCCACGGCGCCCGCCAAGTCCGCGCCGCCGCCCCCCGTGCCCCGGCGCCGCAAGGAGATCGACAAGAGTGAGATCCTTTGAGCGACAGCTCATCACGCTGTGCAGCGCCGCCCTGCTCGCGGCGGCGCCGGCCCCGGCGCTCGCCATCGGGGCCGAGGAGGACGCGAAGACGCTGTTTGCCCGCGGCCGCGAGCTGCGGAGCGCCGGCCAGTGCGAGCAGGCGGTCATCGCCTTCCGGAGCGCGCTGGAGATCTACCCCGAGGGGCTCGGCGCGCTGCGGAACATCGCCGAGTGCGAGGAGGAGATGGGCCGCTACGCCTCGGCGAGGCGGGACTGGTGGGATCTCCGGCGCGCCGCGCTCCAGTCCAATGAAGCGAAGTATGCCGGGTGGAGCGAGGACGCCGAGCTCCGCTACCGGGCGCTCGGCAACAAGGTCGGGACGCTGACCGTCCGCCTCCAGGGCGCCGAGGGGAGGTCGTCGGTGCGGGTGGTGCTGGACGGCAAGCCGCTCGATCCGAGGCTCCTCGGCGTCGCGCTCGAGCGCGATCTGGGCGCGCACACGGTCGAGCTCTTCTACGGCGGCGCCGCGCCGATCACGGAGCGCATCGAGCTCACCCCGGGCGCCCATCGGGACGTGCCGCTCACCGTGCCCGCGCCGCTCTCTGCGCGCGACGCGGACGCCCCCCCGGGCCCCGCCGCGCCGCCCGCTTCCAGCGGTCTTCGCACGGGCGGCTACATCGCGCTCGGCGTCGGCGGCGCGGGCGCGATCGCGACCGTGGTGGCGCTCGTCGTGCGCGCCGGCGCGCTGTCCGCGGTCGAGGACGGGTGCTCCCCTGCCGCTGGCGGGGGCTACACGTGCCCGCGGTCGCTGCAAGGGGACTACGAGACGGGGATGACCGCCACGACGCTCGCGGGCGTGTTCGCCGGCGTCGGGCTGGTCGGCATCGGCGCCGGCGTCACGCTGCTCCTGCTGAGCCCCTCCGAGGCTGCCTCGCCGGCGCCCGGCAAGCCGCCCGTGGCGGAGCTCTCGCTCACGCCGTCGCCGGGCGGCCTCGGCTCGCGCCTCCTCATGAGGTTCTGAGGTCCGGCGCACGGCGCGGCGGCGCACACGCGGCGGGCCGCGCGCTCGCGACACGACCGGAGCCCCCCCGGCGGTTGGATCGGAGCAGGCGCGGGCCTTGCCTCACCTCGCCGTGAACACGAGCTGACGTCTGCGTGTGCACAGGGCGCCTCGCCCTCATCGAGCCGCGCCCCGGACGAGGTCGCGCCCCCGCGCGGCGGCGTAGGGCCGCGCGCTCGGCTGGCGGAGGCCCTCATCGGCGCGCGCAGGCGAGCTGACCGAGGTGGCGGAGGAGTGATGCCATGACGATGCTCGAACCGATCTCCAAGGTGCCGCCGCTGGCCGAGCGAGACCAGGCTGGGGCGCACAGAGCCGCTGGAAGGGCGGAGCGCTTGCTCTCCACGATCGGCGGCAGCGCCCTCGTGGCGTACGGGTTCGCTCGCCGCAGCGTGCCCGGCCTGGTCCTCGCGCTCGCGGGCGGAGCGCTGATCCAGCACGGCGTCTCGGGCCGCCGCGGTGCTGCTCGATCGCCCGGCGATCGCGCCGCCCCGCGCGCGCCGCTGCTCCGCGCCGGCGATCGCGCCGGCCGCCTGTTCGACGCGCTGGCCCCCGCGGCGACGCGCGTCGCGCGCACCGTGACCGTCGCCAGGCCCGCGGACGAGCTCTACAAATTCTGGCGTAATTTCAATAACTTACCACGTTTCATGGAGCACCTCACCGAGGTCGAGGTCATCGACGGCAGCCGCTCGCGGTGGAAGGCGAGGGCGCCCGGCGGCTCGGTGTCGTGGCGGGCCGAGATCATCGAGGATCGGGAGAACGAGCTCATCGCGTGGCGCTCCCGCGAGCCGGCCGACATCGAGAACGCGGGCTCGGTCCGGTTCGTCCCCGCGCCGGGCGGCCGCGGCACCGAGGTCCATGTGACGATCGACCACGAGGCGCCTGCCGGCGCGCTCGGCCGGGCGATCGCGAAGGTCTTCGGCGAGGCGCCGGATCAGCAGCTCAGGGACGATCTCCGCCACTTCAAGCAGCTGATGGAGGCCGGCGAGATACCGACGATCGAAGGACAGCCCAGCGGCCGGAGATCGGCCGCGCTGGGGGGGTGAGGCTCCATGCGCGCGCTCTGCTGGAATGGCGTGAACGATCTCCGCGTCGAGACGGTGCCGGATCCGGGGATCCTCGCCCCGCACGACGCCATCGTTCGCGTCCAGATGTCGTCCGTATGCGGCTCGGATCTGCACCTGATCGACGGGTTTGTGCCCACGATGAAGAAGGGAGACATCCTGGGGCACGAGTTCGTCGGCGAGGTCGTCGACGTCGGCCCTGACGTGAGCAAGCTGAAAAAGGGCGACCGCGTCGTCGTCTGCTCGATCGTCGGCTGCGGGCATTGCTTCTATTGCGAGCACGAGCTCTGGTCGCTCTGCGACAACTCGAACCCGAGCCACGCCGTGCTCGACAAGGCATTTGGCGACACGACCGCCGCCATCTTCGGTTACAGCCATGCTTTTGGCGGCATTGCCGGCAGCCACGCCGAGTATGTCCGCGTCCCGTTCGCCGATCACGGCGCCTTCAAGGTCCCGGAGGCGATCCCCGACGACCGCGCTGTGTTCGCGGCCGACGCCTTGCCGACGGGCTACATGGCCGCGGACATGTGCGGGATCCGCCCCGGCGACGTGATCGCGATCTGGGGGGCCGGCGGCGTGGGACAGATGGCGATCCTCAGCGCCTACCTGCTCGGAGCGGAGCGGGTCATCGCGATCGACCGGCTCCCCGAGCGCCTCCGGGTGGCCAGGGAGCGCGGCCGCGCCGAGGTGCTCAATTACGAGGAGGTGGACGTCCGCGAGGCGCTCCGCGACATGACGGGCGGCCGCGGCCCCGACGCGTGCATCGACGCGGTCGGGATGGAGGCCCACGGGCGCGGCCTCGAGTACGCCTACGACCGCGCCAAGCAGGCGATGCGGCTCGAGACGGATCGCCCGTTCGTTCTGCGCGAGGCGATCATGGCGTGCCGCAAGGGAGGCACGGTATCGATCGTCGGCGTCTATGGCGGGCTCATCGACAAGTTCCCGATCGGCGCGGCCATGAACAAGGGCCTGGTCTTCCGGATGGGGCAGCAGCACGGCCAGCGCTACATCCCGCGCCTGCTCGAGCACCTCGAGCGCGGCGAGATCGATCCGTCGTTCCTCGTGACACACCCGATGAGCCTCGAGGAGGGCCCGCGCGGATACCAGCTCTTCAAGAAGAAGCAGGATGGCTGTATGCGCGTCGTCTTCACGCCGGCGGCGAGCGCCTGAGCCAGCGCTGCGAGCCACGACGAGCGCACGAGCAAGGCTGCGCAGATCGATCTGCGCGCCGCGACCGCGACCTCTGCTCGCCGCCGGTCGAGCGCTTCGTCGCGTCGTCGCAGGCGCGCGCCGGGACGGATCTGGCCGCGCCGCGACGTGAGAGCGCGCGGCGCTGAGCTTGTCTTTCCGCCCCGGGACGCTACCCCTTGACGAGGCACGGGCGCGCGCAGGCAGACGGCGAGGTCGAGATGAGCTCACGGCGAGACAAGATCCTTGGTTCGGTGGCAGGGAGCGGCGCGGTCGCCGTCCGCGGGGCGGCAGAGGCGCTGTTCTCGGCGGCGGGCAAGGGGCTGCTCGACGAGGGCGCGCGGGAGGGCCTGCGGCGCGCGATGGTCGAGAACACCACGGCGATCGTGGACGTGTTCGCGCCCGGGCTCTCGCTGGGGGCGCAGGCAACGGCGAAGATCATCGTGGATCAGGGCGGAAAGCAGGCAGGCGCCCTCGTCGCGCAGGAGGCGGCGCGGCAGGTGGGCCAGGCGGCGCTCACCGACGGCGCGTCGGCTGCGGTCGCCAGGGCGCTGACCCGCGAGGTGATGAAGACCGCGGGCCGGGAGGTCCTGAAAGGCGCGGGCAAGGCGGCCGGGATCGGGTTCGTCATCGACGGCGCCTTCGGCGCGTACGAGGGGGTCACGGCCTATCAGCGCGGCAAGATGACGAAGAACGAAGCGATCGCGCACGCGGCCCAGGAGGCCTCGACGGGCGCGGTGGCCATCGGCGCCGGCGTGCTGCTCGCGGCGGGTCTCGTCGCGGTCACCGGCGGCGCTGCGGCGCCGCTCGTCTTCGCGGTGGGCGCGGGCGGCGCGATCGGAGCGAAGCAGCTTCTGCGACGGTTCGTGGGCCGAGTGTCCTCGAAGATCCTGATCCGTCCCGTTCCCGACGGAAGCCAGGTGGGGTGACGCCGCGCGGCGGCGCGCGTCCTGACGAGCGCTGTCGCGAACTCGAACCGTCAACGCGCGCGGGCCGGCGCTCGTCCTGTGCATCACCCCGGCGGCGGCCTCATGGCGCGCCCGCTCGACGGCTTTCGCGCGGTGGTCGCTCGACGTAGATCATGGTCATGAAGCGACGCGTCCCGAGGCGATCCTTCTTGCGCATCGGCGGGGCTGCCGCCGCGGCGCTGGCCCTGCCGTTCTCCCTGATCTTCGCGCGGAGGGCGGCCAAGAAGGCGGCCGGCCGGTTCGGGCCCCTCGTGCCCGATCCAGCGGGCATCCTCGACCTCCCCGCGGGCTTCACCTACCGGATCCTCGAGCGCGCCGGCGGCGACATGGAGGACGGCTACCAGGTGCCCGGCCGTCCGGATGGAATGGGGTGCTTTTCCGGTCCGGATAACACGTTGATTCTGCTCAGGAATCACGAGAACGAGCCGGCGGACAAGAAGATCGGACCGTACCGAGCCGGCCAGGATGCGCCGGCGGAGGCGTACGACGCGGCGAGCATGGGCGGCGTCACGAGGCTCGTGCTCGACGCCGCGACGTTCGAGCGCCGCTCGAGCAACCTCGTGCTCGTCGGCACCAACCGGAACTGCGCGGGCGGCGTGAGCCCCTGGGGCTGGCTCACCTGCGAGGAGAACCTCGACGCTCGCCACGGCTATGTCTTCGTGTGCGCGGCGAACGCGTCCAGGGTGGCGCCGCCGCAGCGCCTGAGCGGCTATGGCCGCTTCGTCCACGAAGCGGCGGTCGTCGACCCCGCGACGAACATCGCTTACCTGACCGAGGATCGGGCGGACGGCTGCTTCTACCGCTTCAAGCCGACGGACCCCGCCGCTCCGTTCGAGGGTCGGCTCCAGGCGCTCGCCGTCGTCGGGGCCCGCAAGGTCGATACGTCGGGCTGGGCGCTGGGGGAGCCCCGCGAGATCGCGTGGGTGGATGTCGACGATCCCGATCCGCAGGACGACACGGTCCGGAAGGACGCCCAGGCCAAGGGGGCCGCCGTCTTCCGGCGCGGGGAGGGCATCTGCCTCTCGCAAGGTGTCGTGTACCTCTGCGCGACGAGCGGCGGCCCGGCCGGCGCTGGGCAGATCTTCCAGCTGGTCCCTGCGGAGGACGGCGGCACGCTCCAGGTCATCGCCCACGCGACCGACACGGAGGATCTGGACGCGCCCGACAACATCACGCTTGCTCCCTGGGGAGAGCTCTTCCTGGCGGAGGACGGCAGCCGGGGGAACTATCTTCGAGGCGTGACGGAGGACGGGCAGATCTTCGACTTCGCGCGCAACGCGCTGAGCCTGAGCGAGCTCGCCGGCGTGTGCTTTTCGCCCGACGGCAAGGCGCTCTTCGTGAACCTGCAGGAAGACGGGCTCACGCTGGCCGTCACGGGCCCGTTCCCCGAGGTCGCCGCGGGCGCCAGCGGCTCGATCCCGACAGGGACGGCGAGACCGGGCGCCGGGTAGAGCGGCGACCACGGCCGGTGCGCCGGGAGATGAAGGAGCTCTCCGGGCGCTCCGGCGCTCCGCCGCTCGAGCCGATCCGGGGCGCTCACGCGCCGCGCGTCGCTCAGAACGGCGGCGGCGCCGTGTCGCCGGCCGGCAGCGGTCCTGGCTCCGGCGCGTGCTCCGGCTCGATCGGCGCCGTCCCCGGCTCTGGCGGCCGCGGCCCCTCGCCTGGCGCCGGCACGACGCCCTGCAGCTCCTCCGGCGCTCCGCCGCCGGCGCCCTCCGCGCCCGCGTCCGCCTCGGGGACCGGCGCCTCGTCGGCCGGCTCCGTCCCGGCGACGAACACCTCCTCGATGGCGTCTTCCTGCCCCTCGCGCGCGAGGAGGCCCGTCAGCGGATCGATCTTCACGCGCACGACGCCGTTCGGCACCGGGAAGTCGGCCACCGGGCGCTTCCCGTGCGCCTGCTTCATGAAATCCACGAACGCCGGCAGCGCCGACGTCGCGCCTGCCTCGCCCTTGCCGAGCGGCGCCGCGTCGTCGTAGCCGGTCCACACCGCGCACGCGATGTCGGTCGAGTAACCGACGAACCAGGTGTCCTTCGACTGGTTCGTCGTCCCCGTCTTGCCGGCGATCGGCCGCCCGAGCGCGCGCGCCTGCTTGCCGGTCCCGCTCTGCACGACCGACGTCAGCAGGCTCGTGAGCACGTAGGCCTCCGACTCGTCCATCACGCGGTGCGCCGGCGGGCGCGGCGGCAGCGGGATCTCCGCCCCGCCCGGCCCGACGATCTTCGTGATCAGGACCGGCTGCTCGTAGACGCCGCCCGCGGCGATGCTCGCGTACGCGGCCGCCATCTCGCGCGGCGTGACCTCGTAGGCGCCGAGCGCGAGCGACAGGTCCGCGCCGAGCTTCGACTGGATGCCGAGCGCGCCGGCGAAGGCGACCACGTTCGAGGCGCCGACGCGCGACAGCGCCGACACCGCGGCGACGTTCACGCTGTGCGCCACCGCCTCGCGGAGCCGCGCAGGCGACTTCCCCTCGCTCTCGTCGTGGTTCTGCGGCTTGTAATCGACGATGGACAGCGGGTTCGTCTCGAGGATCGTCGACGGCGTCAGCGTGCGCGCGTGGATCCCGTAGCCATAGACGAACGGCTTGAACGTCGACCCGGGCTGCCGCCGCGCGAACGTCGCGCGGTCGAGCCCGCCGCGCACTGCCTCGTAGCTGCCGACGAGGGCGACGATCTCGCGCGTCCGCACGTCGACGGCGACGAGCGCCCCCTCGGGTCCGAGCTCGAGCCGCAGCGGCACCGGCGCCGCCGGCTTCGCCGGGTTGCCTGCGGGCGCGGCGCGCGCCGCCTCGCCGGCGGCGGCGTCCTCGTCCTCTTCCTGTCCCGGCGCGACCGCCTCGACGACCGGCTCCGGCGCGGGGCCGATCAGGCTGACGCGCACCACCTTGTCGACGTCGGCGAACTTGCTCGCCGCGAGCCCGTTCGGGTTGTACCGCTGCGCGCCGCGGAGCGCGACCGTGCCTTCCAGCGTGCCCACGCGCACCGAGAGCGTCCCTCGGGCGTCGTCGGCGCCGGTCACGATCCCCCGGAAGACCTTGTGGCCGGCCGGTGTCCCATCGAAGGGCGGCGGCTCCTTCTTGGTCCGCGCGAGCGGGCCGAACAGCTTGTGCCGCTTCGCGTAGGCGTCGAGGTTCTTGCGGACGGCCGCGCGCGCCGCCGCCTGCAGCGCCGGATCGATCGTGGTCGTGATCGTGTAGCCGCCCTGCTGCGCGGCGGGCCCGACGACCTCGCGCAGCACGCGCTGCGCCTCGCTGACCACCTCGGGCGCGAGCTCGGCGAGCGACTCGGTCTCGATGGCGAGCACCACCGGCTCCCGCCTCGCTTGCTCGACCTGGATCTCGTCCGCGAAGCCCTTGCGTTGCATCTGGTCGAGCACGAAGTCGCGCCGCCCCACGGCGCGCTCGAGGTTCGCCCGGGGCGAGTACACCGACGGCCCCTTCACGACGGCGACGAGCAGCGCGGCCTCGGCGAGCGTCACGTCGCGCACGCTCTTGCCGAAGTAGTAGCGGCTCGCCTCCTCGACCCCGTAGCGGCCGTGGCCGAAGTAGATCTTGTTGAGGTAGAGCTCCAGGATCTCGTCCTTCGTGAGCTCCTGCTCGATCCTGCGGGCCAGGATGATCTCGCGCGCCTTGCGCTTGTAGGTCCGGTCCGGCGTGAGCAGGACGTTCTTCACGACCTGCTGCGTGATCGTGCTCGCCCCCTGCCGGGTCTGGGTCGAGCGGAGGTTCACCGCGAGGGCGCGGAGCATGCCGAGGTAGTTCAGCCCGGCGTGCTCGTAGAAGCCCGCGTCCTCGGCGGCGAGCGTGGCCAGCTTCACCTGGTTCGGGATCTCGCCGATGCGCACGACGGTGCGCCGCTCGGTGAAGAGCTCGCCGAGGCGCGTCCCGTCGCGCGCGAGGATGCGCGTCACCTGCGGGGGCCGGTAGTCCTTGAGCTCGCGGGTCGAGGGGAGATCCGCCTCGTAATGTCGGACCACGAGCACGACGGCGGCGGCGGCGAGGACGAGCAGCGCCGCGAGCGCGATCCCGATGCGCTTCGCCCAGGTGGCGATCCTGGCGCTCCGCTCCTGTGCGGCCGCGTCGTCCGGCGGGGGAGGCGGGCGCGACGGGCGCGACGGGACATCGATGTGCGGCGCGCTCACCGGCCGCGCCGCCGCGCTGCTCCGCTGCGGCGGCTCGCTCCCTCGCCCCGGCGGTCCGGACCTCCGCGCCGGCGGCTCCGACGCCCGCCCCGGCGGCTCCGACGCCCGCCGCGGCGGCTCCGACGCCTGCCGCGACGAATCGGCCCTCCTGGCCGGATCGTTCTCGTTTCCTCCTGGGTTCCCTGATTGCTCCGAGGCCATGACGACGTCCCCGTGAACGCTGGCGCAGGCGATGCGCATCCAGCGCGCCCGGCGCGCCGGAGCGGCGACGCTAGCACGCCCGTGGAGGCTCGCCTCGATCCAGGGCGCAGCCGCGGAGGCTCAGCCGTGGAACAGCCGCATCGCCACGATGGTGATCAGGATGCCGGCGATCAGGCACCCCGCTGCGATGCCGACGAGGAGCAGCGGCTTCGCCTCCGCCCTGGCCGGCGCCTTGGCGAGGGGCGCGTGCGCCGGCCTGGCGGCGGGCGCCTGCGGCTGCTGGGCCATCTGCACCGTCTTCGCAGGCGACTTGAACGGCGGCGACCCGGGCGGCCTGCTCGCCTGGAGCGCGGCGGCGTGCTGCTTTGCCGCCTGCTCGAGCGCCGGGTTCGCCTTCTTCGGCATCATCGCCGTGTAGCCCTTGCCCGCGCCCCCTGCGAACGGCTTGAGCGCGTCGGCGAACTCCGCGGCCGACTCGAACCGATCCTCGGGGCGCTTCTCGAGCGCCTTGCCGAGCACCACCCCGAGCCCCGGCGGGAAGTGCTTCCCGGCCACGCGCTCGTCGAGCGGGATCGGATTCCTGGTCACGTGGTGCTGGATGTACTCCATGGGCGTCCGCGCCTCGAACGGCAGCTTGCCCGTGAGCACCTCGTACAGGATGGTCGCGAGCGAGTAGATGTCGCTGCGCGCGTCGAGCACCTTGCCCTGCGCCTGCTCGGGCGACATGAACTCCGGCGTCCCGAAGACCATGCCCTCCTGCGTGAGCATCACCGACCCCGGCCGGAGCTCGCGCTCCGTCACCTTCGCGAGGCCGAAGTCGAGCACCTTCGGGTAGTCCTTCAGCCCGCCGTTGGTCGACAGGAAGATGTTCTCGGGCTTGAGATCGCGGTGCACGATCCCCTGGATGTGCGCCTCCTGCAGGGCGCCGCAGACCTGGATGAGGATCGGGATCGCGCGCTCGACGGGCAGCGGCCCTTCCTTGCGGACCACCTGGTTCAGGTTCTTGCCCTCCAGGTACTCCATCACGATGTACAGCGAGCCGTCCTCGAGCTCGCCGTAGAGCAGCACCTTGACCGTGTTCGGGTGCGTGAGGTGGCTCATCGCCCGCGCCTCGCGGCGGAAGCGAGAGACAAGATCTTTTCGGTTCGCGAGCTTCGGGTGGAGGATCTTCACCGCCACCATCCGGTTCATCGCCGGCTGCGTGGCCTTGTAGACCGACCCCATGCCACCGGAGCCGATCTTCTGAAGAATCTGGAACTGCCCCCCGAGCAGATCTCGACCGATATTCGGGTCCGGACCGGCGGCCATGCGTGGAGCGGGAAAATACCACGCAACCCACCCGTATCGTCTATGACCGAAGCAGCCGACGCATCCGATCGTTCGTGGCGCCCCAAATGACCGTAAAAATCGACATCCCCGGGGCGGCCGAGGCGCTCGAGAGCCCGCTCCTCGCCTCCGCCGGCTTCTCGCACGCCTTCTTCACCCGGCGCGGCGGCGCCAGCGCCCCCCCCTGGGACACCC
Organism: Sorangium sp. So ce362; assembly: GCF_051519845.1. NCBI lineage: Bacteria > Pseudomonadati > Myxococcota > Polyangiales > Polyangiaceae > Sorangium > Sorangium sp. So ce362. Next base: position 67,253 of record NZ_CP150332.1, on the reverse strand, counting down.
TGAGCTTCGCCGTGGCGCTCGGGGACGACCCCGCCGCCGTCCGCCAGAACCTGGAGCGCGCCGCGCGGCGCCTCGGCATCCCGGCGGCGCGGCTCTATTACCTCAGCCAGGTCCACGGCGTGGCGGCGCGGGTGCTCACCGGAGACGAGGATCGTGACGACGTCGTCCGTGAGGTTGGCGACATTACCCTCGCACGCGTGCCCGGCGTCGGCTGCGGCGTTCGCAGCGCCGACTGTGCCCCCATCCTCCTCGCCGATCGCCGGAGCGGCGCCGTCGCCGCGGTCCACAGCGGCTGGCGCGGCACCGTCCTCCGGGTCGTGGTCGAGGCGGCCCGCGCGCTCAGGGCGCTCGCCGGCCCCGGCGCGGATCTCGTCGCGGCGATCGGCCCGCACATCGAGGCCTGCTGCTTCGAGATCGGCGACGACGTCGCCGCCGATCTCGCCGCCTGCTCCAGCGCCGGCGACGCCGCCATCGTCCGCGGCGCCCCCGGCGCGCGCCCGCATGCGGACGTCCGGCGCATCCTCAAGGCCCAGCTCGCCGAGTCCGGCCTCGACGCAACCTCGGTCGATGACGTCCCGGGGTGCACCGCGTGTGACCCCGCCCGCTTCTTCTCGTACCGGCGCGACGGACAGCGAAGCGGCCGGCTGCTTTCCGTCGTCGTCGCCGGCCGTACCGTCATCGGCTAGAACGCTCCCCATGGTCTCGCTCGCGCGCGACTCGTCGCCGATCGTCCTCGCCATGGTGGGCCTGCCCGCGCGGGGAAAGACATCCATCGCCCGCAAAATCGCGCGCTACCTCTCGTGGCTCGGCCACCCCACGCGGCTCTTCAACGTGGGCAACTACCGCCGGGCGCACCTCGGCACCGCGCAGCCGCACCAGTTCTTCGACCCGGACAACTCCGAGGGCCGCCAGGCGCTGCTCGGCATGGCGATGACGGCGCTCGACGATCTCATCGGCTGGCTCAGCTCCGGCGGCGAGGTGGCGATCTACGACGCCACGAACAGCACCCGCGCCCGCCGGAACCTCGTGATGGAGCGCTGCCAGGCGCACGGCTTCCCGGTCGTCTTCATCGAGTCGATCTGCAACGACGAGTCGATCATCGAGACCAACGTCCGCGAGACGAAGCTCCGCTCGCCCGACTACCAGGGCGTCGATCCGGAGGCGGCGCTGCGCGACTTCCGCGCGCGCATCGCGCACTACGCCCGCGCGTACGAGCCGCTCGGCGAACCCGAGAAGAGCTACATCAAGATCATCGACGTCGGCCGCCAGGTCGTGCTGAACCGCATCCACGGCTACCTGCCGGCGCGCCTCGTCCCGCTCTTGATGAACATGCACCTCACGCCGCACCCGATCTGGCTGACCCGCCACGGCGAGAGCGTGTTCAACGAGAAGGGCCTGCTCGGCGGCGACTCGGATCTCAGCGCGCGCGGCGACGAGTACGCGAAGAACCTCGCCGGCTTCATCCGCGAGCGCTCCGACGACGAGCACGTCAACGTCTGGACGAGCACCCTGCGCCGCACGATCCAGACCGCGCGCCCGATAACGCAGAACCACGTCGCGTGGCGCGCCCTCGACGAGATCGACGCGGGCGTCTGCGAGGGCATGACCTACGAGGAGATCCGCCAGCAAATGCCCGAGGTCTTCAACGCGCGCGCGGCCGACAAGTTCCGCTACCGCTACCCTCGCGGCGAGTCGTACGAGGACGTCATCCAGCGCCTCGACCCGCTGATCATCCAGCTCGAGCGCCAGCGCTCGCCCGTGCTCGTGATCGGCCACCAGGCGGTGCTGCGCGCGCTCTACGCCTACCTCGTCGATCGCCCCGCGCCCTCGTGTCCGACGCTGCCGATCCCGCTGCACACCGTCATCGAGCTGACCCCCACCGCGTACGCGTGCGAGGAGCGCCGCTTCCAGCTCGCCCCGGCGGTCCAGGGCGGCGACTCGAGCACCGCGCACCCCTGAGGCTTCCATCGCGGCGACGCGCGCGGCCGCGGCGACGCGCGGCCGCGCCGGGTCAGCGCTCGCGGCTGATGAGCTTGCGGAGCAGCTCCAGCGGGTGGAACGGCAGCATCGCGGCCATCTCGCTGTCGGTCCCGGCCCGCTCGAGCACCGCCCGCATCGCGGGCCCCACGATCCCCATCGGATCGATCCGCTCCGCGATCGCGCGGAGGGCGCTGAGCGCCGCGCGTCCCGCGTCGATCCCGAGCGGGATGGCGAGCGCCGCCGGCACCGGCGCGAGGATCACGTCGCGCACCGCGACCGCCCGGGCCCAGGCGCCCGGGCTCGGATCGATCTCGAGCTTCCGGATGGTCTCCGCCTCGGCGAAGCAGCCGAGCGACAGCTCCCCTGCCCGCTCCTCGATGGCGCGCGACAGGTGCCGGTAGTCGCGGCGCCAGTCGCCGGCGAGCAGCCCCATGTCCTCGCGCACCTCGTCCGGCCCGAGGATCAGGCTGATCCCGCGCGCGTCGCGGCGCAGCGCCACGCTCGTCCAGAGCTCCCCGCCCTCGAACAGGCCGATCACCGTCGTCTTGCCGACCCCGGCGAGCGACTCCAGCGTGCCCCGCACGACGCCCGGCGACGGGATCGGCACGCCGCGCAGCCGAGCCGGCCAGAGATCGATCGTCCCGACGAGGAGCTCCTCGCGCGCGAGCTGCAGCAGGAGGAGCGTCTGGGCGATGAGGTCGTCGCCGCGCCGCACCCGCGCCCCGAACCGCTCCACGATCGCCTCGAGGGCGCCCGCCTCGATCACGGCGGCCCAGCTCGCGTGGTGGGACGCGGCGAGCTCCTCCGCGGAGAGCGTGGCCGCGCGCTGCGCGTCGTCGATCCGGAGCCGGCCGGCGTCGGTGTGCACGAGCTTCCTGAGCTTGCCGCCCGCGCGGACCGCGACGACGCCGCCGCGCGGCCGGTCGGCCTCGCGCTCGTCGATGCCCGTGCGTCTGGGCCGGAACAACGACAGCACGCGGATCCAGTCGGTCGCGGTGAACCCCTCGAAGCGGACGTCGGGCGACAGCACGGGGCGAGCCTACTCCCGGGACGCGCGCCGGTCAGCCCGGCGCGCGGCGACGCGGCCGGCTACGCCCCCCACCAGAGCATCTCGTGCGCCTGGGTCTCGCCGCGGACGGGCACGATCACCCGGATCTTCTGGCCCTCGACCTGGACCACGTGGGCGGGGAAGCTGTCGGCCGGGTAGTACACGGATTTCGCGAAGCCGTTCGCGTCGAGCCAGAACAGGTGCACCCCCTCCGCGGTCGCCCCGTGCATGAGGAGCATCCGCCCGCCGCCGAGCAGCGCGAACTCCATGCTCTTGAAGGCCATCTCCTCGAAGCGCTCCGGAGACGGGAAGTCCTCCCCCACCGACCTGAGCTCCGGCAGGTGCGCGCGGAGGTGCTTGTAGAGCGTGTCGTAGCGCACCTTCGCGAGCCTCGGGATCCGCCGGTCGCCCGCCGCGATGACCGGCAACCGCTCCGCGTCGAACGTCGGCACCTCCACGTGGGTGCGGTAGCGATCCACGAGCCTGCCGCGGCCGATCTCCTCGTCGCTGAGCGCCTTGAGCCACCACTGGAAGAGCGCGAGATCGCCGGTCCCTGCGCTCGACTCGAGCCGGACCAGCGACTCCCACAGCGGCCTCCGGACCTGCCATTTCCCCCCGTGATTCTTGACGACGCACGCGCCGACATAGAGCGCCCCGTGCGTCACGAGCGTGAGCAGCATGGACGGCTCGCCGGCCCCGCTCGCCGTCGACGTGCCGCGCGTCCCGCGCGCGCCGCCCGCTCCTCCTGCCGGCGAGAGCCAGGCGTCGCGCCGCTCGCGCGTCAGCGCCGCGCCCAGCCGGTGGACCGACGCATCGGAGAAATCGAGCCCGAGGTCGGGCACGTCGAACGCCCCGGGCGCGAGCCGGGCGAACACCTCCGCCGCGTGCTCGATCTGGGCCAAGATCGACGGGTTTCCAGCCGGATTTGCGTCGGTGGAGCGCACGGCCGCGAGGTCGGCGAGCGCGTCGGGCGGGTAGTGCGGCGCGAAGAAGCGCTCGAAGAGCTGGGCGGCCGTGATCGGTTCGGCGGGCATGGCAGGAGGCCGGGAAAGGGGGGCTGAAACGGGGGTCGAGCGGGCGCGTCCGGCGCCGTTCAGAACATCTTCTTGCGCTTCGACGAGCTCAGGATGCCGAGCATCTCGCGGTACTTCGCCACGGTGCGGCGGGCGATCTTGATGCCGTCCGTCTCCTCGAGGATCTTGACGATCGCCTGGTCGCTGTAGGGATTCGACTTGTCCTCGGCCGCGATGATCTTCTTGATCGCCTGCTTGACGCTCTCCGAAGCGATGTCCTCGTCAGCCACCCTGTGGATCGACGAGTTGAAGAAGTACTTGAGCTCGAAGAGCCCCTGGGGCGTGTGCACGTACTTGTTCGACGTCACGCGGGAGATGGTCGACTCGTGCATGCCCACCGACTCGGCGACGTCCCGCAGGATCATGGGCTTCAGGTAGCCCACGCCGCGCTCCAGGAACTCGCGCTGCTTCTCGACGATGCACTCGGTCACCTTGATGATCGTGCGCCGCCGCTGCTCGATGGCCCGGATCAGCCACTGCGCGCTCCGGAGCTTCTCGCTGATGAACTCCTTCGCCTTCGGGTCCTTGAGCATCCGCTGGGCGAGGTTCTCGTTGATGTAGAGCCGCTGGAGCCCCTTGTCGTTGTCGGTGACGACGAACTGAGAGCCGTCCTTGATGACGTACACGTCCGGGGTGATGGCGATCGTCTTCTCGTCGACCTCGGCGAAGTTGCGCGCCGGCACGCTCTCCAGCTTCTGGATCTCCTGGACCGCGTCGTAGACCTCCTCCAGCGGGATCTTCAGCGCCTTGGAGATCGCGGGGAAGTTGCGCCGCTCCACGTTGTGGAGGTGGTCCTTGATGATGGCCATCTCGATCTCGTCGAAGCCGAGCACCTCGGCCTGCACCCGCAGGCACTCCGACAGATCGCGCGCCGCGACCCCGACCGGATCGAAGCGCTGGATCATCGCCAGCACCTCCTCGGCGTCCTCGGGGTGCAGCTCCGCCTCCCGCGCCAGGTCGGCGAGGCTCATGTCGGGACCCTTCGTGCCGTCGGGACGTTCTCCCCCCTTGAGGTCGAGGTATCCCTTCTCGTCGATGTTGCCGATGACGAGCAGGGCGAACTGCCGCTCGTTCTCGACGAAATCGCTCATCTGGAGCTGCCAGAGCAGGTGGTCGCGCAGGTTCGACGGCTTCGTCAGGTTCTGGTCGATCGGCGGCAGCTCCTCGAAGCCGCCCCGGTGCGCGGGCATGGCCTGCTGCAGCTGGCGGTTTTCCAGGAACTGCTCCCAGTCGACCTCCTTGACCCGCTTTTCCGTCTCGCGCGCCGCGATGTCGGTGTCGCGGTCGAACCGTTCGCCGTTCTCGAGCCGCTGCTCTGTCGGCAGGTCGGCGTTCCTCCCCCTCTGATCCCCCTTCTCCCCGTCCCGCGCCTTCGGGTCGGTCATGTCGTCGGCGAGGACCGGGTTGCCGTCCAGCTCCTTCCTGATCTCGTCGACCAGCTCGAGCCGCGAGAGCTGGAGCAGCCGGATGGCCTGCACCAGCTGCGGGGTCATCACAAGCTGCTGGGACAGCTTGAACTGGAGCTTCATCTCCATGCCCATGAGGAGCTCCTTCTCTCAGTTCGCCGCCTGCGCCACCCGCCGAACGGGGGCCGGGGCATTGCGCGAGGTTCGTGCCATCGAGTGTTTCATTGGTGGCCTCACCCCCAACGTAGCATCGAACTGGGCAGCGGCCCGGGTCTTGCTTTCACGTCTGCACCAAAAAATAGCGCAGGGCCTGCCTCCTGTACCGCTGAACACGGTATCAGGCTCCACCATGGTGGAATTATCCGCCCTGCCCGGAGCGTGATCTCGGCCTGTTAGAATTGGCTCCCGCCAATGGATCGTTGCACCATCGGCTCCCGATCGGGAGGCTTGAAATCCCGAAAAATTGGGTGACGACGCGATGGGATGGGCCCGCCGGTCGCGTCGGAGAGCGCGACCGTGCTCGACGACCGGGACGGGCTCCTCCGAGATCGCGCGGCGGATCGGGTCCACGCGCGAGGCGGTCCCCCTGCTGCTGGGCAAGCTGAAGCGCGCCGGCCTGATCTCGTTCGACCGGCGGCGGATCGTCATCCGGGATGGCGCGCACCTCGCGGCGCGCGCCGCGGCGACCTGAGCGTGCGCCCCGAGGGGCCGCTGCGCGTCCTGCGCTGGAGCCGGACGACGGCGGCGCCGCTCGCCCCGACGACGTCGCCGCCGCGCGGCTCGGCCGGGCGATCTACCGCGCCGGGGGCGGCCCGGCCGGGTGCGCACGCGCCTCGCTCGCCCGGTCCGCTCCGCTCTGGATTGTCGAGCCCGCCGCGGACCAGCCGGAGGCGAGGAAAGACCCCGGACCTCGTGGATGGCCGGGGGCTGAGGTCGACGAAGATCGTGCTGAGCAGCCGGCCGAAGGCGTACGGCTTGAGGAGGACCTCGCTCACGTCGTCCGCTCCGTCGCACGAGATCGGCTCGTCGGCGCAGAAGACGACCCGCCGCGGCATCGTGCCCTCGCGCCGCAGGCGGCCCAGGATCTCCCGGGCGCCCTGGGTCCCGGGAGCGAGATCGATCAGCGCGACGTCGTAGACGCGCTCGAGGGAGAGGGAGATCGCTTCCTCCAGCGTCGCGGCCGGGCTGACGAGGGCGCCGCGGTTGCCGAGGAGGAGCCCCGTGGCCCTCCGGAGGACATGGTCCTGATCCAAGAGGAGAACGTTCGGTTGGTACGTCATCGGGGTTCCCTGCGGCTTGCAGTCGAATTGCGCCGCATCGACGGGGACGGCGACGCGCGCGCGCCCCACCGTTCAGCGGCAGCATCCGCGTCCGCGGACGGTCCTCCCTCTTCGCAACGCACGTGCCGACAGCGTGGCGCCGCCGTCGCCCGCCCCTCGTCGGCCCCGGTTCTCGGCGTCAACGCGGCCCTTTCGAGCGACGCCGCCGGTGAGGCCGCCCCGCCGCTCCCGGGGCCGGCGCTGTGCCCATTTCGCGCTCCCTCCGCAAGGCCTCTCCGCCCCGGCGAAGAGCGCCCCCCCATGCTGTCGGCTTGCCCACCGCGTCCCCGACCGCCGGTGCGCGGTTCGTGCGCACGGGCCAGCCCAGGTTTGCGACCCCTCCAGGGCGGTGCTGTCCGCCGATTCGCCCGTTGCTCCAGGCTCGGCTTCCAGGGCCGGGGCCTCCCGTCCGGGCTGCTCCTGCCCCTCCGCCCTGACGCGATCGACGCAGCGCAGCAAACTCATTTTCCCGCTTGATGAGGCTGGCGTGGGGTGCCACAAGCGTGCGCGCGCACGAGTGGCGGAATTGGTATACGCACCGGGTTTAGGTTCCGGCGCCGCGAGGCTTGGGGGTTCGAGTCCCCCCTCGTGCACCGCGCGGTGATTACCGCTGTTTCGCGTCGAGCCCCCCGAAGCGCTCTCCCCCGCTCCGCCCTTTCCAGCGCCCTTTCCCCCGCCGTCCGGGGCGAGCTCCGGGATCGCCGTGTCCAGGGGCGCGAGCTGCCCCAAGCCGAGCTCGGCGAAGGTGCGCGCCGCCCTGCGGTAGCGGTTGATCATGATGCTCGAGCGGTGGCCCGTCCGGTCAGCGATCCACGTCTCCGAGCGGCCGTTGGCCAGGTTCACCGTGATGAAGGTTGCCCTCATGTCGTGAATCCGGATCGGCTGGCGCACGTCGCTCCGCTCGAATAGCTCCGGGCGCTCGATCTTCGCAGCGTGCAGGTGAGCCCGGAAGCGCTCCGCGCCGCGGTCCACGTTGATCTGGTGTCCCTGGGCATCGAGGAACACGAGCGCGTCGGGCGGCGGGTCGCCTCGGAGGGCGCGCCACGCGCGGAGGGCGCGCACGACGTCAGGCCCGAGACTCCACGCCCGGGGCTCGTCCGTCTTGTTGACGTCCAGCCGGATGGCGCCGCGCTCGAGGTCGAGATCGCCGAACGTCAGCCCTGCGGCCTCGCTCGCCCTCGATCCTTCCCGGTCCAGGAACCCATAGAGGACCCTGAAGCACAGCGGGACCGCCGGGCAGGCCATGAGGCGGGCGTCCTCGTCCGGGTACAGGTGCGCCATCGCCTTCGCCGCGCCGAGCTTCGGGAGGAAGCCCCGGGGGAGCGGGCTCGCCGTGATGAGCCGCGCCGGGAAGACGGCGAGCGAGAGCACGCGCCCCATGAGCTGCGCGACGTGGCGCCGCGTGTTCGCCGCCCTGGCGCGCGGGAGCGAGCGCATCACCCGCTCTGCGTCGTCCAGCGTGAACGCCCCGACCGGGACGCCGCCGGCGATCGGGTAGACGTGCGCCGCGAGGCGGTAGACGTCATCCGAGACGCTGCGCTTGGCCTTCACGTGGTCGGGGTAGCGCTTCGCGAGCTCGCCCGACGTCCAGAGCTCCGCGAAGGCCTGGAACGACATCGACGGCGAGAGGGCGAGCCCCGCCGGGCCCACCGCGGGGAGCTCCCCCGGGTGAGCCCTGCAGAGCGTGTCGACCGCCTCGACAACCGCGGCGAGGGCCTTCCCTTCGCGCTGTGCGGCGCGCTCGAGCAGCCCCCTGGCGATGTCGGGGGAGACGTGCGGCGCGGCCCGCACCTTCGAGGCGAGCCCCGCCAGCACGTCTTTGCGCGCGATGGCGGCCTCCTCGCTGGTGCACGTGGGAAGCGCGATGTTGGGCCGGTGCTTCTCTCCGAGCTTCACGCGGGCGTACCACTTCCCCGCGCTGGAGTAGACGTTGCCCGTGGCCTTCCGCGGCATGGTTCAGTTGCTCCCCGGAGCAGAGCGCCGCGACAGGCGCTCCCTGGTCAGCGTCATCACCGCCGCGTAGTCGCCATCCGCCAGCAGAGCTAGGAGGCGCGGCGAGACTTCTTCGCCAGGCGTCGGCGCGAGGCTTTCCGGAATGGTCAGCTCCCAGGCTTCGGGGGTGCTCGGGATCCCCTCGATCCAAAAGCGCAACGCGGCCGCGTCATGGGCAACGAACGCGGTCCCCGCGTCATCCGCCTTGAGCCCCAACGACGTGAGGATGCCGATCGCCCTCTCGTGCTCGACGTCGCCTCCCAGCGCGCGCACAAGCTCCTCGCCGCCGTCTCTCACGACCCACAGCGACGCGCGAACCTCCGTCAACTTCCCGTCCAAGTGAAGGCGATAGATCGGTGCGTTCTGCTTCATGACTCAGCTCCTCCCCGCCGCTCGAGCGGCCTCTAGCGCATCGTTGAACCGGTCCCGCATGCTCACCACCGCGGCCGTGACGTGCGCGCTACCCACGGGCGCCCCCTCTCTTCGCGGCAAGGTACGGCGCGAACGGGATCACCTGGGCCGACCGGTCGCCCATGACCAGGTACCTGGTCGCCCAGCCGCCGCCCGGGTGGCGCTCCTCCAAGGGCCGCCCCTCCGCGCGGGCGAGCTCGGCATAATAGACGCCGGCGCGGATGGTGCCGACCAGGTACCCCAGAACGACATGCTCGGGGATGCCGGGCCGGTAGCGCGCGATCCGCCCGCCGCGCTCGGCCAGCTTCACGGCCTGCTCCAGCAGGGCACGCACGTCGGAGAGCCACTCCTGCTGAGCGGGCGTGGGCTTGTTCTTGTCGCGGCTCATGAGCGGCCCCCCTTCGCGGCGGCGATCTCGGCGCGCTCCTCCAAGAAGTCCTCCCGGACGCGGCAGTAGAGTTCACGGGCGACGATCAAGCGCGACTCGATCTGCCAGAGGGCCATGCCGATCGCTTCGGTGTCGACCATCTCCACGCCGGCGGAGCTCTGGAGCGCATCCCGGATGATCCGCACGTCGCGACGTACGCTGTCTTGGATCGCCAGCGAGGGATCCTTATCCCCCACGAACAGGAGCGCCATCATGTCCGCGATCGATGCCGGCCCGAGCTCGTCAACGCCAGCGTGGAACTTGATGCCGAGCGCGCGCAGGTGCGGCGCCGCTGGACTCCGCACGGGCGGCGAGGGCGGCGAGGGCGGAGCAGCCGCCGGGGGCGCGGGGGGCGCGCTTCCGTCGCGAGCAGCGGCGCCGTCGACATGCCCTGCGGCCTCGCCGGTCGCCGTGCGCACCGCCTTGGAGAAGGCCAGGGCGGCGTTATCGAACGCCACCTGGAACCGCTCGTCATCGCGCTCGAGCATGAACGCCAGGGTGCCGAGCACGAGCCGCACGAGCGCGGCCGGGCCGGTCCCGCTGCCGTCCACCGTCGGCGCGCCGGCAAGCCGCTTCAGCAGCGCGCGGAGCGCCTTGTTGATGGCGCCCCGCAGGGTCGAGCTGTCCAGGCGCGACGCCGCTCGAGGGCGGCGAGGGGGCGCGGTCGGGCGCGCCGGGCGGGCAGCCTTCCGGCGAGGGCGCGAGCCGCTGGCGTGGCTCTTCGGGGTGCGGCGTGGAGACTTCGAGGTCGACTTCTTGGCGCTCGAGGCGCGGTGAGGTACACGGCTCATGGGTCGTCGCTCCGGGCTAACGGGTGGCGATCAAGGGCCGTTCGGGAGGGTAGGATCTCCCGGGCGGCCCGCTCTACTTCAGGGGCTACTTCTTCGGCAGCTTGCGCGCCTCGGCTCGCTTCTCCTTCGACGGCGAGGGCTTCGAGGCCTCGGGCGCGTCGGGCTGATCGTCTGGGTCGGGATGCTCCACGGAGCCGCGCACCGCGATCCCGTGCTCACGGCAGAGCCGCGCCACGGCGATGCGGATCGCAGCAGCGTCGGAGCGCGCGCCCAGCTTGGGTCGCAGCTTCCGCACAGCCTCCCTGAGCTCGTCGCTCATGGGGATGTTGAACTTGGGCACCACGTTACCCATCGTGGCCGAACGTTGCGCAACGGTCAATCCTGTTGCGCCTCGGGCGTGTCGATTCAGGAGGCGCTGTAGGTCAACGCGGCGCAGCCGACGCGGCACATCAGGAGCGGCGTGTCAGCGCGCGCCGCATGGATCGGCGCTCGACGGGCGCCCGTCGCCGCACCGAGCGGAGACGGCCGGAATCACTCGTGTTTCACGCGGTATGTTCAACATATCGCGTGCCGCCGCGTGCGCCCCACTGTGGTGCGAATATCGGAATCATTGAGGTTTTCAACCGTGGTGTTCATCACCATGGTTCGCCGCACCGTACGGCAAACCTCCCCGCACGGCGGCCGGCAGGCCCGGAGGGGGTGATCGGCTCAGGGGCCGAAAACGGCCGCAACGTCGTGGAATCGCTCGGGTCTGGGCGATCGGCGTGTCAGCTCGCCCGCGGGCCGCTCTGCACCGGCGGGGAGCTCGAGCCCGACCAGCGCGAGCGCCGCTGTGCTCCGGAGCTCCGCCGACCCGGGCGCCGCTTACGGGCGCGGCCGCTCCTGTCCCACGAAATCGACACCCACCGGCAGGGAGCCCTGGTAGCCTCCCGGCGCGCCGCTCGGCCGTGCGCTCGCCGGCGGCGCCCCTCGAGGCACACGCAGCACGCTCGGGCGCGCCTTCGCTCTTGACACCGCGCCGGCCCCCTCGCGCGGGCGCGCGCGTGCCACAGGCGGACCCGCCGGGCCAAGAAAGTGGACGACGTCGCCCCGCGGGCGCTGGTAGCCTCCCGGCCATGATCGAGCCGCCTGACCCTGGGTTCATCGGAAACGTCCTTCAGTACCTGCTGGCCCTCTTCGGCCTCCGGTAGCGCCCTCCTCCCCGCCGCGCCTGTAGAGGGCGCCTCGCCCCCCTGGGCTGCACGTCAGGGGCCCCTGTTCGGAGCCTCGCTTTTTTGGCCCACCCGCGCGCGCCGCGTACCGTCAGCGCGTGCCGCTCGCCTCACCTGTCCATCCGCCAGGACGGGCGCCGTGATCCCGGCGCTGTACGCCCTCCTGGCGCTCGCGACGCTCCTTGCCTGGGTCGTCGCGCGGCATCGGCCCGAGCACCGCCCGGTCGCATGGCTCCTCGCGTACGGGCTCGCGGCCAACGTCGTGCGCCGGGCGATCCGGATCGGCGTCCTCGCGCCCGCCCGCGCCGAGCTCGCAGGCGCGCCGTTCACCGGCTGGACGCGCTTGGCGTTCCACGTGGAGAGCGCCTTGTTCATCGGCTGGATCGCCGGGGTGGCGGCGCTCGCGGTGTGGATCTTCGGCCGTCGTCGCCCGTGGGGCGTGCTCGCCGTCTACGTCGTGGCGGTCGCGGTCCTCGCCGCCGGCTACCCCACCTTCCGCGGTGAGCTCCTCGGCCGCGCCTACCTCGCCCTCGAGCTCGCCGCGCTCTGCACCTCCGTCGGCTGCTTGATCCTGTGGTTCCTCGGAGGTGAGCGGGGCAGGACGCATCACCTCGCCGCTGGCTTCATCGTCATCGGTGAGTCGCTCATGCTGCTCGGCCCCTTCCGCGTGGGCATCTTCGACGCCTGGGATCTCGCGCGGTCGATCCTGATCGCGCTCTACATCTCGCTCGTGCCAGTCCAGGGGGTGGCCATATGGCGCCGGACCTCGTAGTCCTCACGTTCGGGCAGCTCATCGCGTTCGCTGCCGTCTTCATCATCCGCAATCGGCGGTTCGCCGCGAAGCGGTTGACCCCGGCGGATCTCGTCGGCCAGGTGCGGCACGTGCGCGGCCTCATCGCCCGCGCCCTGCAAGGGAAGGCGACGAGGGAGGACGTCAAGGACCTCGCGCAAGACGTGCTCCTCGCTGCGTGGGAGGCCTCGGAGCAGGATCGGTATCGCCCCGACCCGGACCTGCAACCATCGCGCGCGCTGGCGATCTGGCTCCGGAAGCTGGCCTATCACCGGATCGCTCATCACCTCGAGTCCGCTCGGGTGCGGCGCGAGGAGATCGTTGCGGAGCCGCCGCGCGCCGAGCATGGCGCACCGACTCCGGAGCAAGCCCTCGAGCGCGAGGAGATGCGCGTCGCCTTCCTCGAAGCCCTGCGACGGCTGCCCGAGGAAGAGAGCGCCGTCATCATGGCCCACGACATTCACGAGATGTCGATGGATGATGTTGCAGAACAGCGAGACGTTCCGCGCAGCACGGCCTACAAGTGGCGCGCTCGCGGGATCGACGCCCTGACAAGGGCGCTCCGCCCGCGGCGAGGGTGAGCGGCTCTCAGCTCGTGGCGCGGCGCCCGAGCCCCGGGGTGGTGGTCAGTTCATCGGGCGCGGTCGGTGGTGAACGTGATCGAGCTCGTCCGCGTGACGCACGCTCGGCGGTCGTCCCGGGCGCGCCTGCGCCTCCTGCGCGCGGCGGCTGGCGTCGTGGATGTCGCCCGCTGCAAAGGCCCGCTCGTGTCCGACGCGCTCGATCATCCTGATCAGCTCTGCCCCGCTGCACGCGCGCAAGCAGAGCTCGATCACCTCGTCGTGGGAGATGTGCTTGATTCCCAGGGGGTGATAATGCTGCTCCGGAAGCAGCGTCTTCCACAGCTCCGCGGCATGGGCCCTCGCGTCGCGCTGCTCCGCCGAGCGAGCCATGTAGCGTGCATGGGCGACGTGCACGGAGAGGACTTCATCGGCGAGCGGCTTCGCCTCGAGGCCGAGCTTCGAGGCCTCCACAGCGGCCGAGCGCTGGGCGGCGAGGGCGGCGAGGGCGCGGGCCTTGTACGTGTCCGCGATCTCCGCCGCGGCGGCGGCGGTGGCCAGGTCCCCCGCGATCGTCTCTCGGAGGGCCTCGAGCGAGGCGCGGCGGGCGAGATCCGCGCGGGCCTCCCCGGCGCGGGCGGAGCGCGCCGCGGCGACGTCGTCCGAGAGCTCGGGGGCGAGGGAGACGAGCTCCGCCTCGATGCGCTCGAGCTCCACGGGGAGCGCCTCGAGCTCGGCCGTCGCGCTGGCCAGCTCGGCGCGGGCTTCCTCCTCCGCGCGCTGCATGGTCTCGACGACCTGGGCGAGGGCGGTCGCGGGGTTCGAGCGCGTCACGGCGGCGCGGGCGCTGTCGACCGCCCGGCGGAGCTCCGGCGCGCGCGCGGCAGCCTCGGCACGGGCCTTCTGCAGGCGGGCGCGGCACACGTCCCGCTCGGAGGCCTCGAGGGCGGCGCGGGCTTCCTCGAGGCGCTTCCCGGCGCGCTCGGCGCGGAGGGCGGCGAGATCGCGGGCCTCCCGGGCGCGGAGGACCTTGGCGCCGTTCTCGTCCGTCGGTTCGCTGTCGTACGCCTGCTCTGCGGCGGCGAGGGCGGCCGCTGCATCATCGCGCCGTCGGGCGGAATCGAGCTGCTCCCGCTCGGTCGAAGAGAGCGCGAGGCGCGTCTGTTCGACGTGCTCGTGAGGCTCCAGAGACGCATCCCGCGCACCGGATAGCCATGAACCCAGGAGGTCACGAAGCCCCATGATCAAGCCGCCTTCCCAGCCCGAGCGAGGCGCGCGCGCGTCTGCGTGGGCGTCTCGACGCCGACCACGAACCGCCCGAGCTCGTCGAGCCCGGGGCCCGTCGCTCGCGTCGGGGTGATGCCCATGGCCCGATCCAGCTCCTCACGTTCGCGGCCCGTGAGGAGCGCCGGACCGCGATGCGCCGGCGGCGCCTTCGAGGCCTTCTCACGCCTGGCGATCTCCGCACGCAAGCGCGTGTTCTCGGCGCGAACGGCCTCGAGCGAAGCGGCCGCCGCTGGCTTCGTGGGCGTGCTCGACGGCGAGGGCGGCGCGCCCGGCGGCCGATCACCGGGGCGCGTGCCGTCTCGCCTGTATCGGTCCAAGCCCTTGCCATCCTTGCGGTGCGAGTCCTGATGCATCGGGGGATCGCGGTCGTCGCTGCGCCCGCCGGGCGGCCGCTTCGTGGGCGTGCCCGGCGACGCCGCGGCCGCCTTGAGCTGCCCGCCTCGCAGCCGATCGCTCATCGGGTACCGGAGACCGCTCGCGAGCTCGTCGTGAAACTTCATCAGCTTGGCCATGTTCATAGTCTACTCGCGCCCTACGGCGCGCCTCGTGTGTTGTTGTTCTTCAACGGCCGCGCGCGGCGTGCGCCGTCGTGCCGCTTGGATGCAGGTGTCGAGTTCAGGGTGCGGGATAGAGCTCGCTCGATGCGCTGTCGCTCCACGTGGCGTTTCGACACCCTGGCAAGCTTGGACCGCTTGAACGACACGGGTTCTCTCACGCGCATTTCGGCGCGTCGGATGTCGCGTTGAAACCCGGGTGAGTCGAGATGGACGCGACGCGCGACCCCTCGCGCTCCAGCGCGTCGAGCCCCTTGATCAATGCCTCTCGCGCAACCACGCTGAAAGACCGGATCCGGCCACCTGGTGTGATGCGCCGCGTGTTGATGCGCCGCTCGAGCTCTTCGTCGAGCCAGACAGAAGCACTCCGATTGCTCATGCCTTTAGTTTGCGGGCGCGTAGTCTGCGGTCAAGCAATGTGCTTCATGTCATGCCAAGAGACGGCTTAGCGCCGCTGCATAATAGCTCACGAGTGCTCATGGCGGCCCGTGCGCGCCGGGCGCTTCGGTTCGTGGCATGCTCGCCTCACCGATGAGCTTCCAACGTACGCGCGGCGCGATGCTTCTGTCTCAGCTCGGCTTGGACCAGGCACAGATCGCCCGACGGTGCGGAGTCGCCCGATCGGCCGTTGGGCACTGGATGACCGGCCGGGCGCGACCCGGCGGCGACAAGCGCTCGATGTTGGCGAGACTCTACGGGATCCCCTTCGAGTCTTGGATGGAGTCAGCAAGCGCGCCGCTGGCCGTGGGTCGATTCCAGGCATAGAGAGACGCTGGCGAGCTCGTGCTCGCGCTCGACGCCAGGGACCGCGAGACGCACCGCGTGCTCGACAGCGACGCCGGCCAGATCGGCGAGGGCGGCGAGGGGGCCCGCTCCCCGCTCGACGTCCTGCGCGGCGCTGCCCAGGGCGAGCGGCACCTCGTGCCCAGGTGATCGGCGAGCTCGTGCTCGACAGCGACGCCGGCGACCGGCGGCACCTCGTGCCCCACCGGCGACGCTGGCGAGCCCAGGGCGGCACCGGAGAGGGCGACGACGGCGAGGGCGTGCTCGTGCCCCACGGGCGAGCTGTAGCTCGTGCCCAGGGCGCGCACCGGCGAGACGCGGCTCGACGTCCTGCCCTGCGCTGTCCAGGGGGCGACGCCGCGGCGAGGGCGTGCTCGCCAGCGACGCCGCGACGGGGGCGCGACCGGCGACGGCGTCGAGCCGCACCTCGTGCTCGACGTCCTGCCCTGCCCAGGGCGACGCCCCGGCGCGCACCTCGTGCCCAGGTGATCGGCGACGGCGCGACCGGCGACCCCAGGGCGGCCCCTGGCAAGCCCAGGGCGCGACCCCCACCGGCGAGGGCGGCCTCGTGCTCGACGGCGAGGGCGTGCCCGTGCCCAGGGCGGCGGCGAGGGCGTGCTCGACGTCGCCGGCGACGCCGCGACCGGCGAGCCCAGGGCGCGACCCCCACCGGGGGCGAGCGCGTCCTGCGCTGCCCAGGGCGACGCCGGCGAGCCCGTGCCCAGGTGATCGGCGAGCTGTAGCTCGTGCTCGTGCCCCACGGCGCGCACCTCGTGCTCGACGCCAGCGCGGCCGCGCGACCCGGCGGCACCTCGTGTTCAGGGCGCGACCGGCGAGCCGCACCGGCGAGCCAGCGCGACCCCCACGGCGCGCTCGACGCCTGGCGAGCTCGTGCTCGAGATCGGCGACCGGCGCGGCCGCACCTCGTGCTCGACGTCCTGCCCAGGTGAACGCTCGCCAGCGCGGGCGACGCCGGCGAGGGCGACCGGCGGCCGCACCTCGTGCTCGACAGCGACGCCGGCCAGATCGGCGAGGGCGTGCTCGTGCCCCACCGCGAGCCGCACCTCGTGCCCAGGTGATCGGCGACGGCTGCGAGGGGGCGCGACCGGCGACCGGCGGCCGCGTGCCGCACCTCGTGCTCGACGGCGCGGCCGCACCTCGTGCTCGACAGCGACGCCAGCAGGCGCGCACCGGACCGATCTAGCCCTCGATGGCGATGGACAGGGCGAGCCGCGACGCGAGGGCGCTACGTTGCTCGACGGGGCGCGCGGCGCGATCCGGGAAGGTGGCGAGCGCCACCTCGATCGCCTGCACCTCGGCATCCAACAGCCGACCCAAGGCATCGCCATGTTCGGGGGCGATCGCCCCCCTGGCGACGCCCGCCCCGATCGCCCGGATCTCTCCGGGGAGCTCCAAGAGCCTCGTGCGGAGATCGGCCATGGTCGCCACGGGCGGCCCCTCCACGCTCGCCTTCACGGCGCGTGTTCCTTCAACGCGGACAGCACCCTGCTACGGCATGCCTCGCAACCCCGGGTCACGTCCAGCACGAGGGCGCGCAGCTGCTCCACTTCGGCGACGGTCGCCGTTCCGTCCGACTCGATGGCGGCGATCGCGGCGGCGCGCTCATCGGTGAGGAGGCGCCGGATGGTCTCCGCCGCACTGACCGACACGCCCCCTCCCTCCACGCGGCCGCGTAGCCGTCTCAGCTCGCCAGGGATGGCGCGCGCGCGGCGCTTGAGCTCGTCCAGCGACGCGGGCGGCTCGGGTGGTTCCGGCTCGACGGGCGGCACCGGCGGCGCGACCGGCACCGGCGGCGAGGGCGTGCTCGCACCGGCGACCGGCAGCCGCTGGCGTACCTTCGCGACCTTCCCGGGCGGCACCGGCGGCGAGGGCGCTACCGGCGGCGGCGAGGGCGCGCGGCGTCCCTTCGAGGCCTTCTCGAGCGGCGGCGAGGGCGGCGAGGGCGGCGAGGGCGGCGCCGCGAGAACATCCCAACCGGCGGCCGCAACGCCCGTGCGCGCCTCGATCCACGCGGGCGACAGCTCCGCCCCTGGGACGGGCGTCCGAACCCCGGTGATCCAGCGGCTCAACGTCGCGGAAGGGATCGCGAGCTCCCGCGCCGCGGCGCGCTGTCCGCCGCGCGTCTCTGCCCAGGCTTCGAGCTCTGCCGCCGCACGCGTACGCATGCCGGATGGTAGCACGCGGGTGAGCGGTAGCACGATCGGAAGCGATCGTGTCACCGGCCCCGCTACCGCATTCCGAGCCCGAACCCGTCGGTTTTACAGGGACACCCCCTAGGGACTCGGACCCCCGTATTACTGTTACAGGGGGGGTGTAACGTCGGCCCCCGAGAGAATGGGTTCAATGGGTCCAATGGGTCTGTTCCGGTCACTCTCCCCGAAGTGTCACATGACACTTCATCGCGTGCGGATAGAACGAACCCATTCAACCCATTGAACCCATTCTCCCGGAGGTGGTCGCCATCTGATCCGCCTCTCACGCCCCCCTTGATTCGCCGCTCTTCTCGTGAGTCAACAGGAATCGCCTGCTTCGGTCGCCCCCCTTCGCCGCTCGATCTCGCGTCGAAGCACGCCGATCGTCACCACGAAATCATTCAGGTTTCCGGTCGCATCTCAGGGTGCGCGCGCGTCTCCGGACGCCACGACGGCGCCAGCGGCGAGGACGCGAGGGCTGTGCGAGGGGGCGGCGAGGACTGGCTCGACGGCCAGGGCGAGGATCGGCAGGGCGGCGCGGTGTCAGGGCGGCCCGGCGCCGTCCGGCAGCCGCGAAGCCTGGACGAACGTGTCGAGGCACCGCTCGAGCGCGTGTCGCTCGGTCCAGTCGTAGGTGCGCACGAGCCGCGCGAGCTGCACGATCGCCCGCCGGCCCGCGATCCAGTCGAGCGGCATGTCCCGCAGCGCGACGACGGCGCCGGGCCCGCCGAGCTCTCGCCAGCGCTCCGCGGAGCGTCGTGCCGAGCACGGGCCCGCGCACAGCACGTCGAACGCCACGACGGCGCCGCTCGGGAGCTCCGCCGGCCGGCGCTCCCACCAGCGGACGAATCCACGCGCCTGCGTGGTCGCAAGCTCCGCGCCGCACACGTCGCAACGGATCTCCGCCGGGCCGCCGGTCAGCATGCGCACCCCCCTCCGGGGCCTGGGTACTTCGTGCAGCGGGTACACGTGATGCAGGGCTTGCAGTCGCAGGCGATGAACTCCACGCAGCCCTTGGGGCCGGCGCACCTGCATCCGCCTTCGCGCGTCCCGCGCGCCTTCTTGCCCCACTCGTTCATGGTCGCTCGGCAGCCGCCGCACGGCGCGCACGGCGTGCAGTCGCAGCCCTCGAACGCGCAGCCGTTGGGCCCGCGGCGCTGGCCTTCCTCCTGGATCGCCTCGCGCTCGACATCGGCCTCGATCTTGACGTCGCGAGCCTCCACGACGCGCCACTTCATAACCCCCCCGTCCGCAGACTTGGGCTGTAGATGCACGCCCCCGATCACTCGTCCCTTGAACTTCGCGAGGATCCTACCGAAAGCGCGGGTATCTGGCGCCGCGCCCGGTTTCGCGGGGACGAGCTGCTCGATCGCCTCGCGCATGTCGCCGTAGGCGTCGGGCCTCGTGTCTTGACCTCTGATCCGCTCGATCGGGTAAAGGCAGCCGATGATGGTCTTTGCGGTGATGCCTGTGCCGCTCGCGTCCAGCCGCGGCAAATCGCGAAGGATGATGCGCATGGCGTCCTTCTCGGGGTCCGTTCGGTTTTCGACAGTCGGCCGCGTGCGCATCGGGTTGCCACCGCCCGCGAACACCAGCGCAGGGGGGATGAGCGCCGCCCATTGTTCGAAGGATCCCCATGTGCCGATCTCCATCTTCGGCCGGCCCGCGACGATGAAGGCGCGCAGGATGATCAGCCCCGCGCACACGAGCCGAGGGCGCTCCGCTGTCGCCCATGCGAGGAGGTCGGGGTGCCTGAAGTCCTGGCGCTCTTCCGGGTTCTCGAGGTGGCTCTCGAGCGCCGACACGATGCACCGGCGGGCGAGGTCGTCCTTGATGAACATGTTGTTCCCCGTCGCCATCACCATGGTTTCCCATGGGAGCGTGGGGTTCCCCGACTTGCCGAGGACGCGGATCTGCACGCGGCCGCCGCTCGTGAGGCAGCGATCGAGCGTTCCGCCACCGAAGGGCAGCGACGTTGGGACGTTGTCGAAGTTGATCACCGCGGCGCCGTCGAGGGCGCATCCGGCGAGGACCTTGTCTAGCTCCACCGGCTCCGAGGGGAAGTTGAGCTTCGCTGTCGGCCGGCCCGTGCCCACGACGCCAACGAGGTCCGCGCCGAGCCCCTTGCCGGTGCCTGGCGTTGTCGATTCCCAGATCAAGGCGGGGATGTTGCCCCGGATCGCCGGCCTCGCGAGCAAGGTCAGGATGCCAGCGATGGCGGCCGCGCGATGGTCCTTCGACTTGTGCGGGAAGTCCTCGAACAGCTCTTCCAGCTCAGCGAGAGCGCGCCGCGCGTCGTCCTGCGTCGGTTCGGGGGGCACCGGCGGAAACTCGGCGCTCGGGGCGTAGAGGTAGCCGGTCGTCGGATCGTACCCTGGCGCGTCGAGCAGGCTCCCGTCCGGTCGAAGGGAGGGCGCTTCGATCATGCCGATCAACGGCCGGACGCCAGCCCATGCCCCGCGCGCCAGCAGGGCCTGCACCACCTCGTCGGGCGGGATCACCTGCACGAACAGGTTGGAGCGCTTGTCCAGGCGCATCCAGCGGGCAACGCTCGTGAGCCGCTCCCGCAGCGTCGCGAGCGCCACGGGCCGAATCTGCGGGGTCCCCGCGGGGATGAACGTGCCGTCTTCCGAGAGGTCGGTTCGCGTGCGCACGACGTGCACGAGCACGCCCTCTCGCTGGTAGACGTCCGCGTCGCTGCGCATGGCGACGATCGCGCGATCCACGATCTGCATGAGCTCGGGGCCAAGCCTGATCTCCGGGCGCGTGTCGTGGGAGAGCGGCACGACGCGCGGCGACCCAGCCGAGGGCGCGCCGCTGTCGCTGTGCTCCCGACTGCGCGGGCGCTTCTGGCGAGCGCGGGCGGTGTCCGGTCGATCTCTGCTCGACACCTCGACCATGGGCGTGCGGTCCGGGGCGAGCTCGGCGCCGTCGAGTGCGTCTCCGCCGATGGGTCCGTCGAAGGGCGGCGAGCTCATGCCACGCCGCCCGGCGCCGAGATGCTCAGTCCCCCCGCCGCGGTGAAGATCTGGCCGGATCCGATCGCGTAGCGGCCGCTCACGGAGGTTGCGACGATCGTCAGCTCCCCCGTCGTGGGCCGCTCGGCCAGCTCCATCGCGAGCTCCACCTTGCCGTCGAAGAGGGCGCACACGATCGCCACCTCGCGCGGGTACAGCATGACGCGCGTCGCGCCGGGCATGTCCGTCGCCTCGAACGACATCGCCACGTAGGAGCCGAGGTCATCGGGCAGCGAGGGGGCGCGCTCCACGTACGCTTGGATCGCCCGGAAGCCCTGTTGCAGCTCCGGGGAGAGCTTCGCCGTGTCGACCGTGCGCATCTTGCCCTGCGGCTCGCTGGCCTTCCTCGCCGCCCGATCTGCTGCCCGGCGCGCGGCCCTGTTCGGGCGGCTCATCGACGGCCCCGCGGGGCGGGCAGGCCCATCTCCGCCAGCACGCCCGCGGCGTCCGTCGGCAGGCCTTCCGCGTCGTTCGCGGCGCGCGCCACCGGCCGGCGGCGCTTCGCTTCGAGGTAGGCGAGAAGATCCGACCGCCGGAAGCGCCAGCCGAGACGAGAGCCGAGCTTCGACGCGGCGATCTCGCCGGCCCTCGCCTTCCGGATCGCGACCTCCTTCGAGATGCCCAGGAGCTCGCCGGCGCCCTCCGCGTCGAGCACGGGATCGGCCTCGCCGGCGTCGCCCTGCTGCATCTCCTGGACGACCGCCTGCACGAGGGTGACCAGGGCAGGGAGCAGCATCGGGAGCAGCCCAGCGGCCGACCCGTTGGGGCTCGCGAGCGTGGCCAGCACGCGCGCCGTGATGTCCTTGCCGCCCTTGCCCCGGGGCGGCCCGTTCGCCTTGATGTCGCCGGCCTTGCTCGGCCCGGCCGTCGCGTTCATCCGCTGCATACACGTCCCCTCACAGCGTGGCGCCCTGCGCCCGCCAGCATCCTTGTTGAGCCTCGCCGCCGGTGTCTGCCCGGCGCTCTCAGAGGCGCGGTTTCAGCCCTTCGCCAGCAACCCGGCTTCGATGAGCGCCTTCCGCGCCCGCTCACCGGACATCCCCTTGACCCGCTCGCCCCGGAACACTTTGACGACCGTCCTGGGATCGCAGTCCGCGGCGACAGCGAGTCGACGCTGCGTCGCCTTGTCGATGTTCCTCACCTGCGCCTCTGCGGCGCGCCCGCTTACGTCAGCCTGCACGCTTGCCATGAGCCAACCATGGGCCCCGCGTGGCCCCACGGTCCACGGTTCGATACCTTTGCGCGCGAAGGTAGCGAACGCTTGACAATCGCCAAAGTTGTAGCTGTGCAACTAACGTTGCTGCACAGCGCCTTACCTACGCTCAGTCGACCTTCGCGAAGAAGTTCTTAGCCTGCGTCTCCGGATATCCCATTGCGACCAGAGCTTCTCGAATGATGGCTTCCGCGTCGTAGCCACGAGTCCGGCCGAACAGCCTTGTTAGGGCGTCTCTGACGTCTTCAAGAACTCGCCCGGGTTCGCTGAGCGCGCGCAAACGCAGATCGTTGCTCCACTCGTCCGGAGACGCGACGATGAAGGCAACGATGATGAACCCAAGCTCCAGCGCGCATCGACCGCTGCTATCCGGCCTGTCGAACGGCGGGTGACTGGTAGCGAAGGCAACCAGATGGCGCAGCACGCGCGCGGCTTCCGCTCGGTCTGATGCGATGTCCTCCCCATGCTTCTCCAGGTAGAGACGGGCGCATCGATCCAGCGTCTCTATGAACGAGTGATCGTTGGTCGCGCGGGCGAGTGACAGGGCTCTGTCGACGCGAGCAAGCGCCCTCGTGCTCGGATCGCCGTCGAATGGCGACCACGCATCGAGCTCTCGGCCTGCTACGCCCGAGAAGGGGCCCGACGGGCCCGGGCGGCCCTCGTGCATCGCTCGCAACCACGCCAACGCGTCCGCGAACACCACTTCGCGCGCGGCCGGCGGCATCATCGGCGCGGCGATGTCCGCGCACGTCTCGTCCTTGCCCGCATCCCCCCGCTTCGATACCTTCTCGCCCACGTGAACCTCGCTCGTTCGCGTCGCCGGCCGGGAGGGTTGCCGCCCTCGCCGGCCGTTCTCTTGCCAGCCTACCGCGGCGGCGAGCAGCAGCGCGAGCACAACGGTTACCGCTTGACCTCGCGCCATCATCGTGCTCCCCGCTTCCCCCGGCCTCGCAGCGGGACGACCCGCGCGCCGCTCGCCTCCTCTGGCGGCTGCGCCACCCCGAGCGCGCGGGCGAGCGCGGCGTGGAGCGCGCGGGCGGTGTCAAGGTCTCCGCATGCGGCCGCCGTCCGGAGCGCGCCCGTGATCTGGTCCAGCAGGTCAGCCTGGCGACCGCCCGGGGCGACGGCGCCGCCGGGCGTGCTCGTCGCCAGCCGCGGCGGCGGGACGACCTCGACGGCGAGCGGGGCCCGCTCGTGCCGGCTCTGGTCGCCCGTCATGCGCGGCGAGCGAAAGGTGGGCGGTTCGGTTGGCTCGCCTACGTCGTCGGGTTCTGGCGAAAGGGCGGACGGGTCGCCGGAACGGGCGGAAGGATGCTCGGCCGGGACTGATCGCGCGGTCAGCCCCGCGAGATCCGCGGCCGAAACCGGGGCATCGGCCCCCTTGGCGTCCGTCCGGTCGGTTTTAGGTTCCGGCGCCGCGAGGCTTGGGGGTTCGAGTCCCCCCTCGTGCACCACGGCTTAAATCCTGGAGGGGTCGACCTCCCTGCGGCGCGACGCGCCCCGTCGTTTCCCGGGGCGGCTCGCCGGGGCGGCTCGGGCCGAGCGGGGTCGCCGGTGCGCGGGCGTGGTCGGCCGGGTGCGTGGACGCCGCCCGCTGGGCGTGCGGGAGCGAGCATGCGCCGGAGCGCGTGTCCGACGGCGGAGGAGGCGGAGGCCGGGCGGCGGAGCCTCGGGCGGATCGCCTCGGCGGCGTCGTCGACGGAGCGCGCGGTCCAGGAATTGCGCGACGCCCGCGGCGCGACTACGTTCGCGTTCCTCGGCCGGACCCTTTCCTCCCACCTGACCGCCGCGGAGCCAAGGCACGTAAGATGTTCACTTGGGCGATGAAGAAGATTTTCGGCACCTCGCACGAGCGTGCCATCCGCCGCTTGCGACCCCGCGCCGAGGCGATCGGCAGGATGGAGCCGGAGCTGCAGAAGCTCTCGGATGCCGAGCTTCGGGCGAAGACGGCGGAGTTCAAGGAGAAGCTCTCCAACGGGGCGACCCTGGACGACATCCTGGTCCCGGCGTTCGCGGTCTGCCGCGAGGCGTCGAAGCGCGCGCTCAAGATGCGCCATTACGACGTGCAGCTCATCGGCGGGATGGTGCTCCACAACGGCAGCATCGCCGAGATGCGCACCGGCGAGGGCAAGACGCTGGTCGCGACGCTCCCCTGCTATCTGAACGCCCTCGAGGGCAAGGGCGTCCACGTCGTCACGGTGAACGATTACCTGGCGCGGCGCGACGCCGAGTGGATGGGCAAGCTCTATGGCTTCCTCGGCCTGTCGACGGGCGTGGTCGTCAATCAGCAGGGCGACGCGGAGAAGCGCGACGCGTACCGCTGTGACATCACGTACGGCCAGAACAACGAGTTCGGCTTCGATTACCTGCGCGACAACATGAAGTTCTCGGCGCTCGAGTACGCGCAGCGCCCGCTGCACTACGCGATCGTCGACGAGGTCGACTCCATTCTCATCGACGAGGCGCGGACTCCGCTCATCATCAGCGGCCAGGGGGAGCGCTCGAGCGACAAGTACCGCTCGATCAACGAGGTCATCCCCCAGCTCCGGAACGAGGAGCACTACGCCGTCGACGAGAAGGGCCACTCGGTGACGCTGACCGACGAGGGCGTGGAGACGGCGGAGCGGCTGCTCACGGCGCTCACGGTGCTCAAGGGCACGAACCTCTATGACCCGGTGAACCTCGAGACGCTGCACATCCTGAACCAGTGCCTGCGCGCGCACACGCTCTACAAGCGCGACGTCAACTACATGGTACGCGACGGCAAGGTGCTCATCATCGATGAGTTCACCGGCCGCGTCCTCGCGGGTCGCCGGTGGTCGGACGGCCTGCACCAGGCCGTCGAGGCGAAGGAGAACGTCCGGATCCAGGAGGAGAGCCGGACGATGGCGACGATCACCTTCCAGAACCTCTTCCGGCTGTACAAGAAGCTCTCCGGGATGACCGGCACCGCGGACACGGAAGCGGCGGAGTTCCACAGCACGTACAAGCTCGACTGCGTCATCATCCCCACGAACAAGCCGGTGGTCCGCGTCGACTACGAGGATCTCGTCTACAAGACCGAGAAGGAGAAGTTCACGGCGGTCATCAACGAGATCCTCGAGAAGCACGAGCTTGGCCAGCCGATCCTGGTGGGCACGACGAGCGTCGAGAAGAGCACCGCGATCAGCCGGATCCTGACGAAGCGGGGCGTGAAGCACAACGTGCTGAACGCGAAGCACCACGAGAACGAGGCCTACGTGGTCGCGCAGGCGGGCCGCAAAGGGGCCATCACGGTGTCGACCAACATGGCGGGGCGCGGGACGGACATCATCCTGGGCGGCAACGCGGAGATGCTCGCGAAGCTCAAGTTCAAGGAGCAGAACCGCCAGCCCGAGGCGGAGCCCGAGGCGTTCGAGGAGCTGATCGAGGAGATCAGGAAGGAGTGCACCGCGGAGGGCAACGAGATCCGCGAGCTCGGCGGGCTGTACATCCTGGGCACCGAGCGGCACGAGTCGCGCCGCATCGACAACCAGCTGCGCGGCCGCGCCGGCCGCCAGGGCGATCCCGGAACGTCGAAGTTCTACCTGTCCCTCGAGGACGATCTCATGCGCATCTTCGCCGGGGATCGGGTGAAGAACCTGATGGAGCGGATGGGCATGCCCGACGACGAGCCCATCGAGCACCCCTGGGTGACGAAGAGCGTCGAGAACGCGCAGAAGAAGGTCGAGGAGCGCAACTTCGACATCCGCAAAAACCTGCTCGAGTACGACGACGTGATGAGCGCGCAGCGCAAGACGATCTACGACATGCGCCAGTCGCTGCTCGTCGGCCGCTACTATCCCGAGATCCTCGACGAGGAGGGGAAGCCGACCGGCGAGAAGCGGGCCATCAAGCCGCTCGCGTCGATCGTGGAGCTGGTCCGGCCGGACGTCGGCTACCTGCTTGGCATGTTCGCGAACGATCCGGTGATGCCGCTCGACGCGGACGGCAACCGCCGTGAGATCGTGCGAAAGGACTTCGAGGAGACGGAGCGGTTCGTCGAGCTCGAGAACCTGCAGCGCGAGATCTACACGCGCTGGGGCGTGAAGGTCGAGCTCGAGTCGCGCGCCGACAAGGTCCTCGAGATCTACGACGAGAGCGCCGCGCTCGTGCCCCAGGCGCTCACGGAGCAGCGGGAGCGCCTGCTCGATCTGATGGATCGGATCATCGGCGCGATGGTCGAGGAGTCGTGCCCATCGCGCAAGCCGCCCGAGGAGTGGGACTGGGGCGGCATCTTCCAGGGTTTCCGAGAGCATTTCGGCGTCGACCTGCCGGACGAGGTCTCGCACATCGGCGATCAGGAGACGCTGGCGCGCGAGCTCTACGAGCGCGCCGAGAAGGCCTACGAGAAGCGCGAGGAGGAGATCGGGATCGAGCTGTCGCTGCGCATCTTCCGGCATCTCTACCTGGAGGAGCTCGACAAGGCCTGGGTCGATCACCTGACCGACATGGACCACCTCCGCGACGGCATCGGCCTGCGCGGCTATGGGCAGAAGGACCCGAAGCAGGAGTACAAGAAGGAGGGCTACAACATGTTCGTCAACATGGTGGCCCGCGTCTCCTCGAACGTGGTCACGAAGCTCTTCAGCGTGAACGTCCGGCGCGCCGAGCAGGAAGAGGCGCAGATCGAGGCGGTGGATCGCCAGCGCCACGCGGCGGCGCTGCTCGACGCGGTCGCGCAGCACGACGAGTCCCTCCCGATCGGCGCGAACCCCGCGCCGGCGCGGCCGCAGCCCGCCGTCATGCAGGAGCAGGAGTGCCCTTGCGGCAGCGGCAAGCCGTTCAACACGTGCCACGGCGTCGAGGACGAGGCGACGGCCTGAGCCGGCGCCGCTCGCCCGAGAACCGCGACGTGGCAGCAAGGGCCCCCGCCGGGCCCTTGCTCCTGCGTCTGATCCCAGCATGAACACTGCCGGAGGGCCGATTCATCGGCTCGGGAGGCAGGACCATGAAGGTGTTCATCGACTCAGGGGATATCGCGGAAATCAAGGAAGCACAGTCGATGGGGGTCATCGACGGCGTGACCACGAACCCGTCGCTCCTCGCCAAGGGCGGCAGGCCGACGAGGCAGGTGATCGCCGAGATCTGCGAGGTGGTCGACGGCCCGGTCTCGGCCGAGGTGGTGGCGGTCGAGAAGGACGCGATCCTCCGCGAGGGTCGCGAGCTCGCCAGGATTCACCCGAACGTGGTGGTCAAGGTCCCGCTCATCGATGACGGGCTCAAGGCCGTCCGGATCTTCGCCGCCGAGGGCGTCAGGACGAACGTCACCCTCTGCTTCTCGGCCGCCCAGGCGCTGCTCGCGGCCAAGGCCGGGGCCACGTACATCTCGCCGTTCGTGGGGCGGGTCGACGACGCCGCGGGCGACGGGATGGACCTCGTCCTTCAGGTCGTGACCATCTACAGGAACTACGGCTTCCCGACGCAGGTGCTCACCGCGAGCGTGCGGCACCCCGTCCATTTCGTGCAGGCCGCCATGATCGGCTCGCACGCCGCGACGTTGCCGCTCAAGGTCATCAAGCAGCTGACCAGGCACCCGCTGACCGACGTCGGGCTCGCGCAGTTCTTGGCGGATGCGAAGAAGATCCCTGAGCTGGTATAGCGGATCCCGTGGCCGAGAAGGACAAGGGGAGCGCGGGAACGAAGCGACGCGGGAGCCGCCCAGCGGCCCCCGCGGTCGTGTCCATCACGACGCAGGGCGGGCCGTTCCAGGGGGTGTCGGCGGCGGTCGTACGCCGGCGCGCGAGCAAGATGCTCGCCCACCTCGCGCTGCAGGGCGTGGAGCTCTCCGTTGCGCTGGTGAACGATGAGGCCATCCACGAGCTGAACCGCAATTACCGGCGCAAGGACAAGCCGACCGACGTGCTCGCGTTCCCCATGATCGACCAGAACGGAGCCACGTCACGCCGGCGCGGCCGGCGAGGCCCTGTGGATCCGTCGGTGTGGCACGGCCTGCTCGGCGACGTGATCGTCTCGATCGACACGGCCACCCGGCAGGCCGCCGAGCGAGACCGTCCGCTGCTCGACGAGATCACGATGCTGCTCGGGCACGGCCTGCTCCACCTGCTCGGCTACGACCACAAGACCGACGCGGAGGAGCGGGAGATGACGGCCTTGACCCGGGAGCTCGAGGCCGCCGCGGCGTTGCGGGGCAGCAGTTCCACTGGAATCCGGCCCCGCAGCGGCGTCGCGAGGCCGAATAAGACGGGGGCACAATGACTTATCGCTTGCGATACGAAACCTCGCTTGTTAAACGGACGCCCCCTTTCGACTTGGAGGAAACATGCCCGGTTCGAACAAGCTGACCAAGGCGCAGATGATCGTTGGTCTTGCCGAGGCCACCAACCTCGACAAGAAGTCCGTGGCCAGCGTGCTCGATGCGCTCGGCGAGCTGGTAAAGAAAGAGCTCGGTCCGGAGGGGCCGGGTGAGGTCACGGTCCCGGGCCTCGTGAAGATCAAGGCGAAGGAGATCCCGGCCACGCAGGACCGGGAAGGCATCAATCCGTTCACCAAGCAGCCGATGACCATCAAAGGCAAGCCGGCGAGCCGCAAGCTCCGCGCGGCGCCCGTGAAGGCGCTCAAGGACGGCTGAGCGGCACGTCGGTAACCGCAGCTTGCGTGGCCGCATCCGGCGGCGCGAGCTCCGGTGCTCCTGCGAGCGGGCGCGCTTCCGCGCCCAGGCCCCGAGCTTCGCGCGACGCCTTCGTCGTGGAGCGTCGCGCCCTGAGCGCGCACACGACGATCGCGAGGGCGAGCAGCGACGCCAGCGGGACGTCGCCCAGGCGGGTGTAGAGCGTCAGGGGCGTGTCCCTGACCGCCGGGGTCGCGAAGGTCACCCCCGGCGCAGCGCTCTCCTCGCGGCTGCGCACCACGCCGCGGGCGTCGATCCATGACACGACGCCCAGGTTCACGGCGCGCACGAGATCGCGGCGCAGCTCGACGGCGCGCATGACCGCGAGCCGCGCGTGCAGCTCGGGCTCGGCGCTCCCGGTGAACCAAGCGTCGTTCGTGATGTTGACGAGGAGGTTCGGGGTGAGCGTCCCGGTGATCCGCCGCGCCACCCCGGTGAGTGTGTCCTCGTAACAGTTGAGCACCCCGATCCGGAGCGCGGGCCCCTGCTCTCGGGGAAGCGTGAGCGCGCGCGGCTCCGCGCCCGGGACGAGCCCGCCGCTCTTCTGGAAGATGCGCCGCAGCCAGGGCAGGTAGGCGCCGCCCGGGACCGTCTCGCCGAACCAGAGCAGCTGCAGCTTGTCCTGCGTCGGCTGCATGGTCCCGTCAGGGAGCACGAGGGTGGCAGAGTTGTAGCTGTTCCGTTCCTCCACGCCGTCGGCGGCCGTCACGGGCGGCGCATGGGTGATGAGCCCGGCGAGGACCGGACCGCGGACGCCCGGCCCGAGGATCGCTCGACCGCCGCGCGGCGCCTGCCGGGCGCTGTGCGGGAGGGGGTAGGGATATGCCGCCTCGGGCCAGAGGGTGAGCTCGGCGCCGCCGGCCTCGGCTTTCCGGGTGAGCTCGTGCAGGGTCCGCAGGATCCGCCGGTGGTTCTTCGCCTGCCAGCGCTCGTGAGGCCCCACGGCCTGGTTGACGAGCGCGACCCGCGCCGTCGGCAGGCCCGCGCTGGCGCGCTCCACCGCGGCCATCCGCAGCGCGCCGTGCGCCGCGAGCAGCCCGAAGAGCGCGGCGCTCGAGAGCGCCGGGTAGAGGATCGCGCGCGGCAGCCGACGGCGGGCGGACCGCGGCTCCGGCGCAGGCGCGCGCGCGAGCGGACGCCCGCCCGGCGCCACCCCGAAGGCCGCGAGCCCCGCACGGGCCAGCAGAGCTGCCCCCACGGCGAACAGGACCGAGACGCCGCGCTCGCCGATGAGATCGGCGAGCTGCACGAGCGCCGGCCATGGGCTCATGAGGCCCGCCGGCGTCCACCCGAAGACCGTCGGGAGGCCCACGGCGGCGAACACGCCGGCCGCGAAGGCGAGCTCGAGCGGTGCGCGCAGGCGCCGGAGGAGCACGCTCGTGATGCCTCCGCAGACCGCCCAGACGAGCGACTGGGCGGCGGCGAGCAGGACCAGCGCGAGGTACGAGGCCGCCGAGCCGAGCGGCGTGAAGCGCTGGATGACCTCCGGCACGAAGCGCAGGCCCACGATGCCCGCCGCCGTTCCCCAGGCGGCGCCGCGCCCGAATGCGCGCCAGACCGTCGGGGCGTCGTGGACGGCGGCCGCCAGCAGGGCGAGGCCAGCGATGACGGCAGGATAGAGATCCGTCGGCGGGGCCGTGAGGGCGAACGTCGCACCGCCGGCGACGGAGAGGAGCAACGGAGCGCGGCTGTGACGGGCGCGTAGGGTCGAGGCCTGGGGCACGATGCGGCGTTATACCGCGTGGGAGCAGCCCGGACCGCGGAGGAGGCAGCCCCGAGGAGATCGAGGCCGACGCGAGCCCTGCACGGTCAGGGCGGACAGGAGGCTAGGACGAGACGCTCACCAGTAGACGCTGAGCCCACCGCGGAAGAGCCCACCGCCCGACGTATCCGTCGTTCGCCCGGTCACGGGATCCCTGAACTCGGGAACGACACCGTCGTCCGTGCGGCTGCGCACGAAGCCGAGCGCGTCGATGTTCAGCGCGAGGCGGGGGGAGAGCCGGAACTCGAGACCGATGCCGCCCTGCACGCCGAAGTAGTCGTACTCGGTGGTCGAGACGTACGCCTCGCCGCCGGCCGCCGCCTCGCTCAGGGGTCGCTCGACGTCGGCGTGCGACATGTTCAGGCCGCCCGTGAAGTAGAACTGCGTGCGGCTGCGCGGGTTGACGAACAGCATCCCGCTCAGCGAGAGCGGCACCTCGGTCCGCTGGTAGCCGTGGTAGTCGTTGCCCGCGAGGATGTCGGCGCCGAGGTCGAGCGCGAACGCGGGGACCGGCCGGTAACGCAGGCTGATGCCGACGCCGCCCATGCCGGCGTCCTCCGCGCCGCCGTGCTCGCGGCTCATCATGAGGCCCTGCATGCGGAAGTTGACGCCCCACTGGCGCCGCCAGCGCAGCTTCGGCGGCGGAGGCGGAGCCGGCGGGGCCACGCGGCGCACGATCACACGCGGCGGAGGAGCGGACCCGGGCGTCACGACGATGACCTGCGGCGGCTGGCCCGGCGGCGAGGTCTGGTAGACGACGATCGGCGGAGCCGGACGGGTCGCGCGCCTGCCCGGCGGCGGGGGTGGGGCCGGCGATGGGGGGGGCAGCGCCTCGGCCGGGAGGGCCTCGGCAGGGGCGGCGGAAGGCGGCCCCGCGGCGGGATCGCCGGGCGGCTCCACGTCCTCACAGAACCACGCGCCAGGAGGACAGTTGTTGTTCTCCTGGGCGAGCGCGCTCATCGGCGCGGTCATCGCCACCGCAACAAGGGCATGGGTCAAGCAACGGCGCATCGGGCGACTCCTCTTCGGTGCAGGGAAGTTAGCAACCGGGATGCCATCGACCATCTCGCTGAATTGTCGTCACCATGGCCGCGAAGCACGCCGGCGTGCATAGGCCGCCACGGCGCGCTGTGGCGGAAGGTTCACACGCGCGCCGTCCCGCAGGGTACTAGCTCCCACGGCAAACGTCACGGCACGGCCGCCCCCGTCGGCAGCCCTGCCAACATCGAGAGCAATCGGGTTCCATCATGCCTACGGTTACGTTGAAGCAGGGTCATGTTCGGCCCGTGTGGTCGGGGCATCCCTGGGTGTTCGCTCAGGCGATCGCGCGCATCGAGGGCGGCGCCGTGGCCGGCGACGAGGTCGTGGTCACCGATCCGTACGGCAGCGTGCTCGGCCGCGGGCTCTACACCCCGCGCTCGGCCATCCCGGTGCGCATGTACACGCGCGAGGACAGGCCGATCGACGCGGCCCTGTTCCGGCACCGGATCGAGCGCGCCATCGCGCACCGCCGCGAGCTCGGCCTGCCCGGCCGGGCGCCTGGCCACGAGACCGACGCCTTCCGGCTGATCCACGCGGAGGGGGACGGACTGCCCGGGCTCATCGTCGATCTGTTCGGCGACACGGTGGTCGTGCAGCTCGGGACGATCGGGGTCAAGCGCCGCGAGGGGGTGATCTTCGACGCCCTCCAGGCGGCCCTCTCGCCGCGCGCGATCGTGGACAGGACCCCGGAATCCCTCGCCAAGCTCGAGGGGTTCACCGCCGACACCGGCGTGGTGCGCGGCGACCCCGGGCTCGATCGGCTGCAGTTCGTCGAGCGAGGGCTGCGGTACACGATCCCGCTCGCGCTCGGCCACAAGACCGGGTTCTACCTGGACCAGCGGACGCTGCGGACCCGCGTCGAGCAGCTCGCCCACAACCGGCGCGTGCTCGATGCGTTCTGCTTCGTCGGCACGTTCGCCATGGCGGCGGCCCGCGGCGGGGCGAGCGAGGTCCTCGCGATCGACGAGAGCGCGACGGCGCTCGAGGTCGGGGCGGAGTGCGCGCGGGAGAACGGGCTGCTCGACCGGATCAGCTTCACGCGCGACGACGCCCGCAAGGCGCTGCAGAGCGCGTCGATGCAGGGCGGCTTCGACCTCGTCCTCTGCGACCCGCCGAAGCTCGCAGGCACGCGCGCGTCCAAGGACGCCGCGCTCACGGCCTACCGGCGCCTCGCGGCCGGGGCGTGCCGCGCCACGCGACCGGGCGGCATCCTCGTGCTCTGCTCCTGCTCCAGCGCCGTGAGCCTCGACGACCTCACCCGGGCGCTCGCGCTCGGCGCGCGCGACGCCCGCATGCAGGCAGCGGTGTTCGACCGGCACTTCCAGGGGGGCGACCACCCCGTCCCCGCGGCCTTCCCCGAGGGGCTCTACCTGAAGAGCCTCATCGCGCGCATCGACGCGCTCTGACGATCGCCCGATGAAACCACTCTCCCTGCTGACCCCCGACGACGCGCGCGGCCTCGCCGGGGTGATCTTCGACCTCGACGACACCGTGCTGGATCACGGCGCCCTCACCGAGGCCGCCTACGGTGCGCTCTTCCGCCTGCGCGAGACGGGGCTCGCGTTGATCGCCTGCACCGGCAGGCCCGCCGGATGGGGCGAGGTGATCCAGCGGCAATGGCCGATCGACGCGACGATCGTCGAGAACGGAGCCGTCGCGCTGGTCCGTGAGCTGGCCGGTCCGATCGCCGGCCATGGAGAAGGGCTCGCCCCGAGCGCCGGCGCAGGCCGCGTCGTCAAGCTCGACGCGCTGGACCGCGACACACGGCGGGCCCGTCGGGCCGAGCTCGTCGCGCTCGCCGATGACATGGTGCGTCGTTTTCCTGCGGCTGCGCTCGCGGACGACAACGACCAGCGGGTGACCGACGTTACCATCGACATCGGAGAGCACCGGCGCGTCCCGCCGGAGGACGTGCAGAAGATGCGCGCCATGCTGCGCGAGCGGGGGGTGAGGACGCTCGTCTCGAGCGTCCACCTCCACCTCACCCGCGATCCGGCCGACAAGGCCACGGGCGCCGTACGCCTGCTCTCGACCCGGTTCGGAGAGGATCCAACCCGGGCCCGGTACCGCTACGCCTTCGTGGGCGACAGCGGCAACGACGGCGTCGCCTTCGCTGCATTTACATTGACCTTCGGCGTGGCCAACGTGCGCGCCCACCTCGGCAAGCTGTCGGTGCCGCCGCGGTTCGTGGCCTCCCATCCCATGGGCCGCGGGTTCGCGGAGATCACCCACCGGATCGTCGAACTGCGGAAGAATGCACCTGAGCCGTGATCTCCCCTCGGCAAGGAGCCTCACGCTGCGATCCGCCCCACACCTGGAGCAGGTAACCTAGCCGCGACGTGCACCGAAGGAATAGGATCGAGCTTTCGGGAGGGGCGTGCCTCCCAACCCTTTACAGGGGCGCGTGTTCTCGGGGACCATGATCTTGGTCCCTCGCCCGCCAGCGGCAGCAGATGGCGTTTCGACCCCCGACCCCCGGCCTCCTCGTCGACAACAAGTACCGCCTCGCGGAGCGCATCGGCGGGGGCGGCATGGGCGACGTGTTCCGGGCGGAGCACGTGCTCGCAGGTCGCGCCGTTGCGATCAAATTCCTCCACCCCGAGCTGGCGGACAACTCGGAGCTCTCTCACCGGTTCTTCCAGGAAGCGCAGGCGGTCAACCGGATCCGCCACCCGAACATCGTCGACGTGATCGACGCGGGCGTCGGCGAGCTCGGTCCGTACATCGTGATGGAGCACCTCGACGGCGAGTCGCTGGGCATGGCGCTCGCGCGCTTCGGCCGCCTCGACATGGAGGCCGCCGTCGGGGTCGCGCTCCCGGTGCTGGAGGCGCTCGACGCCGCGCACCGCGCGGGGATCATCCACCGCGACCTCAAGCCCGAGAACATCTTCATCGCCTTCGATCCCAGCCGCGGCTCGGCCGTCGTCCGGCTGCTCGATTTCGGCATCGCCAAGGTCCTCGACTCCGACGGCCCCTCGCCGCGGACGCGCACGGGCGTCGTGTTCGGCACGCCGGACTACCTGTCGCCGGAGCAGGCCACGGGGGAGTCGCCGCTCGACGGGCGGAGCGATCTCTTCTCCGTGGGCGTCCTGCTCTACGAGGTGCTCACGGGCACGCGGCCGTTCCGCGCGCCGACCGCCGTGGCGACCGCGTTCCGCGTCGTGCACGCGGAGGTGCCCACGCTCGCCTCGGCGGGCGTGACCGTCGACCCGCGGCTCGAGGCGATCGTGCAGCGGCTCCTGCAGAAGGATCCCGCGAAGCGCTTCCAGACGGCCGGCGACGTCGTCCGCGAGCTCGAGCGCGTCGCGCCAGATCCGCCGCGACGGACGGCGGCGCTCGGCAGGCTCATCAACGTGCAGCGGCGGATGGCCCTGAGCCTCGGGGGCGCCCTGGAGAACGAGCGCGATCGGCTCTCGTCCTCGCGCGACCGATCGCGCGCGGGCACGGCGTTCGACATGAACCCTCCGCCGCCGATGCGCATCTCGCCGCCGCTCGTGTCGGGCGGGCGCGTCACCGAGGCGCCGCCCATGATGCGGCCGTCGTCCGAGCCGGCGAAGCCCGCGCCCGGCGCGACGCTCTCGAACGCGCTGCGGAACCGAGGCTCGGAGCCCTCGATGCTCTCGCAGCGCGGCGAGTCGTTGCCCACCGTGCGCAGCGCCGACCTCGGGCTCCGCGCCGAGCCGACCGTGCGCAGCGCCGACTTCGGCGCCCTGCTCAACCGGCAGCGCGACACGCGGCGGCCCAACGTCACCCCGGTCCGGCCGCTGCCGGCGCGCTTCGCGGGGCAGTACCATGTGCGCGGCCCCGTCCTGCGGAGCGTCGATCGCACCATCGTCGACGAGTACGGGAGGAGCGCCCGCGATGAGGTCGTCGCGCAGATGCCGCTCCGCTACGCCGACGACTTCAAGCACGACTCGATCAACGCGCTCGTCGGATACGATCTCGAGGCGCTCGACGCGTACATGGAGCTCGCGACGTCGCTGGTCCTGCGCGATCTCGAGCGCTGGCGCGACATCGGCAGGCTCGGCGTGGGCGGCGAGCTGCACAGCCTCGTGCGCACGCTGTTCGCCCGCCCGCTGACCGACATCGCGTCGCTCATGCGCCGCGGGACCTCGATCTGGTCGCGGCTCTTCACGTTCGGCTCATGGCGCGTGGCGACCGGACCGACCGGGCGGGTGACGCTCCACATCGGCGACTTCGACCCTGCCTCGCTGCCGCTCCGGCTGTGGGTCGTGGGGATGGTCGAGGAGACGGCGCGCCGCGCGTCCGGCGGGGGCGTAAAGGTCACGATCACGCTCGGCGAGCTCGGCTTCACCTCCGAGCTCGCCTGCGAGATCAGCCTCTAGCTCCGCTCGCCAGAGGCCCGACGCCCGGCGCCCGGCGCCCGGCCAACGATGGCCGGGCCTCTGCGCCGCTTCGAGGCCGCTGCGCTGACGGGATTCTCAGGAGGGCTTGCGCGCGCGGTAGCACGCTTGACAGAACACGTCGCGGCCCTCGACAGGCTTGAACGGGACCTCGCCCTCGGAGCCGCACGACTTGCAGGTGATCGAGAACGTCGGACGGTTGCGCTGCTGCTGCTGCGGCGCGCCGCGGCCCTGCGGCACGGCTCGGCGCTCGCCGGCGAACGACGGCGCGCGGTAGTTGCCGTCGTCGCGGACGGGCGCGCCGCCGCGCGGACGGTGCGGGTAGGCGCTCGGCGCCGTCCACGCGGGCGCAAGCCCCGAGTACGCGTCCTGCATCGGGCTGCGGTACTCGTTCACGTCGCCCGTGTAGTGGGGCTTCCGGGGCCGACCGTCACCGCGCGCCGCGCCGCGGTACCCGCCGGCGCTCCGGGCCGGCCCAGGGCGCTGGTTCTGTGCCGCGCGAGCGGTCGGCGCGCTCTCGTGCTCCCCTCGGTTGTCCTTGCGCGCGCGGCGGCAGGTCCGGCACCGCTTCGGCGGGGCCGCGAGCTTCCGTTCGGCGTAGACGGCGGCTTCCGCAGCCGAGAATAGGAACGACGTGCCGCAGCTCGCGCAGACAATGTGCTCGTCTCGATGCTGTTCCATGATTCCTCTTTCGTCAGGCCGACGGGCCTCGCAGGCTCACGGGCTCGGGTGCTCGGGTAAGCTCGGATAACGCGGGGAACAGGAGCGCCCGGGAGCGGCCCCGCTGCGCCGGAGATGCGCAATTTACGCGGGGATCTAGGTGATATTGGTGGGATCGCCCTCTTGATGGGGCACGGGAGTGCCTACGGTGACATGCTTGTCATGGCGGTCAAGCGTGCCGCCTCCACGCATCGCCGGGATCGATCGCGCGGCGCGGAGGCTTTGATTTCGAAGCTCCTCACGATACCATCCGCGCGACTTTCACGAGGAGCGCAGCTCCTCCCGCGACTCCCGTGACCCACCAAGGGCAGCCCCCGCCCACGCCGCGCCTCGCAGCCAGTCGAAGCAATGAGCCATCCCTCCCTGCATCTCACCGCTCGTGACTTCGACGCGTACGCCGCCGAAAAAGCGACCTCGAAGGCCTACTCACGCCCGCGCCTCGAGGTGAAGCAGCGCGCGCTCGCCTGGGCGCGCTGCGTCGTCGCCCGGCTGGGCGACCTCGGCATCTCGGTCGACGTTCACGGCTCGGACGAGCACCCCTCGATCCGCAACAAGCACCGGGCCGACTGCCAGTGGGTCTTCTTCTGGCGTGATCAGGCGGCGCGCGACGAGCTCGACCGCCTGCTCGACCGCGGCCGCTCGATCTCCGACGCGATCGACGATCCGAGCCCCTACACGCGGCACGCGTTCCTCGCGCTGCGCATCTCGGAGGGCGAGGTGCAGGTGTGCTTCGCGGTCCACCCGGACGCGAAGGTCGACGTCGACAACCTCCGGGCCCGCCTCTCGGCGACCGAGGAGGCGACGGGCGAGCCGGCCTCGCCGCTCGCCGCCGAGCTCACGAGCGCCCTCCACGCGCTCCCGGAGCAGTTCTCCTTCGGCGCCGGCGGGGGCGATCGCGTCGCCTGCAGCGCGGCCACGCCCGACGCGATCGCCGAGATGCTCCGCCGCGCCGCCGACGGGCAGGTGCCGCTCTGGATCGGCTGGTCGGTCCCGCGCGAGACCGCGGTCGAGCACGCCGACATCCTCGACGAGCAGCTCGAGGACGCGCTCGTCGCGCTCACCCCCATCTACCGGCTCGTCGCGTGGTCGCGCGAGAACGACCGCATTGCGCTCGACCACAAGCTCGAGGGCATCGAGCAGGAGCGGGCGCGCGCCCACGCCGAGATCGAGGCCGAGAACGAGCGGTGGCGCTCCGAGCAGGCCCGGGCGCGCGAGCGATCGATGGAGCAGGCGCGGGCGCGCGGCGACGAGCGCGTCGAGGCCGCCCTCCCCGCCCGCCGGCCGACCCTGGCGACGCTGTTCAAGGCGGCGGCCGGCGCCGGTCGCGGAGGAGAGCCGCGGCCCTCGCCGAGGCACGGCGGAGAGGGCGGCTCCCCGGCCCGGCGAGCGCCGCACGGCGAGGCGGAGCAGCCGACGAAGGCCGAAGCCCCGCGGAAGCCGCCGGTCGAGCACGCGCCGCGGGCGCAGCGCGGCCCGTCCGGCGAGCCGGACGCCACGGCGAAGGCCACCCCGGAGCCCGCGAAGGGCGGCGTGCTCGAGAAGGGCAGCCGGGTGCGCGTGCGGCGGGGGCCCTTTGGCGACAAGATCGGTGTGGTGAGCGAGCTCGACGGGCGCGGAGGGGCGCGCGTCCTGCTCGGCCTGCTCTCGACGAGGCTCGATCTCGACGAGCTCGATCTCGTGGCCGATGCCCGAGATCGGCCTGCGCTCTCGACGTCGCACCGCAAGCCGCTCGCGCCGACGCCCCGCAAGGCGCGCTGAGCGTCGCCGCGCGGCACTCTCCTCAATGGTCAAACGCGATCCTTCAACCTACCCGGTCGGGCTCGCCGCCCAGTTCCGCCACAAACTCCCGTTCTACCTGGCCGGCGCGGCGCTGCTCGCGATGCAGCAGCTCCTCATGGCCAAGCGCGACTTCCTGGTCAAGGATGCCGTCGACGCCGCCGTGGGCCTCCAGTCGGACGAGGCCTCGCGGGCGGCGCTCATCATGCTCGCGGTGAGCGTGGGCGCCGCGGTCATGCGCGTCTTCTCGCGGGTCACCATCTTCACGGCGGGCCGCAACGTCGAGTACGAGCTCCGGGCGATCCTGCTCGCGCGCCTGCACAAGCTCGGGCCGGCCTTCTTCCGCAAGATGCCGACCGGCGAGATCATGAGCCGGGCGACGAACGACCTGACGCAGGTGCGCCTCCTCCTCGGCTTCGGCCTGCTGAACGTCGTCGGCTCGGTCTTCGCGTTCGCGAGCGCCCTGTACGTGATGCTGC
Source organism: Sorangium sp. So ce362 (assembly GCF_051519845.1). Taxonomy (NCBI): domain Bacteria; kingdom Pseudomonadati; phylum Myxococcota; order Polyangiales; family Polyangiaceae; genus Sorangium; species Sorangium sp. So ce362. Next base: position 28,387 of record NZ_CP150332.1, on the reverse strand, counting down.
ACATCTCGGAGCGGCTCACGCTCGCGGCGCTCCTGACGATGCCCGCGCTGATGCTCGTCACCCGCTCGTTCTCGAGCAAGCTCTTCGTCCGCACCCGCGACAACCAGGAGGCGATCGGCGCCATGAGCGACCGCGTCCTCGCGAGCCTCGCGGGCGTCCGGGTGGTCCGCTCCTTCGCGCTCGAGGCGTCCGAGATGGCGGCGTTCACGAGCACGAACCAGGCCTACCTCGAGAAGAGCCTCACCCTCGCCAAGCTGCGCGGATCCATGGGGCCGCTCATGGGGGCCATCAGCTCGGTCGGCGTGCTCATCGTCTTCTGGTACGGCGGGCAGCTCGTGCTGGACAAGCAGATGACGAGGGGGGACTTCGTCTCCTTCTGGCTGGCGCTGCTGCGGCTCACGTGGCCGATGCTCGCCCTCGGCTTCGTCGCGGCGATCGTCCAGCGCGGTCGCGCCGGCTACGTGCGGCTCAAGGCGATCTTCGACGCCATCCCCGAGGTCGTGAGCGGCCCGACGCCGTCCCCCGAGGTCATCCGCGGCGCCCTCTCCGTCAAGGAGCTGACGTTCTCCCACGGCGCCAGGAAGGTGGTCGACGGGGTGAGCTTCGAGGTCGAAGCGGGCGGCTCGCTCGCCATCGTGGGGCGCACGGGCTCGGGCAAGAGCACCATCGCCACGCTGCTCGCCCGGCTCATGCCCACGCCGCGCGGCGCGGTGTTCCTGGACGGCATCGACATCTGCGATCTGCCCCTGGAGACCGTGCGCGCCAGCATCGGCTATGCGCAGCAGGACGCGTTCCTCTTCTCGACCACCGTGGCCCGCAACATCGGCTACTCGCTCGACGATCCGGACTCGCCCGCCTCGTCCGAGACCATCCGCGCCGCCGCGGCCGAGGCCGAGGTGCTGAACGAGATCCTCTCGCTGCCGGACGGCTTCGACACGGTGGTCGGGGAGCGGGGCGTGCAGCTGTCCGGCGGACAGCGCCAGCGCGTCGCGCTCGCGCGCGCGCTCGTGCGCGAGCCGAACATCCTCGTCCTCGACGATCCGCTCTCCGCCGTCGACGCGAAGACCGAGCAGGCGATCCTCGAGGCGATCGAGCGGCAGGCGGCGCGACGGACCGTCATCCTGATCACGCACAGGGTGGCGGCCGCGCGGCGGTGCGACGCGATCGTCGTGCTGGAGCAGGGCCAGGTCATCGAGCGCGGCACGCACGACGAGCTCGTCCGCGCGGGCGGGCTGTACGCTTCGTTCGCCGAGGAGCAGCAGCTCGAAGAGGATCTCGCGACCCTCGAGGCGTCGCCGTCCTCGCAGCCGGTGGGGCTCTCGTGACGCAACCGAGCCCCGGAGAAAGCGCGACGATGCGGTCGAAATCGAGCGGCCCCTCGGCCGCCGGAGAGGTGGGCGCGAGCCCGCGGCGGCCGGCGCAGGCGGCGGACAGGGGCCGCGGGGCGAAGAAGGCGAGCCGCACCGAGGACGTGCTGAGCCGCTTCCACGAGGAGGCGCAGCTCGGCGAGGCGTACGACGCGCGCATGCTGCTGCGGCTATGGCCGTTCGTTCGCCCGCAGAGCAAGCACCTCGCGCTCTCGCTGTCGCTGCTCATCGTCACCGCCCTGCTGGCGCTCATGCGCCCGCTCATCATGCGCGACGCGCTCGACGCCTTCGACTCGCCCGGCGGGCTCGATCGCCTCACGCGCAACGGCTTCCTGCTCACGGGCATCATGCTCGCGGAGCAGTCGCTCGCGTTCCCGCAGCTCTACCTGATGCAGCTCGCCGGCGCGCGCGCGATGGCCGACCTGCGCGTGCGCGTCTTCGGGTTCTTGCACACGAGGCGCCTCGGGTTCTTCGATCGCACGCCGGTCGGCCGGCTCGTCACGCGGGTGACGAACGACGTGGACGCGATCGGCGAGATGTTCGCGTCCGGCGCGCTCAACGCGTTCGGCGATCTGATCCGCCTCGCCGTCATCGTCGTGGTGATGGTGTCGCTCGACTGGCGCATGTCGTTGCTCGCCTTCGCGGCGGTGCCCCCCGTCGCCCTCGGCGTCAACTGGACGCGGCGCCGGATCCGCGACGCCTTCCGGGAGGTGCGGGCGAAGACGGCCAGGATGAACGCGTACCTCAACGAGCAGGTCTCCGGGATGGCCGTCGTGCAGGCCTACGCCAGGGAAGAGCGCTCGGCCGAGGAGTTCGACGAGATCAACGCGGCCTACCGCAGCGCGAACAACCGCTCCATCGTGCTCGACGCGACGCTCGACGCCGCCATCGAGATGGTCTCGAGCGTCTGCATCGCCGCGGTGCTCTGGTACGCCGGCGTGAAGAGCCTGAAGGAGGAGATCTCGTTCGGGACGCTGTTCGCCTTCGTCGCCTACATCGACATGTTCTTCGTCCCGATCCGCGATCTCTCGGCTCGGTACACGCTGCTCCAGTCCGCGATGGCCGGCGCGGAGCGCATCTTCGAGCTGCTCGACAACAAGGACGAGGACGCGACGGCGACGGCGAGCTGTAGCGGCGCGGCGAAGGCCGCGGACGAGGGCGTCGCGTTCGAGCTCGACAACGTCGTGTTCGGCTACAAGCCGGGCGCGCCCGTGCTGCGGCAGGTCTCGATGGCTGCGAGGAGCGGCGAGAAGGTCGCGCTGGTCGGCGCGACCGGCGCCGGCAAGAGCACCGTGGCGTCGCTGCTGCTCCGCCTCTACGACGTCGAGGAGGGCGCCGTGCGGGTCTTCGGCCGCGACGTGAGCGCGTACCCTCGCGACGAGCTGCGCCGCAAGTTCGCCGTCGTCCCCCAGGACGTGTTCCTGTTCCCCGGCACGGTGCTCACGAACATCGCGGCCGGCGACGCGACCCCGGATCGCGCGAAGGTGGTGAACGCGCTGAACCGCATCGGCGCGCTCGATCTCTTCGAGCGCCGCGAGGACGGCCTCGACGCCCCGGTGCTCGAGCGCGGCAGCAACTTCAGCGCTGGCGAGCGCCAGCTGATCGCCTTCGCCCGCGCCCTCTACCGCGATCCGCCGCTCCTCATCCTGGACGAGGCCACGGCCAACGTCGACAGCGACACCGAGGCGCGCCTGCAGCGCGCGCTCGAGGGCGCCATGGAGGGGCGCACGGCGCTGATCATCGCGCACCGCCTCTCGACGATCCGCGCCGTCGATCGCATCGTCGTCTTCCACAAGGGCTGCGTCGTCGAGCAGGGCACGCACGAGGATCTGCTCGCCGCAGGCGGCGTCTACAGCAAGCTGTACCGGCTCCAGTTCGCCCGGCAGGCGGTGGCGCAGGCCTAGGGTTCAGCGGGCTCCGGGTCGTCGCCGTAGCACTTGCCGGCGACGGCGCCTCCCGTCGCGCCCTCGTCAGCGCCGTCCGCGCCTCCGGCGACCACCCGCATCCAGTACTCGGAGCAGCTGTCGTTCATGACGATCAGGTGCTCGTCGTCCACGCAGGTCACCTCGGCCTGGTTGCCCGCCGCGTGCGCCAGCGTGCCGCCGCGCTTCGTGCCGTCGCTCTCGAACGACAGGTAGACCTGCCACCACCGCGGCCGCGCGCCGAGGCCGTGCTTGAGCGCGTACCGCATGCCGCCCGGAAAATAGAGGAGCTCGCCGTCCGGCGCCGACGTCTCGTAGACGCCCCCCTCGGGCGCGGCCTCGGTGAACTCGATGGGCGGGTTCGCGCTCTCGGACCGGTCGCACCGGCTCGGCGCGCACCCCGCCGCGAGCGCGGCCGACGCCCCCACCGCGCAGGCGGCGGCCCACCCCGAGCGCCGCGCAGCACCTCCGCCCGCGCCCTGGCTTCGCATGGATCAGCCGAGCCAGCGCGCGGCGTCGAGCGCGTGGTAGGTGAGGATGAAGTCGGCCCCGGCGCGCCGGATCGACGTGAGCAGCTCGAGCACCGCGCGCTTCTCTTCGATCATCCCGCGCTCCGCGGCCGCCTTGATCATCGCGTACTCGCCGCTGACGTTGTAGGCGCCGAGCGGCAGCGTCGTCGCCTCGCGCACGCGCGCGATGACGTCGAGGTACGCGAGCGCGGGCTTGACCATGAGCATGTCAGCCCCCTCCTCCTCATCGAGCGCCGCCTCGCGAAGACCCTCGCGCGCGTTCCCTGGGTCCATCTGGTAGCCCGCCCGGTCGCCGAACTTGGGCGCGCAGTCCGCCGCCTCGCGGAACGGCCCGTAGAAGCCGGACGCATACTTCACGGCGTAGGAGAGGATCGCCGTCCCCGCCAGCGACTCGGCGTCGAGCGCGCGCCGGATGGCGGCGACGCGGCCGTCCATCATGTCGCTCGGCGCGACAACGTCGGCCCCCGCCTTGGCGTGGACGAGCGCCGCCCGCGCGAGCACCTCCAGCGTCGCGTCGTTGTCGACGTCCACCGCGCCGGACGCGTCCTGCCGGAGCAGGCCGCAGTGGCCGTGATCTGTGTACTCGTCCACGCACACGTCGGTGATCACGAGGAGCTCCGGCACCGCCTCCTTCATCGCCTTCACGGCGCGCGGGACGGGGCCGTCCGCGTCGTACGCGCTCGATCCCGACGCGTCCTTGATGCGCGGGAGCCCGAACAGGATCGTCCCGCCGATGCCGAGCTCCTTGCAGAGCCGCGCCTGCGCCGCCGCGGCGCTCACGGGCAGCTGCGAGACGCCCGGCATCGTCCCGACCGGGCGAGGCGCGTCGAGCGCCTCGTTGAAGAAGAGGGGGAGGATGAAATCCCCCGGGTTGAGGGACGTCTCCCGCACCAGGGCGCGGAGGGCGGGCGAGCGGCGGAGCCGGCGCGGTCTCTTCGTGGGGAACACGGCGGCGGAGCATAGCAGCCCTTCGCCCGCGGGGACCGCTCCGGTCTCGCCGCGCGCGATCCGTGGATCGCCTGAGCGCAGGAATCGGCTAGTGTTCGCCCGAAACCGCCAGCATGAGACCGGCCATCCACTTCCCTTCTTCCGGCCGCGCCCGCCCCGCCGCGCCGAGATCGCTCAGCGCTGGGCCGCTCCGGGGCGCGCGCTCGAGCGCGCCGCCGGCCCGGAACGCGGCGGGGTCAGGGGCGTCTGCTGGGACGAGAGCGGGACCGTATCGTCGTCGTCCGCGTCCGAGACCTCGTCCGGCTGCTCTGCAGGCGTCTCCGCGGCGGCGACCGTGACCATTGCAATGTCGGACAGCGGGCACCACACGGTCCAGGTTTCATTGCGGACGAAGCTATCGAGCGGGACGATTCCGCTCTCGATGCCGCGCGCGAGCTGGTCGAGCTTGACGGGCCCGACAGATCGCTCGCCGTTGGTGACGTACCATCGGTCCGGAAAGCCGCGCTCTGAGCTCCGCAGCTCCTCGAACAGTTTCACAGATCTCATCGAATGGACTCCAGAAACCGTCGGACGTTGAATCGAACGGGGGCGATTCTATACCATTAACGCACCGAGTCAACCTGACTACAGAATCGCTATGACAATCAACGTCTGCCATGAATGAACGAGAGAACGACGGGAGTTTGACGATGGTTCCCAGGCGTGACGACCCCTCGGAGGGAGGCCACGGCGTGGCGGCCCTGCGGGCCGCGGGCGGGGGGCCGGCCGCGGCCAGGCCGGGCGTCGTGTACCTCGTCGGCGCGGGCCCGGGGGACCCGGGGCTCTTCACGCTGCGCGGCGCAGAGCTCCTCGCCACGGCCGACGTCGTGCTGCACGACGAGCTCGTCCACCCCGCGCTGCTGGACGGCGTCCGGGAGGGCGCCGAGGTGCGCTCGGTCGGCAAGCGCGGCGGCGATCGGGTGGTGAAGGACGCGAAGCAGGCGGAGATCGACGCGGAGCTCGTCGCGCTCGGGCTCGCCGGCCGCAGCGTGGTGCGCCTGAAGGGCGGCGATCCGTTCCTCTTCGGGCGCGGCTCGGAGGAGGCGGAGGCGCTCGCGCGGGCCGGGGTGCCGTTCGAGGTGGTGCCGGGCGTCTGCTCTCCGCTCGGCGCGACGGCCTACGCCGGCATCTCGCTGACGCACCGGAACATCGCCTCCAGCGTGATGATCGTCAGCGGCGTCACCCGAGCGGGCAGAGCGTTCGACTGGAGCGAGCTCGCCTCGGTCCGCGGGACCATCTGCGTCCTGATGGGCATGCAGGCGCTCGATGCGGTGGTCGCGGGGCTGATAGGGCCGGGGCGGCGCGATCCCGCGACGCCGGCGGCGGCCATCCAGTGGGGCACGCGGGCCGACCAGCGCGTCGTCTCGAGCCGCCTCGACGAGCTGCCCCGCGGCGTCAGGGAGGCGGGGCTCCAGAGCCCCGCGGTCATCGTCGTCGGCGCCGTCACCGGCCTGCGCGACGCGCTGCGCTGGTTCGACCGGAAGCCGCTGTTCGGCAAGCGGGTCCTCGTGACCCGGCCGCGTCACCAGGCGCGCTCGACGTCGCGTCTCATCCGCCTCCACGGCGGCGAGGCGGTCGAGCTCGCGACAATCGAGATCCACCCGCCCCCCCACCCCGCGCGGGTCACCGAGGCGGTCCGCGGGCTCTCCGGGTACCACGCCGTCGTCTTCACGAGCGAGAACGGGGTGGCCTGCTTCTTCGAGGAGCTGGAGCGGCTCGGCCTGGACGCGCGCGCCTTCGGCTCGGCCCGCCTCGCCGCGGTCGGGGTCGGGACGGCCGCCGCGCTCGCCGCGCGCGGCGTCCGCGCCGACATCGTCCCGAAGGAGTTCCGCGGCGAGGAGCTCGCGCAGGCCATCCTCGCCGATCCCGCGCTGGCCGAGCGCAGGGCGGCGCGCCCCCCGGTCCGCGTCCTCCTCGCGCGCGCGCTCGTCGCCCGCGAAGTGCTCCCCGAGGGCCTCCGCGCCGCCGGCTGCGAGGTTGACGTGGTGCCCGTCTACGAGACCCGCCCCGCGTCGAGCGAGCGCCGCGAGGAGCTGCTCCGGGCGCTCTCGGCGGGCAAGATCGACGTCGTGCTGCTCACGTCGAGCAGCACCGTCGATAGCCTCTGCGATCTCCTCGGCGAGGGCGCCGCAGCGCGCCTCGACCGCGTGCTCCTCGCGAGCATCGGCCCGATCACGACCGCGACCGCCGAGAAGCGGGGGCTCCGGGTCGGCGTGACCGCCGAGGTGAGCACCACAGCAGGTCTCCTGGACGCGCTGGATCGACATTTCGCTGCGTTGCAAGCTGCCCCGACAAGCGCCGACAACTGAGGCGCTTGTCGCACGATGTGCGGCGAGCTCCACGGCGCAAAAAAAGCGTCGCAGCGGACCTGGGGGGGAGGTCTCCGCCGCGACGCTCGAGCTCACAGAGAGCACGATGCGTGCCTGCACCTTCCTGGAGTGAATTCAGGTACTTAGGACGTCGGAACCGGAGCTCCCTTGCGCTCCTGCGCTCCCCTCGCGACAGAGGTGCAAGGAATTTCCCGATGCAGCAGTACCGTTGAACATCTACAAGCGCCGTCTTCAGGTCGGAGCAGGCACACAGCGTCACAGCCGGACGGCGCCGGTGAGATAAACGCCTTCAGGCGCGCCCGATCACTCGAATGTTGCTCGAACCACGAGGAACTTGTTGTTGAGCTCGATGGACGTGAGCCGCTCGAAGATGCGGGGATTGCCGAGCTCGTTCGACAGGGAGCTGATGCGCCCATGCTCGGTGGCGAAGTAGAAGGTCTTCACGCCCTTCTTCTTCTGCTCATTGATGTAGTCCTGAAACTTCTTTCCGCTCGACACGAAGACCGCCAGCTTGTTGCCAGCATAGAAGTTCTCGCCCTTCCAGTTCATCTGGTAGGCGACGAGCGGCCCTGGGATTTCCTGGCTCGAGCGCATGTAGGCGAGCAATGTCTCGCGCTGCCCCCAGTGGGGCGATGTCCGCACGAAGTACACGTCGAGCCCCCACGCCGTGAACGCGACAGCGAGCGAGACGAGCGCGTAGAGGACGAGGCGGCGCCAGCGCGCGACCATGAGCAAGAAGCACAGGCCGGCCGCGGCGGCGGTGAAGGCCCAGAGGGTCGCGGAGAAATCGAGCGACTGCGGCCAGGGGCGCTTGTAGTTGTACGTGAACAGGTGCAGCAGCCTGGCCTGGCTCGCCTGCCCCTCACGCGCCATCGCGAGATCGCGCCCGACGAAGAAGACCAGGAGCGCAGCGCCGATCGCGACGGCGCCGAGCATCGCGCGCTCGTAGCTGACCGTCGAGGGCGAGCGCGCCGGCGCGGAGGCGCTGCCCGAGCGCGGCGCGAGCCCGCCCGCGCCGCGCTCCAGCCGCAGCATGTCGTCGAGCAGGATCCCCGTGAGCATCGCGGCCGGCGGGACGGCCGGCAGGATGTAGTGGTGGAACTTCGTCAGCATCAGCGAGAAGAGCGCGAAGCCGAAGATGAACCACATCGCCAGGAACACCGAGGCGTCGCTCTGGCGGGCCTCGGCCGAGCCGGGCTCCCCCGGGGGTCCCCCCTCGCGCCGCCGGAGCCACCACACGAGCGAGGCGGGCACGAGCCCCGTCCACGGGAACATCGCGTAGCCGAGCTGCCACACGTAGTAGCGGAAGCTCACGTCGTCGCCCTCGTTCGTGTCGTGCACGTGGGTGAAGGCGCGCTTGAACATGTCGTGGAACAGGAGCCTGTCGGTGAACGGCTGGCCGTGCCGCGCGTACATCGCGACGAACCAGGGCAGCGCGACGCACGCGAGCACGAGCAGCCCGACAGGGATCTCCATCTTGAGCAGGTCGCGGTACCGGCGCGAGACGACGACGTAACCGAGCGCGCAGAGCACCGGGAGCCCGAAGCCGGCCGGCCCCTTGGCCATCGTGGAGAGGGCGGCGAAGAACCACGCCGCGAGGAAGAGGAGCCGCTGCACGCGCCGCTCGCCCCAGCTGGCGTACAGGACGATCGCGAGCGTCTGCGCCCAGATGATCGCCTGGAGCACCGGCTGCAGGCCGGGGAGCACGGGCAGCACCGACCGGCAGGCCTCGTTGCCGGGCAGCCCGCAGTTGCCCGGCGAGCCGGAGCTGAAGACGTCGCCGTGGAGGCGCAGGCCGAAGGGCGCCGCGTGGATCTCGACGTGACGCGAGAGCAGGTAGAGGATCTGCGGCAGCGCGCAGGCGACGATCGCCCCGAGCACGAGGTGGTAGACCGAGAGGCCCACCTTGAGCACGCCGAGCTCGACCTCGTAGACGCGCGCCTCCTCCGCCTCGTCGGTGTGGATGCCGAGCAGGAGGAGCGCCATGGCCGCGGCCATCGTCGCGACGAAGGGCATGTCGGTCATGGTCTGGTGGGAGACCATGAACCACTGCGGCATCGTGGTGAGGACGACCCCCGCGAGCAGCCCCGCGCGGCGGCCGAAGATCCGCGCGATGGCCTTGTAGAGGAGGTAAACGGCGACGAGCGTGAGCGCGAAGATGGGCAGCCGGACCGCCCATTCGGGCCACGGTGTTCGCCCCTCGGCGACCGCCGAGAGCATCTCTCCCGATCGGTAGCGGACGCCGAAGGCCGCCATCGCGAGCGCCTGCATCCAGAAGTCGAGCACCGGCTTCGACCAGAACCAGCCGTCCTGCGCCCACCAGAGGGAGATCCAGTCGTTCCTGGCCAGGATCTCGCGCGCGACCTCGCCGTAGTGCGTCTCCCACGGGTCGGTGAGCGAGTGGCTCCCGAGCATGGGCAGGTAGAGCAGCGTGACGAGGGCGACGAGCCAGAAGCCATGCCGCCGGATCAGGGGGCGCGGGGCGCCCGCCTCGTCGACGCGGCAGGGGCCGAGGCGCTCGCCGAGCCGGAACACGCCGACCACAGCCGTGAGGAACGCGGCAGGGACGGCGACGGCGGACGCCGCCAGCGAGAGCAGCGTGGGCGCGCCGTCCCGCGAGAGGGAGCTCGGCGAGAGGTAGCCCGCCACGCTGAGCGTGATGAGAACGAAGAACGCGACGAGCCCGCCCCCGAGCAGCGCGAGCGGACCGAGGAGGTCGCGGATCCCGACGCGCGCGGCGACGCGCTCGGGCGGGTCGTCGAACGTGCCGAGCAAGTCGAGCAGGCCGAGCGCCGCGACGGCGATCCCGAGCGCGCCGAGCGGGACCCCCCAGCGAAGCTGAGGCGCGAGCGCCATCACGATGAACGCGAGGAGGGCGCCCACGGCGGACACAGCCGCGCCGCGCCAGCGGAGCGGGTTGCCCTGTGGCACGAGGCGCACCTCGTCGGCTTCGAGCGCGTCCGTCTCGTCGCCGGCATCCGCGGGCGCACCGCTGCTCTTGTCGTGCGTGTCGTTCATGGCTGCGCCGAACGCGGAACGAGGCGCGGCCCTGACGTAGCAACTCCACGTCGCCGGGCAAAGCAGCGGTCGCGCATGCTCCCGCGCAGCGCGGCCGCGCGGCGGCCGCGGCGCGCGGCTACTTCGTCAGGCGCGCGATCTCTTCCTTGATGATCGTCTCGGCGAGGACGGGCACGACCTCCCAGACGACGCGCTCCACGACGTCGCGGGAAAGCGCCATCACGGCCTCCACCTGCTCGGGCGTGAGCCCGAGGCCCTCGAGCTTGCTCGCCATCTGGCCGTTGACCTGGACCGCGGCGGTGGCCGCCACCGCCGCGGGCCCGGACGCCGTCTTCGGCACGCCGGACACCGGCGTCGGCGAGAACGCCATCGTCGTCGTGACCGGCACGCTCCCCGCACCGCCCGGCGCCGTCTTGACCGAGGCCTGGGCCGGCGCGGCGCTGGTGGCGGGCGCGTTCGGCGTGTAGATGAGGGTCTTCGCGCGCTGGAGCGGGCTCGTGGCCGCGGCGGCGGGCTGCGCCGCGGCGGGCGTGCGCGCGGGCGCAGGCGTCGCCGCCGCAGGAGCCGCGGCGGCGGGCTTCGCCTCGCCGCGCGACGCCAGCAGCTTCTTGACCTTGTCGATCATCTGCTGGGTGTCGAACGGCTTGTCCATGTGGTCGTCGGCTTGCGCGCTCGAGCCCTTCGCGGGATCGAACGGGTTCTGCTTGGACGACAGGATCAGGACGGGCGTCGCCGGTGAGGCCTGCTTGATCGCCTTGCACAGCTCGTAGCCATTCTTCGGCTCGAGCGTGATGTCGGCGATCACCAGGTCGGGTTTATCGCTCTTGAGCTTCTGCAGCGCAGCGTCGGCGCTGCTCGCCGTCACGACGCGGAAATCCTGACCCGCAAAGGTGATTTCGAGCACTTTGCGCATGGTCACGCTGTCGTCTACGGCGAGAAGGGTGCTGGCCACGAACGGGTCTCCTCTCAGATGGCGAGAAAGCGATGACGGCTCCGATATCTTCGGCCCCGGTCGCGCGATGTGTCAACATTCGCGGTGTCTTTCGCCTCGCGAGCCCCGCGGATGTGCGTTTTCCGCGCCGGTAGAGCCCGGCCCCACGCCGGTGGGCGGAGCCGAGGCGCCCCCAACGAGCTCTCATGCGCCCGCTCCGACCCGCCGCTCCCGCTCCGCCGCCCCAGATCCAGGACGCCGAACCGCTCGGCGCCGACTCGACCGCCCCGGTCCGGCCCCCACAGGATGGCCGCTGGACGGTGCCGGCAGAGCTGGATCGGAGGCCTCTCGACGGGGCCGTCCGGGTGCTGGCCTCGGTCTCGTGGTCCGACGCGCGCCGGCTGATCGAGACCGGCAAGGTGCTGGTCGGGAACGCGGTGGCGACGAGCACCCGGCGGCGGGTGCTCCGCGGGGAGCCGATCGAGGTCCGCCTGCACGCGCCGCGGCCCGAGACGGTGCGGCGGCGCAAGCTCGAGAGCGAGCTCGTTGTCTACGCGGACGCGAGCGTCGTGGTGGTGAACAAGCCCGCCGGGGTGAGCACCATCCCTTACGGCGACGAGGACCCCGCGGAGCAGGCCTCGACGCTCGACGCGCTCGTGCGGGAGGTGCTGGCCCGGCGCGACCGTCTGCGCGGACGGGCCCCGCTCGGCGTGGTGCAGCGCCTCGACAAGGGGACGAGCGGGGTGCTCGTCTTCGCGCGGACGCTCGCCGCGAAGAAGCACCTCGCGCAGCAGCTCCGCGTCCGCTCGATGCACCGGCAGTACCTGGCGCTCGCGCACGGCGCCGTCCCGCGCGGCACCCACCGCAGCTACCTCATCGAGGATCGGGGCGACGGGCTGCGCGGCTCGGCGAGGGGGGGACGGCGCGAGGGGCAGCTCGCGGTGACACACGTGGAGCCGATCGAGACGCTCCCGGGGCCGCAGGACGGGACCGGCGCCGCGGGCGTGACGCTGGTCGCCTGCCGCCTCGAGACGGGGCGCACGCACCAGATCCGCATCCACCTCGCCGAGGCCGGGCACCCGCTCGTCGGCGAGACGGTCTACGTGCGGGACTACCGCGGGCCGAGGATCCCCGCCCCGCGGCTGATGCTCCACGCGGCCGAGCTCGGCTTCGATCACCCTGCAGACGACCGGCCGATGCGGTTCCAGGCGCCGCCGCCCCCCGACTTCGACGAGGTGCTCGAGCGGCTCCGCGAGGCGCGCCGGAAGGGCGCTACTTGACCTTGCCGCGCGCCTCGCTCATGGCCGCGGCGGTGGCGTCGACGAGCGGCATCACCTTCGCGTAGTCCATCCGCGTCGGGCCGAGCACGCCCACGGTCCCTGCGACGCGCCCGTTCTCCATGTACGGCGCGGCGACGAGGCTGAGCTGTCCGCCGCCGAGATCGCCCGCCTCGCTGCCCACGAAGACGGTGACCTCGCCCGCGCCGGCGGCGAGGGTGCGGTCGAGCAGATCGACGAGCTCCTCGCGCTCCTCGAGCGCCCTCATCAGCTTCCTGAGCCGGTCGACGTCGGCGTACTCGGGCAGATCGATCAGGCGGTTCTGCCCCTCGATGACGACCTGGCTCCGCCGCGTCACGTCGGCCGTCGCCTTGCTGCCGAGCTCGAAGGCGCGGCGCCTCAGCGCGTCGATCTGGAGGCGCTCATCGGCGAGGCGGCGGGCGAAGAGGTCCCGGATCTCGCCCAGCGTGCGCCCCTCGATGACGTCGGCGAGCAGGTTGTGGATCCGGTTGAGCTCCCCTTCGTTGATCGACTCGCCGATCGAGAGGAAGCGGTTCTCGACCGAGCCGTCGGCGAAGACGAGCACGGCGAGCAGCTGCCCGGGCTTCGTCGGGATGAAGCGCAGCTGGGAGAGGGCGCGGATCTCCGCCCGCGGCGCAGCGACGACCGCCGCGGCGCCGGACAGCTCCGAGAGGTAACGCCCCGTCTCGCGGAGCGGATCGCTCGCCACCGTGTAGATCTCGGTGAACCTGGCGCTGAGCTCGGCCTGCTGCTCGGGGGAGAGCGACCGGAGCTCGACGAGCGCGTCGATGAACAACCGGAGCGCGCGGTCGGTCGGGATCCTCCCAGCAGAGGTGTGCGGCTGGTGGAGGTAGCCGGCCTCCTCGAGGTCCGCGAGCACGTTGCGGATCGAGGCAGCCGAGAGATCGAGCCCGTACTTCCGCGCAAGCGTCCTGCTGCCTACGGGGTCGCCTGTCGCGATGAACTCGGTGACCGCTGCGAAAAGGATCTTTCGAGCGCGATTGGAAAAATCTCCCATGTCAACTGCAGGCGGCGCATGCGTGCGCTGCTGTGGCTACCTGGCCCAGGGACCGCCCGGACCGGGAAGCCGTGCGGGCCGGGCCTTCGCTCCCATACATCAAGAGGCGCGAGCGGGCGCCGGGCCCACGGATGCGCATGCGAGCTATTTTGAGGCGATCGCACGGCCCGGTCAAATGGCGCGGTAGGATGGGCGCCGCCGCCGCGCGCAATTCCGCGGCGCCCCGCTCACCGGCGGGCGCCTCCAGCTTTCCGCCTCCTCCAGCGGGCGCTTCGCCTGCCCGCGCGAGGCCGACCCCGCAACGATGCCGTCCGTACGTCACGCCGCCACCGCCGCCGCGCTCGCCCTCGCGCTCGTCCCGCTCGCCGCCGCGCCGAGCGCGCAGGGCAAGCCGAAGGTGCGGTTCCATCAGGACTGGGCGAAGCACCCGTCGGCGCGCTACGCGGCCCTGAGCGCGGAGCAGTGCCGCGCGGCGCTCGCGCGGCGGAAGATCGCGTTCGAGCCGGTGCCGCGCGCGCCGGGCGTGCTCGCGCCGGTGCGGCTGATGCAGGGGGTCGGCGGGGTCCTCTACCGGACGGCGCTGCCGACCCACCGGCGCGCGGACAACCCGAACGACGTCTTCGACTGCCGCCTCGCGCTCGCGCTCTCGGACTTCAGCCGGATCCTGCGCGTGCACGACATCGTCGAGGTGCTGATGTTCTCGGCCTGGCGACCTCCGTCGAGGATGTGGCCCGAGGGCAAGCTGGCCCCGAGGCACCCGGGCGGGCTCGCCATCGACCCCTACCGGTTCGTCAAGGAGCGCGTGGGCGACGGGCTCGCGGAGGAGTGGCTCGACGTCGAGCGCGACTTCGTCGGCAGGCGCGGCGCGCCGGTGTGCGGCGAGGGCGCCAGGGCGACCGGGAAGCCCAGGGCGGCCGGCAGGGGTGCGAGCGGCAGCCCTCCGGCGGACACGACGGCGCGAGAGCTGCGCTCCATCGTGTGCGAGGCCGCGGATCAGCACATCTTCACGTCGATCCTCACCCCCAACTACGACCGGGCGCACAAAAATCACCTGCATCTGGAGGTCACTCCCGGCGTCCAATGGCATCTCGTGCGCTGAGGCGGGACCGGCCGTCCTCCCCGGCGCAAACCCGCTCTCGCCCCGAGGTCGACCCGCTATGTTAACCCGCGTGCCCGCACGAAGCTCCCCGCTCCCCCGCGCGTCCACCGCGTCTGCCGCGCTGACGCTCGCCGCCGTCGCCCTGTCGTTCACGTTCGTCGGCTGCCCCTGCATCAGCGGTCCCGTGAACGCGAGCCCCGGCCTCCGCTGGTTTCTGTTCTCGAACTTCGGCGCCAGCAAGATCTGCCCCGAGATGCTGAAGAGCGGGGTCTCCCTGCGCCTGCAGGACCGATCGTCGGCCATGGGGCGGTTCTTCCCGATGCAGTGCTCGTACGACGTCAACGACTCGGCCCAGACGGTCACCGTGCACATCACCGGCACGGGGTACGGCTACATGCAGCCGGCCAAGCGGGTGGGCTTCTCCCTCACGACGTCCGTCGAGTACCGGCCCGACTTCCAGATCGCGGGCGACGACGTCTACGTGTGGGGACGGCTGAACCGGATCGTGCAGGGCCCGAGCTTCCAGCTCGGCTACGTCGAGAACCCCGTCATCGACGTGATGGCGAACGTCGCGCCGTTCGGAGGGATCGCCAACCTGATCGGCAACCAGATCGTCGCGGGCGAGATGACCCGCGGGTTCACCGTCCTCTACAACGAGGAGACCGGGAAGGACTTCACGCTGGGGATCCTCATGCCGCCCCAGCGGCCGCACCACCCGTTCGAGGTGGAGGACGACGAGCGCTACACGTTCGCGAACGAGAGCGTCGAGGTGCACGCGCACCAGCGCGACTACCTCGGGCCGTTCGAGATCGCCGACTCGGACCAGGCGCTCTACCTCAAGGTGAGCGTGCAGGGCGCCCCCGTGGACATCATGATCGTCGACAAGCCGACGGGCGACGCCTGGCGCGAGGCCTATCAGACCGGCAAGCCGCTCGGTCCCCCGCCCGGCCCGGTGCAGGCGGGCGGCCCTCTCCAGCCCGGGATCATCGAGACGCGCCGCTATGCGCTGCGCCCGGGCCTCTACTACGTTGTCATCGACAACACGTCGGCGGCCGGGATGGTGGCGCCGCCCGTCACGCTGCTGAGCCCCTTGGGAGGCTCGGCCGCGCAGGTCAGCTACATGGCGCAGGTCGGCGAGTAGCGACAGGGGGGCTTGCCCGGTCGCGCCGAGCAGGCGCGGTCGCCGGCCTTGACGCGGTTCGCCGCGAACGGGATAAACTCGTCATGGCCGTCATCGCGAGGGAGGGGGACAGCGTGACCCAGGTCGACAAAGTTGCCCTCGACCGGCTGCGCGCCCGTCTCCAGGCGTACATGGCCAAGAAGGGGCTGAGGTCGACGGCGCAGCGCCGGCTGATCGTCGACACCTTCTTCTCGGGCGCGCCGCACATGACCATCGAGGACCTGCTCACGGAAGTGCGCGCGCACGACCGGGGCATCGGGTACGCGACGGTCTACCGGACGCTCAAGCTGCTCGCGGAGTGCGGCGTGGCCTCGGAGCGCCGGTTCGGCGACGGCCTCAGCCGTTACGAGCTGGCGGACGACGCCAGCGCGCACCACGACCACCTGATCTGCGTCAGCTGCGGGAAGATCATCGAGTTCGAGGAGCCGCGCATCGAGGCCCTCCAGGAGGAGATCGCCGCGAAGTACGGCTTCGAGGTGACCTGGCACAAGCACGAGATGTACGGCGTCTGCCTGGACTGCCGCGACACAAAGGACGCGGCCTCCAGCATCTCGTAGCCCGCGCCGGCGCTGCAGGCCGCGCGCGGCGCTCAGCTCTTCGCGTCGAGCGCGCGGGCGTGGACGACGGCCATGACGCCGCCGAGCAGCGAGGCGATGGGGGCGTAGGCCGGCGGGAGCACGAACGCGGAGATCACCGCGGCGCCGACGAGCGCGGGGGCGACGCTCAGCGCGAGCCCGACGCGCGCCTCGAGGCGCGTGCGGTGCGCGAGCGCGAGGGAGAGCGCAGCGTCGCGGACGTCGTCCGAGGCGAGGACCGTGGAGAAGTCGGCGGGCGCGGAGCCGGCCGCGCCCAGGGCCACCGAGACGTCCGCGGCGCCGAGCGCGGCGTCGTCGACGCCGGCGTGGCCGAGGACGGCGACGCTCGTGCCCGCGTCGATCAGGCGGCGCACCTCGGCGCCGCGATCCGCGGGGAGGACCTCGGGGCGGATGTGGTCGATGTCGAGCGAGCGGCCGATCGCCTCGCACGTCTCGCGCGCGTCGCCCGACATCAGCACGGGCTCGATCTGCGCGTCGAGCAGGTGCTGGATGGCGGCCCGCGCCCCGGGGCGCAGCCCGTCCTGCAGGCCGATGACGCCGACGAGGCGGGCGCCCACCGCGACGAGGACCACGGTGCGCCCCAGCGCCTCGAGCTCGGCGACGCGGCTCTCGGCCGCGGCGATCGAGATCCGCTGCTCGAGCATGAGCGCGCGGTTGCCGACGCAGAGCTCCTCGCCGGACGAGGTGACGGCCGTCACGCCGAGGCCTGGGTGGAAGTTGGGGTTGCGCACCCCGTCGGGCCGCAGGCCGCGGACGCGGGCGGCGCGGACGATCGCCGTGGCGACCGGGTGCTCCTCGGTGCGCTCCGCCCCGGCCGCGAGCGCGAGCACGTCGCTCGGCGTGAGCTTCTGGCCGGTCGCCTCCAGCTCCGCGAGCTCGGGCTCGCCGAGCAGCAGCGTGCCGCGCGCGCAGAACACGGCGACCGAGATCCTGCCTGCGCGATCCCAGGCGTCGGCGCTCTTGTAGACGATGCCCCGGCGGAGCCCGAGCAGGATGCCCCGCGCGACGTGCACCGAGGCGATGGAAGCCGTGATCGCCGTGGCCATCGCGGCGAGCACGGCGGCCGCGGTCATCGCGATCTCGACGGGCGCCCGCCCGGCGACGAACGCGGAGAGCGCGCCGATCGCCGCGGCGCCGAACGCCCAGCGCTCGGTCAGGGCGCGCGAGGCCTGCGCGATCGGCGCGAGGGCGTCCGCGCGCCGGCGAGCGTCGAGCAGCACGCGCGCGACCGCGCGATCGCCGCCGGAGAAGGTGCACGCGCCGACGAGGCGGCCCCGGACCACCGTGGCCCCGGCGATGACCGGGTCGCCGTCGCGGCGACGGGCCGGCGTGGTCGCGCCGATCCACGGGAGCACCTCGATGTCGCCGCCCGTGACCACGACGTCGACGGGGACGACATCCCCCGCGTCGACCTGGACGCTCTCGCCCGGTCGCAGCTCGTAGAGCTCGACCCCGGCGCCCTCGGCGGCGCCGTCGTCGCCGCGCGGAAGGGCTCGGTCGGCGGGCGCCGGGCTCGGCGCCCACGCGCCCGGCGGCCAGCGCGCCGGCGCGGAGAGCACCGACGCGATCCAGCCCCGCTCCGCGAACACGCGGTGGCGGGCGCTCTCGATGAGCCAGGCGCTGATCGCGCTGGCGGTGGCGATCACGCCCGCGAGCGACGCGGCCTCGGCCGCGAGCGCGCGATCCTGACCGAAGAGGGCCCAGACGGCGGCCACGAGCCCGCCCAGGACGGGAGCGAGCATCGGCGCCGGGTGCGGGTCCGTGGCGTCGCGCGCGGTCGTCGCGGCGCGGCCGAGGAGCATCCCCGCGCTCACCGTGGCGAGCACGATGCGGGCGCCGATGACGAGCTTCGCGTCCCCGGCGAGGGTGAGCGCGACGGCGAGCGTCCCCGCGATGATCGCGAGCACGAGCAGGAGCGCGCCGATGTCCCGCGCCTCGACCGCCTCGTAGCGCTGCGGCTCCTCGCTCAGGATGGTGTTCCCGATCGGCTCGAGCAGCGCGCGATCGTCGTCGAGGAGGGGCAGGTCCGGGAGCTTCTCGTCGAGCGACACGGGCGGGAACGCGTCGACGATCGGCGCGTCGAGATCGGCGATGCGCGTGGCGCCCTCGTCCGAGCCCGCCCGCGCGGGCTCGGCGCGCGGCGCTGAGGCGTACGGCCCGGCGGCGCCCGGTGGCGTCCCCGGCGAGCTCCCTCGAGCAGCAGCGCCGAGGAACGCCGCGCCGTGCGCCGCGAGGCCAGGCGGCCGGACGTCGCCCGGCGCGGGCGACGCCTCACCGAGGAAGGTGTGGCGGCACCGGGCGTTGCAGAAATAGTGGAAGCGCTGGTCGAAGATCGCGACGTGCCCCGCGCGCAGCGGATCGATCAGCTTGCTGCAGCCCGAGCACGGGAGGGGCGCGACGGTGGGCCCGGCTGCGCGCGACGCGACCACCTCAACCCGCAGCCGGCGTCTCGGCGAGCGCGGCCTCGACCTCGGCCAGAGCTTCGTCGATCTGCGCCTCGCTCACGATGAGGGGCGGCGTGAACCGGAGCACGTTGCTGCCCGCGATCGTGAGCAGCACGCCCCGGTCGCGCGCGCGACCGAGCGCGGCCCGCCCGTCCACCCCGGGCGCGAGGATGAGCCCGCGGAGCAGGCCGCGCCCGCGCTCGCCGGCGCACATGCCCGGCAGCCGCGCGGCGATCGCGGCGAGGCCGCGGCCGAGCTGCTCGCCGCGCTTCTGGGCGGCCTCGCAGAGCTTCTCGTCCTCGATGACCGCGAGCACCGTGCGCGCCGTGGCGGAGGCGAGCGCGTTGCCTCCGTAGGTCGAGCCGTGCGAGCCCGGGGGCAGCGCGCCGTTGAGCCGCTCCCGCAGCACCAGCGCGCCGACAGGGAAGCCGCCGCCGAGCCCCTTCGCGAGCGCCGCTGCGTCGCCCTGGACACCGTCGTACATCGAGCCGAGCCAGTGCCCCGTGCGCGCGATGCCGGTCTGCACCTCGTCGAGGAGCAGCAGCGCGCCGTGCTCATCCGCGATGCGCCGCAGCTCGGCGAGGAACCCGGCCGGGGCCGGCAGGACGCCGCCCTCCCCCTGCACCGGCTCCACGAGGATCCCCGCGACGTCCGGGCCCATGGCGGCGCGCACAGCGGCCACGTCCCCGTAAGGCACGTGGGTGACGCCCGCGAGCGGCGGGCCGAACCCCTCGCGGTACTTCGGCGTCCCGGTCAGGGCGATCGCGCCGAGGGTGCGGCCGTGGAACGCGTTCTCGAACGCGACGATCCGGTAGCGCTCCGTCTCGCCCCGGTTGAAGAAGTGGCGGCGCGCGAGCTTGAGCATCGCCTCGTTCGCCTCGGTGCCCGAGTTGCAGAAGAAGGCGCGGTCGAAGCCGGTCTTCGCGCAGAGCTCCTCGGCGAGGCGGAGGTTCTCCGCGTTGAAGAAGTAGTTGGAGACGTGCATGAGGCGGCCCGCCTGCTCGGCGATGGTCGCCACGAGCCGCGGGTGAGCATGCCCGAGCGACGCCACCGCCACCCCGGCGCACATGTCGAGATACCTGCGCCCCTCCGTGTCGAAGAGCTCGCAACCCCGGCCGCGGTCGAGGACGAACGCAGGCTGGCGGTAGTTGCCGAGGAGGTGCTTCTGCGCCGCGAGGAGCGGCGAGCTGGCGGGCGTCGAGGCGTTCGCCGGGGCGGGGTCGCCGCCCGGGCTCGTGGCGATGCTCATGGGGCCGATCTAACGCCGGGCAGGGGGTCGGAGCAAACGGTGGATGCATGGCCGCTGCTGATCGCCGAGACCTGGGCGAAACGCGCGTCCAGAGCGCCCGGTCACGGACACCGGCGAGCGCCCGCGGCCGGTCCCGGGAGGCGCGGCCGGCCGGACGCGCCGGCGCTCGCCCGCCGCGGGCCGACTTCGGCCTGGAGATTGCCAGCGGATCGCGGCTGGCTATAGTGCCGGCCGTCCTATGAGCGATTCGGAACAAAATGGGTCGAACCAGAACACGGGGGAGACGGCGGAAGCGCAGGCGGAACGCGCAGAGCCGGCGGAGCAGCGAGCCCCCACCCCCGAAGACAAGCTCGGCGAGGCGCAGGCGGAGGCCGCGCGGATGCGCGAGCAGCTGCTGCGCACCGCCGCCGATTTCGACAACTTCCGTAAGCGCTCCCGGCGCGAGGTCGATGAGGCGCAGCGCCGCGGTCGCGAGACGATCCTGAAGGATCTGCTCCCGGTCTTCGACAACCTCGAGCGCGCCGCCAGCCACGCCGAGAGCGCGCCCGACGCGAAGTCGGTCGCCGAGGGCGTGCGGATCGTGGCGAAGCAGTTCGTCGACACGCTCGATCGCATGGGCATCAAGCGCATCGCCGCCGTCGGCAAGCCCTTCGATCCCAGCGTGCACGAGGCCATCCAGCAGATCGAGTCGACCGAGCACCCGGCCGGCGTCGTGATCGCGGAGGTCCAGCCGGGATACATTCAGGGCGACTACCTCCTCCGCGCGGCCATGGTCGTCGTCTCGAAGGGCTCGCCCGGCGAGCCGGCTTCCGAAGCGGGCTGATCTTCCAGCGGCGGCGCGCGCCGGTTCCCCGGGCGCACACCTCCTGCCTCATGCGCATCAGGGCGGTGGTCCTCTCCGGGATCTGCTGTGCCCCGCCACCTCACCGCACGATCTCCCCAAATATCGCGGGCGCCACGGTCGTCTGCCCACCCAGCGAGCATCCAGGTCTGTAGTATCTTTCGCCGCATATGGGGAAGGTGATCGGCATCGATCTCGGGACGACGAACTCGTGTGTGGCGGTCGTCGAAGGGGCAGGGGTCGCCTCGGCCAGCGACGTGCGGGTGATCCCGAACGCCGAGGGCGCGCGCACGACCCCCTCCGTGGTCGGCTTCCCCGCGAGCGGTGAGCGCCTGGTCGGGCAGGTGGCGCGGCGCCAGGCGGTCACGAACCCGCAGAACACCATCTATGCGGTGAAGCGGCTGATGGGCCGCAAGTTCAGCGCGCCCGAGGTCAGCAAGCAGGTCCTGCTCGCCCCGTACAAGATGGTCGAGGCGTCGAACAGCGACGCCTGGGTCGAGGTCAAGGGGCGCAGCTACTCGCCCCCCGAGATCTCGGCGATGATCCTCGGCCAGATGAAGCAGGTCGCCGAGCGGTTCCTCGGCGAGCCGGTGACGGAGGCGGTGGTGACCGTCCCGGCCTACTTCGACGACGCGCAGCGGCAGGCGACGAAGGACGCGGGGCGGATCGCCGGGCTCGAGGTGCGCCGGATCATCAACGAGCCGACCGCCGCGGCGCTCGCCTACGGCCTCGACAAGGTGAAGGCCGAGACGATCGCGGTCTACGACCTCGGCGGAGGGACGTTCGACATCTCGATCCTCGAGATCGCGAGCGGCGTCTTCAGCGTCAAGTCGACCGGCGGCGACACGCACCTCGGCGGCGAGGATTTCGACCAGCGGCTCATCGACCTGCTCGCCGACGAGTTCGACGGCATGCACCGGATCGATCTGCGCCGGGATCGCATGGCGCTGCAGCGGCTCAAGGAGGCGGCGGAGAAGGCGAAGCACGAGCTCTCGTCGTCGCTCGAGACCGAGATCAACATCCCCTTCATCGCCGTCGGCCCGGGCGGCGGGCCGCTCCACCTCGAGCGCACGATGCGGCGCAACGAGCTCGAGATGCTCTGCGAGAGCCTCATCCGGCGGACCATCGACGTCTGCCGGGCGACGCTCGGGGACGCCAAGCTCCCCGTCTCGGCCGTCAACACCGTGGTCCTCGTCGGCGGCATGACGCGGATGCCCTCGGTGCAGGCGGCGGTGCGCGAGTTCTTCGGCCGGGAGCCGAACAAGGGCGTGAACCCCGACGAGGTCGTCGCGGTCGGGGCGGCGCTGCAGGGCGCCGCGCTCTCGGGGCACGTGGACGAGGTGCTGCTCCTCGACGTGACGCCGCTGTCGCTCGGCGTCGAGACCGGCGGCGGCGTGATGTTCAAGCTCATCCCGCGGAACACCACGATCCCGACCGAGCGGAGCGAGATCTTCACGACGAGCGTCGACAACCAGAGCTTCGTCCCCGTGCACGTGCTCCAGGGCGAGCGCGAGATGGCCGCCGACTGCCGGAGCCTCGCCCGCTTCGAGCTCACCGGCATCCCGCCCGCGCCCCGCGGGCTGCCCAAGATCCAGGTCACCTTCCGCATCGACGAGAACGGCATCGTGCGCGTCGAGGCGCGGGATCTCGGGACGGGGCGGGTGCAGGAGGTCCGGGTGACCCCGACGAGCGGCCTCACGCCGGACGAGGTCGATCGGCTCGTCTCGGAGGGCCAGCGGTTCAAGGAGACCGACGCGCTCCGGCGCGAGCTCGCCGAGATCCGCAACCAGGCCGAGACCCTCGCCTACACGACCGAGCAGGCCCTCGAGGGCTACGGCGATCTGCTCGACGCCGAGCTCCTCGGCGAGGTCCACGCCGAGTGCGCCGCGCTGCGGAAGCTGCTCGACGGCGGCGGCGATCTCGACACGCTCCGGGCGGCGTACGCGCGCCTCGAGGGGGCGGCGTTCCGGATCGCCGAGTCGATGTATGGAGGGGACGATGACGCCGGCGCGAACAAGGCGGTCGAGACGTGACGCGCGGCCGGGCGACGCAGCCGGGGAGCAAAGACCGGCTCGCTCGCCGATCCGAGGCCGTCCCCTCCGGAGCGCCGCGCGCGCTCTAGACGCTAGGCTGCGCGGGGCTTCGACGGGACGATGCTGAACGAGACCTTCGGACGCTATCGCTTGCTCGAGCGCCTCGGCGAAGGCGGCATGGCCGAGGTCTTCAAGGCCAAGAGCTTCGGCGTCGAGGGGTTCGAGAAGGTCCTCGTCATCAAGCGCATCCTCCCCAAGCTCGCCGAGCAGGGGCGCTTCGTGGACATGTTCGTGCACGAGGCCAAGCTCGCCGTCCGCCTCTCGCACGCGAACATCGTGCAGGTGTTCGACCTCGGCCGCGTCGACCATCCGAACGGCGATCCGACCAGCTACTTCATCGCGATGGAGTACGTCCCCGGGCTCGACCTGGCGACGCTGCTCGCCCGCTGCCGGAGGCTGAAGCGGCCGATCCCCCTCGGCATGGCCGTCTTCATGACGGCCGAGATCGCGAAGGCGCTCGACCACGCCCACCGGCGGCGCGACGAGCAGTCGCGCCCCCTCGGCATCGTCCACCGCGACATCTCGCCCCAGAACATCCTGCTCTCCTGGGAGGGAGAGGTGAAGGTCACCGACTTCGGCATCGCCAAGGCGACGCAGTCGATGACCGAGGAGGAGGTCGGCGAGAAGCGCGCCGGCAGGATCCGCGGAAAGCTCGCGTACATGAGCCCCGAGCAGTCGCGCGCCGACGCGATCGACGGCAGGAGCGACCTCTTCTCGCTCGGGACGGTGCTCTACGAGATGATCGCCGGCTCGAACCCGTTCGCGGCGCCGACGGCGTTCGAGGTCATGCGGCGGCTGCAGGCGAGCGAGTACCCGCCGCTCGCGCTCGTGCGCCCCGACGCGCCGAGCTCGCTCGTCGACATCGTGAGCACGATGCTCGCGAGGAACGTCGAGGATCGGGTCCCCGACGCCGGGCGGCTGCACGAGGCGCTCCTCGGGTTCTTCTACGCGACGGGCGAGCGGTTCGGGGCGAACGACCTCGCCGAGTTCCTGGAGCCGTTCCACGAGGAGAAGGCGGGCGCCGCGCTCGAGGCGAGCGCCGTGCTCGAGGAGGAGCCGATCGGGGCCAACGAGCGCACGCCGGTCGAGGTGCCGCACACGACGAGCAGCGCGCGCAGCCGCACGGCGTCGGGGCTCCTCCAGCTGCTCGAGAAGGCCGACAGCAGCCCGTCCGCGCGCGGGCTCGGCGAACGGCGCGAGGTCACGGCGCTCGTGCTCATCTTCACGGGCCCCGAGGACGACGCGGCGAGGCGCATCGGGCGGGCCCGCGAGGTGCTGGCGCGCTACGGCGCGCTCCTGCTCGAGCAGGAGGCGTCGCAGCTCGTCGCGGTCTTCGGGCTCGGCGACGCCGACGGCCGCGACACCGAGGCCGCGGTGCGCGCCGCCCTCGTGATCCTGCGCTCGCGCGGCGGGGGCGCGGCCGCCTCGGCCGGCATCCACCTCGCCCGCATCCTGGTCGACAGCGGCGGCGCCCCGATCCGGGACGAGCGGCTCACGTCGCTCATCGCCTCGGCCCAGGCGCTCGCCCGCGCGACCGAGTCGCACGTGGCCGTGTCACACCTCACCGGGCGCGTCCTCCGCAACACGTTCACGACCGAGGAGCTGCCCGGCGCGGGCCGGACCGCGCCCGAGGGGGGCCGCGTGGTCACCTCGGCGCAGCCCCCGGACGGCGCGTACGGCCGCTTCGTCGGCCGCCGCGACGAGCTCAAGCAGCTCGGGGACATCCTCGCCGACGCCACGAGGAAGCGCGCGCAGATCGCCGTCATCCAGGGCGAGCGCGGCATCGGCAAGACGCGGCTGCTCGCCGAGATGGAGCGGCGGCTCTCGAAGGGCGACTACAACGTCGGGGTCTACGTCGCGTCGTGCCCGCACAACGGCGCCGACGTCCCGTGGAGCGGCCTCACCGCGATGCTGCAGGTGCTCTGCGGCATCCAGGAGGGTGACGACGAGGAGCGCATCCGCGCGGTGCTGCCGCGGCTGCGCGCGCTCGGCCTGCGCGAGGACGAGTCCGCGGCGGTGCTCGGCCAGCTCGGCGCGGCGCTCGTCGACCAGCGGGCGCCGCAGGGGACGACCGCGATCCTGCGCGCGGCCTTCCCGCGGATGGTGCAGAGCCTCTGCGAGGATCGGCTCCACTGCTTCGCCTGGGACGACGCGCAGGCGATGGACCACCTCACCGCCGAGACCCTCCTCGCCACGGCCGGCCGCGCCGGCGGGCTCCGCGCCGTGCTGATCCTGGCGACGCGCAGCGACCCGCCGCCGCTGCTCGAGGCGCACCCCCACTTCTACCGGATCCAGGTCGGCGAGCTCTCGGATAGCGACAGCGCGCGCCTCATGTCGGCGCGCATCGGCGCGACCTTCCTGCCGCCCGAGGTGCTCGCCTTCTGCCGCGAGCGCGCCGGCGGCCACCCGCTCTTCCTCGAAGAGCTCATCAAGGAGCTGAGCGACTCCGGCGCGCTCAGCGTCGTCGGCGGCGCCGTGAAGGCCCGGCTCGACGGCGCCTCGGCGGTGCCGCGCTCGCTGCGCACGCTCATCGCCACCCGGGTGCGGCGGCTCGACCCGAGCGACCGCGCCGTGCTCCAGGCGGCGGCGATCCTCGGCGATCCGGTGCCGACCGAGGTCCTCGCGGCGCTCCTCCAGCAGAAGCTCTCGCTCGTGAACCGCGCGATCTCGGGGCTCGCGACCCGCGATCTCTTGCGGCTCAAGGGCCCCGAGCAGGCGAGCTTCGCGTCGCCCATGCACGGCGAGATCGTCCTCGACGCGATCCCGCCGGAGCTCCGCCGGGAGCTGCACGCCGCGGCCGCGGCGGCGTACCTCGCGGTCGTGGGCGAGGACAGCGCCGAGCACGCCGAGCGCATCGGGCAGCATTTCTACCAGGCCGGCGATCGCGACCGGGCCGCCACGTTCCACGCGCGGGCGGCGCTCCACAAGATCCGCGCGAGCCAGCTCGACCCGGCGCTCCGGCTCATCTCCCAGGCGCTCGACCTCGGCGACCACGCCCACCGCTCGCCGGCGGAGCTCTCCGCGTGGCTCGGCGCGCTCGCGGACGTCGTCGTGCGCGTGCGCTCCGCGCCCGACCTCGGCGACGTCGCGGCCCGCGCGCTCCGGCGCATCGACGAGGCCGGCACCCCCGAGCAGAAGCTCTCGGCGCGCGTCGACGTGGCGCGCGCCCTCGGCGCGGTGGACCTCTTCGCCGACGCGTACGCGCGGCTGGAGGAGGCGTACGCCCTCACCGGCGACCGGGAGGACCTCCGCCGCAAGGCGCTCGCGTGCGAGACGGAGATCGGCGTGAGGACGGGCGATTTCACCCGCGCGGTCCGCGCGGTCGAGCAGCTCGAGGCGATGGGCGACATCGACGACGAGCGGCTGCTGCTCGCGATCTCCCAGACGCGCGCGGCGACGGGCGACATCGAGGCGGCGATCCGCGCGCTCGATCTGGCCGAGGCGCTCGGCAACCCGGGCGATCTCGCGGCGGCGAGCGAGCGCGAGAAGCAGCGCGTCCTCGTGCACGTCTTCCTCCGCGACTTCGCCGCGGCGGTGAAGACCTCGGCGCGCGCCGTCGACCTCGCCCGGTCCGCGGGCCTGCGCTTCGAGACCGCCGCCGCGCTGCACAACCTCGGCGACGCGAGCCGCCGGCTCGGCGATCTGCCGCGCGCCTACGCCTCGCTCACCGAGTCGAAGGAGCTCGCGGAGGAGAGCGGCCACGAGCGCCTCGTCTCGATCAACCGCGCGCACCTCGCCTACCTCGACGGCCTGAGCGGCGCGGCCGGCGCCGGCGATCTCCTGCGCGAGCTCGCGCGTTACGCCGAGGCGCGCTCCTACCGGACGGACGCCCTGGAGAGCCGGTACCTGCTCGGCGCGCTCCTGAAGCAGCGGGGCCAGGTCGAGGAGGCGCGCGGCGAGCTCGCGGAGGTGCTCGCGCTCGCCTCCGCGTACAGCAACAAGCTCGTCGCCGACGACGCGCGCACCGCGCTGTCGGAGCTCTGACCGCCCAGCGGCTGCGGCAGGATCTCCGGCGCGCGGCGCGCCTACTTCGGCGCGCGGCGCGCGTTGTTCGGCGCGCGGCGCGCCCTATTCGTCGGCGAGCTTCTTCTCGAGCGCCTCGAGGTGGGCGCGGACCTGCGGATCGGAGTCGCGCTGCGCCTCGATCTTGCGGACGGCGCTCATCACCGTCGTGTGATCGCGGTTGCCGAAGGCCCGCCCGATCTCCGGGAAGCTGCACTTCAGCCGCTGCTTGCACAGGTACATCGCCACGTGGCGCGCGAAGGCCACGCTCTTGTGGCGGTCCTTCGACGTGAGATCGATCGAGCGCAGGTGGAAGTGGTGGCACACCGCGCGCTGGATGTCCTCGACGCTCATCATCTGCGCCCGCGGCGGCGACGTGGCCGTGATCTCGGCGCGCGCGAACGGGAGGTCCACGGGGCGACCGGTGAGCGAGCTCTTGGCCGCCAGCCGGATCAGCGTCCCCTCGAGCTCGCGGACGTTGGAGCGGACCATCTGCGCGAGGTAGAGCGCCACGTCGTCGGTGAGCGCGATGCCCTCGAGCGCCGCCTTGTTCCGGACGATCGCGACGCGCGTCTCCAGCTCCGGCACCTGGATGTCGGCGACGAGCCCCCAGGAGAACCGCGAGACGAGGCGCTCTTCCATGCGCTCGAGGTTCTGGGGGTACTTGTCGCTCGTCACCACTATCTGCCGGTCGAGCGTGTGGAGCGCGTTGAAGGTGTGGAAGAACTCCTCCTGCGTCTGCTCGCGTCCGGCCAGGAACTGGATGTCGTCGACAAGCAGCACGTCGCAGTTCGACCTGTACCGCGCGCGGAACTCGTCCATCCGGTGGTGCTGGATGGCCGTGATGAAGTCGTTCGTGAACTTCTCGGCCGAGACGTAGATGATCCGCGCGTCCGGCCTGCCCTCGAAGACGCGGTGCGCGATCGCGTGCATGAGGTGGGTCTTGCCGAGCCCCGTACCGCCGCAGATGAAGAGCGGGTTGTACCGGCGGCCTCCGCCGCCCGCCGCCGCGATCGCGGCCGCGTGCGCCAGCTGGTTCGACGGGCCCACGACGAAGCTCGCGAAGGTGTGCTTCGGGTTCAGGTCGTCCGGCAGCGACGAGACGCGCCGGAGCGACGGCTCGGGCCGGGGCACCGGCGCCGGCGCCGTGCTCGTCGGACGCACCACGAGCGCCCGCGGGCGCACCGGGGTGAGCTCCACGCGCTTCGCGATCGGCGAGTCGAGGTGCTGATCGACCGTCCACGCCACCTGGACCGACCAGCCGGTGAGCTCGCGGATCTTGTCCGTCAGCGACGGCAGGAAGTTGTCCCTGACCCACTCGAGGACGAACTCGTTCTGGACGCGCAGCGTGAGCACGCCGTCGGTCAGATCATCGAACTGAACTCCCCCGAACCACTGATCAAAAGTTGCGGGCGAAAGCGTCCGCGTATGCTCGATCGCCTGATCGAAGACTTCGCGCGGCTCGTGTTTCGGAATCGTCAT